>NZ_JAKFFS010000009.1 GCF_021502725.1 Dyadobacter sp. CY345 | reverse complement strand
ATACGCGTTACGCACCCGTACGACGGTGACATTGCTGCCCCCTCGCCTTGCATGTATTAAGCCTGCCGCTAGCGTTCATCCTGAGCCAGGATCAAACTCTCCATTGTAAATTTTGTTTTGTGGTAATCCCGAAAAATTCCACGTTATCTTCTTAAACGAGTTTTTCTTACTCTTTTAGTTTATCTCATCATGTCAAAGAACAGTACCAATCAAACTTTCACTCTCACTTTTCGTTTCCGCTGTCTGCGATTGGGATTGCAAAGGTAGAAAAAATTTTTCTTGCTGCAAGAGGTGAGCAAGAAAAATTTAAAAATTATTGAAAATTCTTCAAGTATTAAAACTATTCAAAAAAATTATCCAATTATGACTCCAAAAGGAAGGGATATTTGTAGTTTTCTGGTGAAACTAATGTTTCCTTAATAACACGTGGAGAAACCCAGCGTAACAAGTTTAATACAGATCCTGCCTTGTCATTGGTACCGGATGCACGGGCTCCACCAAATGGTTGCTGACCTACTACCGCCCCTGTCGGCTTATCATTGATATAAAAGTTACCCGCAGCATTAACCAAATGTTCTGTCGCATATTGAATCGCATAACGATCCTGAGCAAAAACAGCACCCGTTAAAGCATAGGGAGAAGTCGAATCTACAATCGGAATTATTTCTTCGAATTTATCAGCATCATATACGTAGACAGTAAGTACCGGCCCAAATATCTCGTCACACATTGTTACATAATCTGGCTTTGCTGCTTTAATAATGGTTGGCTGGATAAAATATCCCTTGCTCTTATCAACCGTTCCCCCTGCAACAATTTCTGCATCTCCCGGGTTGCTTTTTACACCTTCTATATAAGAGGCAATTTTATCAAAGGATTTTTCGTCTATAACGGCATTGACAAAATTCGAAAAATCTTCCACGCCTCCCATTTTTATCTCAGCCAGATCGGCCAACATGTATCCCTTCACCTCTTCCCACAAATTAGAAGGTATATAAGCACGCGAAGCCGCCGAACATTTCTGTCCCTGATATTCAAATGCACCACGGATTAATCCCGTTGCCAAAGCCTTCGCATTTGCAGATTTATGTGCTAATACAAAATCCTTACCACCCGTTTCTCCAACAATTCTCGGGAAGGTTTTATAGTTACCAATATTTTCACCGATCTCTTTCCAGATTGTCTGGAAAACCTTTGTGCTGCCTGTAAAGTGAATCCCGGCAAAATCAGCATGCTTAAAAACAATATCACCTGCCACCGGGCCATCCGCCAGAATCATATTAATTACGCCGTCAGGAAGTCCCGCCGCCTTAAAAACTTTCATGATCACATTGGCTGCATAAACCTGTGTAAATGCAGGTTTCCATAACACAACATTACCCATAAGCGCAGGAGCAGCAGGAAGATTACCCGCAATGGCCGTAAAATTGAAAGGAGTAATAGCAAAAATAAATCCTTCCAAAGGACGATATTCCATACGATTCCAGACACCATCAGAAGATACCGGCTGTTGCTTATAGATATCAGTAAGGAAATTTACATTCAGACGAAGAAAATCGATGATCTCGCAAGCTGAATCTATTTCCGCCTGATAGGCATTCTTCGACTGTCCCAACATGGTCGCAGCATTTAATTCCGCGCGATAAGGTCCCGCGATTAAATCAGCAGCTTTTAAAAAAACAGCAGCACGTTGTTCCCAATGCATAAGTGCCCAGGTTTTCCGTGCTTCCAAAGCCGAATCAATTGCCTTCTTAACGTCATCAGCATTTCCTTCATGAAAATATCCCAGTGTATGCTGATGATCATGAGGAGGGGAAACACGCTTTTTGTTTTGAGAAAATATCTCTTCCCCCCCAATATATTGAGGAATCTCAACCTGTTTTGACCTGGCGTATTCCAAAGCCTTTTTCAATTCGCTTCTCTCCGGGGTTCCGGGAGCATAACTTTTAACAGGCTCGTTTCGTAAAGCCGGAACATTAAAAAGTCCTTGTGACATCTATTATATTAATTTGAAAATGAATCAATTATATTAAAAATATATGAGATTTTTTAACGTTTAAGACACGTTATACTTTTCTGTATTACAATAATCTTTTTTAGAGCTTGTAGGTTCAAAAACTATAATGGCACCTCAAAAAAGTTGTTTAATTAATACTTGTTTTAACAAGGCAAGTTATGATACTTTTCTCAAAATTACACTTCCAAGATACCTGACACGCAGGTATTTTAAGTAAATTTGTACTTTTCAGTGCGACCTTATTTTTTATATAATGATATTTTATAGTACAAAAACTGCTTCGCTAAAAGCATCACTTGAAGAAGCTGTATTCAGAAGTTTACCTCCGGATAATGGTCTTTACATGCCTGAAAGTATTCCAAAGGTTTCACAGGAATTTTTAGATACTATTGAAAATAAGTCCTTTAAAGAAATTGCTGTTGAAATAACAAACACACTTTTAGGTGATGATATTTCCAAGGAAGACATTGAAAAATTAATACATAGTTCATATGACTTTGATGCTCCCATTCTAAAAATAACGCCGGATGATTATGTTTTAGAGCTTTTTCACGGTCCATCCATGGCGTTTAAAGATTTTGGTGCGCGCTTCATGGCAGCACTAATGTCTCATTTTTTAGTAAAATCAAAAAAGGAAATTCAAATTCTGGTTGCTACTTCCGGAGATACAGGTGGAGCGGTGGCTCAGGGATTTTTCAAAGTTCCTGGAATTTCCGTGACAATTCTTTATCCAAGTGGTAAAGTAAGCGACATTCAGGAAAAACAACTTACCACGCTTGGCCATAATATTACCGCATTAGAGGTTGACGGAACTTTCGACGATTGCCAAAAATTAGTAAAGGAAGCTTTTTTAGATCCTGAACTAACCGAGAAATTTAATTTGGCTTCTGCCAACTCGATAAATATTGCTCGTCTTATTCCCCAATCTTTTTATTTCTTTGCAGCTTATGCGCAGCTGAAAAAACTTGGTAAGCCAATTGTATTTTCAGTACCAAGCGGAAACTTCGGAAATTTGAGTGCAGGACTTTTAGCCTATCGGATGGGCTTACCCGTTGAGCGTTTCATTGCCTCTACAAATTTGAACAATTCAGTTCCAAGATATCTTAAAGAAGGAAGCTTTGAAGCACATGCGTCGATCGAAACAATTTCTAACGCTATGGATGTAGGTAACCCAAGCAACTTTGTCAGACTGGTGCGGTTTTTCGGCGACGACTGGAATTTGGTTAAAGAAAAAGTTTCAGGTTATTTTTTCAATGACGAAGAAACCCAGGAATCGATGCGTGAAGTTTTTTCAAACAGCCATTATCTACTTTGTCCTCATACAGCAATAGCCTACCGCGGACTTGAAGAATACAGAAAAAATTCAGACGGAAATTTTACCGGCGTTTTTCTCTCAACAGCACATCCAGCCAAATTTATTGATCTTGTTGAAGAAACATTGGGGAAACCGGTAGAAATTCCGGAAAGACTGCGATTACTCCTTTCCATTGAAAAAAAGTCAATCAAATTAAATCCTGTGTATTCAGACTTTAAATCACTACTATTTAGTAAGTTAGGTCAATAAAATTGAATAATTAAGCGACTGAGATTTTCGTAAATGGATTGAACTGCATATTGGTTCGCAAATATTTAATTCTAAAAAGGAAGAGCGAAGCTAATTTTAGCCTCGCTCTTCCTTTTTTTGGTCAACCTTAAAAACTTCTCAATTAACAACGTCACCTCTTAGCAAGCGAAATCTTTTTCGTGATTCGGCGACGAAAATACTTCCCGGATATTTTTCCATCAACTCTTGATAAAATTTCATTGCCTCATCTTTATTGTTCAATTTTTCCTGATCAAGTTTTGCCATCGCAAACAACGCATCATCACCAAGAATGTCTACACTATATTTTGAGTACAACAATTTCAATGCCGCCATAGCCTGTTGGTTACTGTCAAGTTTCATGTAAGTTTCAGCCGTCAGCCAAAGAATTTCATCAGACAAACTATGATTTTGATATTTATTATAAAGATGTTTCAGCGTATCGATAGCATTATACTTCTTATTCTGAAATAGTAAAAGTTCCACCGCCGAATATTCCCTCATTGCAGTTTCATTGCTGTCCAGTCCGGTATTGTCCATGATCAGCAAACCCAGCTCGTTGGCGTCATTCGCAATTTCGCGGGATGTTGCCTTCTTTAAAATATCAAGAACTTCCTTGGCTAGTGCAAAATCACCTTTATAATAATGAAGTTTAGCATTCCGCAGCTTTGCCTCATAACCCAGTAAATCGTCTTTTTGAGATTTCTCCACTTGTGAATATAACAGAGACGCTTCCCACGGTTCACCCTGAAGCAGATAAATATCACCCAGGTCCAGCTTGCACTTATCGACAAACATCTTTTCCTGTTTACCGCCTTCAATAGCCATCTGCATGATATCGATAGCTTTTTTAAAATCATCCAAATAGAATGCATTCAGCGTTGCCATGTTCCGTAGTGCTTCAACAGTTCTTGCGTTCACACCCAATTCATCAACAAGCTGCTGATATTGCCCCAATAATTTTTGCACCTCTTCCCTGCGTACTGGATAAGTATTTTTCACCTGCTCTTCCCTCGAAAAAATGGCCATTCTGCGGGCAACCGGATAGAGCTGTCCCTTTGGATATTCCTTGACCAAGTGATCAAAAATCGCTCCGGCATTAACATAATCCTCATTTTGCAGAGCCAGCATTGCGAGATTATAAAGGCGGGTACCGTTATGCTTGAATCTTTTGTCCAGTGCCCTTTCTTGTATAAATGCTTTATAAAAGTCCTTTTTCTGAATTTGATACCAGATCAAAAGCTCATTATAAAATCCTTCGTTAGGAAACTTCTGGATCTTGTCATAAAGCACTTTTTCTAAAAGCACTTGTTCCTTCTCGTCCTTGGTAAAATCCTGAAGCATATTCTGCACGACTTCGATATTCTGATACCTGGTACCATAAGATAGCAGTTCATCAATCATTTTCTCAGGATCATTCAAATCCCGATAAACACTGGCTAGCTCCAGCTGGAACAAATCGTTACGTTTAGAAACTTCCCTTCCACTCATCAACGCATTTTTAGCCCATTCGGGTTGGCCAGTAGATCGAAATTCATCGGCCATATCCCGCTTCAGATCAATTCGCAGACCCGAAGCATTCAATGCCTGTTCATTCTTCTTCTCTGCTTCCTGAGCCTTTCCCTGTCCGTTTAACATGGCAGCCCAGGACATGTAGTACCAGGCAGAATTGAGGGCATCGCTCTTTATTTGTTTTTTAAAGAACTGCTCACCTTCATTCCAGCCTTTTGTCTTTATGATACAGCTCGTGTAATTTTTCAAATTGCCTTTATCATATCCTGTCTTTAAAAGTGCAGTATAATAGGTCAGCGCCTTTGGGCAGTCATCCTTTTTGAAGTACTCCTCGGCCATTTCTTTTTCACCCTGCGCCCAGGCCGCGGACGCCGCCCCGGAAAAAAATATATAAATCAATAAACCACTTAAACCCTTTTTCATAATAGATAAAAAAAATTCTTTTTTAATTATTATTATTCTCTAGCACTGTGGATATGTATATAACTATCTTTTCCACTGTAGATTAACACAGTTATCCACATTTTGTGGATAACTGTTAGGGTTTATCCACTGCAGTTTTTAAATTTGTCCACATTTAAGTTGTTGAGTCACAAGGTAAGAAATTATTTATAGACATCTTGTTGTTGGTAACTCCTGCTCTACCCCTTTAAAAGTTATACACATTCTCTACAGTGTATTAACGTAGTGTTAACTTCATTTTAGATGTGGATTATACACTTTAGAATTTAAACTTGATTTTTATCCACACAAATACTGGGTTATCCACATAATTGTTAACAAAATTTTGGTATTTACCCACAGGTTTTTTGAGATATCAACATAGTTATCCACACTTAGTGTATAAGAAATATTTATTATTTGAGTGTGGACAAGTCAAAATTGGTGTCGTTTATTTCAAAATTTGCCTTTATGAGTAGCTTTTCCGAGAAATAATAAATTTTTTCCGGCTGTCGGTTGTCACTTGGCAGCCCCGTATCCCATCTCCTGTTATTATTAGTATCTATAATGAGCCTTAGAAAATAATTTCCTTGAGGGATATGCCGAAATGTATAAGGAGTGGTGTATAGTGACTGAAGGATTTTATATTCCTGATCAACCAGTTCAAGAATGACGTGGGTGGAAGAATCAGCACCGATCACAGCGCCGCGCAGCAGACCATAATCCTCTTCATTCAATACCTTATGTTTAATAAGCATTTTTGCAAGTGTATCGCCTTCAATGCTTAGTATACTTCCCTTTGGTATATCCCATTTTATACTATCCTTAGCGGTTGATTTTGCGCTAATTTTAATTTGATTATGGTATTTATTCCAGGCCCATTTAAAATTGCTTAGCGGTTCTTTTGTTAAACTATCGCTGATTAATTGGATCTTTTTATCGTCAATAAAACCCACCGGTTTACTCCACTGAAGTTCGTAATCAAAGATCTTTGCAAGGGGTTTATTTTGAGCTGGAAGAGACGTCATGGTAAATGGATCTTTTTGTCTTTCCTTTCCGCGCTGCTGCAGAAATGAGACTTTTATAGTATCCTCCGCAGTTTTCCCGAGCGAATCGGTTACAGTCATTCTAATATAGGTAGTATCCGGATGTGGTTGGATATTGAAGAATTTTAGTTGCTGATTGTTCTCAACAATGTAGGGCAGTGTATCCTTATTCATGAAATTTACGCCTACTTTTTCAATTCCTTTATTAAAAACAACCGTGTAATTATTGACCTTTGGTATCGTTCGCTGGACACGAAATGGTGTATTATCGGATAAAAAAAGTGAGACATTATAGTTCAACGAATCGGAGCCAGCGTTCACGGGTTTTTCTAAAAAGCCTATCCTTTCATCTTTTGCATTGTATAAAAGATTGCGGTTTTTGTCATCAATCGCGAACAATCGATAGTTTTTTATTTGGGCGTTTTCGATGGAAAAAACACCACTGCTATCTGTTCTTGAAAAATAGAATGGTTTTTGTTTCACAATATTGAGGGTATCACTTATTGGATACAAGCCTACGAGTGCGTCAAAAATTGGCTTATTGGAACGGAGGTCTTTTACGGTTCCATAAACCCGTCCGGAGTCCAGAGAACTTCCGGTGCTAAATACCAGTTTCAAATTTTTCGCAGGGTTTTTTTCTGCATAATCCTTGATCGCGTCGCCAAAATTGAGCGTATAGGTGGTGCTGTCTTCGAATTGTTTTTTAAAATTTAATTCAATTGAAGTGCCTTTTTGTTTGAAGGTGTAAGGGTTTTCTGCCTCAGGCGTAATGATCAGTTTTTGTGTAATATTATCTATCACAACATACTCGTCAAAGAACAGGGAGATCCTGCTACCCTTAAAGTTCAGTGTACGATTTGGCGGATCACTTTCAATTAAATCAGGGGGAATTATATCTTTTTTACCCCCGGTTGGAGCTACCTGTTGCGCACATTTTGCGAGTAAAAAAAGACAAGCAATCGGTAAGAAATACTTCTTGAACATAGTTTAATATTTTAAGCAAAAGCCCTCAATACGAAACAATGTATTGAGGGCTGTTATAGGTTTTACAGTTAGTTAAATTTTAGAAATGACGTAAATGAGGCTGGAGGTATTTAGGCTCTCATATGAGCTGGAATGACCCCTTAAATTAGACTTCAGCCCAGTCTTAACACTATCTAACAGGTTTATTTTTTTATCCTTATATTTTGTACTCAGCATGCTTACATAGAAGGAGTCGAACCACATCGGCTGTATATCATCAATCTTTAATTGATGCTTTTTTGCCAGTAGAGCCATGGTTGCTTTCGTGAAATGATATAGGTGTCTCGGCACATCGTAGGCCGCCCAAAACCTTCCATAATTGATAGCATCAGCGGACTGTGGATTGGGAACAGCGATAATGATTTTACCGTGATCATTCATGTGGTCTGACAACCAGTCAATCGTTTCGTTCAGCAAATGGACATGTTCCAGAACATGCCAAAGAGTGATTATATCAAACTTTTTTTCCTCCAGCTCTTTGGCATTTATAGTCTCAAAAACGCTTAGGCCTGCTCGCTGAGACGCCAATTTTCTGGCTTCTGCATCTGGTTCGGTACCGTAAGTTTCCCATCCGGCCTGCTTTACAGCCTGCAAAAAATTGCCGGTTCCACAACCGATATCCAAAAGCTTTCCTTGCCTGGGAGAAAGCGTTCCTATCAGCTCAATCTTCTTCTTGATGGTATAATTTCTCACCGAAGTATAGACCTTGTTCATCAACCCTTTTGAGTCGTCATGATGCGAGATGTATTCTTCGGATTGGTAATAGGCACCAATCGAATTCAGATCAGGGCGTGGGTTGGTGAACAGGAAGTAACATTTGTTACATTGCTGGATTGTAAATTCTTTTTTTGTTACGGTATAGTCATCAACATTTAAAAAATTGTTGAAGCTATTACCATTGCAAACCGGGCATTCAATTAAAGTTTCTAGAGACATTTATCTTCCTATAAATAACATGAGCACCGAGATATCCGAAGGGCTGACACCACTAATTCTTGATGCCTGCCCTATGGTTGAAGGTTTGGTTCTTTTTAGTTTTTCCCGCCCTTCAAAGGATAACGATGTAACAATATCGTAGTTGAAAGTTTCGATAATATTCAGGTCTTCCAGGCGATTCATTTTTTCTACCAGCAGCTTTTCTTTTTCAATATAGCTATCGTATTTAACATGGATTTCCGCCTGCTTAAGCGTGTCTTCTTCATACTTTTCAAGTAATGAGGAAATGGCAAGACTCGCATTTGAAATTTTCTCAATGGTGATCTGCGGACGCTTCAGTAATTGTGTTACAGAAGTTTTCTCTCTAATGGGTGCAGAGCCTAATTCCTCCAGTGCTTGATTTATCTCTTCTGGCTGTAATTTGTGTCCGTTAAATTCTGAGATTATCTCTTCAACCTGCGCCACTTTCTTGCGAACATTGTCAAGTCGCTCCTGATCTGCCAAACCGATTTCAAAGCCTTTTTCTGTTAGACGAATATCAGCGTTGTCCTGGCGAAGCAAGGTTCTGTATTCTGCACGCGAGGTGAACATTCTATAGGGCTCCTCAGTACCTTTATTAATCAAGTCATCGATTAAGACGCCGATGTATGCTTCGGATCTTTTGAGAACAAATGGCTCAAGAGCATTTACATTTCTGTGTGCATTTATCCCTGCCATCAAACCCTGACAAGCTGCTTCCTCATAACCCGTCGTTCCGTTAATTTGTCCAGCAAAAAACAGGTTTTTAATCCGGTGCGTTTCAAGCGTTGATTTCAATTGTGTCGGTGGGAAGTAATCATACTCGATCGCATAACCTGGCCTGAACATTTTGACATTTTCAAATCCAGGGATTTTTTTCAAAGCAGCATATTGTACATCTTCCGGAAGAGAAGTTGAAAAACCATTCACATAGACTTCAACCGTATCCCACCCTTCCGGCTCTACGAAAATCTGATGACGATCTTTGTCTGCAAAGCGGTTGATCTTATCTTCAACAGATGGACAGTATCGTGGACCAAGACCTTTAATCCGGCCAGAGAACATGGGAGATTTTTCAAAACCTGTTCTCAAGACTTCGTGTACTTCGTTGTTGGTATAGGTTATCCAGCAGCTACGTTGCTTGGTCAGTTTCTTAGTGTCTTTATAGGAAAATTTAGCCGGATTTTCGTCTCCGGGTTGTTCTTCCATTTTTGAGTAGTCCAAAGATCTTCCATCTACTCTCGGCGGCGTTCCGGTTTTCATTCGTCCGGTTTCAAATCCTAGGGTAATCAATTGTTCAGTAATTCCGGTCGCAGCTTTTTCTCCTGTTCTGCCTCCACCAAAGTTTTTCTCACCAATATGGATAAGTCCATTCAAAAATGTACCGTTGGTTAAGACGACAGATTTCGATTTGATTTCGATTCCCAGACTAGTCTTAACTCCGCTGACCTTATCGCCGTCCAGTAAAATTTCCTTCACGGTATCTTGCCAAAAATCCACATTAGGATTGTTCTCCAGAATAGACCTCCATTCCAGGGCAAACATCATCCGGTCGCTTTGACAACGTGGGCTCCACATGGCAGGACCTTTGGACAGGTTCAGCATTCGGAATTGGATCATCGTCTTGTCGCTGACAATTCCTGACTGCCCGCCCAGTGCATCAATCTCTCTCACAATTTGACCTTTGGCAACACCACCCATGGCCGGGTTGCAGGACATCTGCGCTATGGTGTGCATATTCATTGTAATGAGTAAAACGGAGGAGCCCATCGTTGCAGCTGCCGCAGCTGCCTCACAACCGGCATGGCCAGCTCCTACTACGATTACATCATATTCTTGAAACATAATTTTAAGTTTTTCTCAAATGTTGTGAAACGTGAAATTTTGAAAAATTTCAAAAGTGTTCCACGTGGAAATATTTAAAAAAGTGAAAGACATTCATCTTCCTTCGCTCGCATCTGGGCCTTTAGTTCCTCACTAGTGTCGGTATAATCCATTAAATGTAAGAGGCCGTGTATCAAGACGCGCCGCAATTCAGATTCAAAGTCGGCGCCAAACTCAACAGCGTTCTCTCGCACACGATCAACACTTACATAAATGTCGCTTTCAATTTTTCCTTCTTCCTCACTGTTATCAAACGTTATAATATCTGTATAATAGTCGTGATCCAGATATTGTTTATTGATTTCCAATAAGTAATCATCAGTACAGAAGATATAATTCAGGTTAACTAATTCATAACCCTCTGATTCAGAGATAGTTTTAATCCATTTCGTCGTTTTGAGCGGAAATGGGAGTTTAAAATCAATCTCCTCCGAGAAAAATTTAAGCATACTTTAATTCAGAAATGACTGTATTATAATGAGTTATACCACAAAAACGATTCGATTTTCAACAAATCAAAAAGAAAATTTGGTGCAAAGGTAGTAAGTATCTAATTACGATTTAATTAACTGCCTGTTTTAGGCTGTTTTTAACCTATTTTAAGAATCAGAACGAATCTCAAAATAGGTTAGATAGTAACACTTGATTGAAGCAATCAGTTCTTTGCCTGGTATTTGCGGAAGTAAGTGTCGACCTCTCTTTTGTAGAAAGGAGAAAACGTAGGTGGTATCGTGCGAAGAAGTTCTGTCTGCTTTTCTTTTTCCTGAATGTATTTTTCGAAAGCTGCAGGCGGCTGACGAGGCGTTTCCTTGGCCGTTTGCGCCTTACGTTGCTCGTCCTCGTCCTGTTCTTTCATTGCTTTTTCAGACTCAAGTAATCTGGTAGTGATTTCCTTATTTCGTTTCATTAACTCAGGTGTAACACGTTTGTTAACAAGATCCGTTTCGTTCTCGTCCATCTTATCGATGATCTCCTGCAATTCTTGTCCAAACATTTTTCCAGCCTCCGTTCCCTTTTGAGCGTCCTTCATAGCCTCCACCATCTTCCTGATCATCGCCTGTTCAGCTGCCATTCTTGCCAGTTGTTCGGACATATTACCCTGCCCCTCTTTACCGGATCCAAGCTGTTTGATTTTCCCGTTCAGCTTTTCCTGCATCTCACCCATTCCCGGCTGTTCACCCTTCTGTTTGCCCTTTTTTCCTTTACCCTGCCCCGGCATTGCCATTGCCATTTGCTGCTGCATTTGTTTGAAAACATCGCTAAGCATTAAAGCGAGATTATTCATCGAGGTCATAGAAAACTGCTGCTTCGATGTAGCTACATTGATATTTCTGTCTTTAATACTTTTAACGCTTTCGTCCATGTATTGCTTCATGTCATTCAATTCCCGGGTAATAAAGGACTGAATCTGTACAACGCGACTGGCTAGTGCATAAAGGCTATCCTCAACAACTTTCGCATCGTCTTTCAGTTTCAACTGCTGCTGGCCAAGTTTTACAAAACGTGGATCCTGCAGATTCACACCACGAAAATCTTTCATCAGTTTTTCCTGATCAAAAGATAAAGTGATAAGGTTTTCGAGAATATCTCTCAACGCATCCATATCTTCCTGCATCTGCTCAGCCTCTTGCGCTTCCATGGCTTCCATCATCGACTCAGACATTTCCCGCATCGACTTGGCTGCTTTTTTCTGGGCCTGAGCCGCTTTTGAATTCTGCTGCTTGGCGAGTTGCTCCTTACCTTCTTTCATCTGCTCAGAGGCGTTTTTTTGCTCTTCCTCTTTTGGGTCAATGGGCTGTTCGAGCTCCTTACTCAACTCTTCTATTTCCTTGGCATTTTCCTTTGCCTTATCAAACTCTTCCTGAATTTTTTCCTGCTCCTTTTTCAGATCTTCATTCTTACCTTTTTTGTCCTCAGAATTATTGTTTTTATCATTCTGTTGAGATTTGTCCGCCAATTCTTCTTCCTTGTCCGCTAGTTTGTCAAGCTTGTCAACCAGATTTTCCATTTTCTGTTCCATCTGCATCTGCTTAAAGAGCTTCATGGTACGTTCAAGTTCCTTTTCCAGGTTATGTTCTTTGTTTTTCAGTTTATCTAGCGTGTTGGACATCCGTTCGCTTTTCTTCTGATCTAGCAGTTTCTGAAGTTCTTTATAAAGTTTATCCGTATCATTATCCATAAGCTCCTTCATCAGTTTCTGAAGCTGATCCAGTTTTTCCTGAAGCTCCGGGCTTTGCTGGCTAAACTGTTTGGATTTTTCATTCATTGCCTGGTTTTTCTCCTGCAGGGACTGAAGTTCTTTCATCAGCTCCTCACGCTTTTTCAGGACTTCCTCAATTTGTTTTTTTTCTTTAAAATCGAGCTCCTTGTTACTTTTCAAACGGTCATCCAAAGCAGTCAGATCTTTTTCAAGGCTCTGCGCTTTTTTCATTGCTGACTCAATCTGATTTTCTGTATTCTGCTCAGACTTACGAATCTCGGCTTCGAGCTGATCCTGCGACGGAACAGTGAACTGAATAGACCTGGAACGGGCACTTTTTGCACCGTTTACGCCGTCATTATCCCACACCTGAGCAAAGTATTCAATCTTGTCTCCCGGAGCCAGTTTAAGGCTGTCTACATACCACTGGAAATAAAAGCTTTGTGTGTTAACCGTTTTGTTAAATGGGATCGGGATGGATTTTGGAGCTGATCCTTTCTTCTCATTTTCCCGCTGCACTGAATAGAACAATTTCAATTGTGAGAAACCATAATCGTCGCTTATCGAGCCGCCCAAAACAAGATAATTATACATGGTCGTATCCTGGAAATTTTCCAGAGACATGACAGGGAACTTATCAGGGATCACATTGATATAATAGCCAATCTTGTCGGAATTGGCAGCTTCATCATTTTTAAGCTGAATTTGATATTGTGCAGAGCGGCGGACTGATCGTTTTGTTACCTGAAATCCTTCGTCATCGTTCTCCGAAGCTTTGTATAAGAGAGAATCATTTTCAAAGCGGATGGCCAGTGAATTTGTTGACGAGGTATTGAAGTTCCATTCAACCGTTGTGCCTTCCGGAATTGACAAATTACCGACATTATTCAAACCTTCCGAAGGCTTATGTAAGTAGGCGGGATAATGCAGATTTACATCAAACGAAAGTAATGAAGGACGCTCAATCACAGTTAGCTTGTACTCGTCCGAAAGAAATCCGGCAGCTTCAAAAGAAAAAGCAACTTCACGCTGGATATTTTTAAAAATATAGGAATACTGCTGATTACCTTCCTGATTGAGTTTGAAACGCGTTCCATTTTGTACCAGATACACATCTTTTGGCAAGGCGTCACCTTTCAGCCTTAACTTCAAAGTAAAATCTTCATTACGAAAAGCCTTCAAATTCTTGTTTTCCAATTGGAAAGAAAAAGGCGCGTAAGTATAATTTTTCTGAAAATGGATGATCCTGTCGGAGCTGGAAGTGAAAAATGAGGGATTAAAGAGTAAGATGACTCCTATCGCCGCCAACGGATAAATGGCATATTTAATCCATTTTCTGTTTTCGTTAAATCGTATTGCATCTGAAAATTTTACGATCAGCAGCTGCCCTGATTTTTGGCGGATACTGGCTTCGATAAGGTCAGACTGCGTTCCGGAAAGATTTCTGAGCTGTAAAGTATTCAGGAGCTTATCACCAACTTCTGGAAAATATTGGCCGATTTGCAAGGCAGCATCTTCGTCCGAAAGAGGCCTTTTAAGGCCGAATAAATGTATCAGCGGCTGAATTACCCATTGGAAAAACGAAAACATCAGCACGGCCAGAAATCCGAAAAACAAGGTTCCCCGGACACCGGAACTGAAACGTCCAAAGTATTCAAGTGTATTAAATATGAGATATACGCTCATCAGCAGCGCCGCTGAAAAGATGATACCTTTCAAAAGCTGGTTCTGATAATATTTTTGCCGGTATTCCTGAATACGAAGGAGAAGTCCTTCCATCACTGGTGTAAAAGCCGCCATAGGATTTGGGATTGTATTGATTACTATGGTAACGATTTTACAAAGCAAAAAGTACGATTTCCTCCGCCGACCATAGAGCGTACTAATATAATCTTTTTTATGCTAATTTGAAAGATTTTAAAGCGAAACCAGAATTCCGGCGCTGATATAATTCACCCAGTTGAAATTGTAGATTTTATCATTATCTGCCCCACCTTCCAATACACGATATCCGAGTTTTATTCCCAGAGACGAATTAATCTGATAGCTGGTGCCGGCGAAAATATCTTCCGCGCGTCCCTGTTTCGCTGCAAGAGCGTCACCCTCAACGATGAATGACCAATGGTAATTAGGCTTGTAACGAGCATAGAAATTAATGATGGGAACAAATCCGACATTGTCATAATGTGTGTCCAAGAACTCGTTTTTGAAACGGATATCAGCATCGCGTATTTTGGCTGTTAACCCCGCTCCCACCTGCCAGCGACCTTGCTCGATGAAATTATATCGATAAGTCAATCGGTAAGAATTAAATTTATAGAAAACATCCACAGGAGTATTTGAAGCAAAATTCTGACCGTTAAAGTTTATGTTTCGGTCAAAACTCCCATTGTATTTCAATGTCAGAGGGGCATATAAAAGCAGAATGTTATGTCGTTTCGCAAAAGTATATCCCAACCTGATACGGTAAAAAACTTTGTTATTACTATTAAGATCTTTTGATAAATTTACTTGCGTTCCGCCAATACTTGGAATACGGACTCTATTATAGCTGGTACCCGGAATAATTCCGCCTTCGAGATCAAGTCGAAATTGTGCTTTCGAAATGGTAAAAACACAGGTGAAAAGCACCAGCGCTACAATTTTTGAATAAGTTTTCATAGGCTCCAAACAAAAAAACAAACAACCCGCCTGCCGGATTGTTTGTTAAAAAATTGATGCCAATGTTTTCTGGAAATATCAGGCGTCCATTGTCACTGAAGCTGGATTTTTTATTTCCTGAACAAACTGGCGAATATCATTTTCGAGGTCTTTGCTTTCTTCCAAAACGCGTATGAATGCACTGCCGATGATGGCGCCCTGAGCATAGTGACAAGCCTTCACATAGGTTGCATTATCCTTGATACCAAAACCAATCAGGCGCGGATTTTTCAAATTCATCGCATTGATGCGGTTGAAATAAGATTCCATATCTGTGCTTACGCCGCTTTTCGAGCCTGTAACGCTGGCAGAAGAAACAGTATAAATAAATCCTTCACTAGCCTGATCAATCTGTCTGATACGCGATTCCGAAGTTTGAGGTGTTACCAGGAAGATGTTCAGAATTCCATACGCATCGAAAATGGATTTGTATTCATTCAGATAAACATCCATCGGCATATCCGGCAGAATAAGTCCGTCGACACCAACTTCTGCGCATCTCTTGCAGAAATTTTCAACTCCAAACTGCATGACAGGATTGATATAACCCATAAGTAAAACAGGAATAGTAAGCGTTTTGCGCATATCCTGCAACTGATCAAAAAGAAGCTTTACAGTCATACCATTGTCCAAAGCTCTTTCATTGCTTTTTTGAATGGTTTCCCCGTCAGCAACCGGATCTGAATACGGCATTCCGATTTCAACAAGATCTGCGCCGCCATCCTGCAAGGCGTCCAGCACTTTTGTGGTATCGTTCAGTTCCGGAAAACCTGCTGTGAAATAAACGTTAAGCAGCCCCTCGCCGGGCTGGCTTGTTGGTTTTGTATTAAAAAGATTAACTATTCTGTTCATTCCTGTGTCCAGTAATCGATCACTAAAACTTTATCTAAATGCGGTTCCAAAACTTTCACAAATGCTTTGTGGTCTGGATGAGGCAGGTAAGCTGCGCGCCCTTCTTCGCTGTCAAAAGATACGAAAAACATGTGTGTGAAACCCTGGCTAAGTCCTTCCGGGCTATTGTTCGTTCCCCATTCAAAACCTTTCACTTCTTTCACTTTTGATGGAAGTTTGCGAAACGCATCTTCAACTTCTTTTACTTGTGCCGGCGTGGCAGAGTCTTTAAATTTAAATAATACGGCGTGGCGAAGCATTTTTTTAGGAGCTGTTTTTTTATCCGAATTTGCGTAAGCGATTGTTCCAAAAAGTAGAAAACCGGCTAAAAATAAAGAAATGTATTTCATTTTGAATAGGTTTATTATTTAGGTTAAATTAAAAGTTAAGCAATTTATAATTATAATTTGAATTAAGGCGGACCGGGAATAATTCCGGCCACTAGCTTATAATACCAGCCATTGAAATTTATACCTATCGAAACGCATAAATATAAGCTGCCGATCACATTTAAAATTGCAGGGTTGTTGGTGTAAAGTTGTGAAAATACAGGATCCGTTACCGGAAAATCGTATTTCGTTTCATTGTATGAAAACTGTAAACGAATTTTTTTCTTACCTGGGTCATCGGGATTAATCTTTTCAGTCACCTGAAACTCATTGACGCGCAAAAGTACCAGCGAATGATCCAGAAAGACAATTTCATCCGTTGAAAGTGCTTTTCCCCAATTTCCAAAAATATAATATCTATTGTCGACCAGCTTGTTTAAGCCATTTCGGTTAAACCTTCCGACGACATTTAACTGTTCGTCTTTAAAGAAAATATTCTCTGATTGGTAAGATGGTTTAACAGGAATACCGGTTGATTCTATCTCGACAATATCCAGCAATTTAATATGTGTTACCCAGTGCGTATAAATTTTACCGTGCTGTGTGTTGCATATCGGACGTATCCATTTCGGGCCATTTTTTCCAATGATAGGCTCATTGTTATTGTTTAGCTCGATGCCTGCCAGGCACCTTCCCCCTTCTTTTATAGAATTGGCTAAACAGACAAAACGAATTGTCACCTTACCGTGATCAGATCAGGTGTGTGATTTGGATATCATTTCTTACCTGTTTCAAATATTCAGCAAGCAACCTGCGGTGGCATTTGTCAGGTTTGTGCTCGCTGCATAACAGGCAATTCTGGTGAAGATTTTCGACGTTGATTTTTTGAGCAATTTTACGGATATCGAGCAAGTTCAGATACTCCGTTTCATATTCATTCCAGCTTAATTTTTTTGTACGGTACAGGTATAGAAGTTCCTTTGTCGGCGCGAAATCCAGGTTGTGGTCATAGGAAATATTGCCAATTTCCCTGGCGAAGAATTGCAGATCAGATCCTTTTGCAAAACCTGAGAGTTGGGAAACATTATTGATCCGTGTATCGACGAGTCGTTTGATATCCGAATCCTTTAACAATTTAAAGAATGTTTCCGCTGGCTTTTTGGTGAAACCAATGGTGAATAAATTGATCATAAATTTTCATCAGTGTTGTGTGTGTATGGAGAAAAAGCGATCTCCTGATTTTTTAGACGGTATGCAGTTCTGATTTGATCCTGAATTGTGATATTAGGTTCAAACACAGTAGGAACAGGCAGTTTCTTGTAAAATTTCTTGAAAAGAGCCTTTTCAAGCTGTTCGTTTGAAGCGAGAGATTTGTCTTTGAGGATATGATTTACATCAAATCCTTTTTCGGCCAGAGCACTTGAAATCATAGAAAAGCGGTGACAGTCCAAAGGATCCGCCTCTGAACACATCAGAGCGATCGTGAAACCGTTTTCCAGGCCCTGCGTTAATCTTTGGATGCCTTCTTTGAAATGATCTGAATTCCTAACTTTTTCGAAATCAACTTTTCCATCAGGATCAAGAAGCTGGGGATCAGTATGTCTGGCGCCGAATTCTTTCGAAAAATGCAGATAGGTGATACCGCTGTTCTTTAAAAAAGCTGTGAGCGGCTCTTTATTAAAATGGGGGTTGTAGGCACTGGCCGCAACGCTTCTGACGTCGATTAGGCAAGTGATTTTGTAATGTTGTAACAGTTCCAGAAAATAATCCGGCGGATGGCTGGAATGGCCAACTGTGAATAGTGTGCGTGTGTTCATCGTACAATCAATAGTAGTGGTTACAATACGATCATGATTGCGTTGAGTATTAAAAGTTATTTATGCTGAGCAATTTAAACATTCACCCTCATCACTGAATTTCAGACGGTCAAATTCTCCAAGTTGTTCTTTCAATTCTAGAATTTCATCTTCAATTTCGCATCTTTCAAATAAGGATAGGTCGCCAGAGTTTACTTTCTTTTCAAGCTCTTGCACTTTAAGACGCATTTCAAAAACTTCCGGTAATGCCAGTGTAGCCATTGTTAATAATATTTAAAGTAGCTGTTGGCTATTAGCTTTTAGGATTAGCTCTCTCCGCCGGAATCCTGTTGGCTAATAGCCAGTATCTATTTAGTTAATGTATTTCATATAAGTTGCCATATCCTTATCACCACGTCCAGAAAGGTTAATGACCACAGTTTCGCTGGTCGTAGCTCCTAAACGGTTTAAAATAGCCAAGGCATGAGAAGTTTCCAATGCAGGAATAATCCCTTCAAGTTTTGTAAGTTCAAAAGCTGCTGCAACGGCTTCTTCGTCCGTAGCGGATAAAAAGGTGCCTCTGCCACTTTCATAAAGATATGCATGCTGAGGACCGATTCCAGGATAATCCAAACCAGCAGAAATAGAGAAAGGTTCTACCACCTGCCCGTCTTCAGTTTGCATCAATATCGTACGACTTCCATGCAAAACTCCCGGCGTGCCCAAAGCTGTCGTCGCTGCCGAATGTCCGGAACTGATGCCTTGTCCAGCCGCCTCAACAGCTACTAATTTTGTGTCAAGATCGTCAAGATAATGGTAAAATGCACCAGCGGCGTTACTGCCTCCGCCTACACATGCAATGACATAGTCAGGATTTTCTTTACCCGTCTGTTCTTTCAGCTGCCATTTTATTTCTTCTGAAATAACCGATTGAAAACGAGCGACCATATCCGGATATGGATGAGGTCCAACCACAGAACCGATGATGTAATGGGTGTCAACAGGATTATTTATCCAGTGGCGCATAGCCTCGTTTGTAGCATCTTTCAGCGTTCTTGAACCGCATGTTGCCGGTCTTACTTCTGCCCCAAGCATTTTCATACGGGCAACATTCGGAGCCTGACGTTCAATATCCAGCTCGCCCATGTAGACGATACATTCAATGTCCATCAGTGCACAAACCGTAGCCGTAGCCACACCATGCTGTCCTGCGCCGGTTTCTGCTACAACACGTTTCTTACCAAGTTTTTGAGCCAATAAAATCTGTCCGATTGTATTATTGACTTTATGGGCTCCGGTATGACACAGATCTTCACGTTTCAGATATATGTTCGTTCCGTACTTTTCTGAAAGTCGGTTAGCGTGGTATAGAGGCGTTGGGCGACCTACATAATTTTTAAGTAAGTCATCATATTCCTTTTTAAAAGAAGGCGCTGAAATGATCTGAAGATAATTTTCACGCAATTCTTCTACATTAGGATATAACATTTCCGGTATAAAAGCACCGCCAAATGTTCCGTAATACCCCTGGCTGCTTGCCTGATATGCATTTTTCTCTTGTACTGTTTCCATAAGTTTATGCTTCTGCCTGTTCCCCTTTTTTAACCCTTACCTTATCGAATAGTATCTTTAATTTTGAAATATCTTTCACACCCGGTTCTGTTTCAAACATACTATTTACATCAATTCCGTAGATAGGCAGTGTTTTGGACAAAGCAATCACTTCATCTATATTTTCCAAACCTACTCCTCCGCTCAGGAAAAACGGTTTTTCGTTGTCATATCTTTTCAAAAGGCTCCAGTCAAATGCTTTTCCATTTCCTCCCGGATTATCTCCTTTGGTGTCAAACAAAAACATATCACAAAATGATTTGTAATTGTTCAGCATAGCAAAGTTAAACTGGTCATGTATTGAGAACGCCTTAATGATATTGACGCCCTTCTGACGAATGCTCCGACACATGTCCGGGAGCTCATTTCCATGCAGCTGAGCGTACTGTAAATCATATTTCTTAACAGTATCCAGAATATATCCCGGACTTGCGTTCACAAACACCCCAACCTTCTTGATTGTGTTCGGTATGCTTTTAACAAAATTCGCGTCCAAATCATTACCTACGAAACGAGGGGATTTTTCGGAAAATATAAATCCAATGAAATTTGGCTGCAATGCTATCAATTCTTCAATGTTGCCTTGCTGGCGCATTCCGCAAACTTTAACTTTCATACAACGTGAGGGTTACTGTTACCAATTCGTAATAAATTATTTTGCAATGCTACCAGCGCTGCTCCCGGATTTTCTGTTTTCATGAATGTTTCTCCGATCAAAAATCCTTTAAAGCCATAATTAAACAGCTCAAAAATAGTTTCTGCATCACTCAGACCACTTTCAGATATTTTAACAAATGAATCAGGAATTTGTGTACTTAAATCTATGGAAGTTTGAATGGAGGTCTCAAAAGTTTTAAGATTCCGGTTGTTTACGCCCACTATATCGACTGTATCGCACAAACTTTGTGCCAGCTCCTCAGAATTATGAACTTCTAAAAGAACTTCCATTCCAAGATCATGTGCCTTTTCACTAAGTGCTTTTACCTCAGATGGTTCAAGACAGGCTGCGATTAAAAGAATTAAATCCGCGCCAATAGACTTGGCTTCAAAAAGCTGGTATTCATCCACAATGAAATCTTTCCTAAGCATTGGGATATTCGGATTTGCTCTACGGGCTTTTAAAAAATCATCAAAAGAACCTCCAAAAAAGTCTATATCTGTCAAAACGGAAAGCGCCGACACTCCTGCGGAAACATAATCAGCCGTCACAATTTCCGGCAATACCTCACCATTGATGACCCCTTTCGAAGGAGACTTTCTCTTAAATTCTGAAATAATACGAGGAGCCTGAGTATTTCTTAAATCAGCTGACAGAGAAGCGGAGGTACGACCAAACAATTCCTCTTTTTCAAGGTCAGCGATGCTTTTTATCTTTTTTGATAACGCAACTTCGACTCTCTTACGCGCAATAATTTTCTCTAATATATTCATTTAGCTTTCCTTTTGTGCTTTAACATCCAGTCGTAGATGTCATATATATCTTGTTTTTCGTAAAGCCACTGGATACCATGTCCTTCATTTTCCAGGACTGTCAATTCAATTTTTCCTTCGCAGTCACGCAGTTTTTTCACCTTTTCTTCCGTTTCTGAAACCGGTACAACGGCGTCCTGTTTGCCATGAAATGTCCAGGTCGGTATATGACGGATGTTGCAAAGATTTGTAACATCACTGTCCCATGCACACAATGGTACTAAAGCCGCGAATTTATCAGGATATCTTTTTGCAAGATCAAAGGTACCGCCGCCGCCCATGCTTACCCCAGTCAGATAAATCCTGTCCGGATCGATTTCGTATTTGGAATTGAGTTCCGCAAATAGAGATTCAAACCAGTTTTCCTCAGACCAGTTTCGGACACCCGACGGACATTGTGGTGAGACAATAATAAAATCAAAGTTTCTTCCCGCTTCTACAAGTTGAGGTGGTCCGTAGGCTTTAAGTTTATTTATATCATTTCCCTTTTGGGAACTTCCGTGAAGATAAATTACCAACGGATACTTCTTTTTTTCAGTGGTATATCCTTTCGGAAGATAGAGCAGGTAGTTGTATTTCTTAGGTTCTTCGGAGCTGTTTTCAGTTAGATTGGAGCCGCTGATTTTTGCACTTGTTTCTGACAACAAGCAGATATTTAAAAGTGCAAATAAGTAAACGGACCAAAAACTCTTTATCATTTTTTTAATCTTTGAAAATATCAGCAACGTTTAGTTTAAAATCAGGAAAAACATGGCTTGTAATAACATCTGCCGTAGTAAACGGATGTAGTCCAATATACTTTCCTTCCTCATTTAGAATATAAACAAAAATGGTCTCGGTAGTAGGCTCTGCCAGCCAATATTCCTGCACTCCATTTTCTTCATATACTTCAAATTTATTTTTCATTTCTACCTGGGAATTACCGGGAGAAAGAATCTCAATAATCAGGTCTGGCGCTCCAATGCAACCTTTACCATCAAGTTTTTCAGTATCACAAATTACGCATATATCAGGTTGAACAACCGTATCAATTTTAGTCGTGTTATCGGCTTTCCGAGGAGTTAAACGAACATCAAACGGCGTGGCATAAATCTGACAAGTTTCGTTATTTAGAAAGTTGTACAGCTCTCCCAGGAAACGCGTGGAAATCCTTTGGTGTCTTCTGGCCGGTGCCGGCGACATTTTGAATATTTTCCCTTTGATCAACTCCACACGCTCTTCAAACTCCCATTTAAGGTAGTCTGCGTAGCTGTAAGTACCATTCATATCGAGTTGATCCAGGCTTGTTATCATGCTGTCAGTTTTTTAAAGCTTTGCAGAGCCTTTTTACTTTCCAATGATTCACGCGCGACTTCAACAGCATCGAGCAAGGCCAGTTTTGGATTTGCACAATGTAAAGCTAACGCCGAATTAGCTAAAACTGCCTGTTTCTGGGCTGAGGTAGCTTCATCGTTTAATACATTCATGAAAATTTTTGCTGAGGCTTCGACGGTATCGCCACCGGAAAGTTCGGAGGCGCGCAACGTATCCAATCCTAAATGGGAAGGAGTCAGAACTTGCTCTGTATGAGCTGTTATGATTTTAAATGCACCTGTTAATGACACTTCATCGTAACCGTCTAGGGCGTGAACAACCAGAAACTGTTTATCAGTCTGTTGGTAAAGATAAGCAAAAAGTCGTGCTAATTCAAGACTAAAAACACCAACCAATTGCTTTCCCGGCGAGGCAGGATTTACCATCGGGCCCAGCATATTAAAGAACGTTTTTATACCTAATTCTCTGCGAACCGGGGCGACGTTTTTCATGGCCGGATGAAAAAGTGGCGCGTGTAAAAAGCATACACCAGCTTCGTCAATCTGTCGTTCCAGAATAGATCTGTCATTCGTAAATTTAGCTCCCAGAAATTCGAGTACCGTGGAAGAGCCACACATGGACGACACACCATGATTTCCATGTTTTGCCACGCGCTGTCCCGCACCTGCCACAACAAAACACGAAAGCGTGGATATGTTAAAAGTATCCTTACCGTCTCCGCCTGTTCCGCAAACATCAATTGGATCATAAGCTGATAAATCTACCCTCAGACACATTTCCAGCATTGCGTCACGAAAACCTTCCAGCTCTTCAACCGTAATGCTTCTCATGGCATAAATCGTGAGGAATGAGGCAATTTCCGAATTGGAATACTGGCCGGAACTGATGCCAATCAGAATTTCTTTGGCTTGTTCTTTACTTAATACTTTGTATTCAAATAAATGTCCGAGAATATTTTTCATGCTTGAAATTCATGGATGGCGTTTCGCCTTTATTAATAAAATAAGAAGGATTACAAGTTTAACCAGTTTTGCAGCATTGCCTTTCCATGATCAGTTAAAACCGATTCAGGATGGAACTGAACGCCTTTTACGTCATACGTTTTATGAGAAAGCGCCATTACCCTACCCGCTTCGTCTAACGCAGTAATGGTCAGATCATCGGTAAAAGTTTCAGGAACTACTGTCCAGGAATGGTATCGTCCAACCTGAATTTCAGAGGGAAGACCCTGAAAGATGCGGTCTGTGGAATCTGTTACAATGGCCTTATCACTAATGCCATGCAGTACATCTGTCATATTTTCAAGACTTGCACCGTATACCTCGCCGATTGCCTGATGACCTAAGCAAATACCCAGAATACTTTTCGTTGGGCCATACTGGCGAATAAGATCCTGCATTATACCAGCCTCGGATGGAATTCCCGGACCAGGAGAAAGAAGGATTTTGTCATAACGATCAACTTCTTCCAGGGTGATTTTATCGTTACGGAATATATCTACCTCACCATGTAGTTCACGGAGAATGTAAACTAGGTTGTAGGTGAAGGAATCGTAATTATCTAAAACAAGAATTTTCATTTTTTAGAGGTAAAATTTGGGTAAAGTTTTGAGATCGCTAAGTATTTCACACGGAAACTTTGTAATCTAATATCAGTTCGTCACCTGATTTTCCACGAATGCCCCAGTTATGAAGCGGAGTTTCTGTTAAGGTGATTTCAACATCATTTGGCCTTATGCCAAATTCTTGCTCAAATCGGATAAAAATCAATTGATACAGATCATTCTTCGATGCAACGGAACGCCCTTCAAAAAGGGAAATTTCAATGATGGTGTACCTGTTGGTCCTATCTTGGGGATAGAAAAAATCTTCATCATCCAGATAAAAGAACCGATGTATGCGTTTGTTTTCAGGATATTTGAAAGCTTCAACGATACATTTGTGCAAAACATCAGAAACCAGGCTGCGGATTGGCATCAACTGTGACCGTATTCCATAAACTTTAACCTGTCCCATAACACTGGCCTCTCAGATTGTTTCAGCTACATCAATTGCTTTACGTAACGCGGCCAGCTTGCTATTAATTTCCTGTAATTCGCTTTCTACATTAGACTTGGCCACAACGCCCATTCCCGCGCGGTAAAACAGGGTATTGTCTTTACTAAGGAAAGTACGAATGGCAATGGCATGGTTAAAATCTCCGTTGAAATCCATAAACCCGATGGCACCACCGTAAATGCTGCGATTGCTGGTTTCCATCTGGTCAATCAGCTTCATGGCGTTATGTTTTGGTGCTCCGGAAAGCGTTCCTGCCGGGAATGTGTCTGCCACCAGTTGTAATGGATTTACGCCTTCATTCATCCTTCCTACAACTTTTGAAACAAGGTGAATGACATGAGAATAATATTGAACTTCCTTATAATTTGTAACCTTAACGGCATCACAGCTGCGACTTAAATCATTTCTTGCCAGGTCAACAAGCATTACATGCTCAGCAGTTTCTTTTGGGTCATTAAGCAATTGTTGTGCAGCTTCCGCGTCTGCCTGATCATCACCCGTTCTCCGGAAAGTGCCGGCAATCGGGTGAATTTCCGCCTGGCCATTTTTAATAAATATTTGCTTTTCGGGAGATGAGCCGAAAATTTTATAATTGCCGTAATCGAAATAAAACAAATAAGGGGATGGATTGATTGAGCGTAACGCCCGGTAAACATTAAATTCATCACCCTGGAAATCTCTGCTGAAACGACGGGAGGGCACGATCTGGAATACATCCCCTCTTAAACAGTGGTCGATTCCTTTCTGGATCACGCCTCTCATTTCGTCATCAGTTACGTTGGATGTTTCGTCTGAGGTAATATGAAAATCGTATTTAGGGAAATTTCTGTTTTTAATCAGCCCCTCCAACATATCGAGGCCGCTCTCTTCGCTATTTTCACCGTATTGATGTTCAAAAATGTAGAGTTCATTTTTGAAGTGGTTTATCGCTATAACGTAACGGTAAACCTGGTAGAAAATCTGATCAATTTCAGTTTCCGGACTTGTAGGTTGAATTTCAATATCTTCAAAATAAGTAACCGCGTCATAGGTCATATGACCAAATAGGCCATTTGTAATAAACGGGAAACCACTTTTTTCTGAAATAAAGCTTTGCGCATAGCCATATAGTGCCTGAACGGCGTCTTTACGTTTAGCAAGCGTAAATGTCTCTATTGAGCCGTCGGGATATTTCTGAGTGACAATGTTTTCATTTAGCTTAAATGAAGACACAGGATCGCAGCAGATATAGGTGAACGAGTTTTCATTACCATGATAGTCCGAACTTTCAAGCAGGATCGTATTTACAAAGCGATCCCGAAGTTTCAGATAAATAGAAACGGGTGTAAGGGTATCTGCCAGCAGTTTTTTATGCCGGGTAGAAATAGAAAAGGTTTTGGTTAAAGCGGACATATTTTAAGTTGGAATAGATATAACAAAAAAGCGGCTAGCTGTCAGATGAACAGCTAGCCGCTTGGAAAGTATATTAGATATCTTATACTACACAATAGAGCTTACTCGTCCATCTTATTAAGACGTGCACGCCACCACCAGGTAATATTTGAAGTAATTGTCATGTTTTGATTTCGACAGATTTAAGTCGATACAAATATATTAAAAATGAAATTAGTCCTGCAATAGTAAGGAGAAATAAAGTTTTGTTATAAACGAAAAATCCCATCTCTTATGAAGATGGGATTAGTTATAATAGTATTGTGGCGGCTACCTACTTTACCAGGTTTGACCCAAGTATCATCGGCGGTTCCGGGCTTAACTTCTCTGTTCGGGATGGGAAGAGGTGAACACCGGGCCAATAGCCACCAACAAGATCTTTGAGTGTACAATGGTTGAATTTTGATTGAGTGAATTTTGAATGTATTCTATCATTCACTCATTATATCATTCGACATTGAATTTCATGTCATATTGGAAGCAAAAGAGAATGAGTTAAAAGTTGTGCAAGCTATTGGGTAATTAGTACTGCTC
>NZ_JAKFFS010000008.1 GCF_021502725.1 Dyadobacter sp. CY345 | reverse complement strand
AAAGGTGCACCTCTTTTTTTTCATACGCAAGTA
Organism: Dyadobacter sp. CY345; assembly: GCF_021502725.1. Lineage (GTDB taxonomy): Bacteria > Bacteroidota > Bacteroidia > Cytophagales > Spirosomataceae > Dyadobacter. Next base: position 211,666 of record NZ_JAKFFS010000008.1, on the reverse strand, counting down.
CAAGGCAAAAGTATTTTTCAGTTTTTTTTTGAAATAATTTGTAAAAAGCTCAAAATGAGGAAAATGTGCCCCGAAAATATTTTGAAGTTTTTTTACGGGGTTAGTTTTAGGTATGGAAATAGGGCTGGAATGGATGGGAATGCGGTTGTGGGTTCTTTTATCGATGTAGGCAAGTTGGGTTTGATGGTGCGTTTGGAAGATCAGACGATCTGGGCAGATTTGATCGTGGTTTTCGTTCCGATATGTAAGGTAGGGAAAGTTTTGTTTAGCGGGGCAGGTTTGAGGATGGTTCATAGGAGGCTCCGAAGAAGCCCGAAGAAGCTAGGTCTTATTTATTGCTATAAACAGGTGGCTCCGAACGAGCCTGGGATATTGAGGTGTGATTTTGGCTAAAACAGGAAGCTCTGAGGTGGAGCTTGGTAAATTTCAACGTCTTTGAATGGTTAATGACAGTATAGGAATCACTTTCCATAAAAGGACAGCCCGGGAATGGATTGTATAAATAATCCATTCCCGGATTAATGTATATTATATAATTGATACTACAACCTAATCAACCCTTCAATATCAGCTACTGATTTAATAAGCGGTTCACCCAATAATTGGTAGCCATTTTCAGTAATCAAAAAATTCTCCTCTACCCTGGCACCTCCAAAATTGCGGAACGCGTCCAATTTTTCATAATTTATAAAATCCCTCATTTTCCCTTGCGCCTTCCACATATCAATTAATTCAGGAATAAAATATAATCCAGGCTCTACGGTAAGGACAAAACCAGCTTCCAGTTCTCTACCAAGCCTTAGTGATTTCAAACCAAATTCTCTGCTTTTGACCATTCCTTCTGAATAACCGACATACTGCTCACCTAAATCTTCCATATCGTGCACATCTAGGCCCATCATATGTCCGAGACCGCATTGGAAAAATAAAGTGTGGGCTCCTTCATTCACCGCATCTTTAACATCACCTTTCATTAATCCCAATTGCTTCAAGCCATCAACCAAAGTTTCGCACGCCAGTTTGTGAACATCCAGAAACCTAATTCCTGGTTTTAATGCATTTGCCGCTGCCTGTTCGGCTTTGAGCACGATTTCATAAACCTCCTTTTGTAAGGAGCTAAATTTTTGATCAACAGGAAAGGTTCGGGTTAAATCACCTGCATAATGCATTGCGGTTTCAGCCCCGCAATCGCATAACACCAATTGACCCTCTTTCAAAATATCACTTGTCGGATGATTATGAAGCGTTTGTCCGTTTACGGTATAAATAACAGGATAAGCAATATTCCCTCCTGCACTCAGCGCAATTCCTTCCACAATTCCAGCAACATATTTTTCAGTAACATTTTCTCTCGAATAACGGATTGCAGCCAGATGCATTTCGTTACTCATATTTACGGCTTTGTCGATTTCAGAAACTTCCAAAGCAGATTTGTAGGCTCGCTGAGCGATTACTGCTTTAATCAATTCAACCGAAGCTCCATCTCTTACCTTCGCAATTGGAATTTCTAAGATATCACTTAGTTTGATAACCGCATCCGATCGGTATGGTGGCAGGTAATGAATGGTTTGCCCTGACGATAAAGCCTTTTTAACCAAACCTCTGATAGAATTTGATTCTGCCACTTTATTAATTCCTGTTTGCGCGGCAATTTCTGTCAACGATGGCTGCGTTCCCATCCACACGATATCATCAATCGTGGGCTCGTTCCCAATAAGGATTTCAGTATCTTCATCCACATTAATTATTGCACTCAGGCCGGGTTTGTCTAATCCAAAAAAATACAGAAAACTGCTATCCTGGCGAAAATGATACGTATTATCCTTGTAGTTCATCCCTACCTCTTCATTCCCTAAAAAGAGAATCAGCCCACTGCCCACTGCTTTTTTTAGCTGATTTCTTCTATCCTTATATACATCAATACTAAACATCCCCTTGTCCTGATTTAATTAATCTCCATTTTAAGTTTTGGCGGTCATCAATTTTACTGTCTGCTTATTACCGACATTTTTAACAGATCTTCTTCCTTTCTTGCCAATGCAGAATCGGAAATCTAATTTGATATTCGAATCCAAATATAAAAGTAACAGCTAAAATATTTCCAGCCATTATTAATAAGTTATTACCCTATTTTAACATTCAAATTTTGCTGATTTAAATATCAGAAACCCAATGCCATTTTAAATACAAAAGCTGGACAGAATACTTAATGGTTCCAAATTTGCTGGATCTGTCCTTTAAAAGAAAGACGGGTAAACCATCTGTGGCTTACCCGTCTTAGAAATGACATGTTCCCGAACCTACAACACTACAAGCTGTTTGGTAACATCCACACTACCACCTCTAATTCTAACAATATATTTTCCTGACGGCAGATTTCTAACCAGAATCTTTACCCGGCTTCTCATATCCTGCGTTTGCGTCACCACCACTCTTCCGTACATATCGTAGACAATAATTTCCGCGTTTGCTATATCATCGCGCGACTCTACAAAAACGTTATCCCTGGCACCCGGATTAGGGAACACGACAATATCCGATTCACCTTCGGTTATAACCTGCAACTGATTTGAATAAAGCGAGTAACATGTCAGCAAATTACTTCCCAATACATATGTTACATTAGCCCTTGCGGAATACAAACCCGTCTGCGTTGTCCGTAATTCATTCGTCACCGAAGTCGTAAGCAGTTGTTCATCACGTCGCCAGTCATATTTTTCATTTAAACCACTCTGATTTATTGAAGCCAGGGCAGTGAAAGGTCCGATTTTTTCAACCAGAGGAGTTGGTACCTGCGGACGATACAACAATGTTGATACGTCAGAATTATCAGATAGGCAACCAAAAGCATTCTCACTCCTTACAAAGTAATCTCCTCCCTCATTCACCGTCAACGCTGTTCCTGTTACCAGCGAGTTACCGACTCCCTGGCGATACCAATTGTAAATATCGTTTCCGCCATTGATTGAAAAAGTGAAAGAAGAATCTGCACAGGCCTGTTGCGAGCCAATCTCACGGATTGTCGGTTTGGCAGGTTTAACAGTTGTATTAACGACCATTGTCTGAGTACGCAACGTATTTCCATTACCATCCTTCACTTTTCCAGTATACGTGCCGGGACTTGAAACCGTGATAGATCTTGCTCCACGGTATTGCGTGTTCCCGTTCACCGATAATGACCACTCATAATTTAAATATCCTTCGGGCAATGATAAATTTAGTGAGCTGTTATCTGTGGCACAGGTACTTGTAATTCTCGGCTCCTGCGTCACAGGAACAGGATTAGCTGTCGAAAAAAAGTTTAAGCTAAGGGACTCGCCCCAGGCATTGGCCAAGGTATTTAACTGCACGGCACCGTAAAAATGTGTTCCGTCAATTCTTTGAACAGGTAAATTGTCAGTCTCCGGACCAGCAAAAGCAATTCCTGGCAAATCGCTGATCACAGAATTTTGAGCGGAAACGATCGTCGGATTGCTGCGGTAATCCACATACGAAGTCCTTGCGATAACCCAGGGCACTTGTCTGTTAATGTCAGAACTCAGCTTTCCAATTAATGATTGTAAGCTATTTTTATATTCGCCAAAACTCATATTCAATGGAGAATTATCCGTTTCTCCCTGCATCCAAAGGATAGCCCGAACGCCATATTGCTTGGCATAATGCTGGGCAGATAACCTCAGATTTGCATAAGGCATTAATGTTGGATATGGAAGTTGGGGGTTGCTGTAAACACTTGAAGTGGGTATTCCCTGCGCACTTTGCCACCAGTTGCGAATGGAAGTCCCATCCCAGCCCGTATTGACAAACATGACCGGAACATTTAATTTTTGGGTAAGCAAGTCACCTAAAATTCCCCAGCACCAGGTCCCGTGTCCACGAAGACCCATGGTAATGTTTGCATTATTCATCCGGGAAAAAGTCGGAGTGGGAAGGTCGCCGAGGCCGTTCCCTATTTCATTGTTGTAGCTAACATAATTCACACGATCATCGTTTGCAACCGGGCTGGAATAATCCATCCCTTGCGCATTTGACTGCCCTGCGATGATGAAAACCTCTCCAACTCCTAAATGTTCGATCGTTCCGATATTACCAACCATTACACCACCTCTGATGCCCCGCACTTCAATTTTATACCAGCCACCCTCTAAACGAAGTGTGCCACTGAAAGCTCCGCCAGTTGGCCTGTCGTGCAAAAGTGTCCAGCTAATAGGACGCCCTTGATTGTTGCCGATGGGCGTTGCCTGCACCTCAATTTTGTCTACGACTATCGAATAACTTCCACTAATGGTAACATCAGCATAATTACTTTTTTCTCTTTGATAAACGGCACGGTCTAAAGGAGCGGTGAGATTGATTTGGGCATACAGTCCAAATGGGATGAAAAGTACTAATAAACAGACCTTTATAAAAGTCGAAAATGGATATTTCCCAGAAGTACTAAGTAGCGTTTTAACAGTGTATTTCATGTAACGTGAAAAATCAATTGGTATCGTTGTCTAGCTTTCACGACACAAATTTTGCAAAAAGCGTTGTAGCGTGCAATAAAAAACTATTAACCGGATAGAAATCTACCTATCGGGGGTCCAGAAATATTACGACGAAATTATGCATTAAGTTGCATTAATTCTTCACAAAAGTCATAAAATAAATAAACTCCTGTTGACTAGAACAGGAGTTTATTTAACAAAAAAGAGCTCCATTTAGATCTTACCGATCGTTTCAGCATTTTTTGTCTTACTTTTCATTTGAGCATCAATCACTGCGACAAGTGCCATATTATAGATACTGCGCACAGAACTTCCTAATTGCAAGACGTGAACAGGCTTTTTCAACCCTAACAAAATTGGCCCGATCGCGTCGGCATTACCAACCTCTTTCAGCAAATTGTATGCAATGTTACCAGCTGCAAGATTTGGAAAAATTAATGTGTTCACATCCTGATTAACCAGTTCGCTGAATGGATAACTGTCCTTTAACATTTGTGGGTTAAGTGCAACACTTGCCTGCATCTCACCGTCCACAACCAACGAAGGATATCTTTTCTTGATCAGCTTCCTCGCATCCGACATTATCTTCGCTTCAGGAGAATCGCTGCTTCCAAAATTGGAATAACTTAATAACGCAATACGTGGAGTTAGGTTGAAATTTTGTACTTCTCGTGCCGCAAGATTGGTAATGTCTGCAATTTCCTCTGGCGTAGGGTTGAAATTAACAGTTGTATCAGCCAGGAACAACGGACCTTTTTTTGTAATTAAAAGGTACATACCGGCAATTTTCTTAACACCGTCTTCTGTGCCGATAATTTGAAGCGCCGGACGGATTGTGTCAGGATAATTTTTGGTTAGACCAGAAATCATTGCGTCGGCATCGCCTGTTTCGACCATCATACAACCAAAATAATTCCTGTCGTTCATGGCTTTTATTGCCTCATATTCATTGATACCTTTCCGCTGACGTTTTTTGAAATAAAGATCTGCATACTCCTTTCTTTTTTCTTCCTGTTCGTCACTTCTAGGATCTACAATTGTGATACCATCCAGATCAATTCCATTCGCAGCCGCAACTGACTTTATTTTTCCTGCTTCTCCCAATAAAATTGGATAAGCCACTTTTTCATCGAATAGAATTTGCGCCGCTTTCAAAACTTTCCAATTGTCAGCATCAGCAAATACTAAACGTTTTGGATCAAGACGGGCTTTATTTCCAATTACGCGAAGAAGCTGATTATCAAGGCCAAGACGATGATCCAGCTCTTCTTTATACGCATCCCAATCCTGTATACCTTTTTTTGCAACACCACTTTCCATCGCAGCACGAGCCACAGCTGGTGCGACTGTCGACAATAATCGCGGATCCAGTGGTTTGGGAATAATATAATCTTTACCAAAGGAAATAGTTTTCTCGTTATAAGCCAGGTTAACGATATCGGGCACAGCGCTCTTCGCAAGATCGGCCAGGGCCATAACTGCCGCAAGTTTCATTTGCTCATTAATCTGCGTTGCCCGCACGTCCAAAGCTCCTCTGAAAATGAAGGGAAAGCCAAGTACATTATTGACCTGATTAGGATAATCACTGCGCCCGGTCGCCATGATCACATCCTGGCGAGCCGCCGTTGCAGCTTCGTAAGAAATTTCCGGATTTGGATTCGCCATGGCAAAAACGATCGGTTTTGGCGCCATACTTTGGATCATTTCGGGCGTCACAACATTTCCGACACTTAATCCAAGAAATACATCTGCACCTTCAATCGCAGAAGCAAGGGTCATTTCCGGTGTCGCAGAAATAGCGAACTGTCTTCTGTCGTCGTCAAGATCCGTACGTAAACTGTGCAAAACGCCGTCCTTATCAAACAGTGTAAAGTTTTCTGATCTCGCGCCCAAGGATTTATATAGTAAAACGCAAGACATGGCGGCTGCTCCTGCCCCGCTTACCACGAATCTGGCCGTGGCGATATCCTTTCCCTGTAATTCAAGAGCATTTAATAAGGCCGCACTGCTGATGATAGCCGTTCCGTGCTGGTCGTCATGCATCACAGGAATATTCATTTTTTCCCGTAATTGTTTTTCTATGTAAAAACATTCGGGTGCTTTGATATCTTCCAAATTGATACCACCAAATGTTGGTTCAAGTGCAAGAACGATCTGGATGAATTTATCGGGATCCGTTTCATTAATTTCAATATCAAAAACATCGATATCAGAAAAAATTTTGAACAAAACCGCCTTTCCCTCCATCACCGGCTTGCTGGCGTCAGGGCCAATATTTCCAAGACCAAGCACAGCGGTTCCGTTGGTTATTACCCCAACCAGGTTTCCTTTTGCTGTATATTTATAAACATCTTCTACATCTCTGAAAATTTCCATGCAGGGTTCAGCTACGCCCGGCGAGTAAGCCAGTGACAAATCACGCTGTGTTTTTGCATCTTTTGTCGGAATCACCTCAATTTTCCCCGGTCTGCCTTTGGCATGATAATCCAGTGCCTGCTCTTTTCTTAACTGCTCCTTCATAAAATTTAATTTCACTTCATTATCCGGCCATTTTGTATAACAAATCCTGGACGGCTCTTGATTTATGCATTAGTTTATTTGCTTGACATGCCAAAAGTATGACACTTTGAAGGGAATACACCAGACAATTCCATTGTTTTACCAATAATTGGAAAATATCGGCTAAAATAGGCAGTTAGGGTAAATTCTTAATTGCCGCAGCCAGCATCTCAATAAATTCATCGCGCTTGATATCATAACATACTTCTGCGTTCGGCTTTCTGTTTAAAACATTATAAAAGTCGACAACCGTTGCGCCGGATGTCAATTCGCCTTTCGTTTCTACCTCAACATAACAAAATTTTGAGGTAAACATGTCTGGATTGATAAGCCAGGCAATAGCGCATGGGTCATGCAATGCTGCGCCACCTTCAAGCTCAACCCGGTTTTCACGATAAAAAACAGAATAAAATTCCAGAAATCCTGCTGCTGCCTGCCCGCTTTTGTTTCCTATCGCCCTGAAAAGATCAATATCCTTTTGATAGACAACTGCTTTGTGTGTCACGTCAAGTCCACACATCGTGATTGGAATCCCTGACTTAAAAACAATGGATGCTGCTTCCGGATCTGCATAGATATTAAATTCGGCCAGCGGTGTCATATTTCCCCTGAAAATCCCGCCGCCCATCAACGAGATCCTCTCAATCCTGTTTTTCAAATTTGGAAAAGCAAGAAGAAAAGCAGCGATATTGGTCAGCGGTCCGGTAGGAACAATGGTTATTTTCTCTTTACTTTCTGAAATGATTGTAGCAATACCCTCAACCGCCGTTTGGTTTTCTGCTTGCAATGTCGCCTCGATAAACTCAACGCCATGCAAACCACTTTCACCATGTACATTTTCATCAATGACTAAATTTCTAAAAAGCGGCGTTTCCGCGCCACGATACACAGGAACATTCGCGCCAATCAGCGATAGAATTTTAAGTGTATTTGCCAGTGTTTTATCCTGCGTCTGATTTCCAGCCGAAGTTGTAACGGCCTTTATATCAAAAACCCCGCTTCCAAAAGCCAGCATTAACATCAAAGCGTCGTCATGACCAGGGTCGCAATCAATTATAACAGGTATTTTTTTCATGATTATTTTATTTCATGTTGATACGGAGCAGAACTTTGCGCTCCCATTCTTGTAACTGAAATCCCGGACGCTTTGCATGCGAATTGACAAGCATCAATCCAGTCTTTTCCCTCAGAGAGTGCCGACACGATGGCCCCATTAAAAACATCGCCCGCGGCAGTGGTATCAATTGCAATAACTTCTTCCGCCGGAACTATCTGAGTATACTGATCATTTGACAAATAGACGCCCTGTTTCCCCAAAGTTATAATTACATTTTCAATACCTTTCTCGCGAAAGTATAAGGCAGATTGTTTCAGCGTTTCTTCGTTTTCTGGTAAGATACCTGTAAGAATTTTTGTTTCTGTCTCGTTTGGGGTTATTAAATAAATACCCTTCAAAAGATTATCGTCCAGTTTTTGAGCCGGGGCAGGATTTAATACAATTTTCAAATTAAGCTCACGGCATTTTTCAATGATGTAAGCAATCGTTTCGATGGGAATTTCCAGTTGAATTAGAACCAGTTCAACATCCTGAAAAATCGTATCCGGCAGCTCCGATGGTTGCAAATCCATGTTAGCACCAGATGCCACTATTATCTGGTTTTCGCCATGACCATTCACAATGATAGACGCGACGCCAGAGGGAAAATCAGGAGTTTCAAGAATGTATTTAGTATCCAGATTTTCTTTCTCAAAACCCAGTAATGCCTCTTTTCCAAAAACGTCTTTTCCAAGTTTTGCTACGAAACGCACGTCTGCTCCAAGCCGTGACGCAGCGACTGCCTGGTTTGCCCCTTTTCCTCCGGGATTCATTAAAAACGTTTGTCCGAGCACAGTTTCACCTGGTTCAGGAAATTCTTCCGTTTTTACAACCAAATCAGTATTCGAACTTCCGATGACCAATATTTTTCCTGGCATATTATTTCTCTTCTGTTGATTAAGCGAACTTAGTAGAACCGTAAAAACTAGGTATTGATTAACCCGAACTAATCATTTTAAGAAATCGCAATTAAATATTATTTAACCATTTCTGAATCGATTTTAACATTAATCTTTAATATGCCTGCCGTATCGATCAAAATTCTACTCCTTGTGTGGTTTGCTAACATGGAATTGAAGGAATTGTTTGCTAATTTTCGGTTTCAATTGAATAATTCCTACAAGTTCCTGAATCCAATAATATTTAAACAACATTATGTTAAGAATTACTTTTAGCCTTGTTTCGGCTTTTCTAATGCTCATGTGGTTTGGCCCGCAGCATTTGAATTCTGCCAAACAAACCAATTCAGAATCTATTTATCGTGCTGATTCACTTCCAAATGCCAGCAGCTGGCCAAGCGAACTTAGAATTAACCACTTTGCCGGCTCCGATCTGACACCAAGTCCGGCTTGTCTCGCTGTCGCTGCGACAGGTGAAGTCTTCGTCGGCGTCGATATGATCGGCTCCCTTGGAAAAGATCCTGGAAAAGGAAGTATTATCAAACTTACTGATACGGATAACGACGGAAAAGTTGACAAGCATACCGTTTTCGCAATGGCGGATAATCCACGCGGGATTATTGCGATGGGCGATCAGGTTTTCGTTTTGCATACCATATTTTCTCCTGAAACAAAGCTTGCGACAGGCATGGACCTTGTTGTTTTTGAAGATAAAAATCAGGATGGCGTGGCGGACGGCCCGTCAAAACCACTGATCAAACATATCAGCTCGCCTAAATTTTTGCAAAGCCGTGGAACCGACCATGCCACAAACGGGATACGTATGGGAATCGATGGCTGGATTTATATCTCAGTAGGAGATTTTGGTTTCCATGATGCGGAGGACAGAAGCGGTAAAAAAATGACTATGCTGGGTGGCGGAATTGTCAGAGTGAGACCGGACGGTACTGAGATGGAAGTTTACACGCATGGTATGCGGAATATCTATGATGTCGCGATTGACCCTTTCATGAACATTTTTACACGTGGCAACACGAACGATGGCGGAGGATGGAATATCCGTTTCAGCAACCAGATCCAGTCTGGAGAGTATGGTTATCCGGTCCTTTTCCAACATTTTACAGATGAAATCATTCCTGCCCTGGTTGATCTTGGCGGCGGATCCGGAACAGGCGCGTTGTATATGGATGAATCTACGTGGCCTGAAAAATATAACAACGTGCCTATGATGGCCGACTGGGGAAGAAGTCAGTTATTCATTCACCGCGTCACGCCTGACCAAGCGACTTTTACCCAAAAAGACGAAGAATTCATAAAACTATCACAAATAACCGACCTCGATGTAGACGGTTCGGGAAGGTTGTATCTTTCTGCCTGGGATGGCGCCGGATATTCCGGAAGTCCTGCAAAAGGATTCATCGTCCGCGCTGTACCTCAAAATTGGAAATACAAAGCATATACAAATGTAAAGAAAGCATCGATCAAAGAGCTTGCTGCTTTATTGAAATCAGGAAGCGCGGTTGCCCGCCTGGATGCGCAACAGGAGTTGCTGACCCGCCCGGCGAAACAAGCTGCCGAAGTTTCCTGGAAGATTGCCATGGATAAAAAGCTTCCGCTTCAGAACCGTGTCGCAGGAATGTATACTTACGCACAAATTACTGGCGCAGAAGGTATTTCCAATATATTAAAGTTGACAGAAGAAGATTCCATGCGTGAGTTCGCATTACGCGCTGTGAGTGATCGTAAGGGAAATCTTAAAAATGTTCCGACGGAGGTATTTTTAAAAGGATTGAAAGACGCTTCTCCTCGTGTGCAAATTACGTCAACTATTGGGCTCGGACGCCTTGGACGTATTGAAGCTGCGCCGGCATTGTTGCAGGTAAAAGTTCCTGCCTCATTTGTGGCACCAGTGAAAGACGTGGAAGGTCCGCATGCGACGCCAAATTCAGCCATTATTCCTCCCCATATTGCTGTACGTTCTCTCGTGAGCCTGAATGCGGTTGATGCATGCGTAAGTGCAATTGGCACAAAAAATTCAACGATCGCATTATGGGCATTACGTTATATGCACGACCCAAAAGCGGTAAACGGATTGATCGCTGCCTATCAACAGTCGAAGGATGAAAAATTGAAAAAGCAAATCCTTGTCACACTGTCCCGCCTGTACAAAAAAGAAGCAGATTACGACGGTTCATGGTGGTGGAGCACAAGGCCAGATTCGCATGGTCCTTATTACAAAGCCATCACCTGGGAATCTTCACCTGCGATCAAGGCTATATTGACAGAAGAATTTAATAAATCGGATGCGACTGGAAAACAGTTTTTTGCTGACCTGAACAGCAGACATCGGATGGAAATCGCTGAATTTGGAGGTGATGAAATCGTTGCTGCAAAAGAAGAGGTAAAGGTTGATCTTGACAAGATCAGAAATAAAAAAGGCCAGGTTGGTGAAGCTTCAATTGAGGATGTGATGCTTGCTATGGCGAAAATCAATGGCGATCCGGCATTGGGAAAAACACTTTTCACAAAACAAGGCTGCGTGGCTTGCCACAGTATCACAAAAGGAGAAACCATGAAAGGGCCCTTCATGGGCCAGATTGGCTCGATTATGAACCGTGAACAGATCGCTGAGTCCATTTTAAAACCTAACGCGTCGATATCCCAGGGTTTTGCTTCTGTCGTGATTGAAGCCAAAGGAAATAAGACTTATATGGGTTTTATTACGCAGGAGTCTGCGGCAAAAGTGGTGATGCGGGATATCACTGGCCAGCTTTACACCATCAAAACTTCTGATATCGTTTCACGCAAAGAACTGGAAGATTCGATGATGCCGACAGGACTTGCAAACGCTTTGTCTTATGAAGAATTTGCATCACTGATCACTTTCCTTTCGCAACAGAAAAAGTAAGATCAGGATATTTGGTTTTTACAAAAAAGCAGGCCATAATGGTCTGTTTTTTTTGTAAATAACTGGCACTATGAATCTTAATTTTCTAAATAAAATTCATAGTTTAAGGATCACTTCCTATCACCAATCCCCTTTTTATGAAAAATAAGATTACTCCCACATTATTTTTTGTTTTAACATTTTTAATTTTCGCCAATCCGTCGATTGCGCAGCAGGATGTTCTCAAACAATTGCAGGAAATCGCCGTCATTGAACAAAAGGTTATGATGCCAATGCGCGACGGAGTCCGCCTTGCTACTGATGTTTACAGACCAAAGACTGACAAAAAAGTTCCTGTCATTTTTTCTAAAACGCCGTATAACTTTAATTCCTGGGGCGATGGAGAAATGAAATCAGGCACATATCAGGCTGCTCTGGACGCCGTCAAAAGGGGTTATGCCTATGTAGTTCAAAATGAGCGCGGCAAATTTTTTTCGGAAGGAAACTGGGAAATACTGGGCCCACCGACGACCGATGGTTACGACGCCTTTTCATGGATGTCGGCGCAGCCATGGAGCAACGGAAAGATCGGAACGCTTGGCTGCTCTTCAACTGCTGAATGGCAAATGGCAGTTGCCGCGTTGGATCATCCGTCACACGCGGCAATGGTTCCGATGGGTTTTGGCGCGGGTGTAGGGAAGGTCGGACAATTTATGGAGCAGGGAAACTGGTATCGAGGAGGCGCCCAGCAAATGCTCTTTACGACATGGCTCTATGGGACCGAAACAGACAACATGGCTCGTCCGCTATTTCCAAAGGAAGCAACAAGCGAGGACCTCACCAGAATTTCGAGATTTTATGATCTGGCACCGGAGATGCCAAAAGTAGACTGGGCACAGGGGCTGAAACATTTGCCGGTAAAGGATATCATCCAGAATGTAAACGGGCCAAAGGGAACTTACGAGAAAATGATTGTGAGAAAACCCTCAGATCCTGAGTGGTTTAAGGGTGGACTTTATCACGACAATATGCCTTTCGCCGTACCAAGTTACTGGTTCGTTTCGTGGTATGATGTTTCGACAGGGCCGAATTTTGCACTATTTAACCATGTTAGAAAAAATGGTACCGATCAGCAGGTAAAAGATGGACAATTCCTGGTGATTGCACCAACACTTCATTGTGCATATAAACGCGCAACTGAAAACACAATCGTCGGCGAAAGAAGTGTTGGAGACGCAAGACTAGACTACGACGGGCTGATCTATGGATGGTTTGATTACTGGCTGAAAGGTGAAGAAAATAATATGCTTAAAAAGACACCCCGGGTACAGTACTATACAATGGGCTCTAATAAGTGGCAATCTTCTGAAACCTGGCCGCCGGCAAATGTAGAACCGACTACTTATTATTTATCCAGCAAGGGCAGCGCAAATAGTTTATATGGTGATGGAAAATTAACGTTAAGCCCAATTGGTAAAGATGAAAAACCAGACGCATTTACTTATGATCCGGCATTTCCTGTTCCTTCGTATGGCGGGAATGTCTGCTGCACGGGCACAGCAATCCAAGGAGGATCGTTCGACCAGCACCAGATGGAAACTCGTCAGGATATTCTGGTTTATACGACCGAACCATTCAAAGACGGGGTGGAATTAACCGGTTCGATTGAGACAACTTTGTTCGTAGGATCTGACGCCAAGGATACTGATTTTACAGTAAAATTGATCGATGTGTATCCGGATGGGCGAGCTTACAATCTGGATGAGACAATCCTTCGCGCACGTTTCCGGGAAGGCTTTGACAAAGAAGTAATGATGGAAAACGGAAAAGTTTACAAGTTGACGCTTAGCCCTATGTCGACCAGCAATTTCTTTGAACCAGGCCATCGCGTGCGTGTAGAAATTTCCAGCAGCAATTTCCCAAGATTCGAACGAAACATGAATACCGGCGGAAATAACTATGATGAATCAAAGGGCATCATTGCGCACAATAAGGTCTTTCATTCAGCGCAGTATCCGTCAAAAATAGTTTTGCCAATTATCAGGAAATAATATTTGAACCGGATCGGCACCCGTCGATCCGGCTCAAATTAAAACTTTTTCATATAGTCCAGAGCCGGCCCGATCCGTTCAAAACCGTGTGCTTTCCGAAAATTATCCTGTTCTTCAAGCGATAATTTAGCCAATTTCCCTTCGCTTACTTCCTGGAAAAATGCCTCCATCTTTCCCGCGGGCTGAAATAAAATTAACATCTTCGCCTCTTCACCTCCTGTCTTGGAAAAGGTATGCGGTACTCCCCTGGGCCCGAAAACACTGTCTCCTGCCTTTACCTGATAGGTTTCCTCCCCTACTTTGATCAAAAATTCTCCCGATAAAATATACCACCATTCATCCTGTTCGTAGTGTACATGAAGCGAGGGTCCACCGTTTTTTACACGTGTTGATTCGAATAAATACATATCGCCGTCTGTATCCTTCGAAGCAATTTTTGTAAAAAAACTGTCGCCTTCAAGCAGGGAAATACTTTTGTCAAAACGGTCCTTCCCGTTGTCAACTTTTATGCCTTTTTTTCCGCGGTCTAATTGCCAGGATTTCGCTTTTATTTCAGCAGCTGACAAAACCGGAAGTACCCCCAGTGATATTTTAAGAAATGTGTTTCGTTTCATAAGTTGAGATTTATTTACTTAGTCATTATTAACAACTAATTTAATATCAATCAATTACTGAAACAACAACAACTTATCTAACGCAGAATGTCACCAAACTTTCAAACCGAAGCGTGGAGACATTTTTAAATAATCATTAATAAATGGCCTTTATGATTCATTTCTTTTCCATGGGGACGATTATAAAATTCAGTAATTCAGTATGCCGGATCACAGAAATATTCGTGATTGAAAGTACTTCTCGGTGCGTCAGTTGTTTGAAAAGTTCATTACTGCTGCTCACCGGTTTATCGTTAAAAGACACAATGATATCTCCTTCCTGAAGCTGCGAACGCGATGCGGGCGAATTCACTTCTATATGCGTAACAAAAATACCCTGATGATTGGGTAGCTTATAATGCTGACGGATTTTTTCATTAACTGGAACGTCCTGCAATTGCAAACCGAGATATGCTTTGAAGACTTTACCATCCTTGATAAGCTGCCTCGCGATTTCCTTTGCAGTATTTATGTCAACAGAAAAGCTCAGGCCCTGCGCTCCCTGGATCACCGCCGTATTCACACCAACAACTTCTCCTTCCGTATTGATCATCGGGCCGCCCGAATTTCCTGGATTTAGCGCGGCATCTGACTGAATGACATTATCGACAAATCTGCCTGACTGGGTTTGTAGTGAACGGCCGAGCGCGCTTACCACGCCGGCTGTTACAGTATGCTGATAGCCATATGGATTACCAATCGCGATCACGAACTGTCCGATTTGTAATTCACTCGCATCCCCCAATTTAGCGACAGAGTAACCCTGGGTGTAAATTTTCAGAACTGCAATATCTGTGTCGGGATCTTTGCCGATGAGCTCAGCTTCAATTTCATTATTATTCAACAGGCTCACCATTATTTTCTCCGCACCTTCAACAACGTGGCAGTTGGTGAAGATAAATCCGTCGGATGAAAACAAAAATCCGGAGCCGGAACCGGCCTGACGAAGTTTACCTTTTTCCGATTTAAAGACATCTATTTTTACGACTGCGTTTTTTGTCTTATTCACAGCCTCTATGATCATACTTGAAAATGCGTCCATATGCGTATCGTTTATATGTGAATCTGCATATCAAATACTTATCCAGGTATTTTTTTGTGCCAATGTGGCAAAAAATGACCTCCAAGCTGCCATAAAGCCATAAAAAAAGTCTCTTAACAGTATGTTATACTATCAGGAGACTTTTAGATTTTGCTGATGAATTATACTTAACGAACTTAATTAGCCAGCCATCAAAATTCTTCTACTCATATCCGTCAATCGGATTCCTCTTAGCGTTTTCACCTTTTTGGCAACATTGATTGCATCACTAAAAACATACCCTGCTCCAAAAAACTGTTTGAACTCTTTAACAGATTCATCCAAATGTTTTTTAGATAATCCGCTGTAAACAAGCTGCAATAATTGTGATTTCTCAGGTGTCAGACTTTGAAGTTTCCAATATTTTGGATGGTTTAATCCGATAGGAGCTCTAAAAAACTTATCATGTTTTTCTTTGATCAGAAATTCAAAATCAATGCTCACCTGTCTGTTGTTTTTGACGGCAGTTCCCTTTATCACAATTTTTGCCTCTCTGTCTACGGCCAGACTGAATGTTTTTTCGTGTGTCATCTTTGCTAATAGTTTATTGAATGAATCAGGTAGAAAATTTTAGAGATATTATTTCGAATAAATTCGAACTGAGTCAATAATATTATGCCAAATAGGCACATGGAGTTAATATTCATTATTTTTTTAATATGGTTAAGAAGTTATATCCAATTAAAATTTCCTTAGAAGAGTAGAATCATCGGTTTCCAGGTCCAAACTAAAAATAATGAGTTACGCCTACTTGATTTCCTGAGGGCCCAAAACTGCTGAATAGCGATGATTTTCCCCATGTGGGCTGCTACTTTCCTAGCTGTTTTGACTTACCCATCGGTCAGAGCGTGAGTGACTTCCAGAAATTTTTTGATTCCAAAATCCGCGCAAATTTAAAATTTCTATATTTTCAATTTCTGCAAATCTCAAATACTCACTGCTGTTATCCGTATTTGTTTTAAACACAAATAACATTTTTAAAAGGAATTAACTTTAAATTTCTCATTATGAAACGATTATGAGATATAATTGCGGTATTAATGCTTTTAAAAAAAACTGTGGCAGGAATTTTACTTATCAAATGGCAGTTGTTCATGTTAACGTTATAAATTAACCCTAATTCACTTTGAGAACTTTTCCGCAACTGATAATTCTGTTCCTCGGAATTTCACTCATTTCCTGCGATGGAATTTTTCAGTTTAATCCTAATCAGATTGTTTTGAAGGAAAGTCAGAGAAACCTGACCGGGAAGAATATTGAAAAAATAGTTAAGATACCGGTCAAAGATACACTCCGATTTATTTTCATGGGCGATTCCCAACGCTGGTATGATGAAACTACGCATTTTGTAGAAAGTGCAAACAAGCAGCGCGCCATTGATTTCGTACTGCATGCCGGCGATATTTCGGACTTTGGAATTACGAAAGAGCTGAAATGGATTAACGACATTATGAAGGATTTGAAATATCCTTATCTCACGGTGATCGGTAATCACGATATTGTGGCAAACGGTTCCGATGCATATGTCAGAATGTTCGGCCCATTGGATTATTCGTTTGGCTACGGCGACTACAAATTTATATTCATCAATACAAACTCCCTTGAATACGGACTTGATGGAAGCACGCCTAACATTCCCTGGCTGAAATCGCAGCTGGCCGATAATCCTGATAAAAAACAGACCATCGTCATTGGCCACGTTCCACCTTTTGATGCAGATTTCGATAAAAATCTGGAAGAGGAATATGCTGCGACCCTGGCAGCGGATCCTAATCTAAAATTTACGCTTTATGGTCATCAGCATGCCTTCAAAGAAAGTGAATATTATAATGATGGAGTTCAGTATTATCAGACCACCAGCATGGGAGACAGGGGATACCTGATCATTACATGCTGGAAAGATGGACAAAAGGTGGAGCGCGTTGAATTTTAATCGTTATGAAAAAAATATTACTAATACTTCTTTTGTCAGTAAATATTGCTGCAATTGCACAAGATGATCAGCCTGGCCTTAAATCCAGAAAGTGGTATATTCCTGATCATTTGAAATTGCATTTTGCAGGTAATATCGGCTTTTTGTCAGGCGGTCCTGGTTATGTTTCAAACAATAAATCGCTTGAAATAGATCTTCTTTTCGGTTTCCTTCCTAAAAAGTTTGGTGGAGATGCATTGGTCACAATATCAACCAAAACTACTTTTTCACCCTGGAAAATTCAGCTAAAAAACGGATATTATATTCGCCCATTTTCTATCGGGGCATTCCTGAGTTATACCTTCGGGCCTCAATTTGACACCAAATGGCCCTCCTATTATCCGGCAGGTTACTATTGGTGGGCAACTTCTTTCCGGCCTGGCGCTTTTGTCGGAGGAAAAGTTGGACGAAATTTGGTAATTAAAAATCAGGTGAGACAATTTGAATTTTACTACGAACTTGGAAGTTATGATCTGCTCATGATCAGTTATGTACAGAACAGAGAATACCTCAAACTTTCGGATATTAGCAATTTATCTTTTGGGGTAAAAATGGCGTTTTAGTGTTATATACGGAATTTATTAATTTGTTTTATTTCAATGCCCCGACGTTACACTTCTCCTATTATCCAAATTTTGTTTGCCCGCCCATTACACTGAAAAAGCACAGGGCGATATGAAAATTCCCGCAGTCGCGGAAATTTTCAACCTATAAACTATCGCTTCAACAAAATTCGGTGCATTTCCAGAAGCCCATTAGATAACTCAACTTTAACCAAATAGGATCCCTCGGAAAGGTTGGATACGTCAATGCCATTTGTCGAATTATATAATTCCACTTTGGTTACAATTTGTCCTAAATTGTCAATTAGTTCAACTTGTTTTATTCCAAATAAAGAGTCTGATTTAAGATATACTTTCTTCGAGACCGGATTAGGGTATAAGGTCAATGATGCTTTTTTTATCAACTCAAAATCAATTATTTTACTATAGGCAAAAGTGGCATCACGATCTATCATTTTAAGACGGTAGTAGTTAATTCCTTGGACGGGGTTATTATGAACAAATTGATAATTAATCACAGAATTACTATTATAAGCCGCATTAGCAACACCTATATTCTGCCAGATCTTTGCGTTGAAACTATGCTCAATCTCAAATTTATCGCTGTTAACTTCATTTGTAGTGCTCCATTTCAATATTGCTGTTTGATTTTCATTCTGGACAGAAATGTCCGTTAAGGTCACCGGCAAGGCATTTTCTGACCCAACCGTAGCTAGTGTGAAGGGACTAAAACTGGATACTGCACCAGCAGACAAAACCTTACCCACTGTTAAAGACCCAGACGTCCCGCCATTGCCGAGATCTTCCCATCGGGTCCCTTGCCAATGTGCCACGCGGAGCTGAGAAGTATTTTTAACATTTCCCTCATCCTCATTGTACCCAAGCGTAATTTGAACGTTACTTGTACCAGATAACCTTGAAAGATCCCAATATCCCCTGTTGCTTACCTTCGATAGCGAAGCATCTTTGGAACTTAGACTGTAAGGATTTCCATATGAAAAGAATTGTTTAAAGCTAACGCCAAACTTATCTGTTGACGCTGAGGGTGCACTTATCGTTAAAGGCAAAAGTTTAGTTCCATCACCGACCGGAAAGGTAAATTCTTCGTCACCAATTTTTTGTACCTGCCCAATGATATGGCTTGTATTGCTCGCACCCGAAACAGTCGCTCCATCAGCCAATATAATCGGAGCTGAGGTGGAATTAATATAGCCACTCGTAAAAGTCAAATGACCCGGAATAGTAATTGTGCGACTAATACCCAGCGTTTCCTGTCCAGTCGTTGCAATTTCAAGGTTTTTGAATACAAAGGGAGAAAAGCCACTGCCATTATAAATATATGCTCTGAAATTACCAACCAGTTTAAAATTACTTGTGCCTCCGATCGTAATGTTATGGCTGGGAATAACAGGACCACTATGAACGATATCTACGTTTCCTGCAATGTTGGTATTCGATTCGTCAGAACCTATTGTTAGTTCTCCTCCAACTAAATTTGTGTATCTAAAATTTCCCCGAATCGTTGCTCCACCAGAGAAAAGTTGAGATCGCTGGGTATACAATCCACTTGTTATCCCTCCAAAGCGGCCTCTGATAAATTCCACATTGCCTTCGAAAACTGATCTTGAAAATGACAGTGAAAAGTAAGCATTGCCGTTTTCCGTAACCTTTAAATTACCTTTATAATGATTTGATCCCTCACCCGCGTAATCAATACGAGTGCGATCCAGAAACATTCCTTCGTAAATGATTTCCGTGTTACCCTCAAAAGTGCAATTTGTAATCGTCGCAATACTGAAAACGTAAATAAAGATATCTGTACCGGGTTTGGTATTTTTTATTAAAGCACCGTTTAAGCTTAGGCTCATGGATACAATCTTCCCAACAGAAATCCTGAAGCCATGCGTGTCAAGTTGCGAGCCAGGTCCCATTTGTAATAACCCAAGAGAAATATTTCCTGAGAGAACTGGCCAATTCGTAACACCTGTACCAGGAATCACAATATCTGAATCTATGTTAGGGATGACTGCCGGAAGCCAATTTCCAGAAACATTCCAATCGGAGCTGATTGCACCAGTCCAGGTTTGTGCATAAGAAGAAAAATTGATTACACAAACAAAAAGGATAGCTAAGCATGTTTTAATAAGTGTGTGCATAAAATGGAAGGTTAGATGTAACTTGTTGCAAATAAGCAAAATTAAGCCTATTTCAAAAATCCCTTATTCGAATATTCCAACAACGATTAAATTTCAGACATGTAAGGAAATCATCATATCAATTGCCTACTCTGTCCTATTTTTGTTAAAATCTGATTCTAAATGGTTTGCAAGGCTACTATTTATATTAAAAAATGCTAAATCAAAACCAATTTTGGAGCAAGCAAATTACACAACCAACAGAAAATCCAAATCCTGTAAATCAGGCTTTACAAACCCTCGCCTGGCTTCAACCGAAAATATCACCTCGCGACTGTAAAATTTAAGGAAATTGGATGGATTTCCGTAAGGACTATTTGCTAAATCGTTCGCTGCATTTAACAATGATTTTTCTTTATGAACCTCTTTCCAATACCCATCCAAAAGCCATATCCAGAACTGCGTAATCGTTTCGTGGTAACCGCTGAAATCGGTATTTTCCTTTCCTAGCGACTCATTGTATTCTGCAATGTAAGTTGGCATCAGTACCGAAGTTTCCTCCAAACCATGATTAGAGACAAACCAAAGTCCGACTGTAAGATGAGCAAAATGTGTCCATTCTTCTTCCGGAAGCTTTTTTGACACAAATTTATCGACCAGACTTTTGATGTCTGAAATATTGAGATAGTGGTTAACCATAGTCAAAAGTAAAATCCAGAACTAAAATAAAACCTGAAAAATGCAGACAATTTTCAGGAGCGTTTCTCGTCCACCACCAGATATTTTGCCATGACTTCTTCCGTCAATTGCCTTTCATTGACCAAAGCCCAGTCTCCGGTGTTTTCCGGAATACCATTTCTGCAATATCCGGCTCTGAGACCGAAATCAAAAATAGCGTGATAATGTTTATTGATGATCAGAAAAGCAATCCAGCCATCCTCACTCCAACCGATTTGCAGCTCCGTAGGCAATGTTTTTTCTGTGATATCAGCAACATTATAAATATGCAGTCCATCCAAAACTTCCGGCTGTTCTGATTTATTAATTGCATAAAACACGCCGGTCGTCATATCATCCTCAAAAGCTACACCGAAATTTTGGGTTGGGGAGAAGCTGTGGATGAAGGTGTCGTGGCTGATTTTGTAGTTGTGGGTTAGTTGTGGGTTCAATTTTAAGAGAATTTGGATTTACTTCTTTGATATAGTCATTTCGAGCCTATTTTGGCTCTTTTAAAAGATATGGGACGGCTTTTACCAACCGCGTGTTATTGAACTCTTCAATCGTTCGTACATTTTCAGCAGGAATAATTCCTCTACTAATCCAGTTCGTAACAGTTTCAGTGTTTCTAATATCAAAACGTTTGCAATATTCCTTGATCGTAACCCAATCAGTAAGATCAACAACCTCACCCTGGCTGATAAGATACGATTTCGCATCCTGGATCATAAGATCTGTATCAGCAATCAGTGCTTGTAAATGTGCTTTAAATTCTTCTCGCGTTTCCATGTTCAAATTTTAATATCAAAGCAATATGGTTACTTATTTTCTTCCTTTTCCATTATTTCGATAAGTGTCGTTAATAGATTTATCTGATCAAGTATCTTATCTATTTCTTTTTGAGACATCCATTCTGATCTATCTCTTAACAACTGTCTTAATGCAGCACGACGCATTCTAATAGTAAATAGATTCATATCTTAAAGTGTGCGTTTTTATAAATGTATTGATTGTTTTGTTGCAAAACAAGCGTTAAAAAAGGTTGTATTCGATAATACTATAATAATTGGTAGTTGAGGATGACGTCTAGCTGAGTTGCCTACATCCCAAGGAATTGTAAAAAGCCATTTGCTTGTATACCATTGATAAATAACACTATTACGAAATCCTCAGCGAAGACTCCCGAATAATCAACTCCGTAGGCAACACAATATTCTCATGCACAAAGTCCCCTGAACCATTCAACTGATTTAAAAACAAACGGGAAGCTTCCATACCGATCTTTCTGCCGGGGCGGTGAACGGTGGTAAGTGATGGATAGGTGTAAGCGGAAATTGGAGAATTGTCAAAACCAACGATACCAACATCACCCGGGATTTTTAGACCGCGATCCAAAATAACCCGCATCGCTCCTATCGCTACCTGGTCGTTGACACCAAATATCGCGTCCGGCGGAGAATCCAGATCCAGCAATCTTTTTGTGGGCACAATCGCGCTTTCAACCTTGAAGTTGGTATTGATGATCAATTCTTCACGTATCGGAATATCATATTTTTTTAAACAATCCCGATACCCTTTGAACCGCTGTTCAGAAACTGTCAGTCCGTTGGGTCCTTTCAGATGCGCAATGTTTTTATAACCGATGGTTAACAAATGTTCAACAGCGGCAAATGCCCCATGGTAATCGTCTACCGTCGCCCGGCTGGTTTCAAAATCTTCATATTCCCGGTCGATAAAAATCAAAGGGGTTTTTCTTTGAATTACACTTTCCAGATGTTCGTAATACCCTGCGTCATAGGTTTCCTGAGAAACGGAAAGGAAAATCCCTTCAGTACGGTTGGACAGCAGTTTTGACAAATATTCTTTTTCCAGCAGATAATTTTCGTTTGTCACACAAATATTCAAAGTATATCCCAAGGGCTGCAAAATGGTGTGAAGTCCCTCTATTACAGCGGTTTCGTAGTAATTCCCTATCGTTGGTACCACCACACCCAGCGTCGCCGTTTTCTTATTCAACAAGCTCAAAGACACTTCGTTACGCTGATAACCTACCTCTTTTGCGTATTCCTGGATATTCTTTCTGGTGTCTTCATTGATGGCCGGATGATCATTGAGCGCCCTGGATACTGTCGACGGAGAACAACGGAAGCGGCGGGCAATGTCTTTGATAGTAACCGGACGAGAGGAATTCATGAGTAGGATAATTACAATTAAATATTTAAAATTTTTTCAAACGTTTGCATACATTATTAACATATTTACACTTTGTATTTAATTTATACCACGCTATCATTGTGCAAATGTAACAGAAAAGCAACAATGAGCGACCTACTGGTAAAACCAAAAACGGATCAAAAAACGTATCATTCGCTGACAAGCGAACAAGCCGGCTGGACTTATTTAAACTTCGAAGCCAAGGTTCTTGACCTGAACGAACAATATACACTGAACACGGGAGATTACGAATATTGCATCGCGTTATTGGGTGGTAATTTTAAAGTTGAGACGGCGGAGGGGACATTGGAAACAGGCAACGGACGAAAAGACGTTTTCAGCGGAATCGGTCACGCGATGTATTTATCAAGAAATACTGAATTCACGTTAACTGCTCAAACCGACAAAACGGATATTGCGATTTGCTGGGTTGCAACCGATGAAGATCATCCGCCTTACATGAAACGTCCGGAAGAAGCAGCCATTGAATACCGAGGCGGCGACAATGCCAACCGCCAGATCAACAGCTTATTACAACCAGGATTTGATTGCCATAAAATTGTCTGCGTGGAGGTATATACGCCGTCGGGAAACTGGTCGTCTTTTCCTGCCCACAAACATGACGAACGAAAAGTAGCTGCGGACGGGACGTTGATCGAGGCAAATCTGGAAGAAATTTATTTCTACAAAATCGACAAACCGCAGGGATATGCCATTCAGCAGGTTTATACAGACGACCGTTCGCTGGATGAAATTGTGCGTGTGCATCACAATGAAGCGGTTTTAGTGCCTAAGGGATATCATCCGGTAGCGGCGGCGCATGGCTACAATGTTTACTATCTGAATTTTCTGGCGGGCAGCGATCAGTCGCTGGCCAATACTTCCGACCCAGATCATGACTGGATTTATAATTCCTGGAAAGGTCAGGATCCAAGGCTTCCGATTGTCACTTTGGAAATGAACAATGCAAAATAATTTCGTCGGAAAGACGAATTAAATCTGGTATCAAGCAACCTGGCTAACATTTTCTTCCATGCCTAAACACGATCTTTTAACCATCGGGCGCTCTTCCATTGACCTGTATTCTGCAAATATTGGAAGTCCGTTTGAAAAAATAAGTGCCTTCAACGCGTTTGTAGGCGGCTGTCCGCTGAACATCGCAACCGGCGCACAACGACTTGGCCTGAACACTGCAATCCTGACCGGAATCGGAAATGATCAGGTAGGAAATTTCATCAAACATTTTTTAGATGAAGAGGGAATTGCAACTGAATACATACCAACGATTGAAGGAACAAGAAGTTCAGCAGTAATCTTAGGCATTGAACCACCGGACAAATTCCCCTTGGTTTATTACCGGGAAAACTGCGCCGATATCAATCTGACCATCGACCATGTGAACGCAATTCCATTCGAAGAATTCAAAGCCGTCGCATTTTCTGGAACTGCATTCAGCAAAGATCCAAGCCGCACTTCCATGTTTTACGCCTTGGAGGTAGCAAAAAAGCATAAGCTGAAAACACTTTTAGATATCGATTTCCGTGCCGATCAATGGGACGATCCCCGCGCTTTTGGGGTGACACTTCGGGCAGCTTTGAGCAGTTTTACCATGGTAGTTGGCACAGAGGAAGAAATTCTGGCAACTTATCTGACAGACAAAGAACAGCTTTTGATCAAACACCAGCAGATTTCAGCGCCTGAAATCCGTGGCAACATCAATACCGCTATCGAAGAAATTCTTAAATCCGGCGTTGAAACCCTGGTTGTGAAACGCGGAAAGGAAGGCGCTTCAATTTTCCAACCTGGAAAAGAAGAAGTAAAAGTGCCTGGTTTTCCGGTGGAAGTTTTAAACGTATTAGGTGCCGGAGACGCATTCTGCGCCGGTTTTTCTTACGGAATTCTGAATGGATGGGATTTATATAAAAGTGTAAGAATGGGAAACGCCTGCGGCGCGATCATCGTAACAAGAGAAGGCTGCGCCAACTTCATGCCAACATATGCTGAGGTAACTGAGTTCGTAGAAAGCCGAGGCGGTTTTTAGGTTACACAGAGAACCACAGAGGTAAAAGGAGAGCCATAGAGGTTTTATTTTGTTAAGCACAGAGTTAAAAGAAAAAACTCCGTGTCCCTCTTTTTAACTCAGTGAACCTCTGTGTAACCTACCAAACATAACCAGATTTTAATTAAAATATCATAATGGAGAAATTACAGAATTATATTAATGGCTGCTGGGTGGATAGTCATTCCAGTGAATTTACCAATGTTGTGAATCCGGCTTCGCAGGAAATATTGATGCAGGTTCCGACCGGGAATGCGCAGGATGTGGCGGATGCGGCGCAGGCTGCCCACGAAGGATTTCAGGAATGGAGAAGCACGCCGGTTTCGAAACGCGTGCAGTACCTTTTCAAATTAAAAACCTTGCTGGAAGATAACCTAGACGATATCGCTAAAACGATTACGCTTGAATCCGGAAAAACTTTTCTGGAAGCCAAAGCGGAAATGGTTCGGGCGATTGAAAATGTTGAAAATGCCTGCGGAATGCCGGCTTTGATGCAGGGCGAATTTTCCGAAGATATTGCCAAAGGAATTGATGAATACATGATCCGGCAGCCGCTTGGCCCTTGTGCCTGTATCGCGCCATTCAACTTTCCGGGGATGATTACGTTCTGGTTTTTGCCTTATGCACTGGCTTGCGGAAACAGCTATATCATCAAACCATCGGAAAAAGTACCGTTGACGATGACTAAAATTGTCGCTTTAATGGAAAGACTGGATCTGCCGAAAGGAGTCCTAAATCTTGTTCAGGGTGGTCGTGAAGTCGTGGATGCACTTTTGGAACATCCGGTTATCAAAGGAATCAGTTTTGTTGGTTCTTCCAATGTTGCCAAATACGTTTATTCCAAAGGCGCAGCGCATGGAAAACGTGTCCAGGCACAAGGTGGAGCAAAAAATCCGGTCATCGTATTACCGGATGCGGATATTGACATGACCACCCAGATCGTGATCGACAGCGTTTACGGATGCGCCGGTCAGCGTTGCCTTGCCGCTTCAACGATTATTACCGTTGGTGAACATAAGGATATCACAGAAAGTCTTGTTGAGTCTGCGAAAAATCGTAAGACTGGTTTCGGACTTGAAAGTGACGTTCAAATGGGTCCGGTAATTACTGCCGAAAGTAAAAACCGAGTCCATCACTTAATCGACAAAGGACTAAGCGAGGGCGGTAGATTATTGGTTGATGGCCGTAATGCAAAAGTACCAGGTTTTGAAAACGGTAATTTTATCGAACCAACCATAATTGAAGACATTCCATTGGACGGCGAATTGGCTGCCACTGAAATTTTCGGTCCGGTACTAAGTCTTGTCCATATCAATACGATTGAAGAAGCGATTCGATTTATCAATTCTGGTCGCTATGGAAACATGGCGTGCATTTTCACAAGCAGCGGACTGAACGCCAGAAAATTCCGTCACGAGGCGGAAGCAGGAAATATTGGTATCAATATCGGTGTAGCTGCCCCTGTCGCTCAATTCCCATTCTCTGGCTGGAAAGACAGTTTCTACGGCGATTTGCATGGACAGGGAAATCATGCGGTTGAGTTTTTCACCCAAACAAAAGTGGTGATAGAGCGGTGGTTGAAAGAGTGGAACAGGAAATTCTGATTTGGCTTTCGGCTGTCGGCGATCGGCAGTCGGCTTGTCCTGAAAAATTGAGATTGACACCATAACGATTAAATTAAAAAACTAACTGAGCTCGGTTTGGCAAAAAGCTTTCGGCTAATGGCTAGCCGCTAAAACCCAAAAATATGTCAAAGAAACTAAAAATTGGAGTGATTGGATTGGGGCGTATCGGGCAGATACACCTCAGCAATCTGCTGCATCACATTCCTGGTGCGGAAGTAATTATCGCGTCGGATCTTTCGCCGGAGTCGCATGCTTTTGCTAAAAATTTGGGTTTGGAGGAAGTGACGACGGATGCTTACGATGTCATTAATCATCCGGATGTGGAAGCCGTTATTATTTGCTCCCCTACTCCTTTTCACGTTCCGTACACCGTTGCTGCTGCAAACCAGAAAAAACACATATTCTGTGAAAAACCACTGGACGTAACTTTGGACGCGATTTATGCTGCACAAAAAGCGGTTAGTAAAAATGGTGTAAAATTGATGCTCGGGTTCAACCGTCGTTTTGATGCTAATTTTACGAACGTGCGAAATATCGTAGCAGATGATAAAATCGGAGATCCGCAAATTCTTCGTATTACCAGTCGCGATCCAGGACCGCCGCCTATTGAATATTTAAAAACATCAGGCGGCATTTTCCTGGATATGTCCATCCACGACTTTGACATGGCGCGTTACATTGTCGGCTCCGAAGTAACGGAAGTTTTTGTAAAAGGCGATGCCTTGATCAACCCGGAAATCAAAGAATTTGGCGATATTGATACGGCAGTTATTGTGCTGACTTTTGAAAACGGGGCACTTGGCGTGATTGATAACAGCAGAAAAGCAGTTTACGGATATGACCAACGACTGGAAATTTTCGGATCAAAAGGAATGGCCAAAGCGGAGAATAATACTGCTGATAATCTGGTACATTTCGATAGTGACGGCGGCCATATCTCACTGCCACTGCATTTTTTCCTTGAAAGATATGAAACGGCCTATCGTGTTTGTCTGAAATCATTCGTTAATTGTGTGCTCAATGACACGCCTTCCCCTGTTGACGCGCATGATGGGTTAATGGCCACGGCGATTGGTATCGCAGCGATGAAATCCTTGCAGGAAGGAAGACCGGTGAAGTTGGAAGAAGTTATCAGTCACACATTGGTATAAGAAAAATATACCCTAAACCAACCTCATGAAACAAGGCCTGCAACTACTTGATTACGTCGTATTTTTCATTTATTTCATTGCTGTTTCCTCCTACGGTTTCTGGATCTACAAAAAGAAATCCAGCAAGGAAACCAGTTCTACTGATTACTTTTTGGCAGAAGGTTCGCTGACGTTCTGGGCAATCGGAGCATCTCTAATCGCGTCAAATATTTCAGCCGAGCATTTTATCGGTATGTCTGGTTCCGGATTCGCAATTGGTTTGGCCATAGCATCTTACGAATGGATGGCAGCAGCAACACTGGTTGTCGTCGCGGTATTTTTTGTGCCCATTTATCTGAAAAATAAGATCTATACCATGCCGCAGTTTTTACGGCAGCGGTATAATCCGGTAGTGGCAACCACCATGGCGGTGTTCTGGCTTCTTTTATATGTGTTTGTCAATCTGACTTCAATTCTGTATCTCGGCGCACTTGCGCTGGAAGTTACAGCCGGTATTGACTTTACCTGGGCAATTGCAGCACTGGCGGTTTTTGCCATCATCATTACCGTTGGCGGAATGAAAGTGATTGGTTATACGGATGTAGTTCAGGTCGTTGTGCTCATTGCAGGAGGATTGGTAACTACTTACCTTGCTATGGATCTTGTGGCGAAACAGTTTGGAAACCCTAATATTTTCAGTGCATTTGGTACGCTGAAAGCACAGGCCGAGCCGCATTTTCACATGATCCTGAAAAAAGATAACCCTTATTACAAAGATCTGCCAGGTTTGTCAGTGATCATCGGGGCGATGTGGATCAATAACCTGAATTATTTTGGGTGTAATCAATACATCATCCAGCGAACTTTGGGCGCAAGTCTTCCAACAGCCAGAAAGGGGCTTTTATTTGCTGCGGGTCTGAAACTGATCATTCCAATTATTGTTGTAATTCCTGGAATTGCAGCTTATGTACTTTTCCAAAACGGCATGTTTCAGACCGAAATGCTGGATGTAAACGGTGTAGTAAAACCGGATCATGCGTATCCTGTGTTGCTTGACCTTCTTCCATCGGGTTTGAAAGGAATGGCTTTTGCAGCATTAACGGCTGCAATTGTCGCTTCTCTGGCTGGAAAAGCGAATAGTATTTCTACGATTTTTACGCTCGATATTTACCGAGAATATATTAAACCGGACGCATCGGAAAAACATCTGATCCGTGTAGGCCGTTATGCCATCTGGACCTCTATGGGTATTGCTGCATTGATTGCTCCTCAACTCCGAGTTTTAGAGCAAGCCTATCAGTTCATTCAGGAGTATTCAAGTTTTATCACACCCGGTGTTTTCGCGATTTTCTTCCTTGGTTTTTTCTGGAAAAGAACAACTGGAAATGCGGCTCTGGTTGCAGCACTTTTAACCATACCACTTTCAACAGCTTTCAAATTCTGGTATGAAGAAATTCCTTTTTTGAACCGTATGGGAATTATATTTTTAATTCTCGTGGCTGTAATTATTGTGTTAACACTACTAGATCCAAAAAGCAAAAACAACCCAAAAGGACTTGAAATTGACCGCTCGATGTTCAAAGTAAGCACAGGCTTTATGATCACTTCAATCCTGATTTTTGGTATTCTTGGTGCATTGTATACTGTTTTCTGGTAAGATATAGAACCAGATAAATCTGTGCAATTGATTAATAGATTATTATGCTTTTAACGACCAAACAACTTTTTGATCAATGCTATGGCCGCTACGCAATTCCTGCGGTAAACGTATTTTTCATGGAGGAAATACATGGATTATTTGCCGCAGCACAGGAAGCTGATGCGCCGTTCATCGTGCAGACGACTCCCTTTGCAAGAGATTATGCCAAAGCGGATATGTTGCTTTCCATGATCCAGTCAGCCGCAAGATTATATCCGCAAACGGTTTTTGCAGTTCATGTTGATCATGGGGTTGAAGAACATATCTGGGATGCCATCGGAAGTGGTGGATACAGTTCGGTAATGATTGACGCGTCACATGACGATTTTGATAAAAATGTAGCCAGAACACGGGCTGTTGTTGAAAGAGCACACGCCAATGGAATGAGTGTTGAAGCTGAGCTGGGCGTTTTGGCTGGTGTCGAAGATGATTTGACGATCGATGCTGAACATTCGTCGTATACCAATCCGCAGCAGGTGGTGGATTTTGTCAATGCGACCGGTTGTGACAGTCTGGCGATTGCCGTTGGAACCAGTCATGGTGCCTATAAATTTTCCGGCGGACAAGGTTTGCAGTTTCACATTCTGGAAGAAATTCAACAACGTTTGCCCGGATTTCCATTGGTATTACATGGTGGTTCCAATGTAAGTTCAGAGGTTGTTGCGCGGATCAATGCAGCCGGAGGAAATCTTAAAACGGATGCAAAAGGTGTCCAGGAAGAAGAGATTTTGAAGGCAATTCCACTGGGAATTTGTAAAATCAACATTGCGACCGATACCCGCTTATTATGGACAATGGTGAACCGTGAATTTTTCCGTGATCATCCCCATGAGTTTGCACCGACAACGCCGGGAAAGATTTTCATGGAAGAATATAAGCGTTTTATGTTACAGAAATTTGAATTGTTTGGGTGTGCTAGAAAGGCGGATGAGTTTTTATATTAGTTTGATTTAAAGATTGACATAGAGAATTATTGATAGAATTTATTACGGTGCGCTGCACCTCATAGATCGAACGAAAGATCGTGCATTCTACAAATATTGTGGTGCTCTGCACCTAATTACTAACGGTGCAGAGCACCACAATACTTGTAGAAAAGCGTCTCCGTCTCAATCATCAAAAGGTGCAGCGCACCGTAATTTTTGTTTATTCAAACAATAAAAAAACAAAATTTCCCCAAACCCGACACTTCTTAAAAATCATCAAAAATATTCCCTTAAACCATGACCAGAAGATTAACCGTAGCCCAGGCTACTATAACATTTCTAAAAAATCAATACATCGAACGCGATGGTATTGAAGAACCATATTTCGGTGGATGTTTCGGAATATTCGGTCATGGTAACGTGGCCGGATTAGGACAGGCCCTACAACAAAATCCGGACTTCCGATATTATCAGTGCCGGAATGAACAATCCATGGTGCATACCGCCGTGGCTTATGCCAAGATCAAAAACCGCCTTGGCGCTTTTGTTTGTACCACTTCCATTGGCCCCGGAGCTACAAACATGATCACAGGCGCCGCTTTGGCGACGATTAATCGTTTGCCAGTTTTGTTATTACCGGGTGATATTTTTTCAACCCGCGAGCCAAATCCGGTTTTGCAGCAATTGGAAAGTGCGTCCACACAGGATATTTCTGTGAATGATTGTTTCAAACCGGTATCCAAATATTGGGACAGAATTAACCGTCCGGAGCAGCTGATTTATTCTTTGCCCGAGGTTATGCGCGTGCTGACTTCGCAGGCAGAAATGGGCGCCGTAACCCTTTCCATGCCTCAGGATGTGCAGACACATGCGTATGATTTTCCGGAAGATCTGTTCAGGAAAAGAGTATGGCACGTAGGTCGTCCGCGACCGGATCTTCCAACTTTGCAAAAAGCAGCGGAATGGATTCGTGCTTCTAAAAAACCGGTAGTTGTTGCCGGAGGTGGGGCAATTTACAGTGGTGCAGACGGAATTCTGCATGATTTTGCCACAAAAACCGGTATTCCTGTTGGTGAAACTTTTGCAGGAAAAGGTGCAGTTAAATTTGATGAGCCTTACAGTATCGGAGGGCTTGGTGCAACCGGGACCAAATATGCAATTGAAATTTCCAATGAAGCGGATGTCGTGATCGGTATCGGGACACGTTACAGCGATTTCACAACTGCTTCGAAATCAATATTTAAAAACCCGGACGTTAAATTTATCAATATTAATATCAGCGAATTTGATGCTTTCAAACACGCTGCATTACCGGTTATCGGTGATGCAAAAGTGATTCTGGAAGAACTTTCAGATTTGCTTGGAGACTTCGAAGTTGATGCCGATTACCGCAAGAAAATCTCTGATTATAACCAAGCCTGGGACGAAGAAGTTACCCAGATTTATATGGAAGGAAACAGCTCCGTCCCTCCTATCGATCAGGCAATTGTCATTGGTACGTTAAACAACTTTATGGATCGCCGTGACGTGATGATCAACGCATCCGGAAGTGCGCCGGGCGATCTGCATAAATTATGGCGCGCCACAGATCCTAAAAACTTCCATCTGGAATACGGTTTCTCCTGCATGGGTTATGAAATCGCAGCTGGTTTAGGCGCAAAAATGGCGGACCCAACGCGGGAGGTTTATGTGATTTGTGGAGATGGTGGTTATCTGATGAATAATCATGAAATCGTGACCTCCATTCAGGAAGGTGTGAAATTCACGATTTTACTTTTGAATAATAATGGATATGCGAGTATCGGTGGCCTTTCAGAAAGTATCGGAAGCGAGCGTTTTGGTACGATGTATAACTATCGTGATGAAAATTCCGGACTATTATCTGGTGATTTTCTTCCTGTTGATCTGGCGAAAAATGCGGAAAGTCTGGGTGCTATCGTGATTAAAGCAACGGACAGAACTTCTATTGAAGCAGCATTGGAACAATCCAAAATCAATACCAGGACTACGGTGATTTATATTGAGACTTCATTGTACCGCACCGTCAAGGGCTACAATGCCTGGTGGGAAGTTCCGATCGCGGAAGTTTCAGAATCTGCGTCTGTTCAGAAAGCTTACGATACTTATGTCGAGAACAAAAAAACGCAGCGAATTTTTCTGTAACAGGATTTTCAAAGTATGTTTTCTGCCACGAATACACGAATTTTCACAAATCAGCTTGAATGAATTAACTTCCATAATCTGACTAAAATGAATTTTAAAAATATAAAATTAGGAGTCGCTCCTATCAACTGGACGAACGACGATATGCCCGAACTTGGAGGCGAAAATACGTTTGAACAATGTATCAGCGAGATGGCTCTGGCAGGATTTACCGGCTGCGAAGTTGGAAATAAATTCCCACGCGATACAGAAGTACTAAAAAAAGCACTAAATCTGCGCGGGCTACAAATCTGCAATCAGTGGAACAGCTACGAACTGACTACAAAATCTTTGGAAGAAAATATCAAAAACTTCACAGCACTGCTGGATTTTCTGGAAACTATGGGAGCGAAAGTCATTGGTGGCGGAGAAGTTGGAAACAGCTGTCAGGGAGAAATGACAGTACCTGTTTTTGAAGGAAAAGGAATGCTTAATACCGATGCGGAATGGATATCTTTCACTAATGGTTTAAATGAATTGGGCAAAATTGCCCGTTCGAGAGGAATGAAACTTGCGTTTCACCACCACATGGGAACCTGCGTTCAAAGCATTGCAGAAACAGATCGGCTGATGGCTGAAACGGATCCTGAAAATGTCTACCTCAACTACGACTGCGGTCACTTTTATTTTGCTGGCGAGGATCCGGTCGAAGCTTTGAAAAAATACATCGGAAGAACAGCTCATATCCATTTAAAAGATATCAGGCCAAATGTTTTGCAGCGTGTTCATGATGAAAAACTAAGTTTTTTGACAGCAGTGAAACAGGGCGTCTTCACAGTTCCGGGTGATTCCGAAGGCTGTATTGATTTTCCATCTTTGTTTGATGTGATAAAAGAAAGTGATTATCGAGGCTGGATTGTTTTGGAAGCTGAGCAGGATCCTGCGGTTGCAAATCCATTGGAATACGCACAGATCGCACGTAAGTTTTTCAAAAATCTAACAGGTATATAACTTCGTTAAAAGCAAAGAAGGCTGTCTTTCGACAGCCTTCTTTGCTTTATTAATCGATACTCGATTATTTCCCCGAACCTTCAATCCACTTTCTTGCGTTCACAAAAGCTTCGATCCATGGAGAAACTTCGTCGTTTCTTCCCGCCGGATAATTCGCCCAGTGCCACTGGAACAGTGAGCGCTCAATATGTGGCATCATCACCAAATGTCTTCCCGAATTGTCACACATCATCGCCGTGTTAAAGTCAGACCCATTTGGATTGGCAGGATAAGTTTCGTAAGCATATTTTGAAACGATCTCATATTTGTCCTCAGCATAAGGCAGCTGGAACTTACCTTCTCCATGTGAAATCCATACACCTAATGTACTTCCTGCCAACGTAGAAAGCATCACCGATTTATTTTCCTGAATTGTCAGCGAAGTAAATCCACTTTCGTGTTTTTTACTTTCGTTATGCAGCATTTTCGGTTTTTCCTCGTGGTCCGGATTGATCAGACCAAGTTCAATAAACAACTGGCATCCGTTACAGATACCAACCGATAAAGTATCTTCTCGCTTGAAAAAGTTTTCAAGCGAAAGTTTTGCTCTCTCATTATACAAAAATGCACCAGCCCAGCCTTTCGCAGAACCCAAAACATCAGAATTCGAAAATCCTCCAACGGCTCCGATGAACTGGATATCTTCAAGCGTTTCGCGGCCTGAGATCAAATCCGTCATGTGAACATCTTTCACATCAAAACCTGCAAGGTACATTGCATTGGCAAGTTCTCTTTCTGAATTACTTCCCTTTTCACGAAGAACCGCTGCTTTCAGCCTCGGTTTTGATTCGTCAATAACCGGCTTTTTCCCGTCAAACTGAGCAGGAAAATTATATTGAAGAACATGGTTTTTATAATTGTCAAAACGCTCTGTCGCCTTCACATCTCCGCTCTGTTTTTTATCCAGAAGATATGAAGTTTTAAACCAGACATCACGAAGGTGATCGATATCAAAATCCCAGTTACCAGACGCATCCTTAACCGATACTTTTGAAGAAGAAGTAACGGTACCAATTTTATGGCAAACAACACCATTCGCTTCTAAAACTGCCTCAGCTGATTCATCAGCCTGGAAAACAATGCTTATATTTTCAGCGAAAAGTTTTTCTATAATATCCTGTTCGCCAAGAGAAGAAAGATCAATATCAGCTCCAAGATCACGATCTGCGAAACAAAGTTCCAGAAGCGTAGTGATTAAACCACCACTTCCTACATCATGACCAGCTTGAATTTTACCCGCTTTAATCAGTTCTTGAAGTGTGTTAAAAGTATTTTTAAATCCATCAGCATCCAGAACATCCGGTGTTTCAGTTCCTATTTTGCCAAGAATTTGCGCAAAAGACGAACCTCCAAGTTTGTAGGTATCGCCCGACAGATTAATATAATAAATTGAACCGCCATCCTTTTGAAGAACTGGTTCCACAACCGCTCTGATATCATCGCAATGCCCGGCTGCAGAAATGATCACAGTACCAGGTGCGATTACTTCCGCATCCTTATACTTCTGTTTCATCGAAAGCGAATCTTTACCGGTTGGGATATTAATCCCTAAGCTGATTGCAAAGGCAGAGCAAGCTTCCACAGCGCGGTATAAACGAGCGTCTTCACCAGCATTTTTACAAGCCCACATCCAGTTTGCCGATAGCGAAACGCTAGCCAGACCATCCTGAAGCGGTGCCCAAACAATATTTGATAATGATTCAGCGATTGCATTTCTGCTTCCTGCCGCAGGATCAATCAGCGCTGAAAGTGGCGCATGACCAATTGAAGTCGCGATTCCATCTTTTCCCTGAAAATCAAGTGCCATGACACCTACATTGTTCAGCGGTAACTGTAATGGACCTGCGCATTGCTGTTTCGCAACACGGCCGCCCACGCAACGGTCAACTTTGTTGGTCAGCCAGTCTTTACTCGCAACAGCTTCCAGTTGAAGTACCTGTTCGAGATACTCTGCAAGCCTGGACGTTTCGTAAACTACCGGTGCATATTTTCTTTCGACAGTCTTATCGTGCATGACAACTTTTGGAGAACTTCCAAACATATCATCCATTTCGAGATCCATCGGTTTCGCTCCCGTTGTTGCGGATTCAAAGGTAAAACGGTGATCAGAAGTTACTTCTCCCACGGTATACATAGGAGCCCTTTCGCGGTCAGCAATTCTTTGCAGTGTATCAATATTTTCTTTGCTGATCACAAGACCCATACGTTCCTGCGACTCATTTCCAATAATTTCCTTGGCTGAAAGCGTTGGATCTCCTACCGGTAATTTATCTAGATCGATTTTCCCTCCCGTTTCTTCAACAAGTTCAGAAAGACAGTTTAAATGCCCCCCTGCGCCGTGATCATGGATTGAGACAATTGTATTATTGTCGCTTTCCACCATTCCGCGAACGGCATTGGCAACTCTTTTCTGCATTTCAGGATTTGAACGCTGAATTGCATTTAATGTAATCCCTGAACCGAAAGCACCGGTATCTGCTGATGAAACCGCAGCACCGCCCATTCCGATTCTATAATTTTCGCCGCCTAAAACGACGATCTTATCTTCAACTTCCGGTTTTTCTTTTTTTGCCTGATCCGACTTTCCATACCCGATACCACCGGCCTGCATGATCACTTTATCGAAACCGAGTAACCTTGCATCTTCTTCGTGCTCGAACGTGAGCAATGAACCAGTTATAAGCGGCTGACCAAATTTATTTCCAAAATCAGAAGCTCCGTTGGAAGCTTTGATCAGAATATCCATCGGTGTCTGGTATAACCATTTTCTTTCCTGAACACCTTGCTCCCATGGACGATTTTCTTCCAGACGAGAGAACGATGTCATATACACAGCCGTTCCCGCCAATGGAAGGGAGCCCTGTCCGCCGGCAAGCCTGTCTCTGATTTCTCCTCCGGAACCTGTTGCTGCACCGTTAAAAGGTTCAACTGTGGTAGGGAAATTATGCGTTTCGGCTTTCAATGAAATAACCGAATCGAAGTCTTTTATTTCGTAGTAATCAGGTACATCCGCACGTTTCGGAGCAAATTGTTGCACACGCGGCCCTTTTACAAACGCAACATTATCTTTATAAGCGGATACGATTCCGTTTGGGTTTGTCTCCGAAGTTCTGCGGATCAGTTTGAATAAAGAAGTTGGCTGTTCTTCGCCATCGATGACGAATGTACCATTAAATATTTTGTGACGGCAATGTTCTGAGTTTACCTGAGAAAAACCGAATACCTCAGAATCTGTCAGTTTACGGCCCAGTTTATCCGATAACTTATTAAGATAATCAACTTCTTCCTCACTAAGCGACAGTCCCTCCTGCTGGTTATACGCGGCAACATCACTGATCTCAATAATGGATTCAGGCTGAAGACTGATCAGATAAATATCCTGATTCAGTTCAGCATATTTCTGCGACAACATCGGGTCAAAACTGTTAAAATCAGCAGATACCGGGGTAAACTCTTCAATCCTGACGATACCCTGAATATCCATATTCTGCGTAATTTCTACGGCATTGGTACTCCACGGCGTGATCATCGCAGCACGCGGACCTACATAAAAATCAGTCAGGACAGTTTCAGTCAGAAGTTTTGCACCGCCAAATAGCCAGCTCAATTTAGAAATATCCGGCTCGGTGAGAGTTCGCTCTATCTGTAAAGCAAAAACGGTATTGTGGTCGTTGGAAAAGAAATAAATCATGGTATGTTATTATGGCGCAAAGTTACTTTGAAAATTTCGCGATGTCCATACGTAGCGTAAAATAGTTCGGATAAAAATAAAAACCTGAAACAGGCCGATTGGTTCCCTCTACCAGCTTGGATATCCAAAACTACAAAAATTGGCATGCAGTTGGTACTTTTTGACATGCACGCCGAAAATACAGCAAAGTTAAAAAGCTTTAACAACAGGCTGTTTTCGGGTAAATTCAAACCCAAGAATAGTCGAAAGTGTACCGAATAAAATTTGGTCAATAATTTTTGAACGATTATTCAACTATCCTTAACTTTTTGTTGTTAATAGTACTTGTTGCATGAATCCGATTAATTAAAATTTCGGTGATATGTATCTATTATTTTAAAATTCAAACATCCGAACAGGATGTTCATTGACAAATATTTGATATGAATATAAAAGATTCTAAACCTGTTGCCTATTCCGTACTTGATCTGGCCACAGTCATTGAGGGAAAAACGCCCGCAGATACTTTTAAAACGAGTCTTGAACTTGCCCGGGAAGCTGAAAAACTTGGTTATACCCGCTACTGGCTGGCAGAACATCACAACATGATCAGCGTTGCCAGCTCTGCAACCTCTGTTTTGATTGGCTACATTGCCGGAGGCACTTCAACAATCCGGGTTGGCTCCGGTGGTATTATGCTGCCAAACCATTCGCCACTTGTGGTTGCTGAACAATTCGGAACACTCGCTTCTTTATACCCAAACCGGATTGACCTCGGTTTGGGACGGGCTCCGGGCACCGATCAGGTAACTGCAAGAGCGATCAGAGGCGAAAATTTCAATGCAGTTCATAATTTCCCGAGTGATATTCAGGCACTCCAAAATTTCTTTTCAGCAGATAATCATATGAGTAAGATCCGGGCAATTCCTGGTGAGGGACTTGACATCCCGATCTGGATTCTCGGTTCAAGCACAGACAGCGCACGAGTAGCTGCCGCGATGGGCCTGCCTTACGCCTTTGCCAGCCATTTTGCACCGGCCTATTTTCTTGAAGCCATTGAGCTTTACAGGAAAAATTTCCGTCCATCTCAATATCTGGATAAGCCTTATGTGATGGCATGTGTAAATGTTGTGGCCGCAGATACAGACGCCGAAGCTGATTTCTTGTCTACTTCCGTGTTGCAGTTTTTCCTTGGCGTCGTGAGCGGGAAGCGAAAATTGTTGCAGCCGCCGGTTGAAAACATGGACGAGATATGGGGAATTCAGGAAGAACATGCGGTTGGACAAATGCTTGCTTACTCTTTCATTGGAGGTCCTGAAAAATTGAAACAAAGAATTAAGACATTCTTGCAAAAAACGCAGGTTGATGAAATTATGGCAACGTCGCACATTTTTGACCATGGTGCGCGTATCAAATCCTATCAGCTGTTTTCTCAGATTGTACAGGAATTAAGTGCGGTTGAAGTTTAACAAAACATTGTTCCCAAAAACGGTGCGTTTGATCGTACTGTTTTTGAGAACAAATAATTTTCAGACACAGTACCTTTACTTTTTAAAACATAAAACCATCCCTCCGCAATGCGGTGAGATGGTAAGTCTAATACCCCGTAGCCGAACAACTAACCCCGCGTTAGTTGCAAGACCGGACTTTTTTAAGGTGTGAGGAAGGCATAGTTCTTGGTTTGGCTGGGTTAAATAATTATCTGAATGGAGATCAGTACCAATAATGAACCTGATTCTCCGAAAAAGTATTAAATGAATCTGCCTCTATTTGCAGCTTTTTCCAGCAGGTAATTGCCGTATTTATATCTAAGTTTTGTAGAAAACACATCGTAATTTCAGGCTTTACATCCAGGATTCGCTGCATCGTATCTGCCAAAGAAAACCAATCCGCCGTCGACTTCGTAACAGCTGAATCTACTTTCAAAATAGTTTCCCCCAGAGGTTCCCAGTATATCCCTAATCGGCTGGTATACCGAGCAATCCTGATATCAACCTCCTGATTAACATATAAAAAATCCAAAATATTTACACCGACAGAAGAAACGATTTTGCTCAATGCAGACGTTGACTGAGTCAGATTATCAAACTGCAAACAAGTCAGATGCCTGACGCTATCAGGAACTTTATCCGAAGATTTGTCAAGTTGACTTATGGCCATCAATAACTCTTGAAAGCCATAAACTGCGTTTCCGGCATATAAACTGACTGCGGCCGACAAGTCGATCAAGCTTTCGAAAGTTTGGTCTTGCCAAAGTTTGCTCACAGTTATAAGAACCGGGAATTCCGGAATATATTCTGAAAGATACTGAGCAACTTCGGCTCCGGCAGCGGCCTCGCCCACCCGTTTATTGATAGCAGTCCAATCATGCTCCGGTACGGTAAATAATCTACCTAGTGACTGGCTGATTAGGGAGGTCATAAGCTGGCTCGTCATAAGCTTCCCGTGAATGAATGTCGAACCCGGCATCCCGTCGAAAGACCTTTCAAATACATGCAGTTTCGACATCTGATTATTTCCGTTAAGTCGTGTTTGAGCGTATGCCCGATAATTGAAATTTCATACTTCAAATAGTTAAGGTTTATAAAAACGTTGAGCTTTTCTTTTTTCATTACAAAGTACATCCTTAAAAAACTGGCCTGAAAGCCGTAAAACACGTGTTTTATAAACCAAGTGTTTTACGGGGGGTAAGCCGATCATAACCAAAAACAATTACACATTTTTTGTGAAGTATAGAATTTGCTCTACATTGCCCTGTGAATTATACTAACCGTTTCACTTCGCGCGACTCTCCGGTGATTCTAACAGCGTTTTTTTACTTTTCCATTATTAACTTCCAGTAAAGAAATCCTATCAATCCTTTACTATCATGAACTATAACCCATTAACGACTCACCTGATCTCGCAACAAACTTTCGAAACCTGGTCTTACGCCTGGCAACAACTGGAATTTAATACGAA
The DNA here is from genome assembly GCF_021502725.1 of Dyadobacter sp. CY345. Taxonomy (GTDB): domain Bacteria; phylum Bacteroidota; class Bacteroidia; order Cytophagales; family Spirosomataceae; genus Dyadobacter. The sequence goes on along the minus strand of NZ_JAKFFS010000008.1, from coordinate 171,090 downwards.
TCCGTTCGATTTTTTTAAAGAAGATGATGAATTAATCGTTAGCGTGTTGTTTGACAGCAAAAGCATGAGTTCATTATTATCTACAACCGGCGTAAGCACGATCAAAATACGGTTTGGTCTGAATGTTGAGAAAAATGATTTTGAGATTATTCTATTCGGTACAGATACTACCGGACAAATACTTACGCCATACTACATACCATTTAAGAAAAACTATACAGATTTATCCGCTGGACTTGGAGAGGAAGATGGAAAAGTTCCGTCTGAGCTGATCAGACAATGGAAAAACAATTGGTTGATCACGGCAGGAAAAGGCGCAGTTACCAATAACAATTTCATAACGCCTTACGGTTTTACAAGAGGATATAATTATTCGTTAAAGGAGTTTATACAGACGCTTTTTACATTTAATAAAGCCCCTAATATCAATGTGGTCTTCGTACTTCATGAATACTATGGCGTAAACTATCTGACGACAAAAGTGGTAACTTCTACATTTGGTGTTGTTCTTCAGGGTCAAAAATCGGATAATGATATCGGTCTTGGAGCCGACGACGAATCTTACTACGATCTGACTGCTCCCTGCCCGCGAACCTGCTAAGCAATACAGGCCCAAGAATTGTTTTCGCTGTAATAAAGTAGGTTTTTTAACAACCTGACTTATGATTTTCAGAGAAAACAGTCCAACTTTGCGACGAATTTTTTCTATAACCCGTCATGCCTTATTCGAGCGAACAACTTATCATTTTTTTTGCTTTTTTACCCGTTTTGCTCGCTGCTATTGTTGGAGCCGTTCGATTTAAAGAACTTGATCAAACGCTGAAAATCCTCACCTACCTGATCTTTTTTGCGCTCATTGTTGAATCTATTTCCCGGATATTATGGTTGTATAAAATCTCCAATTTATTTCTCTGGCCAGTTTATGTGACGGTTGAGTTCGGCTTTTTTATCTGGATATACAGCATTGAATTGAAAAACAATTTATTGTTGAAAACCAGGATCTGGCTGATCTTAATTTTCGCCGCCTATCTTACTTATAAAACATTACAGATTTCAAGCAGGATAAACCTTATCGATAACAGTGGCAGACTTGTTGAAAGCGTGTGTCTGATCGTACTTATTTTGTCATATTATTATAAAATATACATAGAGCAGCCAACGAAGAACTTGTGGTCAATCCCCATGTTTTGTGTGTCTACCGGATTGCTTATATTTTTTGCAGGAAACTTTTTCATCTTCCTTTTTATAAACTTCATTTTGCAATATTCACAGAAGCTTAACTACCAGATCTGGCTGATTCACGCCTTTCTAAATTGTGTTTTATATTTGATTTATTCATTTGTTTTATGGAGACGCCAGGAGAACTAGAATTTACACAGCTGCTATACGGCGGACTTGCCTTCGTTCTTTTTCTATCCCTGGCAATAGTCCTTTTTATATTGCTCTATCAGAGAAAATTACATGCTCAGCTGCAAAAGATGCATGATCAGGAAATTGCATATCAGAAAGACCTGACCAGCTTGATCGTGAGGTCCCAGGAAAGTGAGCGCGACAGAATTTCGCGTGACCTTCATGATGAAATCGGCGTGTCATTATCTGCGGCAAAATTGTATATCAATCAGATACAATACGAAACGGCACCGACAGAAATGGTTCAGCTGGCTAGTGACGCCAGTGGAATTATTGGGAATATTGTCCAGGATATTCGGCAAATTGCACAGAATCTGTCTCCTTTAATCCTGGAAAATTTTGGGTTTTCACAAGCAATTCAAATGCTGCTCACACGGGTGCAGTCGGGCGGTATCCGTACGAGCTGCCAGATTGATTTCACCGCAAAAATCGACGAAGAAACAGAATTGGGTTTGTACCGAATCGTTCAGGAGGCAATAGGCAATGCTTTGAAACATGCAAATCCCAGCGTTATTGAAGTGGAAATTCGCCAGAATAATGGTCACATGATCTTATCTGTTTCCGATAACGGAGACGGTTTCGATTATCAAAAAACCGCTTCCGGGAAAACTCAATCCATGGGACTAAGCGGTATTAAAGCCCGGGCTGGTCTTTTGAATGGAAATCTTGAAATAATATCTTCTGCTCATTCCGGAACCAAATTATCACTCGAATTTCCGGTTAACTCCTAAATTAAAGCAAAGATTATCATGAGTACTCTAAAATTAGCCGTCGTCGATGATCATAAATTATTCCGTCAGGGTCTTATCCAGATCTTAAAAAAATTCAATCATTATGAAGTCATCTTTGAAGCTGCATCAGGAGAAGAGCTTCTTGAACAAGTCGCGCTTAACCAACCCGATATTGTTCTGCTGGATCTAAACATGAAAGGTATGAGCGGACAGGAGGCCAGCGTAATTCTGCGCAGCGAATTTCCGGCAATGAAGATCATCATTTTGTCTATGAATTATTCGCACGACTATATCCGGCAAATGATGAAAATTGGCGTTCATGGCTATTTGCCAAAAGATATCGATCAGAAAAAATTGATTGATGCCATCGACCAGGTTTATTTAAAGGGCCATTACATGGACGATGAAATCGCAGCCGTTCTCCGGGAAGCGCTACAAATAAACGAGCGACGAAATGCTAAGAAAAGTACCGTCATTGAATCCGAAAACATTGTCCTGACTGAACGCGAAATGGAGGTATTAAAGCTAATTTGCAAAGGATTTAATACCGGCCAAATCGCAGAAGAGCTTTTCATCAGTTATCGCACCGTAGAAGGCCACAGGAAAAACCTGTTGCTTAAAACCGGTGTCTCGAACTCTGTAAGTCTGGTTGTTTTTGCTGTAAAACATAACCTGATTGAAATGTAATTTTCAAGTTTGTATCTTTCAATTCAACATTTCAATTTATTAGAAGAACATATCCAATGAATGCTTACCGATTATTTAATACAGTTGAAGGCGATTCTGCTTTTGAAAAAGGAACAGTGCAAGATTTGTTGCAACTCGAAGCTGCTTATTTTTTCTTTCATGAGGATGCGCCGGAAAGGACAGAATTCGATTGGCATCCCGCTCCAAGACCTCAGTATGTCATCACACTTCGTGGCAAACTAGAATTTACCGTGACCGATGGGAGTACTTTCACTATCGAACCAGGTGATGTTTTAATTGCACAAGATGTTGCCGGCACCGGGCACAAGTGGAGAAGGCTTAGCGAGGAAAGTTGGGCCAGAATATACATTGTTTTGAAAGACGGGCAAGATGATGGTTTTGTATCCTGACAGAATAACTTCCGCACCATAAGTCAATTCTAAGCTCGCGTATTGAAGCTTTACATAACAGGTTTTAAACAAAATCTTGCGAAGTTCGTTCCCTAATTGTAGGAAAAGCGGTCAATCTTTTCAGAATAACATTTCCTAAAATTTGCAAGATTCGATAATAGCAATTGTCTATAAATGAGATGGTTTGGCAAGAAAATAAATTCATCCATTAATATTGATTCCGGCATATCTACATCTCAAAAATGTCAGATTACTCCTGATAGGTTTAATTCACTCTCATGAGTTGTCAATTCGTGAAAATGCTTTGGTTGGCACGCGGTTTATATATGCGCTTTTACCGAACAAACAGTTTAAAATTTTAAGATGTGTTTTATCCATTCGCGTTTTAAAATTTTGCCAGTTTGTTTATAACCAGCACTTATACAAACATTTGTTAACTAACCCAACGATGAAAACAGATTCTCCTCGGTCTGAATTTGACCAGCATTATGAAATTGCTAATAACCCGGAAACCTTTCATTTTTTTCTAAGCAACATTCAACACGTTTATTGGGCAGAAAATATTCAGTTGAAGACTTTCTCTAAGTGGGCATTATTGGTCAACTCGCAGGAACTAAGAAAATCGGTTTTAGACTATATGCTTGTTACTGCGGGACAGGTCCAGCACATTGAGCATATTTTTGAAATTCTTGCTCAGAAAACAAAAGGAAAAATTGATACCACTCTGAGTGATTTAATTCGTGATATTGAGATTATCACAGAAAATACAAAAACGGCTGCCTCAGCGGCTGATTCTGTTATTGTCAAAGCATTATGTGAAATAGCCTCTTATCAAATCGAAGTTTATGAGAAGTTGAACTCACTGGCAAAGAGGCTAAAACATTATAAAATCTCTGAGTTAATAGAGAAAACACTTAAAGAAGAACACGAAATTTTTCGATATTTTCAAAACTTCGGGACGAGATTAACTAACTCCTGATAACTTTAACTTTTCAAAATACAGATCCCTTTGTTAACTTAACAAAGGATCTGTATTTTGAAGTCATCAACCAATTTTCGAAGTCTTGTAAATCGAAATATTTCCCTCGATAAGGTCGGGCGCCAACGTAATGAAATCAGAAATATATGGACTGGCGTTATGAACGTCCAGCCCAGCCTGACTCTCCCATTCTTCATGAAAAATGAAAACATCAGGTTCTTCATTTGACTGATGTAAATCATATTGGATACAAGCCGCTTCTTTAGTCGAATTGGCTACCAGATTTAAAAGCTGGACTTTCAAATCCTCTGATTTCCCTGGTTTACTTTTAACAAACGCTGTCAGATAAATGCTCATGCGCTACGGGTTTATTGATAAAAATTTTTCGTAAATGATCTTTGTACCTTTTTAGATCGCCGGCAATAACTGCATTCTTTTCTACATCATGAAAATGAATTCCATCCACTGGCTTCATTCCTGTAAAAGCATTCATGCGATGGAAGCCAAAAAGTGGTCCCTCATCCACGCTCTTTTCATTAAAAAATTCACCCGGTAAAGTAAAAGCAGTTGCCGGCGCATTCCATGAAGTAGTAATCATATATCGACGTCCGTGCAATGTTCCGCCGGTTCCATAATTAATATGAGGGTTCGTTGATGAACGCCCGTCGCTGTTATAAATACCGGTCTGATGGCCTTCCGTAAAAACGACGTCTATGTATTTTTTCAATCCATTTGGAACCTGAAACCACCAGATCGGCGTGTGATATATGACAACATCTGCCCATACAAAATTTTCTACTTCTTTCTTTGGATCATACTTCTGATTGATATCCGTTGACCTAACTTTAAAGCCTGGATGTTCGTTAAAGAATTTAATCGTTTCGTCGAATATTGTTTTATTGAATCGTCCGCCAGAATGTCCAAAGATTTGGCCGCCATTGATGATAAATATTTTTTGAGTTTCCATTTTTCAGTATTGATAAATAATATGCGGCAAAGGTAATGCGGCAAGAACTATCAATAAAATAAGACAAATCATAGGTATCTATAATATTGATGATATGAAACACTAGAATGGATATAAGAAGTCGTTAGTAACTTACGTCAAATTAAGTTACTTTTACGCCCTTACAACGGATATTAGTTTTGTTGTAGAACTCTGTTTAAAGATGTTTTGTACCGAATATGGCCGAAGTGACAAATGAACAAAAGGCTATTAAAGCGACGTATTTCAGTATTATAGGAAATACTTGCTTAGCGATTATAAAAGGACTTGCAGGCTATTTCGGTAATTCCTATGCCCTTATAGCCGATGCGATTGAGTCAACCTCCGATATATTTTCTTCCTTTTTGGTGTTGTTTGGAATTAAATATTCAAACAGGCCAGCAGATGCGAATCACCCGTACGGTCACGGACGTGCAGAGCCTTTAATCACTTTTCTGGTTGTAGGTTTTCTGATAACGTCGGCGACTGTTATTGCATACGAAAGTGTTGAGAATATCAGAACGCCCCACGGCCTGCCAAAGCCATATACACTTATCATTTTGGCAGCGATTATTATATGGAAAGAAATTTCATACCGGCTCGTCATGCAGCGGAGCAGAGAAACCAACAGTTCTTCCTTAAAAGCAGACGCCTGGCATCACCGCAGTGATGCTATAACGTCTGTGGCTGCTTTTATTGGTATAACCATAGCGCTTGTAATGGGTGATGGGTATGAATCTGCTGACGACTGGGCTGCACTCTTTGCTTCCGGTTTTATACTTTACAACAGTTATCTGATTTTCAGACCGGCGTTAAGCGAAATCATGGATGAGAATTTGTACGATGATATGATCGAACAAATACGAAAGGTTTCAGCTAGTGTAGATGGAATTGTGGGAACTGAAAAATGTTTCATCAGAAAATCCGGTATGCGTTACCATGTTGATTTACACGCATTGGTAAGTGCCAGTATCTCTGTTAGGGAAGGACATTATTTATCCCACAAATTGCAGGATACTTTGAGAGAGGAAATTCCTGAACTTGGCAATGTGCTGATTCATATCGAGCCTGTTGAATAAAATTACGGTTTTAGAATGATAATAAAGATCCAATTGCCATAACTAGCGATTGGATTTTTTTATGTAAGCCGACTTCTTTTTGATTTCCGGGGATACGGAATCAATCTCCTGTTTTTTGTTAAAGGCACAATTATTGTATCGGAATGTTACAATCAGAAAAATATCTGAAACATCAACTATCAGTTTAATAATTACCTGGACTAAAATAATAATGGAAAATTTTACAATGCTTCAGTTCTTCGAATGGTATTATCCAGCGGATGGCTCGCTTTGGAGTCATTTTAGAAATGAAGCAAATCGTTTGAAAGCTATTGGAATTGATTCGGTATGGCTTCCTCCGGCGCATAAGGGAATGGCGGGAGATCAGGCTTCGGGCTATGATTCATATGATCTCTACGACTTGGGTGAATTTGATCAAAAAGGCTCTGTGAGAACTAAATATGGCACAAAACAAGAATTAATTGATGCGATAAAAGCAGGTAAGGAAGCCGGGCTTCAGGTCTATACTGATATCGTTTTAAACCACATGGGAGGCGCGGATGAAAAGGAAGTTGTGACGGTTAAAAAAGTAGAGCCTGAAAACCGTAATGAATTTATCAGCGAACCGATTCAGATTGAAGCTTATACCAAATTTACCTTTCCGGGCAGAGCAGGAAAATATTCAGACTTCGTTTGGGATTACCAGTGTTTTTCTGGTGTAGATTATAACGCTTCAACACAGGAAACTGCAATTTACAGCATTCAGAATCAATATGGTGAGGGATGGCAAGATGTGCTTGATCTGGAAAATGGAAATTATGATTATTTAATGTTATCCGATATTGAATTCAGGAACCCGCACGTAAGAGAAGAGCTTAAACGCTGGGGTGAATGGTTTTACGAAACACTTGATTTTGACGGATTTCGCCTGGATGCGATCAAACACATGGATCCGGAATTTTACAACGAATGGCTGGATCATCTTCGTGGAAAGTATCAGAAAGAATTCTATACAGTCGGCGAATACTGGGCACCTTATGATCTTCCATCGATGATCAAATATATTGAGGCAACAGACAGACGCGTGTCACTCTTTGACGCACCGCTGCAAGGAAATTTCTTCCAGGCTTCCAAGGAGCGTAGTGATTTTAACCTATGTACGATCTTCGACAATACGCTCGTTCAGGTTGATCCCGAACTTGCTGTTACGCTTGTTGAAAATCATGATACCCAGCCACTTCAATCGCTGGAACAGACAGTTGACGAATGGTTCCGACCGCTTGCCTATGCACTAATTCTTTTCCGTGAAGCGGGTTATCCATGTATTTTCTACACAGATTTATATGGCTCGAAATATAAGGATACCGGCAACGACGGTGAGGAACATGAGATTACACTTGTAAAACTTGAAGGTCTGGAAAGAATGTTGTATTGCAGAAAGCATATTGCTTACGGCTTGCAGACGGACTATTTTGATCATCCGAATTGCATCGGCTGGACTAGACAAGGTGATGAGGAGCACGAAAACTCAGGGTGCGCAGTTATTCTCTCTAACGGAGACGACGGTTTCAAGCGTATGGAAATTGGCGCTCAACACGCCGGGAAAGTTTTTGTCGATTACCTTAATAATGTTCAGGAAGAAATTACTATCGAGGAAGATGGCTCTGCCGACTTCAAGGTTAAAGGAAATTCGGTGTCATTCTGGGCAGTAAAAACAGTTTGATTTAGATATTCAAACCTCAGTGTTATTTTTTACCTTAACTAAAAAACCGCGGCTGGCAATTGATTTGCCAGCCGCGGTTTTTTTGATGATATCATCTTTTTATCAATTACAACCACGCAAAAACTATCACGGATTGACAAGTTTGCCTTCTATGGAATCGTCCAAAGTTTTGCCTAGCATAGCCCCAACAGCAGTTTTGACTAATGCAACTGCATTTCCATGTTTATTGTCCCAATAGTAACCCTCCTTTGCCTCAACCTTTATGACGGTGATTCTTGGATCATCCTCACCTTCCGTAAACCAGGCTTTAAGAATCGGCTCCCAAAGCTCCTTGATTGTCGCCTTGTCTTTTGAAATCGTCGCTATTCCGTAAATACTTAGAAAATCAGAATATTTTGATCCCTGGAACAAAAGCTGAACATTTGGATCAGACTCGATTTCTTCATTTTTGTGGCTATCGTCCGAGCTGAGAAACCAAAAATTACCTTGATCATCAACTTTTTGTATAGACATCGGGCGAGTATTTAATGGTTGGCCTGAAGTTATCCTTGAACAAAAAAAGCAGGTATTTGCAGCTTTTGCCAGTTCTTTTATTTTCTCCCCGGCCTCTCTGCCAAAAAGATCTTCATGATTTTTTTCCGGCTGTTGTTCGTTAATGCTGTCCATAAAATGTGGATTTAAAGGTTATAGTTACATCAGGTTGACAAAGATCGTTCCAGCAAAGCCGTAAGGAATTCCTTATTTAGCTAATTACAACTCTGAAAACACAAATTATTGCTCTGGTTTGATAAGTTACGGAAAGGTCGTATTCGGTTGATGATCTATTTAAAGATCAGCCGCAAGTTTGTCAAAATAAGGATTCTGTCCCCAAAGCTTTTTATTTCCTATTACATAAAACCTTCTTTTGGCTCTTGTCAAGGCAACGTTTAACATATTGGGTTTTTGAGATGCCCATTGCCGACTGGCCGGCTTATCAGGCGCACTTCCCAAAACCAAAAATACAATATCCGCTTCTTTTCCCTGAAATGTGTGAATTGTCCCACATTTCACATTTGGCAAAATATCTTTTAAGACTTTTTCGCATGCCGTGGCAACTGACTTGAATGGTGATATTACAAAAATTTCAGAGCTCATGGATGTCAACATACTCACCTTTCGGACCAGCACCTCCAGCTCTTCAACTATAACCTGCCTGGCTTCTATTGTAGTCCCAGTTACATCAAGCCAACACGATTTCCCTAATGGCGAATAGTTATCCACATCATTTTGCACTTTAACCATTTGTCCGTTATAGGCAATCGCATTGGCGATATCAAACATTGGGTTATCACATCGGCGATGCGCGCGCAGCGGTAAGCCAGTCCAGATATCTTCCTCTTCTCCGCCGTTCACCCAGGTGCCTTGTTGGGTGATCCTATCTGCAAGTTTCTGAACTGAAGTATGCAATGGAGACCAAAGCCTATCCGTTTTGTAGGCACTATTTAATATCTGCACTACGCTCTGCGGTATCGTCATCACTGGCTCAATTTGAAGCGGATCTCCAACAATAATGCTTCTTTTCACTCTATTGATCAGACCGGCTGCGGACTGAGGTGAGGCCTGACCAGCTTCGTCGAGCAAGAGCCAGGCGATACTTGATTTTTGCAAAGGTTTGAATAATTTTCCGGCAGAGGCCAGCGACGTCGATACGACAGGAACACAAAAGAAAAATGATTGCCAAAGGCCGGCCGCCATATTTGCCGATACCTCTACCCGACCGTCAATCATTTCCATGAAAAGACTTAAATTGTTTTTAAATCCTTTTGCATTTCCCAGAACAGCTAATTCATGTAATTTCAGGCTTTTCAGGAAAATGTTACTCCTGAGCGTATTAACAATTTTTGATGACCATGGATTTGCTCTATGAAATGCATCTCTGTTCGTCTCAAATAAGTCATACAAACTTTCGTCCGGGAGATTATTATCAGCAAAACCATATTTCTCTTTCAACGACGCTTTTAATTTCAGACTTAGTTTTGCACCCTTTTCAATCTCTTTTAATTCTCTTAGAAAACCGTCAGAAACCTCCTTATTTTTTTCAATTTCCTGATCTAAGTTACCAACCAGTGTCGCGTTTTCAGACTGCTGCGTAGACAATCTTACAAGCTCATTGAGCATTTTTTCAAGAGGTGCGTGCCAATTTTTATACTTCTGCGTATTGAAGAGTTTATGAAAAAAATAGAAAATCGGTTTTGACGATTGATATAACATCACGCTTTGCCTGGTAGAATCAATAACCGCGAGCAAACGATCAGCGTTTAATAATTCAGCTTTTCTTTTATCTGTAAGCATCAACAAATGACTTGCTGCTTCGTTAACTTTGTTTGTTAAATAAACCTGATGCTTGCGGTTTTCAAGATATTCCTTTAAAAGTGAAAAATACTGAACCGCTTCTTTCTTGAAATTTTCCAGATCTGTCAATAGCAACAGCAACTCCTTTTTAGCAGCAAGAAACTGTGCATGATACAATTCTGACCTGTCTTTCTTTTCGGGGTTATTATAGATTTCAAGTAAGAACTTTTGCAGTTTTGGTTTATCATCTTCAAAAGAATTCCATACGTTATTTTTAAATGCTTGCTTGTTTTTCGCATTGCCAAGCGCCGCCGACAGTAGCCCCCAGGCGTCTCCAACAATCAAATCCCGACTGAATGCTGACAAATAATCTGCGTCAGGAAAACTTGCACGATCAATCTTTTTTTCATCAGGCAACTCCTTGGAAATGTTTTCAACAGCAGCATTATTATTACTCGCCACTACGATTCCTATATCCCTAAAAACCTCAGATTTTGGTGGAAAGTAGTATGCATAAGAGTCCTTCCTTTCTATTCTTTGTGATTTCCCAAAAAGTTCTCCTGCCTTTTCCTTCAAAAGTATTTTGGCCCGTTCCACAATGATATCTGAAATGATATCCAGCAGCATAGTTGTCTTTCCTGTTCCGGGCGGACCGTTCACTCCAATTATTCCTTCTCCGTTTTTCAATTCACGCATGGCGGAATGCACAGCAGCCATTTGTGCAGTATAAAGACTGATTTCAGGTTTTGCAGCCCATTTACCAGACAAGATTAATTCTGGATTCAAAAGCTCGAAAAATGCTTGTTGATCTTTAAGAATATCTGTTCCCGGCTTAGCGTCCCGGCCATCGGACAAATATTTTTCTATGGCAGGACCTCGGTTTTCCTCTTTTAATAAAGCGTTCAGATCATCGAGGTAAAAGCTGTTCATGAAGGAAGGGTCAGGTTTCGAGTTTCGTGACACCTTGTCTGACTTGATGTAGATCCGGTCGTCGCAGCGAAGCCCTACAATGCCAAGCATCCTCAATACCTCAACTTCATTTTTTAGCTGTGCCCGAGTTAAAATTGGCGAGTTGAGCATTTCCAAACTTTCCGCATCCTGATTCGCCGGATACCGTTCTTTAAATTCATCCTGCGTTTTTTGCAGTTTCTCGTTGACGTTGGATATCGGAATATTATCCTGGAGACACTTTATTCCATGCAGATAAGAAGCTTGCAGGTATCCTCCATCATGAGAAGTTTGCCCATTTTCATTGACGATCATCACGGCCATGTAGGTATTGCCTGATGGCTTTTCAACCCAATCCTCATGAATCTCTTCTTGAACCGCCTCCTTTATCAAGTTCGCGATAGTTTCCTTGGGACTTTTACCAAAATAAATAATATGCCGCCAGGTAAAATCTTTCGACGGTTTGAACGACATTTCCCAAGGCAATGTCTTTGCCGGATTCATATAAACTACATCGCGGGGCAAGTCAGGTAAACTGAAAATTTCAACATCCCGCCAAAAAGATAAAACTGACTCCTGATTATTCACGCTGGTAAATTAATTACTATTCAAATTACTAATATACCAACGTTTTTTTCAAGCCATTGCAAATTTAGAATTTAGTGTAACCGTATATCGATTAAGAACTGAATATCAATACCTTTTGATGATTTTTGTCGATAACATCCAAGAAACCTACCGCGCATTCATCACGTAACTTTCTCTCGTTTTGGAAGATTATCCGGCGTGTACTTCTTGATTTTCTCCATCCGTTCATATACTGAGTGATGAATATCTTCACGGGAATCTGCATCGGTCATCACCTGCCTTTGTAGCTTCCCGACTAGTGAAAAAGGAAAATTATAAGAATCATACAGCTCTCCTTCGATCGTTGGCCTGACATTATCGGCTAGATATTTGTCTTCAAAGGAAAGCCCAGCTCCTTTCGCATTGTTGATCATCCAGTTCAGGGCAATGTCACTTAAACCTTCGTCCGGATATCCGCCGCCGATATTGGAGTGCACGCCGGGAAACCACCGTTGTTCCAGAATTTGATAGTGCCCGTCGAGCCCCGCATTGTTACTTTGTTTCCAGATCGCAGGCTCAAAATTTTTGCGCTTTTCGTCCAGCGCCAGTGCCTGGTATGCAAAATCCACGTGACTGCTTAAAGTCGTATCGTGAAATTCGTATTTTTTCTTATTACCAATAAATTTAAGCGGTATCCCGAGCGACCCAACTGTGTCCCAAACACCAATAAACTTTATTCTGAATTCAGGCTGACTGTACTCTGCCCGAAATTTGCTGGCAACATCACCATCCGGATGGGTCGGATCGGATCGGTCCCGATAAATTTTATAGGCTTCATTAATCAAAGTCAGATTATTACTTTTGACCAGTCCCGCAGTACGGATCAGCCCTGCCAGACTTCTTGCAGTATACGCTCCCCGACTAAATCCGAACAGATAAAGCTCGTCGCCCTGAGAATAATTCCAACAGATAAATTTATAGATATCCAGAATATTCCGGTCTATCCCACCCCCAATCATACCATTGATCATGCGCTTCAACTCGATGCCTTCCACGCCAACTCCCTCATCATAATATTTGAGCTGATGTATCCCATCTGAGGCTTCATTACAGATGCCTTCAAATATTTTCTGGATATTAGTTCTGACAGGCTTACCCTGGTAACTGTCACCCGGAAGATTCCAGGTACCATCACTACATGTAATAATTCTTTTCATCTTACGGGCTGGATTTTGTTTTTCCTTATGAATTATAAATCTCTCGATGACATTAAATTACCAAGACATAACTAATTAATAAACAGAATCTTACGAAATTTAGTTAACGGCCAAATTTCTACCATTAACTAGGTTATTTGCACCTTTTGAAAGTAAAAAAAATAAACCAATTGAGTGAATTTGCGTGTGAGTTATGGAGGTTATTGGGGGAAGGTAAAACTTCCATAAAAAGTAAAATGAGACAATCATGTTTCACACAATTGTCTCATTTTGCCCGTTCGGTCTTGATTCTATAAAATCATGGACCTATTAAAATCAAACCATTAGGTTAGCAGACCATTTCCACCGATATGGTACTTAGAAGAATTGCTTTGATTAATATTTAGTAGAAAAAATCAGAGCGTTTTAGCAAATTCCAGCGCAACGTTTTTGTCCTTCACAACAGCCATAAAACCAGAAGCATGGCGAAAAACAAAACCTTCGCAATCCGCAATGTTTTCGGGCACTTTTGCAACGGTTGTATCAACGGATTGAATTTGCCAGCCATTCGCATGAGGAAGCATCGCGAAGGTATGCTCGTCCTTTTCTTTCCAAACCGTCGAAAACTCGTCAAACACTGCTACGTTGTTCGCAAGGATTGTTCTCTTCGAGTAATCAGCTTCGGATTTTGCTTTTTTGACAGCCTTGTGGACTTCGTTTTTGATAATTTCCATTGTAAAATCAACTGCTTTCTGGAATTGCTCATCCTGTATCGCAGGATCGTTAATCTCCCGGTTGAATCCGCCAATGATACTGGAAGTATTTCTAAATCCCATTGGCAATGTGTTCCAGACTGCAAATATATTATCACGGTTTGTGTCGATTGCATCAATGGAAGCTATAAAGTTTCCAAAGAACGGCTGAGCCTCCTTAGGGCAGATTGAATTTTTGAAATGATCATATATTAATCCTGCCGCAGACATCATGGAGGCATCCTGGTGATGGTCAAAGTTCAGCATAAGCGGATCATATATGCCGCCCACGTCCAAAACAACGACTTCCGGATCAGCAAGTGAGTCAGCGAGCAGAGTTGGATTTCTGGAACGGATCACTTTAAACTGAAATCCTGCGTGACGTAACAAGGCCACAGCCATAACTTCGTCGGCATGAAAAGCGGTATCGTGGGTAATTACTTTCGAAAATTGCATCCTAGAAAACTAATTGATTCGCTCAAAATTAGCCGCATATTTCCGTTGTTTCGGATTTGAGCCGAGATTTTCTGTTTGAATGTAGGTAAAAAAAATTTACTTCAATGAAAATTTTCACTTTAATTCGTCGGTCAATGACAAACAAAAGAATTATCTGTACCGCACAAAATATAAAAATCTGCGTCTGTTATATCTATCGTTAGATTGTGACCTTTGGCGAAACATTTCGCGATACAATGGAGATATTAAAAAGCAAATACGAGGACATCGATAAAATTTTTGAGCTTTACCAACAAGGAACGGAACACCAGAAGACGGTGGCCATCAAGCATTGGAAAGGTTTTGAACGCTCCCTGATAGAAAAGGAAATATCAGAAGAAAGGCAATACAAAATCGTTGTTGACCAAACCATTGTATGTGTTTTCGCAATTGACTACAATGATCCTTTAATCTGGGGCGAAAGAGATAAAGATCCTTCCATTTACATTCACAGGATCGCTACAAATCCGGATTTTCGCGGACAATTTTTTGTTAAAAAAATCGTCGAATGGGCGAAAAATCACGCAAAAGCAATCCGCAAAAAATTCATTCGGATGGATACCGGCAGTGGCAACGAGAAACTAAATAGTTATTACGAGAGATGTGGATTCAAATATCTTGGAGTGGTTACGCTTGGAAACAGTGAGAGCTTACCTGCACATTATAAGCATGGCGCTTCAAGTTTATTCGAAATCCAGCTTAAAGGCGATGAAATCAATCTGTAATTGATTACTCGCTGGTTTTTTCAAATATTAAATAAAAAAAATAAATAGAAATTTCTCTGGATCTCAATGCTCAACCAATCTTTTTTCGGTGCGGTAACCAGGATAAAGATGTGGATAATTTTGCTTGATGAGATGCTGCAAAAGCGCCCTCGCCCGAACATAATGCGACCTTACAGTCGCCTCGTTAATGCCTAATAAATCGCCCACTTCCCTGTGATTATAACCATCAACGACGTAAAGAAGGAATACATTTTTATACACCGGCTTGATGTGCTGTATCAGTGATAGAATTTCTTCCGCTGTTATCTGACTGACGATATCTTCCTCAAAACCAAGGTACGGGGCATCTTCCAGAGCAATTCTGTCTTCCGTATGTTTTTTCTGTTTCCGATAATTGCTAATCGCGGTGTTGACCATAATCGTTCTGAGCCATACTTTAAATGGATATACAGAATCATAACTTTCCAGGTTTTTGAATACTTTCAAAAATCCTTCATTTAATACTTCCTCCGCTTCCTCTTTCGTTGAAGTGTAACGCAGACAAACGGTTTTGGCATATCCAAAAAATTGCTTGTAAAGATAACGCTGCGCCTGGCTTTCACCAGCTTTACAAGCCTCGACAACAGTTTGAAAGTCGCCCTCAGTATACGATATTTTTTTTCCGAATAGCACAGCAGAAGTATTTAGATGTTGGCATTTTCCCTGACACCGTTTAAGGTTAAAATTTCCCGGGGATCATTTTTCTGAACAAAGAGAAGAATTAGCCGATACAAGTAAAAATCGGCTAGACAAAGAGCAGGGAAGTCAGGATGAAGAGCCAATATTTACCGTTTAACC
This sequence comes from Dyadobacter sp. CY345, assembly GCF_021502725.1. Lineage (GTDB taxonomy): Bacteria > Bacteroidota > Bacteroidia > Cytophagales > Spirosomataceae > Dyadobacter. The sequence goes on along the minus strand of NZ_JAKFFS010000008.1, from coordinate 155,256 downwards.
GGCAGTCTGGTTTTTAGAAACACTGCCATTATTCAATAAAATAATTCACGGTCAAAGTTTTTCTCTTTGACCCTATAAATGCGCTCTACGTCGAAAGTCTTTTGATGTTATAGCAACTTCATCTATTCTTGCAGCTTAATTTATTAATATGTCAAAGGAGAAATCAAAAGGTTGGGTAATTGTTGGGGTGCACATTCTTGCGTGGGCACTTCTGGGATTTGTGCTGATGTTTTATCAGCCTCTTTCCTGGGGCATCAAGCTACCGTTTGTGTTTTGGGCGAAACAATTGATAAGCATAGCTCTTCTGGTGGGCATATTCTATTTCAATATGCTCTACATGGTTCCCTCCTTTCTATTAAAAAACAATGCTTCCGCCTTTGCCCTTTGGATTATTCTATCGGTCGTGGTTATGCTGGTCATAAGTAAATTTGTCGATCAGCAGCTCCATGTGCATGAGCAAATGGACGCGCTTATGACGCAGGCAGGTCCAAGTCGCCGGCCACGGGGAGTCATCGACGGCATCTTACTCATGATCTTACTTCTGGTACTTGGGGTGAGTACAAGTCTGTCAGTACTTCAACGCTGGCAGAAGGACGCCCAGATCCGTGAGTCAGTCGAAAAACAAAACATTGCTACCGAACTTGCACTTTTGAAGGCGCAGATCAATCCGCATTTCTTTTTCAATACCCTGAACAACATTTATGCGCTGACGTTCACAGATGTTCCTGTGTCCCGAGATGCGATTTTAAAACTTTCGCGGATGATGCGCTATTTGCTATATGAAACACAGCAGGACACGTCTTTGTTGAGCCAGGAAATTTCCTTTATTAAGGATTATATGGAATTAATGAAACTCCGTTTGCAAAGTAATACAACGGTTGTTTTTACCGAATCGAAGCCTGATAGAGAATATTCTGTCGCACCGATGTTATTACTTCCCTTCATTGAAAACGCTTTTAAGCACGGCATCAGCGCCATGCACCAAGCCAGTATTCGGGTTGATCTGGACATCGCGGATGGATTTCTTACTATGGTAGTAAAAAATCATATCTTTCGTGATAAAGATGTACTGAATGTGGAAAGCGGAGGAATCGGGCTTGTGAACACACAGCGCAGGCTGGATTTGTTATATCCCGGAAAGCATGAGCTATTGATTGACGACAATATTAATGACAATACATACCAGGTTTTGTTAAAAATAAATCTGGTTTAAAATAGTTTCAGATGACAAAATTGAATTGTATTACGGTTGACGATGAACCACTCGCGTTGGGTCTCGTAAGCGCCTTTGTCGAACAAACCCCATTTTTGAATCTGACAGGAAGATATGGCAATGCCGTCCAGGCTTTGCAAGCAATCCATTCTAAGGAAATACATTTAGTATTTCTGGATATTCAGATGCCTGATCTTAACGGTATGGAACTTGCCCGTGTGTTGAGCAAAACGGCTTCCCCAGATCAAACGAAAATCATTTTCACCACAGCGTATAACCAGTTTGCCGTGGAAGGTTATAAGGTTGACGCACTCGGATATCTGCTTAAACCTTTTGGTTATGAGGAGTTTCTGGAAACGGCGATAAAAGCAAAAAAATATTTTGACCTGATTCAGGAAGGTAATTCGGTTCCCGAAGTCGAGGTTAAGGATGATTATTTATTCGTAAAAGCAGATTACAAACTGGTCAGAATTGATTTTGAATCGATTCTTTACATCGAATCTTTGAAAGATTATTTGAAAATCCATTTGGTTGCGCCGGCAAAACCTGTTATGACTTTAAGCAGCCTGAAAGCAATCGAGGAAAAACTGGTTCCTGGTAAATTTTTACGACTTCACCGCTCTTTCATCGTAGCGATAAACAAGATTGACTCCATCAGCAAGAACTCCGTGCATGTTGGCAGTATGGATATTTCGGTAGGTGATTTATATAAAGACGCATTTAAAGAACTTCTTTCAAAATGGAGTTAATAATTGACAGACAATTAATTACGAAAATTTTCTCAGCATATATCTAAATAAAATAGTAACTTCAATTTTGTTAAAAAACATTAAATACTTTGATCGCTTGCCACATTACCAACACATTTTCGGTAATTACAATCATAAAAAAATTCGATAAGTCATTTATTCAATTCCCTGTTAAACCGCCTCTGGTTATATGAAATAATCTTTTACTGGAATTTACTTTACTCTTCACCAAAATTGATTTTCATATGAATGAGCAACTGCGTGCCTTACTTGCTGCTAACAGCGGACTACCTTACAATGCCATTACAGAGGATGCAAACCTTTCAAAAGACCTTGGGCTCGATAGCCTTGACACGGTCGATCTTGTACTGCAAATGGAAGACGTCTTCCACATTTCGATTCCCGACGAAGATTATCAGCAGCTTCAAACCGTTAAACAATTTTCCGACTATCTCAAACGTAAAATCGTAGCCCAGGCTTAGTTTAGCAAAACAGAGATAACAATTTGATTGTCAGGCAAAATTTCTTTTTTTATTTAAGTAATAACTTCAACGTACTATTCGAATGGATATAGGTTTACTCCAATGACCTGTACAAAATCCCTGTGTCTTAGAAAAATTGAAAGATTGTTTATCCAAATTATATTATCGCTTTCACATTTTCCGTTCTGGCTCCTAACTTAGAAATTTACTAGCCCATAATGTTACTTCATTAAGAAACTCCCTCAGTTTAATATGCGGCTGACTCCAAAGATTCGGGATCTGACTGACGCAATATTTATGGTCATCCATTGATTTTTTCCCCGAAACGCTCTTTTTCAAAATCGATACTAACTCCTGATTTAAGTGGCGAATGCCAACCAAACTTGTGGTGATATCGCTAGCGCGATTGTAATTAAATTTAACACTGTTAGGTAAATATTATAATCTTTTGAACTACAACACAATACCTTCCGATCGATACTAATCGCCGGATAAAGGCCATTCTAATTTTCCATTTTACCTTTATCTATTTGCAGAAACCCTAACCCAGGCGCTACCACCATCCCTCATTTCTGGCCTGATTATTTAAAAGTGATTTGTACCTCAAAACTTAGATAAAATATTTGGATGCAACATACTAACAACAATTATAAACCCATTGAGAACTATGGATTGATTGGTAATATGAAAACGGTCGCACTTGTTTCATTAGAAGGTTCCATAGACTTCATGTGTTATCCCGATTTCGACTCTCCATCAGTTTTCGCAAAATTACTCGATCACAAAAAAGGAGGGAGTTTTTCTATCACGCCACAGATCAAGGATTTTAATACCAAACAACTTTATCTTCCAGGCACTGCGGTTTTGCTTACCCGTTTTTTTTCCGAAGAAGGAATTGCTGAGCTTACCGATTACATGCCGGTAACAACACGAGATGGCGTCAAAACCAATACGATTGTCAGAATGATAAAGACCGTTCGCGGATCTATCAAGTACCGGGTAAAGTGCAATCCTGCTTTCGGTTATGCCAAGGCCAAGCACAAGACTGAGCTCAAAAAGAATGAACTCAGATTTACCACGGACGAGGAGGAGCCGACGATCATGCGTTTAATTGCGGATATCCCTTTGCAGATTCTGGACAATACCGGGTACGCCGAATTTACACTCGATCAATCAGAAACTGCATTTATCGTCATGGAATGCGGTCAGGACAAAAAGCCAAACTCGATTGATTTTTACAAAGATCATACATACGAACAGACAATAAATTTCTGGCGCGACTGGACGAAAAAATCCACATACAAAGGTCGTTGGAGCGAAGCAATTAATCGTTCTGCCATTACATTGAAACTGCTTACTTCTTTGGAACAAGGCTCTATGGTGGCCGCCCCCACGTTCAGCCTGCCGGAGACATTAGGTGAAGGACGAAACTGGGATTATCGCTACACCTGGATACGCGATGCGGCTTTCACGATGTACGCATTTTTGCGCCTCGGATATACCGATGAGGCGACGGCTTTTTTGAAATGGATACACGCGCGAGCAAGCGAAGACAAGCTTTATTTGATGTACACGATCAACGGTAAACATGATCTGGCAGAAAAAGAACTTGAACATTTTGAGGGATATAAAAAATCCCTGCCTGTCCGAATCGGAAATGCAGCCCAGGATCAATTGCAGATAGACATCTACGGCGAATTAATTGATACTATTTACATTTACAACAAACAGCATTCGGCAATTACTTATGAATTCTGGGAAACAATCGTTACTCAGATAGACCAGGTAATCAAGCACTGGCAGAAGCCGGACCATGGTATCTGGGAAATCAGAAATCTTGAAAAGGAATTTTTACATAGCAGGCTGATGTGCTGGGTGGCAATGGACAGGGCAATAAAAATTGCAAAAAGCCGGTCATTTCCATTTCCAAAAGGAAAGTGGGAAAAGGTTCGGGACGAGATCTATCTGGACATATATCATAATTTCTGGAACGAAGAAATGGGTGCCTGGGTCCAGTACAAAGGAGCTGAGGAGGTGGACGCTAGTGTCTTACTGATGTCCCTTATGCATTTTATATCACCCCACGAGCCCAGATGGCTTTCAACGATGAAGGTTGTTGAGCGTGATCTAGGACTTGACGTTTTGTTATACAGATACCGTAACGGCCCGGACGCATTTGATGGATTGCAGGGTGAAGAAGGCACTTTTAACATGTGCTCGTTCTGGTTTATTGAATCGCTGGCGAAAAGCGGCGAAGTTACCAGAGCTTTGGATAGTTTTGAAAAAATGAACGGTTATGCAAATCATCTGGGTCTATTCGCTGAACAAATAAGCCATAAGGCCGAACATCTGGGCAATTTCCCACAAGCCTTCACCCATCTAGCGCTCATTAGTGCGGCGCTGGAACTTGACAAGCAGCTGGACAGGTTGTAGCGCAGTTATAATCATAAACAAATTGGCTCAAAACGAAATCGTTTTGAGCCAATTTGATTATACGGATTTCCAGGTAAATCGTATACTTTTTAAAATTCATTCTGGTGCCGCAGCCGTTGTTTTTTGGACAATCGGCCAAACGCCTGGTGTTGGAACGCTAACACCTTTTGTCAATCCGCGAGTCGCGTTATCAGGTCCGAAATAGTATAGCGGCCATCCTTTATACGTTACTTGTTTTTTCCCAAAAACATCGATGGTTGAAAATTGCGATTTGTCCAGAGTTGAAGGAAAATCTTTTAAATCCGAAACCCAAATGGGCCAGGTGGCATCATTACTGAAATCAGATTTGGTGTAGTTATTTTTGTTCTTTTTGTCTTTGTTGAAGGCGTAAAGTGTGCGCCCATTCGCATCCACAAAGTACTGTGTATCTGCAATTCCTTCTGTGTAATCGGCTTTATAATTTTTGCCATCATTTCCTACGAGCTGCGTATTGGCAAGCATTAGAGAATACGATTTTTTCGCCACAACCCAGACGTTATTTACATTTTCACCTTTTACGTCTCCTGCCACTGCATCCGACGCAAAATAGTATAATGGCCAGCCTTTGAATGTAACTTGTGATTTTCCATCTGCACGTGTAATAGACGCAAAGTCACTGGCTACTAAACCAGTATCCAGTCGCGGCGACGCCACTGTAAAAATCGGCCAGGCATCAAGGCATCCTCCCGTACAGGTGGAAGTTCCATTCGCATCTTTGGTAAAAAAATAGAGCGTTCGACCTTTTTGATCGGTAAGGACATTCCCAAGCGAAGTTGATTTTTGCGAAATATCAAACGTCGGTGTTGGCGGAACTACTACTGGCGTAGCATCGTCATCGTCGGAGCTGCATGACCAGCCGGCTACGGCCAGACATCCCATCACGAAGATGGAATTAAACAAATTTTTTGCTTTCATCTTTAATTTATTAGGGGTAAGTATTAGTTACAATAGCATATACGAGCCGTGGTTTCGGCTGGTTGCGTGGCTATAAAAACTAATTATCCTGACACTCCCTGAAAGCTAAAACCTATACCGCTGTAAATTGAAGCGTTTGTAACATCCGTTGAAATTCAGGCTGATATTCGGCTTGGAGGGAGATTTCCTTTTGGGTTAAAGGATCTAAGAAACTTAACTCGGTTGCATGCAAAAGCATCGAGTTCATACCGAATTTTTCAAGAAAAAATTTATTTTGCTTGTTGCAGCCGTGCGGACGATCACCAATAATGGGGTGAAAAATATGGGCCATGTGCTTCCTTAGCTGGTGCATCCGGCCCGTAGTTGGTGTAAGTTCTACAAGGGAATATCTCGACGTAGAATGTTTTCCAAAAGCCAAATTCAGCTCTACTTTTTTTATGGTTTTAAAAGAAGTAAAAGCTTCCTGAACCACACCATCATCACGTTTTAGCGGATAGTCAATTTCCATTTCGTCGGGTGTAAAACCGCGAACGATCGCGTGGTAATGTTTTTTGACTTTTCCGTCTGAAAACTGTTTTTGCATCCGGCTATTCATTTCGTCGTTCAAGGCAAAAAGAAGCACACCCGACGTTTTCCGATCCAGCCGGTGCACGGGATACACGCGTTGCCCAATCTGATCGCGGAGGATCTGAACAGCAAATTCGGATGTGTCAGCGGCAATATGCGAGCGATGCACCAGCAGCCCATGCGGCTTATTAATTGCTACCAGATTTTCATCCTGAAAAATTATTTCCAGAGACAATACCGGATCTGATATCGGAGATACTGATTCGTTTTTCAACATTTTTATTTAAAATATCGAAAGATCTTTGTCTGTTTTCGAAGTCAGCACGACATAAGCGCTTGGCTTGATACCCAAGAGAAAGGGAAACATTCTTATAAAAAACATTTTCAATTTTGTCAGATAAAAACCGGTCTTATTATGTTCATACAGCGGTTTTAATACATCGTCTGAAAAGAGATAACACTTGTCCTTAACAACCTCAAAATTTTCTGATTTCAGCAAAAAACGAAATAAGCCCGGTGTATAGATATTAATGTGTCCGTAAGCGAGAAAGTGCTGTAGTTTCTTGTCGACGTAAAAAGAAAAATCGATCGGTACTTCAAAAATCTGGTTTTTTGAAACCCGTTTGATTTCACGCAAAAGTATCCGCTCGTGTTCTACATGTTCCATTACGTGCGAACAGATTACAAGATCAAAGTGATTATCGGGAAAAGGAATTTTGTATCCGTCAAACAAAAGAATGTTTTTAAGATTTTCAATTTTTTTAGCCTTGATCAGTTCAATACCACTTTCGGAAATTTCCACACAATTTAAATCTTTCGAGAAATTCCATTTCGACAGCCAGGACAGTATACTTCCTTCGCCAGCTCCTACTTCCAGTACGTTGTTGAATGTGATATTTTTAGCAAGTTCTATGATATTTTGCGCTTTATATTTTGCGCCCATATTTCTCCACGCCACCGATTTTTCATCATATTGGCTTGAATAAGAATCTTTTACTTTTTCTGATACATTCATTCTATCAACGCAGGTTTGTAGACTTTGGAGTCCGGTATTATTTGAGCTGCAAATTAAGGGATAAAAATGGCAAGTTTTTGTGCCTCCAAATCAATTAAAACACTTAAAACTTAATCGCGAAACGAAGTTTTCAGGCTTCTTTTTTTCCATAACGAACCCTGAACCTAATGATCGCCCACAATACCAAATAAAGCATACCGAGAAGAAGACCAATTTCAAGACTGATGACAAGTGCCGTCCTGTCGAGCATACTATTCAAAAGATGTTCAAGAATTAATCTGGGATCATGAATAATATCCCAGCTGTTCATTCTTCTGATACGCCCAAGATACACACCGAATCCTGCCAAGGGAAGACTTGCCAATAAAAAAGTCGTACTCACCTTTTTAGAAAATACACGCCGCCATGTCTGGTGGATCCAGTATAATGATACTAGTCCATTGAACAAACTGACTTCTGCATAACAAAAAAGCATAATCGTATCATGCCAGGTAAGATCCCGCTGATAATCGACGCTTAAATGTGCAAGATCCGTAATCATGTACGGAGCATTTGGAAAAAAAGCAAGCCAAAAAAGACTTACGAATATTACCAGAACCGGCAACCGGCCGAAACGTTTGGTAATATTATTGATAAAAAAGGCGGCAATCAGAGGAATCCAGCTTAAAAAAAGATTCCAGTCCATCGAAAAATCTACCGGCGCATTGAAAAGAATTCTTACCAAATGAAAGAATACTGCGACCAGGCTCAAAACCAGAAGTAACAAGAGCGGATAAAGTCCCTCCATTGAAACAACGGGAGGCTCGGCTATGCTAAAACGATAATTTTTCCACCATTGAAGTATACGTTCCAAGTGTTTTTAATTTAAATATTCATAACGTCCAGAACAGACAAACGGGTAAAGTAATGTTTGGACCAGTCCAAAAAATTATACCACTTCTGCCCCCTGGACGCTCCCCAGGCAATTAAATTTGTTGAACTTTCATTAAGCATGTAACCGCTTTTAACTATCGTTCAGGCCGCAAGATAAGCCCAATTAGGTTTGCAACGGACTTTTTTCATCTTTCTTTTGCTTCGGCCTTCTTTTCTTGGATGCTTCTCCCTGATTTTTACGAGGACCATTCGTTCCCTTCCCGCGCGGTGCCGAATTCCGGTATTTGCCTGGATCAAACTTAGGAGCTTCACCCAGTCCAAGGTCTTGCGTTATCGCCTGTTTTTCAACTTCTTTCTCGAAAAGACGTTCTATTTTAAGCACATATTTTTGATCCTGTTCATTGATAAACGTAATGGCCGTTCCCTTGGATTCCGCCCGGGCAGTGCGCCCGATACGGTGTACATAATCCTCCGGATCACGCGGCACATCATAGTTGACAACATGACTTAAATTATCAATATCAATTCCTCTCGACAAAACATCCGTCGCCACCAAAACAGGAAATGCTCTGTTTTTAAAGTCACGCAGTACAATTTCTCTATCTGCCTGATCAGAATCTGATGAAATCCCTCTCGCATCAAGCCCTAGTTTTTTTAACGCACGCACAATTGGCTCCACCGTTGATTTTCTGGATGTGAACAAAACCATACTGGTATTGTTTACCTGACTTAAAAGATGCACCAGCAACGGAAGTTTTTGTTCGTCCGTAGTCATATAAAACTGCTGGTCAATTCTTTCCGCGGGCCTAGATACTGCCAGCCGAACTTCTTCAGGTTTTTGTAAAATCCGCTTTGCCAGCTCGCCAATTTTTGGAGGCATCGTCGCAGAAAACATCAATGTCTGACGTTTTGCAGGCAAGAAGCTCATTATCTTTAATATATCACTTAAAAAACCCATGTCCAACATCCTGTCAGCCTCATCGAGCACCAGATGGCGGATCGATCCAAAACTAACATAACCAAGTTGCAAATGGGCGATAAGCCTTCCAGGTGTAGCAATAATAATATCTGCCCCTTGCGTTAAAGCACGTTTCTGCTGATCCCACTCGGGCCCTTTATTTCCGCCGTAAACCGCGATACTCGTGGCGCCGACAAAATATCCTAGCCCCTGAATTTGCTGATCGATCTGCTGTGCAAGCTCACGTGTAGGAACGAGGATCAGTGCCCCGATCTGTCCGGTTGGCGTTGTTGCAATTTTATCCAAAATGGGGATCAGATATGCAGCTGTTTTTCCAGTACCCGTTTGGGCGCAAGCCAAAAGATCTTTTCCCTGAAGAATGTAAGGAATTGCTTGCTCCTGAATGGGTGTTGCTTGTTGATAGTTCATAGAATCCACGGCGTTTAGCACGTCTTCGTGGAGTTCAAATTCGTTAAAATTCAAAGTTCAGCTTTTTAAGTTCAAACTCTCGCGAGGTATTTTTATTCCCCTATCTGTCTGAGAATGAACAGTTAGTTAATAAGAAGCTGACTTCGATTTCACCAGTCAGCAATCCGCTTGATTCCTTGCAAAGGTACGCAAATAAGTTAAAAGTAGTATATCCCTGCAATTTCTTAACAATCAACTGCTTGAATGGCGCATCGGATAAATGCCATAGGTTAATTAAAGATTCATTGCAATGCATATAGGGAAACGAAGCGCAAGTATGGGGATTTGCGGAAATTTGTGACTTTGTCTCGAAATATAATTTAAAATCTATCCGGGAATAGCACTCCTATAAACGAAATCAGTTTAAGTAGCGCTAAAAGGGAAATTTTATTTGACAAATAAGGATGCGACCTATTGATACTGAACAAATTTAACCAGCTCTGCGTTCTCTGGAATGTTTGAGACGGCTTACCGTTTCTTTTGCTTGAAACGCGATAAATGCGGGATATGAGGCTCAATTTACCCTCAGCCTTCTTCAGAGGTTGAAAAAATTACTGATTTAGGAACAAGTTGATTTTACAGAAAGTTAAAATATTACAATCAGATTATTTAGTATTGAACACGACGATCAGAATTTCGGTAAATAGCGGATACCGAAATAATACCTTATTTATCACATGCTTCATAGTTCTGGCAATGCTTCCTCGTTTGTTACATGCGCAAAGTCCAACCAACGTTCTGGAAAGAGATTCAACGGTCAGAGGAGATACCAGCAAACTGATGGACTTGATAGATGTCGGTAAAAAACTTTTCAATATTAAGCGTCCGAAAGCTCCTGATAGCACGGGGAGAACGATTTATTTTTCTGTACTGCCCTTTTCCACCCAGGTTCCCGGCGGCGGAACTGCGATTGTGACATCCACCACGGCAGGTTTTTATTTAGGGGACAGAAAAGATACGTACATGTCCCGGGTAACGTTTACCCCTTATTGGAATTTCAAAAAACGCTTTGGTCTCCCCATCCGGTCTTACATTTGGTTGAAACAGAATAAGTGGGTAATCAGCGGTGATACCCGGATGATGGTGTATCCACAGTATACCTGGGGACTTGGCAGGCAGTATGGCGAAGACGAAAAATTACTGGTAAACTATTCGTATTTGAGATTATACCAAACTGCCTTTAAACGAATATCCCATGGTTTTTTTGCCGGTGTCGGTTATCATATTGATTATCGTGTAAACGTACGAACGCAGAATGGGGATCCTCTTTTGCAAGAATATACAGGATATGATTATGGCACATCACAGTCCCTAAACAGCTTTTCTTCCGGTTACAGCTTTAATCTACTTTTTGATACACGTAATAATTCGCTGAATCCATGGGATGGATATTATACGAGCATACAGTACCGCGTTAATCCGACATGGCTGGGAAATGATAATTCGTGGAAATCAGTTTACGTTGATTTTAGAAAATATATCCGGTTTAATCCAAGTCTGGAGAAGCAGAATATGCTGGCTTTATGGGGTTATCTATGGAAAGTTTTTGATAAAAAAATACCTTATCTCGATCTTCCAAGTATTGGATGGGAAGATTATAACCGCTCCGGCCGTGGCTTCGATCAAAATCGATATCGTGGCAGAAACCTGCTTTATATTGAGGCAGAATATCGAAGGGATATTACCAGCAATGGATTTCTGGGTTTTGTAGTGTTTGCCAACTTCAATACAGTCTGCGGTCCGAAAAGTACATTTCTGATTAACTGGAACCCTGGTGCGGGGGCAGGTCTTCGTATCAAAATGAATAAACGATCTGGGACAAACATCGCTTTGAACTATGGATTCAGCAAAGATTATTCCGGAATCAAACTCACGCTGGGTGAAGTATTTTAAGAAAAACTTTTTATAATAAATCTTTAATTTCCGTCCAGGTAAAAAGAGCCTTAAAAATAAATGGCATCAGGAGTTGATCCTGATGCCATTTCCTGATAAGATTATTTTGGATTACTTGTTTTAAATGCTTCTCCTTTATAATTACCAGTTTTACCAGTCTTATTTTTCCTGTTTTTTTTGCCGGCCCCACTTCCCTCTTTTACTGCCGTATCAGGCTCGGTCCGTGTAACGGCACCTTTTTGATCATTGGCGATTTGTTGAGCTGCCATACCTTTTGCAGCAGCTGCCTCACTCGCCGGCGTTGCCTGGGTAGCACCCTGACCTGCATTTCCTATACTTCCGGTATTTCCAGCGGTTCCTGTATTTCCGCCAGTTCCTGCACTTCCGGAATTTCCTGTATTTTCAGCAGTTCCTGTACTTCCACTTGGAGCTGTCCCGGATGTAGGATTTGGCCTGGCCGAAGAACCATCTGCTTTCCCGGCTGAACTATCCGGCTTAGTGCCTTTTGCCGTACTTGTCGTTGTTGAAGTAGCACCCGCTGCGCTGGCATTTTTAGTCGTATCCGTAGAACTCTGGTTTGGATTCGTTGATGAAGTTGTGCTTTGGGCAAAGGCGCCAGCAGACAAAGTCAACATGAAGATTCCTATATTAATGACTGTCTTTTTCATGATTCAAATCTTTACGGTTGTTTATTTTGATGAATTGCTGGTAACTCATAAAGAACTGTTCCAGAAGTGAATCGATACAAAAATTATCAAAAAAATAAGCATGGGAAAGTCGCCCATGCTTATTTTTATCCGCAAAAATCTATTTAGTCGGCCTGAATACCTGAACCAACCTCAACAAGATTACCTGCCTCTTCGTGACTAAACATTCTGGATCTGGTAATAAAACGAACGCCCATCGGTATTTCAAGAGAAAAACTCGAACCTCTGCCTGGTGTTACGTCAATGGTAAGCTGTGTATGCTGCCAGTACTCAAATTGATCGCGGCTCATAAAAAACGCACAACCGGAAATTTCACCCAGAAATACATCGCTCTCCCCCGTTTTGAATTCGCCCTTTTCAAAACACATCGGCTGTGAACCGTCACAGCAGCCTCCGCTTTGATGAAACATTAGTTCGCCAAAACGACCTTTGAGTTCAGTTACTACATTTTCAGCTTCCGGCGTGATCAGAACACGAGGTGTTTTCATATTTCAGACAAGTTAATTTTGTTGACGAAATGTAAGAGCTTAAAAAATTGGAATGCACGAATCCCTCCGTGCATTCCCTACAAAAAACGAAATCCCTATTAGAAAAAACCAAGTTTGTTACGATCGTATGAGATAAGCATATTTTTAGTCTGGCGGTAATAACCAAGCATCATCTTATGGTTTTCACGTCCGAAACCAGACTTTTTATATCCCCCAAATGGTGCATGTGCAGGGTAAGCATGGTAATTATTTACCCAAACCCTACCCGCCTGGATGGCACGCGGCACCTGGTATATTTCATGCGCATCACGAGTCCAGACGCCAGCTCCCAGTCCGTAAAGTGTATCGTTAGCAATTTCGATTGCTTCTTCAACTGTTTTAAAAGTTGTCACACAAGCAACCGGACCAAAGATTTCCTCCTGAAAAATCCGCATTTTGTTGTGGCCTTTAAACAGCGTCGGTTTGATATAATAACCTCCTGATATACCATTTTCAAATTTATTCGCCTCTCCTCCACAAAGAACTTCGGCGCCTTCTTCCTTCCCTATTTTTAAGTAGGAAAGAATTTTTTCATACTGGTCATTAGAAGCCTGGGCGCCCATCATCGTGGTTCCGTCCAACGGATGCCCCAGTTTGATGGCTTTGGTACGTTCGACCACACGGCTCATAAACTTGTCATATATACTTTCCTGAACCAGAATTCTGGAAGGGCAGGTACACACTTCACCCTGGTTCAAAGCAAACATAACCGCTCCTTCCACGGCCTTATCAAAAAAGGCATCATCCTGATCAGCAACAGACTCGAAGAAAATATTGGGAGATTTACCGCCAAGCTCCATCGTAACGGGAATCAGATTCTCGGAAGCATATTGCATGATTAAACGGCCCGTTGTTGTCTCGCCGGTAAATGCGACTTTGGCGACTCTCGGCGAAGTTGCCAGAGGTTTTCCGGCCTCAGGGCCAAATCCGGTCACAATATTCAAAACACCAGCAGGAAGCAGATCACCGATCAGTTCCATTAAACACATTATTGACGTTGGAGTTTGTTCTGCTGGTTTCACGACCACGCAACAACCAGACGCGAGCGCAGGTGCTATTTTCCAGGTTGCCATTAAAAGTGGAAAATTCCACGGAATAATCTGTGCCACCACGCCAAGCGGTTCATGAAGATTTATCGACACTGTATTTTCGTCGTGCTCTGAAATTCCTCCTTCTTCTGCACGGATCACGCCGGCAAAATATCGGAAATGGTCCACGCACAACGGAAGATCTGCCGCTCTGGTTTCACGTATGGCTTTTCCGTTGTCAATGGCTTCCACAACTGCCAGATATTCAAGATTATCTTCGATTACCTGGGCAATTTTCAGCATGATATTGCTTCGATAAGTAGCGGCGGATTTACCCCAGGTTTTAAAAGCTTCGTGGGCTGCATCTAACGCGAGTTCCACGTCTTCTTTTCCTGAACGCGCAGCTTTGGTGAACACTTTACCATCGATCGGTGAAAGATTATCAAAATATTCACCCTTTACCGGCGCGACAAATTTGCCACCAATATAATTTTCGTATTGCGCCTTAAATACAGGTCGTTTGGCTAAGGTTGAACTAACATCTGATTTGTTTTCTACTTCCAGCGTATCCATAGATGTATCAATTTTAATTCGTGAATGACTGATACAAACTTAGTGTTGATTGCAATTTCAGACTGGAACTATTGTTTCAAATAATAGGATAATAATCTCAAAAAAAATAAAATTTCTTTTATATTTATATTTGATTGTAGCGCGTTAGCTTATAAATCAAACGATGACAATTTCACTGCCTTTCTGAATTTTAATAATTCTCTACATCGCTCCAAAAAAATATGGCATCCGGATTTAAGTTAAACCAAATCGCGATCTCTCCTCAAAAATCAATGAAAACGTTGGTGGAAAACCGTCGTGCTTTCACCCTTCAAAACTGTGAATTAAACGTTTTTGAAACTTTGCAGGAATCTGCACTTGTACCGCTTTCCTTTTCGGATTTTGTGGTGACCAGTATGCTGAGAGGAAAAAAGGTAATGCATTTGTTTGACCAGCCCGGATTTGACTATATGCCGGGCGAGACTGTTCTTGTTCCGGCAAACGTGACTATGAAAATTGACTTTCCGGAAGCAACGGAAACAAACCCGACACAGTGCATTGCCCTCGCGCTTGACCATGCAAAAATCCAGCAGATTGTTGACAGGCTAAACGAGCAATATCCGCGGGAAGGTCAGGATCAATTCTGGCAGTTGCAGCACAATCAGTATCATTTTTTAAATAATCTGGATCTGGCACAAAGCATCAACAAACTGATTCACATCTGTTCTGGAAATTCATTGGGAAAAGATATCCTGGCCGATCTCACACTCCAGGAGCTCGTAGTCCACATCATCCAGACCCAAAATCTTAATGCTGTGCAGGATGATTCATTTAACCAGCATGACAATCCGCTAGCCTATATCATCCATTACATCAGGACCAATATCGGGGAGAAAATTCAAGTTGAAGATTTGAGCGAGAAAGCATGCATGAGTCGAGCTTCGTTTTACCGCGCGTTCAAACGCGAATTTAATATCAGCCCGGTAGAGTTTATTTTAAAAGAAAAAATCAAAAAAGCGAAAACGCTCTTAACCGAGTCGAGAGCAACAATTTCTGACGTCTGTTACCAACTCGGTTTTTCTGATCTAAATTATTTTGGAAGACAATTCAAAAAATCAGAAGGGATTTCTCCCTCCCAATACCGCCATGTCAGCGGTAACCTGGACGATAAATGACATTGTGGTCAAAGTTGTTTCTTTCGAAATATTGTTGAAAAAAATTATTTTTTAAGTGATTTTATATACAAGGTCACAGACGCGATATCTGTCTCAGAAAGTATTCCTACAAACGAAGGCATTTCTTCATTATATCCTTTCACAATTTTAGCAGAAGGCGTCAGAATGGACTCCCGTATGTAATTTTCATCGGCAATAGCTGTCGAATTATCTTCAAAACGCCGCTCGGATTTATAAAGATTTTGAAAAGGCGGCCCATACATTCCTTTTGTGACAAGCCCGGCAGAATGGCAGCCAGCGCAAGCCATTTTTTGAAAAATATCTTTACCTTTTTCTGCTGATGCGGCTAGTTCTGTTTCGGGTTTTGATTCGGATTGTACCTTTTTCTTTTCCAACACTGAAAAATCTACTTTTGAAAAATCGCTTTGAGATTTCAATTGAGAAAGATTATTAATCGTAAACCAAAAACGGTCATTGATATTTTTTCCGTCCGCCGCTTTGATTTTGTATGCAACTTCCATCTGCATGACGTCCTGCATATCGGGCACGAGCAGCAGAATTTTTTTTCTGTCAGTTGAAAGATAGGCACCGGCAACTTCCAAAGTCTCTTCGCCTGATGTTCCATCCAGTTTAAAATGACCAGAGCCATATTCCTCAGTACGTTTATAATTCCATCGTTTAACCGCAAAATCCGAAACATTCAACCCTGTGCCGTCAAGTTCAGTATCGAAACCGAGCACGATTCCCTGTTTCGCAGCCTGAAATTGATTGGGTAAATACATCTGTTTGCCAGTATATCGAAGTCGCATCAACGCACTTATTCCGCTTGAACTCGACCCCCAAAGATTAAATCCCGTAATATACAATTGCCCGTCAATCGGATTCATCGCACCCTTGGAAGTTGGTGCAGGATAATCTGCCTGAATAAAACTGATACCGCCCTGTGGTATACTGGCAGCACTATCTATCAGTACCCTGAAAAGACCTGGATGGGCAAACGAAAAATGGATTAAGTCTCCATTCAAAGGACCCATTTTATTTCCTGTAACCCATGCCTGGCTGATACTGGAACGATCAACTCTGTGTGGAATCCAGGTTAATGGCGGCGCAATCGGTGGATTATCTTTGCGATGCGCCGAAGCAGGAACACCATAATAATCTCCTTTTTTAATTAAATAAATCGGCGTCGATGGAACAAAATTACCCTGTTGGTCCGAAGCTGTGAGCGTTCCTTTTTCAGGATGAATACCGATATAAGGACCTCTTAAACCAGTAGCAATTACTTCATAACTACGTCCATCAGGCGAAATTTTCAGGATAGTTCCGTTATGTTTTGAACCGGCCCTAAACCCTTTTGTCACCTGAGAGGTCACTCCCGGCCCATTACTTTGCGTTCCGCCTTTTGCCACATAGAAACTTCCATCGGGCGCGTAGACCATATCAGCAGCCCATTCACGTGACTCAGGCGACTGGGTTACTACATTTGAAAAATTCTCGTAAAAATCCGCTTCCCCGTCTTCATTCAAATCATGGAGGCGAACGATTCCTTCCCGCCCAAAAACGTAAACAGTATCCCTGACCACCTCAATACTTAGCGGTTCATGCAACCCTGACGCAAATCTTTTCCAACGAATACTTTTAAGGTTTTTATCAATTCCGTCAATCATCCAGACATCGCCTTCAAAAGTAACAGCCGTTGCTCTTCCGTTTTTATAAAACGAAATATCAGCAACCCGAACATTTCTTTTCCACGGATTATTTAGCGGAAGCGTCAGTTTGTCGGTTACATAAGCGGCAGTATCCGGTGCCAGCTCGCCCGAAGTTATTACTGCCTGTCCCCAGTGTGACTCGCCACCTTTCCTGAAATCAGGAAGCGTGATATGTTTCTTTTTACATAATTTTTCAAAAGCAGATTTTTTATTGGCCGGACCTTTCCAGACAAGGATTGTCCCCTCGCCCCGTTTATTTGATGGCGCAATACGGACTGTCATGTATTGGTTTTTCGTTACCTCAGGCTGCATATTCAGTGTCGCTTTTCCGAGAACAGCAATCGCGGTAACAGTATCTTTATTCGCTCCTTGATATACGTAAGCAATTTTGCCTTTTACCTCACTTCCAGAAGCATTTGTCACCTCAGCCGCATTCAGGTAAAGTTCTTTTCCTGCATTTTCAATCTGAAATTTTCTGACAAAAACGGTTTGATCTTCAAAACGGATACTTTCAGGCAATTCGTAAACCGAAGCTTTTCCCACACTGTAATTCAGCACCGCTTTCTCGCCGTATACAAAAACGCCATTCCATCTGCCTTTCTCCGCCGGCATTGAGCCCCATTTAATCTCGTTGGCAATTTCGGGTTCTTCTCTCGGGTCAATAAAATCAGGTTTTCCTTCAGACCAACCTGCATATAAACCTGTCGCGATTTTTGGACTTCCCGTTACGGTTGTCACTTTATTATTCTTGTTAAAAAAGTCTTTGTAAGAGATCTGCGCCATTAAAACCATCGGCAGAAATTTCCCGGTCCACCCTACCGACCAGCGTAGTAAATCTGTATCGAAACAGGCGTAGGCACTATCTCCCAATTGCAAGGCAAGTGATCTGGCGGAAATATTGTCTTCGGGAAAATGGGGCCCTAATTTTCTTGCGTCAAGTGAAGTCGAAATAAATGGAAAGTCTGGCTCAACAAAAGGATTCAGAATTAGTGAATCCGGACTTGCGTAGAGCTCCGTTTTCTTGTCTGTATAAGCCGTGAGCATCAAAGCTGAGACCAGAAAACCTGCCAGGAGCATGACGACTCCAATATATTTTTTACTAAAACCCAAAATGCTGAACATACCAAAAACCTTTGAATATTTCTTTCATGGTGAAAAGCCAGCTGTATGTATATAATTACTCACACCACGCTATTTCACTACGACGAAACAATTACATCGGTACATTGACATTACAACGAATTTTATTTCTCCGGGTGTTAAAATTCAGACGCGACGAACTGCATCTAAGATTGTTATTGCATTTCAGAAACCCGATAAAACAGGTAAAAGACCATTTTTCTTCATTGCCAGGATACTGTCATTTTTCTCATCACCCTGTTTCACAAGACTCCATTGAAACCTGGCACTAACCGGATGATGATCTGAAAGTGGCAGGCCCGTTTTAGTGGTGAATAAAATATTTTCAAGGCGGTAATCCTGTATCTGAAGTGTCAAATCTTTACTGCTTCGGAAAAGAATTTTATCGATCGTCTCACATGAATCAGTGACTGACAAAATATTATCATCAGGAAATTGTCTGGACATCTCAGGAAATTTCCCGTCACTCTTATGTGATAACCAGACATCTTCAAGTTTATTCTCAGTGTTCAATATTCCTACATTATCATAGAAATAACTGTAATGCGCATTCAGATCGCCCATCACAATGACTGCGTTTTCAGAAGAATGTTTTTTGATATAAGCAGATAATTGCAAAATATTTTTTCTTCGTGCCTCGGCAGCTGCATAGTGATTATTGGCGTTGGCGTGGACATTATAGAAATCAATAAAAACATTTTTCGCTACTTCTATACTGCTGTATGAAAACCCTTTGGGCGTAAAACAATCAGCTCCGGTGCAATCCTTCCACTTAATCCGACGAACTTCATGAACGGGATATTTGGAGAGCGTATTCAAACCGTCACCGAACGGTACTTTGCCTTTTGGAGTAGTCCGGTAAGGATGCAAATTCCCTCGCTGATAAAGATATTTGTTGTAATTAAAATCTTCCTGCACGTGGGCAATATCAAACTGATTTAAAATCCTTCCAATTTCAATCATACTGGAAGAACGCTCGGTTACAGCACTTGAAATAATTCCAGGCAACCCAGCCACATTATACGTGATCACGGAAAACTCACCCGCATCTGCGATTTTCAGCTCTGTGTTTTTTAGGGAGTAAACCGCCGAAGAGCCATTTGTTGGTTCTGTACTTGTCCAAAAGAAAACCAAAATAACCAAAGCGCCGGTGGTATACCTGTTTCTCGTAAAATAGGAAAGCATCTTTCTATTTTTATGTGGTCCACGAAATTACGATCGGGCTGTGAACAGGATTGTTCGTTAATGTTATTGAATCATTAAATATTACTTCCCCATCCTCAATAACAGGCAATCAGAGCATCGTAATTAATTTTTTATAAACAAGTCAGTGATCCACAGTAGGAATTATAATCTTACAGGCTTTTGTTTCTACGTTCATAATTTTGTTTCCCTATTTTCGCCAGAAATTGACATTAAAATTTCCCTACATGAGAATCGTAAGAGTTTCGGCTACTTCCGCATATTATCTTTTATTAATAATTTCACTGCTGGCAGGACCGGCGATTGCTCAAAACAAAACCTCATCAGACTCAAAAAAATCAGTTGACAACTTTGATCTGAAAGATGGCGATCGCGTCGTTTTTCTTGGAAATTCAGTTTTTGAAAACGATTTTGAGTTCGGCTACCTTGAACTCGCGCTTACTACAAAATTCGCTGATAAATTTGTGACTTTCAGAAACCTCGGATGGACAGGTGATAATGTATTTGGCGATGCCAGAAGTACATTCACTAACCCGCCAACGGCATATCAGCATTTGATTCAAAATATAATCAAGACACAGCCTTCCGTTGTTTTTCTCGCTTATGGCGGTGTCGAGGCGCAGGAAGGCCAAGCTGGGCTTTCCCATTTTAAAGATGGACTGAACAATCTTCTCAATAAGATCGATTCATTGGGTGCCAGGACAATCCTGCTTTCTCCCCTACCGGTCATATCAGCGGATTCTGCAATCGGAGCTGATAAACGGAATGCTGACATCCAGCTTTATTCTTCTGAAATTGAAAAAATCGCGTCGCAGCGGGGAAAAAAATTTATTGATCTGTATAATCCGGTCTTGCAAGTCAGTAAGAAATCCGTCATCACAGAAAACGGCATACATCTTAACGAAGCGGGATATTATTACCTGGCCGAAATTCTTGAAAATAATCTGGGTTTAAAATCAGATCCACAGCCTGCTGCGATCAATGTTTCTAAACAGTCGATCGAGACTTCTGAAAATATTAAAAAAATGAAAGAGACAAATGACCTTAATAATCTGAAATTTACGATCAATCAAAAGTATCTCCCACTGCCCGCGCCGAAATCAGGTGAATTGGTAAACAGCACTCCTCAGATCTTTAAAATTTCTGGTCTGAAAAAAGGATTTTATACACTAAAAGAAGATGGCTTCGACCTGATCACTGCTTCTGCAAAAGACTGGGAAACGGGAATTGAAATAAAGAACGGTGCCGCATTCAATCAGGCAAATCTGGTGAAAAATATGATCCTAAAAAAAAACGACTTATTCTTTTTTCAGTACCGCCCGATAAACGAAACTTATATTATTGGATTCAGGGCTTACGAGCAGGGTAAACATGTGAAAGATCTGGACGACCAGAGTATCCTGATCAAGTTTCTGGAAAGCCAGATTGCCATGGAGCGAATGCCGAAACCGCATATTTATCAAATATCTGCTTTAAAGTAATTACAATTTTTTGCCCGTTCAATCCAGCGGGAGCAGTTTATTATTCATCACAAATCATCGAGACGCTCAGACGCCTGGTCAATAGCAAAAAATATGAGGCCATTTAAATTTACTAAAACACTATATGGAGCCGTCATTATTCCGATGGTTCTTTTAACAACATCTTCCGTTCACCAGGCTACGGTGAAAGAAGATCCCGATCCGGACGTTCAGAAAGAGCTCGCGTCTTTTCACGTTGCCGATGGTTTCGAAGTGACACTCTGGGCAGCAGAACCACTGGTTGCCAAACCTATCCAGATGAACTGGGATGCTGACGGCCGTTTGTGGGTGGTGAGCAGTACTGCTTATCCGCATTTAAAAACGGGCGAAGAAGCCAACGACAAGATTTTTGTTATCGAAGACACTGATGGTGACGGAAAAGCAGACAAAACAACGATTTTCGCCGAAGGCCTGCTTACACCTACCGGAATTCTCCCGGGTGATGGCGGAGTTTATGTCGCCAACTCTACTGAAGTATTACATTTTTCCGATACGGACGGCGATGGAAAAGCAGATAAAAAACGCAGAGTTTTGCATGGTTTTGGAACCGGTGATGCACATCATTTAATCCATACCTTTCGTTGGGGGCCAGAAGGGAAAATGTATTTCAACCAATCCATTTACATTTTCAGTCATATTGAAACACCTTTTGGCGTAAAACGTCTGGAAGCCGGAGGCGTCTGGCAGCTAAATCCGAAAACACTGGAACTGGACGTGTATGCCCGGGGCGGAATTAATTTCTGGGGTTTGCAATTTGATCGTTGGGGACAGTCTTTCTTAACCGACGGAGCAGGTGGTGAAGGTATAAACTATGCTTTTCCCGGTGCTGCTTTCGCCGCGACGCAAGGTGCCGAACGTATTATTCGTGGCCTGAATCCCGGACAGCCAAAACATAGTGGACTGGATGTAATTTCAGGAAGCCATTTACCCGATACCTGGCAGGGAAGAATGATCACAAACGATTTCAGGGCGAACCGGATCAATAGCTTCAAACTTGAAGAACAGGGAAGCGGATATGCGTCCAAACAAATGGAGGATTTGATGTGGACGGACAATGTTGCTTTCCGGCCAGTAGATATAAATGTCGGCCCAGACGGTGCCATTTACGTTGCCGATTGGTATAACCCAATCATTCAACATGGAGAGGTGGACTTCTTTGATCCTAGGCGCGACCAGGAACACGGACGCATCTGGCGTGTTACTGCAAAAAATCGTCCGTTGGCAAAGGTACAGAAACTGAACAATGCCTCAATTCCGGTCCTTTTGGAGGCGTTGAAAGCACCGGAAGATCTGGTACGTTCTAATGCAAAACAAGTTTTGAAAGAACGTGGAGCGAAAGAAGTTATTCCTGTGTTGCAAAAATGGGTTGGTGCCCTGGACAAAAAAGATGCAAATTATGAGCATACTTTATTGGAAGCATTATGGGTTTTTCAGGCGCTGGAAACCGTAAATGAACCGCTGCTTACAAGCCTGTTAAATGCAGAAAGTCACAATGCCCGTTCATCCGCCCTGCGTACGCTGCAAGCTTGGCATTCAAAAATTGCCAATGTGCCTGCCATTCTCGAAAAAATGGTCAACGATGAACATGCACAGGTTCGTCTGGAAGCTGTCATTGCACTGCGGAAAACGAAAACTGCCGAGGCCTCCCGTACTGCTCTAAAGGTGCTTGACAAGCCGATGGATGAATTTCTCGATTTTGCGCTTTGGCAGACGGTACGCGAACTTCAACCGATATGGATGGCCAGATTAAAAGCTGAACCTGATTTCTTTGCAGATGCTAAAAAATCTGTTTTTGCCTTGAAGTCAGTTAGTTCGCCGGAAGCGGTATCACTTTTAATAAAAATATATCAAAAAGGTCAGGTTCCTTCTGAATATCAAAAGGATGTTATCAATGCCATTGCGAAATCAGGAACGGTCGCCGACTTGAATATGCTGCTGGATTTTGCGGTGCAGAACAAAGATAAAACACTGATTTTACAGCTGAATGCGTTAGAAGAAGCGGCGCGTTCAAGAAAACTTATACCAGATAATAATCCGGAGCGTATTGCCAATTTGATTGGAAATGAAGATGAAGCAGTTAGCCAGTCCGCCATTCGACTGATCGGATTATGGAAGCTTGAACAGCTCAGTGACCGCCTTTTAAGCCTGATTAAAACAGGAAATATCCCGACTAAAAAAACGGCGCTTTCTTCCTTGGCGGCTATCAATAAAACAAACGCACTAAAACTGGCGACTGAGATGGCTGGGCCTAAAAATGCTGCGGAAGTGAGGATCATAGCCACAGCACAATTAGCTGATTTCAACCCTGAGGAGGCTGCGCGTATTGGAACGGAGCTTATGCGAACACTTCCCGCGGATACGGATATGTCAGATATTTTCATCGCTTTGATTGGAAACAAAGCCGGAACGGAAGCGTTAACTGCCGCAATTAATTCAAAGAAAATCCCTGAATCCATTGCTAAAAAAGGCAGACAACTGGTTCAGACGCGCGTGATGTGGACGCGACAAAGGCAGACCGACGTGCTTGCACTCAAAGCTGCCCTCGAAAAATCCGGCGGAGCGATGCCCGCAGCAAAAATGGCTCAGGAACTTAATGACAACGAAATTGCTGGCCTGGCAAAAGTGATCAGTGAAAAAGCTGATCCGGAAAAAGGAGAACTGATTTTCAGAAAAGCGGAAGTCAACTGTACTTCCTGTCATGCAATCGGTGGCGCAGGCGGGCGTATCGGTCCTGATTTGAGCAGTCTCGGCACCAGCTCACCTGTGGAGACAATCATCCGTTCTGTGCTTTACCCAAATTTATCGATCAAAGAAGGTTACGATTTAAAACGGGTTTTGAAAAAAGATGGGACAGAAATGCTTGGGTATCTTGCCAGCGACGGCGCCTCAGATATTGTGATCCGGGACGTAACGGGAAAAGAAGTATCCATACCAAAAAGCCAGGTCGAATTAATGGAAAAGGTGCCTGGCTCATTAATGCCTCCGGGACTTACAGCAGGCCTGGATCAGCAGGAATTCATCAATTTGATTGGCTTTCTTTCAAAATTAGGTGAATCTGGTAATTACCGCGTACCCACAACCCGATTCGTTCGCCGTTGGAGCAGCGCAGTCCCAGGTAAAGAGCTTATGAAAAAACTAGCGGCAGAGGGAGTTACCTACGTTATAAAAGAAAACTCGAAAGTTGTTTTCGATCCGATATACAGCAAGGTAGCCGGTGACTTGCCCCTTAACGAAATTCCTGTTATTGAAGTCGCCGGTTCAAAACGTCTGAGTTTTATTCGTTTTGAGATTGAAGTAGTTACAAAAGGAACGGTGAATCTGTCTCTTAACACCACAACGGGTATACAAGCCTGGGTAGATGGAAAACCGGGAAAACTTTTACAAAACAGTTTAACAGCTGAACTTTTACAGGGAATTCATACGGTAACGCTGGCCGTAGATAGAAATCTGACGAAGGAATCGAATTTAAAAATTCAGTTACTGGACGCAGATGGAGGTAGTGCCCAAACACGGTTGGTAATGGGGAAATGATTTTTTGATAAAATTACCTAAGTATATTTCGTCTAACTTCATCCTTATATACAATGAAATCTTGGGGTATCATTTGACTTTATTATCCTCAAATCTCTTTAATTCCATTAAATTTTAATTTACAATAAAAATGTTAAAAAAATCACTGGCCCTACTTTTCGTCATTGCTACTGCGACCTTCGCTAACGCACAGCAGTTCAAGGTGTTACTTTTCTCAAAAACAGCAGGCTTTCACCATCAGTCCATTCACGAAGGAGTTGACGGAATAAGAAATCTGGCTGCAAGAAACAATTTCACTGTTGACTGGCAGGAAAATGCATCTGTTTTTAACGAAAAACAATTGAAAGAATATGCAGCGGTAATTTTCCTGAACACAACAGGTGACGTTCTTAATGATGAACAGCAGGCCGCTTTTGAAAAATACATTCAGTCTGGCAAAGGTTGGGTTGGTATCCACTCCGCTGCTGATACTGAATACGAATGGCCATGGTACACGAAGATGGTCGGCATGATGTTCAAAATTCACCCGGCACAGCAAACTGCTTATCTGGACGTAGTTGACAGCAATTTTCCAGGTCTTGAACGTTTCCCGAAAAGAATGTTGTGGACAGACGAGTGGTACGAATATCAAAAACCATACAAATCAAACGATCTGAAATTCCTGATCACGCTGGATGAGAAAACTTACGATGCGAAAACCAAATGGGGAGACAACGAAGGAAAAGGCATGGGAGATGTTCACCCGATGTCATGGTATCATAAATACGACGGCGGCCGCGCTTTCTACACTGGCCTGGGCCATATTGGATTAGTTTATTCTGACCAATCATTTCTTGACCACCTTTACGGAGGAATTTACTGGGCAGCAACAGGAAAAGGTATCAAGTAAAATATTTTATTTTTGATTTATTTTTTCGCCTTTCTTCTATCCGAAGAAAGGCGAAAAATTTTATAGCAAAAGGATAAAATATCTGAGTTTAACCCGCTGTAGCTGAACTTTCGGCTATTTTTTATTTTACTAGCAGCACATAGATATTTGAATACTTATGATTATTGGCGGTTTCAGAATTCAGGATTTGATACAACGTTTTACAAATCAAGAAAAAAAACAATCTTATTATTTAACAATTTGCTGCATTGTCAAAGACGAAAATGAGTATCTGAAAGAATGGATGAATTACCATATAAAAATCGGAATTGAGCATTTTTACATATACGATAACGAAAGTAAAATTGCTGTTTCGGAAACGTTGAAAATGCTGGGACTGGAAAACTATGCAACGGTCATAAAAATCTATGGAAAAGCTAAGCAGGTGACAGCATACAATGACTGCCTCAAAAGGCGGAGTGCTTTTTCTCAATGGATTGGATTTATTGACGCTGATGAATTTATCGTCCCGAAAAGTACCTCAGGCGACTTGCCTGGATTTTTGAAAGATTTCGAAAATGTAGGCGGTCTGGGCATAAACTGGCTTGTCTTTGGATCTAGCGGGTATATCAAAAGAACGCTGCGGTCGCAGTTACGAAGCTTTTTGAAGAGATCACAAGCAAGTTTTCCGATCAATAGGCATGTTAAATTAATCGTCCAGCCAAGGTTTGTGAAGCGTTCGATTGGAGCTCATTTGTTTAGTTACAAAAAAGGTCATTTCGCCGTGAATGAGCATTTCAGCCAGATAACCAGTTCATACTCAGACACCAGTGTAGACAAAATACAGATCAATCATTATTACTGCCGATCTTTGGAAGAATACCAGGATAAGGTAGAAAGAGGACTGGCAGACACTTCCAAAAGAACGAGAAAAATGGAAGATTTTCATAATCACGATCGCGAGGCCAACGCTGTTGAGGACAGGGCCATTCTGGAAATTCTTAATCGGGTTGAATGATTTCTCAAACTATTATCGAAATCAGACACTTGTTCAATAATTAAAAATAATTCCGAGAGAAAATGTTATTGATGCTCGGTAATATCGAACCTGACAGTTCTAAATAAATAATCAGATCTTAAATGGTATATTCGTTTATAGGCTGTACCATTATTCCAACGCAATGTCATGAAACAACATACCACCAACTATCAAAACACCTTCATTGAAATTGCGGAAGATTCTCCGGCAATGGGTGGGGAAATTCCACCGGTAAAGGCGGATAAAATAACGGTTGCCAATATCCAGTTTGACATGATTAGCAAACATCCATACAAGTTTACTTCTGACGACGTTTTGTTTAAAGTTTATGCGGAACGAAAAGATCTGACAGATAGCGAGCTGGAAGAATCAAGAAAAGAGTTTTTTTCCAAAGGGCAGGCATGCCTCCGCGCTTCACCGCTCACTAAAAGATATGGCTGGGGCGTTCACCATGATAAGGAAGGTAAAATAGCTTTGTATGGATATGGAACAGCCGAGTATAAGAAATTCGCCGGAGACAAAGAACTAAAAGTGGTCAGGGCGATGAAGTCTGGGAAATAAGAAACTCACGTCTTTATCTTACCTAAGGATTTCCGATTTCTAAACGATAAGCTCTTCCTCGGCTAATTTTGGTGATTTATTTAAAAGGCGAAGCACATGGTCAACTACGGGCCGGCATGTAAAAAGATACTGATGATGCGTCATGAGAAAGTGCCTGTTCCAGAAAGTATCCGGCAAAGCCAGTCCTTCATAGCTGGAATGTTCCCTTATGTTCGTAATCGTCCTGATCATATGCTCATCTTTGAGATTTCGAAACGGATAATACAACGGGTCGGCTTCCAGCTCTGTTTTCACCAGATCCTGAACATCAAAATAATTAAAACCATCCTCAGAAACCAGGCCGGAATCCGACGCATCAAACAATGCCCTTCCATAATTTCCCAGGTTGCGATAGTCAGTAGTTATACCTTCAATATCTGGTTTTGGGTCGAATTTCCCGTCTGATTTATTACCGTTAAACTTTTGTGTGCTTAGGTATAGTAAATAATCCAGTTCGTTGTAATAGACGTGTACATTTGCGCTAAGTTTTTTCAGCGGTGCCAGACTATACATAAAATGTTTGCCTCTTCTGGTCTTTTTCTGGTTCCGTAAAAATACCCCGTCCCTTTGAACAGCAAGATGCGTTATGTCAGGAGCCATCAAAAATACGTGCTCAAAAATGTTTTGAGGGATACGTGGCACATGATTGTCACCTGGATTAATCATTCCGTTAAGTAACTGGTGACCAAACGAATGCACAATCAAATTCAGACTTTTGCCTTCCTCTTTCAATGCGTCAGACAGCAATTTAAAATAATTAAAAAAATTCTTTCGCGTAAAATGCTCACCTGCTTGAATCGCTTTGTCATCAGCTTTTGTCCGCCAACCGGAAGAGGGCCATCCAAAATAAATAACTTTGGCAATAGTGTTTGCGGGATGGCTCATATAGCTCTGAACAAATGAAGCGGGAAGATCCAGTTTAAGTCCAGGCTCCCAGTCAAAGCCATGAATATAAATAAATACATGTTTTCTTTCGCTTTCAAGCTTTCTGACCGATTGCATCACAGCATTCACAAACGTATGCTCATCCCAGTGGTTGACCATAAATCTGCGTGTGTCGCTTGGGGTGGTAATTTGTGCGAAATGTAGCTTTTCCGGTGCACCTTCGTCATCTAGTGAAGGATTATTATTCTGATCAAGCTTACGGTAACATAGAAAAAAATGCGTTCTATCCGCTTCTCCAACGCCGGAATAAGGCTCAATTTCTACAAAGTGCGCGTCTACCTGAATACCATTTTCCAGGATATACCAGAGCGTTTGATTATCTTCATATTTCGCACGGGCGACCTGGACAACGTCACCTTTCATATAATATCGTGAAACATTGGGATTTACGGCCGGGCGTTGCGAGGTGTGATCTAAATCAGAATTTATGAGAGCTTTTATCATAATCATGTCTGAAAAGGTAGTACGCTAAAACCACTTCAAAAGAATAAAGAACTTTCAACAATACCTTAAAATAACCTCATAACTTATTTACCGTAAAATCAGATAGTTAGACCTTAAAGTTTTCAAATCCGCGGACAAAAAATCCCTGCTTGCGCTCTCTTTTCCTTTGTTTTCAGAAACGCAAATTTCGTCCTGATTACCCCCTGAAATGTCGTTTTATCCCCCCATTCTTTCAATAATAGTTTACTAAACTTGTGAGCAAATTATTCACTTGAACTAAAAAATTTTCAACAATGGACAACCAGATATTTCCATGTTTGTGGTACGATGGCAACGCGAAATCTGCAGCCGAATTCTACTGTTCTGTTTTTAAAAATTCAAGAATTATAGAGGATACGCCCATGGTCGTTATTTTTGAATTGAATGGAAACCGGGTTATGGGTCTGAACGGAGGACCACACTTTAAATTTAGCGAGGCTGTATCATTCGTTGTTAATTGTGAAGATCAGGAAGAGATCGACTATTACTGGGAAAAGCTGACGGCAGATGGCGGCCAGGAGAGCATGTGTGGCTGGCTCAAAGATAAGTATGGTTTTTCCTGGCAGATTGTTCCTGCGATTATTTCCAAATTAATGTCTGATCCAGAAAAAGCACAGCGCGTAATGCAGGTGATTATGGGAATGAAAAAACTTGACATTCAAAAGCTTGTCGACGCATAACCATATCCGAAAATGGACGTAAATAGTTTTTTTCCGCGACAGTTCATCGCTATTCGGTATCAGACTGGCATGATTTTAGGACTTAATATAGATTATTGAGAAACCTAAAATCTATACTATGAAATCGATCGTTTTAATTTTCAGCGCAGTTTGTTTTCTATTTGCTTGCGATAGTGGCTCAAAATCAGAGTCCGCGGCTCTTAAAGCCAAACAAGCCACCATTGATTCAATGCAAAATGTACTGGCTAAAAAGGCAGTTGTTGATTCAATGAACGCAGTAATGGCGGATCGTGAAGCGAAACTGAAAGCGCAAAATGAGGAAAATGACAAGCAGATTGTAGCAAATAACAACGTAGCTCCGGTTGCAACTCAAAAGAGAAAAGGTTGGAGCCATACTGCCAAGGGTGCCGTTGTCGGTGCCGGAACGGGGGCAGTTACAGGAGCAATCATTAACAAAAAACGTGCGGAAGGTGCAATAGTGGGAACTTTAATCGGTGCTGGCGTAGGTGCCGGAACAGGCGCATTGGTTGACCGATCAAAGAAAAAGAAAAACGGATCAAATTAATAGATTCGGCTTGATATATTGATTATAAGAACGGGCGTGCAAATTAATGCGCGCCCGTTTTGTTATTAATGCCAATCAATCACTTTTTGATTTCTGTCGTCAGGTCTGCTGCTGTTTGTCTCAAATTCTCAGCAAAACCTTCGTCGACATTTTCCGGCAAAAATTTTAATTTGGCAGGTGTTTCATCAAAAAGAACTCCATACCAAACCAAACCTCCGAGAAAACATCCGGCCTCATTGGCATGATTTGAATCAAAAGCTATCTTCCCGCTTTTATCCCAACGATAGCCTGCATGAAGCGAGTTCGTTTGATTTGGGAGTTCGGGAGACTTTGCCAAGTCAAATTTAAATGTCGAGTCAGGTTTATAAGCTGTTTTGGAATCAGAATTGATTTTCCAGAAAGCATCACCAACCGGAATTATTTCTATTCCTAATGCTTTGGCAATATCATGGTAAGCTGCCCTTGATTGTTCCCACATTTCTTTCGCGCTTGCCGCAAATTGATCATGCGCCGTTTGCGTAAACTGCTTGGAATCGATCCGGTAAGCCCATGTTTGATGCATCATGATTTTCGCATCGGGCTGGATAGATTTTACCAGGTCAAAAAGTTTCTTCGCATAAGGCATATACGTTTTCACATCACCGGAATTCATAGAATTTTGTTGAATGGTCACGACGTCCCATTTCCCAACCGACAATAATTCCCGCAGCGACTTCCCTTCGTATGCTTTGCCTTTAGGATCTTCCGGATTTTTCTCTGCGGCTTCCGCAATTTCCCAATGCCGTTGTAACGAACATCCTCCAAGTTCTGCACGCCCTATCTTTAAAGGATGGCCGCCTTCTTTGGCAAGTTGAGGTAAATAGCGCGTAGCATTTTGCGAGAAACTATTTCCAATCAGAAACAACCGAAGCGTATCACTTTTGATCAGAGGATTCCGTAAATTCTCTGCCGAAGCAAAATTCGCCAAAAATAAGATCGTCATCAGCACCAGCGGTCGAAATATTCTGCCCGAGGCGTTTTTATCAAAATTATAGTTCATTCGTAATAGGTTAAAGTGAATCAGACTTTCTAAACGAAAATCAATTAACTAAACTACAACGGCATTTATCGGATTACAAAATAATTCGAAGCTAACTAGAAACGGCCCGAAGTCCGGGCCGTTTTCTATGCAATAAAAAGTCGTTTTTCCACACCATCAGATATTCAATATCCGTCCGAGAGCTTCACTTCATTTTCCATTTTTTTCCCGCCAAGATATTGTTTAATATTCTTGACAAAAACCTCCACTTTATCTCTATTCCTATGGTTATGAGCTGCTCCGGTGTGTTGCGTTAAAATTACGTTACTCATTGTCCACAGTTTACTGCTTTTTGGCAATGGCTCAACTTCGGTTACATCCAGAACCGCTCCGAGTAAACGTCCGCTCTTAATGGCTTTGATCATTTCCTCTTCATCTGTCGTATTCCCCCTTCCTACGGACGCGTAAAGGCTTCCTTCCTTCATCGCTTCAAAAAACTTGGCGGAAACATAATCTTCCAGATTGCCGGGCAATGTATTAATAACAAGATCAGTTTCCGGCAATTCTTTCAACAGATCTTCAAATGAATGAATATCAGCGTCAGGATCGCTTTTAGCTGTCGTCTGCACCTTGCATCCGAATGCTTTCAAGACCTTCTTTGCATGTGCTGAAATTGCTCCGGAACCGAGGATAATTACCTGCTTTTCTCCAAGTATGTGCAGTGAAGGCTCTGCTTCCTCTCCTACCCATTTCTTTTCAAGCTGGTTTCTTACCATACTGTGAACGCCACGGTAAAACGCTAAAACGCCGCTAATGATTGTTTCTGCCACCGGCACAGCAGATATGTCACCAACGTTGGCTACCTTTCCTTTGAAGTCAACATCCTTGTATTGCTCAAAACCCACATGTTCAAGCTGCCAAAATTTTAGTGAAGACGAAACTTCATTAATCGACTCAACCGGCGGATTTCCAACCAGAATTTCTGCATCTTTCAATGCATCAGCTAACTCCGATTCTGAGATATCCGATTTGTATATAAGTTCAGTTTTATCAGGTAATTGTTTTTTAAAGTCTTCCCGGTCTTTTTCGTCAAAGTCAACGTACAATAAGATTTTCATTTTCAACTGGTTTGAATCGTGATGAAGTGGTTGTGCGGAAATAATATCCCTTCACAACTTATATGACTACCAGTTTAAAATACTGTTCCAATATGACGAAAGCAGCGAATAAAGAATTATTCGTCAGAATGCTTCGCCTGTGAAAAGATAGATTCCAGGTCCTTCTTTCGTGAACCCAACGTCCATACGGAGGAAAATATCCTTCTTAGGAAAAAGCAAATATCGCAGCCCTACGCCACCGGAAGGGCGAATATGTTTCCAGCTAAACTCATTTATTTTCGGAGCAACCACAGCAGCGGCAGCGAAAACCGTTCCCCCAAAACGCTTACTGAACCTAAATGGCAGCCAGCGATGCTCGGTTTGAAAAGCGAGCATATTTTTGTCCCGATATCGCCCGGAATAATATCCACGCATAATCATTTCCCCACCCATCAGTGCCAGCTGATTGAAGGGTACATTTCCTGATAAAAAATTCCCATACAATTGCCAGGCAAGTACGTTTCTAGAATTGGTAGGATGTGATGAGCGAATATCCAGGTTTACTCCGTAAAATTTATAGTCACTGCCCAGCTTGGGAGCATATTGTAAAAATGATAATTCACTAAAAAGTCCCTTTCGAACATTAAGAACGTTGTGGCGGTTGTCATACACAAGAGCGGCTCCAAGACCGATATTTCTCGTACCATCACTACCCAACGGTGCTTCATATTCATGGTTACCTTCGGGCTGATTGAAACTGGTATTATACAATTGCTGATAATCAATCTCCGGCCCAATGAAAAGGTTAGGAACGATTTTACGAAGAACACGTTGTCTTAACAGCAGATAATTTGCATCAATCAGTGCCGGTTCGTGGCCTGATGTTTCGGGACCAATTCCGTAGTATAATAATGGGAAACGCTGAAATCTGGTTCTTCCCAGAAAAAACCATTTATCCTTATCCCCATAAATCGCATTATCCAGCCAGATACCGTATTGTGCTTCGAGTGTAATAAAAGTAAAAGCCTGGATTTCACTCAATCGGTTCAGCGTATCATTCTTCGCCTGAAAAAGCAGCAACGAAGAAAAACCGAACTCAAAGCTAGTTTCGGGCGAATAAGCAAGTGTTGGATAAATTCTGAAACTGGGTTTCCCTGGTGAGGTAGTATCAGAGATCGCTTTCTGAACTACCCGTTTGATCCATCCGGGTTTCTCCTGGCCAAAAGCTGCATCAAAAGGAGCGATTAATAAAAAAAGCAGGCAATAATATCTTAAATTCAAGAGGCTGTGCTGTATTTAGTGTTGACATTAAAATTAAATTAAAAAATCAAGCCAGCCATATTAATTTTCAAGAATTGAACTCAACTTGCTAAAAACAAAAACGGAACTTTCGCAAGTCCCGTTTTTGTACAATAAAGAATTTGATTATTGTTCTAATTCTTTTCCTTTTCAATCGATTTAAGAATGGTTCCAGCAATGTCTTCCCAGCGGTATAAGTGAAAAGTTTTATCATCGCTCATGGCTACAAAAAGTCCGTTTTTAAAATCGTCGTTTAAAGGCACGGAAACCATTTCGGAGCCATCACTATGAGACGCTTTCACTTTGACCGTTTTTAAAAGTAAATGGCTTTGCGCGTTATCACTTTCACCCTCTCTGCTAAATATCTGAAACTGGTTGGCCCCCTGATCAGATACCAACAAATACCCGGTCGAATCTGTTAGTTTGTAAATAGATAAACCTTCGTGATCCTCAGTAAAACCTGTTGTTGCGAAGAGAGCAAGCTCCTTGTTACCCTTTTCCGGATCGGCGTAATATTTATGAACGCCTTTTCCTTCATCGGAATAATAAATATAACCGAGCTCATCATCCACAACAATCGACTCAATTTCTTTTAGCCCGCTGTATGTTCCGAACTTGCGCGCCAAAGTGGCCTTCACCTTTCCCGAACCATCGTCTTCCAAAAGATATTGCCAAAGGTAAGTCCCATCAGTCGGACCAGTTTTTCTACCGGCAATCGCATAAATCTTACCGGATTTATTTTTATAAAGCGCGATACCCATTAAATCCCGTCCGCCTTCGAGGGTTTCTCCCTGGTAAACTTCGACTCCTCCACCGTCAACCGGTTTCATGTCAGGTAGTGAGTAGATGCGAAGTTTGTGCGTGAAACGCTCACTGACCACGGCTATGTCAGTTAGTTTCCCTCCTAACATAAATCCATATTCAATATCCACATTATTTGGTCTTTTCAGTCCGCGGATCACTTTGTCTTTGACGATTTTACCTTTCAAATCAAAAACGTACAGTCCGCCATCTTCATCCTTATCAGTTCCCAGGATCAAACTTTGCGACGGGTCCGCGGGATTTATCCAAACCGCAGGATCATCCGTATCGTGCGCCACCGTATCCGATATATATAATGGTTCAATAATCTTGACAGAGTCTGTCACAGGAGAATCAGCAATATCCTTTTTCTCCTGGCAAGACACGGAAAATATACTCAGAACGCTTAGAAAGCTAATCAGTAATTTCACAGAATTAATTTAAATGGATCGAAAATTTACAATTACTTGGTTCCAAAAGCACCGATGAAGTTTGCCGGAGCAGGGGATTTATAGGTTACGCCATTGACAACAATTCCGTTTGCGAACAGACGTGTGAAGTCAGTTTTACCTTTGCTCAATGCAGGTGAACCAGCTTGCAAATGGAAATCCCAGCTTGTATTGAAGGCAGCATTCTGTGTATCAGTGTTCAACGGATAATTCACAAATTTCGGATCATTCTCGGCCGCTTTGGCTGAAATAATATCATTAACCCCTTTTACGATTTCGTCTGATGGCTGAAACTGATCAGTCGTAGTCTGGTTGTTACCGTAGTAAAAAGTATTGCTGATCACCGAACGAGCATCTTCCGGAGCACCTTTATCTCTCTTAATTCCATAACGGTCGTTCGCTAAAAGATTATTGTAAAGATCAGCACGAACCGATTTTTCCAGCCAGATCGAACCACCTTTTGTCGTCGGTCTTCTCCATCCAGCGTTGACGATCGTATTGTTATATCCGACCACATAAGCCTGCGGCGTACGGTCTCCCGAATTTGACAATTTCAATGCATTGGTGTTTGGACTATATACTACGTTAAAAGCCACATCAGCCTGAACACCTGATTTAATATTAATCGCGTCACCACCAGATACTCCTGTTGTATAGAAATAATTATTGGCGATAATGACTTGTCCACCTTCAATATAGAATCCGTCTTCGTTAAAATTACGAATGATGCTGTTGGTAACGACAAGCTTTCCACTAATATTTGGATAGTAAAGAACCGGAACATGTTCACCTGCTGCTGCCTTGTAAAGTCCGGCTTTTACAGAAGGAGATTCTTCGGTAGTTACCGCTCCGCCGTATTCAAGAATTGTGTAGCTCAAAACAAATTCACTCGATTTTGGCCCTGCAATAAGTCCGCCCCAAAGATTACCGAACTGGTTTTTTGCTGTTTTCCAACTATCAGGAACGGTAAATTTTACAGGAGCTTCGGCGGTGCCAAGACTATACAAGTTTCCTTTAACTACCACTTCCGGCTTAACAACGGAGTCGCTAAAAAGGACTGTAACACCTTCCTGAATCGTCAAAGATTTCCCTTCCGGAATCTGAATATGCCCTGTGATCTTATAAGTTCCGCCCTTCGTCCACGTGCCCGAAACTTCACCGGAAACTGACTCTTGAACTACCGGAACTTCCACTGACGGTGCCGGTTCAGAATTATCACTATCACAGCCTGCCAGCGCAAGCATTGCCAAAGAGGCATAAGCGAAAAGATTTTTCATTTTAAATTCGTACATAAGATAATTGTTTTAGATAAATATTGTTTAAAATTTATATCGAACTCCCAGGAGATAAGATCGTTGGTAATAATCGCGGCGCATCAAAGTCTTTGTTGAACTGCCCTGCTCAGGAACATTTAGATTTGCTGCACTAACATTTTTCATATAAACTTCCATTGGCGTATTCAACAGGTTATTCGCCTTCACAAAAATGCCAAAGCCGCTGGAAAATGTCTTATCAATAGAAGCATCCATTTGAATGAAACCCTTCTGCCACAAGTCGTTATCAAGGAATTGAGATACCGTATTGATCCGGTCGCCGGTGTAACCTGCCGCCAATTGCCCATCTATCCCTCTTTTAGCATTTTTATATAGCAAAGAAAGGTTTGCAACATGTGCCGACTGACCATAAAGCGGTCTGGACTGGTCAATATTGATTGTTTCAAGATCACCACTTTCGTTTCTGATCCTTTGTGATTTTGGCGTGGTAATCTTTGAATGTGTGTAGGTGTAATTGGCCTTTATACCAAACATTTTAAAATACCGGATATAGTCGATTTCAATCCCGTAGTTATTGGCATTTCCAAAATTCCCCGGCGCGTAAAAGATATCCTGACCACGAACCGCATCACGCTGTAAAGTATATTCGATCGGATCTTTGATATGTTTGTAAAAAAGACCAACCATAAACTGGTCCGAAGCATTCGGGAAAATTTCATACCGAAGGTCAATATTATCAGCGATAGCTCTTCTCAAATCGGCGTTTCCCCGTTCCTGATATTCCTCCTGCACAATGCGGTAAGGAACAATTTCAAAGAAACCCGGCCGGTTTACCGACCTGAAATACGAGGCTCTAAGATTGACGTTTTCTCCGGTTTTGTATTTAAAATGAAGACCTGGCAAAAAATCGGTATAAACCTGACTTCCAACAGGGCGATCTTCACCTATCGGAAAAAGCATGCTGTAACTCTGATCGGTTGCCTCTATACGAACGCCCCCGAGCACTTCCAGATTGGATGCTTCCGCCTTGACCTGAACATATCCCGCTTTAATTTGCTCAGTAGCGTCATAATTTAAAGCAGTCGCCACTGCGCCTCTCGGATTCTGGATTGTCCACTGAACCTGAGTGTATTCCGTAAAATCAGTCCCAAACTGCGCGAAGAGATCCGTCGGTCTCAACTGATAATTGTTATAGAAATTCGTCCGGGCTTTATCCCTGAACAAACCGCCCGCCATGTATTCCAGCTGCATATTTCCGACAGGCTGCGCATAGGTAAGGTTCAGGTAAGCGGAAATATCCCTGTCCGAATTGTGCTCCCATCTTCTGGACGCATCACCGACAGTTGTTTTGGTGTCAACGAAATTTTTACGAATTCCTAATAGCGGCACCGTGACATTGTCCGGCACTTCATTGGTCGCTTTTGAATAAACGGCCGACCATTGCAAACCCAGTTTCT
The DNA here is from genome assembly GCF_021502725.1 of Dyadobacter sp. CY345. Lineage (GTDB taxonomy): Bacteria > Bacteroidota > Bacteroidia > Cytophagales > Spirosomataceae > Dyadobacter. Next base: position 117,984 of record NZ_JAKFFS010000008.1, on the reverse strand, counting down.
CTGTAAGTTGATGTTTTCCCTGCAAAGTACTGTTAAAAATTTGCTGGCGCGTCAGCCTCGAACGTGTTGAAAAACCCAGCGTCGCATTACCCAAAACCGGATCATATCCACCGATAGTAAGCTGTGTTGATTTCACATCTCTCACCTGGACATTGGTCAGATTCATAAAAGCATTGTAAAATTGAATCTTGTGTCTGTCATTAAATCTGTAATCAATTTTTGAATGAAAACCATAGCGGATTTGCTGCTCCGAATACTGGCGTTCGTTCATTTTGGTTAATGTTTCACCACGTTGGGTGTCTACCGTTTCAGAGTCAAAAAACAAACTGTTGCTTCCTCTGAACGTGTTCTGATAACTTCCAGCCAAAAGCACACCCAGTTTTCCGTTCAAGAACCGGTTTCCAATTGCCATGCTGCCGAGCAAATTCGGCAATGGTTTTTTTGAATTATAATCAATCGCCGCTTTTGAAAAGTCAGCCGGTGTTGCGTTGTATTGAGAGCCATTTCTCTCGTAAGGCGATTTTGACTGAATATTTTTATAATCATAACTCATGAAATCACGCTCCATGAAAAGTTCATTATAACCACCTGAAACGTTAGCTGAAAACGTAAAACGGTCTGGCGCATCTTTCATCACCATATTAATTGCCCCACCGACGGCATCACCTTCCATGGACGGCGTTAAAGCTTTATAAACTTCCAGGCGGTCGAGCAGATCAGATGGAAAAATATCCAGTGGAACGTAACGGTATTTGTTATCCGGACTGGGAATTTTCACGCCATTGACCAGTGTGTAATTATACCGTTTATCCATTCCTCTAAGGATGGCATGTTGTCCGTCACCATTGCTGTTACGTTCCAGCGTCACGCCAGAAACACGCTGGATCACATTGGCCACAGTCAAATCCGGCGATATCTGGATCGTTTTTCCTGACACGATGTTCATGACCTGATCGGCATTTCGCTCCAATGAACGAGCAGTCTGATCCGCCGAACCATCACGTTTTCCGACTACCGATACCTCATCGAGTTTCAAATTCTCAGCCGCTCCAAGAGCCATATCTAATTGCAATAGTTCTTCCTCTGAAATTGAAATTTCTTTCTGAACAATGGCGTAGGAAATATGACGAACGATCAGTTTGTAAGTTCCCTTTTTTACATTTCGAATCGTGAAACTTCCATCAAGTCCTGAGACATCCTGGTAACTTGTTCCTTCCAGCATCACCACAACGCCAAGCGCAGGTTCACCGCTCGCAGCTTCGGTCAATTTCCCTCTTAATGTTCCTGCAAACACAAAAGAAGAGCATGAAATAAAAACGGCCAGACACAAATAAAATTTATAACTCATCTTTCAAATTCGAATCGGTTAATGATTAAGGCAAATAATTCTGCCTGTTTTAAACAACGATACGAAGGTGAGCAAAGAAATCGCCGGGATGCAAATCGGCGCCGTTAACAAAAGGGAAACAACCTCATTTCAGGCGTTACAAGAAGGCAACAAATGGAAAAATAACTATATATTTGTTTGATTATTAGATATTTATCTCGTAACGCATATCCATTATCTTTGTGTTATCTTAGTATTATCTAAATGTTAAGACGAATCAAATGGATTGAATGAAGTTGGAAAGATTTTCTCCCTGCGGCAGGTTTAACTTTTTTCTAAGTCTGTGGCGCATCACACGCAGACTATCCTGAGAGACGGCGAGCAACGTGGATATATCAGAGGAGGTATGATTCATTTTCATCAGCGCTATCAGGCGCAGATCGTTCGAAGTGAGCGGACCGGATTGTTGCTGTAAACGGTCAAAAAAGGATTGGTGAACCTGCTCAAAAATCCCACGAAATTCTTCCCAATGCTGGTCATCGCTGAGCCCTGCACTGATTTGATCTGACAACTGCTTGATCTGTTTTTTCTGGTCGCGTTTGTCATCTTTAACCAGCCCTTCCAATTGTGCCTGCAAGTCTTCGAGCTGCTGATTTTTGCGGATAACGTGCAGCGTATAACTGCTTAATTCTTTGGTTTTAATTTCAAGTTCCTGTCTGAGATTTTCCTCCTGCAACTTTTTGTTTTCAAGCTCCACTTCCATCAGCTGGTTTTGGGTTAGATATACCTGCTTATTTTGTTCGTGAAGTTTTTGCTCATTTTTGATCTTCAAACGCTGCCTGCTGATGATAAGCCCTGCAATTAAAATAACCAAAACAATCACAACGCCGGTTGCTATACTGATAAGCAAATCTGTCTTTCTGGCTAATGTCAATCCTTCAATTTCCTTATCTTTTTTTTCTATTTCATATAAAGTTTGCAATAAAGCGAGTTGCTTGTTGCTTTCCTCTGAATAAATATCGTTCAGGAATTTTCTGCTTAACGACAAATAATAAAATGCGCTATCATTTTTATTCAGGAAGTTATATCCCTTTCCAATATCATTGTAAGCCCCGGAAAGCTGGTAATATTCTCCCGTTTTCTCAGCCATCGCAAGTGCCTGCATACTAAAATTTAGACCCTCCCGATAACGACCCGTTTTCCGCAACACATCACCCAGATTATTCAGCACCTCAATTTGCGCCCTGTCATTTTTCTGCTGCTTATTGAGTACATAGGCTTTATTAAAATACCAGTAAGCTGAATCATACTTTTCCTGGTCTTCATAAATACTGCCGATATTCTCATATATTTTGGCAGCACCGTCTTTTTGATTGATCTGCTCGTAGGCCTGCAACGCTTTTCTTTGAAAAAAGAATGAGCTGTCATACAATTGCCGTTTCTCATACAAATGACCTATATGCCCATAAATATTTGCCTTGCCCGCTTCGTCTTTTAGGTTTTGGTAGTGAGAAAGTGCCTCATCAAATTGTTTTCTGGCCAGGGAAGTTTGGGTGGTCCGGTAATAAAGCTCACCAAGTGTTCCCAGGTTTTCAGCAAGCAATATCATTTGTTTCTGTTTACGAAAAATGTTATCCGCTTGCAGAAGATAGTCCAGCGACTGTGGATAATGCCCGGAACTGAATAGAAGTTTACCAATCTGGTGAAGATATTGTGCCGCTTTCACCTGATCATCAATTTTTACGGCTTTGTTATATTGTTCTTTTAAAACAAGCAAAACTGAATCGGGCCTGCTGAAATTATTATGAAGCTGTTCGTTATTTTCTTTGGAGTGATCTTGTGTTTCAATTTGCGCGAAAGAAAAATTGCAGAAAAAACCGCAGCAAAAATGCAGCACCAGAAAGGTCAGAGACTTGTATTTTTTGAAAAAATAAAACAGGGCAACGTAATTCATAACAATTTTCCCAACGATTGAATCTGATCGCAAGTTAATGCCATCCGTTCAAAAATCCCTTACCTTATTGATAAGGGTATTTCGCAGTGCTATAAAATTCTTCTAGAAAGGTGTTGTTGAAATCAACAAATCGCATCCGGTCAGCAGTAAACTGGACCGGACGCGGAATCTGCTCAAAAAAATTATTGATCCGACAAATCCTTGCCAGTATCCTTTTCAGATTCTGTAATCGGCTTTTTCTCTTTTACCTTCTCATCCGCTTTCTTTAGTGCCTTCTTCTTTTCTTTTTCAAACAATTCAGATAGCTTCTCGCCAAGTTTTTCGGCGGATTTTTCAATTCGCTTTTTCGCCTTGTCAGATAATACATAAGAAGGCGCAAGCGATGATTCAATAGCTTTTGCAATGACAGTTTCCAGTGATTCCTTTTTCAAATTCATATCCGGGATAAATAATGTTAGACACTGCAAGTTGCTCTATTTTTAAAATACCAAGATGACGAAATTGTAAACTTTACGTTGTCAAACTAGAAAATCTTACTTCGAAAAAATTCCAGATAAAAACAAAAATAGTTTGCTTCCTGCGCTAAATTAGTGCCAAGTTGTCATCAAAAAAGTGACCTAATCCTTTGGCCGAATAAACCCGAAACCTATTGCAGTACCAGCCCCCAATAAGGCCCCTGCCGCAACATCAGAAGGGTTATGAACGCCCAAATACATGCGGGAATATCCGACAGTGCTCGCCCAAATGAAAGAAGGCGCAGCAACATACCATTTTGGATATGCCATCGTAAGAGCCGTCGCCGTACTGAAAGACGCAGAGGTGTGCCCTGATGGGAAGGAATATTGGGACGGTCTCGTTATCGGCGTGAGGCTTATATGTACCAAAAATGGCCTCGGTCGTTTGAAAATAGCCTTCAATGCGAAATTCAAGATTGCAGTCGATGCTGTGCTGCTTGCTATATAAAATGCATTTTGACGCATATCTTTATTCTGATCAATTATTCCGCCGATAAGAAGTCCGGCTGGCACAGCGAGATTTACATAATTATTTGCGTCAGAAATACCTTTCAAAATCCTTGTCTGATTTTCTGACCGTGTTGTTTCTATTTTTTGCAGCACGCGCAAATCGAATTTATCGACGCCAGTCTGCGCCTTTACGGTGAAAAAGCAAAAAATATAACAGGTCAATAATACATTTCTCATCGTCATTGAACAAATAATCGGTAATTTCCGACAACCCAGTTTTTTTTCAGCTACATGAATGATACAGTCATTTAAGGATCTTTGTTCCCAATTCAACTGATCCAAGTGATTTCAAATCCACGATTTATTTAAAAATGACTATAATCATAAACTCAGCGTTGCCGGGTCATATTTCCCGCTGTAAGGTTAGCTCATTTTTGCAAAGCTTTAGAATCCGAAACTACGGACCGGCAAAATCATGATCACAAACTAACAACGTATGAAAAAATCACTTTTTCCTTTATCCGTGCTCACGGCTTTTTTACTTGCCTCATGCAATTCAAGTCCCACGCAGAACTCGGCACTTGATACGAAAAGTTCTGACAGAGACAGTACTTTCAATATCTGTTACTCCTCAATACTGAAAAAGGATACGGTTATGATGAATGCGCTCATGTATGGCGACAGTATTAAAGGCAGTCTTGGCTACAAACTTTATGAAAAAGATGAAAATAACGGCTCGTTTTTTGGAAAAATGTTTGGAGATACGTTGAAAGCGATGTGCACATTCAAAACAGCAACTTCCGAAAGTGTGCAGCAGGTAATATTTCTACGAAACGATACATTGTTGATTCAAGCTTCTGGTGAACATATCGAACAAAACGGGAAAATTGTATTCTCGAAACCAGACCAAGTGCGGTTCGACGGCCTGATTTTATCGAAAGTTCCTTGTAAATAAGCGATATTACAGATCATCTTTGTCGGGTATGATTCTATTAAGTTAAGCTGGTAAAAGCCCATTCTGCTTTTGCCAGCTCAACCATATGTTTTCGAACCATCCCGATTTTGATCCAGTCTTACGCCGAATCAAGCACTTCGCAGCACTGAGTGATACCGACGGAAATTTTCCGATCGAAGAATTTAGAGAAATGCGTCAGGCCGGACTTTTATCTCAACAGATCAAGCCGGGAAAATTATCGTTCAAATCAGACAGTCTGGTTGACAATTTCACGTTGCTGAAATCGATCGGCAAGGCAAGCCTCCCCGTCGGCAGAATATTTGAAGGTCACATGAATGCTCTTCAATTGATTGATATATATGGAACTACGGCTCAGAAAAAGCGTTGGTATGATGAAGTAACTGATTCACAAAAACTATTTGGCGTCTGGAACACGCAGGATCAGGATGGTCTTTTTGCCCACGAGCGTGCAGACGGGAATTTTATATTACAAGGCTCAAAAACATTTTGTTCAGGTGGTGATCAAATCCAGCGGCCGTTGGTTACAGCCGAATTAAAATCTCCAAGTGTCAGAGGCTGGCAAATGTGCATTATTCCAACAGAAAAAGTTGCGGCGATCAGGCAGGATAAATCATTCTGGCGGCCTTTGGGTATGCGCGCTTCGGCAAGTTTCAGAATGGATTTTACAGGAATTATTCTTAGTAAGGACAACTTTCTCGGAGCTCCAAATGATTATTACAAACAGCCACATTTTTCATCCGGCGCCATCCGTTTCTGCTCGGTTCAGCTTGGTGGCGCAGAAGCTGTCCTGGAAGAAACACATCAATTATTAAAATCAATAAACAGAACCGAAGATACGTTTCAGAAGGCAAGAATTGCAGAAATGTCTTTCTTGATTGAAACTGGAAATCTGTGGATGAAAGAAGCGGCGGATAAGATTCAGTCAGGAAAATACGACAGCGACCAGATTATTGCCTACGTCAACATGGCCAGAAGTATGATTGAAGAAATTTGTATCCGGTGTATGGCATTGTCCGAACGTTCTGTCGGAGCCCGTGGACTTCTTCGACCTGAAAATCTGGAAAGAATCCATCGAGATCTTACGACCTATCTCCGTCAGCCCGCTCCCGACGCTTCACTTGTTTCAGTAGGTGATTTTGTCTTCAAAAAACCTGAAATTAAAAAACTTTGGGAGCCGCAAGTAGTTAAATAACGGCCGTAACCGCCAATGCAATATTGTCGGCAAAAAACTCAATTTCCACTTTCAGGAAAGATTCAGTCTTTGTCAAAATTTGTTTTTCAACTAAACCGGAATTAGTATCCCATATCGAAACGCGGTAACTTCCATTGGCCAGATTAGGGACTGAGATTGAACATAACTTCTGATTATTTAATTTTCCAACACTTGCTTTTGTGTTTTTCAGCGGACGCCGCATCAGCCAGATAATCGTCTGGGAAGCATTTCCACTGGCAAAAACGGTAATTTCCGGATCATCCGCTTTAACTACATCATTCAGATTTATTCTGGTGAAATTATTCCACTGTATCAGCTGAATAAATTCAGACAGATTTTTTTGGGCAAGTCGCATTCCGTGAGTTAAGGTATGCGGATGGCGGTAAGGCCAGCGCATGCCTCCGCCAGCTGCGCCGGAAGCAAAATGCGCCCATTGCATATTAAGGAAATAATTATCATCAAAATCTTCCGGCAAATTCCTGCGCGCCCGCCTAAAAAAAGAAATTGGGCCGTGCTCACTATCCAGAAATGGCCTTGATTCAGGCGTCAGGAGCAATGCTTCATTCACCATTGCTCCGGATGTGACGGCCGCATCATAGGTATTTCTGGGACTGTCTATCTCTGGTTGTTTGTAGAAATGGGTGCTTGCAAAATCCAGGTTTGGATGCTTATAAACGATATCGTGCATATCATGATTATCCAGGTCCGGAGCAAAAACAGACACCGTCTGAAGATGGGTTTTGCCGTATAATTCCTGTTCAAGATCTCTGACATAGGTACTCAAATCAGTTATAAAATCGGACAGTCCCTCTACCCTTTTCTGGTTATGCCTGGGATGCAATTCATTCCATAGATCCCAACCAAAAATGACGCCACTTCCACCCCACCGATTAATAACAAAAGCAAAACGATTTTTTATAACCTCCCTGGTTTCAGGAGAGCTAAGCCATTGCCACTTACTTTTGCAAGGACCTCCGTTTCTGGCGTTGTAAGGATGAAAATTCCATCGTCTGACCATCCAGAAAGTATCGAAGGGCGTAAGCAAAATACGCAGGTTGTATTTTTCGCAAAGTTGGAAAAGGTCGTCCCAGAACTGGACCATATTGCGCTGGAAATTCCCAACCGGACGCTCAAAATAACGATTCTCTGTCTGACAATATTCCAACATAATGCGCAGGCAGGTAACGCCGTGTGAAGAAATATAGGCCAGATAATCCTCAACTTCTTTTACATTTTTCCTGAGAAATAATCCCTGTAATTCTGGCCAGGTTAGCGCATCATTTTGTCCAATTGGCGTCCAGCTGAGCCCGTCTTCCTCTTCGAAATAAGGAGCCTGGTCACAAACCTTTATCCAATTCAATTTTTCCATGATTCAATCAAGCCGATTTTTAAAAAATTACTCACGCATGATTTTCAGGATATGTTAACTGAGAAACAAAGCCGCAACCGATACCAGCACAAGTGACAGCATCGCTGACAAAAATACCAATAAAGAAGACTGCTCTTCCTCAGTTTTAAGGAAAGAAGCAAAAACCGTGACATTGGCCGCGACAGGAAAAAGTGACACCAGAAGGAGCATTTTATAATCTGTGTCGTCAAGCACCTTAAAAATAAAATATTCAGCAAGCATAAGCAAGCCGAGTATCAGAACAGCAGCCACTGTTCGAAAACCAAGAATTTTACCAAAATAACCCAATTCCAAATTTTTAAATTTAACATCGGAAAGTTGAAAACCAACGATCAGCATACCTGCACAGGATACAACCAAGCTGATCACTTTCAGGATTGGCTCCATAAAATCCGGTGTTTCAGCTTCGAAAACTTTACTGATTACAGCAGCTATCAAAACATACAGAAATGGAATTTTTAGCACTTCCACCAACGCCTTTTTCGGAGAATGATTCGTTTTTGCTACTTGGTAATAACCAATTGTATCGCCATAAAGCGCTGAACCAAGATAAATACAGATCAGTGCGCTCACTTTATCTTCTCCATAAAGTGCAGTAACCGTAGGAATTCCAAAAAAAGCGATATTGAAAAACGAGAAAGAACTTCGCAGCAACAACGGATTTGAGTCTTTTGCAAAATATTTATGTGCAATATTAGCGGCAGGAATCATGGCCAAAGCCAGCAAAAACGTAAAAATCGGGAGTATATATAGTTTCTCAGCCTCGGCATCCAGTACGTTGAAAAACACCAAAAGTGGCAGAAGAACTTTTATGAGCGGTCCGCTGACATATTCCGGTTTGACTTTTATCCACTTTTTGACGAAGTATCCTATCGGAATAAATGCCATAACAGGCAGAAGCTCTGAATATAATTTAAAGAGAATTTTCACCCGTTATGCGATTTATAAGATGCTGGCTAAGATTTCCAATTGTTCTGACATTATACCACACGGCGTTCACGTCCAACAAAAGTCCATTGGCAAGATGACCAAGTGCGTAAAAATTCGGGCAGGACTTCCCATCATTAATGATCTGCATTGTTTGGGTATTGATCTTAATACCACCCGCTTTTTCTGGCTCAATAAGGTTATGTTTTGCCAGATTCTGAATCAAATCCGATTTCATATCTTTCACGCCGGACGCAGGTCCGGTTGCATTGATCAGATACTTTTCCTTGCTTGTCTTCTTTTTGCAGGTCAATACAAATGTTCCGTCCGTTTCGTCAAAAACAACATCGCTTAGTTTGGGAATCACTTGAAGCTGACCGCTATCAAATAGTTTCTCAATCCGTTTTGCATTCACAAGTGGCATGCAGTGCCTGTTGACTGCCCAATAACTGCCAAGCCATTTCTTAAAGCTCAGCTTGCCAGCTTCGTCAAGTAATTTCCACATTTGGGAACTTTCGTAGCGTAGCGCATAAGGGATGTTCATAAGTGCATCACCCCCGTTTTCAGATATTTTGATATCCGCTTTCAAAAGTGTTGAAGCTCTGATACCTTCACGTCCTGTCTTTTTCCAGTCGATCTTAACCTCGGCATAATTTTCAGCCTCATTCATAAATAAGCGAAAGACTTCAAAAATGGAAGGGCTTCTTAACTCTTCTCTTTGAATTTTGTGCAGGTTACTTACCGTCAGAAATTCACAAGTATAAGGTTTTGGTTTTTCAACCTGTACCCTGGGCATCAGACCATCGAGCGAGTAAAATGTAATTTGGCCTTGATGATGATTATCCGCCAAAGTCATCAATGCATCAATTGCACTTAAACTGGAACCTAATATACCGACATTTTCATTTCGGGGAACATTGTCCAAAATCTTGGATGATGGCCATGGAGAATCGAAATAGTTCTTTTTGTCGTTAAGTTCTTCATACATATTGGCGACCGGGGTACCAGCAGCTAACACAACAAAGTCTGCGGACTTGCTATTTCCGTCAGATAATTGAATATTGAAACCTTCACCTTCTTTTTCAATATCAATTGCGCTGGCGTTAATCAGATCGACAGTCATTCCTTCTTTTTTTGCCAACTCGAAATAGTGATCAAACTGGTCTTTCAAGTAATCTCCGTAAAGTCTCCTGGTAGTAAAAGCCTGATCCTCTCCCTGGTTGTCAACCACTTCGTCACCGATCTTTGAATCATGTTTTTTGAGCCATTCACTAAAATGTGCAGGTTCAGCAAAATGGATTCCCATCAAATCCGCTTGTGTATTGAGAATATGTCCAGGCTGCTTCGTGCCAAACGCGAGTCCTTTCCCGACTTCTTCGTTTTCTTCGATAATTGTAATGGAAACTTTATTATGGGAATTGGCGATTCTAAGTTGAAGAAAGAGCTCAATGAAAAGTGAAATGCCGCAGGCACCTCCACCGATAATCGTAATATTTGTTGGTTGCATATATAGGTTAAAATAAATCAGGCCAGCCGAATTGTTTTTTACAATTTCAGACTGGCCTAAAATAATCGTGCTATAAAATTCTTTTCGAGCTCTTTGCTATTATTTAACAGTTAGCTCGCAGCTTCCTTCGGTTCATCTTCCGGCATTTTATCTCCGAGCAGTTTGCCCCAAGGTTTAAGTCCATCGATGCGATCGAAAATTATTTTTAAAACTGCAACCAAAGGGATGGATAAAAACATCCCGCTCACTCCCCACAAATTCCCACCGAGCAGTACTATGAGGATGGAAATCAGCGCATTAATTGACACTTTTGAAGAAACTACACGTGGGACAATGATGTTATTATCCGCAAACTGAATCAAAGTATAAGCTGCGACAATAAGCAATGGCGTAGTAAAATTATCTCCGGTAATCAACGACATTAAAACCGGCAAACCAATAGCGACAATTCCGCCTATATACGGTATCAGGTTAAGAATTGCTCCGATAACGCCCAACAAAACTGCGTATTTTACGCCCAAAAGTAATAGAGCTCCTGAATTTAAAGCAGCGATTATTAACGTTTCGATCAGCAATCCTACGATGTAGCTTTGAACAGCGCTTTTTGTTTCCTGTAAAATCTCGGCTACCTGCTCTTCATTATCCTCTTCAAAAACTTCATATATAAAGTTCAGGATTAACGGCTTATAAAGTAGAAGCAAAAATATGTAAAGCGGAATTAACACGAAGAAAGTTAACATACCAACAAGCGTGTCAAGCGTCTTTCCAATATAGGCTTTGCCGCCGTTCATAGCGTCTTTTGCCATACTCATCTGCCGCTCGGTAGATATTCCAAACTGAGAAGTCAACCACTCCTGAAGATCATGAAACAGAGACAAAGATTTCTTTTCCAACTGGGGCAACATTTCTCCGAACTGAGCAATCTGCGCCGAAAGAAAGAATAGTACGATCGCAAGTACCAGCACAGCCAGCAGAATTGTCAATACAATGGCAACGATCTTATTAACTTTTCGTTTGACAAAGAAATTGAACACCGGATTCAACAAAATCGCGAGCAAACCTGCGAAAGCAAAAGGCACGATAACATCCTGCAAAAGCCAGGCAATGTAAAACAAAAGATAAAGTCCAATTAATATAATCGGCACTTTGATGTAAAAAGGATAACGAAGCTCCCCTTGTGAATCGGCACCGTCCTGGCCGGTGATTCTGCCCCTAAAAATATTACTCATTGATGGCTGGTGTCAGTATTCGTAGCATAGTTGCATAAGTTTTTAAATATCTGTTCAAACAAAATGTCTAATCCGGAAAATCTATTCTGCTTCCAAAAGATTGACTTCTACATGAAGCGATTGTAAGGTAGCATTCCCAAATTGTGTAATCATCGCCACGTCCGCAGCGTCGCGACCATGTGCGATTTCGATACGATACCCCTCGGTAACTTCCTGAACCGCGTCAAACGTATACCACTCGCCACCGATGTAAACTTCAAACCATGCGTGAAGGTCCATCTCCTGTAACTTGTCCAGATACCCGACCGTCATCTTTGCAGGAATACTTAGCGCCCGGCAAAGCGAAATTGCTAAGTGCGTGAAGTCACGACAGACACCTATACGATTTCTCGCAGTATCCATTGCCGTTGTTGTAGAATCGGATACACCGTACTGATATTTTACATTATTATGAATCCACTTCCTGATTTCCTCGACCTGATCGTAACCCGGAACAAAGTTACCGGCGATCTGAAAAGCCAGATCCGTAAGTTCCTTTAAGTCGGACTGACAATAACGGCTCGGAAGAATGTAATACATAATTTCATCGGGAAGATCTCCTACAAGAATATATCCCGGAACCGGCGAAGGTATTTTCTTTGTGGCGTTAACCTGAGCCTGAACTTCTGTGGAAATTGTAACCTGGCCGGTCGGTAAAACGAATCTTTGACAAGAATTTCCGTATAAATCTGTGTATTCGGAAAAAGGAACGGACGGTTCAATATTAAATCCTTCTTCAATAATTGATTGCCCATTTTGCCGCCGTGGGCGCAGCATGCAAATCACATTTGTTGGCGCGTAAACGTTGTAGACAATTACGCTTCTGCCTTTCATTTTCATAAGTACTTTGATTATAGTCTGGTTATTTTTTTTCCATAATACAATTATGCCAGTTCATGACTAAGTATAAAAAATGACAGTTCAGCGATAACAATGCCAACTTCATCTATAAAAATGTTCGAAAAGTTAGTGAACGGTCGTATAGAATAATTTAAGATCCGTAATATTAATTAATTTTACGATTGAATATACCTCTGCAATAAACGATACACATTCGCCATGGAAAAGAACCTGTTTAGGCAAACGTATGCCCCGGAATTAGTATCCGACCAATTGATTTTAAAACTAAATGGAATCGATTTTCCCGATTCATTTATAGGAATATTACGAAGCACCGAACAAAGTGCTTTCGCTTTTAAACGACTTTACAAAGAGGAGCATCTGGAAGAAATTCAACTGTTAAAGTTTATTCAGGTCGTGTTGAGAAATACCAGCAAGCAACTTGGAATATGTCCGGATGTAATTAAATACTCGTTCGATGATATATGGCTGCAAAAGAACAAGGCTATTCTTCTTGCGATTTTGGTTGAAGGTTTGTTGGCTGAAATATCAAAAGATTACATTTTTGCCCAGGAGCCGCGGATAGAAATTCAATGCCGCTTTCTTTTTGGTAAACTGGAATTTGGATATCTCACTGATAGTGTGATATCGCCAGAAGAGAAAATACTATCGTCCCGCAGCCAGAGGCTCATCGAGACTGTTGTGAAAATGTTACCGGCAAAAATTAACTATCGGTCTTCCAATGAATTTGGTTTTGACTTGACGTTCAAAAGTTAGCGAATTAAAAATTACTGCATCTTTTAAAAATATTCCATTACCATTTGGTACGTTAGCCTTTCCTGATTTGCACAACTATCATAATTGAGCCGTATATCAAATGCCCGTTAGTGCAGAATGGTCATTGTTTACACTCAGATTTCGTCAGCTATTTGTTGTAATCTTTCAACTGTAATTGGCTTAACAATAAAATCTTTCACCGTGTGAAATGATTTTGCCTTATTGTATTCGTCTTCATCGACTGAAGAACTGACAATATATACAGGGATTATTTTTGAAAGTTTGTCGATCAGCGGCTCATATTTATCTAAAAACTGCCACCCATCCAGAACTGGCATATTTAAATCCAGTAAGATAACATCCGGAAGTAATGCCAGATCCGTCAGGTTTTGCATAAAATATTCCAATGCTACCTGCCCATTCTTAAAAAACAGCGTATCTGTTGAAATTTCAGAACGTTTGATAATGTGTTTAATCGCGATACTGTAAATCAAATCGTCATCGATCACACAAACTGTATTCAATTTATTCATTAAAAATAATTTTAAAAGTAGAACCCTCCCCTAACGTGCTCTCCAACTCAATCCTTCCTCCTTGTGATTCTATTTGCGTTTTCACAAGAAAAAGTCCCACTCCATGCGCATCCTTGTGGTCGTGAAATGTTTTATAAAGACCAAAAATTTTCTGCCCATGCAAATTCAAATCAATACCCAATCCGTTGTCCTTGCATTCCAAAACTGTGTATCCGTCATCGTTTTTGTAAGAAGCCAATTGAATAAACGGGCTTACATCCGGCCTACGGTATTTTATAGCATTTGCTATCAAATTCAATAAAATGCTTTCCAGATAAATCCTTGGGAAACGTACTTTCCTAACCTTAAAATTACAAATAATTTCAGCATGATTGACATTGATATCAGATTCCAAAACGCCAATCGTCTTGTCTGTAACGACCCGAAAATCAAGCAGTTCAGAAACCATTATACTTTCTTTGATTTTTAAAGCCTGAGAAAGATCTTCAAGCGTGGCATCCAACCCCTGCGACACATTTTTGATCATGTGAAAGAGCTCTGCATTCTCAGTATCCAGTTTCTCGCTATTCACCAATGATGAAATCAACTGCAAATTACTTGCATGATTTCTGATGTTGTGGGAAAGAATATGGGTAAAATTCTTCAACTGCCCATTGTTCTTACTTGTAATTTCGAGCGATTTATTAAGCGCGATTTCAGTCGTTTTGTATTTATCAATGTCCATTAAAATTCCACGAACCTTGACAACTTTCCCTGTTTCGATATATAGCGGTTCGCCGGAAATTCGCACCCAGATTTTTTTGTCTGTATAAGTATTCAACACCAATTCAATATCCCATTTTACACCGTCAACACGGCCGCCTTCAAAAACCGCCGCTAAAAGTGGTTTATCCACCTCATCGAAATAATCTATTAATTTGACGTTTTCGGTCGAAGCACCTGCGGGTAATTCGATAATGTCCAAAGCAGTTTTTGACCACGTGAATTTATTTGTGATCAGGTCCTGTTCCCAACCCCCAACCCGGCTGATCCTTTCAGCTTCTGATAACAAAAACTCGCTGCCGGCTAGCTGTTCTTCTACAAATCTCCGCTTTTTTATCTCTGCTTCTAATTCCCGCACAGTCCTTAAAGACTGGATTAAAGGCAAATTTTTGTAAAGTTTGTATACTGTAATTATTGAGATAATCGCTGTTATAAGCCTTATGAAGGCACTTAACCGGTAAGCAGGCCACCAGAAAATGACGGCATCCATGAAATGGGTGAAACCGCAAAGCGTAATAAATACAATGAATAATAATATAATCTTATAGAAAGGAGTATCTTTTATTTTAATAACGAAGCGTAGCAATAAAAACGGAATTGTTAAGTAAGCTGCACAAATTCCCAGATCAGAAAGAATATATATCCAGCCGTGAATATCTGGCGATTGCCCAAAAGACCATCTTGGAGGCCAGTTACTTAGATCAAAAACACTTACACAAAATTCTGTGATCTGCTCTTGTAAAGAAGATTTGTCTTTAATAACATCATATACCATACCGCTGACTGCAATACAGTTACGCGGCTTGGTTACTACAAGCTCATGAGATTCCAAAGTAATGATCAAGTATGGGTTAAAGTGCTGTTATCAAGTATATCAAAGAGAATCTCAGACAGATTACAGACAAATAAAGTCATGTATTATCGTATCTATTCAACTCGCAATGTAAACTAAACTGCAACACTAATATAGAAAAATTTCTATCAAATGCGTCATTAGATACCAATCTCACCTTTATTTACCCAGATATGGGTATCAATTTACAATGAAGGACAAAGAAAAGGCTGCCTCATCAATACGCGAGACAGCCCAATCGATATTCATGAATTCAAAAACTTATAAATCAATATTGCTATTTTTCTCAGAATTATCGATGACATTCATCAATGATTTTAAAGGCAATTCAACCTCCATGAAACCAAAATCCTGAGACATTTTACACTTAGCCGTTGTCTCTAAAATCTCGCATACAGTCCACTTGGGACCGCCTGAGGAAAGCGTCACGGCAGCGTTCGGAAGAATGATGTTGTCCGGATTTGTTTGTAGAACCTTTAATTCGTCGGTTCCAAATTCTCTTTCGTGTCTCTCCCAATCATCGTCATAGCGGAAGCATTTTACAGATTCGCTGTCCATATTCTGAACATTCCAAATACCATCGAAAGAAGATTCAACAAGATCGCCGGGTTCCAGGTTGTGTTCCATTTACACGTATAATTTTTCGTGAATAATTTTAAGTTTTTAATAGATTACCAAAACTATTCCAACCCGGTTTCAATGTTGAATTTTCAACCGATCAAGCATTTTAATTGCTCTGTCGATTCTCGTTTGAACAACTTTTGAAGATGCAACATAATGAATAATGCCTCGCTGATGACCAGGCAATAAGGCATGAAAAAGTTTATCACCTATTTCGTCAATGGCAAGTAGCTCAGCAAGTTCCTCGGGCATATCACGGCCATACTGACTTTCATCCTGCCAAACTTCGGCAGAAAGTTTGCACCCCAAAGTGAATTTTCCTTCCGTACGGAGTGGTGTACCAACATTGATGTAATAACCGCCGTCGCTTTTCGGCATGATCGCACATTGAAATTTCACCTGATTATTTAAAAGACACACCATTCTGACAGGCTTCCTGTCGGGCATGAACTGTTGGGCAATTTCCACAGGCACGGACATATAAAACAGCCCGCCCTTACCTGGCAATCGTTCCAGAATCGATTCGAAATGAAGTGAATCTTTCAAAATATCTTAATGATCAGGCACAAAAAAGCCTTTCAGGATAAATGATTTATTTATCGGAGAAAGGCTATTTGATTAAAATTATTCGGTCAAAGGTTTAACCTGTATGTCCTTGAAAAGAACTACACTTTTCGGATCATGCGCCTGTAAGGCGAAGGTTCCGCTGCTTAAAATTCTGTCTTTTTCACCGCCAGATCTTTTGTCTGTATCCGTTTCCTCATAATCCACCACCGTCTTATCATTGATTTTGATGGTGATATGTTTGCCTTCTACTTTAATGTATTCTGTATACCATTCATTATCCTTCACATACGTCTCTTTCACGTCCTGAATATTGTAAAGACTTCCAGTTCTCTTCCAGTCAGTATGAGAATTATTTACCTGAACTTCATAACCCTTTGAAGGCCAACCTGTTTCCTGATATGCGGTATGTATATAAATCCCTGAATTTGCTCCCGGTTTTGTCATCACCTGCGCTTTAAATTCGAAGTTTTTAAACATATGGTTTTTGACCGGCCCTTCATAGAACAAGTGTGCAACTGGGCCGGAAACCTGGATCGCTCCGTCCACAACAGAAAACGAACTTGCGTTATTTCCCACCTTCCAGCCTTTCAACGATTTACCATCAAAAATTGAAATCCAGCCATCCTGTTTTGTATCGGAAACGGCACTGCCCATAACCGTCAGCAGCACAAAAGCAGCCAATATGTTAATCGTTTTTTTCATAGTAATTCAGTAGTAGTAGAAATTGATTGGTTTATTTAGATGCTGCAAAAAGTACAGAGCTCACCCAAAACTACTGTTATTGATAAAAATCTATTGGCTTTTGCTGCAAATCGAAAACAAACATCAGCCTATCTTTGTACTGTCACAACGATTTTTTCAATGCAGAATCCCTATATTTCCTTATTGTCGACAGCCTGGCGTTATGCCCGTCAACAAAAAAAACGCTACCTTTTGGTTTATGGGATGTTCATAATGGCCAATGTTGTGCTGGCACTTCATCCTTTATTATATGGTTGGTTTGTTGAGTCAGTTCAGAAAGACAGCGATGCCGTACTTCAAAATGTCTGGTGGTATGCCGGCGCGTACATCGGTCTGACGCTTCTGGAATGGGCATTTCATGGACCCGCCAGAATTATGGAAAGAAAACTGGCTTTTGATCTCAGCAAAAATTTCCTGAATGAACTATATCATCAATCGCTTCATTTACCGATCCGTTGGCATCAGGATCATCACAGTGGCGCAACGATAAACCGGATCAGAAAAGCATACGAGGCACTAAGGGATTTTTTTCAGGATGGATTTATGTTCCTTCATGCGTTTTCCAAATTCGTATTTTCCTTTGCTGCCATCGTTTATTTTTCCCCGCTCTACGGGACCATCGGCGTTTTGATAGGTATTCTAACCGTTTGGGTAATTTTCAAATTTGATAAACCTTTTATAAAAGCACTGGACGAAACGAACGAAAAGGAACACATTGTCTCCTCCACCCTCTTCGATAGTTTGTCGAACATCATTACTGTAATTACACTCCGTCTTGAAAAGAGAATGGAAAGCAGCCTGATGAATAAAGTGGCAGACGTTTTCCCTCCCTTCAAGAGAAACGTGCTTATCAACGAATGGAAATGGTTTGTTGCCAGTCTCTTTATCGGATTGATTTATGTTGTTGTCACTGTTGGTTATATTTATCAGAATTATACTCCCGGAGCCGTTTTTCTGGTGGGCGGGCTTGTGACACTTCTTGGTTATGTCAATCAATTCACCAGTGTTTTTCAGGACGTTGCCTGGCAATACACCGAAATTATCCGGTACGATACCGAGGTACAAACTGCCCGGATGATTGGCCAGGCTTATCATGACCAGAATCGTCCCCAAGCGGGGGATACTTTGCCGGAAAACTGGAAAGAAATAACAATTAAAAATCTCAGTTTTTCGCATTCACAAACTTACGAAGCTGATAAAAATGCCCGTAGTCTTAACGGTCTTAACCTTCGAATTCGACGTGGTGAAAGAGTCGCTTTTATTGGCGAAAGCGGAAGCGGGAAGAGTACACTTCTGGCATTGTTACGAGGACTTTACGACGCTGAAAAAGGAGCTGTTTTAACGGTTGACGGTGCAGAAAAACTTCCACTGGATATACTTTCGGAGGCGGTCACACTATTCCCGCAGGATCCGGAAATATTTGAGAATACGATCGCTTACAATATTACGCTCGGACTTCCTTTTGATCCGGACGATATTCTAAAAGTGTGCGACACAGCGCAGTTCAGCAGCGTCATTGAAAAATTACCGAATGGACTGGAATCCAATATACAGGAAAAAGGAGTAAATCTTTCGGGTGGACAAAAGCAGCGTTTGGCGCTGGCCAGAGGAGTTTTGGCAGCCAGAAGCAGTGATATCATTCTTTTGGATGAACCTACGAGCAGTGTAGATCCTAAAACGGAAGCTTTGATCTATGAAAAAATGTTTGAAGAATTTAAAGATAAGGCCATATTATCAGCACTTCACAGGCTTCATCTGCTTCCTAAATTTGACTATATCTACATTTTAAAAGATGGTAATCTTATCGACGAGGGCACCTTTGGCCATCTAAACCGCAATAGTCAAATCTTTCATGATTTAATGGGCAAGGTAAAAGAATTGGAGTAATGATAAGTTTTTTCAATCGTGAGAATTAAGCAGACATTTATTTAATCGCAGTTATCATTTCTTCAACTTTACTTTCAGCGTAGAACTTTTTGTAATCCTTGATATTGAGCATATCAAAAACTGCCTGCTTTTTATCCTTGCTTTGGTCAAAATATGCCTTGCAGATTTGGTATCCAACCCAATAGCCTAGGTCAGCCGGATGGTCAGGTGTTTCCTGACTGCTGTTAGCGATCCAGTTGGAATAGCGGTCCAAATAAATTTCCTTTTTAAAATCTGACCAAATTGCTTTTTCCCTTCCCTTGGCCCAGACATGAAGCCTATGATTCGCCGTTTTTCCGCTGATGAGCTCTCCGAGAAAGTCGGCCATGCCTTCCCCTAAAACATAGGATAATAAGGTCGTGTCCGCTTCCATCTGAGTTTGCTGCACATGGATAAGCTCATGTGCCACCACATGATTCATTTCTTTAAACGGAATTTGATTTCCTTTTTGCCATGGATTAAGTTCAGTTAGAACCGTGTTTTCATCTGACGACTGCATATCAGTTCCAACAAGTGCCCCATACTCTTCGGTTACCGTCCCTCCCGAACTCCATCCGCCGATCACGAAGGTAGTATTTGGAAATGTACTTGGCGGATACCAGCTTTTCAACTTCCTGAAAACAATCTGGATGCTGTCCTTCAAAAACTGGGTTTTTAAAGTATTTTCTCTTATACTTTTATAATACGCCGGCATCGTCCGCATGTTTTGCACAAATCCTTTAATACCTCCGATGTTCGGCATTTTGATTCGAAAATATTCCTGAAGCGCTACTGTTCCCTTTTCGAAATATTCCGTCAAAAAACGATTTTCAGCATTGGCTGTATCCAGTTTATACCGGTCGTAAACTTTCCAAAAAAGTTCAATATCACTTGTTATAAGTGCAGCATTTTCCGGATCCTCTTCGTTTTTCTTTTTTTCAAGAATAAACTTTTGCAGAGCAGCGTAGCTCCGGTGATTTTTTAAACCCGCCATAGCCGGATCTGAATCAATCCAGCCGTTACTCCTATACCCATATTTCCGTACCGCATTTTCCATATAGATCATCCCACTGTCGACCAGGTTTGCCTGGACATAATGATACGCAGCATCAACATTTGCCTGCCGCTTGAACGCATCCATACGGCGAAATTTTGCTTCCATAACGTATGCACTTGCAGCCATTCTGTGACTTTTCGCTTTACCCAAACTATCCGCCAACTTTTTATACTGAACAGCATCCGCTTCATATTTCTGACAATATCCACGCGTTGTAAAAGTGGCTAGAATTAAAAAAAATGAAAGTCGGAATAGTAGTAGCATAAGATCGGATGGTTTAAATATTTTCTAATTTTTCTCCTAATTTATCTGACTTTTTTGAAGTTGCAAAAACTTAATTCCTAATGATCCCGGGACCGGGTTTTGTCATTCATTTTCAATTCTAAACGCCAGAAAAATTGCATAGAACCCTTTCAAATTATTAGTTTCGTGACTTCATATAAAAAACATGGGCGACGAGCTAAAACCTTTCTTTAAGCGATTTTTTGATTTTAACTGGAAATTCGGCCTTTTCCTGGTATTACTTATCTGCGTATCCCGCTTCATTCTGGTTCTGCAAGCGAACGCCACCGGAAACTATGGATTTATTGGCCTGATTATGGCGGCTTCCGCAGCTGCTCCTTTCCTGTTTTTAAGCAGATCCGGACGCCGTAAAATTGGCATTTTAATTACGAAAAAATATAGATCGTTGTTTATCGCAGCTATTGCGGGTCTGACAGCCAGCATTTTGCTGCATTATCTTGGCCAAATCTTTCACGGAAATTCTTATGAAAACTGGTACGTTTATATTGGAAAATCTTACAAAATCCCGGCTGAGATTGATGAGAGAGGTAAAGCGATTTTATTCACCATCATGGCGATCACCGGAATGACGTTTAGCCCGATCGGTGAAGAGTTATTTTTCAGAGGCATTGTCCATGCAAGTTTTGCCAAATCTATTGGAGATACCAAAGCCTCCTTCGTTGATAGTGCAGCTTTTGCAATCACACACATTTCTCATTTTGGACTTATCTTTCTTGATGGCCAATGGACATTACTAAAAATGCCTGCTTTGATTTGGGTGTTATCCATGTTCTTGGTCAGCATTATGTTTTTCCTTTTTAAAAAACATTCTGAATCCATTCTTGGAGCGATTATTTGCCATGCAGCATTTAATTTGGGGATGATCTATTCAATTTTTTATCTTTTGTAAAAGAAAATTGACACATAGTATCACCCTCTTTCCAGCCAAAATTTATTTCAAGTAAAGTTTAGTAGAATCCTGCTTTTGAGAATAAATCAGGTTTGTTCAACCAGATTTGCTCATCGAAATCTATCATGGAGGTCAAAAGAAAAATTCTCGCCGTCACCTTTTTGTTTTTATTGTTCTGCAACCTGTTAGCGGCTCAAAATTATGACGAATCGAAAGTCCCGGCTTACACACTACCGGAAATTCTTTTATCGAATAACGATCAAAAAATTACGACTGCAAAAGCGTGGGAGGATATTCGAAGACCTGAAATCATTTCGCTTTTTGAAGAAAATGTGTATGGTATCATGCCTAAAAAGTATGATGCTATTTCCTTTAAGATAAAAAGAGAAAGCCCAAAGGCCATGGATGGCAAGGCGAATTTGAAAGAAGTAGAGATTTTGGTTACTAATGATCTACAATCCGATACCATTAATCTTGTACTTTTCACTCCGTCAGATATTAAAAAGCCGGTTCCCGTGTTTCTGCTCATCAACAACCGTAGCCCAAGAAATACGTCAGCTACAAGGGATACAATCAGCGAATTTTGGCCCGCGGAGCAAGTGATTAATGCCGGTTATGCAGTGGCTGCTTTTCATTACAGCGACGCAGCCCCGGACAATAAAAACACTTTCCAGGATGGCGTATTACGTCTTTATCCCGAGCAGCTCAAAAAGGATAATGGGATGAAAGCGGTCGGAGCCTGGGCGTGGGCGGCAAGCCGAGTCATGGATTATTTTGAAAATGACAAATCCATTGATGCTTCAAAAGTTGTGGTTGTTGGTCATTCCAGGGGCGGAAAAGCTTCGCTTTGGGCGGCTGCACAGGATCAGCGTTTTGCCATGTGCGTCACCAATTGTTCCGGAAATACAGGAGCAGCGCTTTCACATCGGAGATATGGCGAAACCATTGAGCGTATCAACACAACATTTCCGCACTGGTTTAATAATAACTATAAAAAATTCAATAACAAGGAGCAGGCCCTGCCACTAGATCAGCACATGCTGATTGCGACCATCGCTCCAAGACCGGTTTATATTACTAATGCATCAGAGGATTTGTGGGCCGATCCGAAAGGGACCTTTTTGGCCGCAAAAGAGTCGGAAAAAGTTTATGAATTATACAAACTCAAATCCAGCTTACCTAAAAATTTGCCCCCGATAAATACTCCCTCATTACAACCGCCGCTTGCCTATCATATCAGGGAAGGAATTCATGATCTTACAGCGTACGATTGGCAGCAGTTTATAAAAACAGCTGATTTGTATTTTAATAAATAGGAGTTTAGAGATCCGCCAGATCAAAATCTTTCTACAAAGTCTGACTGATCTTACTACAAACCAAACTAAAACAATAGCCGACCTTTGTCAAACCTTGTTCCACTATACAAACCACATCAAGGGTCGGAAAAGAAATCGACTACTCACACCCACAAAAACGAAAACATCCTCTTCTATCCAAATAACAAAATGCTCCATGGGTATCACCCGTGGAGCATATTTTTTACTCAACATATATTTGAAATTAATTCAAATGCCTTTATTTGGAGAAAGTAATCTCAGTTTCTCCATCGATTGGTCTTCAACAATCTATATAGCGCAACTTTAAACTGCGGACAATGCATCTTTATTAGATAACCCAGCCAATAAATAGTTCTGCTTTACAGTTATTTAGACAGTTTATCTCAAAAGCCGAAAATGCGAAGGCAAATTTTGACCTTTTATTTCCGGAAATTTGTAGCGGATTTTTAAGATATTTGTAGAAAAATTTTAAAGCCATATCTTCTAAATCGTGTCTGATGAAGAAGGATGACACTTGCCCAGCTTCTTGATGAATAATATTGTCTAATGAATTTTCTAATTTTTGAAGATCACTCTCTCACCGCACTGGGTATAGAAGTGATGATCTCACAAGTATTGCCAGATGCGAAAACGCAGTCGGTAAGCTCTTTCTCCGAGGGGCTATCAAAACTCACTGCTGAGCACTTCGATTATATTATTTTGGATATTGATATTCCGGAAGGCGAAGGAATTCGTATGATTAGTAAAATTAAGGAGATTCAAAACCATGTTAAGATCCTTATTCATTCTGGCTACGACGAAAAAATTTACGCGCTGTCTTACATTTCAGCCGGAGCAGACGGTTTCATTTCAAAACAAACTTCCAGGGAAGAATTCAAAAGTGCAATAGCAACACTTCATGCTGACAAGAAATATATGAGCCCTGATATTCAACAGGTTATGCTGAATAGTATGATCAACAACGCTCCTCTTGATTCAGACTCTCTATTCCTGAACCTTTCACAGCGCGAAATGGAAGTGATGAAACTGGTCGGCGAAGGGAAATTTACAAACGAGATTGCGGACATCATGAATCTGAAAGCCTCGACGATCAGTACTTATAAAAATCGATTGTATGCCAAACTTAACGTTACAAACGAAATTGAATTATCGAAGAAAATTGCCCTTTTTAAATACTGATTTATCAAATTTCCTTGATCAGGCAACAGGAAGTTTTACCGAGAATGTTGTTCCAATGCCTTGTTCTGTCGTAAACCAGATTTCGCCATTCAGGTACTGAACAAATTCACTGCAAATTTTAAGTCCAAGTCCTGCGCCTCGCTCACGACCCGTTCCAAAAGTGGGCGTAACATCTGCTGTAAAGATTTCAGCCTGTTTTTCGGGTGGAATTCCCTGCCCTGTATCCGAAATCGAAATGGTGTGATAACCGTTTGAATTAACTGAAAAGACGCGGACTATCCCCCTTTCCGGTGTAAATTTTATCGCATTGCTGATCAGGTTACGGAATATTATTTCAATAAGCTCAAAATTCGCAAGGACGTCGATTTCATCGGATATCTCATAAACCAGTTCAACATTTTTTTCCGATGCAATATTCTGATACACATTTAATGTATCCGTCATCGCGTCATTCACGTTTACGGATTCCAGCACGTAATTCATTCCATTCATATTACTTTTTGACCAGTTCAAAAGGTTCAAAAGTAAATTTTGGGTATCAAACGTAATTCTCCGAAGCTCACTCTCATATTTTTTCTTGTCTTCCAACTTTAAATCCCGGTTGCTCAGCACATATAAATAACTGTTTATATTGTTCAGCGGCGCGTTGAAATCATGAGATATGATGCTGATCAACTTATTTTTCTGCTGATTTAAAGACGCAAGTACTGTTGAATTCTGCTCTGCAGTGATTCGTTCCTGATTGTAATTATTGATGATATAAGAAAGACAGGAAAATGTCAGAACAATAGTGGCGATATACGTAGAAGCAATATCAACAAAGCGGTCGGCTCGTGTCGGGTAGCCATTATTGATTAATTCCGGATGATAATATTCCCAAACGATCAGGCCCATCACAAGCAGAATGTTAGCGATTGTCCAAAACCAGTATTGACGTCGGGGTACAATGGCTATAATTAAAAAATAGGAAATAGAAAACGATAGCAGCGAAGAGCCTTGAATACCCGAATTCAGCGTAAATGAGATCGCAAAAAACAGATTGATGATTAATATTAAAAAAATAGAGCTTAGCGCCGTTTTTCCCTGGAAGCGTGAGAGATAATATAAATAAAATTGTAGGGGAATAAGTAATAACGTTACCAGCATCGAATCATATAGTCCCAATGCCAGGCAAAATGGTACATTATAAACCATAATTGCCATTGTGACGAGGCAGACAGAATTATAAATTCTGCTCTGCAGGGAAAAGGTTTTGTCACCTTTCAGATAATTCCATATCCGAAGGGTTTTATTTGTCAGGTTAGTGAGTAACAAGGAAGAGGAAATTTGATGACATCTAAAAAACGCAAAGATAGGCTCATAAAGGCTATTTTTTCGATGTTGAGATCAATTTGTATAGAATAATGGAAATTAAGACACAAAATATTTCCTTCGTCATTTTGAACATTAATGATAAATCGCTAATTTTCAAATTGTTATTGAACCAATTACTTTATACAACATTTAGAAAAACTAAAAATTCTGTCTTTTTTAGACCATCAATAAACAATTTTGGGCTATGGCATCAGCATTTATTTTATCGGGGATAATTCTTCTTTATTACTGCATGAAAGAAGCGCGAAAACCTAAACCTAACTGGCCGCGGGCAGTGAACAGTGCAATATTCTGGCCATTATCAATTGTTACAAATTCATTTTTGAAAGATTGGGATCGGCAATAGCCAATAATCAGTGAATGATAGACGGCAAGCACTTTACAGGTTGAATTTGTGAATTATAATTGTAATTCTCAATTGATACAAAAATAAGAAAGCACAGACTTACGAGCCTGTGCTTTCTTATTTTTCATCAGAAAAATTATTTTACCAATGGAATCGCCCAGAAAATGCTGGCTTGAATTACACTGTTCTTGAAATCGGGATTAATTGGTTGCCCTGAAAAGTTTCCTACTTTTGAAAGACCTGCGATGTATCTGAGACCTGCCCCCAGACCAATCGGTGACTGATATCCAAGGCCGGCACCTGCTGCAAGATCCAGGTTTTTAGCAAAATTATTTATAGACTGGTCAGGCACATCCGAAGAAGCACGGAAACCAACCTGAGGCCCGAACTCTACATAAAATCCTCCGCTGGTTTTAAATTTAAGCATTACAGGAATCGTAATGTAACTGATTTTAAATTCTGATTTAGTTCCATTACTCTGCACCTTGGCACCTTGGGTTGAAAACAATACTTCGGGCTGGATTGAGAAAACTTCGCCAAAACCATAATTTAAAAGTCCACCTAAGTGATAACCAACTAATGCATCAGATTCGATGTCACCGCCAGTATAATTACTGATATTGAGACCAGCTTTCGGGCCGATACTAAATGATTGAGCGAAGGAAAATTGCGCGCACAATAATAATGCGGCTGAAAATAACAATTTTTTCATGAGTCTTGAATTTAATAAATGATAGTTTAAAATGATGGCTAACGCCCGGGCTTAACAAAATATGTCGAGAACGGGGCGATTTCCAGACGCTTTTGAAGGCTAAAATATCATACCACAGATGGCTATACTACATTTGCCAATCGCTTTACCTTGAAATTTCAGATAGAATACGTGACCAGATTACGACAATTACAAATTATTGATTGGGTCCTATGAAGATTCGAGTACCAGCTGATTGATAGAACAACAGGATTGCCCCCAAATCATCCGTTAGTTTTGCTTTTCTGGTAGCGTATATAAATATCGGAATTGAAGTTATCCTATAATCTACAATTCAAATATTAAGCTAGTTCCGTATCTTAAAATCTTAAATAAATGCAAACATTCAATATTAATGTGACCTTACAATATTGTCACCGATCCTACAAAAAGGTTGCTAAAATATCGACGTTAAGGTTACTAATGGTAACATATCTTGTTTATTTAGCAAATTTTCATGGCTGACAAAACAAGAATTACGTTTACCGATTATTCTAATAGTACAATCCGTTTTTTTGTCGTACTTTTACTACAAGCCTTCGGGCGGTGAGAAATATTTAGATAAAGGTCTGGGCTTCCGGGCCTTTTATTTTTTACCCGATAATCGAATTCTAATATCTGTTGTGAAACTAATAGATAGAAAACCAGAAGGCCTGACTGAAACGATAATCTGTTCCTGTCAGGCCTTTTGAACTTAAAATGTAAGGCGGGTAAGATTCCGCGATCTGCCAATTAAAGCTTTACAATTCTAACCGAAGAAATTGAACCGTTCACAGCTGTTACCCGGGCAACATATGCGCCAGCAGGATACTGTTTCATATCAATCTGACTCCCAAGACTAGTCAATCCGGCTTTCTGCTGGTCAAAAACAGCGATACCCGAAATATTGATTAGCTGAATACGCTGCACCTGTTCAATATCTTCTACCATAAGAGTCACACTGTTAGGCGTAGGATTTGGGTACATCACAACTGAAACATTTGGTCGGAATTCGATACTTTTGATCCGGCTGTATGCAAATGTCTGATCTTTATCTACCATTTTCAAACGGTAATAGTTAGAGCCTCTTGACGCCTTCGCATGAGCAAAAGTGTAGCTTAATATAGCAGCACTTTCACCTTTTGCTGCAACGAATCCAAGTTCTTTCCATTCCTTACCATTAACGCTATGCTGCACCTCAAACCGTTCGCTATTTGTCTCAGAAGCAGTGCTCCACGAAATTAACACTGACTCATTTTCAGAACGTTCGGCATTGAATTTTGTTAATACAACAGGGAGAGGGACTTCTCCATTTACCTGATTGTTGTTTAACGTAATTGCACCGGCCGTTGTCAGCGCTCTCCCCTGAAAGCTGGCTCCATCAAGAAATTCAATGGCTCCTGAAGAAACCACTGTTCCTCTGAATGATGAATTTGTTCCTGTTGTTAATGCACCATCGATTCTGAAGTAAACATTTGACAATTGAGCTCCGTTAGTAAGCAGAACATTTGACAATGCCGCTGTCGTCAAAGCCCCTCCAATCTTGATAATAAAGACTGCATTAGGATTAGACTGGGCGTCCAGCGTCAAATTTCCTGTTAACGTAGCAGCTTCACCAACACAGTAAATTCCGGCCGTTAAAGTCTGTCCATTTCCAAGCGTAGGGGAAATTGGAGCCGGGCATGCATTAACATCAAATGAAGTAAATGCCTCTGCCACCTGCGGAACTGCTGCTGCTGATATGCCATCAGCGACATGTGAAGTACCTATGAGAACTGACCCATTGAAACCTGAGTAATTACCAGCGTTTGTTCCGATATCTCCGGTTACAACGGACTCACCAGTATTCGTCAGCGCTCCGGCAGACGTAAATAGTGTAAATGTACTAGCTGGGCTTCCGATAACGGGTGCAGTTTGAGCCTGGCTGTTTACAATTGGGACAGACAGGGCAAGCATTAATAAAATAAAGTTTGAAAAGTTTCTCATAATAAATTGATAGAATTTGTAATTTGTTTTTGAACGAAATGCGGTAACCAGAAGCCCTGAAGAGCGACACACGATGCTTAGAGAATTTTTATTACAGATTCTACAAACCGCATACTGCAAATTGTACAGCAGACTGAAAGTCGATACCAAATAAAAATTAACTAACGATGATAGAAAAACAGGGTGAGAACTGTCTACTATATGTGGGGATGCAATAAAACTAATGGAATGGAAGCATCTGGCAGCAAACAAGAAAGGAGCTTTACATTTCATTAATCAAATATATACTACAAGAATCATGCCAAATTTAAGATAAATTCGTAGAACTATGTGTATGCGTTCAATTATTATTGTTGTTTTGTTTTGTAATATTTATCAGGCATAAAAAAACCGGGATTTGGATACTGCTAGGCAGAATACAAATCCCGGTAACGACTATACAAAAACTTTATAGCTTCAATCCAATCGTGGCTCTCAGAATATTATTTTTCATATCACTATCTTTAAACAAACGAGTAATTCCCCACTCATGCGAGATATCAAGCGTGATCAGACCAAATTCCAATCCTATTCCGCCATTAAGACCGTAAGAAAACTCCTCAATATTGTCTTCGTTAAACGCGTTCTGGTCGTTGTTATCGACAGCTAATAAATATGATCCTGTTGCTCCGCCTTTAATATTCATCTTAAAAAATCCTTTGTTCGCTTTTGTCAGATAAAGCCCTAATAATAAAGGAACACGTAATGACTGAATTCTCGGGCCTGACAATAATGGTGCATTCGAGACTTCGCTTTCACTGGTAAAGCGCATCGAAGAACTAAAATAATGAACACCAGGCTGAACAAAAAATCTCTTTGTATGGATTCGAAAATCGAGACCAGCATTCCAGCCAATACGGCCGTCAGCCTCGCCATCCTGAATATCTGCTTTAAAATTTGAAGCGTGAACTCCAACAACAGGAATTACCCAAAGACCTGAATTTCGCGCCGGTTTTTCACCAAAACGCTCCTTAAATGTCAACCGATCAGAAGATGCTCGCGATTCTTCCGCGGCAAGCTGTTGCCTCGCTGGTTTCCTGTTTCTTTCTCTCAACCAGGCTCTGTAGTCTTCATAATCCTCATCGCGTATGCGGTCTTGCCGCTCTGGTTGCGCCGATTGACGCACCATTCCCTGATTTTGTGGTCTCTGATAATCAGAAGGGATGATAATATTGTTAATGATTATTGATGGCTGACCTTGCTGAGGCGGATAATTCCGGTACGTTGATTCCAATACCTTTTCAGTAATGTTTTGTGTTGAGCCTGACGACATTAAAGAATCGACGTTAAAATTTCGCTGCACAACCTGGCCGGAAGCATTTTGCTGAGTAGCCTGCGTTGTTGTTGCTAAGTTATTGTTTACAGCACCCTGGCTCAAATTACCAGCAGTTGCAGTCCCGGAAAGTGCCGGAGCCGCGGTTACTTCTGCTTCAGACTGAGATATTTTCTCTCTGAGTGAGGCAATATCCTTTGTCAATTGCTCCTGGTTTTCATTTGTTTTGTTCGCAGACCTGGCAGAACGCTCAGCTTTCCGCGCCGCTTTACTCGCCTGGTTGGCCAGTTTTTTGTCCTTCGGATTTTGACGAAGTTTATCAGCAAATTCTTTATTTTCATTAGCAGCCTGCTGTGCATCTGTCGAAGCCTTTACAGCATCTTCCTTTTTCTTGGCCAATTCATTCTCCAATTCTGCCAACTGGATTTTCTGCTCATTTAGTTTTTTACTGGCTTCGATGTTCTGCTTCTGCTCATTAAGCTCTTTCACAGATTGATTGTCAGCATCCTGACCGAAACCATAGGTCGAAAATAGGATAAATGCTGATGCGATAATTATAGAATGCAGTTTCATTGATATTATTTTAGTGATTATGCCGTTGCCACTAAATAATCATGCATTCAACCCGCATCATTGCAATTGATGAATGACTATTTCTTATAATATCTACTATTTCAATCAAGATTAACGTTTTAGCTTATATGTAAGGCCGATATCGGAAGCCTCTCAATCATGTTTGTTCCATATTCGCCGTCAAGTACAGTTTTCCCCAAGCGACGATCTGTTTGGGTAGTTTGATACTCGTTAACAGGAAATAATTTCTAGGAAGCGTTTCAATTCTGATGATCACCCCAGCGCACGTGAGTGTTTTTCTGGGATAGCCACGATTTACTAATGAGTAATAATTTAGCCAAGTAAAGAATCCAGGCGCAGCGCTATTGCCCTGAGCAAATCTACGGGGATATCATTTTCCTTCAGATCCTCGATTGACATCAATGCTCTATAATTCCTTTCTTCGTCGGGTTCAAATGAAACGATCGTTCCATTTACGTCCAGCTGAATTTTATGCAAGTAGCCACTAACTATCAATTCTCCCTGAAATTCAAACGTTTGTCCGTTAAAATTCACATCTAATTCAAAAGTGTTATCCATAAACGTTGATATTTAATTATATTTCCAAAAAATTAAAAAGTAGTAGTAATTCGCATATCATTTACTAATAAATTCACTTTCAAAAGACTTATGCCATAATGACGAAAGCAGAACTAACAGCCCGCATTTCAGAAAGGACAGGAATACAAAAGGAAGAAGTGGAGAAAATTCTTGAATCACTTTTTCTCACAATAAAAGATTCTATGAGCAATGGTGATAATATTTACTTCCGGGGCTTTGGAAGTTTCATCAACAAACAAAGAGCTGCTAAAACGGCCAGGAACATTAAACTTAAAGCTACTGTTCATGTACCCGCTCAAATCATTCCATATTTTAAACCTTCGGATGAATTCACAAGCCAGGTCAAAGAAGGAAATGGCGGTTCATAACATATTGTCAGTTTATAGCTTTGTTCAGGGTATCGCATTTAACCTGAACAGCATCAAGGGTAGAAATAACATTCTCCAGCAAAGTTTCGTCTTTGGTATGCTGAAAATTTGCAATTATGTCCCTTGCACTTTTTAATTGTTGGGTAATTGATACGAGCGACGGATTGATATGACTTTTGATCAACTCCTCAGTCTTAGCAAGCTCATTATTTCGCTGTTCTAAAAGACATTTTATTGTATTCAATGCCTTATTAGACTTTCTCATTTCAAGCAGATTTACCACATGCCGGCCCAACACACGAAGGGATAACAATTGCTGATCGGATAATTCTTTGGCGTCATTATCAATCACGCACAGTGACCCAAGCGGAAACCCATTCTTATCCACAAGAGGCACACCGGCATAAAATATTACGTATGGCTCCCCTGTAACCAGTGGATTTCCGGAAAATCGAGGGTCCTTTCTTGAATCCGGTACAATAAAAATTTCGTTTGGATTTAAAATGGCGTGAGAGCAAAAGGCGTATTCAATCGGTGTTTCCCTAACCTGCAAGCCATGATTCGATTTGAACCATTGTCTGCTATCATCCAGGAGACTGATTAGTGAAATGGGAGTTTGGCAAATTTCAGAAGCAAGTCTGGTAATATCATCGTATTCTTCTTCCGGTAAAGAATCCAGGATATCATAACTTTTCAGTGCGTTTAGTCTTTCCTTCTCCTGATTGTCCGCCACGTCAATTTGCATCGAATTTTTTCTATATATTAAACTACGCAAGTTACGGTTATTTTTAACAAAATTTAATAATTCATTAAGTGCACCTTGTAAGTGTGACGTTTATATCGATCACCAGAAGTCCAAAAATTGCCGGGTTTAATCAGATATGACGATGTAAGTTCCAAATACAATCTTTTTTAGATGTAACCTCATGAAGACCAGAAAAAATAATATATTTACTTATACAAAAAACTACTTCCGCTATGAAAAATGCTTTATTCCTTTTAATCCTGTTTCTGGTCATTTCCTGTAATCAGAACGACAAGTCTGACCCAACTCCGAATCCGGACGTTATATCAAAACAGCAAGCTCCATTTGGTAGTCAAGCCGTTGATGTTAAATTACAAAAAGTATTTTCCGGCGGTAAACTCGTAACCGAATATATATACGAAGGAGATTTTCTTTTTCAGGAAAAAAATTACCTTCTTTTTGACAAGCCTGCTCTTTGGGCGACAAGAACTTTGCTGCAGGAAAATGGTATCGCCAAGTCATTTAATGTGGTCTCTGCACAATTCTCTGGCGAGGGCGGTTGGGTCTCAGATGATTTTAAACCCTTTTACAACATTACCTTCAATGAGATCCTGAACGATTCGGTTAGAAATTTGACAGTTGAAAACCCTTCTTTAAAGAACACTAGTTTAAGCGAATTCAAATTTGACAGAGATGGATTTATCAGCAAACAGACAAATACAACGAAATATCAAAAAGAGGCAGATTACATCTATACTTATTTACGGGATGCCAGCCACAATATCGTCGAAGCGAGGCGGACTTCCCGTGACAAACCGGGTAAAGTGAGCATAGTAAAATACGAGTACGATACGAACCCAAATCCTTTCTTTAAGCTAGGGTTACACTTTGAGCTGGTGTCAATTGACGCTCTCAGCCCGAATAATATTGTTTTAGAGAAAAGG
Source organism: Dyadobacter sp. CY345 (assembly GCF_021502725.1). Lineage (GTDB taxonomy): Bacteria > Bacteroidota > Bacteroidia > Cytophagales > Spirosomataceae > Dyadobacter. The sequence continues at coordinate 85,097 of NZ_JAKFFS010000008.1, read as the reverse complement.
CTGGCAGAAGATGGATCAGAATACATCACCGATTATAAGTACGAGTACAACACAAACGGCTATCCAAGAACATTGATTGTTCAGGCACGACTTCCACTGAGCAAACCGCAAACGCTGGAATTTGAATATTGAGGTGACAATTTTTGAATCTCACCACCGGACTAACTTCCAGTTAAATTAGGCAATAACGGCTCAAATCAGTTTGAATCAGTTATTGCTTAATATCCATAACCCGTTTGAGAAAATGATCAACATGCGTGAGCGTTTTCTCAAACCAAGGTGTGTAAAACATAAAACAGTGAGGCGCTTCCGGAAAGGATTTTACCTCTGAATAGATGTTGAAACTGTTCAATTTTTCAATCATATCGTCCCGACCAGCATGCATCCTGCTAACTAAACTATTAATAAAAAGTATTGGCGGCGTGTTTTTTCCTGCATAATTTAGCGGAGAAGCCTGCTCCCACAGTTCAGGTTTTTCAGTTTTCGAATAACCGAACCAGTACGTTGCAGCGGATATTGATTTTGAGTCATCGCCTTCTCCTGATTCCGGGTGGATAAAAGCCAGGGTCCCGTCGATATCAACTATCGCATGCACTTGGCTGGACATAGCTGGATGTTGATTTTCTTTCTCAAAAAGTATATTTCCATTCGTTGTTCCTACAAGCGCTGCTAACTGCCCTCCTGCCGAAAACCCTAAAACCGCAATTTTGGAAGTGTCTATCCCATATTTTTCGGCATTTGCCCTCATCCACCTGACTGCATTTTTGATATCAAACACTGCTTGCGGATAAAGCGCATGCGTTGATAAACTGTAACTGGCTGTGACTGTGACATAACCTTTTGCCGCAAGCTGCCGGGCCAGAGTATTATTATGAGATCTGTCACCCGAGCGCCACCCTCCGCCATGAATCATCAGTATTGCCGGGACAACTTTTTTAGGCTTACCCGCCGATGTGTAAATATCCAGAGCCAGATTTTGGGCAGCTGTTTTTGTATAAATCAGATTTTTAAAAACCTGTACATTTTCCGGCATTGAAGAATCTGCAAGTGTGAGCTGAGGGAAGTTTTTTCTATCATTTTCATAAGCACTCCTGACCGAAAAGCTGCTATCGGGGGTGCCGGTCGGCCTGATCTGGCAAAGGCCAAATATTTTGCTGGAACAGACCAAAATAAATACCAACACTACATGTTTCATTCCGAAATCATTAAAAAATATCTTCGAATTATTTTGCAGCTTCAACTCTGAACCAATCAAAATCGGCATATCCGGAATCATTGGTCTGGGTATCTCTCGAACAAAAAATTCCTAATTTTGCGCCGATCCACCTTCCCGGTTCTGCTTTAAAAGTATCACCGGCAATTTTGTAATCCTGTCCATCAATACTGTAACTGAACTGACAAATTCCATTTTTGCTAACCTGAACACGAAGAAATACCGGATCGCCGGTTTTCAACTTTGCTATCATTGTTTCTTTTTCAGGTTTGTCCTCTGCCGCTTTTTGACAAACTACCTGCGTAAGTTCAATACCCGTTTTTGTAGTTTTGAGATATAAACCGGCGTAACTAAGTCCCATTACAACCAGGCCCGTCTTTTCATTTTCAAGTTTTGGATTTGGAGTAAAGAGCACTTTGGTTGTTGCTACAAATTGCTCGGATGGAAATTTTTGTAGTAGAATATTAGGTGTACTCCATAAATTTTTGGCCTCCCAAGCTGGCTTGTAGGAATATAATCTTAGAAAACCCTGAGCACTTGTTGTAAACCAGATACCTTTTGGGTTTGCCTGCCATTGCCACTGCTTACCAAGATTTAACGCATTAAATTCGTCAGACTCTTCTGGTGTTTTTATGTCATACTGCTGCCCAAGATCTGGCTTTTTATGAGATAGTACGGGCTGCCCCTTACCATCACCGTCTTTATCCTCGCCGATAACCGGCCAGTCGTTTACCCACTTCATCGGTTGTAAATGTACTACCCTACCGTAAACATCCTTATCCTGAAAATGCAGGAACCAATCCTGAGATTTTCCATTCACCGGTTTCGTATCCACCCATGCTCCCTGGTGCGGGCCGTTGATAGGTGAGGTTCCCTGATCCATGACGACACGACGCTCATAAGGGCCATAAACATTCTTTGATCTCAATACCAACTGCCAGCCTGTGGAAACTCCTCCGGCAGGAGCAAAAATGTAATAAAATCCGTTACGCTTGTAAAACTTTGGTCCTTCAACGGTTGGGTCTGTTTGGTGCCCGTCATAAACGATCACGCCTTCATCCAAAACTTTGTCTCCCGCTGCGTTCAACTTTTTAACAGTCAAAATACTTTTGATTCCGGCGCGGCTTCCTGCCCAGCCATGGACCAGGTATGCCTTGCCATCCGTATCCCAGAGCGGACAGGGATCGATAAGCCCATTCTCGTCTTCTACTAAGACAGGCGCGCTCCACGGACCTGTTGGGCTGCTGGCCTTTGTTAGATAAATCCCAAAATCAGGGTCGGGATAATAGATATAAAATTCATTTTTATGATAACGTATTGCCGGTGCCCAAACGCCGTTTCCATGTTGCGTTTTTTCAAAATGCTCAATCGGAATTTGTCTTTTCAGTGCATGGCCGATCAATTCCCAATTGACCAGATCTTTCGAATGCAGAATTGGAAGACCGGGAACGGCATCGAAACTTGATGCCGTCATGTAAAAATCATCACCGACCCGGCATACATCAGGATCTGAATAATCTGCATGAAGAACCGGATTTTTATATGTCCCATCGCCCTGATCAGCCACCCAAACCTTTGAAATACGCTGCGCCTGAACACTGGCTGACAAACATATAAGAGATACTGCCAGAATAAACTTTCTCATAAAACCTGAAATACTGTCACCGAAGAAATTTAATATTTTCACTTTGAAATAACCAGACTCTTTTCAGCAGCACCCTTGCTGAATTCAGATTTTTTCTTCGCTTTTGAAACATCAGTATGATCCATTCTTATGGAACCCGTTTTATCTCCAGAAACAGATAATAAAAGATCGCTATCCTGATTATATTCTATACCACTGAAAGTCAGGTCGCCGCTGTTGTCTATCAAGATCACTGGATTTGTTTCGTCAGTAATTAGTTTCACATTTTTTATGGAAATATTATCTGCGTCTATCAATTCAACGCCCTTATCCGCCTTCATCACCATATTTTCCATGTGAATATTTTTAACCCGCATTTCGGGAAGTCCCCGCACGAAAATACCTTTTTTGGCACCGTTGCAAACAATGTTTTCAAAACGCATATTTCTAAAAACCGGCGTGCTTTCACTGACCACAGGACTTTGATCGCGTTCGCCGTCCGTGGCGAATTTAACGAAGTAGTATAGATCGAAGAAAATCGCTTCCTGCGCGATGTCTTTCATGAAAATATTTCTGGCAAAAATATTTTCCACCACCCCGCCACGCCCGCGTACCGACTTAAAACGAAGTCCTTTGTCAGTGCCCATAAACGTGCAGTTTTCGACAAAAATATTTCTCGCACCGCCGCTCATTTCACTTCCGACCACGAAACCACCATGTCCATTATAAACAATATTATTTCTAATAACACCATTTTCAGTTGGCATTCCACGTTTTCTGCCTTCTTCATCCTTACCCGACTTTATACAAATGGCATCATCACCCACATCAAGCACGCAGCCTTCGATCAAAAAATTCTTGCAGGATTCGATATCCATCCCATCACCATTATGGGCATACTCAGGATTTTTTACGCGAACATTTCTCATGGTAATATCCTGGCACATCAGCGGATGGAGACACCAGGCAGGGGAATTTTGAAATGTCACACCTTCCAGTAATATCTTTTTACAATTTGTAAAAACCACCAGATTCGGGCGAAGAAAATCTTTCATATCAGCAAAATCCTTCGGCGATTTCCCTGGCGTGATCAGCATACTTTTACCAGTCACGGAAGCATTTTTAAATTGCTCAGAAGGGTACCAGACCTTTCCATCGTCTTTTAAAACGCCTCCGCTTGCAATCTTTTCTTTCCATTGACTTTCCGTCAGCTGCCCTTTGTTAACCGCCCGCCAGACATCGCCGTTTCCATCCAGAACTCCTTTTCCGGTGATAGCGATATTTTCAAGATCTTTCCCGGAAACGGGCGACTGATTCCGCGCAGCTGTTTTCCCTTCGTAAACACCTTCCGTTAATCCATACTGTGATTTGTCAGGTGTAAAAAGCAGTGTCGCAGATTCTTTCAAATGCAGATTCACATTACTTTTCATTTCAATCGGGCCGGTTAACCACAGCCCTGCGGGAATTAAAACTACGCCGCCACCTTTTTTGCTAACGTTGTCAATTGCCTCATTGATGGCTTTTGTATTCAGCGTTACCCCATCCGCTTTCGCACCCAGAGAAATAATATTCGTAGTATCCGTTTTGAAAACCGGCTGTTGTATTGTTGGAAGATTCGTCCAGCTGTATGGCGTATTTCCCTGTGCATAAGCACCCATTGCCGCCAGGCCGAGAAAGCCAGCACATACCAGTTTTTTATTATAATTTGTCTTGAAAAATATCATCGCTTCGAAGTTGATGTTGCTCTAAGAAAATATGCCGGTGGAGTTGCAAAACCACACCGGCATCAAGAAATTAATAACCTGGATTCTGAGCGAACTCTCCTTGATTCAGATCGAGCGCGCGGTTCGGAATTGGTCTCAGAATTTTAAGAGCGCCACCCACGCCGGCAAAAGGATCAATACCGGATGTAAACCATTTCTTAACATCCTTGTTATAAACTTTGCTGCGCTCAACAAGCGTTCCGGTTCTTTTCAAATCAAACCAGCGATGATACTCCCCTACAAGTTCACGGCCTCGTTCATCCAGAATAAAGTTGATATTGACTGCACTTGGCTGAATGCTCAGATCCACGCCTGGTTTGGCAGCACGTTTTCTGACTGTATTAATTCTCTCAGCAGCAAGTGCGTTGTTTCCTGATTTAAAATATGCCTCTGCTGCGATTAGATAGGTTTCTCCCAGTCTCGCCAGGAAGAAATCCCTAGTACTCGTATTTGCACCAAACTGAGAATTTGGGTCATCAAACTTCTTCACCGACGGCGTGTAATTATCCAGAACAACAGTACGGCTCGCTTCCCATTCATTTGAATATGGATAAACAATCGTCTTTTCTCTGCGGGCAGGGTCAGCGGCGCGCCATGCGGCAATATCGGCCGGGCTATTCATCCATTTTGGCGCGTAATAATACTGGACAACCAGCGAATTCCGCTCAGTACTTTTTGTATAATAATCGTAATAACGCGCGTAAAAGTTGATCATGAAAGTTGCATCAAAACGCGCATCCTCCTTTGTGAAAAGATCAAAAGTATACATCGTTGGCGTCAGGGCATAAGTTCGGTAAGGATAACCAAGCACAGCACCCTGACCGCCGAAATAGGGTCCAAAGTATGCTGCCTGGGTGTTTCCGCCGCTTGTTTCAGTTGGTAGAGATCCCGGAGCAAACTGAATTGAAAACAGTACTTCATTATTGATATCCTTTCCAGGATAAAAAAGATCCTCGAAGGAAATGGTTAATCCTTGACCATTGATCGCCGCATCAGCAAGCGTAGCCGCTGTCTTAAAATCGTCTGCTCCTGCGAAAGTTTCATAACCACGCGTCAGGTAAACTTTCGCCAGCATGTGTCGCGCAGCTCTTTTCGTAACCCTACCAAATTCTGCGTTTGAAACGGTCTCAGGAACCAATTCGATAGCTTCGTTTAATTCATTAATAATAAATTCATAAACAGCCGATGCCTCGTCTCTTTTAAACACATCGACTGGCTCCGTGAAGCGATCCGTTACTATCCCTACCCCACCAAAAGTCTGCACGGCAAGGAAGTAATAGTATGCCCGCAAAAATTTCATTTCCCCTTTTCTGGCACCCAACGTCGCCGTTTGAGCCGTTTTGTCATTAAAATAAAGTGCAGTATTGACCATCTGAATACCTTTGTAAAGACTGGTATAAAAAGTCAGGACTTCCGCGTCATCAGCAATCAGGTTACGGTATTCGCTAAGGCCAACGGGTTGCTGCGTACGGCCTTCAACATACATATCAGTACCGGCACAAAATACCCATGGGTCAGCATAAACGGTTCTCAGCGTTGAATACGACGCATTGATCAGTTTCTCATAACCTTCTGCTGTGGCATAGTATTCATCAGAAATAATGTTTGATTTATTTTCTTCTTTTAGATAATCGCTGCAGCCGCTCAGAAAGAACAGCGCAAGGACCAATGCAGTTATATTTGAAATTTTCATTTTCATCTCAACGGTTAAAATTTAAGGTTCAGACCAAACTGGTAAGTAATCGTAGATGGGCCTGTGTTGTTGATATTTCCAGTCGTTGTATTACTTACGTTTGTGCTGCTGGAAGCATCAATCCCACTCGCCGATTCCGGATCAAATCCATCGAATTTTGTCCAGATAAAAGGATTTAGAACATTGACATAAGCTCTCAGATCCTTGATTCCGATTTTCTTGATCAAACCTGAGGGAAGCGTATAACCCAGCGAAATATTCTGAACTTTTACGAAAGAAATATCTCTGTAATAACCGACACCATTCACACCAGCCCAGTATGGTCCGACATTGTTAGGCTGCGGATAAGTGTTTGAGCTTCTTGCCTGTGTCACTTTATTGACCGGCATATAATAATCGTTGTAAATCTTATTGGTACCACGATCACTATAATTTAAGAAATTGCTATGGAAGGCACTGTAAACCTGCATGCCCTGACGAGCAAAAAGCGATGCCGAGAGATCGAAACTTTTGAAGGTCACCTGCGTTGAAAACCCGCCTGTCCATTTCGGATCTTTTTGCCCGATAATCTGACGATCATCTGCGCTGCTGATCTTGCCGTCGTTATTCAAATCTTTTACCTTGGCCTGTCCCGGCAGCTGACCATATGTCACAGCATCCGCACGTTCACTTTCCTGCCAGATTCCGTCAAATACATAAGTATAATTCACATTGATCGGCTGACCAATAAACCACCAGTTCCCAACCAGATCTTCTTTCTTGTCAAGCAAATTCACGATCGAGTTCTGGTTTCTTGAAAAATTCAAGGATGTTGTCCAGGTAAAATCCTTCGCTCTGACATTCAGCGTACGGATAGAAAACTCAATCCCGCGGTTACGAACTGAACCCACGTTATCTTTAATAGACGACCAACCCGTTTCCAAAGGAATATTACGGTTCATCAAAATACCTTTTGAAAGTTTGTTATAAACATCAATGGTACCAGTTATGCGGTTCCGGAAAAACCCGTAGTCAAGTCCAAGGTCAAATTCTGTTGTACGCTCCCAGGTCAGGCCAGGATTCGGAAGCCGGCTTGGTCCATAACCCAAGGCTGTGTTTCCTCCGAAATCATAAAAAGATGGATCAGCCAGCGTCATATTACTTTCGTATGCGCTGATGTTGTTATTGTTACCCGCTACCCCGGCACTCAAACGGAGTTTCAAGTCTGACAACTGATTTACCTCTTTCAAGAAATTTTCTTCGGATAATTGCCATCCAATTGCAGCCGACGGGAATGTTGACCATTTCTGGCCTTCCGCCAATTTTGACGAACCATCCCAACGGGTTGCTACCGTCAGGAAATATTTATTTTTTAGCACATAATTCAGCCTGGCCATATAAGAAAGTATCGAAAACTGGCTGAATGAACTTGTTCCCGACTGGCGATTGGTTGATGAACCCAGGTTATAATATGATGAATTAAATGGCAAATCGTTCACACGAAGTCCGTCGCTTTCGTACCTGTTTTTTTGCATACTATAAAGTCCGGTGAATGTAAAATTATGCTCACCAAAGGTTTTCCGGATTGTCGCGATATTGTCGAAGATATAACTTAACGACTGCTCATTTCCTCTTTCTGCATCAGCCAAAAGTCCTGCGCCGACGCCAGTAAGCGAACCCCAGTAACGTCCGTTACGCTGAAAGTTCAAACTTGGCGAAAATGTAGAACGGATATCAATCCAGCTTACCGGAGAATATTGAAGGAAAATATTTCCAACACCAAAACTGCGGCGGGTATTATTTTCAGAATTCGGAATTTCCAACAGCGGATTTACAGTACTTGTGTAACTTGAAACAACTGTGGAATTTGGAACAGGAATTTGTCCCGGGCGGAACATTAATGTTCCATCGGGATTGTATGGACTGAAAAACGGTGCCATGTTAAAGGCGTTTCTAACTGCATCGTCACTGCCTCTTTCTATTTCAGTTAATGAAAAATTGAAGCTCATACCGGCTGACCAGTTTTTGCTGATTTTGCCATCAACACTCGCTTTGAAGTTGTAACGATCCATCGTCTCGTTCAGCAGGTTTCCATCTTCTCCCTGATAACCGGCCCCGATCAGATATTGGATTGAACCATTATCGCTCATACCAGAAACGGTTAGCCAATGATTGGATTGTTTACCATCTTTCAGAACCAAGCTTGGCCAATCGGTGTAATCATTGTTTGCAATTCTCTCCAATACCACTGGATTTCCCAGCGACCCGATCGTGTTATCATAATTTTCCCGGCCGGCAATAATTTCAGGAGAGATAAATGTGTTCTGGCGATATTCCCAAAACTCGGGCCCGGTCATAAAATTGGGCAAGCGCGCGATTTTCTTCACACCTACATACCCGTCATAAGAAATCGTAGCGCCTCCTCCTTTGATAGATCTTCCGTTTTTTGTTGTAATCAAAATTACCCCGTTCGAACCTCTTGACCCATAAATTGCCGTAGATGCAGCATCTTTAAGCACATCCATTTTTGAAATATCCTGTGGGTTCAAAAAGTTGATATCCGAAACAATGACTCCGTCAACAACGAATAAGGGCTGACCGCCTGCAAGGGAATTCTGACCACGTATCTGCACGGCAAATCCTGAACCCGCACGGCCAGAACCCGCTGAAATATCGACCCCAGCAATTTGTCCCTGCGCCCCTTGCAACGGACTGACAGTTCCTCTTTCTGCAATGGAAGCTCCCTCAATACTTCCTACCGCTGTGGCTACTTCCGTTTTCCGCTGGGTGCCATAACCAACCACAACAACTTCTTCCAGAGATTTATCTTCCGGCTGTAATTTTACAGTAATAACACTTTGGTTTGATGCAATGATTTCCTGCGAAACATACCCTACAAAACTGAAAACCAGCGTCGTCTGCTCGTCAGCGATTTCAATTTCATATTTGCCGTTCACATCTGTGAGCGTTCCTTTTTGCGTACCCTTAATAACTACGCTTACGCCTGGCAAAGTGGCATCTTTTTCATCTGTTACTGTACCTGACACTTTTCTTGCAGCTGGTGCTTTTGGAGCATTTTCGATACTTTGCGGCAAATTCGCATCAAGCACAATCTGCCCTCCAATCAGCTTATAAGAAAGGTTCATTGGAACCAGAAGTTCAGTCAGCACTTGCCCTAATTTTTTACTTGCAACCGAAATCGTAACTGGCTGGTTAACGTTAATTCTTTTGGAACTATAAACAATTCTGGCTCCGGTCTGACTTTCAATACTGTTCAATACGTCCTCAAATCGCTGTTTTTCAGCTTTCACTGTAACTAGTCGGTCAGTAATTTCCTGCCGTGCAAATGCCTGTGCCTGTATCCCAACCAGACACCAGATTAAGATCACCGCACTTAAAAACAACCGGCTAAATTTATTTAGCGTTGTCATTTGTCGGTTAGTTTGAAAAAGTAAAGGTTCTGTTTTTTTCATACCTTTAAAAAGTTTTATTAATTGGTTTTTTGATAAAATGAGCTTGACCCATGTGCTTTGATTCGCTGTCTTACACAGGGCGTTTTTGTAGTATTCGCTGGTTCATGTTCGCTGCATGACCAGCGTTTTTCGATTATGAGCATTTAGCTTTACATATGTTTCCCGGTTAAGTTTTAATGATAATGCGATGATCGTTACAGCCTTTGCCTGCAACAAAAATGGAAGTTCCTTTAATTTTATAGCTGGCGTTAAGCGCGGCGCATATAATATCAAGCTGTGTGTAAAGCGGCTGTCCCGTAAGATTCGCCGTTAATGGACAAGTAGCCATCTGCCTGTTTTCCAGGATGATATCGATCCCATAAGATGTGTGTAAGTTGTCCAGCACCTTGGAGAGTGGTGTGTTATAAAATTTGAAACGGCCGCTGTTAACTGAATCGTCAATGATTTGTGGCTCCGCAACCAGGCTGGTCACAAACTTGTGCTCGCCGGGAAAAAAACTGGTCTTTTGATTTGGTTTTAAGATTACATTATTACCCTGTGCCGTATTCTCTTTTGTATTTTCATACACTGCAACGGCACCGGAGACGACTTCTACCTGAGGCGCTTCGATACCTTTCTGTTCCTCTACATAAAACCGGGTCCCTAAAACCCGGGTCACCATATGATCAGAATAAACAAAAAATGGCTTTTCAGGAATTTTGGTAATATCAAAAAAAGCTTTTCCTAAAAGAAAAACAACTCTTTTCTCTCCACTAAAATGTGTCGGATATCTTACAGAACTACCGGGTGACAAATCAATAATGCTACCGTCTTCGAGTTGGAATCTTTCATTAAAATCCGACGTATTTTTCTTTTCTGACCATGCAGATGAATCAGTATTATTTTTTGAAAATAGGGTCATTGCCTGATGGCGGTACAAAATGACTCCCGAAGCTATGGCGATTATTGAGGCTGCCAGTCCCAACCAGAAAAAGCGCATATTCCCGGAAGACGCAGGGCCGCCTTTCTGCCCTTCCGATTCTTGTATTTTGATATGGAGCTGATCCCACATCTTTTCTTCAAGCACTTGCCAGTCCGGCTCCCGCTCATTTCCCATCGGCTCATCATCAAGCAAACCGAACCAGTTTTCGACAAACTGTTTTTCCTGCGGTGTGCACTCCCCCCTGTGGTACTTTTGAAGCAGGTGTGAAAACTGTTGACGGCTCATTTTTCTGGTTATGGATTACTGGTGCTAACCATACAGTCGAACAATTGAACAACACACCGCAAAAATTTTATAAATTCAATAAATATTCATACAAAAAGATTCGTTGGTATAAAATTATCTTTGATTTATTATATAAAAAGCAAACGATATTTATGACTGATAGTTAAATATGAATTTACAGGTATTCGTCCAGGTAGATCCGCAGGGTCTGGACTACTTTACTTAGACGCAGTTCAACGGTTCTTTGCGGGATGCCAAGTTGCAGGGAGATCTCTTTGGCAGAATGGCATTCGATTCGATGCATACGAAAAATCTGCTGAGAACTTTCAGGAAACGAACGAAGTACTTTTTCCACACAGTCCATTAAATCTGTAAAATCCATCTGTTCCTCGGTGCAGCTAATTTCCTGTGCATGGTAATTATGAACATGCAGCTCGAACTTTTCGTGCATCATAGAAAGTCGCACATGATTAATGCAACCATACCGAACCGCAGTCACCAGATAAGCTTCCAGATTATCGATTTTCAGCAACTCCTTACGTTCCCAAAGTTTTAAAAATATATCCTGCACGATACCTTCAACAACAGCGCTGTCATTGACCTTTTTGAGAGCAATGGAAAAAAGCTTTTTCCAAAATCTGGAATAGATCTCTTTGAAAGCGATCTGATCACCTTCGCGAAGACGCTCGACCAAAACCTCATTAGAAGATAGTAAACTGCTCATTTGCTTTACAGGTGAAATTTAAGGATCCAAAAATCAATTGAACTATTCCGGGAATAGTATTAATTATTAAAATCGCCTTGACTGTAAGTAAAAGAGCTTTTAAAAGATAAGCAAGGTGCATTACAAGTTTTTCTATGCAACCGTTATCGGGAACGTTGTCATTGCCGAAAAATCTAAATTTCAGCGTACTTTTTTCCACTAAATTTACATTTTTAAGGTAAAAATCGGGAAAGTAGTAAATTTTCAAGTTGAATTTTTTGAAGAATATAAATTAATATTCACCTCGGATTTCCTGAAATAAATTCAGAAATGCCACTCTATACAGAAGCAAAAAAAATATTATTTTAATTAGAGGCTCATGCAATTTACTTCTCGGTGACTATCAAGCTTCGACTTTATATTAGAAGATAAGTCGTCAATTTTACACCAATCGTGATTTTAAAAAATTACATCATATGGAAGCTGAATATTAATAATATTGCTCACCACAGTATACCAATGAAAATAGGTCAAACAGAATTTTTGTATAATTCTGTTTGACCTATTACATAACATTAGAAATTTTATCTATTTTTTAGTAACCTACATAGCTAGATCACAAAATCTTGCCATTAAAAGGCATGGTAGAACGCAGAATTAATTTTCGAAATAAATCCAGTCAAGAAAAAACAGGCCGACCTGGCTTTTACCAGGATTTGAAAAAGTAAAGTACAGGTCATGAATACCAGTTGTGGGTTTCAGGCTGATCTCGAATTCCTTCCAGTCTGTTTTCACATCTTTGGGCTGACCGGCAGATACCGGTAAACTTCCGATCAGGGTACCTTTTTCAGTATCTTGCCTGACTTCTATCAAACCGCCAGCACCCTGCTCCTGTAACCGGATCTTTATTTTTTTGATATGAGTAAAATCGATTTGTTTGAAGCTGACATACTTGCCGTTCTTACCCCAGATCGATGAAACATAACCGGTATTCAAGGTCGCAATCACAACATTCGCACTACCCTCTTCATAATCTTCCATCTGAATAAGTGGATTTCGAAGCACAATATGGCTGCTGTTACTAAGTGCCTCAATACCATTAGCACCTTTATCAGTATATCCTGCTAAAAGCACATAAGCTCCTTCCTTACCCTGACCAACATGTTCAGTAAGTTTTAAACTGCCGTCAAGCGGAAGCTGTTTTTTTTCTTCTCCAAGCGAAAGAATATATCTGGAAATTTCAAGTGCGTCTTTTTCAGGTAAATCCATATGCGGCGGCATCGGATAGGTTCCCCAGCTGCCACTTCCGCCTTTAATAATTTTGTCGGCAAGTTTCTTGTCAGAGCCCTCTTTTCCAGCATAACGTTTCGCAATTTCATTTAAAGCCGGCCCAATCGATTTGGTATCCATAGTATGGCAGGCCTTGCAGTCAAGAGAGGCGTACAGTTTTTCTGTTGCCGCATATTTAACATTTCCATGACTAGCTCCCGATAATGCCGACGCCAGATCCTTACCAAAAGGCAGATAATTAAAAGAAGCTGTTATGGCTGATTTTTCAATTGCTTTATCCTCCGCATCTTTTACATTTATTTTATAATCAAAAATTGTATTGTCCCAGTAAAAACTCTTATTAGCGGTGCTGGTTATAGAAACTGCGGGCGGTGTATTTCCTACTTTAACCTGCACGGTCGCGATACCCTTTCCACCTTGCGGATCAGAAACGGTTAGTGCTACATCATAAATTCCTGGTTTGGTAAAAACATGTTTCACTTTCGATCCGGAAACTTTCTTTGCTCCTATTTTCCATTCAAAGCTCAATTTATCGCCCGGATCATAATCCCGGGACTTTTCTGCGGAAAAAGAAACCGTCATCGGGGCGGCACCATACTGTTTATCAATCTGAATATCTGCCATCGGATTACGATTTCCTTCCGAATACTCAACACGTATCAGACCTGCATCCGTATTTTTTGCAAACCAGTTGGTTCCATACGCTAACATATAGATTGCCCCGTCCGGTGCTATTTTCATATCCATCGGCGCGATCACTTTCAAATCTGGCAAAAACGGCTCCATGCTTTCGTAATTTCCATTTTTATCCAGCGTCACGGCCATAATCCATTTTCGGATCCATTCGTAGATAAATAGTTTGCCGTCATAATATGCCGGCAATTTATATTTTGCATTGGGATACAAATCGCTGTAATAAACTGGTCCTGCCATAGCACTCGCGCCACCTTTTCCCACCATCGGCCAACGTTTAGACTCACCTTTGCCATACCATATCATCGCAGGCTGTGCAGCTGGCAAATTTTTAACTCCGGTATTGTTGGGTGAATTGTTTACAGGATGCGATGGATCCTGTTTTGGTCCTTCTTTTTTTGTTTCAAAATCATATTTTGGAAATCCCTCATTGTTTCCTAAAAAATAAGGATAACCAAAAAAGCCCGGCTTTCGCGCCTGATTGATTTCATCATAACTTAAAAAATTCTCTTCTGCCGGAACATTGGTATCCGGCCCGACATCCCCCCAGTACACAAAGTTATTTTTTGGATCCACCGACAACCGGAACGGATTTCGGCAGCCCATCACGTAAATTTCCGGGTAACCCGTCGAGCCATCTTTTGGAAAAAGATTTCCATCCGGAATGGAATAGGTACCATCTGCCTCAGGTTTGATTCTCAATATTTTTCCGCGGTAATCCTTGCTGTTTGCTGTCGTACCCTGACCATCCGACAACCGTCTGCCCGGGCGCTCATCGGTCGGGTTATGTCCTTCTATTTCTTCTGCGTTTGTATTATCGCCAGTTGAAAGGTAAAGCAATCCATCAGCACCAAAGGTCAGATAACCTGCTGAATGGCAGCAATATGTCCGCTGCGTAGGAATTTCAAGTAATACTTTTTTAGAGGCCATATCAATCTGACCATCCGTCATTTCGTATCGTTCAAGGTTGCTTACATTTTTATTTCCACCGACACCGTAGTAAAAATAAAGCCAGTGATTTTTATCGAATTCAGGATCTACGGCAACACCTAGCAAACCATCTTCAATACCACTGAAAACATTAAAATGTGTTATCGTTTTAATCTGTTTTTCTTCCGCATCATAAAGTTTCACCGCCCCCTTACGTTCAACGATCACAACATCCAGATTAGGCAAAATAGCCATTTCCATAGGCTCGTCCAGCCCCTGCGCAAGCATCATGTGCGTAAAACGGCTGCTGTCCGGTGCTGATGTGTCGGCAAACGCCTTTCCTATGAATTGTGATTTATCCGGGCTTTCGGATTTAGCGTATGTTTTGTTTTCCGGATAAAATTTACCTGGATTTTTATCTGTAAAAAGATTGAATACCGTTACGGATGCCAGCGCACCTGTAAGAAACAATCCGCTGAATAATTTTACTGTGCTCAAAAGTTAAAGCGGTTAAGTTTTTAGGAATAGCTATTTCAAAAATAACAAAACTTGATATTTTACTCTATTCTCATAAAGTAAATGCTAAAGCTAGCAACAAGATAAGCCGAATTGGATTCATTGCTTGATACGCAAAAGGAAATTAGCATGCTGGTATCTTCTTCTATTCAGGCCATTTTGTTTCAATTCCCTGTTTACGTATAAAAATCTGAAAATCAGTCAGTAAGTCGCGCTTTTCCCGCACCACCCTTGGGATGACATTTTTGTCCAGAGCATATTTGATGAGCAAACCTACCGACTCGCCGATACTCCATTCGACCGGATGCAGGCGGTAACAGCCATTGGTAATATGTGTGGTACCGATGTTTTTGTTTGCAGGAAGGAGATTTTCCATACTTTTCGGAAGAAGTGCCCCCAACGGAATCTGGAATGGAAGCGAGCCGAAATCGATATAATTGTCTCCGGCCGTACTCGGGTGCAGATCTATGTGGTAGTAACCAACGCCAACACTGTCGTAAAATTCCGCAGCTTTGTTCTCTGCTTTTTTTCCAGTGACCAAAGAACGGTTATCAGCCCCAACGTGCTCTTCTTTAACAGTAAAGACAGCCTTGATTCTCCGGGATTCGCGGACGTAGGGATATTTCGCCAACCCATCCTCTGTTCCCATAATGTCCTTTCTTAACCTGACTCCAGGCCAACCTTTTCCTCCGTCAGGACGAGGCGCTTCGGTTTGCAGCCAGTAGAGAAGTGACAGGCTCAACTGTTTGCCACGTTCAAAATGTTTGTTAAAATCCTTTTCACTTGCTCCTACCAGATTTCCCAGAAAATAATCATTCTGCGGCCAGTTCACAATCGTGATATCTCCCGTGTAAGATCCTTTTTTAAAATTCTCCTTATTGATAATTCTTCTGTAACTCCATAGATTTAGTTTTTCACCCATACTAATCCCTTCCGGATGAAAACCCAGCAATTTTGGTTCAAGCGTTTTAGGGTTTGAATATGCAAGATCCAGTAATTTCCCTGACCAGGGTTTTGACATTTTCGGGACAAAATTTTTCCAGAAATCATATTCCTTGGGTTTCTCAATCACATGATTTTCACCCGGGACAAAATCAATCGCGAAACAAACCGTGAAAGCCTGATTATTTTCTGGATCCGCTTTTTCCGGCGCATGCAACTCGCCCGTTTCACTTTTTGATTCAGCGCCTGTCACAAATTCAGTACCAGTCAGCGGAAGCAGATCGCCCAATTCCGTGGCATCCACAAAGTATGGCGCCGACAATATCAACTTTTGCTTGCTGATCAAACTAATCGCTTCCAGCGTTTTAACCTGGTTTCCGCTGGCGTCTGCTCCAACAATCTTATGTTCAAGTAGTAGTTTAAGTTTCCCGTTGCTGAGGTAAGGCGCAAACATATCGTTTAGCACTGCGACGGCAACCCTGGGCTCGTAGCAAAGTTTTGAGACCGAGCCGTCTCCCGGATTCAGATTTTTCCGAGCCTTTGCCTCATCCGTAAGCGGATAATTACGTTTGTAATAATCTCTGACATTGTTCCTGAAATCCCGGTAAAGCTGAGTAGCCCCATGCGTTTCAATCCAGATATGCTCATCCGGCGGAACTCCCTGCTGACTTAGCTGTCCACCAATCCAGTCCGTTTCTTCCGTCAAAATAACGGAAAGTCCATTTCTCAGCGCAGCCATAGCTGATGCACAGCCACCAAGACCACCTCCTGCAATGACCAAGTCTGAGGTTAATATTACTTTTCCGTTTACAACTTCCTTTTGTACCGGTTGCCCTGTCGCAGGCGATGTTATTAAAGACGCTGTGGCCATAACACCGCTTCCCAACGTCAGATTTTCAATGAAATTTCTACGATTCATAATTCAAATTTACTGTATAATATTTCAGATCTGCCAGTGTTTTAATATCTGGCAGATCTAAGCAAATAGATCTCGGATTTTTACCACTCCGGATTTTGTGTAAGTGCGGGATTAATGTCACGCTCGGACTGAGGAACAGGCAACAGGTTCAATTTGGGATACCAATAACGAATTTCCCTTACCATCCGGACACTTTCACTTTCGGCATAAGTCCTAATATTATTTAGATGTACTGTGTTTAATTTGAAATTTGGTTTCGCTGCCACAACCGCCGGATCTTTCGCAATACCCATTACTTTCTGTGGCATCACAATGGAAGAAATGTCCCAGCGATCGATATCAAACCAGCGAAAACCTTCCTTAGCAAGCTCAACCGTGCGTTCCCTGCGAATCAGCGGACGCATTTGTGCCTGAGTTCCTGTAACAGCATCAGGCTGTCCGGCTCTTCTTCTTACCAGATTAATCGCGTTTAAAACCGATGCATCGATTTCATTGAGCTCAATTTTTGATTCTGCATATGTAAGTAAAATTTCTGCGTAACGCATCAGAATAAAATTCACACGCGCTGAAAAGGCGTTTTAAGCCGTCATCGTATATTTTGCATGTAGCAAACCTACCCGCTTTTTGAAGGGCCGCATCAGCCGCAACTTTGTATTCTTTAACCCATTGGGTGAAATGAATTAGCGAAAATCGAAGGATGCATATTGGGTTAATATACTGAATTTGAGTATAAAATGGCTGGACATAAAAGAGCTAAAATATGTAAAGAGACTTTTGAAACAGCGCTGTAGAAAGGTTACTGCGCGTCTCAAAATACCAGGTTCTATGGATATAAATTGCACGGGATATGCTCAATGACTGGTGTTTTTGGCCTTATCGAAATTACTAAGGCCAATGTTCATGATATCGCGTATTTAAAGGAAGTAAAATCTCAACCAACTGATATTGTTTTACTTGGAGATCTTGGATATATATCAAATCAACAACAACTGGACCTTTTTTGAATCCGTAAATATTCGATTGGAGACGCCAATGAGGGACAATAAAAAAACTACAAAAAGCAAGCTTTTGTTTTTAGAAAACCAGAAAACGGATAGAAACACTTTTTTCACAACTTTGCGACCAGTTTATGATTAGACGAAACTACGCAAAAAGCTTTGATGGTTTTAAAACGAGAATTTTGGCTAAAATAACAGCTCTAACCTCGATTCAATATATCAACAATATTAAAATTCAGATTACATAATTCCACCCAACGAGTTTTAAATTAATAAACTATAACCAACCTCTACTTGGCAAGTTGCAGATCGGCTATACTTTTAATCCGATTGCGTTCCAGGAAAGCATCAATCGTTTCGAAATGCTCGATGACACGTTTGTCTTTGAACTCAAAAACTTTTTGGGAAAGGCCCTGCAAGAAGTCACGATCATGAGAAACCAGCACGAGCGTACCATCAAAATTTCTTAGCGCTTCTTTCAAAACATCCTTTGACTTTAAATCCAGGTGGTTCGTTGGTTCATCAAGAATTAGTAAGTTTACAGGTTCCAGGAGTAACTTCACCATGGCAAGCCGCGTTTTTTCGCCACCCGACAAAACACTCACTTTTTTGTCAATGTCTTCACCCTGAAACATAAAGGCCCCCAGAATATTTTTAATCTGAGTTCTCACATCTCCCTCTGCGACCTCATCTACCGTCTGAAAAATTGTCAGATTTGGGTCTAACAAGGATGCCTGGTTTTGTGCAAAATAGCCGACCTTCGTATTATGGCCAAGCTGGCAGGTCCCTTCAACATCGATCTGGCCCATAATCGCCTTGATCATTGTAGACTTACCTTCACCATTCCTCCCCACAAACGATACCTTTTCCCCTCTCGAAATAGTCATGCTTGCATTTTTAAACACAACCTGATCTCCGTAGGATTTTGAAACATCTTTTACGGTAACCGGATAGTCCCCAGACCGTGGCGAAGGGGGAAAACGAAGTTTCAAAGAAGAATTATCAATTTCATCAATTTCAATAATTTCCAGTTTCTCTAACATGCGCTCACGGGAAGAAACCTGGTTCGTCTTGGAGTAAGTCCCGCGAAAGCGTTCAATAAATTGCATATTATCAGCAATCATTTTCTGCTGTTCCTGATACGCCTTCACCTGATGTGACCTGCGCTCCTCACGCAAGACCAAATAATGTGAATAATTCGCTTTGTAGTCAAAAATCCGGCCCATGGTTACTTCAACCGTGCGGTTGGTAATATTGTCGATGAAAGCACGATCGTGAGAAATAACCATTACTGCATTCGCCTTATTGACTAAAAAGTCTTCCAGCCACATCACTGATTCAATGTCTATATGGTTTGTAGGCTCATCCAGCAAAATCAGGTCCGGCTTTTGTAATAATATTTTGGCAAGCTCAATACGCATACGCCAGCCTCCACTGAATTCCTTGGTTTGTCTCTGAAAATCTTCCGTCCTAAATCCTAATCCTTTCAAGGCTTTCTCAACCTCTGCGTCATAATTTACTTCTTCCAGCTGGTAATATTTCTCACCTATTTCGGTAACCTGCTCAATGATAGCCATGTATTCATCACTGTCATAATCTGTGCGGGTTTCGAGCTCCAGATTCAGCTTTTCCATCGCAGCACGCATTTCAAAAACCTGCTTGAACGCTTTGGCCGCTTCTTCAAAAACGGTACAGTTATCCTCCGTAAGCAAATGTTGCGGCAAATAAGCGATAACGGCATCCTTTGGTGCACGCACATGGCCACGATTGGCTTTTTGCTCACCAGCAATGATCTTCATCATTGTTGACTTCCCCGCTCCATTTTTACCCATAAGGGCAATTTTATCAGTAGGATTAATAACGAAGGAAACTTCGCTAAAAAGGACAGAACCGCTAAATTCAACGGCCAAATTTTCAATTGTAATCATCTTCTAATTTTTTCAAGTCGCAAATCTACGATTATACGGTTGAAAGAAGCGAAAAAAGTTGACTTTTGACCCTTCCTTCTATTAAAGTGTAATAGAAGGCTTTTTTGGACAAAAAATGCCGCAAAAATTTCAGGCCCTAGGTAAAATATGGATCTTTTATTATTTGGCACTTCCTGATCATCCATTCGTAGCTTCCACACGGTTTCTCAATAGTACATTTTTGCGATTCTGAAAAACGCCTTCCAGTCGAACTTTTCAACAAACGGATCAAAGACTTTTTGCGGATCAAATAAACGCGGATCGATTGGACAGCATGTAAGTAGCAAAATCGGCTAATTATACAAAAGCACCACGACGCGGAGCAGGTGTACTACTTTTTTCTTCCAGCAGCGTTTACCACACAATTTCCCTATAATTCAGGTTATCAATATCGTCAGGCACCGTGGACTGGCGGTCGCATAATATTGATTCATTAGCCTTTATGCCCAGAATCACGGGTACTCCCAGCGAAATTGGAATGGAGATGGCAACGCCAAAAACCGTTTCCAGAGCGACCAGCTACAACAGTGAAATGAAGACTTGAAATTCCATAAATATAGTTTTGTCAGGGTCCTATGAAAAGGATAAGTGCAGTCTTAACTCGCTTTTTCAAACAGAATAAATTGTGACTAATATTAAAATTTGAATAAGATATTTCTTTTTGTAAATTTATAACTGTAAATTTACAACTGTAAAAATAAAATGTCTGATAGTAAGTTAATGACGTGTTCAACCGCAATTCAAAACTTCATAAGACGACATATGTAGCGGCTATGCTATTATTCTCACATGTTAATTACAGATTATGAAAAACGAAAAAAGTAAATCGAAAAACGAAATGTTTCCTGGAATGCTTTACGCATTTACGATCATGCTTGTATATATTATCGTTTGCCTATTAATGGTGAACATCAAATAAAATTTGGTAATTATGGAATTTTTTAACGGAATCCTGGATATATTTTTCCATTTGGATAAACATCTGGGACATATCATTGAGCAGTATGGAGCATGGACTTATTTCATCCTTTTTCTAATTATTTTTATTGAAACCGGAGTTGTTTTTATGCCATTTCTTCCTGGCGATTCGTTACTATTTGCAGCAGGAATAATGGCTGCCAAATATTCCGATTCCCTTAACATCTGGCTCATTGTTGGATTGCTCATACTAGCGGCCATACTTGGCGATAGCTGCAATTACCTGATCGGACGCCGTTTTGGAGGTAAAATTCAGCAAATCCGTCTCTTCGGAAAAAGTATGATCAAACCAGAACATCTTGCCCATACCCAAGGGTTCTACGATAAATATGGCGCGTCTACAATTGTAATAGCCAGGTTTGTTCCTATTGTCAGGACGTTGGCACCCTTCGTCGGCGGCATTGCGGCAATGAATTACAGCGTCTTTTTTAAGTTTAATATCATCGGGGCAATTCTTTGGGTTGTGAGTTTGACTTTTGCGGGTTACTTTTTGGGTAACATTCCACTAGTCAGGGATAATTTCGAAAAAGTAGTATTAGGTATCGTTGCATTATCAGTATTGCCTATAATATGGCAGTTGCTAAAAGGAAAGTTAAGATCTTTCAGCCGGCCAAAGGCCATCGTGTAACGGTGCCAGAAAAAGAGGTAATAAAAGCGTAACCACTTCGTCTCGGCGGAACTCTTGTGTTGGGGTTAAGGCAACTCTTGTAGATTGCCTTAGACTTCTGTATGATATATCTGAATCCATACTTATCTTTATCAACACGGAACAAGATTTCTCTAAACAGCGTCAGACCTATTTCATTTTGCCCGATCTGGTCACTAAGTTTTTGTAATGTGTAATCTTTATTAAACCGGTCAATAATTTGGAAGGGTATCAGTTGTTTTTGCTAATGACAGACACTTCTGTGGCATGCTCCATCGTAAAGGAAGTAATTTCAAAATTTCCGTCATCAGTATATCTATTTGCATTATCGTTGAAATTATGCAGCATGATGCCAGGCAAACGGGATTATTTCGTTAGTTCATCAATCATCCGGATCAGCTCTTTGACGTCAACTGGCTTAACAAGATGACTATCAAAGCCGGCGTCCAGGGCTAACTGCCTGTCTTCCTCCTGACCATAACCTGTCAGGGCAATCATTGGAATAGTTTTGCCCCAGGACCGCTGCCTAATCATTTTTGCTGTTTGATAGCCATTCATCCCAGGCATGCCTATGTCACACAAGATTACCGCAGGCTTGGTTGTTTCGGCTGCTTCAATCCCTTCTAAACCACTTTTGCGACTTTCCACTTTAAATCCTTTTAATTGCAAAAGTAAGGTAACCAGTATCGTTGCATCGACGTTATCGTCAATGACCAAAATGTACTGGTCGCGAAGTTGCTGACCAACGCTCATGCCAGTTATAGCTTTTGTAATTGATGGTTTATCTGCTATTGGGAGGTAGACCAAAAACTCGCTTCCCTGGCCTAATCCATTGCTGCGAGCCTCTACATATCCGCCATGCATTTTGACCAGACGCTGTACCAGTGTAAGTCCGATGCCCAGCCCTCCTTGCGCGCGCGCCAGTGAATTATCAGCTTGCACAAAAAGATCAAAAATCGAGCTCAGTTGCTCAGTCGTAAGTCCTATTCCGTTGTCGGCAACGCGGATCAGTGCATGGCCGTCTTGTCGGTTCAAACTTACCCAAACCTGGCCATTATCACCCGTGTAGCGAAGGCCATTTGTTAAAAGATTGGTGATCACCTGGCTTAACCGTGTAGTGTCACCTGTGACGTATATACGATCCGTCATAGCTGTTAGGTGCAGTTGTTTCCCAGCCGCCGCATACTGGCTGCCAATTGCCATGACCGCTTCCGATAGTTTTCCCCCTAATTCAATATGCTCCTTTTTAAGTACTATCTTGTTTTGGGTAATACGGCTTACATCAAGCAAATCATCCACTAGTCGCACCAGATGATCTACCTGCCGCTCCATCAGTGTCAGGGTTTGCTCCATAACAGAATCAGATTCTGACCTGGTTAACGATAGTACCGACAAACCATTTCGTATGGTAGACATAGGGTTTCTTAACTCATGGGCCAACATGGCCAGGAATTCATCTTTACGCCGGTCCGCCTGTTGAAGGGCATATTCAGCTGATTTGAGTTGGTCAATATCCGTAACGATTGTTACCTGCCCGGTAACCTTTCCCTCGCTATTGATAAGAGGCACTGCTGCTACATGGGTCCATATCGTATTTCCATCGTCCATGGTATACTGCATTTCGACGGGTGGTAAAACCCGTTCTCCTCGCAGTGCACGGGCACCGGGGTAATGGCTCCTATGCAGCCGGCTGCCATCAGCATTATACGCAAGCCAGCGATCATAACGGCTTTCATCCATAGAGGGCATAAGTCCGGTAGGCATATAGCGATTCATCACCTGATTAGCAATAACAACCCTCCCATCATGGTCAAATTCTCCGACCGCTACTGGCAAGCTTTGGAATATAGCAGAAAGACGCGTCTGACTTGCTTCCAGAGTTTGCCGGGCGATCATTCTGTCCAAGATGTCATTGAACAAAACGGCAACCCGGTTTTGACCAGGCGGGCCAATAGGAAAAGCGTAAACATCGTAGAAGTGCCCCAATGCAGTCGCCTCATGCTCAAAACGGGCCGGTTCGCCTGTTTTGGCAATACGTCCGTAGGTTTCATACCAGAACTCTTCGTGGGCTGGGGCCAGCTCACGCATCGTTTTCCCGACCACATCAATGAGGCCGGTCTGCCGGATAAGTGCCGGGTTAGCTTGCAAAACAAGGTAATCGATCGCCTTCTCATGCTGGTCAAAGAGGACTTCTATAACACAAAAACCTTCGTCGATCGAATCAAACAAGATTTGGTATTGCAGTTCAGATTCTCGTTGCGCCTGCTGAGAGTGTTTGATTTCCGTTATATCACTGGCAGTTCCAAACCATCCGACGATTTCACCCTGTTTGTCAAACTTCGGGATTGCCCGGGAAAATGTCCACCCTATGTCTCCTGTTGCCAATATGATACGGTGCTCTAACTCAAAAGGCACCTGAGCGGCAACTGCTTTATCGATCGCTTTCTGTACGAATGGCTGATCTTCTAATGGAATATACTGCTGCAACCAGCTGGAATTCTTTGTTGCTTTATCAAAAAGGAAAGACTTTCCTACTAGCTGGTGCATATGCTGCCAATCGGGGCTCATCTGGTAGACAGCATCCGAGGTCGAGGTCACAAAAGCACGAAAGCGCTCTTCGGACTCGTTAAGAGCTTGCTCAGCCTGGCGACGCTCCGTAACGTCAAACATAACCCCACTCATAATGACAGGCTGGTCATTCACTTTCTCCATCACACGGCCGTAGCCACTCATCCAGCGGTTTGAACCGTCTTGAAGAACAGCACAAAACTCCGAATCAAACAACTCATCGCGATCCAGGGCCTGTTGCAGCTGGGCACCTACGCGTTCACGGTCATCCGGATGCACATGCTCAAAGAAAAGCTCAGGTTTGACTGGCTTGTTTTGAGGTTCGAGACCAAATATCCTGAAATGCTCCTGGTTCCAGAATATCTGGTTGGTATCCAATTGCCACTCCCAGGTCGCCATGTCGGCAGCTTCCGTGGCAAGCCTGAGACGCTTTTCCGCCTGTCGCAAGGCTTTTTCATCCTGCAGACTTTCAAGGCGTGCCCAAATGCGTTCTGCAAGGTCACGCATTAAACTAATTTCATCCTCACGCCAGTGACGGGGCTCTTTATCCATCACAGTCATACAAAAGTGACATTGTCCGTGCCGGGGCAATGGAATGTTTACAAATGATGCGCAGTTCATCGCTTCCGCAAATTGCGGGATGACGCCGGTATCGATCGCAACATCGTGGATAACCTGCGTCTTACCGGTGCCACATATCTGCTGGAAATCTTTTGTTAAAAAACGCTCAATCGGGTATGAACCCTGGATACTTAATAAGTTTGGTTGGTGCCAATCATATTCCACGGTTACACCCTGTTTTCCTACCTGACTAAAGGCAACTCTTGACGTTTTGAAATGGTTAACGATTTTACCACCAAGCCTTTCCATTGTTTGGTCAACGTTATCTAAACTGGCCAGCTCCTGGCTTACATCAGCCAAAAGGGCTTGACGAGTTTGATCAAGCCTATCTTGGGTGATATCTTTAAAGATGACAGCTAACTGCCTATTTGCGCCCTGCTCAACAAGAAATGCAAAAAGCTCAATAACCCTGTCGATACCGTTTACTTCAATGACGGCACGTACAGACTGACCAGTTTGCCAGACCTTCTCGTACAGGGCGAAAGCTTCCTCCGGAGCTTCGGGGAATGCTTCCCTGATCGTTTTACCTGTTACTGCTCCAACGCCTGTATGCTGCGAAAATGCCTGATTTGCTTCCAGGTACCGAAAATCGACCTGCTGACTGTTTACGCGCTCTAATAAACAAAAACCTTCATCAATGGACTCGAATAACATACGGTAACGTTGGTCTGCCTGCCTTTGTTTGGTAACATCACTTGCTGCCCCTAACCATTGCTGGATGTCGCCTGCTTCATTCAAAATCGGGATAGCACGGGAAAAAACCCAACCAACAGAGCCGTCCCGGCGATAAACCTGGTGTTCCGCTTCGAATGGCGCCTTTCCTTCAATGGCCTTTCGAATGAGTTCCTGGACGCGGTCGCGCTCTGTATGCGGAATGTATTCTTCCAGCCAATTGCCCTTGGGCGAAGCTGCGCTTGTCAGATAATCCTTTTCTACCAACTGAAACATTTGCTGGCAGTCGGGGCTCATTGTGTAAACGATCTCGGAAGTAGCTGTAACTAAGTGGCCAAACCGCTGCTCACTATTGTTTAATGCTTGCTTAACATCCTTTTTTTCTTGCACCTGGCGAGTTGTTTCAAGTACTGTTACCAATATGCCGCCAACTTCACCTGAATCTATAAACACCGGGCTATAAGCTAAGGTAAACCGCGCATCTTGCAAGTAACCTAAACGGTTAATGGGGTAGAGTGCGTCATCGAAACGAAAAGACTCGCCCTGCCAAACCCGCCTGTAAATGGGCTCATTGATGTGCCATACCTCAGGCCAGCACTCCTGTGTGGGCAGACCAAGCCCTGATGGATGCTTATCACCCATTAGATCCCGGTAGCCGTCATTATAAATTTGAGCAAGTTCTTTTCCCCATAGAATTACAGTAGGAAAAGGAGTAGCCAAAATCAATTGAACGGATGAACGAAGAAATTGAGGCCACTGCCTGCTGGCTCCTAAAACGGTTTGTGACCAATTAAATGCCCGGCAAATGGCGCGCATTTCCCCAGGTCCTTGAAAAAGCTTGTCTAAATCACTGTTGGCGGGGTTTCCCATAAAGTCTCTTTAATGAAGGCTGGAATTAAACAAGAAACTGGCGCCATAATAAATTTTACATGGCAGACATAATAGCAAATGGTCTTTTTACAATATAGTAGCTCTAGGTATCCTACCAACCTGTTAGTTAAGCAATTGTATTTGTTTAAATTATTGTTCCAAACGATTTGGAAACTAGAAGGCTACGAACTCTTAAACAAATTCAGAATATGCCAGCTATTCAACAAACCTAATACAAATAATGAATTTTCTATCAAACTTTACTAAAGCTCCTGAGCCTTTAATTTGGTTTGCTGAATGACTCCGATCTCAAATAGAAAAATAATTTGCGATATGCACAGCTGTGGTGAGAAGGACCAAGAATTTTTCACCCATGGAAAACCAAGGGATGTTTTTTTATAATATGGAAATTCAGGCTTATAAGGTACTTATTAACAGGAACGATAGGGCAATCCTTCATAAAATTACATACACTTCATAAGCTGTGACAATTTGATTCAAACTTCATTTGTAATACATTTATACAGCAAACTGCTGAATTGAATGCAAAAAAATAATGAAATATTTTAAACTTATTGTTCTGGTTTCTCTTATTGTAACTGCCTGTTCCAAAAAAGAATCAAAACAGTATACAATTGGCTTTTCGCAGTGCACGGCCAGTGACAACTGGCGTAAAACTATGCAGGAGAGCATGTACCGCGAGCTGTCATTCAATCCGGAGATTAACTTTATTATGAAGGATGCGGGCGGCCAGAGCCAAAAACAAATCACTCAGATTGAAGAATTGCTCAAACAAAACATTGACCTGCTTATAGTATCTCCTAATGAAGCCAAACCTATCTCGCCCGTTGTTGAGAAAGCATATCAAAACGGAATTCCAGTAATTATTCTGGATCGCCGTACAAATTCTGATCAATATACTGCCTATGTTGGCGCAGACAATTTGGAGGTTGGACAAATTGCAGGCACTTATACAAATACGCTACTGAAAGGAACCGGAAAGGTGATTGAGATTAGCGAAAAGCCAGGCTCATCCGCAGACATAGATCGCCACAAAGGTTTTATGGAAGCGATCAACCGCTTTCCTGGCATTGAATTGACTGCAAAACTTGATGGCGATTGGGACAAATATTCTCTGGAAGCTCCGCTGACTAAATTGCTGAAAACACATACAGACATTGATGTTATTTTTTGTCAGAATGATCGTCGTGCGCTGACTGCATTTAAAGTTTGTAAGAATTTAGGCGTTGAAAAAAAGATCCGGCTAATTGGCGTTGACGGGCTGATCGGGCCGAATGGCGGCATTGATCTTGTAGATAAGGACATTTTAAATGCAACTATTCTTTATCCTACAGGCGGTGAAGAAGCCATTCGTACGGCCATTTCAATTCTGCAAAAACAACCTTTCAAAAGAGATAACCGGCTTCAAATTACCATGATCGATTCGACAAATGTGCGGATCATGAAATTACAGGGAGAAAAACTGGTTGCTCAGGAACAGGATATAGAAAGGCGCCAGGAGAAGATCGAGGAGCAACGCGCTATTTCCGAAAATCAAAGTACTATCATTTACGCCGTTTCGGCCACATTGGCGCTCGCGCTGATTTTCGGAGCTTTGTCCTTTTACTCACTGCGTGAAAACCGGAAAATAAACAGGCGGCTAGGCGTTCAAAACCATGAAATATTAGACCAGAAAAATCAGATTGAACAACTTGCGCAAAGTGCTGAGGTTGAAAATGAGGCTAAACTTAAATTTTTCACAAACATTTCTCACGAATTCCGCACTCCGCTCACGCTGATTCTCGCACCGGTTGAGGATATTCTGGACAGTGAAAAAATTCGTGACCCGCTTATAAAACAGGAACTTTCTCTGATCAGAAAGAACACATTGCGACTGCTACGCCTTGTAACTCAGCTGATGGATTTCAGAAAACTAGGGAGTCACCGAATGCAGGTACGTGCGAGCGAACACAATTTGGTGGCATTTGTGAAGGATATCATGGTAGCATTTGAACGAATCGCTTCAAAACACAAAATTGATTTTCAACTGATCACTTCCGAAGCAGAAATATTGGTCTGGTTTGATGCCACAATGTTAGACAAAGTTATTTTCAATTTGCTTTCAAATGCCTTCAAATTCACGCCTGATAAAGGACGGGTTTATCTCTATATCAAAAATTTCTCACCTGATAAGGTACAAATTACAGTAGAAGATAACGGCATCGGACTGACGGAATCAGAAATCGCGCAGGTTTTTGAGGTGTTCTATCAGGCCAAAAGCAATGCCAAGGCACTGGGAACCGGCCTGGGTTTGGCACTTTCCAAAGAGCTGATATCCCTCCATCAAGGGACTATTTCTGTACGCAGTAAACCAAACAAGGAAACTGCATTTACGATTGAATTGCCACTTGGCAACAAACATTTTCAACCAGATGAATTGAGAAATGAACAGGTTGAAGATTTTTCTATGGTTCAAAATTTTGAACTGAATGAGGAAAGTTTACCAGCAAATATTCCGGCTGCTGGTGACGTAGCAAAAGAACAGTCTGTTTTGATCATTGAAGACAATTTTGATCTGGTAAGGCTTCTTGAACAAAAATTGCAGACGGGCTATCAGATATTCGTTGCAAACGACGGCGAAGAAGGGTTGCGACTCGCCTTTGAACACATCCCGGATTTGATTGTATGTGATGTGATGTTACCTAAGAAAGACGGGCTAAGTGTAACTTCAATATTAAAATCAGATTTCAGAACTTCCCACATTCCGGTCATTTTACTCACAGCCCGCACCAACACCGAACAACAAATAGAAGGTATTCAGACTGGTGTGGACGCTTACATTACCAAGCCATTCAACTTGTTGTATGTACAGGAGATGATTAAAACGCTGCTCAGAAACAGAGCATTACTTCGTGAGCATTACACCACCGAATTACCCATTGAAACCTCATCAGCGGCCAATCCGAACAAACTCGACAAGAAATTTATTACACAATTTACTGCTTACGTAGAAGAGCATTATGACAACTCAGAACTTAGCGTGGAGGACATTGGCAAAGATCTTGGAATGTCCCGCGTACAGCTTTACCGAAAGGTAAAAGCGCTTCTGAATATGAGTGTTAACGAATACCTGCAGCAGGTTCGGCTCAACAAGGCAAAATTTCTACTTCGTCGTGACGATATGACTGTCGCGGACGTAGCTTACAAGGTTGGTTTCTCCTCCCCAACTTATTTCTCAACTGCTTTCAAAGGAAAATATAATCAAACCCCGATGGAATATAAAAAATCATAAGAAGCCATATTAACTTATAAGATTTTCTACTAATTGTTCAATTGCCCTCTCAGTCTATTCGGCAAAAATGATACAATTTTTAAACACTATGTATCAAATTTGAAGATCCAATCATGTATCAAATTTTAAATATTGCGCTAAATCCCTGATTATCATTATTATATACTTCTAAAATACAACCGTATCAAAGTTTAACTTTTTTGAGATATTATTTAGTTATTCCGGGCATCAGTTGGTGGTAGTTTTGACAAAAAAATCAGAACTACCAATGAAAAACAGTAAGGTATTAGTTTGGTCAATCGTTGTTGCGCTTGGCGGGTTTCTTTTCGGATTCGACACGGCCGTTATCTCAGGAGCAGAGAAAGCCATTCAGCATTTATGGGACCTTTCCGCGGTCGAACATGGATTCACTGTTTCCATCGCACTTATAGGAACCGTACTTGGCGCAATGCTCGGAGGCATTCCGGCAGACAAGCTTGGAAGAAAAACCACCTTGTTCTGGATTGCTGTTTTGTATCTGGTTTCTTCACTCGGTTCTGCTCTGGCAACCGACTGGTATGTTTTCATCTTCTTCCGTTTCCTTGGTGGCCTGGGCGTTGGTGCTTCGTCCGTAGCTGCGCCGATGTATATCTCCGAAATTTCGCCAGCCAAATCACGTGGAAAAATGGTCGGTCTATTTCAATTCAACGTTGTTTTTGGAATACTGATCGCTTATTTCTCTAATTATTTTATGCAGGATATGGGCGAGAACGCATGGCGCTGGATGCTGGGCATACAAGCTGTGCCTTCTCTGGTTTTCCTTTTGGCGATACTTTACGTTCCTGAAAGTCCGCGCTGGCTTATCATGAAAAAGGGTGATGTACAGCAGGCAACGAAAATCCTCAATATCATCGATTCCGAGACAAGTGAACAAACCTTGTTTGCCATCATGAATGCAAGGGAGGAAACCAAGGACAAACCTTCTGCCCGGCTGTTTTCTTCCAAATATAAAATGCCTGTTATGTTGGCCATTCTGTTCGCTGTTTTCAATCAGGTTTCCGGAATTAACGCCATTATTTATTATAGTCCGCGTATTTTTGAGATGACCGGATTAGGAGCAAAAGCTGCATTTCTTTCTTCTGCCGGAATCGGTTTCGTCAATTTTGCTTTTACGCTTTTAGCCATCAACTTCATTGATCGTTTTGGCAGGCGTACGCTTATGGCAATCGGCTCGGTTGGCGTCATTGTTACGCTCGGATTAGTTGCAAGAGCATTTTTTATACAGGATTTTACCGGCGTTCCTGTTTTCCTTTTTGTCTACATCGCCTTTTTTGCTTTTTCCCAAGGCGCAGTGATCTGGGTATTTATATCGGAAATTTTCCCAAATGAAGTACGTGCAAATGGACAGGCCCTTGGCAGCTTTACTCACTGGTTCATGGCCGCTATTATTGCCTTTTCCTTCCCGATCATTTCTGAATATCTGGGCGGCGGAATCACTTTTTCCTTTTTCGCAATTATGATGGTCTTGCAGCTGATTTTTGTATGGCGCATCATGCCGGAAACAAAAGGTACCTCTCTGGAACGCACTGACAAAACAATGATTCTACATTAATCTTTCAATTTATATGAAACCTAAAATAACCGTTTTTGGGGAGATGCTTTGGGATATGCTGCCTTCTGGTAAACAACCTGGCGGAGCGCCCATGAATGTAGCCATTCATCTCAAAAACTTCGGCATGAATCCCGCTTTCATTAGTCGCGTTGGAGACGACGATCTGGGCGTGGAGCTCATGGATTATCTTAACAACCAGGGATTTAATACGACCTTTATTCAAACCGGCATCACACATCTTACCGGTATTGTGAAAGTAAATCTGACCGACAAAACCGAGGTTACTTACAAAATCGTGCAGCCAGTAGCCTGGGATTACATTATGACGACGCCTGAAAACCAGCAATTGGTTAAAGATTCAGACGTGTTTGTATACGGTACGCTTTCTGTTCGCAGCCAGCAATCCCGGGAAACGCTTTTTGACTTGCTGAAAGTTGCAAAACTAAAAGTGTTCGACGTCAATATCCGTCCTCCGCATCTTGACAGAGCAACCACAGAATACCTGCTGCAACAAGCCGACATTGTAAAGGTAAACGAGCATGAGCTCAATACCGTTTGCGGCTGGTTCGGGATACAGCCGGAAGTCGAAACGCAAATGAAATTTCTCTATGAACGCTTCAACCTGAAACTGGTTTGTGTAACGCTCGGTGCTGACGGAGCCTTGGTTCTTTCCAGTGAAGGCTTTCATACACAAGGCGGATATGAGGTAGAAGTGCAGGACACCATTGGCAGCGGGGATTCCTTTTTGGCCATGTTCCTTAAAGAATATGTATGTGGCTCTCCCATCTCTTCAGCACTGAAAAAAGCATGTGCCGTTGGCGCTTTGGTCGCCTCGTATTCCGGCGCGACACCGAACATTTCCGAGTCAGAACTTGATGATTTTCTTAAAATTAAACAATAAATTATTATGAGCAAAAGACTACTTGTGATGGCACTGACCATCTTATGTTCCTTGCAAATAACCTTGGCACAAACCATGGTTACCGTAAAAGGAACCGTAAAAGCCACTGACGGAGATGCTCTTCCGGGTGTAAGTATTCTGGAAAAAGGCACCACAGTGGGCGCTGTAACAGATGTAGACGGGAAATATTCGATCCTGGTTTCATCCAATGCTACCCTCGTTTTCTCTTATGTAGGCATGCAAGCAAAAGAAGTGACTGTGGACAACAGATCCGTTGTGGATGTGGCACTGGAATATGACTCAAAAAGCCTGAACGAAGTCGTTGTGGTGGGTTATACGAGTTCGCGTAAGGAAGATCTCACCGGCGCTGTGGTGGTGGTGGATCTGGAACCTATCAAAAACACAAGTTCCGGAAACCCCATGCAGGCACTTCAGGGTCGCGTTCCGGGATTGTATGTTGAAAAAACAGGAACGCCTTCAGGTGACAACAGCCGTATTCTGATCCGCGGAGTGAATACGCTGGGAAATACCGATCCGCTTTATGTGATCGACGGTGTGCCAACTAAACGCTCACAGGTATTTCAGAGTCTCAATTCAAGCGCTATTAAATCCGTTCAGGTTTTGAAAGATGCCTCCGCTTCTTCTATTTATGGATCCAGGGCTTCCAACGGTGTGATCATTGTCACGACCAACAATGGCGGAGATACCAATGGAAAAATCAATGTGCAGTTCAATTCGAGTATTTCCTCCCAATCAGAGAAGCCACAGCGCTTTAAAATGCTCAACGCCGCAGATCGTGGACGGGCGCTTTGGCAGGCGTCTGTAAACGATGGCGTAGATCCGGCATCGGGTTATGGTGAAATCTATGATTTTAACTGGAACAGGGATTTCAGCAATCCTGTACTGAACAGCATAAGCGTAAAACCGTTGGTGGGTGGTGACCCTAACACGCCAGCCGGAGATACCGATTGGCAGAAAGAAATGTATAAAACGGGCTATGTCAGCAACAATGACCTCACACTTTCGGGTGGGACCAAAAATTCCTCCTTGCTAATCAACCTGGGATACATCAGCAATTCCGGTATGCTTAAACACACCAATTACAGCCGGATTTCGGGACGTATTAATGCAGCGACCAGTATTTTAAACGACCGTGTTAAATTTGGCGTAAATTCTCAGATGGTTTCGTCCAAAGAAACCCTTATCGCTACCGACCTGGGTGGAGCGGCAACACCCGGACTAGCCATTACGCTGGCACCAACCATACCGGTTTATTCACTGGATGGAAAATTCGCTGGTCCGGTGGGTTCAGGTTACTCGGACCGCAACAATCCTTTGCACATGCAGTACATCAACCGCTGGGACAACACCAAAAGGACATTCCTATTTGGCAACATTTTTACTGAAATAGAGCCGGTTAAAAACCTGTTCATCAGATCTTCCCTGGGAATGGACAATGCCGGATTTGCCAACAAAAACATTGAGCAATCTTATCAGGAAGGATTTATTGCACGAACACTTAACAATCTTACCCTCAACAACAATAAGTTTCTGAGTCTCACCTGGTCCAATACTGCCCGTTATAATTTCACAACCGGCAAACACCAGTTTAAGCTACTGGCCGGAATCGAATCCATCAAAGATGACCTTAACGATGTGATCGCTTACAAGGAAAATTTTGCCGTTCAGACAGAAGATTTCTTTGTTCTCAGTGCGGGATCTGGTAACGCCAATAGTTTCGGAACCTCCACAGGCAGCAGGCTAATGTCTCAGTTTGCGCGGGTAGACTACGCATTTTCAGATAAATATCTGGCCGCGGTAACACTTCGTCGCGATGGATCCTCACGCTTCGGGCCTGACAATCGTTACGGTATTTTCCCCGCAATATCAGCCGGATGGAAGATTGACAAAGAAGCTTTCATGCAAAATATTTCAGCCATCACCACCCTAAAATTGAGAGCAGGCGCAGGCCGTGTAGGCAATCAGGATATTGGTGACCTTGCACGCTTCGGACTTTTTGAGCCTCGTTACGGAACCAGAGCTTCACAGGTTCCTAACGGCCACAACCCCTTCTTCGACCAATACTGGAATATTGGAACAGCGTACGATCTGAACGGTGCCAATACGGGAAACCTGCCTTCCGGCTTCGTTTCTACACAAGCTCCAAACCTGGCACTCAAATGGGAAACGACTAACGAACTGAATGTGGGACTTGATTTTGGATTGTTTGATGGAAGCATTATAGGATCTCTGGATTATTTCACACGTGAAACCAGCGACATTCTCATCAAGCCTCCGGTGGCAGCTGCGGTAGGCGAAGGGCAACTAAAATTTGTCAACGGAGCTACCAAAACGAACAAGGGTTTCGAACTTTCTCTGGGTTATTATGGAAAACCAAAAGGCGATTTTACTTACAGCATATTCACCAACTTCGCCCGTTTCAGAGATAAAATAACGGTCTTACCGGAAGAAGTTCGTTCGGCCTTTGCCGGAAACGCGGTCACTACGATCATTGGCCGTTCGCAGCTGGATCTTTTTGGATACCGCACAGACGGTTTGTTTCAGAGTCAGGCGGAAGTAGACGCGCATGCCACTCAGGTTGGCGCTGGTCCGGGACGGATTCGTTATGTAGATCTAAACGATGACGGAGTGATCAACACATTAGATCAGGAATTTTTTGGAACCTCTCTGCCCGGTCTTGAGTACAGTTTACGGATTGATCTTGGCTACAAGAATTTCGATTTTTCTTTCTTCGGATCGGGCATTGCAGGCAGAACAGGATTTGATCCCTACACGTTCTACAACGATTTTATAAGAGGGCGTGACAATGTAGGCCCGGGTGTATTTGATGCCTGGTCGCCAAGCAATACCAGTTCCCGGATTCCCGCTCTGACACTTTCCGATGGCAACGGAGAAACGAGGACTTCTGACTATTTCAATGTGAACACCTCATACTTCAAACTACGTAATATCCAAGCCGGATATACGCTGAAAGACCTGCCGATTGGTAAAGTCGGACTGGAAAGACTAAGACTTTACGTGATGGCAGAAAACCTTTTCTGGATCAAAAGCAAAGGCTTCAAAGGTCCGGATCCTGAACGAATCGACGTGAATGTCATTCCGGTACCCAGGGTTTTCACTTTTGGCGTCAATGTTAATTTCTAAAAATTTCTGTCTGGTTTCCAACCAAATATCAAATTTAAATGATCATGAAAAAGAAAATATTATCATCCCATCTGCTATTGACCGGCCTTTTATTTTTTGCCTCTTGCAGCGATTTCCTTGAATATCAGCCACAAGGTACTTTGTCGACAGACAATGTTTCCACTCCTGAAAATGCGGAAGCGCTGGTAACCGCTGCCTATGCCGGAATCGGCAATGACGAAATGATAGGGCCCATGACGAGTATGTGGGTGTACGGCAGTGTCCGCTCCGATGACGCCTACAAGGGTGGTGGTGGTGTTGCAGATGTGGCAGATGTGAATTTTTATGAGCAGCATAATCTTACGCAGGCACAACAGGGCGACGGATTTATGCATCCATATACCTGGGAAAATTTCTACAAAGCGATTTCCAGAGCCAATTTTGCAATCAAAACGATCAGTACTTTTTCAGAGGAGCAGTTCCCTTTGAAACAAATCAGACTGGGCGAATTGCGCTTTTTGAGAGGGCACTCTCATTTTATGATGAAAATGTTATTTAAAAAAATACCCTTCATCACCGAAAATCTATCCAGTGATGACATCCTGAAAACCTCTAACGAAGAATTCACAAATGATCAGCTTTGGGATAAAATTGGTGAGGATTTCCAGTTTGCCATGGACAATCTGCCGGAAACTCAGGCTCAGGTGGGACGGGCAAGTAAACTGTCGGCAGCGGCGTACCTGGCAAAATTACGGTTGTATCAGGCCTACGAGCAGGATGATCTGCACAAAGTGACCAACATCAACAAAACACGCTTACAGCAGGTGATAGATTTGACACAAATGGTGATCAGTTCTGGAAAATATAGCCTGCAACCCGATTTCGCTGAGAACTTTCTGGATGGATTTGACAATGGTCCGGAATCTGTATTCGCCATTCAATACTCCATCAATGACGGAACTTCCCTGGGACGAATCAGCACGGTAACCGGCTTGAATTACCCACATGGTGCGCCGCAATACGGCTGCTGCGGATTTCATCAGCCAACTCAGAATCTGGCCAATGCTTTTGGAACAGACGCCAACGGGCTCCCAAAGTTTGATACGTTCAACAGTACTGAAATTGATTTTAAAACAGCTACCGTGGACCCTCGTGTAGATCATACCATTGGGATTGATGGCCATCCATACAAGTACAATGCCGCTTTGCCTTTCAGCAACAGCTGGGTACGCGATCCAGGTGTGTATGGCTATTTTCAAAGCATGAAGGAGCAGCAACTTGCCGACTGCGGTTGCTACAAAAAAGAAGGGCCATTCATTGGAACCTCAAAAAACATTGACATCATTCGATATGCCGATGTCCTATTATTTCAAGCCGAAGCCTACATTGAACTGGGGCAACAGGCGGCTGCAATGCCACTTATCAATCAGGTTCGGGAAAGGGCTGCCAAAAGTACCAACCGCACCAAACTGGCAAACGGAAACAATCCGAGTAACTATCTCATCAAGCCATACACTGCCGGCAACTGGACTCAGGACTTTGCCAGAAAGGCTTTGCAGTGGGAAAGAAGACTGGAATTTGCCATGGAAAGTCCCCGCTTTTTTGACCTTGTACGCTGGGGAATTGCTGAGCCGACCTTAAACGCCTACATTGCAAAAGAGAAAACACGCAGATCACATCTCAACGGAGCGAAGTTCACTGCCGGAAGAGACGAATATCTGCCAATTCCTCAGAAAGAAATCAATTTCACCAAAGGGTTGTACAAGCAGAATCCAGGATTTTAACTTAGTTATTGGCTGTTAGCAATTAGTCAGGCGCCAAAAGCTGATTACCAACCGTGTGACAGACCTTAGCGGAAGCCGACAAGTGATTGCCGACAGCCCAACCAAACCTTATTTATGAAAAAATTAATCATTTGCCTGTTTCTAATTTCCGCATTGGCAGGATCGCGAGCGATGGCTCAGGAGTTTAAGGAGAAATACCGTCCGCAGTTTCATTTTACACCCAAAGCCAACTGGATGAACGATCCAAATGGCATGGTATATCACAACGGGATTTATCATTTGTTTTATCAATATTATCCCAACGACAAAATTTGGGGGCCCATGCACTGGGGCCATGCAACGAGCAAGGATATGATCTCGTGGAAAGAGCAGGCAATCGCTTTGTATCCGGATAGTCTGGGTTACATATTTTCGGGAAGCGCTGTTGTAGACAAAAACAATACAGCAGGATTTGAAAAAGATGCAATGGTGGCCATTTTCACGCACCATGATCCTGTACAGGAAAAGCAGAAAACGGGCAAACACGAAACGCAGAGCATCGCGTACAGCCTGGATGATGGTAAAACCTGGACCAAATATAAAGGAAATCCAGTGATCCAGAATCCGGGTATAAGCGACTTCCGAGATCCGAAAGTGAGATGGTTTGAGGCTCAGAAAAAATGGATTATGACTTTGGCGACAAAGGATCGAATCACTTTTTATTCTTCTGCTGATCTCAAATCATGGACCCGTGAAAGTGAGTTTGGTGCCAGCGAGGGCGGCCATGGCGGCGTATGGGAATGTCCTGATTTGTTTCCAATTAAACACCAGGGAAAAGATATCTGGGTTTTGATCGTAAACATAAATCCGGGTGGTCCAAATAAAGGTTCTGCCGGTCAGTACTTCCTGGGAGATTTTGACGGTAAAACTTTTACTTCTAATTCAAAAGAGACCAAATGGCTGGATTTTGGGACAGATAACTATGCCGCCGTTACCTTCGCCAATACTGGTGACCGCAACATTCTGATGGGTTGGATGAGCAATTGGCAATATGCCAATCAGGTTCCGACTGATCCGTGGCGAAGTGCCACTACCATTGCCCGTGAATTGGGTTTGAAAACGGTTGGGAAAGAGATTTACCTTACCTCAGTACCTGTGAAAGAACTGGCTGTGTTGGACAGCACGGGATTTTCACTAAAAAACATAAAAGTGAAGAATAAGCTCGATCTGACGGAAAAGGCAAAGAACAAAACCGGGCTCTTTCGACTGGATTTAATGACGAAAAACACGGCCGATTTTTCAATTGTGCTGGCTAATGAAGCCGGTAACGAAGTCATTGTCGGTTACGACAAAACCAAAAATCAGTTTTATATAGATCGCTCAAAATCCGGTAAAACCGATTTTGAAAAAGGTTTTGGAGAAAAACACATAGCACCAAGGTTTGCTACGGAAAGTACTATTCCGCTTGTATTAATTGCAGACGTAGCCTCGGTAGAGCTCTTTGCCGACAATGGACTCACAGTGATGACCGATATCTTCTTCCCCGAAAGTCCGATG
Organism: Dyadobacter sp. CY345; assembly: GCF_021502725.1. GTDB lineage: Bacteria > Bacteroidota > Bacteroidia > Cytophagales > Spirosomataceae > Dyadobacter. The sequence goes on along the minus strand of NZ_JAKFFS010000008.1, from coordinate 46,584 downwards.
TCCAAACTATTCATTAAATCCGTTTCAGGAATTACAGTTGATAGTTTAAAATATACAATTTTAAAACCTTCGGTAGAATAGTTATATACCACCAGAAATAGCGATGCTTTTGCGTAAGAACACAGATCAGGAATGATATTCAGATAGCATACTGTACTAACCCGCAGAAGAGTTTTTTGGAACGTCGTCTGAAATAATATTTTACTATTGTGGTTCTATAGTTCCGCTACACTTAATTAGCTTGGAAAAGCAGGACAAAACTACGTTTTTTTCTGGTGGCCGAATTTATTCATTTTTTTGTCACGCCAATAAGCCTGGTCTCTGATTCTCTCTTTTGATGGATCATATTCTTTTTGAACCTCATCCCAAAATGGCGCCTTAGTGGAATGTTCACTCGCTACTTCAATCGGTGTTTTTCCATTTAAGCTACTGTGGGGACGGAAGTACGGGGCCGCCCGCGCGGTTATAGTAGAATTGCCATTCAGCAAGTTTATTATTAAGGTCTGGGTCGTTCAGGTCAGCAGTTACTGAACTTTTGACAGCCTAACCGTTTTGGGCGATGTGAACGATCAACCAGCTTCTCTTCATTCTGCCTTTTAAGCCGCGCGGCGGACCGCCAGCGCTGTAACGTAGATCTGGCAATACCACATCTGCGAGCGGTTACTGAGATATTTCCCAATTGCTTGTAAAGCGCTACCCACTTCTGCCGGGCTTCAATCTTTAAATTTTCAATGGCCGTAATAAGGTGGTTGGATCAGAACACCTCATTTTTTCTCGCAACCTCTCCGGATTTGTGAGAGCGGATTGCGAGAAAAAATGGTCATTAATTTAAAGAAGTGATAGCAAGACAAAAATATGAATATAACTTTTTACAGAAATCAAAGGTGGTTGCAATTAGAGCGAATGTCATGAACCATCACAGATAATATGCAAGAAAGCTGGGTAAGAGGACCAGTGAAACCGGCACTTTTGAAACGAAGAGTAAAACCTGGAATTTCCGGGTACTGCTACATAATCACAAATCTCTTTTGTATACACTTATCGTTTGATTATCGACAAAACTCCCTTTTGCGGTGCTGATTGTAGTATACTTCAATGAGAATTATCAGAAAGATCTAAACTAATGTTTCAAAAGCGTATTATAATGGAACTAGAAGGTTTCATCGAGTATAAATTTGTTATCCGGTTTCCCAAATCTGTTTCAGAGAAGATCATGTGAGTTATCTAATTAGTGTTACTCATGAGGAAAAAAAATATACTCAAATTAAGATAGTTGATTTTGTCAACAATATTTGTACATTTGCTTTTGGAAATAAACATATTACCAATATAGCGATGAACATAGGTCTTAAAATGGGGGAATTGATAAAGTCTATCGGCAAGCGCATTGATGACGCTCTAAGCGATGAGGAATCTGCATTGTCAATGGAATATTTTTTCCTGCTGAATATTTTATATGGCAGAACCGATGTGATTCAACATGATCTGGCAAATATTATGAAGAAGGATAAATCCGGTGTGCTTCGACAGATTGATGTGCTGGAAAAACTAAACCTGGTTGTGCGGGTTCCAGACCATGATGACAGACGAAGAAAAGCGATTGTACTTACAGAGGCCGGTGTGAAAAAGGTCGAGAAGTTCAGACAGATTGAAGCTGATATTTTTAATGGTTTGCTTGAGGGTATTTCGCAGAAAGATCTGGAAGTTTTTGACTCCGTTTTGGATAAAATGAAATCTAAGATCTCCTAAATTTTTTTGTCTTATTAATTGACAAAATCAACTTTCTTATTTATCAACTAAAAAAAACAAAAAATGAAATTTAATTTAAAAGGGAAATGCATGGTGGCCGCATTGACCTTTATGCTGTTATCGTTACAGGCCAGGTCTCAGGATCAGACGTTTTCGCTTAAAGGCTGTATTCAGTATACATTACGGCACCATCCTAATACTGCAATATACAAGTATGCCGCTCAGTCAGCCGCTGAAAAGATCAGAGAAAGCAAAGCTTCATTTCTGCCATCGGTCTCTGGCAGTGTAGGCCTGGATTACAACCTGAAACTCCAGACAAATGTGATCCCTGCCGGAAGTTTTTCGCCAACGGAGACCAAACTACAATTGGGAAATAAGTTTAGTAATTCTGCATCGATACAGGCAGATCAAAATATTTTTGACAAAAGTGCTTCGATTGGTATTAAAACCTCTCGGGTGAACAAAGAGGTAGCCGATCTGACGGTAACCAAAGAAAACGAAACGCTCGTTTACAACACGGCCTCCTCCTATTACCAGGCACTCACGTATAATGAGAAGGGCAGGCTGCTCAAAGAAAGTGAAAAGCAGTATGAAACGATGGTAGCTATACTTAAACTCCGTTACGAACAAGGGGTAGTTAAGAAAAGCGAATATGACCGTGCCCGGGTCAATTTCAACAATGTTCAGTCAGAAATATTGGCGAACAGCAATGCCTACAAGTTGGCCATAAACACCTTAAAAAACCACATGGGCCTCGAACTTGAAGCATCCATAACGATTGGTGACAGCATTAATAATGTTGATGTAAACGAATTGTCTTTGCCAAAAAACAATGACCTCGACGGAAACAATCTGATAGATTATCAGATCGACCAGAAAAATCTTGAATTGAAAAACCTCGACTTACTTCAGAAGAAAGCGGCCTTCCTGCCAACGTTTTCTATATATGCGAAATATGGTGGCAACGCATTCGGCACTGAATTTGGTCCCGCCCTTACACAATGGTATGACTATTCGGTGGTTGGCGTAAAAGCTACGATCCCGATATTTAGCGGCTTCAAAAAGCAAAGTCAGGTGACCCAGAGCCAGTTCAGTTTTAAATTACAGCAACTTACTAATAAACTGAATCTTCAGACATATAAACTGAACGTGGAAAATGCCGCGACTGAGATTACCAGCACTTATGTTAATCTTAAAAAGAACAAAGAAAATCTTACGCTCGCGAAGGAAATGATGGACGCTTCGACGGTGGAATACAAGGAAGGTACGACAACACTCTCGTCTTTGCTCGACGCTGATTATTCTTACAAGGAGGCAAGAACGAACTATACCACAACGCTACTTGACTACCTCAATGCTCAGTTGAGCTACTATAAAAATACCGGAACCATCTCACAATTTGTGAACGAACTTAAATAAACCTTCAAACAATGAAATCAAAAAGAATCATAACCATCCTGGTCATTGCACTGATACCTATAGCCATCTTCTTCGGACTGGCATCTAATAAAAAGAAGCTGGAAGACGCGAAAAAGCCGGTCGACAGAAGCAATGTGGCCATTAAAGTAACTGTCGATACGGTTTCGTCGAAAACGATGGATGGATCGGTCACACAGCCTGCGACCCTGATCAGTGACGATGACGCCAGCATATCGGCAGAGACAGCCGGAAAGATCAGCAGCCTGAATATCCAGCTGGGTACTTCTGTAAGAAAAGGCCAGATAATCGGGCGTATTGATGTTACCGAGAACCAACAAAAACTGGAAGCAGCGGAGCTTTCCATTACCAAACTTACTTCCGATTATGAAAGAAATAAGGTGCTTTTAGCCGGCAACGCCACCAATGCCAATGCTGTAACAGATGCAAAATATGAACTGGATGCAAAGAAGCTGGAAGCTGCCCAGTTACGGACGCAAATAAGCAAAGCCAATATCATCGCCCCGGCAAATGGTATAATCACTGAAAGGCAGAAAAAAGCTGGTGAGTATGTTACAACCGGTACAACGCTGGCAACCATAACCAACGTGGAAAATTTGAAAGTCAATGTGAGTGTGCCGGAGAGCCAGGTCCTGAATATAAAGAAGGGGCAGAAGGCAAATATCACTTCGACGTCTTATTCAGGAGAGCGATTTACCGGCATCGTGAATTACATAAGCCCCAAGGGAGATGAGAATCACAACTATACGGTGCAGCTTTCCATAGCCAACAGAGGTTCCGCGCAGTTAAAGGCCGGGCTATATGTGAATGTTGAATTTACATATCCGACAACAAAGCAGTCATTCGTGATGATAAATAAAAATGCATTGACCGAAGGCGTGAAAAACCCGATTGTATTTGTATATAAAAATGGCGTGGTTGAAAAAAGAAAACTGGTTACAGGTACTGAACAAGGTGATTATATAGAAGTAAAAAGCGGCTTGACTGTGGGTGAATTAGTCGTAACCAACGGTCAGATAAATTTATCAGACGGCAGCAAAGCCCAGATTACACAAGTGAAATAAACCGGTAGGCAGGTTGTGTCATTGCCATACCTTAAAAAAATTAAAAATGAGTATCACAGAAATAAGTATAAAACGTCCGTTACTGATAACGGTAATATTTGTAACGCTCATCTTGTTTGGGATCATTAGTTACAATTCGCTTAGCCTGAATCTGCTTCCTAAGTTTACGACCAACATGGTGTCAATCAACACCACTTACACAGGCGCGTCGCCCGAAGAAGTGCTGACCAGCGTTACCAAACCGTTGGAAGATGCCCTGTCTTCGGTTGAAGGCGTGGATGCCATAAGTTCCAGTTCGCAGGAAGGCTCATCATCTATTTCGCTGGAATTAACCAACAGCGTAAACACCAGCGACGCCCAGTTGGATGCGGAAAGAAAAATAAACCAGATCTTGGCATCCCTGCCAGATGGCGTTGACGATCCGGTGGTAAGCCGGATGAGTTCAGACGATGATCCTATATTGAAACTGAGCATCAGTTCTGATATGAGTGACACAGAACTGTATGATTTTATCGATAATGAAATAAAGCCATTGCTCACCAATGTGCCCGGCGTATCAGATGTAACCGTGATCGGTGGCACAAAGAGGCAGATCAATATTGAGATCGATAATGATAAATTGAAAGCCTATAATCTCTCTTTGCTTGATGTCAACTCTGTCGTAAGTACCAGCGGTGCTTCGTTCCCATCAGGTAAAATCGAGAGCGGCAATAACCGCTATTCACTGGACCTGAATGCTAAGGTTCAATCTGTTGAGCAATTGAGAAACGTAGTTGTACGTCAAAACGAAGATGGAAGCAGGATTTTATTAAAGGATGTAGCTTCCATTACAGACGGAAAAGAAAATGTAACGCAATTAAACCGTCTGAACAGCGAACCTGCTATTGGTATCGAAATAAAAAAGCAAACGGATGCCAATACGGTGGAGGTCAGCAAGTTGGCAAAGGAGCGTTTGGAAGAACTTAAAAAAAGCTATGCAGCCGATAATTTTAATTATAATATAGCTTCTGACCAGTCCATATATACACAGGCTTCCGCAGATGCGGTAGTTCATGATCTGGTACTCGCCATTATCATCGTGTCATTTGTTATGCTGTTCTTTTTGCACAGCGTCCGCAGTTCAACATTCGTACTGGTGGCATTGCCCTCCGCGATGATACCTTCTTTCATTTTGATGTGGGTATTCGATTTTTCACTCAACATGATGACCTTGATGAGCCTTTCGCTGGTCGTGGGTGTTTTGGTAGATGACAGCATCGTGATCCTGGAAAATATTTTCCGCCACATGGAAATGGGTAAAGATAAACGCACAGCCGCATTGGACGGCCGTAACGAAATAGGCTTTACCGCTGTTGCCATTACGCTGGTCGATGTGGTTGTATTTTTGCCGTTGGGATTTGTTGGCGGCATGATTGGAAATATTGTAAAAGAATATGCACTCGTGGTTGTGTTTTCTACCCTGATGAGCTTGTTTGTAGCATTTACATTGACACCGCTGTTAGCATCCCGCTTTGCAAAGCTTCCGCATCTGAGCACAACTTCTTTATGGGGAAAGAGCAACCGCTGGTTCGAATCGCTGATTGACAATTTTCGTGCGTTTTATTCAAAGATTCTGGTATGGTCGTTGGGTCATAAACGATATGTAATTATCGCGATTTTTCTAATGATAGTCGGCTCCATCGCATTAATACCTGCCGGATTTGTGGGTACAGAGTTTATACCAACTTCTGACCGTGGTGAACTAAACATTCAGATTGATCTGGCCGGCAATACGCCGTTAAAAGAAACCAATGCGAAGGTTGCCCAGATCGAGAGCATTATACTAAAACATCCGGAAGTGGTGAATGTATTTTCAAAAGTGGGAACGCAAAGCGGGGCTGGAATGGGATCCAACGCATCATCCAACAGTAACCTTGCGGAAATTTCTATCCAGCTAACCGACGTTAACGAACGGGCAATAAGCACAGTTAATTTTGGCAGAAAGGTAAGAGATGAAATCATGCAGCTACCCGGCGTGAAGCCGACTATAAAAACAGTGGGTATGACAGGCAATGCCAGTTTTGATATACAGATGGATGTTCAGGGTGTAAACAGGGATTCGATCATGAAAGCGGCGGCCATTGTTAAAAACATCTTTGAAAAAACAGCCGGTACCGATTACGTGCAATACAGCAGCAAAGAAGCTAAACCCCAGGTTTCTATCATCCTCGACCATGATAAAATGGCCAATTATGGGGTAACAGTAAACGATGTGGGCAGTGCCGTGCAATATGCTTTCAGTGGAAACGACAACACCAAATTTAGAGAAGATGGCGAAGAATATGCCATCAACCTGCAATTAGATGGTTTCAATACCATGACCATTGAAGACGTAAAAAGATTCAATGTGAAAAATTCCAGGGGTGCAACCATCCCGTTGGAGGCCATAGCAACCATTACCGAAACGTCGAGCCAATCGGTATTGGAGCGAAAGGACCGCCTTAATTCGGTTACCATAAATGCCATTGCGGTAGGACGTGCCTCGGGCAGTATTTCGGATGACATTAAAAAAGAGATTGCAAAGGTAAAGTTCCCTGCCGGCGCTGAGGTGGTCGAGGCCGGATTCGGTAAAAACCAAAGTGAAGCATTTTGCAGCCTGTTTATGGCAGTGGGCATTGGTATATTGCTAATCTACCTCATTATGGTGGCATTATATGAGAGTATTGTGTATCCATTTGTCGTGTTATTCTCCTTGCCGGTTGCAATTATCGGAGCCATACTCGCATTGGCGCTGACGCTCCATACCATCAACCTGTTTTCTATATTGGGTATTATCATGCTGCTGGGGCTGGTAGCCAAAAATGCCATCCTTATTGTCGATTTCACCAACCAGGAAAAGGAGAAAGGCAAGTCGGTAAAAGACGCGCTGATCGAAGCGGGTCGGGAGCGTTTACGACCTATTTTGATGACAACGCTTGCTATGATTTTAGGTATGCTGCCCATGGCGCTTTCGTCAGATGCGGGTTCAGAAACCAAGAATGGTATGGCCTGGGTGATCATTGGCGGATTGACGAGTTCTATGATTTTCACTCTGGTATTTGTGCCGGTCATGTATACCATTATTGAAGGATGGAAGGTTCGTTTCAATGCAATGTTTTTAAAAAAGAACAGTCTTGTTCAAAATCCCGTTGTTTGATCCGCTACTTAATGAATCTTTCGAAAGAGCTTCATTTACATCTTCATGAAAAATAATCTCGCATAACAACCGACGGGAGGCTAAACCTTTATCCGCCTGTTGTTATGCAAAATTTTGAAATGAGTCTGCAACCTTTAATACAAAACGAGTCGCAGATCTGATAATAATTTGGGCTAACGACTGTTCATTTGTGCAGGAATTAAATTCTTTCGCCTGCGCCTCCACCATAGCAGAAAGCCCGTAATTGTAAGCAACCCGGGCGTGAGCCCAATAATTACGTAAAGTATTTTAACAGCAAAACCGCCAAAATTACCCACATGCAAAGGAAAAAATGTCGCTTCAAGTCGTTCGCTTAATGGCTTATCATCAAGGCGAGTAATTTTTAAAATATCTCCGGTATATTGATCCAGTCTTACCGAGTTGCCAATGCCACATAATTTTAGCTGCCCCTTCGTGTAGCCTCTTACCTCGAACTTACGCTCCGGTTGTGTCGGCAGGTAAACATAGGTTGGTTCCAAATCTGGCATCGCGAGCAGTGCCTGGCTATACATCCGGTCTGGTGAAACAGACATATGTGTATTGAGTTTGGTCGGGACAAGTTCATTCTGCCAGGTTTTAGCCTTAAAGGCGAACATATTCATCCAGAAACCGGTAAAGAAAATCACCGCATTTAAAAGCAGAGACCATACTCCTACGATGCGGTGCAGATCGGAGCTTACTGTTCGCCAGTTTTTCCGGTTGACTTTTATCTGCAAGGTCAGGACTTTCCAAAGCATTTTCCGGTAGACAACCGCTCCGGTAAGCAGCGAAAGCAGCATTGTAATACCAATAACTGCCGTCAATGCTGCCCCAGGTATGCCCAACTGAAAACTGAAATGAAACTGAAAAAGCCATTCGATAAAGCTTGGTGTAAACTGGCTCGCTGGCCCCTCTCTGAGAACTGTCAGGGTATACGGATCAAAAGAAATCAGTCCAAGATCGTAAGTCATAAGACGCGTGTCGTTGAAATAGATCCGGAAGTTATAAGCTTCATCCGGCCCGGCATCCGGATTGACCCAGGCAATCCCGTCCAGGTTTGGATAACAGCTGGTGATCCTGTCATAGCAATTTTGCAGCACATGTTCCGGAACCTTGGCCTGTGCATGTGAAACGTGAAGTAAATTCTGGTTAAAAAAATGATCCAGCTCCGTTCTGAAAACCAGAACGGAGCCGCTTAATCCAAGCAGAATCAAAAATATACCAGTAAATAAACCGAGCCAGCTATGAACCTTGAAAAGCTTTCGGCTGAGTGATGCTTTTTTCATTTATATCCTGATCGTTAACCAATATGAATCACCAGAGCTGATAGCTAACCCCTACCCTTATGTTAAGCGGGTCCCCCAATCCGGCCAGCGTTACACCAGAGCGGCTTCCGGTGAAATAGTGTTTATTAGTCAGGTTATACGCGTTTAACTGAACCTGAAACCGGTTATACTGATAGGAAAGTGCCGCATCCAGCACTGTGTAAGACGGAAAAATAAAATTCTGGTTGGTTAGCAAACCTACCTGGTCACTTACATACCTGACGCCCGCGGCCAGACCGAATCCTTTCAGCACCCCTGCAAGCGCATACTTACCCCAAAAGTTGACCTGATGTTTTGGTGCGTTAGCAAAACGGTCGCCTTTTTTACCATAATTACTCGTGCTCACAAGTTCGTGTTCATTAAAAGCATATCCCGCGATCAGGCTGAGGGCACTCAAATTTCCAGTTACCGAAAATTCTCCTCCACGGCTCCGCGTGCCATCGATCGCTGCCTGACGGTGGGAGTTTTCCTCTGTTGGAGCTGCCGTAAGAATGTTGGCGTAATTGATTTGGTATATGGATAATGTGGCAGATAGACGGCTTCCGAAAAGATCGGCTTTCGAACCCACTTCGTACTGGGTTGCCTGCCGGGTCGGGAAGGGGCCACCAGCCAGCACGTTATTGGAAGTCTGAGGATTGAATGATTTCAGATAGGTACCGTAAAACGACAAATTCTTCACGGGCAGATAGACAAGTCCGATCCTTGGAATCCAGCCAGAAGCCTGCAGTTCGTCACCCTGTTTGTTATCGCGGTCAGATAATGGTGTTTCCTTTCCGTTGTAATTGTCGTAGCGAAGCGATAGCAATACTTTTAATTTACCAAAAGTTAACTGGTCCTGGATATAGCCGCCGATGAGATTAGTAACTCGCTTGTTATCGTCGGATTCGTCGGCAGGAATGGAAGCGTCGGGCACACTACCAGCATAATTTGGATTCAATATAGAAATGCGGGTGGAAGATTTATATTGATAGTCATTTTGCGTCCAGCCGTAACGGTTGTAATCTGCACCCAAAATAATTTGGTGCCCAACCGGGCCTGTTTTCGTGCTGTAAGTGGCAAATGCAGTTGTCTGCAGACTGAATCTGTCCGTCAGCCAATCCTGATATCCCCGGCTGATGCTATCATTGCGGATCCTTCCCACCGGAATGTGGTCTGTAAAATCCAACTTATTGCGCACTGCCCGCTCAACAATCGTAAGTTTAAGATTTTCCTTAATTTGATGATCAAAGGTTAGTGTTGCTGATGCATTATGCGTTTTACCATAATCCGTTGGGCTCTGGATCGTCAGGTTGTCAGGATAATAATTAAAATCGAAACTACCATCGGGTCTTGTGTAAATAAAACTTCCGTTGTCGTATTGATGAACCGCCTTTTGATAAGCATAATTCAGTTCAAGGTTTAAGGAAGACTTTTTGCTAAAAAGATATGTCAAAGACGGCGCCAGAAAAAGGTTTTGCTTTTTTTGATAATCCCGGAAACTTTCTGACCGGTCATAACCGGCAATCGCCCGGTACAAAAGCTTCTTCTTGCCGTCTACCGGCCCTGTAAAATCAACAGCTCCGCGTCCAAAACCCCAGCTACCGAAAGAAAGATCTACGCTGGCCCGCTTTTCAGATAAAGGCTTTTTGGTAACAAAATTAACCACTCCACCCGGAGAACCTTCACTAAACAAAGCACCCGAAGGACCTCGGAGAAGTTCTACCGATTCAATATTATAGAGCAAAGGCTGTTGACTCCAAAGGAAAAGGTTTCCGCGGATACCATTATAAAGCAGAAAACTGGCATCATTGGGCGAATAAGCCGTGAAGCCACGCATCTGAAAATTACCGTTCCCATTGTTGGCCTTCATACCCGTGAAGGAGCCAGCAATTTCATTCAATGTAAATGCCTGACGATCACGAAGAACCTGTGAAGACATCACTTGTATAGATTGGGGGGTGGAAAGTAGCGGCGTATTCGTCCGGGTAGATGCGTTTGACGAGAGTACCTGGTAACGATTTTTGGCTGTACTCACGACAACCTCTTCCAACTCCTGTCTGCTTTCCGAAAGTTGCAGGTCTAGAAAACCGTTTTTCCCTTTCGAAATCCGAATACTTTGGCTGTAAGCAGTATAGCCAATATTGGAAATAGAAAGAATGTAAGATCCTGGGATTATGCCTCTCAGGCTAAACTGGCCATCAGAACCGGTAATCGTTCCCAGATTTGTGTTCTGCAAGGTAATGGACGCACCAGTAACTGGCTGTTTATCAGCATTGACAATCCGGCCATCAAGGGAACCTGGCTCGGATTGAGCAAAGGAACTAAAACAGTTACTTAAAATGAAAAATAACAGAAATAGATATTTGAATTTCATTGGAAATGTTAAAATAATAAGCACCCCTATCCACTTCTGAAAGGGTACGAATTGATGTCTTAATACAAATGAGAAATAGCATCCGTAAGACGGATGGGTCATTGGCTATGGTCAGCCGATCAGAAAGTTGAAACCAACTACAAACAAGGTGGTGGAATTAGTATGGAAAGCGGAGCTTGGTAAGCTCCCAGCTGGTAGCAGAAAGCAAGCCGCTGATTTTGTAAAAAATTTGCTGTTAAAAAAGCGAACGAAGTAACCGGTGAAGCAAAAAGCTGGAGTGAAGGAATGTTTTGAACCTGCTCGCTTGTTTGCTGATCCTCCTTTTCCTGTTGCGCTTTCAGTTTTTTAGCCAGATAGCAATGACCATTACAATTGAGCTGTGGTTTATCCCGGTTAACGCAAAGTACCCGGGTTATATATTCCTTATTAATCTGGTAATACGCGATTGTACCCCACTGACTAAAGGTCGGCAGGATTGTAGTAATTAGCCATATGTAGATTATAACTATACGCATCGATTCTGTGGCAAATATAGCGATGGATTCTCGTGCCCCACGAATTTTAATTCGAAAGTTTCAGATAATGATGCAATCTGTTCAATATGCCCTAGTCAAAGCATTCTTCCCTGCATTGACCATCGGTTATTTTTTGTTCCTAAGTTTAGTTCTAAAATCTATAAAAATGATTCGCTGGATAAATTCGTCTTGCAACAATTCTGAAAACACCATTTTATAATTAGGTTTATTAACTTCATTTTGCCGACACGTTATTTCTATTATCATTGCGAAATTCTTCCTTGATTTCAATTAAGTGTGTAAATGAAAATGCCTCACGATGTTTGTCTTTCACCATAAATATCATCGATTAGAAAAAACAGTACTTCTTCGATCCGGCCTCTCGTCGGCGCAAAAGACTTTGAACTTTCTATGGCCTTTTACCGAGATTGGAGATTTATTGAAAAAATCATAGCCATTATTTTAATAGCTAATCGGAAGGTTTAAAATAAAATTATTTTTATAAATGCGTAACAAAAATAATTTTGATAACCCAATGGAATTCCTTGGACACCTTACTGAACCTGTTAATCCTTCTCTCAGTTCGTCTGGTACGGGATTAAGTGATTTGGATATTTTTCATACACATAAAGTTCCGTATGCTTATTTATTGCTCCCTTATTTTTTGTATAAAAATCTGCTAAAAGCCGGCTATTTTTAATACCTAATGTGCAGATACAATTCTGGGCTTTGGTGATCTAGGACGGGTACTCTCTTTCAAATGAAAAGTCAGGATCACAATATCCAGGTTACTATCAGCATGAAAACAACTATACATGTCAACCGGCAAAAACCTTATATTGCGAACTGGAAATAAAGAAATTGTATGGCAGATTCGATTTGATATGTTTGAAGTTTTCGAAAAATATATACGCAGACACATTGAGATTTCAGATCAGGACCTGGAACTTATCCGGGCAGCAAGTGCTGAACGAAAATTGCGCAAATGGCAGTCGATTTTGCATGAGGGTGAAGTGTGGCGTTATAACTGTTTTATTGCAGGTGGATGTTGCAGGCTTTACCGGTTTGACAAAAACGGAACGGATCACACGCTCAGGTTTGCTATCGAAAACTGGTGGATTACCGACCAGGAAAGTTATAATCGCGAGACTGCTTCCGAATATAACATCGAGGCATTGGCTGCAAGTACGGTCATCCTTTGGACCAAAGATGAATGGCTTGAATTACTTCAGACAATTCCTGCACTCAAACTCTTTCATGAAAAGCTCACTGAAAGGGCATATGAGGCAAGCCAGAGGAGAATCTACTATCTGATCAGTTATTCTGCCACTGAAAAATATCTCGAATTTGAAAAGACCTATCCCAGCGTCTTTAACAGCGTGCCGTTACATATGGTAGCATCTTACCTGGGCATATCCAGAGAAACATTAAGCCGGATCAGAAGGGATTTTACCAAAGGCATAAAGAACCTTCCGGACAACCCGAAAGGTTCTTAAAGGTAACAAGCTTGCCAATCAGGGTATGGGGTGAAGGTTGCGAACCTGGCTCACGCTCTCGAGTAGTAAAGCAACATGCAGCATCGTCGATTCGGCCATCCAGCTTCCGACGATCTGGACAGCAATAGGCAATCCGTCCTTGCTTGTACCAAAACGCATGGCAATGCCCGGCAAGCCAGTGACGTTTAGTGGCACGGTCGCTCCCTGAAGATAAGTTGCGTCCACTTCTTGTCCGTTAATTACAAATTGTTCGACGCCGTGTTTATGCGCCGGTATAGGTAGTACCGGAGTAAGCAATACGTCATATTTTTGAAAATATTCTGCGAAACCATCGCGCAGTCGTTCTGCTGCCTGTTCAGCATCAATGAACTCCTTCATGGAAGTGTCTGGTAAAGAAAGCATTGTTCTGGCCATTTTATAAATCTCATCTTCGCTATGGCCAGCCACTGCTTCCCTGAATGCTTCCTTCATTTCCATTACATGCAACCGGTTGAACACATCAAGCGCAAAGTCTCGTTCCAAAGCTGGGATGCGCACTGGTTGTACGACTAAGCCCAATTCTTTTAGAGAAGCAGCAGCAGCTTCCACAGTAGCTGCGACTTCGGGATCGACCGGACCAAAACCAGGTTCGACCAGCCAGCCAACCCGTAATGCCCGATTTGGGGCAGCTCCCACCCCGGCGTCAAACCTGGCTGTGCTTGTTGCAAAAGCATCAAAACCATCAGGGCCTGCAAGAATTGAAAACGCAAGTTCAAGATCACGGATACTGCGGGCCATTGGGCCAACATGCCAGAAACGACGAGGAACGCGAGGCCAAATTCCGGTCATTGGGATACTGCCGTGTGTTGCTTTGAGCGAGACGATGCCAGTCTGAGCGGCCGGTCCCCGGACCGAAATAGCCAGGTCGGTACCCAGACCCAACGGAGACATTCCCGACGCGATTGCGGCTGATTCGCCACCACTCGACCCTCCCGGCGTACGTGTGAGATCCCAGGGATTGTTTGAACGGCCACTGAGCAGGTTATCACTTTCAATCCAGTAGGAAAATTCCGGGAGATTCGTCTTTGCGAGCAAGATACCGCCAGCTTTTTTCAGGCGCGTTACGCTGGTTGCGTCTGCGTTTGGGATGCGTCCTTTGAAAATGGGTGATCCACGTTGAGTCAATACGTTTGCCGTGTCAATTGAATCCTTGACTGTGAACGGGACACCATGCAAAGGACCAAGTTCGTCCCCTCTTTGTTGCGCTTTATCTGCTGCTTTGGCCGCTTCAAGCGCTTCTTCCGCAACCGTCACAATTGCATTAATGTCGGGATTCAGTGCCTCGATTCGATCAAGGTGCGCCTTCATCACTTCAACCGCAGACAATTCCCTATAACGGATCATCTTAGCCAGACCACTTGCATCCTGATAATAAAGCGGTTCTGTGGTGCTGTTTTCTGTTTTCATATTGTTATCATTTTTAATCCATTCGATGACCAAAACATTTGATCATTGTCGGAACAAAAGTAGATAGCAGGAGCAAGCCGAAACGAAGTCATATGGCACAATCTCACGTTGACATTTGTCACGGTTTTTACCCAAAAATAGGAAAGCCGTTTGTATAGAAGCTGTATATTGCTAATCTTACATGTAGTATTTCCGACAACCAAAATCACCTTAGTTTGTTAATTCATTATGTTGAGAAGGATATTAAGATATTGGATGAGTCTGGCTCTCTTTGTAAATGTTCTAGCCTGTTCTAATGATAAACAAAAACTGGTAGGGATCTGGCATACTGAATTTGAAGCTGTGCCACACCTTATGAGCGCATTCGATGTTGAGCTGCGTCATGATTTTTTTTCTGATTCATGGAGCGGTAGGTTTGAAATTCCGGAATCAATGGCGGAAGGAACATTGTCGGGTATAAACATAACAGATTCAAAAATATTCCTTGATCTGGGGCAAGGGGCGACATTTACGGGTAGTCTTTCAAAGAATAAAACAGAAATCAAAGGAATGCTTAACATACCGGATCACAAATCCGAAACGCTGACTTTGAGGAAAACCGATCGTTGGTCGTCCCAGCGCCCAGCAAGAATCGATAAGGAAAATCACGCTATATTAAACTGGAATTATCAGTATCCGCCTTTGAACAATGATGGCTGGAAAGTAGCCGCTATGAATCTAGAGACTACAAATTTCAAGGCACTACACGATCTTTTTGATAACATTTTAAAGGGAAAATATCATGGACTGGATGCTTTGCTTGTTGCTCAGAATGGAAAGTTGTTACTTGACGAATACTTTTATCTCGGTGACCGGGAGAGAATACATAGTTTACAATCATGTACAAAAAGTGTGACGTCACTCCTGATTGGTATTGCACAAAATGATGGTCTAATACAAAATCTGGATGCACCCTTAACAGCTTTTTTTCCATCCTACAAGAACTCAATAAAAGAAAAATTCCCGCAACCTACCCTGCGTAATGCGTTAACCATGTCGGCTGGACTAGATTGGCATGAGGACATTCCCTACACTGACCCCAAAAACGATGCTGTTTTAATGAACCAGAGCAAGGATATGTATCGGTATGTTCTGGCTAAGAATTTAGATGGAAAAGACAAACCTGGTAAGAAGTTTGAATACAACAGTGGCCTTTCGATCTTGCTGGGTGGTATCCTATCAAACGTAACTGGAAAGCCTGCGGACAAATACGCTGAACAATCCTTATTTAAAGAGTTGGGAATTGAAACCTTCGCCTGGACTTCAATGAACAAACAAATTCACACAGGAGGTGGATTATTTCTCAGACCCCGAGATATGTTGAAAATTGGCCAGCTAGTATTGGACAAGGGAAAGTGGAATGAGAAGCAAATTGTTCCCACATCCTGGATCACAGAATCTACCGCATTTGTTTTACCAATAAATGAGTCCAGTTCGGACTGGGGATATGGCTATCAATGGTGGCGGGGAGTGTTCCGTGTTAAAGAAAAAGTATTGCCCGTAATCTACGCTGCCGGTTACGGAGGTCAGATGTTATATATCGTTCCCGATTTAAACCTTTCGATCCTCACATTACATCACAACGCTTCGGATGTAACTGGCAGCCACTCCCTAACGTGGAAAGATATCGAAAAATCTATTCTTCCTGCTTTCATCTGATTAGAAGTATTTAGAAAATGTGCCCAAAACTGCAAAACAACCGGACGATTAATGAGCCATTTTATGATTGCAGATTTCAGCGAGATATGTATTTGTAAAAGTGCCTTATAGTGTCTGCTGAATTTTGGAAAGGTAAAAGTTCACTTGTTTGCATCTCATGCTCAGCCGGCCAGTTATATGATCCTTTTTTTAAATAGTATTTTAAAAATTTTGATTCGTACTGCTCAGTAATTGTATTTTCCTCCAGGTCTTCTTTGTACGAACCTCGAACAGGTGCAAATCGCAAGTACACCGAATCATTCTGGGAAAATGCAATAAAGTTGCTGCTTCCATCATTGTCATATTGAAAAGTCCGCTTGTAGCCAGCATTTTCTGGTGTGATTGTCTTTGTCGGCGTAACGGTTTTGATCCATTCCCATTTACCCATCAAGGTTGAAGCTAACGGCGGTGCTACACATCCACAGTTTGGCACTTTGTTTTCGCAAGCCAATAAAAGGGCAGCAAGAATGACATATGAACAGATGGACAGGATAGACTTCATAGTAAACGCATTAATGAATTTCTATTTATAAAATGCTTTATCTGATGCAGTGTTGCAACGGAACGCAATAGAAAGTGTGTTCTCTTTGTACTTGCAAAGGACTTTCGAAAAACTGCCACTGCTCCCCATGTTCTGGATTAATAAGTTAATATAATGAAGAATATTAATTGCTTTTGATTTCGAAAAAACTCATTTGTGAGATATTTATCGAATGCTCAGCTGCCATTGCAAGTATAACAGTAATCACCGTTTTTTCAGAACGTTTATCATATCTGAGAAGACGTTTTCGATATTTTACCAGCAGCATAATATCGCAAGTAAAAAAGCAAATTCATGACAAATTTAAAATATGTTCTAATATCAGAAAAATGAGTGATATTTTTACCAGTAAAGTTCTCGGATCTGTATCATGTTGTACAACATATCCGATAATTTTCTGGTAGCGTACGACGATTATTAATTGAAGCTAGACCGGTATTCCATTGGCGACATTTGTGTCTTGTTCTTAAAAAGTTTGTGAAACGACTGCGGATACTCAAAACCCATTTGATATGCAATCTCACTGATCCGTAAATCGGTAGTAGTCAACAACTGCTTTGCCTTTTCAATCACTCTGGCCTGAATATGTTGTTGGGCGGTCTGGCCCGAGGTAATTCGAAGCATATCACTTAGGTAGTCAGCGGATAAGTTTAACTCCGTGGCGATTTGTCGGACTGTAGGCAATCCTTTTTGCAGATTCCAGTATTGATCAAGTACATTTTCCATTCGGGTCAGTATCTCATCATTGGCCACTTTGCGGGTGATGAATTGACGAGCATAAAACCGGCTGCTGTATTGGAGCAAGAGCTCAATCTGGGCGATCATCACATCCTGGCTGAAATTATCGATACCGCTTTGGTATTCAATTTCTATGCTGGAAAATATACCTTCAATTTTCGCCTCTTCCTGCTCAGATAAATGCAGGGCTTCATGGAGCTCGTAAGAGAAAAAATGGAAGTTTTTGATCCTGGCTCCCAATGGCGTATTTGCGATAAAATCCGGATGAAACATCAATGTAATGCCACCCGGCGGCTTTGTGCCGGGGCTTTGTTTCATCAGTAGCTGATTGGGGGAGATAAAGGCCATCATTCCTTCATCAAAGTCGTAATGCCGGTGTCCGTATTTCAACTTGCCATCGTAATCCTTTTTTATGGAAATGCAGTAGAAATTTAAGGTAAAATGCTGCAATTCGGTCAAAACGTCAAAAACAGCATCTTCATGCCGAAACACGCTGATCAGCGGATGTTTAGGTTTGGCCAATCCGAGCAGTCTGTGCTGCTCGGATATGGAATTGATAAGGTATGGCTTGTTCACTTACCAAAATTACAAGGTTTGCATGTCAATGACAAAACGGTATCTGACATCGCCCTTCTGCATACGGTCAAAAGCGGTATGGATATCTTTGATGTCAATCAGTTCAATGTCAGAGACAATTCCGTGTTCCGCACAAAAATCCAGCATCTCCTGCGTTTCCGGCAGACCGCCAGCGCCAGAACCAGCAATTACCTTGTTGCCTGTCGCCAATGAGAAGGAGCTCACTTCCCAGGGCTTGGCCGGCATACCTACATTTACATAAATCCCATTGGTTTTCAGTATGGAAAGATAAGGATTGACATCGCTGCTTCCAGAAACGGTATCCAGCACAAAATCGAAGGTTTTAAAAGCTGCCTTCATCTGATCTTCATCCTTGGAAATTATAAAATGGGAGGCGCCGAGCTGTTTTGCAGCTTCCTGCTTGCCCGGAGAAGTGCTCAGCACCGTTACCTCAGCCCCCAAAGCATTACCAAACTTAACAGCCATATGCCCCAATCCTCCTAAACCGACGACAGCCAGCTTATGGCCCTTGCCAACATTCCATCTTTTCAGCGGCGAGTAGGTCGTTATCCCTGCACATAGTAATGGTGCCACTCCTGCCAGGTCTAACTTTTTCGAAATGTGATGCACAAAGTCCTCGTTGACAACGATCGTGTTTGAATATCCCCCGTATGCGGGCAAACCGTCATGGCCCAGGTTGTTGTAGGTTTGGACTGGAGCTACCGAGCAAAATTGCTCCTGACCATTTTTACAATCCTGGCATTCACGGCACGAATCCACAATTACACCTACGCCGCCTAAATCTCCGATGGCAAACTTACTGGCATGAACGCCAACTGCGCTGATGCGTCCCACAATCTCATGCCCGGGAACCATCGGAAAGATACCAGGAAACCATTCGTTACGAGTTAAGTGGATGTCGGTATGACAAACCCCGCAGTACAAAATTTCAATTTGTACATCATGCGCGCCTATATCGCGTCTTTCAAATTGCCAGGGCGCCAGTGGGCTTTCTGCCGTTTGCGCCGCATATCCTTTTGCTGCTATCATAATAAAAGTTTAAAGCACAAAATTAGGAAGCATTTTAAAGATGCGATTATCCAAATCCGTGAAAAAGGTATCCAACTTTATCATAAAAAAAGTGTAGGTCGTTTCTCAACACGGCCAAGAAACCGATCTTTAAAATAATGGCGCTTATCCTTTCATTTCTTTTGTAAAGATCACTGTGCTGGTTAAGAACCTTTTCCTGCATACTGGATAGATATGAATTGATTGACCTAGCATCCTCTTTATTTCCGGAAAGTCTGCCGATGGCACTCTCCCAATGGCTTGGTAAACATTGCCTGCTGGTAGCAAGCTCTGCGCGTTGAGAATCGATAGATATCCTCGCATAAATAGGCATCGGTCCACCGACATAATTCTTTTATTTTCAAATAGAGAAGCAGACTGAAATTTATCTTCATAACTTTTTAGTTAAAAGGTTAAACAAAGTTAGTCTTACAAATCGGGCAACACAAGATGTCCATTCTGCGAACAAGCTGTGATACAATTAGTTAAGCTAATTTTGGTGAGTTTAAGGATGCAGAAATTTACTCTCCGAATCACTCACCTTATTTTGAGAAAAATTGAATAATTTGTGATCTTCGATAAAAAGAAAACTCCTGCAATCTGTTGATTTGCAGGAGTTTGATGTCTTTTGATACTGTTTATTGTGATCCCGCTGGAATCACAGTTTATGCACATACATTATTGATTATCAGCTATTTAAAAACAAAATTTAAGAAGGTGACTGAATTAGTGACCGAGTAGAATGACTTTCTTTAAGCAAATATGATTTCTTCTCCATCCTAAAAATAGCCATTTGGACTGTGATTTCCAACTTATAAAAATATAATTTATTGTCAGTCGACCAAATATTCAAAATTGATTTTCCGACTGACTTCTTACAATAATCAAGCATTGATCAGTTATTGAAAATCGGTACCGTTGTTGTAGTGTTGTAACTTGTTAAATAATTCTATCTCATGAGTTAATTCAGCATAAGCATATGAAGTCCAACACCATTGCCACCCTACAGGAGGCGGATGCCGGAAGTATTTTTCTGGACGATCTGCCACGCATAGGGAATGATGAAACTATTAATAGTGCCGCAGATTCCGATAATTTCACTGATTAATTTACTATCGGCACCAATCAGTCTGTTTCAAATTATGGACTTGGCTTAGTCTCAAAAGAAAATGCACTAACATATTGCACGCAAAAGGATGTAGTAGTCTCGGAATGGAGTCAAATACTGCAGCTTTCCAAATCGAGTGTTACGGAGATTCCGCTGAACGTAAAGTTATTTGCCACGGAATAAGTTTTTCATCGTGTATTAGGTATTGAAAATACAGGAACGACCGATATTCAATCACAGCTGCCAGCAAGGTAACGAAGCCACTGCCTATTGGAGCACACTTAATTATGAACAGCGATGTCACTTTTAATGGCACATTGAGCGACTTCGATGGCACCAGAGATTATGATGGATCATCCGGAGACTCATTTTACGACAGGTTTTCTTATGTCAGCCTTGATCCGGGACGTAAAATCAGTAATGCATCTCAGATTGCCGCCAACTTCTTAGGTACTGAAAATTCTACTTTCGAAATTTCCAAGCTTGCGCAAAGTTCCGTGGCAGTAACTGGCTGCAGGAATTTTGAGACCGTCGTGCAAACTTATGTCAGCTTGGAAGCACTTTTTTAAGCAATGATTCAATAACCTTGCTTACTAAATTACCGTTGGCACCTGTAATTACAATCATTGTTTTTTTCATGCAAAAATTTCAGGTAATTTCTATTAAGAATTAGCAAAATTTGACTTTTTTTCAAATAGAATCAAATCCGGTTAGGTTGACAAAACGGAACTATCTAGAGAATCTGACCTATATTAAACTTCCCCGAAGCGTTCTTTACATATTCCGTGGGAGAGACACCAAATTCTTCCCGGAAACACTTTGAAAAATAGGAAAGATTGGAAAAGCCAACATCATACATCACTTCTGATACATTTCCCTCCTTGTTTTCCAAAAGCAGCGAAGCTTTTTTGATCCGGTATTTTTTAATGATTTCGTTCGCCGAAAATTGTGTTAATGATTTTAGTTTCCTCGAAAGATGCGCAGAGCTCATACCAATCTCAGAAGCCAGTATTTCCACGTTAAATTCCGGATCGGCAATATGGGCTTCTACACTACTCATCACTCTTTTCACAAACTTTTCATCCACGTTTTCCCTGCCATCTTCAACCGCCGGTGTAACAATAAGGATATGCTGGAAATAAGCCGCCAACTTCTCTTTTCTTTGCAAAAGATTGTCGATTTGCGCATCGAGTAGCTCTATATCGAATGGCTTGGTAATGTAGGCATCGGCTCCCGTTTTTATTCCCTCAATTTTTTGAGAGGTCAGGCTTCTTGCGGTCAGCAATATCACAGCGGTGCGACTGGTCTTAGGATTCTCTTTAATCATTTTACAGAACGTCAGACCATCCATCACCGGCATCATAACGTCAGAAATGATCACATCAGGCAGATACTTCATAGCCATTTTCAAACCTTCCTCGCCATCACTTGCAATCACAAAACGATATTTTTCATTGAGCGTCAAGCGGATAAAATCAATCATATCCGGGTTATCTTCTACGATCAGCAGAAGTGGTTTATCTAGTCCAGAGTTTACCGGTTCATGCTCTTTTGGGTCGAGCGTCGGAGCCTGGAACATTGGGTAAAAGTCAGCATCATTCACTTCCTCCATTATTTGCTCAGTCTTCCCTTTTGGCAGCAGAATAGTGAAAACACTTCCTTTTCCTGGCTCGCTTTCGAGTTTTATTTCGCCTCCATGCATTTTCACATATTCCAGCGTAAGAGCAAGCCCGATGCCTGAACCCATTTCCCTTTTTCTTGATTCGGCAGTTTGATAAAAACGCTCGAAAATACGCTTCTGATCATCTGCCGAAATACCAACCCCAGTGTCAGAAACCCGGATTTGAACAGCATGATCATTAGGATTTGCTGCATTTATTGTTTCAACGCCCAGCGTGATAGTGCCTCCATTGGGTGTGAATTTAAATGCATTTGAAAGCAGGTTTAATACGATTGTCTCTACCTTTTCTGCATCTGCAAATATCTCAAACTGCGCTGTGTAATTTGTAAATGTATAATTGACCTCATGTCTCGATGCTTTGTCTGTAAAATGCGAATAGAGCTCTTTCAACAAGCCAATAATTTCAACTTTAGATGTGTTCAGATACAATTTATCCTCCTGCATTTTCTTAAAATCGAGCACCTGATTTACCACACGAAGTAAGCGGTGCGAATTCTTTTCAGCCAACGAGATAAGTTTAAAATTATCATCATCCAATTTCCCGTTTTTCATGACCTGGTGGATCGGCGGAAGTATCAGACTGATTGGCGTGCGCAGTTCGTGGGAAATATTCGTAAAAAATTGCTCCTTGGTCTGTTCTATTTCCTCTGCATGCGCTACTTCCAGCTTACTTATTTTCAGTTCATTTTTGAGTTTAATCCTGCCTGAATAAATCTTCAAACCAAAATATACCCCGGCGGCGATCAATAGCAGGTACAATGCCAAAAAACCTTTGCTCAAAAAGAACGGCGGATTAATGGTAATCTGCGTCGTACTGATGTCATTGCTCCATATCCCGTTGTTATTGGTACCACGCACCCGAAATGTGTAGGTCCCGGGCGAAAGATTCGAGTACACCGCAAAATTCTTATCTCCCGAAGTCGTAGTCCAGTTTTCATCAGCATCTTCCAGCTTGTAGGAATATGTATTTACCTCAGGTTGCGAGAAATGCAATGCTGCAAATTGCAATTCCAGTGATCGCTGACTGTAATCGAGCTCAATGCCTGGCACAAAGGAAATATCACGATCTAAAATCACCCGGCCATCTACTTTCTCACCAATTTCTACCTGCTTATTATTCAGCAGCAAACCCGTAAGAACAACCTTGGGCTGGTAAACATTTGCGATCGCCTTTTCAGGAGCGAATGATATGTATCCGTTATCCCCACCAAAAAACAGCTCACCGGAAGGTGACCGTGCCACGCAGCCCGCATAAAAGCTTTTAAGAGGCAGATTTTTATTAAGGGGATAGAATTCTACTTTCTGGCTTGCAGGTATAAATTTTTCGAGTGCGGTGTTAGTGGCGATCCATATACTGCCGTGCTGATCTTCGGTGATTGCAGCCCTGGCTGTGCTATGGTTCGGGATTGGGTGAAAAGACGCTTTGTTGACAGATGGAATATATTCAACCAATCCGTTTTCAGTTGCTGCCCAGATGGAGCCACTTTTTGACATAAAAAAGCTGTTAACTGTTTTACGATCAGCCGCGATGCCAAATTGTGTGACTTTTCTCTTAACCCCGGTGTCCAGATTTAGTTGAAAAAGCTCGTCAAATTCAATTAACCAAAGCGCCTTCGCACCAAACAAAAACTTGTCTGTTTCAACTTTTGATACAAGTTTGAATTGTATGCCCGTAATGACCTTCAAGCTATTAGTAGCCTGAAAAATCCCTCCCTCCCAGGTTCCTACCAGTAAAATCCCATCCGGTGTTTCAACAAAATTGTTGATGTAATTGGAAGCAAGCCCATTATTTTCGCTGGCGGTCACTGCCTGCATGATCTGCTTTTCATCATCCCACACATTAATTCCGGCTACTGTGCCAATCCAGATGCGTCCGTCACGATCTTCATGCAAAACAGTGACATTATTGATCAACAGACGACTTTGCTGGGGTGAATCAATGTTAAACTTTCGGCTTTGTCCTGTTTTCGGATCGAAACGGATAACGCCGTGTAATGTACCGATCCAGTAAATCTCCTTTTTGCTCACAAGAAAAGACTTCACCTGATTTCCGATCGTTTGCCCTCCAACCTGCTGCGTCACGTGGTGGTATTGGTACAAATTGTCCATCTGGTTGAACTTGCTGATCCCGTTGGAAGTAACAAACCAAAGTACACCCGCCTGATCTTCAAATATTTGCCAGATAACATTGTCAGAAATTGAGTAAGGTGAATGCGGATTGTGAAAGTAGCGCTCATTCGTTTGAGCAGTCGGATTATAGATATTCAGTCCAAAATCTGTTCCAAGCCATACATTCTGATCTTTGTCAGTATAAATCGCTTTAACGACATGGTTACTGAGTTTTATCCGTTCACTTTGATTCTCGTTCTTTCCGGTAATCGTATTGAACCGGCAAAGTCCTGTATCCGTCCCCACCCAGATCAACGAATCGTTACCTGCAACGGGTTTGATGTCGCAGATGAGATTATTTTTATGATCCGGGCTCCCTTTTCCTTTTAGATTAAAAATAGTAAAACCCTGTCGTGCGGGATCCAGCTTGTTAAGTCCGTTATAGGTACCTACCCACAATATTCCCTTTTTGTCCTGAAAAATCGTCCGGACTGTATTGTGGCTTAGTTTGCTGTTTTGTGTGGTTAAAGTGATAAACGATTTGTTCTTTTGATTGTATTTGACGAGCGCGGTCATGGTCCCAATCCAGAGGTTGCCATTAGTGTCTTTCGAAAAGCAACGTATATTTGTATGCGTTCCGGTGGAAATGCGGGTGATGGCGAAAGTAACTGTATTGATTTTACACAATCCATTTACAGTCCCAACCCAAAGATCATCTCCGTCTGCATAGACTGTCTGTACGCCGTTGCTCGGAATGGAGTTGGGCGTTCCTCCTTTTTTGAAAAAGCGGAAATGATATCCATCATAGCGGGCCAGGCCGTCGCCGGTGGCAATCCAGATGAAGTTGTTGCGATCCTGCGCAACGGCATTGATCAGATTGGTCGGTAATCCTTCTCTCATGGAAAGTGTCCCAAAGAATTTTTCCCTTGCTTGCAAATGCAGAGATGCCAGCATCAAAGAAAAAACAATCACCCACGTTCTGCTGATACTAACCATCCCACGCACTCCTTTTGACTTAAAAACCGACTTTTTGAACAAAAAATATAATAAATACCAGACAAATATCGGAAAAT
The DNA here is from genome assembly GCF_021502725.1 of Dyadobacter sp. CY345. Classification (GTDB taxonomy): domain Bacteria; phylum Bacteroidota; class Bacteroidia; order Cytophagales; family Spirosomataceae; genus Dyadobacter. Next base: position 21,375 of record NZ_JAKFFS010000008.1, on the reverse strand, counting down.
TATTGCTTTATGTCAGATTATTTCTAATCGAAGTCTAGCGGCTAATATACCTTGCAACCATGAAAATGTAATGTAAAATATAAACTTAATCCAGAAACGCGATGAAGAAAAAATTACTGCTTTTGCAGATTTTCCTATTGACTTCCTGTACTGTACTCTTTGCGCAACAGATTGTCATTAAAGGAAAAGTGACTGACAATGCCGGCGGAGAGCTGCCCGGAGTTAACGTGGTTTTGAAGGGAAATACCAGCGGAACTTCAACCGACCAAAATGGCGAGTACTCACTAGCTCTGCCAAACGGATCTGCCGGAGTGCAGACGCTCGTTTTTTCCTTTATAGGATATATCAAACAGGAAATTACGATCGCCAATCGTAATGTGATTGATGTGAAATTGCTGACGGATACGCAGAACCTTGACGAAGTGGTGGTCGTTGGATATGGTACAACGGCCAAGAAAAACTTAACTACGGCGATTTCGAAAGTTGATCCCACCAAAATCCCAACATCGGCCAATAACAATATTTCCGAACTTCTATTTGGCCGTGCGGCAGGTTTGCAGGTTACACAGCAAAGTTCACAGCCGGGCGGTAATATCTCAGTCTCAATACGTGGAAAAGGTGATCCATTGCTAGTAATTGACGGCGTGGTATATCCGGGCAGTGGTATGGAGCCTAGCAATGGATCTGTTGAAATTCAAGGCGTTAACCGTGGTGGACTGGCCGGATTGAACCCTAATGACATTGAGTCCATTGAATTCCTTAAAGATGCAAGTGCGGCAATTTATGGTGTATCGGCGGCAAACGGCGTAATGATCATTACAACCAAAAAAGGAAAGGCGGGCAGGATGAGTGTGAGCTACGATGGAAGCCGTTCCTTTTCAAGAAATATGCCTTACCTAAAACCATTGAATGCGTCCGACTACATGCTTTATTTCAATCAATTGAATATTGATAAATACCAGTCAGACCGAAACATGGCACCATTTGGAACAGTACCTGCGGATCTGAGTGGTTACACGCAAAAATTTACTGACGAGCAAATTCGCAGCGCCGGTGAAGGAACTGACTGGCTTGGACAGGTTTTACGTCCTGGCAGTGTAGATAACCACAACGTAAGCGTAAATGGCGGGACTGAGAAGGCTACTTACTTTTTTTCCGGTAACTATTTCAACCAGGTTGGGTCCATGAAGAAGTCCGATCTGACCCGTTTCTCCGGCAGGCTGAATGTTTCTTTTGTTTTAAGCAAAATTTTCAGACTGAATGTAAATGCAAATGCCAATCGGAATGCCTACTCCAATCCGCAGGCGGGCTGGCAAACTGGCGGTTCGGGTACGCAGGGCTTTAATGCGTTACAGGCGGCATTGGCCTACCCCTCATCGGTTCCCGTGTACAATGCCGATGGGACATACAGCCAGTTTGCCCAAACCGGCAACCCGGTTTCCCTGTTGGATATCAAGGATAAAACAAAAGCACAAGGCTTGTTGGCAAATACATCGCTCGATATTGACATCATTCCAAATGTTTTGACAGCGAAATTATTGTATGGAAACAACAGCGAATATTCGATTCGTGACTTTTACATTCCGGTAACCGTTTTTTGGGGACAACTCTACAAAGCAAGAGCTTCGCTGGCTGAAACACGCAGACAAAATCAAACGATGGAAGCAACGATGTCATATAAAAAGTCGTTCGGCGACTGGCTTAATCTGGATGTAGTTACCGGTGTTGGTCAATATCTGGAAGATTTTTCAGGTTTCAGTGTAGAAACTTCGGATATGCAGGATGCTATCAATACTGACAACCTCGCATCTGCTACCGGCCCGAAAGTGATTGGTTCTTACAGAGGAATTAACAAGCTGCGATCATTTTTTGTCCGTAGCAATTTCGACTTCCTGGATCGCTACCTGCTCTCGCTGACCGTGCGCCGCGATGGTGCTGATAAATTTTTTCCAGATAATAAATACCAGTACTTCCCTTCTGTTTCTGCGGGTTGGAAGATTAACAATGAGGCATTTATGCAAGGTATCCAGACGATCAGCACCTTGAAGATTCGTGCCAGCTACGGTATGACAGGTGAACGTCCGGGTAGCGTTGCGTACGGAGCTTATGGCGCTGATCCCAATGCAGTTACATTCAACAATGGCTCGGCGGTCTACTTTCCATATCGTCTCACCGCATTTGATAATCCAAATCTGCGCTGGCCAATTACAAAGACTTTTAATGCCGGTCTGGATTTTGGTTTGTTCAAGGAGCGCATAACCGGATCTGTGGATGTTTTTACAGAGAACCGTACGCGTCTGCTCAGCAGTGCTACTACCCAGCAATTGTCTATCATTTCAACGTCACCGATTAACGGCGGACATCAGCGGCGCAAGGGTTTTGAATTCAGCATTAATACTGAAAATATCAAAACGAAAGATTTCAGCTGGAATACCACGTTGAACGTAACGCATTTCAAAAACCGTTGGGTGACTCGTTTTCCGAACGATCCTCCGGCACAGTATGGCCGTGTTAATGATCCGGTCGGCGGCGATATTATTTATGTGTATCAAACAAACGGCATTCTGCAGGCAGGACAGGAAGTACCTGCTTGGCAGCCTACAACTGCAAGGAAGCCTGGAAATCCAATCTTTGTAGACAACAATGGCGATGGAAAACTGGATTTCAACGATGTTAAAAGTTATTCCGGAATTCCCAAAGCAATCGTAGGATTTGGAAACAACTTCACATACGGCAAATTTGACCTGAGCGTGTTTTTCTACGGACAATACGGTGCGTGGGGTAATGACTTCACCACACTATGGGGTGACCCGGTAAGTTTGTTATCCAGCAACCAAAGTGGAACTGAGCGAATCAAGGATGCATGGAGTACGTCAAATCCTACGGGGACTTTACCCGGCGCAGCTTACAATGAAGGGGCGATCGCACTGGATGCCGGACTGGACACACGGCTTGTAAAAAGGGATTTTCTTAGATGCCGGAACATTACCCTGGGCTACACGATCAATTCAGGTGGTTTGACTAAATACGTTAAAAGCCTGAGGGTTTTCGCAGATGTGCAGAACGCATTTATCCTGACTGGTTTTAAAGGTGTAGATCCGGAGATCCAAGCGAGCTCTATCAAAGGCGGGCCCGCTCCTTACCCGATGGTGAGAACGCTATCACTTGGTTTGAGAGCTAATTTTTAACATTCTGAAATTCAAAATCACATGAAAAAAATAATTATCGCCAGTATACTGGCTGCCAGCTTATCGATTACCAGCTGCGAGAAAAATTTTGATCCGGTGATCACCGGCGTGCTCTCCCCTGCCAACTTCCCGAAAACGGAAGATGACTTTAAACTTTACACATTGCAAGCCTATAAACCCTTCGGCTCCAAATGGGGATATAGTGATGTAGCGTACCAGAACATGTTTTTCAGCCCGGAATATGGGCATTTGGCGATGTTTGATCTCCCAACAGATCAAATGAACATCTTTACTGAATGGGGCGGATTTTGGGAATTTTTTAGCAAAGGAGATTTTACTTTTCTGAGAACGCAGGGCAAACAAAGCCATTTTGAAAAAGTGCGTTATGTAACCAGAATGACGCAGGTTATCGCTGATATTGAAAAAGCAACAATCAGCGATGCCGCGAAAAACAAGTTCATTGCCGAGGCCAGAATGGGACGCGCCTGGACGATGTACTACCTGCTTCACATGTACGGCCCTGTACCCGTGATTTTCGATGCGTCAAAAATCAACACAGATGCCGAAAGTGACCTGACCCGTCCGTCAAGAGAAACTTATGTATCGCTGATTGCAGATGATCTCAATTTTGCTGCTGCTAATCTGGATTTAAGTCCGTCGGAATATGGCAGGTTCAACAAAGGATTGGCACTGGGTATGTTAACGCGATTGTATTTGAATGAAAAAAATTGGGCGGAGGCAGAAAAATCGGCCAGAGCTACGATTGCATTAGGCAAATACAGCCTGGTATCCGATTATGCCGGTTTGTTCCGGGAGCCGACAGAAGTAAATACAGAAACAATCTGGGCTGTCAATTGCGATCCCATTGCACCCACGAACGGCGAAGGAGGTGGCAATTTCAATGCTATGGCATTGTATTGTCTTCCCGGTGACTTCAAAAGTATCAAGCTTGGAGGTGGCTGGGGCAATCCGAGCGGTATCTTCTGCCCTACCTGGGCATTTTATGATACGTTTGACGAGGCCGATAAAAGGAGGAATCTGTTGATTGCGACTTATACCGACAAAACCGGAAAAGCACGAAACCGTACCAACATGCGCGGCCCGGTTTTGAGAAAATACCCTGACGAATCTTCACCAGGTGCTGATGTGCAGGGAAATGATATGCCGGTTCTGAGGTATGCGGATGTATTGCTGATGTTGGCTGAGGCGGTTAACCAGATATCTGGTCCGACGGCGGAGGCCATTGCGCTGGTCAATGAAGTAAGAACGAAACACGGTGGGGTCGCTGCTTTATCTGCAACGGCCACGGCTTCAAAAACTGCATTCAACGACGCCATTCTTCTGGAAAGAGGATTTGAGTTTTATTTTGAAGGTATCCGCAAGATAGACCTTGTTCGTCATGGAAAATGGGCTTCGGCTCTGGAAGCGGCAGGAAAAGTCAACCACGGCCCATCCGAACTTTTTCCTATACCACAATATGTGATCAATGTAGGTGAGGGAAAAATTGAACAGACACCAGGGTATTGAGACACGAAAGTCATTTGTGGTCAGGAATTGTCAAGTGTTGTGTTTAGCACGAATGACAAACCCTAACCACAAATGACAGCACACGACTATAATTGACAAATCCTAAACCACTTAACTTTTTCATAAAATATGAAGCTTGTTCTTACCTTTCTACTTCTCATTTTTTTTGTCAAACCAGTCGCTTATTCGCAAAAGTCTAACGACGTGTATGTCGATAAGGACGGCGTGATGCGTTGGGGTAATACGAAAGAGGAAGTAAAAGGGTTTGGTGTGAATTACACGGTTCCTTTTGCATATGCTTACCGCGTAGCGAAGCAACTGAATGTATCTCCGGAAAAGGCCATTGACGATGATGTTTACCATTTCTCCCGGCTGGGTTTTGATCTGTACCGTGTTCATGTTTGGGACACGGAAATAAGTGATACACTGGGTAATCTGCTAGAAAATGAGCATTTGAAATTACTGGATTATGCATTAAAAAAGATGAAAGATCGCGGCATCAGGTTTGTGCTGACGCCCATTGCATACTGGGGAAACGGATGGCCGGAAAAGGATGAAAAAACACCGGGATTTTCAAGAAAGTATGGTAAAGCAGCTTGTCTGACCAATCCCGATGCCATTAAGGCGCAACAAAATTATTTGTCTCAGTTCCTGAATCACGTCAATCCTTACACTGGCGTGGCTTACAAAAACGAACCGGACCTAATCGCTTTTGAAATCAGTAACGAGCCACAGCATGGCGGAAAAGCCAGCGATGTAACAGCATTTATCAATGGAATGGTTAGCTCTATGCGGAAGACAGGTTGTAAAAAGCCTGTCTTTTACAACATCAGCCACAGCATTCACCTGGCGCAAGGCTATTTCGATGCTGATATTCAAGGTGGTACATTTCAATGGTATCCTACAGGTTTGCAGGCTAAGCATGAAATAATGGGAAATTTGCTGCCAAATGTGGACGATTACAAAATTCCATTTGCAGCCAATCCGAGGTTCAAACAAATGGCGAAGATCGTCTATGAATTTGATGCTGCTGATGTTGGGCGGTCTTACATATATCCGGCGATGGCCCGCAGTTTCCGCACAGCCGGTATGCAGCTCGCCACACACTTTGCCTATGACCCAACCTTCTTCGCATACGCCAATACGGAGTATGACACGCATTACATGAACCTGATTTACACGCCGCAGAAAGCGCTCAGTCTTAAAATCGCATCTGAGGTTTTTCACAATATTCCGCTTTATAAAGACTTTGGCAAATTCCCCGCAGATACATCTTTTGGTGATTTCAGGGTTAGTTACGGGCAGGATCTTGCAGAAATGGTCACGAAAGAAAAATTTATCTATACCAATCATACAACTACTATTCCTCCAAACACGGAAGCATTGGAACATATCAGTGGGTCAGGCAATTCCACAGTTGTAAAATACGAAGGGACAGGCGCTTACTTTTTGGATAAACTTGAAAATGGAGTCTGGCGACTGGAAATTTTGCCTGATGCGATCTGGGTGCAGGATCCTTTTGGCTTTAATGCCCTGGATAAAGTCCTTACCGTTATCAACTGGCGTCAATGGCCTATGTCGGTAAGGCTGCCAGATTTGGGAGAGGATTTTGAGATCAGACCATTAAATCAAGGAAACGACACCAAAACTTTCGATACTCAAAAGCAGACATTTAACATTACACCAGGCACATATTTGCTGTCAAAAAAAGGTGTTTCGAGCAAGTTGAATGCAACCAGCAAATGGAAGAATATGACATTGAATGAATTCGTGGCACCCGCAACGACCCTGCAAAAAACGTACGTGCTTCATTCGCCTGCTAAAGAGATTTCGGCAGGCGAAAGTATGCCTGTCAAAGTACAGATCGTTTCTTTAAAACAGCCAGAAGCTGCCAGCATTAAGTTATTTGTAAAAGATGCACAGCCTGTGCATATAGACTTAGAGCACACCGGTGGCTATCAATTTTCAGCCCGTATCCCGGCAGAATTATTAAAGGGAGATGCGTTTAAATACTGCATTTTAGTTAAGGAAAACGGAGTAGAAAAACAATATCCATCTGAGCAAGAAAACATTAAAGTAGGGAACAATGATCAGGAGAAATTGTTCGAAACGCGCATTCTGACAAAATCCTCACCGATAACACTATTCAGTGCGGCGGCAGATCATGCGCAGTTACTAAGGCCCTATCTGAAAACTTCACGGTTGACGCCACTGACAGAAACGGGAAATTCCGAACTAAATATCAACCCCGAAAAAGCGGAAGACTACGCGATGCGATACAATTTTAAAAATAACATTGCAGGACGCATATCGGATTTGCTATCCAAAACAAAATTGGTTTTTCATGGCCGCGCGCTCAATGAGAAACCCTGCACCATACAGCTTGCCTTAATCGGTAAGGACGGATCGGTATATGGAGCTAAGATGAATATCAAACCAGAAAATAATCCTTATGCTGTATTGTTGGAAGATCTTAAAAAAACAGACTTCATCAGCCTTCCGCGCCCATATCCGGGATTTCTACCGTATTCGCTGGATACCACACTGAAGGCCGGCAACATCGATTTAATGAACATAGAAACCTTACAAATTGTCATTATCCCAACACAAAAAGCAGATCCAAGTCAAAAAACGCATGCTGGTATTGCGATTCAAAATGTAAATTTGGAATAACATAACGCGCGCTAGAAAACATTTCTTTCAACATTTATTGCGCTTTGAAGCCAGATGCTACATCTTACCGCCTTGAAAAAACAAATCATGAAACAACGTCAGTTTAAGTTCATTAGGATTGACATCCTGATTATATTTTGCCTGCCAGTTCTTGCAAACGCTCAGCAGTTTGAATTGGTTACCGCGCAAAATAACGTCACTATTTACTACCAGCAAGGGGAATTCAAACTTGATTCCATTGCTGCCCATTTACTTGCCTCAGACATTGAATTAGTCAGCGGATATCATCCAAAAGTTTCTACTGATATTTCAAATGCCAAAGGAAACATCATTATCATTGGTAAATATGATTCTCAGCTCGTTAAGAATTTTGGAAACAATGCTTCCGATTCTGCAATCGTAGGAAAGTGGGAATGTTATTCTCTCAGATTTTTATCAAAACCGTCGGCGAACATCGCCAATGCACTGGTCATTGCCGGAAGTGATGCAAGGGGAACGGCTTATGGTGTTTTTTCTGTTTCCGGGAAAATCGGCGTGACACCCTGGTACTGGTGGGCCGATGCAACTCCGAAAACGCAGAAATCTCTTGCCTTAGATCGTCAAGATTTTACTTCAAAAACGCCATCGGTAAGGTTTAGAGGTATTTTTATTAACGATGAAGATTGGGGATTACAGCCATGGGCGGCAAAAACGTTTGAACCCGATACAAAAGACATTGGTCCGAAAACTTACGCGAAGGTTTTTGAACTGCTTCTTCGCTTGAAAGCCAATCTGATCTGGCCAGCCATGCACCCGAGTACAAAAGCGTTTTACCATTACCCTGGCAATATCAAAGCAGCGGAAGATTATCAGATCGTGGTGGGTTCTTCTCATGCTGAGCCTATGCTTAGAAATAATGTCAGTGAGTGGAATCAAAAAGAAATGGGACACTTTAACTACCTGACAAACAAGAAAAAAGTAGACGAATACTGGGAATCCCGCATTAAAGAGAGTAGCAAAATCAATGGCATTTACACCACCGGAATGCGTGGAATCCACGACGGCGCGATGGAGGGTGTAAAAACAATGGCGGAAACCGTTCCACTTATGGACACCATTATCCGCGTGCAGCGCGATATGCTCAAAAAATACGTAAATGCGGAAATTACCAAAGTCCCGCAAGTATTCACACCATATAAAGAAGTACTTGAAATATATGATGCAGGTCTTAGAGTCCCGGAAGACATTACGCTGGTCTGGCCTGATGATAATTACGGATACATTCAGCGGCTGAGTAATGCCGAGGAAAACAGGAGACCCGGCGGTTCGGGTGTTTATTACCATGCCTCCTATTGGGGCAGACCTCACGACTATTTATGGCTCAACACCACACACCCGGCACACCTGCGCGAGGAAATGACGAAGGCTTTTACCTTGAATGCCAGGCAGCTTTGGGTTCTAAATGTGGGTGATATTAAACCTGCGGAGTACGCCACACAGCTTTTTATGGATATGGCCTACGACATCGAACCATTTGAAAAACCAGCTTTTTCAAAGGCTCATTTACAAAAATGGCTATCAACGATTTTCGGAGATAAACAGTCGGTATCTGTTGCGCAATCCCTTTGGAAGTACTACGATCTCGCTTTTGAACGTAAGCCGGAATACATGGGTTGGAGTAGAACTGAACCAACAACCGGCATAGATTTCACGCAGTACAATCACACTTACTACAATGATCAGGCACAGTTGAGAATAGATGCTTATGATCGATTACTTGCACAGGTAAAGAACATTGGCACTAATATCCAAGCCAAAGATAAGGATGCTTTTTATGAGCTGGTGGAATACCCTGTAAAAGGTGCGGCATTGATAAACAAGAAATTCCTTTTCCGCGACAAAGCTTACATTTATGGAAAACAAGGAAGGCTAAGCTCCGCTCATTATGCTTCGCTGTCGGGCGGGACCCAAGAAGAAATTGCCTCGGAAACCCTATACTACAATAGGAAGCTTGCCAATGGAAAATGGAAAGGCATGATGGATATGTTCCCGCGCAAGCTTCCGGTATTCAATTTACCCGTTTTTGATTTACCTGTAAAAAAAAATCTGCCGGCTTTTTGTGCACTTCCCGAAGGATATAGCCATGTTGATTCTACATCTGCACATGACTTGAAACTTCTGGAATTCAACAAATGGAATAAGCAGAGGTACTTTATTGACGTTTTCCTGACACAGCCACTAAAAAAAGCTTTTACCGTCAAAGCGTCGGAAAAATGGATTGTGATAAGCAGCAGTCATGGAGAACTGACACCGGACGGGCTCAACAGCCAACAACGTATTTGGGTAGAAATTGACTGGAATAAGGCGCCGGTGCAAAAGTCGTTAAAAGGCAATATCATTGTTGAAAGCGGTGATGACCAATATATTTTTGATGTCATAGCCAATAATGCAAATGTAAAGGAGCTCGAAAATTTCAAGGGACATGTGGAGACTGCCCATTACTTATCGATTGATGCTGCCGACTACTCAGCAGTGAGGAACATGAACTCCCGGCACTGGAATGTGATTGAAGGATTGGGTTCCAATGGCAAATCTCTGGAAGCATTACCGCTGGTTGAAAAAGCTGCGGAAGGCGATTTGGACACGCTTAAAGTGAAAAGCAATCCTGCTGTCGAATACAACTTTTATGTGTTCGGTCATTCGCCGGCAGACATTACTATTAGCTCACTACCGACCTATCCGTTGAACAAGAATTTTGAACTGCGCTACGGGGTAAGTATTGATGGCGGGCCCATAACTATCTTTAATTTCCGGACTTTTGGACGGAGTGATGAATGGAAAAAAAATGTGCTGAGCAATTCGGCAAAACGTACTTTTAAAGTTCCGAACCTGAAACCGGGCAAACACAAGCTGGAAATATACATGATCGATCCGGGGGTGATACTAACGCACATATTTATTGATTTGAGCGTTGCACAGCCCTTTTACGGTTCACTTTCGTTAAATCCTATTAATACTGACATGAAACCTGCAAGCGTTTCAAAAAGTGTTAAGTAGGAATTGGCGAAAGGAAAACCGGCTGTCTGATTAACAACGAAAGATCCTGAACGAAACAATGTTATGAATGGATAAGGGGAATCGTCTGGTAACTTACATCTCATCTCCCCAAGCGGGCCGCCCGTAAATTATTCGGATCTTCCCAGGAGATTTTCATAATTTGCCTTTTTAACTAATGGAGCGGTTGACTGGAAACAATTGAAAAGGGAGCTCTTTTTCCATTTTAACCATACGAAACTAACACACCTATGGATAGATCTGACACTCCGGCAACATCTTTTATACAGGATGTTGTACAAATTTTACAGCTAGCGCGGCAAAAAACTTATACTGCTGTAAATAGTGAAATGGTGGTCGCCTGTTGGCAATTGGGAAGAAGGATAGTTCAGGAAGAGCAAAATGGAGATCAAAAAGCCGCCAATGGTGAGGCAATTTTGAAAACGCTGTCCATCGCTCTCACTGCTGAATTGGGCAAGGGTTTTTCTTATGCTAATATTAGAAATTTCAGGCAATTTTATCTTACTTATCCTGATGAAGCAATTTGCTACACAGTGTGTAGCAAATTATCATGGAGCCACAATAGGCTCATTATGAGAGTAGAAATTCCGGCAGCCAGGGTCTATTACCTTCAAGAATTTACAAACGAAATGTGGAGCGTCAGGACGTTGGAGCGCAACATCAACGCCCATAATTATCAGCGTTTGCTCTCCTCTCAAACCAAGTCAGAAGCGTCCACGCACAATCAAAATTCCGACAAAATTCTCTTAGATGATTTTATTGAAGACCCATACGTTTTTGAATTCCAGAATATCCATGAACCAATGAATGCATTGGAGCAAGACATTGGAAAGGCTTTAATCGGAAACTTGCAACAGTTTTTACTCGAATTAGGGAAAGGGTTTTCATTCGTAGGAAGACAATTCAGGATAAGCACCGAAACAAGTCATTTTTACATTGATCTGGTTTTTTACAATTACCTTCTTAAATGTTTTTTCTTTTTGATTTAAAAACAGGCAAGCTAACACACCAGGATACCGGGCAAATGGATATGTACATTCGCATGTTCGACGACCTGAAAAAGCAGGATGATGACAATCCCACAATTGAAATTATTCTTTGTACGGAGAAAGATGAAACAGTTGTGAAGTATAGTATCTTGAATGAAAGTAAGCAGTTGATTGCGACCAAGTATATGCTTTATCTGCCGACTGAGGAAGAGTTAATTGCGGAGATTGAGCGGGAGAAAGGCTTCTTAAAATTAATTAATGGTTGTGAGCCTCCATCGCAGCCTCCTCGGAATACGCGATCAATCAGGAGGTCCGCTGGGGCGTTTACGAAAAATTTGATATCTTTCTTTCTACAAACAGGGAGCCGCTCTGCGGCTAATTTAAATCTTAGTTTGAAGATAGCTGTATGCCAATTAAAAGAACCCCCTATTTAAATGAATTTTCGTTGGATAATATTCCAGCTTGGATCTGTCCAAGTTGTCAACGGGGAGTTTTAACAAACGACTTAAAAGAAGTTAAAACTCACGAAAAAGCTTCATCAAGGGCGGCGCACAATCATGAAGCATGGGAGCCGGAGTGGATGGTGGGTTGCTTTTCAGGAGTACTAAGTTGTAGTAATTCAACTTGTAAGGAAAAAATTGGAATTCTCGGACATTATAGATGCATAAGACACGACTATTATGACGAAGTAACCGGAGAGCCAGAAATGGATATTTTTGAAATTCTCACCCCAACAACTTTCAATCCTCCAATTCACATATTTCATGTCAATGATGAGGTACCCGAGGCCATTCGTATTGAAATAATTAGCGCCTTCAATTTGTATTGGATGGACACTGCTTCGTGTGCAAATAAAATACGTGTTGTGGTTGAGAAGATAATGGACAGTTTGAAAGTTGTAAAAACATACAAATCTCCTAATAAAAGAAAATCTTATTCTTTACATCAACGAATTGAATTCTTTAAAACAAACTTTCCTCAGTACGCTGACTCATTGATGGCTATAAAGTGGATTGGAAACTCAGGAAGCCACAACAATGATTCCTTAAATAAAAATGACATTTTAGATGCGTTTGAAATTCTGGAATACGTATTGGGAAACATATACGAAACTCATACAACGAGAATTAATAAACTCACCAAAACTATTAATAAAAGGAAAAAGCCAGTTGGCTTGGGGTTGAGTCGAAAACCTCCATTCTGATAATGTACTCCCAAAATGTCAAAGAGAAAGCGATAAGAGTGATTTCCATTCAAAAAGATAAAAATAAAAGCTTAGCATCGGATATTTTCAAGTACAAAAACACCTTTCGAGATAGCTCCCAAACCACATATTAATTGCGAGAATTTCAAAATGAAACCACAAAGAAATAATAGCTGTCCATGCGGAAGCGGATTAAAATATAAAAAGTGTTGCATACAAAAAGAAACTCATACTTTGGACAAGGTTCTTTTTAGCATTGAAGAACTCCTCTCGATTGCTAGATTTGGACTTGAGAACGGTGATATACTAGCCGAAGGCGGAAAGAAAACGCACGTCAAAGATATTTGCATCAGCAATGGAGGCGACACCGTACTTGTTGAGTTTTATGCGAAATATAGTCGATCACCAGATGTCAAGACTGAGATAGCTACTATCATGAGTTACCTTTCAGGAGCTTGCAAAGGTGAGCTTTATCAAGGTATTGGCACCAACTTTTTCGCCGTCAAAGCGCTTGATGCAAATGAAGTTGAGATAATGTATGCTGTTTGCTCAAAATCAACAGCGTCCACTATTGCTGCCGGAAACCCATTTGATTGGTTAAAATCAACCATCTTTCAAGAAAACACTAGCGATTTTCGGCTGACGCGAGCTAAAACGATGATTTTCGATATAGAAAATGGTTTACGCGATGTGATATGTAATATATATTCAACAAAGTTAGGTTCAAATTGGTGGGATATAAAGATTGAACCAAAGCTGAGTTCTTCTATCAAGCATACCTACAAAAATCAATTTGACGCCGTATGCTCTGATGGGAAGATATTGATCAACTATGCTTTTACACTTGATATTAAAAAGATCATTAGTGCAGATTGGGGAACTTTCAGGCATCTATTCCAAAGCAAAACAGATTTTGAAAATTCAATGGTCGATTTAAACATTGTTAGGCGTGAAGAAGCTCACAACAGAGCAATCTCTGAACAACACGTTCTTGATCTTGAAAGAATATACATGTCCCTTCTCAAACAAATTGCAATTAACAACCCTAATATAACACTACAATTTTTGCTTGAAAACTGGCGATTTAAGATTAAAAATCTAATGGTGCTTCCACCATTGTGTGTTTATACGATGGACGAATTTAATAAGCAGGATTTATCTGTCAAGTGCAAGCTATTAATAAAAGACACCAGTCACCAGATAACTTATTGGGGCAACACGGTGGCTAAATTAAAATCTATTAGCCCACCCTTAAATAAAGAATCTCTACACCTTGTCCTAACTTCAATACTAGAAGAGTTATTAGATATACAAAAAAAGAAATTGAGCTACATTGAAAATTATCAATTTGATGATGCCATTAAGATTGATTTATTGCTAACTACACATTTAAAAAAAATGGACAGCTTTTCGAAAGAATTCCTTTTGAGTGAAAGTTGAGAAGACTGCTGTTTTAGCCTTCATGTAAAATTCTTCAGGGGTGACGTCTAGCCTCGGACCTTCGAAAAGAATGTCCTGACACACTAAGATTTTCGTTCAGAAACCTTAATTCATGCGACAATTTACTACCGCATATCTGGATCACTAATTTGCGCAAGCCGCACCTGCTGTACGGTATTTGTCCGCCAAATCTTTTTAACTCAATTTAAGTTTTCGCAGTCGGGCAAGAAGATTCTAAACAAAACACTCCCTAAAAACATCATAGCCATACCTAAGGATCATCAGCGAAACAACCACCAAAAATATTTTTCGAACGAATCCATTTCCTTCGCGCAAGGCCATTCTGCTTCCAATAACGTTGCCAGCAATATTAAAGACAGCCATCATCAGGCCAATACCCAACAGGAAATTTCCATGCCGGATAAAAACCAGCAATGCCGAAATATTTGTGACACAGTTGATGAGCTTTGCATACCCGGAAGCGGTTAAGAAATCAAATCTTAGCAATACCACAAAACCCAGGATCAGAAAACTACCTGTTCCCGGGCCGAAGAATCCGTCGTAAAAGCCAACCACCAGACCCATTAATGAACCCAGCAACAATTGTTTAGCAAATGGAAGCACCCTGGTTTGGACCGCACCCAGATTTTTGTTTGTATAAACATAGATCAGCATCACGATCAGAATAATCAAAATCACTGGTCGTAAAATATCTGCCCTTACCATACTTACGGCTTTTGCTCCTAAAAAAGACGCTGTAAAAGCAGCTAGACTAACAACGATAAGCAGCCTGTAATCAAACCTGATGCGTTTGCTGTATTGATACGCCGCCACAGATGTTCCGGAAATGGCGGCGATCTTATTGGTGCCAAATAGCGTTGCCACCGCCTTGTCCGGAAATGCGATGAGCAAAGCCGGGATTTGAATCAAGCCTCCACCTCCTACCACAGCATCAATAAATCCGGCTACAAAAGCCAGGGCGCTTAAGGATAAAAGTAAGATTAACGAATAATCTGTACTGAAAGAACTTAGATCCATTCCCGATAAATTTGTTGTTTAAAAAGCCAGCTCGTATTGTTTTGGTACCGGAACTTCTGACCTTAATTTTTGCGCCGCTTCTAATGGGAAATAAGGATTTCTTAAAAATTCACGGGCAATAAATATGAGGTCAGCATCGCTGTTGGTCAATATCGTTTCCGCTTGTTCTGCGTTGGTAATCATGCCCACTGTACCGACATACAAACTTTCCTGCAACTCACGTTTAATAGCACTTGCAAAAGGTAATTGATACCCCGGACCGGCAACAATTTTAGCACCAGGAACAGTTCCTCCGCTCGAAACATCGATAATGTCTACGCCTGCTTGCGCCAGCTTTTTGCTCAACCAAACAGAGTCATCACTCGTACAGCCTTGTTCCATCCAGTCGGTGACGGATATACGTACAGCGATTGGAAGTTCCTGAGGCCACACCTCTTTTACACGCTCAATGATCTCAAACAAAAGCCTGGCGCGGTTGTCTCGGCTACCACCATATTCATCAGTACGCCGGTTGGGAATTGGAGACAAAAATTCATTGATTAGATAACCATGCGCAGCATGAATTTCAATCAGCTCAAAACCAGCCTTTAATGCTCTCAGAGCCGCGTCGGTGAAGGATTGTTTAATTTCATCAATATCCTGTTGGGACATCTCACGAGGCGTTTGCATGATCGGCGAGAACGGAATGGCCGAAGGGGCAATGGTTTGCCAGCCATCTTCGTCTTCCGGCATCAGAACACGACTTTCTCCCCCCATCGCCCAGGCACTTCCTTTTCTGCCCGAGTGGGCCAGCTGGATCGCCGCCACACTTCCACTGTTTTTAATAAATGAAGCAATTTTTGCCAGCGGGGCGACATGCTCATCTTTCCAAATTCCCAGATCACCAACCCCTATACGACCATCAGCACGAACGGCTGTTGCTTCAAGCATTACTGCACCCGCCCCCCCCATTGCGCGGGATCCGTAATGGACCATATGCCAGTCGGTAGCAAAACCATCTACCGCGGAATACATGCACATGGGTGAGGTTACAATTCGGTTTCTAAAAGATATTGATTTGATAGTCAACGGACTAAATAACTTTGACATGATCTTACTTTAATAAAACAGAAGCATTATTGCAGATGAATAACCTGCAATAATGCTTCTGAGATTTTGTTTTTTATTTACTATAAAGGTGGAATAACTTTGCAACCACCTTCCACGCTCCATCCACTTTGATCAATGAATGGTAATCTGTAAAGTCCTCATCAGCGGCATCACTTTCCATCTCAACACGCACAATTGCCGTGGTAGGTGTTTTATGCAATACCGTCAAATGTGTTTTGATGTTAGGAGCCGCACCGAATTTATTTATATAGGTGTACAAATTTTCAATGCTGCCTTCCGAAAGCCCTTCGGATAAATGGCCGTACATAATTGCATCTTTATGGAATGTCTTTTTCAATTGTTCCACATCACCTGTCTTTAATCCATCGACATATCCCTGCACTACGGCTAACACATCGTCGTAATCCTGAACGCTATTTATATTCTTATTTAAGGCCATCCATTTTACTTTTTAGTGTGAAAAATTTTACTTACTATTTTCCATTGATCACCATCTTTGACCAAGGTAAACATATCAGAATATTTGCCTGGCCCGAATTGAGACTCGATCCGGACAATAGCTACATCTTCCGCCACATCCAGTGTGGTGAGTTCGTAACTCGCTTCCATCGGTTCACCCTTTTCGAAACCATCAATCAAAGCCTGAATCGGTACGCTTTTTAATTTACCATCTTCTGTAAAAGACATTGTTGCAGTCGGCGAAAATGCTTCAGCTGTGATTTTACCGCTGGCTTTCCGCCCACCCTCCACATAAAAATCTATTGCACGAAGTATACCTTGTTTTTCCTGCTGTGTAACTTCCATAGTTTGGTTATTTTTAGTTTTATTATTATTCATACTGCTCATGCACGATACCCAAAGAAACGGTAACAATGCCAATGCTAAAACCTGTTTTATTTTACTAATCATATTGTAACAATTACATACTTAACAATTTTATTTACAGCTGTTTAAAAGCCCCTATTTGTTTTACAAAATTACACCTTACGAAAGGAACTGAGTTTGCTATTCAGCTCAAATAATCTTACTATTTGGTCCAATTTTTGGAGTTTAATAATGTAATATTTATACATGAGCATATGATATTGTGCCGGTCAAATGAAGCAGAATCAAATATCTGCTTATAAAAAAAGCCTCACCAAAATTTGGTAAGGCCCTACGTCTTTGAGATAGGGATTACAATGTTGCCATATCAATTACAAAGCGGTAACGAACATCGCCCTTTACCATTCGGTCGTAGGCAGTATGAATGTCTTTCATGTCAATAAGCTCAATGTCGGAAACGATGTTGTGCTCCGCGCAGAAATCGAGCATCTCCTGCGTTTCAGCAATACCCCCTATACCTGAGCCAGCAATACTTTTCCTTCCACCAAGTAAACTAAACGCCGCTATTTCTGCTGGTTTTGAAGGAACACCAACGCAAATCAGCGTACCGTCGGTCCGAAGCAACGAGAGGTACATATTGAAATCGTGTTCGGCAGAAACGGTGTCCAGAATAAAGTCAAAAGTCCCCAAAGCTGCCTTTACCTGAGCCTCATCGCTGGTAACAACAAAGTGATGCGCACCTAGTCTTTTAGCATCTTCTTCTTTTTTTGGTGACGTACTCAAAACAGTTACTTCCGCACCAAAAGCAACACCAAACTTGACACCCATGTGCCCCAAACCGCCAAGACCAAGCACCGCCAATTTATGTCCTTTACCAACTTTCCAATGCCTCAGAGGTGAATAGGTGGTGATACCTGCACACAATAATGGTGAGACAGCAGCCAGGTCAAGTTTTTCAGACACATGCAGTACAAATTCTTCCCGCACCACGATGGTATTGGAATATCCACCATACGTTGGTGTTTTCCCATCACGTTCCAGTCCGTTGTAGGTTTGCGTATTGCCTTCCAGACAATATTGCTCAAGATCTTTTTTGCAATTTTCACACGCCTGGCATGAATCGACCATGCAGCCCGTTCCCGCCAGGTCGCCCACTTTAAACTTCTTTACATGATCACCAACTTTGACTACACGACCAACGATTTCATGTCCTGGCACCATAGGGAATATGCCCGGAAACCAGTCATTATTAATCTGATGCAAATCGGAGTGGCAAACACCGCAATATAAAATATCAAACTGAACGTCGTGAGGGCCAACTTCCCGTCGTTCAAATGCCCAAGGCGATAAATCTTCGTTCGGACTCTGCGCAGCATATCCTTTGGTTTCAATCATCTGTGTTAGTCTTTTTTAAAAATAATTATTGGAGTCTTTTCATATTTTGTAAGCGCTGCCCTTGATTTTACCGCATGCTTTACATTTTGCATATATTACTTCACCTGTTTCAGTGCTTCTTTGATGGGAGTCTCACCGTCATGCATCATGATCACTTTCCCAATGGTACTATCATCTTCCAGAATGGCAACCAGCGTCTCGACCACATTAGCAATTGAATTTGATGATGGTTCGTTTACGTCTACCGTAATTTTTCCCGTTCCGTTTTCTTCCTTCAATGCACCGGGTTGTAGAATGGTGTAATTCAGGTTTGTCCGGGTCGTAAGGTATTGGTCCGCGTAATGCTTGGCGATGTTGTAATCTGTAATATCTTTCAGGAACGACTCGTTCCAATGAATGGGTTCAAGGGCGAATACTGAACTGAGTAAAATAAATCTGCTTATACCTGCTTTCTCGGCGGATTGAATGCTTTTAACTGCACCGTGCAAATCAATTTGCAGCAAATTCTTTCCTTTGGAACCCGCTACAAAATAAACTGCGTCAATATTTCCCTTCATCGTCTCAACCATCCGATCCACATCCCAAAGTAAATCAAAGGCGATCAGCGATACATTTTCGGTCGAGATAACATTGTTTTCATGTCTTGATCCTGCCAAAACAGAATAATCCATATCCGCCAGTTTACTAACCAAAGCCGAACCTACACGCCCGCCTGATCCGATTACCAATATTTTCTTCATAAGATCTGATTTATATGTTTAGCTCCGAAATACGGAAGGAGCCTGACCATGATATTGTTTAAAAATCCTTGAAAAATGGGAAACATTTTCAAACCCGAGCGTATAACAAATGTCAGAAACAGACATAAGGGTAGTTTCAAGCATATCCTTGGCTTTTTCCAGTCTCTTCTCACGTATCCACGAAGCCGGAGATGTATTATAGACCATCTGGAAATCTCTTTTAAAACTCGACAAACTTCTGCCTGAAAGATAGGCTAGCTCCAATAAGGAAACCGGTGAGGCATAATGCTGCTCAACCACATGTCGGATATCTGCCCGTACAGGCTGATGTAACTGAAGAATCTGTAAAAACATATTCCGGTTACATTCGGCAACATCGTAAAGCAATTCCATTATTTTCAATCGTAATTGACCTGGATGCACAATGGAGTCGTCATAGAAGTATGGCTTCAGTGAATTAGCAAAAGCCACCAGGCATTTATTCATTGGATAAACGGCCGTTTTAATCTCACCTTCGATTTTAGGTACCTTAACCTCTGACGAAGCCAGAAACGTTTTTAAAAGATCATCTTTTAAGCTGAACATCAGACTATCATAGATGTTATCATTATCTGGATTGCCTACTTTATCATATTGTACTGAAATCGCTTTCTTTAAAAGAATCATATCGTTCTGCCCAAGCTTATACTGCTGCTTTCCATAGGTCAGCGTAACAGTCCCTTCCAGGACAATCAGCAGCAAATGCTCTTCCAGATACATAGTGCCCCGGGCCTCCATGCTGTGTATGCACTGCTCTATAACCGAACAGCCATCCAACATTAAAGTACTCTGTTGTCCCGGCCCGCTAACCAGGGAGGTAGGAACTTTTATCACTTTGTCCATATTGACTCTATCAAATCTAAGCTATTCAGCAACTTTACCAATTCGATTAAGATTACCAGTTCAATAATATTTAAACTATGAAACAAAGGTACCATTCATAAAACTTTCCCTTTGTTCTATTTAGGTCAAAAAGTTTGTTGATTTAGCCCAAAAATCAAAAATCGAACCGCTTTACTCCTACAAGACACTAACATGGAAGCAAGAATTCGTAGGTGTAAGTATAGATTATTTGAAAATTTTCTGAGCGAAATTAAAAGATTGACCAATTTTCATCCTTTTTATAAACATCCCGGCTGTTTGCAAGCCATCCTGAACTCATAAAATTTACATAGTAAACTTACCACGAAATTTTACCATCGTTTCAAAAGCTTCTAATTCATTCATAGAAAGTCAGGCAATGACCTGATGAGACACATCCTTCAAGCTCTAAAATTACTTTCCATATAAGGAATATTACTGTATAAGGAATAATACTGTTACCAAGATCTTCTGCAAAAGTTTTAACGGGGACGCTTCCATAAGGCATTACTACAATCATTGGAACGATTTTGCCATCAGTCAGCAAGTTGTCCAGCATTACAGCTTCTTAACTCTGCACAAGGCAATCAGTATCGATTCGCCACCAGCTTGCATTTAGTAAAGGACTAAAAATTTTCATTTGTTCGCAAAGTGCCCTGGAGCTACCCGAACAAGCTTGCGGCAGAGAATCGATCGCTTTGAATCAATAGAAAAAAACGTTGAGCTACAGTTTTTTTGGGAGTGAGGTAAAAGAACTTTACGAAACGATTCTGGAAAAATCGTTTGCGGCCAACAACTTTCCAAAAAAATTCTGGAGTTAAATGCACTCGAGCGCCGGAAAAAAAATTCAGCAGTGCTGCCCATAAAACGCCTTATCTTTACCGTTTTCCAAAACAGAGTAATCCAACTTAAAACACCAGGTTATTGTGAACAGATTGATGATGATCTGCTTTTATCAGGTTTGCGGAGATATGATTTGATTGGGGTCCATTCGTTGTAATTGACAAAAGAGATCCGACTATTAGCCCGGTCTAGTGATAACATACTAACCAAATGCAACATAATTTCCTTAATCATTACTATCTAGACCGTTATCAGCCAGCCAGATCAATAATACTATCGCAACAGACTTACAAAAAGACTTTTGCAATCAAAATGTTATCTATAACTCGTTGGGTGAAATTATGTAATCTGAATTTTAATATTGTTGATATTTCTTTGATACACGAATTTGTTGATGTATTGAATCGAGGTTAGAGCTGTTATTTTAGCCAAAATTCTCGTTTTAAAAC
>NZ_JAKFFS010000007.1 GCF_021502725.1 Dyadobacter sp. CY345 | reverse complement strand
GTTTTAAAACGAGAATTTTGGCTAAAATAACAGCTCTAACCTCGATTCAATACATCAACAAATTCGTGTATCAAAGAAATATCAACAATATTAAAATTCAGATTACATAATTTCACCCAACGAGTTATTTTAATTCCAGAATCAAACTTAGGAGCGCTCGCTCATACCAATTCGCGCTCAAAATGAGGCCGGTTATAGAAAAAATCAGAAGTGAAGGGCCTATCAGTTTACAAAAAATATCAGATCAATTAACTGAAATGGGGTTTACAACTATAACGGGCGCTAAGTGGAGCCCCTCCGCTGTAAAATCACTGGAATCCAGAATCGAAAGAATGCAAATTAATGAGGCCAATTAGCCACATTTTCACTTCTTGCAGTTTGAGCCCTTCGCCAATACTCGTCACATCCTCTGCCGCATTGGACAGAATGATTATCGCAGTTTGCCTATCAGGATCAAATCCAATAAAGATCTGGAAATGAGTGTTCCTAGAGAATTCGGACGCGTTGACCATACGATTCCGTAGAAGATTGACCATCAACTGACTATTATCTGATAGGACCAAATCTTTATTACCGGCTTTATTTTGAAGAATGGCATAAATACATAAGTGTTCATAATTTTTGTGCAGTTGCAATACCGTGTCCATAACCTGGATGTCAATTTTCAGAGTCTCTTTATCTTCGGCAAAGTGTTTAAATATGTGCCTGTCTCGTACATGGTCTGCCAATCATTTGCACCGACTGTTTTTCCATACTGTAATGTTGATTTCGCATAATTCGACCAATCACGTTTTCCCCCGTAAAAATAAAGTTGGGGCAGCGACAGGAGTTTGGATGTGTCTGCAAAGCTGGTAGCTACGATCTCTTTCAGCTCTTCTAATAAGGCTAAATAATCTTCCATTCCTGCTATGACTGCTGTTTGAGTTATAATCCTTTGCGCCATTTTATCTACGTCAGCTTTTCCAAAAAGAGGAACAAATTTTCACTGGGATCTTAAAAAATACTTGCTGGCAGGCGATTTAAAGTCAATTAGATTTGTGAAAATAAATCTGAGATTTCTGACGCCAATTCCCGGCAGACTGTGTGTTAAGGTATTGCTGTACAATTTTTTCTTTCAGGTTATCTTTTACCATATAATAGGTAAGCGCATTGCTCAAATTCAACAGTAACTGTGCAGACTTTTCGCCCAGCTCGTACCTGGATAATAACGTAAACATGGCAGCATTGGGATCGGAAGGATTTTTAATCATTCCAACGTTGTAATAGGCTGACTGATTTCCTCAGCCTCAGTTCGTGTCTTCACGAAACGAAAACCAGCAGAAATTACCCAGTACATTATCAACACAAAAGGGAGTAAAGAAATATCACTTTCCGCTTATCAGCTAGAAAAAAACAACATAACAATTACAATTATGAGAAAATTATCCCAACTGTTTTTAACGGCTTTACTGCTTGCAGCCAGCCAATTTGCAAATGCCCAAACCAACGTAGGTATCAACAACCCCACGCCAGATGCAAGTGCAGCGTTAGATGTGACCAGCACTACTCAGGGAGTGCTCGTACCCCGTATGACGCTTGCACAACGCAACCTCATTAACCAAATAAGCGGTGTAAGCACACCCGCCACAGGTTTATTAATTTACCAAACGGATAATACACCGGGCTTTTATTTTTATAATGGGAGTGCATGGACTACATTGACAGGAACGAACGGGCAGGGCGTACCCACAGGCGGTGTTGCCAACCAAGTACTCGCTAAGGTAGATGGCACAAGCTACAATACCGCCTGGGTAACCCCTACAAGTGGAAGTTTGGCTGCTTCTATCATAAATACCAGCACAACATTATCCGGAACAAACAATCAATTTATCGTAGCAAGCGGTGCTATTACAATTACATTACCATCCGCTCCTGTAGCCGGACAACAAGTATCTATTTTTCCTGAAACCTCTTCTGCAAACATTAATGTTAATCCAAATGGTAAAAAATTCAGGCAGGGCGGTATAGATTATGATACCTCAAACTTATTTGACTTTGGGGTTCCCACAAGCAGCACTCGCGGTTTAACACTCATTTACAGCGGTCAAAAATGGTATCCGGTATCCCTTTAATTAAAACGCTACCACGGGTAGTATCATCATGAAACAAGCAGCACTCATACTGATTTTTCCATCGTTCAAGTAAGAAAAAAGAATAAAATTTAAAAATCAGTCATATATCTCTTAATAAAATACCAATAAAAAATAAATATTATGGGTATGAAAAAATTTATACAGGCAGCCTTAATTGTATTGTTTGCTGTAAGCACCAAAGCAGTCGTTGCGCAGGTGCTCACCAATAACGGTGCAAGCCTTACCATTTCTACCGGCGCTACCTTACAGGTAAATGGTGCATCACAATACAATACAGGCAGTACGCTTACGAACAACGGAGCAATAGCCGCAACTGGCAATATTACCAACAATATGGCCATGTCAGCGGCAAATAACGGTACGCTTACTTTTAATGGTACTGCAGCTCAAACGCTTAGCGGCACAGCACCCTATATGGCCAAAAATGTAACGGTAAACAATTCAGCAGGCGTAACGATTGCCAATTCGCTGAGGGTCGATGGTACATTAACTTTTACCAATGGGATAATATCAGCAGCTAACACGGCCAATGCAGTAATTTTTACCGCCAACGGCACAGGTAGTGCCGCAAATAACGCCAGCCATGTCAAAGGATATGTAGTAAAAGAAGGCACCGGAAGCTTTACCTATCCGGTTGGAGACGGTGCAAGATACCAGCCCATACTTTTAGATCTGACAGCCAACAATAACGGTATGCTGGTCGGCTACCTGCCTGCCGACGCTGCCGCGGCATCGTATACAACAACCGGGGCATCGGACACAGCTCTTCAAGCCTACAACAACCAGGAATACTGGGACGTTTCGCCTATTGGATCGGCTACGGGAAAAGTAACCTTGTTTTACGATGATTACAAAAATGCATTGATTACAAGTTCTTCCAATGTTAACGTTTTTAAAGTAGCCCACAAAACCAGCGCAGGCTGGCTGAACGAAGGCGGGACCGCCAGCGGTACAATAAGCGCCGGAAGCGTTACCAGCGCAGTCCTTTCCAGCTGGAGCCCCTTTACACTAGGCGCTATTTCGGAAAGCGCGCTGCCGGTTACCTTGGCCTCATTCAACGTAACCAAACAGGAAAATGCAGCATTGTTGGTATGGAGTACGACTTCGGAAGTCAACAGCGAAAAATTTGATATACAGCGGAGCGTCGATGGAAAAAACTGGCTTGTAATGGGATCGGTATCAGCTGTGAACATCGGCAATGCCTTCCAAAGTTACTCATTCAAAGATAGCTCCCCGCTTGCCGGCCGAAATCTGTACAGGCTCAAAATGATCGATCTGGATGCCAGTTTTGCGTACAGCCGTATCCAGGGTGTTGAGTTTGGGCAATCAACAACGATGATCACTTACCCCAATCCGTCGAAGGGGATAACTACGGTACAACTTGGAAAAAACAATATCGGTGGGCAGATCCATTTGATCAGCGCGACCGGGCTTGTCCTGCAAAAGATCAACGTCGCCTCTGAAACTGTTTCGGTAGCGCTGGGCAGCTATGGAGCAGGCGTTTATTTTCTGCAAGCCCCCGACGGGAAAACAGTAAAAGTGATCAAGGAGTAATACTTGACGCATTATCCGTACACTATGGTAAATGCGGCCATGCTTTTGTAGCTGGCCGCATTTAAAGCTCTTCTAAAGAAAACTGGATTGCCCGTGACGGTTGTTAATTGAATTATCCTTCTCCTAGCCAATAACAGTATTTCCTAGGCGTTCGGAAATCACATAATCAGATCTTTTCGGTGAGAGCGAGATATGCAATAGTTACATGTTGCAAGGAGGATATTGATATCCGGTCACAGATGTTTCCACAGCGAAATTTTTCGATTATCTATTGATTAGTATGGACTCCGGAGCAAATGATTATTCTGGATTGCTTTAAGGCAGCCTTCCATATTTGGTCATGATACATAATCGATAATTAATTAATCACATATTTTCCATTTTTTCGCACCAAAACCCTAAGTTATTGAAACCAATTTTTAGCCACTGACAAATCTTGTTATAACTTACTATTATCTATTTGTTTTTCGGTACCAGTAAACGGAGATTATTTGAGATGGCTCATACCGATAAAGCACTTGCTACTCATGACTGCATGTTGACCTATTAAAGCTGTTTCATGCATCCTATGCTAGCTAATACTTTTTCCAGCTCGGAGCTGCTGATATCCCGGTGTAGTATTTTGCCGTCAGGACCTATCAGAAAGTTGGAAGGAAAGCTAGTTATATTGTTGGCCACTACCATGTCGTTAAGACTGTCTGACAGTATCTGCGGCCATTCCAGCGGCATTTTCCCAAGGAATCGGCGAAGTCTTTTTGGATCATCCAGACTTGCTATGCCGACAAATTCGATACGCTCTGTGTTTACCTTTTTATACACATTTCTCAATGCCGGAAGCTGCTCAACGCAACCTTTACACCAAGTGCCCCAAAAATCGATAAAGACATATTTCCCTCTTAGATTGGTAGAAATTACATCTTCCTGTGTTAGGAAATCCTTTGCATTAAAAGGCTTGAAAACATCTCCTGTTTTAGCAAAGTAAGTGCTGTCGTCGCCAGATAAAACCATTAGCTTAAATGTATTCGGGGAAAGATCCAATCCTAGATTCTTGAACTTTCTTTCAGGCTAGCCAATGGTTAGATGTTGCCCGAGAGGAATGGTCTCATGAAGTTTTGCATAGGATCCTTTTTGAATATTTCCGCAAGTATCAATCTGGATTCTTCGGCATAAGGACAGTCAAAACCCTGGCTGACTGCTATTTCATAAACATTACCATCAAGGATAATGGACGTTCCGGAAGAGATACACATCGATCCGGATGGCCTTTATTTAGACATTGATTTGACCCATAATGTGCAGGATTTAAACCAGATTAATTGATAATCACAAGTGCTTTTTGGTAACAAATCTTTGAGTAATTTATTAGAAGTAACTACTTGAAACATTTTCATAGGGAGTATACTCTGAACCGTGTCAGGATTTAAAATTGGAAGTTTCACCCTTCGTATAAAAATTTACGGAGAGCCTATATTCTGTCACAAAGTTTATATCAATGAGAAATAATAAGCCCCAATTAAAAAGGTGAAAGATTAATCTATTAATCCATTCAAGATTTTACAGCGAGAAGATATGCAAAGATTAGATTTTTGTTTGGGTCCGAGGTTATTGATAATGCCAGCGCAATAGATACAACACCCCTCTTGCCTCCCCAGACCGACAATAGTACACTTTACGGCATGGCCTAAATAGTAATCGTTAATATTTTAGAACTTCTACATTCTGCGTAGCCACAACTACTGCCCCTACCCTGTTCATTTCACCTTTTGCCAATCCAATACTTAAAAGTGAGACATCTTTGTACTTTTTAAATTTTTTTAATAAAAATTTCTGTCAATGACTTAGTTGCTTTACGAGCATCCTTTATTTGGATAACGTCCTATATTTCAAATCCTAATCATAAGAATCCCGTATTGTAGTTCCCGATAGTTACATCATTATCAATGAGTTACAGAGCTTTTAGGAATATAAGCGCGAGATAGATGGCATACTTTTTCTATTGGCAGAGGGAATATCAAACTAAACATTCAAACTATGAAATCTCAATTCAAAGATTTTGACTTTAATTACCGAAATGAACACACCGAAGGATTGATCACAGGTCTGCTACTTGGAGCGACCATAGGTGCCTGCGTTGCTATCCTGCTTGCACCCAAGTCAGGCAAGGCTTTGCGTGGTAAAATCAAAGACCTGGCCGGCTCGCAGACAGATAAGTTAACAAGAAGCTGGGAGCAGGCAAAAGATTCGGCAGGTAAGGCAGCCGGGGATGCGATAAATGCTGTTGACTCTGCGGCCGGGGATGCTGAATCTAAGGTGAAGGACCTGGCTGGCAAGGCAGAAGATAAAATTGAGGATGGCGTTGAAACAGTTGTTGACCGCTTTCAAAAAAGATATTAGATCTTGCCGACTTCCCGAAGTCTGGTTGCCAGGAATATCTGGCAACCTTCTTATTTTATTTAATACTTCATCAAAAAGAAACCACTAATTTATGGAAAATAGTAAAATTTACACGCAGCCATCTCCAAACAGCGGAGCTATCTATTTAAAAAGAATTTCATGGAGTGCCATTTTTGCTGGCGTACTTGTAGCCATTGTAACGCAAATGCTGCTATCGCTTTTGGGTTTCGGAATCGGCCTTGGCACAATTGACGCCATTGAGGAAAAGAATCCGGCAGCTGGATTAGGGATCGGCAGTGCTATCTGGTATATCATTTCAAGTTTGATCTCCCTTTTTGCCGGAAGCTGGGTTGCCGGCCGGCTGGCCAGTGCTCCCCGTTTGTTCGATGGGATCCTGCATGGTGTACTCACCTGGTGTTTGGTTACGCTGTTAACTATCTACTTTTTGACCACCACGATCGGCAGCATTATCGGCGGAACGGGGAGACTGGTTGGGGGTTTGGTAAAGACGGCGGGTGCGGGCATTGCAGCAGCCGCTCCCGGTATGGGCGATGCAATTCAGGGCCAATTGAAGAATGAAGGTGTTGATATAAATAAGCTGGATCTTTCTGACCTGAAGAGTGAGGCAAACAAGTTGCTGCGCCAGACTGGTGACCCGGCATTGAACCCTGACAAGCTGGAACAGAAAGCTGGCCGTGCGGCTGATAAAGCCGGCAATGCAGCAGAAAACGCCGCCGCAGATCCGGGCAATGCGGATGATATTGCCGGCAGCGTATTCAAAAATCTTTTTAAGGAAGGCCAGGCAACTGTATCACAAATTGACCGACATGACGCTGTAAATGTGGTAATGAAAAGAACTGGGAAAACGCAGCAGGAATCGGAGCAAATCGTTGACAACTGGATCAATACCTACAAACAGGCACAGGTCAAAATTGAACAGGCGAAAAAAGACGCAGAAGTGAAAGCACGGCAACTCGCCGATGATGCGGCTGCGGCAGCTTCAAAGGCAGCAATTTTTGGATTTCTAGGTTTGGTCATCGGCGTGGCCGCCGCTTGCTACGGAGCAAAAATTGGGACACAGTCGCAAGGCGATCCAAATCGCTTTGACGAACCGGTCGGTAGCCTACGGTAACTCAATAAACCAAATAAAACAGGACACGAATAGTGTGTCCAGTTTTATTTGCCAGATACCCCGTCAGGCATGGCGGGCGCACGATTGTTTTTAAATCTCATATTAGTTTAGAGTATGTCCAATCTTCACTGGAACCGGCAGAAATCATGTCAAAAGTCGATAGAAAGTGCAGCCGGAAAATTTTTCTCTTTACTTGATCCGGGGCTGTTGCCCCAGGTTTCGCTTTTGGGCGTCGACCCTGAAAAACCGGTAAACGAAACGTCGCTTTTTTTGGAGCAAGCCGACTCCATTCTTGAGATTAATGACTTTATCCAGATCCATGTACTTGCCCGGCAGCTGGGCATCAGTACAGGGACAAGCAGGATTAAAAGCTCGCGAAAAAAGGTGACGGGAAGCCAGATTGACCGTGCTCGTTTTCGCGGGTACAAGCTGGCTGTGCAGAAACTGCTCATCGCCCTGCCGGCTTTTGAAGATAAGCAGCTACACGTTTCAGCGCCTTGTGAAATAGGTCCCTACCTAGTGTTTATCATCCTGACACTGCCCCGTGAGGTTATTGCCCGGTATTTTACGCTTCAAAGATCAGAAAATGACGGCCAGACCTCGCCCAGCCACTCCGTTATTGAAAGTGCAATCAGCGTGTTTTTATCGGAATGCAGGGGTCATTTACAGGAAAGCCAGTTCAGAAAGCGGTTTATAGACCGGTCTGCGGAAGAATTACTTAAAAGCGCAGGACGTGATTTCATGACTACTATCGAGGACAGCATTGAATTCAGACCAGACCAGATCAGCCTCTTCGATGCCATAGATAACGTGTCAATGCTTCGGTATGAAGGGAGAGATGCAATCGGCAAAATCTTGCTAGCCAAAGAAGGCCATACTAATATTGTCTTTACGCTCCGCTTGTCAAAACCTATCCCGTTAAACGATTCCCGAAAAGTCCGCAAACTTTTAGAGCTAGGCGACCAAAACAGTTGCGTGGTTTGTGATGGACAACATTTACTGGGTTTGGGCAGGGCGCGTGGCAATTACAATCCTAAGCAAAATTCACTGTATTGCATAAATTTCAAAGGTCATTACAAATGGGAGCTGCTTCACGATGAAAGCCCGTTGTTATCGGTTTGCCATGGACTGCCAAAAATACGGATGGAAGGCATTGACCACAGTTACTTTACAGCCCAGGTCAATCAGGTGTTCAAAGGTCTGAATGCATCTGAAATTGAACGGCTTTGGGAGATTACGTTAAGTGCAACCAAGCAAAAGGCCGGGACGATGATCGTCATATCTGATCATGCCAAATCCGAATCGAAACGGCTTGCCAACCAGTGTTTTAAAGTAGAACCGTTAGTGCTTACCCAGGAGCTGGTTAACCAAATCACAGCGATTGACGGCGCCGTGCTGCTCGATCAGGATTGTGTTTGTCATGCAATCGGTGTAATCCTGGACGGCATTGTCTCAGACAAACAGGGTGATGCCTCACGCGGAGCCCGGTATAATTCAGCTATCCGGTATTTTAGTACCAATCGCCCAAAGCATTCAATATTGATCATTATTATTTCAGAGGACGGGATGATCAATTTGATTCCTAATGAATAGATCCAAAATCTATTCACACGTATCGGGAAAATCGTATGAACTGTTCGTAAGCATTCCGTAACAGACAGGCTTTCTCCAAAGTAACATGAACAAACAATAAGATTAAAAACAAAAATATGATCATCACTACCCCATTTTACACACGCCTCGCTCAGATCCTGATCAGCATCATCTGCCTGGTTTACATCGCCATTATCGGTCAGACATTGCTGGCACCGCTCATTTTTGCACTGCTTTTTTCACTCTTGCTTTTGCCGTCCTGTGTATTTCTGGAGCACCGTCTACGCCTGCCCCGGGCACTATCCTCACTGTTTTCGTTGTTGGCGCTAATCGTTGCTATCGCAGGTGTATTTTTCCTGTTAGGCTCCCAGCTGACTGCACTCGCTCAGGACTGGCCTGCATTCAAGCAGCAGGTGCTCGACACAACGGTAGATCTGCAAAAATGGATCGAAGTAACATTTCATGTAGATAGTGAGGAGCAAATGAACTACATCAATGATTCAGCGTCAAAGGCGGTGAACACTGGCACCAGCATTCTGGGACATACGATCCTGTCAGTTTCCTCAGTCTTGCTTTTTTTGGTTTTCACGTTCTTATACACATTCTTTATTCTGTTGCACCGAAGGTTGCTGCTCAGGTTTCTTGTCTCAGTATTTGACCAGGAGCATAGTATTGTGGTCTACGACATTGTGAATCAGATTCAGTACATAGTAAAAAAATACATATTCGGATTATTCCTGCAAATGCTATTGGTAACAGGACTTACTTGCATAGCCTTTTGGGTCCTGGGTGTGAAATATGGTTTCCTGCTCGGACTGATCACCGGCATTTTGAACCTTATCCCATATATCGGGATTCTCACCGCTCTGATCTTATCCAGCCTGATCACCTTCGCTACTGCCGGAACGAGCCAGTTGTTCTTCGTCGCCATCGCCATTGTGGTAATTCACCTGATCGACAGCAATTATATTATGCCAAAAATCGTCGGTTCGAAAGTAAAGATCAACACACTTGTTGCGCTGATCGGCCTCGTTCTTGGCGAGATGATCTGGGGCATTACCGGAATGTTCCTGTCTATTCCCATTATAGCCATCTTCAAAGTGATCTTTGACCGGGTAAATGGTCTTAATCCATGGGGAATGCTTTTAGGGGAAGATGATAGCGACCCAAAATCAAAACCTGCTATTCGGGAAGTCGTCGAAGATGAGCATAACCGGGGGAGAGACACGGGTATGTAACCAATTAAAGGTGCAAATAAATAGATACCTCGATCATGGTACAAGAAAGAAACGAAATAGCCCGTAAACCTTTATTTTACGGGCTATTAAGAAATTTGCATCTTTCAATCAGCAGTAGAGCCAGCGGTAATCGTACTAGCGGTCATATTTAAGATTTTATTTCCAATTTTCTACGTAGGTCTTCCATGTCATTACCCACCTTCTTATCCACAATTTTTGCGTAATGTTGTGTTGTTCTTAGGTCTTTATAACCCAACATTTTTCATACGCTTTCAATCGGAACATCATTAGAAAGCGTTACCGTTGTTGCGAACGTATGACGTGCCAAATGAAATGTGATGTCTCTTTCAATTACGCAGACATCCGCGATTTGTTTGAGGTATGAATTCATTCGCTGATTTGTCATAACCGGAAGTAATTTATCCTGCGCCTGGCAATGTAAATGATCTGCATAACGGTCCAAAATCTCCAAAGGTAATTGCAGCAACGGGATTCGTGAAGGAGCATCAGTCTTCTGACGATTGATGGATAACCACTTTTTGCCATCTAACCAGTCTATCATCTCTGACCTTTTTAGCTTTTGAACGTTTAAGTAAGAGAGCCCTGTATGACAACAGAACAAAAATATGTCCCTTACCTTCCTCAACCTTTCGTTTGGAAATTCTTTTGTTTCAATTGCCTTTAATTCATTTTCATCCAGTGGTCTTCGATCCACTTCCTGTTTTGCCATGCTGAAAGCAAAGAACGGATCACGAACAATCCAACCATTTTTTACAAATATCAAGACTATCTTTTTGAGATATAACAGATACTCCATAGTCGTATTATGCGAAATATTTTGTTTATGTTTAAGATAAAATGCATTAGCCGAAATAAGGCCGTAATCCAGTTTGTCTAAACAAACGTTCTCTACCTTGTATTTATAAATCAAGAATTCCTGAACGTTTCGCATAGCAGCCTCATAGCGATTATAGGTGCCCTTTGCGAAATCCTTTCCTACCAAGGCAAACATTTCCTCATTGTGCTCCTTGAAAATTTCCATAATCATTCTCGGTCTATCGGCTACCCCAGTGAGGATATCTTTAATACTACCAGCAGTAACAGACTTTCCATTGTCAACAAGGCTGCGTTGCGCCTCATAAACCTTTGTTTGCAAAGAATCTAAAAAAGCATTAAGCGCACGAACATCTTCTTTTTGACCTACCTTCCTTCCCGCAGATGCATTCCATTTTTCTGGCTCGCATTCGCGTTTAGTAGCAATTTCAATACGTTGTCTGTCAATGGTAAAACGCATATAAATCGGCATTCTACCATCAACATAATTCTTCGGCTTTTTTAAATAGAACAGTAATGTGAATGTTTTACTAAGCATAACATACTTTTTTAAGTGAATAAAAGTAGGTTTGCAGCACAAAAAAAACAAGATGTAAACGAGGTAAACAAGCTGATAAACAATAAATTACACACATTCTGGTGAGTCATTTTTTTCGAAGTATGTGACTCTCGATTTACTCACCATCATATTGCGAAATATTGAATATTTTGACGCATTTTCAAAAAACAAAAACCCTGTAAATCATTGATTTGCAGGGTTTTGTTTGTTTTTGTTATGTCATTCAGTGCACCCAACGAGATTCGAACTCATATCGTCGGTACCGGAAACCGAAATTCTATCCATTGAACTATGGGTGCGGGCGGCATAAAGCCTGTAACGGGGTGCAAATATAGTTTCTATTTTGATTTCTTGTTACTGATTAAAAGAAATTGTTCAAAATAATGACGTTAACGGTGCGAATTATATTTTTTTCATCAACTCCCAGTCTTCCACATGTTTCAGATACATGTAATCAAGCAGGATTCCATTTACGTTCGTAATCAATTTATGACCCTCAGTGAATGGAACTACATGCGTAGTAATAAACTCATGATCAGATATTAAGCCTTGCGTTTGATTATGATATGAAGCAATTTGCTCAGAGGTCAATTCTATTTCGCTGTAAAACAAATACATCGCCTCGTCACTCGTTCCTGTTGAAGGGAAGAAAGGATCTTTATTTAGTTCGACCAGCTCCTCCTTCGGAATGCTGATCCCTGTTTCCTCAAAAACCTCACGGGCAGCAACAGAGGCCGCATCGCTTTCACTATCCAGCATTCCAGCTGGATGTTCATAAGTTAATGATCCATCACAAATTCTGCGTTGACGAACCAGAAGTAGAAATTTTTCTCTTGTCTCTTTTTCAATGAAACAAATCAGTACACAAACAACCTCTCCTTTTAGAAAACAGATTGGAGGAATCTTATCACCCTCTGGCGTGGTTGCGTCAGTCATCAGCAGAGAAAACAGAATTTCACCGTTTCCATTTCTCCGGGAATAAACCTCTTCTATGCCGTGAATGTCAAGACCGTTTTTTTCTAGATTTCCTTTCCACAAGTTGTATTTGTGGGAATCAACAAGTTTCTCACTCATATTGACTTCGCTATAAATGTTGAATTTTAGTTATACAACGGGAAAGATACTGCGACATAAGGCATATCGTAGGTGGTGGAAAACATGTTCTGATTGTTGTCAAGCTTAACGTCGGTTTTGTACGTCTGACGTCCGTGAACATATCCAAGTTTTACGCCAACCCTTTCAGTAATCCAGTAACGTACGAACACCTCTGACTGTCCGCTATTTTTTTCAAATGCCAGTGGAACAACGTTGAAAAAGTTCGGTGAACTCGGGACATTGCTATTGTAATAATCTGAACTTTCACCAGTTGGAAAAGCATTTTTTACATAATATCCATTCCGCTTTACGCCGATCGCAATTCCCATAATATCCGTGTTCGCGCCGATATCTAATTTCCCAAATTTCAAAGAAATGCCGAAAAGCACACTTAAAGAATTGGAAGAAAGTCTGCCAAATTTCAATGAATCTCCTTTTGATTGTAAATTGTCGGGTACTAGCGTTTTGTCACCCGTATAGTATGCTGCCGTACGCACGCCCCACCCAAGATTGAACCATGGAAAAGCCTTAACACTTAATTCCTGATGATACATCGCAGAAGGTGCCCATTCCTTGTCGTAATAACCCGTTCCCAGATCTATTCCGGAAGTCACCCGAGACGTATATTGCGCATTAGAAATAGCGGTACTCAACAAAAATAATACTACTGATAGTCTTAAAATTTTCATTTTTTTAATAATTATGCTGACGTAAAGATAAAGAAATGTAAAAAAACAGGTTCAAGGCTTTTAATTAAATCATCAGCCTTGTCAGACATTTCTCTTTTCTCTTATTTTATGAATTTCACTTAATCCGTTCTCAGTCAGACTGGCTGTTATGTTAATTCCGTCTTCTTCCATTATTGTGACTGTCACCAGTCCTTCTTTCCTTAATAATTCTGTCGCTTCCTGGAATTGATCCTGGCTTTCGGCAGGAAATTCTATAAAGTTTCTGTCATCCGCTGTAAGGAATAACAAGAGCGCGTCTTCGATTTCCTTTGTCATGGCGATTAGCAAGTTTGTTGATATGTAAAATTCTATTTTTCAAATATCCCTTTCCATTTCGAAAATATAGATTTTCAAATATAGTCTAAAAAAATAAGGCAGAGATGTCTCTGCCTTTAACTTATTCCTGTTTTTTAAATTTCTTAATTTAAATTTGACGTATTCTTATCCAACGGCTACTTTTTCCGCAAGTTGCACAATAACAATATTGACAACTATAACTTCTTTTTAAGTATCACCGCAGCCATAGGCGGAAGATTTAATTTCACCGAAAAGTCCTTCCCATGCCATAACTGGTTTTCAGCTTTTACAGGCTGAGCATTTAACTGTCCACTTCCGTAATACAGCAAATCATCAGAATTGAAAACTTCTTCCCACAAACCTCCCGTTAAAACACCTACTCTATAATCCGGTCTTGGAACTGCTGTCAGATTAAGAACTATAACAAGATTATGCGCAGGATCTGAAGATTTTCTTGCATATACCAAAACAGAATTTTCTCTGTCCTGTGTATCAATCCACTCAAAACCTTCGCTAGAGAATGAATATTCCGATAGCGCAATTTCAGTTTTGTAAATCTTGTTCAACGCCTTCACGCATTCCTTCATTCCTTTATGTGGAGCAAAATCGAGCAAATGCCAGTCAAGACTTTGTTCAAAGTTCCATTCAGACGTTTGTCCAAATTCACAACCCATGAACATAAGTTTTGTTCCCGGATGCGTGAACATATAACTGAACATCAACCTCAAATTCGCAAACTTCTGCCACTCATCGCCGGGCATTTTATTAATAAGCGATTTCTTCCCGTAAACCACTTCATCGTGGGAAAACGGTAGCATGAAGTTTTCAGAGAAAGCATAAACTAAACTAAATGTCAGCTGGTCCTGATGCCATTTACGGAAAGCTGGATCTTTCTCGAAATATTTCAAAGTGTCGTTCATCCAACCCATCATCCATTTCATACCAAAACCAAGCCCGCCGACAAACACCGGACGGGATACGCCAGGAAATGCTGTGGATTCTTCTGCAATGCTTTGAATATCTGGAAACTCAGAATACGCCGCGATGTTCATGTCACGAAGCAAGGAGATCGCTTCAAGATTCTCGCGACCGCCAAATTCGTTCGGAATCCATTCGCCGTGTTTTCTTGAATAATCAAGATATAACATGGAAGCAACCGCATCCACACGAAGACCATCGGTATGATAACGATCCATCCAGAAAATAGCGTTGCTTATCAAGAATGAACGAACTTCGTTTCTGCCATAATTGAATATGTAACTTTTCCAATCCGGGTGGTATCCTTTTCTAGGATCTTCATGTTCGTAAAGTGACGTTCCGTCGAAACGGAAAAGTCCGTGGGCATCACCTGGAAAATGCGAAGGAACCCAGTCCACATAAACACCAATTCCTTCCTGGTGCAACCGATCAATCAGATACATAAGCTCTTGCGGTGTTCCCATCCGGGACGCGCAGGAAAAATATCCTGTGATCTGATATCCCCACGAAGGCGGATACGGATGTTCCATGATCGGCATCAGCTCTACGTGCGTAAAGCCCATTTCCTTTACATAAGGAACAAGCGTTTCTGCAATTTCCTTATAAGTCAGGAAACGCTCGGGATCCGACGGGTCGCGTTGCCAGGATCCTAAATGCACCTCGTACACCGAAATCGGTGCATTTAATTTATTTTTTTCTTTTCTGGTTTTAAGCCATTCCGCATCGTTCCACTCATACCAGGTATCCCAAACAATGGAGGCAGTTCTGGGAGCCACTTCGCACCACAATGCAAACGGGTCAGATTTTTCCAGGTGCTGGCCGTCATTTGTAACAATATAATATTTGTAGACTTCGCCGACACCGATGTTAGGAATCCATCCTTCCCAGATTCCGGAACTGTCCCAACGTGGTGCGAGTCGGTGTTCTCCTTTATTCCAACCGTTAAAGTTCCCGATCACTGCAATGGACGAGGCATTTGGTGCCCAAACTGCAAAATAGGTTCCCGTAACGCCCTGAAAGTCCATGACATGGGAACCCAGTTTTTCATATAACTTGAAATGTTTCCCCTGCTTAAACAAGTGAATGTCGAAGTCTGTAAAACGGGTAAGGGTTTCTACTGGCTTCAAATCAGGCTTTTCCACCGAAACCAATTCCTGGTCCACCGAAGGCGCTTGGGACGCATTCTTTTTATTTTTACTTGTTGACTTAGTCATTGGTTAATATACAATTTACAATAATCGGATGAGAGTATGGACTACCGGGGAGTTGTTAGCTCCCGTCCGTAATCGCTTCAATTTACAATTTTATTAAACTATTTCTTAAAATGTATCTATTATTTCATATCTCATCTAAAAAACCAATGCCAAAGTACTTTTGTTACATCGTTTTCCCCTTTTCAACTGCTTCTAATACCCGCATGATATTTCCGCCCCATATCTTCTCGATATCTTTCGCTGAATAACCACGGCGAACAAGTTCCTCTGTGATCACACCAATCTGGCTCACATCATCCAGTCCTTTTACCCTTCCACCGCCATCAAGATCCATGCCAATCCCCACGTGATCTACACTGGTTAGCTTTATAACGTGCTCGATATGATTGACAGCATCTACGATCGTCGGCATATCTGACTCGTATTTCTTTGAATTTGCCTTCATTTCTTCAAAAAGCGCCTTTCTATCTTCCGGCGAAAGATCGGTTTGACGCAGTTTCAAACGAAGCGCCTTCACAGACAGCTCCTGCTGCATCGAAGGCTTTTTCACGAAACCGGGAACAAAATTGATCTGTATCACACCACCATTTTTAGCCAAAGTTTTGATCATGTCATCTGTCATATTTCTTGGCACATCACACAGCGCGCGGCAAGACGAATGGGAAGCAATAACCGGTACTTTCGTCAATTTAATAACATCATAAAAGGTTGAATCAGATACGTGAGAAATATCCACCATCATTCCCAAACGGTTCATTTCTTTCACAACTTGCTCTCCAAAAGGGCTCAAACCGTTCCATTCCGGTCCGTCGGGATCTGTTGAAGAATCGGCGATATCGTTGTTTGCCGAATGAGAGAGTGTGATATATCGAAGACCAAGATCATAGTACAGTTTAAGGTTGGCAAGATCGTTATTAACCGGCCAGCCATTTTCCATACCTATAAAAACCGCCCTTTTGCCTTCTTTTTGCAATCTGTAAGCATCCGCACGTGTGGTAGCAATACCGGCAACTTCCGGATTTTTCTTAACGGCATCATGAATTTTATCAAAAATCGCTAACGCCTTTTTCTTTGCTTCGGCATTGGTCTCCGGAGAACGTTTTCCCTGTCCTAAATAAACTGCGAAAAACATGCCGTCCATGCCACCTTTTTTCATTCTCGGAAAATCGATTTGAGAACCGTCCTTTGCATAATCATGTTCAATCGCAACATCAAACCCTTCTTTCATCATGTTAATCGGCACATCCGCATGCGTGTCGATAGTCAACGCTTTTTCGTGAATCTTGGCAGCTTTTTCCTTGATAGCATCCGGATTTGTCTGGGCTTGCGATATTAAAGGCAGAGCTAGGAGAAGTAACAGCTTTTTCATAAGTAGTAATAATGTAAGAGTGAAAATTTGGCAGAAACTCTCTGCAACCACCAAATTCACCTTTTTTCATGTAAAAAACCAATACTTATTTGTCACTTATCCGTATTTGCCAACTTTTTAATAGTATTCTCCATAATAATCCTCGATTCGTAATAAATGGAACGGAAGGATGTGCGGATCGAGCTCAACATAATTCCATTCGCCCCGCCATTCATAACGCGCGTCGGTGATAAGGTCGTGGGCTATGAAAATTTCATCATGATTTTTATTTATTAAATGTAAAGGAACCTGAACCATACCAGACTGCCTGTGGTGGGCATTCAGATTTACAACACAAAGAATTTTATTACCGTTATCATGACTTTTGTAGTAAGCCAGAATCTGATCATTTTGAACGGCACAGGTATGGATCCGGTTTGTCTGCTGCAACGCCTGATTCTCTTTTCTTATCTTGTTAATCATCGTAATCAGGTAAGTGATTTTCGTTTCCTTTTCCCAATCCCAATGTTTAATCTCATACTTTTCCGAATTCCAGTAATCTTCTTTGCCTGGAAAAGCCTCATACACCAACTGTTCAAAAACCGGCCCATAAATACCGTAACAGCCAGATAAGGTTGCTGCCAGAAAAAACCTGATCAATTGCTGAGGCTCATGTCCTGATTGTAGATTATAAGGATTGAGGTCGGGCGAGTTGATCCGGAAAATAGGTCTGAAAAAATCCTTCTGTTCCGAATAGGCGATTTCATTGATATATTGCTGCAATTCATATCCGGAGTTTCTCCACATAAAATAAGAATCGGATAATGCAAAACCTGATTTTGCGAGGTAATTCATTACTTTCGGACGCGTTACAGTTCCGGCGTAAAAAATAATTTCAGGACTTTTGGTATTCACTTCGTGAATTATCTCCTGCCACCAGCCTACCGGATAAAAATCAGGTTCGGCAATCCGGAAAATTTGAACACCACAATCGATCCATACCTGCAATATTTGCAGCACAGCATTTTTGATTTCTTCACTATTTCCTGTATTGATTTTTAGTCGCAAAAAATCGGGCTGCGTAGAATTTGGCGAAGCTGTCAAATCGCTTGATCCGGAACTTTGTTTTTCAAACCAATCGGGATGGCCGGTCAACCAGGGATGGTCGGGCGAAAACTGTAAAGCGAAATCCAGCGCTATAGAGATATCGTGCTTCTTCGCTTCCGCGACCAAATCTTTAAAATCGTCAAAAGTACCCAGCTCAGGATGAACGGTTTCATGTCCTCCATAAGAATTTCCGGTCGCATAAGGTGAGCCAGGATCGTCATGTTCAAGCTTTTTACCTCCGTTTTTCCCCTTCCTTTTTTCATTTCCGATCGGATGGATTGGTGGAAAATTCAATACATCGAACCCCATATTCGCAATTCTGGGAAGTAAATTAACGACATCCTGAAATGTTCCATGTCTTCCTTTAAATGGTGAAGCGGAGCGGGGAAACATCGTGTACCACGAGCTGAATTCGACCTTTTTATGATTGGAAATTATTTCAAAATCAAAAGTCTCAGTTGATAATGTCGTGTCCGGATACCGGTTAAGCCACTCTGTAAAACGAAAACTCATCGCAAGTTGCCCCGCTTCGTCAGCTCTTTTTTGATCTTTAAAAATCCTGATTGCTTCCTTAACAAGTGTTTTGTCTTCTTTGGAGGCTTTTCCGGCCATACTTTCCAAAAGTGAAACACCGGTAGACAGCAAATCCGTCAGGGAAAGATAATGATGAACCCTTCTCACCATTTCTGATTGCCAGGTAGCAATCGGATCAATCCAGGCTTTTATTTTATACTTATATGACCCGGTTTTTTCTACCGGAAATTGTCCTTCCCAACGATCATTGACAATTGGCTTTAAATAAGTTTCCCGCCAATTATTTTCACTCTCATGTTTATAGAGGATTCGTGCAGCCAGACTGTTGTTTCCGTTTGCAAAAATATCGGCCTGCACAAAAAATGTATCCCCTTCAATCACCTTAACGGGGAATTTCCCGTGATCAATTTGGGGAATAACGTTTTCGATCACTACCGGATCGTTATGCAATATTGCAAGTCCAGCTATTCCAGTATCGTTATTCATATATAGAAAATAATTTACTTTCAATTTTTACTAAAAATATTCACAAATATTGATTAAACCGTCAATATCGGGGATTCGCTAATGAAATCATTCCAGCATAAAATTATTGGCGACTTTTTAGTGTATATATGACAAGTATAAAATAATCACGGTTTCCTTATGGTTGTAAATATCGCGCCCCGAAGAATTGATTTTGTTTAAACAGTAACAAAAGATGTTGTTAAACCGATATTAAATCACTGAAAAATTGATCACTACTTACCGCCTTTTTTCCGACGAAGAGTTGACAAAACTGATTTGTCAGCAAAATGATGAACTTGCTTTTGGTGAGTTATACAGCCGGCATGTTCGTTTGCTGGTGCATACTGCTATTCGGAAAACGGGGGCACGCACTGCCGCCGAGGATCTGGTACAGGAAGTATTTTATAAATTCTGGCTTGGAAGAAATAAATTTGATATTCAGAAAAATGCCCAGGCCTATTTGCAGGGAATGCTGAAATATAACATTGTCAATTATTATTATCAGGAGCAAAAAAAGCACGTTTTTTCGATTGATGAGGTTGAATCTCCCGCCGACGATAAGACACGCGAGCATCTCGATTACAATCTGTTAAGCGAGCTTTATGAGCAATCACT
This sequence comes from Dyadobacter sp. CY345, assembly GCF_021502725.1. Taxonomy (GTDB): domain Bacteria; phylum Bacteroidota; class Bacteroidia; order Cytophagales; family Spirosomataceae; genus Dyadobacter. The sequence goes on along the minus strand of NZ_JAKFFS010000007.1, from coordinate 333,433 downwards.
TCTTAAACTTCCTGAAAAATGCCGCCAGGTTTTTGTGCTGAGCCGTAAGGGTTACAGCCTCAAAGAAATCGCGCTGACACTGGCAATTTCAGAAAAAACGGTTGAAGGGCACATCAGCAAAGCACTTCGCATTCTTCGCGTGGAAATGAAGGATTACATCGCTTTGGCGTTAATAAGCGTTGCATTTGCTTGATGAATTCAATTTTTTAAAAATAAATTCATATTTGACTAAGGGATATCCATTGAAATAGCAGACTGTATAATAAAGCTATTTCAACAAGTGTAAATCGTACACCTAAAATGGATCCCGCAATTCCTTCTTCTGATTTATTAAAAAGATACCTGAACAACCAGTGCAGCGAACACGAACGCACACTTGTTGACGCTTGGTATCAAAACCTTAAAATTGATTCCGGGGAGACTTTTTCAGCTTCGGATGAGGAAGTTTTGTACGAACGTATTCAATTGCAAATTTCGGATTCGGAAAATTATCAAAAACCCAAAATTTTACCATTCAGACAACTGTGGTATTATGCTGCCGCAGCTGTTGTAGGCCTGGGTATTTTCTTTACCTATGTCACTCAGCAGAAAACCAGAAAATTTTTAGCAGAAACAAATGCCATCGATTCATCACTGATCAGTTTTCGTAACAATGAAAAAAGAATCATTCGCTACAATTTGCCTGATCATAGTATTGTCTGGCTCCAACCTGGTGCTTTTATAACACATCCCCATTCTTTTGCATCCAAAATAACCCGTGAAATAAACTTTCAGGGTGAAGCATTTTTTGACGTAACGCGGGATGCCCGGCATCCATTCATTATTCATTGCGGGAAATTAAAAACAGAAGTGTTGGGTACAAGCTTTAACGTGAAGGCGAATGAAAATGAATCAAGTTACAAAGTTTCGGTTATTACGGGAAGCGTTGCAGTGAGTAAACAAAACCCGGATCACAAAACGGAGACAGTTGTATTGAAACCAAAACAACAAGCTGTTTTTGAAAAAATTACCAATCGAATGACCGTGGATGTTTCTCAGGATAATGAAATGATCGATGAAAACTGGCAATCGGTTTCATTGGTCTTTGACGAAACGCCCATGAATGAAGTTGCTGATCGCCTGCAAAATACCTTTCGTATAAAAATCGAGTTCGCGAATCCTGCGATCAAAAAATGTCGTCTGAAAGTAGATTTTAACAACCAAAAACTGCCTGAAATTCTTGGAATGATCGAAACACTTCTCGGGACGACGTATGAGATTGACGGCGAGAAGGTGGTTTTGAAAGGAGAAGGTTGTAATTAATAGTTAATGATTAGTTTGTTAAATACTTAAACAGTGCAGCAAATGACGTAAAACAATTACTTAATCAAATTTAATGTCTGCTCAAAAAAAATCAGGAGTGGTTGCGACACTCCTGATTATAAACTGATCAGATATCCTAGAACGTGCAGTTCACAAATGATCACCTGGCAAATGTTGCCTAGTGATTTTGCAGGATCGTTGTTTCCAACATTTAATCAATTCTCAGTAAAATTATGAAAAAACATTTTCATCCACGGCATGGATTGCTATTCAAAATCATGCGATTAACATTTTATCAACTCGTTTGCGTCGGTTTATTCTCCGCAATGGCCTATGCACATACTACGCCAGCACAGGATCTGCTGAACCGGGGAATAACTTTGGAAGTAAAGAATGTGTCTTTACAGGAAGCTCTGACCAAAATTGAGCAAAAAGCAAAAATGCGCTTTGCATATAGTAGCGACCTCGTCAAGGCACATCAGGCCGTAACAATTACAGCAAATCAGGAAAAATTATCTTTCGTTCTTGATCGTTTGTTTTCTCCTATGGGCATCGCTTATAAGGTCAGCAACGATCAGATTCTTCTATCAAAATCTCCCGGTAAGACTGGGGAAAATTCATCTCAACAGGCCAAAATAATTGAGACACCTGCAGATGTTAGTATATCCGGTACCGTCAAGGCAGAATCGGGTGACGGGTTACCGGGAGTAAGTATCATCTTAAAAGGAACGCAGCGCGGAACGACCACCGATATCAATGGAAAATATCAGCTGGAATTGCCGGATGCAAATGCGGTTTTGATATTCTCTTTCGTCGGTTTTATTTCGCAGGAAGTAATTGTTGGCAACCGGACAACTGTCGATATTTCCCTTATCGCCGATACCAAAGCGCTTGACGAAGTGATCGTCGTTGGATATGGTACACAGAAAAAATCAACTTTAACAGGTTCGGTTGCTTCGATTAAGGGAGGAGAAATCGCGGAAACGCCGGTACCAAATATTTCTAATTCCATGGCCGGAAGAGTTGCGGGTGTCAGCATGCGTCCAAATGGAGGCCAGCCAGGTGCAGATTCTCCTGAAATTCATATTCGCGGAATTGGTACGACTGGAAATAACAAACCGCTTATCGTTGTCGACGGGATTATTCGTGATAATATCAACCAAATCGATCCGACTGCGATTGAGACAATTTCAGTTTTAAAAGATGCCGCTGCGGTTGCTCCATACGGACTCGGCGGAGCTAACGGCGTAGTTTTGATCACCACAAAAAGAGGAAAAACAGGTGCGCCTTCCCTGACTTTCAGCAGCTATTACGGAACACAGACACCTACATATTACCCTAAATTATTGAGTGCCCAGGATTATATGCGACTTAAAAATGAAGCATATTCCAATGAAAATCCGACAGGAACACAGCTTCCGTTTGCAACAGATCTTATTGAAAATTACATCAGTCTGAATGCAAAAGATCCGGACCTTTACCCGATCAGCGACAGTAAAAAGTTGGTTAACATGAATGCGCCGATGCAAAACTATAATCTGCAACTGAGCGGAGGCGCTGAAAAAATTAAGTATTATGCAGGCTTGGGTTTTTTACAGCAAAAAGGGATGTTTGACCCAATTCGCTATACCCGTTACAACTACAACCTGAATCTGGAAGCGCAGGCAACCAAAACAACTACTGTTACTCTGGCGCTGATTGGATCTATTGAAAACACAAAATCTGTGGATGATGCGGTGAATGCTACCAACCTTTTCAGAAATGGATTTAAATATATTCCAATCCGCAGCTTGTATTACAGCAATGGTTTATGGGGCGAATTTGCAGGAAATTCCCCGGTTGGTATCCTGAATGCAGGTTATAGAAGAAATACAAATAACACCCTTTTGACAACGCTGGCTATTGAACAGAAACTTCCTGTGAAAGGATTAAGTATCAAAGGGACTTTCAGTTATGACCCAAATCAGCGGACGGAGAAAGGCTGGCACACGCCATTTTACTACTACACCCAAAATACCAATGCAACGCCTTACACTTACAAAAGAGAAATTTCTACTTCAGAAGGTGGCGCACCGGCCTTTACCTATCTGAGACAGGAATATAGAAAAACGCAAACGTTCAGTTATCAGGCTTATCTGAATTACCACAATTCATTTGGCAAACATGATTTCACTGGATTGTTGGTAGCAGAAGCGAGAAATAACACTTACGAAATTTTTTCTGCCCGCAGAAATAACTTCGCGATCAATACGGATGAGCTCGATATGGGCAGCTCGAATAAAAATGATTTTGATAATTCGGGAACATCATCGACCGGAAGTCAGATTGGTTATGTCTACCGGGTTGGTTATGCTTATGCCGGAAAATATCTCTTCGAAGCGTCGGGGCGGTATGATGGGCACTACTACTTTGCGCCAGGAAAAAGATATGGATACTTCCCGGCATTCTCTGTGGGTTGGGTAATGTCAGAAGAAGATTTCATCAAGAAAAGCCTTCCGATGGTAGATAATCTGAAAATAAGAGGATCATGGGGAAAATCCGGAAACCTAGCAGGTACTGCTTTTCAATATCTGACAGGATATAATTTGTATGGAAATGCTTACGCGCTTGGCGCCGGCTCCATGGTTCAGGGTTCATATCTTCCCAATGAGGCAAATAAAAACATCACCTGGGAAATTGCGACCAAAACGGATATCGGTTTTGAAGCAACGTTATGGAGAGGTTTGCTGAATATCGAGGCAGATTATTTCCACGAAAAAAGAAGTGGTATGTTATTGCCTCCAGCTGTGAGCGTCCCGATCGAGTACGGACTTGGACTTGCTGATGAAAATGCAGGAATCATGACCAACACCGGATTTGAATTCAGTCTCGGTACACAATACAAATTTTCGAACGGGCTAAAACTTGGGATTAACGGAAATATGAGTTATGCCAAAAACAAAATGGTACAGATCTTCGAAACGGCAGCAACTCGCAACAATCCAAACCGCAGCAGGACAAACCGTCCATTCGGAACACCATTTGGTTATAAAGCGCTGGGAATTTTCGGAACTGAGGACGATACAAATGATGACGGGATTATTGACACAAAAGATGGTTACAATGTAACACAGTTCGGCGTTTTGCATCCGGGCGATATCCGTTATGCTGATATCAGCGGGCCTGATGGAAAACCGGACGGAAGAATCGATGCGAACGATGAAGCGGTCATTGGAAAACCTGTCTCGCCATTTTTGAGTTATGGTCTTACGCCGACAGCAAACTGGAAAGGCTTTGATGTCAGCCTCTTTTTCCAGGGATCAGCGCTTGCCAGCCTTGATATCCGCCAGTTTCAAACCATTCCTTTTAATAACAACAACAGTAATTCCAGCTACGAATATTATGACAACCGCTGGACCCCTGACAATCAAGGAGCACGTTACCCGAGAGCAACACAGGCACCTTATGCCAACAATACCCAGGCTTCGGATTTCTGGTGGACAAGTACTGCGCATGTGCGTTTGAAAACTGCGATTATTGGTTATACACTTCCAAAAAGCGTAATACAGGCTTTGAAGATTCAGTCGGTGCGGGTTTATGCATCAGGACAAAATCTCTTCACGTTGAGCAAGCTGAATTTTATGGATCCGGAAGTTGGCTACACAGATCGTGAAACGGCCTATCCCAACCAAAAAGTTTATGTATTCGGTTTGAATGTTACTTTCTGATTTTTGACCATTCTAATATTATCTGATATGAAAAATACGAAACAAATCATTTTTACAGCACTGCTCTGCCTTTGCCTCAGCACGATTTCCTGTAAAGAAGATTTTCTGGATAACGAAATAAAAAGCCGGCTGACGGAAGAAACACAATGGGAATCGGAAGGAAATGCAGATATTTTCCTGAATGATATTTACCACGATCTTTCCAACAAATGGAATTCACCTGAAAATCTTGACAATTTCACGGATGATAATGATGCCGGTTTTTACTGGCGTTCATATAGCTGGAAACAGGGTATCGTAGATCCGTCCGTGAATCAGGGTTCGCCCATGGATCAGGAATATAACACAGCGGCCACGGTTACCAATTCAACCAATCATGCAACGGATTACGCCACATGGTCGGCAGGATATTACAAGATCCGCAAGTGCAATTTATTTATTGAGCGGGTTACTGAAAATGCTGCCAATTTCTCGGAGACTTATGTGAAGCAGAAAATTGATGAAGTGAGATTTTTACGGGCGTTTCTGTACAGTGAATTGTTTATGCACATGGGCGGCCTTCCGATCCTGACAAAAACCCTCGACAGAAATACGATGTCCACGGAAGAGCTTTACAACAAGCGCAGCACCTTTGAAGAAACCTTCAATTTTATTATTTCCGAACTGGATGCAATTGTAACCAATAAAGTTTTGCCTGTGAAGTATAACAATGGCGACGCAAATGCGGGTCGTTCTACGCTTGGCGCAGCCCTCGCGTTGAAAGGCTGGCTGGAATTATATGCCGCAAGTCCGGCTTTTAATACGGCAAACTCTCCTGCCGGCGCCGATCCGAACAAGATGATCAGCTTCGGAAACAATGATCCGGAACGTTGGAAAAAAGCAGCGGCTACGAACAAGCTTTTCATGGATACTTACGGCGGTACCTATGGTTTGTTTCCAGATATTTCTGCTTTCTGGTGGGAGAAAAATGAATACAATTCCGAAGTGATCTGGGATCGCCAGATTGTTGCTGTGATCATGGGCTCCAACTATGAGCAATATGGCGGTCCGGTATGGATCGATGGCGTTTATTATACCTGGGGCAACTACAATCCGACGCAGGAACTTGTCGATCAGTTTGCGATGGCCAATGGCAAACCGATCTCCGATCCTACATCCGGTTATGATCCGCAAAATCCATACGTCAACCGCGAAAAACGTTTCTATGATTTTATAGTGTACGATGGTGCTCCTTATAAACAGGATTGGATGGCGAGAGTGGATACCATTTATACAAGAATTGATAAAGTAAAACCTTCGAAAAACCAGATCGATTTTGGAACTGATGATGTGGGAAATACGGGATATTATTTCAAGAAAAAAATCAATCCTTTGAAACCAAGAGGTGGTGCTTCCAGCGGTCAGAATTATGTTTACTATCGTTATGCAGAAGTATTATTGAATTATGCCGAAGCTCAAAACGAAGTTTCCGGCGCAGATGTTTCCGTTTATGCTGCCATTAACGCGATACGCAAACGTTCCGCCCTTCCGGAACTGCCGGCAGGATTGAGCAAAGACCAGATGCGGGAAGCAATCCGCAGAGAACGCCGTGTTGAGCTTTGTTTTGAATCGAAAAGATTTTATGATATCATTCGCTGGGCCATTGCAGAAGATGTGATGAATAAAGATCTGCACGGCATGAAAATCACGAATTCTTCGCCAAATGATAACAGGGGAAGATGGATTTACGAAGTGGTCGGCCTGAACCACCCACACGTATTCCACAAGAAAATGTACATGAACCCTATACCGCAATCGGTAAGAGATCAAAATAAAGAGATCGTTCAAAATCCGGGATATCAATAACACTTTTTTGTTTAGTCGAAGAAAAACCTTGCAACTCAGATCTCTGGCTGCAAGGTTTTTTTGTATTTGTATTATTACATTCAAAAATATAAAATTCGAATTATTACCATTCTGCGTAAACTGCTTTAAGGAAAATATAATTTAGTGATAATGAAAAAGTGTAAACTATTATTATCTTAATTTGCGCTTTTATTAATTAAAATTCGTAATATGACTAAATGTTATTTATCACTATTTTTCGTTTTACTTTCACTTTCAGCCTTCGCGCAGAAATTCAAAGTATCGGGGAAAATTACAGATGCCAACGGAGCGCCAATGATCGGCGCTTCGGTTATTGAAAAAGGAACCAGCAACGGCACAACTGCCGACGCCAGCGGAGTTTATGCCTTGTCAGTGGGATATTCCAACGCAACATTGATCGTTACCTATGTCGGTTACAACAAAATCGAAAAAGAAATTGGCGGTCAGGAAACTCAGAATTTTACGCTGGAAGATGCAACTTTATTAAGTCAGGTAACAGTAGTTGGTTCGAGAAACATGAATCGTTCATCAACTGATACGCCAGCGCCTATTGATGTGATCAATATCCAGGAAGTTACTACCAAACAAGGCCAGCTTGATGTGAATCAGCTTTTACAATTTGCAGCTCCTTCCTTTAACTCAAACAGACAGACTGGTTCAGATGGTGCGGATCACGTGGATCCGGCTTCGCTGCGCGGTCTTGGCCCTGATCAAACATTGGTGCTTATAAACGGGAAAAGACGTCACCAGTCTGCATTGGTTAATTTGTTTGGTTCAAGAGGTCGCGGAAATACAGGAACGGACCTGAACGCAATTCCGGCAGCTGCTATTGAAAGAATTGAAATATTAAGGGATGGTGCGGCGGCACAATATGGTTCGGATGCAATCGCGGGTGTTATTAATATTGTTTTGAAAGAAACAGTGAATCAATTGACTGCCAATGTAAATGCGGGAATGTACAAAGCCAAATATCGTTTTGATGATAAAAATTTTGATGGACAGAATTATAATGTTAACCTGAATTATGGTCTGAAAGTTGCTAAAACAGGTTTCATTAATGTTACCGCCGACTATAACTTCCGCGATCACACGAACCGCGCCAATACAAGTCCGCTTGACGAAATCAGCCGCAGACAATATGGTGATCCGCAAATGAAAAATGCTGCGATTTACTATAACGCAAAAATCCCGGTTGGAAAAAACTTCCAGGTTTATAGTTTTGGCGGTCATAACACCCGCACGGGAGATGCTTATGCCTGGACACGTTTTGCTGATAGTGACAAGAACATTCCCGCAATTTATCCAAATGGTTTTGATCCGATTATTGCAAGCAAGATTACCGATAACGCTGCGACAGTTGGGGTGAGAGGTGTATGGAAACAATGGGATATTGATTTGAGCAACACCTACGGGTTTAATAAATTTGACTTTTCTGTAAAAAATTCTTTGAATACTTCGCTTGGAGCGCAGTCGCAAACTTCGTTTGAGGCGGGTGGTTTTCAGCTTGGTCAAAATGTTACCAACCTGAATTTTACCAGGTTTTACAAATCTGTTCTAAGCGGTCTGAATGTTGCCTTTGGAGGAGAATATCGTACAGAGCGTTATAAAATATTTGCAGGCGAGGAAGCATCATACGCGACCTATGATCAGAATTTCGCTGGCGGATCTCAGGGTTTTCCAGGTTTCAGTCCGGCCGATATCACCAATAACAGCCGCTCAAATGTTGCCGCTTACGTCGATGTTGAAGCTGATATCACAAAAAAACTATTAGTAGACGCAGCGGTCCGTTTCGAAAATTATAGTGACTTTGGGAGTACATTAAATGGTAAACTGGGCGCAAGGTATAAGGTCACTGACGATATCGCGATTCGCGGTTCGGTGAGTACAGGATTCCGCGCGCCGTCACTGGCTCAGAAATATTTCAATTCAACATTTACCAACTTCGTCAATGGTCAGGCAGTTCAGGTTCTTCTTGCAAATAATAACAGTGCTGTTACCAAAACGCTCGGAATTCCGGAGCTGAAACAGGAAACGTCTGAAAATGCCAGTTTAGGTATAACCGTTACGCCGAAAGGTTCTGCGTTGTCGGTGACTGTGGATGGATACTACGTAAAAGTAAAAGACCGTGTTGTTTTAACCGGTCAGTTCAGTGACGAAGATGAAGCAATCGGCCCGTTATTGAAATCGTTAAATGTTGGTCAGGCACAATTCTTCACCAACGCGCTTTCATACACAACAACGAAAGGTATAGATGTAATTATCGCCCATTCGACCGCTTTGGGAAAAGGTCGTTTCAGCACTACACTGGCGGCTAATTTCAACTGGATGAAACTTGGACCGATCAACACAAGCCCTGCACTTATTGGAAAAGAAGATACCTATTTTAACCAAAGAGAACGCAGTTTTGTACTGGCATCAGCTCCTCCATCAAAAATCAATCTTACTTTTGATTACACTGTAAACAAATTTAGTCTGATGGTAAGATTTGTTCGTTTTGGCGAAATAAAATTGACGAACTGGAACTACGGTTCAATCAACGAAGAGACAAATAAGGATTATACACCAGAGGAATACACAGATGTTTACAAACCGAAAGTACAGACAGACGTAACTGTAAATTATAAGTTCAGCAAAAACGTTTCACTTTCTATCGGTGGAAGTAATATTTTGAATGTATATCCAAACATGTCAAAACCCTACCTGACTGAATCAGGCGGTGCGTGGGATCCGGTTCAAATGGGCAGTAATGGCGCCTTTTTGTTTACAAGACTGGGTTTCAGATTTTAGAAAATTGAATGGCTGACCAACCGGTTTATAAAAACAACCGAAGGTTATTGATTAAATTTATAGTTTATAAAAAACGCCGTGTGGATCTAAAAGATGATCTGCACGGTGTTTTTTGTTTTAAGTAAAAATTCAGAACAGGATTACATTTTAAGATTTACAACGTCAAACCTTAGCATGGCACAGCATTTATAGCCATATTGTAAAGAACTATATCTTAACCCGTCAAAGCAGGAAAATGAAAATTGTCGTTATAGGAGGAGGATTCGCAGGTATCAACCTGGTCAGGCATTTAGCAAATAAGCCAGGTATTGAAATAATTCTAGTAGATAAAAACAATTATCATTTTTTTCCGCCTCTGATCTATCAGGTCGCCACCTGCTTTCTGGAAGCTTCCAGCATTTCCTATCCGTTCCGGATGTTTATGCACAAAATCAAAAACCTGCGGTTCAGGCTTGGTACGCTTTCGATGATAATTCCGGAAGAGAAAAAGGTAATTCTCAGTACAGGAGAGCTTACTTACGATTATCTGGTACTCGCCAGTGGAACGGTAACCAATTTTTTTGACATGAAAAATGTTCAGGAAAATGCTATTCCAATGAAAACGCTTGACGATGCCATGGCCATGCGCAACATTTTGCTGCAACGTCTGGAAAAAGCGACTGTTACTACGGATGAACTTGAAAAAGAGAAATTAACAACAATTGTTGTTACCGGCGGCGGCCCGACCGGCGTGGAAATATCCGGCATTTTAGCAGAAATGAGAAATAGTATTCTCCGAAATGATTACCCGGAACTTGAAGGCATCAAAACGGAAATTTATCTGGTCGACGGCGGTGAATCCTTGCTTTCCCATATGAGCGAAAAATCGCAAAGACATACGCATGATGAGCTCAGAAAAATGGGTGTAAAAATCAAATTGAAATGCCGTGTCAGTGATTTTGTAGACGGGCAGGTTTTCTTTAAAGACGGGGATTCAATTAATTCTTACAACCTGTTATGGGCAGCAGGTATCACTTCGCAAAAGTTTGACGGAATTCCGGAACAATGTTATGGCCGGGGCAACAGGTTAATGGTCGACGAGTACAATGAAATAATTGGCATGCCTTCTGTCTATGCAATCGGTGATACCAGTTTTCAAACAAATGATCCTGCCTATCAACATGGACATCCGCAGGTGGCTCAGGTGGCTTTGCAGCAGGGAATTAATCTTGCGCGAAATTTCGTAAACATTCAAAAAGGTGCGGGTCTGCAATCTTTCATATATAAAGACAAAGGTGCAATGGCTATTATCGGAAAAAGCAAAGCAGTTGCTGATTTACCAAAGCCGAAAGTTCATTTTAAAGGATTTATTGCCTGGATCGCCTGGCTCTTTATTCACCTGGTTTCACTGATCCACTATCGTAACCGGGTGAAAACGCTCTACAACTGGTTTGTCTCCTATCTAAAAAATGATCAGTCGTTGAGAATGATTTTCAGGCCGAAAAATTATTGACAGCTGTTTAAGTTATCTGATTTAATAGGTCAGTAAATAATATCAACACTTCACAACGAAGTGAAGAGTTTTTGTGTCTGGTTAAATATATTCCAAAACTCGACGCTATGAAATACAAAATTTACTTGACCTTGTTTTTGTGCTTTTTGACAACACTGGTTTTCGCACAAACCAAAGATGTTGAAAGAAAATGGCATTTTGGTATTCTTGGCGGCACTCACATTTTTGGTGAAACTTTTACTTACGAAAAAATAAAAACCGTGAAGGGTGCCGTTCTTGGTCTTGATCTTTCGTATAAGTTTTTACCGGCAAAATCAGGATTATCCTTTCATGTTCAGCCGAATTGGAGTATATACATCCGTACAAATAGTGGGAACAGCACGACATACGACTATAAGATTCAATCCATCAATTTGCCGTTGCTGCTACGGTATACTTTCTTAACCGGAAAAATTCGCCCATTCCTGGAAGCTGGGCTGAATGTAAGAACACGAACTTCTTTTGACATTGATATAAATGGAAGAATATGCAGTTACGAACCTGCCATGTGTTTTTCTGGTCAGGAAACAAGAGACATGCATTCACAAACTTCACAGGATCGGGTTGGTGTTCTGGCAGGAGTAGGAATAGAATTTGATGTTTGGAGAATTTCTATACCCGTTTCAATAAGATTCAATGAGGGAATTGGTACCTACAAAATGAAAGAAAGATTTGAAGATCATTACTATTACGATGATATCAAAACCAGAAATATTCAAATAACAACCGGAATCACATTTTAGACAAAAAGATATCCCAGCTGTTATTTGTAAAAACGGATATTACATAATCAGGTTATTCACCAGCAGGCTCGCTTCGTTTGGCAAATTCCGCATCAATCAGATAAGCACCTTTTACGACAAGTTGCTCATTATCAAATTTATTTTTTGAAATAATTTCAACAAGATCTTCCTTTACAGCATTTCCTATTTCAACCGGAATACGACGGAATGATTTGTTATTTTCTTCAATATAAATAAATCCTGTCGCTCCTTTGCGGACAATCGAAGCAGCGGGAACCATCGTTGCCTCCCGGTTTCCAGTCTGAATTTTTGCATTGACATAAGCTCCCGGAACCAGCTTTGCTTCCTGAATTCGATCTTTAATATGCGCGTGGACATTCAGCGTTCTTGTTTCGCCTTCCAAAACTTTCCCAACCATAAGGACATATGCTTTTACAGGTAAAGCGCCATCGTTAAATTGCACCATCACCGTCTGATCTTTCTTGATTTTGGAAGCATCATGTTCAAAAACGGTTAAAGAAATATGCATATCACTCTTATCTGCCAGCTCAAAAATGGGCTGCCCGGCCGCTACTTCTTTTCCAAGATTTACATTCGCAGCTGTGATATAACCATTCACAGAAGAAACGATTCGAACGGCAGGCGTGATTCCTTTTTTATTTAACGTTTCTGTTGAAAGGCCAAGTATTTTAAGTTTCGCTTCCAGGGATTGAAGCAAGGCTTTTGTAGAGCGCTGGTTGGCTTGTGCCTGTTCAAAATTTTTCCGCGCACCAACATTTTCACTGCTCAATGTCCGCTGGCGTTCCAGTTCCTTTTCCTGATAAGCCAGCTGACTTGCGTTTTGAAGATAATCCTGCTGCAATTGTATAAACTCAAAACTTTCCAGTGTTGCCAGCAATTCTCCTTTTCTTACAGGCTGACCGGGAATTCCTTTCATATAATTGATTTTTCCGCTGATTGGTAAACTCAGCGTCGCCTGGTTTTCAGGTGGAAGCTCTACAATTCCGTTCGCCTTAACCTCATCACTTACCGTCTCCAATTTCACATTTCCAAGTTGGATGCCAATGGATTGATACTGTTGCGGTGTCAGCTTGATCTGATCAATTTGCGAAGTGTCTACAATTGTTTTATTCTGTTCAATATCAGCTTCTTCCGTTTTCGATTCGCAGGAAATTGTCGCTAAACCAATCATGCTGACCAAGCCGGCGTAGAAAAGGCGTTTTTGGGAAATACTTTTTAATGTCTTCATTTCAGTGAAAAATTATTTTGATTCGGGGTAATCTCCGGTTTAGTTAATTTCGATGACGATTACTGTGTTGCACCAATAATTTCTTCGATTCTGATCAGGTTGAAATCATAATCAAGGACATTAATCAGATATTCTTCATGCAACTGATAGGCTTGCTGAATGGCCGCAAAAAATTCGAGATAACCGATTTCACCACCTTTAAAGGTTGAGAGTGCGGTTTGCCGGATCAACTGCGCTTGCGGAAGTGCGTGTTCTTCATAATATTGAAGCGTCGCAGCCAGATTTCTCTGTCGGGTTTCCATCATATCCAGCTCAGTATTTAGCTGTTCCTTCACAGAAGCCAATTGCGTTTCATTCACCTGTTCCTGAATTTTAGCAGACTGAATTCGTGCTTTTTGTGCTTTGCTAAAAATGTGAAAAGACAGACCGGCATGCAACACATTAAAATTCTTCTCCCGCGCAATCGACTGGTTGATTACTCCTACCCGCCAATCCGGTAATGTATTCCTCTCTTCGAGACGTGTCTGGATCTGGCTGCTGGTAATATTTTGCTGCAAAACATTTAAGAACGGATTGGAGTCCGGAGTTAAATCCGGCGTGATCAAATTACCGGCATGTCGTTTAAAGACTGTATTGGTATCAATCGAAACCGTATCCCGCGTGTGAAGAAGTAACCTCAGCGAAGCATAATGAATTTGCTGTTCTCTCTGCGAACTCCTGATTCGCTGCAACAAATTTTGATATCGGCTTTCGGCAGTAACTTGTTCGAGCCGGTTGGTCTCGCCCGTTTTGAACCGCACATCTGCCGCCCGCGCCGATTGCTGATATAACTCGCTTTGCTCCCGAAGAAAACCGAGTAATTTCTGATCGTAAACAAGTTGGTAATAAGCACGTTTTACCTCATTGGCCAGGCGCCACTTATCTGCGTCCAGCTGATATCGCGCGCCTTGCACATTGGCTTCTGAAAGTTTTTTCTGCGTTTTATAAACACTCAGTGGAGCGAAGGATTGAATGGCAGTGGCCGTATAATCCGTATTCCTGGCCTGGGTCTGACCATATTGCACATCCAGATCTGTTTTTGCAGGATTAAATGAAGCCCCGACCAGTGCCTGCTGTCTGCTGATAACCAGCTCTCCTGATTTTACGGCAAGATTTTGCGTCGTTGCTTCCTTAACAGCCTCATCGAGCGACAAAATCCTTTGCGCCTGAGCTTCAGTTTTTGGGAAAGAAAGCAGGGCAATCAGTATCATTCCTGCAACTACTACCCTATTCGCATTATTCCGTTTTTCAACACGTTCTTTTACCAGACTATATAAAACCGGAAGCACAATCAGGGTCAATAAAGTTGCAGTGATCAGACCGCCGATCACAACAGTCGCCAACGGACGCTGTACTTCCGCGCCTGCCGAGGTCGATAATGCCATGGGCAAAAACCCTAGTGAGGCCACACCGGCGGTCATAATCACAGGTCTGAAACGAGCCTTAACCCCAGCCACAATCCGCTCACGCAGTGACCCTATCCCCTCTTTTTCCAGCTGATCAAAATAGCTGATCAGTACAATTCCATTCAAAACTGCAACACCAAAAAGTGCAATAAACCCAACGCCGGCAGAAATACTGAAAGGCATATCACGGATCCATAAAGCCCAGATTCCTCCGATTGCAGAAAGCGGAACGGCAGTGAAAATAATAAGCGCTTCTGTCAGTCTTTTGAAGGTAAAATAAAGAAGAACAAAGATCAGCAGCAGCGAAATCGGAACGGCGATGGACAACCGCTGACGGGCCTGTTGCAGATTTTCAAACTGTCCGCCATATGAGTAATAATAACCGGTCGTCAGAACCACGCCTTTTTCAATTTTGGCCTGAATATCATGGACAACACTCTCAACATCTCGATTTAAAACATTGATACCGATCGTAATCCGGCGTTTGGTATTGTCGCGGGAAATTTGTGCGGGTGCCTCTTCATAGGTAATATCTGCCAGTTCACCCAACGGAACAGAACCGCCATTTGGAATGGTCACATATAAATTCAGGATGTCTTTAAGATCTTTCCTATGCAAAGTGTCCAGGCGGATTACCAGATCAAAACGGCGTTCTCCTTCAAAAACAACTCCTGCTGTTTCGCCTGCAAATGATGTTTTGATCAGTTGATTAATGGATGCAACATCCAGCCCGTATTGAGCCAGACGGTCACGGTGATAAGAAGCTTTGATCTGCGGCAAACCTACAATAGGCTCAACGCGACAGCTCGCGACACCTGCAATGGGTTGTATCAATGCAGCGCAATCGTTGGCATGTTCGAACAATTTATTTAAATCATCGCCATAAATTTTGACCACAACATCAGAACGTGCCCCCGTGATCATTTCATTGGAACGCATCTGGATCGGCTGTGTAAATTCTGCCATCACGCCAGGCACTTCTCTTTCCAAAACCTTATTCATTTTTTCGGAAAGTTCCTCGCGGGTATGCGCCGACGTCCACTCAGACCTATCTTTCAGATTGATCATCTGGTCAGTCATTTCAACTGGCATAGGATCTGTTGGCACTTCGGACGCGCCGATACGCCCAACGATCTGGCGGATTTCAGGAAAATTTTTGAGCAAAGCGCGTTCAGCTTTCAAGGAAGCCTGAATGGTTTCGGTGAGCGAAGTTCCTGTCGGCATACGGAGGTCAATGGCGATATCACCTTCATCCAGCTGCGGAATAAATTCACCTCCCAAGGCTCCAAACAGCATCACACTTCCAATAAGCAGAGCTAGTGAAGCGCCGACAATTGCTTTTCGATATGACAACGCGCCTTTAATCAAAGGCTGGTAAAAATTGTATAATTTATTGACCAGTCGATCCGAGAAATTCTTTTCGTTATTGATTTTGGAAGCAAGAAACAATGCCGAAGCCATCGGAACATAGGTAAACGAAAGAATCAATGCACCCAAAATCGCAAAACTTACGGCGAGCGCCATAGGCTGGAACATTTTTCCTTCAATACCTGAAAGTGAGAGAATGGGAAGATACACGATCAGAATAATAATCTGACCAAAAACAGCGGAAGTCAGGATTTTGGATGCATTGACCTGAACAGTATCGTCCATTTGTTTTTGAGAAAGTTTATCTCCCGTTTTAAAATGGGTTTGCAAATAATGCATCACTCCCTCAACAACGATCACGGAACCATCCACCAAAAGTCCAAAATCGATTGCACCAAGACTCATCAAATTTGCTGACACACCGAAGGTATGCATCATCCCAAAAGTAAAAAGCATCGAAAGCGGAATTACGGAGGCCACGATCAATCCTGCACGAAAACTTCCAAGTAATAATACCAAAACAAAAACAACGATCAGTCCACCTTCCAACAAGTTGTTGCGAACAGTTTTAATTGCCTTATCAATCAGTTTCGCGCGGTCAATGAACGATTCAATTTTAACACCTTCCGGCAAAGATTTCTGAATTCTTGCCATACGCTCTTTTATGGCTTTTACGGTGCGGTCTGCGTCGGCGCCTTTCAACATCAAGACCACCGCCCCGACGGCTTCACTTTTTCCATCTCGCGTCATCGCGCCATAACGAACTGCATGACCGAACTGAACCGTTGCCACATTACTGACCTTCATAGGAACGCCATTCACGGTTTTGATAACGATATTGCCAATATCATCAAGATTTTTTACGGTTCCTTCTCCCCGGATGAAGTATGACTGGCTGTCTTTTTCAAGATAACTTCCTCCCGTATTGCTGTTATTTCGCTCGACAGCAGTGAAAACATCACCAATGGTTATGCCGGCCGCACGAAGTTTTTCCGGATTGATACTTACTTCGTACTCTTTCACAAAACCGCCAAAACTGCTGACTTCCACCACGCCCGGAATTCCGGTTAGCTGGCGTTTCACGATCCAGTCCTGCATCGTTCTGAGTTCGGAAAGGTCATAACGTTTCTCGTAACCGGGCTGCGGGACGAGTGTATACTGATAAATTTCGCCGAGCCCGGTCGTGATGGGAGCCAGATAAGGGGAACCAAATTCCTTTGGAATATCCTGAGCAGCGAGAGATATTTGCTCTCCAACCAGCTGGCGGGCTTTGAGAATATCCATATTGTCATTAAAAACGACGGTGATCACGGAAAGCCCGAGGCGCGAGACCGAGCGAATTTCTTCGACGCCCTGTACATTGGTTAAACTAAGTTCTATGGGTGCCGTGATATACTGCTCCACTTCCTGCGCGGCAAGTGCCGGCGTCTGCGTTAACACGACTACCTGGTTGGTAGTAATATCCGGGACTGCATCTATCGGAAGTTTTGACAGCGCGTAGATTCCCCAACTGATCAGGCCCAAAACCATCAGGCCAACGATCAATTTGTTCCGTATACTAAAACGGATTATTGAATCAAACATAAAATAAATATCAATTGACTGTCGGTGACAAATTCCTGATACCAACAGTTAGCTTTTCAGAGTGAAAATTTCAATATTTTTACAAATTGAAATACAAACCGAAAGGCAAAACTTATGGTAGCATGAAGCTATCAGCAACCTGTAAAATAGGAAATTAGGAATACAAACTCAGAGGTATTCAGCCTAAATTCGGAGGATTCAAAAGCGAAGAATGATGTTGGAAAGAGTAGAGATTATTCCACCAATAAGTATTTTTATCCTGAAATTCGGTCACTAATGGTTGAGAATATCCGGGAAAGTGAAAATCAGCGATGACGTAAGAATGCAGGGAATGTCCGCTTAATGAAGGCAGCGTTTCATGCTGGTTTTTTTCTGAATCAGGAGCATTCTGTGCATGCTGCGAAGCGGTTGCATAATGCATTTGCATGAACGTACAGAAAGAAATCTTTCCGTTGGTCTCCTGTTTGTGTTTTTCAAAATGCGCCATAAGCTGCGGCAAACGGCTCAGTTCCTCCCAGCATTCCATGGAAGGTAAAAAGCTGCCCAGCAAAATATGAAAACTCAATAAACAGGCGAAGATGCGGATCAAGGTACTTTCAGATTATACTTGTCTTACCAATATTCAAAGATAGAAATTTTACGAACAGGCCAATTTTCAAAGCAAATAAATACAAAAAGTACTTGGTATAGTAAAATCCCGGCGAAATTAAATCGATATCCGCCGGGATTAATCACACTTTTTTAATCAACGTTATAAAGAAAAGGCGCTTTTCTGATATACCTTTTATCGTGCAACTGTTGTTCCAAAAAGGCGGCAATGTCAGCAGTACTGATTTTAGTTCCCGCACAATCCTCTATGCTTGAATCTACTGCAAAACTTGTAACTGTGTATTCAATTAACGGAAGTCTCACCAAAGTCCAGTCCAGCTCGCTTTGTGAGAGCAGATGATATGCCTTTTCACGGTCGGCATGAATTTCAGGAAAACTTTGTTTCATCCATTCCGTTGCCGCCATTGTCTTTTCACTTTTTTTGTCAAAAGGTGTGTTAACATTTACGCCCGCAAGAAGAATATAACGTTGAATACCAAATTCCTGCATTGCTCGTAACACGTGTTCAGTTGCTGTGCTCGCAACCATCGGCTCACCCGGTCTTTGCCCAATTGTACTGATTACCGCTTGACAGCCGGAAAGCAATTGGCGGATATTCTCTAAAACAATCGCATCACCAGTTACAATCTCAACGAGAGGATTGGTAAGATTTTCACCAAATTCTTCATTTGAAGTTTCGAAGTTTTCAGGAATTTTTCTAAGCAGGATTTTTAAGTGATACCCTCTGGAAAGAAGGTGGTTGACAAGATATTTTCCGGTACGACCGCCGCCGCCAAGAACAGCTATTTTTTTATAAGAATTCATTTCTCCTCACAGTTAAAAATATGAAACACAGATTTTGGGGTTGATTTTCAGTGTGAAAACAACCTCATTCGCAGCCTTTCGATTAGCTGCTATCTTTTCAATATTTTATCAGGAGATTTGAATGAATCAAAAATAATAGAAATTTTTGAAAGTGCAGATTTAACGATTGATGACTGCGTAGCTCCTTCTTATTTTTTCCATTTTTTAGTAAAAAACCAGGAACCAGCGAAGAATTTTATAGGTTAGCAATGCAGTCCGGGCATTTTTGGTTTAATCTCAAAAATTAGATTCCGGGTTGCACACCTCGGATAAGCCCATTACTTTTGAAGTACTGATGGCTGTTTAGAAGATTCTTAAATAAAATTATAACAATATCATGAGTCGTTATTTAAAAGGTTTTGAAGGTAATCCTGTGAATTCTGAGCTGATCGATGTACTTGATCAGGCGGTTGGAATTTTATATAATAAAAGTGCCGGAGCTGAATCAAATGGAAAAATTTCCGACGGACCGGTTGGTTACGAATTATCAGAAATGCCTGATAACATTGTCACAAAATCCTTCGAAATTTTGACCTGCAAAGCGGCGGTAGGTAATCCGGCCGAAGATCTTGCAGAAAAATTATATGATTGTTTTTATGCATGGTTAATTGAAAAAGAAGACGGTGAGTCGCTACTTGAAGATTTTGATGGCCCGAAAGAAAAAATACCGGTTTCTTATATCGTTACCAATGAGCCTTACTTCGTTGAACCTTTTAAAAATCTTGGAGTAAATTTTGATTTGAAAGCAGAAGTTGATGGCAGAACGCCTGAATTGTTTGGTGAAGAATTTGCAAAGGAAATTGTCTGGACCTATACTTTCGAAGTGCGTATTTGCGCTCCAAGTAAAAGTTAATCATTTTATAAAAACCAACTTTTAAAAGTTGGTTTTTATTTTTTCTCTCCCTCCCAACTTTTCCAAATTGAAAAATGTTCGACCGCATCAATACATACCTGATACGCCACGCCAATCTGACGGTCGAAGAACTTGGGTATTTCAACTCCATTTTACAGCACAAAACTTTTCCTAAAAAGACAATTCTATTGCACGAAGGCGAAGTTTGCAACTTCGAAGCATTCATCAACAAGGGCTGTATCCGCATGTATTATATTGATGAAAACGGTTTTGAAGTAACTTTGCAGTTTGCGATCGAGGATTGGTGGGTAAGTGACATCGCCAGTTTTCATGATCAGAAACCAAGCTCCATGTTCATCGAGACGCTTGAAGAATGCGAATTATTAATCCTTTCTCCCCAGACAAAAGAATCGCTGCTGGCACAAGTTCCGCAGTTGGAAAGAATGTTCCGGATTTTGGTGCAACGTAACCTTTCAAGCTTACAGGGACGATTATTTAAAACCATTGCAACCAGCGCACAAGACAAATATCTGGATTTTATCAAACGTTACCCAACGATTCCGCAGCGTGTTCCCCAACATTATATCGCTTCTTATCTTGGCATTTCTGCCGAATTTTTAAGTAAGGTCCGCACCAAGCTTTTGAAAAAATAATTTTTCAGTTTTTAGTTTTCTTGTCCTGGTTCAATGTTTCCGCTTCCCGGTTACAGTTCCTTTGTATTGTTAATTTATTGATAGGAAGCAAAACAGATTGCAGGATACGGCCAGAAATATTGTTGAAAAATTTTTATCAATTTTTGTTTTCTTGTCCTAGTTCAATGCCAGGCTTTCGTAGAATGAAGAACTTTGTAACATTAAATCGGTAAACGACAATTAATCATGGAAAGAAAAGATTTTATCCGCAAAGGCCTGATGGGAACTGGAATGTTCGTGGCGTCGGCATCGGTTGGAAGTGTAATTAAGAATGACATTGATGAATTGAAAGAACTGGATGTGATTGGTTTTAATCACTTACCTAATACAGAATCAAAAGTAAAAGCGAACACCGTTCTCCATAAAGCAGATACCCGTGGACATGCAAATCATGGCTGGCTTGATAGTCACCATACTTTCAGTTTCGCAAATTATTACAATCCCGACCGGATGCATTTTGGTGTATTGCGCGTCTTGAACGACGACCGAGTAGATGGTGGAAAAGGTTTCGGCAGACATCCGCACGACAATATGGAAATCATTTCAATTCCATTGGAAGGCGATCTTGAACATAAAGACAGCATGGACAATGTTGCCGTGATCAAACATGGTGATATCCAGGTTATGAGCGCGGGAACTGGTATTTTCCATAGTGAATACAACAAGAACGAAGATCAGGACGCGAAGTTTTTGCAGATCTGGTTATTTCCTAAAAGCAAAAATGTAACGCCTAGATATGATCAGTTAACACTGAATGTTGAAGACAGACATAACAACTTGCAGCAGATTCTTTCTCCAAATGCAGATGATGCTGGTGTGTGGATTAATCAGGATGCCTGGTTTCACATGGGAAAATTTGATAAGGATTTCTCGGTAGAGTACAAATTGAAAAATTCTAAAAACGGAGTTTATGCCTTTGTTCTTAAAGGTGATATCTCGATTGAGGATCATGCTTTAAATCAACGTGACGGATTAGGAATCTGGGATACTGGCAGCATAGCAATCAAAGCAAATTCGCAAGATGCAGAAGTGCTTTTGATGGAAGTGCCGATGTCCATTTAGGTATTAGTTGTTAGCTTTTGGCTATTAGCTAAATGGCTCAATCCCAGTATCCAGTCACTTCTGAAAGCTAAATTGCTAACAATTGACAATCAACATAATTAAGATAATTTAATCTATCCGTAAAGTCGGAAGTAATAAACAAAACGCTAACGCCTAATCGCTAATAGCCACTAACAATGGAACATATCAAAATTGCAAATACGAAGCACGATGTGCTTGACCTTATAAAAAACAGATGGAGTCCGCGTTCATTTTCTGATAAAGTGATTCCTGAAAATGATTTAAATACGATTCTTGAAGCTGCGGCCTGGGCGGCTAGCGCAAATAATGAGCAGCCATGGCAGTATTTTTATGCTTCGAAAAACAACGAAGGTTTTGCAAAAATCGCAGACAGTTTGTTTAAAGGAAATAAACCCTGGGCTCAGCATGCGGACGTCTTAATTGTTGCAGTTGCACGCAAAACTTTTGAAGCGAACCAGACAGAAAACACTGTGGCGCTGCATGATTTAGGAATGGCTAATGCACATCTACTTTTACAAGCTTCGGCATTGAATATTTACAGCCACATGATTGGAGGTTTTGACAAAGCTAAAATTTCAGAAACGCTGGGGCTTACAGAAAATCAGGAAGCTGTGGCGGTCATCGCGCTGGGATATAGAGATGAAGCCGAAAAACTGCAAGAGCCGTTCAAAACGAGGGAGGTTACGCCACGTGTTCGCAAACCGCTGAATGAGTTTGTTTTCCCACAAAACTGATACACTGATGGAAACTCCGAAAGTTAATATTCTGGTGGTCGGAAGACACGAAGAGATTCTTGAAACGGTTCTCCGGATCATCAATAAAAGTGAAAACTGGGTTGCCCGGGGAGCAATGAAGGACGAAGAGGCAATTGCTTTATTTGACACCGAAAAATTCGACATCGTACTTTTATGTGGTGGTATCCAGGAAGAATGTGAAGCCGTTTTACGTGAAACTTTCAAGCAAAAAGATCCGGAAATTATTATTATTCAGCACTACGGCGGCGGAAGTGGCTTGTTAAGTAACGAGATCATCCACGCTTTGTCGCAACGCGAATCTTCAAAAAATTACAACGTCTGATTTTCTTGTCCTGGTTCAATGTCCAGGATTCAGAAACTTCGGAAATTTGTATAACAAAAAAAAAACAATCATGGAAAATCAAATCTTAGGTCTGCATCATATCACTGCCATAGCAGGAAACGCGAAACGTAATCACGATTTTTACACGCAAGTATTAGGTTTAAGATTGGTAAAAAAAACCGTCAATTTTGATGATCCCGGCACATACCATTTTTATTATGGCGACGAAGTTGGATCTGCCGGAACGATACTAACATTTTTTCCGTGGGAAGGTACTGCGCAAGGCCGTACCGGAACAGGGTTGGCAACTGATATCGGATATTCAGTTCCAAAAGGAAGTCTCGATTTCTGGTCCGATCGTTTTACAGAGTTTGACGTAAAACAGGGAAATAAAGATGAAAAATTCGGTGAATTGTATCTTCCATTTCAGGATCCGGACGGATTGAAAATAAATCTGATCGAGTCAAAAATAGAAGACACTAGAAAACCTTGGGAAACCGCAGATGTGAAAGCGGATGTTGCTACAAAAGGATTTCACAGCATCGTGCTGACATTGAAAAATATAAAACCAACTGCTGAAATTTTAACCGATATTTTCGGGTATAAATTGTTGGAGCAGGAAGGAAATCGTTACCGATTCATAACGGATGCAGTAGAAAACGCAGCCATTGTGGATTTGATCGAATCACCAAATGAAGATCGTGGTTATAATGCCGGAGGAACCAATCACCACGTAGCATTCCGGGTTAAAAACGATCAGGTTTTAATGGAATTCCGTGAAAAAGTAGCCCGGAAAGGCCTGAATATCACGCCGAAAATTGACCGTGATTATTTCTTTTCACTCTATTTCAGAGAACCAGGTGGGGTTTTGTTCGAACTTGCTTCTGAAAATCCAGGCTTTGCAATTGACGAAACTGTTGAAAATTTAGGAAGCAGTTTAAGACTTCCAAAACAATATGAGGCATCTCGCAAAGAGATAGAAAAAATATTACCAAAGTTGTAAAAGCCAGTCAAAATTTCGAAGAAAAAGCGGGGTTAAAACCCCGCGCTTTTCTCCGAAATCCAAGACTTGATCAACATTAAGTTCTGAAATCATGCATACTAAAAAAGTAGTAACCGCAGGAAAAAATATTGACGAAACTGATAAAGTTTTGATCATGATTCATGGCCGGGGCGGAAGCGCAGAGGATATTTTATCGCTGGCTGCACATCTGAATACCAAAGATTACGCGCTTCTTGCCCCACAGGCCACCAACAACACCTGGTATCCAACGTCATTTCTCGCAGCTCCGTCTGTCAACAAACCATGGTTGTCTTCTGCTTTGCAGATTATTGATGAAGTGGTCGCCGATGTGGTAGCCAAAGGTATTTTGAAAGAAAATATTTTTCTGGCCGGCTTTTCGCAAGGCGCGTGTTTGACATTGGAATACGTTACCAGGAACGCTGGAAAATACGGTGGTGTAGTTGCGTTCACCGGAGGATTGATAGGAGATAAAATCTATGCTGAAAATTATTCAGGGGATTTTGAAGGCACGCCGATATTCATAGGAACCAGCGATCCCGATCCGCATGTTCCGGTTACACGGGTAAACGAAACGACTGGAATCCTGGAATCCATGCATGCCAATGTAACAACGAAAATTTATCCGAACATGGGACATACCATTAGTCGGGATGAGATTGAGAAAGCTAATACCTTGGTTTTTAATAAATAACAGGATAAAGTAAAAGCCGGAAATCGCTGAGCACTGCTTGACGATTTCCGGCTTTTTTGTGGACAAACTGTCAATTAAATGTTTCCATATTACTCACGATAATCCGGATCGCCGTCGTGGAAACCGATGGCAAAAACATAACGTAGTGAAATTCCAAAAGTCATTCCGGTTCCATCCGCCTTTATTGTTGACTGCTGCGTTTGAACCTTGTTGACGAAATACGCCATATCCGTAGTCAGTGAAGTTCCGAACCCCCACTGTTTTCGTGCGTAAAAACTCAGATCAATTGCTCGTGCAACTTTCAAAACATACTCGGCGGTAACGTCTGCAAAGGTTGTAATTTTTGAACTTGTATGCGTATCACTCGTCAAAAATAAAGTATCAAAAACTGGCTGGCGACCTTGCCGTGAATACCCTTCAAATTGTAAATATTCTTTTTGTTTTCCGGAATTTGGTACCAATCCCGCACCCGCACCAATCCAAAAAGCGGATCTCCGAAGAGAGGAATTTGATCTTCCAAACAAGAGGCGGCGTTTTACTCTTAATGCAAGGTTGTTCTTGTCGTTTTCCATTTTGTACTCCATCGGATAATCGCCGTTAATGATCAGAATATTATGAATCGGGGATCGCGAATAATCCAGTTCAAGCGCCCATTTTTCCTGGTTTACCCACCCGAGCGAAGCACTATATCCAGATTTGGCGCCGGTCCTCGTATCAATAAGTCCCCCGAAAGTACTGGAAATTGAAGCCTTATCAGTTCTTAAAAATCCGTCTATTCCGAAATACAACCGGTTGCGGATTTTCAAATTATTTGTGGTGGATATCGCAGTAATTTTCTGATGCGTTTTGAATCTGTTAACCTGTGGTGTTACCGGCTCGTAATTAGGTTTAACTGGCGCGGTTACTGGATTATAGTAGTCCTCAGTACCCTGCGAAGCTGCCACCTGAGCACTAATAATAATTGTCAGAAGAGTGTAAAGTGTTTTCATAAAAAAGGGTTCCGAATTTATCTAGCCTTACGCCTTCAAAGTTAGAACCGTTGCATCGGTCAAATATTAATAAGGCGTTATTTGTCAATTTAATAATTTCGCACAAATAGTAACCTCTTGGCAACAAAATCGAATAAAATACTACAATATATTTAAAGAATATTTTACAAAAAAATCCCTCCGAATCAAGTTCAGAGGGATTTTTCATGGCTAATTTAACCTAACACTTATTTTATATTTTAATCAAATTATTACGACCAAAACCCCTGTACTCGCACAGTCTCAGCTGACGTTTTTTTCAATTGTTTTCTTAAATGGACACAGGTGGGTATATGTCCGGCCACGTAGACTGTCGCATTTTCAAGATCCTCGTTCTGTACCCATTTTGTGATTCCGTGAAAACCGCCCTGATCTGTTTGTTCCACAGGCGTTATATCCCAATGGAAATATTGAGAAAACTCGATGCGATGATTTTCTTCAGCAATAGCAATCGCGCCGGAAAGGCTGTTTTCGCCGGACAGCTGCTGCAATGCCAGATAATGTCCTATTGTTGTCATGTCACCCAGCGCAATCATTTTTCCATGATCAGCAGGTTTGTGCACGGTCGAGCCAACACCTACATAAGTCACATAATCTCCTTCTTTCAGCGATTGCACCCATTCACTTCCCGGACCTTCCTGAATGGCGTCAATGTAGAGCGTACATGTCCTGGTTTCAACATCCCAACCAGCAGGCGTATAATCGCGGTAAACTCCCGTTGCTACTTTTATTTTAATATGCTGGACGGATTTCCATTTCGACATATCCATAAATGGAAAATGGAAATCGACTTCGTAAAATGTAGCCGGATACCAGGTTCTTATGGCCAATACCAATCCTTGTTTTGCTAATGAGTTTTCAAATAAATTCAGCGCGGTTTGTTTTAAAATATTCATGACTTATGGCGTTGGCTGTTAATAAATAATTATCATAACGGACTTTGTTCAGGCAGACGTTCAAGTTTCGCTTTTACTTTAACAGTCAAGCAAAATTTATTTGTCTTCCGCCGTCTGACATTACAAATCAACACCAGAACCAAGGTTCAGAAAGTCTTTCCGGATTTCTACACAAAAAATATTTATTGTTTCAGCTTTATTGCTCTGTCGAGCAAATCAGTCGATTGCAATATTTTATTTTTCAAGTAATAAGGATAATCACCTTTTTCTTTCAGAAACGTATTGACTATGTTAGCTGCTTCTTTTTCTGAATGTCCGGAAAATGTACTGTGCAGCCAACGTTGGGGGAAGAAAATGTCACCTGTCAGCTGTACCTCCTGCAAAAGATCAAGCGACGGCCGCAAATATTTCAATGCACTTTTGGACCGCAACGGATGATGCAGAAATGGCAATGCTTCCAAAACCCAGGCTTCGTGTTCTCTGTTTTCTTCCTTTCTTAATGACTCGAAAAATTTGTCACGTTCCACTTCGTCCTGGCTTATGGCAGGAATGACGAATTCCATTTTTGCGCGCCGGTCTGGATTTTTCGTATTGCTTAGCTGCTTGGCCAGTACACCTTTTGCATCGACATGTCCTTTCAGTGCCAGTTCATAAGCCAGTGAAATTTTATCGTCTTCTGATAATACCAAATCTTTAACTTTCAGCTGATCATTCCAAAGCACTTCGAGTTTTCTCAACCCGCTTTCCGTTAAAGCAACATTTCTGAATGCACGGAAATAAGAATTCTTCATTCCTTTATCAGGCGTTTTTTCCAGTAGTGACCATAGTATTTGCTCTATGTTTTCCTGATTTCGTTTACGTTGCTGATCCGTCAGAAATGTCCACCAGATTGTCTGAATATTTCCAAGCAGATAATCAGAGATCAGTGCGTTATCTTCCTTTTGCAAAACGTCTGAAAGGTAAATCAGATAACGTTCAGGTTTTGCGCCGTCACCACGCAAAAATCCTTCCCAAATATTAACGAGCATTGCTCCTCTGAAAACCGGATTCGCGAAAGTAGTATCCTTTGTAGTATCGTAACGCAGGAAAAAATAATCCTCCGAAACAGAATCCATTTTAAAATAACCATACGCCTCTCCATCCGAATTTGGAAAAACCATCGCCGGAAAATCCGGTTTCCTAACACTTTGAAGCTGATTAGACAGATTCAGATTCACCTTACCTTCTGCAAATTTCTCTTTCCAAAAAACGACAGCCGGCTGCTGCCAGACACGATCAGATACAGAATCCTGTTTCTGACGGATTTCAATTTCTTCTTTTTCGCCAATTAATTCATACTCCGGCATTCCAGGCGTTTTCACCCATACATTACTCCAATCGGCAATGTCCAGCGGACTTTTTTTATCAATTATCCCAATCAGATCATCCCAGCGCGCATTTCCGAAAGAATACTTTTTCAGATATTCACGAAGGCTTTCCCTCATCATATCTTGCCCAATTTTCTTCTCAAGTTGGCGCATGACGATCGGCGCTTTCTGATAAATAATCCCGCCATACAAAGTCCCTGCATTTTTCAGATTTCCAAGATTTTGCAGGATCGGATTCGTGCCCGCACTTCTGTCGACCTCATACGCTCTTGGATAATGCGCCAGCAAAAACCTCAACTTATGATTGATTTGCGGGAAAGATGGGTGAACAATTTTGGCAGCCATAAAATTGGCAAAAACTTCTTTCAGCCATACATCGTTAAACCAGTCCATCGTCACCAGATCGCCAAACCACATATGCGCAGATTCATGGGCAATAACGCTCGCGCGTGCAAGCTGTCGGTTTACGGGAGGATTTTCGTCGAGAAAAAGGGCTGATTCATTATAAAAAACGGCACCCGGATGCTCCATACCGCCATATTGAAATGAGGGTAAAAGTACAAAGTCAAACTTTCCGAATGGATATTCAATCGCTGTATATTCTTCAAGCCAAGTCACGGCTTTTGCATGTAAATTAAAAACTTCATCACGGTTACGGTTCACTTTTACGCTGTCCGTTTCCCGATAATACATTGTCATTTCGCGATCACCAATTGTTTTTGTTGCTTTAAAGAACTTCCCCGCAGCAAATGCAAAAAGATAAGAACTGATGGGTTTTGTTTCTTCAAACTGATAAATACTGGTATCGCCAGACATGGCTTTTTCTTTCAGTTTACCATTGGAAACGGCTTCCCAATTGCCTGGTGTTTTTAGCGTAAGCTGATAAGAAGCTTTTAGATTTGGCTGGTCAAATAGAGGAAAACAGGTGGATGCGCGGTCGGGTACGAAGAGTGTATAAAGATATTCCTCATTCCGGTTTAGAGACAAATCACCTGCAATGAATTCAATAGTAACCCGGTTTTTTCCTTTTACAAGTTGACCCGGATTGATGATAATATGTTCATTAACGAATTTATAATCAGCAATTTTATCTCCTGATTTCACCGAAAGAATCTGACTTTGATCATTACTAAAATCAAGTACCAGAGCAGAATCCAGCGTGTTAAGATTAAATAAAATCGTTTGTGTGCCGCGTATTTTTTCTATTTTTTTTGAAGGAATATTCAGCTCAATAACATACTGGATACTGTCAATCGTTTTCTTCCGGTAAGCGTTGAGCGGAAAAGAAACGCCTTTTTCTACAACATCTTCTTTATTGGTTTTACAGCTTAAATTCAGCAGAGAAACGCTGACTAAAAATATAAGTAAAGATCTGATTTTCATTAATTGATGGCTTTGGTATTAACTATTGCTATTTTTCTTTCAAAAGAATTAATTGTGTCCGCTGGTTATTTTTCATTCCGGGATTATCGTCGGTGATCAGCAGAAGCCGGCGTTTCCCGTTCTCAGCCTCCCACCACGACATTCCTTCCAGATTATCAACTACAATGGGAAAACCTTCATTGAAATCAAATGCTGGCTTGGTATCCTTTTTCAGATGAGAACCCTCAACGGTGACCTGCCATAATTTCGCCTTGATTTTGTTTGTCACTTTCAGGTCAAAACACCTTTCCAAAACCAGCAACTGATTTTCATTAACGGACAGTATTTCAGAGATTCCGCCACGCTTTTCAGTCGGACTTTGTTGACAGCCACTTCTGTCGATGACATAGGAATATTCTCCTGCCTGTGAATATCCGGTTTTCAGTTTTTCAAATTTCCTGAAATGGATCGTGTCATTTCCAACTTCCGTCTCCCCTGCCCAACCCGCTTCCGGTGCCACCCAAACATTTCCGCTATCAGTCACGGCGATGCCCTCGATACCTTTGTTGTCTGCCGGAAGATGAAGTGGCGGAAATAAAAAAGCTGGAGGAAAAGCGTCCATGTAACTGACATAAGTGGACGTATCACATGTCTCCGTATTGGCCACATATTCATTTTCTACGGCATAAAAAAACGTATTCGAAGTTGCATCAAAACGGAGAGCCTCATACCATAACCCTGTTTTTTTATATACGCCCAGATTTTGCCTTTTTTCAAAATCATGAATGGTATTAATGCTGTCAAAAATAAAATAACTACCTCTGTCGCTGGCCAGATGCCATTGATTTCTGGAAGAGATATATTCAATGCCAGATATCCCATGCAGGCTACCTTCCGGTTTTTGAGGGAGCAATGTGTAATCAGACAGCTCAAATTGGAGCGACTGCGCTTTTGAAATGTGGGATAAAGAGACAAATAAGATTACGGCGATCAGGTTTCTCATTTCTGGTAAGCGCTTTTGAGGGGGATTGCAAAAATAGTACACATATAGCAGATAATTCTGATCGAGCCTGAAGAGTTTCTGGCAGATAACTGAAATTTTAATCATCCGGCATATTCTGAGATATGCTGATAAAAAGCTTGTTTAATCTCCTTAATCTAATAAATCACATGTTTTTGACAACTATAAATCTTCTCTTACCTTTATCTTATGGAAAATACCAGAGAACTAAGGCTTGCGGTGTTGATCGACGCCGACAATGTGCCGTATGCCAATGTAAAGGGTATGCTGGAAGAAATTGCAATTTACGGCACCCCTACTTTTAAACGAATTTACGGCGACTGGACCAAGCCTACGCTGTCGGGATGGAAAACGGTTTTACTTGAAAACGCGATAACACCCGTTCAGCAATATAGCTATACCTCAGGAAAAAACTCTTCGGATTCTGCGTTGATCATTGACGCGATGGACATTCTTTATACGGGGAATGTAGATGGTTTTTGCATCGTGTCCAGCGACAGCGATTTTACAAGACTGGCCACCAGGTTGCGTGAAGCCGGGATGAAGGTTTTCGGTATCGGAGAGAAGAAAACGCCATCTGCATTTATAGCTGCATGTAACAAATTCATTTACATAGAAATCCTCAAAAAAGAGATTAAGCCGGAAGCTGCCGTTGCTGAAACATCGAAGTCAACGAGCATTCCGAAAGAAGAAATAACGCCTGTTTCTAAAATCGACAAAGGACTTATTAAATTAATATCTGAAAGTATTAATGACCTTGCAGATGAAGATGGATGGATTTTCCTGGGTGTTTTAGGAAATATGATCCTGAAAAAACGTCCTGAATTTGACTCCCGAAATTATGGCTTTAAAAAACTGCTGGACCTGATTCGTTCGATTAAAACAATTGAAGTAGAAGAACGGCATACCGGAAAAAATAACACTTCCCATTTTTATGTGAAAACGAAGTGACGTTGAAATTAAATTCGGTTCCAGATACCATCCGGCGACTTCTTGTGGTGTAAAATAGATACGATCACAACTGTGCCCGCAATTTCATCCACGTAAAAGTGAATTCCGTAGGGGAAAATTTTTGTATGAGCCACTCTGACGTTTTTGTACTGGATATTATAAATGAACGGAGCTTTCTGAATATTTGATATTGTATTCCTTATTGCGCTGACAAATCGTTTTTCAAGACCTGGTTTTTGCTCACAATACCAAATTTTTGCAGATTGAATATCAATATCGACATCATCGAGATATAGAATTTGATACTTCATATCAAATTTCCTTATCTAATTCCTTAAAAAGATCTTCTATTGGCTTTAAGCTGCCTGGATTCTTTTCTATTTTATCAAGTCGCAAATCGATAATTTCTTTTTGCCATTTCGGCAGTTCTTGATTTAGTGTCTCAATATCCGGATAGACTGATTTTATTAAAGTCCAATCGTCAATCGGGATAAAAACGCCGGTGTTCTTTCCGGAACTGTCTTGAATAACCTGTAATTTCATTAGTTACGAATTAGGTATTAACAAAAATAAGAAATTCTAAGCAACGGTTCAATACACCGTTTGGAATCTTGGTAAAACGTAAAACTTTGTTTTATTCATTCCAAACTTTTTGAGTAATTAAAAAACTTCAGTGACTTATACTACCTAAGCGGAGAAAAATTACGCTTCTACTTATTACTTAAAACTAACTAACCACATTTATGCATTTGAATCGAATTAGCCACATTATTCCGGCTGTTGTTATAGGTTTAGGAATTTTCACTACTGCCTATGCGCAAGTTGGTGTTGGAACCAAACCGGTGAAAGGAGCCGAAGTTTTTATGGATGGCTCAAAAAAAATGCTGGACGAAAAATGGATTTATTGGAAAGGTCCTAGGTTAAAGGCTGAGATGCCGATAAAATGGACAGTCGTAAATGATCCTGTTGATAAAGGAACGGTTATTAATTGTTTTGATCCGTCAGCGGCAGGTGGTTTGTATGGCGCAGCTGATATTGTTACGAAAAAAGAATTCCGCGACTTCCGTGCGCACGTAGAATTTTTTATAACAAAAGAAGGCGGAAACAGCGGAGTTTATTTGCAAAACAGATACGAAATCCAGGTTTTGGATGGCGATACAACTTCACATGGAATGGCCGCAATTATTAACGAGACGAAGTCACCCTACCAGGCTTACAACGGTGTTGGCAAGTGGAATGCCTACGATATCCTCTTTCGTGCAGCAAGATTTAAGGATGGAAAACTCGTCGAAAAGCCGTTGGTTACGCTTTATTTTAACGGCAAAAAGGTTCATACCAATCATTCAATAACTCAGGTTTGGGGCGGGCCAAATTCCGGAATTGACGGCGGTAACGATGGCGGAAAAGGAATCACTGACGTACCGGGCGGGTTGAAATTACAATCAGAAGGGCATAATGTATATTTCAGAAATATCTGGATCAAGGAGGAGGACTTGAAAAAGGCGGATACCAATTTTTGATGTTTGTATCAGGAAATCTATAATGATAAATAATGTTCAGAAGGTGTTGCCATCATCATGTTTCATTATTTGATCTAAAAAAAAAACATGCTGATAAAGCGAAAACATCGCTTTATCAGCATGTTTTTATGTTGCGACTATTACTTCTTCTTATAATTAATCTTGAAAATCGTTCCGTTCAAATCGTCGGTAACATACAGTGCGCCATCTGGCCCTTGTGCGAGCCCACAGGGACGGTGTTCAATCGGACCGGTCGGTTTCGCAAGATCTGTCCCCGCAAAATTGTCGGCGAAAATCTCCCATTTGCCCGCTTTGCCGTTAACGAACGGTACGAAGGCAACCATATAACCTTTATGCAATTCAGCCGACTGGCTGTGAAATGCAATAAAAGCTCCGTTCTTATATCTGGCTGGAAACATGTTCCCTGTGTAAAACATCAATGCATTGGGACCTAAATGAGCAGGAAACGCAGCAACCGGATCCAGTGCTTTTTCTCCGCCAGTTTTTTTTCCGTCACCTCCATATTCCGGAGCCAGGATTTTCTTTTTCTGGATGTGATCATAATAGATATATGGCCAGCCGGCATCGTCTCCACCTTTCAACTGATACATGGTTTCAGCCGGCAATTCTGCACTTTGTTTAGGAGTATAATATTGAGGATAGAAATCATCGAATTTTCCTCTTCCGTGCTGCGTAGCAAACAACGAATTTGTTTTTGTATCCCAGTCAATTCCTACCGCATTTTTAAGTCCCGTACTGTAAAGTTTGCCGTCGGCGAAAGTTTGGTTTAACTTATCTGCCTTAAATTTCCAGATCCCGCCAGCCGAATCAAGAATTGAACATGGCGACATTCCCTTCCCACTTCCGGCAACCCGGCAATTGTCGCTGTAAGAACCTACCGTAACGTAAAGATTTCCCTCCTTGTCAAGCGTGATCGGTTTTGCATTGTCGCGGCCCTTATCAACCAATCCGTCCAGGCTTTTTTCTGGTTTTTCAGTATCAATAATTTCTTCTTTTTCATTTAGTTTGTATCGATACACGCCGGTATTACTCGAAGAATACAAATATCCATCTTTGATATAGATTCCGGTTCCAGGATAATCGCCAAACATTTTTTTCTCATCAATTACGCCATCATTATTTTTATCCCGCAAAATGTAAATTCCTTTCCCCTCTTTCAACTTTGAAAGTTTGACGTAGATATCGCCACTTTTCCCCACCGCAATATGTCTTGTCGGGCCAAGATCGGACGCCAGAACGGTTGCGGAAAAACCGACAGGGAGTTTAATTTTATTTTCTTTTTCATTTGCAACAACTTTCCCGGCTGTCAATTCAGACCGATCCAATTCTCTCATGGCGAGTAATCCACTAATTCCTGCAACGGCTGTAAATAGTGTTGCAGTTTTAAAAAATGTTCTTTGCATCTGGTTAATCAAAAGGTTTAGAAAAGTTTAACTTTATGTAATAATTGGACTGATGGACGGTTGACCTATGCTAATAAAAGCATTAGAAAGGCAATATTACTCTGACCATTTCAATGATTTTCAAAATAATAAATTCTTATGGAATGATTTTTGGAAAAATTAGTTTAAAACAATTGTCGGTAATATTTTTGGCCCACGTTTTAAGCGCTTACAAAACTTCCGCTAACCTTAAATTCTATTAACATGATAATTGATGACGATTTTTCACTAGACGACGAGGATGATGATTTGCCGGGATATCCGCTCTACCCTGCATCGGAAGATGTTTTCAGCAAAGGATTGATTGAAGAAGATATTGATCCTGAGGATATCACCAAAATAAAAAAAGAATTGGGATTGGAAGCGGACGACTGGAATGAAAAAGATTTTGATGATGATCTGACTGGTGATGACCTGGATGTACCTGGTTCAGAACTTGACGATGATGAGGAAATTGATGGAAATGAAGACGAAGAAAACAATTATTACAGCTTAGGCGGCGATAATCATAACGATCTCGAAGAAAACCAGGGCGATTAACAATCACTACCACTTATAACTATCTGATTTATCCCGGTTCTTAGCCGGGATATAATTTCTTTCACCTTGTTGCGAGAATGTCACGCAATTCCTCTGTCAGTTTTAAAAATAATTTAATAATAAGAGGATTCTTATTCAATATTTTAATCAAACCAATAATATTCCTTTTTTGTCTCTTTTTGTTAGAATATATTTGCCATAATGATTATTCTTATACTCAAATATTCTAATGAAATTCTTATTTACGAGTTTTCTTCTTCTATTCTGCCTGACACAACCCAGCGTTTTTGCACAAAGCAAATATGAATTGAATTCAGGCTGGAAATGCAACTCCATCTTGAAAGTAAAAGATCAGGGAACAGCAATTTCTTCACCAGCTTATTCCTTGGCAAACTGGATTCCGGCAGTTGTGCCTGGTACTGTCTTGACCACGATGCTGGAAAATAAACAAATTCCAGATCCGTTCATTGGAATGAACAATGAAAAGATTCCAGATATTTTCAAAACTGGTAACGACTATTACACCTATTGGTTTGTAAAAGATTTCTCAGAAACCGTTAAACCTGGCGAAGAAGTCTGGCTTCATTTCCGGGGTGTAAATTATAGCTCGGACATCTTCTTGAACGGAAAGAAACTTAACGCTAAAAAACACAGCGGTATGTTTCTTCGTCAATCTTTTAATATCACTTCTTTACTGCAAAAATCAGGCGTAAACCGTCTCGCTGTAATTGTTTATCCTCCGGACGAAGTTGGAAATCCAAATGGCGGACAGGGCGGAGACGGAGCTATTGCCAAAAATGTCGCGCATCAGTATGTAGCTGGCTGGGACTGGATTCAGCCAGTTCGTGACCGTAACACTGGGATCTGGGACAAAGTTATTATTGAAAAAACAGGTAAAATCAATATCAAAAACCCGCACATCATTACGCTTGTAAATGGTCAGCGGAAACCAGAAGGAAATCAGAAACCTGCAACGGTTAAAGTTTCGACGGAGGTTGAAAATCCGACGAACGCTGCGCTAAAAGGGACCTTACTATTCACGATTGATGGAAAGAAAGTTTCCAAAGAAGTTACAGTAAAACCGCATACCACGGCAGAGATTACCTTGCCGGATCTTTCTCTGGAAAATCCAAAACTTTGGTGGCCATATGGTTACGGAGCGCAGCATTTGTATGCTTCGAAAATTCAGTTTATTATCAACGGTGCAGTTTCTGATGAAGAAAAAATAAATGTTGGTGTACGCGAAATCCAGGCAGACTGGAATTCGGTGACCCGCAGTAAGCAAATTTCTGTTAACGGTCAGCGCGTATTCATCAAAGGCGGAAACTGGATTATTTCAGATGCTATGCTTCGTTTTACTGATGCCAGATACGATGCAGAAGTGCGTTTCCATCGTGATATGAACCTGAATTTGTTACGTATCTGGGGCGGCGCGCTGACAGAAAGGCCTGAATTTTATGACGCTTGTGATAAATATGGAATCCTGGTAATGCAGGATTTCTGGGGATCCGGCGACTGCAATGGCCGGTGGACTGACCCTATGAAAAGAGACGATCAGTGGGTGCGCAGGAAATATCCGGACGACCATAATCTGTTCCTTGAATCAGCGGCAGATCAGATAAAAATGATCAGAAATTACCCATCCCTTGCCATCTGGTGCGGTGGAAATGAAATTACGCTGCCACAGGATATTATGCTGCCGCTTCGTGATTCGATACTGACCAAACTGGACGGAACACGTTGGTTTGTAGATTATTCAAACTCCGATGATATGTCTTTCAATTTTCTGGGAGGAAACGGTGACGGACCTTATGGAATCCAGCCTTTGAAACGCTTTTTCGAATACAGAACCTGGCCTTTTAATTCAGAAATCGGGTCCGTAGGTGTTGGAGATTATGAATCGCTGGAACGCTTCATGTCAAAGGAAAATCTTGTTCCACCTGTTTACAATACAAAGGACAAAAAGGAAACTGTGGATTCGGTTTGGGAATATCACAAATATATCGGCTACGGTGGCTATATCGAACCTTACGGAAAAGCAAAAGATCTTCGGGATTTTGGTAAAAAAGCACAGCTTGTAAATTATGATCAGTACCGATCTTTGATGGAAGGTTTCAGTGCGCACATGTGGGATTGGTATACCGGCGTCATTATCTGGAAAACACAAAATCCATGGACATCGCTTCGCGGCCAGATGTATGATTATTATCTGGACCCAAATGCTTGTCTATACGGTTTGCATAACGGAAGTGCGCCGCTGCATATTATGTTTAACCAGGCTGACAGCACCATAATGATCACAAATAACACCTTTAAACATCAGTACGATTTGATGTGGGTGGCCAAAACAATTGATATGAATGGCAAAGAAACCAGTCTTGGACAGGCATTTTCAGAAATCGGCCCATCAACGACGAGGATGATTACGCCAATCAATTCTTCCATTCGTGAACTTGCCAAAAAAGAAGGTGTTTTCTTATCACTAAGATTGTTGAACCTTGACAAGGAAATTGTGAGCGATAATTTATACTGGCTGCCTGATGCCGAAGGTAATTACAGCGGTCTAAATAAAATGCCAAAGGCTGAGATCAGTATCAGAACAAAACAGCTCGAAAAAGGAAAAATTGAAGTGACTTTATCAAATCCTGCAAAAAATCCCGTAGCATTTTTTAACCGATTATCGCTTGTTGACCCAAAAACAAAAAAGCGGATTCTGCCTGTGTTTTATGATGACAATTATGTTTCTGTTTTACCCGGAGAAAATAAAACCGTAATTATGGACTACACACCTTCATCAGGAGAAATGCCACTTGTGTCATTGGATGGCTGGAATGTGAAAGAACAGCTTGTTGAAATAAAATAATTTGAGGTGAAATATAAAGACCGGAGAAAAGACAAGTAAGTTAAGATTGCGTATTTCTTTTTTTATAAACAATCGAAAATCATGGCTGACTTTTCTCCGGAATCTTTTAAAAATGAGCTAGTCAATATCCTCAGTTACTGGGAAAGATATGCGGTTAACAGAAAAACCGGAGGGTTTTATGGACGTGTAAATTATGACAATGAAGGAGTTGCTGATGCGCCGCATGCCGTGGTTATCACCAGCCGCATTCTCTGGACATTTTCCATGGCCAAGCGAGTCCTCAAAGATCCTAAATATCTGATTGTTGCTGATCGAGCCTTCCAGGACTTGTCGATTCATTTCATTGATGCAAAATATGGCGGCGTTTTTTGGTCGACAGATGGTGATAATAAACCACTGGAAACAAAAAAGCAGATCTACGGAAACGCTTTTGCCATGTATGGTTTAAGTGAATATTATCGGACCACCAATTTCCCACCGGCTCTTGACCGTGCGAAGGAATTGTTTTATATCATTGAAAAACATGCTTTTGATCCAGTTAATGGCGGTTACCGCGAAGCATTTGCCAGAGACTGGACGAATACTGACGATTACATTTTAAGTAAAAGTCCATGGATTAAAAGCATGAATACGCATTTGCATTTGGTAGAGGCTTATACAAATCTGTACCGCGTGTGGCCAGACAAGACGCTTAAAAAACAAACCATGGCCATGCTGAATGCAATTCTGGATCATATCCTGAATAGCAAAACCAACCGTATGGAAATGTTCTTTAACGAAAAATGGGAAACAAAAGATCGGGTAATATCGTATGGTCATGATATTGAAGCGTCTTGGCTTTTGTACGAAACCGCAGAAGTTTTAAAAGATGAAAAGTTATTAAGCAAAACGCGTAAACAATGTATTCTGATGGCCGAAGCAGCCATGACAGGTCTTGGAGTTGACGGCGCATTAAACTATGAATACGATCCGGAAACCAAACACACCAAAACAGAGCGGAATTGGTGGGTTTTAGCCGAGCAATTGGTAGGATTTTATAATGCTTACCAGCTTACAAACAATGTCGATTTCAAAGCAAAAGCAGAGAAAAGCTGGGAATATATAGAAAATAAATTTGTAGACAAAGATCGGGGAGAATGGTTTGGTGCTGTAAAGGAAGATGGAACCCAAATCCACGGCGATAAAACAAATTTTTGGAAATGCCCGTATCATAATGCCAGAGCGTGCGTCGAAATGTGGAAACGGCTTGAAAATTCCCATTGACGACATTAATATTCTAATTCTGATGTAACTTTTAAAAGAATCTTTTAATCTTTTTATTCTACAAGTAATTTAATTTATTTTAAAAAGGTAAATTTAAGAACACATTCATATATTTATCGTTATCCTTCATGACATTGGCAAACTGCCCACACTATCGAAATTTTTTCGGATTTTTTAATCAAAGAGGAATATTCTTGCGTATACCAAAAAATACAACCTAACTATAAAATTTAACCTAACTCCGCTACAATGGCAAAAGTTAATCTTGACGTACCTGACAAAGTTCATTTAAAGGCGAAACAGCTCCAACTTGAATTAGAAGAAAACGACAAACGCATTACCCTTCAGGAGCTGTATAAAGAGCTGGTTATCATCGGACTCGAGGCAATGAAGAAAAAAATGATTAACGGCACCGCTCTGACAGATTCCAAGAGTTTTTCAGCAATCGCCAGTTAGTTTATTACCTATTTATGTCAGAAGACTCTTTCTGACTGTCAGCCATGTCTTAGTTCCTTTTGAATGATTTCTTAGCATTTTTTGCTAGGATGATATACTTATGCAGTCCATTATCTGATGTGTTTATGTGACTATTCTTCTTGATATCAGTCTGTTATTGAAAATGTATTTAAGCGCCTTGTGTTTTAAATGTTAAATGCACTTGTCCAGAGGTACATAATCTCAATAATCACGAGTCAATGAAGCGGAATGACACATTATGGAAAGGCATATTGGAAAATGTCTATGAAGATTTTTTACGCTTCTTTTTTGAGCACGCGGACGAGCTTTTCGATATAGAAAAAGGGTTTCAGTTTCTGGATAAAGAGTTAGAACAACTGTTTCCGACGGAAGATATTGAAGCACCTAAATTTGTTGACAAACTGGTAAAGGTGTTTACTAAAAGCGGAAAAGAAGATTGGATTTTAGTCCATATCGAAGTCCAGGGCTACGATGATAAAGAATTCGCCAGGCGAATGTTCACTTACTTCTATCGTATCCTTGACAAATATGGAAAGCCGGTGACAGCCATTGCAATCTTTACGGATGCTAACCATAAATTCCGCCCTCACGAATATGCGTATGAATATTTAGGCACTAAGTGTATTTTTCAGTTCAATAATTTTAAAATTGCGGACCAAAGTGAAATAGGATTATTAACAAATGAAAATCCCTTTTCCATCATTGTGCTAACAATTATGCTGGCGTTGAAGAAAAAGAATTTAAATGACGAAGAGTTATATAATCTCAAATTTTCGCTTGCTAAAAATCTGCTTGCAAGAAATATTGCGAAGAGGAAGATTAACGATTTATTGATTTTTTTACAGCGGTATGTAAGCTTTGCAGATCCATATTATAATGTTAAATTCGATAAAAAAATTGAAGAGTTAACCGAAAACCAAAAGACTATGGGAATAAGGGAGCTAGTACTGGACTTGGCAAAAAAGGAAGGTATCAAGGAAGGAATTACAAAAGGAGTTGAAAAAGGCATTGAACAGAGCAAAACCGAATTTGTTAAAAATTTGTTACAGACTGCTAAATTTTCGGTATCTGAAATCGCCAATTTAGCCGACGTCACTGAGCGCTTTGTTATTGATGTTCAAAAGGCTGTATAACAATTAATAAGAAAGAGTTAATCTTTCGCAATTGTACCGCCATTATAATAAAGAAGCTCCGAAAAAGATAGTTTTCGGAGCGTCTTTATTTCAGATAGATCGATATTATTTTGCTTTTTCTCCACCTGTAATCCAGGTATTTATTTTGGCTTCAAGCAGGTTCAGCGGGACACATCCTGATTCCAAAACTTTGTTATGAAATTCCTGGATATTAAACTTATCACCTTTTTCCTTTTCAGCTTTTGAACGCAATTCGCGGATTTCGAGCTGCCCGATCTTATAGGATAATGCCTGTCCTGCTCCCGCCATATATCTTTCAACTTCGGCGGTGATACTTTCTTCCGACTCCGCTTCGTGATCGATTGAATATTGGATGGCCTTCTCTCTCGACCAGCCTTTGGAATGAATTCCGGTGTCAACAACAAGACGTATGGCACGGCGCATTTCGGCGCTCAACATTCCAAAATATTGGTACGGGTCGGTATATAATCCTAATTCTTTTCCCAGCGATTCACAATAAAGCGCCCAACCCTCGCCGTATGCGCTATACCAAATATTTTTTCTGAAAGTCGGCAAAGCTTTATTTTCTTGCTGTAACGAAATCTGATAATGATGTCCGGGAATAGCTTCATGTAAAAATAAACTCTCATCTGAAACGTCGTTATATTCTTTCACATTTGGAATCGGAACATAAAAAACGCCAGGCCTTGAACCATCGGCCAAGCCCGGATTATATTCAGCTGAAGCAGAAGCTTCTCTGAAAGCTTCCGTACGGCGAACCTCAAAGGCTGCTTTTGGCGTGAGATCAAATAATTTTTTCAGATTAGGTTTCATCGTTTCGTGAATCTGATTGAAATGCGCGATCACATCCTCCGGTTTTGTAAAAGGCATAAGCTTCTTGTTAGTCCTGACATCAGCGAAAAACGCTTTAAGATTTCCTTTGAAGCCGACTTGGTCTTTTACTTTTAGCATCTCTTTTGAAATACGCTCCACTTCACTCAACCCTAATGCATGAATTTCATCGGAAGACATTGAGGTTGTCGTGTAATATTTGATATAGGCATCGTACAGTGCTTTGCCGTTCGGTAGATCCATAAAACCACTCGTCGTACGTCCAGCCGGCAAATACTCCTTCTCAACGAATTCATGTAAACGTTTGAAAGCAGGAATTACCTTTTCTTCCACCATTGCCTTATATCCCTTTGTCAATCGGGCTTTATCATCAGCAACGAAGGAATCAGGGAACTTCGTTACAGGGGTATAAAACAAATGCTGCTCCGTTGGCCCATGATCCATATCAGCGAGTTGAGGAATCATTTTCTTGATCAAAGGCGCTGGTAATACGTACCCCTTTTTAATCCCCTCTCTCATATTGACAATTGCAGTATCACACCAAACTGTGAAGCCATCAACACGTTTCAACCAATCGTCGTAATCATCCACAGTTTTGAATGGCTGCATACTTCCGCCACTTGCCAGCTGCGCAACCATCAGATGAGTAGAGAATATCTGATTAATCGGCATGAGCTCTGTCGGAAATGTAAGCAGTTCCAGATTGATACTGCACTCCCAGCTCAATAAATCATAACTGGTTTTTTCTTCCTCATTCAATTCCTCACGATCATATTTCCCAAGTTCCGTTTGATATTTGTTATAAAAATCAACGAGCTTCTTTTTGTAATCTTTTGTCAGATCATTAGGAAAAAGATCATTATAACGGTTATCGCCATTCATGGTTGCTTCCAACGGATATAGAGGCAATTTGTCTTCATAATAATTATCAAACAATTCTCCGACTGGCGGAAGCAATTCCTCAGAAGCTTTTTGCTTACAGGCTTGCATAACA
This sequence comes from Dyadobacter sp. CY345, assembly GCF_021502725.1. Taxonomy (GTDB): domain Bacteria; phylum Bacteroidota; class Bacteroidia; order Cytophagales; family Spirosomataceae; genus Dyadobacter. Next base: position 291,249 of record NZ_JAKFFS010000007.1, on the reverse strand, counting down.
ATACATATTAAAAAAACCAGAATAAGGGATTTGTTCATTTTAAGGATTTAAGGTAGTGGGCTAAAAATAGGTAATCGCTTTTTAACGATTTACTTGTCCAAGTTTAAGAAAACAGACGAAAATATCTAATTTTTATTTCGTATTAATCTCAAATTAATGACAAGCTGGCAATTGTTGTGAAATAAAAATCCTGCATATCAATTTCTTCACTACGCTGTGATTAGAAATTAATATGCAGGACCCGTAAATTCTTCTAATTAAAACAATTCCTCAAAAAATTGAAGCATTGCTTCCCAGGACCGCATAGCTGCTTTTTCGTTATAAGCGGCGCCTTTGGAATTATCATTTCCAGCCGCTGGATCTGTAAAACTATGTACTGAATTGGCATAATAAACCATTTGCCAGTCTGCGTTTGCTTTTTTGAGTTCGCTTTGAAACGCTGAAACTTCTTTAGCAGGAACAAAATTATCATCTGCTCCGTGCAGGATCAGAAGTTTTGGTTTTATCGCTGAAACTGTGCGCGAAGAATCACGACCGAGACCTCCATGAAAGGAGACGATTCCCTTCACAGGGAAGTTTTCTCTTGCTGCCTCAACTGCTCCCGTTCCGCCAAAGCAATATCCGATTACGGCAATGTTAGCAGGATCAGCCCCGGCCTTCACCAATTGATCTAAGGCGAGTTTGATACGCTTTTGGTATTCAGCATAATTTTTCTTGAAATAACCTGACAGCTCTGCCGCAGCTTTCTGGTCTTTTGGTGCTTTTCCTTCACCATAAATGTCCGCTACAAATGCATAATATCCCAAAGTAGATAATTTTTCTGCGCTGTTCTTGGAATGTGCATCGATACCCATCCATGCTGGAAGAATCAAAACTCCGGCTTTTTTCTTATTTGAGGTTTTCGGTTTTGCAGCGAAACCGCTTAATTTTTGGACACCGTCAGCGTAACTGACCGGTTGCAATTGGGCATAACTGAAAGATGTCATCAGGAGTAAAACAAAAAACAGGTAAAATTTCGCGATTTTCATAGGTTCGATTTATGGGTTTATAATTTAAAAACAAGATTAAAGCAACATAGAAACTTCACTTTCTACATCGCTGTTTCGCGCAGCATTGTTGACAGTTGCATTACCTACAAACAGGATTACCAGACTTACCAGCGAGCATGCCGCCATCATCGCCACCATAGGAATGGCGGTATTGTTATGCAAAACACTGACAATAATCGAAATGATCGCGCCGGCCCCCATCCGCCAGCTTCCCATCAGTGCCGAAGCACTACCGGTGTGTTTCTTGAACGGAGCCAGGGAAAGTGCGGATGTATTTGGCCCTGTCAAACCTTGGCCGGTCAGGAAAATAAACATCATTCCGATCAATGTATACAGATTATACCAGTTGAAATAAACGCCCAGAACCAGCAGCGTACCAACAACGCTTTGATACATTAGTGTTGTTTTGATGATCTGCTCGCTGTTGTATTTCTTCAAAAGGAAATGATTCAGCTGGGTAGAACCAATCATGGCAAATGCCAAAAACGCAAAGATCCAGCCGTATTGTTGTTCGGAAACTTTGTAGATATTCATGAAAACGTCAGAAGAACCAGCAATATAAGCGAATGGAGCCGCTGTTGCCAGACCTCCCGCCATCGTATAAATTAAGAATTGAGGCTGTCTGAGTACCGTTAGAAAACTACCGATAACCGCCTGTGGTTTTAGTGATACGGTCGGATCCGGTGATTTGCCGGCCGGAAGAAAAAAGTAAATCGCGCCAATAATGAGAAGCACAATACCTGCTAGAATAATAAAGACCCAGTTCCAGCCAAAAGCCGAAGTCACGTAACCACCAACCGTTGGAGCAATCATTGGGGAAACAGCAATCACCAGCGTAATCATAGAAAAAACTTCTGCTCTCTTGTCTTTTGTAAATAAATCACTTACCAAAGCTTGTGAAGAAACTAATCCTACGCAGCCGCCGATAGCCTGGAAAAATCGCATAACAATCAACGCTTCAACGGAGGAGGTAAGCGCGCAACCGATCGATGCCAAAATATAAATCACAAGCCCGGCATAAAGCGGGGTTTTTCTCCCGAAACGATCCAGAAGAGGCCCATAAAGCACCTGACCAATACATATCCCAATAAGATAACCTGTCAGAGATAATTGAACTTTATCTATTGTGGTGTTAAGATCTTTTGCAATCCTGGGAAATCCAGGCAGATACATATCGATTGAAAATGGACTAACAGTAGCAAGAGATCCCAAAATCAGGATCATGTAGGAGTATTGTTTGCGGCTCATGCGTTTTGACGGAACTTATTAGCATGACAACGAAAACAGAAGCGTTTATAGTTCCTATAATCTTAGAATAATCTTATTTGCAATATATAATCCTACTTATTCGCCAGTACCTTCAAAAAGGGTCCGATAAAATATTTCGCCTTTAGACTTGACATGATTTTCAGGTCATCAATAACTGAACTCTCTGAGTCCAGAAATTTAAATACCGTTTTCGCCTTTACATTCTTAAAAAGATCAGTGAATATTTCATCGCCGGGATATAGGCCTAAATCAAAGACGTTCAGAAACGTGGCATCCAGGACTTTATGTTTTTTACTGATCTGCTCATCCTTGAAGAATGGGTGATTATTCTCAGTGAATGAATGAATTATTTTGGAAATTGTCTTTTGTGTATTCAAAAAAGTGTAACCGGTGGAAGCTCTTGTGTCACCTCCGGCACTTCCAATATTAATCACATTTCCAGATCGCCTTTCAAAGGAGTAATCAGTCATTGGAATCACGCCACACTCCTCCTCAATAATCTTATAGTTTTTGATTTTCAGTATGTCGTTAATGTATTTCCTTATTCCTGCATCATATTCTTCTTGTGTCAAAAGCTTTTTAGAAAAAATGGTATACTCGGTGAAGATTTCTGTCTGAGAAAATGGCAGTGTGTAAAAAAAAGTTGCTCCGTTTTCCTGTGAAGTTCTGAAGTCCATAAAGTTTATCTGTGATGGATCTCCCTTGAATTCATCTGTTTGAATCTTTATGCCTTTAAAATGCTGTAAAAAATATTGATCGTGAGGTTTTAATGTTGGTTTTATATAGATGGAATTAAATACATATTTTGCATTGTAAGTTGCTGTTTCAGTGATCACCTCAGCATCTCCAACTTTATTCAGTACCGATTTGACCTCTTCATTTATAAACCTAACCTGATCGTGACTTTCAAGGAATGAGAGGACATGTTTATAAAAATCAATGCTCCTGATCATCGTGTAGCCGTATGAACCGGTGTCAAGCTTGATTTCCTTTCCGTCATTAGAGAAAAACAAAAGATCATTCCACTTTCTGAAAATTATTTCTTCAAATGCTGTTTGATCCTCTTCCTTTTGCCAAAAGCACCAGGTTCGGTCATTTTGGTCTTTTCTATTTTTCTCAACAATCAAAATTTTCTGCTTACTCCAAACGCCCACTTTTAAGGCGCGGTATACCAGGCTCAGACCGGCCATCCCTCCTCCGCATACAATAATGTCGTATCGTTCTGATTGCATTTAGCAAAATTTAGATGTGCTAGGTTTTTTCACGCAAAGTGGTAAAGTTAAAAAGCAAAGCGCGCAAAGTCTAAAAAACTTTGTGCGTTTTGCTTTAATTCTACTCCTTTTTGAAAACTTAGAAACACCGGAGCAGTAAATAATTCAATATGATCAGACTTTATCCGGATTTGGATGTATGTAAGGTTTGCGATAGGTCCGAGCCAGTAATCCGTTCGCTTCCTTGTCACCAACAATTTCCCTTTTCTTTGGATCGTAGACGATAGGCCGTCCCATTTTCATGGAAAGGTTCGCCATAATACAACTCGCCGTTGAAATATGACCTTCTTCAATATCCGCCACTGGACGGCCGCCATTTTCGATTGCCGTAATAAAATCAAGCATGTGTAAACGCGTCGCAGGGGCAGCATTTAATTCTATCCTATCTTCTTTCAGATCTTCCGGATATTTCTCTTTTTCAAACACAACATCCTTATGAATTTTCTCTCCTTTCCCGACCGGAATAAAATCGTAGGCCATTGTGCTGGCTTTCAGCGTTCCTTTTTCACCAAACAAAGTGAAAGACCATGGATATTCCGGATCGGCGGGAGTTCCCCAGGTTCTGTGCTGCCAGACACAATTGAGACCGTCGTACTCAAATATTGCAGATTGTGTATCCGAAATATTTGATTTCCCCTCCTTCTGCACATAAATTCCACCTGTTGAGCTGATCTTATTTGGCCAGCCAAGTTTCAGCATCCAACGGACGGTATCAAACATGTGCACACACATGTCACCCAGAACTCCGTTTCCATACTCGTTAAAAGTTCTCCACCAACGGACGTGCGGTATGCCGTCATAAGGGCGAAGCGGCGCCGGTCCGGTCCACATTTCGTAGTCCAGAAAATCCGGAACAGCTTCAACCGGGGGATTTCCATTCGCTCTCATGTGATAATAACAGCACATTTCAACGTGGGAAATTTTTCCAAGCAAGCCGGCGTCGACAATATTTTTCTTTGCGTCGATCAAGTGAGGGGTACTTTTTCGCTGGGTTCCTACCTGCACTACCTTTTTATATTTTCTGGCAGCCGCGACCATTGCTTCCCCTTCCATCACATCCACGCTGATCGGTTTTTGCACATAAACGTTCGCTCCGGCTTTCACAGCGTCGATCATTTGCAGAGCATGCCAATGATCGGGAGTTCCAATCAGAACGATATCCAATTGATTTTCTGCCAGCATTTTTTGGTGATCGCCATACAGCTTAGGCGTTTTTCCTGATTTCTGCCGCTGACTGACCAACTTTCCTGCCTCGTTTAATTGATTCTTATCAACATCACATAACGCGATAACCTCAACCGGAGCAACCTGAATTAATCTGAACAAATCACTTTTACCATACCAGCCGGTCCCAATAAGACCAACCCTGTAAGTTTTTGTCGGATTGATCAGGTCCATACCCTGGGCGCCGAGGGTGGTCAGGGCAAGAGCGGCCGAAGCTCCGTAGAGAAATTTCCGGCGATTAATATCAAAATTGTTCATGAATTTTTTTAAGTTTTCAGGCAATTGCAGCCGGTTTAGTTATGATCCAATTATTAAAGCGGAGCCAATAAGTAAAATACTTTGATCTCTACTATGATTTTTGTTAAGCGTGGTTAATTTCTCATTCGTTTGATTGTACTAATAATTTAAAAGAATGTACATTTATCTAAAAGTATATCATTCCATAATACAAAAGTTACTATGTTTCGTCAAGTGTTTTTATATCCATTATTAGCAGCTTCCCTCCTGTTTAGCTTCGCACCCGCCAAGAAAATTGGTGATTTTGATTTAAATGCAGACATCGGAACTCCGAAACTTCCCGGAACATCTGAATACGATAAAGAAACTAAAACATATACGCTCAAAGGAGGCGGGTACAATATCTGGTTTGAACGGGATGAATTTCAGTTTCTGTACAAAGAAATGGACGGAGATTTTACTTTCACTGCGGACTTTGAATTTGAGGGAAAGGGTGCCGATCCGCATCGCAAAGTTGGGTGGATGATCCGGGAGTCACTTTACGACAATGCTGCACATATCAGCGCAGTCCTTCACGGCGACGGATTGTCTGTTATGCAATGGCGAGTGAAAAAAGGAGATAAAATGCGCGATCCCGAGGATGAGATTTTCAGTAAAGAGAAAAATTTCCAGACCATCCAGCTGCAACGGCAAGGAAAAGTATATACAATGAGAGCGGCAAAAAAAGGTGAGACCTTGAAGCTGGTTGGCTCACAGACGATGGATAATTTACCTGATAAAATTATAGCCGGGCTTTTTATCTGTTCACATAATCCGGCAGTTTTGGAAAGCGCAAGGGTGACCAACGTTAAATTAATACAAAACTGATTATACTTACTTAAACACTGAACCCCGAAAATTTCAGTCCCGAAAAAACTTTTTAGAAATGATTACAACCTTCTTCAATTTATTTAGATCATAACCCAAAGTTTGTCATAAACGAACAGCACTTACCTTAACAAAAAATTCATGAACATTAGTAAAGTCATAAGAGAAACATTTTTCAACAAACCCGATTTCAAGCTCTATGAACCTTCTAAATTGACGAAGCCTGAAAAATTACTGGATGTAATCTCAGCCTGGAAAGGTTTGGAATTGATTATTGAAGACATTCTGGACGAGTTCTCCATAGGCCGTGAAAATTGCATTGAATTCGGTGTAGAGTTTGGTTACTCTACGGTTGTGTTTTCAAACTACTTCAAAAAAGTTACTGGCGTTGATACCTTCGAAGGCGATATTCATACTGATAATAAAGAAAACCATTACGAACAAACGAAGGAAAAACTTTCGGTTTACAAAAACATCGAACTATTCAAATCCGATTATCAAAACTGGATTTTCAAAGATAATTCACGTTACGACTTTGCGCATGTGGACATTGTTCATACCTACAAGGAAACTTTTGAATGCGGCCTGTGGACTGCAAACCATAGCGATTGTACGATTTTTCACGATACAGAAAGTTTTCCAGAGGTGAAACAAGCTGTTTTGGATATTGCCAAAGCAACCGGACAGTCAGTATACAACTACCCAAATCATTATGGCCTGGGCATTCTGGTTGACAAAAAAGGAATGAAGAACAGGAAACGCTGACATTAACAATATGTTAAGCTCGACAGGAGTTATGCTCGTTTGAACAATTTCTACGCTGTTAAAATTATTTCGTTGGTACAGGTTTTTTACTATACCAAGTAACTAAATAACCAGCTTAATAAATCAAAAAATGAACCTTGAATCTTTCGAAACAAATCACGAAAATCTACTGATGGCCCAAACGGATCTTGCAGTACTTAAAGATCTGTTTCATTCTCTTAACGACGCTGGTATCAGCTATTCGTCGTTAAATTGTTCTATTGCATTACTCGAAAAATATATAGAAAACGCATGTGTGTTGACCCCGGATTTTGAGACATCACCAAATTTTATCGGTACCAATTACGCAATTAAAAATTCGCAGGTGTGGAGAAAGAGTAACAGAACTTTCGCCTATCAACAATTTTAGTAAGGCATCATCTCATAAAAAAAGAGGGTGTCTCAAAAAGGCACCCTCGTTTTGTTTAATTGGCATTGACATATTGTGATTTAATTCCTAGTCTTATTTCTTTTCAAATTCGCTTGAATTTCGTATCTTCAGGTATTGAAAAATACTTGAAGATGATCAGAAGACAACCTACTTTCAAGCCCTATAATCAACAGCAGATCATGCTGTTGCCTCCAAGTTTAGAGGATTTAATCCCTAAAAAACATCCGGTCAGAATTGTTAATGACTTGATTAACAAGATTAATCTTGATCCGCTTAACGCAGCTTACAAAACCAGGGGATCTTCCAGTTATCATCCACAGATGCTGCTTAAAGTGCTGGTTTACGGCTACGTGAGCAATGTTTATTCCAGTCGAAAGCTAGAAGCGGCTTGCAAGGAAAGTATTTTCTTCATGTGGCTGAGTTCAATGAGTTATCCTGATCATAATACGATTAACCGGTTTAGGGGCGTCCGCCTAAAAGAAGCTTTGCGCAATGTTTTTGAGCAGGTAGTGCTGCTCTTGGCCGAAGAAGGATTGCTTAGCATAGAGGAGATTTTCATCGACGGTACAAAAATTGAGGCCAATGCCAATAAATATACTTTTGTCTGGAAAAAAGCCATTCAGACCAATAAGGAGAAAATGAAGAAGCAGTTGGGTCAGATCTGGGAGTATGCCCAAAGTGTGGCCAGCAAAGAAGATGAGCTTCCTGATCCGCCGGATTTTACTGAAATAGATACAGAGAAAGTCCAAAGTACTGTTGATAAGCTCAACGAAGTATTAGGTAAGAAAAAAGATATTGATAAAAAATTAAAGGCAAAACTTCGCCGTGTAACAAAAGAGTATCCGGCCAATATTGCTAAATACGAAAGACAAGAGGCTGTTTTAGGCGAGCGCAATAGTTATAGTAAAACAGATCCGGATGCCACTTTTATGAAGCTTAAGGAGGATCATATGAAAAATGGTCAGCTCAAAGCTGCCTATAATGTACAAATCTCAACTTCAAATCAATTTATTGTCAATTATACCCTACACCCCAATCCAACGGATACGACCACATTAAAGGATCATCTTGCCCAGCACCAAACCAGTTTCAAAAGTTTTCCAAACGTAGTCACTGCGGATGCTGGGTATGGCTCACAAGAAAATTACACCTTGCTGGAAGACAAAGAAATAGCTGCATATGTGAAGTATAGCATGTTTGACAAACAGCAAAACAAGACTTACAATGCCAAACGTCCTTTCAGCACTGATAAACTTTTTTACAATCCGCAAAAAGATTGTTATACCTGCCCGATGGGTCAGCAAATGGATTATATCGGTAACAGTAAAAGGAAAACCAGCACTGGTTTTGAGCAGACATTCAGGATGTACCAGGCTAAGAATTGCTACGGATGCCCGCTAAACGGTGCTTGTCATAAGTCCAGGGGCAACAGGATCATAGAAATCAATGTCGAACTTGAACGGCAGAAAAAGAAGGCATATGAACTACTTAACAGCCCGGAAGGGATTGAACGGCGCAAAAAACGATGTTTTGATGTTGAACCTGTGTTTGGAAATATAAAAGGTAACCACGGCTTCCGTCGTTTTATGCTAAAGGGAAAAGAAAAAGTGGAGATCGAATGGGGATTGTTGGCAATAGCACAAAATATGAGGAAAAAGGCAGCCTGAGGAGGGCTGTTTTTTGCTTTTTTACACTATTAAGTCCGTTAGAATTGAATGTAAATATTTTTCAAACATCAATTGAAAATATCAATCAAAAAAAGGAGGATGCCTCATTTTGAATTTGAGACACCCTCATTTCTCATATTTGTTTGTTATATTTTTGTTACTCTGATAGAAATCCGTCTATTCTGAGCTCTTCCCTTTTTTGTATTGTTGGAAGCCACCGGATATTCTTCACCATAACCTTCGGCTTCAAGCCTTACCTTGGCAATATCAAGATCCGACGGCTCTTTCATCACTGAATGCCCATTATCACTTGATCGTTTGAAGTTAGCCGCAGCAGCGATATTCACCGTTGTGCCTTTCAAATTAAGTGCTGTCGTTTCAATGTTTTGAACAGGCATTTCAATAACTTCCTCTTCAATAATATTAACCTCCCCAGCTGCCGGAACCACGGCGATATGCGGAGCGATCACAAGTGAAACGATGGACATCAGTTTTATCAGGATATTCATCGATGGTCCCGAAGTATCTTTGAATGGATCACCGACCGTGTCACCCGTCACCGCAGCTTTGTGCGGATCAGAGCCTTTGTAATAGGTTTTACCGTTGATATCCACTCCTTTTTCAAAAGATTTTTTGGCGTTATCCCAGGCTCCGCCCGCATTGTTCTGGAAAATCCCCATCAAAACACCTGAAACAGTAACGCCTGCCAATGTTCCGCCCAATACTTCCGGACCAAATAAAAATCCGACGATAACCGGAACGAGCAGAGCAATTAATCCGGGAGCTACCATTTCCTTGATGGAAGCCTCCGTCGAAATCGCTACACATTTGTCATATTCAGGTTTTGCAGTACCTTCCATAATGCCTGGGATTTCCCGGAACTGACGACGAACCTCTTCAACCATTTTCATCGCCGCGCGGCCAACCGCCGCAATCGCCAAAGACGAAAAGATAAAGGGAATCATCGCTCCTACGAAAAGTCCGGCTAGTACGTTCGCCTTGTAAATATCAATCGAACTTATCCCCGCCACACCGCAAAACGCTGCGAAAAGTGCAAGGGAAGTAAGAGCTGCGGACGCAATGGCAAATCCTTTTCCGGAAGCAGCCGTGGTATTGCCCACAGCATCGAGCACATCTGTTCGTCCACGAACTTCCTCAGGTAAATGTGCCATCTCGGCGATACCACCGGCATTATCTGCAATCGGCCCGAAAGCATCAATCGCGAGCTGCATGGCAGTCGTTGCCATCATACCGGCGGCGGCAATAGCGACGCCGTATAAACCTGCAAATTCGTAACTGATAAAAATCCCCGCCGCCAAAACCAGTGTGGGAATAACAGTTGATTCCATACCAACGGAAAGCCCGCCGATAATATTTGTTGCATGTCCGGTAGAAGACTGATTCACAATCGATTGCACCGGCCGTTTACCCATTGCAGTATAATATTCAGTCACAGTTGACATAATTGCGCCAACGATTGACCCCAACAAAATAGCATAAAATACATGCATGGAAGTGAACTCCACACCACGAATCGTAAGCACGCCTTCTGGCAACATCCACATCGTAAGCGGATAACAGGCAATCAGCGTCAAAATAATAGAGCCCCAGTTACCGCGGTTCAAAGCACCCTGGACGTCGCCGCTATCACTACTTATTTTCACGAAAAGCATACTGATGATGGAAGCGATTAACCCTACTCCGGCAATCACCATTGGTAATAATATGGGAGAAATTCCTCCAAAATTATCTGCACTTTCTGCAATAATTTCGCGTCCTAAAACCATCGTTGCAAGGATTGTTGCAACATAGGAACCGAATAAATCGGCGCCCATACCAGCCACGTCTCCCACGTTATCACCCACATTATCCGCAATGGTTGCAGGATTTCTTGGATCATCTTCCGGAATTCCCGCTTCCACTTTTCCAACCAAATCGGCACCTACATCAGCAGCTTTGGTGTAGATACCACCACCTACACGCGCAAAAAGTGCTATTGATTCAGCGCCCAGAGAAAAACCGGCAAGAACTTCCAGCACTTTCTCCATACCGAGGCCGTTCACCTCTGAACTATCGCCAACAAAAAAATGATATAGTATTATAAAAAGACCGCCAAGCCCGATGACTGCTAAACTTGCCACTCCGATTCCCATGACGGAACCGCCTGTAAATGAAACTTCGAGTGCCTTGGTCAGACTTGTGCGCGCGGCTTGTGTGGTGCGCACATTTGATTTGGTCGCAATATTCATCCCGATGTATCCTGCAAAGGCCGAGATGAAGGCTCCGGCGATGAATGAGGCACCAATAAAAACACTGGAATTTTCAACCAATGTGCCGGAATAACCTAATAAAATACTGACAATAATACCGAAGACGATGAGTACCCGCCATTCAGCTTTGAGAAATGCGAGCGCGCCATCGGCAATGGCATCCGCAATTTCTTTCATGTTTCCGTCACCGGCATCTTGCCTGATAACCCAACCTCTTTTAAAAAACATAACCAGCAAGCCAATCAGGCCCAAAACTGGCACTAAATAGGTAATATTACTCATGCGCGATATGAATTAGGTTAACGGTTGTAAATTCTCGTAAATATAGAGAATGGGGCCTCATAACAAAATCCAAAAACGCTTATTTTTGTTTAATTCCTATTTTTTTTGTTAAAATACACAGAATGCAGATAGAACTATTTTAATAAATAAAATAAATAGTCATAGTTAACCATCTTCAAATTTCATACAAACATTTAATAATCAACTTATTGATCACTTTTCGGGCATCAGATGATAGAATTTGGACAAAATTTCATACAATTCCGGATGTTTTTCCTGGAATTCCTCCGGATTATTGAAGAAATATTCACTGACAACTGCAAGAAATTCCGCATTGTTAGTAATCGCGTAAGGATTGATATCAGAATCGCCGCTTCTTATTTCCTGCATCTCTTTTTTGATCAAATGCAGCCATGGCAATACATAGGCATGATCAGCAAGGCGCTCAGGCACACCATCCGAGACGCCATCTTCCCGATCCAGCAAGTGAACAAATTCGTGAATACCGACGTTTTCATCTCCATTTTTTCCATTAAAGCCACTAAGCAAAGCCGGTTTTGATAGTAACAGCGAATGGTTCAGGTATCGATTTCCAACCATTCCTTCAATATTTTCAGCCTTCTGATTCTCCCCTATTTCAAATTTCTCACTAAACGAAGCCGGATAAACGAGTACTTCATTCAAATCGGGATAATCAAAAGCAGGAAACGCAAAAGTTGGAATAATTGCACTCGCCGCAACCAGGACGCGCACCACATCATCGATTTCGGTATCAATCCCTTCTACCCTTTTTTCAAGCAAAAATAACTGAACACGTTTTTCAAATAAAGCTTGGTTTTTCGTGTCCAGACTTTGAAAGAAAACGGAATGTTTTTTCAGAATTTCGCGCCAAGTGTCAGGGAAAGAAGTTTTGAAAATTGCTATACGGGCATATGACTTTTTGTAATAATATCGGTGAATGATTGCGATAACGGCTACGATTACGAAACCGAGGATGTACAAAACGGTTTGTTTACTAAAATAAGCCAGGACGCCAAACAAGATCATGACAGCCAGCTCCCAGCCAATCGCCCGTAAACGCGCCGACTTTAAATGATTCTCATGATAGGTTTTTAAATCCGTAACGGAAGTAAGTGTGGAATTCATAAGTTAGACTCGATCAAGGCAGACTGAGTATTAATTGAAAGTTTAGGAATTTTTTCGAACGGTAGTTAAGACCAGCCATGACACAGTAAAGGCCGCAAGTCCGGAAAATAGTGCAAGTAAGGTGCCGCCGATAAAATACTGAACAAAATTTACATGGATTGATTCCAACGTCAAATCCTGTATAGAAGTTAACTCAACGCCATTTTTATAAAACAAACCGCCAAATTTATAACTTCCGAAAATTATCAAGGGAATACATGGTGGTAAACTGATATTTGCAGCCGTCAGGAAAAGTACCTTATTCATTCGAAAATAGATCGAAAGAGGGATACCGATCAGCAACTGAAATCCCCAGATCGGAACGATTCCCATAAAAATACCAAAGCCGATTGATTTTGCCTTGCTTAAATTGCTTTCATTTTTTTTCAGCGCTTCATCCTTTATTATCTGCCAAAGTCCTTTTTTTTTTACATAATAAAAAAGTCTGCGCGGCAGATAATAAAGCAAAGTCAGAATAACAAAGTAGGTATTTAAAATGCTGATCCGTGTAAAATCCCGGAAAGGCCGAAAGTGCGTAACACGCTCATTACTATCGTAAATAACCTGAATATTAATGGGAATGATCTTCACATCGCGCCAGGCAAGTTTAACAATTACCTCAATTTCAGTCTCAAATTTCGAAGTAAAAAGTCTGATTTTCTTTATTGAATCAAGAGGATAAAGCCGGAATCCGGTTTGTGTGTCTGGCAAGGTTAGGCCGGTCTCAAATTTGAACCAGAAATTCGAAAATTTATTCCCAAAAGAACTTTTCCCCGGCACTCCTTCCTGATTCATATTTCTGGAACCCATCAAAAGCGCACCTGGATGATTCAACGCAGTTTCTATAAAAAGAGGTATATCCGAAGGCAAATGCTGTCCGTCAGAATCAATGGAAATGGCGTTTTTGTAACCCAAATGGATAGCTTCCTTAAATCCACGTCGCAACGAAAATCCCTTTCCACTATTTTTCTCATTCGTCAGTATATGGACTTTTCCGCGATAAGATTCAAGAATTAAAGCGGTATCGTCTGTAGAGCCGTCGTTAATCACAATAATATCCTCAGAGCCGTATGCTAAAACTCCATCAATAACCCGGCGAAGCGTTTTTTGATTATTGTAAGTTGGAATTAAAATGCAGCAATGGATATCTTTTAAAGTCATTGATCAATATCAGACGGTGAGATTTTTACGCTCACGCAGTGCAAATCCGGATTTAAATATAAGAAACTTGCGTTTTAAAATAGATAATGTCTTCATAACTTCCCGAAGCGACAACATCAATGACTTCTCCCTCGGTAAATTTAATATCAATCCGAATCTCAGGTGTTTCCTCAGGATTAATGATTTGAAGAAATTTACAAACCCGCATGGTTTTCATTCTCAGATCCTTTTTGAGATGTTGTTCTAATAATTCCTTTACAATTTGCAACTGAACAACACCTGGCGTCACAGGTGCTCCCGGAAAATGTCCTATAAAAATTTCATGCACAGGATCCAGTATAATTACAGCAGAAATGGATTGAGAATCAGAAGAGATTTCTGATATGGTATATAGATTATTGAGAAACATAAGGACGCAATTTGGTACTAATTCAAGAAACAGGCACTATAATTTCGAAAACACCGACTCAGCAATGGGCTGATTAAATTTCTCGTTCAGGAATTTCATGACACTTTTGTCGCCGCCTTTTTCAAAAAAAGTAAGTTCCTTTAATCGCAGATTACTGCGGGAAAATACCAGGTTGATTTTGGAATAAACACTTCTCATTCGCTTGTTCGTTGGCGTCAGAACGACCATATACTGATCGGAGCTTTCCATGCAAACCAGCGTAAATGCCTTGCTCTCCTGAAAATCTCCGTTTACGAGTCCCAGCATAACCTGCTTGATCTGCCCCGCCATACGTCCAGCCGAACCCATATTTTTTTCCTTGCTGCCATCCTGAACACGCAATTTATCACCGTTGATCAAAATGATATATTTGAACGGCGATTGCTGCTCCCAACGCATTTGATCTGCCTTTTTGAAATAAAAAACGCCACTCGCCTTCTCAGGTTCTTTCAAAAATGACAGATATTTTTCCTCCCTGAAATCAGCCTGAATCGATGTGGTTGCTTGTGATGATTTCCTGAGATCCGACAGAATTTTATCTGGATTAGTGGCCTTTTTAAATTCCTGTGATTGAGCAGAGAATGACTGGATTATCAAGAATATCAGCAAAAATATTTTATAAAATTTCATACGGATCTTTGTTGATTATTAACGGAAGCGGCTGGATAACAATATTTTTACTTCGACAATGTTCGATTAAATCTTCAAGTGCGTCTGCGGTTACCGGCAGATGATCGTGAAGTAAAACGATATCACGTTTTTGCAGTTTTGAAATTACATTCTGGATTAATTGGTATTTATTTTTCGCACGGGTATCAAAACTACGTAATGACCACCCGATGGATTGCAAATTCAACTCTTTTAAAACAGTCCCATACCTTGGATTTGTTACTCCGAAAGGCGGGCGAAAAAGTTTCGGTTTTTTTTCAAGTATCTGATAAACAATATCGTTACAATGTATGAGATCATTTTTCAATCGTTTTGTCGAGAAAAAAGCGATCAGATAATTGTGGCTGTAAGAGTGATTTGCAACAATATGCCCTTCCGCATCAATCCGGCGTACCAGTTCAGGATATTTCTCCGCATTTTTCCCAATGACAAAAAAAGTTGCCTTTACGCCCTTTTCCTTCAAAATATCTAAAATTCTTGGTGTGTTTTCAGGATGCGGACCGTCATCAAAAGTTAGTGCGATTGACTTTTTTTTTCCTTTGTGGATCGATGTTACAAAGTAATTGGAACGGATCTCAAACGAGCCATAAGCAGTGCTGATCAGATAAAAAGCCGAAATAATTCCCAGAATAAATTTAACATATCCTGTTTCCCAAAAAGCGAATCCGCAGAGAACAAGCGCAATTCCGGTGATTGCCGTGATTATTTTATGCTTCAAGAGATTCTATTAAGGTTAAACCCAGATTTATTTTATTCAACCCGTTAAGAATTAGAACGTTCTTCAGTTTTGGTTCCCGCTGAATCCTGTCGACTGCATAATGCATCGCAAAGGCTGAATTCGTAGGATATAATCCCGACAATTTCGTGTAATTGATCAGTTTGGAATCAGCATGATAGTGCTCATTAAAGTATTGATGTGCAACTGAATCCATCTTTTCTTTTTCGCTAAAATCCGAATACAAAACCAGGTCAACTTCGGAAATATTCAGAAAATTATCCAGCAAAAATGAATCTATTGCAGCATCAATATCCTGAATAAGACCGGCAGTCCTCACATCCTTTACCCTGGCAACAGACTTTTCCGTTTTGTTTTTACCTAATATGAAAAATGAAGCACCGGAAGTAAGATGATGTTTTGAAGAGGCATTGAGATGTTCGGCAGCTTCGTCCAAAAATGCAATAAACTCATCGGCAGCGCCGGTTATGATATTATCTTTTCCTTCACCTAGCAACAACGATGTATCGATTAAGGCATGTTCGAAGGAAAGCGTGTTTTGCGTATGAGTCATATTATAACCATGATTTCCGATACTCAGGGAAATCTGGCCGGCGATGGTGTTATGTGTAGACTGAATAAACGAGGTGGGCGGAAGAAGTCCTTCAATGGACAAAAATGTATTTAAAAACTTCTCAGTATCCTGCAAACAACCCAAACCTGTTCCAACAATAATAGCTCCTGGCTGCGCAGTTTCCGCTTGTGTCAGACAATCTTTCGCTGCGGCAACGGACATTCGTAAAATCTTGCTCATGCGGCGAAGCAACCCGGCATCGATATATTCTTTATAATTCGGACTTATCAGTTCCGAAGAATTATCGAGCGGCTCGATCAATTCTGAAAAACCTGCATTTCGAAATGTAGGCTGATGAGAAATCGTAGACGCAGCGTTTATATACATTTTGTTTTTTTCTTACTTATTAATTCACAAAGCGATACCAGCATTAGCTCACTTTTTCTTATCGGTTAACAGAAAAGACCAAAGAAGAATTATTTCCACCAAATCCGAAGGAATTTGACAAGACAGCGACGACTGGCTGGTCTTTTTGCAACTCCGTTATGGGCACAAGACCAGTTTCAGCAATCGGCGTATTGAAATTAAGGTTAGGGAAAATTAAACCTTTTTGGATAGCCAACGCAGAAAAAACAGCCTCAATGGCACCTGCGGCTGCTAAGGTATGCCCTGTGAATGGCTTGGTCGAGCTAAAATCAGGGATATTGTCACCAAAAACATTAATCATCGCCGTAGATTCGGAAAGATCATTATTCTTCGTACCAGTTCCATGCGCATTGACATACGAAATATCCAAAGCGCTTAGCCCAGAAACTTCAATTGCGTTTTGGATCGCCATAGTTGCTCCCGTCCCCTCCGGTGAAGATGCGGTCTGGTGGTATGCATCTGCCGCATTTGCCCAGCCGCTCAAACAACAAATCGTCGGGTTACCTGAAATCCTGGCACTTTTGTCACTTTCCAACAACAAAAATGCAGCGCCTTCACCAAGATTTAGTCCTGTCCGGGATTCATCAAAAGGACGGCACCATTGATCATCATAAATCATCAGTGAACGAAAGCCGTTTATTGTAAAATTGGTCAATGCATCTGTTCCACCCACCAAAACACGGTCGAGCTTCCCTTGTTCGATTAGTCTTGCGCCCAACATGATTGCGTTGGCACCCGACGAACAGGCGGTTGAAAGCGTATTGATATATCCTGTAATTCCAAGTTCTGCGGCAATTCGTTCGGTTGTATTTCCGCTGTCATGGCATCTCAAAACAGCATAGTCAGGATTATTTTGATCCAAATAATCTTTGTAAAATCGCTCTGTCGTATCCATTCCCCCTACCGAAGTAGCAGAGATAAAACCTGTACGTAATTCTGGTGTATGACGATTCCTGCCCCAAGCCTCTCTTGCAGCGGCTAAACCAAGCAATGAAGTTCTGGAAACGGGTTGAGATTTAATGTTAAGATAACCCAACAACTCAGCATTAGAGCATTTCACTTCCCCAACCAGAAAATCATTTTTACTGTCTAAATATTTCACAGGTGCAATACCGGACCTGCTGTTTTCTAACGAAAACAGATTTTCCGCAACGGTCAGCCCAATTGCAGAAATTATCCCCAAACCTGTTATTCGTACTGCCATTTATTCCTTAAACGTCGAGAGTGATAAAGCCGGAGAGACGTTTCCGGAAAATTAAATGCAACCGGGAAATCAAACGTCGATGACTTAATTTCTGTTTTTTTCAATATAATCAGCCATCGTATTGATGGTTAAAAACGCGTCTTTTCCTTCCTCCGGATTAGTTACCTGAATTCCGTAAAACTTTTCCATCAGCACTATAAGCTCCAATGCATCGATCGAATCCAGACCAACTCCATCAGCACTGAACAAAAGACTATCGTCATCAATATCAGAAACTTGTAAATCTTCCAGGTTTAATTGTTCAATTATCTGCTTCTTTAAATCTTCTTTTAAGCTTTCCATTTGTTGTAGTAGTCGTTTATTGAAGGCGTAGCGTTTGGTGAGATGATCATGCCTGATCTGCCAAACCGACACACTTAATTATGTTTTCTTTATTGAAAGGTAATCCGTCAGCTTTGTTTTCTTCAATTAAAAATACTGATACTTCCACCTTGCCTTTCAGAATGTTGAGCCAACCAGCCAACACCGCCTTCGAACCCGTTGCCAACATGACACTTCCGTATTGCAGGAAAAATTCAGGTGCGAATTTAGGGAAAACTGCAAACATATTTTCACCGTAAAATTTATTCCTGATCGCCAGTTCGCCCAGCACAATGTTTGGCAGCGTATACACAAAAAGAGACGGACTCGGTGATTTTCTTTTCTGGAACGATTCCTTAAAACGGATATCAGTATCCGAACTGGACTCGCTATTGGCAAACAGCAGCGCGATCTCATCATCGGCATAAGATGATACCAGTTCTGGAAAGGCCTTTTTGATAAATTCAGAAGCTAAAAACCCGGCCTGCGCAAGCATATCCATTTTATAAAACTTCGGATAATCGAGAGCCAATTCTTTATATAATTGTTTAAACCAGGAATCGGCTGACTGCTCGTCTTTCCTGACAATAACATTTCCATTCACAGCACAGGCCTCCTCACTGATTTGACAACAGGCAGTAATAAAACTCATAATTTCCGAAGTAATAAGGATGCGTTACAACCTCCAAAACCCGAAGCCGTTTTTAATATTGTATTCAATTCGGAAGGTCTGTTTTCTGTCGCAATATTCAACGATTTGGAAGTTCCAGCCTCAGAATATCCCAGGCTTTTGATCAGTAAATTATTCCGCATCATCCGCATTGAAATCGCTGTTTCCATCACCCCTGCCGCACCTAAGGTATGACCAAAATATCCTTTCATACTGTTTAAAGGAATATTTGCCATATTGAGGCGATCAAAAGCGGTAGCTTCCATTTCGTCATTGAAAATCGTCGCCGTTCCGTGTGCAGAAATAAAATCTATCTCATCCGCTGAAATATTGTTTTGCCGTATTGTTTTTTGAATGGTTCGGTATAATCCTTCGCCGGTTCTTGACGGACCGGAAATATGATTGGCATCATTCGCAGAAGTACCGGATAACAACTCTAGTGGCAGGTTTTTAAAAATTTCTTTTGTGTTTGAAACAACAACTGCGGAGCAACCTTCACCCAAGGTTATGCCACTTCTGTTTTTATCAAAAGGCAAACAAGGCAAGGCACTAACCGCAAAAAGGGATTGAAATCCGTAGAGCACAAAGTCAGAAATGACATCGCAGCCGATGACGATTATGTGATCGTAAAAACCCGCCTTAATAAAATTATTCGCAGCATTAATTGCAAGTACGCCCGAAATACAGGCATTTGAAACAATAATAGGTTGATTTTTTAAGTTAAAATGTTTCACCAAAGCACCCACTGCCGGATCGAATGGGTTAGAAATATCTCTATCCAGATCTCCTTTTGTTGAACTTAAAATGATCAGTGTTTTCGTTGATGAAATTACAGACGGGTCAATCTGTACTGATATGTTTTCTAGCATATCAACAAGTAAAAACTCAAATTTTTTCTCTGCTGTCAGCGAAGTCATTTTTGCTAAATGCAGATCTTCATTATTAAAACCTACCTTCGGCACCAACGAAATTCCTGAACGGTTTTCACAGACCGCCAGAAAGTTCTCCTGAATATTTTGCCCCAGCGGACTTATTATCTCCTCAGCACCTATGTAGGTCATTTCAAACTTCTCTTTACAAATTACCCGAAGGTTTTAAATATTATTATCTTCTTTCCAAATCCGGTAAAAATCCGGTGTAAGCAGTTCCAGTGTCCGAGTTTCTTTTTCCAAAAAAACCTGCATTGTTTTTCCAACGGCACAAAGTTCTCCGGTCGTGATGTTAATCACCTCATATTCAAACATAAGTTTAGCAGCTTTTGAAGGAATATATTTGGTTATCACTTTGATCACCTGACCATAATGAACAGGCGCCTTATGATCTATTTCCGACTTAACGATGGGCGTGAAATATCCGTGACCGAAAATTGTAAGATATTCAAGTCCAAATTCTTTGCCGAAAGCCTCCCTTCCGTCTTCAAAAAATTTGAGATAATTGCCATGCCATACCACACCCATGGCATCTGTTTCACTAAATCTTATATCAATTTCAATTTCCGAGACGAGCATATATTCTAATTTGTAACCACAAAAGCACCTTCATAAGTGATCAGTTGACTACAATTTTAATTTCACATTCAAGCAATTTACGCCCATTACAGTAATTCTCGCCCTTTACCAGAAAAATATTTCCTAACTGGTGCG
The DNA here is from genome assembly GCF_021502725.1 of Dyadobacter sp. CY345. Taxonomy (GTDB): domain Bacteria; phylum Bacteroidota; class Bacteroidia; order Cytophagales; family Spirosomataceae; genus Dyadobacter. Next base: position 270,863 of record NZ_JAKFFS010000007.1, on the reverse strand, counting down.
TTGGTGTAACGATGGTATGGATTGTCGAATTAACCAGAGGCAATTCAAATAATTCGAGTTTTGAAACGGCTCCGATAAAACCAATCCTCGGTTCACCTTCCTTTTCCCTATCCAGATAACCAAAACCTGCGGCGCAGGTTTGTGCAATATTTTCTATCAACCCGGACTCTTCAAGAAATCCTGACCGAACCAAAATATTATCGTCCTTGACAAAAAAATCTGACTCAAAACGACTTGCGCTTACTTCAAGCAAATTATCGATCATCACAAAAGGCGGCCTGTGCGGTATGATTTCTGCTATTTTTTCTTTCGTTACGATCATCACTGAAAAAAATTGAAATAGTTAAACCACTGTTCCGGATATTGGCGCACTTTTCTTTCTAATTCGTCAACGTATAATCTTGCAATCTCTTCCGGCTTCATTTTCGCCGTGATTGGCGCAGTTGCACTCAAATGATAACTGTATTCGCCATCTTTTGCTGCGAAAACGAAGGTTACCGGTGCATCAAACTTTGAGGCAATTATAAAGGGCCCGTATGGAAATTTCGCCATCTTACCCATAAAATCAAGCTCGATAAATTTTGCACCTTCCAGGAAGCGATCTGCATGAATGGCCACAAACTCATTATTGATCAGCGCATTGCGAATAGAAATAATATGCGACAAATCGTTCTTAATGGGTATGACTTTAAATCTGGAACCTCCGGTTGAGAGCTCCATAAATTTCTTAATGCTTTCAACTTCCGCATCCAGCATAACGATATTGATTGTGGGAGTAATTCTTCCTTTAAGCAAATTACCGGCTGTTTCCCAGTTTCCAAGGTGGGCACTGAGTAATACGCCTCCTTTTCCGCCATTTCTTATGTCCAGCAAATATTGTTCATTCTCAAAGGTGTGGGCAAAAACTGAATCTTTCCCTAAAAGAAACGCAGCTCGATCCAATAATGTCTGTCCGAAAATATAGAAATTTTTCCGTACTAAATTCAGTGCAGGTTTACCAGAGATATGCAATGTTTCCTTATAAAATCCGAGTAGGGCGTTCTTCGATTTGGCCGCAAAAAGGTAATAATAAAACGTTACCAGTTTAAGCAGTTTATAAGCAGCGCCCAAACCAAAAACCTTAATAAAAAAAAGGAAAATTCTATATCCTAATAAAGACCCTTTGGTTTTACCATCCCAACGGCTCATTAATTATAGTGAAAGCTTCTTTTGAACCAATTTATAGAAGTCGCCGAAGGTTACAATATCTTTAAAATCTTCGCCTGTTACCTTGATATTTAAGTTTTCTTCAATTAACACAACCAGGTCTACATAGTCCAGACTATCCAGATCCAGCGTATCTTTCAAACTATTCTCAGGAAGAATAAGATCACGATCAACCTCAAATTCTTCTGACAAAAAGTCCCTGGTGTCCTCGATAATATCTCCCAATTCCATTGTAACAAGTGTTTCATTCATGGCTACAAAATTAATTTATTCTTTGGTTATACTTTTCAAATTGACCTTAAATATTATCAGATTCATTTTGAAACCGCTGAAACCCTCCTTGAACTGTCGAATTGCCTTTATTAAATCGCTATTTATCAAAGCCTTAGACACAAAAGTCAGATTTTTTTCACTAAATTTCTATGCCGGTGAGTAAGATTAAACAGTATATTCCTGATTTTCTATCAGGATTTATACCATCATTATTAGAGAAGTCACAAAACCTTTTTGATAATCAAAGTAGAATTAGTTCCACCAAAGCCAAACGAGTTGGATAGAAAACAATCGATGTTCTGTTCTTTGGTATCGGCAATTATATTGATTTTCGCTGACTCTTCATCAGGATTTTCAAAATTGATATTAGGGGCGATAAAACTTTGCTGCATCATCAACATGGAATAAACAACCTCGCTCGCTCCTGCCATCCAGCACTCATGCCCGGTCATCGATTTTGTAGAACTTACAGGAACCTTGCCACCAAATACTTCCCCGATCGCTTTTGCTTCACTGCTGTCACCGACGGGCGTTGAAGTGGCGTGTGCATTAATATAATCGACGTTATCAACCGAAATATCAGCCTGTTTCAAAGCCATATTCAGTGATCTGATCTGCCCTTCCATACTTGGATTCGAGATATGGTCGCCATTCGAGGAAAATCCATATCCGATCACTTCTGCCAAGATCGGCGCACCACGTTTTACCGCTGCTTCATAAGATTCCAGAATTACCGTCGCCGCGCCTCCGCTGGGTACAAGCCCATCGCGGTCTCTGTCAAATGGGCGGGAAGCTTTTGCCGGGTCAGACTCTTTAACAGAAAATGTGCCCAAACCGTCAAAACTACACATAGCGGCAATATTGATTTCCTGAGCTCCACCGCATATAATCCGGTCCTGCAAACCTTGTTTGATCATAATGTAACCCATTCCGATGGAATGAGAACCGGAGGCACAGGCAGCACTCAACGTAAAATTGATCCCTTTCAACTTAAAAATCGTTGAAAGATTCATATTAACCGTGCTGTTCATATTCTGAAAAATTGCACCGCTTCCGATCAAAGTCGTATCAAACTTTTCTCTTGCCTTATCATGCGCCTCCACAATGGATGCGGCCGTACTGTCATTACCGAAAATGATACCTGTTTCAGTTGTTTCAAGAAAATCTATGTCCAACTTAGCCATTTCCAGTGCTTCCTTGGTAGACATATACGCATACATCGCGGGCTGGTGCATACCCAAACGCTGTCTCCTAGATAAAAAGGGTTTGAGATCCGGCTCCTGGACCATGCCGGTAAGCGCAGACCGAAAGCCAAAATCTTTTCTGACTTGATCAAAAATAATACCACTTTTCCCGGCATACAGGGATTTTGCAACCTCCCCCAGATTTTCTCCAAGGCAGGAATAAATACCAATTCCGGTGATGACAACTCTGTGGTTCATTCTAAGAATAAATTCCTCCGTTAATATTAATCACTTCTCCCGTTATGTAAGATGCCTTATCCGAAGCCAAAAAGCTTACCAGATGCGCCACCTCCTCCGCTTTTCCAAAACGATTCATCGGGATCATTTGTTTCAATTCGTCTTCGTTCAGATCCTTGGTCATATCGCTCGTGATAAAACCAGGGGCAACCGCATTAACAGTAATTTTTCGCTTCGCAACTTCCTGAGCAATAGCCTTTGTAGCTGCAATCATCGCACCTTTCGCAGCCGAATAATTTGTCTGGCCGGCTACACCTTTCAGACCCGAAACCGATGCAATATTGATGATTCTCCCGGTACGTTTCCGAAGCATTTGCTGGATAATATTCTGGGTGACGTTGAACAGACCTTTTGTGGAAGTATTCAGCACATCATCCCAATCTTTCTCCGGCATCCACATAAAAAGGCCGTCACGGGTAATGCCGGCATTGTTCACCAGAACACTGATAAACTTTTCGCTATTTTTTTCTTTCCAACCATTCAATGCTTCGTCGACTTCCGTTTTTGTCTGGACGTTAAATTGCAAAATCTCCCCGTCTCCGCCATTCGCCTTGATTTCTGCAAGCGTTTCCTCCGCCGCCGATTCATTGGAAGAGTAATTGACCAAAATGAAAAAACCATGATCTATCGCCAATTGAATAGCAATCGCCCGCCCCAATCCTCTGGATGCTCCTGTTACAAGTGCGCAGTTCATACGTTAAAAGGGGTTTCTTTAATTAATTTACACACTTCTGCTATGCTTTCAAAAGGCACAACATCGTCTTTTATAAAGAGCGCCTTCGAACGTATTTGATTGTATATCATTTTTGTTTTCGGCGACAATCTTTCCTTTTCAGCCGCTTCCAACAGGTCAATCGCCTGGCATATCGCCATAATGTGGATCGCCGTTACCTGAAACGAGTTTTCAAGCACTTTTTTAGCGAGCACCGCACTATTGGTTCCCATACTCACAATATCCTGATTATCATTATTGTTCGGAATACTGTGTACATACATTGAAGTTGACAAAGCCTGACTTTCAGCCGTTGTCGAAGTCGCCGTAAACTGAATTCCCTGAAAACCAAAGTTTAATCCCCAGGTTCCTGCATTCAGGAATGGAGGAAATTTGCCATTTAACTTACTGTTCATCAGGAAATTAAGCTGCCTCTCCATCAACATGGAAAGTTTAGTCAGGACAATTTTTACTTTGTCCATTTCCAGAGATATATAATCACCATGGAAATTTCCGCCATGGAAAACATTATCTTCGTCAGGTCTTACAATCGGATTGTCATTCGTAGAATTTAACTCATTCTCAACGACTTCCTGAGCGTAATTGATCGTATCAACAATTGGGCCGATAATTTGCGGCACACAGCGGATTGAGTAATATTCCTGTATTTTTCTTTCAAATTCGCGCGTTTCGAGCGCTTTATCATCCTTAAACAATTCTTCTCTGTTCCGGATCATGCCGCTGCCGGCAAGAAATTCACGCATTTGCGCCGCTACGTACTGCTGGCCTTTATGGTGTTTTACAGCATTTAATTCCTGTGAAAAAGAATCATCAAAAGCTTCCATGATCTCATTCAGCATAGAAGAAGCGGCAATGGACCATTGAACCAGACGCTGCGCATAGATTAAATTTATTGCCGCAATGCCCGTCATGCAGGAAGTTCCGTTGATCAGCCCGAGGCCATCACGAAGTTCCATTTTTAACGGAGTTATACCATGTTTTGCAAGCACATCGGCGGTCTTCTGACGGATTCCATTTTCATAAACATATCCTTCACCAATCAAATTCAGACCCAAATGTGATAACTGAACAAGATCTCCACTCGCGCCCACGCTGCCATGTTCGAATATCTCGGGAACAATGCCGTGATTAAGAAACAGAACCAATTGCAGAATGACACCAACACTTATTCCCGAATTTCCTTGTAAAAAAGAATTCAGGCGTGCGATCATTACACTGCGTGCATACGTTTCATCCAATACATGGCCGATTCCGCTGGAATGGCTCCTGATCAGATTATATTGAAGTTGATTTAATTTATCTGTATCAATGCGAAACTGGGCCATCGGACCAAAACCGGTATTGATACCGTAGATAATCTTATCTTTTGAAAAATCTGTTAAGAAATTAAATGACTTTGAAACGTTGTTGAGTGCGTCCTCTGCTAACTGAAATTCCTTCTTATCAATGGCATACTGCTCGATTTGAGCTAACGAGATACTATTCATTTATTGTTACTGTAATTAAAACCCATGTAAAATAAATCTTTTTTTATGGCTTTGACAAGAAACGCTATTTAGCGGCGGGGTACATCAATATATTGTCAGGACTCTTACATTTGTCTAAATTTACCCCAAACTCACGTTCAAAATCCGATGATTGGAGACTTATTACTTAGACTAAACGCCCTCCTTTCCCGAAAAAAAACACTTTTTTTTGCCCTTTTGCTTCTATTAATTGGTGTCCTGGGTGTCGGGATATCAAAATTAAGAATTACAGAAAGCATATTTTCTACCCTGCCGAAAGGCAAATCCTTCGAAGAATTCAACCGTTTAGTCGAAAATAAGAGCATTATCAATCAGATTGTTTTTTCGGTCGACGTGCCTGCTAATATCGACACCGAAGATGCGAAAACAATTGCTGAGACCTTTGCTGATTCACTTGCCAGACACACTTCGGGTTATATTAAAAACATCCAGGCAGTTCGTCCAAATATTCAGGAGGATGTTTATGAATATACCTATGCCCGGTTTCCTGAACTTATCGATTCTTCTTACTACCAACACATTCAAAACAAGGCGAATCCCGATTCTATAAATACTTCAATCACCACCTCTTACAAACAACTGCTGGCGCCAGGCGGCACATTCCTCCGACAGTTCCTTCTAAACGATCCCATTGGAATTTCAGGCCAATATTTCCGCGATCTGAATGCCATTAACAATACAAATGGAATGACAGTTGACGACGGGTTGATGTTTTCAAAAGACAGAAAACAGGTGATCGTAATGGCTGGAACAAATTATGATTCAGGGAATTCTGCAAAAAATATTGAGCTGTATAATCAGGTTGAAGATTTTAAAAAATCCTGGGCGCGGCAACATCCGCAATATAAATTTACTTATTTCGGAACATTCGAGATTGCTGCACAAAACGCAATTCAGGTAAAACATGACTCGTATATGACCATGATCATTGCGCTGTCAGCCATTTTACTGATGCTTATATTTTATTACCGAAAAGTTTTAATTCCGGTTTACATTGTGCTCCCGGCAGTTTTTGGTGGGACGTTCGCTTTGGGAATTATTGGTTTTTTCAGACCGGAAATCTCCGGAATTTCCCTGGCTACGGGCGCAGTCATATTTGGAATCCTGCTTGATTATTCTTTTCACTTTTTCACGCACTTACGACATACCGGATCGATTACCACTGCAGTTAAGGAGGTTAGTGAGCCGCTCTTGACAGGAAGTTTAACTACAATTCTTGCTTTCAGCGCGCTTCGTTTTGCAAACTCAGCAGTTTTGCAGGATTTCGGACTTTTCGCATCGCTGAGCTTATCAGGCGCCGCACTTTTTACCTTAATTGCACTCCCGGTAATTTTGGAGGCTCTTTCGTTTGATTACAAAAATATTCCTGGCGAGGTTAAATTTTTTACATTTCCAAAAATCTCCGGGAAATTTCGAAGTTTTGTGCTCGGTCTTGTTGCGGTACTTACTATTGTCTTTTTGTACTATTCCCGATTTACAGAATTCGACAGCAGCTTTGAAAATCTGAGTATCCATAGTGTTGATTTAAAAGAGAAGGAACAGACTTTGACAGGTCTGGACCCTGCGAATGAAAAGCGTATCTACGTGTTTTCCATGGATAAAAATCGGCAAAAAGCAGAGGAGCTGAATTATCAGGTTTATCAGAAATTAACAGAATTAAAAAATCAAAGTCAGGTAAAAGGTTTTGCTTCATCCGGCTCATTTCTGGTCCCGGAAAGGATGCGGCAGGAACGTCTGGCAAGATGGCGGAATTTCTGGGATGTGAACAAAAGAAAGCTGACGTTTTCTGAAATTGACAAATCAGCTGCTCAAAATGGTTTTAACAGCGCCGCTTTTAATGATTTTAAGCGCTGGATTTCAGGAGAAATTGAGAATCCGGTTGAGGAGAAAGAACTTTTTCGGGAATTAGGACTGGATAATCTGATCGAAAGCAACGCATCCAAAACGACTTTGATCACGACGGTTGTGGCCAGTCAAAATCAATTAAACGCAGTTAAATCGGACCTTCGGAAGATTGAAGGCGTTGAAATTTTTGATCGCGGCGAACTTGCTGAGGAATTGCTTACAATGGTCAAAGACGATTTTAATTATATATTGTTCATCTCTGCCTCGATCGTTTTTCTAACACTTTTGCTGGTTTACGGTAGAATCGAACTCACGTTGCTTTCCTTTTTACCTATGGTGGTCAGCTGGATCTGGATCCTTGGGATTGCAGCGATTTTTGGTATAAAATTCAACTTCGTAAATGTAGTTATCACGACCTTCATCTTCGGGTTAGGTGACGATTTTAGTATTTTCGTAACAGAAGGATTGTTGAGTAAATATAAATATGGCAAGGACACGCTCCGCTCCTATCAGTCCGCTATTATTTTGTCTGCGTTTACTACCATCATCGGAACAGGTGTTTTGATTTTCGCTGAATATCCGGCGATTCATTCCATTGCCTTGATAAGCGTTTTAGGGATTGTCTGTATCTTGTTTATTTCCTTTATCGTTCAGCCAGTCGTTTTTGCATTATTTGCAGAAAACAGAATAAAAAAGAAAAAGGCACCCGTTACGTTTTTGCCATTTATACTTAGCATTTCAAGCTTTACTTATTTCCTTTCTGGCTGTCTCTTCCTTCATTCCAAACTTGTCGCGATACTTCTTTTGCCAGTTTCTAAAATTAGAAAAAAGAAGATGATCAATAATTCACTGGCATTTTTTGCAAAAACAGTGATTTATTCCGGTCCACATGTCAGGAAGAATTTTTCCGGAACTGAAAATATGGATATCTCAAAACCGGTTATTTACATCGCAAACCATACTTCCTTTCTCGATATTTTACTGGCCATCATGATCAATCCCAAAATTGTTATGATGGTAAAAGGCTGGGTTTATAATTCTCCTTTTTTCGGCCCAATTATCCGTTTTGCTGGTTATATATACACAGAGGCCGGGCCAGAAGAGAACATCGCCCGAATGCGAAAGCTTGTCGAAGAGGGATATTCGATCCTTGTTTTTCCCGAAGGAACGCGGTCAGCAGATGGCACTATCGGACGTTTTCACAAAGGTGCATTTCATCTGGCACAGGAGCTTGGCCTTGATATCCAGCCGATCCTGATTCATGGTGCTTCCGATGTTTTACCAAAAAATGATTTCCTTATCCGTCCGGGCGCCTTGAATGTCCGGGTTTTGCCAAGAATAAAATACAGCGATCCGATATGGGGAGAAACGCTTCGTGATAAAACAAAAAATATCGCAGCGCATTTCAAGTCTGAGTTTGCATTATACAAAGATGAGATGGAAGACACGCGATATCTCAAACATAAAATTTTCGCCAATTATGTATTTAAAGGGCCAGTTTTAGAATGGTATTTTAAAACAAAATGGAATCTTGAAGCAAAGAATTTCTCCAATTATAACGCGCTGATCGGTGATAGAAAAAAGATACTGGACGTTGGTTGCGGTTATGGTTATTTATCTTTTTTCCTTCATTACAAAAATCAGGACAGGATCATTAAGGCGGTTGATTATGATGAAGACAAAATTTTGATTGCGCAAAACAGTTACAACAAAACCGGTAACCTTCAATTTGATTATGGAGATATCAGTTTGGTTAAAGTAGAAAAACAGGATATAATATTTTTAAATGATATCCTGCATTATCTGTCAGAAGAAAAGCAGCAGATTGTATTAAATCGCTGTGCAGAAGCACTAAATCATGAGGGGATTTTATTTATCCGGGATGGCATTACTGACCTCGGCGAGAAACATAAAAACACAGAACGTACGGAGGCACTATCAACGGGATTGTTTTCTTTTAATAAAAAAGATGGTGCGTTCCATTTTTTCTCGTCTATTGATATCCGGAATTTTGCAGAAAAAAATAATCTTAGCGTTGAGATGTACGAACACTCAAAGAAAACATCCAACGTGCTGTTTATTTTAAGAAAAGAAAAAGCAGAAAGTCATTTCAAAGTATCCGGATAATTTTAATCGGCCGTTTACTCACGAAAAACGCAGATGTAAAATTTTATATAAAAATTGCGGCGTTTTCTGACTGGTAACACAAGTAAAGAATAAGTTTTATATCTCAATTTCATGCAGAAAAAGTCCGGAAAGGAATATGATTTCGTCATTTTAGGGAGTGGATTAGGCGGGTTGGCGTGTGCATATATCCTGGCTTCGGAAGGCCATAGCGTAGTAGTTCTGGAAAAAAATCATCAGATCGGCGGTAATTTGCAGGTTTATAGCCGTGACAAAGCGATTTTTGATACAGGTGTACATTATGTTGGAAGCATGGACAAAGGCGAAAATCTTTATCAGTTTTTCAAATATTTTGGAATTCTGGAAAAGATGAAGTTAAAACGACTGGATGACGATAAGTTTGACGTAATCCGGTTCGACGATGGCTCCGAATATGCTTACGGTCAGGGATATGAGGAGTTTAAGAAAAATATGAAAGGTTATTTTCCCGACGAAAAAGAGGCGATTGATACCTATTGCGAAAAAATAAAAGAGACGTGCAAAAAATTCCCGCTTTATAATCTTGAAGTTTCCAACGAAAATTATCAAATGGATTCAAGCATTATGGAGTTAAACGCGCATGACTATATTGCCTCAATCACCAAAAATGAGCGGTTAAGAAATGTATTGGCGGGCTCCAATCAATTGTATGCGGGCGTAAAGGAGATGACGCCGTTTTATGTGCATGCCCTGATAATAAACAGCTATTTGTCTGGAGCCTACAAGTTTATTGATGGAGGTTCGCAAATCGCAATTCAGCTGAGCAAAGGAATCAGAAGTTTTGGTGGAGAAATTTTAAAGCGCAAAAAAGTCATTGGCGCGGAGTATAATGAGGTGGGTGAAATTAGTGCCGTGGTACTGGAGAACGGTGAAAAATTTAGTGGAAAACAATATATTTCAAATGTTCATCCGGCCGTAACCATCGACATTTTTGGAGAGCAACGATTTTTACAGGTTTACAGAAACAGGATCAAAAGCCTTAAAAACAGCATTTCCACTTTTCTGGTACATTTTACTTTTCACGAAGAAACTTTTGAATATCTGAATTATAATATTTACCAACATCATATTGAAGATGTCTGGGGAGGTGTGGAATATGACCAGAAAACCTGGCCGCAGACTTATTTTATCTGCACACCCTTCATATCAAAACACAAAAAATATGCAGAGTCTATGTCTGTGATGACCTATATGGACGCGGAAGAAACCGCCCAATGGAGTGAGTCGCTGCATACCGTTGCTGAGCCCGGAAAGCGAGGAGAAGGTTATGAAGAATTTAAAAAATTAAAAGAGGAACAGGTTATCAATCGAATCGAGGAAGTTTTTCCTGGTATCCGGGAGAAAATTAAGGCGGTACACAGCGCCTCGCCACTTACTTTTCGTGACTATATTGGGAACAAAGACGGTTCTCTGTATGGGGTCATGAAAAATTCAGCGTCGCCGACAAGGACACAAATCAATACAAAAACGAGAATCCCAAATCTGCATTTGACGGGGCAAAACATTTCCATGCATGGAATATTAGGTGTCACAGTTAGTGCTTTTGTGACCTGCTTTGCTTTTGTAGATAAAGATAAACTCATTCAAAAAGTCAAAAATGCTTAATCATGCGAAAAGTTGATGTTGTAGTTATAGGTGCAGGACCGGCCGGAACCGTCGCCGCATCCTATTTAAGAAAACAAGGATACGACGTCATGATCCTGGAAAAAGAAAAATTTCCCCGTTTCCAGATCGGTGAAAGTCTTTTGCCGTGCTGCATGGAACATCTCGATCAGGCAGGATTGTTGGAAGCAGTTATTCCTAAAAATTTCCAAAAAAAAACAGGCGCGGCGTTTATGAAAGGAGACAAGCGCTGTGAATTTTTCTTTGAAGAACAATATACCCAGGGCTGGTCATGGACCTGGCAGGTAAAACGCGCCGATTTTGATCTTACCCTTGCAGAAGCAACAAAAGCAAAAGGTGTGGATGTAAATTTTGAGTGTGAGGTATTGAGCGTCAGTTGCAGTCAAGACAAACAAATAGCTGAATACAAGGATATTAACGAAAATACAAGCACCGTAGAATCAAAATTTATCATCGATTCCAGTGGTTATGGACGTGTTTTGCCAAGACTTTTTGACCTGAGCAAACCTTCTGCTTTCTCACCAAGAGGAGCGGTTTTTTCACATCTTGAAGATAAAAATAGAACGGCCGAAGCCAGCAATAATATTTTTGTACATTCTTTTGACAACAACAAATCGTGGATATGGGCGATACCCTTTTCTGACGGATCGACTTCGGTAGGCATCGTGAGTGACCGGGAAAAGGTTGAAGAGCTTGCTGAAAATAACGGAGAAAAGTACAAAAACTTTATCCGTGAATTTGAAGATTTGAATGGACGTTTTAACAATTCAGAACTAAAATGGGAGCCAAAACATATTCTTGGTTATTCAGTCGGTGTCAAACAAATGTATGGTGAAGGTTTTGTGTTATCGGGAAATAGCACAGAATTTCTTGATCCGATTTTCTCGTCCGGTGTAACATTCGCGACGGCATCCGGACTTCTTTCAGCCAAAATGACCCACAGGCATTTGCAGGGAGAAGCTGTCGACTGGAAAAAAGATTACGAAGACGTGGTACAGGGCGGAATTAACGTTTTCAGAAGTTATGTAACTGGTTGGTACAGTGGTGATTTTCAAACAATCGTTTTTGCGAATCATATTCAGAATGATATCAAAAACCAGATTTGTTCAGTGCTAGCGGGTTATGTCTGGGATCAATCTAATCCATTTGTCAAAAAACATGATACGATACTTCCCACACTTGCTAAAGTGATTAAAATGAAGGAAAAAAGTTTGAACAGGGAATAAATTTCCAGCAATTCGGGACGAGAATCCATATCACGGACTGGTAATTTTGAGTAATCGATTTCTTATTTTGACAGCAGAATAAAGCCATGCTGAACACCCTTATGGTGGTTATAAATGAGTATTTTTTCAGCTGGTTTACCTGATTTCTCAGCATAAAGTGTGTTATCCGGCAGCTGCTTTCCATTTAATAACTGGACACCCAGCCAGGTTGCAAACGCGGAAGCCGTAGGAAAATCACCCGTCAGATTTTTATAACTGTAGACAGCACTTTCCGGAAAAAACTCTTGATTCAGCCACTTGTACCAGTAATCATTTCTAATATCGCCACTGAAACCCAATATCAATGCATCGATCTCAGCAGGCTGGATATTATTTCGGTTGAGAAAATAGGTTAGTTTCGCCCGCAATTTTTCTTCATCTGCGTAACTGATCTGTTCCACATCGACAATTTCAGCAAGGGAATTTTCAGACTTTTCTGCCTCAACGACAAACATTACCGCAGCTTCGCCACAAACAGTGCCAGGCGTGTTTGAATGAAGCAGAAGATTGGAATCGGTTTCTTCCGTTTTGAAAGATCCGGCCAGAAAATCGATATTGTAATTATAATCCGAAATTTCCTCAATACCGCCCACCAGCAAAGACGTCAATTTTTTGTCTTCCAAAAGTAAAATCGCATCCAACAAAGCAGCTTCAAAAGCCAGACCTTTGTGTACGTGCGTGTTGTTGTAACCAGTATTTTTACTCATCAACGCCAGATTTCCAGCGACTGCGTTGGGAGTGCTCTGAACGAAATTAGTTGGCGTTAGCGTACCCTCATTGTAATCAACAATCTGGTTAAGAAATTTCAGGCAATCTTCAAGTCCACCGTTTGCTGTGCCCAGGATAATTCCATCGAGATCTGAGTTTCTCTGTATCAGCGGAAGTCCGGCACCTACGCCCATCCTAACCGCCTTACCCATTCTTCTGAGCAGGCCAGCGGGGATTAATTTACCGTAAGCCGGTTCCAGAGCTTCATAACGATTCCCATAATAGACTTTCGGCTCATTTTCAAAAAAAGTATCATCGAAAGTTCGCTGCGGTGATATGCAGTATAAATCTTTTATAAACATGTTTCAGGACTTATTTCAGAGATCCTTTTTTACCTCTCCCGTTGCTTCTTTCTGAAAATATTGCAGTTGCTGAGCGTATTGTGATATTTGCCTTTGCTTTTCGGCATTATCCCAGCCAAGTTCTAACCCCATTATCTCCACAACAGTTGGCAAGACCGCTAATGTAGTTTCCCAATCTGTAATTTCCAAACGGATCCTCCTGGCCAGAAAATCTCTTGGTGTCACAGCCATTTCCTGTCTAACTGTATATAAAACCTCAGCTTTGATGTATGGATATTGAGGACTAAGTCTTTCTTTTAACGGATTATTAAAAGTAGTCAGTTTTGCTACTTCCCCAGCCCGGCAACCGTATTTTTTAACGAGATGCTGACTGATATCCTCCGGCAAAGTGAAATCTTTCGCCAGGTATTTCCAGGATTCAAAATCATAATTTGCTCCACCAACAAGCATATGCCCGGCAGTCGTACACTCATTTTTTTGACCCAAAATAAAATCGGCCTGATCAATTGTATCCTTTGCCATCAAACGATAGGTCGTCCATTTTCCGCCTAAAAGACTTAGGAGGCCAGAAACAGCATCGATTTCAATCTCATGGTCGCGCAGCAATGTCTTTGTCGACTTATTGGGATCAGCCGAAAGTAATGGTCGTAAACCTCCAAAACCTGATTTGATTTGAGATATGTCTATTTTATTTGCCAGGTAAGGATTTAACGTACTGACCAGATAATCCACCTCTTTACTGTTGAGACTGGCTTCATTCTCGACATCATTTGAATCTGTATCCGTCGTCCCTAGCAACATGGATCCTTCAAAAGGAATTGCAAAAACCACCCTCCCGTCAGGCGTTTTAGGAATCAGCATCGCGTGGTCACTATTCAATACTTCGTAAGGAAGAACCACGTGAACACCTTTGCTTGGACGAATTCTTCCTGGCAAGCTGTTATTCGCAAAATGACGAATTTTATCAGAAAAGGGCCCGGTACAATTAATAACCAGTTTCGCATTTATGGTGAATTCTTGCCCAGATTGCGTATCGGAAACCTGCACTCCACTCAGTTTCCCGTCCTGACTTTTTTTAAATCCTTTTACTTCAAGATAATTTGAAACGACCGCGCCGGCCTCTGAGGCAGATTGAGCAAGTGCAAGACAATATCGGGCATCATCAAGCTGTCCATCATAATACATAACTGCGCTGTGCAATTTTGTTTTATTAAGCGTCGGGATTTTTGACAACACCTGTTCCTTTTTCAACCATTTGCTTTTTGGTAAGCTGTCATTCGTTGCAAACCAGTCGTACATCCGAAGCCCTATACTAAAATAAAGACCTTCAATCCAGGAACTTACAGGCGTCAACAAAGCCAACGGCCTTGCAAGATGAGGAGCGTTTTTTAACACGATATGCCTTTCTTCAAGTCCGTGGCGAACTTGTTTAAGCTGCGCAAAATCAAGATTTTTAAAAGCCTGTTCCAGATAGCGAACGCCCCCATGAATCAGTTTTGTCGAACGGGACGAGGTTTCCGATGCGAAATCACTTTTATCTATTAACGCTACTTTATAACCTCTCAGCACTGCATCCAATGCGCAGCCTGCACCACTCGCTCCTCCCCCGATTATACAAATATCAAATTGCTCATTCTTTAATTTCAGGAGTGACTCGGTACGATTCATGCCAGGCGGGTATAATAATTGTATTTATTCAAGTGTTATGCAAAAGTACGAAGATGAGCATTCTAAATGCAGTAAAAAATGTATTAAATGTGCGCTTTATACATGTGACTAATCTGTTAAATAGCCGTCTGACAGTTGTTCTATTTAAAAAATAGAGTAGCTTTGACTCTAAAATTAAATCAATTTTTTACAACAAAAACCAAATTTTTACGATGGGACTAATCTCTTTTTTTCAAGGAGTAGGAGAAAAAATTTTCCACAAGGAAGCAGCTGCTCCAACACCGGAAGCAGAACCACTACGCGCCAGTGCTCTTTTGGCTCATGTAAAACAACTTGGCCTTGCTTATAACTCGTTATCAGTAAAAACTTCAGTTGACACAGTTACTATCGAGGGAGAAGTTGCCAAGCAGGAAGATGCCGAGAAAATCGCGCTTGCTGTAGGTAATGTGGAAGGCGTTAAAATTGTAGACAACCGATTGAAAGTTGCTGTACCTGCGCCGGAAGCAACATATCATACCGTTGAAAAAGGGGATACGCTTTCTCTGATCGCGAAAGCTGTATATGGAGATATGATGAAATATCCAGTCATTTTCGAAGCGAACAAACCTATGCTTACGCATCCGGATAAAATTTATCCAGGTCAGGTGTTGAGAATTCCGGCACTCTAATAGCCTTTGGCTTTCGGCAGTTGGCTGTGGGTTTATTAATAAACGACATAAAAAAAATGACAACTCTTTCGGGTTGTCATTTTTTTTATGTCGAAGAAGATGAATATTAATCTTCTGCTGCGATTACGTTCAAAGTTACTTTATGTTTCACTTCTTTGTGTAGATCGATCAATGCTGAATAAGTACCAACAGATTTTACGTCATCAACTGTAATTTTCTTACGGTCAATGTCAAAACCTTTTGATTTAAGCACGTCTGCAACCTGTGTGTTGGTAACACGTCCGAAAATACGGCCGCTTTCTCCAACAACAGTGCGAATGTCAATTATCAAATCGCCAATTGCTGTGGCAATGTCTTCTGCATCTTTTTTAAGCTTTTCAGCTTTGTGAGCAGCCTGACGTACGTTTTCAGCAACGATTTTACGATTAGAGTCATTAGCCAATAAGGCAAAACCCTGCGGAATAAGGTAATTACGACCGAAACCCGCTTTTACATTCACGATGTCGTTCTTATAACCTACTCCGGCAATATCAGTTATTAGTATGATTTCCATTGTTAGTATCTCTTTCTATTTTATTTCAATTGATCAGCAACAAAAGGCAATAAAGCCAAATGACGTGCTCTTTTAATTGCCTGAGATACTTTACGCTGATATTTCAAGCTAGTACCTGTAAGACGACGTGGCAAGATCTTTCCTTGCTCATTTACAAGTTTCAACAAAAAGTCAGGATTCTTGTAATCAATGTACTTAATGCCTGCTTTCTTAAAGCGGCAATATTTTTTGCGGTTGATGTTTTTTTCAACCGGTTCGTTTACGAGTGACATAGCTTATGCTTCGGTTTTAGATTCAGTTGTTTCTTCCTTCTTTCTTCCAATCAGACCTTTACGTTTTTTCTCGTTGTAAGCAAGAGAATGTTTGTCAAGGGCGATTGTCATAAAACGCATAACGCGTTCGTCACGACGGAATTCCGTTTCCAAAACGTCAACAACGGCTCCATCTTCCGATGAATATTCGAATACAGTGTAATAACCTGTATTTTTCTTTTGAATGGGGTAGGCTAGCTTACGCAATCCCCAGTTTTCTTCGTGTACAAGTGAACCACCATTCTCAGTGATCAGCGTACGGAATTTTTCAACGGCATCCCTCATCTGAGCCTCAGACAAGATGGGAGTTAGAATGAACACCGTTTCATACTGCTTAGACATACGGCAAATATTTAAATATAAATTGATTTTAATTCTCATTAACGATTACTGGAATCCATAATGAGGGTGCAAAAATAGGGCTTGCAATTGACAATTGCAAGCCCTATTTATATTTATCAGAAAGTTAGGCGGTTACAGATTATTTTACTGTAAAATCACCTTGCCCAATTTTAAATCCTTCACTGTAAACCTCAATTGAATATTTCCCACCTTTCATCTGGATTCCGCCACGGCCATAGTAGATATCAACCAACTGACGACTGTTTGTAAAATTAATAGTCTGTTTGGAACTGTAGATCATTTCCTTTCCATTGTAAGAAAATGCGCCCGAACCAGTGGCCATATCAGAAAGTACTGCACCTTCCGGATCCAGAATTCTCAAATAAATATCTTTTTCATTCTGTTTTGCTACTGCATTTTCACCAAGCTTGAAGCTAACTTTCAGTTTATCAATACGTTTGGCTTTATAATTTCCACCTTCACGTTCTTTTCCTTTCGAAGATACTGCATTGATAGCAAGTTCTTCCGTACGCAAAGCGGATGCCAGCGTCACTTTTTCTGCCAGTTCACGGTTTTGTGCTGAATAGTTTGTAACCGAATCGTTCAGTAATTGTCTTTCCGATTCCAATCCCGACACCTGCTGGCTCAGCTCTTGATTTTTATTGGTAACGATCCCCAACTCCTCACGTAAGGTCGCCAGTTCGGTATCTTTCTGCAACAATACCTGTTCGTATGATTTAATTTTTTTGTTAAAGTTTGCCGACGAAAAACTATTTACATTTTTCAGCTCCTGCTTATCTTTTTCAAGCTGTTTTTTTAACTCAATCAGAGAATCAACACTTCCACCCAACTTTTGGATTTCTGCGATTTTGGTATCCAGTTCGGCTGATATGGAATCCAGTTTTGTTTTTGTGAACAAAACCTCCTCAGTTTTCGCAGTTATTATATCGTCCTTAACCCTATTTTCCTGTTTTTCATGATAGATAAAATAAACAAGTACCAAATTAAGCAATGCCAGGACAGCCAGGGCAGCCCACAGAAGAGTTTTCCGATCTTGCTTTTCTTCTTGGTTATAGTCCATATAGAGAGTTAAAATTTAAATTAATTGGTAAAAGAACTATGTTTTTTTCAATTTTGAAATAAGTTAAGCTCGATTTGTGCAAAGTAAGTTCCATTTATTCGATCTAAGCTGTTCATTATCATAAAATTTACTTTCAACATGTCAACAATCGCTGAAAATATTGCCGAAATAGAAGAGCAGCTGCAAGGAAAGGCCAGATTAATCGCTGTTACTAAAACCAAACCAACTGAAATTTTACAAGAAACCTACGATGCTGGATTTCGCAGATTTGGAGAGAATAAGGTGCAGGAAATGACTGCGAAATACGAGGCGCTGCCAAAAGATATTGAATGGCACATGATTGGCCATCTGCAATCGAACAAGGTAAAATATATGGCTCCTTACGTTTCCATGGTGCATTCTGTGGACCAGTTCAAGCTTTTAAAAGAAATAAATAAGGAAGCAAAGAAAAATGACCGCATCATTAATTGTCTGCTTCAGATATTTATCGCAGAGGAAGAAACCAAGTTCGGACTCTCAGAAACAGAAGCGCGTGAAATTCTCGAATCTGAGGAACTAGCTTCCTTAAATAATATTAAAATCGTTGGTCTGATGGGTATGGCTTCAAATACCGACGATAATAATAAAGTCCGGCAGGAATTTAGTGCGTTGAAAAATATGTTTGAATCCTTTAAGTCTTACGAAAGAGAAAACGTAGAAATGAACGAATTATCAATGGGTATGAGTGGCGATTTTCCAATTGCAATAGAAGAAGGTAGCACCTTCGTACGTGTTGGAAGTGCGATTTTCGGAGCCAGATAATTAGTAGAGGAAAGCAGTATTAAAAAGTACTGCTTTCTTTTTTATTCCCAGTGCCCAATGCTGAGACAACTTTATCTTTTACAAAATCAAATGTAAGATCTGAACAAGGTGAGCCATCCTTTCTGACGAAAACTGCATTTTCCTGTCTGCCAAACTTACCTGAATAAGGGTTATAAGAAGGAAAACTGCCCAGAGATCCCATCAAAATGATTCCATTCGTACCAACAGCATTTGCCAGGTGTGATGGTCCGCTATCCAGTCCTATAAAAAAGTCTGCCCGTTTAATAACCTCCGCGGTTTCGAGTATTGACAACTTTCCACACAAATTTCGGTAAACAGGTGTTTCTACAGACAAATTACTAACCAGGCCAATTTCTATAATATGGTAGGAATAGTTTACTGCAAGCCATTCGACAAGCTGGTTCCAGCGCGCTGCCGGCCAATCTTTCGGAGTATAATTTGACTGGCAATGAAGCACAATATATTTTTCCGGCAATGCCAGCGTATCTACTTTTTGACGATGACTTTCCTGCAAATACAGCCTTGGATTATCGTCCGCTGGAAAAGCCACCTTTTCGCCGATCAAATCAGCCGTTTGTGCAAAAACTTCGAGCAGATTACCAAAGTTGAAATAAGTATGTACGTTAATACCTCTTTTTTCTGCGATAGGATTATCTACAAAAACCTGGCATTTGGCACAATGATTATTGTTGCTGAATTGAAGCGGATAAACTTTGTCAAACACACCTGTCTGTAATAAAACACGGCGTTGTGTTACACAAAACTCTGCGAAAGTCTCATCTATGGCCGGGTTATGATCTACCAATTCATGGTAAGCAGGCTTGACAAACCACACGATATGCGAATCTGGATGTAGCGAACGCACATATCTGGATATCGGTTCTGCTGCCACGATGTCGCCAAAATGTTCAGTCCTGACAATCGCGATTAATTCTTTTCGCTTCGAGAATCCCGCTTTTTTTAATTTGAAATGAAACCAAGCCTTATAACCTTGCAGGTGAGCATTAAATATGTGGGTATATTTAAAATAGCGGTGTGTCCAAAGCTGAATAAATCGTTCAATAGTCATTTTAAAAATTTTGCCCGGACCAAATATTTATCGCCGGATATTTATGTGTGCAAGTTAATAAAGAAATATGAATCAGGAGTTGGTTAGCCCTTTTCTCAAACCTAACTTTGACGCTGACCGATTCATACTTGGCTGACAAGCACGATACAAGTATTTTCAATTACAAAATTTCTTTTTTTTATATGAAATTTATTATTCAAGCTGGTGGATTGTTTGGCGCGATAGCCGTAGCACTCGGCGCATTTGGCGCACATGCACTAAAAGGAATGCTGGAAGCTTCCGGAAGAATGGACACTTTCGAAACCGCTGTTAAGTACCAATTTTATCATGCGCTGGCGATGGTCTTGGTGGGACTTTTGTTGCAAAGAGCGGGTGAAGACGCCGTAAAATTACTAGGCTGGTCCGGGCATGCATTTATTTTCGGAGTATTGATTTTTTCAGGATCCTTGTATGCAATTTGCTTTACCGGCATCACAAAATTTGGAGCGACGGCTCCAATTGGCGGATTGCTACTGATTATTGGATGGGTATTATTAATAATGGCGGCTGGAAAATTGGGTTAATTTTTTCTATTAACGAGGTAAGTAGCATTGATTTACAAATATTATTCGGGTTGACTGTTGAAAATTAGTTTATTATATTTGTTAAAGGGAAAACAAATGGTAATTGAACAGCAAAATCAGGATTTGATTATACGTATTAGCACACCGGCTGATATAAGAGCGACGCAAAAGGTTGTAGACTACCTTAATTTGATGGAATCCATTTCGAAAAATCAGGGAACAGAAGAAGCTGCGGAATTAGCGCGTGATATTCATAAAGAATGGTGGGTAAAAAACCGCAGTCTCTTCGTTAAATGATTGTCGTTGTTGACATGAATATCATGTTCAGTGCTGTGATTGCACCGGATAGCAGAATTGGACAAATAATTGCGCATCCGTCGTCCCCTTTTAATAAAGTAAGTTGCTATTACGCATTTATCGAATTATTTAAGCATCAGCCAAAGATCATTAAATATTCAAAGAGGTCTCAACCCGAAGTTTTGGATATTTTATACTCCGCACTTAGGCATTTCGAGTTCTTTAATGAGACATTAATCGAACAACAACACTGGATAGAGGCTGAGCGATTAACTGTTGGTGTGGATGCTTTTGATATTAATTATGTAGCGCTAACCTTGCAGACTGACTGCTGGCTATGGACAGGAGATAAGAAATTAATCTATCAATTGACTGCGCTAGGCTTTAATCGTATCATTACTACTTGCGAATTATTTGAAAAACTGATTTAAAAGCCTACCTAATTTCGATCAAAATCATCCTCTGGACAATGTAAATGGCCGTTGCGCATCTATCTTTAAAAAGATAAAAAGTAATACAGAAAACGACCATAAAGACGAACCTCCATAGCTGAAAAACGGCAGAGGAATTCCAATAACCGGCATCAATCCGATTGTCATCCCGATATTGACCAGGAAATGAAAGAAGAAAATTCCCGCTACACAATAGCCATATACTCTGGCAAAACGACTTCGCTGTCGCTCAGCTAAAATCACAAGCCGGGAAATCAGTAGGATAAATAATGTAACAACAACGGCAGTTCCAATAAATCCGTGCTCCTCCCCGACGGTACAGAAAATAAAGTCAGTACTTTGCTCAGGAACGAAATCAAATTTTGTTTGTGTCCCTTGCAAAAATCCTTTGCCGGTAAACCCGCCTGAACCGATCGCAATTTTTGACTGGATAACATTCCAGCCAATACCGCGTGGATCTGAATCAGGATCTAGAAGTACCATGATACGACCGCGCTGATGTTTTTGTAAAACATTGTTCATGAAAAAATCTACGCCGAAAACGATAGAAATCATCACAAATGCAATCAGAATAGTTGCGACAAGACCTCCCCGACGACGCGTCATAACTGGCATTAACCAAATCACAATTCCTGCGATAACGATGATCGCTCCGGCGATATACCAGGAGTCATAAAGAAGAGAAATGATCAGCAAGGCCGCCGAAATGATTCCAATGGCCGGGATAAATCCAGGCATTCCTTCACGGTAAAGTATGATCGCAAAAGATGCGAAAACAAGCATCGAACCTGTCTCATTTGATAATAGAATCAATATCGAGGGCAGAATTATAATACCAAGAATTGGATAATAATCCTTTAATTTTCGCGATAAACTGATAGCAGGATCACTCAAATACTTCGAAATTGCCAAACTTACAGCCAGGTTAGCAAACTGTGCAGGTTGCAGGGAAATAGCCCCAAATTTAATCCAAGAGCGCGAACCATTAATATTGGACCCGGCAAAAAGTACGACGACGAGCAGAAATATTACTA
Organism: Dyadobacter sp. CY345; assembly: GCF_021502725.1. Lineage (GTDB taxonomy): Bacteria > Bacteroidota > Bacteroidia > Cytophagales > Spirosomataceae > Dyadobacter. The sequence continues at coordinate 248,818 of NZ_JAKFFS010000007.1, read as the reverse complement.
TCGCATAAATAATAAAAGAGAACGTCTCGTAGAATTTATAGTCGATAACCAGGATACAGATGATCAGGATAAATGTAGTACCGATCCACATCAGCTGTTTTCCGGCATTGTTCGATAAATCAAAAATACTGCTATGCGTTTCCGGATTATAAACCGCCGCATAAATATTGACCCACCCTATCCCAAGACAAGCGATATAGATCAATACGACCATCCAATCGACATTTTTGGTTATGGGTTTTCCCTCTTCCATTAACTTAACAATTAAAATTTTTTGTTGATTTGAGTATTAACACGACCAGTCAGACTAGAATCTTTTCAACCAGTTAATCACTTTCGGCATCGGTTTTTCAATCGGCACCATCGGAATCCCCTGCCTTCTTTTTGTGGTATCTTTAACTATTGGCTTAGGGGGAGCAGGCAGAATCACGTTTTTCATGAAATCCGCCTCCATCATCCTTTTTTCAAGCGCCTTGTTTGTGATTTTTCTTGTTAGATATTTTTCTATAATCAGGTTGGCAATCGGTGCTGCCGCCTGCCCTCCAGATCCAGCATTTTCTACAAAAACGGCAATGGCAATTTTTGGATCCTCAACGGGCGCAAAGGCAATGAAAATTGAGTGATCCATACCTCTTTTGTTTTGGGAAGTTCCCGTTTTACCAGCAATGGAAATACCTTCAACCCTTGATCTTCTGGCAGTACCGCCTTCAACAGCTCCAAGCATTCCTTCAATAACCGGATCAAAATTGTGAGCCGCTACACCGGTTTCATGCCGTATAGCGAATTCGGGTTTTAGTGTTTTTTTCTCCCCGATCCCATGAATAACGTGCGGTGTGTAGTAATAACCCTTGTTCGCAATGATGGCAGCTACGTTTGCCATTTTCAAAGGAGTGATCAAAATCTCTCCTTCGCCAATACTTAACGAATAAATATTCGAAAATTTCCAGCGGTTCTCACCGTAAATTTTGTCGTAATATTTTTTATCAGGTAAATTCCCTTTCCGTTCACTAGGTAAGTCAATTCCCAGCTGCTGCCCGATCCCAAACTTACTGATCTTGTCATGCCAGTCATCCAGCCCGACAGCGGAAGCTTTGAATGTATTGGAGATTTTGTTATTGTATATGATCCGGCGAAAAACGTTGTAAAAATACGGATTGCAGGAATGTGTCACCCCAAGTGCGACCGTTGGAGTTCCGGGATGAACGTGACATCCGATAGGGCAATTCGCATGTGTGAAACCGCTATTTGGTGTAATAACGCCTTCCTGCAAACCAATCAATGCCTGAATTAATTTAAACGTCGAACCCGGACGATAACTGGCCATAACCGGACGGTTGAAAAGCGGCTTGTATGGATTGCGATAAAGTGCAGTATAGTTTTTGGAAAAAAACCGGGTTGCCAGAATATTCGGATCGTATGTCGGCGCGGAAACCATTGACAAAATTTGTCCCGTTTTAGGCTCGATTGCCACGATACTACCTACCTTGTTCACCATCAAACTATCCGCATATTGCTGAATATCAATGTCAATACCGGAATATAAATTCTCTCCTGCAACCGCCATGGTATCAAGCTCACCGTTTTTCCAGGCACCTTTGTAAACACCGCTTACATTTTGCATGATAAATTTAGTACCACGTTTCCCTCTCAGCTCATTCTCGTAAATCTTTTCAATACCCGTTTGCCCGATGTAATCACTTTGCCTGTAATACGGCTCTTCCTGCTTTGCGAGCTGTGTTTTACTGATTTCACTTACATAACCAAGCGTGTTGGCGAGTGTAGCGCCTTTGTATGTACGCATCGAACTTTTAGCGAATTCAAATCCCGAATAATCCACCATGATGTCCTGAATGGAGGCGAAATCTTCTTTCGATAATTGTCTTAAAAATAACGACGGTTTGTTGCGGGAATAAGAGCTGGCCGCGTTCACGAGACTATCGAATTCCCTACGTTCGATACCCAAAACCCGGCAGAAACGCAGCGTATCATCAACTTTTACCTTATTAGGGGTCACAAGCAAATCATAAACAGGCGTGTTATAAACAATCAATTTTCCATTTCGATCATAAATCTGACCCCGGAAAGGCACTTCAATGACACGTTTTATGGAGTTGCTGGACGATTCGATGGAATAACTCTCATCGAGGACTTGTAAATAAAATAAACGAAATAAGTAAATGATACCTATTAATGTAAAGAAGCCAATAATTACAAAGCGGCGATTTTCAAGCATTCTGCACTAAATATTCCTGTTCTCTCAATTTTGCTACGAAGTTCGTGATATCGAAAGACTTATCAAAGCCATTTGATACCTAAAATATCACTCTTTATTCCGGCGTAGGAACTACCATTATCACATCTTCTTTATCAATTACAACGGCTCCTTCGGGCAATCCTTTTGGCTTTCGAACATATTTTTTGGGAGTTACTATAACCGGACACAAACTATCCGTTTTCCTCTTCGAATGCCATGCCGCAAGCTGTGCTGCTCTCTCTATGACCGGGGATGGAAATTTCTTTCCGGATTGATTTTTAATAACCACATGCGACCCTGTAACATCCCGGGCATGCAGCCATAAATCTTCTTTATGCGCATATTGTTTCGTTAACAAATCGTTGTTTTTCGCATTTTTACCTATCAAAATTGTATATCCCGAAAAGATGACTTTCTTGAATAAGTCAGCCTGTTCTACTGAAACGGTGTTACCTCCCGCCAAGCCATTGGACTTGATAAACGTCCGAAGCTCCCGCAACATTTCGATTGATTCGATTGATTTAACATATCCAAGCATCTTTTCCCGTTCATTTTCCCTGGCTTCCAGACTATCGTGCAAACGGGCAATTTCTATCTTTTCGTTTTTGGATTTGCGGTAATAACCTTCCGCAGTTTTTTGAGGCGTAAGATCTTTTTTCAGACGAATTTTTATAGGTTGGTCACGATAGAAATCATATAATTCCACCGACTCAGCTCGCTCAGGAATCAGATGCAGATTGGCCATCAGAATGTTGGCGATTTCATCGTTTTTCGTTCCCTCTTCCAGCGCAACCAGTTTTTTAAAAGTGTTTTCCAGATAGTTATCTGTTTGAGAAATACGTTTTCTCAGAATCCTCAAAATTTCAGCTTTTTCCTTTTCTATACCTGTCAGGCGGATAAAAGCATAATAATACGCATTCAACGCCTCAATCGGATCCTTATACGAATCGACAACCTCCCCTAGCGGCAAAAGTGAAAGAATGGGTACCAATTCAATTTTGGTAAGGTAAAACGTAGGCTGTTCCAGCTTTTTTAAAACGTCCTGTACGATAACCCAACGCTTTTCAGGTTCACCAGTTTCGTTTAATAATTTCTTCAAATGATTGTTAACCAACTTTCCAAAAGTTGGAAACAGGGGCTCAAAATGGTATTCATTTTTAACAAACGCATCATAGGACTGATCGAGTTGACGATCCATGTTATCGAGCGAAAGTGTCTGATCTGTTGCCAGTTTATTGTTGAATAATTGGAGCACCGACCCTTCTTTAGAAAACGAAATCAGATTCGAACGATTTCCAAACAATTTCAGAACCAATACCTCCCCGCTTTTGAATATAATTTCGATTGCCCGCTCATTAACAAAAACCCTGACATGAATAATTTGCTGTTGATATAAATCTGTGAAAAGATTTACACTGTTTCTTCTCGCCCGATCAAACTTATCAGGAAAACTAAGACAGGCGAAATCAGACCTAAGTGTAGCTTTTATGAAAAACGGCTTTTTCAATTCCTCGTCAATCTCAGACTCAGCAAACACCAGAACGATCTCATCTTTCTCCTGGCTGAACGCCTCAATAAATTTTTTTCCGGTCAACTCCTGATTTAGTCGCGGAGCAAGTTGTTTTAAGAAATAATAATTATGATGCACTGGGTTTTATTTGTTGTTATGCCTAACAAATAGGCAAACTTATTGTAGATATTCCCTTACCTTCTCCTGAATGTATCGTTTCACACTTTCCCAAGTCTGGCCATTCAAGCTAATTGGATCTTCGCTTTCTTCTGCATCTGCAAAATAACTTATAGCCTGAGGAATGGAAATTAGCAACATTTGATTAGGAAATTTTCTGCTATGAAAATTGATAATTTCTTGCAAAGAATATCGATGTAAAATTTCATAGATGTCCCAAAAATCCTTTTTCTTTCCTCTGCCAAGGATCGCATTAATTTTCATCGCACAGATATCCTCAATACTGTATAATCTTACATTACCAATTATTTCCGGGGACTCAATTTTAGGATGTAAATATTTTACCACATCAACTTTGACCCCATCAATAAAACAAAACAGTCCCCATTTTGAAATGCTCCCTTCGTAAATAAATTTCTGTCCGAATTCATTTATCAACGCGTTCACAATCCCTTCTCTTTCAAAATCTTCATTCCCTCCAAACAAATCTAAATCAATGGAAATTCGATGTCCATATTTTAAGGATAGGGCTGTCCCGCCAACCAGGTAAAAGCTGTTAAGTTCAGCAATACCCATAATACGATTTAATACGGATAAAGCTCTGGGGTCAACTGTTTCGAAATGTAGCATCTGAAAGCATTCAATGGTTCAGCAATCACAGCACTTGCTAGATATAAGCGATTTTCCGGGATATATTTTGCGTTTAATAGCACTTCACGCACTTTTTCATCGCCATAATAACGCCTGCATTGACGGATATCCTGAACGTCTCCACGCTCAAAAACTCTTTCAATTACAAACACTACTTTGGCGTCGTAATCTAATGTCTCAAAGTTCACATCCCAAAAAATACGCTTTTCAAAAACCGGCTTTTTGATATTCATAATCAAAAGTCTTAAATTAAATAAACGAATAAAAAAGAAAATTCAAGACACTCCCAACAAAGCTAGCTGCCTCAAAACTTCGTCAGCATAACCATGATTTTTTAGCCAATCTTCATTGTAATACGTATTCAAATAACGATCCCCGGAATCACAGATCAGGGTGACTATGGAACCAGCTTCGCTTTTTGCTTTCATTTGTTTGGCTAGTTCCAAAACACCCCAAAAATTGGTTCCTGAGGAGCCTCCTACCTTTTTATTTAGCAGAGAAGTTAAAGCCTGCATCGCTGCAAAACTCCCGGCGTCCGGTACCTGAATCATGTGGTCAACGACAGTCCTCAAAAATGACGGCTCTACTCTTGGCCGGCCTATACCTTCAATGCGCGATCCATGCTCACCACAAAGTTCGGAATTATTATTTTTCCAGAAATCATAAAAAACAGAGTTCTCCGGATCAACAACGCATATTTCGGTTGCATGTTGTTCATAACGGACATAACGGCCAAGCGTCGCAGAAGTTCCACCAGTCCCCGCACCCGTCACGATCCAGCGTGGCACAGGGTACCTTTCATGAGCCATCTGCCGAAAAATTGATTCAGCAATATTATTATTGCCACGCCAGTCGGTGGCCCGTTCTGCATAGGTAAACTGATCCATAAAATGACCACCGGTTTCATGTGCAATCTGTCTCGAAACTTCATAAACCTCAGCCGGATGGCCAACAAAATGGCATCGTCCTCCGTAAAATTCAATAGCCTGAATCTTGTCCGGACTGGTTGACTTTGGCATAACGGCAACAAAAGGCAGACCCAATAATCTGGCAAAATAGGCTTCGGACACAGCCGTCGAACCACTCGAAGCCTCCACAACAGTAGTTCCTTTGTGGACCCAGCCGTTACAGATTGCATATAAAAAAAGTGACCGGGCAAGGCGGTGCTTCAAACTGCCGGAAGGGTGTGTGGATTCATCTTTAAAATAAAAATCGATATCAGGGAAAGAAGGAAGTTTCAAAAATATCAAGTGTGTATCAGCAGAGCGCTGATAATCTGCTTCAATTTTTGAAATTGCGCTCCCGATCCAGGATGTTTTATTGTGCTCGTTGGACTGACGATACATTGGCTGCTAACTTTTAGAATTCGATACCTAATATGCGATATTCGGTGCCTGTATTAATTATGCAAAGATTACAGCATATTAACAGAAAGCAATAAAAGCCAAAACTCCTTTCTGGTTATTACAGCTAATGAATTACTTCAAGGGATCTTACAAACGCATTTCAATATTTCTTTTTCGAAACATGAAATAGAGAGACGCTATCGTTAGCGGCTGAAAAATAAGAGAGATCAGCGAACCTTCAAAACCAAAATCACCTCCATTCCAGATATTTTCCTTCGGAAAAGTGGTTATCACGAAAGAGTAGAAGTCGTTCCCGCTGACGTTGAATCCAAAAAAACTTTGAAAAAAATTCCAGCTGAAATGCAAAGCCATTGGAAGCCACAAATTATTGGTGATTATGTAGGAATAACCAAGAAGCAACCCAGCGAAAAACAATCCAACAAATCCGAGAACGTCCATATTTGGATTGGCAATATGCATGAAAGCAAACAGTGCAGAGGTAATGACCAAAGCGATATTTTTGTTGAAAGAGCGCATCAGATTATTCAAAACATAACCCCGCAAAAGCAATTCCTCCGATATCCCCACGAATACAAAGGTTCCGAAAATCCATAATCCATCGGCAAAATTACGATCCAGGGTTTTTATAACAATTTGTTCCGTTTGGATGAGAATTATCAGAGAAATTAACATGATGATGAAGCCTGTTAATATGCCGATCAAAGTGTCCGTCAGAATAAAACCTGGCCGAAAGCCAACCGTTAAGAATTTACTTTTAACAAAATAAATTGTAAAAGTTCCGACAAGAAGAAAAGCCGCGATAAGGTCAAATAGGGCGATTATAAAGAAATGCTTGTCTGTCTCCAGAACATCCGAGGAAAATTCCAGACCGGCAACCCGAAGCGCAATAAATTGAAAAATGCCTCCAACAACCAGATATGGAATAACAATTAGCAATACATTTTTCCAACCTTTGCTGTCGTATGTTTGATTTTTCAAATGGTGCGTGTAGTTGTGGATAATGCCTTGAATTATCCTTGTCCCATTTCGAATAATAAATTTAAGTTCCCTCTAAGATCAACGTATTGATGTTAAATACTGCTCTGCGGTCATCGCGGGTATACTGGATTTATTATAATCTTTAAGATTTCTGGTTATTATAATGCTGCATTTATTTTCAATTGCGATGGCATATTGAACTGCATCTTCGAAGTCGACAAAATCTGAGGAAAGTCCTGCTCTCAAAGCATTTCTGTTTGTATCAGCTATACTTAAATTTTCTTGCAGCAAATTTGCAGATTTAGTTGCTGCCACTTTACCTGCAATTTTCCGAGTTACATAATAAACATTTAAAATGCTATGCGCCGAACAATATAATGTATATCCATCCCGATCTGCGAAAGAAAGTAGCTGCATGGCTGAATCAAAATAAGGTAATCTCTGCAAGACAGCGTCTAGCAAAATATCAGAATCAATAAACAAATTCATTTTTCCGAATATTTTTCGACCACATAGAAGCTATACATTTCTTTATGATCAAAATCCTTGGTCGGCTTTTTTACAGCTACCAACTCTTTCACCCAAGGTGATACTTTTCCTGGTTCAGTATTTACTTCGGAAAGTGTATTTAAGTAGTGCTCGACAATTTTAGATAAACTAACGTTTCTCTGCTTTGCGTAAATCTTTGCCTTGCTGACTACGTCGTCCTGAATATTTAAAGTAAGTTTTGTGCCTGACATATTTCATGAGTGCTTTAAGTATAAAACTAATAAAATACTACATAAAATCAAAGTTAAGGATAAATGAATATTCAGTTGCCTGCATGCACTTTAACCTTCTTTCTCACAACTCCAAAACAAGCCCATCATAAGCCAGATGCACATTTGGGGGAAGCTCTTTTTCAACCTCAGCATGCAGCCCAAGCTTATGACTTATATGCGTAAGATATGCAGCAGGCATATTGAGTTTATCAATTAATTCAAGTGCCTGCGATAATGTAAAATGGGAAAGATGCGGTTCTTTTTGAAGTGTATCAAGGACAAGTATCCTGGATCCTAAAATTTTTTCTTGTTCTATTTCAGAAATATAGTTGGTATCAGTGATATAGGTAAAGTCCCCGATGCGATATCCATAAACGGCCAGCTTGTGGTGCATCACTTCAATGGGAATAACTTGAACTCCTTGCACTTCAAAAGGTTCGTTCTCAATCGGATGTAATTCAAAGTGCGGGACACCCGGATATCTTTTTTCTGAAAATGCATAAGCAAATTCTACCTGAATCTGGTTCAAAACTTCCTGGCGGCCGTAAAGTGGAATATCTTGCTGCTGGCGGTGATTGAAGGCACGCGAGTCGTCGAGCCCGGCAGTATGGTCCTTATGTTGATGTGTATAAATAATTGCATCCAGTTGCCTGACATTGGCGCGCAACATCTGCTGGCGAAAATCAGGACCGCTGTCAATAATAAAAGATTTTCCATGAACCTGTATCCAGACCGAGGTTCTAAGGCGTTTGTTGTGGAAATCAGTTGAACGGCAAACGGCACAATCACAAGCAATAACGGGTACTCCTTGTGATGTGCCGGTTCCTAAAAATGTAATCTTCATGCAACTCGCTATTCTGTCAAATGCGCAACCACCTCTACCAAACGGTCAAAGTTTAATGGTTTCATAAGCGCATCATCAAATCCGGCTTCTTTAAAGTCTTCTTCTGAATAGTTTTTGGCGTTGCCAGTTATTGCTACAATTGGTGTTTTGGCTTTATCAGCATCTACCAATTTTCTAATTTTCCGTGCGCACTCCATTCCATCCATCACAGGCATATTGATATCCAGCAAAATGATGTCAAAATCTTCCTTTTCAAGAAGTTGTAACACTTGTTCTCCATTCTTAACGGAAGTAATCTCGTAATGTTGAAATTCCAGAATCTTCCTTGCCAGATTTTGAATTACTGAGCTGTCTTCGGCAATGAGTACTCGTTTTGTGTAGGACATATAATGGATCAGGTATTGTTTTTTAATTATTTGGCAGGTGAATTTAGGTATATTTCAATCAAGAACGCAAATTCCGCTGCGTTGAAGTTCCAAAATTATGATAAATATATAAATAATCAGGCTCTGATTTTTTCAAACGCATGTTTCAGATGTAAGTTTGTAATTCGTTTTACTAATTGATTTGGAAGATTATGTTTAAAAATAAAGTAATACGCTGGAGTACCCTCGCGATGCTGATAGCTATACTGGCTTATTTTTTTATTGAAAATTTTGGTTCAGGAAATGCAGAGGCCGATACAGATGACCTTATCGCTGCCAATCCCCAGCAATATATTGACAAGATCACGCAGGAAAGAATTGCAAAAGATGATCAGTTTAAAACCACAAAGGACTCCCCTATCCAGGATAAAGATAGTTTTCACGGACTTCATTATTTTGATATTGATCCGGCTTATCGCGTGAAGGCTTTTATAACGCCTTATGAAAAAGAAGATAAGGAAATGAAGGTGACTTATACAGATGGAAGTACAACTGATTACGAACGAATTGGTTATGCAAACTTCACTATCAACGGCGTTGCCGAAAAACTTCTTCTATTGAAAAATGAAGCAGTGATATCGGTGCTTTTCAAAGATGCGACAAGTGGGAAAGAGACCTATGGCGGAGGGAGATATCTGGACTATCCTGTTTCTAAAATTAAAGGAGACTCGCTGGTTCTGGATTTCAATACCGCTTATAACCCCTACTGCGTTTATGCACCGACTTACGCATGCCCGGTTCCCCCTGCTGAAAATACTTTATCGGTCGCAATTCGTGCAGGAGAACAAACTGAAGAAGGAAATCATTAATTTTGTATAAATAAATAAAAATCAGAACCAGTTAGTCAAAAGTCTTTGTTGAAGCGCAGACGTAAGGAAAGAGTAATTCTGACTTCATGTCGATTCACAGATATTTTGGATCTGGTATTCATATAAATTACCCGCATGAAAATTTCGTATAAGTGGCTTAAAGAATTAATAGAAATTACCGAAACTCCCGAGGAAATTGGCAATTTATTGACGGGAACAGGTCTTGAAGTTGAGGGTATTGAAGAGGTTGAATCCATCAAAGGAGGTCTGAAAGGTGTTGTTATCGGTGAAGTGCTGACTTGTGAAAAACATCCGGAAGCGGACCGATTGAAAATTACTACTGTTGATATTGGTCTGGATCAGCCGCTTAACATTGTTTGTGGCGCGCCAAACGTTGCTGCCGGACAAAAAGTAATTCTTGCGACCGTCGGCACTACGCTATATCCGACAGGAAGCGATGAACCTTTGGTATTGAAAAAATCGAAAATCAGAGGAGCATTATCGGAAGGAATGATTTGTGCCGAAGATGAACTTGGCCTGGGACATTCACACGACGGAATTTTGGTACTAGAAACCGATTTACCAAATGGTACGCCAGCCTCAGAATATTTCGGAATTTCTTCTGATTATTTGATAGAAATCGGATTAACGCCGAACCGAGCTGACGCGGCTTCTCATTATGGCGTAGCGCGCGATTTGAAAGCGGTTTTAAATCGAGAAATTACATTACCTTCCGTGGATTCTTTTTCCATTGACAACAACGATCTTCCAATTTCGGTAACTGTTGAAAATGATGAAGCTGCTCCGCGTTATGCAGGTTTAACAATCACAGGAATTAAAGTTGGTGATTCTCCGGAATGGCTGAAACAGCGACTAAATACGATTGGTATTCGGTCCATCAATTCGATTGTAGATATCACCAATTATATCTGCCACGAACTTGGGCAGCCGATGCATGCTTTTGACGCTGATAAAATCACAGGAAAAAAAGTAATTGTTAAAACCGTAGCCGCAGGGACGCCGTTTGTAACCTTGGATGGCCACGAAAGAAAACTTTCTGATGCCGATCTGATGATTTGCAATGAAACGGAACCGATGTGTATTGCAGGGGTTTTCGGAGGATTAACTTCGGGTGTAACCACAGAAACGACGTCGATCTTTTTGGAATCAGCCTATTTTTCTCCGATATGGGTGCGCCGAACTGCACAGCGTTTTGGATTAAAAACAGATTCGTCATTCCGTTTTGAAAGAGGAACTGACCCAAATATGCCCGTTTTTGCGCTTAAAAGAGCAGCTTTACTAATTAAAGAAATCGCCGGAGGGACAATATCTTCTGACATCACCGATCTGTATCCAAATCCGGTTGCTGATTTTGAAGTAAAAGTTAAATACCGGAACATCGACAGATTGCTCGGGAAATCGTTGGAAAAATCTTTGATCAAAACCATTCTGAATGGCCTGGATATTAAAATTGAGAACGAAGACGAAGCTGGATTTACTGCCATCGTACCGCCCTACCGCGTTGACGTGCTGCGTGAGGCAGATATCATCGAAGAGATTTTACGTATCTACGGTTTTGATCAGATAGAGCTGTCACAAGGCCTAAGCTCCGACTATCTTTCTGATTTCCCGGTTAATGATCCGGAAAAACTGAAAATGAGGGTGTCTGAGTTGCTGGCTGCTAATGGGTTTAATGAAACGATCACTAATTCTTTGACCAAGCCTGAACCGCAGTCGACGCTGGGTGAAAGTGTTATTGGGAATCCCGTTAAGATCCTGAATTATCTGAGTGAAGATTTGTCTGTCATGCGCCAGACACTTATTTTCACAGGATTGGAAGTTGTTGCTTACAATGCAAACCGCCGGCAAAAAGATCTGAAACTATTTGAATTTGGCAAAACTTATCACGAATTAAACGGTAAGTATACTGAGAAAGAACGGCTTGCTCTTTTTGTTTCAGGAAACATTCAGGAAGAAACCTGGCTGCAAAAAGCGAGAGAAGTGGCATTTCATGATCTGGCAGCTTCGGTAAACCAGATTTTGGTTGCAATGAAAGTGAAAAGTATAGAAAAGGAAACAGCTGATTCAACTATTTTCTCCGAAGGAATTACCCTGACACTGAATAAAAAACCGCTTGTATCGTTTGGTTTATTGAAATCAGCGATTACAAAAAAGGCCGATGTAAAAGCTCCCGTTTTCTTCGCTGATTTTGATTGGGATTATTTATTAAAACAATACAATTCAGCAGTCGAATTTAAGGAAGTTTCGCGTTTCCCAGAAGTGCGTCGCGACTTGTCGCTGGTTGTTGAGAAGAAGATAACATTCGAAGAGCTTCGACAGATTGCATATAAAACAGAAAGACAACTGCTGCGTTCAGTGAATGTTTTTGATGTTTATGAAGGAGCAAATCTGGAAGGAAAAAAATCATATTCGATCAGTTTTATTTTACAGGATGACCAGCAAACCCTGACTGATAAAGTAATCGACAAATCGATGCAGAAATTAATTTCCACCTATGAACGTGAATTAGGAGCAGTGATCAGGAAATAGATGTTGTTGGACTGCCTCAAATTGCACGGATTTAACGCACCATATTGGTTTTGTAAAATTTAGATAATACTAAAACCGGGCGGTTTGGCCGCCTGGTTTTGATTTTTAACCGCGGCCAGCACCGCATTCGATAAAAAATGGAACAAAGCAATTCACGCATGATTGAGCGTAAATTATCCGACTTTGAGAAGAAGTTGGACATCTTAATCCTGACGAAAGAGAAACTAAGTTGGTCAGTTTCAGAATTGCAGCGCGAAAATGCCGAACTACGGTCGGGTAATGCCGCGTTAAAGGTAGAAGTACAAGAAATAAAGAAAAAATACACTAGTTTGCAAAAAGACTTTAATAAGTCTAAAACTTTCGTTAAAATTGTCACTAGTAAACTGACACCAACAGGCGGTTTGGCCGAACTGAAAGAAACAGTTGAACGATATATTGAAGAGATCGATAAGTGCATAGAATTGCTTGAAGATACCTTATGAAAAAGAATCATATTCCCAATCCTGATGTTTCAGTGTTCATTAAAATACTTGACAAAGGTTTCAAGTTAAGTGTTCCGGCTGATCAGGAAATATTTTATAGGGAGGGATATGAGGTTTTTAAGGAACGCGTGAAAGCGTTAAAGGAAAAAGGAAAAGGATACGACGATATTGAGGCCATAGCACTAACTTCTATTGAATGCCTGGTTGCATTACAGAGAAATATGGAAGAGAGCAAAAATCTTCTTGCAATGTTCGAAAAAAGGATAGATGCACTGGAAATGAATGTTGCAGATGCGATTCCCAATTAAGTTGATAATTATTTCCGGTATCACCTGATAAATAAACAGGGTTTGATACAGGTTAACCTTTTTAAAATCAGGCATAGAGCAACATCTTTAATCATCGTACAACAAACAAGTTCGGCATTTTAAGCGCATGTAGTCGGTAGCACCCAACTATTGTAAACACATTACTAAAATGTCAAATTCTTTAATGTTTATTGTCCTATTATCTGATATCATCGCGCTTGGCGTTGGTGTATTTGCAGGTAAATACATTTTCAAAAAATCTTTCGATCAAAAGGAAAAAGATGCTCAGGAAAGGGCTGCTGAGATCGTACGAAACGCAGAACAATCTGCTGAAAATATTAAAAAAGACCGCATCCTCGAAGCGAAAGAAAAGTATCTTCGCCTGAAATCGGAATTTGAAGAAGAGTCTAACAAAAAGAGAGTTATTCTTCAAACCAACGAACAGAAGCTTAAACAGCGTGAACAAAGTCTTCAGCAAACTGTTGAGCAAAACAAGCGCCGCGAACATGAGCTTGAAACTCTAAAAACCAATCTCGCCGGCCAGCTGGAAACTGCTACTAAAAAGCGTGAGGACGCTGAAAAGATGCTTAGTCAGCAAGTTGCGCAATTGGAAAAACTGGCAAACCTCACAGCAGATCAGGCAAGAGAGCAATTGGTCGATGCATTAAAAGCAGAAGCAGATACAAGAGCCGGTTCGTACGTGAAAAGTGCGATGGAAGAAGCACGTCTTACAGCAACGAAAGAAGCTAAAAAGATTGTTATCGAGACCATCCAGCGCACGGCCGCAGAACATGCAATTGAAAACTGTGTATCTGTTTTCAACATTGAAAATGACGATATTAAAGGTAAAATCATTGGTCGTGAAGGACGAAATATTCGTGCTTTGGAAGCGGCCACTGGTGTTGAAATTATCGTTGACGATACCCCGGAAGCGATCGTAATTTCCGGTTTTGACCCAGTTCGCCGTGAAATTGCACGTCTTGCCCTGCACCGTCTTGTTCAGGATGGTCGTATTCACCCGGCTCGTATTGAGGAAGTTGTTGCAAAAACAAGAAAGAATATTGATGACGAAATCGTTGAGATTGGCGAGCGTACTGTAATTGATATGGGCATTCACGGATTGCATCCTGAGCTTGTAAAAATGATCGGTCGTATGCGTTTCCGTTCTTCTTACGGACAGAATCTTTTACAGCATTCACGTGAGGTTGCAAAGCTTTGTGCAACTATGGCGTCCGAATTGGGGTTAAATACCAAGCTGGCCAAACGTGCTGGTCTGCTTCATGATATTGGGAAAGTTTGGCCTGAGGAGTCTGATCTGCCGCACGCTATCCTGGGTATGGAACTTGCTAAAAAATTCAAGGAAAATCCGGAAGTATGCAATGCAATCGGAGCTCACCATGATGAGATTGAAATGACAAGTATTTTGTCGCCGATCATTCAGGTTTGTGATGCTATTTCAGGATCTCGTCCAGGTGCTCGTCGTGAAATGATGGAATCTTATATCCAGCGTTTGCGTGATCTTGAAAACATGGCGATGTCATTTGATGGTGTTGAAAAATGTTATGCAATACAGGCTGGACGTGAACTTCGCGTAATTATTGATGCAGACAACGTTTCGGATGAAAAAGCGGGAATGCTTTCTTTTGACATTTCTCAGAAAATAGAAAAAGAAATGCAGTATCCCGGACAAATAAAAATTACCGTAATCCGCGAAATGCGCTCAGTGGCATATGCGCGGTAAAACAGCCTAATGATACATGAAATATTCAGAGCTTACAAGTAAGGAAACATTGGGCATTCATACGCTTGGTGAGTTAAAAAAAGCAGGTTATGAATCCCGTTCGATCAAACAGGAGCTTCGGGATAATCTGATTGAAAAAATAAAAAATAAAATATCGGTATTCCCTGGGATCTGGGGATATGAAGAAACGGTTATTCCTGACGTTGAGCGTGCGATTCTATCCATGCACAATATCAATTTGCTAGGTTTACGTGGGCAAGCAAAAACGCGTATTGCCCGGATGATGGTCAATTTGCTGGACGAATATATTCCTTATGTTAAGGATTCCGAATTGCACGATGATCCTCTGGCGCCTTTGTCGAGATTTGCGAAAGATCTGATTGATGAAAAAGGAGATAATACGCCTATCGCCTGGCTTCACAGAGATGAGCGGTATACAGAAAAGCTGGCAACGCCGGACGTTTCAGTAGCCGATTTAATTGGTGATGTTGATCCTATTAAGGCTGCGACTTTGAGATTACCTTATTCAGATGAACGCGTGATCCATTATGGTTTGATTCCACGTTCGCACAGAGGAATTTTTGTAATCAATGAGTTGCCTGATTTACAGGCTCGTATCCAGGTGGCTTTGTTTAATATTTTGCAGGAAGGTGATATCCAGATTCGTGGTTTCAAACTGCGTCTTCCTTTGGACATTCAATTCGTATTTACTGCGAATCCGGAAGATTATACCAACCGTGGAAGCATCGTTACGCCGTTGAAAGACCGTATCGAAAGCCAGATTGTTACGCATTATCCTAAAACGCTCGAAGTTGGTAAGAAAATTACTGAGCAAGAGGCGTTTGTTAAGAAAGAGCAAAAAGAGATCGTTAAAGTCAATGAATTAGTAAAAACACTAATTGAACAGATCGCTTTCGAAGCGCGCGAAAGTGAATATGTAGATAGTAAAAGCGGCGTGTCTGCCCGTTTGACAATTTCTGCTTACGAAAGTCTTTTGAGCGCTGCTGAACGTCGTGCTTTGATCAACGGTGAAGATACAACATACGTCCGCATCGCAGATCTTTATGGTGTCATACCAGCCATTTGCGGTAAAGTTGAATTGGTGTATGAAGGAGAAGTTGAAGGTCCCGTCATTGTCGCTCAAAATCTGATTGGTAAAGCAATCCGCACCCAGTTTCTGAATTATTTCCCGGATCCTGAAAAATCCAAAAAGAGCAAGATCAACCCTTTTGCGAAAGTAATTGAGTGGTTTGGTTCTGGGAATGAAATGGAAATGATCGGTGACATGACTGATCGTGAGTACAATGCCCGCCTTAAAACAATAGACGGACTTGACGATTTTGTTGATATGTTGAGCGCATATGGTGATTCAAACGAAAAACTTTTCATGATGGAATTCGCCCTTCATGGTATGGCTGAATACTCACTGATCGGAAAACAGTCTCTTGATCAGGGTATTAAATTCCAGGATCTGGTGAGTAGTATGTTCTCCGGTCCGGACGACGAAGATTATGATTTTGATGAAGACGAGGATGATAAGAATCCTTTTTAATTAAAATAACAATAAAAGTAAACGGCCTCAGGGATTTCCTGAGGCCGTTTACTTTTATATTTCTGCAACTTCTGAATATCATTCAGGCGCTCCGTCATCAGCGATGTTTGGTTCCAGTGTATCCACTAAGACTTCTGGTTCACGATTAACTTTTGCTCGTACTTTCGCTTCCAATTCGTCCATCAATTCAGGATTATCCTTGATAAGCGCTTTCACTGCGTCACGGCCCTGTCCAAGACGGTTTCCGTCATAGCTAAACCATGAGCCTGATTTTTTAACGATTTCCAGCTCTACAGCCAAATCGATGATCTCTCCAACTTTCGAGATTCCTTCGCCATACATGATGTCGAATTCAACCACTTTAAACGGTGGAGCTACTTTATTTTTTACAACCTTAACACGCGTTCTGTTACCAAGGATCTGGTCAGCGCTTTCTTTAATCTGCCCAACGCGACGGATATCCAGACGCACAGATGCATAATATTTTAAAGCATTACCACCTGTTGTTGTTTCCGGATTCCCGAACATCACACCGATCTTCTCACGAAGCTGGTTGATGAATATACAGCAGCAACCTGTTTTATTAATTACACCGGTAAGCTTACGTAATGCCTGGGACATCAAACGAGCCTGAAGACCCATTTTACTATCTCCCATTTCACCTTCCAGCTCAGCACGCGGCACAAGTGCTGCAACCGAGTCAATCACAATAATATCAACAGCACCACTGCTGATCAAATGTTCAGCAATTTCTAACGCCTGCTCGCCATTATCCGGCTGAGAGATCAAAAGATTACTTGTATCAATTCCTAATTTTTCCGCATATGCACGGTCAAATGCATGTTCTGCGTCAATGAATGCGGCAAGTCCGCCTTTCTTCTGTGCTTCGGCGATGCAGTGCATCGATAAAGTAGTTTTCCCGGAAGATTCAGGACCATAAATTTCAACCACCCGGCCGCGAGGAACTCCGCCTACACCAAGTGCAAGATCCAGCCCAAGAGAACCGGTAGAAATTACCGGAATGTCCAACACTTTAGTATCACTCAGACGCATTACGGTACCTTTACCATACGTCTTGTCCAATTTTTCAAGTGTAGTCTGAAGCGCTTTTAATTTGTTGTCTTTATCTGATGTTGTTGGTTGTGCCATAAAGCAGGACAAGTTGTGTTTTTAGTTTGTATATAAAATAGCGGCTTAGGAAAAACAAAAACCGCTCCCACCAGCATATTTCTGATATGTAAATTTACCCTTTTCCAACCTCAATTAAAAGGATATTTTCAGGATCATTTACACATTATTATAACGCTACCAGATACTACCAAAGGTGGGATAGGATAATATCAGTAACAAAGATATGATATTATCTGTATCAAAACTAAAATTTAAGATATTATTTTTACAATTTTGGAGAGACATTTAATTCATAAAAAGAATTCTTTTTTCCAAGATACTGATCCGCTTCTTCCTGCGTCCACTTGGCTTGAAGTGCCTGATATATACCAGGATATGCATCGTAAGGTATCGGCTTGAAGGCAACCTTATCTGGAAATAAAGTAGAGGTAGCCTGATTGATGGTTACAGCTCTGTAAATTCTGGCAGCAGCAATTGCCGAAGATGATACTAACAATAATATAATGATCACTGAATACGGTGTTTTCTTAACAACTGCCCAGCTTCTCTGATAATTTGCAGTTTGCGCCAACGGATGGAAAATGTATATCCCTGCAATTAATAAGCAGGGCATCATCCCCCTGAAAAGAAAGTCATTCAGCTTGCCAATGCGATAAAGAGGGAAAAACATAATAACGCAAAGCGTTACAAAAATTGGAAACATCGGTAAGAAATTCTTGCTATATCGTTTATAATAAAAATAGACGAGCGTAAAAATCACTAGGTTCAAGCCGATATTAACGCCGTACTCAACAAATCTGCTGGCGATATCCCCGGAAAACTGCCAGATAAAACCCGAAGCGGGCATATTTTTGTGCGATAAATAAAACAGCAATACCGGCAGGCAAGCTAAAAATGGAAGGATTACAAGTTTTGTAGTCGAAAACCAGTCCAGTTTAAGGTGTTTGATTATCCATTTTCGCAGCACTACGATGGCGATCACCGTGCCGCTTGTGACAGATGGAAAGACTGCCCACCAGAAGGCAAGGGCAACCGGAAGCACCATGTATTCCACATTCAATTTATTTCGCAGAACATAAACAAACATACCGGCAATGATCATTGTTGGAATAACCTGGTTTGGAACCCAAAGAAGGTTCTCAAAATTAGACCAAGGTTCAATAGCGAATGCACTTTGGGTATATAGCGGACCTGCAAAATAACTTAGCACCGACTTGACAAATCGTGGCGTATCTCCAACAGACAAGGCCAAAAGTACGAAAATAATTTTCTTATTTAATG
Source organism: Dyadobacter sp. CY345 (assembly GCF_021502725.1). GTDB lineage: Bacteria > Bacteroidota > Bacteroidia > Cytophagales > Spirosomataceae > Dyadobacter. The sequence goes on along the minus strand of NZ_JAKFFS010000007.1, from coordinate 229,997 downwards.
CCAAATACACCCACGTCAATCCAAGAAAAAAGCCCAGGTAACTCCATACAAAAATAACGTCTTCCCTAATCTGACCAGCAAATTTTGATATAAGCACGGGAACAACATAATAGCCGTAATAATAAGACACTACCGGACCTTTCAAAGGAATCCGCTGCGGCCAGTCTGAAATGAACAGCTCATAGAGTTTCGTATTGTGCGCCCAGTGATCCAATGTTTGAAAACATATTCCGCTTACTCCGGAAATTAATGTAGCCAGCAACGAAACAGTAAGCAAAGTGATTAAATTTTTCTGATTAAGAAGTTCGGACTTACTAAAATCCTCGTTTTTGATAACCTCTAAAAATAGAAAACCCAACAATAAAACTCCAAAAAATGCAATTGAAGTTCTGGTCCAATAAATAAAGAAAATTAGATTTGGAAGAAGCAAATATCCAATACTGATGCATCTGAGAAGATAGATACTCATAAGGACGTAAGTTTTGGAAAGATTGGAATACAGTTTAAACTTACGGTCCAAATTCAAAAAATCCAAATCGAAATTATTTTACGGTTATCTGTTATATCTTACAGGCATCATGCGTACTAACTAACAGAAGTAGCTTTAAACACTGACAATCATCATCTTTTATCTTAATATCCGAGGATAACTTTGCACCGTCAAAATAGTACATTGTCTTTTTCTGAGTTATTTCATGGAGATTTTAATCTTTTTTATTGCGCACTGGTACCTTTCATTACTAATGCAAACATTCTTTCTGCATCGATATGCTGCCCATAAAATGTTCACAATGAGTCCGGTATGGGAGAAATTTTTCTATACTGCAACCTGGATATTTCAAGGTTCATCATTTCTCAGTCCATATGCCTACGGCGTGATGCACCGGCTCCATCATGCTTACGCCGATACAGAACTAGATCCGCACTCACCCAGTTTTTCAGACAGTATCGCAGACATGATGTGGAAGACAAAAAATTATTATAATAATATTGTTCACCGTACGGACCAGATAGATCCCAAGTTTAAAAAAGGTGTTCCGCATTGGGAATTAATGGAAAAAATCGGAGATTCCTGGCTTTCAAGAATTGGCTGGGGAACGCTATATGTCTTGTTTTATATACAGTTTGCCACCTCCTGGTGGATGTTTCTCTTACTTCCGATTCATTTTTTGATGGGTCCTGTTCACGGTGTGATCATTAACTGGTACGCCCACCGTTATGGCTACGTAAATTTTAAAGTTGATGATACTGCCAAAAATCTGCTTCCATTTGACTTTCTGATGATGGGTGAATCCTATCATAACAATCATCATAAATTTGGAGGCCGGGCGAATTTTGGAATCAAATGGCATGAACTCGATCCGACTTACCCCTTTATTTTACTGTTGAACAAAATGAAAATAATCAAATTGAAGAAAAACAATGATCTGCTTTATATGTGATACCCCAAATGGCAACGTAAAAATTTAAAAGACATGTAAACAAATAAATGCCGGTCATTAAGAAATTGGGGCAATAAAAATTAATACGTCAGGTTTTCTATATATTTGTCCGAGAAAAAGGCTGGTTCTATAACCAGCCTTTATTGTTTTGCAAAATCACGAAACTGCATTCCAGGTGTTGAGGAAAATATTAGCTGCATTATTTATTATTCTGCTCCTGCTTGGTTTTTACTACCGTGATCTAATTAGTTATGGCTGGATGCAGGCAAAAGGCCAGGCTACAATTTTGCTGAATGTTCAGGATGTTGAAGATGTTTTACAAGATCCTACGTTCCCAGATTCTTTGAAAGCCCGAATCCGGCTCATTGAAGAAATTAAACAATTCGGTGTTGATTCCCTTGGATTGAGTCCTTCAAAAAATTACACAACTTTTTATAACCAGCATAACAAACCATTGATGTGGGTGATCAATGCTTCTGAACGCTACCAGATTAAAGCCCACAAATGGACTTTTCCAATCATCGGCAGCTTCCCTTACAAAGGCTATTTTGACTCAACACGAGCAATACGTGAGGAGCAGGAATTAATTAAATCCGGTCTGGATACCGATATTGGAGAAGCTTCCGCCTGGTCAACTTTGGGCTATCTCAAAGATCCAATTTTATCTAGTATGTTGAGGCGACGAGAAGGCAGTCTGGCAAATCTGATCCTGCATGAACTGACGCATGGTACACTTTTTGTGAAAAATAATCTTGAACTGAATGAGAATCTGGCCAGCTTCGTCGGAGATTTGGGAGCGATAAGGTTTTTAACCCAGAAGTATGGATCTGATTCAAAACAGCTTAAAGCATATGAGTTTTCGAAAAAGTATAACGATGCATATGCACAGCACATGTTGCGGGGAATCAGTAAACTTGACAGTCTGTACAAGACATTCAGTTACAAAAACCCAGACAGCAGCAGAAAAGATTATCTTAAAAATCAGGTGATTTTAAAAATACTTAATGATGCGGACACACTGTTTGCAGACCAAATTACGTTGAAACCCAAAAGTAGGTGGACAGAAAAAAATGTTCCAAATAATGCTTACTTCATCGGTTATCAAACTTATAAATCGAAACAAAATCAGTTCAGGGCAGAATTTGAGACGGAGTTCGGCCAGGACTTTAAAAAATATCTATCTTATTTAAAAGAAAAATATCCCTCGTTGTAGATACTATCGCACATGATGAAGAGATTGAAAATTACGATAATTGCCGTTTTATCCCTTGTCACCATCCTTGCATTTAAGCAATATGAGCAGAATAGAGTTATCGTAAACAAAAGTTTCAGTTTTGGTGAAAGGGTCGAATACCGGGTTCACTACGGATTTATTAATGCCGCCGAGGCAAGGGTAGAAATTGCCAAAAACATATCTGTGGTCAATAATAAGCCTTGTTTCAAAATCAATGTGACTGGCCGTACAACTGGTGCCTTCGATTTAATCTCCCGGGTAAGAGACAACTGGCGTTCGTATGTTGACACCGTTGCTATTGTACCGCAAATGTTTTACCTAAATATCCAGGAAAACAAATATCGAAAAGAGGAAACAATCGTTTTCAACCATGATAGAGACCAGGCTGTTTCTACTGTAAAGGAAGAAACAAAAACCTTCAAAACGCCCAACAATATTCACGACATTATCAGCGGTTATTTCTATTTGCGGACTATCAATTTTGACAGAGTAGCTGAGGGAGATATTATCGAGGTACCTACTTTCTTTGACGGCGAGGTTTACAAACTTCGAATCCGATATGTAGGAAAGGATGTAATTAAAACAAAATTTGGCAGAATCAGGGTTTTACGATTAAACCCGCTCATTCCTGACAATAAATTATTTAAGGGCGAAGGTGCTGTTAAACTTTGGGTATCGGACGATACTAACAAAATTCCCCTTAAAGCCGAAGTCGAACTGGCAGTTGGATCCCTTGAAATGGATATTAAATCTGTCAAAAATCTTCGAAAGGAGCTTGCCTGGTACTAACCAACTTTTTTATCCGCCAATTTTGTATCTGCCTAAGAGGAGATGGAAGAGTATTTTTTCCGATTTCTAAGAATCGCATCGGTTTAGCTCCGAAACCTTGGTAAAACTTCGCAATAGACCGAACTTCCGGGCTTTCAAAATCCAAAAATATAGGCGAGCCTGAATTGTACTGAAAAAAATTATCCAGTAAAAAAGTGCGCGCATTTCCTCTACGTCCTGCTTCGTCCGCAGCATTAAATAGATAAATTGCCTTATCTCCTGATTTAATAATCAATACACCTGCATGGATCGAACCATTTCGAAGGGCGTAGAAAAGTGTGGCTGACTCATGCTTATTAATTTGTATAAGCAAGTCACTTAATAATTTGTAGGCACTTTTTCTCACGCCACCCTGGATTTTTGATTCGTGGTTTCGCTGAAATAATTCTATCAAAGGATTAATATCTTCACTTTTCTTTATACTCCATTTTTCTGCAAAACTTCGTTTTAGGTTAAGCTTCCTGTCTGGTGAATATTCTGCAAAAATATCTTCATATGAAACAGAAAGAGACAACCAGAAAGTGGTATTTTCTCTTATCCGGAAAGCGGAAAAATTCGGTAACGCGAGTCGGAGAATTGCGGTATTTAAAGGATTGAAGTGATAAGAAGAAATATATGAGAATTTATTCGCGAGGGATTTCAGGAATTTTTCAGTCACCGTTGCCGAGAGATCATGAAGAGAAAAAATGCCTAAATATTGGCAAAACAAAGGCTGTTCAATAACTTCAATGAGCCATTTCCGCTTGAAAGGTAATGGCATTATAACCTGATAATCTTCTACCGATGGCCAGACGAAGGCCTGCCAATGATCACAAACAACATCCAGATACCAAGAATAGGCGTAAATGATCTGTTGCTGAGAATTTTTCACCAATTCATTCCAGAGAACGTCGTCAATTTCATTTCTTGAAAGTAACAACGGCGCCGTCATGACAAATTATTTAAAGTAACTGCGAAGCTTTTGCAAAGTTTCCTCTACGTCGGGCGTTTCATCCATCAGCAAATTTACACTTTGAATCGAGTGAATCACGGTGCTATGATCACGACCACCAAAATGATATCCAATTGATTTCAGCGGCAAGTCTGTATACTCTTTTGCCAAAAACATAGCAAGTTGGCGTGGGTATACAACCTCTTTTTTTCTGCTCTTACTTTTTAGATCAGCAATTGTAACCTTAAAATAATCTGCTACGATCTCCTGAATTGTATCGATGGTAACTTCCTTATCCTCGTTCATTACGATGTTTTTAAGCGTGTTTTTCGCTAGTTCAACATCAATTTCACGACGCGTCAGGGAAGCCTGCGCCATTAGGGAAACAATCACCCCTTCCAACTCACGGACGTTAGAATTGACGCTATGAGCGATATATTCAATTACATCGTAGTCTATCTGAATTCCTTCTGCCTGGATTTTTTTCTGAATAATTGCAATACGAGTCTCAAAATCAGGCGTTTGCAAATCTGCTGTCAGCCCCCATTTGAAGCGGGAAAGCAAACGATCCTGCAATCCTTCCAGCTCACGTGGCGGCCGGTCGCTGGTCATAATAATTTGCTTGCCTAGTTGATGAAGGTGGTTAAAAATATGGAAAAAAGTATCCTGAGTTTTCTCTTTTCCGGACAAAAACTGCACGTCATCAATAGCCAGAACGTCCACCTTCATATAAAAGTCGGTAAAGTTCTGAAGCGTATTATTTTTAATCGAATTAATAAACTGGTTTGTAAATTTTTCCGAAGAAACGTAAAGTACCAGCTTATTGTCAAAATGGTTTCTGATATAGTTTCCGATCGCCTGCACTAAGTGGGTTTTACCTAAACCTACACCTCCATACATCATCAAAGGATTGAAAGACGTCAGACCGGGACGCTGAGCTACCGCAAAGCCAGCGGAACGAGCAAGTCGGTTACAATCGCCTTCAATAAAGTTGTCAAAAGAATAATTGGGGTTCAGATACGTATCAAGATTCATGGAATCCTGGTCCTTAACCACCAGATTTGAACCCATTCTCGGATCATTTGCAAAATTGTCAGGACCCGCATATTTCGGCGTTTTAACAGTCGAAACGTTCATCGTCAACGGTTGGTGTTTCTCATTTCCCTTGTCCACGATGATCGAATACTCCAGCAGGCCGTCACGTCCGATTGCATAATCCAGCGCCTTTCTTAACAAATTGACATAATTGTCTTCCAGCCATTCGTAAAAGAACTGGCTTGGAACCTGGATCGTAAGCACTTTTCCATAGATTTTTAGCGGTCGGATTGGCTCGAACCACGTTCTAAAACTCTCATCAGGAATATGTTGCTTAATCACCCGAAGGCAACTATCCCATATTTGGTCTACTTCTCTATGTGCGGTTACTCTTTCCAATGTCAAATTTGCGTAATCAGATATCATAAATCAAAAGGACGGCAAAGATAAGAAAATAGATGGTCTCTGCAGATTAAACCAGTGTTCAATTTAAATCCAATCTGTACGATTACCAAGCCATCAACTAAATCCATTAGAATAATCCTACGTTATAGACGCCAGCTTGGGTTAACAGTAACGTAACAATTAAAAAAATGTAATCTCAAATTTGTAGCTTTGTTCATGTCGCGAAACCGGGTCGTTCAACTGGTAAAAAAATGTCTCATCAACAGTAGAAAATATGTCGCCTTCCTTGTTTTCTGAATTTGAATTTTGCGATAAAAATGCCTGGAAAAAGCAGGCTGAAAATGAGCTAGCCGGTAAATATGAAAAAATAAATAATTTCAAAATCGCGCCTGATTTAACTTTGGAAGCATATTATTCAGCAAACGACCTGAATCCTGAACAAATATCAGCGCTGCAAAATTGTCAGAAAAAGATACCTGGATGGTTAAATACTCCGCTCATAAAATTTGACAATCCACGAACAACAAATAACAAAATAACCTTCGCACTTAATGCCGGAGCCGATGCTGTTTTGCTTCATCTGACCGAACCTGATCTGTTCAAAAATGAGCTTTCGAAAACATTGTATGCTGTAAAACTTTGCGACACGCCCATCTTTTTTAAAACAGAAATAAATTCTGAAAAAATATTTGAGGAAGTTTCCCGCGGAGCCGGCTATTACATGAAAGGAGGAATTGCCAATGATCCTTTGGCTAACTGGATGCGAAATGGAAGTGCCTTTTCTGAGCCTGTCAAAAATGTCTGTGCGACTTTAAACAAGACAAAAATGATGCGTGAATTCCGGCCGTTGATGGTGGAAAGTCATGTATATCATAATGCTGGCGCAAACCCTGTTCAGGAACTGGCTTTTTTGCTCGCTTCAACTGTTTATTATCTGGATAAACTTACAGACGCCGGTATATCGCCGTTGCATGCCTTGAACCGTTTTTTTTATTCCATTTCGATCGGACCAGAATACTTGACGGAAATCGCGAAATTGAGAGCTCTTCGCTATCTCCACAAAAAAATAGGAATGGCATATCAGGTACCTCCGGAACTTTGTAACACCTTCATACAAGCACAGACCTCAACTTTTTACAATGCAAAATACGACCTGAAGACAAACATCGTCCGTTCAACCAGTGAAGCAATGAGCGCAGTCATAGGTGGTTGTGACGCACTGACAGTTTTGCCGTATAATCAATCTTTTGAAGAGACAACAGAATTCAGTGAACGTGTTGCACGTAATGTTTCTTCTTTGTTGTCGGCAGAAAGTTATCTGGATCGTGTTGCAGACCCGGCTGCTGGTTCGTATCAGCTTGAAACAATGACAATTAAAATGGCCGATGCCGCCTGGGAATTATTTTTAGAAACAGAAGAGAAAGGCGGAATAATTCCTTGTTTTGAAACGGGATTTATTCAAAAGGAAATTGACAAATCGTGGCAACAAAAACAGGAAGAGCTCCAAAAGGATAAAATATTTGTGGGTGTAAATAAATACCGCACTGAGAAAACGACTGACATACCTAATAAGCCAGATTCCCCGGAAACCAGTAATTCAGAAGAAATAAAATGGCTGGTGCCTAAAAATTTATCCGAACACTGGTAAATTTCACCAAGCTGATTCTTTTATAATTCCAAACCAACCGAACCTATGAAGCCGGATTTTAAAAATATTGTGCTTCAGAAATCTGCTGTTCCAACCGACGAATCTGAAAAGCCAATTAAGTCGTTCCAGACTCAGGAAGGAATTCATATTAATTCAGGTTATAGCTCATATTATATTGCTGAGGCTGACCATATAGGTTTTGGTGCAGGAGTACCTCCCTTTCTGCGTGGGCCCTATGCCAGTATGTATCTCGACAGACCCTGGACGATTCGGCAATATGCTGGATTTTCTACGGCAAAAGACTCCAACGCGTTTTATCGAAAGAACCTGGCAGGCGGACAGAAAGGACTTTCTGTGGCTTTCGATCTGGCTACGCATCGGGGATATGATTCAGATCACCCGAGAGTCGTGGGAGACGTTGGTAAGGCCGGCGTTTCAATTGATTCGGTCGAAGACATGAAAATTCTTTTTGATCAGATTCCACTGGATGAAATGTCGGTCTCCATGACGATGAACGGTGCTGTTATTCCCATTTTGGCATTTTTTATCGTCGCTGCGGAAGAACAAGGGGTAGCAGCAGACAAGCTTTCGGGGACAATTCAAAATGATATTCTGAAAGAGTTCATGGTCCGGAATACTTACATTTATCCGCCAGAACCATCGATGCGGATCATTGGCGATATTTTTGCATATACAAGCCAGTTTATGCCAAAATTCAATTCGATCAGCATTAGTGGCTACCATATGCATGAAGCTGGTGCACCCGCTCATCTTGAACTTGCCTATACCCTTGCTGATGGTTTGGAATATATCCGAACCGGACTGCGCGCCGGAATTAAAATTGACGAGTTCGCGCCAAGATTGTCATTTTTCTGGGGCATTGGGATGAATCATTTCATGGAAATTGCAAAGATGCGTGCCGGGAGAATGTTATGGGCCAAAATAGTAAAGCAGTTCGAACCGAAATTGGACAAATCCCTGGCCTTGCGCGCACATTGTCAGACAAGCGGTTACAGCCTTACAGAGCAGGATCCTTATAATAATGTCGCCAGGACATGCGTAGAAGCCCTCGCGGCGGTGTTTGGGCATACCCAATCCTTACATACCAACTCGCTAGATGAAGCTATTGCCCTGCCTACCGATTCTACGGCCAGAATTGCCAGAAACACACAGCTTTTTTTGCAACACGAAACGGATGTATGCAAAGCGGTAGATCCTTGGGGAGGTTCTTATTACGTGGAATACCTGACCAAAGAACTGATCGAAAAAGCCTGGGAATTAATTCAGGAAGTTGAGGCTCTTGGGGGAATGACCAAGGCGATAGAGACTGGATTACCTAAAATGCGAATTGAGGAAGCCGCTGCCCGAAAACAGGCAAGAATTGATTCAGGACGTGATATTGTAGTTGGTGTGAATAAATATAAAACTGAAATTAAAGATGTTTTTGACATTCTGGAAATCGATAATGAAAGCGTGAGAACTGAGCAGATCGCCCGACTTGGACGGATAAGAAAAGAAAGAAATTCACTTGAAACTAACGCTGCATTACAAGCGATTACAACCGCTTGCAAAGAAAAAGGAGGTAAAGATTTTAGCAACAACTTATTGGCTATGGCCGTAGATGCCGCGAGGAAAAGAGCTACATTAGGTGAAATATCTGATGCTATGGAAAAAGAATTTGGACGCTATAAAGCAGTAATCCGCTCCGTTTCCGGAATATATCAGTCTGAAGTTTCTGACGACGAAAATTTTCGGATAGCGAAAGAAATGGCCGATCAATTTGAAGAGCTGGATGGAAGAAGGCCTCGAATTTTGGTCGCGAAAATGGGTCAGGACGGCCATGACCGTGGTGCGAAAATTATCGCCACCAGTTTTGCTGATCTGGGTTTTGATGTAGATATCGGCCCGCTTTTTCAGACGCCGGCAGAAGTGGCTACACATGCCGCGGAAAATGATGTTCACATAGTTGGCGCATCCAGCCTGGCAGCCGGGCATAAAACCTTAATCCCGCAACTTCTTGATGAATTGAAAAAACTGGGTCGCGAGGATATATTAGTAATTGCCGGTGGCGTAATTCCATCGCAGGATTACAAGTTTTTATATGACGCAGGCGTGAAAGGAATTTTCGGACCAGGAACAATTATTTCTGTGGCAGCGCAGAAGATTTTAAAGGAGTTGATGGAAGGTTGATTACTAAACCTTGAATGGATTAAGTATGGTCAAGACGTTTTCGATGTTCTGTCCATGGTGCAGATCTTCGGAAAATAAAATTGAGCATTCGCTTTCAATTGCGGCTGATATTATGATACTATCGTAGAATGAAAAACCGTAAACATTAGCTATTCGACAAGCACCTAAAATAGTGTTATCAGAATTGATATAGACTTTATTATTGAGAGAACACTCCCGAATGCACTGTTCGGCCTGCTCGTAGGAAAACTTAAATTTTCGGGTTACCACATTGCATAACTCCTGCAAGACCTGTGTACTTATAACAGTAAGATTTTCTGTAATAATGCGTCGTGCAATCAACTGTTTTTCTAACTCAGAATTTGAATAAGAGTAAATTAATATATTGGTATCCAAAAAGAATCTATCTTTCATTAGCCTCCTCACGATCAAATTTATAGTTTCTCGTGTCTATTGATAGGGCATCGAATGAAACATTTTTACCGAATATCCCTTCCTCAAAAGTTACCTCGTCTTTTGCAAAAACGATCACCTCGATTTGTTTCCCAACGTAATCTCTTGGAATTTCGAGAGATACAGTCTGTTGCTTAGGCGTAATAATAGTTCGAATCATGGTACCATCTTTAACGGTGTTTGATAAATAAAGCTACAAATTTTCATGACAATTACCTAAGTAACTCTATTTGATAACCTTCCCAAATACCAACGAGGTACAATTCCCTCCAAAACCGAATGAATTGGACAGCACGTAATTTACCTGAACCCCGGATCGATAACGCCTGACAGGAAAATCTTCGAAATCCACCATATCTGTTTCAATATGCAGGCTTGGATAAATCTCCGAATGATTTATACTTAAAATACTGAATATCGCTTCCACAACGCCCGCGGCAGCCAGTGTATGCCCGGTAAACGATTTCGTTGAACTGAACAGCGGCACTCTCTCAAAAACCTTGGTCATTCCGGTTAGCTCGACGCTGTCATTATTTGGAGTTCCAGTTCCGTGTGCATTTACATAATCGATTCTTTCTGCTCCTATTCCAGCTGTTTCTATTGCCTCTCTCATCGATCTTATCGCTCCGACTGCGTCGTCCGACATGGCAGATGGGTGGTGCGCATCATTGGAATTTCCGTATCCCAAAATTTCAGCGTATACCTTTTTATCACCGACAACTTCCTCTGATTCCAAAACAAGATATGCCGCAGCCTCTCCAAGATTTAAGCCATCCCTATTTTCGTCAAACGGTTTACAGGGATTTTCTGAGAGGATTTTTAATGCATTAAATCCATTGACGGTATACTTCGCCAGAGCATCTACGCCGCCGACGACTGACCGGGTTGCGCGTCCTGATTTAATCAGTCTGGCACCCAACATAATTGCATTCGCAGAGGAAGAGCAGGCAGTGTTGATTGTGTCTGTAAATCCGTTAATATTATATCTTTCTACAAGTTTCAAAGTATGCGATCCGGGCCCGTAGGATTCCAGATATTCGGAACCTTCGGATTTTTGATTGGCATCTTCATACAACTGATCCGTGAGGCACATGCCACCGACAGTACTTGCGGAAATGAATGCAGTGTCAAAAGAAGATAAATCAGCAGAAGTTATTCCGGAATCTACAACTGCTTCATCGAAGGCCTTCGCTGCCAAAAGACAAGTCCGGGTGTATCCCGGCTCCTCTTTCAGATTCAGTATTTCTTTTATGTTCTCATTGCTCATTTCTATCTCTCCAAAAGGCAGCAAAGAAGCATAATGAGATTTGAAATGAACAGCTTTTCTTATTCCAGCTCGACTATTGACCAGGCTATCGTGGTTTTTTTGGACATCATCACCTAATGCGGAAATTATGCCCATACCTGTCACAAAAACTCTTACCGGCTTATTATGCTGTTTTCGCATTTTTGATAATATACTCTGCCATGTGGTTCACATCAACCAAAATCTTTCTTCCTTCGGCAGGGTTGGTTATTTTGATACCATACTCTCTTTCCAACAAAACTACCAGTTCCAGGGAATCAATAGAATCCAGACCTAAATCACCGCCAAAAAGTGGTTCATCATCTTTAATGTCTTCCGGATTAATATCCAACAAATTTAAGTATTGTACTATTTGTCCTTTTATAACTGGTTTTAAGCTTTCAATTTCCATCAGTATCAGATAATTTTTTCTATTCTAAGTTTAATATAAGTGCAAAGTTGGCAAATCAAAATGAATACTCCCAAAAATAACACGACCGACCTGAGCTCGTGCCAACTTCCGCCTTTGAGAAAAAGAATATAAAATCCTTCCAGACACCAATGTAACGGGGAAAATTTACTGGCGAACTGCATATATTCCGGCATTACAAAAGCTGGTACTAAAATCCCGCCAATGGCCCCAAAAATGATGATGGATATTGCACCAAATCCATTCGCCTGTTCCTGCGTTTTTGCCCACGAACCTATTAAAAGTGCATAACTCACTGCTGCCAGACTGCTGATCAACACCACTGTGGCAAATGCAGGAAAGTTGGTTGGGATTGTCAATTCGGGTAGACCGATTTTGGGGAGAATCCAGACACCGATGGAAAATGTCAATGCAACCTGCAAGATTGCCACAACGACATAAACCGCCATTTTGCTAAGCATTACCAACATAAAACTCGTCGGCATTGTCTTTAATCTCAAAAAACTCCCGTTAATACGCTCTTTTACAATGTTGCTTCCGAGTGATACCACCATAAAAAACATCGCAAAAATAGTCCAGGCTGGCACGTTATGCTGTGTTGAATTGGGGACGGCAACTGAATTGCTGTTTGTCGCAACGATCTGATTGATCTTAACCCGATTGCTTGCCATTTTTTCGCTTAATGTGATTGATTTTGAGGCAATATCCATATCCGCATATATCCTCTCAATCATCATTGTTTTTTCAATCATGCCAAGATAAGAATCCACAACACCACGCACGGATGCGCTATAATTTTCCTGTAAAACCGGATCGTGATAAAAAGACAAAACCGGCATTTTTTCCGTATTCACATCAGATGAATCGGTTTCCAGGCCCATATCCCGCATCATCATGTGACTGATCTCACCGGTATTACTTTCGAGTCCGCTTGTAAAGTTGGGTGGAATAAACAGTGCGATCATTTTGCCCCGTGCAAGCAGCTCCTTCTTCAAAGCACTTTCCGGAAGACTATTAAACGTATCAATTTTGAAAAGTCTGGAATTAGAGAGCAAGTTCAGTAGTTTTTCTCCCCCACTCCCTTCGTCGTGGTTGACAACCAGCATCGGTATCTCATTTTCATTCACAATTTTGTAGGCGCTATCCTGAATAATTGTAATGATAAAAACGAGTAAAAGCGGCATCACAAACATAAGCGCTAACCCAACTTTGTCGCTGACAAGTAGAAGAAATTCTTTACGAATCGATGAGAAAACTTTAAACATAGGCCTAGTCCCGGTACTCCTCTCCTGTCAATTTGATAAATAAATCCTGTAAACTCGAAGCGCTGTTTTTTTCTAACAATTCGCTCATTCCGCCTTCCGCAACAACCTTACCATGGTCGATCAGAGCGATGCGATTACAGAATTCTTCCGCTTCCGACATGTGATGAGAAGTATACACAATCGTTGTGCCAGTTCTGTTAATTTCTTCAAGATATTTGATAATTGCGTTCTTACTTTGAACGTCAACGCCAACGGTAGGTTCGTCCAGAAATAATATTACTGGATTATGGATCAATCCAATTGCAAGATTGACACGCCGTTTCATACCACCAGAAAAAGTAGAAACTTCTTTGTTTGCTACTTTGGTCAGACCAAGTTCTTCAAGCAATTCATCGATACGAACGGATAGTTCAGCTCTGGACAAATTGTACATCGCTCCAAAGTAATCGAGATTTTGCTTCGGCGTAAGTTCCTGATAAAAGGCATATTCCTGAGGCACAAAACCCAAAAGGCTTCTTCGCTCCTGCTCATCAATTTTTTTTCCGCCGATATAATAATTTACATTTCCGTATGAAGGTGGAATAATTCCGCAGAGAATGGAGATAAGCGTCGTTTTTCCGGCACCATTTGGTCCTAATAAACCATAGACATCCCCTTCATTGATTTGCAGCGTAACATTACTGAGACTGTCCTCCTGAGCGGATTTATATCTTTGGGTAATATTTTCAATTTGAATGGACGGACCTTTATACATTTTGCAGCAACGTTGAATGAGAAAACAACTATTTTCCCAGATTCAATTTAGAGAGTTTCAAAAAGGCCTCTTTTTCAACAGAACGTATTTCTAAAAGTCGGTCCGCGATTTCGCCAAAACTCTGCTGTTCTGTCAATCTGCCTTTGTAAACACCAGCCATCTGGATCGCACTTGCCCGCCACATATCACCTGATTTTGTAAACTCCTCAGAAATACCGATCAAACGGTCATCCTGCAAATGAGCAGCCGCTTCTTCAAGAAATGCACCGTAGAGAAAACGAAAACCTCCGCCTCCTGTCCCGATTTCTTCCTGCATCCGTACGATCTGACCGAGATATAAACCAGCTTTTTTCAACCCAAGTTTATCTCTCCATTTGCGAACACTATTGGATGTGTAACGGATTCCGTTGACACCTGCGAAATTACCCGGAATACCGATCATATCCCGAACGTTGCGTTTGATACCAGTCACGATTCCTTTACGGATCAAGTCATCGGTAATCACGCCAACTTTTTCAGGAAAATAAATATGTCCTTTTGGAGCAAGCGGCCCCTGCGCAAAACGGACGCGGGAAAGCTCCTCAGGTGATAAAGAAGTGACTTCCTCCATAATCGGATCACTGATCAGATATCGGTTGTCTTCTTGTCCATATACAATGAGATTATGCGCATTGAAATGAAACCGATATTCTTTTGGGAAATAGGATAGATGAAAAACCCCGACCTGACAACCCACAGGATTCCCTTCTTTAATTTTTTTATCTAAAAATAATTGCGCCTTCGCAGGATCCCTGAATTTATTTCGGGTAACCTCTACGCCCAGCGATCTGCAAGTACGTTTAAAAATTGCCCCCGGCATTGTACGGAAAGAAATAGCCGGGCCATTATTTATGGTCAGAAACGGAACCTGTATATAAAAAAGACCAGAACCCATACCAAATGCCAGGGGTTCAGTCATGAAATCGAGACCATGATGACGCAACAAAGCCGTCGTGACGCCATTTTCGCAATGCGCAGCATGGACGTGATGAAATTCTTCTGTTTTGGTATCGATATTCACTTACTTAACCTTTAAAATTTTTTAATTCGCTGACGGATATATCAAACGCCTGGGCATACTTTTCCAATTTTTTGTCGCTTAGTGTTTTAAACACCGAAGGTTTAAGATGCCTTTTTACAAAAAAAGTGAAGAACCCGGTATATCCCGAAAGTACGCCAAGATCCATCAGGTTCAGTTCCATGAAATAGTATATCGGACTTTTCTCTCCACTAACGACCGCCTTTCTAGCCTCTTCCACCCGATCATTTACTTCCACCCAGGCGCTGTCAAGCGCTTCCTTTTTAATATCCCAGCCCTTGCTTAACGCCGTTTCATATTTCCCTTCTTCATTTTTGACATAACACAGCTCCCGTGTCAGCCTCGAAAGTGCGCCTGGTTCCTGCGGTAGATCTTCTTTTTTCATAAGGAATGAGTCTTAAAACCTGTTGACAATTAACAAACAGTAAGCAGGCAGAACATATACGAGAATCTTGAACTCTCTGGAACGGCCAGTAATATTTTTTCGCCCTTTTTAAGTTTTCCGCTGTTGAAAATTTCTTCAACCATCATATAAATCGAAGCAGCTCCCACATTTCCCATAGTCGCCAGGTTTGTAAACCATTTTTCTTTTGGAACCGGGATACCATTTTCAATCAGAACATCTTCAATTTTGCTTTCAAAAAAGTAACTTGAAATGTGCGGAAGGAAATAATCCACCTCATTCATGTCAAATCCTTTTTTGTCCAGTATTTGCTTCAAATTGTTGAAGCCAAGTTTTACGATATTTTCGCTCAACAGCTTCACATCCTGCTTTATACTAAAAATAGATTTGTTAAAAATCTCCTCATTTGTAAAATCTTTGAAGCTTTTCAAACTGCCATCCTCCTCCTTGTGCGCACCCATATACATACAAGCCTCTTTCTCATTGGCAAAAGAACAGCCATCAATCCATTCAATTTTCAAAGAGATTCCTGTTTCATTGGGCTTTCCCTCAACCAAAAAAGCACCGGCACCGTCCGAAAGCATCCAGCGAAGGAAATCTTTGTCAAAGGATACATACGGATTCTGCTCCAAACGGATCAATTCCTGAACTTCTTCTTCGAACTGTTCTGCACGAAGAGAAGGGGAAAAACGCTCAGAAGCTACCGCAACTGCCTTTTCCTTATCTTCCAGCTTTACAGACATATATGCATATTTAAGCGCATGCATACCGGCGCAGCATACTCCCGAGGGAGACACCACTTCTATCGTTCCGGTTTCAGGTAGCCATCCATGAATCATAACGCCGTGTGAAGGCATGATCTGATCTGGACTAGATGTACCTGCGCTCAGTAAATCTACTTCTTTTAACTCTTCAGGAGATTCCTTAAAAAGCTGCCTGACAGCCTCAGAGGCCATTTCAGCATTGGTATGCGTAGGAACACCCTCTTTGGTATATGCGTAATAACGACTCTTTATTTTGTTATTTCTAAGAACGATCGATTTTGACTTAGAAGATTTTCCGTTAATAAATCCTAGATACTCTTCCATTTCTTCATTCGCAACCGCCTGATTGGGTACGAATTTTGAAACTCTGGTAATAAACGCTTCTGACATTGCAATAAAAATTGATTATTAAAAAGTTGATGCAGTTGTTAATCCTAAATTTAACTCGGCTTAACTTACACCGTAGTAATATTCCTTAGATTTTTTAATCGATTTTTGACTAAACGGGGCAATCAAAAGGAAGTAAACGGTCAAAATAATTGGTGATGCAACAAACAATGCTATCAACAGGTAATATTTAAAAAGATTAACGAAAAACTTTCTCTTTTCCGGTGTTGTCCCTTTCTTCTTGATCAGCCCTGCCCAAATCCTGAAAATCTTTTTGCCCCGCATTTCGATAAACCAAATGTCCGTTGGAATATTGATAAGGCAGAGAGATAGTATTTTATTTTGTAAATCACTGAAATCATTATTTACAAGCCCGGTATGCACAATGGCTCCGAATCTGTCTGCACTTGTTATATCTTCCTGACTAACGCCCGGTACCGGAAGCAGATTCCACTTTCTCTCTTTTTTGCCCGTGAGCATCCAATGAAAGATCGTCAAAACGCTGATCAAATTCGGTTCCCGGTCCATCAAAGGAACATTTCCAACTAAAATTCCTCCTGCTTTTTTTATATAGGCCTTCACACTTTCCTGTGAATTTAGCCACATATTCCGACCACCAATAACAGTTACAATGGGCGTATCCTTCATTTTTTGCTGAAATACAGGATCTTGCAAAAGCGAAGTTATCGGTAGGGAGGGAGATAAAAACCATGGTTGATAGCCAAGGATTATAAGATCGTATTTTCCCGAGGCATATTGGATCGGCTGTAATGCAACGGGCTCTTCATTTACGCATTCGGGCATTGTATCATAAAATACTTCGCTTGTCCAGGGAAACCGGAATGGTTTAACAGTTTCTATCTGTTTTCTTTCAATTTCAGCAGAACTAAATGGCAATAAAAAATTGTCAATAATCTCATTTAGCTGTCCTGACTGCGAATAATTTATTACAAGCACCTTTTTCATTCCACTATTTTATTCAATTTTTCTTTGCAGTTACTGCAAGTCATCCACTTTAAGTGTTGCTGAACCGGATGCATAATTTTTGATAATCTTCTGCAACTCCGGATCCAAATTTTTATAACCTTCAATAATCGCCTTTTTATCAGCGTCCTTATTTTTATTATATTTCAATATTTTCGGCGCGTGTTCTTGAATCGCCAATCTTAAAAACCGGTACTCCGTATTGGCAGGTTTCTTTGCAATCTCCACCTCCAGCATACTTGCACCTTTTTTGAAAATCTTTATCTTCTCATTAGCTCCTTTCAGAAAGCCCGCCTTTTTCGTATGAAGGGCTCCGAGAAATGCATTCGTCAAGGATGAAGATTTTTCTTTTTCCAACAAAGCTATCATTTCATCAATTTCACCCGGATTATTGCTTCCGAAAACTTTGTAAAACGCACCTTTGTCGACCGCGGGATTTACAAAAGATGAAAAAAGAATAATAAAGATAAAGCCAAAAATCTTGACTGGGTTCATAACGTTATATTTTTCTTATAAAAAGCCCTCGAAATTGTCAGGAAATGACTTATCAAACTATATTTTTTTTCTACATTCCAGAATGGTATGGTAACTGTCACCAATCAACGGATAAGTTTCGACAACTTCAAAACCAGCTTCGGCTACAAGCGATTTCATCACATGGATGCTGTACATTTTACTGTTCCCATTGGCCATAATCGTAAAATACAGCGAAGTGGCTACCAAACTGAAATGAGCCGCAGGGTAATTCTGGTTGTCAAAAAACGGTTCTAAAATATATAACCTTGTTTCCGCCGAAGCCGCCTGATATGCATTCTTCAAGATACAAACAATTTCATCCTTTGAAAAACAATCCAAAAACTGGCTCATCCAGATGACGTCTGCTCCCTGCGGAATTTTTTGATCCGTGTCGAGCAGGTTAATTGGATAAAACTCTATACGGTTTGTCAGACCTTTTTCTGTTGCATTTTGTTTTGCAACATTCAGTTGTACGGGCAAATCCAGTATTTTAATTTTGACATCAGGATCATACGCACAACACGCAAAAGACCATTTTCCGGTATTTCCACCCACATCAAAAATTGTACCCGTAGGTTTACTAAATACTATTTTAAGCGCAGAAGGAAACGCACCATCCGAATAATAATGATCGAAGTCAAACCAGGATTTCTTTGCAGGTTCCGGCAGAATGGACAATCCTTCGTAAATGGTTGGCCAGTCACCCAGCACTTTTAATCCCTCCGGTTTTCCATTTCTGATACTGTCAGTCATAGCCTTAGCACCAAGATAACAGACATCGTTCATGAAATTTACATTCACTTTTGTCATCTCATCTTTCAGGAGAAAAAAACCGATCTTAGTAATTTTGACCATTCCGTCTCCAAAACACTCCACCACCCCAAGAATTTCTGCCGCTTCAATCAACAGCTCGACGCCATATTCCGAAACATCCAGTTTTTCAATAATTGTCGAAATGGCGACGCCTTTTCTGTTATTATTTATAAATTCAAGAATTCCCAGATCTCTGAGTGCAATGACCGACTGAAAATATATTGGCCCAAAAGCTATTTTTTGTGCTTCATACTTGGCATCAATTGCCGAAATTTCTTTTTTCATTGTACTGATTAATGTTCTTTATTCGATGCTGAGTCCGGCACCATTCTATCTTTAAATCGCCTTCTGTATCTTTTCTTTTTTAGATCCTCTTCGTGCCAGATAATATATTTCCCCATTGTCCCTTTCAGACGTTCGAAGAGGTTTTCCCGGTGTGATAGCTTTACAAAGTCTTTCTTTATCGCCGATTCCGGATCGATATTGGGCTCATATAAATTCAGGACTTTTAAAGTATCTATAACGGTTGGCAAAAGTGCAACCGGGATTTCAAATTTCCGCATAAACTTTCCCATATACCGGCTCTGAAAAGGATCCGTCGCCAATGCAATTTTAGTAAAGCCCATCTCCTTTGCCTTCCGATAAGAATAATAAACGTTTTCAGTACTATGTTCCGCTTTTTCTTCGGTAAATATATTTTCTTTGGGCACACCCAGTGCTTCTGCATACATGCTCATCACCCGGCTTTCAATGTAAGGCGTTGCGACAGCTGAACCTGAAAAAATTATATTTTTGGCTACACCATTAGTATAAAGATACTTCGCCCAGTGAATTCTCATTTTATGCACCATATCCCACTCCTGCCCACTGTAAGGGAAACCGGGAACGATGATGATGTCGTAAGGCTGTCCCTTCAAACCTTCCTGAAATGCTTTGGCAGCCGAGCGATAGTACATTTTCGAACATCCCGAGAACAGGAATATACTGAAAACCGATAAGATGAAAATTCGTTTCAAGCCGGATTATTATTTAAGGAGGAAGCTGTGCAAAGTCCTTTTTAAAAAGGATCTTGCACAGCTTCCGTTATTCTGTCAACGATTTAGTATAGCGAAATGAAGAAAAAATCTTCACGTTATGTTATTTAGCAGCATTACTCCACTGCTTGTAATATTTTGAGTTAATCGATTTGTTAATTTTATAAACAGCTCCGGCCCAGTAATTACGGAAGCCAAAACCGGCCGCTGCGCCTTCAAGTTTTTCTGTATAAAGAACCTTTTTCGTTTTCAGATCAATAAAGGTAACCCATGCGCACATTTTTTCCGCATTTTTGTTCAGGCTTTCAACTACGTAAACCAAACCGATACCATCCTTTTCAGTTAAGGAATACTTGGCAACGGATTTTTTGACCTGATCTTCGGTGATGGTGTATGGTTCTTCAATTATATTGTCTTTCACATCAGCCGACTCATTCAGCTTGATCATATCCGTAACTTTTGATTGATATTGTTCCGGTTTTAATCGGAATGCCTCTTGCAGGGAGAATTTTTTAGGTTCATACTCAATAAGATTATTCCAGCTTACCATATGTTGGTTTTTAATGGCAGCTGGATCCGTAAACCCAATTCGCCCGATATATTTTGCCTGTGTAAAATCCAGACCAAGAAAAGTAAGTTTTGCTTTTCCGCTGTATAGATCGGATAACGTATTCTGGGCAGAAACCTGACCTGCCACAAATAGTAAGGTTATAAATAACGTAAACTTTTTCATGAACATTGTATTTAGAAGAGTTGGACAACTTGTTGAAAATATGAGGGACTTCATTGAAAGCTTCATATTTTCAAAATTAAAGAATATTGTAATTATTTGAATTTTTTATCAAAACTCTGGCGAGCGAATATTTCAAACTTTTGAGAATTAGTATTGACTAACAATCAAAGATATATCAACTTTTCAGGTTTTCTTTTTTCCTGTTTAAATATTAGGTGGTTTAGTTCTTGAGCGGTGATGAATTGCAACGCTGGCGTCACTCGTAAGCGCGATTTAAATAAAGAATGAAGCTTTTCTTTAAATAATGCGGTTTCGAGATTCATGGTCAGAAGTATCGTAATTTCGTCGTTTCCAAACTCATTTTTGGAAACAACAACCTGGTATAAATCAATCTCTGGGACCATATCCAAAACATCAAAAAGCGCAGGCGGAAAAATGGTTGTGCCCTTGAATTTTATCATCTGCTGTTTTCGCCCGACAACCGGCCCGAGCCTCGTTGAAGATCTTCCGCAATCACAAGGTTGATAATAAACATGACATAAATCACCGGTTCTGTAACGCAATAATGGCATACCTTCTACGCCCAACGTCGTCACTACGACTTCCCCCATTTCTCCCTCTCCGACTACATTTCCGGATTCGTCTACTACCTCCAGTATCAGCAGGTCAGGATTCAAGTGTCCGCCTTTGCCCTCTTGGCATTCGGTAAAGGCCGCGCCCATTTCCGTTGACGCATAGGTGGAAAACAATTGCACGTCCCACTGCGACGTGATCCTTTTTCCCAATTCATTATAGGTAAAATCCGGATTACGGATCGGTTCTCCAATGCATAATACTGATTTCACCGACGAAGATTTATAGTCAATTCCGTTTGCCTCGGCATACTCGATTAATCTTGGGATGAACGAGGGAATGGCAATGAGCACCGTAGGCGAAAATCTCTGAATTGATTCCCATTGTAAAAAAGGAGCTCCCGGACCCACCCTGATCATTCCAGCACCCATTTTTCTCGCTCCCATCCAATAAGCCAGGCCAGCCATGAAACGCCGGTCGATGGTGGTCATTAACTGGTATATATCGTTTTCACTTCCGTTCGCGCAACGAAAAGCTTCTGCTTCATTATTGGCAAGCCTTTGCACATCTTTATCCGTCAGGTAAAAAGCAACTGGGTCGCTTAAAGTTCCGGAGGTTGTGACAAAATCGGCTATTTTAGTTTTAGGTACACAAAGAAAATCATCATTATAGCGCGCAAGGTCGTCTTTTGTAGTAAACGGAATTACGGAAAGATCTCCTGGTGATTTTATCAACGAAATATCAATTCCATTTTCCTGAAAAATACGATTGTAGTAGGAAGAATTGGTATTAACATACTGAAGAATTTCTTCCAACTTTTTACTTTGTGATTCTAAAATTTCCTTGGTCATAGGGGTGATTTTCTAGTCAGTCTATTCGTTTTCAGGATTTCTCCTTTTTGCAAGTTTCAATCTTCGCTTTAATCGCATTAATCTCATTTTTGGAAGAAACCACATGCTGCAATGATTCCTGATAATATCCAATGGCCTTATCAAAGTTCTTTTCCTTCTCAAAATAATCACCCAGCGTCAGGTAGGTGACATAACTTCCAGGATTATTTTTAACCATCGCAAACTCCTCAGCAGTTGTAAGTTTGAACGGAATGCCTAACATCACATATTTGTGAATTTTCTGCTTGGTGACTTTAAAAGCTTCGAATTTCTTGTAATCATTAGAAAGCAAAAAGGTATCCGCTCTAATGGCCAGTGAATCAATCGCATGAAAAGTTTTGGTATTGGAAAATGCATCGTCAAGGTCATAACAGATAAATTCTCCTAACTGGTAAGGTGGGGTTGATATCCATACTTTTCGCTCAGCAGGTTTGAAGATGACGCCATGATGGGCAATAAGCTGATTAAGCGATCGTGAATTGCCATAACCGATGAAAGTATCGTTCAGGCCTTTTTTATCACGCAGAATTTCAGCCGCTTTATTAACATCAAGTGGATAATTCCGCCCCATCAATTGGGTCATTCGCTCAAAACGGGCTTTTGAATCCGTCTCATCCAGATTTTTAATATTGACAGAATCCTTAATAAAAGCAGATCCCTGATAATGATTGGCGCAAACCAGATAATCTTTTCCAGAAGAATAAACATCCATTTTTTTAGGCGACTTCTCTATTATAACCGCCTTGTTATCATGGGCTGAACCAATCAGTAAGGATTCAGAAACAAATGTGTCTCTCTTTTTCGCAATGGAGTCGGCTTGTTCAATGGTCCCAGCATATTGCAAAATTTCTCTGGCCAATAGTGAAATCGGCTCTTTTGCTCCGTATGGAATATCTGATTTTGAGGCATTCAGTGTAACCGTAATTCCTTTTTCATTGATTCCTGAAACGACGCCGGTTAAGCCCGCCCAGGCATAAGACGCAAATTTGTATCCTTTATCCGGATTTATAAAAACAATGAGCTTGTCTTCCGCAAAAGCATCACCCATATAAAAATCAAAATTTCTTCCAATCAATAAAGTAGAGTCTTCTGAAAGCGTGTTATTAACCGCGAACGAAGTGCATCCGACCATGTTTAAATCTGTCAGCGCATGGCCGATATCGTGCGCCGCGTGATAATTTAAAATCCTGTAATATTTCGGGCCTATGTAATTGAAACGATCAGAAAATGATTGGGAAACTCCGTAGATTTCTTGTAAATTTTCATCCTGTATGTATTTATAAATATCTTTATTGAACCACGCCACGAATCCTTTCAGAACTTGAAGAAAGAATGCATTAGGAATAATTTCCTTGATTTGAGCAACGAAATGGACTTCCTGTTTTTCCATTAATTCTTTGGCCAAAACACCGTAAATTAGCCCACGTTCATAAGGTGCACCTTCCAGATACATTTCCCAGATTCCATTTTTATTTTTTCTAAGCCAGCAGTTGTCAACCTTATAGGAATTCGGTCCAAGTTGCACACGTTTGTAGCTTTGCGTTGTTTTTGTACTGCTGATCTCTGGTGTTGGCAATTTTACCAGCCAAATGAACACGCCAAAGGCAAGTCCGGCCAGCAAAAAAGTGATACTTAGAAATTTGAAAAGGATACGTAATGATCTATTTTTTGGCCACATATTTCGCTGGGAATGATAATTTCAGAGGAGAAAATGGACGACATTTGGTCTTCCTCCAAGTAATTAACGCGTAAAATTACAAATAAATGGGCTTGGTATATAAAAAGATATTGTCGGAGGATACCCTGCTGGGACTCTGGGAAATATCAGAATCTGTACAGGAGTTGCTTTTAACCGCAAATCTTTCTGCGACTGAGAAGGAAATTTTATCAAAAAAAGTCAGTGACAAACGTAAAAAAGAATGGCTTTCGGCTCGATGTCTGGCTAAAAGTATGTTACCAGCGCAGTCTGAGATCCTTTATGACAAACTCGGAAAACCGGTACTGGAAAGCGGAGACTATCATATCTCAATTTCGCATTCCGGTAGTTACTCAGCGGTTTATCTAAACAAGGAAAGTCCTGTTGGGGTGGATATTCAAAAAATAAAACCGGACATTTCCAAAGGAATTGATTATTTCCTGAACAATCAGGAGCAATTATGGGTTGACGAAACAGATTTTATTACACTGAATATTTTGTGGTCATGTAAAGAATCGGTTTTTAAATACGTCTCTTCCTACGAACTGGATATCCGAAACCAGATTTTCTGTAATTCGTTTGAAGCGAAGTCCACCGGAGAGATTGAGGTAATTATCCGTAATTATAAACATGAAATTCTGTCAATTCATTATGAAGTCTTTGAAGATTACGTGCTTACACGTACATTGTAAATGAAACGGTGCGTATTTCGATTTAGCAAACGTATGCTCCTCAAAGCTAAGCCCATTTGATATTTTTTATGAAAAAATTCACATTCCTCCTATTTCTTTTAGCTTCGTATGAAATTAGTGCTCAGGTCCCCACACTATCTTCCAGTGAAATTTATCAGGGTATCAAAAAATTAAACGTTCTTGGTTCAGTTCTGCACATTGCGGCGCATCCTGACGATGAAAATACGCTGATGCTTTCTTACATGTCGAAAGATCAGCTCGTGCGTACGGGCTACCTTTCTCTAACGCGTGGTGATGGCGGACAAAACCTTATTGGTGCTGAACAGGGTTATAATATTGGCGTAATTCGCACGCAAGAACTTTTGGGAGCGAGAAAAATAGATGGCGCACAACAATTTTTCTCACGTGCTTATGATTTTGGCTTCTCAAAAACGAGAAAAGAAACTCTGAATTTCTGGGATCAAAATAAAGTATTAGGTGATGTTGTATGGATGATCCGGAAATTTCAGCCAGATGTTATCATTACCCGTTTCCCGCCAGATCCAAGGGCCGGGCACGGTCACCATCAGACATCTGCATACCTTGGCGAAGAGGCATTCAAACTTGCAGCTGACCCGAAAGCATATCCGGATCAATTGAAATATGTAAAAATCTGGCAGGCAAAACGTCTGGTATGGAACACATTCACGCCTGGTTTCACCAACAAACAACCCGAAGGCGAAAAAAATCCATTTATTTCATTAGAGATCGGGGGTTATAATCAGATTCTGGGAAAATCTTATACCGAGATTGCAGCTGAAAGCCGTAGTCAGCACAAGAGCCAGGGATTTGGCAGCGCGCCGACCCGCGGCGAACGAATTGATTATTTTCTACATAAAGAAGGAATTCCGGCAAAACAAAATCTGTTTGACGATGTTGACATTACCTGGAAGCGTGTGCCGGGAAGTCAGAAAGTTCAGTCACTTGTTACAGACGCTATCAAGAAGTATGAGATCGCGAATCCGTCGGCTTCTGTTCCTGTTTTGCTAAAAATTAATACTGAACTGAATAAACTGGATACTGCAAATATTTATGTAAAAGCAAAAAAACAGGAAATCTGTGATTTGCTCGCTCAATGTGTCGGATTATTTTTTGAAACAAATCCTACGGAATTTTCTGCGGTCGCTGGTGATTTGACAGATGTAAAAATCACGATCGTGAAGCGCTCGGCATATCCTTTAAAACTAACCTCCCTGCGTTGGACGGGTATCAAAGCCGACAGCAGTCTTAACATAACTCTGGGTTCTAATGAAATGAATGCTTTCTCAATTAAAGCACGTTTACCGGAAAATTTGCATACTACCCAGCCATACTGGCTCGAAAAGCCTATTGATAAAGGCATTTTTCAAATCGATGATCAGCAGGATATTGGTTACCCTGAAAACAGGCCTGAAACGAAAACGGATTTTACATTCGAAATCGACGGACAGAAATTTACGTATACCAGGTCGTGGGTATATAAATTTACAGATCCGGCTGTTGGGGAAATTTATCGTCCTTTTGAAATCCGCCCGGCGGTTACCACAAATATTAATGAACCGGTTTTCATCTTCGCCAACCAGGATCCAAAAACGTTGACTGTTATGGTGGAGGCGCAAAAGTCCAACATGAAAGGTGAAGTCAAACTTGAAATGCCAAAAGGCTGGAAATCAGAGCCAGCGAAAGCAGAGTTCAATCTTGCCGAAAAATATCAGGAACAGAATTTCTCTTTTACAATAACACCTCCGGCAAAAAACGAGGAAGCAGTGATTAAATCCATAGCAGTTGCAAATGGTAAAACGTATGATAAATCCATCCGTACGATCAATTATAGGCATATTCCGAGCCAGACACTATTTCCGCCTGCTGAGGCAAAACTTGCCCGGGTAGATGTTAAAACTACCGTCACACGAATTGGATATATTGCCGGAGCCGGCGATGATGTGCCTATGGCGCTGAGGCAAATGGGGTGCTCTGTAACTATGCTCAATGAAGCTGCACTCTCAAAGGATCTAAGCGAATATGAGGCGATTATCGTTGGAATTCGTGCTTATAACACAGAAACCCGCCTGGCTTACTACCAGGAAAAACTGATGGATTATGTAAAAAACGGAGGAACCATGGTTGTCCAGTATACAATTCCTGCACGTTTGATGGTCAAACAAATTGGCCCATATCCAATTCAGCTAAGTCATGACAGGGTTGCAGAAGAAGATGCTGACATTCGGTTCTTGAAACCTAACCACGATTTATTAAATTATCCCAACAAGATCACCCAGAATGATTTTAAGGGTTGGATTCAGGAACGGGGCTTGTACTTTGCGAGCGACTGGGACAAAACGAAATACGAAGCTATTTTTTCCAGTAACGACACAGACGAAAGCTTGAAAGAAGGAAGTGTGTTATATGCGCAATATGGCAAAGGCCACTACATCTATACTGGACTTTCATTTTTCCGTGAACTTCCAGCTGGCGTGACAGGAGCTTATCGGCTTTTTGCCAATATGATTTCGGTCGGCAAGAAATAAAAAAATAACCGGTTGAACGACCGGTTATTTCATATTCTTTCTACGGTTTCTTTGGAAATCTTCCAGTACAAATCCGCCTAAACCTTGGAGATTACTATAATAGGCCCGTCCATTATTTACTTTGGTAAAATCCTGAACAAACTGTTTTAAATAAGGATCCGTTGCAATCATAAAAGTAGTAACCGGAATTTCCAGACGTCGGCACTGTGCGGCCAGAGTCAAAGTTTTACTAATAATTTTCCGGTCAAGTCCGAAACTATTTTTGTAATATTTAATACCTTCTTTCAAACATGTTGGTTTCCCATCGGTAATCATAAAAATCTGCTTGTTACGAGTCTTTTTACGACGAAGGATATCCATCGCAAGTTCCAGACCTGCAACAGTATTGGTATGGTAAGGACCGACTTCGAGATAAGGCAAATCTTTCAACTGAATCTGCCAGGCATCATTTCCAAAAACGATAATATCTAATGAATCCTTTGGGTATTTTGACCGGATCAATTCCGCCAAAGCCAATGCCACTTTTTTTGCGGGAGTAATTCTGTCTTCACCATATAAGATCATTGAATGGCTTATATCAATCATCACAACCGTGGCCGTTGTCGTTTTTTGCTCGCGTTCAACGACTTCAAGATCATTCTCCATCAGCATAAAATCACCAATTCCGTGATTTACCTGTGCATTTTTGATGGATTCTGTCATGGCAATCTGATCGAGCGTATCGCCAAATTGAAACTGACGGATATCGCTGCTTAATTCGTCACCCGATCCCATGTAAGGCGTGTGGTGATTTCCTCCTGATTTCGATCTTTTCAGTTTACCAAAAATCTCATCTAAAGCACTTTTCCGGATGCTTTTTTCTGCCTTTGGCGTCATGATTAATTTACTCTCTCCCTCCCCTTTTTCCTCGGTGATATATCCTTTTTTCTTTAAATCATCGAAAAAATCACCAATTCCGTAAGAATCATTGGTCAGATTATATTGCCTGTCGAGCTCACTTAGCCAGGACATAGCCTCGCTAACATCACCTGACGTCATCAGCAGTAACTGCTGAAAAATATCAAAAAGCTGATCAAACTTACTATTTCCTGTTTGCTCTGCTGGTACAAATTTGGTGAAACGATGTCCTTGCATAAAATTCAGATCTGAAAATAAATCTTAAAAAAACAGACGGCTACTTTCGAATTATTTTGAAAGTAGCCGTTTAAAATATCAAAAAAGAATTGATTTACGCTTCTTCAACGCAAAATTCTTCAAATGCCATTTGCAAATGCTGTGCAATCATTTCAGCAGAACGGCCTTCGATATGATGACGTTCAACAAAATGGATCAATTCACCATCCTTGAAAAGAGCTACCGCAGGAGATGACGGAGGATATGGCAAAGTATATTCGCGCATTTTCGCAACAGCCTCAGAATCGAAACCTGCAAAAACAGTCGCCAGTTGATCTGGTTTCACTTCACTGCGTTCCAAAGATGCTCTCACACCCGGACGGGCAGCACCAGCAGCACAACCGCAAACTGAATTGATCACTACCAAAGCAGTGCCTTTCATATTCTGCATGAAGTTGTCTACTTCTTCCGCACTTGTCAAATCCTGAAAACCGACATTAGTCAACTCCGCCTTCATAGGCGCTACTAACTGTGGAGGATACATATTTTCTTAAAGTTTAAAGTTAAAATTGATTAGCTCCTAGTCAGAGCACTTTCGTGTCCGACTATTTAATTATTTTTATTTTAGTTTAGTAGCCGAAAGCCGATGGCCACTTTTACATAAATCCAAGTTCCAGTTTCGCTTCTTCCGACATCATTTCAGTCGTATAAGGAGGATCGAAAGTAAGTTCTATACTAACATCATTCACACCTTCCACTTCTCTGATCTTTTGTTCAACTTCTCCTGGCAGAGTACCCGCAGACGGACACGAAGGCGAAGTTAAGGTCATTGAGACAAAAACATTATTAACAGGAAATATTTTCAAATCGTATATGAGGCCAAGCTCGTAAACATCAACCGGAATTTCCGGATCGTAAACCATTTTGATCGCTTTAACAACCTCTTCACGCAATTCTGATTCGCTCATTTCTTTTTATTTAGGATAACAGTAACTGAGTGCTGTTAGTTTTTACTTTTGATATTTTTTTAATCAGCTGCCTGGTAAGCGATGCCGTAAGTTCTCATTTGTTTTAACATTGACGCTAATCCATTAGAGCGTGTTTGAGCCAAATGCTGGTGCAAACCAACTCGTTCCATGAAATAAAGATCTGCTTTGGAAATTTCTTCTGGCGTGTGGCCTGACAAAACTTTTACCAGCATACTTACCAATCCTCTCACAATGATGGCATCACTATCTGCTTCAAATTTGAGAAGATCACCATCCATATAAGCGTTTAACCAAACTCTGGACTGGCAGCCTTTGATAATATTTTCTTCGGTTTTATATTGTTCTTCCAACGGAGGAAATTGTTTTCCGAGATCAATAATATACTCATACTTACTTTCCCAATCGTCAAACAATTCAAAATCTTCGATTAGTTCGTCTTGTGCTTCGTTAATTGTCATAATTTAATATTCTGATAATGGCCGTGATGAATGCCTGATTGCCATAATCTCAATTGTATTATCTTTTGCAACGTTATATATTATCCGATACTTCCCAACTAAAATCTCCCTGATACTGGATAATCTCGTTTCCGGAAGGGTTCGACCCATATTTGGAAATTTTTCAAGCAGCTCAGTTTTGTTAAAAACATCATTAATCCATTTTTGGGAATATGACACAGATTCTGAACTTAGTTTTAAAAAAATAGTATCCAAATCCTGTCTAGCCTCAAAAGACCACCTTATTCCAGCCATTTTTTATAGGCATTTTTCACATCATCATGCATCTGAAACGCTCCACTATCCAATTGCTTTCTTGAACGCTCGATTTTGGATAACAAAATGATCTGTTCAATTACTTGTTCTACTTCCAAATTATCTGGCATTGTTTTAAGCGATTCTATCAATACATTTTTTGGAATTGTCTCCATTTT
The DNA here is from genome assembly GCF_021502725.1 of Dyadobacter sp. CY345. GTDB lineage: Bacteria > Bacteroidota > Bacteroidia > Cytophagales > Spirosomataceae > Dyadobacter. Next base: position 199,955 of record NZ_JAKFFS010000007.1, on the reverse strand, counting down.
CTTAATGTTAAATAGTTTATGCTTTTGAATATACAAATAATTGGACAAATTCAGATTAACCCAACATCTTCTTGGCCTTATGAAGTCCTTTGATCAAACTATCAATTTCTTCAATCGTGTTATAAACAGCAAATGATGCACGTGTGGTTCCTAAAATTCCTAAACGCGACATTAAAGGTTGAGTGCAGTGATGTCCCGTACGAACCGCTATTCCCTGATTATCCAGGATCACGGCAATATCCTGATGATGCATGCCGTCAATAACAAACGATAACACACTTACCTTTTCTTTTGCCTGACCAATAATCCTAAGCCCGGAAATCTCTCGGACAGCTTCGGTAGCATATTTCAATAACGCACTTTCATGGTTCACAATATTCTCTTTCCCCAACTTATCCACGTAATCGAGAGCATATTTGGCAGCAACTACGTCTGCGATATTCGGAGTACCAGCTTCAAATTTATAAGGCAACTCATTATAAGTCGTCTTCTCAAATGTTACTTCTTTGATCATCTCTCCGCCGCCACGGTATGGAGGCATCGAGTCCAACAATTCCTTTTTACCAAACAGAATACCCATTCCGGTCGGACCGTAAATTTTATGAAGCGAAAAAGCGTAAAAATCTACGTCAAGTGCCTGAACATCCAAAAACAAATGTGAACTGGCCTGAGCTCCGTCCAGCAATACCTTCGCTCCAACCTTATGCGCTTTTTCAATAATCTCAACAACCGGATTGATTGTACCCAAAGCATTGGAAGCATGCACTACCGAAACAATCTTCGTTTTCTCAGAAAGCATTTTTTCATATTCATCCATCAAAAGCTCTCCTTCTTCATTAATCGGGATGACTCTCAGAACACAGCCTTTTTCTTCACAAAGCATCTGCCAGGGCACAATATTCGAGTGATGCTCCATCGTCGAAATGATGATTTCATCACCTGCTTTCAAAAATTTCCGACCATAAGACTGAGCCACGAGGTTAATGCTATCCGTTGTGCCGTACGTAAAAATGACCTCCTCAGACAAAGGAGCATTGATAAATTTCTGAACACGGCGCCGCGTATCTTCGAAAGCACCTGTCGCTTTTTCCGCAAGATGATGAATACCACGGTGGATGTTGGCGTTATAATGCTCATAATATCCCGACAGCGCGTCTAGTACAATACGAGGTTTTTGCGTTGTAGCGGCATTGTCGAAATACACAAGTTGTTTTCCGTTAACGATTTCATTTAGAATGGGGAAATCATTTCGGATAGACGCTATATCTGGGAAATTATTCATTTCTTTTCAGTATTAAAGAGAAATGCCCAACCCAATTGAAGAGAAGGTTGGGCATTAAAATAAGTATTTGTAAAGACAGAACGAATATTAGCTCCTGGAAAGTTTCTCTGCAATTACATTTTCAAGGTATTCACGAATCGAATCAATTTTAATCTGTGAAACAACATCGGCACAAAAAGCAAACATCAATAGTGACATTGCTTCCGGCTTTGAAATTCCCCGAGAACGCATATAGAACAATGCTTCCTCGTCAATCTGCCCGGTTGTCGTTCCATGCGAACATTTCACGTCGTCAGCAAAAATTTCAAGCTGAGGTTTTGTATACATCGTCGCGTCAGTAGATAAAACGATGTTTTTGCAAGACTGAAACGCATTCGTTTTCTGAGCATCAGGACGAACAAAAATCTTGCCATTGAAAACGCCTTTCGACCTGTCGCGCAAAATTCCTTTATATAATTCGTTACTCTCTGAATTAGGCTTGCGGTGATCTGCAACGGTATGATTATCAACATGCTGAGATCCGTCCGGAAAATACAACCCATACATGTACGCTTCACAATGTTCTCCGTCAATAACGATGTTCAGGTTATTTCTGGTAAACTTTCCGTTTAACGTCACGGTCGCTGCATAAAAGTGTGACTTTTCCAGCATCCGAACTTGCGTAGTTCCGATATGGTATGCATTTTCACTTTCATTCTGAACTTTGTAATATTCGACGCCAGCTTCTTCTCCAACATTGATTTCAGTGACAACATTGGTGAAAGAGCGCTGCTCTCCAATAGTTCTGAAAGCTTCCGCAATTTTCACATGTGCATTTTTACCAACTGCAATAATATTACGAGGCTGGCTTCCAATGTTTTCCTGGCGGGCGTCACTCACAAATCGCAAAATTACCGGATGCTCAACCGTTTTATTATCCGGAATATGGATAAAAACGCCGTCATGAGCGAAAGCTGTATTCAAAGATGTGAAGGCATCGGTATCATCCTTTACAAGCTCATCAAAATATGAATTAACAAGCTCAGGATTATTCTTGTAGGCATTTTGCAAAGAATCTATAATGATCTGATCAGTAGAAGAAACCATTGTAGACAAAGCGGCATTGTAATGACCGTTTACAAAATACAATATATTGGCAGCCTGCTCCGGCATTTTCAGATCCACCAGATCCTCTGCCGAAAGCGTATCGCTTGTGTTAAAATTATAAGAAGCGCTGATCAGATCACGAACATTGCTGTATTTCCACTCCTCATTTTGGATCGTCGGAAATCCCAACGTATCAAACTGAGCCAGTGCAGCACGTTTTTTCTGGTGAAAGGCAGACTTAGCCTCACCATTCATCACGGATTCCCGTGCGTGAAAATCTGTGATTAACTTCGTTTTTAAATCTATTGTTTCGAAAGTCATTCCTTATTGGTATTGAAAGTGATTTTACTTGATTGCCCTGTCGGCCAATCCGACAATAACCTGAGAATTTAAGTCAGATTATTGATTTACTTCCGCAGCCTCAACTTCGGCCTTAATCCAGTCGTATCCTTTTTCTTCCAATTCAAAAGCCAGTTCTTTTCCGCCGGATTTAACAATTCTTCCTTTGTAAAGTACGTGGACAAAATCAGGTACTATATAATCCAAAAGGCGCTGATAGTGAGTCACAACAATGGCAGAACGATCAGGAGAACGAAGTGAATTAACACCTTCTGCTACAATACGCAACGCATCAATATCAAGCCCTGAATCTGTTTCATCCAAAATTGCCAGTTTTGGTTCAAGAACCGCCATCTGGAAGATTTCATTTCTTTTTTTCTCACCACCTGAAAAACCCTCATTCAAAGCACGTTTCAGCAGAGAATCGTTCATGCTAACCAATTTCGCTTTCTCACGTACCATTTTCAGGAAACGTGCCGCATCCAAAGGTTCTTCTCCGTTATATTTACGAATTTCGTTAACAGCAGTTTTCAAAAAGTTGATGGTTGTAACACCAGGAATTTCGACAGGATATTGGAATGCAAGAAAAATCCCTTCGGCAGCTCTTTCTTCCGCTGCAAGTTCCAAGAGATCTATTCCGTTAAAAGTTACACTTCCCCCAGTAACCTCATACTCCTCTCTTCCTGCCAAAACAGATGCCAAAGTACTCTTTCCCGATCCATTCGGCCCCATGATGGCATGCACTTCACCTGGTTTGATTCCCAGATTGATGCCTTTTAATATTTCTTTGCCTTCGATTGAGGCGCGTAATCCATTAATTGAGAGCATAACTAAATTTATACTTGTATATGTAGTTCTTGGTAAATTTACCGCAAAAGTAGTAAGCTTTGGTCGTATATGAAAATTACCAACCCCGTGCAAAGCAAACATTATCTTTATACATCTTTATTAACCTTTTTACAGGCACGTATGTTCCATCATCCGGGATGAATTTCCAACATAGTCTATATAAATGTAGACAAAGCAATTAACAAATGACTTTAATATGAATTATCCGCATTACTTTGCGGCAGGTGCTTTAAGACTTTAAGTTTATGAAATCAGACAAATCAATCTCCTCGACGATAAACGTGTCATCAGAAGTTGGCACATTAAGAAGGCTTTTAATTCATAGTCCAGACCGCGGCCTTGGAAAAGTTATACCCTCCAAGGCTCAGGATTGGCTATTTGAAGATATCGTTCACCTGGATACGATGCGCAAAGGTGAATATGATTTTTATGTAAAGCTGCTTTTGTATTTTCTTGATCCTGAGAAAATTAAAGGGAAATTAAGAGAAATTGATTCCGATATTTCAAGGTCGTTTTATATCCCTGGCTCTGAAAATTATTTTAATTCCGACAAAGTCGTTGACATTCAAAAACTTCTCGCAGAAATTTTACAGGATGAAAATGTCCGAATAAAACTTACGGCCGCAATCTGCGGTATCGAGCGTTGTTCATACCAGACACAAAACGAATTGAATACATTTGATCCGATTGAATTGGCGAAAATATTCATTTCCGGTTCGCTTTCAGACAAGCGCATGTTATTTGCGCCGTTGCCCAATCTGATATTCATGCGGGATATCGGGATTGTGATCAACGACCATATTTTGCTCAATAAACCAGCCAAGTCGGCAAGAACGAGAGAATCTATCCTGGCTCAGTTTGTTTTCTTTCATCATCCGATGTTTGCTGATATGAAGGAAAATATTATCGAAATACCTGAAAACGGAAGGCATTTTTTACTTCCAGACGATGAGAAAGGAAGTGAATTTCATCGTTGCACGCTGGAAGGTGGCGATGTTATGATGGTTGCTCCCAGACATTTGCTGATAGGTTGCAGCGAGCGAACTTCGGTTTATGCTGCTCAGGAGGTTATGAAAATTCTGTTTGAGAAAAATGTGGTGGATACTATTACGATTATTAAAATTCCGAAAAAGCGGGATTACATGCATATTGACACCATTTTCACGCAAGTCAAAAAAAATGTTTGGGTATTGCTAAGTAGTCTGGGAAGGTTAGGCGATGAAGCGAAGAAAAAAGATGTTCTGCATTTTTTTGCACCAAAAGAAACAAACCCGCAATTTCAGATTCTTCAATTTATTAAAGGTTTGGAACATAAACCGATTGAGATTGAAAATCTTGAAGATCTGCTCGCCGACATTAGCCGTAATGATCTTGGAAGCAGAGAAGAGGTTCAGTTTATTTATTCGGGAAATAATCAGTTTCCCTATGGCGAACGGGAACAATGGACGGATTCCTGTAATCTTCTTGCGTTAAAAGATGGCGTAGTGATTGGTTATGATCGTAATGATAAAACCCTTGATGCTTTCAGAAATAAGGGATTCAGGATTATCAAGGCAAAGGATCTGCTTGAAAAATTCGAGAGCGGGGAGCTTTCGCCTGAAACTTTGACAGACACATTTATCACCCTGCCATCCGCGGAATTGTCAAGAGCACGTGGAGGGTCCCACTGCATGAGTATGCCGATATTAAGAGATTAAAATCGATTGCAAACTCACCAATTCGGTTGTAAATTGCATTATATACTTCTCAGCTTATTGAATCAAATAATCTTATGCGTACGATATCAACCACTGCCCATATACAGCCGCAATCCACAGCCAGAATTATGATGATCCGGCCGGTTCAGTTTGGGTTTAATGCAGAAACTGCCGGAAGCAATGAATTCCAGCAGAAAGAACTGGCGGCACAGACGCATGACCTTGCTCAGGAAAAAGCCCGCGAAGAATTCGACCTGATGATTTCACAGCTTCAGCTGACAGGACTGGATCTTCATATCTTTGAAGACACGGACGATGTATACAAACCTGACGCCGTTTTTTCTAATAACTGGGTTTCTTTTCACCAGAGCGGAAAAGTAGTGCTCTATCCAATGATGGCAGAAAATCGTCGTGCGGAACGCCGCATGGATATCATCGAAACCCTGAAAAAAGATTTTTTGGTTGAGGAAATTATCGATCTTACCCATTTTGAAAAAGAAGGAAAGTTTTTAGAAGGTACCGGAAGTATGGTTTTGGACCGGCGGTATAAAATCGCTTACGCCTGCCTGTCGCCGCGTACGCATCCGGAAGTTCTGGATGCTTTTGCGGAAGCTATGGGATATGAACTAGTAACGTTTTCAGCTTCGGACGAAAATGATAAGCCGGTTTATCACACAAATGTACTGATGTGCGTGGGTGATATATTTGCGATTGTCTGTCTGGAAGCCATAAAAAATCCTGATGAAAGACAACTGGTCAGGGCTGCCCTTGAAGAAACGAACAAATACATTGTTGAAATTTCATTGGAGCAGGTAAGACATTTTGCAGGCAATATGCTGATGGTCAGAAATCTGAAAGGAAATAAATTTTTGATGATGTCTACACAGGCGTTTGATTCACTCACTGAGATTCAGCGAAAATCTCTATTAGACTATGCCAGAATTATCCATACTGATCTATCCATTATTGAAGGATACGGCGGAGGTTCGGCGAGATGTATGATGACGGAAATTCATTTACCTCTTAGGTAATAAAAAAGAAAGCCCGGATAAACATTAAAATTATCCGGGCTTCACTTATTTGACGAATTGATTAGTCGTTAAGGTCAGCCTTAACTTTGTCAATTTTAGTTCTGGTTTCAGTTTTGAAATTATCCCATTTCGCGTCTGTTTCTGCTTGAAGTTTGTTAAGGGAAACTTTAAGTTCATCCTTTTCTTCCTGTAACTCCTTTTTACGAGCCTTCCATTTTTCCTTTTCTTTTTCCGTCGCTTTGTCCATTTTGGCGTCAGCGTCTTCAATTTTGTTATCGATTTTACTTATTGCCTCGTCGATATCAGTTTTTAATGCCTCCTTATCTTCATTCAACTTCGACTTGAAATCATCTCCTGCTTCTTTGGCATCTGCCTTCGTTTCATCGAGAGCTTCTTCTGTATCTTCCTTAGCTCCTTCAACAGTTTCTTCTGCTGAATCTTTCGTTTTCTCTGAACAACTGCTAAAAGTCAACATTCCTAGTGTAAGCATAGAAGCTACAAGCAAACTGATCTTTTTCATTTTTTTTGTGTTTAGATTAATAATTGTCAATCAAGTGAATAAATCATTATATACGTCAAAAATATCCTACCACACGTGTATACGTATTAAAGCAGCATCTTATTGGGGAATTAAGTACTCAGACCTTAGGCAATATCGCCGATCATCACCCAATTTGAAATTCATATTATCAAATACGTGGTAGCACAATTTTAGTCACAAAAAAGCTCCGCAGCGTAACACTGATTTGTTACTATCCTCTTTAATCAAGAGATTTGTCACATATTCCTATTCAAATAATAATATGATTCGATATTTATCTGTCTACTTTTTTTCTTTTCTAATAATATCTAAAACTTTTGGGCAAAATTCAGCAACTGTTGACACGATACAGCCAAAACAATTAGAAGAGATTACAATCAATGCCTTTGAAACCAAAACGAACCGGCTGGCTACAACCGCAACCGTAGGTTTGCTTACCCCCAAATCATTAGAAAGATTTTCTGCAACTACCTGGACCAACGCTGTAAATGCGATTGCCGGCGTTAGAATGGAAGAAAGATCTCCCGGCAGTTACAGATTTTCCGTACGCGGAAGTATGATCCGTTCGCCCTTTGGAATACGAAATGTTAAATTTTACTGGAATGGAATTCCCTTCACGGATGCAGGTGGAAATACACCTCTAAACTCGGTCGACTTTGGTGCAATCCAGAGTATGGAAGTCATTAAAGGGCCAGGAAGCAGTCTTTACGGTGCCGGAACCGGCGGTGTTGTTTTAATGCAAAGCCGCACCGATAATCCTGCGCTAAACCGTATTGAGCAAAGTGTTGGTTATGGGAAATATGGCTTCCAGAGTAGAAGCACGACTTTGCAGGTCGGTGATATTTCCATTCAGTACGGACATCAGGAACAAGACGGATATCGTAAGCAAAGCGCCATGAAACGTGATGCGATCCGATTTACATCAACCTCAAAAATTGGCGAGAAAGGCACTTTGTCCCTACTTGGAATGTATTCAGATTTATCCTATCAAACGCCGGGTGGAATTACGCTTGCACAGTATCAGGCGGATCCGACACAGGCGAGACAATCTACCGCGACGGTTCCCGGAAGTGAGGCGCAAAACGCTTCTATTTATACGAAATTCGCACTTTTGGGTGGAAATTATTCTCTCGCACTTTCTGATAACTGGACGCAAAGCACGGCGCTGTATTTAACTGTAAACGATTTTGCCAATCCATTTATCAGTAACTATGAGAAAAGAGACGAGCAGGGCATCGGTGGAAGAAATATCTGGAAAAATATATCGCAGATCGGCGATATAAAGACCAACTGGACGTCAGGTTTTGAATGGCAATATGGCCGTTCAGCGCAAAGAAACTATGATAATCTTGGCGGAACGCCTGGCAAACAGCAAACGGTGGAAGATGTTCGCACCACGAATCTAACGGCATTCAGCCAGCTTGAAGCCGTCTTATTTTCAGATCTGACAGCTACGGTTGGTCTAAGTTATAATACATCAAAATATAAATACGAACGGTTTTTCGTGCTTCCGTACAGCAAAGAGCAGAGAACTTTCGACGGAATATTTGTTCCCAGATTTGCCCTTAATAAGATAATCGCGAAAACCTGGGCCGTTACCGCATCATATAGCAGCGGCTTTTCCCCTCCTACCTTGCAAGAAGTCCGCCCTTCTGCCGGCGGGTTTAGGAAAGACCTGGAAGCAGAACGCGGTATGAATACGGAAGTGGGAATTCGCAAGATTACTGAACATTTTACGGCAGAAATCAGCGCTTATCATTTTGGTTTGAAGGAAACGATTGTAAGAAGAAGTGATGAAGCGGGTTCTGAGTTTTTCGTAAATGCAGGAAAGACCAAACAATTGGGACTTGAATGGAATTTGGGCTACGACTTAGTTTCGAATCCTAAAATTCCTGTTGCTCTACGTATCTGGAATTCCGGTACTTATACCAAATATACCTATGAAAATTACCAGCAGGCAGATGTCGATCTGACCGGGAAAATTATTCCGGGCATTCCGCGCTTCATTCAAACGACCGGTATCGATGCAATTTTCAGGTATGGTCTTTCGCTTTTCGCAACGTATCAGCATGGAACTTCCCTCTTCCTGAATGACGCAAATACTTTGAAAAATACACCTTACCACCAATTTACGGCACGCGTTGCCTGGAAAAAAAGCTGGGGACAACATCTTTACAGCGAACTTTCTGCGTCTGCCGAAAAAGTTAATGCCGGAATTTACAGCCTTGGTTACGACCTGAACGCTTTCGGAAATCGCTACTATAATTCCGCTCCAAAAAATAATCTTTGGGCAGGCGTTAAGGTTGGCTGGGAATGGGGGAAGAAATAATTATCAATTGTCAATTGTTAAGGGTTAATGATGGAAATTTGTTATATCACTGACCATTCACACGTTTTGACAAGAGATGTTGTGAACTTTTGGGACTCTATTCGTTGTAATACAAATCTTAAACTTCAATCAAGCAGATTAACGCAAACCCATTAATCCTTAACAATTAACAATTAAAAAATTGCATCTCTACATCCATATCCCCTTTTGCAGACAGGCTTGCCATTATTGTGATTTTCATTTTAGCACAAATACAAAAAATAAGCGGGCTATTGTTGAAGCCATAGCAAAGGAGATTGTTTTAAGGAAAGATTATCTTGATTCAAACAATATAGAAACCATTTATTTTGGCGGAGGTACACCTTCTCTCCTGGACACCTCGGAGCTGGACTTATTGTTGAATACGATCTACTCCAATTTTACAGTAAACCCTACTGCCGAAATTACATTGGAGGCCAACCCTGATGATCTTGATCCGCAAAAACTCGTTCAGCTAAAAAACGCAGGGATCAATCGGTTAAGCATAGGTATACAATCTTTTCACGAACCGCATCTGAAATTCCTCAACAGGGTTCACGACGCTTACGAAGCTGGAAGTTGCGTCAAAATTGCTCAGGACGCGGGCATTAACAATATTTCCATTGATTTGATTTATGCCATACCGGCGCCGGATCATTCCATTTTGAACTTGGATATGCAGAAAGCATTTGATCTGGATGTTTCCCATATTTCAGCTTACTGCCTCACGATTGAGCCGCAGACTGCTTTTGGAAGCTGGCTTAAAAAGAAGAAAATCAAACCTATTGATGAAGAATTTGCTGCACAGCAATTCGAAATACTCATCGCCGGACTTTCTGAAAAAGGATATGAGCAATATGAAATCTCCAATTTTGCGAGAAATGCACAGTATAGCAACCACAACAGCGCATATTGGAAACAGCGCCCATATCTTGGTGTCGGGCCGAGCGCGCACTCCTACAACCGGGTGAGTCGCGAGTATAACATTTCCAACAACGCCCAATACCTTTCTGCAATTCAGCAGAATACTATTCCTTCGACCATTGAAATTCTTTCCGCTGCTGATCAAACCAATGAATATCTGTTGACTGGATTGCGTACGAAATGGGGATGTGAACTGTCGACATTAGAGCAACTATCCGGTTATCAATTTCAAGAGCGAAACCGTGCGGAAATTTCCGAGATGGCTCAAAAGGGTTGGCTGTATACTGACAACGGAACAATTTTACTTACCCGGGCCGGCAAATTGTTTGCCGACCGTCTAGCAAGTGAATTGTTTATTGATTGACACAAAACAATAAAAGGGCACAATCGAAAATCATGCGCCCTTTTTGTTGATTAAATGTGGTCAGATCAGTCAGTTATCTTTTATTGCTTCACAACTTTCGTAGTGCTGACCATTCCGTCTGACTGATTTACCTGAATGACGTAAATACCAGCCCGGACTTTGGACATATCAACTTTGTCTGCTGAAATCGGCATCGCCACTTTTTGGCCCGCCGCGTTGATCAGATAAATTCCGCTTACCTGTTTCCTGTCCTGAGTTTCAATGGTAAGATCGTTTACAACGGGGTTCGGAAAAATTGTTACAGTCGGTGTAACGTTCATGAAAACGTTCTGAAAGCGACTTAATGCAAATGTCGCATCCCGATCAATCATTTTTAAGCGATAATAATTTTGGCCATTTACAGGACTTGCGTCAACAAATTGGTAACGTACTAAATTCTTGCTTTCACCCGTTGAAGTTACCGTACCTGCCAGACTCCAATCCTTGGCATTAACACTACGCTGTATCTCAAAACGATCACTGTTCGTTTCCAGCGTTGTTTCCCAATTCAAAACCACCTGAGTTCCCTCTTTTCCAACAGTGAACGAAGTCAGCGTTACGGGAAGCGGTGTTACAGTTGGCATAGCGAAAGTTGAGCAATAATTATGGAATTCAAAACCATTGTCCTGTGTGACATTACCTCCGATTATAGCCTGCCCGTTAATATTCCCACCACTTCCTGCGAGATTTGCGAGAGGCGCAAGTAATTGCCCCTGTAAGGCAAAACTCTTTAAAGAAATATTGGTCGCGACGGGAAAATTAAACAACGTCTTTTCTGTTTGTCCTCCATTGATTGATCCTCCATCTACAACCACATTTTTATTAGTTACGTTAATTAAAACAGCAGAATTAGCCGGAACATTTATGTTGATACCGAAGGGCTTATCCTCCGGCAATGTTACTGAAAAAATATTAAGACTCGTACTGGTGCCGACAAGATCAATGGTTACAAAACTATAAGGCGCATAAGTCACGTTTCCATTCGAAGTGAGATTTGAAAGGCTGACAGACAGATCTGTAAAGTACGTTTTCAAATTATTATAGGCCAGCAGATCCGTGATTCCAGGTCCTTTATTTGTTCCCGTACCCGCCGGATGCGTTGGATTCTGCGTATTTACACCTGTTTCATTGTATACAAAGTTCCCGGTCATCCCCCAGTTGTTCGCGTTTGTGAATTTTCCATTAACGATGAAATTGTCAGTGTTTGGCGTTGCATCCCGTCCACCACCAGAACCAACACTATAACTGCCAGGAGCAGTAAAATCGCCGGCGACAACAAGTCGACCTTCGCTGTCACCTCCGGTGGCAACCAAATTGCCGAAAATTATGGCATTGAAATTTCCATTTCCTACCAACGCATCGCTGAGATAGGTCTCAGGAACTGTGAGCACAGTGTTCCCATTGCATTGTGCGAAAGCGACATTTGAAGATAAAAAGAAAACACTGATGACTGCTAAACTAAAAAAGCTTGCGATTTTTTTTGAACACGATTTCATAGAGTCTGGGTTTAATAATAATTGAATTATTTGAATCTTGTAGAAAATGTTTAATGTTACTGTCTAGTAGTTTTACCCTTCTGACTCAACGTTGGAAACATATTCTACAAAACAATAACTACCTATTTTACAGACAGTTAATAGATTCAAATATATATGAAACTCAGGAAACAATTATGGTTTTTTATTATAATAATGACGTTAATTTGACAATACATTAACTATGTAGTATTGCACTTTACATATAATACTACAAGATTAAACCTCGATGTAGATTACGATTGACAAACTCCTGAATTAGAGTTTAGGAAAAAAAATTAAGCCCAACTGACATAGGGTTGTCACTAGCCGCTATTTGATTTGCAGCATCACTAAACAGAAAAGTAATGGAAATGATATCGGTTTTTCTAAAAGAGTTGGAACAGGAATCAGTAACGACGCGCAAAATGTTGGAACGCGTACCAACAGATAAATTTGACTGGCAACCGCATTCTAAAAGCATGACGATCCAACAGTTAACAACACATATTGCGGAATTACCCACATGGATATCTTTGGTCCTCAACACCGATGAACTTGACTTTGCAAGCAGTCCATACAATCCTCAGGATATTAAGGACACTCCTGCATTATTGGAATTCTTTGAAAAATCATTGACCGAAGGCAAGAACGCGCTTGAAGCTGCAAATGAAAAACAGCTTGATGATATCTGGGTGTTAAGAAACGGAGAAATGATTTTAAGTAAAACCTCCAAATCGGAATTTATCAGGATCACTTTTAGCCAGGTGGTTCATCACCGGGCACAGCTGGGTGTTTACCTGAGACTTCTGGATATTCCCATTCCGGGAAGTTACGGCCCGAGTGCGGACGAGCAGAAGTTTTAAAGAACTTGGCTAAAAAAATGGGGCAGAGAAATTTTTTCTCAGCCCCATTTTTATTTTCTATTGGTATTAGGAAATAAATTCAATCTCTAAAGTTTTCTCCGCATTCAAAACTTTTGAAACAGGACATTTTTCTTTGGCCGCGTGCGCAATTTCATCAAATTGTTCAGCCGTGATACCCGGAACTTTACCTTTCAGTATCAATGCACTTTTAGTAATTGCGCCTTGCGAAGGATCAAGAGTAATGGTAGCAGAAACATTCAGTTCGTCAGCTGTAAAACCTGCTTCATTCAAAAGAAAGCTCAATTGCATGGCAAAACATCCCGCATGAGCAGCCGCGATCAGCTCCTCAGGATTTGTTCCAACGCCATCAGCAAAACGTGTATTGAAAGAATATTGTGTATTTTCAAGGACAGTACTTTGAGTACTCATTACCCCGGTACCTTCTTTTCCTGTACCTTTCCAAACGGCATTTGCTCTACGGTTGATCATATCCTTCTTATTTTTTGGATAAATAATTGTTTTGATATTACAAGTCAGAAAAATACTATCTTACTCTATTCATTGCAAATTAATTATTTGTTAATCAACAGCCGTATTTTCGTCCTCAACTACCCAACTGATACCGCGCAAGACTAGTTTCATTTTGTCAATGAAAAGTTAATGGCCCGAAATTATTAGGGCAATTAAAAAACATAACATACGTTTGTTACCAGTAAAATTCACTTAGCCAATTTAAACTCATGATGAAAAAACTCATTCCCCTGTTGTTAGTAATTTCAGTGCTTTTTGCAGGATGTAAAGGAGATGATGGTGCACCCGGTGCCGATGGTGTCAATGTTGTCGGTACTACCTTTGAAGCCGAAAATATCAATTTCACAGCAGCGAATTTATATACCTACACGATCAGGTTTGCTGATGTCCCAAATCTTCAGGTAGTGGAATCTGATGCGGTTCTAGTCTACATTCTTTGGGACGTAAACGGCTCTGCGCCGATCTGGCGATTATTACCACAGGCGATTACGACCTCAGTAAGGTATAATTTTGATTATACGCCGACAGATTTCAGTGTATTTATTGATGCAGATGATCCAAATTACAACAAAGGTTCATTGAACAGCGCAACCTTAGAAGATCAAACTATCCGTGTTGTGGTCATCCCTTCTGATTTCAATACCAGAAAAAGCGGTTCTGTGGATGTGAATAATTACGAAGCGGTAAAAAATTACTATAATATCGACGAAAGTAAAATAATCAAGATTAAAGCGAAATAAATATTCAGACATCTGTTGAACGACAGGTGGAACAGTATTGACAATATCACAAAAATCCGGTAATTTTTGCCGGATTTATTTTTTTGAATACAATATGAAAAGCTTGCTCAACCTAACGATTCTTCTTTTACTCTGTACCAACGTTATCGCACAGAATTTCAATGAGGAAACTGAAAATTTCAGAAATCACTACAAAGAAGATTTTTTAAAATCGAAAAATTCTCCGTTAAAGAAAGACGATCTGTCATACCTCCGCTTTTTTGAGCCCGATTCGACTTATCGTGTGACTGCTGTTTTCAAAAAAATTGAGAAAAGCCGGCCTTTTGAAATGCCGACTTACAGTGATACCAACAAAACGTATGTAAAATATGGTGAACTGAAATTCCGACTTCATGGTAAAAAGCAATCACTCACCGTCTATCGCAGTTTAAGTCTGCAATCACTTCCGCAATACCGAGATTATTTGTTTTTACCTTTTAAAGACAAAACGAACGGCGTTGAATCTTATGGCGGTGGGCGTTATATTGATCTGAGAACCGGAGATATTAAGGAAAACGTCGTTATCCTAGATTTTAACAAAGCCTATAATCCATACTGCGCATACAGCGACGGTTACCACTGCCCCATTCCTCCTGCTGCTAATCACCTTTCTGCCAAAATTGAGGCCGGAGAGAAAAATTTTGGTAAAGAACATTAAGATCCTTTTTTTGGTTTTAGAGTAATGTCGGATACGCCAAAACCTTCCCATCGCAAAATCATCCATATTGATATGGACGCATTTTACGCGTCGGTTGAGCAGCGTGATTTTCCACAGTATCAGGGTAAACCTCTGGCAGTTGGAGGCTCCCCAACCGGCCGCGGTGTGGTGGCAACGGCGAGTTATGAAGCAAGAAAATTTGGTGTCCGTTCGGCAATGTCGTCCCGCCGGGCAATTCAGTTATGCCCCAACATTATCTTTGTTTATCCAAGATTTGAAGCCTACAAATCAGTTTCACGAAGTATCCGGGAAATATTTGAGCGTTATACGGATATCATCGAGCCGCTTTCCCTGGACGAAGCATTTCTGGATGTTACGAATGATAAACAGAATATCGGATCGGCGCTGGAAATCGCGCAGCAGATAAAAAAAGCTATCAAAGATGAATTAAATCTTACCGCTTCAGCCGGTGTTTCGACAAATAAATTTGTAGCGAAAATTGCTTCTGATATCAACAAACCTGATGGACTGACTTTCATTGGCCCTTCAAAGATTGAATCTTTTATCAACAATCTTCCGGTAGAAAGATTTTTTGGCGTTGGCAAAGTGACGGCGCAAAAAATGAACAGTATGCAATTGTTTACAGGTGCGGATCTGCGAAAATTACCGGAAATAGAACTCGTTAAACATTTCGGAAAATCTGGGTATTTTTACTATAAAATTGTCCGGGGAATTGATGAGCGGGAGGTACAGCCGCACCGGGAAACCAAATCTTTGGGAGCCGAAGACACATTTACTTATGATCTGGTTACGGTCGAAGAAATGCACAAGGAACTTGATCTGATTGCGGAGACCGTTTTCAATCGCTTGCAGAAAAAACAACTGAAAGGACGAACTATCACTTTGAAAATCAAGTATAACGATTTTACCCAAATCACAAGAAATCATTCATACCCTCATCCGGTCGGCGATTTTGAAACTATTTTCAATACGGCCAAACAGCTTCTGGAAAAAGTGGACAGGGAAGAAAAACCCGTTAGATTACTCGGAATTTCACTTTCCAATTTTGGAGAACCAGAGATAAAACCAAGAAAACCGCGCGATCCTGAACAGTTGGAATTATTCTGATCTTGATTCAAATAAAAAACGCTTCACTGACGAAAAGCCAGATAAAGCGTTTTAACATTTTCCGATTTCAAAATATTTCTCACAGCCAATAACTGACTGCCGATAGCCGACCGCCGATAGCCAATTTAATATTTTACAATTTTCTTCGTCAGTGTTTTATCATCAAATACAGCTTTAACGATATACATCCCAGCCGCATAATTTTGCAGGTTAAAGTTGAAAATATTTGTATCAACTTCTCCCTCTGGCAGCGTAAGCAGTGCTACTTCCTGCCCGCTGATATTATAAATCTGAATCGATCTCAACCCTGTTGGATGTGGGTAAAACTGAACCGATATCTCACCACTTGTTGGATTCGGGGTAACTAAAAATCCTGCCTCTTTCAAATTTGGATTAACAGTGACCGTACGGATATTAATATCGTCGAGATATACATCATTTTCGTTCCCATTAATATTCTGGAAAGCAATCAGAACATTTCCCTGGCTGATAAAATCACTGATATCAAGCTCCTCCCTTCTCCATTCCTCGGCAGAAGGAGTAAAAGCAATCCGGGTGGCAGCCGTTCTTGTCACCAGATTTGGCCCCCATTTTTTATAAATACTTGTATAACTAAGCCCGCAATCTGTACTTACCAAAACCTGTAAGGTATCCCATGCGCTGGTGCTAAAATTGGTTGAATTGGTATAAGTTGCCGCAGCTACCTGAAAAGAAACAAAGGCGGAATCGACGCCGGAAATATTAACCGTTGGCGTCCTCAAATAATCTTTTTGGCCGATCGACAAGTAATCAAAATTTCTCATTCGCGCCGCACCATTCCCTGTTTTTGCAGCAACATTTGTTTTCTCCCAGGTTTGACCACCATCCGGATTCACAATATCCCAGGCCGTTGCCGGGAATGTTCCTTCAAAGCCTTCACTAACTGGCGGAATCGAAGGCAAATAATAAATAAAGTCGAAGCTTTGGGTATCATTGGAAGTATCTTCATCTGCCCCACCGTTTGGATTAACGGAGGTAACGGTCAATACGTGATTACCTTCTGTGGTTGTCATAGATGGCAGCGTTACAGATACTTCCCCATAACTTTTTAAAGAACCTGTCCAGCGATAACTGGTAACGGAACCATTATCAATACTAACGTTGATTGTCACAGAAGTCAAAATCTCACTTCCCCTGTTTCTTAAAATAACTGACGGAGTAAATGTATTGGCACAAAGTCGTTGATCTGGCTGGGTAATCTGCCTTATGGACGCATCTTTACGCTTCAAATCCAAAGGCAGACATCCTCTGGATTCGCTTAACAGCGAACGATATGTTGCATAAGCAGTTTCCATCCGCGCCACCTGTTCATTGGTGAACATGATCAGACAATTATCAGGCGAATAATCCATGAAATTCTGATACATAATTCCGGGAGACGCCGGACTACAATTGTCCGTCACCACGCCCGTACGGCAGGTTGTCGTACTGTTTCCCTGATTCGGCGTATCGCTTACGAAATCAGTTCCGTTACAAGCACCACGGTCATCACCCCAGATGTGGTATAAATTAAAATAATGACCGATTTCATGGGTAAGTGTTTTCCCTGCATTGAAGTTAGTTGCAGATCCTCCCGGAAGACTGTTATACGCAATTACAACGCCTTGCTCATCCTCGGCGCCATCGTTGGGGAATGTGGCATAACCGAGCGTTTCATTGTCCAGCGCGCAAACCCATATATTCAAATAACTGTTTGGATCCCAGGCATCGGCTCCTCCCATCGCAGGATGTTTCACAAAATTATTTGTAAAGTCGAAAGATGTTTGGGACGTATTATACCTGACAATTCCTGTGGTAGGTTCGTCCGAAGGTGTTCGTTGTGCAAGGCAAAACTGAATACCCGACTGACCAAAAAGCGACTGAAAATAGGAAGGAATTCTTGCAGAACCTGCATTTAAGCCCGCGTAATCCTTATTAATTGTATCAAGCTGGGCCATAATCTGTTGATCCGATACAGCCGACTGATTATTCATTACAATATGAAAGACGACAGGAACTGTTATCAACTCCGCAGTTTTTGAAGATTTTCGACTGGCTATCCTTTGCCTGACCATATCCTGAAACCGACTTTCCCGAGCGCTGAATCTAAGTTTCAAAGCAGGATTTGCTGAAAATTTCTGTTCAAGAAGTTCTATTGTCGCACACCTTTCCTGCGCTTCGGCAAAAAAATGAATCGTCAAAAAAGAAAAAAGAAAAAACAGTCTGGAAAAATATATCACATTAAAATACAATTTGTTCATTTCAGGGCGTAAATAAGTTTCGATTTTATCTCGTTCAGGTTTCTATTTTTACTGCAAGCCAGTTACCCAGTATTTACGAAAAAAAGACCCGGGTTGATGCAACAACCGAGTCATTTAATTATTCTTTAATACAAAAGAAGCCTGATTTCAAAGAGCGAACAGCTATGTAACCGGCATGGTAATTTTTACGTTCACGAGAAATCGAATTAATTCTTCAAAGGGATTCTACAAAATCGATCATCTTTTTCAGGCCAGCCTGATCCGGCAACTTCCCATAACCTGCCCGCATATTGTCAATAAGATGTTTTTCATCCGAAGTTCCGGGAATTACACAATTGACAGCAGTGTTTGCCAAAATATATTTGAGGAAAAACTGAGCCCAGCTATTGATATCATAATCCGCGACCCAAGCCGGCAAGGTTTTTCCTTTTACGAGTTTGAATAAATTACCGCTATCGAAAGGTTCATTGATTATAACGGCGACACCAGATTCTTTCGCTGCTTTCAAAAGGCTTTTCTCTGCGTTTCTGACTTTTATCGAATAATTAAACTGTACGAAATCTACAACTCCGGATTTTACAATCCGTTCAAGTTCGTCATGAGCAGAAGCGGTGTAATGCGTAATACCGATATACCGGATCTTCCCCTGCTCCTTCCAGTCTTTGAGGGTCTTGATATGAGTTTGCCAGTCCTGTAAGTTATGGATCTGCATCAGATCCATTTTCTGACGTTTCATCTTTTTAAAGGAGCTGTTCATCTGGTCGATACCAGCCTGTTTGCCGGTGGTCCAGACTTTCGTCGCGTAAAAAAATTTATCCGCCTCGCCGGACGCTGCTGTTAAATCGCCAATAACCTCTTCTGCTCGTCCATACATAGGCGAAGAATCAATTAATTTCCCGCCCTGTTTATTCATACTTTTTAAAACCTGAACCAATCCCTGGCTTTCATTTGCAGATTTTCCGACATCAAACTGTATCCAGGATCCCAGCCCGACAACCGGTAATTTTTCTTTCGAGGATGGAATTTCTCTTTGAAGCATAGTTTGTTGATTAATAGCCATCAACTCAGAAGAATTGAGTAAAGCAGCCGACGTTAAAGCCCCAATATGATTTAAAGCTTCTCGTCTGGACAAATGATTTTTCATATCTTTTTTATCTGGTGACATAAAAAAACCGATCCTCAAAATAATGATTTTAAAAGCCTGTTCCAACCTTTTAGCGGATTATGGGTCAAAGTACTATACGCAGTTCCAGGAAAAACACAAAAACCGGTGAGCATTTTAAAATTAAAAACTGATTTTTTGCGTTACATAATATCTTATCCCAACTAAACAAATAACGGATTCGCACCCGGATCTTTACAGAACGGCATAAAAACGTATCTTTGTGCCTTTATATAAAAAATGAAAACATACTTCCGATTATTATCCTTTGCCAGGCCGATTGAAAAATTCGCCATTCCATATGTAATGTTTACTGTTTTAGGTGTTATTTTCAGTACCCTTCAGTTAGCACTTCTTTCTCCATTGTTAAACACGTTGTTTATCAGTGGAGCGAGTAATGCAACCCCGCTCGAAGAGCCGAAAAGCTGGGTTGACATTACTGGTTATTTAAATTATTATTCTCAACAGATTAGTATTAATTACGGCCCATTTGATGCCTTAAAGTACGTTTGCGGAATTATTGTGTTAGCTGTTCTTTTAGGAAACGTTTTCCGATACTTTTCTCAGCGAATAATGGAAAACCTCCGCATTCACACATTGTTAAACCTTCGGAAAACGGTTTTTAATAATGTCATGAATCTTCATGTAGGATACTTCAACAACCAACGAAAAGGGGATATTATTGCAAAAATAGCATCAGATGTTGGCGCTGTTCAATTCTCCGTAACAGCCACTTTACAGGTCGTTTTCAAAGAACCTTTGCAGCTTCTTGCTTATGTGTTCATGCTTTTCTCAATTTCTTTTAAGCTCACCATATTCGCTATCCTTGTAATTCCTGTTTCGGCATTTATAATTTCGAAAATCGTAAAGCGATTAAAAGAACAGGCAGCTATGGCGCAACACATGTTTGGCCTAATGATCAGCTACTTGGATGAAGCTTTGTCCGGCATCAAGATCATAAAATCGTTCAACGCGACAGAAGCAATCAAAACTAAATTTGATTCGGAAAATGTACGTTATTCTGACTTAGGCCGTAAAATGGCGCGTAGGCAGCAACTTGGTGGGCCGGTTTCAGAAACTCTGGGAGTCGCCATGGTTGCAACTATTGTTCTTTATGGAGGGTCACTAATTCTGAATAATGAGTCAGATCTTACAGGACCTGCGTTTGTTTCTTATATCGCACTTTTTTCTCAGGTGATGCGCCCAGCAAAGGCATTGACGGAATCGTTCAGCAATATACATACAGGTATAGCAGCAGGAGAACGTGTTCTTGCATTGATTGATGAAAAACCAGAAATTACTGACGCTCCTGACGCCATTGCCCTCACCTCCTTCAATGAAGCAATTCGCCTGGAAAATCTGTCTTTCTCGTATTCAGAAAGACAAGTATTAAAATCGATTAATCTGACAATCCCGAAAGGAAAAACCATTGCTTTGGTTGGGCCTTCGGGAGGAGGAAAATCTACTTTGATGGATTTGATACCAAGGTTTATTGATGCAGAAAGTGGCCGCGTAACGATTGATAATGTTGATGTCAAAAAACTGAAAATGGAATCGTTGTGGTCCATGGTCGGTGTGGTGAACCAGGAATCGATGCTATTTAATGACACGATTTTTAACAACATTGCCTTTGGTATGCCGGATGCAACACAGCAGGAAGTGGAAAACGCTGCGAGGGTTGCCAACGCTCATGATTTTATTCTTAACACAGACAACGGTTATGAAAGTAATATCGGTGACCGTGGAATGAAACTTTCCGGTGGGCAGAAACAACGAATCTGTATTGCAAGAGCTGTTTTGAAAAACCCTCCGATTATGCTTTTGGATGAAGCAACATCGGCTTTGGATACTGAATCAGAGAAATTGGTGCAGGAAGCGCTTAATAACCTGATGAAAAACAGAACTTCGCTGGTAATAGCCCACAGGTTGAGTACAATCCAAAATGCGGATATGATTGTGGTTTTGGAGGACGGACAAATCATCGAAACCGGCACACATGCTCAGCTTATGGCAAGCCATGGTTTGTATAAAAAGCTGATCGATATGCAACAGTTTACGGAAGCATAAATGGATAGTCTGCCATTAATTTCTATTGCTTTATGTACGTACAATGGTGAAGAATTCCTTGAAGAACTCATGGATTCCTTGCTGGCCCAGACGTATAAAAATATTGAAATTATTGTTGTAGACGATTGCTCTTCGGATAAGACCATCGATATCATCAATGCTTATTGTAATCGATATCCGTTTATTCGACTTGTTCAAAATCCGGATAATTTAGGCTACAATAAAAACTTTGAGAAGGCTATGGGCCTTTGCTCCGGAGAATTTATTGCGCCATGTGACCAGGATGATATCTGGGATAAAGACAAAATCAAATTACAGGTCGAGGCGATTGGGCAAAATCTGATGATTTATCATGATTCGGAATTCATTGATTCTCATGGAAAATCCATGAATCTTAAAATTTCTGATAAGTTTAACTTTTACAGAGGAAATCACCCGGGACCATTTCTGTTCATGAATTGCGTTTCCGGGCATAGTATTCTGATGCAAAAATCAATGATAACTCATATTCTCCCGTTTCCGGTCGGCTTTCATTACGATCAATGGATCGCTTTTATTGCCACAAATATTGGATCAATTGATTTTATTGAAAAATCCCTGGTGAAATATCGGCAGCATCAGCATAACAGCACCGATCTGCTGGCGATAAGAACACCCAGAAAAAATAGCACGGAGAGAAAAATAGAGAAGCTGACTCAGGAAAGTGACTGGCTGAAAATTTGTATGGAGCAAAGTTCAAAACAAAATAGCAGCCTGATTACCAAGCTTTACCAACTAAGTTTAAAACGAAATTCCTCTCTGGCAAGTCCTGCTTATGGACTCGAAATCTGGAAACATCAGGACAAGCTTTTGTATTTAATGAAAAAGAATAAAGTCAGCCGGTTCTTTTTTACATTAAGAAAAATATGGGGAACAGGTATAAAACGTGTTTTTTAGTTGTGTAAATTAAATTCCCTTCCGCTGAAAAAACGGTATAAAAATTAGTAAGTATCCAAGATGAATCAACCTAATACACCCCTCGTTTCCATTGCATTATGTGTTTACAATGGAGAAAAATTCCTACGCGAACAACTTGATTCACTTGTTAATCAAACCTATCCCAA
The DNA here is from genome assembly GCF_021502725.1 of Dyadobacter sp. CY345. Classification (GTDB taxonomy): domain Bacteria; phylum Bacteroidota; class Bacteroidia; order Cytophagales; family Spirosomataceae; genus Dyadobacter. The sequence continues at coordinate 177,369 of NZ_JAKFFS010000007.1, read as the reverse complement.
CCTTGAAATTATCGCCGTGGATGATCGCAGCAGCGACAGCTCAGTTAGCATAGTTCGGGAATACCAGCAGCGATTTCCCTTCATTAAAATTTTCGAGAACGAGCAAAATCTTGGCTATGTGAAGAATTTCGAAAAGGCGGTTAACTTATGTCAAGGCGACTTAATTGCACTTTCTGACCAGGATGATATCTGGGATCTGGACAAAATAAGGTTGCAAGTTGAAGCAATTGGTGACAGCCTTTTGGTGTACCATGATTCTGCGTTGATAGACGAGGATGGAAATGACGCGGATAAAAAAATGTCAGATATTGTCAATTTGTACAGCGGCGACAATCCGAAAATTTTCCTGCTTTTCAACTGCATTTCCGGCCACAGTTGCATGATCAAAAAAGAATTATTGCCATGGGCTTTACCTTTTCACAGAGACTTTTTCCATGACCAATGGCTCGCCTACGTTGCTGCGAATGTTGGAAGTATCGCTGTGATCAACCAATGTCTGGTGCAATATCGCCAACATGGTTCCAGCTCGACGGACATTTTAAACAAGAGGAAAAAGATTAACAAGAAATATCACGAGAACCGGGATATCGTTAAAATGAGGAAAGAATTGAAATGGCTGAAACATTGCAACGGTTACAAATACAACAAGTATCCTGATTTTGTTAATAAACTTGTCACGTTGTTTGAAGAACGTCTGGATACATTTTTCTCCTTCGAATATTCAAGTTTGCTGCGCGAAGATTATGATTCGCTTTACTACATTCCCAGATATAGAAAATCAAATAAAAAGGGATTTATAAACCGACATATCTGGGGCATGAAGTCTAAACTTCTTTGGACCAGGATCTTTGGATAATCATTTCCCAATTCCCAGCTTTTGCTCAACCAAGTGAGCGTAACCCTTGAAAAATAATCTCAGTGGCATTTTACCAGACTTCCCGACCGTCAAAAGCATCCGGTGAATCTGGTAAAATGAATATTTCCATTCAATCATCTGCTCAACCAGATTTTTCAGTGCTGCTTCTTCCGTATCATATAATTCAATATCTGCCACATCGGAGATCGTAAGCGGAAGAGATTTCGTCCATTTTTTGTGAACCTTTAAAATTTCGTCAAGCCAGTTTTTATTGAAATTTCCTTCGGAAGCATGTTTCATCAGAACGTCGTAAACGACGACAATTTTGTGCTTTCCATAAATGTTCAGGCAAAAATCTACGTCATAGCCGTGAAAACCTTTCAGGAGCTCTTCATCAAACGGCTTCTCCTCGAGAATTTCTTTTCTCACACAAAACCACAAACCATCCACGCATATAACTTCTGATACCTTTTGTTCGTAAGGGTTGTGATAAGCGTGAATTTCATCCTTTTCATCAAGTTTAAAACCTTGTAAAAGATTTTGAAAATACCTGTCCACCGATTTGTATTCGAGACAATACCAGCCGGAAGGCGTCAAGGATTTGTAACCGCCGCCAGCAACCCCGACAACACCAATATCAGCACGGCCTGCAAATTTGTCCAGCACATTTTTGCCCCAATCAGGCGTATCGATCCTGATATCTTCGTGCATGAAACAAATGATATCAAACTTCGCCTTTTTTGCACCAATATTGTATAACTCACAAATACCCTTTTTTCCATCACTATTATCGAATGAAATAATTTCAAACGGTACGCCTATGGTTTGTTCGATATTTCGGGAAACAAGCCTTAAATCATTTGCGTTGGCAGAACAGATTACTATTGATATCATTAAATTAATACAGTTTGAAAACAAAAGATTAAAAACGGCTGATCACCAAATGACCCGATCACGTTTAAATTCGGCGTTAAATTACTCCTTAGTTTTATTACCATCATCAATCCGTGGCAGCACAGACTGATAAGTTTTAAGATCCAGCATTTGTTGAAGCCGTTCTTTGTCCGGATATGGTATCTCAAACTGAGGTTTATCCAGCGCTGATTTATCATGCGTTTTATAATATTCCGCAACATTTCTGACTTCGAGAGACATCAATTCAGACTGATTTTTCATATCGGTCATGTCATCCACAAAGCGGAGTTTATGCGCTTTATAGTATGTCAGATAAAATGACAAGCCAATAACAAATATCAAAACCCAGACCCGCACATTCCTTTCAAATTCCTCAAGCAATCGTATCGAAAACCAACTGACCGAAATAAGTCCTGGCGTCAGCAGATCAGTATACCGCGACGTAACCTGATCCAATTCATGGCCTCTGCCATAAGAAATTGCCAAAACCTGGGCAAAAGTCCAGGCAAAACATGCAGCCATTAAAAGATCAAATCTTGTGAAATTTTTGCGGATCAGGATAATTGGAATTCCTATAACAGCGGGGAGCCAAAGCGGTATTCCCAGCCAGCGGTTTAATCTGGATGGCCAGCTAAGAACTCTTGTAAATCCTTCAAAAAACTCGTTAAAATCTGCTGCTCGAAGCCGTTCATGCCCATCGACATGGGACACCATTTGGTAACCAAGGATGGTTATTGTCAACAGAAGCATAACAAAAACCAGTGTCAGCAGATAATTTCTGCGATTGGCGATACTGTGAAAAATATAAATACCGCAGGCTATCAGTGGCAAAAGAATGCCGGATGCCATGGTTAAAATACCTAATAAGCTAAAACTTAAAACGCCCGCAAACGCCCAGAAGTTTTCAGAGTGAAATGTGGCCAAAGCAAACCCAGCAATTGAAAAAAACATCAAAAAGAAAAACTGGCTTTGAAACCCAACTAAAATATTTTCCCAGCCAAAGGGAAGTACGAACTGAGCGGAAATAATTAGTAAAATGATACATCTGCTACCAAACAATTGCTTTTTTACCTGCATTAGCCAGACAATCAAAACAGGTGTGGACGCGGCAATAAACACGTTGACTCTCGCTTCGTTAAGATTGCTCCAGATACCAGTCAGTTTGAAACAAATTAATGTAACAATGCGTGTCGGTAAAACGCGGTGTTCGTTGTGAGGCAGCCAGAGATTTGAAAGTTTAAAACGCCCTTCAACAAGTGGCCTCACAACATCCTCACCTTCGGCATCCCACTGATCCCAGAATGGAAAAGACAATCCAAATTTTTGAAGATAATACCACCGCGGGATGATGATTACAGCGGCGAAGATAAAGTAAAACAAAATGTTTATAATCCCTTTATTTTCTTCAAATTTTTGGTACCATTTAAGCTGAATGCTTTTATTATACATTTCAAATCGTGATACTTTTCAAGACATTTCACCGCGAAGATGAAACTGACAGACTTCGGCCTAAAACAAAAAGTTGAAGATAACGAACCAGATGGCTTATCCTCAACTTTCGATGCGTAAAATCTGAATTTATTCTAACTAAACCTTTTTGCTATAAATAAATTCACCAGAATAATTCCTGTGATCGCGCAGCTGATTCCTGCCAAAACATCCAGAACGTAATGATGGCTGGTATAAACAGCAGCGAACCAGATTCCCGGCATCGTTATCCCAATAAGAATAGTCAGCCCCAAACTGATTCTACTTTTTACAGCATAATATAAGGCGATCAGAGGGTAAGACGAATGCAACGACGGCATTGCAGCGAAAACATTTGAGCTCTTCGAATAAATTGATTTGAAAATCCCTACATCAAAAAACGAATCAAATCTTGATAATCCTGCTGTATTTCCCGGAGTGTTGGCAATAAATTCAAATCCATATTGCTGGCTATACCAGGGCGGCGCTGCCGGATAGAGATAATAAATCACGAAACCGATCAAATTGACAAGCAAGAACGTGAAAGCAAAAGTGAAAAACTTAGGCCGGTTTTTAAAGAAAAGATACCCAGCCAATGACAACGGCAGAGGGATCCAAGTCAGATAAAACAGCCCCGACATGACATCGAGAAAAGGGTTTTGATATTTGATCCAGAATTCATTTGGCGTCAGAATCGAGGGACCGGACTGGATACCAAACACCGATTTTTCAAGATCGTATAAACTTTTTATGTGGACTGTATTGTAATTATAATTAGGAAAAGCCTTCATATAATCGAACAGAATCCAGTATACGATGAAGATCGAGAATGCGGTAATGAATCTACGGGTAGCGTCTGAAAAGAAATAAAATCCGTTGGTTAAAACCAGCAAGACAATCTGTTCACTGCGAAACCCGATAAGATATCTGGATAGCAAAAGGTAACCTACCGATAATCCGAGCATCGTTAAGAGGGCTTTTGGCCCATAAAAATCTTTTCTCGAAATACGTGTTACCGGACTCTCTAAATCGTTAATCATTTTTCTTGTTTAAAAAATCGGAGCTGAAAATTTTGTCCCACAACGGAGAACTCACTCCATATCCCTTAGTGGCATCATCATAATGGTGCAACATATGGTGTTTTTTCAGTTTCTTCCAGAATTTATTTTTAAAGTTAGCATGATGCAACATATAATGGGTCATGTCATAAAACAAATAACCCGTCATGAATGCTGAAAAAAATGCAGCTAATTGCCCGGTTTCCAGAAAAAGTGAGAACAGGAAATAGAAAGCTGCCGAAAGCGGAATACTTACCGACGGCGGCATGACCAGACGGTGCGCGTCACTTGGATAGTCATGATGAACACCATGGAAAATAAAATGGATTCTTTCAAATATCTTGTTTCCTTTCTTGGGTTCCCAATGAAAAATAAAACGGTGCATAACATATTCCGTCAGTGTCCATACGAACAAACCTAACAGATAAAACCCTGAAAATTGAAGTGTCGAAAGTTGCTGCTCAGAGATTGCTTTCCAGGCGAAATAAATTATTACAGGAACGAAAATAAATAATGGCACGGAATAGTGCACTTTGGAAACGGATTCGAGGAGATCGCTCTTGAACATCCTAGCCGATTCTTTCGAGTTGGATACATAGTTCTTCGGCATGACAGCATCAGGAAAATTTGGTAATACGTTCGACAACAGTCTTACCATTTGAGGGATCAGTGCCAGTTACTTCGATATACTTAACGTTGGGAACCCAAAAAGTCCCTCCATCGATTCTTACAAAAATTTTGGTAAGCACGCATTGCTTTTGATTGATCTGCATGAAAACCTGATATTTGTTGTTTGTACCTTTTCTAAGATATAAAGGAGTTTTGGCGTAAGCGACTGATTTCAGCTGATAAAAATCTTTACCCGACTTTTTAACTGTAATACCATAAGCAAATTTGCGCTGAAGATAGTTCAGCTCTTTTCGTGCTCCTCCTGTTGGGTATAGTATCCAGTAAGGGTGAACCGGGTTTTCCTCATTTAACTTGCCCTTGTTATCAACATTGAGTTCATAACAAATCGTGTTGGTGTTCGGATCTCTTTGAATATAAAAAAGAAGATTAGGAACTCTTGGAACCGGGAAAGTATCTACGGCCATAGCCGCTACGTTTTCCCGTTTGTTTTTGTCTGCGAAGGCATTGTTAGTTGTTGCGAAGAAAGCAAACAAACTAACGATTAATAGAAATCTCATCGGAATCTTTTTTGTCCAATATTTTTTTTACACTTAACAATCGATTAACAGCAGTGATATTGGTGAGAACGGCCATGATTGTAATGGGAATTGTAAAAATTGACATTGTTTCAAATACATGGAAAGGTATTCCGGGGATAAAAAGTTTGTAATCCCCACCAATATAGGCAGATGCCACGCCGCAGGAAATTGCTGATATTCCTACCAAAACAACCCTTTCAGGACGTTGCATTAGCCCTTCTTTGCATTCAACTCTGAGGCCTTCTGCCCTGGCGCGCGTGTAGCTCACCATTACGGATCCGATCAAAGCGATAAATGCGAACAGCGAACTAAAGAAATAATGATGACCTACCAGATAATAACAAATACCCAAAAACATCACCATTTCACTGTACCTGTCCAAAACAGAGTCATAGAAAGCACCGAAAGTGGAGCTCATATTTCCCAGTCTGGCCACTTGTCCGTCGAGCATATCAAAGATTCCTGCGAACAATACCAGAAATCCAGCCCAGCCTACATAGGCAAAATCTCCCCTGTTTCCTTCTTCGACACCCAGGATAAAAATCACCGCAACCCCGATGTTCAGGGCCAAACCGATGGTTGTTACCATGTTGGGTGTAAGTCCGGCTTTGATCAGAAACCTGACAAACGGATTGATCACTTTATATATGCCTTGTTGTAAAGCTACTCTTAACTCGTCCTTATTCATCTTACTTGGTTTTATACTAAAAATCCAACTTTACTCTTGCCCTAATTCCCCATTCTGAAACATTAGGGTTGTCAAGATAGTTGAAGCGCTTAACCAAATCAACTCTTAATAATTTAAAAATGTTCGCGATCCCTACACTTCCTTCCATATAAGGTTCTTTATTGAGAGAATATGTGGCTAATGTCCCGTCATCATTTCTCAAAAAGCGGTATAATTCCGGATTATTAGCCGGATTGTTCTCATTTCTTAATCCGCCATATAACCCTTTGAATGCTACGACTTCTCTAAGTTTTAATCTTTTCAACAGAGGTATTTTATTAAAAAGAAATCCATTCAGATAATATTCAACACCTAAACTTGCATAATGATCGCTGACAAACTCTAAAAAGTTCATAAGATTGTAAGAACTCAGCTGATATGCATAACTCTGGTTTGCCCGATGGATTGTCAGTAACGGGAAAGGAATATTCTTGCCAATCAAATATCCACCTTCTGCGGTCACGTCGGCATAACCGAACTGTGAAAGGAAAAATCGTTTGGCGATATTTCCTGTGAAATTATGATAGCTCGTTTCACCGTCGAGCAGACCTTTGATACCCGCTGCATAACGGAAGGTGAAAACAGGATATTTGTTAGGAATTGGAATACGATATAATTTCCCCTGATAGTATTGTTCTTTCGGCGCATACCGAAGTTCCAAACTTGCCTCCGAATTGGATAATTTAGGAATATTGATCAATCCATCGCTCGTTGTGTCATATCGCTGGTATTCCAAAGCTCCGGCAGGGCTCTGAGCCCACTGTGTAAAGCCAAATTTATATGAAACTCGGCTTGGGAATTCTCTGACGTATTCAAATTTGTATATGTCGTTGTATAACCAGCGATCGTTATTTCCTCTTTTAAATGACAAAAGAAAATTGTCTTCTTGAACAAACTGTAATTCCTGTCCCGGTATTTTGGTGTCATGCTGGTAACTTACCCGGAAGTAATGAAGTGGAAAATGATATACAGATTTATTGTTCAGTGAATACGTACCGCTCACAAAATATTTCCATTTCATATCCTTAAACCCGTACGCGGCATAAGTCTCAAAATAAAGTCTTTTACTGAACTGTGGCGTCGTTCTTCCGCCAAAACGTAACCTTAAACCTTCAACTGGATTAAAGCTGTAAAATGTGTTGACCGGCCCGATTTCGAGTGGTCCGAGGGACTTGTAACCCGCAAACAATAACGTACCGATATCCATTGTACGTTTAAAGGATTTTATTGTCTGAAGCGTATCTACGTTTTTATAAATTTCAACTTCGCGGCGTTCCAGCGGGATGTGGCGTGAGTTCACCCAGAAGTCCGGATTCTTCTTTTCTTCAGGATTATACATGATTTCCTCAGCCGGCCCCTGATAAACACTATCCTTCTGCGCTTTATTTATCTCGTAATCCTTAAAAGTAACCGTGCGCTCACCATATAGCCCTCCGCCCTTGTCTCCAAAGGCAAATTCCATCCCGAGCGTGCTTTTACTCATGTGATACCTACCGTCCGAACTCTTTTCAAATTCAAGTTTGGCTTCAAGGTCACGCATGAAGTTTAGGTTAATATCCTTATTTACTGTCAGATACGCGTGTTGAACACCGTAATGGCCGTCCAGGGTAATATATAATTTACCTTGAAAAAGAAGATCCGTTTTATTACGGGGAATAAAACTCAGCTCAATTAACCAGGGCTGCTGGGTTTTGATCGTATCAGTAATAAAAAACTTGTAGAAAGTCGGCGAGCTGTTTGCTATCGGACTGAGCAACAGGTTAGTAACTACCGAAATGTTATTATTGTAAATATTAATATCTTCATAAAGCCGATTAAAATAAGTACTCAGACCATCGTTATCAATGAATCGCGCGTCATACTCTGCCCGTTGATCGGCCAGAACGCGCTGCTTCTTTTTGTATGGATTTTTACGATAATATATCTGCGAAAGACGTTCTCTTAAATAAGCAGGCAGCATATTCTTACCGCCAATGGTACTTGAATCCTGTTCTGTGAAAAGGAACTGATAGTTTCTGAAAATTCTTTTTTCACGAAATTTATCAGATAAGTTACTCAGTGCCAGCGATATTTTCTCATATTGCTCATACTGAACATACTCATTCGCCTCCATCTGATTTTCCTTCTTGTGGTCAATCACTTTCTGGATAAGTTCAACAGCAGGATTATTACGGTTTCTGTAACGCGCCTTGCCTTTGATAACAACCTCAGTAAGCATGGAAGTATTAACGCTCAGTTTTACATTGATAACCTGCTCTTTACCAGGCTCAATCGCTCTCACGGCGGTGTTGTAACCAATATAACCAAACTGAATTTTCGAATAAGTACCTTCTAGCTTGATAGCGTAACGGCCTTCGTCATCAGCCAGCACACCAATCGTGGTCCCTGGTATCAGGACATTCGCGTAAGGTAACGTCTCCTTTGATGCGGAGTCGGTCAGTACTCCCCTGATGATTGTAGTTTGTGCGCTGACAACGTCTGCTCCAAACAGAATCAGGAAGAATAGGGCAATTGTTTTAAATCGTACTAACATTTCTATTTTTTTTTGCGTCTCCTGCTGCGGGCTTTAAGGCAGGAGCACCTTCATCTGATTTCATTATTCATGTGCTATCTGAAAACAAGCTTTTTCTGAAAGACATAGTTATAGCCAAAACCTACAACAAGTGCTACCAATGCCTTTGAAACTACGTAATTCCATTCTGTAACGTGTAAGATCAAATACATACCTGAGGCATTAAATGCCAAATTCCCGACCCAAACGAGAAAATATTTGAAAGCCTGAGTACTTATTTTATTCTCTGTCGCGTCGAAAACCCAATAACGGTTTATTATGAAATTAGCTAAGCCTCCACAGGTTGTACCGACTACACTACTCATAAACGGTTCTTGTAAAAAAAAGTTCACCAGAACGATTGTAGTCGAAAAGTCGATAAATGTTGCTGTCAAAGAAGAAGCTTGCGCCTTGATAAACGTTAACATTTTACAAGAGATTGAATCTGAATACGATTTGTAGAAGAATGTTCGCGCAAATACCAGCCAACACGTCATCAAGCATAACGCCCAACCCACCGGGTAATTTTTCTGCCTTGCTGATATACAAAGGTTTTACAATATCAAAGAACCTGAATAGTACCAGCCCAGCGGCGATATAAGCTATTGATGCAGGTAAAAATAATAAACTGACACACATCCCCGCGACCTCATCGATCACCACTTTTTTATCATCTTTTCCCCAAAAAGGCTCAACAGCATCCGAAGATATTATTCCGATTATAGTTATAACAAGCGTTACTCCCAAGGTCAGCCACTGGCCAGGCACAAAATGCTCATGCCAAAAATACCAGCAAATACATGTGAAAACAGCGGCAACTGTCCCTCCACCTTTTCCGACGTATCCTATTCCTAAGGATGTTGCAATTAATTTATGCAACTGACTCATTATTTTCAGGTTAATTCTGCACTACAAGGTTCCGGCATCTCATACGAGCAAGCGAACCAATCTTTTTTCACTGACCTTTTTTTCTATTTCATGATCATTATGCCCCAAGTCAGGGAAGCATAATTGGGGTTAGATTCCCGGTGGTCTGATGTGCTGGTCTGGATCAATCATAAATTTTCAAATAAGAGGTGATTTTAAAGCCATTTTTTCTCTGTATACCAAGGCAACGACTCCGCCAATCCTGTTTTCAAATTATAAACAGGCCGATAATTCAGATCTTTTTTCGCTGCTTCAATACTACAAGCCCAATTTGGCGCCGTTAGTTCATTCAACTTTTCCTGATTTAGAACCGGCATTTTCCTGGAATTTAAATAAGCCAGTTCCAGAATATTTGCCACTACTTTCACTACACCTTCGGGAATGTGCAAACGCATCGTTTTTTTACCTGTCAGATCCTTAAAAGTATCCGCGAGTTCATATCGGTTGTAAACATTACCGTCCGAAATATTATAGGTATACTCCTTATTATTTTCAGCCTTCAATGACAACATTGTGGCATTTACTAAGTCCTGCACATACACGAAACTGAAACGCTGCGGACTATCGCCAATGTAGGCATCAAGGCCATCCTGCAACATTTTAAAAACAATGAACAGATCTTTTTCTCCCGGCCCGTAGACAGCTGTTGGTCGCAACACAGCTTTTGGTAAATTAATTTCCTTTAAATATTGCTCGGCTAAAAGCTTACTTTTACCATAAGCAGTTACCGGATTCGGTGTTCTGTCTTCTTTAAAAAGATGATGGTCGTGATATGCAGACGGCCCCAGAGCCGCAAGGCTACTTAAAAATACAAATTTTTTAAGCGGAATATTTGCTTCCGCCGCTGCTAACGCCAGATTTTTGGTGTAGTCAGCATTGATAAGATTATACTCCATTTCGTCTTTTGCTTTCGTAGCTCCGGCAGCATGAACGATGTATTCGTATTGTCCATCTTCCAGACTTTTAATAAGCGAATCTTTCGACCTGAAATCAAGGTATACATATTTTGGAGAAAGAGAATCCAGTTGTGATAACTTGCTTGAAGCACGCACGGCAGCATGGACTTCCAGGCCCGCCTTTTTTGCAGCTTTTATAAGATGATATCCTATAAAACCGCTAGCACCAGTTATCAGGATTCTTTCGCTCATATTTCCTTTTCAAAAAGCCGGTAACGTTTATAAAGCTCTCCGTTCATCTGATCCAGTGCACGGTTCATCATGTGGTTATCTTCCAGCATCCAGGAGCACTCTCCGCCTTTGATTTTAGTGCCCTTCGAATTTTTGATGATCCCACCATACAAACACGCCTCGATACCCATTTTTCGATAACCGTCAATTACCCCCAGCGTGAGTATGCGTAACATATCAATATTTTTCTTCAAAAACAGAAGTTTGAAGATACCAGTTGGCAGCAATCGTCCTTTTTTAATCTTTATCAAAATCTGGTTTATATCCGGGATGGCCAGAATAAAACCTACGATCTTATTATCCTTCTCAGCAAGCAGACAATAATCAGGGTTCAGGATCATTTTCAGATCTTTTGCCAAATATTCAAATTCTGCTTCTGTCGTTGGTACAAACCCAAGGTTTTCGGCCCAAGCGATGTTATATATCTCCCGGATCTTAACTACCTCATTTTTGAAATCTTTCAGATTTACCTTACGAATCACGATTCCATGTCTTTCCAGCAAACGATTTTGAAGCGTATCCAACATTCTGATCGCCTTATCATTTACAGATTCATGCATTACTCTATAAGCGAGCAAATCTGTTTTTTTCTTCAAACCAATATTCTCTACAAGCCTCAGATAATACGGAGCATTGTAGGGCATCATTGCAACGGGCGGCATATCGAAACCCTCTACCAACATTCCACAAACGTCATTTGTGGAAGGATTTGCAGGTCCTTGTATTCTATTAAGCCCCTCGCTTTTCAACCAATTAATTGCACTTTCAAACAACAAATTAGCTGTTTCCTGGTCGTCAATACAATCGAAAAAGCCAAAAAAACCGTCCTTGGCACCAATAAATTCGTTATGATTTCTATTATTTATCGCAGCAATTCGTCCCGTTATCTTCTCGCCATCAAAAGCCAAAAATAACTGCGCTTTTGAATGTTCGTAAAAAGGATGTTTACCAGGTGTTAGAAGATCTCTTTGTCCGATAAAAATTTCCGGTACGTAATTTACATCGTCCTTATATAGGTCATGAGGAAAATCAACGAACCGGTCTAAATCCTTTTTAGAGGTAACGGGTAAAACTCTGGTCATACGGTTTCAGTAACGGGATACGAATATATTTGTTTGTAAGCCTTCGCCATTTTATCGACAGCCTCTTCAATTTGGTCAAAAGTGTGGGTAGCCATCAATGAGAACCGAATTAATGAGTCAGAAGTATGAACAGCTGGCGATACTACCGGATTAACAAATACACCGTCTTCCTGCAATAGTTTTGTGATATGGAAAGTCTTTTCGTTATCACGAATATAAATCGGCAAAATAGGACTTTCGGTGCGACCAAGATCAAATCCGCATTCAAGCAATAATTTCTTGGCATAATGTGTATTTGCCCAAAGCTTTTCTATATGTTCAGGTTCAGTCTGTACAATTTCAAGACAAGCCAAAACGCTTGCAACTGACGAAGGCGTCATACTCGCACTGAACATCAATGAGCGGGCACGGTGTTTCAAAAACTCTATCGTTTCGGCATCAGCAGCAATAAATCCACCAAGGGATGCAAAAGACTTGCTGAATGTACCCATAATAAGATCCGCCTTGTCAGTCAGACCAAAATGCGAAGCAGTTCCGGCACCGTCAGTACCGATAACACCCAAACTGTGTGCGTCATCTACCATGATATTTGCCCCGAATTCCTCCGCAACTTTAACCATTTCAGGAAGTTTCACGATATCGCCTTCCATACTAAAGATACCATCAGTCGCTATTAATTTAATGGCATCCTCAGGAAGATTCCGAAGCTTATTTCTAAGATCGGCCATATTATTATGCTGATACTTAACCACTTTTGAAAACGACAAACGGCTGCCATCGATGATAGATGCGTGGTTGGCGTCGTCGAGAATCAAATAATCATTTCTGCCTGTAATACAGGACAAAGCACCTAAATTAGCCTGAAAACCTGTACTGAAAAGCACAGCAGCGCCTTTGCCAGTGTATACTGCCAATTTCTCCTCTAATTCTTCATGGATATCAAGCGTACCATTTAAGAAGCGGGAACCTGCGCACCCTGTTCCGTATTTAGTGATCGCTTCACGAGCTGCTTCCACAACCTTTGGGTGGTTCGTCAATCCGAGATATGAATTTGAACCAAACATCAGCACCTTTTTGCCGTGGATGATTACCTCAGTATCCTGACCTGACTCAATTGGTCTAAAATAAGGGTACAGCCCCTTCTCCTTAATTACCTTCGAGTCTCTAAATTCAGAAACCCGGGCATGTAGTTTATTCCCCATAAATATTTAGTGTCAGAAACATGCACCTACTTCCAGATTTTCAACTCGTTCAAGCGGGTTATGTATCATGTTCGTCATTAAAAAAGTAATTTTATCAGATTTCGGCAATATTAACGCAACGTTTCGCCTGCATTACCTAACATGTTTACTTCAATAAAGGTTTTTACTTGAATTGATTTATTTAAAAAATTTATAACAAAAACAGTTTTTATTGAAATACCGGGAAAATTAACGAATTGTTTTAAGACAATTTATCGTCTTTCCCATTGACTTCATAAATAGCTGTTTACACATTACTTGGCTTAAATAGCAGTCATAATCACGGAATTACCTATTATTTTTGCTATGAAATATCACTATTTAGAAGTGTTATAATACAGTAACTGCAAAGATAGATAAATTGTATTTTAATACGTTCCATACTTCAATTAATTCGTTTCTCACTGAAAACAATATTAACTAATCAATAAGAATTTATTAACCGACAAAGAAAACGCATTTAAATTACTAAACCCGTTTAATACGTTAGATTATGGTTATTTTAATATCTATTTAATTTCGAAGTAAAAATGAAACCTGTAAAAAAAAGCTGGCGGTCCTTGTCCGGAAATGACAATTTATAAAATAACTTAGACGAATCTTCTTCGAACTATGATTTCTTAATACCATTCATGATCAGCTCCATAAGCAAACTTAGATAGTCATGCATTTCTTCCAGTTTATCGTACATGAGAAGATCGAACTCAATTCCCCTTTGAGCACTGGCCAGGACAAACGCTAATTTTTCAAGTTCGTTTTCACTTAATATCCTAAACTCTCCGCTGATCATTCCGTATTCAAGAATACTTTTCAGGATAATCATCTCCTTCTCATCATATTTTTTTCGCCAGGTGCAATCTCCTCCAACCGAAAACATCGCGTCCCTGGTTTCCGACACCAGAACGGTGTATAGATTGGCCATTTTCTTCATCATTTCAAAACGCTTTACATAAAACGTTTTGAACTTTTCAAGCGCAGTCGGAGCTTTTGAAATTTCGCCTTTTAACATCTGGAAAAACTCATCTTTTTCCCGGCCGATAATGGCGTCGAAAATCTCTTCTTTGCTTTTGAAATAATAATAAAGCGTGCTTTTCCCCTTCCCGGCATCCTTGGCAATATCTTCCATTGTGGTCTTATTTAAACCATATCGCTGGAATAACTTGTCAGCACCCTCCAAAATTTTCGCCTTAATTATTTCATCCTTATTTGACATTGGTCTTAACTATTTTTTCGACTAAAACCGTATTACGGTCTAAAATTAACTCATACGCTGAACAGAACAATATACTTTTCATAATAATTTCGATCATTATAAGTAAAGTGCAAAAAAGTCTCCTGATTATTAAAAACGAAAAATCAAATCCTTTCCGTAATAGTACTTATGCACAGCGGAGGTTTGCACGTAAAATTCCTTCTAAATGGTGTGTAGTATTGTGAAATCGACTTTTAGAAAGTTGACGAGAATGACTCAATTGTGCTAAAAAACCAGCAAATAAGTAACCCTAGTTATTTAACGGTTAGGCAATTAAATAAATAAAATCCAAATTGACGCTTAATTCAAAACCAGCAATATTCTTGATAAAGTACAGGTAACCATTTTAACTATTTAACCCAGACGTATGAAAACTGACGAAACATCATTTACCGAAATTAATCGGCTCCTCGAAACGTACATGACCGAAATTGAGTCGTCCGAATTGAAGCCACTTGCAGCTAACATTTATCTAACGCATGCGAAAAATTTTGTTCGCTGGATCGAAGGGGAATTTGTCCCAGGCGGCAGGCTGAAAAAAACATCCGAAGCACTAAGCTAACAGACCAATAACACTCAGAGCACTTAGCACACACTATACTTTCTGAGTTTGATTCAAACCATATCAAATTCCTCAATAATTTGCCTTTCTCAGATATTCCCCAAAATTCATTTCGCTATCACATTATTCTTCCTTGAAATAACAAATCTTGAATTTAGGCCGATCTGCCAGCCGTTTTTAGCAACTCCCGCCAAATGCTCTTCCCAAACCATACCAGAATATTTCCTGCCCTCATAAAATTTTACTGTTCAAACTAAACTGACATAATACACTTTGTGTTGTCGTAATACAGAAATTTTGAATTTTGGCAAAAGTTTAGACTGCCACTTACGATTATTACGACAATGGAATTAGGTATAAGTACTTTTGGAGAGGTAAAACCAGATGGTGTTTCCGGAAAAGCTTTCAATGCGCACCAGCGCATGAAGGAATTATTAGAGGAAGTCAAACTTGCTGACGAAGTAGGTCTCGACGTTTTCGCATTTGGAGAGCATCACCGTCCCGACTTTGTAATTTCAGCACCAGAGGTAATTCTTGGTGCTGCGGCGGCGATTACCAAAAATATAAAATTATCAAGTTCCGTGACTGTTCTGAGCTCCGCAGATCCTGTCCGGACTTTCCAAAATTTTGCAACCGTTGACCTCTTGTCAGACGGCCGCGCAGAAATTATGGCAGGCCGCGGTTCTTTTATAGAATCGTTCCCACTTTTCGGTTATGATCTGAATGATTATGATGAATTATTTACTGAGAAGCTCGATTTGCTCATTAAAATTAATCAAAGCGAGAAGGTATCCTGGAAAGGTAAATTACGCGCACCGATTGATAACAAAGGGGTATATCCAAGGCCTTTGCAGGAAAAGTTACCGATATGGCTCGCAGTCGGAGGAACGCCCGCGTCTGCGATTCGGGCAGGAAAATTGAATCTTCCGATGACGGTTGCGCTACTAGGCGGCAGAGCTGACCAGTTCGTTCCTTTTGTGAATCTTTACAGGGAGACTGCAAAAAATGCCGGTCATGACGTCAGCAAGTTACAATTAGCGATCAGTTCACAATTTTACGTGGCTGATAACGAGCAACGTGCTGTCGAAGAATTTTATCCTTCTTATGAAATTTTGATGAATCGTGTTGGCCGCGAAAGAGGTTGGTCACCTTTGAGCCGTCCCCAGTTTGAATATATGCGAAGCGACGGTCCACTTATGGTTGGAAACGAACAACAAGTGATTGACAAAATTCTTTACCAACACCAACTCTTCAACAATACCCGCTTTTTAGCTCAATTGGTAACAGGATATATTCCCCATAAAAATGTATTGCGCGCCATTGAGTTATATGGAACGAAAGTGGCGCCCGTCATTAGGAAGGAGCTGAACGTCGTGGCAAAAACAGCCTAAGAGTTTGGTTCAGATTGCAAATTTTGCCTGATACGGTTTTTTAGAGCAAAATTTGCAATTAAGATGAAATAGTTTTAGAGTTATCAGCGCAAGATTCGGGTTATTAATCAAAGAGAAATCAGTTAATTTTAGAGTTCAACTTAGCTCGTATTTTACACCGCTCATGCCGGACAATATTCTTTTGATACCGATTGCTTCCACATTCAATTTCAATGAATCCTTATGGTTTTTAAACCGGAATTTTGACGATTGCCTCCATACTGTTTTTGAAAATCGAGTTAGAAAAGCACTGCTGATAAACAACAAACCGATTCTGATTGAAATTGTACAAAAGGACGATTTTTTGCAGATAAAAATCCTCCGGGGTGACTATCAGGAGGAAGATAAATCTGAACTGCTCGCTTATGTTAAAGAATGGCTGGATATTGACCGGGATATTTCTCCTTTTTATGAACTGCTCAGAGAGGATGAACGCCTTTCTTACATGGAGCAATCCTTCGAAGGTTTAAGACTTGTTGGCATACCTGATCTCTTTGAGGCGTTGTGCTGGGGTATTATCGGACAACAAATAAATCTAACTTTCGCTTACAGATTAAAACGAAGGCTCGTAGAAAAATTTGGAACACGCACAGAATTTGAAAATGAAGTTTATCACATTTTTCCGAGCGTTGAAGGACTTTCAGCAGTTGATCCGGAAGATTTGAAAGGGATGCAATTTTCTTCTAAGAAAGCGGAGTATATTGTCGGACTGGCTGAAATCTTTAAAAATGGAAAACTGAGTAAGGGCCTATTAAAAAACTTACCTGATCTGGCCTCACGTCAAAAAACGCTGATATCCATCAGAGGAATCGGAATCTGGACCGCCAATTATGCTTTGATGAAAAGTCTGAAAGAACAAACCAGCATTCCTTACGGAGACACGGGATTAATGCAGGCCTTATTCAACCATCAAATCATTGATCACAAAAAGGATACAGTTCCTGTCATGAAGTTTTTCGAACATTACGCCGGCTGGGAGAGTTATCTCGTTTTTTATTTATGGAGAAGTCTGTCAAAGAAATGATCTTTGCTAAATAATTTTTCTGAAAGTCAAATTGATCCGCGCTCCCGAAATTTTGGGCTCTTTGGGTATACTGTGATACCAATGATGCTGCGTGTTTCCAGCCATAAGCAAAAAACTTCCGTCGGTCAGCACCAGTTTTTCTTTCAAATTTTTATCCGATTGATTTTTAAAATTGAAACTTCTGGAAACACCGAAACTGACTGAGCCTATCACAGGATTTATTCCCAACTCTTTTTCATTGTCTTTGTGCCAGCCCATACTATCATTTCCGTTTCGATAATAATTCAACAAAACATTCGTGAAATAGCAGCCGGACTCTTCTTCAATTCGATATTTGATTGTCATTAATTCCTCTGTCCAGGGCTGTGGCGTCATTGTAATTCCTGAATATCGATAGGCTTTTGGCTCACCGTACCAGGCCGTAAGCCTCGGCTGCATAATCTCACGACCCATGATTTTTATTGGCTCCTGCTTCCAGTTGATGGTATCCTGCAATGTCTTGAAAAAATCAGCACTTTCCTGTTCACTAAAAAATTGAGGATAAAAATATACTTCACCATCCTGCGGCAATAAATTTTCTGGTCTCATAAAGGTCTTACAGTATCAAATTATATTTTGATTTGCTTTTCCAAATTTTATATTTTTCGGATAAACAATTTCCGCACGGGCGATATCCTTCACTTATTGCTTCATGTTCATCTTTGAAAAAAACGCGATTTTCTAATTTCATTCGCTTGCCCGAACCACAATGTAAAGTCCCGTAGATTTTCGTTTTTCTGTATCCACCCAAAGTCACCTCGCCCTGCCTGATCAGCTTAGCCAGACGGCTTTTCCGATCTTCCGGATTCTCTCCCAGCCCGATATGTCTGATCATAATTCCCTCAAATAATTCTCTCAAAAATAGAAAATCCTTTAATCTGGCCAAACCTGAATCTTGCTAAAAATATAATTATTCATACCACAATAAAAATCAAATGTAGCACCGGCGTTACACGGTCTTGACAAAACTTTAAAGCAAAAATGAGACACTGTTAAAACAAAGGAATATGCTAAAAAGATTAAACAGACAACTCTGTACGGAAACAACCGACTTAATGAATTTTAAATTATTTGCATTTGATAAATACTCAGGGTGATTCAGTCTGCAATTGAATCGACCACTTTTCGAGCATTACAATTAACTCTTCCAATTTGACGGGCTTACTGATGTAGTCGTCCATACCAGCTGCAAGACAACGCTCTTTGTCTTCGTGCAACGCATTTGCTGTCATTGCAATAATATAAGGTTGAACAGGATGCTTTTTCTTGATTATCTCCGTCGCTTCCAAGCCATCCATAACAGGCATCTGTATATCCATGAAAATAATATCGAAATTCTTTTGGTCCGCAAATTTGATTGCCTCTGAGCCATCCACTACCAGATCGGCGTTATACCCAAGCTTTCCAAGCGCGTTCATGATAAAAATCTGATTCACCTTATTATCCTCTGCAACAAGAATTGATAGCGGGTGTTTGGCAGAGAAATCTTTATGTAACAGATTTTTAGAAATGGTCGATTTCAGAGGAAGTGTTCGTCTTAACGTTTTTTGTCTGTTAAATTCATCGATTAGTATTTCTAAAAGAATATCCTGCTTTACAGGTTTAGGTAAAATTGCGCAAAATATTCCCGGATAATTATTTTGTATTTCATTCCCCCTCGTGCTCAATAAGATTACTGGCAAATCGCTATATAATTTATTTATTTTCTGACCAAGCTCAATACCATCCATTTCTGGCATTTCGGAATCTGCGATCACCAATCTGAAATCATTATTCTCGGTTAAAATATGAAGTGCTTTGGCTCCGGACAAGGAAGTTTCGGTTTTAAAACCCCGATTGTTCAGTTGTTCTGCAAGGATATCACAACTCGTCTGATTATCATCGACGATAAGAATTTTGTAATTTTTAAATTCTTCCAAATTGCGGGTATCCTGCTTAACCGGCAGACTACTTTTTTGGACGATAATAGAAAAATAGAATGTGCTGCCCTTACCCTCAACGCTCGTCACCGCAATATTTCCACCCATCAGACCAACCAATCTTTCACAAATTGCAAGTCCAAGACCGGTTCCACCATACTGGCGGGTTGTGGATGAATCAACCTGAGAGAACGACTTAAAAAGGCGATCCATTTTATCTTCTGGAATTCCAATCCCAGTGTCGCTCACTTCAAAACTAATTTCAAACTGACTGTCATCAACAGTTTTAACTAAGGCTATGCGAAGAAATATCTCCCCTTTCTTTGTGAACTTTAAAGCATTCCCAACAAGATTGATAAGTACTTGTCGAAGGCGGAGACTGTCACCAATCACAAAAACCGGAACATCATTTTCAATTTTATAAATCAGGTCAAGTTTCATTTCTGCGGCGCTGGCTGCAAAAACATCCATAACCTCTTCAACACAAGTGCGCAAACTAAAATCTCCTCTATCCAATTCCATATTCCCTGATTCAATTTTTGAAAAATCAAGAATATCATTGATAACGACCAGCAAATCCTGTCCACAAGTCTGAATTGATTTTGTAAAATTCTGCTGCTCTTCATTCAAAGGAGTTTCGGCAAGCAAAGCTGCCATGCCAATCACCCCATTCATTGGCGTTCTGATCTCATGACTCATAATGGCCAAAAATGCACTTTTCGCTCTGTTTGCCAACTCTGCCTTTTGAACTGCTTTTTTCTCTTCAGCGATCGAAAATTCGAGTTGCTCTGTCCTCTCCATGATCTGCCGTTCCAGTATCCTTTTCTGCTCCCGAATAGCGAACGTCCTCATACGATAGAAGGCAATTGACGCACTGATCAACACCAAAATTCCCGCCAGCTTGAACCACCACGTCAACCAAAACGGTGGCATGATAATCACTTCAACAGAATTCCCAAGCTCATTCCAGACACCATCATTATTAGAACCTTTAACTCTAAACGTATAGGTTCCCGGATTTAAATTGGTATAGGTCGCTGTTCGGTTGCCGCCGATATAATTCCATACCTTATCAAAACCCTCCAATTTATACGCATACTGATTTTTGCCCGGGACAGAGTAACTCAGCGCTGCAAATTCAAATGTGAACACAGACTGGTCGTAGGTTAGCATTATCTTTTTTGTTTCAGTAATGTCTTTTTCGAGCGTCCCGCTCTTGTCACCTACTGTAACTGGCTTGTTAAATATCTGAAAGCCTGTTATGTAAATCGGAGGAATAAAATTATTTTCTTTCAAACTATCCGGGTAAAAAGTACTGAAACCGTTCACTCCTCCAAAAAACATTTGTCCGTCCGAGGCCTGGTAAGCCGAATTATCCCGAAATTCATTTCCCTGCAATCCGTCAGAAGTTGTGAAATTTTTAAACGTTTTTTTCTGTGGGTTAAAACAGGAAATCCCTTTGTTCGTGCTTAGCCACAGATTATTTTTGGCATCTCGCTGAATAGCGAAAACAACATTACTGGGCAATCCATTTTTTTCAGTGTATGCTGTAAAAGTCTTCGTTGAACGATTAAAATAATTTAATCCACCTCCTACGGTTCCCAGCCATAAATTGCCTTTTTCATCTTCCAGAATCGACTGGATTTTATTATGTGACAGACCATTTTTGTCCCCCATAATGTGTTGATAATGCATAAACTGCTTCCGATCAGAACTTAGCAGATTAAGACCGTTGTATGTACCGACCCAGATATTGCCGGTCTTATCCTGAAAAACAGTGGTTACAATGTCGCCGCTCAAACTGGTCTTAGCAAGTGGATTGTGTCTGTAACGCGTCACTTTCCCAGTCTTGACATCGAAAAAATTAAGTCCTCCCTTCCAGGTTCCAAGCCAAATATTTCCATCACGATCCTTAAACATATTATTGACATCTGAAATAGACAGCGTGTTCTGATCGTTTTCTATCGAAATATGGTGTTCAGCAATTCCCGTTTTTACATTAAAGAGGTCAAAGCCGCCATTATGAAAACCGAGCCCAAGCACATCGCGGCTGACCTGAATAATAGAAATTACATAGTCGTTGCTTATAGAATTTTTGTTGTTTGGGTCGTTCCGGAATTGTTTAAACGTTTTGGTTTTTCTGTGAAATAAATTCAGGCCGCCACCATCCGTTCCAATCCAAATTTTGTCTCCGTCAGCGTCCCCTTGTATGGCCAATACTGTGTTGTTGCTCAAACTATTTGGGTTACCTGAAATTTCGTGATACGAAGTAAATTTTTCTCCGAAGTTCGGCAAGAAATTTACTCCACCTGCGTATGTCCCGAGCCAAACGTTCCCTGCATCATCGTTGTAAATAGAGTAAATCGAATTGTTGCTGAGTGTTGCCGGATCGTTGGGATTATGAGCGAAGTTTGAAAATATATTTTTGTCAGGATTAAGAATACTCAAACCCCCATTTTCAGTACCAATCCATATTTTGCCGTCAAATCCTTCATTGATACAAAGAATATCATTATGGGCCAGGCTATTATTATCCCTGGGATTATTGAGAAAAGTTCTGAAATCATCTGTTTTGAAATTGTACAATGATACACCGCCCCCATGTGTTCCAACCCAAATATTACCCTTTTGGTCCTTGTACAAAGCCATAACCCAATCACTGACCAGGCTTTTTTCATCTCCGTCACCTTTGAAATATTCCTTAACCTTTCCTGTTTGCACATCAAAACGAAATAAACCCTCGTCCGTTCCTAACCACAAAGCCCCGTTATTATCTTCTTTGACATTGTATACGTAAGGGTAGGCTAAGCCATACTTTCTTTTCCCCACATGCTGATAAGACTTAAATGCGCCGGTTTGAGTATTTAATAAAAATAAACCCTGATTTGTAGCAAGCCAGATTCTATTTTTACTATCCTGAAAGATATCCTGAATATCGTACTGTACAGACCTATCGTTATAATGGATAAAACAATTTTTATCCCGGTCAAAACGATCGAGGCCGTTTGAAGTGGCGATCCATAAATTTCCTGCGTTATCTTCAAGGAGATCCTGAATGTAACTATCGGCTATGCTTGCCTCGTCATTGGGGTCATGCTTGTAATGTGTGAATTTATAACCGTCGTACTTGTTCAGACCATCTTCACTTCCAAACCACATAAACCCACGCTTATCCTTCAAGATAGCGCTAACCTGGCTTTGAGACAATCCGTCATTCGTGGTTAAGTGTTTAAATCTGAAATTTTGCGTTTGCCCGAAAGAGGAGCAAATTCCTGAAAATAGCAGCCAGAAAACGGTAAATGATAATATTATTTTCATATAGTGTGACCAATGTGTCTGCTGTACGTAACGAGAATAAACGTGTATTCAAATCAGGATAAGAATATATCTAATTGATCTTAATTTGACAAAAATTTCTCAATTCTCAAAATCGAGCAGTCGCATTATCTATTAATATTTTATTTAACGATTCATACCGAATTACCGGGTCCCTTTAAATAATAATACTATCTTTTTACAATAAAATACTAACAAAAATAAGACTACGCTGCCACTAAAATATAATCGTAAAATTATTTTTTACTACTGACATACTGTTGTCATTGCCGGATGTGTCTTTTGTATATCATTATAAATCAAGATAAAGAATCATGGAAACAAATGTCAATTCGCCGGAATCATCACAGCAAGTTATTATCACTCCCGATTTGTTACTGGAACATTGGCAAGCACATCGCCGCCTAACCCGTCGGGTAATTGAAGCTTTCCCGGAAAACGATCTTTATAACTTTTCAATCGGTGGAATGCGCTCTTTTGCGCAACTGACGATGGAAATGATCGTTTTGTCAGCTCCTGGTATTAACGGAATCGTTTCAGGAAACTGGACTTCGGAAAAATTTCCATTCGATTTTTCCACGCCGCCACCTGCAACAAAAAACGAGATTCTGACATTATGGGATTCGGTTACTGACGAAATCAATACGCTCTGGCCGCAGATTCCAGTTGGCAGGTTTCAGGAAAATGATCTGGCATTTGGTATGTACGAGGGCACGATCCAATACATGTTGTTCTACGTCATCGATAACGAAATACATCACCGTGGACAGGGTTATGTTTATCTGCGTGCGCTCGGTATCGAACCACCCGCATTCTGGGATAGAAGTTAATAATTAGAATCGATCAATAGCCCAATTTAAACCGGGCTATTGATCGATTTCGTCTGTCTTTCCCGCAATACATCGAATGACCTTGTCCAACTCCTGAACAGAAGCAAGCATCCGGTCGAGAAACTCCCGCTGCTCCGTCTCTGAATTTTCATAATTCGTCGCCAGGTCGATCAGGCTCATCAATCTGGCAACAGGTGCCCGAAAAACATGGGAGTGCATCCAGGCAATTTCCTGTAATTTTTTATTTTTCTCTTCAATTTCCTGAATATATTTCAGACGTTCGGTGACATCATTTACCAAGACGACCCGCGCAGAAATGTTATCAAGAATCACGACATTACTCTGAATCTCTGCCCACACTATTTCGCCATTTTTCTTACAGTGACGATAAACACCACTGAAAGCGCTGTTTTCGTTTTGATGCAGCCGTTCTAACTGTTCATCAAGTTTCGGAAGCTCTTCAATGGGCCTTATATCCCTGATGGTCATGGATAGAAACTCTTCAAAACTATATCCGTAATGCTTAATTGCGGCACTATTGACATTCAAAAATCTCAACGTTTGCGTATCATAAACCCACATGGGCTGCGGACTGAGTTGAAAAAGG
This sequence comes from Dyadobacter sp. CY345, assembly GCF_021502725.1. Lineage (GTDB taxonomy): Bacteria > Bacteroidota > Bacteroidia > Cytophagales > Spirosomataceae > Dyadobacter. The sequence continues at coordinate 153,151 of NZ_JAKFFS010000007.1, read as the reverse complement.
TCACTATAACGTCGTTGAGATTCTTCAAGCTCCTGGGTTTTCTTTTTCCTTTCAATGCTATAAAGGATACTTTTAAACAGAGATGATGCCGACAGATCGTCCTTTACCAAATAATCAGCTACGCCCAGAGACAGCGACTTTACGCTAAAAGCCACATCTGGATACCCCGTCAGAATTACAATTGGAATTCCTGAGCTTATACCAAGAATCTCCGTGATTAATTCTTCCCCGCTTTTGTCTGGTAAAGAAAGATCGAGCAAGATGACATGCACATGTTCACCAGATTCCGTCAAAAACAGCTCCCCTTCTTTAAAGGTTTTGGCCTGATAAATCTGAGGCAGATAAATCTGATCTTCCAAAAAATCTTCTATCAGCGTAAAGTCTCCTGGATTGTCCTCAATAACCAAAATACGGTACGGATTTTTGTCCTTTTCCATAATCTGTTATCTGATTGAAGGAAGTTTTACGACATTCATCCAAAAATTTTCTATGCTATTCAGGACATTTAAAAAGCCCTCTGACTCTACCGGCTTGGTAATGTAGCAGTTCGCATGATTGTTATATGACTTTCTAACGTCATCGTTCGAAGAAGAAGTTGTAAGCATAATCACGGGGATATGCTTGATATTCTCGTTTGTTTTTACATATTGCAGCACCTCATGACCGTTTTTTCTTGGAAGATTTACGTCCAATAAAATCAAATCCGGCACTTCCTCCGACGCATACTTACCCTTTTTATCAAGAAAATCCAGAGCTTCTTCTCCATCGCGGACAACACTGACTTTATTGGATACCTTTCCTTCCTGCAATGCCTCGGTGGTCAGCAAAATGTCACCTTCATTATCTTCTACCAATAAAATATGAATACCGTTCATAACGTTGTAAAATGCTTAGCAATAGTAAAATAAAAAGTACTTCCCTTTCCCTCTTCTGATTCCACCCAAATTTCACCATCCAGGCTTTCCACAATCTTTTTCGTGATTGCCAGCCCCATTCCAGTTCCGGAATAATCTTCCCGGTTGTGAAGACGTTGAAAGATAACGAAAATCTTTTCGAAATACTCATTATTAATGCCTAATCCATTATCAGTCACACTGAATTTCCAATGCGTCGGCGTGTCTATACTGACAATTTTGACATGCGGGCTCTGGTCTTTTCTTTGGTATTTTAAAGCGTTACTAATCAGATTTTGAAAGACCTGCCGCAAGGGAGCCTTGAATGCCATGATTTGTGGCATTTCGGAATATTCGATTTTAGCTTTTTTGTCTTTTATCTTTTTTTGATACAAAGTAAGAATCTCACAGATCACCTCATCAACATTCACTTTTTCCGGATTTTCCTTGTTTTTTCCTACTCTGGAAAAATCCAGTAAATCCAGAATTATCTGGCGCATCCTCTTGGCGCCGTCCACCGCGTAATAGATATATACCCTGGCTTTTTCATCAAGCGACTCTCCATATTTTTTTTCGAGCAAGGTCAAAAAACTGGTAACCATACGCAATGGTTCCTGTAAATCATGCGACGCTACGTAAGCAAACTGTTCCAGTTCAGCGTTTGAAACTGCCAAAACTTTTATATGTTTTTCAAGTTCCTGATGCATTTCTTTTAACTGAGCCTCTGTTATTTTCCTTTCCGTAATGTCTTTAAAATAAACCGTAAGGCCGTCGGTTGTTGGATAGGCATTGACCTCGAACCACTTATCCAGGCGAAGAAGCTGTTCTTCAAAACGTACAGGAATATTTTCCTGCGTGGCTTTAAGATACAAATTGTAAAATCGCAGCGGTATGTTGCGGTAATAGGTCTTCCAGATACTTTTACCGACAATTTCTTCGCGTTTGATACCTGTGAGACTTTCAGCTTCCTTATTCCAGTAAGTGACGATCCAGTCCTTCGATACTGCGAAAAACCCATCCTGGATACTTTCCAGTATTCTGTTTTTCTCTTCAAAAGCGGACACAAGTGCCTTATCGGCCTCATCCGTTTCGATTGCTTTGGCAAGATTTACTGCGATGGTTTTCAAAAAAGACCTTTCGTCCTCGTCCCATTTCCTTTCGTTTTGACAATCGTCAAAACCGATATATCCGTAAAATTTGTTTTTCGCAAAAACCGGAAATATCAAAAGCGATTTAATCTCTTGCGCTATCAAGCTACTTTTGAATTCCGAATCCGGCAAGTTGCTTACGATTCCAATATAGGGCTTGTTTTTTTCGAGAGGTGAAACAAGATCCGCCAGCGTTTCGTGGGGCACGTTTTGCAATTCCGGATTATTCGCCTGAGACTCAAATCTGCCGGAATTCCATTCCAGCCGCTGATTACAGTAAATTTTCCCTGATACAGGATCTGTGAAATTCTCAAAATAATAAACCCTGTCCACATTTATGGCAGCACCAACAATGGCGAAGGAATGATCAATTGCGTTGAGCCAGTTATCATATTGCAGAAGACTGCTATTAACCTCAGCTATTGCAGCAAGCAACGCCGATTTTCGAACTAATTTTAGCTGCGTTTTTTTCCTTTGTGACACGTCCCGAAGCACTCCGATCATCCGGATGACATCCCCCTCCGGGTTACGAATTATATAACCATTCTCCTGAACAAAAGCATACGTGCCATCCGCTTTTCGGAATTGATACTCAGCACGCCAGTTATGTTGAGTTCGATTTTGCAATGCAGCTGATAAACTTTTACCAACAAAATCGACATCAGACTCATGTATCAGGCTCGCCCATTTATTAACAGGATACCGCTCACGATTTACTTCATAGCCAAATAGCCGGTTAAAACCATCACCCCAGGCAATATGATCTGTCGCCATGTTCCAGTCATAAATAGCATCACGCGTGGCTTTGTTCACGTATTCATATCTGGCATTACTTGATTTTAACTCCTCTACGAGCGTCAATAGGCGGGATTCGCTTGCTTTCAAATCCCTTTGGACCTTTTTTCCTTCTGTAATATCCAGACAAGCGCCAATCATTTTTACCGGCATCCCGTTCAAATCAGTTTTTAGTCGGCCCCAGGATTTTAAATGACGGATCTCGCCAGTCGGACGTATGACTCTTTCTTCAAAAACAATATCTTTTCTTGTATTCAGGACGCCCTTAATTTTGTCCACTACATTTTGCCTGTCGTCTGGATGTAAAATCTCCTGATAACTTTGAAATGAAGCTTTGAAATTGACCTTATCGAGTCCATAAATTGCGAAAAGCGAATCAGACCAGGTTGCTTTATCATTGTAAAAATCCCATTGCCAGTTGCCAAAATGAGCCAGTTCCTGTCCCTGTTTCATCAACTGGGTGTTTTCCTCCAAAAGATCGGAATTATGCCTGTTTTCCAAAATAATTCTTAGGATCGCCGTAAACCGATCAATTGTCTCAACTTCCTCTGATTGCGGCGATCTTATTTCATTATAATAAATTCCAAAAGTAGCCATCACCTCTCCCTCGGAATTAATAACCGGATGAGACCAGCAAGCACGAAGTTGAAAAGGAAGTGCCAATTGTTTGAATCCGGCCCAGCGGCTGTCATTTTCTATATCACTGGCAATTACTATTTCTTTAAGAAAAGCCGCCGTTCCGCATGATCCGACATTTTCTAACGCCGGAATACCTTCGATGGATTCAATATAAACCGCAGGCAATGAGGGAGAGGCCCAGTTATAAAGTTGCCTGTTCTTAACCTGGAGAATGGAACAAAGCATTTTTGGGAAAATTTGTTCTATCCCTAAAATGTAAGTCGTCAAAACTTCGGTGATTGTAGAATTTTTCTGAGAATTAAGTTCTAGAACGGTTTTTTCCAGTCGCTCCAATTCCGTAAAACGTTTCGCTTCGGTAATGTCAATCATTACTCCGCGCAGTTTCGTATTTTTTCCACCTTCCTGAATCACCGAAACCATGTCCTTTATCCAGACAAGACTTCCGTTCGCATGAATCATCCGATAATCGAAATCATAATTTCGGGATATCTTCGACTTTTCTATGCAAAATCGAATGGCTTCTTCACGGTCATCCACGTGGATGTGATTCTCCCAAAAATGAGGAGTATCCATCCACTCTTGCGGAGAATAACCAAGAATTGTTTTGACCTGATTGCTTACAAATGTAAATTCATGCGTAACAACATCCGTTTCCCAAACAATTCCATCAACGGTTTGAATCAGTGATTCGAATTTGTTTTTTGCTTCCAGAAGTTCTTCTTCAATGACCTTGCGATCAGTAATATCCTGCATAGTGCCATACAAACGAGCGAACCTACCGTCTTTCAGTTCTCCAAGACCTGTTGTCCGCACCCACCTCAAATTTCCTTTCGCGCTGATCATACTTACCTCCAGATCGAAAAACTCTCCCTGCTGAGCGGCTCGCTGGATGACAAAACTCAGGGCTTCCCAGTCTTTTCCCTGACTGTAAAAACTACTTACTGTATCAAAATCAATCTCATTCCCCGATTCAACCTCATGAATTTCCCGAGCGACATCCGTCCACTTCAATAAGCGGCTTTCCATATCAACCTCCCAACTTCCAACTTTTGCTATTCTTTGCGTCTCTATCAGAAACTTTTCATTTTTATCCAGGCTGGCTGCCGACGTTTTTTCATTTATCTCCGTTTTTACGAGCTCCGTGATATCAGACACTGAACGGATGATATATTTTACCTCATTGTTATCATCAAATATCGGCGTATTTGATGAAATAAGGTTTCTGATTTGCAAAAGGTGCGTCGCCTTATCAGGCACCGGAAATTCAAAAACAGGTGTTTTATTTGGAAGTTTGTCTTGTAGAAGTTTTTCAAAAAGGCTTTTCCACTCCGGCGGTTTCACATAAGGATGGTTTGGAAAAGCATCAAAAAAACCTTTCCCTTCCAGGTCGGATTCGCCCAGTTGCACCATTTCCAGATAAGCATCATTCGCACAGACAACAGTGAATGTAGGAGCATCTGGCAGTAAAACAATCGTCGGCGTCGGCAGGGCTTTAAATACCGAGTTCGAAAAATTCTGGTCCACCATTTTTTTTCCTTGTTAATCGCAAAGCAATTTCAACTATTCAATAAGTATCTTCATCAGTGGGTAAAGCGCAAACATTTTCTACGTAATAATATCATAAAGATTAAAATTAAAAAAGTTTGCATAAAACTTTTTCTATCCGACGTAGTACGAATTTAGGAATTAAATAGATTATTAGCGTATAATATCCAAACATAACCTAAGTTTCGTCTTATTTAGAAAATCTCCAAAATTCAAGTTGCACTATATAACACGTTAGCATCCTGATCGTAAACCAAAAACAGAATACTTCTAAAATACAAAAACAGCTTAACAGAAATTACCGCTATGCTATATACGAAAAGAAATAAAGAGCGTTATAAATAGTGTCCTGAATACACTTTACTAACGATTTTGAGCCATGTTTATGTTAACCTTACTCCTTCAAGGAGTATTTATGTAAATGCTCTGCGACTGATCAAGAAGCATAAGACGAGGAATAAGACAAATTTCAGTTAAACTGTTATAGGTTAAACTGAAATTTATTTCACTGTAATAGTGATGAGAATAGAGGGAATAACTTAACCTATGTTAATTGGAAGATTATTGTTAGCGTCCTAATTTGATACCAAAAGAAATATAACCTATTTTCCCCTTTTTGTCTTTAACGAAACCTGATTCAGGACGATCAGTCTTGTCCATTAGCCTGGTTGTCAAAATCACATTTTCAGGATAGAGGTTGACAAATATGCCAATCCACTTGTAACCGACTTCTGCCATATAACTCAGGCCAACACTGTTTTTTTCACTATAAGCGCTATATCTTCCACCACTTATAACGGGACCGTGTGAAGTGGTAATCACTCCTCGCGTGGAATTTATAGACATACCTGACGAATAAGCTGCTGGATTAACATTTTCAAAAAACCTGTCATAATTTAATCTGGCTCCTGCGCTCAGGAAGAAGGTCGTTTGCCCTTTCAAATTCTTAATTGAAAGTTTTGGAGCAATCTGAAAGTAACTTTGAAAAGCACTGAAATCAGATTGCAAAGCCTCTATTTTTTCATTTTTAATCAAATTCTGAGATCTTTGAGCAATTTCAACGACCTCGGCACTGCCGACAGACTGTAATAATGTCCAATGAACATAACGATTCAAATTGAATCCAACGCCCAAACCGTAACGAAGCCCAAATGTATATTTTGTTCCATCTGCTATTATTATATCGTGGACAACTGCTAAACTAGTGCTCAGCTTATTCTGCATGATAATTTCACTTGTCAATTTAGCAGTCTGATGATTTAAGAGCGCCGGTGGAGGCTGAAAAAAAATATATCGCCCGTGGTCATTTCCCCTGCCAACATAAAGATTGAGGTACGTGTTTGCCATATACTTTTGCTTCCAGGATATTTTTGGGTCACCGAGTGATGGATTTAAATAACCCTTCTCATCCAGTTTCACTAACTGTCTGGAAATCGTATCAGCGCCATTTTGCCTCTGGTTAAGTTCCCTGATAATTTTGTTGAGATCCAGCATTTCAAGATTTTTCAAGTCCTGAGCCGATTTCCCGTAGAAAATTACCTTGCTGTTTTTCCCGGCGTTTAAAATGATAGTGTCAGGAACGATTGCGTGGGCAGGTGTAAGCAGCGCTGCACAAAGAAATAATAATAAAATTTTCATGGCTAATAAGTAAAAAGTGGTTGCGTTTTCTAAAATTTAATATGTTCTTTTAAAAAGAAACCCTGAATCCGGATGAGTAGAATTTTCGATAAAACTATGCTGAACAAATGACCACAGGGCCGTTTTTTTTCTATGGGCGCCAAGGTTCACGCGTATTTTTCTGGATTCCCGCTCCTTCTTTGCAGTCTCAAACATCCGTCTTATTGATGGTGCTTCTTCTGCCCTATCATTAGGAAGTTCAATTTCTGCTATGAGTACTTTTTCCGGCCTGAACAGATTGCCAGACGGCTCATTCTCTGCCCTCGTTATGGAGTCTTTTGGTGGCTCAAATACTTGAAGAGAACTTGCTAAAACACGATAAGAGGAGTCTTCCTGTGCAGAGTCATTCTCTTGAACCAAGTGACGTCCGCGTCCTTTATCTCCATCTGCGATCAAGTGACGAAGGCTTACTTTAAGGCTGGGTCTTAATTTTGCATTTATTGTTTCACTCGACTTGTCAGGTAAGTTTTTAACAAGTCTTTCCCGTTTAAGAACATCTGGGGTTTTGCCGGCTAAACTGGACTTAGATAATTGATTATCAGTTGTTTTGAGAATAATAAACGATATACCAATACCTAATACCAGACAGGCAGCAAGGGCTGATAACCAAAGCCACGCAAGTTTCCGGTTCTGCCTTTTTTCAATTTTCAGCCATACCTTTTCCGGATCCCAATCGTCTGAATCGTTAGTTTTCCGGAGCACGATATCTTTTATTTTTTTAAATAACTTTTCGTTTTGCATAAGACGGGTCAAGCTCAATAATTTTCTTTTGCAATAAACTCTTTGCCTTGCTCAACTGAGACTTCGAAGTCCCAATCGTAATATTCAACATTTCAGCAATTTCCGAATGAGAATATCCTTCTATTTGATACAGATTAAATACTGTACGGTAACCTGTCGGCAACGCTCCGATAACCTTTAAAATTTCCTCTGCGGTTAGGTTTTCAATTGTTTCGTCGTCGACAACAAAACTCAAATCCTCAGTTTCGGACAATATCTCAAATCGTTTATCTTTCTTCAAAATTCTAAGACATTCATTGACAACAATTTTCCTCATCCACATTTCGAATGGAGGTATTGCCAGAAAATGACAAGTATTTATCTTTTTTAGAATGATAAAAAATGACTCCGCCACTGCGTCCTCAGCTTTGTCAGACACGGATAAATACCGTTTTGCCAACCGGTATAGCGACTTTCCATAGGTATCAAAAATTATCCGATGCGCACGAACATCATTTTTTTGAGCATCGTAAATGTTGGAAAGTGTTATCAAAATTGTCAGGGACGAATTACTACAATAAGAATTGGGCAATAGAAAAGGTTGCCTGGTATACGGAAAACTATCTAAATACCTACTGGATTGAAAAATAGCATAGGATCAGTCTACTTTCAGAACCTTTAAAGACAACACAATCCTTATCTCGAATCGTAAAAAACTTTATCATAAAAAAACCCTTAATCGCAATGAGTTGAAACTCGGATTAAGGGTCTGGAAAAAGAAATAGACATTTGAAATCTTTGAGCTCATTTAGACAAAATTTTCACTTCCGCATTCTGTCAATTTTACTATTTATTCGTTTTATCTCTTTAATGATCGTCATCGGTTGTTGCTCACGATCATTCGTCAAATAAAGTTCATTCAGATATTTTTCAAGATTATGAAGACTGTCCGACGGCCAGTAATTTTTTTGAAAACTTGTATCCGGAATTGATTTAACCAACACATCCAGCCGCTGCCAATCCTGCTGCATATCCAGGAAAGTATTCTGGGCGACTTCAAACTGGCCTCGACGGCATTCGTTACCAAGGTGAAAAAGGTACTCATTAATCTTCGTGACCCCGGCATAAAATCTGTATCCGTTAGGATTTCTTTTGCTAACCGGCGGCGTAACATCACTCCGATTATGTAAATAAGTGACTACTGACAGCATGATTAAAATGATTATGGCTAATGTATAACTGGAAAACTTTGGCATTCAATTTACGAAATATGCATATATAAACTAAAACGCTAATCCAAAACCGGTAATGAAAGAATCTTGGCCAGATTCGCTAATTCAACGATTTTCCCCTTTCTTTTAATTTGACCGGTTGTCTCTATTATTAACGTCCAAGTGCTAACCCGATGCCAATATTTGTTCTTAAACCGAATGAGGTTTCCGCACTTTTCAGTTGGTCTTTGACGTTGTAGGAAGTATTTATGTCCAGATATCCGCGCCGGAATACTCGAAGTTGGAAGCCTACCAAAGGGCCGGCCTGGACAATATTTGTTTCACTGATCAAATCCTCGTCTGGAATTGCCGAGCCACTATGCTTGCCTTTATAATAGTTATATTCAGTATGCAAGCCGGCGTACCAACCTGAAAGTCCATTGCCTCCCTTTCCTTTGAGCCTTTTGCTTTTTTGCATAAAATAATACCTTGGCTGCAACGACAGAATCAGGATTTTTTCGCGGGAATAAACGTTCGCATAAGGAAATATCTTCGTAATGCGTTGGTCGTTATTGCCATATCCAATTGTTACCTCATGGTCATATCGAAGATAATTGAAGCCATTGTTCATTGCTGCGTCCAATTGCACGTTGATAGTCCAGGGAGAAGTTTTGATTTTCCGTTCAAAAGCTACACCAGTCTGAATTCTATTTAAATAATAGCCGACAGTAAGTTCAGGAAGCCTGATTTTCCATTGCTGCCCCTGGAACTCATCACAGAGTAAGATATCACAAAATGGGGCGGTAGATGATTTCTTCCAATCTCCAATAGCAAAGCCAAAGCTGGCTTGTGTTGAAAATTGTAACCCAAGGGTTCCAAACCCATAGGAGTAGTAATCAGAGACGGGTTTGAACACAGCAAATGAAAAGTCCATAAATCCATGATTCAAAAACCTTCTTTGAAACCCAAATTTAAGTCCTGCCTTGGGATCATTATTGAGTGTTCCTGGAATATTGTAAAAGAGGGCCATATAGTTGCCGCTAAAATTATTCGCGCTTTTGCCCATATTGATTCTTTTGCGCATATTGACAAACCAACGCAGCTGCGCGTCTAATACAGTATTTTGAAAAGACTCTTTAACGGGTCTTTGAATTCCATACAAAGGGAAATGACCTGATAATGCCAATGAAAATGCAGGAAGGAATTTAACCTCATAACCGACGTGAAGCGACAGGTTATTCAATGTCTTATCGTCGGTCAATGGGTAAGGGACCACTTGGTAGTATTGTGATAAACCAACCTTCACCATATGCCGCGTCGGTACCTTCGTCATGAAAACGTTTTCATACCTGTCAATGAAACGCTGTTTTATAAGCGTATCACTTTCCTCTGTAAAAAATATTCTCGTGGTATCCTGCGCGAAGGATATGTTTATTAGCAAACTAAAAAAAATCAGGGCTACTATCTTTTCCATTGGATCACGTTGATATTTTTAAGTATTGTTAAAAGGCAAATCCAAGACCCAGATTGCCTCTGAATCCGGTAGAATTAACGGAAGATGAAAACTCGTGTTTATGATTAAAGGATGTGTTAAAATCCAGATAGCCATGTTGGAACAAACGTTGTTGAATGCCTAATAGCAATCCGGAATAAATTGTATATTTGGCCAAGTTGACATCAGGTTGCCCGCTCATTGTATTATGGTGACCGTGATGCATTGCATACTCGGCGTTAATCCCTGCATAAAATCCCGATAGTGAATTAGTGTTGCGCCCTCGCCTTTGATTTCTTTTCTGAAGAAAGTAATATCGTGGCTGCAACGTAAAAAATTGGGTGATCTCTTTGGTAACAACAGAGCCATAGGTGTCTAATACAGTGGGATATACAGAACCTTTTGTATAGCTATACCCCTGCATTAAATTAAGGTCATACTGCCAGTTTAATGAAAATGGCGTACGTTTGATCATGTGTTCATACGCTACACCATATCTCATGCGATTCAGATAATAACCAAAAGTCAATTCAGGGACTTTGATCTTCCACTGATTTGCGATTTCTTCTTCACAGAGCAGAATGTCACACAATGGCCGTTTTTTGGAGCTTACCCAGTCGCCAAAAGCATATCCGAAGCTTATTTGAGTTGAAAATTGCCATAGTTTGGTAATGCCATAGCTGAATCCGATATCTTGCTGTTGAAAAGCAAACGCAAAGTCAAGAAATCCAGAATTCAGTACCCTCCGTTGAAAACCAACTTTTATGCCGATCGTCTCATCATTTTTCCGATCTACCGGCTCGCCTGTCAAAGTGTAATTTACAGCAATATAGTTGCCACTAAAATTGTTTGCGCTTTTCCCCTCCCTGATTCTATTTTTCATATCAAAAAACCACTTTAATTGGGCATCATATACAAAGTTATATCCGATATACCTGGAAGGTATTTCTGCTGAATAAACCGGTAAATGACTGGAAAGCGCAATGGAAAAAGCAGGTAGAAACTTAAACTCATATCCGAGCATCAACGACGAGTTATTTAGAATTTTATCGTCACTTAGCGAAAATTGAATTGGCTGATAATACTGCGAAATCCCAATTTTAAACATATGCCGCGTCGGTACCTTCGTCATGAAAACATTGTCATACCTGTCAATAAAACGTTGCTTTACAAGTGTATCCGGTTCTTCTGTGAAAATGATTTTTGTTGAATCTTGTCCAAATACTGATTTAAATAAAAATAATGAAATCAAAAAAAGGATACTTTTTTTCATGGCTAATAGTCAGGGGTAAGCGGGGCACTATTTAATGGTCAGGTTACCAAATTCGGCGCTGATCTGCACATTGGCGAGCCGGTTTTTGGAAAAGAAAGCATCCTTAAAATCCGGCGTATTACGTTTCCATTTAAACCCGTTCGGAAGTTTCATCGTCGTATAGGCACTGTTGATATCATAATCAAAACGCTGCCAGTTTTTTGTAACCATTGTTATCACTGCCTTTTTCGACTGAATTGCGAGGCTTGTCAATCCGGCAGAAGGGGAAATTTCGACGTTTCCATAAAGAGTGTTCATGCGTACGACACCACCTATGTTCTCTAATTGGAGATTGGTATGATCACTTGTAAATGAAAAAGTCCCGGAAATTTCAATGGCTTTCAATTCTCCGAAAGTTGTTTCTAAAAGTCCTTTTCCTTTAATGTTCGCCAGTGAGGTTGTGCAAAAATCAGCGCTCAGTTTCAGGTTGTTGGTCAGCCCTTTCATCTGAATTGTTCCAAACGTATTTTTCAGATCTACCGAACAGGTCGGCGGAAGATGAATCGTATAACGCGCTTTCAAGTTTGATAACGGTTTACTTTCCCCTTCTTTCAACAAAATGTAATTTCTTAAAAAATAATCCTTCCCGCTTCGATCGGCTATGTATTGAATTTTTCCAAGATCCGAAGCTGCCGTCCGCTTATCAGGATGCCTTGCGGATAATTCCATAACGACGAGTATTTCCGCTTTATCCCAGGCAATAAGTTCAATGTCGGCTTTTTCAGCATTGATGAAAAGTGTGCGTATAGTATGCGCTGTCACGGTCTTTTCAATTGATTTGGTAGCAACCTGTAATACGCCCTGACCTTTAACCAACTGAAAACCGTTGACAGCAACCCAATAAAAGAGGAATGTAAGAACTGCGAGTTTTCGAAAAATATTTTTATACAAATTCATGATCCTGATTTAAATCATTTTAGCCATTTCATTCAACACTTCTGCTTTTTCCTGCTCCACAACACTGAATTGACGAACCAATTCGGGCTCCGTATTATATTGCCCCATTGCCTGCTGCAATTGGTGCGCAGCCGTTTGAAGTGTTTCATACTCCTGCTGCAATCGTTTAAAATTCTGATTGCTGCATACCGTTGTCTCAGCTTCACAATAGGCTTTCAGTTTTGAATATTGTTCGTCGGTAATCTGCTCATTTTTAGGCTGAAGACGAACATCAATCACTTCCTGTGAAAAGGCAATTGTAGGATAACTTCCAGGTATCATCCACAATCCGCCAATGCCAGCAACGAGAAATACAGCCGCAGCATACCACCAATGCGTATTCTTAACTTTCGAACGCGCAGTTTTGCTTTCAATGGCTTCCCAAACAAATTCGTCTGGTTCAAATTCCGGCAGGTTCTCCAGAGCTTTTTTAAGCGGAATTTCATTCAATTTCCGATCAATTTCAGTCCATATAAAGTCGGAAGGACCGGATGATGGAAGTTTCGAAAGCGCCTCTCTTAAAATATTGATATTCTTTTCCATAGGTTATCTCGACGTTAGCATACTGCGTAACTTTCTGCGGGCATGAAAGAGCTGCGACTTCGATGTGCCCTCCGAAATATTAAGCATCACAGCAATTTCCCTGTGTGTATATCCCTCAATTTCTGCCAGCACAAAAATGGTTCGAAACCCGTCGGAAAGCGATAAAATTGCCGTTTGCAGATGTGCAACATTGATATCGACTTCTGCCCAGTCAATATTCTCACCATGCTCTTCCTCGATATTTTGCCAAATAATTATTTTCTTCTTTTTTGTTGACTTCCTGATAACAATCTGCTTGATCCACGCGCCCAGGGTCGCTTCTCCCCTGAACTGGTCAAGATGTTTGAATACTTCTAAAAAAGCATCCTGCAACACGTCATTCGCATCATCGTAATCGCCCGTGATGCGGTAAGCAAGCGTATACATCGCATTCTTGTACCGGTCGTACAAGTGCCGCTGTGCAATCCGATCATGTAACAGGCAACCAGTAATCAATTCTGCCTCCGTCGTCATAGGAAGTTTTTAAGTATTTGTTTCAAAGAGGCAGGCCGCATACCAAATGGTTGTATGCGGCTAAAAATAATTTCCCAAAACTCCTGTAAATGGAATTTTGGTTGTTCAGATATACTTTTTAAAGTTCGGGTAAATATTTAATTTTATCATACCGGACAAATTATGGTATACTTTTACCGGTAAGTTAATTTCACCGCCATGAATCTGCCATTAGAAACTCCATTCAAACTTCAACTTTGCTTTGATCAGGTTATCGAAAAACTTGAAAAATCAGCTGTTGATCCGGCAAATGAATATCAGGCACGCGACAAGGCTTTGCTGGATGAAGTACTGCAATATCCTGAGTTAAGAAATGGCATTACAGACATGTCCCAGATTAATGAGCATGAAGATATTATTGCCCGGTTACTTGCTCCGTACTTCGCCAAAGATCTTACATTAAATGAGATAAAAGCAGTTAATATTCCTTATGCGCAGATGGTTTTCAACCACACGCAGCGGTTTAAAAATATTTTGAAAGCTGCGGGACCTGATTTTAATATCCTCATCCGGGATTTTGATGAACATCAATTCTACGTTTTCAGCTGCTGTATGATATTGTATGACCATTACGGCGCAAGTCTTGATTTCAACCGACCATTTTTTTATGATATTCCTACGGCGAAAGGAATAATAAAACATTACAGGATTCTGTACAATGGGGACTTCCTGGAAATTTTTCCAACTGAAAAATCGCTTCCTATTACGCAGGAAGATATCGATTTGCTGATGGATAGTTATGACAATCTGGATTTGTGGAAATCGAAATTTCCGAAAGACAGCTGGCTGCTAAAAGGTTTTTCCATCATGACATTATTTGATGCTACTATCGAAAGTGCAGTTTCTCTTCTCAAAGAAAAATTGCTCGCGATCAACGCTTCCGGGTTTCGGGAGAGCATCGAATCCATTTTTCAGTCCATTTATCAAATACCCGGAATTCAGGTTGGCTTTACTGTTTTTAATCACGAAGAAGACAAATTGAGCCCGGACACATTTGGTCAGCAGATGCCAAGTTTTATTTTACAACAAAACAAATCCGCTGATGTCAGAAATATGCTTTGTGATGAATCGAAGGAAATGCTAATTATAAAACAACAGGATTTTGCAGTGTCAGATACGGAGGGATTTCTCGCTAAAAAACCACACAGTTCGCTGGCTAAAAATTTCTTATCTCAAAATATACAAAGTTTCATTTTAGCTCCGGTCGCAAAAAACGGGAGACTCTTCGGGATATTGGAAGTTGTATCTCATCGCAAGAAAGAATTGCATAGTGTCAATGTCAAAAAGCTTGAAATTGTGATGCCGTTTCTGGTCGACACAATTGAAAGGCTAGCTTATGAATTGCAAAATCAGGTTCAGGCTGTGATCCAGGACAAATACACTTCGATCCACGACAGCGTATTTTGGAAATTTCATTCAGAAGCTCAAAAATTAATTGATCACCGTCAGGTTGGAGAAGAATATGAATTGAAGGAAATTACTTTTCCGGACGTTTTTCCGCTTTATGGCCAGATTGATATAAAAGGTTCTTCTGAAGCCAGGAATCTGAGCGTTAAAAAAGATCTGAAATACCAGCTAAAATCTTTGCTTCTAATTTTACAGGAATTTGATAATTATACTGAAACAGCTGAGAAATTTCAACTTGAAACAAAGCGCATCCAAAGTTATCTTGCTGAGTTGGCTCTCTCAGTTAAGGCCAGTACTGAACAATATATCAGCAATTATCTCGATGGTGATATTTATCAGAAACTCATAGGCATTTCCAACCCGGAATTAGTACCGCTGATACAGAACTATCTATATCAGACTCAAAAGGAAAACGGAGATTTTCATATTGCGCGAAGAAAATATGAAACGACTATTTCCAAAATCAACAATAAAGTCGCGGCCATACTTGATAAACGACAAATAGACGCGCAGTCTGTTTATCCTCATTACTATGAACGTTTTAAAACGGATGGTGTCGAACATAACCTGTACATCGGTCCATCAATCGCACCCAAAATACCATTTGACTTAGAGAGGATTCACGCAATTCGATTATGGCAGCTTCGTGTACTTTGCGAAATGGAAATTGCCCATTCGCATATCAAACCTTATCTACCCTATCCACTTGACGTCACAACACTGATTTTGGTTTACCATTCGACAATCGACATCCGTTTCCGGATGGATGAAAAGCGCTTTGACGTGCATGGAAGTTATAACACGCGTTTCGAGATTGTAAAAAAACGGATCGATAAGGCATGTATCGCGGGAACCAGCGAACGGATTACACAGGTTGGACATATCACAATCGTTTATTCGAATGAAAGCCATTTGGAAGAATATGTTGGATATATTAATACACTCCAGGCAGAAAACATGCTGGATCAAACAATAGAAAATTTTGACATTGAAGACTTGCAGGGCCTTTCAGGACTTAAAGCGATACGTTTAAAACTCCTGCATTAATAAAAAATGAACAGGTTTGTCTGTTTTGCCCATTACAAGTCATTACAAAACCGGAGTAGCGATTTTAATTGCTCCGGATCGCTAAAATCAACATTATTTTTATGGAAATAATAAGACAAAGAGTCCTTTTGTTTGCCATATACCTTCATAAAACTTGATTTTTTAGCCGGATGAAACACTCGGTTTTGATCAATTAAGTAATAGTCAGTTTTAAATTTATAATCCGGCTTCGTCGTAGTATTTTGCCAGCCAAATTCACCGGCTTGATTTGAAATCAATAATGATGTCGGTGTAGCGCTCTCAGGATTTGCCGAATATTTCTGTTCTGAGGCATTTGTTTTGTTCCCTCTTAAAACCAAATGCGTTTTTTTCGCAAGTTTAACCTTGCCAAACTCCGCCACGACCTCGATATCTCCATGTTCTTTTTGAGCATAATACATTCGTTCATCGAGGGCAATAAAATCGATACGCTCTTTATTCGTCATAATCAGCGTATCTTTGTTTGGAGAAATATATTCAATCGCGCCGTGGAGATAATTATAGTTTAATTTTACCTTCGTGAATTTTCCGTTCTTAAAATAAACCTTCCCTTCCTTAAATTCCTTAAATTGATATTTGCCCATCTCCATAGTACTCAGCTCAGGGCAACTTTTTTTTGGCTTGACAGCAATGCAGACCAGCGAAAAGAAAATAAGCATACATACAAGCAAAGTTATCCGTTTCATGATCAGTCTATTTAAATTTTAAGAGGTTGGTCTGAAAATCAAAAAGGCATGCTTATTCGTACTTTTTCTAATTTTAATGCTAAAAGCGCGGTTTTATTTAAGGATGTGAATTTTAATGTGTTATACTCTATTTTAAAAAATATAATTTCATCGAAGTGATTCAGTTTGGCGAAAACGAATTGAAATTGTCAACTTCGGTAAATATCCAAAGCGCTAAGCCTCAACTTATTTTAAACCATCACAATTTGTTAACGTCCGCCATTTCGAAATTATAGCAATATTGCGTGCTTTACCGATTGCCAAAACCTTAATAAATGAAAATATTAAAGCTCAAAATATTAACCTTATCCATTTTGTTGTCTTCAACTTTGTTCGTGAACGCGCAGGATAAAATGAATATTTTAAAATTAAGAACTGCGAAAGATCTGCACGAACTTTTCAGTTATACGAATCATGATGTTGTATTAATTGCAGGGCACAGAGGCGGTATGGTCACAAGTTTTCCTGAAAACTCCATTGCAACATTTGAAAATACGCTCAAACACACACCAGCGTTTTTCGAGATCGATCCGCGCCTGACGAAAGATAGTGTGATTGTGTTACTTCATGATGCCACTCTGGACAGAACAACGACTGGAAAAGGGAAATTATCAGACTACACTTTTGAAGAACTGAAACAATTTCGTTTAAAAGATGCAGAAGGAAATGTTACCCAATTTGGCATACCAACCCTAGAAGAAACCATAACATGGGCTCGTGGCAAGACTGTTTTGAATCTTGATCATAAAGATGTACCACTAAAAATAACGGCTGACTTATTAAGAAAACATAAGGCTGACGCCTTCATGATGGTGACCGTCCACAGTTTCGCCGAAGCAAATTTTTATCTCACTGATAACAAAGATCGAATGTTTTCAGCATTCATCCGAAATGTTAAGGAGTTCCAAGAATACGAAAAATCCGGTGTATCGTTTTCACAAATGATCGCCTATATCGGGCCTTTGGTGAAACCGGAAAATCGGGAGTTGTATGCGCTCCTGCATAAAAAGGGAACCATGTGTATGATTTCAGCAGCTTCGTCCTACGATAAATTGAAAACTCCCGAGGAGCGTAAAGTTGCCTATATTTCCATCGCGAACGACGGCGCATCAGTTCTTGAATCTGACAGGCCGATTGAAGCCGCTGAGGCCATCCGGGAATTTCAAAAAAGGGGGAAATCTAAGGAAAAATTCTTTGGAAAAGAGTAAGTATTTTGCCTTGCTAATCTAATTCCGTATAACCGTCATCACCAAGGATATCATGCCCGTTATTATCATGAAAATCTTTTATGATAGCGTTTTTTTCTTCAAAATTCCGGGGATCTACGCTGACTATTATGCCGCCTTCTTTCATACTAAGCCCAGCAGGATCTGCTTTCTCCGCTTTTGCTTTTGAGTATTCTTTATCGGCAATTTCTGTGTTTGCCTTCCCCGGTCTTTTTATGGGAATTCTTTTAAAAAGAGTTTTGGAAATAGCAATCCCCAATCCGGGAAGTGAAATCATTGACGTGATCGATACGATTGTATCTGCAATAACATCTGAAGTCGTTCTAATGGCAGGCTCTGGTTCTCCCTGATCATCCGAAGTTTGAACAACCTGGTCTTCGGGCTTATTCAACGTTTCATCCGATTTTAATACTGAAATGTCGTCAGGGGTATGTCCTCGTTTAAGTAGCGCATTGTAAGCATTGTCAGCATCTTTTTTTGTGAAAAATACTGCGGAGACAGTTCCGAGAGTACCAGCCGGAGAACCAGAATTTGCCATAGAATTCTTAATTTATCATTGTTGGCCAGATCATTATTTTTGGTCAAGTGCTTCCAGATCTTCCTCCCGAAAGGTTTCTTCAATAGGCTCACCTTCTTCGTCGTCGAATGAGCAGCGAACTTCTCCATCGCTCACACTGACAACCGTCATTCCTTTTGTACCCATTTTTTCTTTAACCCAGGCTCCTTCTTCAAATGTTGGCTTGCTCATAGTCGTATGGTTTTTCGTTGATTAATCGTTTTTCTTGTTATCCTTTTTGTCTTTCTTTTTTTCCTTTTTATCATCCTTTTTCTTGCCCTTATCATTTTTTGAGAAGATTTTTTGCAGGAAAGTTTTGTTTTCATCCTTACCGACTTTCACGGAGCCAATTGTAATCTCATTGTCGATCGTCGGTTGAAGTGCGTGAATAAATGCATTTTGCAAAACATTTGATAAAGCATACCAGACATTCGTATCCGGCTCATCCATGTCACCTTTGAAAGGAATTTTTGTAGCAAGCTGGTCCTTTGATTGATTTTCAAAAATTTCAGCTACTGTTCCTGCTGCGCCTTCCCATAATTTTTGCAAAAGATTATCTTTCCTGTCCTCTTTTCCAAGCACATCCAGGTCTTTGATGATCGGTTTTACATATCCGGCAAACTTTTTATCTTTTGCAGCAACCTCAGTATACAATCCGAAAATACCTTTGTTCACATCAATTTTCGCATACGCCTGAAAAAAGTCATTCAATTTGACCATGTTCGTGTTTTTCAGTTCCGCACTCATATCAAATGTCGGGGAAACGGACAACGGATTAGCCTTGGCATCAAATGTCAAAGTTCCTTCGTAAACATTCGCGGACGCATCAATCGTAGCTGGCAAGACGACAGCCGAGTCGTAACTATTCCGTAAATTTTCAGCCAGTAGGTGAAGATCTGTCATTTGAAGATCTACCTTTGGTTTTGTTGATTCGTCAATATACTGGAGTCTGCCATTATTAATTTCACACCGGTTAATTTGAAGCGGCATAAAATCATCCAGCAATTCTTTTAAAGCTGACGAATCCTTAGCCAGATCTTTGGGTTCCACCTTATCTTTGGTAAACCGTATCATCGGCTCCTGCATCGCCACCTCACCAACAATCGACCCTTTGAACAAAGCTTTCCATTCAACGGAAAGATCAATCATGGAAGCTGCAAAAAATGGTGTTTGTTTATTTGTTATAGTGTCTTTTTTATCCAGATAAATGCTATCAACCTTGTAGGCACCGCGGATTATTTCCAGGTCGATATCCTTCACGTGACCATAGTAACCTTTCATGGTCGCCAGATTTTTATTCACGAGATGAAGTACCACATAGGGCAAAATTATTCTGACAATTACCATCAATACGATGAATCCAATAAAGAAATAAAATGCCTTTCGTTTGCGATGCCTTGGCTTGCGTGTTTCCATAGTCTGTCAGTTTTGTTCCTGAATATTCAATCGCGATCAAATAATATGGTTAATTGTTTTAAAAAATCTTCGCTCTCCTGCTTAACTTGACCGGGTGTAAGTCGCCATAGCCAATTTCCATCCTGCGAACCAGGGCTGTTCATTTTGCTATTTTCGTCAAGATTTAAAACGTCCTGAATTGGCAAAATTGCAGTTTCGGCTACTGAGGAGTATGCAAGTCTTGCCATAACTGAATAAATGTTTTCCTCATTCAAAGGCATTCCTACATAACTTTCCAGCCTTGTTTTCGTCTCACCATCAATACCTTGCCTAAACCATCCACGGATTGTATTATTATCATGTGTGCCTGTGTAGACTATGCAATTGGGTTTATAGCGATGAGGGATATATTCTGACTGCGACATATTCTCCTCAAAAGCAAACTGCAATACTTTCATGCCAGGAAGATTTAGCTTATCACGAAGCGCGGACACAGCCGGGCTGCTTTCCCCCAGGTCCTCGGCCACAAAAGGCAAACTACCCAGCGCAGATTTTAGTACTTCGAAAAATTCTTCACCCGGCCCTGGTTTCCATTCGCCATTTTCAGCAGTATCCTCATCTCCGGATACGACCCAGTAATCGGCGAAAGCGCGAAAATGGTCTAGCCTGATAAAATCAAAAAGCTCGATATTTTTTTTCAGCCTGTCGATCCACCATTGATATTGCTGCTCTTTCAACGCTTCCCAGTCAAAAACGGGCATGCCCCATAATTGCCCGGTTTCTGAAAAGGCGTCAGGTGGAACGCCGGCAACTCCGGTTATTTTTCCGTTTTCATCCAGCAAAAACAAATCCCGGTGAGCCCAGACATCCGCAGAATTATAACTGACATAAAACGGAAGGTCTCCGAGAAATTCAATATTATTTTCATTACAATATTTCCTCAGCGCTTTCCATTGTTTGTCAAAAATATATTGAACCCATTTCACAAAACGGATATTCTCAGCGTCCGTCTGTTTTAAAGTTTCCAGAGTTTCAGTATCCCGAAGTTTAAAATTATCTTCCCACTCGATCCAGGGTTTTTCGTCATGGTGGTTTCTGATGACCATATACATAGAAAAATCATCCAGCCATTCTACGTTATCCTCACAGAATTTTTCGAAATCTGCCGTATCGACGGTATTATTAGTTTGGTTGAAAACAACATACGCTTTTTCCAGAAGCTCCATTTTTATTTTTTCCGAAGCATTGTAATCGACCTTGTCTGTTTCGGGTAAATGATATTTAGTAAGATCAACATCCGGCAAGAGACCGTCCTTTGCGAGCATTTCTGGGCTGATCAGAACCGGATTCCCAGCCCGACTGGAAAGCGCACTATAAGGAGAATTCCCCTGCGCAGATTCGGTAGGATTCAGCGGAAGCAGTTGCCATACTTTCTGGTTACTCCGTTGTAAAAAATCGGCAAAAGCATAAGCCTCAGGTCCAAGGTCACCAATGCCGAACGGTGAAGCCAGCGAAGAAATATGGATTAAAATGCCAGCACCACGCTCGTTATCGACCTTGGTTCCTTTTAGTAATGCAACCGGAAGTTGTTTGAATAATTCTCCTGCGCCAATTTTATGCTGATACTCTTCCCGAATTCCTGAAACTATATTTTCCCAGTCACTATTGAAACCTTCCGGCAATACGACTTTCGTATTTCCCCAATCCAGACTAAAACAATCCGTGTTCTGTTCCTTGCAAAGCGCCGCTGTATGTAATGGCACCACCGTAACCACAATCGACTCTTTGTGAGCACGCGCGAACGCAAGAATATTTTTCTTGTAAAGTCCTTCAACCTTCAATGAAACATAATTTCCCTCGGCAAAAAGTGCTGCGTTGTGTTTACGTAAATTGAAAAGCTGGTGCGTCAGCCAAAGTTTGACAGCGCCATTTGTTCTGCTTTCCCACAGCTTATCCAGCAATTTACCATGATCGTCATAATGATCAAATTCACTTAAAATCTGCTGTCTCTTTGCATAATCCACCGGCCTGCGGTTATCCGGATCAACCAGACTCAGGTCCCACATTTCGCATCCCTGATAGACATCTGGTATACCCGGACATGTAAATTTCAATAAATGCTGGCTTAGTGAATTTATAATACCATGGTCTACAATCTGTTCCTGGAAAGCTGAAAACTTCTCCCAAAACGGGTTTTGTTTGTTTAGCAGTTCTTTTGCGAAACTCTTGACACCTGCTTCGTATGCTTCGTTGGGCTCGGTATAATTGGTATTAACCTTAGCTTCCCGAAATGCTTTTTCAAGATACTCTTCAAAACGGTTTCCAAAATCATCCTCATCTTCGTCCGGCATTGGATAGGCTCCGACCAGGTTTTGATATATAAAATATTCATCATTCGTATCCGGCGAAAAATACTTTTGTTTAAGCGGAGCATTGAGTTTTTGCCATTCTCTCACATTTGAAAACCAGTCTTCGCCAAGATCAGTCAGCACATTTAATCGGGTCCGCACATCTTCTCCCCTTTTTGTATCATGCGTTGAGGTTGTATTCTGAGATAATGGCCAGTTTTTTTGCCGGTATTTCATCTTTTTATGAAAATCCTCCACAGTCATACCAAAGCTTTCCGGCGAATCTCCAACATCGCTATGACCGATAAAGCGGTTGTAGGTATACATCAAAGTATCTTCACCGCCTTTTGCCATAATCGGGCCGGTGAATTGCATGCAACGATGATAAAATTCCAACAGCCTTTCGTTATAATTTTCATCGCCCAATTCGGATACCGAAAGAAAACAGGATTCCAGTAATGAGACAGCGTCAGCCAATTGGGGATGAACTGTCCTTACATCTTTGAAAATATTTCCCAGCGCTGTTTTCACATCCTTTTCAAATGGAATTGATCCATAATAACGGTAAACGGGACAGTGGATCAGAAACTCACCGATGGCATTTTTGACATTTTCCTTGCCCAGCTTCTCAATGTTTTCAGGTTGAGTCAAATTTAATTCAACAAAGAGCTGATATAAATTTTCAAGCTCTCCACCCATGTGTTCGTACAGGATGATCGCCTTTTTTTCCAGCAGCTGGCTTTTCGGCTTGTCCTGCTCTCCTGTCAGTTCGTGGTAAAAATCAGTGAATTGCTTTTCAGCCGCGTTATTGGTTAAAACGTTATTAACAGATGCCAAAAATTCATAACCTGTCGTTCCCTGGATAGGCCAGTTTTCAGGCATTTTTTCGTCCTGCCCAAGAATCTTTTCAACCACAATATAAGATTCTTCTCCAGCCAATGCCCGCAATTCTTCCAGATATAGATCAGGATCAAATAATCCATCGATGTGATCGATCCTAATACCTTGAAAAACTCCTTCGTCAATCAGCGTTTTCGTCAGTTGATGATATTCATTAAAAACCTCTTCATTCTGGATATTCAAACAAATCAAACCGTTTACAGTAAAAAAACGGCGAAAATTAATCTGCTGCTCCGTTTTCTGCCAGTGGCATAAGGCGTAAGTCTGATGATCAATAAGCTCACGAAGTTTTGCCTCGTCAGCATTGGTTTTAGCCAGTTTTTCGTCAAGCCAGTTTTTAACTTTTTCGTCTGTCAGCAAAGATTTCAATTGAAGAAGAATTTCATTCCATCGCTGCGAAAATAAATATGACTCCTCAATTTCCCGGGCTTCCTTAATTTGAGAGATAATCTGCTGAACTGCCTGATTTTCCGAAACAGGCTCTTCGGACAAGATCGTCAGATAGGATTTTGGGTTAACAGGAAATACTGATTCTTCATATCTGATTACCAGACGGTTGGAATCATATTCAGCTTTAACTTCCCCTTTTTGAATTAATTCATCAAGATCTGAGCTAAGAAAAGGAACCATCAATTTTCCTTGAAAAAGCCGGCTATTCCAGGCCACGTCGAAAAACGTTGAATACATGGATTGTTCTCCCTTTTCCAGAATATCCATCAGCCAGGAATTTTCAGAATGGAATGCCATGTGATTAGGTACAATGTCCTGAAGCCAACCCATTCCTTCATTTTTCAGCTGCCCACTGATTGATTTCAAACTATCCAGACTCCCGATTTCAGGATCAATTTTATTTGGGTTCACACCATCATAACCATGCATACTGCCGGCAGTGGAGTTAAAAATCGGTGAGGCGTAGATCGTACTGACTCCAAGCTTTTTTAAATATGGAATAAGCTTTTCAATATTATTAAAAGTAAACTCCTTATGAAATTGTAAGCGATATGTAGCGATTGGATTATTCATGCTCGTTGCTGTAAAGGGTAAAAGATTCTGGTGGTAAAACCAGGGAAATTTCTTCTGCAATTGTTCTGGGCAAATCTTCTGGTCCTTTCCATTTCAGATCGGATGACGCGATTAATTTGTGCCAAACCGGCGAATAAACCGGAACTTTAACCTGCTGTGGAAGTTTTGAAAAATTCATCATACAGATCGTATGCTGAATTTTATGCTGTCTTTGTAAAATAATCACCTCCTGTTCAGCCATGCATTCTACCGAAACATCTTTCCGGTTAAGCACATGCAAAGCTGCCTGCTCTTTTCTAAGTGTAATTAATTTTTTATAAAAGCTGAGCATGGTTTTATGCGGTTCCTGCTCAATCAACTGCCATTGAAGTTTCGAATTCATGAAGGTTTCTTCAGACATTGGATCAGGTGCCTCACCCTCAATATGAAATGCTTCAAATTCTTTTTTTCGTCCTTTTCGCACTGCTTCCGCAAGTTCCGGGTCGGTATGGCTTACGAAATATTGGAATGGATTGGTTTCTCCATATTCTTCTCCCATGAACAACATGGGCAAATATGGACTGACCAATACCGCTCCGGCGAGTAACTTCTGCATTTCAAAACTCACCAAAGCACTGGTCCGCTCGCCAAGCATACGGTTGCCCGTCTGGTCATGATTTTGAGAAAAAACGACAAACTGCTGTCCCGGATTTTCAGTCGCTTTTGTCCCAAATTTTTTCTTGCGATGTTCAGAATAACCGCCATCGTATACGTAAGCATCTTCGTATGATTTGGCCAGTGAAACAACACCTTCAAAATCTGAATAATATCCGGTTTGCGGTTGGCCCGAGCTTACCCGCAAAGCATGATGAAACTCATCGATCCATTGTGTATCGAGCCCAAATCCTCCTTTACTGATCGGATTTATGTATCGTGTATCATTTAAATCAAGCTCGGCAATCAGATAATGATTCCGTCCGGTCTTTTGGATCAGCTCGTCGACATGCAACTTTATTTCTTGTAAAATATGAAGCGCACTAAAATCCTTGATGGCATGAACGGCGTCCATACGCAACCCGTCAATATGAAAATCCCGGAACCACATCAGTGTATTTTCAATGAAATAATTCCGCACATGGTCACACCAGGCATCATCAAAATTGATAGCGTTTCCCCAGGGCGTGTGATATTTCTCGGTAAAATAATGCCCAAAATTTTCGAAATGATTTCCTTCCGGACCGATGTGATTATATACAACATCAAGAACTACTGCGAGGCCTTTATTATGGCAAGTATTGACAAGTTGTTGCAACCCTTTTGCTCCACCGTAAGAGCTCTGAACACTGAACGGAAAAACGCCGTCGTATCCCCAGTTCCGTTCTCCTGAAAACTGTGCTACCGGCATAATTTCAATCGCCGTAACACCCAGATCAATCAGATAATCCAGTTTTTCTTCAAGGGCAGCAAAAGTACCTTCATCGGTGAAAGTGCCTACATGCAGTTCATAAAATATATAATCTTTCAGTCCGATGTTTTTCCATTTATCATCTGTCCAGCTGAATTCTTCGATATCAGTTGCTTGTGATGCGCCGTGTACGCCATCTGGCTGGGAAAGTGTAGCCGGATCAGGAAATTGAACTTTTCCGTCCAGCTTAAAAAAATAAAGATCTCCGGGTTTTAGGGCATCCGACGTTAGTGTCCATAATCCCTGCTCACCACCGAAAAGCGGCTCGCTTCTATTTTCATTAACATAATATATCTCGACGAGCTCAACTTTAGGCGCCCATAGGACGATTTCGGCCTGTCCGTTTTCGTTAAAATTTACTCCTAATTTGCGTTTGTCTACATCAATTTTTTCCATACGATATGCTTATGACTGAATTTTATCGATGCTCAGCCATGGTGTGCGTAATAAATTACTGTGCCAGTCAGGTACTTACTTCATGCCAAAGCGTATGTTACCAATTTTCAAAAAAAACAGGAAAGCTAAATTAGCCTTCCTGTTAACTACCTACGAAATCACACATTACTTGAATCGAAAAAATCTCCTCAACCTGTTCTCAGCCCAACGAATCAGACTTTCACTACCTTATTTTTTCGAGACAAATTTGCTAAACCGGCTTTCCTTCCCGTCGGCTGTTTTTTCCTGATATAAAAATTCCAAGTTACTTTCGTCAAACTTTGCGAAGAAGTCTTCCCAATTTATTTCTTCAAGGGAATCTTTTCCTGAATACCCCGGAAAATCAATCCTCAAAATTCCGGTTTCATCTTTCTCCTCCGTTCCTTTAACGGTGGCTGGTTTTCCGCCTCGTTTTTCTACCCACTTCTGAATTTTTTTATGATCCCTTGTGGTCAGAGATTTAGCATCAGCCGATTCTTTTTTTGTGCTCGCCTTTGCAGTTGTCTTTTTATCCGTCGTTTTTTTAGCTGCTGCCTTTGGTTTGTCTGTTTCAGAAGACTGCTTTGTATTTTTAGCTGTTGCTGTTGCCATGACGTTAAAGTTTTAGATGTCAGGTCATGTTAAAAAAAGTATGCCTTACAAAACACATATTTCTGCTTTACGAAATTTTCATTCTCTGTCGATGAACTGCAATCTGATATCATAAAATCTGAGTAAAAGGGCTGTTTTTTCCTATTCCTTGATATATTTCCATTCTGCGATATCATTTAAATTGTGGGTAGTTAATTCAGCAGAATATATTTCAATGTACATCTGATTTTCAAGATCAAATTCTCCATCCCTCCACTGATCTTCATCCATTCTTCTGAATTTAACAAGAGCGCCATTGTCGGGAATATCCGTTGGTTTCATATTTTTTTTATTAAAGTTTGTATGCCAGTGCTAATTAAAATAATGCCAGGCTATGTTTGCTATATCATAAAATAACTATCTTAAAATCAACACGTAATCCCACATATGGATGGCACAGATTTTTAGTAACCACCCGCAAAAAATTTTAATCTATGGAAGAGAAAAATTACACCAAGACAATTCCCGAAAAATTTGATGGCGGGAATATCAATGCAGAGAGAGTTGTGGAATTACACAACCTGGCTGCTGCAAAAGAATTATTTACACTGGCGAGAAAAAGACTGTTAGACGTCAACCGCTGGAAAGAAATTTCGGAATACCCGGTAGCAGACTTCAAGCTTTGTGATTCGAAGGGAAATCTGATGACCGGTCCGGTTGAAGAGGGAATGTTTTTTCGAATTGATATCCCTGGTCCGGGCTCCGAAACGGGTGATGGTTTCGATTGGGTGAAGGTCGAAAAAATCAGTGAGTATCAGCTGGAAGATATAGAAAGTTTGGGTATACGCGTAAGGCCGGCTCCGAATCCAACAAATAATGACAAGGAAGTTGCTCATTTCTATTCGGCTCAAACGACAAGTACTTTTACAGTTACACGTGAAAATACCACCGTGACCGCAGCAGTTTTCGACCGGAATACCAAACCCAATACAGACGATCAAAGCTTTCTTGATAAAATAAGAAACATTTTGACCGGAACAGCAGGAATTCTTGCCTTTTCCAAAATCCAATGGCAAAGCCTTACCGACGGGCTTGTGCGAAATAATGATTAATAAATTAAGTTAATTGTCTATTATCAAAACTCAACGTTTCCACTCATTAACAATCTTTATTATAATAGAATTATAGCTGTTTTTTAGAAAATCGCTTAATGGCTTCCGCTGTGGAATTCACGAAGTTGATGTGCCCCAGTTTATTACTCTCACAGATAAAGTCATTCAAGCTTTTACTGCCGATAGTATCAAAATTACCAATAATAGCAAGCCCCATGCGGTAATTGGAAAATTTTTGAAGAATCTCTCCGGCCATTCCTGTTTTGAGATCAAAAAAATCCTGTGTGATATTTTCTGCGTCAAGAATATTCCTATCGAATCCCTGGTAATACAAATTCCCCAGCAGTTCCAGGCAATCCTCTACAGACGCTACGACGAGTTTGTTGGAAATAATTTCGGCAACTTTTAAATCGCCAACTTGATGTTCTTCAATGGTCATACTAAGATTTTCATTTGATTATTTCAAATTGGCAAAACGGAATAATACAATAAAGGTATATTCATTGCCGGACAAAGGAGTCATCTGATTCGATATTGGGGAGTCGTATATCTACACTTAATCTTTGCTTATCTACACATTTAACGAATCAGGATTGAAAGTAAGTACCTGTGGATATTGAATCAAGCAATACTATATCCTTTACTTATGCCGCTATTTCTAAACAAGCAGCAAGCGCGAATCTTACTATTTTTACTCGTTTTCATTTCAGTTGAAAGTTCGGCACAACGTGTTTTTGTGAATGTTATTGGCGGCGTAAACCGCAGTCACCTGCATTATTCCAACTCCATCAACAACGATTATAACAGCAACAAACCTGTTGTAATTGTTTTACATAAAAATGGAAAAACCGCCAGAGATGCTTTCTCTAATGCAGCCTGGAAATCGCTGAAAGAGCCGACTATCCTAATTTTTCCGAACGCCGTCAAAAGCACATGGAATTGCCAGGACGAGGCCTCGCTTGATAATGACGTACAGTTTTTAAAGTTCATTCTTACGGAAACTTATAACAATTTCCACCACAACCGAAACCGCGTATTTATTGTTAGCGACAAGGATAGTGAATGTGTTGTCAAAAAGTTTCAGCAGCAGTATCCAAAAGTGGTTAACGCTTTCGAAAGATGGAAAAATGGTATTGAGAATGACAGTCTACTAGCTCTCAACAATGTTCAGAATCTGCTGAATAAAACGGTTAAAACCGATACAACATACTCGCTATGGGACGATCCTATGGTGAAAAGAAAGATGGATCCGATAGATTCTCTGAAAGGTTACCGGTTGCATAACAGATTGGTTCTTGAAATGAGATACGGCGGTTTTGCCATGTTAGGCTCTGTGAAGACTGGGATTTCAGACGGGACCTATGCCAAGTTGTACAACGCTCACTCCTTGTTAGATATACATTTGACGAAATGGATGAATGATTCAATCGCCTGGTTTATTGATATCGGCAGACTGAGTGTGCCGCAAACACAGGAGGCCACCACAGGCGGAAGTATCAGAACAGGCGGCGGAATGATTATGCCGCTCACAATTGGTCTCAAATATGCACTTCCAAGAGTCAGGGCCCATCCTTATTTTATGTTAGGGTCAGGTATCATGCAGGTTATGGTTTTCGGCGGCAGGCTAAATCCCGGTGCCATGACTTCAGGCGCCAGACCGAATTTTAATGCTGAAATGCGAATGGTTTTCCACACCACAATCGGCACCGGCGTTGATCTCAGGTTTGCAAAGCGTTTCACGTTTGGTGCTCACGTTCGCTACATACACTCCGCAAATTTTGAAAGTGCCGGCAAGGTCGACGCTATACGAGGATTTAATCTCAATGTCGGTTTGGGTTACATTATTAACGCCAACAGTCTCAAAAAGCTTCCGTTTCCACTTAGTAACAAAAAATGAACAAGTATTCTATTTTCTTTTTTCGAAGTATCGGTAGCAGTTTCTTACTGCTTTTCATCGTAGCCACCACGGCCTTTGGACAAAACAAATTTACCATCAGTGGAACAATGAAAGATAAATCCAACGGAGAAACGCTGATTGGAGCAAGCATTTTTGTAATGGAAAGCCAGTCATCGGGCGCTGTTACCAATGTTTACGGGTTTTATTCAGTTACGCTGCCGCAAGGTTCTTACACACTGGAATATTCGTATCTGGGTTATGAGAAGGTAGTCAAAAAAATTGTTCTGACGAGTAATACCATTGTGGACATAGAATTGCCGGTATTATCAAGAGTGCTGGATGAAGTCAAAGTTGTTGACGAAAGCAGAATTTCCACTTCTCGTAATTTTGAAATGAGCGTCAATAAGATGGATATCAAAACTATTCAGAAACTCCCGGCACTTATGGGTGAGGTTGATATTGTCAAAAGTTTGCAGTTTCTGCCAGGAGTAAGCCAGGTTGGCGAAGGTTCGTCAGGTTTTAATGTCCGGGGAGGCAGTGTCGGACAGAATCTTGTATTACTCGACGAGGCGCCAGTCTACAATTCCTCCCACATGCTCGGCTTCTTTTCGGTCTTTAATCCCGATGCCGTTAAGGATGTAAAATTATATAAAGGCGCAATTCCGGCCGAATATGGCGGTCGGATCAGTTCCGTGCTCGATGTTCGATTGAAGGAAGGAAACAACAAAAAAACCGAGGTAGATGGTGGCGTAGGTTTTATTTTCAGCAGGCTGGCCATTCAGGGACCGCTTGTGAAAGACAAATCTTCCTATCTGATTGCAGTGCGAAGATCCTACATTGATGGTCTGTCCACGCTGCTGACCAGTAACAATTTCGGTTTGAATTTTTATGATATAACCCTAAAAACAAACTATACTTTAAACCAGAAAAACCGGTTATATCTTTCAGGTTTCTTCGGTCGCGACAATTTCGGTCTGTCGGATGATGCAAAATTTAACTGGGGAAATAAATCCGGAACGCTGCGTTGGAACACGGTTATCAATAGCAAGTTGTTCGCTAACGTTTCCGCCATATTCAGCAATTACAATTATAACCTTGGCTTCAATCAGGATGAGAACAATAAGTACAGCTGGAATTCCTCTATCAGCAATTATGTATTCAAACCGGATTTTAGTTATTTCATCAATAGCAATTCAGAGTTAAAATTTGGTCTGGAAAGTTCTTATTATCAGTTCAACCCTTCGAAAACTGTGGGAACTACGAATGGAGAAACTGTTGATAGCAGTCAGCCGAAAAAATATGCTTTGGAACTGGCTGGTTACGTAAGCCATCGGCTGAAAGTGGGTTCAAATTTGGAAGTTCAATATGGAATTCGGTTTTCTTATTTTAACTATCTTGGACCAGGGACAGCATATACTTACAACGACACCATTCCTGGTAGAAAGCGTACGGCAATCGCTGAGCGGCAATACAAAAGCGGAGAGTCAATCGCATCGTATAATAATCCGGAACCAAGGATATCAGCAAAATATCAGCTAAACGAAAGAACTTCACTAAAAGCGAGTTTCAGCAGAACGGCTCAATATGTACATTTTATTTCAAACACCAGTGCTTCAAACCCGCTCAATATCTGGACACCGAGCACCAACAATATTAAGCCGGCCGTTGGCAATCAATACACGCTTGGCTATTTCAGCGATTTGGGTAAAAATGCGGAGTATGAGTTTTCTGCGGAAATGTTTTACCGCAATACAGTTAACGAAATCGACTATATCAATGGCGCTGAGCTTTTGAACAACGACCGTCTGGAAGGTGATTTGCTGAGCGGAAACGGAAGGGCATACGGTCTGGAACTTTACCTGCAAAAGAAAAAGGGACTGATCACGGGTTGGGTAAGTTACACGCTGAGCCGCTCGGAACTCAAAGTAGATGGGGTCAACAACGGGAGCTGGTACCCGACCCGTTTTGACCAAACCCATAACCTGAAAATCGTCGGCTCTTATACGATCAACCCAAAATGGTCGACCACTGCGGATTTTGCATTTACAACCGGAACTCCTACCACCTACCCCAATCAGCGATATCTCTCACAGGGCATTCTGATACCTTATAACACAAACAATTCCAGAAACGACGCAAGATTAACACCTTACCACCGTCTTGACCTTTCACTTAGAATGGAAGGAAAAACACACAAAAATAATGGTCAGATAAGAAAGAACCGGGATTACTGGGTTTTCTCAATTTACAATGCTTACGGGCGTAGAAATGCCTTTTCAACTTATTTCACGCAATCGTCTGATAGGGTTACTTCATCTCAGGCCATACAAACGCAGGCGCACCGGGTATCGATCATTGGATCCATGGTGCCGTCCGTTTCTTACAATTTTAAATTCTAAAAAGCCTTACATTTAATATGTCATCCAAAGCCATTCGCATCTGTTTACGACATCTATGCTTACTCACCATCCCTTTTTTATGGGCTTGTGACGACGAAATTGATTTGACAGTTTCTTCGGCTGATCCAATAATCAACATAGATGCCTGGATAAACGACAAGCCCGAAACCCAGCGTATTTATCTGACGTTCACTCAGGATTATTTCGAAAATAACAGTCTTCCGCCGGTAGTTCGCGGAGCAAAAGTGACCGTTACAGACGATGAAGGGAACATTTATGAATTTACCGAAGAAAGTAACAATGTAAACGGCGCCTACAGCTGGCAGCCGGGCAAGGGTGGAAAACTAGGTAATGTCGGCAAAAGCTATACTTTAAATGTTGTCTATAATGGCGAAACGTTCACGGCTACATCTGTCATGAAGCGCGTCCCGCCCGTAGACAGTCTTACCTTGTCGTATCAGGAGGGACAGGGAATGATGGACGACAGTTACCGCGCAGAGTTTTGGGCAACAGATCCGTCAGGCAAAGGTGATAGCTATTGGATCCGGGCATACAAAAACGGGCAGCTGCTTAATAAAGCGAGTGAAGTTACAACAGCATACGACGCCGGAACTTCTTCGGGAAGCGGCTTCGATGGTGTAACTTTCATTTCACCAATCAGAATCGGGATCAACGCAAACGACTTTGATGAAGACGACAGGCCGGAATCTCCCTTGGCCAATGGAGATTCAATTTATGTAGAAATTCATTCGATCAATCTCGTATCATTTAACTATCTGGCCGAAGTCGTTTCGCAGGCGGACAGAATGGGTGGAATTTCAGAATTGTTCACTTCAGCTCCATTGGCCAACGTATCAACAAACATTGTGAATTCAAATCCGAACGGATCTTTGGTTGTCGGCTTTTTTAACGTGGCTGCCGTATCAGGATTGGGGAAGAAATTTTACTTCTGATTTTAGTAACTACAATTCAAGACTTTGCAACAGAATGAGCATTTAACAGGTACAGGCAACAAATTATCTTTTGATTATGGCCATTTTAGACGGGCAACGGCTTACCCAAAAGCGCTTTCTGTTAGATTATCGGTTTTGGTTACATGTAACCGGTTGGTCTGCGTTTTTCGCTGCTCCCTTAATTTTGCCTATTCCTATTTTTGAGCATCTGCCAGAATATTATGTCAATTATCTGTTCATTACCAGAGTTATAATCAACCTGATACTCGTTGGAATTTTTTATCTTAACCTTCTTCGTTTAACACCTAAATTGCTGTTAAACAGAAGCTTAATCCAATTTTTATTATATCTCGCAGTATTATTTTCGATGATGATACTGCTGGATAACCTGCTGCTAAGAAATATCAAAAATGATCTGCAAATGTATTTTTCGGATATAGTTGAAAACGATTTATTTTTTAGGGATTTGAATGAAAATACTATTTTTACTTCGCCCCAGTTTTTCGCTAATCTGATCATGTTTGCGCTGATCATACTTTCCAGTTCGTTGTGGGCAGTTTTGACAGACCGAATGCGTCAGCAGGAATTTAGTCAGCAAATGTTGTATGAAAAAACAAGCGCGGAATTGGCGGTACTTCGTCTTCAGATCAGTCCACATTTTCTTTTTAACACACTCAATAATATTCGCTGGCTCACGCGGATTAAGTCTGATCTGGCTGAAACTTCGGTGATGGAATTATCTGAAATACTCAGATATATGCTTTTTCAGGTAACGCATCATCAGGTGAATCTGCACGATGAAATTATGTATTTGAAAAGGTACGTAAATCTGCAAAAATTAAGAATTCATCCCAAGGCGGAAATCGATATTTCCTGTGTTGGTGATCATCAGGACGTTAGGATTGAACCTCTTCTTTTCATGCCTTTTGTCGAAAATGCTTTCAAATTTGGGCTGCATCCTGACCATTCCCCAAAAATATCAATTTACTTATCAGTGAAAGATTATGAACTTTTATTTAGATGCAAAAATCAGTGTTTTGAGTTGGCAAA
This sequence comes from Dyadobacter sp. CY345, assembly GCF_021502725.1. Lineage (GTDB taxonomy): Bacteria > Bacteroidota > Bacteroidia > Cytophagales > Spirosomataceae > Dyadobacter. The sequence goes on along the minus strand of NZ_JAKFFS010000007.1, from coordinate 119,162 downwards.
TGATGAAGAAATAACCGGAACTGGCCAGGGACTGCTAAATGTAAAAAAAAGGCTTGAACTTCATTATCCCCAAACGCACACTTTAACGATAAATCACGACGAACATTTTTTTTCTGTTGAATTGAAATTAAGCTTGAAACATGAATAAAATGAGGTGTATGGCGGTCGATGATGAGCCATTTGCATTAGAAATCCTGGCGGATGACATCAGCAAAATTAAAACGCTGGATCTGGTCAGAACATGTCGAAGCGCATCGGATGCCAGGAGGGTTCTTGATTATATGGATTTTGATCTTATCTTTTTAGATATACAAATGCCTGGACTGTCCGGATTACAACTGCTATCGCAAATGCAAAAGCCACCGATGGTGATTCTTACAACTGCTTTCGAGCAATATGCAGTTAAGGCATTCGAACTAAATGTTATCGACTACTTGCTGAAACCAATTTCTTTTGAAAGGCTCATCGCAGCAGCCGACAAAGCGCTTTCAATGCGTCAATTAAAAATACCCCAACAGCATTCAGCAGATCCGCTGGCAGCGCTATTTGTCAAGTCTGAATATCAGACAATTAAAATTCTTCATTCTGATATTTTGTATATTGAAGGTTTGAAGGATTACGTTAAAATATTTACCATTTCGAGATCTGCCCCGTTGCTTACAAGGATGAACGTAAAAGGAATTCTTTCGCTCCTCCCAGCTAATCTTTTCTGCCGGGTGCATCAATCATACATCGTGTCTATCGAAAAAATCGAAGCATTTCAAAAGAGAAAAATATGGATTACTGACAAAGAGATACCTGTTGGAAACCAGTTCTCCAACAATTTCAATACCATTTACCAATCAAAAAAATGATAAAGGTATTTTGTTAATTTTTAAATTAGTCCCGGCCAGAATAAAAACCAAGATCCCCAAATTTCTCCGTCCCGATAATTGAAAATGTTACCTTTCTAAACAATCATTAATAAAAACAACTTCATATGAACAACAAAAGGCGGTTCGTAACACCGAACGGCCTTCTGTTGTCTGATATTAAAAAAAACTGTTGATAATGGTCTATTTCACTATAAAGATCTTCTTCGACAAGTCGCCATGTTTGATGATGTAAGTGCCGGCTGGCCAGTTTGCTGTTAAGGTCGTTATGGACAATTATCTGAAATTACCAACCTTCTTTTACCTTTTATTCGTATTTTATTATTCACGAGCAATCGGGCTAGTATAGCCGCTCCTCCTAAACTACCACTGATGGTGGCAGCTTCCTTGGTCACCGTTTTCTCGTTTATCACACTCGCTAAGAAGTAACCTATACTAGCCAGAAAGAAAATCTTCTCGTACTTATATTTAAAAACATACCATATCTTCGTTTTCTCGTCGACATATAGGTGACTGATTTCCTTGGGATTGATTTTGTAATTACTGACAACGAATACGCTATCCTCAAATCCTAAAATCTGAAACGTATATGTCGTTTTATCGTTATGAAGGCGAAAACTGATTGGATCACCTTTTTTATAAAAAGCAGTTCTTCCCCTATTTTTTTGAAACATTAAACACTCCTGTCCGCAACAAATCGTTTGTAAACCTAGCAAAATAAAGAGCATACGTACTTTAACCGTTGCTATAATCGATAACGGCCTCATTAGTTCAGTAAAGTAACAAAGTAGCAAAGATTCATTTTTGTTTTCGTCCATTTATCCTGCCTTGCAATTCGAAAATAACTGGAATTACCAGATGACATTGCTCCGGGAATAAATATTTTAGCATTCTCTCCTTCTTTGATGGTGTGCTCCAGCCATTGTATTGTATGGAGATAGCAAAATCGGTTTCAAAAACAACATTGTACTCACCATATCAACTTTGATCCAGCTTGTCTTAAAATCTACAATGTCGACATACAAATCCGTATTAAGAAGTTGCTTGTCGGGAAAATTGTTTTTTAGTGAATAAATATTCACATGCAGCTTGATCTTGCTGAAATTATTTGCAGAAAAAAACCAACTGAAATCTTTTATCACTGCCGGAAATTTTTCTGGCTGGAACCTCATTCCAATTTCTGTACCCAGCACAATCTGTTTCTTGGGATGCATGGCTATTTGAATAAATCCACCTGATTTGGTTCTACCCACCACCTCAGTAGTTTCTTAATTAACAAAAACCTTAATTGTATGATATCCAATGCGACTGATCTGCAACTTGTCTGTCAAATTTTCCTCTTTCAGATTCAAAGAGAATCTGCCGGTAGTGTTGGAGATTGTTATGAGTGATTTATTGAGAACACCAATATTTACATACGACAAGGGCGTCCGATCTTTTTCATCAACCAGTACTCCTTTTAATTCAATCTGGCCCGTATTGGTTTGCGCGCAGGTGATATTAAATGCAAACAATGAGAGGTAAAAGATGGCAAATCGTATCATGTAATTTTCCTAGTTATGGGCTCATAAAGATAGGCAATTCACCAAGTACAATTGTATTTGTGCCAGTTAAATGGTCGTTCTAAAAGCAACTCAAGCAATAGCACTGTTTTCTTCATCCAGAGCATCCCAGCGACATATTATTCGGATTTCTTGAAAAGCGTCCATATTTAACTGCTGCACAGGAAAGCGTCTGTCATTTGCAGTGCTTTTTGGAAAACATTCTTTGGCTAATGGTCCTGTACTGGTTGCTATATCCAATTTCTGTCTTGCCGCCAGCCACAATGGCAACTATATTTCCATTACCACCTTTTGCAGATTTGTTTGTTAGAATTGTGTAAAGTTCACCACGAGAAACACTGGTTGCATCAATCGAAAGGAGTTGACCTAGGTTCTTGAGTTAAAGAAGCCTTTTTTTCATGACCTCTTTGGTCCCAATCTTTAAAACCACGGAACTGACGTAAAAGGTCTTTGCCATTGACTCTTTCAAAAGAGCCATTCTGACTTCTTTACATGAGTCAGTACGTAATTTTGAATTATAAAATTTGGTAAGATTTACTCAATAAGGGGCAAGAAATTTTCTAAGACAAATAGGTTTGATTTATAACACAAACCAAGAAGAATCATATAAGCTCCATAAATTTTTGACTGATCCCAGAACCTAGGGAATTTTCTTTTTAAGAATTGGCTTAAAACAAAGAAAACCACATACTTGCATATGTGGTTTAGATCGCGATTACGCCTCATGATGGTAAAAATGCAGAGAGAGAGGGATTCGAACCCCCGGTAGGTTACCCTACAACGGTTTTCAAGACCGCCGCATTCGACCACTCTGCCATCTCTCTGTGTGCTTCGGCGTATCCGAAACGTGGTGCAAAGGTAGAAAGAAAAGTTATACTTGCAATAGTGGAGGAAAATAATTCGAAATGTTTTTTTCGACAAAAGGCTGTCTCCGCGGTTAAGCACTTGTTTTTTAACACCTTCTGGAAAAATATTTTTATGAAAATATTAAATTATGTTTTTCATGGCGCCGCACTATTCAATTGTTGCGTAATCAATAAAATTTCAGTTGCCTCTTTCACAACTTTATATCGATCATCGAGCCTAAATCCGACGACCCAAACAATATCCCCGTTTTTATTTACCAAAACTTTCACTTTTTGCTTTTCATTTAGGCTTAATTTTAAATCAATCATAAGGTCGCTGACTTTTTTTCTTTTACCGGCCATACCAAACGGGCAAAAGCTGTCTCCCTTTTCCCAGGATCTGATAGACAAAGGAAATTCGAGTTTGTCCAGGTTCAAATACGCCATGGATTTATCTGATCCCGGTGTGAGATCCGGGATATTTGATATGGCGTTTAATAAAAAAACAACATCCCCCATTTGATATTCTCCGGAAGGTCGGCTGATTTCAATTAAATTGCTAGCATCACTTTTCATCTTCGAAATAATAAAATAATCTCTGTCTTTAAGGATCTGATGGGTTTCGGAATAAAAAACTTTTCCTGAGCTTCCTTCCGCGGAAGTATAAATATCTGCTGATTGAGCATAGCTAAAACCAAAATCCTGTAAAATAAACCACAACCTATATTTTGGTTCCGAAGACATCAGTAACGAAGAAATTGAAATGTAATACTCCTCTCCCTCTTTCCTGACAGCTTCTTCTTTCCAGTCATTTAAAAAGAAACTCACCAAGTTCTCAGCTGACCTCATCCGCTCTGAAGTGGTTTTAAATGTGGATTCAAGAGAAGGATTGATCGTTTTCAAAACCGGCATCACCTCATGTCTAATCAAATTACGCTTATAATGGGTACTTGAATTTGAGCTATCCTCACGCCAGCTTAGATTGTACTCTTTGACGTATTCATAAATTTCTTCTCTCGAAGCAAACATCAGAGGACGAATGAGCACATTATTTTGAGCCGCGATACCATGCATCCCCGCCAGGCCAGTACCCCTGACTAAATTTAAAATGACCGTTTCGAATGAGTCATTGGCATGATGCGCAGTAGCAATCCAGTTGTAGTCGTTTTCATTCTTTATTTCATCAAACCAACGATAACGAAGATCGCGGGCCGCCATTTGTGTTGAAATACCTTCTTCCTTAGCATAACCCTTCGTTGAAAAATGCTTTACATAAAAAGGGAATTTGTAAGTAGCAGCGAGATGCCTGACAAAAACCTCATCCTCATTCGACTCCTCGCCGCGCAATCCGAAATTACAATGAGCAATACCGGCCTCAAATCCTGCCTGATGAAATAGATGGGCAAGCACCACTGAATCCATTCCTCCGCTAACCGTTAACAGCGTTGACTTTTTATGAAGATCAAATTTTTGTTGGTTAATAAAAGTTAAAAAAGCTTCCAACATACCATGAAGAGTTGTAATTGATGTAATTTTGGCAAATATATCAACAGACTACTTTTACCGGGCTCACGAAAATGAGGTAGAACTACCCGTTTCAAAGGTAAAGGAAACCACAGCAAGATGAAGAAAAAATTATTTATAAAAGTTTGCAACCCTTTTAAACTTTTGTGCGTCATATTGATCAAAGACAATATATTAAAACTGACGTTCTTTACCATACTGTTTAGCTCGCCATATATTATGGCACAGCAAGTTACGCCGTCTTCGCAGCAAGGACCGACAAGTGATATTGTAGAGCTTTTAAAATCGGACGAACTGGAATTGATCAGTGAAAATGGTGTTGACAGCCGCCGTGTTGTCAACGGGATTTTCAAACACAAAGGTGCGCTTTTATATAGCAATCTTGCGATCCAAAATGTCAGTACAAACATTATTGAGGCATACGGAAATGTCAGGATCGTACAGGGCGATACGATAACGGTCACAGGCGACACGTTGCACTATTTCGGAAATTCGAGGTTAGCCATTGTAAGTGGAAAAAAAACGGTTTTGAAAGATAAGGTTAAAACCCTGACGACCCGGAAAATGGAGTATAATATGGCATCCGGAGTGGCTTATTACCGAGTTCCTGGTAGAACGGTGGATGTGGAAAATGTTCTGACCAGCAACGAGGGTTTTTATAATACGAACACAAAGGAATTTACTTATTATAAAAAAGTAAAGCTGGTCAACAAAAAATATACGTTAACGACCGATACTTTGCTCTATAATTCCGTCACAAAGTGGTCGTATTTTAATGGGCCGAGTAAAATTGTGAATAAAGACGGAACGCTGTTGAGCAATAAGGGCGCATATAATTCTCAGACGGGAGAGTCGGTATTTGCAACCAGAACCACCGTTGATAACGAAACTTATACGTTAACAGCTGATTCTTTATCCGTTGATGGACAAAAGAATAATGGACAGGGAAAAGGAAATGTTGTCATTGTTGCTAAAAAAGACAATACCATCCTGAACGGGGATCACGGGTTTTACCGAAAAGCAGAAGGTTTCTCAAAAATATATGGTCATGCGTACGTGCGAAATGTAATCTCAAAGGATACTTTATTTATCAGAGCCGACACTTTGTATTCTTTTGAAAACGCTCGGGACAGCACGCGAAGATTGGTTGGGGACAGAAATGTGTTTATCTACAAATCGGATTTTCAAGGAAAATGTGATTCGATAAGTTATGATACCGCTGATTCAACCATTCTGTTTTTCAAAAAGCCGATTCTGTGGAGCAATCAGCATTATCAGATGGAAGGTGATACGATAAGTGCTTTTCTGGTGAATAATGCAATTAACCGGATGCTTTTAAAAAGTAAGGCATTTGTAATTACAGAAGACACTTTGGTACAGCAATTTAACCAGGTAAAAGGACGAACAATAAACGCATATTTCGCAGCAGAAAGTAAACTGCGGCAGGTGTTGGTTGACGGAAATGGTGAAAGCGTTTATTATGCGATTGACGATAAGGAAAAAATGATTGGTTTGAATCGTGTAGAGTGTGGAAGAATGAACCTTCTTTTTGTGGATAACCGGGTAAATAGAATCGCATTTATTGGGAAACCAGATGGAAGATTAATCCCGCCTCGACAGATTAAACCGATTGAAAGACAACTCGATGGCTTTAATTGGCGCGTTTCTGACAAGCCTACCCGGTTAAAGACATTATGGTTGGAATAATTTAACGATTTGTGCTAGCAAAATCTTTTTGGGCACGGTTATTTTATGTCAGAAAATAAATATGCTCGTTCACACAATATATTTTGATGTTCCAATTTTTTCTCTATATTTTTGTAAGGTACTTTTTGAATGAGACTAGTAGAAGTTGCTAAAAGTATTACGAATAATTGCTATGAAGAAAACTATACTTTACCTTATCATATGTACATTCTTTATCTGGACCGGAATCCAGGCACAGACCGTTACCAACGGTAGCCGCCTAAATATTGCTCCAAAAAAGAAGTCGATGACTACCGGAAATTTGAAATTTTCAAATGCTCCGGAAGTGCTGAATTATAAGCCGTTGTCTGATCAGAAACCAATGGCCTTGAATAAATTTTACCGTACGCTCCTATTTTCAAATGCAACTACTGCTGAAAGTACGGCAGTGTCTACAACAGAGACTATTGAAAAAAGTGCTGAAAAACGCAATCCTTCGACTGAAGCAACTGTACGGGTTGAAGAGCAGCTTTACACCAGCGATAGAATAACGGTTTCAAATATTTACCCAAATCCTGCCAGCGAATATGCCGAATTGGACTATGCAATGGCGGGAGAAATTAGGGATGCGAAACTAATTTTTTATAATGTTCTCGGAACTCAGATGCAGGCATATTCTTTGTCAAAAAATGAAACAAAGCTTCGGATCAATACACGGGAAATGTCAACTGGGCTATATTTCTACCAACTTGCATTGGATGGGAAAAAGGTTGCAACAAAAAAAATGCTCGTACGCCATCAACAATAGATTTTTTACAATACTATAATCAGCTACGCATTCGTTAGGAATGATGTAGCTTTTTTTTATTATCTTTGCAGCTATATGCTAAAAAACAACCGTGCAAGTTACTTCTTGCTATTTTTTGCCGTACTTATTATTACTTCCTGTAGCAAATTTTCGAAGTTGCAGAAAACTGGGACAGACCAGCAGAAGTATGATGCAGCCATGACTTACTATAAGAAGGGTGACTTCTATCGGTCAGGGCTTTTGTTTGAAGAACTTATTCCCTTGTTGAAAGGTAGTAATGAATCGGAGCTCGCTCAGTTCTATTATGCGTATACCCAATATCAGCAAGGCCAGTATAATACCAGTCAATTCTTGTTTAAAAAGTTTTACGATACTTACGCAAGAAGTGATTATGCCCAGGAAGCATTATACATGCACGCTTTTTCATTGTATAAAGATTCAGCCCCTCACAACTTAGATCAGGCGAGTACCTTCACCGCAATTTCTGCGATGCAGGATTTTATAAATACTTATCCGCAAAGTACTTTTCGCGATGAATGTACGCGTTACATTCTTGAACTTCGTGAAAAACTGGAATTGAAAGCTTACGACAAGGCAAAGTTGTATTACAAGATCAGCGATTTTAATATGATGTCGCTTAAATCGGCGGTTATATCTATTGATAATTTCCGTAAGGATTTTCCGGATTCTAAATTCAATGAAGAACTTGCTTATCTGAAAGTTGAATCTCAGTATAACCTTGCTTCAAACAGTTTCAGTGTAAAACAAAAAGACAGATATCTTGACGTCGTTAAGTTTTACAAGGAAATGGTTGATAAATATCCTACCGGAAAGTACTTGCGAGATGCAGAAAAGATGTTTGACAATAGCCAGAAAGAACTGGAAATATTGACTCAGGCGGAAAAAGAGCGTCAGAAACAATTGGAAGCTCAGCCAGACTCTGGTTCGAAACCTACTAAGGTTACGGCATCCACAAGCACTGACCAAAAACAAAATTAATTAACCAGTTTTTCTGTTTCTGAAATAAAGATTTTTAACTATATCATCAAAAGTAAGCATGGCAACGAATCCATCCATCATTACCCGCGATACGGACAAAATAGCTGACGTAACAGGGAATTTATATGAGTCGGTATCGGTAATCTCAAAAAGAGCACGTCAGATATCAAGCAAAATGAAAGAGGAACTTAATAACAAGCTTGCTGAGTTCGCTTCGGGAGTTGACAATTTGGAAGAGGTTTTTGAAAACCGTGAACAAATTGAAATCTCCAAATTTTATGAGCGTATGCCTAAAGCTGGCAGCATTGCAATCGACGAGTTCATTGAAGGAAAAACTTATCACGGTTACAGAGATACAACTGAAGAATAGTTTCGATTATTCTTTTTGATAAAAAACCAGTCGTAAACATTAATTTTGTTCTTACGACTGGTTTATTCTTTTCCGGCATTCTTAGTTATAAGCAAAATACAACTTTCATTAAAATGCCAGAGTCTTCACAATAAACGTGCATTTGCATTTATACAATTGAGTCTGAATGGTAAAAAAATATTGCTGGGGGTATCAGGCAGCATTGCAGCGTACAAATCGGCTTTACTTGTTAGGTTATTGATCAAGGAGGGCGCAGAAGTTCAGGTTGTTATGACTGAGTCTGCACATCAGTTTATCACACCATTGACCCTGGCAACACTTTCCAAACGCCCGGTTTACACATCCTTCACGCAAACCGATAACGGAACCTGGAACAATCACGTCGATTTGGGTTTGTGGGCCGATCTGATAATTATAGCTCCGGCGTCGGCAAGAACACTCTCGAAATGTGCGACAGGAAATTGCGAAGACTTATTAACTGCCGTTTATCTTTCCGCCCGATGTCTGGTATTTTTTGCTCCTGCGATGGATGTGGATATGTACCGTCACCCTTCTACACAAAATAATATTAAAAGTCTGCTCAGTTTTGGAAACAAAATCATTGAAGCAGAATTTGGAGAACTGGCGAGTGGATTAATTGGGGAAGGAAGACTTGCAGAACCGGAGAAAATTGTTGCGCAAATCGTTAAGCAATTTGCGGCAAAGGCGGTCGCCAGAAATAAAAGAGTTTTGATCACAGCCGGACCGACTGCAGAACCAATAGATCCCGTCCGCTATATCAGCAATCGTTCTTCGGGAAAAATGGGATACGCGCTGGCGAAAGCCTTCGCGCAGGCTGGTGCCACTGTCACATTGGTAAGCGGACCGACAAATCTGGCCACGCCGGACGAGACGATCAGACGCGTAAATGTCGAAACGGCAAAGCAAATGTATGAAGCAACAAAGGATCATTTCGAAGAAAGTGATCTTGTCATATTTTCCGCAGCCGTTGCAGATTATACTCCTGCCTATGTGTCTGACCAGAAAATAAAAAAGCAAGGCAATGATATGAATCTGGAACTTATAAAAACAGACGATATCGCCGGGAGCCTCGGTCAGCAGAAAAAGGAGGGCCAGCTTTTAATTGGCTTTGCTTTGGAAACTGAACATGAGCTGGATTATGCACTTGACAAATTGCGTCGCAAAAACTTTGACTACATTATTTTAAATTCTTTAAATGATGCCGGCTCCGGTTTTGCACACGATACCAATAAAATTACCGTTATTGACAGACGGGAAAATATCACTAAGTTTTCCCTGAAATCTAAACATGAAGTTGCACAAGATATTTTAAAAATTATTCTGGATAAATGGAGCGAAGTATGAAAAGGTTTATCATTCTCTTTTTGTGTTTAACAGGTGCATTCGCGAAAACTGCATTTGCTCAGGAGCTTCAATTTACTGTAAGTCTCAATTACGATCAGTTGGTTGCACAGCAGAAAACTGATCCGCAATCGATGGCCAAATTACAGTCGTATATCTCCGATTTTTTAAATAATACAAGCTGGACAAGAGAAACTTTTGGCAAGGATGAACGCGTAAAGTGCAAGTTGAACATTAACCTCATCCGTTCAGTTTCCCAGGGTAGCTTCGAAGGTACGGCCCAACTTGTGATTTCGCGTCCGGTATTTAATTCTGCATATGAAACTGTGCTTTTAAGTTATGTTGACAGGAATTTCAACTTCAACTATCTTCCTACGACGCAGATGTATTTCAATGAAAACAGCTATACTGATGAGCTTCCTTACGTTCTCGCATTTTATGCTTACACAGCCCTAATTTTTGATTTTGACTCATTCAGTAATTTAGGTGGCACGCCTTACCTCCAAAGAGCGTTCAATATTGCAAACCTGGCGAGCACAGCGGGCGCGGGCGCAAAAGGGTGGGATCAACGCAAAGGAAATGGCGATTCGAGAAACCGGTATTGGCTTATAGAAAATCTGATGAGCCAGCAGTTTGTTCCTTTCCGGGAGAGTCTTTACAATTACTACCGTCAGGGCTTGGACGTTGCCACGCAGAATCCTGCTCAGACGCGCACCAAAACATTGGACCTTTTAAATTCCGCCAAGGCAGTTGCCCAATTAAGACCGGGAAGCGTTGTTATAAATTCTTTTTTTGATGCAAAGTCAGATGAGATTTTCCAGATTATGAAAGAGGCGACTCCGGAAGAAAAAAGGGCTGCACAAACGATATTGGTTAATCTTGACCCTTCAAAGACACAACTATACCAGAGACTTTCTCAGTAATTTTAACGACTTGTATCCAAATTAAATCATGAGTAAACGATTGACGCGAATCGCTTCAAAAAATATCCTGGCAGAACTTGGAGACACCTCAAATGGATTAGAGATCAATTCCGTTTCTTATACAGGACATACATGTTTTGGGAAATTAGTATCGGTGACAGCTGAATTTTTAACAATGCTCGACAACCGGCAGCATACGCATAAATTCGCGATAGCGGATATTTTCGAAGTTGTATATGACGAAAAAAGCAAATTTTGAATTTTGTAGCGGATTGCAAAACCCATATCAGTTATTAAAGAACCAGTATCGTTTCCTAATTGTTGATAACATAGCTATATTCGTATCCAGGACGAATGGCCTGATTTTTTCATCAGCGGTTCTTACCAACCTTGACTATCTGCTTATTTAAGGCATGCTTTCAAATTTACTTATTAAAAACTACGCCCTGATCAAGCAACTGGAAATGTCGCCAGATCCGGGATTAAACATAATTACGGGCGAAACTGGCGCGGGTAAATCAATTATGCTTGGCGCCATAGGCCTTTTGCTGGGAAACAGAGCCGATGTTAAATCGCTGTATGACCCTGGTGAAAAATGTGTGATAGAAGGTAGTTTCGATTTGTCCGGCTATGATCTTGCACCCAATTTTGAGGAAGAAAATCTTGATTTTTCTGAGGAATGTATTGTCAGACGGGAAATATCTGTGGCGGGGAAATCCAGGGCTTTTATTAATGACACTCCGGTAAATCTGGATACATTAAAAAAAATCAGCGGCCAGCTACTGGATATTCATTCCCAACACGATTCTATTTTACTTGGAAGTAATGAATTTCAATTGCAGGTTGTCGATACCTACGCCCAGAATTTTTCTTTACTTCACAGTTACCGGAAGAATTTCAACATATATAAAGAAGCTGCAAGAGCTTACGAAAATCTGAAAAACGAAGCTGTTCAATTGCGTAAAGCCTTTGATTACGACCAGTTTTTATTTCAGGAATTAAGCAATGCCGGGCTGCAAAGCGATGAGCAAAACCAGCTGGAACAGGAACTTGTTATTTTGGAAAACGCAGTGGAAATCCGTGAGCGTCTTCAACTTGCTTATGCGTATCTTGACAATCCTGATAATTCCATCCTCGAATTCTTGAAAAGTGCGGTAGCAGCAATTGGACAAGCGAGTCGTTTGGTTTCTGCCTACGAACCTTTACGGGAGCGGGCACAAAGCAGTTTGATTGAACTTAGAGATCTGGCGGACGAGCTGGATTCCGTGAGTTCGTCAGTCGATATTGATGAAGGCAGAACTACCATTGTCCGAGAGCGCCTTGATTTGATTTATCAACTGCAAAAAAAACATCATGTTTCCTCAGTTCAGGAATTGATCGCGATTCAGGATTCACTTGAAAAAAAGGTTGGAACTGTTTTGAATCTTGACGAAGCACTTTTGAAAGCGCAGCAGAAAGCGTCCAAAAGTGAAGAGACAATGCTGAAAAGTGCGCAGGCATTATCTAAAGAACGGCATAAAGTTATCAAAGCGATTGAGACGGGCATTATCGAACGTCTTATTGAACTTGGTATTCCGAATGCGTCTCTCTCAATCAGGATTACTGAAATTGCTCCCACCACTGACGGTATCGATTCAATTGCTTTTCTGTTCAGCGGAAATAAAGGACTGGCACTTCAGGAACTCAGACAGGTTGCATCGGGCGGAGAATTTTCCCGTTTGATGATGGTCATTAAATATATTCTCGCTGGAAAAAGGAAATTGCCAACTATTATTTTCGACGAGATTGATACCGGCGTATCGGGAGAAATCGCTAAAAAAATGGGTAAGATGATGATTAAAATGTCGGATAATCACCAGATTATTGCAATTACGCATTTGCACCAAATCGCCAGCAGCGGGAAGGCACATTATTTTGTATACAAAGACCATTCATCTGAAAAGACTGTCAGTAAAATAAAAAAACTCACAAATGACGAGCGTATTATGGAAATTGCCCAAATGATCGGAGGCCATAATCCGACGGAATCTGTGATTGAAAATGCGCGTGAAATGATTTCAAAAGGATAACAATTAACCGAATAACCCTCAAAAAACATGAAACAATATATACTAGTATTGGCAATTAGTTGTCTGCTTTTTTCTTGTAATAAAGATGCTGACAAAGTATTGGAACTGGAAAGTGAAGTAATGCGTATTCATGATGATGTGATGCCGCAAATGGACGACATCATGACGCTGAAATCAAAATTATCAAAGAAGATAATACAGATGGACAGCCTTCAAAATGAAGGAATAGCGGGAAATAACCTTGCCCAGGAGCGTATTAAAGCGACGGAAATTAATCAAAAGCTTAATGAGTCGGATAAATTAATGATGGACTGGATGCACGCATATCGTGGAGATTCAGCGAAAAAATTGAAACCGACGGAGGCCATTCAATATTTCGAGGCGCAGAAAGATAAGATTGTATCAGTGAAAGAGATTACTTCCAAAAACATACAGGAAGCAAAAGCATTTTTAGATTAGTAATTATGAGTGGTTTAATGTTAAGGCGTTTTAATATAATTTTTGTTTTTGTACTGGCAGCGTTTTTGTCAGGCTGCAACAGTGGTGATAAAAAGCTGCCGATATTAGGGGAACGGGATGCGGTGAAGAAAATAGTGAATGGCGAAGAAGTTATTGATACGGTTTACAATACCATTCCCCCTTTCTCTTTTACTAACCAATATGGCGAAACAGTATCTGAAAAAGTAGTAGAAGGGAAAATTTATGTAACTGATTTTTTCTTTACCTCCTGCCCCACCATCTGTCCGGTTATGAAGCGAGAAATGCTTAAAGTTTATAAAGAATTCAAAGACAATCCGGATGTAATGATCTTATCGCATACGATTGATCCTGAGCATGATACACCAAAAGTTTTAAATATATTTGCAAAAGACCTTGGCGTAGAGGGAAAGCAATGGCAATTTTTGACAGGCCCCAAGGAAGACATTTATGCATTGGGCCAAAAAAGTTATTTATCCGCTGCGCAAGAAGACAAAACGGCAGAGGGTGGTTTTCTTCATAGCGGTGCGTTCATCTTAATTGATAAAGAAAAACATATCCGGGGCATGTACGATGGGACTACTGATGAAGGAACCCAGAAATTGATGCGTGATATGAAAATATTGCTGGAAGAATATAAAAAATAGTGTGTCGAAAAGACATTGAATTAATGATCAAAAGAGGATTTATAATCTTTATTGCGCTCGCTGCATTTTCTTGTCAAAGCGCAGAAGAGCTAAAAACGGAGCAATACTTCGCCGAAGGATATCAGATATACACGTTGAATTGTGCAAATTGCCATCAGGCTGACGGCGAGGGTATGGCAAATTTGTATCCGCCCCTTATTGGTTCAAAAATTATTCAGGACAAAGCTGCCATGGCTTGTATTATAAAATATGGCATGAAAGATACGATCATTGTGAATGGCAAACCATTTCACAGACCTATGCCTGCAAATCCTAAATTACAGGAGTTAGAAATCGCGGAAATTATCACATACGTGAATATGAAGTGGGGAAAAGATAGCCTTTTTACACCAATTGCAACGGTGACAAAAGCGTTGGAAAATTGCAAGGAAAATTAAAGCTCCTCAAACTTCATTTTGAAAGTCCCTTTTCTAAATTTGATGTGTGAAAAGTCTTGATCCGCATCCATACCGTTTCCATTAATTACGTCTTTCGTGATCATATTTTTGACGGTTACAAACTTGTCTGTAAAAACTTTTCTGGTTTCCGGGCTCCAGTTAAGCTCCGTTGTTGTTAGTATTTCCTTCGTCTCAGATTTCACTACACGCACATTCCCCTTCACAAGGTAAACATTTTTACGTTGGTCAAACCGGCCGGAGTCTGCGCGCAGACGGGTGATAACAGTCGTTCCGGTCGGGTCGTAGAAATGAATATTAACAGTATCAGGAAAAACTTTATCCTCATTTTGAAAACGAAGTTGCTTTGGCGTTTTCAATAATACCTTTAAAGCACCCTGTTCGCTGTATTTCACCTGTACCCCGTTAACTGTCTCAATGGGTCCGGTATAGGCTTTCCCAACCTTGTTTTTATTTTGCTCGCATGCGCTGAACATTATTCCGCAAAGCACCAGAAAGCAAAAAGGAGATATAAATTTATCTCCTTTTTGCTTTATCCTGAATATCTTTTTAATACCTAACATTCGTTCAGGTCTTATTTTATTAATCAATTTTTTGTTTTACAAACCACGTCTCTCTCAATGTTAATCCGAGCGATACACGTCCGTAACGTTCCCGTAACTGTCCGGTTCCCATAACGCCACGCTGTCCGCCGATAAAGGAAATAGAAACAAAGTTCTGATAACCGCGACCCATTGGGAAAGTGAAGCCTAAACTGAAATTGGTATCCTTCACATTCGTTTCTTTAACAACATAAGGCGTATTGCCGGCACTAAAACCAGCACGGTACCGAACATTATCAAAATAGCTAAGTGAACCAAACTTCGGCGTATACTCAACACCCAGGTGCAGGCGGTTGACATCTTTCAAACCGCTTGAAGGGTTATTACTTCCAAAGCTTCTGTATTCCGTCCATGCCTGATGGCTGTAATCAGCAGCCAAAGTAAGCTTATACGGCCATTCAAAACTGAAACCAACCTGAAATTGGGTTGGCAATGTCATATTACCATTGCTTTGATTGACCAGCGTATCCGGTTCGATTACAGGATAAGATCCCTGGGTCAGCTCAAATGAAGTCGTATGAATTGCATTCAGTTTTGTACCAAGCGTATAGGCACCACCAACATTTAAAAATAGCTTATTATCTTTTTTTACAGGAAGACGCAATGCTGCTCCACCCCTAAAAGCAAAATCACTGTATGTTGTCCGATCGTTGATACTGGCAAGATAATCGCTGCCGTCGCCAAAAGGAATGAGCGCCTCTGTGGATCTTCTTACGTTTCCAAAGAAATATGAAGTTTCCAGTCCAAGACTTAAATATTTACCAACTTGAACAGCGTTGGTAAGAGAAGCTTTGTTGACCCCACCTTTCCCGCTGTTATAATAGTAAGCGTTGAAAGGAGTTCCTGCTACATTTCGGGTTGTCGTATTGGTATAATCAACGAAGCTGTAAGGTTTAATACTTACACCAAGCGTCCATCTTTTCGCAACCGGGAACGACAAAGCCACATAGCCAAGGTTACCACCTGAATTAGTTTGTTTGTCTGATCCTGAATTGATTTGTTTGTATTGTCCGATTGCACCGAAATCAAGTGTTGTAAACTTGTTTCTAATCCACAAAGCAGGGTTGAGATTGTTAATTTCGAAACTGCTGGCAGTACTTACACCCGCTTGTCCCATTCCATTAGAAGCTGCAAATGCATCAGTATAAAGCTCCCCCATTCCGAGAGAAGAATAAGGAGCATTCCCTAGACCTTGTGCATTAACTTTTGATATTAAGACCGAACAATTGCATCCGAGCGTAATTGCTATCGTGAGTAATCCTATTCTATTGTAAAGCGACATTATATGTTAAAATTCTGTTCAGTCCAATTAATACCAGTTCCGGCACTGCAAATATGGGTGGTTTCAGGCTACTTTCAAAAAAAGGTATGTCACCACCACATACCACTACGCGCAAATCCGGCATTTTGTTACGATACCTTTCAATTATTCCTTCAATCTCCGCCAACATGCCGTTCATCACGCCACTTTGCATCGCTTGTTTTGTACTTTTCCCGATGAATTGCGGGTTACTCTCAGGATCAAACAGCGGAAGTCTTTTAGTAAACGTATGAAGCGCGTTAAATCGCATTCTTACACCCGGAGAAATTAAACCTCCCTGAAAAACCCCTTCCCTATCTACCAGATCATAAGTGATGCAAGTTCCCATGTCAATCACCAGCACATCAGAATCAGGAAACATCCAATTAGCCCCGACCGCGGCTGCAACCCTGTCTGCACCTAAGGTTTGCGGCGTTTCATAGTCCTTTCGAATAGGCACCGGCGTTTCCCCTGTAAGATTATAAACCGGTAAGTTTTCTTCCAGTGCTTCCACAAACTCTGCTGTCGAACGACTCACGGAAGAGTACATGATACGTTCAGGCAATTCTGATTTTATGAGTTGAATAAGATCAGAAAAACCTAGCATCGTTTGATATCGAAGCAAGTTATCTCCTGAAAACCAACCAATTTTTGCGTACGTGTTGCCCGAATCAACGACAATATTCATAATTCCACAAAAGTCTTCTTTTATTGGGAGAAATACTAGCATTCTCGGAAACACCGCGCCATAATATGCCCCTGTAAAAATAATTTAACACTTTTTAATAAAACATAAACATAGAATTTGCATTTTATTAAATGCTTTTGTACCTTCGTTTTAATAAAAAAGCACCCCTGTATTATTCAGTACGTCCAACGTTCGTCAGCTCTCAAAACTGATGATAAGAAAAATACTCAAAAAGTTTAATTACACACTTCATTTCCAATAAATTGCAAATAATTCCAGTTGATCCATCTTAGTTTATCATTTTGCTCAGCTTGTTTAGGCTTGCGCAAAAAAAATAGAATTTCACGCATCAATGACCATCACGTGACCCAGGAGCTGCGTGCTCTTATCATATTCCATCTATATTCACTATCCCATTAATCATCTGGTAAAGTTATCTTTACTGTATATTTTCTGTATGCTTACAATTGATGAATTAAACCTTAAGCTTCTGTCTGAGCTGAAAGAAATAGCAGGAAACACTGGCATTCAGGATTATGCTAAACTTCCTAAAAAAGAATTAGTCTCCAGAATTATTGCTCAACAAGAAGCACAGCAGAATTCCGCACCTGCGGTTGATACCCTTACTGAATCGGAGGCTTTTGAAGGCGACGAGCCTAAGAAAAAAAGAGCACGACGTACAGTCGCTAACGAAACGCCTGTATCTGCGAAACCTATTAACGCCCGCACCGGAAAACCGAGAAAGGAAAATGCGCCCAGCAGTTCGGCTCCGCTTTTTGACACAACACCCAGAGCTGTTGAGGTTCCAGCAGAAACAGCTGTAACTCCTGCGGCAACGAACGAAACTCCTGCAATAAGTGAAACGCCGGAGCGTCGTGAAGCACCTGCAAGAGCGGAAGTTCCTGCAAGAAGAGAGGCTCCTGCCAGAAACTTTGAAAGGACCGGAAAGAAATTTGATGCTCCGAAAAAAGAGATTTTTTCTAAAAATATAGATACTACCCCTCAGCATGATGAGGATGGAGATACGATGGATGATTTGGGCCTGGAAGAAGCTGCCGCACCAGCAGAAAGCACGGGACAGAATGATTCCATCACGCAAGCTGACAATACTGAAACATCTCAAAATGTTACAGTTAGCGCCTCTGAGGAGAAACCAGCGCAACAGCAGGCAGAAAATACTGAACGCAGCACCCCTAATAACAGTCCTTCCCAGCAGAGAGAAGATCCTTCAAATAAGATCAAACGTAATTATAACAATTACGTTCGTGAATTTGACGGTTTGATCGTCAATGAAGGAGTTTTGGAGATTATGCAGGATGGTGGATACGGATTTTTGAGATCCGCTGATTACAATTATCTGGCCAGTCCTGATGATATATATGTATCACCGTCACAAATAAAATTATTTGGCTTAAAAACAGGTGATACTGTAAAAGGTCAGATTCGTCCTCCGAAAGAGGGTGAAAAATATTTTGCATTGCTTCGCGTTGAAACGGTCAACGGGAAAACAACTGAGGAAATCAGAGACCGTATTCCGTTTGAATACCTTACTCCGCTTTTCCCGGAAGAATGTTTAAGATTGAGCGGCCGTCCTGACCAATATTCAACTCGTATCCTTGATTTGTTCGCGCCAATTGGAAAAGGTCAACGTGGAATGATCGTTGCCCAGCCAAAAACGGGTAAAACGGTTCTTTTAAAAGAAATCGCAAACGCTATTACACGCAATCACCCTGAGGTATTTTTGTTAATCCTTTTGATCGATGAGCGTCCGGAAGAGGTTACAGATATGCAGCGCAGTGTTCGGGCAGAAGTTATTGCCTCAACATTTGATGAGCAGGCAGACCGTCATGTAAAAGTGGCGAGTATCGTTCTTGAAAAAGCAAAAAGAATGGTGGAATGCGGACATGACGTGGTTATCCTTCTGGATTCTATCACACGTCTGGCCCGTGCATACAACACGGTGGTGCCTTCATCCGGTAAAATTCTTTCAGGTGGTGTTGATGCCAACGCTTTACACAAACCAAAACGTTTCTTCGGAGCGGCAAGAAATGTTGAAAATGGTGGTTCTTTGACCATTATTGCAACTGCTTTGATTGATACAGGTTCAAAAATGGACGAAGTTATCTTTGAAGAATTCAAGGGTACTGGTAACATGGAACTTCAACTGGATCGTAAACTTTCAAATAAACGCGTATTCCCGGCTATCGATGTTATGGCGTCTGGTACTCGTAGAGAAGATTTGCTTCTGGATAAAGAGACGTTGAAAAAGGTCTGGATTTTGAGAAAACATATGTCTGATATGAACGCGATGGAATCAATGGATTTCCTTCTCGATCATATGAAAGGCACACGGAACAACGAGGAGTTCTTGATCTCAATGAACCGATAATAAAAAATCCCGGATATAGCTATCCGGGATTTTTGCTTTCATTAAATCTTGAAAAAATCTATTTAGAGATTAAATTTATGTGACCGAATCCGGTTATTTCAGTCCATATAAGAAATTAATCCTTAAATAATTATGTCAAACAACAAAACACTTTGGTGGATTTTACTTATTGGCTGGATGGGAGGCTCAACCTATTGGCACGTATGTAAAATAAAGCAGCTCTGCGATGCGCCACTCTCAACGTCTACGGTAAATACCGACACTAACACACCAACAATTTCAATCACGCCGTTAACCATTACAGACGGCACAGCATTCAATCTTCAATCGCCTGGAAATTTTGGTTTCGCCAAATCAGGTGCAGATGCAAATTTATCTGGAGTACAAGCTGAAATCGATTCACTTGCTTCTTTCGCAGCTGCCAATCCAGGCAAAATTATTACAATTACCGGTTTGTATTCTTCGCAGGAGACCAATGCGACCAGTTTCCCAAATCTGGGAATTGCTCGTGCAGCGGGTATCAAGACGTATCTTACCGGAAAAGGTTTGCCTGACTCTTTGTTTATTTTGAACGGGAAATTAAGCGATGCCATTACTTTCAGTCCGGATTCTATGAGTGGCGGGATAGACTTCACTTTCGCAAAACGTATTGCTGTAACCGAAACCGATCTGGCGAACGAACAGAAGTACGAGAGTATTTTCAAACCGCTCGATCTTTACTTCCCAACAGCCAGCACAGAATATATAAAAACGGCCGAAAATGGCAAGTTTCTTGAAGAAGCTAAGAAGTTTCTGTCAGAGAATAAAGACAAAAAATTGTTGCTGACTGGCTATACCGACAGCGATGATAGTGCTGAGTGGAATCTTAAACTTTCTAAGAAGCGCGCTAACATTGTCAAGGCAAAATTTGTCGCGCTAGGTATGCCTGCTGACAGGATTTTGACGGCTGGAAAAGGTGAAGCCGATCCTAAGGCTCCTAATGATACCCCAGCAGGAAAACGTGCAAACCGACGCGTGACCATTGTCGTTCAATAGCTTATTTTAATCCAATAAACACATTATAAAATGTTTGAATTAAATCCTCTTGCCAATCCCGATGCCTTTTGGCAACACCTGTTGATGTTGGCCGTAGCGTTGATTCTCGGGTATATCATTGGCTACATTTCCAGAAAAAGCGTGATTACAGATATGGAGACTGAGTTATCCAGGTTGGACAGCGATCTCAAATACTGCCAGGATCAGAAAATTGTAATGAAAAAGTCTGCTGAACGCGTGCAGGTGAATAATGTTCGGACAGTAGTTCCGGTGATGCCTGTCGCTGAGAAAATTCAGCATGACGATCTAAAAATAATTGAAGGTATAGGTCCTAAAATTGAAAGTGTGCTAAAAAACGCGGGAATTAATTCCTTCCGTCAGTTAAGCCAGAAAACCGCAGAACAGATATCCGAAATCCTTGCGAATTCTGACTCACGTTTTCAGGTACATGATCCTACAACATGGCCTCGTCAGGCTGAACTTGCCGCCAATGGCGACTGGGACAGATTGAAAGCCTGGCAGGACGAATTAAACGGCGGCCGGATTGAATAGCCGAAGCATTTAAAAACTTTAATTCTAAGACAACTAACACATTATGATATTCTTACAACTTAATCCGTTCAGTAAACCGGTCGCGATTTCTGAAATTATTATACTTCTTATCATTGCTGCTTTACTCGGCTGGCTCCTCGCACGCCTGATGACTGGCGGACGTATAAGGGTACTACGTGAAGCGATTGATGACAGAAAATTAGAGCTTGCAGATTGCCGTTTGCAAAAGGTTGAATATCAGGCAACGCAGCCGCTGGTAGGCAAAGCCTCTAAAACTGTATATCCCGAAATAGAGCCAGTCCTTAAATCGTCAGAGGGAAAAAAAGTTGATGATTTAAAACTGGTTGAAGGAATCGGACCAAAAATTGAGGAGTTAATTAATAAAGAAGGCATATATACCTACGAACAATTAGCAAACACCTCACCGATTAGAATTTCAAATATCCTGAAAAATGCAGGCCCGCGCTTTCAAATGCATGATCCTACTTCCTGGCCGAAACAGGCACTCCTAGCAAAAGAAGGAAAATGGGACGAGCTTCAAATACTGAAAGACAAACTGATTTCAGGAAGGAGTTAAATTTCCCTATAATACAAAAACTCCGCCTTCGTTATGAAGGCGGAGTTTTTTGCTTAGATATTATTTACAAATTCACAACGGTACGTTGAATGAATTGTGTCAAATCTTTTCCAGTCAGCAATCCTTGTGATAACAGCGCGAGATCGTAAACCTGTTTTGCAAGAGTCTTTTGATCTTCTTCATTTTCAGTACTCAAAATGCGGCCCAGTACCGGATGGTTTGCGTTTACAGAAATTGTGTACATCATTGGCATATCACCAAACATAGAACGCTGTCCTGACGAAGCCTGCATATCCGTCATACGACGCATAAATTCAGGGAATGTAATCACGACTGGTAATTCGTCAACCGGCATCGCTTCGATTTTCACAGTACCAGCCTTGCTGTTTACTACTTCTTCAAAAAGTTTCTGAGCTTTCTCCTCTTCCTCTTTTGAGATAACGCTTTCAAGCGTAATGTCCTTTTCAATCAGTTTGTCAAGCGTATCAGCATCGACACGTTTCACCTGGATTTTTTCAACTTTCTGTTCTAACGTATTGATAAAATGAGAATCAATAACGCTGGTCAGTTCGAGAATGTCATAGCTGCGTTTTTTCGCTGACTCGATAAATGCATCTTGTTTTTTAACATCCGTAGTGTATAACCAAACCTGCATATCATTTTTGTCAGTCTGGTTATCTTTAACGACTTCACGATACTCTTCAAAAGTAAAATATTTTCCATCGACGTTTTTCAGAAGGCAGAAATCTTTCGCTTTATCATAGAACTTCTCGTCGCTGATGATACCATACTTAACAAAAAGTCCGATGTCATCGAATTTTTTCTCAAAACCTTCACGGTCATTTTTGAAGATTTCGGAAAGTTTGTCAGCAACTTTACGTGTAATATATCCGTTAATCTTCTTCACATTTCCATCAGCCTGCAAATAGCTTCTTGAAACGTTCAGTGGAATATCCGGAGAGTCGATCACACCGTGCAGCAATTGAAGGAAATCAGGAACGATATCTTTTACTTCATCCGTAATAAATACCTGACGGCTATATAGCTGAATCTTTTCGCGTTGTCCCTGGAAATCATTTTTCAGTTTCGGGAAGTAAAGTACACCTGTCAGATTGAATGGATAATCAACGTTCAGATGAATCCAGAACAACGGATCTTCACTGAATGGATAAAGTTCTTTGTAGAAAGAAAGATAATCTTCATCTGTCAGGTCAGCAGGATTTTTTGTCCAGATTGGATTTGGGTTGTTAATTACCTTGTCTTCAAACTGAATTTCTATCGGAAGGAATTTACCGTATTTTTCAAGAATTCCTATTAAACGATGCTCGTCTAAAAATTCTTCTGAATCCGCCGCAACGTGAAGGATAATATCTGAACCGCGTTCAGCCTTTTCCGCCGATGTCAATTCATATTCTGTCGATCCGTCACATATCCAGCGAACCGCTTCCGAACCGTCTTTATACGATTTTGTGATAATTTCAACATTATCCGCCACCATATAAGCAGAGTAAAAACCAAGACCAAAATGTCCGATAATACCCTTGTCTCCTTTTCCGTCTTCGCCTTTATCCTTGTATTTTTCTACAAATTCGGTAGCTCCGGAAAAAGCGATCTGGTTGATATATTTTTTTATTTCATCGGCTGTCATACCGATTCCATTATCGCTGATTGTGATCGTTTTGGCCTCTTTGTCCAATTTAACCACCACTTTCAGCTCTCCTAACTCTCCGTTAAATTCACCATAGGAAGCAAGTTTTTTAATTTTCTGACTTGCATCAACTGCATTTGAAACTAATTCTCGCAAAAATATTTCGTGGTCCGAGTAAAGGAATTTTTTAATTATCGGAAATATGTTTTCGGTGTGAATGCTAAGATTTCCTTTTTCCTGAATCACTGATTCCATAATTTTTCTGTTTATTGAATTTATATTTTAGAATTATTTTCTGCTTTGCAATACCGCATAAAAATTTGCGTTCCAATATGAATTATGCGCAAAGGAGTCTGACAGATTGTCAGCAACGTTCCAATTAGTAGAGAAGTAGATTTCCTGTTGGTTACTGCACCGCTTTTTAGTAATATTGCGTTCTCTACATGAAAGAATAAGCGTGAAGATTTTGAGAACCAGTTAATAGTGAAACACGAATTACAACCCATGAATCTAATTAAAAAACTTTTTGCCGGCCTGGCACTTATCGTTGGCGTATCTGCTTGTACCACCACGAATTCTATACCTTTTACCAATTACACCGTGTTTACGGAAGATCTGAGAAAAGATCTGGAAAGCGCCGGGATTCCTTTAAGCAAAGTTCAGTTTTTCAATGACAAGGCGATTACAATTCGTCGCGAGGTATCTGACCCAAATGACATTAAAGTAAATCCGGAAGGACAAATTAGTATTAGCAACGGAAAAAGTATTCAGACAATCAATGTTCGTCCTTTCACACCGGGCGTTTCGCTGGGATCTGGTAATGGAACGATCAATGTTTCCTGGGATGATACGCAGCAGGACAAAAAAGGAATGTTGTTCAATCTGAGCGGTCAGAATTACTTTCTTGACGTTATGCCAAACAACAAGTTTTCTTACAAGGAACGCACGTTTGATATGCAGGCTGGAAACGGTACCCGCCTTTTTGTTAATAAAGATTTGTTGAAACAAGTGAACAATCAGCGCGAAACTTTGAAAGGTCGTAAAGTTGGTCAATAAGAAATAATGATTAACATAAAAACAGCCATGAGCGATCTCATGGCTGTTTTTGTGTTAGTTTAAATGAAAATGCTGTCCTTCATCTTTCATTACTTTCGAGGTATTAATAATTCTCGAATTTTGAATAAATACCAGAACGATCAACCCGATAATTACGGCTAACCCAACTTGCAAAAAGGAAATTATTGCATAACTGGCAAAATCGCTCTGCGATTCCCTTATTAATTCTTTTCCGACAATCGACTGGATTTTCGTTAATTCATTTAGGTTACTGATCGTACTCTGGAAAGTTCTCGCCCCAGCTCCTTCAAATATTTCCCTTCCAGCGTCCCTGTGACCTGAATTATAAAGATTCAGCATCATGTTTTCCAGAAGCGCGTATTCCTCCACCCTATTTTTGAAGACCGCCAAACTTTTTGCTTCCTGATCTACCAGGTATGTTTTTTCAAACATCTGGATAAGCGAATCTATACTTTGGTTATGTACTGAAAGTAATCCAGAAATTTCTCCACTATTTTCAGCGTCATTGGTCAGCAAAAACTTTTCCAGCAAAAGACGTTTTCCATACAGATCCTCAGTCAGATAAATAATCGTGGTCGCCGGTATCAGCCGATCCTGATAAATCGATGAAAAGGATTTATCAATTCCACTGATATTTCTTCGGGAGACGATTGTACCCAAGACAATCACAAGCATAATTCCACCAAGGAGCAGCGTCGCTTTAAATTTCTGCTGAATTACAAATGACCATTTCATGACTAGTGTGACTTTGTTTAATTATAAAAAATAATAATTTATTATAATAATAATCAAATATTATCCATTAGTCAAACAAAGGCTGATTAATTTATGCGGTAAACGAATAAAAAAGGCTAACAAAAAGTTAGCCTTTAAAATAATGAGCGGGACGATCTGCTAATTATTTTCACCACCACTCTTAACATCTGAGTTCGATACTGACCGCGTTTTACGTTTCGGCGCGTCAAAACTCATTTTTCCAATTGAATAACTGAAAGTAATCTTGAAGTTCCGGTTATATAATTGTGTTTGACTGGACTGCGCAAGTATTGGTGATTTCAAATCTGAGGTAAATTTCACCCCGTTTGTGAGGAAATTTTCAGCCCCAAAACCAATACTCCCTTTCTTGTTGGCAAAATCTTTTTTGAAGCCAAGCGAGTACATATAAAAACCGGTTCTTGTTCCCTGCAACTGAACTTCTCTGCCCCGGTAGAAAGCAAAAGCCTGTAAACCCCAACCTTTTTTCAACGATAATTGTGACATCAGGCGACCGCCATAATTAAAGCCCGAATTGCTGACCGCCTGCGAAACGCCTGCTTCATTTACCGTCTGACCTTCCATATAGGATTGTAAAAGATCAATACTTCCATTAACGGTCCATTTAGATGTGAGGTAAACATTGGCGAAAATATTCATTCCATATGCACTTTGCTTCCCGATATTCTCGAATGTCGTAACGATCGCGCCGGCTAGCGTATCGACAGTAGTCCGGATCTGCGTGATTGAATTATTCGTATTTCTTGCAAAAGCAGACACGTTCAGATATGTTTTTTTAATATTGGTACTCAAACCTACTTCGAAGTTATCAGTCAATTCCGGGCTGAGCAATGGATTTCCGGTACTTATACTTTGCGGATTTGAAAGGTTGACATTCGGGTTTAATTGTTGAATACCCGGACGTTGAATTCTGCGGTTATACGCTGCCTTAATTGTCGTTGCATCCGTCAGGTTTTTTGAAACATTGATACTTGGAACGAGATTTCCGTAACTTGGAATATTCACTGCGCCTTCCGCACCCATATCTGCGTTGATCCCCGTATACTCATACCGCGTTCCCGCTTTGAAAGTATATTTATTTTTCGTCGTCAGGGTATAAGATACATAACCAGCAGCCACATTCTGATTGTAATTCAACGCGCCTGACGGATTATCAGGATTGATCGTAAAATCGCCGGATTCACCTGCCATCAGATATTTATAGTCGCTATTGACAGTCCGGAAAATTCCCTTTGCACCAAATTCCAGCAACTGATTTTTCTTGATCGGTGTCTGGTAATCAGTTTGTAAGGTGAATTCCGTATTGAAATTTTCGTTTACGTTTTTCAATTTGCTTCCGACGCTACCACTCGGCGTTAATAAGTCTGTATTGAAATTGTTGGTCAGATTAGTTCTGCTATAAAGCGTTGAAAAGCTCCATTCCTGTTGCGGCTTGAAGGTGCGTACATAGTCAACGTTCACGTCAACAGTTCCTGAAAGATCTTTACGATCAACTTTACGCTGAGAATTTGAAGTTAATTCTGAATTGGTAAACTGATCTATTGTCAGATTCTGCTTCTGAATAAAATTCCTGGTACCATAACGAACGCCAGCGGAAAGTGCCTGATTTTTCCCCAAATCATAATCAAAACCCAAAGAATATTGTCCGAACAATCCCCGATCCTTTGAATCAGAAGTTTGATTTGTGCCAAATATGTCACTTCCTGATTTCGTTTCCTGATTCAAATCCGAAGTGGCTTTATTATAAAATGCACGTCCGAAACCACCCAGCGTAAAACCCATTTTTCCTTTTCTATAACTACCGTTAAGTCCCAGGTTGGTACCGCGATTTCCAACGCCGGAATCAACATTCAGCGTTAGTCCCTGCAAATTATTTTTCTTGGTAATGATATTGATAATACCTCCTGAACCTTCCGCATCATATTTGGCTGATGGCGAAGTGATAACCTCAACTGACTTTATCATATCAGCTGGAATTTGCTTCAATGCATCGGCCACGTTGCTGGCGATAATGGTTGAAGGTTTATTATTGATCAAAACGCGAATATTAGAACTTCCTCTCAACGAAACATTTCCATCAAGATCAACTGACAACATAGGAACTTTGCGAAGCAAATCCGACGCGTCGCCGCCTTTTGACGTAATATCTTTTTCTGCATTGTAGACCAGGCGGTCAACTTTTTCTTCTACCATCGATTTCTCACCGGTGATCGTTACTTCATCGAGCGTTTTGGTGTTGGCAGACATCTGTACCTTACCCAGATTGATATCTTTTCCCTTTTCGACAGAAATGTTGTTTACCGATTTATCTTTAAAACCTAAAAACGAAATCAGCAGTTTATATTTTCCAGGTGCAACACTTGTGATTTCAAACTTTCCATCCACATCAGCGACAGTTCCATCGATCACTTTGTTATCTGTGGCATTAACCAAGGCAACGCTGGCAAACTCAACTGGCTTCGCAGCCGCCGAATCAGAAACAATTCCTGAAATTTTCGAATTTCCTTTTGGAGTTGATAGCGCCGGCGCCGTAGAAGTTGGGGCGATAGAACCTTGTGCCTGGATCAGTTGCGATTGTAAAAACAAAACGCCTGTCAGCACTATTACTTTAAAACTTTTTAAAAATACCTTGTTCATGGTGAATTGATTTATGGTCAGGAGGGTGAGCCTAACATTTGACACATTTCCCGATACAAAGGAATAGGATGTTTACCACAAGAATTTTGGTAATAGACCAGCGACCTGATTTTATCTACGGACTGGCACTTTTCACCAGGTGGAGTTCTTTATATTTAGAAGAACTCCAGAATTTTTGATCAATATTATCCTTGGCTTGTTGGCATAGTTTTATTAAACAGGTATTGAAAGGGCTGAATGTTGCAAAAAAGGCTTCATTTGTTGTTACTTTGAATAAAAAATAAGAACCCTGACTTTATTACCAACAGAAACTTCGCCTAATGAACGAGATTGCCATTGACTTCGACAAAGTACATCAGATAAAATTGTTTGGCATTACCATTTTAGAGCCGTCGACTGTTATATCCAGCCTTTTGATGGCAATTGTATGCTTTTATGCTTTTGTGCACTTAGGAAAGCTAAGTCGCAAACACGTAATGTATCGCCAGATTCAATATTTTTTTCTTTTTATGGGCATCGCCACCGTAATTGGTGGTGTTCTCGGACATGGATTTTTATACGTAACGGGACAGCGCGGAAAAATTCCCGGATGGTTTGCGAGCATGATCGCTGTCGCCTTGTTTGAGAGAGCAGCAATATGGCATATCAAACCGCTATTAAGACCAAAATTCGGATCCTGGCTCGGCTATTTGAATTATTTTGAATTGACGACATTTTTTGTGTTGACATTCATCACATTGAATTTTGTTATCGTAGAAATACACGCCGTTTATGGATTGTTCCTGATGTTATGCTCCATTGAAATTTATGTTTACAAGAAGAAAAAAGATCCTGGAAGCAAATACATTTTTATCGCTTCCTTTCTGGGCGCCGTTGCCGCAGGTTTCCATGCATTAAAATTCAGTTTTGGCCCGTGGTTCAACTACAACGACATAAGCCACATCCCAATGGGATTATCGATCTGGTATTATTATCAGGCTGCAAGAAATATGATCTATTACGGAGATCCGGTGATTGAACCGGAAAAAGTCATTAAATCTGAGGTAGAAAACTAAAAAATCCCCGATTCAAATACTGCAAAGCAGCTATTGAATCGGGGATTTTGCGTGTAAATACGCTAACAAGATTATTTATTAGGCTGCGGAGTATAACGCAAATATGGCTTTACAATACGCAAACCTTTTGTAAATTTCTTCTCGGCATCTTCCGTACTTACGGACGGAACCACTATAACATCTTCGCCATCTTTCCAGTCAGCCGGTGTTGCTACTGAGTAATTAGCTGTCAATTGAAGTGAGTCAACAACGCGAAGAATTTCATTAAAATTACGTCCTGTCGATGCCGGATATGTAAGTGTCAATTTTATTTTTTTATCAGGACCAACGATAAATACGGACCGCACAGTTGCCTTTTCGCTGGCATTCGGATGTATCATATCGTATATTTCAGCAACCTTACGCCCTTCGTCTGCGATGATCGGGAAGTTAACTTCTGTATCATTTACTTCATTAATATCCGGAATCCAGCGGTTGTGCGAATTAATATCATCGACACTGACAGCCAAAACTTTTACATTACGTTTTTGAAACTCACCTTGTAAAAGGGCGGTTTTCCCAAGCTCTGTTGTGCAAACAGGAGTAAAATCCGCTGGATGAGAAAAAAGCAATCCCCAGCTGTCGCCTAACCATTCGTGAAATTTAATAGGTCCTTGTGTTGTATTTGCCTCAAAATCCGGGGCAATATCTCCTAATCGAAGTGACATAATATTAAAGGTTTAAATTAAAAAGCATAATCTACTGATATTATAGAGTTAACGCAAATTTAGATAAATAGATTCAGAAATATAATTGTTCCGTCTTATTATCGGGTTTGGAAAAATTAGTTACTCGAAAACTCAATGCTTCTATAAATTGACACTTTTTTCAAATATACTTTTTAACCTCATTTTAAGGATAGTTTAACAGCGTTTTAATTGACGTGTAGCTTCTTTGATACATGGATCAGATTTTGGCCAGATACCTGATCAAATTTGAACTCATACTTCAATAACTTATTTACTGAAATCAAATAACCCGCATCATCCTTGACATAATCCATTAAAATTAAAATGCAACAAGTTATCCTTAAAGGGGGCCTCTGCTTAGAGGCCTTCTTTTTTTATATTTTTTTCAAAAAATGCTAGATATTCTGAAATCAATCGCATACATTTGATGTGTACTATTACACTAGAACACTAAATAAGTACTATATGATTCACGTAGACTCGGTGTCATTTGGATACAGTTCTAAAAAGCTGCTGTTTGAAAATTTGTCAGTTAAGCTTCATCCGGGAAATATATACGGGCTGCTTGGCAAAAATGGGGCTGGTAAATCCAGTTTGCTAAGAAACATAGCAGGACTTTTATATCCGACAGCCGGCAAAATCGAGATCGATGGTTGGGAGCCAAAAAAACGACAACCTTCGTTTTTGCAGGATTTTTTTCTTATTCCCGAAGAAATCGATCTTCCCTCGGTAACCATTGAAAAGTACATTGAGACGCTTGCGCCTTTTTATCCAAAGTTTGATGAAGTACAGTTCCGTAATTATCTGGGAGAATTTGAGATACCCCAGGGAAACAAAATCACAGACCTCTCTTATGGACAGAAAAAAAAGGTGTTGATCAGTTTCGGTTTGGCGACCAATACCAAACATCTGATCATGGATGAACCGACGAACGGGCTTGATATTCCTTCGAAAAGCCAGTTTAGAAAAGTCGTTTCTTCCGCCCTGGATCCTCACCGCATCATTCTGATATCCACACACCAGGTTCGGGACCTGGACAATCTTATTGATTCAATCATTATCCTGGACGACAGCAAAATTCTCGTGCATCATAGTCTTGACGAGATCAGTGAAAAACTTCGTTTTACAACGTTGGTTACTGCCGAAGACGACACCAGGATTTTGTATTCAGAGCCTTCCCTAAAAGGATATACCGTTGTAATGGAAAACCTGGAGCAGGAAGACAGCCGTGTTGACCTAGAACGCTTGTTCAATGCTGTGATGAACAATCCTGCACGCATCAGGAAAATCTTTCAAAAACCATGAAACTGCTGATTCAACTGCTGCTGATTTTAGGTTTTCTGATCCTGAAATCTCTTCCCAAATCATCTCCAATGTCAAACCTTAAAACTTATCTATATGAATCAGGTTTTTAGTTTTCACCGCTACTGGCTTCTGCTTAAACTGGATTTTGCCGAAAATGGAAAAAGAAGCTTGCTTTCGCTTGCAGTTATTTTTGGTCTCATGCTGATTATGATGAGTCCGACGATTGATTATTCAAAATTAGGTTTTGATCCGGTTTTCTTACATGCGCTAGCTTATTTCTTCATAACATTTTGTACCAGCTTATCGGCCAGTCTAGTGTTTGACAAATATGCATCTTCAACAAAAGGGATCAACGCCATATTAATTCCAGCTTCACAAACGGAGAAATTTCTGGCAGCACTGACAGGAAACCTTGCGTTCGCAACAGTACTTATCGCCCTGTTTATTGTTATGCATATTTGGTTTATGGAAATTCTTGCGTTAGACAATAAGGACATACTTAATAGAAAATTTAATCTACATTTTCTCGCGCGGCTTGTTTACATCTATTACCTGGTACAGGGCGTATGTTTTTTAGGTTCGATTTATTTCAAAAAGGCAACTTATATTAAAACTGCTTCAGTGCTGGTTTCCTTTATTATTGTCTTTTCTTTAATCAACAGAACGTTCGTAAGGAGTCTCACCGACGCTGATCCTGCCATTAGTGCAATGCCATTTGGGCAGTGGAATATTGTGGGAAGAAACGCGATGTTCCAAATTGAATACAGCGAATCCACTTTTCTATTAATAAAAATATTTCTGGTGTTCTTCGTCCTTGGGCTCTGGTATATCGCATTCGTAAGATTAAAAGAAAAGGAAATTTAACCCGGTGAATTATGGAATTTAAAGATAAACAATCAATCTATTTGCAGATCGCAGATTATATCTGTGAACAGCTGCTGCTTGGTAAATGGCCGCCCGATGATAGAATTCCTTCGGTGAGAGATCTGGCCGCAACGCTGGAAGTAAATCCAAATACGGTCATGCGCACCTATGAATATCTGCAAGGCAAAAACATCATTTTCAATAAGCGTGGTGTGGGATATTTTACGGATGCCGAAGCAACCAACAGAATCAGAGAATACCGAAAAGAAAGATTTCTGGAAAGTGAACTTCCAGAATTTTTCAGGACACTTTACATGCTCGATATCAGCATTGAAGAATTGCAACAGCGATATAAAACTTTTATTGACACGGCTTATCCTGCAACATTTTAATTAAAATGACATGAAAACAAGCAACAAACTTCTTATCGTCATTGCCTTTATTACACTGATCGCAATGCTTGGGAGTAATTTGGAAATACAGGCAAAATATAAAAAAATGAAGTCGGATGATCTGTTACCAGGCTACATTTCTACCACGGTAAAACCGATTCGCGTGATCGTTTTGAAAGGAAATTTAAATGGTTTCGTAGAAATTCAGTCAGGAAAAACCAACGATGTCAAAATGCACCCGACATTCACAAAACAAGCCAAGTCAGCAATGCATGGTGATACGCTTGAAGTGAGTTTGATATATCCGAAGCGAAATAATTTTACCGAAACCAAAGTGCCTTATTTTGGTCCGACAGTCCATATAGATGTTACTAATCTCACGGAAGTTATTTCAACAGACGTTTCTTATAAAATCAAAGGGCTTAAAACAACTCAATTGAAATTACAGGCCAGCGGAGGTTACACGCTTCTGGATAGTACTGATATCGGCCAGGTTACCGCAGTTTACAAAAAGGAGGCCATGCTGAAAATCGCTGAAAATAATAAACTTGGTCAGACGAATATTAAAATTCAGGATAAAAGCGAGCTCAATGTTGAGAAAGATATTTTCAGCTCTTTGAATATGGATATTGACAGCACCGCACGTATTACAATGCCGGGCAATATGCTTTACAAATTGATGAAAAAATAACGCAAATCCATTAGCCATGAAATATGAACGGACGCAGGTTAATTGATCCGCGTCCGCTCCTCCTTTTATCTTGAAAATATTTCCTGATATCTAATGGATATTGTACTCTTCCAGTTTTCTGTAAAGTGTAGCAATACCGATTTCCAGTAATCTTGCGGTTTCGGCTTTATTTCCTCTGGCATAATTCAGCACTTTCTGAATATGTAATTTTTCTATACTTTCCATTGAAAAAGCAGAAAGCTGGCCATTTTTAGCCGTTGGTTCAGATTGCTGAATTTCAAAAGGCAGACTATCAATTTCCAGCTGGTCATCACTTAAAATCACGGCGCGTTCAACGACGTTTTTCAGCTCACGAATATTCCCCACCCATTTATACGTTTCCAGTTTTTTGAGAAATTCGTCTGAATAAGTAAGCGTTTTTTTATTCATTTTTGCGGAAAACTGCGCCACGAAAAACTGAAGAAGCGGCTCAATATCCTTTACCCTTTCTCTTAAAGCCGGAAGCTGAATTTGGAATACATTTAAACGAAAATAAAGATCGGAGCGAAAACGTTTTTCTTCACTTTCAACCTTCAAATCCCTATTCGTAGCTGCTATAAGGCGAAAATTGGATTTGGAAGGTCTGGTATCACCCAGTTTGATAAACTCATTGGTTTCCAGCACACGCAATAATTTTGCTTGTAATTCAAGAGGCATCTCCCCTATTTCATCCAGGAAAAGTGTCCCATTATTCGCCTCTTCGATCAACCCTTTTTTATCTTTATTTGCACCTGTAAACGCTCCCTGCTTGTAACCAAACAACTCACTTTCAAGAATATCTTTACCAAAAGCACTACAATTCAATGCTACAAAATTTTTCCCGGCTCGCTGGCTTGCCTGATGAATTCCCTGTGCAAAAACTTCCTTACCGGTCCCGGTTTCTCCCGTTAAAAGCACATTCGTATCATTTGGAGCTACTTTTTGCGCAAGGTCGACGGCCTGCTGAATTGATCTAGATTTACCAATAATTGCCTGAAAAGAAAACTTATCATCGACACGTTTTTCCAGTTCCTTAACCCGCTTTTGTAATTGTACTTTTTCGATAGCGCGGTGAAGCAAAGGAATTATCTTGTCATTATCATCTCCTTTTACAATATAATCAAAAGCGCCATTTTTCATTGCCTGTACACCGTCTGTTATATTTCCGTAGGCGGTGAGCAGGATAACTTCAAGCTGTGGTTTTTTAAGTTTTATTTTGGAAACCATGTCGACACCGCTTCCGTCGGGCAATTTCACATCACACAAAACGACATCGATGTCATTTTGTTCCACACTTTTTAACCCCGATTTACAGTCTCCCGCTTCGAGCACCTCAAAGCCTTCTGATTTTAAAATTCTTGCTAAAAGCGCACGAAGTTTTTCTTCGTCGTCAATAATTAATATCGTTTTCAAGTTCTTCCTGGCTGACTAATGTTGCCGTAAATGTAGTGGTAATTTGATGAGCACGTATCAAATTCAAAGGTTCTTTTTAAAAGTAAAAAGGGGCAATATCGAATCGATACTACCCCTTATAATATATTTTACTGAAACTTTTATGCAGTCAACCCGCTTGCAGCAGCTTCGTCAATAAACCAGTGAAGTTCTCCTTTTATAGGTTTGATTACCTGCGAAGGATAAGTATCCGGCGCGAATTGTCCTTCAAGAACATGTTTTAAAACTTCTGCTTTGCCAGCACCCACTGCTAGAAAAGCAATACATGCTGCATGATTAACCACGGGTGCGGTCAACGTAATGCGGAACATATCCTGCGAATGTAAAAAGAAGGAAGTTACCCACGCATCTTTTTCATGAATTACTGGCGTTCCCGGAAATAAAGACAAAGTGTGCCCATCATCGCCCATACCCAGCAAGACAAAATCAAAGGTAGTTTCCTCACCTTCAAAATACTCCTTCAATATTTTTTCATATTCAGCAGCTGATTCCTGGGCACTCATGTCCGTACGCATGACGTGAATATTCTCAGCTTTAATATCAACTTTATCCAGTAATTCGTCGTAGGCCATTTTTGCATTGTTACGAGAATCTTCAAACGGAACCGCTCTTTCATCACCCCAGAAAAAATGGACTTGTTCCCACGGAATACTTTCGCTGAACGGCGACGCAGCCAGTAATTTATACAACTGCTTAGGTGTATTTCCACCGGAAAGAACAAAAGTGAACCTGTCTTTCTTTTTTAAAACTTCCGGAATATAATAACCAAGCCAGGCTGCCAATTCTGCGCTAACCTGTTCTGCGTCTTCTGCAATATGAAGTTGAGACATAATTTTCGTTTTATGCTGATGGTACATTAATCCACGTATGCCCTTCCTGTGCAATCAGCTTATCTGCTGCTTCCGGCCCCCAGGAATCAGGCGTATAGTTCGGAAAATCAGCTGGCTTGTGACTTTCCCAATGTTCTAAGATTGGCATAATCACCTTCCATGCAGCCTCGACCTGATCTCCCCGCATAAATAACGTTGGATCACCTTCCATTGCATCCAACAGCAAAGTTTCGTAAGCTTCCGGTGCATGGTCTGCTTCGGTGTCATAACTGAAAGTCATATCCACAGGATCCAGAGTCATCGTTTGCCCAGGACGTTTTACCTGAAAACGAATACTGATATCCATTTCCGGTTGAATGCTGATCGTAAGCTTATTAGAATGCCAGGTATCGGTAGATTCGTCCGGGAAAGCGTTATGCGGCGCAGATTTAAATTGCAACGTAATATGCGTTGCCTTTTGGTTCAGATATTTCCCTGTACGGACGTAAATAGGAACACCTTGCCAGCGCCAGTTGTCTATATAAAATTTTGCGGCAGCGAAAGTATCAATCGCAGATTCAGGATTTACTCCCTTTTCCTCACGATATCCAACCACTTCTTCGCCTTTTTTCCAGCCTCTTGAATATTGTCCCCGAACGGCATGCTCACTTACTTTATCAGGCGTAATCCGGCGAATGGCATTTAATACATCTACCTTCTTATTTCTAATTTCGTTGGCATCAAAGGAAACAGGTGCTTCCATCGCAACCATACAAAGTATCTGCAAAATATGGTTTTGAACCATATCACGCAAGGCACCGGAATTCTCAAAATAGCCTCCGCGACCTTCCAAACCAACACTTTCAGCAGCGGTGATCTGGATATGATCAATATAATTACGATTCCAGATTGGCTCAAACAGTGCATTCGCGAAGCGCAATGCAAGGATGTTCTGAACGGTCTCCTTACCAAGGTAATGATCGATACGGAAGATTTGTTCCTCTTTGAACATACTCGAAAGCAAAGCATTTAATTCGTGCGCGCTTTTCAGATCATGACCAAAAGGTTTTTCAACTACAATTCTGGTGCAATGCACATCACTGCAAAGATTCAGCGCACCAAGTTTCGTAGCAATTGAAGGAACAAGCTGCGGAGCCACGGCCAAATAAAAAATCACGTTTGGGTGTTGTCCCCATTCCGCTTCTTTTTCCTTAACCAGATCGGTAATCTTATGATAAGCTGAAGCATCGTCTCCATCCATTTGAAGATATGAAACATGCTTGGCAAAATCTTTCCAATGCCCGTTCTGTTCCCCTTTACGACGGGAAAACTTGGTTATCCCGTCCAATAAATGACCATGATATTCCTCGTTGCTATATGAGCTTCTGCCTATGCCGGCGATTGCAAATTTATCCGGCATCCACTCATCCAAAAAAAGATTGTAAAGTGCCGGCGTTAATTTTCTGTAATTTAAGTCACCGCTACCTCCAAAAATAAAAAGTATGGAAGCAGGCGGTCTTTTATTTGTTTTCATAAAAGTTACACGCTATTAATGATTCCACTCGGTATGGAAAGTTCCCGGAATATCGATACGCTGGTACGTGTGGGCACCAAAATAATCACGCTGCGCCTGAATCAGATTTGTTGCCATACGCTCGCTGCGGTAGGCATCGAAATAAGCCAGTGACGACATCAAAGCCGCAGCAGGAATTCCGCTCAAAGCAGCCTGCGCAGCCACCGCCCGTGTATTGCTTTCAACAGATTTTATGATTTCCGCAACACCCGAATCAAGCAGAATGTTTGACAAACCAGGTGTATTTTTATATGCGTGTGTGAAAGTTGCCAATAAGGTCGAACGGATAATACATCCGCCGCGCCACACACTTACAGCATCCGGTAACGGAATATCCATTGCCAGCTCTTTCGACGCCTGGAAAAGCATGGCAAGACCCTGGGCGTAACTCAATATCGTACCAAAATATAGTGCATCATGAACCTGTTTGATCCATTCGTCAGTCGAAACGTTGATCGGTGCGCCAGCTTCATTATATAATGCAGCTGCCTGGATTCTTTCTTCTTTATATCCTGAAACGGTACGCATCGCAACCGCGCTGTCAATAACTGAAACCGCGACAGGCAATTCCATTGAATCTTGGGAA
Source organism: Dyadobacter sp. CY345 (assembly GCF_021502725.1). Classification (GTDB taxonomy): domain Bacteria; phylum Bacteroidota; class Bacteroidia; order Cytophagales; family Spirosomataceae; genus Dyadobacter. Next base: position 81,811 of record NZ_JAKFFS010000007.1, on the reverse strand, counting down.
GTCCATTTTCCGGTTCCTTTTGAACCAGCTTTGTCAGAAATTACATCCAGCAGGCGCGCTGAGGTCTTGTCGTCGTCTTGAAGGAAAATGTCAGCAGTGATTTCAACAAGAAAAGATTGTAACACGCCTTCATTCCAGGCTTTGAAGGTTTCGTGAAGCTGGTCGTTATTCAGGCCGGCGTGTTTCAGCAAAGTATACGATTCGCTGATCAACTGCATGATCGCATATTCGATACCATTATGCACCATTTTCACGTAATGGCCTGCTCCTTCTTTTCCAAGATAGGCAACACAAGGTTCGCCGTTGACTTTTGCTGCAATAGCTTCCAATAAAGGTTTCACATGCGCATAGGCCTCTAAATCTCCGCCGGGCATAATACTTGGGCCGGTACGTGCGCCTTGCTCGCCACCAGAAACACCAACGCCCATGAAGTGAATTTCTTTGTCGCGAAGATATTTAACGCGGCGTAAAGTATCAGTATAATGAGAATTTCCACCATCAATAATCACGTCTCCTTTTTCAACCAAAGGCAGAAGTGACTCGATCACATCGTCAACCGGTTTTCCGGCTGGTACAAGCATCATCAATTTCCGTGGACGCTGTAATTGCTGCACCATCTGTGCAAGATCCGGAACTCCTTTCACAGTAGTTCCTTCTGTTGCAGCGGCCTCAAGAGCTACCGTTTTGGCTGGGTCCTTATCAAAGCCAATAACAGAAAAACCATGATCGGCGGTGTTAAGCAATAGGTTTCTACCCATTACTCCCAACCCAATCATTCCAAAATCGAAGAGGTTATTTGACATAAATTAAAGGTCTATTGAAACAAGAAGCCGTAAAAATAGGCTTTTTTCATACTGGTTTTACGATTTTGAAGAAGCTTTGGTTCATATCATGTAAAAAACCCGGCACCTGCGTTTCCTGATTATTTGTAAGTATCCGCAAGTGAATATTTGTTTATATGAATTACCATGTAGTAAAACCCTGATTCAGAAATATTTAAATCGTTAATAATTGGAGTATAGATGATTCAAATATAAAATTTAATCTATCAAATGTTAACGCAAAATTTAGCTTAAATAATTTTGAGGCGAAGGTTCTTTCACCCTTTCAGGGTTTTAAGCCCAGGTTATCAGGCTTTTTACTACAATACTTTCATCCCTTCGGGATTATAATCCGAGGTAAATCAATTACTGAATTTAAGGTTAACAATTGTAAAATATTTATTTTTCGAAGCCTAATCCCGAAGGGATGAAAGTATTATAGAAATAGAAAATGCTTCACTGCCAGATAAAACCCCAAAGGGGTGACAGAAAAATTCATCCATTAGGAATTAGATACTGGGGGAAATGAATCATTCGATTCTAGAATTGTAACAACATCTATTATACGAAGCGTAATCCCGAAGGGATGAAAGTATTATAGAAATAGAAATTGTTCAACTGCCAGAGTAAACCGCAAAGGGGTGACAAGGATCTTTTTCGAAGCCCAATCCCGAAGGGATGAAAGTATTATAGAAATAGAAAATGTTTCAACAGCCAGATTGAACCCCGAAGGGGTGACAGAAAAATTTCATACCTTCTAAATTACATTCCGAGGTAAATAAATTATATGACTTATGAATTGTAACAATATTTATTTCCGAAGCCCAATCCCGAAGGGATGAAAGTATTATAGAAATAGAAAATGTTTCAACAGCCAGATTGAACCCCAATGGGGTGACAGAAAAATTTCAATAAAATTAAATTACCCAACAAAAAAAGCGAAAACCGGGGGCACCCCAATTTTCGCTTTTATACTTTTTTCAGAAAAACTTATTTTTCTTTCAAAAATTCTTTTTGTTTCAAAATCCTTTCAAACACTTTAATATCATGTTCTGAGGTAAAAATGGAATATGGCAAGTGAACAAATTGTCCTCTCGAAATTACCATGACGTAAGCTTCTTCATCTTTATAAACATCCTGAATCTGCTCCCATTTCATGATACTTCCTTCTTTCGCATTCATTTTCATCAAAATCTGACGCTGGTCGATTTCGTATGAGAATTTCTCAAACATCGGTTTGTATTGTGCAAGCTGCGTAATCCCGGTAAATTGAATTACCCAAAATAAAATGTAAAGAATCACTGCAACTACGATTACAACATATATCCAGATATTTGAATATACTCCTGTAATGTTCACAACTGCGTTAATAAGAAGCAATGCTACCGGCAGCAAAATCCATTTGATTTGTGCTTTGAAGAAATTCTTCATCGCCAGCATGATGTATTTTTTGGTTGGCAACGCATACCTTTTCGTACGAACCGCTGCCGGATTCGTAGGCATTTGATAAACAGGCTGGTGTTTGTTCACCGATACTTTGGCCATAATTCTGTTAAAAATTAATCAATTTCTTTATTTACAAAAGTTTACTGAACTCAATCTGTTTTCAGCGCCCATTGAATGAACTGCAAAGTTAGAAAAAAGCAGTTGACTTATCAGAAAGCGGTTGAAATAAATAGTGTAAATCGCCAACGACTTTGGGATTCAGGTTTCGGATATTTCCGGAAATGAATAAAAAGCAAAAGTTTATCACCGATATTTGAAAAATTTGCGTTCTTTAAGATATATATTCCTTGAAGCCCGGGTCGACAGCCGAAGACCGGCAGCTTAAAATTAACTTCCGAAACTAAATGAGTTTTCTGTTTCCGTCATTCTTGTGGGGTTTACTAGCAATATCGGTTCCGATAGCTATTCATATCTTTAATTTCAGGAAAACGAAACGTGTTTTTTTTACAAATGTCGCTTTTCTGAAAGCCGTTGAAACACAAACCCGTTCTATCAGAAAAATAAAACACTGGCTGATTATGGCCGCGCGAATTCTGGCGATCACCTGTTTGGTTTTTGCCTTTGCCCAGCCTTTTTTACCAGGAAAAAATAATGCGTCGGTGGACAGAAAAGGCATAACAAGCCTATATCTGGATAATTCTTTCAGTATGCAAAACGAGTCGAATAACAAACGTTATCTGGATATTGCGACCACACGGCTCAACGAATTGTTAGGACTATTTAAAAATGCGACTTCTCTTCAATTAATAACCAACGACTTCTCCGCTGTTGAACAAGGTCTTTACCCTGCTGAAAAAATTCGTGACCGGTTCACAACCATCGGACTTTCACATACTCCACGTACTTTTGAACAAATTTATAAGCGTCAGGAAAACTTATTATCCAGACACCAGAATGGTGGCAAAAACCAGTTTTTCTGGTTTTCCGACTTCCAGAAAAGTACCTCCGGTGATTTGACAAAACTCAAAACCGATTCTGTTAACCAGCTTTTCCTTGTACCTGTTCAGGCGGTTGCAGAAAAGAATGTTTTCGTCGATTCCGTATGGCTGAGCAATCCTTTTATCAGAGAATTGCAAAATAATGTTCTTTTTGTAAAAGTAAGTAACTCTGGAAGTGGCGAGGCAAAAAAAGTCGTTTTGAAACTTATTCTAGACAATACGCAATCCTCCACGGCATCCGTCAACGTTCCCGCCAATGGCAACGCCGTCGCAAAATTTAATTTTAATCTGAAAGGGAAAGGATTCAAACAGGGAAGAATCACTTTCGATGACTTCCCCGTAACTTTCGACAACGATTATTATTTCGTCCTTAACGCCTCTCCGCTTATCCGGATTCTGCATATATATGGTCAAAAATTTGAAGGAAATTATATCAGCAACGTATATGCCAACGACAGCCTGTTCGCTCTTCAGAGTTTTGCTTCTCAGAATGTCGATCCTGGTTTAATTAAAAACTCAGATATGGTTTTGCTTGAAGGTGTTGAACAACCTTCGGGAACGCTGGCCGCAGAGATTCAGGATTTTGTAAGAAAAGGAGGCAGCTTGACCGTCATACCACCATCCGTTCCGAATGCGGGAAGTTATAATACATTACTTCAAAATTTTGGTGTCAATGGGCTGAATGCAGAAAAACCTGCGAACCGTGAATTAATTTCGATTTCAGCTCCCGACCGCAACAATCCATTTTTTAGTGATGTATTTGAAGAATCGATCCGGCAGGAATTGAATCTTAATCTGCCATCTGCATCGCCTGCCTGGTCATGGACGAGTGCCGGACAGCCACTTCTGACCCTTCGCAGCGGCCAGCCTTATCTGAGTCAGATTTCGAGCGGCAAAGGGAAAATATATCTGTTTGCTTCACCATTGATTCCTGAATTTGGATCCATGGCGCAACATGCAATATTTGTTCCGATTATGTATAAAATGGCTGCGTTAAGTGTAAGAGCGCAACGCACGGCATTCACGTTTGATGAAAATCCAATCGTGCTAACGGTTAATGCTGAAAATCAAAACAGCGTTTACAAACTGCGCCGCAATAAGGCAGAGATTATTCCTGTCCAAAAATTGATTGGTAATCAGTTATTACTGGAAATTCCGCAGGGCGACCAAACCGGAAGCGAACTGGATGCGGGATACTTCGAACTTATCAAGGATAATAAAACTGAACAATTATTGGCGCTGAATCATAATCATGCAGAATCCAAACTGGATTATTACTCCCCGACGGAACTACGGAATATTTTTTCCGGACAAAAAAATGTTCAGATTTTTGATAAAATCGATGACGACGCTTTTGCTCAGGAGTTTCAGCAGCAAAATCTCGGAACAAGTCTTTGGAAATATTTCCTTTATGCCGCTTTGTTCTTTTTGTTAGTTGAAATTGGACTGATCCGTTTTATGAAATAAGCCATTATACGGTAAGACGCTTATCTAATTACGATTATTGGCAGAAAGAGTTTTAAGTTCGCGCTTTTTCAACCAATTTTGCAGAAATACAATCGAACTACTAAATGCTTTCATCCCGAATAGGTATTCTTGGCGGTGGTCAATTAGGACTGATGCTCCTGCAAGCCGCCATAGACTGGAACCTTGACATTCATATTTTAGACCCCGACGCAGAAGCGCCCTGCCGCAAAATTGCTCCGAAATTTACGCAAGGTTCCTTACAAGATTATGACACCGTTTATCAGTTTGGTAAAAATCTGGATGTCATTACCATAGAAATTGAAAAGGTAAATGTTGAAGCGTTGGAAGCGCTTGAAAAGGAAGGAAAACGAATTTATCCGCAGCCCTCTGTTATTCGCAAGATTCAGGATAAAAGAATTCAAAAGCAGTTTTATCTGGAAAAAGGGCTTCCTACCGCTGATTTCATCCTCACTGAGAATCGTGAAGACGTACGGAATTTTATAGATTTTCTACCCGCTTTTCACAAACTTGGGCGTGATGGTTACGACGGTCGCGGCGTGCAGCGCGTTACGACCGAAGCCGATATTGAAAAAGCTTTTGACCAACCAGGATTGCTGGAAAAAGCGGTACCTTTTGAAAAAGAACTTGCTGTAATTGTTGCCAGAAATCCGTCCGGAGAAATTAAATGTTTCCCAACCGTGGAAATGGTTTTTCATCCCGAACTTAATCTGGTCGAGTACCTTTTTGCACCGGCGGAAATTAGTCAGGAAACAGATCAGAAAGCTCAGGAAATCGCAAGGAAAACGGCTGAATCTTTTAAGATTGTAGGTTTGCTGGCCGTGGAATTGTTTCTGACTGCGGACGGCGAAGTGCTTATAAATGAAGTCGCTCCTCGCCCGCACAACAGCGGACACCATACCATAAGAGCCAATGCAACATCTCAATATGAACAGCATTGGCGGGCGATCCTGGATTTACCTTTGGGAAGTACAGAAACTTATGCGCCATCCGCAATGGTAAATTTACTTGGAGAAGATGGTTTTGAAGGCCCGGCGGTTTATGAAGGAATGGAAAAATTGCTGGCGACCGAGCAGGTATTCCCGTTTTTGTATTGGAAGGCGATAACAAAACCATTCCGGAAGATGGGCCATATTACGATCATGGATAATAATATTGCTGCTTTGAAAGAGAAGGTAGAATTTGTTAAGAAAAATATAAAAGTTGTTAGCGGAGCTCCGCAGATATAGACATGTCGGTTTTATACCGTATCAAAAAATAAAAATAAATGGTAGGAATTATTATGGGAAGCCTGTCTGACCGGAAGGTTATGCAGGAAGCAGCAGATGCACTAAACGAGCTTGGAATTACGTTTGAGATGGAGATTGTTTCAGCGCACCGGACGCCGGAACGTATGCTTGAATATGCAGCCACAGCCAGGAACAGAGGCTTGAAAGTGATTATCGCCGGTGCAGGCGGGGCAGCACATTTGCCTGGTATGGTTGCGTCGCTTACTTCTTTGCCTGTTATCGGTGTTCCTGTTTTGTCAAGTAATTCTATTGATGGCTGGGATTCCGTTTTATCTATTCTGCAAATGCCATCCGGAGTGCCGGTTGCAACGGTGGCATTAAATGGAGCGAGAAACGCAGGCATTTTGGCTGCACAAATTATCGGAGCGAGTGATCTTGCAGTGGCCAACAGACTGGATATCTTTAAGGAAAGTTTGAAAGACAAAGTTGCGTTAATGAACAAGGAATTAAAGAATGAAGTTGTAAAATAATAGCCGTTTGCTATTTTCGTGTAAAAACAAGTCACCCGTTCAATCGAATCATTATTAAGCTATGGAAGACGAAAACCCGAAAAAGAGAAATATACGCCCAACAGAAAAATCAAACCTGCCAGTTATTACCTTGTTCGTGTTAGTACTTCTAGTTTTGGCTATGCTTTATGTTGGGTATGAATATATATCTGACGATGCTACCAATTCGGAAGAACTTACGTCAGCCGCAGCTGATACTACGGAAGAAAAACCGGTGACAAGTGATATGACGGACGACGAGGAAGAGGAAGAAGCGGTAGTTGCGGTGGAAGAAAGACCGAAGGCATCGGAGAAGAAAGAGGAGGAAAAGAAAGAAGAAACAAAAAAAGAGGAACCGAAAAAGCTGGAAGATCCGAAAGTGATAGCTTCAAAAATTGGAGGAAGAGAAATTACGCGTACTGTGAAAAGTGGTGAGACATTTTCTTCCCTGGCCAGTAAATATAACCTTACAACCGAAACTTTGAAGTCTTTAAACCCATCGATTTCAGAACTAAAAGCGGGTGATAAGCTAAAAATCCGTGTAAAAGCAGTCCACACTGTCGGGCCGGGTGATATCTTAAAAGTTGTTTCCGGCAAATATGACGTGAGCAAAGAAGCCATTATGAAGGCTAATGGTAAATCGAAAGATATGGCTAGTCGAGGCGAAGAACTTGTTATTCCATTTCCTACGCGGAGATAAAGGTTTGCAACTTCTTGAAGCTTGTTTTTATTATCATTCAAGGTTTGAACTAAGAAAAGAAGCAGACTACCGGCGGTAGTCTGCTTCTTCCGCTTTAATTAATTTATTATTTTATCACAACAATTTTCTGCGTAATTAGTCTTCCATCCGTTAAGTTAAGCTTAACCATATATAACCCTGCTTCCAATTTGGTAAGATCAATGCCTTGCGCTGTCAACGCATTGCTATGGATGACCATCTGTCCGGTATTGCTGTATAATGTTATGTCCTTAACAAGCCCGAAGTTATTAATCATTAGACGTTCACTGACCGGATTTGGATAAGAGATTAGCTCAACGTTTGAATCAGATTTAACGCCCTGTATCCTACTGTAAGCGAAGGTTCCGTCCCGATCTACCATTTTAAGACGGTATAGATTTTCACCTATTGAAAGGGTGGCATGCGTAAAGGTATAGTTTACCTGTTGGGCACTTTCACCGTGTGATGCTACTGAACCGATTATTTCCCAGTTTTTCCCAGACAAACTATGCTCAATATCAAACCTCTCACTGTTGGTTTCCATCGTAGTTGACCAGCTTAAAAGTGCTGTCACCCCTTCTTTGGCAGCAGTAAATGAAACCAGTGTTACTGGAAGAGGTCCCATATTGACAGTGATTGTAGCTACATTTGACTCATTACCATTAATATCTTTGTAAGTGTAGGTAATGGTGGATTTAGCATTGTTAAATGTTGCTTCCGGTGTAAATGTAACAACTCCCGTCGTAGAATTTACCGTGTAGGTTCCTTCACCTGGAATCGTAACTGACGTCTTTTTCAAACCATCAGCGGGGTCAATTAAAAGTACCGAAGTTGGATCTTTCGAGGCTGAGCCCTGGGTGTCATTATCCAGTGTCGGTATCAGAACTTCAACACCAGGCGTCGTGGTTCCGTTGTCGTTCGAAGCAGTTGGCGGAGTCGTTGTTGTTATTGCAGCAGTACCGGTATTAGCAGATTCCTTACCTGCGTTATCAATAGAAACAAAAGTAATGCCGACTGGAGTGCCGTCGATGGTTGGATCTACAAGAATTGGGACTGTCGGTGAACCAGTGCCATCAGTAGGTACCAAGATGCCACCTGCTGGCAGGGAAGTGTAAACTATCCCGTCAACTGTCAGGCTTGTGACATTACTCGGGAAAGCCGTGATGCGGATGGACGTTACATTTCCCGGGCCAACGCACGGTGGTTACGCCTGTTACCAGATCAACTTGTGACAGGACATTTGGGTCAGAAGTACCGGTGCCCTGACTAACCACGTAGGCGTAGGTTGTACAACCAAACGGAACGTGAGAATCTGCCATTGCAGCGAAAGTGTAAGCGGTATATGTATTTGGAGCAAAGCTAACAGTACTGGTAATTGACCCAGCCGTAAGATCGCTGGCACCGCCCAGCGTTGATGTAACATCGACAGCCGAAGGAATCCGGACCCACTGCGTGCCATTCCAGCCTGCGATCGTCAATTTACTCAGATTGCTGCCTGTCAATGCGCTAATTGCACCTGAGGCACTCCATGTTAGTGTGATTGCGGTTGGGGTGGCTCCGTCAATATCCCAATATTCCACAGCACTTACGGTTGTAAGATCAGCCGCTTTGGTAGCCGTATTAAATGGCGCACCGGCAGGTAAGGCTGCGTAGTTCCCACCAGCCAGATTTGACGTAACGGCGGTCCCGGCATTGGCAAAGAAATAAGCGCCCGTTGTACCGTTTGCTACTGCTGCAAAAGGGCCATAATGCCCATTGTCCCCAGTAGGAAAAATGAATGACCCCGATCCATCCTTTCGAATATATCCATCTACATGATTGGCGTCATTGGCACCTACGTGGCTTGAAGCAGAAGAAGCAAAATTGAGTACTCCAAAAGGAGCAGTTCGTACTGTACCGACAATTCCAGGCTGAGTTCCATTGCCTCCGGTAACGAAGTTGTGATTGCCGTATAAGGTCATCTCTGCGCCACCGTAAATCGTCGTGTTGCCGGAACTACCTTGCTGAGCATAAGTAGCCGACGCAAAAGCCGACACTATAAAGACGTATGCACAGGCTTTTACCGGTAAAATATATTTATAAAATCTGATCATAACCGTTGTGAGTTTGAGTAAGAAAATACCTGACTATTTTTCGTTTCAATCGAAATGAATATCAGATGATTTTACTACTTCCCTAAAAGAGCAGGAGTATTCAAATCAACAGCCCCTAGTTTTGCTTCAATAACAGCTAATTTCGCTTCAAGAACGTCAAGTTTTGCTGTCTGTGATTTCAGGGTAGTATTTTCCAATTTTAGTGCATCAACCTGAGCCTTTAATTCTTTCACCGAATTAATAAGAAGATAAGTAAATTCATTAGGATCAACCTCTTTGAAGTCTTTGATTTGACCAACGGTTATTTCCTTCACCATGTTTGGGAGTATTCCCTGGACTTCCTGTGCAATGATACCTACATAATCTTTTGTTCCCCAGTTCATTTCTTTTTTGTAATTGAAAGTAACGGGACGGATCTTCATCAATTCATTCAAACCTTTGTTGTAATTATGTACATTTTCTTTCGATCGTATATCAGAAAAAACCGACCAGGCTCCTCCGCCAATCTTATTCGCATCTCCATTTACGGATAGAGCCGCTGTGGGAGTGGATGTCATAACGCCAACATGACCGTTCTCCATAATTTTCAGACCTGATGTTGCGCCCGACGCCCAAGGTGCTATGACTAGGCCACCACCTGCCATAGCAGTAAACGGGTCTCCGTCAGGAGAGAATATGATATGGGAGTCGCCTTCTTTCACCAAGCCGTTGTACGCTCCAAGCGTAGCCGTAGTTTCAAAGAAAAATAGCTTATTTCCTGGCCGGCCAAAATGGGCAATTGCCGAACCAAAAAACGGATCGTTAGGCTCATTTACGTGTAGTCTGGAGCTTGGAGCAACAGAACCAACACCTAGCTTGCCAGCACCTGTAAGCACCATTGCCGGAGCTTCATCAGCTAAAGAAGCGGCATGAAATTGTAGCACACCGGGGTTAACACCAAAACCATAAAAGTCATCACCGGCTGCCGTTTGGGTAACAGCTAGTTTTTTGCCTGCAACAGCTGTAACATTTGCGCCAAACCCAGCCCCAAGTGACAGCAGGTTTGTTGGTGCTACCGTTCCGATACCTACAAAACCATTGTCTTGTGATACAACAGTCCTGTTACCGTTCGTTGCTTGTACATCCAGGTTAACATTGGTTGCAATAACAGTAGGACTGCTTCCAATTTTCACCTGTGCCAAGATAGTAGTTGATGTAAACAATAGGCCTGTAAACGCAGTTAAACAAAGCGTTCGTGATCGTAGTTGTTTTGCTTTCATTTAAAAAATAAATTAATAGATAGGGAGAATTGAAATCAATAAACTAACAGTGTAATGGGAAGCGTAGTCCGGGCTTCTAAGCATCAATGGGTTTTTGGCCAGTCAATTAAATAACCTTCGCTAGTCGTATGTTCGGCGAAAGAAATAACGGATAACCCGGACGTTATACGTTAGGATTAAATATCTTTTAAACAGTAATGTTTTAGGTTTACTTGTGGAAGTAAAGTTGTACCATCGATAGCGCTTGAAATAAAATTTCTTTGAACATCAGGATATCACAAAACTAAGGCAATTGTTCAACTAGACATGTAGTGGATATTCATGATACAGCTAGGAATGTTACTAACTATATCTCACCTTATATGAAACTATTACTACAAAAAAAGTTGCTACTTGCCAGACCTCCTATTATGTAAATGAAGCTAATAGCTTTATCTTGCCCCAATTAATTATAAGACCGTCCTTCTCATCACATGCACAACGTTTTAATTATTGAAGACCACGAACTGGTCGCCTATGCTATTGCAAACATTGTAAAAGATCGTTTCCCCGATTCATCCATAAAACTGGCACACACATTTATTAAGGGGACCAACCTAATTAATTCAGGTTTCATTACGGATTTGATTGTACTGGATATGGAGATTCCCGGTGGTGAATCCTACGCAATGGTTGACAGGCTCAGATCAATTCAGCCCAACGCTAGAATCCTGATTTTCACTGGCCATGAAGAAAAAAAACATGCGTTGAATTTTTTGCGTGCAGGAGCAAATGGTTTTCTGCCTAAAAATTCTCCGATGGATCAGATTGACAATGCTATCCAACAAGTTTTGGGTGATAAAACATACATGACTGAGTGGGTACAGCAGCAAGTTGCAGAAAGCTTTTTTAGCAAGACATCCGGCCGTACAACCACCGAACCAGCTGCCCTATCTCCTCGCGAAACAGAAGTTCTTGACCTTTTGATGGATGGTAAATGGATCAAGGAGATTGCACTCGAACTCAACTTGAAACTTACTACCGTGAGTACACATAAAACCAGGATCTTTGAAAAAATGAAAGTCACTAATATTATCGACCTTTATAAAAAGGTGCGACTGTACTAAAACCGGTAAATCTATTACGGCATATAAATTATTGAACCTGACTGACCTGAGCTGGAAAGCCATCATCTGATATAGGTGTTACTTAAAAATCCAGACGCTTTTAAATGTTTTGAAGCGTTTGTATCGTGATGACAAGTGATGTTCATCGCAATATAAACGCTTCAAAATTTCTGCCTGCTAACTTGCAATATCAGCCTTCTTAAAAACTTCCCTGTCCTCCACCACCTGTTCTTCCGCCACCCATTCCGTCAAACTCACGACGTCTCTCTGAATTGTTATTGGCCGGTGCTTTACCGAAATTTCTTAGTGTATATGTGAAGGTAAGCATCGCATATTGTGTCAACACCTGGCTTGTTACATCCTGCACGAAGGTTTCAGTAACGTTACGTGCGATGCTGTTATTCTGTTTCAGAATATCGAACACGGTAAGTTTCAACTCACCTGCATTGTTTTTGAGGAATTTCTTACCAACACTGGCATTCCAAAGTGTAAAGTTCTGATTAAATCCTGCACCCAATCCACGATAAGATTGGTTGTTGACATCTGACGAAACTACAAAGCCTTTTCCAAAAATCCAGTTAACCCGGGCACTGATCGAGCTTGTGTAATAATTGTTGTTCAAATTCGGCTGAATTGAATTTCTTACCACATTGTAGTTTCCAGAGTATGAAGCCGTAAAATCCAGGTTTTCGCTTACGTTGCTGCTCAAAACCAAGCCGTGACTATATGCATAAGTATTTGAATAGTTGGCAATATTGTTGATCATCCCAGGCGAACGAACGTAGTTGAAACCGGAGGTCAAATTTACATTCATTTTAATTTTGGAAACCGGTTTTCCATAAGTAAGCAGTGCTCTTGCGTTCCAGCTACCGTCCACGTTGATTGGGGCTGTCAGCTTTGCTCCTTGTTCCAAAACAATTCCATTTGATAATGTTGTCAATTCCGGTGCAATGAATGTGGAATTTACAATCGCGTTATTGGTTTGCGTCAGAAAAATCATGGCATTCAAACTAAATGGTCTGTTTGCACCAGCGATCGAGTACCGCATGTTTAAATTACTTCTATACTCCTGTTTCAAATTGGGATTACCAGCTGTCAACGATAACGGGTTACTGTTGTCTACCACATTTTGCAACTGAGAAATGAACGGTTGGTTTGTTGAACTGCGGAAGAAAGTACGAAATTGAGTTCCCTCTTTTGAGCGATAAGTGATCATCGCGTTTGGTAAAAAGTTGGTAAAACTCTGATCAACTTTCCCCATTACCGGCGACAATTGTTCACTATATAAACCCGTGTTTTGAAAATCCATCCCTAAATTGGCAGACCAGTTATTTTTGCGATAACGGTAACTAAGCCCAGCGCGATTAGTTGTATATCGGTTATCAAAACTGTTCGAAAGTAATGTATCCAGCTGTGTATATGCATTTGCATCCAGAAGCGTATTGTTGTACGTTTCTTTGTCCGAATTACTGTTACTTACTGTCAGTCCATAATTGAATTGCAATTGTCCGGTACTGCTAATCGGTTCGGTGTAAACAAAATTTCCACCTAGAACAACAGCGTTGGATGATGTGTAACTGCGCTGATCAATCGTATCGCCCGGCATTTCAAGATTTGTGAAATACTGATTTTTAGAATACAAATTACCAGTTCCGTTTTTATCGTTGATCTGCGTGTTAAAATTGAAGGAAAGTGTACGTCCTTTTTTATCAAAGGAATGACGGAACAACAGGTCATTTGTAAAATTGTAACCGTCATTTGCGCTTGATCTGTCGATGTCCGTGCTGTTCAGCGGCGTACCATCTCCCAGATTTGTCAATCCATTTTTCAAAGTGGCTGACTGGTTATTTTGAAAGCTCAACCGAGGCGTAAAGATCAACATGTTCTTTTTATCCATCGCATATTCAACTCTGAAATTCAGACGGTGATTGATATTTGTACTACCCGAGTTATTTGTTTCTTTATATAACTGTCTACCGTAGTAATCTTCGTTCGTAGTCTGGAAATTATTGTTGCTGGTTCTGTTAAAGAAATAACTCCCGGTCACTTCCACTTTTTCACCAAACTTGTTGGCATAGTTAAGTCCGAATGAATTTGTTCCCGTCAAACCGCTTTGTTGGCCTACTAAGAAATTACCAGCAGCTCCGCCGCTGCCACCGCCGCCTCTGTTTCCACCACCGCCACTATTCCCGGACACACCTAACAGATCCTGACTCGAAAAATTTTGCTGGTTAATATTGTTTGTCAGCCCAATAACCGAGATACGTTGATTTTTGTTAAAAAAACTAACATTTCCTCCTGCCTGATAACGATTATCCAAACCATACCCAGCAAATACTTTCCCAAACTGCCCAACTTTTCTGTTAGATTTCGTAACAATGTTGATCGTTTTTTGTCCGCTTCCATCATCAAATCCCGTGAACTGAGCCTGATCACTTAATTTATCAAAAACTTCAATTTTATCAACAATTTCAGCAGGAAGTGATTTTAAGGTAAGCGCTGCATCTTCGCCGAAAAACGGTTTTCCATCTACCAAAACCCGGTTAACAGTTTCTCCATGCGCCGTTACAGTTCCATTCGTTACCGTAATGCCAGGCATTTTCTGGATCAGATCTTCCGTGGTAGCATCGGGATTAGTTTTGAAAGCTGCGGCATTAAACTGGGTGGTATCTCCTTTTTGTTCCATCGGAGTCACAGCACCGACCACCTTCACTTCCTTCAAAGTTGACACAGCCTCAGTCAGCAAAAATGTGCCGGCATCCTGAATATTTCCGACTACATCGATCGTTCTTTCTGAATCATTATAACTCAAATAAGAGACCTTTACGCGGTAAGATTCCTGATTAACTGTTATCGCAAATTTTCCGTTTACGTCGGTTGTTACATATTCGGGCTTGGCATCCGGCGCCGTTTTGGTCACAGCGACATAGGCACCTACGACAGGCGATTTACTGGTACTGTCAATTACAGTTCCGATAATTTGTGCTGTTTGTGCTTGAACGTAGCCTGGCAATGCCATGCAAATGATCAGCAAAAGGAGTGGTGTAATTCGTTTCATGGTTTCCTTTTCAAGGTTTATACAGGGTTAGAAGCCCTTTCTTGAATAAGGTTTAAGTGCTTTAAATTAAAACTGGCCATAATCGACAGAACACCCGTTTTTACCGATCGTTTACATGACTTCCCCTATAAAATTATTTCATCCAATCGTTCAATAATTCTTCATAATGATCCAGAAACTTGCGATATGCGCGTTGAAGCTGTGGAAGTGCTTCGGACAATGTACTTGTATCGTCCGATTTTAATCTCCACTCTGCATCCTTTGCAATCTCAGCTACCTGAGAAACACCGACCGTTCCCGCGCTTCCTTTTAACGTATGCAAATTGCTTTTAACTGTGGCAATGTCACCAGCTGCGAATGCCGTCACTGCTCCCTCAACGAGTTCGTTGGACTCCATTACAAAATCTTCAAAAACCGAGAAGACCAAATCTGCGCCGCCGATGGCTTTTAGCT
Source organism: Dyadobacter sp. CY345 (assembly GCF_021502725.1). Classification (GTDB taxonomy): domain Bacteria; phylum Bacteroidota; class Bacteroidia; order Cytophagales; family Spirosomataceae; genus Dyadobacter. Next base: position 66,597 of record NZ_JAKFFS010000007.1, on the reverse strand, counting down.
GGTCAATTATTTCCTTATCTAAAATCGGAAATGAAATTTCCTGGGCAATTTCCTTTTGTTTCATTTCCAGCTTGCGTCCTTCCACATTACCGATCAGCTCTTTTACTTTCCAGATCAAATGCTGCGCACGAATCGGCTTGGCGATATAATCGTCCATTCCCTGGCTTAAAAAACGATCCCTGTCTTCCTTCATTGAATAAGCAGTCATCGCCACGATCGGAGAAGTCAGTTCTGGAAAACGCTTTTTCAATTCCTGCGTCGTTTCAACGCCATCCATATCCGGCATCTGGATGTCCATGAAAATAATATCGTAGTACTCGCCTTTGGTTTTAAGTTTGTTTTCAACCTTATCAATCGCAACGAACCCGCTGTCCGCCAGATCCACCTGACAACCTGATTTTTTCAGGATTTCATTCGCAACTTTTCTGTTGACCGCGTTATCATCAACGAGCAAAATCACCGGATGGAATTCCGAAAATACATTTTCGATCGGCACCTCTTCCATCTGACTGCTCGAACTTACCTGTGCAATAGAAGTACTTTTCGTTTCAAATGTAAACCAGAATGTGCTCCCCTCGCCTATGGTAGATTCCACGCCAATTTCACCATTCATTAACTCACAAAGTTGTTTAGAAATAGCCAGTCCCAGCCCGGTTCCTCCAAAAGATTTGCGCGACGAATTGTCTAGCTGGGTAAAGGATGTAAACAAAATCTGCTTGTCAATTGCACTGATACCAATGCCGGAATCCTGCACTTCAACTTTTATTTTATACGTTTTCCCATCTTTTTTGGCAAGGGATAAGAAGATTTTGACTGCTCCTTTTTCAGTGAATTTCAATGCATTGGATGTGAGATTTGACAGAATTTGCAGTAATCTCGTCTGATCTGCAATGATGAATTGCGGAAGGTCAGCTGCGATGTGGTAGGTTAATTCATTGCCCTTATTTTTCGCCGTTTGCCCAAAAAGAGAAACCAGTTTTACAAGTAATTCATCCAGTGCCAGCGGCGATTCATGAAGCACCATTTTGCCCGCCTCAATTTTTGAAAGATCGAGAATATCGTTTAGGATATCTAGCAAAGTTTCAGACGACCGCTTGATCGTGAAAACGTAATCGCGCTGCTCGGTATTCAATTGTGTCTCGCCAAGCAGATCTATCATACCAATCACACCATTCATCGGCGTTCTGATCTCATGACTCATATTTGCAAGGAAACCTTCTTTAACTTTCAGCGAATGTTCTGCGTGTTCCTTGGCCTTTAACAATTCCTGCTCATTGCGTTTCAGCTCTGTAATATCACGGGCAAGAACCGCCACTTCAATCGCTTTTCCTTTATCATTGGTAAACATCAGCATATTGACCATGAACTGCCTTTCAGTTCCGTCTTTCCGGTTCAGGCTGATCTCGAAATTTCTGAGACTTTTTGTCTTCCGCAGACGTATCAGTGCAGAATGGATTTTCTTTCTGTCTTTAAAGAATTCTGTTATTTCATGTCCGATTACTTCGTCTGGCGTATACCCCATTCGCTTGAAAACAGACTGACTGATCATAGAAATGCGTCCCTGACGATCGATCCGGCAATAAATATCCTGCAAGTTCTCAAAAATTCCACGGAATAATTCCTCACTATGGCGGAGTGAAAGCTCTGCCTCTTTCCGACGTGTGATATCTCTTGCAATGCCCGAAACTTCTTCGATTTCCCCATTAGAATACTGAATTGGATTCAGATAAAATTCCAGCCACATCTCGCCGCCGTCTTTTTTATCAATTTTAAATTCAAAATATTGAGGCTCACCACGGAGAGCCTGACGGTATTTTGTATCCAGCGTTTTTCTATTTTTTTGCCCCACCATGCGCCAGCCAAATTTCTCTGCACCAACCTGCAAAGTAGGACGTATACCTACCTGATTTTCAATTAGGTCAGCATAGTTCAAATTGAAAGACGTTAACTGCAAACTCTTATTTACAGACCAGATCAAATGCGAACTGCTGTCAAAAATGGCGTTCAGACGAGCGGCATATTTACTTAATTCTTCCTCACTTTGTTTTCTGGCAATAGCCAATGCGACCTGGCCGGAAATAAATTCGAGTAATTCCAGATCACGCGCATCAAACATATTCTGATCGTCATATGACTTGACACCAATAATTCCCGTGACTCTGTCGCCAATCCGCAACGGCACACAAAGAAGCAATTTTGGAGTTACCCCATAAAGGTGAAGACTATTTGTCTTCGCCAGTCTTTCAATATCAGAATCATGTAAAAAAAGTGGTTTATTTGAAGCAATCGCATATTCAGTCACTCCGTTTCCCAGACGGCGTCTGGTAAAGCGAACATTTCCTTTGAAATATTCATCGATATAGTAAGGGAAATAAAGATAGCTTTTGCTCTGATCGTAAAGCGCAATAAAGAAGTTTTTGACGTCGATAATCTTCCCTAATTCCTCATGAATTTTATGGTAAAAATCTTCCAGGTTTTGGGTATTGACTGTCCAGTTTGCTATACTGTAATATAAACTCTGGGCTTTTTCAGCACGGATCTTTTCTGTATAATCGTTTAATATACAACGAAATGCAGTTGGCTTTCCATTGTCAAATCGGCATACAACACTTCCGGCCACGAAAACTTTTTTGCCTTCCTTACTCAGAAAGACGGTTTCAAAATTTGGATTTGCTTTTCCTTCACGGATCAGATCGAGCTGTGCGATAGCTTCCTCCATGTGCTGCGGATGAAGAATATCCTGCATGCGCATAGAAGCAGTTTCATCCAGCCGGTAACCCAATACTTCACGCCAGGCCTTGTTTACAAATATAAATTTTCCATCCAACGCCACCAGCTGTATCAAGTCGCTGGTGTTATCTACCAAATCCTGAAGCTGCGCATTTGACTTGGTTATGGAAGATTCCATACGACGCTTTCGGGTAATATCATCACCTACCAGCGTGATGTATAAAACCTTGTCGTCGTCATTTTGGATCAGAACGGAATTTATGGAAAAAGTCCTCAAAGTACCTTTTTGCGCTAAAAATGGCACTTCCCGCTGTTCAAGTTTGCGTTTCCCCTCAATGCCCTCTTGCAGCATCTGACTTATCTCATCCTCCTCATCCTTTGGGACCAACCTGTCAAAAATACTTTCTCCGATCAAATCAGATTCCAGCCATCCGGTTTTTTTTATTGCATAAGGACTAATCGCACGAATGATAAAATCAGGCGTGAAAGTTACCCCAATTAGATTCAGGTGTTGTAGTGTGGTGTGTATTGACTGCCAGTCAGTCAGCGACGATATCATTTCCATAGTTTGACGGAAACCGTATTTTTAAGATTACTTCCTATTCTTTATTCGATAAATCTACGAATTAAGACGTAAATTTGATCCGTGAAAATAAATTATAAAAATCAGAACGATTCGAAAGTTCGTGCCAAAAAACATTTGGGACAACATTTTCTTAAAGACATGAATATCGCCAACAAGATCGTTGACGGTCTGACTGGTCATGGCGGATATGATAAGGTATTAGAAATTGGGCCGGGTATGGGTGTATTGACGCAATATTTATTGCAAAAACCAACATTCAGCACTTTTGTAATTGAAATAGATACCGAGTCGGTCGTCTATTTGAAAAAGCATTATGAAGAATTGACGCCCCGGATTATTGAAGGAGATTTTCTAAAATACAATACCTCCGAAGTTTTCCCCGAGCCTTTTGCGATCATTGGTAACTTTCCATACAACATATCTTCGCAGATATTTTTTAAAGTACTTGAAATGCCCGACCGCGTTCCTGAGGTTGTTTGCATGCTGCAAAAGGAAGTCGCACAACGTATCGCCTCGCCTCCCGGAAACAAAGATTATGGAATATTAAGTGTGCTTTTGCAGGCGTTTTATGACATCACGTATCTGGTAACGGTTCCGCCGGGTGCTTTTGATCCACCTCCAAAAGTTCAGTCAGGCGTGATTCGGTTGAGTAGAAATGATACAAAGTCGCTTGCTTGTGATCAAAAATTATTTTTCAGAGTTGTAAAAACGGCTTTCAATCAACGGAGAAAAACATTGAGAAATGCTTTGAAACCGGTTTGTGAAATGCCGGAAAACCCTCTTTTAACAAAACGAGCCGAACAGCTCGGCGTCGCTGAATTTGTTGAATTAACTAATCTGGCGGAAAGCGTCATCAAGTCTGCCAACTTGGACAATGCTTAAATCGTTTTTTCTATTACCGTCGTAAATATCCGTCGTCACATTTCCTATTGTAATACCCCTTTTGCCAGCATAGATTTATGAATTTTGAGTTAACCAAAGAATACGTTGAACAAGTACAGGAATTAATCCTTGCAGAGAATTCGGAAGTCATTCGTACGAGTATGGCCGAACTTTATCCTGCGGATATCACTGGCTTATTGTATGAATTGGAAACTTCTGACGCCCGGTATCTGATCAATCAGCTTGATACTGCTTTGGGTGCCGAGATCCTGGCTGCGCTGGATCAAAGTGAAAGACGAGAGTTTTTGAAAGCTTTTACGTCAGAAGAGATATCAAAATACGTCAATCTTTTCGATTCGGATGATGCCGTGGATTTGCTGAATGAGCAGCCTATCCGTGTCAGGGAAGAGGTGATTGCCTTACTTGAAGACAGAGAACAAGCGCGGTTCATTCTTGATTTGCTGCATTATGACGAGGATGTTGCGGGTGGTTTGATGCAGAAAGAATTGGTAAAAGCCAATGTAAACTGGAATGTAAATCAGTGTATTGAAGAACTTCGGAAACAGGCGGAAGATGTTGAAAAGGTATATGCGGTTTACGTAATTGACGACAATGGCATACTGCTTGGGATACTTTCTTTGAAAAAAATAGTGCTGGCCAACAAGGATACCAAGGTTGAGCGGCTTTATGATAAAGATGTAATTTTCGTTGAAACCTATCGCCCGGCTGAGGAGGTTGCTGAACTGATGCAGCGTTATGACCTTGATGCTCTACCGGTTGTGAATGTCCAGGGAAAACTTTTAGGAAGGATTACGATTGATGACGTGATTGATGTAATTACTGAACAGGCTAATTCTGATACGCTGGCAATGGCCGGTATCACCGGAGATGTTGAGGAAGATGATACTATTTTGCAGCAAACCCGGGCGCGTCTTCCATGGCTTCTGGTTGGTATGATGGGCGGAATCCTTGCTGCAAAATTTATCAGTTTTTTCGAAGGTGACCTGAAAATTATCCCTGCCATGGCAGCCTTTATTCCAATTATCGGATCGACTGGCGGAAATGTGGGAATTCAGACATCTTCTATTATTTTGCAAAGCATTGCTGATAAAACCGGTTTGAACATCAGTGTATGGAGCAGGCTGATACGTATGTTTGCCGTGGCTTCGATCAACGGACTTATCATCAGCGGAATTGTATTTGGATTTAACTTATTGATTGGAAATGAATTACAACTGGCATTAGTGGTATCTTCCGCTTTGTTATCTGTAGTCTTCCTGGCTTCTTTTACCGGGACTGTAACACCCATTGTTTTGGACAGAATCGGGATAAATCCGGCGGTTGCATCAGGCCCTTTTATTACCACAGCAAATGACCTGATCGGTTATGGCGTTTATTTTGGATTGGCGCATTTGCTTCTGCATTTGTAAAATGAATCCGCCTAACATTCACTCAAACTGATTGGAATATTCACAGCCAGTCCGCCTTCGGATGTTTCCTTGTATCGGAAATTCATATCGAGCGCAGTTTCCCACATTGTTTTGACAACATTATCAAGAGATACTTTCGCATTTTCCGGATTACTCTGCATGGCCAGTTGAGAAGCTGTAATAGCTTTGATTGCTCCCATTGTGTTTCGTTCAATACAAGGAATCTGAACCAGTCCGCCGACGGGGTCGCATGTCATACCTAAATGATGTTCCATGGCAATTTCAGCTGCCATCAGACACTGCTCGACTGTCCCGCCAGAAACCTCTGTAAGGCCGGCAGCAGCCATTGCCGACGAAACACCAATTTCTGCCTGACAGCCACCCATGGCAGCAGAAATAGTCGCGCCTTTTTTGAATATGCACCCGACTTCACTTGCCGTCAGCAAAAATTTTATAATGTCTTCTTCGGAATCATGGCAGAAAATAAGATGATATTGTAAGACCGCCGGTATCACACCTGCCGATCCATTTGTCGGTGCAGTTACAACCCGGCTGAACGAAGCGTTTTCTTCGTTGACTGCCAAAGCAAAACAGCTCAACCAATCCAGCGTGTACTTGAAGCCGCTGCCGCCCACACGAATTGCTGCAATCCATTCTTCGTAATTGGAATAACTTGCCCCATTTAAAAGTTTTTTATTGAGCGCCGCGGCGCGTCGTTTTACATTTAAACCACCTGAGAGAATCCCCTCTTTATGACATCCTTCAAAAATACTTTCCCTCATTACTTTCCAGATATTCAGCAGTTGATCTGCAATCTCCAACTCGCTTCGCCAAACCTTTTCATTCTCATAAATAATATCTGAAATCTTCATCCCGGTCGACATATGCCAGGCAAGCAAATCGGAAGCGTGGTCTACCGGAAAAGGTAATTTGACGCACGAAGGAATTTTTTCGTCTTTGTCTTCTTCTTTTATTACAAAACCACCTCCAACCGAATAATAAGTCTCATTGATGGTCTCACCGTTATCAGTCTCCGCGACGAAAGTGAGTGCGTTGGGGTGGAAAGGCAGGGATTCCTGCATTTGAAATTTTATATCATTTTTGGGATTGAAGATGATCTCTTTTTCACCATTCAATAACAGGATATTCTTCTCGATGATACTTGATTTTACACTTTCAATTTGTTTCGTATCCATCGTAACAGGGTCGAAGCCGCTTAATCCCAATTGCACCGCCAAGTCAGTTCCATGCCCAACACCGGTCTTCGCCAAAGACCCAAACAGAAAAATCTTTACAGCACTGATCTTTGTCAAATTATTATTCTCCTGTATCAGTTTTACAAATTGCTGCGCCGCCCGCCAAGGACCAAGTGTGTGAGAACTTGATGGTCCAACGCCGATTTTGAAAATATCAAATACCGAGATTCTCTCCTCTTTTATGGCTGGTTTATCTGTTTTCGATTGCTCCGATACGATCATTTGTAAAATTTTATTCAAGTTCTTTCTACAATATACAACGCTAATCAAAACGATTCAATATGCTCAGGATAATTTCCTGCGTTTTACAAGAATGAAATAAAAATTACTGGCGCGTGATCCTGTACGATTTATTGTTATTTTGCCAGCCTTAAATTTTGATCACTGACAGGAAAATTCCTGATAATAATTTTTATAATATTCATGATTGCAGTTATTCAGCGGGTAAGTGAAGCTTCGGTTACTATTGAAGGAAAAGTTGAAGGTAAAATTGATACCGGCTTTATGGTATTATTGGGTATCACCCACAGCGACACCCGGGAAGATATCGAATGGCTGGGCAAGAAAATAATTGGAATGAGAATATTTAGCGATGAAGAAGGCAAAATGAATCTTGACCTGAAAACAGTCCATGGAAATATTCTTTTAATCAGCCAGTTTACGTTACATGCAAGTACAAAAAAAGGAAACCGGCCTTCATTTATCGAGGCGGCAAGGCCGGAAATTGCCATTCCTTTGTATGAGCAGATGATTGAGTTTTTAGGACAAGAACTTGGCAGCCCAATTCAGTGCGGAATCTTTGGCGCGGATATGAAAGTGGCTTTGCTTAACGATGGCCCGGTAACAATTGTAATTGATTCAAAAAACAGAATATAATGATTAAAATTTGCGACCTAAGTTAAAAATTGGTATAATGTATCTGGCCGACGTGATATAAATGAACAAATGATTATTTCAAGATTAATATTAAAAAATTGGAAAAACTTCAAAGAGCTTAATGTTCCTTTGAGAGATCGTGCTTTTATCGTGGGACCCAATGCATCAGGGAAGTCCAATCTGCTTGACGTATTTAGGTTTTTAAGGGATATCGCAAAACCAGGTGGTGGGTTGCAAAAAGCTGTAACAGATAGAGGTGGTATAACAAAAATAAGATGCCTTGCTGCGAGAAACTTCCCAGACGTTGAAATAGAGATTCATATGTCGGAATTTTCATCAGAAGAAATTATATGGAAGTATGCGGTTGGTATTAAGCAAGAGACTCGCGGCTATCGGTTGCCGTATTTGACTTATGAAAAAGTGTGGAAGGGTAACAAATTAATCTTAAACCGACCAGATAAAGATGATAAAAATGACGAAGAGAGGCTTAGTCAGACTCATTTAGAGCAAATTAACGCCAATAAAGAATTTAGAGACATAAATAAATTTTTGGAAAGTACAATTTACCTTCATTTAGTACCTCAGCTTTTAAAGTATCCTCAATCCTTTACAGGACCTGACTTATCAGACGATCCTTTTGGGAAGGGATTTCTTGAAAGAGTATCAAAAGTTAATGATAGAACTAGGAAGGCATGGTTAAAAAAAATTGAACTAGCATTGAAAATTGCTGTTCCACAGTTTAAAGAGTTCTATTATACCGAAGAAAATGGTCATCCACATTTAGAAGCTGTATATGAGCATTGGAGACCAAAAGCTGGTAAACAACAGGAGGATCAGTTTTCAGATGGAACACTTAGATTGATTGGTTTACTTTGGTCTTTACAAGAAGGAGACAGTCTTTTATTACTGGAAGAGCCAGAACTTTCTTTAAATGGAGCAATTGTAGCAAAAATACCTTCAATTATATACAAGCTTCAAAAGCCAAAAAAAAGACAAATAATTGTTACCTCACACAGTACAGACTTACTTAACGACAAGGGTATTTCACTAGATGAAATTATTTTGCTCGAATTATCGCCAGAAGGAACTATCGCTAAAACTGCTTCAAGTATACCTGAGATAAAAGCAATGATGGATGGTGGTATGACACCTGGATTTGCGATTTTGCCAAGAACCAAGCCAAAAAATATCAATCAATTAACCATTGCTTTTTGATGACGATTCCCGTTACAATTGTCTTTGAGGATGAACTTAGTGAGTATGTTCTAACACGTATGTTAAGTTTTTTTGGAAATAAATATTCAATTAGCCAATCATACCCTGCCAATGGCTTTGGTTATATTAAGTCAAATATTAAAGGATTTAATAATGCATCCAAATTTTCCCCCTTTATTATATTAACCGATTTAGATAATATTGATTGTCCAATAAAACTGATTGAAGATTGGTTGCCTAAAAAAGTTCATGAACAATATTTAATTTTTAGAATTGCCGTTAGAGAAGTAGAGTCTTGGTTATTGGCTGATATTGAAGGGTTTTCATTATTTTCCGGAGTATCACAGGCAAATTTCCCTATACTTCCAGAATTGGAAAATGATCCGAAGTCAACCTTGATGGGTATCATAAAAAAATCAAAAAAAAGGAAAATAAAAGAAGACATACTTCCTACCAATGATAATGCAAAAGTCGGTCCAAATTACAATACTCGTTTGGGAGACTTTGTTTGTTATCATTGGAATATCAACAACGCTAAGAATCGTAGTTTGAGCTTAAAGAGCGCTATGGATTGTTTACAAAGATTTGAATATAATTATTAACTAAAATGACAATCGAGGAAGCACAACAGCAGGTAGACAACTGGATAAAAACATACGGCGTACGCTATTTTTCGGAGCTGACGAATATGGCGATTTTAACGGAGGAAGTTGGAGAAGTTGCACGAATTATGTCCAGAACCTACGGAGATCAGTCCTTCAAAAAGTCTGATATGGATAAAGATCTCGGTGATGAAATGGCGGATGTACTTTGGGTTTTGATATGTCTTGCCAACCAGACCGGAATCAATTTGACAGAAGCTTTTGAGAAAAATCTTGCAAAAAAGACTGAGCGGGACAAGGATCGGCATAAGGATAATCCGAAATTGAGTTAGCAAATTAGTAGGCAAAGTAACTTCCGAACAAAGGGATAAAGTCTATTTCTCTGCGACTTACTAATCCTGAAAGGATGATAGTATTATAGAAAATGGATGAAGTTTTAGGTTAAACCCTGAAAGGGTGACATAATTTATCTATAGACTCTTAATAAAACACAAAAAGACCTCAAAGAAAATCTTCGAGGTCTTTTTGCTGTCATTATTTTCTGGATTACATATCCAGCAAAAGTCTCATTGGATCTTCAAGTAATTGTTTTACCCGCACCAGGAAGCTTACTGAATCTTTTCCGTCAATTGTACGGTGATCATACGAAAGCGCAAGATACATAATCGGACGGATTACAATTTCACCGTTTACCACCACAGCGCGTTCAACAATATTATGCATTCCCATAATTGCCGATTGCGGTGCGTTGATGATTGGAGTTGAAAGCATTGAACCAAAAGTTCCTCCGTTTGTAATTGTGAAAGTTCCTCCGGTCATTTCGTCCATACCTAACTTTCCATCACGTGCACGGACAGCCAAACGAACGATCTCCTTCTCAATCGCTGAGAAAGAAAGATCTTCTGCATTTCTGATCACAGGAACTACCAAACCGCGAGGTGTTGAAACCGCGATAGAAATATCAGCGTAGTCATTGTAAACCAATTCCTCGCCGTCAATATATGCGTTAACAACCGGGAAGTCTTTTAAAGCAACAGTTACTGCTTTTACGAAGAATGACATAAAGCCTAAACCGACTTCATGTTTTTCTTTAAACTTATCTTTGAATTTGTTACGAAGATCCATTACCGGCTTCATATCCACTTCGTTGAAAGTAGTAAGCATGGCAGTTTCGCTCTTAACTGCAACCAGACGTCTCGCAATCGTCTTACGAAGTGAAGACATTTTTTCACGACGCTGACCTCGCTCGCCAGGAGCTGCCGCTTTCGCTGGAGCTGACGGGGTCGCCGGTTTTGCTGCCGGAGCAGGAGCTGGTGCAGGTTTCGCGCCAGCTTTCAAAGCATCATCTTTCATTATTTTTCCACCTGAACCAGAACCGTTCACATCCTTAGGGTCGATTCCTTTTTCAGCCAAAATCTTAGCTGCAACAGGTGAAGTATGTTTCTCTGTATAACCTTTATCTGATTCGGCAGCCGGAGCAGGAGCCGAAGAAGGTGCAGCTGCACCGCCTGTCGAAGCGCCAACTTCAATTTTACAGATAACCGCACCGATAGCCAGCGTATCACCCTCCTGACCGACAATTCTTAGAGTTCCAACAGCTTCCGATGGAAGTTCGAAGGTCGCTTTGTCTGATTCGAGCTCACATAGAATTTCGTCTAATTCAACATGATCTCCATCTTTTTTGCTCCATGAAGCAATTGTTACCTCAGTGATCGATTCACCAACGGCCGGAACTTTCATTTCGTAAACTTCACCTGTTGCCGCTGGTGCCGCAGCAGGTGCTTTTTCCTCCGCCTTTTCAGGAGCGGGAGCAGCAGCCGGTGCAGGTGCAGCGACGGGTGCAGGAGCTTTCTCAGCAGCCGGTGCAGATGCAACTGCGCCATTACCGGATGCATCGATCGTAGCAATCAAATCGCCAATACTTAATGTATCACCTTCCTGCGCTTTAATATGCAAAACACCTTCTGACTCGGCGGTCAGCTCAAATGTTGCTTTATCAGAATCCAATCCGCAAATTACCTCATCCAATTTCACAAAATCCCCATCATTCTTGAACCAGTTTCCTATCGTAACCTCAGTTATGGACTCGCCTACCGGCGGTACTTTTATCTCAATTTCAGCCATTTTATCAGCAATATGATGAACGAATTATGTCTTAAATAACCAGTTGAATACCTATTCAAATGCCCTGCGAATAATTTCAGCCTGTTCCTGCGCATGGATTTTCGCGAATCCTGTCGATGGCGACGCACTTGAACGACGGGCAATTACTTCCAATGGTTTGCTGCCATTGTACATACGAAGCATGAAAGTCCAGCCACCCATGTTAAAAGGCTCTTCCTGCACCCAAAATACTTTCGCATTTTCATAAAGTGCAAGATGTTCGTCAATTTGTTTTTGCGGGAAAGGATGCATTTGTTCCAAACGGATAATTGCTACATCATCACGTTTATCTTTTTGCTGCTTTTCAAACAATTCATAATACAGCTTTCCTGTACATAACAGCACCTTGGTTACCTTTTTAGGGTCTACAAACGAATCGCCGATTGTCTCTTTGAATGATCCTTCTGTAAGATCTGAAATTGGAGAAACGCAAAGCGGATGTCTTAACATCGACTTTGGTGACATTACGATCAGAGGCTTACGGAATGGGAATTTCAATTGACGACGAAGCAAGTGGAAGAAGTTCGCTGGTGTCGTAACATTGGCAACGATCATATTGTGATCTGCCGAAAGCTGTAAATAACGTTCAGGACGAGCATTCGAATGTTCAGGTCCTTGTCCTTCATAACCGTGCGGAAGAAGCATAACAAGACCAGTCCAACGATCCCATTTTGTCTCGCTAGATGAAATAAACTGATCGATGATAACCTGAGCCCCGTTGGCAAAATCACCAAATTGGGCTTCCCAAATAACCAGTGCATTTGGGTTTGCCATGGAATAACCAAATTCAAAACCTAATACTGCATACTCAGAAAGCAGCGAGTTATAAATCATGAAAGGTCCCTGGCCTTCCTGGATATGCTCTAAATTACTGTAAGAATCGTTATTTTCAACATCATGCAAAACAGCATGACGGTGGGAAAACGTCCCGCGCTGAACATCCTGACCACTTAAACGAACAATATTTCCTTCTGCCAAAATTGAACCGTAAGCAAGTAATTCGGCCGTTGCCCAGTTTACTTCCTTCTTCTCAAAGATCATTTGTTCACGATCTTTCAAAAGTTTGTCAATTTGTTTCAGGCGTTGGAAGCCTTCCGGCGTGTTAATAAGCGCTTTTCCAATTTTCTCAATCACCTCCAGAGAAACACCTGTCTCAGGAGATTTCTCAAAATCAACCGGCGTTGACTTTCTCAAACTATGCCATTCCTGTTCAAGTTTTGGCAAAACGTAAGGCAATGCCTTTTGTTTAACCATATCAAGACGTTCCTGAAGCAAAGTTTTGAATTCTTTATCCATATTGGCCGCCAGCTGAGCATCCACGTCACCCCGTTCTGCAAGTGTCTTTTGGTAGATCTCGCGTGGGTTTTGGTGGTTCTCAATTGACTTATAAAGAACCGGCTGCGTAAACTTAGGCTCGTCAGCCTCATTATGTCCATGACGACGGTAACAAACCATGTCAATGAAAATATCTTTATTGAATTTCTGACGATATTCAACAGCAAGTCGCATACAGAAAACAACAGCTTCAGGATCATCACCATTCACGTGAAGAACAGGTGCATCAACGATTTTCGCAACATCCGTACAATAAATACTTGAACGCGCGTCAATGAAATCCGTTGTAAATCCAACCTGGTTATTGATAACAAAATGGATAGTTCCACCTGTGTAATATCCATTCAAACCAGACATCTGCGTTACCTCGTACACGATTCCCTGACCCGCTACCGCTGCATCTCCATGAATAATCACTGGAAGTACACGGTCATAATCAGATTCATACATACCATCGGCACGTGCCCGGATAAATCCTTCGACAACCGGGTTCACAGCTTCAAGGTGTGACGGGTTTGGAGCCAGTTTCAGATGAACCTGACTTCCATTTTCGGCAGTGATCTGGCTTGCATAACCCATGTGGTATTTCACGTCACCATCTCCCCAAACCTGGTCAGGTAAATTACCTTCGAATTCGTTGAAGATCTGTCCGTAAGTTTTTTGCATGACGTTAGCCAGCACGTTCAAACGGCCTCTGTGCGCCATACCAATCATCACCTCAACCACACCCATTTCCGCAGCTTTGTTAATCATTGCGTCAAGGGCAGGAATTGTCGTTTCTCCGCCTTCAAGCGAAAAACGTTTCTGTCCAAGATATTTGGTATGAAGGAAATTTTCGAAAACAACAGCTTCGTTCAATTTCGAAAGAATATGTTTTTTCTCATCTATCGAAAAAGACATGTTTAATGCTTCTTTCTCAATTTTCTTACGTAACCAGCTTTTTTGTTCGCGGTCACGGATGTAGAGATATTCAAATCCTATATTGCCTGAATAGATCTTTTTCAGGGAATCAATAATTTCTCGCAAAGTAGCAGGGCGACCGAAAACTTCGGTACCAGCTTCAAATACTGAATCAAGATCCTCTTGTCTAAGACTAAAATCGCTAAGTTCCAACTGTGGCTTGCGGTCTATTCTCTTCTGGATCGGGTTGGTTGTAGCCAGCAAATGTCCTCTTGAACGATATCCACGGATTAAGTGAACCACCTCCATTTCCTTTCGGATCTGAGCTGCGTCCACCTTGCCGGCAGATGCTACCTCCTTTCCATTACTGGCACCATTGGCATGTCCATTGCCGTTGGCAGGGTATTTCTGATAAAAATCAAACCCTTCAAAAAATTTCTGCCAACCTTCGTCTACGGAGGTTGGATCTTGCTTATAGGAATTGTATAATTCCTCTATGTAAGCGGCGTCGGAATTTGCTATATATGTGTATTTATCCATCACAAATGTGATTATTTCATTTACCGGACAAAGTTACGAGACTTATGTAAACAAAACGCAAAAAATCTCCTTTTTACTAAACATGTTCAGAGATATTCGCCGTTGGTTTATTTCAATACTTCTGGAAGCCATTCGGGTTAGGAACAAACTTCAGCATTAACTCATGAATTCCCTTTGGCCCGGTTGTAACCAGGTTAAGTTGTTCAACTTGTTTAGTGCTATAAAAATATCCAAGCCTTACATTCCTGCCAACCATTACTTCGGCAGATAATTGTAAATAATTAATATTGGAAGCTCCAAAAGATGATCCTCCTCCTGCATGATAAGTAGCTCCCAGACCAACTTTTTCATTAAACCAAACGCGTCCTCCAAAGTCAACTCTTAGTCTGTAATTCTTCTCCTGAGCAAAAAGTACATTCGGGATAAGCAGTAACTCGTCCCCAAGCCCATAACTTCCACCGACCATAATGTACAACGGCCTGCGATAAAAAAATGCGATTTGTTGCTGTCCAAATCCCTGAGACAATAGCTCAGGTTTCGATACGCCCAAATAAAAATTTTCTGAATGCAGCCAGGCTCCAATCCCGAAACTCCCAAGAGCCCTGTTGGTACTATTGAATGAAGAACCAACATCAAAAACTGGTAAAACATTTATGCCACCCTGACCGCCGAGGGCCAGTTTCCATTGGTCTGAGAGGCCAAGGTGGTAAGCAAAGGAACCCGAAAAAGCGGTGGTTGTAAAAAAACTGGTCTGGTCATTCATTGCCTGAAAGCCTACACCAAATTTTCCATTACCAAAAGTGCCGTCTGCTGCGAAAGTCTGGCTTGACGGTGAGTTTTGTATTGTGAACCACTTTCTGCGAAACATGGCAGTCATATTAAACGTTTCTCTGACGCCTGTAAATCCAGGATTAATCGCCATAGGATTTTGCAGGTATTGCTCATACATCACTTCCCTTTGCGCATAAGCTTTTTCATTATGAATGATAAAAATTGAAAGCGATAGTAGAGAAAACAAAAAGCGGCTTTGGAAACGTGTCATCATCAGTATTGTGGAAAAGAAAGATTTAGAATAGAACAAAAAAAATGGCATGAGAACAGTTCCCGTGCCATTTTTATATTTAATATCATTCTGGTTTTTTAATCATCACTTAAAAGTCATATCCCAAAGTTACGTAAGGAATTGCCTTATTGGTATATCCATTATCAACACCCCAAGCATAATCGAATTTAGCGTAGATACCAAATATCGTTGTTCTGATACCTGCACCATAACCCATCAAATAAGGATTCTTGTAGTTGGTCACCGTCGCTTTGAAAGGCTCTTCAACACTACCGATGATTTCTGTATTTAAACTATTCTTCTCACTAAATGGTCCTTTTCCAGTCCAGGCTGTGCCGATATCTCCAAATCCTACAATCTGCAAATTCCGAAGTGTGCTTGATGTAATAGAACCCCGATAAAGATACTTGATCAAAGGAATACGAAGTTCTGCATTAAGTAACATGTAACTTGTACCTGACAACCGATTCAGGTTAAATCCGCGTAAGTTGGTAGCAAAGTCTGTGAAGAAAATATCTCTGTTGTCTCTGCTGAAATCAAGAGGATTGATGCCCGTCGTACGTGTATCTTTTTTGTTTCCAACCCAGTTTTCCATACCTCCCAAAATGCTCTGTTTGGCAGCTTTCCCGCCTGAATGGCTCATGGCGACGCGGGTTGCAAAAATCAGGTCGCGGTGAAGTTTTTGGTAATGTCTGAAGTCCAGACTGACGCGGTTGAAACTTTCGTTGCCGTTTGATAATCCAAGATAATTGTCATAACGCACTTTAAAACGAGTTCCCTGCATCATATTCATCCCAGTCTTAATAGTATTATCAAAAACAAATTCAGTTCTCAAACCACCATAATTTGAGTTAAGATCAGGATTTGAAAGAATCAGATCAACCATTCGCGTTGAGGTGAACATCGGTGCCACAGTAAAACGACTCGTCGTTGAGAACGGGTATGAAGCAGAAACCATTACCTGATTGAAACGGTATTTTTGCGGCGCAACCTCCGAATCGATATATAATGCTTTTCTGTCAACCCTTACACCAAAATCAATTCGATGAACATTATTAGAATATTCTGCGAAAAGATCACTGTTCCGGAAATTCGAAGAAATAAATACACCCGCTTTGATCACATGATTTTCAAGAAGATCATTCATCGAAATAGATTGGGCGTATCCAAAACCACGGATCGGGTCTATCCGCCAATCAGAGCTAGCGTCGTTATTGATAAACAAGCCTTTATAATTGTACGGACCCTTTATCGCAATATTTTCACGCGTTGCCTTCGTTCTTGTTAGTGTATTTGGAGAAGTTGGGAATGTGCCTCTTTTCTGACGGGTTTCAAATGATTTTAATACATCTTCATCAAACTCATAGTTTTCTGTATCCACCTCTCCCTCTTTCAAAGCCATTTTAGGCGTTTCAACTTTGGCTGGTACTTTGACTGAATCCGTTGGAATAACAGCATTTCCAGGCTTTCCTGTTTCACCTCCTACAACCTCTCCTTTAACCAAAGATGGCGTTTCTATCGAGGCGTTAGCATCAAAGCCAT
This sequence comes from Dyadobacter sp. CY345, assembly GCF_021502725.1. Taxonomy (GTDB): domain Bacteria; phylum Bacteroidota; class Bacteroidia; order Cytophagales; family Spirosomataceae; genus Dyadobacter. Next base: position 49,477 of record NZ_JAKFFS010000007.1, on the reverse strand, counting down.
TTTTAAATGCCGCAGTATAATAACCGTCATTCAAATAAGTATACGCAATAGCACCGCCAGATTTCAACGTTATATCAGCATTACGCATGCTGTTAATATAATTCGTTACCTGCGAATTGGTATTTGACGCTCTGTTATATTTGAAAACATTACTTACCCCTTTTCCATTGGACAGATAAAAAACATCATTATCGTCTGCATAAATTGGAGCAACTTTCACCTTAGGATCTGCTGGTGTCAACCTTAACAACTGGCCGGAGCGCGGTGAACCATCATGTTCAAAAACTGATAAACCAGCCGAAAGCGTTTTGAAATTGCCTTTATCAACGCCTAATGAATCCGTAGGACGATTTGAAGCAAAAACCACACGTCTTGCAGAGCCCTGAACAAATCTTGGGGAAACATCGTCGTATAAATCGTTTGTCAATCCGATCAATGACATTCTCGCCACACTGACCAGGAACAAATCATTTTGTCCGTTTTTGTCTGCACTCACTGCAAGCATAGTCCCATCTGTGGAAATATCCATGTCGCTGATCTGATCCAGTCCACGGATTGTCCGTCGCAGTTTGATTTTTATCTTTTTAGAGTCAAGGTTTTCGTATAAATAGAAATTCTGACGACCATTCTCAGAAGCTAGCACCGCCAGCGTGTTATTTCTCGACCAACCCAAAAGTGGCGGCTGAGTTTTATTTCTTCCCCCAATGATATCAAGCTTACCCTGACGGATTATTTTTTTAGAACCGGATTCGCTGTTGAATAAGTAAACGCGGTAACGCCCATTTTTTATTTCACTAACAGCAGTCCACTTTTTATCCGGTGAAACTTTTACAGCGGCTCCGGCGTCCGAGGCACTTAACTCATTAAGTTTATACTTCCAGGCAGGTTTTGGATCCGTGTAAAATTGTTCTGCTTTTTTATTTAGATTGAGATAATACGCACGCCAGTCTCTCAAAAACCGATTATATGACGGAACTCCCAGTGTGCTGGTAATACTGGTCTGTTCTGTCCGAATAATTCTGGTCAGGTTAAGGATATCAGAAATCTTATCTTTTCCATAACGTTCCGCGATATAATTCCAGATCGAATGACCAATTAATGTCGCGTCATTACCAGTCAGCAAAGTTGGTTTTCTAACATTACGATTTGTCAAAAAATCACGCATGTAATCATTCAGCTCCGGCGACCAGCCCTCCGAAATATACGCCGCCGCACCCGTCATGAACCATTCAGGAAGCGTAAGAAGAAGAGAACTTTGAAGTGCTTCCTTCATATTACCGCCGTACAACATATCATATACGAACAGCAGACTTATATCTTTTACCAGTTTCTTTTTAAATCCGATCTGGTCTCCGGTATAAGCCACTTCGACGCGTGACTGGCCGAGATCCAGTTTTTTATCTTCAAGATTATCAAGGCTTGACAATCCCATATTGCTCTGTTCGAGTTCCTGAGGGGAATTGTAGAGGAAAATTTTCACACGGCTATAAGGCGTCCAGCCCAAAACATCTGTAATTTTATCGAACTCACTTTCAGCATATTGCGCTGTAAGTTTGGCCAATGCGGTTCCTCCCTGATAGTGATAAATTTCAAAATTTGTAGTTCTGAAAATCTTCCAGTTGAAGGTTTTATATTGCACACGATTTTTGCCAAAGACTTCCTGGGACGGATAGCGCTGTGCGTTAGTCTCTACACCCGTCAAAAGCAGTGTAAAAAATGTGGCTGATAATGTTAGCTTGTGTATAATTCTAATTCTCATTTTTCTCCTGCTTACTTCAACGGAAATATAACGAAAAATACCTCTTAATATTCACTGCTTCATTCAATTCTTTCTGCTTTTCAAGATATTCTGTAAACTGGTTCGCAAAATACGGCGCGAGTGTGACACCCTTTGTGCCCAGTCCATTGAAAATCCCGATGCGCGAATAATCCGGATGGATACCTAACATGGGCCTTCTGTCATGTGAAGAAGGTCGAATTCCGGCCAGCTGTCCAGTGATTTTATAAGGCACTTTTAACAACGGCTTCAATTTACTTTCCAATTCCTGGGCGGCGGCTGCCGTTGTTTCCCAATCCAAAGGATCCCAGGAATAGGTCGCTCCTACCCGGCAATGCGTTTCAGAAACGGGAAGAATAAAAATTCCCTGATTTACAATCTGATTGGTCGCTAATTTATCAATTTCAATTTCCAATATCTGACCCTTAACCGGGGTAAAAGGCAGCCAGTTAAAAAGCTCATTTTTCCTCGCATTAAAACCCTGGCAAAGAATTACCTTGTCAAATCCATAACCATTCCAGAAAACGGATTTCTCAGAAACTTTCAGATCATCAATATTAAAAGTTGATTCCAGATATTGACTTAAATTAGAAAAATAGTCACGGCTTTTATCCAATAATAAAGGCAAATCCACCCAGCCTGAACGAATAACTTCCATACCTCCAAATGGAGCATGAACATGTTCCGGCACATTTTGTTGTTCAGACGGTGACTGAATGTATCTGGAAATTCCGGGATCAGACGTTTGAGCTAAGTACGAATTCTGCTCTTCAATGGATCGAAAAGGCCGAAAAATGGAAGCCTGATGTAATATTTTTACACCTAGCTTTTCCTCCAAACCAGCATAAAATTTTTGAGCATAGGGAAAAATTTCATCGGCGAGCCATGTTTTTACTAGCTTTTTTCCAGTCAAAGGATTAAAAATTCCGGCCGCAACTTTTGAAGAAGATGGTAAGGAAGAATCATTGACCAATAATATTCTCTTACCTGACTGATGCAGATGCCAGGCCAATGAAGTTCCGGCAATTCCCTGCCCGACAATCAGATAATCATAATGGTTTTCAATATTTTGTGTCATGAAATTTTAGCTATTTTCACGATCACGGAGTACCAAACCGATTTGTTCATCCGCTAACCTGACCACCATTTCTACCTGCTCGTCCAGTGTCATCATTGAATTATCGATATAAATCGCATCCTCTGCCTGTCTTAATGGACTTTCTGCACGGGTAGTATCAATTCGGTCACGCATTTTCAGATTTTCAGCAATTTCAGGAAGTCCGACTAATTCGCCCTTTTCCAGCAATTCAAGCTGCCGACGTTGCGCACGAATTATCGGATCGGCCGTCATAAAAATTTTCAGTTCAGCCTGAGGAAAAACAACTGTCCCAATATCGCGGCCATCCATAACAATCCCTCTCGACCGGCCCATGCGCTGCTGCTGGGCAACCAACGAATGCCGTACATCCTTGATCGCACTGACGGTACTTACCTGCTCGGAAACGTACATTTTACGAATTTCATCTTCAACATTAAGGCCGTTGAGATAGGTATCATTTGTCCCCTTCTCCTTATGACGGCGGAACGTGATATGGATGTCATTTAATGCTTTCTGGACTTCCCTGGGATTGGAAACCGATATGTGATTCTGAATAAAAAATAATGTCACTGCCCGATACATTGCTCCTGTATCTATGTATGCATAATTCAGCTGCTGAGCAACCTGCTTGGCGGTTGTACTTTTTCCACAACTTGAATATCCATCAATCGCAACAATTATTTTAGGCATACTTTCAAGGTTTAATATTCGGCGGCATAACCTGGCCAAATTCAAAAATGCAATATATTAATAATTGCAAAAGTATAAGAAAGAATGCGGGAGACGAACTTTTTTATATACTTACTTGAAAACAACCTTTACTACATTTTCTAACTAATTCTCCACTAAAAAGATAACCATACTCCGGGCTCCGTGCGCACCGATCACCAATGACTGCTCAATGTCCGCAGTTTTGGACGGACCGGCAATAAAACAGCCCCAACCGGTGGTATCGGACAAACGATTGTATGCGTCATGCATATTATTTACCAGCGCATTTCTCGGAATTACAAAAGCGAGGTTCTGTGTAATGAACGGCAAAACCCGATGTTGTAAATGATTATCCGAAATCCAGACTGCGCCGTTTTCTGCGACACCAAATTCTGCCTGTAAAATAGCAACTTCAATTAATTCAAGATCATGCGGATCTGCGACCTGCAAACTAAAATCTGCCCAGGAAGCCAGTTCAGGAATTGTCGTGGCCTTATTCACTACATCAACGTACATCTCCTCAACTTTTTCGCGAAGATGTTCCTTAGATTCTACGATGATTACCTCAGTATATATGGCTTGTAAAATTTCTTTGAATTTCTCTTCCGTATCTTTGTAACCGCTGTTAAAAGTGTAATGCGTAGGCAAAACAGTTTCGGCGGGTTTGTTCAGCTTAACCTGCTGAAGAATTTTTTCACGTGAGCTCATGATATTTCTATTCTATAATTACTTCCGGTTTCTGACAAACCAATCTCTGAAACTTTCTTTTGGCGGCTCTGGCATTTCCCGCTGCTTAAACCACGGATTCAGCGAATTATTAACCATAAAAGGTAAAGTCCGCATTACAGACCGACCCAGCCTGCCCGACCATTGATAAAATCTTGGCTGAGATAACACCATCGACATCGCTTTCACTCCTATTTCTTTCGCCTGAGGCACATGCCCGCCCTGGACTAAAACCTGCCGCCATTTATACAACTGATCATGAATATCAATTTTTACCGGACAAACATTGGAACAACTCCCACATAACGTACTCGCAAAGGGAAGATCTGCATTTTTGGTCATATCAAGATTCGGAGCGAGAATAGAACCGATCGGACCGGCGACAGCATTATGGTAACTATGTCCGCCGCTTCTACGGTATACAGGGCAGGTATTCATACATGCCCCACAACGAATACATTTCAAAGAATTTTTAAAATCGGGACGTCCAAGTTGTGTGCTTCTGCCATTATCCACAATGACCAGGTGCATTTCCTGACCTTCGCGCGGCTTCTTGAAATGGCTGCTATATGTTGTAACGGGTTGTCCGGTTGCACTTCTCGCAAGAAGTCTGAGAAAAACACCAAGGTGAGATTGTAATGGGATTATTTTTTCAAAACCCATGCTGGCAATATGAACATCGGCAAGATGCGCGCCCATATCTGCATTTCCTTCGTTCGTACAAACAACAAATCCACCGGTTTCTGCAACTGCGAAATTAACGCCGGTCAGTGCTGCCCGTCTCGTCAGGAATTTATCGCGTAAATGTTGTCTCGCCGCCTCTGTCAGATATTGCGGGTCTGTTGCGCCTGCATCAGTTCCCAAATGTTCGTGGAAGAGATCGCCGATATCTTTCTTTTTCAAATGAATTGCCGGCAAAACGATATGACTAGGTGGTTCCTGGCGAAGCTGAACAATCCTTTCGCCGAGATCCGTATCGATCACTTCAATGCCATTCTGGATAAGGAACTCATTCATGTGGCATTCCTCGGTCAGCATCGATTTGCTTTTCACCATCTTCTCAACCTTGTGCTGCTTTAAGATCGCCAGAACTATTTCATTATGTTCTTTCGCGTCAACTGCCCAGTGTAAATGAATGCCGTTTGCTTTTGCATTTTTTTCAAATGTTTCAAGCAAATCGTCCATGTGCGAAAGGACATAATTCTTTATCTGTGAAGCGGTTTCCCGCAGCTCCTCCCATTCAGGCAACAATTTTGATGAAATATCCCGCTTTTTACGAACGAACCACAATGTTTCGTCATGCCAATCTACGTACGATTCGTCCTTATTAAAGGTCTCTGAGGCCTCGGCATGTTCAATTACTACTTTCGACATGGCTTGTTAACAAATAGATAATAGTATTTTTTAAAGAATCTCAATTGTACTTTTCACATTCGTTGTACTATTTCAAGTTTGCGAATTGTTAAATAAACAACTTTTTACAAAACGCAAAAAAGCTATTTTACTCTATTGCAATATGTTGTAATTTTGAATCACAAAGTTTTTTGATCGGGGCATCAGAGTCTGATCAAAGTTTAATTTAACTTTTTTTAGACACAAATTAATTTTCACTCCTATGAAAACCAAAAACACTCTTTTTTCAGCAGCCTTGATTGGTATGCTTATAGCAGGTTCAGCATTTACAGCTAATGCACAAACCGCCATCGCAACTTCAGACAAAACTGAATCAGCTTCTACTAAGTTGTCAGTTCTGCAAGTTAAACCTATGCAATTCCGCGTTTCATATAACAATGCACAATCAAACAATATAATCGTACGCATTCTGGACACTGACAAAAATGTTCTTTTTTCAGAAAACAAACGTGCAGCAGCAACTTTTGTGAAATATTTTGATCTTTCGACACTTCTTGATGGTACTTATACTTTCGAGATTACGGACGGAAAAGAGAAAGCTTCACAAACGTTTGATGTTCTGACAAAGACGAGCCGCGTCGTTTCTTCAATCAACTAAACGACTGAGCCTTCTCAGATTCTGGATTCCGTAAACTTTGTAAAATGCCGGTGCTCAATGATTGGGTGCCGGTATTTGTTTTACAGCACTATTCAAAATCTCAGCAATATGTTTTACCTGAACTGGTGAATTTTTTCGTTTCAAAATTCCTTCCAAATGCAGAAGACAACTCATGTCCGATCCTGTTATATATTCAGCATTGTGACGAATATGGTCCGAAACTCTGTCCTTACCCATCTTCACTGAAACCGCCTCTTCGGCAACGCAGAACGTTCCTCCGAATCCACAGCACTCATCTTTTCTGTCGAGATCAACCAGCTCTAATCCTTGAACTTTATTTAATAATGTTTCAGGTTTGTTGTAAGTAGCCGCGTTTAATTCCGACATCTGGGAAAGATGCAAACCGCGCTGTCCGTGACAACCCTGATGCAATCCAACCCGATAAGGGAAATTTGCTGCGATCTCATCTATTTTCAAAACATCGGTTATAAATTCAACCAGTTCGTAAACCTTCTTACGGAGTTTTTTAGATTCCTCTATACGATCCTCTACTTTCAAATGCTCTTTGATATGCAACACGCAGCTTCCCGAAGGGGCTACGACATAATCGAATTCGGCGAAAGAATTAAAAAAAAGATTGTTGCAATCCTTAGTCAAATGTTCAAAACCCGAGTTCGCCATAGGCTGTCCGCAGCAGGTCTGATTTAGCGGAAAGCTCACTGTACAGCCAAGTTTCTCTAATAATTCCAACGTTGCAATTCCAACCTGCGGATAAAACTGGTCCACATAACAGGGAATAAACAGTCCGATTTTCAAATGTGAATAATCCATATTTTACCAAAATTCAATCGTTGCCATAATGGGGTAATGATCAGAAACGTCCGGATATTTTTTGATAACCTTATATTTCTTCACTCTAACTTTGTTGTTCATCAATACAAAAATATAATCGAGCCTGTCACCGGGAAGCCCTTCACTCCATGTCTGCATCTGGGACCCACGGGCCGCGTCCTGCCATTTTTTCCTGAAAGAAAAATAGGGTTGCTCATTTGGCCGGGCGCCCATGTCCATTCCTAAAACCACAGGCTGAATACTTCCTTCAAGCAACCTGTTCACAAACGCCGCCTGCAAAGCTCGGTCAACGACGGAGGCATATTCAAGACGCGCATTACAAAACCTAAACGTCAGGTTTTTGTTGACGCTAATCAGTCCGCATTGTAACACTCTCGCATCAGAACCTTTGGTCGCAGGCAAATTGAACTTTTGCGTTTTCTCAAAAGGCCATTTGGATAATAATCCTACACCTTGCGATCCATGTTCCGTACTATCGGCGACGCCATAAGCATAATACATACCCGTCTGAATAGCTAACTGCCGCAGCTGAAATTGCACTTTACCGTTATTTTTTAAACTATCAACCGCTTGTAAGGCGACTAACTGTGGCGAGTTTTCTTTTATAATTTTCAAAATCCCCATGAGATTCGACTCGTCGTTCAAATCCAGTCCATGGCGGACATTGAAACTCATAACCTTAATCTCCACTGGCCGACGAGGCTGTGACGAGAATAAAGTGATGGTTAAACATATTAAGCTGATAATCAGTACTAACTTTTTCAATCTATCAAATAGCTAAGTAAAATGGCTCCTGTCAAACTGTAATTTAAGACCCTTAGGTTTAAAATCGCAATCTGTCTTCGGATAATTCCTGAGAAGTTTTTCCCTAACTTTTATTGAGTGATGCTGGTCGGTGCTAGTTTTAAAAGCTATTTTTCAATTGTGGCTAACAAAATTTTTGGTACTAATTTGAAGATAATCCCTAAACCAAAGCGAAGATCTTGTCCATTATAACCCATTTTTCCCCTTCCTTGGCAGAAGGCAACGCTTGCTGATATTTCCACATCAGCTGCTCCCAAACCTGAACATCCGGATTGGCAGCGTCCATGGCATTTTTTGTTTCAAAACTAAAATCGTCCATCGTTTCCATAATCATGAAAAGCCGGTTTTCAATTCTGTAAAGCTCCATTTGGGTAATTCCTGCATCCAGAATGCTTTTTTTAATTTCAGGACGAGGAACACGGTGATGTTCCTCATATTCTTCAATCATCTTTGCGTCGTCTACTAAATCCAAAGCAAGGCAGTATCTTTTCATTATACAATTTCTTTAATCGAGGGAATAAAATTTAACAGCATTTTCACCCCAGACTTTCTTTTGCTCGTTTTTGGAAAGTTTTGTCAGGTAATTTCCAAGCACATCTTTCATGGCACCGTATTCGGCAGCCACCAGGCAAACCGGCCAGTCAGAACCAAACATCAAACGATCTGTTCCAAAAGCTCCAAAAACAGTATCCAGATAGGGTTCAAAATCTGCGTTTTGCCAGGAATACCAATCCGCTTCTGTCACCATACCTGAAATTTTGCAGGAGACATTTGGTAGCTCAGCTAGCTTTTTAATATCCTTTGCCCAGGTTTCTATCTCACCTTTCTTGATATAAGGTTTTGCAACATGGTCAAGTACAAACTTTACGTTTGGCAATTGTTTGGCAAAAGTATAACTCGCTTCAAGTTGCGTTGGATAGACAAGAATGTCGTAGGTAAAACCAAACGCAACCAATTGTCCTACACCCTTGATAAAGTCAGATTGCAGCAAAAAATCATCTGGCTCACCCTGAACGATATGCCTGAAACCTTTTAATTTTTCAAATTGCGAACAAATTTCCAGCCTGTCATACAAATTTTCAGCCCGAAGATCTATCCAACCCACAACGCCTTTTAGGAAGTCATTCGCTTCTGCAAGCTGCAACAAAAATTCAGTTTCAGAATTGGACTGATCCGCTTGCACAGCCACACATCCGTCCACGCCATTCGCTTCCAAAACCGGTTTTAGATTTTCGGGAAGAAAGTTTTGACGGATCTTTTCCATTTCTGGCGTGATCCAGGAATCTCTTACCGGATCATAAATCCAAAAATGCTGATGGGAATCAATAACCATATTATACTGTTTGAATGTTTCCGGATGAGAATAGTATTTCGCACCCGGAAATTTAGAATTTATACTGCTTTCCAGGCCACAGCTTCCTGTTTCTGAACACCCAGGCCTTCGATACCAAGTTCAACGATATCACCTGGTTTCAGATAAACCTGAGGTTTCATACCCAAGCCTACGCCAGCTGGAGTACCAGTAGAAATAACGTCACCTGGAAGTAAAGTCATAAACTGGCTCAGATAACTTACAAGGAAACCAACCTGGAAAATCATGTCTGAGGTATTGCTATCCTGAATTTTCTTGCCGTTTAAAGACAACCAAAGATCAAGATTATTCGCATTTGGAATATCCTCTCTTGTGATAAGGTATGGCCCGAGTGGCGCGAAAGAGTCATTACTTTTCCCTTTTACCCATTGTCCACCACGTTCCAGCTGATATGCACGTTCGGAGTAATCGTTGTGAATGGTGTAACCGGCTACGTAACTAAGCGCGTCAGCTTCTTCAACATAACTCGCCTTTTTCCCAATAACGACGGCAAGCTCAACTTCCCAATCTGTTTTTTCCGAACCTCTTGGAATAATTACCGGATCATTCGGGCCAACCAGCGCAGAAGTCGCTTTAAAAAAGACGATTGGCTCTTTCGGTAATTCTGTTGCACCGGATTCATATGCGTGTTTTGCATAATTCATTCCAATACAGATAATTTTTGATGGGCGCGCAATGCATGACCCAAAACGGAAACCAGGCTCAACACGTGGTGCCGATGCCGAATTGACAGCGAGCCAATCGGCAAGACGATTTAATCCGTCCGTACCAAAAAATTTCTCATTATAATCTTCCCCAAAAGCAGAAACATCCAGCAATTCGCCGTTTGTCAGTTCCACACCAGGTTTCTCTTGTTCGTAAGCTCCAAAACGGAAAAGTTTCATATTATGCTTTTTATTGTTTCACAGAGAAATTAAGAGTTGTAAAGGAGTGCCACAGAGTTTTTTCACAACATTATCTTCTAAAAAAACTCTGTGTACCTCTTTTTTTCGCTCTGCGGTTCTCTGTGTTACCTACATTAATTATTTAGTTTTTCAAATCCCCCATCAATCAAATAATCGCAACCGGTGATGAAAGAGGCTTCGTCTGAACACAAGTATAAGGCAAGTGCTCCGATTTCGTCCGGTTTTGCCATCCTGCCAATCGGCTGTGTTTTTGAAAGTTTTTCAAACATTTCAGCTTCTTGTCCCGGATAGTTTTTTGCAATAAATCCATCAACAAAAGGCGTATGAACACGTGCCGGCGAAACGCTGTTGCAGCGAATACCATCCGCCAGATAATCCTTTGCAACCGATAAAGTCATTGAATAGACAGCACCTTTTGCAGTTGAATAAGCAAAACGGTCAGGTATACCGACAGTTGCAGCGATGGATGCCATATTCAAAATAACGCCGCCACCAGCTTTTTTCAAATGTGGTATTGTCGCAAAAAGGCAATTGTAAACTCCCTTAACATTGACGTTGATTACGCGGTCGAAGTCGGTTTCAGCCGTGTTATCCGCTTTCCCGATATGGGCTATCCCTGCGTTATTGACCAGTATATTGATGGTTTGTTTTTCAGCAATTTTGTCAATAACTTTTACAACATCTGCCTGTTTTGAAATATCGATCGCATGCGCTTCTGCGCTTCCACCACTATTTTTTATATCTTCAACTACCTGATTTGCGAGGTCAATATTAAGTTCAAGAATATGCACATGAGCACCTTGCTTAGCGAAAGTTTCAGAAATCGCTAAACCGATTCCACTTGCACCTCCTGTTACCAAAGCCACTTTGCCGGTTAAATCAAACATGTATTTTACAATTAAATATTAAGTCAACGTCTTAATGAAAAGACTGATGAATACGAACTATACTCGGAACAAACTTATGGTTTACGGGATAAATCCCGTGTCGCGACCTCCAAAGCTCTCGGCCCCAGGATCAATCCTGAGGTTACTGACTTTTCACTCTCATGAGCTGTATGTCTTAGCTTGAAAATTTTATTTTCCGTTGTTATAATCCCTCAAAAAAAAGTTAAAGTGAAACACCTCTTTTCCATGGAATAAAATCATCCTGCCCTAGCTGCTGCGCTTTCGTCAATTCTCCGCTTGCCACTTTGATCACATATTCCAATAAATGGTCTGCGTTTTCTTCTAGTGACTGCGTACCATCCACAACCGGCCCGCAATCAAAATCTATTACATCCGGCATACGGTTTGCCAAAATAGTATTCGTTGCAACTTTGGCAACCGGGCATATTGGATTTCCTGTCGGTGTTCCCAAACCAGTCGTGAAAAGAATAATATTCGCGCCCGCAGCTGTTTGTCCTGTTGTCGCTTCCACGTCATTTCCGGGTGTACAAACCAGTGCCAGACCAGCTTCGGTTGCTCTTTCCGTGTAATTTAAAACATCTGAAATATAGGCATTTCCACCTTTTTTTGCAGCACCAGCTGATTTGATTGCATCGGTAATTAAACCGTCTTTGATGTTACCAGGCGAAGGATTAAAAGCAAATGCAGAACCAACTGCTTCCGCTTTTCCAGCGTAATCGCGCATTAATTTTTCAAATTTGGCCGCTTTTTCCTCTGTCACGCAACGGTTGAGAAGTTCCTGCTCTACACCATTAAGTTCCGGAAATTCAGCAAGAAGTGTTTGTCCGCCAAGCCCAACTACGATATCAGACAAATGACCCAAAACCGGATTCGCAGAAATTCCCGAAAATCCATCTGAACCACCACATTTCAATCCAACCGAAAGTTTTGACAACGGAGCTGGCTCACGATATTGTTTATTCATTTCAGTCAAACCCAGGAAAGTTGATTTGATCGCACCGGAAACCAGCGAGTATTCAGTACCTTTCTGATGTTCAAAAGCGTAAAAAGGTTTGTTGAAATTTGGATCGCGCTTTTTAATTTCGTCTTCCAAAGTTTTCAGTTCCGAATTTTGACAACCCAGGCTTAAAACGGTGATTCCGGCGACATTCGGGTGAACAGCGTATGCAGCAAAAAGTGCGCATAAAGTATTTGCATCCGTACGGGTACCGCCGCAACCGCCTTCATGTGTCAAAAATTTAATTCCATCCACATTGGGGAAAGGACGACTTTTTACCTGCTGTTCTTTTGTTGGTTCTGAAAATCCTCCCAAATTTTGCATACGGGACATATCTCCTGACTGGTATGCTTTCAAAAATTCAGCAACCTGGCCGCGATACATATCAGTCTGTGCATAACCCAGTTCTCGCTCGAAAGCATCTTTCATGATCAGCACGTTGCGATTTTCACAAAATACCAGCGGCAATACCAGCCAGTAATTATAAGTCCCTACCCGACCGTCTTCCCGGTGATATCCATTAAAAGTTCTTCCCTGCCAACGACTTACGTCCGGCTGTGTATATAAATATGGCTGCCGATTCGCGGTGCTGTAATCCTGGGAATCGTGTTTTAAATTAAAAGTAGTAATGGGTTCTCCCCGTTTGATTGGCTGTTTTGCACGGCCCACCAAAACGCCATACATAATAATTGCTCCGCCTGTTTCTATATCTTCGGTAACAAATTTATGCTTTGAGGAAACGCCGTAAGGCAAAACATAACGCTCGCCGTTCCATTCCGCAGTATCGCCTGTCGGAATATCTCTAAGCGCCACGATGACATTGTCGGATGGGTGAATTTTCAAAAGATTGGACGCCATAGTCTCAATAGGAATAAGTATTAATAAATGTTCATGATGTGAATCTGAAATAACTTCATGTCAAGAAATTCGTCTTCATTTTAGTCAGACGAGTTATTCCGTTTTTACCCGGCATTTCAAATGCATACATCATTAATATATACCTCCCAAAACGCCGAAATAATACAGGAAGTTATCCGAAATAAAAATACCAATATTTCTTATTGAATTTTAACACAAATGAATAGAAATATAAAAAGGCGTTGTTTCACTATACTGGCATATTTTTCAATAATTTTGGCATAAATTGGATCATTATTGATTAAATCTTGTCATTTTAACTGTGAAACCTCAATTACTTAAAATTCCGAAAGGTTTGCATCAGTCTTTTAGCATCAGACGGGATGTGGTGTTGTATTTTTATAATCGCTGGCATTATCATCCGGAGATCGAGCTCGTGCATATTGAACAAGGCTCCGGGACTCAGTTTGTCGGAGACAACATTCAAAATTTCCAGAGTGGCGATTTGCTACTGATCGGGCCAAATCTACCGCATTATTGGCGCTGTGATGAAAAGTATTTTAAAGGTGATTCTCAGCTGTATGCACAAGCGACTGTTCTTCATTTTTCTGCTGAACTATTTGGTGAAACCTTCCGAAGTCTTCCTGAAAATAAATCGATCAACGAATTACTGGAAAAAGCGAAATGGGGAATGAAACTTTTGGGAAAGGAAAATCAGCAGATTAAAGTGCTTCTTCAAAAACTGCTGGATCAGGTTGAAGGAAATCCGATTATTTCATTATTACAAATTCTGGAAACGCTGGCGCATAGTAAAGAAATAAAGTTGCTTTCGAATAGCCACTATCAGGAAGAATATGACCAGCATGACGAAGACCGGATTAATCAGATATATAAATATTCGCTGAGTAATTTTCAGCAAAAAATAACGATTGAAGAGATTGCGGAAATCGCGAATATCAGTCCGAATTCTTTTTGCAGGTATTTTAAAAGCAGAAGCCGGAAAACATATTCTCAATTTTTACTGGAACTTCGGATCGGCCACGCCTGTAAATTATTGATTGACGGAAAACTGAGTGTCGCGCAGATCTGCTATGAAAGTGGATTCAATAATTTTGCCAATTTCAACAGATATTTTAAAATGCATACCGGGAAAAGTCCGCTTCAATATCAAAAGGGATACCGGGCGAGCTCGGTGATTTCCTGATCCTTTTTTATTATTTTTTTCTGGTTCATTACCGGTCCGACGGCAGAAAAAGCCGTCGGACCGGGCGACCCCGTCGGATGGCTTTTTCCGCCATCCGACGGGTAATGAAACACTGCGTCAGAAACTAAATGATACTTAGAGATGGTTTTGTAAATTACGTGCAGTAACAACAAGGACTATTCACGCGGTACCATTTAATACCGATACATATTTGCCATAACAATTATAAAAAATGAAAGCCAACCTAGTTAACATCTTCGAAAAGACAATTCAGGAAGCTGAGATTTCGATAAAGAATAAGGTAATTGAAAGTATAAATGTTACAGGCGAAGAAAATTCCAGCCTTCCTTATATAATACCTGGTTTCGTCGATGCCCACGTCCACGTAGAAAGCTCCATGCTGACGCCTTCCCAATTTGCCAGATTAGCCGTAGTCCATGGTACCGTCGCTACCGTTTCTGATCCGCACGAGATCGCGAATGTGCTCGGCGCTCCTGGCGTAGAATATATGATCAAAGATGGAAAACGTGTTCCATTTAAATTTTGTTTCGGTGCCCCGTCCTGCGTCCCAGCTACTATTTTCGAAACTGCCGGTGCCGTAGTAGATCCGGAAGATGTCAGAAAGATGCTAGCAAGCGACGATATCGGTTACCTCGCAGAAGTGATGAATTTTCCTGGTGTTCTTGACAACGATCCTGATATGGTGGCAAAAATCAATTGGGCCAAACATTTCAATAAACCAATCGACGGCCATGCTCCCGGACTTCGTGGCGAAGCGGCTAAGCAGTATGCTGCCAATGGAATTTCCACAGACCATGAATGTTTTACTTATGAAGAGGCAAGAGAAAAAATTGATTACGGTGTCAAAATCCTGATTCGTGAAGGGAGCGCTGCCAGAAATTTTGACGCGCTAATTCCGTTGCTGGCAGAATTTCCCGACAGGATCATGTTCTGTTCAGATGACAAACATCCGGACAATCTCGTTGAAGGGCACATCAATGTTTTAATCAAAAGAGCACTGGCGCTTGGACACGATCTTTGGAATATTCTGCAGGCTGCCTGTATCAATCCGGTTGAGCATTACAATCTTCCCGTTGGCTTATTGAGAAAAAACGACCCGGCTGATTTTGTGGTGATAGATAATCTTAAAGACTTTAATGTTCTTAAAACTTATCTCGACGGAGCATTAGTCGCTGAAAACGGAGTTTCCCTGATTCCTGATCTTCGCAGCGATCATATCAACCAATTCAATTGTACGAAGAAAAGCCCGACTGATTTTGCTTCACCTGTTCCAGCTGAAACGAATGGAAAAATTCGGGTTATTGAAGCTTTGGAAGGACAATTGATCACTAATCTTTTAATCGAAGATTTTAAAACTGAAAACGGTTTTATGGTTTCGGATACCGATCAGGATGTTCTGAAAATCGTTGTTGTAAACCGATATCATAATGCTGCTCCTGCCATTGCATTTATCAAAAACTTTGATTTAAAAGAAGGTGCGATTGCTTCAACCGTTGCACATGACTCGCACAATATCATTGCAGTCGGCTGCGACGACCAGAGCATTTGCGAAGCAGTCAATTTATTAATTGAAGCGAAGGGCGGAGTATCCGCGGTAGGCTTGGATGAAAAACATATGCTAGCACTTCCTATTGCAGGTCTAATGACAGACGTTGACGGATACAAGGCGGCAGAATCTTACACAGAAATTGATCAGTTTGTTAAAATTAAACTTAAATCAACATTAAAGTCACCGTACATGACATTATCTTTTATGGCTTTACTTGTAATTCCTAATATTAAACTAAGTGACAAAGGTCTTTTTGACGGTGAAAAGTTCGAATTTGTAAACTTAAATTTATAAAAGGTTACTTAATTAAGGTTTATTGCATGATTAACTTAAAGGATGTAATTTTTTCTTGAAAATATTTTTTTAATACGTTTTTTTATAAATATATTTACAAGTGTAAAAATGACCCTTATTAATTTATAATTCCTAACCTTAGTTAATTCCTAACCTTACGATGGCTCACCTACGCTACAAACAAGAAGAAGAACTTTGTTTTTGGGACCAGTTCAGAAAAGGAGATGAGAACGCCTACGCGTGCCTTTACCGGTCGTACGTCCACATCCTTTACCAATACTGCTCTCAGTTTACGATTGATAAGCCACTAATTAAGGATTGCATTCACGATTTATTTGTGGAGCTCTGGAGAAACCGAACAACGCTGGGTGACACCACATCTGTTCGGTTTTATCTTATGGCCTCAATCAAGAGAAAATTGGTTCGCCATTTGAACGCTCAGCAGAAACACACCAGCAATGAAGATATTCCGGTGGAATACTGGCACATTCACACGCCTTCTCATGAAAACCATATGATTTCTGAGGAAGAATTTGACTCAACAAATCAACATTTAAATGTAGCAATTAACGGATTGCCCCGCCGTCAGCGTGAAGCGATTTTCCTGAAATTCTATATGAATCTTAATAACCACGAAATTGCGGACCTGATGAAAATCAACATACAATCGGTATACAACCTTGTATTTGGCGCGTTGGGAAATCTTAAAAAACAAATGACACTAGACCGACTTACATTCTGATCTGAAAATATTTTTACATTTGACAGAAAGCGTAACAATGTGTTACGCTTTTTTTTGTTATTAAATTACATCAACAAAAATTACATTTTCAACAGATGATATCACCGATTGCCACACCTCTTGCCGAAAGATTACGCCCACGCATACTCGATGATTACATTGGACAGGAAAAACTACTTGGCAAGAACGGACCATTAAGAAGGGCAATTTTACAAAATACAATTCCCTCCATGATTCTTTGGGGCCCTCCCGGTGTTGGAAAAACCACGCTTGCGCTTTTATTGTCAGACGCCACAAAAAGGCAGTTTTATAATTTAAGTGCAATTAATTCCGGAGTTAAAGAATTACGGGAAGTGCTTGCCCGGCCTTCTGGTCTATTTCCACCGATTTTATTTATTGACGAAATTCACCGCTATAACAAAAATCAGCAGGACGCTTTGCTCGGAGCGGTTGAAAAAGGTCAGGTAACACTGATCGGTGCGACCACTGAAAATCCTTCTTTTGAAATAAATTCCGCTTTGCTTTCACGATGCCAGGTCTATATCCTTGAAGGTTTTGGTGAAGATGAGTTAAAAGCGATCATCAACCGCGCGCTTGAAAAAGACGAATGGTTGAAACAGAAAAAAATAACTTTTACCTCATATGATGCTTTATTAAGGCTTTCAGGAGGTGACGGTAGAAAACTTTTAAATCTCCTCGAACTGGTCGTTTTAGGTAAGGGCGATGTTGAAGAAATCGAAATCACAGATGAGTGGGTTACTGAAGTAGCACAGCAGAATATTGCCAGATATGATAAATCCGGCGAGCAGCACTATGATATTATTTCTGCATTTATAAAATCTTTACGTGGCAGCGACCCCAATGGCGCCATTTACTGGATGGCAAGGATGATTGTTGCCGGAGAAGATCCGTCTTTTATTGCAAGAAGGATGCTCATTATGGCTTCCGAAGATATTGGGAATGCAAATCCCACCGCTATGATCATGGCTAATGCCTGTATGCAGGCGGTGAACGTGATTGGCTATCCCGAATGCAGAATTATTTTGTCCCAGGTGGCGATTTACCTGGCAACATCTCCGAAAAGTAATGCAAGTTATCTGGCAATAGCGGACGCCATGGAAGCTGCAAAAAATACCGCACATTTACCAGTTCCGCTGCATTTGCGTAACGCTCCTACAAAATTGATGAAACAGATTGGATATGGAAAGGAATACAAATATTCTCACGACTTCGAAGGCAACTTTGCGAAACAGAATTTTTTGCCTGATGAATTGAAAGGTACTAAATTATTTGAGCCTGGAAATAACGCCCGTGAAGAAGAGATACGCCGGAAACTTCAACAATGGTGGACCGACTGGTATGGATACTGATGAGATCAGGGTTTTGAATCCGGAACTTTTTTCACCTCACTGTCTTTCAACAAAGTCTCCGCAAGTTTGCTCAGGTACTGATGGCTGCTCTTCTCTTCAATGGTAACAGAAGACAATATTTCTTTTACCTGATCGATGTCAAGCTCTTCAACCAGTGCAAGCAAGTGATCGTAAGATACAACTTGAAAATTTGTCATATCAGTTGTAGTGTGGTGTTTTTTTTCCATTTCAGTCTTTCCTGATTTTATTTTCAAAGGTTCAAATGTAACTTTAACTTCCTCATTATCTGTTGAATGATTTACGGGAACAGGTGTCTTAATTTCTGATTTTGGAAATACTGTTTCCAGCTCTTTTATATTTTCATCGGTTTTTTTCCAAATACTTTTAAGCGCACTCGCTAATTTCTCCATGTTCGTCTTTGTTTCCATTTCCCTGAGTGCATCTTCAATTTTTTTTTCCCCAAAATGACTATTTCTCAGCTCTGAGAGAAATAACTCTTGGTATCTGATTTTCTTTTGGTCTTTGTCCATAATATATAGCGACAAAAATGCCACAAATTAATTCTACAAGTTTACAAACTTAATTCTATACATCCTTACAAAGGCGTTAGATAAAGTATTTTTGTATAGTACGTAAAAAGATATAAAAAGTAATGCCCTGATTATCAAAATATTTCAAAAACAATTAAATACTTTTTAGAGAGAATAGATTCACAACTTCATTGTGTATTTTGGATATTTAACTATAAATGCATGTGTGACCATGAAATGGTTAGTAATTTCTATCCGGAAAAATTGTATATTTGATTTAATGGCTTAACTAAATTTGAATGACTACTTTAAAAAATCTATCCATTTCTTTATTCTTGCCTTCATATCACAGGAATTAACTCTATTTAAGCTATTTCTGAAAATCAACAAAACTACAATTAACAAACATTATGGCTAATTTTTTTCATCTTGAAGGCCAGAATTTCGCCTTCAATATTGACCGTGTAGACTATTTTATTAAATCACAGGAAGAACCAACAGAAAGTGAATTGGCGAAATATCTGATCACTTTTTATTCAAACGAAATCAAAGTTGGGATTTGGGTATATGACTCAGTGGAAGCAAGGGATAACCAGTTTGTAAGTCTGGTAACTAAGAAATTTCCAAAATCGTCGTTGAAAGACCAAAACATTATGAAAGTTCCGATTTCAATTCTAGAATAGAAATTACTGGATAACAAAAAGGAGTCAATTGTAAAAATTGACTCCTTTTTTATGATCTAATTTTGTCAGGATATTCCCATCAACGGCTCATCGGGTTCATTTCCTGGAAGCGGTTCCGGAGTAATTTCCGGTGCGTCGGGGCTTACCGGCGGCAATTCTGGTTCAGGTTCAACAGGAGGTGTTTCTGGCTGCCTTTCCCACGGCGGCGTTTCCTGTGGAATTTCCGGATTGGGATACTCCGGTCTAGGATCGAATGGAGGCGTTTCGGACGGACTAATTGGATCCGGATATTGGTGCCCCTGACTCACTACTGTTTCTTCGGATGTCTCACCGGGATTTATGGTCTTTTTCATGATGTCTCGATTTTAGAAATTAAGCATTGTCATAACGATAGGCACAGTTAAAATAACCATGCCCATCAATACCCGAATTTTACCAGCCCGTGTTCTGTTTAAGATTTGGGTTAATATCCAATTGAGGTTGAGGAATTGGATATATTTCAAATTTCGGATCATAAGGCGTCAACCTCGCTCCCACAATCTGATCGGGCGTGATCGCCGCAATTTCCTCCCGTAAAGTCCCCCACCTTCTGATATCAAAAACAGTGGTGAATTCCCCTGTCAGCTCTAATCTTCTTTCGTTACGGATTGCGGCGCGAAGATCAGCAGCCGTAGTCATTTTTACAGGAACCGCTTTTGCCCTTGCTCTCACCCGATTCAAAATTGGTAAAGCGCTCGCTGATTTCCCTGATTCATTCAATGCTTCTGCATAACATAACAAAACATCCGAAAAACGCATTTCAATCAAATCAGAATTATAACCCTGCGCCGGAGATCCCGCGATTCGGGGAACTCTCGCAAGTTTCCCATAAGCCAGACCGTATCCAGTAGTCGTATCGCCCATATAAATTCCTGTCTTATTGTTTTTGTAAACGTTCACCGTAGAATCGTAAATCACACTATCACCGGCAACCGCAGCAAAATTGGGGTTTCCTTTGTAAAGGTACCTATCGACCAGGGTAAAGTCTCTCCTGGTATCACCTGGTCCAAAAAGTTTGTAAAAACTGTATGTCAAGCCATACGTAGTCTGCTCATCTCCATTTTGCAAACCCTGAGGAAACAGGAAAAAAGGAAAGAAATTTCCGTTTGGATTCGACTCATTTGCAAAGTATCCGAAAGACAAAACGATCTCCTGATTGCGTTCATTATTTATCGAAAACACATCGGCAAAATTGTCGAGCAAGGCAAAATTATGCTTCGCTTCATTTGCCGTACCGACTACCTCTGCGAGTTTATCTGCGGCGGTCTGAAAATATTCTACCTTGTTCAAAGGCTTACCGGCCATGTGAAGATATACTTTTCCAAGCATCGCTTTAACAGTTCCGGCAGAAATCCGTCCAACCTCCGCACCAGTCCAACTATCAGGAAGATTGAATTCCGCGAATGTGAGATCTTCCATGATGAAGGCATACGTTTCATCAACGGTTGACGAAGGTGCATAGATCAAATCTGATTGTTCAAGGGATGTGATTGCATTTTTAATCAAAGGAACACCGCCGAAATAACGCACCAGATTGAAATAAGCATAAGCTCTGAGAAACCGGGCTTCGGCGATATATATATTTGCAATTTCCGGATCCTCGACGGCTATATTCGCATTTTCAATGACGGAATTTGCACGGAAAATTATTTTATAAAACCGGCCCCAGATGGAATTAAAGGCATCTTCCCTCGGTAAATGTCCGAATCGGTAAAATGGATCAGCACCGGCTCCAAAAATACCTGCGGTAGAATACCGATGCCCTGACTCACTTAAAATAAATCGGTTGACAATGTCATTATAATTAGCGGCGGTGTAACTTTGATACACACCAAGTGTCGCCTTTTTCAATCCTTCTTCATCAGCAAAAACCTGGTCCTGGTTTAAGGATGAATACGGCACTTCGTCGAGAGAATCTTTACATGACTGCAAACCAAGTATGGTCAGGAACAGTGCAGATATATATATTTTAAGTTTCATATTTTGAATTGTCTAACTGAGATATGTTTTCAACTATAAAAATTGAAATTCACTTAAAAATTGCATGAAAAACCGATCGTGTAAGAACGCTGCGCGGGGTAGGCGCCGTAATCAATTCCCTGCTGAAGCAGCGACTGATTAAAAGAACTAACTTCCGGATCAAACCCTTTGTATTTTGTGAAAGTGGCAACATTGGTTCCTGTGACAAACAAACGTGGATTCTGAATTACCCCCAGCTTTGGAAATGTATAAGAAAGTGTGAGTGTTTTTAGACGAATAAAACTACCGTCTTCCAGCATTGTCGAATTAATATCCGAGGAGCTCAGGCCACGCTGCGTACTTGGATAAAGTGGATCATTATGCTGATTAGATTCTGTCCAACGTTTTTGATACCATTCTTCTGATTGGTTAAATGCTATTCCGGAATAATTTACGATACCGTTATTCAGATAAAAACGGGTTAGATTTAGAACATCATTACCAACTGATCCGGTAAAAAACGCATTAACCGAAAACCCCTTCCAAACAAAATCATTTGTCCAGCCGAATGTGAAATCAGGATTTGATTTCCCGAGAATCTGGCGGTCTTCCGCATTGATGATACCGTTCCCATCCGTATCCTGATATTTCCAGGTTCCCGGAATCTCGGTTGAAAGACTGGCGTACGGATAATTTGGTTCGCCCTCAGCATTAAAGTCGGATTTTTGCGCGAGACCAATTATTTTATATCCAAAAAACTGACCAACCTCCTGCCCTGGAATTAAAATTCCGGAAATACCACCCAAAAGATTTCCATTGATTGCTACATAGTCAGGCGTCTTTTTATCTCCCAAATCTATCAGCGTGTTGACGTTTCTTGAAATGTTAAACCGAGTGGAAAACTGGATATTCTTTCTTTTGATCAGATTTGCCTGCAATGTCAGCTCAACGCCCTTATTCCTCATATTTCCATAATTATCTATGATACTCGTCACGCCGGATTGCGCTGGAACGACCCGATATTGAAGCAAATCCATCGTTTTTTTGTTGTAGTAATCAAAGCTGACAACGAGGCGGTCATTTGCTGTATTGAAGTCGAAACCAATATTAAGCTGACGGGTTCTTTCCCAGGATAAATTCGGGTTTCCAATCGAGGTTGGATAAAGGCTTGTTGCAATGTTTCCATCATTGCCCAATTCATAAAAGGCGCTCCAAAATTGCGCAAGTGAAGAATAGGGACTGATTGCCTGGCTGCCGGTTTCACCAAACGAAGCTCGGATTTTTGAATTGGAGATGGCTTTTACATTTTCCATAAAAGGCTCCTGATCAATATTCCAGGCAAGTGCGACAGCAGGAAAGATTCCATATTTCCTGTTTGCAGCAAATGGAGATGCCCCATCCATTCGAATGGAAGTGTTCAAAACATACCTCCCTTTGTACGAATAATTTCCGCGAAAGAATCCTGACTGCAATCTTCTTCCTTCTTTATAAGAACTGATGCTCTGATTATGCGCACTTCCGATGTTATCAATTCCGAAAAACGGAACATCATATCCGCTCGAAACTGTATTCAAAAATTCGACAGTCTGGTCGTTGTATTCGGCGCCCAAAGTGGCGTTTAAATAATGATCTTTGTTGAAAGTGTTCTCATAAAGAAAGTATGCGTTTACGTTATAACTGTATGTATTCGACATGGAATTGCTTCCACTACCATTCACAACACGCCCTTCTGCGGTCGTTGGGGGCATAAATGCATTTCTTCTGGTCAGGTTTTGATTTGTTCCAAGGCTTACTACAAGCTGCAAGCCATTGACAATTCTGAACCAGTTTTCCAGATTAGCAATGATATAATCGTTTTTAGAAATATCTGTTTTGGATTTTAACTCATTATATGGATTGGCGAAATAAGTACCAACGAAGCCGGGAACACCCAATGAATTATTACCTAAATAATTAAGATCAATAATAGGAGCAGCTCGTAAACCGTCCATCAAACCACCCGAGTTCGGCCAGGCATGACCAGTTGTTATGGCCCGGTTGGATTTTTGACGAACAAGCGATAATTGTCCTTTGAGCGTGTACCAGTTCGTAACTTCATTATTTACGTTAACACGCAGACTTGCCCGGTTATTATCTGAATTGATGAGTGTGCCTTTTTCTGAAAGATAATTCCCGGAAATATAATATGAAGACTTTTGACTTCCTCCTGAGACACTTAAAGTAACATCCTGACGAAAACTAGGCTGGGTGATTGCGCCTATCCAGTCAGTATTCGTAAAGGCGCTGTCCAGGTTTGTGAATGGTTCAGGCCGCTCCGTTATGCGATAGGATTCATTGATAATCTCAGCATACTGCCTTCCATTCATCATTCTGATGGGTTTCGCGATAGATCCGAACGATGTTTTATTCACAAGCTCCACCCTCCCCGCTCCCCGTTTCCCGGCTTTTGTGGTTATCAGCACGACGCCATTCGCACCCCTAGAACCATAAATTGCCGTGGCAGAAGCATCTTTCAAAACTTCCATGCTTTCAATGTCATTCGGATTTATTCCGTATAAACCGTTTTGCTCATAAGCACCTGTAAAGTTGGCACTTGCCTCGCGGTATGGCGGCATTGGGAATCCATCTATGACATATAAAGGTTCATTGTTTCCACTTAGAGAATTATTCCCGCGAATACGTACCACCGTAGACGCGCCAGGCTCGCCGGAAGATTGCGTCACCTGGACTCCGGTCGCACGGCCCTGCAATGCCTGGTCAAGCGTATTCACGACTGCACTTTTTATTTCCTGCGCAGCGACTCTTGATGTCGAACTGGCGAGATCGCGCTTGCTCTGCGTTCCGTATCCAACCACGACAACTTCTTTCAAAGCTTTTGCTTCTGGATAAAGGGAGATATTAAAATTGGTCTGCCGCTTAACAACTTTTTCCTGTGTTGTAAAACCGACATAACTAAATACCAATACCGATTTTTCGTCAGGCACCCGGATATTAAACAACCCATCAGTATTTGTAACAGTCTGAATTTTCGTATTTTTTACCAAAACACTCACGCCAGGCAAACCTTCACCGGCTTCATCAATCACCCGGCCTTTTGCGGCTATCGCACCGGAACCGGCAACACTGTCCGTTGCGATTTGGGATACGACATTTTCCGTCGCTGATTTAATTAACGTCTCAGGTTTTTCAACAGGTTTTGATATTAAATCATTTCTCCCCGGCGAATTTGTAACGGTATCAATCCGTGCGGCGGGTTTAGAAAGCGGATCAAAATTCTGACGGATTTGTGAAATAGAATCGGTTTTAGCCACGGGCTTGACCAGCGTATCATTGACCGTGGTATTCAGAGCTGAATCGTTTTTTAACCTTTGGCTCCTTACAGAATCCTGCATCGAAGCAGGTACGGGATCTGGTCGGGCCGGTGTTATTTGTGCTGCTGAATGGTGTGTCCAAAAAATTGACAGACAAACGAATGGCAGCACTTTTTTCATAATCAGGAACATGCGCCCGTGGGTACATGGTTCATGGCATCGTTGAGATTTTTTCATAAGTGGCAGGTGAGTAAAGAAATTCAGATAATTGATTCAGCTTACATTGGCATAGTCATTAAGGGCTGTTTCAAAGATGAAACCACCCATATACTTGGACAAAAATCATACCGTTACTTCTTTGTAAATATTGGACACAAAAAAAATGGCCACCTTGCGGATCAGCCATCTTTAACTTGGTATCAGCGTCCTATCTATTCTTGCTCACAGACCATCGAAATTTATTGTTTTGATGCTAACTCAATAACAATAACCGAATTAACTATTGTTAAGTAAATTATGCAAAGCTTAGGACTGTCTGATAAATTGTTACAAAACAAATCAGGTATAGATGTTTTCTGTCATTTCTGTTTGTAGATTTTTTCAACAAAAAATGGTGCTTAAGGCTAATTATTATAGTCAATACGTGCATCCTCTATACGATAAACCGAATCACCCCTCCCTGAATCATACAATTTTATAATTTGAAAAAAGGTGATTATGAAAAACATATACTATTTCCCAACTGCCCAGAATATTGCATTTTTGAACATGGTTGTATAAGCTTTATTTTCAAAAAGATCCGGAGAATGCCCCATGAAAATGTAAACATTTCTGGCTGCAATTTTCGGGTTTGACCATACCACAGGATGATCGCCCATTTTTATTCTGGAATCCGGTTTGTAAGAAGATTCAACTACGCTTGCCAGTACTTCTACATTTGGCCGCGGACTTTTATCATAGGTATACCATTCTTCGGTATTGACCGTAAAAGATGCCGGAACACCTATCATAACCGGATGCGTTTTGTTTTCCACGTTCACTTTCCCGGAAGCAAATGTGGAAATATAATCCTGATACCGGATTCCGCCCATGAATTCTGAAAACCAGTTCCACATAGGATAATCGTCAAATTCTCCGAGTAACGTAGCGTGATGAAAACCAATCCAGCCACCTTTTCCTTCCTTGATATATTTTTCAAATGCAGTCCCTGCGGTCGGTGTCCAGGCATAAGGAGGAAAATCGAGCTGGATGAAGAGTTGATATCGGCTTAAAAAAGCATCATTAATTTTAGCCGTATTGTCAACATAATCGACGGTAAAATTATTTTCCTCCGCCAGCTTATCGAGCCAAACTTTCGCAGCTTTCGAATACTGAACATGATGGCCACCGTTTTCCGCGATGGCCAACACTTTGAAATCAGGTTTTTTCTCTGCGAAAGTGACGTTACTAATCAGAAGGAATAAGCCAGCAACAGCAAAAAGGAGTATTTTCATTTGAATGATTTGTTGATCTCATCAAGCAAATAACCTTTCGGATCTGAATTGTATTCCCAGAACATCACGCCGCCTAACTTATTATCAAGCACGTATTTACATTTCTCGGCAACCGATTTTTCATCATCATAACCAATAAATACTTTCGTCTTTTCATTATATAAATAAGGAGCTTTTGCAGCATCATCGCGATATTCCTGATAACCTTTTTTGTTAACCAGACTGTCTTTGATATAGCTATATCCATCGATGTAAGCTTTCGCGACAGAAGTCTCGCCGAGAATAGTTTTGGAATCTTTACCCAAAGTGAACGAACGACCATAAAATGGAATCCCGAGCACGATTTTCGAAGCTGGAACGCCTGCATTCATGTAAGCTTTTACGCCATTATCAGCTGATTTTCTAGTCTTGAATTTGTCCGTCGCATATAAGGCTGCATGATGAACCACCGTATCGCCAGAGAAAAGATCATATGTCATAAGGTTAACAAAATCCAGATATTGCTGTGCTTTTCCCATTTCTGAATGCGGAATAAATTCTTCCCAGCCAGCAACAGCCGTTGTCAAAAGTTTTTTATCTCCCTCTTCTTTTTCAAGTACATCCAGTTCTTTTCTGATCGCTTCGAACATCAGCGTAAAATTTTCCTTATCCTCCGGGCGAAACACGTTGCCCTCTTCACCAGGCATGGCAGGATATTCCCAGTCGATATCAACTCCGTCGAGCTTATACTTTTTGATAATATCAACTGAACTTTTCGCAAATTTCGATCTTGAACTATCCGTCAAAACCGCGTCAGAAAAGTTTTCGCTCCACGCCCATCCGCCGATCGAAATGAGGATTTTTAGATCAGGATTAATCTTTTTCAACAGATTCAGTTTTCTAAAATTGGTTGAGTCCGTTTTTTCGTTGGTCAGAAAAGCTTTTCCGTCCTGCACATTGACAAAAGCATAATTGATATGCGTCAGCTGGTTAGCCTTAATTTCATCCGTATTGACAAGTCCGTGAAAACCGCCGACGTAACCAATAATGACTGGCTTGGTTGCCGCTGTTTTTTCCGTTTCCTTTTCCTTTGTGCCGCAAGATATAACAGAAGCGGTCAGCGCGATGCCAGCGACTAAAGAGAAGATAGTTTTTTTTAATTTTGAGTTTTGAAACAATGTGTTCATTTTATAAGGGTTAGGTTTGAAATTTTGCAAATCAGATGCAACCCAAATGTCTGATAAAATTTTCTTGAAATCTAATTTATTGCACTGCTATCGGCTTTCGGCGATCGGCAGTCAGATTTTGGTGATTCAGCTTTTTATGGAATTACCCTTTATTTCTCAAACAAAAAACCACGACATTTTTTAGTGTCGCGGCTTAGTTTTACCAGTGGTAAATTTAAGAGTTGGGATTAGTGATGACCATATTTTTTTTCACCGGCCGTTACTGATACCGCCAATATATTTTGTTTTGGAGGCAATGGACAAGTGGCATACGGCGTGAAAGCACAAGGCGGGTTGATCGCTTTATTGAAATCCAGATAAGTATAACCTTCGGCGTCCAGTTTTTGAGTATATATAAAACGGCCTGAACCGTATGTCACATTCTTATTTGTGTTATCACCAAAAAGGATAAAAAATCCTTCGCCTGATTTTAACGCATCCAAACGATATTCTTTTCCTTTGATATTGAAAACCAGTACACCCGGAGAATCCTGCTGATCCAATCTGCCTGTTATATCAATGATTGGAATTTTCCTCCCTTCCGTCGGCTCAAATTTTGCTTTAACTTTCCAGTCTTCGGATATCGGATAAGTTTCAATTCCCTTAAATTCTTTCAAAAAAGGACTTTCCAGGTCTTTCAATCGAACGGCGAATTTGTCCCCGCGTTTGATTATAAACCACCGCAGTGATTTATGTTTTAAAATAACAGCTTTGTCAGAAGGAAAAATATCAAGCTTGGTAACCGCAGCGGCGGCCGCAGGCTGGTCATTGTAATAAATTTCAGCTTCCGGTTTTGCTTCGAGCGTGATCTGTCCGCTTTTTACAATAAACGCTCCAAGATATGCCGGACTTTTATCCGGCGGAAACACAATTTTGTTTTTCCCATCTCCGCCGAATGAATTTCTCCCTTCTTCAAGCCAGAACAAACCTGCTAAATTCAGCCAGCCATTTTCCTTTTTTAACGCTTCCTCTCGCTCCTTATGCCATGCTTTAATTTCGCTTTCATAAGCACTATCGCTTACAAAACTTAGTGATGCGAATCCCAAGGCGATTAAGCCCAGAATTCGGGAAGTCCTGACTTTGAAATATGTTGTCATAATAGGAGCAAAAATTTGGTTTAACACATAAACTGAAAATGCCAATTTCCCTTTTGATCACAGCGATGGTTGGATGATCAAATTTACTATATAAATTTTATAGACTATATATACAAATAGGTCAAATCCTGGAATTTACCACAAGAAAGAGTAGATAGGGTTTGAGGTGAAATGGACATTACAGACTGCTGTTGTTTGAGTCAGCAATGATTTCCCGCGGTGTAATTCTTAGCTGATGCGTGTTAAATACCTGAGAATAAGGCTCAATACTTTTTGTTAAAAACACACTGCCCCCAATTATGCTGTTTCGGCCAATGACGGTATCGCCTCCCAGAATCGTTGTGCGGGCATAAATAATGACATTGTCTTCTACGGTTGGGTGCCTCTTGATATCAGCCAGATCTTTGGCAACCTGCAAAGCGCCAAGCGTTACGCCCTGATAAATACTGACATTTTTTCCAATAAAAGTCGTTTCACCGATTACAATCCCAGTACCGTGATCGATCATAAATGGCACACCGATGGTTGCATTCGGATGTATGTCAACGCCCGTTTTTCCATGTGCATACTCGCTGACGATACGCGGAAGAATAGGAATTTTGAGCTGTGTCAGTTTGTTAGCGATTCTATAAACGGTTATTGCATAAAATCCGGGATAAGAAACGATTACCTCATTGACACTTGTTGCAGCCGGATCGTATTCATAAATCTTGCTGGCGTCAAGACGTAAATCCTGATAAATACTTTCCAGCGCGTTGTAAAAATCACTGACGACGCCTACAATATCCAGTCCGGAAGGTTCAAGATAACTCAGCAGAATATTCTCCAGATCAATCTGATTTTTCTTTAAAATACCTTCATACGAGGATTTTTTCGGCAAATGATTACTTGGAAATAGAAATTGTACGAGATCATTCAGCCATGAAATTGCATCCTGAGAAGATGGTGTGGCCTCCCACTCGGCACTGTGGGTTTTCCTGAGTAAATCAATTAAAGACTGGGTATTCGTTATTTTATTCATTAATGACAGTAAAATAAAAACCAGCTGTTTGTTTCAATTTAAATATAAAAATGAAACGAACAGCCGGTTTTATTTAGTAATTTTTCTATTAACTGAGGACAACTATCTGCGGGATCCGCGAAGGCGATACAAAGTCTCCACCAATACATCCACATCCGAGCAGGTATTGTAAAAAGCCAGCGAAGGACGAACCGTTGTCTCCACACCAAATCTTCTCAAAATCGGCTGGGCGCAATGGTGCCCCGAACGAACCGCGATTCCCTGCTGGTTCAAAGCCGCTCCAACCTCTTCCGTTTTGTAACCCTCAAAGACAAATGATAACACCGAAGCTTTCTCCGGTGCAGTGCCAATTAAACGCAAACCTGGAATATCTTTCATAAGCTGCGTCGCATACACCAACAAATAATGTTCATACTGATGGATGACGTCGATTCCAATTTTATTGACGTAATCAATCGCAGCACCCAAACCTACCGCATCCGCAATATTTCCTGTCCCCGCTTCAAACCGGTTTGGCGCATCATGAAATTGTGTATGTTCAAATGTCACATCCTGAATCATGTTTCCTCCACCCTGCCATGGCTGGGTTTCGTTTAATAAATCTTCCTTACCATAAAGCACACCGATACCGGTTGGCCCGAAAACTTTATGACCAGAAAATACAAACCAGTCGCAATTCAGATCTTGTACATTCGAACGCAAATGGGAAACAGACTGAGCACCATCAACCAAAACTTTTGCCCCGGCAGCATGTGCCATTTCAACCATTCGTTTGGCAGGCGTAACCGTCCCTAATGCATTGGAAACCTGTGTAAAAGACACGAGTTTCGTTTTGGGATTTAATAATTTCGCATATTCGTCCAGCAAAATCTGACCGTCGTCGTCAACCGGTATCACACGAAGTTTCAATCCTTTCTTCGCTGCGAGTTGCTGCCAGGGAACAATGTTGGCGTGATGTTCCAGATTGCTGACAATAATCTCGTCACCAGCATTCAGGTTTTGTTCACCCCAGGTTTTAGCTACAAGGTTAATTGCTTCTGTCGCTCCACGGACAAAAATTATTTCGTTAACCGAGCTGGCATTCAGGAAAATCTGTACTTTTTGACGGGCACTTTCGTAAGCATCCGTCGCACGTGCAGCAAGCTCGTGCGCCGCACGGTGAATGTTAGAATTTTCGTGTTCGTAAAAATAAGTGATCCGGTCAATTACCGATTTTGGCTTCTGCGTGGTTGCCGCGTTGTCCAGCCAGATAAGTGGTTTTCCATTTACTTTTTCCTGTAAAATGGGAAAATCCTGTTTGATAAGTTTTACATCAAATGGAGCTGCACCCGTGCCGTTTTGAATATGAGGAAAAGATTTTCCGGTAAGCTGCGAACTTTGATTCTGGTGTACAGCAAACGGATCATTTCCCTGAAAACCGGCACCAGACAAGAAGTAATATTGTGCACTTCCCAATCCCGGGTTTGACGGTAATTGAGGTGAATTTTTAAACGTATTAATGGAAGACCAAAGATTTTGGACGTCGGGCTCGAAAGCGGTATCCGGAGAAAAAGGAAAAGTATTTGCATAACTCGGTCCGTGTTGAATAACGGAAGGAGAAACTCCGCTTCCTGCTACCGAATGTGGTACATGTCCCAAACCCGTCGACTGAGCCGTTGAAGGCACGCCCATATGAGGATCATGAAAACCAGTTTGCGGATCTTTCAAATTCACGGCATTTCCCTGGTGTGCCGCTGAAGGAGAAATTCCGCTTCCAGCCACAGACGGCAACTGATGGCTGGGACCAGGATAATCTGTCTGAGACGATATAAGCTCTGGTTTTCCAGTCTGCGAATCATTCAGGCGAACCTGATTTACTGCATTCTGAGTACCTGATGACGAAATACCAAATCCGGAAACAGGCGTATGCTGCACAGGAAAATGCGGATCCGCCAAACTTGTCTGAGGATCGCTCACATTAAAGCCATCTCCTTTACTAAACAAAGAAGGCAAGCGGTCATGAACAAGATTGATTGATTTTTCAAGTCTTGGATGATCCGAAAGATCAGGCGAAAAATTTGCTTTCGGCAACTCGTTTGGAAGCAGAGAAAAAAGCTCATTAGCCAGTTTCTCGATTTCCGTCACATCCGGCAAGCCTGAAATATTTCCGTCAGAGGGAAATTGATTAATATTTATACTCATGATAGTTTCCTATTTCGACGTCTTCAAGTACCGCAATCGCATCATCAACCAACACCGCCAGCGAGCAGTAAAGAGAAACAAGATAAGATGCAATTGCTTTATCATTAATACCCATAAAACGTACTGATAATCCCGGAGACTGCTCTCCCGGCAAGCCCGGCTGATAGAGACCTACAACGCCCTGACGACTTTCGCCTGTGCGAAGTAATAAGATTTTGGTCTTACCGTCTTCGATTGGCAATTTGTCAGAAGGGAAAAGTGGAATACCTCTCCAGGTGATAAACTGAGAGCCAAAAAGGGAAACGGTTGGAGGCGGTACGCCTTTACGCGTGCATTCTCTTCCGAACGCTGCAATTGCTTTTGGATGTAACAAAAAGAAACCCGGCTCTTTCCAGACTTTCGAAATTAATTCGTCAAGATCATCCGGCGTCGGTGCTCCTGTACGCGTTGAAATTCTTTGTGAAGGTGCAATACTGGCAATCAAACCATATTCTTCATTATTGATCAGCTCACTTTCCTGACGTTCCTTGATACTTTCGATGGTCAGGCGAAGCTGCTCACTGATCTGGTTATACGGCTTGCTATACAAATCCGAAACGCGTGTGTGAACATCTAAAACCGTATTGACTGCGGTCAGGTTATATTCCCGCGGGTTTTCTACGTAATCAATAAAAGTATGCGGAAGTTCGCGCTCATCACGTCCGGAACAATCCACTTCAGCCACACTGCCATCTTTTACTTTATTGAGCCGATAAACGCCAGACTCCACAGGAATCCAGTTCAATAAATGAGTCAGCCAGCGCGGAGTAATTGATACCATTTGAGGAACGGTACGCGTTGCGATGGCTAACTGCCTGGCTGCTACGTCGCCTAATGCAGTTTGCTTTTGGTTAGAATTTGGCATTTTTCTTATAATTAATTTTTCAGAATTAAAACTCTCTAAAATGAGGCGGAAGACTTGTAGAAGGATAGAACCCGCAACACAAAAATAGACGATTGAAATTGTGGCGATAGGAAAAAACAGGTAGCCTACCACAAACCCTGTTTTATAAAAGGCCTCAAATATATACGTTGCCAAATAATTAGGTGGTAATGGGCTAAGTCATTCTGATATCCGATGGATATATTTCAAATATAGACCTTAAAGGAAAATTAAATTTTCCACAAAACTCTATCGTCTTACTGGATTTCAACAAATTATCAATTGCTGAACGTACCACAAAAATTATTTATATACTAATTCCATAGACTATATATTTTTATTCAAATAAGTATGTAAATTTGGCGTATAGTGTATCCAGAACTTTTAGATTATGCTTTCAAAAGATCTTATCAGTGTCTACAAAAATGAAGAGTTAGCGGTAGAGGCGTTTAAGGAGTACAGGATCAGAAAGGGAATCTCCTGCAAAAAATGCGGCTGCAATGACCATTACTGGCTGTCATCTAAGCATCAGTTTCAATGTAAAAAATGTAGGTTCCGGACGACTTTACAAAGCGGTACGCTTTTGGAAGGAAGCAAGCTGCCTGTTTCATATTTTTTCATTGCTTTGCATTTATTGATAAAAAAAGGAAACGATCTTAAAATCGAAGAATTTCAGGAACAGACCGGACATAAATACAGTGAGCCACTATATGATTTCCTGCGAAAAATTAAACTATATCTCAAAAACAATGAACACAATGCTATACTTATCGATTTTCTAGAAGTGGTGAATGAGAACTTTATTTTGAAAGAAAATTGAGGGAGGCTATCTGCCATCGGCTTTCGGCTGTCAGTTCCTGGCTATGATAATTTTATAGGAAGAAACCTGTCACCTTTGTTTTTTGCGCTGATAGGTTTTTGATTATTAGTCTGATAGCGCCGCTTACTCCTTTTTTAAACTTTCGGCGATTACTTTCCGCTCTTTCAGATCGTATTTCTGGCCTTGTTTTAAGAAGAAAAATGGCCCCTGGTAATTTGTTTCAGGACCGTTTCCATCTGAAAACTTTCTTTCTTTTGGAGATATGATCGTGTTATAATCATAGACAGCGACATAAGATCTGCCAACCACCTCAAATACGTCTTTCTGAACGACGATGGCGGTTGCTTCATCCAATCCTATTCCGATTATTTCCGGCGACTGGCGAATAAATTCGATAAGGTCAAACTGGCGATTACGGCGTAGCAAATGCTGGTCAATGGCAGAATTTTTTAAAAAGCCCAATCCTTGTGTATGATCGCCAACTAGGATGTGCGCGCCTTTGGTATCGCCTCTCCACAGAAATGATCCCTGGATACTCGCTCCGGCAGATGTTCCGGAAATAACGCCTCCCCTCTCCAAAACTTCCTGAAAGGCCTTATGCGTTAAAGTATTCAGATAAGAATCTGCGATCCGCCATTGTCTGCCGCCAACAAAATATATACCGGTCGCTGCTTTTATCGGGGCAATAAATTTTTCACTGTTCGCTTCGGTCAGGTTATTGGTATGCAGCATCGTGACATTTTTTATACCTGTTTCCCGTTTTACCAATTCTACACCATCCGTTTTATAAGCCGCAGAATCGCCGGCTGCTGCAGTAATGACCACAATTTTCGCTTTCTCTTTACCACCAGCCAGCTCAACAAATTTATTCCATATCTCAGGCGTTGCTCCACCGCCACCAATGATGATCAGGGAACCTTTTTCAGGACCGTGCCGTGTTGGCGTTTCATGAATCGTGATAGGAGTTTGGCCGAAAGATTTTATTCCGGCAAGCAAAAACAAGATAAAGAAGCTGCGCGTAAATGTATTCATAAGTGAAGTTATAAAGCTGGTTACAACGTATTTTAATGATTAAATACATGATAACTAACGGTCTACTTCCCGAAAAGAAATGTTCTCGTTTATTTGATACTATTTCCTGCTTCACTCCTAGGAGGATAGAATATTTTCTATTGTCTGTTTCCAACCGACACACCGAACGTGATGCGGGAATCATTTCTTTTTCTCCCGGCTTCAACAAGATTTTCGTATGAGTTTTCGTAACTCGTTCTCAGCGCAACCCATTTGTTGACTGGGAATTCTACGGAAATCACAGTATTCCAGCGAAGATTAGAAATGTCAGTTACAGCTGGTTGAACAAAAGTGATATGGTTGATCCTGAATCGGTCTTTTGCAAAAGAATGTTTTCCTTTGACTCGGAAAGAATTTCGCTGGATGCTTTTAGTAGGCAGCTCACGAAAGTTGGTCGATTCGTGTACAAGTGCATTTGTCAATAATATTTTATTTTTATCAGTATTCAACAAACGGTAACCAATACCAGCGCCACCCATGATCCGCATTGTAATTCCACGAAGATTACTCGTTTCCAAAGTCCCCAGCCCAAACACATACGTTTTTCGTTTTTTGAAAACATCGACAAACAAATCCACATAAGAGTCCCGCTCGGCCAAAATTCCGTTTTGCTTGCCATAGGTAAAACGCGGATTTGTAGCAATCGACAATACGGGACCACTCGTAATAATTTCTGCCCGGAGCACCATTAAACTGCGATTCACATTACCGCTTGTGAAATTTCCATCTCCAATAAATCGGTACGTTATTGTATCAAGTTTGAAAAGAATTGGTGGGGCCACAATGCTATCTTTTTGAATCGGCGCCAGCGTTGCGGAATCTGCCACGGCCACGCTATCTGTAACTGTTTGTTGACTATAAGAAAATGTACATATTGTGAGGAGGAAAGATGTTAACAAATAAAAAAAATGGCTATAATTAAGTTTTCTCATAACTGGAATTTACTGTAATACTTCGGCCGATCTGACTTTAACGGTCTGTTTTAGATAGGAAATAGTAAGAAAACAGCACCCGATCTCGATGCTTCTTTAATATAATAACACTTTTAGCTTGCTTATATTTTCTTCAAATAAACTTAATTTCGACCATTGGAGATAGCTTTCCAGTCTTAAATAATTTGAGGAAACGAAAAAAGAATGCTGAAAAAACCGGGTATAATCGAGCGGGTCAATGAATTAAAATATCATCGGAACGAATATATTTTTGAGAATTTCAATATTTCCGCCCTGGACCATGCTTTCCTTTTAAAGTATAGTTCTTCGCTTGCAGAAACAGGTCGGAGAGGTTTTTTCGACATTTTGCCGAAGGTTATTGAAATCAATTTCGGCACATTTTCCATTCCGTCTCCGGCAATGGACCTGATCGTTTCAGTCAAACAATCTGATAATTCGGTAATACTTTCCTGCCCCTGTGGCGCGGAGAAAAAGATGCCTTGTGAGCATCAGGTTCAGGTTTTATATAACATAATGGATCGGAAAGATCTGCGTATTTTTTTCGACAAAAAGCTCCGGCTCGCGCAGGTAAGACTTATTGCGATTGATTATGGGCTGGAAAATGAGCCAAATCTGGATGAATATTTCAGGCTGGAACATGCGAATAAATCCGTTGAAATAAAACCAAAATTAAAACAGCTTTTTGCGGTAAATGATACTACAAAAACCTATCTGAAAGAAATTCTGATTCCTAAGCAAAACCCGCTTTTGCCAAAAACCTCGGGCGCAAAAGACGTCTCAAAGATGATCGTCGTTTTCGGCCAGCATAAATATTACGATCATTTTTACGTAGAACTTTTTGAAGCACAGACTACAAAAGACGGGAAGCTGAAAAATCCGTTAATTTCAATTAATCCGCTGGATTTTATTTGGAAACTGGAAAATGCCGAAGAGTTGAAATTTTTTACCGGCGTTTCTAAATTTCAAAATCAGTACCGGTCCGGAAAATCAGATTCTGATATTGATGGATTAAAATCGCTCGTAAAAAATCCGCTGAAATTACCGGCCTTTTACCACGACATAAAAGTTTCAGAAAGTATTTCGGCAGCGTCGCTGATACCCGTTCAGATGCGGGATTTGCCTGTTGATCTTCACTTACTGGTTGATGTGAAGGACAAATTTCATGAAGTTTCCGGACAGCTGATTGTTGATGGAAGGCCATTCGCGCTGGAAATCCTGAAAATCAGGTATGGCTATTTTGTCGTGATTAATGACACCATGCATCTGATCGAGAATCCCGACATTTTGCGCGTGATTGAGTTTTTCAAACAAAACAACAATGAGATACTATTCCACGAAAGCAAATTCGAAGAATTCCATCATACCGTTCTTTCAAAAATTGAAGATAAAATCCGGGTTACCTATGCTTACCTAAAACCTGCAACACAGAAACAATTAAAAGAAAATGGTTTTGAAAGAAAAAATGAGCAATTGATTTATCTGTCTGATCTGGATAATTATATTTTGATCACGCCGGTTATGCGTTATGGAAATGTTGAAATCCCAGTTCTATCCAAAAAGCAGATTTTTTTCACAGACAGTAAAGGGCGGCCCTTTACAGTGGAACGTGATGAAGAGCTGGAAGTTCAGTTTACGGCAACTTTATTAAGACAACATCCTGATTTTTATGATCAGATGGGTGCGGATCATTTCTATTTAAGTAAAAACAGGTTTTTGGATGAAGGCTGGTTTCTTGATGCTTTCGAAGAATGGCAGAATCAGAATATAACAATTTTAGGTTTTAATGAATTAAACAACAACAAGTTAAATCAGAACAAAGCCACTGTCTCACTTAGTATTAACAGCGGAACAGATTGGTTTAATACGCGAATTCAGGTGAAGTTTGGGAAGGAAACAGTTTCACTGAGACATCTGCATAAATCCATTCGCAATAAAAATAAATTTGTTCAGCTCGGCGACGGAACGCATGGAATTTTACCCGAAGAATGGATTGAAAAATTTGCCAGATATTTTGAAACAGGCGAGGTTGTGGGCGAAGAAATCCGTACCCCAAAAATTAATTTTTCCGGTATTTTGGAATTATATGATGACGAGGTTTTAAGTCAGCCAGTGAAAAATGAGCTGATGTTATATGCTTCTAAATTCGCAGATTTCGAGTCCATCAAGCCGGTTGAAATCCCGAAAGATCTACACGCGTCACTGCGTGAATACCAGAAAGAAGGTTTAAACTGGCTCAATTTTCTCGATGAATTCGGTTTCGGCGGCTGCCTGGCTGATGATATGGGTTTGGGGAAAACAATACAGGTGATCGCATTTATTTTATCACAACGAGAGAAAGGTCACCAGAATACCAATCTGATCATCGTTCCGACGTCCCTGATTTTCAACTGGCAGGCAGAGGTTCAGAAATTTGCGCCATCCATAAAAATTCATACGGTATATGGATCAAACCGGGTGAAAAGTCATCACGAGTTTGATGCGTACGAGATCGTTTTAACTTCCTACGGCACATTACTTTCTGATATTAAATTTTTGAAGGATTATCGTTTCAACTACATATTTCTTGACGAATCGCAGGCGATTAAAAATCCTGAATCACAACGTTACAAAGCGGCGCGGTTGCTTCATTCCAGGAATAAAATTGTCCTGACAGGAACACCGATCGAGAATAATACTTTTGATCTCTACGGTCAGCTTTCATTCGCGTGCCCGGGTTTGCTGGGAAACAAAATTCAGTTTAAAAATCACTATGCCATTCCAATTGACCGTTTTGAAGACAGCAAACGCGCAAGAGAATTACAGAAAAAAGTCAATCCGTTTATTTTAAGAAGAACAAAACAGCAGGTTGCGACAGAATTGCCGGACAAAACGGAAATGGTGATCTACTGTGAAATGGGTGCTGAACAACGAAAAGTTTACGATTCATATTCGAATGAATTCAGGAATTTTTTGCTTACAAAACAGGAAGGCGATTTGTCGCGCGACAGCATGAATATTCTTGCCGGGCTAACAAAACTCAGACAAATTTGCAACTCTCCGTCTTTGATCAATGATCAGGAATATTATGGAGATTCGTCGGCGAAGATTGAAGTTTTGATCGAACAAATTGAAACCAAGGCGCCTCAGCATAAAATTTTGGTGTTTTCTCAGTTTGTAAAAATGCTGGATCTGGTCAAGAAGGAGCTTGTCGCAAGAAATATATCTTTCGAATATTTAACAGGGCAAACGAAAAATCGTGCTGAGAAGGTCAATAATTTTCAAAATAATCCCGAAGTCAGGGTTTTTCTGATCAGCTTAAAAGCGGGAGGTGTCGGGCTTAATTTAACCGAGGCAGATTATGTTTATCTGATCGATCCGTGGTGGAATCCGGCTGTTGAAAATCAAGCCATTGACAGAAGTTATCGTATAGGACAAAAGAAAAATGTTGTTGCCGTTCGTTTGATCTGTCCGGATACCGTGGAAGAAAAAATTATGAAAATGCAGGATTCAAAAAGAGATCTTGCTAACGATATAGTAAAAACGGATACTTCGATTTTGAAATCGTTAAGCAAAAGTGATTTGCTTGGGTTGTTGTAGCAGCAGTTTCGTAGCTACTCTATGTCACCCTCTCAGGGTTTCGGTTGTGGAGCATTAATGTTCTTTCTATAATAATTTCATCCCTTCGGGATTATAGAAAGGGCTGAATATTTAGATTATTCAGCCCTCTTTTGTATTTAATGCTTAATTATATTCCGCAAATGATTCATCTTCATAACACCACAGCCAATACTCACCAGGCTCAGCTGAATTTATTACCGGATGGCCGGTCGCGT
The DNA here is from genome assembly GCF_021502725.1 of Dyadobacter sp. CY345. Taxonomy (GTDB): domain Bacteria; phylum Bacteroidota; class Bacteroidia; order Cytophagales; family Spirosomataceae; genus Dyadobacter. The sequence continues at coordinate 10,180 of NZ_JAKFFS010000007.1, read as the reverse complement.
GGTTATGTTTGGTCATATGAGTTGATGGTGAATCATCGCAGCAAAGCGTTATCCCACAAGTCTGGCAGGTGCGCAGATGCACCCATTTCCCGCCCGTTTTTACACATTCTGTACACTCACGCTTTTGCGCGGTTTTAATTTCAGTGATCGCACTGATATGACTGCATATCTGATCTGCCATTATATTTCGCTTAAATATTGATGAACCAAACTGATTGACATAGAACCTTCTCCAACCGCAGAAGTGACACGGTTCATAGCACCTGCACGTACATCGCCGGCGGCGAAAATACCCGGAGAACTTGTTTCCAAAAGGTACGGATCGCGGTCAGCTTTCCAGACTTTTTTGAACTCACCGTAGTTATTCATTTCACGGCCCGTTTCGATAAATCCTTTTTTATTTTTAATAATTTCAAGGCCAATCCAGTCTGTATATGGCTTTGCACCTATAAAAATAAATAAAGCATCGGCTGAAACCGAACGCTGTTCGCTTGTATTCAAATCAACCAGTTTCAAACCCTGCAAATGACCATTTCCGCAAGCCTCAACAATTTCAGTACAACCCAAAATCTGAACATTTTCTGTCGTGGAAAGCTGATCGATCAGGTATGAAGACATGGATGAGCTCAGGTCATTTTTACGCACCAGAATATAGACGTGTTTCGCAAATTTAGACAAATACATCGCCGCTTGTCCTGCCGAATTTCCACCACCAAGAATATAAACTTCCTTATTTCCGCAGGAAGTGGCTTCCGTATTGGCGGCACCATAATAGATTCCCTTTCCGGTAAAATCCTCGATACCTTTGGTTTCCAATTTACGATAATCAACACCCGTCGTTATAACAACCGCTTTTGCATTAATTTCAGTATCGTCTTCCAGCACAATGGTTTTATACTTGTCCTTCACTTTAATCTCTTTTACCGACTGAGGCGAAAGAATTTCCGTACCAAATCGTGTCGCCTGGGTGACCGCTCTGCGGGCGAGATCTGCACCGCTCAGACCAGATGGAAATCCAAGATAATTCTCAATTCTTGAACTCGTTCCGGCTTGTCCGCCCGGCGCTCTTCTTTCAATCAGCAAAGTACTGAGTCCTTCCGAAGCCCCATATACGGAAGCTGCCAAACCAGCTGGTCCGGCCCCTATAATGATAACATCATAAATCTGCTGTTTAACCGTCGCGTTCAATCCGATTCTTGAAGCAATTTCAAGTACAGAAGGATTTTTAAGCAGCGAGCCATCTTCAAATATGACAACCGGAAAATCCGCGGTTTCAAAATTATTGGTAGAACAAATCTGCTTCCCCTGCTCACTTGACTCGATATCCATCCAGGAATAGGGAATCAAATTACCATAAAGGAAATCTTTTATCTGATGCGATTTTGGCGAAAACTGATAACCTAACACTTTAAGGCCTTTGAAATCAGGGCGATAATCTGCCTGCCAGTCGTTCAATAAATCATCAATTGCCGGATATAATTTTTCCTCAGGAGGATCCCACGGTTTCATCAGGTAATAATCCAGCTGCACATCGTTAATCGCCTTGATCGCCGCGTCGGTATCCGAATAGGCAGTCAGCAAAACCCGTTTAGCATCCGGAAAAATTTTCTTCGCTTTTTGTAAAAAGTCAACACCTTGCATTTCCGGCATTCGCTGATCCGATATGAAAATGGCAACTTCTTCGCCTTTATTTTGCAAATCAAGCAAACTCTCCAAAGCTTCCTTTACAGACGACGTGCTCAAAACCCGGTAAGTATCCCGATACTTCGTTTTTAGGTCGCGGGTGATGGCTCTCAGAACCTGCGCATCATCATCAATTGAAAAAATAATCGGCAAACCCATATATCGTCTTTTTTCTATTTAAAGCTAATTATCCGTTGATTGGAAAACAAACCACAAACTCAGTTCTTCCAGGAACGGAGTCGACGGAGATTGTCCCTTTGTGCTGCTTTACAATTCTGGTAACTACATCAAGTCCCAAACCAGTTCCCTGACCGATTTTTTTTGTTGTAAAAAACGGATCAAATATTTTTTTCCGGATATCATCCGGAATTCCTGCACCATTATCAATTACTGAAACACATACGAATTCTCTGTCGCGTCTTGTCTTCAATGTCAGTACCGGATTTTCTCTTCCTTCCAAAGCATCCGTAGCGTTGTCGATCAAATTCGTCCATACCTGATTTAACTCACCAATCATGGCTTTAACCGGCGGGAGACTTTCATCATAATCTTCAATGACAGTCACATTCGCCTTTTTGATTTTATAATTGAGCATGATCATCGTATTTCTTATACCCGTACGGATATCAGCAAATACTTTGTCGCCACCGCCATCCATGTGCGTAAAAGTTTTTACTGAACTGACAAGTTCCGAAATCCTTTTTGACGCCAGCCCAATTTCCGACACCATCCGTTCTGTGGTAAAACTATTATTAATCCATATCAGCAACGGAGATAATTTGCCTTCGGGAATATACGTTTTAATCTCTTCCAGATCTTCAATAGAAAGACCAAATTCTACAAAATTTTCGGCCATGTCATAGACGTTATTTATTCCCTCCTGCGAATCCAGCCAGTCAGAAATTTCATCCTCTTTGTCTGCACGTTCCATCATATTCAGCACAGGACGTTCCTTGTTATCCAGTGCTTTATGAATTTTGCTATTGACACTTTCGATATCAGCGGTATCCAATCGGATAGAAATCAATTGTTTAAAAGCATCTGGCAGACATTGCAGATGTTTTTCAAGCGAGGCAGAGCCACGAACGATCGCCGCTGCCGGATTGTTGAGCTCATGTGCAAGCCCGGCTGAAAGTTTCCCCAGTGCCATCATTTTCTCGCTTTGCTGTTCACGCTCTGTAAACTCTTTGATTCGCGAGGCCATCACGTGGACAAAAACCTGGGTCAGTTCATAGTTGAGCTGAATGAGATCTCTCATTTTGTCTTTCGACAACGAAATAACCTCCGTTTCTTCAAGACAGACCGCGTTTGCAAAGAAGTTTTTAGCACGGGAAAATGGTAACAGACCAGTAATTGAGCCCTCTCCTACGTCTGATACAGAAAGTTTTTGATTATTTTGCATCCTGTAAAATTCAACACGCCCGCGAAGGATAATATGCGTATAAACAATTGGATCGTTGATCTTCCCAAAAAATTCGCCTTCTTCAAAAATCCGGTGTTCACTTTCATCAATAAACCATTGCAGCTGCTCGTCAGGCACATCTTTTAAAGCTTCAATAACCTTTAAATCTTGTACTGTGACCTCTTTTGTGGCGACTTCCTTCATGACGATCGAAATTTAGGATTTGGTTTACTTTTAAGCGAAACGAGTCTTGTAATTTGCATAACACCAAAATTAAACAATCTGTCACAAGCTGTTTGTGTAAATTTTGGTTACAAACTATTTTAAATACAAAAGGCCTTGCCGTAAAGCAAAGCCCAAAATAATCGATACAAAGAATTTCCTTATTTAGTCCATAAACTATCGGTAAAATAATGCTTGCAATCCAGAAAATTTTCAATCAGTTCAAAGCCATTATTGCTGGCAAGATTTTCTATTTCTAAAAGCGAATATTTTTTAGACAACTCTGTCCATATCAGCTCATTTTGTAGGAAAGCGTAAGACTTATCTAAATTTGCAATATAAACATCCTGCTGTTTTAAACTCACCAAATAACTTCTCACCTCACCGTTTACCGGATTGTAATGAGAATAAAAATCAAAAAATTCTTTCCTGAAATTTCCGCCCAGTTCGTTGTTTATCCGCTGCAACAAGTTCATGTTAAACGCTTTCGTAATTCCCTGACTATCATTATAGGCATCCCGAATTACGGCAGGATTTTTTTGAAGATCGAAACCGATCAGCAGCTTGTCACCCGTTTTCATATGCTGGTGAAATTGTCCAAGCAAATCATTGGCTTCCTGATCCTGGTAATTCCCGATATTACTGCCCAGAAACAAAAATAATCCCGGCTCCTCCAATGAGAACAACTCCTCCATCATGGTGAAATAGTTGCCAACAAGCGATTTAATTTTTAATCCCGGTAAATAGTCAAGCATATTGGCTTCCAGCTCATCAATCGCTTTCTGAGAAATATCGATAGGGACGTAGGTAAAATCCACCTGTTTTTCAATCAGTTTTTTTAGTAACTGACGAGTTTTGATACCATCTCCGGCACCAAATTCTATGATATTAAAAGGTTCCTCAAAGTTTAATTTTCTGAGAATATCTTCTCCCTGCAATGACAAAATCTCAAATTCGCAGGGTGTCGGATAATATTCAGGCATTTTCATAATATCCTGAAAAATGACGCTGCCAAGATCATCGTAAAAATATTTTGAAGATATGGTTTTAAAAGGTGCTGTCAGCCCTTCGTCAATATCCTGTTCAAAAGTTGATATAGCACTTACGGTTGTGATTTCCATTTTTTAAGTTTGTTGATGGTTAGGTATTAGCTGTTGGTAATTAGGAATAGCTAACAGCTAATGCCTAATCGCCAACAGCTATTTCACCAATCGTATTCCGGTATATTGCCAGCGTTCGTCGGTGTGAAAAAAGTTACGATATGTATTTCTACTATGGTCCGGCGAAGTGGCCACTGACGCTCCACGCAACACCATGGTATTGATCATGAATTTTCCATTATATTCTCCGACAGCTCCTTTTGCCTTGGTAAAATTCGGATAGGCCAGATAAGCGCTGTTCGTCCATTCCCACCTTTTTCCCCAGGCAAAATGATATGATGCGATTTCCCATTCAAATTCTGTCGGCAGTCGCATTTCTTTCCATTGTGCATAAGCCCAGGCCTCATAATAACTGACATGGCAAAGCATCGCCTTCGGGTTCAATTTCTGCAAACCTCCCAACGTAAAATAATGCCACTCGCCATTGATCTTATGCCAGTACATCGGAGAATCGATCTGGTTTTCATTCACCCAGGACCAGCCCTCGTCCAGCCACAAATTAAAATCCTGATAACCACCAGCATCTATGAATTCTATAAACTCTTCGTTGGTAACCAGCGACTTACTGATCTCAAAATTCTGGGCATAAACCTTATGCCGGCCTTGTTCATTATCGAAACAAAATCCGTCTCCCTGATATCCGACCTCGTAAATGCCTTCATTGATTTGAACAAAACCTGTTTCTGAATTCACATCATCAACGAGATTATGATCAGGATCATACACCGGAAAAGTTGGGTTATGTCCTAAAATATATTTGATATCTGTCACCAGCAATTCCTGATGCTGCTGCTCGTGGTGCAAACCTAACTCAATCAGCGTCAAAGCCTTTTCGTCATCCAGCGTGGCCAGCAGAATGTTCATAAACTCATCCACATATTTGCGATATGCGTACACATACGATACCTTCGGGCGCGTAATATTTCCCCTATCCGTTCTCAGGACGCGGTCGCCGACATTGTTGTAATAACTGTTGAATAAATAGTTGAAGGTTTCATCGAAAACCTTGTAGTCTTCGACGTGATTTTTCAAGATGAATGTTTCAAAAAACCATGTTGAGTGCGCTAGATGCCATTTTGGAGGACTTACAAACGGAACCGGCTGTGGTACATAATCTTCCGTTTCGAGAGGTTGACAAATCTGTTCAGTATACTTTCTGACGAGGTTATATCTTTCCCTAATGTTGGTGGTTCTCATTAGACAAATAATTTTTTAAATCTGAAATAGTCTTAATACGCAAGGATTGTGCCTGACTTCTCCGCATCATCAAAGCGTAGGCGTTATTAAACCCAATCGGTTTTAGCCAGCTCAATTTGTACTGATCAGAAAACTCTTTTTGAACAAAATCAAATACTTTCTCACGGTTTCCAATAATCGGGTCCAGCGTTTTTTTGTCAGGTTTTAAAATAACGAGAAGTCCGGTGCCGGTATATTCCGGGTACATATCGATCTCATTATTGGTTAATGCATCAAAACAAATTTTTGTTCCGCCAAGACCTGTTCGGGTTACAACTTTAAGTTTTGTGTTTCCTTCGATCAGCATTTTATACATGTTGATCAGGATATATTGCTCAGCAAATATTTTTGACCCTAAACGAATAATACCTGCTTCCGGACCAGTTTGCGGCTTCTTATACAATCCCTTTTCCAGCATAAAATCGAGCGCAACTTTCTCGGGCAATTGTTTCTGATAATCAACACGGTAATTCAACTCTGTCATGATGGAGTCATTGATTACGCCCGACAGAATATCCAAAGCTGGCTGTAATTCCGGGTGTTTTTGGAGAACATCCTGACGAACGAGCGGAGCCGCATAGTAAGGTGGAAAAATTGTTTTATCATCTTCGAGCGTAACCAGATCATAAGCCTTTAACCGACCATCCGTACTATATCCGCTGATTACATCCAGTTTGTTTTCGAATGCCGCTTTATACATCACCGCATCACTGATCACCACGGTAGAAATATCAAGTTTATACTTCGATTTCAGTCCAAGATATCCGTCTTCCCGCCCCATAAATTCAGGCGTGAAACCGGCCAATATTTTTTCAGATGTATAGGGGATGATATAAAAAGACGAGAATAAAATGAGCAGTACCGGCAAGATCAGCGTTACTTTCCTCATTTTTTTCAGGTTTGCTTTTTGAAAAAGTGAGAGTAGAAAATCAAGTAAAATCGCGAGCAATGCCGCAGGAATGGCTCCTGCCAGAATCATGTTCGTATTATTCAAAGCAATTCCGCCGAAGATAAATTCACCCAAACCACCAGCCGCAATGTAAGCAGCAAGCGTCGCCACACCGACATTAATTACCGTCGCTGTCCGGATTCCCGCCAGAATTACCGGCATCGCCAACGGTATTTCGACCTGGAATAATATCTGCCATTTATTCATTCCCATTCCACGCGCAGATTCCGTGATGGCTGGGTCCACGCCTGTAATACCGGTGTATGTATTTCGTATAACAGGCAACAATGCGTAAAGAAAAAGTGCCGCAATAGCCGGTAAAGCGCCAATTCCCAATAGTGGAATCATAAAACCAAGCAAAGCAATACTGGGAATAGTTTGTAGAATTCCGGCGACTCCAAGAACAAACCAGGCAGCCCGTTTTTTATCGGCAATCCAGATTCCAAGTGGTAATCCAACAGCCACGGCAATGAGCAACGAGATACAAGTCAGACCAATATGTGCGATGGTTTGATCCAACAATTTGCCTGACTGCTGCAACATAAACTGCCCCAAATTCAGTTGCTCGTTCATCGGTTTCTTTTATTTTCAAGATAGACAGACTGGATTGTCTGTATTGAAACCTCCTTGTAAGAGTTATCCTCTGAGTTTCTGACAACAAGTGTTTCCTCGTTTTTTTCAGAAAGCATTTCCATACCTTCCCACAGACTCTGATTACTGTTCAAAGAAGGTTTTGATGAAGATGAAGCATCCGTAAGAGATTCCCAAATACTACTAAATTTCAGAGCGCCTAATTCGAGCTGCAAACGTTGGTGGCTGAAAAAATTCCTTGTAAATTCATTAATAGGTTTAAAAATCAGTTCTTCCGGAGAACCTGTCTGAACAATAATTCCTTTGTCCATCAGACAAATCTGATCTCCCAATTCAAAAGCTTCCTGAACGTCGTGCGTTACCAGAACAATTGTTTTACTTTTCAATTCCGGCAATTCCAGAAACTCCTTTCTGACATTTGCTCTTGTAATTGGATCGAGTGCGCCAAACGGTTCGTCCATTAATAAAACCGGAGGATCAGAAACAAGAGCCCTTGCAAGAGCAACGCGCTGCTTTTGCCCTCCGCTTAATTCGTCAGGATATTTGTTGGCATATTCAGTGACCGGAAGTTTCAGCTGATCCAGTAAAATATTGGATCTTTCGCTGGTTCTTACTTTGTCCCATTTCAATAAATTGGGGACGATTGCTATATTTTCTGCAACGGTATAATGCGGAAAAAGGCCATTATTTTGAGAAACGTAACCGATACTACGTCGTAAAATTTCCGGTTGAAGAGACAAAATATTCTTACCATTAATCGTAATTTCTCCATCGGATGGTTCAATCAGCCGGTTAAGAATTTTCAAGGTTGTCGTTTTTCCACAGCCGCTGGTTCCCAGAAAAACCAGCGTCTGACCTTCTTTTACTTCAAAGGAAATATTATTAACTGCCTTGATTCCATTAAATTCCTTACTGACATTTCTGGCAATGATCATCTGGCTTAGTATCGGTTACTACTGTCTCAAAAAACAAATCACACCTCAGCCAACATCACAGCACAAAAATTATTTATCAAGCGTCATAAATAAATTGTTGAGCGATTCAGAATAAGTTGGATGTGCAAAAACACCTTCTTTTAACTGCTGATAGGTAATTCCTCCCATCATGGCCATCTGAACGATGCTTATGATTTCTCCGCCTTCCTCTGCCAATATAGAAGCTCCGAGAATTTTCCCTGTTGCTTTATCTATGACAGCCTTCATCATTCCGCGAGTATCGCCCGTTTCGATGGACCTCGCCACACTTGAATTTGGCATGGTCGCTACCAAAACATCTTTTCCGCTCTCCTTCGCCTCTTGTTCCGTTATACCTACGCGGCCAAGCTGCGGATCGATGAACATGCAATAAGGAACGAGACGATCCTTGATGGATTCGTTGCCATTTTCTATAATATTTTTTCTAATGACACGGTAATCATCATAAGCGATATGGGTAAAAGCCGGCCCGCCTTTAACATCACCCAAAGCGTAAATTCCTTCTGCGGATGTTTCAAGTTTATCGTTAACCTTTACATATCCTTTTTCATTGACATCAACCCCTGCAACGTCCAGCCCAAGATCCGCAGTTTGCGGTTTACGGCCGGCACCTATCAAAACGTGAGTACAGGAAATATTTACAGGTTTTTCGTCAGCGCTTAGAAAAAGATTGATCGTATCACCTTCCTTTTTAATCAGCTCAACTTTACAATCCGTGATGATTTCGATATCTTCTTCCGAAAATATTTTAACAATTTCTCCCGCAATATCTTCATCCTCATGACGTAAAATACGCTCGGATTGTTCCAGTATCGTAACTTTGCTTCCGAAACGGCGAAACATTTGACCAAACTCCAAAGCGATATACCCACTTCCGATAATGGTCAGATGTTCCGGAATTTCGTCAAGCTCCATAATGGAAGTTGACGTAAGATAGTTGATGGTATCAATGCCTTCAATTTCCGGAATGGATGGTTTTTCACCTACATTAATAAAAAATTTATCTGCTGATAATGTTTGTTCGCCGCCGTCATTCAGCTTAACTGTGATTTCTTTTGGACCGGTAAAAACGGCTGTTCCATATATCAGATCCAGATTCTCCGTTTTTTTGATTCCCTTTTCAGAATTTCCCCTCATGCGGTTTACAACCTCATTTTTCCGATCCAGAATTTCATGAAAATCAACAGTATAACCGCCGACATGAATACCAAGTTTTTCACTATTTGCGACCGACCAGGCCAACTTAGCAGAGGCCACCATGGTTTTTGTCGGCGAACAGCCGTCATTAACGCAAGTCCCTCCTACCCAACGTTTTTCAATCAACGCCGTTTTTAATCCTGATTCTGCAAGTTTTTTAGATAAAGGAGTTCCCGCCTGGCCGGAACCAATTACAATTGCGTCATACTTTTGCATATCGACTGGGATCAGGCTCCTATTTGAACACCTTTCCAAAAGGCGATATAGTTTTGAATATTTTTTGCTTCTTCTTTTGGTTCAGGATAGTACCAGGCCGCGTCAGGATTCGACCGTCCGTCCACTTCCAGCGTATAATAAGAAGCTTCGCCTTTCCATGGACAAGTCGTATGCGTAGCCGAAGGAATTAAATACTCCTGGTTTACAGACTGCACAGGGAAGTAATGATTATTTTCTACCACAATTGTTTCGTCGCTTTCTGCGATCACTTGATGGTTCCAGGTTGCTTTCATAAAATTTGATTGATGATATTTATTTGGGCTAACAGTTTTTGAGACAACAACATTAAAATTATGCCTGATTTAAATAAAAAAAGCCGGCAAGCATTAAAGCTTACCGGCATTCACCAGGTTTTTTCTAAATTAACTCGTTGGGTGAAATTATGTAATCTGAATTTTAATATTGTTGATATTTCTTTGATACACGAATTTGTTGATGTATTGAATCGAGGTTAGAGCTGTTATTTTAGCCAAAATTCTCGTTTTAAAAC
>NZ_JAKFFS010000006.1 GCF_021502725.1 Dyadobacter sp. CY345 | reverse complement strand
TGTATAATTTTTTACTATTTTTGACATGCATATTGGGATTGGTTTGGCGACTTTAATATACTGAAATTCAGTATATTAACCCAATATGCATCCTTCTATTTTCGCTAATTCATTTCACCCAACGGGTTAAAATAATCATTAATTTCTTCAATCTCTCGCTGGTGTACGTCCGTAAGTTTTGACGAGATGCTACCATTTTGAAAACCTGCAATATACATTTCATACAGGACTTTAATGAACATATGATGGACATAGTCTCCTTCTGATGCTTTCGACTGGAACTTAGGTTTAATGATTTGTCTGATAGTAAATTGGCGGGTATCAGGATGAGAAATAGATTTTTGGAAATCTTTGCAGAGCTCTAAAAATATAGAATCGGCCTGGTCTGTGGTCGCCATATAAAAATTCATTTTTTATATTCACTAATGAATGAAGCTAACATGTGAAGGTAAGGAATATGCATCCTTTAATCATGCGCCGAATGTTGATTTAATTAACAGCCAGCTTGGTTCCGCTATTGAGATTGCTTCGTGGATTAGTCACCAAAGAGTCATCTGGTTGCAAGCTTCCAAATACCTCAGTCATATTTCCGGATTGTTGACCTTGTTTGATTTCAACATACTCAGTCACACCAGATTTGATTCTAACGACATACTGCCTTTCAGTTGAGGTTAAAATTGCCGAGCTGGGAACAGCCAAAGCTCCTGCTGTCCCGTCAGAAGCAAAAGAAATTTCTGCAAACATACCTGGCTTTAAGGCGCTTGATCCCTTTTCAACATCAATTTCAACGGTTTCTGACCGAAATTTCTGATTCATATTTCCTGAACGCCGGGCTATTTTCCCTTTAAATTCTTTGCCAGGAATAGCGTTAACATTAAAAGTTACCTGTTCTCCATTTTTAATTCCGGTACTGTAAATTTCGGGAATATCCACAACAAGTCTTAACCGGTTTTGCTGCTGAAGCATCAGCATCGGTCCATTCATTTGTACACCAGAGCCTACCAGAGCACCGGGATGTACATTCCGTTCCGTGATCACGCCATCAAAAGGGGCGCGTACAACCAGATAAGACTTGATCTTGTTAACGCGCCAAAATTGGCCTGTTCACCCATCGCTGATGCACTATCGGCCATCATGCGTGCATGCGCGGTTTCCAGATTGAGCGCTGATACCGATCCGGCGATTTTACTACCGGATACCAGTCTTTTATAATGTTCCTTACTGCCTACAAGCATCGCCTGTGCTTTAAGATAATTTGAGCGAGCAACTACCAATTGTTCTTCCGTTTCCGGTGCTTCCAGTACCATCAGCACCTGTCCATTCCGTACATTCGAACCTCTGTCCACCATTACTTTCTGGACAAATCCTGTTGCTTTTGGATAGATACTAACTTCCTGAAAAGGAAGAAACTCGCCAGGTAGCTGGATTTGTTGGCCTACCTTTTGACTGGATACTGTGCCGATTTGATAAGCGGGGAAACTGCTTGATTTATCCTTAATTTTAGATTTATTGTCGGCAGAGTCAGGCGTGGAGCAGCTGCTTAATGTTAAAAAGCCCAATGCCAGGGAAAAACCGCTATAAAATATTGTCTTCATATGCTTGTGATTGATCTTGATTGAGTTGAACCGTTTGAATGCACAATTGATTGAGATGAATCCTGATTATCAGGTAAAAGAGACGGGTCTTGGAAATTCACACTGCCTTGCAACCAAACATAAACCTGAGGGACAATGTAAAGCGCCGCCAATGTTGATGCGATCAGCCCACCGATAACTGCGTGCCCTAATGGCGCTACTTGTTCACCCGCTTCACCAGTTCCAAGAGCCATAGGAATCATACCTGCAACCATTGCAAAGCTAGTCATCAATACAGGGCGCAAACTTAAGCCTGCACTATCCAATGACGCTGTCAAGGCTGCAAAACAGCATTTGATATTTAAATAGCTCATAACCAAGCAAAAAATCTGAGGATATCCAGGCAATTTATTTCAGAAGGTCACATATACCGCAGCAAATTAAATTTTATAGATTTTCTATGCGATTTATTTCCTGAAAAAAAGGTTTAAATGAAACATAGATATCGAAAGAAGTAACAAAACGAAGTAATAACACATGGAAGGAAAAGTTAATGGAATATTAGAATCTGCGTTGTACTTCCCGGATCTGGATCGTGCAAGTGAGTTCTACAAAGATTTGTTTGGATTTGAAGTTTTGATTAGTTCAGAACGACTGGTAGCATTAAGTGTTGCAGGAAAACAAGTGTTACTACTGTTTCAGGAGGAAGCTTCTCTTGATGGGGTTGAGCTCACGACAGGCGGCGTTATACCAGCACACGATGGAAAAGGGCCAGTTCACATAGCATTTTCAATTGACAGTGGTGCAATTGATTACTGGAAAGAACGACTGACTAGCCGCAACATCAATATCGAAAGCGAAATTTCGTTCAATGAGGGATATAGTCTATATTTCTATGATACCAATAAACATTTAGTGGAACTTGCGACACCCGGGATTTGGAAGGGATTGGCAATCTAGTCGGATCCTTATCCACACCAGCTAACAAAATTTTGATCGCTTGATCAACAGGTTAACTTTGAATAATAAATCACCAAGGCTTAACCCAAAGCCTTGGTGATTTATTATACTCAGATATGCTGGAAAGGAATAGAAGAAATTACACTCGAAAGCCCACGCGCAGAGGAAATTTTCTGTTAATTATAATTCCATACAAACTGAAACAAAAACGAGCATATCCATCTTTGGGAGAAAGATTCCATAATAATTCGGATACTGCGAATTTTTTAAATTTAAAAAAAAAGTAAGTTTTTGTGACATTCGATTTCCAGCTGCGAATAATTGATTAGAATAAGGATGATCAATTCTAAAAAACAATAAGAATGTTATTTTCGCGAGATACTGCCGGTTTTCTTAATGTAATTGAAGCCAATAAAGGAATCATTTACAAAGTTGCCAACGCGTACTGTTATGACGTCGAAAACCGTAAGGATCTCATTCAGGAAATTACTATTCAGCTCTGGCTCGCTTTCCCAAAGTATGATGAACATTTCATGATCTCTACCTGGATGTATCGTATCGCTTTAAATGTTTCGATTTCATTTTACAGAAAACAGACAACAATAATCAAGCTCAGCCAACCGCTTACTACCGAAATACTAAGTTTGTTAACCGACGATAGCCCATTAGAATCTGATTCCGAACTGTCACTTTTATACAGTTTCATAAGAGAATTAAATGAACTCGACAGGGCGCTTATCCTGCTTTATCTTGAAGAGCGAAGTCAGCAGGAAATAGCGGATATTTTAGGAATAACCCCGTCTAATGTCTCTACAAAAGTGGTCAGAATTAAAGAAAAATTGAGGAAGAAATTTTCAACATTAAAATCTTAAAAACATGCAAGATAGCGAGCTGATAGCCTTATGGCGGTCTTACGATCAAAAACTTCAGGAAAGTCTTACTTTGAACCGGCAGAATGCTGCCGATATCACTCTTATTAAAATCAAGTCGCTGATAGGCTCTATGGCGCCAATGAAAATAATAATTATTATTACCAGTATGCTCTGGGTTGCTTTCCTAAGCGTTGTGCTGTACCATACCTATACCTTTGCGAGCCTTTTTTTTTGGTATTCAATCTTGATTCATGCATTAACCGTTACGGTAGTAATCGGAATTTATATTCACCAGGTTATTTTAATTTATCAAACAGACATAAGCGAATCACTTTTTAAAACACAGTATAGATTGGCAAGCTTGAAAAGCTCTACACTTTTGATCTCACGACTAATGTTTTTACATGCCCCGGTCTGGACAACTTTTAGTATTCAGGAAAGAATGTTTGAAAATCCTGTATGGCTGGTTGCTCAGGGAATCGTTACCCTTATCTTCGTAGTGGCAGCGATATGGCTATTTATTAATATCAAATATGAAAACCATGAAAAAAGATGGTTCCGGTTTATTTTTAGTGGTAAGGACTGGATCCCCGTTATCGAGTCCATTAAAATGCTCCGTGAAATTGACAGTTTTCAAAAACGGAGCTAAAATTGTCTAATTTTTTAAGGACCTTAATCGGTAAACTTTTGCCTGACAGGACTAAATTTTTCGCGCGATAAGCCCTGGAATAGCGGTAAGCTTATCCAGACAAAAGCTCTTCATGCGGCGGTAGAGTCGATCAAAATAATTGATGCGCAATTGTTCATATATGGGAGGGTTTTTTGAACTGGGGAATAGGCACTTTTCAAGTTTAGGTCCATATACTTGACGCAAAATTCACTTGACAAATGTCACAACAGACATAGGTTACAAAACCAGGTAATCAAAATCTTGTGAAAACCAATGGTTTTGTAACCCTGTTTATAATTCTAATAATATTTCAGTTTATCATCGCGAAAATATTTTTCCAATCATCTGCCCGATTTCTGCAAAATCATCATGATTATTTACAGAGCGTTTTTCTTTTTCATCAGGATTTTGCAGGCTGAAAGGGTATATCAAAAGAAAGTTATTTTTCTTTACATGTTTATCCAGAAAGTCCGTGATGGAAGCCATTTGCGGGAAATAGGAAACCATACCTCTTTTTGCCATAAAAATGATCAGGCATTCGTCGTCCTTCAGATTGGTTGCCGCCAGTTCTGCTTCGTCCCATTGGGCAACGGTGTGCAGCGATGATTCGATACTTGATTTATTGATTACCCTTTTCAATATCTGGATTACGGAATCTTCGGCATAAAAACTCATGAGCGCACCTGAATTCTTGCCAATATTCCAGACACGCAGAAGTGCATTAAAAAAGCCAGGTTCACGTTCTGCCCTTGCAGGAATCAGCACGAGATACCGTTTCACTGTCGCAATGGGCTGGCCGGCATGGTAAATTAGCGTATTCACATTGTCATTTTGCAAATATCCGTTATGAAGATTATGTACAAATGAAGGCGTAAATCCTTTATCCGGCTGCAAGCCAATAACCAGATCGGTAATTTGTTGTTCTTTGATCACATTGCTCATTCCGGATGCAACATCGCTGTCATAACGCGTTAGAGGTAGAATCTTTACATCTGCGGCCGCCCCGGTATCAACAGCGATATGAAGCGTTTTCTTGGCATTCCTGACCGAAGATTCATTTTTGTCGTTGTTAATAATATTTAAAGCGATTAATCGGTCATTGTTATGATGCGCTTTGATTAATAAACTAAGATTGACAAGTTTTTCAACGGTCTGTTCATAATTTACAGCCATGAGAATATTTTCAGTTTCCCGGTTAATTCCGGACGCCGTATCTTCCTTTTCAACTGCTGCCACGCGTTGGGCACTGGACATGGACACAAAAGAAGAGATTGTACAGGAAACTAAAATGAGAAGAATACTTCCATTTAACACGTGCTCGCTCAATAGTCTGACTGCCGTACCGTCTGCTGTTTCGGAAACAATAATATTGTAGGCAACCATAACCGATGCAAGCGTGGCAGCTGCTGATGCAGAACTCAGTCCGAAAATCAGCATTCCTTCATCTTTTGTGAGTCGAAATGTTTTCTGCGTTGCCACTGCTGCTAAATATTTTCCACCGATAGAAGCAACTAGCATAACAGCAGCAACTTCCAAAGTTTCCAGACTTTTAAAAAACACCTTGAAATCGATCAGCATACCAACACTAATCAGGAAAAATGGTATGAAAATCGCGTTTCCCACAAATTCTACGCGGTTCATCATCGCGGATGAATGCGGGATAAGTTTATTTAATGCCAATCCAGCGAAAAATGCGCCAATAATTGCCTCAATACCTGCCAGTTCAGCCAGGACTGCGGCCAAATAAATAATCACCAGAACAAAAATGTATTGTGAAATTTTATCATCGACCCGTTTGAAAAACCATCTTCCAATAATTGGGAAAACAAAAAGTACCGTAGCTCCGAAAGCCAGGATTGAAAAAGTTAGCCGGGTCCAGAAGGCATTATTAACTTCTCCCTGGGTCATGCCAACCACGACTGCCAGCACTAGTAGAGAAAGTACGTCTGTAATCATCGTTCCTCCAACTGTTATATTGACCGAAAGATTTTTCCAAATTCCCAGCTTGCTTACCAGCGGGTAGGAGATAAGCGTATGAGACGAAAACAAACTCGCAAACAGAATGGAAGTCAGTGCGGAAAAGTGAAGTACATAATAACCTCCTAAAAAACCCATTATAAACGGGACAGCAAATGTATAAGCTGTAAATGTCAGGCTTTTCCATTTGTTCTTTTTGAAATCACCCATATCGATTTCCAGTCCTGCCAGGAACATGATATAGAGCAATCCAGTCGTGCCAGTCACCACGACACTGCTATCACGGGCTAACAAATTCAGACCATTCGGTCCAACTACGGCTCCTGCAATCAGCAGACCAAGAAGATGCGGTACCTTTATTTTATTTAGTAAAAGCGGCGCGCTAAGGATGATGATAAGTTCAAGTAGAAATTTTAAAACCGGATCTTCAATCGGCAAACTGCCAATATGTATATTTAGTAACTGCATAATTTATCACTGGGTTGAACGGGTGAGTTCCACAAAAAATTTCGCAGTACACGATTGGTTAATGTTGACAGTCTGTATGCCTTTCAAAACCTCTGATGTCAGAGGATTTAGATCAACGGAAAGATTTACTTTTTTGCTCGCGGAGGAGTCACTGCCAAATTGCAGATTTATTCCTGTGCTGTCAAAACGGGCATTATAGACACGAACAATTTTATTGTTTTTATCAACAACACGGGTATACAGCCCGGTAGAATCACTGATGAATTCCCATTGATTGGCGCGCTGATCGCCGATAACATACTCACTGCAATTGGACTCCCGACAGACAGACTTTCCGCTCCACACCCCGGCAATATTTGCCGGCCATTGCTGGATAATCAGCGTATCCTTTTTGGTGAGAAGGCTGTCGCGCATCTTTAAAAGTGAATAATAATCCGCCTCTTTTAATGCGAACTCCTGTTCTTTTTGGCTAATGATTTCCTCACGCTGAGCCAGTTGCTGTTCTCTCTGGTCGTTCTTCTGACAACTCCATGACAAAATGCAGCTGACTATTATCAAGGAAAAGGTTGTAGATTTTGGCATAACGTATAGGCTTGATGATGAGTAACTTCCTTTTCTTCTTTGTTTTTCAATAATTATTCTTTGCAAGTTATCAATCCATACGAAGGAAGCAAATTAATGAAGTTTAATTGTAGAAATTCGTTAAGTAAATAAACTTAATAAATGTTATGTCGTCAATAATTAATTCTATCCTGATGCCATATGCATTTCCAGGATTTTTACCTAAGATCTCTGCACGGAAAATGCGTTACACGGATTCGAGCGTAATATCTTTTAAATTAATCCACAAAGTTTATAGAGATTATCAATTACTTTGATTTTTTTTGCAACACATATAAGCTCATTGTTGCTGTGTCCTGGCCATCTCTCTTCAGTACGAACATTTGTTATCGTTTAGCGATACTCAGTCCGTTTTTCTTAACCGGCACAATACATGCGCAATCCTCAGATACTTTACGTCACGAATTGACTATCGATTTTGAAGTAAGGCCACGAGCAGAATATCGTGATAATTTTATGTGGACTCCTGCCGACACTGTTATGCCGGAGCTTTTTACAACACTGAGAAACCGTCTTGGGATCACCTACCGAACGAATTGGCTCCGGCTGCATGCCTCTCCGCAGGAAATTCACGTATGGGGAAAATCCGGTCGGTTTTCTAAGGTAGGAAGCATAAATTTTTTTGAATTATATGCAGAACCAAGTATCACCAAGTCACTGTCGGTCAGAATTGGCAGGCAGGCGTTATCACTGGACAATGGCCGGATATTTTCAGCAGCGCCATGGGCTCAACAAAGCCGTGCACATGAAGGGATACGCTTTATTTATAAAAAATCGCTTGAAACCGATTTGACTATTGCATTTACCCGGCCATATTCCCGCAATTTTGATCCTGTTTATTCTCCGGTCGCCTCGCACAGTTATAAATATCTTTTTGTCCACAATCTGAAATATAAATTCCATAATCAAATTACGCTGACCACTATCAATGCAGTAGATATATTTCGCAGGACAACCGGAGATCGACAATATTATCAGCGCATCACCAATGGCGGGCGACTTGAATATGCCCATGGGAGGATCTATGCGACCGTTAGTGCCTATTATCAGTACGGCCAGAATGCTGCTTCCGAGAAAATACAAGCTTATTACATTCAACCTGAAATTAGTTACAATACCGGCAGAACGCTTTTCAGACTAGGTGCCGAAATTCTGAGCGGAGAGAAAAATACGGTTTCAAAGGGAGTTTCGAATTCGTTCGTCCCGCTTTATGGCGTTGCCTGGAAGTTTATGGGTAATATGAATTTGTTCACGAGATTCCCGGCTGACGTCAACAAAAAGGGACTTGTTAATCCTTACTTTTTTACCATTTTTCAAGCAGGCAAAAAGCTGTCACTGAGAGGTGACGCACATTTGTTTTTCTCTGAATTTCCACTGGTAAGTAAAGGCGATGAAGTTGACGGTAAATATCTGGGATTTGAGAGTGACTTGTCTTTGAATTACCGGCCAGCGAAAGCCGTAGAAATCATCTATGGTTATTCTTTCACCTTGGCTACAAGGCGCATGGAATTGCTAAATAAGGTAATTGATGCCGGAGAAATACCGGTATGGAGTTATCTTATGGTTTCCTATGCGCCACGTTTATTCACGAAAAAGTGGTTCAAAAGGAGGTAGGAAATTCGTTAGTCCATGATAGTCGAGCGAATCGATCGATTTTAGTTTTTGTTCAAAATTCGATATCTTCATTAATTGAATTATAACTGGAGATTTTGTTTAAGCATTAAGTAAATTATCTCAGTATGGCAAAGAACAAAACCATCGAAACAGAAAATAGTGTAGCGTTATATCTCCAAAATATCACCGAAGAAAAAAGGCGTGCAGATTGTTCTGAAATAATCAGTTTAATTAAGCAGCATACTGGCCTTGAACCGAAAATGTGGGGTACCGGTATAGTAGGCTTTGGAAGTTATCATTATGTCTACGACAGCGGCCATTCAGGGGATGCACCTTTGGCAGGTATCGCGGCTCGGACCAATGCTATATCTTTATATCTTTCTTTGGATCCCGAAAAAAGAGAAATTTTATTGCAAAACTTAGGGCAATATAAAATGGCGAAAAGCTGTATTTATATCAAAAAAATCGAAGATATTAACACAGACGTATTATTGGAAATGGTAAGTAATTCAATCGAATTTTTACAAAAAAAATACTGATCAACATTCATAACATGAATTTCCTCGTTTAACAACCTGGCTTTGGATATCAAATTTTCCTGGCCTATTTACCGGGTTTAAAGGCGGGTCTTTTCTCAAAAGTCAAATTCCGGTTCGCTTCCTGTTTTGCTTCTTCACTTTCCTCGAAATAATTTACCACGTACATCAGAGGAACTGTAATTCTGTCTGCTGCATTGGAAAGTTGTATCACTGCACGATCTACGGAGGACTCATCGAACCCAATGAAGTTGCCGGTAACTGCCTCGGCTGGCGGGTTCGAGTATGATATTGTCCTGTCAATAAATTTTTCTGCACGTCTTTGCAGGCCGGTAAGCTGGGGTTCTGCCATGATCTCTGTTTTTAACAATCGGTTCTAAATCCTTAAAGGTAACATACCGACTTGAAAATGGAATAACAAAAACGAATTTAGTAGGCGAGGGGCTAATTAATCAAAGCATAACTTGGACTTAACGGGATGGTAACATTGTGAGACTACTTTTGCACTCAGTTAAGAACAGGAAGGAATACCTATAACAAGCTCTGGTAATCTTCTCAAAAGAAAAATCAATTGTGACGTATATCGTGTTGGGTTGGATTTTTGCTTTGATAAAACTGAATTTAAATTAAATATAAAATAAAATTCGCTTGGCAGTATCTCATATCCATCTTATTCAGTACAAATAACCTCCTCCCATTTATTGATTACCGGCCTTCTGAAAAAAATCAGAAGCTGCTCACTATGCTTTGAATACTTACTACTCTAACATAAATTCCAAACAAACAAAATGAAACAATTATTTACAGGGTTATTTCTCCTATGTTCGCTGCTCTGTTTCACAACGCCGAGGGTGCATGGGCAAGGAAACGAAGCAACCGTTATCGGGAAGGTAACGGAAGCTGCTGGACCAATTCCCGGCGCGACTGTTTTGGTCAGAAACGAATCCACTGGCTTCCAGGCCGGTACCGTTACCGACATCAATGGTGACTACATTATCAAGCAGTTACCTTTGGGCTCACCTTATTCTGTTACTGTTTCTTTCATTGGATTTGGGGAACAGAAGAAGACAGGTTATTCTTTGAACCAGGGTGATCAGTTGAAGCTGAACTTCGTGATGGAGAATAGCGCTACGGAACTGCAAGCTGTTGATATCAAGGCGAATTCATTGAAAAACACAGTGGTAACATTGGGTGCATCAACGCCGATCACGGCAAAAGACATTACTAAACTACCAGTAAATGGCCGGAATTTCTCGTCTCTGATTGAACTGTCGCCATTGAGCAACGGATCAAGTTTGGGTGGGCAACTTGCTTCTTCTACTAACTTTACATTAGATGGTATGACTTCACGCGGTACCATCGCGGGTGGATCTACGCAGGGTGCATATTCTGTTTCAATGGAAGCAATTCGTGAATTTAAAATTGTAACCAATGAATACGACGTTACAATGGGCCGCGCTGGTGGTGGTACAATCAGTACTGTAACAAAATCCGGTACTAACAAGCTTTCAGGTAGTGCGTTTACTTTTATGCGTACAGACTGGCTTTCAAGTCCTTATGATTTGAGAGGAAACAAAAGAGTGCAAGACTTTTCTACATACCAGTATGGAGCGTCTTTGGGTGGAGCGATCAAAAAGGACAAAGTCCATTTCTTCGTAGCGTGGGATCACCAAGCTGACTCTCGTCCTTTGTACATTGCGAACATTCAGTCTCCTGCTGACGAAGCTGCTAACCGTGTAACGCAGCAGACTTTGGACAAATTTACAGACATCGCCAGATCAAAATATGGGGTTTCCAACAACCCTCAGTTTGGTGCCTTTGGCAAGACAAAAGGAACAGACGCTATTTTTGCAAAGATCGACTGGCAGCTGAATTCGAAAAACCTTTTGTCTATCCGCAATAACATGGTGATCGAAAATGATATGCTTTCGGAAGGTGACAACAGCGGTATCAATGCTTACGAATCTTATATTGATCGTAAAAGATTTGATAACAGCATCATGGCGTCGTTGCGGACAATTTTGAATCCGAAAATGACCAATGAGGTGAAGTTACAGCATTTCTATGAGGACCAGGCTATTATACCTAGCTCAGAACTTCCAGCAGACGGGATTCCACGTGCTATTGTAGAAAACGTTTCTTCTGTTTCCGGATCAAGTAATTACAACACATCGATCCAGATCGGTGGCCAGCGTTTTTCTCCTGAATGGTTCAAAGGAACTGTTGTTCAACTAGTTGATAACTTTTACTATAATACAGGAAAAATCAACTTCACTTTTGGTCTTGATTTGATGTATAACCGTATGAAGTCGCGTTACGGAAGTGAAATGAACGGACGTTTTTATTTCACAGGTCTTGAAAATTTTGAAAACCAGACGCCTTATCGTTATGCAAGAGAAATCAATTTGCTGGATGACCCTAGTAATGTTGTTAACTCTATGAGCACAGGCGTTTATGCGCAGATGGATACAAAACTGGCGCTTGGACTTGAAATGATGGCAGGTTTACGTCTGGACAATACACAATATCTGAACAGTGCGAATTTCAGTCAGGTGGTTTTTGACGAACTTGGCTTGCGTACTGATAACGTAATCAACACGACGCAATTACAACCTCGTGTACAGTTTACATGGGACGTAAATGAGCGGAGCAAAGATGTCGTTCGTTTCGGTGCTGGTGTTTTTGGCTCAGCGCTGAATCCATACTCGATGATCAACAACATGCTGTTTGACGGAACAAGAGTTGCGTCTGTGGATATACAGGGTGCCCTGGTGCCAAAACCAAATTTCCCAGGTTATCGCGCAGATCCTTCAACCGCACCGGGTGCTGAACTTTTCAACATTCAGGGTGTCGAAAGGTTGATAACCATCAACACGAACAGCAAAGACGCCAAAATACCGGTGGTGTACAAAACCAATTTCTCATACAACCACTTCTTCAGTGATCGTATGCGTGTGGGTGTGAGCGGATATGCCTCATGGGCTCGCAACAACTATATGTATGTAGACCGTAACATGGTGGAAGATCCGTTCTTCCGTATTGCAGCAGAAGCTAACCGTGGTGTATTTGTGCCGGCCAGCAGTATTACGCCAAGAAATGGTGCAACCAACTGGTTGGAAAGCCGCAAAACCAAAAACGTAGGTCGTGTGCTTGAACTGAACAGCGAAGGAAAGAAAAACCAGTATGCAGTGGTGATCGACGGAACTTATCGTTACTTCAAAGATGGTCAGATTACTGCTTCTTACACATGGAATGATTCAAAAGATAACACATCTTACAACGGAAACGTAGCCAATACAGCAACGCTTGACCTGATGGTTGCAGATGATCCACGTGATTTGAGCAAGATGAATTATGCAAATAACCAATTCCGTAACAAAATCGTATTCTACGGAACTGCTCCAAGCATTTATGGTGTAACAATCGGTCTTCGGTATTCAGGAATCGGCGGAACACGCTATTCAATGGCAGTGAGTGGTAACATGAATGGTGACTTCGTATCGTCGAATGACCTTGCTTACATTTACGATCCGAACAGTTCTTCAACGCCTGAATATATCCGTACCGGCATTCAAGCTATCTTGAACAACCCGGAAGCAGAGCAGAGCATCAAGGATTATATCACAAGAGATATGGGCAAAATGGCAGAGCGTAATGGCGGTATCAATGATTTCTACGGGGTATTTGACTTGCGCCTTGCGAAACGCTTTAAATTGTTCGGTGGCCATGGTCTGGAAGCTTCTGTTGATGTTTTCAATGTTGCCAACCTTGTGAATCATGATTGGGGTGTTGGTAAAAACCTTGGCAAGCAAAATCTTTATTCGATCAAAAGCTTTGATACTGCGAAACAGGAATTTGTTTATAACATGAGCGCCGGAACAGGGGTGTCCAGTTTAAACGGTAATCCTTATCAGGTTCAGCTTGGTTTGAGATACGGGTTCTAATTTTTAAGTTAAAATGGGAAAGCATGGATAACATCATCGATTGTTATCCATGCTTTTTTAATTGTTTAATGGCTTACTTCACCATATTCATGAAAAAAATATTTTCAATTCTTGCGTTATCTGCCTTGTCTTTTGCCAGCGTAATGGCCCAGGACGCGCATGTAATTTTAATTAGTATCGATGGTTTAAGACCTGAGTTTTACAAAGATGCATCCTGGTCGATGGTGAATCTTCGTCAGGCCATGAAAACCGGAGCCTATGCCGATGGTGTAACAGGTGTTTTTCCAACCGTTACTTATCCTTCACACACGACGATGATCACTGGTGTGAAACCGATCAAACACGGCGTTTACTATAACGTGCCATCTGAACCGCTGGAAGTTACCGGAAAGTGGAACTGGGATTATTCTAATATAAAAGTCCCGACCATATTCAGTGCTGCCAAGGAAAAGGGTTTGAAAACAGCATCGGTTTTCTGGCCGGTTTCGGTTGGCGGACCAGCGACTTATAACATTCCCGAATACTGGTATCTGCCGGAGACAAAAGGTGGAAAAAGGAATATGACCAAAGCGCTTTCCGAGCATTCTTTCCCAAAAGGCTTTTACGAAGAAGTTCAGCAAAACGCGGTTGGTAAGCTTGAAGAAATTGATTTTGACGGAGATTATTTGAGTATCGATGATAATCTTTCCAGAATGAGCAGTTACATTATCAGACAATATAAACCTTCATTTCTGGCTGTTCACTTGGTCGCGGTTGACCATTTTGAACATGAAGAAGGAAGAGACGGAGATAAAGTTCGCGCAGCGCTTTCAAGTGTGGACAGAGGAATTAAGGCGATTCTTGAAGCAGTTGAAAAGGCGGGTATTAAAGAAAAAACAACAATTATCGTTACGGGCGACCATGGTTTTGTTGATATTCATTCGTCTATTTCGCCAAATGTTCTGCTTGCTCAGGCAGGTCTTTATGATCCAAATCACAAAGAAAACTGGAAGGCATATTTCCACGCTTCCGGAGGTTCTTCGTTTCTGCATTTGAAAGATAAAAATGACAAGGCAACTTTGGAAAAGGTAAAGACAATTTTAAATAAATTATCTGTAGCGCAGCAGTCGATGTTTACTGTAAAAGACAGAAATGCACTTGATGTCGTAGGTTCTGATCCTAATGCAAGTCTTGCGCTTGCACCCAAACAAGGATTAACTTTTGGTAACGCAGCAACAGGCGATCTGGTACGTCCGGCAAGCGGAGGGACGCATGGATTCTTTCCTGATTTTAAGGAAATTCAGACCGGTTTTGTTGTTTTTGGAAATGGTATAAAAAAGGGGGCAGTAATTCCGGAAATGGGATTGCAAGACATCGCTCCACTCATTGCCAAACTGCTGAAAATCGATTTCCCATCTGCCGACGGGACACTATATCCAGGGCTTCTGGTAAAAGAGTAGTAAGCGGCGAACGCAAAATATTTTCAATTTTTTAAAAAGATAATCGTCCGACGGTTATCTTTTTTTTATTGTCAGGGCGGACTTATTTGGAATTATCACAACGCCGTGCCACAGAAAACCAGTTTACAATGGTTAAGTTTAAGAATGGGATTAAGATGCGATTAAGGTTTCTCTAATAACTGATTACCTGATATTTAGAAGATTTCTCAACAACGTTTACGCTTGGTGCGTTATGAACTTTTCTTGTGATCTATTGCTTATATTCGTTACAAACGTTTTGAAATCACACAACTAGGGATGATGTCTACTGAGGAAAAACTTGCTTCTGATATTGAGAAAGTAAATAAAATACCAATTGTTGCGACGATCCTGGACGTAATCTGCAAAGCAACAGGTATGGGATTTGCGGCCATCGCCCGGGTGACACAAGACAGATGGATTGCATGCAGCGTGCAGGATGATATCAATTTTGGCTTGGTATCTGGTAGTGAGTTAGAAATTGAGACAACCATTTGTAATGAAATTCGCGATAGTCAGCGCGCCGTTGTGATAGATAATGTGAGCGAGAGCGACTATGTCAATCACCACACACCAAGGATTTATGGCTTTCAAAGTTATATTTCGGTGCCTATTTTTCTGAAAAATGGAGAGTTTTTTGGTACGCTTTGTGCAATAGATCCCAATCCTGCCAAACTTAGCGATGCTAAGATTATCGGTATGTTCAATCTCTTTACGGACCTGATTGCTTTTCATTTGCAGAGCATGGATTTGCTGAATCAGAGCAATTTTACGGTACAGGAATTAAGTCGGCAACTGACACATTCGGCAGACGAAAACCGTCAATATAAACATATCTCAGATCACAACCTTCAGGAGCCACTTCGCAAAATCCGTATGTTCAGCGATATGCTGGTGGTTGCTACCGAGGCGTCGGATCTTCAAAAGGCCAGGGAACTCGCAGTAAAAGTTTCTTCCAGCGCACAGCGTTTTTCCATGATGATCAAGGATCTTTCTGAGTTTTCGGATCTGGATTACAAAGAGTCTTCATTTGAAAACGTAGATCTGAACAAGATCATTACGGATGTCAGCGTACAGTTGCGCGGCGATTTGCGTGCAAAAAATGCAATTTTAAATGTCGGATTTCTCCCCTCTGTTCAGGCAATACCTCTTCAAATGGAGCAGTTGTTTTTTCATCTGATCAATAATGCTTTGAAATTTTCCAGAAGAGATCAAATTCCTGTAATTGACATTTTTGCCAGGGACATTGAAGTAGATTTAATAGAACATCCGCTATCAAATGGTAAGGCAGGGAAATATTTCGAGATTATTCTGAAAGACAACGGGATCGGAATTGAACAGTCGCAGCTTGAAAAGATTTTTGACATTTTCGCACATCTGCCGTATGATCAGGTTCCGGAAGGAAAAGGTATCGGATTATCGTATTGCCGGAAAATTATCCGTAACCACGGAGGCGTTATAAAGGCGCATTCTGATTTAGACAAAGGAACCTCATTTTCAATTACTTTACCGGTCAGAAAGAAAACGAGCAACGATTTCGTTCTAGATAATGTTGGTTTTGGTTTGTAACTTTCAAAGGATAAAATAATAAATTATTAATTTAATTCTCCCTCTGAATTTTCATAATTACGGCTTCATAAACGAGTATTTATAATCGTCGGTCAGCTTATATAAAAACGATTATTCCTACCATACTTAATGCTAGTGTTATGTCCGCATTTCGTTTTTTCATTTACTTTTCTTTCTCAATTGTACTATCGGCTGGTTTCTGCAAAGCCATACCCCAGTCCAGATCAGTATCAGATACGACAAAATTTGATCGTGATTATGCTTTGGAAGCAACGATGCTGGGATTTTTTGCACCGGACGGCGCGCGAAATCCAACCCTGAAAGCTAATAAGGGCGATCGTGTCAGAATTGCGATAACCAATGGCGAATTAATGACACACGATATTTCTCTGGAAAAACTGGGATTGAAAAGTAAAGTGATCATCGAAAAAGGCGCCACTACAAGTATTGTATTTAAAGCTTCGCAAAACGATACATACTACTGCTCCGTACCGGGGCATCGCGCGGCCGGAATGGTTGGAAATTTTGAAGTAGTAGATGGTTTAATTTCTGACAAAACAATTCCTGGCCAGCTGCCCATGAAAAACGGCAAGCCGCTTAACCTGAATTTTGAAACAGGAACGCTGCAAGACTGGACAGCTACCGGTGATGCTTTCACAAATGCACTGATCAAAGAGGATCCGTCGCCGCTGCACGAAAAAGAAATGCATATAGGTTTCGAAGGGAAATATTTTTTGAGCAGTGGCGGAACAGTTAATTCCAGGCTGACAGGAACATTGACTTCGGCTTCATTTCTAGTGACGCAGCCGTTTGCGGCTTTTCGCGTTTCCGGCGGCGCATTGCAGGATACGCGTATCGAGCTGGTACTTGCTGGAACAGATCGTGTGATTTACAATATAACAGGGCAGGGGCGGGCAACTTTGCAGCCGGCTGCTGTGGATTTGCAGGACTATTTGAATCAGGAAATTTTTATTCGTATTGTTGATAATGAAACCGGAATATCTCAGATACCCTATATTCCAAACGACAAATGGGCGCATATCAACTTTGACGAATTTTTGTTTTATCCGACCCGTCCGGATTTTCCCAATGAACTGAAACCAAAGGATATTATTATTCTTCCTCCGTTGGACCCGGTATCAAATGCTGGTCTTTCCGGACCGGATGCCGCGAAGGCGATGACTTTGCAAAAAGGATTTAAAATTACGTTGGCAGCTTCAGAGCCGGAAATTATCCGTCCCATCAGTTTTACAATTGATTCAAAAGGCCGTCTCTGGGTGGTTGAGGGACATACGTATCCCGTTCCGGCTCCGGAAGGACAAGGGAGAGATCGTATTTTGATTTTTGAAGATACGGATGGTGATGGAACGCTTGACAATAGAAAGATCTTTACCGAAGGACTTAACTTGGTAAGTGGAATTGAGGTGGGTATGGGCGGTGTTTGGCTGGGAGCTGCACCTTATCTTTTATTTATTCCAATTGACGCAAAAAATGACAAACCCGCCGGTCCTCCACAGAAACTGCTTGACGGCTGGGGAACCCAGGATACGCATGAGGTACTCAATAATTTAAGGTGGGGACCTGATGGTTGGCTGTATGGAACGCATGGTATTTTCACACATTCGAATGTTGGAAAACCTGGTGCTACGGATGCCGAACGCACGAAACTTAATGCAGGCGTCTGGCGATATCATCCGACCAGCCAGGCATTCGAAGTGTTTGCGGAAGGTTCAAGTAATCCCTGGGGAATTGATTTCAACGATTACGGGCACCCTTTTATCACCGTTTGCGTGATTCCGCACATGTATCACGTGATCCAGGGCGCCAGGTATCAGCGGCAGGCAGACCAGCATTTTAATCCATATACTTATGATGACATCAAAACCATCGCTGATCATGTGCATTGGGTAGGTGACCGTGGACCACATGCTGGAAATTTTAGGTCTGCTTCTGCGGGCGGTGGTCATGCCCATGCCGGAGCAATGATTTATTTAGGCGGCGATACCTGGCCGAAGGAATATCGGAATGAAATTTTTATGAATAATATCAATGGCGCGAAGTTAAATATCGATCATTTAACGCGGTCCGGATCAGGATATGAAGCGACGCACAAAAACGATTTTTTGTCCATGAACGACTCATGGTCGCAGTGGCTGAATTTTAAATATGACCCGAGCGGCTCGGTTTATGCGATCGATTGGTATGACAAAAATCAATGCCACAGTCCAAACCCGGACGTGCATAATAAAACGATGGGAAGGATTTTTAAGATCACGCATGAAAATGATAAATGGGTGAAAGTTGACCTTTCCAAAGCGTCAGATACGGACCTTGTAAATTACCAGTTGAATGCCAATGAATGGTATGTCAGACAGGCAAGAACGATTTTGCAGGAGCGTGGGCCAAATAAAAAAGTACATAAGGCGCTGAAAGAAATTCTCTCCGAAAATCCGGATCCGACTCGAAAACTAAGAGCGCTCTGGACACTGCATGTGACAAAGGGGCTTACTGAAAAAGACTTGACAAATTTGCTCGCCCATGAAAATGAATATTTGAGAAGCTGGGCAATTCAGCTTTTGGTTGAAAATAAAAATGCATCTTCTGAAACATTGAAACTTTTCGCCGGACTTGCAAAAACTGATAATTCAGCATTGGTGAGACTATACCTGACTTCGGCAATGCTTCGATTAGAGCCTTCCCGGCGCTGGGAGGTGATGGAGGCATTGGTTCAGAAAACAGAAGACAAGAATGACCATAATCTGCCGCTTATGGTTTGGTTTGCATTTGAACCCATGGCAGCTATCGATATGAAACGTGCTCTGCAAGTGGCTGAAACAGCGAAGTTGCCTAAAATTTTACCGTACACGATCCAACGAATAGGAGCAATCGGGACGGAAGAATCCAGAAAAGTGCTTAAAGAATTTAATGACCGCCTGGGCAAAAGGAATTCGCATGAACATCATGAAACCCAAATGCTGATCGGAAAGGTTTTAGGAAAATAGCGTAGTGAGAATCTTAATAAAGATCATTTATTTTAAATCAAATCACACTTGATCTGATACCATATTAAGCAACCAATTTGGCCTAAAATATGACATTTGGCCTAAAATTAACGTCGGCTGATCTCTCCACGTTATCTGCTTCATAGGGTCGAAACTTACGCCAGGTAACAAATTATTTCGAATTATTACAAATCCAAAAAATGAAAATAATTGGCCGTCCGAAGCTGGAAGATGCTCCACATTGGTATCCATATTTCCTGAATCTGGCGCCTGGGAACAATTTGATAGAGGCATTGGAAAATAATAAAAGCCAGATGCTGGACATTATCGCTTCCGTCCCGGCATCGCTCGAAAATTTTGCTTATGCTGAAAATAAATGGACGGTCAAACAGGTTTTTATCCACCTTGCGGATGATGAGCGTTATTATGCTTATAAAGCTTTTTGTTATTCCCGGCAGATAAATGTATTACTTGAAGTTCCTCAGGGCCAAGAATATAACAAAGATTTTAACGCGCAGAACAGAACTTTGGAAGACATCGCCGAAGAACTTTTATCAATCAGAAATGCGACGATTACGCTTTTTAAAGGTATGACCAATGAAATGCTTGACTTCAAAGGTTTCACCAGGGAAGTGCCTTACACCGCAAGAAGTTTAGGATGGATGGCGGTTGGCCATAATATTCATCATTGTAATTTGTTGAAAGATAGGTATTTATTGCAGTAGATCTGTTACAGTCTTTCGAGTATTGAACACTGGTAGATAAACATTTCATGTAAGAATTTCATTTATCCTTTTCCTTTTTGAGAAGAACCATCACCTCCCATAGAAGATAAAAAGTTGATGATTGTTGGTAATATCGTTGCCAGCGCTCCCAGGGACGTCAATAATTTAGTGCTGGTTTCATGTTGGGATGAAAACAGAAAACCGATAATGGCAATAGAAACCAGGGTAAGTGGAAGTTTAATTTTATTCCAGTTCCGATTATCGTTAATTTTTTCAATTAACTTCTCCATTTCATAGCTCCCCAGGCCAGCAAGAATATAACTCCGAAAACCACGGCTAAATATTTTCAACATACCGTTGTTTTGAACCACGATCCCTTTTTCCAAAAGAAGATAAAGTGTGTTTTTATCATAAGAATTGACCAGTCCGTCTTCTGCAAGGTCATATAACATAAACTTTTCTTCTTTGGAAAAAGATTGCCACAAGGCTCCGTAAAAATGATAGGAAGTCAACTGCAATTTATACGATATGTTTTCTTCATCATTTGGTAAATTCGCCTTAAAAATTCGCATTGCAGGCTCGGCAAGCTTATTTGCATAATCCGTATACTGCGTTTCTTTGTATATCGCAGATGTCAGGTTCGCATCGGGCACAGAAAATCTTTGGAGTTTTTGACTTATCATACGGAAGTTCGCCAACAAAACCTGCCATCTTTCGCTGGTCTTGTGATCCGTTTTTTTATCGTCAGATTCGTCTAATGCTTCAATCAAAGTGCCGGGATGGATCGTTGATAAAATCAATATTTTTTGATTTTTTTCCTTGGCTGTACGATAGATATCTTCCAGTTTTTTAAGTTTTTCCAGATTGGAAGCAGAATCTTTGAAATTGTGTTCAAAGTGGTGAATAACGATCAGTGATTGAGTATCCTTGCCTAGTTTTATTTTTTCTCTGAAATCGTCTAATGTTTTATCGAACGAGTTTGTTTTTTCGTCTGGTTTTGAAAAGTCTATTTCCTTATAATATTTTTTCAGTTGAGCATGGTCCTTGTCAACTTGTCCGGTTCGGGGGATATTTGGTTCATGAGATCTTATTATTTTCTCAATAAATTCCAATGGATCCGCGCCGGGAGTTTTGATAAGAAAAACAAAATTGTTAAGCTCTTTATTTGTCAAAATTTCATCATCAATGTATTCCCAGTTTTTGGTTTCGGGAAGTTTCAACGAATAAATTTTATTTACTAGGTTATATATCAAAAACAGGATCGCAGTCAATAAACCTCCGAAGACGAACCAGAAAATAATCCCATTAATTCTTAATAGTGAGGGAAATGAAAAGTTGAGTGCAGATGATTCCAGCAGGATTGACGAATCGCCCTCTTGCTGAATATTTGTTACGGTGCTATCTTTTTCAGCAGTCACTTGCCTCATGATGTTATTGAAAAAGTAGAAACGTCCGGATCTTTTCGTGGTATACAGGTCTTTAATATTTAACAAATGGCCACTTTGATAAACGCGGAAATCGTTAAGAAACCTTGCTGCTTGCCGGTCTTCCCTGGTTTCCAAAGTATCGCTCGGTTTCTTTGTACCAACGTTTTTGACCCATAAGGAATCCTTGTAAATGTCATAAGGTGTGAAATTGTTTTTTCTTCCAACCTCTATCGTGTTGTTATGTAAATTCTTCGCTAATTCAAGTTGTTTGGATCGAGCGATAAGATGTTGGTCATAATTGAAAGATGAAGTGAAAAATATGATTATTGGAATTCCGTTTGTTACAACTATTCCGGAGAAAATGAGTGCAGTAAAAGTCTGGTTATATTTTGTTTTTGAAGCAAGGCTTTCAATGAATTTTGTGACATCAACAAATGTTTTACCAAAATTCAGTACTATAAGAATAGGGAAAATACATAGAATTTGAAATTCCAAAAGGTTACTCAGAGAATCTCCCAGCACAAATGGTGACAACAATGAAAGCGCAACTGGGAAACTTAACGCGCACAACATAGCGCGCATCTTATATTTACTAAGTATAATATTTTCTTCTGCATAATATTTTTTTACAAACAAAAGATTCAAAAAAACGGGAAGAAGAGAAATTGCAAAAAAGGTTATGTAAAACCTGGACATGACCGTATCGTACGAAAATAAACAGAGCAAAGCAGCGATATATAAATTGAAAATCGTCGCCAGAATATATTCTTTGTGTGAAGATTTTTTAGGCCCAACCCAGCTGGTTTCAAAAAGTTGAAGTTTGTATAACGAACGATGCGAAGACGCGAAGAAAACAGCCAGCATCTGTATCGTAAAAAAGAGGAAAAGCGTAAACTGCATTGAGAACGTAAAGCTATAAACGTCTATATCCCGATACTCCTTGTACATGAGATCATCCATGATAACAAGATGATAGGGAAGCATTGAAATTGGCTGGATATAGACGTCGTACTTATGACCAAAATAATCAGTTTTGAAATTGGATGACGATTCAGTTTTAATTGCGCCCGCAAGCCTATCGCTCTCTGAAAACTCTAACAGTAAATTTTCGTTTAAATTTTTCGATCTTTTCGAATGATATAATACTTTTCCGCTTTTATCAACAAATGCAAATGAGTAACCGGGAATAATTTTGAGACTGTCGAGGCTGAGAAGATTTATTGTGATAGCAACAACTTTCATCCCTGGAACATTTGAAGGAATTGCCAGCACGGTAAAGAACTTCCCGTCAATCCAGGAATAAATCTGATCGACATAAAATTTGGATCTTAGTTGAGGATAGCTACTATAACCCAGCTTCTGCGAAATGGTTTTGAAGTAAGCTCGTTTTGCAAACTTTCCCGGAAAAAAGACTTCTATTGAGTCTGATTTCCAGGCGTTTATTTCTACTCCTTTTTCATTCATCCAAAAAATCCGGTCAAAGTCCAGAGCACTTGCCATTGTTTCAACACAATCATTCTGCGCTTTTCCAGTGTTTGAACTCCTATATTTTCCAATTCCGTAAAGTGTATCAATTATTTTGCTTTCTGTCGCCATGCAGTCAAAGCTGCTCAGTTTGTCAATTCCATCCTTTACTTCCTTTAAAAAAGCTGTTTCAAGCCCTTTCGCGACTACTCTTTTTGGGTCTTCTTTTACCTCTTCTGTAAATAAAAAATCATATTTGATGAAAATAAAAAAGAGTAATGACATCATGGCCATTAAGACGACCGTCGATGATAGTGCGTCTGTTATGGTTAGCCGGTCTTCTTTTCTCAGATTATAAATTTTAATTACGGGAAACGTTATGACGATAAATGTGAAAAGCGTGATCAGCAAAAGAATAACACTCGGGGCAAGTTTGCTTGTTTCCTGGTCGTAGTGTTCCTGCGTCAGTAGCCCTATGACGATAAATTTGGTGGAACTGTCATAAACCACCGGCTGCATGAACAGCTTGTAGGAAATGCCTCCGAATTCTTTGTCTTTGATTGTAGTGCCCGAAGTTTTTGTCAAATACTTTTGCAGTGAATCAGCAGAATAGTCGAGGCCGGAAGAGAATGTCTGATACACAACAGCCTTGTCGTTCACTACAATATAATGATCAAAAACAAAATCAGGTAAGAGTGGTTTCAAAAAATCATCAAACTTATAGCGAAGAGATATCCGAAGGTTGCCAGCAGAGTCCATTCTGGTAATCAGCAACTGATTGTCATCTGTTATGCTGAACTTGGGAATTGTATCTTTTTTATCTGTTACGAGAGAAATAGTATCCAGCGGGAGATCTTTCAGAAGTTTTATATTTTTATTTTCCTTATGATAACTGATTTTATCCAATCCCGGTTTTAAATAATTTTCGAGTAGCATGTATCCATTGTCCATTTTTGCGCGAATATTATCATTCACATTCTGCAAAGTCCGAAATTTCCACCGGTTGACATTCGTTTGGCTGGCTGGCAGGTAATTGTAATAATACATCGCTCCCAGCGAAAGCAGAATGGCCAACGTTACCATAATAGGAATTTGTTCTCTGCTGGGTAAAAATGATTTCATGATTGAAAATCCTTTTTGCATTGGTTAGATTTATCAAAAAACCTGAGTGTGTGCAGTGAACATTTTACTGGCTTTTGGCATAGGTGATCCTGCCTCAAATCTGACACAGATTTGAGCGAAGATCAATAATATGGCAATCAATCTTTTGATTTACAGTATGTTAAAGTTAGTGAAATTCAACAGAAGTCGCTTGTCTTCGGTGGTAGTTTTGATTTAACGGTTGTTTGTTGATATCAAATTTCAGATGTATTTTTTAGCGTAATCCACCATAAACCAATTCCTTATCTTCGAACGTTTTTAAGTATAGATTCGGCCTCATCTGCTTTGTTTTGTAAATGGCGTGTGGAGTTAATCAGTCTTGTCTGGCACTTCAAAATAATAGGTTTTTAAACAGCAGCAATGTATTCAAAAAGCGCATCTTGGATTTGTTGAAATGCACATTTTAGCTGCCGGGTATACGAAACTGAAAATAAGTTGAAAATTAAACAGGGACTCCGGCGTTTTAATTCGTCCATTAGCACGGTATCAACTCATGAAATTTCTTAATCACTTATCTTTTTAATATGAAAATTAAACACCTGACTTTTCTTGCGTTTGCCTTCGCTTTGGGTAATGATAATCTTTATGCACAAAAAGGAAAACCTCTTTTTACTGAGCAACCGGGAATGGTTTCTTACACTTTTCGAAAAAGTTTAAGTAAGGACGCAGCCGCCACTCTGGATACGCTCAAAGAACTGGGAATAAAGGATATGGAATTTTCGAGTTTGTTTGGAAAAACGGCTCCTGAGCTTCGTAAACTGCTGGACGAAAGAGGTATAAAATGTTCTTCTTTTGGAGTTAGCTATGATGATGCGCTTAACAAAACGCAGGAAGTCGGACAGAACGCCAAGGCTTTAGGTGCCAAGTTCGTTCGGGTGGCGTGGATACCTCACAAAGGTCCTTTCACACTGGAAATGGCTCAGCAAACCGTTGCCGATTTTAACAAAATGGGTAAGCAGCTAAAAGACGAATTCGGGCTGACTTTCTGCTACCATAATCACGGCTATGAATTTGAAAAACACGAAGACGGGACGTTGATGGATTATATTATTCAGAAAACCGATCCGAAATATGTAAGCTTCGAGCTCGATATGTTATGGGCATTTTTTCCTGGGCAGGATCCGGCTGCTTTGATCAACAAATATCCTACTCGCTTTAAATTGGTTCACATGAAAGACCTGCGCAAAGGCGTAGAGGGTAATCTTTCGGGTGGGACGCCGGTTGAAAATGACGTTGCCTTAGGAACTGGACAGCTGGACATTCCGACGATTTTAAAAGCCGCTAAAAAATCATCGATCCAACATTATTATATCGAAGACGAAAGTCCAAGTTATGCCACCCAGGTTCCTCAGACGATTGCTTATCTAAAAAGTCTGACTTATTGATCACGAATCTGGGCCTGAATATATCAATCGTTTTATATTCAAAATGAAAATGAGAGCCTTCAAGCTCTCATTTTCATTTCAGATTGAATTCAAGCTACTTCTGTTGCAGCATCTGAGGAAGGCCGATTCTTCTTGCCGACGCAGCCGTACTGTCAATACCAAGATTTTTCATGATTTCCGAGGATAGATTAGACGTCGAATCCCTCGCAAATAATACAACTGGCCATATATCTCCTCCGTCCGGATTAAGATCCATTCTCAAAATAAAAGAATAACCCTTTTGGCGGCCAGCGAAAACAATGGCGTCATTCACCTTTTGCTTGATCGGAGAGAATTTTTTGGAATAATAATCACGAAGTTCTTTCATGGCATTAGCCTCAAATTCATCAAAAGATTTTTTCAGGTTATCAAGTTCCAGCGCCTTGTCTCTTATTATCATTTGCTCAGCTTTGCCAGCAACCAATTTGTCAAGAGCTGCGGACTTCGCTTCATAGTCGTCGTATTTTCCTTTTAAGATTTTTTCATACTGCTGGCTTTTCAACGTGATTTCCTGATTCAGTTTTTTAAACTCAGGCATTCTTTCGATGATCAGCTGTTGGTCTACGTATCCAATTTTTTCGATGGATTTCTGCCCAAAACCTACCGAAAAACTAAGACAGAAAAGCAAACAAAGTACAGTTAGTGATCTCATAATGATTTGATTGGATTAGGTGAAACATAAAATCCAAACGCCAGTGTTAGCTGCCTATTGTATTAAAAAATATTAAATAACTAAATTATTAGTAATAGGTGAATGAGGCCGTAGCAGACTTTAATACGCATGGCCGCTAAGGGGCAGCCATGTGCTTGCAAAATATTAAAAAGTTGAGTGTAATGAATAGAGGAGGATAAGTAAATGCTGATCGAAAGTACCTGAACTAAGGCATGTAAAGACAGTGCAAATTTAGAACTATATTCAAAATTCGCTTAATCTGAAAATATGATATATATCATGTTTTGTTGTCTGGTGTTTTTTTACCTCCTGCCGACTACTAAAAATCGCGTCTGTTTTCAACTGCCAAACGATCTTACTTGAATATAACTTTCGTGAAAAAGTGAAACCGGTCGTTTATTTAATTTAAGTTTACTGCGTAATTAACACTACCTCCTTACCAGTTTATTTAAATTATGTTGAAAATTCTCATCGCTGATGATCATGGCGTAATTGCCTTGGGCGCTGGTATGATGATCAGCGAAATATATCCGGACTGCGAAACCGATATGTCAATTTCTGTTGAAAGTACGCTGAAAATGATAAATGCCGTTTCTTATGATATGCTGGTATTGGACATCAATATTCCAGGGGGCAATCACGTTGGTATGCTGCACGAAATATTTGCCATCAGACCTGGCTTGAAGGTTTTGATGTTCTCCTCTTATCCGGAAGAAACTTATGCAATTTCGTATATCAAGGCCGGAGCGCGGGGGTTTGTGCCGAAGACCTGCACGGTAAAAGAATTTCAGTCCGCTTTCCAAACAATTCTTGCTGACGGAATTTACATGAGCCCGTTTCTGACGGAACATTTATTGGAAAATATCGATCCTGAAAATCAGATTATGAGTCTCTCATCCCAGATATCCCGACTTTCCACTCGTGAAGCGGAGGTAATGGAGCACATTATCGCAGGCAAAAGTACCAGTGAAATTGCTCATAAATTATCACTTGCATTGCCGACAGTGAGTGTTTATAAAAACAGGATTTTTGAAAAGATGAAAGTGAGTAATTTGTCTCAGCTGTTGAAAAAAGTTTGGGAACTTAATAATGCCTCAGGACAAAACAGATAGAAATCCATTTCAGAAATCCTGCTTAGCCTACTTGTTAAAGTATATCTTATTGGTCAGCCAAACCGGCGTGTTCCGGTATCCTTATGCGTTACGAAAATACTACTTTCAGGGCTTGTCTAATTTATTTTACACAGACGCCAAAAGTGTCGCTACGAATTAATTTTTCAATAGTTAATAGATTTGATCGCTCGTATCGAAATACTTATTGCTGTATGTAGGTAGAGTTTGTAGAAGTCGAAAAGCATTATATCGGGATATTTACCTGTATCAGTTGAAGTAAATCAATTTCTTAATTAGAACTATGAAACAACTTTTTACCACATTTCAGGTCGGAGCTATCCGGCTGAAAAATCTTTTTATTGGCTGCCAGATGACGGCAATTTTACTAGCCGCGATCTCAACCTCGCACGCACAATCTCCGGGAGGTGTTACAGGCGCTATGGTCTGGTTAAAGGCCAACAGCGGAACCGGTACAACGACAAACGCAAGCGCTGTGACAAGCTGGACCTCACAGCCTGGAGCGAAAAACTTTATTGGAACAGCTACCTATTATGATGACGCGGCAAATCTGGCGAACTGGAACCCGGTCGTTCGTTTTAATGGAACAAATGATGTTTTGATAAACTCTACGGTATTCGGCGCTGATCCGGTGAATAGTAATTCCACTTTTTTAGCTGCAAAAATACTTGGCGATGCCACTTCTCTGACCAGCGTTTTGTGGGGGTCATCGGATGCCAATACAAGTAATAACCGTTTGAACGTACATCTTCCGAACGGTGGGACGATTTATTATGATATGGGAAATGCAGTTTCCGGAGGTAGAATAGCGATACCGATGGCCGCTTCTGACTACAATACAAATAATATATGGACATTTAGAACGGGAACTGTCGCTGTTCCAGCCTTTAATCACCAGATATTTAGAAATGGGTCATCTGCCGCAGCTGGAAACGGTGCTATCGGTGCGTATAGCCTTGAAGGTAAGGAGCTCCGCATAGGAAGCAGTATCAGCAATACGCAACCCTGGGCAGGGAATTTGTTTGAAACAATTGTATATGAAAAAGATCTGACAACGCTGGAACGCCAGCAGGTTGAAACATATCTTGCTATCAAATACGGAAAGACGTTACCCTTTGATTATGTGACATCAGATGGTTCAACGGTATATTCAGTGGCAGGATATGAAAATAATATTGCGGGTGTTGGTCGTGACGATACCTCGCTTTTATTACAAAAACAAAGCCAGAGTTCCAATCCGGGAGATCAGGTTATTATGAGTCTTAACGGTGCACCACAGGCGACCAACGCAGCAAACGCAGGTGCTATCGGTCTGGACAGAAGGTATATAATCTGGGGTGATAATAATCTTCCAGGTACCAGTTATGCAAGTAACCTGACAAATGTAAATGATGTCTTTAACAGATGGTGGAAGGTAGAAAATGCTGGAAGTATCTCGCAGGCCGTTACACTTCTTTTCCCGGCCAGTGCGGTCTCGGCTTACACTTCGCCGCGTATCGTTAGAAACGCGACCGGTTCTGCAACCTCAGCCGCAACATACCCCTTGGTACTAACGCCAATAACAATTAACGGCGTTGATTATTTCTCATACGCAACAGCATGGGCTCCTGGTGCTTCATACTTCACATTCGGCGGATGTTTGCCTTTGCCAACGCCTTCTGCTGTGGTTACCCAGCCAACTTGTTCATTGGCAACCGGTACGATTACAATCGATAACCCTATCACAGGCCAAACTTACAGTTTTGATAACGGCGCAACCTATCAGGCGAGCAACATCAAAAGTGGTTTAACTCCGGGCGTTTATCAAATTATGGTGAAGGACGGCTGTGGAGCATCGGTGGCAACTTCTGTCACAGTTCAGGCTGCGGACTGCTGCACGCCGGCGGCAGGCACGATCACGCTTAATCCTTAATTGATTTCCAACACTTAAATATCATCAAACATGATACATTCTAAAAAATGGGTGCTTTGGAGTCAGATTGCGCTGGTTTTTATTTTTATGGGCGCTTCGCTCAATGGTTTTTCACAATGTCTGAGCCCCGGGGCTATTATAAATTTTTCCGTTTCTGGCAATAATGTTACGGCAGGTTATACGACTGCAAACGTGCTCACAACCGAAGATGGGACTATTATCAAAACAGTCGTAAGCGGCTTTTCCGCACCAGGCGTGGATGGATCTTACAAAATTTACACTGTCAACTTCCGTGACGATTCAGAACCAGCTTTTACTCGTGGCAGTAACATCAGCGCAGTCTCAGGTACTTGTGTTTCGGTAGGCGCTACGTCAGTTACATTCTGTATAACAGGTGGTTGTTTAGTGACCGGCACTTCTATTTCTTTTACGCCAGCTGGACAGAATACCAGTGCAGGATATGAAACGCGGTATGTACTTACAAACAATGCTGATGTGATTATTTCAAGCGGGACGGCAACTACTTTGACAGCACCTGCATCTGTTGGTACTTACCGAATCTACGCGGTAAATTACAATACAGCCAATGGTTTTGCCTCACCAGTTTTTACTGCATCCACCAATCTTTCGGCTATTGGCGGCGGTTGTACAGATATCAGCGATCCGATAGAGTTTTGTGTTAATTCTCCACTTCCTGTAAAACTTGTTTCCTTTTCTGTAACAGAAGAAACGGGTACGGCGCAATTGAAATGGGCGACTACGGAAGAAGTAAATGCAGAACGCTTTGAGGTTGAGCGCAGCACAGACGCAAAAAACTGGAATTTTATTGGAGAAAAAGAAGCCGCCGGTGAAAGCAAAAGCTTACTTCACTACACATTCTCAGATGTTTCTCCTAAAAGGGGTATGAATTATTACCGTCTGAAAATGATCGACCGCGACGCAACATTTGCTTACAGTACTATCAGAAACATTAAATTTGGAAGCGCGGAAAGCCGTGTAAGTGTATATCCAAACCCTGTTTCCAATGTCTTGTTTCTGAAAGATATCGATCTTGAAAATGTAAAGGAAATTTCGATTGTGAACACGAATGGAGTGGTGGCATACCGATCTTCACCAGCTTCCCTTTCGAGCATCATTTCCAGTGGAATCCCTGTCGGATATTTGGCAAACGGAATGTATTTATTGAAACTGACTCATCTTGACGGAACGTCTGGCGCGCACAAGATTGTCATAAATAAGTAATTAGAAATACTATATACATACTGTAAGCTAAGTATATTATAACCCCTTCTCGAAAATGAAAATGCTGTCCTTATGGGCAGCATTTTCATTATTAAAAAGTTAAACTAAATCAATTCCTTTTTATGTTGCCTTGATACTTTGACCATTTGCAGCACAACCGAGAGTATAATCAAACCAAGACCGATGTAAAATGGCCATGTTAATTCCCGGTTTTCTTTGTAGATCAGAATGGCCAGGATGATCGTATAAATAGGTTCCAGGTTGAAGCTCAGGTTTACGGTAAATGCAGAAATTTTGTTGAGCGCCTGGATTAGCAGCATGTACAAAAGAACGGTGCAGAACAGTGACAACATAATCAGGTAACCCAAATCCTGCCAGGAAGGAATCATCGTTTCGACGGGGAAATAATGAAGGTAAAATGGCATCAGAAAAGCGAGACCTATACTTCCGCCGATCATTTGATAAACCGTAATGACTTCACTTTTAAACGAATGAGCCAGTCGCTCGTTAGCGATTGTGTAAAATGCAACCAAAAGCGAGGACATCACGCCGAGCAAAATACCTGTACGATATTGTGAATCGAAACTAAAAATCAGACCGATTCCCAATAATGTTAATCCGCTGAGCAGCAGTTCCGAAGCTTCAAATTTCTTTTTATTCAGGATAGGGGCGAGGATGGCAGTGAAAAATCCAGTCAGGGAAAAACAGACTACACCGACCGAAATATTCGAATACTTAATGCTCCCATAAAAGAAAATCCAGTGTAGTCCCAGCAAACAGCCGGTCAGCGCAATGCGTTGAAAATCCTTTCTGGAAACTGCTTTCAGTTTTCTCGAAGCACCTAAAATCAGGAGGAGCAAAATTCCGGAAATAAGCATTCGGTACCAAACCAGCAGGCCTTCGTTAAGTGATATTGCCTTCCCGAAAACGCCCGTGAATCCTGCAAGGATTATGGATATGTGAAGTTGAATAAAGGCTTTTTTCATTTTTAGTATTATAGAAGAACCGGCTATTCTTCGAAATTATCGTAATAGGTAAAGTCTTCTGTTATCAGTCCATTCTCAATTTTGAAAATTGTACAAATCGGCAATTCAAATTTTGAACTATCGGGAGCTGTTCCTGTGGAAACAAATTCAACGATCACATGATTTTCACCTGACGGATAGATATTCAGCACCTTGTCTGTAACATCAGGGAAAGTTTGACTTAATTCGCTATATTTTTTAACAATCTGCTCCCGGTTTTGTTTGACAATTCCCTGACCTAGCGAAGGATCTTTAAATTCGGCTGTCTGGGTATAAAAATTCGCAAGACTTTTCCAGTCATGTTTATTGAAAGATTCGAAATATTGACGAATTAATTTTTCATTTTTTCCGTCGTTTTGCTGTTTCTGGGTGCAAGAAAATAGCGTTAATACACAAAGAGAAAGGAAGGTAAATTTTTTCATAATTTTAAGATTCAGGTGGTCAGATAAAACTAGTTTGTCACCTAAATGTATTTAAAAGTTTGCTAATGAAACAAGTGGCTCAGACAAACTTCCGTTTTGAGATAAAACTGTCGGGTGATAATCTACAACCTTTTAGAATCAAGATCTTCGCTGATCAATTCATAGAATCAGAAAAGTCGTAAATTTTTGATGTTTTGCATTACTTAATTTCCGAAATTGTGACTGTGTTTGTCGCTCTGTTCAACCCATAAATTATCTGTTTTTTCTGAACAGAACGGTCCATTGCAATGCCTTGTCCATGAATTGATGCAGGCAGCGTTGCAATATGTTCAATCGTGTAACCCGATTTTGGAATTTTCATAACGTATACTTCCGGCCGGTCGTGCCCCGTGCAGTATAGTAAACCATTATTTCCCCAGGCACCGCCGGAGTTGCTTTTCGGGGTGAACACTTCAACAATATTTTTAGGAAAAATCCAGGATTCAAGTTGTCGGAATTCTTTGTCATACCGCACCAGCGAAGTCCAGCGAACGTCTCTTCCTTCACTGGATTCCTTCCCGCCATAATGCGCAAAACCGACCCACCAAAAGCCATCTTTTTGATCAATCCAGGTTAGGGAGCCATGTTCTGCAATTCCAAAACTATGGTTACCAATGTGTTGTAAATTTTTTGTGTCAAATATTTCGATGCTGCTTGCCATAGGAATTTCGGGATAATTCGAGTTGGCGCAATACAATTTTCCGTCAATCACTACACCGCTGTTGAGATGTTTGATACCATCTTTGGTTCCTTCC
The DNA here is from genome assembly GCF_021502725.1 of Dyadobacter sp. CY345. Lineage (GTDB taxonomy): Bacteria > Bacteroidota > Bacteroidia > Cytophagales > Spirosomataceae > Dyadobacter. Next base: position 485,945 of record NZ_JAKFFS010000006.1, on the reverse strand, counting down.
CAACTGGACACTTGCTTGCCGTCCGCTTTGGTGTATTTTAAAATTGTACTATTATTGATCACATAAAAGTATTGCTCATCAACTGCAACGGCTTGTTTTGCTTCGGATACCTGAAATCTTTGTATCTCTGTGATAGTCTGGGAGTAAGATTTAGAAAATTGCAACGACGCCGTCAGGCTTGCGAAAAAAAGTAAGGATTTGAGAAAGATCATCTTAGAGCTGATAAATTCGAGAGCTAAAATTACTAAAATATTAAATTTTTGATTTTAAGGTATTGTTATCTGATCAAATACTGCATGCCTTCGGTATTTGGAAGCTAATGTAGGTTAATCAAAATAATTCTACATTAATTTACGGGTCCACATAGTTTTAATTGTGATTTCTCGCTTAAATTTGTTTTCCAAAGCCCTTGTAACACCATCCTCAAAATTGTCAGTTTTTTATGTATAATCTTTTGATTTTAGAAAGTGAATCAATCTTCAAAATCGGGATATCCAGTCGGTTAGAGAGAGAAAATAAAAACATCAAAATTGAAACGGCAGAAAGTATCAGCCAGATTTTGCAATCCTCACTTTTCAAAGTGAATGAAGTAAAGCAAAACTATGATCTCTTCATTGTTTCATTAAACAAGCAGGACGAGCAGGTGCTGTCGTTGATCAAATACACGATTAAACATAAGCCGGAGCTCCCGATTTTAATCTTTTCCTATGAGAGCGCCGACTGGCTTTTCAAACAGGGCATCAATACTAAGCCAGTCCCGGGTCGTTATATCAAGAAAGTGACATGTTGGGCCGATATTCAGCAGGAAGTAAATAAACTTTTTAATGAACCTGTTAAGCTGACTTCTGCACCCGTTCGGGAAATCACTACTGATTTTTCTTTACCGAGCCGGAGAACTGGGGAAGTGTGATCGGTTATTTAAATTTTACCTACGACACCCATCACCATGATCGCTGCATTTTCCGCGGCGATCTGATAGAAATTCTTTACATCGGCAGATGCTTTTTTGTTCGCATTATCGCTCAGGCTGCGAATAATTAGAAATGGTACTTTTTGCTGATAACAGGTTTGGGCGATGGCAGCCCCTTCCATTTCAGTCACGGCTGCATTCAGGTCTTTTCTTAAACGTTTGGTCGCAATTTCGGAGGCTACAAAAACATCACCAGTAACGACAATCCCCTTGGTGATAGTTGGAAAAAAACTTCCATTTTCGCGTTTTACTTTTTCAAAAGTTAAACTTTTCGAAATAGAAACCGCTTTCTGGATCAACGCCGAATCACATTTAAAAGTGATGGGATTTTCAGCCATATCATAAGGGTTTTTTGTCGGCGTGTAAATCATGCCCGTATCTTCAATAGCACCATAATCGTGATATTTTACTTCTGTTCCAATCACGATGTCGCCTGGATTAAGAGAAGTATCCACTCCTCCGGCAATTCCGGAAAATACGATTTCCGAAGGTTTGAAATGTTCGATCATCAGCGTGGTGGTGATAGCCGCGTTTACTTTTCCGATTCCCGTCTGTGCAAGGACAATCAATTTTCCGTTCAGCATGCCTTTGGAGAAAAGCGTTTGGGCAATGACGGTATCTTTCCTGTTTTCCATTTTACTCCGCAGCAAGACAAGTTCAGGCGGAAAAGCACCGAGGACGCCTGTGATATTTTGGGAAAAGGTATTGAAAGATGAAGCAAAAAGCAGGAGCGAAAGCAGGTATTTTTTTCTCATATAAATTGTTATAGTATTAAAGCTAAAATTGCAAATAAGTCAATAATCCAGAGTGCCAAACTGATTTCGCGGGTTTTCCCGGTCGCGATGTGTAAGACAGTCCAGCTCAAAAATCCCCAGATAATTCCCTGCGTAATGGAATACGTAAAAGGTATAAGCACCATCGCCAGAAATGCCGGAAAGGCCTCACTCAGATCGTTCCAATTTATTTTTACAACAGGTTTCATCATAAACACGCCAACTAAAACAAGCGCAGGCGCCGTCGCAATGGAAGGAACTGCGCTGAGAATTGGCGATAGAAATAGAAACGGAAGAAACAGCAAAGCTCCAACCATCGCAGTCAAACCGGTTTTACCACCTTGCTCAATACCCACAGCAGATTCAATGTAGGCAGTACCAGGACTGCTGCCCGTAAGCCCGGCAAGGGTCGTTGAAAAAGCGTCGACGATCAGTGATTTCCGGATGTTTTTGGGTTCACCGTTTTCGTCTAAAAGATTCGCAGCTTCGGCAAGGCCAACGAAAGTTGATAGACTATCAAACATATCGGTGAAGACAAAGGCAAGGATGATCGGGGCAAGGCTCCATTGCAATGAATTAACCAGATCAAGTTGAAATAACAAACTGAAATCAGGTCTGGCAACAAATTCAGTGATCGTCACCAGGGGTTCATTCCCACCGTAATATCGTCCGATTGGCCATGCAAGAATGCTCGTTACGACTATACCAATCAGAATACTGCCTTTCACATGCCGGTTTAAAAGAATCACGGTGACCAGCAAACCGACCAGAAATGTACAGGTAGAAGCATTCAGGTTTCCGAGGCTAACCATCGTAACAGGATTTGCCACAATAAATTTTGCATTGGAAAAACCAATCAGCGTTATAAAAAGCCCAATTCCTGATGCAATGGCGTAACGAAGCGGTTTCGGAATTGCTTTTACGATATAGGACCGGATGTTGAAAACAGATAATAGCAGAAAAAATATTCCTGACCAGAAAACAGTTCCCAATGCAACCTGCCAGCTGAGCTTTTCGGTGAAGACTGCTGTAAAGGTGAAAAAAGCATTTAGTCCCATTCCGGGCGCAACCAAAATTGGATTGTTCGCATACCAACCCATCATGAAACTGCTGAAAAATGAAACCAAAATTGTAGCAGTAAGGACGGCTGAAAACGGCATCCCTGTTTGACTCAAAATGGATGGATTGACAACGATGATATAAGCTGTTGCCAAAAATGAAGATACGCCGGCTAGGATTTCAGTTGAAACTGTGGTATTATTTTCTTTTAATCCGGAGAGGGAAAACATAGCGCTGGGGTTTATTTCAAAGATATTGATTAACCAGCGTTTTTAAAAACAGAGGGTTGTTTGCCTGAAAAATTGTTCTTTCATTCCTATTTTTCCAGTAAGAAATGCAGCAATTGTTTGAAAACGAAATATACCATTGGCATAATCCGGTATTATCTGGTGTGAAACGGGAATCTCTATGCCTGTTTGATAAAATAATCTTTACGTTTTATTCCTTTAACAAATTCCGAAGGCGTAATCCCTTCTTTCTTTTTGAAAACCTGATTAAAGGTTGCCTTCGAGTTGAAACCAGCCTCAAAAGCAATTCCAAGAAGTGAAAGATGAGCATTTGCAGGATTTTGACATTGACGTTTAAACTCTTCAATGCGGTAATTATTGATGAATTCATAAAAATTCGCATCAAATTCTGCATTTATAACCTGCGAAATCTGATGTTTGGAAAGTGATAGCATTTTCCCCAAATCCGTTATAGTCAGCGAAGGATCGAGATAAGGTTTTTCCAATTTCATATGGTGTAAAAGTCTTTTTGCAGAAATTCTCGAAGTCTCAATATCAAGTCCTGTTTTGAGGTATTTTGGCTGATTGTCAGAATATTTATCGGTCTCAGTCAAGTAAATAAATTCCGGCTTTTCCTGTAAGATTTTATAGGCAATCCAATAAACCAGAGCGATTACCAGAAGAAAATGATTTGGGTATATCGCTGCAAAAGGTTCTATCCCCAGTTTTTTTGTGTAAAAAGTAAAAAGGGATAATACCAATATTGCAAAAATAAAATAGAGAAATCTTCCAAGCCATGTTTTTCTGGCTGATTGTGAACGCAACGCCGTTTTGTCGTGAGATTTGTACACAAATAAAGCAGCGATTGCAAAACCGACGTGAAAATAATTTGTCAAATGGTTCATCCAGCCAAAATCGGCTTTCAAGACTTTTTCTTGATCCGATAGGTATAAGATTTTTTCTGACGCGCTTTGAAAATAGAAGGGAGTCAGTATAATCAGATACGTTATAAATGGTAAAAAATACAGGATATGAAGGCGCCCGAATTTGAAATTTTTTGAGACCAGGCTTTTCGTTAACAGCAATATCAGCGGCCCATAACACAGCGGCAGCAACCATGATAACCTGCTCAGGTGAGGGAAACGGACGAACATATTGTTGACATCTATGGCGATCAAGTTCAGATGTGCCACGATGAGAAATATCAGTAAAGCCAATATCCGGTTTGAGGTTGTATTAATTTTTTTTGACATAAAAGCAGCACGAGTAGAGCGCCTTGTACTATTCCCGAACATAAAACTGCTGTTACCATCATATTAAGTTTTGTCTGACAAAATTAATAGGTCCGAACTTATCGGGAAAGACCGTACAGTCACTATTAGCGTGGATTTTTGTCCAAAAATATAGGCCATGAAAAACATTATTCTAATTATTTTATTAGCTACAACAGTTGCGAGTTGCTGGGGACAAGCGTTGAAACTTGGCCGTGACCAGGCTCTTAAAGATTTAAAGATTATCAGGAAATCTGTGGAGGAAATTCATCCGGGATTGAACCGGTTTGGTCAGCAGGTCGCCTTTAATTCCCGCTTTGATTCAATCGCCGGCGGGATACAAAGACAGGATTCTGTTAGCAGGATAGATTTCTTTCGGTTGGTTAATCCGTTGATGGTTACAATCAAATGCGGGCACGTCAAATTTCTGCCACCGTTCAAGGAATTTCCATTTTATTTTCATGCTGACAAGGTGCTGCCAATCATCGTCCGTTTTGATGAAGATGATAATTTACTTATAGTCAAAGCTGCCCGCGAAAATCTAAGGGGGAAATTCATTCAGGAGATTAATGGGAAGTCTGTCTCGGGAATTATCGAAACTCTAAGGCGAAATATGTTTGTAGATGGAAAAGGAAAAACCTCGGCAGATGCACAAATTCAGCAATATTTCAGTGCCTGGTATGCTGACTTTATTCAGACTCTGGAATCTTCTTTCCGGATAAAAGTGACGGATCAGTCAGGAAATACCGAAATGCTGGATTTGCCGCCAATTTCGGCAGCAGCATGGAAGGAGCTGGATAAGGAGGTTGTCGTGCATGGAAAAAAGAATGAATTGACCTTTTTGAACGAATCAACAGCCTTGTTGCGAGTAGCGAGTTTTATGCCGGAACATTCAAACCGGGATTTTTCAAAGTTTTTGAAAACTTCATTTAATGAATTTTCCAGTAAACAAATTAAACATCTGATTATTGACGTGCGTGGCAACGAAGGGGGAAATGATAAGTTGGGAAAGCAATTATATTCGTATATAGCCGTGGACAAATTCAGGTATTACGACCGGATTGAGCTGCATGTCAGGAAGAAAAAGGACGTGACCTACCGGCAGTTTGCCTACTTCCCAAAGTTCTCAGGCATTGCGTCCATATTGGTCAGGAGGAGAAAAGATGGAGGATATTTATGGACTCACCACAAAAATCTGGGGATTCAGCGACCTAGGAAAAATGCATATAAAGAAAACGTATCTTTTCTGGTCGATGGGCTAAGCTTCTCGGTGACGTCAGAATTTTTGTCCGTTGCTAAAAGTGAAAATCGGGGAAAGTTTATTGGTGAAGAAAGTGGAGGAGGTTATTCAGGGGACAATAGCGGGACATTTATAATCTTAAAACTGCCAGCTTCGGGCTATGATATCGGAATCCCTGTTGCAGCTTATTACGCTGCGGTCAAACCGTCCAACGAGGAGTCGAGAGGGGTTTTACCCCATGTTGAAATCAGGCAAACCGCCGCAGATTTACTGGAAAACCGTGACAAAGTTTTAGAATATGCGCTAACCAATCAAACGGCAGAACGGTGATGCTGCTTTCAATTGATCAGATATTTCCCGGAAAGGCAGCTATTTTGCTGTCGCTGCTTTTCCGGAACTGCCTGAAAATCATTTACGTGATTTCCTTTTTGTTTTCCGCTTTCTGTTTTTCGTGCTTCTCTTTTTACCCCAGTCATTTTGCATCTTGCTGTAAGCTTTTTTGCTGACTGTTTTTTTCTTTTTGGGCCGGGAAGTTCCCTTTTTCTTGCGGGCATTGATGTTATTAACGAGGGAATTTTTAACACCCAGCTTGTTCTTTTTCGTATTGCGTTTCTTTTTTGATGCTGCCATGGTTTTTAGTTTAACAATGGCAATATCAAAATTTATGCCTGCGAAAATTGGTTAGGGAATCGAATTTCATAAGCACAACTGCCAGTTTTAAAAAAAGGAAATTAAGTAGGCTCTTGGGAGAAATAAATCAGATCGAATATGCGACAGGCAGAATTTTGACTTAACGCGGACGTAAGAATCAACACAATAAAAATCCCGGCCGAAAAATTTCAAACCGGGATTCCTTCGTAGTGTCAAGTAGGGTTAACTTATGTTTTGCAATGCGCTTACAAATAGCTTCATTTCGTCTTTGGTACCAATACTAACACGGCACCAGGGTTTTTCCTGAATGTCCATCGCTTTAATAATAATTCCTTTATCTGACATTTTCGTAAGGAATTCTTTACCCGGCATATTAATCGGAAAAATTACAAAGTTGGTATACGAAGGAACATATTTATAGCCCATCGCAGTAAGGTTTTCGTACAAATAGGTTTTCGCTTCTGTGTTCAATTTGCGGGTACTGTTTTGGAATTCGATATCATCCATTGCTGCCGAAGCTGCGTAAACAGATGTGCAGGCGATTCCGCTTCCACCGCCTTTGGTCACTTTTTTGATACTTTCCAAAGTTGAAGGAAGTGCTGCAACATAACCTACGCGAAGCCCGGCCATTCCCATAATTTTCGAGAATGTACGTGCTACGATAATATTTTTCTTGTTTTTCAACAGAGAAACCATGCTTTTGTTATCAGCTCCTTCTATCAATTCAAGATAGGCTTCGTCTATAAAAATGGGCACTTTATCAGCAACCCTGTTACAAAAATCAGTGAGTGCTTTCGTTGAGGTTACTGAGCCCACCGGATTATTTGGATTGCATAAGTAAACCAGTTTGGTATCCTTATCAATCGCTTTTTCCATCGCATCGAGATCGTGAGACCAGTCTGCCTTGCAAGGAACAGGCTTCCAGGTTGCGCCAACTGATTCAGCCACACGAATAAGTGACATGTAAGTTGGGTCGGCAGAAACAATGTTTCCACCTTTGTCAAACATCGCAAGTGCCGTTTTTTCCAGAAGATCGCCCGATCCGTTTCCCATCATAATATTTTCGGGAGCTACTTCTTCTTTAACCGCGATTTTGCTGATCAGATCACGAAGTTCAGTTCTCGCATATCGGTTACCCTTTTCAATGGAATCGGAAATCGCTTTGCGAGCCATTGGAGGAGGTCCGTAAGGATTTTCGTTAGAGCCGATTCTTGCCACGACTTTTGCAAAATTAGGCTCCTGATCCAGATAATGCGCACGTACCATCGGACTTAGAAAAAGCCGGTTAGACTTGTCCAGCCTAAGTGGAGTTTCAGCGAACGCCCCGTCGCTTAGAAATGGTGCAACTGCCATTGCGCCAAGTGATGCAAATCCTGATTTTAACAGACTTCTACGGTCAATTTTCACGCCCATAAAGTTAGATTTTTGATGGTTGATAATTTTTTGGGAATACTTCCCTGGAAATAAAATCTGGCTTGCGGCGATCTGAAACGGGTAGTTGCGTAACTACTTGCTAATCATAAATATAGTAAATCAAAAGCCGATCTGAAAATGAAAATCAGGAAAATTATTACTAAAATTTCAGATTAGTGAAAATGTATATTTAAGTATAAGAATATTTATGTTTTATTTGGTAATATCTGATTTGGGGGAAATAACATTTTCCTGGTAAGTATTTTACTAGGAGTTAATTTTTTAAGTAGTTTAAATGTGTCGATTATAATTGGTTCAGAGATAAGTGGATATCTTCGAGATATGTCATTACCCGCAGTTCCGCTTTTGTTCGATATTGTATTTTATTTGTCATCAGAGAATTTCTGAGGATACGGTAAAAAGCAACGGCATTTTTTAAAGAATGCAGGCACGTTTCCTGATCGTACGAAGCATTGGTTTTTAGCATTGCTTCAAGATCACTTGCGGGCAAAATCATTTCCAGTTTTCTCACACCTTTTGGCAAATGGGCATTATTCAGAAGTGCGAGCGGCCCAAGAACTGTTTGCTGTAAAAATGAAATAAAAGTTAGTACTTCAAATAATTCGCCCCGGCCAATTTTTGCCGCTCCATAGTGAATCCATACCCAAAAACGATCTTCAATCCATTGAAAATCCGGATGAGGGAAGGCGGATTTAGATGATGCCATAACATCAGACAATATGTTTTCGCATTCCCATAAAACAAGAGGATCTTCGACGCGCTCTGTCATATCCTCCAAATGCACAAATTTTAAATCTACATGAATGAGAGGGTTGTCATAAAGGCAAATTATCAAACGTGGTTCACCTACATGTTCTCCTGTGAAAGCTGAAAGAAGATCACCCGCCGATTCTGCTAATTGTATCCGCTGGTCAACAGATAAACTTTGCGATCGATGTACAATAACCAGGTCAATGTCTGAAAAACGGTCAATCTGTTGATCAACCCAGGAGCCTCCTGCGGCAAGAGCCAAGTACTCCTGGTCTTTTTGAAGGATAGAAATTAGGTTATTAACAAAATCTTGGAAATGGACAGGAATCATTGTTAAAGACATTAAATGAAAATAATTGCTGACATAACAAATAAATAAGTTTTTTAAGGCAAGTCCAAAGGCATGATTGTTTTTATCGCTCGGGCATGGATAATTATACTGTGACGATATCACTTATCGGAGTTGCCGCACTGGGGATGGCCTGGATGCCATCATTTACCAAAAAAACCGGTATATCCGATTCTGTGGTTTATGTACTTTTAGGGGTTATTGCTTATTCCTTCATGGACATGCTTCCCAAGCCGGACCCGGTTCGGTATGAGGATTATGTGAAACATACAACTGAATTCGTGATCATCATTTCGCTTATGGGAGGCGGTTTGAAGATTGACCGGCCTTTTTCGTTAAAAGCGTGGGAAGTTCCTTTCAGAATGCTGACAGTTACGATGGTTTTATGTATTGCTCTGCTTGCGTTTCTGGCATTTACATTCCTGCATTTTGACCTGCCTTCTGCTTTGCTTTTAGGGGCTGTCCTTGCGCCGACCGATCCGGTTTTGGCAGCCGATGTTCAGGTGGGACCGCCTTTGGAAAAAACAAAAGACGACGTGCGGTTTTCGTTAACCGCTGAGGCCGGAATGAATGACGGAATGGGCTTTCCCTTTACCTGGCTTGCAATAACCGTTGCCTCACTTGCGCCAAACGATGCTAGCCACCTTTTTGAGTGGTTCGCATATGACTTTGTTTATAAAATAATTGCTGGTGTACTTTCCGGAATTCTTTTAGGTAGTTTGCTTGGCTATCTGATTTTTAATGTTTCCAAGAAGAGAGAATTTATCAATATCAATGACGGTTTTATCGCCGTAGCTTCCGCGCTTCTGGTATACGGACTGACTGAGTTAATCCATGGATATGGGTTTATTGCAGTATTCGTGGCGGCGGTGACGTTACGTAACTACGAATTTGAAAACGAGTTTCACAAAGACCTTCATGATTTTTCAGACCAGGTTGAAAGGATTTTGGTAGCCGTCGTTCTGCTTGTTTTCGGAGGTAGTTTGGTGCACGGAATTCTGGACTCTTTGACCTGGCCAATGGCGATTGTAGGAGTTATTTTTATACTTGTCATTCGTCCGGTTTCCGGAATGATTGGATTAATAGGAACGAAATTACACAACAAAGAAAAATTGGGAATCAGTTTTTATGGTATACGGGGACTGGGTTCATTCTATTACCTATCCTTTGCTTTCGCGGAAAAAGATTTTTTGTACAGTAAGGAGCTATGGTCAACGGTTTCTTTCATTGTTCTTTTGTCCGTCATTATCCATGGTTTAACGGCAGCAACCGTAATGAAACATCTCGAAAAGAATTTTTCAAAGGAAATTTAGAGTAGCATAAATGTCAAAAGGAGACGCCATAATCTGGTATCTCCTTTTTTTGATCTTTTTATTTCGCTCTCTGATTAACTTCGATCAGATATCCGTCCGGATCTTCGAAGTAGATTTGTGTTACCTTATCAAAACGAACTTGTTTGTGGAATTTCAGATTTTTTGAAGTCAGGAATTTTTCTGTCTGATCAATGGAATCTACGAAAATTGAGAAGTGACTTCCATTTTTATCGTTGACAACGGGTGCAGTTCTGCCTGCTAAAAGGTGGATCATCTGACCATTTCCAATATCAAACCAACCGCGAATGGCTTTAAGATCATCCGGAACCTGTACTGGTTTCAGTCCGATAATATCCTTATAAAAAGCCTTGCTGGCCTCAATGTCTTTCACTTGAAGAGCCAGGTGGTTCCAGGTTACCCGGCCGAGTGGCTGTGTGTCCTGAGCGGAAGAATCAAATGCGATGAACAGCTGGGTAAACAGTATCAGAGAAAATAAACTTTTCATTTTCGAAAAAGGATTGATAAACTTTATGCACAAATGTAATCTGAGACAATCAGTTTTGTTATTTAAATTTGATTAAAACTTGAAATAATACTGAGAACTTATATTTGAAAAATCTTCCTTAGTAAGTTTTAAATACTTTTCGGAAGAATAATGGGGCTCGCTTAGTGAAGATATTTATGTTCAGTTTGTCGATAAAACAGGTTTACGTGGTTTTTCGCAGGTTAAAAAGAAGTCCTGACAGACACTTGAAGAATATTATTCCGGGTATTTGTTTCGTCAACAATATAGCGAAACATATAACCTGCCTCAGCTTCAAAAAGATCGTTAAAACGGTAGCCAAGCCCCAGGTAAGAACGGTTTTGATCATAAAGTTTAGTGCCAAGTTTATCCTGTCCCTGGACGTTGAGGAATAACTCATTTTGAACGGTCAGGAAAGTTCCTTTTTCAAAAAGCGGGTCAGTGAACAATGGGATTTGCGTGGTAATATAATATCTGATTCGCTGTGCGAAAAATTTATCTCCCTCTTGATCCAGAAAACGTTGTTCGAACCTGAACCTGTTTGTGATTTCAATGCGCTGAATTTTATTTTCAATTTGAAACTGCTCAAAAGCCCGGTGTTCGTTTTCATGAACTGATTCGTTGTTTTCTCTTTCCCAGGTTCCAAAATATGTATAACCCACGGTAACGGTTTGATCTGCTCTTAGCTTATAACCGACGCCAGGACGTATCAAAAGTGTATTTGCATATCCTAACCGATCCGATGACCTGACTTGTAAGTCAGAACTGAATTGCCATCTTTCAGATAATTTTTGTTGGTGCGACCAGAATAACCAGCCATTTTTCTCAATAGCCTGACCAGAAGCCTGCTGTAATCCCAGAAAAAGCAAAATCGGTAACGACAAGAAATTATATAATTTCATTTATTCATTGATTATCAAAGTGCCCTCTGTTGCACAATGAATCGTGCCAGTTTATTTATGTTGAATTTCCGATGGCATGAATATTTATTTAACCGGGCTACGAAACAAAGTCTACTAAAAAGATATTTTATGGTTAAGGTTAAATTTTTCTTTTCTGTCTTCAAGGAAAGTTTCTCGGAATTTATGGATGACAATGGCTTGAAATTGAGCGCTGCCTTGTCATACTATACTGTCTTCTCACTGGCTCCAATGTTGCTGGTAATCATTTCAATGGTCAGTATTTTCTTCGGTAGAGAAGCATTCCAGGGAGAATTGTTCGGTCAAATTTCCGGGTTGGTAGGTAAGGAGGCATCTCTACAACTTCAGGAGATCATCAAAAATGCAGCAATTTCAAACAAATCATTCACAGCAGCCACAGTTGGTGTGGTCACGCTTTTAATTGGAGCAACAGGAGTTTTTGCGGAAATTCAGGATTCGATCAATTACATCTGGTCAATTAAATCAAAACCTAAAAAAGGCTGGCTGCAATATTTGAAAAACCGTCTGCTATCGTTCTCTGTTATTATTACACTTGGATTTCTTTTGTTGGTTTCGCTGGGTGTGAACGCGTTGGTGGACCTTTTGAGTGGAAGATTAGAACGATACTTCTCCGAAGTTTCTGTAATCATATTTTCTGTACTGAACGTGGCTCTGGTGGTTGTAATTATCACGGCGCTGTTTACCGTTATCTTTAAAATTCTTCCTGACGGTCATTTAAGATGGAAAGAATGTATCGTAGGCGCGGCTTTCACAGCGCTATTGTTTCTGGTAGGGAAATTTGGGATCACATTTTACCTGGGACAATCTGATCTTGGAGCAACTTACGGAACATCTGCATCGATCGTGATCTTACTGACCTGGGTTTATTATTCCTCGATTATTCTCTATTTCGGGGCGGAATTTACCAAGGTATATGCCCGTTCTGATGGCCGCGGAATCGAACCAAACGAGCACGCAGTTCTGGTTATAAGAAAAGAAGCAGAACACGCTGATGTGGCCAGTTCAATCGATCTTGTGAAAAAGCCGGTTGCAACAGTTGCGAAAGTGAAAAATCAACTATTCGATAAAGTAACGGATTTTGTTGAAGGTAAACTGGCAATCATAAGGGCGGAGATCGAGGGTATGATTTCGAAAATGATAACACCGGCCGTTTATTACGCCGTGTTGGTCATTGTCGGTTTCGGAATCGTTATTTTGTTAACGCTGATTACGGGACATTTTCTAAACGTGTGGCTTGACAGTTATTACCTAGGATATGTCATTTTACTCGGCCTATGCATTGTTCTGGTTGCACTTGCAATCACATACAGGAAAAAAATCACTGAATCTATTCGGTTAGCACTTTTGCCAAAAGAGAAGACAGTTTAAATACACCTGAAATTAACAATCGATATTTGTTACCATATAAAAAAGGATCCTGAAATTTGTTCAGGATCCTTTTTTATATGATAACAGGTGATCAGAGAGCTGTTTCCTGTTCCAGAATAGCAATAGCTTCCTCATTTCCTTGCTGGGCAGCCAGATCGATTACTGACAGCCCTCTGTTATCTACAATATACTTGTCGGCACCATGATTCAATAGCAATTTTACGAGGTTGTTACGGCCGAACATAGCAGCAAACATCAGCGCCGTACCTCCATTTCCATGTTGAAGATTTAGATCTGCACCATGGGAAATGAGCAATTCAGCAAGTTCCGGGTAACCTTTAAACGAGACGCCCATTAAAGCCGTATTGCCTCCAAAATCCATCGCGTTCACATCCGCGCCTGCTTCGAGAAGAAGTTTGGCGGCTTCAAAATGATTGTTATAACATGCGATGATCAGCGGCGTATAACCTTTCTCATCCTGGCAATTAACATCTGTTTTTCTTTCAATAAGTTCTGCGATCACTTCCGCATTGCCGACACGTGCGGCCTGAATAATTACTTTATCTATGTATTCCATAATTTTTATTGATGAGGTATATATTTAACACAATATTTTTGGATAAATCCGTAGTAGTTTCGTAACCAGCTTGTATGGATATACATAGTAAAAATTGTTCCAAATGCTATCGTCAATAGGTAATGATTAGTTGCCGGTTCGGAACAGGAATTTTATATTCTGAGAAATTTCAATTTAATATGGCAAAACAAAGCGCAGGAATTCTGGTTTATCGGAAAGACAATGGGATCGAAGTTTTCCTGGTTCATCCCGGAGGGCCGTTTTTTGCTAAAAAAGACGCTGGTGCCTGGTCTGTTCCAAAAGGTGAGTTTGGCCAGGACGAGGATCCGCTCCATGCCGCAAAACGAGAGTTTAAAGAAGAAACAGGTCACAAGATCGACGGAAATTTTATTCCTCTCTTACCTATTAAACAAAAAGGAGGTAAAGTTGTCCATGTGTGGGCGGTTGAGGGAGAGGTTGATGCAGATGCAATAATCAGTAATACTTTTCAACTGGCGTGGCCTCCTCGCTCTGGTAAGATTCAGGAATTCCCTGAGGTGGACAAAGCTGCGTGGTTAAATCTGGAAGTTGCGAGGGAAAAAATAAATGCAGGGCAGATTTCGCTGCTTGATCAGTTGAATGATTTGATTGCATAATTTTTTTTAATGCTCCGTGATTACGCGAGAATCGTCTGAAATTGTCTAAATTTCTGGCACGTTATTTAAAAGATTATATATAAAATTGATATGAAGGTTGTCGAAGTCATTTGGCGACGTCTGGTCAGAAATTAACTTAAAAAGAAATACTATGCGTTGGTCTGATTTACGAAGGAGTGGAAATGTTGAAGATCGCCGCGGCATGTCCGGCGGTGGTAAGGTTGCCATTGGAGGAATCGGCATGATCATCGTTCTGGCAATTGGGTTACTAACAGGGCAGGATCCTTCTGAAATCTTGTCAAATTTGCAGCAGGGACAACAAACCGAACAAGTCCAGACAGCTCCCGCCGGCCCTCGGCCGGATGATAAAACAGCCGATTTTGTGACCGCTGTTTTGGGAAGTACAGAAGACGTTTGGGGAAAGATTTATGCTGAAAATGGGGGGCAATATGAACAGCCTAAGTTACAGATTTTTGAAAACTCAACCCAGAGTGGTTGCGGAGGAGCTTCTTCCGCGATGGGCCCATTTTACTGCCCTGCTGACCAGAAAGTATATATTGACCTTTCGTTCTGTGATGAATTAAGAGAAAAATTCAATGCGCCGGGTGATTTCGCAGTGGCTTATGTGGTAGCACATGAAGTTGGTCATCATGTTCAACAATTGATGGGAGTTTCTGAAAAATTGCAGAGCCAGCGAGGCAGGATCAGTGAAGAGGAATACAACAAATTATCGGTTAAACTTGAATTACAAGCGGATTTCCTTGCTGGTGTTTGGGCAAACCATGCTAATAAAATGAGCAATATTCTGGAACCAGGCGATTTGGAGGAGGCTTTAAATGCTGCAAACGCGATCGGTGATGATAAACTGCAAAAGCAATCGCAAGGTTACATTGTTCCGGATGCATTTACGCATGGTACTTCAGAACAGCGAATGTATTGGTTTAAGAAAGGATATGATACAGGAGATCTTAATCAAGGGAAATATGAGGATATCCAATAGATAATATAAAAGAGTTTTAAAAAATCCCGGTACGGCTAAATTTAAGCTGTTCCGGGATTTTCGTTTTTGTAGTATTTAGAAATGCGATTTCAGCGATTATGAGTGTATGTTGTGTTTTGTCTATAAATCCCAGAAATCGCGGTGGCATAATTGTTTGAAATCCTGTTTATTAAATTACCATCACTCAAAATTCATTTCATCAGCATTCACCATGGAAACGATAACAAACCACCCCAAATCGGCCCGAAATGTATTGCAACCCAGGGTACTATCGCTCAGGGTTAACGGCGCTCCGAAAATTCTTGAAGTGTCACCCTGGGTTAGTCTTTTAGATGGGCTTAGAGAGTATCTGGATTTGACAGGGACAAAAAAAGGCTGCGATCATGGTCAGTGTGGCGCATGTACTGTAATCTGTGACGGAAAGAGAATACTTAGCTGCCTGACGCTGGCGGTTATGAAAAACGGCTCTGAAATTACCACAATTGAAGGTATTTCAAACGGAGCAGAACTTCACCCACTGCAAAAAGCATTCATTGAACACGACGCTTTTCAATGCGGATATTGTACACCCGGACAGATTTGCAGCGCTATTGGTATGATCGAAGAAAATAAAGCACATACCAGAACTGAGGTTAAAGACTCGATGAGTGGAAATCTTTGCCGTTGTGGTGCGAACACCAATATAATTGACGCGATTATGGAAGTTAAAGAAGCAAAAAACCATGAATAACTTCGCATACGAGCAGGCGGAAAATATCGGC
This sequence comes from Dyadobacter sp. CY345, assembly GCF_021502725.1. GTDB lineage: Bacteria > Bacteroidota > Bacteroidia > Cytophagales > Spirosomataceae > Dyadobacter. The sequence goes on along the minus strand of NZ_JAKFFS010000006.1, from coordinate 470,103 downwards.
AAGGCCGTTGAATTTTCCTCAAACAATAGCGCTTCCAAATATATAGCGGGCGGCACAAACCTGATTGACCTCTTAAAATATAATATCGCAACAGCAGAAATGCTTGTTGATATTAATCATATCCCTGAACACAAGGCGATTGAAGAGAAGTCGGACGGAAGTTTGCGTCTCGGTGCTTTCGTAACAAATGCAGATACTGCTTATCACCCACAAATTGAAGCTCGATATCCATTATTGTCAAAAGCGATTTTAGCAGGTGCTTCCGCTCAGATACGTAATATGGCAACCAATGGCGGCAATCTTTTACAACGGACTCGCTGTTACTTTTTCTACGATCCGGCGACTCCGTGTAATAAGCGTGAACCGGGAACAGGTTGTTCGGCTATCGGCGGTTACAACCGAATTATGGCGATTCTTGGCACCAGTGAAAATTGCATCGCCGTTTTTCCATCGGATATGTGCGTAGCACTTGCAGCGCTGGAAGCGGTTGTCAATATATCAGGTACGGAAGGAGATCGCAGCCTGGAATTTGCTGATTTTCATCGTTTGCCAGGGGATACTCCACATTTGGATAATAATCTTAAAGAGGGAGAAATAATAACAAGTATTGATCTTCCCGAAAAAGGATTTGATAAAAACTATTCATACCTGAAATTAAGGGACCGCAGTTCATATGCTTTCGCGCTGGTGTCAGTGGCAACAGGTTTAGAACTGGAAAATAATTTGATCAAAGAAGTAAGGATTGCTTTGGGCGGACTTGCGCATAAACCATGGCGTGTGAAAGAGGCGGAGGATTTTTTGAAAGATAAAGAGCCAAGTATGGAGAATTTTGCTTCTGCGGCAGAGATGATTTTACGCGGCGCAATTGGCTTTGAACATAACAGCTTTAAGATAGAATTGGCGAAAAGAGCTATCGTCAGAAACTGTATGATGGCATTAAATCCTGAATCTCAACAACCTGGTGCACAACCTTCATTATAACGCTGAAAATTATGATTGATCAACCACAAATAGGACAGCCCATCAGTCGGCTTGAAGGTCGTGCAAAGGTAACGGGCACCGCCAAATATGCAGGAGAATATAATGTTGATGGTTTGCTTTATGGCTACGTTGTCAACAGCACCATAACAAAAGGAAAGATAACACAAATTGATACGAGTGCTGCAAAAGAAATTGAGGGTGTAATTGAAGTGTTTACGCACGAAAACCGACCATCACTGGCCTGGTTTGATATGCAGTATTCAGATATGGATGCGCCTCCGGGTTCGCCGTTTCGTCCGCTGCAAAATGCAGAAATCAAATATAATGGGCAACCAATTGCGCTCGTAGTTGCAGAAACTTTTGAACTGGCGCGTTATGCTGCGTCCATTTTGAAAGTTTCCTACGAAGAGGAAAGCTTTGCAACGGATCTTTATCAAAATCAGGATAAGGGCAGGGATCCGAAAGTAGGTATGGCTACATTCTTGAAACCTTTGCCACCGAAACCGAAAGGCGATTTTGAAAAAGAGTATGCCGCTTCTGTTGCACAGGTTTCTGCGGAGTATGTTCACGGGACAGAACACCATAATCCAATGGAATTGTTTGCTACTACCACCATCTATGAGGGCGATGGCAAAGTGACAATTTATGATAAAACACAGGGGACGGTTAACTGTCAGCTTTATGTAGGGAACATTTTTGGTCTGCATTTCAAGAATGTCAGGGTAATTTCTCCTTATGTTGGCGGAGCATTCGGGTCAGGTTTGCGGCCTCAATACCAGTTGTTTATGTCGGTTATGGCTGCATTGGAATTAAAACGTGCGGTTCGCGTGACACTTGACAGGCACCAGATGTATACTTTCGGGCACAGACCGCCAACGGTTCAGCAGTTGAATTTTGGTGCAGACGAAAATGGCGTTGTAAATGCTATCAAGCATACCGCAATTGCAGAAACTTCGCAACACGAGGATTACACGGAGGTCGTCGTGAACTGGTCCAATATTCTTTATCCTGCAAAAAATACGAAGCTGGAATATCAGCTCGTGCCATTGGATGTATACAGCCCTCTGGATATGCGGGCGCCCGGCGGAAGTACGGCAAGTCATGCCATTGAAAGTACTATGGATGCTTTGGCTTTTAAACTGAGTATTGATCCGGTTCAATTCCGACTTATCAATTATGCAGACATGGATGTGGCCGAAAATCGACCGTTTTCCAGTAAGGAATTAAAACAATGTTATATCCAGGGTGCTGAGCGATTTGGCTGGTCTAAAAGAAATCCTGAATTGAGGAGTATGCGCCGTGGAAATAAGTTGATTGGGTATGGAATGGCAACTGGTTTTTGGGAGTCTATGACGATTCCGGCCAGGGCTGAGGCAGTTTTGACAAAAGAAGGGAAACTTAGGGTAAGCAGTGCGGTCACTGATATCGGCACGGGAACGCTCACAGTGATGACGCAGATTGCTGCGGATGAATTGGGCTTACCATTGGAAGATGTTCAGTTTAATTACGGAGACAGTAAAATGCCTTTTGCTCCTATTCAGGGTGGCTCTTTTACCGTATCCACCGTCGGGTCGGCTATAAAATCAGCAGGAAAGGCACTCCGAAAAAAGATATTGAAGAAGGCGAGGGAAATGGATAATTCTCCCTTTAAGAATGCGGACGACAACGATATTAGTTTTGAGCGGGGCGGAATCTCTTTAAATAGTAACCCCGCTGTGATGGTTTTCTTCAAAGAAATTATTGCAGCGAGCGGAAATAAAGAGATTAAAACTACCAACATGTCGGTTCCGAATGTTTTCAAGCTGAAAAAATACACCCGGGCAGCGCATAGCGCAGCTTTTGTAGAAGTTGAAATCGACGAGGAATTAGGAACCATTCAGGTAACGCGTGCTGTAACTGCCGTTGCTGCCGGAAATATTATCAACCCCAAAACTGCTAGAAGCCAGATTTTGGGTGGTATGGTCTGGGGAATTAGCAAGGCATTGTATGAAGAAACGATCAGTGATCATCGTTTTGGGAAATATATGAACCAAAATCTCGCTGAGTATCACATCCCAGTTCATGCGGATATACACGAACTCGACGTGATATTTGTTGAGGAAAAGGATGAGATTGTGAATGAACTAGGCAGTAAAGGCGTTGGTGAAATTGGTTTAGTGGCGATGGCACCGGCAATTGCTAACGCCATATTCCACGCAACCGGTAAACGGATTAATCATTTGCCAATTCATTTTGATGAATTAATTTGATAATAAAAATTAAGTGAACCGGCCTCCTGAATATTCGGGAAGCCGGTTTTTCCTTTTTGATACTGGTCAGTAAGGATTGATGGCTAAATTTACACTTTTCATAAAGGTAAAAGTGTTCAGGAATTATAATTTCGGTAATGATGAATACAGAAAATCAGAATTTATATTTCATTGCCATTGTGCTTCCGGAGGAAATCAGCAGGCAAGTCATTGAGGTGCAGAAAGAATTTGCCGAAAGATTTGATAGTCGGAGGTCTTTAAGAGTAATGCCTCACATTACATTAAAAGCTCCTTTTAGATTGCCACCTATTGTGCACAATCATCTGCTGAACTGGTTTTTAGATTTGGTTGTTGAAATACCTTCATTTCAGCTGGAACTAAAAGGTTTTGATGCCTTTAAAAATCCGAAACATCCGGTTATCTATATCAAACCAAGCCTGAACGATAGTCTTTTCAGCTTACAACGTGTGCTTATTCAGCAATTCTTTGACTCTTTTGATGACGCCAAACCAAACAATACAGAACTTGTTTTCAGGCCTCACATCACGGTTGCATACAGAGATCTGCAACCGGAAATGTTTGAAAGGGCGTGGCTGGAATTTCGGGATAAGAAATTTTCGGGGACATTTGTGGTAAATAGTTTTCAATTGCTGAAACATGATGGAAAATCCTGGAATATCATCCGGCGATATGATTTGAAATAACAATATAAATGACAATCTGCTTTCATAATATCTTCGGATCAATTCAATGAAAACTGCTTCTAAAAAGTTGATGCTCAACCAACTGATCAATATTGGCTGGACATTGCTGGCTTTTATACCAATTCTGGTCTATTTGAGCAGTCTGTCTTCCTATGAGGCATTTTACATTTTTCTGGTGATCAGCCTCACCTGTGGATTTCTCCCAAAGCAGATTTTTGATCGTCTTCAAATCAGTCGCAACCCTCAATTTTACAAACGGTTAGGTGTTAAAAGGATTCGTCAGTTCGTACAGGACGGAGATATTATCAACCGTGCAATCCGAAAAGATCTGCCCCAATATCGCAGGATACGAGATCGGACTTCGCTGAACAAGTATTTAAAAACCGTGGAGATGTATGAGCGGTATCATTTCATCTGCCTGATATTTTTCCTTTTAATTTCTATCCACGCCTTGATGAATCTAAGATATGGCATCGGTGCTGTTATCATAACGTGCAATTTTTTGTACAATGCTTGCCCCATATTACTTCAACAATTCAACAAGAGTCGAATACTGAAATTGGGTAAAAGTTAACGAAGCTTCGGATTTGATCAAGTAAACGTAAGGTGAATTATTGACTGGATTTATGAGAAATTCAATGTCTAAATCCGCTTTCCTAACGCATTGTGTGGACGTATATTTGTACGTTTACGAATTCATCTCACCTGATAAACGTTTTGATTATCAAGTATATACGCAATCGGGAAATTTTTATGCAATGTTTTTTATATGCTTATGTGGTATGGTTATTTATCTAAACCAATTACATCTAACAATTATAAAAACTTTAATAACTGCATTTTAAATTAGAAATTATTATGAAATCGATAAAATTAAACATCATCGCATTTATTCTTTTTGGTTCTATTTCAGCGTATGCTCAAACATCGACATCGCCGTCAACAACGACACCAAATAGTTCATCTGAAAGTAGTACGCAATCTCAGAAGATGAAGAAAGGAAAAACAACTCAGGGAACGAGAAGTACTACACCTTCGTCAACAACTCCGGGCAGCAGTACTCAACCTTCATCAACACAGGGTAGTTCGACTTATCCATCTTCAACAACTCCTGGAAGTTCGACAAATTCGTCAACTACACCTGGCAGCTCGACATCACCAGGTAGCATGAATAATTCATCTACAACACCTGGTAGTATGAACAATTCATCAACTACTCCTGGTAGCATGAACAATTCGACTACAACACCTGGAACCTTGAATAATTCAACAACTACACCGGGTAGCATGAATAATTCTTCAACAACTCCGGGAAGCACAGCTAATCCTTCAACAACAACACCTGGAAGCATGACTTCGCCGTCAACAACCACGCCTGGATCAACAACCACGCCTGGGTCAACCACAACACCTGGTTCGACTACCACAACTCCGGGTGGAACAACAAGACCATAATTTTCTGTAGTACAATAGTTAGTTGATAAAGTGAGGCCTGTTATAAATGTTTCGGCATTTAATAACGGGCTTCACTTTTTGCATATTGGGCTGTCTCCAAATCTCCGAATCTCGATATCTTCGGCTGTATATTAAAGATTCTGTCTGCCCCAAAAATAAAATAAGCTACGAAGGATAGTGATCATAACAGGAATTTGAATATAAGGGCAAATAACATCAACGTCATCGCGCCAAGCAGCAGAAGGGTAATTAACTTTGAAGATTTTGTCATGATTTCCATCTTTCACAGGCGGTCGATATTGATCAGAATTTTACAGCGCAGTTAAATAAGAGAGATTCTTACAATTCATTAAATAACTTATTTAATGCGACAAGAAATATTGTTGTAAGAACATATGTCAGAATTTTAATAACAGAAATTTTCATAACGTACCTGGCTAATTATTTAAATTTTCAGACCTCGGCGCGACTTTTGTGATATGGTAAGTTTGTTGAACAAAATTGGTAAATCCGGCAGTTAGTTAAAATGCCAAAATGAAGGTAAATGTGGTACATATTACTTTAACTCCGATCCAAGTCTACCCACTTCCATTTTTTAATCTTCCGGGATTTCTCTCAGACCAGTTGAAGTCTTGCTACTTTATAATATTTGGTTAATAGCACATTTAGTATTAAACTCGTTTCAACTTAGATGGAAACGGCGATATAATGACTTGTTTTGATTTTTTTATTCAAAATATTATACTTAAATGAGATTAAGTCACGGTCGACTGATATGTATGATGAGATGATATCAAGATTCTGTTGAACTGTCTGAAATTCCGTACTAACTTCTAAGTCCTATTTCCTTAAAATTCCTAAAACCTTATCTGATCAAAAATGAATCGTAGAAATGCTATCAAAGATTTGTCGCTGCTTCCGCTTGCGGGAGGAATGATGCTTCCGAAGAAGCCTGTTTCAGAAACTGGCACTGTCAGCGCCGCTCCAGCCGCCGGTGGAAAAGAAGTTTATCAGGCTATTGGCGTTGAGCCAATTATTAATTGCAGAGGAACATTTACCATTATCGGTGGTTCAATTGAACGGCCGGAGGTTCGGAACGCGATGGATGCTGCCGCGCAGGTTTTCGTACAATATGACGAATTGGCCTTTGGTGCAGGAAAGCGCCTGGCGGAATTAACCGGAGCAGAGTGGGGTATGGTTTCTGCCGGATGTGCGGCTGGAATGAAACATGTGACAGTCGCTTGCGTAACTGGCGGAAATCCTGAAAAACTGATCCGGATCCCAAATCTGGAAGGTTTTGAGAAAACAGAGGTGATAATCCCGAGATATTCCCGAAATGTATATGATCACGCACTGCGAAATGTTGGCGTGACTTTGATCACGGTAGATTCGATTGAAGAACTGAAAAATGCAATCAGCTCACGGACGGCGATGATTTATCTGATGGCGATGGAAGAATCAATGACTGGCCCTATGTCGCTGGAAATTATTTCAAAAATTGCAAAAGCCAAAAAAATACCGATCATGGTGGATGCCGCCGCCGAAGACCTGACCATACCAAACGTCCACCTAAAAATGGGTGCTGACGTGGTAATTTACAGCGGCGGGAAAGCGCTGTGTGGACCGCAATGTGCCGGGCTTGTGCTAGGCAGAAAAGATTTGCTGATGTCTGCATGGCAGGCGAGCGCTCCGCATCACGGGCCGGGAAGAGATAATAAAGTGGGCCGGGAAGAAACAATGGGCATGATTGCGGCTGTGGAGGCATGGACAAAGCGCGACCATGCGGGTGAGTGGAAGAGGTGGCTGTCGTGGCTGGACAATATTTCTAAAAAAGTTACTACCATCGATGGGGTGAAAACCACGGTAATCGAGCCAAAGGAGCTCTCAAATCGTACACCACAGCTGAAAATTTCGTGGGATCCATCAAAACTGAATATTTCAGGTGAAGAGATCGCAGAACTTTTTGGTAGAACAAAACCACGTATTGCATTGGGTGGAGGGACACGTGACGGTGTAACTTTTGTATCCATCACAACCGGCCAAATGCAGCCAGGCGACGATAAGATTGTTTCTGATCGTCTGTATGAAACACTGATCCAGAAACGCACATCCGCGAAAACGGAAATGGCAGCAGCTTCGTCAGCAGTTAAGGGTCACTGGGATATGGAAGTTGAATTCTTTTCAAGCACAAGTAAACAGTCGTTGATTTTAGAACAAGATGGAAACTGGCTGGAAGGTTCGCACAAAGGTGAGTTTAGCGTAAGAGAATTGCAGGGGACGATCGAGGGGAACGAGATTAAAATGAAAAGCTCCGATCGTCAGATTGCTGACAATATTACCTTCATGTTTTCGGGAATAGTGAAAGATAATACCATGACCGGTTCTATTTATATGGGTGAATACATGACTGCCAAATTCACTGCAAAAAGGCATACTTTCAAAGCTAAGCGAGAGAAAATAATGATTCCATCAGGTCCTCCATTGGCAACTTAAATTTATAGAAATTCGTAAAAAGGAGCCGCGAAATCGGCTCTTTTTTTTGTTGTATCTCTTTATATAATTATACTCACTTCGACTATTTCACTCTGAATCTATTTAAAGTTATATTTGAATTTTATAATTACTTAGCTGTATTTTCTTACTTTAAAAGTGTCGAAAGTGTTTTGGGTTGACATCGAGAATATTCTATCATCGTAAACTGCAAAATATTATAAATATGCTTAAATTAAATATATGAGGATATTTTCGGAGTTAAATATCTTTTCAGGATGAAATATGAAGATTCCTAAAATGTAAATAATTAAGTTAATATAGATGTTTTATGAAAAATATAATGTTTGAATATTGTATGTTTATATTTGAATTGCGTATGGATTGATGATTGGGGATAATTACATTTGTGAAAATTTTCATTCCTAATCCTTAAAATTCAATACATCAATGTTGAAATCAGTAAATCTTAAAATGCTTTCGTTGGCAGTCGGAGTCTTGTTTTGTGTAAAGTCTCAGGCTCAAAAAATTTCCGATCCCGGCATATCCTCTCATAACTATAAAATGCCCAACAAGGCAAAGATGGCTGGTGTGAGACCGCAGCAAATTGTGCTGGTTAAGCAATCCTTTAATGCTCATAAGAGTTCGGTTCATCAAACGCCGAAATATGCAACAAGTCCTGTCACTGTAATTTCTGCAAAAAGGAAGTCTGTTGTGAGTAATATTAATCCATTACAATCTGTGGGCAATTATAAGGCACAGGCAGTTTATAGACCGGAAGAAAAATCGCAGGCGATGATGACTTGCAGTTTATAACAAAAAGCTGAATCTGGTCTGATTCAGTTTTGAAGAAGGTGACAGTAGTATGTAAAACCCGGCTCGTAATACTAGCCGGGTTTTTCTTTGTATGGTACTTAGGTATACAGAGGGTTTTTGCGTTGGATTGAATAAATATTAAATGAAACCGTATGTCCGTTATGGCTCATTTATATGATGTAAATACAATTTTTACCCAAATAATATTCTTTAAGTATCAATTTATATAATATTTAGATGAATATTTTCATTTTTCAGAAATAGATTTGTTACATACGTAATTGTTTCTTAATGTTGTATTAAATACTTACGTAATTCAACTTATCCACATGATCATGAAAAGATTTATCCTTTGTGTAAGTGCAATGTTGGCCTTGTCTCGTGGCGTTGTTTACGCTTCCGCGGATATTGACGAAAAGGACAAAAAAGCAGTAAAGAAAGCACGCATGCTTCGCGAGTTTTCCGCTTATGTTCCGAAAGCAGATTCAGTTGTTATCGAGAATGGCATGGAGGACTTTAAACCTTCAATACATGTTGGCGCAATCGTCCATATGTTCGCTTCAACAGAACAAACAGGATTTGGCGGAATGCCTTCCGCTAATGCAAGAGACTGGAACAAAGGATTTTCAGTTTATCGGGCTCGGGTTTTGGTTGGCGGACAGTTATCTAAAAAGGGTAGTTTTTTTATGGAAACCGACCTTCCATCGCCTATCGGCATTCAGCTTGGCGATGGAACAAAAAATGTTAAAGTTGCTCCGATTATTCTGGATGCGCAATATGAGTATGATTTTTCAAACTCATTTCAATTGATCGCTGGTATGCAGCTGGTTTCCAATAATAGAAATGGATTGCAAGGAGCAGCTGGCTTGATGGCGAACGATTTTACTTATTTCCAGTATCCTTATAACATGTTCGGAAATAGCCCGTTGCAGGGAAATTTTGGTCGCGATCTTGGTGTGAACGCCCGCGGTTTTCTTTTAAAAGATAAGCTGGAGTATCGCCTGGGAGTTTTTACAGGTAGAAACCTTGACGGACAAGCGCCATTGCGTATAGTGGGTCGCGTTGCTTATAATTTCCTGGATCCAGAAAAAGATTACTACTACGCCGGCACAAAACTCGGAGCCGGAAATACATTCGCCTGGGCTGCCGGATTTGATACTCAAGGAAAATATTACAATGTCGGAACCGACGTTTTTATTGATAAGAAAGCTGGAAATCCTGGTTCTGTCACACTTAACGCAGCTTTTCAATACATGACGGGAGGAACCAATGTCAATTCGAAATATTCCTTTGCGGGTTTGATTCCTCGTCAGACAGTTCAGTTTCTCGAACTTGGTTACTATTTTACAAAGTCAAAATTGCAGCCATGGATTCGATATGAGAATCAAAATATCTCATCAAAGAAGGAACAGGTTGGCTCAGAGCTTGTTGGTGATTTTGATAAGGCGAAATCAAGCTCAGTTTACGGAGGCGGACTCAACTATTTCTTTAACGGAAACAATACCAATTTGCGCTTGTCTTACGTAGCGCGTCAGTATAATATGCCTACATTGACTGGTGATTACGACAAAAAATCTTATGGCCAATTCTGGTTGCAAGTGCAATTTTTTATATTCTGATTTTCATAAAATTTATCTATCTCTGATTTTTTTAATTACTTACGTAGCTGAATTGTCGTCGTATCTTTTAAAATTTATAAGATCTTCGCAATCACAAATTCAGGACTCTTTTGGTTGACTTATAATTTTCACTCTATATCACCATCAAAATTTATACTATGAAAACATTACAAATACGTCAATGGGGCATATTGTTGCTTACTTTGGTTATTGGACTTTCAGGTTGCGGAGGATCGGCCTCGGGAGACAAAAAAACAGAAGAAGGAGAAACTGTTAAAATCGGAATTCTTCACTCGCTGAGCGGAACGATGGCTATTTCCGAAGTTTCGCTAAAAGATGTGGTACTGATGGCGGTGGATGAAATCAATGCGAAAGGCGGTGTTTTAGGAAAAAAAATCGAACCGGTCATCGTCGATCCAGCATCTGATTGGGATTTGTTTGCTGAAAAATCGAAAGAGTTGTTATTGGATAAAAAGGTTTCAGCAGTGTTTGGATGCTGGACTTCCGTTTCAAGAAAGTCTGTGCTTCCGGTTTTTGAAGAAAATAACGGGCTTCTTTTTTATCCTGTACAGTATGAAGGTGAGGAGTGTTCGACTAGCGTTATTTATACAGGCGCCACTCCGAATCAGCAATTGATCCCTGCGGCTGAATATATGATGAGTGAGGCAGGCGGAGGATATAAAAAGTTTTATTTACTGGGAACGGATTATGTGTTTCCTCGTACGGCTAACAAAATTTTAAAGGCATTTTTATTATCGAAAGGTGTTCCAAAAGAAAATATTGTTGAAGAATATACTCCCTTCCATCATCAGGATTATCAGACGATCGTTTCCAAAGTGAAACAATTCGCGGCTGGCGGAAAAGCCTGTGTACTTTCGACGATCAACGGAGATTCGAACGTTCCCTTTTACAAAGAATTCGCAAACCAGGGATTATCAGCAGCAACCTGCCCCATAATGGCCTTCTCAGTGGCAGAAGACGAACTGCGTGCAACAGATACAGAATTCTTAGTTGGCCATTTGGCTGCGTGGAATTATTTCCAATCCATGGAATCTGCCGAAAACAAGAAATTTGTCGAAGATTTCAGAGCATTCTGCAAGAAAAATAATCTTCCAGGCGGTGACAAAAGAGTTACAGATGATCCTATTTGCTGGGCATATACAGGTGTATATCTTTGGGCGAAAGCGGCAGAAAAAGCGGGTTCTTTCGAAGTGTCAAAAGTGCGCCCGGCACTTTATGGACTGGAATTTAATTCGCCGGATGGACTTGTGAAAATGGATACAAAAAATCATCACCTGGCAAAACCGGTTATGATTGGTGAAATAAAACCTGACGGTCAATTTGATATCATTTGGAAGTCAAATGGTTTGGTAAATCCTGAGCCATGGTCAAAACTAACGTCGCCGGATAAGGACTGTGACCATGTGGGTCACGGTGGAACGTATACTGTTGCAAGCAAATAAAATATTTCGAACCGAGCTATTTTATTTATCAAAAATATTGGGCTGAAAATCCCTGATACACTCAATGTATCTTATTGACTCAGAGTTGAATGCAATATTAATTCCGGCTGGTGTTTATACCTAAATAACACCAGCCGGTTATCAAAATCTTCAATTAAAGCTTACTGTAAACTTCCAAGTTATGAACTACATCGTCAAAATGTGGCTGGGGTTTTGTTTGTGCCTCTTTATTGGAAAACAAGTTTCTGCGCAATCGGATAGCACCAGTTTTTATGTGAATGAAGTGCTGAGCCCTTCCAACGATTCTGCGAGAACTCAGGCGATTAAAAGACTGGTTTCGATACGAAATCCGTCGACGTTTCCAATTTTGAGCGCTATAAATGACAAAAAAATTTACATGGTCGACGGCAAGGCCGTGACAACCGGAGAGGTCGAGGAGCTTGCTGATGGAAGCGAAATTTTTCCGCTGTTCTATCTATTTCCGGAAAATAAACCTGTTCTGGACACAGACGGAAAACCTAAAAAAACCAGTGAGGGATCTTTGAAAAAAGTGGATATCAGCCGAAGTGACAGGTTGTCGCTGAACCTGATCCTACCTTATCTAAATCTTGCAAACCCTGAACCCAAGAAACGTATCGTCGCGTATGGACAGCTTTTGACGTCGGCAGACGATACGAAAATTAAGATATTGTCAGAGGCATTAAAGTTAGAAAATGACAAGGAAGCCCGGACTGCCGGAAAAGAAATTTTGTTCCAATTAAAGTTAAATGAAGCTGTTTCTGAAAATGAAGCGAGAGCATACATAGATAGTCTGGATAGTAATTGGGGAGAGAACGTAACGATCATTTTAAAAGAATATTCAGCATCCGGAAAGCTGGCCGGGGCAAAAAAATATGCAGCAGAAAAAGTGGAAGCACTGGAAGGATTACAGTCGAGAATAGAAAAAGCTCAGAATTTGTTCAGCGGGCTCAGTCTGGGAAGTATTCTGATCCTGATCGCGCTGGGCCTGGCCATTGTATACGGTTTGGCTGGTATCATCAATATGGCGCACGGAGAATTTCTGATGATCGGTGCTTACACGACTTTTTGCGTACAGTCTTTATTTATTGATACGCTTGGCATAAAATCGGATATGTTCTTTTTCGTGTCTTTGCCCATATCTTTTATCGTCGCCGGTCTTTTTGGTTTAGTTTTAGAAAGGTTGGTTATCAGGCATTTATACTCCCGGCCGCTCGAAAGTCTTTTAGCGACCTGGGGCGTCAGCCTGATCATGGTGCAAACAGCGAGAAGTATTTTCGGGGATCTGACAGCGGTGAAAGCGCCCTCGTTTCTCGCCGGTGGCTGGCAGGTCATGCCACATTTAATTCTTCCTTATAACAGGCTTTTTATCATTGTCTTGACAATCGTCGTGGTTTCGCTGACTTATTTGATGTTGTACCGAAGCCGCCTTGGAATCCAGATCCGTGCCGTTACGCAAAACCGGAGTATGAGCGCTTGTCTGGGTGTAGAAACCAGAAAAGTAGATGCTATAACTTTCTTTTTGGGTTCGGGCTTAGCGGGACTTGCAGGTTGCGCGATGACGCTGATTGGAAATGTAGTTCCTGATATGGGGCAAACTTATATTGTTGATTCATTTTTAGTTGTCGTAACAGGTGGCGTTGGAAAAATTGCCGGGGCTATTTTGTCTGGTCTGGGAATCGGTTTTCTTACCAAGGTGCTCGAATCTTTTTACGAAGCAGTGTATGGAAAAGTGCTGATTCTCGCGCTGATCGTTGTTTTTCTTCAATTCAAACCGAGAGGTTTGTTTCCCGATAAGGGCCGGATTGCAGAAGATTAATTGCTGGATTTAGAAAAATATTTTGTCAGAAAAACATTTCAATGAAATCATGGAAAAAACAAAAGACTTCCGGTTGTATGGGGCTTTTATAGTATTATTTCTAGTTCTATTGCCTCTGGGAAACCTGTTTGGAATTGTGTCTAACAACACAATTTCGTTATGGGGAAGATATTTTTGCTTTGCGATTGTAGCGCTTGGTGTTGATCTGATTTGGGGCTACACCGGAATTCTTTCGATGTGCCAGGCATTTTTTTTCTGCCTTGGAGGATATAGCGTGGCAATGCATATTGTGATGAAAGGAGCGACGGCAAGTGGTGCTGACGGTACTTCCATTCCTGATTTTATGGTCTGGAATCAGGTTGAATCCTTACCTTTTTTCTGGGCTCCATTTCAATCTTTCGGTCTTGCGATGATACTTGGCTTATTGATACCGGCTGCATTCGCATTCGTTTTCGGTTACTTCATTTTTCGCAGCCGGATCAAAGGTGTTTATATGGCCATCATCACACAGGCACTTGCGCTTGCGATGTGGTTGTTGTTTCTGAGAAACGAGACGATGCTGGGCGGAACAAACGGCCTGACTGACTTCAAATCGCTTTTAGGATTTAGTCTTGCCTCGCCGAATGTGAAGCTAGGGTTATATCTGCTATCACTGGCAGGGCTTTGCGGAACGTACTTTTTGAGCAAAAAACTGGTGGATTCGAAGTTTGGGAAGGTATTGCAGGCTATTCGGGATAGTGAATCCCGCACAAGTTATACCGCCTATCGTGTTCTCGATTATAAGCTGGCAGTGTTCATAGTAGGTGCTTTACTTGCCGCATTCGCGGGCATGCTCTATGCACCTCAAACAGGTATCATCACACCGGGGAGAATGGACGTAAGAGCATCTGTAGAAATGGTGATGTGGGTTGCTCTCGGTGGCCGTGGAAAACTGAAAGGTGCGATCATGGGAGCGCTGATTGTCAATTTTTTATATAGTATTTGTACTAGCCTTTTCCCGGATTCCTGGTTGTTTATCCTCGGATTCCTGTTTGTGATCACCGTACTTTATTTTGATAAAGGTTTCTTGGGAATGATCGAAATAATTGGAAACAAATTCCGCAAGAAACAGATTACTGAAAAGGTCTCTGGTCGCCAGGTAGTTGAGTCCTGAGCAGATCAGGTCGGCATTCGATTAATACAAATATTTCAAAACCTACAAAACGTATTATTATGTTACTTGCGGTTAAAAATCTTTCAGTTTCCTTTGGCGGTGTTCATGCATTGAATTTAAGCCATTTTAATTTGCGGGATAAGGAGCTCCGCGTGATCATCGGCCCGAACGGTGCTGGTAAATCTACGTTTCTTGATATTTTATGTGGAAAGACAAAACCTGATTCCGGTGAGGTTTTGTACGATGGAACTCCGGTTTTGGGAAAAACGGAAGTCGAAATTGCGAATATGGGAATTGGCAGGAAATTTCAAAAACCGTCGGTATTTCCAAGTCTTACGGTATATGATAATATGCTGCTCGCATACAAAATGAAAAAAAGCATATTTGCTTCTCTTTTCTTCAGACCGACAGATGAGATTGATTTTCAAATCCGGCAGGTTGCAGCAAAAGTTGGTCTGAATAAGGAATTGAAAAAGATTGCCGGAGAATTGTCTCATGGTCAAAAACAGTGGCTAGAGATTGCAATAGTGGTTTTGCAGGATCCAAAGTTGATGTTAATCGATGAACCGGCTGCGGGAATGTCGGACGAGGAAACTGAAAAAACCGGTGAGCTTTTAATGCAATTATCTAAACATCACGGCATCATTGTGATTGAGCATGATATGAAATTTGTTGAGCAAATCGCCCAAGACCTGGTAACCGTTCTTGTCAGGGGCAAACTTCTGGTGGAAGGATCGTTCGAAGATGTGCGGAATGATCAGCGTGTAATCGATAGTTATTTAGGCCGGGCTAACGTACAACTTGAAAACTTCTGAACCATGAGCCAATCCATATTGAAAATAAATTCTCTGACTGCTGCCTATGGGCAAAGTACCATTTTGTGGGGCACTTCATTAGAAGTAAAAAAGGGAACCGTCACGACAGTAATGGGGAGAAATGGTGTAGGTAAGACTACTTTATTAAAAACGATTATGGGAATCGTAAAGCCAAAATCGGGAATGATTGAATACAAGGATGAGGACGTGACAAATCTGCCAGCCTTCAAAAAATCGAGAATGGGTATTGCCTATGTTCCGCAGGGAAGAGAAATAATTCCGAAACTGACAGTTTATGAGAATCTTAAACTTGGGCTGGAAGCAGTGAGCGACCGGAAGGCAAAAATTCCTGAGGACGAAATTTATACGATGTTTCCAATTCTGAAAGATTTTAGAAACAGACTCGGCGGAAATTTGAGCGGAGGGCAGCAGCAACAGCTGGCAATTGCAAGAGCACTTACAGGACGGCCGTCGTTACTGCTACTGGATGAGCCAACAGAAGGTATTCAACCATCTATTTCACAGGAAATCGGTATTATTTTAAAAAAGCTGGCCAAAGAGCAGGGTATTTCGGTTTTACTTGTTGAGCAAAAGATCGATTTTGCCCGTCCGGTTACAGACTACTTTTATTTTATGAACCGTGGCGCAGTTGTTTCGCAGGGGCACTCTGCGGATATGAGCATGGAAGAATTGCAAAGTCATATTTCGTTATAACTATTTCAGGCAAAATTTACAGATCATTGTTTTTAAGTTTTTTTGACTTGTAATTGTTATGATTTAAGTTTTATACCTACGTATATTTACACGTAGGTATAGGAGGTTTTAGGCTTCTGGAAAAGGACATCTCAACATAGAAATCATTCAGGTTATGTTCAAAAAAGAACAGGTAAAAGATGAAACGCAGGAGAGAAAAACCTTTCTATATTTTACTTGGCTGTACGTTTCTGCACTGCTGATCGTCGCGGTGATTTCTATACTCAGCCAAATTTTGATTCAACGATACCTCACAGCGCAACGTGACGATTCTCATATCATTAATTATGCAGGGAGACTGCGGACTTACAGCCAGACGTTAGGAAAAACAGCGCTCTTGATTGAGTCGGGAAGGGATGTAGAATCGAACCGAAAAGAATTTGTCAACACGCTGAAGCAATGGCAAAAGGCCCATGAAGCACTTATTGGCGGAAACTCGTTCCTTAATTTACCTCCAAATAATCGAAAAGAAATCGCGATGATGTATGATATGGTTAAAGAACCGTATCAGGAAATTCTTTCCGCAGCTAATCAAATGGTGGCTGTTATGGAGAAAAATAAATCCGCGGATTCTACTGATATAAAACCTTACCTGAAAAAGATTTTAGAGTACGAAAAATCTTATCTGTTGGGCATGGAACTGATCGTTTTTGATTACGACCGGTTTTGGCGGCAGAAGGTACGTACGTTAAAGGAGATCGAATACATTTTGTTGGGTGTTGTTTTATTTACGCTTTTGCTGGAAGCTGGATTGATCTTTTTTCCATTATCCGTCAGGATCCGACAAACAATGACCGGATTAATTGATTCTGAAGACAGGTCTAAAAAGCTTGCTGAACAATTGCAGGAGAGTAGTAAGTCAATCGAAAAATCGCATAAGGAACTTCGTGAAACCAATTTTGCGCTTGAAAAAGCGACATATCTTGTAAAAACCGACAGCGCCGGGAATATCATTTACGCCAACGACAAATATTGTCACGTAACAAAATATACGATCACGGAACTGCGCGGTAGACCTTTGTTCTACAACAACAAGGGTGGAAAAGAAAGTATAATTTATGATCATATCCGCGATCCTGAGCGTAGGACAGAAGTTTGGCAGGGAGAAGTTTATGACACAGCATCAGACGGAGCCGGTTTCTGGCTGGACGTTACCATGATGCCCATCATTGACAACAAAAGTAATTTATATCAGTATCTGGTGGTATGCAATGACATTACGAAACGCAAAAACACAGAAAAAGAGCTCTGGTTGTTGACTGAGGAAAAAATGCGTCGTCAGGAAACTGAGCAGCATATCCGTTCTTTTTCCATTATCACCGGACAGGAAAAGGAAAGGGAGCGCGTGGCTGCGGAAATTCATGACGGTATCGGGCAAATGCTTACAAGTTTGCGTATGAAATTGGAACAGGTTGACGACAGGATGGAGCATAAGGATCCTGAAATACAAAAGGTTAACGAGTTACTTGCTGGTATAATTTTCGAAACAAAACGTATTTGTGCGGATTTACTTCCGAGTGTTCTGGAAGATTTTGGTTTGCGCTCCGCGATTCGTGAGCTGGTAAAAATGTGCAGGGAAGCAGCGGGTTCAATTACTTTTCATTTAGAAGAAAATATTCGTCTCGAATCTCTGCCGCGTGAAGTCGAAATTGGCGTGTTCCGGATTTTGCAGGAGGCACTTAATAATGCGATCAAACATTCTCGGGCTTCAATAATTGAGGTGCATGTCGACAGTGATTCAGATTTTTTAAATATGATCATTCAGGATAATGGTAAGGGTTTTTATTTCGACAATCAATATATTTATTCGCGGGAAAAATTCCCGAAAGCACATGGTTTGCGGGGGATGAAAGAGCGGGCAGATCTTTTAAGCGGCACGCTAAATATCAGTTCTGAACCGGGACAAGGGACAACTATTCAATTAGAATTACCTTTGCGAAAACTTTAAATTAGTTTGCATCAACTTAAAAAATTTTACCCTGCCTTATGAATAAAATTGCTGTTTTTTTAGTTGATGATCACGAGATTTTTCGAAATGGGCTGAAACAATTGATTAATGCCGAGCCGGATATGGAAATTATCGGCGAAGCATCAACAGGTGAGGATGCGATTCAAATGTTGGGAAAAACCAGTGTCGATGTAATTATTATGGATATTCGTATGCCTGGAATCAGCGGTCTGGATACTGGTAAATCGGTATTGAAAGATAACAGCAAGGCTAAACTTTTATTCTTCAGTTTGTTCGACAATCCGGATTATGTTTTGACAGCACTGGATATGGGAGCAAGCGGTTATATTTTAAAAGATACGAGCAACAAAATTTTTCTGCATGCCATCCGAACTGTGCATAACGGACAATTTTATTTCATAGGTGACGTAACCGATACGTTGGTCCGAAAATATCATGAACAGAAAAATCTCGCTACGGAACCTGTTGTTGCGCCGTTATCTGAAACTACCCTGTCGAAGCGTGAGCAGCAAATCATCAGAATGATAGATCAGGGTGTGACGAATAAGGAAATAGCTGAAAACTTGGGAATTAGCATCAGGACAATCGAGGCACACCGACTCAATATTCTCAGAAAATTCCAAGTCAGCACCATTGAAGAGGCGATCGAAAATGCGCGCGCTTCTTCTTTGCTCGCTTAAATTTTAAAAAACTCATTTGTTTATTCCTCACACCTAATTATATTTACGTACGTAAGTTTCACCTACGTACTTATTTGTTTGACTTCATTTATTTAAACTCATGCATTTAACTCCGCGCGAACAAGAGAAACTGTTGCTTTTTTTAGCCGGCGAGCTTGCCGAGAAGCGGAAAGCCCGCGGGTTAAAACTGAATTATCCCGAATGCATTGCGTTAATAAGCAGTAGATTACAGGAAGCGGCGCGTGATGGAAAATCAGTTTCCGAATTGATGCAGTATGGCGCCACGATACTTCATCGCGAAGATGTGATGGATGGAGTACCCGAAATGATCCACGACATTCAGATTGAAGCAACATTTCCAGATGGGACAAAATTAGTGACAGTTCATAATCCGATACGCTAATATTGCAATCATGATACCAGGAGAATATATTTTGGCGGACGGTGATATTATCGCCAATGTTGGAAAATGTACCGATATGATCACGGTGATAAATACGGGTGATCGCCCGGTTCAGGTTGGTTCACATTTTCATTTTTTTGAAACAAACAAACAATTGCTTTTTGACCGTGCGAAATCTTATGGGATGAGATTAAATATTGCTGCGGGTACAGCCGTGCGGTTTGAGCCGGGAGAAGAAAAAAATGTTGTGCTGGTTGCGTTTGGAGGCACGCAAACGATATCGGGATTCAACAATCTGGTTGATGGAGACCTTATTGAAAACAGGGAAAAAGCACTTGGAAAATCAGCCGCATTGAACTTTAAAAATACAGCTAAATGAGCCTTTCGATAAACCGGATAAAATACGCGAATATGTATGGGCCGACAATCGGTGACAAAGTCAGGCTTGGCGACACGGATATCATTGTTGAAATTGAGAAAGATCTGTGCGTAGGTGATCATGGGTATGGTGAAGAGTCAAAATTTGGAGGCGGGAAAACCATACGGGATGGTATGGCGCAATCTGCAACCGCTACAAGAGCAGAAGGAGTGCTCGATTTTGTGATTACCAGTGTGATGATCATCGATCACTGGGGAATTGTTAAAGCGGATATTGGTATAAAAGACGGCAAAATTGTTGGCGTTGGGAAAGCAGGAAACCCGGATACAACAGACAATATCTCTCCCAACATGATTATAGGCGCATCGACCGAAGTGCATGGCGGCGCAGGACTTATTGCGACAGCTGGTGGAATCGATACGCATATCCATTTTATTTGTCCGCAACAAATTGATCACGCACTCTTCAGCGGAATCACAACGATGATCGGAGGCGGGACCGGCCCGGCAGATGGCACAAATGCAACCACTGTAACACCCGGCGCGTGGAATATCCGGAAAATGCTGGAATCTTCGGAGGCGTTTCCGATGAATCTGGGATTTTTAGGAAAAGGAAATTGCGCTTCCCTGGCGCCGCTGGAAGAGCAGATCGAAGCAGGTGTTATCGGCCTGAAAATTCATGAAGACTGGGGTGCAACGCCCGCTGTGATCGACGCTTCCCTTAAAATGGCTGATAAGTTTGATGTTCAGGTCGCTATACACACAGATACCCTGAACGAATCCGGTTTTTTGGAAAGCACGATGGCTGCGATTAATGGTCGGGTTATTCATACTTACCACACCGAGGGTGCGGGTGGGGGACATGCTCCGGACATCATAAAAGCATCCATGTACCCGCATATTTTGCCCTCGTCGACCAATCCCACGAGACCTTTTACGGTAAATACGATCGATGAACATCTGGATATGCTTATGGTTTGCCACCATTTGGACAAATCGGTGCCGGAGGATGTGTCGTTCGCAGATTCCCGTATCCGGCCTGAGACAATAGCCGCGGAAGATATTTTACATGATATGGGGGTTTTTAGCATGATGAGCTCGGATTCTCAGGCGATGGGGCGTGTCAGTGAGGTGATCATCCGGACCTGGCAAACCGCTGACAAAATGAAAAAGCAAAGAGGATTTTTGCCGGAAGACGCGGATAATAAAAATGATAATTTTAGGGCAAAGAGATATGTTGCCAAGTATACCATTAACCCTGCGATCACACATGGTATATCAACCTATGTCGGGTCCGTTGAGGCAGGTAAAATGGCTGATCTTGTATTATGGAAACCTGCTTTTTTTGCTGTAAAACCTGAAATGATAATCAAAGGCGGAATGATCATAGGCAGTAGAATGGGCGATCCGAATGCTTCCATACCAACGCCGCAGCCCGTCATTTACCGGCACATGTTCGGGGCTTATGGAAAAGCGCTTTTTAATACCTGCGCTACTTTTGTTTCACAATTATCACTGGATAGAAATGTTGTTCAGGAATATGGTTTGCAAAAGATGATTTTACCCGTTAAAAATTGCCGGGATATTTCGAAAAAGGATTTGATCCATAACGACGCTACGCCGCAAATTGATGTAAATCCTGAAAATTACGAAGTCAAGGTTGACGGACAGCATATTACCTGCGAGCCTATTGCTGTGGCTTCGCTCGCTCAAAGATATTTCTTGTTTTAAATGGAAGTCCGGATCGATTTTAATTTTTCAGTACCATGGTTATCAGAGCGAAATTAGGAAATGTCAATGCTTACGAAATAAAGGGCAGACATATAGACTGGCTGGAAATGGAATGGTATGAGACGCGCAAGCGAATTTTGCACAAAAAGACCTGCTCCGGAAAATCTATTTCTTTCAAATTTCTAAGCGAATCTCCTGAAATCACACAGGGTGATATTCTTTATCAGGACGAATTTATAATTATTGCGACCGAAATCTTACCTTGTGATTGCATGATCATCAAGCCCGACACCATTTTTGAAACGGCTTCCCTTTGTTATGAAATTGGGAATAAACATTTGCCGTTGTTTTTTGAAGATGATAGTTTGCTGGTGCCTTACGAGGCACCGTTATTTCGTTTGTTGACAGCTCAGGGATATAAAGTTTTGCGGGAAAACCGTCGACTTTTGAAGCCGCTAAAAACAACCGTATCGCCACATTCCGATCAGGGAGGAACCAGTTTATTTTCTAAAATCATGCAATTGACGACGGATTTATGAATACCCAACTGCTCAGTTTATTGCAGCTTAGCGACCCGACTTTGCCGATCGGTGGGTATGCACATTCTTCCGGGCTCGAAACATATGTGCAGGCTGGTATCGTTAAAAACACCAAAACTGCGGGTGATTTTATTATTGGCATGCTTAAACAAAATTTCAGATATGGCGATGCCGCCTTCGCTTCACTGGCCTACGATGCTGCGGAGCAGAACAACTATGCTGAACTGCTGCGACTGGATGAAGAGTGTACCGCATTGAAATTGCCAAAAGAAATGCGTGAAGCGAGCCACAAACTTGGCAACCGTTTGATGAAAGTTTTCCAGCCGTTATGTAAAAATTTAATGACGGAAAAATATCTTTCTGATATTAAGTCAAAAAATGCTTTCGGGCATTATTGCATTGTTTTCGGTTTGTACGCTTATGCTTTACAGATAAAAAAGCGTGAAATGCTGACTGGTTTTTATTACAACGCAGCCGTAGGATTTGTGACAAACAGTGTCAAACTTATTCCGCTGGGGCAGCAGGATGGGCAGGAATTACTTTTTTCTCTTCATCCTATTATTAATCAGCTCGTAGAAGAGTCCATGAATCCAGACCACGATCTTCTCGGCTTATGCTCGCCTGGATTCGATATCAGGTGTATTCAGCATGAAAGTTTGTATTCACGATTATATATGTCCTGAATGGCTATCGGTTATCAGTTATCAAATTTTGGAATTCCGCTGGCGACTGAGGAAAAATTAATATTCTTTGAATTATCAACGTGCTGATGGCCGAAAGCCAACAGCCGAAGTAAGAAAAACCATGGATCGAAATTATATAAAAATTGGCGTTGCAGGCCCGGTCGGATCAGGGAAAACGGCTTTGATAGAGCGCCTCACACGCCAGATGTCGGCAGAATATAGCGTCGGCGTTATAACGAATGATATTTATACCAAGGAAGATGCGGCCTTTTTAACGCAAAATAGTCTTTTACCTCCGGATAGGATAATCGGAGTTGAAACAGGCGGTTGTCCGCATACGGCGATTCGGGAGGATGCGAGTATGAATTTGGAAGCAGTCGAGGAAATGGCAAACCGCTTTCCTGATATTGAGATTATTTTTATTGAAAGTGGCGGAGATAACTTATCTGCGACATTCAGTCCGGACCTGGCAGATATCAGCATCTTTGTTATTGATGTGGCAGAAGGAGACAAAATTCCCAGAAAGGGTGGCCCAGGCATAACCAGAAGCGATTTATTGGTGATTAACAAAATCGATCTGGCGCCTTACGTTCATGCGGATCTGGACGTGATGGAACGGGATTCGCGAAAAATGCGGAACGGTCAGCCTTTTGTTTTTACAAACCTGATGAGTTTGCAAGGACTTGAAACAGTGATTGACTGGATAAAAAAATATGCGTTGTGCGAAGAAATTGACGAACCGGCTTTGCTGAGATGATTGCCAACTTGCACATCCATGCGGCACTGCGTGAAGAGCGTACTTATTTGAAGAAAAGTTATTTTTCCCCTCCGTTTAAGCTTGCGGATATTACAGAAAACCGTAGGGAAAAGTGGCTTCATTTGATGCAGATGAGCTCATCACCAGGAATTTTGGATGGTGATCAGTTTCACATCAAAATAGAACTGGATGAAAACTGTCATTTGCAGCTGCACACGCAATCCTATCAGAGACTTTTCAGTATGAAAAAAGGGGCGAGTCAGTTGATGGAGGTGTTTCTTGAAAAAGGTGCATCCTTCGTTTATCTGCCTCATCCGGGTGTTCCGCAGGAAAATTCAATTTTTATGACAAAAAATAAAATCTATTTGTCGGAAGGATGCGAGCTGATCTGGGGAGAAATAATTACGTGTGGAAGAAAGCTTAACGGCGAAATTTTTAAGTTTTCAAAATATCACGCAGTAACAGAGGTTTTCATGAATAATCGATTGAAAATAAAAGAAAATATTTGTTTGATTCCTGCTGAAACCGAGCTTCAGGCCTTAGGCATGCTAGAAGGTTTCACACACCAGGCCAGTTTGATATTTCTTAAAAATGATATTGATAGCGCCAGCCTGATTGAAAAAGCAAGTGCTTATTTAATTAATGAACCGGATATACTCTTTGGTATTACTTCCGCTCCTGAATCCGGCCTTTTGGTAAGGCTACTTGGAAACAAATCTGAGCAATTACTGGATGCTCTGAAAATAATTGCAAAAATATTTAAAGACGAATTTTGACCCATGGATACTGAATTGCAGGTTTTGCTGACGGCGGCAGTAACAATTGCCTGTTTGCATGCATTCAGCGGCCCCGATCATTATATTCCTTTTATTGCCTTGTCAAAAGCTAGAAACTGGTCGTTCGCAAAAACGCTTTGGTGGACAGTTATCTGCGGATGCGCCCATGTGTGGAGTTCAATATTGCTTGGACTGGGTGGTGCGGCGGTCGGGTGGTCATTAAGCAAAGTGGAATGGTTAGAAGAAGTTCGGGGTGGTCTGGCGGGATGGATGTTGCTGGGATTTGGCGTCATTTACAGTATCTGGGGGCTAATAAATGTTTTTAAAAATAAAACCCATAAGCATTTTGACATAGAGGAAGAAGGCGATATTTATGTTTACGAACATCAGCACGGTTCTGCGGTGCGAAGTAATGAACGGCATAAGGTAACGCCCTGGGTTATGTTTATCATCTTTCTTCTGGGTCCTTGCGAGCCGATGATCCCGTTGTTATACTTCCCTGCAGCCCAAAATTCTTTAACTGATATGCTCCTGATGATCGGCGTTTATACCACGGTGACACTGGCGACGATGGTGTTCATGGTTGTTCTCGGTTTTTACGGTATATCTATTTTTAAAACCAGTCAGCTAGAGAAATATATGCACCCCTTGGGCGGCCTGACAATATTTATTTGTGGAGCCGGGATGGTTTTTATGGGATGGTAAAATTGTCCGGTCATATTGATGCATTTAGAAAATCTTTAAATTAATGTATCCTACGTGTACTTGGCATAGTTTTTGCAGTCAGAACATTTAATAATTTACAATAAAATAGCGAGAATATGAAAATGCAATGGATCGTCAACACGCTGGGAATTATGCTAATATCCCTCTCATTATCAGCTCAGGTGGTGTCAAAAGATTCTTTAAACACGTTGAAACAACAAAAAGAGTCTCTTGAAATAAGTAAGAGATTAAATGATCACAAGCTTGAATTGGCGAAGCTTGAAAATCAGCTGGCGGAGGCGACTGCTGAGGTTTCTAAAACGGCAGAGCAAGCTCAAAAGTCAGCTGATGAAAATGGCAAGGCAGCAGCGAAACTAAGCAACGACGCGCAGGACAAAAAAGAAGCAAAAAGAGCTCGGAAAAGTGCGAACACAGCTGAGCGTGATGCGAAAAAGGCAAGAAAAGCGGAAGATAATCTTGAAGGCCTGAAAAAAGATATTGAATCGTTGCGAAGCAAAATTGCTGACGATGAGGGGAAACTGTCTTCAACGAACTAACTTTCCAACTTTAAAATTCCGGTTTGATACCGCGGCAAAGTTCAGAGCAATCTGAACTTTTTTTGTCGTTAATCTTCTGTTTTAGAGGCGCGTTCAATTGTTTATCTTTGATTATATCTTTGAAATAATGGAAGACAAAACATATCGGGAACAAATTAGCGATGACGTTTTTCGGACAGCAGTAGAACTGTTGGACGCTGGAAACGAGAGTGGATTGGAAAATCATCTTCACCAATATCCGGACCTGGTCAATCAGTATATCCGGTTTGACAATGATGGTTATTTTAGTAAGCCGTGCCTTCTCAATTTCGTTGCCGAAAATCCGATCAGAAATGAAATTTTACCAAAAAATATTGTCGAGCTGACCGGAATAATTCTTGAAGCCGGAGCGAAAGAAAATGCAGAGCAAATAAATTACACACTTGGACTGGTATGCTCTGGCCGGGTGGCCAGGGAGTGTAGGTTACAAATTCCTTTAATTGAGCTATTCCACGAATATGGCGCAGATTTAAATAATGCGATGTTTTCCGCTCTGGCGCACGGAGAATTTGAAGCGGCTGAGTTCTTAATTCAAACAGGTGCCGAAATAAATCTACCCACGGCCGCTGCGACAGGACGTTATTTTGAATTTCAGGCTCTGCTTCCAGGTTCCAATGACAAAGAACGACACCTCGCCTTTGCTTTTGCTGCGCAACATGGACGTACAGAAATATTGAGGTTGTTGCTGGAAAGCGGCGAAAATCCTGATCGTTACAATCCTGAAGGAGCGCATGCGTTCTCTACACCTTTGCATCAGGCAGTTACTGCCGGACATGGAGATATTGTCAAACTGCTCGTCGAGGCTGGGGCAAGATTGGATTTACAGGATAAAATCTATGGAGGTACTGCACTCGACTGGGCTGTATATGCGGGAAAATCGGTGATAGAAAAATATCTACGATCAAAGTTCTGATAAGTAGTTTGAATTGGATTTAATCTTACATAATAAGAAGAGATTATTGTCTGCTTCCTCAATTGTTAAATCCAAAACATCTGCTGCCTGATATGAAAATCGCAACTTTTACTATTTTGTTTGCCCTTTTGACTACACTAAGTTTCGCTCAGACGGGAAGGGTACTGGACAATTTATCGCTGCCAAGTAAGCTCTTAAAATCGGAAAGAAAGTTTGCGATTTATCTGCCTCCCGATTACGCTACCTCTGAAAGAAGTTATCCGGTACTATATCTTTTACATGGTGCAGGTGACAATCACACGGGCTGGGTACAGTTTGGAGAAGTCCTTCACATTGCCGACAAGGCAATTCTGGATGGCTTGGCAACGCCAATGATCATCGTAATGCCTGATGCCGACACAGGACGAAGAGGGTATTTTAATGATGTAAAAGGCGATTGGCCATACGAAGATTTTTTCTTTCAGGAATTAATGCCATTCGTAGAAAAAAAATATCGAATCAAAACAGAGAAGCGTTTCCGCGCGGTTGCCGGTTTGTCGATGGGCGGTGGGGGAAGTTTTATGTATGCCCTGCATCATCCGGAATTATTTTCGGCAGCTTGCCCGCTTTCCGCTTATATCGGGCCTTTGTCACTGGATGATACCAAAAAGAATATGGTAAAAACGAATCCGAACATTGCCGATTCGACGGTAAGCAATTACTTCAATCGACATAGTGTTTTGCCGCTTGTCGATAAAATGCCGGATGCACAAAAGAAGGCAGTTCGCTGGTATATTGACTGTGGAGATGATGACTTTTTGTACGAGGGAAATAGTCTGGCGCATATCGCAATGAAGAAAAAAGAAATACCTCATGAGTTCAGGATTCGCGAAGGTGGGCACACCTGGACTTATTGGCGTTCGGCACTTCCGACAGTTTTAGAATTTGTTTCCCAAGGTTTTCATCAATATTAAAAGCCTTCGTGGCGTAATTTTTCATGGATAAAAAAATTTTACCCGGAATCAAGCTTTTTGATCTGACCGGAAAAAGTGCAGTAATCACAGGTGGTTCCCGCGGACTCGGTTATGCTATGGCAGCAGGACTTGCTTCGGCCGGGTGCAGCGTCATGCTCGTGAACAGAAATGTGGAAGAAGGGAAGCTGGCAGCTAAGCAGTTAGAATTGGATTTCGGCACTCAGATATGTTCATTTGGTGCTGACATCACAATCCAGGCTGAAACTGAACTGATGGCGCAGACAGCAGTGGATACTTTTGGCAAAATCGACATACTTATCAATAGTGCCGGAATTAACATCCGGGGGCCGATCGACGAAGTTTCCCACGACGATTTCAGCAAGGTGATGAACGTAAATGTGCATGGCACCTGGCTTAGTTCACGGGCCGTTGTGCCATTTATGAAAGAACGAAAATATGGCAGGATCATCAATCTTGCCAGCACTCTTGGTTTGGTCGGTTTGGCGAACCGTACCCCATATACCGCCAGCAAAGGAGCCGTCGTTCAGATGACCCGAGCTTTGGGCATTGAGCTTGCACCTTTTAATATTATGGTCAACGCGATTTGCCCCGGCCCGTTTTTAACTGATATGAATATCCCGATAGCTGATAGCGAAGAGGCTAAAACTGTTGTTTTAGGTGCAACTGCACTTGGCCGCTGGGGGCAGCTGGAAGAAATTCAAGGTGCTGCTATTTTTCTTTCAAGCGACGCTGCCAGTTATATGGTCGGCTCAATTCTGGCTGTTGATGGTGGATGGACAGCAAGATGAGTTCATTTATATCAGCAATTCAGATTTTATGTATTCTGCCACGAAAATTAAAATTCTGCGTATTCTTCTCTATAAAACACCAGCTTTCTGACAATCCGATCTATTGCAATTCGAGGGCCTAATTAACTAAATTTCATACAAAAGGTAATGTGCTGATAATTTTTAGAAAGTCAGCGCGTTTTCATACCTATAATAATTTGGTAATTTACAAGTACTGCCAAATATTCTAAATTTTTTCTAATGTATATTGCGAGCCGGTTAGCCTTTAAGTTCGATACAAGGTACGAAAGATTTGATTTTCGGAGATTATTAAAAAATGAATTAACCTGACTAATATTCCTAATAAGTTAACGTAATGGAAAACATCGAAAAAGATAATGTGTTCAAAGAATCGATATCCGAGGCATCCGACTTCAAGTTCGGCCCCAAGGTTGTCAAGGTTTTTGACGACATGGTCAACCGCTCCGTTCCGCATTATGGCGAAATCCAGCGAATGGTAGCAGAATTGGCCGCAGATCATGCACAGGAAGGGACACTCGTTTATGATCTTGGATGCTCAACAGGCACGACAATGATCGGGTTGGACACGCTGGTTTCGGAAGATATTTCGTTTGTCGGCATTGACGAATCCGACGAGATGCTTGCGAAGTGTGATAACAAATTAAAAGACGCGGGGTTCAAAAGATCTTATGAACTTCGCGCAGCAGATCTGCATGGAGATCTTGCGATCGATAATTCTTCCGTAGTAATTCTTTGTCTGACCTTACAATTCGTACGTCCGATACATAGAAAAAAATTGATCAGAAATATTTATAAAGGACTGAATCCGGGTGGAACGTTGATTCTTGTCGAGAAAATTCTAGCGGAAGACAGTATGTTTAACCGTGACTTTATTAAATATTACTACGATTACAAGCGTCGCAATCATTACAGCGACCTTGAAATTTCCCAAAAAAGAGAAGCGCTGGAAAATGTTTTAATTCCCTACAAGCTTTCCGAAAATATTTTAATGTTGGAGCAGGTCGGTTTCAATCACTGCGAAACGTTTTTTAAATGGTACAACTTTGCCGGAATTATAGCGCATAAAAAATGATAACGATAGGAAATTTCTTTTTCAGGTTCAGGAATGTTTTGTTTATTTTTCTTTACCTGCTGCTTTTTTTGCCATCTCCTGATATTTTTACAGAGGAGCGTTTTGGAAATAATTATTATTGGATACCCATCATTCTGGGGCTTGCGATAACCGTTTTAGGCGAGGCAATTCGTGGCGCTACGATTGGTCTTGCGTACATCATTCGCGGAGGTCGCGATAAGAAAGTTCATGCCGAAAATCTGGTTACCGAGGGTATTTTTAAACACTGCCGGAATCCGCTTTACGTGGGAAATATCCTCATGCTTCTTGGCGTTGGTATTCTCTCGAACTCCTGGATTTACCTTGGAATTGTATTTCCGTTGTTTCTATTTATCTATCAGTCCATTGTAATGGCCGAGGAGAATTTTCTGTCCAATAAATTCGGATTAGATTTCACAACTTATTGTCAGAGGGTCAACCGGTGGATTATCAACCCAAAAGGTATCGAAAATACTTTTTCAGAAATGAAATTTAATTACAGGCGCTGGCTTATAAAGGAATATAATACGCTGTTCATCTGGCTTGTTGGTATTGCAGCAATTATTTTATTTGAATACAAGCATATTATCCCTGATCCTGACAAGCGTACAATTACGTTTTTGTCGATTTTTTTCGCACTGGGTCTCGTTTATCTGTATGTTAGATATTTGAAAAAATCAGGAAAAATGACTGACCAAATGGTTTAGAAGTTATCAGATTGGTAAAATCTGAATTTAAAAATATACAAATTTCAGATTCATTCATTAGTTTTAGAGGCAGGTATTGACTAGTTTCAATACCTGTTTTTTGTTAATATCTATCAGTCTGACTACCAATACTCTCACTAAATCATACGCATGAAGCTTTTGCTTATAGAAGATGAACCCAGTGTAATATCACTTATTCAAAGAAGTCTTTCTGCATCCGGCCATGAAATTACGGTGGCAATGGATGGGCAATCCGGTTTTCATATGGCCATGCAGCATGAATTCGACCTGATTCTTCTTGATTTGATGATACCCGTTATGAACGGAATGGAGGTTTGTCGGAAAATAAGGGATACTAATTCTTCCGTTCCGATCCTGATGCTTACTGCTTTGGGAACAACTGAAAATATCGTATCTGGATTAGACGCCGGTGCTGATGATTATATGACGAAACCATTCAAGCTCGCCGAACTCGAAGCCCGCATACGCACGCTGACACGCCGCGGAAAGGATCACGAAAAGGAAAAAAGTACCGACGTGCTTAGAATGGGAAATCTGGCTTTGGATAAAATCACAAAAACGGTAACCCGGGATTCGGTACCGATTGATATGACGGCTACGGAATTTCGGTTGCTCGAATTTTTGCTTTCCAATCAAAATCGCGTGCTGAACAGGATGGAGATTCTGGAAAATGTGTGGGACATAAATTTCAATCTGGGCACGAATGTTGTGGATGTTTATATCAATTATCTTCGTAAGAAAATTGATAAAAATCAGCCCGTAAAACTTATTCATACTGTTTTTGGAATGGGATACGTGATGCGCCAGACTTATGAAGATCCAAAATAGAATAGCCCTGATCTTTACGTTTTTGACGGCAGGAATTATTTTGTCGCTAAGCGTTTTTTTATACATTTTCGCGTCTGAGAGTATTTCTAACAGCTTTTTTCACCGGCTGGAAGTGCGTTCCGACATCGTCGGGCATGCAGCGCTTCAAAAGAACAAGTCCCAGACTTCAATTTATTACGATTTTAAGGAAAAACATCTTGGCGATCTGCCGTACGAACAGCATCAGGTAATTTTTAAAAAAGATATCAAAAAAGCGGATAGTTTAAGGAAAAGACTTCCGCTTCCACAATCATTTTATGATGCGATTGTAAGAAAACAACCTGCCCGATTTTTTCATAACGATACGTCGTATGTGGGAATGAATATCAATCAGCCTGGCGAAAACATCATCGTGCTTTCTTCGGCCGTTGATCTTTATGGCCTGGCCGAAATGGAGAATCTGAAACATTTGCTTATCGTAGGATTCTGTATCTCTCTTGTGTTCGTATTTACGTTCGGAAAGTTTTTTTCAAACCAGATTTTTCAGCCCATTCGAAGTATAATCAGGAATGTTAAGGGGATAAGCGCGCATAATCTGAACCAGCGGTTAACAGTTGATTCCAGCAGAGACGAGATCGCCGATCTTTCCAAAACCTTTAACGATATGCTCGACAGATTGGAGATCACTTTTGAAATCCAGAATAACTTTGTCAGTAACGCCTCTCACGAATTTAAAACGCCGCTAACAATCATCAGCGGCGAAGCTCAGCTTGGCTTGTCAGTTCCGGGAGTTCCGGATAATGTCAAAGATTCATTCCGGACAATTTTCAGAGAATCGGAAAAGATGGAGCATTTGACAAACAGCATGTTAAGTCTTGCCCAGACAGGTTTTGACGGAAAAAAAGAGCAATGGGAGGAAATCAGGATTGACGAATTGATCTTATCTGTGAAAGGGACGGCGGACCAGATTATCCCGGCAAATAAAGTACAGATTAATTTCGATCACCTCCCGGACGATGAACAAAAACTCGTGATCATCGGTAACGAAACACTTCTTAAAGCTGCATTTTCAAATATCGTATTAAATAGTTGCAAATATTCTGACAATGCCCCGGTTCACATTGTTATCAGGTTAGAGGATGCTTTTGTCCTTGTGGAAATAACAGACGAAGGTATTGGTATTCCCAATCGTGAAATTGCGCAAATTTTCGTCCCATTTTTTAGAGCGTCTAACACGGAAAAGTACAAAGGTTACGGAATTGGCCTGCCGTTGACGAATAATATAATCAAACTGCATCAAGGCTCCATAGTAGTTAAAAGTGAAGTTGGCGTAGGAACTCGCTTCACAGTCTATCTTCCCCATATTTAGATTAACTTTCTAATTTCACGCTAATATTCTTATCTGATTTTAATAATTCGCTCACTGGATTATAATCTCTTTTTTAACCGGTGTTAATCTGCCGGACGTAACATTGCATTATCAAAATTTCACAAAAAGCATTGTTAACCAAAAAGATAAGATTATGAAGACGGTGATTATTCCTAGCGATTTCAGTATATCATCATTACAGGTTGCTGAGACAATTGTGAGAAATGCGAGCGAGGAGGTTAGTATTCTGTTTATACACCTTTTCCATGTAGCCGATGATATTCAGGATTTGCTTTTTTCCAATTATCGTAAAAAGGAATATGAATTTGTTTCGGAAGAGTTTCGCCGCGAATGTGAAATTTTGAAGGAAGTTTTTCCATCAACTTTAAAAAGTATAAATATTGAATTTTTCTACGGAAGCAAACTGGCTGTCTTTAAAAACTTTCTTGACTACAACAATGCTGACTATATCGGATACTCAAAAAGTTATGGTACACCGAAACTTAGTAAGAGCAGCATAGACGCACTGCCGGTAATCCTGAAATGCGGACTACCCCTTATCGACGCCGATCGAATTAAAGAATCTGTATTTTCAAATATGGAAAACCTACGCTAAGTATCGCACTGACACCAATCGCTCACATCAACAAGCACTGAATTATGCTCCTTAAAAAAAATATCCCCATAAAATACGTTTTTGGGAAAATCAAATACGAAGTCCTGGCGGTGACCTTATACGGCTTAATTATCGAAATCGTATACAAGAACTTTGAAATCACGAACATCTCCATTAATATGACTGTGCCCACGGTTTTGGGTACGATCATATCCCTGCTTCTTGCGTTCCGCTCAAATCAGGCATATGACCGATGGTGGGAGGCAAGAATTATCTGGGGATCGATCGTTAATGATTCAAGAACGCTTGCGCGCCAGGTTCTTCATCTGATCGACGATCCGTATCAGCCGGAAGCGATCAAGGAATTTAAACACCGTATCATCAGACGACAAATTGCCTGGTGTTATGCACTTGGGATTGGATTGCGTAAAAATGATCCTATGCCGGCCATCGAAAAATTTCTGCCACAGGAAGACTGCGATTATATTCGGGGGTATGACAATAAGCATTTAGGATTAACCCAGCTTCATGCCCGCGACCTTAACAATGCTTTGAAACAGGGCTGGGTCAATCCATTCCAACAGGTAGAAATTGATAGTACAATTACGCGTCTGACGGATGCCATGGGGAAATGTGAAAGAATTAAGAATACTGTTTTCCCTGCAACATATAGTCTATATATTCATTTGGCGCTTCATTTTTTCATTGTGCTGCTGCCCTTCGGAATGGTGGATTTGTTTGGATTTTTAATGGTTCCGGTTCTGGTTGTTATAACCGCTTGTTTTTTCCTGATCGAAAAAATGGCTATTCACCTGCAAGATCCATTCGAAAATAAGCCCACGGATACGCCCGTGCTTTCTATTTCAAGAAACATCGAACGGGATTTGAAACAGATGATGAATGAAGAACAGGTTCCAAAAGCTTTCGAACCAGAAGCATTTTATATTTTGTAAGTAGTAAGCGTGAAATAGAAAAGTGAGCTGGTTTCCGGCTCACTTTTCTGGTTTTTGACGCAGTGTGTTTTGCTATAAAATCACAAATTTCTTGGTGATCGTTCTGTTGTCTATCGTAACTTTCAGAAAATAAATACCTTTCGTCAGACCTTTTGGGAGAAAAGGAGATAGATCTTTCGTTAAGGTCATTGGTTTGCTCAGTAATGTTTTTCCAGAAATATCAAGAATCATTATCTCCGTAACTGCGCGATCTTTCCCTAATAACTTCACCTGGACATCGTCATGAGTCGATGGGTTCGGGACGATAGCGATATCTAAAAATGTGGTGGGATCGGTACCAAGGACTATCTGGTTCAATTTAACACCAATTGTTTTTGAAAACTCAAAACTGCCCGCCAGATTCACCATTTTTAAGCGATAATAAATGGTGTCAGATGAAATGTTGCTCTGGCCTGACTGATCAAAAAACTCATAGGATTGTTTCTCTTTTGAATTTTGATTGCTGTTAACCCGGCCAAGATCTGAAAAGTTGGTTGCGTCGAAGGATCGTTCTACCTGAAAATGAGAAAATTGCGTCTCAAATTCTGTTGCCCAGTTTAATTTTACGATGTTCCGGGTATCCGCGACACCTTCCAGTGAAATTAATTTTACTGGAACTTGCTTTGTTACTTTAACATGAAAAACATCGGTCAAACAATTCTGTACGTCTTTAACAGTATAGTCCGCATCCGCATTGGGTGTCACTGAAATTGTTCTGGAATTTGCACCAGTGCTCCAAACGTATTGACCGTTAAATGATGCTTCCAAGTTTACACTTTTGCCGGATTCAATTTCAATTGTTCTGTTTTGATTAACGTCTTTTACGATCGTAAATTTATCCCGGATCTGACCGTCGATCCCAACCCATTTGGCATCAAGCCGGTTTCCTTCCACTTCGAGCATCAATGAGCCGCCAAGTTCGGCATTGGAATAATACATCGCCTTATGTGGAAACCCCGGACTTGGAGAACCGAGTTGTCCTGCGGAACCTGTGACAACGTAAACTGTTCCTTTGTTTGCATTCGAGCTTTTTATATAGGTGCAAGAATTATCAGACCCATCATATTTTCCGGACGACTGGCTGACGTTATGAACCGCATTATTAAATGAACCGGAATAGTTATAAAACCCCTGGATTAATCGTGTTCGTTCATAAACGTGGCTATGGCCGCAAAGAATCAGATCGACACCATTTCGTTCCAAGATTCTGATAAAATTTTCGCGGATTTTGATCATATCGTTTTCAGTCTCGCCATTTCGTGAGCCAAGAGAAAAGGGTGGATGATGCCAGTAGGCAACAACCCAATCCTTATTTTTATTCGCCGCCAGATCAGCTTTTATCCACTGAACCTGCTTTCCGAGCGTGTCGTACAATCGGGTAGATTGGTCTTCTTTCCCATAAGAATCCAGGGAGAGGAAATGAACGTTACCGTAGTCATAGGAATAATAAGCTTCATTTTCCGAAGGGACGCCGCCTGATTCTCCCTTGACCGGCAATGTGAAAATGTCATAGTACGGAATCTTATGATCTATCTGGCGGTTTGGGTCATCGTTTCCATAATCATGATTTCCAGGTGTTGGGAAGACAGGAAATTTTTTTAGGAAATTATCTTTGTAATGGTTGAAAAAATTCGACTGATATTCCGGGTCTTTTCCTTGTGAATAAGCATTGTCCCCGAGTAGAAGCAGCGCGTTCATGTAGTCCTTCCCAAGATAATTTGTCAGCTGATCCCGCACATTTCCCTGAAAAGCAGAGTTGGTGCCGCAGTCGCCCAAAACACCGAAGCGGTATTTTCCTTTGGTTCCGGGTATCGGCGTGGTTTCAAAATAATTATTAGGATCGCCTTGATATACAGTGGATAATGAACCAATAGAATAGAAATATTTTGTCATCGGCGTCAAACCCGTGAGCTTTATTTCATGTTCCGTCACGAGCGCATTATCTTCAATTTTTTTATCCAGATTGTTCGAAGTATTTCCAAATTGTACGCGGGAAGTGGCGGCTACGTCTGTTCGCCAGCGGATTACCATACTGATCGACGTTGCAACCTGCAAATAAGGGCCGCGAATCAGCTGTCCGTATGATGGGATAAGAAATAACAGGAATAAAGGCAGTAGTAAATTTCTTCTCATATAGTCATCAGTGTCAGGGTTATCCAATTTTTTTACATCGCTTTTAAATCGTCAGTAAGCGAATTTAAAAACTCAATTATATTCTTTTTTTCTGTCTCCGTTAAATTCAGTTTCCCAGCCGAAAGGGTCTGGCTTGGAAAATTTAATCCCAAACCTGCGCCGCCACCCAAATTGTAAAATTCGAGTAAAGTTTCCAATGATTGAAAGGCGCCATTATGCATATAAGGGCCGGTTTTCGCGGAATTTCGTACAGTTGGGGTTTTAAAAGCTCCTTTGTAAAACCGGATTGGACGAAAAGTAAACCGGCCATCATCTTCGTCTGGTTCAGGATTTTTAAGATCCTCAGTTCTGGTAGTTCCCAGAATCTCAAACTCGGAAAGAGAATAAAATGGAGGCGTAAGTCCGTTGAAAAGTGGCGCAAAATGGCACGTACCACATTGTGCCTTACCCATAAATAGGTTAAAACCTTCTTTCTGGATTTCTGTCAAGGCCATTTCATTTCCAGCCATATACTGATCAAATGGAGAATTATTTGGATTTAAAGTGCGGATGTATGACGCGAGTGCTCGGTAAACTTCTTCCTCTGAAATTGGACTTTTTCCTTTTTTCGAAAACGCTTTCTGGAAATGTTTGCGATAGTTTTTGTCCGCATTTAATCTGGCCAGGGATGCTGCCATATCACCGCGCATTTCCAACGGATCTTTAATAACTGCCTCAATTTGTTCTTCCAGACTTTTTGCCCGTCCATCCCAAAACTGGTTGTGTTGCATACCTGCATAAATTAGCGTTGGTGCGTGTCGTTTAGCCGTAGCAGTCGGATCAAAACCTACACTTTTTACTAATCCATCTGAGAAATAATTCTCAGGGTTATGACAGGAAACACAACTTTTGGTACCATTTCCGGAAAGCGCAGTCTCGGAAAAAAGCTTTTCACCCAAAGCAATTTCACTCTTTGAAACGGCTCTGTTGCTTCCAGGAAATGAATTTGTCTGAAATGCGTTTTGACTGAAAATATGATCAGCACCGTAATTTAAAATGCCATACTTATTAGTTTCAGAACCAGTGCCCCGAATCAATCTACCCAGATGTTTTTGCAATGGAAGCGCGCAATTCGTTAGAAATTCCAAACGGTTGAAGTCTTCAAAATCCGGATTGTCTTTGAGATACGCATATGTTTTCCTTAGAAAAAAATCTACACTGTCTCCGGCTGATTTGTTTTTTACGATATAGGGTAGAAGCGATTTATGCATGGTTTGTACCACGACTGCCGATTCCTGAATCCCGGATTTTAAAAGTGGGGCGTCGAATCCTGTGATACCAAGTGATATAATCCGGACGAGGGAAATTCTGAAACTTTCAAGTAGTTGCGGGTCAGTGGCTGAGAAGTTGTATAATAAAGCATTTAAGTCTTCCGAGGCGACGCGCAGCAGCGTAGTTTGTTCTTCGAAAATAACCTTATGTTGTTCAGGAATACTGTCGAAAAGTAAAGTTTCTAAATATTGCAAGCCTGCTAATTCCTGGTATTCAAGGAATGGCTCTTCAACCTCATTTTTCGGCGCTCTGTTATAAACGCGTGAAGATGTATAGAAAAAATATTCGAGGATATACTCAATTTTTTTGTAGTTAAGACGAGACAAAATCAGCAGCTTTTTCGCTTTTTCGACGGTCTCGGGTTTTGATGAATTCAAGTCCCGCAGGGCTTTTTCCAGATCAATAATACTGGAAGCAAACGCCTTGGAATCAATTCGAAATTGAGCGATGCTTTGATTAACACCAATAGACTGATCGTCATGGAATGTAGCTGCCATGATTATACTTAGCGAAGCGGCGCATAATAGAATTAATTTCAATAGGCCAGGCATAAGTCCGGATGAATTTTCTACAAACTTGGTGATTTGTAGGTAAATGTACTCTGTTAGCGTACAAAACTCATTTTTAATTTATCAATTGGTAATTAAATAGTTATCGAGGAACCAGCTTTCTCATCAGAATGGATTGCGCAAATCTGCAAAGAAGATTTAGTCACCTCTTTTATACATTTAGATAAAATAAGTATATTACAATTGATATACCTCTCATTTAGTCTCAATATAACCTCAACTTAATGAAATACCATTTATTTTCGATTTGTAGTGTGGTGCTTTCGCTGTTTTGCAACCCACTTTTTGCACAAAAAAATTATGAACCAGGATATGTGATCTCTGCAAAGAATGATACGATCAACGGATTCATTGAATATTTAAACTGGTCAAAAAATCCGGAGAAAATCTATTTTAAAAGTCAACAGGATGGAGCCGAAAAAAAATACGGATTTGACGATCTGAATGGTTTCGGTGTGCATGGGGAAAGTTACGTAAGGGCGGAGATTTTGGTCAATGAAAACAGCGACAAAACCAGCGAACTTCCAAGCGTCGCGACTACAAAAATGCGGTCAGATACGGCATTTTTAATGGTCTTGGCAGGTGGAGCAAAAAGTTTGTACTATTTTAACGACCCAAGCGGTAAATCTCATTTTTATATAAAGTCAGGTGAAAAATTCGAATGGCTGGTTTATTACAGATACCGTGTAGAACGTGATAATCAGTCTGGAATTGTAACAGTCGACGGCTTCAAAAAACAATTGGCGGATTATTTCCAGGATTGTCCTTCCGTGTTAGCAAATACGAAATTTGTAACTTACTCGCAAAGGACTATTAGTAAATTGTTTGAAAGTTACAATAAAGAATGCCAGCCTACTGCAAATATTGCCATATTCAACACTGAAAAAATCGTGTCCAGATTTGGCGTACTGGCGGGAGTTTCGGTTACCAACCTTAGATTCAAAGGCGAGGGTGGTAATAGATATTTGCTTGCTTCTTTGCCGTCGTCGAGTCAAGTTGCTGGCGGTGTGTTTTTAAATTTAATATTGCCACGTACGAAGCAAAGAGTGTCGGTATATAATGAACTGTTTTTTACATCTTTCAAAACATCAAACCATCTGGAAGAATATGTAAGCGATCAGGATTTCAGCTCTACGGATTATACCATTGGTTTTGGCTACCTCAAACTAAATAATTTTCTGCGTTACAAGATCCCTTCGCAGAAGCTAAACCTTTATTTGAATCTTGGAATTTCGAATGGAATTGCCATTACTGAGTCGAATACTTTCAGGACTGAAACGACTTTTTTTTCAGATAAAGGGCGTGTGACGACAGGTAAGGCACTTGAAAGTGTCAGAAAGTATGAACAAGGACTTTTGGCAGGCGTTGGCGTCACAATCAAAAAATATTCTTTGGAAGCACGATACGAAAGAGGAAACGGGATGTCTGCTTACCAAGGTCTTAATTCCCTGGCTCAGCGGTTCTACCTGTTGCTTGCTTATCAGTTTTGAAAGTTCGGTATTTTATGCAAATTGATTCCGGGAAAATCTGAATGACTTTCCCGGATTTTTTTGTGATCTCCTAATATTTTTTTACATTAAGCTACCGGCGAATCTTTCCATATCCATCGTTTAAGCTGTGTAAAAACTATTTTATTGCGTAATTGAAGAGGTCATGTAACCACTTTATTTTTAATATTTAAACAAAAAGGTTATGTTCAGAGATACCAAAGCTTTTAGTGGATTTTCAGTGGATAACATTGAAAAAGCAAAACAGTTTTACGGAGAAACGCTTCAATTGGAGGTAACCCATGATGAAGAAATGAATATTTTGCAGCTGCACATCAATGGCGGAAATGATATTATAGTGTACGAAAAACCGAATCATACACCCGCTACATTCACGATTCTTAACTTCCCGGTCCCTAATGTCCAACAGGCAGTGGAAAAGCTCAAAAAAGCTGGCGTTCAGTTTGAAAGTTATGACATGCCGAATATGAAAACGGATGAGGATGATATTTTTCGTGGAGGCGGACCATTGATCGCATGGTTCACCGATCCGGCTGGTAATATTTTGTCTGTGCTGGAAACAGAGTAACTAATTCACCTTCAAAAGGTGAAAGTTTCCGTCAGTTTGGGTTATCCTCGACTGAAACATATGTAATAGCCGAAGCGAAATAGTCTGACCGAATCAGTATATTCGGCGGCAACTGATACTTCCTCAGTGAACGGACATGAAATTAATTGCTGATAAAATGCTTAAAAAACTGGTTCTTACAATGTTGCTGTCTCCGTGTGTTTTTGTTAACGCACAGATGATGAAAGATTCTTTATTGATTGAAAACCATTACCGGGTTTTCTTTTTCAAAAAGCCACCTGCATCAACGAATGGTGCAAGTCTGATTTTTGCGATGCACGGATCAGGCGGTGATCCCCAAAGCCTTTTTGATAAAACGACAAAGCTGGAAGCTATGGCAGCGACGGAAAATTTTATCATCGCATATCCTGCCGGATACAAGCGTTACTGGAACGAGTGCAGAAAAGCTTCAACGGCTGTGACGAATACAGAAAATTTCAATGAAGAAGCTTTCTTTTCAGAAATGATCTCCTATTTTAAAAAGAATTACAAGATTAATGAAAAGCATGTTTTTGCAACAGGTTTTTCAGGTGGCGGGCATATGACCTATAAGTTGGGACTTACGATGCCGGACAAAATTAAAGCGTTATCCGCAATTGTGGCAAATTTACCAACACAGGATAATATGGATTGTGGCGAAGCAAGGAAACCTATTGCGATCCAGATTATTAACGGAACGGCGGACATGACAAATCCTTACAATGGCGGCGAAGTGAAGACGCCTGGCGTTACGCTCGGCATGGTGAGATCAACGGAAGAGTCCTTGAAATATTGGGCTTCACTTGACGGATACAAAGGTGAGCCTGTGAAATCGATCATGCCGGACGCTGATACGAGCAACGATATAACCGTCGAAAAATATACCTATGAAAAGAAAAATCAGCCAGAGGTTACGCTCTTGAAAGTGATCAACGGTAAACATCAATTCTTAACTGATATCGATGTTTTTGAAGAATCGTGGAAGTTTTTTAAGAGGCAAATCGGCGAATAATTTTATTTCGCGCAAAGCAAAAACGTTAGGGCAAAGGGCGCGGAGAGGTTTCTCTGCGTCCTTTGCCCTAACTTACCTGCTTCGCGTGAAAATAAAAGCTACTCGAATTTCTTCCCTACGGTTATCCCGGGCCATCTATCTGTACGGAATGGACTTGCCGGAAACTCTTCGGAATTGTAGAGATTGGCTTCTACCGGAGCGTCTGACCACGCGTAACGTACAGAAGCTGGTTTCACACCTTTCGGATGATAAACAATAACTGTGTTTCCAAGGATTTCAGCTTTGGCATAATAAAAGATCTTATCCTCTCCCGCAATTTCAAACCCTTTCAAGTATCCGTATTTATCTTTTACGATCAGCCCGCTTCCGGCAAATTTAAAACTTACGGTAGCTTTTCCTTCACTGAAAGTAACCGTGTCGTACAGTGGCGAGCTATACTCCATATTTTGTCCATAATCCAGCTTCAACGCGTTTGTAGCCAGTCTGTGCGCGACATCCTGTTTGTTTGTGGGGTGAATATCTTTAGGATTCCCTACATCTGTAGTAACAGCCATACCTGTTTTGGGCAATTTTAAAGCCATCGTTTGTGCTTCGCGAAGTTCTGCCCATCCACTTCCTTTGTTGCTATCCTGGTCTGGTCCATAACTGGACAGCTGCACGAAGTAAAATGACTCGTCGCCTGGTTTTCCATCGACACTCCATTTGTTACGCCAGTCCTGAATCAGTAACGGAAAGCTCTGACGATACTGATACGCGCGGCCGGTATTGGTTTCGCCTTGGTACCATAAATTTCCACGGATGGCAAACGGTACCAGCGGTGCGATCATTGCGTTATAGATCGTTGTGCCGACATTATTACTTGAATGAACATAAGTGTGTTTATCTGAAAACGAAGGCATCAGGTACCAATCGTTGGCTAGGCTGATTTTCTGCTTTTCAGTTCCGATATATAAATCGTCGGCTGATCCTATAAGTCCGAGTCCATACCAAGGCGTCGCGATCATGTTTCCGAATTTGATAACGAGCTTATTCTCGCCGGTTCTCCAAGCATTCGCTGGAATTTCGATTTTTCTGACACCCTTGATTAGTCCCTCGGTTATCAATTTTCCGTTTATAAAAATAGCATTATGACTATCATTTTCTGCGAGTGCTAAAACTGTTTTTTTGTTAATAAAGTCGTCGGGTATTGTAATCGTTCTGGCCATATACCCATTGCCACGAAATGCCCAGATACCTTTCCAGTCCCATTGTCCGATCGGGCTGTCTGCTTTGGTCCATTTTGAAAAGTCATAATCCGCTTCCGGATATTTTGCTTCGTCAGCGGCAGACGGGTTAATCTGGGAGTCTTTGAAAAGTTGTTTTCTTAATTTTGCATCGAGTTGTGCATCAGCCTCTTCCCACGATTTCGGGAAATTTTCTGCATAATTTTTCAACTCATCATTGCTTAACATTCCCTCTTTGCTGATCCAGCCTTCTAGCTGAGAGCCACCCCAGGAACTGTGCAGGATACCTATCGGAACATTTAATTTTTGATATAATTCTCTGGCAAAAAAGAAACCGATAGCCGAAAAATTTCCCACGGTTTCAGGTGATGCAATTTGCCACGATCCGTTTTTAAGATCTTTCTGAACTTCCAGCGTTACCTCATGATCCACGTTGAAGTGACGGATTTTTGGGAAATCTGCATTCTTTTTTTCTTCTGTAAAATGATCCGCCTGCTGGACTTTAAACTCCATATTCGACTGGCCAGAACACAGCCATACCTCGCCGATAAGAACATCTTCAACGTTTACTTTCCCGGATTTCCCGGATGCATTTATCTGGTAAGGCCCACCTGCTTCGAGAGGCGAGAAACGGACAATCCATTTGCCGGATGCATCAGCTTTTGATTTTTGAGTTTGTCCTGCCAACGTCACTGTTACCGTTTCTTTGGGTGTTGTCCAGCCCCAGACCGGTATTGATTTTTGTCTTTGAAGCACCACATGATCTGAAAAAAGGCGTGCTAATTTTAACTGCGCAAAACTGCTGGTTCCGGAAAGAAGGAGCAGGAGTAAAAATATTCTTTTCATTATTTAATTAAAACTGTTTAACAGATTGAAAGCCGACCTAACGCTCAAATTACTGAAAAAAGCAGGAGTGTTTTTAAATCATGCGCAGGATTGAAGCGTCTTTGGGAGTTCTCAAAAAATGGCGTGCTTTAATTTTCGGGTTAATCTTGAAAACAGGATGGCCTGACATTGATTGCCAGGCCGGGACAAAGATGATATACTTTATTTATTTTTCTTCACGCAAAAGTTTTTCGTACTCAATTTCAACGGATTGCTTTGGGTTGTAATTCCCATAAGCGGACAGATAATGCGACAGTAATCCAATTCCCCAGCCAAACATTGGCCAGATTGGCCATGGATAGGAGTGATGTCCCCATTGCTGTTGGGTCGTTAAGCCGTAAATGATCCATAGGCCACCGATAACCAAGGCGTAGGTGCGAAGGTGTACTTTAAATGCTGCGCGTTTTTTAGCTTTTCTCCAAAGAAATTCGTTTCGTGAAGTTTCCATTATT
This sequence comes from Dyadobacter sp. CY345, assembly GCF_021502725.1. Taxonomy (GTDB): domain Bacteria; phylum Bacteroidota; class Bacteroidia; order Cytophagales; family Spirosomataceae; genus Dyadobacter. Next base: position 426,574 of record NZ_JAKFFS010000006.1, on the reverse strand, counting down.
TCTATTTTTAGATTTAAATAACATATTGGTCAATCAGCTTTTGCGCTGATTTATGTTATGAAATTACTGTAATGACGGCCAACAATTAAATCGTTTTCGACGAAGTTCAGGATATTAATGATAGAGAACGGAAATAGGCAGATGAAGTTTTTTTCGGTTTCTGTTAGTTATGACTTTTTTCTTTAGGAAGCTCGTGGAAATGTTAACCAGCATTTAAAACTTAGGCCGGTAAAAATACACTAAAAACAGAACCAACTCCTAACTCGCTGTTTGCTGAGATAACACCGCCATGATTGGTGACAACTTTCTCACAAATCGCCAGACCTATACCCGTTCCGGCATATTCTGTTTTTCCATGCAGTCTTTGGAAAATCTGGAAAATCCTGTCGGTGTACTTGCTGTCAAATCCAATGCCTTGATCGATAATATTAATCCGATAATAAGCAGCTGCCATTTTTAGTGGTCTGGATGTTAAAGGCCAGTCCTGCGCTTTTACAATTTCAGAAGTTATTTTAACAACAGGCGCAGTGCCCGGTTTGTGGAATTTGATTGCGTTGCTGATGAGATTTTGAAATAGCTGTCCCAGCTGTAATACGTCTCCCGGGATAGTGGGTAATTCTCCTATATGAATTTGTGCGCCAGTTTCATGAATGACCAGTTCCAGGTCGTTTAATACCGATTTAACCGTTTTATTTAGTGAAACCTGGCTGGTTGTGTCGCGCTGGGTGGATACCCGCGAGAAAGCCAGCAAGTCTTCAATTAGAAAGGACATACGTTTTGCAGCACCTTGCATTCTATCCAGATACTCGGCGCCAGCGCCAAGATCGTTCGCAAATCGTTTTTTCAAAAGGTCTCCGAAGGATTGTATTTTCCTCAGCGGTTCCTGCAAATCATGAGAGGCCACGTAAGCAAACTGCTGCAAATTTTCATTGGAATGGGTGAGCAGTATATTAGACTTTGCGAGCTCCTCATTTTTAATTTCGAGCTCTTCTGTGCGCTCTCTGACGAGCTCTTCCAAGGCCAGCTGAACCTGACGTTGTTCCGTAACATCCTGCGCCGATCCGGTGATTCTGACAGGGTCACCATTTTCATTAAAATAAGTTTTGCCCTGTGCATGCAGAATCCTCTGTCTACCCGTTTTTTCAGCTTCAATCACATATTCGACATCATATATTCCATCTGAGTCCGGCGCGATGGCTTTATTGATAGCGGCTTTAATCAACGGGCGATCGGATTCACGAATGGGTTCATATGCCCTTTCAACCGTCACAATTTCATCTTCCCCAATGCCAAACCATTGTCGGAGCCGTGGCGAATAATCTAAAATTCTGGTGTTCAGGTCGATCTGCCAGGTACCCAGATTTGCCAGCTCAACCGCGCCCCTGAGTCCAATTTCCGCTTCCTGAATTTTTTGACGGGCGAGTACTTGTTCCGTCATGTCCGTCACGACAACAAGAATTCCGGAAACAACATTGTCTATATCCCGTTTTGGCTGATAAACAAAATCGATATAAATTTTTTCCTGGACCGAGTTACGCAAAATAGTAATGGGGAGTTCGGTAAACTTGACGGAAGTTTCAGTCTTAACAACGTGGTTGAGCAAATCATCAAAGCCTTGTCCGGTCAATTCAGGAATTGCTTCAAGTAATGACTTGCCGATGATTTCCTCCGGTTGCTTCCCGACCAACTCGCTGTAAAATCGATTGGCCATAGTAAACACGAGATTATTCTTGTCAATAATTGCAATACCAACGGGAGACTGTTCAAAAAGTGCGAGTAATTGCTGCTGACTTTGCTCAATTTGCTGTTCTGCTTCCATTCGCTCCGTCACGTCAATTGCAATGTCAAGAATGGCATAAACTTCGCCGCTGGCATCCAAAAGTGGTGTGTACGTGATGTTATAAAAATTATGTGACATTATACCGTGCTGAACGATATCTACTTGTGTACCAAAACTTTGATACATTTTTCCGGAAGTGAACACATCATCAAGAATCTGTAAATATGCCTGACTTTCCAGCTCTGGCATAACTTCTCTTAATGGCTTTCCCACGATATCAGGACCCTTGCCGACAATGTCTATAAAAGCTTGGTTTGGCATTTCGATAACCAGATCCCTGCTTACGAAAAGGCCTATCGCCGCAGGAGCTGTTGCAATGACAGACCGTAATTTGGCCTCACTTGATTCCAGACTTTTAAGTGCCACTACTTTATCCGTAACGTCGATCGCAGTATCCATGATCGCATATATTTCTCCTTTCTCGTTACGAAGCGGCTTGTAGGTAAAGTCGTAGAAATATTCTTTGAGCACACCGTCAACTTCGAGGAGGGCGGACATATTAGTCGCGGTAAAAATTTCCCCGCTCTTGTAAATATCATCAAGAATTTTAGGAAATGCCTGCCCACGTAATTCAGGGATTGCATCCAGCAACGGTTTGCCAAGAATGGATTTATCCTTCCCCCAATAGCCAATCATTATATCATTGGCTATTTCAATCCTCATTTCGGGCCCGACAAAAAGGCATGTTGCCATGGACGCTTCCTCAATAAGACTTCTAAAACGTTCCTCGTTTAAGGTTAATCGCTGTTTGATCAAAGCATTGGCTGTTATATTTAATGCAATACCTGAGAGCAGAAAAACCTTATCTACGTCATTCCTCAGCGCCTGGCCTTTAAGATTAACCCAGCGAATTTCATCTTTTCTGTTAAAGGTGCGAAACTCAACATCAAATTGTCCATCAGTAGCAGAATCCAGAGCACTTTTCACACTCCCCAGCACCAGGTCGCGATCGTCGGTGTGAATACGGGACAGGATAGTATCCACTTCAACAGCATCTTCAAAAGAGTAATCAAAAATGGCTTTGAACCGTTCACAAAACCGGAAGGTTTTTTTATCCGGATCAAAATCCCAGGTTCCTATGCATGCTGCGTCCAAAGCCATTTCCAGGCGTTTTACTTCAATAGCATTGTCTGTATTAAATGGTTTGGAGAGTACGGTCATAGAATTAAAAAGCTATTTTTTTGAAAACTTGCCGTCAACATGTGTGGTAAAGAATCTTAATTGACCACATAAAATTGAAACAATTTTATTCCAGATCATTAGTATAAAAATTGTACCTGCATCTATAAACGTTATTTTCCGTCTAAGCTTGGGGATGAATAGGGTAAAAAGAATATCATCGAATGTTTTTCACAAAGTTAACGGCGCAAGCTATACGACGATAATTAAAGAAAAGCAAAATGCTCCTTTCAATTGAATTCCAAGGTAAGCGAACGGGTTTTCATTAAGCGGATTATTGACGAGAACAAATTATTTCAACTTGAAGGGCATTGTTATCTGGATGCCAAACCTGACAGACTGTAAAGATGGGCATAGTTAGATAGACGATTGCCTGGAATCAAAGACATTGATTCGGCTATGAAATTTAAAGAAGAGGAAAGCGAGATTGTGGAGGCTAATTTAGGCTATATTTCAATGACAAAATCCCCTGAAAATAACTAAGAAAAACTGATTGGCCGCTACCTGCACCTGGCTGATAATTTCTTCGTCTCGTACCTATAAAGTCGTTCTCACGAGTCACGAGTGCTTTTTGTAACCCCCAATCGAACGTGAATTTTTCTCCGATGCGCCGACTGAATCCAATCGAAAATGCAGGACAGAAGCTGACTCCTTTTGCGCTGACGTCCACATAATTTTCAGTATTTTCACCGTTAGGAGTTACCAGTCTCCGCAAAGCAGTTTGATCATATTGTGACACGATAATCGCCGCACCTACGAAAAAATTTGTCCTTCGTTGCACGCCAGTCAGGCTTCGAAGGTAGAGTCTTCCGCCTGCTTTTAAAAATGCGCCAGATGTTTGTCTGTCGCTTATATAATCATAGATTTTGTAATCCGGTATGCCAACAAATCCTGTTTTAAAAGTATAACCTGCATTTACATTAAGCGAATAACCTGGATGATGGCTGAATTCAGAAGTGACTTCCAGCGTTTTGGCTATCAGCGGAATAACATTAACACCAAGCTGCGCATTCCACTGAGCCGAGACGAGTGATGGAAGGCAACTAATAAAAAAAAGTAGGATCCCTTTCTTCATAACAGTTGAGCTTTAATTAAATGACTAAGATTTTAATTATTTGGTTGTAATCGAAAATTGATTTTATATTTTAATTATTTAAAATTAAACAAATACTGGATTTTAAATCCAACCATTCTTTCTGTTTTTCTGTCTTTCAGAAAACAATTACAATTTGCATTATGAAATCCATCTTCGTTATCCTGGCCTTAACTTTTTTCCTTTGCGATTGTAGAGACAAAGATCCCGAACCACTACCGGCCATCAAGGAGATTTTTGGCACCTGGCGTTTGGAAGCTTACGGAAGGACGATCAACGGAGAGATAAAATGGGAGTCGGTTTCCTCAACCGATCAGCCATACCTGATCACTTTCCGGCATGACGGAGTTGTCTTGAACGACAAAGGCTTGCCAGTGTGCTGCGCTCCGAAATCTTATACGCTTAACGGAGTTTTGTTTGAAATTATACCCAAGGAAAAAGTAGAATCAAATCCTCAGTGTGCTTTTGTTGATTGTATTACCAGTAAGTGGAATATTGAGCAGAATGAAGATCAACTTATTCTTACCTTGTCTGACGTAGTTGCCGTAAGTAAAAGTAAGTACGTCCGTCAATAAGACTATTTCGTTTTTGATATGCAATAAATTCTAGTCATTGTTCTTTCCAAACGAAAGTAAAAAATAATCACCATCCGGCGAAAGTCCTGAGTCTTCAATGACCCAGCTATGCTTTTTATAAAATCTCAAAGCAGCTTCATTTGCCTTCAGACATTTTAGCGAAGCGGGCAGCGAAATTTGTTCCATACATCCTTCCAATAACAACTTACCAATTCCCCTACCCACAAAGTTAGGATCGATGAAGAGCGAGTGAATAAAACTCGCCGGCGGCCACCAGGCGATAAATCCAATGGGAATATCGTCGTGTAAAGCGACTAGTACCTTCTCGTCCTTGATAACTTCGTCAAAATGATTCAACCTGAACTCCTTCGGATCTTTCCATGGGAAGGCCAGTTTGCGGGATTCAAGAAACACCTCTCGGAGTTTTGATGTATGAACCTGCGTATATGCTGAAATTTTGAGGGACATAATTCAAGGGATTTTTCATTCAGTTATTTCTGATTTTAGGCGTATTCCCACTTGTATGAGATCCGGGAGATGAGATTGGTGTATGTTTTCTGGTACGAAAATTACATTGCAGAATGAATGATGGATAAACTTAATGAAAAAACAATGAATCTGGATCAATTTTATAATAAAGCTTACTTGTGGATACTGGATCGTGGCCCTTCGTTTATATTGGGCATTGTAATACTGATAACCGGATTGTGGCTAATTAAAGTTTTGTCAAGGTGGATGTCTGCGCACATGCTCAAAAGAGAAATTGACCCTTCTCTTTCGCCATTTTTGTTAAGCTTAACAATTACCGTTCTCCGTATTCTGCTGATCATTGCAGCGATGCAGATTATCGGAATCCAAATGACAATTTTTGCTGCCTTGATTGGTGCCCTTGGTGTAGCGGCAGGTCTTGCACTTTCCGGGACACTGCAAAATTTCGCGAGCGGTGTTTTAATTCTGTTGCTAAAACCGTTCAAGGTTGGTGATAACATAGTCGCTCAGGGTCAGGAAGGTATGGTCGTAGGCATCAAAATATTTCATACCATCGTAAAGACTTTTGATAACCGAACTGTCATCATTCCAAATAGTAAACTTTCGAACGAAGTGATCATTAATATCAGTGCATCGGGAAAAAGACGCCTGGATATTGAGATGAAATTCAGCAACAGTATCGATTTTGGGACAGTGAAAAATCTCATCAATCAAGTGCTTGACAGCTCACAGAACATACTGGCAACACCCGAACGGCGAATTGGAATTTCATCTATTGAAAATGATGGTTACAAGGTTATGCTGAACGTCTGGATTAATGCCCATGGTTTTATCGATACAAAAATGGCCATTCAGGAAAAGTTGCTGGAAGATCTAAAAATGTCAGGTTTGAACCTACCGGGAATGTAAATGACTTGGTTTGAACCAATGGTGACTACTGTTCTCTAAATTTCGAAAAAATCGTCGTCGTTAAATTTTTGAATGCATCGCTGTGAAGTTGTGAAATATTTTCTTTTGCGATACTTTTTTATTTGAATTCGTCATTAATGCAGGCAGGAATGTAAAAGTGGATAACGACGCCGGACTCAAATTCTTTTTCTTTGACAAGCTTCAAACTGTTTTTTATCTCTGAATTTTTAAATAGGAGTTTTCCTTTTCCCAGCGTTACAGGATGAACCCAAAGCTGATACTCGTCAATTAAGTTATATTCAATAAGCGAAGCAACCAGAGTACCGCTACCCAGCACAAGAATTTCTTTACCGGATTGCTGCTTCAAATGGCAAACCGCATTTTTTAAACTGTCTTTTTTGACAACAGAGTTATTCCAGCGCGTGTCTTTTAATGTACTTGAAAAAACAATTTTCCGATGGTTGTTCATCATATCTGCATAGGCCATATCCTGCCTTGCAAAATTTGGGTTAAGCGGCTGGAAGGGCCAGTAATCTGCCAACGCCAGGTAGGTGATACGCCCTAATAATATTGTATCGGCCTTGTTCAATTGTTCTGCGGCCTCTTTTGCCATTTCTTCATTCCAGTATTTGAAATGCCAGTCCAGCTCACAATTTGGTCCGGCCATGAAACCGTCGAGCGTCACATTCATGGATACAATTACTTTCCGCATATCGCCGCAGATTATGATCTGAAAAATACTTCATCTGTTTTCAACAAAATTATCGTCAAATGAAAGAGAAGACGATGTGTAAAACGGACTTCTTCAAGGGTAAATAGCGACATGCCTGGCGAACCTATCATTTAATTTGATACATTTATTTACCCAAAAGGAAAATCTTTGCTTAGCCTGAATTCCCATGAAAAACGTAGCGATTTTGATTCCGAATGAAGCCGTTTTATGTAGTATCGTCGATGCGCGTACTATGTTTACCGGAGCAAATGATTTCCTTGAAGCAATGGGCAGAAAGCCATTGTTTAATGTAAAAATGGTGGGGTTGTCAAAGGATGTCAAATTTCATAATGGAATGTTTTCTGTGCATCCCGACACGCTTTTAGCTGATGCGGAAAAAGCGGATCTGGTAATTATTCCGGCCATTAGCGGCGATCTGGCAAAATCTGTTGCTGCGAACGAAGCGTTTGTTCCCTGGATCGTGGAGCAATATCAGCATGGTGCTGAGGTGGCAAGTCTTTGCGTAGGTGCTTTTCTTCTGGCTTCAACGGGTTTGTTGAATGGCAAAGAATGTTCGAGTCACTGGAAAACTGCGCAAGAATTCAGAGAAATGTTCCCGGAGGTCACCTTAGTAGACGGTCGGATTGTGACAGAACAGCAGGGCGTTTACAGCAGCGGCGGCGCGACATCTTATTGGAGCCTGCTTTTACATCTTGTTGAAAAACATGCCGGCAGGGACGTTTCCATCATGGCGTCGAAAATATATGCGCTTGAAATTGACCGTAAAAGCCAGTCGCCGTTCGTAATGTTTAACGGACAAAAAAAGCACGAAGACGACCCGATAAAAAAAGCGCAGGAGTATATTGAAAATAATTTTACTGAAAAAATTTCTGTTGAAGAACTGTCGTCAATGTATGCAATTGGCAGACGGCACTTTGAGCGCAGATTTAAAAAAGCAACCAATAATACACCGGTAGAATATATCCAGCGAGTAAAAATCGAAGCAGCGAAAAAGCAGTTTGAGTCCAGCGGAAAAAATGTAAATGAAGTAATGTACGACGTCGGATATTCTGACGCCAAAGCTTTTCGGTCTGTCTTTAAAAAGATCACTGGATTATCTCCGACAGATTACCGAAATAGGTATAATAAAGAAGCCCCGGTTGCTTAAAAACAAGAAAAATTTTGATTTTGTTTTATTTACACGATTGCGTGTTTCAGATCTGATATCTGGGACGCGCTTTTTTTTTGTTTATGTATGGCCAATAAATAGAGCTTTATGAAAAAATTAGTATACTCAATAAAATAAGATTAAGTTAATAAAAATTAATATTAAATATAATTCTAACTTAAAAATTTTAGTTTAAAAATATTATTTTTAGATTTGCCTAAAATTTGTGATATGTGAATTTGAAATGAATTCATCCTGCTTGGTTGGACTTAATGGAAGCATCGAAAAAATATATCCACAAATTTGATTATTCCGCGCTGAAATTGGGACTTACTAAGAAATGGTGATTTAAAATTTATTGGCAGCATTGTTACATAAATTATTTGCATGAATGATAATGTTTTGAAACGACGACAGTTGGCTGGCTTTTTGCTGGTATTGTGGGCATTAATTTGCCTGAGCAACGTCGTGTTTCGGCATTCTCACCGTATGCCCGATGGCAGAGTTGTCAGCCATGTGCATCCCTATGCAGAATTCGGGGCAAAATGTAATTTTCCAAACCACCATCATACACAATCAGAATTGAATTGGCTGGATTGTGTCAGTAACATTCCATTTGATTCATTTCTTCCTGAACTTTCTTTTTTCATTCCTGAGATTAGTCTGGAAACGCTTCTTGTCTACCAATATGTTGAACGCGATTCGGAACACAATTTCCTGACTTTATTTCTTCGGGGTCCGCCGATTGTTTAACCTTCTTCTTGATACCTCTAACATCATTATTCAACAGCAGCATTTGTTTGTAGTACGTCTGCTATGCGGTCATCTGCAGTTGTTCCATTCTTGCTACTCAATAGAATTGATTCTATGAAAAAATATATCCATTTCATTGCGATATTTTTGGCGCTTACCTCGCAGGTACTTGCTCAAAATAATCACATTACCGGAACAATTACTTTCGCCGGAAAACCCATTCCGTATGCTACGGCAACTTTGGTAAAAACGACTTTTGGCACACAGGCTGACAGCAGTGGTGCTTTTTCGATCGCTAATATTCCGGCCGGGCGTTATGAATTACAGGTTTCTGCAATAGGTTTTCAGCGTGTTACAAATAAGATTGATATTCTTGCCAATGAGGAGGCGGATGTGAATATTACGTTATTTCCTCTGATAAATAATTTAAGTGAGGTTGTTGTCACGGGTGTTTCCAGAGCAACAGAACTTCGGAAAAGTCCGGTTGCCATTGCTGTCATGAGCAAGAAAGAAATGGATATGAACGTCAATAACAACATAGTCGACGCTGTTTTGAAAGGTGTTCCGGGACTTAGTGCGGTAACAACGGGTCCCAATGTTTCCAAGCCTTTTATCCGTGGCCTTGGTTATAACCGCGTTTTAACATTGTATAACGGCATCCGTCAGGAAGGTCAGCAATGGGGCGACGAACACGGAATTGAAATTGATCAGTATGGCATCGAGCGTGCAGAAGTTGTGAAGGGCCCCGCAAGTTTGATTTATGGTTCGGACGCAGTGGCTGGCGTCATCAACTTTATACCCTACATCCCAAAAGGCCCGGAAGGGAAAGTGAAGGGTGACATCACGACGGAATATCATACCAATAACGGCATGATCGGCGCTTCGGGAGGCTTGGCTTACAACAAAAATGGCTGGAAAAGTGCTTTTCGCGTTTCAGGAAAAAATGCTACGGCTTATAAAAATCAGGTGGATGGCAGGGTATATGGTACTGCATATAACGAACTTAATTTGTCGGCGATGACCGGATTTGAAAAACGCTGGGGATCGTCTTACGTTTTTGCAACGCTTTACAATAATTTACAGGAAATCCCGGATGGAAGCCGGGATTCCTTAACCCGCCGATTTACAAGACAAATTTTTGAAAGTGGAAAAGATGACATAAAGGATCGCCCGTTGGTCGCTGAGCGGGACTTGAAAACTTATAATATTAATCCACTCCACCAGCGCATTCAGCATTACCGGTTATTTACAAAAAATCATTTTTTGCTGGGCAAAGGAGATCTGACGGCCTTGCTTGGATTCCAGCAAAGTGTGCGCCGGGAGTATAATCACCCGACCACGCCTGAACAGCCCGGATTGTATGTGCAGCTCAGTACTTACAACTATGACTTGAAATATAACTTTCCGGAATGGCAGGGAGTTGAGGCAACTGTTGGGGTGAATGGGATGTATCAGATGAACAGAAATTTGGATGGAACAGATTTTCCGATTCCTGATTATAACTTGCTGGATATTGGTGGGTTTTTATTCCTGAAAAAATCACTGGGTAAAGTTGATGTCAGCGGCGGGGTGCGTTACGATACCCGGTCATGGAACTGGGAAAATCAGTATGTGCAGCCTAATCCGGAGACAGGTTACGATGAACTTCTCAAAGTTCCCCGGAATACTGCCGCGGTGCTGCAATTTCCATCTTATGACCGCAGTTTCAAGGGGATTTCAGGAAGCCTTGGGGCGACTTATAATATTTCAGAACGTCTGCTTTTGAAGGCAAACGTATCCCGTGGCTATCGCGCTCCGAACATTACTGAGATCGGTTCAAACGGTCTGGATCCCGGAGCGCACATTGTTTATCTTGGTAACCGGGATTTCGAACCGGAATTCAGTCTTCAAACCGATATTGGTTTTATTGGTTATCTGAAAGATATGGATATCAGTCTGGAAATTTTTAACAACACCATTGATAATTACATCTATCAGGCGCGGCTGTATGACGATTTAGGAAACCCTGTCGTGATCGTCCCGGGAAATTTTACTTATAAATACCAGCAGTCAAAAGCGCAGTTGTATGGAGCCGAGGCAAGTTTGAACCTCCATCCGACCGGCATGAAATGGCTGGCTTTTAACAATAGTCTGGCATTTATTCGAGGCCTGAACAAAAACGATGCGCTGATCGCAGTCGAAGGAAACGCAGCGAAATACCTGCCCTTTATACCGCCGATTCACGGAAGATCTGAGCTGAGGTTTTCCATCGCCAAGGAACCTGGGTTTTTGTCTTCAACTTATTTTCGAGCAGAAGTTGACTATTATGGAGCTCAGAACAAATTCTATGGCGTAGACGATACTGAAACTGCCACAGCAGGTTATACGCTTTTTAATCTGGGGTGCGGAACTACCGTGAACAACCGCAATAAGAAGCCGATTTTTCAGCTTTTCTTACAGGTTGATAACGTCTTTGATATCTCATATCAATCGAATTTGAACCGTTTGAAATATTTCGAATATTACGCAAGTTCCCCGAATGGCCGTTCAGGAATTTATAACATGGGCCGGAACGGCAGTGTGAAGGTGATTATTCCGTTTTAATGATATTTTTGATTTCTAAACCGGGTTGTCGAATCTGAAATCGGCAACCCGGTTTTTTAATTATTTTACATCCACTAAACTCCAAAAGGAAAGCGAACGATTTTCGTTAGCGAATACCAACCTCGCTTCGTATTTCCCCGTCGCGATATCGGCCGGGATTTTATACTCTCCGTAGTATAACAATAACGCACCATCGCCCCAACTTTCATCTGCTTTTACAATCGGTTTTATTATTCTGGTATCATTTCCGTTTCTCAATTCCAACGACGGAAGGTTTTTCATATTGTCAAACGGAGTGGACCGAGATTGAACCACTGCCGGAAATGGGTCAGCGTAAATACTCTGGCCACGACTTACGGCTATATTTTCTTCTATGTCATTATCAAGATTTGCAGTCGGATAAAGCATATTCTTTGTCCACATTCTGGCAATTGCCTTTTTAGTTGTGTCGCTCGAAAAAATATATCCTTTTGATGATAACTTCTGATTATTTTCAAATATACTGACTAGATACGATCCATTATCCATTGTGGCAGGCAAAGAAAATCCTATGGTTGAATTTGTCTTGTATGTCCCTTCCAAAGAAAATTCAACTTGCTGCGACTGACTTTCCAACTTCACAATATATTTTTCGGCGGGAAGGAAATATCCTCCCTGGATATTCAATGGTTGTTTCAGTGAAATTGGTCGAAATAAATTGAGATAGGAAAACAGGTACGCTTTAACAGGTGCGCGTTTAATCATTAGTTTGCCAGGAAACGTGAAACGCTTATCCCCAAAAGCCACGGTTAATGATAAATCAGGCGAAGAAACAAGCGCGGCAGTATTGTCAAAATTTACAGTTTTACCGGATGTACTGTATTCGCCGGTTATACTTAAATTTTTCTGGGTATCAGCCAGACTGAAACTTGGCTTAGTCTTGTTTTCTGGACTTTCCGGAATGGTACCGATTCCAGAAAGAAATCTGATATTAGCAGTGCTGTAATCAGAAGGACCCTCAGGAATATCACCGCCCGGTTGTAGTAGAATTTCGGACGTGAGTTCGGCTGTTATTTTCCCTTCTTGCTGTACATAAATTGAATATCGTCTTAATCCCGACGAAGACGCTACTTTTCGAATGACATTAAATTCTTTCGGTTCATTACCTCTGAAAGTAAAAGAAACCTTATCAGAAGTTATTAATTGATCCCAATTGACCAATTCGTTCTGTGCGCCTTCGTAAAAGGTTAAATCTAAAACTATGTCGTCCCTGGTGTAATTTTCCGGCAAAATAACTTGGATGGCCTGTTTTTTCGGATCAAATATGACCTCCTTTGCTCCATCTGCGGCTACACTTTTTACAAAATCAGCGGTCAGCTCTTCAGGAGTTTCTATCTGTTCAACAGGATTGGGTGATTCCTCTTTCTGATGTTTACACGCGGAGATGGCCCAGACTATTGAAATAAGAAGGATAAGTTTTTTCATGAGGAATTAAGGTTTACATGACAAATAAGGGTTGGGAAACATTTTTTGAAAGGATATGTGAAAATAGTAAAAGACGGTGACATATGTGGGATTGAATGTTGATTTATATATATTAAATATGAAAATATTTTAAGTCCCGGGTGAAAATGATCTTGATTTAAGATGATTTGTTTAGCAGGCATATCGCTTCTATCCAATTTGACTCACGATTTGACGATAAATTTATAAATTGAGCCATTAATCAATAACGGAACTGAAGCACATGAATATCATAAAGACGAGTGAAATAGCAGAAATATCTTCGACCGGCGATACTGTCATTATCGATGCGCGGGGCGGGGCAGATGCCGAAGACAGATTTGACGCGGGACATCTGGATGGGGCATTATTTGTGAACCTGGAAACGGATCTTTCACAGAAATCAGAAAATGCCGCAGAAGGAGGCAGGCATCCATTGCCAGAGGCGAAAAAATTTGCCCGGTTATTGGGTCAATTAGGCATCACACCGACTACGAAAGTAATTGTCTACGATGACAAAAGAGGAGCGATGGCGGCAGCGCGTTTTTGGTGGATGTTAAAAGCCGCCGGACATGAAGAGGTTTATGTGGTAAGTGGTGGTTTGGAAGCGATCAAAAAAGAAGGACTTTTGCTTTCACAGGATGCGCTTACGTTATTAACCGAATATCCGGACTATCCCTTTGACGCCTGGCTTTCACCAACGGTAGGTTTGGAAGAAGTGGCACACGCGGCCGAAAATCCCGATTTTGTCGTAATTGATGTTCGTGAAAATTATCGTTATAGAGGCGAAAGCGAACCGATTGATCTGGTTGCAGGGCATATCCCGGGTGCTGTCAATATCCCATACATAGACAATATGGACGAGGACGGGAATTTCTTATCCCCGGAGGTATTGAAGCAAAAATATTCCGAAGTATTGGCTGGTAAAGCTCCTGAAAAAATAATCGTCCATTGCGGTTCTGGTGTTACCGCCTGTCATACGCTTTTGGCCATGGAGGAAGCTGGGATTACAGGGGCGAATTTATATGTAGGTTCGTGGAGCGAATGGTCAAGAAATGACAAGCCGATTGCGACCGGTGAAAAATAAAAAAACAAAAACTGATTATCTGAAAGATTCCTTCACAAGAGGAATCTTTTTTATTTGAACGCCTGAAATTGTTTCCTTTCAGTATAGTTCAGAATATTATTTGACATAAATTATAAATTTCATAACTATACTAATGTATTAATTGAAAAGTCAAAATTTATTAAAATGAATTTAACGAATGTTGAAATTTTTATCATTATGTCATTAACTTAGAAAAACGATATGAAAGTCTGACATTTTAATGACCTGATAAAAGATGACCGCAATCGACGAAACTACTTTACTGCATGGTATATCGCTCGGCGACAGAAGAGCTTTTGATGAGATATACAACCAGTACCATTCTGACATTTTCAAGTATGTTTTCAAGTTTGTGAAATCTTCCGAGTGTGCGCAAGATCTGTGTCAGGAAATCTTTTTGAAGGTTTGGGAAAAGAAGGAGAATCTGTCAGATGTGCGTTCATTCCGTGCTTATCTTTTCACGGTTTCAAAAAACCATATCTTCGACTTTTTACGACACGCATCGGTTGAACAATCTGCCCGCGAAGAAATTTTGAACGCATCCCGCGAGTTGAAAAACCAGGTTGAAGACACTATTCAGTCAGAAGAATATTATCAGCACCTGCAAAAAGTGCTTGATCAAATGTCTCCAAGAAATCAGGAGGTGTTTAAGTTATGCCGCGAAATGGACCAGACTTACGACGAAGCTGCGGAAGTTCTAGGCATTTCTCGTAACGCAATAAAAAAACACATGGTTAAGACCATGAAACTTCTCAAATATTCTGCTCAGAAAAGCTTCGGCCTTTCTTTTAATACGCTTCTTTCCTTCTTTCTTTTAGCTGGCATTTAAGCCTTCCTTTCTCTTTATTGATATCTTTTTTCTTGGTAATCCGGTATTTTCCAGAAGGAAAATTTGTGTTTTTAGAAAATAATAAAATATTTTTTCCGAAGGGGTACCCTCTTCTTAACTTTTTACGTCTTCCTTATAAATCCCTGAAAAATGGAAGAGAGGCAATTTCTGGAAATTCTCGTTAAAAGATATGTTGCGAATGAATTGAGTGAAAAAGAACTCGAAGCGTTTTTCCATTTATTGGCTGAGGGAAAACTGGATGGTTTGCTGAATAAGTATCTGGATAAGGAGAGCGGTGAGATTTTAAAAGTTAAGAAAACCTCAGTACCAAAATCACGTTTGCTGCCTATAAAAACATTAAGTCTCGCGGCATCTGTTATCCTGCTTCTGGGGATCGTGATGTTTCTGGCCAAACCCGGAATAGTTAATTTCCTGAAAATTGGTATTGTAGCAATAGAAACGAAAAAAGGCGAGAGGAAAGAGATCAGGTTACCGGACGGTTCGACCGTTTGGTTGAATGAATCCAGCAAGTTGGAATATCCGGTTAAGTTTGGTTCGGAAGAAAGAAATGTTGTGTTACTGGATGGGGAAGCCTACTTTGATATAAAACGTGACACAACAAAACCTTTCAATGTAGAAGCCTCCGGAACTAATACGAAAGTTTTGGGAACGGCTTTCAACATCAGATCTTATCATTTTCTGGAAAGTGTCCAGGTTACTGTTACCCGCGGAAAAGTGCAAGTTGAGGAGGCATCAGACTGGGGCGAAAAACCGCAGCGCAAAATATTACTGCCAAATGAACAGGTTAATTTCGATACCAAAACAAAAAGTATAGAAAAGACGGCTGTTAACAGTGCAAACGCCGTAGCATGGAAGGATGGAAAGTTGCTTTTTGATAATGAAAGCTTTGCTAATGTAACTGCTATTTTAGAAAATAAATTTGGCGTTAAAATTGCTTTCGCTGATGAATCCATGAAAAGTTACCATATGTCGGCTGAATTTACTGCCACCGATTCCCTGAGGCATATTCTGGAATTGCTAAGTCTTGCCAATAATCTGGATTATCACTTTGAGAATAAACAAATTACGTTATTGAAGAAGAAAAGAAATAATGCTAACCCGCTGCCTATGTAACATTGTTGCTTGTTTTTAACAAAAAATCCGGCAAGCCGAAGCTGCCGGAAAGTATGATAGAGAAGTCAGGACGTAACGCCAATCACCCACTGACTCTGCTATTCAAATTGGAATTAATGTTTATCGCTTAACCCCAAACTGATCCAAAGGTATGAAAAATTGTACCAGAAGTTTACAGTCCATTACTAAATGGACAACTAAAAGTGTATGCCTGTTTCTTTGTGCCCTGATTGCGATCATTCAGCCTTCGCAGGCGGTCGCGCATTTACCCGGACAAAGTCTTCAGGAGGTTACCATCGATCTGACACTCAAAGATAAAAGTCTGAAAGAGGCCCTCTCGCAGATCAACAAAAAGACCGGTTTTAGGTTTATTTATAACGAAGAACTAATCGCTCCATACAAGGTTAATATTGCGGTAAATAAAAAACCGGTTAACGAAGTTTTGCACGAGCTTCTAGCTTCAACCAAACTGGATTATCGCGAGCAGAAACGAACGGTCGTTATAATCGAAAGAGAATTAAAGACAACGGGCGAAGCTAAAAAGACAGAGATTTTACTTGCTTCCCTGGCCCGTAAGATGGAGAGAGAGATCTCCGGCGTGGTGACCGACGGAGAAAATGGCGATGCGCTTCCCGGTGTGGCGGTGCTCATCAAAGGAACGTCCATTGGTACGATCACGGACATGAACGGAAAGTATAGTATCAAAGTCGCAGACGGAGGTTCTCCGGTTTTGGTATTTTCTTACGTAGGTTATTTGGGTCAGGAAATTGCCATAACCAACCAATCCGAGGTTAGTGTGAAACTTGCAAGCAGCACCAAGCAACTTAGTGAATTGATGGTCGTAGGTTATGGTACACAGTCAAAGGATGAATTTACCGGTTCTGCGGCGCGTGTTTCGGGTGACAAACTGAAAGATATGCCCGTACAAAGTTTTGACCAGGGAATGGCTGGCCGTGCAACGGGTGTGAGTATAGGACAGCCAAACGGGGTTTTGAATAATCCGCCCGTAATCAGGATACGCGGTGTAAATTCAATTTCGCTGAGCTCGTTTCCTTTGATCGTTGTGGATGGTATACCCATCAACACTGGTGATATTTCCGGAAATTCAACCGTAGCCAACAATCCGCTTGGCGATATTAATCCATCTGATATTGAGTCAATTGACGTTTTGAAAGATGCCGCGTCTACTTCTATTTACGGTTCACGGGCAGCAGCCGGGGTTTTGCTGATCACAACAAAAAGTGGTAAAGTAGGCAAGCCAAAAGTAAATTATGAAGGCTGGACTGGTATCACAAAAGCAACCCGCTTACCGACAATGCTTGATGCCCAGCAGTTTATGGATATTAAAAATGAAGCCGTTTTAAATGCAAAAATTCTGGGTGGAAATGCAAGCAACGACGCCGTAGCTTCGGAACTGTTTTTCCCTACTTTGAACCCGGATGGATCCATGGTGAATACCAACTGGTACAATCAGGTTTATCAGACTGGTGTTTCTCAAAACCATAGTTTAAGTATCTCGGGAGGTTCAGAATCAACAAAATATTACTTTTCAACAAATTACAGCAATCAGAAAGGAATTTTGAAAACCAATGAATTTACACGTAAAGCAGCGCGCTTTAACGTGGATCACAAATTCAATAACTGGCTTTCCTTTTCCAGCAATATCAATTACAACAACAGCCTGAACTCTTCCCCAAACACGGGTTCTCTAAGCGGAAACGCTTTTGGTTTGGTAGGTTCGGCGCGACTTGCCTGGTTATCAGCTCCTAACGTTTCTCCGTATAATGCGGATGGCACTTATAACCTGGCTTCTTCAAATACGTTGGGTATGGGTGCTAACAAGGTTGTGAGCAATTTTTACAATCCGGTTCCGCTTTTGGATCTTAACAAATATACCTCCGAAAACGACCGTATCATTGCCAATTTTGGTGGTACTGTGAAGCTGATGAAGGGCCTTACTTACAAAATGAACTACGCGATGGACCGTTTGAAAGTCGAAAACGTAACCTTCGAAAGCCCTGTGCACGGTCCAGGTTTTTCCACAAACGGGAGCGCTCAAAACATGAGCCGTACGATCAGCAACTGGAACTGGACCAATACAATGAGTTACAATACTTCCATTGCGACGAAGCATAACATTTCTTTGCTGGCTGGTTATGACGTTCAGAAGTTCAATACTTCAAGCTGGGGTGCGAGACGTACACAACTTTCCGATCCATTCTTTGATGAATTTCAGGGAAGTTACGGGCAGATTGTTCCGATTACGAACGTCTTGACAGAAAGCGCTCTTGTTTCGGTTTTCTCTCGTTTTACCTATGATTATGACAAACGATATTTCTTTACGCTGAATTATCGTCGTGACGGAAATTCGGCTTTGGGGGCTGGTAAAAAATATGGAAACTTTGGTGGTGTTTCAGGAGGCTGGACATTGTCTGAGGAAGAATTTTACAAGACTTCTGGTCTTGCCGATATCATGAGCAGCATCAAATTAAGAGCAAGCTGGGGACGCGTTGGAAATTCCGGCGTGAGTCAATATGGTTCGCTTGCACTTTATGAGTCGTCATTATACGGATCAGCACCAACCTGGAATTTCAGTCAGGGTGGAAATCCTGACCTTGGCTGGGAAACCAGTAACCAGACGAACGTGGGAGCAGATATCAGTTTTCTTAATGACCGCATTCAATTGGAAGCAACCTATTATGCGAACAGCGTGAATGGTCTTATCCTGAACGTACCGCAATCGCCGTCCAAAGGTATTCCCGGAAATGCCATTTTTATGAACATTGGCAGCATGTATAACCACGGACTTGAACTCGGAATTAACGCGAGTGTAATCAGAAAAGGAAAGTTCAGCTGGACCACAAGCATCAACTTTACCAAAAATAAAAACAAGGTTACCGAGCTTTATGGACAAGGAACGGAGCTGGTCGGAACGACTGCAACTGCCGCAGAAGCAACGAATATCACTAGAATCGGATACTCTGTCGGAAGTTTGTACGGAGCCAAAACGGATGGCGTAAATCCTGAAAATGGCCAGCGTGTGTTTATCAACAGAGCTGGTGAAAAAGTTCAGTATAGTCACGTAGTGCCATCCGGCGGAAGTCGCTGGACGTACCTTGATGGCACACCTGCCGCTGCGATTGGCGTAAATGATTATCAGCTTTTGGGTAATGCTTTACCAACTTATTACGGTGGTTTTATCAATACGATCAAATATGGCGCTTTTGATTTGGGGGTTAATTTTACCTATTCAGGTGGGAATCTCGTAATGAACGGAACGAAAGCAACATGGCGCGATCAGCGTTTCTGGAATAACTCCACGGACGTACTTTCAAGATGGACGACGCCCGGACAAGTTACGGATGTACCGAGAGTGGTATATGGAGATCTGCTTTCCAACGGATCATCGTGGCCGATTTCCGACAATGCAGAAAAGGGGGATTTCCTGAGATTGCAGTCGGCTTCACTGGGATACCGGGTTCCAACAGGTGGTTTGGCAAAACTGGGTCTGGCTTCTCTCCGCTTGTATGTTCAGGCTTTCAATGCTTTTATCCTGACAAAATACACAGGAACGGATCCGGAAATTTCGGTTAACGGTAATTCAAATACAACGCCTGGTGTTGAGAAAAACTCGATTCCACAAGGGCGTACTTTCACATTTGGTGTAAACCTTGGATTCTAAGATCATTTTTAAATCAAGCAAAAGATGAAAGAAATCAATATAAAATCAGCAAAACTCTGGATGCGCAGCGCAGTATTTCTGACCTTGCCTTTTGGCCTTGTCCTTAGTTCCTGTGATGAAGATAAATTGCTTAATCCGATACCAAATATTCAGCTTCAGGATGCATTTTTGTTCGATACGCCGGAACGTGTTCTGGGGCAGGTGAATGGAATTTATACTTCTATGAAAGATGGCAGTTTGTATGGTGGGAGATATTTGATGCTTGCTGATATCCGCGGAGAAGATTTTATCAACCGTACCCAAAATGTTTTTACGGGGTATGATGCATGGAGTCACACCGTTACGTCAGGTTCTAATGATGCTTCTTCAGGCTGGGGTTCTTCCTACACGGCGATTAATGCTGCAAACCTGATCATCGACGGACTTGCGGCGCATCCAACCGCAGTAAGCGAAACACTTGCTGCGCAATATCTTGCAGAGGCGAAATTTGTCAGGGCATTCTGTTATTTTGGGTTGATCACTCGGTATGGTCAGCCGTATACAAAAGACAACGGTGCCTCACCGGGTGTGCCGTTACGGTTAAAAGGCGAAACAACTCCGGCTAATAATGATCTTGCCAGAAGTTCGGTCGCTGAGGTTTATGCGCAGATTTTGAAAGATCTGGATGAGGCAGAAGCTGGTTTGCCTCTAACTTATACCACCGCACTTTTGAATACGACACGTGCGCATAAAAATACCGCCATCGCATTCAAAACCAGGGTTTATCTGACCATGGGAGATTATGCAAAGGTGATGGACGAAGCGAAAAAAATTGTATCAGATGCTGCACCGTTTTCCGCACCAACGGGTGTGAAAAGCCAGCTGCAAGCTAATGTTGCTACGCCGTTTATGACAGATTATACAACAACGGAATCAATTTTTTCCATGCCAATGACAGTATTGAACATTGTTGCGGGACAAAATTCTTTGGCCTATACCTACAATCTTAACCTGGAATATAATCTGAATGCAACGGGTATTCTGGGAGATCCGACGTGGTCGGCGACCGATGCGCGAAAAACGAATTTTACACGTGTTGCCGGTGGGGTTACCTATCTGAAAAAGTATAATCAAACGAACCCTGCGCTTGACTATGTGCCTTTGCTCCGGTATGCCGAGGTTTTACTGAATTATTCAGAAGCCGCTGCGAAAACAGGAGATCTGGCAAAATCGGTTGCTTTGCTGAAAGCCGTCCGTAACCGTTCGGATGCAGCTTACGTTTTTCCGGATGCCAGTATTTCTACGTCAGATGCGCTCGTGAAGACAATCTGGATTGAAAGACGGATTGAGCTTTTGGGTGAAGGATTGCGATCGAATGACCTGCTTCGGAATTTGCTGACGATTCCGGCAAAAGGAAGTGGGGGATTATCATCGCCAGCGGTGGCACCAACGCAGCCGGAATATATTTTCCCGATCCCAAATGCAGAGCTTTCGACGAATAAGCTTATTTGATTAATGGTTAATTGTAAAGGATTAATTATTAATGGTTGAAACGCTAAAATTCTGGTTGCGTATATGCTTGATAGTTTGTTGTTTTTATGGTCATAACCGTCAAACTGTGGAGCTTGTTCTGAATATTTTTTATAGTGATTGATGGATGTTATGGAAGTTTCCTATGAATTGCAAATGCGGAAAGCGCTATAAATTAAACTAAAACCTTAATCTGTGATAAGATGAAAAAAGATGTGAACAGATTTTACCGGTATAGAAGCTGGTTGGCAAAGGGGATTTGTGTTGCAGGTACTTTTGCGATGTGTCCGCAGATGGTTGCCGCGCAGACCAAAATGACACCGGCGAAAATCGATGCTTTAAAAACGGAGCTTACCAAAGAGATTGATAAGCAACAGAAATTTACCCAGGAAATGGTCGATATGGTTTTCAGTTTCGGAGAACTGGGTTTTCAGGAAGTGGAAACTTCAAAATACCTGACTGATATTTTGCAAAAAAACGGGTTTACGATTGAAAATGGAATTTCCGGAGTGCCAACAGCCTGGACTGCAAAATGGGGATCAGGTAAACCGGTTATTGCAGTCGGAAGCGATATCGATTGTATTCCAAAAGCATCGCAAAAACCCGGTGTTTCTTATCACGATCCGATTATCGAAGGCGCTCCTGGGCATGGAGAGGGCCATAATTCCGGTCAACCTTTGAATATTACTGCTGTTCTGGCTTTGAAAAAAATCATGGAGCGGGAGAAGATTCCGGGGACGATCATGTTATGGCCCGGCGTTGCGGAGGAGCAGCTTGGCACGAAAGCATATTACGTTCGTGATGGTTATTTCAAAGATGTGGACGCTTGTATTTTTACGCATGTGGCAAACAATATGTCGGTTTCTTATGGTGATGCCGGAAACAATGGAATGGTTTCAGCCTTATTCAGTTTTGAAGGTCAGGCGTCTCATGCGGGTGCGGCGCCATGGCGCGGAAAAAGTGCTTTGGATGCAGTTGAGCTGACCAATATTGCCTGGAATTATCACCGTGAGCACATGGAAACCACCCAGCGCTCGCATTATGTGATCAAGGACGGAGGCGACCAGCCCAATGTAGTACCTTCGAAAGCTTCAGTCTGGTATTATTTCCGCGAAAGAACTTATCCTAAAATTATGCAGATGTATAAAGATGGAATCAGAATTGCGGAGGGTGCTGCCCAAATGACTGAAACGAAAATGACCTACGAGGTTCTTGGAAGCGCCTGGCCGGGACATTTCAATCAGCCCATGGCGGAGGCGATGTATGAAAATATCAAAGCCGTTGGGTTGCCGAAATGGTCGGAGGCTGACCAGATACTTGCGAAAGCTGCACAAAAAGAAATGGGGAATCCGGAAGGAGGAACTATTGAAAATAATGGTCTTGCTACTACATTAAGTCCATTTGCAAAACCGACCGCAACGTCGAGTTCGGGCGGCGGCGGTTCGGATGACATTGCGGATATTTCATGGAATTTACCAACGATCGTGCTGAGATATCCTGCGAATATTCCTGGTCTTCCGGGTCATCACTGGGCAAATGCTATCGCGATGGCAACCCCGATTGCGCACAAGGGCGTAACGGCTGGTGCGAAAGTTGAAGCAATGACTTTACTCGATCTTTTTGTCAAACCGGAGGTTATCAAAAATGCGAAAACGTATTTTACAGACGTACAGACAAAAGATGTAAAGTACACGCCGATTATTTCAAAAACGGATAAACCCGCCATTCACCTGAACGAAAAAATTATGCAGGAGTTTCGTCCGGAAATGAAAAAATACTATTATGATCCGGCTAAGTATCCAACCTATCTTGAACAACTTGGTATTAAATATCCAACGGTGAGGGATAGTAAAACAGAAGGGACAGGGAAATGACGTCGGCAGTCGGCTTTCGGCGATCGGCTTTCCAATAGCCAGGACTGAAAGCCGATGGCCGACTACCGATAGCCAATATTTTATGCTTACAACGAAATCACTTTCTCATCATTATGCCAGCGAAACGCTCTCTTTTCCGGATTTGCATATCCGGAAAGGCGAGCAGTGGCTGGTGTTGGGTGAATCTGGAAGTGGCAAAACCACGTTGCTGCACATTTTGACGGGTATTAAAAAACCGAGTTCCGGCTCAGTTTTTATTGGTGAAACTGAGCTTTACAAACTTTCTAATTCTGCGCTG
Organism: Dyadobacter sp. CY345; assembly: GCF_021502725.1. Taxonomy (GTDB): domain Bacteria; phylum Bacteroidota; class Bacteroidia; order Cytophagales; family Spirosomataceae; genus Dyadobacter. Next base: position 403,357 of record NZ_JAKFFS010000006.1, on the reverse strand, counting down.
GATCAATTTCGCGGACGTAATATCGGTGTTGTTTTTCAGCAGCCACATTTAATAAAAAGTCTTACAGTTAAGGAAAATTTATTTCTCGTTCAGACTTTTTCAGCTTTTAAAAATGATGAACAAAGAATCACAGAAGTTTTGACTGATCTTGATATTATTCAAAAAATGAATAGTTATCCGTCCACACTAAGCCAAGGGCAATTACAGCGTGCTTCAATTGCCCGGGCAGTTTTGAACAAGCCAGCTTTACTTTTTGCAGATGAGCCAACATCGAGTCTGGATAATAAAAATGCTAATGCGGTAATTGATCTGTTATTAAGACTTTCTGATGCAGATGGGGCGACGCTGATCGTTTCCACGCATGACGAGAGGGTCAAGGAAGCGTTTTCAAAAGAATATATTTTATAACCGGCGAATGAATTTGATCAGGATAAGTTGGAAAAGTTTGCAGTTCAATCGCCTCACATTTTTCTTAAATGTGCTGCTTATAGCGTTTGGGACAGGCATTCTGACTTTATTGCTTTTAGGTTCCACACAGGCAGGTGAAAAATTAAAAGGAAACGCGAATGGAATTGATCTGGTGGTAGGAGCGAAGGGCAGTTCGCTTCAATTGATTCTGAGTAGTATCTACTTTATTGATTTTCCGACAGGGAATATTTCATTAACGGACGCAAAGAATCTAGCCCAAAATCCTATGGTAAAACGTGCGGTGCCGCTTGCGCTAGGCGATAATTATGCCGGGTTTAGAATTGTTGGAACGGACACGAGTTATATTAATCTCTATCATTTAAAACTTGTGCAGGGCAATTATTGGAAAAATGATTTTGAAGTCGTCATCGGATCGGAAGTGGCGAAGATTAAAAAATTGAAAGTAGGAGATAAGTTTAGCGGGTCGCATGGGTTGAGCTCGGACGAAGATGTTCATGAAAGAGATCAGAATACAATAACCGGAATTCTGAAACCTACCGGCACAGTCACGGATAATCTTGTGCTGACCAGTATCGAAAGTATCTGGAAAATGCACGGAATTGAAGATGGTCTTGAAGAACCAGCACACCAAAGCAAAAAGGAAATTACATCACTTTTAATCCAATACCGCTCGCGTATGTCAATCGTGCTTTTCCCAATGATGGTGAATAAATCAACTTCGATGCAGGCAGCATCTCCCGCTAAGGAAAGTGCCAGGTTATTCTCACTGATCGGCGTTGGAGTCGACACTGCGAAGTGGTTTGCAATCATCGTCATGCTGATTTCAGCGATAAGCATTTTTGTGACTTTATATAATTCCTTAAAAGAGCGGATGTATGATCTGGCCATTATGCGCGTTATGGGCGGGTCCCAGTTGAAAGTCTTCATAATCATTATTCTGGAAGGTATTATTCTGACGGTAATCGGATCTGTTATCGGCTTGTTTCTGGGACATATCTGTCTGCAACTGATTGGCCATTTTCAGGATTCCCCGCAAGCGCGGTTAAGTGGGCTTTATTTTATGCCGGAAGAATTATTTATTGTCCTGGGCGGATTCTTGGTTGGCGTTGTTGCTAGCTTTTTACCTGCAATCCAAGCTTATAGGACGGATATTTCTAACACTATTTTACGAGCTTAAGTCATGATAATGAAAAAAATAGTTTTCCTTTTTTTATTTTTAACGGTTGCATTGCTTGCAAAAGCACAGCCGCCAACGCATATTCCGTTGATGAATAACACCTGGAAACTGATCGCAGAACGAACTTATAAAAAGAATAAGGAATTTAAAATGGTGCCAGCCTTTCCGGCAAAACTGGAAGCCTTGCAAAATAAAGTTGTAGAACTGCCCGGTTACATTATACCAATTAATGCCGATCTTAACCATTCCGAATTCATGTTGGCTGTGGTCCCGATGGATCAGTGCCCGTATTGCGGACAAGGCGATATTCCCTCGATGGTCGAGGTGAAAATGGGTAAAGAATTGAATTATACCGATAAACCTGTAAGACTTAGGGGGAAGTTACTACTTAACAAAACGGGTGATTTGCGGTCGGAAATATTCCTTTTAAATGCTGAATTAATAAAATAACGGTTTAAAATTTTTGATTAAATAACTCCTATACTATGAAATTAAGTTTTAATACATTAGCCGTTTTACTGGCTGCGGGGTCAGTTTCTTATGCTCAAAGTCCCGCTGGCGGCGGAGGCGCACCAGCCAGGCAAGCAGCCACACCTGCAACAAGTATTGCTTCCATCACGCAGGGATTGAAAAAGTACGATGGTTTTTTTAATTTTTATTATGACGAAAAATCAGGGAAAGTTTATCTGGAAGTGGATAAGCTAGACAAGGAATTTCTCTACTTTTCTTCCCTGACAGACGGCGTTGGGAGCGGCGGGCCCGAACGTGGACAAGCTTCTTCGGCTATTGCCAAATTTGTAAAAGTAGGTTCAAAAGTGTTATTGGTTGAGCCTGTTTACAGTTACCGTGCGATCACAGAAAATCCGGATGAGAAAAAAGCTGTCGAAAACGCTTTCGCAAAATCGGTGATATGGGGTTTCGTGCCAGCTGCGGTTGAAGGGGATAAAATGCTGATTGACCTGACACCATTTATCATCCGGGACAGTCAGAATATTGCTTCACGTTTAGGCGTGCGAAGAGCTGCCGGGCCGGTTGCGGTGCCGCAGCCAGCTGGTGGCGGCGGAGCATACAAAATGGATGAAAGCCGTTCGGTACTGTATCTTGAAAACACGAAAAATTTCCTAAAAAACACGGAATTTGAAGCGCTGATCACTTTTACCGGAGGAAACCCGAATACAGGATTTTTTGGCGGCGGGCCTGGCCTTGCACCTGATCCAAGTGCGGTTAGCGTGAAAATGCATCAGTCTTTCGTTGAGCTGCCCGATGATAAATATAAAACCAGAAAGTTTGATGCACGTTCCGCTTTTGGGATGTTCAGCTACATGGATTTCTCGGCACCGATGACGGAACCGATTGTGAAACGATTTATCAGAAGGCACAGACTTGAAAAGAAAAATCCAGGTTCTGCCCCAAGCGAAGCAGTGAAACCCATTGTGTATTATATCGATCGTGGTGCTCCGGGACCTGTGAAACAAGCTTTAATTGAAGGTGGAGCGTTTTGGAATGAAGCTTTTGAAGCAGCTGGTTATAAGAATGCTTTCCAGGTGAAAGAGCTTCCGGAAGGCGCTGATCCGATGGATATCCGTTATAACGTGGTGAACTGGGTGAACAGAAATGGAAGCCCGCGCGGCTTTTCTTACGGATCGTCTTATGTTGACCCACGTACCGGTGAAATTATTAAAGGCGTAGTAACGCTCGGCTCTGATCGCCATCGCCAGGATTACCTGATTGCGGAAGGTTTATTGCAGCCTTATGAAGATGGAAAGCCTGTTCCAAAAGCGATGCAGGAATTGGCTTTGGCTAGAATACGGCAATTGTCTGCACATGAGATAGGCCATACGCTTGGATTCAATCACAATTTCGCTGCAAGCCCGAAAGACAGAGCTTCGGTAATGGATTATCCGTTCCCTAAATTTTCTTTGAAAGCGGATGGTACGGTCGATATTTCAGATTCGTACGCCAAGGGAATCGGAAGCTGGGATAAGCGCGCTGTGATGTGGGGATATACCGAGTTTCCGGCGGGCAAAGAGGATGAAGGTTTGGAAAAAATTATGCAGGAAACGCTTAAACAAGGATTTATTTACATCCCGGACATTGGCGGAAACGCGCATCCGACTTCTCACCAGTGGGACGATGGTTCAAATCCAATTGATCAGATGACTAACATTATGACGGTCAGAAGAAAAGTTTTGGATAATTTTTCTGAGAAAGCAATCAGGCAAGGCGAGCCGATGGCAACGATTGAAGAAGTGTTGGTACCGGTTTATTTGTTGCATCGTTATCAGGTTGAGGCAGTTGCGAAATCGGTTGGTGGTTTATATTTCACACATGCGGTGAAAAACGACGGACAGGTTGTTACGAGGATGGTTGAACCGAAAGAACAATGGAGAGCGTTGGAATCCTTGTTGAGCACCATAACACCAGATGCACTTGCTTTGCCGGAGGCATTAATCAAGAAAATTCCGCCACGCCCGTCAGGATATCCTGCAAGTCTGGAAACATTCTCAGGGCATACGGGGCCAACTTTTGATCCGATCGCTGCGGCTGAAACAGCTGCCGGAACGACATTGTCTTATTTGTTAAATGCAGAACGTGCGGCACGTTTGGTTGAATACAATGCCAGGGATGAAAAACAGCCCGGCCTTATGCCTGTGATCGATAAACTTTTTGAAAGCACCTGGAAGGCACCTGTCGTGTCGGGATATAAGGGTGAATTGCAAACCTTAGTTAACAACCTTTCGCTGAAATATCTGCTAAATCTTGCCGCTAATTCAAAAGCACCGGAAAGCGTTCGTGGTGAAGCGTTATTGAAAGTGAGTGAATTGGGCGACTGGATGAAAGGAAAAATGGCAAGTGCTGCGCCAAAACAAAAAGCGAACATACTTTTCGGACTTTCTCAAATTGAGGAATTTAATAAAAACCCGAACAAATTTGAGCCTGCTTCGGTATTGGATATGCCCCCTGGTGCGCCAATCATGGGGTTAATGGATTTCATGGGTTGCTCTCAGACTCATTTTCAAGGCGAGCAATAAGCTAAAATACCCAAACTAAATTAAGCGGATCAGGAAAATCGTGGAATTGATTACAAATTTCAAGATCATTTCCTGATCCGCTTTCTTATTTTTTTCGAAAAGTATTTAACATTCCGGATATGAAAATAAATCTTCTTTTGGCGGTAGCAATGCTGTCCATTACTGGCTATTCTTTTGCCCAAAATTCTCCGGCAACAGCAAATCAGTCTGCTCAAACAAAATCCTCACAAGTACTTTCCATTGCCAGAAAAACTGCCGGAATGAGAAAAAGTGAAGGGTATTTTAATTTTTATTATGACGAAAAGGACGGCAAGATTTTTCTTGAAATTCCTGACGTTATGTTTGATAAGGAATTTTTATATGTCAATTCAATGCCGAGCGGCGGCGGCGGGGCGGGAGATAGGGGAGCCGTTGGCGGATACCGCATTGTGAAATTTATAACCGTCGGCCCAAAAATTTTTCTGACGCTTCCTAATTATGATTACCGCGCGGATACTGACAATCTTGAAGAAAAAAAATCTGTGGCTGAATCATTCCCCCAGTCGATTATCTGGGCAGTTAAACCGGAAGTGAAGGAAGATGGAAAGGTGCTCGTAGATCTTACCAGTTTTTTACTCCGTGACAGCCAGAAATCCGGAGAAAGGTTGGGCGCAGTGGGATTTCGTCCGACAGCACCAGGAAATGTATACCGCGTGGATGAAACCAGGTCTGCTTTCGCGATCGCCAATACAAAAAGTTTTCCAAAAAATACCGAATTTGAGGCGTTGCTAACTTTTACTGGTCCGGGTGGAAATGAAAGGAGTTATTTCAGCGGTGGCCCGGGAAATGCTCCGAAAGCTCCGGATCCAAATTCCGTGACACTTCAAAATCATCACTCATTTATCGAACTACCTGATGATAAATATAAAAAGAGAGAATTTGATCCGCGCTCGGGATATAATTCCATGGACTACTTCGACTTTGCCGCTTCAATCGAACAGCCAATTATTAAAAAATATATTCGCAGGTGGAGATTAGAAAAGAAAAATCCAAATGCGGAAAAAAGTGAGGCGGTAAAACCAATCATTTATTATGTCGACAGAGGAGCGCCGGCGGAAATAAAAAAGGCATTGATTGAAGGTGCATCCTGGTGGAATCAGGCGTTTGAAACCGCCGGTTATATCAATGCTTTTCAGGTAAAAGAACTTCCTGAGGGAGCGGATCCGATGGATATTCGGTATAGTATCATTAATTGGGTACACCGTCCGACCCGTGGGTATTCTAATGGAATCGGAATTTTTGACCCAAGAACAGGCGAGATCATCAAAGGGCAGGTTACGCTCGGTTCCATGCGTGAAAGACAGGATTTCCTGATTTTGCAGGGCTTAACGCAGCCTTATGGAGACGATAAAACGGCACCTCAAAAAGCAGTTGAACAGGCTATGGCACGAATCCGCCAGCTGGCCGCCCACGAGGTTGGTCACACGCTGGGATTGTATCATAACCACATGTCCAGCAGCAATGACAGGTCTTCGGTAACGGATTATCCTTTTCCGAAAATATCTTTGAAAAAAGACGGCTCGATTGATATCTCGGAAGCCTATACCAAGGGAATCGGTACTTATGACAAACGTTCGATTTTATGGGGTTATGCAGAATTTAAAAAAGGAGAAAACGAGAAAGCAGGTCTTGAAAAAATCATGCAGGAATCAATCAGAATAGGGGAGCTTTTTATGTTTGATCTCGGTGTGCATCCGCAGTCTGCGCATTGGGATAATTCAGGAAATGCCAGTAAAGAATTGTTGAGATTAATGGAAGTCCGCAAGCAGATTTTAGCAAGATTTTCTGAAAAAGCGATTCCGATCGGCGCTCCGCTGGCAACTTTGGAAGAGGTGCTGGTTCCTCTTTATCTGCTTCATCGTTATCAGATCCTGGCAACTTCCTACGTCGTCGGAGGAATGAATTACCGATATGCACTTCGCGGCGACGGTCAGCCTGTTACTGAATTCCTTGATCCAAAAGAACAGCAGAAAGCACTTGAAGCCATTATGTTGGCAATATCACCGGCTGAGCTCGCAATTCCTGAAAAATTAATAAAATCATTGCCGCCATATCCAATCGGATATGCCAAAACGCAGGAAAATTTTAAGGGATATACCGGCTTGACGTTTGATCCCGTTGGTTCAGCGGAATCTTTGGCTGGGGATTGCATCACCTTACTTCTCGACCCAGAAAGAGCTGCCAGACTTTTAGAATTCCATGGACGAGACGCCACGCAACCCGGCTTGATTTCGTTAATCAATAAACTGAATGATCAAATATGGAAGTCCGCGGCGCTGCCTGGTTATCAGGGTGATTTGCAAAGTATGGTCCGTAAGGTTTATCTCAAAGCATTGTTAGGATTGGCGGCAACTACCTCCGCTTCTGATAACGTTAGAGCGACCTTGATAGGAGAAATTGATAATCTCAAAAACTGGATGATTTCACAGAAAAGTACAACCGATGCAAAACTAAAAGGGGATGTGCTGTTCAGTCTTTTACAGATTAACCAGTTTGAGGCGGATCCGGATAAATTTAAACCTACGCCGCCATTAACGATGCCCGCAGGATCGCCAATTTAATTTTTGGTTTTTGTAAAATATGCATGTATCAGCTTTTCCAGAATCGGATACATGCATATTCTTTTTTAGCATAAAATATAATGATTATTTTAAACGGTACCGGTTACATATTTGCATTTTCCGGATTACATTTGGAAATCAATTATTAGCCACAATCCACATGAAATTTCTTATTCCTCTTCTGCTATTGTTATGTTCCGCTCCGGTTTTCAGCCAGATCATTTTCGAAAAGGATCTTTCCTGGGAACAACTTTCTAAAAAGGCAAAAAATGAAAATAAACTGATTTTTCTTCATCTGGAAGACGATCATTGCCAGCAATGTAACGACGTAGCGTCACAGGGATTTGGTGCCACTATTTTGAAAGAAAAATTTGAGAAAAACTTCGTTTCCATGCGCGTAAATGTCAAAACCGAAATTGGTAAGAAGCTGGCTGAAAAATTCGAGATAAAAGGAGCGTTGGTTTCTTTGTTCATTGATGCCGATGGAAATATCTTGAACCGCTATAATGGTTCAACAAGCGCGTCATTTGTATATGCGGAACAAGCCGATATTGCACTTAGCAGAACAGGTCAAAAAAAGCTGAAAGATTACGAAAATGAATATAAGGCAGGCGAGAGGTCTTCAAAGTTTTTAAAAGAATATATAGCAAAACGAAAAGAACTCTCACTTCCAGTTGGCGATTTACTGGAACAGTATTTTGGGCAATTACCAATTGATTCGTTAAAAAGTTATGACGTAGTTAAATTTGTCTATTCGCTGGGGCCTACGTTAGACAGTCGAGCCTATAACATCATACATTATGGAGCTCCACGCGGTCTGGTTGATAGTGTTTACAAAACAGCTTCGTATGAAGATGCTGTGGCTATGAACAACGCAATTATCGGCAATACTTTTCGGGCGGCTGTTGAAAAGAGAGATAAGAATCTGGCTTACAGGTTGTCTTCTTTCACCCAAAATACCTATAACAAGGACTATGTAAAAGGCCAGCTGGCGTCTCGCCGGGGGATGTTGAGATATTTGTATGCTGTAAAGGATACAGTCCAATATATAAGGGAAGCGAGAGAATTTTTGGATTTTACGCACATGCGTGTCACGGTAGATTCTCTGAGGAAAATGGACGAGGCAGATATGAAAAATCAACCTCCGCTGCCGCCCGTACCGTTTAGAAAAGAACCTATGCGGGTCGTTAGAGTTGCGCCGTCTTCACAGTTTTTTCATATGGACCTGAATGAACATGCCTGGCATTTTTACGAAATGTCGAGCAAGCCCTCTGACCTGGAAACAGCCTTAAAATGGTCGAATCAGTGTATGGAGTTTTTCAATGGACTGAACCAGGGGAAGCAACATCCTATGCGTCTGGGCAATCCTGCTTATATAGATACTTATGCTCAGATTTTGTACAAATTGGGCAGAAAGACGGAGGCGATAGAGTGGCAGACAAAAGCTGTGGAAGCTCAGAAACTGGTAGGGAATCCCGAATCATTTGAATGTACTTTGCTTAAAATGAAAGAGGGCAAATTGTGATTATCGAACCAGCGTGGACAAGTTTTGTCATCGTTCCAGGTTCTCAGAATTATTTGTGCGACAAAAAAAAATCTAACAAACACCACACTGTTCGGGATTATTGTTGATCGTTTATCTGTTTTAAAACCGAATTTACAATCATTTCTGACACGCCGGTTAACTCAGCAATTTTAACTGTTGAGAAGTCGGTGTTGCGAAGTAAACTTTCAACGAAATCCAGTTTAGCGATTTCAATTCCTGTCTGTATCCCTCTTTCCATCCCAATTTTTTTGCCTTTTTCGATGAAAATATCCAGCGTGTTCATAATCGTATCTTTTAATGTAATTGGTAGTGAATGTATTATTTCTTCAATTGCCTCTTCTTCTAAACCACTGTTAATGAACAGGTAAATTACAAAACTTTTCTGTAATTTCTCGGATTCTTCCGAAATCAGGAGAAGTATGCGCCGGGCATTTAATTTCAGCCATTCCTTTTCAAAGCTGTGTTTTAAAGCCAGGATCGATGCCAGAAGAAACTTATTGTTTAAAGTTTCGACCTGTTCATCCGAAATCTCTCCAAGATTATTGTAAATGTATTCAAAATCAGGTAGGTATTGCTTCCATTCCGGCTCGGGATTTTTAAATAAAGATGCCAGTGTCTGATATTTCCATTTTCCTTTGCCATGATACAATAACACCGGAATAATAATGGAAAGTTCTTCCTTGTTTTCAACCTGTTTTTGTAAACCGGAGAAGATGTAATGTCCAATTTGAAGAGGTGTGTACTTATCCGGATAGCTTTTGTGCTCAATTAACAAACAAATTTTAACTACATCGGGCGTGTCATTTTTCTCGCAGGAAAATACTATGTCAGAAATTGATTTTTTGAGTTGATCAGAAAGATAGGTATCCGGTATCTGGGTAAGTGTAGAGAAATTCAGTTTTGAAGATATAGATTCGGGTAAATAATTTCGAAAATACTCAGTCGCAATGGTTTTACTGGACAGAATTGCCCGGATAAAATTATCATGTATGGAAGTGTGTGTGTTGCTCATTTTGTAAAGATAATTTGTTTCCGGAAAAATGATAATTTTCATGCATCCGGAAACAAATTGTCAGACAACGCCACCACTAACTTCCACTCTGCACATCATCGTTCCGGATACCCCGTTTATTCTTTTTGATCGCGTCTTTCAATTTCCCAAACTTATAATTTACACTAAAATTAAAAGATCGAAAATAGTCGCGGCGATCATTAAGCTGAGCAAAATCAGGCCCGAATGATTCATTTCGGTTATGTCTGAACTTTGTGAACGGATTGTTGACCGCAGCCGAAAATGATAATTTGTCTTTAACAATATCCTTATTTACACTAAAAGAAGTGCTTAACATCGCATTGGAAGTGCCTTGAAGACTGACACTTGGCCCGTTTGCATTCAGGTTTGCATTGATCCGCCAGTCTTTTTCAAAACGATAACCTGTCGAGGACGAAATCTGGTACATAAGACCTTCATTTTTAATTAAAACACCGTTCACGACGCCTCTTACCATACCATAGGCAACCCGGGAATTCAGGCTGAAATTCCATTTTTTAGTGATTGGATAATTGATATTTAAATTTCCCTGCGGGAGTTTTGCAGTACCTGTATTTCCGTAAGATGTCCGCGTAATGTTGGATACGGAATCATAGACAGAAACCGGAAAGATTAGGTCTTTAAAAAAAGTATAACCAAGACCAAAATTGACTGACACTTTCTTTGACCAGTTATATCCCAACTGAATATCATTGACATTTGCCGGCCTTAAATCAGGATTTCCGGTACGTTCGAAATTCGGGTTTGATCTGTCTACAAAAGGATTTAACTGATAAATACCAGGTCGCTGAATTCTTTGCGTGTAACCGAGATTAAGCGCACTGCTGCCTTTCAGTTTTCGATTTATGGATACCGATGGAATGACGTTAAAATAATTCTGGCTCACACGTGATTCCGAGGAAATAAATTCCGCACGAATAACCGTTTGTTCGATCCGCGCACCGCCTTTAAAACTCCACTTTTTAAGACTGAACTGGTAAGTATTATACGCTCCAAAAACGTTCTGTTCATTCCTGAATTTATTTCCTAACCCAGGCTGAATTTCAAACTGATCAGTTTCGTCGTTTAAGGACCAGTTTTGAAAGTCGCTTTTATTATCACGGAAAATTGCTTTTATCCCTGCTTCAATGTTAAGTTTTTTTACAGGATAAACATAATCAATCTGAAAAGTCTGTTCTGAAAAACGCTGATCATTTAGCTGACGATAATCCGGGACCGCATAGTCTACACGCTCAGTGAACGCAATGTTATTATTTTGTTTATTTCCATAAGCAAATACGCGGTAAGAGAAGGTCAGCAATCTGTTTTTGTCAGCTTTAAATCCTTTCTGATAATTCAAAGCTGCGTCCATGCCTTGTCCGTTTCCAACATTGAGATTACGAAGTATATAGTTTTGCAATATATCCTGCGTATTTTGCAGCGAACTGTTCTGCGTCATTATACCATCTGATTTACTTCCGTTGATGTTAAACTGTCCCGAAAGCAGGTTTAGTGTATCAATTTCATAAGTAATTTCGTAACCTAAATATGCATTTTTACTATCGGTCTGATTGGTCCCGTTTTGAAGGAGGGTGGTTGGTTCTGAGCCAAATGTGTTTCTTAAAGCTGAATTTGTGGTGACAGGCGCATGGAAAGAGCTGGCACCTCCAAAAGCAGACATACCTAACTTTCCAAACTTTGCTGAGACTGATCCTCCGAAGCCGGGGCCGCCATTCGGGAATTTTTCACTGATGTTAAGCGATCCGTTATATCCGTTGTCAATTTTCTTGTTGGTGATAATATTGATTATACCAGCCAATCCCTCAGCGTCGTATTTTGCTGGCGGTGTGGTGATTACCTCGATGCGTTCAATCGAAGAAGCCGGCATACTACGTAAAACTTCCTTATAACTTCTTTCCATCATACTCGATGGTTTTCCATTAATTAGAATTTTAAAATCACTATTGCCTTTCAAATAGACCGTGTTGTCTGCATCGACAGACAGCAGCGGCACTTTACGCATCATATCCAGTACGCTGTTCACTTTGCTTTCAGGGTCAGCCTGCAAATCGTATGAAAGTCTGTCAACTTCCTGCGTTACAACTGGTTTTGCAGCCGTGATTTTGACTTCTTTCAACCCCAGGGTTGCCTGACTGATGCTGATGTTTTCCAGGTTCAGCGTTTGTTTGGTAGAATCTGTGAGATCTGCTTCAATCACTTTGTTTTTATATCCGACACCAATAATGATTACCTGATATTTAAGTGGTTTTAAACCAGAAAAAGTAAAGGATCCATCTTCTTTCGAGTAATCCACTTTCACAACTGTGTTTTTATCTGTCATTAGATTGACGGTAATAAAATCGAGCTTTTTTTGTGAAATTGAGTCTGAAATGAAGCCAGTAATTTTTCGATCAAGGACATTACTTTGCGCCGATACTTTTCGGGTTGTAAATAATAAAAAGCTGACAATCGCTGTCAGACAAAGGACAATAGATTTGATCTTCATGATATTTTATTTTTGATGGCTAATAAAAAGGCAAAGGGGTAACGCTCGGAAAATGGTGGTTTTCCATGGATCAAGTCATTATCATTTCAATATTTTTTCGGTGATAGTTTTAAGAAACGTCTCTCTAAAAACTATCGACAGAACAAAGGTATATCAAGGTACTATGTTTTGCAAGGTACTAGGTGAAATATTTATTCGTTCTTGATGAGAGGCGTATAACTTACATGAATGGTAAGCGGATGGAAACAAACTCAATTTTATTGGTCAGCAAGTTTTCTTTCGATAAAAAAATTAATGACAAGGCTAAGTCCTCCAAAAAGAAATACCATAGAAAGAAAGGACGTTCCTTTGCTTAGACCATAAAATTGGTGCATAACATCACCGATTATAATGCCCAACGCAATTCCTACAAATAACATCCCGAATTTCAGGGTAGGGGAGATGGATTTGTTGTTACTAACAAAAATGGAGGCGTCGACTCCTCTTTCGATCATCGCTATACGTTCCTTATATCTGGTCATCAGAAATACATAAACAATCCCGAAAATTCCTGAGAATGCGCCAAGTGCTATCATGACGCTCATTGAAGTTGCACTCATATTGAAAAATGTTATTATTTGAAATTATTTACTGCATAAGACACGAGTGGTTTTAGCTTGGTTACAAGATTTTGTAAATTTAATTAGACAAAATTTCCCTCAATTATTGTAACCATCATAGTGCAACGAATGTCTAATCTGAAAATGACAGCCATGTGACCAACGGATGAAATATCGCGAAGATCAGATTTATATTGACAAAATAATTAACGGAGATTCTGCGTCTTATGCGTTTCTGGTAAACAGGTATAAGGATATGGCTTTCACGATCGCGCTCAGAATTATGCGAAATACCGAAGATGCCGAGGATGTTGCTCAGGAAGGATTTTTAAAAGCTTACCAACAACTTCACGCGTTCGAAGGAAAATCTAAATTTTCAACGTGGCTTTACACCATCATTTATCGGACGGCGGTGACAAAGCTACAAAAAAGAGGGGTGCCCGCATTTTCGGTTAACGAAGATATAAGTGGCTATTTTGAATCGTTGGAGACTCCACAAATGGAAGTTATGCACGCACAGGAACAAACAAAATTCATTAAACAAGCCATTGCCAAACTTCCTGAAATGGACGGGCTTCTGATCACACTTTTTTACATGAATGAGAATACCATTCGTGAAATAGAAGAAATTACCGGATTGTCTGCTTCGAATATCAAGGTGAAGTTATTCCGGGCGAGGAAAATACTGGAAGCTGAACTGCGTTTTTTATTATGAACATGAATATTTATGGAAAACGATAAAGAGTCGATATTAAAAAAACTCATTCAAAAGGCCGGAACGGAAGAAACCAAAAGTGATTTTACCAGTTTGGTAATGAAAAATATTGAGCTTGAAACGGAACTTGAATTTGTGAAAGAAAACAAGTTGCGGGTAGTTATAAATGATATTCAATTGGATAGTGCACCGCCATTGCTTCAAAGGAATATTCTGTCACAGATTGCATTTGCAGAGAAAACGGCAGCTGAGCCAATTATCAGCCGTCAGGTTTGGTATACGCTCGCCGCTTTGGCCGTTTTAATTCTGGCTTTTTGTGTTACTTCACCAGCCGATCCGTCGGCAGATAATGTTCCGTATTTTTCCAATACTCTAACAATTTCGGTTTTTGATTTTTTTATTAAAATCAACGTTTTACCTGTTATTTATCCCGCAGTTATTTTTGCATTGGCGGTGCTCGTCATGGGAGATTATTTTTTGCGGGCGAAAATGGAAAATATAAGAAGTTGACAACATACTGGTTTTGATGCTGCCAACTTCTTATTTAAAATTAACATTACTCACTCCGCAACGCCTTCACCGGATTCATCAAAGCCGCTTTAATACTTTGAAAACTAATGGTGATCAGGGCAATTAACACAGCCATTATACCGGCAACTGCGAAAATCCACCAGCTGATTTCTATGCGGTATGTATAATCTTTTAGCCAATTATCCATGGCGTACCAGGCTATTGGTGAGGCCAGAACGAGTGCGATCACAACCAGTCTTATAAAATCCACAGAAAATAACCCGAAGATATTGAAGGCTGACGCGCCGATAGCTTTTCTTATGCCCATTTCTTTTGTTCTTGATTCTGCCATAAAGGCGACTACACCATATAATCCCAGGCAGCCAATGAAAATAGCAATACCGGTCAGAATTCTGAATAGGGAAAATAGCTGCTGTTCTTTCTCATAAAAACTGTTCAAAGTCTCATCGAAGTAGGTATACTTGAACATGAATTCCGGAAAGGTATCCGTCCAAGCTTTTTCGATTTGCGCCAGTTGCGCCGGTGTGGCATTGGCGGTCATCTTGATGCTCAGCGTACGATAATTATCTCGGGCAGTTGTCAAAACACAGGGAATAATTTCACGGTGAAGACTGAATGTGTTAAAGTTTTTAACAACACCAACGATCGGTAATTTTACATTACTTCCGCCAATCGCCAGTCTTTTTCCAATGGCGTCCTGGGGATTCTTGAAACCCAGTTTTTTCACAAATGCCTCATTGACTACGTATTCACGCATGGTATCTGCCGGGAGATAAGTTCTTCCCGCGAGCAGTGCCAGTCCATAAGTGTTGATATAAGAGGTGTCTGCCGGGCGCATAACGATTTCAAAATCCAGCACTTCTTTATCATTTTCATAGGTAAAACTGGTTTGCCAGTTGCTCCGCGACATTGGCGTAAAGGCACTGAAACTGATGGATTTAATTCCGGGGATATCCTGTAATTTTGATTGTAAATTTTCCAGTTTTCCCTCTTTCTGTTCAGGAACCTGCAAGTTGATAATTTCGTCACGCGTAAAACCAACATCCATCGTCCGAAAATATTTCATCTGGCTATAAGCGATGATCGTGCCTATGAGAATAACCTGCGAAATTGTAAATTGCAAAACAATCAAACCTCTTCTCAAATTCGACTGCTGACTTCCCGTTTTACCCACTTTTCCTTTTAATGCCTGTATCGGCTGATATCCAGAAACAATTAACGCAGGATAGAAACCGGCCAAAAAAGTTGTGACAATACAAAGCACGAAAAGAAATGCCATTATCGTCGGGTCTGTAATAAACAAAACGCCCTGCGATTTTACATTCAGGATTTGCGAAACATAAGGCAATGAAATCTGAGCGACGATTAGCGCCAGGATTACTGATAACAAAGTAATGATTCCGGTTTCAGAAAAATACTGACGAAGTAACTGCCCGCGCGTGCTGCCCAGCACTTTTCTTACGCCAACCTCACGTGCACGGCGCAAAGCTTGTGCCGTTGCCAGATTGATAAAATTGACACACGCAGTAATTAAAATAAAACCTCCCACCAAAATCATCGACCAGATCATACTCTTACTGATCGTCCTTCCGGAGTAATTTTGCGTATAGGTTGAAAAGTGAATGTCGTCCAAGGGTTGTAGAATCCAGTCGTTTTCTGCTGCATCTTTCGGATCTCTGTATTTTTTTGCAAAAGCAGTCAACTGTTTTTCCATCTGGCCTTTACTTACAGATGCAGGAAGTTTAATGTACACCTGCCCGCCGCCATAGGTAGACTTCCAGTCGTCCCAATCCGTGTTTGCACCATATTCTTTCAGGGAAGAAAACGAGAGCAAAACAGTAAAAGGAAGACTTGTCGTCGTAGGTGGATTGTCGATAATCCCGGTCACGATGAAATCCATTGTGTTGCTGACCCGAATCGATTTGCCCATAGGGTCTTCCTCTCCAAAATATTTTTTTGCCTGATCAACACTTAAAACAACAGAGCCTGGATTTGTCAAGCTGGTTGCCGGGCTACCTTTTAACCACTTGTAAGTGAATACGTTGAAATATTCAGGATCAATAAAAGAAACTGAGTTATTGGGATCAATAAATTTCTTTCTTTTTTCTCCCTGACCAACGGTCACCAAAGCTTCTTTGGATGCATACGTGCAGGTTACTGTATTTCTTATTTCAGGAAAATCGTTGCGAAGTGCGGCAATGACAGGTAGTGGCGCACCCACATTATAACCTTTTTCTCCCCGCTGTTTATTTCGGTCTGCAAACCGGTAGATCCTTTCTCCATCGACATGATGTTTGTCAAAATTAAGCTCAAACCGTACTGTGAAAAATATCAGAAGACAGCACGCCAGTCCTAAGGTTAGTCCAGTAATATTAATTGCAGTAAAATTCCAGTTTCGCCGCAGATTGCGAAAGGAAGTGATCAGGTAATTTTTTATCATGGCTTCGTATTTGAAAGAGAACAATTTTGATGTTACAATTTTATGCCAATATCGGTTTTATTAGTTAAATCTTGGTAATCAACTAATTATGTTTTTAGTTATAAAAAATAAATGTCCGCTTTCGGACATTTATTTGTCTGAAAGCGGACATTCATTTTTTTTAATTAATTCACTCTAACCTCTTCCGTTGAAGCGGCCATAACCAGGATTGTTTTGATAAGCCATCCAACGTTGGCGTTGTACCGGAGTCAGAACAGCCATGATCTCTTTTTGTTTGTCCCATTCAAGCTGTTTGTAATTTTTAACTCTGCTGTTCGCCATCAAGCGATCATAACTGTTTTCTATTTTTTTAATTTTATTTGCTTGTTTCCGAGTCAATTTTACAACGTTGTCGAGTTTGTTGATCTGAAATTCTTCACGAGCGTTGTCTCTCGGTGCATTTTGAACGGCTCTGCCGCTGATAACAGCGCGTTGTGCGAAAGATTCTCCAACAGAAAGTGTTGCTAAAACGGCGATTGCTAAGATGTACTTTTTCATGGTTTCTATTGTTTAAATTTGTTTGTTATGTCTATTAGAGCGCATACAAATCAAATAGTTTAACCACTACATTTGCTCAATCTGCCAACTGGCACTATTACCAGATGAAACGCTTGACCACACCGACCAATCGCCGTTTTATTTTTTATACTTTCAACCGCTTATCATCAAAACCTGAATTATTCGCTTCGAAGCGACTTTACAGGATTCATAAGTGCTGCTTTGATACTTTGAAAACTGACAGTAAGAAAAGCAATCGAGACAGACAGCACAGCTGCGCTGACGAATATCCACCATTTGATATCCGTTTTGTAAGCAAAGTTTTCAAGCCATTTAAACATTCCATAGTAAGCCAGGGGCGAGGCGATCACAAACGCGATAACGACTAATTTCAGGAAGTCTTTGGATAAAAGTCCAACAATACTGCCAACGGACGCACCCATCACTTTTCTTACCCCAATTTCTTTTGTTCGCTGCATCGTACTGTAAGACGCCAGACCTAAGAGCCCAAGACAGGAAATGAAAATTGCCAGTATAGCGAAGTTGAAAAATAATTTCTCAAACCGTTCTTCGCCTCGGTATTGTCTGTCGAAAAATTCGTCCATAAAATAATAACTAAATGGCCGGTTCGGCATGGTTGCTTTCCATTTTTCCTCAATCGCTGCAACGGTGCCTTTTATATTGCTGCCATCAATTTTTACCGAAACAAGATCACTTCCGCCCGGTTCGATGCGCATCGTTAATGGTTTTATTGTTTCCTGTAAAGCACGGAAATGGAAATCCTTAACCACACCAACGATTTTTCCTTCACGTCCCCACTGCTTGAATCTTCTTCCAATGGCCTCCTGCGGCGTTTTGTAGCCAAACAATTTTACAGCCGCTTCATTCATGACCATCGCCTGGGTAGTATCCGTTCCAAACTCTCTGGAAAACGGCCGGCCAGCTACCATTTTCAACTGGAATTGAGGTATGTAATCGAAATCGACAAAATAGAGGTCAAGATTGGCAATTTGTAAATCGCCGCTTTTGTTTTCAATTTCCGAGTAGGCGCCAGGATTACCACTTCCCGGCACACTTGAAGATGCGGCGGTTGATTTTACGCCAGCGATATTGGTCAGCGATTGTTTGAAAGCTTCTCTTTTAGGATCACCCTCTGAATTTACGATGAGCATCTGATCTTTGCTGAAACCAAGGTCACGGTTCCGCATGAAGTTCATTTGCGTATAAACAACAAGCGTCGCGATGATCAACGCAATTGAAATGGCAAACTGAATTGTTACCAAACCTTTCCGCAACAATATTCCTTTTACGCTTGTGGTAAACCTTCCTTTTAAAACAACAACAGGTTCGAAAGAAGACAAAACCAGCGCCGGATATAGTCCAGCAACAAAACCAATCAGGATCGCCGCGATAAACATGCCACCTAAAAATGGCATATTGCTGAATATTCCAGTGCTGATGATTTTACCGGAAAGATTATTAAACAAGGGAATCAAAGCAGCAGAAAGTGCTACGGAGAAAATAAATGCGATCAGACAAATCAATATGGATTCGCTGATAAACTGGCGGGCCAAAAGCATTCGGGGTGCACCAACCACTTTGCGAATACCAACTTCTTTGGCTCTTTCGACGGAACGCGCCGTAGTAAGGTTGACAAAATTTATGCAGGCAATAAGTAAAATAAAGATCGCAACGGCTGAAAATACATACACATTATTAGCACTTCCCGTTTCCTGTCCACCTCTTGTCGAATGCAGGTATACGTCTCTTAGCGGTTCAAGAAATAAAGTATAATGCATCTTCATTTCCTTCATCATTTTTCCTGCACGGTTTTCCAGGAATGCCGGAAATTTTTTAACCAGCGCAGCACTGGTCGTCTGCGGTTTAAGCAGCAGATACGACGTAGCTCCAAAATTCCCCCATTGTTCGTCAAGGCCTTTGTTAAACCTTTGTGTCATGGTTGCCATGGACACAATCATGTCAGCTTTTATCTGTGAATTTTCGGGAATATCTTTGATCACACCGGTGACCGTTGCAGGCAGCCCCTCGCCGGACAATAGTAAAGTTTGTCCAAGCGGATCAGCATCCCCAAAGTACTTTTTCGCTGCTTTTTCTGTAAAAACAATGCTGAGTTGCTCTTTCAGTGCGGTTTTCGGATTTCCTTTTATTAATTCAAAATCAAAAACCTGAAACAAAGTTGAGTCTGCAAATATTGTTTTTTCTTCCTGAAATTTTATATCACCTTTTCTAACCAGAAAACTTCCGCCGCTGACGCGTGTAAATGCTTCTACTTCCGGGAAATCATTTTTAATATTAGGCGCAAAAGCCCAGCTTGTAACGCCAGTATTGATAGTTTCAGATGGCGTTTTGATATCCGTCACCAGCCTGTAAATCCGGTCAGACTTGCCATGAAAGGCATCATAACTTACCTCAAAATGCACATAAAGGAATATCAGAAAACAGGCGGACATGCCGACTGTTAATCCCAAAACATTGATAAAGGAAAACACCTTGTGTTTCCAGAGATTGCGCAAGGCAATTTTGAGATAATTTTTAAACATAAATTACTTATTATGGATGAGGATCAGCGAATGTATCAGATTTCGTCCACTATTTCAATAAATCTATGCCCGTTTTGTATCTAATTAATAATCAATAAAATACATATTTGATTAGCGTAAAAATTGTCCGTTTTCGAACAGTTTTGTTCATCGGTGAACGATCATGTATTTTAGATTCTTACCAGGTTTCCATTCCACATACAACGCTTTTCCTCATTACATAAGAATTTTGATAAACAACGTCAGGTAATTCCTGCATGTTATGATCCGTAAAGGATAAGCTGGAAATGAATACCAAACTCTATACGTCATCCAATCTTATAGTTTTGCGTCGCTATATTGTTTGGTAAAGTAATAAATATTGAAGTTGTGAAATTATCGAATAGAACCTATGAAATTATAGATTCTATTCGATAATTTATGGAATAGGTTTTGAAAATTATTTTATGATAACCACCTTGGACGTCATTACTTCACCATCTTTTCGAACAACTACCAGAATATAGTTTCCTGAAACTAGCGATTTGATATCTATTGTTTTGTTAACATTATTTCCATAAGCGCTGTAAACTGTATTGCCCTTTTGATTGTGCATTCTTACGCTTTTCACTTTGGCGAGATCCCCAACATTTATTGTGAGCACATCAGTTGCCGGGTTAGGAAAAACCAGCAGCTTGTCAGGCAAGTTGTCGAAGGTTACGCTTTGAATTTTGCTGAATGTGAAAGTTCCATCCTTATCGAACATTTTCAGTCGATAGAAATTCTCACCATTCGCGGCGTTTTTATCAGTGAAACTGTATTTTCTCAAAACAGAACTTTCCCCTTTTGATAATACCGTTCCGATCCTGTTCCAGTTTTTCGCGTTCAGACTATGCTCGATACTGAAACTTTCGCTGTTCGTTTCCTGCGAAGTTGACCATTTCAATAACGCTGATTTTTCATCTTTTACCACCGTAAAACTAACCAGTGTAACCGGAAGTGGATTTGGAGATATGGTGAGCGTGTAAGCTGCACTTTTAACACAAGTGCCTTGCGTTGCCGTCACAGTAACATTAAAGGGGCCAAGTTCAGTCGGTTTGCCGGTAATTTCCCCGGAAGATTGGTTAATCGACAAACCTGCCGGTAGGCCCGACGCAGAGAAAGTGAAGCCTGTCGATGAGAGAGAAATCGTCTGCGAATAATTAATGCTTACTGTTCCGGCGGCCAAAGTAGCGCCCGTAGCTGGTGTAAAAATAATGTCGGGGCAAGCTGGTTTTGCACAGTCTATTGATACACTTGTCAATACCGGTGTAACATTGCTGTTTGAAGATGTTAGGTCTGCGCGGTATTGAATGTATCTGGAAACTCCGCCAACCGTAGCTCCGCTGGATGCAATTGGCGTAAAAGTTGTCCAGGAATTGTCTGCGGGATCAGCAGAATTTCCCTGACGTTGGAATAATTGTACAGAAGTTCCAGCAGGAATGTCTGCCGTCCAACTTGCCTGTTGCCATTCTTTTTGAGTTCCTGCATCATAAACACGGGACATAAAACTTCCCGATGCCGGATAAGTGGAAGGTGTGACCCGAATCCAGTCCATCGATAATGCAGGGCCACCGACATTGTAATCACTCATGCCAATCCGCATAGGTGTTGATAAATTAATGTTGACGGTGCGGACTGAAACGCCATCTATAAAAAATTCAATGGAATTCACATTCCAGTCAATCCGGTATGTATGAGGAACACCCAAAACAATATTGGGGATTGTGAAATTATCAAAGCTGGAATTCGCGACCCTGGCCTGTAATTCGGTACTCGTATTATTGGTACTGAACATCGCCCAAATGGCAGTATTATTATACATATCGACATTATTTCCCGCCCCAAATCCTATATGCTGGAAAGGTGTCGCTCCAAAAGTTGCCCTGAATTCTATGGAAGTTCCCGGGCCAAATGTAGCAGTTTCCGGCTCTGTGTTGTATCTGGCGCCGTCGACAGCAATTTGTCCGTCAACGATCGTGCTGGTACCTCCGTTGTTCCATGGAAAACTTTGCCATTCACTCACAGGCGGTAAAGTTGTAAATTCTTCTGTTTTGGGTTTTAGACTTACACCAGCAGTCGTCACAACTGTGTTTGCTCCTACGTTTCCTGCGTTGAAATCGCTGGCTGTCTGGTCATCAAAACATGCGGCAACCGGTGTGGTAAAACTAAGCGGTCCGCTGATGCCGGGTTCAGTAGTACTATTCGCCTTCGCATCCGCCGACGTGACCTTGTAATAATAAATTGTTCCCGGCAAAAGTCCGGTTATCGTCAAACTGTGGTTTGTTACCAAAGTTGCAGTAGCGATATTTTGAGACAAGTCATCCGGCGAAGTACCGTAAACAACTTTGGAATCGGCCGGTTCATTGGTTGTCCAGGAAATCACGACGGATCCCGGGTCTGATTGCGTAGCGACGATATTTAGAATCTGCGGAGGAATATTATCCGACGTATAAGTAGCCACATAATTTCCTGATGCAGCCGGGAAGAATGCGTAAAGAATTCCTTTAATTGTCTCATTCACAAAAGTAACCGGGCTGCCGTTTACAGTAATACTACTTAATTCTCCATCAATAGCACGAACAGGTAACATCGCAAACATATTGTTGGAGCCAGATGCCGTTGTGATACTAAAATTCAAAACATTACCAGCCCAGGACATATTTCCGAAAGCAGAATTGTTCCGTCCATCCAGCCAGGTAAGCATCTGTTTAGCAGAAATAACAGGAACATTTCTCGACTGGGCCGAAGTGATAATCGCGTTCGAGCCGTCTGTACTGTTGCCACCGTTTAGGTCAGTATGCATATTAGCCGTAAAGACGCCATAATAGCCTTTTATGCCAATCGCATTATCCAGAAGCGAATTGATATGGGTCGCATAATTGATTCCGGATTCGTCGGTCAGTTGGGTCGCTGCCTGATAAACATCAATCATAGATCCATCCAGATCGGCAAAACGCATTGGCATTCCTGATCCTGTAAACATTCCCGGGCGATCCAAAATCCACGCTTGCGGCCAATAATAATAGTTTGCGTCCAGGCGTATGCCATTTTGCAATTCCACTTTTGGTTGCGTTGCCCAGTCGCTCCAGGCGATGCAATGCGTTCTGTTTGTAGTTGGTTCCAAAAGGCTTGGGAATTGGGTTGCAAAATTATTTAATTGGGTTGCAAGTAAGCTTGAAATACCAGCTTCGGTATAATTGTCGCAATTTGTATTTAAATGAAGCGCGATTTCAAATCCTTTTGCCTGAAAATTCGCGGCTTGCTCGTTTGTGATCGGTGTATTTGGATAAATATAGGAAGTACCGCGAACGGCAGTCCAGTTGTCGACAGCTGCCTGATCATTAGAAGAACTTTTGGCTAAATAATCATCAAACCGCCCAATCGTTCCGCCCGAAGCATGATCGTCGCCTGTCATAATCACCGCCGCTTTCAATTTGCGCGGCAGATACCAGAAACGCGGAAGAGGTTTTTTATGCAGATTCCCTTGCAAGATGATATTAGCCAATAGTCGCTGCTGCTCGTCAGCCTGAGGGATACTTACTTTTTCAAAATCAATCCAGTCAGGAAAAAATAGGTCATCTGACCGGATTGGCCCACTTTGTCCATCCCTTTTCTGGCCAGCCCAGGCAGGATTTCCCTGACGCGTGTAAACAATTGATTTTGCAAGATCATAGGTAAATGCAACAGCCTTTCCACCATTAGAACCAACTTCTCTGGAAGTGACAGCTGGGTTTTCTGTCGCTAAACCGGCATTGGAATATAAGGTTGCTATGCTCGTTGCTCCGCTAAGCGTATATAAATTGGCCTGACCGTGAAATTGAATAGTTTCTGAAACTATGCCAGTGCCCGGTGCGGTGGCAGTATTTACTTTGAGATATTTATCACTTAACAAACCGCTGACCGTCGTTAATCCCAACAATGAATTAAGCTGAGCGTCAGGCTTAAATGCGATTAAAGTACCGCCCGCATTCACCCAGTTCGTCAGCGCAGTAACAATCTCGGGAGTTAGAATAAATTCGCCCAGCAAGATTACATCGTAATTATTCAGCAAAGCGGGATTAGCGCCGATTTCGGAAATATCTTTTGCCGCAAACTCATTTAGTCCTTCGGCTCTCAATATTTCAACCGTATAGCGGCTAAAAGGATTTGTTGTAGAACTGATTACGAGAATCGGTCCACCCGGTCCATCGTTTGGTGAGGGTAGCATAACCGGTGCCGCCCTGGTTGTAAAGGTTGCACTATAATTTGCGGCCAGCGCATTACCGGTTATATCTTTTATCCGTGGATCTGCATTTCCTCCAATAATTTCTATGGTATAGGTAGTGGCGTAACTTAACGCAACGGTTGGAATAATTGTCGCTGAAAGTGTACTTACGTCATAAGCGATAGATGCGGGAACAACCGTTGTTCCGTTGAGCAGCCGCACTGTATTTGCAGAAACTGTGCCCGCATCCAGCGCCTCATTAAACGTTATCTTTATTTCGGGTGAAATATTTACGTTAGTAGTTCCGCTGGCCGGTAAGGTTGAAACGATCGCCGGAGGCGTAACGTCTGACTGCGTTCCCAGTTCAAAAACTACGTCGACATAATAATTGCTTGATTGGAAATTCTCATTTGGAAAAGTCGGAATTGCTGAATATTTGTAGACGCCATTCGGAACCGCATCAGTGTCAGCCAATCCTTTCAAATGACCATTGGTCTTCTCAGTCGTGAAATATGGATTCACAGACGAATAATAACCGGACGAGCTATGATAAGAAATAATGTAAGTTGTGTTGGCTGATATCGGTATCGGGGAAGAAAAATTTGCCTGCTGCCACCCTTCGGAAGTTTCGTTTGAAAAAACGATTTGAGCAAGTAAAGCTCCGCCGGCACTGTACAACTGTCCCGTATGTGTACCGATATTTTGAACATTTTTATAAAATCTTACACCCGTAACCAATCCACTGACATCAGAACTGAATTTCATTCCCAGCTGTATACTCTGACCATCATTGAAAACCTGAGAACCAGGGACATCTGTTGGCAAAAAAACAGTGCAGGGACAAACCTGAGCAACTGCCGCACCGACTGTAACATTTAAACTTGTTACAGGACTTAAATTACCTGAGTCGTCAACAACTCTTGC
Source organism: Dyadobacter sp. CY345 (assembly GCF_021502725.1). Classification (GTDB taxonomy): domain Bacteria; phylum Bacteroidota; class Bacteroidia; order Cytophagales; family Spirosomataceae; genus Dyadobacter. The sequence continues at coordinate 378,505 of NZ_JAKFFS010000006.1, read as the reverse complement.
CATAATCGTAGCGGCTCCCGGGCTTGTGGGCGTCCAGGCGTACGTCCAGTTCAGGGTTCCAGCGGCAAGTCGCCAGGTCGTACCACCGTCCGTGGATATTTCGATCCCGGAAACTGTGGCGTTGTCCGAGGCAGTACCGGAAATGGTATACACTGCGTTGGCGGGAAAACTTGCGCCGCTTGTTGGTGAAGTTATCAACAGCGCTGGTACTTCTATATCAGTTGATTTTATTGCCGCGAGTAAATTAGATTGCAAACTCTTGGGCTGTACATTCATATCAGCAAATAAATTTACGGTTGCCTGCTGCATGGCTGGACTTACCGGCTCGCTTCCCCGGTCATGAACGTCGTCTAATCCCCATGACCATTGTACAGTCCCTGCCCCAAAAACCAGCGCACCGCTCGCCGATTTGTAGAGGCTGAGATGATGGGTTTTTCCATTAACAATTGTCTTGGATAAGATGACTCTTCCCGCCGGATAGGTCGATCGATAACTTTCCTGTTCCGGATTCCATTCGTAGCCAAGCGTATTCGCCGTCAGTGTTGCGGTCTGTCCGTTGTTTAATGCTGCGACACTAGTATTTCTCCAAAAACGCAGATTTTTATAATCGCTGGGCACTTCCATAGTGCCCGTAAAACCATCCCAGCTTAATTGTCCGCTTAATTTATTCTCCGGATTGCAGCCGTCGCTTCCAGGGAATTCGCAGCCACTTCGCCATAATCCGGTCCATTCGGTAGTGGTTTCATCACATTTTCCGTTACACTGATTTTCTCCCTGTGACCCCTCTTTGTAACAAACCAAAGTCCGGAATGGAGCATTCCCGGTGCTGATACTATTTTCGTAACGAGTTTTCCAATAAACCTCATTTCCACTGAAAAAGGCAAGATGAGTACCCGCATCTCTGGCAACTGTTACATTATTTCGCATTCCTTTTGACCAGTATTCGTCATGACCAACCGACATAAAAACTTTGTGGTTTGCGATAAGATTTCCACGACGATCTGAATCAATGTCGGTCGTATAGGTCACATCATAACCGTTTTTTTCTAAAAACCGGAGCATAGGATATTCAGAATTAAAAAGCCAGTCTTCCATTGCGCCGCCGCCGCCATTTCCTGCGCGGGTATAAAACGGGCGGTTATAGCTGACTTTCGAAGCCTTACCTCCTGAGACACCGCGGTATAAACTTTTTCCGTTGGTTTCAGTATCGCCATAAATATTATAGGCTTGCCAGGTCGCATCGGAGGTTTGGAAAAGTAAATCCGAATTGCTGGCGTCGTCTCGAACGATAAATGCAATATGACTTGATGCGGTCAAATCGTCATTGCGCGTCAGTTTAGCAATGTATATTCCAGAAACTGCATCAGCAGGGATTGGCCAGTTCGCAGATTCCGCCCAATTCCCACAATCCAGGAGTCCGGTACCAGGATTTGCAGCGTCGACAAAATCACTGGTGCAGGGGGATTGAGACTGTGGCAAAGTGGCCGTTACGATCCCGTCGCCTTGAAAGCGGGCTCCAAGTCCGCCATAATAACCAAGACGATAGACCTTTACCGTGTAACCAGATGCCGTGGTCTTTATTTTAAACCGGGCGATTTCTCCTTTATTATAACTGATATCAGTTGCAAATCCTTGAATACTAAGTGATCCTGAACCAGAGATATCCCATACCGAAGCCGGGCTTCCAGGCAGTGCATTCTCTGCAACAATTGCATTTGACTGCGCGTGAATCTGCATGAAACCTGAGATGAGGCAGCATAACAGCGTGAATACTAATCGAATAGCGGAGTTGAAAAACTTGAACATATCTGTTGTATTGAAAGTGAGAAAACTGAAAAGGTTTTAGAGCGTCCCTTTTTTTTATAAGGCACAAGAAGTCACTGGCTGCAAAAGTTACAGCGTGAGATTTGGATTGTCCCGGAAGCCTATGATCCTAAATTATGGATAATGATTATGGTCTTTTCTCGTGGGAAAATCGCAATGGGCTAAACAATCTTGGAATTGTGCGAAGATGACCCATCGCCTGTAGGAATGTAAATTTTGTGTCATTTTCTTTTAAGGTTAGGTTAAATAATGAAGCTAAAATGCACTTTTAGGATATTGAAAAGTTTTTGATTTTAACGCTTATATAAGTTAATTAAAAGACAATGTATCGAAATAATTTAAAATTTTATCAAAATTATTAAATATTTTCGTATTCGGTAACTTATTGATATTTAGCGAGATATAACATAAAAGTAATTCGTACGCGATATCTTAAATGTAGGTATTGTTTTAAACTCTTAGGGGTATACGTACTACATCTGAAAGATGTTCTCCTAATCAACAATGGCCCAAAAAATTTAACTTAAAACAAAAAAACCAGCCGGAAGAATGGAGTCATAATCCACTCTTCCGGCCGGTTTTTTATTGCCTGATGTTTAACTCAATTTGAACAGAAATCTATTCGCTTTTCAAAGCATTTATCGGATTTCGCAATGCCGCTTTGATACTTTGAAAACTGATCGTTAGCAATGCGATTCCAGCCGAAAGAAATCCGGCGCCGACGAAGATCCAGATAGAAATATTTGTATGATAAGCGAAATTTTCCAACCAGTTGTGCATGCCATACCAGGCAATAGGAGAAGCAATTATAATAGCGATCAACACCAGTTTAAGGAAGTCGTTTGACAGAAGCACAACCAGACTTGGAATGGAAGCGCCAAGTACTTTTCGAACACCTATTTCTTTCACACGAAGTTCTGCCATAAACATAGATAATCCGAGCAGACCAAGGCAGGAAATGAAAATGGCGATGCCGGCGAAAATTCCAAACAGAAGCTGCTGCGTTTGTTCACGGGCATACAACCTTCCAAATCGTTCATCCAGAAATTCATAGGAAAAGGGCTTGTCAGGAAACCGGCTCTCCCATACTTTTTTCATGTGATCAACAGAATTTTTAATATCACCGCCAGCGATCTGTACCGAAAGCCATCTCGGGTTTTCAGTTTGCATAAACATCACGATCGGCGCAACTTTTTGATGGAGTGATTCAAAATGATAGTCTTTGGTAACGCCTATAATCTGACCACGTACCTGTCCGTAACCAAAACGGTTACCGATCGCATCTTTTGCATTTTTCCAGCCCAGCATATGAACTGCTGTTTCGTTTAATATGAATCCTTCCGTTTTGTCGGTTCCAAACTTCTTTGAAAAGTTTCTGCCGGCAGCCATTTGAATTTTGTATGCAGGAATAAAATCTTCATCAACCGAAAGCGATTTAATATTGATATCAGACGGTGTCATCGAATCACCTTTCATTACATAAGCTTCCCAGGAATCAAGAAGCCGGACGGAAGGAATGCGGGAAGAGCGGCCCACTTCTGTAATGTTGCTGTTTTGCTTTAATTCCTGACTGATCGCCTCGAAATTAGTAGTAGAATCGGCAGGCGGGGAGAGCAGAATGACCTGATCTTTTGAATAACCCAGCTTATAATTTTGGATAAATTTCATTTGACTATAAACCACAGCAGTACTAATTATCAGCACAACAGCAATTGCAAATTGGGCCACGACAAGCGTTTGACGCAAACGCCCGTTTTTCAATGCCGAGGCTATTTTTCCTTTAAGCACACTTGTTGGCTGAAAAGAAGTTAGAAAAAATGCCGGATAACTTCCAGCAACGAGGCCGGTAAAAAGTGTTATAGAAATGACGATCGCGATGAAAGACGGCGTAAACAGCGAATTTGCAGTAAGCTGCTTTTGGGTAAAATCATTCAAAAACGGCAGGCATATTGCTACAATGGCAAATGCAAGAATCAGCGAAATGCAAACCAGCAAGATCGATTCACTCAGAAACTGGTTGATGAGCTGGCTGCGAACCGCACCAACGACTTTTCGCATACCAACTTCTTTTGCTCTTTTGGCTGATCGCGCTGTTGCCAGATTCATATAATTGATACAGGCAATAAGCAGGATAAAAATGGCAATTGCAGAAAACAAATAAACATATTGTATATCTCCGTTGGCTTCCATTTCAGAATCCAAGTGTGAATGAAGGTGAATATCAGTCAGTTTCGTCAAATTGAGTACTGACCAGGTCGAAGCTTTTGGATCAATATGTTTGTTCTGAAAAGCCGGAAATGCTTTGACGAGTTTTTCAGGATCATAATTTTTCGCCAGCAATAAAAACGTGGAAAAGGAATTATTCCCCCAATTCGAACGTAGGTTTTCAGCTCCATATACCCGGTCGTCAGCAAGTGTTGAAAACGAGATCAGGAAGTTTGGATGAAAGCTGGCTTGGGAGGGAAAAGGTTCGTAAACGCCGGTGACGGTATAATCAAACTCGTTATCAACCCGGATTGTCTTACCAAGCGGATTTTCCTTTCCAAAATATTTTTCTGCCATTGGTCTTGAAAACATAATGGAAAATGGATTAACCAGCGCGTTTGCAGGATTTCCTTGCAAAACATTGAATGAGAACACTTTGAAAACATTATCTTCCGCAGCGTAGATGTTTTCTTCATTAAAAATGTGCTCTCCATAACGAACCATCGCGTCTGTTTCGAGCAAACGGACAACTTGTTCTATTTCTGGAAAATCCTGCCGGATAAGTGGGCCGAAAGGTGGCGCGGCATGTCCCAGACGAAGCGATTCTGTTCCATCTTTGGAAAGGAAAGTCCGTGACAACCTGTAAATTCTTTCAGCATTTACGTTGTGCCGGTCATAACTCAGTTCATCTTTGACGTATAAAGTCAAAAGTAAAAAACATGCAAGACCAATGGCCACGCCTATAATATTGATAAAACTGAATGACTTGTGTTTTATAAGATTTCTGAACGCGATTTTAAAGTAGTTTTTTATCATGGCTAATAGATCTATCGGTTGCACCGAAGGTTAATACAATAATGTTATGCCATAACAATTATATGGCTTCTAACCGTGTTTTTCAGGCTTTGAATGTTCAAAACCGGACATTTTTGTTCGTAAGCGGACAGCTCAAACTGTCATCTGATTTCTAGTTTTTGTTAAAAATATCCGCTTATACCGGTAAGACTTTATAGTCTCTGTTGCGTTTTAAAACCATGACTTCTCAGAGCGTGGACTAAAAAATTACTATTAAAATAAAACTGAGTGAATTTTGTATAATTTTTACAATTTATTAAATTATATATTTGTTTTAATGGAATTTTGAACTTGACCTACCATGCGGTGTTTTCAAATCTTTGTCGCGATACTGGTTTGTACCTGCCTGTTCTCCTGCGGGCCGGAACTTCCCGCGGACGTGCAAATTGCATACGACGCATTACCGGAAAAGCTGGATTATAACCAGCACGTAAAACCTGTGCTTTCTGACAAATGTTTTGCCTGCCATGGACCGGACAAGGCGAAACAGAAAGCGGGTTTACGTCTTGATATTAAGGATGCTGCTTATGGAATGCTCCCGGAAAATCCGAGCAAGGTTGCTATAAATCCGGGCGAACTGGCAGGAAGTGAGCTTTATCACAGAATTATTTCCAACGATCCGAAATATATGATGCCAACCAAAGATTCACATCTGAGCCTGACCGCCAAAGAAAAGGCTGTTTTGATCAAATGGATTGAGGATGGCGCTGAATATAAGCCTCATTGGGCTTTTGTAAAACCTAAAAAACCAGATCTGCCTGAGGTAAAAGACCAAAAGTGGGTCGAAAATGCGATTGACCATTATATTCTCGCCAAACTTGAACAGGAAAAATTGACGCCTTCCTTGGAGTCCGACAAGGAGTTGTTGCTGCGCAGGGTTTCGCTGGATCTGACCGGGCTTCCACCAACGCTGGAAGAAATTAATACATTTTTGAATGATAAAAGCACTAATGCTTATGAAAAACAAGTTGACCGGCTTTTCAAATCACTTCACTACGGTGAGAAAATGGCCGTCGACTGGCTTGATCTGGCTCGTTTTGCAGATTCTCATGGGTATACTGTGGACAGGCTGCGTGACATGTCGCCGTATCGCGATTGGGTTATCAATGCCTTTAACAAAAACCTGCGCTACGACAAATTTGTGCAATGGCAGCTTGCGGGAGATTTAATGCCAAAGCCGACCAAGGATATGATTATCGCGACTGCCTTCAATCGGAATCATCAGCAAAATATGGAAGGTGGGATCGTGGAGGAAGAATTTCAGACGGAATATGTAATAGACCGAACTAATACTTTTGGTGATGCAATGCTTGGAATTTCCGTAGGCTGTGCAAAATGTCACGACCATAAATACGATCCTATCTCGCAAAAGAATTATTACCAGCTTTTTAGCTTTTTTAATAATGTAAAAGAAGCCGGGCAGATTTCCTGGGACGACGCATTGCCGACACCGACGTTGATGTTGCCGACCGATCAGCAGGAAAAAATGCTTCGGTTTATAAATTCCCGGATCGCTTCAGAGGAATTGGAGGTTGAGAAGGCAAAAGCGGCTTCTGAAACTGATTTTCAACAATGGATTAATAAGCAAAAATACAGGGAGTTGGGAACGGAAAACTTACCGAAACCGAATTTGCAGGCGCATTTTTCTTTTGAAAAAAACGCGTTAAGAAACGCTGTAAAGCCGAAACAAAAAGGTATCATGAAAAGAGAATCAGGGCAAACGGGAGATAACCCCGTTTTTGTGACCCATGACAACGGGCAAGCTTTGGTGATGAACGGTGATGTTTTTTTAGATCTTGACCAGACTGGTGTGTTCCGCCGTTCGCAGCCTTTCAGTATCGGTGTCTGGTTAAATATTCCGAAAGATCTTAAAGAAGGCGTGATCTTACATAAGTCTCAGGCTGAGCGACTTTATAATTTCAGAGGTTATCATTTATACCTGAAAGATGACAGGCTGGAACTCAATATGGCACATACCGCACCGTCTAACGCAATTACAAAAATAACGCAAAAGGGAATTCCCCGGGACCAGTGGATTCAGTTGACTGTCACTTATGATGGCTCGTCAAAAGCAGGTGGTTTTAATCTATTTCTTGATGGAAAAAAATGCGTAATGGAAACGACAATGGATCAGTTGACAAAAGATATTCTATTTAAAGTTGAAAAACAGCCTGGTTTGCAGATTGGTGGATGGTGGCGTGGATTGGGTTTTAAAGGTGGGAAGGTTGATGATGTAATAGTATATGACGGGGTCTTGACTGATTATGAAATCGGAATTCTGGCCCGGAAAAACTCCTGGGAAACAATCGTTGGTAAGGCAAAAGAACAAATGTCCAGGCAAGATATTGAGATATTAAAAGCATACTATTTCTCAGCACTATCTCCAAAAGTCATTTCGGCTTCCAATAAATTAACAAGAACGAGAACAATGCTGGCTGATTCTTCGGAAAATATTCGCGAGCTAATGGTCATGCAGGAAATGAATAAGCCGAAAAAAACTCATGTTCTTTTGCGCGGTAATTATGATGCGTTTGGTGAGGAAGTTTCGCCAAATACGCCTGAATCTATATTGAAATTCCCGAAAAATCTTCCTAAAAACAGATATGGTCTTGCGCTTTGGTTGACAGATCAAGAAAATCCGCTGACGGCCAGAGTCGCTGTAAACCGTTTCTGGCAAAATTTCTTTGGAACCGGAATTGTCAAAACCACCGAAGATTTTGGCAATCAGGGCGAGCTTCCGAGCCACCCTGAACTGCTAGACTGGCTGGCAATCAGTTTTCAGGAATCGGGTTGGGACGTTAAAAAATTAAATAAAATGATTGTCATGTCGTCAACTTACTGTCAGGACTCAAAAACCTCCAAAGAAAATCGGGATAAAGATCCTGAAAACAGATTATTGGCCCGCGGGCCTTCTAACCGGATGACTGCTGAAATGATCCGCGATAATGTATTGATGGCCAGTGGATTGATAAACGACAAAATTGGCGGGGAAAGTGTGAAACCATACCAACCCGACGGGTTATGGGAAATAAATAACACGACTTACAAGCCGGATTCCGGTAAGATTGTTTACCGAAGGAGTTTATATGTGATCGTAAAAAGGTCTGTTCCCAATCCCACACTTTCCACATTCGACGCGACGTCCCGAAGTTTTTGCGTTGTCAGAAGACAGAAAACCAATACACCGTTACAGGCTTTGGTGACACTGAATGATATAACTTTTGTAGAAGCGATGAAAGTATTGGGAGAGAAAATGAGCCGGATTTCTGATAACAGACAGGCTATTATTATGGCATATAGAAAACTTACCGGCCGGAAGCCTTCTGTAAAAGAGATTGATTTGCTTGAAACAATGCAAAGGAGCGAATATCAAAAATTTAAAAAATCACCTCAAAAAGCAGTCGGCTGGCTTAGCGCGGGACAAGTCAGCATTGATAAAAAATCAGACGTAGCTTCGATAGCTGCAAACGCGGTAGTCGCAAGTACCATATTGAATTCGGACGCAACATTGACCAAAAGATAATCTATGTCACAGCATCACGACGAAGAATTTAGACTGAATGGTCCCGAATTTGACCAACTGAATAAAAAGCTGGACAGGCGGCGTTTTCTAACCAAAACATCGCTGGGATTAGGTGCGCTTGCCATGGGTTCGCTGCTGGGTGCCGGAAAGATTTTGAATACATCGCAGGTATCTGCGCCGGAAAACGCTACGGATTTTGAACAGGAAATACTTAAAGCATTGCCCCATATTGCTCCGAAAGCAAAACGGGTGATTTATCTGTTTATGAGCGGCGGTCCGTCTCAGTTTGAGACGTTTGATTACAAACCGAAATTGGTAGATCTGGCTGGTCAGAATCTTCCTGATTCAGTTCGTCAGGGGCAGCGGCTTACCGGTATGAGTGCCAATCAAAGCGCACTTCCGATGGTACCTTCAATATATAAATTTAATCAGTTTGGAAAAAGTGGAACCTGGGTCAGTGAGCTGTTGCCGCATACTGCGAAAGTTATAGACGAGCTTTGCATCATTAAATCAATCCATTCCGAAGCGATCAACCACGATCCGGCCATTACCTTTTTTCAAACCGGAAACCAGCTTCCCGGAAGGCCGTCGATTGGCTCCTGGGTAAGTTACGGTCTTGGGTCAGACAATCAGAACCTTCCGACTTTTATTGTTTTGGTTTCGAAAAACGGATCGAAAGATCAGCCCTTGTATGCGCGTCTTTGGGGTAACGGTTTTTTGCCCTCCAAACATCAGGGCGTACAATTTCGATCAGGAAAAGACCCGGTTTTGTTTTTAAATAATCCCGAAGGTTATGACGGAACAGATCGGAAAGAAATGCTGGACTATCTGAAAAAACTGTATCAGTTACAAAATGAAGCCTATGGTGATCCCGAAGTAGATGCGCGGATTTCTCAGTACGAAATGGCATACCGGATGCAAACCTCAGTGCCCGAAGTGATGGATACAAAAGATGAACCTGACGAGGTGTTTGAGCTTTATGGCCCCGACAGCCGTGATGCCGGAACTTATGCTGCAAATTGCATTCTGGCAAGAAAACTGATTGAGAAAGACGTCAAATTTGTTCAGCTGTATCATCAGGGCTGGGATAACCATGGGGGTTTGCCAAAAGGTATTGCGCATCAGTGTAAAAACACAGATCAGCCAACGGCAGCGTTGATTATGGATTTGAAAAGGAGAGGGCTTCTGGAAGATACGCTTGTGATCTGGGGTGGTGAATTTGGGCGGACGGTATATTCTCAGGGTAAGCTTACGGCTGACGATTACGGGCGAGATCATCACCCCAGATGTTTTACGATGTGGATGGCAGGGGCAGGAGTGAAGCCAGGTATCAGTTATGGTGAAACAGATGATTTTAGTTATAATATCGTGAAGGACCCGGTTCATGTACATGATTTTCAGGCTACCCTAATGCACCTGATGGGCGTTGACCACGAGCGCCTGACCTACAAATTTCAGGGGCGACGATTCCGGCTTACTGACGTACATGGATCCGTTGTGAGGGATATTTTGTCTTGAAAATCATTCTTTATCGCTGCGTTCAACGTTTTGTTAATGACAAAAAAAAATAGTCATGCTCCGGATAGATGTATAGAGCATGGCTATTTTTTTATATTGAATACAGTTAAACCGGCTGTTAATCTTGAATCTGTTTATTATGTTTTAGAGACTCATACCTCCGTCTACGAAAATATTTTGCCCGGTTATAAACTTTCCGGCATCAGAGCAAAGAAAGAGCGCCATACCTGCACAATCTTCGGGTACGCCGATTTCGCCTGATGGCGTATGCAACCGTTGAAGAATTCTTTCATCTGCCTCGGGTACGTGCTCGTCAATCCGTGGTGTCGAAATAACGCCGGGCGCCAGGTTGTTTACTGTAACTCCCTTATCTGCAAGCTGCATAGCAATATTTTGTACGAGATTTAAAACAGCAGATTTCATGGCAGCATACGCGATCATGTTCGGGTGTGGTTTTACCTGCTGTACGCTGCCTATGGTTAGAATTCTGCCCCAATTTCTTTCAACCATTGCAGGAGCTAAATACTGCATCAGGAAAAATGTTGATTTAAAATTTGCTTCTATATGATCGTCAAAATCAGCGGGTGTGTAATCTTGCCAATTCTTAGCTTTTTGTATTGAAGCATTCAGCACTAGGATATCAACCTTTTCTACTTTTTCCATGATAGAGTCATAGAATTTTTTTACTCCGTTTTTATCTGTAAAATCTGCCTGAACTATATGAACATCGACTTTGTATTTCTCCTTTAAGTAAGCGGCAATTTTTTCAGCATCTTCTTCGCCATCGTGGTGATGCAAGACAATATTAGCCCCAAATTCTGCAAATGTGTTTGCTATTCCTTCACCGATTCCCTGGCTTGAACCTGTTATAACAGCAGTTTTTCCGGTTAGATTAAGTTTTTCTGAAAACATATTTTTCACGTTAAGTAAGTAATTCTTATCCCTGTATAACTGACAAAAGCTCCCTGGATCAGACTTGCCTGATAACAGAGAGCAGCTTTGCCTTTAAAAGCCTCCTATAAATTTCCTACACTTGAAGCAAAATTGTCTTCGTCATCATCATTAAGATCACTGTCTTCATGAACAATACCGCCAATGAAGTTTATTAAATCCTGATTTAATCTTTCTTTTTCAGTGATAAAGAGTCCGTGCGGCGCACCTTCATAGACGATGTATTGTGCCTCCGGTAGCAGTTCAGATGTTTTCTGTCCGCTCACTTCGATAGGGACAGTCTTGTCAGCATCACCATGAATGATCAATACGGGTATTTTTATTTCTGCCAAGTCTGCACGGAAGTCAGTTTCGCTAAAAGATCGTATACAACGGCTGGTCGCCCGTCCCGATGCCTGCAAAGCCAGAGCGTTATGCCATATCAGTATTTCATCGCTTACGTTGGAGTTCAGGAAAGAGTTGCCATAGAATGATTTGGCAAATTCAGCAAGGAATTTAGGTCTGTCGTCCTCGGCACTTTCTACGAATCCATCAAACATTTCCTTTGGAAGACCATCCGGATTATTGTCTGTTTTCAGCATAAATGGAACAACAGAACTTATCAGAGCAACGCGCGCTATTCTCTTGTCGCCGAATTGCGAAAGGTAACGGACAACTTCTCCACCGCCCATAGAAAATCCGACAAGTGTGACATCATAAAGATCCAGCTCTTCCAAGACAGCATTTAAGTCGGAAGCCAGCGTATCGTAATCATAACCATCCCATGGCTTATCAGATTTTCCAAAGCCGCGACGATCATAACCGATACAGCGTATGAAATGTTTCGGCAAAACGTTAAACTGGTATTCCCACATTTCACTGCTTAAAGGCCATCCGGCTATAAACACAACCGGTTTTCCCTGTCCGACATCCTGAACAAATAACTTAACAGGCGTCTCGCTTGTATTTGACGAAGATTCTATGAAATTCATAACGATGTAAAATTTAGAATTTAGTTTGATGAAAAAGCCCGCTTTAAGAAATTATAAGTCAGGTAAATCGGCATTTAAAATAATCATTCCAAAATTTGAATAACTCTTGGGGCCAGCTTTTTGCGTCGTGTAAAAACTATTTTTTTTCGATAAAGTGTTAGAATCCGTTGTAATCTGTCGCCCAAGTCTATCAAATTATTTCACCTCCATTGTTAAGAATATTCTATCACGAATAAGTAATTCAATAATGTTTTGAATTAATAAGAAAACTTAATAAATTTTATAATTAATTGTAAATAAGGGTCATTGTGGGTACGCACACGTTATTTTAGCTTAGATAATGTGATTTATAAAAATATAAGTTAGATTTTTACTTAAATCCTTGAAACTTGGAAAATCTTTACACTTATATAAAGCTTCATTACCCCGAAACATCTGAAAAAAATTGGGATGCCTTAATTAAGGTTTTAACGACGCGCCATTTTCAGAAAGGGGAGGCGTTGCTGAAAACCGGTGAACTCTGTAAATCCATTTTCTACATTGAAACTGGGTATTGCAGAGCTGTTTACAGCCACGAAGGTCAGGAGCTGAACACCAATTTCTATTTCGAAAATGAATTAGCTACAAACATACGCAGTCTGAAGCAAGAAAAAGGATCGGAGTATGCCATCCTGGCTGAGGAAGATTTGGAAGCAGTTATATTCGATAAGGATAAGCTTTATGAACTTTTCAGCCGGTCATCGGAAATCGATGCCATGGGTCGGAAACTCATGGAAGGTGTTTTAGCCCGGCAGGAGGAACAGGCGAAATTATTTAAACTTGACACAGCCAGGAAGCGATACGACTACATGCTCCTTATCCAACCTCAAATCGTAGAACGGGTTCCTTTGGAACATATCGCGTCTTATCTGGGTATCAGTTTGGACACACTTCTTCGAATTCATCCAGAGAAATAATTATCTGTTCCATCGAAATTTCTCGAATCAACTTAAACGTCTTGCCGTAAAACTTCCAGCGGAGATTTGGATAATATTCCCCGGCTATTTATCAATCCGATAAAAACGGTCAACCCGGAAACCAGCAGAAATAAGATTAATACCGGCAGCAATTCCGGCTTGAATTCTGTCTCAAAGGTGAATTTTGCTAATGCAAAACTGCTTATCAAAGCCAGGATGATGCCAGTAGCAGCTGCCATCGCCCCCAAAAAGAAATATTCCAGTGCCGTGATTGCAAAGATCTGCTTCCGGCTGGCACCAAGCGTTCTAAGCAAAACACTTTCCTGCAACCGTTGGTATTTACTAATCAATACAGATGAAATCAGTACGACAAGACCGGTCAAAATACTGAACCCTGCCATAAAACGGATGACAAATCCTATTTTACTAAACAGTTCGTCAATGACTTTGAGAACCAACGCAAGGTCAATAATGGAAACGTTGGGAAATCTTTGAACCAGTGCAGTCTGGAATCTCGCAGACATTTCAGGAGAGGTGACACGAGTAAGCAAGACATGGAATTGAGGTGCTTCTTCAAGGACTCCTTTTGGAAAAACAACAAGAAAATTGGTCTGGACCTCCGCCCAGTTTACCTCACGCATGCTGCCAACAACAGTCTGCATCATTGCGCCTTGTACATTGAACAGGAGCGTATCGCCCAACTTTATTTGATTCCTTTCAGCAAAACCTTCTTCGATAGAAATCGGAACAAGTTTTGACTGATCCGTAAAAGAGCTTGTCCATTTGCCCTGAACCATTTTCTCAGAAGCAGTTAATGAATCGCGGAATGTTACCCGATATTCCCGACCAAAAATTCGCCTCGATTGTTTTTTCAAAGAGTCATTTTTAATCTCTGAGCCGTTTTTTCCATTGACTGATTCCAGTCGCATGTTGACAATTGGGACCGTTTCATCCGCCGGTAATCCTTGTTGTTTCGCAAGCGAGATGACAGCATCTTTTTGATTTGATTGTATATCAAAAAGAACAATATTAGGCTTGTTGCCGCTTGAAGACAATTTTACGCGGTTCAGGAGAATGGTCTGTGTGAAAAATAAAGTACAAATAAATAAAGTGCCCAGGCCAATGGAGACAATCAGAATTACGGTCTGATTGTTGGGACGGAATAAATTTGCAAGCCCTTGTCTCCACAGATAACTCCATGAAGAAGGGAAAAATCTCCGCACCAGCCACATAAGCCCCGTCGCAATCGCAGTGAGAACAATGAAAGAACCGAGGATACCGCCTGTAAAAGATAAAGCCTGAATTAGGTTCCGCGTTTGTAGATAAGAAAATCCGAAAATGAACAGGATGATCAGAATGTACACGACCCAGATAACCGGATCTTTTTCAACTCCGCTGGTTTCACTGGTATTGCGAAGAACATTCAAAGGAGAGATTTTTCGGATGCCAACCAAGGGAGGCATTGCAAAAAGTATGGAAATGATTAGTCCGATACCAATTCCCTGTCCAATGGCTGGCCATGAAATTCCGGTGGTAAGTTCAAAAGGTAGAAAATCTTTAAGTACGATGGGTAAAAATTGCTGAATGATGCTTCCCAGTCCGGCACCTAAAATTGACCCGAAAAGACCAATTCCAGCGATTTGAATGAGGTAAATTAAAAAAGCCTGATAACCTTTCACACCCAGACAACGTAAAATTGCGATGGAGTTAAGTTTTTCGCGAATGTAAATATGAACTGCGCTGGCAACACCTATACATCCAAGCAGAAGTGCGATGAAACCGACAAGTGCCAGAAATTGAGTCAGATCCTTAAAAGATCTGCCGGTATCCTCTTTTTGACTTTGTACAGTTTTATTGTCCAGGTCTGCCGCGTCCAGCCTCGGTTCTATGGTTTTCAGCAGCTTTTCAACGTCCGTATTGGGTTTGAACTTAATATAATGTCTGTATGCAACCCGACTTCCTTTTTGCATCAGGCCGGTTTGGTCAAGATACTTCATCGGAATGTAAACCGAGGGGGCGACTGAGCTCGTGAGCCCGGTTTGTCCCGGAGCTTTCATCAGAATACCGGCAATACCAAATGTTTCTTCTCCTACTTTTATAGAATCGCCAACTTTTGCATTGTATTGCAGCATAAGTGTCTGGTCCACAATTGCTTGTTTTCCTAACCTGAAATCTTTTCCGGCAGTTGCAGGAATTGTTTCCAATTCTCCATAAAATGGAAAATTTCCGTCCAGCGCTTTTACCTGAGCCAAACGATTTCCGCCACTTTTTGGAAATAAAATCATCGATGCAAAACTTCTTTCTTCCGAACGTTCTGTGCCAAGCGAATCGATCAGTTTTTTTGTATTTCCTGTTACGGGACGATTTCCAGAAACCTGAAGATCGGCTCCAAGAAGTTCCGCTGCCTGACTATCGATATTTTGTCTGAGATTGTCGCCCAGGGAATAGATTGCCACAAGGGCAGCAATACCCAGCACGATGGACGATACAAAAAGGAGAAGTCTCGATCGGTTTTTCCGGCTATCGCGCCAGGCCATTTGCAAAAGCCATGGAAAGTTCAGGCTGTTTTTGTTATCAAAAGAATCGTCGGAAGAAATCATTTTGTCTGTGTATCGGAGATTATTTTTCCTCCTTTAATTTTGATAATCCTTTGCGTTTTTGCGGCAAGATCCAAATCGTGCGTGACGACGACCAATGTTGTTCCTGCTTCTCTGTTTAGATCAAAAAGTAATTTAACCACTTTTTCGCTCGTTTCAGCATCCAGATTACCAGTAGGTTCGTCAGCAAAAAGTATTTGAGGTTTGTTGGAAAATGCCCTCGCCAGCGAAACGCGCTGTTGCTCCCCGCCACTCAGTTGCGTAGGATAGTGGTGACTACGCTCAGCAAGTCCAACTTTATCCAAAAGATCCAGGGCCCGTGGACGAATATTTTTTTCGCCGCGCAATTCCAGCGGGACCATCACATTTTCAAGCGCAGTCAGCGTCGGCATGAGTTGGAAGTTCTGGAAAATAAATCCGACATACTGATTACGAACTGCCGCCAGCTGATCTTCGCTCAGGCCGTCCAGACGGGTTTCGTGTAATTCAACTTTTCCTGATGAGGAGCGGTCGAGCCCGGCACATAATCCTAAAAGCGTTGTTTTTCCACTTCCCGATGGTCCAACGATAGACATCGTCGAGCCGGCTTCAACAGAAAAACTTATATTATCCAAAACGGTTAGGGAACGATCGCCGCTTTTATATATCTTACTTACTTGTTCAAGATTAAGTATTGTATTCATCAATTAATTTCGTTGTAGCGTTACTTATTTTCCAGATAGACAGGAAATGACCGGCCCACATATTCTGAGAAAACGATCTAACAGGTAATATAAAGCATTAATATTATATTTTTACATGTTGATGCCGCTCAATTGTAAAAATGAAGGCACTGGAATTGTATTTATCAAAAATCATCAACGAAGGATTTAATTAAAACAATCATGAATTCAATTTTTTCAATCACGCGAGTTTTTGTATTAGTAATGCTGATAACTGCGTGCAACAGCAACAAAAAAACTGAACCAACTCAAAATGACTCAACTGCAAACGAGAAAGTGGTTGAGAAGAAAACCACCAAGACAATTCTTTTCTTCGGTAATAGCCTGACAGCGGCGTACGGGCTCGATGATCCGACACAGGGATTTGCAGGACTGACACAAAAAAGAATCGACTCGTTGGGACTTAATTATAAAGTAGTTAACGCGGGTGTGAGCGGTGAAACTTCGGCAGGAGGTAACAGCAGGATCGACTGGAATTTAAAGCAGCCTGTGGATGTTTTTATTCTTGAACTTGGTGGAAATGATGGCCTTCGAGGTATTCCTGTAACTGAAACTAAGAAAAATTTACAGGCGATTCTGGACAAGGTAAAAACAAAATACCCGGACGCCAAGCTGGTTTTAGCTGGAATGCAAATGCCGCCAAGTATGGGCAAAACCTACACGACAGAGTTTAGGAATGTTTATCCTGAACTTGCGAAGAAGAATAATCTAACGCTAATTCCATTTCTTTTGGAAAACGTAGGCGGCGAGGCAAAACTAAACCTTCCAGACGGGATACATCCTACCGAAGAAGGTCATAAAATTGTTGCTGAAACAGTTTGGAATACGCTAAAAGACATCTTATAATAACTTTGGGAAATCAAAATGGTTTAATGATCTCCCAAAGTTCAAGTTTTGTCTGAAGTATCTCTTTCTTGGAAACATAATTGTCAAAAGTGTCGTGCTTCAGTCCGTTGACAAATTGCGGCTTCATGACGCGGGTAATGTATTCATTATCACTGAACGGATCTATCCATTTGTCTGCGTCTTTTTCTTTCAGGAAAATTGAATATCCCCAATTCGATTTATTAAGATGTACATATAACCAGACCGATACTTTAACCAGACTTCCATCTTTACGTTTAAATACCTTTTCGTGTGTCATTAAAATAAACTGTTTACGCTAATCTAAATTGTTCAAAACCAGCTCCTGAATTGTATTTTCAAGTGCTTTTTTAATTACATTCGTTCTGTTTGAAACTGGATCCTCGCCCGCCTCATCATGAATTAATTTAACATAACTTTCACGAATTCTGCCTGTAACCTGAAAGAGAGGGTCTCCCGAGGTTTTGTAAATAATCGCTTCAAGATCCTGCTTCACGAATTCATCAAGAATATCATCGGCAATATTTTCCGGATATTTTTCGATGGTATCAAAGATAAGAAACCCATTCTCCTTCTTACATTTTATAAAATCTGCCATATACGAAACTTGTGGTTTTCATCGACCAAAATTATTATACCAAAAAAACCAGTGCGAATCAAAAAGGGTTGCACTCGCTATTATATTAATAAAAATTTTCCTGAAATTAATCTTCATGGATCTGACGGCCACCGTAGCTATTCCACGCCGTGATAATGTCAATCCTGTCTCCAACAGTTTTTGGTTTAAAACCAATAATGATTCCGCCCTCTTTCAAGCTTTTATCATAGTGTTCTGCGTGATCTTTGGAGACACCGGACCCAACCAACGCGCCAATGATTCCGCCCGTAAGTCCTCCCGCGCCCGCACCTGAGAGAGATGCCAGGATTGGTC
Source organism: Dyadobacter sp. CY345 (assembly GCF_021502725.1). Taxonomy (GTDB): domain Bacteria; phylum Bacteroidota; class Bacteroidia; order Cytophagales; family Spirosomataceae; genus Dyadobacter. Next base: position 360,588 of record NZ_JAKFFS010000006.1, on the reverse strand, counting down.
CCGCCACAGCTATTCCTAAGCCGGGAATAATCACTGCAGTACCGATTGCCGCTATCGCTCCGGCCACAGCGCCCACAGTTCCGCCAATTGCGGACCCCAATCCGGCATTTTCCAAAGTTTTCGTAGTTAGATCGGAATGATCCTGGTCAGAGAAATGCAGCTTCCACGTTTCATCCGATATCAAAACTGTTATGTCATCTGATTTGTAACCGCGAGAAATTAATTCGTTGTATGCCCGTTCCGAACTGTCTTTCGTAGTAAAGACAGCGGTAACAGTATCTGGGATAATTATTTCGTCAGGATTGTCCATTGTTATTTAATTGTTAAATCTTAAATGGTTCAGCTTTTGTTTCTTGTACTAACAATTATGCCTGGAAATGAACCGGCAAATATTAAAAATGTGGGCACAAAAAAACTCAGAACTATTGAAAGTTCTGAGCCAATATTTATTGATGAAGTATTTTGTTAGACGACTCTGTCTCCACGGATCACTCTCAGTATAACGGCAACAACAGCGATTACCAGCAATACGTGAATGATGTTTCCCATTCCAAAGCTAGCAAAGCCGAAATAGCCAATAAGCCACAAAATAACCAGAATAACGGCTATTGTATAAAGTAGATTTCCCATGGTGGTAGTAAGTTAGTTTGATTGTTAATGTTTGATAGTATTACTAAAATTAAGTGCCAAAGCGTTTTTGATTGTTTAAAACGGTTTAATTCCCCGTATTTAGCCAGAAACGACACTTTGTTACCATTTTATCCCTAATAGTTGTAGAAAAAAGCCCTCAATAAGTCGTTTCGGCATTGTAAGTAATTGTATACCGGGAAATATCACGTGGCCTGATGTGCTGAAATCAGAAAAATGTGTAGAAGAATTGATTGGTTTTAGAGTTGGTTAACTTTAAATTGGCGTCAACATTAAATTATAGAAACGTGAAATACGAAGATATTCCTCTTGTAGATAATAAGGAACAGCACAATTTTGAATTCATAGTTGACGGATACCGATCATTTATCGACTATGTGATAAAATACGATCTGGTTTATCTGATTCATACGGAAGTTGCGCCGGAGCTGGAAGGAAGAGGTGTCGCGTCAGCGATGGTGACAAAAACCTTCGAATTGCTGGAATCTGAAAACAGACAGATTGTTCCGCGCTGCTCTTATGTGCTCAGTTTTCTGGAAAGGCATCCGGAGTGGAAAAAGCTGGTCGCGCATCATTAAAGTTCACGCATTCTTTTACCGGACTGTTCCAGAAAAACTGAATTTTTTGGTTCGCCGATCATCTGTGCACTGTAAATGCTGCTGCTTCCTGAAAACAGGTAAGAAACTACGCAGGCAATAGCCACATAAATTCCGCACTCACTGCCAAATAATTCGATCGCCATGAGTGTGCAGGCAAGCGGAGTGTTGGTAGCCCCGGCGAATACAGCTACAAAGCCCATACCGGCAAGCAGTCCGACCGGAAGTGGAATAAAATAGGAAAGCGCGTTACCCAAAGTTGCACCTATAAAAAAAAGCGGGGTAACTTCTCCGCCTTTAAAACCAGCGGCGAGCGTGATGATTGTAAAAATAATTTTCAGAAGAAAATCATAGGGTGGGAGATTCTGTTCAAATGAAAGCAGTATGGTTGGTATCCCAAGCCCAACATATTTAGTAGTGCCTAAAACCCAGACACCAAGTGCCACAATAATGCCACCGACAACGGGCCGCAATGGAGGGAAGTCGATTTTTGACTTGAAAATTCGGGATACAGCGTGAATACTTTTGCTGAAAAAGGCTGCTGTAATGCCGAATAATATCGCTGCGCCAATGCTATATAAAATCGTTAGAACAGAAGTTTTTGGGATGAATGAAATATGATAATGCGTATGGGAAACCTGCCAGGAATCGGTGACCAGACTGGCCAGAATTGCCGACATAAATGCTGGAAAAATTGCGTCATATCTTAATCTTCCGATCAAAAATACTTCCAGCCCGAAAATCGCACCGGCCAGTGGAGTTCCAAAAACGGAACCGAATCCTGCGCTCACCGCTGAAATAAGCAGTATTCTTCTATCTTCTTTGCTGAGTTTAAACAATCTTGAAAACTGCTCTCCGATGGATCCCGCCATTTGCAGTGCCGTTCCCTCGCGGCCGGCTGATCCTCCAAAAATGTGCGTCGCAATGGTACCAATTAAAACGAATGGTGCCATTTTTAATGGAATGAAATCTTTTGGATCGTGAATCGTATCTATAAGGAGATTGTTTCCGGCTTCAACACTTTTTCCAAAGTAATAATATAATAACCCGATCAGAAAACCCGCAAGCGGCAGCAGCGCGATTAACCAGATATTGGCTTCTCTTAATTTTGTTGCCCATTCCAACGATACAAGAAAAAAAGCAGAAACGGATCCAACACAAATGGCGAGAACGGAGCTAAGAAACAGCCATTTGAAAATGTACTTCGTTGATGGAAACTTTTGATTGAAAGACAAAAAGTAACTTTTGGCGTTAGAAGGCATTTTGAATTTTGTTTCAGACATGATAATTCTGGCAAATAATGTTCTACATTAAAATTGACCAGGCGTCATCAGCTTTTTAAGGCGGTTTTAAATAGGAAAACACCATTTCCTTGATGCAGCAAATATATTCAGAAATTTTTTTTCATATTAACCTTTTGTCGACAAAAGTAAAAACAGTGAATCTCAGCTTACCAACTTCGAATTATGATTTTTTAATCGACAATGGAAATCATTTTAGTAATCAATTTATTTTCTGTCTGTAACCGGATCAGGTAGTTGCCGCTGGGGAGATCGTGAATATCAAGAGTAACTATCGTTTGATGATTTACGGCATGTTTTCGCAAAACTTGCCCGAAGGCATTGATAAGCAAAATCACACCTTTTTTAGGACTTGTAAAACGAACAGAGACTCTTTCATTATTTGTAGCTGGATTTGGGAAAATTTCAAAGGAATTCTTGTCTTCCTTTTCTGTTCCGAGAACGATAGGAATTTCGACTTCCGAATAACCATAAGTCGAAGACTCAGAAATATCGTTGGCCGCTTTTAAACGGTATGAAATTTTTCCAGACCAACCATTGGTCTTATCTTCATAACTTCTCGCCGCCGACGAAAGATTAACAATACTAACATAGTTTTCCTCAAAGGCACGTTTCCGTTCGAGCACATAATTTGTAGCTCCGGCAACCTCCGACCAGCTTAAAACAGCATTGCCAAACGGATTGACCGAAGATGCTAAATTAACGGAATTCAGGCTATTAGCAATCGGGAACTGATATACAGTGAACGCCCTCATTCCTAATCTATTGGTTAGATAGGGACCATTGTAGGGATAAAAATAATTCGATTCCAGTGTGAAAGGAGGAAGGTAATCAATTATTTGGGCATTTTGAGGGTTGTCGAAATTGAGTATTATTCTGTTGCCATCTGCCTGAGCGGTCGTAATCCCGGCAGAGAAACCGTTTAAATAAATGAAATCTTTCATTTGTAAAGTAACCTGATTATTTACTTTATATGGTTCAGGATACACCATTTGTTGCCCCTCGTCAAATACCAGAATTAATTGTTTTTTCTCTTGCGAAGCATAGAACACTTTTTTTAAAGAGGGAGAATTTATATTGACCGTATCCTTCAATTGATAAAAATCTTTCGCAATAAGTCTGGAAACTTCCATCCCGTTTTGTCGGTAACCCTCGGAGCCATAATGTAACCCGTCGAATTGTTTAGTTCCAACGGTCGCCAACGATCGAACATCGGGATAAATTTCAGGCAATTTTCTTTGGTACTCCCGCAGTTCGGCTCCGGTCGTGGATGGGAAATAAATAATGTCAATTTGAAAAACGTAAATTTTTTCAAGTTTAGGATAATCAAGTTTCAGATTGCTGCGCATTTTGCTAAAATTTCCCGCCCAATCCGAGCCTTCGTGGTAAGCCTCCGATTCTCCTTGTCTGTAAATAAAACTTTTCACTGCATCTTGCAAACCTGCTTTCTGGATTCGGTATAACATTCGTCCATATCCTGTGTTCAAATCAGCAGGGTTGTTTTCTGTGCGCTGTGCATGGTTGACAGAAGAAGACCAGTGGAAACCTCCGTTGATCAAACAATTTGGTATACCGTATTTCTGTGATAGCTGTTTTTGTATTTCAAAGCCCATTGTGCCAACTCCGGTAAAATATTTGTCCTGATTAGAAAGCGCCCAGAGCGTGTCGACTGGATTATATGGCGTCGTGTTGAGTATATCGGTAATTTTTCCAAAAGTGCGACAATAGGGATCTGTCGCTTCCTCGGTAAAAAATCCGGTAGAATTGGATTGCCCGTCAATGACAAAAACATCGCCGCTTACTACATTTTCTCTCGTAACTATTAATGTTGAGTCAGTGGTTTTACAAGCAAAAACCTTGAAACTATATTGAGCCAGTTCTGCTTTTATTTTTGTCTCAGTTGAAAAAGAACCAACTCCTTTGTTATCATATTTGAGGGTTGCTTTCAGATTTTTGATAAGCATATCATTACGGAAGACCTGAACCGAGACGTAACTGTAACCCGTAGCTTCTACAATTCCTGAAATCGGAACGGTTCCCTCGCTTTGGGAATCTCTTGGGTACAATTGGTAGTTTTGTGGAAGTTTGCTGAAAAGGACAGAATTAAAACGCTGGGCGATTAGTTGGTCGTTGGCTGACAGAATAAGTGAGAGGGAAATACAAATTCTTACCAGGAATGGGTTGTAAAGTTTTATTTTCACAAAATGTTTTTTATTGAAAGATAAATTTTTTCCAGAAGTATATAATATCACAGATTATTTTGCGATAATATCGGCAATCAGTTGTTAGATTAAATCCACCAATTGACTGATATTTAGATAGCTGGTTGAATGTTTCCAGGTGACTACAAAACTAACTAAACATTAATTCATGACAAGGATAATTGTGTTATGTCACTATTATATAACTTTTCGATATTATTAAACCATCGTATAAAAACATGCCAGAGACTGGGGATTTAAAAAAGTTATTCATGGTACTTTTAGGTTGCCGTCCTCCCGGCAGGTTCACTGAGCAGCACGATATATTTTTTGGTATAGGGAATTCTTTAAAGGAGTTGGTGCCGGAAATCAATGCAAGCTGGCCGGAGGCAAAAAAGAAAATTCATGTTGACGCCTTCCGCGAAGTAAATTCTGTGGATGGTTATGCAATAGAAATCACTGAAAGGAGTGAGGCAATGGAAGTTGGGGTAGATAAGTTATTTTTTATAAACCTGGGTGGATATAAGGCAGGGGAGTTTGATGAATTTCATTATAAAATGCTGACCGTAGCGAAAACGCAAAGTGAGGCCATCCGACTGGCAAAACAAACCGCATTTTACAAACATACAGGCTTTAAAGGTGCGCCTTCCCATATCGATGATAAATATGGGATCGATGTGGATGATATTTTTCAGGTAAGCGATATCTTGCCGATGGTTTTTAAAGAGAGATATTCGATAAGGATAGTTAAAAAAGAGATGGAAGAAGATGAGCTGTTTCTCGGATATTTCCCTTTAAAAAAAGTAAAGGATGAATTTTGAAAAATGAAAATCCTTGAATATCGCCGAGGCAGATTATTCAAGGATTCTATTTTCTTTCACATTTTATTAAACCTTCGTATTCAACGAAGACCCATTTCTGACTTCTTCACTGGCGGATTTTACGAGCTTGTCATCCACTTTCAGGCTGTCGCTGAATATTTCGACATTCCCGTCTGCTTCTCTTCCTTTTTGTACATCAATCCAAACCGCCTTATTATCAATTACTTTGACAACAAAAACTCTTTCCATCGAAGTTACCAGCGCAGTTTTTGGAACAACAAAAGAGGCAGCCTGAGAAGAGAGAGGAATTGATACCTCGGCAATCATGCCGGGAAGTAATTTTTTGTCATTGTTGATTACGTCCATTTCAATTCGTTCTGAACGAAGTCTGGTATCAAGCGCGCCAGCCATACGTTTCACTTTTGCGGTGAACTGCTCATTTGGATATGCTTTTACAGAAAATTTGATTTCCGTCTGATTGTTGACGTACCCCACATAAGCTTCCGGGATTGAAACAACAAGACGCATTTTTTTCTGATCCTGCAACGTGAAAAGCGGAAATTCAGAACCTTTTCCGGAAGGACCTACATAAGCGCCGAGATTGACATTTCTGGCCGTGATAATACCTGCAAAAGGTGCACGGATTTCAAGATAATTTTTAGAAGCGCCCACTTCTTTCTGGCTCGCTTTTGCAGATTGAAGCTGCGCATAATCTGCATCCATCCGTGCCAAAGCCTGGTCAAGGTCATTTTGCGAGATTGTTCCCGGAGTTTTACTCGTTTCCAGCAAACGATTATAATTTGCTTTGCTCGCAATATATGCAGCCTCCTGCGCTTTTGCCCGCGATTCAGCTCCTGCTAAACGCGAATTGAGTTCCGGGGCCTCCATTGATACCAGGAGTTGTCCGGCCTTCACTTCCGTTCCAACATCGGCATAGAGTTTTTTTACAAAACTGGTCTCCCGGGCATAAAGGTCAACCTGTTGGTATGAAATCAATTCTCCTGGCGTATGAAAAGCGGTGGAGAGGTCCTCTTTTTTCAATGGAAAAGTTTCTGTAACCGAGACTTTTTTTTCAGCAGTTGCCTCTTCCTTCTGCTCTTTTTTTTCAGCATTCGAATTGCATCCGATTGCCGTCGCCATAAGGGCAGCCAAAACCAGACTGTTCAATTTCGAATATTTATTGATAGGTTGCATTGTAATATTTTTGAATTAATGAGCCGGTATATAATGTTTGCTTTCCTTATCCTCCGGATCCAATGAAACCGAAGCAGTCGATGTTTTTTCCTGAACCCAGGCAAAAACCAGCGGGAGGATAATCAATGCTGAAAATGTAGACGCGATCAGTCCTCCGATTACCGCGCGGGCCAAAGGAGAAGCCTGGTCCCCACCTTCACCAAAACCAGCAGCCATTGGAATCATCCCAACGATCATCGCAACACTGGTCATTAAAATCGGTCTTAGTCGAAGCGACGTCGCCTCTTTTGCCGACATCAATGCATTCCCATTATGCTTTCGTAATTCCTCAGCATTTGTAACGAGAAGTACCGCATTGGCAATCGATACTCCAACGGACATGATAATTCCCATGTATGACTGCAAATTTAATGTAGATCCGGTGATTGTCAACATGGCTAGTGCGCCTAACAATACGGCTGGCACTGTCGTTAATACAACAAGAGAAACTTTAAATGACTGAAAATTGGCGGCAAGCATTAAAAATATTACAACGATTGCCACGCCAAGTCCGGATTGGAGACTGTCGAGTGTTTCAATCAGTACGTTACTTAATCCGATCGGTTCAATTGTCAATCCACGGGGTAATTCACCGAGGGAAGCAATGGCAGCCTGAACCTCTGTGGTTGCCGTCCCTAAATCTGTTTTATGTAGATTGGCTGTAACCGAAATGATCGGCATAGCGCCCAAATTATCGTTTTCACCATAAGTCGTGTCCATTTTGATTGTGGCGACGTCACTCAGGACGGGTCTGGAAGAGTTTTTGAGAATTGGTATTTCCCCGATACTGCTGACACTGTTCATTTTATTTTCAGGTACCTGAACCTGTACCGCATAACTAAGTCCGATTTTTTCATCGAGCCATACATTTTTTTCTGTATAACGCGATGAAGACGTGGATGCGGTTAAAGACCTGGAAACATCAGACATATCAACGCCAAGCTGTGCGGCGCGGGTTCTGTCGATATCAATATTCACCGATGGATAATGAAGCGGCTGAGCAATTTGGATGTCCCTCAAAAAACTTACCTGGCTTAGTTTGGCCGCCAGTTTGTTAGCATACTCCTCATTCTGTTTTTTATTTTTACCCATAATCCTGACTTCAACGGGCGTGGGAGAACCCTGGCTCAGGATCTTGTCGGTCAGTTCAATCGGTTCAAACGAAACTTTTACATCCGGTAAATTTTCCTTCATTTTATTCCGCAGATCTTCTTTCAAATCATCAAGGTTGACATGATAATCATGGGTTAAACTTACCTGCAAAATGGCGTCATGTGGCCCGCTTGTAAACAAATAAATCGGGTTAACGGAAAACTGGGCAGGGTGCATCCCGACGAATGCTGAAGTAATTGATATATTTTCTTTGCCGATTAATTTTTCAAGCACTCCGATGGTTTGAATAAGTTTTTCCTCGGTACGTTCTATCCGGGTCCCATCAGCGACACGAATGTGAAGTTGGAATTGTCGCCCGTTCACTTTTGGAAGTACGTCTCTACCGATATTGACCAGTAAAAATCCTGCACACGCCGAAATAATAACGACATATCCGATTACAACCGGTTTTCGTTTTGGCAAAAGTTTATCAGTCATCCGCATAAAGCCCCGCCGGAATTTTTCAAAACCGGTTACTTTTCCATCATTGTTGATGTCTGTCCTTTCGGCCAATTCTTTTTTGTCCTCCCAGGTATCACTTTCCGTAGCCGCAATGGAAGAGTCAGCAGATTTTTTGTGTTTAGGTTTATGTTCTTTCATGAGCCAGTTGGCCATGATTGGAACAAACGTTTGGGATAACAAGTAGGAAACAAGCATAGAAAAACCGATGGCCAGCGCCAAAGGAAGAAAAAGTGCTCCCGGAATACCAGTCATGGTAAACGCTGGTGCAAATACGGCCAGGATACAAAACAGAATCAAAAGTTTTGGGAAAGCGATTTCTTTACAGGCGTCCCAAATGGCAAGCGCCTTGGGTTTTCCGAGATCAAGATGCTGGTGAATGTTTTCGATGGTTACCGTCGATTCGTCAACCAAAATACCAATTGCCAGGGAAAGACCGCTCAACGTCATGATGTTGATGGTTTGTCCAAATAATTTAAGAAACAACACCCCGGAAATAATAGAAGTAGGAATAGTAAGAATTACAATCAATGCCCCTCTTGGGTCACCTAGAAAGATAAGCACCATAATTCCTGTCAAAACCGCGCCAATCGCACCTTCCGTAATTAAACTTTCAACGGCATTTATTACATAAGCCGATTGATCGAATTCGTAAGAAATTTTTACATCTTCCGGAAGCAGGCTCTGAAATCTGGGAAGCGCTTTTTTTAAACTTTGCACAACTTCCCATGTCGAAGCATCTGCTGATTTTGTGATCGGAAGATAAACAGATCTTTTTCCGTTGACGAGCGCATAACCGGCAGTAAGGTCAGCACCATCTTCAATCGTAGCCACATCACGCAGATATAAGTTTTGAACAGTACCTTTAAATAAAGGAATGTCGCCAAAATCCTGAACATTTTTTATGGACGTATTGGCTGGTGTAAGGTAATTTTTATCGCCGATCCTTACGTTTCCGGCCGGAGTTGCCTGGTTGTTCAGCCGTATCGCTTCCACTAGTTGATCCGGCGTCAGGTTATGTGAACGTAATAATTCTGGATCCGCTTTGATCAAAATTGTACGAAGGTTCCCTCCGAATGGCGGTGGAGAAACCAGGCCGGGAATTGATGTAAAAGAAGACCGGACATATACGTGCGCAAGGTCCAGAAGCTCGTTATTGGATCGCGTGGGACTGCTGAAAACAAGTTGTCCGACGGGAAGCGTTGAGGCATCGAAACGTATGATGAAAGGTGGCTGAGAGCCGGCAGGAAACGAAGCCTGCATCCGGTTACAAAAGGAACTGAGCTCGGCAGCGGCCTGCGCCATATTTGTGCCTTCATAAAAACTTAGTTTCATCAGCGTGAGGCCCTGGATATTTTTCGTTTCAACACTTTTCAGACCATTCACGAAAAGAAAAATATTGACATAGGGCTTTCCGAAATAAGCCTCCATTTGGTTAGGTGTAAATCCACCGAAAGGGTGGGAAATATAAATAACCGGCAAATCCATTTTCGGGAAAATATCAACTTTAATCGTCCGCACCGCATTGATACCGAAAAAGAATAGCCCGGCAACGAGTACTAAAATTGAAATGGGTTTGCGAAGTGCACTTCTTATTAATTCCATAGGGTTGGGAAAGGGATCATGAAAAGATTTTAAAGCGAGGGCCAAATTCTCTTTTCAAAAAGAATGCTAAAAACTGCTGGTGAATAAATTAAAATCTCCGGTTGCTGCCGCTTTGAGTAAAAGTCCTTGCCAGACGTTGCTGTAAGCAATATCGCGGTCGGTTTCTGCGCGGTTTAATATGTACAACGCCTGCGTCAGATCAACGATATTACTTAGGCCATTTTTGTAAAGTGTGCTTTTCTGGATATATGCGTCAGTTGCTGATTTAATCTGAATTGGTGCTTCGCGAAAGTTGGCAAGGGCATTTTGTATTTTATTGTTCGACAAAATAAGCTGATTTTTGATTTGTTGGTCTACCAGATCATATTCATTCTGAAGGGCATTGGACACAAATTTCTGAGACAAAACCTGATGGCGGATCCGTAACACGTTGGTCATATTCCAGACAACCCCAACACCTAAAAGGTAATTCGACCGGACAGGCTTGATACCTTCCGCAAAGCTGCTTGTATATGCGGCCTGATCCTGTGCATAATTGGAACTGAATCCTGAACCTCTGGTTTGAAAAACTCCGAATGCAGAGAAAACGGGCATACTGAGCGTGTGGAAGTATTTAGCCTGTTGGTTGCTAACCGCAATCCGGTTAGAATAATATTTCAAAAGCGGATGATTTTCTGATGGCGCGTTAATAGAATCTGCGAATGACACCGGGATTCTTGCTATAAAGACAGTATCCAACGTAAAATCTTGTTGCTCAATGCCCATAAGCACCGCCAGCCGGTTAGCCTGCTCCTGCTCAAAATCTTTTGCTCTGGTAATTGCAATTTTTGCACTGGAAACTTCTGCATTAGCGAGTGATGAGTCTACCCCAGCGATCAGCCCATTTTTTGCTCTGGTAACCACAACCTGTTTCAGGGCAGTTGCCCGTGCAAGATTATTTTGCCAGGAACGGGTCAGTCGTTGTGCGGCTAATAAATTCAGATAAGCACCGGCGACGCGAATTTCATGTTGAAAAACTTCCTGCTCAAAATCGCTTTCATCACGGATCACGGTAGATTTTGCAACGTTTATTTTTTCACGGGCGCGGCCGAAAGCAAAAAAATCCCAGTTTACGTTAGTTAAATATAACGCCCCAAAGGCAGCATTCCAGTTTTGATTTGCCAATGGAAGTCCAGAAGAAGCAACACCCAGACCGCCCAATCCAAATAACGGACCGTTCTGCCCATTTACTGTACCATAATCCTGCTGAAGAGAAAGATTAAGATTTGGCAGATAGTCCTTAATGCTCTGCTGAACGGTTGCTCTTGATGCATTGGCGTAGTTCCACTTCGCCTTGATCGTGCCATAGTTAGATTTAGCAGTTTCAATGGCATCTGAGATTGTCAAAACCTGAGCACTGGTTTTTGCCGATATAAGGAATAAGGCAGCGAAAAGTAAATATTTTAGTTCTTTCTTTAATAAATATTGAAAATAGCTGAAACGCCGAAAGATTAGTAATGTCTTAGGAGGATCTTCTGAGAAAATAAATTTCATTTTCATCTTTTTATGAACTGTATTCTTAGGTTACAAAAATAATGAGGCGCCATGTACATATTCTTATGTATTTCAAATAATAACCTATAAAATTCAAACATTTATTTCCGAAATGAATTTGGTGTTATTCCGGTTTGCTTTTTGAACAGGTTATTAAAATATTCTGGGTACTCGAATCCCAGGCAGTATGCAATTTCAGCTATACTCCAATTAGATTTTTTTAATAAAATCTTTGATTCCTGAATTAATCTCTCTGTGATGTGTTCTGTTGTAGTCTTTCCGGTTACTTCTTTCAACGCCCGGTTGAGATGATTGATGTGGATTGAAAGTCTTTGCGCATAATCCTTTGCCGTACGCAGCTGTAACTTATGCTCCGGCGAGTCGATCGGAAATTGTCTTTCCATAAGTTCGGAGAAACAGGAAGCAATGCGGCTTGAACCGTTTACATGATTATCAGTGGTCTGCGAGGATTGCATCTTCACTGCCTCGTGAATAATGAGGTTTACGTAATTTTTAACCAGATCATATTTAAAAACGTAGTTGGATTCCATCTCAGCCGCCATTTTCTGATAGATGTCAAGGAGATATTTTTCCTGTTGTTCATTTATAAAGTAAACAGGGATAGTATCATTTTTTGAAATTGGCGAATCCATGAAATTTTTTGTGCGATTCATTCCGTTCAGAAAGTCGTCGTTGAACAGGCAAAAATAGCCGGATTGTTTCTCCGAAGAAGTTTCCCAGGAATAGGGGACATTGCGGTTGAAAAAGACCAGCGCATTTTGGTTGATATCAATTTTCGTGTCGCCATAAAGCAATTTTCCCTTACCGATGATCAGAGAAATCTTGTAATAATCTCGCCGGCTGTAAGCGTTGTAACGGTTACAAAATTTCCGGGAAAAGATATTAAAATGCCCTTGCTGAAAAGTGCCGGCAAGGGAATCCCCGGAAGCAAGTTTTGCTCCGGGGTGCGTTTTGTAAAAATCCTCGATTGATTCGCTAACTATCATGCTATAAAGCTATGAAATTCAAATAACAGAGGCAACGATCCTCAGATCAGCTATGAGGATTTAATTTGAAATTAATTTTTTCTGGAAAAGAATAGGGCTGTGGTACAATATCTTTACAATGAGATAAAGCAACATAGCCCTAGGGACAGATTTACGTCCGAATATTTTTTGTTTGAGGTATTTTGACGGGTATAGGTAATTTTAACCTAAGGTTCAATAATTGTGAAATGCCTCAGACAATCCGAATCAATCAAGGACCGGTCGTGGCAGATGGGATGGGTGACAAATTTAATGCATCGTGCGAGCTCGGAAATACGAATATCATTCTGTGGCTTCCAGACATAAGTCTTATCTCCCTTCATTGCCAAACCGGAGTTTAGTTGGTCAGGTAGCGAATGTGGAATTAATGGGGTCTCTCTCATAACATTCAGGCGTTAAGGTTGAGTTGTTTAGATAACTAAACTTACAGAATCGCCGAATGAATGTCAAGTTAATACAGATAAAGTTCTACTGATATTGTAGAATTTAATGATTTGGAAATGAAGGGGTACCATTAACAGAAAACTGAACTGTTTTACCGTATAATTTAGCTGTGTAGGTCAATCACTCGGTAAATCGCCAGTGGCTGTTAGCGCTCAGCGTAAACTGCATTGTTATCAAGAGTCACCATTACAGATTTTGTCTCAATCTTCATTTCAGATGACTTATTCGCCAGCTCAACCTGCTCATTTTTAGTCGCCGGCATTGTCCAGCAGAAGTAAAATCCTAACATTAGCACTAAAACTACTGTTGATAAACCCAGGGACCACAGCAGCGCGTCCAAACAACGTAATGAGATCGATAAAAGACTCTTCATGATATTTCAATATAGTTAAGAACGGAGAAACCGGCTGTTACCTTTCCAATTTGTTTCTGCCCATAACTATATCTACGAAAACCATGCCAAATTCGATTAAAAACAAGCATGTGACATGCTCATTCAGACCAATTTACGGCCTTTCCATTCATATTCTGGTTTTTGTGCAATTAAACCAAAAAAACATACATAGAAAGGATAAAAAATTTGAGTTAGCGGAATGAAGAATATTGAAACATTTTTTTTCAAAAAGTGTAGAATTGTACCGAGAAATAACCATTCAGGGGCACACTTTATTAAAACCAATATTAGAAAACTACTATGTGGCAGATTTCCACATAGCCATAAAGTACTTGCAACGATAATTGCGAGGTTGCAGGAAAATACATATAATGCTAAAACCAGAGGTGTTCTGCTTTGGTAATGTTTCCATTTACTTGCCCAGCGTTTTCTTTGTTTAAAAAACAATGACCAGTCCCTATGCGCCTGGGTTGAGATGACAGCCTCCTGACTTTTCAGAAAAATAACTCGACCTGGAAATCTTGCTGAAATTTTATGCATTAGAAATTCATCGTCACCCGAAGCAATATGCCTTACTCCGTCGTAACCACCAACTTCGAAGAATGCATCTTTCTCATAGGCGAGGTTTGCGCCGTTGCAAAGTGAAGGGAAACCGGCCTGGATGGCACTTGCGCCGCTTCCAATCAGACTGGAAAATTCCACAGTTTGTAAATGATCCGTTAGAGAAGTTTCGTGGTTAAAAGTAACCGGACCGCTGATCAGTTTTGCACCAGTGGCAGCGTGGCAATTGGCAATTGCTTCTAGCCAGCCTGGTTTCGCGCGGCAATCACCATCTGTGGTTACAATTATATTTCCTTTTGCAAGTGCCATCGCAGTTTCGATTGCACGTTTTTTTGGGGAAGTGGTTGGAGTGTCCGGCAATGCGATCAATTGTATTGCGCAATTCGATTTATTTATAAAGTTATCGACAAGTTCAGCAGTATTATCTGTTGATCCATCGTTTATAATCAGCACTTCAAAACGTGAAACCGGGAAAGTCTGGGCACTGATATCTTGTAATAAGTCAATGATATTAGATTCTTCGTTTCGCACAGGAATGATGACGGAGATGAAATCTGCCTGATTATTGTGATTCACAAACTGTGAAGGAATGCGTTTCCAAAGAATATATAAAATGATGGTAAACAACGCATAACTTGTCAATAATGTCCATAATACGGGTATCAGCCAGGGTGTAATGTACTGTTCTATCATATTTTAAATTCCTATTTTAGGCTCTTCCATTTGTATTTCCATATCAGGAAAATTCCGATCAGGATGGGGCCGAGTACGTTTATGATCCATACCAGAAAAGTTGCGGCAATGACTTGTTCGGCAGGTAAATTGTATTGTTTGAAAACAAAGAGTGCAGTAAATTCCCTTAGCCCCAGATCTCCTAAAACGTTTATGGCAGGGATAAGTGTTTTTGCAAGAAAAATGAGGGCAACGCAGGCAGCCAAATCCATAAGCGACATTGCAAAACTGAATAAAGATAAGGCAAGAAGGAATTGCGTCAAAAAAACCAGGTAGCGGAGTGTTCCAAAAGTCGTTGCAACGAGCAGGTCGGTGCCAGTATACGAACCGATTATCCGGAAGTAGGAGAGTGCTTTTTTTAAATATATTTTTTGAGGTTCCCAATTATTCAGGCGTTTTCGATATGCTACAACCAAAAAGCCAATCAACATCAGTAAAAAAAGCAAAACATATAAGCCATTTTTACCTGCTGAATCAAGTCCTAGTTTATCCCCGACCCAGGCAAGGCCCCAGCCGCCAAAAATGAGCGAAACATAAAACTGGATTCCGTTGGAAACGATGGCCGCGCCGATGGCTTTCAGGCGGTCATCAGATTTCAGCGCAGCAACCCTTCCGATTGTATCGCCAAGCTGGGCAGGCGCCGCCACACCGATTGCCAGCCCGGTCAAAGTTCCTCTGAAAGCTTCCCAGAACGTTACAGAAACAGCTTTTCTGGCAAGTCTTTGCCATTTAAAACTTTCCAGCGCCCAATTAACTGGGACCA
Source organism: Dyadobacter sp. CY345 (assembly GCF_021502725.1). GTDB lineage: Bacteria > Bacteroidota > Bacteroidia > Cytophagales > Spirosomataceae > Dyadobacter. The sequence continues at coordinate 345,099 of NZ_JAKFFS010000006.1, read as the reverse complement.
ATACCAGCATAATTAATAAGGTGGTGAAATGATTTCCGTGTAAAATTTCATTGTAAACGGATCCAATATCGCCAATTCCCTTTTGTTCGTTTTGAAACGTTTTATATATGTAACTTAAAATCAGAAGGGTAACAATAATTTTTGCGGCCCAGAAAAGCTTTCGCCAGGCTGTTTTTTCATTTGAAGCTTTCAGTTGACTATCTTGCACCATGATTAAAATGCAGCAAGCTGACGCTACCGAAAAGGTGATTATAGGAGTTGACCCCGGCACACAGGTGATGGGTTACGGCGTGATATCGGTCAAAGGACAGCACATTACTTTGGTTCAGTACGGTGTGATTCATCTCAGCAAATATACTACGCATGAATTGAAGTTGAAGAAAATCTTTGAGCGGATCTCACAGCTGATCGATGATTACCTGCCAGACGAGATGGCGATTGAAGATCCTTTCTATGGAAAAAACCCGCAATCAATGCTGAAACTGGGTCGGGCGCAGGGGGTTGCTATGGCCGCTGCGCTGGCGCGTGATATCCCGATCGTTGAGTATTCTCCCAAAAAAGTAAAACAATCCGTGACAGGAAGCGGTGCGGCTTCCAAGGAACAAGTTGCCTATATGCTCGAAAAAATACTGAAAATGGAGCTTAGTAAAGAATTTATGGATGCCACAGATGGCATTGCTATCGCGATTTGTCATCATTATCATGCAAATTCTCCTGCGGCTATTGCATCATCTTCAGGTACTAAAAAATCGAAGAAGGGAGGTTGGGGAGCTTTTGTAACGGAAAATCCGAATCGTGTTAAATGATTAATTAGCCAATTCATCAAAACCATATTACAAAAAGATTGAAAAGAGCCTGGATTATTTCCGGCTCTTTTCGTTTTTGCCTATTTTCAAATTTCACCTTTCCAGAAGTTTTCTGATTGGAGTTTGGTAATGTTGGTCCAATCGCAATTTCCTGAGCGGCAAGAAGTCATTGGAATGTTATAACACCAACGATTTTTCGTCTAAAATCACATTAAAATAATTTTAATGGTACTATTCTTATGACTGCTTGAATAAATCAAACGTTTGTTTAGTTTATTCAAACAAACGTTTGATTTGTTATTTTCCTTCTGTTACATTTGTATCATCAATCAGCCAGGAATGGAATAGAACGTAAAAAGATGCTGATAGTCAACAAAATGGAATACAACGCAAAACAATTACAGATCATCAATGTGGCGGAGCGGCTTTTTGCAGGAAAAGGCTTTTCCGGGACATCGATACGTGATATTGCTCATGAGGCAGATATTAACGTTTCGATGATCTCATATTATTTCGGTTCAAAAGAAAAATTGATTGAAGCGCTTTTTGAGGTAAGAAGTGTAGAATCAACAACGCGGCTGGAAACGATCATAGCCAACGACGATTTAACTCCGATCCAGAAAGTTTTTATCCTGATTGATAGCGCAATCGACAGATTAATGGGCAATCAGTCATTTCACAATATTATGCTGCGCGAGCAGCTTTCGGGAGAAGATCGGACGCAGGTGATATCAGATCTGATTTTCGATTTGAAATTGAAAAACTGGAAGGGGCTTGATACAATTATAAAAGAGGGACAAAATAATGGTCATTTTAGAGAGGATATTGATGTCTTATTACTTTCTGCAACTCTCTACGGAACTGTCAATCAGGTGATAACCACACAGTCGTTTTTTAGAAAAATAAATAATCTTGAACATCTTACTCAGGAAGAATTTGAAAAGGACCTGAAACTTAAATTGAGCAAACATTTAAAGAGTATCTTCAAAGCAACAGTAGCATATGAAACCATTGAGTAGTACAAGAATGGCTTTTGCAGTAATCGCAATTTTAGTGATGGCAGCATCTTCCCATTCATTCGCACAAACACCACGCCAGATCACGCTGGAAGAAGCCGTAGAGCTTAGTCTGAAAAACAGCAAACAATTGAAATTGAGCCAGTCTAACGTCGATATAGCTGGACTTAACATTCGCCAGATTAAAGATAATCAGTTACCAAGTTTTGCTGTTTCTGCATCTTATCTGAGATTAAATACGCCTAACGTTAGTTTAAAAACCGGCGGTGAAAGCACGGGAGATTCTTCGGGAATGAGTTCGCTTCACGTAAATCAGGTGATGTATGGAATGGCAAGTGCATCTGTTCCACTTTTTTCAGGTTTTCGTTATAAATACAGCCTGGAATCTGCCAGATTTTTGCAGGAAGCTTCAAGACTTGATGCCGAGGGTGATCGTCAGGCAATAATTCAGAATGCAATTATGGCATACGGGAATTTATATAAAGCAAAAAGATCAGTAGATCTGGTCGCTGAAAACTTAGTCCGTGAACATGAACGTGTTACCGAATTTACAAACCGCGAGAAAAACGGCATCATCGCCCGTAACGATTTGTTAAAAGCGACTTTGCAGGAATCCAACGTGCAGCTGGCTTTGATGGAAGCTGAAAACGACTTGAAAATTACCACCATTAATATGAATCTGCTTTTGGGTTTACCGGAAGGCACTTCCATTATGGCCGATTCCAGCAGTTTTGAAATTTTGAAAGAAGCTGGAAATGCTATGGATTGGGAGCAAACGGCACTGACACATCGAAAGGATATGGCTGCGATTGCGATTCGTCAAAAAGCCGCCGGATCTGACATTCGTGTTGCCAAAGCGGATTTTTATCCAAGTGTAGCACTGACTGGTGGTTATGTTGCTTTGAGTATTCCCGGTTTTGTAACGGTTCCAAACGCATTTAACGCAGGTATTGGGGTAAGTTATAATCTTGCTTCATTGTGGAAAACAGGAGCTAAAATTGAGGAAGCTAAAACAAGACTTTACCAGATGAAAACAAATGAAGAGATTTTACTCGATCGTATACACCTGGAAGTTAACACAGCTTATTACAATTACGTACTAAGCAAGAAGAAGATTGAGGTATATGAAAAAGCTGTTGAGCAGGCTGGTGAAAATTACAGAATCACGAAAAATAAATACGATAACAGCCTGGTAACTACCACTGAACTTTTGGATGCAGACGTTGCGCAGGTTCAGTCTAGGATAAACTATGCTGCTGCAAAAGCCGATGCGATCATAGCTTACAAAAAGCTGGAACAAACTGCCGGCGTAATTAACTAACCAAATTTTTAAAACAGCGGCGAAAAAGTATCGCTTGTCCGCACATTCTAACATTTTTTTATTCCAAAGACTATGGAAACCAATCAAAACACCGGCGCTGAAATTGAGGCACCTAAAAAGAAAAGTTACACATTCGTTATTATCCTTGCAGTTCTTGTCATTGTGGGAGGAACCTGGGGCTATACAAAATACAATCACGGCCTTCATCACGAAGAAACAGATGACGCGCAGATTGATGCAAACATCAGCCCGGTAATTCCAAGAATTTCAGGTTATATCACAGAAATTAAAGTGAAAGATAATCAGATGGTCCATAAAGGCGATACGCTGATTGTACTTGACAACCGCGACCAGTTAATTAAATTGGAACAGGCACAAGCAAACTTGTATGCTTCTCAGGGGAATCTTGTCGTAGCGAACGCCACCACAAATGCATCCGTTGCCAGCGGCAGCACGTATATTGCGAACGTTGAAGTTGCAGAAGCGCAGATTGAACAGGCAAAAGTTAGCGTTTGGAGAGCAAACCAGGATTTCGCCAGATATGAAAATCTGATCAAAGATCATTCGATTACACAACAGGAATATGAGCAGGCGTTGGCTACAAAACAAACTGCGGAACGTCAGCTTCAGGTACTGATCTCTCAGAAAAACGCGGCACAACGTCAGGCAAAAGCAGCAACTTCGCAAACCGCTGCAACTTCACGTCAGACCAGTGTTGTTAACGCAACAATTAAAGCACGTCAGGCTGATATTGATAACGCGAAATTGAATTTATCGTATACCATTATCACAGCGCCAACTGATGGTCATGTATCGAAAGTAAACGCGCAATTGGGCCAGTATTTGCAAGCCGGACAGTCACTTTTTAGCATAATTGCAAACAGCCAGCCTTGGGTTGTTGCCAACTTTAAAGAAACTCAGCTTATAAAAATGAAACTGGGACAAGAAGTTAAGGTTCATATCGATGCTTATCCTGACCACGTCTTTGAAGCCAAAGTAGCCTCGTTTTCACCTGCAACAGGCGCTCGTTTTGCACTTTTGCCACCTGACAACGCTAGTGGAAACTTCGTGAAAGTGGTTCAGCGCCTTCCGGTTCGCATTGAATTTAAAGAAGTAAAAGACGAATTTATTCAACGTCTGCGTCCGGGAATGAATGTCTTTGTTGATGTTGAGCTTGATTAAGATGTAGGTAATTCAGTGGTGAGTTGCGGTTGCAAACTAGCCCAGATCTTAACATCAATAAAAATATTAGCATATGGAATTACAACCATCCCTTGTAGAATACGGCTTTCGAAGGGTAATCATTACAATCACAGCCGTTATGTGTGCGCTTCTGGAAATTGTCGATACGACGATCGTGAACGTGGCACTGAATGATATGCGGGGGAATTTGGGAGGAACACTTTCCGAAGTGAGCTGGGTTATTACAGCCTATGCCATTGGTAACGTAATCATCGTACCCATGACGAGCTGGCTTTCACAGCAATTTGGCCGCCGGAATTACTTCGCAGCGTCAATTATTATTTTTACTGTTGCCTCGTTTTGTTGCGGAAATTCAGATAATATCTGGGAGCTTGTATTTTTCCGTTTGATTCAAGGTTTTGGAGGTGGAGCGCTTTTGGTTACTGCACAAACTTTGATCACTGAAAGTTATCCGCCTGAAAAACGTGGTATGGCTCAGGCGATTTATGGGTTGGGCGTAATTGTAGGTCCAACGTTAGGGCCTCCGCTGGGTGGATATATCGTAGATAATTTTAGCTGGCCCTACATATTTTACATCAATCTTCCACTTGGAGCAATTGCAGCGCTTTTAACAATGCAATTTATTCGCAGCCCTAAATATTCTGAGAAAAAATCAGCCAGTGAAATTGACTGGTGGGGTATAGTCCTTCTGGCTCTTGCAGTTGGTTCTTTACAATACGTGTTGGAAAAAGGTCAGGAAGACGACTGGTTCAACGACGAAATTATCATTATTTGCACAGTCACTGCGGTGCTCGGATTTTTCTTCTTCATCTGGCGTGAGCTGAGTTATAAGAACCCGATCGTGGCGCTTAGGGTTTTGAAGAATAGCAATCTCCTCATTGGTACTGTTCTTTCCTTTGTCTTAGGTTTCGGACTTTACGGTTCAACATTCGTTATTCCGCTTTACACACAAGCGACTCTCGGATGGACGGCAACGCAATCGGGTATGCTTATGGTACCGGCTGCATTGGTCACAGCTTTCTGTATGCCAATAGTCGGGCAGCTTATCCAGCGTGGTGTGAAACAGCAGTATCTGGTTGCTGGTGGAATGGTAGTTTTCTTTATTTACAGCATCTGGGGTTATTTTATCCTGACTCCCGATACCGGTTCTGACGCATTTTTTTGGATGCTCATTGTAAGAGGTGCAGGGCTGGGCTTTCTGTTCGTACCAATTTCAACACTGGCTTTATCAACATTGAAGGGTAGAGAAATCGGGGAGGGGGCAGCGTTTACGGGGATGATGCGCCAGCTTGGAGGATCATTCGGTGTGGCAGTAATTACCACTTATATAGCCAGACAAAACATGCAGCACAGAAGTGATCTGGTAAGTCGTCTTGATGTTAACAATCCTGTGGTTCAACAACGCGTTGAAGGATTGCAGAGAAATTTTATGGCAAAAGGTATGAGCCCTGATATTGCGTTGAAGAGCGGTTATCAAACGCTGGAATATAGCATTTACAAACAGGCGACGGTGCTTTCATATATGGACGTGTTCCTTTTCCTGGGCTGTTTATTTTTATTCTGCGTTCCTTTTGTTTTAATGACAAGGAGCGGTAAAACCAAGATTGATCCGTCATCGGTTCATTAATAATAAGTGTTTGTTAATTTGGTATAGTAGTAGTTTAAAGAAGCTTCCCTGTTTTAAGAGGGAAGCTTCTTTTTTAGGAGCGGGTTAGAAAATTGATGTCTGCCTGTTTCCTACGAAAGATTAAATTAGGGTAGGTGAAAGGCTGATCCTAAATCGTATGATTTGTTCAAATAATCAAGAAATCTACACACTAGGGTTATTATGGTATTAACCGATTTCAATAGCCTTCAATTCAGTTAACCCTAATTCTGCTTCAATTTGTAAGCCGTTCAATTGCTCTTTCAGATCAACCGGGCGAATGTTGTTTTTGAGTTCACCTTCAATTTTTTTGTATTTATCTGCGGTACCAAGCAAGCCAACGGAAAACAGTGACGACCGGAATTTATGAACGACCTGGCGCAATTTTTCATTATCTCCGGAACTTTCAGCCTGATGAATCATCGAGGACTGGACTTCCAGTTCATCTTCAAAAAGTGAAATAAGTTCTTTTTGAAGGTCTGGATCGCCGCCGGTAATTTCGTTTAGATAGGTAATATTTACAATATTAGTGCTCATAGATTCTTCATTGTGATGGGTAATTGTATTGGTTTCATTAAAGTTGGTATTTTGTCTTCCGGTCAGGCTGGAAATGGTATTTAACAGTTCAATTTCCCGGAAAGGTTTTGAAATATAGCTGTTCGCCCCAATGCTCAGACATTCTTCCTTTTCTCCAACCATCGCATGGGCCGTCATCGTGATGATCGGCAGCGTCTGAGAAATTGAGCTTCTAATCTTTTTAATGGCCGTATAGCCATCCATAATCGGCATTTGAATATCCATCAAAACCAGATCGTAATTATTTTTCTCTATGGCTTCAATCGCTTCCTGACCGTTGCCGACGATGGTCAGATCAATCGAAAGTCGCTCGAAAATAGCTTCAAGAAGTTTTTGATTCAAAATGTTGTCCTCAGCAGCCAAAACGTGGATGTTTCCAATATGGGCCGGTTCATTGTTGAATGAATCTTCACTATCTGATGGCGTATAATCCGTCACTACCTCAAACGGGAAATCCAGAATAAAAGTTGTTCCATGGCCAAACTGGCTTTCCACTTTAATTGTTCCGCCAAGGATTTGCACGAGTGATTTAACGATACTAAGTCCTAATCCTGTACCGCCGAAAAGCCTTGTTGTACTTTCCGATGCCTGAACAAATCTTTCAAAAATTTTATCAACCTTATCTTCCGGAATACCAATTCCGCTATCTGTTATCGTAAAACGAATGGTTTGCAGATTATCGACAATTGGCGAAACCGGCATCGCCTGAATTTTCACAGAACCTTTTTCTGTAAATTTTATGGCATTTCCACATACATTTAAAAGTATCTGGGAGATGCGGAGCTTGTCGGTAATAATAACTTCAGGTAGATCGGAAGACAGATGCTTTTCATAATGAATACCTTTTTCATTCGCGCGCTGATTGATAATAACCGAGACTGACTCGATTAGCTCCGAAATTGACGTATTCGTTTTGTCGAGAATAACCTGTCCTGCTTCAATCTTGGAAAAGTCTAAAATATCGTTGATCAGTTCGAGAAGATTCCTGCTGGCCATTCTGATATAACTGACGAAATCTTTACTTTTCTTTTCAAAAACCTGCTCTTCCAAAAGACTGGTAAATCCGATAATAGCATTTAATGGTGTCCGGATTTCATGGCTGACATTAGAGAGAAATATATCTTTCACACGAACCGACTTTTCGGCTAGTTTTCTGGCCTTTTCAAGGGTTGCCTCATAATTCGCCCGCTCTGTGATGTCTCTGAAAACAGAGATAGCATTTGTAATTTCACCATCCAGCCCCAGGACCGGACGCACGCTTGTTTCCAAATGAAAAAGCGCATTGTCTTTGATCAGATCAATTTTATTCCCATCCGATTTTTCTCCTTCCAAGGCACGGCTTACAGGTAAAGTGTCAGGGGTGAAGCGGATGTTGTAGGTCGATGGATCTAGGAGAACCAATTTACTAACTTGTTCAGCCAGGGTTTCAAGTTTACCGGTCAAGCCAAGCATTTCCCGGCCGGATTGATTTAACAAAACGATATCTTTTTTGGTATTTAAGACCATAACACCATCCGGAATCGCTTCAATATATTGAGCCAGGATTTGTTCTTTTTGCCGTATTTCCAGTTCAAGCTGCCGTTGTTTTTTTTGATTCCAGAGCAGGGATATTACGGCAAAGGCGGTGAGTAAAAAGCCGAAGATACTTGTGCCAGTAATAAATAAAGTTGTCTTTTTTTGCGTTTTTTGTATCAGTGCGCGCTGTTGGTCAAGATGACTTTTTTCCGAATGCTCAATGGCAGCGATTGTATTCGTCAGCAATTTGTTGAGTCTTATGCCTTCTCCCTGCTTTATCAGTTCAAAAGCTTTCTCATTTCCCTGCTCACGGTAAACATTCATTACATTCTGTGCGTTCTTCACAATTTGCCCGGAAATTTCCAGCAGTTTCCTCACCCGAGCCGTCTGTACTCTATCACCTTTGACAAGGTTAAACAACGTATCACTCATACCCAAAAGTTTAACTTTTGTAGCATAAGTATCGGCCAGCAATGTCTCATTTCCAGTTATGACATACTCATTCATGTTCGACTGCGCATCTTTGGTAGATAATCCAAAATTTGCAGTTTGATTCAGTATCCTTACAGTTACGTTAACACCGTGATTGTGGAGCGATAAATCCTGTACATTTTTGTATGCAAAGTATTGAGAGGCGAAGATTAAGATCAGTCCGATTAAAATACTGATGTACGACCACCGGAGTGCTTTGTCTTTGAATGAAGTCTGCATGAAGAAAATGTTCCCGTTGAGTCTTACTTCAAATGTAGTATTGTTACCTGAAAAGTAAAAATAATTTTACATTCGGCGCTCGGAATGTGAAGTTATTGGAAAACAGGGAGGGAAATTGGAGAAGTCTTATTAATACCGTCGAAGGTAATAAAATAGATATATGCGGCAGAGATGTCCAATAATTTGAGAAAAATTTGATCTTTGCAATCAGCTCGCACGAGATTGCAAAGACTATCATCAGACGTCTAACCCTAATTTATAGAGTGGATACCATTCCGTCGAATTTGGCTACTACATTGTTTCTAAACGAAAGTGGAGCAGGGCTTTTAAGATTCATCACCAACAGCACCAGTCCTTCTCTGGTAATCAATATTGTTGGATCAGGTTTTCCTGATGGCCATAAGTTTGGAGACGGTATGAAATTACTTGTCTTAAATTCTCTGGTACAATTAAGCGTTTCGATTGATCTTAAAATATCATTGTGAGATTTGCCGAATTGATCAGCAACTTCTGATGAAGAGGTGGTTGGTTTCCCATTATGGAAAGAGATGAAATACATGCCTATCTGTGTTTGGTTTAAAACATAAAAACAAATATCATACCAGGCACATATCAACTTTTCCACATGGGGAACATTTTAACTGTAACGGTCGTTTCGCCATGGATATGCCGTATTAGAATAGCCCCTCAGCTCCCAGAAACCCAGTTTATTTTTATTTAAAAATTCTATGCGGTTAATCCATTTGGTACCTTTCCATGCGTAAAGTTGTGGAGTAATCATCCTCACCGGACCGCCATGATCTTTTTCCAGGGGTTTATTATCGGCAGTATGAACTAACAATACATCATCTTTCAATGCTTCTTCGATAGTGATATTTGTTGTGTATTTATCATAGCCATAACAAAGAATATGAGTCGCTGTCGATTTAGGAGATACCAAGGCAGCAAGGTCCGCGAGTTTCACCCCTACCCACGGAACGTCCATGCGGGACCAGGTGGTTACACAGTGAAAATCACTGACATCTTTCGTTTGGGGTAAGGACATAAAATCTTGCCAGGATAACTCCAAAGGAGATTCAACTTCGCCGTTGATCGTCAATTTCCAATTTAACGTTGAAATATCAGGTTTGAAACCCAGATCCAGCACTGGCCATTTTGTAGTTTTTATTTGTCCAATCGGCAGCTGAGGCATACCGTGCCTGTTGATGGGCCCAGTTCCCATAGGTTGTTCGTCTGACACGGATGGGGTTTGCAACATTTTTTCCTCAAATCGGGCTTTAAGTTTTAACCTCGCTTCCACGATTTTGTCAAGCTTATCATTTTCAGACATGAGATATATGTTTGTGTCGATTTATCAGTTCAATTCAGTTAATAGCCCGTTCAGATTCAGGACGCGCGTATACATTTCCAAAGAACCATCCTCCGCTACTGGCCAAAGCTCTTTTGGGCGATCCCAGTATAATTCAATTCCATTGTTATCTGGATCATTCAAATATATAGCCTCAGAAACTCCATGGTCGCTGGCGCCGCTAAGCGGGTAATGAGAATCAATAAGGCGTTTGTAAATCCGGGCAAGATCTTTTCTGGATGGATACAAAATAGCCGTATGAAAAAGCCCGACGCCGTCCCGGCTAGCTGGTGGAAAGCCTTTGCTATACCAGGTATTTAACCCAATATGATGATGGTAACCGCCTGCGGAAATAAATGCAGCCTGATCCCCGTAACGTGCGGTCAATTCAAATCCCAATAGTCCACAATAAAAATCGAGTGCTTTTTCAAGATTAGAAACTTTTAGATGAACATGTCCGATACGTGTGTCTGCCGGGACTGTGTAATCAGTGGGATTCATGGGTGTTAATGTTATAATAACAATGCTTCATTGAGACTCTAATTTACAATCAATTTCAAATAAAATCGGTAAAAAATGGAATGCTGTTTCTTTTATTCAAATAACATCATTTTATAAAAAATCATCAATGAACCGCCGCGAATCATTTACCTCCATTCTCGCTGTCTCCTCGGCAGCAGTTATTCCTTTGGAAATAAATAAGACGAAGCCTGCACCTTTTATCTATTCCCTGAACATGAGCACATTACGTGGCCACAAGCTGGGCTTCAGAAAAGAGCTGGAAGTGGCTGCAAAAGCTGGATTTAAATCTGTGGAGATATGGGTAAATACTTTGCAGGATTTTTTGAAAACCAATTCCACAAAAGAAGCAAAAAGGATTATTGATGATCTTGGACTGAAAGTGGAAGACGTGATCGGTTTTGCAACCTGGATTGTCGATGACGAAAACGCTCGTTCAAAAGCGCTTGAACAATTAAAACTTGAAATGGATCAACTGGCTGAAATTGGTTGTCCGAGAGTAGCTGCACCGCCAATGGGCGCAACTACCGGAGCGGCGTTGGAGCTTCCCAGAATAGCTGAACGGTACCGGAAAATCCTTGAATTAGGCGAGCAGACGAAAGTTGTTCCGCATCTTGAATTGTGGGGATTTTCAAAAAATCTGAGCCGTGTGGGCGAGCTATTGTACGTAGCAGTTGAGTCAGACCATCCGTCAGCCCGTGTTTTGATGGACGTTTATCATTTACATAAGGGTGGGTCCGGAATGGACAGTGTCAAAGATGTAGGAAAGCCTTTGATCGAAATTTTTCATATAAATGATTATCCCGAAACTCCTCCGCGTGAAGCCATAACAGATGCTGACAGGATATACCCCGGCGACGGTGTTGCGCCGTTAAAAGGATTGCTTACTTCGCTGAAAAATCCTGAAAGGCCGGTTATTCTTTCTTTTGAAGTGTTTAATAAGGATTATTATGCACAAGACGCTCTTGTAGTTGCAAAAACAGGGTTGGCAAAAATGATGAAGGTAACGGATGGGATATAAGGTTTCTGTTAAAACCCACCTTAGTAAAGTGGACATTTTATTCTTATCTTTGGGTAAAATGTCTCTTATGAATAATTTAAAAGAACTTAGGGGGAATATCTCGGTCAATGAAATGACCTGGCTGATATTGGGCGGTGAAAAATCGATTGGACAAAAACCGGTATCCGGCCTGGATTATTTGGTTGCGGCAACGTCCGGTATCCCAAAATCATCAGTTGAAAACCTTGCCAATGTTTTGAACATTCCGATGAGAGATATGGCGATATTGTTAAACCTATCGTACAAAACGCTCACAAGAAAGAAGAAGGACGAAGTTTTTGGAAATTTGGTTTCCTCGCTCTCCGTAGAAATTGCTAATACCGTAGCAAAAGGTTTGGCTGTCTTTGAAGATACGGAAAGGCTAAACAGGTGGCTTCACAAAGAAAACAAAGCTTTGAAAGGACAGAAACCTTTTGATCTTTTGAATACTCCAACCGGTATTAAGTTGGTCAGTCAGATCTTAGGAAGAATCGAGGATGGCGTTTATTCTTAAGACATGATTTTATATCGAATCGCAAAAAAGAAAGAAAGGGCGCGGGATCTCAGCGGGCAAGGCGCAGCAAGTGAAGGAGGTCGATGGAATAGTGAAGGTATTTTTGCCCTATACACAAGTGAAAGTCGAGCTTTGGCAATGCTTGAATTATTGGTGCATGTGGATGAAACGGAACTACCGCCCAATCTTTTTGTAATGACGATCGAAGTGGAGAACTCTGCAAGATTTTACGAAATGCCGGACGGGGAAATGCCGGATGATTGGCGAGCTACCGAAAATCTTGTTTTGAAGCAGCTCGGCGATGAATTCTTCAAAACAAGAAAATATATTGGCGTTAAAGTCAGACGTGCAGTGATGCCCAGGAATACAATTATGTTCTTAATCCATTATTCCCGCGTTATTACGATCTTGTTCAAATTCTATCAATAGAAGAATATCAAAAAGACAGGCGTCTCTAACATCTAATTTCATTCAATAAATCTCATTCGCAGAAGTAAGAATAACGGGTTTGCCATCTGTTACAATTATCGTATGCTCGTGCTGGGCGACGAACCCACCCTTGTTTCCTGTCATAGTCCATCCGTCTTTTCCATGATCTGCATAGGTGGATGCCGTTGAGATAAAGGTTTCAATAGCCACAACCGAATTTTTTCTAAAACGCTGTTTGTTGTCATGGACATAACAATTCAGGATCTCGTGCGGGTCTTCATGCAGGCTTCGTCCAACACCATGTCCAGCCAGATTTTTAATCACTTTAAAACCCGATTTTCTGGCTTCCATTTCAATAAACCGGCCTATTTCGGAAATTTTTACGCCTCCCTTTATCCGGCTGATTGCCTTTTGTAAAATTACCTTTGAAGCATCAACAAGCGCCTTATGATTATTGATATCTTCGCCCAGAATGAATGAGCCGCCATTATCTGCCCAGAAGCCATCAAGTTCTGCCGAGACGTCAATATTAATCAGATCGCCCTCTTTAAATATTTTTGTTTCAGACGGAATGCCATGTGCCACTTCATGATTAACACTGATACAAGTCCATCCTGGAAAACCATAGGTTAAACGAGGAGCCGATTTTGCTCCCATTTCGATCAGGATTTTTCCGCCAAAATCATCAAGTTCTTTTGCGGTCATGCCTGGCCGCGCGAAGTCACGCATTCGTTTTAAAGTGATTGCGACGGCTTCACTTATTTTTTGCATTCCTGATAATTCAGCGGCAGATGTAATTGACATAATTTTATTGCTTTAATCGAAATAACCAGAACAGGTTTTAAAATCGAAATAAGTTCAGCAGATAGGGCATACCGTTCACCGCAATTTCTAAATTCTGATCAGGTTTTATCTTGGTTAACCAGCGGTAACCTGTGGAAGGTTCCGGAATTACATGTTTTCATTAAGATATAATCCTAAAAAAATGAGTCGGATGTAATAACTGAAAAGTGTCTAGTATGTTGGTTTATAAGTATTTAATAGATGTTTTTAATTTCTAATTTTTTATTATAATTTTAATACTTCTTCTGCATAGAAACAATATCACCATGGCGAATTATAACTTAACAGTAAACAACAAAAAAATCAGGGTCGATGTCGAACCGGATATGCCACTTTTGTGGGTATTGAGGGATTTTGCCGATCTGAAAGGTACCAAATTCGGATGCGGGATGGCGCTTTGTGGCGCTTGCACAGTTCATCTGGATGGTCAGCCTGCCCGCTCATGCCAGACACCCATTTCGAGTGTCTCGAAAACGACGAAGATTACAACAATTGAGGGAATTGGTGACGGAAAACTTCACGCGATTCAACAGGCCTGGATCGAAGAACAAGTGCCGCAATGCGGTTATTGCCAGTCAGGGCAGATTATGTCTGCTGTGGCGTTGCTAAAAGAAAAGCCGACTCCCACAGACGAGGATATCGACTCGGCAATGAGCGGAAATCTTTGCCGTTGTGGTACGTATGATCGCATCCGCAAAGCTATTCACCGTGCAGCTGATACGATCAAAGTATCTGAAAAAGGTATTGGCAAGAATTAATTCCTTCACTCAAAGCGATATTAAAATTGGAAAATATAAAAGCAACACGCCGCGACTTTCTCAAAACGACCGGCCTGACATCCTTCGGACTTGCGCTGGGCATATCCTCTTTTGCCAAAGACGCGACGGTAAAGAAAATAATTCCGGCCATCTTAAAACTGGAAATTAATCCGTTCATCGTGATTGATACAGCCGGAAATATTACGATCATCAACCCTCGTCCGGATATGGGCCAGGGATCTACGCAGGCAGTACCATCGCTGCTGGCGGAAGAACTTGAAGTAAGCCTCGACCAGGTTAAAATTGCTCAGAGTGACGGAAAGGATAAATATGGAAATCAGACTTCCGGCGGGAGTAGTTCCGTAAGATCGCTTTGGGAACCTATCCGTAAGGCGGGGGCAGCCGCGCGTGAAATGTTAACGGAAGCTGCGGCAAAACGCTGGAACGTTCCGGTAAGCGAATGTTCTGCGAAAGACGGCGCAATCGTGCATAATCCTACTGGAAAAAGTCTAGGATATGGCGAACTCGCAGACGATGCTTCCAAACTTGAAGTGCCTAAAAACCCGAAATTAAAAGATCCGAAAGATTTTAAAATCATTGGAAAATATAACAAACGTCTTGATGTTCCGGAGCGGGTTACGGGTAAGGCAATTTACGGCCTTGACGTTGATATACCCGGAATGGTCTACGCCAGTATTCTACATTCGCCCTCGCTTCATGGAAAAGTTGTGTCTATTGATGACACGGAAACGAAAAAGGTGAAAGGTGTCTTGAAAGTTATAAAAACGGAAAGACCTATGCCACACAGGACTTCGGAGGCGGTAGCCGTTATCGGAACGAACTGGTGGGCAGCGCTGAAAGGGAAAAAGGCGCTGAATGTGAAGTGGGATAATGGCGATCTGGAAAAAACGATCAGCACCGAAAAGTACTTTGCTGAAACCTACCAAGCGGCTAAGAAGGAAGGTATTAATTATGAAGAAAAAGGGGATTTTTCTGCTAAATATGCTGCTGCGGAAAAGAAACTGGAAGCAAATTATGAAACACCATTTTTAGCACACGCGCCGATTGAGCCTGAAAATGCAATTGTTCATGTAAAAGATGACGGTTCGGTTGAAATCTGGGCGCCAGTGCAAGGGCCTGACTGGGCACTGAGAGATGTCTGTGCATACCTGAAAGTAGCTCCTGAAAAAGTCAAAATCAATGTGACTTTGCTTGGTGGAGCATTTGGCAGAAAGGCGTATCACGATTTTCTTTTGGAAGCCTGCCATCTTTCCCGCGAGCTGAAAAAACCTGTGAAGGTCATCTGGACACGTGAGGACGATATTTCACAAGGGCCGTACCGTCCTGGTATGCTCAGCCATATGCAGGGTTTTGTGGAAAATGGAAATATAACAGGTTATCATCACCATGCCATAGGTGAATCTATTGTTGGTCAGGTTTTTAAAGGTTTGAAATCTGATGAAGCTGATCCATGGTTGAGTGAGGAAATCAGTATGAATAATAACAAATACAGTTTTCCGGTTGCATCAAAAATCAGTTGGACAAACGTAAAAACGGATATTCCAATTGTTTGGTGGCGCTCGGTTTATGCTTCGAATTTTGGCTGGGGGCAGGAATGTTTTATTGATGAGCTGGCGCATCTTGCCGGAAAAGATCCGTTGAAAGCACGTATGGAGTTGATTAAGGATGACCGCTTTAAAAAGGTGCTCGAAACGCTTGCCGAAAAATCTGCCTGGGGAGAAAAACTTTCCGAAGGACAAGGTAAAGGAATTGCCGTATTTAAATCCTTTGACAGTATTTCTGCGACGTGCATAACGGTAACAAAAAAAGATCTGGGTGTGACCATTGATAAGGTTGTGACGGTGATTGATTGCGGTTATTATGTCAATCCGGATAACGTAAAAGCCCAGACTGAGGGGAATATCGTTATGGGTATAACAGCTGCGATCAAAGACGGTATTACATTCACGAACGGTGTTTGTGATCAAAGTAATTACCATCAATACAATATTATGCGACTGAATGAAACGCCAAAAATGGACATTCATATCGTGGACAGCGGCGCAAATCCGGGTGGAGTAGGAGAGCCAGGGCTGCCGCCGATTGCACCTGCTTTGGGGAATGCAATTTTTGCTGCAACAGGAAAAAGAATGCGGAAACTTCCTTTTGATATCAGTAATCTTGCGTAGTAAAAATTGCAAAAAAAAATCGTCCCAAGTCTGTATTTAGCTTTGGGACGATTTTTTTTGTTAGAGGTAAAATTAGTTTAAAACCTTCCAAATTTTAACGTGAGATTATAAGAAACGTTACTTAAATCTGAGTCCGACAATCCATCTCCTTTCGCACCGAATGTTTTTCGGTAAGAAACGCCGGGAGCAAATCTCATCCACTTTAAAAGATTAATCTCCAATTGCACACCCGGTTCCATCACGAAGAAACAGTTTGCATTTTGGTCGTCATCTTCCCATTCGTCCAAATCATCAAAATCGTCCCAATCATTTCTTCTATCGTAACGAAGCGTAAATCCCGCGCCTGTTGTCATATTGGCTACCAGGTGAACCGCTTTATTGGAAGCAAAAACATATTCAGTCATAAGACCAAATTGTCCATATTGATACGTCATTTTCTGATCAGTCGGTTGATTGAACGAGTAAGGTGCAGGTATGTAATTTGTCGTTGCGGCAAGACTTGCTCCAATCAAAAACTTGCTGTTTACAAACCAACCTCCATAGATTTCGGGCATGTTTGCATAATCACCGTTGATCGTAGTGAATTTGTTTGAGATGGCTGCGTATCCGCCTGACCTGTTAATACCATGGCCCTTAAATACTGTCTGAACTCGCTGAGCGAAAGCGCTCGAAGCGGTTAGCATAATTGCCAGAAATGTAATTTTAGTAAGTTGTGTTTTCATGACCCAGATGTTTTTGGTGCTATGACAATCCAAAATTCAAAGGCCCCTATTTTGTTGGTAAGATTTAAAGAAAAAACTGCCGGAGTTTGTTATGGCTCCGGCAGTTTTTGATATCTAATAATAGCATGTTTTATTCTGCACCATCGGTCAATGCACGCTGAACGGCATAATTGCCAACTTTATGACCCGTGACCAGTCCTTCTTCGCAGTCAAAACGATAGTGGATTAGACCATAAATTCTCGAAACCGATGCTTCAACCGCCATTGCTTCAAGTTCCTCTTTATCTTTTGGGAAAATATGCGAAAGAACTTCTGCTGCCGCGCCAGAGAACATTGAGTGGCCTGATGTATACGAAGGAAAGTTCGGAAGTCCAACAGAAGTTTTCACCGCGCGATTCATCTGATTAGGCCTTGGGTAATAGTAGTAATATTTAGCATCCCAGCATGCTACACCCGCGTCCTGCATGGCTGTTCCAACCAAAGCGAAAGTTCTCGCTGTGCGGACTTCGCTAAAATTATTTGCATGTGCCAAAGTCGCAGCCTTCCGATGCCAATGTCCCGGAGGGGTATAACTACCAACGCCATCTGCCCAGTAATTGGCAATACGAGCTTGTTCGCGCGTTTGTTTTTTTGCGATTGAAAGTAATTCGTCCATGTTTTCTTTGAACTCCGGACCATCAATTACAGGCGGCGCTTTTGGGCGCAAGGCAACAACAGTCGCAGAGTTAAAATTCCAGGGCTGAACGAAACCATATGTTGGAAGCATCGGCGGACGTGCAGGAAACTCCTGACTTTGCCACGTCTGAACAATACCCAACTTTACCGCATTTGCGATCATTTCCTGAGTTTTGGCCTGATTGTTTGCTGCACCCATACCATCAGCTTTTGCACGTGCCATTATTTTTTGTCCGACAGCTTTCCCGAGTGCGTCGCCGGCAGTGATGTCACTTTCAACATTCATACCTGCCCAAAGACGGCTGTTTTTATGTTCTGCCAGTTTTGCTTCCAGGAAAGGAACCTCACCGGGAAACATCGCTTTCAAAATTTCGAACGATGCAGCGGCCACGACAGCATCTTCTGACGGATAGGTAGGAAGATCAGAAACCGGGAGGATCGCTTTTATAGAAGCATCTGTCTTGGAGGGAGCCTTGCGATTGTACTTAAATTTATAGTTCCATGCCGATACCAAAGCGTCATACTGGGCAACGCTAAGATAAGCAAGTGCTCTTGCTGTATAGGGTGGATTTGCGAACGGAAACTTCGGGTCTGCGAGTGGATTTGCAGCATCAGGAACGGGATATTTGCCTTCAGTATTCGGCGCAGGCGGGTTGTTGTAACGCGCAGCCAGTTCTCGTGCAATTTCGTTCCAGCGAAATGAAGCGCCTGCTCCCCAGTAGTTAATAATCTCGCGCTGAGCGGATGTTACTGCACCAGCGGTTTCTTTAAGTTTGTTTACTTCTGCCAAATATTCCGCGGAAGTTTCTGATTTCGGTTCAGCAACGACTATTTCATTTGACGAAGCTAAAACAATGGTCTTCCAGTTTCCTGCGTTCGCGTCAATCGTTGAAGGTATGTTGATGGCCGCAGAAGGTTCATTGACTGATTTACTGCAAGAAAAGATTGTTACTGCAAGAAAAAAACTCCCTGTCAATGAAATTACTCCCGGCCAAACTTGAATTGATTTTATATACTTTTTCATCTGATTTCTATAATAACACGATTTACTTTTTTGCCGATTTCAAATACGCAAACTGGTATAAAATACCTGCCTGATAGGTCATAGCCTGGCCTACATTTTCGCCGTCAATGACACGCGCTACCCTGACGTTGAAGCCAAGATTTTTCGGTTGAAATTTGCCATAAAAACCAACAGCTGTTGATTTCATATTATTTGTTGGAAAAGGCATCGCATTGCGACGGATATTGTCGCCGTCAGTGCATGCACCATATTCAGCAAAGACCTCCGTCTGGAGATATTTATTAGTATAGCCCAAACGACCGGACAAGTCGTATGCATTGGGAACACTTACTTCATTGGTATTGTAAAGCGTTTCGCCCATCAGGTAAGAATCTCGGTCGATCTTGATTTTGCTTCTAAAAATATAACTTCCGAATGCCGTAGCGTATATGCCGGTTTTGTGTTTATAACGAACAACAAGCCGTCCTGTGGCTGTTTTGCATTGAAGTCCGATCGACATTGGCATGAAGTCCGGGACATAATTGGTGACAGGTATCGAACCGCCAATAACTGCGTTCAGCGAAAGGCCTCCCTGGTTGAAGAAACGATATTTAAGCCAGCCGGAAACATCCTGAACGCCTTTGTTCCATTTTAAATTACCTGCACTTGCTTGCGTCCAGATATACGGAAGGCCAACAATGACATTCAGATTTTTGGTCACACCCACAGCCAGCATTGCCATCGCAGTTTGTGTCGTTTGCGTTCCGATATTGAGGTTATCTCTCTTGGTAGTGCCCTCCCAATATTTGTCCCAGGCGGTATGATTGTAGGAAAGAGCAAGGCAGGCAGTGCCTTTGTTCATATAAATTGCGTCATTAGGCATCTGCGCAAAGGCATAACTTGCTAAGAATGACAAAGTAATTGTCAATTTCAAAAGACGCATTTTTGATTGTATAGTTTTCAGCATATCAGATAGGTCAATTAATACCGCAGAATAATCTGCAAGTCCATAAAAGGAGGTTATTACAATACTGGAAAGCAGCCATAGAACATTTGTCCAAGGCTTGCAAAGAAAATTTTCGAATTGAAAATTTAGGAAAGAATTAGGTTTTCCGGGGGAGGTGTCCGCAGCTGTCTAACCCAGAACATGTATTTTACTTGTTCTGACGGGTAATTAACAGAAGCTTTTTGTACAGCGGTTGCCGACTGAAAAATAACAAATGCAGTTTGATTTTGAACGTAGTTTTTCAACAGGTTATCCAGTATTTTCATGGCCTTACCCTTCTGGTTTTCAGGGTTTTCGCTGGTCTGGTCGGCCAGGGATTGCATTCTATCCGCCAATTCAAAGAAATGATCCCGTGCTGCCTGATTCGACTTTACGGTCACATACAAAGTATCATTGGTATGTTTGACGTGCGTGGCATTATAAAACTGACCATTAGATTTAATTAATCCGTCAAGTCCCTCAGTATTTTCCCAGTCGGAAGAATAGGGAAGGGATGGCATATACACTTTTAACAATTCATATTCACCAGCCGAAGTATTAGTTGAAGGACTTTCATACTTGTTATCAAACAATAAAATAGCAGTTGTGAGCCCAAACATATTGTAGAGCAACAGCACCAGTAAGCCGATAACAGCAATTTTTTTCAAGTCTCAGGGAAAATGTAAACCAAATGTAATAAATAATTTACTAATTTGATACGGTCATTTTGCTAAAATTATACTTATAAGAGGATAATTATTATGATTTTAATTAATATACCAATCATTCGACAATTCTGTCTTGCAGCAACTGTCTTTGTTATTACCTGTTGCGAATGCTCAGCGCAGTCAAAAACTTTTACTAAGCAAGACTTTCAAAAATTGGATAACCTGTTGGGTATCTGGAAGACTGAGAAGAAAAACGGAGTTTTATATGAATCATGGGAAAAAGTTTCAGACAACGAACTGCAAGGGAAAAGTTTCAAAATTACAGGTGCTGATACCATTGTTCTGGAAAGAGTAAGACTGGCACTGGATCAAAATTTCCAAATTGTTTTTGCAGTCCGGGTAGACGGGGAAAATGATGGAAAAGAGACTTTATTCTATCTGTCAAAAGTTACCGGTAGTGACTATATTTTTGAAAATCCGAAGCATGACTTTCCGAAGCGAATCGTTTATGCGATCCCGAAAGGGGATTTACTGCATGCTTATATAGAGGGAGAAATTGAAAGTAAAAACCAGAGGTCAGATTTTAAATTTACTCGCGATTTGCAAAAACACTAAATCAGGTCTTATGACTCTTTTTGAATTTTCTTCTTAATATTGAAGTAAAAAGCCCCATCTGATGAAGCGATCGAACATTAACCCCATGCCTGAATTTTTTGACAGGTATATCCTCCTGGTTGAAGATATTGACATTTTTGAAGCATTTGAAAAATATGCTCCTGAAAGAGTTTACGAGGAAATTGACAAGTTAATATTGTTAAACGAACAGGTCTACGCTCCTGAAAAATGGACCGTTAAAGATATTTTGCAGCATGTGATCGACAATGAAAGGATTATGAGTTACCGTGCGCTGCGGTTTTCAAGAAATGACGATACCGTCCTGCCGGGTTATGAGGAGCAACTACTTGCCGCTAACACCATTGCGAATAAACGCACCGTTGAAAATCTCATGGAAGAGTTTTCGGTAGTCAGAAAATCAACAGAACTTTTATTCAAAAATATGAGTGATGAAATGATATTAAGAAGCGGAGTGGCGTACAAAAGTGAAATTTCGGCTTTGGCTCTTGGATTTGTTATCATCGGTCACGCCATTCATCACATGCGTGTTATCGGCGAACGATACTTTCCACTTCTGGATTGATACCAAAAAGGGCAGCTGTGGAAAAAACAGTTGCCCTCATTTAAGAAATTTAGCCAAGTCAACCAAGTTGTTCAAGTGCCTTCTCAACCGAAGTCACGGGCAACTGGCAAGTTTTATCGTAACAAATATAAATCGCAGTTTCGTTATTTAACGGAGTTCTGTTTTCTAATAATGGAAGCGCTGAGGAAGTAGTTGTTCCTGCCATTATTTTATTTGGGATAAAAAAGCGGTCAAAATCTTTCCGGATATCGTCAGCATTTTCTCCCACAATGACAACTTCCACCGTAAGCGTCACACGCTGGCAATAAAGTGCCGCCCAGTTGGTTACCCACTGAACGTCGGTAAAAATCAATCTGCTCATTTTAGAAAGCATCTGATCTGACAATTCTAAATAATCGGTACGATCCAGCATTTTTCCCAGCACATAAAGATTCTGTGCCATAATTGAATTCGAAGCCGGGATAACATTATCAAAAAGCTCCTTTTTTCTGGCGATCAATGCCTCTCCCTCGCTGTCTGTGAAATAAAAATAACCTTCCGATGTATCAAAAAAGTTGGCAATTGAATAATCAGTAAGCGTTGTAGCCTTTTCAAGCCATTGTTCGTCGAAAGTGATCTGATACAATCCCAAATACCCCTCTATGATCGCAGCATAATCTTCCAGAAATGCCGTAATACTTGCCGTTCCGTTTTTATAACTATGCCATAATCTACCGTTTTCGGTCATCCTTTCGGAAATGAAAATCCCAGTCTGTACAGCAAGATTACGGATTTTTTCGTCGCCAGTTGCCTGATAGGCAGTCGTCAGGCCTTTGATCAACAGGCCGTTCCAGGAAGCTAAAATTTTATCATCCAATCCCGGCCTGATGCGTGAAGCACGTGCCGCAAGTAGTGTCCCTAGCACGTTTTTGTATTTTTGTTCAAAACCTTCCTCATAAATCCCAGCCGCCTTTGCAGTTTGCGTTACATAGTTGGTCAGGTGTAAATGATTGTAGCCATCCTCCCAATTACCATGAGCGCTGATGTTATATAATTTGGCAAACCACTCAAAATCATCTCCCAGAATTTCCTTCAATTCTGCCTTTTTCCAGATATAAAATTTCCCTTCAATACCTTCGCTGTCTGCATCGAGTGCTGAATAAAAACCACCTTCCGCGCTTAGCATTTCATTTTCTAGCCAGGAAATAGTCTGGTGAATTCGTTCAGCATATAAAGGATTTTGCGTCAGCGCATAACCTTCGGAAAAGATACCCAGCAGCTGCGCATTGTCGTAAAGCATCTTTTCGAAATGCGGAATAAACCATTCATCATCGACAGAATATCTCGCCCATCCGCCGCCAACGTGGTCATATATGCCGCCGAGAGCAATTCTGTTCAAGGTCAATTCTAGCTGTGCAAGAGCTTCCGGATTCTGTGTAATATCAAAATAACGCAGCAGAAATTTGTAGATTGAAGGCATCGGGAATTTCGGGGCCCGATCCATTCCACCTTTAACAGTATCAAAATTTTGCTTTAATTTCTCAAATATTTCGTCCAGCGCTTCAACAGTGTATCCATCCGCTGATGAAGCAAGTCCGTATTTATCAATGTCTGACCGGACCATATTTTCGACAAACCCCTCAGCGGAACTTGCAAGCTCGTCAAAGTGATTTGTAAAAGCATTGTGGACGCTTTTCAAGAGCTGCACCCAGTTTTGCTGAGGAAGATAGGTGACGCCATAAAACGGCTTTGAGTCGGGCAAAAGAAAAACATTCAAAGGCCATCCACCGCGGGTTCCCATGGCCTGGAGAGCATCCATATATACAGCATCCACGTCAGGCCGCTCCTCGCGATCAACTTTTATGCAAACGAAATACTCGTTCATGATCTCAGCCACATTGTCGTGCTCGAAACTTTCACGTTCCATCACGTGGCACCAGTGACAGGCTGAATAACCAATACTCACCAAAATCGGCTTGTTTTCTGATTTCGCTTTTTGAAGTGCAAGATCGCCCCACGGATACCAATCCACAGGATTATTCGCGTGCTGCAATAAGTATGGACTGGTTTCCTGGCTAAGACGGTTCATTATCTGGTGATGATTATTTTCTGAGTAATTGTTTTGTTCCGGCTTTTAAAACGGGCGAAATAAAGTCCGGTCGTCAAAGTCGGCAAATCAATGGGCAGGTCTGTTTCCCCAACCAATGATTGAAGTGTCCGCTCTACAATGACCGTGCCATTCTTGTCAAGCAAGGAAAATACTATGTCCGTAACTCCATTAATTCCGATCATCCTGATTTTTGAATCCGATGTTACTGTTGGGTTTGGAAATAAAAATGCTTCGGTGATTGTTGGCTCAGTTGCTGAATTATCCTGACTCAGGTCAAATTTGCATAGAAAAACTTCTTTGCCTTTTAGCTTTATTGTTTTAACCCAGTTTTGATGTGAAAGTGTTACGCTTGTTTCTGCATTGTCGGCAGCGTATGGGTTTTGTGCAGCGATCAAAATATTCCCGTTTTTCACTACACCACGCCATACCGGACGTTTGGAAGTCATTAGATCTCGCGCCGTTGTTGGAATAACAAGCTCATAATTCCCCTCAAACATGTCTTTGAATTCGGAAAGGCGATACAGACCGTAGATGAAATTTTCATATACGGTATAATTCTCATTGCGTGAGGTATCGTAGAAGCTATTGTCCCACAACCAAAGCCCTTTTGCTCCCGAAAAGAATGGGAAAATCGCAGTTGCCTGCGCCTGGAATGGCAGAATAAGCGGCACCGTTGGGTCAAAACTATCATGAATCCGCATCCATACAAAAGGTATTATGGGCTTGTCGCTCCATGCTTTATTGACTTCTATCTGAAACAACAAATAGGTTAAATAATCCTTGCCGATCGGGCTTTCATAACCGTAATAATAATAAG
Organism: Dyadobacter sp. CY345; assembly: GCF_021502725.1. Lineage (GTDB taxonomy): Bacteria > Bacteroidota > Bacteroidia > Cytophagales > Spirosomataceae > Dyadobacter. The sequence continues at coordinate 320,510 of NZ_JAKFFS010000006.1, read as the reverse complement.
GCGAAGGGGTGAGGGCATTCATCGCGTTATAAAAAGTGCCGCCCAATTTTCCGGAATTATCCTGGGTCAGGTAATGCGTTCTTGCCTGATTGGTGGTCCAATCCTGCCAGCTGTTACTTTCAATATTCAGCCATGTGGCTCTTACCGGAACATCACTGTAACTGGTTACTGTTGTCGAAGCATCAAGTCCTTTACTCTTTAAATGATTGATCGCTTCGGTATACCACCAGCGAATATCCCGTTTATAAGTGGCCAGGAAATCTGCATCTGACAAATTTCGGTAATTAGCAGGAATGACCGGATTTGCTTTTAATCTTAAAATGTCGCGGTCCTCGGTCAACATTCTTTCAACGTCCAGACAAATTACGTCAGCTTTGGGCACGCCGGTTCCGTATGAGTCGTTGAAAGTATTGGCCATATTGGTCAGGTACTGATCCCAAAGTCTTTTGTAGGTGATTGTATCATTTCCCCACGGACTTCTGATCGCATCCATGCCCCATGGTTGGTTTTCCGCGATGGTTGCAACACTGTTCCAAAGCATTGCCCTATTTTTCGCTGGAAGCGTATTTCCTTCATTGCCACTGAACAAAGCCAGATGGCTGAAACCATGTTTCAGAGGCGCAGATTCGGTGTCTCCAAAACGAGGTCCATTATAAATAATCTTGAATGGTAAAGAGAATTCGGGAAACTTTTCCCACTCAATTTTATTATTTGTTGTGACTGGTGTATAAATATAAGTTGGCTGACAATCCTGCGCGAAACACTGGACTGAGCTGAATATCAATAGTATAATTTTAATGTGTAAATTTTTTGATGACATATTTGTATGGACTTCGATAAGAATTGATGAAACAAATCGTTAATTTTGCAATACAGGCCGAAGAATCGTTAATTTAATTATTCTAAGATTCCGATATGGAATGGCCCGTTAAGCCAAAACTGATACTCAAAAAACGTAAAAATGAATCGATTAATTAATCTTGTTGCCGTATTTGCTATTTTATTTCTGCTTGGTTCTTGCAGTAAAGATAGTGACGATCCTGCGAAGCCGACGGAAAAGAGCAAAATTCTTGTAAATTATCCGTGGCGTATGACTTCGGTTACAGACCTGAGTGGAAAGGCAATTGCCGTTTCTCAGCTTAACGAAGAAACCAAAGCGATTGCTGATTATATGGACATTCAGTTTTTGGCAAACAACGTAACCAAAGCGCTGGAACGTAAAACGAGCCAGGTTTTGAACGGAGGAACATGGTATTTGCTTGACGATTCAACAACGCTGGATATTGCAGTGAGCGGATTCTCCGGAAAATTTACGGTTGCAGAACTTACCAATAGTAAACTGAGGCTTAAAAGAGTAATGCCCGTTGGTGGCGTTGACACAGAAACCTACATGGTTTTTGAGCCTGTAATCTAAAGTTGTTGATAAAACTGGCCTTTATAAATATTGTAAGAAAAGCGGCGGATTTAATCTGCCGCTTTTCTTATTTTGCATCAAAATTTCTTCTATGCAAAAGAACAACCCCAAGATAATAAATGCCTGGTGTATGTACGACTGGGCCAATTCCGTTCACGCCCTGGTTATCGTTTCCAGTATATTTCCTGTTTATTTTTCAGCGGCTGCCATGAATGCTTCAGCCGGGACCGGGATTGTAAATTTCTTCGGGTTAGCCGTCAAGAGTTCGGTGCTTTTTTCTTATACAGTTTCAGCATCTTTTTTGTTTACAGCACTTTTGATCCCGGTTTGCACAGCCATTGCGGATTTTACTGGACATAAAAAGAGGTTTATGCAATTCTTTTGTTACCTCGGCGCGATAAGTTGCATGCTGCTTTTTTTCTTTACGAAAGACACGCTCAATATTTCTGTTCTGATATTTGCGCTGAGTTTGATAGGATGGAGCGGAAGTATCGTTTTTTATGATTCCTACCTTCCTGAAATTGTTACGGAAGAAAACTTTGACAGAGTAAGCGCAAGAGGATTTTCCATGGGTTATTTGGGCAGTGTAATTTTGTTGTTGTTTAATCTGAGTATGGTTCTGGCGCCTTCATTTTACGGAATTTCGGATAGGGCAATGCCTGCCCGGATCTCGTTTTTTACTGTCGGCGTTTGGTGGATATTGTTTGCACAGATTCCTTTTCATTATCTCCCATCAAATAATCAGGGCAAAAAACCTGTCATGAACTGGCTTTTTAATGGTTTTTCTGAGCTTGGTAAAGTTTATGCTGAGCTAAGAAAACAGCCCTATCTTGCTAAGTTTCTGCTTGCATTTTTTGTTTATACTATGGGTTTAAGAACGGTTATGTATGTGGCTACAATTTTTGGTGCGACCGAACTAAAACTTCCTTCTCAAAGCCTGATTATCACTGTGCTGCTTATCCAGCTTGTGGGCATTGCCGGTTCTTATTTGTTTGCATGGATTTCTTCCCGAATTGGGAATATTTATGCGCTAATGATTGGTGTGGCCATTTGGATTTTCATCTGTGCTGGTGCTTATTATACGACCGAGGCCAGTGAATTTTATTTGATTGCCTGCGCCGTAGGCATGGTCATGGGCGGAATTCAGTCGCTTTCCAGAGCCACTTATTCTAAACTTATTCCTGAAAATACCATTGATACAGCTTCTTTTTTTAGCTTTTACGATGTTACTGAAAAGTTTGCGATCATGATTGGAACATTCATCTATGGCGCCGTTGAACAGGTTACAGGGAGCATGCGAAACAGTATACTTGCCTTGCTTTTTATCTTTGTGATCGGCCTGATTCTCCTTTCCAGAATTCCGTCGCAAAAAGTTTACAGGTTCGGATTGCAGACAAAAGTTAATTGATATATATTTGAAACGATAATCAGGATGTTAGCTCAGTTGGTTCAGAGTGCCGCCTTGACAGGGCGGAGGTCAGCGGTTCGAGCCCGCTACGTCCTACGAAATTTCTTCAAAACTGCGATGCCCCGGTATCGCAGTTTTTTTGTTTTTAGTATTTTTTTATTTACTCTTAGCTCAAATATTTGCGATGCCATAACTACCGGTAAATCGATTCTGTCAAAATTAAATCCCGGTATACAATTTAAAATAGGTATATTACAAAAACAGCTTATGTAATTTAACCTGAATACATGGAATTATTTATTGATCGCATCGGGCAGTTAATTAAGTCAAAATGGGAGAATGTGGCATTTATCAGTTCCAATCGCATACCAGATTCTGATGAAATGGACCTGGTAAAATTAATTGTTCACTACGATCCTGCATGGTTTGTCACTATATTTTTGCCGACAAGTGATCTGGTGATTATCTCTTACGGCAAGGTTGATTCAGCTGCTGAATTGCCCCATGTTATTTTAAATTATGATCATATTACCTCAAAAAAGTACTTCAAAACCTATCCTACGAAATATTTGATAGTAACCGATAGCGGGAATGATAACAAATATCTGACTGAGTATTATGATAAGGATAAGCTCAAGCTAGCTACTGCCGAGGTTAGTATTGAAGATCTGGTTTATCACATTAGTTTAGAATTGGCGAAATAAATACAGTTTGATAATTTTACGGTCATGCAGCGACCAACACGCGAACAACTTTTAGATTTTTTTCAGTCAGATATTTTCCCTGCAACCGGCATTGATTATGATCTTGTAATAAGTCAATTTTACAAGCGATTCGACCCGCAGTTTGAACAGGAGACTTATCATCAAATCGGTATTCATATTGATCGAATAGTCAGAGAGCCTTATGTGATCGAAGAAGGGGAGGCGCATGAAAATAAAACGACGATTTATTTTCATTTTTTGAAAAACCCCGGAGAAGAATTTTCTTTTATTTTGTGGGGCGAGGTAGAGGAACAGCCTTTTTTCGCCTTGTCTAGAGAAGAGTTACTGGATTTTTTTGAATTCAGGTTTAGAAGATTTCACAAATTGTTAAATCGGTAGGCTAGGAATCTTTTTGAAAACCAGCTTTTACTTTTGCAAACCGAGAGTAATCAATAACCTCCAACTGCTTGCTGAATTTCATTGGCTAATTGCTGGATGGAATCTTGTTTCTGTAAAACTTTTTTAATGTGCAGACCCACGATGTGTTGTATCTCAAAGCTTGGCTTGGAGCTGGATAGAATATACATAGGCGTTTCCGCAATATCCTTAATTTCTTTTAAGGATTTGATGCATTCGATAGCATTCATGTAAGGCATACTCCAATCCATAAAAATAAAATCGGGAATTACCATAGAATGCCCGTTCAGTAGTTCGATGGCCTCCGGACAGTTAAAAGTATAACTGCAAAGTGAATCCGGAAATGCCAGATCAAGTGCATTTGAGAAGATGAAGTGGTCGTCCTGATCATCATCAATCAATAAAAATGTCAGTTGCTTCATATTCGAAATGTTACAAATTGATACTGAGTCTAAATAGGTTAAAATATTATTCCTAACCGAATTATTCGTAATTTCGCGGAAACTTATGCTTTCATGTAGAGAGTTTTATACGAAATGGACGAAAACAAAACGGTTCATCTCGCAGATGATGACGAGGATGACAGAATGCTGATGAAGGAGGCTTTGGAAGAGGCTAATCCGGGCGTGAACGTTGTGGAGTCCGAAGATGGTATGGAGCTTATTGATAACATTAAGGGTACGGATGATCTTGCAGATACGATCGTCGTGCTCGATATGAATATGCCCAAAATGAACGGTATAGAAACAATTCTGGCTATGAAGGCTGATCCGGAGCTCGCAGAAATTCCTACGGTAATGCTTTCAACGTCAGATAATCCGGAACTGGCAATAAAAGCGAAGGAGGCAGGAGCAGATGAGTTTTTAACCAAGCCAAATAATTTCAGGGCTTTAATCGATATTGCAAAAAAAATATTCAATAGGTTTTTTTTGAAACAGTTTTAACCTGATTAATACTGCAACCCAACAACAGTTTCGCCACGAGGTTTCCTCCCATCACCTCGCAGACTTCATTTTGGCATATTAGTCAAGCTACTTTGGTACAATATTTGTCCTTACTCATTACTATTAAATTTTATTGAATGTACGTTAAGGAAGTTTTTTCTATCTGGCGCCTTTTAAAGGGAATATGGCCTGGGGTTCTCGCTGTTACTGCATATGCCGCACTTGTTTTTTATTTGTACCAGTATCAGGGCTGGCACTTTCTCATTTTTCCAATTTCAATTATTTCCGTAGTAGGTACGGCTCTTTCACTTTTGTTAGGTTTCAGGACAAACTCGGCCTACGACCGCTGGTGGGAAGCGAGGAAATCGTGGGGAGCAATCGTCAATGATAGCAGAACGCTGATCCGCCAGTCGCTTTCATTCATTAAAGCTGAGCCGAATGAAAAAAGTGCAATTGTTGATAATATAACGCATCTTCAGATTGCGTGGTGTTATGCGCTCTGCAACAGTCTCCGGCGCGAATCTGTGTTGATCAATGCGCATTTGCATCTGACCGAACAAGAGCTCGATTATGTATCACGACATGATAATATCCCAAACGCTATACTCTTCTTGATTCAGGAACGATTGAATTATGCTTTCGACAAGCAATATTTAAGTACACTGTTTTTCCAGAATATCGATGACACATTAAGTCGTCTTTGCGATTCGATGGGGCAGTGCGAAAGGATTAAGAATACAATTTTCCCGACACAGTATAGCTTTTTTGTGCATTTTATTATCTTTCTCTTTACGTTGATTTTGCCAATGGGCCTAATCGAAAGTCTTGGAAGGATAGCCATTCCGATTACTTTCCTGATATCGTTTTTGTTCTTTTACGTTGAAGGTATTTCTTACGTTATGCAGAGCCCGTTCGAAGGAAATCACAATGACATCCCGATGACATCACTTTCCAGAACGATCGAAATTAATCTTTTGCAACTCATTGATGCACCTTTGATTCCTGATAAGATCTTACCGAAAGATGGGTATATCATGTAATCCGATCTGATAAGTTATTTACCCAAACATAAAAAGCGAAAGCGGCTCAGGAATTTCCTGGACCGCTTTCGCTTTTTATGTTATCAAACTGTCTTACAGACTATGGTTTTAACGTTGTGTAATAAAGCAGAAGCTTTGCTCCCGGCTGCACCGCATTTTTTTGATCACCAATTACAAGTCGCGTAAGGCTTTGGGAAAATTCTGTTTGAGTTTCAGGGAACGTGCTGGCACCCAAGGCAGATGTAATAAACAACAATCCGTTTGCATCCGCTGACTCACTGGCAAGTATCGAAGTGAACTGAGAACTAACATCAAATTCGTAGTATTCGGTATTTGTAAAAAGATCATTTACATATTCGCCAACAACAGCAGCCGGCTGCGTTGTACCTCCCAACGTAGACAACGGAATTGGCTGTCCGTTAGATGTTATGAACTGATTATTTTTGTCACAGTAGTATACATGTATGACCGGAGGTGCTCCGAAAATGCCTTTGACAACGGAATTTTTGTAAGGTGTAATTCTAAGAAATGCCCGGTTTGGAACAGAGTATTTTACATCTTTCAATCCTCGCAGCGTAGGGAAATCAGCTCTTGCCATTAAGCCCACACCACCCTGAATAAAAACTTTGTTTCCTGATTGTTCAGAAGGTAAAGCAGTCCTGCTGTTGACCGGCAGCTTTGCAAGCTCAGTGCCCGCTCTGTCGGCAAGAATCTGGTTGTATTCAGCTGTTACCTTAAATGTACCAACTGCTTTGCTGACACCATCCTTTTCTTCTGTGTGGTAATGAAGCTCTACCAGGGTACTGTCACTGCTGGTTTTAAAACCTAATACCGAGGCATTATCCTTCGCGTCAGCCATTACGACAAGACCTTTAACAATATTGATCCATTGTTCATTGGTAGTCAAAAGATTGGCTACACTTTGATCAAACACCTTTTTTCCTAACACATCATCAAGTTTGATCCTGAGTGAGTTAGTTTGGTTTGGCGAAGGCCTAAAACTTTTCTTGCCAATTGGCGTCTTATCAAAAGTCGTTGTGTTATTATTAAAGTAACTGCTTTTAACGAGTATATCGGCCTGAAGAGTGTGAACGGAAAAGTTCAGCGTTTTGGTTGTGTCTCCGTAGTAATATGTATCGTAAGGAAGCTTTAACACCAAAGAATCATAAACCGCCTTCTCAGGAAGGGTGAACGCAGTCACCAGCGTAGGTTGAAAATAAGCAGCAGACTGCATGTTCCCAAAAAATGGGTCTACATATCTTCCGATAAGCATCCGGCCTGCGCCGCCTGTCATCGTCGAATCCCAGGCAACCGTTGAAAGTTTTACGGTAGTCGTATCAGAAAACAGAACCTGGAAATCGTCAGGGTTGGTTTGTTCCAGGGCGTTGATTTCATCACCCGATTGGCAACCTGATAGTGAAACGCACAAATATAATCCGGCGAGTATGCTGGAAACCGGCGAGAATAATCCTTTAAAAGAATAATGAGTAAATTTCATTTAGCGCAAGAACAGTAAAAATGCAAAATTATCAGATATAAACTGAATAACAAAAGGAATTAGACAAACAGGCAAAATGTGTAGACCAAAATTAGATGCAACAAAATAGACGGCTTACACGTATGGTTAAATATTACATCGGCAATTTGCATTTAAACTACGTATGAGGAATATTAATTGTATTGTCATTGATAAAAATGAACACGATCTGGAAATTTTGAGTCAGCATATAAACAGTATCCCATTTTTTAATTTGATCGGTACTTTCAGATCTTCCGAAAATGCTGACGGTATTCTTAAAACGCAAAAAGTAGACCTTCTATTTCTAGACATTGAAAATTGTGGGATGGCTGGACTTCATTATTTAAAAAGTTTATCTTACAGCACCCGGGTTGTCATCACAACAAATAAGGATAATTTTGCGTTAGAAGCCTTTAATCTGGATGTTTTAGATTACCTTTTAAAACCGATTTCGATAGAACGATTTTGGAAAGCTGCCGATAAAGCGCATGAACTTTTTAGTTTATTAAGCTTTCGGGACAGAAGAAATAATTTTTCAGAAGCGTATTTTACCAATTCTGAATATTTATTTGTAACCTCAGATTACTCACTGGTAAAAATAAAATTATCCGATGTGAGTTATATTGAAGGGCTGAAAGATTACTTGAAAATTTACTTCGTAAATCAGCCCAATCCTGTCATTACCAGAATGACTATGAAAGGATTGGAAGAAAAATTGCCGAAGAATCTATTTTTCAGAGTGCACAAATCATACATTGTTTCAATTGATAAAATTGACATAATCAGAAGCCAACGCATCAAAATCGGACAAAACACAGTACCTATCAGTGACGGCTATTATGAAACTTTTAGGCAAAAAGTAAATATATAATTTTTCTAAGCAATTCCAAGATGTTATGTTTGCAGTAGATTTGGTCCAGATGTCTCTTCGTCTACACATTCGGTCATCTTATCGCAATTGTTTTTTTTATCCTTAGTATACCAACATTTTTGTATTCATTTGTATTAATTAGTCAAACCAGAATTTTTTCCATGTTTAATACCTTAAAAAAGTCATCGTTAACCCTTCTAATTGCTTCGACCGCATTATTCCAATTCGGTTGCGGAGATAGTTCTGATCCAGATTTAGTTGGAAACTGGTACAAGAAAGACGTACCATCTTTCGGAGGTATTCCCCGTTATGGAGCAGTAAGCTTTATGATTAATAACAAAGGTTACATTGGTACAGGATATACCAGAGAAAGCGTTCCAAGAGTAAAAGATTTCTGGCAATATGACGCTGATGGCAAAATATGGTCACAGGTTGCGGAGTTCACCGGGGCGGCAAGAAATGATGCTGTTTCATTCGTAGCAGGAGGAAAAGCTTATGTTGGAACGGGCTATGATGGAGTTACAACCGTTGATAACGGTTACAAAAAAGATTTCTGGCAGTATGATCCGGCAACGAACAAATGGAAAGCAGTAGCTGATTTCGCAGGTGTTCCTCGTCAGTATGCTTCTGCATTCTCAATCGGAGATAAAGGATATGTTGGTCTTGGATACAATGCATCTGGTGTTTATCAGGACTTTTACGAATATAATCCAACAACGGATACCTGGACTGAGGTTGCTACATTCCTTGGCGGGAAAAGAAGAAGTGCAACTTCATTTACAATCGGCGGAACTGGATATGTTGGTTTCGGTATCAACAATTCAGCGGCTACTGTAAGAGACCTTTATCAATTCGTTCCAGGTGGTACCAGCGGAAAAGGAACTTGGACTCAGAAAACTGTCTTTGACGACGACGAAGGTGATTTCCCACCAGTACGTTCAAACGGATTTGCTCTTGTAATTAATGAAAAGGCATATGTTGTGGGTGGAACTGCGAATTCAGATTGCTGGGAATATACCCCAGGTTCTGATACATGGGTTGAAAAAACAGCTTTCGAAGGAGGTACACGTGGATATGCAGCAGGTTTCGTAATCAACAACGTTGGTTATTTTGGAACAGGACTTGCAAGTTCTACACCTGTTGATGATTTCTGGGGTTTCAATCCTGACGCAGCAGTTGACGACGACGATAACTAAGAAGTGGTCATAAAGTCAAATATTTTCAGATCTGCTCTGATCTGCACGTGGGCCTTCACTGCCGTAGCTTTTCTTTCTTCCTGTGATGGGAACAAGAAAAACGCAAGCAGCGAAGGTCTTCGCGATTACAAGGTGTCTGCAATTCAACTTGACAGCACCTGGGGTTACCGGATTTTTCAGGATACTGTGCCAGTGATCGAGCAGAAAATTATTCCCGGCTTGCCAGGCAATACAGGGTTTAATTCAAAGCAGGAAGCGCTTAAAACAGGGGAACTGGTAGTTAAAAAATTGAATAAAGGAATATTTCCGCCTTCTGTTTCAAGAGAAGAGCTGGATAGTCTTGGGATTCAATACAATCACTAACATCATTGAAATTCTATTAACAAAAAGCGGCGATACTCTCAAAGGGTATCGCCGCTTCTTGTTAATAGAATCGGATTATAACTAATCACGGTTTACTGAATACGTTCCGAAACTTGGATTATGGTCGGAATACTTTATATCCTTCAATGTTTTGAAATCCAGGAGATCCAGTGCTTTGTCATCATAAAATTGATTATCAATCCGGATAAACCAGGGAATACGGTTATATGTAAATCCAAAACCTTCACCGTTTTCTTCAAAAGCATTTTTGAGCAAAGCTCTTGTCCGGCCGTAAAAGTAGCTGTATGGAGTTTCATTAAAATCGCCGCATACGATGATAGGGTAAGGCGATTCTCTTATCCACTTTTCCAGGATCCTGACTTCATTGGTACGTGCCGAAAATCCCCTCTTCATGGATGATAACGTCGATCGGGTTTCACGTTTCACTCCGTCAAATTCTTTCTGGCTTACCAGGGTTTTTAATTGGAGCGACATGGAATACAGATGCACACCAATGACCCTTACTGTATCTTTCTGAATCACAACATCGACATACATAAGCCCATTTTGTTGCTCAAAGGATTCTTCTTTGTGTTTGATAATGGGGAATTTAGAGAAAATGGCCAGGCTTTTGAATGTGCTTTTTTCATTCATATCTTCACCAAGCAGGTTGTAATAGGGGTAGCCTGATTCCCTGAAGTATTTGACGGTTCGGTAGGTTGGCAGCTGTTTTTCATTATTAAACTCGGGCATACAAAGAATATCAGCATCCTGTTTTATAATCCACTCTTTCATACGTTCGGTTTTGATATCATCAGCCCGGACGTGGCGCTGAGTTACCCAAAATCCATAAACGTTGTAGTTCATAACCGTGAAGGTTTTTTCTGCCGATTTTTTCGCAATAGGTTTTATTGAATCGTTACCAAACTGGTAAGTCCTCGGGAGGAACACGCTCCCGAGCACGATCAGGAAAATAGGTGCGAGGCATTTCTTCGAATCGACCAGTAAAAAAATAAAAACAAAAATTATGTTGATGATTATCGTCACCGGGAGGGACATCATCAGGAAACCGGCAGCCCAGTGCGGGGTAGGGACCCAATACGTTAAAGCATACACCAGTAAAGAGTAAGCGGCGAAACACTTAAACAAAAACCAAAAAAAACCTTTAAATCCTTTCACAATGCGATATGATTTCAATCCTGTTACAAAAGTAGACGAACACTTTGAATAAAGAACACTTCTCCAAGAGTTTGTACAAATGATAAAAAAGTTTTACATTTGCATAATAATTCGAGTTTGATCGGTTGATTGAGGGGGTATTTAATCCCCTTTTTTATTTGTAGTACATCTTACATGACAATAAAAGAACATTTGGAAGTTTTGCTGACTCCGTTTTTGGAGGAAGGCAATTATTTTCTGGTGGATATTCAGATAAAGGCTTCAAAGGTAAGTCAGAAAGTAACCATTCTCGTCGATAAAGACGAAGGAATTACAATTCAGGAATGTACGTCCATCAGCCGCAGACTGGCAAAACAACTGGAAGAGCTGGAAGTTTTTGCCGATCCATATACCTTGGAAGTTTCTTCTCCCGGCCTGGACCAGCCACTGGTTCTGCTCCGTCAATACCTGAAAAACCTGGGAAGAAATTTGAAGGTAACTTTGAAAACAGGAGAGTCAGTTTCAGGTCTTTTAATGGAGGCAAGAGAGGATAGTATCTTACTTCAGTTGCCAGAGCCAAAGAAAAAATCGAAAACGCCCGTAGATGAAGCATCGCTGAAACGTGAGATCCCGACGGATCAAGTCTCGAAAGCACTTGTGGAAATCTCGTTTAAAAACTTATAGATCAGATTATCATTTCGATCTGATTTGCAGGAAATTATATATTATGTATAACTTAGTATCAGCAAATATTCTTAAGCATAACAATGGATAGCGGAATATTAATTGAGTCATTCGCAGAGTTTGCCACCTCAAAAAACATTGATCGTCCAACGATGATCAGCGTTTTGGAAGAAGTATTTCGTACAATGATTCGTAAAAAATACGGGACTGATGATAATTTTGATGTAATCATTAACCCGGAAAGTGGTGACCTCGAAATGTGGCGCACCCGCGAGATTGTCGATGACAATTCGGAGGACATCTGGGATTACAACAAAATTCCATTGGCAGAAGCCCGCAAGATTCAGAATGACTTTGAAGTCGGCGAAGAAGTTGCAGAGGAAGTTAAGCTTGTTGAGTTTGGTCGCAGACTTGTTCAGACCGCCCGCCAGACCCTGATCCAGAAAATCAAGGATATGGAAAAGGAGATCATGTATGAAAAATACAAGGATCAGGTTGGTGAGATGATTACAGGTGAGGTTTATCAGACCCTTCGTCATGAAGTGATCATCATGGATGGAGAGGGAAATGAACTTTCGCTGCCGCGTACAGAGCAAATTTCAAAAGACCGTTTCCGTAAAGGAGAATCTGTTAAATCAGTGATCCATAAAGTGGAAATGAATAATGGAACGCCAAGAATTACATTATCGAGAACATCTCCTGTATTCCTTGAACGCCTTTTTGAAGTAGAAATTCCTGAAATTTATGATGGAATTATTTCGGTGAGAAGAGTGGTTCGTGAACCAGGTGAACGTGCGAAAGTAGCTGTTGAGTCATACGATGACCGCATTGACCCGGTTGGGGCTTGCGTAGGTATGAAAGGATCAAGAATCCATTCAATCGTTCGTGAATTAGGTAATGAAAATATTGACGTGATCAATTACACGGACAATCTGGAACTGCTTATCAGCCGTGCTTTAAGCCCTGCAAAAGTAAGTTCAATGCAGATTGATCGCGAAGCAAAACGCGTATCAGTGTTCCTGAAACCTGATCAGGTTTCTTTGGCTATCGGTAAAGGTGGCCAGAATATTAAACTGGCCGGAAAGCTGGTTGGTATGGAAATTGATGTGTTCCGCGATATCGAAGAGCAGAATGATGAAGATGTTGATCTTTCGGAATTCTCTGATGAAATCGACGCGTGGATGATCAGTGAGTTGCACAAAATAGGATTGGATACCGCTAAAAGTGTTTTAGCGCTTAATAAAGAGGAACTTGTTCGACGGACAGATTTAGAAGAAAATACCGTTGAAGATATTCTGGATATCCTTCGCAAAGAGTTTGAATAATTACAAGAATATGTGGAGGTATTGACATAGTGTTTATATTTCCACGGATGCAAAAACTTTTTTCTACAAATTGCTAATATGGCAGAAGATAAAATGATGCGCCTAAGCCAAGTGGCAAGGATCCTGAACGTAGGTATTACTACGATCGTGGATCATCTGTCTGCCAAAGGGTACAAGGTGGAAAGTAACCCCAATACCAAAATTAATTCGGATCAAATTGATTTTCTTGCGAAAGACTTCAAATCAGAAGATCTTAAATCTTCGTGGGCTCCAAGAAATACTTCTTCGGAACCAGTTGCAGAAGTGAAGGAAGAAAAACACAAAAGTGATGTTGACGGAATTTTATATTTCCGCAATTCGCCTTCTAAACCAATTGAAGAAAAACCTCAGGTGGAAGAAAAAGCAGAGCCAGCAGCGCCTGCTTTGGAAAACAGACTTCCGGGTATAAAAGTGGTAGGAAGAATAGATCTGGACCCTAAAAAGCCGTCGGTCGCTCCAACTCCCCCTAAACCTGAACCTGTTGTTGAAGAGCCTGTTAAGGAAGTTAAAGCTGAAACACCGCCACCAGCTCCTGTTGCCGTACCCGAGCCAAAAGCAGAGGTAAAAGAAGCAGAGCCAGTGAAAGTTCAGCAGGAAGTGAAGCCAGAACCACAGCCGGTCGTAACACCGCCTGTTGAAGATATAATTATCGAACAACCAAAGAAAGAGCTAGTTGCTGAAAAAGAGGTAGTAGTTGAAAAACCGGAACCAGTGGCCCCGGTACAACCCGTTGCCGAAGTGAAGCCACCAACTCAAAAAGAAGAGTCAAACCCGGTGGAAACTCCCGTAAAAGAAACTATCCCTCCCGTTGCTGAAAGCAAAACGGCTACTGAAAGCAGCCCGGCAACACCTGAAACTAATGATTCTGAATTGATTGAAGCGCGCGGCGAGCAGCTTCGCGGTCTTCGGGTTATTGGTAAAATTGAACTGCCTTCTGACAGGGCTAAGAAAAAGGACCCTGTTGCATCAAGCGATTCGGCAACCGACAAGAAACGTCGCCGTAAGCGTAAGCGAATTCGTGATGAAGTTAGACCAGCAACTGCAGGTGCTCCGGCAAATACGCCAGCGACTGGTACTACGACAACACCAAGCGCTCCTGGAACCAGAGACAATAACAATAGGGATAACAATAGGTCAAGAACTCCTAATAGCGCTCCCAATACGAACGCGCCGAGAACTGCCAATAGTAGTACTACCAATACGAACACCAACAGACCTGCCGCCGGAACAACGGGGACTACGCCTGCTGCCGGAAGTACTGGAACGGGTAACGCAGGTGGAGGAGCTGGATCTGCTGCTAATAAAGGCCGCACAAATAACAGAAGAGGCGGAAAAAGGGAAGAAGTTTCTGACAAAGAAGTTTCTGACAATATTAAGGCCACAATGGCAAGAATGGGTGGAGGTAACAGCCGCACAGCCACACGTGGAAAAGGACTTCGTCGCCGCGACCGTGCAGATCAGAACGATCCAAACGCAGACGGATTGGAAGAAACAAAAGTACTTCGCGTAACCGAATTTGTATCTGCAAACGACCTGGCTTCTTTAATGGAAGTTACGGTTCAGGAAGTAATTTCGGTTTGTATGAGCATGGGTATGTTCGTTTCAATTAACCAGCGTCTTGACGCAGAAGCGATTACTTTCATCGCCGATGAGTTCGGATTTGAAGTTGCCTTTATCTCAGCGGAAGAGGAAGTTCAAAACGACGTTGTTGAAGAAGTTGATACAGAAGAAAGCCTTATCGAAAGAGCTCCGATCGTTACGATCATGGGTCACGTCGATCACGGTAAAACATCCCTTCTGGATTATATCCGTTCTGAAAACGTTGCCAGTGGTGAAGCCGGTGGTATTACTCAGCACATCGGTGCATATAGTGTTAAAACGAAAACAGGCAAACAGGTTACATTCCTTGATACACCGGGTCACGAAGCCTTTACAGCGATGCGTGCCCGTGGAGCGAAAGTTACCGACGTTGTAATTATCGTAATTGCGGCGGACGATAGTATCATGCCACAGACACGTGAGGCGATTAATCACTCACAGGTTGCAGGTGTACCAATCGTATTTGCATTTAGTAAAGTAGATAAAGCAGGTGCCAACACGGAAAAAATTCGTGAAGAACTTGCCAACATGAATATATTGGTTGAAGAATGGGGTGGTAAATACCAGACTCAGGAAATTTCATCCAAATCCGGTTTGGGTATTGATCTTCTTTTAGAAAAAGTACTTTTGGAAGCAGAATTGCTTGAACTTAAAGCAAATCCAAATCGTCGTGCGATCGGTAGCGTAGTTGAAGCATCTTTGGATAAAGGACGTGGATATGTTACAACGATCCTTGTTGAAACTGGAACACTTAAAGTAGGTGATGTAGTTCTGGCAGGTGCGCACTTTGGTAAGGTGAAAGCAATGACCGATTATCTTGGTCGCAAGCTGAAAACTGCCGGGCCGTCTATGCCAGTTCAGTTACTTGGGTTAAATGGAGCGCCGCAGGCAGGTGATCGATTCAACGTATTTGAAAACGAACGTGATGCACGGGATATCGCTGTGAAACGTGAGCAGATTCAACGTGAACAAACCATTCGTACACGTAAGCATATTACACTGGAAGAGATTGGCCGTCGTAAGGCGATCGGTAGTTTCCGTGAACTTAACCTGATTATCAAAGGTGACGTGGATGGATCTGTTGAAGCACTTTCAGATTCGTTATTGCAACTTTCAACAAATGAGGTTCAGGTTAATATCATTCACAAAGCGGTTGGTCAGATATCTGAATCGGATGTTAACCTTGCCATTGCAGCGGATGCAATTATCGTTGGATTCCAGGTTCGTCCTTCTGCGAATGCTAAGAAAATGGCGGAACAGGATCAGATTGAAATTCGTCACTACTCTGTAATTTACAGTGCTATTGATGAGATTAAGGATGCGATGACCGGTATGCTTGCTCCGACAATTGAAGAAATTGTTACCGGTAATATTGAAATCAGAGAGGTATTCAAAATCAGCCGTATTGGTACAATTGCGGGATGTTATGTTACGGATGGTTTCGTGAAACGTAGCAACAAAATACGTATCGTTCGTGACGGTATTGTACTTCTAACCGGAGAAATTGACTCGCTGAAACGTTACAAAGACGATGTTCAGGAAGTTCGTAATGGTTATGAGTGTGGTTTGAGTATCAAGAACTTTAATGATATAGAAGTTGGTGATATTATAGAAAGCTTTGAACTTCGTGAAGTAAAAAGATCGCTGTAAGTTATCCAGATATAATACCAGAGCCGGTTTTGAGCAATCAAAACCGGCTTTTTTATTGAATCGGTGTCCAGCCGGTGACAATATTTCACTTAAATCAGAAAATTAATTAATTAGGGTTCGTTGTTTTCAAAATTGATAATGGAATAAATGTATTTTTGTCACAGCAGAAATATTAGTTCTTGTAGTCATGAAAAACAACCCTTTAAAACTTGAAGTATGATTAATGCGAATTTGCCATGGATTGAATCCCCCTTTTTCGAAGAGATTTTAAAAACAAAAAACCTATCTGAACAACAACTTCAATACGTCAGGGATTATCAGAAAAATGGCTTTGTGGTGATTTCAGGTATCCTCCCGGATTCACTAGTAGACGCCACTCGGGAAGATGCTGATAAAAAGGCTTTTAATCCTGATTTTCCAATCAAAACACAACGTGATGATCGAAGAGTCCAGGATTTTTGGAAAGAGTCCGAAGCTTCGAAAGAGCTGGCTTGCCATCCGAAAATATTGGAAATGCTTCGGCTTTTTTACGATCGCGAGCCTATTCCTTTTCAGACGCTAAATTTTAAATTTGGATCGCAGCAAAGAGCACACTCAGATACAATACATTTTAGCTCATTGCCAGCCCGATATATGTGCGGAGTATGGGTTGCGCTTGAAGATATCAGCGACGAAAAGGGTCCTGTTTTTTACTTTCCAGGCTCGCACCGTTTACCAGAATATGATTTTTCGCAAATTAAAACGGATTCAAGAACGTCCACTTATGCTGACTACGCCGAGTACGAGAACTTTATTGAAAAAATAGTTAACGTTAATAAATTCGAAAAAAAGAAATTTTTGGCAAAAAAGGGAGATGTTTTAATCTGGTCTTCCAATATTATTCATGGCGGATCGCCCGTCACCAAAGAAGGAACAACGCGCTGGTCGCAGGTAACGCACTACTTTTTCAAAGATTGTTATTATTATACGCCCATGTTATCCAATATGGTTACCAGGGAACTCTACTTACGAGACGGCTTAGAAAACATGCTTACCGGTGAAAAAGTTGTCCAGAATTACAACGGAAATAAGATGCGTACTTTCAAATCGGGGAAGAACATTTACACTCTTTTCGAAAATAAAATCAAACCTCTTTCCTTGTTAGTAAAGATTTTGCGGGGTAAAGTTTAAATGAAATCATGTTAAAAAACCTGGCTCGTTGCCAGGTTTTTTAACATGATATGACAACAGATTATCTCCTCTCTAACACGAAAATGATAGGTGCTTTGAATTTTATCTCCGGATTAGTGAAAAAAACATTGTCTAAAATGGCAGGAAAACAACAAATGTAGAACCTTCTCCCTCTACGCTTTCAAAACGTAAATTTCCGTCATGTGCCTCGACGATTTGTTTAGAAATATAGAGTCCCAATCCGAAAGGTCGTTCACCTGCCGTCCCCTGTCGTTTGGAAGATGTAAACGGATCAAATAATTTCTCAGCTGACTCTTTCGGGATTCCTAATCCATTGTCCTTGACAACTATTTCGATTCCCTTGTCATTTTTTCGGGCGCTGATCTGAATAATGCCTTGCTCTGGACTAAATTTTATAGCGTTGCCAATCAAATTATTCAAAACCCGCAATAACTTGTCACGGTCCGCAGTGATGTTGATATGAGGATACGCTTTCAAAAGCAGCTGTTGTTTTTTCTCGGAAGCCCTGAAAGATAGTAACGCGATGGTGTGCTCGAGGAAAGTCGGAAGGTAGATTTCTTCTTTCTGAAGTTCGGCTTCATTAAAGTCAAAATCGGTTTCCAATAAGTCGCTGATCAGTTTTATACAGCTATTACTCGATTCATGTATCAGGTCAATAAACTGCGATTGTTCTTCCTTTGTGAGCGACTCTTCTTGAAGCATCGAGCTCAGCGAACTTATTGCGCCGATTGGATTTCGTAAGTCATGAGCCACAACTTTGATCAGTTTGGCATAATCCTGATTGGTTTTCTCCAGCGCTTCACTTGTCGATTCCAGTTGGCGAAATTGTGTTGTTAATACCTGGTTGGTCTTTTTTATATATTTTGAATTTCGTAAAACGAAGAGGATACCCAACAAGGTGAGTATACAGATTGCAGCGGCGAGCCAAAATAATTTTCTATTGTAGTCAGCCTTAAATTTCTGCGATGCCAACTCCTGATCTTTCACAGCATACTCAATATAATCTATACCAGAAGATTTGTCAATCTCAGCTTGCCGCTCATAAAGACGGAGCAACTTTCCACTGTAAATGAATGCGATAGCTTTGTCGCCTTTCTCCAGATAGATATCATACAATTTTTTGCAGATTTCCTTGGCGTAAGTTCGGTAACTTTTCTCCTCTGCCATTTCAAGTGCCTGAAGCAGAAGATCAATTGATTTTTGTGGACTTTGTTTGAGATAATCATCTGCCAGATCTATGAATATGTCCATACTGAGATAATTTAATTCCATTTGCAGCGCGATCTGAAGCGTACTGTCCAGTAGAAGAACTCCTTTTTGGCGTTGACCGTTCGCGATCAAATCATCCGCTCTCAGCTGTTGTATAGCAATTGCAAGCCGAACGTCATGGTATTTGGCTGAGATTTTTTCTGCTTTACGGATAAGATTTGATTTTCTTTCGTGATCAAATTTTTCCGGATAACCTGAAATATAATTATAGATAACGATCGCTGTGATTGAATCATGGGAAATCATGCTTCCCATCGAAAGTGCCTGATCCAGGTTTACCAGTGCTTTTTGATGCTTACCGCCGACGTTATAAACCATCGCAATATTCATTAAAGTCTGCACAATATTGGACGAGTCTTTCTGTGACACATACATGTTATAGGCGTCATTATAATACCTTAAAGCGAGTTGGTTGTTTCCTTTTATATCAAAAACAATCCCGAGATTATTATTCGCATCTGCTGTTCCCTTTTCGTATTCCAATCCAGATGCAATCTCCCTCGCTCGTAAGGCGTAGTGAAGCGTGCTGTCTGCATTTTGTTCATAAAAAAGAAGTGAAATTTTGTTTAACAGATCGATATATGACGTACTGTCACTGGTTACAGCAAGTTTTTGTTGTAATTCTCTAATTTTTTCAACCTGGCAGAACGCAGATGAGGTCACTAAAATTAACACAAATAAAAAAACGGCTCTCATATTTTGAGAAAATAGTAGCTAGGTGTGTAGAATAAATATTACAAATTACAAAAAAATCGTTTAATAAAGAGCGCTATGGGAGAATTAAATTAGTGTGGCAAACTTGTCGGTCGCTCAAAAACCACATATTGCAATAGGAATTTGGTATGTATCTATGTAAAAAGCAAAAAAAATAGGCGCGGAACGTTTCGGTTTCCACGCCTATTTTTTTTCTATGCTAATTTTCTATGCCAGTCTCGATTCCCGATCTTGTCTTTTCTTTTTCTGCTTATTAGCAAGTTTTTCAATCGCTACAAAAAGAACCGGAACAACAAAGATCGCTAGTGAAGTTGCGGCAAGCATACCTCCAAAAACCGTCCATCCAATCGTTTTACGTGATTCGGCAGCAGCACCGCTTGCAAAAGCCAGAGGAAGTACCCCAAGGATAAAGGCAAGTGACGTCATAATAATCGGACGGAGACGAAGCTGAACCGCTTCAAGCGTTGCTTTCACAACCTCCATCCCGGAATCAACCCGCTCTTTTGCAAACTCTACGATAAGGATCGCATTTTTCGCAGCAAGCCCGATAAGCGTGATCAAACCAATCTGTGCGTAAATATTATTGGTAAGATTTGGTAAAAGTGTCAGCGTAATAATTGATCCCAAAGCTCCAATCGGTACTGCAAAAAGTACAGAGAAAGGAATTGACCAGCTTTCGTAAAGCGCCGCAAGGAAAAGGAATACGAAGACAATCGATATAGCAAAAATTGTCGTCGTCGAATCTCCCGCTTTGATCTCCTCTGAACTCATACCTGAGAATTCATATCCGTAACCATCGGGAAGTGTTTCTGCCACTTCTTTCAAAGCCTGAATGGCTTGTCCACTACTAAAACCTGGTTTTGGCGTACCGTTGATTTCAACCGCGCGGTAAATATTATAGTGAGAAATCAAGGCAGGATTTTCTACAACTTTCGTCGTAATGATTGCCGATAGCGGAATCATATTTCCCTGTGAATTTCTTACGTAAAATTTGTTTACCTGATCAAGGTTAGAACGGAAAGTGCTGTCCGCCTGAACCATTACACGGAAGTTACGTCCATAAAGGTTAAAGTCGTTTACATACGTACTACCCAAAAGTGTGGAAAGTGTACTGAAAACATCATTTACCTGAACACCCAGTTTCTTGGTTTTATCACGGTCCACATCGATTTGATAAGACGGAGTTTTCGCATTGAAGAAAGTATAGGCAAACCCGATTTCAGGACGCTGGTTTACAGCCGCCAGGAATTTTTGGGTAACGGCCTCAAATTTCTTGATATCATCCGTACTTGTTGTCTGTTGAAGTTCGAAAGTAAAACCAGATGTTTGTCCGAGCCCAGGAATCGCCGGAGGCGCAATGGCAAGAACACGGGCCTCTTTGATATCGGCTGTACGTTTTTGAATTTCAGAAATAACGGCCTGCACATGATGTTCAGCTCCTTTACGATCTGCCCAGGGATGCAAACTCACAAACATGGTACCAACATTGGATTTGTTGGAAAAACTGATAACGTTAAGTCCTGCGAGTCCACCAACTGTTTTGATCTCGGGAATGGCAGAAACACGCGCCATAATTTCCTTAATCATCGCAATGTTACGGGTTGTCGAAGCCGCTTCCTGCATCTCGTACGTCACAAACAGACGTCCTTCATCTTCCACAGGAATAAAGCCGGATGGTTTGTTTTTGAAAAGAAACACAAGACCAACGATCAGACATACCATCATAATTAATACGTAAGGAGTCCCTTTTATCCATTTGGCTACACCTCTTGTATAGGAATGAGAAACGCCGTCGAACCAGCGGTTAAATTTATCGAAGAACTTTTCAAGCCAGTTCTTTTTCGCACCTGCCGCCTCTGTAGGTTTCAGCATCATCGCACAAAGTGCCGGCGTTAGCGAAAGTGCAACGAATGCCGAAAGAAGTACAGATACCGCAATGGTAATCGCAAACTGCTGATAAAGTCTGCCCACGATACCTGGAACAAAACTTACCGGAACGAATACAGCCGCCAAAATAAGGGCAATTGCGATAACGGGTCCGGATATTTCTTTCATCGCCTTTTCTGTCGCTGCTTTTGGCGAAAGCCTGCCGTGGTCAATATTATGCTGGACGGCCTCGACCACCACAATTGCATCATCCACAACAATACCGATGGCGAGTACGAAGGCGAAAAGTGTCAGCGTATTAATCGTAAATCCGAAAGGAATAAAGAAGATAAATGTTCCAATCAAAGACACCGGAATTGCAAGAATTGGAATCAACGTAGCGCGCCAGTTTTGTAGGAAAAGGAATACCACAATCACCACGAGGATCATCGCCTCTGCAAATGTGTGCAGTACTTCTTCAATGGATACCCTCACAACAGAGGCTGTTTCAACCGGAATTACATAATCAATATCTTTCGGGAAAGTTTTTTTCATTTCCGCCAGCGCAGCCATTACACCATCATAAGTATCTAGTGCATTTGCACCGGGTGCTTGATAGATCAACACAAATGCGGCAGGTTTTCCATTGACAAACGCATTGGCATTATAGTCAAACTTACCAAGTTCGACACGCGCTACATCTTTCAGGTAAACAACACTTCCTTCTGTCGGAGCAGAACGAACGATAATATCTTCAAACTCTTCCTTTGTGTTAAGACGGCTGTTTGTAAGAACACTGTATTCAAACGCCTGTTGCGTAGGCTGCGGATTGGCTCCCACAGTTCCTGCGGCAATCTGTAAATTCTGCTCAGCCAGAGCGGCGGAAATATCAGAAGGCGTCATATTTAAATTGGCAAGTTTTTCTGGGTTCAACCAGATACGCATACCAAAATCATCTGCACGTGAAACAATATCACCCACACCTTTTACCCGCTGAATTCTGTCTTTTAGATAAATATTCGCATAATTTCCAATAAACTGAGCACTATGTGTTCCTTTTGGAGAATAAAGCGCAAGGGCGATCATGATACTTGGCTGTCTTTTACGAACAGTCAGACCCAATCTTTTTACAACATCCGGAAGGGCAGGTTCTGCCACACTTACCCGGTTTTGAACATCAAGTGCCGCGATGTTTACGTCAGTACCAATATCAAAAACTACATTAATACTGCTTTGTCCGCTACTGGTACTGTTGGATGACATATAACTCATCCCCGGAGTACCATTCACCTGCGTTTCAATAGCCGTTGTTGTCGTTTGCTCGACCGTCTGGGCGTCGGCTCCGGTAAATACCCCCGAGATTGTAACCGTGGGCGGCGTTACGTCAGGATACTGGGCAATCGGTAATGTTGTTAAGGCAATAAGGCCGACAAGCACGATCACAATCGACGTAACGATTGCCGTAACTGGCCTTTTTATAAAAATATCTGCAATCATTTTTTTAGTATTTAAAGGAATCAGAAGGAGGTCAGGCTTGGGGCCGCTTTTCCTGTTTTTCTAGCTTACCGTTATTTTGTAGCACCTTTCGCCGGAGCAGCTGCTGGGGGAGCGGTATTGATAACAGCACCTTCACGAAGATTCTGAACACCTTCCACAGCGATTTTCTCGCCTGCTTTAAGACCTTGTTTCACAATGATATTCGCACCGATCGGCTCGCCTAATACAAGTTTTCTCTGCGAAACTTTACTTGAATCACCGGCAACATATACGAAGAATTCGCCAAGTTGTTCAGTCACTGCTTTGTAAGGAATTATTACCGATTGGGCAGAAGCATTATTACGAACCCTCACCGTTCCCGTCATTCCGGATCTCAACATATTATCTTTGTTTGGGAATACAATACGGGCTTTGATCGAACCAGTTTGCGGATCAACCGCGCGGTCAAGAAGTGCAAGTTTCCCAGGAATCGGATAGATATCGGTTCCAAATGCCAAAGTAAAAGTTGAATCTTTTGCGTTGCTTGTTTTCAAAAGGTTAGAAAAACGGTAAATTTCTTTCTGGTCTACATTAAAGTCAACCGCCAGCTGAGCGTCTGTTGAAACCGTATTAAGAACTGTTTGACCGGCTGTAACTGCTGCACCTACTTTAACCAATGAGATACCGATCACGCCATCAAAAGGAGCAGTAACTTTGGTATAACGAACGCTTGTTGAAACCGCAGAAATATTTGCCTGTGCCGCCTCTGCCTGTCTTTTAGCAACTTCCAGTGCTGCGTCAGCATTATCTACCAGCTGTTTTGCAACCGCATCATTTTTATCAAGTTCATGGTAACGGTCAGCATCCTTTTGCGCTTTTACAACATTCGCTTTTTGCACGTTAAGATTCGCCACGGCCTGTTCATAATTGGCAGAGTAAAGCTGCGCGTCGATGGTATAAAGAAGCTGTCCTTTTTTTACACGCGCGCCATCCTGAAATTTAATGCCCGTTATAAAACCTGTCACCTGCGGACGAAGTTCAATCTGATTTAGCGCAGTTACAGTTCCGGGATATTCGTCGTGGTAAACCGCATCCGTTGTCTGAACTTCCTGTAAAGTCACATTCACCGGAGGTGGACCCTGCATTGCCGCCTGTTGCTCATTCTTTTTTCCGCAGGAAGCCAGTATTAAAACTGAAAGTGCTGCTGTATAATATTTTGTGGTATTTAAAAACATGGTATCAAGGAGTTTCAATAATTAATAGTTAAGTTGACCAAGTGCTTTTTGTACATCGATCTTGTTGGCCAGTACCTGATAGAGTGCATTATAATAATTGATTCTGGCCAGACGAAGGTCGGTTTCAGATGTAATTACTTCCAGATATGTTTTAATACCTGAGCGGTATTGCAGCTGGATAACATCGTAAACTTCTCTCGCTAAATCAACATTTTCTTTTTGCGCCAGAAGATTTGCTAGGCTTCCTTTATAGTATCCCAATGCGTTGGCATATTCAGAACTTACATTCAGTTTTAAACTCTGAATATCCTGATCAACACGTTTAACCTGCCAATCCGCAATATTGATATTTGCTTTGCGCTTTCCTCCCTGATAAAGTGGAAGACTTAATGTCAGCGCAGCAAAAGAATTCGGGAAGTTATTTCCGTATAGGTCGCTGAATTGATTGTTCTGGTAGTTCAGGTTATAAGCTCCGTTTGCCGAAATCGTAGGCAAAAAGCTCATCTTGTTATATTGTAAATTAGATTCAAGAAGCCTTTTCTGCGTGGCCAGTTGTTGAAACTCAATCCTTGCATTAATTTCCGGGCCTTGTAATGTGTCCAGTATAATTTCTCTTTCCAGTTGAAGAGAATCATAAGTGATTTTAAGCTCGTTACCCAATGGATAACCCATCAGCGCTTTCAAATATTCTTGCTTGCCTTTCAGAACTTCTTCGTTGCTTTTCTTGGAAGCTTTCGTATTGTTCAAAGAAATAGTTGCGCGTTTGAAGTCAATTTTGTCGGCTACACCAGCCTGATATTGATTCTGCGCATCTTTTAAACTTCTTTCCAACCGGACGATATCTTCTTCTGAAACACGGATTTGTTCTGTCGTTGCCAACACGTCGTAAAATGCTTTGGACACATTGACCGCAAGATCAATTTTATTAAACGTCGTATTCTGACCAGCCTGAAGAAGAACATCGCCTCTTGTTCTTTTTGCAAGCAAAACATCACGGTTAAAAATCGCCTGAGAAAGAGTGAACTGTCCTGCGGAGGTATTGTTTACGCCAAGTCTTACAGGGTTTCCAGCGATGACACTCGTCTGGATAATAAAGTTATGCTGCAAATTATAATTGAAGTTAATCTGCGGATACCAGTCTGCAAGTTTGCTTTTGACAGTGTTTTCAGCAATACGTTCATCAATAACAGACTGACGAATTACCGGCTGATTCTTTAAGGCATACTGAATAATATCTTCCAAATTGCCGCTGGCGAGTGTATTCTGTTCGGCACCATTTTGCGTGGCGGTGGTAGCCTGTTGGCCCACTACCAGCATAGGCGCCAGTATCAGAAGCGAAATACTGAGTGCTAAAAATCTTATTGTTTTAGCTTTACAATAAAAATTCATGAAAAGGGAAATGTTAATTGATAATGATAAATGGTGTTAACTTTCTTAGGACAAACGGGAGAGTATTGATGCATTAACTCGCAATAGCCTCGTTTAATTCCTTATCAAGCACCGCCCTAAATAATTTTTTCAGGTGGATACTTAACTTTCGTTTCAGGTGATTATCAAGCTCATCCTGTGACAAGTCTTCCAGTTGGTTGATGTGGCGATAAAACGGCTGCGTACTGATTGCCTGGTTTAATGTTCCAAAAAGCGTCGTAGAAAGCATAAGTACATCAACATCCGTTGTAAATACACCAAGTTTTTGTCCTTCCTGGATGATACCCTCCATAGCCCGAAGGTTTTTGGTCTTCATTACTGTGAGGAGTTCTGAGATGATAGGTGTACGGCTGCCCGCTAATTGCTCGCGAACCACAACATTATGAAAGCATTGTTTTTCTATTAAACGGTCAACGATACCGTCAATCATCAGGTTCACTTTTTGCATTGGCGAGAGGTCAACATTCAACAGCAAACTTTCCAGCCGATTAACAAAATCTCTTGATCTTGTCTCAAAAAGTGCTTCGATCAATTTCTCTTTTGACCCAAAATAATACGATATCATGGAGACATTGATATCTGCTTCCTGTGAGATGTCACGGATGGAAGTACCCGAGAATCCTTTTTCTGCGAACAGCTTTTCGGCCACGCCGATAATCTGTAATTGTTTGTGGTTATATTCC
Source organism: Dyadobacter sp. CY345 (assembly GCF_021502725.1). Classification (GTDB taxonomy): domain Bacteria; phylum Bacteroidota; class Bacteroidia; order Cytophagales; family Spirosomataceae; genus Dyadobacter. The sequence goes on along the minus strand of NZ_JAKFFS010000006.1, from coordinate 294,317 downwards.
ATTGGCAAGTATCAGGCGTCAATAGGAAATTACACGTCGCTTGATAACGGAGCCAAAGGTAAAAGAATAAAAAATTAAATCAAACGTTTGTTTGAAAAAATCAAACAGTTATTTGATAAGTTGAAAATAAACTTCGTAAAAGACAAAAAAGTGATTTGCGGGAAGTCCGGACTAAGGCATTTCTATTGAAATTTCCTTCTCAGGTTCAGGCCAGATTTTTTCCAGGATGAAAGCAAATGCAATTACCAGTACACATCCGATCAGGTTAAGCCATAAAAAAGCCGTAAGATCTTTCCAGTAACTGAGCACCACGAAAATTTCACCGAGAATCGCAGCCCAGAAAATAGCGCGGCCGCCTATGGTTTTAAAATAAAAAGCTACAAGAAAAATTCCTAAAATTACGCCGTAGAAGAGTGAGCCCAATACATTTACCGCTTCGATCATGCTGCCCAGTCTGCTTGCGTACTGCGCGACGAATATGCAAAATATACCCCAGAAAAAAGTTGCCCAGCGCGATGCCCGGACGTAGTTTCTGTCCTGGTCATCCTTATGATATAATCGTTTATAAATATCAACAATGGTACAAGAAGCAAGCGAATTATAGGCCGCGGCGACAGATCCCATGGAAGCCAAAAGTATAACCGCGATAAGAAGCCCAAGCATCCCGACGGGTAGATAATCGATCACAAAGCGCAGGAATATATAATTGACGTCATTCACATCACCTCCGTTCGCTTTGGAAAGTAAAGTTTGTGCCTTGCCGCGTACCTCTTTTACATCATTCTCAATTTTTCCAAGAATTATTCTTGACTTATCGATGGCCGGTTCGTCTTCCTTATTTAAGGCATCGGTTAGCGCCATGACATGCGTGTGTTTGCCTTTTTGGATCTGTGCATGATCCTTTTCAAGTTTTTCAAACTCCGCTGCATACTGCGTTTTTTTAATCTTATTTACTTCTACCTGATTGAAAAACAGAGGCGGGTTGGTAAATTGATAAAATGCAAAAACAAGGACGCCTACGAGCAAGATCAAAAATTGCATAGGAATTTTTAAGAGCCCGTTCATGGCGAGGCCAAGTTTGCTTTGTCCCTGTGAGCTCCCGGTCAGATACCGGCCAACTTGTGATTGATCTGTTCCGAAGTAGGAGAGTTGAAGAAAAAAACCGCCGATCAGTCCGGACCAAACATTATAACGATTATTAAGATCAAAACTAAAATCGATCAGATTGGTTTTTCCCATTTTTCCAGCGACGTGCAGCGCATCGGTAAATGAAACATTTTCAGGCAATAACCTGACGACCATAAAACCAGCGATCACCATCCCGATTGTGACAATGCCCATTTGCTGCAAATGCGTATGCGAAACGGCCTGAGCTCCCCCTGACACCGTATATAACATAACAATTCCACCAGAAATAATGTTAGTCCAGGTGATATCCCATCCCAAAATGGAGGACAAAATCAGTGAGGGAGCGTAAATTGAAAGACCTGTTGAAAGTCCCCTTTGCAAAAGAAATAAAAATGATGTCAGCGTTCGGGTACGAAGATCAAAACGGCCTTCTAAAAACTCGTAAGCTGTGAATATTTTTAATTTATTAAATTTTGGGACAAAGGTGATGCAGAGAACGACCATGGCCAGCGGCAACCCAAAATAAAACTGAACAAACCGCATACCATCGGTGTAGGCCTGGCCAGGAGCCGAAAGAAACGTAATGGCACTGGCCTGAGTTGCCATAAGGGATAATGTGACGTGGTACCAGGGAAGGGATTTATCTGCCAGAAGATACGAGTCAATATCTTTGTTTTCCCGGCTTTTGTAAATACCGTAGGCGACAATAAATGTAAGTGTTAAAGAAAGTACAATCCAATCAAGATAGCTCATTCGAAATGGGTCATGAATAAATAAAAGAGGGCAATGAGAACTACAAGCGTCGTGATTAAAAGCGCGTAAAGCTGCTGCCAAGAACGCACAAAAGGAGGTAATCCATCCTCCCGACCATTCTCAGTTCGATCTTTTTTATTCATTTTTATCAAAGGTTCAGGGTTTGTTTCAAATCTGCCAAGTGGCTGCAACAAAAATAGAACGCTTTTTGGTTTCTTTTAGCATATTTTGAGTTTCTGAATTGGTAAGAGCTTAATATTATCATTTGTTAACAAACAAAAACGCGGATTCTAGCCGTTTTCTGACTAACAATCCGCGTTGAATTTTTTTATTTAAAGCGTGTAACCTATTTTCAATGTTGCATAGTCCCGGTTATACCAGACCTTTTCATCGATAAGATGAATCTCAACAGCAACAGAAAATGCCATCAGGTTAACACCAATCCTGGGGGAGATACCGAAACGTGTTCCAAGATTTTGTTTAACATTCTCAACACCTTCTTGTGTTGGATTGGTTGATACCGGATAGACACCTGTACCCAGAAAGTAGGCACCGGCGCCAAGCCCGATAAAGGGCGCGAAATTATTATTCCAGAGCTTGATGACGTCAGCTGTGGCTGAAATCGACCCGATTGGGTCAGACTTAACGCGGCCTATATTTGACATGTAGGATTTCATAATTGTATATTCACCTCTTAAACCAAGAGCCACATAATTGGAGAGACGGAAAGATGGCTCAGCGGAAATTGACAGCGCCGAAGCATCCAGAAAATTTTCCTTCTGCCGCCAGGTCGTGCCAAGTCCTGCTCCAATTTTCAAATTCCATCGCGGACGATATTGCAGAAAGTCAACGGAGCGTTGATCCGTCGTCATTGGTTTTAATGCGCCTTCGTTAACCTGAGATAATGCCAGATTAGACAGACATACAAAAGATAATATAAAAGCCAGGCTTTTGATTCTGATTGACATTGTATTCGGGGTTAAATATTATAGCTGGTGTCGTATTGACCTGTTGTTCAGGAAATATCGTTCCAGTTACAATCCCTATACTGACTGATGATCAGAACATGTTGCACGTTGATAGAATAATACAAAGTAAAGAGAAGATGCCTACGAAAACGGTGACATGCCGCTGAGTATAGATGCTTTGATAATCCTGATAGTAAGAAGCCGGTTAACAGATAATTAACTTTAAACTGAATATTAAATATTCTTTAAATATTACAAGGGGATTTTTCCATGATAAAGTAATCTCAATTTGCCATTTTAGATCGCAATGTTCTTTAATATCATCTAATTGTAGGATAAATCAACAAAAGAATTATTTGAAGATTGAAATTATCGCAGCCTCGTTGTCTTGGCCATTCAGTAAATTGGGTGATACCTAAATGATGTTGGATTTGATTTTTACGTCATCTCCCTCAAATACAATTCCGCGACCCGGTCCGGTAAGGTTTTGTCCAAAAAGAATTTTCTTATCCACTTTTCGGTAGGAGGCCAGTGTTTTTAAAGGTTCTGTGCTTTTAACAGCTGATTCCTGATCGACATTAATTAATATACATCTTTCACATGGCTTCGAGACGAGAAACTCAGCTGAGCCGATCTCAATATCTTTCCATTGATCTTCGGCGTAAGGCATGGTATTGGCAACCACAAAATTAGGGCGGAAACGTTCCATGGTAACAGGCGCAGCAAGTTTCTTGTTTAGATCATCCAGAGACGCCTGAGAAATCAGTAAGAAAGGAAAATCATCGGCGAAGCTGACCAGTGCAGGTCCGTAACTATCCTCTGCATGCATCATGCGCTGGCTTGAATCGGGCATATAAACCATCCTTACATTTTTTTCCAAATGCTTGCTCAACCAGACATCCAGATCATTGCATACGGTGACAGCTTGAACATTGTCCTTCCAAATCTTCACATTAATCGTTCTATTCGATTGTGGATTAAGTGGCATAAAGGCCGAACTTTCCCGATCAGACTTATCAAATATCAGAAATCCGTCATCTTGAATAATAATGCTTAAAAGCGCCATCTTGGGATCTGTCCTTTGTGTCAGGAAAGTTCCGTTGTGATCGATAACCATCCACCGCCGGTCATATTGCATACCTCGCTGCTCAATATTAGCTTCTTTGAGACGAACACCGCCGAGTGATTTTACCGGATAAATCCAAATTTCAGATAACGTCATAAGCACAAAAACTAAACTGATTTCCACAGTTGGGTTAAAAAACCGTTCCAAAAGATGCTGGTACAATTATTTAATCTTTAGAGTCATGAGACGTATTATTATAAAACTTAGCAACGGAACAAAATTTTGAAAAAGCAGATAGCCATTCTGGGCGGTGGTCCGAGTGCATTGTTCATCTACAAAAGGTTCGCCGAAGATGCAGAGCCTGATTTTGAAATTCACATCTTTGAAAGTAAAGACAGGCTCGGTGCTGGAATGCCATACAGCGATCAAGGTGCTAATGTGGAGCATGTTACTAACGTCTCAGACAATGAAATTCCTGAAATAGTTACTTCGATTAAGGACTGGATACAGGATCTGCCAGATGACGTGCTGGCAAAGTTTAATATTGATAAGAACCAGTTCCATGAATATAAGGTGTTGCCGAGATTACTTTTTGGACAATACTTATCTGATCAGTTCGAAATGTTGATTAAAAAGGCAGCTGATAAAGGAATAGTAACTGAAATCCACTTTGATAGTAAGGTTGTCGATATTATCGATGTGCCTGAATCTTGTAAGACTAAGGTCGAGATAGCAGGGAAAGGTGATTTTGAGTTTGATCAGGTTATTATATGTACCGGTCACAAATGGCCGTTGAAATATGAAGGTAAGATTCCTGGCTACTTTGATTCACCATATCCGCCTGCAAAACTTAAATTGCAGCTAAATCACCCGGTGGCACTCAAAGGATCTTCATTGACTGCCATTGACGCGATCAGGACATTAGCAAGGGCTAACGGACAATTTGGCACCGATAAAGAGGGGAAAGTAAGTTACATTCCATCTCAGGAAAGCTCTGATTTCAAGATTGTTATGCATTCAAGAAATGGTCTTCTGCCAGCCGTAAGATTTCATCTTGAAGATCCGCTCGTTTCCAATGATTCGTTATTAAGCGAGGAAGGTATCAATAATAACAGGGCTGGGAACGATGGATTTTTGTCACTTGATTTTGTTTTTGAAAAGGAATTTAAAGACTCTTTCATAGAAAAAGATCCTGGCTTTTATGCAAAAATAAAAGATTTGAGCATGGAGGATTTTGTGGATTCTATGATGGGGCTGCGCGAAAGCAGGGATCCATTTACGCTTTTCAAGGCTGAATACCGCGAAGCCGAACAATCCATAAAAAATAGAGAATCAATCTATTGGAAAGAAATGTTGGCTGTGCTGAGTTTTGCCATGAACTATCCTGCCAAATATCTATCAGCTGAGGATATGATGCGGCTTCAAAAAGTTTTGATGCCATTAATTTCGGTAGTCATTGCGTTTGCACCACAGAGTTCATGCGATGAGTTGCTTGCTGTCCATCATGCCGGAAGGTTAGAAATTGTTTCAGTAGGTGAAGAAAGTACCGTAGAACCTTTTGAAAACGGAGGGGTAAATTATAACTATACCGACGACGCCGGACATCCAAAATCTGTTCATTTCAAAACTTTTGTGGATTGTGTTGGACAACCTCATTTATCTTTCGATGCTTTCCCATTTCAAAGTTTGGTAGAAGACAATACAGTTAGCCGCGCGAAGATTAAGTTCAAATCACCTGAAAAGGCAAGACAGCAGATTGAAAAAGGAAATCAAAAGGTAGACGAAGGATCCGACGGACAGTTTTATCTAAATGTTCCAGGTATAACGATTAACGATAATTTTCAGGTAGTGGATTCCGAAGGTAAGGCCAATGACCGGATTTATATCATGGCTGTACCTTATATTGGAGGTTATAACCCGGATTATTCCGGTCTCGATTTTTGTGAAGAGGCCTCTGCCAGTATTGTCGACAATATTCTCAGTATTGAGGCATAATCGAAATTTATATTTTGTTGAAACCCCAGAATTAGTCGAAATACGACAGGTTCTGGGGTTTTGCTTCTCATAATTAATCAGAATTTGAAACAAAAATATTCTTCGTTATCATCCCGCGTATTCTGACAAAACGATAGTAACGATGACAATTTGATAGAATTAATACGGATAGTATAGTCTGCCTCTTCAAGGTTGTTGCAGTCAGTTCCTGTCAAATTGAAATCTTTGTAAGTGAGCAAAAGGGCAGTGAAAATAGGTTTAGAGTGAATCAATAGAATTTATTCTATTGAATTTTGAAACTAATTTGATTAAAAGAATCACAATTGGTGATTATTTTAATCACATAATTCTATAAATCACGATTTAAATCTCTACAAGAAGGTATTATTTATTTAGGAAATTTGCTATCTGATAATCAGCTGCTGGCCTAAAACTGATCAAGTTAGGCAAGTTGTTGATGTACAGTAAGATACTAAATAAATCACTAATTTCGCCCTTCATGATGAGAACAACTACACTAACTCTCAAACTCATTTTATTTGTTTTTCTATCTCTACAATTAAAAGCACAAACCTATCCAGTATTACCCGCTCCGGATCATAACTCAGATCACAATGCTTTCATCACCGGATCGGTGACCGTAACGGGAAGTGATCAGAAACTTGCCGGTGTCGTAGTTAAATTATCCAGAGTGGTACAGGGCTCTGCAAATGTTGCTGTCGCTTACACGTTGACTGATGCTGACGGTAATTTTAGCATAGCAGGTCAAAGCGGGGTGAACTATGTTTTGCAATATGAGTTTCCAACAAGCGGATTTACTTCTCCGACAGGCAATCCTTCTTCCACATTCACGGCAGTTGCCGGGTCAAGTTTAGCCCCTAATGGTGGCTTGGAACTGCAAAGAACTACCAATACGATCACCAATTGTAATGTTTTGGCTCCTACCATGACGAACTGGACGCAAACCATTGCAGTCGATAAGGCCGTTCCGCTTACCGGCGCAGCACTCCAAAATATTTCGGTGTTCACTTCTACGCTAGCGACTCATCCGGTTATCAGTGTAACTAATGACTCCGATTCTGAAAGCCGGATCAGAACCCTTATCATCGGTGCTTCTATCTCAATCCTTGGCCCAGGCGATGTTGAGACATATATGGACGCTGTTAAAACATTTGCAACCACACCTTCACCACCTGCCCGGGATATTGTTCTGACTGCCCGTCAGACGCTTACTTACTACGATATCTCTTCTGGACAGGCGGCAAATTCGATTGTAACAGGGGATAAAACGGCTTACCTGGGAACAGGAAACGTAGTTTTTGATACGGAGGCAAAGGGTTCCAAAACAATTTCAACTACCAGTGGCAATACAACAAGTACTGAACAGACGATTGCTGGCGCAGGTGTTTGCCTTACATACACCTATGACGAAGATCCTTTGCCGGTAACGCTAATTTCATTTGAAGTGACAGCAGAAAGTAAAACGGCTAATTTAAACTGGGCAACAACTTCTGAAACAAACAGCGAAAGTTTTGAGATTCAAAGAAGTGCTGATGCGAAGATCTGGAATAAACTGTCGTCAGTAAACGCGCAGGGTGAAAGCAACACAAGGGCTAATTATCATTTTACAGACACAAATCCATTGAGCGGCCAAAACTTTTACAGGCTGAAAATGATCGACCGTGACGGAACGTTTGCATATAGCCGTATCAACAGTATCAAGTTTAAAGGTGAGCTAAGTTTGGTGAAAATGTATCCAAATCCTGCTGCCAATGTTTTAAATGTCGATGCAGAAGGTAATCAGATCCAAAGGGTAGAAATTTACAACCAGGCGGGGAAACTTATCAAAGGGTCGAAAAATTCTGCTGTTGATGTTAGTGATTTTGCTAACGGAATATATTCAGTACGTGCAGTTTATGCAAACGGACAGGCAGATCAGCGGAAAGTAGTTATTGCGCACTAAGTAACAATAAATCTGAATTTCAAATTAATTACCAAGGCGCTCTTTCTCTTTTTGGAAGGGGTGCCTTGTCATACTTTCAGCTTTAAAGTCTAGTTTTGCATATGAATCTTTTGATAATTGATGATTTTACCCTGATCAGGCTAGGGGTCCGTACGATCGTATCGGAATTGGATCCCACAGTAAATTTTTATGAAGCGGAATCTTTTCCGCAAGGTTTGTCCATGATTGAGCAGCGACAATTTGACATGGTCATTCTCGATATAAATATTCCGGGAAGTGAGAATGTGAGAATGATAGAGCTCATTCGCGCGAAACAAAGAGAAATAACCATATTCATCTATTCCGCCCACGACGAAACGATTTATGCTCTGCCTTTTTTAAAAGCAGGCGCAGATGGATTTTTATCCAAAACCGCCAGTTTGGACGACTTTGAGCTTGCCTGGAAAGTACTTTTGAAAAAACGGAAATACGCTAGCAGCGGGGTGCAGGAAATGTTGTTGAATTATGTTGGCTCAGGTCCCTATACCGAAGACGGATTTAAGAATTATGGACTTTCGGTAAAAGAGCTGCAAATCATGCAGCTGATGAGCCAAAATAAATGGAACAAGGAAATTGCAGCCATTATGAAGCTTAAAGAAAATACCGTCAGCACCTACAAAAGACGCATTTACGAAAAACTAAAAGTAAAAGATGAGCTGGAATTTCTTCGGAAAGTAAGATTGTATTCCTGAAATGAAACAAGTTCAGTAGTCAGAAAGCCTCAGGTTTTTTGACTACTGAACAACTATTAAGCAAAAAAGCTTGGTCTTTGAAGGTAACCTGGCTGCCAGCTTGAATCTCTGCGACGAAGCGCGCGAGCAATATTCAGCACTTCATCAAGGCGACGGCTCTGTTCGCTGATAGGATCCTGGCTATGAAAGTATTGTCCTACAATTTCCCACTCGAATAGGTCCGTTTTAGCATCATAAATTCCAACCGGTATGCGGTCTCCATCGGTCATCAGCATGCCCAGCGTCGATTGCGCCTGTGATTGTGAAGAGCAACCTATGTGATGATATTGTGATTTGTATTTATACAAAACCGAAAAACGGTTTTCAGAAATCTCGTCGGATTTTGCATTTTTCTCTACGCTTCGCGAATTGGATAAGAGCAGACTTTTGAAAGAATTCCTCAAATTCAGCAATGCAGATTTTCTTTTATGTTTTGATACTTGTGTCATGATCAGTTTTGTTTGGTGAATAAATTCAAAATACCATTTGAAGATTAAGACACACTAAACCAATATTGTAATAATTCAATTTTAATATTTGTATGTGTGTTTCCGCTGTGTCCGCTTTCAGGTATTTTGTCTAGTAATTCAATTATTAGTTTATTAAAATAATTATGTTGATGCAAATTTAAAACTTTATTTCATTAAGCCCAAAACTTGTCTATAAACTGCAAACATGTTTTGTATTTCAATAGTTTACAAAAAACATTTATTTAAGTTATTATCATCAAATCGCAAAGTATATTTATTTGAATAGTTATATAAACATTATATTTTTAGCTGTTATTATAGTCAGCTATAAGATGAAAATTCTTAATAAGTTAATAATGGCAAGATATCCTATTATGTAAATAATTATATTTTAAATCTGTAATTTATAACTTCAATTATACATGCAATCCGGGGTGCAAGTAGTGTATGTATTCGTTTTCATAAATTTTATAACAACGTATATATGCTGGCATGATAGTTTGCGTTTATGTCAAACCAGATCTTGCAGATAAACCATTCGCAAGAAAATGGACAAATAAATCAGCACGTAACGAATGATGTTTAACATGAAATCAGTAATTAAATTATGGCAGCTAAGCCTTTTGCTTAGTATTGTGACATTGTCAACCGTTTCCGCACAGGATAAGGAAGAAGAAAAATTAAAAGCTTCTATTGCAGTATTGAGTGATTTTAGCGAGATGAAGGAAAATATTCCGGCACAGCTTCTATCACTTTCACAGGGTATCATCATTGTGCCTAAAATGATTAATGCCGGATTGATGATTGGAGGAAAACATGGAAAGGGTGTTGCCATGATTAAAAACAGCGCCGGACAATGGAGTGATCCTATTTTTGTGACAATTACAGGAGGTAGCGTGGGTGCTCAGATTGGCGTGCAGGCTACTGATCTGGTTCTTGTTTTTAAAAGCAGCAAAACACTTACGGAAATTGGAAAAGGTAGCTTCACCTTAGGCGGCGATCTTTCAGTAGCCGCTGGCCCGGTTGGAAGGAGCTCGTCTGCACAAACTGATTACAAACTCGAAGCGGAAGTCTATTCATACTCGCGCAGCAAGGGACTTTTTGCCGGTATTACATTGAACGGCGCTGCACTTTCTGTGGACGGAAAGGCCAATAACGATTTTTATGGTAATTCTTCGGACGCAAACACAATTCTTACTACCTCGAAAAGTAATTCTGAACTTGTATCAGATTTGAAGTCAAAGCTGGGTAATTTTAAATAGGCAATTCATAAAAAATAACAAAAGGGCGAGACTTTGAAATTTCAAAGTCTCGCCCTTTTGTTATTTTGAGCAGTCTGTTCGTAACGTATCAATTTTTTAAACAGAAAGTTTTTTGCCGTTTTAAAATAATTTAATAACAATCCATTAGAATCTGACTGCGCGACTGATAATAACTAAGACTATGACCTAATTCATTTTGACAAGTTTCTTCCAGCAATGCACTGACATTATTTTGCATTGATAAAGAGCCGCAGATCATAATAACGCCTTTCCGGGCAAGTACATCGGCTATGAGAGGACGGTCTTTTTCCAAGATATCCTTAACATATTCTTTTTTGCCCTCACGCGAGTATGCAATATGAAGTCCGCGAAGTTTATTATTCATTTTACTTTCTTCCAGCGCATTTTTATAAAGTTGAAATGAAGATTCGGCACGGAAACCGCAGTATAAGTGCGCAATCGTTTTGGCAGGAAGTTCGTTGATCATACCTAAAAACGGAGCTATTCCGGTTCCATTTGAAATCATCAGAACCGCTGGCGCATTTGCAGGCAGATGAAAATGTGCGTTGGGGACAAGGCAAGCCTCAATCGTATCGCCCGCTTTTAGGCGTGAAAGGTAAGTCGAACCCAGTCCGTTGGGATGAAGCCTGACGCATAACTGGATTTCCTTGCCGATTTTTCCGATGGAATAAAGCCGTTCTCTATAATCAGCAGCCGGATAAATAGCCAGAAGATCACCTGATGAAAATTGTTGTCTGCGTTTTAGATGAAAACGAATTAGAAACGTATCACCACCCGCGTGGACGTGTGTAATATCTGTAACCACCAGCTGCTGTTTGTGCTGCTGCCGGGGTTTTAGAAGTCCTGCTGACAGATTCAGAGGCACTTTGGCATGTTGAGACCAATCAGCTGCCCACTGATTAAATTCATCAGGTGACTTATCGTTTACCGTATATATTTCGAGCAGGGGAGATGCCCAGGGCTGTTGCGCGAGCAAGTTATTTACTTCAAAAGCAAATTTGCAAAAGTCAGGATAGGCATGTGAACCAAAACCCACGACCGAAAAATCAATTGGCGATTTTTGAGGATACTTCGCCAACTTCGCCTGAAATGCTTTTGCATTAGCCGGAGCGTCGCCAAGGCCGTAGGTCGCCGTCATCACGATAATATGTTTCGCTGCTGGGTAAAGGGTATAATCATTAAGCTGAGCGAGATAGGTTGACTTTCCGGCAGCAATGAGTTGTTGCTGGATTGCGCTGGCAAAATAAAAAGTGCTGCCATTTTCAGAGCCGACGAGAATGATATACTCGCTTTGATGTGCTTTAAATTTATTTTTAATCCTGTTTGATCTGCGCTTTATAGTAATGCTAAATCCAGAGTAGATAAAAAAGAGTATGTTGGCAGCGGCCAGCGCAAGCACTGCGGCCCAAATTCCGCTGGCTCTGCCAGTATGCAGATTTAGACTCAGCTTACTAATGATCAGAGGAAGCGGGTAAATTGTTTCTGCAATGACATCGCCGGTAATCTGGTTGATGGCGAGCTCGCGGTTTTTCAGTTTTATCGTATATAAATCTTCAACTTCTTCTGAAAAAGGAAATTCTATGGACTGGACTTGAGAAAGTTTGATCTGTTTAAAAATGGCAAAGTCGGCGACATTTGCAGTAGGTTCAGAGCGCAAAGCATCAAAATTAATTTCCTGAGATTGAACAGTCGATTTGAAAAGCTCAAAACGTTCCATGGAAAGATATGTCCCGCTCAACGCCATAATAAAGATCGGGATCAGTGAAAGTCTGCCTGTTACAACATGGTAATATTGTGCAAAATTATCCCTTTGTATTTTTGTAAAAAAACGCAGTAATCCGCGCTGGCGCTTAATGATCAGAATTGTTCCGGAGATAGTGATTAAAAGAAGTGAAAATGCCGTCACACCGATAATGAATCTTCCTGTTTCGTGGAGAAATAATGAGCGGTGAAACCCGGTGACCCATTCGAAAAACTCATTTTTCTCACCGGGTATACCAAGGATTTTCCCGGTCAGCGGATCTACATAAGCTGCAAGATTTTCATCTTTATCGTCAGTCCCTTTTACTAGAATAAAATCATTCGCATCAATCGTAAGCTCAGTGATTCCCGGATATTTGGTTCGAAGCAAAGGAAGTATTTCAGACAAGGTTGCCTTATCAAAATTTTCAGAACGATAGGGCTGAGCCTTTTCAGAAATTGGCTGAAACGCAAGAATGATACCCGTGACGGAGGCCAGTGCCAGAAAAAGAAAAGAAGATACAGCCAGTGCTAAGTGGCTGTATCTCCATATTGAAATTGTCATAAATAAGCCTTAGTTGGCGCTGAAACGGACATACCGGATAAAGCCGCTGCCATCGCTTTTTGATGAAAGTGCCTCAGTAGTTAGTGGGATTTCGGCATCTTTAATGTGGTATTCTTTATCTTCAACCGCGCTTTCAAATCTGATTTTATATCCGCTGTTAACTTTCGAATTCTCAATTTCAATCGTGTTTACACTGCGGTCACCGCCAGTTACCGAGGCGCCCGTAATAGCACTAATGTTTGTTGGTTTTTTAGTCCGGAACTTATTCCATTCTTTCAGGCTGTTATACCACTTTTTATCAGGCCCCATGACATAGAGCGTTTTTTCATAAGCTCCTTTTGGGTCGATAAGTGAAATGACAATGTATGCTCCTTCGCCCATGTAGTTGGTCATTTGGATCATACATTTATATTTGGTGGAAGGGCTTTTTTGAGCAAAGGATTTTTCTGTTTTACCAAGAAAAATAAAAACCAAAAGCAATACTGTTGTGAATATTTTAGACATGAATATTATTTCAGAAAGTTTACGGTTACGTTATTTTTAGAAAGAGACTCATTTTCAGCTGCCAGGTCAAAAGCCGTTTCGTCGAAGTTGGTAACCACTTCCTTTTTCGCGCCGATCGATAAAAGATACTTCATCATCGTATCGTCCTTTGAAACCATAGCCGCTTTATGCAGCGCGGTGATTCCTTCGCTATTCTTACTATTGACATCAATTCCAAGTTTTTCCAAACCTTTTACAAGTGTCAGGTCGTTTTTAGCAACCGCCAGATGATACAAAGTATTTCCATTTTTCTGCGGCGTTGTAACCTTGAATCCTTTTTGTTCAAGCATTTTTAGTTTCGCTTCAAAATCGGCCGATCTCTGTGGGGCGTATGATTGGACGAGATAAAATGCCAGGTTATCACCGTTTTTATCTACGGCGTTAACTGATGCGCCTTTATCAATCAAATAACCTACTGCTTCGGCTGAATTCCCGCGAACAGCCATGGCCAATGCAGAAACCCCCTTTGCATTTGTCTGGTTAATATTTTTAACTTTTGGAAGCAACATTTCCAAAACCGCTATGTCACGATTAGAAGCAGCTGCATTCATAAATACGGTATTACCTTCTTCGTCTGCCTGGTTTACGTCAAGACCTTTGGATAGAAAATACGAGATGATATCATTTTGTTTAGGTTTACGCACCAGGATATGAAGCGCGTTTTCACCATTTTTTCCTGTTACAGTAGGTTTAATATTCAGCGTTTCTAGATACTTATAAACTTCGATAGAATTGGCCCCACGACGGGTGCCCTGCGCAGCCATCAGCATTGCCTGATCCTGAGCCGGAACACCTTTTTGAAGCAATGTTTTAAGCATTTCAATATTGCCGGCTTTTGCAGCATAACTAAAAGCATTCGCACCGCTGGCATCCTTACTTTTCAGATCAAGCCCTTTTGAAATGAAATAATTTGTCAGCGTAAGATCCTTATCGTTCGCAATAGCCAAAAGCAACGCATTAGCTCCCTCAGAATTTAAGTCTTTTTTCAGATCAGCGCCGTTTGCGAGACAGATATCATAAATTTTAGTATTCTGCTGACCTGAACCAGCTGCAAAATTCAATGGTGTCGCGCCATGGCTGTCGACCAGATTGGCTTTGGATCCCTTTGCAACAAGGTATTCCATCAGTTCCACATTACCTTTCATTGCAGCCCAATGCAAATAAATGCGGCCGTCGTGTGTTAATTTGTTAACCTCATTACCAGGCTGCGAAATAAGATATTCGACCGTAGCATTCGGCGCTCCGGAGTTTATTGCCAGCACAACAGGATCAAATGTTGCCCCGTTAAATTGCGCTGGATTACTTCCTTTTTCAATTTCTACTTTGATAGCATTCACATCAGGAGAAGTTTTCCAGAAGGATTGCTCCAATAAAATGTTCTGCTGCGCATGGGCATACGTCGAGACAACTGCAAACGCAGCAATGATAAATATTTTTTTCATTATGTTAATTATTAGTAAAATGCAAAATTTCCAAATTCTTCGCTTGTTCCGAATGTCTTCGGGGTTGAAATTAATACTAATTAGTCTAAATAGTGAAGACTTTTAAGTTTTTCTCAATTTTCATTTTGAAAATACCAGTATTAATTAATCTGTTTTATAAGTATTTGCAGAACCAGTTAGTTAAGCTAGGTAGATTCCTCCAAACTGACAGGATCGCCGTTGCAGAGCTTACGTAATTATTAGCGTAAACTATTTTATGGTTTGAATGGGATATGGGGGAAGATAAACCACTTTTTTTCAGATCGTCAAATCATTAGTCCGGCGCTGAGGCGCATTGATTGAAGGATGCTTGGAGCGGCAGTATTTTGTTGAAAAACATATTTAACAATGCTCTTCGAGTAAAATTTTTTCGAGAATGTCCTTCGACACTGGCTTTGGAAGAAATCCTCTAACCTCGTGGTAAGTTTCCATACGAGAGAAGTCACGTTGGTCCTGCGAGGAGCTAGTAATATAAATTGCAGGTTGGTATATATTTTCCAGTTTTCGTAGCATATCCAGAAATTTCCAGCCATTAGCCACTGGCATATTAATGTCCAGGAGGATGATACTAGGCAGTGACTCCGGCTTGTGCTGCCAGGTTTCTATAAAATCAAATGCTTCCTGACCATTGAAGAATTGCAGAATATCAGGTTTTACCAATATTTTTGATATCAGCAGCCGGGCTATAAAATGACAAGTATTATCATCATCGATGATACAGATTTTCATATCAATGTTCCTTATAACGTTCAGTCTTACTCAATGACTATTACAATAATTAAGCCAAAAAATAGAAGTAGTTCTATAAGTTGTTAACATTTGGTGTTGTAGAGATTCCAAATACGTTTCGAATATACATATATACGTACAAATAATTCCTATCATTCCGGGCCAAATCTGAGCTTAACAGCTGGGCTAATTAGCTTTATATGAAAAAGTAAATTAAGACATTGATAAAACATCCTACTTTACCCTGTTAAATATTCTGTGATAAGTTATCGATAGTAAATTTAATTTTTTATTAACAGAAATTTTGCCAAAAAACATCGTCGAAATTGACAGAAGACGGAGTAAATAATAAAAAAACATGTAGCAATATTACGCACTAATGCACTTTTCGACTAACACAAAATTAATGCCTCATAACGAAGCACTGTCCCGGCGAAAATTAGTTCGCTACATGATTATGGTCATAAGTTTTTTACTTGGTTCATCAGAAATTGCATAGCCATCGAGATTGTAGCAGATTAGAAGGCTAATTTTAAACAATCATCATTTTAATCCTGTCATGAAAAAAATACTTGTTGCCATCGATTTTTCTGAAAATGCCCGCAAGGCTTTTCTTTTGGCAAAATACTTTGCCGTAAAAACTGGCGCTGAACTTTGTATTATGCACGCCACCGAACCAAATATCGCGGATCTTGCCATTCCCATCACGCAAAGTTCACTGCCCATTTATCAGCAAATGGAAGATTCTCTCAAAGAGCAGCTTGGCGAATATGTTGTTGAAGCAGAAATTGAAGGCCTAAAAGCTATTGCCTATGCTGAAAAAGGTACAGTAAAAGATGCTGCAATCGGACTGGCAGCGCAGCTGGGTGCTGATATGATTGTAGTAGGCAGGACTGGAAAAGGAGGTTTTTTCGACAAATTGATCGGAAGTTCAGCAACTGACATTGCGCTGTCTGCTGGTTGTCCGGTGCTTATTGTTCCCCCGCAAACAGATGCGTATCATCCTAAAAATGTTGTCTACGCAACTCAGCTTGAATATGAGGAAATCAGCATCTTAAAACAGGTCAATACGCTGGTCACGCAACTGGATGGAAAGCTGTCGTTTATCAAAGTAAGCTCCCTGGAGCAGCCTAACATCCAGCCTGACGGTCAATTCATGGACTCGATAAGCAGTGAGCTTGGCATTGATGCTAGTGAAATTAATATTCAAAAAGGCGGTGGTGTTTTGGAAGGAATCGAAAAATTCTGCGAACAGCGTGGTGCAGATCTTTTGGTCGTTTCAACGCGGGAGAGAAGTTTTATTGAACAATTTATCATCAATCCAAGCCTGACTAAAAAGCTCGTGTTGGATACTAAACTGCCGCTGTTGGTTTATCATCTGAATTCAGACGATAATTGAAATCCAACACAGGTATTTTATTATTTCGATAAGTAAGCTACGCTATGGAATAATATTTGCAGTTGCCAGAAAAAAATAAAAACCGTTATGACCGAGAAAGACATACAATCGACAGCGAGAATAGTGTTAGGTGCTGGGCTGATCTTCGCAGGTATCAGTCATCTGACCTTTTCAAGGAAAGAATTTCAGGCGCAAGTTCCTGATATTATACCTTTGAAAAAAGACACTACCGTCGTTTATTCGGGGTTCGCGGAGATAGCCATGGGCGGAGCCTTAGTACTTGCTCCTAAAAAACATCGGGAAACGGTTGGGAAACTTGTCGCTAGTTTTTTTACTGCCGTTTTTCCAGGGAATATTTCTCAGCTGCTTAATAAAAGGGATGCTTTCGGGCTGGATACCGACGGGAAGAGATTTGCAAGATTGTTCTTTCAACCTGTTTTAGTTTACTGGGCGTTGAAGAGTACTGAAAAGAAGAAAACAGCCTGATCGATAGAAATCAACAAAATAGTATAAACCCGGCATTCTTTGACCGGGTTTTTTGTTTCCAATAGTTCTTGTCCATTCTTGGGGAAATGGCCCACAATTTACTTAATGGCTCTTATCTTTGCATCAAACGCAGGGTGGAAAAATCGATTTTAAGAATGCCGGACTCATTGAATATATTACTTGCGCCGCTTGACTGGGGATTGGGTCATGCAACGCGGTGCATACCGCTGATCCGGTATTTGTTGGAGAAAAATTGTCGCGTTACTCTGGCCGCTCATGGATCTGTTGCTTTACTTTTAAAAAGTAATTTTCCCCAATTAAGGATTTTGCCGATCGAGGGCTACAACATACGATACAGCGCAACTGGCAACATTTTGCCGCTTAAAATATTGATGCAGGTTCCTGAAATTTTAAGGGCAATTAAAGCGGAACGTCAATGGTTGCGTGATGTTCAGGATAAAAATAAGTTCGATCTGATTATTTCAGATAATCGGTATGGCTTGAAAATCAAGAATGTTCCATCAGTTATTCTTACGCATCAACTGACGATCAAAACAGGTGCCGGCCCGGTTGCCGATAGCATTCTCCGCCGGCTTCATTACAATATTCTGGAAAAATTTGATGCCTGCTGGATTGTGGATGCATTGCAGCACAAAAGTATCGGAGGTGAGCTTTCGCATCCTTCGACCATACCTTCTAATGCGCGATATATCGGAATACTTTCCCAGCTTGAACTCCCAGCGTCCGGGCAACGTCTCAATCCCGGAGAAATTTTAGTGCTGTTATCAGGGCCCGAGCCTCAACGTACCCAGTTAGAGAACATTATTTTAAATCAAATTCCACCATCGCAGGCTTATAGGTACGTAGTCGTAGGTGGAAGGCCGGAAGGACCTATTCCGGTAAATCTTCCTTCCGATACGATTTATTATACTCACAGAAATGCCTCAGAATTGGCAAACTTGATGGGGAGCGCCGAAATTGTTATTTGCCGAAGCGGTTATTCCACGCTGATGGATCTTGCATTTATGGGTAAAAAAGCACTTCTGATTCCGACCCCCGGCCAGTCGGAGCAGTTATATCTTGCAAGTTATTTGAAGGAACAAGGCTTGTTTTCCAACTGCAAACAGTCTTCGCTAAATCTCGAAAATGACATTAAAAAAGCTTTGACATATCCCGGTTTTCAAACTGATAATTCACTCTTTTCTATGGATATTATGAAGGCAGCAGTGGATGATTTGATTACAGGATTGGCAGCTAACTCGTATAATGCAGTAATTAAATAGATCCGATAAATAAAAAAAACGACTCCGATCATCTTGAAATTATTTGAGGCATTGCAGAGTTTTCAATTAAATATTGTTAAGGTTGTTAGAACTTGAAAATGATCAGCAAAATAGGATTTGGAGGAAGTTGTCATTGGTGTACCGAAGCGATTTTTCAATCGCTGAAAGGAGTTATAGCTGTGGAGCAGGGCTGGATTTCATCCATTGGTGACAATTCTACTTTTTCGGAGGCTGTGCTGGTTAATTATGAAACAGAAGAGATTTCTCTGCAAACGCTGATTGCAGTTCATCTTCATACGCATAGCTGCACCTCTATTCACAGCATGCGCTCCAAATACAGATCGGCCATTTACACGTTTACAGATCAGCAGGCTCAGCTTGCGAAGGTTTTACTGGATGAGATGCAATCTGAATTTGATGACAAAATCATAACGCAGATTATTCCTTTTAAAGAATTCAAACTGAATCAGGAAACATACCTGAATTATTATTACAACAATCCCGATAAACCGTTTTGTAAAAATATAGTAAATCCAAAACTGCGACTGCTTCTGAAACAATTTTTCTCAGAGGTCGACCAAACAAAGCTTTCGGAGCAGTTGGCGAGATAGCGTACCAATGAAATCGTCGGTAATATTTTTAAAATTCATATCAGAAAATCGTGGAAGCAACCCTGTAAGTATTGGCATGCGCTTCAAGAATCGTTCGGAGTTGTGGAGAATAACCGCCTCCCATACTGCATTGCAAAGGAATGCCGTGTTTGCTTGCAAGTCGGAAGACCATTTCATCACGCTGCCGACACCCTTGGATCGTGCAAGACATCCGGCCGAACTTGTCTGTCTGAAGAATATCAACACCCGCCTGATAAAAAATAAAATCAGGACGCACCTGCTCAATTAATCCTGGGAGCACTTCGCCGAGTAATTTCAGGTATGTCTGATCGTCCGTTTTGTCGTCAAGCGCGATATCCAGATCGCTTTTTTCTTTTCGGAATGGGTAATTGTTTTTTCCATGCATGGAAAAAGTGAATACTGCTGGCTGATTTAGAAAGATGTTTGCAGTTCCGTTTCCCTGATGAACATCAAGGTCAACAATAAGTACTTTTGAAGCTTTTTTGTGATCGAGCAGATATTGCGCAGCGACTGCCTGGTCATTGATTATACAAAATCCTTCCCCCTGCGCATGGCCTGCATGGTGAGTGCCTCCTGCGATATTAAACGCAACTCCGGTATCCAAAGCTTCAAGTGCCCCCTGGACTGTTCCGTTGGTAATGATTAACTCCCTCCGGACTAGCAGTGGTGTCTGCGTAAAGCCGATCCGTCTCATTTCCCGGTCGCTAAGTTTTCCCTGAATAAACCGGTCTGTATATTCACGATCGTGGACGGCATATACAGCTTCCATATCCACAATGTCCGGACTGAAAAAATTAGATTTTTCTGCTATGCCTTCCCTGAGTAATTGTAAAGGAAGAAGTTCATATTTGTCCATGGGGAAACGGTGGCCTTCCTGAACAGGGTATTTGTATATGGGATCAAAAGCAATTGGGAACATTTGCAGATTGTATAAGCTAGGTAGATATCCAAAGTTACATCCTGATCGCGGAGGAACGTAAATTGGGTAAGTATAAATTGTTTGTAACTAGCTTAATATTAAATAAAAATTATTTGTAAATGTGTTTGAGATTTTGGGATTCGTGTGCGATCTTGATAATTAAAAAATATTAACTCAATGGATACTAAAAGGATTGAAATTGAACTGAACCGGATTGAAATTCTTGAAGCTGAGCAAATTACTTTCATGACTACATCAAATTTCAGGACTGCGCCTTCCGAAAGCGATATTGAAAATGTAGATAAAATTCTTTTAAATTTTCTCTTAGCGAATAAAATCAATTTTGCAGGACCAAAAACGGTTAGGTCGGTGAATGAGTTTGGAAGCTATGAACATCCATACTATATACTGACGCTTTCGCGTCCACAATATACATTGCTCGAAGCATTGCGAGATAAGTATAAGGAAATCTCGGGTCTTACGGTTAGCAGTGAATTTTCAAAGGAATCCACTGAAAAGTTATTACGCGACATGGCTGCCGAAGCCCGGGAAAAGGCAAAAGAAATCGCAGCGAAGGATGGTCTGAAATTGAAAGATGGTTTTCAGTTTGAAAAAATACCAACTGTTCAAAAGGGCTGGACAGTAGCTCCTCCGCCATCAGCCAGGTTAAACGATTTTCGTCAACCGTTGGTAGGAAATTATAAGTTTTTCTTTGAGGCGGAGCGCTAATTTTAGATTTCACGACAGAGACATTCCCTTTTCTTATGTTTTATCCCATGATCGAATGATGACCAGTAACGCGCCACTTTCCGCTTTTTATTTTAGCAGTAGCAAATTCGATTTCTGGCCAATTTATAAGTCAATAAAACAGTATTATCCGTTGGGGATGTCCAGAGAAGGAAGTTTATTTTTTCAATATTCCGGATTTGATGAATTAGGTAAAATAATTATGGAGAATATTCATGATGCAACTGATTTCAAACAAAGGTGGAGTGATTTTGAAAACAAAGTAGGCTTGCTGGCAGATAAGGAAGTGATTGGAACAACTTATGGTCAGGCGCCTTCCTTCAGTGGCTATCTAATATTGGATAGTTTGAGATTGCCTGATAGAACATTAACCAAAGAATTGTTTTTCGCAGTGAGTCTTGTTAGTAAATTTTATACGGTAATCGGTCGGGATAAGACACAGATCAACCTTTCTGAAATCACATTTGCCGAATCAACAAATTTGCTTATTGTATCACCGGAAGGAATTTATCAACCCTTTTTTGAGATGGTTTGCTTGCAAATTGAGAAGCAATTTGATAGTTACCGTTTTGTTCCTTATGAAATAGCTACGCAGTATCTGGAAGGGCTTCATGTCAGGTACACCGACGAGCCTGCTGACAAAATATTCAACGCACTTTTCAACAAGCAGATAGATTTGGATGCAAGTGTGATAGGTGATCGTTACTGTAAAAGTTCGTCTTGGGCGATACAAGAATAACTTGGATTAGCCGAAGTTTTTCAATAACTCTTAATCTCCGTTATAGCCTACCTACTTCAACACAGAAAGCTGAGCCGTATCCGTCGGCAAAATTGTTATTTCTTATTTGGGTCAACTTTAAATACAACGGAGGCTGCCATTGATTGCCCTGTGAAATCCGTTTTGCAAATCATTCGCAGAAATATGAAAGAATTTGGTTGTCGGGGTACCTTGATCGTTCGAAAAAACGTCGTGTTGTTATTCCAAACTCTTTTCAAGGTCATTCAAATCACTTACTAATCGCTAATCGGTTCTCTATGATACGAATTCGTCTACATGTTTTGTTGTTTATTTTGTCCATTTCGTTGTCTTTTGCTCAGACGATTCCTACCCCCAAAGAACATTTTGGTTTCACGATTGGCGATGACTATCAGCTGGCTAATTTTACCCAAACAGAAGCCTACTGGAAGAAACTTGCATCAGTTTCTGATCGGATTAAATTGACAGTTATTGGTAAGACAGCCGAAGGCAGGGATCAATATATGCTGATTGTTTCATCTCCTGAAAATCTTAAACGACTTGAACGATACAAGGAAATTTCAACTAAAATGGCCCGTGCAGAGGGAGTGAGTGAAGAGCAGGCTCGTGCAATGGCGGCAGAAGGGAAGTCAATTGTGTGGATTGATGGCGGTTTACATGCGACCGAGGTTGTTGGGATACACCAATTGATCGAGACAATTTACAATATAGTCAGCCGGAATGATGAAGAAAATAAAAGGATTCTGGATAAGGTTGTTATTCTTTTTACGCATGCAAATCCTGATGGACAGGAGCTGGTTTCGGATTGGTATATGAGAGAAAAAGATCCCGCAAAAAGAAAAAATGAGGGGATACCCAGGCTTTATCAAAAATACGTAGGACACGATAATAACCGCGACTTTTTTATGCAAAACCAGATAGAAAGCCGGAATATGGGTAAGCAGCTCTTCGTGGAATGGATACCGCAGATTATGTACAACCACCATCAGCGTGGTCCGGCGGGCTCTATTTTAGCCGGGCCTCCGTACCGGGATCCATTTAATTATGTTTTTGATCCAATGATGATTACCGGAATTGATGCGGTGGGAGCGGCGATGTATAACCGTTTGAATGCTGAAAACAAACCTGGATTTACGCGCTTGACAGGTTCAAGTTTTTCTACCTGGTACAATGGGGGATTGCGCACAACCACGCACTTTCATAACATGATCGGGATTCTTACCGAGATTATCGGTGGGCCTACGCCGGAGCCAGTTCCGCTGATTCCTGAGCGTTTGATTCCAAATAATAACACTCCTTTTCCGGTAACGCCTCAGAAAACCTGGCATTTTAAACAGTCGATTGATTATTCGGTGTCACTGAACTATTCCGTTCTGGATTATGCAGCGCGTAACAGCGATCACCTGCTTTACAATATTTATGTAATGGGCAAAAATTCCATTAACCGCGGCAGCAACGATTACTGGACACCGACACCCAAACGCGTGGATGAAATCCATCAGGCCTACAAAGCTGATCAGGCGAAGGCAAGGCCACGGGGAATAGAAACAACGGCTTCCGCTGGCGTTGCTCCTCGTACTGGCGGAGGCCTACCTTCAAAATATTATGACGAAATATTTCAGGCTCCTGCCAAACGTGATCCACGGGGTTACATTATTCCCTCGGACCAGGCCGACTTTCCTACTGCGGTTAAATTTATTAACGCTTTGGTAAGGACTGGTATCCAGATCGAAAAATTAACTTCTTCGTTTTCAGTAGCGGGCAAAAATTATCCTGCCGGTTCCTATATTGTCAAAACGGCTCAGGCTTTTCGTCCGCATATCCTCGATATGTTTGAACCCCAGGATTATCCAAATGATTTTCAATATCCCGGCGGTCCTCCTATCAAACCTTATGATGCTGCTGGATGGACACTCGCCTTTCAGATGGGTGTGAAATTTGACCGTATACTGGACCCATTTGACGGACCATTTGAGAAAATGCCGTATGGCCAGTTGCAGCTGGCAGCAGGTAAGGTCACTTCCGGTTCTGCTGGTTATCAGATCAAGGCCAGCGTCAATGACGCTTTCGTAGCTGTCAATGATCTGCTGAAGGCCGGAGCCGATGTTTTTAGACTATCTGACGGTACTTTTTATATTCCTCAAAGTGCAAAGTCAAAAAGTATCGTAGAAAAATCTTCGAAAGAACTCGGTATCCAGGTTGGCGCGGTATCCAAAAAACCTGCCGGATCAATGGAGAAAGTAAAACCGCTAAGAGTAGCGCTCTGGGATACTTATGGCGGCTCAATGCCTTCAGGATGGGTGCGCTGGATTTTGGAACAATACCATTTTCCATTCAATGTTGTTTTTGCCAAAGAAATTGACGGTACTGATTTGCGCAGCAAGTATGATGTAATCGTTTTCGTAACCCGTGCAATATCGGCCCCTTCGCCGCGCGATTCTGTGATGAACGCCATGGCTGTAAGCAGAGGGCCACAAGAAGAGGAAGTTCCGGAAGAATTTCGTCCGATGATGGGATCGCTAACAGCTTCGAAATCCATTCCGCAATTGAAGAAGTTCATGGAAGCTGGTGGGAAAATCGTTTCCATTGGCAGCAGTACCGGACTTGCTTATCATTTGGGCTTGCCTGTTCGTAATGCAATAACCGAGGTAACAAAAAGTGGAAGCAGTGAGCCGCTGCCATCAGAAAAATACTTTATTCCGGGCAGTCTTTTGAATGTGAGCGTCGATACCACCGCAAAAGCGAGCTGGGGAATGAATGCTAAAACCGATGTCTATTTTGACAATAGTCCTGTCTTTACGGTTTCACCTGATGCTATCGCGAAAGGTATTATCAAACCGCTTGCCTGGTTTCCCAACGCAAGTCCGCTTCGGAGCGGGTGGGCGTGGGGGCAGGCATATCTACAGGGTGGGGTAGCAGCCTTTGAAGCCAATGTAGGAAAAGGCAAACTCTACGCTTTCGGGCCGGAAATTACGTTCAGGTCTCAGTCTCATGGAACATTCAAATGGCTGTTTAATCAGCTCTATTAAACTTCGAGACTAGTTTTTTTTATCTAGAAGAAATAAGAAAAGTTCTCAGAAACTGCGCCCGGGCTCAGTTCTGAGAACTTTTCTTATAAATCTTAAATGGTATTATTGTCGTTTTACAACATCAAATTTATTTCTTGTAAACGCGGTATAATCTTCCCTGATCTGTTACAGTATATAACGCACCATCTTTGCCTTCGGTAACATCACGAAAGCGCTGGCCTTCGTTTGCAAGAAGTCTTTCTTCCCCTACCACTTTGTTATTTTCAATGATCAGTCTCGCAATGTGCATGCTGCTCAAACCACCAATGAAAAGATTATTTTTCCATTCCGGAATGCTGTCACTGCTGTAAAATGTAATTCCGCTTGGAGACATTACAGGATCCCAGTAGTATACCGGCTGCTCCATTCCTTCCTTAACCTGAATCGAATCGCCAACTTTTTTGCCGCTGTATTCGATCCCATAAGTGATTGTTGGCCAGCCATAGTTTTTACCTGCTTCGATGCGGTTGAGTTCATCTCCGCCTCTTGGTCCGAATTCAACTTCCCAAAGATCTCCTGAAACAGGATGAAAAGCCAGACCCTGAACATTGCGGTGACCATAAGAATACAACTCTGGTTTTGCTCCGCTCTTACTTTCGAATGGATTGCCAGCGACCGGTTTGCCTTCTTTGGTGATCCGGATCACTTTCCCAAGGCTGGAATTTAATTGCTGAGCCTGCGGCCTGGTTACCGTGTCGGAACGTTCGCCGGTGCTGATGATCAGGTTTGCATTTTTGTCAAAAAGAATGCGGCCTCCATAGTGAAGATTTCCGGCATATGCTGGCGTGGCCCGGTAAATGACCGTTGCGCCTTCAATTTTCTTTTCGTCAGAGGAAAGTTTCCCTTTGGCAACAGCAGTTAGATTTCCATCCGGACGTTTCTCTGAAAATATCCAGTAAATCATACGGTTTGTTCCAAAATCAGGATCCACACGAATTCCTAACAGACCACCTTGTCCGTCAGCGTTTACCGCAGGAATACCAGTGATCGGTGCACTTAAATTACCTTCTGTTGTAGCAATCCGCATTGTGCCTTCTTTTTCCGTAATTATTAAACGGCCGTCGGGAAGGCTTGTGATACCCCACGGACTTTTCAGATCGCTCGTCAAAACTTTCCCTTCGTAAGCGGTGGTTGATTTAACTCCGCCAATCCTGGTTTGTCCCGCAAATGCAGGTTTGTAATCTGAATTGGCTTTTTGGGTTTCTACTGGGGCAGATGTACTGTCGGTTACTGCGGCATCAGAAGTTTCAGAAGATTTTTTTTGACAAGACGTAAAAACAAAAGCTGCTCCGGCAAGTACCAGCAAGATTTTTTTGTTCATCATTATAATATTAAAAGGTTTTAAAAAGGACTGAATAATCAATAGTCAACCCAATATCCATTGTTACAACCTACAAAGAGGTTTTAGTACCAAAAATAATATGTTTTATTTAAAGAAGTCCTTCATAGGGGCAAATTGATTATGAACAGTTTTTTTCAGTACCGTTGGATGCATATCATTACCGTCAAAATCACCCACATACCAGTTCCAGGTTATTCATGCATGCTACGTGAAAATTGGCCCAAACTTCCTAAAAATAGAATCCCCAGAGATCTTTGCATCGCAAAGATCTCTGGGGATTTTGTTTCAACAGAACTTGATTTTACCGATATCGAAATAGTCGGGCTTATTATTTATCCCACCATACTTTTGTATTGTAGGTATCAGCGCCCTGCCTTGCCACTGCTTCATTCAAACTAGTGGCATTCAGGACTTGTTCGCTGCGCGGGTAAGCAAAACGGACAGGAACCTTTCCGCCATTTACATTATCCGGTCCGGCAGTAATTGTCGGGATTCCGGTACGTCGCCAATCAAACCAAGCTTCAAGTCCGGTAAAAAAGAGCGCAATCCATTTTTGTGTACCGACAACCGTAAGTGCATCAGCATCGCTGTACGCTACACCCGGGCTTGTAAGATAATTTGCAGGCATGGTCACATCAACAAAATCGAATGCGGATCTAACACCTTCTTCATAGTACATCTGAGCTGTCTTGGTCGAGGTGACCAGTCCCTTTTTCACCGCTTCGGCCAATACAAATTGAAGCTCGGGATATCCCATAATATATCCTTTGGCTACGTCCAGCCCGCGCTCGGTGATTGAGCCTTTGTAAAAAAGAGCACCAGCCCGTGAAACGTTATTAGGTCCTCCGGCATAGTCCAGCGCAGCAACTTCGTTTAATCCGTTAGGTACTCCCGTATATTTTGGTGCGCCAGCTGCAACAGATGCATCGGTCGGTTGAGCAAAAACTGTAATTCTTGGGTCAGATAGAGCGGTAAGTTTATCTCCCAGATTTTTACTCAAACGAAATTCATCAAAAGATCCCTGACGCGCAGTATACATCGGAAACTGGTTTGGCGCAGAAGTCAAATAACGAAGGGTTGCGTTGTCGCTGTTCTTATTTTCTTCGCTGAAAATCGGAGTGGCAGTTGGGTTGGCAAGAATGGCCTGCATATCCGCCTTTACATCTTTCACATCAGAAATCCTGAGCAGATAACGAAGGCGAAGGCTGTTTGCAAGCTTTTTCCACTGCTGTACGTCGCCATTGTAAATTAAATCTCCCACAACTGTTTCGCCTGGTCCCAGCAGATCGTTGGCCGTTTTCAAATCATTAAGGATTCCTGCATAAATTACTTCCTGCGTCTCATATTTCGGTGTAAATGTGCCGCTGATTCCTTTCGTCGCTTCGGTATATGGAACGTCGCCATACGCATCGGTCAGTAACGAATACATCCAGGCGCGCATGATCAATGAAATACCCTTGTAGTTTTTGGAATTATTCTTGTCGCTCAGCTCAATCAAAAGCTGTACGTTCCGGAGATTGTTATACATGTTATTCCAAAGTCCGTCGCGGTCGCCCCAGGTATAACGGTCCTCAGACACGAACTGAATTTTAGCGGTATGTTGAATAACAATATTGCCAATTCCCCAGCTCTGATTAACCATTTCATTGACGGCGGTACGAATAATACCGGGAAGAAGCAGGTCAGGCGTTACATCGGTGATCGCATTGGGATCCGTGTTTTTTTCTACAAAATCATCGGTACAAGCTGGCAGAAGGAAAAGTGCTGCGACCAGTATGATTATATATTGTTTTGTCTTTTTCATTGTCGTAAGGTTTAGCCTGATTAAAAGTTAAATCCAAGATTGAAACCCCAGCTGCGCGTTGTAGGCATACCAACCGATTCAATACCAGGGATAATTGTTCCGCCGCTTAGCGATGAAGTCTCCGGATCAATATGCGGAACTTTGCTCCATACAGCCAGGTTACGGCCTACAACGGAAACATTCAAACCTCTGATTTTAGCTTTTGATAAGTATTTCGCAGGGACAGTATAGCCAAGTCTGATTTCGCGAAGTTTGGCGTAAGAAGCATTGAAAATTCCGCCTTCCGGGATATCGCGGTTTCCGGTACGTGACTGATGATATTCGCGGGCGGAAAGTTTCACATCATTTGGGCGGAAACTTCCATCTGCATTTTCAATGACACCCTGGGCGATTACGCCATTACCAGGAACGGTCAGATCATATCCATTTGCGCGTCCTTCCAAAGTTTCTTCCAGCTGACCTGCTTCCAGTCCTACAACAAAAGTTTCAGAGAAAATCTGTCCGCCGTGACGGATATCCAAAAGCGCACCCAGACTTACATTTTTATAGGTAAAGGTATTGCGGATACCTGCCATCCAGTCGGCATTATAATTTCCTACCTTGATACGGTTATTCGTGCTGACATACCGGCCAGATTCGTTCAATATTTTCTGGCCAAAATAAGGACTGTTTCTATCTTCAACACGTTTGAAACCAATAGCATACATATCTCCCATGCGTTCGCCAACCTGTGCGCGGATCGATACGCCGTGACGTTCAGCCATTTGGTAATCCTCAACCACACCATCAAATTCGATTACTTTGCTGCGGTTGGCCGACCAGTTCACTCCGATAT
This sequence comes from Dyadobacter sp. CY345, assembly GCF_021502725.1. Classification (GTDB taxonomy): domain Bacteria; phylum Bacteroidota; class Bacteroidia; order Cytophagales; family Spirosomataceae; genus Dyadobacter. The sequence continues at coordinate 265,591 of NZ_JAKFFS010000006.1, read as the reverse complement.
CCCAACGGAAAGCCTCGGTTTGTATCGGTGTTCCTGAAAGCACAACTTCAAACCCGTAGTTTCTGATCTCACCGGCATTTACGATCCTAGTATTGTACCCAGATGTAAGCGAAACGGGCACGGATGGAAGAATCTGATTTCTTGTATTGATATTATAAAAAGTAAAATCCAGACCTGCACGGCTCTTCAAAAACCGCCATTCAGTACCAATTTCAAAGGATGTACTGATCTCAGGTTTCAGATTGTAATTTACAAGTGTGCTGTTGGAATTGTAAATTGGATAATCACCCCATGGATTGTCGCGGATATAGCCGGATGTGAAACGGTAAGGATCTGTGTCGTTACCTACCTGAGCTAAACTGGTGCGAACTTTACCGAATGAAACCCATTCAGGAAGTTGAACAATATCGCTTACCACTGCACTCAATGATGCAGAAGGATAAAAGTAGGAATTGATCGTTTGTCCTAACGAATCAGCCGCCGCTGGAAGCGTCAGCGCTGTTGACCAGTCATTTCGAGCGGTCACATCCAGGAATAGGAAGTTTTTATAACCAAACTGAACTGACCCGTATAAACTGTTGACTACTTTATTGATATCGTCGATCGAGCTTACCAGCGCGACGCGGGTGTTATTAAAGCTGTAAATTCCAGGGATCAAAAGCTGAGGCGCCGTAACTTCAAAATTATTTGTTTTACTGATCTGGCGGTTTCCTCCAAAATTTGCTCCGATTGTAAAGGTTTCGTTAATCTCTTTTGAAGCGTTAAACAGGAAGTCAAAGTTAGATTCTCCATTTTTTACACGTTCCTCACGGTAGCTGCCAAACGGAAATCTCTGCGTGCTGAAAGCACGTCTTCTTTTTCTGAGATCATTATTAAAGTCAGTACCGCCTCTTACCTGTAAACTCAGCCAATCGTTAAAGTTATATTTAACGGCAATGTTTCCGAAAATCCTGTTCGCGCTTTGGCTGTTCGTATTTTCGTATAGGTTGAAATATGGATTATCGTGGTAGTTATAATTGAAATTGAACTGCTGTTTATTTTCCATTCCGGGAATCCAGTAGTTTTTCAAACTGTTCAAGTCTACATTTTGACCCATCCAGCAGTGCAGCAGATAGATGATACTCTCGGTTCCGTATGTCAGGTTCGGGCGGTTGTCGCTTGCTGAATTTACATAATTCGCCGAGATACGAACAGAAAGTTTTGGCGACAGGTTATAACCGGTGTTGATAGCAAACGTGTTACGCTTTATATCCGTATTTGGAATAATTCCCTTTTGGTCAAGCAACGTGTAGGATAATCTGAAATCGCCCTTTTCATTAGCTCCGGTAACTGAAATGTTGGTATTTTTGGTTATACCTGTTTCGTAGAATTCTTTCAGATCGTTCCCGGGAAGAAAGGGGGTTGGCGTGATCGTTCCACGTGCAGCAAGGTCTGCGGGTGATCCCAGGACACCGTCATCAACCAGGGAGATATCACCGCCACGGAAGCCATTCGAAGTTGGAGAATTGTGTTGGGCAATAAGTCTTCCGTCCATTTGCGGACCCCAGCTTTCATCCACACCATCACGAATACCGCCGCCATTTCCATCTACGAAACTAAATTCACCATTGTTCCCCTGACCATAAACGCGCTGAAAATCAGGAAGTATCAGAGGGTTTTCAAAAGTCAGGCCGGCATTTACCGATACGCCCAGCCCTTTGCTGTTCTTACCTGATTTGGTGGTAATGACGATCACACCGTTCGCGCCGCGGGACCCATACAGTGCCGATGCATTCGCACCTTTAAGCACAGTCATAGATTCTACATCATCCGGATTAATCAGTGAAGCTCCGTTTCCATAATCGAGTTCCTGAAAATCCCGTCCGCTTGAACCCGTTAATGCATTGGTAATTGGTACGCCGTCAATTACAAAAAGCGGCTGGTTTTTATTAATATCAAGAGATTTATCCCCCCGAATGGTTATACGTGCCGAGCCCCCGATACCGCTCGGGCTGGTCATGACTTGAACGCCGGCAATTTTTCCTGCCAGCCCACTGACAAAATTGGTCTCGCGGGCTTTGTCCAAATCCGAACCCTTCAACTCCTGAACCGCATAGCCTAGACGCTTGGTTTCCTGTTTGATACCAAGGGCAGTGACCACCACTTCATTCAGGTTTCTAGCGTCAGGCTGCATGGTGATATCCAGAGAAGTCGCGTTTCCGACCGGAGTTTCTACGGACAGGTAACCGACATAGGAAAATATTAGCGAGACTGCGTTATCGGGAACGCTGATCTGGTATTTTCCTTCACCGTCTGAAATGGTTCCTGAGCTGCTTCCTTTTACGATAACACTTACACCAGGCAGTCCGCTGCCAGTTTCATCGATAATTCGCCCGGTAATAGTTTTGTCGATTCTAATGGTGCTCAGCACATTGAATTCTGCTTTTGAAACCGGAACCAGACTCCCGGCAAGTAACGCCTGGCAAAGCACAACCCGGGAGAGCTTCCGAAAATGTTTAGGAATAGGTAATGTTTTTAACATAAAATAAGCTTTTGAGATGAGTACGACAACTATTCAATCGGCATCTTTCATTTATATTTCGAGGAGAGTTCTTTGTAATTTGTTTAACGTCAAATGCTTTGAAACCTTTGGTTGAGACAAAAATCACTTTTTTGCTGCTTTAATTACTGAAACAAAAATGAAGAAATTGTTAATTGTGAAATAGGAATTATTAAAAAACGGCAGCGGAATTCAAACCTAAATGTTGTTTTGATTATCGCAAATTTATCTCTTCTGGACGCAGGCAAATTGGTCTCAAAATAATTTATGTACGGTGCCTTTTTAAGTTCGATAATCCCTGTAAAACAAGCAATTAAGATAGAAATATTTTTATTTGGATCAAATATCAAGGCAGCTGCAAGTGATAAAAAAATTTTGATGTTTATGGTATGCATAAGCGTTGGCCATTACGGAAAGAGATGGTTTGGGCCTTTGCCAGGAATCAGGCGTTGAGGACGATTTTTTTAAAACTGGCGGAAGATTTAGTATAAGATTTTTTAAGTATTGAGACGACTGAAATTAATTCAAAATTCACTAATAAATTTTTTCAGATGTTAACTCATTTATATTCAGTAAAATAGCGGTTACAAAGAGAGTAAGCTTTTAAGCGTTGTTACAGCAGTCCGGAGGAGCCCAGTATTTTACGCATTTCTTAACTCAAATTTAATTTGGTAATAACAATGATTTTAGTCTGATTTGCTCCCATGGACTGTTTTGCAGCTTCCTCTGGTGATTTTATAATTCTAATTTTTAGCAATGAAAAAAATCTTATTGATTTTAATAGTAAGTGTTTATGCCATTGAAAGCAACGCACAGCTTTTAGATCGCGTTCGGAATAAAGTTGAACAAAAGGTAGGCGAAAAAATTGATCAGTCAATAGACAAGGCAACTCAGAAAAAGAAACCAAAAAATAAAACGGAACCCCAGGAAACGCCTTCACAACCGGAGTCTTCTACAGTGTCAACTAATAGCCCGGAAGCTGAACAAAAACCTCAGAATACAAGCGAAAGAGGTACCGAAATTCATGACATTAATTCTTACTCAAAATTTGATTTTATTGCTGGTGAAAAGGTGATTGTTTTGGAAGATTTTTCTCAGGAGTCACTTGGGGATTTTCCATCAAACTGGAACACCAGGTCAAGCGCTGAGCTCGTAAAGATCGATGGCCGGGAAGGAAAATGGCTTCGTATGGCACAATCCGGCGTATTTTATCCAGAAAATATGAATGGTGATTTGCCTGAAAATTTTACACTTCAAATGGAGCTGATGGCCAACAAACAGGTTGCCGGCATTGGTCAATGGATGATCAGTCTGATCCAGACCAAAACTGTTGATGAAAAGTTTAAAATGGGAGCACAAATGCAAGTGTCGGATGTTGCGAATTTTAAACTCGTTTTTCAGCCGGCATCAGGCAAAGGACAGATGTACTACTCAACGAACCTAATAGGTGATCAGTACAAGAATAGTGTCCCTGAATTTAAAACACCAGACAAGCCAGCGGTTAAAATTTCAATCTGGCGGCAAAAACAACGTATCCGGGTCTATCTGGACAGTACAAAGGTATTGGATCTGCCGAGGGCGCTGGATGCCGGGGCAGTTTTGAATTCCATGATTTTTTCGTCAAGCAATCCCGAATATGACAATAAAGAAGGTGCATTTTTTACGGGGAACATCCGCCTGGCTGTTGGTGCTCCTAATCTGAGAAACAAACTGGCGAGTGCAGGTAAATTCAGTACAAATGGTATTCTCTTTGACGTGAACAGTGATCAGATTAAACCAGAGTCATTTGGTACTTTACAGGATATCGCTCAGTTATTGAAGGAGAATTCCTCACTTAAAGTAAATATTATCGGCTATACAGATTCCGATGGCGATGAACTTACAAATGTCGAACTCTCCAAAAAAAGAGCAAATGCGGTGCGCTCTGCGCTTTCGGCAACGTTTGAAATTGAAGCTTCGCGGCTGCAAAGTGATGGCAAGGGAGAGGCAGAGCCCGTCGATTCTAACGACACGACAGCCGGGAAAGCTAATAACAGGCGTGTTGAATTTGTTAAAATGTAAATCAAGAATTAGGTAAACAGAAGCCGTCGGACTATGTTCGGACGGCTTTTTTTGCAATTTGGAACGTTCCGTCACGTGACTTTCCACTCCCAAAAAAAATGGACAGCTAAATTCTCTCCGTAGCGGGCAGAATAGTGAAGATAAATTAATATTGAAGTAAAACTATTCTGCGGTTGATTCAGCAATTTTGCAAACCTTTGGGAATAGTCATTCAAGATCAGAAAGTTATTCAAATTAGTCTTCGATATAGAACGAAATATCTGTGCATTATTAGGACAATTGAGTTTTTGAATTAAAATTATTAAAAATTAAGATAAAAAATGTATTTAAAACGGTCTGTCTTTTTTGCGGTTTCACTTCTTTTTGGAGACGCTGCTTTTGCACAAAACAGTAAAAATAAAGCTTTGTTTGTGATCGTCGATGGTATATCCTACGAACAGTTAAAAAAAGTATCGACTCCAAATCTGGATGCCATTGCCAAAGTTGGAGGCATTACCCGGGCTTATGTGGGTGGCGAGAAAAAAACCTATTCCCAAACGCCTACGATTTCTGCGGTAGGCTACAACAGCCTTTTGACGGGAACCTGGGTAAATAAACACAACGTATGGGATAACAATATCAAAAAGCCCAACTATCATTACTGGACCATATTCAGATTTTTCCGGGAAGCCTATCCTGCGAAAAAGACGGCAATTTATTCTACCTGGCTTGATAACCGCACTAAGCTGATTGGAACGGATTTACCGGAAACTGGGAAAATGAAAATGGATTATTTTTTCGATGGTTTTGAACTGGATACGATCAACTTCCCACACGACAAAAATGCTGAGTACATCAGTAAGATTGACGGAAAGGTAGTGGATGAGGCTGCCTTACACATTAAAAATGAAGCGCCTGACCTGTCGTGGGTTTATCTCGAATTTACGGACGACATGGGGCACCGTTACGGAAATAGTGATCAATTTTTTAATGCTGTCAAGCGGATGGATACGCAGATGGGCCAGCTTTGGCAGGCGGTCAAGGAAAGGGAGAGTAAGCATGGCGAAAACTGGCAGGTCTTTATTACAACTGATCATGGAAGGGGAGAACCCTCAGGGAAAGATCATGGTGGTCAATCAGATGCCGAGCGCAGTACCTGGATTGTTACCAACGCAAAGGATTTAAATGATTATTTTACGAAATCCGCTGATCACAAGCAAATTCCTTCTATTGTCGATATCATGCCAACCATGGCACGGCATCTGGATCTGAAAATACCGAAAGAACAATTCTTCGAGTTGGACGGAATCTCGTTGACAGGAAAAATTTCCGTGTCAGAGCTGGCAGCTACAAAGGCGGATGGCAAGATAAACGTGAGCTGGTCGGCAAAAAATAATGAAGGTGATGTAAAGATTTGGGTATCTGTTACTAATCATTTTGAAACCGGAGGGAACGACCGCTATATGCTTATGAGTCAGGTACCTGTTTTGGCCGGGAAAGCTTCGATAGATATCAATAAACTGCCAAAGGGTTTTTATAAACTTGTAGTGGAGGGAAAATATAATTCGGTTAACCGCTGGATTGTTGAATAATTAAACTCGATTCGTTGACCGGCGGTCAGGTTATTTCCAAAAAATTAGGCGCAATAAGCTTCCGTTTAGTTTCGGAGATCTTATTGCGCTTATAATTTTATCAACCCTCAAAATAGATTGATTAGATTTTTCTGAGATTAACGGAACCGCTGAATACTAAAATCCCGGGCATCTCCAATTGTTCCGATTCGTGCATTCAGTGTATATATTTGATTATTAACTGCAACGCTGGTTGTTGCACCTAAGTAACCGACCTCATCAAATTTTAGGATCGAAGCAGTTTTCCAGTTGTCGCTGCTGCGAAGTTGAGCGACGCGTGCTCCACCTGTCACGACGTACAAATCGCCATCAAGAAGTGTTAAACCATCACCCGGAAGCGCGCCTGTGCCTATAATTTCACTCACCTGATTGCCATTTTGTAAATCCACTTTAAAGAGTTTTCCCTGTCCGGTGTTCGCAACGATGAGGTAACCGTCAGGATGGTAAACAATCCCATTTAATCCAAAACCAGGGCTTGTAAAATTAACTTCATCCCGCGCCAGAACACTGGCAATTCCATCCGGAGAAACCCGGTAAATCACCGGCGAAAAAGAGTCAGTAACAAAGGCGGTACCATCCGGCGCAAGTGTTACGTCGTTAGCGAAGTTCCGCTGCTCAGCCGGGATCAGCGAAGCCAGATTTGTGCGGCGTTCCAATTGTCGTGTAGTCAGGTTGAAGACCAAAAGTTCTGCGGTTTGAAAAGCGCCTGCTGTTGTACTTTTAACTGATATACCACGGTCACTGTTGCAAACAAATGCGTAATTTCCGGCAACTTTCATACCGATTCCGCTGATCAATTCCGGTGCGTTAATCAAATCTTCATATTTTCCGTCGGTGCTGACCGTCCCGATTTTCCCTAATGGGATTGAAGTTATCAGGAATTTCGATAACTGAGAAGAGTAAGCTATCCCTTCCGGGTATTGGCGCTCAGCTACAAAATCGATACGTTCGGGAAATGGCGCATTTGGACTATCGCGGTGATCTTCACAAGCGCTAAGGCCCAGCACAGAAATAAGTGTTAAAGACTGAATGAGGCGAGATGATTTCATAAAATGTAGTTTGGTTAAGTTGATATGAATGTAATGCTGGTTAGATTGAGATGAATTCCTGAAACTTGTTAGTTGAATGAAATGAGGTAATTAACTAAATTTCAATCGCCTGACTCAGAGTTCTCCTCACTGTGTGTTATTTAAATTATTGTGCCAAAGTTAGTTGGCGCATTACTAGGGTAGACAACGTTGTCTAGTTTTTGAAGTACTGTTGAAAACGCATTAGTATCCGCGCATGTTAGAACGGGGAGCATTTGCTGCATATGCAAAGGAGCGACATGAAAGAAATCATGCCGCTCCTTGAAAAATATTAATTCGAAATAATGAGACTGTGAACCTGTAAAAGTTAATTAGCAGCGACCTGGGTATGGCTTTCTACTACCAAATTTTAAATCTTTTCAACTTGCTGCGACTGATTGGCTTTTACAAGATTGCCTGAATAATTCCGCCGATCCTTGCTCGTTATACTTTGTTGAACGGGCAAGGCAAATACCAGATTTCCAAATCAATCAATGATCATAAACCCTGTGCATTCTTATATTTCGATTAGGACGGATTACCAGCGGGACCTTTTCGGTTTTTACTGAGCTGCTATCCAAACCAAACCATTTAGCTTCTGAGTTTGTAATGCTTTTTATACTGAAATAAAATTTCATTACGAATTCGTCAAACCAGGAAAGATCATTTTCGACGGACAGGAAACGTTCCAGGACAACAAACCGAAAATCGCCCATTACATTTTGCCGGTTTAGGGATTCATAACGACTGGTCACATCAACTTCTTTATTTAAAACCATATCTTCCACCACTTTTCGTAAAAAGAGATTGATGCGCTGTTCAATTCTAAATCCCAGGCGGAAAGTAATTTTAATTACATCATCTTCGGCCATCACATTCACATGATAGTCCATTGTATATGGTTCGTTTGTCGTTTCCACGTGCACAAACCAATAGATATCAGCCCTTTTTGGACGTTTTTGGAAAATTGAGTAAAGAATCTTGCTCTCGATTTCATCTTCCTGATCAGCATTTGACATAAAGATCAGGTGTGTCGCATATTTAGGTATGCTGATGTCATTGCTAAGTTCTTTCAGAGATGAAATATGGCGTTTCAAATCAACAAATTCTGTTAACCGAAGTTTGATATAATGGGCTTTCAACCATAAACCCATCACAGCTGCTATGACCAAAGCAAGCAGCAGTGAAACCCAGCCACCATGTGAGAATTTAAGTAAATTAGCCGCAAGAAATGAAATTTCAATAGCCAGATAAACGAGTAAAAACACGCCCGCTGCGATTTTATTTTTCTTAATTACGAATAAGTAAAAGGAAAACAAAACCGTTGTCATAATCATTGTCAGCGTAATGGCGAGGCCATACGCCGCTTCCATATGGGTCGATTCTTCAAAATAGAGAACCACGCCGATACATCCTGCCCAAAGAAGCCAGTTTAAACTTGGAACGTAAAGCTGTCCCTTCTGGTCACTTGGGTAGATCAGTCGAACTTTTGGCCAAAGATTAAGTCGGATCGCTTCCGAAATCAACGTAAATGAACCGCTAATCAGTGCCTGACTAGCTATGACCGCGGCCATCGTTGCAATGCTGATTCCGGCAATAAGCCACCAACCTGGCATAATTTCATAAAACGGTTTCCGGCCATCAAGAAGCTCGCCGGCGTGAAGAGCCAGCCAGGCACCTTGTCCGAAATAATTAATTACAAGACAGGATTTAACGAAAATCCAGCTTACTCTGATATTGCCCTTTCCGCAATGTCCCAGATCTGAGTAAAGCGCTTCTGCCCCTGTCGTACAGAGAAAAACAGCGCCCAATAACCAAAAACCGTTTGGTTGTGATACGAGTAAGTTGTAGGCATAGTAGGGATTAAGAGCTTTCAGGATTTCCGGATGCTGAATAACCTGCGCAGCTCCCAAAACGAATAGCATTAAAAACCAGATGGTCATGACGGGGCCGAACGCCCTTCCCACCAGCGTGGTGCCAAAAATCTGTATGATGAATAATAACGTAATGATACCAATGACAATAGGCATTGTCTCAATCTCAGGATAAATAATTCTTAAACCTTCAATAGCCGAAGACACAGACATTGGCGGCGTGATAATCCCATCTGCCAGCAATGTGCTCGCCCCAATAATTGCCGGTACTATGAGCCATTTTGCATTTTTTCGGATTAATGTATAAAGAGCAAGAATTCCACCTTCACCATTGTTGTCCGCTCTCAGGATTAATATGACATATTTTAGCGTTGTTTGGAGAGATAGTGTCCAGAAAATGCATGATACGGCTCCATAAATCAGGTCGAGTGAGATGCGCTCCGTTCCAATGATTGCCTGCATTGTGTATAACGGCGATGTACCGATGTCACCATAGATAATGCCAAGCGCAATTAAAAGTCCAGCAGCAGACGCCTTTGAACTGTGTTTGTCCATATTCATTTAATACTTTTTATTTATTGAAACGTAAGTTGTTGATGTTTGTCACAATGGCTATTTCAAAGTAATCCCTTTTTTTTATATTTAACGGCACCTGGCTGATAATAAATGTAACCACTGATTTTTGCGCCATAAAAAGATTATCATATGATGCGGATTTTCTCATCAGTAAGCTGAAAGAGCAGTGTATCTATTTCAAGGGAGATATCGGAAGCGAAGTGGTATAAATTATTTGAGAATCCTGGCGGAAAAATATATTTGGTAGCAGCTATCAAGATATAAAATATCACCCTCGAAAAAGAATTGTCGAAGGTGATCTTTTTATGCGTTAAGCATTTAGTGAGATTATTTGTGAACAGTAATCCAGCCGGATTTTTCTGGGGCAACGACCTCTGGAAATTCTTCGTCGGGACTTGTAGTCAATAATTCAAATTTCTGTGATAACAAATCCAGTACCTTCTGATTATCAGATCTGACGTAAGCTTTGCCAAGCTTTGTATTGTATTGGATCTCAACATTTTGCACCAGTCCGTTGGGCTGGGCTGATAGAAAATCGCTTAAATCTTCTCCATTTCCCCAAAACAATAATGTTTGCATAGTTAAGATGTGACTGGTTGTAAAAATGAAAATTTCAATATTGCAATGTGCTAATATAAAGATAATTCTGAATTAAATGAAGGCTGTGAGGACCGATAGATTTTATAAAATTGATCCTGACATGATTTGGTACGAATATTATATTAAAAGGGCAGAGTTTGCAAATAACGCAGGTTTACGATTTATTTGATCGGATAAAAGTTATGCCGACACTGACCAAATAAAAATTTCCAGGTAACTGCGTAGATCCTTGGAAGTAAATTTTCAAATATTACAGCATTTAAAAACAATAATTATAACCTTAAAATGAATATGAAGACGAATTTGGCGAGGTATTTCACAGTTTTGTTATTTGTCATGGCAGCCTTCGCCCAGACCTCAGCGTTAGCAGAAAAAAGAGAGCTTTATCAATTGAAGGTTTATCACTTAAAAGATGAGAAGCAGCGTGATTGTTTGGAAAATTATTTGAAACAGGCTTATATACCTGCACTTCATCGGGCAGGAATCGGAAAAGTTGGCGTTTTCAAACCAGCAGGAAATGCAGATTCGCTGATTTATGTGCTCATTCCATTTAAGTCTGCAAAACAATTCTTTTCGCTATCTGACAATATAGCTGCCGACAAGAATTATCTTACCGCCGGAGATGATTATTTGAATACCAGTTTTGATAACCCTGTCTTTAAAAGCATAGAGTCAATTTTGATGGAATCCATTTCCGGTATGCCTGTGCTGAGTGTTCCTACGCTTAAATCAGATGCTGCCGACAGAATATACGAACTTAGAAGATACGAAGCTGCCACTGAAAAGCTGCATGAAAATAAGATAAGTCAGTTCAATAATGGTGAATTAGATATATTTAAACGGCTTGGGTTCAATACTGTTTTCTGCGGTAAAGTTAAAGCCGGTAGTAAATTGCCAAGCCTTGTTTATATGACATCTTTTGAAAATAAAGCGGAACGGGATGCGCATTGGAAAGCTTTTAGCGCCGATTCAGAATGGATCAAACTGAATTCGCAGCCAAAATATGCGCATAATTTTTTAAGGGCAGATATTTATTTGTTAAACCCGGTGAGTTATTCAGAAATATAAGCGAAAATTTCGCGTGTTGAAAAGATCTTTATATCCACGGCACATTAAAAGTTTGATTCATTTAAATTAATTTCCTGTGAAATTAGAACAGTACATTCTTACATTTTTTCTTTTTTGGACAGCTATGGTGTTATGTACACCTGGCTTTGCGCAGAAGAAGTATGAGCGGGAATACAGTATCAAATCAAATGAAGTACCGCAGCAAGCTTTGAAGTTGGTATCCTCAATCTTTCCAAAATCAAGAATCCACTGGTACAGAGAAGAAAGTCTTACCGGGAATTCTATCGAGGCGAAATTGAAGTCTTCCGGAAAACGGTTTAGTATTGAGTTTGACGAAACCGGAAATTTGCAGGATGTTGAAATAATGTCAAATATTAGTGAAATGTCTTCAGAGGGACGCAAAGTGTTAAAAGAAGAACTCAGCAAATCTTTTGAGAAATATAGGATTGAGAAAGTCCAGCTTCAATGGGTCGGGCAGGAAAGTAAAATTAAGAAATCTTTGCTTGAATTAACTGCCACAGATGGTATCCGGACCAGGTATGAACTGATAATAAAGGGAACCAGGGATGGGAAAGAAAATTATTTTGAGATACTTTCTGAAAGCGATGGCAGGATAGTTACCACCCGGGAGATTGTACAACGTAATACAGATAACTTGATTTACTGATGTACAAATTAACTCTTACCGGACTTTTAGTTCTTCTTACTTCTTTTTCAGTTTTTAGTCAATCGAACTATCGGGCTGGTTCGCTTACGCAGATAAATATTAATGCCAAAGTTGCAGAAACCTGGAAGCTCAACACAAAGCTGGAAGCAAGACAAATATTTTCCAGTAGACAGCCGGGAGAAGTTGTCAACAATGGATTCGAATATGAAAGAACGGATTTAGGTTTTATGCTTACGAAAAAGGTTTCGGCTGACAATTCTCTGGGTGGCGGGTACATGGTCCGCATGGAAGATGGCAGTTTCACGCATCGACTAAGTCAGCAATTTAGCAGTGTTAATACGCTGGAAGTTCTTAGTATTGCACATCGCGTTGTGGCAGACGAGACTTTTAACAATGTTGACCCTGCGGAGTTCCGCCTGCGGTATCGCCTCGGTATGGAATTGCCTCTGAATGGCCAACAAGTTGATCCTAAGGAATTCTATGGTAAGTTTAACAACGAATATTTGGGCATCTTTGCCGGAAGTAACCCGGACCTGGAAATTCGCGGTTTACTTTCATTGGGTTATAACGCTGCCGATAATAACAAACTGGAATTGGGCTTTGAGTATCGCATAAATGGTTTTAACGAGTCAGTTAATGCACAACAATTCTGGGTTACAATTGCCTGGTTTGTGAGTATCTGAAATGCCTGGTTTTTTAAATTTCCCTGCCAGAAATGTATTACGAGACCGAGGATCCGATCTGACATTGAAAATAGCCGATCTGGGATATAATAAAAAACGGTTCCCAAAGAAATCTGACTACGCATAATCAATCATCAAAAAACAAACAATAATCAATAATCATGGAAACAACCGTTGTAAAAGCTTTCGGAACTGAGGCTGCTCAGTCGCCGCTTAACCAAATGGACATCAACCGCAGAAAACCCACTCCGCATGATGTAGAAATTGAAATTTTGTTCTGCGGTGTTTGTCATTCTGACCTGCATACGGCAAAAAGTGAGTGGGGGCCTTCAATGTACCCTTGTGTTCCGGGACACGAGATAGTGGGGAAAATCGTAAGCGTTGGTGGCCATGTAAGCAAATTTAAAGTAGGCGATGTAGTTGGCGTGGGCTGTATGGTGGATTCGTGCCGGGAGTGTCAATATTGTAATGATGACCTTGAACAGTTTTGCGAAAAAGGAATGACTGGCACCTATAATGCGCCAGACAAGCATATCCCAGGATCTCCAACCTTTGGTGGATATTCTGAAAGTGTGGTGGTGAATGAAAATTATGTGCTGCGCATTCCCGAAAATATGGACCTGGCTGCTGCCGCACCATTGCTTTGCGCAGGTATTACAACATACTCACCGTTGCACCATTGGAAAGTCGGTCCTGGAAAAAAAGTGGGCGTTGTCGGTATTGGAGGCCTGGGGCATATGGGTATTAAAATTGCCAAAGCAATGGGTGCTGAGGTTGTTGCATTCACCACATCTGAATCGAAGTTTGCGGAAGCCAAACGCCTCGGCGCAGACGAAGTTGTGCTTTCAAAGGATGAAAAGCAGATGCAGGCTTACGCCGGTAAACTTCACTTTATTCTGGATGCAGTTTCCGCAGAGCACGACATAAACGCATACCTTAATCTGCTTCGCGTGGACGGATCGCTTGCGCTCGTTGGTGCTCCCGAGCATCCACTTCCAGTAGCTGCATTTAGTTTAATTATGGGACGGAAAAGTTTTGCTGGCTCGATGATCGGCGGCATTGCCGAGACTCAGGAGATGCTGGATTTTTGTGGAGAACACAACCTGGTCGCAGACATTGAAATGATCAATATTCAGGATATTAACCAGGCGTATGAACGTTTGTTAAAAGGTGATGTAAAATATCGTTTCGTGATCGATATGGCGTCACTTAAAGCTAACTGACAAAAAAAGTGCTCCGGTGGCAAATGTTGCCGGAGCACTTTTATAATTGTTCATTTGAAAATTGACCCTTTTGGATATTTTTTTTGCCATAGAGCGTAATTCAATTAGAAGGAAAAATGTAAAGATTTCAGTGGTCGACAAATATTCAAGTTTGGACGGCAAGGTTGTGCCCGGACCTGATCAAATTATTTTCAGTCTTTCTTCTTCCAGATCGATTTGCTGTAATTGCTGACGTATTATACTTTCATCAATATTAGGATCCTGATTCAGCTCAGTCAGAAACTGTCTTTGCGATTCAAGGACTTCAAAGAATATTGTTTTAGTTTTTTCATTCATCCAGCTGTCATCGCTCGCTTTGGCGCGATGGTCCCACTTTTTAAGAAAAATTTCTAAGGCCTCATTGCCATTTAACTCAGTTTCGTATTTGTCTTGCAAAAACTGATATACGTGCTGTTTCAAACCTAATTTCATCCGGCGCCTTGTCGATTCCTCAGATTCCTCTTCAAAACTTTCAAACAATCCTGTGCGGGAGACTAACATGGGCAGGGTTAACCCCTGTACAACCAGTGAAAGCAGTATGACAACGAAGGTGATAAAAAGAATCAGACTTCTTTCGGGAAAAGCCATTCCGGAATCCAGCGTAATCGGGATAGCCAGCGCTGCAGCTAAAGACACAACTCCACGCATACCGGTCCAACCCAGTAACAGTGGCATCATCCAGCGTCTCCTTTTGGACCTGGCAGGAGGCATTACACCGGGGCGGAAAAGATACGTAGCAAGTAAGGCGGCATAAGAACTAATGATTCTGGCAGTTATCAAAACCAGTGTAATCAATACGCCGTATCCGATTGCAGTCTTTAATGGTATTCCATTTTCGCGCATGCCTTCAACAATTTCGGGAAGTTCAAGACCGATGATCAGGAAAACTACACCATTTAATATGAAAACAAAACTGCCCCAGACGCTGAAACTCTGGATGCGGCTAGTGCTATTCAGGAAAACCAGGCGTCTTGCAGACATGAATAATCCTCCGCTTACCACGGCCAGTACGCCGGAACAATGAAGCTGTTCGGCCAGCCAGTACATAAAATACGGTTCGATAATCGTCAGCGCGATATTCGACTGGGCATCCAGAGGAAGGCGTTTGTGCAGTTGAACGAAGATCCAGGCCAAAAGCAAACCAATACCTGCACCTCCTGTCACCATCCAGATAAAACTCATGGCTGCCTGCTGCCAGACAAAGTGGCCTGTTCCAACCGCGACCAGTGCAAAACGAAAAATAATGAGCGAGGATGCATCGTTCAGCAGACTTTCTCCTTCAAGAATAGCAGATGTGGTTTTTGGGATTTTAACGAACTTTGTGATAGCGCCGGTACTGACCGCATCAGGTGGTGAAACTATTCCGCCCAACAAAAATCCAAGAGCCAGGGTAAATCCCGGAATAAAGTGGTGTGCGACAACTGCTACGGACATTGCAGTAAAAAATACAACCAGAAACGCAAAACTTCCGATAATCCGCCACCATCTTTTCATCTCTTTGAATGAGATGGACCATGAAGCCTCAAATAGAAGCGGGGGAAGAAAAATAAAGAAAATAAGATCCGGATCAATGCGAACCATAGGAAGTCCGGGGATGAAGCCAGTCACAAGTCCGGCCAAAACCAGCAAAATAGGGTAGGCGATTTTAAGTTTATTGGCCAAAGTGTTCAGCAACACGATGGCAACAACCATGGCGATCAGAAAGGGTAGATATGCGTTCATTTTCAAATATACGCAGATAGACATTAACTAAAAATGTCGGCGGTTTTTCAAGCTTTTTTTGTTTTTTAACTATAAATCCAGGTCTGACATTACTATCGATACCAGGTCGCCTGATTTTCACAATTTGGTCATGATCTTGTTAGTACGGCTCAACTTCTCTGGGCGACAATTAACAATGATATAAAGCCATCATGTCCGACTCTATATAACTTTGATATCAAAAGTACAGCAGTCAGGTTCCATTAACTTATTTTAATTTGACACTGTGCAGGACATTTAAAAAATATTGAAACAAGCTTTCGACTTGCCTTTGTTTGGTTGATTTAAAAATAAACCGGACAAAATCGGTATTAATTTAAAACGGTATGACGGAATGAAAAGTTATTTTAAGTTTAGCCAAAGTTGAAAGTAACTATCTCGCTATAAATTGATATAAATAGGGCGCCTTGTGCGCACCTCCGCTATATTGTTTTTCTAGTCTTTCCAAAATATCAAGGCCAAGCACTTTCCGCTGGAAACTTGATCGGCGAAGTTTCTGGCCCAGGATCGTTTCGTATAATTTCTGAAGCTCGCTCATCGTGAATGCTTTCGGCAGCAAGGGGGCTGCCCAGCTTTCATATCCACCCAGTTTTCTGTCAAGATCGGCTCTGAGCGTTTCCAGCGCTTTTTGTACGATAACATTATGATCAAGCATCAGCGTTGGTAGTTTGTCAAGTGTGTACCAGACGCAGGTATCTGATAGCGGGTCAGGCCTGGGAGCGGCTTTTCTAAAATCAATCAATGCATAATATCCCACAGAAATAAACCGGCGCAATAACCAGTGATCGGCAGCCGGACTAATACCCTTCGCCTGCATTATCGTGCGTAGCGGCACTTCATCATAGCGAGCCAAATCTCCAAAAGTGTAAAACTGATCTATGTAAATATCGGAAAGCCCGGTACGTTCAAGGAGGACGCGTCTGGCTGCGTCATTCAAATTCTCTTTTTCTTTCACAAAACCCCCAGGGAGCGCGTACAAACTTGTATTTTGATATTCCAGAATGAGAATTTTAAGCTGATGCTGATCAAATCCGAATATTACAAAGTCCATAGCCAGGCCTGGCAGGTATCCGACTCCTTCGAAGTTTTGTTCAAACCGCTCATCTTTTTCATCCATGATATAAAAATTTTACGTGCAAGTTAGAAAAAAGAAAGATTGTGAAAATAAATTTATATTATTGTTCCAGATTGAGACAATATAGAAATTACTATTACAAAATGCTTTAACCAACCAATGTTTACTTAAAATAAAATGAAATGAAAATAATATTTATTACTATGCTGGTGGCGCTGCAAATGATGCAGAGTGCCCTGGCCCAGTCTAAAAAGGCAGAGTCACAACCTCTGGCGAAAACAACTAATGGAACCGTAGAAGGTGTTATTGAAGCCTCTGGCGTGAGGTCTTACAAAGGGATTCCGTTTGCTGCCCCGCCTGTGGGAGAATTTCGCTGGCGTGAGCCTCAGCCCGTGAAAAACTGGCAGGGAGTCCGTAAAACGAATAAATTTGGTCCTCGTGCCATGCAGAACGCAGTTTTCGGCGATATGGGTTTTCGTTCCGACGGCATGAGCGAAGATTGTCTCTATCTCAATGTATGGACCCCGGCAAAATCGGCTAATGAAAAACTACCTGTTCTGGTATATTTTTACGGAGGGGGTTTTGTTGCAGGTGATGGTTCCGAGGGGCGCTATGATGGAGAAAGTATGGCGAAAAAAGGAATTGTCAGCCTGACCGTCAACTACCGTCTGGGCGTTTTCGGCTTTTATGCTTCCGAAGATCTAACAAAAGAGTCCCCGCACCACGCCTCAGGAAATTACGGATATCTGGATCAGGCTGCGGCGCTGGCCTGGGTGAAGCAAAACATCGCCGCGTTTGGTGGTGATCCTGCCAGAGTTACCATCGCTGGTGAGTCTGCCGGATCACTGTCTGTTAGCGCGTTGATGGCCTCGCCGCTATCAAAAAATCTGTTTTCAGCTGCGATTGGGGAAAGCGGATCGGTTCTGGGTACTTTGCCACCGGTTCCTTTGGCACAGGCAGAGCAGGCAGGATTAAAATTCAACACAATGGTTGGAAAAAATTCCCTGTCGGAAATGCGCACTATTTCCGCAGACGATTTGCTGAAGGCCACTGCAAAAGCGGATGTCCCACGATTTATGTCCGCGGTCGACGGATACTTTTTTCCTGAGCCACCAATGAAGACATACCTGTCGGGAAAACAGTCCCAGGTGCCTTTACTCGCAGGTTGGAATACGGAGGAAATGAATTACAGGATGATCCTTGGCAAAGAAAGTCCGACGCTAGAAAATTATACAAAAGCAGTTCAAAAGCTTTATGGCGAACAAGCTGACAAAGTTCTGAAAGAATATTCGGCAGCCTCTGACGCAGATGTTGAACAGGTTGCCACGGATCTTGCCGGAGACCGTTTCATCGGTTTCGGTACCTGGAAATGGATCGATATTCATACAAAAACTGGCGGAGGCAAACCAGTTTATCGCTATCTATATGGTCGTCCACGGCCTGCTATGAGCGCAGAGGTTGGAAATGTTTCTGCAAACCTGGCCGGAGGGATTTCCAAAAGCACCGAGACGTCTGCGGCGAAACCACCGTTGCCAAAAGGTGCTGTGCACTCGGCTGAAATTGAATATGCGATGGGAAATCTTTCACTGAATAAGGTTTATGCCTGGACGCCGGAAGATCATAAAGTGTCGGAAACGATGCAGGAGTATTTTGCCAATTTTGTGAAAACATCAAACCCTAACGGAAAAGGTTTGCCTGAATGGTCTCCCTTGAACAAGGAAGGTGATGCCAAATACATGTACCTTGACGTTAACAGCCGTCTGGAGACAGACAAACACAAAAGCCGTTATACGCTGTTGGATGCGATGGCTAACAAAGATTGACGTAATGTCTGAGTAAAAGTTTTGGCTCTTTCGACTTTGTCGGGAGAGCCAATTTCATTTTATCCGGTTAGGAGATGCCATGTTTTACTACTTCAACTCATATATTGATGGGCTTTCATTTATTGCGTTTTCTGTCGGTCGTGATTTTAGGTTACCAACCAGATCAAGTGTGGAAGGAAATATCGAAAACTCCTGATCTGGCTGGTAGTTTTACACTCAGCTGGATTTTTTTCTTACAAGCAATCGTTCATTTTTGTTGAATGTGAAAACCTGCTTCTGGTTATTTCTCAAAATGACGATACTAAAGATGTCGGTAAGTTCATCCGTCTCTAAAATTTCTCCCAAATTAATAATAAAGTCTCCTTTTTCAAGATGCGCGATGCTGGTTTCTCTCACGGATGCGCGCGCTAGGTCTGTTTTCATAAATGTTTAGGCTGGGTTGTTTAATTGGTAGTCTACTATTGTTTTTCAAAAAATTTTTAATTTTCACGGGCTTAGTTAAAACTAACTCCGTTTAAGTTTCATTAACCCGAATCTGACCATCATCATGAGTTTTAATTCCAGGAGCGAGATAAGTAGCAGGCATTAAAATCAGACCACTTTCGCTCAAAAATTATGCAAAGTGGATCAAACTTATCTAACGGTTCAAAAGTTTCGTATGATAATTTATTTGGATAAAAGTTGGTTACGGTATATAAAATTCTAAGCATACAACAAGCTTTTTGTAAGCTGTTGATTACAATATGGTTTGCGAAAAGCCATGAATCTTTATGAAGCCAGCTTTTCTATTTTTGGTATAATTTTAATTGCTGGCATCTAAAAAATGGCCTGAACTTCATAATTGGTTTTTTCGGGTATAGTATTTGCTCAACACCATGTGTAAACAAAAACGATTAATGATTTGAATATGCTAATTGACCAATTGGTCGGGAAGTGAGAATCTAAACTAAAACATGGCAAAAAACAGGGATATAAAAACGAGCTATCAGTACCTTATTGACTGGAACCGCTACCGCCTCGAACAGAACAAACAGTCGCTTGAAAAATTGTTAACTTTGCTTCCGAAACTGGACAGGGAGCTTGAAGCTGACAAAATGTATGAGGCAGATATTGATGATCTGGAATCTCTCAGGATCATTTATGAGACTGGAATTCGCAACTTTGAGAGCCAGATTGACCGATATCAAAAGTTGATTGATACAGAATAAAATAGTTGGTATCCGCATTGTAATTCTGTGAATTTTCTGAAATCTTAAACCTAATCATCATGGCAAATACCGTAGTAGCAATATTTGACAGCAAAAATTCAGCTGAACAGGCAGAGCAATATTTGATATCGGCAGGTTATTCGCCTTCTCAGATAGAAATGAAAATCGCATCTTACAAAAATGATGCGCCATTCCCTGTCAGTGAGCAGGAAGACGCAGCAATACTGGATAAGATCACTGCTTTTTTTAAAGATCTTTTCGGCGCAGATCATGAAGAAGTAAGCCGTTACGCACATGCTTCGAAAGCGGGCGTTATTCTTACCGTTCATACCGAAACCCACAATGAGGCTGAGAAAGTTTCTGAAATGCTGGACGCCTACGGAGCAGAAGATGCTACGGAACATTCGGAAGCGCACGCAGGAGGGGAAGTTATAAATCGGCAGCATTCAGTTTCTGATCATGGTGAAAACTTTGCTTCGCAGGCAGGAGAAAACCAGTTGAATAATGCATATCGGACGCGCGCATCGAGTATCAAAAGTAGAATTGTAGAGCGTAACCTGGATAAACAGAGACCGGCTAGTGAGTTTTAATATCAGTCCATGTCTGGAATAATCAAAGATTCTGTGTGGTTAAAGTGATTAATTAAAAGAAAATCCACTTGCTCTATTCCGTAAAATAGCACGAGTGGATTTTCCAATAACGGGATTTTATGAATTACTTTCTTAGGGCCTTGCTGATAATAGTCTTTGTAAGCGCAATTAGTAACGGCTGCAAATCTGACGAAGAATCCTTACCTGCACCTACAAGCGAGGGACTGAATACCTTTGGGTGTAAAATAGATGGAAAGGTCTGGATTGCAAATGGTCTTAGTAATGAGAGTGGCCCGTCTGCAAAGGCAATCGACGCAGAATTGAGAATAATAGATTCAAAGACCTTTTATTTGATGATTCATACAAGTTCCGACTCTGGGGAGCGCGTTCAGCTAACCTTACCAAAAGGAAATACTGGCTCGAACGGTTTAGGAAATCTTTATGACAAATCCTTTGGGATTTACTATGATAATCAATTCAGAATTTTTCATTCGATGGAAACAAATCCAGGTAAAGTCGTCATTACCCGCTTAGATACAATCAACCAAATTGTTTCAGGAACCTTCGAATTTGACGCAGAGTACGTTATAGATAAAAAGGTTGTAAAAGTTACGGAAGGCAGATTTGATATAGATTTGAAAACGCTGTAATAACGACTTTACAATTTCGAAACAGCCGCTGTAAAAAATTAAAAACCAAGCACAGAATGATCCGGCATCGAAGCAGACAGCGTCGGCGCCGGATCCTTTTAAAGTCTGATTAAAGTAGATTTTTAAATTAAAGATCGAGGTTGACTTTTTTGCCAGTCTTTGCAGCTTCATAGATTGCCATCAGGATTTTGACATCACGAAGCCCCATATCTCCAGGCACCCGGGTCTGCGTTTTATTAAGGATACATCTGGCAAAATCATCCATTTGCAACGCCTGCTGATTAACATTTTTGAGTCCCATATCACCCTGGGAAGTTTTACCTTTTATGCCGTCGTATGCATAAGCAGGTTGAAGCTCATAAAAACCTTTTTCAGCGTCTACACGCAAAAGATTTCCGCTGTCAGCATAACTTGTTTGACAGTTTGCAACAACATTATTTGGGAATTCCAGCTGAAATTCTATGGACTGCTCAACCTCTTGAAAGCGATCTAAGTCAGTTTTTTCTCCTTCCTTGGCTGTGACACTTATTGGGTTTGTGCCAGCAGAATATATTGCCGCCTGAACACAGTAGATACCAAGATCCATCAGAGGGCCTCCTCCGGACCGCTCTCGATCCAACCGCCAAGCTCCCTTTTCCATTTCCTGGCTATCTACCGCAGTAATTTTATTTAGCTTTCCAAACTTCTTCTTCTTGCCAAAATCCATGAACGCCATATGATGCGGCTCAAAGTGAAGACGATAACCGATGGATAACATTTTTCCAGCCTTTTTACAAGCAGCGATCATTGCCTGACAATCCGCCACAGAAGTAGCCATGGGTTTTTCACAAATTACATGTTTCCCGGCATTTGCAGCCATTATGGTATATTGCGCATGCAGGGCGTTCGGCACAACAACATAAACAATGTCGATATCAGGATTGTCTTTAATGGAGTCGAAATTTTCGTAGTTGTAAATATTCTTCTCGGGAATATCATACTTCTGTTGCCATTTTTTGATCTTCTCCGGACTTCCGGTGATAATCCCTGTTAATTTGCAGTGTTGCGTTTCAGCAAGTGCAGGCGCCAGCTGCTCCTCCGAATATTTACCTAAACCCAGCAGGGCAATTCCAAGTTTTTTATCCTGATTTACACCTGCCCCTTTATCTTTATAAAGTTGAGCCGCCATTGCATCCATCGCGATCATCGATGGAACCGCAAAAACTGCATGATGTAAAAACTGCCTTCTGTGATATGTCGTTCCCATAGTTTTGGCATTATTAGTTTGAAATGCCGTGCAGTAGTAAAAATTTATGCCAGACAGACAGTGGTATCCGGAATCTGAGATGTTATATATGCCACATTTTCAGGAATGGCCTTCAAAGCGCAATCCTGATTGTCATTAACGAAATTTTGATTTTAGATAAATAAGATAGATTAACAGATTATGGAGGAATAAATCTGTTTTTAGACAATGTAGTTATGCTGTACGGAATTACAAATCGTGCGCTAATTCCCTGAATGTGGAAACGTTACCTAAACATCAAGATTATTCAGAGGCCTTACTTTGCCAGGGTAGTTACCAGCATATCGTATGAGAAGTTGGTTCATGTAATGATTGGAAGAGTAAGCCGGTAAACGTTGCACGATGTCTTCCCAGTCAGTCAGATCAGATGATTTATCGACATATCCCATGCGGCTGAAACGTCCCTTTTGAACATAAATACAGCTATGTTCGCTAAAATTTCTGGCATCATCAAGGATTATAAAACTGGGCAGGTTTGTTGAGTAAGAATCAAGCGCTTGCCATACCAGAGCGTTATATTCCTGTGCATCAAGTTTTTGTGATTCGCTGCTGACCTGATTGATCTGTTCTGATTCCGGAGCAAACAAAGGATATCGGCCGTAGTAGCATCGGGGCGCAAAAAGTTTGAAATCAATAACCAGTTGTCGAAGCATTCGTATACCATCTGCTTCTTTATCAAACACCTGAATACCTGGCTGAATTTTACTGAACTTGCCGACGGCAAGTCTAATAAATCCCTCATTGTCTTCATATGCATGAAGAGCAAAACGCGGCTCTGGTTTTTTCATTGAGCGGTTATATTTAGGCCAAAGCCTTCTAATTTCAGCCGCTTCCAAAAGTAGTGCCATAAGCTCTGTGCCACAGGGAATAAAATCGATCGAATAAATTTCACGAAGAAAATGCTGGCGTTGCGGTCCGTTGTTGTGCCCCGTGAAATGGGAAGACACTCTCTTTTTAATATTAATCGCCTTTCCAACGTAAATTTCCTTTCCCAATTGGTCTTTAAAATAATACACACCCGGTGAAGATGGAAGTTTCAAAAAATCTTCTTTTGCCAGGTTGGGAGGCAATTGCTGGTCTTTCGAACTTCTTTTAAGCATAGCTGGGATATGCCCGGCAATGTCCCATGCTAAAAGTTTTGAGAAAAGAATTGAAGTCGCCTGAGCGTCGCCACCAGCCCGGTGACGATTTTCGATTTGAATTCCGAGTGCATCGCAGAGCTTGCCCAGACTGTATGATTTGAGGCCTGGTTTTATTTGACGGCTCATCCGTACCGTGCAAAGCCTTGGCGCATCCAGATCGTGCCCGGCCAATGCTAGATGATGCTTGATAAACGAGTAATCAAAATTTACATTATGTGCTATGAAAACGCATCCTGACAACATTTGATAGATTTTACCGGCAACCTCATTAAAAATGGGCGCTTCTGCCACCATCGCATCATTTATTCCGGTTAATGCCTGAATGGATAATGGAATAGATCTTTCGGGATTAATGAGTGTTTCGTACCGATCTACTACCTCAACCCCATCATGAATTAATATAGCGATTTCGGTAATACCGCTCGCAGACGGGTATCCGCCTGTGGTCTCTATGTCAACAACCGCGTAAAACATTATGTGATATTTGACTGTCCTTTATGAAGTTTTTATTTATAACGTAATCACCGCTGCTGTCTAACATGATTTCTGATTTTTTTTGATCAGTAAAAGATAGCTGCGAGCGGCTAATTATTATCGATTTTGCTGATCAGGACCTGATTCAATCAGTTGAACATCGCTTCCAACTGAAATCTGATCACCAGGTTTCGACAGGCTTTCAATGAATCGGTATGCGTCCATACCCAGAAGTTCACGGAAACATTTGCCATTATTCTTGTCGTAATACCACTGCCAGACCATTTCGCGGGCGACGATCACATAATAGATAACTTGCATAAAATTAACAGTTGATGAAGTGAAAATCAAAAATAATGGATTATTTCCCAAAAATAGGAATAATTCCATTATTTAATTTTGGTTTGATTTTGCCTTTATATAATCAGTAAGTTATGTTTGCCAGGCAGGACACGACAGGTTGGATTTCAGAAGAATTATTCTTTGTTTTCCGAAATTAATTTTAATCATCTATCCCATTCCTGAATCCCTTGAAACGATACTTCTTTCTTTCCATCTGTCTTTTTTGTTTGATACATCTACATGGATTTACACAAAGTCTACCGCCGATTTTTGGGAATACTACGGTTGCAGAAAAAGATCAGCGCGTCAGGCATTATCTGACGCCAACACGAATTGTCTGGCAGTCTGATAAGACGGGTCAAAGTATTATTGACGCTGAAAATCTGCTCAGGCCGGGAAGTGGTCAGGCGGATCTGGTTCATAAAAATTTTTGTATATTAAAAAGTACGGAGGATCAACACCCCGGTCTGGTTTTGGATTTTGGTAAAGAAATTCAGGGAGGAATTCAGCTTGTTACCGATCAGCCTTCGGACCACCGGCCGATCAAAATACGGATTCGTTTTGGAGAGTCTGTCAGCGAAACCATGTCGGAAATCGATACGCTTAGCGGTGCAACAAATGATCATGCCATGCGCGATATCATCACCGAAGTCCCCTGGCTGGGTGTTGCGCAGATCGGAAATACTGGTTTTCGTTTTGTGAGGATTGATCTGGTAGATACCAACCGCGAGCTCCAGCTCAAAGAAGCGCGCGCGATATTCGAATACCGTGATATTCCCTATCTGGGTTCTTTCAAAAGCAGCGACGACAGGCTGAACCAGATTTTTAATACAGGCGCTTACACGGTGCATCTGAATATGCAGCAATTTTTATGGGATGGAATTAAAAGAGACAGACTTGTCTGGGTAGGGGATATGCACCCGGAAATTATGACCATCAATGCCGTTTTTGGGAAAAACGAAGTAGTAGCGAAAAGCCTGGATCAGGCCAGAGACATCACACCATTGCCAGGCTGGATGAACGGGATCAGTGCTTATTCCATGTGGTGGGTATTGATTCACAGAGATTTATATAAGTTTCAGGGAGATTTGCCCTATCTCAGAAAACAGCAAAAATATCTGGTTGAGCTGCTGGATCTTCTGATAAGTAAAACCAAAGATAATAAAGAAGCACTGGACGGTACCCGCTTTTTAGACTGGCCTTCGAGTGAAAATCCGAAAGCGATTCATGCCGGTCTTCATGCTATGATGATTATGACTTTGGATGCAGGCGCTGAACTTTGTCTGATTCTTGACGAACCAGCGCAGGCCAAAAAATGCAAAGAAACATCAACGAATTTAAAACTGTATGTTCCAGATGCCAACGGTTCGAAGCAGGCCGCGGCTCTTTTGGCGCTTGCAGGTATCGTGCCTGCTGAGAAAGCTAACAGCGATATTTTGGCTGTGGACGGATGCGCGCGCATGTCTACCTTTTATGGTTACTACATGTTACAGGCGAAAGCCAGGGCCGGAGATTACCAAGGTGCGATCGACTGCATTCGTAATTATTGGGGCGGTATGCTCGATATGGGTGCCACAACTTTCTGGGAGGATTTTGACCTGGACTGGACAAAAAATGCAGCTCCGATTACTGAAATCGTTCCGGAAGGGAAAGATGATATTCATGGTGATTTTGGCGCATATTGTTATAAAAATCTGCGCCATAGTCTTTGTCATGGCTGGGCCTCAGGGCCGACAGCCTGGCTTTCAGAGCATGTTCTGGGCGTGACTGTACTGGAACCGGGCTGTAAGACTATCAAAATTCAGCCGCACCTGGGAGATCTTTCATGGGTGGAAGGCACATTTCCTACGCCTCTGGGTATAGTAAAAATTCGTCATGATAAATCTGCTGATGGGCGTGTGAAATCTGTAATTGATGCGCCAAAAGGAGTGAAAGTGGTGCGATAAAAACAGTGATTCAGTGTGAAATATCTATGGAAGAGTTCCAGAGACTTCTCTACATTGAATAAATCTCCGATGTGAACACTATATTGGATAATATCGTTTTGTAATATTAATTTTACTAACATTCTCGATTTTGCTACAAAAACGACGAAATTATTTGCATTTCTTTTGCGATTTGCATTTTAACTTATCTATCTTTAAGTGCTCAACGTTACCTCATCATATTACTCAACGTTATTTTCAAGATTGAAAAGTATGAATACCTTACCATTTATTAAAGACGGGTATGTTCAATCCCGCCGTGAAAGTATAACGTCAAGTGCAAATCTGGGAAGTTTCATTCCACCAATGACGATTATCCTGACTGTTGCAACAGTGCTGATTACTTCCCTGATAATATCACTTTATTTATTTCCTGAGGTTTCGGTGTCTGTATTAGTACTTGGCGGTCTGGCATGGAATAAATATGTCAAAAGAAGTCATTTGACTTTTTTTAGCGACGGGTATGCTCCGGATATTTATGTGGAAGAAATCGAAAATCACGTAGAGTAATCTTTGATTTAATAAAATTTCAGATGTCCAGCCTTGTTAGTCCTAACAGGGCTTTTTGTACTTCAAAGTGAGCGATATTTATTAACTGCTTCTACCTTATTTTGAACATGAAGTTTTTTGTAAATATTTTTCAAATGATTTTTCACTGTGTTGGCGCTGATCGTAAGCTGATCTGAAATCTCTTTATAAATCAATCCCTTGCTTAAAAGTGTAATGACTTCGAGCTCCCTTTCGCTGAGTCCGAACGTTTGTTTTTGGGGTTGGGTGTGCAGCAGACTTATCACTTTTCTGGCTATATAAGTATTCATAGGAGAGCCGCCCTGATGCAGTTCTATAATTGCGTTTTCAATTTCTGAGGCACTGGAGTCTTTGACAATATATCCACTGGCACCAGCCCTTAGCGCATTGAAAACATTTTCATTATTCTGATAGGATGTACACATTAAAAACTGTGTCCGGATATCTTCGTTTTTGAGAAATTTAATCAGTTCAATTCCGGACATTTTGTCGAGTTCTATATCAACAACAGCAATGTCAGGTGGGTTTCTGAGGAGAGGTTCAATAGCAAGTTCAGCAGATTCATATACGCCGATAATTTCAAATAGCTTGTTGCCGCCGATGGCTTTTAGAAGTGCTGAGCGATAATGTTCATGGTCTTCAACAATGGAAATTGAAATCATTGTCTGAATTTGTTGAGTGATTTTTGAGTAATTTAAGCAAACTCGGTCAATAAATGTGATTTTACCAACGGTCATGTGCTATAATTTACTAAACGGAATACTGGGTTTGACGATTTTGAAAGATTTAGAAGGACAGCAAGCAACCATATTGCTTGTACTTTTTGTGATAATCTACGCGCTGGTTTCCCATTATTTGTATCGAAAACGTCTACGCAGACTGCTTGCCCAGCAGCTTCAGGCACTTAAAAATGAGCGTCAGCGGATCAGCAGCGAGATCCATGATGATATCGGTGCGGGATTTTTTGCGATCAAACTTTTTGCCGATATGGTAAACCGAAGCGGCCGTCAGGACGACGAGATAAAACGGCTTTGCTCAATGATCAATGAGATGTCTGAGAAGATCAAAGAAATTATATGGAGCACTAATTTCGAAAATGATAATCTGGAAAATCTGATCTATTATGTAGAATTTCAGACTATGAAATTATTTGATCATTCCCAGATAAAATTGAGTGTCCAGATACCGGATGATATACCGGAAAAAGTAATTTCCAGCGAAATGCGGAAAAATGTTTATTTGATTGTCAAGGAGTTTGTCCACAATGCCATAAAACATGCCCAGGCAACGCAAATTCATTTAGGGATCGTGCTCAGCGATAATATATTGCTGATCACGATCCTTGATGACGGCAAAGGTTTTGATCAAACCCAGACCAAGAAAAATTCGATGGGTTTAAGTAACATCAATTCCCGAATAGACAAGCTCAACGGCATCGTTAAAATTGATTCTGTTTCCGGTACCAAAATAACAGTTTCTATACCATTGAGTTAATTTGTCAAACAGCCCGAATTATCTGAAAAGATTCGAAAGGACGATGGCGATAATGGAAAGTCCTGACAAAACCAGCGTCGCTGTACGATATCCGCGATCGACCGTTGCGTACTTCGTACGGTCAGGCTGCACATAAATCTCGTCGTTATTCTTCAGGTAATAATATGGTGACTCGAACAGATTTTTTGAATTGAGATTAATCGGGATATAACTACGCTTTCCATCCACTTCTCTGATTAGGATAATATTACGGAGCGCAGTGATATTTAAATCTCCCGCCAAGCTGAGCGCCTGGGTAATAGTTGTCCGCTCGTTTTGAAGGTTATAAACGTTTGGATGCAAAACATCACCATACACAGCGACCTTGATATTCAAGATACGAACATTCGTCACCGGGTCTTTATAATAAGTGACTAGAAGTTTATTAAGCGTATCACGCAGTGCTGATGTAGTAAGGCCAGAAACTTTCATCGTACCGATCAATGGCAAATGTATTTCTCCTTTTTGATCTACGAGATATCCAGCCATGGAAGGGTTCTGCGAACTGTTCTGGGGACTGTCGTCGTTGTTGCCGTTCGCCCTATTGAAAATGGCCGAAGATTCCGGATTTCTACTGCTTACATTGATCCCTAAAACATCCGAATTCTGGATCGTGAAAAATGAATAATTGGAGATTTGCTCCTCCGTTGGCGCCAGCTTATTCAGATCCTTGAAGTAGGGAATGTTTGTATACGATCCGCATGAACTTAGAAAAGCAATGACAAGAAAGGCAATGATGAGGGATAATCGATTCATACAATAACTATGATTTGTGAATTTTTAAGGAGTGTGCAATAATCATTTCTCAGGCATGCATTAAACTAACTTTGGTACCGATGGGCGGGTAACAATTTTTGCAATGCTCTTGAAATGTTCTTCATATTGATTTGTAATTTTCTCCCAGGTATAAGTCGTTCTGATTTTATCTGTATTTCTGTCAATTTTAACAATATGGTCCGGCTCTGATTTTCTTACCTTTTCAAGTTGTTCAGACACCTGATCCGGCGTCATAAAATACAATGCATCTTCACCTAAAATGGAACGATTGAAGATATTGTCATGTGCGGCGATCAGACTCTGTGAAGCCATTGCTTCGAGAAGTGAAGGGTTTGTTCCACCCACGGCGTGCCCATGAAAATATAAGTTGGAATAGTAGCGCAAGTTATTCAGCTTATTGATGTCATAAATACCTCCCAAAAAGCGGATATTTTTATAACCCTTGAACTTACGTTTTAAATGATCTCCAAATTTTGTCTTATTATTTCCAATTACCAGGAAAGGTCTGTTTTGAGCAGCTTTCACTACGCCATCCAATATAATCTCAGTGCTGTTTTCTGGTTCAAGTCTTGAAATAAGAAGATCGTATTCGTAAGGCCTTAAAAAATAATCGTCCAGAAGAAACGGGTTGGGATATTTAAATTCGTCGGCTCCGTACGGAATAAAAGTAGAGTCGATCGCATATTTTTCTTTTAGATAAGATTGTATGCCGACAGAGTCACTGATCAGATGGTCACTGTATCTGACTCCGCACTTCTCCGCATAAAGCAGAAATTTTTTAACAGATTCACCGAAACCAGAACGCTGCCATTCCAGGCCATCCATGTTCGTAGTCACCACAGCATCTTTTGGAAGCATCGCTCCCCAGATCGAACTTGTATTGTAACCAAGCTGAAGAATAATATCACAATTCTGTTTCCTGACATCGCGTATACAATTCAAGTCGTAGATGCTTTGTCCAACTGTGCCAAAGCGATACTCCGGATCATAGATGTGAATAATTCTCACATCGTTCCATTGACTTTTTTGGTAGGGGTGGTTATGCGAGTTGTAAACAATCACTTCGTGACCTTTTACAGCTAATCCGCGCGCCAGATATTCTGCGCACTGCTCAAAGCCACCATAACGATTGGGAATCCCGCGGGTTCCTAAAATTGCGATACGCATGAAGATGATAAAAATTAAATAGAGTACTGGGTCGTTTGAATATTCAGGGTAACTTTTTCAACTGCGTATTTTACTCAGAATGGTCTGACTAATAATGGGACAGGGCATTCTTTTTGGATTCTACAAATGAAGACGCGTTGAAAGCAGGTGTTTACTGTATGCTTATTTTATTAAACAAAACTATCGGAAGTTAGCCAGATAAGCAATAGCCCTTTATGGCTATTGCTTATCGTAATATGCTTGGCCTTTTGCTGGTAAGGAATTATTGTCCCCTGCCAGAAACCATCAGCTGCATGGTTTTCAGAATAAGCTCTATATCAGCGAATATGCTGTATTCTTTAAGGTATTGAAGATCGTATTTCAAGCGTTCGACATTTTTAGCCATGGAATCAGCATAGCCAACTTTTATTTGCCCAATGGATGTAATACCAGGTTTAACAGTTAATAACCTCTGAAAATCATGTGGTTCTGCTTCCATCAGCATGTCGACATCGTATTTATATAGCGGTCTTGGACCAACAATAGACATGTCTCCTCTTAATACATTATAAAACTGCGGCAGTTCATCCAATCTGGATTTACGAAGAAAATGACCAATCTTTGTGATCCGTTTATCGCTGCTTCCTTGTGAATGCTGTCCCATTTTGTCAGCGTTGACAACCATGCTCCGAAATTTGTAAATTTCAAACATCTTGCCCCATTGTCCGCAACGCTTCTGGCGGTAGAAAATTGGGCCCGGTGAGCTTAGTTTGATAGCGGCCATTAGCAGTAAAAAAGCCGGCAAACCTAATATCATGATCGTCGATGAAATGATGAGGTCGAACGAACGCTTTAAGGTTTTTTCATTGACACTTGAAAACGGTTTGGTGTTTACCTGAATAATTGGCATCAGGTCATGGTACTCGATTGTGGCCATGTTGGTCATAAATCCACGAAAATCAGGTACCAGACGAATATGCGTTTTTTGGCGTTCTCCAAGCCTGATTACACTTTTAATCTGTGCATCGCTCAAATCTGACAGACAGCAGTAAACAAAATCCAAAGTATTTTCGCCCATTATGGCTTCGAGCATATCGAGTTTTTCAGTACTTTCATCAAACTCAAAAGTTCCGCAATAACGATATCCCAGCTCTTTCCTTTCATTGTAAAAATCAAATATCATTTCAGCCAGATCGCCCTTTCCTAAAATAGCGTAATTCCGGTAGTTGTATCCTGCTTTTCTGTACATATATAATGTAAGAACAATGATCGCCCTGGCGACCAAAGCCATGGCTGCGAATACGATGTAAGTCACAATAAATTGCTGCCTCGAATAATCATCGCCTCTGTGTGCGAGGTAGAGCAGACCCATAATGATGGATGCATGCAGAAGCGCTGCCTTACCCAAATTGACAACCTGATTCCTGAAATTAAAGGAAATTCGGGTGAAATGGTAGGTTTGCAGGATGTAAATAACAAAGATCCAAACCAGGTTAGCTGTCAATAAAAGAATGACATACTGCTGATCCAAAACGTACTTCCAGTTGCCAAATCTTTGGAAGCATGCCGCAAGGAAAGACAGATTCAAAAGAATCACATCAATCCATAAATGGGCATTGAGCATAAGGCGAGGATAGCGCTTTTTCATATTATTAAAATATTATGCTGTGAGAATATATTAATACGTTGATAGATTGACAGAATGATTCCAAGGCCACTTACTTCGTGTCCTGGCAAATAATAATTTGATACCGCGTTTTTTTATCAGACATACCCATTCCTAAGCAGCGCGAAACGCCGCTTGTAAATGACTTCCGGATAATGAAATTCTTTTTCTGATTCTGCCCTGACGACCGGTTTTGTAAGACAGCCATCGAGTTCTGCTAATCAGACAAGTTCGATTCTTTGCAAATATTTGTTATGATCCATAAGCAACTTCTTTTTAACTGATCTAGTCATCATCTTCCGCTAGATTAATTTTTATGTAAAGTTGATTCTCATCAGCAACATAAAAGTATTCAAAGGCAAAAGCGTGTTATCAAGTCGTCGTCTAGAATTTTAATCTGCTGGTATACAGAACTCTCAGCAAGTACCTTATAATATTTTTAAAGTATCAATGATTTTACTGCGGGTTTGCGCAGTTCGGTGTAGTGTGTGTGACCTTGGAATACCGGAAGTATAATTATATCAATTTCGTTTTTTGCATTGACATAGACCTATCGCTGCATTTATCTAATTGTGTCTGGTAAATTCGGAGTATTATCTACACAAATCTAGACGGGATAACTGTGATATGCAAATTTATCATATCTATATTTTTTAAACGGATACTATTACAGCGCTCTTTTTGCAGTATTTTAAGTGTTTACCGAAGGATATTTGCCGTTTAATAAATTTAACGAAATTGGCAAATCTATTCATAGTATTATTTTATATAAATTTATTGCATTTGCTTATTTTATATAAGTGATTAATATTCAGCATTTTATATGAGTTATTGCTACCCAGGGTATTTTTTTCTCATGAATAATTAACGTCACTAGAAAATCCATTCGAATAAATTTCGCTGGATTTACCAGAATTTATTAAATGGTAATTTTCAAGGCTCGGCGCAGATTGAAGCATATAAAATGCTTTGTACGGTAAAACTTAAACCAATGCCATTCTTAATATAACTATGTTCTATATACGTTGATGCTTGGTTTGGGAATTACTTTGAGGTATGATATCATATATTATGTTATTACTTCTACAAGTTAGTTGTCCAAATAAGGAATATGTTAAATTTTTGACTTACAAAGTGCAAAATGGTGTACTCTCTGAAACTTGTCCCAATAGCTGGTCAAGAAATGGCATAGTATCACTTGTACAGTGTGCCATTGAAATAGTTGTGTTTTTTTGCCCAAGTCATTGGAACATTCTGACTTAACGGTTTACTTCTTTTTAAAATGGTGCATTTATTGGCGAAAACCATTTCGGGTAGGCAGATTTGCCTGTTATCCTAAACTTCTACGTGACGTAAAAATTTTTCTACTGAATTTAAGATTGCCTGGGTGAGTATTTTCGAGCATACATAGTCACAATTGTATAAGCAGTTCTCAACTTTATGGTGATAATGAGCACTTCGACAGCCCGATTTCCACCACTAAATGTTTAAAATTGGTTGAAACTTATTAAACGGTTTCAGTTAGAGAAAATTAACATTTGTTAGTACTTAACAAGGAAATGTAGAAAACATTTTAGCTAAAATCTCCTAAGTAATACGCAGGTCAGGTAATGAAAATTTTAGGTTAACTTATATAAAAGTTTGTCATCTCTATATTTGACCGTAAATTATTTGGTTAAAATGGCTTGAATATTTGATTTAGAAAATTTATCTCTACCTTTGCTTATGACTAACCACAACTCATGACGATTTATAATTATTCAGTGAAAGCTGAATTTTTTTAAAATAAAAAGGAAAAAATGTCAAGCTCTTTTGCGGTTTCAAAACACAAAATAGACCGTGTGCAATGAAACATAATACAGGCTTGATATTCTGCCAGATTCGATAGAAAAAATTCTAAGAGACCATGTTTTGCAAGCAGCGGATTATAAATTAATTCTGGTATGCTCACAGATCACACGCCCACTAAAATATTACTCCCGTTTTCCCTGGCACTTTATCATTGTTTTGTTTTCGAACTAATACAGGTAACTAATTATGAGTACACAGCTAGCCCAGTTTACACCCTTTAGAATTCCGCAGGAAAAGCAGCGCAGCATCAATGTGAGCAGCATTCTCAAAAAATATCTGTATCACTGGCCGCTCTTTTTTATCGGGCTATCGTTAGCAGCAGTTGGAGTATTTACTTACTATCAAGTCGCTAAGCCGGTTTATGAAATTAAGGCCACCCTTCTGATTCAAAATGAGAAGAAAACTGCCGACCAGCAATCTCCCTTGCATGAAATTGATCTGTTAAGCACAAACCGGATCATGGAGAACGAATTTGAAATCCTTAAATCCAAGCAGCTGATCAGTGAGGTTGTCCGCGATTTGAAGCTTGATATAGCTTACCAGAAGATGGATGGGCTTGCGACAGAGGATCTTTACAAAAACAGCCCTGTAAAACTGACACTTATCAATCCAACCGGAAATTACTCCAGTGCAACGGTTAACCTGGTCATTATTGATCAAAACTCGTTCTTTGTCAGTATGCCGGACGGTAACCTGAAACAGTTTTCATATAAAGAAACTTTCAAGAATAACTTCGGGAGCTGGAAACTTGAACCAACAGCTAATGTTGGTGAATTCAAAGGAGCGAAAATCAGGATTATTTTGCACGATCCGGATGCTTTGGCCATCCAATACCAAAAACGAATTGGTGTTGCGTTGTCAAGCAAATCCTCCACAGCAGCCGTTTTATCAATTTCTGATCAGGTTGCACAACGCGGAAAGGATATCTTGAATCGTCTTATCCAGAATTATAAAGTAGCTGGGATATTGGTTAAGAAACAGGAGACCAGAAGTACACTTGATTTTATTGACTCCCGGCTTACAACGCTGGCCAGTGAATTAAACAGTGCCGAAAAAGGGATTGAAACCTTTAAAAGCAGCAGAGGTCTGACAGATCTGAGCTCTGATTCGAAAATCAGCCTGGAAAATATGCAGGCAAATGATGCACGTCTGAGTCAGGTTAATGTTCAGCTAAGTATTATTGAAGGAATCGAAAGATATATTAATTCGTCATTGAACGCAGGTAAAACACCGTCGACATTGGGAATCGATGATCCGGCTCTTAGTAGTCTGATTGAAAAACTGGCTCAGCTTCAACTTCAGCGTGAAAGATTACTGGCGACAACACCAGAAACCAATCCGGATTTTGAACCGATCAACCGGTCAATCGCCATAACAAAAGCAGCGATAAAAGAGAACGTATCCAGTATACGCTCCACATTGCAAAATACACAGGAGAAATTGCAGTCATTCAACGACAGCTTTCTGTATTCGATTAAAAATATTCCGGTTCAGGAACGTCAGTTTATCAATATCAAACGGCAACAGGCTATCAAGGAAGGCCTTTACACTTATCTTTTGCAAAAAAAGGAAGAGGTTTCTGTTAGTTATGCATCGGCACTGGCTAACGATCGAATTGTTGATGAAGCGTATGCAGGAGCTCCAAAAAATGCTATGAAAGCGATGATTTTCGCTATTGCAATATTTTTTGGTCTGGCCTTCCCGGCAGGTTTGATCTATGCCAGAGGCGTGATTAGTCCAAAAGTAAATGATCTTCAGGAGTTAAAAGATTCAGGTGAGATTCCGATCATCGGAGAGCTTCCTTTTGAGCCGTCAAAAAGCAGGATTGCCATATCAGGAAACAGTGCAACGGCGATCAGCGAGCAGTTCAGGGCTTTGAGAATTAAAATGTATTATCTGTTTGGTCAGAAAGAGAGTGGACGGGTAACATTGGTTACATCCAGTATTGCCGGTGAAGGTAAAACTTATGTCAGCAGCAACCTGGGAGTGGCAATGGCCTATTCTGGAAGAAAAACCGTGCTGGTTGAACTGGATTTGAGAAAGCCCAAACTGGCGGAAGTTTTTGAAATTAATACGGATCATCCCGGAATCAGTGATTTTTTAAACGGAAAAGCTTCTGTTGATGAAATCATCCAGAACTCAAAACTGGAACCGACTCTTGACGTTATCGGCAGCGGCGCGTTGGTCCATAATCCTTCCGAACTGTTGGAGAGAC
This sequence comes from Dyadobacter sp. CY345, assembly GCF_021502725.1. Classification (GTDB taxonomy): domain Bacteria; phylum Bacteroidota; class Bacteroidia; order Cytophagales; family Spirosomataceae; genus Dyadobacter. The sequence continues at coordinate 229,533 of NZ_JAKFFS010000006.1, read as the reverse complement.
ATCAACTTGCGGATCTTATAATGAGTTTGAGAGATCTTTATGATGATGTAATTATTGATAGTCCTCCTGTGCATTTGGTTCCGGATGCTATGATTATTTCAAGAGTCGCAGATATGACACTGTACATGATCAGACAAGGTTACACCAAGGCTGATGAGCTGGAGTTCCTGAAAGAACTGAATAAACAAAACCAGCTTGTTAACATTAATATCATCTTTAACAGTATCCAGCGCATTCGTTATGGCTACGGTTATAATTACGATAATAACTACTACAACAGTGAAAAGCCAAGCTTGCTGAGTTCGATTTTTGGAAATTTTACAAGCAGATTCTAGTATACCATTTTGCCAAAATTCAACTCGAAGCGTTGCAAGATCTTTCGAGCATGTAAACCTGTACTTGACCTAAAAAATAATGAAAAAGAAAATCATCGTTGTTCCGCAAGCCGGCTTAGGCAATAGAATGCGTGTATTGGCTTCGGCCGTGCAACTTGCGAAAAGAGATAATCGTGAGCTTTGGATCGCCTGGCCGGTCAATGCAGCGCTTGGCTGTGAATTGACTGATATTTTCCAGAGCATCGGTATGGAGTATTCAGTTCCGCCGAAATGGATCAATTTCCTGCTTACCAATATTTACAGACCAGGTTCCAATGCAAGATTCTACGGATTTTTAAAGTTTATTTCCAGTTTTTTCGCCGGGCAGACTTTATTCGACAATGATATCCGCGACGACAAAACGAACCGTGTAAAACAACTTAAAATCAGCAGTGAAGAATCTACCGTGCTTATAGCAACCTGTTTTCCATTCGGAGATCAGGAAGTGGAAGAAACCTACAACGATTACATGAAGAATGAGGAGCTGGCTGAGCAGTTTGCCAATTTTAAATTCAGTGAAATTTTAAAGGAAAGAGTTAAACAGGAATATCAGAAAATTGGTGGATCCTATATCGGTATTCATATCAGAAGGACTGACCATGTGCATACTACTAAGGAGAGCCCTGATGAGAATTATATCACTCAGATTGACCGTTATCTGGCTGAAAATCCATCTCAGAAGTTTTTGATGGCAACGGATGATGAGCCTACCAAAATTTTCTTCAGACAAAAATATGGTAAGCAGATGAACATCTTCAGCCATAAAATCGGGCGCGACGATCTGGAAGGAATTTATGGCGGTGTGGTTGAGCTTTTGATGCTTGCTAATTCCAGTAAGATTATATGTTCCTGTAAAAGTTCATATAGCAATACGGCGATCGTGCTGGGTGGTATCAAGGATATCGTCTACATTGATACACATGTTTTTGATGCTGCAAAACAGATTCAGGCTTAGCCAAAATTACTACCGTTACTGATAGCCATTTCCGGCAGATAAACCACAGCTTTGATGACGAATGTTCTGCACTTTATAAGCAACAATTTTACGAAAGGCCACGAGCGAAGTATTAAGGCTAAGAAAAATATTGGATTGTCTTTCCTTATTAAAGGCGCCAGTATTGCAATCAGTCTGATTCTTGTTCCGTTGACAATAAATTATATTAATCCTTACCGTTACGGAATTTGGCTCACACTGAGTTCGGTGGTCAGCTGGTTTAGTTTTTTCGACATTGGGCTGACAAACGGACTGCGCAACAAGCTGGTTCAGGCAAAATCAGAAGGGAATATTAAGCTTGCCAAAATATACATCAGCACCACTTATAGTATTCTGGCACTGATTTTCGCCGGCGTCTGGGTGTTATTGATGATCACCAATCAGTTTTTAAACTGGTCGGAAATACTGAAAATTTCTCCAAGTATGGAGTCAGAAATTTCATTTTTAGCGATCATCATCTTTTCCTATTTCTGTTTGCAATTTGTGCTCAGGGTTATAACCACGCTGATTATTGCAGACCAGCAACCGGCCAAGACTTCGCTGCTGGATTTGTTGGGGCAAATACTTTCACTGATCCTGATTTTTATACTGGTAAAAACATCGGACGGATCTTTGGTGAAATTGGGTATTGCACTTTGCGTCTCACCATTAATCGTGCTTGTAGGAGCAAACCTGTACTATTTTAACGGTGTCTTTAAAAAATATCGTCCGAGTTTTGCTGATGTCAAGTTCGCTTATTCGAATGATCTTTTGAAACTGGGTTTCAGCTTTTTCGTCATCCAGATCGCGGCGATTATTCAGTATGAATCGGCCAACATTATTATTTCCCGAAATTTCGGGGCGGCGGAAGTGACTTCATACAATGTTGTTTACAAGTATTTTGGGATTTTGCACATGGTATTTATGATTTTCATAACGCCATTCTGGTCGGCCTCCACAGAAGCTTTTTTCAAAAATGACATTGCCTGGATCAGGAACGGGATACGAAAATATAATATGCTGAACATTGCCATGTTTTTCGGAGGCCTTCTGATGCTGCTGTTTTCTGATATGGCCTATAGCCTTTGGCTGGGTAAAGGGAAAGTAGATATTGATTTTTCGCTATCACTTTATGGATTCATATTTTTCAGCGTCGGCATGTTTGGTAGTAAATATGTGAATTTCCTGAATGGCATAAATGCGCTACGGCTGCAATTCTGGTCGAGTGTTATCAGTCCATTTCTTTATGTTGGAACTGTGCTCGTGCTGATCAGGTATTTTCATATTGGTGTTTATGCCGTGTTTATCGGAGCCATCATTGCCAATATCAACGCATACCTCATCGCGCCATTACAGTATTATATGATTATTGTAAAAGGTAAAAAAGGGATCTGGATCAGGTAACCGGGCAGTTCTGGAAAAGTATCACACGCAGAGAGTTAAGTGGTTTTAAGATTTTTGTAACCATACAAAGCAACGTTATGAACAAAGTTTTACTTTACGGAGGCCTTGGAAATCAGATGTTTCAATATGCGCTGTTTTTAGCGCTAAATGAAAAAGGGATAAGATCCCGCGTTTCGATTTCTGAATACTTCGGGCATGTGCATCACAACGGATTTGCTATGTCTCATGCATTTGATCTTGATTTACCGTTTCCTGTAAATTTTCAAAATTTTTTTCTAACCAACGGTCGTCCGCTTTTCGAAAACAAGCTTTCATATTTTCTGTTGCGACAAATTCTGAAAGTTCAAAAGAAAACGGTTTCAATTTACAAGGAGAAAAAAGAGTTTGTCAGAGATGAAAATGTGTTCAAGCAGCGCGGTGTGACGCTTATGGGCACCTGGCAGGCAGAGGCTTACTTCGAAGATATCGAAAATGTTGTCCGGAAAAATTTTGCTTTCAGAAAACCGACAGACCGGAAAAATATTGATTTGAGTCGTGAAATTTCTGAGCGGAATGCTGTGAGTATTCACATCCGCCGTGGTGATTATTTAAACGCAATATGGGCTGGAAGCCACATGGTCATCAAGGATAAGGTCTATTTTGAGAACGCGATCGAGCTTATCGAAAACAGCACCGATAATCCTCATTTTTATATTTTTTCTGATGACATGGCCTGGGTTAAAGATAATATCAGGATTACGAATTGTACCTATGTTGATCATAACAGTGGTATGGACTCATACCTGGATATGTATCTGATGAGCCTTTGCAAACATAACATCATTTCCAACAGTACATTCAGCTGGTGGGGAGCGTGGCTCAACGCAAATAAAGCAAAGATCGTCGTGATGCCCGACCGATGGCTGCAAAATGACAGTGCTCAGGGAATATTTCCTTCTGAGTGGGTAAAGCTTGAAGTTTAACAGCACACTTGTTTCTGTTTATATGTTTGACTTAAAAAAATTGACCTCTTTTGATTGGGTAATGGTGGGTTTTATCCTCCATGCATTGGGTGGAATGTTCTTTGATACTTCCAAAGCCCTATGTTATTTGCTGTGCGGTGTGGGGCTGATCATTATTTTTTATAATGCAGTCTTTCAAATGCAGTTTCAAAAGCCCTTCAACGGAATAATGCTGGTGATCTTTATTTTGTTTTTAGTTTGGACAGCAGTCATTTTAATCCGTCCGTTTGTAAGCCGGGAAACATTTTCTTCAGATGGATATTCACTGATTAACCGTTATACATGGCTTTCGTTTATCACACCACTGATCGTTTTTCTGGGTTTTGGCCAGGTTACACTCAGCAGCGTTTTTAAATTTACGTTTGTTCAGGGCATTATTGGGATTGTGCTTTTGATTTTAAATTACAAACAGATTTTTCAGGCCAATGAAGATATCGATGTAGAAGATTATCAGACATATATCGGGGTGATATATATTCCGCTTCAATATCTTTTTGCATCCTCGTTTATGATACTTTGTTCTGAATTTCTTTCGGTCAAATATCGGGTCATGGCATATTTTACGATGTTCACCTGCGTTTTTCTGGCCCTTTATTCAGCACGACGCGGAAATCTTTTTATGTATCTTTTGATCGTTCTGTTTGCTTTTATACTCAATATCGCAGCATCCAAAGGTGCTTCAAAACTATTAAAACTCGGGATTGTCGCTGTAACCATCACGTTTGCGGTACTGCTTTTTAACGTTTATGCGGGCTCAACTTTTGCGCTGTTTCTGGCCCGGCTTGAAGAGGATACTAGAACGGGCGTGGAGGAATATTTTTATTACAGCTTTCAGGGAGAATCGCTTGACTGGCTGATCGGAAGAGGACTTAACGGAACATATTATTGTCCCATTTTTGATATGTCTAGCGTAAACCGGGGAATGATTGAAACCGGATATCTGCATTTAATACTAAAAGGAGGAATTCTGTACTTAGGTCTGTTTTGTTTTCTGGTATTGCATTCGGCCTACCTTGGACTTTTCCGCTCTAACAATATCATGACAAAAGGAATGGCTTTCTACCTGGTCGCACATATTATCTTTTTGCTTCCCTTTGGTTTGCCTGCCTTTAATTTTGAATACATCGTGCTCTGGATCTGTGTACTTTATTGTCAGTCCAAAGAATTTCGGATGTGTTCAAACACTGAAATAAAATTGCACCTAGCTTATAATTAAACAACCAGACCGTGAGAATACTTTGGTTTGCCATCACACCCTGCGGAGCCGCAGAGAAGCTGACACCAGGTTCGTTTACTGCGGGCTGGCTGGCTTCGCTTGAACAGCAAGTAAAGCTAGATCCTTTTATTGATCTGTCTGTCAGTTTTTACTATAACGGAGAACTTGATCCGTTTGAATATAAATCGGTGCAGTATTATCCGGTTGCACGTGGAAGGGGGCAGAGCAAGTTTGCCAAAATTATGGACCGGCTCGAAGCATACCAGTCGAACCGGGATGAACGATATATTGAAAAACTTATACGGATAATTGAAACTGTCCGGCCGGATGTGATCCATATTCACGGGACGGAAGATAATTTCGGGTTGATTCAGAAGTACATACAGCTGCCGGTTGTGTTTTCAATTCAAAGCCTTCTGACGCCGTATTGTGAAAAGTATTTTTCAGGAGTTCCGCGCAGTGTTGCTTCGTCAAACGAAAATTTCAGCTCAAAACTGCTGATTGATTCCGTCTTAAATAACTTCTTTTTGTTTTCAAAATGGGCAAAAAGGGAAGTGGAAATACTCAAACCGGCTCGCTTTATTATCGGGCGTACAAGCTGGGATAAAAGAGCAACCCGGATACTTGCTCCGAAGAGCCTTTATTTTGTCGGGAATGAAATCATGCGTAACAGCTTTTATTCAAGAGAATGGAAAAAGGACGCTTTTGATAAAAAGATAAAAATTGTCACAACCATGAGCGGTGGTTTGTATAAAGGACTGGAATCTGTCCTTAAAACTGCCGCTGTACTGACCGCTTATAATTTTGATTTTGAGTGGCTGGTTGTTGGACAAACTGAGTCTGGCAACTATCCGCAAATGGTACAGCGCTGGCTCAAACAGGATTATGCGGCGAATGGCGTAACATTTCTTGGCAGTAAAACAGAGCCGGAGCTTGTTGAAATTCTTTGCGAGGCCGATATCTATTGCCAGGTCAGCCATATAGAAAATAGTCCCAATAGTCTCTGCGAGGCGATGCTGCTCGGAATGCCTGTGGTAGCCACTTTTGCCGGCGGAACAGATTCGATGCTTGAAAACGGCTCACAAGGTATGCTGGTGCAGGATGGTGATTCCTACTCCCTCGCCGGAGCGATCACTGAGCTTGCCGGAGATTTTGCAAAAAGCCGACAATATGGCCAAAACGCCAGAAAAGCGGCGCTTGAAAGACATGATCCTAAAAAAGTAGCAAACGAGATTATTGATGCATATAAAGCGATTTATTCATTGGTAAATAAAAGTGAATTATGAACAACTTGAAAGTATCCATTGTAACGCCCTCCTACAATCAGGGTCAATTTATTGAAGAAACCATTCAATCGGTTCTTGATCAGGATTATGATAATCTGGAATATTTGGTCATTGACGGAGGTTCAACTGATAATACGGTTGAGGTGATCAAAAAGTACGAAGACAGGCTCAAATACTGGGTGAGCGAAAAGGATAACGGACAGACACACGCGATCAATAAGGGATTCGCTATGGCTTCCGGTGATATTATTGCCTGGATTAATAGTGATGATGTTTATTGCAAAGGAGCGATACAGGCGGTGACAGATTTCTTCGAAAAAAATCCACAGGCGAATGTCGTTGTTGGAAACGGACTTTTTATGGACTACAAAGGAGAGGTTTATGAAAGAAAATATCCAAACATCTCCCGGTTCCAGGAAAAACATTGCATGATGTCGATCTTTCAGCCAAGCACTTTTTTAAGAAGAAGTATTTTGACTGATATCGGTTTCCTGAATGAAGATTACCAGATGATCATGGATGCAGAATGGTTCTACCGAATCGCTGCGCAGTATCCTTTTTATGTGATCGATAAGGATCTTTCGATTTTCAGATGGCATAAGGACAGCAAGTCTTCAGGAGACCATAATTCCAAGCTCTTCAAACGGTACATGCATGAGCATTTGACGGTTGTAAAAAGAGCGCATCCTGGCATGGCCGGACTGATTAGTACATTTCCAAAGGCGTCATTCAAAGCACATATCTACGCTGGTTTCGCAGTAAGGTTCCTAAGACGACTCTACAAAAGAGAGTTATACAAAATGAAAGATACCAATGTCTGATGCAGCCACTTTCTCATCGAACTTTCCAAATAACCCGGATCTCGCGGCAGGTCAGGCTGATAAACATATTTATTTTGTAGATCTGTCAGACAATGGCAGCAAAATGAAGCTGTGTTATCATCTGCTGATTCTGGCTTTAAGGTTCATCACGATTATTCCGCACCTTCTGGTTTTTGCCTTTCATTCAAATAAAAAACTGATCCTGTCTGATACCGCAACAGTTAAAAATCTGATTTTGTCGCTGGTTTTTGCGAGGCAGTACAGAAATCTTTTCTACCACCGGATCGGCAACATTAAGTATTTTTTCAAATGGATATTACCGGAAGACCGGACGCTTGATATACCGGGTAGTATGAAAATTGGCCGGACGGCTCTTTTCATCCACAATACTTCCAGCTTCCTGAATGCAGAAAGCATCGGAGATTATTTTGTCTGTTACCACCACGTTACGCTTGGTACCAACAGACTTGGAGGTCAGAAAAAACCGGTGATTGGAAATAATGTCATGGTTTGTACAGGCGCTGTCGTGGTAGGAGGGATCACAATCGGGGACAATGTGATTATTGGAGCGAATGCAGTCGTAGTTAAAGATGTTCCGCCAAATTGCACTGTAATCGGATCACCGGCGCGTATTGTGAAACAGAATGGAATTCGTGTAGATATTCCCCTCTGATTGTTTCAAGCTGTTATTAATCAGTTGTCAACTGAATTTTTCGTATTGATTTACTTACAAATGTTATGAGTAAGCTCAAAGTTTTAATGTTTCATCCTGCGTTGGCTCCATACCGGATTGACCAGTTCAATGCGATGGGGGAGCTTTTCGATCTGGAAGTTGTTTTTATCTTTGATAATGTACGTGATCATAAATTTGATCAGCAAAAACTTCGTTCGCAGCTTCATTTTAAACATTCTTATCTCCTGAACGGGCCAGCTGGTTCAAAGGGAAGAGCCATCCGTTATGGAATGCTTAAAACGATCAGACGCACCAATCCGGATATTATTTTTGGTTACGAATTTTCATTTACTACCCAATATCTGTTGCTCTTGAAGGGGCTGGGCGTGATCAAACAAAAGATAGGTTCGACCATTGACGACAGCATTGACATTTGCCATCATGTGCAGACCAAAATGCGGTATTATGCAAGAAAATATAGTGTCAAGCGGCTGGATTATTTGGTAGTATTGTCCAGAGAAGTTGCGCAGTTTTATCAGACCTCGTTTAATTTAAAAGGCAATCAGCTGATTGTGTCGCCTATATTGCAGGCTCCGGAAAGACTTAGGGCGGACCGCGCCAAACTTGAAACAATTGCGGGAGGTTATACCAAACAATATGACCTGACAGGGAAAAAAGTGCTGCTTTTTGTCGGGCGTTTCATCGCTGAAAAAGGCCTGGCCGGATTTATTGAGCACGTTTATCCAATCCTTCTCGCACACGCTGATCTTGTGCTGGTACTGGTAGGTGAGGGGCAGCAAAAAGAAACGATTAAGAACCTTGTAGAAAATCACGCACTCCAGAATAAAGTCATTATGCCCGGGAGATTTGAAGGCGAGGAGCTGAACGCCTGGTATTTGTGTGCATCCGGTTTTGTCTTGCCAAGCACTTTTGAACCTTTCGGCGCGGTTGTTAATGAGGCGCTGATTTTTGGATTGAATGTTTTTTGCTCGCAGTATGCCGGAGCATCTTATCTGGTGACTCAGAAAAACGGGCTGCTTTTCGATCCGCTGTCTGAGGAAAGTACTTTGCAAGGGCTACGCAAATTTATAGACTTGCTGCCGACGGTCAAAACGATTGATTTGCAGGAAAAACCGTCCTTAATGGCCAGTTTTAAAGAAGAGCTGATTAGTGAGTGGGGAAAACTTTCATATACCTGATATTTGGATCGACCAGCGGACACTATTACAATGTTGCCAAAATTATTGCAAAGCACTTCAACACTTTATTTTTTGTGTATGAAAAGTAGATATTTATGAAAAAGAAGTTGGAATTACTGCAAATTTTTAGAGGATTTGCGGCAATGCTGGTAGTACTTTGTCATATAAGCGGTTCTACCCGTCCTTATTTTGAAACTTCTTTTCTGGGCGACATTTTCTTTCAAGGTTACATTGGTGTAGATTTCTTTTTTGTATTAAGTGGTTTCATCATTACCTATGTGCATTTCAAAGATCTTCAACAGGGTACCAACAAAGCGTTATTTCTTAAGAAGCGCTTCATAAGGATCTACCCATTCTACTGGATTATTGCAACTGTTTACCTTTTATTGATATTCCTTTTAGACGGAAAGACCAACCACCTTGACCACACGATGAATTTCCAGTCGGTTCACGAATGGTGTTTTATACTTTATTCATACCTTCTTCTTCCTGTTCAGGCTAACTTTTTTCTTCCGGTTGCCTGGTCGCTGGCTTATGAAGTGATTTTTTATATTGTCTTTTTCATTTGTATCACGACTGGTCCAAAGGTTGCCAAATACATTTTTTTCTTTTGGCTTGCAGCCGTTCTTTTGAAAATAGTCTTTTCAGATAAGATCGCTATTCCTAATATTATATTTCTAAGTGAAAGAATCGTTGCATTTCTTTGCGGATGTTTTGTAGCTTACCTGATCCTGAAATCCTATTATCTAAACGTTTGGATCTGGGGCGCGCTTTTGATTATTTCAGTTGGATTTCTGGTTCCGGATTATCCGCATATTCTTCTCCGGTCGGAGGGAATTCTGATCCTTGCGGTAGTAATGTCACTGGTTATTTACAGAGTGGTAATCACTGACCTGACCCGGCAATTCCGTTACCCGGCGGTACTTCTCCTGATAGGCGAAGCTTCCTATTCCATTTACCTCTCACACCTGATTTTTCTTAGTACTTTATTTAGACTTTTCAGGATTATAGTAGAGAAATTGCATATTTACAATTTGATGATACTTCAGTCTCTGATTTTCATTCTATTTTTGTTTACTATTGCGGGAGGGGTGCTCATATTTCGTTTTGTAGAGTCTCCGGTACTGCGGTTTTTTAACAGAAAGTTGCTGTAGGACAGTTTGTTAAGTAACCGTTTGTTGCCCTTTAATCGTCAACTGATTTTTCAATTTCAGTATTTGTATTTCATTTATTTGCTCATACTGCGAGGCAGTATTGGAAGGTTTTGTGGGAAGATTTGAAGGGTAGCAAAGTAAGAACGAAAAAGATCACAAATATCAACGTACAACGTTATGAAAAACCTGAAAATTAAATCAGTTTTACTCTTCCTTGCGGCCCTGTGTTTTCACTCGGCGCATTCGGCCACTTATTATGTAAAGGCTTCCGGCGGCAATGGCTCCGGTTTGAGCGACGAAGATGCATGGAGTTTCGAAAAACTTAAAGCTTCGTTTACAACCGGAAGTACAGTACTTTTTAAAAGAGGGGATGTGTTTTATGGCACGGTTTCCGCCGAAAATTCAAATTTTACTTTTGATGCGTATGGAGAAGGACCTAACCCGGTCATCAGTGGTTTCACACAGCTGAACGGCTGGACAAAAGCATCAGGCAATATTTATTATGCAACGCTGGATGTAGAATCGCTGAACATGGTTACGCTGGACGGTGTAGTTCGGGGCATGGGCAGGTATCCCAACACCGGATATCTGAAAATCAATGGCCATGAAGACAATTCTTCAATCTTTGGCGGCGCGGTGAACAGCATTCCGTTTGACCCGGTCGGTGCTGAGGTTGTAATCCGCAAAGATCGTTGGATTCTGGATCGTCATCAGATCACTTCACATGCTGCTAACAGGTTATATTACAGTGCTACAAACAATTATGGAACCAATACCCGTTACAGCCCGAAAGACGGAAATGGATTTTTTGTTCAGAATCATCTTGGCACGCTCAGTGACGAAGGAGAATGGTTTTATGATAAAAATGCGAGGCGACTTTATGTACATTTCGGTTCAGGATCTCCGGATGGAAGAACAGTGAAGGCGAGTACGCTTGCGGGAAATATGATTGTCAATTCTCAAACAAATATCACGGTTAATAATATTGATTTTGAAGGCAGTAACAACAATGGCGTCTACCTTGTGGGTGCGCGTGATGTAACCTTCAATAACTGTAATTTCAAACAACACGGGGGTAACGGCGTTTATGGGATCGATGTTTCTGCCATTACAATCAATGGGGGAACTGTGAGTGATGCGCTGAATAATGGAATCTGGATCGAGCATAATGGCTCAGCGATTACGATCGATGGGGTTCGGACTAATAACGTCGGGATGATCGCCGGCGCTGCACGTTCGGGAGATACAGCTCAGGAAGCAATATCAGTCGCCGCTTCCGGAACTGCGATCAGAAACTGTTCAGTGATCAGCACTGGTTTTAATGGTATCCATTTTTCCGGATCAGGTGATAATGTTGTTGTTGAAAATAATTTTGTTGATGGTTTTTGTAAAATCAAAGATGATGGTGGAGGAATTTATACCTTTAATTCAACTGGCGCGAACAGAAAAATCAGGAATAATATTGTTTTAAATGCAGTGGGAGCCTATCATGGCACTGAGTACAACTACTGGGAGGCGTATGGAAAAGCTGCTGGAATTTATCTGGATGGTGGTAGCAAGGATACTGAAATTGATAATAACGTTATCGCGCACGGTCCCTGGGGAGGCATTTTTGTCAATGGAACAAGCGATCATCGTATCATTAATAACCTGGTTTACGATTTCCCAAGGGTACTGCTGATCCATAGTTTCAAGGATCTTTTCGTAAGAAATCTAACAGTCAAAAATAATGTTTTCCTGGCCAAGTCAGCGTCACAGTCAGCGATGTATGTGCACATGTATTTCAATGATGACCCTTCGCAGTTCGGAACTTTCAACAACAATACCTATGCCCGGCCGGTTAATGAAGCGGCTACAATTACTGTTCAGCGCGAGTATGCAGGCGGTGGCCAGGCTAACATTCCGCTATCCCAATGGATCCAGGATTACAGGCAGGATGCAAGCTCGTCCAAGTCGCTGGTAACGACCGATCAGGAAAGTAATTTCCGTTTTGAGTATAACAATTCGAATAATGAAAGTTCTGTCTCGCTGGACGGCAATTATGCGGATGTAACCAACAAGAAGTTTGCATCAAGATTTCAGCTTGCGCCATATGCCGGTGTTGTGCTCATCAAAGATCCTGCTACCGGGCTGATCCAAAGCATTGCGTCAGGACAGTGGAGCAACCCGGGAATCTGGTCCGGCGGCCAGACCCCGAAGTCAAACGAAACCGTTTTGATCAACAAAGGGCACGTGGTTACATCGGATTCTTATCCAACCGAATTCACCCTCAGCACCGAAGGAGAACTTAAAATTAATAAATAACGCTTTATGAAACCTTCGATTTTGTTTATCATGCACGTGCCACCACCGGTTCATGGTGCTGCGATGGTGGGGAAATTCATCAAAGAAAGTGCAAGGATTAACGACATCTTCGAAGCAGATTACATAAATCTTTCGACATCAAAAGACCTGAAAGAAATTGGCGGAGCAGGAGCTGGCAAAATTATTAAGCTTTTAAAAATACAATCGGAAGTCGCAAAGGCGCTTTCCGGAAAGAAATATGATCTTTGTTATGTAACGCTGACCGCCAGTGGGGCCGGCTTCTACAAGGATCTTATGGTGGTTGGCATTCTCAAAATGTTTGGGAAAAAGGTCATCTACCATTTTCACAATAAAGGCGTCGGTTTTGAGGGTAAATCTGTCCTAACCGACGCGCTGTACCGGTTTGTGTTCAATAAATCTTTCAGTATACTGCTTTCCAAAAGCCTGTATTATGATGTGAAGGCGTATGCACCACCGGAAAATGTATTTTTTTGTGCCAACGGCATTCCAGCCAATCTGTCCGTCAAAATATCTGAAAAACCAGACAACAAAGTCTGTCGCCTGCTGTTTTTAGGTAACCTGATGGAGTCCAAAGGATTGCTTGTATTATTGGAAGCATGCAGGATTGTGAAACAGCAGGGGCATGTTTTCGAATGTCATTTCGTGGGTGGATGGACGGATATTACGCCTGAGCAATTTGCTGCGAAAGTTTCCGAATATCATTTGGAAGGAACTGTTTTCGCGCACGGACCGAAGTATGATCAGAAGAAAAGAGATTTTTTAGCCAAATCAGACGTCCTGGTTTTCCCTACTTTTTATCATTTTGAAGCCTTCCCTTTGGTTATTTTAGAGGCCATGCAAAGTAGCCTGGCAGTAATTTCCTGTCCCGAAGGTGGAATTCCCGACATCGTTGTAGAGGGAGAAACCGGCTATTTAGTGCCACAGAAGAATGCAGTGGCATTAGCTGAAAAAATCAGCTTACTGATTAATAATCCTGATATTAGAACACGAATGGGACAGGCTGGTAAGGAGCGATTTGATGCGCTTTTTACGATCGATTCCTTCGAGCGTAATATTACGGATATCTTGTCAACCGCCGTTGAAAGGCAGCCAGTCTAGAATTTTAGAATACACTTCATCACGAAATATATTCCTGCTTTTCGATCAGGACGGCATTGTCGCAGGTTATTCCGAAGCTTCAATGATTAGGAAATCAAAATGGTTTTTTCGAAACAAAGCAAAATGACGATACCCACTAACAGGTAAATGAACGCTTGTCTATAAACGTTCATTGGTGTTTTTGGCATCGCCACCAGGAAAATAAAAATGGGAAAACGCAGGCTTTGACCAACCCAATAAACCATTGGATAACTACCGCAAACAATCTAAGAAGACGCGGTTATCCAATAAAGCGCAGTGCAGGTGTTGCCCGGCTTGACTTGTTTATGCTGCGGTCAGCAACGTTTTCCCATCACATTATCTAGACATTCGAGAATGTCGGCTGTCTTTTTAACCTTAATAGAATTAAGGTCAGATCACGGAAAAATATAATTGTATTCCCCATGTTTCTCTTAAAGATCTCCGGTCTGTAAATCATTCTGAGCAACCAGCCCAATCTAAGTTTGAACCAGATCGGATTGATTTCTTTTTCAGTTCCTGCGTACCAGTCAAATACCGCTCCGATACTAACGATCAGGTTGGCATTGAGCGAGTCACGGTGTCTGACAGACCATTTCTCCTGTTTAGGCGCAGTCATGCCAACGAACAAAACATTCGGTTCAAAAGCGTTGATGGCATCAATCATCTCCTGATTGTCCTGATCTGAAAATTCCTTTTTAAAGGGAGGGGAATAAGTCCCAACCGTAATATTTGGATATTCACGGTTCATGCGATCTTTGATTAGTCCAAGAACCTTTTCAGAAGAACCCAGAAAGAAAACCTTTCCTGATGTTTCATTCATTCGCTGAACGAAATGTTTGTAAACATCAGGTCCCTGGTTTCTTTTGATATTTTTGCCGAGCAAAAAAATTGAGGCCAGCGCAAAATAAACCCCATCCAACACAAGAAAATCGGTGTTTTGAAGCGTTTTCTTAAATTCTGCATCTTTAACCGTTAAACCATAATTGTTCGGGCTTATGCTACAGTTGATTACTCTACTTTTTTCTCCCTGTACCGGAATGTTCTTCAGGTCATCATTAAATACCTTGAATCCTAAGACTGAAACAGTATTGTATGCATTGTCCATATTTGTATAGTTTTGATTAATCTGCTACGCTGATCTTCAATAAATTATGCTTCAACCAGTTGATTTTGAGATACAACCTCGCTGATCCACTCGTAAGTTTTTGTCATACCTTCGATAAGTGGCGTAGAAACTTCCCAGCCAAGTTCTTTTCTGAACAACGCATTGTCAGAGTTTCTTCCACGTACGCCAAGCGGGCATTTGAAACCATACTTGTCGATAAATTCCTGACCATAAATGTTTTTGATCGTGATATCTTTTCCTGAGATATCGATCGCCATCTGAGCCAATTGGTTGATAGTCACCTTTTCTTCCGAACCAATGTTCACAGGTCCTTCGAATTCAGACTCCATCAGACTCAAAACTGCATCAACACATTCTTCTACGTAAAGGAAAGATCTTGTCTGCTGACCATCTCCCCAAACTTCAAAAGAACCTCCGTCTGGTGTTTCTGCTGCCTTACGAAGCATCGCTGCCGGTGCCTTTTCTTTTCCACCTTTCCATGTACCCTGTGGTCCGAAAATGTTATGGAAACGAGCAATTCTTACATTAAGATTGTAGTTTCTTTTGTATGCCTTGAAAAGTCTTTCGCTGAAAAGTTTTTCCCATCCATACTCCGAATCCGGGTTTGCAGGATATGCAGAGCTTTCTTCGCAGTTAGGATTGTTTGGGTCTAACTGATTGTTTTCAGGGTAGATACAAGCAGAAGAAGAGTAAAAAAGCTTCTTGATATTTTTGATAGACGCTTCTTTGGCAACGTTCAGGTTGATCAAAGCAGAGTTCTGCATTACGTTTGCATCATTCTGTCCTGTGAAGATATAACCAGCACCGCCCATGTCAGCCGCAAGTTGATAAACTTCATCCCAACCTTCTGCAATAACAAGTTCAACCGTCTTAGGATCTGTTAGATCGCCAAGAATAAACTCGTTACAGATTTCTCTGTGGTCGAAGTATTCGTGATTTTTAATGTCACATACTCTGACATAGTTGCCATTCTCTTTAAGTCTTTTAGCAAGATGTCCACCAATAAAACCACCGCCACCTAATACAATTACTTTTTTCATTTTTTGCTGGATTTGAGTTAAAAATTAGTTACTAATATGAGTTGGGTAATAATGATAAAGCTTTTTGACAAGCGCAGGGACATGCGGTTTCAGGCGCAATGTTTACTGCGTTTTTATTTTTGAAATGGTAAAGGCAATTCTTTCCTGTTCAGGCCAAAAAAGGACCTGTCATTATTTGCGTTGAGTGCGGTGATTTACACCATGATATAATTCTTACAAGCCAGTCCGTTTTACTCCGTTGATCTACCTGTTTTAAAGGATAACAACATACCTTGACAGAGGCCAGTCATAGAAAAAATTTTATTCGTTTTCTTTGGAACTGTGTTTCTATTACAAAACTAAGGTAGAGACAAATTGAATTAAAAAAAAATCAAAATGATTAAACGGCAAAATATATTATCGAAAATGGGTACTTTGACCTACTAAAATATTGCAAAAGATACAATTAAATATATTTTATACTGTGAAGTAATTCAAAAGTGTCCGTAGTATGTTTTCGCAAACTGATAATCGGACATTGTAGTTTTGTCATTTTTGGTTCTTTTTCTTAAATATTTCATAGAATTTTTATACGGCAGTAAATAAATTTATTCGATGCGAAGTACTTCACATTGTAGTTGCCGAGAATTCTTGTAGCAAATGAGCGTTTGAAAGAGATCAACGGGTGTTAATGGAAAAGCATAAACACTTAAAATGATCAGATATCGACCAGTTGCCCAACGTCATTCTGACATTCCGGAAACATATCAGTTTGGCAGACAGCCATAAACCTAAATGATATTCTTATAATTAAACATCTGGAAACGTATTTCGCCCGGCAGAATAAATTATAAATTGCCAGTTACAAACGCTTGTAAAAAAGACTTTTGTAACAATAATGAATTTGTGATATATTTCTACACGATGAAAATGCACTTTCTCAGCGAAGAATTATACTAATCCGGGATTAAGAATTTTCTTGCTTATCCTTCTTTAAGTTTTTCGGTAAACTGCAATCACAGTGATTCAGGTCTTGGCTAAATCAATAATACTTATCAAAGAAAAAATATAATATGTAACCGATATGTGTTTAATGAAGCATTTTAACTCTGGATCGGGCTGATTAGTAGGGGTTTAATTTGTAACTTTATAGAGATAAAACTACTACTCAACGGAAAAATAAAATGATATGTTTCGATTTGGTATTCTACTGATCGTCGTTCTGTTATTCAGCCCAACCGTGTTTGCGCAGGAGAGTAAGCGGGCAAACGTTTGGTTTTTTGGTTATAATGCAGGCATTGATTTCAATAAAGGTAGACCAGTAGGTATCGCGAACAACGAGTTGACCCAGAGAGAGGGGTGTTCTTCCGTTGCAGATGAACTGGGTAAACTGGTGCTTTACACTGACGGGATAAGGATTTGGAACAAGAAACATAAATTGATTTCCGGCGACGTTGAACTTGGTGGAAATGATACTTCAACGCAATCAGCGCTAATTATCCCGATGCCAGGAAATTCTAACATTTATTATGTTTTTACCACTTATACCAAGTTAATCTGCGTTACGATTGACATGAGGTTAAATAATGGTAGCGGCGGAGTTGCTTCTCGAACTGTTCTTTTAGAAAACTCCACAGAAAAACTGGCTGCTGTTCGCCATTGCAATCAAAAGGATTACTGGATTCTGTCACATGAAAAAGGCAATCGCACATTTAGAAGTT
This sequence comes from Dyadobacter sp. CY345, assembly GCF_021502725.1. GTDB lineage: Bacteria > Bacteroidota > Bacteroidia > Cytophagales > Spirosomataceae > Dyadobacter. Next base: position 212,122 of record NZ_JAKFFS010000006.1, on the reverse strand, counting down.
ACTTACTAACAGAAAAGGGTATAACAAAAAGTTCTATTGCAGGCAAAATCGGGACACCGCTGGATTTTTACAAGTCGGTTGGAAATATGAAATTTTCCCCGCAGGGCGATAAACTGGCCATGGCAGTCTACGGCAAAGGAGAATATCAATTGTTTAATTTTGATAATAGTTCAGGTACTCTCTCCAATCCGATTTCAGTCAGGCACAATGATTTCCTGTCGGCCTATGGACTGGAATTTTCCCCCAATGGAAATTTTATTTATGTTAGTGAAACCGTGAATGTCGGGCGTCCTATATTTCAACTTGATGTATCTGTGATGGATGCTCGAAAAATCATTGCTTCAAAAACCGAAATAGGACGACCCTCTGAATCCTACTATGGAGCCATGCAATTAGCGCCCGACGGTAAAATTTATGTCGCCAGAGATGGTCTTAAATATTTAGGTGTCGTCAATAATCCGGACTTGAAAGGATCAAAGTGTTCCTTTGTTAATGATGGTTTTGAATTGCCATACGGTACCAGCAGCATGGGGCTTCCCAATTTTTCAGTGGCGCCTGTCGAAATTGAACCTGTTGTTTCAATCCTGGAAAAGAAACTATGCAATGATGTCACGCTTGTCGCCGAAACCAATACGCTTTTATCAAAAAGTACCTTTCAATGGTACAACGGAAAGCAGGAAATTAAAGGTGCTGATTCCAGAACGTATAAGCCAATGAGTTCGGGAAACTATACTGTCACAATGCAGGACAAATGTTCTGATAAGCCGGTGAGTTCAGAAGAGGTAAAAGTTAAAATTCTTGAGATTTCTGCTGGTTGGTCTGCTTTGGAATGTGGACTATTAGAATTGTCAGCTCGGGCTAATTCGAAAGTGATCTGGACCGGAAATGGTATATCTGGAGAAAACGAGAATGAGCTAAAAGTACAGGTGTCAGGATCGGGCCAGCATGTATATTTTGTTAAGGTATTGGATGAAAGTGATCCATCCTGTTATGTAGAAAAGAAATTGGAAGTAGATTTTGGGATTTGTGATGCAACCATATTTGTTCCGGATATTTTTACACCAAACGGAGATCGAATCAATGATACATTCGATGTTATCATATCAGATGGGGAAGGGGTAAAGCTTAAAATTTATGACCGTTGGGGGGAAGTGGTCTATCTAAAGGAGAAGACGGAAATGCATTGGGACGGAAAAATCAATGGCATGGACGCCATGACCGGAGCTTATACTTACATCCTGGAATATAAAAATGCCCGCGGGCACGAGTTCACCAGGCGCGGAACTATCATTTTGCAGAGATAACTAATGGAAATACCAACGCCACAGGAATTTCAGACTGCGGCATTGATATTTATTCAGTTATGAAAGTCGGGAAATACAAACTTTCAAACTATCAGTCCAATAAGGAATTTTGATCCCGAAAGTATTTTTTATCTTGGATTTATCCATCACCGAATACGCCGGTCTGACCGCCTTCGTAACATATTCAACCGTTTTTACAGGTTTGACATAAACGTCAGTATTACTAATTGCGAAGATCGTTTTGGCAAAATCAAACCAGGAAGTTACGCCTTCATTGCTGTAATGATAAATGCCATATTCGGAACTTCCGGAATTGATGATATTAAAAATGGCTCCGGCAAGATCAATTGCATAAGTGGGTGAACCTGCCTGATCGATGATCACGCCCAGTTCGTCGCGTTCTTTACCAAGACGAAGCATGGTTTTAACAAAATTATTTCCGAACTCAGAATAGAGCCAGCTAGTGCGCAGGGTAAAATGTTTTGTAAGTACAGCGGCAATTGCTTCTTCACCTTCCAGTTTTGTCAGGCCATATATATTTTCAGGTTCCGCAGAATCCGTTTCGGATAATAGCTGAGGAACATTTCCTTTAAATACAAAATCGGTAGAGACATGAATAAGCGTCGCGTCATGTTGCTGGCAAGCCTTCGCAATATTTTCTGCTCCGTCACGGTTTACTTTTCTGCAAATATCAATCTCGTCCTCGGCCTTATCCACCGCAGTATAGGCCGCGCAGTTGATGACAAATTCAGGTTTTTCTTTTTGAAATAAAAGATTCAAAAGTTCAGGTTCCAGGATATTTCCGTCTTTTTCTGATGGGAAAGAGATGTCGGAGATACCCGTTTCTTCCGCTACTTTTTTCAGGCAATTTCCTAGCTGTCCTGACGCTCCTAAAACTACAATTTTCATCTGATCGTGTTAATAATTGATTTTCAAAGATAGGAATAGTTTCTCCTGAATATAAAAAAACCGGTAACAATCCTGATGGATGTGTTACCGGCATAGTATGTGAAAACGTGTTTCTTAGTTTCCTCCGCCTTGGTTATGGCAGCTTCTGATTGCCTCACCTTGTAATCTTGTTGCTTCGGCAAGTGCAGTTGTATATGCTGCATTTACTTGTGCAATGTTTGCATCTCTTGCAGCCTGAGCATTTGTAGTTGCAGCAGCAGCTTTTGCAATACATGCCTGACGGTCAGCAGCTTCCAGTTCATTGATCGAGGCCAGTGTACCAAGAACCTGAATGCTAACCAGTGCTTTCAACAAAGCATAGTTTGAGCCCAACACTCCTTGTGCAGCATCCAAAGCTGCGTTAGCATCAGCACCAATTTGCTGTGCACTTGTTCTGTAACCTGCATAAGTAGCAGTCAAACCGTCTGTACACGCAGTTTGCGCCGCAGCGATAGGTGCAATATCAGCAGCATATTTTGTAGCTACTTTTGCATCTTCTGTAGCTTTTGAAGCATCAAGTCTTGCTTTTGCAGTATTGAACAAAGTGTTTGCAGCTGTGATACAAGCATCGTCAACCAATACACCTTCTACTTTTTCAACAGCATCAGTTCCGGAAGTACGTGCTCCGCTGGCCGTAACAGTTGAAGTGGTTTTCTTAGCCCCTCTAACAGCAACGCCATTAACTGTTGGGAAATTGAACTTAGGCAAATACGCAGCAAGTGCGGGATTTGCCATTACTTTATCCAGAATGGCCGCAAGTGCAGGGGAAAGCTCTCCGCCACCAGCTACTGCTGAAATCGTTTCAGCGTTAACACTGTTCAAAGTGTTGATCTCGTCTTGAGAAAGTGCTCCGCTCACGTCAGAAGCTGCTGTAGTTACGCTTGCAGGGACAACTCCTGTGCTGGCGATATTTCCAAGTGCTCCGCTAACCTCTGTTGCTTTCGCAGAAGCTTCAATGCTTGCAGGAGTTGATTGAACCGCTGCAGGCTCAATTAATGTCTGAGCTGGTAACGTAATCGCGTTTAACGCTTGCGTGGTTTCTGTTGAAGGAGTCTTTGGATCAGTCGGCTCGTCATCCTTCTTACAGTTGAACAGCATCGCAGTCATCATCAGACTCAATACTGCTAATTTGATTGTACGTTTTTTCATTGTGAGTAAAAATTGATTTGTGGAATTAATAGTTTACATTATTTATATACATAAATACAAGGTTCAAAACACTGCGGAGGTAAATACTTATATGGCAAAATGTCCTGAATTTATCATTGGCCCCTGCCCAGTACCATCACCTGCATGGTCTTGAAAATCAGGTTGATGTCGTCAAGGACACTGTAAGATTTAAGGTATTGCAGGTCGTATTTCAGACGTTCTACATTTTTAGCGACCGTGTCCGCGTATCCTACATTGATCTGACCGATAGATGTGATACCCGGTTTCACTGTCAGCAATCTTTGAAAATCATGAGGCTCAGCTTCCATCAGCATGTCCACATCATATTTATACAAAGGACGAGGACCAACCACAGACATATCTCCTTTAATTACGTTGAAGAATTGAGGCAATTCGTCAAGTCTGGATTTGCGCAGGATCCTTCCGATCGGTGTAATACGTTTATCCGTCGCGCCTGTCGAATGTTGTCCCATCTGATCCGCATTGACACACATGCTTCGGAATTTGTAAATCTCAAACATTTCGCCCCACTGTCCGCAGCGTTTCTGGCGGTAGAATATGGGACCCGGAGAAGTGATTTTCACAGCCAGCATTACACCGATAAAAACAGGAGCACCGAGGATCATCACAATGCTTGAAAAGATCAGGTCAAAGGAGCGTTTCAGCGTCTGTTCGTTGACACTTGAAAATGGTTTGGTATTAACCTGTATAATAGGATACATGTCATGGTACTCGATCGTAGCCATATTCGTCATGAAACCTCTGAAATCCGGAACCAGGCGTACCTGCGTTTTCTGCCTTTCCCCAAGTTTGATAACGCCACGAACTTGTTCGTCTGTCATATCAGATAGGCAGCAATAAACATAATCCAGTTTTTGATCACCCATCAAAGATTCAAGGTTTCTCAGCTCATCGGTTTCGTTTCCAAATTCATACGATCCGCAGAACCGGTAACCCAGATCTTTTTTGTCATTGTAAAAGTTGCGGATCAGTGAGGCCAGTTCGCCCTTGCCCACGATGGCATAACGGTTATAATTATATCCTGCCTGACGATAAAGTTTCAGTGAAGCGACTGTGGCAGCTCTGACAGCAAATGCAAGGACAAGAAATGAACCATAAGTCATCATCACCTGCTGGCGCGAATAGGCGTCACCTTCTTTTGTCAGATACAAAAAAGCCATGATCGCGGCAGCATGTGCTAATGCAGCCTTGAATAAATTGACGATCTGATTGTTAAAATTGTAGGAAAGTCTGGTAAAGAAATACGTTTTGAAAACATAGATGGTGAAAACCCAAAGAAGATTTGCAACCAGGAGCAAATTCACATATTGATTCTTAAATAGGTCTGTAAGGTCTCCAAATCTCACAGAATACGCAAAAAGAAAAGCAGCATTAAGCAGGACGAGGTCCGTCCACAGATGAGCCTTGGGAAGAAGCCCAGGATAGCGATTTTTCATAGTTTATAGTATAACGTTGAGTATTTTCCTTATCAGGACGGGTCAAAATTTATACTTTTAACCAATCTTACTACACAAACTTAAAAAGATCCATCAAATATACTGAAATTTATTTGTAGAACTTATTTTATGGTTCATGTAGTTCATAATTATAACAAGTTTACAACATATCTAACTAATTTCACAATGCCGTATATTGTTATATTTTGCATATATTTGATTATTAAGTAATTACAATAAAAGTAAGTTGAAAAGCACCAGTGATTCTTCTTTTTGTACTACTTTTCAAATTGAATTAAGTTGGTGCCGGTTTGCTAAATTATTCTACTTGCTATTTGTTGTCAAGACGTTGCATCTGCTGGTTCAGATAATCCTGATGATATTGTCTCAACTTTTGATCCAACTGATAGCCTAAACGGTAACGCTCACCGATCCGGTATCCCCTGGTATAGGTGTACTCCCAGCGGAATTCATCCGTCGTGCGAAGACGTGCGCGTTTGCCCTGCGCAATTTTTCCCGGTGGAATCGGAACCGCGAAATTAAAACCTACCGTAGATCCGTTTTGCGTTTTCGTGGCATACACGCCAATCTCTACATTGGTGAATTGTCGCATGAAATCAAATCTTACCCCCTTATCTGACCAAAGGAATTGCCCGCCGGAAAGTTTCAAAGTTAGGTCCGGACCTCTGAACCGATAGGCAGCATCAACAAGAAACAGAAGCTGATCAGGATTTTCAATATAAATGCCACCTCTGGGATAATAATAATAACCCGTGAAACCTGCTTCAACGCCATAAGAAAACGGTTTACCCAGATCTGCATGCCTGTATTGAACATTCAAGCCATATTGATCATTGTTAAATAATCCTGCCGTAGCACTGATGAAATGATTTCCTCGTGCATAAAACTGGTTCAGATAGGTCGGGGCGGGGCGGATAATTTTCGGCCTGCTGTCCATCTGGTTAATGATCGGAAACAAAATTCCAGTGGAAAGTGACAGGCCTGGCCATATATAGAACTGGGTATGAAGGGCAACGCTCGTATTACTCTGCACCGGCCTTTCAAAATTGCCAAAAACGGCGGCAAAATACGGCTGTATCCAAAAGTCAAATTTGTATTTTTTTTGTAAAGGGAATGAGGAATTTTTTTTAAAGTATTCCTCACGTGTTTTTGCAGAAAGTGGGGAATAATGAATCGAATTGTCTTTTCTGTACACACCAACGGGCATTCCCTGAAACATGGGCACATATTCATTCGTGGAAGTGTCACCTGCGATTCTGTCTATCTCAAACAATCCAATAAAAGGGTTCCTGAACAAACGTTGTTCATAAAAAATCTTTTTGTCAATCGTATGAATATTCTCATAATCCGCTTTCAACCGTTCAGGAGAATATTTTTCGTTTTTGTCCTGTGCAATGGAAACTGAAAAGGACAAAATCACAAGCAAAAAGGCGAGTATATTATTTTTTATCTTCATCTTTTTGCTTTTTTAAACGTTTCGAAGGTTTGATAAGGGACAATGCATAGGAGGTTCCGAAGGTGATCTGGTCACCATTTAACAATCCGGCCTGGACAGTCCAGCTTTTGAAAAATTTGGCATATAAACCTACGTTGATGTTATTGGCATCATATTCGGCCATGATTCCGCCCACATTTTTAAAGTGAAGCACAGCACCTCCGAACGGACCTTCCAGATAATGATTTTTATAGCGGTCCTCACTTTTCTTTTGCCATTCAAATCCCGACAGCATTCCCGAATTGCTCAGATTGCTTACATCCCGATACAAATAATAGGGACTTCCATACCCAATACTGGTTTCCAGTCTTAGCGCCGGTGAAAGAACGAAATTTTTGGTCGTCACAATCGCATGCGTCAGCATTGCACCGTCGATGGTAAAAGGTGTTGTAATGACCACGGCCAGTGAGGGCTGGTTTTTCTTTTCTTTCAAAATAAGATAACGTAAATCCAGCTGCCGGTCGCCTAATGCTTCCTTTACCTTGCTATTATCCGTACTGATCATTTGAAGTAAATTCACATTGATTTCCAGCCTTTTAAGGATTGTCACATTGGCATAAATAATACGTTCCGGATTTCGGCCCCGTCCGCGCAGGGCGTATTTGATTGGATTGTAATTGTATCCAAAACGAAATTGTCCATCCGGACTTTCCACTGCGCTGGGCGTATAAATAAGCCCTGGTTTTCCGGAAAGGTTGATCTGTGCCTTTGCTAGCTGCATGGAGAAACATGATAACAGGAAAAATATCACTCCTGCTTTCCTGATCGTCTTGCCTTTTGACCTATAAATTTTTATCATAAATGGGTAGGGGTTCATCGTATTACGAACTCTGGCTTTTGTTCACGGATTGTAGCTAGTTTTTCTTCGAATTCCCGAAGTATCCCGTTTTTGCTCAGATATTTTTCTGCATAACGCCTCGCATTATTGCGCACCACATCCAGGTTCATCGACAGCGCGTTTTCTATGCCTTCCCGAAGTGCCTCGGCGGATTCCGGTTCCACCAGGATCCCCATCTGATGGCGGTGGATAATGTGATATAAGGACGTCCCCGGAGGCGCGGTCACCAGCGCACAGCCAGCGGCGGCCAGAATGCCCGTCAGTTTGGATGGCATGACCAGATCGGATGCCGACTTTTTTTGCAATACTAAATGGATGTCAGCCATGGCCAGCAAAGCAGAAAGTTTTTCATAAGGTTGAAGCGGATAAAATTTGATGTTTTTCAAATTGTGGTCCTCCGCCATTTTAATAAGCCGTTCCTTTCCGCCACCCGTTCCTGAAATGATAAAATGAACGTCTTTTCTCTTTGTAAACGACCGGGCAACCTCGATGATGATTTCCAGTCCCTGTTTCTCGCCCAGATTACCGGAATACAAAATGATCTTGTCGTCATTGTTTATGCCAAACTCTCTTCTCAGCGACTGATCTTTGGTTAGCGGATAAATGGCATTTTCGTCCACCCAGTTCGGGAAAAGAAACAATTTATCCTCCTCAATGTATTTTTCGCTGATCTTTCTTTGCATACCGGTACTGATGGTAGACACAAAATCGCCGGTATCAAAAATGTATTTTTCAGTACTGAACATGATATCCAGAAAGCGCTTGTTTTTGATCATGCCCAGATCCTTCGCCGCATCAACCTGCAAATCCTGTATGTGGTTGATGAATTTTGATCCTCTGATTTTGGAATACAACAGTGGAAGCAGACCCAGGTGAAAAGGAGGGCTGATACAAAACACGACGTCATATTTTTGCTGAAAAAGCGTCAAAAACCAAATCGGCAGTATGCTCGCTAGAAACGAAAACTCGTGAATGATTCTTTTCAGAGAAGTAACATTTTTCGGGACATACAGTGGGCAGCGATAAACTTTAACGCCATTCAGGATTTCCTTATGCCACAATTTCCCCTTATATGATTTATGAACCTCCCATTCCGGATAGTAAGGCATGGCGGTGACGACCGAAACGTCATGGCCCTGGCCCGCAAGCCAGGAGGCCATTTCACCGGTATACTTACCGATTCCGGTAAGCTCCGGGGCATAGTTTATCCCGTATATTAAAATTCTCATAACGTTGAGTAGTTTATAGAAGCGGTTTTAACCAACTGCTAAAAGTTTTTTCGCCGTATATCCGGCTAACAATCCTGCAATAGATCCTGCAATACCCCACAGAATATCCTGATAATCAAAATGTCGGTCAGTTAAAAAAAGCTGACCGATTTCAGCTACAACAACAAGCCCGAAAAGCAGGGCCAGAATAATGAATCTTTTTTTCCACTGATCCGGGGCTCTGACTAAACCAAACTCTGATAAAGCGCCCAGAAACACAAACGGAACAGCTGTACGTAAGTTACCATATTTATTGGTCCATTCTCCCAACCAACCAGGAAAATATGGTTCGTTGCCAATATCCGGATCAGGCAGCCAACTAAAATAAAATACCAAGCCTGCACCTGTCAAAAGCAAAATATATATCAGGTATCGGAGCACGGCAGTTTAAATTTTTAATTTATTTTTTTTCTAAAAGTTCTTTCGTTTTTAACACAATAAAGTATTCATAAATGGATTGAAGAGTTGCATAAGTGATTCCTGCCTTGCCATCTAAAAAGGCTCTTCTGCCAACGACCATGTACAGCCATTTGATAATGGGGCGACCAGGAAGTTTGTAAAACAATCCTTTTTGGTGGTAGCGTTTTTCAGTGAAATCTTTACTGAATAAAGCTTTTCCCAAAGAAAAGCTAGTGCCTTTTCCCATATCTTCAAGACGCATGGCCGCTTCCATGTCTGCATAACTCAAATGCCTGTTTATCCAGTAACGAAAACCTTTGCTAAACGGATAATGATCCAGAAATCCACCGATACGTGAAGTCGAGCCATCGGGAATGGACACAGGATTTACTAAACGCTCATATCTCATTTTATCCGGACGGAACAATCTCAGATAATATGGCGACATCTGGGCATATTTAAGCCAGGTCCCATCCCAGGCAAAGTCTCGACGTTGTATTTCATAAGCAACATTTTTGCTGTTAGCAAAATCATGTGCTTTGATTGCTGCAAGTAGGCTTTCAGAGACTCTTTCATCTGCATCGATATAAAGTACCCAAGGATATTTAAACTTAATATTTGCGAGCCCCCAATTTTGATGAGCCGACCAATTGTCAAATTTTCTCTGAGTTATAGTTGCACCAAAAGATTCAGCTATTTTTATAGTATTATCATCACTGTACGAGTCGTAGACATGAATATCGTCACACCATGAACATACTGATTTGAGGCAGCCTGGTAAGTCTTGCTGTTCGTTTTTGGTAAGAACTAGAATCGATACCATAAATTTTATTGATTGAATTCTCTTTTTCTAATAACTTTTGCAGGATTTCCACCTACAACGGAATATTCTTCTGTGCTCTTTACAACAATAGAGCCCGCTGCGACCACTGTATATTTTCCGATGCTCGTGCCAGGTAAAATATATGCACCTGTGGCTATCCAGCTTCCATCGTTGATAAAGATAGGTTTAGTAATCATATTGAAACCAGAATCATTTATGTCGTGGCTTCCAGTGATTAGATAGACGTCTTTCCCGATACAGCATTTTTCGCCAATAATTATTGGTGCCAGACAGTAAACCCATGAATTATCACCCAATGATGACAAATGGCCCATTGTCAAATTCCATGGATGTTCGATGTTGGCAGTTCTACTTATAGTCACCGTATCTGCAAGCTTAGCACCGAAGAGTCTGAGCAGTCCAATTCTGAATTTACGAACCTGCAAAGGCATTAGACGAAATAATGTACTATTTACTAAAATCCATAAATGTGCCTTTATCTTTGTCTTTTTAGCAAAAGGTGTGGTTTGTACCGGATCGAAAATGGGTTTACTTTTCATCTATAGTTCTTTTTTTTATATATTTCGCAGGATTTCCCCCAACAACATTCCATGGTTCAACATCGCGAAAAACGGCAGATCTTGCTCCCACAATTGCTCCTTCCCCTATCGTTACATTCATCATTACAAAGCTTTCGGCAGCTATCCAAGCATAATCACCAACAACAATTTTTCCCGAAACAAATGGTGTGTTTAAAGAAGTAATTTCATGAGAGGCGCTACATAAGTAGCTTCGTTGGGAGATTGTGACCTTAGATCCTAAAAATGTTTTTCCTATATGTAATTGAACGTCTGGCCCAATGCAAGAAATGTTTCCCATTGTTAAATTCCAAGGTGCTGGTATATACGCACTTGAATATACAATGCAACCTTTTCCAATTTTTGCTCCAAAACATTTTAGTAAGAAAATTCTCCAGTTGTTAAACCATGGTAAGGAAAATGGAGAAAAAAATATTAATCGAATTATCCTCCAAGTAAGGCGTAGAAGTTTATCAGACAAGGGAATATCGTCTCGATACTTTTCGTAATCTTTTGTTTCAGGCATATTATAGAGATAATTTACTTCTAAGAATAGATTGCTTGATTTACTTTGTAATTGTTTAGGAACACTTGTACAATCAATTTGCTTATTTGGAGGAGCTAAAAATTAGTTTTTTTGTTGTAAAACTTGCTTCAGCAACTTCGCCGTTTCCTCTATTTCGTAATTCTTTAAATAGACTTCTTTAGCATTTTCTGACATTGATTTTTTTTCATTTTCATTTAGAGAAAACCATCGTGTCAAAAGATTTTTAACACCAGACGTTGTGTCAGTTCCAATGAATCCACCTTTTCCTACTTCAATCTCTTTGTAAATGTTAACTTGATCGGATATAAGTACAGGTTTACTACATGCCAACGCTTCTACAACTGATATACCAAAGTTTTCTTGATGACTAGGTAATATAAAAGCTTCACATCCATAGAAAGCACCCCATTTGCTATCACCTTTTAACATCCCAGCAAAATGTATATATGAACTGGCCTTAGCTTTTTCTACCATCGAGTAGGCGTAAGAATCGTCTATTGGCCCCGCAATGACCAAGTCTGGTAAATTTTGTGCAACGGACTTTAAATCTATATATGCGTCAATTAGCATATTTATTCCCTTCTTTGGATGAATACGACTTAGAAATAAAAGATATGGCTTGTCATTAAGAAGTTTAACACTTGATGAGAATGCATTTTTCATTTCGTTGGTAAGCGCTGGCGGCGCTTGTATTCCATAGCTAACGTTTAACTGTTGCTTTGGATCATATCCTTTAAATGTCTGTCTGGCAAGAATTAGTTCTTGTTCGCAAGTGAAAAGTAAGCCATCGCAATTATTGATTACTTTCTTCTCAATCAAATGCCAGTAGACAATATTGCGAAAAGCTTTTAATTTTCTAGTGCTGTCTTTTTGAAACCATGGGTCTAGCATCCCATGTGGCATTACATAAACTTTTGGAAAGGAAGATGTTTTCCTAAGTTTCAACATATTCTTGATGGTGGCGTAACTGTGATATAGCCATAGACCATGTATAATTACAGCATCATACCGGTGCATGTGCTGATCCAGCCAGATGGATAGCGCTGCACTATATTTCCATTCTCCACTGTTGCCGCCAATAGCGAAGATAACGAATTGGTCTTGAGCTAAATAACTCGAATTTGGGTCGTCTAGACAGACTACATCACTTTCTATTCCCAACCGTTGCAATGCCGGTATTGAATTTCGAATACCTTGGCAAGGGCCACCATTTTCAGGATTCATTGAGGGTATAACTCGAAGTACTTTCATATTACGTCAATGCTTTTAAAAAAGTCGATAAGTTTTAATTCATATTTTTCTTGAGATAGACTTTGAGAATACAGAAATGCAGATTTTGACAATCGATCTCGAACCTCAGAATCTTCGAAAAGCGATGTGACAGAGTCAACTATTGCCAATACATCCTTAACTGGAATATAAATAGCAGGGAAGTTTTCGAGATCCATACCAGAGTTTTCCGTAGTGATTATTGGGCATCCACAGCTCGCAGCTTCGATAACTGTACCTGCTAGTCCCTCAAATAACGTCGGGAAAATGTATGCCTCAGCCGTCTCGAACTCCTCAATTAGGTCTTTTTTTCCAAGTACTCCGACAAATTTAAGATCTGAAAAAAAATCTGATTTGGCAAGTCGGTCATCAACGCTTCCTATTACAACAAATTCAATATCGGGATATTTGAGCTTTAATATTTTGGCGGCCTTAGCGCAATAAATCAAGCCTTTTCTAACGGGATCATTGCCGACCCATATTAGCTTATGTTTTTTTGGCCTGTAATTGTAGTTTTTTACTTGTATACTAGACGGATATGGAATAATGTTGGCTTTTTTTGAATCGTAATTTAAATAGGAAGAAAGCGAGTTTTTTACATAATTTGACGGAATGGTATAATAGTCTGCTATGAGAAGCATTTTTTCAACATATTTTTCTCTGAAAGCAGCTTTTGCACGGTATGACTTGATTAGATTTGAGAAAATTGAGTACTCAGGATGTTCAGTAATCTCGCTTATCAATTCTCTAAAAGCATTTGGATTTTCGTAAATGTCAATAACAACTTTCAAATTATTATTTTTACAAAATTCAGCAAACTTCAAATTCTCAAAAAACATGGTATATAAGCAATCTGCCGAGCCTAGACCATTCTTTGAAAAAGTTTCATTTAATGATTGATACATAATTTCATTTTGTAAAAGGTCATCATTTTTTTTTGATACTAAACTCCTGAGAAGGGGATAGTCAGACGAATAAACCTTAGACTTGTCAATTTTTGGGTCTCTATTTGATAGCCGGAAAAGTATCGGAATTTTAATTCCCATCCTGATGAATAGCGAACTTAGTGTGCCTAGGAAACTGTACTTGCAAGTATTAGTATATAATCTTTCCAATAAGTCATTTTTGTCCAGAATTATGGGAATGATGTAACGGTGTCTGGCGTTCAGTTGGCTAACAATGATTTTCATGTATCTATTATTTATAGTAGCTTGCTTTTTGATGTTAAGTTTAAATAAGCTATTCTCTGGGAACGGGGTGTCATTGCCATGAGTTATTTAATTATTTGTGCTTAGGCCTGCCTACTTGTGTGCAGAGTAGATGCTTTCATTTTGACATTCCTTTTCTTTTGATGGGTGAAAAAGTAAAGAATTGGGAAAAGTATAATAAAGATTAGCTCCAACCTTCCAAGCAAATATTGAAAACTATGAGTTAGCATATTAGGTATTACCGCAAGGCAAGAAACATAGACAAAAAGGTAAAACATTGAAAGCTTAGATTTTGATTGAAACGAATTAAGCAAAATACCGAAGAATAAAAACGGAATAAAGGCAAACACAGAAAATGATCTGAATGCGTCGAAAAAACCGGTTCGCGTAGAAATTCCACGAGTCAATCGCTTTTCTAAGGCTTCATTTGAGGAAATATTAGAAAATTTTATGTAAACCGCGTTTTTGAAGTCATCTCCAAAATATCTTGATGGGAAGTAATTGTATATAAATCCATTCCAAAAACCTGCACCGTAGTCGTAAGTGGAGTTAGCAGATACGTGATCAATTAAAATCGCTCCATTGCCCAAATCCATCCCATTAGTAATATCCTTGCTTACTATCGAATTTACGAAATTACTTAGGTACTCTATTTGCGTAATGTCAGATGCGCCTTCCTCCTTATAATTATTAGTTCTTCGAATATCAGTGATACTACCTGCTACAAAACTTCCTAAAAGAAAAACTAAAAAAAATGATATGGAAACCATTCTACTATACTTACGGAGTATTCCCGTCGAAAGAAACAGCGCAATAAACAATGCTAATGCAAAAAGACCTTCTCGTGACCCCTTTACGAAATAGGCGAAGAAAAACAAAGGTATACCACTCACAATCGTACATAGTAATATAAGCTTACGATGAATTTTTGGGTATTTTTCTAAATGGATTAATGAAATAATAAATCCGAAAGTGCCTAACGATCGAAATATTCCTAAGATTACATTAACGCCCCCATAAACTGTAGTAAGGCTTTGGTAGAAGAACATCGGAATTAACCCAGCTATGGTGAAAAAGACTATCAAATAATGTACTCTTTTTAGGGAGAAATCTTTTATACCGAGACTGCTTTTAGAAATTGTTGACCGTGTATTGAAGCCGTAATTAAAAGCAACTTGAGAACTAATCATCACGAATAGCATTAGTGGTATGATTTCAACGTTGTAAAATCTATTTGTATAAAGAACAATTATTTGAGGGAACATTTGAGTTACAACCGTCAAGCAAAATAGCGAGATTGGACTGAACACAGATATCTTGGATAATAGTATAAGATAAATTATCCGGGCGTTAACAAAAATTAATATTGCAAGCAAAAGAATATGTAATAGAGTCATTTGTCGTTGATTATAATTGGTTTTCTCACATTATTCGTTTCACCTTCGGTAAAATGCTAACAATTGACTTGTCTGTTTACTGTAAATCTGCTTTAACGCTAGTTATTGCTCTTACCTTAGAATTTTGGTAAATTGCCTGAACAGGACTAAACTGAAATTTAGGATCACGGCTTGGATTCTCGTTTTTAAGGGACCTACCACAGCAACTGGCAACATATTTCTGTTAATAGCAAATTGATAAAACTCTTTAATTTGCTTATCCGAGGCTTCACGGAATAACCAACATATGGTATGGGATGTCCGTTTATCTATGAAATTTCTAAATTCAGTAGATCGACTTTTTGAAAAATCCTTTAAATCTGCGTAAACCTGTATTGCATCTCGCAGGCGATCTTCTTGTTTTGCTGCGCGTAAAGCAGATCCATCTCGTATAAGATAGTGATATATTATAGCCTTTGAAATTTCTATATCTTCTGCATGGCTGAGAACTTTGTAAATAAATTGTTCATCCTCATAGTATCTAATTTTTGAGTCAAAATATAAAGCATTATCAACAATTAATGAACGGCGGATGATGAATGCCCAAGGCATACCTTTTCCATTATAAATGTTATTAAAGAAGTCCGCAATTGCGAATTTGCCTTGCGGTAGACATTGTAAATTAGGAATACTGGCTGTCAAGTCTTTGCTGTTAACGCTGTCGTAATTAAGACAAAGAACATCTGTATTCGATTCGACGAGGGCAGTATAGATTTCGTCGAAGCTATTAGTATTAATTGTATCATCACCATCTACAAACCATATATACTTGCCCTTAGCAATATCTATTCCATAATTCCTGGTTTTGCTAACACCTTCATTTGACTTATTGTATACAGTCAATAACTCAGAGCGGTCAGCGTAGCTTGTTAAAATTTTGATTGAATTATCCACGCTACCATCATTTATACATATAATCTCCACATCAGTCTTAGTAATATTGATCAATGAGTTAATGCATCGATCAATATATTGTTCTAGATTGTATATTGGGATTACAATGGATATTAATGGTGTCGCAGACATTTCCTAAAAGTTAGTAAGAGTTTAAACTGGTTTTTAAAAATTCAATTCCTTCAAGTTTGAATTCATTCCATTTTTTGTTAACTGTTCCCCAGTTAATTGGTTTTGTAACCATGTCATCTTTAAATTCGGCAAACGATGTAATCAAACGATCCTCTAAACCAAAAACTTTGAGAATAGAATTGAAACGAGCAAGTCCTCTTTGAGCATTTCCGTATACAAGAAATGGTTTATTAAACATGATTGAGAAACAAGCTGCATGAAAAGAATCAGTAATTACAAAATCGGCATCATAAAATCCCCTGACCCAACCCTCAACTGGTGGTGCAATACGATCAGCCAGGGTTGCTGTTTTATCTTCTGTTTTTGAGTTAATGTAGAAAGGGACATAGCCTTTTAAATTTATTATTGAATCTATTAGGTCTTGTTTATCCGAGGTGTTGTCGAGAAGAGAAATTAAAAGGTTTCCGTTGTGCTTCGGATGCGTTTTTGCTATTGCTACATAATCTGCAACATTTAGGAGCAAGGTCGGATCTGCCACATGCTTTGCAATAACCCCGAATTTTTCTTTGCATAGAATAACAGCTGATGACTCTCTTACAGATACGGAATCAAACATTTTCAACAATCTAGCAAATTGGTCTGTTTGTTGAGAATTATATTCCCACTGCTCGGTTCCAAAAGAAGGAGCATAGGAGATTCTTTTAATATTCCAGTTTTCAGCGAATGCCAAATACGCGTCTTGAATGTTGGAGTAATATTTAGGACGCCAGATTTGATCGCTACCCACAACAATAGCATCAAATCGTTCTGGGTGAATCAAATTTGGGCTCAATACTATCTCTCGTTCTCCAATATATTTCTCAATAAATTTATCCGTATGCTGCGCGATTAGAGGGTATTCCTTTTGTTCGTGTTTTTCTTTTCTAATATGCTGATTCGGGTATCTTAGAATGTATTTTTTTACAAATCTCTTTACATACTCAATAGGGAGTTTGGATAATGGAAGATGATAATTTTTCTCTCTATCTATTATCCAAACTTCGTGACCAAGATCTTGTAAAGTCTTGCGAAGGGCATATGCTTGCAATAGACCGCCATAATTTGTATGGAGTGGTAAAGTTAAAATTCCAATTTTCATAGCGATAAAAATACTTTTCTAAACTTGTGATAAATTTTAGTCAGATTTTTTAATAATTCTAAGTCACTTTTCATTTCCTGTTTGAAGATTTCGGCGTCCTTGTTTTGCTCCCAAATTTTCAAACTTTTGGATCTGGTTCGACGTCTTTGTAGTTGGACAATTTTGTAAGGCAGTGAAATGTTTTGAAGTACCCTCTCTCTAATATGTGGAACAATATTATTGTTTATCTTAGAAAGCCATATACGAAATTTAATGGCGTCCTGGCGATGAGTAAAGCTTGGTAGTTGAGATTTGATAATAGCTTCCTTTGGGACTATTTTTAAATTCAATTCACCCGATTCAATTCCCGTTTTAATCAGAAGATCTGCCTTTGTAGATCTTGTTATGACAACACTATTTCCTAGACCGTCTTGTCTATATTCATCCAGCCAAGCATCTCCCAGAGATATATCAGCGACTTCCGTTAATACATCTGAGCAAAAGTCACAAGCGTTCGATTTAAACAATCCTGTCCCCCACATATCTCCAACCTCGCGCATCCTCATAACATGGTTATTATCGTCCTCATCAAATGCAGAAAATGAATAATCGGAAGACAAATTATTTTTATCTTTTATACGATACTCTTGATTCCTATATTTTCCTTTTATTCCGGACCTTTGTGCTAAATAATCTGTAAAAAATGAGCTCTTAGTTCCTCCACAAATGATGCCAACTAAAAATGGGATTTTATCTCTTAGCCCTGGATAGTAGTGTTGCTTTAGACGTACTGCTTTTAGGAAGCATGCAACACCAGATATAGCCACCTTTCCTTGTATTAAATCAATTTGGCCAAATAAATTTTCAAGCGTTACAGGGTAATATCTAGTTTTTGAAATTTGGGTTATGTTTTCTAAATCACTAAATAATTGATACTCGTATGAGCCGTTTACATCACGAACTACAAACAGATGATCGACATATCCTTCCCTCAATAACTTTTCGAAAATAAATGTAGCAATTCCACCAGAAGAAGAACTTATACGGTGATTTACGGAATAACCGATATAAGTTTCATTGTAGTATCCAATTTTCGTGTCAAAGTGCTTAGTTTTTCCAAGGAAGTTTTGAGCTATTTTGTCTTCATCGGCGACCGACTCCTCAGGGTTAGGGTTGAAAGGACACACCCTTAACATATTGACTGAATCTTGTTCATTCTCAGACAAACTAGGAATAAGAAATCCAGACTTATTTAATTCCATTTTTACTGTCTGCGATTTACTTTCTGACACACAGGCACCACAACCAGTACAAAGTTGCTGTTCTATAATTGTATTAATGCTAGGCTTTGTCATTTAAAATAAATTTTCTGAACATTGCTTTTTTTATAGTTTTCTTCTCATCATTATCAAGACCAAGCACTAGAATTGAAACCACAGATATTGTCATAATTAAAACTGTCTTGATGATAGTGGTTGCATTATTACTTTCTGTACCTAATTTGTGAAAAAGTACAAAGTATAGGGTGTAAATAGATAAACTAATCAAGACAATCTTTAAGATGACCTCTCTATAAAAGCTGAGTATTGAAATGCCAAGATTATTTTTTAAAAAGAACAATCTGAAGTTCAAACTAATAATTGATAAGAAAATACTTAAATAAAAAATGGACGTTGGATTAGCATCACTGGCAAGTAATAAATAGGAAAAAGGCAAGTTTAAAAAAACTAAACAGCCAACAGTAATTTGGTACCATTTTATCTTACCAGTCGCTTGCGCTCCAGTCATTAAAGGACCAGAAATGCAATCTACCAAAGTATTTATTAGGCAGAGTATAATGAACTCCTCAGTATATTGTGGAGGTGTTCCAAGCCAGAGGGTAAGAATAAATTTAACATTTATTATCACTGGCGAAATTATAATCATCATCAAAAAGAAAGAATATTTTGATGACTTAAAAATCAAGTTTTTGCACTCCTCTATGTTGTTTTGCGCAAATGACTTTATTATCTGTGGGTTGGCTGCTAATTGGAAATTCGTAGAAAAAGACGTGACATTTCCTTGTACCTGAAGCATAATGCCATAAGCAGCATTGAGAGCAGGACCCGAAAAAATATTTAAGACAATGTTAACGCCCTGGCCTTTCGCCACAGAAGCTAGATTACCAAAAAGATTCCAGCCTGAATACGAAATCAAAGTGACGAAATATTCTTTATTGTAGAAAAATTTGTACCTCGTTTCTTTTAAATTTATGAAACAATATATTCTATATATGGCGGCGATCAACAATGAAACTATAAAGAAAAGAACAGAATAAAGTTTAAGTTTGTCAAAGTTTTCCATTTGAAGAACATAAACTATTGCAAGTTTAAGAAGAACTTCAAAAATGCTCATAGCAGCGTAAATTTCCATCTTCTCTCTTGCTATTATAATAGCATTAAAAGGCACCTGCATTACGTTGACCGAAAATGAAAGTATCGAGAAGTGTAAAACCCATTCTGCAGCTTCCATGCGCATGGGAGGTATAACTAACTTTGTTTTAAGAAACCACATTCCAAAAGTTTCGGCCAAGAAAAAAATGGCGACTGCTATCAATACATGAATTATGAGTGTAGCGTTGAATGTGTCTCGAAGCCTTGAATAGTTTTGGAGACCTATATCATAAGATAGAAACCGCTGAGTCGCTGACGACATAGCACTGTTAAAAAAGCTTAACAGGGAGACGACGCCGCCGACAACACTGTATATTCCGTAATCATTTATACCCAAAGTTAATAATACTACCCTAGACGTATATAAAGAAACAGCCATTATCAATAGCATCCTAATGTATAAAAATCCAGTATTTTTTACGATTTTTCGTAACATTCTTAATTATTAGCTATGTAAATCAAATTTGTGAGGGAAATGCAGTACCTGAACTTTGGAAATGTCTAAATCACAAGGTTAGAAGCGTAAATTATCTCTAAGTATTTGTACATCAGTAGCAATACAACACAATATGGAGAACTTGACTTATTCAAAATAATTCAAAACCCCAAACCCTTCTTTCAACAACAATTGATCTTTCTGGAACAAACGCAGATCGGAAGTCGCCATATCTTCAATCAGCATATCCAATGTATGTTTTGGTTTCCATCCCAGTTTTTGATCACATTTGGCAGGATCTCCAATTAAAAGATCGACTTCGGTTGGACGGTAATATCTTGGGTCGATTTTCAATACAGGTGTTCCAATTTTCAAATGATCACCTCCGGCTATGCCAAGCTCGGAAAGGCGAGCGGCGTCAACAGCGGAAATAGTCCCCACTTCATTTTCTGCTTCGCCAGTGAAAGTTAATTCAACCCCAAGGAAAGCGAAGGTTTTACGGATAAATTCACGCACACGTGTAGTTACGCCTGTGGCAATGACAAAATCCTCAGAAACTTCCTGCTGCAAAATCAGGTACATAGCTTCTACATAATCTTTGGCATGTCCCCAGTCGCGCTGTGAGTCAATGTTACCCATATACAGACAATCCTGAAGACCCAAAACGATCTTGGCAGCAGCACGGGTGATTTTACGGGTTACAAATGTTTCGCCGCGAAGAGGTGATTCATGGTTGAAAAGTATTCCGTTTGATGCAAACATGCCATACGCTTCACGGTAGTTTACTGTAATCCAGTAGGCGTACATTTTAGCAAC
Source organism: Dyadobacter sp. CY345 (assembly GCF_021502725.1). Classification (GTDB taxonomy): domain Bacteria; phylum Bacteroidota; class Bacteroidia; order Cytophagales; family Spirosomataceae; genus Dyadobacter. The sequence continues at coordinate 191,534 of NZ_JAKFFS010000006.1, read as the reverse complement.
TGCATAAGGAGAACGAGGGTAGAAGGGCGTTGTCTCAGATTGAGGCACTGCCTGCACCAATCCGTATAACTCAGATGTAGATGCCTGGTATATTTTTGTTTTTTTAGTCAGCCCCAAAAGACGTACCGCTTCCAATATACGCAGCGTTCCGATACCATCTGCATTGGCCGTATATTCCGGCATTTCAAAACTTACCTGCACGTGGCTCATAGCAGCCAGGTTATAAATTTCGTCAGGCTGTACTTCCTGAATGATACGGGTAAGGTTCATCGAATCGGTCAGGTCACCGTAGTGCAAAATGAATTTTGCGTTATCAACATGAGGGTCCTGATACAAATGATCGATACGATCCGTGTTGAACAAGGAACTTCTGCGTTTCAGACCGTGAACAGTGTATCCTTTGCTTAAAAGAAGTTCGCTGAGATAGGCGCCGTCTTGTCCTGTTACGCCGGTGATAAGTGCTACTTTTGACATTGATAATTATGTTGGGCTTTCGGCTTTCGGCGGTCGGCCGTCGACGTTAAGCAATTGAAATATATTTGAATTAAACTGTATAAATTTCCTGATTTTTCAGAAAGTCCTGGTAGGCCAGCGCTATTCCTTCCGGTAATTCTATGGTATGTTTCCATCCCAGACCGTGCAGTTTGGATACGTCCATAAGTTTTCTTGGCGTTCCGTCAGGCTTTGTGGTATCCCATTTTATTTCTCCTTCAAAACCGGTTGTTTTCGCAACCAGCTCTGTAAGTTCTTTAATGGACAGATCTTCGCCCGTTCCGATATTGACCAGCTCGCGGCCATTGTAAGTTTCCATTAAAAACAAACAGGCTTCGGCCAGATCGTCGGCAAAAAGGAATTCCCGCATCGGTGATCCTGTTCCCCAGGCCTGCACAATAGGTTTGTTCTCTTGCTTGGCTTCATGAAACTTGCGGATCAGCGCAGGCAATACATGCGAGTTGTTCAGGTCATAATTATCTCCATAACCATACAAATTTGTCGGCATCACGCTGATAAAATTACTTCCGTATTGGTCGTGGTATGCTTCACAAAGTTTGATCCCGGCAATCTTTGCGATCGCATAAGGCTCATTGGTTTCTTCCAATAAACCTGTCAGCAGATAGTCTTCACGCAAAGGCTGCGGAGCCATTTTCGGGTAGATGCATGAAGAACCCAGGAACATCAGCTTTTTCACACCGTTCAGATGAGCAGAGTGAACCACATTGGCTTCCATCATCAGATTATCATACAAAAACTCACCGCGGTAAGTATTGTTTGCCAGGATTCCGCCTACCTTGGCAGCTGCCAGAAAAACATAATCAGGTTTTTCCTCTGCAAAAAAATCAGCAACCGCCTGTTGGTTCCGAAGATCAAGCTCCGAAGAAGTGCGGGTCACAATATTTTCAAACCCTTTTTTCGCCAGTCCTCTGGCAATCGCCGATCCCACCATCCCACGATGCCCGGCAATGTATATTTTTGAATCTTTTTCCATGGATGTTAGCTTTTAGTGTTTAGGACTGCCACAATCTTTCACAGCCTTAACTTGCTTTAATTTAAATCTTTCCTCTTCTAACATTAACCATTAATCCTTAACAATTAACCATTAAAAAATCTACCTCACCAACTCCGGAATCTCCCGTTCAAGTCTCTCATAGATTTTTTTAACCTCCTGCGAGTTGCTTTTGTCCAGAACCAGAATCGCATCCGGCGTTTCGACGAGCATCAGGTTGCTTACCCCTAAAAATTCGACATGTTTCGTTGAACCAACCACGCAGTTGTTTTGCTTGAAGCGGTGAACTTCGCCCTGCTGTTCCCAATGCTCCCAGATGGATTCGAAAGAACCCAGATCTGACCAGCCGAAGGTTGCCTGAACTACTTTAATTTTTGAGGATCTTTCCATCACTGCATAATCCACACTGACTGAAGGAATTTGCATCGTTTCTGTTTCAGGAAGAAAAGAACCATTACGCGCTTCCCAGGTTTTCAGAGAAGTTTCATAGATTTCCTGTTCGAACGATTTCAATTCTTCCAGATATATACCCGCCTGGAAGCAAAACATACCACTGTTCCAAAGAAAATTTCCAGTCTCAATAAAAAGCTCGGCTGTGGAAAGATCAGGTTTTTCACGGAATGAGATTACCTCGTTGTCGTTGTATTCTATATAACCGTAACCTGTTTCCGGTTTGGATGGCGTGATGCCGAAGGTTACCAGATAACCTTCTTCTGCCAGTTTTACCGACTGTCTGATTGCCTGGTTATATGCTTCCTCGTCCGTGATGATATGGTCGGAAGGAGTCACGAGAATGATATCTTCTGGCGCACAGTTGAATGCTGCAAATGCGATGGCTGCTGCTGTATTTCTGGGCGCAGCTTCGATAATTTCAGTGTACTGGTCAACATCGGCCCTGATCAGATCAGCCTGGGAAAGAAGATAGTTGTCCTTGTTTCCAACCACCACTGCGTTATCAACCAGCTCTTTATTTCTCTCTGCTGTCAGCTGAAATAACGACTTATTGCCAAACATGGGAATGTATTGCTTCGGCATGGATTTTCTGGATACCGGCCAAAGTCGGCTTCCAACGCCACCTGAAAGAATTACATGTATGATTGCCATATTTCTATATCCGTTGAGTGTTTATATTCCGTTCTGGTTCACGCAAAGAAGGGGAGGTAAGGGCAAAGCACGCGAAGCTTTTTTTACTTTGCGCCCAAACTTTGCGCCTTTGCGTGAACGAATGCTATAAAAGCACTCCCGCATTTACCACTTCTCTTCCGATACTGTGGTATAGAAATCCTTGTTCCTGCATGGTGTTGAGTTCGTATAAATTACGACCGTCAAAAATTACTTTTTCTTTCATCAGTTTGGCCATTTTCTCAAAATCCGGGGTACGGAATTGCGGCCATTCTGTGAATATCATCAACGCATCTGCATCATCCAGCGCTGCGTAGGCGGTATGGCAATAGGTAAGGTCTGGCATCAGACGTTTTACATTGTCCATCGCTTCCGGATCGTAAACCGTCACGTTGGCACCTGCCGCAAGAAGTGCCTTTATATTTTCCAATGCCGGTGCCTCACGTATATCATCCGTATAAGGTTTAAAAGCCAATCCCCACACTGCAATTGTTTTTCCAGTTAAATCCCCGTCAAAATGTTCGGTGATTAAAGGGAGCAGGCGTTTTTTCTGATCATCATTAACGGCCATAACGGATTTCAGTGTACGGAAGTCATAACCATAATCATCAGAAGTTTTAGCCAATGCCTGTACATCTTTTGGGAAGCAGCTTCCACCATATCCGATACCGGCAAAAAGGAAACGTTTGCCAATACGGCTGTCAGTCCCGATTCCACGGCGGATGTCATCCACATTGGCACCAACTTTTTCGCAAAGGTTGGCGATTTCATTCATGAAAGTAATTTTTAACGCAAGGAATGAGTTGGCAGCATATTTGGTCATTTCTGCTGAACGCTCGTCCATGAAGATAACCGGATTTCCCTGACGCACCAGCGGAGCATACAGTTTCTCCATCACCTTTTTTGCTTTATCGGAAGTTGTTCCTACTACAACGCGGTCTGGTTTCATAAAATCTTCAACAGCCACACCTTCACGAAGGAATTCCGGGTTGGACACGACATCAAAATCCACTTTCGCGTTTTTTGCAATGGCATCTCTAACTTTTTCCGCAGTACCTACCGGAACGGTGCTTTTGTCGATGACGACTGCATAACTTTCCAGAATTGGTCCAAGATCGTTGGCAACACCCAGAATATATTTCAAATCAGCGGAGCCGTCTTCACCAGGAGGTGTAGGCAGGGCAAGAAAAATAACCTCGGCATCCTTGATTCCTTCCACAAGGTCGGTTGTGAAGACAAGACGTCCTTCGGCTATATTACGGTCAAACAAAACATCAAGACCCGGTTCGTAAATTGGGATTTCTCCGTTTTGCATCCGGGTAACTTTATTCTGGTCGATATCAACACAGGTCACCTGATTTCCTGTTTCAGCGAAACAGGTTCCAGTAACAAGACCTACATAACCTGTGCCTACAACTGCGATTTTCATAAAATTTAATTTGACGTTGAGTAAATCAGACTGTTTTTAGATGGAGCTAACTGATGTTCAGGCCTTTCCAACCAGTTTTTTCATTCGGTATCCAATTCCCTGAACCTTGTTTTCCTTGTCGTCTCCATAATATCCGTAACCATAACCACCATATCCGTAGCCGTAACCATAACCTGCTCCGTAATTTACACCGTTGAAGATTACTGACAGATTGGAGAATCTTTTGGCTTTTTGAAGTTCGCCGATTCTTCTCAAATGATCCACCAGTGTGTAGTTATATCGAACCAAATATAACGTCGCATCGACATACTCTCCGATTAGCGATGAATCCGTTACCAATCCAAAAGGAGGTGAGTCAATCAATATGTAGTCATACTCTTCGCGCAACTCCTTGATCAGCAAAGGCAGGCGTCCATTACTCAAAAGTTCGGAAGGGTTCGGCGGTATTGGCCCACTAGTTAGTACGTTAAACTTTGGATGCACAATTGTGGATTGGATAAAGTCAGAAGGTTTTCCCTGACCGATCAAACAGTTTGATGCACCGTATTGGTTTGGAACTTGTAAACGTTCGTGTAAGGTAGGCTTTCTTAAATCTAGTCCAATTAATAACACACGTTTATCCGAATATGCCAAACTCGCGGCTAAATTGATACTTACAAAACTCTTGCCTTCGCCACCAATAGAGGAGGTGAACATTAAAACTCGGCAACTTCCATCTCCCAAATATTGTAGGTTTGTACGCAGAGCGCGGAATTGTTCAGCAACCGCACTACGGCTCGTCATCTTGATAATTGCATCTTCCCCTGGCTCACCTTTTTCGGTTTTCATATGACCAATCTCTCCAAGAATTGATACATGAGTAGACTTCTCAATTTCTTCTCTTGTCTGAACTGTGTTATTCAATAAAAACAGAAGATTAATTAGAAGTAAAGGGATAATTAATCCAGCAGCACCAGCGCCAATCCATATTAATGAGCGTTTTGGCTTAATGGGGTTGTATGAAGAAATTGGAGCATCTATAAGCCGACTATCAGTTACCGTACTCGCGTACATTAAAGCAGTCTCTTCTCTTTTTTGCAGCAGATACAAATAAAGATTTTCTTTAATACTTTGTTGCCTCTTAATTCCCACAAATTCACGTTCTTTTTGAGGAATGCTGCGTAATCCAGCTGAAAAGCGGGTATTGATACCCTGCAGATTCTGCCTGGTAACATCCATACCCCGACGCAAATTCTGTACATTCTCCCGGATCGCCTGACGCGTACCGTCCAATTGTGTATTTATGGTTTGAAGTAAGGGGTTATTAGTGGTTGTTGTACGAGCATACTTTTCACGCTGTAATTCCAGTTCGTTGAATTTGGTAAGAAGGGAGACGAGTACGGGGTCGTTGATCATATAAGTAGCAGGAGCAACCCCTCCGTCCCCGGCATTTTTTATGTAATTATCAACGCTTTCAAGAATGCTGATCTGTGTGTTGACTTCATTCAGTTTTGCATCATTTTCCTTAATATTTTCCAGGAAAAGTTGAGATTCGGCACTGATGTCGGTGATTCCTTTCGTGGTTTTATATGATTCCACATCTTTTTCTACATCTCCCAACTCTCCGGTGATCAAACCCAAGCGAGTTTCTATAAATTTAAGGGTGTTACTAGCCTCGCTATTTTTGTCACTAAGTGACGACTGAACGTATACATCCAGCAACTTATTTAAAACATCTTTTCCTCGTTGGACAGAAACATCTTCATAACTTAGCTCGATAACAGTGCTTTTAACATTAGGCTGCGCTACGGCAAGCCTACCCAACATCCCCTCTGCCAGGTTTTTGACATCTTTAAAAGTTACTTCGATATCTTCGTAATTGCTGGGTTTTCCTTTTAATACAACAAAAGCACCCCAGGAATTATTGAAGCGCTGGCCGTAGGTATGCAGCGTCTCTTCGTCATTAAACCTGAAATGGGTACTGTCTACAATATGAATTTCAAGTGGTTCCTGTAAGCCTGCGGCGGTAATAACCTCCGGTTTGATTATGATGGGGTTCTCGTTGTATAGGTTGACGGTTCTTAGTCCTTTCTTTGAAGTGTAGGCTACATCGAGATTCAGATCCTTAACAACCTGCTCCATTAATGTTTGGGACTTTAAAATTTCTAACTCATTTTCTACGAGTTTATTTCCTCCAAACTGATTACTCAATTCAGAAAGCATGTCCCCTTGAGATCCGCCAAGACCTTTTTCTTCATCCTTGATCAAAATGGTCGTTTTGGAGCTGTATACGGGCTGTGTAATTTGCAGATAAAAAAATGCGGCGGTTAATGCAAGCGCAATGAAAATAGGGAATAAATACCAATATCTAAGATATCTGCGAACGTAGGTCTGCAAATGAAAATCCTGCTCTTCCTCCTCTAAAAATTCCTGTGACATCCTATTGAAATTTCAGTATGTAAGTAATTTACCTTCAATTGATTTTTTATAGTTGGAGCTTTTGCTCTACTTGGTAAGGTTGATAATTAAAATCCCTAATGTTCCAATACCCCCAACAATAGATGCAATAACTGGTACTAGCTGTTGACGACGATCGGTTGCTGCTAATTTAGTCTTGACAGGTTCAATGTAAATCACATCGTTTTTATGCAAGTAATAGTACGGAGATGTAAAAATATCCCGAGATGTCAAGTCCAATCTTGCATATTGTCTAACACCCTTTTCCTCTCTAATAATCATAACATTGTCACGCTTTCCATAAATGGTGAGGTCTCCCGCCAAACTTAAAACCTCCGGTAAACTTATTGTTTCGTCGGGTATTACATATATTGCCGGATGAGCTACTTCGCCAAGAACTGAAACCTTGAAATTCAAAGTACGAACGACCACTGACGGCTCTTTCAGGTAATTGGTCAATCTCATTCTGATCGTATCTGCGGCTACAGATGTCTTAAGGTCTCTAACTTTAACTTTTCCGATTAATGGAATTTCGACATTTCCGTCTGTATCAACCATGTATCCTACTGGTTGTAATTTTGCCCCTGCGCTCGTTGCGGAATAGTTGGAGCTTGCAGTCATTGCAGTATTAGCAATATTAAACATCTCATTAGCTTCTGAGTTCAAACTACCTACCACGATAGATAACAAATCGTTAGTCTGAATGGTTGGGATATAGTTTTGACTGATATTTTGTGAAGAATTCCGCAAAGTATCTCCTTGAAAATATACAATTGACTTCGGTGATACACAGGAAGTTGTTCCACCCAATACGGCTATGTAAAGTAGTACCAGATAAATACTGTATTGTGTTAGCTTGGAATGCGTATTCTTCATAAGTTGAGTTAAGATTTGTTAGCTGTTAACTATTAAGTAATTGAATGTTAAATAATTATACAAGCAATGCGATACGTTGATAAATGGGGGTTGTGGGAAATTATTAAAAGTCAGTTGTAACGGTAAAATCTAATAATCCCGACAAAGTTATATAAAGTTATTGTCATTTCTACAATTTAAGATCAAAAATTTCTAATACAAATGTAGAATAAATTCTAAAATGTTAAACTACTGAGTAAGAAGTTTTTGATTTTGAAATGGATACCTGGAAAGCCATGATGACTTGTCACCCTTAGAGATTAATTCCAAATGTTGCATGCGGTGCGCGTCAGTGCCTAAAAATGTGATTAATCCATTTTTCAAAAGCCATTCTGCCATCTTGTGCACATTCTCTCCGTAGTAACCTCCAAGAGACAGTATGTTTACTTGCAGTTCACATCCCTGGTCGCTTAATTTTTTATAAACGGATGGGTCGGAATAAAAATAGGTATAACGTTCCGGGTGTGCCAAAACGGGCTGATAGCCTTTTTCTATGATTTTGAATAAAGTTTCTGAGGTATTCATCAGCGGGGTAGAGTAAGGAAGCTCTACCAGTAACCGGTTTCCCGGTAAAGTTAAAAACTGCTGGCCGGTGGTCAGGATCTCAACGAAGTGTTCGTCGATAAAATATTCGGCTGCCGCATTAACCTCAATGGTTAGTCCGGCTTTCTTACAGGCCAGTCGAACATCTTTAAGGCCGTCTAAAATAACTTCGGGAGAATTTCTGTAACAGTCCCACATTACGTGGGGCGTTGTGAAGATGCGTGAGTAACCGAGGTCTTGCAGTTTTTGTACCATTTGTACAGCTTCCTCGACTGTCTCTACGCCGTCATCTATTCCTGGGATAAGATGAGAATGTATATCCATTCCAATCCTTTCCAGGTTTATTTCTTTCTTTTTCTTATCGAATAACCAGTTGAGCATATATTTTACCAGGTGCCCCAAAAATTTCCTTACCGTGAATGAGCCACGGGATGGTTACTTATTTTCAGGAATATTGTGTATTAAAGGGTAAGGCAAATTTAATGTAAAAAATTCGAGACTTCACAGAATATTGCTTGGAAATATTCAATAATAATACAAAATTCATAAATAAACGTTTTCTATTGAAGTATTCCTGTGATTTACTGTACTATACAATTTTTGTAGCGCATTTGTCGGAAAATTTTTTATCAGGCGTAGTGAGAATTTTACATTACCCACCTGAATTTTTTGACAAAGATTTAAAAACGATAGAATACTTTGGTGTATTGTGCCATATTGTAAAATTTACGTTCCATAGATTTTGTTTTTATGTCAATGTTTGTGTTTCGAATGTACGCTTCACATATTATGATTTTCTTATCTTACGATTATTAGAATAGTTCAACTTGTGTCATTAAGGAAAAATTTAAATACTGTATCAGTCCTCGGACAAAGTGTGGATAGTAGTAACGGTTTGTATTTATCTTAATTGGTAATCTTACTGGAAGTGTGGCATTTTATCGCCTGGGTGCATGTTAACCGAATAATGCCGCAAAAACGATAGGTATATACGCAAATGCTGTGGCCAAGCTGAATTAGTCGTAATGCTCAGTTTTTGAGGACACTCCGATGAAAATCAGTAACCAGGTAGGCGTGAGATTTAACTTTTTTTAATCGAGTTATTTCGATGAGCAATTCCTTTTCATGGTTCTATGCTGTCGTCAAGTAAATCCAGTTTAATGTTCATCATCCTCTGCACATAATTTTACCGGGTATTGATAAGACAAGAAAAGCGCACCGACAATCAAAATTATTTTGGTCGAAAATTTACTACCGAGTTATCGTAAGAATTCTAATGACTTTTTTTCAACGGGAAGAGTTAAGGCTGTAATTCCGTCCTATTTCGTGAGCCTGAATATTAGGAATTTCAGTGATTTTAGTGCCAATTCAGGCCCAATTTTTCATTACCGTTTAAAAATTATTAAATTGTATTAATCCAATATTTATTTAAATATAAAATTTATCAGCAAACGGTATGAGTCAAGCTATATTCTGCGCATTGTTTCTATTGATCCTTAATGAGATACCTTGAAAATTGATTTTTGTCCAACAGTTTAATGCGTTAAATTCTATTCAAATGTTATCTGAGGATCGTTTTTAGGGTTTAAATCCGCTGTTTTGATAAAGCAGCTATCATCAGCGCATGCGTTTTATCTGCGAATTGAATTCCATGGAATCTAGAAAAACGATCAGATCCAATTCTTACTTTTATTAAAATTTCAAGTTTACCGTATAATAAGATTGTCCGGGTAGATTATGAAAACTGACAGAATATCTTTAAACTTCTGATAGATAAGGCAAAACAATGTTGTGCTGACAGGCGATTTTACCCCGTTTTATTGTAGAATTAATTGGGATCGGTTAAAATTGAGAACATGCTTGTTAGTTTGCTGAATCTGACCTGACAAAGGTATTTTACAAGGATTGTTCCTGATGAGAATTCGAAGTAACAGTTTATGTATCTTTTGTCAGATAAAAATTTGACTAGTGAAAGTAGCGTAACTGTGTAATCGTTCATTTTTAACCCAACCATAACAAGTAAAATATGTCCATTCTACATGTAGTTCTATCAGGGGGTGTTGGCAGTCGCCTTTGGCCCGTATCAAGAAAATCAATGCCAAAACAGTACATTCCCATGTTTGGCGACAAGTCTTTGTTTCAGCTGACAGCAGAACGTAACAAGGATTTTGTTGATAGTACTGTTGTCGTTGGGAACAAGGATAATTACCTGTTATCCCAGGCCGATCTGATCCGCGCAGGTGTGCATCAGTATTCGGAGATCATTGAAGCAGCTCCGCGTAATACAGCGGCTGCCATCGCTTTTTCTGCTTTTGATCTGAATCCGGAAGATGTGATCCTGGTTACGCCTTCGGACCACATCATTACCAACGAAGAGGCTTACGCCAACGCGATCAATGAAGCAATCGAACTGGCGAAAAAAGGTTTTGTTGTAACTTTCGGCATTGTGCCTTCCAAACCTGAAACAGGTTATGGTTATATAGAATATGAAGGCAATGAGGTAATCTCGTTCCGTGAAAAGCCAAATCTTTCAACTGCCGAGCTTTTTATCGAGACGGGCAAGTTCCTTTGGAACAGTGGCATGTTCTGTTTTCAGGCAGGCGTATATCTGGAAGAACTGAAATCCTTTGAACCGGAAATTTACGAGACTTCCCTGAAAACCTGGGAGGCGCGTAATGGTTCTTTCCTTCCTGAAACAGAGACGATGAAAATCCCTTCGGTTAGTGTGGATTATGCAGTGATGGAAAGATCTTCAAAAATCAAAGTGGTTCAGGCAACTTTTGGCTGGTCAGATCTTGGTTCTTTTGAATCAATCTGGGAACACTGGGAACAGCAGGGCGAAGTTCACCGCTTCAAGCAAAACAACTGCGTGGTTGGTTCAACCAAACATGTTGAGTTTTTAGGTGTAAGTAACCTGATGCTGGTCGAAACACCGGATGCAATCCTTGTTCTGGATAAAAGCAATTCGCAGGACGTTAAAAAAATCTATGAGAGACTTGAACGGGAGATTCCGGAGTTGGTGAGGTAGATTTTTTAATGGTTAATGATTAATGGTTAATGATTAATGGTTAATTGTTAATGCCGGACCGCCGGTGCGGTTGGAAGAGGAACGATTGGATTAATAAATGACTTTGGCTGTCGGCGCGGTCCTTCGTACGGTCGGCAGTCATTTCTCAAATCAGTCAACCTATTATCTATAAATTTTACTACGAGCAAAAAGCCGAAAGCCGATTGCCGAAAGCCGAAGTTTAAATGGAAAAACACTCAAAAATATACATTGCCGGGCATCGTGGGATGGTGGGTTCGGCGATTGCCAGAGGGCTGGCGAAAAAGGGGTTTGAAAATATTGTAACCCGCACTTCCTCGGAGCTTGATCTTCGTAACCAACAGGCGGTTGCTGATTTTTTTGCAGAGGAAAAACCGGATTATGTTTTTCTGGCAGCTGCCAAGGTAGGCGGAATCCTGGCAAACAATACTTACCGCGGTGAGTTTTTGTATGATAATCTGATGATGGAAGCCAATGTGGTTCACTCGGCGCATTTGAACGGTGTGAAAAAGCTGATGTTCCTGGGTTCTTCATGTATCTACCCGAAAATGGCTCCGCAGCCTTTGCGTGAAGATTATCTGCTGACTGGACTTTTGGAAGAAACCAATGAGCCTTATGCGATCGCGAAAATTGCCGGGATCAAACTTTGTGAAGCATACCACGACCAGTACGGAAGTAACTTTATCAGCGTAATGCCTACGAATTTGTACGGTTATGGTGATAATTATGACCTGAACAATTCGCACGTATTGCCCGCGCTGATCCGCAAGTTTCATGAAGCAAAGGAAGAGAACAAACCATTTGTGCAGGCCTGGGGAACCGGCTCGCCGATGCGTGAATTCCTTTTTGCCGACGATCTGGCAGAAGCCTGTTTGTTTTTAATGGAAACTTACAATGGCCGTGAGCTGGTCAATATCGGAACGGGTGAAGATCTGTCGATTAAAGAACTTACAGAGCTGGTTGCCAAAACGACGGGTTTTGAAGGCGGGATACATTGGGATACGAGCAAGCCGGACGGAACACCAAGAAAACTTATGGACGTATCCAAACTGCACGGTCTGGGATGGAAACATACCATTGAGCTGCCCGAGGGCATCGCACTGGCTTATGCGGACTTCCTGAAAAACCAGGAAATTTATTCAGTATAATTTATAAAATATTTACTAAGCTAATAGCCAACCGCTAACAGCTATAACTATAATTTCAATGTCAAAAGTAGCACTTATTACCGGCGTAACAGGACAGGATGGCGCATACCTGAGTGAACTTCTATTAAGCAAAGGATACACCGTTCACGGTATCAAGCGCAGAAGTTCTTTGTTTAATACGGATCGTATCGATCATTTGTACGAAGACCCGCATGTAGACAACGCGAAGTTTATCCTTCACTATGGAGATTTGACAGATTCGATGAATTTGACTAGAATCATCCAGGAAGTACAGCCTGACGAAATCTATAACCTTGCTGCCATGAGCCACGTGCAGGTAAGTTTTGAAATGCCGGAATATACTGCCAATGCAGATGGTATCGGAACACTGCGTATACTGGAAGCGGTACGTCTGTTGGGACTGACTAAAAAAACGAAGATCTATCAGGCGTCTACCTCGGAATTGTATGGTTTGGTACAGGCTGTGCCGCAATCTGAAACGACACCTTTTTATCCACGTTCTCCTTATGCCGTGGCTAAACTTTATGCCTATTGGATCACGGTAAATTACCGTGAAGCGTACGGTATGTTCGCCTCAAACGGGATTCTTTTCAACCACGAATCACCACTTCGCGGCGAAACTTTTGTAACCCGCAAAATCACAAGAGCTGCGGCGAAAATAGTTCTGGGTCTTCAGGATTGTTTGTATATGGGGAACATCGACGCGCAGCGCGACTGGGGACATGCAAAAGATTACGTAGAGGCGATGTATCTGATCTTGCAGCAGGAAACTTCTGAGGATTTTGTGATTGCAACCGGTGTAACAACGCGTGTTCGTGAGTTCATCCGTAAAACATTTGCGTTCCTGGGCGTTGAGCTGTTGTTTACAGGAAGCGAAGAAAACGAAGTAGGCACGATTGCTTCTGTGGATTCTGCCCGTCTTGTAGAATTGGGTATCTCATCAGGCGATCACTTGAAAATCGGAACGCCGGTTTTGAAAATCGACCCAAGATATTACCGCCCGACTGAGGTAGAATTGCTAATCGGTAACCCTGCCAAATGTGATGAAAAACTGGGCTGGAAGCCAAAACATACGCTGGATATGCTGATTGAAGATATGGCTACGTCCGATCTGCGTTTGTTCCAGAAAGATCAGTTGTTGTTGAAAGAAGGATTTGGGGTGATGAATTATTTTGAATAGATAACTAGAAATTAAATTTTATACTGGAAAAAAATGGCAGAAGGAATTCTGCCATTTTTTTTGAAGGACGATCAGTATATTCGTTAAAATTGAAAAAATATGAACTACTAAGAAAGTAATTCTAAAAAAGTTGCTTTTAAGGTAAGCCTCTACCCTTTAAACCTGAAAACGTGCAATTGTTAAAAGACAGCATTTGCTCGAAAAATCTCTATACAGAGATAGTATTATTTTTATTTTTAAATCCACCCAAATCTTCACATTCCCGTAATCCAGCCCAAAAACCGCCTGGCTATCTTTGCCGTTTAACTAACCGGCAAACTACATAATGAAACATCATTTACGAAAACTGAGGGATATTACTTTCCTCGTATTAACAATCATGACTGCCGCAGTATGGCCGCTGCTGGCACAAACCAATCCACCGGCGCAAACCCTGCCTTTTTCATTTACTTCACTGACAGGAGAAACGCTGCCAGCCGGGATGGCAGTTCACAAATTTGGAACTATTCAGAGCAACAGAACGCTTGCACCTGCTGCAGCAGATATTGACCGCGGAACGGCAATCAATCAAGGAGGTTGGCGTGACGAGGCTGATAATGGCATAAGTCTTATCGCATCAAATGCGCAGCAAGCCGGCGTGGTGCTCGTAGCAATTAACACTTCCGGTAAAACGGATATTCAGGTGGCGTGGAAGGCACAAACGATTTATGATCAGGGAAATACAAACAATCTGGCTTTGCAGTACCGGGTTGGTACCAGTGGCAATTTTACGGATCTGGGAGATGACAACCAGATATATACTTCCGGTCCGACCGGCTTTGTGCAGTCGTTTAACGTTACGCTTCCTGCTGTTTTGGAAAATCTATCCGAACCAGTGCAGCTTAGATGGATTTACTGGCAGACGGCTACGGGATCCAGGGACCGAATCGCGCTGGATGATATAGAAATTTCTTCAGGTGTTTCTGGCCCGGACGTTACAGGACCTGTTGTCAGCGCATTTACGCCGTTGGACAATGCCTCGAACGTACCTTTGACTTCAAACCTTGTGTTGACTTTCAATGAAAATGTTGTCAAGGGAAATGGTAATATTGTGATCACAAATGCGTCGGCAAGCACGAGCCAGACTATAAGTGTAACCTCGACAGACGTATCGGTAACTTCTAATATTGTCACGATTTCGAATGTTGTTTTAAATAACGGAATCTCATATTACGTCACAGTTGACGCGGGAACTTTTGCAGACAATGCTGCCAATATTTTTGCCGGAATATCAAGTGCAACGACATGGAATTTTACTACCGTGGCAGCCCCAGGTGTACCGGTTAAAATCAGCGCGATACAGGGAAGCGGCACAACAGCGGCGATTACGGGTATTCAAACAATCGAAGGAATTGTCACCAGAATGTTTTCAGGAGCAACGGGCCTGAACGGATTTTTCGTACAGGAAGAGGATGCTGATTCTGATGGAGATGCAACAACTTCGGAGGGAATTTTTGTATACAATCTCTCGACTGATGTGGCCGGATTGGTAACCCCTTCGGAAGGAGACAAAGTGAATTTGACAGGGACAGTTCAGGATTTTGTCAGCACGACAAGCGGTGTAACAACGAGCTCCACTCAGATCAGATCACTGACAAATTTTACTAATCTGGGACTTTCAACTTTGCCAGCGGTGACGACAATCAAATTTCCGGTCGCCAACGTCACCGATCTTGAACGTTATGAAGGTATGCTGGTTGATATCAGTGCTACTTCGGGTAATCTTGTTGTAACCGAATATTTCCAGCTTGGTCGTTATGGACAGGTTGTCCTTTCCGCAACGGGTGCATCGAACCAGCCAGGCACCGATGCCCGGTTGGATCAGTTCACACAGTTCAATATGCCAAGCACGACAGGGTATGCTGCTTATCTTGCTGAAATAGCCAAGCGGAAAATAATTCTTGACGATGGCAGTACGCGTCAAAACACCGATCCGATCATTTTTGGTCGTAACGGTAATCCGTTGAGCGCCACAAATACTTTAAGAGGAGGGGATGAGGTAACAAATATCGTTGGGATTTTGGATGAGCGCCTGGAAGGGTACCGGATTCAGCGTGCAACGGGAGTGAATTTCATTCCAGTAAATGAACGCCCGACGACGCCCCCGTCTCTGGCGGCAGCAACGCTCAAAGTAGCAAGTGCCAACGTTCTTAATTATTTTACGACGCTGGATGCCGGTTCAGGCGATTTTCGGGGTGCAAATAATGCCCAGGAATTTACCAGACAAAAAGCGAAGATCATTAAGGCGCTTATCGGCACGGATGCTGATGTGATCGGGCTGATGGAAATACAAAATAATGGTACGACACCAACAACCGCATTGCAGGACCTGATCAACGGATTGAATGCGGATCCTGCCAGCAGTGGAACCTATGCTTTTGTTAATACAGATCCTTCGGTAACCGGTTTTACCCTGTCGACCGATGCGATTACAGTAGGAATTATTTATAAAACGGACAAAGTAAGTCTTGTAGGTAACGCTGCTTCACTGACTACCAGTGCAGCTTTTGATGCTGTTGGCCGCAGGCCGCTGGCTCAGACTTTCAGCCAGAATTCAAACGGCGAATTATTTACCGTGGTCGTTAACCATTTTAAATCCAAAGGATCGAGTTCCGGCGGTGCTGGTGATGCAGACGCAGTTGACGGGCAGAGTGCTTCCAACGGAACCCGCTCCCGCCAGGCGACGGATCTTGCCGCATGGCTTGCAACAAGACCAACGGGAACAACCGATTTGGATTATTTAATTCTGGGAGATTTGAATGCTTATGCCATGGAAGATCCGCTTAGGATTTTAGCTACTAGCGGTTATACCAATCAGCTGCCAGCGACTTCCTATTCTTACGTTTTTGACGGACAGACCGGATCGCTCGATCATGCGCTGGCAAGTTCGACGCTTGCAACGCAAATCACCGGAACAGCCAAATGGCATATCAATGCTGATGAGCCGGGTGTGCTTGATTATAATACCGAATTCAAAACGACGGGGCAGGTCACCAGTTTGTACGCCCCAGATCAGTTCCGTGCTGCGGATCACGATCCTGTGCTGGTAGGACTTGATCTGACAAACCCACTGCCAGTAAGTTTGGTTTCTTTTACTGGAAAAACAATTTACGGTACTGAATCTTCCCCAAAAATTCTTCTGAGCTGGACGACAGCTAGCGAGGTTAACAATGAAAAATTCGAGATTGAAAAAAGTTACAACGGGAAAAATTTCGAAAAGATCGGAACGGTTTCAGGAAAGATTACCACAGCGGTAAGATCTGATTATAGTTTTGAAGACACGGATGCAAAAAGCGGACAACTTTATTATTATCAGTTGAAACAGGTTGATCTTGACGGTACTTTCGAACGTTCAAGAATCATTGCGGTTCGTACGGATTCTTTCGAAGGGAACGTTCACATCTATCCGAATCCAAGTGCTGGTAGTTTCTCAATCTCCGGAGCGGATCTGAGGACAACTTCGTTCAGCTTGTTTGATGCCATGGGACGAAAAATTCAGGTGACCGCCCAACCGACATCGCAGAATGGAATTTATGAGATCAATCCGGCTCAGTCGCTTACTTCTGGTATGTACCACTTGGTATTAGGGAATGCCGATGGCGTAAGTAAAACATTGAATATCGTCGTTCAATAATATTCGTTTGAAAAGATCTGGCCTTCCGACTATCGATAGTTGGAAGGCCAATTTTTTGCCTTCTGATTTGAGATTAATTGGACAGTTCAGAATACAGAAGTACTTGGCGTAAAATGTAGTTTAAACCCAGGCTCGTTTTTTGTAATGCTGGATTATTGTTGAGGGAATATCATGCGAATGTCTGGCAGGGATGAGATACTTAGAAAATTGAACATTTTAAAATAATTGAGCTATTTGAATCATGGATGAGAAAGAGACCGAAAGGAAAAATACGGACATTGAAATTTATCCGACAGAGAATGCGCTCAATATTATTGTGAATCGGCATCCGATCGGCCCGCTTAAAGAACAGGATCCAAAATACATTCTCAGAATTGTGAACCGTATACCTGTGCTCGTGTTCCTGGGTGACAATCCGGAAGATTCTTTTTTCAAAGAAATAAATTATCCGTTGATCTTGCAGCGCGCAGATACCGACTGGGTTGATCAACCGCAAATAAAGATTAGTCTTGTTTCCAAAGATGCTAACGGAAATAATGAATCCGCCGCAAGTGAAGAAATCCTGCTTAGCCCGTCGGACTCCGGGAGGATCCGTGAATCATGCAAAAATCAGATTGGCAAAACTGCCGAATACATTGAATCCTCAATCATACATATCTATGGCAGAGAGCACCAGCATGAATGGCTTCAAAACTTTGATTAAGGCGTATGTTTTGTAAAACTCTGAAGCTTATAAGAACTGGTTGTGCCGGAAACTGGTGCGAGAAGTAATATGTGCTGAATCCCGAATGACGTATCATTTCAAGGTCATTCAGGATTCAGCATATAATGTTCAAATTTTTACTATATCGAAACTTTCTCCAACAGTTGAACCGCCTGCATAACTTACGTTCATTGTAATCGTGAGCGTATTATAAGTCAAAACGCCAACGCCTTCGTAACGACCAGTTACGCCGTCAATCGTGATATCCTGGCTGAACTCGATACTCCTTGAATCGATAAAGCGGACATTTTTAAAATCCAGCAAACGTGTTTTTCCGGTAATGGATGTGTCTAAATGTGTGATGGTTATGACATCGTCCGCTGCCTTATAAATTTGCCAGACCACAGTGCCGGCGATCTGATCATCAGCTGTTAGTATTTTTCCCCTATAACTTCCAAAATAAAGCGTCTCCAACTCAGATTGGGGCTCAGGGTCTTTTTTACAGGAAAGAAATGCCAGGCAAATCAAGATGATTGATAATGTGCCTGCATTTCTGATAGTCTTTTTCATAGTTACTTAAATTATAGTCCGGGTTAATGGTTATGCTCAGGTATTCGCTTGTGCACTCGTCTTCGTAAAGGTGTAATTTGGCATGGTCCGTTTCCGCTGGGCAAAATAATTAGACCACACCCACAGTAGATTCAGGTCAATTGATATCAAAATTCGTACTATGAAAAGTTACAACTATTTTCAAAAAAACACAGAAGTAGTTATTACCTTTTTTATTCAAGTAGTATTTTTTGGTATATACTGCTAAGAAATACTTTATAGAGATATTTCTCATTACCGTTAAATCAATAATGAGTGCCGATAGGTGGAGCCACGGGATTGGTGAACCGGGAAGTTAGATTTTGCCACACAAATTATAATTGTATTGTGAGCGTAGACAGGTGTAGTTAACTGGAAAGGAAAAATAATGAAATTATTTCTATACATCGAAAGGAATATTAAGCCAGTTTTTTAGCGACCTAACCTCGCAGTAATTTCCATTCTTTTTTAAGCTGGGCATATTTTGAATTACTTTCTGCTTCCTTCCATTTGGCATAAAAGACCGCGGCAGCATCGGCTTTTTCCTGCTGCCCTGTTCCCCTTTCCAGAAGCTGGAAGTCGTGTTCTTTGTCATATTTTTTACCGCCCTTGTAATTCGCATATCGACGCGCACGGGTGAAGCCCATTTGTAAATATTTACGAGCCATATCGGCGCCAACGAAATCGTCCTGATTGAGATAATTTAAGAACATATCAAAGATACCCTCACTGCTTTCTATGGCAATC
This sequence comes from Dyadobacter sp. CY345, assembly GCF_021502725.1. GTDB lineage: Bacteria > Bacteroidota > Bacteroidia > Cytophagales > Spirosomataceae > Dyadobacter. Next base: position 172,479 of record NZ_JAKFFS010000006.1, on the reverse strand, counting down.
ACTTCCGTTTTAAATCGCCAAAGCGGCCCAATCTCAGCTTTGTAAGGCTGACATATCAAAACGCCCTGTTCACCCTTTCCCACGCGGTATAATTCAGGATGTTGACGATAATCAACGTCCGGCTTCCAGACATACACATTTTTATCAAAATGAAGATAGGATGGGCTGTCGGCCATGATATTGATTTTAGGCAGTTTAGTATGTCACAAAAGAAAAAAGCCACCTCTTGCGAGGCAGCTTTTCCTTAATATTTTTTGCGAATTAAGCTTTCGCAGCATCACGAAGCGCCTTGATTTTATCATGCGCTGCATTGATATGTAAAGATTGCGTTCTCACGATCGCAAGTGCGTCTGGAGTCAGTTCAGAGCTGCTCAAAGCATCTTGATATGCCTTTTTGATTGCATCTTCTCCGCGCTCGGCTTCAGATAAAATACTCGCTCTGTCGCTTCCGCCAAACAGAGATTTTACGTCAATCCACACGCGGTGCAATGCGCCACTCACGCTGTTTTCTGTTTCAAGATGGGCAGCAGATCCACCAACTGCCGCTAGTTCCTGAGAATTTTGACGGCTTTGTTGAGCATACTCCTCAAAAAGCGCCTTCAAATCAAAATTTTCATCGTTGATATCTTCAATTACTTTTTCAAAACCTGCTGTACGATCGTTATTGATTTCAATAAGATCACTGATTACTCCTGATGTAGTTGACATAATATTTATTTTATTGTTTGTTGATTACTGACAATTATAAAGAATATCGTGCCACAGGATGAAGTATGGAAATTATAACAACCAGGTTGCTGCATAAAATTTTTCCCTTTCATTTTCGAGCGGGCATTTTAGCAATTTTGATATCGAGATTAAAATTGGTCCTTAATTATATATTTAGAAGGCACGGTAAAACTGGTTTTAATGCATATAATCAATTACATAACTAACAATCCGAATCATTTTTTTGGGGTTGCGGATAAAAACAAAACGTCTTTTGAACTTCCTTTTAGTGCATTTTCTTTCACCTATTTTGAAAGTAAAAATGCGGCGGATGATCTATTTATTGGTGACAACGCGCTGTGAACAAAATTGTATACTGGTGAAGCGTAAATTTCACAGTTTGACCATTCATGGAACGAGAAGTCTTTTCGGCAAGATCTTTATGCGTCCAATTTTGCAAGAAATAGTGTTTGTGTGAGTTTTAAATTTTTGAAACTTTTGATGCTTATCCATAACAGGAAATTTATTTCATCATAAATAATAAATTTTTCGAGGCTAATCAGGGGGATGATTATGCTTAAAGTTTGTTGATAGAGTAGGAAACACTAATTCTTTATCATTTTTTAAATAAACTATCAAGCTTCCTTCTATGAAAAAAATATTTCAATGGACCTATATTGCCCCTCTTGTCGCCTGGGTTTTCTATTTTTTATTACCAAATGATCCCGGTTTATTTATCAACTTATTGGCAATCTCTGCATTGGTCGTCGGTGTGCTTTCAGCGGTGCATCATGCAGAAGTTGTAGCACATAGAGTTGGAGAGCCTTATGGAACAATCATATTGGCTGTTGCTGTGACGCTTTTGGAGGCTTCGATCATCGTTTCCCTAATGTTGACCGGCGGCGCTGGTGCGGATACTTATGCTCGGGACACCTTATTTGCAGCTGTAATGATAATTCTTAACGGTATTCTGGGAATCAGTATGTTAGTAGGAGCCCTGAAATATAAAGAACAAACTTTTGAGACAAAAAGCGTAACCATTGCGCTCGTCAGCCTGGTATCGATTCTTGTGCTGACGCTTATACTTCCAAATTTCACTACGAGTATTGCCGGCCCTTCTTACAGTGCTCCGCAGCTTATTGCAATCGGGATTAGTTGTCTGGTTATCTACGGCTCGTTTTTGTTTACCCAAACGATCAGACATCGGAAGTATTTCCTGACCGGCGCGACCGGCGAGGAAAAATCAGTTACGAAGACGGAAGCCATAATCAGCCTGGTCCTTTTACTGATCTGTCTTGGCGTTGTAATACTATTGGCTAAAAAACTTTCGCCGGTCATTGAAGCCGAGGTTGTAGCGGCAGGTTTGCCAACGGCATTGGTAGGTGTAGCAATTGCAGCAGTTATTTTGCTGCCGGAAGGAATAGCTGCGATCAGGGCAGCCCGTCGTAATCAATATCAGACCAGTATTAATCTTGCCCTGGGTTCAGCATTGGCAAGTATCGGACTTAGTATACCCACTGTTGTTATTGTCTGCACGTTAATGGATTTGCCTTTGATTCTTGGTTTAGACATGAAATCAATGGTACTGCTTGTACTTTCCGTTTTTACGGTTATGCTTTCACTGAACAAAGGTCAAACCAATAGTTTATATGCAATTGTACTGCTTGTAAATTTGATGATGTACATATTCACGATCGTATTTCACTGAGATAGCTTTTTCCTGCGGTGAGGCTGGGAATATCAGTATGAAATTTTTCAGCTTCACTGCCAATAGTAACTTTAAAAAGACTCTTTCTGCATTTGTTTAAGTTGTTAAGCACTACTGCGCTTAATCTCCAATCGTCTCATATGAAGTAGCTTCTGACGAGCCACGCTCAAACATTTTTATCCTCAGTTATTAAATCTATTTCTTTTGAGCTCCGCAGCAGCTGTAAATTTCCAGATTAATAAGTCTTGAAAAAACGTCATTGTGCCTTTATTTTGATCTTGCTGGTCTCTGGAATTTATTAATTAATAGCTTAATCAGCGAACAGACAGATGATTTCAACATAAAATATCAGTCTTCAATTTTTCTCCAAATTCATTTAATTATAGAAGAAATTATCTCGAATCTTCTCACTGGCTTTTGTAACCATTATTAATTTAATAAAAATTATTCATCAAAAAATAATATTTATTTAAGTGTATCGGTGACAAATAATAAAATTATTATACATTTGTATTATAGGATTGTTCCCTTTAAAAATTGGATATAATCTTATTTTGTGAGGTAGCTGTTTTTCGTCTCTGTCTCTTTTTCAAGGGATTCTCGTGCTTTTAAACAATTGTCATTCTAACATTTAAAATCAATGTGTATGAAGAATCGATTACAAATCTTTTCCTTGTTCAAGGAAAGTTGGTTCCATGGTTCTGTGCTGTTACTGATACTGTCTTTGCAGGTCGCATTTGCCGGGTCATTGCCAGACCAGCAGGTTGCCGGAAAAGTGACCGCCGATAATGGCGAGGCATTACCTGGTGTCAATGTCACGCTGAAAGGAACCAGTCAGGGAACTGTTACGGATACCAAAGGTGAGTTTACAATTAGTGTTCCTTCTGAAAGCAGTATACTCGTGTTCAGCTTCATAGGTTACACCAGGCAGGAGGTGACTGTCGGTACGAAAACACGCATTGAGATCCAATTGCTTGCCGAAGATCAGGCTTTGGAGGAGATGGTCGTTATCGGGTATGGTAGTCAGAAAAAATCTTCTCTTACGGGAGCGGTTTCATCAGTTTCTCCCAAAGAACTAACTGCGTTGCCGGTTATCAGCGCAGAACAGGCGTTGCAGGGACGAGTGCCCGGCGTCAGGGTAGTTAATAATGGTAGTCCGGGACAGACACCCGTTGTACGTATAAGGGGGATAGGTTCAATTAATTATGCTTCAGGGCCGCTTTATGTGATCGATGGAATTCCGGCAGGTGACCTGAATAATCTTGATCCAAAAGATATCGAATCGCTGGAAGTTTTGAAAGATGCGAGCTCGGCTGCAATCTACGGTTCACGCGCTTCCAATGGCGTGATCATCATTTCGACCAAAAAAGGCTCGAAAGATGGAAAGCTTCACGTAAATCTTGATACTTATGTGGGTACGCAATCCGCATGGAAAAAACTCGATGTGCTTAATACTGACCAATATATTCAATATGCAACTGCACTTCTTGGCAATGCAGGTATTGCCATGCCGGGCCGGCTTTCTGACCTGAATCAGCCAATTTACCCGGGTGCCACGCAGACTTTCGCGCAAACGAATACCAACTGGCAGGATGTCATGTTCCGCAACGCGCCGATTCAGCAACATCAGATTTCGGTTTCGGGAGGAAACAACGTTTCCAGATTCTTTACGTCAGCGGGCTATTTTGACCAGGAAGGAATTTTGATCGGTACGAATTATAAGCGTGCAAATGTCCGTTTAAATTCTGACCATCAGGTAACCAAATTCCTGAACTTTGGACAGACTTTAACAGTATCTTATGACAAGTCGCGAGGCGAGCAGGGCTTTGGTGGTGGCCGTACTGCGGTGATGCAAATGATCCGGAACCTTCCTTACTGGCCTGTCACTGACCCGACCAAACCTGGCGGATACAGCTCGCCAACAGCTGCTGATGGTAGTGACCCGGATAATCCTGTGCGTATTGCATTGATGGATGTCACGCGGAACCAACGTTTGAAATTACTAGGCTCCATTTTTGCCGAAGTGAAACTTGCCAGCTTTCTGAAATATCGTTTCAGTTTTGGTGCGGATATCGTATCAGCGAACACAACCAATCAGTTTCCAATTTATAACGATGGGTTTAAATCACGGATCCAGTACGAAATACAAGACAACCGCACCAGCTATTTCTCACCGGTTATTACCAATCAGCTGACTTTTGAGAAAACGTTTGGCAAACACATGCTGAATGTAACGGCGATTGTTGACAAGCAAAATTTTCGGTCTAATACGTTGAATGGATCAGGTTACCGGCCAAACAATGACATCGACGAGTTGCAGGGTGCTTCCAATCCGAACGCTACCAGTTCGCTCGACGAGAGCTCGTTGCTTTCTTATGTTGGACGTTTGAATTATGAATATGCAGGAAAATATCTGCTAAGTGGCTCAATTCGCAGGGACGGTTCTTCCCGTTTTGCACCAGGAAATAAATGGGGTACCTTCCCATCACTATCGCTTGGATGGCGCATCAGCGAAGAGGAATTCTTAAAATCGGTTCCTGAGATTTCAGAATTAAAAATCCGTGCGAGTTATGGACAAACCGGATTTAACGGAATTGGAAGTTATGCCTGGCAAGCGCTCGTAGCGGCAGATAACAGCAATTATGTTTTTGGTGGAAATAAGGTTTTGGGATCTTATTTCAGCTCGCTTGCAAACACAGAATTGAAATGGGAAAGTACTACAATGACGAACCTGGGAGTTGACCTCGCTTTGTTTAACAACAGCGTCACATTCACAGCTGAGACCTACCAGAGAAACACAGACGGGTTGTTGCTTCAGGTACCGATTCCTAATTCTGTGGGTTACTCGACTTCTCCATTGTCAAATATTGGAAGTATGAAAAACTGGGGTTATGAGTTTCAATTGGGTTACAGCAAAAATGATGGCGACTTCAAATGGAATGCTTCGGCCAATCTTGATATTACCCGGAATAAAGTATTGAGCCTTGCTACGGAAAGTGCTACACTATTCTCTGGAGCTAACGCAGATTTTGGCGGATCTGATATCACCAAAACAGAAGCCGGCCACCCGATACAGTCCTTTTTTGGATGGCAGGTAGACGGTATCTTCCAGAACCAGGCAGAAATCGATGCAGCCAATGCTGTCGATGGAGATGATCAAACTAAATATCTGGACGCAGCAGCACCCGGCGATATCCGTTTTAAAGATTTGGATGGTGATGGTAGGATTACACCATCGGACAGGACATACCTGGGTAGTTTTATTCCAAAGTTCAGTTATGGGGCAAATTTTGGCGGAAGTTATAAAAACTTTGATTTCACTTTGTATTTGCAGGGTGTACAGGGAAACAAAATTTATAACGGAACGAAGGTGATCGAGCAGGGGATGCTTCGCCTGTTCAACGCCGGGACGGATGTACTTAATGCCTGGACACCGACCAATACAGATACGGATGTGCCAAGAGCAATTAGCGGTGATCCAAATAACAATAGCCGTACGAGCGATCGCTTCATTGAAAACGGGTCTTATATGCGGGTTAAAAATTTCAGCATAGGGTACACCTTACCGTCTAAGATGTTGTCGACGTTGACAAGAGCGACGATCACGAAGGCCAGGATTTATGTATCAGCGACCAACCTTCTGACGCTGACCAAATATTCAGGACTTGATCCGGAAATCGGGGTGAACGGATCGTCTACCGATTCGGCAACGCAGCTGATCAACGGGATCGATTACGGAATGTATCCGCAGCCAAGAACACTTCAGGTAGGTTTGAGTGTAGGATTTTGACATTGACACTTTATTAAAAGAACTGAAATGAAAAAGAAACTGATCATTATTTACATCTGTCTTTTCGGGATCGTATTCGCTTGTAATGACGATATCCTTGAAAAGACGAACCCGAACGGAGTTACCGTCGAGGGTTATTATAAAAATGGAGCTGAGCTGACCAGTGCGGTTACCAGCGTGTATTCCATGCTCAAATCTAATAATCTCGTAGCCAGAGAATGGTTCTTCCTGCATGATCTGCGAAGCGATGATGTGGCAGCAGGTGGAGGACAGCTCGAAACGCCGCGTAACCAGTTGTTGCTCGGTACGCATGACACAGGAAACTCTGTTTTAGGGACGGTTTGGCTTGCCTTTTACCGGATGATCCATCGCGCCAATGCGGTGATCGATAATTCAGGTAAAGTGACAGATCTTGCTGATGCGGACAAAAACAGGTTGCTTGGAGAAGCCCGTTTTTTAAGAGCTTATGCCTATTATGAGCTGGTGAGCATGTGGGGCAATGTTCCATTATATAAAAATTATGTTATGACCGTCGACGGTAGTCTGCCAAGATCACCTGCCGAAGAAGTCTATGCTTTTATTACGGCTGAATTGCAGGCGATCCAGGCCGATCTGCCTGCTACTTATGACGCAGCGAATCAGGGGCGTGCGAGCAAGGGTGCTGCGCAAATGTTGCTGGCAAGGGTTTATATGCAGCTTGGAGATTATGCCAATGCAAAAACTGAACTCTTGAAAGTCTACAACTCAGGCGTTTATTCGCTCGTTGACAATTATAATGATAACTTTCTGGAAGAAACAGAATTTAATAAGGAGTCTATTTTCGAAGTTAATTTCTTCCCATCAGGGGGTGTGTATAACTGGGATGGAGATGGCAACGGAGCGACAGCGGGTACTGAAACCGTCCGCACGCAAGAATATTCTGCAATTGGATGGCGAAACGTCATCCCTTCTAATAGTTTGTTATCAGAATTTGAAAAGACAACAAAAGGTGATGCAAAGACCGATCCACGTTACGAAGACTCATTTTATTTCACAGGCGAAAAATACAATAATGGAGCAAACACGCTAACTGACGGACAGCAGAATGGTAACTCGTCGGTTGTCGATGGTGTGACTATGAAAGTGAGCTGGCAAAAATATTCGCTTATGTATAAAATGAACGAATCATTCCTTACTGGCGGGATAAACCAGCGTATCATGCGTTTTGCCGAAACCATTCTTTCACTTGCAGAGGTAGAAAACGAAGCTGGGAATATTTCGGCAGCAGTCAATTATCTTAACATGATTCGTGCACGTAAAAGTGTTAGCATGCCTGCATATCCGACTGCCAGGTTTCCGGTTTCAACGAAGGACCAGGTTTTCGATGCTATTGTCCACGAAAGGCGCGTTGAGCAAAGCGGTGAGCAAATTCGTAACCGGGATATTCTTAGATGGAGAAAATTGAGTAAATTGAAAGCAGAACCGCTAACCTATTTTCAGGCTAATAAAATCGAATTGCTTCCAATTCCACAGCAGGAGGTAGATAATAATGCTAGGATCGAGCCAGCAGATCAAAATCCTGGTTATAATTAACTGTTACACAAAAATATCAGCAGCTCTTTCAAGGCTGCTGATATTTTTAAATAGAAGATACTTTTTTTCTTATGCAAAGATCTACGTATCCGTTCTTCTTCCTGTCTTTCCTTTTCCTTTGTTTTTCCTGTGAAAAAAAGCAGGAAACCCTTTTTGTTTCCCATGGTGAAGATGAAACGGGTATAAGTTTCTCTAATACGTTAATCCCGAATGACTCAATCAACCCTTTTACGTTTACAAATTTTTATAACGGCGGAGGTGTCGGGATTGGTGATGTGAACAATGATGGGAAGCCAGATATTTTCTTTGGTGGAAATCAGGTGAGCTGCCGTTTGTATTTGAGCCGGATTGACACACTTTCAAAAAAATGGGCATTTGAAGATATCACCGAAGTCGCGGGTGTAAAAACCAATCGGTGGTGTACCGGCATATCAATGGTTGATATCAATCAGGATGGCTTGCTGGATATTTATGTGAGTGTTGCCAAACATGTAAAAATGGCTTCGGCAGATCCTTCGGCCGTAGAAAATATGCTTTTCGTGAACCAGGGTATTGATCAGAAAAACATGCCGAAATTTAAGGAAATGGGCAAAGCGTATGGGTTGAACGATCCTGCGTTTACTGTACAAACTGCATTTTTCGATGCAGATCTGGACGGTGACCTGGACGTATTTATGATGAATTCTGCTCCGGACCTTCAAAACCCAAATTATCTACGCAAAACTTATGACGATGGTTCATATCCAAGTACCGGTAAATTTTTCCGTAACGATGGAAGCGGCGCGAATGGAATTCCGGTATTTACCAATATCTCAAAAGAAGCAGGCGTTCGATACGAAGGTCTGGGATTGGGACTGTCTGTTAGCGACCTGAATAAGGACGGTTTCCCAGACATTTATTGTTCCAATGATTTTATCAGCAGCGATATTCTATACCTGAATGATGGTTTGAAAAATAAAGGAATTGTTGGTTTTAACAACGTAATCCGAAAATCCATTGCACACACGAGTTTGTATGGTATGGGGCTGGATGTGGCTGATATCAACAACGATACTTATCCCGATATTTTTCAACTGGATATGCTTCCGGAGGATAATTTTCGGCAGAAAAAAATGCTTGCCGGGCAGGACTACGACCGAAAAGAAATGAGTATTTCTGATCAATATGGTTATCAGTTGCAGTACATGCGGAATATGCTTCAGGTAAACATTGGAATAGAAGACGATGGAAGCCAGCAAGGATTACCGGTGTTTTCCGAAGTCGGTTTGCTGGCCGGCATTGCAAAAACCGATTGGAGTTGGGCGCCGCTGATCGCCGATTTTGACAACGACGGTCAAAAAGATATTTTTATTACCAATGGATACCGCCGGGATGTTACCGACCGTGACTTTATCCAGTTTAAGGAAGATTTTTCAAGTTTTGGTACCAATAATTTTAATCAGCATAATGCGATGGAGCTGATTAAAAAAGTACCGGAAGTTCAGATAGCCAATTACGCTTATAAAAACCAGGGTAATCTTACATTTTCAAATGTATCGAAAGACTGGGGGCTCGACCAGCTTTCATACTCCAACGGTGCTGCCTATGCAGATTTAGACGGCGATGGTGACCTGGATCTGGTAGTAAATAATATTGATACGCCAGCTTTCATTTATCAGAATAACAGTAGTGAAAGCAAAAAAACAAACGCTTTAAATATTGCACTGAAAGGTATAAAAGGAAATCTTTCTGGAATCGGAACTAAGGTAACGATTTGGACAGGTAAAGATGTGCAGTATGCCGAGCTGAGCGTGGTTAGAGGTTTCCAGTCATCGGTGGAACCAACATTGCATTTTGGTCTTGGAAATAAAAATCGGATCGACAGCCTTCTTGTGGTTTGGCCGGGAGGCAAGTCACAAAAAATGAAAAATATTCCTGCAAATTTTCGGCTTGTTTTGAACCAAAATGATGCGGTTGATTCTGAGGGTCTGATTATGAATAAACCGAAAAAGACCTATTTCACAGATATCACAAAACAACAAAATCTTGACTTCCGACATACGGAAAGCAATTTCGTGGATTTCAAACAAACTGCCACGATGCATAAAATGCTATCGAAAAATGGCTTTGCCATGGCGACCGGCGATGTGAATGGAGATGGGTTGGAAGATATTTTTGTCGGAGGTAGCTACAGGGGTGGAATGCCGACAATTTTTATCCAAAAAACGGATGGGCTTTTTGAAAAACGTTTCGTTTCCAGGGATTCATTGCACGAAAACAACGCGGCTGCTTTTCTGGACGCTGATAGTGATGGTGACCTGGATTTAATCGTTACGAACGGAGGTAATAAAATGCCGGTCGGGGAAAAAGAATTTTACAAGATTCAGTTTTATCTGAATGACGGCTCCGGCCATTTCTCGCCCGCCCTGGAAACGGCTTTTCCTGTTTTAGCCCTTAGCAGTTCGTGTATTGCAGTTAATGATTTTGACAAAGATGGGGATCCGGATATGTTTATTGGTGGCCGCAGTATTCCTGGAAAATACCCGCTTCCTGCAAGCAGCTATCTTCTCAAAAATGATTCGAAAAATGGCGTAACAAAATTCACGAATGTCACGTCTGAATATTGTCCGGAGTTGGTAAATGCCGGCATGGTTTGCAGCGCATTTTGGGCGGATACCGACCAGGATGGGTATGATGACCTTGTTCTGGCAGGCGAATGGATGCCAATCAGAATTTTTGAAAACAAAAAAGGAAAATCGCTGCATCCGCAAAAGTCTGATAACGGTCTGGCACAGTTTACAGGTTGGTGGAACAGTTTGGCTTCCGGCGATTTTGATAAAGACGGCGATCTGGATTTCATAGCGGGTAATGAAGGGCTCAATACTTTTTACCGCGCTTCGGAGAAAGAACCTATTAAAATCGTCGCAAAAGATTTTAATGGTGATGGTACATTTGATCCGCTGATGGGTTATTTTATTCAGGGTAAGTGTTATCCCAGCGTTCCACGGGATGCTTTGAACCAACAGGTAATCCAGTTCCGTAAAAAATTCCCTCATTATGCAGATTATGCCAGTGTAACATTCGAAGAGTTGTTAGGCCAGGACCAGCTCAAAGGTGCATACAGCGCGGAAGCCACGTATTTGCAAAGTGCCTATATTGAAAATCTTGGGAAAAGTAAATTCAAAGTTCATGCGCTGCCTATCGAGGCGCAAAAGTCGCCAATATTCGGGATAACACCCTTTGATGTTAACGCCGACGGTCATCTTGACGTGATTCTGACCGGCAATTTTTATCCCAATGAAGTGAATATGGGTCGGCAGGATGCATCCACAGGACTTCTTCTATTAGGAAATGGAAAGGGGAATTTTAAGCCAGTACCTGGCTCAGAAAGTGGATTGATGATAAGAGGAGATGTGCGGAAAAGCTTACTGTTCAAAGGAGCTCATCATCAGAACTGGCTTTTGACTGCTATTAATTCCGGAAATATTCAGATTAATAAATTAAATATGGACATATCTAAGCAGTAGTTTCCATGTCTTCGTGAAAGATCTGTCAACATTGAATCGACCGAGAAAGTGTAATTGGTTGGAGGTATGCGGTATTTACTGAAAATATATTACGATCGCACCAGCCAATGCAGAGTCAAATCACCCGTTTAAAAAAAATAGGGGATTCAGCATTTACGAATGCCGCATCCCCTATTTTCTATTTATAGTAAAAGATTAATGCTTTTTCTTAAAAAATATTTTCTTGAAAAGTGTTACAACTCCAACCGCGATCAGGCCAATTACCAGACCGACTCCAATTTCCTTTACAGTAGCATTAAGGTCCGGGAAAATATGGTGGAAATAAGGTATGTTATGAACAAAAATCCCTCCTGAAACTAAAATCAAGGCAACGGTACCAACGGCACCTAAAATACGGATAATCATTGGCAAAGCTTTGACAAGCGCATTGCCCAGCCAGGAAAAAAATCCTTTATTGTTTGATTTCTTAATCAATTTGTAACCGGCATCGTCCATTCTTACAATCAGGGCAACAATGCCATAAACGCCAACCGTCGCAAGTAATGCCACAGCAGAAACTGTCATTATTTGGATACCCAAGTCCTGACCGGCAACGCTGCCCAAGGCAATGATTACGATTTCAATAGATAAAATGAAGTCCGTTGTTACGGCAGTTTTTACCTTTGCTTTTTCATATTCGCCGGCAGCTTCGCCAGCTTTTGGCTTTTCCTCGGCAATAACTTCCGGGTGTTTTTCGTGAGGGAAAAAATATTCTACTATCTTTTCAACACCCTCAAATGCGAGATAAAGCCCGCCTAAAACCAGAACAAACGTAATGGCTGATGGCAGGAAAGCATTCAGCAGCAAGGCGAGTGGAACAATAATAATTTTATTAATAAATGAACCTTTGGTAATAGCCCACAATACCGGCAACTCCCGCTCTGATAGAAAACCTGTGGCTTTTTCCGCATTCACAGCAAGGTCATCTCCCAGGATTGCTGCCGTCTTGCGGGTTGCTACTTTCGTCGCCATGGCAACGTCATCCATCAAAAAGGCAATATCATCTAAAATCGCAAAAAATCCTGACGCCATATTTAATTTTACTTGTAAGAATATTGTATAATTTCGGTTTAGTACTGCCTGTCAGAACTGCCCAGGCTTGTGGTTTAATTGCGAAGGTAATAAACAGGTGGCACAGAAATGCGTTTAAAGTCTATTTACATTCTCTAAATTCAGGAATTAGCGGGATTAATATCGACATTTTCCAACATTCATATCGTTCGGAATTATTGATAAAACCGTGCCGAAGACAAAATATTTAGACAGGTTGCTGAAATCCTCTTGTTGAATTACAGCACAAATAATCTGCACTTAGTCCATCTACTGATTTTCCGGGTGCTTTATCATAACGATTCGTTAATGTATGGGTAATATCGCCTTTTTTCTGGCTCACTACCTTTGATGCATTATTAGAAACTGCGAACTAACAACCTCAATAGTTCATAATCCGAATAACCACTAACCATTTTATGAAAAAACGATTACTGCCGGCATTATTTGCCATGCTGTTAGGCATCTGTATGCCTTTTACATCAACGGCTCAACTTTTAAACCTTTCCGGTAAGGTAACCGCTCCCAGCGGAGACCCACTTCCAGGGGTAAATGTACTTTTAAAAGGAACCAGCTCTGGGACGACTACGAACGGACAAGGCGAGTATGTCCTGACGACTTCTGCACCAGGAACCACCTTAATTTTTTCAGCCATCGGGTTTATTTCTCAGGAGAAAGTTGTTGGAAAACAAAGTGTGATTGACGTGGTATTGGTGGAAGATACCAAAATCTTAAACGAAGTTGTTGTAACGGCTCTTGGAATTAAAAGAGAAGAAAAGTCACTTGGTTTCGCTGCACAGACAATCAATGAAAATGCTGTGAAAGATGCTAAATCCAATAACTGGGTTAATACACTTTCAGGAAAGGTAGCAGGGCTGAACATACAAGGTGCTGGCGCAGGACCGATGGGATCGGCACGTATAACACTTCGGGGAGAATCTTCGCTAAACCTTGATAACAACCAGGCACTGATCGTTGTTGATGGTGTGCCGGTGAGCAGCAGAATTACCGGGACAGGATTTAATTCCCATCTTTCGGCGGACAGTCCGGTAGATTATGGATCAAGTCTGTCGGATATTAATCCGGATGATATTGAGAAAGTTACTGTTTTGAAAGGTCCGGGCGCTACTGCGCTTTACGGTAGCCGGGCAGCGGGTGGCGCGATCATTATTACTACAAAATCCGGTGTGCGTAAAGACAAAGGCATCGGTGTGACTTTCAATTCCAATTTCAGTGTCGAACAGATCAACCGCTATCCGGATTATCAGTTTGAATATGGTGAAGGACGTACCAGTAACTATTTTTCTTATCTGGACAGTCAGGACGGTCCAAACACGGCTACAACCGTAGGTGCGGGAAGAGCTTGGGGGCCTAAATTTGACGGGCAGTCCTATTTTCAATACAATCCCGATGCCGCTGATGGCAAACCGACTGTCAGGACTCCATGGGTTGCCAACAAAGATTATATCTCAGGATTTTTTCAAACAGGAACCACCTTTTCAAACAGTGTTTCCCTGGAAGGTGGCAATGAGAACGGATCCGCCAGATTGTCTTTAACACATTTAAAGAACAAATGGATTATTCCTAATACCGGTTTTGAAAGGTTAAACGTAGCACTATCGGTCAGCCAGAAAGTTTCAAATCGATTGAAAATTAATGGAAAAGTTAATTATTCAAACAAGAAAAGCGACAACCTTCCGATGGCAGGTTATAACAACCAGTCGCTGATGTATTTTTTGATTCTTGGCACTGCGCCTAATATCAAGCCTGAATGGTTCAAACCGTACTGGGTTCCCGGAAAAGAGAATATTCAACAGCGAAATCCTTTCAACCCAACGCCTGATAATCCATACCTTGGGATGTATGAAATGCTCAACAAAATGAATAAGCATGGTGTGATCGGGAACATTTCCGCTGCTTACCAAATTTCGGATAAACTTGATTTTCTGGTACGTACCGGCCTGGATATGGCTTATGAATTTCGTTCTCAACAGCGGCCATTCAGCATGACACGGTATCCACGAGGAATGTACCGTGAACAGAATGTTTTCAATTATGAGTCGAACACCGATTTCCTTATCAACTACAAGGATAAGATTGGAGGCATAATCGATTTTACCGCTTCGGCGGGTGCTAACGCCATGCGTCAGTCTTACGACTTCGCCGGTTTGTATGCGGATCAGCTTGCCCAGCCGGGAATTTACCAGATATCGAATAGTCTGGACCAGGCAGTTGCTGACCCTTTAAAAACGAAAAAGGCGATCAACAGTATTTACGCAGCGACGCAGTTTTCATTTGACGAAAAGATATTTCTGGACGTGACAGGCCGTAATGACTGGTCAAGTACGTTGCCTTACGGAAATAATTCATTCTTTTATCCGTCGGTGAGTTCAAGTTTTTTATTGAATGAAATATTCAAACTGCCGAGTGCTGTCTCGTTTGCAAAGGTTCGCGCATCCTGGGCCCAGGTTGGGAATGACACACGCCCATATCAAACAGCAAGATATTACGACAGAATTTATGGAAACAGCTTCACGAATTCTTCCACGCTTTTTAACGCAGATTTGAAACCGGAAATAACAGCCAGTTATGAATTTGGTCTTGATCTCCGTCTTTTGAAAAATCTTGTAGCTTTGGATATTGCCTATTACAACAACAACAGCCGAAACCAAATCCTGGCGATTCCATTGGATCCGGTTTCTGGTTATGCCAATGCTTTAATTAATGCAGGATTGATCAATAGCCGAGGTGTTGAGGTAAAACTTACAGGAAAGCCGATTACCAGGAAAAATTTCAGCTGGAACACAACACTTCTTTGGTCAAGAAACAGAAGTTATGTGCGCAAACTTGCGTCAGGTATCACCAATCAGGTGATTTATGCGCATGATTCCAACGTTTCGGTCGAAGCAAGAGTTGGCGGTCTGATGGGTGATATGTATGGCCGCGGTTTTCAGCGCGCTCCGGATGGTCAGATTATATATTCGTCAGTGGGATTGCCGGCCGCATTGGATCCGGTTACCAAAAAGTGGGGAAATGCGTTTGCAGACTGGAAAGCAAGTTTGTCCAATGAATTTACAATCAAAAATGTTCGTGTGAGTATCCTTTTGGACGGACAAAAGGGTGGAAGCATGTTTTCGCAGACAAACCACAAAAACAATACCCTGGGTAAAACGAAAGTTACGTTGCCTGGACGTGACGGTGGAATTGTCGGCCAGGGTGTCGTAAAACAGGCTGACGGAAGTTTTGTCGCAAACACAGTAAAAGTTGCTGCCAGCTCATACTACGATAACTACTACCAGATTGCGAACGCGGAAACCAATATTTTTGATGCGTCATTTTTGAAAATCAGAGAGGCGCGCGTTGAATTTAACCTGCCGGCAGCTTTGTTAAACAGAATTGGCGTTCGTCAGACAAGTCTTGCCTTCTTCGGTAGAGATCTTTTCAACTTTACCAAGTTTCCCGGTTTTGATCCGGAAGGTGGGAACCTGAACAATGGAACGCTTACGCCCGGTGTAGAGCTGGCGCAATTCCCATCCACCCGCACAATGGGTATGAACCTTACGCTCAAATTTTAACGATTAGAAAATGTTACGAAAAATATATATTCCTATTTTGTTTCTAGCCGGTTTACTGTTCTCTTGTAACGACGGTTTTGAAGAGCTAAATACAGACCCAAACCGCCCGAAAGAAATCACTCCGGGTGTTATGCTTGGCCAGCTTCAGTATAAAATTATCAACAGTACTGTAAACGCCAGCCGAAACTTTACGCATGAACTGATGCAGGTTGATGCACCGCGTACCAGCGCCGGTGGTGGAGGTTTGCACCGTTACCTTGTCAATCCGGGCACAGGCGTATGGACAAATTTCTATACTTATCTTAACGACATCCAGGATATTTATGTCATTGCCGATAAGCTGAATGAGAATAATTATAAAGCCATTTCCCTGATCTATAAAAGCTGGAGTTATTCCATTCTTACAGATCTTTACGGTGATGTGCCTTATTCGCAGGCAACAAAAGCGCTGGAAGGCAATTTTCAACCTACGTTTGACAAGCAGAAGGACATCTACATTCAAATTCTGAAAGACCTTCAAACTGCTAACAGTTTGCTTGATGATACAAAAGCGCTGACCTACGCAGGAGATATGTTGTATAATTCAAATGCGCTTTCCGGAGGTAAAAACCCCGGTATCGCGAAGTGGAAAAAGTTTTGTAATTCCCTTCGTCTGCGGTTGCTGCTGCGTATTTCAAAAAGAGAAGGTGAAATTAACGTAAGAGAACAGATCACGGCGATTCTGGCAGACCCTGTTAGTAATCCGGTTTTTACTACAAACAGTGATGAAGCCATTTTCAGATATCCGGGTACTTTTCCTTTCTTCAATCCTTTTTACAATGCAAGACAGGTTGACTGGCGTGACGGTACTTATTTTACCAAATTCTTTATTGATAAAATGAATCAGGTCAACGACCCGAGGAGAGCTGTCTGGAGCACGCAGGTGAAATCAGGTACTGAAAATGTTTACCAGGGAATTGAAAGCGGTTATCCAACAACGCTGGAATATGCAGTGGGAAGTAATTCGAGTTACGCAGACGGACTGAAAACCTTGCCTCAGCTTGGCGTCATGATGACCCTTGCAGAAGTTGAGTTTATCAAAGCTGAATTGGCAATAAAAGGTTACAATACGGGAGCATTACCTCAGCAACATTATGAATCGGGCATAGGAGCATCGATGACACAATGGGGTGCGAGCATGCCAGCAGGTTTTACGAAACAGCCGGGCATACTGTATGATGCGACTGCAACGGCGGAAAAGCAGTTGGAACAGGTGATGCTGCAAAAGTATTATGCGTATTTCTTTGTTGACTATCAGTCCTGGTTTGAGAAACGCAGAACCGGATATCCGGTATTGCCTCGCGGTTCGGGAATTCCGGCGGAAAATGTTTTTCCATCGCGCGTTCCATATCCGACTTATCTGCAATCATTGAATCCGGAAGCTTTGAAAAGTGCTGTGGCAGCGATGGGAGGAGACAACAGTAATATTAAGGTTTGGTGGGAGAAATAATTTTTAATAAGATGAATAATAAAATAATAATGAAGTGGTTCGCCGGTATTGTGATTTTGGCAATTGTTTTAACAACGCAGGCTTACGCACAGAAATCGAAGATAAAAATGCCTCAACGCGGACTTTGTGCGCATCGGGGGGCGATGGATACGCATCCTGAAAATACGATCCCGGCGTTGGTTGAAGCAGCAAGACTTGGTGCTCAAATGATTGAGTTTGATATTCAGCTGACCAAGGATAGTATGATGGTGATTATGCACGATGAAACAGTTGACCGTACGACGAATGGAAAAGGGAATGTTGAAAATTTAACATTTGATTATATCCGTTCGCTGGATGCCGGTGTTAAAAAGTCAGACAAATTTAAGGGGACTTTGGTACCAACTTTCGAAGAGGTATTGGCGGTATTACCTGAAAATGTCTGGTTGAATTGCCACTTGAAGGGAGACGAAGCGGTGGGTCGTGCTGCTGCTGATTTACTCAAAAAATCAGGGCGGCTGCATCAGGCTTTTCTTACTTGTTCTGAAAAGGCTGCCATGGGAGCAAAGAAACAGGTTCCGGGAATTTTGATTTGTAACGGAGAAAATAGTTACCGCCGGAATACCCCCAAATATGTGGCAGAGACGATCAGAATGAAAGCGGAATTTATCCAGCTTTTGCGCCCGGAATCAAGTGAAGACCGGAAACCGTTGATCGCATCTTTGAAGGCAAATAATGTAAAAATCAATTATTTTTATGCTGAAACAGCTAAGGAACTGGCCACGCTGTTTGATCTGGGAGTTGATTTTGTACTTGTCAATAATTTAGGCGAACTTCTTCCTGAAACTGAGAAACTCGGGATCGAAACATGGAAACCAGTTTTTAAAAAATAGAAGCTTAAAAATTCAGTAGATAAAATAAGAATGAAAAAATACATCTTTAAACCGCTGGTAGCAGCCTGTTCGATCCTGATGGCGGGTATTTTGTGTCTCCCCGCACAGGGCCAGACTGCCAAGCCATCCCGCAATAAAACGCTTATATTCTTTTTTGACGGGCTTAGACCTGATTATATTACTGCGGAGCTAATGCCGAATTTATTTGCTTTCAAGCAAAAAGCTTCGATTGGTACACAGCATCACAGTGTTTTTCCAACTGTGACCAGGGTAAACTCAGCGTCGTACGCCACCGGCTCATATCCTGGCACGCACGGATTGTTAGGCAATGCAGTGTACTTTCCCAATGTGAACAAATCGAAAGCAATTGGTACGACCTATGAGGACTTAATTAAAGTACAAAAGACAGAATCCAATGAATTGCTTACCGCCGTTTCCCTTGGAGAACTTCTTCAAAAGGCAGGGGAGAAAATGATGGTTTTTAGTTCAGGTACTACGGGACAGGCGTTTTTGCAAAATCACAAAGTAGGAAACGGGGCCGTTATTAATCCAGAGCTGATACTTCCGGAATCATTAAAATCGGAGGTTCTCGCAGCCATTGGTGATGTCCCGCAAAAAGGTTCGCATGTTTATGCCAAACACAAATGGGTGACTGACGCATTGATAAAATATGGTTTAATAAATGATGGTCCGCTGGTAAGTGCCGCCTGGCTTTCAGATCCTGACGGTTCTGCCCATCGGTATGGCATCGGTTCGGACCAGGCCGTAGCTGCTTTGGCGTTTGTTGATCAGCAATTTGGTCGTGCGCTGGACTCCCTGGAAAGTAGGGGCCTGAGCGATAAATTTAATATTATCGTTTCAACAGATCATGGGTTTGTTACGCATAAAGGCAAGCAAAATCTGAGTGAGTTTTTAATCGCGCAAGGCCTGAAAAAAGATAAAGATTCAGACGATGTTGTCGTTGCCGAAGGTGCTATCTACGTTAAAGATCACAATGAAAAACTGATAAAAAAGATCGTTTCTGAACTTCATAAGGAGGATTGGGTAGGTGCAGCGTTTACTAAACCAAAGAAAAAAGGTAGTATGCAAGGCTGGGTAGACGGAACACTTTCTTTTGAAGTGATCCATTATAATCATCCAAAGCGATCCGGCGATATTCTTATTGCCCCAAACTGGAATGATGATATTAACGACAAAGGTTACAAAGGAACTGATCTAACAACGGGCGTGGCCGGGCATGGCGGATCAAGTCCTTATGAGGTAAACATCGCGCTTATGGTATCCGGTCCTGATTTTAAAAGTGGTTACCATGGTTTACTGCCAACGTCGAATATTGACATTACTCCGACCGTTTTAGGGATTTATGACATTGCAGTGCCTTCTACAATGGATGGCAGGGTCATAACAGAATTGTTTCAAAAAACAAAGAATACTACTGGTACAGCTAAGCAGGAAATAATACGGACAGAAGTAAAGTATCCCTGGGGTACCTACAAATTATCCGCAGAAATGTCGATCCTGAATAAGTATCGTTATTTTAATTTCAGCAGGACTGAACGTACAAAATAACAATTTAATAGTTTGGAGCTTTCCCGCCGTATTTTACGGTAGAAAGCTCCAAACTGTTTTAATTTTAAAACGGAAATATCATTTCAAACCCAGAGTAGTTTCATAAAATTTAACTGTTTGGATCACAGATTGTAAGTTGCTTGGTTTTTCCTGCCGATCTCGTTCAATGATGATATGTCCGTTAAAATTCTGGCTTTCCAGCTCTTTAAAAACCGCTGGAAAATCAATCACGCCTGTTCCGACAACCACGTCAACCAGCTTTGGATCGTTGTAGGCAGCAATATCTTTCAAGTGGATTGCGATAATATTTCCTTTCAGTTTTTTTAATGCATCAACCGGGTTAATACCGCTTTTTGGCATGTGACCAAGATCCGCACATACACCGAAATTCGGATGGTTTTTCAAGGCTGCTAAAACTGAATCCGGATGCCAGTAGGCACTCGTTCCTTTCCAGTGATTGTGAATAGCCACTTTGATACCATACTTCCCGGCAAGGCTATCAACACTATCCCATAAATCAACTGGCGGTTCTGCGGTGACATATTTTACGTTAAAATTTTTCGCCACCTCAAATTCCTTTTTCCAGTCATTGACTGTTTTTCCACCAACCAGATATATAGATTCCATTTTTAGGCCTTTCTTTTCCACAAGCGCTTTCAGTTTTTTGACGCCGGAAGGAGAAAGGTTCATTATCGCAGTATCGTTCAATACCTGACCGGCCTTTCCGAATGTGAAACCTTCCACGTATTTTAACCCGGCGCTATCAGCTTTGTCGAGTTGTCCTTCGAAAGTAGATGGATTAAAAGTATACAATGCCACGCCGAGCTTCCAGGAACGCGGGTTACTTAAATTAAGTGACAACATCGTTCCTCCAAGAATCAGGATTGAGAATAAGAATATTTTAAAGAAAATTGGGTTTTCAGATTTTTTGAATACTTGTCTCATTATATTTTTTGATTAAATATCAACTTCAATATCTACACGAAGTGTCTAATCTTCTCATTCTACTTTCATTTACAACTTCGCATCAAAGGTTAGCATAGATCTTATCCCTATGAAATAATAAAATTTCACACGCAGCAACATTTTGGAAAAAATCGTTGATAATATCACTTTGGAATAAATGATTTGGAACTTGTAACGCTATGTAACTATTAGTTTCAATTTTTTTTAAAAATTAACAAATAATTAGAAAGAAATAAGAAAATAATTAGAGAATGCATCTCGTAAATTCCAGTACTTTTTCGATATTTACGTTCTCTCTATACTTAAAAAATATTATCCCTAACAATCATAATTATGTTCTCCGCCAACACTCCGTTTTCAAGTTTTCTATTCATTAGGTTACAAACGTATACTCACTTATGTAACCGCCCGTTTCTAGGTAATTCCAGTCATTAATTTCATTTCCGTACATTTTTGAACGCGCAGCTTTCGCTATACCCGAACATCGTATTGTTTGCTTAAAGCTCTGTTGTCTCCGCAATTATACCACCTTTGACTTTCTCGTCTAGCAAGATCAAAGCAAGGTTACATGTTGGGCTCGCAGATTCTGCAACGCGCTTGTGCATTAATATATTGAAAAATAGTTTGAGGTATTGATGAAATTCATTTCAGCAACATCCCTTGTTATAGCTACCTATAACTGGGCCGAGGCATTACAATGCTGTCTAATAAGTGTGGCCCGGCAGAAAATATTGCCGGCAGAGGTAATTATTGCGGATGACGGCTCAGATTACCGGACCAGGGAAATCGTACAGCGCTTTCAGGCTGATTTCCAAGTCCCGATTATTCATGTCTGGCATGAGGATCTTGGGTTTCGGAAGACCATCATTCTTAATAAAGCTGTTTCGCAGAGCAATGGGGAATATTTGATCCAGGTGGATGGAGATGTAATACTGCATCCAAATTTTGTTCAGGATCATCTGGCGGCGGCTTCCCCGGACTGTTTTGTCCGGGGAAGCCGGGCAAGATTAACTGCTGCAAAAAGCACGGAGTTATTAAATTCTTTCGATACAGATATACAATTTTATTCTCCGGGCGTCTATCACCGGCTTAATGCGGTCCGGTTACCTTTTTTCAGGTCTCTTGGTCAGCGAAAGGAAATGAAAAGCCGAAGTGTACGGGGCAGTAATCTTGCTTTCTGGAAGGCAGATTTCATTAAAGTCAACGGCTATAATAATGCGTTGAATGGCTGGGGGCATGAGGATGAGGAGCTGGCTGCCCGATTCATTAATAATAACATCGTCAAGAAAATAGTGAAGCTAAGTGCTGTTCAGTTTCATTTGCACCATTCGGAATTATCCAGGTTAAATGAGTCACACCACAGCCAAATTTTACAGGAAACATTGACCAAGAAATTTAAAATCTGCCCTAACGGATATGAAAACCTTCATTAAAAGTTCTCTTATTATTTCAACTTACAATTGGCCGGAAGCATTGAGGCTCTGCTTGCTAAGTGTTAAAAGTCAATCAGTTTTGCCTGATGAGGTTATTATTGCCGATGATGGCTCAACCGCTCAGACCGCTGAGGTCATTGATGAGATGCGACTGGACTTTCCGGTCAGGCTAATACATATCTGGCAAAAAGATGAAGGTTTTCAGCTTTCAAAAATTCGTAATAAGGCTATTGCTGCAAGCTCTTGCGACTATCTTATTCAAATCGATGGTGATCTGATTTTGCATAAACATTTTGTGAAAGATCATCTGGAACTTAGTAAGCGCGGAACATTTGTTACAGGAAGCAGAGTGCTTATGAGCAAGCAGCTTTCTGAAAAAATGCTGCGTTTGCAAAAAACCAGTATCCAGCTCTTCGAGCCGGGACTAGGCAATTTTTGTAATCGATTTAATATCAATTGGTTAAGTGGGTATATGGCCGATCGTTACCGGCCAAATGATGTTTTCGCCCTACGCGGGTGTAATATGGCTTTTTGGAAAGAAGATTTAGTCCGCGTCAACGGTTACAACGAATGTTTCCACGGGTGGGGCAGGGAAGATAATGAAATTGCCGTTCGGTTATTTAATTCCGGCCTTCGTAAAAGGGCGATAAAGTTTGGGGGGATCGTTTTTCACATCCATCACAATGAGGCAGACAGGAGTGGCTGCCCCGAGAATGATCAATATTTATCTACCGCATTGCAGGAAAAATCTGTTTTTTGCAGTCATGGGCTTAACCAGTATCTCAACAATGTTGACGAGGTTCAAATTTTTGAAAATGAATTAAGCCTCGTGTCAAATGCCTAGTGGTCAACTGATTTCTATAATCGTAGTAACCCGTAATGCAGAAAAATATTTGCAGCGTTGCCTAGATAGTATCTTTTTTCAAAAATATCCTTGGATAGAAATTATTATCATAGACGGCGCGAGTACGGATGAAACAATATCCATAATTGAAAGTAATTCTCACAACATCGTTTTTTGGAAAAGTGAAAAGGATAACGGGATTTATGATGCGATGAATAAAGCCCTGGACGTGATCAAGGGGAGCTGGGTTTATTTTCTTGGTGCTGACGATATTTTAACGCCCGATTTTTCTCTGTTAGCAGAAGAATTGAAAGATACGAATTGTATTTATTACGGAAGTGTTCAAAAATCTGGCAGGAAATATCTAGGCAGACTTTCGCCTTATCAGCAGGCCAAGACCGGTATTAACCACCAGGCAATTATCTATCCTGCAAAATTATTTTCTGTTTTTCGATACGATACAACTTATCCTATTTCCGCAGATCATGTTTTAAATATGCAGTTTAACAAAAACGAAAATTTCAAGTTCGAGTTTAGAGATTTTGTTGTTGCTATTTTCAATGATACCGGTATCTCCTCTGTTCAAAAAGATCGGGTTTTTGAGCAGAGAAAAGGACGGTTGATACTAAAACATTTTGGGTTGAATATATTTCTGCGGTATCAGTTTAAGATGCTGAAAGCAATGGTGTACGGAGCCTGATATTATTTTTTAGTAAGATAAATGCCATTTTGCCTGTCAAAAATAACTTTTGGCGGAAGATTCAGCACGTTTGCCTGTAAACGTTCACGCCATTTTCTTTTAGGAATTAATGTTGCCAGACCGAGCAACAGCTTGCAAATCCGAAGTTGAAATGTTTTTCCGTCTTTCCTTTTTTCTCTCAGCAACAGCTCTTTTTGTTGTGCCAGATATTGATCTCTTTGATTAAAACTTTTCTGATTTTCAGTTCTCAGGCGAAAACCAGCCAGCATGAAAGTTGTCGTGTATAGCTTTTCATAACGAAAGAAACGGAGCCATAACTCAAAATCTGCGGCCAATGAATAGTTCTGATCCAGATAACCGCCTGCTTTTTCCCACAAGGCGCGCCGCCAGAAAACAGATTCCTGTTGAATAAATTGTCCATCAAACAAACGTAATCGGCTTGAAGACCAGCGCTGCGAATACGGCAAATTATCATAAGTGAAAGGATGCCCGTTTTGATCAAAATAGGTATTGCTGCCCATAATCCATTGCACATGCCCGAATTTTGAAAAGATTTCCGCTGTTTTGAAAAGACTTTTTTTGTGGTACATATCATCCGCATTGATCCAGGCCATAATCTCTCCGGAAGATTTCTCGAAACCTTTTTGTATTCCATGATACAAACCTTCATCCTTTTCACTGACCCAGTATGCCAGCTGGTTTTCATATTTTTTTATGATACTCAGAGATTCATCCGTGCTTCCGCCATCAATAATGATATATTCCAGATTTGGATATCCCTGATCAATCACAGAAAGAATGGTTTCTTCCAGATATTTTCCCTGATTGAAGGAAGGAGTGACGATTGTAATTTTTGGGAAACTGGAAGTCATATTCATAAAAAGGCACGCATTACAGCCACATTGGCTTTTACATTATTCTCTAAATCGTGAGCCTTGGTTCACGAGTCAGTAATGGATCGCACAGATACGACTCGTAGATATAATCGTCAGCATCAAAGAATTCCGAAGCGAGCACCATTAAAATTGCGTCCTCTGTAAATTCATACATTTGATGCCAATCCGTTGGTTGTAAAATAAGACACTGATCGGCCGAATTCAGAATAAACTCCTGCTTTTCCAACCCGGTATGATTGTAAATTTTGCAACTTCCCCTCAGGCATATGGCGGCCTGGACGGTTTTTTTATGCCGATGTCCTCCTCGTACTGAATCGTCGACTCCGTATATATAGAAAATGCGCTTTATCTCAAAAGGAATAACGCGCTCAATCACCGTCAGGTTTCCGCGTATATCTGTGAAGGTTTTCAAGTTAAGTATCTGAGCCACCGAATGTAAAGTTTGGGTTATAGTTTGCTTCTTTTAAAGTAATTTTTGTAAAAACCTGTCAGAAAGAATCGGATGTGACGCGTCAAGCTAATTTTTATCCATTTTAACGGTAATGGATTTTCGTGAAAAACTGCATTTTTATCTATCTCTTTTATCCGAAGCTCTGCCGCTTCAAGTGCTCTTGCATACGGCACGTATGCTGAATCAATCGCTTCTTTTTTTAAATAATACTGCTCTGCGGTAAGGCGGAAACTGTCATTTTCGCAGTACCTAAAATCGTGAAAGTGATAAAAAACAAGAGGAAGCTTTGGTGAATGTGTATTAGAAACCCAGGTCTTGCCAGCAATGCTTTCATAGTTATAATCCTTTGAATTCCAGGGAGCAACTCCGCCGCCGATATGCTGCAAAACGTGAACGTCTTCGAAGCGTGTAGTCCAGTCATCCAGATACTTTTGATCACCAAATTTTCCGTCTTCAAATCGGTTGAAACACCAGTCGAGACAGGCTTGCCTCCACCAGTCGAGCACTTTCAGGCCAGCTTCGGTATTTTTAAAAGTAACGAACTGAACGCAATAAATACCACTTAATTCAGACTGATCATATTCCTGACTATATCGGTGGCTAGTGATCAAAACTGAATTTTCTCCCATTTCGTCGGTTAAAACTTTTGGATCTGAAAAAAACAATAAATCTGCATCTACATAGGTGCAGTGATCAAGGTCGTAAGTATGGATACAATGCCAGACAGTAGAGGACGTACATGTCCAGCAATATTCACCCTGCGTGCGGCTGTTTTTTACAGAAAGTAATTCCTGCGTTTCAAATTCTTCCAACGAAATGATGGTAACATGGGATAGCTTCAGACGCATTAGAATTTCGAGGCAGGGTTCGTCGAAGGCAAATATATATAATTGAAAATCAACGTTTTGATTTAATAGCGAATAATACATCGCCAGACCGCGGGAAAGATATAACGAATTAAAAAGTGTGCAAAAATTCTGCATGTAATCAAAAAAATATAGAAGCGGGTTATAACGTGATTGCAAATATTACTGAATATTATTTATGGAGTTATTTAAATTTTACCAAATCAAAAATTTAATTTTACCCAGGCATTTTTGTAACCTCAAGAGTATATTATTGCATCAATAAAATCCTAAATTGCGCTATATTTAATGTAGAAATATGTCATTATTTAAGCTGAAAAAAAAGGAAAAAATAAAATATGGCTGGTTCGGAAATTACAAGAGCTGGGAAGAACTTGTTGCCCGTTCGGGTGGATATGAATCTGATAATATTCTGGAAATTACCAAAGATTCGCTGTTGAAAATTAAAAATGGCCAGGCTGTATATGAGCGTGATTCCGTGCTATTTGACAAGAAACTCTATCCATACTCTATCATTTCAACATTGTTGTTCGCTGCCATTGAATGTGAAGGGAATTTAAATATTATCGATTTTGGAGGCTCATTGGGAAGTACGTATTATCAGGTTAAAGATCTTATTCCATCATCGGTAAAAATTCACTGGAGTGTTGTTGAGCAGAAGGAATATGTTAAGTGCGGCCAGAAACTATTTCAGGACGATGTGTTAAAATTTCATTTTGATATCGCTGAAAGTATGTCTGCCAAAAAGGCTGACGTTTTATTGCTTTCCAGTGTTGTTCAATATCTGGAAAAGCCGCACGATTTTCTTAATGAAATCAAAGCTTACAATTTTAAATACATTCTTTTTGATCGGACATCTTTCATCAAAAATGACCAGCCAGACCGGTTAACACTCCAAATCGTTCCGCCAGATACTTATAAAGCTGAGTATCCCGCGTGGTTTTTCAACGAAAGGAAATTGCTTGAACATTTTGGTGATTACGAATTAAAAGCGGAATTCGAATCCTATGTTCCCGGCGAGCAGGATATCGAAATCGATAGTGTAAAAGCCGGCTATGATAAAGGTTTTTTTCTGGTCAAACTTGAAGCTCATAGCAATTGATCGTCTGATCAATTCCCGAAATGCCAAAATCCTGCAACTTCACTTTGCAGGATTTTGGCATTTTTGAGATCATAGTATTCTGATTTGAGAGCCATACTTCAATAATATATTTCAAAATCACATCTTTAAATTTTTACATTTTCATAACAGGCGGGTTTTACTGGGGTAATAGTGATTAGATACTTTTGAGCCTAATTTTCCACTCCACACGATCCGAGATATAAACGATTCAAAAACGGAATATCTTGATTTTGTTTAATTTTAAGTTGTATTATGAAAAAAGTAATTCTACCAGTCATTCCCATTTTAATGGCAGGTATGATGGTTTTCGGGCCGGGGCATTTTGCGAAGGCAAATGTTATCGGTAATCATTTCCTGAAAAAAACAGGATCTGCAACTGCACCGAAAATTATTGTCACAGGGAAAGTTCTGGATGATGTTGGTGAGCCGCTTTTAGGTGTTACCGTTTTAGAAAAAGGTAGTAACAAAGGAACCGTTACCGGCGTGGATGGTAGTTTTTCTATCGAAACCAACCAGGGAGCAACTTTGGTGTTTTCGTTCGTGGGTTTTGTCGCTCAGGAGATTGTGGTAAGTGGTACGTCGCCGCTGACAATTCAAATGAAACAGGACGCCCAAATGCTCAACGAGTTTGTGGCGGTTGGATATCAGACCATGCGAAAGGGTGATTTGACTGGCGCGGTATCAAGTGTAAAAGCGAAAGAACTCAATTTGTCAGCTCCTACGGTAGGTCAGGCGCTGGTTGGAAAAGTGGCAGGTGTTCAGGTTTCCCAGGTTAGCGGCGCGCCTTATGCCAGCACTAAAATCCGTGTCAGAGGAATTGGTTCTGTGAATGCAAGTTCAGATCCATTGTATGTAATTGATGGATATCCGGCAGGAAATGACGTATTCATCAACCCTGAGGATATTGAAACAATAGATATTCTTAAAGATGCGGCATCGGCAGCAATCTACGGTTCGCGCGCTTCTGGCGGCGTAGTTTTGATCACAACGAAACGTGGCAAAGAAGGAAAAGGAAAATTAGAATATGATTTTCAAACGGGATTTAATCAGGTTAGCAAGAAAGTTAAACTATTAAATTCAGCGCAATTCGCTCAGCTGGTCATTGACGGAAGAAATAATTCCTACCGCGATTTTGTAGAAAATTCTGGTGCTACCTGGAATGATGCGATGAAATCTGACGATAACGCTATACGTGTCAAGCGTGTTGGGAACGGTGGCAGTATAACTATTCCTACGAGTATTTATGATTTTGCATCCCAGCAGATGATCACTCCAACGGTTGATA
Organism: Dyadobacter sp. CY345; assembly: GCF_021502725.1. Lineage (GTDB taxonomy): Bacteria > Bacteroidota > Bacteroidia > Cytophagales > Spirosomataceae > Dyadobacter. The sequence goes on along the minus strand of NZ_JAKFFS010000006.1, from coordinate 144,037 downwards.
CAGATTGGCAGGATGAACTTTATCGCAACGGAGTATTTCAGAGACATAATGTTTCATTTTCAGGAGGCAATGAAAATCTTCGGTACTACATGAGCGGAGGTTATCAAAACCAGGATGGAATTGTTGTAGGCACGGGACAGAAAAGAATCAATCTGCGCGCCAATCTGGATGGAAAAGTGAATGAAAAACTGAAAGTTGGAGGTAACTTTTCATTTACCCAAAATGAAAATCAGGAAATGGAAGAAGGCCGGTTTGATCACAGCCCGGTGATGGCGGCACTTATTTACGCACCTTTTTTGCCTGCCTATAACGCTGATGGCAGCGTAGCTAAATTCGGAATGGGAGCTCTGTCGGCAGGAAATTTTGGTATTCAAAATCCTGAAAACCCGGTAGCGATGGCCGAAGAAACGAATATAACAAGGAAGGGTTTGAGAAGCAGTTATAACGTAAATGCCACATACCAGGTTCTGAAAGATCTCGCTTTTAAAGTGAATCTGGGTATGCTGACATATAACGAAAAATATAATTATTATCTGCCGACCAGTCTGAGCAGTGGCAATTTCGCTCCGTATTCTACTCAGGCGCAGACAGCTGCAAAAGCCAAAGCGCAGGATCTAACGCAGATTGATCAGCTTGCTGAATTTACTTTTAATTATAACAAAAAATGGGGCAAGCATAACACGGATCTTCTTGCAGGTTATACAGTTCAGAAAACCAGCAGCGATTCTCTTAATGTTTCTGCTCAGGGATTTACAAACGATCGTATTCAGGAAATCTCTGCGAAAGGTGCTGATGCTACTTTTTTCAAACTTGACAAAGCAAAGAAAAGTGTGAATACCCTGTTGTCATATCTGGCCAGGGCGACTTATAACTACGACAATCGTTATTTTTTGACGGCTTCTTTCCGCGCCGACGGATCTTCCCGTTTTGGTGCAAACAACCGTTTTGGATATTTTCCATCGGTTTCAGCAGGTTGGAATTTGTCTGACGAGGCTTTTTATAACAACTTTTTAGGAAATGAATCCACAGTCAAACTTCGCGCCAGCTGGGGATTGAGCGGAAATAATAACATTGGAAATTATAATGCACAGCAGGTGATGGCGGCTCCGGGTGGAATTGTTTATGGCAGTAATTCAGTTGCTTCGGCTATGTGGGCTGGCGGCGTGCGCGATCCGAATCTGGGATGGGAAACCACCTCGCAGTTTAACTTTGGAACCGATTTAAGTTTGTTGAAAGGCAAGCTTTTATTGATGGCTAATTACTATGTAAGTAATTCCTATAATTTGCTTTTCAGTCAGTCCATCTCAGCTGTTTCGGGGACGTCGTTTATTCTCACCAACTTAAAAGATTCTAAAATACAGAATAAAGGATTTGATTTTCAGGCTGATGGCCGGATCATTTCGACCTCAGATTTTAAGCTGAACCTGACAGGGAATTTTTCGCTCAACCGCAATAAGGTACTTGATATGGGTGGGGCGGGAACGATCCTGACCAATGGAGCAGAACGTTCATACAAGACGCACATTACTCAGGAAGGCTCCGCGGTTGGTATGTTTTACGGTTTCAAAGTTTTGGGCATCGTAACGCCTGAAAATATTGGAGAAGTTGCACCTTCAACCGCGACAAGTCAGAAAATGCGCCTTGGTGATCTTTACTTTGAAGACGTGAATAAAGATGGTGTCGTAAACGATCTGGACAAGGAAGTGATCGGTAATCCGTATCCTAAATTTACTTACGGGTTAGGTCTTAACGGTAGCTACAAAAACTTTGATTTTAACGCAGCTTTTAACGGGTCTTACAAAAATCAGGTTCTGGATGGTCAGGATTATTATTTGTTCAATCTTGAAGGTTCAGGAAATCAGTATGCTGTTGTAGATCAGCGGTATAGATCTGAGTCGAGCCCTGGTAATGGTCAGGTCTACAGGTCGTCGCGCGGAGCAACACAAAGTAACAGTACCCGGCTTTCTACATTTTACATTCAGGATGGGACATATTTCCGTTGCACCAACATCGCAATGGGTTACTCGATACCTGACGTATGGAACGGAAAGTTGGGAATTACCAACGCAAGAATTTTTGCAAGCGTAAGTAACCCGTTTACATTATCAAAATATAAGGGTTACAATCCTGAGGTGGATTATAACAACGGTTCGAACCTGACTCCCGGTGTTGATTACGGAGTTTATCCACTGGCAAGAGGTTACAATCTGGGCGTAAAACTTATATTTTAATTAGATACAGACATAAAAATGAAAAAGAAATATATTTTGTCAGTGGCGCTCGGCCTGCTGATTATATCCAATTCCTGTACCGATCTTCTCGATCAGACAGACCCGAATGCTGTAACGGTTGATAATTATTTTAAAACCGAAAATGATGTCCAGCTGGCGATCAACGGAGTTTACCAATCTCTTCGAAGCTCTGATTCTGTGGGAGAAAGCAGCGGATTGTATACTGATGAGCGTTCAGACGACACGGGAACAAACGACAACCAGTCTAACTCCGGAGAGCCTTTTCAGTTTAATAATTTTGCAATTCTTGCAAGTAATACCTGGCTGAAAAACCACTGGGTTTCCCTTTATCAAAGCATCACGCGCTGTAATGTTGTGTTGTCAAATATCGATAAAGTGACTTTTTCGGATCCAAACACGAAAGCTAAATTTATTGCAGAAGCCAAGTTTGTTCGCGCATTTATCTATTTTCAACTGGTACGGAAATGGGGCGATGTGCCTTTGGTAACGAAGCAATTAATTTCAAAAGATGAAATTTCTGAAAATACAGTCCGTGTAAAAAAGGAGCTGGTATATGAACAGATTGTAGCCGATTTAAAAGATGTTGTGGGTTCTCCTTTGGAAAATTTACAATCGGGAGCAAATTCCGGTAAAGTGTCAAAAGCTGCGGGAAATGCACTTCTTGGACAGGTTTATCTGACCATGGCGACAACACTTGATGCATCAGCAAAAGCGGCAAATCTGGCAAGTGCCAAAACGTATCTGGAGGCAGCGTATGCGATGAAGTCATTTGGTTCTTTGAAAGATATTCCTTACTCCGACGTTTTCGATGTAAGTAAGAAAACAAGTTGCCCGGAGTTGATTTTTCAGATCGTTAACAAACAGGGAGACTTGAATTATGCATCGTCGATCGCTGCGAGCACGCAGGCAAAAGGAGAAACAATCAACTCGTTAAAACCTTCAACTGGTGTCGGAATGAACGTCACGCATGATCTTGTTTTTGATTATGAAACAGGGGATTTACGCAAAGATTTTTCGATCAAGTTCGGTAATGATCCAACTGTTCAAGATTGGTTTGTTACTAAATTCAGAGATGCCAGCACTACGGCCGGAGTGAATGGTTATGGTGGAAATGACTGGATTTTGATTCGTTACGCCGATGTTATCCTGATGTTGGCTGAAGTAAATATGTATCTTGGAAATGATGCTTCCGCAATTCAGTATTTAGATATGGTCAGAGAACGGGCGAAGATGCCTACGTATGCGGCCAGCAAAGCCAATGCGGATTACAGCAGCAAGTACCCAACGCTTAAACTCGCTATTTTGCATGAACGCCGTGTTGAGCTTGCGTTTGAACATCACCGCTGGTTCGATTTGCTTAGAAGCTTTACAACGGATGAGCTTATAACTTTTATGAAATCTAAAAAACAGGCAGATTTTGGCTCAGCGCAATTAACCAATTTTACAAAAAAGGATCGGTATTACCCGATTCCGTTCGATGAAAATAAACTTGATCCTGTTAAGATGTACCAGAACGAGGGTTACTAATTTTTAGCATCATTTAAAAAAAACCGGCGACTTCACTTTCTATGAAGCCGCCGGTTTTTTATGATATCCCCGGTTCATTTTGCCCACAAAAACTTCCAGTTTTCAGTCATGAGTAATGTCGAAAAATCTTCTGTTAAAATAGGTAATATGATTAAGTAACTCTGCAACAGTGATTCCATTTTAGTGAATTTTTCAAATAAATAGCCTATTTTTGCCCGCCAAGGAGTTTTTGTGCCATTGCTGTTGATTAAGATTTTTGTTGATAAGGGGAACCGTGTGTGATTCACGGACTGTCGCGCAACTGTAAGTAACATATAAAATGTTATAAGTCAGATACCTTTTTATGATGAAACTTCCGCGCAGGAGTTAGTCAGGTTTTGGTATTTCTTCATTCAAATTTGTACTGAACGTGCATTTTTGGTTCATAGATTATTTGCTTCCTGCCTTGTTTCTTCTCCTGTGTCCGCGTTTTTGGCAATACACTATGACCAATCTGAACTTACTCGATATCGAAGTTGTAAATAATTTATTTGTGTATAGATGAAATTCAAACTTTTACTTTTTTTACTAACCATTTTATCTTTCCCCGAGGTCTTTGGTCAATTTGTTGTCAAAGGAAAAGTCAGGGATACGTCGGGAGGCCAGCCTATACCAGGAGTCAGCGTAAGTGTCAATGAATCCAAAGGAACCATAACTGATTCCGACGGATTTTTTGATATACAATCAGATAAGAAAGTTGATGTACTAAAAGTAAGTCATCTGGGTTATGCAACGCAGCTTTTAAACATTTCAGACGCCAGCCAGTTCGTTGAAATTTCCCTGTCACAGTCTGCCGGGCAGGATCTGGGCGAAGTGAAAATTACTTCCAAATATTATAAAGAGTATAACCTCAATACGGTTTCCAGCGCGCTCAGGTTACAAAGTCCGTTGATCAACCTTTCTCAGAATATTCAGGAAATCGGCAGTGAAGTGCTATATGACCAGGCAGTTTTCAATATGACCGATGGCGTGACAAGGAATGTGAGCGGGGTAATCCGACAGGAAGTTTCAAACAATCTCGGGCCGTATATGTTTATGCGTGGCGGAATGGTTTCCACGCTTCGGAATGGTATTGACCTGACGCCAATTTATAGAGGCCCGGTTCCGGAAGATGCCGCGATTATTGACCGCGTCGAGTTTATCAAAGGCCCGTCCGGATTTATGAACAACATCGGAGATCCCGCCGGAACTTTCAATGTCATGACCAAACAACCAACTGGCGGCCGACATTATTCAGTCAACGCGATGCTGGGCAGCTGGGATTTTTACAGAGCTTCTGTTGATCTGGATGGCTTGCTGGATAAAAAGGGGAAGCTTCGATACCGGCTGAACGTGATGGGCATGCGTGCAAATTCGTTCGTAAACACAGATTTCAATAAACGCTTGCTCGTAGCACCAGTGATCAAATATCTGATCAGTGATCAAACAACGGTATCAATTGAATACATGTTTCAAAAATTTAGCTATGCGATGATGAGCCCGATCGTGATGGCACCTGATAGTTTTGGAAGTTTACCGAACGATTTTACGATCAATGAAAAAAGCCTCGATCCTTACAAGGTATCCGACCATACCGGTTTTTTGACTTTTACCCACAGTTTCAATAAAAATTGGAGTGCAACGGCGCGTGGTTCTTTCATGCGTAATCAGTTGGAGGGAATTTACATGTGGGTGACCGGCGTCAACACCGCTAATCCAAATATTTTGCTGCGCAATCCCAAATATGACCTGAATCGCGCTACTGTTTTTTCGCAGCAGGTCTTTGTTAACGGAAAGATTAAAACGGGCAGTATTGATCACCAGATATTAGGTGGTGTCGATGTAAATCAGAAAAAATTTATTGCGGATAGTTACGTTTCCTATGATACCCAAACCAATGATGCGGGAGTTTCGACGCTTACTTATTATCCGCTCGATATTTTAAATCCCGGGCTCGGCGCGCAGATTCCGGATTACCACACGCCCGGAGGAATCCATAACGGGAATACCAATCAGAAAATCAACTATTATTCCATTTACGCCATTGACGAACTGGCATTTTTTAACAACAAGCTGAGACTGACGCTGGGTGGAAGATTTACCGCTGTTAAAACAAATAACATTGTGTCAAAAGTGGAAACAAAGTCAGAGGATCAGAAAGTTACGCCTCGGCTGGGTTTGAGTTATAGTCTGACGCCAAATCTATCATTTTATTTACTTTACGACAGAACGATTGTTCCGCAGACCGGAGCGACGGTAAGTGGCGATGTTATCAAGCCTTTAACCGGAGTAAATCATGAGATCGGAATAAAAAAGAACTGGTTTGACAGCCGTTGGAATACGACGCTGGCACTATACAAAATTAAAAGAGCCAACATTGTCTCCACAGATCCTGACAATATTTTGTACCGCATTCAGGTGGGAGAAACAAGCTCAAAAGGAATTGATCTTGACATCAAAGGAGAAATTGTCAACGGGCTGAATATTGTAATTAATTATGCTTACAATGATTCAAAAGTCGAACATGATGTGAATACAGCGCTGATTGGTATGCGCACGCCCATGTATGTAAAACATGTTCAGAATACCTGGATCAATTATGAGTTACCTTCCAAAATGCTCAATGGATTCTCTGTTTCATTGGGTTATCAGTATCAGGCAGGCCGCGGCGAGCGGTATGTAACGGCTGCTCCCAAAGAAATTCCTGACTTCTTCCGTATGGACGGAGGTGTGGGTTACCAGATTAAAAAGTTTAAAGTCAATCTGATTGTCAACAATTTACTTAATAAACATCTTATTGCAACGCCCTGGTATCGGAGCGGACTTTATTACTGGGTTCCGCAGGCTTCCATCAATGGCCGACTGAGTTTTAGCTATACGTTTTGATAGCTGATTAAAAAATATTTAAAACTCCTGTTTAATATGCTTAAAGCTGAGAATTTAACCAAACAATTTGGTACACACACGGCACTGGATAATTTGAATCTTGAAATTAAAAAAGGTGATATCTACTGTCTGCTGGGTTCAAACGGCGCGGGCAAATCAACGACCATTAACATATTTCTGGGTTTCATCCCTGCAAGCAGCGGCCGCGCACTGATTGACGGAAATGAGGTTACTGTCAACAACCACGCAACGCGCGATCTGGTTGCTTATATTCCGGAAGTTGTAAATCTTTATGGCACGCTTACAGGCATGGAAAACCTCGAATTTTTCAGTGGGCTGTCCGGCTATAATTATTCCAAAACCGAACTCATCCAGTTTATGGAAACTGCCGGCTTGCAGCGTTCTGCGATTGATAAGCGTGTTTCGTCTTATTCAAAAGGCATGAGGCAGAAAGTTGGTATCGCTGTTGCGCTTGTTAAAAAAGCGAAAGCCCTGTTCCTGGACGAGCCAACTTCGGGTCTTGATCCGCATGCCAGCAATGAATTTTCACAGATTATTACCCACCTAAGTGAACAGGGGGTGAGTACTTTGATGGCGACGCACGATCTGTTGATGGCAAAAAATCTTGGAAACAGGATCGGGATTATGCATCAGGGATCTTTAAAACATGATTTACTTTCGCAGGAGGTTTCTCATACCGACCTGACGCGCTTGTATATTGATATTGTTAAACAGAACGTCTAGATGATCCGATTACTTATTGAAAAGGAATTAAAAGAGCTCTTCCGTACTTCGAAGGTTATCTGGATGCTTGGCGCGATACTGTCACTGATGTTTCTGGCACTTTATAACGGTTACGCTTATTATGTCAGTCACAGCAGTTTGCTTCGCGAATCGCAGGAGGTGACCTACAAACAGTTCATTTCTCAGGGTGATAAGAACCCTCATCTGGGTGCTCATTTTGGTTTTTATGCCTACAAACCTACCGCCGATATGGCGATGGTTGATAACGGGATTGAAGATTATACTGGTAATTCGTTTTACCTTGAACCGCATAAAAGGGGCGTTGTTAAATTTAAGGAGATCAGCGATGCCACCGGACTGCGAAGTTTTGGTTTTTTAAATATTGGATATCTGGCGCAATTCATTCTGCCGCTTTTCATCTTTCTGATTACGCATAACATCTTTTCCAAAGAGTGGGAAAACGGCACCATCAAACTTTTATTAAGCTCAAAAGCTACCACGCACCAGATTTTTGCCGGAAAACTTTTTGCCTGTTTATTGCTGGTGCTTTCAATGATTGTTGTTATTGCACTGGCATTTATGGTATTACTTTGGAAAGAGAATGACCAGGGCAGTTTTGCAAGACTTTTGCCAGCCTGCGGATTTTATATTCTTGGCCTGACATTATTTTCTATCATGATCACGGCTATTGGTACCAGCGTTTCGCTGCTTACTAAAAGTTCGACCTTATCGCTGATTCTGCTTTCCGGATTTTGGCTTGTTGGCGTTTTCCTGCTGCCTCGGTTGGCTGGGGAAGTTTCAAAAAATGTATATCCGTCAATCACCTCTCTGGAATTTGAGAATAAGACTTTTGACGAAAAACAGTATGGTGTAGGAAATGAAGGGCATAAGGATATCCGACGTGAAAAGTTGTTAAAAGAAACAATGGCAAAGTATAATGTCAAAAAAATCGAAGATCTGCCGGTTTATTTTATTCCGATCACAATTGAATTTTTTGAAGAATCCGACGGTGTGGTCATGGACAGGGCATATCAGGCTGTGGATGAAAATGAAAGTTTGCAGGATCATTTTGTACTGGCCAGCGCATGGTTGTCTCCGTTTCTGGCATTCCGTGATTTTTCGATGCGCATCACCGCCACAGACATGAGCACGCACAACGACTTTACCAGAAAAGCTGAAAATCACCGGCGGAAAATCGGTGAGATCGTAGATGATTTTTATCAGAAAAATACCGTTGCCGGAAATGATTTCTGGAAAACCGTACCGCAATTTTCTTATCAGGCTCCTGGTATCGGCTGGCGACTGGGAAATGCCACGCACTCTATTTTAATTCTGACCGGATGGATGCTTTTCTCAATTGGGCTAATGGTTTTCAGCAGCCGAAAAATGACTGTTTAAGATCAAAGGGAATTTCCCATGATTATCAGATTTTAATGTTACCCTCATGAAATTGTCCGTTTTCAATATATTATTCAATCACGAGATCAAGATACTTTCCCGAAACAAGGTTCTGGTTTCGCTCTTTTCGCTGATCATCCTCATCCTGATTTCTTCCCTGTGGATCGGGAGCAGTATGTTGCAAAAACAACAGGAAACTATTGGAAAAATCACGCAGACAGAAACTGCGATGACCGACAGCTTAAAAACCAGAATTAAACGCATTGAAGCAAACCAGATGGTATACCCCGGATTTATCTGGGATGATCCGACTTTTGCCTACAATACTGCAAGAAACGAAGGACCTAAATATGCGGTCAAAAAACCGTTTGCTTTGCAGGCGTTGAATGTCGGGCAAAGTGATGTGCAGCCGTTTTATTACAAAGTGTATATCAACAAAAAACAATATCTGACCTATGAATCAGAGATCGAAAACAGCTTTTTGCAATTCATTGGCAATTTTGATTTTGCGTTTGTAGTCATCTATCTGTTTCCGCTTTTAATTATTGTTTTTAGTTACAACGTCCTGTCCTCAGAGAAAGAACAGGGAACATGGGTTTTGTTAAAAACGAGCAATCACTCAATCGCCAGAATGATTTTATGGCGAATTGTCATTCGTTATATACTTTTTACAGTTTTCTTTTGGTTGATCGTAACACCTTTTTTAATTAGTCAGATTGGTGGCAGTTTTCTTATAACCACCAACTGGGCCTGGCTCATGGCTTTCGTATCGCTTTATTTTGCTTTCTGGTTTGCCATTTCTTTTCTGGTCAACAGCTTTTCAATGAGCTCGAACGTCAATGCAATGGTACTTATTTTCATCTGGCTTTTTACCGGGATCATCGTACCCAATCTTTTACAGGTTGGACTCAGTAAGACATATCCGATTCCAAGCCGGATCGATATGCTCACCGAAGAGCGGAATGCGATCAATAAATATTTCGAAAAAGATGGGCAGGAACTCACCAAAGATGTATTCAGCAGTCCGCGGGCCATGATCAGGCAGGCATCAATTGTTACTCCGGAAATGGTATATGGTTATGGAGTGATTGTCTATAAAAGTCAGGAAATAAAAGATGCGGCTACTGCCGTGGCGGAGGGGAAACTATATACCCAAATCCAAAAACAGCAGGATGCCATAAGCCGTTTTCAGCTGCTGAGTCCGGCTTTGATGATGCAGGAAGAATTGTCAGCCTTGACGGGAACGCACTGGCATCAGTTTAATCAGTTTAGTTTGGATGTGGATAAGTTCCGGAAAGAAACACAGCAGTTTTATTATCCAAAAATGGCGCATGAAAATACTTGCAGAACTTTTAGTCTTGACGATGCTGACGCCATTCCACAGTTCAAAAGCAAAGATTACAGAGATTTTTCGTGGACCAATCTGAGGCAGACGTTTTTTACTTATTTGGGAATTATTGCTATTGTCGTTTTTGCAGGATACCGGAGAATGTTAGATTCGACGAAATAGGAGCGCAAGAGATTCTTAGAAATTCAGGCGTTTTAAACTTGAATTCAAAAGTTATTAGGTGCGGCGCATTTTTTCCAGTAATCCACAATGACTCTCAGGGTTTCTACCAGTTCTTCGTAGGAAGTCTGTTTTACAAAAAAACCTTGTGCCGATGTGCTGTATGCCTCTATAACAATTTGCTGGCTTATTGCCGTAGAGAAAAACAGATAAGGAATACATTTCAAGCTAAGTTCAGCATCGACATGTAATTTATTTCTTAACTCAAATCCATTCAATATCGGCATATTAATATCAGACAAAATCAAAAATGGAAGATCTTTTGTGCTGTGCAGGTAATCAAGAGCATCTAAACCATTTAAAAAATATCTTCTTTTGTTCGGATAACCAAGCGATTCAAATGCTTGTTCCAGAAGATATTGATCATCTTCATCGTCTTCAATTAAAATAATATCACCGTTCTTGTTCATATTGTCGAGCAAATTTCTGCCCTGAAAGATAGAGTTTTATTGAGATAATTCTATAAAATTGACCAATCACTTTTTAATCAGCCCTACTTTTTTTGGCATATATTCTTTTTGAACAAACCATTCAAGTATATCCCGCCCACGTTCGCCTTACAATGGATGAATTCCCTTATGCAGTTATATGCCTAAATCTCATCGCATGTTTTTAAATAAAACGAACAATCTTCTCATTAATGTCGCAATATGTGCAGCATTATCTACTGCCGGTTTTGCTCAGACACAGCAGCAACCTGTTCATATTGAGGTAAATCTAAGTACAGTAAAGGCGCCGTTGAAACCAATCTGGGCATTTTTTGGGTACGACGAGCCGAATTATACCTATATGAAAGACGGTAAGAAGTTGCTGACAGAAATCTCGCAGTTAAGTAAAGTGCCGGTTTATGTGCGTGTGCATAGTCTTTTGGTAACCGGTGATGGCGAGGCGGCGTTGAAGTGGGGTTCAACCAACGCATATACGGAGGACGCGCAAGGGAAACCTGTTTACAATTGGACAATCGTTGATAAAATATTTGATACATTTCTGGAAAGAGGAATGAAACCTATCGCCCAGATTGGGTTTATGCCCCAAGCCCTTTCCAGTAAACCTGATCCATACCGCCACCACTGGAAACCGGGTGATGATTACAATGATATTTATCTTGGCTGGGCCTATCCCCCGAAAGATTATGAAAAATGGGCTGAATTGGTATATCAATGGGTTAAACATTCGGTCGAAAAATACGGTCAGAAAGAGGTAGAAAGTTGGTATTGGGAATTGTGGAATGAACCTAATATCAGTTATTGGAAAGGTACAACGGAGGAGTATATCAAACTTTACGATTACACAGCCGATGCTGTGAAACGCGCGCTTCCATCAGCAAAAATGGGCGGTCCGGAGGTGACGGGGCCGTCATGGGATAAGTCAGAAGTATTTATGAAAACATTTCTGGAGCATATCACCAAGGGAAAAAATTATGTAACTGGCAAGACAGGTTCGCCAATTGATTTTATTACGTATCACGCGAAAGGTGCTCCGAAAATTGTGGATGGACATGTGCAAATGAATATGGGTACACAGCTTCGCGATCTGGACAAAGGTTTTGAAATTGTTGCTTCGTATCCGACTTTGAAAAAATTGCCAATGATCATTGGCGAATCCGATCCGGAAGGCTGTGCTGCCTGTTCGGAAGATGTCAGCCCGCAAAATGCTTACCGGAATGGAACCATGTATTCCAGTTACACGGCTGCTTCTTTTGCCAGAAAATATGAGTTATCTGAGGCCCGCGGGGTTAATTTGTTGGGTGCAGTTAGTTGGTCTTTCGAGTTTGAAGATCAGGCCTGGTTCCGTGGTTTCCGTGATCTGGCTACGAATGGTGTTGACAAACCGGTTCTGAACGTTTTCAGGATGTTTGGTATGATGGAAGGAAACCGGGTTGAAGTGAAGCAAAATCTGGCTTACGATTTTAAAAAAGTGAGGGATGAGAGTGTACGTGGAGAGGCTGATATCAATGGCCTAGCTTCTAAAAGTGCGAATACGGCTGCTGTGATGGTTTGGAATTATCACGACGACAACGTTGCTTCTTCTGACGCACCGGTCAAAGTTTCGGTGAAGGGATTGCCGGCTCAAAGAGTGATGTTATATCATTACCGGATAGACAAAGAAAACAGCAATTCGTATGAAGCCTGGAAAAGTATGGGGTCGCCTAAACAACCTTCGGCAGAACAGATCAGGTTGCTTGAAAAAGCCGGTCAACTGGAACTGCTTACCTCGCCTGAATGGATTACGCCAAAGGACGGCAGCGCGACAGTCGAAATGCAGCTTCCGCGTCAGGCTGTTTCCCTTCTTCACTTTAAATGGTGAGCCAGAAAGCTCGGAATATATGGTACTTGTAAATTAATAATTAATAATATTGGTTGAATTCTAAGTAGTTTAAAATTGGTTACATTTGATTTATCGGAAAATATAACTTTTACAGTAACTATTAGCAAATGAGGAATTTATTACTAATCACCTCTTTCCTGGTTTTGTTTTGGTCTTGCAAAGAAAAGACCCAGGAACCTGAACCATCAGTAACTGAATTGGAAGACCCAGATTGGATTGAATTAAAAATCCCAACTGGGAGAGAAGCTTACGCAATTGCCGGTGATCTGGACAAAACATTGCTGGTAACCACCTGGACCAAGGCATTTTATACAACCGATCAGGGGAAAACCTGGCTGGAATCTAAAAATTTTGATGGTCCTATACCGGGACTTTTAATCCGAAATGATACAATCTTTGCCATGCATGCACGATCATGGGCGCCAAATGGTACATTGTTGGGCGCTTCGGATGCAATCTATTTCAGTCCGGATTATGGGAAATCCTGGTTGTATTATCGTCAGCACTACAAAGAATATTTAGATGACATATTACCGATTGGTACTGTAACATCCAGTTCCGGAACTACTTATTCCATCAAGTCAAATACTACGCCGATAGATGCGACGAGTGCTTTCATAAACCCTTCCGAGATATCACAAAAAGATTCCCGCAAGGAAAGCTTACTTAGATTTCCCTTCAAGAAAAGTCTGACCAATTTATATCTGGATTCAAAAAATCGCTTGTATGTTGCTTCTTCGGGCAGCACTTATCAGCCCGAATCAAACACCTTCTATTGCTGTACGCCGGAAATGCCTGCAATTGTTTACGTTTCAAGAAAACCGATGCCATAACCGAACAATTAATTTCTGGCGGAAACGGTCAGCCTTAGACGATCCGTAAAATGTATAAGTATTACCTTTTTATATTTAAATGATTGGAAGGTATATGCTTGAAATTTGTGTCATAAATAATTAAAATTATGAACACAGAAAATAAAAACTCCAAAATCGTTCTGGTTACTGGCGGAAGCCGCGGTATCGGAAAAAGCATTGCGCTGAACGCAGCCAAACGTGGGCTTGGCGTCATCCTGACTTACAACACAAATGCTGAACAGGCAGAGTCCGTGGTTAATGAAATTATCCAAAATGGTGGCAAAGCAGTTGCTTTAAAGTTGGATTCAGGCAATGTCGCGTCATTTGCTAATTTCAGTAATCAGGTTTTACAGGCACTGAAAAACGAATGGAACAGAGAAAATTTTGACTACCTCGTCAATAACGCCGGGATTGCGCAAAGAACTTTGATTAAAGATACCACCGAGGTGATATTTGACGAGCTGGTCAATGTTAATTTGAAGGGCGTGTTTTTTCTTACGCAAAAATTAATTCCGAACATTATCGATGGTGGACAGATCATTAATATTTCATCAGGACTTGCCCGATTCGCTTTTCCAGGCGTTGCAGTTTATGGTGCTCTGAAAGCAGCACTGGAAGGTTTGTCCAGGTATTTTGCCATGGAATATTCGGATAGAAAAATCCGTGTAAACACTGTCGCGCCGGGAGCCATTGATACCGAATTTGGCGGAGGGAAAGGCGATGAAAGTCACCGTCAGCAAGTTGCCGGAGCGACAGCACTGGGCCGACTTGGTGAGGCTGATGATATCGGTTTGTTCGTCGCGGCAATGCTTTCCGATGACAGTCGTTTTGTCAATGCACAGCGCATTGAAATAGGTGGTGGAATTTATATTTAAGCCAGGCCTATTTTGGTAAATTTGTGCTGGTGAATCTTAAAATTACCCGGTCATGGAAATTGTAGCGATCGAATCCATTTCAGAATTACATCATTTTTTTCATTACGATAAACCGCTTCATCCGCTGATATCGGTCGTAGATCTTGCAAAAGTGGACCGCTCTCAACGAAAACCGGGTGTTAGCTATCGGTTGAATCTGTACTCAATTGCCTGCAAAGAGATCCAGGGCGAATTTAAGTACGGTCGTACGAGTTATGATTTTTCCGAAGGAACGCTCATGTTCACAGCACCAAACCAGATTTTATCTCCCGGCCTTGAAAACAAAGTTCAGGGTTGGGGGATATATATTCATCCCGATTTTTTTCATGCAAGCAGTAAGGGAAACAAACTGACAGAATACTCTTTTTTCGGCTATGATATGCATGAAGCACTTCATATTTCCGACGTAGAAAAGAAAGTTTTGGAGGAATGTGCCCGTAACATTCAGAGAGAGGTTTCGCTTAATCTGGATAGTCATTCTTATAATCTTATTCTGACGAACCTTGAATTGATTTTGTCATATTGTTTAAGATTTTATGACCGCCAGTTCCTGACGAGAATTAAAGCCAGCAACGATGTTGTTGAAAGATTTGAAAGGATGCTCAATGATCACTTTGCTCAGCCCTCCCTGATCGAATCTGGTCTTCCTGACGTGGCCTTTTTTTCGAGCCGTCTGAACCTGTCGTCCAATTATCTTTCGGATCTTTTGACAAAATATACCGGTAAATCTACCTACGAACACATCCAATTAAAACTGGTTGACAAAGCGAAATCGATGTTGTGGAGTACTGAAAGTTCAATTAGTGAAATTGCTTACGATCTTGGTTTTGAACATCCGTCACATTTTACGAAAGTCTTCAAAAGCAAAACCGGGATATCTCCCCGGGACTTTCGCAATCAAAATTAGCAATAGGAATAAATTATATTGAGATTACCAGGACTAGTACAAAGTAGTTGCGCAAAATAATTTTAATTCTTGCAGAACCTTGTTTCTAATAATGATTTATCAGACGTTGTTGTAGAATGAATTCCCCTGAATAGTGCAAAACGTATTGAAGTAATTCTCATTAGACGGTTGAAATATACTTCGCATTAATCAACAGGAACAAGGTCCGACTTGCTTTTGCGTCTTCATAGTTCTCTTTAATAAGCTGCTTTATTTCTTTAATTTTGATTTTAACAGCAAGCATTTCCAGGATTTGAAATGAAGCCATTTCAACACATTCAATGTTAGTAAGGTAAAATAAAATTGACATGTCCCTCAATTCAGGATTTTCACTGTGCCGGTGAATGTCCTGAAAAGAATCTTCGATCAGTCCCTTCAAACCATTCGGATCGCTATCAGAATAGGACGTTTCCAGTAAGTCATAAATTTTGTTCATTCTGGAAATCTGCTTTTTCACATCTTCCACAGTTTCTAATATTCCTTCCCGGAGATCGGAGAAATATACATTATCATAGAGTTCAGGTAACTCCGCTATAAGCAGCGTTTTAGCTGCATAAATTTTGTCAAGGTGATGGATAAAGAACTCTTCAAGGTCACTTTTTTTTAAACTAATGCTATCTTCTTTTTGCATTTTCAGACCGTTTTAAGAGATAAATCTGTTTACCTGGGTCAAAAGACTATTCAAATTATATGGTTTCGCAAGATAACGGTCCGCCTCACACGCTTTCGCTATATCAGGAAGATTGTATTCTCCGGAGCATAAAACTACTGGAAAATTTCTTGTTTTTAAATTTGTTTTCAACTCTTTGCAAATATCCGCCCCGCTTCTAGACGCACCTTTTATTCTAACATCCATTAAAATCAGGTCGGGATGCAGCAGGTAAATATCATTTGTTCCCAATTCAGTTTCAGAAAAAATAACATCATGCCCTGTATCACGAAAAACAATTTTCAAAAGTTCCAGTATATCCCGATCGTCATCAATTACAAGTATTCTTTTCATACAATTCGGACTACTACAAAGTTTATATATTTCAATTAAGGAAATTAACTAAAATATCAAGCCAGCAAACTTATATTATTTTAATTAGTCATCAAAAAAATGATCTCGATCGCTTTTTAAGGCTGTTTATATCAAAATAGTTAAAATCAGCATGGACAAATGCCAGGCAAAATGTTGTAACTGACCTGTTATACGTAAACTTGCAATAATCTAATTCCGAAGATTGGAAGTACTCGCGTTTAATAAAATCTGCAAACGAGTAGTAAAAAACACTTATTAACGTATTATTGAGTAGCAGACGAAAGTGGTAAACTAATCAAATGCTTATGTCCAAAAAGAAGTTACTTGCCAAATTAAAAGCCAATGCAGGCAAGATCAAGACGGAGACTTTTGATTTTGGTAAAATTGACCGCTTTTTTCTCCTGAGTGACAAAAAGAATTTTTTCCAGATAATCTCGGACAGAACTTTTCAAGATCTGGACCTGGATGAAGTATTCATGTTTCTGGACCGCACAGTTTCGAAAGTCGGCCAACAGTTTTTATATCACGTGCTGAGGACTATTCCGGGTAACATGGAACGAGTCGAAAAATTTGAATCAATCATTCAGATTTTGAAAGAGAATCCCGAAATCCGCGACCAGATCATGCTTGAAATAGCATCGTTAAATAAAAAAGATGCCTATTATATTTCGTCCCTTTTTCTGGAAAAGCACATTCAAAAGCCCGGCTGGTTTTGGATTATACCAATTCTGTCCTTTACTAGTCTATCACTGGTTTTAATATCATTTGTCTTCCCCAAAGCACTAATTTTTCTCGTTTTATTACTTGCAGTCAACTTTGGCATTCATTATTGGAATAAGATCAATATATATAAATACAGCGGTTCTATTCCACAGTTGCTGAGATTAAATCAGGCCGCCGGAAATATCACAAAACTCGACGTTATTAAAGACGTGAGCCCTGATCTCACTGACTCAATTAAAGCCATAGACAGTCTGGGTATTCAGATGTCACTTTTCAAAATTGAAGTAAAACTCCAGAGTGAGGTTGGTTTGGCGGTGGAGTATCTGGTAGAAATGATCAAAGCGCTATTTCTGATTGAGCCATTGGTTCTCTATAATGTCCTCAAAGAACTGGATTCTAAAAGGACGCAAATCCAGCAGGTTTATGAATTTATCGGAGAAATAGATGTGGCGATGTCCATAAGTTTTCTTCGGGATGAAGTGCCTTACTTTTGCTTTCCGACGTTAGCAACTGACCGAAAACGGCTAAAAGCGGTTGAGGTTTATCATCCGCTGATTTATCAATCGATACCAAATTCAATTGATCTTGACAAGCAATCTGCTTTATTAACAGGCTCAAATATGTCTGGGAAGACGACTTTTATTCGTACCATCGGGATTAATGCAATTACAGCGCAAACGATAAATACCTGCTTTTCAAGAGAATTTACAACGTCGGTTTTGAAGATACATTCTGCGATCAGGATTTCGGATGATCTATTAAGTGAAAAGAGTTATTATTTTGAAGAGGTTCTGGCCATCAAAGATTTACTGGAAGAAAGCGGTGCAGGTATGCCAAACTTATTTTTGCTTGACGAAATGTTTAAGGGAACAAATACTGTCGAGCGGATTGCTTCTGGTAAAGCGGTTCTATCCTATTTGAACAAGGGTGATAATATTGTGTTTGTAGCAACGCACGATCTGGAACTGGCTGAGCTATTAAAGGATAGATTTTCTTTATATCATTTTACCGAAATAGTGAAGGAAGGAAAAATTGTTTTTGACTATAAGATCAAACCCGGAAATTTAAGTAACACGAATGCCATTAGAATTCTGGAAATAAATGGATATCCCAAAGAAGTGACCGAAGAAGCAACGTCTCTGGCAAATCGTATTTTTGATAGTAAAGTAAATGGCGAGCGCTCAGTGTAAATTATATGGAAGCAAAAGAACTTTTGAAGCAGCATATTTCGAAAACGGTTAGGCTGACGGATGAACAGTTTGACTACGTTTTTTCTCACTTTAAAGTGCAATCTTACAAAAAAGGGCAGGTCATTGTCAGCGACGGACAGAAAGTGGATCATGAATATTTTGTCGTTTCCGGTTGCCTCAAAGCTTTCTATATTACCGATGAAATCAAAATGTATATTCTTCAATTTGCAATGCCAACCTGGTGGACTTCTGACTATGGTGCCTTATACAATCAAACCAGGGCGACGATTAATGTGGATTGCATCGCTGATGCGGAAGTGTTACAGCTTTCAAATGAAAATCGGGAAAAGCTGTGCAGTGAGCTACACCAGGTTGAACATTTTTTCCGGTGGCGCACAAACAAGGGATATCTTGCTTCGCAAAAAAGGCTTTTGTCCTTTATGAATAATGATACGAAAGCCCGGTATGAAGAACTGCTGGCAATGTATCCACAGCTCTATAATTTGGTTCCCAAACATCTGATCGCTGCCTATCTGGGCGTGTCTCGGGAGACGCTCAGCCGGCTTTATAACAATCACAAATAATCCCGATACGAATGTGATGTAGGTCACGTAAGCTCCCGCCGTTTCTTGCTGTCCTTTGTGCTATCAAATTTTATTCATTGATAACATAAAAGAAAATGGAAACAAACAATTTCAGAGTTGACAGCGCTAAGAGCAGCATCGACTGGACAGGAAAAAAAGTAACAGGTGCACACAACGGCACTATTGACATTGAATCCGGAACGCTAATCCTGAGCGATGGGAAACTCAGTGGAGGCGATTTTACTATTGACGTAAGCACAATCAAAATACTGGATGTTACAGATACGGATTTGAACGCACAATTCGCAGGCCACCTGTTTTCAGAAGATTTTTTCTCAATAGAGCAGTATCCGCACGCCTCATTTGCCATCACAAGTGTAACCTACCTGGAAAACGACAACTATAAAATTGTCGGAAATCTTACGATTAAAGGCATTACACATCCTGCAAGCTTTCATGCTGAGGTTGCTATCTCGGACCAGACCGTTACAGCCTTCGGTAAAATTATTGTTGATCGTACAAAATACGATATGAAATTTCGTTCGGGCAACTTTTTCACCAATCTTGGTGATACTCTGATCTACAACGAATTTGAGCTAGAGGTAAAGTTGCAAGCTTCGGTCACCTTTTAATTTTCCAGCCATGCCATATGTAAAAATAGAGGTAACCCGTGAAGGCGTTACCCGTCAGCAAAAACAAGCGCTCATTGCAGGAGTGACGGACCTGATCACCGCAGTGCTGGACAAAGATCCAAAGCTTACCCATGTTGTTATTCAGGAAATCGCACTGGATGATTGGGGTTATGCAGGAGAGCAAGTGTCGGTACTCCGGGAAAATGGGATTACAGCGACTAGAAAATAGCTAGGAAATAATATCAAGCAAGAAAATGAAATCACAAACCATCATCGTCACCGGTGCATCCACAGGAATTGGAAAAGCTATTGCCGGTTTGTTTCTGGACAATGGATATAACGTCGTTATTAATTCTGCGAGTGAAAAAAATCTGAGGGCAACGTTTATTGAGCTTGGTCACCACGAGCGGTTAGCTATGGTGACAGGCGACATAAGTAACCCCGCTACCGGTAAGCTGTTGGTTGAAACAGCTGTGAGCCGATTTGGCGAAGTGAACGTGTTGATCAATAACGCTGGTATTTTCGAGCCTAAATCCTTTCTGGAAGTCGATGAACAATACCTGGACCGGTTTCTGAGTATCAATTTAAAAGGCACGTTTTTTACAGCTCAGGCTGCCATCAAACAGATGCTTTTACAGGGAGAAGGTTCTGTTATCAATATTGGTACCGTTTTGGTGGAACACGCAATCGGCGGTTTTCCGGCGACTGCGCCTGTCGCTAGTAAAGGTGGAATTCATGCTTTGACCAGACAACTTGCCACCGAATTTGGAAAAAATAATATCCGTGTAAATGGAATCGCACCCGGTATTATAAGAAGTCCGTTACAAGCTAAAAGCGGTGTTGATAACGCGGACAGCCTTGCCGGTCTTCATTTGCTGAACCGCATCGGCGAAACACAGGATGTTGCTGAACTGGCGCTTTATCTGGCAAAAAGTAATTTTGTCAGTGGTGAGATAATCAATATTGACGGAGGGCATATCGCTGGCCATCACATGGTATAAGGTGAAAAAGTTGAACAATTTTAACGGTATGCAAAGGGCTATAAACTCGGAGCATACCTTTTTACCATGGAAGAAAAAATGGAAAGTTATTCGGAAAATGCAGCGGCTGTTTCCTTTGTGTTACAAAATTATTTTAAAGGCGTTTATACTGGTGACATAGTATTACTTCGGCAAGTTTTTCATCCGGCGGCTTTGGTAGCTGGTGATATCAAAGGGCAGCCTTACTTTAAAAGCCTGGCGGAATATCTTTATGGCGTTGAAAATAGGAAAAGTCCTTTTGCGTTAAAAGAAACTTTCAGGATGGAAATAATTTCAATAGAAATTATTAATTCCATTGCAATTGCCAAAGTACATCTTCCTATGTTTGAATTTAATTATTACGACCTGCTATCTCTCACAAAAGTCGGTGGGGATTGGGTTATTGTGAATAAATTATTGACTCATGTAAGCGTTTAAAATTATGTGGAATCAAACCAAAATCACTCAGCTTTTAGGTATCCGGTATCCGATATTTCTAGGTCCGATGGGGGGAGGATTTTCGACACCTGAACTTGTGGCTGCTGTGTCAAATGCAGGCGGATTAGGTAGTTTGGGGGCTTATACGCTGAAACCCGAAGATATTCTGGGAGCTGCCAAATCCATCAGGATGGAAACCGATAAACCTTTTAATATCAATCTTTGGGTTTCGGATGTGGATACGCGTCTTATCGATTATCCGAATAAGGATATGGAAAAAGTTAAGGTGCTTTTCAAACCTTACTTTGATGAACTTGGTATCGAAATGCCCGAACTGGATCATCATATTCCGTCAAAATTTGACAAACAGGTGGAAGCTGTTTTCGAGATCAAACCTGCTGTTTTTAGTTTTATATTCGGCATTCCCTCAACTGAGATACTTCGGGAAGCGCAACGGTTAGGTATAGTAACCGTCGGAGCAGCCACAACACTTGACGAGGCGCTCGCGTTGGAAGAGGCAAAAGTTGATGCTATCGTGGCCGCTGGTTTTGAAGCTGGCGGACACAAACCTTCTTTTTTACGGTCGGCAGAAGATTCTTTTACAGGAACTTTCACGCTTATACAGCAGCTCAAAGCAAAAATCAAAACACCTGTTATTGCGGCCGGGGGTATAGTCGATGGCAAAGGGATTGCAGCTTCTTTAACTTTGGGTGCCGATGCCGTTCAGTTGGGAACTGCTTTTCTTGTGACGGAAGAATCTGACGCCAGTCCGCTGCACAAAGCTGCTCTTTTATCAGAAGAGAGAAAACACACAGTAATTTCCAAATCGTTAACCGGACGAATGGGGCGAATGATCAGCAACCGTATCTCCTCAGAAGTGCCGAACCATATCCCTGTTTTGCCATTTCCATTGCAAACCCGTTTAATAGGTCCTTTGAGAGAAGCTGCCATTGCTCAGGGAAAAACCGATATGCTGAATTTTTGGTCCAGTCAGAATGCAGTTAAATTAAAATATACCAAAGCTGATGAAACAATGAAGGCTTTGATCCGGGAGACTGACCAGATATTCAAAAGCAGATAAATCTCCGCAGAATTTATTTTGCGTTATATAAAATTTTTGCGGTGGTCGCTATGCTTCTTTGACTCTAATGAAAGCAAACTATTTTATTATGTTTAAGAAATTCGGGAGCCTGTTTTTAGGATTATTATGCTGCGTATCAACCTTTGCGCAGGTGCAGGTGGTTGAGCAAAAATTCACGGTGGCACAGGACGGCAGTGGAAATTATAAAACGATACAGGAGGCCGTTAATGCTGTGAGAGATCACTCGGAGTTGAAAGCGGTTATCCGGATTAAGAAGGGAGTTTATAAGGAAAAACTAGTAATTCCGGCCTGGAAAAAGAATATTTCATTGATTGGTGAAAGTAAGGAAGAAACGATTATTACAAATGCTGACTACTCGGGAAAAGATTTTCCAGGGAAAGACTTAACCCAAAACACCAAATTCAGCACCTACACTTCCTATACGGTGCTTGTCCAGGCCAACGATTGCAGTTTGGAAAATCTGACGATCGAAAACACGGCGGGACGGGTAGGGCAGGCAGTTGCTTTGGCCACTGAGGCCGACCGAATTGATGTGCGCAACTGCAATATTTTTGGGAATCAGGATACGCTCTACACATCAAAAGATGGCAGGAACTATTTTAAGGACTGTTTCATTTCTGGTACTACGGATTTTATCTTTGGAGAAGCAACCGTTGTTTTTCAAAACTGTGTGATCAAAAGTTTAGCTGATTCTTACATTACAGCCGCGTCTACAACTAAGGACCAGGCTTTTGGATATGTCTTTTTTAATTGCAAACTAATTGCTTCGGACGAGGCCACCAAAGTTTATCTCGGACGTCCATGGCGGCCTTATGCCAAAACTGTTTTCATAGATACTGAAATGGGTAAGCATATTTTAAAGCAAGGCTGGGATCCCTGGAAAGGCGATAATATGTTTCCTGAAAAAGAGAAAACAACCTTTTATGCAGAATTCAACAGTTCAGGAGAAGGAGCAAGTCCGAAAACACGTATTGCTTGGTCGAAGCAACTTTCAAAAGCGGAACGTCAAAAATATACTTTGCAAAATATCTTTTCAGGTTGGTTGCCAACGGTGAATTAGGGGAGAGATAAAAATTTATAAATTATACCTTTGCCGTGGATTAATTACCTGAATCGAGCAAAAATCTATCTAATAAATATCAATTGTAAGTTGCAACAGTGTACAATTTTTTTGTGCATAACTGCATTGTCTCATTCTCTCAGATAATCCCGAATATGACTACGACTTGGATGGATTTGGCTACATCCGTTATTTTCTTGTTGGTGACCTTTGCATCAACAAAAAATACAAACCAAATTTTATCTTATGCGAGTTTTTGTAACAGGAGCTACCGGTTTTGTGGGCTCTGCTGTGGTTCAGGAATTGATTCGTGCGGGGCATCAAGTGCTCGGCCTTGCACGTTCAGAAGAGAATGCCAAATTGCTTACGGCCGCCGGTGCTGATGTTCACAGCGGAAATCTTGAAGACATGGAAAGTTTGCGTCAGGGAGCTGCCGCTGCGGATGGCGTGATTCATACGGGTTTTGTTCATGATTTTACCCGTTTTAAGGAAGTCTGCGAGATAGACAGACGGGCCATTGAAGCGTTGGGTTCGGCACTGGCAGGGTCTGACAAACCACTAATTGTCACTTCTGGTATCGGACTTCTTACTACGCCGGGCCGTCTGTCAACAGAACTGGATATGCCTGCCGAAAACAGCCAAAACCCACGGATCGCATCGGAAAAAGCAGCGGACGCCGCTGCTGCCCTCGGTGTGCGAGTCTCGGTAATCCGCCTGCCGCCGACGGTTCATGGTGAAGGTGATCATGGTTTTATACCGATAATCATCGGTATGGCCAGAGAAAAGGGTATATCGGTATATAAAGAAGAGGGAAATAACCGCTGGCCGGCCGTGCATCGCCTGGATGCAGCAATTTTATTTCGATTGGCTTTGGAAAATTCTTCTGCTACTTGTGTTCGTTATCATGCTGTTGCTGAGGAAGGTATTATGTTCAGGGATATAGCAGAAGCCGTTGGGGAAGGCCTTAATATTTCCGTAGACAGTAAATCGCCGGAGGAGACTGCCGAACATTTTACCTGGTTCAATCATTTCGCGGGATTTGATTGTGCTGCTTCGGGTGCGAAAACGAAAGAAATTTTGAACTGGAATCCTGTTCAGCTCGGTCTCATCGCTGATCTGAATCAAGGGCATTATTTCAAAATGTAACAGATGTCGTGGTCAAAACAGGAATATTTAATATCTTGTCTTATGCCAAATACACAACCCCGCCGTTTTAAATCGATCACTGAATTTCATGAATTCCGAGAACTTCCCGGGCCGGAACATCCATTGATCAGCGTCATCAATGTGGAAATGATGAATGAACTTCAGGTGGATGAGCTCCACTTGATCAAGGATTTTTATTCCATTGCCTTGAAGAGAAACCTGCATTATAAAGTGCAATACGGCCAGAATAGATATGACTTTGACGAAGGCGTTATGTTTTTTATGGCGCCAGGTCAGCCATTTAGGCTCATTTTTGAAAGGAATGCACCAATAAAGCAATCGGGATGGATGTTATTGGTCCATCCTGATTTTCTTTGGAATACACCCTTGGCCGGTACAATCAAACAGTATGAGTATTTCAGTTATTCGGCTAATGAAGCGCTTTTTCTTTCTGAAAAGGAAGAAGGGATGATGAATGGTATCGTTCAAAACATGGAGCAGGAATATCACGCGAATATGGATCTCTTCAGTCAGAAAGTAATTATTGCTCAGTTGGAATTACTGCTTACCTATGCAGACCGTTTTTATCAGCGGCAGTTTATCACCAGAAAAATTGCTAATCATCAAATCCTGGTTCGCCTTGAAAATGTTTTGGATACTTATTTCAACAGCACTATTTTGACAACGAGAGGTTTGCCGACGGTAGGTTATGTCGCCGAAGAATTAAGTATGTCGCCGAACTATTTAAGCAGCGTTTTGAAAACGCTTACCGGGCAAAATGCACAGCAGCATTTGCATAACAAACTGATTGAGAAAGCCAAAGAGAAGTTGGCTGGCTCGGATCTGTCAATCAGCGAAATCGCGTTTACACTGGGATTTGAGCATTCGCAATCTTTCAGCAAATTGTTCAAAAACAAAACGGAGCTTTCGCCTTTGGAGTTTCGGGATTTATTTGGCTGAGGTAATGAGATTTTGGACAAAAGCAAAACAACGAGTGGCCCTGGTTTATAGTTGGGTTTTATACCCAACAAAACGGAAATTACGCACGTTGATTGATGCATTATTATATCCGCCTTCGATATAGGTATATTTCCAATTTCCCCGAATCTCTAATGAGTCGCCGGAAAATTTGATAAAAGCACTTAGCGCTCTGTTGCTATTTTTATCAACCGGAATATTGAAGCCCAACTGTTCACTGACCGGCACCGTCAGATCTAATGTGTCAAAACCCATGATGACATAATTTTCGCCATTCTTAATAACTGAAACTTCTATGTTTTCAGAGAATGGCTTTGAACCAGTAGGCGTTGGTACGCCAATAAGATCGGATCCTGATCTGACACCAGCATACTTCCCGCTTGCGTCAGAAAGCGGTTCATTCTTTGTAGTCGGTTTGCACCCGAAAAATATCCATAATGCCAGGACATAATAGTATTTTTTCATAGCTAATAGTCAACGTTTGAAGTGATAAGGAAAGGCAGGCGTCCAATATCAAATAACGGTTACATAACGATTAAAAGCAACGATTACCTTTGAAATTTTTATTTAACTTCACTGGAGAAGTGGGAATGTTTTTTCGGCAATTTCTTGTGATTCGATTTTCCTTTTTTTCGTCTCCACCAGATCAAAAACCCTGTAACTGGCAAACTAGCCGCAATCAATCCTGCGAAGAAAGTCAGGATTTTACCTGGCAGTCCAAGAACCGCGCCGGTGTGCAGATCAAAATTTAGCTGATAAAGCTGATCACCTCCATTGAGGTCTGCGAAGGAAGCAGCCCGAAGTAGTTTTCCGGTATACTGGTCATAATTTTCCTGCGAACGATCATACCGGTTCCAGGTTTTCAGATACGAAGAAATATTGATTGTTCCGGTCGGCTTGGGAGGTAAAATAACGAGATAGGAGCGGGCGCCCGGGTTTCTTTCACGAGCGGTAAATAAAGCCTTATCGACAGCGTTGCCACTCGGAGAAAGTGCAGAATCGGAAACAGGCAGTTTTGTTTTTTCAATGTTCGTTGCGCCGTTGGCCACGAATCTGGCCGAATTTTCTACCCATTCAAAAACCCACACCAGCCCAGTCAATGCCGTAACCAGCAAAATTACACAGGCATAAAATCCCAGGACATTGTGTAAATCGTAAGTCAGGCGTTTGCCGCTACCTCCCCATTTGACCCTGAAACTTTTGTCACGCCCTGCCTTGCTCCATTTCTTAGGCCACCAGAGTATCAGGCCCGAAATGAGAAGGACTACAAACATCAGTACTGAGCCGCCAACCACATAATGTCCAATCTTTTCTCCAAACATCATCCGCATGTGCAGACCAAGTATCATCTGGAAAAACTCGTATTTCGTATTTTCTATTTTAACAACTTTTCCATTATAAGGGTTGATATAAACGCGGTAGTAGTATTGATAATAATCCCAATAAGTAAACCCGTCCGGATCCAGCTTTTGCGACCGGAACATATAAGTCCGATCAGGCTGGGAAGTTATTTCTACTCTGGCGATCGGACGATTATCCAGTGCCTTTTTGGCCACCGAAAGTAGCGTGCTGAGCGGCAAAACCTTTGTTTGTTCCGGTATGATATAGAGCCGATCATGATAAAAAAGTGGCCTGAGTTCATCGACGAATGCATAAGTTGCGCCGCTTAAACTAATTATAAACACAACAAGCCCGGACGTGAGTCCGAGCCAGAGGTGTATTTGCGTGATGGCTTTTTTTATAGTCACAGTTTCTTTTTACATTAAAACTTGAACGTGATGTTGCCGGTAACTCTTAATGGATTTTGTGCTGCCAAGCGGTAAGACCAGTATTTTTCACTCGTCAGGTTATCTGCTTTCAGCCCGATTCTGAATCTGGGTTGGTCATAGAATACTGATGCGTCAAGAACTGTGTAAGATGGGATGGTAAAAGTGAAAGTTTTGGTGTTACTCTGGAAAGATTCGCTTCCATAAACGCCGCCGAAACCTACTCCAAGCCCTTTCGCTGCGCCTTTTACCAGCCTGTAACTGATCCACAAATTGGCCATTCGCGGTGGGCCGGCTGTGGTCGGGCGATATCCCTGAATGTTCTCGTTGCTTTTGCTATACTTGCTTTCGTTGTAAGTGAACCCGGCCACAATGTTCAGTCCCGATATAGGGTTGGCAATCAATTCTGCTTCGAAACCTTTGCTAAGCTGTGTTCCGTCCTGGATCGAAAAGTTAGCATGGTCCGGATCGTCGCGGGTGACATTGGTTACGGAAATATCGTAGTAGCTAAATGTTGCCGTGACAAAACGGTAATCCAGTTTCACGCCCCCTTCAATCTGGTTTGCCTGGTTTGGTTTAAAAGTATTGCCAAAAAAATCAGATCCACTAACATTACTGAACCCATTCATATAGTTACCAAAAATCGAGATCCTGTCTTTCACGATCTGGTAAACCACGCCGAATTTTGGTGAAAGTGCGATTTGCTTATAGTTGCCGCTTGTTGAGTCGGTAGCAGGAAAATAGGTACCAAGGTTGGCGTAGCGGTCTATGCGGAGGCTTGCCATGGCCAACAACCGATCGGTGATATTCAACACATCCGACGCATAAGCACTATACGTCCGTTCATTGAGCGAAACAAAATTACTATACGTGGCTGCATTCAACAGCGGAGTTACCTTCGACAGATTAAAATTGTTATAAGCGCTACCCGGGTTTTTGAAATTAATGGCGGGCATGTTAACCGAGGCATCGTTGCGGGTGGCGCGTAAACTATACACATCAATTCCGGCCACGATACGGTTTCTTAGTGGCCCCAAATGGAAATCGCCAATGAAATTCTGTTGGAAATTAGTACCGTAGTACGGATAGTCCTGATTGGTAACCGTCTGGCGTAAAGTTGAATCAGTAAGAATAGTCAGGCCGACAACATTTCCGTCAGCCGAAGACCTTGTTCTTGAAACAACGGTTTGGGATGTCCACTGCGGCGATAATTTGTATTTGATTTGCCCGAAAATATTATATTGCTGGCCGGCGTAATTGATCGTATTATTAGCAAAAGACATTTTGTAAGGCATGCCCAATTCGGTAACACTTCTCGCTTTTCCTCGCGTCGATGGCGCAACCCGCATGGGTGATGTGGATTTATAACCGCTGAACTCAACATCCAAAAGTAAGGTAAGGCGTTCATTTACAGCATACGAAAAGCTTGGTGCGATCAAAAAATTGCGGGCGAAACCTGCATCCTGAAAACTTCTTTCACTATGCATCGCTGTGTTCACACGCAACAAAGCAGATTTATCTTCGTTGAGCGGCGTATTAATATCAAGCGTCAGTCGGTTGAGGTCCCAGCTTCCGGCCGAGAAAGAAACTTCACCCTTAAATGTATCAAATGGCTTTTTGGTAACCCTGTTGAACAATCCGCCAAAAGATGACAATGTGCTTCCAAACAGCGTAGCGGATGGCCCCTTAATTACTTCGATACGTTCAAGATTGGCCGGGTCGATTGAGGAATAAGTAAAACTTCCCACGCCGTTTCTAACAAGTTGTGGTGTTGCAAAACCTCTTGATATTGAGGTTGTCCGGCCTTGGTTTCTGACCTCGGCAATCCCTGCGCCGGGCACGTTTTTGAATGCGCTGTTATAGTCAGTAACGATCTGTTCCTTCATAAGCTCTTTGCTGACAACGCTGTATACCTGCGGGTTTTCCATATTCGAGATCGGCATTTTAGAAACATCGTCGCTTTCTTTTTTTGCGAAACGGTTTCCGCCGCTGCTGATGATCACCTCGTCAAGTTTACGGGAAGAAAAATCAAGTTGAACCGATAGATTGGCCGTTGGATTTTCTTCTGTGACTGATGCTTCGGCTGTCGAAGTTTCATAACCGATCATGGAAAATTCCAGAATATAGTTTCCAACAGTAAGGCTCTTAAATTCAAAACTTCCGTTGGTGTTGGCAATGGTACCTTTGGAGGTATTTTTGATTTTGATAGTCATTCCCCGGGCTGGTGCTCCATCAATGGTGGTGACGATACCCTTAATAATTCCGGCCTGATGCGACTGGGCATAGGCAGATGGATTTACAATTGAAAGAACCAGCAATAGTAAAATTGGTACTGATATTTTTTTTAAATAGAATTCGACATTTCGAACTCGATCAGGCGTGAGGGCATTCATTACACTTAAAGGTAAAATCATAAAACGGCTGCTGAATTATTTTCATTATTTAGACTAATTACAAAGTAAATACAAAAAAACGTATAGTCAGCAGATGTTACAGATTTTAATTCTGTACGACGTGTTTTTAATTGCTTTTTAATGTTAAAAATGTAAACGTATTAGCTGAATCGATAGCTTTTGGTAAACGTTAGTTTAACTGTTTGACTCTAAATCGAAAGGTTAAGGAAAAAAATATCAGCAAATCGGTAACCTTTTTATTTTATCCCGGTCTTCACGTAGAATTTATAAACCTGATCGTCTATACAATTGAATTCACTGGCTGATAATGCGCTGATGCTCCGGGTAAAAGAGGGCGATTTGTTTCCGATGGGACTGCTGTTTAAGCGTTATCACAGGGAATTGTTCGGATTTTTTTACCACATGAACGGAAATCCTGATTTGTGTGAGGACATGGTTCAAACCGCTTTTTACCGGATGATCAGGTACAGAAATTCATTTTCGGGAGAAGGAGCGTTCAGAAGCTGGATGTACCAGCTTGCACGAAATGTTCTTCTTGACCAGGTGCAGCAAAACAAACGCACAACTTATTGTCAGAATTTGGACGATTATGCTGAAAGGGTAGGAGGAGGTACGCTGGCAGATGAATCTCTGCACAAAACGGAACAGGCCGTGCAGTTAAGAAATGCACTGGCAAAGTTAAGTGATGCCCACCGTGAGGTGCTGGTGATGAGTGAATATCAGGAGCTCAAATATAAAGAGATCGCTGAGATTCTGAACGTTACGGAAGGAGCAGTTAAAACCCGGGTTCACCGGGCCATAAACGAGCTGAAAATTATTTATTTAAAAACGGAACATGAACGGTAACCATATCGACTGCGACAAGGCAAAAGACTGGCTCCTAGATACAAAGGAGGGCGAATTGTCTTCTGACGAAAAACATTTGCTGGATCAGCATATAGCCCAATGTTTAGGCTGTCAGGAAGAACTTGCGGTTATTACGGAACTGAGGCAATGGCTGAAAACGGATCAGCCGCCGGAGCCAAGCCCCGACATGCACACCAAATTCTTTGAGATGTTGTATCAGGAAGGGCAAGAACCTCTTAGTTTACCGGCAAAATCTACCAAAGATTCCAAGCGGATCTCGGGGCCTGTATTTTGGTTACAAATTGCTGCGTCTATTTTCCTGCTCTTTACAGGAGTTACGGCCGGATACTGGCTTCGCAGCGTAGCCGCAGGTGAAGTTTCCCAACAGCAGATTGATACAATGGCGATGCAGGTGCAGGAAATGAGACAGATTATGATGATGACTTTACTCGAAAATCCATCGGCGGCAGAGCGGCTGCATGCAGTCAGTATTTCCACGGAAATTGATCAGGCGGATGATCAGGTCTTCACGGCGCTGTTGACTACGCTCAATTATGATTCCAATACGAATGTTCGTCTCGCGGCATTAGAAGCACTTATCAGGTATACGGACAATCCGAAAGTCAGGAAGGGACTTATTCATTCACTTCCTCACCAGGAATCGCCGGTTGTCCAAATGGCACTTGCTGACCTGATGGTTAAATTACAGGAAAAGGGGTCGGTTAAGGCGCTGCGGGAATTGCTTCATCAAAAAGGAATACGTGGACCAGTAAAGGAAAAAGTCAAAAAGTCCATTTTGCAACTTTCTTAAAATATTATTTAGCATAATAAATTTCTGAAATAATGAACAGATACCTGAAAACTGGTCTCCTGCTATTGCTATGCACTGCTGTTGAGGCTCAAAGTAACATCAAAGGTCAGTTAGTTGTGAGTTTGGAAAATCCTGGCAAGCCCGGAACGGTAGACATTAATCTGGTTTACGGTTCAATTAATATCCAGGCTTATGCCGGAACTGACGTAATCGTTGATGCCTCGGGCGAATTGCCAGGAGAAAAAGGTCAGGGCATGAAGCGCCTTACAAAAGGAAATCCACTTGGACTTTCCGCCGAGGAAAAAAACAATCATGTTACGATCAATACCAACAGCGCGTTATTTCCAGTCAATGTTTCCATCAAAGTGCCGCGCCGGACTTCTTTAAAACTGCGGACTTATGACAAGGGCGATATCATTGTTGAAAATGTAATAGGCGACATGGAGGTAGACAATGTAAATGGTTCGATCACTTTAAATAACGTCGGAGGTTCGATACTTGCGAACACATACAATGGTCTTTTGAAGGCGTCATTTCGTAAAATCAGTCTGGATAAACCCATGGCATTTTCTTCGATGGGCGGCAGGATCGATCTTTCGTATCCTGCATCATTGAAGGCTGACCTGAAAGTAAAATCAGAACAAGGCGAAGTTTTTAGCGACTTTGATGTTTCGCAAGGCGCCGCTAAAATGGTAAAATCTAGTAGTTCAGGCGTTAACAAATCTACGTTGGACGATTGGTTATACGGAAAGATAAGTGGAGGCGGACCGGAGATTATGATAAGTAATTATTACGGAAATATTTATCTCAAAAAGCTGAAATAATGTGAGGATGAGGTTGATCAACAATTATAAAACAGAAACTCCTTATGCCTGTACCCTAACATTTTTTTCTTCTACAAAAGTCAGACTGATCTGAACTCCGTTTTGTTGGCTGATGTGCAGTATTCCGTCGATCTGCTCGCTCAAACCACGGATTAAACTCATTCCAAGCGTCCGACTTTTAGATGGATTCAGATTAGCAGGAAAACCGATTCCATCGTCACCAATAATTAACCGGTATGTCTTGCTTCCCTGTTCAATAAATTCAATTTTTAAAGTGCCGTACCGTCCGCCGGGAAATGCATACTTCAAAGAATTCGTTACTGCCTCATTGAGAATGAGCCCCAATGGCACCGCGAAAGTGACATTCAGATCAATCGGTGCAACAGAAATTTCTTTATAAACCGTATTGGTCATATTAAACGAATTGATCAGATAATCAACAATTTCCTGAACGTAGGTGACCATAGGAACGCTGGATAACCGGTTTGTCTGATACAATTTCTGGTGAATTAGAGCCATGGCATGAACCCGGTTCTGGCTCTCCCGGATGGCGCTTAATGCTACTTTATCTTCCAAAAACGAACCCTGAGAATTTAAAAGGCTGGAAATAATTTGCAAATTATTTTTTACACGATGATGCATTTCCATCAGCATCCATTCCCGTTCTTCCAGAAGATGATCTTTATCTTTTAACAGCTGTTCCTTATCAATCAGCAGATGATCTTTTTCCTGCACAATAAGTTCCAGCGAGTGGTTTTTGCGATTAATTTCAATCTGTTTTGCTTCCAGTAACTTGTTGTTTTGCTGTTTAAGACGGTAACTGCTAAACCCAAGAACGAGCAGAAGAATGAGCAATATGGCTCCTGCAATCATCCCGTTTCTAAACGTTGCGGCTTGCTGTAATTGATTTTGCTGACGCTGGCTCTGTTCAGTTAAAATTTGAATCGCTTGCTGTTTCAGCCGAAGGTCCTGGTCCTTCTTTTCAGTTTCGTATTGAATGCTAAGCTGGTTTATCTGATTGCTTTTGCGCTCATTAAAAATGGAATCGTTTAACGCGTGGTATTTTTGATAATGTTTGATAGCCTCAGAATAATTTCCCTGTGCCGAATCAACCTTGAAGCTCATCAACTGAACTTCAATCTGATGACTCGGAATAATTTTCGTTGAGGGTGCGGCCAAAAGCCTGTTCAGATAGATATCAGCCTTTTGATACTGACCACTTGTCACATAAAACTGACTGATCCGCCGCCAGGCCATGTACTGGAAATAAGAAATTGTTTCTTTGCTCCAAGTCACACTTTCAAGATAATATTTCTCAGCCAGTCGATACTGTTTCAAGACATTATAACAGGCTCCAAAGGACTGAGCCAGAAGCAGATTGTCTTCGTAGGTATAAAGCCTGTTTTTCCGTGTTACGTTCTGTAAAATGCTTAACGCTTCCGATGCTTTTCCCTGATTTAATAAAGTCATTGCCAGACGGGTAGCCAGCCCGATATGAATAAAGAGCTGGCCTTTTTGACGGCTGAGTGCCAGCGATTTTTGATGATATTCCATACTCTTATCAAACTGGCCAAGCTCAAAATACGCGTTTCCAAGTTTGTAATATGCGAGGTCAAGTTCATCTGATAATCCGCTGTTTTCTATACCTTTAACTACTTCCAGAATATATAATAACTTTTTATTCAAATCTCCCTTTGCCTGGCTGACGTCTGACAATAAATAGTAGGCATTCGATAAATATCCATATTCTCCCGGTGCCTTATAAACGCTAGCCTCTGCCAGCGCGTGGTAAGCTTGTATGAGCGGCTGAAAACCTATTTTCTTTTGAATAGCCAAGACCTGTAATGCTATTTGTTCGACGATTTTGGTATCGCCTTTGTCTAATTGAAAATGCTCATAACCCATTTCCATCAGAATAAGCATTTCTTGTGCCTGGTCTCCGATCTCTCGCGCAAGTGCAAGCGCCCTTTCCAGGGCCTTCATATTTTCCCGGCAGTCATCGCAGAATGTCGTCGTAGACAATCTCAGCAAAGCCTTTATTTCGCCGGGTTTATCACCAGCTCTCTGCCTTGCCTCAATCACTTTCGTGAAAAAAGCTTTACCATTACTCCAATCTTTATTGAGTAAATACGTAGTACCGATCATACAATGGCTTTCTTCCAGCCATTTTTGGTTACCGATTTTTTGACTTATCCGTTCAGCCTGCTGAAACAAAAGCATTGCACTGTCACGTTTCGCTTTTTGGGTGAAGGTTGGTCGCAGATTAGATACTCCTGATTCGATAAGCAGTATAATCCGACTGGTATCGCTCAGCGTTTTTACAATACGAGATAAACTCCCTGCCTTTTTTTGTTTAATGTATATTTTGCCTTTCAGAATTGCAGCGTTTTCGACGCCTGACTTATAGCGCAAACGAAGACTTAATTCCTGGGCTTGTGTTGCAAATACCAATACACTATCCAGATCGTAAACAGGATTCAGCGTTTTTTTTAAATAATAATTACCCAGAATCAGCAAATTTCTCACCCGGTTTGTATCGGATTTTACAGACTGTAAATCATCAAGCAGCTCATCGGCTTTAATTGACGAGATTGATTGTGCGTCTGTGCGTTTCACTGGCAATATGAAAACCAACGCGCAAAAAAGAATGGACACCGACCGCAATCGACTCAAAGTATGCTGAATAACGTCACAAACTTGGCTGCGAAACATAGGTGTTTTGGTTGGCGTAATCTTTCGGGAATTTACGGGCGGCGATTTTTTAGTCCGTTTAGGATGTTTTGATTTTTTATCTATAAAAAAATTAATCTTAATTTTATTGAAATAGGGCCTGCTGAGACATAATCCGTTCAGCCATTGAGCGTAACGCACTTCTGATATTTTCGAGTAATTGTTGATGATATGGTTTATAAATTTCCTGCTTTCGACTTAAAAAACTTATTGAGAGCAGCTCTGTATCTGAGGATTTAAACGACATCATCAATGCTGAATTTAATTTGAAGGTCTTTACAAGTAGTTCAATATATTTATCGCTTTGGCAAAGTTCGTCAAGTGATTTTTGTGAATAAAGAGATAAACCTTCTGGCGGACGGGCTGCTGACGTAATCATTTCCAAACCCATAGGAGAACTTGACTTTTTCTGAACAGCCTGAACGCTCAAAATCTGATAATCATCAAAACCGACACGATGGTAATTGAAAATATTTGCGTCTGTCGGGGTATGGGAGCGTATTGTAAGAAGGTCGAACGGTACATATTTCTGAATCAACCTGGCCGATGTTAATATACGATCGTTCCAGTTTTCAGTACCTGACAAGTTTTCGATGAGTGCATTCTGTAAAACTTTTATTTCATTATCGGTTAGTTTCGAGCCACTTGTATGAACTGTCCTCGCAACTTGAATTGCGGTAAGAATATCCTTTTTCCGAAAAGGCTTAACGATATAACCACTTGGATTTGTGTCTTTTATCGCTTCCAGTACGCTTTGATTGTCATTGGCTGATGTGTAGATAAATGGGATATTACTTACTTCAAGTTGCTTGGCCAGCTCAATGCCAGTTTCACCTCCTTTCAGATAAATATCAAGCAACACCATATCCGGCCTTTCTTCGTCTATCAGGGCCCTGGCCTTGGAAACCGATTTAGCAATTCCGATAACCGGATACCCAGCAGCATTCAATATTATTTCAAGATCATTGGCAATAATATACTCGTCTTCAACGATTAAAATTTTACAGTCAGATGTCGAGCTTATCGAAATATTTGATGAAGGCTCCATGGTTCAAATCGGGCTGAGTTTTTTACGAATAGCTACCATTGAAGTCGTTGCCGAGTTTTACGCGGCACTCGTTAATAAGATGTTCAATGGTTAGCTAAATTACTATATAATTCTTTTAAAAACAGGCCAGAGAATAAGTATGCGAAAGAATCGTTAAAATATGTATTATTTAATTGATTTACAGAACTTAACAGCATAAATTTTACCTAAATCTGGGTAGTTTCGTATTCGGAAATAATTGTATTATTTGGTCGGAATGGGAATTTTCTTAAATCTTCCCCATGCGATGAAAGCAGCGATAAAAGCAAAAATGACGTTAAATCCGATTACTGATGTTTCGCCTCTTAAAATATGAAAAATACTCGCGCAAACCATCAGCAAAATAATTCCGACCGCTGCAATGGGTGTGAATCTCGGTCGAATGCGCAGGACCGACGGAAATATCAATCCGACTGCAGCACAAAGATCCACAATTCCTGTCAACGTGATCAGTACAGGTGATACCTGACCTGCCCAGGGCCACATCAAAGATAATTGTTCAATTGGCTGGAACAATTTCATGAAAAATGACCAAACAAGACTGGCTGCCAGAAGAATCTGAGCAATCCAAAGAGCAAAATTGATTAATTTTAAGGAAGTCTGTTGGTTCATCATTTTTTATGTTTTAGTGAATGGCCAAAACTATATACATTTGCTATCCGATAGAAAGCACTTCCTTTTTGGATAGTGCTATCCAATATGATAGTATCGTAAACACTTAACTTTCCAAAACAATGTTGACCACTGGTGGCTGTCCTAAAAACGCTCTTTCAATAAAAGACGCACTTGAAGCGCTGGAAGGCCGATGGAAACTTTTGATTTTGTTTGCGCTGTCGACCGGCCCGAAACGTTTCAAGCAGATTTCAAAAGAGGTCAGTGGGATAACTGATAAAACGCTCTCAAAAGAGCTGAAAAGCCTTGAAGGAAATAAGCTTATCAAAAGAGAAGTTTATGACACCTTTCCGCCAACGGTTGAGTATACAATAACTGCACATGGGAAATCTCTGGAGAAGGTGATGGAAGAACTGCATTACTGGGGATTGTCACATCGCCGAGAAATAATGGGTGTCTGATTTACAAGAAAAAAGCGGCAAGATTAAAAAGGTATTGAGGTATTTTGGGGAGAATTTCATCCCGATTTACTTTTTAAATCATTGCGTTTAAATTAAATGCAAGATGAGATAGTAATTAGGATTAGTGAGCTTTTTTAAGGCTCATTAATTTTCAATTCCATTGCGACGACTCCTTTTACATGGAAGCAGTTTTTTGCGCCAGTATTTGGATAATTTTTGAATGAAAAAACAAAGGCGGAATCTTCCGAAACATTAAAAAATAGCTAGTCTATTTTCCGGGTTTTGTCAATACTTCAAGCTCTTTCAATTCAGGCGTTTTGGTGACAATACCATTCGAAGGTACTTTTCCATTGGCAGTCCAGACAATTGCATTCAAAACCAGCATTCTGAAATTGTCATTCTGCCAGTTGTTATGAACGTGTCCGCCGGTAAATCCAAAACTTCGCCCACCTTTGGGACGGTTATATGTCCAGGCAATTGTTTGTGACTCTTTATTTTTCAACACCGCTTCCCTGACATATGCATTATTGGTGTGAGAACCTTCTGGTCGTGTCAAAGTGGAGTCGGGGGGAAGTACTTTTAAAATCGGCGTGATATTTTTCTCATTTTCAACAAATCGCATGTGATAGTACCATTCATCTCTTATCGCAAAGGGCTTTACGCCGTTTGTTATCGGATGATTTGGCAGTTTTTCTATGTCGGGAGTCCAAAAGGGATTTACAGACCAGTGCGTTTCAAAATAACCGCCTACAAGATCCCGGAATCTGTCTGCGTCAGTTCCTTTTGGCAATTCCATAGTAAAATGAAGCACCACAAAACCAGTTCCCTTATTCATCAGTGACTCCACTTCGGACAGGTGCGGGATTAAAAGATGCCCTTCGGCACCATCACAGAAAAGCACAATAGTACTGGCATTTTGCAAGGCCGCTTCCTCTTTCGGCCATCCGTTATGATATACTGCGGTATCTATTTCCGGCATACCTTCCTTCAATTTTCTGGCAAGAAATGTTAAGCCGCCATTATATTCATGTTCGCCTTTCCCGTGGCTATCCGGACCAGCGATGAACAATATTTTCTTCCTTTCGGTTTCTGAATTTGTCTGCGTTGCAGATTGTCCAAATGTAAGATTGTTTGAGATGAACAGTGTGCAAACGATTAGAAATGAATACTTCGTTGCCATAATTAAGATAGGTTTGATGAAGTTTTAGGCGTCGGGTCGATCTGCCAGGAAGTATATGCCGCTAAAAAACCAGACCAGAACTTTGAAAAATTCGAAAATGTCTAATCTTGGATAGTATACATTGAAATAAAAGCCGGGTTCGGGATTGAAGATAGTCGTCGGCGATCTATCTTTGAAAAAACGTAATCTATTAAAATATGAAAATGAAGTTCACTCTTTTATTATTGCTGATATGCAGCGTTTCCTTTGCGCAAATGCCGGCAGCTGATGAGGTTAAAACGGCGAAAGGACCACTAAAAATTCAGCCGCTTAACCATGCAACCCTTGCTTTGACATGGAATGGAAAAACGATCTATGCTGATCCATATGAAGGCGCAAAAACATTTGAAGGTATTGCTGCACCGGATTTAATTTTGATAACGGATATCCATGGCGACCACTTCGACCCTGCAACGCTGGAAGCACTTGATATTTCTCACGCGATCATCGTTGCGCCACAGGCCGTTGCCGATAAGATGTCTGAGAAACTGAAAGAGAAATTGGTGATTGTCAATAATGGCCAAACGATAAGTAAATTGGATATTTCTATCACTGCGATACCAATGTACAACCTGCCTGAGGCAGCCGATGCCAAACACACAAAAGGAAGAGGTAACGGTTATATTTTGAAAATGGGCGGAAAAACGGTTTACCTAAGTGGAGATACTGCCGGCATTCCTGAAATGAGATCATTGAAAAACATCGACATCGCTTTCGTCTGCATGAATCTTCCTTATACCATGGATGTGCCGGAAGCTGCCTCTGCTGTTCTTGACTTCAAACCAAAAATCGTTT
Source organism: Dyadobacter sp. CY345 (assembly GCF_021502725.1). Classification (GTDB taxonomy): domain Bacteria; phylum Bacteroidota; class Bacteroidia; order Cytophagales; family Spirosomataceae; genus Dyadobacter. Next base: position 105,142 of record NZ_JAKFFS010000006.1, on the reverse strand, counting down.
ATCCATACCACTACCGTGGTGCGAATGGCCTGAGCGACACAGAAGCTTTTAAGAAAACCGTGAACGAAGGAAATAAATCTATCGACGTAAGATTACGCAATTGGTACTCCAAAAAGTAAATTAAAAATCCTCTGCTGAATTGCTCGGCAGAGGATTTTTTTCATTTTTCCTGAATTAATCTTTTAATTAAACAACGCGCAGTCTAAGCAAGAAGGTGCGGTTTCGTTTTATAGGTTTCCCATAGAAATTCTCCGAAGAGTGTATTGGCCCATGCAAACCAGGAGCGGGTGAATTTTTTTGCATCATTTTTATGAAACGATTCATGCATAAAACCGGTGCCTGCGTTGCTATTTTTAAGCATCGTCACACATTCACGGATTTCCTTGTCATTCGTGCTCGTTAACCCGCGAACCGTGATCGCAATCGGCCAGATCATGTCTTTGCCAATATGCGGACCACCGATTCCCTCACCCGCAGTTCCTTTGAAAAAGAAAGGATTATTCAGGGACAACAGCATTTTTCGTGTGTTTTGATAAACAGGGTCAGTTACGGGCATCGCGTCGAGATAAGGCATCCCAAGCAGGCTTGGCACATTCGCATCATCCATCAGGTTATAACTTCCATAACCATTTACCTCGTAAGCATAAACTTTCCCGTATTCCGGATGTGTTACCACTGCATGCTTTTTCAATGCAGTTTCCACCTCACTGGCCAACGCTCTCAACTCATTCGCAGCTGTTTTATCACCGGCTATTTTTTCGATCATTTTCGCTGCTTGTTTCAAGCTCACGACCGCGAAAAAATTCGATGGAATCAGAAACGAATAAATGGTTGCATCGTCGCTGGGCCGGAATGAAGAACAAATCAGGCCTACCGGATTAACCGGATATCCATAACCAGCCATCGGCACGCCGTCTGTTGCCCAGGAAGTTTTCCGTTGAAAGTGATACGGTCCATCGTCTTTTTTGCGCTGCTGCTCTTTAAATGTTTTGAGCGTCAGCATCACAGCTTCTTTCCATTTAGCATCAAACGGCGTCGTGTCTCCGGTCAATTCCCAATACCTGTAAGCAAGACGGATTGGATAACACAATGAATCGATTTCCCATTTTCGCTCATGCAGTCCCGGTTTCATGTCGGTTTCGTCCGAAGCCCATTCGCCTACTTTATCAGGACTGTCGTAAAACGCATTGGCATAAGGATCGCGTAAGATGCAGGTTGCCTGTCGGTTAATAACGCCGGCAATAAGATTTTGTAGTGATTTGTCTTTTTTGATAAAATGCAGATAAGGCCATACCTGAGCACTGCTGTCGCGAAGCCACATCGCGTCGATATCGCCGGTGATCACATACGTGTCTGGTTTTGAGCCTTCCATTTTGTGCGTCACAGTGGTATCAAGTGTATTAGGGAAACAGTTTTCAAACAGCCAACCCAACTCCTTATCTTTTACAGCTGATTTAAACTCAGCGATTGAATCTTCAATAATCTTGCTGCTGAATTTGCGCTGATCAGCAGGAACTCTGACAGTCGGATAATCGGCACTGGCGAACGAAGGAAATTTAGTCAGCAGAAGCCCGGTACCTAACAGCGCAGAGTTCTTTAAAAATACGCTTCTTTTCATTAAAATGAATTTATTAAAGGAATAGAAAAATAATTACCCGAAGGTATTTAATTCAAAGTCATTTTTGACAAAATTCGGTAATTTTTGTCGTAAAAGTCATCCTTTAGCCAGTGCCTGCTTACTGGTTCATTGAAGAACACATGTCCTTTCCCTGCTACCATCCAGCAGCTTTCACAGAACAAAATCAACAAATTGGGTATCGAAGACATTGAATTGAAATCAATATTTTAGAATAGAACTTACGATAAACCGGCTTTATGAAAAGTAATAATTGAACTGCTTTAAAAAGCACTGTTTGCAAGCACAGAAATTAAAATCAAACTCATAATAATGATTACTCAAACAAGATATTTTGCTTTAACATTTTTTTTATTCCTCGTGTCATTTTTGCTGGGCCGGGCGCAGAAACAAGCTGTTTATACCAATTACGTAAACACATTTATTGGTACTGCACCGCTTACAGATCCGAAAATTCTTGGTTATAAGTTGCCAAGCGGCTGGCGTTCCTGGGCGGGTTTAACCTTTCCGGGATCTTCGTTGCCGAACGCGATGGTACAATTAAGTCCCATGACAGAATATGGGTCCGGTGCCGGATACGAATATGAAGATTCACTTATTCTGGGTTTTACGCATACCAACAAGGGACACTGGAATCTTTGTAATATTCCAATTTTGCCTCTTTCTAAACCTGGTGAAAAATTCGGTTCACGTTTTTCACACAATAAAGAAAGCTCGGCCCCGGGTTTTTACCAGGTATATCTGGACGATTATCAGGTTAATGTCAGTCTGACTTCTACGCTTCGGTCAGGTTTTCATAAGTATGAATACAAAGACAGCAAATCCCGGCAGATCCTTTTCGACCTTGCCCGCGCTAACAATAAAGTGTCGGACTGGAAAATTGAGCAGCTCGGGAAAAACGTCATAAAGGGATATCAGCAGACTGGCGAGAAAATCTTTTTTTATGCAATGATAAATACTGATATTGAAAGGCTTGAAGAAAAAGAAGAGGGAGCCAAAACCGGCTTTGCAATTGTACATTTAAAGGATGGCAGTTCAGCTCCGATCGAGCTTAAAATAGGTTTATCTTTCGTCAGTGCAGAAAATGCTAAACAAAATCTTGAACAGGAAATTGGGGAAAAAACTTTTGAATTGATACGCAGTGAGGCAACTCAGAAATGGGAGAACCTGTTATCTTCGGTTCAGGTGAAAGGTGGAACAGAGAAGCAAAAACAAATGCTTTATTCCTGCTTATACAGGTCATTTTTGTGGCCGGCTTTGCGCAGCGACGTGAACGGAGAATTTACGGATGCAAAGAAAAATGTTGTCAAAGCAGACTTCAAATATTACACGGAGCCATCTTTGTGGGATACGTACCGAAATAAGGATGTATTGCTGGGGCTGATTTCACCAGAGGTTACGCTGAATGTAATTAAATCAATGAAAGATGTCGGAGACAAAACAGGCTTTATCCCGACATTTTTTCATGGCGACCATGGCGCTTCTTCCATTACAGGCGCATACCTGCGCGGAATCACGGATTTTGACGTTAAAGGAACCTATCAAATCCTTTTAAAAAATGCGAATTTTGAGAAAGGAGCCAGACCTCATATTAAGGAATACATTGAAAAAGGCTACATCTCTGATCCAGATATTCCCAATCCGGAAGTAGAAACTAAAGCGAAAGCCGGCGTCTCAAAAACATTGGAATATGCTTACGACGATTATTCAGTTGCGCAGCTGGCAAAAGGTCTTGGCGACACGGCAAACTACCGGATTTTAATGGCTAGATCGAAAAATTATAAAAACATGTTTGATCCGGAGACGCGATTTATGAGAGGCAAATTGGAAAATGGCGATTGGATAAAACCGTTCAATCCGCAGTTTCCATATTATGAGTACATGTACCGGGAAGCAAATGCGTGGCAGGTTTCCTTTTTTGCACCGCATGATATGAAAGGGCTGATTGTACTTTACGGCGGTGAAAAAGGGTTTGAATCAAAGCTCGATTCCTTGTTTACTATGCCCTGGAATCCTGATTATATTGCCAGAAATGTGGAAACGATGATCGGTCAGTATTGTCATGGAAATCAGCCTGACCATGAGGCACCCTTCGCATATCACTTTATTGGAAAACCGGAAAAATCTCAAAAAATCCTGGATAATATTTTAAACAATTTATATGGTATCGGTGATGAAGGATTGGCACTTTGCGGTATGGACGATGCGGGTGAAATGTCAGCCTGGTACGTTTTCAGCGCTTTGGGTTTATATCCATTTTCTGCCACTGACGCCGAATATCTAGTAACTGCTCCGCTTTTTGACGAGGTGAACTGGCGAACCAGTAATGGCAAAATGATAAAGATCAGCAAGCCTGGAAAGGGGCGGAGAATAACTTCAATTAAGGTGAACGGAAAAGAAAGTAAAGGATATTTCATTTCGCATAACTTGTTCAAAAACGGAGGAGAAGTTGAAATTCTGACAAAATAGAAGTTTAAAATAAAAACAAAAAGCGGTTAATGATTTGGCTCATTAACCGCTTTTTGTGTTCCACTAATCGTGTTATTTATATGCAGGATGTTGCTGCAAATTCGGATTTACATCCAATTCGTCCTGTGGAACTGGGAAAGCATAACTTTTTTCAGTTGGCTTAAAGTTAGTAATCCGCTTGATGATCGCGTTCTGGCGTTTCAAGTCGAAATACGCATGACCTTCTTCACAAAGCTCCCACGATCTTTCCTGAATTATTGCATCACGAAGTGATTCTTTCGTCATTGAACCAGGGTTCAAAGCTTCCAGTCCGGCGCGTTGTCTTACCAGATTTATACCTTTTACAGCTTCTGCGCTTGGTCCTTTTGCCTCATTTTCTGCTTCTGAGTGCATTAGCAATACGTCTGAATAACGCGTGATCGGCAAGTTGGTAGCATAGTCACCGGTACCTGTCGCTTTGTTATCATCAGGATTAATCAGTTTATTGAAATGGGGTAAGGTAATGGTTTTTGGATATTCATAAACGGTTCCATTCCCTCTGACATCCGTGTATGAAACCACAAATGTTTTGTTTCTTCTTTTATCCTGCGGACTCATGGAATCAAAAAATTTAGTTTCGGCGACCAAAGAGGACCAGCCATCCAGTTTCAACTGATTGCCACTGCGAATACCTGTGAAGGTTGGTAAATCTTTACCTAAACCGATGCCGCTTTCAAGTTCCATGCTGAAAATATATTCCTTCCCATGTTCATTTGCCAAGGAAAATACATCTGAGTAATTGGCGTGCAAGCCGTAGCCGTATGCAGCGTTATTGATGATTTTGTTGGCTTCATCAGCCGCCAGAGGCCAGAATTCAGCTTTATTCCAGGGCTTACCTGCTCTTGTCAGATACGCTTTGGCAAGCATCGTTTGTGCAGCTCCGGAAGTTGCCCGGCCAATATTTCTTCCCGTTTGAACGGGTGGCAGTACCGAAAGCGCGTATTTAAAATCCTCAATGATCAAATCCCAAACCTGGTCATCCGTGTTGGCATTGGTAGGATACAGATCCGTCGCATTTTCAACCGTGACGTAAGGTACATGATCAAAAAAGCGGACAAGTGTCAGATAGGCGAGGCCGCGAAGAAATCTGGTTTCTGCTAAAATCTGATCCTTGTTTGCTGGTGTAGTATAAGTTATTCCGTCGGCATATTGCATCACGGTGTTAGCGCGATTGACCATTCTGTACAAACCGCTCCAAATTGTTTTAAACCCAGTAGAGCTTGGTGTCCATGTATACTGGTCCAATTCTGATCTCCAGGCTTCACCGGAATTGTTCGGCCAGGACGATTCGCCAGGATATTCAGCTGCGAGCCAAACCTGCCTTCCCCAGCAATCATTCGAGTGCATGGCATTGTAAACAGAAATCACTGCCGCCTGCATATCAGCCTCCGATTTGTAAAAATTAAGAGGCGTAAGCGTATCATAAACTTTCTCTTCCAGAAAAGTCTCGTGACATCCGAATAGGCTCGTCACGAAGAGTGCCGAAGATATCCATAATTTGAAATTCGTTTTCATCATAATATTTTAAAATCGATTTATATCTGATCAAAAGCCTACATTAACACCAACAAGGAAAGTCCGCGCGGCAGGATAAGCGTTGTAATCTACGCCCAATTGAAGATTACTGTTACCTGGCGAATTTACTTCCGGGTCAAATCCCGAGTATTTTGTGAACGTCAGCAAATTCTGTCCTGTCACGTAAACCCGGCAAGAACTTATGCCTTTGGTTGGTTTGAACGTATACCCGAGAGAAGCCGTTTTTACCCGTAGAAAAGATCCGTCTTCAATAAGCCACGAAGACTGCAACAGAAGTGGATTGACAGTAACGCGCGCACGGGGAATATTAGATGTTGTATTCGTCGGCGTCCAGCGGTCTACTATTTCTTTCCTCTGGTTTCCCCAAGGTCCGGAGACATTGCTTTCGGCACGCTGCACATTCAAAATGTCATTTCCAAAAGTTCCCTGCATGTAAACGGATAAATCAAATCCTTTGTAGGAAAAATTATTTGACCAGCCGTAGATAAAATCAGGATTTGGATCACCAACGATCATGCGGTCTTCAGCCAGATTAATCGAGCCATTTCCATTTTTATCAATGAAACGAGCATCTCCAAGTTTGTCATTTGCAGCAGAACGAGGCCCTGCGTCAAATTGCTCCTGGTTTTGGAAAACACCATCGTATTGAAGCAAATTCCAAACACCAACAGGTAAACCCGGTTCAAGCCAGCTTCCGTTAATTTTTAAATGGCCTGAGATTTCACTTTGTGTGGATGGAGTGTAACCTGGAATATCAAGCACTTTGTTACGGTTCATAGACCAGTTTGCATTCGAGCTCCATTTGAAATCTTTCACAAAAATTTCTCCGCCGATGCTCAGTTCAAGGCCTTTGTTCTGAAGACTTCCAATATTTCTGAAAATTGAACCGAAACCTGAAGTCTGCGGAACACTAACATTCCAAAGTAGATCCGTCGTTTTCTTGTAATAATAATCAGCAACAAAATTCAGGCGATTACCAAAAAGATCAAGGTCTATCCCAATATCTGTCGTTGCGGTTGTTTCCCAGCGAAGATCCGGATTGGCGATGTTATTCGGTGCCAGACCTGAAACCAGCGCGCCGCTCAGGTCATAATTGTAAACACCTAAACGTGCTAGCGACTGATAGTTTGAGATGTTCTGGTTACCTGTTTTTCCATAACTCGCACGGACTTTTAAATTGCTGATCGCATCAATGGATTGAATGAAAGATTCTTCCGACAATTTATAACCGACAGCAACGGAGGGGAAAAACGCCCATTTGTTATTTGCCCCAAATTTCGAGCTTCCATCCGAACGACCTGTCAACGAAAGCAGATATTTGTTGTTGTAGGTATAGTTGATTCGTCCAAGATAAGAAACCAGCTGACTTTGATTTTTCCAGGAAACTGGACTTGTAAATACAGCACCGGCATCAAGTTTATCGGCTCCATATAAATCGGTCAAGAAGTTGCTTGAAGAAGCACTGAACTGCTGATCACGATCCATCTGGCGCGTGTATCCCGCTACAACATTGAATAAATGTTTGTTTATTTCCTTGTTGTAAGTAAGAATATTTTCGTTCAAATAGGACATAGAACGGCGGTTAGCCTGACCAGCTCTGCCGTTTGCGTTGTAGCCGTTAACAGTTTCACGGGGTTCATAAGTTTCGCGGTTGGCGTTGGACATATCAGTACCTACTGAAACTCTAAGAGAAAGATCGCTGATGATATTCCAGGTAAATGCCATCGTTCCCATCAACCGGTCAACATTCTGGAAGTCCTTGTTAAACAAAACAATCGGAACTGGATTATGTACCGTCGATCCTCCCGGTGTCGGGTTTAGCCTGGTATACGTCCCGTCTTTCTGGAATATGGGCACTGTCGGAGGCATGATCAAAGCAGCGTTAACTGTGTTTGCATTTCCTCCGCCATCGCCTTCCGAACGTCCGTTATTTCCCCATACTTTGCTTCCTGTAAGGTTTGTGCTGAACATGATATTTTTGCTCAGCTTGGTATCAATATTGGCCCGGATCGAAGCCCGTTTGAAATCGGAACCGATCAGTACGCCTTTCTGATCAAAGTAACTTCCCGATACAGCAATTTTGGTATTGTCATTACCACCGGAAATATTAATCGTGTGGTTTTGAATTGCCGCCGAACGGAATATTTCATCTTGATAATCAACACCTTCGCCCATTGTCGCCGGATCAGGAAAATTGTAAAGGTCGGCAGGGTTTGGGAAAACAGGCGTAGCAACACCATCGTTTACCCGTGCTTCATTTACAAGCGTTGCAAACTCTCTGGCGTTCATCATGTCCAGTTTTTTAATTACTTTCTGGACACCATAATAGCCGTCATAAGTCACCGAAGTTTTTCCGGCTTTTCCGCGTTTTGTCGTTACCAATACCACTCCATTTGCTCCACGTGAGCCGTAAATAGCAGTGGCCGAAGCATCTTTTAGAATCTCCATCGAAGCGATATCACTCGGATTGATCGAAGCCAGCGGATTTTGCCCGGCTCCGTTTCCTCCGGCAGTTCCTCCGGCCGTAATCGGGTATCCGTCAATTACATAAAGTGGTTCATTTCCGCTGCTCAAAGAATTTCCACCACGGATCCTGATCGAAACCCGTCCGCCAGGCGCAGAAGATGCCTGCGTAACCTGAACTCCGGCAGCGCGTCCCTGGATCGCCTGATCAAAAGAAGTTGTCGGCAATTTTTTTAAGTCTTCTGCTTTGATCGATGATATAGCACCTGTCAGATCACTTTTTCTCTGTGTTCCGTATCCGACAACTACCACTTCTTCCAATGCTTTGTCATCAACTTTAAGTGTAACATCCAGCGTTGTTCTGCTCCCAACTTCCAGTTCCTGAGTCAGATAACCCACAAATGAAAACACCAGGATGGTACCTTTATCAGTAATGTCAATTTGATATTCTCCGGATGTGTTCGATGTTGCACCTTTGGATGTTCCTTTGATGACAATATTAACACCAGGCAAACCTTCACCTTTTTCATCAATTACTTTTCCTGACAATGCTTGCAGGAAAGAAGGTTTTTCTGCTGGCGTGATGACCGATTCTTCCTTCGTTTTTACTTCTTTCTTGATTACAATATTCTTCTTGAAAATTTTGTAAGAAAGAGGTAAATCTTTAAAAAGCTGATTCAAAGTCTGGTCGATCGTTGCATCTTTGATGCGCACAGAAACAAGGCTGGAAGTTGGCAAATCTAATTTATCGTACAAGAAAAGATAATCGGTTTGGCTCTCGATGGCTTTAAAGGCTGCTTCTACTGAAACATTTCTTTTATCCAGTGAAATTTTCTGACTATACCCGATTGCAGTCACTTGCGACAACGTTGCCATGAGCAGTAACGTTACCAGTTTCATTGTCAATAATAGTTTAGCTGGTATGGCCAACCGGTAAGATTTGCCACGCCGGAGTAAAAATTTTATTTTCATATATTTGTAAGATTTAGGTAAAATAATAATTGCTCTCTGAATAGCGCTTTTGGTTGTTGAGCCTGAGTTTATTCAGGGGAAATGTTCGCAGCATTTTCCCTGTTTTATTTTCAAACCCAGTGTAGTCATGTTGGTGGTTTTGAAGTGAATTTCATAGTCCGGCGGTTAAGGAATTTAGAATAAAATTTTAACGTAGTTCTATATACGATTAAAGGTTCAGGAAGAGATGATTATTTTTTTATTTTCAATTTTACAATTCACTCCAGCGTATTTGAGCATGTGCAGCAATTCAGAAATATTTACATCCATGGAAACCTTTCCGGTAAATTGTCGTACGGGAATTTTGCCCTGATATTCAATGTCGATGTCATACCAGCGGGCTGCTTTTTTCATTACTTCTTCGATACTAGCATCTCGGAAATAGAACTGGCCTTTTTTCCATGCAATGGCCTCGTCAACATCTACTTCTTTTCTGCTTATTTTACCGGAAGTCTCAACAGATGCTTGCTGGCCAGGATTTAAACGCGTCTGGCTTCGATTATTTTTTAATGAAACAGATCCTTCGACGAGTGTTGTTTTAGAGGAAACTTCATCCGTGTATGCCATTACATTGAAACTCGTACCCAATACTTCAATTTCGTTTTCCAGAAAAGAGACCTTGAAAGGCCTTGTTTTATCTTTAACCACTTCGAAATATACTTCGCCGGTAACTTCAACCTTCCTTTCATTCTTCGAAAAGATAGCCGGGAATTTGATAGACGAGGAAGAATTAAGCCAAACCTTACTTCCATCAGGCAAAACAATTTCATACTGCCCGCCTTTCGGTGTCGAAAGCATGTTCATCTGGTTGAGAGGCTGAACGTTATCTGGATTTGAAGCATTGTAGACCAGCTGGCCATTTTCTTTCTTACGGACTTCTGTACTGCCTTGTTTAGCCAGGACTCCATTTGCCGCACTGTCCAGGACGATGGTCGAGCCGTCCGCAAGAGTAAGTAAGGCGCGGTTACCACCAGGCGCAAAATCGGTTACCGGTGGCTTGACATTTGCCACGGATGGTTTGGTAGATTTTGATTGAAATTTGTAAAAAGTACCAAATCCAAAAAGTACTATAATTGCCGCAGCCGCGTAACGCCACCAGTAAAAAGTGTTCAGAACCGGAGGGTCAATATCCTGATCCACAATTGCGTCCGATCTGACAATCGAGTTAAATATTTTATCACTTTCTTCTTTCGAAAAAAAGGATTCGTTATGATCTGATTTTTCCCAAAACTCTTCAAGCAACGCAGCCATTTCCGGATCGTTTTTTGCCGCTCTTGCAAGCGACATCAATTCCGCGGTTTCATCGGCAGTAGCCTCGCCGGAATAATACCGGTAAAAAAGATAAGCCAGTCGGGTAGAAAATTCATTCATAACATAACAATCATTTCCGGATAGTATAATTCTTTCGTTTGTATCTAAGACAGAAAAATTGTTAAAAAAGGGGGTATTGAAATGTAATTATTTTTAAATAAAATTGGATATAAAAATAATTGCGCTGACAATCAGCTTTTTACGGATGTAGCAGGTTATTGATTCTGTGGAAATCTGAAGATATTTTTTTACTGTCTCACGAGACAGGCTCAGGCGGTCTGCGATTTCTGCATATTGTAGTCGCTCGTGCCGGCTCATCAAATAAACGAGCCGCTGTTGTGGCGGTAGGTGGTCAATTGCTTCGTCGACAAGAAGATAGCGCTCACTATCTTCGGTAACCTCTTCGAATTGTGTTTCGAAAATAATATCATCGAGGTTTGTCGTTAAAGCCTTTTCATTGGCGATTCGCTTCAAACAATTAAGCGCGTGATTTTTTGAGATAACAAAAAGATAAGCCTGGAAATTGACAGTATCGGAAAGCGAAGCCCTGTTTGTCCATATCTTTAAAAAGACATCCTGAACTATTTCTTCAGCCAGTTCATGCGACTTCGTAATCCGGTAGATATGTGATCCAAGCTTGTGATGGTATTTGTTGAACAACCGTCTGAAAGCCCTTTCATCGCCGTGAGCGACTTGCTGCAACATATCATTTTCATCTATGTCAGGAGCCAGGTACGACATTTTTCAAAACGTTGTAATGAGGTTATTTTAACCGAATTTATATTAAAAATTTCAATAACAAAGGTAAAATAAACTTATAGTAATAATAAAATTATTTATAGATTAAGTAAATATAACACTATTATTTATACCTAATCGAGTGATTTTTTATCTTACTTGGTTTTCTTAACATTCACGTAATGAAGTATACTTGACTGCATTTATACTTGTCTTCATGCATCAAATGTTCAATTTTACTTTAATGATCTCAATTAATTATCAAAACACTTGTATGATAAATTTTTATTAATTTACTTTGTCTATCAATTTTGTATACTATTAATCTTTACTCATAATCCACCTATTGGTAAGGAGACAAATCATTCAAATCATAGTTGTTATGAAATCAGGATCTGTACTCACTATTTCAAAATTTTCTTCGAAAATTATGCATACCAGTTTAAGTTTTATTGGCTGTTGTTGCAGCTAAATCACTTACCGTAACCCACTATTTTTCTGGACCTGCCAGTCAGTATTCTGACTGGACAATAAATTTGCCCTAGCCTGATCATCTCTCGATCGGGTGCGTATATTGTTATGCGTAAGAGGTAGGGGGTTTTCTGGTAGTATAATTTAAAGATTAAATCAATTAGGAAAGAGATGATAATTTAAACAAACACGCGTAAAAAGAAACCGCCCTGCCAAATAATTCGATCTGGTACATCGAATCAGGCAGAGCGGAGGAGATTCAATCGTCTAAATTAAATCGATCAAATGTATGTATTTTATTACTAATGAGTCAAGGTCTCGTTTTTACAGGAGCCTTGTATTGAACAAAATCATAGCTGCCATTGCTGTGGGTTTGTTATTGCTAATGTCGCCCAATCGAATGCTTGCCCAGCCTGCCGGCTCGGGACCGATTGTCGTAAGCGGGAAAGTAACCGATGAAAATAAAGAGCCTTTGCCAGGAGTAAGTATCCTCATTCATAATACAAGTCAGGGGGCTGTTTCGGATGTTGATGGGAATTTTAAGATTACGCTAACCAAGCCGAACGAACTTCTGACTTTCTCATTTATAGGTTACAAAACAATACAAATCAACTCTGGAAACAGAAGTACGATCAATGTCGAACTTGCTTCTGATCATAAGCTGCTCAACGAGATTGTTGTTGTGGGCTATGGTACGCAGGAACGTAAAAACCTGATTGGTTCGATTACCAAAATTGATCCTTCGGAAACAAAAGGGATACCAACGGGAAGTTTTGATGCGCAGTTGCAGGGAAAAGTGGCAGGTGTCCAAATTTCGAGCAGCACGGGTGTTCCGGGCGAGGCTATCAACATCCGTGTTCGCGGCGCAACCTCTATCAACGCAAGCAACGATCCTCTTTATGTATTGGACGGCGTTTTTATTAACAGCACCAGCAATCAGACGTTCAGCACGGGAGGTAAGGCAACTTCTCCAATAGCCGACATTAATCCATCTGATATCGAAAGTATAGAAGTTCTGAAAGATGCGGAAGCAACCGCGCTATATGGTTCCCGGGGAGCGAACGGCGTTATTATCGTTACAACAAAACGCGGAAATTTTGACCAGAAACCGAAGATCAATTTCAGTACTTCACAAGGATGGGCAAAAGCGGCCAAGCTTTGGGAGTTGACAACCGGCCCGGAGCATGCGCAACTGGTCAATGAATGGTGGGTCAATACCGGAAAAGATACGCCGTCACTAAACCGGACAGAAGCGAATCGTCCATTTCGTGCGGTTTCAGAAGGTGGCCGTGGATTACCGGAAGAGCAGCAAACGTATGATCGTCTGAGTGAGGTTTTTCAGACAGCACATCTTCAGAATTATGATCTGTCGCTCAGTGGTGGAACAAAAACAACAAAATACTATATCGGCGGAGGTTTCAACAGCCAGGAATCGATCCTGAAACCGATAACGTTTCAAAGAGCGAGTTTTAAAGTAAACCTGGACCAGAAAGTAAACGATGCAGTAACGGTCGGCGTAAGTAACACTTTTTCACGCACGTTCCGGAACCAGGCAAGGGCAGGCGACGGGCCAGCAGGCGGACTTTTACAAGCTGCACTTCATACACCGACTTATCTTTCCCCGACAAATGAAAATGGTGAACTGGTTGGTCGCGCTGGTTTTGACAATACAACACTTTTATTAAAATACTACGACGTAAATTCTACCAGCCTTCGATACATCGGAAATTTATACGTTGAAGCAAACCTTCTTCCAAATCTTAAATTCAGATCAAGTTTTGGTATTGATTATAACAATTACGACGAATCAGAATATTGGAATACGTATCTGATCGCGGGAAGCCCAAGCGGACTTGCAACTTCGAGCATCGGTCAGTATACCACCTGGATTAATGAACAAACGTTATCATACCGGAAAAATCTGGGTGCGAAAAGTACTTTCGGTATCCTTGTTGGAAACACATTACAAAGCTCAGTTTTATCGCGTACAGCAGCAGAAGGACGTGGGTTTGCAAACAATTCTTTCACGCAAATTTCTTCCGCAGCCACAACAACCAGTTCTCAGAATTGGAGTAAAAATACACTCACGTCATTCTTTTCGAGGGCGGATTTTAATTATGGGGGTAAATATTTGGCTGATATCAGTATCCGTGCAGATGCGTCATCACGGTTTGGGCAGGATAATAAATGGGGTTATTTCCCGGCTGTTGGCGCTGCATGGCGTATCAAACAGGAAGGATTTCTTAAAGATACCCGTGTAATCAGCGACCTGAAACTGCGTACAAGTTATGGTATCACCGGAAACCAGAATGGTATCGGAGATTTTGCAGCTCGTGGACTTTGGGCTGGTGGTTCTTCGTATGAAGGTTTGCCGGGAATTGCTCCTCAACAATTGTCGAATCCTGACTTAAAGTGGGAAAAAACAAGCCAGTTCAACGTCGGTGTTGACCTTGGTTTATTTGACCAGAGAATCACAGTTGAGCTGAACGCATACCGCAAATACACCTCCGACGGACTTCTAACTGTGGCATTGCCGGGTACCAGCGGATTCAACACCTATTGGAGCAACGCAGCTGAAATCAGTAACAAAGGATTTGAATTCAGCATTCAGACGGCCAATATCAGAAAGGCTGATTTTACTTGGACTACCAATTTCAACGTCGCCAGAAATGTCAATAACATTGAAAAACTGGACAATCCGCTTCGTTACGGGAGTCGTGATTTGATTTTGCAGCAGCAGGGTTCACCGCTTTATTCTTTCTGGGTTTACAAACAGCTTTACGTTGATCCGCAAACAGGAAATACGGTATATGAAGATGTGAACAAAGACGGAAAAATCACAGTTGACGATCGCCAGGTTTACGGAAGTATATGGCCGAAATTCTTCGGTGGAATTACCAATAACTTTACTTATAAAGGTATTGACGGTGCTGTTTTCTTCGCTTACCAGTATGGAAACAAGATTTACAACCATAACAAATTCTTTGGCGAGGGCGGCGGAGCGCGTGACGCAGCAAGAGTAATTCTGGCAAGCAACAACGACAGATGGCAAAAGCCGGGTGACGTAACGGATGTGCCAAGACCGGATGGCGTGAACGTTAATAACTATCGTGATGGCGGCAGTCGCTGGCTTGAAGATGGCTCGTTCCTTCGTTTGCGGTCGCTGAATGTTGGTTACACGATCCCAAAGGTCTTTACCAGCAAATTAAAAATTGAAACACTTCGCCTGTTTTTGCAGGGAGCAAACCTGCTGACTTTTACAAAATATACAGGTCTTGATCCTGAGTCAAGTGCGAGCAGTGCTGCGAACCAGCAAGGAATCGATTTGGGAACGCCTCCACAGCCTCGTTCTATTCAAGTGGGTTTAAATATTACGCTGTAATCCGGCCAGGCAATAACATAAATTCTCAAAACGAAGAGAAAAATCATGAAACGAATTAATTATTTACTTGCCCTGTCACTGACTTTATCTTCGCTTACATCCTGCGATTCTTTCCTGGATGTTGAGCCGAAAGCTTCCATCTCCGACGAGCAAACCATATACGATAAAGCTTCCGCGGAAACTGCTTTGCGGGGAGTTTACAATGCAGTTGCCAATGCAAACTATTACGGAACGTCATTCCAGTCTATTGGTTATTTATCGGGAGATAATATTCAATGGACGGGCTCGCAATCACAGGTTCAGGAATTTATCAATCATAAAGTAAGCGCAGAAAATGCTACGATCAGCAGCGCCTGGATTGCTATTTACGCAACAATCAACCGAGCGAATCAGGTGATAGCAAAAGTGCCGGCAGTAACGGACCCTACCTTGACTGACGCGCTGAAAAACCCGATTGTTGGCGAGGCATATTTCATACGTGCCCTGGCCTATTTTGACCTGGCAAGAACATGGGGCGGAGTGCCGCTTATTACGCAGCCAACTTCAACGCCTTCCGACAACTCAGGTATCAAACGCAGCACACAGGCAGAAACCTATGCGCTGGTTTTGAAAGACCTTGACGCTGCCGAGCCACTTTTAGCTGAAACCGTTAACCGCTACCATGCTACCCGCAAAACGGTATGGGCTTTGAAATCGCGTTATTATTTATACCAAAAAGATTGGGCGAAAGCTGAGGAGTATGCAACGAAAGTAATTGCCGATGCTGCAAACTATAAACTGTTGACTCCATACAATGCGTTTTTTGCGGCCAGTGCACGTGGTACACAGGAATCTGTTTTCGAAATTTTCTATAACGGAACTTCTGAAATAAACGATCACCGCGGGCAATGGCAGCCGCAAACGAATGGCGGTACCCGTCAGTGGGCTCCCAATGATGCTTTTGTTGCTTTGGTTAATGATCCGTTGAAAGGTGGAAACAGAAGTACACTGGTAGCAAAAGATAACCAGAATCGCTGGTATGGAAATCTATATTACCGTTCCCCCGGCTCTGATCCTTCCTATGTGATCCGTATTGCGGAATTGTATCTGATCCGTGCGGAAGCGCGGGCGCAGCAGGCCAAACTTACCGATGCTGCTATTGATCTGAATCTAATCCGCACCAGAGCTGGCGTCACAGCCACCACAGCGGCGACGAAAGATGAAATTCTTTTGGCGGTGGAAAACGAGAGAAGGATCGAGTTTGCTTTGGAACCGCACCGCTGGTTTGATCTGGTGCGTACCGGCCGTGCCGCAACTGTATTGAACATAACCGATCCGAACAGATATCTGATGCCGATACCTTCGGTTCAGCTTCAGACAGACAAGGCTTTGGAACAAAATCCAGGATATTAATCTTAAACCCATCATCAATGGCAACAGTAAATTTATCGAAGGACGCGCAATTTCAGTATGATGCATCATTAAGCGGTCACCGGCACTGGAATAATACAGAAAAAACAGCTTTCAGGATTTCTTCAATCTACTTTTTCCTGCTGGCTTTTCCTCTTGACTGGAAATATTATAAAACTGTCTTCTCAATCAACTGGCTGGATCTTCACTATCGTGATTTTTTTAATCTGGCTCATTATTCGCCTGAGTTTTTTGCCGAGAATTCATTTTTGAATTTGATAGGGTTACTGGTTGTTGCCATCATCGGCGGTCTGGTATGGGGAGTTGTTGACAAAGAAAAAAAGGATTATAACACCTTGTATTACTGGATCCGGGTGCTCGTTCGCTACCGGCTTGCGCTTGGTTTGATCGCATATGGGCTGATCAAGTTTTTCCCGCTTCAATCGCCGCTTCCTTCCATCAGCAATTTGAATACGCAGTACGGTGATTTTACTGACTGGAAAATATTCGCCCTTACGTTGGGTGTTGTGCCAGGGTATCAGTCGTTTCTTGGACTTATCGAACTTCTTGGAGGACTTCTGTTTTTGAACAGAAAAACTACATCAATTGCTACGCTGATCATTATTCCATTCACAGGAAACGTATTTGTGTCCAACCTTGCGTATGGTGGAGGTGAGGCCGTTTACAGCTTTTACCTGATTTTGCTTGCGTTATATTTATTTACCTTCGATGCGCCAAGATTTTATAGTTTGCTGGGACTGGAAAAACCAACGATACCAAACCGGTTTCATCCAACATACGAAGCAAAGTGGCAGCAATACGGCCGCCTTGGCTTAAAAGTGTTTTTCATCTTTTTCTTTGTCGTTCTGTTTGGTTTTAAGACCAGAAACGGATATCTCCATGATCCTTATCAGTATCCGAACGCTCCAGGCCTGTCAAAAGCCGCTGGAATTTATAATGTTGCTGAGTTCAAGTTTAACGACAAAGTTTTGCCTTACTCGCCGATCGATCCGGTGCGCTGGAAAGATGTAGTTTTCGAAAACTGGGCCACGCTGAGTATCCGCTCAAACAGACCTGTTATTATTGATTCAACCAACGTTGAAGAAATCAATGAAAATGATGCAGACCGGGTTTACGAGTTCTTAGGAACTGCCGATAGGCATTATTACAGTTATAAAATTGACGAAGCAAAACAGGTTCTGAATCTTGAAAACAGAAACAAACATTACGCTTCCGACAAATTTCAACTGCGTTATAGTCGTCCTGATTCTGCAACGATTCTTCTTTCCGGGCTTAACAGCGACGGCGATTCAGTTGCTGTTCGCCTTGAAAAAATCGATAAAAAATATCTTCAGACTGAAATTAAGAAGCTGGGAAGAAGAGGAAGTCCAAAACTTTGATTTGAAACTGTTCGAAAATAAACGATAAACAACATTCAATATGTCAATCTTAACGAGTAATTCGGCAGAAGTAGCGGAAGAAACCAAAAATGCACGGAGCTTAGAATCTGACACAGACAAGGCAGACCAGACGGACAAACAATGGCCTGAATGGCAGAAAATTCTGTTTCGTATCGCTTTCATCTTCTTCGTCAGCATATCTCTTCCCTGGAACCCGGAATGGTATAAGGTTGTCTTTTCGATAGATTGGACAAACCTTCATTATCGTGATCCATACGACGTCGCCAGATTTGGTTCAGGACTTGAAATTTTTGGAAGAACGCTTTTTGGAAATAACCTGAACGGATACGCGACCTATGTCATAACATTGATTTTCGCTGTGGTAGTCGGCGCAGTCTGGACTGTGCTGGTTAAACTTCTGAAAAAAGATCCGAAGAATTATATCAAACTTAATTACTGGCTGCGCACGATTGTTCGTTACCGGGCTGGTATTGGCATCATCGGTTTTGGTTTTACCAAATTGCTTCCCACACAAATGCCTTATCCGTCTCTCGGTCTTTTAAATACCGATTTTGGAGATTTTACCTTGCAGAAAATTTACTGGTTATCCGTGGGAATTGTGCCCTGGTATCAGGTTTTTGCAGGTGTTGTTGAGATTGCCGGTGGCGTTCTCTTGTTTTTTAGAAAAACAACATTCCTTGGTGCAGTTCTGCTGTTCGGAGCTTTGGGAGATATTGTTTATGTGAATTTTGCCTATGACGGCGGTGTGCATGTTTATAGCTCATACTTTGTGATTCTGTCTGCGTTCCTGATGGTTCAGGATATTCCACGCCTTTATAACCTGTTTATTCGTGAACGCCTGACAGTGCCTGTCAACTATTATCCTACATTCACAAAAGCATGGCAGAAATATGCACGTGTTGGCGTCAAATCGGCTGTAATCGGCGTATTTTTATTTCTGTTCTTTTATCTATCACTGGTAAATTTCCTGTATGATCCGTATAAACAACCTTCGACAGCCGGTATAAAAGAGCTTCGTGGAAATTATAACGTTACAGAATTCCGTATCAATAACAAGGAGATTCCTTACTCGCCAACAGACACTGTCAGATGGCAATGGGCTACTTTTGAAAAATGGACAACGCTCACTTTTAAAGTGAACAAACCGACGCCACTTGATCTTTCGAATGGTGGAGGTTCTCCGATGAGGGATATCAGCAGGACTTTTGAATTGACAGGTACAGGTGGTGGCCAGCGGGTTTTTCATTATTATGGCGATCCGGTTGAGCATGTGCTTTACTTGCAGAATAAATATAAAGCGCCGTCTGGTCGGGAACTTGGTGCACGGGATGCAACCGACCTTTCCGGTGGTGCGCCTAAGCCAAAAAAGAAAAAGGCTGATCCCAAAGATGAGCCGGACCCGAACTGGATTAGTAAAGCAGCCTTGATAAATATCGGTGATGAAGTTTCGAAAATCGATCCGCGTGCCGCTTCAACACGCCGTAACAGGGAATTTGCCGAGGCGCCTAAGAATGAAAAACGCAACCGGATGATCCTGCGTTATCAGACAACCGACGGCAATCGGGTAATTTTGAAAGGAATAGATCAGAATAAAGATTCGTTATATATTGTTCTGGATCGGGTCAATAAAAATTATATCTTGCCTAAAAGTACGCTTGACGCAGGAAAATATGACTAAGTCAGTTTTTTTTATCGGGGCATTTTGCCTGTTTTTATTCATTACATTGACCTCATTGAAAAGCCCGACTACCGGTGAGAACGGTAGTCGGGCTGATACACTTGCCCAACCCAAAACATTCGGATTTGGCCGCCCGGCTACTTTAAAAGAAATTGCACTGCTCGATAGCGACGTTCGTCCGGATGGTAAGGGTCTTCCGGCTGGTTCAGGAAAAGCTGCGGATGGCAAGCTGGTATACGCCGCAAAATGCGCCGGCTGTCATGGTGTAACTGGTGTTGAAGGTCCGAATGATGCACTGGTCACTTCAAAAAATTTAACCGATCAAAAAGAAAAGGTGAGAACTAAAACGATCGGAAATTACTGGCCTTATGCAACGACGGTTTTTGATTATATAAAACGCGCAATGCCTTTTAATCAACCGGGTTCTCTGACCGATCAGGAAGTCTATGATCTGACGGCTTTCCTGCTTGCAGAAAATGGCCTGATTAAAGCCAGCGACCCTATCAATGCCACGACACTTCCCAAAGTTGTAATGCCAGCAAGGGATTTCTTCGTTCCTGACGACCGTCGGAACGGCCCGGAAATTCGTTAATATCTATTTATAATTGAACAGAATTCATGGCTGAACAAAAGAGAGATAAACCGTTAATAACTGAGAAAAAAATAAGCCGCAGAACACTTCTGGGTGGTGCTGCAACGGCTGCTGTGGTTTTGGCACAAACGGCTTCCGGGAAGAGTTTTCAGGCAGCGCTGACTGAATCAGAACTAAATTTATTCGAAGATCCGACCAAAGTTCCGGGTGTGCCGCCAGGAACTTTGGGGACAAGATCTGCTTTTGAAAAACCTGTAAAAGCACCTTCCGATATTTCTTCCAGAACACCTTTGCAGGATTTGTTTGGTACTATAACGCCGTCGGATCTTCATTTTGAAAGAAATCATAATGGCGTTCCCGCAATTGACCCCGCCAAATATGAGCTGTTGATTCACGGGATGGTAGATAAGCCAATGATTTTCACGCTTGCCGATCTCAAACGTTTTCCTTCTGTTTCCCGCATTGCATTTTTGGAATGTTCTGGAAATTATCGCGGTGCAGCGGACGGAAAACTTACCCCGCAGCAGATTTGCGGTCTGACCAGCCAAAGCGAATGGACTGGCGTAAAACTTTCGACACTTTTTCGTGAAGTTGGTGTAAGCCCAAAGTCTACCTGGTTTCTGGCGGAGGGCGGCGATGCGGCGGTGATGACCAGAAGCGTTCCGGTTGAAAAGGGCTGGGAAGATGCAATCATTTGTTATGCTCAAAATGGAGAGGCGATCAGGCCTGAGCAGGGATATCCGGTCCGATTATTTCTTCCGGGCTGGGAGGGAAATATCAATATTAAATGGCTGAGAAGAATTGAATTATCCGATCAGCCATTCCAGACCAGACAAGAAACTTCAAAATATACAGAAGCGATTGGCGGCGGAAAAATCAGGCAATTCAGTTTTACAATGGATGCCCGTTCAATCATTACGTACCCTTCCTATCCACAAAAAGTAGAAAAAGGCTGGATTGAAATTCGCGGTATTGCGTGGAGCGGCAGGGGTAAAGTTGTCCGTGTGGAAATAAGTACCGATGCCGGAAAAACCTGGAACCCGGCTTCCTTGCAAGGTCCTGTGATGGATAAGGCGCATACGGCTTTCAGATATTTGTGGAACTGGAACGGCCAGCCTACCGAAATCCTGAGCCGGACAGTAGATGAGACGGGTTACACACAGCCATTTTTAAAAGAACTGCTGGCTGCACGTGGAGGAAATATGGGATATCATTTCAATCCGGTTACGGCCTGGTATATCCAGGGCGACGGGCAGGTTTTGTTTAAAGCAACGTAAAGGAAAAGTTAATGAAATGCGGTTAAAATTCTTTATATTAAGTAGTTAGTAGCTAATATTCCTGTTATTCGTTTAGCAGGAATTTTTGTTTTAAGAGGCCTCTGCTATAATCTTAGTAACTTTCTATAATTCCTTCCTAAAATTAAATGTTAGTCAAGTACAACCTTTTATATTCCTTTTTGCTCTTTGTAGTGACATGAATCAAAATGGTCTTTATATTTCGGATAAATATGCACGCATGTCACAATTTGCAATGGCTGATAGGTTGATTAACTTTTTTGAATAATTGATTTTTACATATTTATCATACTCAGGTCTTACCATAAACCTTCTCCAATGCAAAAAACGTCTTACCAGTTATTGCTTCTGGTTTTTATTTCATTCCAAAGTTTAGGTCAGGAACGTATCACCGTCAGTGGTTTTGTAAGGGAGCAGGGTAGCAGGGAATTGCTTCCCGGTGTCAATGTTTACATAGAAAATTCCACTTTAAACACCGCTACTAATACGTATGGTTTTTACTCGTTGACCATTCCCAAATCGGATTCTGCTTATGTTTCTTACTCGTTTGTAGGATATGAAAAACAAAATATCCGGATCAACGCGCGCGCTGATTCGCAAATAAGTATTGATCTTGTTTCTGCTAATCAATTGGAAGATGTCTTGGTTTCTTCCAGGCGGACAAGTGAGAAAGTGAGTGAGTCCGTGCAAATGAGTAAGATTGAAGTACCTATTTCCCAGATAAAAAAACTGCCGGCATTTTTTGGAGAAAAAGATGTAATCCGTGTTCTTCAACTCATGCCCGGCGTGCAAAAAGGAACGGAGGGACAAACAGGATTGTATGTTCGCGGCGGCGGCCCGGACCAAAATCTTATTATTCTGGATGATGCGGTTGTTTATAACGCCAGCCATCTTTTTGGATTCTTTTCTGTGTTCAACGGCGATGCGCTCAAAAGTGTAGAGCTCACAAAAGGAGGTTTCCCAGCCAGGTACGGTGGAAGACTTTCTTCGGTTGTTGAAATGAACATGAAGGAAGGCAGCAAGGATAAACTTCACGGTGAAGGTGGAATCGGCCTGATTTCTTCAAGATTAACGCTGGAAGGCCCTTTGGCTAACAAAAAAGCATCTTTTCTGGTATCTGCGCGGCGGACTTATATTGATGTGCTTGCTGCTCCCTTAATCGCGCAACAGCAGGTTGGCAGTGATACCAAGGTTAAGCCGGGATATTATTTTTATGATTTGAATGCTAAACTGAATTACGATTTTGGTGCAAAGAATAAGGTTTACATAAGTGGATATTTCGGGCAGGACAGGTTTAAAGTAAGTGAGAAGGATAATACGAGTGAAAATAAATCAGGACTGGATTGGGGAAATGCAACGGCCACCTTACGATGGAATCACCTGATCAATCAAAAACTTTTTGTTAACACATCGCTTATATTCAGTCATTTTAATTTCGGGATTTATTCAAACGAAAAAGACTTAAATGCTGGCGCGGTAACAGATCAATTTAGTCTTGATTACAACAGTCTTATCCGCGATTTTAGCTTGAAAACCGACTTTGACTATTATCCTAATACCAAACACTGGATCAAATTTGGCGTCCAGGCGACGGCGCACAAATTTGTCCCGTCAGCATTAGCGATAGCCGGTGATTTTTCTGATAATGACCTGAATTTGCAGGCAAAGCCAATCTACACGACTGAGGCCGGAGTATATGCCGAAGATACATGGCAACCTTTCGAAAGATTGAAAGTAAACGCGGGGTTAAGGTTAAGCACTTTCCAGACGTCAACCAAAACATACATCCGGCCTGAACCAAGAATTTCCGCAGCTTTAAAATTGGCAAACGACTTTTCGATGAAAGCGTCGTATGCCAAAATGAATCAGTATGTGCATTTGTTAAGCAACACAGGCCTCGGTCTTCCGACTGATTTATGGGTGCCAACGACGGACCGTGTGGCGCCGCAGCAATCGAGCCAGGTTGCTGTGGGATTTGCAAAAGATCTGGAAAAACCAGGATTGGCGCTGACTTTGGAAGGTTATTACAAAAAAATGAACAATATTATCAGCTACAAAGAAGGTTCGTCATTTATAAGTCTCGACGGCGCAAATGCCAATGAATTGAATTGGGAGGATAACGTAACGGCCGGGAAAGCCTGGTCTTATGGAACCGAATTTATGATTCAGAAAAAAACCGGAAAACTTTCCGGATGGGTTGGCTATACCTTATCCTGGACAAAATGGAGATTTCCGGAACTGAATTTCGGCAAAACATTTTACCCTCGCTACGACCGGCGACATGATATTTCGGTGGTTGGTATTTATGAACTCAGCAAACGAATTACACTTTCTGCAACCTGGGTATACGGTACAGGAAATGCACTTACGCTGCCTGTTTCACGCTTTACAACTTATAGGAACTGGTATTTTCTTGATGGCCAAAGTTCAGGTAATTCCAATACAACGACTGAATATGGCGAGAAAAATTCATTCCGGGCGGAGGCCTATCACCGGATGGATATCGCGATCCAGTTTCACAAAAAGAAAAAACGACATGAACGGACCTGGGAATTTGGCTTATACAATGCATATAATCGCAGGAATCCTTTCTTTTATAATATTGACAGGAAGGCAGGAACAAAACCAAATGAGTTTGTCAATGTGCTCACGCGATATTCACTTTTCCCGGTATTGCCTTCATTCAGCTATAATTTTAAATTCTGAGTTATGAAATTATATAAATGTCTTGTTCTGCTTTTTTCTCTATCCCTGCTTTGGGGCTGCGAAACGCTTGTCAATGATTTGGACGAGGACAAACTGCCGAAGATAGAATCCAAGCTAGCGGTTGAGTGTTATATATCGCCGCAGTCCGAAGAGATTATGGTTCGCGTTACAGCGTCGCAACCCTTGTTTGGCTCGTCAACCTATGAGTCTGTCAACATCAAAAATGCGAAAGTAATTTTATCGGGTCCAGGCGCTGAAATCCAGATACCATATAACGATTCCACTCAAACTTACATGATTGCGGCGGATAAGTTTAAAATTGAAGCTGGTCAACAGTATTCACTTTTGGTTGATGATGGAAAACGGATAGTGAAATCGAGCTGTACTGTCCCTGCTAATAAAGTGACGATCAAGAATTACTCGATTGATACGATAGTCGGGCATAGTTATCGCGAGGATACTTCTGCGCGTGTGAAAATTTCCTGGGATGATATTAAAGGCGAGACGAATTACTATTCCATAAGAGGTTATTCGCTGACAAACGTAACTTATCCGGGGTATATTCCTGAAACAGGAGTATCAGGGCCGGTTCGAAGTAATAATAAGGCGTTTTTGAATATTGACAGGAATTATCTTGTCAACGACGTAAATCTGGATGGAATAACTTTTAATGCCCCGGTTTTTTACATTCAACTGCCAAGTAAATACAGTTTTAGTTATGTGAATGAGGATGGAAAACTTGACACGGCTTATTCTGATCCCGTATTTAAGGAAGTCTATTTCGAAGTTCTCAACCTTGACGTAAATTATTACAAGTTTCACAAATCTGTTGACGCCAGCTGGAATAATGATAATCCGTTCGTGGAGCCTACGTTGGTTTATACAAATATTGAAGGAGGACTGGGTTGTTTTGGTGCTTATAACGTTGGGAGCATCAGTATTAAACCGTAATTTCAAGCCAGAATATTCAATAGAAATTTTATGAAAATTGCCACCTATAATGTAAACGGTATCAACGGCAGGTTGCCGGTTTTACTACGTTGGCTGGAAGAAACGCAGCCGGACGTTGTTTGTTTACAGGAATTGAAAGCGCCGCAGGAAAAATTTCCTGAGCAGGCAATTAACGATGCAGGATATCTGGCGATCTGGCACGGACAAAAAAGTTGGAATGGCGTTGCTATTCTTTCAAAAGGCCACGAGATGAAGGAAGTGCGGCGGGAACTTCCCAGAGATCCTGACGACGCGCACAGCCGGTATATTGAAGCAATTGTTAAAGGAGTTCTGATCGGATGTCTTTATTTACCCAACGGTAATCCTGCGCCAGGACCGAAATTCGACTACAAACTGGCCTGGTTTGAGCGTTTCAAATTACATGCAGCGTCTTTACTCGCTGAGAAAATACCTGTCGTGCTGGTGGGAGATTATAATGTGATTCCTACGGAACGTGACGCGTATAAGCCAGAAAGGTGGGTTAAAGATGCATTGTTCCGGCCTGAAACACGAGCTGCATTCGAAGAATTGATAGGGCAGGGGTGGACAGATGCAATCCGGAAAATTTACCCGGACGAAGTTATTTACACATTCTGGGATTATTTCAGAGACGCTTACGGAAGAAACGCAGGTCTGAGAATTGATCATCTTTTGCTTAGCCCGCAAATTGAAAGTCGTCTTGTAAATGCTGGGGTCGATAAATTTGTCAGAGGCTGGGAGAAATCGAGTGATCACGCGCCTACCTGGATCGAACTTTCGGACGCAGAATAATTTTTTTGCTGATAAATTTTACTATTTCAATATGCGCTTGCAGACGTTTTTTCTCAACGACGAGAAAAACGTTAGCAAGCGTTTTTGTTTTCCTGACAAGAATTAATACTTTTTTGTGACTTTTCCTAGATTTTCACGTACTGTCAATGGAGCTTTATTTTGCGGAATTTTTGAGTTTGATCAGTGATTTTAAGTATTTGATTACCAGATTATTTCTCCATTTATAGACGCCAGGTCCTTTAAAATGAGGAGTCGCCTGGAGGAATATATTTTCTAAATTGGAAGAATATTTATTGAATTTATGTGCCCAAAAGTATAATTAAATATATTTTTGTATTTCCCTCATTAATGAAATTACGTTTATCAAGTGAATAAAAGTCTTACTACCCTTCGAATCATTATATTTAGTTTTTTCGTTTTTCCATTCTCTCAGGCAAATGCGCAGATTGACGTAACATCACCTTTGGAGCGCGCTGTATTCCAACGTGAACTGGGAGGTTCTGCAGATGTGACGATCAGTGGCAATTATAACATTCCGGTAGACAAAATCGAAGTTCGTGTTACGGCGGTTACGGCCGGACAAGGAACAGATATTCCATGGATAACTTTGCAGGAAAGACCTTCTGGTGGGTTATTCAGCGGTAGCATTAAGATTTCTGGTGGATGGTATAAAATTGAAGTACGCGCCAGTAAATCAGGGATTCAGGTCGGTAATATCGATGCTATTTCCAAGGTTGGGGTGGGAGAGGTTTTTGTTATTTCCGGCCAGTCCAATGCGCAGGGTGAAGATGAAACAGATCGTTCTTTGCCACTTCCTCCACCTGCCAAAGATGATCGTGTCAATTACATTGTTTATGATAACGACGCGTTAAATAACTGGCAGGAGGCGCCTGTCGCCAATATTCAGCCGTTGCAATTGCAAACCGCATGGACCAATCAAAATCAGAATCCCAATATTATGGGACCAAGGGGGCATACGGCCTGGTGCTGGGGAATTCTTGGTGATTATCTGGTACAACGTTTAAAAGTGCCGGTACTTTTTGTAAATACCGCATGGTCAGGAACGTCGATCAGAAACTGGCAGGAAAGCAGTCGGGGGATTGTAACGACAAGTCCATATTCGGCAACTTATCAGCTTCCTTATCAAATGCCTTACGCCAATTTGAAGCTTGCCATGCAATATTACGTAAAACCATTTGGTGCACGCGCAATTCTCTGGATGCAGGGAGAGGCTGATAATTATCCATTAAATACCGGAAGCACAGCATATAAGGAAGATCTGAAATCCGTGATATCCAAATTAGCCTCGGATATAAATCAAAATACAACCTGGGTTATCGCCCGCGCTTCAAAAGCTGGCAATGGTGCCGGGGTTTCCGTTAGTAATGCAAACGTAATCGCCGGGCAAAACGCAGTTTTAAATGAACTTCCGGGAATTACATATCCAGGCCCTGAAACAGACAATTTGCCTGCTGAACGTAGAGACGGCACTCACTTTTTAGGAGCCGCCGCCTTAAATGTTTTGGCAAATGCCTGGAACAATGTGCTCACGGATGATTTTTTTGCAAAAGTGAATCCGGTTTTTCCGTCGCAAGAACCGAAGATAAGCAGTGTTTGTGCAGATAACAATGCATCCCTAAACCTATCATTACCGGAAGGTTACGTTTCTTATGCCTGGACAATTGAATTAAACGGGAATATCCGCTCAGCCGGCGGAAGGTCGATAAGCGTTAACGAGCCAGGGCGTTATATGGCAACGCTGAAAGATGTATTCGGAAACGCAATACGCACGCAGACGATGATCATTAACAGCTCTGTAAAACCTGCGAAACCAACTATCAGGGAAATTGGCTCTCAGCAAGCTTGCGCAGATTCATCATTCACGTTTTCCATCAATGCAGGCAGCGAACTTTACAACTGGTATAAACAGGGTGAAGCGAAAAGCTTGTTGACAGGGACGGATTTCGTGGCATCGGATGGAGGGAATTATTTCGTTAGAAGTGAAAACGTATTTGGATGTTTATCAGATAATTCCGATATATCCTCTTTGGTGATTCGTCCAAAAATTCCTACGCCAGTTATTGAACGGATTGGCCCTTTTACGGCCGAGGCGATCATTGGTCAGTCAGATCTTAACGAAAAATACGAATGGAAACGCGGTCAGGAAATATTACTTACCTCATCGATCAATACGCTTCGTACAACACAGTCGGGCAGGTATTCAGCAGCGGCAAATGTTACCTATGTCCTTGAAAATAATATTCTGACCTGTTATTCGCCCTATTCCGAAGATCTGGAAGTCGTGACGGATGGAGCGAGTGATATTGTCGTTTTTCCAAATCCCGGTGCTCGCGACGACATTTACCTGGAATCACGTGAAGATATAAGCGATGCCGAGATCACCGTGTTTGATCTATATGGGCGAGTGATGCTGACAATAAGAAAAGATATGAAAAGCCAGATCAAAATTCCGGTTGGGAATCTGGCTTCGGGTAAGTATGTCGTTCGTATCAAAGGAGAAAATGTAAGCGTGAGCAGGCAATTTGTAGTCCTCTAAATTAAAACGTTGACTGCTGTTTTTGTAGCTTGATTGTTCGGCTCTTAGGTGTTTCGAAGTCGACTTATTCAGAATTGTTTACTTCAAAAAGTACTAAAACGAAACCTGTTTTCTGTGAATCATGTTGATAAAAGATGCGTGGCCGATCCCGGTCCTGCGAATTTATTAACTGATTTATGGGAGATAAAACTTTCGTCCCCAAGTATTTTAAAGAGTAAAAAATGTTGACACAAGTTTCTTCCCCGAAGTGTATCAAAGAAGAGCATAAGGGTATCGCCAATTTGTTAGCCTTTGCTTTAATTCCGCTCTCAGGATTTGCCACAGATATTTACCTTCCGTCGCTCCCCTCCATGGCGGCAACTTTACAGGTAAGTAATATTCAGGTCCAGCTTACATTGACCTTGTTTTTAATTAGTTACGGTGTTACGCAGTTATTTATTGGCAGTATTCTGGATAGTTTTGGACGTTATAAAATCAGTCTTTGGGGTTTGATTATCTTTGCCTTGGCTAGCGTCGCAATTGCCAACACACATAACATCTATGTGATTTACCTGATGCGAATCGTTCACGGAATCACTGTAGGCGCAATCGTAGTATCTAAACGGGCCTACTTTATAGATCTTTTCTCTGGTGAGCAGCTAAAACATTATCTTAGCCTGTTTTCAATCATCTGGTCAACCGGGCCGATTATTGCCCCTTTTGTAGGCGGATATCTTCAAACTTCTTTCGGCTGGGAATCAAACTTCTATTTTCTTGCACTGTTCGCAGCCATCATGGCTGTTCTGGAATACATTTTCAGCGGAGAGACCCTTCGTCTTTATTCGGATTTTAATATAAAAAAAATTGGCGGGATTTATGCCGGTATGATTACCACGTCCAGTTTTACACTAGGTCTTGCCATGATTGGATTGGCATACAGTATGGTGATGATTTATAACATGACAGGGCCGTTTATCATAGAACATGAGCTGCATCTTTCACCGGTTGTATCCGGTTATGGTTCCTTGATTTTGGGATTTGCATGGCTGGTTGGCGGGTTCGTCGGCAAAGCCACAATTAACAAGCCATTTTTCAAGCGAATTTCTCTCAACATAGCCTTACAAGTTGTTTTCGTTACGGCGATGTTATTTAGTATCCAATTCGTTTCCGGACTTTACTCATTGATATTTTTTGCATTTATTATTCATGTCGGAGCGGGTTTTACTTTTAACAATTTTTTTACCTATTGTTTAAGCCGTTTTCCAAAAAATGCAGGCATAGCAAGCGGCCTGAGCGGTGGAATTAATTACGTAATTGTGTCGTTCCTCAGTTATGGAATCGTATTTTTCCTGCCGGCAAAAGACGAATTTAATTTAGGTTATAGTTATGCCGTATTAATTCTTGCTTCTGTTTTAGTAATGTTCGTTTTAAAATCAAGAAAAGAAGGTCTTGATTGATTTTACGATAGCGGTATGCTAGACAGGGTTTGATCTGCTTACAGAAGTACAATAACTTTAATATTCAATTTTATATCCGCCGTTTTAGTACCAAAAGCACACTCATGTGTTTCTTATTTCTAAAAATTTCCAGTAAAACACCCCGGTTGTTTCTAGATTTAAAATATTCATCAATTTCTTCCAGAGACAACCCGGAAACAGGTTTCAGATTAACGGATAAAATTTCATCATCTTTTTGCAAACCTGCCTGATCACCTGATGAACCTGGCTCGACGCGACTGATAATAACATGTCGAAGGTCAGGGCCGCCCGCAAAAAATTCAAGCCCGCTCATGTCATGTTCGAATGGCTCGCCAAATCTTTGCGTTGGTTTTAGATACATTGCGTGGTCGTGGTAATTCAGGGTTATTGTGAAACGCTTCAAAATTCCCAGCCCCAGGTTTCCGTCGCGTTTAGTCATCAATCGTTCGCGCTTAAATGCATCCATTTCCGGAAACGCAGTAAGTACGTTTCTGAATTTATATTTCCCAATCTCAATACGGTTGATCCGACTCAGAAAGCCGCTTATCGGTCCGGTAAAACCCATTCCGAGGTTGGCCATGGTAAGTTTCGGGTATCCTTGTTCGTGTTTCGCAGCATCTTCGAGCGATAATGCGTGGCCTGCCCCAATATCTACAACGAGCTTGCTTTTCTTTTTTGTACCATCTGGCAAAACCAGTTGCGCTTCAACATAAGGCTTTCGGTTTTCGATCGTTATCGGGATTTTGTCTCTTTTTTTGCCGATTTTAAGATCTTGCGGACGGCAAATATTCAGCTCGTTATCCGTAAAATTAATTTCCACGGCCAGGTTGTTGAAAAATTCATAACCCAATAAACCGTGGATATGGGTGCCCGCATAATTTGAAAGGCCGAAATGATCCTGCTTGAAAATGACTGCACCCACTCCGTTGCTATAAATATCAGGCAATGTAACATTCAGGGCTGATGCTATGTATGCTTCGAATGACTCGCCATCACCGAGGCCGTAAAGCTGAATTGTCTTTTTATATGAAATGTTTAAAGAGTCGACAAGTTTGGGCTCTGTAATGATCATTAAACCGACACCCGTGTCTAATATAAAGTTGTATGGGCCGTTATTGTTTATCATCAATTGCACAACAACCATATTACGAACCAGCCTGAATGGTATGGTTACCCGTTTTTTATGATCGGCTAAATTAAAGCTCTGGGCATTTACGTATGACGTAAAAACGTGATTCGTAAAAAACAGGAGTGCAGCAAATAATGTGAAGCATTTAAGGCGCATATTATCGTAGCATTATAAAAAGCTTCAAGCAAAAACAGCATCTGCGAACCAATTAACGGTAGCCTTTGTCAGTTTTCGGTTACATTAATAAAATCTAGCTATGATACTAATATAGAATTTTTATAAGTTTTATCATAAAAATATTGGTTATGGATCAGAACCTGTATTCCTTTCGTTTACGTATTTCAACAGATATCATGGTCAAACTTTGCAGTCAGAAATGGGGTTTACGAGTTAAAATTAAATCTGGATAAATCTGGATTTATATGGCAGTTATAGACCAATAAATTAGCGATGATAAAATGTCTTCCACTGATAGAATATGCGCTTAGTTTGAATGACTGATGTTTTTGTTAATATTTTGATAACAAACAATTTCGAGCTTTTCGGGAAAAAACATTGCTTGAATGGCTTATTTTCAGTAAATTTCCATTCAGGTTACAAAGTCGCGAGACTAGGTAACTTTCAAGATACAAACCCTCATCATACTTAACGTGAATAAGTCAAACATCTTCGTTCATATCGAGCTGTCCAAGCTCGTTGCAAACCTGACGACTAATATTCTGTTGTCAAAAGAATACCTGAAATCTCAGGCAGGTTATTTCAATATCATTCCGCCAAAATATTTTTCAGATGCGCTGAGTCCGGAGTGGCAAGATATTATTGATGCCATCAAACAGAAGGGGCCCAAGCTTGATGCCGATGGCAGGGTGGTGGCCAATGCGGTTTTGAATACGATCGACCAAATGTCTTCCGAGGAGTGCATTGCACTTGCCATGCGCATCATCAGCTTGCGTGATAAGGTCAAAATGGAATTTGAATAAGATTTTTTGAGTATATATACCTAATTTGTGGATAGTAGTATCCTAAATACCCCCGACGCCTGTTAGGGGTATTTATTCTGTTTTCGGAATAGGAACTTTTAACAGATGCTTAAATTAAGTTTTCTTTTCGCTGTGTCATGACTATCTTCAAGCCTTATTTTTAGCAATTAAAAGCTTTTAGTCATGCCATTTGTAAATTTCAATGCCGGTAAAATTGTCAAGATCTGGGATGGTATTTCAGGCACGCTGGCTCATTCGGAGAGCTCAACCTTTGGCCATTTTACAATCGAATCCGGAACAGATTTGCCGGAACACAGCCACGTACATGAGCAGTGGTGCCATGTGTTGGAAGGGGAGTTGCTGTTTACTATCAATGGAGAAACAGAACTGTTGACTTCCGGGATGACTGCGTTTATACCATCATGGTTGCCACATTCGGCGAAGGCTCTTACGGAGTGTAAGGTGATCGACTGTTTCACGCCGGTTAGAGAGGACTTTAAGACTTTGGAAGAAAATCAACTTTAAACTTCCCCGCGTTTTTCAATTTTGTAAGATATTTCTAAAAATCAACTTCGAAAATATCTATATAAATACAGATATTTTATAATTTATTTTGAAGTTATCAAGAAATGAACTTTCTGACAAACTTCTCAAAGTTAGAAACTTAGACTATGGCTAGGGAAAAATGTATAAAATAGTTTACTAATCAATTTGGAACTTCAAGCTAAATTCATACTTTTGCATCACAATTGAGCGGCATGGTTGAAGCGCCGGTCAAAGTTATCCGCGCTTGTTTGACATAATTTTATGACTAAATAATGCGGTTTTTAGGAATATCCTCAGTATGTCCAGGTGGTGGAATTGGTAGACACGCTACTTTGAGGGGGTAGTGCCCGTTTGGGTATGGGAGTTCGACTCTCCTCTTGGACACGATAACATTATACCAATAAGATTCCGTAGCTCAGCTGGTAGAGCAATACACTTTTAATGTATGGGTCCTGGGTTCGAATCCCAGCGGGATCACAAAAGGCACACGAAAGTGTGCCTTTCTTGTTTAAAATGCATTGATTTTCAGCACAGTTAACAAAAAAGCAGGTTATTCTGAATCAAGATAAATCAAACCATTCGGTCACCTATTCGGTCACCATTTGGATTTGGTAAATTAGGTGACCGAATGAATGTTTGATTGAGGCGATTTGATTTAAGGTTCTCCCATAGCATTTATTTCTAACCTTAAAATGTGTTGAGAATGAAATTCAAACAAAATTTATCCCTGCTGCTATGGCTTTACCGGGGAAAAGCATCCAAAGACGGAAAAGCTCCGATCTATTTGCGCATTACCATTGACGGACTGAACACTGACATTTCTCTAGGCAAGAAAATTCATCCAGACTTCTGGGATGGCGAAGCCAAGCAGGTCAGGAGCAGCGGACAGGAAGCAAAAATGATCAATCAAAAGATCATGCAGGTGCAGACCGACCTTCAAAGGCACTTTATGATGCTGCAAGCCCAGTTCGAACGGGTTACACCTGCAATGCTAAAAAATGTGTATTTAGGCATACCTGCCATGCAGGAAAAGAAGACTTCAAGTCAAGGCTCACAGCCAGGCAGCACACTGCTACATGCTTTTGACGAATTTATAGCCACCTTTGAAAAGAAGACGGAGAAGGGAATCCGTTCCAGTGGAACGCTCAGACACTGGCGCTCAACCCGGAAAAAAGTGGAGACCTTCATCGCATACCGGTACCATCGGCGGGATCTGGATTTCTCAGAGATCGATCATATGTTTGCTGACGAGTTTTATGATTATCTGACCTTGCATCAGGATTCTCCTCTTTCAGAGGTCACAGCAAAAAAGCAGGTCAAATGGACGCGCCAGATTGTTAAGATTGGCGTAAAGAAAAAAGTTATCGCCAGTAATCCGCTTGAAGGATTTGTCTGCTCGGGTGGAAATAAGGAAGTGCAGCCTTTGGAACTTTACGAAGTGGAGACGATTTATCAGAAAGAAATATCCATTGATCGTATTGCCGAAGTAAGGGACGCTTTTATTTTTCAATGTTTTACCGGATTTGCGTATCAGGATATGTATAATCTTACTCCTGACAATATTGTCCGTGTGGGTAGGGCAGGCGAGAAGTGGCTGATTAAAGACCGGGGCAAAACAGATGTAACGGAGATGGTGCCGATCCTTCCGATCGTTCAGGAACTGATCGACAAGTATAAGAACCATTCGTATTGCAAGATCAACAACCGGTTAATTCCGGTGAATAGCAACTACCGCTACAATGTATACCTTAAAGAACTGGCCGTGATCTGTGGAATCCGTAGAGATCTGAACACGCACTTGGCCAGACACACGTTTGCAGATATCATGCTGAACAGTGGTGTACCGCTGGAAGATGTGGGTAAAATGCTGGGCCACCGAAATATCCGGACGACACAGCGGTATGCCCGTGTCAGAAAAAACCGGATCAGTGAAAATATGGCAAAAGTGAAGGGCAAACTTTTTACCAAATCAGGTAAGCTCAAAGCGGTTGCTTAAAAAAGGAACCCACCGATGCCAGAACGGCAGCGGTGGGTTTTACGATAGAGACGGTGAGCAACAATAACCGGCATCAGTTCTTGCTCTGAGCGGACAGGTTACTGTTCATTACCTATTCCAAATCCATTGCCAAGCACACCGTTTCCAATCGGCAATCAATTTTCCATCAGGATTGAGCCATCGTTTTTCTGAGTAGTGCTGGTAGAACTGTTGAGCGGTCTTCCGGCAGTGACCTGCCTGGATAAAATAGATCTCAACATGTTTTCGGTTGGGAGGTACCTGTGCACCCAAGCCAGTCAAAGCTAACTTCATTTGCTAATTTAATTTTTGGAAACCGGTGTCTTGTTATTTTCAAACATCTTAATGATGTCTTCCCGGTCATAATAGATTACGCCGCCGAGCCGCATAAAGGCTAGCGTTCGACTTGCCCGCAGCATATGCAATTTCCCTGGTGAGATATCAAGCATTTTTCTGACCTCACTGGATTTTAACCATTTTTTAGCTGGTAGCCCCTGATCACTTTTAATCATCTTCTGAATTGCTTCGAGCATATCGTTCTTGAAATTTTCAAGGTCGGCTGCCGTGACAAGCTGGTCTCTGAACATGACATCTCTTTTCTCACTTTCCTTTCCCTTCGTGGTCATTTCTTTACAGTTTAATGATTGAATAGATTAAGCTGGCTTTCAGGCGAGGTAAGTTACAGCTCACACTTTGTCAGAAGATATTTAACCCGCTAAAAGTAAAAAAGTGTTTTTTAGGAAAGCTTCCTAAAGTTCTTTTCGGAAGAAAAAGAAGGAACAATGAAGAGCCGCTGGGTTTTCAGCGGCTCATAAATCGTTTATTGATCTATAAAAACATATCCTTCATACTCTGAGTATCCTTCCAAGAACAAGTCTCTTCCGTATGCTTCGTAGTCGAAGTATCGTTCAAGGCTTTCAGGAGCTCCAGAAAGAAGTCCTGTGTCTTCTATATATTGGTAAGCAAAATCTGTTTTGGGATCATTCCCTTTTCCGAAATATCCTTGATAAGATTCTTGAAAGCCTTCCAGTGTTTCGGAAAGATCATTTCCATTGTATGGCCAGTTGACAATCTGTGTACAGTAGATCTGAAAAGCATCAGCACTATCGTCATCCATTTCAGAAATGGCTTCAAAATATTTGAATGCGTTTTCATGAAGACTTGACTCACTGATCAGCATATCCGGGATATTCTCCCAATCTTGAAACATTAATTCTGGTCGGCAGCCGTTGCTGAAGAATTCGTTTCTATGGTACTCATAACAGTCCCTTAGAAATTCTTCTGTATCGGTGTAGTCTGAAAGGTCGAACCATTTACCATACAGGGATCCATTGTTGTACATTCCATAAGTACCAACATAGATTTTTGGAGTGTTTTCTGAAAGTTTCATAATCGAAAGGCTTTAAGTGGTTAAGCCCGGCTTGGTGCTCAGGGCAATCGCTGCCTTCAACTCAAAGAAAAAATGACGGGGCCTCTGCCCCCTGGCTGCAAGTTCAGCCTGCGGTTTAAGGAGCGGTGACTACCGCGGTAAATAGAAGGATGGACTTGAAGCCGTCATTTTTTACTTTGTAACTTTCGTTTGCACTGACTGCTAAACGTGCGGCTGGGTTGTTTTAAATAAGCTATATGGTATCCTAAATATTTTAAAGCCTGCGTGCGTGCTCAAATCTTAAACCAGAATAGCACTAATTTAGGATTTTAGATTCAGAATAGAGCCTGTTATTGAATCGCTGGATTCAAGGAAAGCCAACATCGCGGTAAATCGTCTAGAAGAGAATGTTTCTTAAAAGTAGCAAAATTCACCTTTTCGTCTGGTTCCAGACTGTTATCCGTGTTCAGATTGCGACAACAACCTATCCAATACTAAATATTCACCCTGTCGATTATCGGCAAACAGGCAAGGTTAAGTAATTTTATTTATACAAATTGTTTATAAATTACAATATAATTGACTAGATTTCATTAATGTATTTCTCACATAAAGTAACACGGTGTGACATTTATATTTAATCTGCCGAATCCTGTTTACAGGCATATTAAGCGTGACGTTATTGCCTACAATGATTTTAGCTCAGGGCTAATCGTTTGTTGTTGAGGCCAAAATAAATCCCTTAAAAAAACAAGATAAAGCGATGCTGTGGTATCAGGATCCTTCTAACATCGGTGGGGTAAAGGATTCCATAGAAATTAAAATGGTGAATTTGTTTTTCGTGGTAATATCAAATTGCCAGCCAAAGCAATTCTATACACCAAGCCTAGTTATAATATTCTCGAGTTTTTTATAGAATCAGGAACAATTCAAATCAAAGTCTTGATTCATTAACCAACGCAACTGTGGTTGCTGGCTCTCTTAACAAGGATTTCGACCAGCTGTTAAAAAAGCTTCATCCCCGTCAACCAGAAACGTGATGCAATTTATAGAGATTATTATACAGCTCGAAAGGCATTGCCGGAAAATGCAGATAAAAAAATCGTTCGAAAAAGATTGGGAGCTGAAAAAAGAAATTGTTGGTATAGAACGGAATGAAGTATACAAAGAATTTATTCGTAAAATGCCAGACAGTCCTATAAGCATTGAAGCTATTCAGTCACTCGGCGGATCTGCTCCCAATCCTGCAAAACTCAAAATTTTGTTCGAAAGCTTAACTGAATCCGTTCAAAATAGTCCGTTCGGGAAAGAATATAAAAAAATACTTACTAAGCTTTCTCAGACTAGCGTCGGAGTGTTGGCACCTAATTTTACCAAGTCAGACACCTCCGGGAAGCTTGTAGCATTAACAGACTTTAGAGGAAAATATGTGCTTCTTGATTTTTGGGCAAGCTGGTGTGGACCCTGCCGGGCGGAACATCCAAATCTGGTCACGACCTTCAAAGAATTTAATAACAGAAATTTTACAATAATTGGTGTTTCGCTAGATCAGCAAAAAAGTAAAGGAGCTTGGTTAAATGCCATAGTGAAAGATGGCTTAACGTGGACACAACTTTCGGATCTAAAGGGCTGGGCGAACGAAGCATCATCGCTATATAATGTCCAGGCTATCCCCAAAAATTATCTGATTGGACCAGATGGAGTTATCTTAGCAAAAGATCTAAAACCGGATGCTTTAAAATCAAAATTAGATCAAATTCTCACCAAATAGCTTTGTGTAAGTAAAGGAATGACCCATTTATGATCACACCTCAATTGAGCTTTTGCTATAAATCCACAGAATTCAATAGAATTTGTATTCACGGTTTTTTACAAATTGAATTTGTCGGAGAATAATAAATTAAATCAATACCGTCAATACTAAAAATAAGAATTCTAAGTTGAACGTAGAGAATATATCTGTTTTCTGAGTAAATGTTTGGATAATAAGTAATTCCTGGGGGACATTATTTTTAATATACCAGTATACCTATAAACAATAAGTAATATTTATTATTGACTTTTCTTTAAAAGCGATATGCTAAGGTTAGCGAAAATACCCTATTCTTAATATAGAGCTCGTCGTCGTTAAAATTGTCGATATTGTCAAGACTAAACTGATACCGCCCGGTAAGTCCAATTTGATTCCCACCACCTAACTGAAAAAAATATTCTGTCCCAATTACTGCTGAAATATCACTCTTGCCCAGTTTATCTGTTCCCACGAAATTGTCGGAAGCAGTTTTTAGCTTTTTGCTGAACAGAAATCCGTATTGAGGGCCGGCATATAGGGCAAGACCCGTTTGAGGTATTTTAAATTTGACCAACATCGGAATGCTTACATATTGTAGCGTAAACTTTTTATAGTCTTGCAACGGAATTATTGCTGTCTTATCTCTACCGCCGCCTAAATTTTGATAATTTATTTCCGGCTGGATGAACCACATTTTAGTTATTGGCAACGTCAAACCAATGCCGCCGGTAAAACCTAATTTGAGATCGGAGTTGGCAGATACGCCAGTATTGCCCCCTTTGAGATGCGATAATCCACACCAGCATGCACCTTAAAATCAATTTTATTTTGTCCTGATACAAAAGGTGCGTTAAGCAGTAGTGATATAAGCAATATAATTTTTTTCATGGTTTCCGGTTAAGCAAAAAAGGATATAAGATAAAATGTTGTTAGAATTTGTAACGCTATTGAGCAAGCAGATGATGGAATATCTCATTTTCATCAAGATATTGAATGATTATAACAGAGTTAATTTTCCTGGACTTATTTTTTGATCAAACCGGCGATAATATAGACGGTAATTTGGGATGACCTTTAATGACAAGATTAGTATGTTACCTATTCCTGAGTATATCTTCAATCTTCGTCTTAATTGCCATTATAGCGCTCATAGGCAATTTTGCTAATGTAACTGCTAGGAGGAAAAGTTAAAAATCCAGGCGATTTATCATAATGAATATTCGTCAAATACGAATAGTTTTTCGACGAAGCGACGAACGATCAATTCGGACAGGAAACGGATTTCCTTA
Organism: Dyadobacter sp. CY345; assembly: GCF_021502725.1. Lineage (GTDB taxonomy): Bacteria > Bacteroidota > Bacteroidia > Cytophagales > Spirosomataceae > Dyadobacter. The sequence continues at coordinate 66,111 of NZ_JAKFFS010000006.1, read as the reverse complement.
TCTCCGCGGATTCGGCCATAGGCTGATGCGGTAGATTTCGCAGCAAGATTTTTTTGTTACTGATTGTTTATTATAATTTACATTCTTTTACAATAAGTAATGGAATGATCCATTCATAATACCTGGAAGTAGTAACGTTATGCAAAATATTATTAGCTGCTATATTATTGATGATGAACGCGATTCCCGCGAAGTAATAAAAAAATTCGTGGAGATGATTCCATTTCTTACTGTATGCGGTGAATCCGGTAACCCGGTTGAAGCCTTATTTGAGATTCAGAAGCTTCATCCTGATTTATTATTTCTCGATGTTCAAATGCCTAAAATCGGAGGATTTGAATTCATCCGAAGTCTTAGCGGAACTAAGCCCCAAATTATCATGGTGACCGCATTTGCTCAGTTTGCGTTAGAAGGATTTGAGCATCAGGTGTTGGACTATTTATTAAAACCAGTTTCCTTTGAAAGATTTTTAAAGGCCATTGGCCGACTTGAAAGACATGTAGATACGGAAAAGGAAGTGATCAGAGCACAGACTACAAAAAACGATCTCATCTCTAATTTAGCTGAAATAGAACTGGATAATTTAACTGCCCGGAAACCTGCACAGGAATTTATTCTGGTCAAACAAGGGACAAAACTGGTCCGGGTGGAAATAAATGAAATCATCTACATCGAGTCCATGAAGGATTACATGAAAATTTACTTAAAACAAAGGATGGTTGTGGCGCACGGAACTTTAACGAAAATGGCGGAGTTGCTTCCTTCGGACAGATTTTTACGGATTAGCCGGTCCTATATCATTAAAGAAAGTGCGATCATGGAAATCGATGGAAATGAAATTACCATTGAAAACGGGAAAAAAATTGATATTGGTATTACATACCGTGAAGTCGTTCAGGTTTTCATGAATACACATAAGAAATAACAGGAGTTATGGTAAAATTTCTACCGGAACTTAAATCAGACCGCCTGGGAGGTTTGCTACTGACCGCCGTATTATGGATTTTACCCTGGTTGTTTTTGAAGTATTTTTTTATTTCCAAACTCCTTCAGGATACAGAATACGTTTCCAACCACGCCTGTCTGGTCGTATATGGACAGACGATGGTTGTTTATTACATTCTTGGAGGTTATGTATTCCCGCAATACCTGTACCGGAAAAAATTTTTACCGGTTATACTTATTTTGTTTGTCCTGCTAAATGCAGCCCATATTATAAATTATCTTGAGCTTTGCTATTTAAAGCAGTTTTCTAATGGTAATTCGCTCAACCCTTCTTATATTCAGAAATTATGGGTCAGATACTTTGAGCCAAACGGGCTGCTAGGTGTGTTCAAAGATTTCAATATCTGGCATTTTACCTATGCATGGTCTTTTTTTGTGGTCAGCATCATGCTTTTGTTTAAATTAATAAAAGACATATTGATCTCTTTAAGACGTGAGCTAAGACTGGAACGCGATAAACTGCAGCTGGAAAATGAAAAATTGCAACTGGAAAAGCATAACCTTACCCTGGAAAGTAAAGCTATGGCGTTGCAGCGGGACAATTTATCGTTGGAACTAAACTTTTTAAAATCTCAGATTAACCCGCATTTTCTTTTTAATATCCTTAATAGTATATACCTGCGCACGCTGGATACCAACCAGGAGGCGACCACGTTGGTTTTGAAATTATCTGAATTGATGCGCTACAGTCTATACAATACGAACGAAGATATAGTCTTTTTGCGCGATGAGCTGCGGTATATAACCAACTATCTGGATCTGGAACGATTTCGTCACTCGGATCAGGTGGAAATTTCCTACCATCTACAGGGATCGCCGGAAGATTTACAAATTCCTCCATTACTGCTTATTTCATTTGTAGAAAATGCCTTTAAGCACGGGATACAGGACACCATAGCAAATTGTTACGTGCGTATATTTGTGGACGTGGATGCACAAGGTTTGTATTTCACGGTAGAAAACAGTCTTTCTGCGCAGGATGACCGGGCCTTTGAAGAACTTGATAAGTCTCAGGGCGGCATTGGTCTTCAAAATATGAAGAAAAGATTGCAACTATTTTATCCCGGTAAGCATCAGATTGAAATGAAAGAATCCGAGGATAGTTATCATAGTTCTTTATATATAAACTTTTAAGTCCGGATAAAATAAAAGCTTTATCTATTCATCTATCATTTCATTAAACTCGTCGAAAATGTTGTACTCTTTATCGAAACGTGAAAAATCATGTGGTTTTAGCTTATATCTTTATTTCAGGTAGAGGAATTTTTCTATGCCTGATTTAACAAACTAAAAACTCTCAACGTCATGAATCAAAAAAAAATTATGATCGCTTCAACGAATAATAAGCAGCCAGTGTTAAAAAAGGGGAAAATAATTAATTTCAATATCAACGCGCAATCTGGTACCACGGAAACAACCACAATTATATTCACAAGTCTTACTTGTATATTCTAGCTAGCTAATGTATCGTTGTATTCATATTGGGCGGCTGGATTCTAACGAAAGCCTTACACTTAATTTAGTTCGACGAACAAATTGTTTAGATTTGGTTTGGCATGGTACGTTTTCGAAACAAGCCTTGGCTATACTTCAATCAAAATGTTACGATCTCATTTTTATTAGTTTACCACCTCCTAAGATGCGTTTGTCTGAAAAATTTATAATTGAATTACGAGGCAGCAACTTTCTTATTTTAACATCCTTTTACCCCTATTATCTGTATAAGAAATATCACCTTAATCCTGTATATTATCTTTTAGAGCCCTATTCCATAAAAGAATTTCAATTGGCATTGGAGTTATACATTTTCAGGAAGAACGAATAAAATTTTTTTAAAGAGAAAATTCATTACCTGCCAACCTAAAAGCAATGTTTAAACATTTAAGTTTCTTTTTGTTGCGACGCCCATTGCGACCAATACATTTATTATATCAATTTCATCAGCAGGTATCAGAGCGTTCTTTCGCATTATGCCTAAGAGATTTTTATAAGAACGATGCATTAGCTCAGGAGGCCATATACTTTGCATCCCCTGACTTGTATGATCGCTTTGTACTTTGGTTAGCAGGTAAGGATATAACAGAATGTGACCAGTTGCAATCAACTTTATATAAATATTTGGTTAGGCTATGTACCCGTTGTACTCCATTCGGGCTTTTCGCTGGCTGTACGACGGGAGAAATAACTATCAGCAGCAATTTTCTGGCAAATCGAAAAATATCTCAACATACACGATTTACCATTGATACGCTTACATCCATCAGGGATTGGATAATTGCCCAACCTAACTTCCGAAAGCAATTAAAATTAAATCGTAATACTACACTATACGCGGTTGGAGATAGCTATAGGTATATAGAAATCGAAAGAAAGGGTTCGAACTGGGAATATTTTTTAACTTATTTTGAGAAGGATGAATTTATTGATTTAGTGATAAAAAGTATACAGCCAGAGGGGGCAACTATTGAAGAATTGGTGCGTATATTAGTAAGCGTTGGCGTTTCTGCGCAGTATGCACATAGTTTTGTTGAAAACCTGATAGAAAGTGAAATTTTGGTTTTCGATTTAGAACCATCGGTAATTGGAGATGATGCGCTGAAGTTATTAATCCAAAGACTTAAAAGTTTTAAAAACTCAAATGAGCTTGTAGTTATGCTGACCAAATTTTACAGTCAATTCTCGGAATCTGCTGATAGAGCTAATAAATTCGAGAATATGCGTCGTCAGTTAAACGAAATAGGCATTTTAAGCATGCGTGGTAGTTTGACACGAACAGATATGTTTTTTGCAGATCAGGTAAATAAAATTGATAGCAACATTATAGATGGGCTACAAAAGCAACTTTCTCTGTTGTCATTCTTAACGGAATTTCAAGAAAGCAAACAGTTGACTTTGTTTAAAAAGACGTTCAAAGAACGTTACAATAATGAGGAAGTCGCTTTATCTGTGGCACTAGATCCTGATTTTGGTATTGGATATGGTTCCAATCTAAACCACCCCAGCAGTCATGCACCAATAATAAATGACATTTTCGAGGTCTATAATAAAGTAAGTGAATTGAATTCTGATGATAGCTGGTGGCAGAAGTATTTATTTGAAAAGATAAATAATGCCATTTACGAAGGTTGTGACCAGATAGAAATAAACGATGAAGATATACTTGCTCTTTCCAAAATACAACCGCAAAATTTATCACCATCTAATCGAAAATATACTGGATATGGTGTTTGCTGTATGGGTAACCTTTTAGCAGACTCTGTTGAAGAACTTGAAAAAGGAAACTACCTTTTTAATTTGACCTCATTTGGAGGTGTTTCCGCAATTTCAGTCATGAGCAGGTTTTCAGAAGGAGATATTAATTTGAAGGAGCATTTAAAAGATTTTATAAAGGAAGAAGTGAGATTTAGCCCCGATGTGATATTTGCTGAGTTGGTTTACTGTCCAAGCTCTAACTTGGGAAACATTCTTACAAGGTCTAGTCTTTACTACTATGAAATGCCATATTTAGGCCGATCTTCACTGCCACAAGAACAACAGATAAGCATAGATGACCTTTTTATTTCAATAAATAATAATGAGATTATTCTGAAATCAAAAAAACTTAATTCAAGAATTATCCCTAAATCTACTAATGCTCATAATTACCATTCAGGGTTACCTTTATACCGATTTTTATGCGACTTACAGCAAGTATACTCATCAGGTAATATTCATTGGGACTGGGGAAGACACCGGGATAAACCTTTTCTTCCAAGGGTAAAATATAAAAATATTATCTTGAGCCGGGCAAGTTGGTTACTTGATCCAATAAATTTCAAAGGTTTAAGTTTAGCAGATGCAGTAATTCAGCTACGGTTAAGGGACATTCCAGTTCAATTCATATTAGCTTCTGGAGATAATGAATTACTAATTGATACAGGGTTTGAACCAGCATTACAAATACTCTTAAAAGAAATAAGTAAAGGTAAACCTATTAGGGTTTTTGAAGTTTTGCAATCTGCTGAAAATTGTCTTATAAGAGATGAACAACAGGGATATACAAACGAAATTGTTATTCCTTTTATCAACAAGCATGCTATACCTATACCCGGGCTAAAATCGTCATGTTCAATTTTACCGCAAGGTAATTTTCTATTAGGAAGCGAATGGTTGTATTTGAAAATTTATACTGGCGAAGAATCAGCTGATAGAATCCTGATAAAGACGTTGGCTCCTGTGATTGAAGAACTATTAAAAAATAAAACCATTGACAAGTTTTTCTTTGTAAGATTCAAGGACCCAAGCCACCATTTACGGATTAGGTTCCACGGAACACCTGATTCTTTTTTTTATTTAGATGTTTTTAGGATTATACAAGTTGCGTTAAGCAGCCATGTCAAAAGTGGAGAAGTTAATAATATTCAGGTTGATAGTTACAACAGAGAATTGGATCGTTACGGTATAAACCGCATTGAGATTTGCGAATCTATATTTTACTGGGACAGTGTAAAAACTTTGGAATTTCTTTGCTCTTCAGACAGCAGGCAACAAGAAGCTAACCGGTTGAGCTTTGCATTGAGAAGAATTAATTTGATACTGGAATATTCAGGAATTTCCAGCGAGGAAAAGTTATTTTTTTTGAATCATCTTAAAGAAGAATTTTTCAAAGAATTCAAAGGGGACACTCAATTGCGTAAACGGCTTGGATCCAAATATCGTGAACTTAAGGAGATTGTTAGTCAGGAATTAAATATGGAATTCATCTACTATAAAGACCCTTTTCTACCCATTTTATCTGATGTTTTTTTGAGGATTAATGATAGAAATACACTCTTTTCATTTATAAGTAGTATTGTTCACATGACTGTAAATCGCATCTTTTCGTCAAGACAAAGGGTATATGAATTGGTTTTATATCATATCCTATATAAGCAGTTCCAAACCTTTCAAAAGCATGGACAAAGTTTGAAGATTTAATTGAAAGAAAGGTAATTCAATTAACACAGTCTTCTAAAAAAAGTTGAGGTCGTAGATATCGATTGCCTTCTAGAATTATCCTAATAAATTATACTCACTTTTGAATTTTACTACAATGTTAAAAAATCTATTTAGGTGCCATTCAAGCCATTTAGTTGCTGGTTTTCTGGCGTTATCTTTCTGCCCGTTAAAGGCCCAGGAGATTGAGTTAGGTTCCATTAAAAAGGGAAGCAACAAGATCAGGTATATTGCAGTTGGAGGTTCAATATCGTCGGGCGTCCAGAATGGTGGTATAAACCAGGAAGGCCAACTCGCAGCATTTCCGAATTTATTAGCAAGATCAATGGGTATTAGTAGTTTTAGTCAGCCCTTATTCGAAGGTGATTATAAAAAAGGCTCTGGGCAAGTACACGCTTATGTAAAAAACGGCTTGCTCGAAATTTCAGAAGCAACGGACAATGCCTTTATTAAATCGGAAAGCTTACCTAAAATAACTAAGGAGATTGACAATATATCAATTCCTTACCTTAAAGTTCGTGAGATAACTGTAAATGAAAATGAACCAGGAACATTCTTGCCTAATTTTGATAAAACGTCTTATCAGCATTTGAACCGCTATTCCGATGCAAATACGGAAGGTAAATCTTCCTATGCTAAAACTTTGAAGTCAAAAATCAACCAACTAGATTTTTTCACTTGGGAGCTTGGAGCCGATGACTTCGTCGAGTATTATACTGGGGGCGGGTATGGTAAACATATAAGTTATCTAACAAATGATAGAGAGGGAATCTTTCCGGAAAATGAATTGATTCAAATGTTAGTCGAAAGAGGAGGAAAAGGAGCGATTGCTAATGTTCCAGATATATTGTCGCTGCCATACTTTAATTTTTATTCATATAAAAACATAGTCAAGAAGGTAGGTGCTGAAATATATGTACAACGTTATCAAAAAAATGATGTTCGAATGTTAGATCCCCGTGACCGGCTTCTGCCAACAGATAACGTAACAGCACTGTTTACAAGTGTTAGTGAAATCGGACGAGTTCCGGAAAATCCACTTTTTGATGAAGAGGTAATAGGGTATGAGGAAATCGAACAAGTAAATACCTATAACCAATGGGTTGATGGCTTTGCTAAGCAAAATGGACTAGCGCTGGTTGATCTTAATAGCCTATATCAAAAAATTTTAAAAGGTGACTATGTTACTGAAGATGGAGTTAAAATCGATCCCAGTTATCCAACAGGTAACTTTTTTTCCGCCGACGGAATTCATCCAAGCGCAGTAGGTCAAGGCGTAATTGCCAATGAATTTATACGGACTATCAATTTGTACTATGGCTCCAAAATCGCTCTGATAAATATCTCAACTATTAAATAAAAACAACAAATGAAAAATATTTTTACAATACTTTTGCTCCTTGCAAGTAATCTTGTGACGGGGGCCAACATAACACTTACCTGGCCACGTAATTATTCTGTTTTCCAACGGAATACAACATCGACAGGTGGTTCTGCCAATGTTACATTTGCAGGTCAACTTTGGAATAAAAATTCTGCTAGTTACCGTATTGAGAAATTGACTGCTACTGGGGCTAGTAATGGTGACTGGCAATCTTCGACCTCATTTCCATTTCTTTCGGGTATTGGGTCGTCAGAGGCTGCTACTTTTAATTTTGTTCGAAATGTTCCTACCGGCTGGTACCGACTATACATTAGCGATGGCACAAATACTATTAACATAAAGTTTGGAGTCGGAGAGGTCTTTATCATTGCTGGGCAATCAAATGCTCAAGGTGCCGCTGCTGCAACTAACGTTGGTACAATTTCAAACTTAGACTGTGTGGTTTCTAATAAGAACTACATTGGTAGTAGCTTGACGAGCTATCAAACGTTAGAAACACCTGTGTTTGGAGTCTTAAACAGTGGCAATATGACGATTGGACCTCGAGGTGACAGACCCTGGTTTTATCAATCACTCGGAAATCAAATTGCACAAAGGGAAACTGGACAGGTGATACCAGTATGCTTTTTCAATGTGGGTCACGGAGGAAGTAGCATTGATAACTGGTATGATTCGATGCAGCGTACTAAAACAATGTTCAGTAGCAATTATGCAAATACAATGGTTCCCGGAACAACATCCACACACCAAAACCCTTTTGGGGCTCCACCTTCCGACAATCGCTTTCCTTACATAGATTTAAAAAATGTTGTAAGCGCATATGGGAATATGTTTGGGGTAAGAAGTATTATTTGGCATCAAGGTGAATCAGAGACTAAAACGCTATTAAATATTTATAAAACAGGAATCTATAATAATGCTGCAACAGCTCCAACAGGATATAGTCTGAACAACTATGATACTAAACTAAATGCAATTATCGCAGACACACGTTCCGTTTTACCTGGCTTGCCTTGGGCCATATCGAAAGTATCACTATTGGCAGCAGATAAAAATGCTGGCGGAACAGATTATGATATTGTCAACAATTCCGGAAATAATTTGACAACTCCCTCTGGCAATACATCCGTTGGTAATACCGTAACGCAAGAGCAGGCTAATGTTTTATCTACAACCAGTGTATCATACGCATCTGCAAACTCAGATAGCTATACAAATGCAACAGGAAAAAGAAGTGATGGGACTCATTTTAATAGTTTGGGGTTAGCAAATATGTCTGACGACGTTTACTTACAAATTTCCGGTATTCTTTCCAAAACTCCAGTTTTATCTGCAACTCCCGCTGGAATGGGTTTTAGTCAAAATACGACCGAGTCATATACGCTTGTCACTGGCAATTATTCCAAATACATCTGGGCGCGGGATGCTAGTGCTGACATGTCCTTAAACCAAGGTCAAAGTGATATGGGGAATCCTTGGACTTCAGGGATTAGCGTTGATTTTACCTATAAAGGCTGGGCAAAAGATTTTAGCGGTAGAATTACCAAAATAGTGCCTTATTTTAATGTACATGGCATTTCTGGAGCTCGTATCGCGGCTGAATCGGCGGAAGCAATCGCTTATCCTAATCCCATTCTTGATGCAAAAAATCTTAATATATCTTTTAGTTTAACCAAAGCCTCACCTTTAAAACTACAAATTGTGACAGAACAAGGATATGTGTTGGAACAGATTATTAAACCAAATCTTGAAGCTGGTAAACACAATTACGCTTTTTCCCTTGAAAAATTAAGAGCGAACAAAAATTTCTCCTTTGTAATTTACAAGCTGAAAACTTTGGAACATAGCGAAAATAAAAAAATAATGTTAGTCAAGTAATTCCTTTCTTAGGTGACCTTGAATGCTTACATCCAAGTTCACCTAAGAATATATTGTTTTTTTTGGTAATTTTTATACACATTTCAGGCAGGGTAGAGTTTAATAATTATAGCGATGAATAATGTTTTGTTGAAAATTACCTTTATAGTTTTATTTCTTTTTAGCTTTTCATGCAAGAAAGATTCGCCTGAACCAACACCTATTGTTGAAGTCATACCACCTAAAGAGATTATTCTGACTGATACATCCATGGTGTCCATTGCAAAGGGCTTTGAAGCTTTGCTAATTCAAAGGAATATCATAATCGATCAAACCAATGACGGACTGGTACGATATGGGGATATCAAAAATATTGATACTATAAAAATTGAGACTACCGACTTTAGTCATTATAATTTTACCAGTCTTAAAGGTATTGAGTACTTCCCAAATCTCATTTATCTGGGCATGAATGGCAGCTATGTTGATTCTGTTGACTTAAGCAAAAACCCCAAACTGCATTATGTGAACTGCAGCGGAGCAACTGTTGGAGGAGCGGGAGTCAATATGACAGTCAAGTATCTTGACGTAACGAATTGTCCAGACCTGCAATACCTTTATTGCTTTAATAACTTGCTTGAAAGTCTGGATGTAAGCAAGAATACAAAGTTGAAATTACTAAATGTAAGTCTAAACAGGCTTTCCAACATTGATATTTCCCAAAACACTTCGTTAGAATATTTTAACTGTAATTACAATAAACAAATTGTCAATCTCGATTTTAGCAAAAATTTATTGCTAAAATATGTCTTCTGCGCAGACAATATACTCTCAGCTTTAGATGTAAAAATGCTTCCTGATTTAATTGAACTGGATTGTTCAGAAAACTTGAATGAAAATTATAAAACATTTGAAACCCTGGATATCAGCCAAAATTCTAAACTTACCTACCTTGCAATAGCTGCGTCCAGACTTTCAAAAATTGATTTGCACAACAACCCTTTGATCTATGAGCTGGATTGTACAGGGGCAAAAAATCTCAAGACGATTGATTTAAGTAATCTTAAAGATTTAAGAAATCTTTACATCTCCCGTTCAGGTTTGTCTGGCATAGACCTATCTGCAAACCTAAAACTGGAGATTTTCAATATGTCAGGAACAGTGTTTAAAAATATAGATTTGTCGGCGAATACTAATCTTAAAAGATTTTTCTGTTATCAGCATGAATATCTTACAGAATTAAATCTTAGTCCATGTAAGAATTTAGAGTTTTGTTATACATTCCAATGTCCAAACCTTAAGACAGTTTGTGTTGACAAAATACCTGATGTCAATGATTTAAATTGGAAAATTGACGACTTTTTGCAGTATAAGATTTGTCAGTAGTTGGTAATGGAAATAATTCTTTTTTGAATTTATTAAATGGTTATTCAGATAGCATAATCTAAAGTAGGTTTTAACAATTTATAGCAATGAATAATGCTTTCTTGAAAATTACATTTATAGTTTTATATCTTTTTAGCTTTTCATGCAAGAAAGATTCGCCTGAACCAACACCTATTGTTGAAGTCATACCACCAAAGGAGATTATTCTGACTGATTCTTCGATGGTGTCCATTGCGAAGGGTTTTGAAGCTTTGCTGATTCAAAGGAATATCATAATCGATCAAACCAATGACGGGTTGATACGATATGGCGATATAAAAGACATTGATACTATAAAAATTGAAACAGGTGATCTGAACCATTATGAATTTACCAGTCTTAAAGGTATCGAATATTTTACCAGTTTATTATATCTAGGAATTCATGGCAGCTATGTGGATTCTGTCGATGTCAGTAAAAATGTCAAACTGAGATATCTGGATTGCAGTGGAGTAAGTGCTGGGGGGGCTGGGGTAAATAGAACAGTAAAGTATCTTAACGTAACTGCTTGCAAAGATCTTCAATACCTATATTGCTTCAATAATTTACTTACTACCTTAGACGTTAGCAACAATCCCAAACTAATACGGCTTGATTCGAGATTTAATCAATTATCAATAATTGACATTTCTCAAAACAATCAAATAGAATATTTGAATTGTAGCTTCAATAAAAAAATAGTTAATTTAGATTTAAGTAAAAATGTAAAATTACAATATCTCTTCTGCGCGGACAATATACTTGCTGGATTGGACCTAAGCATGCTTCCTGATTTAATTGAATTGGATTGTTCAGAAAACTTGAATGAAAATTATAAAACGTTTGAAACCCTGGATATCAGCAAAAATCCGAAACTTAAATACTTGTCCATAGCTGCAACAAGGCTTTCAAGTATTGATATGAAGAACAATATTTTAATCGATGAACTGGATTGCTCACAAGCTTTGAATCTTAGAACAATTGATTTAAGCAATCTTAATAATTTATACTATTTAGATATTCAACGTTCAGGTCTGACAGACATAGACCTGAGAGCAAATTCAAAGCTAGAAATTTTCAATATGTCGGCAACAAATCTTGTAGATGTAGATTTAACAGGCAATGTTAAGCTGAAAAGGTTCATTTGTTATCTACATAATTACGTCACAGAATTAGATCTTCGTCCCTGCAAAAGTTTAGAGTTAAGTTATACATTCCAATGTCCCAACCTTAAGACAGTTTGTGTTGACAAAATACCTGATGTCAATGATTTTAATTGGAAAACTGACGACTTTTCACAGTATAAAATTTGTCAGTAGTTGGTAATGGAAATAATTCTTTTTTGAATTTATTAAATGGTTATTCAGATAGCCTAATGACAATTAAACAAATAAATTTCGTCATTCGTGGCGGGTACTTACCACGAAGTGCAAAAAACGTGGCGAAAAATCTAGTAATCATTTTACAATTGGCACGAATGTCCGCTTAACTCTTTTCAACATGTTGGTTTTTCCGCGGCAGTGGTAAAAACGTGAAAACCTATGGATCTTCATCTGCCTTTACATGTATACTTTTTAGTATTGTTGCTGGCTGATGTACTCCTGGGAGTACACGCAATTTGCTGTAAAATATGGATCAAATCGTTGATATACAGGCGCAATATATTTTAATCATTAATAATAGACTTCAATTAGCAACCTTTTAGTATTTTCCGTACTTTATATGTCAATGAAAAAACGTATACTTCTTGCAATGATCACAGTAGTACTTGTTCAGGCATGTACTGCAACGAAGGAGGCTATGATCAACCCAGTGGACCAAGTACCCGTATCAGTTGTAGAATCAATTAAAGCGAAATATCCCGGTGCTAGTGATATCAAATATTCGGTTCTGGAAACTGACAAGGTCTACCAGGCAAACTTTAGGCTTGATGGAAATGAACTGGCGGTGGTTACAAATACAAACCAGATTTTGAATACAACAAAATATCTCGGCCGTACCTTCAGTGATTCGCTGAGAAATAAAATGAGCGGACTTGGCATAGAAAGCGGAGCCCTTTCCAATTACCGGGTTCTCGAGGTGCCTGGTCAATCCGTTAGGCATGTAGCTGATTATTCTTTGAGAGGGTCCAATTATTCACTTACCATTGATGCTACGGGTATGATTGATATGGCATCCCGTCAAGTATCATTTGAGACCAGGTCGGTGGCCGACCTGCCGGAAAAAATTCAAGCATTCATCTCAGCGCGCAGCAAGGCAAATTATGAGTACATATCGAAACTCCCTTTGCTGCAGCAAGAACTAAAAGATTACCTGAAAGATAAGCAGGAGTTCGTATTTACCAGTTCAACAGCTTATCTACTACCAGACAATTCGAAGCAGTATCAGGTTTATGTTAAATTCTATGGCATCACCGATTTGCCGCTCATCTTTGATGAAAATAGCAATTTGATCTGGATCGGCAGCTTTAACCGGCTTGAAAGCTTAACGAATTTCGATGACCTTACCGGTGGTTTGAGCAATGTTTCACAGCAGGATTTAAATTATTTTGCAGATCAGTTCAAGGCGTCGTCAGAGTTGAAAGACTACCAGCTCGACGTGCGCCCGTCCAGTTCGCAGGCCGCGCTTAATGTTTACGAAAATCATACTGGATACCAATTTCATATATCCAAACCTTCCGTAAATAGTACTGAGTCATGGGTCCTAAGATATGATAGTAAAAGAAAATTGATCGACAGCTACTACTCAGGACAGCAAAGGTAGTCGCAAGAGCAGACTGGACAGAATATATATATATATCAGAAAAACGACCTGATTACACTTTAACCGCACACCCCAGCGTATGCTCAGATACCGCGTTGCTGCTTTGCTTTGCCTTTGCGCCCAGCTTTGTATGGCTCAGCTTACATTTACCTACGATAATGCGGGTAATCGAATCAAAAGACAGGCTGCTACCACGGTGCCGCCGTCGGGATGTTATACCATGAAGCTGGCAGGGAATGGCAAATTTCTTACAAATGTAAACGGGGTGCTTAAAGTTAAAGCCGCCGACAATACCGATTTTCAGAAATGGAAACTTGAGCCATCCGGATCGTATGTGAAGGTCGTTGCCGCTACCAACAATCAGATTTTGGGAGTATCCGGTGCTGGTAATACCGAAGGGGATATAATCACATTGCAGACAAACGCTACCCAGGATCATCTTCTTTGGACCAGAACGGAAATCTCTGGTAGTAGTCCGGCTGCGAGTGTTTTTATCCGAAAAGGATCATCTCTGATGTTTGGGAGCACCTTGGATTGGGGTGCAGGGGACCCCAGTGATCTGGTTACGGATGTCAGACTTGCAAATGACCCTTCTTATACATTTGGTAACAACAAATGGATATTGGAAAACACGGGCTGTCCAGCAAATCCCAATGCGCCAACCATATCGGTTAGCTCCAATAATTATAATCCGGTGAGTGGAACCAGTATAAACCTGGCTTCAAGCTGTAGCGGAGATTGTAGTGGTATCACTTACACATGGAAACTTGGCGCAACAACAATTGGTACCACATCAAATTTGACTGTTACAACACCTACTGCTCCGGGCAGCTACACGTATTCGCTAACCGCGACAAAATCAGGGTTTACGTATACTGCGAGCGTTACAGTGAATGTATCGGCGCCATGTTATAAGTTTAAACTGGCCGGTAATGGCAAATACCTGACCGATGTGAATGGAATCCTGAAGGCAAAAGCATCGGATAATACCAATTCGCAGAAATGGAAAATGGAGACATCCGGCTCGTATTTTAAAGTTGCTGCAGCAGACGGCAGGATACTTGGCGTCGAAGGCGGTGGGAACATAGAAGGGAATCTGATCACCCTTCAGACAAACGGAAGCGCAGATCATCAGCTATGGACAAAAACTGTTGTGGCGGGCAGTAATCCGTCCGCAAATGTTTTCATTAGGAAAGGATCCTCGCTCCTGTTTGGCAGTACACTTAACTGGGGCGACGGCGATCAGAGTGATCTTGTCACGGATATAAGGCTTGCCAATGATCCTAGCCATACATTTGGTAACAATAAATGGATATTGGAGGATGCCACTTGTCCTACGCCGGGGGGCCGTATAGGAGTTTTTGAAAATGATCAATTTACATACTTCAATAAACCCGATATTGAAACAAGTCTGGTTGTTTCTCCCAATCCGAATTCGGGAGAGTTTGAAGTTTCCTTTTATGTGGAAAAAAACAAAAATGGAATTCTCACAGTAATCAATTCAGAAGGAAAGCGCATCTACCAGAAAACTTATCTTGGAGTGGGTCAGCATAAAGAACGGATAAATCTGATTACTGTCAACTCAGGCATTTTTATCATCCAGCTCGCCACGGAAAGCGGAATCAAAACAAAAAAGATATCTCTTGTTCGGTAGGTATTTTCGGTAAAGCACCGGCATTGAAATATTTATATTGTAATCATTAAAGACTAATTATGGTCAACATATCAACTGGCAAAAGCCGATTAAAAGCAGCCGCTTTGCTGGTGCTCTCAACCTGTTCTGTTAGCCTGGCTCAGGATAGGGTTTTCAGAGTTTTCAACACGCAAACCGTGCTGGCAGCTACCCAAAAACAGCATCCGGAATACGCCAAAAAACTGGAGTCATTCGAAAATGCTGTTGCTGAGTTAACGTCCAGCGGAGAAGCCAATCAGGTCTGTAGGGTACCGGTCCTGTTTCACCTGCTGGGTGCCGATGCCGCAAAACTTCCCGATGAATCCCAGGTACGCTTCCAGCTGGAAGTGCTCAACAAATACTTTGGCAGCTATGAGCCGGATCAGACAAAGGGTAATGAAGCTATTGAAAAATTCTCAGCATTTGGCGCAAGCCCGGATATACAATTTTATATCCCTGAGGCTTTTGCCGGGGTGAAAGGAATTAACATCGTAAAGACAAACAAAAATATTTTTGATATCACCAACCAGATGCAAGATCCAAAATCAGGCGGTTTTGCAGCTGTAGACGCCAATCGGATTGTCAATATCTGGGTAGGGAACCTTGATGGTTACAATGCAGGATACGCACAGCTTCCCGGTGCTCCCAGAGAACTGGACGGAATTGTCATTGACCCCGATTTTTTCGGAAACGAAAAAGGTACGGCCAAAGCCCCGTATACACAAGGCAAAACGTTGGTACACCTGATGGGCAGTTATCTGGGACTCTACGAGCTTTGGAACCAGGAAAATCCTTGTGCAGACGACCATGTTATGGACACGCCTCCTCACGGCGGCCCAACCCAGGAGGTGGACATCAAGGACAATTTAAGGGTCATTACCACTTGCCATGGGTATATTCTAGCCATGTTCATGAACTTTATGGACAATACCGATGATCAGTACATGAGCATGTTTACCAAAGGGCAAAAAGACCGGATGCGCGCTACGCTTGCAGAAGGCGCCCCCAGAAATGGCCTGGTAACAAAATAGTACATCTGATAGCACCCTTTTCATCCACACTGAGATCATCGCGGTATGAACAAAATCATTACCTCCCTTTTTATTGCCCTGTTTGCCTTTCAGGTCACATTATATGCACAGCCAGTTAACAATGCCATCAAGGATGTGGTCATGCCACCACCCAATGCAGCCAGCCTGGGCAAATACGGCGATATTCCCGTAAGCAATTATACCGGAGTGCCCAGTGTGGGTATTCCCGTTTACACCGTCACCGACGGGCCGGTAAGCTTGCCTGTTTCACTTTCCTACCATGCCGGTGGCATGAAAGTGGGAGAACTTGCCAGCTGGGCAGGTCTTGGATGGTCTCTGCAAGCAGGGGGCATTATCAGTAGGACCGTCCAGGGAAAGGAAGATGAACGCGAAAACGGTTATTTTCAAACAGGGTCTAATCTGACAGTAGATGCCAACGGGTGCTTAGCTTCGCTACCTACATACTCTTATTCCAACTTTCGGGATGGGGCGGCAGATGGCGAGCCGGATATTTTTTCGTTTTCCGTTGGCGGCTATAACGGTAAGTTCTTTTTTGAAGCCGATAAAACCAGTGACGGTATAGTTAACCCGCAAATCGTGCTCGTGCCCAAACAGGATGTGCGTATTACCTACGAACTTGACGGTTCGATTTCAAACATTGCCCGGTTAAAATCATTCACCATAACCACACCGGATGGTATCAGGTATCAATTTGGGACCATTATTGGCGACCCTGCCGGAAAATGCATTGAGCTGACCAGGACCAACCCGATAAACTCGATGATAGCAAGTAGCTGGTATCTGCGGAAGATATCATCTGCTGACGGGATCTATTCGATTTTGCTCGATTATGTAGCAGAGAAATACCAGTATGGATTTCGTGCAAGCTTTGGGTCTGGATACCAGTCTACTGGTGCACCTAATGCTTACATGGAAAACCTGAATTACGTTGAAGGCTGGCGGTTGTCTTCCATTACATCCCAAACCACTACACTTACTTTTGTGGCTGATGTAAACAGGGAAGATATTGACAACCGAGATTTTGCCGGAAACGCTTCCGCTAGTCCTGCTAAAAGGCTTTCGAAAATTCAAATAGCATCTGGTAATTTCTGTAAGTCTTTTGAGCTGTCACATGCCTACTATGTGGACAATTCTGCATTGAAAACCGGCAAGGACAATCATGACAAACGGTTGAAGTTGAATACGGTTCAGGAAAAGTCATGCGACGGAACCGTTACGGCTAATCCTTACACAATGCAGTATTTTGAGGATTCGGCCACGCCGTCCTTTTTGCCCAATCGGCTCTCGTCAGCTATGGACCACTGGGGGTTTTACAATGGGGCTTCGGCCAATACCCAGTCTGGATTGAATATACCGGCAACCCGACTTCAGTTCCAAAACTCGCTTGGAGAAAATATGGATGTTGTCAAAGGCGGATCTAACCGGCAAACGAGTCAGGAACCGATGAAAATGGGTACCTTGAAAAAAATCTCTTACCCAACCGGCGGTTCCACTACCCTCGAACTGGAGGCCAATACGGTATACGCAGCCCGAACAACCGCAACGTACACGCAAGTGCCAGGGACACTTTCTATGGCGTGGCCGAGTGGGCCGTTATGTTCGGATGGCCCTTACATTCAATATGCAAGCATGACCCAAACCCTGGATGCTTCACTGACTTACCATTACAAGTGGGAGAGTATCAGGACCGCAAATGGCGGATCTCCCGCATGCGCCTCAAGTGGTGCATCGCAGATAAAGGTGTTTAATAATGCAACGAATGCGTCTCTGGGAAGTGCGGTAATTTCCCCAAATTATACACTCAGTACGAAAGAAGGTGCCCTAGGCGATCTTATAGCGGGTCTTCCCAATGGTGTCGTCCTACGGTTTGAAATATGGGGTCGGAATAGTGCAGCGAAGTTCACACTTTTCAGCTATACCGAAACAACAACGAACAACAATTTTCCTGTCGGCGGTCTGCGTGTCAAACAAATAACCAGCCACGATGGAGTTAGTACTGCAAACGATGTGGTTAAAACATATACGTATAACAATGCGCTTGTCAACCCCGACCGGTCAAGTGCCATTTTGTACAACGACCCTAAGTATGGGCACGTGTTCCGGGCTTGCCTGAATGCCAGCTCCTGCAGGGTTTCAGAGGAACCTACCGCCCCCTGCCCGTCAGGTTCGATCCTGTTTGTTTATGACTTTTTCTTCGAAAATTCCGTTGTACCCCTCAGTTCTTTTGAAGGGTATCATATGGGCTATTCCGCTGTCAAGGAGTATTTCAACGGATCTTCCAGTGGGTACTACAACCACTACGAGTATATCAACGAACCCTCGCCGGGCTTTACCGGCCTGCCCATCAAACCAATACAGCCCCGGGTTACCTCCGGGCAACTTTCTTTAAAAAGACAAAGAAATGCTTCTGGCTTGGATATAACTTATGACCAATATACGCAGAGAACGCCGGAAATCACTCAGAACGGACAGGGAACTTATGTTAAATTTAACACCTATTTCCGTGGCGGCGATCCTTCGAGTCCTATAAGTGGCATCTGGAAAAGCTACCCGATCACCACACGCCCGTTTCGTTACCAGAAAGTAGATACCTATCTTGACGGGCAACTCACTACCGTGGATAAGCTCTACAACGGTACAAACCACCTGCAACTTACCAAAGAAACCCTCTCCAACTCCGACGGCAAGGTTACCGAAACCGAATACAAATACCCGGCCGATCTAACCGGGCTTCCTGCTGCACAACTAACGGTATTTAATGCCCTGAACCTGCTGGTACCGTTGGAAATTACTGTCAAAGTAAGTGGCACTACAGTAAATGGCAGTAAAACCGAATATGGTTTCTTCGATAATGCTTCGGGTAATTTTTTAGGTACTACTGTTTCGGCTACCACCAGTTTTATCCGTCCTTATCAGTTCAAAAATTACGAAGGCGCTGCCTGGGTGCAAAAAGGGCAGATAGACAGCTACCATGGCACCAGTACCACTACCGGGCGCGCAGGGCTTCCAAGGCAGTTCGCAAAGACAGGCTGGCTGGCAGAAACATACGAATGGACTAGCGCAGGGCTCATCAAACAGCGTAAGTTCAAGGATTTTCTTTGGAAGTATGAGTACCTGTCTGGCACCAGCATGGTCAGCAAGATAACTAAGCCCGACGGACAGTTTACCGAGTATATGTACGACAAGCTCATGCGGCTGGACGAGGCCAAAGCCCGCGCCAGTAACGTCAAAACGAAATATACCTACACCTTCCCTGTTGTGAATGCTTCGGGGGTCATTACTTCGTTTGGCAATGTTAAAAGTGCAAATACCTTCACCGCCACGGCTGGCAGCGGCCTGGCCACACAGGAAACTTTTCATTATTTCGACGGGCTCGGCCGTGGTATAGAGACCGTCTTCAAAGGCAAAACACCATCTGGAACCGACCAGGTGGTCGCCACATCCTATGACAACCAGGGCAGGGTAAGCAAAAGTTTTGAACCTTTCGCCGGAACGGCCAATACAGGCGCCTACCAGTCTCCCGGCGCCAACGCCCACACCCTCACCGAATACGATCCGAATCCGCTCAATAGGATATGGAAAGTAACGTCACCTGCCTGGGCGGCCACAATCAACACCTATGCCGCCAACACCAGCGGCGATGCGGTGCTCAACTTCAATTTCTCAACAGGGAGCTCTGCCACCTTGGGTGCCGACCTATTGACCAAAACCACCACTACGGACGGAAACGGCAACAAGTCCATCACTTTTACAGACAAAAAAGGGCGGATGTTGCTCAGCCGCAAGACCAACGGAGCTGAAAGCAGCAGATCGGATACCTACTATGTATATGACGACAAAGACCGGCTAGTACGTGTGCTTCCTCCCGGGGCCAGCTGGAGCGATGCAGAGCTGGTATTTACCTATCAATACACCAACAGCGACCTGATCAGCCAGAAAAAGGTACCGGGCAAAGCTTACGAAGCTTACGAGTACAACAGTCGTGATTTGCCCGTAAGGTACCAGGACCCAATACTTAGGGCCAACTCAAACCGCTGGATGGGTAGTAAATACGATGATTACGGTCGTCTTACCCAAAAGGGCGTGTATGCTTCCGGAACTGGTGATGGCATTTCACTCTCCAACAATATTTTAGAAAACATATACAGCACTGCCACCACGGGTATAGAAACCGATAAACTCAAAACCAGCAAGGTGCAGGCCTTCACCGTCGCTGACCCTGTGGTGACGCCTGCCGCGGCCAATGCTGTGCTGCAAACAACCTTTAATTACGATACGTACGGCCGTGTGAGTTCCACCACGGGCAATAACCACACCAACATTACCAGCACTTCTGCCGAAAGTGTGGCCTATGGCTATGACCATGGCGACAACATCCTTACTGAAACCCGCAGCAGTGTCCACAGTGGGGGCACCACCAGTATAGCCAATACCCGCCTGTTCGACGCCTGGGGGCGCCTCACCCAAACCAGCCAGAGCATCAATGGTGCGTCGGCAACGGTGATCAGCCGGTTGGCCTACACCGCTAAGGACCAGCTGGCCAATAAAAAGCTTGGCCCGGGTACCAACGGATTGCAACAGATAGATTATGCCTACCTAACCAATGGGCTGCTGAGCTCCATCAACAGTACAGCGGGATTGAGCGGCAGTACGTTCCCTGTCAGCAACATGCTCACCAATTTCAGCACGCCCACTTTCGCCGCCACTAACGACGACTTGTTCAGACAAACGCTTGAATACAACACCCTTACAGGTGGACTAAGCGGTACGGCGCAGAACAGCGGAAATATCGGACAGATGATCTGGCAAGTAAAAGGCCGTGCTGCACAGGCATATGGCTTTACTTATGATTATCTGGACAGGCTTACGTCTTCGAAATATTCAAGCTACACGAGTGCCGGCGGTATTGATGCCGTGGATTACTACGGGGAGGCTCAAACCTTCGATGTAAGAGGCAACATCACCTCCATCACCCGCAAGGGCATGGTGAAGGGGGGCAGCAATTACACGAATGCCACCATTGACAGCCAGACGTTGACCATACCCACTGGTGGTAACCTGAGCACACAGAGCACAGGAGTGAACAGCATCCCGCCAACGCACGTTAACCTGGATGCACCGCATAACCATTTAAATCTGCCCAACAAGTTCGACTTTGGTTCCAACAATGTAATCGAGCTTTTGTATGATGGACTGGGTAATAAGCTCCGAAAAACGGTAAAGACTGCTGGAACAGTCACCTTGACACAAAATTATCTGGACGGCATAGAACTGAAAAACAACGTCGTGGAAGCGGTTTATAACGAAGAAGGTAGGGCGTTTAACAATGCGGGCACTTTCCGTTACGAATATGTTTTAAGAGATCATTTGGGAAATAGCCGTGTTGTCTTTTCTGACAAAAACAATTCCGAAAGTATTGACAACACTGAGATTTTGAGTGAAAACCACTACTACCCCTTCGGGAAAAGTTTTGATGGTGCCTGGTATAATGATGCAACCGCTGGGAAATATCGTTATCTTTATAACGGGAAGGAGCTTAATGAAGAGTTTTCATTAAACTTATACGATTACGGAGCAAGGTGGCTGGATCCTGGGGTGGGTAGCTGGTGGGAGGTAGATCCAATGTCGGAAAAATATCCGTCAATGACGCCGTACAGCTATGTCTTTAATAATCCATTAAAATATATCGACCCTGATGGTCGTGATGGGGTTTTAGCAATAAAGGGTAATACTCTTACTATCAGTTCAAATATTTATGTTTACGGTTCTGGGGCGACAAAAGCAACCGCATCATTAATGCAAAGAGATATTATGGCGAAGTGGGATAAGGGTTTTTCCGTAAAGGATGCTGCCGGGAATTCTTATAATGTCAAGTTTGATGTAAAAGTAGGGGTATATGGCGGCAAAGAAAAAGCGGACCCATTCATTATCCCTGAAAGCTGGAATCCTAACAATAGAGACAATTTTGTTGAAGTCGGGGCCACACTTGGCGAAGTAGGCCGCTCCTTTGTTAGTGGCGGAGACGAAGGAGAATGGCGTGGAGTTGGTCGAAATGGAATGAACTTATCACAGGATAATCCTGCTGCTCATGAATTTGGGCATATGCTAGGTTTGGACGATCGCTATGATGACAAAAAAGGGCCACATCCGGGCTGGGGAAATAATATTATGGGAGATTCGCAAAAGGGAAATGCTGATCAGAGGAATATTAATTCAATTGTGGGAGATGCTATGAAAGCATACGATACATGGTCCAAGGATAAAAACAATGCAGGCAAAACTTTTAGATATGAAATCAATGTTGATAAACCTGATAAAGAAAGGCAATAAATTTTGGGCCATTTTATTGCTTATAGATCTGGGTCTCTGGGGTTCTTTTAAGTATTACCAGCCTCTTTGTGAACCGTGTCTATCAAGTATGGATTGTCCACCATGTTTGTCTGGCAAACAATACTTTATTTTGTATTTGGCAGCATTCATTAATATAGTTTTGCCAGGTCTACGAATTTATCTTAGAAGTCTGAGAAAATCCTAATTATAAAAGACTCTATTTCCAGGTGCTTGCTTAAATCTAAGACTTCCCAAAGCCCTGAGAGATCGGGGTTTTGTTAATATAACGCCGCCACATTTTGACTAAAGAATTCCTTAAACTTCTTGTTGGTGAGCATTTTATCGACGAGTTTAAAGATAGTGGTATCTTTGGTCAGATTAAAAAGTTCTTTGGCTTACTGGTTGAAACCAGATGCGCGCGCGAAGTAAAAGTGGTGCAGTTGTGGTAAAGGGTAGATCCATTGGCGGAAACATCAAGAAGATTAAGTCCGTATGCTTATGGGAATAATAACCCGATCAGGTTTATTGACCCTGACGGCCGGGAAAGTTCAGCTTATGGTGGGTTTACCTCTTCGGCCGAGCTGGCTATTATGCATGAGCAAAGTAGCCAGAGGTTTAGGGAGGAAAATGAGGATAAAAAAAATGATAAGAAAACAGAAGAATGGGAGAAGAGAAAAAGTGAAGCTTCGGATAAATACGGATCAACCTTTAAAGCTAGGGCGGCTAATTCAGATTTCTGGAGTTACCTTTTGTTTTCCGAAGGGGCGTTTGAGTCCGATCCAAATGCCATACAGGCAACAGTGCCTGACTTACCGATTGGCCCAGGTGGACCAGTCAAAGTATTGAAAAATTTAAAAAATGCAAAACGAATTGTAGTTCTTGGGGAAAATATGGCTGAGAATGTTATCCCATACGCAAAAATAATAGGGGCAACACGGTTTAAGCCAAGAAGTACTAACCCGGCTAATTGGATGAAAAATCAAGTCAATTGGATTAGAAAACAAATAAAAGATCCCAGTACAGAAATAATTAATATTGGCCCTGATCTTAATAAACCAGAACGAAGTAAATACTATCTAAAAGAAATGGAAATGTTAAAGAAATATTTAGGGATTTAAACTGGATAACTGTGTTGGCAGCGTTTAATATAAAAGAATCAGTTCTCAAAATGACTAATTCTCAAAAAGGGGTTTCATTAAATGAAATTATCGACTATCTAGATTATGTCAATAAAGTCCGATACTCGGAAGATGAAATTAATGAAATATTAAAGGAGTTGAGTAATGAAGGTAAAGTCCATTTTAATAAGCAATTATGGTTAAAAAGCTAAGCCTGAGGTAGTTTCTGCGCTACGTCAGACTTTAATTTTTACGATTAAGGATCTAGATGGCTTGATCCTGGGATGGATGGATGGCGGGAGGTAGCTCCATTGAGCGAAGTTTCAAGTGATGGTGCCCTTATGCTTATGGGAATAACAATCCGATCAGGTATATTGATTCAGAAGGAATGGAGAGCTCTGCTTATGGAGGATTTACGTCTTGGGCTGAAATAGCTACGCAAAATGAGGCTGCGAGTGAAAGGTTTGTGGATCGAGCAAAAGGGGAGGATAAGAAAAAAAGTAAAAGTAAAGAGAAAGGGCCAAGGTCTTTTAAAAGATGGAGGATCTGTTCATATGGCTGTAACGGCGATGAATGAATTTAATCCTCTTGCTATCGGTATCAATTCCATAAAAGCTTACTTTACAGGGTGCAATGTTAACGGCGAGGTAATGTCCAGTGCGGAAGCGACCTTTAATTTGGCTACGATTTTTCCTATCGGTAAGATTGGGAAGATAAGGAGAAGTATAAAAGGTATATCCCAAGGAATGACTCCAAATGCCGGTGGGAAAATTGTTTCTTTTGCAGTCAAAGATTTAGAAACATATTACAGATTATTTTCTGGAAATCCTAATGGGGAGCATTCCTGACCAAGGTTGCACCAAAATCAAGTTCTTTCGCTCTTGAAGGCTTAGCTCTGCTTGAATTTAATACCGCTTCTTTTATTCAGGAAGTAACGGTACCCTCTGGCATTCTAATGCAAAGGTCGAGAGCTCTACCGGCATTTGGACGAAGAGGCGGACTAGAATAGTTTCAAATCTTAAATTTTGAATCAAGAATCATATTTCACCCTGGTACACCTTTAAATTAAACTTGTATGGAAATATTAATCGAGTTTAAAAATAACGAATATTTTTTCGATAATACTAGCTTTGAGCCGTCAAAGATTAACATAACTCTAAACGATGAGACTATATTTTTAGATTATGAATGGTTAATAGAGACTCAATTTAAAGGGGGAAATGTTGGAGACTTATTCGAGGAGCTGAAATATGAGATGAAGTTAGGCCAAAATTCAAAAGCTCCTTGTGGCGGATTTATAAATTTTTATATGCTTCGCGGTTGCAAAGGTAATATGTATATCATCTTTTCGGGTGTAAACGAAGTTTCAAACTCACATTATATTGTAACCCTTCATAAAATACTAACCAAAAAATAAGGTACCATTAAGAGAATGGAAGTTTAACTTGTAAAGATAACGCTACGGAAGGAAAGTACCGAAATCTGTATATTGAGAAAGAAGTAAGCGAAGAATTCGATCTGTACTTTCTTGATGGTGCCGGGTGGCTTGATCCGGGACTTGGATCTTGGTGGGAAGTGGATACATTAAGTGAAGTAAACCGGCGTTGGGCGCCTTAGTCTTATGGCAATAAGAATTTGGTCAGGATTATTGATCCGGGGATGAGCGCTTTTGACGCAAAAGCTTAGAGAAAAGCATTTAGAATCATTTTAAGATTGGTATTACCTAAGAGTATGTTTTGGAAACTTATTTTGTCATTCTGTTTAAGAGAATACATATGAAATATTTAGCAGGGAAATATTTTACTTAATGGTAGAGGTCCACCATTTCCGCTACAAATAATAACAGTTACGACGCCGAAGATAAATGCGCCTTCAAAATCATTTTGAAGGCGCATACAATTAAAAAACACTACTAAATTTGTTTAGTTTATTCCAAAACTTGCATAGATGATGTCACAAGCATTGACTAATCTCAATACTTTCCCCAAAATTGTCATTGTGTCTTCTCTAAATCCTGCCTCAGTTGGATCGTCGGAGCATAACGCAAAGAAGCATATATGTTTTAAGCACTCATCCCATTGGTCATACGTTTTGAAGGCAAAAAACTCCGCGATGATTTGAAGTGGATTTTGTTGTTCGAAGGAAGACAGCTCACCGAGAGTAAAAAAATCCGTTGATTTAGAATTCTTACCTGCATCCTCATTTTTCAGATAATTGATTGTAAAGTGCTCGGGATAAAGCTCTTTCGCTGCAAAGATTAGCTCTCCGAGTTTTTCCATCGTAAACAATACATCAGAGGGGCTGGATTGCCGATAATAATCATTTTGAGAATAGGCTTGAAGAATGTGAAAGAACCGTCTTTTGAAATCCTCTGGTTCGTAGAAATCAAAGAATGATTTTAAAAAAGGTTGATATGTTTCACAGATGCTATCATTGGAACTTACTTGATCTTTGAAACCAGGATCCTCTTTATCTACCGACGACTCCAATGTAAATGCTGCCCCAGTCGAACCATAGCTATTCTTAATCTCCTCGACAGCTTGTTTTACAAGTATTAATAACTGCTCTGTTTTGGAAAGCAGAATACCTGCTTGCTTAGAATCAACCGTGAATTTCTCGGAATATCGTGCTTTAATATACGCGCTCTGCAAAACCGGTAAAAGATCGGTCTGATTTTCATCTTCAAAGAAGTTTGATTGGAGTTTCGTGATAACCCGGGATGAAAGCCCCAGTAATTTTTTCAGGTTATGCGTTTTATTTTTAATACCCATTAGGCAAAACAAAAGAGCATTTAATGTATGCTCCACCGCTTGATGGCAACTGAAAGCCGTTAGCTCGTACTCCTTTCCTCTAAGATGAGCCTCTGATGTTTTTAGAAAGGAAACTGCGCGTTTGTGAAAATAGTCAAAGCGGAGCTGAGCCCGATCAAAATTTTTTGAGATAGGGATTATGAAGTCTTTTTGTTTTCCTGAGTCAAAAACAAGCTCTGCCTTTTGAAGCACCAGGGAAAAATATAGACCTCCGCCGTTTTCAACTATTGAATTAAAGTAGGAGGTCTTAAAGATGCTAATTTCAACGGCTGCCATTGGATATGTCAAGTTCTTGATATCAGCTTCATATTCGCTGGTAGACTTGGTATCCGTGCTTTCGGTTAAAACAACGAAATCTAATTTCGGGCGCTTTGACTGATCTGTCCTAGACGAAATCAGAAATATCTTGTCGGTAGGGGCAGTCTCACGGATGATGCAAACGATTTTATCAAGTAGATCCTCTTTTGAGATTTCGCTTAGATTGTCAGAATCTTGTACACGGCTCGGAGCAATGTTTCCGTTTATGGCCGATTTTTCGGTTTCGGTATTCAGTAAATAAACAGATTCAATCATAGCCATTATGTTTTCGAAAAAGAAAATTTGGCCGCCGGCAGAGGCTTCGATATGCGTGAATTCGTATGAAATGGAATTGCTGAGCATCTGCCATAAGTAAAAGCGGCAATCAGAAAGTTTCCAGGAGTCGCAAAAGTTTCGGACAAAGTCTGCTGGCGAAGCCATTTCTTCGGGCGATATCCAAACTGGATATTGATGCTCTTCGCTTGATGTGGTATATCTCATAGCGGTAGAATTTGAGTGGACGATTCCCGAATTTCATTACCCGTAACCGTCTGATCCATTCTACAATGGAATATTTTAGTCGCAAATTTTCTTATTTAGCAAGTTGTTTGATCTTTCAAAGTCTTATATTTGAATATCACAACACGAATTAGCAATGAGCGAAACCATACACCACGGACGAAATATAAAGCGCTTTAGAGAAATGCTGGGTATTAAGCAAGAAGGACTTGCTTATGAGCTTGGAGAGGAATGGACGCAAAAACGCGTTTCAATTTTGGAACAGAAGGACGTCATTGAGCAGGATATTTTAGATCAGGTAGCCAAAATTTTGAAGGTACCGGCAGAGGCCATAAAGAATTTTGACGAAGAAAAGGCAATATTCAATATTCAGAATAACTACGATAACGCAAATCAAAATGTTAATTATCAATTTAGTCCGATAGATAAGTGGATTGAGGCTGTTGATGACATCAAGCAGCTTTACGAACGTCTTCTTCAATCTGAAAAGGAAAAGATTGAAATTCTTCAAAAATTACTGGATAGAAATTTATAAAAGAGTATTTTTTTGGAACAAGGAATTGAGAAAGGAAGACGATCTATTTTTTTCTGTGAAACTATCCTATCACGGTGTTAATGTCTTGTTTGTGGTATTTTATATCTAACTGTTGAAACGTTTAGTTTACGCTAAACGAATCCCGCGTTTTCGTTCACGTTTCAGTTCCGGCTTTTGAACCTGATTTTGGCATTCAGCAATCTGTTGCCCGAGCCTCTTTTGCAGATTAGCCAGTGAATACTGACGTCCGAGCTCAGAACCTTTGACCTTCATCCGGTTTTTTGTGTTGAAAAATACAATGCCTCTTCCTGGATAAGTTTTATATCCTTGTTTCTTTAATGCTTCGCTAAGTCCCTCTATGGTTTGAACTGACGGTAAAAGCCGGTCTAATAGTTCTTTGAGCATTATTTTAGACTGATCAGATAATTCATGTTCAGCTTGTTTACCGCTAATGATACGCATCTGAGGAGTGATACTCAGACCCAGCTCCAACTCCATCCTTCTGCAGAAATTTCCGGTGCGGGCATAGTTATTAAAATGGTCTGCCGTGTTTTTTCCATTGTAATTGAGCCGGTTTGCAACAAGATGAAAATGAGAATTGGCAGTATCCTGATGACGAAAGACCAGCATTTGGTTCTGTTCAAAGCCAAATTCTTTGGCAAACTCGGTGGCAATCGTTGTGATCTGTTCATCTGAGGGTTTTTCACCTGGCGGAAAACTGAATGATTGGTGCCAAATGAATCTGGTCAGGTTTCGATTCTTATCCATGTTGTCAAGAAACTGCCTGGCCAGATAATCCAGGTCATAACGTCCGTCAGGCAATGTTTCCAGCGCCAGATGCTGCAAATAGATTAGCTCACCCCGGACATCGTCCGGAGTGAGGTTCTTTCGCTGCTTTACGGTCAATTCTTTTTCATAATAGCAGTATTCCAAAATTCCTTTGGCATAGCTACCCAGACCAGCTTTTCCGATCATTTTTTAATACGGTTTAAAATCTCGTCCACCGCTTTCTGAATCCGGGAATGCACTGTAACTAAATCATTACTAGCCTGCTCGTGCTTCCAAAGAACTTCGCTTCTTAGATCCTCTGATCTGTAATATAGCTCATACTTTTGAAGCAGCTCTTTGGATGCTTTGTAAGCTGAGGCTGTTTTATTTTGCAAGCTGTTTTTCTCGTCCGAAGAAGGTATTGTCAAACTCACAAACAATTCTAAATCCTGCATCCAGTCCCTGATATGTGTCAAGGTTTTACGGGTGCTTCTGATTTCAAACTCTTCAAAGACCCAGAGCGTAATCAGTTTGGAAAGAAGCCGCACCTGCTGGCTGCTTTGCTTCCACTGCTCAGAGTTCATCTGATTATCTTTTGTTTTCAAAACGGCCAACGAAAGAATGCCTGCAAGCTGCTCAAGAATTCGGATGGTTTCCGCGGTACGCGCAGGAAGTGTCTTTTTCTGCGGCCGCTTGATGGGAACATCAAGGGCAAGCGTCAGAAAAAACTGACTTGCGGATAAATTACTTTTTTCAATCAGCTGATTGATCTTAGCTTTTTCATCTTTGGTGACCCATACAGAAAAGTGATCTCTTCTGGCTATACTGTCTGGCTTTGGTGGTCTGCCTTTCACCTTTTGATTTTCCATAAATCTTGAATTTTTAAAATTAATCTTTCACAATAAGCTATGAGCTCAAGAGGCGAATAGCGGGGTCCAGGGGTTTTCCCATGGCCAGTTCTCGCCGGTCGTCGCCTTTTCGCGACGTGCCGGCGATAGCTGGCTTTGGGGAAGCCAACGAAAAGTTTACAGAAGTTTACAAATGGCTGTGTTTGGCAGCCAAAGTTTAAAAAAGTTCACAAAAGTTTACTTTAAGGCTTTCTGAGGCTATTTTCTGCCTAATGGTACGAGTATCCGCTTGTTAGTTGGATCATAGATATACTCTTTCCCTATGAAGATATCTCCTTTTTTAGGCACCGGCCGAAGCAAAAGGTATTTGGCACCGTCGTGCTGAACGATCTCTCCATGCTGCATGAGAAGCACATAATCAGAAGCATTCTCGTAGGTATCAATGATCTGTTTCTTTTGCTCATAATCCTGGCTGCTTCGAGCATACCAAAAAATCAAAATCGAAACCAGCATGACAGCCAAGGCAGTTGGCCCAGCTATGCCCAGCCCAAAGAAGAGGGACTGGCGATCATCCTTGAAATGGAATGACTTATGACTGCCCTTGATATCTGCCGCAGCCTTGTTGATCTGCTCAATCGATGCTTTTACAGTATTGTCCAATTGAGTGAAATTCTCTTGGATCTCATAAAAAAGCATCGGAGACCAGTTGTCCATTAGCTTACCGTATTTTTCCAGATACCTGCCCCGGATCCGGGTGAGCTGTTCTTTACTGACCTGGTTCATCGCTGAAATTGTTTTCAAGTTCTGTTTCCAGGCAGATCTGCGCGCCGAATGGATACTGATCCAGTCTGTATCCATTTCTGATTCCATCAAGGATCTGAATACCCAAAAGGGTTCCTGCATCAAAGTCACCAAACTGCCGCAGCTCAACACCAAACCTGGCGCAGTTATCAGACAGTTCAGCGGAC
The DNA here is from genome assembly GCF_021502725.1 of Dyadobacter sp. CY345. Taxonomy (GTDB): domain Bacteria; phylum Bacteroidota; class Bacteroidia; order Cytophagales; family Spirosomataceae; genus Dyadobacter. Next base: position 35,807 of record NZ_JAKFFS010000006.1, on the reverse strand, counting down.
AGCTGGGGCAGCTCACTGAAAGTGCTCAGATTCTGCCAGACCACGATCCGAAAGCGCCCACTAATTACCTCGATCATTTTTTGAAGGTACTCCACGCAGGCCCGGTACGCACCGCCGCCTGCGATGATGATATGGAAGGTAACTTCGTTGCCCAGCCTGTCACACCATGCTTTAAAGTTTAGGTCTTTGGAGACAAGTGCCGGGAACTGCTCGCTTTCCGGAGCACCAAAGTCCATAAAGATTTCATCGAAGGGAGCATCAGCCAGACTTTCGACATATCCGATAAAAATGTCTCTTACAATCATATCCCGTTTCCCGACCAACGATAGCGATTCCATCCTTGCTTCTCCAAGAAATTTAAGCTGACGGGTGGAAGTCTTTGTGGAATGGTCCACATCGACAAACAGGGAAGAACGGTCATATTCGGCCAAGGCTCTTAGATAGGTGTATAGACTTTTGCCTACACCGCCCTTGGCTTGTAGCACATAATGGAATTTGCGTTTCATTTTTTAGAAAATTTAGATTCAACAATAATATTCTCTTGTGTACTCATGGTGTCCGGATCTGACCAGTGAGCGCTAGAGCCGGAGCTTTGGCTACTTGGTTCAACTTGAACCGATGAAGCAGAAACAGGTTTAGATCTGGGACCCGGTTTTAATGCGGCGCTTGCGACTTTACCTTTAAATTGGAACCGGCAGAACTTGATGTCCGCTGCATTGACCATATCGGCACGCCCCAGATCCTTGCAGATCGTTTCGGCAATGTAGCGTGCTGTTAGCCTGGAATTGATCAGATCGAAATACAGCTCGTAAAGGATCCGTTTTCTTTTCTTATCTCTGCGCTCAAAAAGATCGATCAGTATTTTTTTATCCATTGGCTTGGGTATTAAATTAATTGTCTTCTCCGGTTAGGTATATACGGCGTTCTGGACCAGCCCTGGTCTGATAGAAAATATGCCTTTTTTCATCATGGAGTTAGGTTTATTCACGACTGAAATGGATTTAATTTTTAACCCAAGCTCCCGGATTACTCTACGTTATTGCTTTCAGCTAGCTGGTGTAAATTGTCCGTCTGATCTGGTAGAGTAGTCTGCCACTGATGGCAATGCGCACGGATGTATTTAATGTCTAGCCAATTGACTAGCGTGCTTCCCAGATCGGCGTTGATCAATGCGAGTGTGAAGCGGACGGAATGCTGCTGCTTAAAGTAGCTTTCATAATACTGATAAAGTTTCTTTCTTCTTTTCACATCACGGCTCACAAAGAGCCCAATAAGCTGTTGTTTAGTCTCATTCATGACGTTTTTAGTTTAAAATGATTTAATAAGAATTAAGGCTCACTAAGCAAAAGCCAAACATCTTGTCAAGTGGCCTGATATGCACTGGCCGACGCACAGAGCATGGATCTGCACAAAGGGTAGGGGAGGCAATCCAGAAAATCACTGCCCGGACTGATATCGCACGTAGAAAAACGAGCAGGTTAACTATATCCTGGTGCGTTTTTGCAGCACGCAACAGGATAAGTTTGTGTTTGCAAGGGTTGCATCTGATACTGATTTGAAATGTCATCGCTTGCATGTTGTTTAGTGGAACATGCTGTAAATTTCAGGCGGGGATATGACAATAATGTTCCTGGCTTTCCGGTAGGAAGAAAAAGAACAAAAAAGGAAAATTTGTGACCCAAACTTCCCTAGAGTTCCCGGAGAAGAAGGCTGCAATCCCTGACATATTTATACCGGGGCTTATGGGCTCCGCAGTTAAAAGTATCTTGCTGCTCGGTTTGAAAGGCTTTAATAAACGACTCGCGGGGAATGCTATGGGAAAGCCAGCTGTTAAATACGGCAGCTACCTTGGGAGCGGTAAGCCGCTGCTGGATGTGTCCCAGTTTATTAAGTGTAAAATACAGCGCTGCCAATTGCAGCCGTCCGCCGGTACCCGTATTTCTAAATTGGTAAATTCCTTCGGTTTCAGAAGGTGCAATCCATTGTTCTTTAAGAAGGATAGCTATAAGGTGCTCAAATTTTTGCTTCCGGCTCGTATCATCCGGTCCGGTCAGAATCTGATGAAAATTTAGAGGAGGCAGTTTCTTTAAAACCTTTTGCAGTTCTGGAACAGAGGATTCAGATTCTAATAGCAGATGCCCGAACTGTGATTTCAGGTCCTGCTCCCATTGGTTGATATCAATTCCGCTTTTCGTTGCCGGCTCATCGGGAAGGGTTTGAAGCCATTGGTAGATTTTAAGTATCGTCTGCTGTTTGGATTCGAAAGTGCTGTAATCCTTTCGAACAAGCAGCTGCTCGTAGATTTGACGGTTGTTTTCCATCAAATAAAGCATTCTATTACGAATCAGGTTGATTTGCCGTCTTTTTGAGGAAGGTAGATACCAAAAGGCAAAGGGTTTTTGAAGGTATCTTGCAAAATCATCCAGGTAGTCCCCGGTGCTGTCATCAATAGAGAAACTGTACCGGTTATGATAAAGGATCAACATACGGTTTAAACAAGTAAGCTCGTTTTGGAAAAAGCTTCCTTGAAACTCCTCGGATAAATATTTGAGCAGAGGATACTTTTGATTTGCATGCAGGTTCATCTTTTTCTCTGTTTATGTTTCACATTCGACCTGAACAAAGCCATTTTGACTTGCTTTGTGCTGCTAATGTAGAAAAGTAGGTTCACACTTACTTTACCTAGGTAAATTTTGAATAGGTGAATTCTTGGGGAATTGCGACTATCGCGAATAGTTGCTAAATTAATACTAGAGAGTTAATTATGTTAGATATTGACCTTGACCTCCCCCCTGAAAACTGGACAGTTAATAATTAGAGAAAATTGGGCGATTTTGATAATTTAACCATCAAAAAAATCGCTTATGAAAAAGACAAAATTCTCAGAAGCGCAGATCATTTTTGCGTTGCGCCAGGCGGACACCGGCGTCCCGGTGGCAGAAGTTTGCCGGAAGATGGGTGTTAGCGAAGCTACCTATTACAACTGGAAAAAGAAGTATGCTGGTCTTGGTGTTCCGGAGCTTCGAAAACTCCGTCAACTTGAGGAGGAAAACCAGAAATTGAAACAGCTCGTAGCAGATTTGAGCCTGGATAAACAAATGTTACAGGACATTCTCAAAAAAAAGCTCTAAGGCCGGCCCAGAAACGGACGCTGGCCGCCAGCTTAATGAAGAATTATCAGGTTGCCGTTATTCGAGCATGTTCGGTCGTTTGCTTACAAAGATCCTGTTGGTATTATAAGCCGCACCGGCGCGACGACGCAGCTATTCGCCATCGAATTAAGGAAATTGCACAGGTCCGAATCCGCTACGGTTATCAAAGAATTCATGTTTTACTAAGACGGGAAGGCTGGAGAGACAATCATAAAAGGGTATACAGAGTTTACAAGGAAGAAGGATTAAACCTGCGCAGTAAGCGCCCAAGACGAAGCAGAGCCGCTTCACAGCGACTTGACAGGCCGCAGCTTTCTAATATTCATCAAAGCTGGAGCATGGATTTTGTGGCAGATCAGCTCTTTGACGGGCGAAAAATTCGGGCTTTAACTGTAGTCGATAACTTTAGTCGGCAGTGTCTGGCTATTCATGTCGGCCAATCGCTGAAGGGAGAGGATGTTGTCGCTGTGATGAATCAGATAAAAATTGTAAATTTAACCGTACCTAACCGGATTCAGGTTGACAATGGTGCTGAATTTATTTCCAAAGCGTTGGACAAATGGTGTTATGATAACAGCGTAACGCTCGACTTTTCAAGACCTGGAAAACCGACAGATAACCCTTTTATTGAGTCCTTTAACGGTAGCTTTAGAGATGAATGTTTAAATGCGCATTGGTTTTTATCACTTGAAGACGCACAGGAAAAAATTGAAACTTGGCGACAAGAGTATAACAGCTTCAGGCCGCATAGTTCATTGGGAAATTTAACTCCTAATGAGATTGTGATGCGGGTGAAAAAAGAGGAAGATGCCGACCCGATTTTCTAGTTTTAGCTGTCCAAGAATTGGGAGACCCTCATGCCGACCCGATTTTCTAGTTTTAGCTGTCCAAGAATTGGGAGACCCTCATTTAAACGCACATTGGTTTTATCACTTGAAGATGCACAGGAGAAAATTGAAAATTGGCGGCAAGAGTATAATAGTTCCTGGCCCCATAGTTTATTGGAAAATTTAACTCCTGAGGAGATCGCAATGCGGGTGAAAAAGAGGAAAATACTAGCCTGATTTTCCAGTTTTGACTGTCCAAGATTTGGGAAACGCTCGATCTCACTAACTGTTTTTAGTAATACAGCTTGAAAGTAGTCTTTAATTTTTTCGGCATCGGCCCTATCATTACCTTGAATCTAGACTTTTTGTAACTTCCTCATGATCCTCATAAGTCTCGAATCCAATTGATGGTTTATTGATGGGAAGTGTAGCCTTTAAGGCCCCGAATTTTCGAGGAGTCAATTTTGTTATCATTGTCCTTAAAACTAGTGTCTTGTACCAGTGATTAATGTAAATGTTCTCAGCAGAACTTTAATTTTTCTTTCTAATCTGTAAATCTATCATTTTGATCGGCTACAATATCGGCAATAAATACGCCATTTAAAATCGTGCCTTTCAAAACGAATGCGCCATTTGCTAATACGATCAGTATCCAAACCTAAGTCATCTGCCGCAGCACTTAAAGACACCTTGCTTTCAGCTAGCTCAATCACTATCAGTTTGAAGGCATCATCAAATAATCTCCTTGTTCTTTTAGTTCAAATTTAATCAATTATTGATTCAGCCTATTCCTGCCTTCAGTCTAAGGTAGCAACATCACTTCATCCGCATTAGCAACTGGTCATTTACAAAATGGCGGTTGCTATCAAGCTTCATCAAAGTTCTTTGTCGATCTAATATATACCATCTGATTTCCACATAATATCCTTAGGGTTTTCCCTAGATTTTAAGGATAGAAACTTTTTGTTTTATGTTGATGGCTGATTCGTCGTACTTTCGATAAATAGATAATTTTACACTGTATTTAGATACATGATACGAGTCCTAATCGCTGATGACCATAATGTTTTTGTTGAAGGCATCGAGTTGCTTATTTCAGGATCACGGGATATTAAAGTGACTGAGCGCTGCTACACCGCACAGTCAGTTATTACGCGATTAAGCCAAACCGCGATCGACGTCGTGTTACTTGATATTTCGTTTCCTCATATTGAGGACGGCCTCGGCCTTTGTGAGTATATTGGCCTTACATATCCAGAAACGAAAGTGGTAGCACTGACGATGCACGACGATGCTAGTCTTATAAAGCGGGTCGTTAAAAAAGGGGCAAAAGGCTATATGTTGAAAAATACTACAAAAACGGAGTTGCTACAGGCCATTCAGACAGTTCACAATGGGAAGCAATATTTCAATGAGTCAATTACGCAAATTTTGTTGAACGATAATCCCAAGACCCGAAGGCCAACGGCCGGCACTGGTGTAAAACCGAACCTCAGTCCTCGTGAATCGGAAGTGTTGACCCGCATTGTGCAGGGTTTGACAACGCAACAGATTGCCAATCAGTTATTTGTTAGTGTCAAAGCAATCGAATTTCACCGAAGTAGCCTACTTATGAAGTTCGGTGTTCCTAATACGGCCCTACTGGTAAAAACGGCTATGGAGATGCAAATGATTGATTAGTCTTATGTCGTCTAAATAGATAATGCTCATGAAATTCTGTTCTCACCGGTATATATTACGGATCGTTCTTCTCGTTTTAATTACACTAGCTTGCGGGTTTGAATCTGTTAAGGTTGTATCGGATACGACGTCTATTGATAGCTTAAAAAAACAGATTAAACTTTTAGTTCAGGATAAGAATTACAGTCAGGCTGCTCAGGCTTTTGATTCCTTAGGGAAACTATACCATCGGCAATACGGATACAATAAATACACGATGGACTCATACTTAAATAGCTTGAAATACTATGGCCTGATGGGCGACTCACTGGGGTACTTCAATCATTACCTTGCAATAGGAGACTACTATGCCCAGGACTATTTCATGTATGCTTACGCCGAAAAATATTTAAAAAAAGCCCAGCAATATTTCGAGCGAACAAATAACATGCCCAAAATCATTGAGTGTCGGTTAGGTTTGGACAATATCGCTCATTATGTAGAACCTATTTCGCCCGGTTTAAAAACACACCTGCGTGAAACCGAACGCCTTAGCGTACAGTACAAGCAACCCTATTCACAGGCGTACGCTCTTAATCTGCTGGCCAATACGTACTCCCGGGACAAGCAGCCCGACTCGGCATACTATTTTGCCAATCGAAGTCTGATCATATCAAATCGATTAAAAATTAACTGGTTAATTGCATTGAATCACTTTTATCTGGGTTTGGTCGAGCAGTCCAGGTATAACAGTATGGCGGCTATTGAAGCCTACCAGAAGAGCTATAACCTATCGAAGGTTGAAAATAGTGTGGGCATGATGCGGGAATTGTCGCGGCATATGGCAGATAGCTATTCCCGTATGGGTGACTATAAAAAGGCATATGATTGGTCATTGAAAACCCTCGATTTTACGGTTCAATTTTACGCATCCGAACAAACAAAAAGTATTCGTTTGCAGGAACTGGATAGTCAGATCAAAACGCTGGCAGTTGAAAAACAACTAGTTGAAGAACAAAGCCGAAATCAGCGTGTATTGAATTCTGTACTAATCATTGGTCTGATAATCAGTATTCTAGGCGTATTTACATTAGTGTACTTGAGACGTCAGCAAAAATTGATTGATCATCAGCACACAGTCATTGCCCAGCAACAGATTCGACATTTGGAGCTTAAATCCCTCCGTGCGATGATCGAAGGTCAGGAAGGCGAACGAAGTAGAATTGCTCGTGATCTACACGATGGTCTGGGAATCCAACTGTCGCGAATAAAACTCTTTATCGAAGCGCATCAGGAAGAATTGCCTTTATCCGTCAAGGAACCTCTGAACCAGTTTCTGGATGAGGCCTGCACAGAAACGCGGCTGATTTCAAATGATCTGCGCCCTTATGCTCTTTCAACCTTCGGGCTCATTCCGGCGCTGGAAGACCTGGTTCAAAAATTAAATTTGTTAAATAAAACAAAGTTGATTTTAGATCATTATGGCAAAATGCCAACTTTGGGAGATGAAGCTGTTGTGATGATCTACAGGGTAGTGCAAGAGTTACTCAACAACGCGTTGAAACATGCAGATGCTCAGGTGGTGACTGTTCAGCTTATGGTCAATGAAGAAACTACTTTAATTAGTGTAGATGACGATGGGCTCGGGGCTGATTTCGATCATCTGATATCAAAAGGAAGTGGCATTGCTAACATTAATTCCCGAATTGCCTACCTTGGCGGGCACGTCATGTGGCATGGCGAAGCCGGAAAAGGAACATCTGTTATGATTTCTTTACCTATTCAAAAGTTGCAAAAAACGCAAACGCTTGCCTGATAAAGGTCCCACGGATTTGCACCCGCCTAAGATTTTCACTGCAAGAGTCGATATTGAATTCTCCCAATAAATCTGCCAACCTAAGCAGAATCTCCAGCTCGCAAAAATTTTCTTTTTTGAGCTGCGAAGAAGGAATCTAATACGTCCCCCTTATCGAGGGTTTCCCCTAAGTTTTAAAAAAATAGGGTTTACCTTAATGTATCTCCATATCGATTAGTCCTATTTTTGCTGGATAAAATTCTATTTGTAATACTTTTAGCAGCTAATGGTATGCATCGGCCGGAGGTAAAGAGTCTTATTACATCATACCAATAAATTCTAATATAAATATGAAAGAAACTTTATTATTTGACAGAATCAATCAGTACAAAAGGCTGATGTTAAGTTCACTTTTTCTGGTCGTGCTAACCCTATGCAAAGCTGTTGGCCAGGATCGGCAGGTTACAGGTAAAATCACCGAGAGTCAGGGGGCAAGTGCGGTGCCAGGCACCAACATCATCATTAAAGGTACCAGTACCGGTACAGTCTCGAATGCAGATGGTACGTATAGTATTACCGTTCGAGACAATACGTCAACGCTTGTATTCAGTAGCGTCGGCTACACCAGTCAGGATGTTGCGGTTGGTACGAAGTCGGTCATTGATGTAGATTTGGTTCCGGATACTAAGTCACTGAACGAAGTCGTCGTGGTTGGTTATGGTACGCAGCAGCGGAAAGATATCACAGGGGCCATCAGTTCGGTAAGCGCGGCACAGATTGAAAAAGTACCGGTCACTACCTTGGATCAGGCACTTCAGGGGCGCTCGCCCGGGGTTCAGGTGACGAATAATGATGGTTCGCCGGGTGGTGGCGTGTCCGTTCAAATTCGCGGAACAGGTACGTTTGGCGACAACTCGCCCCTCTACGTTGTGGATGGCTATCCTATTTCTGGCGGTATTAATACATTGAATCCCAGTGATATTGCGTCGATGGAAATACTCAAGGATGCGTCGGCAACGGCCATTTATGGTAACCGGGCTTCCAATGGTGTCGTTATCGTGACGACCAAGCGTGGCAAGCAGGGCGCATTGCAGGTCTCGTTCGATGCCTACGGATCGGTGCAGGCGATCCCCGAGTTATATAAGGTACTGAATGCACAGGATTTTGCTTCGTTTGCGACGGAGATCGCTGACAAAGAGTCCTATCCGGTTTTACCAGAGTGGCGAAATCCATCAACATTAAGAAACATTGACTGGCAGAAGGAAGTGTACCAAACGGGCTACCGCCAAAACTATAATCTGGCTTTGCGTGGTGGAAGCGACAAGGTGCAGACGTCCCTTTCGCTGGGCTATTTTGATCAGCGGGGAACGATTAAATTTTCGAATTTCAAACGTTACAACGGCAGCCTAAATCTGGATTATACGCCCGCAAAATGGATCAAAGTTTCAACGAGCATGAAATATACCCGCACGGGTGGTTTCGTTGGTTTTGGCTCTGGCCAGAACGGCGTTGGTAACCTGACCAAACTAGTGCCAACAATGACGGGCAATCCGTTGACGGATCAGGTAAAAGATGCCAATGGGAGTTACGGCTATTATACCAAAGGCGCCACGGCGGTTTCGGGAAGTACCAACGTCATTGCGGATCTGGAAACCACAGACCGGCAGCAGGAATCTAATAACCTGCTGACCACTACCTACCTGGAAGTTACGCCTGTTGCAGGTTTGCGTCTGAAAACTAATTTTGGCTGGAACACCAGCGATGGATCGGGTTATTATTTTACGCCGACAAACGACCGGTTACTGACGCCACCACTCGCCTTTTATTCTCAGAATGCCAGCAACACGGCGGAGTGGTTGTGGGAAAATACAATCGCTTATAACAAAACATTCGGCATTCATTCGATTGATTTTGTGGGCGGGGTATCGGCTCAGGAAAATACATATCGCCAGAGTGGCGCCAGTGGCTCCGGACTCATTAGCGACGAACTCCGCAATGTGGGTTCCATTCAAACCGTAACGCCGTATGGCAATCAGCAGACCTGGTCGCTGGCTTCCCAGTTTGGGCGTTTGACCTATAAATTGCTTGATCGCTACATCATCACCGGTACTGTACGCAGGGATGGCTCATCACGTTTTGGCCCGGGTAATAAATACGGCGTATTTCCGTCTCTGTCGGTAGCTTGGCGCCTGAAAGATGAACCTTTCCTTAAGTCAGTGAATGCGGTGAGCGATTTAAAGCTTCGTGGTAGTTGGGGGAAAGCGGGCAACCAGAATATCGGGCTGTTTCAATACCAGGGCATCTATAGTTCGGGTAGCAGCAGGATCGACAACCGGGGTTATGTGTTTGGGCAAACGAAAACGTACTACGATGGTCTTGTCCTGAGTGCGTTACCAAATCCGAATTTAACGTGGGAAAATCAAACTCAGTCGAACATTGGACTGGACGCGTCTTTCCTCGATGGCCGGATCAATTTTACGGCTGATTACTACGTCCGCTCATCAAGCGGTTTCCTGCTTAACGTGAACGTGCCTAGCCAAACGGGCTTTAGTACCGCGACCCGGAACGTAGGTAGCATTCGCAATAGTGGTCTGGAATTGGGATTGGAATACCGCGAGTCTAGTCATCCTTTTAAATGGGGTGTCAGCGCAAACGTCACGACGGTTAGCAATAAGATTCTAAGTTTTGCCGACGGACTCACATCGGTTGGTAACTTCTCCGATCTGGGGTTTCCGACTTTTGGTGGTAATCTCTGGACGACGTTTACCCAATCACAGGTCGGCGGTCAAGTGGGTGCGTTTTACGGCTTCAAATCAGCGGGAATTTTTCAGGAGCAGGATGAAATCAATGCCTTCAATGCATCCGCAGCTGCCAAATATGGACCTGGTACGTTTTATCAGGCATCCTCTACCGCACCCGGTGACCGACGGTTTGTCGATATCAACGGAGATGATCGTATTACCGACGATGACCGGGTGATCATTGGCAGTCCGATACCGAAATTCTTTGGGGGCGTAAACTTCGATGGTTCATATGGACAGTTCGACGTTTCTATGTTTTGGTATGCATCTGTTGGGAACGACATTCTGAATTATGCAAAACGGAATCTGCAAAGTTTGGCAACCAACGGCGGCGTGGGGGTGGAGAACGTCAGCGAAGAATTTTATGTAAACCGCTGGACGGAAACCAACCGCTCGACTACCTACGCTCGTGCTGTCCGGGATGATAAAAGCGGTAATACGCGCGTGTCAGATGCCTACGTAGAGGACGGTTCGTTCCTGCGATTGCGGAACCTACAAATTGGCTATACATTACCAGCAACATTGGTACGGAAAATTACGTCTACCCGAGTACGGATGTATGTAAGCGGGCAGAATCTGGTTACGTTCACTAAATACACAGGCTTAGATCCTGAAATCGGGCAAGTTAGCGATCCAAATAATGGAAGCACGAGTGCTACGGTGAAAGGTGTTGATGTGGGCAATTACCCAACTTCACGCTTCTTTACGCTAGGCCTGAGTGTGCAGTTTTAATCTTTATCAAAATACATGAACTGAATATGAAATTCTATAAAATAATAGGTCTGCTCTGTTTTCTGGCAGTGGTACTGTTGCCGATAAGCTGTAAGGAATCGTTCTTGGAACAGAAAAATACGCAGGGCATCACGGAAGACGCGCTGTTTAAAAAGCCTGAAGACGGCATTGCCCTCGTGACAGGTATTTATGATACGTTTCACGACGTCGATTTTACGCTTAAAGCGTTGTGGTATCAGGCCAATTTCCTGTCGCAGGATTTCAAAAACTTTGGAGCCGATACATTTTTTGAAACGTATGAAGTGCCAACCGGCTTTGACGCGCTGAATATTTTCTGGTCCAGAGCATATCAGGGCGTTGCGCGCGCTAACTCAGCGATCCCGATTATTGAAAATATGAAAGCCAATAAGGTAATTTCGGACACGCTCGCTAATCGACTAACGGGTGAAACGTTGTTTTTGCGGGGTGCTTTTTACTATTATCTGGCATCTAATTTCGGGGGTGTGCCTTTGGAGCTGCAGACCGTAACAGACGATGGCCGTCATCCCCGAAATACTCAGGATGAAGTATTCACCGCTGTTGCCGATGATATGCAAGCAGCCGCTAACCTATTGCCCTGGCAGCAGGATCTGGCCGCTGCTGATATTGGCAGGGCTACCAAAGGAGCAGCCTTGGCTTACCTTGGTGATGCGCAGATGTGGCTAAAAAAATATGCCGACGCTGCCGCTACGTATGAACAGCTAACTGGTAAATACCAGTTGGAAGATAAATTCGTCAACATCCATGAGTTGAATAATCAAAACGGTAAAGAGTCCATTTTTGAGATTCAGTACATTGCTGGTAGCGATATGTCGTGGGGCCATGCGAATGACTCTCATTGGCTGGCTACCTTCGGAATGCCGGAAGAAGTGTCACAATTTGGATATTCTTTCGCGGATAAGAAGCTGTATGATTCGTTTGAAGCGGGTGATACCCGGAAACTGCCAACTGTCCTTGGCCCCGGCGATGTTCACCCCAGCCCGGCAATCAAGATTAGTGATTACCCGCTGGTGAAGCAAAACTACCCTGGCTTGAACACGTTGGGAACTGTTGCGAAACCGTGGAAAGGCTCGGACGGGTTGCGGTCGGGATATTATGGTGTCAAAACCTGGCGTGACCCTGCTGCGACGGGGAATTCTGGTAATCCAGCTTATATCTTCAGCGGTCAAAACCTGATTCTGATGCGTTATGGGCAAGTGCTGCTAAGTAAAGCCGAAGCCCTGTTAAAAAGCGGTAATTCTGCCGGTGCATTGGCCGTCATTAACGGACAAATTCGCAAGCGTGCTGGTCTTGGTGCCGCTGCCGGAACGGACGTAACGAAAATTTTGCTGGAAGAGTACCGGCATGAGCTGGCGGGCGAATTCTCGCTCTGGTTTTTACTGCGTCGATCAGGAGAGCAAGCCAACTACGTAAAAGAACGGTATGGCATCACGGTGCCCCCAGGAAAAGACCTGATGCCGATCCCGCAACGACAAATTGCGACCAATGAACAACTGGTGCAAAACCCAGGTTACTAATCCGCTGTGGCATATGATTTGACCCACTTCTCGGAAGTTTAATACTTTCGGGAAGTGGGTTAATTGATCGAATACAGGACGGTTTGTCAAAGACGTTACAAATTGGTGTTGAATTTACGGAGTTATGAAATTTCACTACTTTCTTTATTTGATGTTTGCTCTGGCTTCCTGCAAAGACAATGCGGTATTTGAGGCTATTTCATCTTCAAAGTCGGGCATTCAGTTTAATAATCTTATTGCTGAAAATGATTCAATTAATCCACTGGATATGGTCAATATTTATAACGGTGGTGGCGTGGGAATAGGCGATTTTAATAAAGACGGCTGGCCGGATATTTACTTTGTTGGCAACCGCGTTTCGAGTCGGTTATATCTGAATAATGGGGCGCACGGAGCAACATTTGAATTTACTGACGTCACCGAAAAGGCGGGGGTCGATGGTAAAGGCCGGTGGGGCAGAGGAGTGGCCATTATTGATATCAACAATGACGGGTGGGAAGATATTTATGTCTGTAACACCCTTTCAAAGGACTCGATGCAGCGTCGTAATTTGCTATATGTTAATCAAGGAGAAACAAACGACGGTGTTCCGATTTTTAAAGAGCTAGCCTCTGAATATGGTCTAGACATCAATGTGCAATCCACGATGGCGAACTTTTTCGATTACGACAACGATGGCGATCTGGATATGTACCTGACAGTTAATGAAGCGTCGCCAGAACAAAATCCGAATCAGTTTGGATTGATCCGTTTTGAAGGCCGACGTAGTACGGGACGTTTATTCCGTAACGATTGGATTGCTGCGATTAAACACGCGCGGTATAACGACGTATCGTCTCAGGCCGGCATGTCGCTGGATGGCTTCGGGCACACGGCAACGGTGGTTGATCTGAATCAGGATGGCTGGAAAGATATATCTGTGGCGAATGACTTTTTGTCAAGCAATATTCTCTACATCAACAACCAAAACGGGAGTTTTACCGACCGCTCCCGTGAGTATTTCAAGCATACGTCACTCAACGCGATGGGGCAGGACATTGCCGACATCAACAACGATGGCCTTGCCGATCTGGTGGAGCTGGACATGAATCCGGAAGATAATTACCGGAAGAAAATGATGATGATGGCCAACAACTACGCTAGTTTTCTCAACTTTAATCTATACGGGTATCAGTATCAATACGTTCGTAATACTCTGCAACTCAATCAGGGGCCGCGTGTTGGTCCGAAGGATTCAATTGGTAGTCCGGCCTTCAGTGAAATCAGTTTTATGAGCGGCATCGCCCAAACTGACTGGAGTTGGACGCCCTTGCTGACTGATTTTAATAACGATGGTTTCCGGGATTTGATCGTCACAAATGGCTATCCGAAAGATGTAACAGATCATGATTTCATCGCTTACAGGGATCAGCCCAACGAAACGACCACGAAGGCTAAGATTTTGGCCCAGATTCCGGTCGTCAAAATTCACAATTATGCTTATCAAAATACGGGTGATCTGACCTTTCAGGATGTTACTTCGGATTGGGGCTTTGACCAGCCGACGTTTTCCAACGGCGCGGTTTACGCCGATTTGGATAATGACGGCGCGCTGGATATTGTCATCAATAATATCAATGACAAAGCGCTGATTTACAGGAATAGAGCCCGCGAAAGGGATAGAGAAAATTCGCATTATCTGCAGCTGGCGATAGTGGGCGATAGCCATAACGTTGCTGGCCTGGGCACATTTGTAACCATTCATTACGCTGGCAACAAGCAGCAGGTTTATGAACATACGCCGTATCGTGGCTACCTGTCTACAAACCAGCTGATCGCCCATTTCGGAATGGGCAAAGTTGTGAGGCTTGACTCTGTCGTTGTTAAATGGCCAAACGGTAAAAAGCAGGTTCTGCAAAATGTCAAAGTCGATCAGCGATTGACTGTTTCCAGTACTAATGCCACTGTAAACTATGGTTGGTCAGAGCCAAAACTAGCCGTTCATACGATGTTCACCGATGTAACAAAAGAAATCGATTTAACATACCGGCACAAGGAATTTGATTTCATTGATTTTAACATTCAAAAACTACTGCCGCATAAATTGTCGGAATACAGCCCAGGTATGGCGGTTGGGGATATTGATGGAAATGGTACGGATGACTTGGTAATCGGAGGAAATGCGCACGATCCAGCCCAACTTTTTTTACAGCAACAAAACGGGAAATTCTCACGGCGAAATGTTGTGCCGCAACAAGCTGTTCAAGGAGATTATAAAGACGAAGGTATCCTGCTCTTTGATGCCAATGGCGATTCAGTTTTGGATCTGTACATTGCCCGGGGGGGATACAAAAATGCACCCAACACTTCCGGTTATCAGGACAAACTTTACATAAATGATGGAAAGGGGAATTTTACAGAAACGCCCGATGCTTTACCGGCCAACCTGACCAGCAAATTCTGTGTCCGGGCGGTCGATTTCAACCGCGACGGAAAGTTGGATTTATTTATTTCAGGTCGGGTCGAACCCTGGCATTATCCCAAACCCGTGTCCAGCGTTATTCTTCGAAACGATAGCCAAGACGGATATACCAAATTTACAGATGTAACCAAAGATGTAGCGCCTAGTTTGGCGAATATCGGTTTGGTCTGCGATGCCTTGATTACTGATTTTGACAATGATACCTGGCCTGATTTGATTTTGGTCGGCGAATGGATGCCCATAACATTTTTAAAGAATAAGAATGGCCGATTTGAATCCATCAAAAAAACAACCGGCGTTGGAAACAAAACGGGCTGGTGGAATAGTATCGTCGCAGGTGATTTTCGGCACACAGGCCGGATGGATTATATTGTGGGCAATGTGGGCTTAAACACGCTGTTTAAGGCCAGTGAAGAATACCCTGTGTATATCACGGCCAAAGATTTTGACAATAGCGGAAACTACGCGGCTATTCCGTCGCTCTTCTTGCCAGATCAGAATGGGCAACCCGAGGAGTTTCCCATGCACGGCATGGAGGATTTGATCAAGCAAATGAACAGTTTCAAAAAGAAATACGCAAACTTCAGATCTTTCGCCGGAGCCACCATGGAGGAGCTGCTCTCTGTTGAACAACGCGAAGGGGCCATTCGCCTGAAAGCAAACATGCTGCAATCGTGTTTTCTGCGAAATGAGGGAAATGGAAAATTTACGTTGATTCCTCTCCCCATACAGGCGCAATTGTCGATCCTGAACGGCATGGTCGTCGATGATTATGATGGAGACGGAAATCTGGATGTAGCAATAACGGGCAACGATTACGGCGCCGACGTGTCGATAGGCCGCTATGATGCGCTAAACGGGTTAGTATTACTTGGAGATGGGCGTGGCAATTTCAATCCGCAGACGATTCTGCAAAGCGGCCTTTATATTCCAGGCAACGGAAAAGCGCTGGTCAAAATGCGAAGTAGCCATGGACGTTACATTATGATTGCGAGCCAAAATCGAGACGTAGTAAAAGCATTCCAATTGAAACGTAATGTCGACAACATGCACTTAAAACCAACGGACATCAGCGCCCAGGTAATCTATAAAAACGGAAAAATTCTCAAATATGAATTTACCTATGGATCGTCCTTTCTTTCGCAATCCGGCCGTTTTCTCACGATTGACAAAGAAGTAAAAAAAGTTATAATCATAGACTATAAAGGTCAGCGAAGGCAGGTGAACGTCTATTAGATCAAATGTCAGAGAATTAACATTTCTAAAATAAATTAAATAATGGAGATCAATCAAAACAGACGTTCAATTCTAAAAACGATGGCGGCGGGAGCTGGCTTACTTGGGCCTCTCATGACAATGACTGACGTTTGGGGCGTAACTCAGAAAGCGCTTGGGCCGGTTCTGAATGGGCAGATCAGGCATTCGGTATGCAGGTGGTGTTATGACAAAATTCCTTTTGAAACCTTTGCAATAGAAGTGAAGAAACTGGGGATCACTTCTATTGAGTTGTGTGGTCAGTCTGAATGGCCGGTTCTGAAAAAAATGGGTTTAACCTGCGCGTTGCCCTGGGGTGAAGGTTTGACCAGAAGCCTGGACAAGGGATTTTGCGATCCGGCTAATCATGAGGAGCTCATCAAAGGTTTTGAAGATATTATACCAGAGGTCCAGCAAGCAGGTTATAATCAGATCATTTGCTTTTCGGGAAATCGCCGCGGGATGAATGATCTTGACGGAATGAGAAACTGCGCGGTTGGTTTAAAAAAACTGATGCCCATTGCCGAAAAACACAATGTGACCATGGTGATGGAACTGCTCAACAGTAAAGTAAATCACAGGGACTACATGTGCGACCGCACTGCGTGGGGTGCAGGCTTGTGTGAGATGGTAGGCTCTGAAAAATTCAAATTGCTGTACGACATATACCACATGCAGATCATGGAAGGTGACGTGATTGCAACCATTAAAAAATACAGCAAATACATTTCGCATTACCACACCGGAGGCGTGCCGGGAAGACACGAAATCGATGATACCCAAGAGTTGTATTACCCGGCCATTATGAAGGCCATTGTAGAAACGGGATACAAGGGATTCGTCGCGCAGGAATTTATCCCCAGTCGCAAGGATGATATAGCATCTTTAAAACAAGCAATAGGCATTTGTGATGTCGCATGATAATGTCAAATCACATTGCCTTTTTTTAGCTCATCTTAATACAGTAATATTTATTTCAAATGCATATTAATTTCAAAATAAATAAAATAGCAATCGCTTTCGCGGCGCTCACATTGTTGTCCGGATCCATGGCCCAGGCTCAAAAATTAATTGATCCCAAAGCAACAAAGGAAACCACCGCACTTTATCAAAATATGCACGTGCTAGCCAAAAAGCACACACTTTTTGGACACCAGGATGCTACGGATTACGGACATGGCTGGCGTGATGAACCAGGACGTTCGGATGTGAAGTCAGCTGTTGGATCGCACCCGGCAGTCATTGGGGTTGACATAGCGCCACTAACGGGCAGGTCTGCAGAATCCATAAAGAAAAGTGAAGACCGCCTGAGAAAACTGGTTACTGATACCTACACGCGTGGCGGAATTACGACCATATCCTGGCATTTTTCCAACCCGGTGTCCGGCGGTGGTTTCTACTGGAAGGATTCCGTTTCTTTGCCAGCGGTTAAATACATTGTTCCGGGAGGGAAAAATCATCAGGATTATAAGCTCATTTTGCAAGGGTTGGCGGGCTGGTTCAAAAGTCTTAAAGGAGCCAACGGGGAGCAGATTCCACTTATTTTCAGGCCGTATCACGAGTTTGACGGCGATTGGTTCTGGTGGGGTAAAGCTTATTGCACACCGGACGAATTTAAGTCATTGTGGCAATTCACTGCTGGTTATCTAAGAGATAGTCTGGATGTTCATAACCTAATTTATGCTTTTTCTCCTGATAATAAATTCAATACTGTGGCAGAATTTACAGAGCGGTATCCGGGCAATGACTGGGTTGATCTTGTTGGTATGGATAACTACGGAGACATGGGACGCGATGGCAAATACAATCTGGAGCAGGCTGTAAAGAAACTCAAAATCGTAAATGACTTTGCACTGAATAACAAAAAACTTGCTGCATTTACGGAAACAGGTCTTGAATCCATCGTGAATCCTGTCTGGTATACGGATGTACTTCTTAAAGTACTACAAAAGAACAAATTGAATTTGGCTTACGTGCTCGTTTGGCGAAATGATACGAAAAGCGAAACCCATTACTACGCTCCGTTTCCCGGGCATCCCGCCGTACCGGATTTTAAAAAGTTTTATGACAATAAATACACATTATTTGAAAACGATCTAAAAAATATATATAGCAAATAATGCTTTTGAATCAATAGACGTGCCATGTATTATACTTACTATACCATATCAATAAATGTAGCTTTGATGAGAAATAAACTTAGCTATTCCTAATCCTTTAATTATTATGAAAAAAATATATTTGAGCCTCGCGCTTTTGGCTGCATTCACCAGCACAATTGCCCAACAAAAATCGCCCGCGCCGCAAGAATTAGATTACAAAGCTGATCTCAAAGCCACCGGAACAAGCGAAGACAAAACAAAACGCATTGACTCGCTGCTGCAAAGTTTTATTGAGCAGGAGAAAGCCAGCAGCATGGTAGGTTTTGTTGCCAAAGGCGGAAATGTCGTGTACAACAAAGCATTTGGCTACAAAGATGTGGAAAACAAGGTGCCGGCTGCTGTGGATGATTACTATATCCTGTTTTCTCAAACCAAAGCAGTGACGACCGTAGCTTTTATGACCCTGGTGGAAAAAGGGTTAGTTTCGGTCGATGACCCGGTTTCTAAATATTTCCCCGAGATTTCCGATAAAGTTGCCACAGCCATTAAAGAGGATGGAACATTTGAGACCAGGCCGGTAAAAACACCGATGACATTCGCGCATCTGATGTCGCACTCGTCGGGAATCAGCGCCGGGCTGGTAGGAAAGGCACGTCGCGCAGAAATGGAGAAAAAAAATGCAGCTGCAACCTCAGCAACAACAACACCGGCTGGGCCCGGCCAGCGAACCGGCGGAGCTGGCACGGCAAAATATCTCAAAGAGGAAATGGTGGCCCTTGCAAAATACCCGCTGGGCTTCGATCCCGGCAGCGAATGGAGCTACCATATCAGCACGAATATGCTCGCATATATGGTCGAGCTCATATCGGGCAAAAGTCTTCGCGAATATATCAAATCAACGGTTTTGGACCCTTTGGGTATGACCGAAACGGATTGGTACTATGATCCCTCGAAAATGAATCGGTTTGTGAAAGCTTACAGCGACATTGATGGCAAACTGGTGCCGCAATCCAACAAATTTAGCGAGACTACGATCAGCCCGGTTCAAACTTATGCAGAGGGAGCTATCGGACTGAACGGGCCTATTGGCGACTATGCCAAATTTTGTCAAATGCTGCTCAATAAAGGCGAATACAATGGCAAGCGTATCCTAAAACCCGAAACGATTGAGCTGATGACCAAGGTGAACCGGCTGCCTAAGGTGAACTCAGGTGGAAAGGGGTTTCAGTTCGGGCTTGGGTTTGAACTCTATAATGCAGAAAAGAAACCCGTTCCGGAAGTTTCCAACACCGCATTTGCGTGGGGAGGATTGTACGGCACAGATTACATCATAGATCCTGAAAACAATATGATCGTGCTGTTTTATCTGAATATGCCAAAGCACGAGCCTATGTATAAGCCATTTCTAAGCAAAGCCTACCAGCTCTTTAAATAGTCGTGTCAACCATTTAGATTTACAACACTGCCAAAATATTCAAGCCTTTTTCTGATGTCAAAAACACGCGAATCTTATAATAAATATGGGATCATGAAGCCTGCAGTATTAATTACTGCATTACTGATTTCGCTTGCAACAAGCGTAACTTCCGTTTCGCAAACACCCAAAAAGCCGGAAAGTAACCGGTTCACCAAAGTGGTTCTTGGTCAAAGGCTTGAAGAACCCATGCAGTTTCAGATTTTGAAAGACGGCAGGGTACTCTACGCGGAAAGGAAGGGTAAGTTGAAGGTATATGATCCAAAGTCACAAGCCATGGAAACGGTAGCTGAGTTTGCTGTCAGCACAAAATATGTAAATAAAGCAGGAGAAGTCACCGAAGGGGAAGATGGCATGCAAGGAGTCATCCTTGATCCTGATTATGAAAAGAACCACTGGATTTACATTTACTATTCCCTGGCTGGCGACGAGGCGAAAAACGTGCTGGTCCGTTACGAGTGGCATGGTAAGGAGTTACTGGAAACCTCAAGAAAGGTGGTTTTGGAAGTGCCGGTGCAGCGCGAAGAATGCTGCCATGTAGGGGGAGGAATGCTTTTCGATAAGGACAAAAACCTCTATCTGACTACGGGGGATAATACATTTTCCCGTGCTTCTGACGGTTTTGCTCCTCTTGATGAAAGGGCAGGAGAATCACCCCGGGATTCCCAGAAATCCTCCCCGAATACCAATGATTTAAGAGGTAAAATCCTGCGTATCCATCCGGAACCAGACGGCACATATACGATCCCAAAAGGCAATCTTTTCCCTGCGGGAACGCCGCAGACCAAACCCGAAATTTACACGATGGGTAATAGAAACCCTTGGCGGCCAACAATCGATTCGAAAACCGGGTGGCTTTACTGGGGCGAAATAGGACCGGACGGTTCCCGCGATGATCTGGAAAAGCGCGGACCGCAATCTTACGATGAATTCAACCGCGCGAAGGGGCCAGGATTTTACGGTTGGCCATATTTTGTAGCCAACAATAAGGCTTACGTGAAATATGACTTCGCCACCAAAGTTTCCAGAGAACCTTTTGATGCTGTTCATCCCGTTAATAATTCACCAAACAGTACCGGATTGAAAGAACTTCCGGCTGCACAGCCTGCATTTATCTGGTATTCAAAAGCGCAAAGCCAGGAATTCCCGCTGATGGAAAGTGGGGGCAACAGCGCGGTGGGCGGGCCGGTATTCAGAAAAGACGATTTCAAAAACGCATCTCGATTATTTCCGGAATACTATGAAGGAAAATGGTTCATCACTGATTGGGTGCGCGGATGGATCAATGTGGTGGAAATGCATGAAAACGGCGAGTACAAATCCATGGAACGCTTTCTGCCTGATTTGAAATTAAAAGGGCCTATCGACATGAAATTCGGGCCGGACGGTGATCTGTATGTGCTTGAATATGGAAATGGATATTTTAAAGATAACCCGGAGGCCGAGCTGATCCGGATCGAGTACAACAGCGGAAACAGGAAACCTTTGGTAGAAGCATCAGCGAGCAAAACGGCAGGTGGACTTCCGATGCAGGTTACGCTGTCCTCGGAAGGAACGAAAGACTTTGATGAAGACGACGCGCTGCAATATGAATGGGTTGTCAGGAAAAACAATGCGGTTTTCAAAACACTAAAAGAAGCTAATCCAACCATTACTTTTACAACATTCGGCACTTATCGGGCAACCCTGACTGTAACAGACAAAGCCGGGGAGAAGAATACCAAATCGGTTGAAATAAAAGCCGGTAATGAACCTCCGGTGGTAGAATTTAAAATAACAAAAGGAAACTCCACCTTCTATTTTCCTGGAAAAAGCATTCAGTATGAAGTGCGTGTAAGTGACAAGGAAGATGGCAGTCTTACAAACAAGAAAATATTGCCTTCTCAGGTTTCTGTTAGTACCAACTATCTCTCAGAAGGTTTTAACCTAACCCGGATCGCACAAAAGCAAATGAGTGTAGATGCTTCCGCGCAATATGCCACCGCGATTTCGCTTATCAATAATGGAGATTGTAAGGCTTGTCACGCCATTAAGGAAAAGGTGCTAGGGCCTTCTTTTACAGCCATATCTGCGAAATACAAAGGTGATCAAAGTGCCGTAGCAGGTTTGTCCAAGAAGATATTAAATGGTGGTTCGGGCGTTTGGGGTGATGCATTTATGCCCGCACACCCGACCATGGCGGAAAGCGATGTGAAAGGAATTGTCCGCTATATTATGAGCTTGTCAGATGCGCCTAAACCGGCCAAAACATTACCTGTAAAAGGCACCTATACAACCGCTGTTCCGAAGGGAGATACGGAAGGCAGCTTCATATTCCGCGCCGCATACTCCGATCGGGGTACAAAAACAGCATCCTCACAATCATCTGAAGCAACTGTTATCCTTCTCAATCCGGTTGTGCCCGTAAGATTAGCCGACCAGGTCAAAGAAATAGGTTTTACCAATGACAGTACAATGGCATTTGTCAGGAACCCAGGGGCGTCTTTCAGGCTTAAAGGAACTGATCTTACCGACATCAAACACATTGAAATTATTCGTGTTCCCGGGCGGAATGCACCGACACCTCCCTTTGGAACGATCGAGGCGCATGAAGGCAGCACAGATGGAGTTCTTTTAGGTAAATTCTCCGGGGAATACAATGATAAAATGATCCTTGATATCGCTGCCGCCTCAGTATCAGGTACAAAAGATGTTTATTTTGTCTTTACCGGAGCTCCAATCAGGATAAAGGCAATTCGGTTCAGTCAGGGTGAATAAATACTATCCATAATAAATTACAACAGTTGTGTACAAAAGAATAATCCATTCCGCTTTTCTGATCATCCTTGTTAGCAGTTCCTTTGCTCAGAATGTGCCAACTATCATCCCGATTGAAACCAGACAAAATGTTCTGGTGCTGCAAACAGACAAGGAAAATCATCTCGGAATCACCTATTTCGGAAAGAAACTAAGCCAGCCAGCAGAATACAAACTCATCCCATCGCAGAGCCGTCAACGCGACGGAAATGCGGGGATTTATAACTCAGCTTATACGCCTGCGGGAACATGGAATGTCTCCGAACCAGCGCTGCAGCTTACGCATAGCGACGGAAACAAATCGTTAGATCTTGTTTACGTGAGCCACAACAGCGCAAAGGAAAATGACAATGTAAGTCTTACGAGCATTGTGTTGAAAGACCCCGTGTACGCAGTGGAAGTGACACTTTATTACAAAACCTATTTTCAGGAAAATGTGGTGGAGCAATGGAGTGTGATTAAGAGCGAAGAGAAGAAACCCATTACGCTTCAAAAATATGCTTCTGCCAATCTCTATTTCATTGCTAAGGATTATTATCTGACGCATTACAACGGAACCTGGGCCAAGGAAATGAATCCGGAAGAAGAGCTATTGACAGCCGGAATCCGAGTGTTGGATTCCAAACTGGGAACCCGCGCCAATCTTTATCAGCCACCCTGTTTTTCACTTTCATTTGATAAACCTGCAACAGAAACGGAGGGAAAAGTTTTACTGGGAACATTAGCCTGGTCAGGAAATTTCAAAATGGAATTTGAGGTTGATTCGTATCATAATTTGCGATTAATCGCTGGCATAAACCCTTATGCCTCCGAATATCCGCTCGCATCAAAACAGGAATTTAAAACACCGTCTTTCATCTGCACTTTCTCAGAAAACGGGAAAGGAGAAGCAAGCCGCAACTTGCATAATTGGGCCAGAAAATATCGAATTTTGGATGGTGAAGGCACCAGAATGACACTGTTGAATAATTGGGAAGCGACTTACTTCGATTTTAACCAAGACAAACTTTCTGAACTCTTTAGAGATGGCAAGAAGCTGGGCGTGGATCTGTTTTTATTGGATGACGGCTGGTTTGCCAATAAATATCCAAGGAATAGTGACGGGGCCGGTTTGGGAGATTGGCAGGAAAATGTAAAGAAATTGCCAAACGGGATAGGCTATCTGGTGAAGGAAGCAAAGAAAACGGGAATCAAATTCGGTATCTGGGTCGAACCTGAAATGGTAAATCCAAAAAGTGAGTTGTATGAAAAACATCCGGACTGGGTGATCAAGCAACCGCAGCGCCCGGAACATTACATGCGCAATCAGCTTCCCCTGGATTTGTCTAATCCGGAAGTTCAGGATTTTGTTTACGGAATTCTGGATAAACTTTTCACCGAAAATCCGGAAATCGCTTACATCAAATGGGATTGCAATGCGACAATGTTTAATCCCTATTCCTCTTACCTTGAAAAAAGCAAGCAAAGTCAGTCCCAGCTTTATGTGGATTACGTAAAGGGGTTGTATAAGGTTTTAGAAAAACTTCGCGCAAAATATCCAAAAGTGCCGATGATGCTTTGCTCGGGTGGAGGAGGCCGCGCAGATTATGAAGCGATGAAATATTTTACAGAATTCTGGCCCAGCGATAATACCGATCCTTTGGAGCGGGTATTTATGCAATGGGAATATTCTTATTTTTTTCCGTCGATCACGCAAAGCGCACACGTAACCGACTGGGGAAAACAACCCTTGAAATTCCGTACGGATGTGGCCATGATGGGCCGGTTGGGTTACGATATTGTGGTAGGCGATTTAAACGAAAAGGATCTACAATTCAGTCAGCAGGCCGTAGCCAATTACAATGCGGTAAAAAATATCATTTTTCAGGGTGATCTTTTCAGGTTAATTGATCCTAAGAAAAATGAGTATGCAGCACTGATGTATGCTGGGAAAAGCAAATCCAAAGCAGTTTTATTCGCTTATCTAGTTGGAAACAGAAATGGCGATGGTTCCGAGACGCCGATTCGCCTGGAAGGACTAGATGCTTCGAAAAATTATAGAGTGAAAGAATTAAATCTATATCCTGAGACCAAATCAGCAATCAAGGACGACCAGATATACTCAGGAGAATATTTGATGACGGCTGGTTTTAATCCGGTTGTGAATGCCAGGAGAACGAGTGTGGTGATAGAGATCGAGGCGATATAGCGACCAACAACCTCGTGCTAAAACCAGGATCTTTTCCGAACCTGAAAAAGGAATAATTCAGGAATGCTTCAAAAGAAGAGCGCTTTATCTTCAAAAGACGAAATCCGAGGGCGGTGCGTAAGATAGGTAATGATTTATTGTCAATTAACTTTAATAGAACTAAAAATGAAACGAGTAAACAAATCCACCGGGAAGGCGCAAGCCAAAATTTATTTATCAATCCTGACCCTTCTTATGCTTTTGCCAGCGATAGTCTTAAAAGCCCAATTTCCGACACTTCCAGATGGTTGGTCGGACGCTTATGCCTACACAAATGGTATTCGCATGCATTATTATCACGCAAAACCCGCACCAGGCAAACCCGTTATGGTCATGGTGCATGGCTATACCGATATCGGTCTTAGCTGGACTACGTTGACTTTGAAATTACAGGACGATTACGATATATATATGATTGATTCCCGAGGGCATGGTTTCACCGATCCGTTTACGCCATCGGATAATGGAGAAACAATGATCAAAGATGCTGTGGATTTTGTAAAGGCAATGAAGTTTGAAAAGCCAATTCTAATGGGCCATTCCATGGGCGCTGCTACGGTGATGCGGGTCGGTGCATCCTATCCCGATTTGGCAAAAGCCATTATCATGCTCGATCCGGGTTTGGGAAATCGTCCACCCGTGGCCGCTGCATCGACTGCTGCATCAGGAGGTCAGCCGGCAGCAGCGCCAGCACGGCGGCCGAATATGTTTAAAAGCCGGGATTCGCTTGTGATGGGGAACAATACTCCCTTTGATCAGGTCGTGGCGGCAGGCCATCGCGGAAACCCGTTATGGGATAAAGTGGATATATACTACTGGGCATTTTCAAAAAAGCAATACCATGGACCTTATACACCTGAACAAGCACAGTCAATGACAGGTACCATGAGTACAGCAGATGCTCTTGCAAAGATTACCGTATCTGCACTTATTTTAAAAGCTGATGCAAAGCCGGAAATGCGAAAAGCCAACGAGGAAGCCGCGCGTGTTATGCAAAAGGGTAAATTGGTTCACATTGATGGAGCAGGACATAATCTGCATCACGATAAGCTGGACAAAACCGTGGAAGTATTGAACGGGTTTTTGAAGAGTTTATGATAAAAAACAATAGTTATTTGAACCCATCGCCTTTGTAGAGCAAACATAAACGCTTACAACTAATTCCTGAAATGAGACATTTTAGCTTTTTACTTTTATTTTGGTGTAGCATGGCAGCTAGCAACGCGCAACCGCCAGGCACACCAGCTCAAACTTTAAAATATATACCGTTTGAGGTGAATGCTGACAGCAGTGCTACATTTCGTTTTTATGCGCCCAATGCAAAAACAGTTACACTCGGTGGAGACCTTAAAGCTGTAAAATCTGAGAGGGGCGCTGACAGCGTATGGACGATAACTACCTCGCCCGGCCTGAACCCAAGTGTCTATCGCTATAATTTTTTGGTGGATGGAAATAAGGTAAATGATCCTAAAAATCCGATGGTTGCTGATTTTCGCCCGATGGTGGAGGTTGTACCAAAAAATAAAACGCTTTTCTGGCAACAGAAAGAGGTGCCGCACGGTTTGCTTTCTATTGTTTACTATCCATCCAAAGCTACAAAAACAACCCGTCGCATGTTTGTCTGGACGCCTCCAACTTATTTTGCAGATAACAAAAAGCTTCCTGTTTTATACCTGATGCATGGTGGCGGCGACAATGACACCAACTGGCCGGGACAAGGAAAAGCAGGCTGGATCCTTGACAATTTGTTTGCCGAGGGCAAAATTGTTCCAATGATCGTGGTCATGCCCGATGGAAGTATCCCTACTGAAACCTTCGCCGAAGATCTGGGAAACAGCATTATTCCTTTTGTAGAGCATAATTTCAGAGCGCTTACCGATGTACCACATCGTGCTATTGCCGGACTTTCAATGGGTGGCCTCGAAACTTTGGAAACTATCCTGAAATTTCCAGATAACTTTGCTTATGTGAACGTAATGAGTTCCGGATGGTTTGCGAACAGGCACGGTACTTTTGAAAAATATGACCCGATAGTGAAAGCAGCAGCGCCAACTTTAAAGAAAACGGTTAAATATTTCATCTTCACAACAGGTGGCGCGTCAGACATTGCAGACAAAAACAACGACCTGACAAGAGCATTATTTGAAAAGTATGGTCTTAAGTCCGAGTTATCAAAAATGGAGGGAGGGCATAGCATGTATGTGTGGCGCCATGATCTTTATAATTTTTCTCAGAAAATTTTCAAATAAATAGTAGGTTGTCCTAAACATATTTATGAAACGTTTCAGAATCCTAAAGGGTTTATTTACGCTTGCAGCGGCGTGCATATCCTATTTTGCTCTCAGCCAGCCACCGCGAGGGCCTTTCGTTGTATCGCCTAAGGTATTGCCCGACAAGAAAGTTACGTTTAGCTACCTGGCGCCATTGGCAAGAGAAGTCAAGCTTTCTGGCGGCCTGTTTGGGGCTTCAAATGTTCCGATGGTAAAAGATAGCATCGGTATCTGGAGTGTTACCGTTGGCCCTGTAAGGCCGGATATTTATTCTTATAATTTCGTAGTAGATGGGGTCAATGTGATGGATCCGGCCAATGAGGATTTTTCGCCCAATGAACGGTTCAAGTCAAGCTTGTTTGAAGTTCCAGGCTTTACGCCAACGATATCTTCTGTTCGTGATGTACCGCATGGTTCCGTGAACTATGAATATTATCGTTCTGTCGAAGGTACAATCGGTACCGTAGTGGTTTACACGCCTCCTGGCTACGATAATGATCCTGCAAAAAAATACCCGGTTTTTTATTTGATAAGCGGCACAACGGATACGGAGGAATCTTTTTTCAAGGTTGCCCATACCAACTTCATACTGGATAATTTGATTGCAGAAGGCAAAGCAAAGCCTATGATTGTTGTGATGCCTTATGGCAATATGGAAGCAAGAATTGCTGAAAATAAAGGTGAGCCTAAGCCTGCAGACCCGATAAGGGACAGCCCGGATGGAATTGTCAGGATGCGCCGGTTTTCAGATGATCTGACAAAGAATGTGATTCCTTTTGTGGACAAAACCTATCGTACCGTCGCTAACAGGGACAGTCGTGCCATCGGTGGTTTTTCCCGTGGTGGCGGGCAAACTTTACGGACTTCTTTTTGGAACATTGATAAATTTTCCTGGATCTGTGCCTACGCTGCCAACTTACCTACAAGTGAATTGGACGGCACCTATTCAGCCATTACTTCCAATGCGGAGAACACCAATAAGCAATTAAAACTGCTGTGGGTAAGCGTAGGAAACGAAGATTTTATGTATCAGGACGTTGCGCCATTTTTGAACTATCTTACCGCAAAAAAGATCAACTATAAAAGCCTGATCACAGGAGGAGGTCATACATGGATTAACGTTAGGTCTTATTTGACGGAAACTGCTCAACTCCTTTTTAGATGAAAAAACAAACAGCGATGATATATTGTATTTCTATAATAATCCTGACATTTTTTTCGTCAGTCGGCTCTTTTGCCCAACGGCCACCTTCTATCGCTTCACCACAAGTGCATGCTAATAACACGGTAACATTCAAATATTATTCCAAAAATGCTCAAAAAGTGATGGTGAGTGGAGAGTTTCTGGATGCTCCACAGGCAATGAACAAAGATACCTCGGGTATTTGGAGCATTACAATTGGCCCTGTTAAGCCGGAAATTTACCCTTATTCCTTTGAGGTAGATAATGTTCAGATTTCAGATCCAAATAACACTTATCTTTTTGCAAATGAAAGATTTAAGCGTAGTATTTTGGAGATTCCAGGAAAAACGCCGTTAGTCCATTCCTTACAAAATGTTCCGCATGGAAAGATCAGCTATCGTTATTACCAATCAAAAACACTTGGAACAACCCGCCGGATACTGGTATATACACCTCCGGGATTTGATCCAAACGGTACAAAAAAATATCCTGTCCTGTATTTAATTCATGGAGGGTCGGATACGGAAGAAACATGGACCAAAGTAGGACGAGCCAATTTGATTGCGGATAACCTGATTGCGCAGGGCAAGGCCGTTCCAATGATTATTGTGATGCCTTACGGAAACGTACGGCCAGCC
Organism: Dyadobacter sp. CY345; assembly: GCF_021502725.1. Taxonomy (GTDB): domain Bacteria; phylum Bacteroidota; class Bacteroidia; order Cytophagales; family Spirosomataceae; genus Dyadobacter. The sequence goes on along the minus strand of NZ_JAKFFS010000006.1, from coordinate 6,880 downwards.
CCGATACCCGATTTTACCAAAGATGTGGTAAACGACATAATTCCTTTTGTTGAATCAAATTACCCGGCTCTCGTAGACAGCAAGCGTCGGGCCGTTGCAGGATTTTCTGTTGGTGGAGGGCAAACACTTAATATAGGACTGACCAACACCGACAAGTTTGCCTATATATGTTCGTACGCTCCCTATACTTCAACGGAAGAATTCCAAAAAAACTTTTCTAATTATTCGCCGGATGCTAACAAAATCAACAGCCAGTTGAAGTTGTTTACGATTAGTGTTGGTACAGAGGATTTTTTATTCGAAAGCGTAAAAAAGAACATTGCCATGTTTGAGGAGAAGAAAATTCGTGTAAAAAGTTATATCGTCCCGGGAGGACATAACTGGATAAACTGTAAGCAATACCTCGCGACGACCTTACAGGAAATTTTTAAAGATTGATTTAATGAAGAGCTGGAATATAATCAATCAAGAAATTTGATTCAAAGCGATAATTAAATGTTAAAATATAAATCTTGCCCTATGAACCTAAGAAATATATCGATAGCTCTTTTAACACTTGGTCTGTCGCTTACCCTGCAACTCACCGTTGATGCACAGACATCCGAAGAAAAACCACTATGGCCATCGGGTATCAAAGATAATCCAGTGAAACATACAACTGCCGAAGAGATGGTAAATTTCGATGTAAATCCTCACGCACCTTCAAAAAAAAACCGTGTTTTTCGCAAAGTATCCGTTCCAACTTACGTTCTTCATCTGCCACCGCCCGGAAAAGAAACTGGTGTCGCCGTGGTGATATGTCCCGGAGGCGGTTTTGTAGATAATTGGTTCGATCGTGAAGGTACCGACCTTGCACTTTGGCTAAAAGAACAGGGCGTGGCATCGTTGGTGTTAAAATATCGCTTGAATACCAGAGATAGCAGTAAAAATTTTGTAATTCCCAGAGATAATTATTTCGCAGCTGCATTCGACGATGCAAAGCAGGCCATCATCACTTTGCGAAAAGATGCATCCAAACTTAGAATTGATCCCAATAAAATTGGCATAACAGGTTTTTCTGCTGGTGGAACATTGGCTGTAGAACTAGCAGCAACCGAAGAATTAAATGAAGGCCCAGGCAAGGTTAGCTGGAAGCCCAATTTCGCTGGCCTTTTTTATGCTGCATTTCTAAAAAATTATACTGTTCGAAAGGAAAGTTGTCCACCAGTTTTTATCATCAATGCCCACGATGATAATTTGACTACGGCTGCCAAAAGTGTTGAGTTTTATACGTCGTTGCTGAATGCCGGGGTTACGGCCGAAATGCATATTTACAATAAAGGCTCTCATGGATTTGCGATGGATTTTACGAAGGGAGAAACCCTGAAATACTGGCCAGAGAGTTTTATAGCCTTTTTGATGGATATGGGAATGATTCAAAGAAGGTGAGCATCTTTGAAACAACACAAGTTATTACGGTACCAATGAATGGCTGACGACATTAATTTAGCCAATTTTAATACGGAGCTTCGGTATACTAAAATTGACGATAGATTAAGAGCCATAGGTGACTTTCCTCCGGGTGGAGGGTAAGGGGCCTCCACATGGACAAAACTAAAATTGACACAAGGCATTTTACACTCCCTTTTGCCAACTTTTTTAAATAAGACTGCTTGGTGCTGCTCTTCTTAAAGCAAGTTCGTAGTGCATAGATGATCTCTGAACGTTGTGACTTTGTCTTTCTGTTTTATTAATCTACAGTGTAGTTCTTGATCAATTCTAACGATATTTTGCTTTGAAATTCTTTTCATTCCAAAAACCAATCAAAATACGTTTAGTACTAATCAAATCATATGAAGTTTATAGCATTATTTTTCTTTAAAATTGTATTGTTAATTGCTGTAAGGCCGAATTGGTGGCTAAGCTGGGATTTTTAAGTATAAATGCGCATACATATCTCATAATTTGTAAATCAAAATTCAATTTCTCACTTAATTTATGCGTAAAAAAATTAACGTTGCAGTCACTGGTCTTAGCTTCGGAGCAAAAGTTATTCCTATGTAACAACAACACTTACACGAGAATATGGATGATACCTGACAGCGGAAGCATTCGAAATTAAATGAAGGAGGTGATCAGAATAGCATTGATGTTTTAACAAAAGCTATGACGATTGCTAAATTACCTATGGGGTTCCTGATATTTCACAGATCTTCGCTGAAACGCTTTTGGTAAACCGGCGCAGATTTAAATTAAGATATACAGTTTCTGATCAAACGGTGTTTACCCTCTGGCCTGTACGTTTGGTGGTCACAGGAGATTGATAACCGTGGTTATGAAAGTTCTAAAACAATAAAATAGTTATCTTAAAGATGGTTATGCCAATGAGAACAGCCAAAATAAATAGCCAAAAACGTATAGTGTTATGCGTTGGGATTCGTGAGTTTGAAAATCACTACTCTCTGATCCGGCCAAATGTTTTAAGCAAGTCCTTAAAGAGTGGTATTAAACTACTTGCAGTGAAGTTTTTGGGCAAAACTTGACTATAATTAAAGATATATTTTTAGAAATAAACAACTAAAATAAAAATTACTTGATACTCACCATCTAACAAAATTTGACATATGAAACTAATTAGACGAATTTCCTTCCGGGGATTTTGCGGCTCGCTTTATGCCTTTTTAGTATCTGGATGGCTCATGCCTCAGGAATTGAATGCTACTGTGATATATTTTCCACATCCTTTTTTGACGGAGATTATAAACTGGTCGGTTTGCGTGGAAATGGTTCCTGAGTTGACAATCCCGACACAATCAACGTGGCGCTTCGGGGAACCCAAAAGTTGGACGTACCGGTAACACCATATTTTGTTTTCAGGAATGATACCTATTCCAAAGCCGAAGTTTCTGCTACTTTCAACTTACAGCAAGTGAATGCCACCAGAACTACGGAGCGTGTGAACTTGTATGTCGGCACCACAATTATCCTAGATCCTAAAAATAATATAAGTAATGTTCAGCATTCAGCAGTTGGCTGCCGCAATTACGGATTTTTTTAAAAACCATTACTTTAACTGCAACATTATCAACTGCTTTGGCCAGGAGGGAATATGTATATGCCAGAATTGGCGTTAAAACATTCGGTGTTGGAGAAATGCTTTTTTTTGGAGCTTCGCAAAAAATTCAACTTAAATAAAACATGACTAAGCTAATTGCTTTTCTATTCATTTTCATCGTAACCGTTGGATTTGCGGTTGCTCAGGATTCCTTACAGACCAATATCTCCGTTCATGATCCGGTGATGGTTAAACAGGACGGAACCTATTTACTCTTTGCCACCGGACGCGGGATCAGCTTTTGGTCTTCAAAAGATATGGAAAACTGGAAGCGGGAAGATCCGGTTTTTAGCAGTCCTCCAACATGGGCCGTTAAAGCAGTTCCCGGATTTAAAGGTCACATCTGGGCTCCTGATATTTCTTTCCACAATGGGCTGTATTACTTGTATTATTCCATCTCCACTTTTGGTAAAAATAGATCCTGCATCGGGTTGGCTACCAATAAAACACTTCAAACCGACAGTAAGGATTATCTGTGGACAGATCACGGAAAAGTGATTGAGTCGGTTCCGGGAAGAGATGAATGGAACGCAATCGATCCTAATTTTATTCTGGATGAAAACCAAAAACCGTGGCTGGCATTCGGTTCGTTCTGGAATGGCTTGAAGCTGGTAAAACTAGCCGACGACGCAAAATCCATTTCCACAGATCCGCAGCAATGGTTTACAATCGCCAGTGTTCCCCGCAGCACAACAGATCCCTCAGCCGGAAACGGTGCAATCGAAGCTCCTTTTACCTTTAAAAAGAAAGATTTTTATTATCTGTTTGCATCTTACGACTACTGCTGTAAAGGCATAAACAGTACTTACAAGATGCGCGTGGGGCGTTCCGAGAAACTTTCAGGACCGTATAAAGACAAAGAGGGAGCCCTAATGACAAAAGGTGGGGGGACATTATTACTACAAGGTAACGCCGACTGGCACGGCGTCGGGCACAACGCAGTTTGCTCTTTTGACGGCAAGGATTATCTCATTTTTCACGGTTATGATGCCAAAGACAAAGGACGCTCGAAGCTACGTGTTGAGGAATTGAGTTGGGATGAAATTGGCTGGCCTCTTTTGAAATAAATAAAAACTGACAATTATAATTTAAAACAATTGCCTGCGGCACTATGAGATCTAAAACTTTCGGTTTGTAACAAGTTTCATTGAACAAATCATTTAATACAAAGATTAAAAAACATAGATAACTATGAAAAAAATATTTTTAAGCCTGTCGCTATTAGCAGCATTTACCAGCACGATGGCCCAGCCAAAATTCGCCACGAAACAATCATTGAATTACCAAACTGATCTGAAAGCCAGTGGTACCAATGAGGCGAAAACAAAACGCATTGATTCGCTGTTACAAAGCTTTGTTGATCAAAAGAAAGCCAGTAGTATTGTGGGTTTTGTCGCCAAAGGCGGAAACGTGGTATACAACAAGGCATTCGGTTACAAAGACGTTGAGAATCAGATCCCGGCATCTGTGGATGACTACTATATTTTGTTTTCACAAACAAAAGCGATTGTGACTGTCGCCTTTATGACATTGGTGGAAAAGGGATTGGTTTCAGTTGATGATCCGGTTTCAAAGTATTTTCCGGAAATTTCTGATAAAGTTGCGACCTCGCTCAATGATGATGGAACATTTGAAACACGTCCAGTAAAGACACCGATGACATTCGCGCACCTGATGTCACATTCTTCCGGACTTGGAGCCGGGCTGATAGGAGAAGCACGTCGGGCGGAAATGGCGAAAAAAAACGCGGCTGCGACAGCAGGAACAAACGCAACAGTAACCCCGGGACAGCGAACCGGAGCGGCAAACACAGCGAGATATCTTAAAGATGATATGATTGCACTTGCAAAATCTCCTCTTGGCTTCGATCCTGGCAGTGAATGGAACTACCATACAAGCAGTAACATGCTGGGATATATGGTCGAGGTTATATCTGGTAAAAGCCTGCGGGAATACGTCAAATCAACCGTATTGGGGCCTTTGGGGATGAATGATACTGACTGGTATTTTGAACCGTCGGCACTCGGCCGGTTTGTGAAGGCGTATAGCTACATTGATGGCAAACTGGTTCCGCAACCCAATAGGGTTAGCGAAGGTGCGGTAAGCCCGGTTCAAACATATGTACAGGCAGGTCTTGGGCTTAATGGAACGATTGGTGACTATGCCAAATTCTGTCAGATGCTTCTGAATAAAGGTGAGTCCAATGGCAAACGTATTCTCAAACCGGAAACAATTGAGCTGATGACAAAAGTTAACCGCTTGCCTGCTGTGAATTCCAGCGGAAAAGGGTTTCAGTTCGGTCTTGGATTTGAATTGTACAATGTTGAGAAAAAGCCTGTTCCCGAGGTTTCCAACGCAGCATTTGCATGGGGTGGGGCATATGGGACAGAGTATATCATAGATCCGGAGAATAATATGATTGCCCTGTTTTACCTGAATATGCCAAAACGGGATCCACTCTATCCGCAATTTCTCAGCAAAGCCTACCAGCTATTTAAATAACTATAATGTGTAACTGAAATTTAATCAAATCGTAAATGAGAAAAAATATCATTGAATCCGTTTTAATTTCTTGCGCTGTGTTAATTACTTCGGTCATTGATGTGTCGGCTCAGAAGGCAAAAAAAGCATCGAATCTTCCTTTAAGTTCGGAATACAAAACAATTACCGTTACTCAAAATATACCTTACCGGGATGGGGCAAGTCAGGCATGGAAGTTGGATATGGCTATGCCGGCAAACTTCGGCGGAAAACTGCGACCGGCAATGGTCATTGTTCATGGCGGAGGCTGGCGTGCTGGTTCCAAGGAAGACTGTGTATATCAGAATTTTATGGTTGACTATGCTCAAAAAGGTTTTGTAGCAATCAATATCAACTACCGGCTAACAGATGAAGCCCCGTTCCCTGCGTGTATCGAGGATGTAAAATGTGCCGTGCGGTGGCTTCGTGCTCATGCAAAAGAGTACAATATTGATCCGCAAAGAATAGGTGCTTTCGGACATTCAGCTGGTGCTCACCTTGCCCTTATGCTTGCTATGACTCCAAAATCAGCAGGTTTGGAAGGTGATGGTGGATGGCAGGATTACTCCAGTTTGGTCAACGTGGTTGTTGCAGGTTCTCCGCCAACCGAACTGGGGCGTGATGTACCTATGGCCAAGCCTGTTTGGTGGCCAATTGGATATATTACTACCGGGCATCCTCCTATGCTATTGATCCAGGGAAGTGATGATCGCATTGTGCGGCCGAATCTGACCGAAGATTTTGTAGAAAAAATGAAGAAAACGGGATCAACTGTTGAATACATACGTATTGATAGCGTAGGCCATGAGGTAGGTTACTCATCCAAGCTAAATATAACTGCTCCTGCAACCGAAAAGTTCTTCGAAAAATACCTCAAGCCGGACTCAGATAAATAAAGTATCGGCAATTCTGAGTCAAAAACGGCAATTCTATAGAAATCGCACTCGGATAAATGATTAATAGATAGAGCCGAACTTCTTTATCGACTTTCACAAGAAGAAAGTGATTGCATAATAAGCTTTTAACTCCTCTTTCGTTACGTTTGGTTGTTAAATACAAATTTGGCGGATCATGTGTAATGGCGAATATCTTGGAGGCAATTTTTAACTCGCCTCGCTAAAAGAATTATCATATAGATAACCCGTTGGGTGAAATGAATTAGCGAAAATAGAAGGATGCATATTGGGTTAATATACTGAATTTCAGTATATTAAAGTCGCCAAACCAATCCCAATATGCATGTCAAAAATAGTAAAAAATTATACA
>NZ_JAKFFS010000005.1 GCF_021502725.1 Dyadobacter sp. CY345 | reverse complement strand
CTAGCCCGAAGATGAATCTTCCACACAAGGGTCGTTGTAGACTACGACGTTGATAGGCTGCAGGTGTACGTGTAGAAATACATTCAGCTGAGCAGTACTAATTACCCAACAGCTTGCACAACTTTTACCTCATTCTCTTTTGCTTCCAATATGACATGAAATTCAATGTCGAATGATATAATGAGTGAATGATAGAATACATTCAAAATTCACTCATTCAAAATTCAACCATTGTACACTCACAAAGATCTTGTTGGTGGCTATTGGCCCGGTGTTCACCTCTTCCCATCCCGAACAGAGAAGTTAAGCCCGGAACCGCCGATGATACTTGGGTCAAACCTGGTAAAGTAGGTAGCCGCCACAATACTATTATAACAAAAAGCCATTCTGAATAGGGTGGCTTTTTTGCGTTGTTTACCTCTTCCCAGGCTGCGCGCCCCGATGGTACGCCATCCCGGCCCGGCTACGCGCCCCGGAACAGAGAAGTTAAGCGCGGCTGGCTAAGCGCGGCTGGCTAAGCGCGGCTGGCTAAGCCGGGGGCGCCCAGATCACCGTGATCCCGGCCAGAACCGCCGATGATACCGGGAGACGCTCTCTTGAACTAGGCGTTCCTGATAAAACCTGGTAAAGTAGGTCGGGCCGCGTAGGCGGGACGCGTAGACTAGTCGCCACAATACCATTGCAATAAAAAAAGACCATCTCGAAAGGATGGTCTTTTTTTGTGCTATTACCACTTTATAATCGATCGCGACTCCGACTCGAATTGGGATAATAAATTAATAAACTAGTCAAAGACAAAAAGCACGTCGAAGCGTACCTTTCGTCTTTTGATAACGAAATTCAATTACTGAAGAAATTTATTGGAATCGATGCTAACATCTAAATCTAGCTAAGTTTCCAGCTTGGTCTTTCGAAGTGACAGGTATATCCACCTGGATTTTTTTGCAAGTAATCCTGATGTTCTTTCTCCGCATTCCAAAAATCAGTAGCCGGTACAACTTCTGTTACTACCTTCCCAGGCCAGATACCCGAAGCGTCCATTTCTGTTATTAAAGAATTTGCGACTTCACGTTGCTCTTCATCCAGGTAAAAAATAGCAGAACGGTATGAAGTTCCAGTATCATTTCCCTGACGGTTACGTGTCGTCGGATCATGGATCTGGAAAAAATATTCAAGCAATGCGCGATAGCTCAGCTTCTCTGGATCGAATACAATTTCAATTCCCTCTGCGTGCGTTCCGTGATTTCTGTAAGTTGCATTTGGAACATCTCCCCCTGTATAACCGACAACGGTTGAAATTACACCGGGATAGTGCCGTATAAGCTCTTCAACTCCCCAGAAGCAACCACCCGCCAAAATGGCTTTTTCAGTACTCATATGATTATATTTTAATTTGTAAACAGGTTTGCACAAATTCTGTGCCCTAAACGATCAGCTAATTCCATTTAATTTTGCTTGTCATTTAAGTTTATACCAAACTTTGCAAAGGATAGTTCGCTCGGTAAACGAATATCTTCCCCTAGCTCAAAGACGAAAAGTATTTCTAACTTTTACAATCGAAATAATGGTGATTAATATGTAAATCTCCAAGTGTATCTAATGTATTAATATCAGACATAAGTAATTGATAAATAGTTTATTATTAATTTCCCATATTCGAATTTAATTATCGGTGCTGAGAATGACTTTTCTTGCGCTCACCGCAGTCCATCTAGCGATTGGCATCATCCATCCTTTTTATTTCAACCTTTATCATATTTATTTTCCGCATACTTTATTTCTTTCGCACTTTTACAATGTTAATCTACAATCCTAGAAAAAATGAAGACATTTCTCCTTGCTATTATTTTTACTGCCTTTCTATCACCTGTGTTCGCTCAGTTTCCAACTGGCGGTGCGAGTCAGCCGAAAGCTTTGCCAGGAACAGCTGGTGATCAGACTCCAAAAGGTACTGCCAAAATTGTAGGAACGCTCGTGGATTCAGCTGCCTCAAAACCGATTGAATTTGGTAGTATTGCGCTCTACAATAAAAAAACCGGGCAGGCCATAGACGGAACCGTGGCTGATGAAAAGGGGAAATTTTCTCTTAACAAAATAGTTGCCGGTGACTTTAAAATTTTGATTTCGTTTATCGGATATCAAAACAAAACAATCGACAATATCACTTTGGCAAAAGGTCAGGAACTTGACTTGGGAACAATAAAAATATCGTCTAACGTAAAACAGCTTGATGAGGTGACTGTAACCGGACAGGCTGCTCTTATAGAGGAGAAAGTGGATCGCCTTGTCTATAACGCTGAAAAAGATATTTCCGCAAAGGGAGGTGACGCTACGGACATCCTACGAAAAGTACCTCTATTAACCGTGGATTTGGACGGAAATGTTTCCCTTCGTGGAAGTCAGAATATTCGTGTTTTGATTAACAACAAACCTAGTACGATCGTCGCCAGCAGCGTCGCCGATGCTTTGAAACAAATTCCTGCTGATCAAATCAAAACTGTTGAGGTCATCACAAGCCCGTCGTCAAAGTATGATGCAGAAGGTTCGGGGGGGATTATTAATATCATCACTAAAAAGAACAGTTTACAAGGGCTCAACCTGAATGTGGACGCCGGAGTAGGTAATCGCGGTTCAATGTTATCTCTTAACGGAGGATACCGAAAAGGAAAAGCTGGGTTTACTATCGGCGGATTTGGACGTGGAATTTATAACACGATCACAAAATCAGAGTTAAGCCAAACCAGTATTGTCGAAGGCGTCGCTACCGAAACTCGTCAGACAGGAGACGGTAATAGTAAAGGGTTGTTTGGGCAATATAATTTGGGTTTCGACTACGATCTTGCCAAAAACCAAAGCATAACAGCCGGTGTCCGATACGGCGTGCGTAACATGATCAGCCAGCAAGATCTGATTACCCGGCTTCTGAGAAATGGCAGTCAGACGGAAAGTTCGGGCAGAAATGTTGATTCGAAAAATCTATCAGGAACTGTTGATGCCAATATTGATTACCTGCATACATTTAAACCCCAGCAAGAATGGAGCATTTCAACGCTTTATAGTCGCAACGATCTGACAAATAATTTCGACGCCGATTTATTAAATGGGAATAATTCAGTGACAACGCGTCAGCGAAATGAAAATAAAAGCATCAATGAGGAATTTACTTTGCAGACTGATTATCAAACACCAATCAAGAAAAACCAACTCCTGGAATTTGGTGGAAAAGCAATTCTTCGTGAGGTGACAAGTGATTATCAATTTCTTATCGCCGAAGCAACGGGAGATTTTGTAAAGGAAAATAGTCAGCCATCTGGCCAATTAACATACCACCAGAATATTGCAGCAGGTTACACCTCTTACACCTATACAACGAAAAGCAGATATACTTTCAAAGGAGGTGTGCGTTACGAACATACCTTTATCGATGCAAGTACGCGCGAAGGAGGTTCGATAGGCGTTGGAGATTACGGAGTTTTGGTTCCAAGTGTTAATGCATCTAAAACGATAAAAGGTACAACGCTGAAACTGGGTTATAACCGCCGGATCCAGCGTCCGGGACTTGCTCAGCTTAACCCTAACTTTAACTCAGCAAACCCACAAAATATTACCATCGGTAACCCGGAACTTAGGCCGGAACTGACGAACAATTTTGAACTTGGCGTTAGCAAGAACATTAAAAAAGTGTTTGTCAACGCGACATTTTTCGGCCGTGTGACCAACAATGCAATCAGTCAGGTTCGTCAGCCGTCAGATAGTTTGCCAGGGGCGATTGTGACAACTTTCGAGAATATTGGTCGGCAGCATGCATATGGCATTAACCTTTTTGCCAACATAGCTGCTACCTCAAAAATTAATTTTGGCGTTTTTGCGAATTCCTTCTATACGACGTTAACGGGACAAACGCTTGGTGAAAATAATGCGGTTGAAAAACTCAGCAATAACGGCATTAACGTTAGTGGGGGGATTTTCTCCCAGGCGCAGTTCAAAAATGGCTGGGGAGCGCAGGCCTTTGGATTTATGCAGGGAACACAAATTCAGCTTCAAGGTACACAGGGTGGATTTGGATTCTATACTGTTGGTGTTAAAAAGGAATTTGGCAACAAGAAGGGAAGTGTTGGTTTAGCGGCAGAGAACTTCCTGAGCAAACGGTATAAAATGCATACTGAACTATTTTCAAATCAGTTCAATCAGGTTAACGATATGTACTTTTATAACCGTGGCGTTCGTTTGACTTTCACCTATAAAATTGGTAAAATGACCATGGATGCGCCAAAAAGAAAAGCCAAATCTGTTAACAATGATGACGTGAAAAGCGATGGTAGCGGCGGTGGACAACAGCAGGGCGGTGCTCCGGGAGCTCAGCCAAAATAAATATTCAAAAGTTATTTATAAATCAGTTTAATCAATTAGCAATTTTACCTACTAAAAATCGACCTGAACAATGAGAACAAACAAACTTTTTATTGCACTCGTGGCAGCCTGCATTTCCACAAGTTCTTTCGCACAAACCGTTGATGAAATCGTTGAGAAACACGTTGCTGCATTGGGTGGCATGGATAAATTGAAAGGTGTTACAACCCTAGTGACTGACCGCTCTATGGCTGTTCAAGGTATGGAAATACCTAATAAAACTACGCTCGTTGTAGGGAAATCGCTAAGAAGCGAATCGACCGTGATGGGAAATTCGATGGTTCAGGTAATTGATAATGCGAAGGGCTGGATGATCCGTCCTACCATGATGGGTGGCACGGGTGAGCCGGAGGATATGCCAGCAGATCAGATTAAACAGCAGGAAAGCCAGCTTGACCCGTTTGGTGGCCTGGTTGATTATAAAGAAAAAGGCAATAAAGTTGAGCTGGTAGGTAAAGAGAAACTCGATAAAAAAGATGTTTATCATTTAAAACTTACATCCAAAGACGGCCAGGTTATTGACGAATTTCTTGACGCCAACACATACCTAATCAGCAAAGTGAAAGCCAATATGAACGGCCAGGACGGCGAAATCACTTTCTCGGATTATAAAGATTACGAAGGCGTTAAGTTTGCCGGATCAATGGATATCACGAACCCTCAAATGGGTGTTATGACATTCATCACGAATAAAGTAATCATCAACAGCAAAGTAGACGAGTCGGTTTTCAAGAAACCAACCAAGTAATAAATTGACAGTGAGCGATTGGCTAGTTGCCAGTTGCTCACTGTTTTACCAATTTTCAGTACGCAGATATTGTTATTTAGGTAGCTTCTCAGAAAATATATATTGCGGCCACGTATTTGCTCCTTCTTCAAAATTATTTCGCTTTCAGAGGCGCCAGCCGGTCGAGCTGGTTAAGAATATGATGGGCAATGGTAACCCGTGCAGTAATAGGATAATTTTTATTTGCTAAAATCACAATACCAATTCTGCGAGCAGGAACAAAAGCAACGTAACCTCCAAACCCATTCGTTGAACCTGTTTTATTGATCAGCACATTTGCATCCGGTTTTACGGGCGGGCTAATCTTCGTCGCCACATTATCTTCAAAGATTATTTTACTGGAATTTCCTGCCAAAAGCTGACTTACTTCAACCGGATAGGGATACTGTTCCCAAATTAGATCCTGAGTCATTTCTCCGATCTTGAAATAGCCGATATGCGTATTTTGAATAGCTGTTTGCAGTTTTTTATCTAATTTCAGAAGCTGTAAATGGGCATCAACATAGTGGATCATATCGTTGGCTGTTGATTTAACTCCGTAAGCTTCGGATGCAAGCGGCCCAGGATTCACGCGTATTGGTTCGTCTGTTTTTGAATATCCATAGGCATAATTCTTCATTTGCGCCTGGGGCACAGTGATATAGCTATGCATCATACCGAGCGCCGGAAAAATTGTTTTTTCCATAATCTTTTCAAAAGGCTGGTCCAAACTCGCGGCGGCTGCCATACCGAGTAAACCTGTGCCCGGATTTGAATAAGAGCGCTGCGTTCCGGCTTCAAATTTGGGTTTCCAGGTTTTGAAGTATTTGATAGCCTGATTATTATCGATTATTTCGTCAGGGAATTGAAGTGGAAGTCCACCGGTAGTGTGGGTAGCAGCATTCAGAACGGAAACCTTATCGAAAGCACTTCCTCGGAGTGCAGGGAGATATTTACTTACATTCTCAGAAAAAGATAGTTTCCCATTAACTTCGGCATAGGCCGCAATGGTCGCAGTAAAGGTTTTGCTGATAGAGCCGATCTCAAAAATTGTCTCGCTGCTAACCGGTTGCTGGGTTTCTTTTGATGCAAAACCGTAGTTATAAAAATAATTTTCTCCGTTTATGGTGACTGCCACTGCGACTCCGGGAATATTAAATTCCTGCATTGCAGGACGGATCACATTGTCCATTTCAACCTGAATCTTCGCATTGTTTTCCTTGTATGTTGCTGATTTATTTTCAGTCTGGGCGCAGGCCAGGTAAGGGATAATAAGAAAAACAGCGATGTAATTTCTAATCATAAAATTTTTGAAATATAGGAGTAAAATTATTTTATCAAGATAGGAATTTATTGAGTTGATATTTGTAATGGCTATAAAATGTTAATTGCTGACAGCTTAACTCAATGTTGCAAAGCTTAGAAACTCGGGCTATTTTTAGTAAAAAAAATTATGACGGAAGAATTTGATGCGTTGCTTGTTAGCCAGCAGGATGCAGTTTTTAAAAATGAGATAAAATCTTTAAAAATTGACGATTTACCAGAAAACGATCTCTTGATCAAAGTGCGTTATTCTTCGCTCAATTATAAGGACGCTCTTTCCGCATCCGGCAATAAGGGAGTAACTAGAAAATTTCCTCATGTTCCTGGTATCGATGCAGCTGGATTTGTTATAGAATCCAAATCGCCGGATTTTAGAGAAGGAGACAAAGTGATCGTGACGGGATTCGATCTGGGCATGAACACGTATGGCGGTTTTGGGGAATATATTCGGGTACCCGCACAGTGGGCGATTATGCTGCCAGATGGTCTCTCTTTAAAAGAATCGATGAGTTTGGGAACTGCGGGTTTAACAGCCGGGCTTTCTATTGACAAAATAATAAGTGCAGGCATAACGTCCGGTGCCGTTGTCGTCAGTGGCGCAACCGGCGGAGTGGGTAGTATGGCTACGGCGATTTTGTCAAAACTTGGATTTGAAGTAACTGCGATTTCCGGGAAAAACGAGAATCATTTCCTTACTTCGGTTCTGGGAGCTAGCAAAATTTTAGATCGGGAAGAATTTTTAGAAAAATACGATACAAAACCGCTTTCACCTGCTGACTTTTCAGCGGGAGTCGACAATGTTGGGGGCCCAATTTTATCCGGAATTCTTAAATCTGTGAGGCAAAATGGAATGGTCACCTGTTGTGGAAATGTAGCTTCTGCTGACTTAGCTACTTCCGTTTTTCCATTCATTTTGCGGGGTGTCACTTTGGCTGGTATTGATTCAGCGCAAGCAGATATCAACCGGCGAAGAAAAGTTTGGAACGCCCTGGCAACGGACTGGAAGCCTTTGCATCTCGACGAAATGATTCAGGAAATTGATCTGCATCAGTTGCCGGAAAAATTGAAAGAACTTCTGGATGGAAAGGCCAGGGGCAGGTATATCCTTAAACATAAAGATTGAAAACTTGTCATTTTTGGCTTTTGTTTTTAGGTCAGCTCTATAAGGGAAACAGTTTTTCACAGGCTTTTATATCAATTATTTACTACGCTTTCAGCTTTTTAAAAAAACAGCAAATTTGCCTCTTCCCGGAAGTTTAGTCTGATTCTTTTTAAATTTTTAAAAATAATTATGATTAGAGCGAACGACGTCTGGCCTTCTGTACGTATCGCTCTAAAATTTTCTTCATGAAAAAGACCTTTTCATTTTTTATCCTGTTCACATTAACAATTTCTGCCTTCGCCCAGCAACCGGGCACACTCAAACTTTGGTATAAAAAACCTGCCGGAAATACCTGGACAGATGCCTTGCCGGTTGGTAATGGCCGGCTTGGAGCCATGGTTTATGGAAATCCGGGACAGGAAATATTGAAATTAAATGAGACATCGGTATGGTCAGGCGGGCCTAACCGGAATGATAATCCGGATGCCTTGGCGGCAATACCTGAAATCAGAAAATTAATTTTTGAAGGAAAACATGCCGAGGCACAAAAGTTGGCCGCGCAGAAGATTGAATCAAAGAAGGCCAACGGCATGATGTATCAGCCGGTTGGAAATCTTAATTTGAAGTTTTCGGGTCACGATTCGTTCACGAATTATTACCGCGAACTCGATATTGAAAATGCGGTGGCCACGACTTCCTATACCGTCGATGGCGTGAAATACACCAGAAAGGTCATAGCGTCTGTTCCCGACCAGGTAATTGCGATTCGTTTGACCGCAGACAAGCCAGGAAAATTGAGCTTCACCAGTTTTTTGAATAGTCCGCAAAAGGGAAAAACGATAACAGATAAAAATGGAAAATTGATCTTTTCGGGGATCAGTGGTGACAGAGAAGGAATCAAAGGGCAGGTAGCTTTCAATGCACACGTAAAAGTATTAAATGAGGGAGGGGAAATAATTTCTGGTGATACTTCGATCGTGGTTGATGGGGCGAATGCGGTAACTATCCTGGTTTCAATCGGCTCCAATTTTGTTGATTATAAAACTTTGACAGCAAATCCTGAAACAAAAGCGGATATGTTTCTTCAGAAAGCAGAGAAAAGGTCTTTCGTTGCCATTTTCAAGGATCATGTCACGGCTTACCAAAAATATTTTAACCGTGTAAAGCTCGATCTTGGAACGTCTGCGTCCGCCAGTCTTTCCACTGACGAAAGAATTGAAAAGTTTGCTGGCGGGAATGACCCAGGTTTGGTCTCACTATATTTTCAATTTGGAAGATACCTTCTGATCTCGTCGTCGCAGCCCGCACAAAATGGTATGCCGGTAGGTCAGGTTGCCAATCTGCAAGGTATCTGGAATCAGGAAATGAGACCTCCATGGGGCAGTAAGTATACGATCAACATCAATACGGAAATGAATTACTGGCCTGCGGAGGTAACAAATCTGACGGAAATGCATGATCCGCTCGTACAGATGATTAAGGAACTTTCAGTGACGGGGCAGCAGACTGCAAAGGAAATGTACGGAGCAAATGGTTGGGTCGCACATCATAACACTGATATATGGCGCATAACTGGTCCGGTGGATCCGATTTTCTACGCGATGTGGCCGATGGGAGGTGCCTGGCTGAGTCAGCATGTTTGGGAAAAATACAATTATTCGGGAGATAAAAATTATTTAAAATCGGTTTATCCTGCCATGAAAGGTGCAGCGCAGTTTTTCGTTGATTTTCTTATAGAAGAACCTACAAAAAAATGGCTGGTTGTCGCGCCGAGTATGTCGCCTGAAAACGCACCTGCTTCACGGCCGGATGTGACTATTGGTGCCGGGCATACAATGGATAACCAGATTGTCTTTGACATTTTTACAAGCACATTGCGTGCGGCCGAGGTACTGGGAATAGATCCTGAGTTTGTAAAAATATTAAAAGAGAAAAGAGCCCGGTTAGCGCCAATGCAAATTGGCAAACATGGTCAGTTACAGGAGTGGCTGGAAGATCTGGATAACCCCGAAGATAAACACCGACATATTTCACATTTGTACGGTCTTTTTCCTTCACATCAGCTTTCGGCATACCGGACACCAGAACTTTTCGGTGCGGCGCGCACATCTCTTGAACATCGTGGTGATGTGTCGACCGGTTGGTCAATGGGCTGGAAAGTGAATTGGTGGGCTAGACTTCAGGATGGTAACCGCGCATACAAGTTGATCACAGACCAACTTACTCCGGTAAATGTAGCAGGTAAAAAAGGCGGCGGTGGCACCTATACCAATCTTTTTGACGCTCATCCTCCATTCCAGATAGACGGGAATTTTGGCTGTACTGCCGGTATCGCCGAAATGCTTTTGCAAAGTCATGATGGCGCGATTCACTTTTTGCCTGCGCTTCCTGACGGTTGGAAAATCGGAAGTATCAGCGGACTTCGTGCACGGGGTGGTTTTGATATTGTTTCACTGGAATGGAAAGATGGAAAAGTCTCGAAATTAGTGATCAAATCAAATCTCGGAGGAAATTGCCGCTTACGAATTCCGAATAAATTGAATGGGAATAATTTTCAGTTAAAAATCGCTACCGGGGAAAATTCTAATTTGTTTTATCAGACAGATCCGGTTTTAGATCCGATTATATCATCGGCAGCGAAAATCAACAAACTTCCGATTAAAGAGACCTTACTTTATGATTTTCCGACTCAGGCAGGTAAAACCTATACACTTAATATGTGATCGGTATTAAAAATAATTTATCCGTTATCAAATTACCTTCTGATTTTTCAGATGAAATTTGATAACGGATAAGAATTTTTTGTAAAGTCATCAGTCTACTCATTTTTTAAACTGTTGACGGGATTGGTCATCGCAGCTGTTATGACTTTGTAACAGACTGTCATGAGCGTTATTGCAAGAATTATTATTCCGCCCGAGGCTAAAATCCACCAGTCGAGATCGATCCGGTAAGCAAAATTGTTTAGCCATTTTGTCACTGCATACCAGGCAACAGGTGCTGACAATATAAACGCCAGTGCCACCAAAGCGATGAATTCCTTGCCAAAAAGCGTTACAATACTGTCAACGCTTGCACCTAAAACTTTCCGGATGCCAATTTCCTTCGTTCGCTGCGAAACCATAAATGATACCATTCCATATAATCCCAATGCGCAGATGAGGATAGCAATGCCGGCGAATGCCTCTATAAGCGTAGTTAACAATTCTTCCTTTTCATAAAATTTCGCAATTTTCTCATCAACAAACTGATTTTCGAAAACTTCATTCGGATAAATTTCGGACCATGCTTTTTGAATATTTTCAAGCGTACGGGAGAGGTTTTTGGTATCCATTTTGATGGCCACTTCTTTGTATAATTTGGGATTTGCAAATATTGCACAAGGTTCGATGGCTTCCTGCAATGACTTCAAATGAAAACTTTTAACGACACCGACAATCGGTCCTTTAAATCCCGAGTTGCCATCTTCCAATGTTTTACCTAAAATCTTCTGCGGATCATGAATCCCAAGACGCCGCATAAGCTCTTCATTTATAACAAATTCAGTCACCGAATCTTTATCCATAAAACTGCGGCCGGCCATAAGCTTCATTTTATAAGTATCCAGATAGTTTTCGTCTCCGAACCGGTCGCGTATTACAAATTTCTCCCATTCAAGGCGATTGTCGAAACGCACAGATCCGCCATATCCCATCGTCGAAGTCGGTGCTTCAAATTGATAGCTAACTGAGACTATGTCTGAATACTGTAAAAGTTCTTGTTTTAAGGATTGAGTAATTTTGTGAGTCGCGTCCTGTTTTGGTAGTGAAAGAGTGACAACCGCTTGCTGATCAAAACCAATATCTGCATTCCTGAAAAATTTCAGTTGGAGGTATAAAACCAGTGATCCTATGATAAGAATTTGTGCGATCGCGAGCTGAACTGTGACGAGGGAACGGCGTAAACCCAATCCGCCAACCTGGCTGTTTCCAATTTTTCCTTTTAAAGCTGAGACTGGACTGAAACCTGATATTATTACAGAAGGGTAAAATCCGGCTATTAAAACTGTTACTGAAAGAGAAATAAACCAAAAAAGTAAAAATTGGGTTTGAAACAAAACGCTTAGATGATAAGCCCTGGTTTGTGTAAGATTGTTCATGAAAGGCATAAGCGCTGCCACTAAAATCACAGACAGTATGGAGGAACTGAAAGCAATGAGAGCGGTCTCACTCATAAATTGCCAGAAAAGCTGCTGTTGTGTGCCTCCTAAAACCTTTCGGACGCCAATTTCTTTTGCCCTTTTTAATGCCTGAGCCGTTGCCAGATTTATGAAGTTAATGCAGGCGATTGATAACAAAAACACGCCAACTCCGCCCAAAATCCAGAGGATAGATTTACTGATTTTCCCATCATATTTTTCGTCAAAGTGAATCTCGGACAACGGTTGAAATTTATGCTGATAATATTTCGAATCTGCTCCATAATACTTTGCGCCATTTCGAAGAACAAGCTTTTCTAACAGTTTATGGTCACTTCCGGATGCCAATTTGACAAATGTGTAATTTCGGCTGCTGATCCATCCAAATTGTTGCTGGTCATATTCAGGATCTATTATTTTCAAAGTGGGAAGCGAAATTAAAATTTCGAAATCAAGATCAGTAGGACGATCCTGGCTTGTGAAAACACCAGCAATTTTAAGATTAACTGCATTATTCAAACGCAAAATTTTCCCGCTTACCTCCTTTTTGCCAAAATATTTTAACGCAATTTTCTCGCTGATCACAACAGTGGAGGGTTCTTTCATGGATGAGATATCAAAGTCCGTCAGCCAGTCAAGTGCGAACATATTTATGTAATTGTAATCAGCATAAGCGGTATTGGACTTTTCAATAAACCGTTTTGTATCCTTCCCGCTTTCTGCCGAGATAGTAACATCTGGCATTTTACCAATAAAACCAGCTTTTTCAATTTGAGGAAAATCTCGTGTCAGTGCAGCGCCCAGAGGAACTGATGACCCGGGCTCATGTTCCGTGTTTTCTTCAAGATGAAGATCCAGAACGACGCGATACAATCGATTCTCATCCGGCTGGTGCTGGTCAAAACTAAGGTGATATTGGAGGAAAATGAAGATCAGAATGGCACATGAAACGCCAAGGGTCAGTCCCGCAATATTTAAAATGGTATAGGTTTTATTAGCACGGAGATTTCTGGTTGCAATTTTCAGATAGCTCTTTATCATTGAAGGCTGTTTGGTTTAGTGATTCATAGCAATTTATTAAATTAGGTTTTTAAAGAGCCTGGTGATTATATATTTTAACAAGATTTAACGTTTGGTAGATTGCTGATTTAGAGCACGATATAAAATAACATTCATGTCGTGAATATTTAACTATTTTATTAGTTTAAAAACTAATAAAATAGTCTTAAATTTGATAAGTGTATTTCAAACCTTTATAAATGCAAACGGGCCAAAAATGGATTACTTGATTTACGCAGGAAAGGTTAATCTTTATTGGATCTTGTTTTATGGTTGTTACTGGCTGTTTTTCCGAAAATTCACATTTTTTGGAGCAAATCGTTATTACCTGATCACGACGCTGCTCATCGCGCTGATTTTACCAGTTTTTACTTTTACATACATAACGCAAGAGATTGTTCCGCAAACAGTTATGCAAGTTTCTTCGACGCAATTGATTGATGGACCTGTCTCAATTTCAGAGCCAGTCACGGGTTTAACAGACTACTTTTTCATAGTTTATTTAAGTGGTGTGGTTTTGATGATTAGTAAATTAATGCATGGACTATACCAAATTTTCAGATTAAGCCAAAAAGGCGAGTTAATAGAGACGGAGAACTATAAAATGGTTCTTCTCCCTGATAGCAATTCCAGACAAAGCTCCGTCAATTCCTGTTCATTTTTATTCTGGATGTTTGTCAGTCGGCATGATTATGAGCATAATCTCGACACGATAATTCGCCATGAATACGTTCATATAGCACAGCGACACTCGTACGATATCCTGCTGATTGAAGTACTCAAAGCATTTTTCTGGTTTAATCCCATACTGTGGTTTTACAAATATTCGTTGCAGGAAGTACATGAATTTCTTGCAGATAAAGGCTTCACGGATCGTGACCGATATGCATCGTTTTTGATTTCCTATGCTTCGAAGGAGCCGGGAAAATTGTTAACCAACCGTTTTTTTAATCCCTCATTACTTAAAAACCGAGTACAAATGATGTATAAAAATCGCACTTCAAGCTGGTCTGGTGCCAGATATCTTTTTGTCATTCCTATCGCAGGTATGATGTTATTGCTTACCGCTGCGAAGGAAAAAACTATTCCGGCTAGCCCAGTGGAAATGACTGTCTTGTCAGAGGATGTTATTTCAGTAAAAGGACGAATTACGGATCAAGCAGGGAATGCGATATCTGGTGCTTCAATTAAGATAAAAAACAGCTCCAAGGTTTCGAAATCAGATGTTGCCGGGGTTTTTGAACTTACAGATGTGCCGTTGAAAAGTATCATTATAGTAAGTCATCCGAGATTTTCCGGAGAGGAATTTAAAATTTCTAAACCTAAACCTTATTACAGAATTGTTTTGAAAAGCAAAGGCGATCAGGTTTCTTCGCTTTTGAAAACGGAAAGGTATATTGCCAAAAGCACTGGCTTAATCAAAAGTAAAGAAGAGAAAGAAATAGAATCTTACTTAACTAAGCCGTTGGATAATTCCCGAAAAAAGGATTATCGCAAGCCTTATTATTACAACGCAGCGGTCCTCGTAAAAGAGGTAGACCCCACTTTTCCCACGATTCGGGAAATTGGGAAATACCTGAATAAGGCGA
This sequence comes from Dyadobacter sp. CY345, assembly GCF_021502725.1. Taxonomy (GTDB): domain Bacteria; phylum Bacteroidota; class Bacteroidia; order Cytophagales; family Spirosomataceae; genus Dyadobacter. The sequence goes on along the minus strand of NZ_JAKFFS010000005.1, from coordinate 648,214 downwards.
TAGATTTCTCAGCTGATCAACCTCAGCCGGCAAATTATCCCTCGATTGTAGCTTATGAAAAACTGGCTCCGTCGATTTACAGAAAGCCTGATGCAGTTCGCTTCGGTATCAGAGGGAGGGAGGCATATTGACAAATGGTAGAGAAATCTGGCCCGAAGTATCATTCCCGCATGACTAATGCCTGGAAATTACTCGGTTATTCTGGATAATATTTGTTATATTTATGATAATAAAAATAACATCATTAACCGGAGAATTCCTAATCGCATGAAAAATCCAGCATATTTATTGTTAATTCTGACGATTGGCTTGTTTTTTCAATGTAAAAAGGATTCGGCCAATGAAGAAGTCACTCCTCAACCCGAAATAGTAATCCCTGTTGATGAGACCCAAATATTAAGAAAACTTACTGTCCCCGAAGCTGAATCTATAACCTTTGATTCTGTTGGGTCAAATTTCCTTATTAAACTTCCAGCTGCGTTTTCCGGCGATGAAATCAATATCAACTTGTCTCTTTACGATGATGTGAAACTCCTTGACAGTGCGTCGATAGAGACGACTAACACAGCTCTGAAATTTTTGTACAAAGGCAGCAGACCTTTGACGCTTTTTCTTAAAAAGAACGGGCTTGCAGCACCCGGCAGATATTACATCTATGTGGAGGCTCAGGGAGATCCAAAAATTGAACTTACAAGCAAAGAAATTTCAATTCGACAAGGTGTTTCCTATATTCCCTTAAAAATAATTTCCGGGCTGGGTACGCTTCCTTCCAGGCCAGAAATGATAAATCCGGTAATAAGATTGTCTGATCGCACAACGAATACAGTTTTCGAAGGGACAGTTCAAAATATTTTGCAGAATATATATTTTGAAGATATAACCAGTTTGATTAATTCAACTAGTGTCGGACTTGAACTTACATTTGAAGGTGCCAGTCCGTTGAATTTTGAGGGGTTGCAAGTAAAAAGAGGACTTCCTGGAGCTAGTATAAGCAATTTGCCATTTACTTTCGTCAAAGCGGATACTCTCAAACTTATTGGCGGCTATTTTGATCCGAAATCAACCTACACGGTGGGTCTCACGAATGATTTCTCACAAGGACAGAAGATTCTTAATTTGACTTTCCAGGCGAAAGAAAATTTGACAGCAGACTTCACAACTGACATTCCGGAGGGTTCTTATCTTGCTACTTTTTATGAAAATGGGAAGGAAATGGGGAAGGGTGCTTTTGAGTTTTCCACTTCAAAAACGAATACGCTTGAGACGATCTGGAAGGGTGATCTTAATCAGGTATTTAAGCGAAATACACAGCCATTAATCTTTAACAAAAGTGATATGTTTTATGCAAAACCTTCCCTTGCACAATATGTCTGGGGTAGCAATTTGCCTGCTTCTTCATTTGACATCAAACTATTGCCAACACTTCGGCTTGCCAGCGGCGGTAACACAATTAACATTGCTCCGGAAATTGAAGTGATATCCTGGGCTGTTGCCGGCGTGAGTTATGCCGTCGGTAAATACAAACTGCCAGAAAACCTTTCATCTGGTTCCTATACCGTGACTGCTCTTTATGCCAATCAGCCTGAATCAAAGCCTTATTGGTCGAAAATGCAGGTCAGGTAACCAATAGGTTAATTGTCTCTATTAGATTTTGAACCAAAATCGTCATTCGGAAACAGATGCGTTTTTATCTTATATACGCATGATAATTTTTCCAAATTGCTCTGAACTTTTTAGTCTTTCAAATGCTGTTTGAACCTGTTCCAAATCAAATACCGAATCAATTATCGGATGGATTTTATGATAAAGAATATAATATAACATACTTCTGAACTCATCGTCGCTGCCCATGGAGGTACCTATGATCGAAATTTGCTTCCTGAATAAAAGTTGGGGATCAAAGGCTGGAATAGCCCCTGCTGTTCTTCCAAAATTAATTATTTTTCCGCCAGCCTTCACCAGGTGTAATAACTTTTCAAAACCATTTCCAGCCGCACCATCCAGAATTAGGTCAAACAAACCTGCTTGTTCCTGCAATTCCATTCTCCAATTAACATTTTTGTAGTTAACTCCACCGCTTGCTCCGGCCATGATGGCTTTTTGTATTTTTGCGTCAGTACCAGAGGTAACATATACTTTTGCATCCATTTTTAAGGCAAATGTCAAGGCCCACATGGCAACACCACCACCAATTCCTGTGATCAATATTTTGCTTTTTCGGTTCAGCAGACCTTTGGTAAATAAAGCACGGTACGCCGTCAGGCCAGCCATAGGAACTGCTGCGGCTTCTTCATAAGACAGGTGCAAAGGAATTTCATAAATATACCGCTCCTCAATAGCGATATATTCTGCAAAAGTCCCGTTTTTGGGGTAGCCTAGAATCTCAAAATTATTACCGAAAACATTTCTGCTGGAACCCCAGTTTAAGGATGGATTGATTACCACCCTTTTGCCCAGCCACGATTTTTCTACATCCCCGGCAATATCTACCACCTCACCCGCACCATCGGCGCCCGGAATTATTTTGAAGTTAGCAAGCCGGCTTTTTTTCCTAATAGGCCATAATTCATGATGGTTCAGACTTGCAGCTTTAAGTTTGATAAGAGCCTGACCCGCCTTTAATTCAGGAATCAATACTTCTTCAATACGGAGAGAAAATTCCGATTGATCTAAAACAGCTGCTTTCATAATTAATAGATTATAGTGATGTGTGGAGCGGGGTAGGTATGCATTGTGCAAATTTTAACAACAGATTCTGTGCGTTACACTTTGCATCGATCTACTAATTTACATCATGGAAACAGCAAATCCCAGGAATTGCGAGAGAATCAAGTTAACGGTTTTGGCTACCAATAAATGTTTCATTTTAACATATAATTGTATCGTGGGTGAGGTAGATGTTGACGCACGGAGACGAGGACTTAAAGTGCTAAAAAGCTGTTTTCTTTAACCGTCCGGTGAGATGAGAATTTGATGGCTTTGCAAACCTGCTAAAATAATCAGCACATCTGTTCGTACTAATTCAGGAATTTGTCGCGTTTTGCCCGTTTATCCGCTTTGAGTGCATTCAAACGAATAAATGTAGGAAGCAACCAACAAATATCTTTATATTGGTGACCAATTAGCCTCAATACAATATTATAATCGATGAAGAAATATTTTTATTTGCTTGCTTTGTTATTCCTTGCTCTCAGCTGCTCGAAAAAAGAGCAAAAGGAAGAAAAGGCACCTGTTAAAGAAGTTGGCAAGATTAACTTTTTTATGGAAACCTCAGCCAGTATGGCTGGTTATTTCAGCGGCTCTACGCAATTTGTAAAAGACATTCCAAATCTTCTTGTTGATATCGAAGGAAAGGAATCTTTTGGAAAAGGACCTCTGAAAATTTACTACGTTGCTGATTCACTTACGCCATATAAAGGCTCCACAAAAGATTTTATCCGGGAAATTTCTACAACAAAAGTTGCAGGTGAGAAAAGCTCGGAGATGCACAAAATCCTGGAAATGATCGCCAGTAAGACCGATTCAAATGACATTTCGCTTTTTGTATCCGACTGTATTTTGTCCTATCCGGATAATGTGATCAAAACGAATCCCGAGATCAACAAACAAAAGGCACCAGGAGAACTGAAAGCGTTGGTGAAATCTACTTTTTTGAAATTAAAAAGAGATAACATTTCCGCTTCTTTGTACGGGTTCAATTCTGCGTTTTATGGTAATTATTATACTTATCAGAATGCGAAATTGAAGCTTGATGGGCAGGAAAGGCCGTATTATTTATGGGTTATTGGTAATAAGGAACTTGTCAGCAAATTCAACAAAAACCTGGCTGATCTGAATAATTTTAAACCTGTGCTGGATCTTAATTTCGGATTGTTTGAGAAAACCATTGAAGATTTTGAAACTTTCTATACCTACGAAAGAGTGGGAAACTGGAAAGCTGAGGATAAGAGCATTTCTGATCTGGAAGCAAGCAAAAAGAAACCTTCCACATTTGCCATCGCGGTAGATCTGTCTGCACTGCCAAATTCGATCAGCGCGCCGGATTATTTAACTCAACACCTGAAAACTTCATCTGAAAATCTGGATTTTAAGATCAAAAATATTCTATTGAAGAAGAATCTTGACAAGTCCGTTTTAAAGCCGAGAGAGAAGGAGTTTCTGGAAAATAATACGCACGTGATCGTAATAGAAGTTTCTGATATCTACAAAGACAAAGGAAATATCGACCTGAAACTTCCGTTGGTTTATGACAATGGATATAAGGCAATGTCTATCATGGATGACAGAAATCTGGATTCTATTCCCGCAAAAACCTTCGCATTTGAGCACCTGATCGATGGCGTTCGCGAGGCTTATGAAAACGCAAATGATAACTTTATTCACATTTCAATACCTGTAAAAAAATAGCTTCAATGTTTGAATTTCTTTATGAGCTGCTTTGCGGACAAAATCCGGATCCCATTTTTGCATCAGATATTTACCCTTTTGTAGGCCTGTTTACGCTGGTTTTCGCATTTGCGTTTGCCGTTGTTTTCTACATCGTGCTGGGAAGGGCGAGGCCGGTTTGGGACAAAACCGTGCACTGGGTGATCACAATGGTCATTTTACTGATCATTGCTTTTGGCTTAGCCTATAACCATGCACAGACTGTTACAGAAGAGGAAGAGAATTCTTTCTTCTATACGTTTGCAATGGTCAACACGCTCTACGCGTTTATTTATTACATACTTTTTTCAATCCTATTGAAAAGGTTCTCAATTTTCGCAAAACGCACTCCCTTTTAACCCGTCGATACAGCACAGATTATGCCTACAAGAAATACGTTTGTTTTTGGAATTGGAGGAACAGGGGCGAGGATTGTTCGATCGCTGACAATGCTGCTTGCCGCAGGTACAAAACTTAATGACACCAATAAAATTATTCCCATCATCATCGATGTAGATGCTGATAATGCCGATACAAGCCGGGCACTGGCAGCGCTCAAAACATATAAATATATCCGATCCCACGGTTACAGTAATACCGAAGAAATTCGAGATGGTTTCTTCAATGCTAACCTGAATACGCTGAGTTCGATTACAAATGAAAATGATTATTCAGAGGGTCTGGATGACTCTTTTCAGCTTCAATTTGAAAATCTTGAAAAGTCGTTCATCGAATATCTTGATCCGCGCGGTGAGCTGGTAGGTGATATCAACATGGATTTGTTGGAAGCGCTATATGACAATTCCGGCCACGACGATCCGAATACTGAACTTAATTTGAAACTGAATCAGGGTTTTAAAGGAAATCCGAATATTGGTTCAGTGGTATTTAATAACCTGGCGAACACCAAAGAATTCAAGTTTGTATTAAAAAGTATAGGCGAAAATGACCGGATATTCATTGTCAGCTCAATTTTCGGCGGTACCGGTTCTTCCGGTTTTCCGCAACTGGTGAAATTGCTGCAACAGGAAGAAAAACTGCGTGGAAATAAATATGGAGCGCTTACGGTGATGCCATATTTTAACGTTACGGACGATAGTAAAAGTGCAATCAACTCGGATATGTTTAATTCCAAAACAGAGGCTGCACTTTCTTATTATCTGAAATATCTGAACGGCAAGATCAACTGTTTTTACCAGTTATGGGACCGGCCGTTGAAACAATATGAAAACAAACAAGGCGGAATTGAGCAGAAAAACAGCGCGCATTTAATAGAATTAATTGGCGCGACTGCGATTATTGATTTCGTGAATAAACCGGATGGGAATTTTGCCTCCAAAGGTCAGACCCAGTATTTTGATTTTGGTATTAAAAAAGAAGATCAGGTTATTGATATAAGGCATTTTTATCCCAATACGGCAAAAACAGTAATGGAGCCGCTTACGCTGCTGACTTACGCGATGAAAATTTACCTGGAAACATTGCCTGAGTTCCGTAATGAGGCGTTTTATAAAGAATTAAACCTCGCAGATAAATATTCAAACAACGAATTTTATCAGAATCTTACCGCATTCTTTTCAGTACATTATAAAAACTGGCTGGTAGAAATGTCTGGTAACGAGCGGACTTTTCAACCTTTCAACCTGACGCAGGATTTGAATGCGCTGGTGCGGGAAAAACCGATAGAAGTAAAAAAAGTTTTAGGGATCGTCACCAAGCCTGGGATTTCAGAAGCATTTTTGAAAACCGAACTTGGGAAACTGGAAGACGAATTGAAGAAAAGTATACCTGATCAGGATAAACGTTTCTTCAAATTGCTCAACCGTATTGCTATGGAGTGCTACAAAAAACTGGAAGCACTTCCATCCATGATCTAATCTTACAGCCATGTCTTCATACATTTTTAGAAAATATCCGGGTTATAACCCCAACGAAATACAGGATTGGAGTCAAAGCACAGGCATCGATCCTGCGAGTTTTGATCCTGAAAATATAGCTTTTGGAAGGGGCGCGTCCAAAGCCGGAACGTCGATTCCGTCACCAATGGCGAGGCTCGAACTTTTTGATACGGCCTTTCAAATCGTCGCTTCTGATCGTGGAAATCTGGATGGGAACACCATTTATCATCAATTGGTATCAGATTGTCTGGATGTTTTTCAACTCTTGTTCAATTCCAAAAATTCTGAAATTGGATCTGGTAAAAAGATCTGGTTCAAGGAATGGAAGGTGCAGGAAAACATCGGCAGACTAAAAGAAAAAGGTAAAGACCATCCGCATACTTTGCTGGCCAAATCGCTGGAACAGATTTTTAACGACAGAGACAACAGCAGATTTTCAGAAATGGATAGTCTGTTTCTGATCTTTTATGAAAACAAATTATTAGGCGGAACTTCCCCGTTATCCTTGTTTTTTACAACGCCAAACTGGGCGCGGTATATCAAAAACAATGACATCAAAACAGTTCCGCAAAGCTCGGATGGGAAGGTATTTTTTAGCAACGATTACCGTCCGCTGTTTAAAAGAGACCACGAGTTCATCGAATATATCTACAAACTTTCGCTTCAATTTAAACCTGCATTTGCCAAAGCAGACGGCTTCCGGAAGTATCTTAATAAAACAGTAGACCGCTATTTTCCGGATTTCAGACATCAGTTCCCTGACTATCAGCAGGCAGGAACAAGCCTGATGGATAATGAATACAGCAAAATTAAAACCAATGTTGATGGTAAGTTTCTGACCGTCAACGGACTTTTCTTTTTCCACCAGAAAGAAGAAAAAGAAAAAGAAAAAATCAAGTCGGTCAGCGATTTTATCATCCGGGCTACGGAGAGCAAATACCGGGATCAATACAATGACAAAAACGAGCAGCAGCTTGTAGAACCGCCATTGGTTCTGGTCGATGGGATGAATATTCCTGGTGACTATATGGAAAAAAATATTCCATGGAATTCTTCAACCCGAATTAAAGATTTTTACCACCGCGGTGTGCCTTTGTTTGAAAGAAAATTGCCTCAGGGAAATGCGTTGACAACGGTTACTTACCCATTTCTTACCATCGATGATTTTCTGGAAGATGCATTGGTAGAAATGCCTTATAACATCAACAGAGGGAAATTTTATACCGGTTTTGGTGGAGATTTCAAATATTTGCTGCCCATCAAAAAGGAGTATTTTAACTTTTTCAACCTGGCGGATTTAAAATATAATTTGTCTACCGAGGTTAATGACGGGCAGGTCACTGTAAATCTGAAAATACCTGTAAAAAACCGCAGAGGTGTATCTGAAATCGTGTTTTCAAGAAAATATGAAAAAGGTAAATCCATTGTGGAGTACCGTTCAGATTTAGGGATTTTTCCTTTTTATCAGATCAATGATCCGGATCCGAGATTAAAAGATCTGAACGATTATACCATTCTGCTGGCGGAACGGAATGAGCGAATGACACTGAAAGCATTGGAGTTTTATTCTTTCAAAAATTTCGCTTCTGATACCACAAACCTGATCACAAGCGTCGACGAACGTTCAAACTGGGCTGATATTAACGCAGGAAATTCCGGTTCAACTTCCAGATTTTACAAAATTAAGGAGGCTTTTGATTATATCCAGTTGGCCTATACGGATCCAAACGGCATCGATTCCGGTGGATTGATCATCCCGAATTTTGAAACGAAAACTTTCAATAAAGACAACCTGACTAAGGCGTTTACCTTCGCCATAGATTTCGGGACATCGAATACGCATATTGCCTATATGCAAAATGGTGAAGCTTTGCCAAAACCGTTTGATATCGGTGAGCTGGATCAGCAGATGGTTTTGCTTAATGCACCAGGGAAAAATGAATCGGGGGGAAACAAATTTGATGTCTACGGAAGCGCAACCTGGATGGATTTGACGTTAAGAAGGGAATTTTTGCCACCACTTTTAGGACCGGGCCAAAACATTTCTTATCCCTTCAAAACGGCAACCTGCGAGATTGTTTCTTTTAATAATATTCAAAACAAATCTCTGTTCAGTCACATTAATATTGGTTATTATATTGATCAGGAAGAAGTTCAGGCAAGCAATATCAATTACACAACTAACCTGAAATGGTTGCTGGAAAACAACAATAACGATTCAAACAAGAGCCGTGTAAGTGCATTTTTGAAACAGCTTTTGCTTCAAATCAGAGCAAAAATTATTCTGAATTATGGTAATCCTGCTGACCTGAAAGTGGTATGGTCTGTTCCGCTAAGTATGGAACGTGGCATTAAGTCAGAACTGCGAAAAGTATTGGACGGCGCTTTTAAGGATGTGTTTAAAAATTCTGGCGCCAAATTACTGGACCCGATTCCGGAATCTGTTGCGCCTTATTTCTTTCTGACCAAATCTGATACGGATATTCAGGATACAGCCAATGTGGTAAACGTAGATATTGGTGGCGGAACGACGGACGTGATGATGTTTATGGAATCATCCGGTAACCGGACTGATAAGTATCTGACTACTTCATTCCGTTTTGCAGGAAGTGATATCTGGGGAAATGGCTATCGTAATAAATTGAAGGACAACGGTTTTATCCGAAATTACCTGAGTTATCAGAAGAAAAATTACATCAGTCCGAATGAGATTAAATATTTCAACAAAGTAAAGGATGATACAAATCTCAGCGCGGACGATCTTGTAAGTTTGTTGTTCCGTTATGATGATTTTAAATTCAGCGATTCCATTACGATCGGAAATCCGGATCTGCTGATTATTCCTTATCTGCATTACAGCGCCATTATTTTCCATTTGGTACAACTGATTGAGATTAAGGATTATCCGTTGCCAAGGTATTTGTCATTTACCGGAAAAGGAAGTCAGTATATCAAATTGCTTTGTGGCGGAGATGAGCGGGATCTGGAAGATTTTACGCGTTTGCTCATTAATGCCTACACAACCAAAACGCTGCAATCCGGATTCAAAATTCACCTGAATACGAATCCAAAGGAGATAACGGCCAATGGTTCGATTCTGTATGCGCTGGCTTCGGAGGATGAGAAGGAAAAATATAGAAAAAATATGGACTTCATTCATCCGGGTTTTGATCCTAAAACGAATTCGGAACTTGAATTGAAGCTTTCTACCGGCTCCGGCAAATTTAGTATTTCCGAGACTTTTGAAATTGATAGTCCGCTGAATGTGGCTGTGCTGAATAATCTGAATTCGTTTTTGGAGAAAACACTTAACAATACCGAGATCACAAGATTCCTGAAAGACTTCAAAATAAATGGGCTTAAAGAGTCATTAAGACTTTTGCAGTGGAACAATAATATTTTCAACGGTGAAGGTTTGATCTACGACAGTTACCGTAAAGTTTTGCAGGATTTACACAAACAGGAAGGTGAAAATGAAATTTCAGAATCACTGTTTTTCTTTGCCTTGAAAGACGCTTTATATCGCCTTTCAAAAAGTATAACGGAAATTAAACCAGTTGTTTAATGAAGAAGTGGGTGATTTTGGTTGTGCTTTTGGTCTGTCAGATTACATCTAACGCACAAGGCGGCGCAGATAAGCAGATTTCAGAAGCAAAATTTCAGATCGTAAAAGAAACGGTCGAGTTTCTGGCTTCGGACAAAGAAACTTTCAAGGATGTAAAAGAAAAACAGTGCACGAATTGCAAAGGATATAAAGATCTTTTGCAATTCGTAGAAAAAAATAAGATCAAAAAAGCGGATGGCTTGATTGCTGAATGGAAGAAAATTAAAATTGATACAAGTTTTGACGGATGGAAAAACAGCATTCAAAAATTCAAAAATCAGGTAGTTGGCGATATAACTTCGGGAGCGAAAAGTAAGCGGAAGAATTTTCAGAATTATAGTGCATACGTGGGCCGTCTCGAATCAACTATTGAAAAAGTATCTATTGCTGAACCGATTGAAGATGTGCCGGATATTCAAAAAATAGAGGAAGAGCCAGGACCTGTTGTTGAATCAAAAGTAACAGAACCAGAAAAAGTAATGTCAGAAAAATCATCAGAATCAGCAAGTTTTTTTGCGTTTTTACTAGATCTTTCCAAGGATATGTCATACACGATCATGCTGCTTTTGGTAGCTGGAATTCTGTTTTTACTGTGGGTGCTTCGCAACAAAAATCAGGTTATTGAAAGAAATGAGAAAACTTTGAATGATCATTTGCACAGGAGCGGAAGTACAGAATTTCAGTCGAAAAATTTAAGTAACGAGTTGAAATCTGTTAAACAAAAATTAAAAGAGGCGGAGGCGGAAATTGCGATTCTTCAGGATAATGTGAGGGCCGAGATGGAAAGGAATGAGAGGCTTTCTGTCGTTCCGGAAATTGAAAAAACCTTGGAGCAAGTGCCGGTTTTGGCGTCGGAATCTTCTATAAAATATGCCCGGTACGCCGATTTGGGAGATGGATTTTCGGTTCAGGAATTGCTGGACGAAGAGGATAGCGAGACCATATTTGAGATCAATTTAATAACCCCAGCTACGGCCACTTTTAAAATATCAGGTAATCAGAACGCCCAGCGTTATGCACTTTCAAACTCACCATATTTTCTCGGGAAGACTAGTCAGTATGATACTTTTCCATCCGGTAACAGTTTGATTAATACGGATATACCTGGTGAATTAAAACTACAAGGTAACAAATGGCTGATCGTTAAGCCGATCCAGATTAGTTTTAGTTAACAGAAATATTCAACAAAAATGGCGTTATTAGAAAGCCTGAGGCAGCAATTAAGGGACCTGCTTATTTTAAATCATGGCGATATTAAAATAACAGAATATCCCAATCTGGTGTCTGATGGGAGAGACCTTGATCTTACTCTGGGACAATTAAATCAACTTATTCAGCAGATTTATTCAGAAATTGACTGGCGGCCTTATGAGTTAATCAATGCAAAACTTGAACTTGTTTTTCGCAAAGGTATCCTCACTACGGATCAGTTTGAAGAGATCGTATTCCTCGTTAGGGATAGCGTTAACAGAAACATTGTTGAGCAATATATTATTTCCGAATTAGGTAAGCGAAATTTTAAACCACGTGAAGTCAACCATGCTGATCCGTTATCGATCCAAAATAAATGGATGACGGATTCCATCTGGCTGGAATATAAGGAAAGTCTGATTGAGGTAGAATGGCTTGGAGAGAAGGCAAATACGCTGGGTAAACTTGGTGATATCTCATTCAACAATAAGGACGATGCAAAGTATTTTCTGAGGAATGGGAATTATCTGCCAGGTCTGGTAACTGCGCTAACAAAAAGTGCATCAAGAGCGGATGAATTTGCGAGAATAATTGAAGAGGAATTTGATTCGGAAACACGTTATTTACGCATTCTCTACAAATTAAATCCCAATTTACCCTTCCGTTTCGAGGACGAATTATATACTGACGTTTCTGTTTTATTGCAAAAAGCATGTGAAACTTCAAAGGGTTATGAGGCATTACTGGAAACGTATAGAAAAGGAATTCTTCAGATATGGATTTTGGAGTCGGATCCATTGGTGGCAAGAAATCTTTCGACGCAGTACGATCTTAACAGTTTTCTGCAATTCCTGTATAAAACTGATTCTGATCTTCCTTTCTTTATTGAAAATCAGCGATTTTCGACGCCGGAAGCTTTGGCGGAATATGCTAAAAAAGATTTTTCGATCTGGCCTGCTATTGCTGAATCCATGGCTGCCAAGAATATCCAGGAATGGTTTACCGGTATTGGAAAAGAGGATTGGAATGATCAGATAGCTGATAGTTATGCTTTTATCCTGCATACTGGTTATTATTCGGAGCCGGAAATCAGGCTTGGTATGGTTCAGGCTTTGTTTCACATTATAAATTTGCTTTCTGACAAACCGAGACTTCAGATTGACCAGCAAAGAGTGCAGCTATTGTCGATCAATGGTGGTGTTACGGTGAACCACCGTATTCATATCAACCTGAAAAATGAAGGCTATGTTAAGGCAAAAGTGTACTTCAAATTTTTAAAAGAAGGGATTTCGCTCAGCAAGGATATTCTGGAATTTAATAATCTGGAAGGTAAGTTGAGTGAAAATATTGACATCATTATTGATACTGTTTTATTGCAAAAGGAGGAGCTTTACCATCTTGAACTGGTAGTTTCCTCAGTTTACGAAGACATTGTCATTCCGGTCGATATAAAAGTTGTTTTCCCTAAAAAAGCATACATCACAAAACTTGCCCTTTACGGTTTTCTGACGGCCTGTTATTTTGGTGCTTTCAGGTTTCTGTTGGGCGTTTTTACAAATTATAAAGGCTGGCTGGTACACAATCCAGAAATCGGTAACCCTGACGATATTATTAGAGATTCGCCGTTGCTGTCCTTTTTTTTGTTTGTCCTATTTATTTTAGGAGGGATAATTTCTTTCAGTCTGGTTAAAAAATATGAGAAGATATGAAAGACGGAAAATCTATATTTGTGGTATTGGTGCTGATCGTATTTGTGGTTTATGTGATGCGCAATTTTCTCGGGAGGGTAAGCGCATTTTTCTTCGTTCCGATAGATAATTTACTATTCATCTCCCACAGCATTCCACCGGTTCTGATGTGGATGATTTTCGGGTTGTTGATTGGAGTTATCTATGGTTCTTTTATCGCAATTAAAAAGTACCGACTTGATTTCAAGTTACTTATCTCTCCTGTACTTGCTTTACTTGTTGGTATAAGTTTGATCTTACTGGCTTCATTTGTTGTGAAAAAGTTTAACAAAAAACCGGATGAGAAAGTAACTGACAAGGTTGTGATTGACGGTGGCGATCGATAAAAAATAGTTCTTTTAAGAGTGGTATTTAATTTCGTTTGTGATTTGTTGAATTATTTCTGCAATGTCGCCAAATCTCTGTAAGCGATTAACTGAACTCCTTTTTCTTTGATCGCAGCTTTTACTTTATTGCTGGTAAATAGATCAGTCACACCTTGTCTATCCTCGGCAACATTTTCGTATCCTATGTGAGAGATGGCTTTCAGTTCCGCATCATCCAGTCCGGGATGGTCGACAAAAATGTATGTTTTGCCGGCTTCAAGTTTATCAAGCATCTTGATAAAACTATTGAATTTGTCCCCGGACGTTTTGCGAGGACCGTCATAACTTACATAACCATCCACTTTTGGCTCAGGGTCAATGGGTATTTTGTATTCTTTGGCAAGCTTTCTTGTCAGTGCTTTAACTTCTTCGGTAATACCTGCACAGCCCATGTGAGACGATATATGACTGATACGTGGTATCTTTTTCATTGCCATTTCAATTTGTGCGCGAAACTCCTTTTCAATATCAGATAGCTGCCAGTCGTTCTCAATAACCGACCTCTTAGGATAATTTTTATTCGGGTAAATCATAGGAAGGAAATAACCATCTGAATCTTTCAAACTACTGCAATCGGTCAGTGGTCTCCATTTAACATTGTCCCATTCACTGGTTATAGCCAGATGAATTCCCACATCTGCTGTTGGATTTTCATTCAATAATTTCACAGCCTCCGGGAACCACGGAGACGGGACGATTACTTCAATTGAAGTTTGGATGCCTTCTTTGAAACACTTTATGAGTGCAAGATTCCCCGAGTGAGAATAACCCATATCATCGCCTCTGACAATAAGCCGGGGCGGATTCTTTTGTGCGAAAGCTCTTGTTGACAAAATAACGAACACCAAAAAGTAAAGGGATTTTTTCATGAGAATGTATCGTGAAATATGGTAATGGAAATTTACAATTGGTTTATGAAAAAGCAAGACATTCCCAATGGCTAAAGCCTGCGGCTCGTCGCGAGTTTGCGGCTCCCAGGGCTGAAGCCTTGGGTTAGTTTAGCTGCATGTTGAATATCCTTTGGCTAACGAGTCGCAATTCAAAACAAAGTCCACTCCGCAGCGTCTTCGTAACCCAGGGCTTCAGCCCTGGGTGGCTAGCACTCAGATATATCCGGCTTTAGCCATTGCGGTCACGAACAGCTTAACAATTTTTCCGTAAGCCAACCTATCGTTCCAATTTCGAAAATCCCTACTTTTGACGTAATTAAAAATCAGAACGATGGATGTAAAAGTAATTGCGTTTGATGCGGATGACACGCTGTGGGTTAACGAGCCTTATTTCAGACGCGCTGAAGAGGAGTTTTGCAATCTTCTCAGTGAATATTTGCAACCGCATGCCTTGGAACGAGAGTTGCTGAAAATCGAAATTGATAATTTGCCGCTTTATGGGTATGGAGTCAAAGGTTTTATGCTGTCAATGATCGAAACGGCTTTGAAAATCTCCGACAAAACGATCAGCATGGAACATATAGAAAAAATCCTTGATTTGGGTAAAAACCTGCTCAATGAGCCCATTGATCTGTTGGATGGTGTGGAAGAAGTGCTGGAAACTTTAAAAGATAAATACCGGCTGGTTGTCGCGACGAAAGGTGATCTCCTGGACCAGGAAAGAAAGTTGAAAAAATCCGGATTAAGCCATTATTTTCATCATATTGAAATCATGTCTGAGAAGGACGATGCTAATTATCGGAAATTGATCAAACATCTGGATATTCTTCCAGAGAATCTGGTGATGGTCGGTAACTCTTTAAAATCAGATATTTTACCAGTTTTAAATATTGGCGGATATGGGGTTCACGTGCCTTACCATATCACATGGGTACATGAGCAAATTGAACATACCATAGAAAATAAAAACTTTCGGAGTGTCGAAAATATTAAAGAGATTTTGCAATTTCTTTAACTCCATGACATTTTCAAAAAAAAACATAGCTCAGGCACTCTATTTTTAGTGTTTCCATACCAGTCAACTTTCATGATTATCGTCATGACCGATTGAGTGGCATTTTAACTCATTATGATTTTATGAAGACAACAATTAGAACAGTTATGATGCTTTTTGCGCTGGCACCTTTGTCCACCATGGCGCAACAGCTCATCACAACCTCAAACAAATGTTTCAAGCAAATTCAGGAAGGCAATAAGCAGAATGATCAGGGGCAGTACCAGGAAGCGCTGGTTACTTTTAAAAAAGTTTTGAAAGACTGTTCAGCGAAGGATGCGAAGGAAGATGGAAATATTGGTATGGCAATTGCGTCGAACGGTCTGAAAGAATATGACGATGCTATTACCTCCGCGAACAATGCGATCAAGGTTGGCAAGGAAAAAAATGTAACGGCGTATTATGCCAGAAGTTTTGCATACAACAAGTTAGGAAGGACGGAAGATGCAAAAGCAGATATCGTCAAGATAACAGATCTGACCAAAAAGAACAAGGATATTAAAGCACGTGCGAAAATGTTTGCACAGCTCGCACATTTGGATTTTCAGCTTAATATGCTGGCAGAAGCGGATACCAATTTGACAAAAGCGATAGAACTTGATCCGGAAAATCCTTCATTTTATACCCAAAAAGGAGATATGATGATCAAGATCAATAATTATGACGACGCTTTTGTTGCTTATGACAAAGTATTGGAACTAGGTAAAAATGATCTTGAAATCTATCAGATCAGAACGGAAGCCAGACTCAAACAAATGCAGCAGAAATATGTTACGACCGACATAAATGAGTTATCTAAAAGAATGACTAAGCAAGAAAAAGGCACTGTTTGTGTCGATATTAAAAAAGCGTTGGATCTTGGATTAAGAAACTTGCAGCTTGATTTGCTAGCGAGTACGATTTGTGAATAATTATTGGAAAATTAAAAATTAAAATTGTGAGAAAAAACAGCGTTATAATATTAGTGTTAGCCTTTTTGATCGGCTGTAAAAGTTTGAATAATACACAAAAGGGAACTGGTATCGGTGTAGCAGGAGGGGCGGCGGCCGGTGCTGCGATTGGTGGACTACATAACAAAAACAGCGTAATTGGAGCATTAATTGGTGCGGCTGTCGGTGGTACCGCCGGATATCTCATCGGTAAGAATATGGATAAGCAGGCGCAGGAGTTGAAACAAGCCATCCCTGATGCGACTGTTGAAAGAGTGGGAGAAGGCATTAATCTGACATTTAATTCGGGATTGTTATTTAAAATTAATTCAGCGGAGCTAAGTGAGGATGCAAAGCAGGAGTTGAAAAAAGTGGGTGGGATTTTAGCTAAATATGAAGACACGCAGATTCTTTTGGAAGGCCATACGGACGACACTGGCTCTGACGATTTAAATATGAATTTGTCTGAACGCCGGGCAGAATCAGTGTCATCTTATCTGGAAACTCAAAATATACCTTCGTCAAGACTTAAAACGAAATGGTATGGTGAATCGCAGCCTAAATATCCCAATGACAGCGAAGCAAATCGTGTGAAAAATCGTCGGGTTGAGTTGGCGATTTATGCAAATGATGATATGAAAAAAGATGCTGAGAAGGGAGAATTGAAGTAAGGTTTCACGCAAAGGTACAGAGTTAAAAAACGCAAAGGGCGCAGAGTTTTAAACTTTGCGCCCTTTGCGTTTAATCTTTCCTTCTTTGCGTGAAAGTGAAACCTTAATGGATTATCCCACACTAACTTCCTGAGAATGAACTTCCGGCTTTTTTTTCTCAAAACGCGCCTTAATCCGGTCCACGACCAGATAGGCCGAAGGCACAAGCAATAACGTCAAAACCAGCGAACTTGTCAGACCTCCTATAATTACCCAGGCCATGCCATTTTTAGTTTCCGCTCCTGCACCACTCGCCAGAGCAATTGGCAACATACCGAAAACCATCGCCAGGGTGGTCATCAAAATTGGTCGCAGACGCTCTTTTCCAGCTTCCACCAGCGCATCGACAACATCATGTCCCTGTTCTTTTAAGTGGTTTGTAAAGTCAACGATTAGAATCGCGTTTTTCGCTACAAGACCCAGAAGCATAATCATACCGACGATTGCAAATACGGTTAAACTTTCCATCGTTAAGGCCAGCGCTAAAAGTGCACCGATGAGGGCAACAGGAATTGAAAAGAGTACAACAAACGGATAAACCACACTTTCATACAGACCAACCATAATAAAGTAGACCAGTAAAATCGCAATAACCAGCGCCAATCCAAGGCTACCAAACGCGTCTCCCTGTTGTTGAAGTTGACCAAGATACTGAATTGAAATGCCGTTTGGTAGTTTCAAAGTTGCCACTTTTGCCTGGATATCCGAACCTACCGTTCCAACAGGGCGGCCAACAACTTGCGCATTTACCGAAATGGATGAAAGTCTGTCAATCCGCTGCAAAACACTTTCTCCGATCTGTTCTTCAACCGTTGCAAATTGTGATAATTGGAAGGATTGTCCCTGACTATTAACAAATGAAAGCTGGCTGATATCGGAAGCATTCGTACGGTCAAACTGATCAAGACTAATCAGAATATCATACTCTTTTCCGTTCTGTTTGAATTTGGAACGGTCATCTCCACGGAAACCGTTTTGCAAGGCGACGCCAACTTCTGCTGCATTTATTCCGAGCTGAGCCATGCGGTCGCGATCCAGATTTACTTTTACTTCCGGCTTGGGATCTTGTACAGAAAACTTTACGTCCTGTGTTCCCGGAACAGATTCCGTCACCTGTTTAACCATCGCCGAAGCCTTACGAATTGAATCCAGGTTGGTACCTTTTACTGCAATCTGAATAGGCGCCTCAGAAGTTCCAACCAAGCCTGTGGGACTTACTGTCACTTTTGTTCCCGGAATTCTTCCAATCTCTTCTTTCACAATCACACTGAATTCTTCCGTGGAAGCAATGCGCTCTTTTTTATCAATCAGTTTGACATTCAGCGTTGATAAATTCCCGTTCGACGAGGACGTTAGGTTATTGCTGCTGTAACCGATATTGCTGAAAACATTCGTAACCTCAGGATGTTTCAACAACATTTGTTCAGCCTGCTGAGCCACTTTATTACTCTCGTAAATCGATGCAGTAGGGGCAAGTTCAATCTGCACAGTAAATTCTCCCTGATCACTTGCGGGCATAAAAGCAGCTCCGATAAAGCCTGTTGGTACCAAAGCGATAGCGCCAACTAACAAGGCAAACACACCAAGGAATACATATCTTTTATGGTTTAGAATATTTACCAAAATTCTTCCATAACCATTTTGCAGCCGCGTCAGGAAGTTTTCAAAACCTAAGTTTAGTTTTCCCCATAAAGACGTTTTGCTCAAAACTTCCAGCTTCCCGAAACGTGAAACGAGCAAAGGAGTCAGTGTGAAAGAAACGAATAAACTCATAAGCGTTGAAAATACCACAACGAGCGAGAACTCACGAAGAATGTTCCCGATAAGTCCTCCGGTCATGGCCAGCGGAACAAAAACCACAACGTCTACAAGAGTGATCGCCAGAGCGGTAAAGCCGATTTCACTACGTCCGTCTAGCGCGGCCTGCCAGCGGTTTTTACCCATTTCCAAATGTCGGTTGATGTTCTCCAAAACCACGATCGAGTCATCGACCAGAATACCGACAACAAGCGAAAGCGCCATCAGCGTCATCAGGTTTAGTGAAAATCCAAGCACATACATCAAAATAAATGTCGGAATAATCGACGATGGAAGTGCCACAAGTACGAACAGAGATGAGCGGAAACTGTGCAGGAACATCAGCATAACAACCGATACAATTGCAACAGCCAGGAATAAATCGAAGACAACCGCATCTGCCGAAGCCAGTGTATAAGTTGACTGATCTGCGGCAATGTTAAATTTCAGTCCGGTTGAGGCATACTGTTTTTCCAGATCAACAATTTTTGCCTTGACCTGTTTGCTTACTTCGACAGCATTTGCATCTGATTGTTTTAACACCTGCAAACCGATCGATGGCATCGCGTTAATGTGATTAATCGCGGTTGGTTTTGCTGTCGCGTCCACCACTTCCGCAACGTCTTTCAGCAAAACCTCGCCGCCGTCTGTTGCTCTGGAAACAACTAAATTTCTGAATCCTTCTGTATTTGCAACGGAAGCATCATATCGGATTGACAATTGTGATGCCCTCGTTTCCAGACTTCCGGCAGGGTAACTCGTATTGGCGTTGTTAATTGCCGCAGCAATTTGCCCGATGGAAAGATTGTACGCTCTCAATTTTTGAGCGTCCACATTAACCTGAATTTCTCTTTCATTCCCGCCAATCAAATCAATCCGGCCCACACCGGCGGCATTGGAGAGCTGCGGTTTCAATTCATCATCAATCAGGTCATAGAGTTTCGAAGGTGAAATATTTGCCGTTACACCCATACGTAGCACGGGAAGTTCGTCAGTCGAAAATTTGTTGATCGTAGGGCGATCTGCTTCATCCGGTAAAAGGTTGATAATCTGCTCCACTTTGCGCTGTGCATCCTGTTGTGCCAGTGTCACATCGATGCCGTTTTTTAGCTGGATTACTACGATGGAGGCACCTTCCTGAGAGGTTGAATTAATTCGATCCAACCCTTCAATCGAAGCAAGCGCATCCTCAATCCTTTTCGTTACGTTGGTCTCAACCTCATCCGCCGATGCTCCGCGATAGGTGGTCGAAACGCTGATTACATTTGCCTCAAATTTTGGCAAAAGGTTATAAGAAAGCTGCTGGTAACTGATCACGCCGAAAAGAATCAAAACGGTGAAAATCGTGGTAATCAACAGTGGTCTTTTAACTGATAATTCGGTTATAGACATAATTTTATATTTAATGGATTTCCGAAAGTCACTTCCGGACTATTTTGAAACTTGAACAGGTTTCCCGTTCGTAAGATTTAGTTGTCCTGTCGTAACCACCTGATCGCCCGGTTGTAATCCGCCCAGTACTTCAATATTATTCCCAAGTTCCCGGCCGATCGTTAATTTTCTTTGCTGCGCAACGTTTTGATTTACAACATATACGTATGGATTTTTAATACTTTCGACCAATGCCACTCTCGGAATTTGCAGCGACTTTTCCTTTGATTTTTGAGAAAAATCTACGTTCACGAATGTGCCGGCTTTCAATTGTCCTGAATTCGGGACCATAATTTCCACCGGATAGCTGTGCCCATCGTTACCCCTCGGCGCGATATAAGAAATTTGTCCACTAAACATTTTTCCAGAAAGCACGTCTGCCGTTACCTTCACTTTTTGACCTTCACGCAGTTGGTAAACATCCTTTTCGTTAACCATAACCTGCACTTTCAGGCGGGATACATCCAGAATCGTGGCAAGTACAGTACCAGCGTTTACAAATTCACCAACCTCGATGTCCTTCTTGACAATACGACCGCTGATTGGAGCTTTTACCGTAGCATCCTGGATTTGTTTTCTGATTTGTTCTGCTTTGTTAACAGCGTTTTCATAGTCAAATTTTGTCTGGTTCAGCTGCAATTCTGTCGTCGCGTTTCCGGCATACAGTTTGTCGTAACGGGCCACATCTTTTTGTAGTTTATCAATGTTCAGCTGGGTAGCCTGTAAAGCGAGTTCGTTTAATTTGTTGTCAATTTGGATCAGTGTAGAGCCTTTCGAAACGTTGGTACCAAGATCAAAATTAACTTTTAAAACCTGCCCCTGGCTTGTCGCCATAAGTGACGTCTCTTTGAAAGGGATGAGATTTCCTGTTTTTAATAACGACTGGCTGACAGTATCTTCTTGTACTTCAACAACCGTCACCGGTATCGCTGCATTTGAAACTGTCACAGGTTTATTTTTTTCGTCAATCGATTTCTTGTTCGAAACCAGCCTGGCGCCGATCAGGATTACGACTGCCAAAACGGCGAGCGAGATTATTATCGTTGTCTTTTTCATTATGTTATGCTTTTGTGATGTCAAAGTTGGTTATAGAAAGGTAGAAGTGTTCCTTGTGCCTGTTCCAGATCGAGTCTTGCCTGATAAAAATTGATTAGCGAATTGACATAGTCAGTTTGCGCCTGGCGATATGAATTTTCTGCATTAATCAGATCTGTCAGTGGTGCAGTGCCCTCTTTGTATTGAAGCGTTGTGATGTCATAAACTTTCCGCGCCAGCTGAACATTTCTGTCATCATTTTCAGTGCTGTATCTCGCCTGTTCCAATTGTGTCTGAGAATTGTTAAAGGCAAGGCGATAGGACTGGACGTTCAACTTTTGCTGTTCTTCCTGAGTCATCACTTTAAGTTTGGCCTGCTGAATCTGGGCATCCCTGCTAAAACCGTCGAAGATTGGAATATTTAAACGAAGTCCGATTGCGCCAAAGCCTGAGAAATTTTTAAAAGCCTGACTGAATTCGTTAGTCAGAGCGAGCTGTCCGTAACGTGCTGTGAAACTCAAACGGGGCAGATATCCAGCTCTGATGCGATCCTGATCAAGTCTGTTCAGCGTAAGTTCATTTTCAATAAGCTGAAAATCAGTCAGGTTCTTTGCATCAAACTGTGCATCCTGGATGTTTGGGATTTGCGACAATAGCAGCGAATCTTTTAAATATAATTCCTGATCCTGATTCAGGCCCATTTGATATTTCAGACGATTCAAAGCTAGTGTGACATTATTTTTAGCCAGCGTCAACTGTGATTTGTTCGAGTTGTAACTAACTTCCGTACGGTCATAATCTACTGGCTGAATTACCCCATTATCACGCTGTAATTTCAAAATATCCAGTACCTGCTGTGTTTTTTTGAGGTTATCTTCCAGCAAGGAAATTTGCTGTTGTGAAACAAAAACCGAGTAATAATTTTTCGCAATCTGATAAATGATTTCCTCCTGCGTTGACCTTTCATTTAGGTCAGCCCGCTCCTGATTGGGCTTGTTTGCCTTTATTCCTATTAACAGAGACTGATCAAAAATCGCCTGTTCCGCAGAAGCTGTGAAATTGGTTTGGAATTTAGTACCCAGCGCCACGCGTGTTGGCTCCGGTCCGAAAATTCCAGCCGGAAGTGCAGTGGTTTGCAGTTTTAAATTGTCATCAAAAGTACCGGCTCCCGAAATCTGAGGTAGATAACTCGACAAAGCCTGCCGCGACAGCTGCCGCGCATTTTCTTTTTGGTATTGAGCAATGCGCACCGTCCCGAAATGTTTCAGTCCGTAATCAATGCAGTTTTTTAAAGACCAGGGAGTTTGTGCCTGAGTTAAGAATGGTAGGGAAAGAAGTATCAGAACCTTACCAAAAAATCCTTTTTTCATACTAATAGGTTGATGTGTCTACTGTGGATATATCAACTATATATCCAATTTTTTTTATTCTTTAATTACATTTGAAATCTTTCTGGAAATTGAAATCAAAGAATCGATTTCCTCCCGGGTAAGTGACGCTGTCATTCTTCTGTCGATATCCTCGATGGATTCCATCATTTTTGTAACGACCAATTTTCCTGCCGGTGTCAGTTCAATCAGATTTTTCCGGCGATCATTCTGGTCTGCAACAATTCTTACGTACCCATCCCGGGCAAGGGTCTGAACAGAGCGTTGTATGCCTCCCTTGTCTTTCTGAGAAAAATTTGCAATTTCCTGTTGCGATGGCGAGTTGCCTTCACGGAGATAAACAACAAATAAAATCTGAAGCTGCTCAACCTGCAAAGTGTAGCCCATTTTGGCCAGCTCCTTGTTTGTATTCCGGCCGACGAGATGGGAGACCGTGATGATATTGAATATCATCATCTTGCTCAGACGCTCATAGTTGGCTTTGTTCAGTTCTTTAACTTCTATATCCATAATACAAAGATAAAATAGGTAGACATATCAACCAAATTTATTATGCTAATATTCACTTTATATTTTCTAATGAAAGAAAAATATACTTATACCTGGATTAAGTTGAAAAAAATATTTAAAAAATCAAGTATTGGGTGAGCAAAATTGTTAATTTAACTGTTGTATTATTTAACTTACGAAGTTATTTGAATTCGATAGCGGCGGGTAGTTTTATCCGTTTGACTTTCAAGAACAAATCCTGAATCAATTATTAACTATTTTCTTTTGAGATGAATCGTAGAGAAGCCGTTCAAAAATTGACCCTTCTGATGGGAGGCGTTATTTCAGCACCTTTAATGGCTGGTGTGATGGGAGAAAGCCTGAATTTTGGCCCATCTGTCGAAGTTTCTGCTGAGCAGGAAGCGCTGCTTGCCGAAATTGCTGATGTTATTATCCCAACTACAAAAACGCCAGGCGCGAAAGCTGCAGGTGTAGAGAAATTTATTACGCGTGTAATGCGTGATTGTTATGTGGAAGAGGAACAGCAGAAATTTTATGCTGGGGTCGAGAGACTGAATAAAAGCAGTAATGATGTTTATGGAAAAGGATTTGCAGCACTTGACGCGACTCAGAAAAATGATATCGTAAAACGCAGCACGACGGCAGACAAGCCTTTTTTTCTGCAAATGAAAGGACTTACAGTAACCGGTTATTTCACATCCGAAATCGGAGCGACACAGGCGTTGGATTATCTTCCGATTCCTGGCAGATTTGAGGGATCCTATCCGATGAAAGAGGGACAAAAAACCTGGGCACTTTAAGATCTTAACCTTTCTAAATCTATTAAAAATTAATTGTCACCATGGCGAATTTAAATGTTAATGCAGTAAAAGATATGACCTACGATGCCATCGTAATCGGTTCGGGAGTTTCCGGCGGTTGGGCAGCGAAGGAATTGACTGAAAAGGGATTAAAAGTTTTGATGCTTGAAAAAGGGAAACCACTTGAACACGTTACAGGCTACGAAAACTCGTTGAAAGATCCCTGGGAAATGAAATATAATGGTCGTTTGACGGTTAAACAAAAAGAAACGCATCCATTCCTTTCCCGCGATTATCCTTATAATGAGATGACGGAAAAGTACTGGATGAACGATTCTGATTCTCCGTATGAAGAAAAGAAAAGATTTGACTGGTTCAGGCCAAATATTGTTGGCGGTAAATCCATTATGTGGGGCCGTCAGTCTTATCGTTGGAGTGATCTGGATTTCGAAGCAAACCTGAAAGACGGAATTGCGGTCGACTGGCCGATCCGTTATAAAGACGTTGCACCATGGTATTCCTATGTTGAAAAACATGTAGGGATTTCGGGTGAAAAACTGGGTTTGCCTCAGCTTCCGGATAGCGATTTTTTGCCGCCGATGGAAATGTATCATGTTGAAAAAGAAGTCCGCAAGAGACTTGAAAAGCAATTTCCTGGTCGTACCATGACCATTGGACGCGTTGCAAACCTTTCACAGCCAGATAAAATCCAGCTGGAAGGCGGCCGTTCTCCATGTCAGTATAGAAACCGTTGCTCATATGGTTGTCCGTATGGGGCCTATTTCAGTACGCAATCAAGTACGCTTCCGCCGGCAGTGAAAACAGGACTTTTGACACTTCGCCCCGATTCTGTTGTTAGAGAAATTGTTTATGATAAAGCAAAACAAAAAGCGACCGGCGTAAAAGTTACAGATTCTGTGACTTTGGAGGAGCGTGAATATTTTGCCAAAATAATATTTGTTTGTGCCAGCGCAATTGGTTCTGCGCTTGTTCTTTTAAATTCAACTTCGGATCGTTTTCCAAATGGTTTGGGCAATGATTCCAGCGAACTGGGACACAACCTGATGGATCACCATTTCCGTACCGGTGCCAGCGGTGTGTGGGAAGGCGATCTGGATAAATATTATTTCGGTCGTCGTGCAAACGGTATTTACGTGCCTCGTTATCAGAATATTGGAAACGATAAGCGTGATTACATTCGCGGATTCGGATATCAGGGAGGCGGCGGACGCCAGGGCTGGCAGCGTAATGTGGCTGAACTTGCTTTCGGTGCAGATTTCAAGGAAGATCTGACAACGCCAGGACAATGGACGATGGGTTTTGGAGGTTTCGGTGAAACATTGCCATACCACGAAAACAGAATGTTCCTGAATAAAGAGAAGAAAGATAAGTGGGGGATGCCAACGGTTGTTTTTGATGCCGAATTACGTGAAAACGAAATGAAAATGCGTAAAGACATGATGAACGACGCAGCTGAAATGCTTGAAAAATCAGGTGTGAAAAATGTAAAAACGCATGATAACGGTTCGTATCTGGGTATGGCCATTCACGAAATGGGAACGGCTCGCATGGGTCGTGATCCAAAAACTTCGGTTTTGAATGGAAATAACCAGTTGCACGCTGTGAAAAATGTATTTGTTACGGATGGCGCTGCGATGGTCTCAGCATCTTGCGTGAATCCATCCTTGACTTATATGGCACTTACGGCGAGAGCTGCGGATTTTGCTGTGAAGGAACTCAAAAAGAAAAATATCTAAACAATTTTCGTCCAGGTCGTATCCCGTCAGCCAATTAACTTGGGTTGACGGGATTTTTTTTTACGAAGTTCATTTGTACTAGGTTGGCTTGATTTTTATGGTTTATCAATAAAAAAGTAAAACTGTATGGCTGCTAAAATCACGCTAAAAGTAAATGGGAAATCGTACCAGGAGGATGTTGACCCTGATATGCCGCTTCTTTATTTTCTTCGAAATAATTTGCAAATGAATGGTCCGAAATACGGATGTGGTATTGAACGCTGCGGCAGTTGCATGGTACTTTTGAATGGAAAAGCAAATCCATCCTGTGTGATTCCTGCCTCCGCGGCGCAGGAGTTTGAGATTACAACGTTAGATGCGTTAGCAAATGGCGAGAAACTGGATATTGTTCAGGAAGCATTTATTGAAGAGCAGGCTGCCCAATGCGGATATTGTCTGAATGGTATGATTATCTCTGCAAAGGCGTTATTAAGCGAAAATAAAAATCCCACAGATATCCAAATCCGGCAGGCGCTGCAACGCGTATTATGCCGATGTGGAACGCATACCAGAATGATCCAAGCAGTGAAAAACGCAGCCCAGAAAATGAATGAATAGTATGGAAAATCATAATAATTTTAATGCTTCCAGAAGAAATTTTTTACAGAGTTCCGGTCAGTTGATTGTAGGATTTAATTTGATCACTTTTCTTGAATTAGACAATACTGAGACTGATTTATCGGGAGAACCTGGTAAAAAAAATATAGTTGATTCCTGGATTACGCTGGATTCGGAGGGCATGGTGACGGTTCTGACAGGCAAGATGGAGTTAGGTCAGGGGATAAAAACTGCTCTGATGCAGATTGCTGCGGAGGAACTTGATGTGGCCATGGAAAAAGTAAAGATTGTTATTGCTGATACCGCCCGAACACAAGACGAACGTTACACGGCCGGCAGTGCTTCCATTGAAGGAAGTGGAAAAGCGATCAGGAACGCTGCGGCCGAAGCCCGGAAATATTTGCTGACTTTGGCTGAGAAAAAGATTGGAACCACAGCGGAAAACCTTTTTGTAGAAAATGGAAAGGTAATATCAAAGACAAACCAGCAAGCGGTTTCTTATCAGGAATTGATTAATGGTAAGCGGTTTGAAATTGAAGTGACCGGAAAGGCACCAGTAAAATCTCCCCAAGACTACAAGTTAATTGGCAAGCCTGTTCCGCGTAAAGATCTGTCGCTTATGGCGTCCGCTCAGCCATACTATGTTCAGGACCTGCGTTTTCCGGAAATGGTGCATGCAAGGGTATTACGGCCGCCGACTTACAACGCGAAACTTTTATCACTGCCAAAAAGCGAAGTTTTGGCTTTACCGGGCGTTTTAAAAGTTGTAGTAAACGGCAGTTTCGTGGCTGCAATAACCACTGAGGAATACCAGAGTATAAAGGCACTTAATCGAATGAAACAAATGGCAAAGTGGGAAAGTCCGTCGGTTTCTCCTTTGCAAAAAGACTTATATACCGATATTCTGAACAACACTAAATCATCAGAAACTGTTGAGGAAAGAGGAAATGTTGAAGAAGCCTTAATAGCGGATTCGAAGAAACATGAAGCAATTTACAAGCGTCCTTATCACATACACGGCTCCATTGGTCCGTCGTGCGCCATCGGTCTTTGGGAAAATAATCAGTTGACAATCTGGACGCATAGTCAGGGAGTTTATCCTTTGCGCAAAACGCTTTCTGATCTTTTGAAAATTTCTGAGGATAATATCCGCACCATTGGTGTTCCGGGAGCTGGTTGTTATGGTCATAACGGTGCAGATGATGTGGCCGCGGATGCTGCATTACTGGCAATGCAAATGGAGGGAAAACATGTACGTGTACAATGGATGCGCGAAGACGAGCATACCTGGGAGCCTTTCGGTTCAGCAATGGTTTTTAAACTAAAAGCAAGTATGGATGATTCAGGAAAGATTAATTCCTGGTATACCGAATTGTGGTCAGACACGCATAGCAGCAGGCCAGGAGGGAAAGCCGGCCATTTTATTGCAGCCCGTGATCTGGAAAAACCTTTTGATTTCCAGACCGGTGGGTTTTCCGGAGGAAGCCATCGAAACTCGATCCCGTTGTATAATCTAAAAAACAGAAAAGTTGTCCTGCATAATTTTAAGGGGCCATTGCGTACGTCTGCGCTGCGTAGTCTGGGTGCATATGCCAATATTTTCGCGCTTGAATCCTTTATGGACGAGTTGGCTGAAAAGGCGGGGGAAGATCCTGTGCAATTTCGTCTGGAACATCTGACGGATGAACGGGCAAAGGAAGTTATTACAACGCTGGTGAATAAAGCTGGCTGGCGGAAAAATAAACAAGAGAATTTTGGTGAAGGGATTGCATTCGCACAGTACAAAAATGCAGCATCCTATTTTGCTGTCAAGGCCGAAGTGACCATTGATCCAATTAAAAAAACTTTCAAAGTGACAAAACTAACTGGATCAATAGATGCCGGGCAGACGATCAACAGCGACGGGATTATCAATCAAACTTCCGGTGGAATGATTCAGGCTGCGAGCTGGACACTTTTGGAACAGGTAATTTATGATGAAAAAGGTGTTCAAAGTAAAACCTGGGAAAGTTATCCAATTCTCCGTTTTGGAGATGTTCCTGATACTGAGGTCATACTAATTGACCGGCCGGAAAAACCTCCGCTCGGTGCAGGAGAGGCGGCGCAAGGACCGACGGCTGCCGCAATCGCCAATGCAATTTTTCACGCGACAGGTTCAAGGCTCCGCGATATGCCGCTTACTGCTGATAAAATAGACTGGACAAAAGTCTGAATTGCAGTTTTCCATTTTGAGAAAAAAATCTAAAAAGCTTATCATTCTGATAGGCTTTTTTTTATGCGGTAATTTAAGTTAACCTGCTATTAAATTGTAAGACAGGTTGTTGTAACGGCCGGTTAAGATTAGGTTCATTTTTGGTATCCACTTTATCATATATCAATTTACAAAAACGATGAAAAGGAAAATATCGAGAGGGATTTACAAGCAGATGCAGAAATTTGCGGACCTCACCCAAACCATGATTGTCAGAGGCAATATATCGCGCGCGAAAAAATGTTTCGCTGTCGCTGAAAATCTGTTTATCAACGGAAATAAAGAAACACAAAGAGCAATCTCAAACGTCTACCTATATTCTGTTTCAGGTATGCTGGAATTGAAACATTTCAACACCGAAAAAATACTTCCAAATGCCTTGAAAAAGGAATACATCAAACAAATCAACGCCTTTTAGGTCATGGAAAAGCTCGAAATGCTGCTTCACTTCAAACCTTTCATTCTGATAAAATCCTATCATTTTGAGTTGCTTTTTTCAGGGTTCAGGTTGGTGTTTATGATGTTATCTTTCTGATTTAAAATAAGTTAAGTAATGGCTGTTTAAGTCGGAATAAATTTGGTATTAATAAATGAAAACTCTATCACTCAATAAATTTTAAAATAGTATGATCACAATCCTTTTAGTATCTGCCGGAATTTTATGTTTCGCGCTTTTCTACAAAACAGTAAACTTCTTTGAAAATATCTAATCATGGCAGCGCTCTTCATAGTCTCAATATGTGTGTTTGGTTATATCTGTTACGTGTTGATCAAACCTGAAAAGTTCTAACCGGATCGAAAACCGGAAAACGAAATCGAATTAAAAAATAGAAAAAATGAACACTGAATTATTTGGAATCATTGCCATGTTTGTCCTTACGGTTGCCTTTGCAATACCGTTCGGTAAGTACATTGCAAAAGTTTACGCAGGCGAAAAAACCTCCTTCGATCCTGTTTTTAATCCTATTGAAAAGCTGTTTTTCAAAATCAGCGGTATCGACCAAAACGCTGAAATGAATTGGAAACAGAATATGTTTTCGCTTATCACGATCAACATGGTCTGGTTTATACTGGGTATGTTTGTTCTGATGAATCAAGGCTGGTTGCCATTAAATCCTGACGGAAATCCCGGACAATCGGCTGATTTGGCTTTCAATACAAGTATTTCATTTGTTGTAAACTGTAACTTACAGCATTACTCGGGCGAATCGGGACTTAGTTATTTGTCTCAGTTATTCCTTATGTTCTTACATTTTGTAACGGCAGGAACAGGTATGGCGGCGGCGGCTGTTTTGTTTATGGCCTTGCGCGAACGCACCACAGAAAAACTTGGCAATTTTTACAATTTGTTAGTGAAATCTTGTGTAAGAATCTTGCTTCCGCTTTCAATTCTTGTCGCTACCATTTTGGCTTTCAACGGTACGCCGATGACTTTTGATGGAAAGGATACCATGATTAATATGCAGGGAGATACCGTTCAGGTTTCTACCGGACCGGTTGCAGCCTTTGTTGCGATCAAACATTTGGGTACAAATGGCGGTGGTTTTTATGGAGCAAATTCCGCTCACCCTTTGGAAAACCCGAACTATCTGACCAACATGGTTGAAATGATTGCACAGATGATTATTCCAATGGCCATGATCTTTGCTTTCGGCTTCTTTCTGAAAAGGAGAAAAATGAGCTGGATGATTTTTGGAGTGATGACAATCGGATTTTTACTTCTGACCGTGCCAACAATAATTTGGGAAAACGGAGGAAATCACGCCATCACCGCCATGGGAATTGATAACAGTTCAGGAGCAATGGAAGGTAAGGAAGTCAGGTTTGGTAGTACTGCTTCTGCATTTTGGAGTATAGCCACCACCGTTATTTCAACCGGATCTATTAATTCCATGCATGACAGCTTCACGCCACTTTCCGGTATGACACAGTTGCTGGCGATGATGACCAATGCTTTTTATGGTGGTGTCGGTGCTGGTATGCTCAACTTTTTCATCTTCATTATTCTGGCTGTGTTTATCAGCGGATTGATGGTGGGTAGAACACCGGAGTTCATGGGTAAGAAAATTGAGGCGCGTGAAATGAAAATTGCGATGATCGTTGCATTGCTACATCCATTTCTGATTCTGGTTGGTACCGCTTTGGCAGCTGCATTTCCTACGATTACTTCTGCTACGCTTGCCAATCCGGGCTTCCACGGATTTACGGAAATGCTTTACGAATATACCTCATCCTCGGCGAATAACGGTAGTGGGTTTGAAGGCTTGGGCGATAACAACCCATGGTGGAATATCACAACGGGTTTTGTCCTGATCCTTTCACGTTACATTCCGATTATCGGCCCGATCGCCATTGCGGGACTTCTGGCTAATAAAAAATACATTCCTGAAAGTGCGGGAACTTTGAAAACAGATTCTTCAACTTTCGGAATTATGATCCTGGCCGTTATTGTGATTATCACAGCGTTATCCTTTTTTCCGGCTCTTACGCTCGGTCCGATCGCTGAATATTTCACGTTACGTTAAGAATCGAATAAAAAAATTTAATAAAGGCTACAAGAAAATCTGTTCAGGCGACTGATTTTCAAAGATCGAAAAAGTAGCCAATACCTAATCGCTAACGGCTAAACGCCATAATGAAATGAAAAATCAAGATACGTCCTTATTTCAGAAGGACTTGGTTAATAAAGCCCTCAAACAGGCATTTGTAAAATTGAACCCCAAAATAATGTTCCGTAATCCGGTGATGTTCACCGTGGAAATCGGAACGGTGATTATGCTGGTGGTAAGTATCTGGACTTTGATGGGTGAAAAATCCCAGGGCAGTTTTGCCTATAACTTCACTGTTTTCCTTATTCTTTTGCTGACACTGCTTTTTGCCAATTTCGCAGAAGGAATCGCGGAAGCAAGGGGAAAGGCGCAGGCGGACAGTTTGCGTAAAACAAGAGAAGAAACACCGGCAAGGCTGGTTATAGAAAACAAACCAGGTTTCTCGGTTTCAACAAGACAGGTAATGTCTGCTTCCATGAAAAAGGGCGATGTTTTTATCTGTGAAGCGGGTGATAATATTGCAACGGACGGTGAGATTATCGAAGGTCTTGCAACGATTGACGAAAGTGCGATCACAGGTGAAAGTGCGCCGGTAATACGTGAAGCAGGCGGTGATAAAAGTAGTGTGACGGGCGGTACGAAGGTTTTGTCCGACAAGATAAAGGTGATGGTAACAACAGAACCCGGCGAAAGTTTTCTTGACAAAATGATCGCTTTGGTAGAAGGTGCCAGTCGCCAGAAAACGCCTAACGAAATTGCGCTCACGATCCTTTTGGCTGGTTTCACGCTTGTATTTATCATTGTCTGCGTGACTTTGAAACCATTCGCAGACCACGCCAATACGCCGATTACGATTGCCGCTTTTATTTCTCTTTTCGTCTGTTTGATTCCGACAACCATTGGTGGTTTACTTTCAGCGATTGGTATTGCCGGGATGGACAGAGCACTTCGCGCCAATGTGATCACAAAATCAGGTAAAGCGGTAGAAACAGCAGGTGATATCGACGTATTGCTTTTGGATAAAACAGGAACAATCACGATCGGTAACAGAAAGGCAACAAATTTTTACGCGGCAAAAGGCGTGACTGATAATCATTTTATCAAATGCGCCGTGCTAAGTTCAATTGCTGATGAAACACCGGAAGGAAAATCAATTCTGGAACTGGCGAATTTGAATCCATCCACTTATGCCAATCTGAACAATCCGACTTTTATCAAATTTACTGCTGAAACGAGAAGTTCAGGTGTTGATTTTGATGAAACCAGAATTCGCAAAGGTGCTTTTGATTCGATGAAGAATCTGACAATAAAAGCAGGAAATAATTTCCCGGCTGATATTGAAGAAAAAACAAAGGCTATTTCGAACAACGGTGGAACGCCGCTTGTGGTTACTGAAAATGAAAAGGTGCTGGGCGTGATTGAATTACAGGATATTATCAAACCTGGTATCAGTGAACGTTTTGAACGTCTGCGTAAAATGGGTGTGAAAACGGTGATGGTGACTGGTGATAATCCTTTGACTGCCAAGTTTATCGCTGAAAAAGCTGGTGTGGATGACTTTATCGCAGAGGCCAAGCCGGAAGATAAAATGAACTACATCAAAAGAGAACAGGAAAGCGGAAAACTGGTTGCGATGATGGGGGACGGTACCAATGACGCGCCGGCACTTGCACAGGCAGATGTTGGAGTAGCAATGAACAGCGGTACTCAGGCGGCAAAAGAAGCAGGAAATATGGTGGATTTGGATAACGATCCAACCAAACTGATCGAGATTGTTGAGATTGGAAAGCAATTGCTGATGACACGTGGTACGCTGACAACTTTCTCCATTGCGAACGACGTTGCCAAATATTTCGCCATCATTCCAGCCTTATTTATAGCTTCAATTCCAGCGCTTCAAGGTTTAAATATCATGGATCTTCATAGTCCGGAAAGCGCGATATTATCAGCTGTTATTTTCAATGCGATCATCATTCCAATCCTGATACCGTTAGCCTTGAAAGGTGTGGCATACAAGCCAATCGGAGCTAGTGCATTGCTGAGAAGAAACCTTTTTATCTACGGTTTAGGCGGTGTTGTTGTGCCCTTTATCGGAATTAAGGTGATTGATATGCTGGTGAGTATCTGGTTTTAATTATTGATCGTAATGTCCATGAACACTAATAACAACGATGTCGTTTTCAGCGACAGGTTTATAAATCAAACGATGTTCGTCTGTAATTCGTCTGCTCCAAAATCCTTTGTACTGATGTTTCAGACCCTCAGGTTTACCAAGTCCTTCGAAAGGGTGTTTGTGGATATCATTGATCAATTCAAAAACTTTTTTAACAAGGCGAGGTTCACTTTTGGACCAGTGTGTGAGATCTTCGATTACCTGAAGAGAGAAAATAGTGTTATTCATTCTTGCGAAATATGCTTGACAAACTTTTCAAAGCTGTCTCCATTAAACGAAACAACATTTCCGCTCTCGAAATCATCGATGGATTTGTCAAGTCGCGAGAAATATTCTTCCCGGCTTTCCTCCCGCAATATTCCAGCAGATATCTTATCAGTTATACTGATCGTAACCTCACTGTCTTTTGAAACACTTAGTAGCGCTTTGATCTTCGAAATCAATTCGTCAGTAAACTCAGAAGATTTAATCTTTAGTACAGCTTCCATAAAATCTAAATTTCTTTAAAGTTAAAATAAATAAAAATGAAAACGAACCTATTTCCCGCAATCAAATTAACCGCAATCACGCTGGTTTTCTTTGCCGGAGTTTATACAATCATAATCTGGGGAATTGCTCAACTTGCTCCAAACCATGGAAATGGCGAGGTGATAACTCAAAACGGAAAAAAATATTACACCAACGTTGGTCAGGCTTTCACTCAGGATAAGTATTTCAATTCCCGCCCTTCTGCTGTGGATTATAATGCAGCCGGTAGTGGTGGTAGCAACAAGGCGCCTTCAAACCCTGAATACCTTCAAATGGTTCAGGCCAGGATTGATACATTTTTAGTGCATAATCCCGGAGTTCAAAAACAAGACGTGCCTGTGGAACTGGTAACGGCAAGTGGCAGTGGACTTGATCCGGATATTTCTCCAAATGCAGCCATTGTTCAGCTTAAAAGAGTTGCCAAAACCAGAAATCTATCAGACGATAACGTGAAAAAACTGATTGATGAAAACACAGAAGCTCCGTTATTAGGACTTCTGGGGCCAGCAAAAGTGAATGTGTTAAAGCTTAATATGGCACTTGATCAGCTTAAATAGATGCCCGGATCACGCAACGTTTTTAAA
This sequence comes from Dyadobacter sp. CY345, assembly GCF_021502725.1. Classification (GTDB taxonomy): domain Bacteria; phylum Bacteroidota; class Bacteroidia; order Cytophagales; family Spirosomataceae; genus Dyadobacter. The sequence continues at coordinate 614,000 of NZ_JAKFFS010000005.1, read as the reverse complement.
ATTAATTCTCAACAAAAAATCAAGAGTTCAGTACACTTATTAGTATTACAATGAATAAATTAATTTTGTTTGCCGCAGGAATTTTTTCTATTCCTGCTATTGCCCAGGATACCATTTCAATTGAAAAAGCAAAACCAAATCCATTGACTTTTTCAGGTTACGTTGAAGCTTTTTATAGTTATGATTTCAATAAACCAGCCAATCACGAACGACCGGGATTTTTATACAATTTCAACAAACACAACGAAGTCAATTTAAATCTGGGACTTTTTAAGGTTAACTATAATACAGAAAGTGTAAGGGCCAATCTGGCTGTGATGGCCGGTACTTATCCGCAATATAACCTGGCTGCGGAACAAGGATTATTGAAAAATATCTTTGAAGCCAATGTCGGATTTAAAATTTCGAAGAATAATAACCTCTGGATTGACGCCGGAATCATGCCTTCGCACATCGGGTTTGAAAGTGCAATTGGAAAAGACAACTGGAATTTGACACGCAGTATTCTGGCTGAAAATTCTCCATATTATGAAGCAGGTGTAAAAATTGGTTACACCAGTAAAAACGAAAAATTGTATGCCGCAGCCATGTATCTGAACGGTTGGCAGCGTATCCAGAAAATTCCGGGAAACCAGACGCCTGCATTTGGAACACAATTAACATACAAACCGTCTGCAAATGCAACAGTAAATTGGAGCACTTACATCGGGAATGAGCAACCGGACAGTACCAGACAATGGCGTTATTTTAACAACTTTTACGGTCAGTTTCAGCTCACAGATAAATTTGGTCTGACTGCCGGATTTGACATTGGAATGCAACAAAAAAGTAAAGGAAGCAGCAGTTACAATGTGTGGTATACGCCGGTTTTAATTGCCCGGTATATGCCGAATGAAAAGGTCAGGATTGCTGCCAGAGGAGAATATTATGCGGATGAAAAAGGGGTGATTATCAGCACAGGAACGCCAAATGGATTCAAAACTTTTGGTTACTCTGCCAACTTCGATTACCTGCCTGCACAAAATGTAATGTTCAGACTGGAAGCACGGGCTTTTAACAGCAAAGACAATATATTTACAAAGGATGGCCGGGCCGACAACCAGAATTTCTTTGTTACAACATCCGTTGCACTATCATTTTAATGACTGAAAAAGAAAACAACGTAAAACATTTTCTGGACCTGATCAAAAAATCCAGAAAAGGAAAGTTTAAAATCTACATCGGAATGAGTGCCGGTGTAGGTAAAACCTTCCGGATGCTGCAAGAGGCCCACACATTGATGCGAAACGGCATCGATGTGAAAATCGGTTATATAGAAACCCATAACCGGAAAGAAACGCATGAGCTGCTGGAAGGCCTGCCAATAATTCCAAGACGAAAACTTTTTTATAAAGGTAAAGAGCTGGAAGAATTTGATTTGCAGGCTGTTATAAGCCTTCGGCCGGAAATTGTGATCGTCGATGAACTTGCCCATACCAATATTGAAGGTAGTAAAAACGACAAACGCTGGCAGGATGTGATGGAAATTCTGGATGCCGGAATCAACGTAATCAGCGCCGTCAATATTCAGCATATTGAAAGTCTGAATGAAGAGATCAAGCAAATTACGGGAGTAGAAGTAAAGGAAAGAATTCCGGATAGCGTGCTGCAACAGGCCGATGAAGTGGTCAACATTGACCTTACGGCAGACGAATTAATTACGCGTTTGAAGGAAGGTAAAATTTATGCTGCTGAAAAAGTGCCTACTGCACTTAACAACTTTTTTACATCCGGAAATATTCTGCAACTTCGTGAGCTTGCACTGAAAGAAGTGGCAAGTCAGGTGGTAAGAAAAGTAGAGACGGAGGTGATTTCCCGTAGTGTGACGGCTTTAAAAGCGAATAAATTTATGGCCTGTATCAGCAGCAACGCACAAACTTCTAAAAACGTTATCCGTAAAACGGCCCGGTTGGCCAGTTATTATAACAGTCCATGGGTGTTGCTTTATGTTCAAACGCCAAATGAAAGTACCGATAAAATTGCGTTGGATAAGCAACGCCATCTTATCAATAATTTTAAGCTGGCGACTGAACTTGGAGGCGAAATAATTCGAGTTGAAAGTCCGCATGTATCGCGTACGATTATGGAAGTTGCCGAGCAAAGACAAATCACAACTATTTGTATTGGTAAGCCACATATGAGTTTGTTTAAAGTAATTTTGGCCACCAATATCTTTAACCAGTTATTAAAAAAACTATCTGTTTCCGAAATTGACCTGGTCATTTTGTCCTGATGAAAATAAAAACCAAATTAACCCTCGGTGTTGGCCTGCTGTTCCTGATGATCATTATCCTGTCATTGGTTGCAGCGCGTTATATCAACGTATTGAAAAATGATACCGAAAATATTCTGGTTGATAATTATAACACACTCGAATATTCCCGTAATATGTTGATGTCGCTGGATCAAACACAGCGTGGAACAAAAGCTTTTTTGACGTTTGAAGATAACCTGAACAAACAACGAAAAAATGTAACAGAAATTGGTGAGCGGGAAGCAACAGATGCTATTTCCGAACATTTGGCTCAGTTAAAACAGGATCCGTCCAATTTGCTGCTTCATCAGGTTATCCGTAAAGATATTACAGAGTTGATGCGTTTGAATATGGAGGCGATTCAGCGCAAAAGTGAGGTTGCGAAAGAAACAGCGCGTTCAGCTAATTTATGGATTGTGATTACTGGAACATTGTGCTTCCTTTTCGCTTTTACTTTGCTGGTCAATCTGCCAAGTAATATCGCCAATCCGATTAAAGAACTGACGGAAAGTATTAAAGAAATTGCAGCAAAAAATTATTCCCAGCGGGTGAATTTTGGAAGCAAAAATGAATTTGGAGAATTGGCAGGTTCATTTAATACGATGGCTGAAAAACTCGAAGAATATGATAGCAGCAATCTTTCTAAAATACTATTTGAAAAGAAAAGAATTGAAACCCTGATCAACAACATGCACGAGCCTGTTTTGGGTTTGGATGAAAATAAAAAGATACTTTTTGCCAACAATGAAGTGTTGAAAATCTCGGGACTTCTGGCGGAAGATGTTGTTGGAAAAGCGGCTGTGGATGTTGCTTTGCACAACGATTTGATCCGTTCACTCGTCCAAGGATTGGTAACGCCAAAACCTGATCATGAAAAAGAAAAGCCACTTAAAATATATGCTGATAATAAGGAAAGCTATTTCGAGAAGGAAATTGTAAATATTACGATTACACCAACAGGGGAAAAGGAAAAGATATTTATTGGTCAGGTGATTGTGTTAAAAAATATAACACCGTTCAAAGAACTTGATTTTGCCAAAACCAATTTCATCGCCACCGTTTCGCATGAGTTAAAAACACCGATTTCTTCAATAAAAATGAGTGTTCAGTTGTTGGAAAATAAACAAACAGGCGAGGTAAATGAAGAGCAGAAACAATTGATTGAAAGTATAAAAGATGACAGTAACAGGCTGCTAAAAATTACAGGAGAACTGCTGAATCTTTCGCAGGTCGAAACCGGAAATATACAATTAAACATTCAGCAGGGAAGTCCGTATAAGATTATTCAATATGCAACAGAGGCGGTAAAAGTACAGGCCGACCAGAAACAGATCAAACTGGTATTGAATGCAGATGAAAATCTTCCGGAAGTAAAAGCAGATACGGAAAAAACGGCTTGGGTATTGATTAACTTTCTTACCAATGCAATACGGTATTCATCGGAAGAAACTAAAATTGAAATTGGTGTTAAGAAGGAAAATAATGGCGTATTATTTTCTGTAAAAGATCAGGGAAAAGGTATTGAAAGCCGTTACCGTGAGAAAATCTTCGACCGCTATTTCCAGGTTCCGGGAAGTCCGAAAACCGGAACGGGACTAGGGCTTGCCATCAGCAAAGAATTTATCGAAGCACAGGGTGGCAGGATAGGGTTGGCTTCGGAAATTGGTATGGGGAGTACTTTTTATTTTAGTTTGAATACCTGATTTGTTAAAACAGAAGGCAGGAGGATGTTTCATTTTTGATGAAAATTTTTTGACCTCGATACACTTTTTCCTTTGAATAAATGTAAAGTATCACATTTATTCAAAGGAAAAAGTGTAAATTAGTGCATATTATCATACGAATAAATGTACTCAAAGAATGGAAAGGAAAGAAATTAGCCAGTTGATAGCGTGGAAAAATTCGGAAAACCGTAAACCATTATTGATACGTGGAGCTCGTCAGGTTGGTAAAACATGGTTAATGAAGGCTTTCGGGAAGCAGGAATACGAACAATGTGTTTATATAAACTTTGAAAGTAACAGGAGACTAGGCACCATATTCGAAACTGATTTTGATATCAAACGAATAATTCTCGCTCTGCAAATAGAAACTGGTATCATCATCAATCCCGAAAACACATTAATTATTCTGGATGAAATTCAGGAGGCACAAGGTGCATTGACGTCACTGAAATATTTTCATGAAAACGCCCCGGAATATCATATCATTTCTGCCGGTTCATTGCTTGGAGTTGCACTTAACAGGCAAACCTCGTTTCCGGTTGGTAAGGTTGAGTTTCTGGATTTACATCCTTTGAGCTTTATCGAGTTTCTACACGCCCTTGGCGAAAGTCCCTTACTTCAACTTTTAGAAAGTCAGGATTGGTTATTGATAAAGACATTTAAAACGAAGTACATACAGTTATTGAAACAGTATTATTATGTTGGTGGCATGCCGGAAACCGTATTGTCATTTTCTAAAAACTCTGATTTTGATAAAGTGAGAGATATTCAGAAGCGAATTCTGGAATCATATGAGCAGGACTTCTCAAAACACGCTCCACGGGAAATTGTCCCCAGAATCAGAATGTTATGGCAGTCAATTCCGGCACAGCTTGCAAAAGAAAATAAGAAATTTATTTACGGAATTATTAAGGAAGGCGCCAGAGCCAAAGAGTACGAATTGGCAATGTCATGGTTAACAGATTGTGGACTAATCTATAAGGTGAACCGAATAACCAAACCTGCTATACCGTTGAAGGCTTATGAAGACTTTGGTGCTTTTAAGCTGTTCATCGTGGATATTGGCCTGTTAGGCGCAATGGTGAATATAGATGTAAAAACGCTCCTGGAAGGAAATGTTTTATTTGAGGAATTTAAGGGTGCCTTAACCGAGCAGTTTGTCATGCAGCAATTAATGACCTTTAAAGAAACATCTACCTACTACTGGTCAGCGGAAAATGCAACCGCGGAAATAGATTTCCTTATCCAATTTTCAGGAAAAATTGTTCCTGTTGAAGTCAAGGCGGAAGAAAATCTGAAGGCGAAAAGTTTAAAAGTATTTTATGAAAAATACAGTCCGGCGTTATCAATCAGAACTTCAATGTCTGATTTTAGAAGAGAAGAATGGTTGGTGAATTTACCGTTATACGCGCTTAGCGAGCTAACTCAGGTAGTATCTAAGAGCTAGTTGAAAGTACAATTATCTGTTATTCTCCATAGATTTATCTGAATAACCTCCGTTCCAAACCGAACAACAGTGTTCATTATCGGACAATGTTGTTCGGTTTTATTTATTTTAATTACTTAATAATCAGTTATTTGTATAGATAAATATTAAGTGGCAAAGTATTTGCGAATCATTCAGTTGTCGGGAAAGAAATAAATAATCTTTCCTGGCGATGTTTCTAAGTTTAGCTTCTCATCTATTAGCCATATTATGATCAGGAATTATTTCAAAATCGCCTTCCGAAATCTCGCCAAAAACAAAGGCTACGGCTTTATCAATATCGCGGGGCTGGCCATGGGAATGGCTGTTGCAATACTCATTGGGCTCTGGATTTTTGATGAGGTAACATACGACCGTTCTCACAACAATTATGCGAGAATCGCGCAGGTTATGCAGCACCAGACATATAATGGGAAGGTCGCAACACAAACAGCTCTTCCTTTCCCGATAGGTGCCGAACTTCGCAAGAATTATGGAAGCGACTTCAAGTACGTACTAATGTCAACATATGGCGGCAGGCATGTTTTAGCATCCGGAGATAATAAACTGGCAAAAATCGGGCGTTTTATCGAAGCACAGGCACCCGATATGCTGAGCCTGAAAATGTTGAGAGGATCGTTAACTGGCCTTAATGATCCGTATTCGATTATGCTTTCGGAGTCAACTGCCAAGTCTTTTTTCGGAGATGCTGATCCGGTTGATAAGGTGATAAAAATGGATAATAAACTGAACGTTAAAATTACCGGCGTTTTTGAGGATTTGCCATATAATTCTTCCTTCAAGGATATGCAATTTCTAGCACCATGGAGTTTATATGAAATTAATTCGCCTTGGATGAAGACTGAAAAAGATCCCTGGCGGGCAAATAGTTACGTCACTTTTGTTCAGTTGAATGATCATGCGGATATTGATAAAATATCTGCAAAAATTAAAGATATCAAAGTAGAAAATATTCGGAAAGAGCAGCAGAAATACAAGCCGGAAGTTTTTCTTAATCCGATGAATCAATGGCATTTATACTCGGAATTTAAAGACGGTCAACGCGTTGGCGGGCAGATAGAATTTGTTTGGCTATTTGGCGTAATTGGTACTTTCGTATTGCTTCTTGCATGTATAAATTTTATGAATTTGAGCACTGCACGTTCAGAAAAACGAGCAAAGGAAGTGGGCGTCAGAAAGGCAATCGGGTCAAAGCGTCAACAGTTGATCGCACAGTTCTTTTGTGAATCGCTGATAGTGGTTGCTCTTTCTTTTATTCTCGCGCTAATCCTCGTCCTCCTTATTTTACCGCAGTTCAACCAGATCGCAGATAAAAAACTGATCATATTATGGAGTAATCCTTATTTTTGGATCGCGGGTTTAGGTTTTAGTCTACTCACAGCGCTAATCGCAGGTAGTTATCCGGCATTATATCTTTCCTCTTTTCAACCAGTAAAAGTTTTAAAAGGTACTTTCCGTGCAGGCAAATTTGCTGCAATTCCTCGGAAAGCACTTGTCATTGTGCAGTTTACGGTTTCAATTATTCTGATTATTGGTACTACGGTCGTTTTTCGACAGATACAGTTTGCTAAAAGTCGGCCGGTAGGGTACGATCGCAATGGATTACTGACCATCAATTTATTAACATTTGACATCCATAACCATTTTGAAGCTGTACGTGACGAACTGAAAAAGTCTGGCGCCGTTTCCGAGATCGCAGAATCAGGAAGTCCTGCTACCGAAATTTGGTCTTCAACAAGCGGGTTATCCTGGAAAGGCAAAGATCCGGCATTATCTGTTGACTTTCATTTCAATGATGTTTCTCATGATTATGGAAAAACGGTAGGCTGGCAATTTAAAGACGGTCGGGATTTTTCAAAAGATTTCGCCTCAGACTCATCCGCGCTGGTTGTCAATGAAGCGGCTGTCAAATTTATGGGATTAAAAAATCCTGTCGGGGAATTGATGACCTGGGATGGCTCGCCGGTCCGGATAATTGGTGTTGTAAAAGATATGATCGTTCAATCCCCTTATGCGGAAGTTAAACCATTATTTTATAGTTTGTCAACCCGGGGAGGAAGTATAGCAAATATTAAATTAAATCCGTCAGAAAGGCCGGCAGAAGCGCTTGCTAAAATTGAAACTGTCTTCAAAAAATACGATGCAGCCTCGCCTTTTGAATACCGGTTTGTGGACGATGACTATGCAAACAAATTTTTTAACGAAGAGCGTGTCGGAAAGCTCACTTCATTTTTCTCTGTTTTGGCAATATTAATCAGCTGCCTGGGAATATTTGGACTCGCATCTTTCACCGCCGAACAGCGTACCAAAGAAATCGGTGTTCGAAAAGTACTAGGCGCTTCTGTCGCTAATCTCTGGCAAATGCTTTCGAAAGATTTTGTTGTCCTGGTTGTTATTTCCTGTATCATTTCAGCACCGGTTGCTTATTATTTCCTCAACAGCTGGCTACAAAAATATGAGTATCGGACGGAGGTTTCCTGGTGGATTTTTGTACTGGCAAGTTTTGGTGCTTTGGTCATAACGCTGATGACGGTGAGTTATCAGGCAATAAGGGCAGCATTGTTAGATCCGGTGAAGAGTTTAAAAAGTGAATAGGATTTAAAAAAAATGCTATGCTAAGAAACTATCTAAAAATTGCCGGGCGCAGCCTTTGGAGAAACAAGGGATTTTCTGCGATTAACATCTTCGGGCTTGCGATTGGAATCGCAGCCTGTTTTTTTATTTTTCAGTATGTATATTTTGAGTCAACCTATGACAGGTTTAATACCAACGCTGCAAACATCTATCGCGTCCCTATTTCATACGCTGGCAGTTTAGCAAATACGCCGGCGACAGCTGCAAATCATCCGGCGGCTGGACCGGCGATGAAGGCAGACTTTCCGGAAGTCTTGGATTTTGTCCGGGTGGTTTCCAATGCCTTGTTCATGAATTCCTACACGCTTTCTTACAAAGATGCGAAGGGCAGGGAAAAGATTCATAGTGAAGCCAATATGTTCCTTGTCGACGCGTCTTTTATCAACATTTTCTCCTATCCATTGCTTTCAGGTGACCGAAAAAGTTGCCTTACCGAGCCTCATAGTATCGTACTTTCTGCCAGCACAGCCAAGAAATATTTTGGAGACACAGATCCCCTGGGCAAAATACTCGATATGAATGGAAGTATGTCCATGAAGGTGACAGGAGTTTTTGAAGATGTTCCTGATAATTCTCATATCAAGTTTGACATGTTAGTTTCTATGTCCTCCATCAAGCACAATTATGGATACGATGACTGGGGATGGCCGGAATTTTACACATATGTCGTCCTTGCTCCTGGCACAGATGTTAAAAAACTCGAAGCAAAATTTCCGGCTTTTACCGATAAATATTTGGGCAAACTGATGAAGGAATTGAATTTCCGGTCGTCATTTCATTTACAGCCAATCTCTGACATTCACCTGAATTCCAATTATTCCAGAGAAGCTGAGGTGAACGGCAGCGAAATTGAAATTTACTTTTTAGGCGTCATCGGCGTTTTTATTTTATTCATTGCCTGGATCAACTATATCAATTTATCGACCGCAAAATCGATGGAACGGGCAAAGGAAGTTGGTATGAGAAAAGTAGTCGGCGCAGGGAAATCGCAGCTGATTACACAGTTTCTCTTTGAATCTTTTATTGTCAATTTATTGGCGCTCGCAGCTGCGTATGTTATTATAGTTTCCTGCACACCCTATTTTAATGATTTTATTGGTAAAGATATTACCACAGGTTTCTTTTCAAATGGCTTGGGTAATGAGCCTTTTTTCTGGCTTTCTGTTTTGTTGATTTTCCTGGTCGGTGCCTTATTTGTTGGCGCTTATCCAGCCTTCGTGATGTCGTCGTCTATTCCGGTTCGTGTGCTGAAAGGATTAAAAACGTATTCGGGTGGGCGTATATCAATCAGGCAGATATTGGTTTCCTTTCAATTCATCCTTTCCATAACTCTTATTGCTTCAACGGTTGTTGTTTTTCAGCAATTTAATTTCATGAGAAACGGTAATCTCGGCTATCAGAAAGATCAGGTTGTTATTGTAAAAGCACCTGTTGTCAAGGGCGACGTCATTGACAATGAGTACCAGATTTTCAAAAGCGAAATTCAGAAACTGACCTCGGTGAACGACGCAACTGCGACGTCCGACATTCCTGGGCACAAGATTCATTTACAAAATAATTTCAGGCGAGCGAATCAGGATAAACAAAATAGTCACGCAACATACCTTCTAGAGATTGATGAAAATTTTATTCCGACCTATCAGATTAAATTGGTTGCAGGACAAAACTTTTTGAGCACTGATAAATCCAAGATGGATAGTGCGAGCATCACGAAAGTTCTAATTAATGAAGAAATGGTCAATACGCTTGGTTTTAAATCACCCGAGGAAGCTGTCGGTCAGATTATTTTCTACATGGCAGGAGACGATGTGCAGTTAAAAGTTGCCGGTGTTATGAAGAATTTCCACCAACGCTCTTTAAAGGAGAAAATCGATCCGATTTTATGCTATTATCCAGATTTTAGCAATTGGAAATACCTTTCAGTAAATCTAAAAGCAAATAATACATCAAAAAGTCTTGCCGAAGTTGAAAAGCTTTACCAAAAAACATTTCCCGGAAGCCCTTTTGATTACTTCTTTCTGGACGAATATTTCAATCGGCAGTATCAGGCAGACGGTCGTCTTGGTAATGTTTTTGGTCTTTTCTCAATTCTCGCCATTATTGTTGCCAGCCTTGGTTTGCTGGGTCTTTCCAGTTTTGTTATTAAACTCAGAACAAAGGAAATAGGAGTTCGTAAAGTGCTTGGAGCTTCTGTGGTTGGTTTGCTTGTCTTGATTTCAAAAGATTTCGTGAAAATGGTTTGCGTTGCATCCCTCATCTCGATCCCCGTCATCTACTATTTGTCCAATGCCTGGCTGGAAAACTATGCCTTTCATATCACGCCTGGCCTTTCCGTTTTCATTATCCCGCCAGTTTTGCTATTGGCTTTAACAATTATCACAATTTGTATACAAAGCCTGAAAACAGCATTTACGAATCCTGTTAAAAGTTTGAGAAGTGAGTAAGATAATAGTTGGAAGAACAGACTAAAAACCAAAAGTGGATTAACATTTATACTACTAAGAAATATAGCTATGATCACAAATTATTTCAAAGTTGCCTGGCGAAATTTATTAAAAAACAGATTCTACTCTCTTATCAATTGCACCGGTCTAACGGTTGGTTTGAGTGTGGGAATATTGATTTTGTTATGGGTCCAGGATGAGCTTAGCTACGACCGTTTTCATGAAAAAGCCGGAGTCATTTACAAACTTGAAAACAAGGTAGGAACAGGATCCACTCAGCAGATATGGACGGAGACCGTTGCTCCAATTGCTGAAATTGCCAAAAGGGAAGTTCCGGAAGTGAAAAACGCTGTCAGGTTGAACTATAATCGTGTGTTTACTTTATTCAAATACAAAGGGAAAGTTTTCAACGAGGAAATCACCATTTTTACGGATCCAGCACTATTTTCAGTTTTTGATTTCAACTTGGTACAGGGAAGTCGGTCTAAACCATTTCCCGATAATCATTCTGTTATATTAACTGAGACGACCGCCAAACGCTATTTTGGCAAAGAAGATCCGATTGGAAAAGTTATTCTTGCCAACAATAATGCCAATTTTACGGTTGCCGGAATTATAAAAGACATACCGAAAAATTCAACTTTGAAAGGGGATATGTTCTTCCCGATTGCGCTGTTTTTTGACCGGATGTATGCGGAAAGACATGATGGCAAAAATTCGGATAATGACTTTATCCAGTTCAATTATGAGACCTATTTACAGTTACAGCCCGGAAAATCATCTGCGGATCTTGCGGTGAAATTAAGGAATATTCATTTGCGCAATAAACCGGACGATACTGATCTGACCTATCTTTTGCAGCCTTTGAAAGACACACATTTGTACCATTCTGATGGAACTGACGGAGGAATTGAAACAGTAAGGATGTTTATAATTATTGCGCTTTTAATATTAATAATCGCTTGTATCAATTACGTTAATCTTTCAACAGCAAGAGCAATTCTGCGTTCGAAAGAGGTGAGTATGCGGAAGATTGTTGGCGCTGCAAAATCACAGTTGTTCTTACAATTTCTTGTCGAAACCATATTACTTTTTTCGCTGGCAACGGCTTTTGCGCTTGTTATAATGTATGCGATACTGCCTGTTTTTAACCAAATTTCAGGCAAATCGCTGATTATTGATTTCACTGATTACGCGATCTGGAAAGTCGTTGGTGTTACAATTTTCGGGACACTGGTTGCTTCCAGTATTTATCCGGCATTATTGTTGTCTTCTTTTGAGCCGTTAAGAGCGCTGAAAGGGAAAGTTTCGGGCAAAATTAACGAGGCGATTTTTCGTAAAACTTTGGTCGTTGTTCAGTTTGCGGTTTCGGTGATATTGGTCGCGGGCACATTTATCATCGGTAGTCAGCTCAATTATATCCGTTCTAAGGAACTCGGTTACGAAAAAACACATGTGCTGTCTTTTTACATGCAGGATATGGGAAAACATTACGAAGCAGTCAAAGCAGAATTGTTAAACCAATCAGGCGTCACGGCAATTACACGTGCAAATTCCAATATCATTAATCTGGGCGGGATGACGGGGAATAACTCCTGGGATGGAAAAGAGGCCGGCGAAACGATGATGCTGCGGACGTTAGCGATTGATAAGGATTTTGTCTCTTTCTTTAAAATGCAGTTATTAAACGGAGCCGGCTTCACAGGTTCTGTATCGGATTCGAGTCATTTTATTTTAAATGAAACGGCCGTAAAAGCAGCGAGAATTAAAGACCCGATTGGTAAGAAATTTAAGCTTTGGAACAGAACGGGAACCATTATTGGCGTGGTAAAAGATTTCCATTATGGGTCGATGAAGCAAATCATTGAGCCTACCATTTTCTTCTATCAACCAAATCAAATGAACCGGATTTTTATAAAAACGACGGGTAAGGATGCGGACAAAGTAATCGCTTCCGCCGGGCGTTTATGGAAACAATATAACGCCGACTTCACTTTCCAATTCGCCTTTCTGGATGATTCTTTCAATGATCTGTATAAAACGGAACAACAAACGGGTCTGCTCTTCAACATCTTTGCTGGTATTGCCATTTTCATTTCTTGTCTGGGCTTGTTCGGACTTGCCGCTTACACGGCGCAGACCCGAACCCGGGAAATTGGCGTAAGAAAAGTTTTAGGTTCAAGCGTTGTCGGGATTGTTGAACTTCTTGCAAAAGATTTTATCAAACTGGTTTTGATCGGCGTTGTAATTGCCGTCCCAATTGCCTGGTATGCCATGAGCAAATGGTTACAGGATTTTGCATACCGTGTTGAAATTCAGTGGTGGATTTTCGCAGTCTCCGGTTTTTTAGCTTTGGCCGTGGCGTTGCTAACCGTTTCTTTCCAAAGCATTAAAGCAGCGCTGATGAATCCTGTCAAAAGTTTACGAAGTGAGTAGTTGAAATTGTCAAAATATTAAAATCAGCATAGGCTTCATTGCCAGTCTAAAAATCTCCGTTTCATTTTGATAAAAACATATCAAAATGAAACGGAGATTTTTTATTTATAAATCATAACCGATTGATATTTAGTAGTTATGGTTGAGCCTTGTTGAATGGCACTGCATTTGAAATAAGGGATAATAGTGAAAATATAATAACACATTAAACCATGATATCGCAGTTAGAAGGCACGAAATTGATTGAATCAGAATTTCCGGAATTAGACCGTTTGTATAAAAGAAATTCTTTGTCCTCAGATATATATAATTCCGTTCAGCGTTTGCTGGATTTCTCTAAAGAAGCTGTTTTAGATTACAATCTTAACTTATCCAGAAAATGTTTTGACCTGGCTAAAAGACTCTATAACCAAGGTGATCTGATTATCAGAAGTGCTATTGAAAAGAGTTTTATTTCTTCATTTTCGACATTTTTGCAAAAAGATGAAGTCGAGAAAAAACGATTGAAATTTTTTATTCCAGACGATTTTTATTCCATCTATTTGAAAGAACTGGATAATTCTCTTGCTTTACGGGAAGGTAACGTGTTGGATTATAGTAATATACAAAATATCACCGTACGTATGGCAACATGTGATGATGCGAAATACGCAAAACAGATCACGGATGAAATGGAGTCTTCTGCAATCATGCGTGGTTGTGGTATTTCGAAACGAACGCCTTCTTCAATCATAAAAAAGATGAAGGAGGGTAAGGCCGTTATTGCATTGACAACTGAAAATGAATGGGTCGGATTTTCGTATATAGAAGTCTGGCAAAATCGCGAGTTTGTATCCAATTCCGGACTTATCGTATCTCCGGCATACCGGAAATGCGGTGTCGCGAAGGCAATTAAGGAGAAAATATTTGACCTTTCCCGGCAGCGGTTTCCGAATGCCAAAATTTTCAGTATCACGACCGGTTTGGCCGTTATGAAAATGAATTCAAAACTAGGTTTTGAAACGGTAACATACAGTGAGATCACGACTGAGAAAAAATTCTGGGAAGGCTGCAAAAGTTGTGTTAACTACAACGCACTTCAAAGCAAAGGATGTAAGAACTGTTTTTGTACGGCCATGTTATATACACCGGTTATACAAAAACAATTTTCAGACAATTAAGTCAACGTACTTAAACTATAAACAAACTGCCTAGACGGTATAAAAAGCTCATTTTTTCACAAATTGTGAAATGGTGAGCTTTTGTAATATACCGTGATTAAGATATTTTAAACTTTCTTTAATCCGGCATTGTTTCATTATCTTCGTGTATAGCTGAAACTTATCTGCCATCCGGGCGATAAAATAGTATTTTGGCATATCATCCGTATGAAATTTCCATTGCCCAGATAGTTGGATGACCAGGATCAGGAAAATGGAAGATCGGATTATTATTTATTTAAAATAATTTTGATAATGAAAGTTGTAATCATAGGAGGCGGGTTTGCAGGCATCAATCTTGCGCTCGATCTTGCTAATAAAGACCAGTTCGAAGTCACGCTTGTAGATAAAAATAATTATAATTTTTTTCCGCCTTTAATTTATCAGGTAGCCACGGCTTTTCTGGAACCATCAAGTATAAGTTATCCTTTTCGCAAACTATTTTCAGGGAAAGATAACCTTCATTTTCGCTTGGGCGAGTTGCTGAAAGTAATTCCTGCTGAAAAGAAAATCGTGCTGAACAATGGTGAACTGGATTATGATTATCTGGTTTTTGCAACGGGCGCAGAGACGAATTATTTCGGGATGGAAAATGTGAAGGCCAACGCCATTCCTATGAAAACGCTCGACGACGCTATTGAAATGCGTAACAAACTTTTGCAGCAAATGGAACAGGCGGCAATCTGTACGGACCCGGAAGAAACAAAAAGATTGTTGACGATCGTTATCGCTGGCGGTGGACCAACGGGCGTGGAGGTTTCGGGTATGTTTGCCGAAATGCGAAATGGAATTTTGAGAAAAGAATATCCCGAACTTGCAGGTAAGGGAAGTGAGATATATCTGGTGGACGGCGGCCATGCGCTGCTTTCACCGATGAGTGAGAAATCACAGAAAAATACATACGATGATCTTCGCAGGCTAGGTGTGAAAATAATGCTCAACTGCCACGTTAAAGATTACGTGAACGACAAGGTGATTTTTGACAACGGACAGGAAATTGATACTAAAAATCTGATATGGGCAGCAGGGGTAACGGCCAAAGTTTTTGAAGGGATACCCACTGAAAGTTACGGGCGCGGAAGACGGATGATCGTCGACGAACATAACAAGGTTCAGGGAGTTGATGCAATTTATGCAATCGGCGATACATGTATCCAACAGAGCGATCCCAACTTCACCGGCGGACATCCACAGGTTGCTCAGGTTGCGATACAACAGGGCAAGAAACTGGCAAAGAATTTCCGTAGAATTTCAGAGGGAAAAGTGCCGGAAGCATTTACGTATTTTGATAAGGGGTCAATGGCCATCATCGGAAAAAATAAAGCCGTAGTAGATTTGCCAAAACCGAAAGTTCATTTCCAGGGCTTCTTCGCCTGGCTTATCTGGTTGTTCATTCATTTGCTGTCATTGATCACATACCGGAACAGAATCAGGACGTTTTATAACTGGATGATCGCTTACTTAACCAAGGATCAATCCCTTCGTATGATTATCAAGCCGTCCAGACAAAATAAAAGTGTGCCTGAAAAGGGAATTCAATAGCTTTGTTTATTGTTGATCACAGTACAATCATCAGGCAATAATTATTGTCTGATGATTGGCTTTTTCAGGTTATAGTAATTCTTGTAATCGTTATAATTGCTTGAAAAAGAAGCTGATATTTAAACATGTTTTCACACTGAAATTGTCAGAAGATGAAGGAAACCGTTCTTGACATATCGCAGCATGTTATTCCAGGTTTGGAAAATGTTGATGTGTCATTATCCTTTCGGAAGTTTATAAGTAATATAGAAGACAGGATCAGAAATGAGAAGACTGTTAAGAAGAAATTCTTTGAATTTGTTCATGAAAGGTTCACAGCCGATCCAAGATTTGCAGAAGATATTGATCTTGATGAGATAGGAGATTTTCAAGAGCAGCTGAGCCTTATATACAACATGTTGGTGCCGGTGATCGCTGATGAAAATGAAACCCTCTGGGCATTGAGTATTCCGCTTTCCCAAACTGTTTTTTACGAAACTTCCGCCTTTCACGACCTGCTGACCGACGAAAGCTCTGGTCATGTCAGATGTGATCTCTTGCGGGAAATTGATATTAGTATTGAAAAGAAGCAGAAAGCGCAAATGATTTATTCATTTCTGCTTGAAAAGTTTTACAATATTCCTGCTGTTCACAGTAACGACCTGGTCATTTCTATTCGGGATGAAAAGACGTGTCTTGCAAAATATTACCGGCTTAACCTGTGTACGGATTTTGTTGAAGTAACGCCCAAAGTTCCACTTCCGGAATTGAACTTTGACGAGATTCAGCAACATATAAATAACGATTTTGACTGGTCTGTTTTAACGAAAATAATCCCGTTGTCCTCGTTTAGTTTCAAGGGATTTACGGTCATTACGTTAACAGATGTGACAGCTGACCAGTCGGTGGAAAATATCAAGAATATTATTCTTAATCCGGTTACTGATACTTTCCAATCATACTATGAAAAGATAATCCACTCATTAAATCTGCTCGTGGGAAGTAGGGAGATTAGTTTTGGATTATTGCCGGAATTGCGCGTGAATAACAAGCTCGTTTTTAATGATGAATTTTGTACGCACAGCATATTGGTGCAAACGTCATTCACGGATGGAATAAATCCTGATGATTTTTTGGCCATGGCGGATGAATATTTCGGGGATCCGAAAATTTATTTTTACAAAAATCTTGCTGACGCGTTAAAAAAGAATGATTTTCTGGCAGTCTTGGAGAAAACAGGTGTGCAATCTTATGCACTTTTGCCGGTTTACAACGCCGCACGACTCGTCGGAGTTTTGGAAGTTTACTCCAAGACTGAGAATCTAATGGACGAAAAAATGCTGTCGAGGCTGGAACCGGCACTGCCGCTTATCGGGCAATTGATGCAGATCGGTATCAATAAATTTGACGCAAAAATTGAAGATATTATTCGAGAGAAGTTCACCTCATTGCAGCCGGCTGTGCAATGGAAATTTAAGGATGTAGCCTGGCATTATCTTCGCGATAACGCTGAACATCTTCCGAAAACGCCCATTGAAGTTATCCAGTTTAAAGATGTCTATCCACTTTACGGAGCGGTCGATATCAGAAATTCTACTATTGAAAGAAATGCTGCACTTCATGCAGATCTTGAAGTTCAATTCGAAGCGTTAATAAAAGTGCTAACTCATATCAAGGAAGATGTAGGGCTTGGGCTTGCTGACGAGGTTATTTTCAAATGCAAGAAATGGATGAGCAAGATCTCGGACCAGACGAATGATCAGGACGAAAGCAAGGTGATGGATTTTCTTGAATACGAAGTATATCCCTTTTTGCATCATTTTAAAGAAAGTAAGGGACGACTGGGTGAAAGCATAAAAGCGTATTATGAGCTTGTAGACAAGGAAAGCGGCATTGCGTTTTTACACCGGAATGCTCTGGAAAATTCCATGCAGAAGATCAATTCCGCTGTCAATTTATATCTTGAACTTTTTAAAAACGAAATTCAGGAAACATATCCTTGTTATTTCGAGAAATTCAGGACTGATGGTGTAGAATATGACATTTATATCGGACAAGCCATTGCGCCGGATAAACCGTTTAACCTGCTGTATTTAAATAACATCAGGTTGTGGCAGTTGACGTCGATGGCGGGAATTGCCAGGATTGCGCACGAATTGATTCCTCAAATAGAGAAGCCATTGGAAACGACGCAGCTCATCTTTATTAATGCCGGAAGTATTGATATAAGTTTCCGGGATGACGAGCGCCGTTTCGATGTAGAGGGATCTTACAATATAAGATACCACGTCATCAAAAAACGGATTGACAAGGTGCACGTGAAAGAAACCGGAGAACGTCTGACGCAGCCAGGAAAGATCGCTTTGGTTTATTTTAATAGTAAATCGGCGGAAGAATATGTTAATTACATAAAATATCTGCAAGAGAAAAATATGCTTAAAAACGACCTGGAATTTCTGGATCTTGAAGAATTACAGGGAGTTGCCGGTTTGAAAGCCTTGCGTATCGGCGTGAATCTTGAAGGTGAGTGGAAGTAAAGTAAAAGTCAGTTTCGCCCTTATTTAAATAATCTTATGAATTATACCAAGCTTCTGGAACATGTGGAGCACCATGTGCTCCATTTTTTTAAAACACATGAGGGAGAGGCGTTAGTTTATCATAATGTAATTCACACACAGGAAGTTGCGTCCAATGCGACTAAGATTGGTCAGCATTACGAGCTGCATGAAAAGGACTTGTTTATAGTAACCACAGCTGCCTGGTTTCATGATATGGGATACTGGACCGGGCAAGCATCCGGACATGAATTCCGTGGGGCAGAAATGGCAAAGGCATATCTGATTGAAAAGGACGTGAAGGATGAGGTTATCGAGGCAGTTCAGGGTTGTATTCTGGCGACTTCTATTCCGCAAAAGCCGAAGAATTTTCTAGAACAAATTGTATGCGATGCGGACCTTTATCATTTTGGAACTGATAAATTTTCTGAGCGAAATAAGCTTATGCGAAAGGAAGTAGAGCAGAGAACCGGGCAGAAAATTGACAAAGCGGAATGGCGGAAAAATACTATCAAGCTGCTGGAAGAACATACTTACCAGACAGATTATTGCCAGACTCTGCTGAATGAAAAGAAGGCCAAAAATCTTCAAAAACTGAAAGAAAAGGATTTGGAAGTTGAAAAGGAAGAAGAGCAGCCGATCAACCTTCTTAAATACACAAATACAATTAAAACCGAACCTCAGCCAGAGATTCAGGATATTAGGAAACCCAAATCAGACCGACCGGATAAGGGGATTGAAACGATGTTTCGGATCAGCTCTAACAATCACCAGCGGCTGAGTGATATGGCTGATAATAAGGCGCATATCATGATCACGACGACATCAATTATTATTTCGGTTTTACTTAGTATTTTGCTGAGAAAATTGGAAGACAATGCATATTTGGTTGTTCCGACGATTCTGTTATTAACTATTTGTGTAATTACCATGGTCTTTTCAATCCTGGCAACTCGTCCAACTATTCCGCAGGGAACATTTACAGAAGAGGACATTACGGATAAAAAAGTGAACCTGCTGTTTTTCGGGAATTTTTACCGGATGAACTATAATGACTATGCAGCTGGTATGCAGGCAATGATGAACGACCGCGATTTTTTATATGGAAGTTTAACGAAAGATGTTTATTCGCAAGGTGTGGTGTTGGGCAGAAAATACCGGTTGCTACGTGTAGGATATAACGTTTTCATGTTTGGGATTGTCGCTTCGGTAGTCTCATTTGTTATTGCTTCTATGTTCTTTGGTAAATAAATTAATATAAAAGATAGAAATAAATTTTACACTCCAAATGGAAGTAGCAGAATCCATATTTATATGAATTGCACTATTAGCAAAATAGTTAGCTCAGCGTTTATGCTGATTTTAATAGGTACTGGATGTACCAATTCACACGAGAATGAACAGACTTTGAAAGATTATAATCTTGAAAGTCCGGAAAAGTTTTTTATGCCTGAAAGCCTTTTCGAAGTTTCAGGCATTGCTTTTAATAAAGGAAGCAATGATACAATTTACGCTGTCCAGGATGAAGAGGGCCGTTTATTCCGGTTGAGCCTGGGTGTGAAAAAACAACTTAACAGCAAGTTCGGGAAAAAAGGGGATTATGAAGATCTCGCAATTGCGAACGATAGAGTAGTCATCTTAAAAAGCAATGGCACAATGTACTCTTTTCCGATGGACGAAGCTGTTTTTCCGGAAGCTGATAGCGTTCAGGAATGGAAAAAAATACTTCCCAAGGGCGAATACGAAAGCATGTATGCGGACGAAGCTACGGACAATATTTTCGTGTTATGTAAAAACTGTCCCGATGATGATTCGAAGAAAAGTGTCACTGGTTATGAATTCCACCTGGGCGACAGTAGTGCGGTAAAAAACTCTTTTCAGATTAATGTGAAAGATATTAAAGCTTTGACGGGTAAGGTTGAAAGGGGTTTTCGCCCGTCAGGTCTAGCGCAAAATCCTCTTACCAAAGACTGGTATATTATTTCGGCGGTTAACAAATTGCTGGTCGTTACGGATAATAAATGGAAGGTTCAGCAAGCTGTCCCGCTGAATGGAAATAAGTTTACGCAGCCCGAAGGAATTGCTTTTGACGCTGCCGGAAATCTGTATATTTCCAACGAAGGTGATGACTTTGCAGAAGGTAATATTCTGAAATTTAAGAAATTGGGCTTATAGTTCAAACGCGGACTTCCGCTGGATTTAAAGTATGAAATTTAATTTTTACTCCGTCTCGTTATTCGTAAGTCTTCTACTGGTCTCTGCGTGTTCGAGTTATAAAAAGTTGCAATATTCCAAAGAAGGAAAAAGCTGGGAGCAATCTGCCCCCGCTCCGGATCTGGTGTTGAAACATACTATGTATCTTATCGGTGACGCCGGAAATGATTCTCCTGAGCACAAAGCGCCTGTACTTTTGTATTTGAAAGACAAGCTTGCCAAAGAATCTAAAAACAGTTCGGCCTTATTTTTGGGTGATAATATCTACGAATATGGTATGCCGCCAGCAGAAGATTCTGCCAAACGCAAAGTGGCTGAATACCGGATCACCTCGCAGCTTGAAACACTGGATGAGTTTAAAGGCAGGCCATTTTTTCTGCCCGGAAATCATGACTGGCGGGGCTGGGGGAGGAAAGGTCTGAAACGCCAGGAAAATTTTATTGACCAGTATCTCAATTCCCGGAAAGGAAAAACGGATAAGGACGAATATGAGAATTATTTCCTGCCACAAGACGGATGCTCTGGTCCGGAGGTTATTGAGTTAAATGATAATGTGGTTATTATCGCCGTTGATTCGCAGTGGTGGTTGTCGGACTGGGATAAGGATACGAAGATTAACGACGGCTGCGAGATCAAAAACCGGGCGACTTTTAAATTTGTATTTGAGAACGTGATCCGCAAATACAGAAATAAAAATGTGGTGATTGCCATGCACCATCCGCCGTATACCTACGGGCCGCACGGAGGGAAATTTACAATAAAACAGCACATATTCCCGCTGACGGAAATGAATCCCAATTTATACGTTCCGTTGCCCATTATCGGAAGTTTGAGTGCTCTTTTTCGCGGAACCGTGGGTTCTCGCCAGGACACGCATAATAAATTGTATAAGGATATGCGTGATGGGATTCTGGCAGCAGCAAGAAAAAATGGAAATTTTATTTTTGCCAGCGGTCATGAGCATGCGTTGCAGTTCATAGAAAATGATGGACAGGAATTTGTCGTTAGCGGAAGCGGCTCTAAAAACAGCCCGATTGGTATGGGGAAAGGGTCACAATTTGCTTCAACTGCCCTGGGATTCAGTACACTTGCTTTTCATGAAGGCGGAGAAACCTGGGTACAATATTGGGAAGTTGACGAGCACGGCAAGAGTGCGAAAATGGTATATCAAAAGAAAATCAAAGATAAGTTGGTGCCTCAGAAAGAGGAGCCGGCCATTGCGTATAAGGAGTATGAACAACATGCAGACAGTTCGCAGCAATTTGTTTTGAAAAACAAAATTACGCCCGTAAATGGCTTTCATAATTTTCTTTTCGGAGCGCACCACCGCGATCTTTATATGGAAAAATATCCGTTTCCGGTTCTTGATTTTGCAACTTTCAAAGGCGGGATAGTTCCTGAAAAACAGGGTGGGGGCAATCAGACAAATTCGCTGCGCGTGAAAGCTGGTGATGGTAAGGAATATGTGCTCAGAGATATGACCAAAGATGTCAGCCGCTTTTTGCCTTTTCCGTTTAATAAAATGATGGCTGCGCAGTTTCTAGCGCAGGAGAATTTTCTTTCTACACATCCTTTTGCGCCGCTTACAATTCCGAAACTTGCCGATGCTATCCAGGTTTATCATACCAATCCGAAAATTTATTATGTACCCGCCCAACCGGGATTGGGCCTTTTTAACTCGATTTTTGGTGGCAGTTTAAGTTTGGTTGAGGAGCGGCCTGATGGCAAGAAGTGGAAAGATGCTGCAAATTTTGGCAATGCGGACAAAATAATCAGTACCCCGGATTTGCTGGAAAATATTCTTGAAAGCAATAAATATAAAGTGGATGAAAAGTGGGCTCTAAAAACCCGTTTTCTTGATTTGATCGTGGGTGACTGGGACCGTCACGATGACCAGTGGACTTGGGCCTCTATCAAGCAGGAGGATGGCTCCAATCTTTATCGACCGATCCCGCGCGACCGCGATCAGGCTTTTTCTAAGTATGATGGTTTGTTTACAAATGTGGCTCGTTTGACTATGCCATTCCTACGTCAGTTACAGGTTTATGGGCCGGAAGTTCCCAATATGAAATGGACGACATGGAGCGCGCGTCTGTTTGACAGAACATTTATTAATGAGCTGAGCTGGGAACAATGGGAGGAACAGGTTAAGTATATCCAGAAAAACCTGACGGATGAAGTCATCGAAAATTCTTTCGCAGACTGGCCCGAAAATGCGAAGGAAATGTCTGCGCCTTATCTCATTAAGAGTATAAAAACGAGGAGAGACAATCTGCTGGAACTTGCCAGGAAACATTATGCTTTTGTAAGTTCTTCGGTGAATGTCATTGGTACTGAGGAAGAGGAGCGTTTCGAAATCGAGCGTATTGACGATAATCATACCAAAGTTACCGTTTCAGAAATTGGGAAAAAAGGACAGCTGAAAAAGCAGAATTACCAGCGGATTTTCGATCATTCCGTAACAAAAATAATCAACGTTTACGGCAATGGGGACGAAGACGAATTTATTAT
This sequence comes from Dyadobacter sp. CY345, assembly GCF_021502725.1. Lineage (GTDB taxonomy): Bacteria > Bacteroidota > Bacteroidia > Cytophagales > Spirosomataceae > Dyadobacter. Next base: position 590,983 of record NZ_JAKFFS010000005.1, on the reverse strand, counting down.
TACCGGCGACGTGAAAAAGGGGATTAAAGTCAGGGTGATTGGTGGGACCGGAAAAGATGTGTTTACGGATAGTTCTGTCGTGAAAACTGGTGGAAAAAAGACCATCGTTTACGACGATCTTGGCAAAAACACAATTCATGCAGGAAAAGAAACGAAGGATAAGCGGACTGGCATGTACCGCTACAATATTTACGACCGACGAAGTGCTGAAAGTGATTATAATATTACTATTCCATTGCCAATTATAGGATTTAATCCTGATGACGGGTTTTTACTTGGGGCCAATTTTAGTATGATCCGGTACGGGTTTAAAAAAGAACCTTATGCTTCTTCTCAGCAATTTGGGGCAAAATATTCGTTTGCGACAAAGGCGGTAAGGGTTAATTATACCGGTGATTTTCTAAATGTGTTCAGAAAATTTGACTTTTACCTTGATACCTATTATCACGGTCCATCTTATGCGTTTAATTATGCAGGGCTGGGAAATAACTCCGAAAGACCAGTGGACAATCCTGATTTTTACCGTGTGCGGCAAAGCGCGTTTCATGTTTATCCGGCAATAAAAAAACATTTCGCCGGGAACAGCGGATTCATCACGTTAGGGCCTTTATTTGAAATTTCAGATGTTGCTTCCACCGCCGGACGTTTCATTACGAGCGATAATAACCAGCTGCCGGACGATATTTTCAAGACTAAATATTACAGTGGCGGGCAGATGTTATTTAATTTCAGCAGTGTCGATAATATCTTCGCTCCGCATTCAGGTATTCGTTTTAGTTCCGGTTTAAACTATACTAAAAACTTAAAAGAAGATAAAAGCTTTGCAGGTTTGAAGGCGCAGCTAGCGTTTTATTTTAGTCTGGACAGGAAGGAGAATATCATATTTGCTTCGCAGATCGGAACAGGCTTGAATTTTGGCAAAGGATTTGAGTTTTTTCAAATGCCAACCATCGGTGGTAATCAGGGATTGCGCGGATACCGGACACAGCGTTTTTATGGAAAAAGCAGCTTATGGCATTCCAGCGATTTGCGTGCGAGATTGGGAAGTAGTATCAATCCAACTTTGCCTTTAACTTACGGACTCTTTGGAAGTTTCGATTATGGCCGGGTTTGGCAGGAACATGATCCGAGTGACAACTGGCATTACAGTTATGGCGGTGGTGTTTGGGTTGCTCCGGTTGATATTCTTACCTTGTCGGTTGGTGCTTTCATACCAAAAGAAAGAAGAGAAGAAAAGCCTCGAATTGCTTTTCAGGTAGGTTTTTGGTTCTAAAAAACAGATGATATGGAGTTGTATAAAACGCACGGAATTTCGGTAATGTTTGTGGCAGGCGCAATCCTGCTCGTGTTGGCGTCTTTACTTTTCCTTAATAAGATCGTTGAAATAAATCTTTACGAGACGTATTTTATCATCAGTAAAAAAACTCTTGCAACGGGTCTGGCTATCGCTTTGTTCTTTTTCGCGCTCGTCTACCTGGTATTTTCAAGAACCGGCCAACCTCTGAATGAGAAGTTTGGATGGATACATTTTCTTCTGACAGTGCTTGGAGGATTGATACTGATATGCGCCCCGATCGCAAATTCAGCTCCCGGCGATTATCAAACAATGAGACAGAATATGGTTTTTTTATCAAAGCTGTCACTCATTAGTTTTGGCGTATTCTGTCTCGGTCAGGTGATTTTAATTATTAATATTGCTCGTTTTTACTTGCAAAAATAATCTCTCGCTTATCTTCTTTTTTGTCACGATGCGGTTTAAGCAGGGGATTATTCTTTTCAATGTTAAGCAATACTAAATTAGAGAAATCGAATCATCATTATGTTTCTGAGAAATAAATAGATGCTGATGGGCCGGGTCTTTGAGAAATATTCCTCAGGGAATAGTAACTTTAAAGTTCACCCATAATCAAGCGTTTAGCCAATGAAATTATTCTTTACTTTTAAAAAGTTAGTCTTCACATTTTTATTATTTATCTGCTTCCATTTTGCACACGCGCAGCATTATGTTTTCTTTCTCCACAACAAATTCATTGAGGAAAATTATTTAAACGACAGCCATCCCGAATATGGAAAGGCTGAATATTTCCAGATCGTCAGCGCATTCAAGCGGCGTGGATTAACGGTCATTAGTGAGATACGTCCTCGAAATACCGATGCACATGATTATGCGGCAAAGGTGGTTACCCAGATTGACAGCTTGTTAAAAATTGGAGCTAGGGCATCGCAGATCACTGTTATCGGGACGTCTAAAGGGGGGTATATAGCGCAGTTTACTTCGAGTTTACTGAAAAATCCTGATGTAAATTATGTGTTCATCGGTTCTTGCGATGAGGAGGATGTTACCAAAATTCCTGAAATCAATTTTAGCGGGAATATTCTGTCGATCTATGAGAAAAGCGACGGTCCGCACTCATGTCAAAATATGAAATTGAAATCTTCAAATGTGGTAGGGCGTTTCGAAGAAATAGAATTGAATACAGGATTAAAACATGGCTTTTTGTTCAAGGCGATGACGGAATGGATAGATCCGGCGGCAAAATGGGCGAAGGGGAAGTATGATATTCATGAGCATCGAAAAGTTATTTCGAAAGTAAAAGTTGACGGGCCGGCAGCCATGGACGCTCTCTTGTCTGCTGAAACAAAGAAGCCTTTCAATGGAATTGTTTTTGTTTCTGAAAATGGTAATAGCAAGTTCTCAAAAACTTACGGCCGGCCATACTTGGATAAACCGACGGCATTTAAGTTTGATGATCAATTCGTGATCGGCTCTATAAGTAAGCAGTTTACGGCTGTTTTGGTATTAAGGGAATATGAAAGAGGACGGGTGAAACTTCATGCCCCTATCAAAACATATCTGCCAGATTTGACGGAAAGCTGGGCAGACACCGTTACTGTTCATCACCTGCTTACACACATGCACGGCATCGTTTCGCTTGACAAACCGCTCACTTTCGAGCCTGGGACGCAATATGCCTATTCACAAATCGGTTACGATCTTCTGGCAAAAATTACGGAGAAAACGAGCGGAAAGTCTTTTGCAGAGCAATCAAGGCGTATGTTTAAAAAGTGTAAAATGTATAATACATTTCATCCTGGTATAAAAGGTTATCGAAACTTGGTGCCTGGATATACCGAAAATGAAAAAGGACAAATTGAGCCTGAGGGAGACACTTTTGAGAATTACGTCGCTGCCGGATCCTTCATTTCCACCGCGCACGATCTGGTAATCTGGAATAAATGTCTGCATGAGGGAAAATTACTGTCGGGGTCAACCTATAAATTAATGACAAGCAAGCAGAAAGGAGCGGTTCGTAATCACCCAATCTTTGGCGTTGTGGAATATGGCTATGGGATAACGGTAGACACAAACGACGGAATTCTGCAATTGGGACAAACCGGATTTTGCCCAGGATTTGTCTCCATGAACTTTTATTTTCCTAAGACCAAAACAAGTATCATAGCACTGGAAAATGTTGTCTGGGACGAAAATAATTTAAAGAAAACTTTCACTTACCATTCCGGCCTTTTGAAAATAATCAGAAGTAGCAACTTTGTAAAAAAAGGTTTGTAAACGGAAAGGCATAAAATCTGGCCGGAGCAGGCAAGTCTTTCATTTATTTAATTTTTTCGATCGTTGATTAATACCACAAATAGTTATTTCTGTCATTTCATACATGGATGTTAAGTATGAAATTTGTAGTACAAAATTCAGAAAGGAGTTAATAATGAGATATGGCTCTGGACTGCAATATTACAAATATAACATACACAGCCTCATTGGCTTAAATTATAGCATACCATGAAACATAACAGGATTTACAGCGTGCTTTTTAACAAATGTCCACGTTGCGCGGAGGGAGATTTTTTTATTACCAAAAGTGCTTACACTCTCAAATTTGATAAAATGAATAAAAAGTGCCCCAACTGTGGTGAGAATTTGGTCCCGGAGCCAGGTTTTTATCAGGGTGCACTGTATATGAGTTATGCTTTTTACGTAATTTTTATGCTGATTTATTTTTTCATATTCGTTAATTTCTTCGGCGAATACCTTGATTATTTTCTTTATAGTATTATCCCGGTGTTGATATTACTAACGCCGTATTTCTATCGTCTGGCAAGAAGATCCTGGCTGGCCATTTTTATATCTCCTCAGGATGTTTCGATTACCCATAAACACTAGTTTTATCCTGCCTAGTGACAAATAATAATCTCCGCAGTTTTCCTTCATTCTTACGAAAATATGGAAGACTGCGGTTTTTTGTTTCCCTACCGGTTTTTTATAAACATCAATAAAAAATTAATTTTTCGACAATGATTTTTTTCTGAACACTTCCGGACTCATACCCACTTCCTTTTTGAAAAATTTGGTGAAATAGGAGTTGTCATTGAAGTTAAGTTTATAAGCTATTTCAGAAATGCTCAGACTTAGATTGACCAAAAGCCGTTTTGCTTCTAACACAACCCTGTCACGAATAATCTCTCCGGCTTGAATCCCCAGATGTTCTTTACAGATGGCGTTTAAGTGGTTTGGAGTAATATGTAAAAGTTGTGCGTATTCACCTGGTAATCTGATTTCGAGATAATTATTTTCGATTAATTTTTGGAAATTTTTCAAAACAGGGTGCGCCTGAAACGGCGTGCTGTTCCGTTGGTCAGTGGACAAACTTTGCTGAACGGTAATAAAAATTTGTATCAGCAAAACTCTGAGCATATCGTTTTTTAAGACATTCTGCTGCTGTGATTCGATAACTAACTTTTCAAAAAGTAATCTGATTGGTTGCTGTACAGCTTCCGGCAGGTCAATAACACTTTCTGTCGAGCCACCGGAAAAGAACGTGAATGAACTGATATATTCCGATTTGAGTAAAAATGACTGCAAAAAACTGCTTGAAAAGTTAACGACGTATCCATCTACGTTCCCCTCAAAATCCCAGGAATGAACCTGGCCAGGCACCATAAAGTAGATTTGGTAAGGCTTCACAGAGAAGTGATTAAAATCGATCGTATGCTTTCCGCCTCCTTCTGAAAAGAATAACAGATGATAAAAACTATGACGATGAGGTGAGGTAAGGTTAGGATGAATAGCCAGATAAGGCGCAAACCGACTGATCAGAATATCGTCGTCGCGGTAGGCAGAAAGCGTGCTGATATCAACTCGTGGAATGTTGGTTTGCATTTCAGATTTGGAATTGTGTTTTTCAAATCTAATAATCATCGGCTGTAAAAGTGAATATTTCCCGGTCAAGATTAAATTATCTTCTGATTTTCCGGAAAATCAATAATAATATTTACCTTTTCGCTGTAAACTATCGCTATTTATCAGCAGAGAAAATGTCAAACATCAATCTGATTATCGAGGAGCGCCCCAGGAATATCGGAAATTTCATGGTCGGAAGGTTGCTGCCTTTTACCGGTAAGCGGATGGTCGGTCCGTTTATTTTTATTGATCATATGGGGCCTGCAAAAATGAATGACCATCAGAATATGGATGTTCCGCCGCATCCCCATATCGGGCTTTCGACGCTTACTTACCTATTTGAGGGGAACGTAATGCATAAAGATAGTCTTGGGACAGAAATTGAAATCAAACCTGGACAGGTGAACTGGATGACTGCAGGGGCGGGAATTGTTCATTCAGAAAGAACACCGGAATATTTGCGTCATTCGGACAAAGAACTTCATGGTCTGCAGATCTGGGTTGCTTTGCCGAAAGAACTGGAACGGATGGAGCCGGAATTTTTCCATGCTTCGGAAGCTGAACTTCCTCATTGGGAATCCGATTCGGTTGCATTTAAATTAATTGCCGGGTCTCTGATGGGCAGACAGTCGCCGGTTCCTGTGTTCAGTCCGCTATATTTTCTTGAAATTAAAAGTAAAGAAGTTAGCAGTGTCAGGATTGGAGGCGACTTATATGGTGAGGCTGGTTTGTATATTCTGGAAGGAAGCATTGAAACCGACGGGAATGTTTACTTGCCGAAACAGCTTTTGGTGGCAAAACAGACACAACTTTGCGAGTTTAATATGGCTGAAAATACGACGGTTTATATTTTTGGTGGTGAGCCATTTGCAGAGGACAGGTTTATTTATTGGAATTTCGTTGCCAGCAGTCAGGAATTGATTGAACAGGCAAAGGAAAATTGGCTTGCTCAAAATTTTAAACCGATACCAGGCGAAACTGATTTTGTGCCGCTTCCTGAGGAACCTAACTATTTAAAAAGAAAATAATGGCAAGAATTCAGGCAAGTATCGGCTCAGTACTTTATAAAACAGAAATAAAGTCTGCAACCAATTCAATTATCTCTGACGAGCCGGTTTCGGCAGGCGGAATGGGTCTTGGATTTTCACCGGAAGAACTACTGGCGTCTGCCCTTGCAGCATGTACCTGCGGGACACTACGCATGTATGCAAACCGAAAGGGATGGGTTGAACTGACGGAAATTAATGTGGCGGTGGAATTTTCCAGGAATGTTCAGTTAAATGTTTCGCAGATGAGCCGCAGTATTGAACTGGTTGGTGATTTATCAGAGGAGCAAAAGGAGCGGCTTCTTACGATTGCAAATAAATGTCCCATTCACAATGCGTTAACCCACACCATTGCCATTGATACGATGCTTATTTAAATATTACTTACGATGAGCCAGCTTGCTCTGGTCATATCCTACGTTTTATTTTTTAACTTATAGTTTTTAATCTCAATTCAGCTTTAAACCATTATGAAAAAAATCTCATTTTTGATTCTTTTGACCGTTTCTTCATTATCTTCTTTTGCGCAAACCTGGAAATCTGACAAAGCCCATTCGCAGCTGAAATTTGATATAACGCATCTGGGTATTTCAACCGTTTCAGGAGCTTTCACAGATTTTGATGCTACGATCAATGCTACAAAACCGGATTTTAGTGATGCTACTTTCACATTAACTGCTGAAACCGCATCCATCAACACAGGCGTAGAAAAACGAAACGAGCACTTAAAATCAGCTGACTTTTTTGACGCAGTTGCGAACCCGGAACTGACTTTTAAAAGCACGAGTTTTAAAAAAGTCAGCGAAAGCAAATATCAATTAATAGGTGATTTGACAATGCACGGTATCACAAAACCAGTTTCTATGGATTTTATTTATCGTGGAACTGTAACCAATCCGGCGAGCAAAAAAGCGGTTGCCGGTTTTAGGGCGACTGGTACGATCAAGCGTTCTGATTTCGGTATTGGTCCAAAATTTGAAGCACCGATGTTGAGCGAAGAAGTTATAATTATCGCTGATGGCGAGTTTGGACAATAATTAATATAACAAAATTTATTACCATGTACAATCTGAAAATTATTACCTCAACTGTCCGCCCCGGTAGAAAAGGTCCGCTTGTGGCAGCCTGGATTAAAGAAATTGCTGCGAAACACGAGGAGTTTAATGTTGAAATTTTGGATCTGGGTGAGATCAAGTTGCCCATGATGGATGAGGCGAATCATCCAACAATGCAGAAGTATGAACATGAGCATACAAAAAAATGGAGTGCTTCTATTGAAGAGGCGGACGCATTTATTTTTGTAACAGCGGAATATGACTACAATTATCCGGCGCCATTGAGAAATGCTTTGGAATATTTATTTCATGAATGGGGCTATAAAGCGGCTGGAATTGTGAGTTATGGTGGCATATCAGCCGGAACCAGAGCCGCGAACAGTTTAAAGGCGGATCTGTCTACTTTTAAAATTGTTCCTGTTTATGAAGCTGTGAACTTACCATTGTTTACGCAGTTTATTAATGAGGAAGGAGATTTTCTTCCTTCGGAAAGTGCTTACAAGTCTGCCGAAGGTATGCTTAAAGAACTTATTCGCTGGACGAAAGGGCTTAAAATTATCAAGGAGAATAAGTAAGCGGAAATCAACAAGAGGTTTAAATAAACAATAAAGGCTCAGCTTTTTTGAAAGCCGTGCCTTTATTGCTTTGTAGCGATATTACTTAATCAACAGCGTAATCCACTTTGTTTTTCTGAAAACTATAAATCAGGTAAAACAATGCAGGAAGAATAAAAACACTTCCAATCAGCAACGCCAGGGCGAGTGCCTGTATCGTTTTGGGATGTCCACTATGTTCAATTAACGACAAATAACCACCGTTTTTCAAAATCACAATATTAGGATAATGACGGTAAGTCGTCGTTAAAAGTATCATGGTAACCTGAAACCCAGCCAGAATCCTGATGAAATAAGAGTTGCCTTTGTACAAAAGGTACCAAAGAAGAATCAGCGACAACGTGGCTGCTGATATCGCGATAATTCCTACAATGTTTCCAAACACCCAGTCAATCAAAGGAATTCCCTCGATCATCGCTGAGATGAAAACCAGAATGCCGCATACAACAGCTGCAATATTAAATGCCTTGGCTTTTAATTCAAACCGTTTTCGGTCAATCGCGCTGTCCGTTTCTCCGATCAGAAAAACTGCTGCCAGGAAACCGCAAATTGATACTGTGAATAGACCCACAGAAACGGAAAACCAGTGAAGCCAACTGAAAATGTAAGCGTCCATAAAGTTTTTGGCCGTTGTGTCAATATGCCCCGAAACTGCACTTCCGGCAATAATTCCCAGAAAAAATGGCGTTATAAAACTTGAATATGCGAAAATAGGATTGTAGATATCCTGCATTTCGTCTTGTACCGCATCATAATGCCGGAACGTAAAAGCTGTTCCGCGGGCTATAATTCCCAAAAGCATAATCGTTAAAGGAATATGCAAATAGACTGACATGGTGCTATAAATGGTAGGGAAACCCACAAACAGAATTACGATGGCAATGATCAGCCACATGTGGTTTGCTTCCCAGATCGGTCCAATCGCCTCGTAAAGCGTTTTTCTGGTCTGGATTTTGTTGGCTTTTGAAGTAAATAATTCAATAATCCCAGCGCCAAAATCTGCCCCTCCCAACAGAAGATAGAGGAGGATCGCTGTCCAGAGAAATATGATGACGACGTATAACATTTTAGTTTTTTGTATAGTAATTAATCGCGGATTGCTATGTTCAAAACTTTTTAGTTAATGCTTTGCTCCGTCGGGCAGATCATAAAGTTTGTCTACCATTTTGATCTGTCTGTATAACATAAAAGTTACAATCATACCCAGCGAAAGGTACATGGCTGTGAACATATAAAATGAATAACTGATACCGGGCATTGGCGTTACGGCGTCGGCAGTTCGCATGACGTTATAGATTATCCAGGGTTGTCTGCCCACTTCCGTGACAGTCCAACCGGCTTCGACAGCTATGAAACCGATTGGCGTGGCGGCTACAAAAAGTTTTAGTAGCCAATCGCTCTGCAGCCATTTTTTCTTCTTCCACAAGGCCAGAAAATATAATAATGAAAGGGTCATCATCGCCATTCCAAGTCCCACCATAATCTGGAAAGCATAATGTGTGATGGCCACCGGGGGCTGGTTTTCTTTCGGAAATTTATCCAAACCGGTAACCTCTGAATTGAAATCGCCATGTGCCATAAAACTTAGAAGGCCGGGAATTTTAATACCATACTTAACTTCCTTAGTTTTTTCATCAGGAATTCCCCCCACAACAAGTCCGGCGGCTTTTTCTGTCTGGAAATGAGCTTCCATCGCTGCCAGCTTTGCTGGTTGTCTTTTTGCTACATCTTTTGCTGAAATATCGCCGCTCAACGGTTGGAGTACCGCGGCGACACATCCAAAGATAGCGGCGATTGTGAATGATTTGGTATGAAAATATACATTCTGCCTTCTTATGATCATGAGGGCATGGACACCGGCGACTGCAAAGCCTGTGGCAGCAAAAGCCGCGATACACATGTGGAGCGACTGCGAAAACCAGGCGTCATTGAACATTGCCTTCATCGGATCCACGTTAAGATATTCGCCGTTCACAAAGTCGAAACCGGCAGGGCTGTTCATCCAGGCATTCGCCGCCACAACCAGTATTCCTGAGGCAAGTCCACTTACACCCACAATGACTCCGGTTACCCAGTGAAACCACTTGTTAAAGCGATCCCAACCATATAGAAAAAAGCCAAGCGCAATAGCTTCAATAAAAAATGCGGTGCCTTCAAGAGAAAATGGCATACCGAAAATCGGCCCGGCATGTTTCATAAACTCAGGCCACAAAAGTCCCAGCTCAAAAGATAGTACTGTGCCAGATACGGCGCCGGTCGCAAAGAAAATTGCGACACCTTTACTCCAAGCTTTTGTTATATTTTTATAAACAATTTTATCCGTTCGAAGATAATAGTAATGTGCAACGGCCATAAAAAATGGCATAACCATCCCAATACAGGAAAAGATTATATGAAACCCCAGAGAAAGAGCCATTTGGGATCTTGCGGCAATGAAGTCATCCATATTCAAGAGATCTATAAATCAGAAAATGTACAGCAGATTTTAAATTTGCATATTACATTAAACTTGATTTTGTTATATTTAATTGCGTTTGAAAAGCGTAGCAAATCTGGCCTTTTTAATCGCCTCAAAGCTACTCAAGACTTTCCAGAAGAACCACTTTATTCACGATTAAAATCGAATAAATAACATTCAGTTTGGAGTAAGAAATAGCGTACGCTACTTTTGAAGCAGTGAGTCTGGAAGTTTGATTTTGTGAAATTAGGAACAGGAATATGAAATTTTTTTTGAATGTGCTTTTCGTTGCTATTGCTTCTTATTCGTTCGGTCAGGTAAATTACATCTACGTCTCTCTGGATGGCAATGATAACAATACCGGAAAGGTAAACAAACCGGTTCAATCCATTAAAAGAGCGCTCGAATTGAGTTATTCTCACGCGGGCAAACGGGTAAGTATTCAGTTGTCTGGCGGAACTTATTATTTGCAAGAGGCCGTTGAAATTGTCAATTCCCCTGACTTTCCATTGGAAATTGAAATTACGGCTTCAAAAGGGCAGGAGGTATTCATAAGCGCAGGTCGACTTCTAAAAACGGATTGGCAACACTTTAAAGGTGGAATTTATCGAACGCCAGTTCCGTCTGGAAGCACATTTGAGCAACTGTTTGTAAATGGAAATTTACAACCGCTGGCGCGTTATCCAAATATCGATTCGACGGCCAAAGTATTTGGGGGAACGGCTGAGGACGCCACCTATTACGTCCGGGTCCTTACCTGGGGGAATCCGGTTGGAGGTTATGTCCATGCGCTGGATGAAAATAAAACGGGGAGTTTACATTATAAGATCACCGGGGTAGACGATACCGATAATCTGGAACTTGAAGGTGGCTGGCAATTTAAAAAACTGGCTCATATGTCTCAAAAAGAACGGTATGTCGAAAATGTGTTCGTAGAACTTGACGAGCCGGGAGAATGGTATCTGGACAAAACGGCTCATGTTTTGTATTATTATCCAACGCTCGGAACGGATCTTTCAAAATCAAAATTTGAAGTTTCCCACCTCAAAAACAGCTTCATAGTAAAAGGCAGTGAAAACAAGAAACTCAAAAACGTACATATTAAAAATTTAAACTATCTCCATAATGAAAGATCTTTTATGGACAGCAAAGATACGTTAACTGGCAGCGACCGTGCGGTTTTCCGGGGTGGGGCAGTAGCGCTGGAAGATACACAAGATTGCAGTATTGAAAATTGTAGTTTTTCTGGTCTTGGTGGAAATGCTGTTGTTTTCAACAACTTTAATGAGCGTGGAACCGTAACCGGATGTTTCATCTCAAATATCGGATCCAGCGGCGTTTCTATGCTAGGCAATTGCAAAGACTGTTTGATCCAGGATAATTTATTCTCTAAAATGGGAACGATTGAAAAACAGGGTGTTGCAGTTTATATGAACGGTGTTAAAAAATCTAGTATTGTGCAAAACACCATAATTAAAACGCCCGGTTACGGCATAAAAATTGAAAATTGTAATCTTGCTGAAATCAAAGTTGTGCAGAACGAGAGCGTTAAAATTTTTCAGGAAATCCGACCAATGGCAGATGATATGACTGAAACCACTGGCGACGGTCATCAGGAATCAAATTCTGGCGTTCAAAAGCCGCGTTTAAAGGCGTTTGTTCCATCCCTGAAAGTTAATCACAAATAATCTGAAATCTGTTTTATAAATTATTGACCTTTCTGTTGCTCATCCTGCTTTTCTTTCAGTTTCTTCTTAACGATATCAGCCGGATATTTGAGTGCTAATTCCCTAATTTCATAACTGAATTGAGCATAAGTCTCTTCCCAAAGTTTTGCTTCTCCGGGCGAATAATCATAAAATCCTTTTCCATTCGCTGTTCCCTTACCGCCGGCATCCACAATGTCCGTAATTAATTTTGGAACTTCCTGGCAGTTGTTCAGCGTGGGCAGTAAGTCTTTCATCACAGCATGATATGCTGGGACGCCGGTAAGATCCATCCATCGAAAAATGCCCACCATTGTCATAAAATAACCAGCATTATTTCGGCAGGACCTGTCAATATCTTCTATAGTTGCATAGCCGCCTTCAACCAGACTAATCGCTTCGCGATACATGGCATACATCAAGCGGTTTGTGATAAATCCAGCAATATCCTTTCTAACCAGAATCGGCTCTTTTGCCCAATAAGAAGACAATTCATATAAAAATTCTCCATGTTCGATATTACTATTGTCACCACAAATTATTTCCAGAAAACGCGTGGTATGAGCAGGAATCGCCCAATGCAAGCCAAAGAAACGCTCCGGATACTTCGTAAGTTTTTGTAAAATACTGATCGGTATTGCAGAAGTGTTGCTTGTCAGAATGGCATCAGAAGCAATAACCGCTTCAACTTTTGCAAAGACGGATTCTTTAATTTTTATGTCTTCCAGTGTGCATTCGATCACCAGTTTGCATGCATACAGATCATCATAGTTTTCAGTAATCAGCAGATTTTCCAGATAAAATTCAGGTGCATTTTGGATAATTCCATTTGCTTGTGATTTGATCAGATCTTCCGTTATTCGTTGTTTGGCATGGAGCAGATCGTTACTCTGTGGGGCCAGTGCAACCACCGGGTGACCGGCTATCAGCATGCAGGTTACGATACTGGATCCCATTAGGCCAAGGCCCACAATTGCTACGGGAATTTCATTAGTGTTCATGTCAGTTCAGGATATTTTTCTTTCAATTTTATGCTTTGAAGTTATTGAAGATATGAATTGAAAATAGTTTGGCAAACTATATATTTTTCTAATTCGGTTATACGAGTATGCAACAAAAAACACCCTGAAAACGAATTTCAGGGTGCTCTACTTACTTATTTCTCTTATATTACTTTGACCAGCTGTCTACTTCACTTTCAACTTCCTGGCGCGTTTTCCCTAATTTGGTTTGAAGTTTTCCAAGAAGTTCGTCTTCTTTTCCTTCTTCATATAGCAAATCGTCATCTGTAAGATCTGCATATTGTTGTTTAAATTTACCTTTCAATTCATTCCAGTTACCTTTTACTTGCTGCGTGAATGCGCTCATAGCTTTAAGTGTTTAAGTTATTGATGATTCCGATGCTTTCTAGATAAGCAATCTCCTAATTACCTAAACAAACTATACCAAATTGACCGGACCATCACAATGCATTGCTCGTATGTAGTATCATTGTGATTAGACGATTCATTTCAAGAATATTGGCTATGAGTGCAATACAGATCGCTGAATAGCATTAAAACAAGATAATTCAATTATGGAATTGAATTATTCTTAAACGATCCTGTCGATTTCGAGGGATAGCTTGTCCAGCAATTTCCCTAAATCGTGTATCTGAATCATGATTAATGCGCAAATTCTCCCCAAATGAATTATCCAGTTTTCACGAGTTTGTCCAGGCGAACGATGCTTTGAACCATAGACCGGACAGAATGATAATTAACTTTCCATGAATGGCTCATATGCGTCCAAATCGGTTCGCCCTGACGTGTAAGAAGCGGTAGCCACTCGCCGACCTCATGATGAATCATTTTTTCAAAAACAAAACGATGTGTGGAATCATAAGCTTTTAAATATTTCTCGTCACCATAAATCCGATAGGCGTCAAGCATACCAATAAGCACTTCGGCTTGTTGCCAGAACTCTTTCTCGCGATCATAAACCTCTCCGGCGTGAGAGCCCTCTACATACACACCTCCAAACTCCCAGTCAATTCCGTGGTCAATGGCGTGATTAAAAGATTTTAAAAGTTGGGTGTTGTAATCGTCGTAAGGGATTTTTGCAATATCCAGTGCGTGCATAAGCAGCCAGGCAAACTCGACATTATGTCCATAACTTGTGTTATCCTCTGCCGAGCTTTTGAGACCGTCCTCCGAAAATCTGTCCCATCCCCAGATGATATCAAATTTGATCTGAGGAGCAACCGACCAGTCTGCCAAGAATTGTGGTATCCCGGTACTGTAGACAGGATGCATGATTTTATTGATCAGCAGCTGGATAATTTCTTCTAGCTTTCTACGATGAACTTGTTGTCCGCTTGCTTCAAACAAAGTGGTAAATGCTTCCATAAGATGCATATGGGCATCCAGCGTTTTTCGGTCTCCGCCCGCAGATCCTGGACCTTTCAGCTCCCATGTACGGGTAAACATTTCAAAATAACCGCCATAATGAGTGTCTGCGCCATGAACTTGTAACAGATTAAAAGTCTTTTCAGCATATTCCAGACCAATCGGATCGCCTGTTGCGAGGGTATATTCACTTAAACTATATATGGCAAAACTAAGACCGTAAACGATCTTTTCATCAATTCTGACATTCCCTTTTCTGTCCATTAGCCAGTAAAAACCCCCATTTTCAACATCCCACATTTTATTGACAAGGAAGTTTACGCCATGTTTTGCAATGGCAGCATATCGGCCTTCACCATAACCAGCGCGGTGAGCAGAAGAAAATGTGAAAACGGTTCTGGTTTGAGCGATCAGTGATTTTTCATCTTCGCCCGAATCATTTCCGTTATTGTCAAAATGCGTGATGAACCCTCCATTTACCTCATCGACACAACGGGTTTCCCAAAAGGGAAGCAGCTCTTTGGTGAGGTGTTGATACGCTTCTTCGCGATACTTTAAAAGCTGCTCTTTATTCATATTCGTTTAAATAATTAAATTTATATATGTCGTAATTATTTGATTTTCAAACTTGTCTCACGTTTTTCAACTTTGTTATGTTGATATAAAATGAGCGTTCAGACAGACTGGCGGAGATCAGATATACTACGCCAATTGTTCGATCCCTGACTATCAATCAGAAGATTTTATAATTATAAATATTTTTATCTGGAATATTATGCTTTATTAAAATGAATCTGTCAGTGTAATTTTTGCGTAATCTTTAGATATGGGATAATTCCTAACTTCTATTGACAGGCTGAAATGCGTAACATGATAAGGTTGATCGTCTTGATTTGATTTTTCCACTTATATAATCCTGCTTAGAAACTTTTAAAGTGACTGGTAATCCCGCCGAAAATTATAAATTGGTGAGCGATTTCAATTCAGTATTTGCAAATGCTGACGCATACTTCGTAATTCGCAGATTATATTTTAATAATGTCGACCATGGGCAACGCCGAAATTGTAGAACTCCTTGAACTAACTGCCAAACTTCTTGAACTTCACGGAGCCGATCCGTTTAAAATAAAGGGTTACGGAGTAGCCGGATTTTATCTGGATAAATATAAGGACGGCGAGTTGGCGCTTATGTCCCTTGAAGAGCTTACAAAACTCCAAGGCGTCGGGAAAAGTACGGCAGGGAAAATCATAGAAATCGTACAGCGGGGGACTTTCAGGGAACTGGAAGAACTGCTGGAAAAGACGCCGCTCGGTGTTCTGGAAATGTTTAGTATCAAGGGGATTGGTGCTAAGAAGATTTCAGTTTTATGGCGAGAACTCGGGATTGATAATCTGCACGAGCTTGAACTGGCTTGTCTAAGCGGAAAAATTGCGAAAGTGAAAGGTTTCGGGGGAAGTACCGAACAAAAGATATTAGAATCACTGGCTTTTTTGAAGGATCAAGCTGGAAAATTGCGCATGGATAAGGCGCACGCTATTGCAGATCTTATAGAAGAAGAATTAAAGAAAATATATCAACAGGTTTCTGTTGCCGGAGAGGTAAGAAGAAAAGCTGAGACAGTCGAAATTATTCGATTGCTGGTCGGTACGGTATCGCCTGCCGGTTTGCAGGAATCGATTGCAGCAATCGAATTTCTTGTGAAAGATGAAATTCATTCCTCTCCGTTTATTTGGCGGGGAAATGTCCTTGACGTTGCCGTTCAGGTGGAAATCCTGGCTGTAGATCCTGATCATTTTGTCAATGAATTATTCCTGGAAACTGCTGCTCCTGAACATTTGGGTATGACGACAATAGATGGCACTTCACTTTGGAGGCATGCAAAATATGATACGATTGAGAGCGAGGCGGCAATTTATGAGCATGCAGGATTGCCATATATTGTCCCTGAAATGCGCGAAGGTTTTGGTGAATTTACATGGTCTGAAAATCATACGCCTGACCAATTGATCACCTGGGACGATCTGAAAGGGATTTTACACAATCATAGCACCTATTCCGACGGACAGCATACGCTCGAACAAATGGCACTTTTCTGCCAGGAACTTGGCTTTGAATATCTGGGTATTGCAGATCATTCGCAAACTGCATCTTATGCCAGCGGATTAAAACCGGAAGACGTATTTCGTCAGCACGAAGAAATCGCCAGGCTCAATGACCGTTTTGCGATGACCGGGCCGGAAAAACGGTTTAAGATATTAAAGGGCATCGAATCTGATATTCTGGGAGATGGTTCGCTGGATTATTCGGACGAAATTTTGTCAAGTTTTGATTACGTTGTCGCATCCGTTCATAGTAATCTTACTATGACTTCGGAAAAAGCAACAGCGCGTCTTTTGAAAGCAATTCAAAATCCATATACAACGATTCTGGGGCATCCGACCGGACGTTTGCTTTTATCAAGAGAGGGTTATCCGATTGATCACAAATTAATTATTGATGCCTGTGCTGATCATAAGGTTGTAATTGAAATAAATGCGTCTCCGTGGCGTCTTGACCTGGATTGGCGCTGGATTTCCTATTGCATGGAGAAAGGTGTGTTGTTAAGTATCAATCCCGATGCGCACAAAAAGGAGGGATATTATGATATGCATTATGGCGTAGCGGTTGCCAGAAAAGGCGGACTCACGAAAAATATGACATTTAACGCCTTTACGTTGGCGGAAATTGAGGAATATTTGAAAATGAGAAAAGGGTAGGCGAGGTTAATCCATGTTAGTTATTACTTAAAAAATCAGGTTCGGAGCAGCAGCTTTTTATTCAAATATTGTTTTTGAATAAAAAGTTGACTGCTCCAAACCTCAATCGGCAGGAAGGGTTTACTTCAATAATTTTGTCAAAGGAGTATCCTTGATCATTCTTTTCTCAGGGATCAGATTATCTTTAAACGGTTCGCTAATGAAAGATTTCACTGATTTGGTCGCCGCAAGTCTGGTTCCGGTAGGGGCAGGAATTCCCATAACGTCAAGCGCCTTTCTTAATAACGTTTCATTTTCGTCTCCGAAAGATTTATAAGGGATCACAGAATCTTCAACCTCATAAGTTGGCGCCATTCCATCGACGGTCCCGTAATCAGATTCATTATTAACATTGGCTGTCTGGCCAAGCATCACATACATACCCCATTTCCAACGGTTTTCGTCGTCGCCGATCAGTGAGCCAAAAAGGTTTTTACCATAGGTATGTTCTCCGATCGTAACAACTTCCATATAAGGGCGTAATCCATTGATAACGAGCTCGCTTGCAGAGGCTGTGCCATTGGAGGTTAGGACAAAAACGCGGCTTAGGTTTGAACCAATATTATTTCCTTCGTCCTGAAAGTTATAATTCAATGCATTTGTGCCATATCTGCTTTGCCAGTAAGCGATGTACTTATCATTCCATTGCTCTTTATAGAAAATTTTCGAGCTGGATATATTTTTACCGATAAGTGAAGCAAGGGTCTCAGCTGAGCTGATATATCCGCCTGGATTGAACCTGAGATCAAGAACCAGTTCGTTGACACCCTGACTTTTAAAAGTTGCAAATACCTGTCTAAGTTCGTTGTCATACTTGCTAACCTCAGCGGTCGTGCCGGGAACAAATTGTGTATAAACAAGATAACCGATCGTTTTGCCATAAGCGCTTTTGGTGATCACACTTGAAAACAAAACCGGATCTTCGCTAATTTCCGCTTTCGTAACGGTAACTGTTTTCGAATTATCAGCCGTTAAAGTTGTCCCGTTCAGGACGCCGAGTGTGAACGTTGCAGTTTCACTGTTTCCGAACAAAGCAGTGTAGTTGCTCGCTGTCAGTTGCGTTCCGCCAACTTTCATAATAATATCTCCACGCTTCAAACCAGCCGCTTCGGCAGGGCTTCCTTTTACGACGTAACTTAAAAAAGCAGCGATGTTTGAATTCGTGTCGTCCGTATAAGAAAGTGTATAATTAATGCCAAAAATTTTACTAACACCGTTAAATTCATTCGTCAGCTGATCAATATCATCCGTTACCATAGAAAACCGGTCCGTTGATATCCTTTGATAAATTAATTTTTCGAAGTAATCATTTGGATTCAGTTCACTGTCCAGGCTACTCTCCGCAGGCATACTTTTATACCAAAAGTATGCATCGTTCATCATTTCATATATCCAGCTGTTAATTGCCTGGTAATCCGAACTGTCAGTTTCCGTCGTTGTCGGGTTCACATCTTTATCCTTACAGCCTGTCACGAAAATTGCTGCGACGAGAAACCCAATTTGGCTGAATCTTTTAAAATTTAACATATTTAGTCAGATTAAAATTGAGTAGCTTCTATGCATAGATTGAAAAACTAGTTGTTATTATTTGTTGTGCACATATGATATTACGTGAGAATAAATTTAAGTGTGGCGACATGCTGCCATTTAATTTCCAACGATATAATTTCTGGATAAAGGTATTTTGGAAGGTAAGCGGAGGAAACTTCTAACATGAAGTTTTATTTTTTTAATTTCTGGCAAATAGAAAAGGCTACCGAAGGGCAGCCTTTTCTATTCCGAATGAAAATAAGCTAAAACTGAAATTGGCTAATCTACACGAAAATGAATAATATCGCCATAAACAATCGAGTCGTCTATCAGTATAGCGTAAGCCCTGTAATAGATGTTATTGGTACATAACTGCGGCCCAATTTTCTGCTTGTAGCCGGCAGTCACAGGTAAATCAAAAATAACTTTAAGATTGTTTTCTATGGTAGGTGTAGCTGTCAAAAGGGCGTGTCCATCAAAATTTGCGCTGTAAACTGCACCGTATTCTTTCACTGGAAGCTCGCCCAATTTTATAACATTGAGAGCAAAGACGATTGAACATTTCAGCTGGTTCGGATTTGAAAATATCGGTAAAGTTTTAAGTTCGATTTTTTCAGGAATATCATGATCGGTACATGAAAAAGAAAGAGCAACCAATACCATCGTGATGGTAAGTAAAAGCCGTAGTTGTTTTTTCATAAGTTGGTGTTTAAAGATATTTTACTATTTATTATTGTAAATGTAATACATAAAACATCAAATTATTTTGATGAATAGTTGGAAATAACCATATTAAATTTCTGATGATCTGGCGGTTGGTGAGGATTAGTAAACGGCTACTATTCTGGTTATCGGAAGAATGCTGCTGTTGGTATACAGTAAATGGTACAGGAGGCGACTGGTATTGTTAGTCGTTAGGTGAAACACTCTAATTTGCAGAAGAAATAAGAACTTCGGATATCCAAAGTTCTTATAAGTAACATTTCTACCTAATTCATTTTGAGATGAATTGGCTGCAAAACTATCACATTTGTTACAAAGGTTACAAGGAATTGACAAGAATATTGAAATTGTAAGCTCGGCTTTCAATCTAAGTTTAAAATAATTGCAGTATAGAATAACCGTCCGGTTTGTATACAATTATAACCGATTTGTATAATTTTCCGGAAATTGAAAGTTTAATCTTTGTGCTGTTAAAAAAATCATTAAACAAACGAATGAAATGAGCAGTATTAAAAAAGTGAAACTAGGGAATCAGGGATTTGAAGTTCCGGTGGAAGGGCTTGGCTGCATGGGTATGACAACAATTGCCGGGCAGGATATTTATGGATTAGCTGATGAAAAGGAATCTATCGCAACCATTCATCGCGCGTTGGAATTAGGCGTTAATTTTCTGGATACCGCCGATTTGTACGGCCCTTTGTTAAACGAGCGATTGGTCAGCAAAGCAATTGCTGGTAACCGGGATAAATATCTGGTTGCAACAAAGTTTGGTTACGAAGTTGGTGATGATGAACAGCTTACCTGGCGTATCAATGGCCGGCCCGACTATGTAAAAAAAGCGATTGATCGTTCATTGAAAAATTTGAAAACCGACTATATCGATCTTTATTACTTGCATCGCGTTGATCCAGAAACTCCGATTGAAGACACGGTTGTAGCGATGGCTGAGCTTGTCCAGTCCGGAAAAGTAAAATATATCGGACTGTCAGAAGTTTCTGCTCAGACGCTTAGAAAAGCAAATCTGATTCATCCGATCACCGCAGTCCAGACAGAGTATTCGCTTTTTGAAAGAACTGTCGAGATCAATGGCTTGTTTGATGCTGTTAATGAGCTAGGTGTGGGTTTTGTATCTTACTCGCCGCTGGGCCGTGGCTTCTTGACGGGAGATATTAAAAGCCCTGATGATTTTACAGCTAACGATTTCAGAAGGTCTATTCCACGTTTTCAGGGAGATAATTTTTATAAGAATCTGGATCTGGTGAAAGAAATTAATATACTTGCGGAAGCGAAAAATATTACGCCTTCACAATTGGCGATTGCCTGGACGCTTGCAAAAGGTACTGTGCCTATCCCGGGAACAAAACGTGTGAAATATCTGGAAGACAATATTGCAGCGGCTGACATTGTTTTCACAGTGGATGAACTTACACACCTGGATTCTATTGTTCCTGCTGGTATCACAGCGGGTGAGCGCTACGACGAAACTTCCATGAGCGGGGTGAACTTATAGGTAAACAAATTTCAATAACAGGAAAGCATTTATCTTTATAATATGCTTTCCTGTTTTAAAAAATATATGATGAAGAAATCATCAACCGGTCCGATCATCTTAAATTCTCTGGCAGAATATCATAATATGGTCGGTTTGCCTAAGCCAGAACATCCGCTGATCAGCGTTATTGAGGTAAAATGCAGCCCGAACATGCCCGATCTTCCTGATGACAAACTGATCATGAATTTTTACAATATATTCCTGAAAAGAAATGTCAGCAATGTGATGTTTTATGGACAGAAATATTTTGATTTCAGCGACGGAATCATGGGTTTCTCTTTGCCAAAGCAGGTTTTCACTCTAAATCGGGAAGCAGATTTTTCGAAAATTTCAGGCTGGATGATTTTGATACACCCTGATTTTATTAGAAAGTATGAGCTGTCAAGACGTATCGGGGCCTACGGTTTTTTCTCTTACGATGTAAATGAAGCGCTTCATCTTTCTGAAAAGGAAGAACGGATTATCGAGCGCATCATGTTGGACATTCGTACGGAATATCAACAGCCCATCGATGGCTTCAGTCAGGATGTTATTATTTCACATCTAGAAGTATTGCTCAATTATTCGAACAGGTTTTACAACCGGCAGTTTATTACCCGAAACATTTCAGAGGAAGATTTGATAGTAAAATTTGAGGTTTTGATTAAAGATATTTTTCAGCAGGAATCTGTCAGCCGGATCCCGGCAGTAAGTGAAATAGCTGAGCAACTAAATGTTTCTTCTCATTATTTGAGTGATATGCTTCGTTCTCTGACAGGTATGAGTGCACAACAGCATATTCATAACCTGTTGATTGATAAGGCGAAAGAAATCTTACTCACTACGAATCTCACAATCAATGAGACTGCATTTAAACTCGGTTTTGAATATCCCCAATATTTTAACCGTTTATTCAAAAGTAAAACCGGTTCTACTCCGGCTGCATTCAGAAAGGGAATACCAGCCAACTAGGACTTTTGAATCACAGAAATCTTAAAATATCTCGACTCCTTTCACTAATTATTTCGATTTTAATTTGCGGCTGTCTAATCATTCGATATATCTTTATGGAATAAAATCCTCTATCAGAAAATTCGATGAAAATTTCTTCACCTGTTGCAGTTCTTTTTGCAGTCCTGCTTACGAGTTTTCTGGCTTTCTCCATTATGAATCCCTTCCTAAGCTTTGGTAATTCCGAAAACTATGGCTTTGATTATTTTAAAGCTTTTCTAATGGATTTTCATTATTTCTGGACATTAGGGATATTTATAATCGGCGTGTTTTCTTATGTTTTTTATACAATAAGCAAGAGTAGGGAAGTCGAAGAAAATACCCACGAGGTCCTTATAGATATGCCGATCGTAACAATTGATTCTATTTCGCCTAATCTGTTCAAGGTCAAAAATATCGGCCCTGCTCCGGCAATTGACGGAGGATTTAGTTTTTTATATAAGAAAACATGGAGTGAAATTCAGACGGCAGGTTCTATGATTCAGGGTGAGGAATTTGTTTTTTCGGGACCGGACATCAATGGCTTTACCGGATTTGAGTATCATGATCTCAGTGGCAATATATACAGCTCCGTAATTTGCAATCTTGAACCCGATTCAATTTACAAAAAAACATATTTTTTCAATTGTGCATTACAAAAAATTAGTAGACGCGCATTATTTAAAAGAGTTAATACTGATCCTTTCCGAACAAAATCGAAGACAAAACTCATGCGGAATGCAAAGAAATTGATAAGCAACCGGGTGAAAGGTTTTGTTCCCGTAAAATAGAAATTACTTAATTTGGTTACCCAAGAATTTTTCGAATTATTACGATAATCAGATTAATCACCACACTGACAATAATCATAGTGGTGATAGGGAAGAAAAATTTAAAGTTGTCTTTTTCGACCCGAATATCCCCCGGCAATTTACCTAGCCAGTTAAGTTTATCGCCTAACAAATAAACTGCTGCTCCGAAAATCACCAGAACGAGTCCTGCGATGATGATGTATTTGCCAGTATTCTGGGACATATTTCTATAATTGCTCGTAATCTATTTCCAAAAAATCTTCTACATCTTTCACCCAAAAGTCCTGAATAAAGGCCTCATGTTTTTCATGACGGGAATATGCGTCATACGCAGCCTGATCCGAAAATTCCATTGTCAAGCCATACTCAAATTTATTTTTCGGACTGACCTGCTTTAAACAATTAAAATTCCGGACGCCGGGTATCGAAACCAATGCTTTTGCGGCATTCAAGAATAAAGTTTCTTCGGCCGAACCCTTTGGATGTTTTAGTTTAAAAATTACGGAATGCTGGATCATGATCGATATGTCAAAAGTTTAAACTAGGATTTATTAGTAAGAAAGAGATCTTTAACCGAAACGTAATCAAGAAAAAGGCCGTTACCTTGGATAAAGATAACGGCCCCATTTCAATTCGAATTAATTATTTCGCCGGAGTAATAATTATGTTTCTGTATTCAACCGGGCCATGATCTCCCTGGATATACAACGGACCAGGTTCGCCTTCGTTACTGTCGAGCGCGCCGCCGGTAATTCCGGGAATTTCCTGATTTGTGATCACCGTTTTGCCATTGACAACGAGTGTCAGCATTCTGCCAATCAATGTAATATCAAAAGATTGCCATTCTCCCGGCTCTTTTGCCATCATTTCACTTGGGCTGATAAAACCATAAACGGCACCTAGCTGATCAACAGCAGGTTCAAGTCCTTTGCCATCGGTAACCTGCATTTCATAACGTCCGCGCAAGTATACGCCACTGTTGCTTCCTTTTGGAATACGGAATTCGACGTGAAGTTTAAAGTCGCTGAATTTTTCATCAGTAATCAAATTCGCACCCGACTTGTCACTTTTCAGCACACCATTTTCCGATACCCACTGATTCGTGCCAACTGCATGCCATCCTTTGATCGCATTTCCATCCGTCAATTTTATAGCTTTTCCCCAAACAGGAGGCGTTGTTCTTTTAAGGGAAGGAGCACGAACGCCTGTCCAAGTATACGTTTTTCCCTCAGGAGTTGTAAGCGAGCCACTTATTTTTTCTCCTTGTAAAGTGCCTTCCAAAGAAAGATCCTTGTCTCCTTTTTCCCACTGTGGAGGAATCGAAAAATTGAATTTCGAGTCTTTGAAATGAACTTCTGAAATTGGACGGGCACTGCCAGAAAATGAAACAAATTGGCCGATCAATGTATGATTGCCTGAATGCCTGACTTCCAGCCAGGAAGGTGACGGCTTACCCGCTACATCCACAGTGATATCCCATCTGCCTTCCAAAGGCGAAGCAAGAGGTTTTGCGTTCGCGTTGATTGAGCAAACGGCTAATAAGAGTGTTACAGCCGACAATAAAATCCGTCGGAAGAATTGATGTTGTTTGGTTTGGAATAATCTGTTCATATAATTTTTATATTGAAAGGCATGAAATTACTTATAAAAATTAAATAAACGATTGTCTTCCTATCGAAATCAACCTCCACCCACCTTTGCCTGTTCTGGAAGTTCGTTATATCCGCCTGACCGGTCGCTCATGCCTTCATCACTCTTAACAGAATCGTTGGTGTTTTTGTCCGATCCTTCAAGATGTGATTTTAAGCTTTCAAGAGCCTTCTTCCAGGCGTCCTGGTGCGAGTTGATAATGTCATCATCTTCCAGCTCTTCTTGTCTGACATGGAGGATACTTCCATTTTCAGTAGTTTCGAAATTGATGGTCAGCTTGTAGGATTCTGCGGGTATATCACCTTTAAATTCCCAGTTCCAGGTGTAAACCAGTTTTTCATTCGGTTTTACTTCTTCGTAATTTCCCTTGACATGATACTCCCCGCTTTTAAACTCGTAAGACACAACACCACCTTCATTTAACTCGTTTGTGACCGCTTCGAGAGAATCGCTCATCGGGTTCCACCATTTTTTGAGATGCTCAGCCTCGGTCCAGGCCTGGTATAATGTTTCGACCGGAACAGTGAACTCCTCACTTAATTCAATAATTTTTGATTTTTTTTGATTAGTCATAATATATAAATTTAAATGCACCTGATAAAAGTTTGCTTATTGTCAAGCTTTTTACCTGGTGCGTCTATAAATATTATGCCTTAACTAAATGGGAAAAAAATGCTGAATGTAGATCCTTTGCCTGGTTCGCTTACAGCAGAAATTGCTCCGCCATGGTTGGACGCAACACGTTCGCAAATCGAGAGTCCGATGCCAGTGCCTTCGAATTCGCTTCGTCCATGAAGCCTCTGAAATAATTGAAAGATCCGCTCCGAATATTTTTGTTCAAATCCAATACCATTATCTGCCACGTCAATCTGATAGTACGTCGGAGAAACCTGTGCGGGATTTACGGATAGCGGCAGTTCACTGGAACTGATTGTTTTACAATTTACAGTAATGATCGGAGCTTTATCTTTTTGGCTGAATTTCAAAGCATTGGATAAAAGGTTTTGGAAAAGTTGGCCGAGCTGCGAATCGTCACCCATGATCGAAGGAAGTTTTTCGACCGTTATTACAGCTTCCGTTTCCTGAATTTTGATTTCCAGATCGGATAATACATTTTGAAGAACACTTGAAAGTGATATTGATTTGCTAACATCCGGCTGATTTGAGATTCTCGAAAAAGCGAGAAGATCTTCAATCAACCCCGACATACGGACGGCTGCGGTTTGCATTCGCAATATCAGGTTGGCCCCATCACCTAACGGTTCAGAATAACGGTTAATAAGCAGATTTCCAAAAGACTGAATTTTTCTGAGCGGCTCCTGCAAATCATGTGACGCCACATAAGCAAATTGCTGCAGACTCTGGTTCGATTGAATAAGTAAGTGATTCGACTGCGCCAGATCTTCATTGGTTGCCATATATTCCTCATTAATCGCAGCCAGCTCTTCGTTCATGGTTTCGAGCTCTTCGGTTCGTTGCTGCACAAGCTGTTCAAGGGTATCCTGAATTTCCCGTTGTTCAGTAATGTCCTGTGCTATACCAATCAGTTTATATGGTTTATTGTCTTTATCAAAAAATGTTTTCGCCCTGGAATGGATATATCGTTTCTTGCCGGACTCAATATTTTCAATCATGTGCTCTTCCTCATAAATACCGCCGCCCTCAGGTTTCAATGCTTCCTGCAATGCTAAACGAATGCGTTCGCGATCTTTATCCGGAATGAAATCGATCCCGTCGTCGAAATTTCTGAAATCTTCCATAACTCCGACCCATTCTTTCATTCTTTCGCCATATCCGATATCTCCCGTTTCCGGATTTATGCTCCATGTTGCTAGTTCCGCCAGTTCTACGGCATCCCTTAGAACCTGTTCAGCTTCCTCAATCTTTTGTCTAACAAGCACCTGCGCGGTAACTTCGATAGCTGTTACTAGCACACCATAATTTTCTCCGGCAGTATTTTGTAATGCTTTGTAATTATAATTGTAATAACCGGAATAAGGCACACCATTGTGTAAAAGATCGATTTTTTCCTCTGGCTGATTATATGAAATTCCGGTACGAAGCACTTCCCGAAGCCGATCCATAAGCTGTGTTTCCAACAGTTCCGGAACTGCTTCCATAAACGGTTTTCCGATAATAGAATCAGTCTTGCCGAGCATTTCCAGCATATTTTCATTGACCGTCCTAATCACCATATCGTTCCCGATAAAGACCATTTTGGCAACCGGTGAATTATAGATAATATTCCTCGCAAAAAGCTCACTTTCTTCGAGCTTTTGTCTGGCCAGAACAGTTTCTGTGACGTCTATACCGATATCAAGAATGGCGTAAACTTTCCCCTCACTATCAAAAAGCGGAGTATAGGTAATGTTGTAATAATTGCTGGTCATTACACCGTCGCGAAGCAAATTTACCTGCGACTCGAACCTTTGCCGCGGCTTGCCCGTATCAAATACTTCCCCAAGTATCCGGATTGATGCCTGGTCGTGCAGTTCAGGAATAACATCATTTAACGCTTTACCTATAATGTCCGGTCCTTTGCCAATGATTTCTATAAAAGCCTGATTAGCTAACTGGATGTGAAGATCACGTCCTACAAAAAGACCCATCGCAGCCGAAGCATTTGCAAAAACTGAACGCAATTTTTCCTCACTTGCTTCAAGAGAGCGCTTTGCATGCACTTCCCGAGTAACATCATGCGCCATGTTCATTATAGCATAAACCTCACCTTGGGAATTGCGCAAAGGTTTGTAGGTATAATCAAAATAGTAAGTGTCTAAAACCCCGTTTACTACCAGATCCGCGGGTGCACTTTTAGCTTCATAAGTTATCCCGGTGTTATAAACCTCATCCAGCAAGTCCTCAAAAGGCTGCCCCTTAATTTCTGGAATTGCTTCAATAACAGGTTTAGAAAGAATGGATTTGTCCTTTCCCCAGTAGCCAAGCATTTTACTATTAGCTACCTCGATCTTATGATCTGTTCCTACAAAAAGGCAAGTTGCAACAGGGGCTTCCTCAACCAGGGAACGAAATTTTTCTTCGCTTGCCCGCAGTACTTGCGTCGCATTTACTCGTTTTTCTACTTCTGTTGCCAATATCAAGGCCTGGTCCCCACATTCTGCTGTTTCCTCAGCGTTATCTGTTTCCAATGGAATCTTCCGATCAAGAATTTCACGGGTAATGTTTTGAACAGTACCGATAATCTTTTCCGGATTTCCATTGTCATCGAAATAAATCTGTCCTTTCGACAATAACCAGCGAGTTTGTCCCTCAATAATGCTGGTAACCCGAAACTCAATTTCGTGAGCGTTGTCATCGTCAACTTTAAAAGGAGCGTGAAATGCTTCCCTGAAACGGTTTTGATCTTCGAAATAAACCAAACCTATGACTTTTTCAAACGAAACTATATCCTCCGTTTGTCCTTGAAAATGGTATAGTAATTTACTTTGGTCACACCACAGAAATGAGTCGGTTAAGAAATCAAATTGCCAGGTCCCAATGCCTGCCGAGCGGAGAGCCAACTGTAACCGCGAAGTTTCTTTAACGTTGTCTGTACTAAATGGCTTAATGTTGCCGTTCATGAATAATTTTCTTAGAATCGTCGATGATAAGTGCTGAGTTTGGTAGGCTTAGTAAATATAGCCGTAATTCAAAAATAGTAAATTTTGAAGTTTATCAACACAAATATTGACATTCAATGATAATCAAGGAGGCTTGCTTATTCGATTTAGCGTCAGCAAATAGTTATAAATTATAGAAAACAGAACAAATTTGTAAGTGGCGGGACTACTTGACACTCTGTTCAAAATCGAGAAAACAAGTTTGTAGTGCTTCCGCAATCTTCATAAAACCATCGAAGTTATTGGGCTTTTTGATATAGGCATTGATGCCGGTCTCATACGCTTTTTGAATAAGCTGTTTATCGGACGATGTTGAAATCATTACTGCCGGAATATGTTTGATTTTTTCGTTTGCACGAATTGTTTGAAGTGCTTCCAGACCAGTTACCCGAGGCATATTCATATCCAGCAAGATCAGAATATTAGCATCTTTTGTATTTTCAGTTTCGATCAGATGCAACAAGTCATCTCCATCGGAAGCTTCAACAATTTTTATTTCCTGGTTGAGTTTACGAATAGCATCAGAAAGAAAAAGACGATCATCCTCATCGTCATCAGCCATGTAAATTATTTTTTGTTTCATTGTAATTCGACAATTTATCTAAGGCGGGTCCTTTTCGCCCGATGACTTTCGAGGCTCATGTTGGTTTTTTTAAAGGTAAGAAAAAAATGTTTCCTGAGTTTTTAGTGAAAGACTGATTTTTATCATGAAAAATCCTCTGTTTTATCGAACATTTTGTTAGTCAACGATATAGGTGATCAATATGTAAAATAATTTCGATTACTAAGGAAAAATAAAATCGAGATAATTCTAATCTAGCGAGATAATTTATATGATCCCAGGCATAATTGTTTCCCTTGTACAATTTATTGATATCCAAAATGCATCTCCTATGCCATCCTCGGTTGTCTCAAACTTTACGTATTTTCTCAAATCAAAAACTTTGCGAATCGTTTTTGTTTCCGGCACGGTGTACGACTACAAAAATGTCCCCGAGGAGGTTTATTTGGAAATGAAGGCATCTTTTTCAAAGGGTACCTATCTCAATGAAAATATAAAGGGTGCTTATGATTTCGACAAAATCGAGTAGGTGGGGAGGTCTCAAAGTTCTGGTATGATTCTTTATTGATCTTATGTTATCAATTTCGATGTATTACAACAATTATTTTAGTTATGAAAAAGACAATCTTAGTTATAGCATTTGCTGCCCTGTCTACCCTGACTTACGCGCAGGATTCAACTCAGAATTTAGCTCAGAAAGCTGGTACAGAGGTTAAAAAAGATGCCAAGGCTGTTGGTAAAGGAGTTAAAAAAGGTGCTAACAAGGTGGGCGATGTAGCGGAAGATGGTTACGATGCGACCAAAAAGGGAGTTAAAAAAGGCGCTAATAAGGTTGGCGATGTAGCCGAAGACGGTTACGACGCTACCAAAAAAGGAGTTAAAAAAGGTGCTAATAAGGTAGGTGACGTAGCAGAGGACGGTTACGATGCAACCAAAAAAGGAGTAAAAAAAGCAGGTAAGAAAGTTGGTGAAAAAGCGGACGATTTATAGAATCAACCACCAGATATTCTTTGAGAACCTGCCCGTCGTTGGGCAGGTTTTTTTCATTTCCAGGTAAATGGGTCTTTCGAAGCGATATGCGTAATCTTGATTTCAGGAAGTTTAGTCTGAAACCATTCTGAAAACCATTCCATACCAGGTTCTTCGCTTACCGAATGGCCAAGGACAATTAAAGAAATTTTCCTTCCAAAAGACCTGGCATCACGAATATATTCGATCGTTTCCCACTCAGGCGATTCACCTACAATAAGTACATCCGGTCTTCCGGTTTCTGCCGTTGACACCTGCCGCTGGCCTCCCCAGGCGCCCGGTAATAAAGCGATTTTTTCACAAGACTGAGCCGGATCGCCGATGGTACGGAGATGGGTGATTCCTAATGTAGTTTGGAGATGTCTGGTCAAATCTGCAAACGTGATTTTGGGAATTTTTAAAATGACTTCGCCGGTTTTGTAATAAGGCAACCAGTTTGCTTTTTTCGCAACTCCGTAACTGACAGCATCCGGTCTTAAAGCGTGACAATAGTCATGAAACCGCCAGATAGCGATCTTATGTTTTTCCAGTAATGCTTGTTTTTCTTTTAAAACCGTGTTGTTTTTTACCCAATCCGCATTGTCACTGTGGTTATAGAATGAGGGCTCATGGGCAATAATGAAGTTTGCGTTAATCCTGACAGCTTCCTCAATGACCGGAATTGTAGGAAACATTGTTGTCACAATTCCGGTAACCAGCTGATCAGCTTTTCCGGATTTTATTGTATCAACCGTATTTGTTTGACGCGACAAATTTCCTTCTTTGAGAATCAAATCAATTACTTCCTGAACGGAAAATGATTTTTTCGCAACTCCATCGTAATCAGCCATGAATGACGAATTCAGAGCCAGAAGCGCAAATGCTCCAAAAGATTTAACACCCTCTTCAATAAATTTTCTTCTATTTATTTCCAGGCTATCGGGCAGAAAAAATTTGTTCATTTTGCTTGGGTTATCTTTATAACAGAAGCGCAAGTTATACCAAGATTGGTTGAGATTTCTTAAAAAATTATTAAATCAGTAAAGATCCGTCATATCGCTTTTTAAATTTTTGAGATGGTCCCTTTCAGGCTTTTAAGTTCGCCTTCCGGTGTCGTCCAGTTGGAATATACAATTCCAAATTCATAATCTTGTACCTGAGAGACGGTGTTCCCATTTTTATCTTTCCAGGTCACCAGAAAAAGTTGAGAACGAAGTTGGGTTAACTTAACTTCGACGGTCTCGGAATTGTTAACTTCCACACCGTCAATTTCTTTGATTAAAAAATGCAATATGCTTTCGCTTTCATAGTGAAGGATTGCCCT
Source organism: Dyadobacter sp. CY345 (assembly GCF_021502725.1). Lineage (GTDB taxonomy): Bacteria > Bacteroidota > Bacteroidia > Cytophagales > Spirosomataceae > Dyadobacter. The sequence goes on along the minus strand of NZ_JAKFFS010000005.1, from coordinate 559,974 downwards.
TGTGTTACCAAATTGTAGCTGATAATCATTCCCGATGATATCCATAATTTTCCGATTTAGTCCAGCCCAAATTTGGCAAAAACCGGACTGAAATCTGGTTGGGATTCAAGACCAATTGAAGGGGTATTCAGGACATAAGTTCGGGATTGAGACCAGGATTTTCTCTAATTTTATTTGAGTTGTCGGATTTGTTCTATTTTTAATAAATTCTTACTCTCAGCTTTGTGTTCACAATAAAACAGAGGTTTCCATGATGTCATTTTTAAATTTTATTCTTGTATTAGCAACGCTTGCAACTGCTTTGATCGCAGGCTTATTTTACGCATATTCCTGTTCGGTCAATCCCGGGCTTTCCGAACTTTCAGATTCGGAATATATCAAAGCTATGCAGTCGATAAACATTGCAATCGTAAATCCTGTTTTCCTTTCAAGTTTTCTTGGAACATTATTATTGCTGCCTCTCAGTACTTATTTTGTATATCAGGATGGTCTTTCGGATCGGTTCTGGCTTCTTTTTGCGGCGACTTTACTTTATTGGATTGGTACCTTTGGTGTTACCATTTTTGGTAATATTCCGTTAAACGACGCCTTGGCTGATTTTAATACATCCGCTGCTTCCGCCGAAGCAGTCTCTCAGCAAAGGGGAAAATTCGAGCTTCCCTGGAATAGATTACATCAGATCCGAACCATCGCGTCTTTTTCCTCGTTGACACTGGCAATAATTGCTTGTGTGCTACATAAATAATTGGCTGTCAGATTGTTTAGATAGCCCTATGATGATGGATTGCCCTTCCCTTTTTTTGATAAATGGAGGGACTGACACCTATGTATTTTTTAAAAGCTGTCGAGAAATGTTGTGTATGTTCATAACCCAGCGCATCAGCAACTTCATCGATGCTTGTTGAGGAATAAGTAAGCATTGATGAAGCATATTCCATTCTTAATTTTCGGAGATAGTTAAAAACCGTAGTTCCGAACAAAATCTTGAAGCCTCTTTTTACCTTGAATTCATTTAAAAGACAAACCTTGCTTAACTGTGTTAAACTTAGATCTGAAAGAAAATTTGAATCCAGAAATGTTTTTAGTTGATGAAGTTTTTCAGCTTCGTCCGGGCGGATATCCATGGGTATTATAGCGGGAGCTCGAAACTGATTAATTTGCAGCGCAAGAAGTTCAAGAATTCTTGATTGCATCAACAAAATACGCATCGGGTCAGGCTCCGAATATGACCTGAAAGTCTGAATGAGGCGTGTCATTTGCGGCGTCGTTTCCGGATTTATTTTGCTTCCGACAAAAGGCCTTTCCATGCGCAGATTTTCAAGAATATGTTCGCCCCATACGTCGTCATGTCCGAGGCAGGAAACAAAAAAGTCGCGTTGTAAACTGATGTGCAGCATTTCCACATTTTGCGCTCCACTGACCCTGCTCACATCCCTTCCTTCAGGAGAGTATACAAGATTATGGAAGTTTGGACGCATATTGAATTCGTGGCAAAGACCGGAAAATGTCGTGTCCAAACTGCCGTTGAGGAAAAAGTTTATATTGATAGTATCGGTAGAATCTACATCATGAAGTTCAAAGTCATTCAATAGTTCAAACCTCATGTCTGTCACCTGCATATAACCCGTACTCAGCTTTGAAAATTTAATTTTCCCAACAGACGGATGGTAATAGGAAGGCGATTCCGTAACCGATTCCGACGGAATGATTTCCGTGATAGATCTAGGCGCAGACAAGGCCTCGAAATGGGTGATGTCGGAAGCATTGATCACAAATGCCATGGTCGAAGTTGTTCTTTTTTACAAACTAATTATTATAGGGAAGCAAAAATAGTGTTTTTAGTTAACTGCGATCTGCTCTTGGTGAACTGATAATTAAATAGTTAGTGACCGGTATGATCCTCAAAATCTGTGAATTAGAAAATCCGTTTTGCGTACATCATTTTCCATTTCGCGTAGGTTAATCAATTCATTGCTACTCAATTTTGTATCGTCAATCAACAAAAGGAATATCTGATAATTTAAAAGTGTTTGCAGTCGGAAATTACAACTTGTACGAATTCGTCGATAGTCAGAGGAATAGATATGCGTATATATATAGTCGTTATGGTTGGATTAGCTTAAATTTTTGCATTGTCTAGTCGTCATGTTTTATTCCATTTTCTTAAAAGCCATAATTTGGGTTAAAAAACAGATAATAAAATAGTTAAACAAACAATCAAAATTCAACTTATTAGTCATGAAAAAGAAAATTTTGCTATTAACGGCAGCCTCAGCGTTTTTATGTAATTGTACCGATCACGATTTGCAAAACCCTGATAGATTCAGTTTGAACCCGCAGTCCGTTGCCGAATGGAAGGGTTTTTTGAAAACAGGTTATTTCAATAACGGCACTATCAAGGTAGAGAGTGATGATATCAAAGTAGAAAACGGAAAGGTGACCGGCGGCTCTTTCAATATTCCTGTTTCGTCGATCATCAATCTGAACTTGCCCACAGATGAAATCAAAGAGCAGTTGGTTCATCATCTGCAAAGTCCGGATTTTTTTAACATGGCATTGCATCCGAATGTGAGGTATGAGATCACAGATGTTTTGCCATATTCAGCAACAAAAGAGGGAGACGTTGTCGGTGCTAATTATTGGATAAACGGGACTTTGACAATACTCGGCAGACAGAATCCTGTGTCTTTTCCTGCGAAAATAGTGTTGTCGGGAAACTTTTTATCTGTGGAAGCAAATTTGAAATTTGACCGGACGAAGTGGGGGATAACCTATGCCAGCGACCCTGATCTGGCGCCGGAAAATTACATTGAACCAATGATCGAAGTGCATCTTCAATTGTCGGCATCGAAATAGTAAAAAGTGAGCATCAAGCCAATAGGCGGGATAATTCAAATCTTAATATCAGCCATGAGACGTAGAATTTTTAAATGGACAGGCATAATCCTGTTATCAATTGTTGCTTTATTCGCTGCCGGATATGGGATAATTGCCATCAACATTAATAACAGATCTGCGAAGTTTTATCGTTTTGAAAGAAAAATTTTAGATATTAAACAGGACAGCCTGACACTGTCAAAAGGCAAACATCTTGTCGCTATCAAAGGTTGCCAGGATTGTCACGGAAAAGATCTGGCAGGGAAAATTATGATCAATGACGGCGCGGTTGGAAGAATTTCAGCAACTAATCTTACCAAAGGAAAAGGCGGACTACCAATAGATTACAATGACCAGGACTGGATAACTGCGCTGCGCCATGGCGTTGACCGAAATGGTAGGCCTTTGATACTGATGCCCTCGCATGAAACGACGTTATTGTCTGAGCATGATATGGCTGCGATCATCGCTTACTGTAAAAATATTCCTGCTGTAACTAACGAATTACCTCCCATAGAGCTCGGTCCAGTGGCCAATGTCATGAGTTTTTTTGATAAAATGCCACTGCTTTCGGTTGAGAAAATTGATCATGCAAAACCAATGATCATACAGGCAGATACAGTTGTCGGTGTAAAACAGGGCGAATATCTGGCGGTCTCATGCAGCGGTTGTCACCGTGCCGATTTCAAAGGAGGTGATCCACTAGCACCGGGCCTTCCGCCAGTTCCGGATATTACGTCAGGCGGAAATTTGGGTAAATGGACGCAGCAGCAATTTCTTCAAACGCTCCGTACCGGTAAAACTCCTGCTGGACATCAGATGAGCAACGCGGACATGCCCTGGCAAATGACAGCCCAATATTCGGATGACGAATTGGTATCATTGTACGAATTTTTTCAATCAAAAATATAATTTAACTTTTTTAAAGATTGGGAGATCGCTCCTTCCAAGTTCCGAGTAAGAAAAAAGCGCTGTTGGGTGAATGCCTGACAACGCTTTTTATATTACTGATAAAAGAGGATTTATTCGGTTTTGATTGCTCTTACCGGGTTCATTAAAGAAGCTTTGAAAGTCATCAAACTAACCAGAAAAATGACGGCTGAGCAAAAAATAGTGATTACCACAGTGAAATTTACCCAGCTGACATCAATCCGGTAGGCGTAACTTTGCAGCCATTTGTTCAACATGAAGTAAGCCAAAGGAAAAGCGATGACAGCTGATATTCCAATTACGATTACAAATTCCCGAAGAAATAGCAGAACGATACTGACACTTGACGCACCGAGTACTTTTCTGATTCCAACTTCCTTTGTCCGCTTTGAAATATTAAGTGAAACCATTCCCAAAATACCCAGAAAAACAATAATTACCGACAAAACTGAGGCAATGAATGAGGCTTTTTTTAGCTGCATTTCCGTTCGGTAAAGCTTCGTGATACCATCGTCCATAAATACATATTCAAACGGAGCGTCCGGCATAAGCTCCCGCCACTTATTTTCGATCGCTGCCATTTTGTCTCCGATATTTCCCGGGTGCATCTTAAATGACAAATATCTGTAAATGTTAGCATTTCGGATATGGATAAAGGCCAGCGGTTTGATCTGCTCATGCATGGACGCAAAATGAAAATCTTTGGTTACACCACCAATTGTGAAAGGTGTCTGAGAAAAGTGCATGCGGATTTGTTGCCCGATGGCAGCCTGCGGATTTTGAAAACCAAGTGCTTTTGCTGCGGCTGCATTGAGTACAATTTCGTCGGTTTTGTATGTACCTTGATTTGCAAAGAAGAATTTACCTGCTTCCATTTTTAATTTATAGGTATCTGCAAATCTTTCGTCGGTTGAAAGTGTCTCTGTATAGACGGCTTCTGTGGAATCCTGCCCTAGTCTGTATAAGCCGTTACTTCCCCCGGCATTTCCGTTTGGAATTTCGTAGGACAAACTCACCTGACTAATTTCTTTCAAATGAGATAATTCATCCCGGATGCCTTCCATTCTGGTAATTCCTTCGGCAGTCCATTCGCGCGGAGCAGCTACGTAAACGATTGATTCTTTGTTGTAGCCTAAATCTTTATTAAAAAAATAATCAACCTGTTTGGTAATAAGGGAAGCCGCTGAAAAAACAAACAGTGCGATCGCAAACTGCGAGACGATCAGTAATCTTCTGAACAATATATTTTCCTTAACCGATTTCAATTTTCCTTTTACGGATTCAATTGCCGGGAGTGAGGAAAAAATAAATGCGGGATATATTCCCGCCAAAAGGGCCGTTAAGACAGTGAAAAACACGATGATTAAAAGTGAATAGGGGAATAACGAGAACGATGAACGGATCGATTTTCCCAGCATATCTGCAAAATAGGGGCGGGCAATCTCATAAAATCCAACCGACAAAATTATCGCGACGGAAGCCAGAATAAGAGATTCAGCCAGAAATTGTTTGATCAGCTGAGATTGAAGACTGCCGAGCACTTTGCGGACACCAATTTCTTTTAAGCGTGAAGATGAGTTTCCAATTGATATATTAATAAAATTTACAACCGCCATCAACAAAATAAATATCGAAACGCCGGTAAGCGTGTAGATCATCTTTCTGGCCAACCCGTTATTTTGGTTCAGGTAAAATTCTGTTAGCGGCGTGGCATATACTGAAAGATTTGCTCTGATATTGTCATCGGTATGCGTGGACAGAAGTCTTGTAATTGGCTTGTCCAGATCTTCTTTGTTAACACCATCTTTCAATTCAACATAGGTTATCATATATGGATTATTCCAGTTTTCAGCATCCTGCCTGCCTTCCAGGCTGCCCATTGGGATAAATATACTTGCCTGCGATTTCAGCAAATTATTAACCGAATTGTCGGGAAGCGTTTTTAATACGGCTGTAATCTTGTAGTCCTGTTTTTTACCTATGAAATTGTCCAGCGTTAGAATTTCGCCAAGAACATCGGTTTTGCCATAATATTTTATTGCCTTCTCTTCTGTAATGGCGATGGAATTTGGCTGCCGTAAAGCAGAGGAAGCGTCACCGTGAATCAACGGAAAACCGAACATGGTCAATAATGTCGAATCACCTGCCTGAATTTCTTCCCGGAAATGTTTTTCGCCGTGAGAAACTGCAACCGTTATACCGTCAAATCGATAATAGTTGGCAACAAGATTTGGATATTCTTCTTTTAAAGTTTTCCCTAGCGGCCCAAGCGTGGCGATCTCGATTCCCATATCCTCCTTCTTCCATTTACTTTGCAGAAGATATTGACGATCAGCATTTTTAAGCGACTTATTTACTTGCATTTCGCCCCACACGAAACTTCCAATCAAAAATGTAAATGTCATTCCGGCGGACAAACCGAGAATACTGACAAGCGAGAAAAATTTTCTTTTTATCAGATTGCGCCAGGAGATTTTGAGGTAGTTGTTAAACATTTATTTTATTAGTTACGGTTATTCAGTATCAGGTTTTTCAAAATTACCGGAAGTGAGCCTCGTAATCTAACAGGCAGGAGTCATTTAACGCTTTTTAACTTTTCAGACTTTTCTATTCGTGGCAACATAACAATTTTCCAAATGGTATATAAAAAGAGCGTCGTGAAAGAATTCCCATTAAACGGAAATTCTTTCACGACGCTCTTATGACACAGAGTTATGCTGATTATTTACTTTCCGCTCGTATCCTTTTTCTGTTTTTTAGAATAACTCTTTTCAGCAGTTTTTGCTTTTTCAAAATCGAGCACAACGCCGTTGATACAATAACGCAGTCCTGTCGGCGGAGGACCGTCGTCAAAAACGTGTCCCAAATGAGACTTGCAGCGACCGCAAGTCACCTCTGTCCGCTCCATTCCCAGACTTCTGTCTTTGTGGTACACAATCGAAGTTTTGCTTATCGGCTGATAAAAGCTTGGCCAGCCGCATCCGCTGTCGAATTTGGTATCACTTTGAAATAATGCGTTTCCACAAACTGCACAATAATAGGTGCCTATCTCTTTTGACGTTTCAAATTTGCTTGTAAACGGTCTTTCTGTTCCTTTTAAACGCGCAACATCATAAACTTCGGGAGACAAAATCTTCTTCCAGTCCTTATCTGACTGATTTACTTTTGTCGTGTCGGTATGAGAATATACCGGACTCTTTTTTTGCTCGGATTTCTGTTTCTCCGACTGTGCATAACAGCTTTGAAAACAGATCCCAAGAATAAGAAAGGATAACAATGCTAATGTATTTTTCATGTAAATGCGGATTAAATCTATAAAACCATATACGATCAGAAGATGCGCATAGATTTAACAAAATGCTGTTTTTTGTTGTTCCATTTTAGATTCACAATTGTTCGTTTATGAAAAACAATGCATTGACTATAAATAGAAAAAGTCTGAAATCGTGACGATTCAGACTTTACTTTTTCGAAAAACGGTATCCTCTTAAATAAATGACGAAAGGTCTTTTACTCCCAGCATTCTGGAAGTTGTAAATCCTTCTGCAAATTTCACTCCCACCGAATGTCCAAATTCCTGAGCTCTTGCAATTACGAAATTCAGGAAGTCTGGTGATGAGATATAGCTTTGCGGCTCATTGCTGTTGGCATTGTATTCAGGATTGAAAAACTGACTTTTAAATGCACGAATTGCCTGGATTTTCTGATCATGATAATCAGTGATATCCACAACAAAATCAGGTTTTATAAAACGGTCTTGAATCGCATGAAAAACCAGGCGGGGCCGCCACGCTTCTTGTCTGTTACCATTTTCATCAAAAGTTTCAATCATTCGTAACCCGGAATAAAAACAGCTATCTGCGACAATTTTCGCACCGCGGCCGTGGTCAGGATGACGATCATCAATGGCGTTCGTGATAACGATATCCGGTTGATACTTTCTGATATAAGGAATAATAGCTTTTTGCTGTTCTTCTACATTGGCAAAAAAACCATCAGCCAAGCCCACATTTTCCCTAACCTGAATATTGAGTATAGCCGCAGAGTCGGCAGCTTCCTGAATTCTGCCTTCGGGAGTTCCCCGTGTTCCGAGTTCTCCTCTTGTAAGATCAACAATACCTACTTTTTTTCCAAGCGCCATTTGGGCCAGCAACGTTCCGGCGCAGCACAATTCAACGTCGTCAGGATGTGCAGTTATAGCAAGAATATCAAGTTTCATGAGGGATGCAAATTGTATTTTAAAAATAAAGCCGGAATAAATCCGGCTCATTATTTATTTGATTCTAAGTTTTTGTCCTAAGCGTAAAGTAGAACGCGTCGAAATCCTGTTCTTTTTTGCTATGCTTGAAATGGAGACGCCATATTTACCAGCAATGGAAGAAAGCGTATCGCCGGAGCGCACTTTATGTAAAATTGAACGGGAATAAGCAACCGGTGCGTCGCCCGATTCAAATTCACTTTTAGCAGCGCGACCGCCCCGTAAATGGCCCCATGCGTTACTGGTCAGAAGAAAATGATCTGATTTGATCTGTGCATTTTCCCAGTCATAAATATTTCTCGGGTCGAACGGGTTTCCTTCGTAACGGTTTTCATAATGTAAATGAGAACCTGAACTACGACCTGTATTTCCTCCAAGTCCAATCACTTCTCCGGCTTTCACAAGCTGACCGGATTCAACCATTTGTTTAGAAAGGTGGCCATATAATGTTTCCAATCCGTTATAATGGCGAATCAGAACAAATTTTCCATAACCACTTCCGTCCCATGCCACAATCCTGACCATACCATCATACGTTGACCTGACAGTGTCACCTGTTTCAAGATCAAGGTCGGTTCCGTTGTGCCAGCGACCCCAACGATAGCTAAAATTTGAGGTCGTAGGCGTTTTTGGCATTGGTGTGCTCCACATGCGGTTTATGGCAGGATTGTAAAGGGTCAGATCAACCGGTTCGTCAAAATCAAGCGGATTCAGTCCGTATGGATTAATTGTCCGGGCGTCCCAAATCACATAATATTCAGCTGATTTTACCCATTCGTCGCCAACAAGCAGTGAATCAACGACTTCAACAACGTCTGTTTCTCCTTCGTCAATTGTCGCCGTATCTTCGCTGACAACCGGATTTAAAGGTTTTACCGGTTCAAACTGACTTTGAAATTTTAATGTTGAAGTTTCAACCTGAAATTCGTCTTCTGGCTGTGGCGTGCCTACTCTCGTTGGTCCTTCATTGGCATTGCTGCCAGCCTGATTAATCTTTGGATTTTTCTTAAATTTTCCTCGCTCTTGCGCTTGCGTGTTCCAGGGACTCAAACACACGACCATTAGCAAACCTACAATAAGCTTTCCTTTCATAAATATCGATAATATATCGGGCTACCAACTGTGTTTTGCACAAGCTGGTAGCCCGACTTTAATGTCTGATTTCCGGTTTATTTCTTAGTTTGTTTCAAGGATATCGTCGGCAATAATCTCCACTTCGCGTTCCATCAGGAAGCGTTCAGCGTCAAGGGCAGCCATACAGCCAGTACCCGCAGCAGTGATCGCCTGACGATAAACATTGTCCTGAGCATCACCACAAGCGAACACACCTGAAACGTTGGTATGAGCAGAACCTTTGATTGTTTTGATGTAACCAGTTTCATCCATGTCGATGTAACCCTTGAAGATATCGGTATTTGGTTTATGACCGATCGCTACAAAAAATCCGGTAACATCTAACAAAGTTTCTTCGCCGGTTTTATTATTTTTTACCAAAACACTTTCAAGACCTTCTTCACCGTTCAGTCTGACAGTTTCAGTATTCCATAGAATTTCTATGTTTGGAAGTGTTTCCAAACGTTTCTGCATGATTTTAGAAGCACGCATCTCGTCACGACGCACTACCAAATACACCTTGCGAACCAATTTGGCAAGATAACTCGCTTCCTCAGCAGCCGTGTCTCCCGCACCTACAACGACCACATCCTGGCCGCGGAAGAAGAAACCGTCACAAACTGCGCAGGCAGATACGCCATGACCGTTTAATCTTTCTTCACCTTCAATACCAAGCCATTTTGCTGACGCACCAGTTGAAATGATAACAGCGTCTGCCAAAATTTCCTTCTGACCGTCAATAATCACCTTGCGTGGATATGACGTAAAATCAACGGAAGTCGCCATTCCGTAACGGATATCAGCACCAAAACGTTTGGCTTGTTTTTCAAAATTTATCATCATCTCGGGACCTGTAATTCCGTCAGGATATCCCGGATAATTATCTACTTCAGTTGTTATCGTCAATTGACCACCTGGCTGTGCACCCTGATATAATACAGGATTTAGTCCGGCTCTTGAAGCATATATAGCAGCTGTGTATCCGGCAGGTCCGGATCCAATGATGAGGCAATCTACTTTTTCAGATGTCATGTTAGTTCTTACTTAATATTATTCAAATTTCTTAAATCAACGTAATCGACGCCCAGACCGAATTTTTCAGTACTGTTTGGTCGAAGATTTATGAGCATTCTGTATTTTGTGCCCACGGAGGTATAACATTTACCAAATCACAAAAGTGCGAAAATTAACCCCTTTATGCAAATTTCCTTATAAAACGCGCCACTCGATGCGTCTGTTCTTTTGACGGCTTTCTTCCGAATCATTTTTCACCACAGGTTTCGTTTCCCCATATCCCTTTGAGCTCAAACGAGCGGGTTCGACGCCGGATTTCTGCAAATAATCCATAACTGACTGAGCACGTTTTTTCGACAATTCAAGATTGATCTGATCAGTACCTACGTCATCCGTATGCCCGGAAATTTCGATGCTTATCTGTTTATTGGTTTTAAGAAAATCAACCATTCGGTCAAGTTCTACTTTTGACTTTTCGTCCAGAGTAAATTCGCCTGAGTTGAAAAAGATATTATTTAAAATCTCTGCCCGGTCCTTTTCAATAGCTTCCAGCGGAATTTCCAGATTCACCGACGAAACCGAATCTGAGACTGAAAACGTCAGACTTTTAAAAAGATAACCCGCTTTTGAAACGTAAAACGCATACTCGCTTCCCTTGTTCAATACCGCTAAAAAGCTGCCGGTCTGCGCGTCCGACGAAAATTCCGCCACTTTTTGCTGAACTTTCAAATCATACAATTCAATACTCGAAGATAATGGTTGCTGTGTTTTTTTGTCGATAACCTTACCTTTCGCATAACGCGTTGGCGTTACAAGATTTTGAAGCGTGTCGGGTAGGTCAAAGGTGTAAAGCAGCGATCTGCCGGCAGTTTTATCTGAATTGTCATCGGTGTAATATGCTTTTTTCCCGTTAGCAGAAATATAAAGCGCCACCTGATCGGTTTGCGTATTGATAGGATACCCGATATTTTTTGGTGCAGACCAGGTTGTATCTATTTTTTGAGATAAGAAAATATCAAATCCACCCATGCCTGGCAGACCGTTGGAAGCGAAAAATAAGGTTCTTCCATTTGCATGAATAAAGGGAGCGTTGTCATCATCTGGCGTATTAATCCCTGTACCAAGATTTTTCGGCTCCGACCAGCTATCTTTATTTTTTAAAACCGAATACCAGATATCAAGTTTTCCTTGTCCGCCGCGCCGGTCTGAGGCAAAAAACAAAGTTCTGCCATCGGCCGATAAAGAGGGTTGAGATTCCCAATTTCTGGAATTAATTGTTTCACCAAGGTTTTGTGGCGTGCTCCAATCATTTCCCTGTTTTTTCGAAATATACAAATCACAACCTCCGTAGCTATCCGCCCGGTTACAGGCAGTAAGCACCAGCGTTCGTCCGTCGGCCGATATACTGCAAGTGCCTTCGTTATTCGGTGTGTTTATCGTCTTGGAAATTTCTTCCGGCACGTCCCAGCCTCCTGGAATTCTGTGCGTTATATAAATATTTTCGTCTTTATTTTCGGTTAATCCGGTAAATATCAGCGTTTCGTCATCGGCGGTCATGACCGGAAAAAACTGAGAGGTTAAAAAGTTAACCGTGTCACCCATGGATTTTTTCTGAACCTTAACGGGGTGTTGAATTGCACTTTTCGCAAACAAGGCAGAAGCTGAATTTCTTTGAGCCAATCTGGAAAGACTGGATTTGGCAGGTGCCAGCGCAATTACCTTTTCAAAATACACGCGTGCAGAATCATATTTTTCAGCTCGGAACAAATTGCTTCCTAACCAATGATATGCAGATGCGGATTGCGGATCAGCTGGTCGCAAGGCAATGAATTTTGCAAAATGTTTTTTAGCAAGCTCCGTTTTTTTTTGAAGCTCATATATCTGAGCCAGACGCAGATGGATCTCAGCATTATTTGGATCCGTTTCTTCTACTTTTTCGAACAAGACAAGCGCCTCATTGATCTGCCGTGCCTGCCACGCTTTTTGTGCCTTATCAAACGTTTCTTTTCCGCGCCGGGACATGGGCGCATCCTGCGCATAAATTTTGGATATGAAAAAACCTGAAAAAAGCAGTGTCAGAAAAAGGCGGCGCATTATGGAATATTCATGTATTTATGCGTTTGTAACGACATTTTCCACTTCGGATTGTCTTTGATGTAATCTATTATCAAAGGAAGCATCTGTTCGTGTTTACTCCATTCTGGCTGCAATAATAATGTGCAGTTGTCATTCACTTTTGCTGCGTGCTCTTCCGCGAATTCAAAATCACTTTTGTTATATATGATCGCTTTCAGCTCGTTTGCGTTTTCGTAAATATCAGGGTGAGGCGTTTTGAATTTCTTTGGTGAAAAACAAACCCAGTTCCAATGCCCTGTGAAAGGATATACGCCCGAAGTTTCGATATTAGTCTGGAAGCCTGCTTCCTGTAAAGCACCCGTCAGCGCATCCAGATTATACATTAATGGTTCGCCGCCGGTAATCACAGCCAGTCGGCCGCGGTATTCTAGCGCACCATCAACAATCATATTTATTTCCTGTTTCGGGTGTGCGTTGGCATCCCAGGATTCTTTTACATCACACCAGTGGCAACCTACTTCACATCCGCCAAGACGGATAAAATAAGCAGCTTTTCCACTATGCTGGCCCTCTCCCTGCAAAGTGTAAAAAGCCTCCATAACAGGAAGTTGACTAGTGACGATAGGTAATGTTTCAGTTAGCAAAATTCAAAAAGTATGTAAACGATAAATAAAATCAGTGCAAAGATAGAGGGTAACAAAAGAAATCTGGAAATAATTTAAAATCAGATAAAGTCTTTTCAGATTGACTTACTGGCTTTTAAAGAATTTAATTATGCGTTAAATGAATTTGGATTTACGGTTGTTAAACATCAGAATCACTTAAACTTAACATTCAGCCCGGAAAATAGCTGAATGAATACGATATTTGTACTATGAATAATACCCAAATACAACAACAGGAAGCGATTTGCGCTCTGGCGACACCTTCGGGCGTTGGAGCCATTGGTGTAATCCGTGTTTCCGGACTTCATTCGATCTCGATTGTCAACGATATTTTTAAAGGTAAAAACCTGAATTTGGTTGACAGCCATACGGCGCATTTTGGCACAATACAATCGGAAACTGAGTTGATCGATGAGGTTTTGGTGACTGTTTTTAAAACACCAAAATCATTTACGAAAGAAGATTCTGTCGAAATTTCCTGTCACGGCTCAGATTATATCATCAAACAGATTTTGAAACTTCTTATCCAAAAAGGAGCAAGAATAGCGCGTCCGGGAGAATTTACCCAACGTGCGTTTTTGAATGGACAATTTGATTTGGTACAAGCCGAGGCGGTAGCGGATCTCATCGCTGCCGATTCCGAGGCCAGTCATAAAACTGCGATCAATCAATTGAGAGGGGGTTTTTCAAAAAAACTTGCTTCATTAAGAACTGAACTAATCCATTTTGCTTCTTTGGTAGAACTTGAACTCGATTTCGGCGAGGAAGATGTTGAGTTTGCAGAAAGAGACGATTTGAGAAGATTAATTCAAAAACTTCGTAAGACAATAGCGCCTTTAATTGAATCATTTGATTACGGAAACGCGCTGAAAGAAGGCGTTCCGGTAGCGATTATTGGCTCGCCAAATGTGGGGAAATCAACCTTGCTGAACGCACTTTTGAATGAAGAAAAGGCAATCGTAACCAGCGTTGCCGGAACAACCCGTGATGTGATTGAAGATACCATGATTCTGGAAGGATTGAAATTCAGATTTATTGATACGGCAGGAATTCGTGAAACGACGGACCTCGTAGAATCAATCGGAATTGAGCGTTCCCGTGGAGCGATGGAAAAAGCTGATATCGTAATTTTTCTGTTTGACAGCGAGCAGACGTTTTTGGAAAACAAGGAGGTTGCTACGGAACTGGCCGCTGGCAAAGATGTCCTTTGGGTATTTAACAAAATAGATATCGAACCCGAAATTTTCAATAAACTAAAAGCCGAAAATCCTGAAATAATTGGTATTTCCGCCCAAACTCAGGAAGGATTAAAATCTCTGACAGAAGTTTTGGTAAATCGTATTTATGGACAAGCTGCAACGGATACTGTCGTCACAAATCTTCGTCATTATGAACATTTACTAAAAACCCAGGATGCGTTGAATGAAGTAATCAATGGTTTGGATACTGGAATTACTGGTGATTTTTTGGCTCAGGATATCAGGTTGTCGCTGCATCATTTGGGGGAAATTACCGGGACGATTGTTACGGATGATTTGCTGGATAATATTTTCAGTAAGTTTTGTATCGGAAAATAATCCAAAAATAATAATTGGACTCCCTGTTCGCTATATTTAAATTATACAACTGACCGAAGTGCATGTAAACACGTGACCAGCTACTAAAATCAATTTTAATGTTGGAAAGGCTTATGAAAATAGATACTACATATTTAGAAAGATGTAGAGCGGCACTGGGAAAAAGCACATTCATTGCTTATCGAGTCGGAAATAGATACCGTTGAATATGATATGTTTCGTTCGGCCTGAGTCAAAGCGTTTGAGCTTATTCTGGAACAGGCTGGCAAATTATTGCGAAAAGCTATCAAACCCTATTTTCATAGTCCCAAAGAAGTGGATAAAATGGTATTTAAAAACGTGTTCAGAAATGCTGTTTTGCGGGATTTAATGACTGATGAACAATGTGAGCGATGGCTCCAATATAGGGACAATAGAAATAATAACGCGCACGATTATGGGGTAAATTTTGCTAATGAAACGCTTGTGTTTTTACCGCGATTTATACAAGATAGTATTGAGCTGTCTGCTATTTTGAAAAACCAAAATATTGATTAACATGCTATTGAGAGAAAAGGACAAACAAGCGTTACTCGCAATTTTTCAGGAGTCAGAAACTCCTATGGAAGTTTGGGCATATGGCAGCCGTGTAAGTGGAAAGGGTCATAGTGGTAGTGATCTCGATCTGGTGCTGCGAACCAAGGATTTAGCACCATTGCCCTTTGATGCGTACATTATGCTTTGCGAAAAAATCACCGATAGCAATATACCGATCCTGGTTGAACTGAGAGATTGGGCGGTACTGCCCATCTCTTTTCACAAAAATATTGAAGCTAACTACGAGATTTTGTTCTCTTCTATTGTAGATGTGCCGGACGAGTCATTTTAACATTACATAAAGGCAAAACTTTCAAAATCTGTTAGCTGCGGCAATTTTAAAAATCTTACGAAAACGTAGCCTGGCCCCTTTAAAAAATATGGTCACTAAGTCCGTTTCGTTTTGGCAACCCTTCCAAAATCTTCTACTTTTATTGAATGGGAGGTTATATCCCTTCAAGATTACTTTATAATATGAATCATACAGTACACAATAAACTTGTTTCTTTTATCTGGTCCATCGCTGACGATTGTTTGCGTGATGTATATGTGCGTGGAAAATACCGGGACGTAATTCTCCCGATGGTAGTTTTGAGGCGGCTGGATGCTTTGCTTGAACCGACCAAGGACGCGGTTATGGAAGAGCTGGCATTCCAGAAAGACGAAGCCGGTTTTACAGAATGGGACGAAAACGGACTGATGCAGGCTTCCGGTTATGTTTTTTACAATACCAGTCCGTGGACTTTGCAGCGGCTGCACAGCACTGCCACCAACAGCCAGCAGATTTTACAGGGTAATTTTGAAGAATATCTGAATGGTTTCAGTGCGAATGTCAAGGAGATTATCGACAAGTTTAAACTGAAAAGCCAGGTACGCCACATGGCCAATAAGGATGTGCTGTTGAACGTGCTGGAAAAATTTACTTCGTCTTACATCAACCTTACGCCTTTTGAAAAGGTGGATCCGGATGGACGGAAATTGCAGCCGCTTTCTAACCTGGGTATGGGTTATGTTTTTGAAGAGCTGATCAGGAAATTTAACGAAGACAATAACGAAGAGGCCGGGGAGCACTTTACGCCGCGTGAGGTGATAGACCTGATGACGCATATCATTTTTGATCCTATCAAAGATAAATTGCCGCCTGTGATGACGATTTATGATCCGGCTTGCGGGAGTGGCGGTATGCTGACGGAATCCCAGAATTTTATCAAAGACGAAGAAGGCGGAATCCGGGCCAAGGGTGATGTGTATCTGTATGGCAAGGAGATCAACGACGAAACGTATGCGATCTGTAAGTCGGATATGATGATCAAGGGCAACAATCCGGAAAATATCCGGGTGGGCTCTACGCTTTCTACGGATGAATTTGCCGGAACGAGTTTTGATTTTATGCTGTCCAATCCGCCTTATGGCAAGTCATGGGCGAGTGAGCAGAAGTATATCAAGGATGGAAAAGAAATTATTGATCCGCGTTTCCAGATCAGACTGAAAGATTACTGGGGCGTGGAAGATGACGCTGATGCCACGCCGCGTTCGTCGGATGGACAGCTGCTTTTTCTTATGGAAATGGTTTCTAAAATGAAGCCCAGCCATAGTGGATCGCGGATTGCTTCGGTGCATAACGGTTCCAGTTTGTTTACGGGTGATGCCGGTGGGGGCGAAAGCAATATTCGCCGGTATATTATTGAAAATGACTGGCTGGAAGCGATTGTGCAGTTGCCGAATAACTTATTTTACAACACCGGCATTACGACTTACATCTGGATTCTTAGTAATAAAAAAGCACCGCACCGCCAGGGAAAAGTGCAGCTGATCGACGCCGGACAACTTTACCGGAAACTCCGGAAAAACCTGGGTAACAAAAACTGTGAATTTGCTCCTGAACATATCACGGAGATCGTGCGGGTATATACCAGTATGGAAGCTATTGAGCGGGAGGGTGATGAGGGCATTGCTTCACAGGTTTTTGATAATGCAGATTTTGGTTATTACAAAGTGACCATCGACCGGCCGAAACGCCTGAAAGCGCAGTTTACCGAAGAACGCATCGCCGACCTGCGTTTCGACAGATCCCTACGCGAACCCATGACCTGGGCTTATGCCGAATTTGGGGAAGAAGTGTATACCGATATCGCCACGCATGAAAAAGCGATTTTGGACTATTGTGAAAAAAATGACCTGAACCTGAATACCAAACAAGCCAAAGCCCTGACCAGCAAAGAAACCTGGCAGAAACAGCTGGATCTGTTGAACAGCGCGAAGGAACTGCTGACGGCGATGGGTACAGAAGAATTTACAGACTTCAATATTTTCAAGGAAAAAGTAGATGCGGCCCTCAAAAAACAAGGCGCCAAATTGACCTCTTCTGAAAAAAATGCGATCCTGAGTGCCGTAAGCTGGTATGATGCAACGGCGGAAAAAGTTGTAAAAGGCATTACCAAACTCACTGGCGAAAAACTGGAAAAACTGCTCAGTTATCTGGATTGCTCCGAAGAACAACTGGCCGATTATGGTTATTTCCCAACCAGTAAAAAAGGCGAATACCTGCAATACGAAACGGAAAGCGATTTGCGTGATACAGAAAATGTGCCGCTGAAAGAGAATATTTATGAATACTTTTTACGCGAAGTAAAACCCCACGTAACCGAAGCCTGGATAACCCTCGACGCTACGAAGATCGGTTACGAGATCAGCTTTAACAAATATTTCTACCGCCACAAACCTTTGAGAAACATTGAAGAGGTGGCTGCTGATATACTGGCTCTCGAAGCGGAAAGTGACGGGCTGATCCGGGAGATATTGGCGATGGGTGAAAGTGTGGACGTTTTAAATGAAAGTATTTGATGTTTAAGAAATATAGTGAGTATAAGGATTCTGGGGTTGAGTGGTTGGGTGAGGTGCCTGAGAATTGGGTTGTGAAAAAAATGAAATTTTTAGGATTTATTTATCCAGGATTGTCAGGAAAGAAAGGGGATGATTTCAGTAAAGAATACCAAGAGGAATTTAAATATTTTATACCTTTTACTAATATCTGTAATAATCCTAAAATATCACTTGGACAGTATCAATATGTGAAAATTAATGAAGGCGAACTCCAAAACAAGGTTAGGAAAGACGACATTTTGTTTTTAATGAGTAGTGAAACTTTGGAAGAAATAGCAAAGTGCTCTATATACCTAGGAAATGATCAAGAATTGTATTTAAATTCTTTTTGTAAAGGATTCAGAATCATTGATTCTAATGCATTGCCGGAATTTATTAATTATCTACTAACAAGTTCTACTTATCGAAGTTATTTTTCTTTGGTAGGAAGGGGATTTACCAGAATCAATTTAAAACAAGAGTATATCAACGATGCATTTGTGCCATTGCCAAGTAGGAAAGAACAAACCGCCATCGCCAATTTCCTTGATCGCAAAACGGCGCAAATTGACCAGGCTGTTTCCATTAAAGAAAAACAAATCGAACTACTCAAAGAACGCAGGCAAATACTTATTCACAATGCGGTAACGCGTGGGTTGGATTTGGATGTGAAGATGAAGAACAGTGGGGTGGAATGGATTGGGGAGATTCCGGAGCATTGGGAAATCCAGCCAATTAAATATTTATTAAATGGAGTTGTTGATTGCGAACATAGCACAGCCCCGTTTGTAGATGATCCAACCTATTTTGTTGTAAGAACATCCAATGTCAAGAGTGGAAATCTTACTTTGGAGGATGCAAAGTATACTCACGAAAAGGGATATTTGCGCTGGACAAGACGCGGAGTTCCTGAACCTGGTGACATTTTGTTGACGAGGGAGGCGCCAGCTGGAGAAGCCTGTTTAGTCCCTTCGGACATGAAAATTTGTTTAGGACAGAGAATGGTTTGGTTGAAGGTGGACAAAGCAAAACTTGATTCCAAGCTAGCAATCCACCTTATATACTCCAAAATGATCCGAACATATATTGACTTTTTGTCTTCTGGCTCAACAGTATTACATTTCAATATGTCTGACATCAACAATATACCTATAACTCTCATGCCAATAGAAGAACAAATTAGAATACGCGAGTATATTGAAAGTCATTCCCAAAAAATCGCCACTGCCATTTCCCTGAAACAGAAAGAGATTGAAAAGTTAAAGGAGTACAAATCGACGTTGATTAATAGTGCGGTGACGGGGAAAATAAAAGTCTGAACTGTGATTTTTTTGATTTGTGTGATTTTTATGATTTTTTGCATTTGATTAGGAAGTGGCTTTTGATTTTTAGTGAAGTGAAGACAGTTCTAAGAATCAAAGTACAGACAAAAGACATATTGGTGTAATCAAGGCAATCCAAGAATCAAACAAATCATAGTCATGATAAATGACCAGTATAAATATTCTGAGCTGACTTCTAAAATTATTGGGTGTTGTATGAGTGTCCATCGGGCACTTGGGAATGGGTTTCAAGAGGTGATATATCAGAGGGCTTTGGCGATCGAATTTGAGTTGAATGGGATTTTGTTTAACCGGGAATTTGAGATGCCTATTTTTTATAGAGGACAGCGTATTGGTACCAGGCGAGTGGATTTTTTAGTTCAGGAGTTCATATCAGTAGAACTTAAAGCCACAACAAAACTTGAAGATGTCCACTTCGCGCAGGCGATCAATTACCTGGAAGCGTATAATCTGGAAGTAGGATTACTAATCAACTTCGGAGAGACGAGCCTGAATTTCAAAAGATTACTAAATAAGAAGTTCAAGCCAGACAATCCTAATCAACCCAATAATCACTAAAATCGAAAAAAGACAGTCAAAAATCACAGCAATCACAAAAATCAAAAGAATCAAAGTACTGACAAATGGAAGTAGGAAACCAGCCTGAATTTCAAAAGATTACTAAATAAAAAGTTAAATTCAGATAATCCCAATAAACCCAGTAATCACTAAAATCGAAAAAACACAGTCAAGAATCATAACAATCAAAAAAATCAAAAGAATCAAAGTACCCACAATTAGCAATCACACTAATGCCAAGCTCAACGAACGAAGCCGCCCTCGAAGCAACCATTGAAAAGAAATTGACAGGCACAACCCTGGAAGAATATATAAAACCAACTTCACCCGTTCCGTCCTTTGAAGAGCGCGAGCCATTGTACAGAAGCGGACAAGGTTATTATCTGGGACTGGCCCGTGATTTCAATGCGCGTTATGCGGTGGACGAAGTTCGGCTTTGGGATTTTCTGGAAACCACCCAGAAAGATGAGCTGGCCAAATTGCAGAAACAAAGCGACTGGAAACTGAAAATACTGGAACGCCTCGACCGGATGCTGAAGAAGAACGGAATCATCCGGATTTTACGAAAAGGTCTGGATGTTGAAGATGCGCATTTTACATTTTTATATGTGCTGCCGCTTGCCAGCAGCAGCGAGGCGATTAAGCAGAATTTTGAAAGCAACCAGTTTAGCGTAACGCGTCAGGTACGTTACTCCCTCACCAAACCGGGCGAGGAAATTGATATGGTGCTATTTGTGAATGGTTTGCCCTTTGCCACCATGGAACTTAAAAACCAGTGGACCGGACAAAATGCTAAGTTTCATGGGCAAAATCAATATAAAAATGATCGGGACATAAACCAGCCCTTACTAAATTTTGGCCGTTGCATCGTGCATTTCGCGGTGGATACAGACGAGGCCTATATGACCACAAAACTGGATGGAAAAAACACTTTTTTTCTTCCTTTCAACCTTGGAAATGATTTTGGAAAAGGAAATCCCGTAAATCATTTCGGGCATAAGACGGCGTATCTCTGGAACGAAGTGCTGACCCGGCAAAGTGTAGCCAATATCATGCAGCATTTTGTCAGGTTTGATGGAAAAGATACCGATCCACTGGCGAAAAAGCGTCTGTATTTTCCACGGTATCATCAGATGGATGTGGTCAGGAAACTAATCACCGATACCAGTAAATACGGCGTTGGGAAAAGTTATCTGATACAACATTCAGCAGGGTCGGGCAAGTCCAATTCTATTACGTGGGCAGCCTATCAGCTTATCGAAACTTATCCTGAAAATGATCAGGTACCGGGCAGCAAAGGTGTAGAAAACCCGCTATTTGATTCGGTGATCGTGGTGACCGACAGAAGGTTACTCGACAAACAGCTGCGGGAAAATATCCGTGAGTTTTCCGAGGTGAAAAATATCGTTGCGCCAGCCTATTCGTCCAAAGAACTGAAAGAAAGTCTGGAAAGCGGGAAACGGATAATCATTACGACCATTCAAAAATTTCCATTCATTGTAGACGGAATTGCCGATCTGAGCGATAAGCGTTTCGCTGTGATCATTGACGAAGCACATGGAAGCCAAAGCGGAACCGCGGCTGACAATATGAACAGAGCGCTGGGAAGTGCGTCAAACGAGGAAGAAGATCCGGATCCGCAGGATAAAATTATTGAAATTATGCAGTCAAGGAAAATGCGGGGAAATGCGTCTTACTTTGCCTTTACAGCAACACCGAAAAACAGCACGCTCGAAAAGTTTGGCGTTCCGACAGAAAGCGGCGGTTTCCGGCCTTTCCATTTGTATTCTATGAAACAGGCGATTGAGGAAGGTTTTATTCTGGATGTCCTGGCCAATTATACCACTTACCGAAGTTATTACGAAATCGAAAAGTCCATAGAGGACAACCCACTTTTTGATACGGCAAAAGCACAGAAAAAACTCAAAGGTTATGTGGAGCAGCACCGGCAGACCATTGGCACCAAGGCTGAAATTATGCTTGATCATTTTATTTCAAAGGTGGTCAATACCAAAAAACTGAAAGGAAAAGCCAAGGCGATGGTGGTGACGCAAAGTATTGAGTCGGCTGTCAGATATTATTTTGCGCTCAAACAATTGTTGAACGACAGAGGCAATCCGTTCAGTATTGCCATTGCGTTTTCAGGAAAGAAGGAAGTTGACGGAATTGAATATACAGAGGAAGTAATCAATAATTTTCCATCGGCACTTGATTCGGCAAAGCCCAGTGATCCCGGATATATCAGCGACAAAATTGCGCGGTATTTCAACATGGATGAGTATCGCGTGCTGGTGGTTGCCAACAAGTATCTGACCGGTTTCGATCAGCCGAAACTTTCAGCCATGTATGTCGATAAAAAGTTGCAGGGAGTTTTGGCTGTTCAGGCACTGAGCCGGCTAAACCGCTCTGCTGACCAGCTGGGTAAGAAAACCGAAGATTTATTTGTACTTGATTTTTTCAATTCGACTGACGAAATCAAGGCTGCTTTTGATCCATTTTACACTTCCACAACGCTCAATTCTGCCACGGACGTAAACGTATTGCACGATATTAAAAATACGCTGGACGAAACCGGCGTATATGAGTGGGCGGAGGTTGAAGATTTTATTGATAAGTATTTCAAAGGTGTCGATGCACAGGAACTCAGTGTTATTATTGACATCGCCGCGCAACGATTTAATACTGATCTGGAACTGGATGATAATGGGAAGGCAGAGATTAAGATACTGGCCAAACAGTTTGTTAAAATATACGGACAAATGGCATCCATACTTCCTTATGAGATTGTTAACTGGGAAAAACTGTTCTGGTTTTTGAAATTTTTGATTTCGAAACTTATTATCAAAACGGGGGATGAAAAGCTTTATGACGAACTTCTGGACTCGGTTGATCTTTCAACATACGGATTGGAACGTGTGAAGCTGAATGCATCGATAAGCCTGGATGCTTCGGAAACGGAATTGGAACCACAAAATCCAAATCCACGGGGAGCGCATGGTTCTGATGCGACGGAAGATCCGTTGGAGCTTATTGTCAACAGTTTTAATGAACGTTGGTTTCAGGGCTGGGAAGCCACGCCGGAGGAGCAGCGCGTGAAATTCGTAAGTCTGGCAAAATCCATTCAGTTCCACCCGGATTATGAGGAAAAGTTTTTAAACAATCCGGATGTTCAAAACCGGGAGTTAGCTTTCAGAAGAATTTTTGAAGAAGTAATGGGCAAGCAACGCCGGAATGAGCTTGACCTTTACCGGGCGATATCGAAGGATGATGCCACGAAGATGGCTTTTATTGATTCATTAAAACGGGTGTTGGGGGCGGTGTGAGTTCATTTTTATTAAATACTAGTCAATGCAGATATTTACAAACAACAAACAATCCCTGTCCACTTTAAAAGAAATCCCCTTCAAACTGGAACGGGAAATTCAAAATCTCTTTGAACAGAATTTGGAATTGCTCAGCAGTTTGAAACTTGTCAAATCGGAGTTTTCGATACAGAACCGCCGTATCGATACCCTGGCTTTTGATAAGGAGAGCAATGCCTTTGTGATTATAGAATACAAACGCAGCCAGAATTATAGCGTTGTTGATCAGGGTGTTTCGTATCTGAATCTGATGCTGGAATATCGGGCAGATTTTATCGTGGAGTATAATGAAGTGCATGGTGAAAATCTTAAACGTACCGATGTAGACTGGTCGCAGAGCCGGATTATGTTTGTGTCTCCATCGTTTACGGATTTTCAAAAACAGTCGACTAACTTCAAAGATCTTGGAATAGAGCTTTGGGAAATCAAGCAATTGGAAAATCAGATTGTTATTGTTAACCAGATCGGTAAGTCGAAATCTGCACCGAGTATCAGGCAAGTACAACGGAATGATGGGTCTGAGATTGATAAAGTGGTCAGGGAGATTAAGGTTTATACGGAGGATGATCATTTACATGGTAAGAATGATGATATTCGGGAGCTGTATGAAACATTCAAAAACGCTATTCTGAATTTGTCGCCCGATATGGATGTCGATCCAAAGAAATTGTACATCGCATTTAAAAAGCAGAAGAATATTGTTGATGTCGAGATCCAGCAGAAGGTCCTTAAACTCTGGATTAATGTAAAAAAGGGTCAGCTAAAAGATGAAAAGAGATTGGCCAAGGACGTTTCTCTGTCTGGTCATTGGGGCAATGGTGATTATGGAATCATAGTTACGGACACAACAAACCTTGAATATATTATGAGTCTGGTGAAACAGGCTTTGGTTTAATTGGGAAAACGTAGTAGTGCAATATTCAATCAAGGTAGTTTAGGCAGATATTTCGGAGAAAATCAATTGAAAAAAGTTGAGCTGGCAGAGCTTGAAACCAGGACTGACAGCTCATATTTGTTACTAGCGCCTCACATAAATTTCGACTATCTCCTGATTAATATTTAAACTATCAATTTTTTCAATTCCTGTCTGGATCAATGTATCATTACTTAAACGGAGTTTGAAACTGAAATCCCTATTTTCCCAGCCACGGTAATTGCAGTATTCCAAATGTTCTGAATAATCCTGTCCGTTCAATTTATAAGTTCCACTGCCAGCGTCAAATACGGCGGAGTCTCCTTTGGCGCCATTGGTGTCGTGCTTGAAAAATGCGAACGTATCTTCGTTGAAAATTTTGATCATTTCCTGATTTTGAATAGGGAACGTAAGGGTTGTATCCTTGCCCATGATAACTTTACTAGACACCAGTTTCCATGTGCCCAGAATAGGAGATGAATCTTTCTCTGTCGCATTTTTTTGCTCGCAGCTAAAACCAGCAATTAGTATAATTGCGGAAAGTAATTTTATTTTCATTGAATTAGTGTTTACAGGTGATATAAAATTCTGCCGTCCGTTCACACTTTGATAAGTTTTGGACTGTTTTATTTTAATGAGAATATCTGTAATAATAAGGATTTGATTTTACTCCAACCAAATAATGTTCGTCAACAATTTTGTAAAAATTAAATCGGGATAAGTATTTCCTACATTAAACTGTATTTGTTTATTCAAACAGATTTTCCGAATAAGTCTGCCAAATCTCAATTTTAAAACAATGATATGACTAAACACAAGATGATCAATCGTCGACATTTCATAAACAATACACTTCTCCTTGGATTTTTAATATGCATATCCGTAGCGTCTGTTTCCAGAAAGATTACCTGGGTTGCCATTGGCGATTCCATTACTTATCTCAATGACCACCAGGACGAAACTGGCAACAGGATTACGAAAGGTTATATGACCTTAATCACGGAAAAATTTAAAAATATCGAGTACGTTAATCAAGGTCACAATGGCTGGACTTCCATTAATATAGCTGATAAGATTGAATCAATCGGGCTAGAGAGGGCGGATGTTTACACAATATTTCTTGGGACTAACGACTGGTGGCAGGGGAAAACGCTGGGCAATATTTCTGACTATACCGATAATACTGGCTCAAGCACAGTTTACGGTGCATTCCGGATTATCAGTGACAAACTTAAAAATCTTAACAATAAGGCTGAAATCATCCTGATAACTCCCATGCAACGTGGTGATTTTGTTTATATCAATAATGCAAAAAACAATGCTTACGGATCATACAGAACTAAAAAAGAGCAGGAGCTTGAAAATTTCGCAAATGCTGTGGTTGAAATCGGGAAACTTGAAGATTATCCGGTCGTGGATTTATATCACGAAAGTGGCATCACACCGGAAAATATGGTAAACTTCAAGCGGTTGAAAGATCCTCAAACCGGCAAGTATGAAAATTATACCTATCCCGGTTATACGGCAGTTCCATACAATCCCGAAACCGACGAATATCCATATCCTCCCGAAGCGATCAATATGACTTATGATGGTTTACATCCATCGGACAAAGGTTATGAAATAATTGCCAACATGCTGATTGAGAAATGGAAAGGATTGAAGTGAGAAAGTAAGCTATTTGGCCATAAAAAATCCCTGGCCGCAAATTTGCAGTCAGGGATTTTTTTACGGTGATAATATTTTAATAGTATTGAAGGTCCAGCACAATCGGACTGTCAGTTTCCTCTCCGCCATCAACATTGATAAATCCCCTAGTTATGGTTATTTTTTTCGGATAGCCATTTGCCTGATAATCATAAACATAAGTTGATTTTACACCTCTGTTGTCTTTATTATAAACAATCTCCTGCAATGGATTATTCGGACTAACTGCGTAATTCGTAAAGTTTCCTTCCCAGTCAATGCCCAAATCGAAGAATGGATTGGGCTTCGTGTCATAAGTAAATTCTACTTTGTTTGTTTTTGCCGACTGCGATTTTACAACTCTGTAAGTTTGCGCAACATTGTTCTCACCATTCCTCACATACGTAACAACATAGCCATCACCGTTAGAAGGGCTCGCAACTTCCTCTACAATAAATCCTCCCTTATTAAACTTGAAAGTTTTGTTTACTGTTGACGAAGTCAGAAAATCCTGCTCAGCTACCTCACGGATTGAATCCGTTTTGGCTGGCGCATATTGCATAGTAATTCTTGGATCTTGTTTTTCAGAAACAAATTCTGTTTCAGGAGTAATTTGCGCAACTAAAACTTCCGCCTTTTGAGGGGCGCCGCCATTTCTTGTGAAGATACCAGTCTGGAAAAATCGCGGTTTTGAAAATGCAACGTACTTTTTATAGCCGCTCAGATACCCATTCGAATAAGAATATTCGATAAGCAGCTTTCCGTTAAACGTTACGCTTTTCAGTTTAACTCCAACTGTGTCTGTACCAAACGGTGCCTGGTGCTCAATAGCAACAACCGGATCAGGTTCGTTCGCATTCGAATTGCATGAGATGGCCGCCAGCAATACTGCTAAATAGAAAAAATTTTTCATGCCTGGTTTTGTTTTTGATTATCCTTGTAAAAATTATTCTTAATAAACTTATTTTGGAAAATGCATTAAGTGTAAGTTTCTTTAAAGTTAAATTTTAAATAGGAAGGTCAATCACTGAAACTGGCGCATCATCTGGAATAAACGCAAAAGTTAGATGCAATTAGCTAAAATAATTCTACTTGTCATAATTATTTGTTCTACATTTTGAAACACCGCCTTAAATGAAGGCTCCGGCGTATTTATAAAATGAGACTTTGATCAATATTTTGTTTTTTACGTGAAAGCTTTTAACCTTAAAACGTAAGTCCTGAACTTGCTAACGCACTGCTGTTATGCGAATTAGGTAACCAAAATCATTTTTGAATAGATTTTACCTATTTCGTTATAAAATTAATCGATTGTTATTATTTTTCTGAATATTATAACTTTAAAGATCTGCACACGATTTTATGTGTAGTCAAGTGTTTGTTTAATCATGAACTAAATAAAATGGAAAACGGATCAAACGATATCGGCAAATGCCCGTTTCACAATGGCACAATGCAGCACAGTGTTGGCGGCGGCGGCACAAGGAACCGTGATTGGTGGCCTAACCAGTTGAAGCTTAATATTCTGCGTCAACATTCTTCTTTGTCCAATCCAATGGCGGACGATTTTAACTATGCCGAGGCTTTTAAAAGTCTGGACCTGGAAGCGGTAAAACAAGATCTTCATGCCCTGATGACCGACTCTCAGGATTGGTGGCCGGCAGATTTTGGTCATTATGGTCCTTTGTTTATTCGTATGGCATGGCATAGTGCCGGGACTTACCGCGTAGGCGATGGCCGCGGCGGTGCGGGTTCGGGGCAGCAGCGTTTTGCGCCACTGAACAGCTGGCCGGATAATGTCAGTCTTGACAAAGCGCGCAGGTTACTTTGGCCGATCAAGCAAAAATATGGTAAAAAAATTTCCTGGGCGGATTTATTGATTCTTACGGGTAACGTAGCCTTGGAGTCAATGGGCTTCAAAACTTTTGGTTTTGCAGGTGGTCGCGCTGACGTATGGGAGCCGGACGAAGATGTTTACTGGGGATCGGAAACTACATGGTTAGGAAACGATAAGCGTTACGCAGATGGTTCGCCGGGAGTTGCTGACGAAGGTGTTCTGGTTTCGGATGAAAATCCTGGGCGTAACATCCATACACGAAACCTCGAAAATCCGCTTGGAGCAGCGCACATGGGGCTTATCTATGTAAACCCTGAAGGGCCGGACGGGAATCCTGACCCGATAGCATCGGCAAGAGATATTCGTGAGACATTCGGCCGGATGGCGATGAATGATGAGGAAACTGTGGCATTGATCGCTGGTGGACATACATTCGGAAAAACACACGGAGCTGCGCCTTCTGATCACGTAGGTGCAGAACCGGAAGGTGCTGACGTCGACTCACAGGGATTTGGCTGGAGCAATAGTTATGGTTCAGGCAAAGGCGCGGATACAATTACCAGTGGATTAGAGGTAATATGGACTACGACGCCAACGCAATGGAGCAACAACTTCTTTGAGAACCTTTTTGCTTTTGAATGGGAGTTAACCAAAAGTCCAGGAGGAGCACACCAGTGGGTTGCCAAAGATGCGGGGGACATTATTCCTGATGCTTATGATAGCTCCAAAAAGCATGCTCCAACTATGCTTACGACGGATCTTGCTTTGAAATTTGATCCGGCTTATGAAAAAATATCACGTCGCTTTTTAGAAAATCCTGACGAATTCGCTGATGTTTTTGCGAGAGCATGGTTCAAACTTACCCACCGTGATATGGGGCCTCGTGACCGATATTTAGGTCCGGATGTTCCGTCTGAGGAATTAATCTGGCAGGACCCGATCCCGGCAGTTGATCATACCCTGATCGACGAAAATGATACGGCCGGATTAAAATCTAAAATTTTAAGTTCAGGACTGTCGGTTTCAGAACTGGTATCTACTGCCTGGGCTTCGGCTTCTACCTTCCGCGGTTCCGACAAGCGTGGAGGAGCTAACGGTGCACGTGTGAGACTTTCTCCTCAGAAAGACTGGAAAGTGAATAATCCCGTTCAATTGAAAAAAGTACTTGGGGTTTTGGAAGGACTGCAAAGCGATTTTAACAATACACAAGTATCTGGAAAGAAAGTTTCTCTGGCTGACATAATCGTTCTGGCCGGCGTTGCGGGTATTGAAAAAGCGGCGCAGGATGCCGGTCATTCAGTTAATGTTCCTTTTACACCGGGGCGCATGGATGCGTCGCAAGCGCAAACGGATGTTGAATCGGTTGGGTATCTCGAACCTGCTGCTGACGGCTTCCGTAACTACAAGAAAGCAAGATTCTCTGTTTCGACCGAAGAATTGCTTATCGACAAAGCACAACTTCTTACGTTGACGGCACCTGAACTGACGGTTTTGGTTGGAGGAATGCGTGTTTTGGGAGCGAACTTTGACGGATCTAAAAACGGTGTGTTCACGAGTCGTGAAGGCCAACTTACCAACGACTTTTTTGTCAATCTGCTTGATATGAGCACAGCATGGAAATCGATGTCGGAAGACAAAGAGGTTTATTTGGGAACTGACCGTGCCACTGGTCAGCCGAAATGGACTGCTAGCCGTGCAGATCTTGTATTTGGTTCAAATGCAGAATTAAGGGCAATTGCAGAAGTTTACGGAAGTGCTGATGCGCAGGAGAAATTTGTAAATGATTTCGTTAAAGCCTGGGATAAGGTGATGAATCTTGACAGGTTCGATCTCAAATAAATTTTGTTTGAATAGAAAAATACCCTCTTGCCTTTAATTGGTAAGGGGGGATTTATTTTTGTATCATTGAAAGATTTTACCGTTGACTTTTACATTTGTCATTGTAAAATTCTTCACTACCGTTTTGTCATACGACGCATTTTTTGCGGTAATATCGAGCTTGTCAAATCGGAAATTGGAGAGTTTGTCGTATTCTCCGGGACTCACATCAAAAAAGACTTCGCATTTCAGTTTAATATTTTTTAAACTGATATGGTCGCAATAAGATAATGGAACATCTTTCCTGCCTTTAAGATCAAAAAATTGCTTCCATGGTTTTACGTAAATTAAACTATGCGCCTGGCCGTCAATATTTTCAACACTAATAAATTCGTATTTTTGCGGAGTGTCCGGTCTCATTTTTAGCCAAAGAACACGCATTGCATTGGTAATGTGGCAGTCGCGCATTACGATATTTTTGTTGTGAATGGCTTCGCTGCCGCAGGTAAGGGCCGCATGGCAAAAGCCAAACTCACAGTCTTCGATAATGATATTTGAATTGCCTCCGTTGCCAGGTTCCTTATCTGCATAAGGCCCTTTTCCTCCTTTTAGCGCAATCGCATCGTCGTTGACCGCCAGATAACAACCTTTAATCAGCACATTATTGCAAACATCCAGATCGATTGCGTCCGTGCTTGGTGCCTTTATTGGTTCGTGTGGGGCTGTTATGCGTACGTTCAGGATTTTAACATTGTTGCACTGATAGTAATGGCTTGTCCAGAAGCCTGAATTTTGAAGCGTAACATCCTGCACTTGCACGTCGTTACTTTTCCAGATAAATACCAGTCGCGGCCGGGAAACTTCAAGGTTTGTACAATTAGGATTTTCTTTCCTCCTTTGCCAAAATGCCTTCCAATAATTCAGCCCGTTGCCATCTATCGTGCCTTGGCCTGATATTGTAAAACCATTGACGCCATACGCATTCACCAGTGCAGGGAAATAATCCAGACTTTGCCCTTCCATCCGGGATGGCATAATCGGATAATCCGCGATTTTGTCAGAGCCTTTTAGCACTGCACCTTTTGAAATGAAAAGGTGTGTTTTAGGTTTGAAAAACAGTGCTCCGCTTAGGAACGTACCTTTTGGAAAAACAATCACACCGCCACCTTGCTGCTCAGCAATATCAATAATTTTTTGCAGAACAGCTGTTTGCACGACAGTACTATCCATGATCGCGCCGTGCTCAGTGATGATGAATTGCCTGCCAAGATCGTTAATATTAATTTTTGAACTGTCCGAAAACCAGTTTGGTATTTTAGTCCCATCAGGAAAATGGGTCGATTTTTCCATTTGTGCAACCGAAGAAAACGAAACAATTATAAAGCTCAAAAACAGTAAAATTGATTTAATCATCACAGATAATTGTAGTTTGATAGCAACTCAAAATTGCAATTATTTTTTGATTTAATACAGTAAACTGATTGACTGAATGACTAGTGAATAATTAAAGTTGGATACGCAATCTTTCTTTGTTACCGAGCTTCCTGCGCAAATTTTGTGTTCAAATAATAGAGTCCTTGATTAGAATTTTCAGTCTGTTTAAGATATCTCAAAGATTGTTAAATGAAATAATTAATACTTTTCATTATATTGTTTTGGTATTTAAACTGTTAAGATCATGCTGAACAAAATTATGAAGTGGTTTTTATTCGTGGTATTTTCCCCTTTTTATATTTCTACAACGTGGTGGGAAACTTTAAAAGGTGACGCTCAAAAGTTGAAGTAATGGGTTGAAAAAATGACTTTGGTTGTGTTAGATGACTTGCAAGTAAAACAAAAGCAAAGTCAATTCCGGTCAATATATAACCAAATCCAACTTTGCTTTTTGACAAAAACTCAACGATCAATTATGTATACTGATCTGAGGATGCCGTTTTCTAACGCTGTTAAATTAACTTACAGGCACTTCTTGGGCTGGAATATTCGTTGCCAGATTTTTTGGCAAGGTTACAATCAACACTCCATCACGATATGTCGCGCTAATGCTCTCTGTCAAAACTTTACCATTTAACTGAAACGAGCGTTCGAAACTGCCGAATTGGTACTCCTGATGGCTGAAATTAATTCCATCATTTTCCTGCGTTTTTGGAGCTGAATAAGATATAGTCAGGATATCCTCAGTTGCTGAAATCTTGAAATTGCTTTTATTTAGTCCCGCAGCGTACAGCGAAATAATAAAAGAGGAATCATTTTCCTGAATGTTGGCGGCTTTACGATTTGAGAATTGCCCGCCAAAAATTTTATCAAAGCGACCCTTGCGAGCAAAATGCTCAGCGAATTTGCTTTTTAAACCGTTACCACACCCGTGGCCGTTATATCTGAAACCTTGTTCGTTTTGTGAATCTGTTCTTGCTTGATTATACATGACTTTTGAGTTTAATCTGAATGAAAAATTTAAAATTTAAGTAACCTTAGCCGTCCTGCTGGCCCGGCGATTTTACAATTAGTTGATAGGTATAATAGTTGATGAATTTGAAAACTTTGTCGATACAAAAATTGGTTGGCTGGCCATGCCATAATGGTTGCCAATTGGTGTGATACCGCCATTGTAATTTTGAAATTCATGCGGTACGGACATGTTCTGTCTGTCGTCGAAAAGAAGGCGTTTCACCAGCATTACCGCGCCTGCCACGAACAGCATCCCTACTAACAATTTGAATAAAGTGGTAACAATAAGAGCCGCAAGGCCTACGATTACAGTTGCACCGATAAGTCGGGGAAATATAAAACGAGCTTTATTTTTCATGATTTGTTTTGATTAATTTTAAAATGATTGATTTACTTCAACTGATTTTTAAGGTAGACGCGCCAGGATAATTTTTACTTTATGAACCGCTAAATATTTTTTAAAAGGCCAAAAAAGTAGTGAAAGTAACGTTAACAGAATTGCAACAAGTGCCTCTAATTCTGGTCAGTTAAAAAGAATTGATGTTGGTAGAATACTTTAAGTTAGAATCGATGGCATGCTTTTAGCATAGCTACTATAAATAAATGTCAGCACTATGAACGCAAAAAATAGTAAATCAAAAGAATCACTTTCTCCGGGGGCAGTTGTTGCAGGAATCGTACTTGCCGCCGCATATGGCTTCGCAGCCTCAGTGTTATTGACGCCTATGTCAGGAAAGCAGACAAGGTTTCGATTAAAACATTTTTTGGACAGACGACCCGGGCGCAGGTATAATGGGGATTTGTTCAAACAAGATCATGACTTGGTCACCGTCGAATAATTTTAAACTTCATCATCAAGCAAACGTGTTGCCGGATTTATGTCTGGCAACATTTTTTTTGATCAATGATTAAATACAATTTTAAATATTGTGCATAATTCTCTCAAATCAAGCATGAATGGTGAGGTCTTTCGGATACGTTAACCGCCGTTCATTTTCATTTAGTGATCAACGGTAGTCTTTAATTGAACAGATTTTGCCTTAAATTTTTGAAGCGTCAGGCTAATTATTTTAAATTTCTTCTATATCAACAAATTGTTCCAACGTAATGGATTCCATTTTTCGTTTTGCCCAAATGACGGTTTTAAAACGAAAACGTTTGTGCGGTGGTCAGTCAGTCAAGGAATTTACGCTCAGTAGCGTGTAAAATCGAAAGTATTTAAGAACTTACGTTTCGAAAGTGGGTTTACCCAAAATAGCCAATCAATTTCCGAATATGCCTGATTTGAGAAAATCAGAGTGTATCAGAATATTGGGAAAAATAAAATGTTCCAAGTTTAAAACACAGTTTGAAAATGAAAAAACTGATCATTGCGGTAGGCGCTTTGCTTTACTTGCAGGTGCCTGTGACGGTAAACGGACAGGCCAAATTAATTGAAAAGGTCGTTAGAAAAGGCTCGGAAACCATTATTCCTTATGAGCGTTATGTTTTGCCGAACGGACTCACGTTGCTGATCCACGAAGATCACAGTGATCCTCTGGCGCACGTGGATGTTACGTATCATGTAGGTTCTGCTCGTGAAGAGATTGGGAAATCCGGATTTGCCCACTTTTTTGAACACATGATGTTTCAGGGCTCGGACCATGTGGAAGATGAACAGCATTTTAAACTGATTACTGAGGCCGGCGGAACGCTGAACGGGAGTACCAACCGCGACCGGACGAATTATTTTGAAACAATCCCGGCAAATCAGGTTGAAAAAATGTTATGGCTTGAAGCTGACAGGATGGGTTTTCTTCTTGATGCCGTAACGCAGAAAAAATTCGAAGTGCAGCGCGCAACGGTTAAAAATGAGCGCGGTCAGAATTATGATAACCGCCCATACGGACTGGCTGGGGAAATGATCTCCAAAAATTTATATCCCTATGGAAACCCGTACAGCTGGCTTACGATCGGATATATCGAGGA
Source organism: Dyadobacter sp. CY345 (assembly GCF_021502725.1). Lineage (GTDB taxonomy): Bacteria > Bacteroidota > Bacteroidia > Cytophagales > Spirosomataceae > Dyadobacter. The sequence continues at coordinate 526,093 of NZ_JAKFFS010000005.1, read as the reverse complement.
TCTGAACCGTGTTGCGGCGGTCGATTTGAAGAACTTTTTTCTTAGATGGTATGGGCCGAACAATGCGGTTGTAACCGTCGGTGGCGATGTAAATCCAAAACAGGTGCTTGCCTGGGCCGAGAAATATTTTGGCCCTATACCGAAAGGTCCTGCTGTTAAACCAGTCGTGCTTCCTGCTCCGGTTCTTGAAAAAGACCGCTATGTGTCGTACACAGACAATTATGCAAAATTGCCGATGTATTATATGGTCTATCCAACTACGCCAACTTACAGTAAAGATGAGCCTGCACTGGACTGTCTTGCTGAAATATTAGGGCAGGGCAACAATTCGCTTTTGTATAAAAACCTGATCAAGGCTAACAAGGCGGTCAATATGTCTGTGAATAACAGTACCACTGAATTATCCGGAGAATTTGGTTTCCGTGTCATTCCTTATCCCGGACAAAAACTTTCAGATATTGAAAAAACGATTAGGGAAACTTTGGTTGAATTTGAGAAACGTGGTGTGAGCGATCAGGATATTTCCAAGTTTAAGAGCCAAAGCGAAGCAAATGTTATTTATGGTCTTGAAAGCGTTTCAGGCAAAGTTTCGCAGCTTGCCAGTTTTTATACTTTCACAGGAAATCCAAATTACATCGGCAAGTTTTTGCAAGACTATGCCTCTGTTACTAAGGAAGATGTGATGCGTGTTTATAACCAATATATCAAGGGTAAACATGCTGTGGTTTTGAGTATTCTTACCAAAGGAAATGAAGATAACAAGGCGGCAGAAGACAATTATACCATTTCTCAGGTAGGTTATAAAGCTCCTGATTATGGATATGCCGGGCTAAAATACAACAAAGCAAAAGATAAATTTGACCGCAGCAAAATTCCTGCGCCGGCAAGTGCGGTTGTTGTAAAAGCACCCGAACTATGGAAAGGCAAGATGGGCGATATCAAGATAATTGGTACCACAGCGAATGAAGTGCCAGCGGTTTATTTGTCGTTAAGTTTTAAGGGAGGAGCATTTCTGGACAGTGCATCCAAATCAGGCACGGCGAATTTGTTCGCTGCCATGATGGGCGAGGATACTAAAAATTATACGTCGGAAGCATTCTCCGTAGCGCTTGATGAGCTTGGAAGCAGCATCGATATTTATGCAGCTGATGACGCGATAAAAGTTCAGGTACGTTCGCTGACAAAAAATATTGATAAAACGATCGCGCTTTTACAGGAACGTTTACTGCGTCCGGCGTTCAATGATCAGGATTTTACGAGAAATCAAAAGCGTTTTTCTGAAAGTATCAAAAATGCGTTGAACCAACCTGCAACTGTGGCAAATCTGGTTTACAATTCTTTGCTTCAAGGTGAAGGAAATCCGCTCGGACGTTCTACTTCGGGATCTCAGGCAACGATTAATAATATCAAACTTGCTGATGTTGATTATTACTATAAAAATAAATTCTCACGAAAAGACGCGGAGATTGTGGTCGTTGGCGATGTTACTGAAAAAGATATTTTATCAAAACTTGCTTTCCTAAGTGAGATGCCGGATAATGAAATCACATTTCCGACATTCCCTGCCGCACCGAAAGTTGAAAAGACAAAAGTGTTTTTCGTAGATGTTCCAAATGCTGCGCAAACCGAATTTCGTGTAGGGAAAGTTACAGATATGAAGTACGATGCCCTTGGTGATTATTACAAATCCAATGTGATGAATTATCCCTTAGGTGCCGCATTTAACAGTCGTCTGAATTTATATCTTCGTGAAGATAAAGGTTGGACTTATGGTGCCCGTTCTTATTTCGCCGGAGACAAATACACTGGAACCTATACTTTTACCTCCGGAATAAAAGCGGAAGCTACGGATAGCGCATTGGTAGACGTGTTAAGAATCATCACGGACTTCGAAACCAATGGGATGACTCCTGAAGAATTGGCATTCACACAGAGTTCAATTACGCAAAGTGAGGCAAGGAAATATGAGACAGGTTTTCAGAAAACAGGATTTCTTAGCAACATCCAGACTTATGATCTGCCTCAGGATTATACCGAAAAACAGAACCAGATTCTAAAAACATTGGGTGCATCGGATCTCAACAAACTGGCATCCGGGAATCTCCCGAATGAGAAAGCGCTGGTAATTGTTTTGGTAGGAGATAAGACGAAATTATTGGATAAAATAACGGCCAAAGGGTTTGAAGTCGTTGAACTTGACCGCGAAGGAAAACCGGTTAAATAGTTATTCTTATGCGTTGAAAACCGGTCTTTCTGTAAACATTTACAGAGAGACCGTTTTTTTTTAACTTTTCCGTCAAAGATATTTTCCAATGAACCTTAATTTTTTCAGAAAATAAGTTGCTATCCAGCTTAGGATAACGGATACTGAAAACGTAATCACAAACTTTAAAATGACGGGAAGTTCCAGATTAAGTAAAAGGTACTGCGTCCACAATACGAATATGTAATGCAAAAGGTAAATTCCATATGCGTTTGCAGAAAGAGAATTCCACCATGTGTTGGTGGCGTTTAAAAATTGTCTGAAAAATGTCAAAAATGCGACACAGCTTAGTACGCAAGAAAGTATCCAGATGGAGCGATAAAGTAGGAAAACTGGTAAAAGCGGAATCTGTTTTGTTTCAACTAAATGTTTCAAAGGCGTTTCGCTTAGTTTCAGAAAGGCGTATGTGATGACACAACCGATAACCCAAACCGGCCATTTCTTCAAAAATGCGGAGTCGATTGAGAAAATTCCCTCGTTCAAGTTCACGCTCCCGATAATCAAACCAAATGAGAAATAGCCGAAATATAATAACACTCTGCTCACCTGGAAATCAAACGGTCCGATGCCTGTCCAGGTACCGGGGCCTGCCCAGAGCAGGAGGGGGATATACAAAAACCATGAGATCAGGTAAAGGTTAAGAATAATTTTGAACGGTCTTGATTTGAGTAAGGAAAGTATGATCCCTGATTTTTGAACATTCGTTTTGAGCAGGGGAAATGAAAGTGCGATGATGAGATTAAAGAAAAATAAAACCCAGATAAACCACGGCGGCCCGACCGGCCAACCTTCTGTCGTGAAATAATCAACGATGTAAAGCTTAACGTCGTTTTTACCATAAGCCAATAAATAGGCGGGATAATATGCCAGCAACATTAACACAGAAACGCCTGTAAGAAACGGTATGAACAATCGGAAAAAGCGATCGCGGATGAAATTTTTCACGCCTTTTCCCAAACCGTTCATGACAAAAATACCACTTATCAGGAACATCAGTGACATAAAAAAAATATCGTTGAAATCTTCAAAAATATCCATTCCGATCCATCTTATTTTATCTACGATGGGATGTGTAGATGCGTTGTAAGCTTGTTTATCGAAAAACGCAAAAGTCGTATATGCTAGCGACGAATGGTGAGCGACAACCAGCAACGTGATGAATCCTCGGAGGTTATCGACCCAGGGAAATCGATTTGTATTTATTTTCATAAAAGGTAAAACGGTACTCAGATCAGATGTCAAAATGATAATAAAAGTTGCATCGTTTCTAAAAGATCGTTGTCAAGTTAATTCAATGAAAAGCACAAATGTTCAATTTTGCAGGTTGCCAGCCTATCGAAATTGATCAGTATTGTTCCAGTGTCGTTTAATCCGGAAATATCAGATCTGGAAATTTTAAAAAAATGATAACGTTCCCGACACCGGTTGCATAGAAAAATTTACATTAATCATTGGTAATACCCTAAAACCTATCTTTATTACGGCCTAAACTGATAATTCCGGATATGGTACTACCGGAATCGTCTTGGCGGATTTTGTCTTACTATACCTGTTAAACGTAGAGCGTTTGGGGTAAATCCAGATCAACTAAGGTCTCTTTAATCAAAAAGTATTAATGAATAATTTTTTAAGAGGAGTGTTTTTCATTCTGGCTTTCCTTCAAATAACACCCGTCTTTTCGCAAATTGATCGAAAATCGGTTGTCGCCAGGCACAATGTAATTTTAAAATCCGTCGATACACTTTCCTCGCTAACCGTTGGTAATGGCAAGTTTGCGTATACAGTCGACGTCACGGGACTTCAATCTTTTCCTGAATACTACGCCAAGGGAGTTCCGTTGGGTACGCAGTCTGAATGGGGATGGCACAGTTTCCCAAATCCCGAAAATTTGAAATTCAGCGAGACTCTGAAACCGTATGATTTTAATGGAAAAGCGGATCGGCTGTATTCGGTACAAATCAATGAGCCTGCAAGAAATAAAAATGCCGTCAGTTATTTCAGAGAAAATCCGGCGCGTTTGCAGCTTGGAAACGTCGGTTTGGAGCTTTTGAAGAAGGATGGCAGTATTGCTAAACCTCAGGATCTGGAAGATATTTATCAGGAACTGAATCCTTGGACCGGTGAGATTATTAGTAACTTTTCTTTGGAAGGTAATGCCGTAAAAGTAATAACGATCGCAGATGCGGAAAAAGATATCATTTCAGTGAAAATTACGTCCGACTTATTAAAACAAAAAAGGATAAAAGTCAGATTCAGATTTCCGTACCCGTCCAACCAGTTTACAGACGTTGGGACAAATTATAAAAAACAATTCGGCACATGAAACCACATTAAGTCAGTCTGGTAATGGTGCTGTTTTTAGCAGGAAGCTGGACAAAGACCGCTACTATGTCGAGGGCAACTGGACGGATAAAGGTATATTAACCAAAACCGCCGAGCACGATTTTACACTTTTACCAGCACCAAAAGATAATTTTCAGCTTACTGTTTCCTTCTCACCAGAAAAGATTTCAGGAAGCTTGCCAGGGTTTACAGAAGTTGAAAAAAGCAGTATCACGGGTTGGAATAAGTTCTGGCTTTCAGGAGCAGCAATAGACCTTGCAGGAAGTACCGACAGCCGGGCTAATGAGCTGGAAAGGCGGATTGTTCTTTCTCAATACCTCACACGGGTCCAGTGTGCCGGAAATTTTCCGCCTCAGGAAACAGGGTTGACCTATAACAGCTGGTATGGAAAACCGCATTTGGAAATGTACTGGTGGCACGCGGCGCACTATGCGCTTTGGGGAAGAACTGAATTGCTGGAAAAAAGTCTGAAATGGTATTTCGATGTGTACAATGGAGCAAAGGAAATTGCAGAAAGACAAGGTTATAAAGGAGTGCGGTGGCAAAAAATGACGGATCATCAGGGCGTGGAATCACCATCTTCGGTCGGTTCATTTTTAATTTGGCAGCAACCGCATGTCATCTACCTGGCTGAGCTGATATATCGGAACAATCCTTCGAAAGCAGTTTTAGAAAAATATCAGAAACTGATCTTCGGAAGCGCAGATTTTATGGCTTCATTTGCTCATTTGGATGCCGAAAGCCAGAAGTATAACCTCGGAAAGGGTATTATTCCGGCGCAGGAATGTTACAATCCGCTTGAAACATTTAACTCACCCTATGAGCTGGCTTACTGGAAATGGGCTTTGCAAGTTGCTCAAAAGTGGAGAGTGCGCTCCGGCTTAAAACCTGATCAGGACTGGCAGAATGTTATTGATAAACTGGCTCCGCTCGCGCAAAAGAATGGCGTTTATAAAGCCGCTGAAAGTGTCGAAGATTCTTACTCGCCATTAAGCAAATACACAATCGACCATCCTGCGGTATTGGCTGCGCTGAGTACCTTGCCGGCCAATGGTGTTGTTGATTCTTTGGTTATGCAGCACACTTATGACACCATTGAAAAAGTCTGGCACTGGGAACGTACCTGGGGTTGGGATTTTCCCATGATCGCCATGACGGCCACGCGTTTAAACAAACCGGAAAATGCGATTGATGCTCTTTTTAAGAATATCAAGACGAATACGTACTTACCCAACGGACATAATTTTCAGGACAAACGCCTGACGATTTACCTTCCCGGAAACGGAGGACTTCTGGCTGCTATCGCATTAATGTGTGCAGGTTCTGACGATATTAAAACTAAAAATCCTGGTTTTCCCAAAGATGGAAAATGGAAAGTAAAGTGGGAAGGTTTAAAACCACAGCCATAATAATCTCCCGATTTTATGTGGGAAGTTTGCGGAATCCTTTTTTCGTTAAACCCGTTTAGGAGACATGATATGGCTAATCAGTTTCAAATGAAGTATTTCGTAGAAGAAGGTTCAATAGTCAGGGAAATTTGGGGTAAGGCAGATTCCATACTTTTCATCTTTGCGGGAGCCTCAGCCGAATTTGCATTAAATAAAGCGGTTGATTGGCTTTATTTTACCGGCCGCCTGCCGGCTGATCCTTTGGGAAGACTTTTCTCAACGGTTTCTTATGCAAGGCAAATTGTGTTTTCCGAGTATGATGCCGCACTGAATTCAATTGACAAAATTGCTGCTATCCACCATGGGGTTGAACAAAGTCGTGGCGCGCAAATCCCTGACTGGGCTTATCGGGACGTTCTTTTTATGCTTATTGATTACTCCATACGGTCATTTGAGGTACTGGAAAGAAAACTGACTGTCGCTGAAAAAGATGATGTGTTCAAGGTATTTCTCGCCGTTGGAGAGCGTATGAAAATCAGAGATTTACCTTCGACTTTTGAAGCTTGGGAAATTATGCGAAAACAGCATTTACAAGATAATCTGTTGCAAAGCGATTTCACTGTGGATTTGTATAAACAATACAGGAAACATTTAGGGCCAATCCGGTATCCGATGTTGAGGCAGGTTCAGATTATGGTGGTGCCGGACAGAGTCAATCAACTATTGTCGCTCGGGAAAATTGAATTTCTAAAACCGGTACTATGGCTTTATAAGGGCTGTCGTTTTTTTGGGTTTGAAAAATTTATTCGGAACGCTATATTACCCACGGATTACAAAAATCAGGTTATTGAACTGGATTTGGTATGAAATTGCACGCAGGTCTGTTGTATGGATTTTAACAAATATGAAAAATGAAGTCCTAGTCGTCCGAAAAAAGAGCGTTTTCTGATTAAAATATTTACGGATTCGTCACCCCGATCGCAGTCAAATCTATGTAGTAGCCATATGCGCCGAATATATATGGTGAAGTGAGAGCACCATAACAGTCTTTGCGCCTGTAAGATACATTGACCTTCAAACCAGGTTTCCTGAATTGAACCGGTAAGGAAAGGGAATCCCGACAGGGAACTAACATGTTTTTTCCTAAACTATATGTCACTCCGTCAAAATCCCTGGGGGCAGTTCTTAATACATACTTATCCGGCCCTTGATTGCCCCCCGGCTGATTGCCCATAATGTGAACGACCACGGCTTCAATATTTTTCTCTTCTTTTTTTACCGATTTACTTTGGCAATCGCATGGCCCAGGCTGTTTATCCGAGTCCTGACATTGGAGATGCAGGAAACATACTGCCAAAGGTGTTAAGGTGAATTTTGCTATTTTGGTAAAATTCATACAAGAAATTTAGATGATGTACGAGATATTAAGAAACCCTTGAATACTCCATAAATCGTATTGAAAAATCGTTGTCTTGACGACTTTGGTACCGATGTTCTAATTCAGTTTTCCAATAATAGAAAGCTGTAAACCCTGATTAGCCCGGATTGTGTAAACCGGAACAGCGACCATTGTATAACCCGGATCAAATAAGGTATAACGGATCGGACGGTTGAATCGGTAAATCAATTCTGCTGAAAAACGTTTGGAAATAGAAAAGCCCAAACCAGCTAAATAACTTAAATCTTTGTCCTGGCCTTTGTTCTGAGGTATGCTGAAATCCGCGTCAAACTTTCTGCCTTCGGTGATTGTCCCGTTTGGTCTTGTGGTTTTTGAATCGAAAGATATTGTGCCTTTATAAATGAAGGACGGCATAATGCCTCCTGTAAAGTACGCTTTAATTTTATCTGGAAATGGGTAGATTTGTACGGAAAGAGGAGCCTGTAAACGGCTGAATTTATTACGGTAATCGTAAATATTCGTAAAGCTAAATGTTCCATCATCCGTCTCCACATTGCGTTGTATCGCGCTCCGCCTTCTCTTGTCTTCTATTTTCTCCCATTCAGGATCCAGAGAAACGGACAGGTATTTCGAAAATTTGTATCCGATTCGGAAACCACCGGAATAACTGAAATCACGTCGATATTCGTCGAAAGTATCTCGGTCTAATTCTTCATTTTTATAAATTCCCGAGCGTCCTGCACTGGCTTTAAATGCAACCGTCCATCTTGAAATTTGTCCTTCCGACGACGAAATTTTCAGAATAAGAAAAACGAGGAATGCATATCTGGCCATTTTCAGTGTGATTATAGATACTTTAATCGAAGACAACTTGGTGCAGATTTTCGTTGGAATTTACAACGTGAAAATATAAAAATAACGAGGAAATTATTTTATCACCTATTTTCATTCCTATCTTGTCGCAAATAATTCAGTTGCGAAATTCATATCAAAAACTGCATATATTCAGACATCAATTTTTTTGATTTTTTCAAACAGATCATTCCAGTAATCGGTTGAAATAAATCAAAGACTAAACAATTATTCGAAAGCTTAATTTATGACAAGCGCAGAACTTTCCCTTAAACGTTATTTTCCCTGGCTTTTATTTCTTGGTATTGTGCTTAACGTACCCGGATTATGGCTCGATATCATGGAACCTGACGGTGCGTTGTATGCCACAATTGCTAAGCGGATTGTTCAGCATAATGATTGGGTTAATCTCTACGGAAACGGTTCTGACTGGTTGGATAAGCCGCATTTTCCGTTTTGGATGGCTGCAATAAATTATAAAATATTCGGTATTAACGGATTTGGGTATAAACTTCCGGCATTTTTTTTCTGGCTCGTCAGCCTGTTTTATACCTACCTGACAGCGCGTGATCTTTTTAACGCTTCCGTAGCCCGGATTTCTGTACTGATTTATGCCGTCGCACTTCACAGTGTACTTGCCAATTTTGACGTTCGGGCAGAGCCGTATCTGACAGCCTGCATCATTGCCGCGATCTGGCATATGTTGGGTATTTACCAGGGAAAGCATTGGAGACATATCGTGGCGGCGGCAGTTTTCGCTGGCTGCGCAATCATGACGAAAGGGATTTTCGTTTTGATAACAATTGCCGGAGGCTGGGTTATATTTTGGATTATCACCAAACAATGGGCTCAGTTTATCAACTATCGGTGGTGGATTTTGCTGATCCTTACTTTAATCTGTATTCTGCCAGAGTTATATTGTCTGTATATCCAGTTTGATATGCATCCGGAAAAGGTAGTTTTTGGCAAGACAAATGTTTCCGGTTTGAAATTTTTCTTTTGGGATAGCCAGTTTGGAAGATTTTTTAACACAGGTCCCATTCGTGGAAAAGGCGATCTCTCGTTTTTCTTGCATACCACTTTGTGGGCATTTCTACCCTGGTCGATCGGACTTGTTGCGGCCGTTGTTTATTTGGTGAAAAATGACAAAGACCGGCAGCCGGTCCGTTGGATTATTTACGGAAGTATGATCATCACTTTTGTCATGTTCTCACTTTCAAAATTCCAGCTTCCACATTATATCGTAATCGTATTTCCCTACTTCTCCATCATTACGGGTTATTTTTTCTATCAAAAATCGGGAGAAATCAGCTTATCCCGATTTGCAACGATTCAGTCTGCATTGTTATTTCTCCTCTGCGCCGCTATTCTCGGCTTGTTATACCTGACCAATATTCCGAACGCTATTCTCTGCGCAGTGATCATGTTGGCCATTGCATTCGGATCGATTTTTATTAAGTCAGAATCTCCGTTGCAGCAAATATTATTTAAAGGTTATGGCTCGGCTGCTATGCTTTACGTATTTTTATTCCTTTTTTTCTACCCGTTTTTACTGCAATATCAGTCGGGTAGGGAGGCTGCGCGTGTGATTCACGCAAAGGATACTGAGATACCCGTTGGGTCTTATCATGCCTTTTCTTATTCATTTGAGTTTTACAGTCCCGGAGATGTTAATCTTTTAAAAACAACTGATCAGCTTGGTGATTTTATCAATAACAATCCATGTTTTTTATATACAACTACTGCGATTGGAGACAGTTTGATAAGTAGCGGTTTAAAAGCAAAAATTCTGCTGACGCCTGAAAACTACCATATCACGATGCTCAAAAAAGATTTTCTGGATCAAAAAACAAGGCATACAAAGGTTGAGAAGAGATATTTGTTGTACATAAACAAATAAACAACTTTGATTTTATTCAGGATTACCAACCAATTTTTCTCAGTCTTCAAGCCCGGTCATATACAAATCAAAACCACCTTTTCCGCCGGGACGGTTTGAAGAAAAAACCAACAATTGATAGGAGAAAGCCTGAGCGTCTACAAAAATAGGCCGATATTCGTCGTTACGCGTATTAATCCGGTTTCCAAGGTTTACCGGAGTTTGCCATTTCCCTTTGACAAGCTTGGATTCATAAATGTCAAAACCGCCAAAACCATCTGGTTTGTTGGACACAAATATCATTTTATTCCCGTCGATAGCAGGGCATTTGTCATCATAGGGTGTTGACAATTCCTCTACTTTTCTTATTGTATAATTCTCAGGATTGACCAGTTTTTGGGCGGTCAAATTCAGAGGCACCGTTACAGGAATGGACACCTCATAAATGTCGAAATTACCTTCCCGGTTTGAACAAAAATAAATTTTGTCTCCTTCCCGCGAAAACGTTGGATATGCGTCATCTGCGGAAGAATTCAGGATATTAAATTTCACAGGTTCTTCGATTTTCGAATTTAAATAAGGAACATATTTGATTTCAAGATTCCCTTCGTAATCGTCAGCATAAAATAAAAGCAGATCATTGCGTTCCGGTGCATTAAGATATCTGGATAATGAAATTGTTTTAGGACCAAAAACGTTGAAATTCCCGTTTGCCTTTTCAGCCATACGTAGCGTTGGATGGTAATGTAAAAAATAATCTTTGTACTTGGTCGCGATATTATCGTAACGTTTTAACCCGAGCCTGCCGTCGTACGAGAATTCAGCCTGAAAATAAACCAGATTTAAGAGATTCTTTTTTTTACGTTTTGAAGAAAAAAGCAAATGGGTCTGGCCGCTTTTATTATAAGCGATATCAGAGTTGTAATCATCAAACTCAGAATTAAACTCTTCCAGATTTACAACCTCACTGAGAAATTTTCCATCCTTTTCACTAAAAAATGGGATGCAGCTAACGATGAAAATGGGTAATAGGAGGCAGATTAAAATTCTTCTCATGGCAGTTGAGTTAATATGACTTTTAGGAGACGCAGTATAACTCGACTTGGTTGGAATCGCAGATAAAGTATTTGTTAATTCATCAATCAAGATTAGAAAGAAAGGGTAGCGCAGTCATTTTTAAATTAATTATAAAAAGTTGGCAAAACAACGATTCAAAACGCTCGCTTGTAAACTGGATTGATATAAAATGTCTATTTTGCGATTTGAAATTATAATTCCAACTCCTGACCTATGACTATTTAACATGAAAAAGTTTGCAGTAATTCTTTTATCCGTTCTGCTGGCCGGGAATGCTGATGCACAAAAGCAGGCTGATCTCACCGCAGAAGATTATAAAAAAGCGGAGAAATTTCTGGCCTACAACACCCAAAATCTGGTAGATAATGTTGCTGGAAAGCCAACCTGGTTTTCGGGTGAAAAATTTTGGTACCGTACTTTAACAGCACAGGGAAGTGAGTTCATAGTGGTTGATGCGGTAAAAGCAAAGCGTCTTCCCGCTTTTAATCATCAGAAATTGGCCGAGGCCATTTCCTCTGCAACCGGGAAAAATTATTCGGCCTCCATGTTGCCTTTCCAAAGCATCGGTTTTTCGCCGGATGAAAAATATGTTACTTTTTCTCAGGGAAATAAGGACTGGAAGTTTGACCTGAAAAGTAGTCAGCTTACCTCAGAAGCGAAAGCGAAATCCGATGATGAGGCAAGAAGCGAGTCGTTGTCTCCGGATGGCAAGAAGGCTATTTATATCAAGGATAATAATTTGTGGGTGAGGGATGTGTCCACAAATCAATCCAAGCAGCTGACAACTGATGGAGTGAAGGATTTCGGTTATGCAACAGATAATGCGGGTTGGCGGCATAGTGATCGCCCGGTTCTGTTGTGGTCTCCGGATTCCAAAAAAATATTTACTTATCAGCAGGATGAACGCAAAGTAGGTGATATGTTTTTGGTGACTACAAACGTCGGACATCCGAAATTGGAATCGTGGAAATATCCTTTGCCGGGCGATAGTGTCATAGCAATGCTTCACCGCGTCATCATCAATGTGGAAACTCCGGCGGTTATTAAGCTAAAAATTTCGCCAGACGCACACCGCGCAACCTTGGGTGATGACATCAGCAGAGGCGGCGTGCTTAGTGATGCCGAATGGAGCCAGGATGGAAGTCAGCTGGCATTTGTATCAACTTCCCGCGACCATAAACAGGAAAGAATCAGGATTGCGGATGCACAGAGCGGAGATGTCAAAGAAATTTTTGAGGAAACTTCGAAGACGCAATTCGAGTCGGGGCATAAAGGAATTAACTGGCGTTTCGTACCATCGTCGAAGGAGATTATCTGGTATTCCGAAAGAGATAACTGGGGACATCTGTATCTGTATGATGCGGAAACTGGAAAGCTGAAAAATCAGATTACAAAAGGTGACTGGCTGGTGACACAGGTTATCAAAATTGATGAAAAAAGCAGGGTTGTCTATTTTATGGCCAACGCCAAAGAGCCAGGTAATCCTTATTTCAGTCATTTTTATAAGATAGGATTTGACGGAAAAAACCTGGTTTCCCTTACACCAGAACCCGGTATGCATTCCGTAGTCTTCTCGACGTCGGGCAACTATTTTGTAGATACCTATTCCCAGCCGGATGTTCCTGCGGTTACCGTTTTGCGTAACGCCAATGGAAAGCTTATTCTTTCCCTTGAAAAAATGGACCTAGCGCGTTTGAAAACGGCTGGCTGGAAGGCGCCAACTCCGTTTTCTGTAAAAGCGTATGATGGAAACACAGATTTGTACGGATTAATGTATACGCCAACAAATATGGATTCTACCAGGAAATATCCGGTTGTTGATTATATCTATCCGGGACCGCAAGGCGGCAGTATTGGATCATGGGCATTCAATGCTTCAAGGAGAGACAATCAGGCTTTGGCGGAATTGGGTTTTGTGGTGATGGAGCTTGAAGGAAGTAGTAATCCTTCCAGATCAAAAAGTTTTCATGATATGAGTTATGGAAACATGGCTGATAATACCCTGCCAGACCAGATTTCTGCGATCAGACAGCTAGCTGGAAAATACAACTGGATGGATACCAGCCGCGTTGGTATCCACGGACATTCGGGTGGTGGTTTTGCTACGGCATGTGCGATGTTCATGTTCCCAGACTTTTTCAAAGTGGGTATTTCTGAATCAGGAAACCACGATAACAGGAATTACGAGGATGACTGGGGCGAGCGTTATATTGGACTTTTAACGGAAACAACAAAAGGTGTTTCGAACTATGAAAACCAGGCGAATCAGGTTCATGCAAAAAAACTGAAAGGGAAATTGATGCTTGCACACGGAATGATGGACGACAATGTGCCACCTTACAACACGATGCTCGTCGTGGAAGCGCTGGAAAAAGCTAATAAAGATTACGATCTTGTCATTTTTCCGAATAGTCGCCATGGATATGGAAGTTATAATCCGTATATGATGAGAAAACGCTGGGACTATTTTGTTAAAAATCTTCTCGGTGTTGAACCACCTAAAGAATATTTGTTGCAGACAAATTCAGATCCAAGAAATTCTGTACGATAAAATAAATAATGAGTTTACTGAAAGGCGCGATGTAATGTCTCGCCTTTTATGTGATAGTCTAACTATAGTTTAGAATCTCACGCATTTTCCCTGCGGTTTGGCATCATTTTTATAATTTATTAGATAGAACTAATTCTTAATAACAATGAAACAATCACAGACATCTAATCCGAAGCCACAGGTTAAGGTTGAAAATAAGGATAATCTTGACAGCCGACATAAGGAGGAAGACATGGTTAAGAAAGACCATATCACCAACAATCAAAAGGAACATCACAGTGAGAATAAGTCGCAAAGTCAAAAACAAAGCAAGTAGTTTTTGATAAAACGGTGAAAATAGAACAATCCCTGCATTAGTTTTTTGACAAACTAATGCAGGGATTGTTAAGTTTAGTGAAATTTGGAAGGCATGTCAAATGAAACTCTCTGGAATTTTCAACTCTTACTGCTGACAAAATTTGCCTTAAAAAATTCTAAGAATTTGTAGCGTAGCTTGTACTACCATCGGACAGATACAGGTTTGGTGAATGAATATTGGGCAAATAAAATTTGAAGAATGTGAAAATTTATACAATGTGATATGGGGTTTTTAAGGAATGTGCAACCTGCATTGAAGTTCTTAACAGTTTTTTTTGTTTAAATATGACTTTGTTATACATTTGTCATTATGCACATTTTAAATGTGTAGAGGAGGGTAAGACTTATAAGAATTCCGGGCTTCCGGAATTCTTTTTTTGTATACGGTTGAGATATGTTAGTCCTGATGGATGTTATTTGCCTTGGTTTATAAAGCTTATGTAAACCCAAAACGAAATAAATTCGCAATAGAGCTTCGAAGTGGATATTTCAAAGCTGATGTTTATTTAGCCTTTATATTGAATTTGCCAAAAGGGAATGATTCTTCTTTCGGTATATCCTAAAATTTCATAGACCTTTCCCGCCCGTATATTGCTGGTTACGAAATGTAGAAACGGAACCGCTTTCTGTTCGATATTTTTTTGAGAAACATGTGCAACTAGCTGTTTGGCGTATCCTTTTCCCGTATGCTGCGGATGTGTAACAACTGCACTTATTTCTGTGAACCCATTCATTTTCATACGTTCTCCTGCCATCGCAACCAGTTTATCGTCCTGCATTATTCCGAAATAATCTCCGAGGAGGGGCGTATTCTTGAAAAAATAGCCGGGTTGAACGAGATTTACCAATTCCAGCATTTCTTCCCTATGATTTTGAGTTAGGGGGACGATCTTGTTATCACCATCAGCCGCATCGAAATTGAGTTCATTGCAAACCATTTGCACGCAATCAAGTCTCGCATTCAGTTTCCAATTGGAAGATAGCTTTGGCAATTCTCCTACGACAAAGAAATTTTCTCCGGGTTTAATCCATTGGTTAATATGGTCCAAATTACCTGTCTGCGGTGCTTCGCAACCTAAAAATGTCAATATATCTGGTGGGTATCTTTTTATTAAATCGCTACCTAAGGCAAAACTTTTCTGTGAACTCTGTAACGAATGCCACACGGGATTATCTAATTTCTGGTACTGATCATTATTCATGTATTAGGAGAATCTAATTATAGTTATAAAGTGGAAACTAAAATACTGCTATTTTCAACTTTAAACCCTCTACACCAAATTCGTCTTGGATTATTATAATTGAAACTATTTTTAAAACAAATTGATCATGAGAACGGTATGTCCTTTGTTGGATTGCCTTTACTAAAAGACTTAACGAAAGCTCTGATCTTTGATGAAATCGCAACTTGCTCCTTCCCGTTGGTACCGAATTATTCCGATCGTCTTCATCACATACAGCCTGGCCTATCTGGACAGAGCTAATTTTGGTTTTGCAGTGGCTGGTGGAATGGCTGCTGATTTGGACATTACGAAAAACACTTCTTCCTTACTTGGCTCGCTGTTCTTTCTTGGTTACTTTTTTTTCCAGATACCAGGTGCACATTATGCCGCCCACAAAAGTGCCAAGAAGTTGATTTTTATCTCATTGATTTTGTGGGGAGCGCTGGCTGCTGCAACCGGAATGGTGAATAGCGTCAGTTCGCTTATCATAATCCGATTTATGCTGGGCGTTGTAGAAAGCGCGGTAATGCCTTCCATGCTAATTTTGCTAAGCCAGTGGTTTACAAAAAAGGAACGATCTCGGGCCAATACATTTTTGATTTTAGGGAATCCGGTAACTGTCTTATGGATGTCCGTTTTGTCAGGGTATCTCATTGATTCTATGGGTTGGCGCTGGATGTTCATCATTCAGGGTGCACCAGGGATAATCTGGGCATTTATATGGTGGAGAATGATCGATGAAAAACCTAGGGATGCCGATTGGTTGACAGAGAGTGAAAAACTTGATATTGAAAAGCAGTTGTTTGATGAACAGATTGGCATAAAGCCTGTAAAAAATTATGCAGATGCTTTTAAATCAAGAGCTGTAATAATGTTGTGTTTTCAGTATCTGTTATGGAGTCTTGGCGTTTATGGATTTGTAATGTGGCTTCCATCAATCATTAAAGCCGCGCCGAACATGGATATCGTCACAACTGGATGGTTATCGGCAGTTCCGTATATTTTGGCTATTATTGGAATGCTTGCAGCATCTTATTTTTCGGACAAGACACTGAATCGCAGGGTTTTTATCTGGCCGTTTCTTCTGGTCGCATCTTTATCATTCTTCTGCGCTAATCTGGTTGGAACCGGTAACTTCTGGCTTTCATTTTCTCTATTGGTTTTGGCAGGGGGGGCTTTGTATGCGCCTTATGGACCGTTTTTTGCAACAATAACAGAAATTCTGCCTAAGAACGTTGTTGGCGGCGCTCTGGGTTTAATCAACAGCATTGGAGCGCTGGGTTCATTTATTGGATCCTATCTTGTAGGATATCTCAATGGGAGCACCGGAGGATTTGAGGCCTCCTATGTTTTAATGGCCGTTGCCCTAATTTTTGCGACGATAATTACGGTGATCGTTATTAAATCACCTGTGACAAAAGAGAATGAGATTCAGTACAAATTTTAGATGACATATTTTGAACGTTATGAAATCAATTTAAAAAAAGCGAGAATTTATTTTAACGTCAATATTCTCAAAACTAGAAACTTAGAAAAATATAAAATTTGGTTTGGAAAATAGTCTATGATTTAATTTGGAACATAAATCAAAATGTTTACTTTTGCATCACAATTGAGGGACACGGAAAGTATTTGAGACAAAATCAGCCCATTTTCCACTGTTTGGAGTTTCGCTTTAACTTTTAAAAAGACAATTTCAGATCGTTCTAATTTTTGTAATAAGATTCCGTAGCTCAGCTGGTAGAGCAATACACTTTTAATGTATGGGTCCTGGGTTCGAATCCCAGCGGGATCACAATAAACAGTATCAAAAGACATCAAACTCCTGCAAATCAACAGATTGCAGGAGTTTTATTTTTGTTGAATATCACAAATTATTCAATTATTCTCAAAAAAAAGGTGAGTAATTCGGTGAGTAAAATCAACAATATTACAACTCACCAGAATCATATTTAATACGTTGATCAATAAGTTGTTAACGTCATTTACATCTTGTTAGCTAAAATTTGCAGAACTAAATTTGTTTAACCTTTAAACTAAAAAGTTATGAAGACAAATTTCAGTCTTCTTTTCTATTTGAAAAAATAAAAGAATTATGTCGGTGGACCGATGCGTATTTTTGCAAGGATGACATCGATTCTCAACGCGCAGAGCTTGCTACCGGCAGGCAATGTCTACCAATCCGTTGGGACAGTGTCACCGGCAGACTTTCCAGAAATAAGGAGGATGCCAGGTCAATCAATTCATATCTATCCAATATGCAGGAAAAGGTTTTAAATCTGCACGGTGATTTTTACAAAAGAAATGAACGGATATGGCGAAAATCATTAGTTACAATACCGGTGCTTCTTCGATTACAGCAGACTGTAATAGGTCCAGTGCATTGCTAGTGTCTCTTCAGGTGGTCTCCAGGTAGTGAATTGGCGCTCGTAAAACCGCTGTTCGTAGGCAAACAATACTTCCAACTGTGCTATGACTTCATCCCGGCTGAACTTATCAATATTGGAGCTGTACTCGTTTCTGATATCGTCAACAATTGTGTTGATGATGGATACTTCTTTTTCAGAAAGAAACAATGCTTCATTTGTAGCGTAGCGACCATATTCGTATCGTTCTTTTTTTTTGCCAGTGATGTGCTCCATAAAAAGTCGGGTCGGATGAACAGCATCCAGCCCTCAGGTTATGTGGCATACCATTCATCATTCGGCGATATCATTGGTCGCATCTTTAAAAATTAGTTAATCCGGAATAACCGCTTCTCCAATTTTTACTATTTTCAATTGATGTTTTATTGTCTTGTCCTCAACCAATGTTCTTAAAATAGTCTCCGGTTCCGACAAAGGTTCGTCTGCCATATCAAAGGTGCCATAATGAAAAGGAATCATCATTTTTGCCCGGGTATCCTTAAATGCCTGAACCGCCTGCAGGGATCCTGATGATTGGGCGACATAAACCAACGAGGCGAATATGCTCCAACCCCAATCAGCGCAACGTCTATATTCGGAAACAATTCACCTGCTTCCTTGTAGTGACTTCCATATCCAGAGTCGCCGCCGTAATAAATTGTTTTGTTCTTGCTTTCTATCGCAAAGGCACCCCATAAGCGCTTGTTCGCATCGTTGACAGAGCGTCGTGAACTGTGCCTGGCAGGCAAAAAACTAATCGCTACCTCATCGTCGAGCTTATATTGCTGATACCAGCCAGCCTCTTGTACATGGCTTTCTCCTACCCATTTACCCAGCAAGTTTTTCATATTTAATCCGGCAAGAAATATCGCATCAGGGTTTTGGATTTGAATAATTTTCAAACTTGCCTCGTCACAATGGTCGAAATGCGAATGCGAAATCAATACATAATCGATATTGTTTAATTTAGCCACTTCGAGCGGGAAATCTGTATAGCGGGTATGCATAGACAGTTTTTCAAAAATAGGATCAATCAATATTTGCTTCCCATTTAATCGAATAAAAAATGTGGAATGTCCCAGTAATACAACCACATCCTCTTTTGTATTCAGGAAGCTGTCCTCTTTTACCACCTGCATACGCCAGGTGTCGTTTTTTTTAGTTTTCTTCTGTGGATTTTTTTCCAACATCCACTTTAAAGCATCATCAAAACTTTGCGTACCCGGAAATTCATGGTTCATGAAACGTCCTTTTTTGTCTATTGGGGTACCCTGCCATGATGATAGAATAGTTTTTAAACCGGGGTTCCTGATACGTGACGCCACAACAGGAACTTTCGATGAGGGCATTCCGAATATCTTGCAGAATACCAAAATTGTTGCAAAAGTAGCAACCAACTTAATAACTCGTCTTTTGTTCATCCAGGTTAGTATTGAGCTTGTGAAGCCTATTTAATATTTACCCAAAGTTCTTCAACGTTAAAACTTATAAGAGAAACGCTGATTTTATAGGGAATCTTAATAGCAGTGTTGCTTCCGTCTTTGACAATCTTTGCGTGTTTCATCAACTCCTCAAGACTTGTCTTATCTTCTTTTCTCCATTTTCCCTTGCCAAAATCCAACACTTTTTTATGCACGATTCTTAACCCATTTAACGAGTCCTTAAAAGCGAAAGGATAAGTATCTCTATAGGAACTGTCCACAAGCAAAGTAATGGGACTACCCGTTTTATTACTAATGTATACTGTTTTAGGCGCGTTACAGGATAAAAGCGTCATTGCGGCTATTGAGATGGCACTTATTAGCTTCATTGTTTTATTTTATTATTTCAATACGGAGATAGAATTTGAGTATGTCTTTACGGGATTTGGGAGGCACTGCACTAGAATTTAACATTAGCCAGCGTTTGCGATATCTCCCATAACTTTAAAGAAACATTGATGTCCTCTGCCTGCCGAGGTATTTTTGCAATAGCTGGAAATCCCCTTGTCTCACTCATTTTGTCTGGTCCATAATACTGGCCGCCTTTAGCCTCCGGAGAAGTGGCTGCATACAATGTAGGCAAGGCTCCCTGTGAAGATGGCTGGAATAAAAACGGAAGAAAAGTTCTCGCCATTCCTGCGGCACTCCATCGTCCTGCACCAGTAATAAGGAGATTAGTCCGGGAAACACCTGGATGGGCAGCTATGCTCAAAATGCCCCAACCGTGCTTGTCACTCTGTCGCTGAAGTTCCAGGGCAAACATCAGGTTCGCAAGTTTTGCTTGACTGTATGCTTTTCCCGGAGCATACGAAGATTTTGACTGAAGATCATCAAAATTGATTACCCCATCCCGATTTGCGATACTTGACACGGTAACAACGCGAGCATCTGGTGATTTACGTAATAATGGAAGAAGCTGTGCTGTCAATGCAAAGTGACCAATATGGTTGGTGCCGAACTGTAACTCGAAACCATCGGCAGTTTCGAGCCGTTTTGGTGGTGTCATCACACCTGCATTATTGATGAGAAGATCGATGGCTTGCCCATTTGAGATCATTTTCGAAGCGAGGGCTTTGATGGATGATAAATTTGCAAGGTCTATTTTTTCAAAACTTACTTTGGCCTTGGGGTTAGTCTGTTTAATTCCCGCAATTGCCTCCGCCCCTTTTTCAGCATTACGCCCCATCACAATCACACTCCATCCTGAGAACGATAACGCCAATGCGTCTTCATAACCGATACCCTCTGTACTGCCTGTAATAATAGCAAACCCACTGTTTCTTTGAGGAATATCAGCCGCTGTCCAATTTTTCATTTGCTGTTGTGTTTGAATGTTTTTTGATGATGCAAAGATGGGTAACAGTAAAAAAACAGATGTAGCCAAAAGTCGTATTGTTGTAGTGGAAAGTATGCATCAATAAAACATTCAATTTTATTAGCTGTCGTGTTTAGAGATTAAGCCTTTCTATGTGTGGTCTTTCTTATTTTCAGTTTACAGGACAAAAGCTATGTGCATATCTTTTATTCCTACCAATAATCCAGACATCCGGATAAAAAGGTAGGAACGTAAGAAATACAAAAAATCAGATGGTATTATTTAGATGTCCTGAAAGGTGTGGGGGAGGTAAAGAAATCAATGGTGAACCCATTTGTTCATTATAATCACCTGAACGGCTGATATTTAGGAAAAGTAACCTTCAAAGTTTCACTGACAGAAGGTTATAACAGGTGCCATTCGTGATGCCGATGGGAGAGGTCTTGCAACAATACAGTTTCAGTTAAAAGACTGCCTAAATTCCAAAGGAGAAAGATTAGTTTTTGTCTTAAATAACTTGCTGAACGATTGCGGATATTCAAAGCCTAATTGGTAAGCAATTTCATTTACCGAAAGATTGGTGGTTGAAAGTTTTTCTTTTGCTTTTTCAATCAGTTTATTGTGAATGTGCTGCTGGGTGTTTTGGCCGGAAATGTTTTTTAAGCAGTCACTTAAATATTTGGCCGACAAATTAAGTTCCGCTGCCAGATATGAAACTGTCGGTAAGCCTTTTTCATGAATTTCTTTTTCAAAAAAATCATTTAACAGGTTTTCAAATTTTTCTAAAAGACCTTGATTGTGGGGTTTTCTTAGAATAAACTGTCTGCTATAGTATCTGTTGCAATAAGTAAGCAGCAACTCAATATTAGAAATCACAACATCCTGACTAAATTCATCTATTGGTAAATTGTATTCTTTTTCAATTTGCTGAAACATCGTTTCAATACACTTTTCTTCGTCTTCCGAAAGAATTAAAGCTTCGTTTACAGCATAATCAAAAAAGCCATAATTCTTCACTTTTTGCCCTAAAGTAGATGTTCTAAAAAAATCAGGATGAATATTCAGCAACCATCCCGACCGTGCCAAAACCTCGCCTGGTTCTAGAATACTTACTTGTTGCGGAGCAAAAAACGACATAATACCTTCATCAAAATCGTATATGGTTTGCCCATATTGCAATTTGCCCGGACAATCTTTTTTCAATACAATTTGATAAAAATCGAAGATTATACGACTTCTGACATCAATTGATATTTGTGCCAAATCCTCAAAGCGTAAGATGCTGAACAAAGGATGTTTCGGTTTTTCAATTCCCAATAACAGGTGGTTTTGGGCTATGGTTTCTACTCTGGTGGTTTGATTAGTGTCTCTTTGCATGGCTGTATTTGCTCAATTATAGCTTCATTTTTTTTCTTTTACTATCGGCAAATAATTTTGCTATCAGTGAGTTAGGAATTAATCCTCCTATTTTTATCAATATGGCATTCATTCTGCCAGATACATGAAATGATTTTTTCTTCTCCCAGGCTTGTATCATTTCGGTAGCCACCTGATCCGAAGTTTGCGTATAAGCACCTTCGGTAAGAACCTTGCCCCAGGCGTTATCATTAGCTGTGGTATTCATAAAATTTGTACTGGTAAAACCAGGATTAAACAACATGACCTTTATTC
Source organism: Dyadobacter sp. CY345 (assembly GCF_021502725.1). Lineage (GTDB taxonomy): Bacteria > Bacteroidota > Bacteroidia > Cytophagales > Spirosomataceae > Dyadobacter. The sequence continues at coordinate 503,889 of NZ_JAKFFS010000005.1, read as the reverse complement.
CATATGGTTTACACTCTTGTGTAAGTGCCTCCGTAAACGAACGAACAAAGACCTTGGAAGCTGCATAAACGGCCATATATGGACTGGGGAAAAAAGCTGCTAATGAGGCGACATTGATAATACTTCCATTTTTATTTTTTATCATATCGGGCAAAAACAAATGACAAAGAGCCACCAATGAGGCATTGTTCAATTGCAACATATCCAGCTCTAATTGCAGGTTGTTTTTTGAAAACTCGCCGCTCGAACCAATTCCCGCATTATTTACTAACAGCGTTACAGAAAAATTTCTATTATTACTTTCTTCAAAAACCAATTTTGCAGCGTCGGGTTTGCTCAGATCAGCCACTATATACTGGGCGGTAATCCCATTTTTAAGAGATAATTCTGCACAAAGCTGTTTCAACTTTTCTTCGTTACGGGCTACTAACAGTAAGTTATGTTTTTTTTCTGCCAATTGATACGCCAAAGCCTCGCCAATGCCGCCTGATGCACCTGTTATCAATGTTACTTTCATTTTTGTTTATCTTTAAATTTACAATACAAATTTCTGAAAGACAATCCTGACAAAAGTGCTCAAATTGCGGTTTGTAGTGTTTGAAATACTAAAATCTATTCAGTTAAACGAAGCTTGAAATTAAATGCGAAAGTTGATACTGCTGAATTGGCTTACCCGCTGGAAAAACTTCCACTCAGTGATACAATAAAATGCCTTATCATATGTAGATGCCGTCGAACTGACAAAAATTAATACCGTACTTATTATCTTCATGTTGTATCAAATTTTATACTCCATCGGCTAACGCTATTTCCTTGTCCTGTATCTGCAAATTTGATTTGAACATATTTTTATTTATCGTAACAGTGATAAGTCACTTGCTTTGATATTTGTTTATGCAAAGTTCATCAGCACTCGGATCATGCTTGTAGCTAAATTTCGCAATGTTGTAGCTGAAAGGAATTGTTGTAAAATCATCAGTGAACCTACTTCCTGCCTATTAATTTTTTCGCAACGAACTCTTCAAAGAAATAACTCCGGTATACATCCCCAATGGGGATTTCACTTTTTTGAATGTAAACCGTATTGTTATCAAAGGAAGTGATATGCTGGACGTTGATGATATGAGATTTGCTGGTTCTTACAAAAAGCTTTGGAGGCAGTTGCTCATGAATCGTTTTGATATTCATTGCCGTGATGATCTTGTTTTCCTGTGTTTGCAGGATAACGTAATCTTTCAGACCTTCAACAAATAAGATATCCTTGAAGTATACTTTAAACGTTCTTCGGTCTGCCCGTACAAAGAAAAAGTCGGAGGCAATAGATTCAATATTGTTGCCAGAGTGATCAATGGATAGAAGCTTTAAATAAGATTGCGCTTTTTCCACGGCTTTCTGAAACCGTTCAAGCCGAACTGGCTTGATCAAATAGTCAATGGCTTCTACATCATAACTATCCAGTGCAAATTCGCTGTAAGCGGTGGTAAAGATTACAAGTGTTTTTCCAGGTATGGTTTTCGCAAAATCAATTCCATTGGTTCCAGGCATCTGGATGTCCAGGAAGATCAGATCTATTGAGTTTTCCTCTAAAAATAGGGACGCTGAGTTGGCATTGCTAAAATTGCCTATAAGCTGGAGCCCCTTAATCTTACTCAGCAATATCTGAATGGCCTCCCGTGCCAAAGGTTCATCGTCTACTATTATACAGGTCATATGCTGAGGGTTAATATTACTAAATATGTATCAGGATTATCTATTATTTGCAGGGCATGTTTACCTGGATAAATTAATTCCAGTCTTCGCTTTACATTAGCCAATCCTAATCCTCCAACTTCGTTTTTAGTCAGTTTGACGTGGGGCTTTGAGTTGACGCACTTAAAACTCAACTCTCCATTATGTACGTCAAAATACAAATGCACGTACGACCTTTTTTCCTGGTCAGCATTGTGTTTTATCGCATTCTCAACAAAGGGGATAAGCAGTAAAGGCGCGATCTGGACTCCGCTTAAATCGCCTTGCTTAGAAACGAGATAGTCAAAATTATCCCTTCGAATCTGTTCCAGATTCAGAAAGTCCTCCAAAAAATGAATATCCCCGGTAAGGAGCACACTGGTTCTGGCACTATCGTACAATTGATACCGAAGCAAATCACTCAACTTCATCAGCACCTGGGATGCTTTTAAAGGATCTTTTTGGGTGAGAACGTTCGCATTATTGAGCATATTAAACAAGAAATGGGGATTGATCTGATTTTTTAACTGCTCTAATTCCGATCGCATCGTTGTTTTTTCCAACTCATTGATTCGTATACTGTCTTTCAAGGAGCGCTGAAATAATTTTATGGCTGTCGAGGACATCATCAGTACAAGCACTATAAAGGATAACGAAAATATTCCTGCGGCCTCTTTGTATGCATCAGCTCTTCTGTATGCACCCAAAATTTTCCAACTGGAAAAATAAATAAAGGCTATTACAGCTATAATGACCAGAACCGATAATACATAAGTTAAATATTGATCCTTAAATAAAAATCGCGGTACGAGCCAATACATGTTTGTATAAAATAAAAGAACAAACATCAGGATGAGTGAAATACGGACAATCGTCATGATCGGCTCAACAAACTGTGGCTGGCTGTTGAACATGACCAAAACGATGAGAAAGATCAGTGTAAAATGCCGGAAAATCCTGTATTGATCAGATACAAAACCTCTAAATACCCAATCTCTTGTCATCATTGCATGATCTGCTGAATTACCCATATCTTATTTCTTAAAGTAAACAAAAGTAAAACGGAATGCCCGTCGGTCTGCCGATTTTATACAAAAGGCACTAACTATTAGATCAAACCCACACAAAGAGTGTACTTTATGCAGTTTTTCCAATCCTTTTTGCAAGAAAACCGATTTGCTATAAAAGCTAACCGGTTTGGTATAAATTCCAAAAATGGCCGGATTGTCGCATCTACTTTTACATTCATCACTGAAAAATAAATTAAAACATGAGTGTTATGAACAACGCAAATCTCCCAAATCGCTTCATTGTATTAAGCTTGCTCATGAGTATGGCCAGCTTCTTATCGTTTGCTCAGTCATCCGGAAATCTGAAAGGTAAAGTTATTGAAAAAGCAACAAAGCAGCCCCTCATAGGTGCCAACGTGTATATCGATGATCTTAAACAAGGAGCTGTAACGGACACATCCGGTGTATTTTCCATCAATGATATACCCGTTGGTGCTCATTCGGTAACGATCTCCTCCGTCGGTTTCCAAAAAAAAATCATCAGCGAAATTATTATCACCAGTAACAAGACTTACTATTCGGAAATAGAGTTGCTGGAAGATGTGTCCGTGCTGAGCGGAGTTACCGTGAAGGGGTTTAGTGGCGAAATGAATCCGTTGACACCGGTTTCTTCGTACTCCCTGTCCCGCGAAGAAATCTTCCGCAATCCTGGCGCTCAGGGCGACATCATGCGTGCGCTCTCGTTTCTGCCGGGTGTGGTCAGTGGTGGTTCCCAATTTTCAGCTATTGCTGCAAGAGGCCAGGGGACGCAGGACAATGTATATATGGTCGACGACATTCCGATGTTTAATCTTTCGCATTTGGAGGCAGAAGGTATTAATTCAGGCTTCAATGATCCGAATGGCGGCAGATTTAGCATTTTCGCCCCCAGGGTAATCGACAATGTACAGTTCCAGAATGGCGGTTTTGATGCGGCGTTTGGGCGTCGGTCATCTTCCTACCTGAGTCTGGGTGTCAAGGAGGGCAACAAGGAAAGCTGGTCGTTCAGCGGGCAGTTTGATTTGCTGGGTGCCACGCTTATCGCTGACGGGCCCGTTTCGAAAAAAACAAGCATTTTTGCCTCAGGCCGTTACCTCAACTTTGGAATGCTACTCAATTTGCTGGGCCAAAATGCCAATACGATCACTTTGGGCGACTATATGGTAAAATCTACCACGCAAATCAACGTACGGAATAAGCTTTCGGTCATAGCGATGTATAATCCCGAAAGTCCTTCCCGAACCATAGATGATGTAGAAGCAGGCGTGAATCTCAATGATGATAACAGCACCGGGACCGCGCTATGGAACCATCAAAGCAGCAATGTGATGGTCGGTGTCAACTTGCAAACACTGCTTGATTCCAAAAGCTATCTCAAAAATGTGCTCTATTACCGATCATCGAGGCTGGATAACAATTTTGGACGATATAATCCTTCGGTTGATTCGGAAGGAGTAGTTGTGGATCCGTTGCACCGGGGATATGTTGCGAATTTAAGGCGTATCCAAAACAACCAGCAGGAGGTAGGATATCGATCTATTTACACAAAAAACTTCGATAAACTAATCCTCACTGCGGGAGTGGACGCAATGATGGTAAATCTGGATTATGAAAGAAGGCTATTCCAGACTGATACGATATTTACACTGCGCACCAGAGACATTAATACAAATTCTCCGCGCTATTACCAGATACTTGACCCTGCCCTTTACAATTCCAGATACGACGGCAGTGCCTTCAATGGGTCGGGTTATGTGACGCTGTCATGGAGACTGTCGAACCGCTTTACGCTTAATCCGGGTGTGCGGTACGATTATACCGGGTTTACCGGGCAGCACACTTTGTCTCCAAGATTGAGCGGCAGCTATGCGGTGAGTGAAAGGCAAAGTCTGAATTTTGCTACCGGGATTTATTACCAGGATGCAGCCTATACCAATGTGGCCGGGCAGTCCAGCGGCAATACCATTTGGAATGAACGCTCGTTTCAATCAATTCTGGGATATAAGTTTCAGATCGCAAACGATTGGAAATTTGTCGCTGAGGGCTGGCACAAGAGATTCGATGATGTCATTGTCCAGCCCAACAGGGTAGAAAGCTATCTGACCAACGATGGTGATGGATACGCATACGGAGCGGATTTCAGCCTTACAAAACGGCTTTCGAGTAAATACTATGGACAGCTTGGCTATTCATTTATGGAAAGCAAAAGGAACGATAACAATGGCTTGGGCGAATACGATTATGCTTTTAATATACCGCATACGATAAGTATTTTGGGAAGTTATAAGCCAAGCGACAAGTGGATTTTCTCGGGAAAATTCAGGTACAGCACAGGCCGGCCAACAGATGCATTTATAATTCATCCTGATGTACTGGGCAATCCGGACAATCAAAAATACGGACAGGAAATCACGCAGGTAAACGGAGACAGGCTACCGGATTTTATCAGCCTGGATCTAAGAGCGGATTATAATGTTCTTACGAAGTGGGGTGTGTTTTCAGCTTTTGTTGATCTCGTTAATGTCTCCAACCGCTTTAATGTGAACTCCGAAATTTACATACCCGAAACAGGCAATGTTTTCAATCTTGGATTAGGGGTATTTCCTACATTCGGCGTACGAGTGGAATTATGAAAAAATATCCTTTTCCATCTGCTGACTGGCTGTAATCAGTTCGAAGTCAGTCCCAACCAGACTAGCAAACGGGATTCACCCACGCAACTGAATGAGAGAAATCTGGCAAAACTTTTTTCAAAGCCGGCTAACCAATGAATTCTTTCGGCGAAAGCCCCTCAAAGTGTTTAGCAATCTGGTACAAGCGGAGAACATTGGCTTAGCATTTGCGAAACTTGAGTTATTGGTTATAACAAACGCGAATATTTTGAAAGATCCAAAACGGTCTTCGATGTCACAAAAAACGATCAGGACAGCAACATCTACTCTTTTGACTACAAGATTGGGCATTTTGGCTACAACCAATATCTGAAAACTGATGAACTTTGCAATAACAAAATATGAAACAAATGGAAATTTGCAAGCCGGCTTATTCCAGCCGTGTTGTTAAGGTATGGAAATCCAGAATTTAAAAAAATAAAACATTGCAAAACCGTAGTCTAAAATAAAAAGAATACTTTGTTGTTTAGTCGGTAATACGTTGAGCGCCTCGAGCCGAGCGCCTCTAGCCGAGCGCCTCTAGCCGAGCGCCTTCAACTTGATAACCTTAATATATGGAAAATAAGAAACCTTACAGAATACAGTCCATCACGGAAATCCATCGGCTAATGGGGTTGGGGAAACCATATCATCCGTTGATAGGCCTCATTGATTTAGCCGGGCTAAAAAATAATACAGGATTGGATGTTGTCATATTTGACCTGTATGTCGTCTCTATGAAGAGGGGATGTGACAAACTAATCTATGGCCAGCAGAAATACGATTTTGACGAAGGACTAATGGCCTTCATGTCTCCCGGGCAGGTTTTGCGTGGTGAAGAGAATGGTGTGCCGCACAAGCTCGAAGGCTGGATGCTTTTTATCCATCCCGATTTTTTATGGAATACCACGCTTGCAAAAAAGATCAAGCACTACGATTATTTTGGTTATTCAACAAATGAGGCGTTATTCCTTTCTGACCACGAGGAAACCCTGGTCAATGGCATTATTTCCAACATCAAAAGCGAATACAAATCCAACATTGACAAATTCAGCCAGGATGTCATCATTGCGCAGTTGGAACTGCTGCTTACTTATGCGCAACGTTTTTATGAGCGCCAGTTTATCACGAGAAAAATAACCAACAGCAGAACTTTGGAGCGAATGGAAGCGGTGTTGAACGAATATTTCAATGACGATGACTTGATGTCTAAGGGATTGCCAACTGTTAAAAACGTTGCGGAGAAACTTAATGTTTCAACTAAGTACCTAGGCAGTTTGCTCAAGCAATTAACCGGCCAGACTACCCAGCAACATATCCACGAAAAGTTGGTAGAAAAGGCCAAGGAGAAATTATCTACGACCGAATTAACGGTAAGCGAAGTTGCCTATGCACTGGGCTTTGAACATTCGCAATCGTTCAATAAGCTTTTTAAGGCAAAGACAAAACAAAGCCCACTGGAATTCAGGCAATCCTTTAACTGACATGTGGGCCTGCTGCATGGATAGCGTGCTGTGTGATTTCCGGGATGTAATGGTAACGTATATGTCCAACAGTTGATGCTCATGGCAGTTATCCGTATTCGGTCGCGCGTAATTGGTAGGTGTCAGTTTAATGTACGGTTGATTTGAGAATACACCCCGTACCATTCGGGGATGTATTTTAAATATGAGAAATCCCTAACATAAAGTGACATGCCCGGTGTCCATACTAATGGGCTATATCTTCAACACCTATTTGTTAAAATGACGAGGCGGCAATGGGCTGCGTTGGGGGCGGATTTTTGAAAAAAACTTTTTTTAACATAAAACAATTACAGATGAAAGTCATTAGCATCATACTCATTTTAATTTCAGCAGCGCTGAGTATCAAACACGGGTGGGACGCGTTTCGTCCACCCAGCCCTGAACAGGCGAAGATGATGGCCAACCTGGGTATTACGGAAACCATTATGCCGTATTTCGGTGTGTTTTCGATCGTCCTGGGATTGACGCTGTTTTTCCCGCAAACCTTTTTCCTGAGCAATATATTTTCAGCCATCACCATTGTTTTGATCATGGCCTTGTCATTGAGAGCGGGTGATACAAAAACGGCATTGATAGAAATTCCCTTCCTGACTTTGCCATTGATATTGATCTGGTTAAAGTATCCTTTTAAATAATGGATACTCACCTCATGAAATGTCAAGATCATTCTCATTCAAACTCATCTTTTTGGGCTAAGCGCTATTGGATTTTTTGCGTTTTACTGCTGACTTGCTGTAACCAAATCGAATTCAGTCCCAACCAAATCAGTGACCGCGATTCGCCGACACAACTGAATGAGAAAAATCTGGCAAAACTTTTTTCAAACCCGGCTGACGACACAGTGACCGTTGTTTTTGTAGGCGACTCACAGCGCTGGTACGATGAGATGGACCGGTTCGTAGAGAAAGTAAACACGCTGAATGCTGTCGATTTCGTCCTGCTGGCGGGTGACATTTCAGACTTTGGTCTTTTACAGGAATTTGAATGGTTGAACAACCGCCTTAGACGTCTCGAAAAACCTTATATCGGCGTCATCGGAAATCACGACCTGGTTGCAAACGGGGAAGAAGTATTTACGAGAATGTTTGGTCCGACGGATTTCTCGTTTGTCTACGACAGTATAAAATTCATTGCACATAACACAAACAGCATGGAATATTCCAGACGCAAAGTTCCTGACATGCCCTGGCTTTCCCATGCATTGTCGGATAGTAAAGATGCTGCGTATATGATTACCGTTTCTCATGTCCCACCATTTAGCGAGCTGGAATTTGATCGGGAACTGGCCGAAACATATCCGTTGCTATTAAGGCAAACGCCTAAAATGCTGCTCTCCCTGCATGGCCACGTCCACCAGCATATGGACTTTTACCCATATGAAGATGGGGTCAGGTATATGACCAGCTATGCTTTCAACCAAAATGCTTTTGTGTTGCTCAAAATTGTCAATGGAAAAGTCTTCAAATCGATAATACATTACTAGAATGAATTTTAAAATGTGGGTAGTTATCCTGCTGCTGACCGGATCAGCAGATCGAAATTCCTATGCGCAAGTCTTGAAAAACCTGGCGCCGGATTATGTTGGGCTGCAATATGCCGGAAGCATTGGATTTATAAGTGTTGGCGGAGGCTACGACTTGTTTAGGCAACGGGTACGCGCCGGTTTGAACTACGGATATGTCCCGAAAGAAATGGGAGGGAATCTCCATTTACTTTCCACATCGCTGTTCTACATTCCACTAAAACTAAAAGTTTCAAATACGGTTACCATTAATCCTCTGGATGTTGGGATGAAAGCGGTATACCATTTTGGCGACCAGTTTTATCTCAACTGGCCTGAAAGATTCCCACGGGGATATTATTGGTGGAAGTCTGCACTCCGGCTTCATCTTGCGACAGAATCATCTGTCACCCATGAGCTGAAAAGTACAGGGAGAATTAAATCTGTAACCGGATATATCGAATTGAACACGAACGATCTGTATCTGATCAGCTATGTGCTTAATCCATCATCATTATCTGTTACGGATATTATTAAGATTGGCTGCGGGCTGAGGATTCATTTTTAATGACTGTTTTACCATCCTGATCACACGGTTTGTGAGCTAAGACTCCTGACGTTTAAAAAGATGCTGCCTAATTTTGGTATCAACTAAATAATAAAATGATGACATCGAAAAAGACAGCGTTCATTCCGGGAGCAAATAAAGGGGTCTGGCTGGCGACCGCAAATATGTTGCTTCAAAAGTTTTCCTACCTGACAGGACGCAGTTTGACTACTTTTAAAAAGGATTTTTATAAAATTTATAAGATAACGCCACAGCGTTGGCTAACGCAAAGACGTTTGGAATTAGCATATTATCATCTTGCTAAGAAAAGCAGAAAACCGGTCGAAGTGTATTTAGAAACAGGTTTTGAAAATTTATCACATTTCTCTTTTGCGTTTAAAAAACAATTTGGGATAACGCCGACAGAACTTGCCAGCGGCGAGAGGCAAACTATTCATTGAGATCGGCCTAATATTGTTGGCTCAGCAATACCTGACTGTAACAGATTTGTCAATGAGAGATATTGACATCATTCCGGCATTGAATACTCTCAAATTTTAATTCTTATCCTAAATTCTTTCGGTTTAAACGATGCATGGCTGTTCCATTAAAAAGGTAAATGGACCTTTTAGCAAAGTGTTATTGGACTTTTCAACAAAGTCCCATTCCATATTTTCTGCAAACTTTGCGATATAAAAAATTAAAAAATGGAAGGTTTAGAGACTGTTTTAGTTACAGGTGGCAATGGTTTTGTTGGCTTGCACATAGTGCTGCAATTGTTGCAAAAAGGATATAAGGTAAGAACTACGCTTCGCTCAATGGCAAACAAGGATAAACTGATTGAAACCTTAAAAGCCAATGGAGTTTCGTCTTTTGAGAATCTCTCGTTTGTTGAAGCCGAACTGGCCAGTGATGATCATTGGCAGGAGGCCATGAAAGATTGCAAGTATGTGTTAAGCGTTGCATCTCCTATGTTTTTTGAAATACCCAAAGATGAAAACAAAGCCATAAGACCTGCCGTGGAAGGCATTCTAAGGGTTTTGAAATTTGCCTGTAACGCCGGTGTAAGACGGGTCGTTATGACTTCGAATTTTGGGGCAGTAGGATTTAGCCAGACCGATAAAAGAAGACAAACTACCGAAGCTGACTGGACAGATCCAAATTTAAAAGGCTTATCAATTTATGAAAAGTCCAAACTTCTGGCAGAACAGGCTGCCTGGGAATTCATCAAAAATCAAAGCGGTAATCTGGAATTTGTAACCATTAATCCTGTTGCCATTTTCGGGCCATCCTTAAACGGGCATGTTTCCGGCAGTTTAGATATTTTGAAAAATATGCTTGATGGCACTTGGAAAGCAATCCCGCCGATCCCATTAAATATCGTAGACGTACGGGATGTAGCACTTTTGCATATCTTGGCTATGGAAAACCCAAACGCGAATGGTCAGCGATTTATAGCTTCGGCAGATGGACAAATTTCAATGCCGGAAATTGCAACATTTTTAAAAACAGCCAGGCCTGAGGTGTCCGGGAAAGTTTCCAGCAAAAAGATCCCAGCCTTTGTGTTAAAAATTGCATCTCTTTTTAATGAGCAGGCAAAGCAGGGGGCCATGTTTATCCGGATGAACCGCAATGTGAGCAATGCAAAAGCAAAAACAGACTTAGGCTGGAAACCGGTAGCCAATTTGGAAGAATCTATCCTGGCATCGGTAGACAGTATGATCAAATTTAACTCAATCCAAAATGACCATAAAAATGGTTAGTAGCCTGCTGATTTTGGTTACCGTTTATTTTGGGGTTAGTCATGGTTCAAGAACCTTCAGCACACCTTCGCCAGCTTATGCAGAAATGATAATACTGCTGGGTATTAACGATACAATCCGAACCATGATCGGGGTCTGGTCTATACTTTCGGCAGTGTTGATCTTATTTCCACAAACTTTTTTTATAGGAAATATTTTACGCGCGGTGTTGCTGATCTTGATGATGGCTTTCGCTTTAAAGGCGGGAAACTATAAATTTGCATTGATAGAAATCCCATTCTTGTTGATGCCCTTGGTATTAATTTATTTGGGCCATCCACTAAAAAACGCTTTTTGAAATGAGGACGATAGCAGATGACACCAGAGTAAACATGTTGAGGGAACAGTTTATTCCTGACCATGTTTTCATATACATTGTCAAAGGAACGATCCGCGTTTATGACGGCACTCAAAGCTATACTTACAGAGCAGGTGATGCCTGTCTCGCCCGTAAAAACAGACTGGCCAAATATGAGTTATTGGATAGCAAAGAAAGGTTTGAACCCATTATTTTTTGCTTCGATCAGCCATTTTTGCAGGACTTTCAAAGCAAGCACAGATCAAAACAAACAACCAGAGGATTGAAGGATACGATTATCGACATCCAAAGTACGGAATTGATTCAAAGTTTCATACAATCCATAAAGCCTTATTATAAAGGTGTTATGCAACTCGATGAAGCGTTTGAAGATCTAAAATATGAGGAGCTTTTAATTATCTTGTTGAAGACCCGACCTGAGCTTGCAGCGGTTTTATTTGAATTTAGAAGACCTGGAAAAATAGATCTGGAAGAATTTATGAACAGTAATTATAAATTCAATGTAAATGTAGAACGTTTTGCTTACCTGACAGGAAGAAGTATATCTGCATTCAAAAGGGATTTTGCAGCAGCTTATCATGAAACGCCCGGCCACTGGCTGGTAAAGAGGAGATTGCAAGAAGCCCATTTCCTTATCAGTCAAGAAAATAAGAAGCCTTCGGATGTCTATCTCGACTTAGGATTTGAAGACCTCTCACATTTTTCCTTTGCATTTAAAAAACAATTTGGAATAGCACCGACGCAATTGGCAGGCCGGCGTTAATTTGTAGTATTACCTATCTGTATAATTTCTTCAATATGGACGACGGAATATAGGAGCTGTAAGAATTTCGGTTGTCTGGAACGCTACACGTAAGGTATCGATGCAGTATAAGCTCTAAGCTAGATCCGTCCGTTATAAACCGTGAAAGCTTTTGGCTTTTCGAGGTATATATACTCCCTCAGATTTTACATGGCCCGCAGTGAGTCCCAGTCTGCGGCTTTCTCCCATTGTCGTTTATCCGCGTATGCGGCAATGGTGGTTAAAGTGTATTCAAGTAGCACTTTATTCTTATGGAACGGGTCAAAGCAGCCCATGTAACTAAAACTGTCTTGCCATAATTATTGTAATCTATAATGCTGCAAAGTTAGCTATTGCCTGTCCGTAAAGGTTTTGTAAAACATCGAAAGTGCTGTTTTGAAACCTCCGGAAGTTCAGCTAGCGTGGGCGCTTGGTTTCGTGGTTTGTCCGCCTGTTGATTTTTTTAGGTCGCCCTTTAGTGTATCAGTTGACTTGCTAATTGGCGCAGTTTCTTTACAAATACGCGATGCCCATTTTGTATTGTTGCACAAGTATTTTGAAGGGTACAATAAAAAGAATATGGCAGGGTCCAGGGAGATTATTAATTAAAGGACTTTCTGAATGCTAATGGCGTTAAGCGAGTCTTCGTTTTAAATAAAGCACTGAACGATTGCGGATGCCCAAAACCTAGTTCGTATGCAATTTCACTGATCGATAAACTGGTAGTAGAAAGTTTTTCCTTTGCCATTTCTATCAGTTTGTTGTGGATATGCTGCTGGGCATTTTGACCGGTAAGAGAACGTAAGAGGTCACTGAGGTAACCAGGTGACAGGTTAAGCATTTTAGACAGATAAAGAACAGTAGGTATTCCTTGATCCAGTGACTTTTCAGGAAAATAATCGTCCAGAATCTGCTCCATCTTTTGATATATGTCGTTGTTTACTGCCTTTCTTGTAATAAACTGGCGCTTGTAAAAACGGTTTGCATAAGCGAGCATCAGCTCAATCTGTGCAATAACAACATCCTGGCTAAACTCATCAATTCGGCTATTCAATTCATCCTCAATGATGCCGAAGATCGACATGATCGTCTTCTTCTCCCGATCAGACAAATGCAGCGCTTCATTGGCGGAATATGAAAAGAACCCATAGGACTTAATCCTCTTGGCCAAGGGGTAAGTCAGAAAGAAGTCCGGATGGATGAGCAAAGTAAATGGAGACCTATCGTTGATATTAAAATCATCAACGCTCCCGATAACCTGGTTTGGCGCTGCAAATAACAGGCCACCTTCCCCAAAATCATATTCAGACTGGCCATAGCGTAACCTTGTGCTGTGTACTGTTTTATAAGAAATCTTATAAAATTTTAGCACATGTGGATTTGGGAAAATATGCAATTTGGTTAAGAGAACCTTGCTTGTAGCACCATCGATCAGACTAATCAGGGGATGCACGGGCATAGGTAGGCCAAATGCCCTGTGCACATCTGATAAAGATTTCATTTGGAGATGTTCGTTTTCTTTCTCTTTCACTCTACAAATTTAATATACTATTGACATTGATTACCATGCAATCGATTATTCCTTAAAGATCTTTCAATCAAGCTAATTGCCTTGATGTCCCAAAGTGGTCAGCGGAGTTTTAAAGACCCCTCATTTGGCTGTATATGGATAAGCGTTTTAGTATCCTTCCATAATTTTATAGCCCTCTCCTCGTCATAGGATAATTTGGAAGACCGCCTTTCTGTTAATTCGCCATCGTTCGTCTGGAAATATTTTCCTGAACCATTCGCATATTCGGGGTCAGCAGTGACCCTGGCAAGACATTCGCCCGAAAATTTAATATCGCCAATGGTCACTCCGCTTTTTTTCAACACCCATGACATAAATGCACTGCCAGCAAGCCACTGCACAGGCTTTGGCATGTTCCTCAAAAATCCGGTTCCAGATGTGGCTCCTGGATCAAAAGCTATGGATAAGATCGAAGAGCCTGCATTTCTCAGGTGTCTATCCAGTTCGTAGGCATAAAGTATCATGTACAGTTTCGAAGTTGCGTAGAGCTTTCCTCTGGAAACGGGCTTTGCTCCGCCTTTACCTGTATTTGCCAGTCCAACTGCGTCATATTCATCGGCAATTCCCATCATTTTTCCGTCTGCTGTATCAGGGTCGTGCGTACCACTGGCAGTGAAAACGATCCGACCGTTGTCTGCAATGCTATCAACCAGCAATTCTAACAATAGCGCATGTCCCAGATAGTTTGTTGCAAGGGTTTCTTCATAACCGTCTACGGTATAGGTTGGTGCTCCATTCAACCGAACACCAGCATTGCAGATAATCGCCATTAGTTTATCAACTTCTCCCTTATCTATCATTTTCTGGCAATTCGAAGCACCAGACCTCACTGAGGCCAAAGATGAAGTATCCATTGCCAATACGCTTACCTTTATCCCATAAGATTTGATTAATTCTTTTGCAAAGTTCTCCATTCGCTCAGGGCTACGGCCTGCCAAGATCAGATTGTATTTATATTTAGAAGCGAGAACTTTGCAGCATTCGATGCCGATCCCGCTGTGTCCACCTGTGATTAGGATTGTAGGCATAATTATTCGTTTAAATTTATCTAAATGTTCAACACCTGTATTAATTACAATACAAAATTCGCCGTATCCAGTCTACAAGTTTTAAGCTAATTGAGGTTTTATGTAGGCAAAATGAGAATGTTGCTGAATAGACGAGGTCTCCAACGAATCAATACCGGGCTGACCAGGTATATCCATCAGTCTGGGTAGAGGAATGTTTCAATTCAAATCGTTTATATTATAGGACAAAGTCACCGTTTTTCCGATTGAGCAATCTTATAAGGGTACGGGGCTTGTGGCGGTTTAGAAAAAGCAAATACTTCACGAATAGCGGGTTTGCAGCCAAGTTTCCCACAATAATGGAATTTATAAATCTTGTATATATAGGTTATGTATTTGCCATCCTTTTTAACTTACGTACGGTATATTAAAATTTAACTATGAGAGTATTTAAAATAGAGCAAAATCCATCTATTGACGAAATGGCTCGAACTCTCGAGAAGGAATTTTCTTCTAGGTATGCTTAGAGCTTTTTCGGTGTAGGTGAAAATAAAACTATTATTGTTCGAAAATCAGAGTTTGTAGGGGCACAAATTTCAAAAAGCGGAAATCAAATAACGGTGTATGCACAGTCTCCAAATGTATTATTGAGCTTTCTAGATCTTTTAATAGGTATTAATATCATTAGATCTTTATTCCATTCTCCCTTTAAAAACCTTGAAGCGGATTTAGTAGTGTTCCTGAAGGACAAATATTCTTAAGCTTAGTAGTTTGAGCTACTATAAAAACGTCGGTTTTGGAGTAACTAAAAATGGGGGTATATCTGAGACTTGCCAAAGACTTTGTAGTTTCAAGGTGATTAGAATTTTATGTGCTTTCAGACTGTCTGAGTTTTAGGGACACTCCTTAGTTTAGGCCAACTTGACTCTTACCTGCTTATTCCTATCCTCAATATGCTTTACATATTAACACTATATTTTAACGCGATATACGAAGTCGATATTTATTGAGGTGTTTTTTTAACCCTTTGGTTTATTGAGTCATTCATTTCAACAAAGTAAACTTCAATTGCTCTTATTAAATCATGATGATATTCGTAATCTGTCAAAGCCATTATTTGTATTCCGCTTTGTAGCTTTTCTTGATTTATTGATTTTATTTTTAATAATGTTTCCTTCTGATTATTTGTTAATGTTTCAACATCCTTATTTAGATTTGAATTGATATCAATTGCTTCTTTAATGTGGAACCATGAACTATTTAAGGTTTTAGAGTAAATGGCTAGGTTATTTATAATCACCCTATGTATCTGATGTGGGGCTGTAATTTTTAGCACTTCATGATCCAGTAAATCCAATTCTTTTACCAATATGGCGCGCAGCTCAATTAAAAATTCTTCGAAAATGGAAGTTAGCGTTGTTAGTGTACTTTTCCGCGTAATGAATGCAGTTCTTTGAGCGGTATATTTTTCAACGATATATAGCTGTCTAAGTTTATATTTAATAGTAGTAGAGTCTTTGCTTGTAATTAGTAAGTTTAACCTTTCAGTGATTTTTTTGTCTAATATAATTTCCTGATTTTTATATGCATTGTTCGTTTGTTTGACGATTTCGTTATGGCTTTCCAGTATCAAAATTATTCTTTGGTCTAGTGCTTCAAGAAATATGGAATTAAAAAAACGTACTTTCTTCATTTCGTTTCCCTAAATGTCGAGATGGTTGATGTTTTATGGCTTAGAAGACGTATGTATTAAGTATTACGTTGGTCATCTTTTCTCTTGTTATTATTTATTCTCCTGCCAGGAGTAGATCCAACAAATTCCTTTCGATAGACAAATCGCAACAATTCTTTTCATCATTGATTTACACTGATGAATCCGGTCTAAGATTGCTCCCCTATTTAATTTTGCATACTTGACAGCAGCAAGTTGTAAAAGGTCCAGTTACAACATTGGCTGAAATCGTGTTACAGCTCAACCTTTTTGCTCAAATGGCAGACTGCAATAGTTAGCGTATGCCACTTAACGGCTAAGACGAACAGGCGCACCTGCTCCGTAAGTTGTTAAAAAAGTGGGTTCTTCCGAAAATAGGTGCTGCCGTCAAAGCTTACAGAATAGTCAGATTCGAAATGGGTGCTTTTCTTGTAATAATCCGTTGTGATTATTTGAGCGCCTGATTTGCAGGCCGCCTCGAAAGTTTTTTTGTCATTCCTCCTCGCTTCCTGCGTATTTGAGTCAGCGCGGGTGCGGATCAGGTAGCCTTTTTTTACCAGATCTGGTATTTCGGCGGCTTTGGCATTATTTCGAATCAAAAAAGCAGCTTCCGGGGTGCCGGGCAATGCATTTGCAAACATTGTCCTGCCGTGCAATGACGGGTGCCCAGCGATGTATAAATCCCGTTTGCTGCCCGAATCATCAAGTACAAACACAAATTTTCCCTTTGCTTGCATCAATGTTGGCCAGTTATCATGCAACACGGCACTTTCCAGGGACTCGTACTTACCCCTCACCATATCGGGTGTGAGAATATGCTTTTCGCCCAGATGTTCAAGAATTGTTTTGTCGAGCTCGTCGAAATGCTTGGCTGCATTGCCTTCCCTTGTGCCTGCATCAGCAACTTTTCCCTTCACTTCAAAAGTAATGTATACCGGCGTATGATCAGGGTGCGCCTCTGACCAGGCTTTCAGGTCTTTAAGGCAATCGATGAACGTGAAATAGTACGTCCGAAAATCAAGGTCAGGCACATGCAGCACCTTGAACCCAGGCTCTTTCATTTTTCCCTCCGGATCATATGGCTTCTGCCCAGCGACCATTTGCAGACCTTTCGGGTTTGCATATTTTCCTCCTTTTTCGTCAGGATACACATCGATTTCAAGGTTGCGCAGGCCAAGATCAAGCTGTGCAATAACCGGAACGTGTTCATAGTCGAGCGCGCTTGCCGAAGCGGAATCTTTTTGAGTAAATGCCTTAAAAAGAGCCGGGTCAATAGCTTGTTTATAGCTATTATGAGAACCGATTATCTGCGTTTTATTAATCTTTAATTTGTCATCCGTTTGGGCAAAAACAGGGAGACTGCATGCGAGCAACAGACTTAATATCGCTTTCATTGAAGATAGTTTCGTTCCCTGCAAAGGTAGCGCGGCTCGAAAAGACGGCAGTATTAAATTTATGTTACCAAACTAGGTTGTTCCTGCGTGATATTGTCGGAAAGCCCTGCAAGTTTATTAATATAATGATAACGAGAAATAAGTTCCACGATACCTCGTCCAAGGTAACTTTGCATCAGATTTTTAGTAAAAACTTAAATTTTATGCGTTCAAAACTACGTCTATCAAAGCTCGTATGTCTTTCCGCATGTTTGCCTTTGGTTGTGTTTAATACTTACAACGCTCAGGCATTCACTGTGAATGTTAATACCAAGCTTTTATTTCAGGCAGAAAGTTTATCTGCAAATGCAGCGTCTGTTGCACAGTCCATCTCGGGTTCTGTTACAGATGAAGCCGGGGCGCCGCTGCCGGGCGCAACGGTTGTCGTTAAAGGAACAACAAGGGGCACATCAACGAATGCCGAAGGGAAATTTGTCATCGAAGCCGATGCAAATGCTGTCCTCCAAGTTTCTTTTATTGGATATGCTACAAAGTCAGTTCCATTGAATGGTGAATCGTCCATCGTAATTCAGCTAAGCCAGGACCTTTCGCAATTGAGCGAAGTTGTGGTTGTGGGTTACGGTACGCAGAAAAGATCGGACATTACCGGTGCCATTTCTTCAATTAGCAGCGAAAGTTTTAACCGCGGTGTTGTTACCAACCCTGGCGAATTGCTGCAAGGTAAATTGGCAGGTGTTTCCATCGCTGCAAACAGTGGTGAACCCGGAGCTGCGCAAGACATTATTATCAGGGGTATTGGTAGTTTGCGCTCAGGAACGCAGCCATTGTATGTGGTTGACGGATTTTTGCTGGATAATTCAGCCACCGGTGTTCCCACCAATCCGCTTAACTTTATCAACCCAAGCGATATTGAAAGTATCGATGTACTGAAAGACGCGAGTGCAACAGCTGTGTATGGATCCAGAGCGTCTAACGGGGTTGTGGTAATTACCACAAAAAAGGGAAAGGGAAAACCTCAATTGACGTTGTCGGCGTCAACCGCAGTTTCGTCAATGGCCAATAAAATTAAGGTTTTTGATGGCGAAACGTTTCGCCGGGAGGTTGTAGCTGCAGGCGGAACATTGCAAGACTTTGGTGCAAACACGGACTGGCAGGATGAACTATCGCAAACAGGTGTATCAAACAACCTGAACTTGTCAATGAGCGGTGCCAATAGCGAGAATTTTTCCTATTTCACTTCCATAGGTTATCAGGATCAGGAAGGGATTTTAAAAAACAGCAGGTTGAAACGTTATTCGGGAAAGTTGAATCTTAACCAAAAGGCATTCAACGGGCGGTTGAACATCGACTATAATTTAACTGCTTCCCGCACGGAGAATTTACGCCCGGACATCATCTCCACGATGAGTGATATGTTGAGCTTGAACCCGACGATAGCTCCTTACACTGACGGGGTTCCAACCTTGTTAAATACAAACGCGTTAAACCCGCTTGCCAGGTATGATTTGTTCAGCGACAAAGCAACTAATCACCGTATTCTGGCCAATATTTCACCATCGATAGAAATCATCGACGGCCTTACTTATAAATTGAATTACGGCGTCGATTATTCTACAACAACCAGAAATCAACAATACAAGCCCTTTCCGACGGTTGTCAATGAGTCCGACGTTTCCCAGGGTGTGCTGGACAATACAATAAGCTCAAATACGAATCAGCTTGTTGAAAATACATTAACCTATAACTGGGTTCGTGACGAGCACAATGTTACGCTCCTGGCAGGTCACTCTTTTCAAAAATTTCTGGACGAAGGCAGGAACACGACATACCGCGGTTTTGCAAACAACAATATCGAACCTATTTATCAGGATCATACTAGCACAACGGCATTTCCAACTGCCGTTAGCTCGGATGCGCTAAGAAACGAGCTGCAATCTTTCTTCGGCCGTGTGAACTACATTTATGCGGATAAATACATGTTGACTGGAACATTCCGCGCCGATGGTTCTTCTAAGTTCGGAGAAAATAATAAATACGGTTATTTCCCTTCTTTCGCATTGGGATGGAACATCAGCCAGGAAGAGTTTATGAAAGGTTCGGCTTTCAACAACCTGAAATTACGCGCAAGCTGGGGACAGACTGGTAATCAGGAAATCCCGTCTAAAATTACCAAAGCCAGCTATTTGGAGCAGCGCCTGCAGACAGGGACTGGAAGCGTAAGTACTTACCCTTATGATACCGATGCTACTTCACTGCAAGGCTATCCATACGGTATTATTTTCACCAGATTGGCAAACCCTAATTTGCAATGGGAAGTTTCTACACAAATAGATTTTGGCATTGACTTCGCGTTACTCAAAAACAGATTGACGGGTACCTTGGATTATTTTAATAAGAAATCTTCCAATATACTTCTGGAAGTCGTTCCTGCCGATCCTGTTCAGCCTACTTCCAGCTACTGGACAAACATCCCGAATATGGAAATCCTTAACAACGGTGTTGAATTAACATTGAACTACCGCAGCGATCCAAAGCGTGACTTTTCGTACAACATCGGAGGTAATCTTACTTACATTCAAAATAAAGTGCAGAATTCACCTTACTCGGTTTTGGCTACCGGGGCAGCGCAGGGTTCAGGCCAGTCGGGTGCGACTATTAATGGCTATATCAATGACCAACCGCTTGGTGCATTTTATATGTATCAGTTTGATGGCATTAATCCGGAAAATGGTCAGAATCTATTCAGGGATACCAATGGAGACGGCGCGACATTGGACAATGACCGTGTTGTGGTGGGTAGCGCGATACCAAAAATCATCTACGGATATAACCTTAATTTAAAATACAAGGCTTTCGATCTGGGATTAAATTTTAATGGTGTTGCTGGTAATAAAGTTTACAACCATACAACAATGACCTTGTTTAGCAGGGCACAATTGGCTAAATCAAACAACTCAACTGATTTTGCTATTCAATACCCAAATGAAACGCTAAGCAATGCTAATGTTGTGTCAACCAGATATCTTGAAAACGGCTCATTCATGAGGTTGAACAATGCTACACTGGCCTACAATCTGAATTTTTCAGGAACCAAGCTGGAAAATGCAATTCAACGTGCCAGCATTACAATAACCGGCCAAAATCTATTTGTCATTAGCAGCTATTCAGGTTTTGATCCGGAAGTTAATACGGGATCAGCTTCGGGTGGAATCCAGACATTCGGAATTGACCGCTTTACTTACCCGAAAGCAAGAACCTTTCTGCTTGGTCTTAATGTGACATTTTAATAGAACATAAACGAATATTTACTATTTGTTGAAAAATAATTCGCAATGAAAAATTTTAAATTTTATAGACCGCTGACCGTTGCAGCATTTTTACTGGCTTTTATCGGTTGTACCACGCTCGAAGAGGATATTCTTGACGAATCGCTCACAGGAACGGGCGAAGCGGAGCTTGTAAGCGGGTCTATTGCTCCTGTATATGGCCTTCTCCGTGCTGGTGTGTGGTTGCATACAAACCAATTCGGACTTCAGGAGGTAGCTTCCGATGAAGGTATCCTTCCTTATCGCGGCGGTACAGACTGGTATGATGGCGGCAAGTTCATTGCTGTTCACCAGCATTTGATGACCCCAAGCAATGGCCTCGTTACCGATACGTGGACGCAAATAACATTAACTTTATCGAGAGCCGTAATTGCTGCGGAAAGATTGAAGGCTGCTGCTGAAAACGGCAATGCAAGTGCGCAGGTAGGTTACTACGAAATGGTAGCCATGAAGGCATACCTGAATATGTTGGCACTGGACAACTGGGGCCTGGTCTTCAAAAAAGAGCTTTCAAGTGACGTTTCTCAAATCCTGAGAGGACAGGAAGCAATTACTTATATCGAAAGCGAGCTTTTATCGGTGGTTGATGTCATCAGCAAAGACAATGACCCGGGCAGGATAAACCAGAATGCGGTAAAGGCTTTCCTGGCGCGTTTGTATTTGAACGCTGCAGTGTATAGGAATCCATACGATACGCCGGAGTTTAGAAAAGAAGATATGGATAAAGTGCTTAAATATACCGATGAAATCATAGCCGGACCGTATTCACTTTCTCCGGAATATTTCGATTTGTTTAGCGATGATAACCATACTAACAAAGAGCTCATTTTTGCACTCGATCAGCGTGGGGTATTAGAGACTGATCACCAGCGATGGGCATATTGGTCTATATCCGGTGACCAGATACCAAGGCCAGAGTTTCCAAATACGCGCGGAACAGATGCGGTCGCAGCAACTCCCGACTATTATCAAACTTGGGTTGATGCTTATGGTAATACGGATCCGGCCGATGCTGATGCACGTTTTTTCAAAAAAGAAACAAACGTACCTGCAAACCTGCAAAACCTGACAGGGGTTACGCCCTTGAACGATGCGGAGCATTATTATTCCGTAGATGCCACGCAGTTTGAAATGGACAGAGGAATTCTACGTGGCATTATCTGGGGACCGAGAAAAGACGGAAGCGGCAATATTTTAAGATCTGCAGACGGCAAGGTTAGGATATATCCGGTGATCAACAGGAGAACTAGTGGAGCGAACCTGACTTACGTAAATCATACCCGCCAGGTTGATTTTACTGGTCCGGGCAGCTTGCACAACACGGGCTACCGCTTTTCAAAGTATCAATTCAGTCATACTGCGAACAATTGCTGCAGTTACAGTAGTGTTGACCTTGTACTGGTACGCCTTGGAGAAATTTACCTGATGCGTGCCGAAGCGAAGCTGAGAAATGGTGACAACGCAGGGGCTTTGGCCGATATCAATACATTGAGAACTTCAAGAAATGCCCGGCTAGCTCAAACTCCGAAGGCGCTGACCAAAATCGACCTTGACATACTATTCCGTGAGTCAGGATTTGAGCTGTATTGGGAGGCGTTCAGAAGGACTTACCAGATCAGGTTTGGAAAATATGAAGGCAGCTGGACAGGAAAAACGGATAACAGTGTCAACAAACGGTTATTCCCAATTCCACAAAGAGCAATCGACGGAGCTTCCAGCGAAGAAGGTTTCTTAGTACAAAATCAAGGATATTAATTTCGTTTCAATAAGGATATCAATTCTGGCTTAAACAAAATATAGGCTGCCCAAAAGGGCAGCCTATATTTTGTTATGTCATCGATCAACTTTACTAAAAAAATTGTCGCGGGTTAATTCACATCAGAAATTAGGGTCAAAGTTAAAAAAGATCGGATTCGAAAGTCCTACCATATTCCCGCTGAGTTTCATAGACTCTGAAACTTGCGGATAAGGCGTTACAGGACCCTCAATGGTCACTCGGTAATAAGTTCGGTTTTCGTCCGAAGGCATATCTGTGAATTCTGCAAACAGTCCGTTTCCATCAGTCAAATCCAATGACTTCCAGAGATTGCTGCTATTTTTGAAAACATTGACTTTGTATTTGCCACCCGGAACGGTATTGCCGGCCAGCTGCACGCGAAATTTCACGGGCTTTCCTGTTGACTTTGTATTATCGCCCATCATCAGGTCCATTTTACCGTCATTGTCAAGATCAGCGGAGAACTCCACCCGAGGGCCGTATGGATTGGAACTAACAGAAACGCGTCCGTTGGTGAGAGCATCAACTACCGCCTGCCCCGTGCGCTCTTTCACGAACACCCAGGTGGTTGGCGTGCCAATGTAGTTATACCGGACACGTTTATTCTCCGGTGTATCCTCGGCCGGATTGTCCGAAAAGCCTCTGTGCGTATCGCTTCCTCCCCGCCCGGTAAGCTTGCGGCCTGAAGACAGCATATCGTCCCATATCATAATCGCTTCAACATTCTTTGGCCATACAGCCGAGTTCCAGACTTCTATCGAGTTCACCATGTCGTACGAAAAGCCGAAATGGTCTTTGCCAATCGGATGGTTGGCCGACAAATGCACGCCCAGTTCTTTTTTTACGCTGCCTATGAGTACATCACGTTGATCGCGCACATCGTACAGTTTCTGGTGATTGTAGGGCTTGGCCGCAAATACATTTCCGTGACCACGGGTAGTTGTCCATTCGGCACCATAGAGCAATATTAGCGAATCAGATTTAAAATCCGGGTCGGCCCAGGTATTGTGCGCTATATCGCCCCGCACGTGGTTATCATGGTCAGTAATGGCAATGAAGCCCATTCCTACGGACCTTGCGTAGCCAAGCGTCTTTTTCATTGTGTTGGTCACCGAATCCCTGCTGTCTGTGCTATGGACGGTGTGCACGTGGAGATCGCCTTTCAGCCAAAAACCCTGGGAAAGGCTGGCGGGAGGGGCAATGGTACCGATTTCCTTTTTGGTGTAAGGATTATCTTTGCGGTCCCGCTGCGCAAAGGCATCGTTACCTGTGAAAAATGCCGCGCCAACAAAAACTCCGGCACATACCATCCCTGTGAACGACGGTGCGGTTCCTTTTTTAGTCAAAAACATAATAAAATTATTAGGGTTATTCTCACCTTAGATTGCCAGTGAAGCTCTTTGCCGCCTATGGCAACTTTTCAAAATTCGGTCAATATACTGACGAAAATAAAGAATGCCGGGAAAAGCGGATGAAGATTATGTTATGATTTAGCTTCCCAAAGGCCATCAGGTTTCAGTGGTGTACCACCAACCCATATTGTATGTTTACATCTGAAAATAAGAATCCGGTGGCACGTTTTTATTCTTATGCGGCAGCAATTCAAAGTAATTATGAACCGCAAATTGATCCCGAGCGCTGATTTGGCCTGTCAAGTCGCTGTGGAGTAGCTCTACTTCGTCTCGGACGCTTGCTACGCAAGTTTAATCGCGCGGCGACCGTCCTTCTTCTTTGTAAACTATGTACACCCTTTTATGATTGTCCCTCCAGCCTTCTCGTTTAAGCAAAACATGAATTCTTTGATATCCATAACAAATTCGCACCTGGGCAATTTCCTTAATTCGATGACGAATAGCCGAATCGTCACGACGATGCGGTTTATAATACGGCACCGGCCGCCCGGCAACAGGATCTTTGTAAACAAACGAACATGCTCGCATAACGGCAACCCGATAATTCTTCATTAAGCTGGCGGCCAGCATCCGTTTTTGGCCGGCCTTAGAGCTTTTTTTTGAGAAAATCCTGTAACATTTGTTCGTCAAGGCTCAACCGCGGTGGCGGGCCACTCTGCTACGAGCTGTTTTAACTTTTGGTTTTCTTCTTCCAGCTTCCGAAGCTCCGGGACACCAAGACCGGCGTACTTCTTTCGATTCGGCGATCCGATTCCAGTTATATTAGGTAGCTTCGCTAACACTCATCTTCTGGCAAACTTCTGCCACCTGGACGCCGGTGTCCGCCTGGCGCAGCGCAAAAATGATGGCACCGGCCACCCTGCTGCGCTTCTGTGAATTTTGCGGCCGCCGCTGCGGTCTTTTTCATAAGCGATTTTTCTGATGGTTAAGTTATCAAAATCGCACGATTTTCTCTGGTTTTAAATGTACAGTTTTCAGGGGGGGAGTCAATGATAAAGAAGAACGGCCTTTTGGAGCTTTCCGAAGTGGAGGCGATTTATCAGAAAGAAATATCCATTGACCATATTGCCGAAGTAAAAGATGCTTTTATTTTCCAACGTTTGCCGGTTTTGCTTACTAAGATATATATAATTTGAGCCTGGAGAATATTGTTCGGGTGGGCAGGGCAGGCGAGAAGTGGCTGATTAAAGATCGGGGCAAAACAGATGTGACCGAAATGGTGCCGATCCTTCCAATTGTTCAGGGGCTAATCGATAAATATAGGAACCACTCGTACTATAAAATCAACAACCGGTCAATTCCGGTGAACAACAGCCATTACTGGAACAATGTATATTTGAAAGAATTGGCTGGAATCCGTAGGGATCTCAACACGCACCTTGCCTCACACACATTTGCAGAAGTCATGCTGAACAGTGGCGTTCCATTGGAAGATATGGGTAAAATACTGGGCGACCGAAATATCCGGACGACACAGCGTTACGCACGTGTCCGCAATAACCGGATCACTGAAAATATGGTCAGGGTGAAAGGAATACTATTTACTAAATCAGGCAAACTAAAAGCGGTAGGCTAAAAAGCAAACCAAGGCTGCTTTTTAGACAGCGGAGGGTTTTAAATTGAGACGCAGCATCAAGGACCGGTATCAAAAGTTATGCGGATCAAAAAGGCTGGAATAAGGACGACTTTTTAAGTGCATCTTCAAAGGTTGGTCCCTGCACCGGCTCGTACGTCGAAGGTATTTTAAAGGGCAGACAGTTGACGGAGCAAACGTTTAATTCCTGCCGCGGCGTCCTTTGGCTTGGCAATATCTATGGTAATGACCGGTTAAAATTTGCTTGCCAAAGAGCGCTCAGTTCAAGCCCTCAGAGCTAGAAAACACTCGCTGGCATCCTAGCAAATAACCTCAATAAAGCTCCTGACTCACTACAAAACACATCGTTACAGGGGCCCTAATATGATAATATTGCCAACAGGCTTTTTTGAAGGCCTTGCGTGGAAGCTGTGGGTCTATTTTCCGAACATGAAAAAATGTTAATTGATAGATGGCCAAAAACGAGGCCGTATTTGGCCTCTATCAACCAACATAAGCCGGTCTGGCAGCTGTGAAATTAATATCCAGTCTGATGATGAGAAGGATCATTTAGCTATTTTTAAAATTTTACACAATCTTACTTAATAAATACACGGGAAGTTTTTACACCAGATCTCTCAAAAACAATTACGTAACTTCCTTTTGCAAGAGAACTTACGTCCACCTTTGTCTCTGTCGTATTTTGCAGAACCGAACATTTCGAAATGAAATTGCCGCCAGAAGAGATTATTTGAATAAGACCATTTGCGTCTGCTGAAGATTCATGCCGCACGATAATAGAATTTGTAGCAGGATTTGGGAAAACCACAACTTTATCTAATTTTTCAGCATTTACATTAACAGCAATAATTTTACTGTATTCAAAAGTGTTATCGAGATCTATCATTTTTAAACGATAATATTGAAGTCCTTTCACCAGATTCCAATCGATAAATTTGTAACTGTTCGCTTGAATTGTATTGTTTGCAGAAACAGAGCCAATCGCCTCGAACATCATTGGGTTATTACCTTTCTCAATTACGTACTCGGATACATTTATTTCAGAAACTGTCGACCAGTGTAAGGTGATCATTTCCTTCTCCATACTTTTCTCCTGGCGTCCTGTGAAGGATACCAAAGTTACAGGGAGTACTCCTGAAACGTATTCGATCGCGCCTAAATCTGGCAGACCGGTTCTTTGAAAATCGTAAAAATCCACAGTTGAAAGTGGCGTCCCTTCTGCTTTATCAATCGCTGGTGAACCATCCATCAATCGAAAATTATTGTTTACTGCATCTTCAAATAGCGGGTCGCTTAAAATGGCGTTGGTCCCTGGATTCCCAAATACATTATTTCCAGAAGAGGGAGACGAATTTGGACCAAAAAGCAGATTATTATCCACAGTGAGGTAATTTTGAGTTCGGGTTTTTATTTGCATCGGACAGTTTGCCACAATGTTATTTCTGACCACAAAGTTGCTGTTGCTCGCGTTGTCAGCATCTATCATAATTCCGAAATTTTCGAACCTGGTGCTTCCCGCCATGCCTCCACACCTCACGACCGTGTTTTGATAAATGGAAAGGTCCCTCATAACGCCCCCCACCAGATAACCAGCGGCTTGTATGCCACCATTTGGATTGTCGTATACGATATTATCGTGTATTTTAACCCCCGTTGAAGTACCGCCTGCTTCAATGGCCGCCACAATTCCTTTGCTGCAGTCATAGACTTTATTGGCATAAACGTCAACGTTGCTTAAATTTCTCTGGTACGCGTCAATGTAGATACCCAGTCGCACAAGGTCAAAAACAATGTTGTGATGAATACTGCCGTTCTTACATTCATTTTTTGCATCAATGCCTTCACCTCCGTTGTTGATGTCAGTCATGCGGTCCGAGACAGAATTATACGCTACTTCAAAACCATTCACCGAAGCCATTGTGATACATTCGTTGGTACCTTGGGCAGCAGACGGGAATTGACAGGCCAGTTGAACCGTGTTGTTTAATACAGTAATGTTTGATGAAGCTGCACCTATTATACCGGATGAACCGGTGTTAAATGTGCTGCAATTCCGGAAGATGATATTGCTGCTGCGATTTGCGTAAAATCCTGCCCAGGTGGAATTTATGATTCTTAAACCATCAACCACGATCCAGCTCTTCGGCGTTGCAGCATCGGCACCAAGGATAGTAAAAAGTCCAAGCCTGTCACCCGAAGTCGGGCTTGCAGACATGCTCCCGTCTATGATCACACTACCTTGCACTTCTGCTCTGTAAATAATCGGCGCAACGGACGTTCCCGAATTTGCTGCGGTAATTCTTGTCGCAGGCATATATGTTCCGGACCTTATCGTTACAATATCCCCGGCAATTGCTACGCTGGCAGCCTTGTTGATGGTCAGATAAGGTTGACTCGTGGAGCCATCATTCAGATTATCATTACCATCCGTAGCGACAAAAATGTCTCTTCCAAAGGCATTAACTGTAATAAACAAAGCAATCAAAAATGCGCATTTTTTAAAACCAGTCATGTTGTTATTTGTTTAAATTTGGAAATTTTCATTAAAACCAACAGGCGGTCAAACCTGCCTCATTACATGCTAAAATTCCATGGGAGAAGCACTACCTTCCCATCCAGCCACCGTCGACAGTTAAGATTGTTCCATTGACATAATCTGATGCAGCAGAGGCGAGGAATACTGCTACTCCTTTAAAGTCCTCCACGTTGCCCCATCTGTTAGCGGGTATACGGCTCAGGATCGCTGTGTTGCGACTTTCATCGGCGCGTAACGCCGTGGTATTGTCTGTTGAAATATATCCCGGGGCGATCGCATTCACACATACTCCACTAGCTGCCCATTCATTAGCCAGGGCTTTTGTCAGCGACCCGATCCCGGCTTTGCTAGCTGCATAACCGGGCACGTTGATTCCGCCCTGAAATGTAAGCAAGGACGCCGTAAAGATGATTTTACCATGCCCTCGTTGTACCATCTCTTTTCCAAACTCCCTTGCCAGGATGAACTGAGCGTTCAGGTTTATTTCAATAATTTCGTCCCAGAATGTGTCCGGGTGCTCAGCGGCAGGTTTACGAAGGATGTTCCCCGCATTGTTTATCAATATATCTACGGATGGACATTCATTTTTCACCTTTTGGATGAGCTTATACAGGTCAGTGCGATTTTTGAAGTCGCATTGATAGCCATAAAACTGCCTTCCCAGTGCATTTATTTCCTTTTCGATTTCACTTCCAGTTGATTCAAGTGAAGCCGAAACACCGATGATATCGGCGCCCGCTTCGGCAAGTGCTATCGCCATCGCCTTTCCGATTCCGCGCTTGCAACCTGTCACCATAGCGGTTTTGCCTGTTATTTTGAAACTATCCAGTACATTCATATCTCGTCTCTGTTTACAATATGTTTTTGATTTCAGTGTGAAATCCGGCCAGTCGACCCGCAGTTGTTTGAAATGGATTTGCTTAAACAGTTGCCATCTGAGGGTTACATTCCAGAATGTATTTCATCCCGGCAGGGTTGCTGTCGATGGTTTCGAAAATCCGCCTGGCATCTTTCAAAGGGGCAATTTCAGTAATCAGTTTGTCAAGTGGTAAAACGCCGGATGCTGCCAGAGCGATTGCTTCTTCAAAGTCTTCCGGCTCATATACACGTGCCCCGATCAACTGGATTTCTTTCCAGAAAAAGCGAAACAAGTCCACCTGCCTGGGTTCCGGATGAATCGCTACCATCACAATCCTTCCGCGCACCCGGCATAGTTGTGTCATCGTCGTAACCGCTGCCTGCACACCGGAAACTTCAAAAACCACATCAGCCATCGCTCCGTCTGAAAATTTATCAACGGCTTTAACCACGTCTTCATTCAGTGGGTTGACCGTGTTGAAACCAAGCGATTGAATAAATGAAATGCGGTTTTCATTGACCTCAGAGACTAGGACATTTGCACCTTTCTGACGAGCCGTGAGTGCAATCAGAAAACCGATTGGCCCTCCTCCAAGTACGACCACGTTTTCCTCCGATTTCAGCCCGGCAAGCCTGATGTCATGGCAGGCCACAGCTAGTGGTTCAATCATAGCGCCCAGTGCCAAAGAGAGGTTTTCCGGCAAACGGTGTAGTGTAAACGCAGGTACGTTCCAGTATTGCTGCATGCCTCCCGCAGAATCGATGCCGATGAACATGAGATTTTGGCCGATATGTCTAAAACCGTTATCAGCAGAAACTTCTGTACCCGGATCTAGTGGCCGAACGGTAACTTTATCTCCTATTTGCCAGCCCGTTACACCTTCTCCAATTTCTTCAATTTCGCCCGAAACCTCATGGCCGATAATTTGAGGCGGCTTCACCCGGGCATCCATTTTGCCGTGATAGATATGTACGTCTGTGCCACAAATGCCAACATAAGCCATTTTTAGACGTACTTCCCCTGCTTTAACCGGTTGTTTTTCAACAGTTTTTAAAGTGAAGGAATGATTCCCTTCATAATGTAATGCTTCCATGTTTTGAGTTTTTTTATTACCAATACACTTAATATTGGTGCTTTTGTGGGAGTTTTATCTTTGTACCAATTGTAATGTATTTCCTTCCGGGTCTTTGAATGTGCGAACTTTTCCTCCACCCGTTGCGGGCGAAAGCGGGCTTGTCCATTCCACGTTGAATGTATCCAAATGAGCAATTCCTGCGTCAATATCATCAACACAATAAGCTACGTGTGACCAACCCAAGGTTAGGTTTGTACGCTCCGGACGAGGACTCCCGTCATTTGGTAAAATTTCTAAAATTGAATTATCAGGGGCTTTCAATAGCCATATGGGTCGGTTATCTCTGAATAGTTTTTCAAAGCCCAATGTTTCGCAATACCAATCGGCAAGCGTATCAACGTTGCCCGCGGCAACGGCAGGGTGATCTAAACCCTTGATTTTAAATGAACTCATAAATTTCTTCTTTCTAAAATTTGAATCATATTCCCTTCACAATCAAAGGCATTTCTTACTTTTCCACCGCCTATGGCATTCATTACTTCACCTCCCCAAACGATGTCTTTTGAGTCTAAAAAAGTGATGGCTTTTTCAATGTTTTCAACCCGAAAAGCCAAATGTGACCAGCCGGGCGTCCAGGTAGAGCGGCTTTGCCTGATGGTTTCATCTTTTGGCATAATTTCGAGTAAAGTATTGTCTGGTGCTTTGAGCATCCACACGGGTTTGAGCGGTTCAACGTTTCGATGTCGAAACCATTTTTCATAACCGAATACTTCACAATACCAGTCAGCCAATTTTTCGACATCATCGGCGGCAACGGCCGGGTGGTCTATTCCTATAAATTTCATTTTCTTTTTATGTAAAATGCCTGAAAAACAGCTGCATATCTTTTTCCCAATTCACGGGCTGATGGACTATCAAAATGGGTATCATCGCCTTTATGTTTTAAGGCTGTCGAACTTACGAATGCAGTGTGTTTGGTCTGGTTTGGTAATTGTTCTATTGCCTCATTTATCGTATTTGCATAAGGGTGGTTTACAATGTAAAAATCTGCTATTAATCCAGCTACAAAAGGCAAGTATTTGATTTTTAGACTTTTGCGAAAGTTTTTGACGAGCAATTCTAGTTTTGTAGAATAAACACCTGACTTTACAGAATCACTGTCTGATTCGCCTTGTTGCCATAAAATGCCTTTCAAGATACCCTTTTTCATCGCTATTTTGGTTCGTCGAATGGCATCGTCGTAGGGGTGAGTTTTAGTTGGTTCGTAATATTTTTTAGGTTCCCATACGCCAATGGGCGAACCACCCACAGCACAAGGAATGAGGCCGATCACAATATTTGTGTCCATTTTAGCCATCTCTTTGGCAAAAGCAAACCCTGGACCTACGCCTGCAACCGTCGGCTTATCAAAGTGCAAAGGTTCGGCAGCTAATTCCCATTGATTACTTTTATTGAGCATCCACACGCGCGGGTGAGTAGTTTTATCTTCGTTCTCCACAACCCCACGCCCTGCCATATTAGACTGTCCGGCCAAAAGATAGAGGTGAAATTGCTTTTTAGCAACTGTTGGTTGCCCGACAACAAAATGTGTCGGTGAAGAAAATAGGATATATAAAAAAACGATGTTTCTCATTGCTTAATCAATTCTTTCCAGTCCGTATTTCTCTTCATTTCTCTTTAAATTCCAAGTGCGTCCATGCCCTGAAATCAACGAGAAAGAATCATCATCATTGATTTTTAATGTCCAAGATTTCGTATCGCTTTTTAACGTATAGTTGTTCCGGTTTACCTCCAGATTCCAGTTAATCAACAAATCAGGTTCATCCAAGGCAATAGCATGAACAACGGTGCGACTCGCTGATTTTTCTTTTTCCGTAAAACGAAATACATAACCATCGCCTGATCTTCCTTCGCCTAATTGGTTCGGCTCGGGGTGATAAGCATCGTGCAGAAATCCGTAAACCGGAAATGAAAATGAGCCATTTCCACCATGGAAGAGCTTAATGCCGGCGTTATTTTTTTGAACAGTTAAGCAGTTATTTTCCTTGTGCCATATTGCTTTTCCATCCCGGTTATTAACCACCCAGTTCCAGACGGTATTAACCGGGTAACCGGCTGTTATACTATCGATTACAAACAGAACGTTACTTCCTGCCAAAATCCAGAACCTTGAAAATTCCTGGATAGGCTGCCCATAAGCCTTACCTACTTCCGAGCCGATGACTGAAATCACATCGTTTTTTTCACAAATCAATCGTTTATCGCCTCGTTCAATTTTCTCACCACCTTTTCCATTAACGATAATTCTTCTCGGAAAAACGCTTTTTTGCTCCAACAATGTGGCTTTTGCCAAATCTTCCTGCAAACCCAAAGATTCTTTTTCAATCAAAAAGGTACAGGTATTGTGGGTTTGTGAACTGCTTTCTAAACCATGAATGAGGTTTCTATAACAAGAATGGCCCGGGTCAGCCAAAAGCCTTTCGTTGTTATGCACCAAAATGAAACTGTTCAAATCTCCATGTAGATGGCCCAAACCGTTGAGTGGTTCGCTTCCTCCGTTGGTGGCAATGATGGTTTTCCCATGCCATGCATCTCTGATAAAAGCACTTCCATTTGAGAAATTAGTCGTCAAAGGCAAATCGGCTTCTTCGGGTGAAATGGTCTTTGATGGGTAAGTTAACAGTGGCAAAGTTAAAAATCCCCAGTCGTTTCTCATGCCCAAAGTTGCCAGGTCGTGTGGCCCTTGTTCAGGCACTATCGTGTAGTATTTTTCAAAAAGCCATTTTGACAAACCCTTTGCGGATTCAGAATGCCCACGAACCGCCATGTGCAAAAGCAGATCGCCGGAAGGGCGAAATGTGGCTGCACTGTCATTAAAATTTGCAGCTCTGGCACGTGGTTCATCGCCCCAGCCAGTGAGTGGTTTGGTATAAAACATACTTGTTACAAACCAGGCAGCCGATGAATCAAAAGATGGAAGAACATCCTGCGCGATTGAAGGGTATTTTCTAAAAACCGCTTCTTTTGCGAAACTGAGAGCCAGCAACAGGTAGTTTCCATATTGCAAAGATTCGCCGTAGGAGCCATCGTCCTGCATTGCGTTATGGCACAGTTTGAGCTCTGGAAGCAATGCAGCTACCGTTTTTTCATCCTCTAAAACGACCGCCGAAACCAACGCCCCGCTGACCATAATGCTTCGCCAATTGGCCAGATGATTATTTGTTTCAATCCATTGACGGCATAACCCGATGCCTTTTTCACGAAGTGCATCGCGGATTTCTGTTTGCTCAATTTCAGAGAATACGTTTTTTGCAAGGTCATAAACTGCGGAAATTCCCCAGCAAATATGCGCAGTTTCCAGATGACCGGTCAATGGTTCCAAATGATCACGAAAAGGCGGACCTATCCATTCATAAGCAGGTTTCCTGACGATGTCAAGGGTAATGGCATGAAGCCAGTCCGCCAGTTCAGGGGAGGAGTTAATTGCATAACACATCGCCGCATCCGACAAATATTCCGCGGCTGAATGCCACCAGATCGTAGTTGCATCCGGTCCCAGCAAATTTCCCCAGGCGACTCGCCGGTTCACTCTTTTTTGAAGTGCAGCATAGAAAATAGAAATCAACGAATCTTGTTTGCCGATTTCTCTCCCTAGGATGTCCTTCTCCGTATCATTCAAAAAAATCGCCATATCAGAAATATCCTCCGTTTTTTACAACATCTGTCGGTTTCATACCACTTTCAACCATGATCCGGATCTCGTCTTCTTTGAAAAGCAGCTTTTCCGCAGCGATCAGCACATCATAGGCAATGGCCTGTGGGATTGAGATTGCGCCGTCAATGTCACCAAAAAGCCAGTCTCCGGGATTGACTATTACTTCACCCATCAGGATCGGCTTTTGGTAATGATACATCCTGAATCTTCCCAACATGCCAGTATTCGCTTTGTATTTATGAAATATCGGAAAGCCCAGATCCAGCAAGGCCATCGTATCTCTGATACCGTTGACTATTGCACCGCGGCAACCGATTTTCATGGCTGCCATGGTCATTACCTCGCCCCATTGCGACGTGACCATATCGCCTGTGCAATCCCATACCACAACAGAATCTTCATGCAAAGCTTCCAGCATTTCTGCCCGCATTTCAAACTCTCCCTCGGTGGTGATATCCGGCCCTCCCTTAACAGTGAATGCCATGCCGGCGAGCTTCATTTGTTCACGTAAAGGCGCAAAAGCAGCAGGCAGACTCGTGGCATGCATATGATAATTGAACCGTAGCACGTCATTTACCGCGCCTGTATATAATTTCAGATAACGTTCCCGCATTTCTGAAACAGGAATCGGGAAGGGTGACTTTGAAATATGTCCGTTGGAATTCATCAGGCTAAGAATTTCATGTTATCAAAATTAATTTCTCTAATCAGCATGTATTCCGGCTGATCCAATACGAAGGTGATCACCCGTGCAACATCCTCAGCTTTAAGGAACTTCTCTCTCGGTACTTGTCTGTCACCCCAATAGTTGCTGTCTACGGGACCCGGATTGATGTCAGTGACTTTGATGCCGAGTTTCAGGGCCTGGTCGGCAAGGCCGCTGCTCAAACCTCTCGCGCCAAATTTTGAGGCACAGTATACTGGCGCTGTTGGATTGGTACGTTGTCCTCCCATGGATATGACCGTGAGAATATGACCAGCCACTTTGGGCTTCATTATTTTCAAAGCTTCGCGATTACAGAGAAAAACACCTTTCACATTGACGTCAAACATTTGTTCGAACGTCTCTAATTCGGTATTAGACAAATCGTTGGTGACTAACCCCAAACCTGCGTTATTGAGTAATGCATCTACCGTTCCGAAGGCTTGCATACAAGCGGCGAAGCCTGCCACTACATCGTCTTCTGACGTAACATCGCCTTTGAAAGACATTAGATTTTGGTGTGAAACTTCTTCGGCAAGTTGGTTTGTTCGACTGAAATCAAACACCTTCGCACCTGATTCCAGCAGCATTAAAGCTGTGGCTTTTCCGATACCGCCTGATGCACCGGTGATAAATATGACTTTGTTGTGTAAATTACTCATTTTGAACGCTTTTAGTTTTGCTGAAATATAAATAAGTTGTAACGCTCATGCATAAAATACCGGCAGCGAGGGCCAATTGACCACTGATAAGACCTCGGGAAGGGAATCCCATAATGACAAACATCGCACCCGTTAACCCGAAGGCAATTCCATACATAAGTTTGAGTGTATCGATAAATTTGTCGTCTGCATTGGTTTCTTTTAGCGGGACAAAAGGTATTGTTAGTTTATGAAAAAAGGCACCGACTTTTTCGTTGTATATTTTGTCTTTTGAGGGAAAAAATCCTGAGGCAATAAAGATGATAATACAAAATACGATCTCGATTAGCGTAGCCACTTCCCAGCTTATGGCCTTGTTGGCGTTCAATATAAAACCCACCATCACTCCCAAAAATAATGTTGCAAGGGCACCCCAAGGCCGTGGCTTTCGCAGTAAGATCCCAAAAATAACGGGGACGATCATGGGTACAGCGAAGATGCCGCCCAATAATTTATTCGCTTCGAATGCGCCACCGAAACTTCCCACAAAAAAGGCCCCAATTGTAACGACAGAGCCAACAGCAAAAGTCATCAGTCTGCCTACCAGCAAAGATTCTTTGCTACTGGCATTGGGCCTGAAAACCCTTTGATAAATGTCGCGGGTCAAAACACTGGCTGTTACGTTATATTCAGCACTTAGCACCGACATGGTAGCCGAAAACATAGCAGCCATCATCAGACCCATAATCCCCTTCGGAAGTAATTTCAGACACAGTGCCACGTACGCCATCTCGGGATTTTCCAGATCAGGTAAAATTACCCGGGCTGCCACTGGTGGGAAAAGAAAAATGAAGGGGAAAATAAAAAAGAAAAATGCTGATAAACCTGCCAGTTTCTGCCCGTCGGTTTCTGTTTTGGCAGAGTAAAAACGTTGTATAAATGTCCAGTTACCCAAATAGCGGATGATAAGAAGCACATAATAGGCAATTAGCCAAAGCGGCATCCCTTTTTTTCCATTGAACCATGTCATATTCTGCGGAATGACCGCCTGCATATTTTCCAGGCCACCAGCAGCACTGTACGCCAGTGGAACTAAAATAAGGGTGGCAAAAAAAAGTATGACGAACTGAACCACGTCAGTTACAATAACCGCCCAAAATCCGCCGATTACCGTATAAAGCGTAACAATAATTCCACAAGAAATGACAGCAGTCTCGAACGAAATCCCCGAAGCGGCAGTGACGAAAAGCCCGATTGAATAGAGTTTTATCATATCATCAAGCAGTTTGAAAACAACACCGCTCCATGAAAAAATCTGGCGAATAGGCGCATTGTAACGGGTCTCAAGAAACTCAACCGGACTCATAATGCCGGCTCTTTTCCAACGTTTGGCAAAGAAAAAGATAGCAATGAGGGAAGGGAAAATAGTGGCCCAAAGCACTGTGATGGCCACCAAGCCATCTGAATAGGCGATACCTCCAAAAGCAACAAAAATAACTGTGCTAAATTTGGTCATGAAATTGCTGATGCCCCCGGCTATCCAAGAGACTCCGCTTCCACCTTTGAAATAATCATTAATATTTTTGACCAGCCTGCCCATAAATATCCCTATACCGGACATGATAATCATATACAGGATGATGGCGGCGTAATCAAGCGTCTGGAGTTTATTCATGTTTTCAAAGGTTTTTTAGGTCTAAATGGGCTAAAAATCCGAGCGTATAGGGAGAAATGACTCGAAATCCGTTTTTTTGCAGGTCATCGCCGCCTTTGTTTACCTGGGCAGTGCCGGTCAAGTAGCCATCTGGTGTCATGTATGGCAAAAGTCCCATGCTTGCATTTTTGGCAGCCTCGGCGGCATTTTTGCCGAGCAATTTGTTTCTGTAACCGTAGCTCAAAGCGGCTGCGATACCGGCAGTACCGGATGTTTCGACACCTGTTTCGGCCAGGTTGAAAAAATTGCACCAAAGTCCGCCTGGAAGTTGATAAGAAATTACTTTTGAAACCGCTTGCTCAAATGACCTTTTCAGCGATTCCTTTTCGGTACTTTCAGGTAAATGCACCAACGTTTTTGCCAAACCCAAAAGATACCAGGCTGCTCCGCGTCCCCAGTTTTCAAAATACAGTTCGCCCTGCTCGGTGCCGCGCTGATAAATACTCTTTCCTTTTTCAAGAATAGAAACCCTCGCCTGTAAAGTCCTGATGGCCAATTGAGCCAGTTCAGGTCGATTCAGCGTTTTTGCTAAAACAGCCAAAGGATAACTCACGGTATAACACTCTTCGGTTTTCAGCATTCGGTTATCGCCGGTTCCGTCGGCAATAACGCCTTCGGAATTGGCATGTGCTTCACAAAATTTAATTGCCGTTTTCAGTAGAGCGTGCCCGGGGTTGGTTTGTGCCAAAATCGCAAATGGTAAAATTGACTCTACGGTATGAATTTCTTCCAGTGTTTTTACATTGTTCAAATTGCAGTACAACAGGCTGTTATTGGCAAAATACAACGCAAGTTGTTGCTCCAAAACCGTTTTTGCTTTTGTCGATTTTTTGCTCATTTCAAGTAGTCCGTCCCAAACAATGCCCTGTTGCCAGCCAAATGTTTGCAGCGATTCGAGCGACATTAGCCGGTCTTGCCAAGCCTCCTTAACCATTCCTTTTTCGTAAACCAATAAGTGAGGCAAATAGGCCGTGGGGGCGGTTTCCTCTGAATTATTGTTGGTGAAAAACCAAAATGGTTTCGTTCCTTTCACCAATTTTATAGTGATTCCTTCGGCAAAAACGGCTTCCAGGTCTTTGGCGGGAATCGGTAATTCAAAAGGTTGCATCAACGCAGCAAACCGCAAATCCCATTCGCCGATTACTTTACCTGTTTCGGCTGTTTTTACCTCTAAAACCAGGATTTCGCGCACATCGGTTGCACTCGTAATTCGTAATGAGGCAAACTGATTTTTAGAAGGAGCCGGCTGATTCCAAAACAATTTCAAACCCTCGCTTCCTGCGGAAATTTCACCATATCCCCAATCGAACGGAATGTATTTTCCTTCCGGCAAAGTCGACGGTGCGCAGGTTACCGTCGCCATCAGGTTCGTATAAAGTTCCTCCCTCTTCAACTTTCCGAAAGCGGAGGTTGAGGCCAGCAGGCTTGCAGAGGCAGCAAGCATTTCACGACGGGTTATTGAAAAATTCATTAAAAAGTATTTATGATCGTTTGAAAATACCTGACCCTCTTATTTAAAAATTATCAACGATTTGTCCGCGATCAACACCGGAGAATCGTATATGGCTATGTTTTTGAGAGTGTACTTATTGCCTTTAACACTATACTGGTCCGCCGGAATTTCGTAGACGCCGCCAGTCAGCATATCGACATAAACAGGGTTTTCAAAATTGCCATTCAGGATGGTGAAATTGATATTTCTGGTCGCGTTCGAGGACGTGGGGATATACTCATTATTCCAAATCGTAAAAACCTGCTTCTTGGTATTTTTATGCTGATAAGCATACACTGCAAGACTTCTGTCGGTCCCTTTATTGTAACGTACTTCGTCCTGTCCAATGGTGGCATTTGTATTGTGCGTGTCTTCCAAATCTTTGATCCTCACCAGCTGATCGTCAAAGACCGAAGCCACATTTTGCATGGCATAATATGCTATTTTCGGCCGAATGGCTCTTTTTGAAGTATCAGATTCAATGATACCTTTTACATTCATTTTCGTGATCGGCCCACTGGTAGCACCGTAGTTCATTTCGATAATCCCGAGGATACTTGACTCGATGTCATGACCCAAATCACCCAGCATTCTTCTGATATTCCATTTGGCCTGAGAAATTTCCGACCAGTCATAATCGCCAATGGCCCCTCTGTTTCCTCCGCCGAAAGAGGGTGAGCCGTTTTCGCCCTGGCGTAATTTTACCTGCGGTGCATACTTGTCCAAAACCAGTCTTAGCTCAGCTACTTTACCATAATTCGCGTCAGGATTGTAGACATAGTCATGGTAAGTCATGTTGTCAAAAAGATTCATTTTGCCTTTATCATGAATCCTTTTGAAAAAGACATCAGCGTACTTTAAATCAATGTGTCCCATGGCCAGGCCCGATATTCTGGCTTCTGGCTGGATGCGTTTGATGATCTCTGCTGTTCTGATATTCAGGTCCGCCACTTTCTCAGGCTTATTTATCTCATTATCCCCGAAGTTTGGTTCGTTCCAGACTTCCCAGTCAGTCACTTTGTCCTTGTAGCGTTCCACAAGGGCTGTAACCCATTTGTCCCAGGCTTTCAGGGCCTGGTCAGAAGATGGAATTCCTGCACTCAGATTAGTACCGCCGCCGCCTTCATAAAGCGTATTGCCATAACCAGTTTCTAACCAAGGCTGTAAACCTCTTTGGTGTGCATCGTCAATGATTTTATCTAACCATGCCCAGTCATATTTATTCTTGATTTTTTCGGTTTTCGCCCAACCAGCCTGCATTCGCAATTTCTTGATACCCAGCGGAACAAGATATTCTTTGTACTGTTCATAATCAGTTAAATCACGGTCAAGTGTTTCGCAGCCAATAATCCAGTTGGAACTGTTGATTTCGCTTGTTTTTTTAGGTTTTATAGTGCCAATCCGCTTCAACGGGATTGAAAAATCCGTTTTCACACGATTGGCAGACGTATCAATTTTTTGGGCAAAACCGAACGTCGAACTTAATGCGATTATGACAATGAATAAGATAGGATATTTCATGTTTTTGATTTTCTAAAATTTCATGTTTGGGATCTCCGCGCTTACATAGTTAAGCCATTCCTGCCTGGTCTTAAATTGAGGCGTTTTGCTCCAACCTGCACCCACATAATAGGTGAGGGGCTTGCCCGATTGGGCATTTATCAAGATATATTTTTCTTTTTCATAATCAGCAAAAGCTTTAAAAACAGCAGGTTGTACATGAACCGCTGTACCTAACTCACCGTTTTTGGGCATATATGATTCCCAAATTGTAAGTGTGCCTTTTTCCGCGTCATTTATTATTTCGGGTTTATTGCTATACGAAATTCCCAGGGCTACAGTCAGGGGTTCTTTTGAATCTGTTATAAACGTACTGGTTACTTTACAAAAGTTCGTTCCCATTTTCAGGCTGATCACCTTCTTTTCACGCACTTTGATCCCATCGGCATCCCAAGCGTCAAAATTGAGTTCAAAAGCAACTTCTTCTTCTGTATTTTTTAGAATCCGGTGTGATGCGTAAGGCTGAGAGATAAAAGGCTTGCCGTTTCTCCAGATAGCTGTGCCGCCCAAACCTCTACCGTAGGCTACATGATAGAAATCGTTACCTTCCCCATGGTCTTCATGATAAGATTTGCCCATGTTATTATCATTATACCATTTTGATATGATGTTATATTCGACTGATTTCGTCCAGATATCAATACCGCTGCTCACTCTGTTTTTCACCGGCGGACCATATACCCGGAAGGCGATACGGTCGTTTTCCCAGCAAATATTTCCGTTGGCTTCGGGCATGTATCTTACATAAGCCTGAGGTTTCATCGGTTTCTCAAAGTCGGCCACATAACATCCCATGCTTTTTGCAGGTGTTATTTCCTTTATTCCCATTTTGGCAGCCTGGGTAAATGCCAACACGACCGGCCCGAATGCATGAATATCGTTGCGTTTCCAGGCATGTTTGATATAATCTTTTTTAGTGCCTTTTCCGGGACAAAGGCAGCCAATGGTGACGTTACTGATGGAGCCGTCAGGTGTGATGTAGGAGGTATATCCGCTCAGTCCTTTCACGAATTGAGGCAAATGAGATTTATCGATAATGCCTTTCTCTATACAAATCCCTAAACCGAACAGCATTAATCCACTTCCCGAAGTTTCTACATAGGAGGTATGTTCGGTCATTTCCTGGTTCCATAATCCTTCCTGATTTTGGTATTTGAGAATAGACGTAAAGAAACTTTTGGCAAGCTCGTTCACTTCTTTTTTCTTCGGATGGGTAGCCGGCAGGTCCCGCACCAGAAATGCCAGCGAAAATGCGCCCCAACCATTTCCGCGGCTCCAGTTGTCTTCCGAAATCGACCCCAATCCCTGAAACCCTCTGCCCTGATGTATCAAACCGCTGGTGTCTTTCAAAATTTTAAACATTTCCAGAGTCTCAAAAACGGCCAGATCTACGTATTCGGGCTTGTTCATGCTCAAGCCGGCGTACAACATATAAGGTGTAACCGCAAAAGCGCAATCAATCATAAATTGATCGAGACTATCTTTAAGCCAGGGAGCGGTGAGCAGTCCTTCGGAGGTACGTTTTTGGTCCTTGAACATCTTGTCGGCATATAGCTCAGTTTGTTCTTTCAATTTGTCCGACTTTTTCAAGTAGTTTAAATAAGCGACCCCACTTCCGCCAGCCTCATAACTGATAAAGCTTCCTCGTCCCTTGATCTCTTTGGTCTTGAACTTCTCGAAAATTTCGATTGTATTGTTTAAAGTTTTAGGGTCTTTTTGTAATACTGCCAGCTCGCTCATTCCATGCATAAATAATACTCCGCCATAAATGCCGAGGTCTATTTCTTTCAATCCTCTTCCCATGGCGATTTCAGCAATGGCTTCTGTACCAATGGGTTTCGTCGACTGCGACAGCGTGTGTAACGGATGTGTGAAACAGATCGCGAATGAACCAAGAGACAAGAAAATGCGCTGCAACAATTTTACTTTCATTATTTCATTAAGGTTAAGATTGATTTGTCCGCAATCAAAACAGG
Source organism: Dyadobacter sp. CY345 (assembly GCF_021502725.1). Lineage (GTDB taxonomy): Bacteria > Bacteroidota > Bacteroidia > Cytophagales > Spirosomataceae > Dyadobacter. The sequence continues at coordinate 461,923 of NZ_JAKFFS010000005.1, read as the reverse complement.
CGAATCATACAACGGAATGTGTCTGAAAGTGTAGGCATTTCCTGATTTCGTCCAGTCCGATTTTGGGATCTCGTAAACGCGACCAGTCATTAAATCCACCCAGACAGGTTGGTTAAAATTACCGTTTTCAATCACAATATCGGTGGGCACGGTTGTAAATGCATTAGCGGGTATTTTGCCATCTAGCCAAATACTTATCACCTGTTTTTTGTTGGTTTTATTTTGGTAACCAAAAACTGAAACTGAGTCTGTGGTGCTGGCTCTCGCTGAAAAACCGGGTACGAGTTCCAACGAATTGTCAAAAACTGATGCAATGTTCTGTACAGCATAGTATGCCACTTTGGGACGGATCGCAGTCTTGGTAAAATCAGATTGGATGAGGCCCTTCATGTTCAGGACCGGCGGGTTTCCTGCATAGGCGATATCAATGATCGTAAAAACGGAAGTTTCAATATCCCTTCCCAAATCTCCCAGCAGCCGGCGCATATCGTATTTTGCCTGACTATATTCTGTCCAGTAAAATTTATCCAGTGCATAACTCGGAATATAACCTGATGGAGCACCGTTTTCACCTTGTCTCAAACGCAGTTTTTTAGAATACTTTTCCATCGTTTTCGTCAGATTCATCACACCCTTGTATGAGTCCTCCGGACGATAAGCGTAGCTGTGATAGGAGATCCAGTGAAACAGATCCAGCTTTTCCTTATCACTGATCACTTTCAAAAAGCGGTCCAAATAAATGGTATCCGTATGCGAAGCAAAGGCCAGACCTGCGATTTTGGCATCAGGTTGAATCCTTTTGATAATTTCGGCCGTGCGGATATTTAATGCTGCTACTGTTTCGGGTTCGTTCTTTTGGCTTGGATGGTCAGGTTCATTCCAAACTTCCCACTCATACACTCTGGTTTTGTAGCGGGTTACCAACGCTTCTACCCAGCGATCATAAGCCGCGTAACCTTCGGGCGATGTGGGCATACTGTTGAGCAAACCTTTTGCGCCGCCACCTTCGTAAACTGGATTTCCATAAGAGGTTTCCAGCCAGGGATTCAGCTTATTGGCTACTGCGAAATCTATGATTCCGTCCAGCCATTTCCAGTCATAAACCCCCTTGACTTGTTCACATTTAGCCCAACCCGCCTGTAATCTTATTTTTTTTACTCCTAAAAGAGGCAAATAGTTTTTATAGGCATTAAAATCTGTAAAATCTCTGTCCAGGGTTTCGCAGCCGACGGTGATGCGGGAGGATTCGATTTCTTTTGTCGACCGTGGTTTCAGCGTTCCGATTTGTTTATAAGAAACCGATAAAGGTGTTTTTACACGTCCTGCGGATGAATCCACAAATTGCGCAAATGAACTTTTAATTGTTAACCGAAAAACCAAAAAGGCCAATCCAAGAATTATTAAGTACTTTTTTATCTGCATAGTATTGAAAGCATTTTTGGCTAGTGATTTCTTATTTCATTTTATCCAGCGTAATGGCTGCCGGATCGTTCATCATTTCCTTGAAATTGAGATTATCTTTAATCCCCACCTTTGCATTTGTCCAGCTGTGCCACTGTAAAAAATAGGCCGCTTTGCCCTTGAAGGCATTCAGAACAGCCATTTGGTCAAACTTGCCGTAACCTTCATTAGATGGCCCAATTTCTCCATTGACCACTATTTTGTTCAACTTTTTTAGTACATCATAATCCTTAAAATCCGGCGTTATGGAATATTGATCAGTACCCACCAAATCAACATAGGCCTCTCCCGGAAACATAACATCGACCGGCGGAACCCAGGTGCCCGGTGCACTTGGCGAGTAAACCCAAAGCAGATTATCAAGTCCGAATTCATTTGTAAATGTATCGTGCATATCTTTCCAAAGCATTTGATAATCAGCTTGATTGGTCGGCTGTTTAGTGTTATTGACACCCCACCAGAACCAGCTGCCGTTTACTTCATGTAACGGTCGCCAGAGCACGATTACGCCGGCGTTTTTCAGTTCTTTCAACGCAGCACCCACTTTTTCAAGTTCATTCCGGTAATTCGTGCGGGCCTGGGATGCAGCGGCTGATTTCAATAATTGACGAACCTGGATGGTATCTTTATTCGTTTCAGAATTCCAACGGACATTGTAACCATCTTTCCAGGGGTTGTCTGCGCTCCAACTAAACGTGACCAATCCTCCTTTTTTCCAGTGTTCAACGGCATACTGATTGTTTAAAGTCATATTTACATTCGAGAAATATCCGTAGTCCAGGCCCAACAAAGCGGGGTATTTGCCTGTGAGATCATAAATACTTTTGAAGTGCTTGGCATAATCGGCTGGTATGTTTGGCGACTCGCTGCATTGTTGCCCCACAATCACCTGGTTATTTTCAATCACTTTTTTGAGGTAGTTCAGCACATCTGACCGGGTGCGGTTTGCTGCTGAGAGGGCATTTACGTTCGTCATTAGCAGATTCTCGGAGGTGGAACTACATCCAATCAAGAGGCTCAAAACGGCTAAGAAATTAATGATCTGCTTCATGTTTTAGTTTTTAGTTTTGATGCAAACAGTCGGGAAAGGATTTCTGCCCGTTAAATCAAAATCTATTTTTATCGGCGACGAATAAAATTTGGAAATCCTGATCAATATCCTGGGTTTTGTTCCAATACTGCATCCTTATTGGCCTGTATTTCTGAGAAGGGAATTGGGAATAGGGCATGGAAGGCCTGAATCGTCGGTCCGCTTAATGCATTATATTTCTTTACCCGTTCCACCAACTTACCCATCCGGGAAAGCGTAATGCGGCGGTCTTCTTCATACATTAACTCTCTTGCCCGTTCATCCAGGATGTAATCCAGTGTAACTTCCGCAGCGGTTACAGGCTTTGCCTTCGCCCTGTTACGCACCAGGTTAATGTCTGAGGCTGCGGATGCGTTATTTCCTTTGAGTAAATATGCTTCTGCTCTCAGCAAGATTGTTTCTGGCAGGCGGATCATATACATATCCCTGAAGGTGGCACCTGCCGTAGCTTTCAAAGTCAACTTAGTCTGGTCTTGTACCACACCCACCGGGTGTTGCCCGGGCGTCGTGATCTTCGATGGATACGGGAACCAGCGCCATTTGCTTGTCGCATTGTTCCAGTTTGGTGCCGGAAAGTCAAGCAAGCTTTTACCAAAATAATTCGGTGAAAGTGGATTGGTGTAGATAAAATCCCTTGGGATGTTAAATGGCGATGTTCTGATATCGGTTACAGACGCATCTAGTTTACGATTATCATTTTTGGGATCTAACCCCCAAATCTCGTAAGTCCAATAATCAGTGGGTTGAACAAATCCAACGCCTCTGCCGCCCGAGTTTAATGTGGAAGCCGACGCGCCATCAACCAAACTGGCTTTTCCATCGGGATCAACGATCGAAAATGAAGCAGGGCCCATAGACCTTTCTAAATTATTCAAAGAACTTCCTGATGAAGTTAATACCCCACCAATCACATCCAGCTCGTACTGAATGACCCAGATAGATTCCAGATTACCCGACTTTCGGTTTTGATTACCTACTCTGAACAAGTCGTAATACACATCGCCCGGACTATTTCTCAAACTGCCGAAACGGTCAGTCATCAATTGCAGATTCGATTTTTCGATTACTTCCGTTGCCGCCGCTATTGCTTTGTCGTAGTCTTTCAGGGATATATATGTTTCTGCCAATAAATGATTGGCTACTGCCTTGCTTAATTTCCCATCTTTTACAGCATCAACATTGGGCAGGTTTGTGGCTGCATCAGTAGCATCAGCAACGATCTGATTCAAAACTTCCACCTTCGGAGCTCTCGTAAAATCACTCTTGGGGTTACTTATTTCTTCAACAATCAAAGGAACATCTCCGAATAAGTGAACCAGTTTGAAATAAGCATATGCCCTGAACAACTTAGCTTCGCTGCTAAAAGCTGTTTTCTGAGCTTCTGTCAGGCTTGACGTTGCTGCCCGTGAAATAATGGTGTTAGCGTTCGCAATAATTTTGTACCACCGGATCCAGTGTTGGTTTGGGATATTTCCCTGAGGAGTTAAAGCCACAGCGTAACTGCCCATACGGTCGGGCGCTAACCTTGCGTTAAATGCAAGGTCTGTCCCTAATACTTCTGAATAAAGGGATGCCCCGCCATCCACGCTCTGAATGGCGCGTATCCTGGCGTATAAGTCCGTAAGGGCAGCGTCAAAGTTGCCTGCATTGATAAAAGAGTTTTCAGGACTGTAAAAATCCAGAGGTTCTTCTTTCAAAAATTTCTCCTCTTTACATGCTGTGAAGAGCAGCACACCAATGATCAGAATGATTGGTTTAGAGATTATATTTTTCATGAGATATCGGAAATTAAAAGGTGATTTCAAGGCCAACGGAATATGATTTAAGCACTGGGAAAGCGTTTATAGACGTTACACCCAAAGCAGTATTGACCGTAGAGCCGTCAACTGGTGTTAAGGTCGTGTTGGTTTCCGGGTCCCATCCTTCCCATTTGGTGAAAGTGAAAAGGTTCTTGCCGCTCACAAATAGCTTTGCGTTTGCCGCCCTGATTTTCCGGGACAATTTCTCGCTAAGGTTATATGACAAAGAGATATCCTGTAACCTCACAAAGTTCCTTTGCACATATTGTCTTGCAAAAGCAGGAGAGGCTATCCAGGGGTTGGGGTATTTCCCATCCGGATTCCGGGGAGACCAAAAATCGGTAAAGTCAAACCAGTTGGAGTTGCTAGCATTTCCCGATGTTCCGTTGTAGCCGTATGGATAATTGGCACTTAAATAGCTGTTTTTACCGCCTTGTACGGAGTTGATAAATGCGCGAAGTGTGAATTGTTTGTAGGAAACCGTGTTTTGAATACCGAACTGATATGCAGGTTCTGTATTGCCCAAAATTTCTCTATCGTCTGCGGCCGTGATCTTTTTATCGCCGTTGATATCTTCCAGCCGGTACGTACCAGCCTGGAAACCCGCCAGTTTTTCATCAGCTAATTGGTAAATACCCTGCGTGTTAAAGTCGTATATGGTACCAATTGGTTTTCCGATAAAAAGTCCGCTTGACACGAGGTCATCTTCAACACCATCGCCGTCATTGTCCTCTCCTAAAATCGTAACCACTTTGTTACGGTTTCTGGTAAAGTTGACAGTCAAATCCCAGGTAAAATCTTTCGTTTTCACCGGCTGTCCGTGGAGCATAAATTCAATACCCTTATTGTTGATCTGCCCCAGGTTAGTGAAGGCATTCGAGAAACCTGAGGTTTGTGGCAATGTTTGTTGCCAAAGCAGGTCCTTGGTATTTGAGCTGTAATATTCAATATTTCCGTCGATCCGGTTGTTCAGAACCGCAAAGTCGAGGCCAATATTGATACCCCGGGTTCGTTCCCATTTAAGGTTTTCATTGGCAAGAGAAGAAACCGATCGGCCGATTGAGGTAAGGCCGCCATCTCCGAAAACATATTTTGAAGCATCATCCGCACTAACCCTCGCCAGCGAGCTATAACGGCCTACTTTATTGCCATTTTCGCCATAACTACCCCGGATTTTCAGGTATTCAATCCCTGGAATTTTAAAGAATTTTTCTTCCGAAATAACCCAGCCTACTCCGATGGAGGGGAAAATGCCCGTTTTGTTTCGCTTAGAAAACCCACTGAAACCATCCCTGCGAACCGTCGCTTTGATCAGGTACCGACTGTTGTAATTATAAGCGATGCTTCCCATTTGGTAAAGCAAAGCCTCTTCCCAGGCTTCGGAGGATATTTTCTGGATTCCGGCCTGCTGCAAACTGTTGTAAGATAAATTCAAGTCCGAAAATCCTGTACCTGAGGCTATGGTACGATTGAATTTCGAAGTATTATAGCCGTACACCGCCGTAGCGTTGATGTTGTGCTTACCAAAGCTTTTGGTGTAGTTAAAAATATTGTCAAGCGTTTGATCATATTGCGTTGCATCATTTTTAGAAGCTGAACCTGTTTGACCCGCACCATAAATGCTGGACGTATAGTTTTTGAAGAATTTAAGGTTATGTCCAAAATTCAGGCGGTAACTAAAACCTGTCAGTCCAGGAATGCGCACGATGCCATAAAAATTGCCTACAAAACGGCTTTGTACCTCATAACGGTCGTTTTCGGTGGCCAGAAACGGGTTAACGTTAAAATCTCCAATGGGATTGATATTGAAATTTCCGTTGGCATCTTTTGGTGTTACAAGCGGACTGGTACCTACAATGGAATTCATGTCCGGCGCGTCTTTAAAAAAGTTGGTAAACGATCCAGAAGTATTGGCACCCAAAGTGAGCCATTTTGCTACTTCCGTATCAAGGTTGATACGCATCGTATATCTGGAATAATCATCGTTTTTAATAAATCCTTTCTCGTTCGTATAACCACCCGACATAAAATAATTCGTCTTGTCAGAACCACCGGAAATACTTATATTCTGATTATTAATCAGGGAATTTTGTGTCAGTTCTCCATACCAGTCATAGTCATTACCCGCATTGAACCCTGCCAGATTAGGTGGCAGGAATTCTGAATTTGCAAACGTCCAGGCAGGATCAACAACTGTATAACCCGACTCCGGAGTAAAGGCTTTTAAATAATTAATGTCCCTGACTTTTTCAAGAAAAGCATCTCTTCGCAACAATTTGGCATTCACTGTTGGTGAGGATATAGCATAACTGCCGGAATATGTAATCGACGGCTTAGTAGCAGAGCGGCCTGTTTTGGTCGTTACCAATACCACACCGTTTGCCGCCTGAGAACCATAGACAGCCTTACTGCTTGGATCTTTCAGCACGTCAACACTGGCAACATCACTGGGATTAATGTCGGAAAGTCGCCCGTTAAAAATGATTCCGTCTACGATGATAAGCGGAGCGGTGTTGCCATTGAGTGTGGAAGTACCTCTGATATTGATCGATGGCTCGTCACCTGCCCGGTTGGTCTGGCTAATCGTCAGACCTGGCAATGAACCTTTTAATGACTGCAAAATACTGACGTTTGGCGATTCCTTAAATGCAACAAGGTCAGCAGAAGCTATGGAACCTGTGAGGTCCTTTTTTTGCTGCGTGCCATAGCCAACAACGACTACCTCTTCCAGCGCCTTATTGTCTTCCTTCAATGTCAGGTTAATGCTTGATCGATTGTTCACAGCCACTTCCTGGGAAAGATAACCGACGAAAGAGAAGACCAGAACGGCGTTAGATTCCGAAACATTCAACTTGAAAATACCTTCTACGTCAGTCGATGTACCCTTTTGAGTACCTTTTAAAACTACACTTACCCCAGGTAGCGCCTGTCCATTTTCATCAGAAATCTTACCTGTCACATCCTGCGCGACAGCTAAACCAGTCCAACACAGAAGCGCAGCGCAAAGCCACCATTTTGTCAATTTGGTAATGAATATTTTCATCTGTTCTAGGTTATACTTTAACAATGATAAATTATACTATCACATTGCAAGATTATTATATTATTGTTAAACAACCAAAAAATACAATAAAAATATTCTTAGGTGAAAAAATATCAGATTTGTAAACCTGGAATTTTGCAATACAATCTTGTTCAAATGGTGTTTTTAGTTAATTAAACATTGAAAAAACCATATTTTAAGTATTTTACACTATTCCAAAATAAATCTGAAACCGATGTTTAATTCTATTATTTTTTTTACTTTTACTCTCACATTGATCAAGTATGGTACAAGTCGTTATAAAGGCACTGGATATTTTGGAACTCGTTGCGCAGCGTAACGGACAGGCAATTTCGCTTACGGAAATCTCGGAAGAACTTCAACTGAATCAGGCAACGGCGGCCAATATCATCAAGACGCTTGCAGAAAAGAACTATCTGGAGCACATTGGTAAAAAGAAGGGATATCGGCTTGGTCCTGGTGCTTTTCAGCTCACCAATGAAGTTGCCTATGGACAGAACCTCGTGAATGCTGCAAAGGAAGAGATGGAAAATCTGACAGCCAGATTAAATGAATCCTGTATATTAGGAACGCTCAGGCACTACAAACGTTATATCCTTCATGTGGTGAACAGCAATCAGGATATTCAGGTACGTATTCGCTCGGAACGAAGTGTTTATGAGACAGCAAGTGGAAGATTGCTGCTTGCATATCTTTCTGAGAAAGAGCGTGAACGGTTTTTGCAGCAAAATGGCCTTCCTGATATGATTACCTGGGAAGAAGGCAGTACGCCGGAGGGCTTGTTGTCTGCTTTGGATTCCATCAGGCAAGAAGGCCTTGCCACGACCTTTTTCAAACACACGCACCTGTTAGGCTTTGCGGTTCCTATTTATGAAAACAAAGTTGTCGTAGCCGGACTTAGCATATTTCTTCCTGAATATCGTTTTTCGGCATCCAGAAAGAGGGAAATCGTGCAGGCTTTGCGCGAGGCAGGGGAAGTAATTACCAGGAAATTATCCTAGATTCCTATGGGGCTTGGACTTTGACCCGGGAGAACACAGGTAAAAAACGTTTAGTGTAGTGTTTGGCTTAGACGATTAAAAATGCTGAAATTTTTTACGAAGTTAATGCGCGAAAGATTAGCCTCTTCATATTAACAATAAATACAAAACGTAGTTCTAATTCAGCTGGTTATGGAAATTAAGTTTTATGCACCGGAATGGGGTAACACTCTTCCGTTTGAACTTTTTTGTGAAAACGTGAAGGCTGCCGGATACAATGGCGTAGAAATGGCTCTTCCCCTTGAAGAAAAAGAAAAACAGAAGATGATAGATTTGCTTGAAGCAAATGAACTTGAACTGATTGGTCAGTATTGGCAATCTTTTGAAAGTGATCTTGATTTGCATGCGAAGAGTTATGAGTTATACCTCAGAAACCTTATATCAGCCAGACCGGTTTTTATAAATTGCCAGACGGGAAAAGACTATTTTACCTTTGAACAAAATCGAGTACTTTTTGAGATAGCCGGGAGGCTTTCAAAAGAATTCAATATCCCAATTGTTCATGAAACCCATCGCGGCAAAAGCTTGTATGCTGCCCATGTCACACAGATGTATCTCACGTTGATTCCTGAGTTGCAACTTACGCTTGATATTTCTCACTGGTGCACTGTCCACGAGTCACTTTTGCATGATCAGACAGAGGCAGTTGACCTGGCTATTTCTCGTACAGTTCATATTCACAGCAGGGTAGGGCATCCCGAAGGGCCCCAGGTGAATGATCCTCGCGCTCCCGAATGGAGGGAAGTCATGGAAGCGCATTTGAGCTGGTGGGATCGCGCAGTTTCAAACAGTAAGGAAAATGGTAAAGTGCTCACAATAACCACGGAGTTCGGCCCCGCTGCTTACATGCCAGTTATGCCTTACACGCAAATACCGCTGGCCAATCAGTGGGATATCAATGTTTTTATGATGAAAATGTTGAAAAAAAGGTATTTGCAGGAAAGCTGATCATAGAGAATTTTATTTGGTAAGCTCTCGAAGCCAGTACTTTAATCTAAGTTTCAGCCGAGTTATAGATAATACTGTATGTTGTCGGCACCTTCTCAATTCATATGCCTTCATTATTCCGGCTTTTATCGATGTAGTGTAACTAAACTTTGTAGCAAAAAGCGCCCTGAGACGTTTGGTGAAGTCTTTCCAGGGTAAAAATAAACTGGATTATTTTCTTGAAAAACTGGACAAATTTATCCGGGCTCACTTTTTCCGCTTCCATAGTTGAAGGTGCCTTAAATCAGTTCTTAAACAATCCGGTACCAGGAAAAACAGCTTCAATGCAAACGTTTGCATTATTTGGATGATTTTTACGGATCAGTGATATCTATATTTTTAGTGTAATGACAAAAATGCTGCGGATGACTGCGTCAGATGGCTTCGAAATGACAAAGGGTAAATCTATAAATTGCCGGTCTTAGTAGAATATTTACATTAAAAATCAGCACAGGTCAATTCAGAGGATTAACTTTTTTATCAAATGATTCGGGATAAACTGACATCTTACGAACATAAAGCATTATGGGATAAATTCCGGTTTGGAAATCAGGATGCATATTCCCGTATTTACGAGCTGTTTGCAGCCGACCTGTATCGTTATGGTTATAACCTCGTTCGGAATAAACAGCTTGTTGAGGATGGTCTGCATGAATTATTCCTGCATATTTATAATAACCGTGAACGTCTCGGACCGACTGATAATATCCGCTTTTACATGTACCGGGCACTTCGTCGCCGGCTCTTGGATTCCCTGACCAGACTGAACAAACTTGATTCATCGGATTACGTTTTTGACAACGCAGAATTTCTGATCCAGTCTTATGAAACCGAGCTCGTTGAGCAGCAGACGCTTGACTATCAGAAAAAGGTTGTCATCGCAGAGCTAAATCAGCTTCCCAAACGCCAGAAAGAGATTTTATATCTGGTTTTTATGAAAGATCTGACTTATCAGCAGGCAGCCGAAGTAATGGGAATAACCATGAAAAGTGTTTATAACTCCGTACATGTAGCACTGTCTGCCCTGCGGATTTCGGTAAACGAGAGGCTGAACAGGGAAGGTATTTTTATCAATATCAGCGTGGCCATGTTGCTGGGCTATTTAACCAGCATGCATTAATATTTATTTTGAAACGGGAAAACGGATTGAAAAGCACGTTTAACATTTGAAACATTGTTTGAGCGCTTACGCAATCTCATTTACAAGGATATGGAAGATAAAGATAAACCGAAGGATTATATAAAAAACATCCGTTTTGAGGAAACAACTCCTTCACAAGCAGACCTTGACAGGCTCAGAAAACGGATATGGAATGATATTGGTGAGCCTGAGAAACGTGCAATTTGGTGGAAACAGTCGAATTTCCTCGTCGCTGCTGCCATTTCAATGCTTATTATTTCGATCGGTATAGGTTGGTGGAGCAGCAGGTCTGAGCAGTATCAGACTGCATATGGAGAAATTCGTAAACTAACATTGGAGGATGGATCTCAGGTGACGCTCAATGCAAATTCTGTGATGCGGATCGGGGATAGGCTCGCTGAAAACGCGGTGCGTGAAGTTTGGCTGGAAGGGGAGGCCTACTTCGATATTGCCAAACGAAAAGGAGCGAAGTTTATCGTTCATACTTCCAAAGCAGATGTGGAAGTGCTCGGTACAGAATTTAACGTTACGACGCGCAGGCAAAATACAAAAGTGATGCTGAATGAAGGAAAGGTAAAACTACACGCGCCACATGTACCGGCCATCATGATGAAGCCAGGTGATCTGGCAACAGTAGGGGATCAAAAACAGCCAATCAAAGTCAGGGTGGTGCGGCCTGAACTGTACGATTCGTGGAAAGAATCAATGTATATCCTCGATGACAAGCCGGTAGGCGAACTCGCGGAGATGTTGCAGGATAATTACGGCATCCGCGTTTCCTTTGCAGACACATCTTTTCTGAACAAAAGACTAAAAGGAAAGTTGAGCCTTAGCTCTCCGTCAGATTTCGTAACAAACCTGGCAACCATTCTTGATTTGGAAGTGGAAAAGAAGGAGGATACTTATCTTTTTAAATAACACGGATAAAAATTAAAAAAATTCAAATAAAAATCATAAAAAAACGGGAAATGTGAATTGTTCACCTGTTTGACATGTGTAAGCGATACAAATCACCAAATCATTGTTTTTACTATGAAAAGAATTCTCCAATTACTTTCCATATCTACTTTGCTGCTCGATGCAGGAGCCTTTTGTGAGGCTTCACCACAGCAAGTCATCGCGGCAGTTTTCCGGAAAGCCGAGCCGGTGCGGCAACAGGAGGACGCAAACAGCGTCATACTTTACCTTGGTAAGCTGGAAGCCATACACAAAGTGAATTTCGTTTATCAGCGCGAATTGATCGATGGTAAACAGCTGCCTTTTTACATCGATGAAAAAGAAAATGTTGAGAGCATCCTCCGGCGAATCCTGCCACCGCTGAATTTAAAGTATAAAAAACTGAAAGGCGGAGGTTATACCATTCTTCCTGCTAAACCTTCAAAGTCAGGAACTGAACGGACTATACCTGTTAAAACTGTTGCGCGGGAGAGCAGCAACCTGATGATGTTGCCCAGGCTGGAAGCCGAACCAACAGGTGCCGTAATAAAAATGGCGGAAGCAATCATCAAAGGAAAAGTGACCGATCAGGTTACCGGAGAGGGTCTTCCGGGCGTGAATATTGTAATTAAAGGAACACAAAAAGGTACTGCAACAGATGTGGACGGCAACTTCGTTCTTCAGGTACCGGATAAATCGGTAACCCTGGTTTTTAGTTTCGTAGGTTATGAAATGCAGGAAGTTGCTTTAAATACCAATTCGGAACTTAAAATAATAATGGCAGCTGATAATAAGTCGCTTGAAGAAGTCATCGTTGTCGGGTTTGGGACCCAGAAAAAAATTAATGCAACCGGTGCGATCTCGACCATTGGGACGAAAGAACTGGTTCAATCACCGGTTGCCAATATCAGTAATTCACTGGTAGGCCGCCTGCCGGGACTTTTTGCAACCCAGTCTGGCGGTGAGCCGGGTAATGATGGATCAAAGATCCGTATCCGTGGAGTTGGGACATTCTCCGGAAATACTGACCCACTTACATTGGTGGACGGTATTCAGGTCGACAATTATAACAACATCGATCCTAACGAAATTGAGTCGGTGACGATTTTGAAAGATGCTTCTTCGACAGCCGTTTACGGTATCAGGGGAGCGAATGGCGTATTGATCATTACTACAAAAAGAGGAAAGGTCGGCCCGCCGAAAATTAGCTACACCTTTAACCAGGGTTTCAACTCGTTTACCGACATGCGCAAGATGATGAACAGCGCAGATTATGCCACACATTTTAACGAAGCGCTGGAAGCAGATGCCTATGTTACCGGCAGCGTATATACACCAAGGTACACAGCCGAAGACATTGAATTATACCGGAACGGGCAGGATCCTGTGTTCCATCCAAACGTAAACTGGGCTGATGTGATGTTTAAAAAGGCATCCAAGCAGTCGCAGCATAATGTCAGTATCAGTGGTGGTACACAAAAGGTACGTTATTTTGTCTCAGCCGGTCTTTTCAATCAGGAGGGGTTGTTTAAAGATACCAAAGAAGTTACTGACGCATTTTCGCCGCAATCCATTTTTCGCCGTTATAATATCCGCTCCAATTTTAACTTTGATCTTACTGAACGCCTGAAAATGTCTCTGGATCTTTCGTCTCAGACGGAAACGCGCAGCGGCAATAACGGAACGAATACGGAACGTGTTGTAGGTGACATCTTTCGGGCCAGTCCGCTGGAAACACCTGGTGTTGTGGATGGCAAGGTGGTTAACATTTTTACAGGAGCGCGTAACAATCCATACGTTTCCTTACTTTATCCCAATCTTGCAGGTGGTCTTAAGAGATCATACCGGAATTACCTGAATGCCAATTTTCGTATGGATTATGATTTGGGATTTCTGCTCGACGGGTTGTCGACGCATGGTAATGTAGCTGTCCAGACATTTAATGATCAACAGATTGTGAACACCAAAACGCTGATCACTTATCTGGCGACTCGGCTTCCTGATGGTACAATCAACTATGTGCCATCCACCACAGATGCACAATTCGGCTTCACGCAGACAGGGACTTACAACCGCAGGATCACAGCGGAATTCGGTATTGATTATAAGAAAAGTTTTGGCAAGCACAACGTAACGGGCCTTCTGCTTTATAACCAGCAGAAAACATTTGATCCGACATTGGCCTTTCTGGTGCCAAAGGGATATCAGAGTTTTGTAGGGAGGGTTACATATGATTACGACGGGAGATACCTGGCAGAAGTAAATGTTGGTTACAATGGAACTGAAAATTTTGCACCAGGTAAACGGTTTGGCTTTTTTCCTGCCTATTCCCTTGGATGGGTAGCATCTCAGGAGTCATTTTTCCCGAAAAACGAGGTAGTGACATTCCTGAAATTCAGGGGCTCATATGGAGAAGTGGGTAATGATAATATCGGAGGGACACGTTTTCTGTACAGGCCAACCAGCTATTCAAGCGTGGCTAACATGTATTATTTTGGAAATGTAGGTTCAACTTACACGGGTTACACCGGTATCCGGGAAGATGCAACCGGTAATCCAAATGTGACCTGGGAGCGTGCGGTGAAGCAAAATGTGGGAATGGAGGTCTTTTTCTGGAAAGATAAGATCAAATTTACGGCAGATCTTTTCAGTGAGCAGCGGAGTGATATTTTAGCCACACGTCAGTCTATATCGTCTATTTCCGGTTTGTCGCAGCCTGCGAATAATCTTGGTAAAATGGAAAATAAAGGCTTTGAAACTGATATTTCATACTCGGGCAATGTTGGTCAGCTCGGCTATCGCATCGGTGCCAATTTCAGCTTTGCAAGAAACAAAGTGCTTTTCAGGGATGAGGTTCCGAACATCTATGCATATCAGAACCGGACCGGGCAGAGACTTGGTCAAAATTTTGGACTGATCGCGCAGGGATTATACAACAGCTGGGAAGAGGTGAATGACCCTTCTCGTCCTGTTTATTCATATTCAAATAATAAAGTCCAGCCGGGTGATATTAAGTATCTGGACTACAATGGTGATGGGCAGATTAACGACTTTGATGCTGTGCCGATAGGTTACTCCAACTTACCTGAAAAAACGTTTGGTGCAACGCTGGGACTTAATTTCAAAGGCTTCGATATTTCTGTTCTTTTTCAGGGCGTAGGCAATGTATCACACTATTACACGCGCTTTCAACGTGGTACGGGTTATGGACAGGCGCCGCCGGAAGGTTCAGCTGAATACATGAACGAGAGCTGGACAGCCGAGCGGTACACGGCCGGGCTGCCAATCAACTTTCCCCGATTTTCTGTCAACAGCAACCCCAATGGGGCCGGTTCGTCCTATTGGCTGGCGGATGCGAGTTACGTCAGGATCAAAAATGCCGAGATCGGTTACCGGTTCGACCAGGGAATCCTGAAAAAACTGGGCATGAGCTCCTGCCGGATTTATGTGAATGCAAATAACTTGTTCACCTGGAAAAAAATGTATCCGGGCATTGATCCTGAAAATACATCAACAGGAGATACCAACACAGAACCATACCCTTTGGTCCGTACAATCAATGCAGGACTTAACCTCAATTTCTGACATCCCGATGAAAAAACGATACCTGATCATTACGCTTATTTGCTGTATGCTGGCCTTATCCTGCGAAAACGAGTTTCTTGATAAAGCCCCCGGCGTAGACCTTACCGAAGATAATGCCTTCCTCGACAAGGCGAGTCTGGAAATTTTCATGGCCACGATTTATAAATACGGTCTTCATTCCAACTTTCGCTATCGGCATCAGGGTGAAACTGTGAATACCACGCAGGCAAATGCATATACCCCCTTTTCGCAGGTGAATGCCACTGATGTGATCCATCCAAGTTCGAGTATCAGCGATGAAGGCGATGCTTCCGAGGCTGCATTTGTCCATTCCAACCGCTGGAATGAGGGTGTGGTGCTACCTGCCACGATTGTAAACCTGGAAGATTACCGCTATTTCATCCGATGGATCGCTTTGCGTCAGATCAACCTGGTTTTGAAGCGTATCGATGAAGTACCTGATGCCGACGAGGCCTATAAAAAGCAGATTCGGGCTGAGGTGAAATTTATTCGAGCATTGAATTACATGGAAATGATCAAACGCTACGGTGGCGTGCCGATCGTTGATCAGGTATTTGAAGCGGAAGTTAAGATTGAAGTGCCCCGCTCTTCCTTTGAAGAATGTGTCAATTTTATTTTAAAAGATATAGACGAAGCCTACACGGATCTTCCCGCAGTATACTCAGCATCTCAAACGGGGCGGGCTACTTCAGTTGCTGCGCTTGCATTAAAATCGGAGGTGTTGTTATATGCAGCGAGCCCACAATTTAACACGGCAACGCCTGTTCTGAACATGGTAAATGCAGCGGACAACAAGCTGATCTGTTATGGAAACTACGACGCTAATCGCTGGAAACTTGCGGCTGACGCTGCCAAACAGGCCATCGATTTAGCACTCGCCAGTGGATATGGACTCATCGACGAGGCAGCGAACAGGAACCCGAAAGACCTGGACAACGGAACACCCGGACCGCTGGGAAACTACCGGGCTTCCTGGGAAACAGCAAACAATAAGGAGCTGATTCTGCTATACCAGGGTGGAGCGGCGGCAGCCGGAGGTATTACCAATATTGGTAATGCACCCCTGACATTTTGGAACGCAGCATGTTATGGTTCATACTGGAGTGGCATTTCGGTTCCCTTGAATTTTATTAAAAAATATGAAAAAATTGATGGCACGCCTCAGACCTGGGATGCTGCCGGAGGAAATGATTTGACCGCCAAATATGCAGAACTGGATCCACGCTTTAAGCAAACAATGTCGTACACCAATAGCTACTATACGGCAAGAGACCCTATTGCACAGATTTACAACGGCGGTAAGGATTACGTCAATTGCAAAGGTGGAGTCTGGCTAAGAAAATACATCCCAAGAAATGCTACCAATGCGAATTTTGTCATGATTGACGCCTTGTTCCGGGTCAACGAATTGTACCTCAATTATGCAGAAGCCCTTAACGAAGCTTCGGGTCCGGTGGCAGAAGCCTATGCAGCTGTAAATGCGATCCGCAACCGGTCTGGCATGCCAAACCTTCCTGCCGGATTGACAAAAGACCAGTTCAGAGAGCGGGTGCGTAATGAAATTGCGATAGAAATGGTCAACGATGACCACCGGTTCTGGGATATAAAACGCTGGCTGATTGCAGAACAGGAAGGCGTAATGACAGGTGCTTTTCAAGGTTTGGAAATTAACAGGTCAGGGAGCACGGGCAACTATAAATATGCCTGGAAACCTTATGTGTTTGAGACCCGCACCTTTAACAAAAATATGTACCTGCATCCTTTCCCGCAGAACGAAGTCATGAAGGGAAACCTCACCCAGAATCCGGGTTGGTAGGGGCAGAAAATATAAATAATCAAGTTCCGGAACAGCAACAATCATTATTATGAAAATATCTTTAATATTCAAAACCTGTATCCTGCTTAGTCCCTTTCTGGTTACGGGGTCACTGAGGGCACAGCGTTCGGGAGCGGCTGACACGGTCGTTATAGCCCAGAAGCCTAATGAGGTCAGCATAGGTTTTGGCAAACAACCTGCCAACCTGGTGACCAGTGCCATTTCAACGGTGCAGGGAACAGAACTGGAAAAGAATTTTACATTGAATCTTGGTAACACGCTCTTTGGCCGTCTGCCTGGTCTTACCGTAGCGCAGGGTGGTTCTGAGCCTGGTGCTTCAACGCCGAGCCTTTTAGTACGAGGGATCAACACCCTCGGCGGTGCAAGTAGTGCGCCATTGTATGTCATCGACGGCTTTATCAGTAATGGCAATGGACCGTCTAATGCATTTATGCAATTGATGCCGGAGGAAATAGAATCTATTTCTGTTTTGAAAGATGCGTCGGCAACCGCTGTCTATGGCGCCAGGGCTGCAAACGGGGTGATTCTGATCACCACAAAAGCAGGACAAAACGGACCATTGAAAGTTTCCTTCACAACCAAGCAGGGATTCAACCAGGCCCAGTATCTTCCCAAATTCCTGAATTCTTATAATTATGCATCGCTTTATAATGAAGCCTTGCGTAATGACGAGTTGACCGAGCGTTATACCCAGGCTGATCTGGATGCCTATCAGAACGGAAGCGATCCATACTTTCACCCGGATGTGAACTGGTACGATCAGGTATTGCGCAAAACTGCTCCTGTATCCGGTTATAACCTTAATTTCAGCGGTGGAGATAACTATGTCCGGTATTTTGTCATGCTCAATGCGTTGAACAGCCAGGGTTTATTCAAGAATTTTGGTGATCAGAATGATGAGAGTTCCAATTCAAAATATTCCAAATACAACTTCCGTACTAACCTGGATGTTAACCTGACGTCGCGTTTGTCAGCCGAATTTAAGATCGCCGGTTCGGTGGAGCAGACTATCAATCCAAACAATTACACCACCGGCGGAACTTTCAACCTGCTTGCATCGCTGCCGCCAAATGCATTCCCGGTATATAATCCGAACGGCTCTTACGGAGGTAATTCGCTGTATGCCAATCCGGTTGGTAATATGTTGTCTACCGGCTTTTATAGAAACAATTCCCGCACGATCTTGTCGTCTTTGAAGCTCACGGAGCAGTTGGATATGCTTATTAAGGGATTAAGTGTATCTGGGGCAGTTTCGATTAACAACTATTTTGAATCGGGCTCGCAGAAGAGCAAGCAATACCCGCGCTTTGCTATCTCTAAAAACGCGGCTGGTGAAACGGTTTATGGGCCAGCCATCGGTCAGCTTACTTCGCTTTCGGGCAGTGAGGTTACCTTAGACCAATACCGTAATCTGATTTTTCAAGCGTTTCTGGACTACAAGCGTGTTTTTGGAAAAAGCAATATTTCCGGAATGCTTATGTTTAATTCAGACAATGTAACATTGTTTGGCTCGACTGCCGAACCGACTGTCCCTTCTGCGAATTCAACGGACGCATATAAGCATAATGCCGCTTCGGGGCGGGTGACTTATGCTTTTGACAACAAGTACATTGCGGAATTTTCGGCATCTTACATGGGCAGCGAGAGTTTTCCTCCGGGAAAACGCTATGGATTCTTTCCGGCTGCATCGGTTGGCTGGGTCGCTTCCAATGAGGGTTTTGTAAAGAATAGTAATGTCATCGATTATCTTAAATTCAGAGCTTCTTATGGCTTGATTGGCAATGATATTATTTCAGGTCTTGGACTGTCGAGCCGGTATGCTTACACACCGACGTTTGGTGGTGCCGGTTATTTCTTCGGTACGGGAAATAATGCGGTAGGTGGTTTTGCAGAAAATAGCATAGCCAATCCGAATCTTACCTGGGAAAAAGAAAAAGTACTGAATGCAGGTGTCGATCTGACCTTATTTAAAAATCTTGACCTGACGGTTGACTACTTTAAACGGGATCGCTATGACATTCTGGTGGCATCCAACAGTACCATGCCGCAGTTTACCGGTATCATCACACCCAATCTGAATCAGGGCAAAACGCAATCCAGCGGGTTTGAGCTTGGCCTTCGTTACAATAGTAAAAAAGAGGCGGCGCTTACCTATTTTGTCGAAGGAAATGTATCGTACTTCAAAAACAAGGTTGTATTTAATGCAGAGGCCTTTCAGTTTAACCAGCAGCTGTATTTCACAGGAAGGCGTATCAACCAGCCAATTGGTTTAAAGGCAATCGGGTTTTACAGTGAGCAGGATATTGCTGACAGACTTATTGATCCGAAAAATGTTCCCGGTGTATTGACGGAGGTTATACGGGCAGGCGATATTAAGTATCAGGATGTTGGCGGTGCGGATGGAAATCCGGATGGGGTTATTGATGCCAACGACCGGGTTGCGATTGGTAATCCGAGCCTGCCTAATTTCACGGCTGGGTTGCATGGCGGGTTAAACTACAAGGGATTTGACCTGGATCTGGTTTTTCAGGGAGTAACAGGCAATACCGTTTACCTTGGCGGAAACTATTTCCACGCATTCCAGGCAAATGGTCAGATCGCGCCGATCGCCGAAGGAAGATGGACGCCGGAGACGGCAGGCTCAGCCAGTTATCCAAGACTATCCTCTAAAGATAACCTTAATAACTACCAGTTTTCTTCTTTCTGGCAGCGTGATGGAAGTTTCATCAAACTGCGTAGTGCCGAGGTGGGCTATATGCTGCCCACGCCGGTATCGGATAAGCTGAGACTGAAAACCATACGGGTTTTTGCAAACGGCACGAATCTATTCTCCTGGGACAAGGTGCCCTACGGCGATCCTGAATCTTTGTCAGGATATCCGGTTACCCGGACAATCACTGCGGGTTTCAGAATTCAGTTGTAATATTTCAAATCAGAAACAGTATGAAAAGATATATCCAAGTATTAACGGCTGGAATTTTATTGACCTTAACAGCTTGCCAGGATCTTGACAGGGAGTTTGTCACCTCAATCGGGAGGAATGAGATCGAGCAGTCCTTTACCAATGTGCAGAATTTACTGAACTCCATCTACGCTGACATACCTGATGGAACGGTATACATCGGCGGTGCAGCGATGATGGCATCCGCTTCGGATGAATCGGAGTTTACAACTGAAAATAATGCCATTCAGGCTTTTAACAGTGGAAGCTGGAGTGCGGTGAGCAACCCCGACCCTGTCTGGGCGACCTACTACCGTGGTATCAGGAAGGTGAACCAGTTTTTGTTATCAACCGATGATATTAATCTGGATCCGTGGAAACTTGATCCGTCGTCATCTGCGCAGGCTGTTTACAATACCAATCTGGCAGCCATTACCAGATGGAAATACGAGTCACGTTTTCTGCGCGCATACTTTTATTTTGAACTTGTGAAACGTTACGGTGGCGTCCCGATTTTAAATAACGTTTTTTCACTGGAAGACGACTACACGAAAGTTGGCAGGAATTCGCTGGAAGAGTGCATTCAGTTTATAACTTCTGAATGTGACTCGGCCGCCGTCAAATTACCGCTCAATGGGTCAACAGCACCATACGTGTCCGGTACAGATTTGGGCAGGGTAACAAAAGTAGCGGCGCTGGCACTGAAAAGCAGGGTGTTATTGTATGCTGCCAGTGAGCTTTTCAACAATCCATCCTGGGCTGGCGGATTTGCCAAACCTGAATTGATCTCTCTGCCGGTAGGTGACCGGGCAGCACGTTGGAAAGCGGCTTCTGATGCTGCCAAGGCTGTTATCGATGCCGATGCACTTCCAAATCTGGGTAACTACAAATCACTGTTTAATACTTTCAACAACAACGAAATTATTTTTACCAGGCGGAATGGTGCGAGCAACCAATTTGAAAAGAATAACTCGCCGATCGGTTTTAATCTCGGGCTAAGCGGCAATACGCCTTCTCAGGACCTGGTGGATGCGTACGAAGTGAAGGTAAACGCGACTACCGCCGTGAAGTTCAACTGGAACGATCCGGTTATGGCTGCTAACCCGTATGCGAACCGTGATCCGCGCCTTGGGATGTCGGTTATCACGAACAACAGCACGTTTGGTACTCCGCAACGAAAAGTCCAGCTTTGGTCAGGTGGACTGGATGGAAAACCGATCATCAATGCTTCCAAAACAGGTTACTATCTCAGAAAATATCAGATCGAAAGCCTCAATCTGCTGAACGGAAATACAGGTGTTCATAGTTGGATCATCATCCGTTATCCTGAAATTTATCTAAATTATGCTGAGGCACTCAATGAATGGAGCCCGGGCAATCCTGATATTAAAAAGTACGTAGATCTGGTTCGCACCAGAACCAGTGTAGCCATGCCGCCGCTGCCCGCCAATTTGTCCCAGGTTGAAATGCGCGAACGAATTCGCAATGAAAAGCGTGTGGAATTTGCTTTCGAGGATCATCGTTTCTGGGACGTACGTCGCTGGATGCTGGCTGAAACGACACTAGGCACTCCTTTGCGCGGGGTTTCCATTTCGAGAGTTAATGACAGCACTTTTACTTACCAACCCACCAAAGTTGAGGATAGAGTCTTTACAGCTAGAATGTACCTTTATCCGATTCCACAGGGCGAGATCAGTATTTCAAGTGCTTTGATACAAAATCCATTGTGGTAGTTTGAAGTCAAAAATGCATTTGAAGAGAAGTAATAATGTTATTGCAAACCAACACAGATATGCAAAATCGTCGTGATTTTATAAAAACTACCGCATTGGGAACGGCGGGGATGCTGACCGTTTCCGACCTGTATGCTTTTCGCGGACAACCTAATGAGAAAGTGGTACTTGGCATGATGGGGACGAACAGCCGCGGGATGTTCCTGGCGAAAACCTTTGCCTCTTTACCCAATGTGGAGATCGCCTATGTCTGTGATCCTGACGCGAAAGTCCTCGAAAAAACGATCACAGAAATTGAGAAGATTACAGGAAAAAAACCGCAGGGATTCAGTGATATAAGAAAAATGCTTGAGAAGAAGGATTTTGATGCAGTCGCCATAGCGGCACCTGATCACTGGCATACCCCGGCGGCTATCGTGGCCTTACAAGCCGGAAAGCATGTTTATGTTGAAAAACCTTGCAGCCATAACCCACGGGAGGGTGAGTTGCTTGTGGAGGCGACTAATAAGTATAAAAAGGTCGTGCAAATGGGTAGCCAGCGACGGACTTTTTGCAATGTAAAAGACATGATTGCGAGATTACATGAGGGCCAGATCGGGCGGGTTTATTTTGCGAGGGGCTGGTATGTAAACAGTCGTAAATCTATCGGAAAAGGTTCGGTAGCGGCGGTTCCTAAAAATCTGGATTTCGACCTGTGGCAGGGCCCGGCACCGCGCCGTGATTACAAAGATAATCTGGTGCATTATAATTGGCACTGGTTCTGGAACTGGGGTACCGGCGAATCACTCAACAATGGTACCCATGAGCTGGATGTAATTCGTTGGGGACTAGGTGTGGACTACCCGACGCAAGTCGTTTCGGCAGGGGGGAGGTTTCATTTTCAGGACGATTGGGAAACGCCGGACACGCAGACTATCACTTATAATTTCGGGAATAATACCGCCTGTACCTGGGAAGGTAGAAGCTGCAATGGCTATAATTCTGAGGGCAGCGGCAGGGGCGTCATTTTTTATGGTGACAAAGGCACGATTGTATACCCGGGAGCCAACAGTTTTCAGGTGTATGACATGGGTAACAAACTGGTTGCGGAGGTTAAGGATGATACGCCGTTCGACGCTACTAATACCGTCAGCCCGTTAGAGAAGCTAGACGGAATGCACCTGGCAAATTTCTGTAAGGCAATCCGTGGAAATGAAAAAATTAATGCACCGATTTTGGAAGGTCATAAATCAACTTTGCTTCCACAGCTTGGCAATATTTCCTACCGGGTAGGAAGAACGTTGAAATGTGATCCGTCAAACGGGCACATTCTGGATGACAAAGAGGCTATGAAACTCTGGTCGAGGGAATATGCTAAGGGTTGGGATGTTATAGTTTGAAGCAATTGCTTGCCTCTCTTTGGATAAGGCGTATTCTCACCTCTGGACATTTAAATTAAATTCACCCAATCATATCCACTGGAACATTTGAAAATAGCTTACATCATAATCGTTTTGCTGACTGTCAGCCTGGGATGCGGCGCGCAGGTAGACAAAACTCAAAAGACGTCAGTTCCGTCCGCATCTCCTGCGGAGCTTATCTTTCAATCTGGTTTTGAAGAGGGATCGAAAGTGATCCCCGACGGCTCCCGGCACGATATGATCGGGCGGGACAATTCGCAGTCGGAAAAAAGTGACTGGGTCAAAGACCTGGAAAATAAAGGCGGCACCACATTCCGGTTTGAATACACCGGAGGGGACGACAGCAAGCGGTATACAGACATTGTTTCGGATCCTGTAAATCCAAAAAATAAAGTGCTCCACTTCTGGCTGAATGACTATTGGCTTGCGAGTGAAAATCAGGAAAAAGCGCGTGTTCAGGCAGATTTGTATGGGATCAAGGGAGGTTACAAAGAATTCTATCAATCGGTGAGGGTATTTCTTGCTGACGATTTTAATACGTTAAAAAAATATCCCAAAGGTGTATCCTGGCTGACCATATCGGAATTCTGGAACAATGAATGGTGGGCGTCCACGGAAAAATATGGCTTCCGGATCACATTAGGGATCGGGAAACCTGCGGGTGAAAGTGATCTGTATTTTATACTAAATGCAGAAAATGCCGGTCAGAAAGAAGTCTGGAAAGCAAAGAATGACAGCGTCAAAGTCCCGGTCGGGAAGTGGTTTACGATGGACTATTATTTCAAAGAAGGGGATAGTCAAACGGGCAGATTTTACATGGCCATTACCCCCGACGGTGGAAACAGACAGGTGGTCTATGATGTAAGAAATTTTACACACAATACCTTCGATCCTGCTCCCAACGGACTTACCGGCTATAATCCGATGAAACTTTACACCTCCAAAGAATTGGTAAGTTTTATGAAATCACAAAGCAAAACGCTGCAAATCTATTGGGACGATTTTAAACTCTGGAAAAATAAACAACCTGAATAAAAATGATGAAATTAAGCGCTTGCATACTATCAGCCATTTGTTTTTTCAATAATGCCTACGCAACCAGTTACTATGTCTCTCCCAATGGAAGTGATGATAACAGCGGAAAATCGCAGGCAAAAGCATTTCAAAGCCTTCAGAAAGGCGCTGATACAGCCCAGCCGGGAGACACCGTTTTTGTGCTCAACGGCACCTATAATACCACTTCTGGGGCTATCCTGAATATAAAAAACTCAGGCAGACAGGATGCTTACATTACCATTAAAGCACTAAAAGGGCACAAACCGAAAATTACAGCCGCCGGAAACGTTTGGAACGCGGTGTCTGTCAATGGCTCTTACATTTTATTGGAAGGCTTTGAACTGGCAGGCAACAATTCCAATCTTACCTACGAGGGAGCGATGACAGTTTACAGCGAGCACATCAATGGCGGAACAAACTACGCCTATTATGCTGGATATAATACCAATGCGATTACAATCGGTGGCCCCAAAAAAGAATCCAGATTTCCCCATCATATCATAGTCCGGCATTGTACCGTACATGATTTTCCAGGTGGCGGCATCAATGCAATCCAGGCGGACTATCTGACGATCGAGAACAATGTTGTTTTTAATAATGCATGGTATATGATGTATGCCGGAAGCGGAATCAGCATTCTTACGCCGTTTAACAGTGATAGAATAACTACCTACAAAAACTTTATACGAAACAATGTCGTCAGTAACAATAAAACGACGGTTCCCTGGGCCCAACTTAAAAGACTTAGTGATGGAAATGGCATTATTATTGACGTTAATCAACATGCTTATGATAATCAGGATGCGGCATCGGCAACGGCTGACCAGGCATATACAGGCAGGACACTGGTTGAAAATAACGTGAGTTTCAATAATGGCGGGTCTGGAATCCATTCGTTCAAAGCCGACCATGTAGATATCATTAATAACACCGCTTACCATAACGGTACGGTCATGAACTATCCAGATATTTACACCAACCAGTGCCACGACGTAAATATCATCAACAACATTATGAATGCGCGGGAAGGCGGGCAGTGCAATTCGATGCCAAAAAATCCGACTGAGATTTATGCCAATAATATTTATTTCAACGGTAAAATCGGTTTTAAAGGGAAGCAAGATATTGAGGCCGATCCGCAATTTGTAAACCCGTCGACAGACCATGCTAAGGCTGATTTTAAGATAAAAAAAGGTAGTCCGGCCATCGATCAGGGAAGTCAGGTTAATGGTCAGTATAGTCTTAAAGATATTCTGGGCATTAGTCGTCCCAAAGGTGCTGCACCAGACCGGGGAGCTTATGAATGTACGGATTGTAAATAATGCAAAAAAAGTATGAGAATCCGTATCCTTTTTTCTGCGCTTTTTGTGGTTTTGTCGACACTGCGAATTATTGCACAGCAATATAATATAACTGACTTCGGTGCCAAAACTGATAGCACATTCCTGAATACCCGGGCCATTCAATCTGCTATTGACCAATGTTTTGCCAAAGGCGGAGGAGAGGTGATGGTGCCTGCGGGTCGCTATTTTACAGGTACCGTTTTTTTGAAATCCAATGTATATCTCAACCTGATGCCCGGAGCCGTGCTGCAAGGAAGTTATGACGCTGCCGATTATCCCGACCATTCGATTGTGGAAGCGAAAAAGTTTGGCACCATTACCCACAACGGTCTGTATGTAGAAAGCATGAAAGCGATCATCATTGCAGACCGCGCTGCTCATACCGGCATATATGGCTTAGGTGCTATCAGGGGCGCAGGCGATGGAAAGGAATTTCAACTTGGGTTAAATAAAGATGGCAGACCCAAAAATCTGTTTTTTATAGGTTGTATGGATGTGCTGTTAAAAGGCATCCAAGTACTCAATTCGGCGCAGATTACCGTTTCAATTTCAGGTTGTGAGCGTGTGAATGTCGACGGAATTTATCTCCGAAGTATGTCCAACTGGAACTGCGATGGCCTGGATATGGATGCGAAAGATGTTACCATCACGAATTGCATTATTGATGCCGAAGATGACGCGCTTTGTTTTAAAAGCGAGTATCTGGAAAAATTCTGCGAGAACATCACGGTCACCAACTGTATACTTTCATCGCTGTGTAACGGAATTAAATTTGGCACCGGCTCCCGGAGTGGCTTTCGAAACATCACAGTAAATAATTGCATTGTAAAAAAAGCATCATATAACGGATACCGTCACTGGAAAATGACACCGGATCTCGTTGATCAGCCTGACCAGCAGAGCGTGAATACTGGAATTGTTATTCTGGGCGTCGACGGGGGAATTGTTGAAAATATCAATATCTCGAATATTGTCATGTCCGATATGCTCAGTCCGATCTTCATTCGGGTCGGGGCCAGGTTTATGAATCCGGATAAAAAACCTTCTGTGATGCGTCACATTTTAATACAGAATATCCGTGCAGAAAGCAGAAGCATCATTCCATCCATCATCGCCGGTTTGGAAAACAGCCTTGTGGAGGATATCACGCTTTCCAATATTGACATTCAAGTTAAGATCGGTGTAAATGCTGAGCTCCTGAAAACTTTTCCAGCTCAAATAAAGGAAGACATAAAAGGTTACCCTGAAAACCGTCTGACTTTCGGTATGCGGTTGCCTGCAAGCGGGTTTTATATCAGGAATGCAAAAGGGATAAGCCTGTCCAATATTTCATTAACATTTCCTGAGCAAGAGTCACGGCCAGCTTTTGTGACGGATCATGTTCAGGGTATTGAATTAAAGGACGTAATAGTAAACGGCCGTAAATTAAGTGATAGCAAAAAAGATTTTTCCCAGTCCGGAAGTGAAAAAATTGATATTCAGAATTAAAATGTTAAATCGTAAATCCTTATATTTTTTCTTATTTTTTTATTTATTCCTGTTCACAAAAGGCTGGTCGCAGGAAAATAATGCGCAGGGACTTACCAAGCGACACTATCAGCTGATCGAAGCGCCCACGAACCCTGAGAAATGGGATGCGTGGCGAAACGAGTTGAAGATCTGGAAGGATTCTACACTTCAATATTTGCATTACAACAATGAAAATTACCGCAATCCTGACTTTAACTGGGCTTCCCATGCATATTCCACATTCTTTTTGATGGCCAATGAAAAGACACTTTATGACCAGAACGGGAATTTCGACATTCGTGCCTGTTTGCAAAAACATGAAGACCAGTACGGTGGTGTGGACGTGGTTGTGCTGTGGCCAACCTATCCGCAGCTGGGTTTTGACAACAGGACACAATTTGATTTCTACCGGAATTTACCCGGCGGTGTCAATGGCCTGAAAAAACTATCTGACGAGCTTCATGCGATGGGCAAGAGGTTGATGATCGCCTACAATCCCTGGGACAATATTGCCAGAAAACAGGGAATTCGGGACGAAGACGAACTTTTGAAAATGGTGAAGGAGATAGATGCTGACGGAGTTTATCTGGATACGATTTCGATCGTGGACGGTTTTTTTGACAATTTACAGCAAGCTAAAAAAGGTGCCATATTTCAGTCTGAGATTCCAATCAACCCCGAAGCATTAAACCTCGTACACCAGTCCTGGCTGGAAGTGGGTTGGAACGAAAAATACAAAAATCTGGAATTTGGCGAAGTGCCGCATCTGGTAAGGAACCACTGGCTGGAACAAAAGCATATGATTTACCGGCTGTCTAGATTCAGTCATGAACAATCAACGCTCATACAAAATGCATGGGTGAATGGCTGCGGACTGGTGATCTGGGAGAATGTGTTTGGAACTGTAAATCCATTAAACCCGCGTGACAGGTATTATTACAAAGCTATATTGCCCGTTCTGCGACAGTACACCGCTTTTTTCACGGAAGGCGATTGGACACCTTTATTTCCTGTTCAATTAAACCGGGTTTTTGCCTCTCAGTGGAAGCTGGGGAATAAAATATTATGGACCATCATCAACCGACAGGAGCAACGGACGACCGGGATGCTTTTTGAACAGGAATATGTGAAAGGAATGCGTTATTTTGATCTGATCAGCGGAGCTGAAATACACACTACAATTGAAAATGGTAAGGTTAGTATCAACGCCGATTTAAAACCTAAAGCCATCGCAGGAATTCTGGCTATCCCCGGAGATGAATGCTCACCAGAATTTTTCGCCTTTCTGAAAAAACAGGCAGAAGCGCGTGAAAAGGCAGATTTTAGTACCGCAGTAATACTTCCTGCACACATATTGGAACCTGTTGGTTTAACACAAAAATACAATACAACGTCGTTTCCTAAGGAAATGTCGCGTATTCCGGTTCCAGCAGATTCTGTGCATATGACTTTTGCCTTTCGCCAGCGGGAATGCGGCTTTTACCCGATCGGAAATTATGTGGATTATTCATACAGCCAGACCCGGAACGAGATCACGACGGCAAAAGTAACGACGAAACTGCATCCGTTTGCAATGGATAGGACCTTGGTTACCAATGCTCAATTTGCCATTTTCCTTAAAGCATCTGGCTACAAACCCAATCATTCTGAAAATTTCCTCAAACATTGGAAAAATGGCAGGCCACCTAAAGGTCTGGAAAATCATCCGGTAACGTATGTTGATCTCCATGATGCGCGTGCCTATGCCAAATGGGCGAAGAAACGTCTGCCCACAGAAGCCGAATGGCAATGGGCTGCGCAGAACAGCGGGGAGGCAACTGCTTATCCCTGGGGCAATACCCTGGACTCTGCTTTTGTTAATTCGGGACAATGGTCTGGCACGACGCCGGTGACCAAATTCGAAAGAGGCAAAACAAAAACGGGCCTTTATGACATGAGCGGGAATGTATGGCAAATGACTGAAAGCGAACGTACAGATGGGTACAATGACTATTGTATTTTACGGGGTGGTGCCTGGTATATCAATCGTGCCTCCGAGTGGTATGCGGACCAGGGCGCTCAGAAAACTAATTTTGGTGCGAAGTACCTGCTTACCTGGCCGGGACTGGACCGGTGTGGGACCGTTGGATTCCGATGTATCGCTGATCTGGAATGATTAAATATTTCGATAAAAGCAAATAAAAAAACGGTGCTCCTTGGAATTGTTCTTCAATGTCTTGCTGTGTACGTTTTTGGTTAGCAATTACTGATCTGCGCTTATTCGATCCACAGAAAATCAAAAACTAATGCATATCAGTACCCTTGTTTTTTCTGTAATTCACCGGCGAAACGCCCATTTGTTGTTTAAATAATCTTGAAAAATAAAAAGGATCGTCAATTCCGATCTGAGAGGCTACTTCATTGATGCGAAGATCGCTGAAATGGAGTAGCTGACATCCTTTTTGGATCCTGAGGTGGTTGAAATATTCAATCGGCGTGTAGCCGGTATCCTGTTTAAATTTTCTTGAAAAAAATGAGATGGATAGGTTCGCAGACTGGGCAATATTATCCAGTGTGATAGCGCGCGAAAGATTTTCCTGCATAAATTTTACCGCCCGGTCCGTCGCGCTGACGTGTGTTGTAACGCCATTTTGCTGGCTAAAAAACTCAGGTGCTATAAAGGTGGAAAGGTAATAGGGCAGGGACAAGTTTGCGAGCAGCAGGTTGGCAGCACTATAACCTTTTAAAAATGTTGTTGCGATCTGTTTGAAAATCACGTTCCGCTCGTCTGAAAAACCTACCTGAATGGGCTGGAAATTTTGGTTTTCTGTACCCATGATCGCATAAGCAGCTTCATTTCCCTGGCTCCCGTTCAGATGGAACCAATAGATACTCCATGGATTTTTTGAGTCTGCGCCGTAAGAATGCGGTATACCGGTTGGAATAACAATTATTTCGCCTGCGTGAACCGTGATATTTTCGTCCTGTATCTGAATCCATCCTTTGCCATCGGTGCAGTATAAAAGGATGACCTGCGAGATTCCGCCGGGTCGCTGGTAATAGTGATGTAATGCCTTTGGGTAAAAACCCATACGGGAAATGAACAGCGACCGGATCAACGGAAGCTCTTCGCAATTTGTAACGGCGATTTTAGGTACCTCAATGATCAATTCTCCTTCAAAACCTCTGCTTTTTCTCATCACACTTTACAAATTGGTTCAAATTGCCGCGTTTTCTTTCAAAGGTATAATAATCCATGTTTAGAGTAAAATCGTTCAGTTGATATTTCCCGGAAAAGATGAATTTTGAATTGTAATAGTACAAGTATAAAAAAATTGAAAATAGCTGTTTATGGCCCGGAAAGTCAATCTGTTCTTATTTGTTTCATTTGTAATTGTGTATAGTAATCTGTTCGCCCAGGACAATTACGCGAAATGGAGCACTTCGGAGCTGGTATTGAATAACGGACTTGTTAAGAGGGTAATCCAGCTACCTGCTTCCGGAGGACAATACTTTACCACTGAATACAAACCGGTGGCGGGTGATTTTAAATATTTTGATAAAAAAAGTCCGGAATTTCAGTTTGAGTTTGATAAAAAAGTTTACTCCGGGCTGGGAGAGTGGACTTTAAAGAATATACAAAAGATCACAGATTCAAAATCAGGTCAGGGTGCTGCCGTGACGCTTTTAAGCAGCGACCATCAGGTGGAGCTCACCGTGAATTATTTGTTATATCCTGATCTGCCTGTTGTTCGTAAAAGCCTAACGATCAAAAATCTTTCCGGCCGCGATGTTCAGCTGGAATCTGTTGATATTGAAAAGTTTAAGGTTACCCCCTACAATGCGACCACTTTCAGCTGGATTTGTCACGATTATGGCCGGCGGCGTTCCATAGGCCCTTATGACGGGAATATGCAGGATGCACTGGTGACGGTGCATAACAGCGACTGGAAGCAAGGAATTGTGATAGGAAACGAAGCATCCGGTGTGGTAAAACATACTTCGGTTTTCTGGGATGAACCTGTGATTTTGAGCGGCCTAACGCACAAGGACGCGCGTTTTCCATTCAGAAAATATATCAATAAAGACGATACTTTTGTAACACCGCAGGTTTTTACCATGGTTTACAACAATCATAAAGATCCGGACGAGATACTTAATTCTGCCGTTCCGGACTTTGTCAGAAAACATATGGGCATACGTCTTTCCGAATTGGAACAGAAGCCTACTTTTATTTACAATACCTGGGTGCCGTTTCGGAAAGATATTAACGAGAAACTTGTGATGGAACTGGCAAAGGCCGCCGCCGTTGCCGGAATGAAAGAATTTATTATCGATGACGGCTGGGCCGATAATTATGGTGACTGGGTGATTGATAAGAAGAAATTCCCTAATGGTCTGAAACCGGTTTTTGACTATATCAAATCCCTGGGGATGAAACCGGGGCTTTGGGTCAGCGTTGGCAGCGCATCTCCGGACAGTAAAGTTTACCAGGCGCATCCGGAATGGTTTGTGCTGGATGAAAAACAGCAGCCTGCCAATTTGCATGAAGATGACCTCAGTATGCGGACAGCCTGTTTCGGTACGGCCTGGAAGGGGTATATCAAGGAAGTATTGCTCAAACTGGCACTGGAATATGGGCTGGAATATCTGAAACTGGATTTTACTGTTGTTACCAGTACTTACCGTTTTGGCAATAAGGTAACAGGCTGTTACGCTGCGGGCCATCCGGGTCATCGCGACCATCACGAATCTTTATATACCAATTACGAAGAAGTATGGAAACTCTTCGATGAGTTGCACGTGGCCAAACCGTCGCTGTTTATTGATTGTACATTTGAAACAATGGGTGGGCTGCAATTGATCGATTACGCCATGCTCAAACATGCAGAAGGCGACTGGCTTTCCAATTTCTATGGGCCCGGAACTCAGGTGGATCTGCGTGTGCGGAATATGGCATGGTGGCGTTCGCCCGCTGTGCCTGCAACGGCATTGGTCATTGGAAATCCTGAAATGCAGGACGAGGGCTGGGCATTGCATATTAAATCACTGGCTGGCGCCTTGCCTATCATGCTGGGTGATCCAAGAAAATTGTCGGGCGACGACCTGAAAAAATATCGTGGTTATGCAGACTGGCTGCAACGCATGGAAAACCGGCATCAGATTATGACTTACAGGCAGGACCTGGCGGGGTTTGGCGAACCCAAGGAAGGTGCCTGGGATGGCTTTCAGCGCATTAACACAGAATCTAAATCCGGCGGAACAATCGGCGTTTTCCGGCAAGGCGGAACCGATCAGGAGCGGCAGGTAACCATCCAATATCTTGACCCGAACAAACGATACAGGATTATAGAAGCTCTGACTGAAAAGAGTATTGCCTCCGGAACAGGAAAAGAGCTTGCCCAATCCGGGTTCCGCGTAAGGCTGGATGAATTGTACGATGGGAAATTATTTGAAGTAATGGTAGAATGATCACGAAATTTAACAGACAAGATTATGGCAAAGCAAACATTGACAACTGAACAGATTAACCAGTATCATACCGACGGCTATCTGATTATCAGAGCATTTTACGATGCTGATGAAGTGGCGAAATTGTATTCCATCGCCATTGAAGACAGCGCGGTAAGCAAACACGCGATCAACGTAAACGATAGCTCAGGCAAACGCAGCAAGCTCTCCCTCTGGTATAAACCCGGCAACGATGTGTACGGATTGCTCACCCGTGGAGAGACGCTGGTTAGGTCGGTTGATCAGTTATTAGATCGCCAGCCTGATGATGAGCAGCATTCGGTATGTCACTATCATTCCAAACTAATGCAAAAAGAGCCGAAGGTGGGCGGTGCCTGGGAATGGCACCAGGATTATGGATATTGGTATAAAAACGAATTCCTGCTGCCTGACCAGATGATGTCTGTCATGTTCGCCATCACGGATGCCAATGAGGAAAACGGCTGTTTGCAGGTTATTAAAGGCTCGCACAAAATGGGTAGGGTGGAGCATGGTTTTTCGGGAGAACAGGTTGGAGCTTCGCAACGTTATGTGGATCTTGCACTGCAAACCATGGAGCGGGTATATGTGGAGCTGAAAGCAGGTGATGTGCTTTTTTTCCATAGCAACATTCTGCACCGTTCAGAGGCCAACTTGTCTGATAATCCAAGGTGGTCTATGATATCGTGTTACAATCGTTCAACGAATATTGGCTATAACGAATCATCGTCATCTTCTGCAAGCATTACACCCATTGAGATCGTCCCGGACAACGCGTTACTGACCTGGGATGCAACCGGATTGGCAGAGGACGGATCAGATTTTTTGAGCAAGGAAGCGGATGTATCTTTGAAGTGAGGCTATCGGCTTTCGGCAGTCGGCTTTCGATAGTCGGACATTGACTCTTGACAGCCGATAGCCAACAGCCATTTTGACCAATATGAAAAACCAATTATTATGGCAGTCGTAATTGCAACCGGACCCGATGTTATTACCGGAAACTATCAAATCAACAAAGGTTACGTCTACCTGATCAGTACCATTGCGGCTTTGGGCGGCGTATTGTTCGGGTTCGACCTGGTCATTATTTCAGGTACAGTTTCTTTTTTTGTAAATCACTTTCAACTCAGTGAGCTTGAAACCGGCTGGGCTGTTGGCTGTATTAATCTGGGTGCCGCCATCGGTGCGGTAATCGGAGGCAGGTTGAGTGATACGCTGGGGAGAAAAAAACTTCTGATGCTTTGTGCAATACTTTTTGCAATAACCGGCGCAGGTACCGGCTGGGCTGGCTCGTTTCCACTTTTTGTCATGTTCAGGATGTTAAGTGGCGTAGCTGTTGGGGCAGCTGCGTTGGTCTGTCCGATGTATGTGGCTGAAATTTCGCCTTCCGCCATGCGCGGCAGGATGGTATCCTTTTACCAACTGTCCATTGTGATCGGGATTTTATTGGCATATCTGTCAAATTATCTGTTGCTGAACACCGGCGAAAATAACTGGCGATGGATGTTTTCTTCCCAATCCGCGCCTTCATTGTTATTCTTGTTTGGCTTGTTTTTTGTGTCCGAAAGTCCGCGTTGGCTCATTGGTAAAGGGAGGAGTCCGGAAGCCGATCAAATTTTGGCGCGGATCGGAGGGGCAAGTTATGCCAGAGCAGAGGCAGAGCAGATCACGTTAAGTTTTGCTGAAAAGTCGGTAACGAAAGTAGCGGACTTATTCAAAAAAGATGTCTGGCATATCGTCTTAATAGGCATCGTAATAGCGGTATGTTCCCAGGCCGTCGGTCAGAATTCGCTCTTTTCCTACGCACCTGAACTTTTCAAAAAAGCGGGAATGGCTCAGGATTCTGCATTTTTACAGTCCATTATCATCGGCGTCATCAATTTTATATTCACTTTTATCGCCATTGCCACGATCGACCGTGCGGGTCGGAAAAAGTTACTCCAGTATGGGTCATTCATGCTTTTCGTCGATGCGATTGCATTGTCGGCTGCATTTTACTTTCAGTTGCCGGGCATTTGGGTACTGATTTTTGTACTTGCCTTCATTGCCATTTATTCTGCCACACTGGGACCTGTAACCTGGGTAGCATTGTCGGAGATTTTTCCTAACAAGATCCGTGGTAATGCATTGGCTGTGGCAACGCTGGCTTTATGGATCGCTAATTTTTTTACTACCTCGCTGTTCCCGGTCATGAACAAGTACTTCGGCCTGTCAGTAACATTTTTAATACATGCGGTGATCTGTCTTGCTTATTTTATTTTTGTTAAAGCACGGGTGCCTGAAACGAAAGGAAAATCACTGGAAGAAATCGAAAAGTTATTGAGCAGGAAATAAGGAAGTCTGTGGCAGGAACGAAAAACACAGTTTACTTGGGGCAGAGGCTATTGGAAAAATGAAATCGGCCCGATTTAAAAGTTTCGGAGTTAACTGTTAATCCTGACCTATTTACAAATCCTTTGGGCAATACTGTCATCATCGTGGCTCGCTGGCTTAGATGGATGAGGCTATATCAAAATATGCAAGCGGCTCGAATTGATGTTATTGGCATCTCAGGTTATGTAGTGATTCAAGCCATTCTTAACGTGGAAAGCGATCAGCAGACATTAGCTTATTTAAGTCGGCTTGACTATTCCTGACGAGCTGCTCGCTTGCAGAACTCGTTTCCGATTTATTAGGAAATTTAAAATTATCACTTTTGTGAAAAACTAATTGACATTTTGACTTATAGCATTTTCTTTTTAACCAAAAAGGGTTTGGAATGGCGCTGTTTCAAAAGGTAACTGCCCAGATGTATCATCTTAGATTTGTGGTGCAGAATTCACTGACAATATATTCTTGCATTGCCTCCAAACTATGGTCATGTTAGACCTGAATTTTCAAGAAATTTTTACGATAATTTGAGGGAGACAATCCGACTTTCTGTTTGAATATTTTAGAGAAATGAAAATCTGAATCAAAACCCAGCTGATCAGAAATATTTCCAATCGAAAGGTCAGTTTCATTTAGAAGCTGCCTTGCGCGTTTAATTCGCAGGTTTAAATGGTACTGACCGGGGGAGGTACCCACAATTCTTTTAAATTCTTTTCGAAACCAAACATAGCTGACATTCAGTTCTTTCGCCAGTTCTTCCAGGTCCAGATCACTTTCCTCATATTCCTGAATTCTAAATTTTGCATGTAGAATGAGCTGATATCTTTGGCTTTGCTCAGGGTTCTTCATGATTGCTGATGCATAAAGCAAAGCTAATACCTGGATTGTAAGACAAGAGGATAGTGTACCACAAGAGTCAGAACTAAAACGAACTGTATCCACTAGATGTGTCAGGACCTGTAACAATTCACTATTAAAACCGATTTGAATTAATGGTTTGTCAGATTGAAAACATGATTGCTCCATCAGGTAATCAGCATAGGAACCCTTGAAACCAACCCAGAATTCTTCCCAGCCCGTCTGTTCCGAAGGGCGATAACGATGCCATACGCCTGGAAAAAGCAGAAAAGCAGTACCTGCCTCAATCATCGTCGGCTTTACGCCATCAGCTTCAAAAATTCCCTGGCCGCGCGATATGTAAACCAATTGAAATTCTTCCAGAACGCGGCCTTTGTCCCAGTCAAATACGTAGTCGCCCGGGTGTTGGTAATCCGGATAACTAACACCTGGCGGATGAATATTATGTCCCACATTGATGACAGCAACTCCCCAGCTGGGCTGATCAAGAGCCTGCTCAACGATGACCTTCTGATAGTATTTTCTAAACAGAGCCATATAGTATCAGATTGGATAGATTAAAAATCAAAAACAATTGGCAAATCTAAGCATTCGCATCATTTATTTGTACAATAGTTCTTAAATATTTACTTATAAAAAGAATGTCATTCGAATGTTGGTTAAATATTTAACTAAAATTTCAACCGGCTCTTTGTTAAAATTTATCTTTTTTGATACTCATTTGTTTTTTTTGATATCAACCAATGCATTCAATACAGCAAAATTCCGTTAGTAAAGTGTTTTCGCACACGTCTGACGACCATAAAAATGTACTCAAAATTGGCCTTTTCGGTATCGGTCTGGATACCTATTGGCCGCAGTTTGAAGGCCTGAAACAGAGACTGTCGGGCTACCTGCAATTCGTTGAACAATGTTTGGGTAAACCGTACACCAGCGTTATAAATCTGGGTATTATAGACAATGCTCAACAAGCCATTAAGGCCGGGCACCAGTTTCGCCAGGCCGATGTAGAAATAATATTTATTTACGCCACTACCTATGCGCTTTCGTCAACAGTATTGCCTGTTGTTCGCCGGCTTGGCGTTCCTGTTGTGATTTTAAATCTTTCTCCTGCGCCAGCCATAGATTATACAAGGATCAATAGTATGAATGACCGTACCCGTATGACCGGGGAGTGGCTGGCGTTTTGTGGATCATGCCCGGTCCCGGAGATCATGAATGTGCTTAAAAGGTCTGGAATTGCCGCTTACCAGGTCACAGGAATGCTTCATGGTGATCCTGTTGTGTGGGAACAAATCGACGAATGGATTGAAGCTTCAAGGGTAGCCAACAGCATGTCTTATAACAACCTGGGATTGCTGGGCAACTATTATAACGGGATGCTGGATATCTATTCCGACCCAACCTTACAATTAATAACGTTTGGAGGTAATGTAACAATTCTGGAGGTAGATGAACTTTCAGCACTCAGGGAGGCTGTCGGAATGGCCGCCATTCAGGATAGGGTCAGTGAATTTTACGAGCGGTTCGATATTCAGGCTGACTGTTCAACGTATGAACTTGAACGTGCTGCAAGAACTTCGGTAGCATTGGATCAGCTTGTTGACAGGCATGCGCTGGGTTCACTGGCTTACTACCACAAAGGTACTGGCAATCCGTCCAATGAGGACACGATGAGCTCCATCATTCTGGGTACTTCGCTGCTGACGGCCAGGGGGATCCCGGTTGCCGGAGAGTATGAAATCAAAAACGTGCAGGCGATGAAAATTATGGACTGTTTCGGAGTAGGAGGATCTTTTACCGAATACTATGCCATGGATTACACAGACGATGTCGTACTCATGGGCCATGACGGACCAGGGCATATCCAGATCGCACAAGGAAAAACCAAGGTAAGGCCACTCGAAGTTTATCACGGCAAGGTGGGGTCAGGTTTATCTGTGGAGATGTCTGTTCGGACTGGTCCCATAACAATGTTGTCCGTTGTGGAAACCATCGCCGGAAAGCTGATGCTGCTTGTTGCCGAAGGTGAATCTGTGGAAGGGCCTATTCTGGAAATAGGGAATACTAACAGCCGGTATCGTTTTTCGCCTGGTGCACGTGCATTTGTGGAACTATGGAACGGGCATGGACCAGCACATCATTGCGCTGTTGGAATTGGACATATCGGTTCAAGGCTAAAAAAGCTGGGAGAGATTCTGAAAATAGATGTCGTTCAGATATGCTGACAGGGGATGCTTTTAAATAAATTTTTCTAATCAATAACAGTTGTACTATGAAACAAATCGACAAATCAAACGTGGCGCTATCCTGTTGCCAAAGGAGGCTGATGCTATTTTGCAGGCTGCTGCTTGCCGGGTTTCTGGTCTTGGGGGCGGACAGACACCTGGCTGCACAGACACCAGTCCGTGTCACTGGAAGGGTGTTGGCATCGGATAATGACGCTGGATTGCCAGGCGTAAATGTGTCTGTTAAGGGAACAACAAGCGGTTCAATTACTGATGCCAACGGTAATTACGAGTTGAGCGTGCCCGATCAAAATGTGACGCTGATATTTTCATTCATTGGTTATGTAAGCCAGGAATTGCCTCTGGACAATAGAACTAATCTGACTGTGACCCTGATTCCGGATGTCAAGGCACTTAACGAAGTCGTGGTAATTGCTTATGGAACCCAGAAAAAAGCTGATGTTACAGGTGCAGTAACCAGTATTAGTGCCAGCGAAATCAAAGATATTCCCGTAACGCAGTTTGCACAGAAACTTCAGGGTAAAACGCCAGGTGTTCAGATTTCACAGACAACCGGCGTTCCTGGGGGAGGTATGTCAATCCGGATTCGTGGTGCTGCTTCGATCAGCGGAAGTAGTCAGCCACTTTATGTAGTGGATGGCTTTCCGATTGTGGGCGATATCAGCAACATTAACCCTGATGAGATTGAAACATTCTCAATCCTGAAAGATGCATCAGCAACTGCGTTGTATGGGTCAAGAGCTTCCAATGGGGTAGTATTGATTACAACAAAAAGAGCTGCAAACGGGCGGTCCACCATCAGCTTTAACGCAAGTTACGGTGTACAGCAGGTGCCTCAGCGTGGCCGGCCGGATATGATGAACGCCCAGGAATTTGCTCAGTACGAGAATGAAGTTTTTCAGGAAAAAATTCGGCTTGGCCAGGCAACAAGCATTCCGATTGAGTACCAAAATCCGGCTCAATATGCCGGAAAGGGGACTGATTGGTATGATCTGCTTTTAAGAGATGCGGCCATACAGAATTACAGTCTGGCGCTGGCCAGCAGTAAAGATAAACTCAGCACGGCAGCTACGGTAGGATACATCAGCCAAAACGGCGTTCTGCTGAATTCCAGCTACAAACGCTATTCGGTTCGTCTAAATTCGGATTATAAGGTCAATAACAAAGTTACCGTTGGTGTAAATCTTGCGCCAAGCTATGTCACCAACGAAGCCCCAAATACAGATGGCAATATTTTCGGCGGAGGTATTATCCAGAGTGCCATTGCCACGTCACCGCTGGCACCTTCGATAAACCCTGACGGGACCATTCCCCTTACGGCCACGTCACCCGGTTTATTTCCTAATCCTAACTGGTACAATGTGGTCCAACAGGTTAAAAACAGTAACCGCACAGGCCGGATTTTAGCCAATGCTTATGGAACACTGGAAATCTTAAAAGATCTGAATTTCAAATCATCGATTAATATTGATTATACCAATCAGCAGTTTAATAATTTTACGCCTTCAACATCGGGCAGCCTGTTTTCTGCGCCACCAATTCAGACAAGTGCTTCCCAGTTGAATAACGTTTTTTATTCCTGGCTGACCGAAAACACCCTGACCTACAAACGCGCTTTTGGCAATCATAACTTTGATGTGCTGGCCGGATATACTGCCCAGAAATTTCGTCAGGATTTTAGCAACATCAGTGCCACTGGCTTCGCCAATGATAAGGTACAAACCCTTAATGCCGGTACGCAGTTCTCCCCAAGTTTTGATCTGCAGGAATGGTCTCTGGTGTCATTCGTGTCAAGATTGAACTATAATTACAAAGGGAAATATCTGCTTTCTGCTTCATTTCGTCGTGATGGTTCGTCACGATTCGCACCAAATACCAAGTACGGTAATTTTCCTGCGATATCTGTTGGCTGGAATGTGTCGGATGAATCCTTTATGACAAAAATTCCTGCTATTTCAACTTTGAAGCTTCGGGCTGGTTACGGCCTCAATGGTAATTTCAACATTGGTAATTATGGCTATCTCGCGCGTACCGGTGCTACTAACTACCCCTTCAACGGTGCGTTGTTCAATGGTACAACCATATCTAACATCGGTAATGATAATCTGAGCTGGGAAAAGTCTAATCAGCTGGACGTTGGCCTTGACATAGGCCTTTTGAAAGGCAGAATTTTTCTGACCTACGATTATTTCCATAAAACCACGTCTGACATGCTGCTCAACGTGGGTGTACCGCGCCAGTCAGGATTTGCTACCATAACTGATAATGTAGGAAAATTCGAATTTCAGGGACATGAATTTGCTGTCAGCACGCAGAACCTGGTAGGAAAGCTTAAATGGTCTACAGATTTCAATATCACCTTTATCAAGAACAACGTGCTGAATCTGGGGCCTTATGATCCTGCTCTTCCAAGGGGCGATGCCAATGGTCCAAACATTATCCAGATTGGCAGTCCTATCGGGTCGTTCTTTGGTTACAAATTCCTTGGGGTATACAAAACGCAGGCTGACCTTGACGCTTCGCCTAAATACCTGGGAGGTGACGGGCCATCCACAGTGGGTACTGTGAAATACGCTGATATAAACGGGGACGGGGTTATTACAGTTGCCGACAAAACCATTATTGGAAATCCGAATCCTAAATTTATGTTCGGTATGACCAACAATCTGTCCTATGGTAACTTTGATTTTAGTACGGTTATTGCCGGGCAATACGGCAATGATATTCAAAACCGGACTCTGGAATATATTCAGAACCTGGATGGCGTCTTCAATGTGACCAAAGATGTGGCCAAAAGGTGGAAATCAGAACAGGACCCGGGAGACGGGGTTCATCCAAGAGCCGTTGTAAGTACACCGCTGGCGCGCAATACCAATTCACGCTGGGTAAGTAACGGCAGCTACCTGACAATCAAAAACATTACCCTGGGTTATACCATTCCCCTTACCAAAAATAACTATTTCAAAAGCATCAGGGCTTATGGAAGCGTGCAGCAGGCATTTGTATTTACCAGCTACAATGGGGCAAATCCCGAAGTAAATGACAGCGGCACAAACGGACTGACTCAGGGTATTGACTATACTTCCTATCCGGTACCACGCACGATCAGTTTTGGTATCAACGTGAATTTGAAATAAGATTATTTTATCGACTTTAATCTACTATAATTATGAAAATAAAATTGCTTATGGCCGGGCTGGTTCTTTTAGGGGCTAGTTCTTGTCAAAATGATTTTCTTGAGCTGACTCCGAAGACCAGTGTCACAGAAGCTGATTTTTTTCAATCTGAGGATGATTTTACAAAAGCTGTTACCGGCATTTACCGACCTTTGCAGGGCCTTTACAATGATGCCTATGTGATGGGCGAGATGCGCTCAGACAATACCTATTACCTTTTCAACAATAGCAACCGGGGTGGACAAATCACGGACAAAGAAAATATTAATACGTTTACGGATGTGGCGACAAATAGCTATATCTTCAATAAGTATATCAATAACTATTCCGGAATTGCCAAAGCAAATGCCGTTTTGGTGCGGATCGATGCAGCTAATATCGGTTCTGATATCAAAAATAATCTGAAAGGTCAGGCAGAATTTCTTCGGGCGTTCTACTATCTGGATCTGGTGCAGTATTTTGGCGGAGTGCCGCTGCAACTGAAAGAAGTGAGAACGGTTGCCGAAGCCAATTTGCCACGTTCGTCGGCTGCTGATGTATACAAACAAATTCTGGCCGATGCTACCGATGCAGCTTCCCTCCTGCCCAAAACCCAGTCTGTAAAAGGCCAGGCGACGCAGGGCTCAGCAAAAATGCTGCTGGCTTATGTTTATATGATTCAAAAACAGTATGCCGAAGCTGAGAAAGTTCTTAAAGACGTGACGGCGCTGGGTTACAGTCTTTTGCCTGATTATGCATCGATATTCGATCCGGCCAATAAAAATAATGCTGAATCAATCTTTGAAGTGCAGTATCTGCAAGGGACCCAGGGCGTTCAAAGTAACTTCGCTTATCAGTTTGCCCCAGGTGTTACCGACACCAAAAACATCACCGGACAGACAGGCAACAGCCAGAACCTGGGAGACTGGAATATTCCTACCAGTGACCTGCTTGCCGCTTACGAATCTGGTGATGCGCGTAAAGCTGCTTCCATAGCCGACAGTTATATTAATCCTGCTGGTGAGGTAGTGGCGCAGCCATTCGTGAAAAAATACCTTCATCCACACGCCCAGTTTAATAACACGAACGACAACTGGCCGGTCTACCGCTATGCCGATGCTTTGCTGTTACTTGCTGAAAGCCTCAATGAGCAGAATAAATCGGCTGAGGCCATTGTGCTTCTCAACCAGGTGCGTACCCGCGCAAAACTTGCTGCTACCACGGCAAACTCGCAGGCTGACCTGCGGATAGCCATTGCAAAAGAGCGCCGGATCGAGCTCGCCTTTGAAAATCACCGTTGGCTGGACCTTGTGCGCACAGGTCAGGCAATCCCGGTCATGACGGCTTATGGAGCCAAACAGCAGGCTATTCGTCCTTATCTGACTGGTAATGTATATAATGTAACGCAGGATCGGTTAATATTTCCTATTCCACAAAATGAGTTGTTGATCAATTTATCATTGGAACAAAATCCTAGTTACTAATTAAAATTGACGCGTGATTACAAATAGAGACTGTTATGAAGGATTTGTTTTCAGATCAACATTGCCTGTATTTGTTATGCTTTTATCTTGCCAAAATATTGAAAACTATAATGAGACTACAGCTTATTTTATTCTTGTTAAGCATATGGGCCACCTCCGTATCTGCACAGCTATTAGTGCATCACCTGCGTTGCGAAGATGCTGAAAATCCTTTGGGCATCGAAACAGCCAGACCACAGCTGAGCTGGCAGCTTTTATCAAAGGAGCGCGGACAGCGGCAAACAGCATTCCGGATACTCGTTGCGGATTCACCCCAGCAACTGGATGCCGGAAAAGGAAACCTGTGGGATTCAGAAAAGCAATTGACGGATGAATCCATTCAAATAGCTTTCTCAGGAGCCAACCTAAAACCAGGCAGAAAATATTACTGGAAAGTAATGGTCTGGGGTAAAGCGGGGAAACCTTCACAGTGGAGCCAGCCTGCCTTTTGGCGAATGGGTTTGCCAGATAAAATAGACTGGGGCAGCGCGCAGTGGATCGGGATGGAAAAAATAGCTGAAACAGACCGCATCGTGCCAGGTATAGATTCATTTGATAAACTGATCGGCAAGCCGGCTCCTGCCAGCAACGTTTTACCGCAGTTTCGCAAACAGGTTTTGGTTCGAAAAAAAATAAAAGCTGCCACTGCCTATATCTCAGGACTTGGCCAGTTTGAATTTTTTCTAAACGGCAAAAAAGTGGGCGATCATGTGCTGGACCCGGGTTGGACAGAGTATTCGAAAGTTGCCCAGTATGTAACCTTCGATCTTACCAATCAGATTAAGAATGGTGAGAATGCCTTTGGTGTAATGTTGGGTAACGGTTTTTACAATATTCCTAATGAACGGTATAAAAAACTAGTGGTCAGTTATGGTTATCCAATGTTCATTGCAAATATTCAACTCGAATATGCGGACGGAAGTTTTGAAAACGTCGTCAGTGATCTGACATGGAAAGCGACCCAAAGCCCTGTAACTTTCAGCAGTGTTTTCGGCGGAGAAGATTATAATGCAACACTGGAAAAATCCGGCTGGATGAGCTTTGGATTCAATGATCAGACCTGGCAAGCGCCGGTAGCGGTGCAGGGGCCCCCTCGTTTGTCATCACAGTTGCAGGATCCAATCAAAATTCATGAGATTTTTACATCCCAAAAACCGGTTAGTCCTAAAAAAGGCATATGGGTTTATGATCTGGGACAAAATATGTCAGGTTTTCCGCAACTGACGGTAAAGGGTGAGAGGGGAGCCAGCGTCAAAATTACTCCTGCCGAACTGCTCACCAACGATAAATTAGCAAACCAGCAGGCTGTCGGATTTCCTGTTTTTTTTAATTACATACTTCGTGGAACCGGCCTAAATGGCCATCAGTCCGAGACCTGGCATCCCCAGTTTACCTATTACGGATTTCGTTATGTTCAGATCGAGGGAGCAGTTCCAGCAGGAGAGCCTAATCCGGAAGGATTGCCTGTGGTTGAAGATATAAAAGGATTGCATACGCGCGCTTCCGCACCTCAGGCAGGTTCATTTTCCAGTTCAAGTGTGCTGTTTAATCAAATCGACACACTCATCGACTGGAGTATCCGAAGCAATATGGCAAGTATACTTACTGATTGCCCTCACCGCGAAAAGCTCGGTTGGCTCGAGGTGGCGCATCTCATGGGAAGTTCAATGCACTATAAATACGATGTGTCCAGATACTTTGCGAAAA
The DNA here is from genome assembly GCF_021502725.1 of Dyadobacter sp. CY345. Lineage (GTDB taxonomy): Bacteria > Bacteroidota > Bacteroidia > Cytophagales > Spirosomataceae > Dyadobacter. The sequence continues at coordinate 417,649 of NZ_JAKFFS010000005.1, read as the reverse complement.
TCGTTCAGGATATGCAACAGTCGCAGACCGAGGAGGGATTAATTCCAAGTGTCGCTCCCGAATATCCCCGTTTCCCCGGAGCCTTCCGCGATTCTCCCGAATGGGGTAGTGCCAGCGTAATCTTGCCCTGGTATTTATACAAATGGTATGGGAATAAAAAGCTGCTGAAGGAGAGTTATCCAATGATGAGAAAATATATTTCTTACCTGGAGAGTAAAAGTAATGACGGAATTCTGATGCATGGCCTGGGGGACTGGTATGACCTTGGTCCAAAAGATCCGGGTAGTCCGCAGCTTACGCCAGCAGGTGTTACCGCAACGGCGGTTTATTATTATGATTTATCGATCATGGCTCAAACGGCTAAATTACTGGATAAGCCGGGCGAAGCTGAAAATTATGAGCGGCTTGCGCAGAATGTCAAAAAGGCTTTCAATAAGAAGTTTTATAACGAAAAATTAAAGAATTACGCCACAAACAGCCAGACCTCCAATGCTATGGCTCTATACATGGGCCTTGTTGAACCGGAAAACCGGGAGGCAGTGACCCAAAGTCTGATAACGGGCATAAAGGAACGCAATAACAATCTCAGTGCCGGGGATGTAGGTTTTCGTTACCTGTTACTTGCATTACAACAGGCAGGTGCCAGCGAAGTTATCTATGATATGAACAGCAGAACTGACGTTCCGGGTTATGGTTATCAGTTAAAAAAAGGAGCGACTGCATTAACTGAGTCATGGCAGGCGAATACCAATGCCTCAAACAACCACATGATGCTGGGGCATTTGATGGAGTGGTTTTACAGCGGATTGTCTGGCATTCAGGATGCGCCTTCCACTGTTGCGAGCAAGGAAATCATCATTCATCCTGAGCTGGTTGGAGATATTACTTCTGTGAATACCCATTACGATTCTCCGTATGGAAGAATTAGCGTTCAATGTGATATAAAGGATAATATAACAGAAATGAATGTCGAGATCCCTGTCAATAGTTCGGCGGTAATATACATTCCCTCACCGGATCCTTCAAAAATCACAGAGGGCGGCAAACCAGTTTCAGGTCAGCAGGGCATTATGTTTGTAGAGAATAAGGACGGAAAGTCTGTTTTCAAGATCGGTTCGGGCAGTTACAGATTTAAAGCAAGAAAATAGGAAGACAGCCTTTTCAGGCATTCGGCAGACGGAGCTTCCGGGTGATTTCATACCAAAAATGAAAACACCTGGAAGCGTTTGCGTAAAAATAGATTTAACATTTACGGAAGATGGCCAGGTTAAACTTAATTGGAATGAAGAACGAAGAAAAGGCCAGCTTTTTGCATAATTCCAATGGATACAAAACGTAAATGTGGTAATAAGATCAGCCATACCCGTTTAAAAACAGATTGGTCCGGAAGGGTCTGAAAATAAAATCGGCTGGAATGGATATCAGCCATGCTCCATTTTGATTTTCAATAAAGAAGCCTGTTCATTTATACCATATAACGTTGCTTTCCCCCACTTCAAAATCGTGTTACTTCACAAGTTTGAATTGCTTTTGCCAAAAGCCTTATTATTTGTCATTTGGAATCGTACAAATGATTTTTATGTATCCAATTAATTCAAAAAAAAATAAAAATAATTTTAAATCGAGGGGTTCTTTTTCTGGTTCAATGCGTCTTCCTGATATACAACAGCAAAGTATAATTTAGTAATCTCAGAAATTTTGCAAACTATACCATAACGCGCAGGAAAGAATGCTTCGCTTTTAAAAAACGTATTAACATTTTTTTGATTAAAGTTTACGATGTGCATCAGGATATTATCAAATGTTCACAGATGAATGGCTATGTATAAAATTCCGTGTCGTATATATATTACCGTTAATTTAATGATTGCCTTGACTTGTTTAAAGCAGGTGATAAAAAGCAGATCTTTATTGAAATAGTTACCTAAAAATTATAATTTAAATTTTAACATAAATTTTTATGAGATGCACATCTACGCTGGTTGCGCTGTTGCTGGTTGCAATTGTTTTTAAAGTCAACGCTGGAAATGTTATCAGTCCGCAGCTAAACAAGACTGTTTTTGTGGCCTATGAAAAGGTTGAATTATCATTCAATATTGATCAGGTTTATAGCAATCCCTATGATACCGATATCGTGCAGGTTGATGCTGAGGTGACAATGCCCGGCGGCAGTATCCTGACGGTGCCGTGTTTTTATTACGTACCGGCAACGGTGGTGGGGGATGCGTCATCAACGTTCTGGAATGCAACGGAAGATTCAGGTCAGAAACAATGGAAACTTCGTTACAGTCCGGTTGCGCCAGGAAATTATAGCATCCGTATCAAGGTAAATGATGGAGCGGTTAGCACATCGAACCCAGTCACTTTCAATGTGAATTCGGGTATCGGCAAAGGCTTCATACGCGTGGATTCACAAAATAAACAATTTTTAAGATTTGATAATCAGAGCCCTTACTATCCCGTAGGTCTTAATCTTTGCTGGAACAGTGGCACGCTTTCCGGTTTTTATGCCGACTGGATTACCAACAAACTTGTTCCTAACAAAGTGAACTGGACGCGTTACTGGCTTACAGATTTTGCCCGCCAGGCGCTGGAATGGAAACAATCGCATTGGTCAAACTGGTATTCTGGGCTGGGAACGTACAGTCAAAAAGCGGCGGGCGTGCTTGATGAAGTGATAGCGATGCACGAAGAGCATGGGATTTATATGCAGCTTGTTTTGCAGCATCATGGGCAAGTTTCCTCTACCGTCAATGCGGAGTGGGCGGACAATCCCTACAACACTGCTAACGGTGGTTTTCTGACAAATGCCGGTGAGTTTTTTACCAATGCGCAGGCAAAAGAACAAACCAAAAAGCTTTATCGGTATATTGTGGCTCGCTGGGGTTATTCTCAGGCCATTTTGAGCTGGGAGCTGTTCAACGAAGTGGAATTTTCTGACGGGACGGATGCAGGAATCGATGCCTGGCATGATGAAATGAGTCACTTCATCAAAGGTATTGACGTAAATAAACATCTGATTTCAACCAGTTCGGGAGGGGACGATTCTACAACACCTCTGTTTGATGACAATACAGCTATGGATGTATTGCAATGGCATACGTACAGCAACAACATTGAAAATGCTATTTATTCAGGGATAGAGGCTCATAAGTATTTAAGTAAATCAAGTATGAACGGGGAATTTGGAACCGGAACCGCATATCCTGAGGACGGTTCGCATCCTGATAACTGGGGAGATCATGTACGTAAAGCCATGTGGACCGGTATGATGAATGCGTCACCTGCTATGTTCTGGTTTTGGAAAGAATATATTGATGTTAAAAATCTGTCCTCTGTTTTTAAGCCACTGGGTTCTTTTCTTGAGGGTATTGATCTGGTTAAAGACGGAAACGGAACGCCTCAGAAACTGACGTTTGCAAGTGCACCCGTTATCTCAGGAGCGGCAACTGTAACGCCCGGCAATATGTGGCAGTGGGGTGCATATAATGTTCCAAATCCGTTTACCAGTATCATTGGAAATGATGGCTCGGCAAGTAACACGGCGGGTTTGACAAATTACATTCATGGTTCCTGGCAGGGCGATCGTAACCGTTCGTTAAATTTTAACGTAACCTTTTCGGAAACAGGGGATGCTTCTCTTTTTATAGATGGTGTATCCGGTTCGGGAGATAAAAGTATTCAGGTATATCTTGACGATGCTTTGATGCAAACCTGGGTACCGGCTGTGCAGACTTTCACACTTGGTAATATTCCTGCGGGTAACCATACTATCCGTTTCTATAATAGCGGGCAGGATTGGATCCAGTTTAGTAAAATCACTTTCTCGGGTGTGCTGAAATCCAAATCACTGGAAGGTTACGGATATAGCGGGACGGACAAGGCTTATGGCTATATCATTAATCTCGCCTATGGAGAATGGGCATCACCTGACGGGATTACGCCCGTTAGTTCTGCTTCCATTGAAGTTCCGGGATTGGAGCCTGGTTCCTATAATGTAACTTTTACAAATCCGGTAACCGGAAGCACAGAAGCAGTGAACGGCATTCGCTATAATCCTTTGAATGCAGGGAACAGGCAAGCGACTGGCCTGCGCGTTAATGGCAGCCAGGCTGTGGATCCCTTGATACTAAATCTTCCCGCATTCATTAAAGACGTTGCGTACAAAGTAGAATTTTTAAGTCCCCTGCCCGTAAAACTAATTTCTTTTAGCGCCCAGGTACAGGAGACGGATATTGTACTGCAATGGTCAACAACAGAAGAAATGAATAATAATGGTTTTCAGATCGAAAGAAGCCCTGACGCGAAACTATTCAAAACGATTGGATTTGTGAAAGGAAATGGAAGCCAACAGCAATTGTCCCATTATTCATTCGCCGATGCGGATGTAATTCCGGGTAAAACATATTATTACAGACTCAGACAGCAGGATTTTGATGGAAAATCTGAATTTTCCGTAATTATTTCAGCCAAAGTACCTGAGCAGTATGGCCGTGTGTATCCAAATCCGAACAAAGGGAATTTCATTGTAAGTTTTCCCGGCGATGCGATTCAAAGTGTTGAACTTGCTGATGTTACGGGTCGGCGAATGCCAGTGAATACCACCACGACAGGGGCGGGTATTATGAAAGTTCAAACCAAATCGACGCCTAAAACCGGAATTTATTTCCTGAAAATCAGGACCGTAGGTGATGATGATATAAAGAGCAGAAAAGTCATTATTGAGTGACAGAATAGTATCGAAAGCAAGAATCAGGGTTTTTTCGCCATTCAAAATGAGTCAGCAGAAAAATCCTGGTTTATTTAACAAAGTAAACCTCAACTTTAAAATGGCTAATGTTACTTTTTTATTGAAAGATCAAAATTGTTGTTATTGACACTCCATTTCTAAAACAATTGTTTTTCGACTTTTATACCCCTTATTGGCAACAAATGAACATACCTCAAAAGGCGATTGATGCCAACCGTGACATTAAATTACAGCAAAATCCGGGATATTTCGGTGCTTGATCTGTTTACACGATGGTAATTGGAACTGATGCTTTGAACTGCAATTCTATTTAAATTCTTACAATACAAGCCACATTATGAAAAGAAACGTGTTTATCAGGCAAACCGCCTTGTTGTCAGTAGGTTCATTATTAGCGTCATTTATAACAAAATCGTCTACAAAAGCCAATCCAACCATTTTGTTGGTTTCAGGTTGGCAGGATGTAAACATTGGAGATATCGGTCACACACCCGGACTGTTGCATGTGCTGGAGACTTATATACCCGATGCAAAAATTATTCTTTGGAAAAGAAGCAATGGAGAAGAGGTGAAGAAATTACTCAATAAAAATTTTCCAAAAGTTAAAATCATTTACGGGAGCGTAAATAAAGACAAAGACGTGGATAATTCCGAAGTCATTGAAGCCTTTAAAATAGCCGATGTGATGATTCATGGGTCGGGGCCATTGCTGGTTGGTGCTGATAACCTGGCGAGCTGGATGAAACATACTTCCAAGCCCTTTGGTATCTATGGCACCACACTTGAAAACCCAAGCCAATATCACCAAAGTATTCTGCAGAAGGCAGCGTTTATCTATACCCGTGAAACGAAGTCGATCGAACACTTGAAAAAGGCTGGAATCACAGGTGAACACGTTCAATTTGCTCCGGATGCCACATTCTTTATCAACATCCGTGATGATAAAAAAGCCTCCTCATTTTTAAAAGAAAATGATTTGAAAGATAAAAAATTCATTTGCGCTATCCCTCGTCTACGCTACACGCCCTATCATAAGTTTAATGCCAACAACAACGGGTGGAATGCCGACCGGATAAAAATGGTGGAAGAAACCAATGAGAAATATAAAGAGGTTGACCATGCCAAACTGCGGGAAGCGATGATAGCCTGGGTACGGGAAACTGGAAACAAAGTTCTCGTATGTCCCGAAATGACATATCAGGTTGAAATTATGGATGAATTACTTATCAATCCTTTGCCGGACGACGTAAAACCATTTATTGTTAAACGAGGGTACTGGCTTCCAGATGAAGCAGCCTCTATTTATGCCAAAGCACATACAGTGTTAAGTTTTGAGTGTCATTCGCCGATAATAGCCGCTGCCAATGGCACACCATGTTTTTACCTGCGCCAACCCGAAGATACCATCAAAGGGCAGATGTACTACGATTTAGGATTCGATGACTGGACCTTTGAGGTCAATGATACCACTGGCAAACAAATTAGTGACCGCCTGCGCGAAGTGTGGAAAGACTATGACAAATCCAAAGCAGAATTAAAAATCCGTATGGACAAAGTCGCAGGTATTTATAAAACCGGAACTGAGCGGGTTAAAAAGTTGCTAATCTAAGAATTGCGGTTTGAAAAATTCATCCCTCTTAGTCTGGAAAATTTCGGCCGATATCTCGTTGATTTAATTCCTATCTAAATTTAGAACCACCAACGTCTTCATTCCGAGCGTTGGTGGTATTATTTGGCTCCATTTTAGCTTTATTCCTTTGCTAACATTGCCTGTGGGTTTGTACAGAAACTCCTGAGTGGCGTTTTATATTTATTTGGAGCACTGCAAACGGTCGAATCATTTTTTGGAATAATGTTAGTCATGAGCTTTGGTATAGGTTCTTGGGCCATGTTCGTTACCACATGAGCTGAACAATTTGGTACTACGCCACTAAGGTCGGGGGGTACTTTATTAAAAGAAAATATTCTCCTTTTTTCTTCAAACAAAAATATGCTTTTCGCATTTTAGATAGCAATGCTTTGCCAAAACAAACGGCAAGTAAAAGCAATTTTTCAAATGGATTGGCTGGCCGAAGCTACAAAACCTAAGAATCAAAAGCCTTATCAGTTCGCTGAAAGTTTACCTTATTTCAAGTTTTGGGTCGCAATGAATCTTTTGATTTAGCCTCTCCCTGAGATGCTTTGAAAAATAGTTTTTATCTGATTAAGATCACGCAAATACTACGTTTATTGGCTTGTAAAATCTATAATATCTGAACTCACCGGAATTATGTACTGCGGTCTACCTGCCCGATGAAGTATTGCAATTGCCAGATGTTTCTGAAATGAGAGGGACGAATAGTCAATTAATCTGAAAAATCAGGATGTCAAAAATCTGGCATGGTTTTTAATAAGCCACACCGTATTCTTCGTACCCTGGTGCTGCGGAATGATGGGAAGCTTTTAAGTCAGGATAAGTAAACTTTCCACAAAAACGCTGATTTTTTGATTGCAATAATATATTTTCAACTTAATTATAATCCGATGAGAACGATTTTTCTATTAGCAATAGGCACAATATTGGCTGCTTTGTCGCCTCTTTCAGCCCGGTTGGTCAGCGATTCTGTTGATGAGGCCTTTGTAATTGCCGCCGCAGATGGCGGAATGCTTGAAGTAAAGCTTGGAGAGTTGGCGTCAAAACGTGCAACAATGCCGAAACACAAAGATTTCGGTAAAATGATGATTAAGGATCATTCGAAAGTCAACAGCGAGCTAAAAGCATTAGCTAAGAAAAAGCAAATTATTATTCCTGCAAAATTGAGTCAGGCCAAGCAACAGATGTACGATAGTTTGTCCGCCATGAGCGGTGAAAGTTTTGATATGCTTTATATGAATATGATGATCGCGTCACACGAGGAAACGATCGGACTTTTTCAAAAAGAATCAACCAGCGGACAGGACCCGGATATTAAAAAGTGGGCAGACTCGAAAATCCCCGCGCTTAAACATCATCTGGAAATGGCAAAGGCGTTGTTTCCGGATAAGCTGAACGGTACAGGAAAATAACATTAGGAAGTTTTAGCTTATCAACCGCGCTGACAGATGAAAAAAAATATCTCTTTTTATTTATTGATCCCTATTGTAATTTTCTTTTCGTGTGGCGAGCGTAATACTTCCTCAAATGTAGAGGCTCCGGGAGATTCGAAAACGGGAAAAGATAAATTACTGACAACAGGTGCCGACCTTCTTCAATCTAAAAATCCATTGAAAAAATTCAGCACTTATCTGGATGGTTTTCATTTTTATAATGGCAACATAAATGCGCAGATGGAAGCACATCACTATGTCAGCCAGCTTAATGAGGATTTGTACCAGGCTATCATTTTTGATGGGAATAAGGACGATGCGAAAATTATGGGGATTGAATATATAATTACGTCTAAGCTTTTTGCAACGCTCAGCCAGGAAGAGAAACTGCTTTGGCATAGTCACAGCTTTGAGGTGAGCTCTGGTTCCCTGATCGCTCCTGGGATCCCGGAAATTGCAGAACATGAACTAATGGAGAAACTAATTTCTACTTACGGAAAAACAATTCACACCTGGCATACAGATCAACAGCGAACTTTGCCAATTGGAGCACCCATGATCATGATGGGATTTACAAAAGATGGTCAACTTCATAGTGAATTGCTGAATGACAGGGATAAAAGATTTAATATTTCAACCCAAAAGAAGAAAGAAAACCGCATAGATATCCCCGTGCCTAAGCCAGCTTCTGATGCTGATGCCTGGCAAAAAGGGCAGATCAGGCAATTTGTAATTTCTCATAAAGCTGATTCTGCGATCCACAAGCACTGATAATAACCATACGACGAGAACTTCGTTGGTGATATCTTTTGACACTCGTTGTTCAAAACCTACATATATACTAAATCGTAACTTCTATGTTGTCGATTTTATACAACTTTTTGCTCATCTAAGTTTTCTGGCAATGCTGCTTTCGAGTCGGGTGAAGTCGCCAGAGCTGCCAGAGCCTCGAACAGTCCGAAGATCAGAAAAGGCAAATAAACCTTATCAGAGAAACCAAAAAGCCAGGGAGAGCATGCAACGGTAATTCCGGTAATGATGTCTACTATCAGGTGTATCTTCATGGGTACCGCGGCCATGATTCCGCCTTCATAATTCGTGAAAAGCGACATGGTCAGTATCATAAACCCAACAGCTATGACAATCCAGGTGGCAGCAATTACGTCGTTAAAACCTGCTATCCATGGTAAGGCAACAAATGATACGGCGGAAATGTAATCGATGAAGGCGTGTATTCTTGTGCTTAGAAATCTCATAAATAAATCATTAAATGAAGATAAAAACAGAATTGAGATGGTCGGATTAGTAAAAGTCGTGCCTGTCTTTTTATGGGGATTTCTACGCCCTGGAATTGACAGGCACTAACTGCAACGGCTATACTTCTTTTTTCAAGTACTTAGCTTACATTGCTAGTTTTGGCTGGCGGTATGTGGCGGCAGCTGCAACTGTTTCAAAAAGTCCCATGATAAGATGTGGCAGATAAACCTGATCGGAAAAACCCAGAATCCAGGGCGAAGCGGCCAATAGCAGTCCTGTTACAATATCAATATTGAGGTGGACATTCATCGGAATTCTTTTTAAAAACCCGGCTTCGTAATTGGTCAAGACAGACATTAAAAGGATCATTACGCCTACTACCAAAACGACGCGTGAAGCAGTTTCAACATCATCAAAACCCAATATCCATGGAAGCGCAATCAGCAGGATGCCACTTAGATAGTCTAAAATTCCGTGAACCTTTGTGCTTAAAATTTTCATAATTGAAATGGTTAATTAAATGATGAAATAAATTTTTTTGGCTCCCGCCTATGAAAACTGTGCCAGCAACAGCAACGTCTGCTGGGGGCAATAATATCCGCCACCCAAAGCTGACCAGCGTTAGAGCAAATGAAACAGATGATCAGCCAGCCTTAATAATCAAAATCAAATTTTATAAAAGCTTCACGTCTGGAACGGTTTTTTACAACGCGGCGGGAAATAAAAAGAGTATTACGGAGAATTAATTAGCAGGTCAGTTTAAAATCAAAACATTTCAGAACGGTAGTGAAATGGGGCGATTGTGCAAAAGTTTTGCTTTATCCAAATTAAAAAGCTTAACAGCGCTTTTGTCTGTCATATCGATCACTTGGTTGAAACACAAGACACAGCATGACCAAATTGACTCCGTTAACTGATTAACATTTTTTATTAACTTATCAAAACAGAAAAGATGAAACGAATCCTGATTTTAAGCATTTGCGTGGCCATGATGAGTAGCTGCGGCAAAAAGGAAGATACCAAACAAAGTGAGGCGACTGAATCGATGATTGATTCTACTGTTATTGGAAAAGACACATCGCCGGTCGACACGCGCAAAGATTTACCAATGAGTGACGAAAAAAAGAAGTCGATTCCCGGTCAGGCGACTAAGCCGACAACGTCTGACGAGAACAACTAAGCATAAACTATTGATCTAAAAAACGAGTCGACGGCTTAAACCAGCCAAATGCTTATTAGGATATGTCTGGATTGAAGATTATGGTAATGCGTATATCTATGAACGTACTTAGATAAAAATGTTCATTATCGTAGTTTTTGATCCGGACAATTGCCTGTAAATTATCCGCTCTGAATTCTAACTACTGAAATAAACCTCTACATCACTATGTCAATTGCAGCTGAACAAGGAGTGGACCGCACACAGTGATGAGCATCATCATCCACAAAGCTTCTGGTCAAAATATATTTTTTCTCAGGATCATAAAACCATCGCGAAGCAGTATTTGATAACCGGGATATTCTGGGCCATCATCGGCCTTTTTATGTCTGTTGTTTTTAGAATGCAGCTTGGGATGCAGGATGCAAATTTTACGTTACTAAAACCCATACTGGGGAAATGGATTTCGGAAACGGGAAAGTTGGATCCCAATTTTTATTTGGAATTAGTTACCATGCATGGTACCGTTATGGTGTTTTTTGTTCTTACAGCCGGTTTGAGCGGAACGTTCAGTAATTTTTTAATTCCTCTACAGGGGTGCGCGCGATATGGCTTCGGGCTTTATGAATATGCTTTCATAATGGTTCTTTTTTATTTCCAGTGTGATTATGTTTTCTTCACTTTTTATTTCAACCGGTCCCGCCGGTGGAGGCTGGGTGGTGTATCCTCCGCTGAGTGCTTTACCACAAGCGCACCCGGGATCAGGCGTGGGGATGACTTTGTGGCTGGCAAGTATGGCTTTTTTTATTATCTCACAGCTTTTAGGTGGGATCAATTACATTACCACAGTCATAAATTTAAGAACAAGAGGGATGTCATTCAGCCGGCTTCCGCTGACGGTCTGGTCTTTTTTGATAACAGCAATACTAGGGCTTATTTCATTTCCGGTATTACTTTCAGCAGTTTTGCTGCTGATTTTTGACAGACATTTTGGTACCAGCTTTTACCTCTCAGACATTTATATTAACGGGGAAGCCTTGCCCAATGTTGGTGGAAGTTCGATACTTTTCCAGCATTTGTTTTGGTTTCTGGGGCATCCAGAGGTTTATATCGTAATTCTTCCCGGTTTGGGGATAACATCTGAGATTATAGCCACAAACGCCCGCAAGCCAATTTTTGGCTACCGTGCCATGATCGTTTCCATGCTCGGGATTGCGTTTCTGTCGTTTATTGTTTGGGCGCATCACATGTTTGTTTCGGGAATGAATCCATTTTTAGGATTGGTTTTCATGTTTCTGACTTTGATCATCGCGGTACCATCCGCTGTTAAGGCGTTTAATTATATTACCACGCTGTGGCGGGGAAATATTGTTTTTACGCCTGCAATGCTTTTTGCAATTGGTTTGGTGTCATTCTTTGTCTCTGGCGGACTTACCGGGATAATTCTGGGAAACAGCGCACTTGATATTCAGCTACATGATACCTATTTTGTGGTTGCACACTTTCACCTGGTGATGGGCGCTGCTTCTGCCTTTGGATTGCTGGCCGGCGTGTATCATTGGTTTCCAAAAATGTTTGTCAAAATGATGAATTATAAACTTGGCCAAATTCATTTCTGGATGACATTCATCGGCGTTTATCTGGTTTTTATTCCATTACACTACATTGGAATTGCCGGTTTCCCCAGGCGTTATTACGCATTTACCAGCAATGATTTTACAAACAAGTTTATGGATATGAACGAATTTATATTCTTCGCTGCGCTCCTCGCGTTTGTGGCTCAGTTCATATTTCTCTATAATTTTTTATATAGTATTTTCAATGGAAAGACAGCGCTAATTAATCCTTGGCAATCCAATACATTGGAGTGGACATCGCCGGTGGGGTACGGACATGGAAACTGGCCGGGTTACTTACCCGCCGTCTACCGCTGGCCATATGACTACAGCAAACCCGGAGCCAGACATGATTTCATACCCCAAAATATACCCCTGTCAAAAACGCCCGAATCGAATTTCACACACGAAAATGAGCAGATCAAAGACGAGGAAGCGATCGAACAACAGTATTTTAATGATCCATTTAGGAATGACATAAACAATTAGCCTGGTAGCTAAGTGCTGTGATTTTCGTGATCTGTGTAAAACTATAAAAGCCGACTATTTAAATCGGCTTTTATAGTATAAAAATGAATTTATGCTTACTCTACACTTGCCTGCTCATTAACGTAGGACTCAGCAAGTGTTGTCAATATTTGATCTGTTTCGCCTTCCTGATCAAGCGTTTGCTGCAACAGGGTAGCCACTTCTTCATAGCCAAGTGTTCGGGCAATGTTACGAAGTGTTCCGTACGAAGCGATTTCATAATGTTCCACCTTCTGTGCAGCCATGATCAATCCACAGTCACGAACCAAAGTACCTTTTTCCGTGCTTTCGATAATTTCGTTAGCCTCTTCGATGAGTCCCTCCATTGCAGCACATTTTTTTACCTGAGCTTTTTCTCCGATAATTTCAAATACCTGCTCAACTGTGGCAACATGCTCCTCAGTTTGTGTCTTATGCAGATCGAAAGCTGATTTCAGATCTTCTGAGGTTGCACTTTTTGCAAGCTTTGAAAGTGCCTTAGCCAAATTTTTCTCAGCCCAGTAAATGTCTTTCAAGCCATCTACGAACAATACTTTTAATTTTTCACCATCCTGACCTGTAAGTTGTTTCTTCTCGGACGTTTTGTTTTTAGTAGTTTTCATAGTTTTGTTTTTATGTTAAGTGTTGACTTATCGCCGCGTGTTCAGTTAAATACCATGCCAGCCAAAGCCCTGCAATGTGCGGCGTATGTGCCATTAAAAGATCAGTTTTCCTTCAAAATATTTAGTGCAATTTTTTTAAGATTCTCGCGTGCCGGACCGCTCTGAACTGTGCCGTCAGTGTCGAAACGCGCCCCATGACAAGGGCAATCCCAGCTTTTTTCTGTATTGTTCCATTTCACAATGCATTTTGTGTGGGTGCAGACCGGATCGAGTGCCTGCACATCTCCGTTTGAGTCTTTATAAATGGCCAGCTTATGCCCATCATATTCTACAATATCCCCAGAGTCAGCCGGTAACTTGGAAACTGAATCAATTTTTTCCAAACCAAAACGGTCACCTATGAACCGTGCTACGACATCTGCATTTTCTTTTATAGTTTCAGTAAAACCGGCAATGGGCTTGATACGGGCGGGATCGAAGAGTTCTTCATATTCGCTTTCACCTTGCAAGATCAAGTCACTCAAAATCATTGCCGAGAGAGTTCCGAGAATCATTCCGTTCCCATTGAAGCCGGTGGCAGTGTAAATTCCATCAGATGCTCCCGGAAGGCTACCGATGTATGGGAGGCCATCAGCCGGAACGTAATATTGTGCAGACCATCGGGTAAATATTTCTTTTACTGGATAGCATTTTTTTGTAAATTCAATCAAATCCAGAAATGACTGCTTAGGATCGCCATGGCCTGTTTTGTGATCGTGTCCGCCCGCTATCAGATAAGATTGTCCGTCGATGACATGCGTTCTGAAATAATGGTAGGGTTCCTGCATGTCGTATACCAAACCTTCCGGATAGTCGTCATTTGTTAAAGTTGCGGCGATGACATAACTGCGGTATGGAGCATTTCGAAAATGCAGCACATTCACTCCCCCCGGAGGTATATGGGTAGCATACACCACAGCTTTTGCCTTAATTTGCGTAGATGTTGAGGAAGCAGTATGCACATCATTCTGGGAAGTTATATCCTGAATAAGCGTATTTTCAATTAAAACTCCACCGAGTTTAGTGAATTCAGTTTGTAGCGCATGGATATACTTCAATGGATGAAACTGCGCCTGCCGATCAAATACAATAGCTTTCTGGAACGCAACATTGACAGGGACCTGATTGGTAACTGCAACTTCAACGCCCGCCTTGATGGAGCTATTTAAAATGTCATCCAGCTCTTCGGTTTCGTCTTTTGTCTGCGCATATACATATCCCTTTTTCCATTCAAAATCACAATCGATTTCATATGTTTCAACTAATGCATGGATCAGTTCGACAGATTCTTGAATGGAGATAGCGAATTGTTTGGCGGAATTTTCGCTAAACGCACTTTCAACTTCAGAAAAAGTGGTGTCTGCAAACGTATTGATGTGTGCAGTTGTACCACCGGTGGTGCCATAGCCAGGATTATGAGCCTCGGCAATAACACAATGTAAGCCAGCCTTTTGAAGCAGCAAAGCAGTTGTCACGCCCGTAATGCCCGCTCCAACGATAAGCGCATCGTAAGTTTTGGTTGAATCAAATGCTGAATCGGGACTAAACATTGAAACGTTTTTTTGCCAGATACTTTGGTTTCTTCCGTCCCGGGTGTTTTGATTTTTTTCCATACAGTTCAAAGTTTTAGCTTAGTTGATGAAGTAAATTCTTTCAATGGTGAAGAATTAAAGTTAACCTGAACGGTGCTCCGTTCAGGTTTGCAGGGAATTTTTATTGTTTTAACAGCGGCGTTTTCGACCGCCAGTACTCCAAGTTAAATTATCAGTTTGTAGAGTTTAATCTTGAAAAGTCGCGCACCGGCCAGTATTTATTGAAAACTTCAATCTGCCTTCTTCACAATGTTCATGATTTCATCCAATGTGCCTGTGATTGTCGTAGACATTTTACTTTTACTCAACAGCTTATTTTCGGAATCGAGCTTCCCGTTAAACTTGCAGACGAACTCTGTATCCTTTTTATCTGTCAGCATTTTCCAGCCTGTTTTTAACATATTCCCATCTGTAATCCGGGTATGGATGGAAACGTTCTGACTTCCTTTGGCCGGGATTTTAATGAACTTTTCCAACATTCCGCTGAGGTGTAGCGCATCCTCAACTGCGAATTCAAATTTTCCGTCGATCATTTCCAGGGGAAACATGTTTGGATTAAATACTTCTACTTCAATGTCCATTCCCTTACTTTTCAGAGCAAGCGCATTTAAGTCGACATGTTTTATTTTGATTTTAGGAATGCGAAAAGCAGGTAATTTTTTGTTGACGTTCATTATAAATTTACGTTCACCTGCAATGGGCACGTCCACCTCGAAAGAAGCCCTGACGGAATAATTTGCGCTATCTATTTTATGATCGTCAAAATATTTAAGTACCTGCACCATTGGCTTAGCCAGTATCTCCATCGGGAGCGATATCTGAGAGCTGTCGGAAGAGCGTATTATGATCGGATTTTCATAAGCATCTTCAATTACCTTCACAGAATCTATGTAGATCGTATAATTCAGCTTTTTTGTGTTAATGTCCACAGGTAGTGGATTAAAAAGCGTGATTTTACTTAACAAGTTGATTTTTTCAGCATCAATGTTCGTGATGTTAACAGAAGCAACTCCGATAGTAGGCATCACCCTGTCAACTGCTTTTTCTTTCGCCTTGTCAGAAACGGGCGATTTCCACCACCAGAAGCCAGCTCCGGCCAGAAGAATCAATACAATTAACGCAATTATCCATTTGTTGAGATTCATAATATCGAATGTTAATGCTGGGAAAGCAGCTCGGGCATTTGTAAATTCTTATGCCAGCCGTAGACTATAGCAATCTGACCATCATGCAATGGCCTGTTTGCTTATAATTTCGATTTGCAATGGATTGTAAAAATGAATAATGCTTGGCACAGTTTTTATTCGGTCGCGTCAAATTTTTCCTGTTGGAAACGATGAAGCCCTACTTTAGTGGATACTGAGCTTCCTCGAGCCTGGTATATGAAAATGGGTGACATCCAGCTTCAAAATTATTTGATCGCTGAAAAATAACCACAACAGGCCAGTATAAAAGATTATAGTTCGTTCCCTAATTGAGAACTGATATTTGGACGATTTGGAATGGATCTACCTGTTACCAAAAATGTATTTTTCTATGTTAAAAATTTGAGTAATTCTTTCCCCATGAGATGATTACGATGGACATGTCCATAAAAAGCTAAAATAGTGAGTTTGTTAATTTTTGAATGTGTAGGTAAGTTGGATGCCGTTTCCAATGTTAGCTAAAATATGAACGTCATGCGGCGCATTATTCCTAAAACAAAACAAGCAGTCATGATAAATAGCCAGCCGAAGACTAATGTAAAGAAGAATGCACTTAATCGTGTGTTGATGCAAGGTCTCAAAGACGGCCTTGCTACTGAGCATACCTTGATAACAATTCTTCCCGGTTACGCCAGAGTTTCTGTTTCAGCAGAACTAACCTCTACTTTCGACCTCTATGCGACACAGCTTGAAGAGCATATTGATAAGCTCAGACTGGCATTTAAATCTTTAGGCGAAAGACCGGCACAGGGTTCAACGATAATTAGAAAGATTATCATCGAAGTGATTGCATCCAGAGAAGAAGTTTTATCCATTGATATGAAGCTCATAAGAGTCGCTCGGTGCATTATTAATTTTCAAATAATGGAATACAGCACGCTGGAAAAAATTGCACGTTTAAACGACAGCACATATGTTTCCAGTTTGTTATCATTTATAGTCAAGCAGGAAATTGAGCGGCAAAAAGTATTAGGTCGGCTCGAAGCAGAATTTCAGAATAGGATGCAGAATGACAAGGCCGGACAAACAGTCGGATGAATGTTTATCACGCATATTGAAGTCCTGGCTCAGAGTACATCAAGCGATGGAGTCTTTGAAAAATTTTGTTTGAAACAGATTGATGCTTTCGATCCTTCCATATAGTACGTTATTTTAGATTGCATAGAAGACAATTGGCATTAGCCGATTTCAGTTCGTGCTCGACTGCGCTTGTAACTCTTTTGAGCAATACAATTTTATCATTGTAAACCAACGTGTTTTGAGCAATCATAAATGCACGTTGCTGGTTTCCGTCATTATCATTCCTGATCATTACATCCGGATGAACCGGGCAGGTGAAGGCCGCTTTTGCCTTGAGAATTGACATCCGCGCAACAGTGTCAACGTATTCAGTAAAATTATCCATCTTGATGAAGTTCTAACTAACCTATGAAGTTAGTTTGTTACGCCAAAATATTCGAATTTCTTATGTGATGCTTTGATTAAATTTTGTTGAAAAAATAATTATTTAAATCACAATCATTAAAATGTAGCGGTTATAAACTATCAATCTTAGGACTTTATTTGATTGACCAATAAACGGCATTCTCCAGCAAACTCACAAAATTCTCATTCTTCCAAACGGCTGGATCATGGCCCATTGAAGTATAAAATGTTTTTCCTGATCCGACATTTCGGTACCATGCAACTGGCTGATATTTACCCATACCGAAATTTTTGTCATGAACGAAAAACATGTTGCCGCTTGGAAGAATTTTTTCGCCATCAATAAATGCGACGATCTTTACGCCCTTTGGCTGTGAAAAATAGATATACCATTCGTCGGTTTGCTTCCATGACTCAGGCAGGTGATGGGTAATGATGGAATCTGCATTTTTGTCAATATGCACTTGGGCAGCCTGAAGCTGGGGATTAAGAGGGTGGTGTGAAAAACGGGCACCCACAAGGTTTGTATTCATCCATGGCCAGTCGTCATGCGAAAAATCGCCGGTACCATGTATACCGATTAACGTGCCTCCTGAATCTACAAACTGTTTAACCGCTTTTTGCTGTTCAGCACTCAGGATCCTGCCGGTTGCGTTGTTAATGATGATAACTTTGAAATTCCGTAACTGTTCTGGGTTGAAAACGCCGCCTTCTTCCGTCTCGTAGAGGAACCAATTATTTTTCTCGCTTAGGTTCTGAAAGACATGTTTGGCCGCCTCGATAGATTCCGAATGCCGATAACCTGTGGTTTTAGAAAATAACAGCAACGCCGGTTTGTTCGCAGGAAAACTGATTTCAGGTTGATCTGTTTCGAAGCTTACCGGAAACCCATTTTTAATTTTATAGACAACCAGAGCGCCAGCAGCCGCTGCGATTACCACCAGAGCGATTATGGTGCGTAAGAATATTTTAATATTTTTAGTCATAAGATCTAGTGACTGGATACTTTATATTGATTGATCTCACATTCAGTTTGACCTGTCCAGCAATATGTCTAACATCCGTTTGTAGTCATCCAGAAAACCCTTTGTTATCTGATATTGAGGTGTGTCTTCGTAGGACATTTTCGTTATACCATTTTCGTTTAAATGGTAAATCACCGCATTGGGATACGACAGCAGGATAGGTGAGTGAGTAGCGATTATAAGCTGAGACCGTTTTTGCACGAGCTGATCAATGGCAACCAGCGCAGTCATTTGCCGGCTGGGAGAAAGTGCTGCTTCTGGTTCATCAAAAATATAGAGCCCGCTACCTCGCAGTTTCTGGGTCAGAACGGCAAGAAATGCCTCACCATGCGACTTGCTATGCAGCGGTCCTCCATAACTTTTGAGATAGTCTGGGTCATTCAGCTCCTCCATATATGTAGCAACGTTGTAAAAGCTTTCCGCACGAAGGAAATAGTACTCTTTTGGCAGTTTATAACTTCGGATTAATTTCAGATATTCAAATAATCGTGACGCATTATTGTGCGTATTTGCCTGAATACTTTTTGGTCCTCCTTCAAGGCCGAATCCCAATCCCAGGGCAATGGCTTCAATCAAAGTTGACTTTCCGGATCCGTTTTCCCCTACGACGAAGGTTACGTCCGGATGAAATTGCAAGGAGGACAAACCCTTTATGGCTGGTATGTTGAACGGATACTCGTCGCGGGATGGAATCTCATTACTTAGTAATTGAACCTCTCTCAGATATGGCTTGCTTTCCATTTTATTAAATTCTTTCGAAGATCAGCTTCTGATTTTACAACAGTATATTGTAAGAAATATGTAATGATAATGCCTATTCTCCGGCAAAAAAAACGAAGAGAGAATAGATGAAAAAATTCCTGGCCAAGTGTTAATTATCAGGAATCTATTAAAGAATGCAGTGTGATGATTGATCGTCTTATATTGTATAAATAAAGAAGAATAACCGGATAATAAGTATCCTTAAATTTAACAGTTACGAAACAATAATAAATAATACAATTCATAGCTTTAAGTGGTACTAAAATGATAAAATTATGAACAGCATTAGCCTTATAAATAACGAAGCAACGCTTACAATTCCGTTGACGATTACCATAAAGGTTGGAGTACCGTCACAGTCTGAAGGTCTGGGTGAGAATGTGCAGGATACTTCTGCGTTTGAAGTAACACGTCCGGTCAAATATTATGACGGTTACACAGGCTATTCCCCCAACTTTTTAGATTTTGAGGTGCCTCTGCCTACTTTAAATGATGAACAGCAGAGAAACGCGGCGAAGAATAGCTTCGCCACCGAAGATCAAGATTCCTCGGTTTTGCCTTACACAAATTTTAGCGTAGTTATGAACCGCCGTCGCCAGTTAGCATATTATACTGCGGTCAATATTGATGGAGCCCAGTCAATCCGGCCGACGAGGGGAGGAGATAAGTGGTACCTGGATGCTCGTATTGCAGAATCAGAACAAATTGGAGAAGAATTATATAAACGAAATGCACTGGATCGTGGACATCTTGTCAGAAGGCTGGACCCGGTTTGGGGTGTAAATGCCGCCAGGGCAAATGACGATACATTTCATTTTACCAACTGCTCTCCACAGCATGAACGCTTTAATCAGAATAATGAAACTTGGTTGGGGATAGAAAATTTCATTTTGAATTTTGCAGACCAGAAAAACAGAAAATTAAGTGTTTTTACCGGGCCTGTCCTAAACAGTGATGATCCGTTATATAAAGGGGTAAGGTTACCCTTAGCGTTTTGGAAAATTGTCGTTTTTACCCGGAAAACTGGCGAACCCGGAACCGCAGCATTTGTTCTCGACCAGTCAAAATTGATTGAGACGCTTCCCGGTTTAGAGGCGAAATTTGAACCTGGTGCCTATCGCCTCACACTTGATGAACTTTTTGAATTGACTGACCTTGACTTTTCATATCTGAAGCCCCATGAAAGCCCGTTAACTAATAATCAGCTGGAAACGGTGAATGAGAGCAGGATTCCATTAAAGGAAGACTACTCGAATCTGGTATTGTAATATCGACAATCTGAACAAAATAAAAGACCATGCAATTATCGGCAGAAATTAAGCAGGAAACGGCAGATAGGATAAAGGCTACGCAGGTTGAGCGGGAAAGTACCCGGGAGCACATGTTATCCGGCGATTTAATTAGCATAAATAAACCTGACCGTGTAGAAAAGCGAAAAAACCGATTTTTGGGCTATAAAGATTTCGCGGCGACGTTGGGTCATAAAGTGCTTAACGAATTGACCAGATATTCGGTCAATGAGGCGCCGTTTGAAGCGCAAAAAGCTTTTGAAAGGGCGATAAAGGGAAACGATTCATTGCCAGCCTGCTATTTGTCTGATGGAGCAAGAATACGCCGGACGGTTGGCCGGATACATATCTACCAGCGGGAACGTCGGGTATCCTGGGGTACCGGTTTTCTGGTTGGCCCAGGTCTGTTGTTAACAAATCAGCACGTACTTGATTCTCTCGATACTGCCAGGGTCAGTAGGGTAGAGTTTGATTATGAAGAGGATAATACTGGCAGCATTCCACCAACAGCAGTTTTTAATTTCGAGCCCGACATTTTTTTTATGTCAAGTCCCGCGAAAGACGGATTTGACTATGCTCTTGTAGCTGTGTCTCCCAATGCACGACCGGATAGTTCAAAAGGAAATGTTTTGCTGTCTGACTACGGTTATAATTTGCTTTACGAAGACTTAGGCAAATTATTGAAGGGGGAAGCAATTAATGCGATACACCATCCTGAAGGTCAGCCGCGCCGAATCAGCATACGGGAAAACCGGCTAACGGCAATAGACGCTCCGGCATTAAAAGAAAGTTGGATTCACTATGAAACCGATACTGAGGAAGGCTCCTCCGGTTCTCCGTTGTTCAACGATCAATGGGAAGTTGTGGGAATACAACACGCCGGCGTCGAAGCCAGGAATGCTCAGGGCGAAATTTTGGCAATCGGAGGTATTCCCTGGGAGCGTTCTATGGGAGAAAAAGCTAAACTATGGGATGCGAATGAAGGCCTGCGAATTAGCCGTTTTTTATTTGATGTTCAGCGTCGTGTAAAAGCTGTTCGAGAAAATATGGAAGGCAGGCCTGAAGAAGATATAGTCTCGAATGAAGGTTTCGCCCTTTTTGACCAGATGATTAAGCGTACGAAACCTGCCGGAAATACAAATTTGGAAAATAAACCTTCACAACCCAAACGGCCGGAAAAAGATAAATCGTCGTATCCGGAATAGTTGGATAGTGCGTGCGATAAATATCCGGTTGCAGGTCTAGACTTTATAATTAAAAACTTCAATCAAATATGTCAGCGCCGATAGGACCAAGTAAGTTTAATTCATAAATTCTGAAGCGTATGTAAGCTTTAATAAACAATGCAACTAAAATAAAAGTATTTGTTTCAAATTAGGTTTTTGAGGGAGAGGTCGGACTGAATTTCTAATGTTTCATAGAAACACGAAGGTTCTGGCATAATTCTTATTGATGGGTGTCAGTTTTTTAATTTAATAACCGCCTTCAATATGACTACCAACTCACCAAAAGACCTGTTATGTTTTTCTCACTTAAGGTGGGATTTTGTTTTCCAGCGCCCACAGCATTTGATGACACGGTTCGCTGAAAGAGGAAATGTTTATTTTCTGGAAGAGCCCGTGTTTGATAATCCGGACAAACCCTATATATCATTCGAAAAAAAACAAGCCGGATTATGGGTCTGTTTGCCTCATTTGCCCGATGGATTCAGCGACGATGAAGTTATCAAAATGATGAATATCCTGCTGTTGTCATTTTTTAATGGTCGTGATTGCAGTAATTTCATTTTTTGGTACTACAATCCAATGGCCTATGAATACTCTGGCATGTTTACCCCAGCCATGACGGTCTACGATTGCATGGATGAGCTCGCAGCATTCGATTTTGCCCCTCCGCGGATCAAATATGTGGAGCAAAAACTTCTCCAGAAAGCTGACATTGTTTTCACGGGTGGAGCCAGTCTTTATGAAGCGAAAAAAGAAAGCCACCACAATATTCATGCATTTCCAAGCAGCATAGATAAGGCACATTTTGGAGCCGCAAGGAACCACATAACCTCACCGAAAGACCAGGCTGGTATTACGGGAATAAAACTGGGGTTTTACGGTGTTATCGATGAGCGTTTTGATCAGGAATTGATACGTGAAATTGCAGCGCGTCGCCCAGACTGGCAAATTATTTTGATCGGCCCGGCTGTCAAAATTGACCATTCGAAACTGCCGGCTGCTGATAATATTCACTACCTCGGGGCCAAAAGCTACCAGGAATTGCCAGATTACCTTGCGGGTTGGGACGTGGCGTTGATACCATTCCTGCTCAATGAATCCACCCGTTTTATCAGTCCGACAAAAACACCAGAATATCTGTCTGCCGGCAAACCTGTCGTTTCCAGTGCGATAAGGGATGTTGTTGCGCCTTATGGAAATATGGGATTGGTTAGTATTGGCAGCGATGTCGATTCATTTATACTGGCCATTGAATATGAATTGAAAAATTCAGCAGACAAGCAATGGCTTCGCTCGGTAGACGCGTTTCTTGCTGATAAATCATGGGAACATACGTTTTCTGCCATGCTAAAACTCATGCAGAACACGAGAAAAGAAGCCAGACCGGTCGTTTTGGTAAGCAGTTTAAAAAAAGCCAGTTAACCATGTCAGACCAAACCGCTGGGGAAATACCTATGAAATTTGAGACTTTTTGGATGGCCGGTTTTGAATGCACCGATCAATTTAATGCCAGCGGCAACAGGGTTGATATGCTCCAAATGACCGGCCATCTGGATCTTGTCAGGGAAGATTATGCGCGCATTCGTTCTTTGGGAATACGAACTGTTCGCGAAGGAATCAGGTGGAGCGTGGTTGAATATTTACCTTACCGATACAACTTTGACGCAGTTTTGGATATGATGAATGCCGGGAAGGAATTCGGTGTGCAGCAGATCTGGGACATTTGTCATTTTGGTTATCCCACCGACCTCAGCCCATTCCATCCGCATTTCACTTCCCGCTTTGTCGCGCTTTGCGAGGCATTCGTTAATTTTTACACAACAAATAACCCCGGAAAACTCCTTTACGTCACGCCAATCAACGAAGTTAGTTTTATTTCCTGGCTAGGGGGAGTAGCTGGGATGACGGTTCCATACTGTACAAAAAACGGTTGGGAGTTGAAGTATGAGTTGGTGCAGGCGTACATCGCGGGAATAAAAGCGATGAAGACTATCAGCGGGTTAGTCAGGATCGTTACCACTGAGCCGCTGGTGAATATGGTACCAGGCCTGAATCCGACAGCAGAAGATCTGATTGAAGCTGCCAAGGAAAATGAGCAGCAATATCAAACTGTAGACATGCTCTGCGGTCGCATATGTCCGGAATTGGGTGGGCATGAAGATCTTGTGGATATATTAGGCTTTAATTATTACTATAACAATCAATGGATTATAGGTAGTTACGAGTTTCTGATTTGGACCGATCCGATACCTGACCCTCGGTCGCGTGGTCTGGCTGACTTGCTGGAAGCTGCCTGCCTTAGATATGGAAAGCCGTTTATTTTGTCTGAAACGAGCCATCCGAAAGAGGATCGACCGCTGTGGATTAATATGATCTCGTCAGAATGTGCGAAACTGATTGAAAGGGACTTACCTCTGATGGGTGTGTGCCTGTATCCAATTATTGACCGGCCCGACTGGGATCATCCTGAAATCTGGCATCATTCGGGAATTTGGGATAACGACAATTCAAGTAAATACAGCCGTGTTTTACATCTGGAATCAGCAGCTGCTCTTAAAAATGGTCAGAAATTAATTACTCAAAGTCAGGAAAATAAAGTTGCAGAAATGTTATGCCCAAGTTATGAAAATAGGAGAAAAGCTGTTGAAAAGGTTGAGTAAAAAGTATCGACCAGAGGAAATGATTCATCAGAAATTTGAACGATATGACATTAGTTTTAAAACTGATGAAGAGGGAAATCCCATCCTGCTTTTTATAGGTTTGCGGAGAGAAGATGGCAGGATCAAAGGTGAACGTTTTTCCCGTATTTTGATCAAAGAAAAAGATGGAAGTATCCTCAAAGACCATTGGGATTGTAAGGGCAAAATCTGAAAATATTTGATGCTTATGAATTCTGGCTTAAAACGGTTTGTGAAGCAGGGGTACCAAGCAACTGTTGTGTGAGCATCAGCACGTTCTCAAAATCATGTACTTTTGTCCAGTCAATTGTTTTGTGCAAATCTTTGTTTAATGGTCCCCACCGTTCCGGTTCGCCATCCATACTGATGACGATGCTTGGTGTGCGAACGGCTGATGCAATATGGGAAACGCCTGTACAATTGCTGATTAGCAAATTTGCGGTTTTAATAAGCTGCCCGATCTCTCCAAGGCTGGTCTGTCCGGTAAGGCCAATCGCCGGATGTTCCATCAAGTCGATCACAGCCTTTGTAATTTCAGCCTCTTCATAAGTCCCTGTGACAATTACCTTGAAACCTAAGCCAACACAATAGTCGGCCAGAAGCGCGAAATGTGAAGGCGGCCATTGCCTCCATGATCCACGTGAACCGGGATGAACGCAGACATAATTTCCCCCAAACAGAAACGGGTGTTTGGCATACAATTTTTCTTTCTCTATATTCATAATCGGAAATTCCAGGTCAGTTCCTAGTGTAGGAATTCCGAGATGATCAATTAATTTCAAATGCCTGCTGATTTCCGGAATGACTGTCGGATATTCAATAAATAAATCGTCATTTTCGTAATTACCCTGGGAATGAAAACCAGCCACCGGACCATCATGCAGATCTTTCAGCATAGTATTTACAATAGTCCCGTTTCCCTGCATTTGCAAAACCAGATCAAAATTTTCATCACGCATTTTCCTGACAAATTCTATCCATCCGACCTCATAAAATGGCTGTTCCGGTAATCCGGGAAATCCTGGAAAATGTATGAACCGATCAATATACATTGAGAACCGGCCACAAAATGACGCAGCCCAGGGAAGCCCCAGTAGCGTAATTTCTGCATCGGGATATGCAGCCCGCAGCGATCGAAATGAAGGTACGGAACATAACATATCGCCCAATTGCAGCGCTCTGAAAATGGCGATCTTTCTGGTTGTTTCAGGTAAAAATTTCATAGGAAAAAGACTTTATACTTCCAAGAACCACGGAGCGTCCAATACACAGACAGATAAGGAATAATCACTGAAGTCGCCATCATTTCGAGCCGGTGTGAGAATGAGCGATCCGTGCCACTAAGACGGCGTAATGTGAAAGAGCCGATTAAAGTCGCCCAGCCCAACAAGCTGATTACAAAAACCGATACTTCGCCAAGGAATAAGGCGAAAATAGAAACCATGCTCAGGAAAATAATGAGATAGTAATTCCAAACCGGACTGGCTGAAATTCTTTGTTTGTAAAGCTCAGGATGTTTTTTAAAAAGTAAGGCGTTAAACATACTTTTCTGTTGGTCAGCAATACTGATACCCCAGCTCGCTTCTCTTACAGGATGACAAATAATAGCATCAGAATTATGCATGATTGAAACTCCGCTGCTCAAAAACTTGAACTGCAAATCGGAATCTTCACGCCAGGCAATGGGAAATTCTTCGTCAAAACCATTGACCAAATTAAGGGCCAGTTTGTTGCATGCACAGTTTGCGGTGATAAATTCAGCAGTCTCTAAATTGGCAACATTTTTTTCATAATCTGTTGGAATAGAGCGAACAGGCACATGAACCTTTCCGGTAAAACAAACAGGTGCTTTTTGATCTTGTGTACTATAAATTCGATGATATGCTTCCAGCCAGCCGGGTTCAGGAATACAATCGTCATCCGTAAAAACAATGAGTTTGCCGGCACTCATACGCCAGCCTGCATTCCGCGCGGCAGCCGGGCCAAGTTTTTCGGGTAAACTGTGAAAACGGAATTTTAGTCCATTTACTCCTCTTGTCATTTTCGCTACCAACGCAGCAGTCAGCTCATCAGGTCCGTCTGAGACAACGATTACTTCGAAATTCTGCGCCGGAAATATCTGGTTTTGAAGTGCTTCGAGTAACCGCCGCAGCAATACAACGCGACGGTAAGTTGGAATGACAACACTCAGTTGATACGAACACATCACTTCTGAAGAATAAATGAATTAATAATTAATGCATCGAAAGGAGATGTCCAAAAGCACTCAATGGCGTCGCGCGGAGTGCACACAATCGGTTCGCCACGGGTATTGAATGATGTGTTGACCAGAACCGGAACGCCGGTAAGTGCTTTAAATTCTGTGATCAGTTCATGATATAACGGATGCTGATTTTTATTAATCGTTTGCACCCGCGCTGTGCCGTCAGTATGGCGAACAGCTGGGATAAGGTCGGCTTTTTCATTTCTAACCGGAAATACAAAAAGCATAAACGGAGATAGGCCCGCGTTTTCAAACCATTCCGACACATCTTCTTCCAGCACCACCGGAGCCACAGGACGAAAATCTTCGCGATCCTTGATATCGTTCAGTCTTGCCTGCATATCCGGGTGGATCGGCGATGCAAGGATCGATCTCGCCCCAAGTGAGCGCGGCCCAAATTCCATTCTGCCCTGATACCAGGCAATGATCTTATCCTGAGCTAGTATTTGAGCAGTTTCTTTGGCCACATTGTATAATCTTTTATAGGGCATTTTAGCCCAGATCATAAATCGCTCAATCTCATCATCGGAATACTCAGGCCCCCAATAAACATGTTCCATCGGAGAAGTGTATCGACGGTCTGTATTATTTTTATTTAATTGTAAATCAATCCATTGTGCCGCTCCGAGGGCTGTTCCGGAATCACCCGCCGCAGGCTGCACCCACACATTTTTGAAAGGGCCGCGATCACGAATGACGGCGTTCATGACGCAGTTCAGGGCAACGCCTCCTGCCATACACAGATTCTCGTAATGGGTTTGGTCATACAGCCAGTTAACAAGTTTTAGTACCGTTTCTTCCAAAGCTTTTTGAAGCGAATGTGCGATGTTGAAATGTAGTTCATCAAATGAATCATCTTTCGTCCGGCCAGGTCCCCAAAATTCTGCCGGATCAAAATCATCGATTGTGTATTGGCCGTCGTTTCCAACATGAATCACCGATCGGAAATCTTCCAGGTATATGGGCTTTCCATAGGATGCCAAGGCCATAACCTTGTACTCATCAGACGACTGAAGAAAACCCAGATAAGTCGTTATTTTTTCATACAGCATACCCAACGAATGTGGCATGTTAACGGATCCAATCTGTTTTAGTTCATTGGTATCTCCCATAAAGTAACCCGTTGTAGCCAGTTCTCCACGGCCGTCAAGTGTTAAAACCGCAGCGTGGCTAAATGGAGACGGGAAAAAGGCACTCGCTGCATGTGCAATGTGATGGTTAACAAATTCCCATTTATGCGTAAGATCACCTGAGTTTGAAAGACGTTTTTGCAGATGATGCGGGTATCCGTCCCGAAGCTGTTCCGGTGCTTTTCGTATGTAATTTAGAAAAAGTGTGTCCCAACTGTTACGTGCACCAACCGCGACGGCTGTATCGGATTCTTCAAACAGAGTTTCTTCAAAAATAGTAGAATCTTCCACGCCATCCGGATCGAAAGAATAGGCAATCCGGTCAACGTCTTTCAGGGTTAAACCAGCGGTTTTCAGGCAATAGTCGATTGCATGAAAGGGTAGTTCCCATGTAGAAAACGGGACAGGCCGCTTCCCATGTTTGATATGTGTAAATCTTTCTTCTTCGGCGGCGGCAATAATCTTTCCGTCTTTAACCAAAGCGGCAGCCGTATCGTGAAATGCTGCATTAATTCCAAGGATGTACATAAGCGAGTGTCTGTTTGAATTGCAGGCGTGCAGCAACACAAGTATCATGCCAGTCCCAGATTAAATCCACATGTGGAATTTGTTAAAATGGGATGTGAATGTGATGTCCGTTTACCTATAGTGCCCGGTATTATATCAACTGTCGTGAAGCGTCTTAAATATTTTTTGCCATAAGCAGCGTTGCAAAAGCTGTGGATATTTTTTCCAGTGGTTTTTTATTAACAAAAAAACTACTGATCGCTGATACAGAGACGTTCAGCACCGTTTATTTAAAAAAAACATAAAAGACTGGTAATCAGGAAAGCGTTTCTATGCGAATGGCATATTTCTTTTACAAGGGCGCGTCTGTCCAGCGTAAAATGGTAAAATTATGAATACGATTTTCAACGAAAAACCGAGGCTTAAAATTCTGACCTGGCATGTACATGGAAGTTATCTGTACTATTTGTCACAAGGTGATTATGATATTTTTATTCCTGTCAGAAATGAAAAATCCGAAGGCTATTTTGGACGTGGCGAAACCTTTCCATTCGGTCCGAACGTCATCGAGATAGCTGCATCGGAAGTTCGGAATACTGACTTTGACTGTATACTTTTTCAGTCAGAGAAGAATTACCTGATCGATCAGCATGATATCCTGGCCGACTGGCAAAAGCAGCTTCCGCGTTTGTACGTTGAGCACAATACGCCGGAAAGACATCCCACAAATTCACTTCATGTGATGACTGATCCCGCTGTGACGATGGTACACGTAACCCATTTTAACAAGCTGATGTGGGATAACGGCCCGGTCAGGAATATTCAGGTAATCGAGCATGGCGTTTGTATTCCGCCGGTTTCATATCGGGGAGATATTCCAAGGGGAATTGTTGTGATCAACCACATTGAGCAACGAGGAAGAATTACCGGCTGGGATGTTTTTGACGAAGTAAGAAAACACGTTCCGCTGGATTTGGTCGGTATGGGAACTTTGGAATCAGGCGGGCTGGGAGAGGTACTCAATCCGCAGTTGCCTGAATTTATCAGTCATTATCGTTTTTTCTTCAATCCCATTCGGTATACCAGTTTCGGTCTGGCCGTTTGTGAAGCAATGCTTACCGGTATGCCGGTCGTTGCGCTGGCGACGACCGAATATGTAACGGTGCTTAAAAACGGCGAGTCGGGATTTATTGATACTAATATTTCCAGTCTGATCGAGAACATGAAAAAGCTGATTGAAGATCCTGCACTTGCCAAAATCTTAGGAAAAAATGCCCGGCAGGTTGCTCTTGACAAGTTCGATATTGGCCGGTTTACGAGGGAATGGAAAGATATTATTCAACAAACGGTTCAGGGAAACCTCCACAATTATGAAAAGGAAAATAGCATTCATTAGTGAGCATGCGTCTCCGCTTGCCGTTTTGGGCGGAGTTGATGCAGGAGGGCAAAATGTGTACGTTGCTGAAATTTGCAAGGCACTTTCCAAACAAGGATATGACATTGATATTTTCACAAGAATGGATCGTTGCGATCAGCCTCGGATTGTAAACTGGCTTCCAGATATACGGGTTATACATGTTAAAGCCGGGCCTGCTGAGGAAGTTTCGAAGGAATTGCTGCTGGGATACATGGATGAATTTACCAGCGTAATGCTCCGCTTTATTGCAGAATCCGGCATACATTATGATCTGGTGCATGCCAACTTTTTTATGTCCGGACTGGTGGCGTCGCGAATTAAAATGAAGCTTGGAATTCCTTATGTTATTACTTTTCATGCGTTGGGAAAAATACGGATGATCCATCAGAAAGATAAGGACGCGTTTCCGCCCGAACGCCTTGAAATTGAGCAGATGATTGTCGATGACGCCGATCGTATCATCGCAGAATGTCCGCAGGATCAGCAGGATTTGATCGAACATTATCAGGCCGATCCTGCAAAAATATCGGTGATTTCCTGCGGTTTTAATACCGATGAATTTTATCCCTTAGACAAGGCGGAGGCACGTCGGAAACTCGGGTTATCCGGGGACGAAACCGTGTTGCTGCAATTAGGCAGGATGGTCCCGCGAAAGGGGATTGACAACGTGATCAGATCATTGCAGTACCTGAAAGATATTCCACACCTTCGTTTGCTTGTAGTTGGCGGCTGTTCGGAAATGCCAGATTTTGAAAACGATACCGAACTAATAAGACTTCGGGAAGTCGCTCAGGAAGCCGGCGTTGCTGATTTGGTTGATTTTATTGGCCGGCGCGACCGTGATCAGCTGAAATACTATTACCAGGCGGCCGATTTTTTTATTTCTACACCCTGGTATGAACCGTTTGGTATCACCCCGCTGGAAGCTATGGCCTGCGGTACTCCGGTGATCGGTGCCAATGTGGGGGGAATTAAATATACGGTTCGCCATGGGGAAACAGGTTTTCTCGTTCCGCCGCATGATCCTCAGGCGCTTGCAAGCGCAGTGCGTGAAGGAATTTCATGTCCTGAAAAATATCAGAAGCTTTGTGAAAATGCATTACAATGGGTAAACGAAAATTTTACATGGAAATCAGTGGCCTGTGAAATGAGCGGGCTATATGTTGGCATTTTGAACAGAGGTCATGTGTTACCGCGTTATCTGATGCAATTGAAACGCTCGGAAAAAAGGTCTGCACGACAACGGAGAACTAACGCAAGAACTTATGTCATACCCTGAGAAGTCCCGACAAAAGGCAGTTTTTCTTGACAAAGACGGAACGCTCATCAAAGATGTTCCCTACAATGTCGATCCAAAATTGGTGCTTTTCGAACCTGGTGTATTCGATGGGCTTCGTAAGTTTCGGGATCATGGTTTTAAAATAATCATTATTTCAAACCAGCCGGGAATTTCGCTGGGATATTTTACAAAGAAAGAACTTGCCGAGTTGATCTGCTATTTCGAAAAAAGATTTAATGAAAATGGTATGCTTTTGGCGGGCTTTTATTATTGTCCACACTTGCCGGAAACCAGCGACAAATCATGCAAATGCCGAAAGCCAAAGCCAGAACTCTTTTATACAGCTGCCCGCGACCTGGATATTGACCTAAACGCTTCCTGGATCATCGGGGACATTCTGAACGACGTTGAAGCCGGAAACCGAGCTGGTTGTCGTACCGTTTTGATCGATAATGGAAACGAAACTGAATGGGTAAATGGAATTCACCGGACGCCCGACTTTACTGCGAAAAATTTTTCGGAAGCTGCAAATTTCATTACTTCTCAAACGATCCTAAGTTATGCGTGAAAACAGCGATTACCAGAATGTACTGTGCGTGCGGCCCGACAACATGGGTGACGTGATCATGTCTTCTCCTGCGATACGGGCATTAAAGGAAACTTTTGGAAGTCGCATTACGCTTTTGACATCCGCGGCAGGAGCGGTAATTGTTCCATATCTCGACTGTATCGACGACGTGATAATTGCCGATTTACCCTGGGTTGGGACGGGTGGATTGAGCGATTCCGGTCTGCTGAATCTTACTGAGATAATCAAAGCTGGAAATTTTCATGCAGCCATAATATTTACAGTGTATAGTCAAAATGCGCTGCCAACTGCCATGTTATTATACATGGCCGGAATACCTGTAAGAGTAGCTTATGCCAGAGAAAATCCGTACGATCTGCTCACGCACTGGGTTCCTGACAAGGAGCCTTATGAATGCATTTTACATCAGGTGCAGCGGGATTTAAATCTGGTTGCAAACCTCGGGGCGGGAACCGACGATGATCATTTAATTATCAATATGCAGTTTTCCTGCGAGCATTTGTTTTATCAAAAATTATACGATTTATTGCCAGATGCGCCCGGAACATCCTATTTTGTTTTACATCCCTGCGTTTCGGAAGCCAAGCGGGAGTATCCCGTTTCATATTGGATCGAAGTTGGGAAAATGATCATTCGAGAATACAACATGCCGGTACTTATTTCCGGTTCTGCAAAAGAAATTGCCCTTGCTGAAACCATCACAGAAGGCATAGGAGCGCAAGCAACATGTGTGGCAGGCGCCTTTTCGATTGGAGAATTTATTTGTTTGATCAATCAGGCGCACGGTGTTGTTTCTGTCAATACGGGAACGATACACATTGCCGCTGCCAGACAAACACCGATCGTGGTGCTTTATGCGCAGACCAATCCGCAACATACGCCTTGGAAAAGCGAGCAGTCGATCTTGCCTTTTTCGGTTCCGGAACATCTGCAAAGCCGTAATGCGATCATTTGTCATGTTGCCTCCAAATATTATTCAGAAACCGTTCCTTTCCCGGAGCCAACATTAGTTTTGGATGCTTTAGGCAAGCTGGTTGGGGTAGGATGTAACAATGTGTTTGGAAATTTAGAAGAATGAACGGAATTTCGAGCAAGAAACTTTTACAGGTAATGATGTGCCTGCTGGCACTCGCCCCGCTATTAACTGGCATACTTGGATTATCAGGAATTTACAATCCCATCTATCCCGGATTATCGTATTCAGAAAATGTTTTACTCGACAGCAATCTTCGTTTTTTAAATGGTGTTTCAATTGCGTTGGGAATATCCGTGTTTGCAGTTATTCCAAACATTGAAAAAAAGACTTTTAGTTACCGACTTATTTGGGGAATGATATTTCTGGGCGGATTAAGCAGGTTATTGTCTGTCTGGTCATTGGGCCTGCCGCCATTTCCTATGCCAATTTTCATGGCCATTGAAATTCTTGTACCTATTCCGTTTTTATACTGGCAGAATCAAATCGCGCTGAAAGATCGGGATAAGTAACGCCGTTGGAATAACAATCACTTGATGTCAGAGAACGTGGCATAACTATTTACTTGTGGTCAAATATATTTTCCCGAATACCCATTCACTGGACTTCTGGATCGAAAAATCTGAAAACAAGTAAAAATGCAAAATCATACCAATTACGGTTCGTCTGAAAGTAAGGAAGCGTCGCTGGACGCTGGAATAATTCACGAAGATATTCCCAGGGCTGTTCTCCGGCCAAACGAATATGTTTTGCTGGATGGAGAATGGAAATTTGAGATCGATTCTGATGACCGTGGTATCGTTGAAAGTTGGTATACACAGCATGATTTTACGCAAACAGCTGATTGGCCAGGCAGTGTTGAGCAGCATCTGGCTAAAACGCAGGATGACGGTTCTTCCTGGAAAGATCAGATCGTTGTCTGGTATGAACGGGATTTTGAACTGTCAGAGCATTCGTTGTCAGATGAGGCTAGCGACACAATCCTTCAACTTACTTTTGGCGCTTGCGGCTACCAGACTCAGGTTTGGTTGAATGGTATTCTGCTTTCAACCATTGAAGGGGAAGAAATACACCTTGGGGAATATACCTCTTTCTCTTACGAACTGGAAGCTTTGCAGCCAGTCAACCGGCTCACAGTCAGGATTTGCAGTAGTATGGATGCGGATATCCCACGTGGGAAACAGGAATCACATGTTTACAAACGCGGAGGAATCTGGTATCAGACATTTACCGGCGCTGTCCGTAGCATTTGGCTTGAAAGAGTAGAGCGAAATCGTTTACGGTCAAGGGTAGGTGTTGTCAGTATCATTGAGGATGATCTTGTTCGTTTTACGCTGACGACGCGTATTCACGATCCGGGCGAATACAAAATAAAATTGTCAATTTTTCAGGTCGGTGGTGATGCCGATCCCGTGGCGGAAGATGAATATGACCTGGTGCTGGAAGCAGGACAAAAAGCGCAACGGCTTGTGGTCAACCTGGATGAAGCCTTATATTGGTCCGTAGACTCTCCGAACTTATACCGTTTGGTGGCACAATTGATTGATCACAAGGGATCTGTATCTGAAATTCAAACTAAGTTCGGACTCAGGAAATTCGAAGCAAGGGGTAGTCGGCTTTACCTGAATAATGAACCGATTTATATGGATGGCATTTTATACCAGCCAGGTAATTCGACATATGATCAGATAAAAAAACATCTGGTTGCTATCAAAGAGCTGGGATGTAATTTGGTCAGAATACATATTGCCGGCGTGGACCCGCGGGTATACAAACTTGCTGACAAAATCGGACTTTTGTTGTGGGTTGAAGTTCCGAGTCCGCACCAGTCGACCCGAAAAAGCCGCGAAAACCACCGTGCAGAACTTTTGCGTATGCTTACGCTGATTGGAACTCATCCGTCAGTTGTCATCTGGAGCCTTTATAATGAGGACTGGGGAGCACAGGATATCGCCAGTAATGCCGAAACACGTCAGTATATTATCGATGTGTACCATTTCATGAAAATTGCCTATCCGCAATTCCTTGTCGTAGACAATGATGGCTGGCAGCATATTTCCTGCGAAGGAAGGCTGAAATCGGACCTACTAAGTGCGCATTTGTATACCCCGGAACTTGAACAATGGCAAAGGGTACTTGATGAGCTTACTGCGGGCAACATGCAGACCGTCGCCGCTTTTCCGCTTGTTGTCGGAGATCCGTTTTTTTATAGAAAACAGGTGCCGTTGATCGTAAGTGAATGGGGAGGATTTGGTTTCAGGGACTATGGTGGGCCAAAAGACGACGATGACAGGGCGATTCAAATTGATCTCTTTAAGCAAGAGCTCAGAAAACGGTCTATTGCAGGTGACGTCTACACGCAGGCAACCGATATCGAAGAGGAGCGGAACGGACTGATCGATCCGCAGACAGGTGTTCTTCAGGTGCGGCCGGGTTTGCTGTCTTCGAAGGAAATGTAGCCTTCGGTTTACGGATATGGATATTCAAGGGATGTCGCTGGTCAGTCGTGTATCCCTTGGATAATTGTATTTCAGAACATATTTAATAAACATTACTGCTACCAGGTGGCCGTTGCATATGCGAGCATCAGATCGGCATGATATTTATTGTAAGTGGCCACAATTAGTTAATTTTCTCAGGGTACGGGTTCAATCTGAAACTGCTTGGTTTCTAAAATTTAACTTTCCCACGTATATAAATTAGCGTTCAACATAAATGATGAATCAAATATGAAAAGTCTTGCGGATACTACGGAATTGATAGAAACAACTACCAACTTGCTGATGGGTGGTGAAGAATCGCCCACTGCGGAGGCTGGGATTGCCTTAATTGACCAATGGATAACTCCGCTCTCAGAAAGTGAGAACACTAAACCAGTTGCTCAGGAGCTGCAAAAATTAAAAACGCTGATTCAGGCTGATCCCGCCGATTCT
This sequence comes from Dyadobacter sp. CY345, assembly GCF_021502725.1. Lineage (GTDB taxonomy): Bacteria > Bacteroidota > Bacteroidia > Cytophagales > Spirosomataceae > Dyadobacter. The sequence continues at coordinate 382,339 of NZ_JAKFFS010000005.1, read as the reverse complement.
GCAACGGTTTATTCTCAAATGGGAGCAGTAGCTGCCAAAGTACTATTTATCGTTCCGGACATCGGAGCCGAAGGAGAAATGTCCTCACTGCTCTCGGCATTGGCCGCTGCATTGCGCATAGGAAGCACCATTGATGAGAACGAATAAAATCCTCCCGGAGCTTGATTAAATTACTAGCTGCGTACTCTTTATCAAAACAGTATTAAATCCATCTCTTCTAAAAACATCATAATACTGGCATACTTTTAATACCATGCGGCAGCTTTCTTAAATAAATTAAATGAAAAAGGAAGATATTGAACCGTGGGACTGGAATCGTATTCTTTTCGGGGAGGCGCCCATGGAGTTTTTGGTGGAAGTTTTTCTCCGGACGGCTATCATGTACGTCGTTTTACTAGTCATTGTCAGGCTGATGGGCAAAAGAATGGGAGGGCAATTGACGGTTTCTGAGCTGGCTGTGATGGTTACGCTCGGTGCGATTGTTTCCCCTGCTATGCAGATTCCGCAACTCGGTGTACTAATGGGAATTATGATACTGATTTGCGCATTAATTTTTCAGAGAGGGCTCAATTTAGCTGAGTTTAGCAGTCGTAAGTTCGAGCGGCTAAGCCAGGGAACTACCGGTACCCTGGTCAAGAATGGCGTGATTCAGTTAAAGGAAATGTCAAGGTCAAAAATTTCCCGGCAGCAGCTTTTTTCGGCAATCAGAGGAAAAAGTATTTACAACCTGGGTGATGTAGGTCGCGTGTATTTTGAAGCGTGTGGGGTTTTTAGCATTTACAGGAAAGACGAAACTTCTCCCGGATTACAGATATTTCCACCCTCTGATCAGGGAATCAATGGCTATTTACAAGAAATTGTTGAAGGTGCCCATGCATGTACGGTCTGCGGAAACGTGAAATTTAATGAAACTGAGAGTCAGTCTTGCAATAATTGTGAAGCCAACGACTGGGTGGTCGCGACAGTAACTTTAACATCCCAAACTGAAAATTAATGAAATCGGAAGATATTAAAATAAATGATTGGCAAAGGATATTTATCGGAGATGTTCCCATCGATTTTTATCCGGAAGTAATAATTAGAATTGCCATTATATACCTCGTATTGATGGTGTCTATGAGGCTAATGGGCAAAAGAATGGCTTCACAATTGAGCCGTAATGAAATGATCGGCATGGTCTCTCTGGCCGCAGCTATCGGGGTGCCGTTGCAGTCGTCGGATCGGGGAATTCTTGCTATTGTCGTTATTGCTGCAATTGTTATTTCCATTCAGCAACTTGTCGCGCGGCTGTCGTCCCGTAATGAAAAAACCGAAACTTTGACCCAAGGGAATATTACCATGTTAATTGAAGACGGCTGCCTGAAATTACATGAAATGAAAAAGGCAGGCATTACGCGGGAACGTGCTTTTTCTCAACTTCGAGGAGACAGCTTAAACCATCTTGGCGAAGTAAAAAGGCTTTACTTTGAAGCCGCAGGAACATTTACTTTGATCAAAAACGATAACATAGTTCCAGGATTACCAATATTACCAATTTGGGACAAGGAGTATCAGGCAGAGTTAAGTGAAGTTTGCGACGATCTGGTTTGCGAGGAATGTGGGAAAGTTTCCAAAGAAAAACACGAAGGGCGACGATGTGAAAATTGTAATCACAGTAAGTTTATTCAGGCAGTAAAATAATTAAAATATTAACATCAGTGTGGGCTGAGTCAAATATTTAATTTTATATAACTCAAAATTATGAAAAACATTTTTCTCTCATTTTTATTGGCTGGTTTTCTGATTCCTGGATTGACGCTATCACAAAATAAGATAGCGGATGTGCAGGTAAAGGAAAACTTCTGGTATAAAAACAGCGTAATTTACAATCTGGAAATAGGTGTTTTCAAAGATAGTGACGGCGATGGACGTGGCGATTTTAACGGGCTGATACAAAAGCTGGATTATCTGAAAATGCTGGGTATCGACGCAATCTGGCTTGCACCGTTTCAGCCTTCGCCCGGCGAAGATGATGGATACGACGTTGCTGATTTCTATGGTGTTGATGAAAAATTGGGAAGCAGCGGGGATTTTGTCGAATTTATGCACCAGGCGCAGAAACGCGGAATAAGAGTCATTATGGATTTGGTAATCAACCATACTTCCGATCAGCATCCATGGTTTCTGAACTCGCGTGAAACCAAAACTTCGAAGTTCCGCGACTGGTATATCTGGTCAAAAGACCGGCCAAAAGATGCAGAAATAGGAATGGTTTTTCCCGGCGTTCAGAAAGAGGTCTGGACAATTGACAATAAAACAAATGAGTATTATTACCATCGTTTTTACAATTTCCAGCCAGATCTTAACTTTTCAAATCCCGAGGTCGTGCAAGAAAGCCAGCGCATTATTGGGTATTGGCTCAATCAGGGCATCGCTGGTTTCAGGCTGGATGCAGTTCCGTTTATTATTGAGGTGCCCAAAACAGGCAGCGAAAAGCCGAAACTTGATTATGATTTCTTGACCGACATCCGTCAGTTTGCACAGTCCAGAAAATCGGATGCAGCCATTTTGGGAGAAGCGAACGTGGACCCAGAGGAAAATCAGAATTATTTCGGAAAGAATGGTGAAGGTATTCAGATGATGTTTAACTTTTATGCCAACCAGTATCTTTTTTATGCACTGGCAACCGGGGATCTCAAACCATTTAAAACAGCCATTGAACAGACAAAGAAAATTCCGGAGGCGTCGCAGTGGGCACATTTTTTGCGAAACCATGATGAGATTGATCTTGGTAGGTTGACGGACAAACAGCGAGACGGAGTGTACAAAAAGTTTGGGCCGGACAAAAATATGCAGTTATATGATCGCGGTATTCGCCGGCGACTGGCTCCGATGCTGGGAAATAACAGAAATCATATCGAGTTGGCTTACAGTTTGTTATATTCATTGCCCGGTTCGCCGGTAATTCGTTATGGAGAAGAGCTTGGGATGGGTGATGACCTTAGTTTGAAAGAGCGTATATCTGTCAGAACACCCATGCAATGGACGGACGAAAAAAATGCAGGATTCACATCTGCCGACACCGCCATCCGGCCGGTAATTAACCAGGGTGATTATGGTTTTCAAAAATTAAACGTGGCAGCGCAAACACGCGATCAGTCATCTTTGCTGAACTGGAATGCCCGGATGATCCGTCTTCGAAAATCCTCTCCTGAGATTGGTCTTGGAACTTACACCGTTTTAGATGTCAGCTCACCGGACGTACTGGCGATTCGTTATGAATATAATGGACAGTTTCTGATTATCGTACATAATTTTAGTGATCAGCCTAAAAGTGCTTCCGTTCCTTCCGGAAAAGCCAGAATCCTGTATGACCTGATGCCGGAACCAAAGGATATGAAACCGGATGGTGGCACGTTTAATGTGTCATTGGCTGGATATGGTTACCGGTGGTATCGTGTTGATCAAATTATTCCTTAATCAAATAGGTTCGAGTGACTAAGTGCTAGGTAAGATTACTGATTTTTCCGTTACTCATGTAGAGTACGCACCCCCAAGTGAGATTCCTTATAGTTGTTCAAATCTCATATTTATATATCGCTGCGGAATTAACTCTTTGAACCCTATCAGGCACATGTTATTGACTTCGAGCTCAGTCCGAAAAATGGCATTTCATTTCTATGATCGTAAAAAAACAATTTTTACAAGTGTAAAAATTATTGAATATCAGGATTTTAATCTGAAAGCCTGATGAGAATCTGAATTTATATGGCAAGTAATATCTATACCAAATGTTCCTATCCACTGGATCGTTTATTGTAGTGAAAATATATAATTCAGTTTTTTTTCACTGATGTGATTTTGAGCATTGATCTTTCCCGAACGGATAACCGATTTTTTAAGTCATTTACAAAGTTTTGATCCTCGTATCATTTCATGACAATAAACACCTTCCATAAGAAGATAAAAAATATTTTAAAAATACGGTATGAACACTGAGCACGATCCGCAGTCGTATGACGCACTTCTTCAATCTGAAAACCAATTCCGTATGCTGGCTGCGCTCAGCTCTGACGCTCTTTATAAAATGAGTCCGGACTGGAAGATGATGATTAACATGAAAGGCTCAGAGTTTCTTGCCAACTCGACATACTCGAATCCGGATTGGTTTGAACAATATATTCCGAAAACTGAGCAGCCAAGGATAAAAGCCGCTATTGAAAACGCCATCGCGGGAAAATGTATTTTTGAGCTTGAACATCAGCTATATCACGCCGATGGTTCGGTTGGTTGGGCATTTTCCAGGGCCGTCCCGGTGTTGGACAGGCAAGGTGAAATCACAGAGTGGTTTGGCACCGCGCGGGATATTACAAGTCGTAAACATGCAGACCAAAGGCAAGTTTTTTTGCTGGAATTCAGCGATAAGCTCAGGGATTTGGAAGATCCGCTTGTTATTCAGCAACAGGCAGCACATTTGCTTGGTAACGAATTAGTTGCAGACCGTGTGTTGTATGCGGAAGTCGTTGGAAATGGTAGCGAATATATCATTGCACAGAATTACCTGGCTTCCCCGGATACTGTCCCTGTCATCGGAAAATTTCCAACAGCAAAATTCGGGCAATGGCTGATTGATGCAGGAATGAAAGGGCAGACAATGGTTGTTGCGGATGTAATGGAAGATAGTCGGATTACATCAACTGAAAAAACTGCTTTCCTCGATATTGGTCTCCGGGCATTTATAACCACTCCGCTCAACAAGGAGGGGAATTGGGTGGCGGCGGTTAAAATACATCAAAACCAACCGCGTCATTGGAGTGCTTTTGAAATATCACTTGTCGAAGAGGTAGCAGAGCGTACCTGGGCCTCGGTTCAGCGTGCGAAAGCTGAGGAGGCGCTGCGCGAAAATGAGGCCATGCTTAAGAGCCAGAAAGAGGCCTTTCAGGCAGCCATCAACGGAGCTTCGCTTGAAGGGTCACTTGATATCCTGATCAACAGTATCATCGGTGAAAAACGAAATAATGGAATTCGGGCGGCCTTTTACCTTGTCGACCAGCATGATGCAAGGGTGCATCCGGTTTACAAAGCAGGAAATATGCCTGAGGCATATTTGAGCGAGGTTGAGCGCCTGGGAGAATCGGCGAAGGATTGTTTAGCAGTTTCTTCGAACCAGCCAGTGATAATAAACGACGTTTTTGAAGATTCTGACTGGGATCATTGTCTGCAATTGGCAAAAGATTATGGTTTTCATGGATGGTGGCTATTTCCCATCGAAACGCATTCAGGGATAATTGTTGGAACTTTTATCATGTATTTCAACGGACCTCGCATGGCAAGTAGCCACGATTTATCTTTCGCAAACTCGGTAACCCAGACAGCAGCCATTATCATTTCCAGGCATAATGAGGTGAAGGAGCGCTTGAAAGTTGTTGAGGCGTTAGCTGATTCAGAAAAGCGGCTTCGTTTCGCTATTGACGCGACGCAACTCGCAACCTGGGAATGGAACCTCATTTCCGGGGAGGTCATCTGGAATGAGCATCATTTCCGCCTTTTGGGGATGGAGATTGAAGAAAAGGTTCAGCTCACAGCTTCGTTTCTTAATAAGGTTCATCCGGACGACCTTTCACGAATAACCGGCGATCTGAACAGAGCTATTGCTGAAAACGGCTTGTATAATACTGATTTCAGGATATTACGTGGCGATAATGGAGCTGTCCGCTGGATGAGTGGCTATGGTCGGGTTACAGAGACGCTGCATGGGGAGCCCGTGCGCATGAGTGGCGTTATGTTTGATATTACAGACCGGAAACAGGCGGAAGAATCGCTGCGTCAGAGCGAGCAACGTCAGCGCGCCATTCTGGAGAGTGCGAAGGACTATGCAATTATTACCCTCGATACTGACCGCAGCATTAGAAGCTGGAATGCCGGTGCTGAAAAGATGATGGGTTATTCCGAAGACGAAATAATCGGATTATCAGTGGATATATTTTTCGTGCCGGAGGACCGCGCAAAAGGCGCACCGGAGCATGAAGTGCAGACAGCGCTTGATACGGGGCGTGCTCAAAACGAACGTTGGCACATGCGAAAAAACGGTTCAAGATTCTATGGATCCGGCGTTACAACTGCGCTTGTCAATGATTCCGGAGATGTAATCGGCGTATTGAAAGTAATGCGAAACCTGACGGCTCAAAAAAATGCCGAACAGGCTTTGCAAAAATCACAGGAGCGTTTGCAGCTAGCGTTGCAGATTCCGACTGTGGGCGTACTTTTCTTCGATGAAGCAGGAACATTTACCGGCGCCAATGAGGCATTTCTTGCCATTAGCGGATTTTCAGCTGAGGCTGTGGAAACACGACAAATAAATACCAGCGAAATGACTATTCCCGAATGGATGCCCAGGACGCTTCAAGCGTTGAAGGAGCTTAGATCCATAGGTCGGAGCACGCCATACGAAAAGCAGCTCCAACGGCCGGACGGCTCCCGCTGGTGGGGCCTGTTTGCTGGTACACGGTTGAGTCAGAGGGAATATGTGGAGTTTGTGCTCGATATTACGCATCGCAAGCAAGCAGAGGAAGCATTGTGGGAAGCTGACCGTCGGAAGGATGAATTTCTGGCACTGCTTGCCCATGAACTCCGAAACCCGATGGCAACCTTGTCCAATACGCTGATGATCCTGGAATTAACAGGTGGCCAGCAAGAGATACTGCCTTTGGAAACGGCTCTTGCCATGATGCGGCGCGAAATGGTCCAGCTGGTAAGGCTCGTAGATGACCTCATGGACGTGAGCCGCATTAATCAGGGTAAAATTGTGTTGAAACTCGAAACTCTTAATTTAAAACGACTTGTAGAAGAAGCACTTTTAGCAACACGCCCGGTGATAGACAATGCTCGACGCACGCTTCTTTCTACGCTGACTGATGCACCTTTATTACTGGAAGGAGACGCTACACGATTGACGCAGGTAGTTCGTAACCTTTTGACCAATGCCACGAAATTTACACACGAGGGCGGGCAGATCTGGATCGACCTGGCCCAGGAAGGTGATATGGCATTATTGAGGGTTCGGGACGATGGGATTGGTATTCCTTCTGATCAACTTGAACATATTTTCGGCTTGTTTGCCCAGGTCGACGCATCACGTACGCGTTCGCAGGGGGGGCTCGGTCTGGGCCTGACACTTGTGCGGGAATTTATTGAAAAACATGGTGGGAGGGTCGAAGCCCGCAGTGAAGGGACGAACATGGGCAGTGAATTTATCATCCAGTTACCACTTTTAAAAACCAGAACATGAATGAAACCACAAAAACGATATCCGGGAAAGTTATTCTGGTTGTTGATGATAATAAGGATGCAGCTACCACGCTGGGCATGTTTTTGACTTTGAATGGATACCAAGCCCATACTTGCCATGGAGGCCGTGAGGCATTGGATATTGTTGCCGTACTAAATCCCGCTTTGGTAATACTGGATCTTGCTATGCCAGACCTGGACGGTTATCAAACGGCGGCGCTGCTTCGCTCTGGCTACGGGCTTTTGCTTCCTTTAATTGCCCTCTCCGGGTATGGCCAGGAGGAGGACAGACGTCTGGCGATTGAGGCCGGGTTCGACGCGCATCTTGTCAAACCCGTAGACTTCGCCGCATTAACAGAATTGCTAAGGGTAATGTTGTCCTCGCCTTCGGTCAGCTAAACTTACATTTTGCGCGTAAAATATTTCTGATGAAGCTTTCCTGATTACCATAACGGTTGATGCAAATTTATTAGACCGTCAATTTTAAAACTTCGTATTGGCCGGTGAAACAGGATTTTTTCAATGTTTTTGCCGGTCACAACTTCCGCGATTAATCCAATCAATAACGAAAATCAATTACAGGAAAATATGCCATTGTAGGAAATTACAATGGCATAGTTTTTTACAATCCGCGTTCCATTTCTTTTCCGCATACGCTTGCCTTTGTCAATTTACTTAAACCAAATTTATTAATCATGCCAAATCGTTATACGCTGATTCAGATGGTGATTTTCCTCTTACTTTTCCACTGGATCGCATCTGCACAAAGCCGGGAAATTACCGGCGTCGTTCAAACAGCCACCGGTGAGACACTGCCCGGAGCCACGGTGATTATCGTCGGCACTAATTCCGCAACCATTACGGATGCCGACGGGAAGTTTTCGCTAACAGCAGAAAATGGTCAAATTCTGAGGATATCTTTTATTGGGTTCTTAACTTCCGAGATGCCGGTATCGGAGCAGTCAACTTACACAATCCAGCTTGCGGAAGACGCTCAAAATCTGGAAGAATTTGTCGTGATCGGTTATCAATCTGTCCGGCGGTCGGACCTGACTGGCGCAACGGGAGTCATCGATGCCGAAAACACGAGCAAGCGTATTGCGCGCTCGGTACCGGAAGCATTGCAGGGAATGACGCCCGGCGTTGCGGTTCGGAACGGTGGCGCGCCAGGACAGGAGGCGGTGGTAAATATCCGCGGGCTAAGTACACTTTTCGGAAACGCAAGCCCGCTCTATGTGATCGACGGTATGTTAGCAGACGCGAATACGACCGTGAACCCGAATGATGTAGAAACAATCCAGGTTTTAAAAGACGCATCTGCTGCTGCAATCTACGGTTCCCGGGCTGCAAACGGTGTCATCATTATCACTACAAAAAAAGGCAAGGAAGGAGCGTTAAAGGTGGATGCATCCGTTCGCGTCGGAATATCGTCGTTACCAAAAAGATGGGATATGATGAATGCCGCAGAATATGTCGCAACCAATACGCGCGCTTACCAGGCAGCGGGTTATGCGTTGCAGCCTGCCGTTTCGGGTTATAACGGAGCCGTTGATACCAATTGGGCCGATGAACTGCTTCATACCGGAAGTATTCAGGACTATAATGTGAGCTTGTCAGGAGGTGGAAAAGATAGCAAATATCTGATATCCGGATCTTATTTCGCAGATGAAGGTGTGCTGAAAGCTCGTAATTTCAAGCGGGGTTCCATGCGGATCAATACCGAAGCAACGCGAAATAAATTCACATTTGGTGAAAACCTGATGATTTCCAGTACCGAACGAAATGCGCCTTTTCAGGGTGGTTTCGCAGAAGGAAATGCCTGGTATGATATGTGGACCAGCTTGCCGATCATTCCCGTTCAGAATGGCGACCTGGTAAGTACTTCCAATCCGGGAGGCTGGGGTTATGGGTCATTCAATGCCCGGTCATTTTCCAGGAACCAGGTAGCTGTTAATGATATTACAAAAACCACCTCTAACTTTTTTAAAGTGCTGGGCAATGCTTACCTGGACTATAAGATTTTAAAAGGTGTAAGTTATCGCTTCAACGCGGGTTTCGAGACCAGTTTTGATAAAACCAATGATGTGCGGAAAGATGGGCTTTGGTACTGGAACCAGTCTCCTGATTTTAGTAGCGTAGGTGAAAACCGTGCACAGTTTTTGAGTTATCTCTTCGAACATACGCTGAATTTCAATTTTACTTTTAACAAGCATACTTTGAATGGCGTGGTTGGTTATACGCAGCAAACCATCCGTAACGATGCCCTGGGCGGTCGCAGATTACAGCTCGGTGTTTACGGTGGCGATTATTTCACAACCATTAATTCAGCAAGCGGAGGAATGACCGCCAGTGGAACACGTTCTCAGACACTTATCAATTCTGCATTAGGCAGGCTTAATTATAATTTTGCAGAAAAATATTACCTGACATTTACATTCCGGGCTGATAAAGATTCTAGGTTTTCTCCTGCGCACCGTACCGGATATTTTCCCTCTGCTGCGGCTTCCTGGAAGATCAGCAATGAGGAGTTTTTTAAATCCGATATCATTACCGAGTTTAAATTGAGAGGCTCGTACGGCGTATTGGGTTCGGCAAATTTGAGTAACTATCAGTTTACAGGCTTTCTAAATCAGGCGCCGCGAGCAGTTTTTGGAACTGAACAAACTGAATTCCCAGGAGCGACGCAGGCAAGGCTCGTATACGAAGATATAAAATGGGAACAAAAAGCGACTACCAATATCGGTGCGGATCTGGTGCTTTTTAATAACAAACTCGCGATCACCATCGACGCATTCCGGTCGGTTGCAAAAGATGTTTTGCTATCCCTGCCGTTGCCGCTTTATATCGGAAATTTACAGGGTGATCCATTGGTCAATATTGGTTCAATAGAAAACAAGGGTGTCGAGCTAGACATCGCCTACCGCCAGACATCCGGAGCCTTTACATGGAGTGTTGCGCCTAATTTCAGTATAATCAGAAATAAGCTGCTCAGTCTGGGTAATCTGGGTGTAGATGAGGAAACGGGTGAGCCCAGAAATTATATCCAGTCGGGTAATACCCGCTCACAGGTTGGTCGCTCGATTGGGGAATATTACCTGATCAAGACTGACGGATTATTTCAAAGCAATGAAGAAGTTCAGGCACACGGCGCCCAGGCGGCTTATGCCAAGCCTGGCGATATCAGGTATGTTAACCGCATTGATCAGGGAACAAACAACGATATCAATGACCGCGACCGCACGTTTGCCGGAACGCCCTGGCCGAAATTAACAACTGGGTTAATCCTTAACGGAACCTGGTCGGGCTTTGCGTTGAATGTTCAATTTTATGGAGCGTTCGGTCAAAAATTATATAATGACGTGAGAAGGGAAATCGATGGTATGGGTTATTCCAATTACCGCCGTGGTATCGATCCATGGACACCCGACAATACAGATACTGACTTTCCAAGACTTGGTGTTTCATACGCGACAGGCTCGGCGGGCGACCCCGCCAGTGCTGATCAGGGTATTATTTCAAATGTGCGTGGCAATACGGACCGTTGGCTGGAAAATGGCTCTTACCTAAGAATAAGAAATGTCGAAATTTCTTATACGATTCCTGAAAAAATTACTGGGAAACTGTCAGTGAGCAATGCCCGGGTGAATATCAGCGCGCAAAACCTGCTGACTTTAACAAAATATACCGGACTTGACCCGGATGTGGTCGGCGCAAATTTTAATCTGGAACCGGGGGTGGATCTGGGAAGTTATCCCTCTTCGCGCATTATTTCTGTTGGCCTGAATCTGGGTTTTTAATCAGCGGTCCATTTTATCTCAAAAGAACATTCAAATGAAAACGATATTTTTTCTAGCCTCATTTATTCTGCTGGTTACCACAGCCTGTGACCGCGATTTTGATCAGCCCAATCCGAACAATCCAACCATTGCTTCATTCTGGACAAGTGAGACAGATGCCATAAAGGGGGTCAATGCAATTTACAGTACCTTTCACCGGACTGCCACGCTTTATTCCCGGTTTCTGTTTTATCACGGTATGCTCCGTTCAGACGAAGGTTATGGCTCGGGCGGTGACATTACATTGAACAATGTCATGAGTTTCAACCAGACCAATTACAACGAGGGACTTACTTCCGGGACCTGGCAAAACCTTTACATTGGCGTTTTTCGTGCCAATCAGGTGATTGCGTATGTGCCAGCGATTGATATGGACGAAACGCTGAAAAACCGTCTGATCGGCGAAGCAAAATTTTTACGCGCTGTGTTTTATTTTAACCTCACTTTGTATTTTGGCCGGCCTCCTCTCGTCCTCGAACCATCCGACCCAACCGACCGTCCTGCAAATGCAACGAATGCAGAAGCATGGGCACAGGTTGAAAATGACCTGGCACAAGCTGCAACCACTTTGCCGCTGAGTTACGCGGGCGACGATCTTGGGCGTGCTACGCGTGGTTCGGCAATGGGTTTATTGGGTAAAACTTATCTGCATCAAGGGAAATATCAGGAAGCCGCAGATGCACTTGCCTGGTTTGTCACTGGTGAAGGAAATGGCCTGTATGAACTTACTGCAAATTATCAGGACAATTTTAAAGCTTCAACTGAAAACAACAGCGAATCGGTATTTGAAATTCAATTCAGTTTTAATCCAAATGAAAATACAGATGACGATGTAGATGAGACCAGAATCAATAATACCGGAACGTCTATTGCGCAGTTTTATGCACCACGCGGAGTAGGATTTTCCGATGGCGGTGCACGCCGTTGGCTTGTGGGTGAATTTAAAGAAGAAAATACGGCGCTGAATACCCAGGATCCAAGGCTTGCAGCGACTTTACTTTTTGATTCGACGGATGTACGCGGCCCGGAATTTACAATAGTTTATGGACAAACTTTTGCCAGCCGTTATGGTACGTCGGGAGGCGAAAGCGGCGCAGTATGGTTCAGAAAACAATTAAATGACAACGAGCCTGGAAGAACGGAGGAAGGTTTCCGTTCGCCAAATAACCATAGATTTCTGCGTTATGCAGATATTCTGCTGATGTATGCCGAGGCACTTAATGGTATTGGGCAGACGGAGCAGGCATATCCCTATGTCGACATGGTACGCGCCCGGGCCGGATTGAGTCCTTTAACGCAAACGATGCCCGGGCTGGACCAAGCCGAATTTTTGGAGCAGATCAAACATGAACGCATCACGGAGCTGACCGGGGAAGGCTGGCGATTCGCTGATTTACAGCGCTGGGGTGATCTGGGCCCGGAACTGGCTGTGCGGGATCCTGAATTTGCCAATTTTGTGAAAGGGAGAGATGAGTGGTATCCAATTCCTCAATTAGATATCGATTTGAATCCAAATCTGACACAAAATCCGAATTACTGATCCGTCTAATTATTTTCTGATTTAAGAAAAATTCAGTTTATGCGATATAAAGTTTTGTACAGACAAATATTGATCTGGTGCGTTTTGATGATATTCATCGATGCGTCTTGTAAAAAGGAGTCGCAGGCGCCGAAGCCGGGTAAGGAGCAGGAAACGACGTTCACAAATCCACTGCTGAATGCTGCCCCGGATCCGTGGCTTATCCAGAAAGACTCGACCTATTATTATTTGCACACACTTGGCAACCGGATTCAGATATGGAAAACGGACAAAATGAGCGAATTAAAAGATGCCACGCCGGTAACAATTTTTACTGCGCCTGCCACAGGAGGAAATTCCAGGGATATCTGGGCTCCCGAGCTGTTTTTTTTAAATAGCAAATGGTACATCTATTACACCGGCTCGAACGGCGACGATCGGGAGCACCGGATGTGGGTACTGGAAAATTCGAGCGCTGACCCCACTCAGGGAACATGGATTGATAGAGGACAACTTATGACACAGCCAGCCGATCTCTGGTCAATCGACGGAACCATATTTCAGAAGGATACCACACTTTTCATGATCTGGTCAGGCAGACCTTTTGTTGCAGGAAGTACTGATTTGACCCAAAACCTGTACATATCCCGAATGCGAAACCCGATTGCACTTACCGGCCCGACAGTCAAAATTTCCTCTCCGCAGTATGATTGGGAAAAGAATGGCTTTGCAGTAAATGAAGGGCCGGAAATTGTGAGAAGTCCGACAGGAAAAGTCCATCTCGTATTTTCCGCCAGCTTCTGTGGCGATGACCGGTACTCGCTTGGACTAATGAGTTTGCAGGACGGAGCGAATCCCCTGGATCCGGCGAGCTGGACGAAAACGCCGGCACCGGTTTTTACAGGTTTGGCATCGGCGAATGCATTTGGGGCGGGGCATAACAGCTTTTTTAAATCCAGAGATGGCAAGGAAGATTGGATTATTTACCATGCAAACTCTGCCGCCGGACAAGGTTGTGGAAATTCACGAAACGTTCGGATGCAAAAATTTACCTGGACTGCTGATGGTATCCCGGTCTTTGGCGAGCCGGTCGCGACAGGACAGGCCATTGCGGTTCCCTCTGGAGAATAGAGATTGTTTCACTTTTACAAACATTTTGTACGTTTCATTAAGATTGATTCATGAAAAAAATATGTATTGCGCTGTTTCTGATTTCAGTACAAATTGCCAATGGGCAGCGGGCAGTTATTCGCGGTGATTTTGCCGATCCGTCTGTGATTAAAGTTGGGGATACCTATTATGCCGCTGCAACAAGTTCCAACTGGGCTCCTGCTTTTCCGGTCATGAAATCAAAAGACCTCAGGAACTGGCAGCAGACTGGTTCGATTTTCCCAGATCTTACCGCCTGGGCAGATTTTTATTACTGGGCACCGGAACTGAATTATGAAAATGGCAAAGTATATGCCTATTATACTGCACACAAAAATGGAGGCAACCTGTGTGTCGGGGTAGCAAGTGCTGATTCGCCGGAAGGGCCGTTTAAAGATCATGGGCCACTGGTTTGCCAGGAAGTTGGGTCAATCGACGGATTTCCTATACGGGATGAAAATAACAAACTGCATCTGATTTGGAAAGAGGATGGAAACAGCGTAGGCAAGCCGACCCCGATCTGGATCCAGCCTATGAATGAAGAGAGAACTGCGCTGACGGGCGAAAAAAAGGAGCTTTTTAGAAATGATGTTCCATGGGAAGCCAATCTGATAGAAGGTGTTTCGGTAATTAAAAACAACGGATATTTTTATTCGATTTATGCGGCAGCGGGATGTTGCGGTCCGGGTTGCACTTATGCTACCGGCATTGCACGCGCCAAAAATTTAATGGGGCCATGGGAAAAATTTAACGGAAACCCAATATTGGCTGGGCAGGGCGACTGGATGTGCCCGGGACACGGAACGGCTGTTACGTACAATGGGAAAAATTACTTTATGTATCACGCCTATGACAAAGCTTCTAACAAATATACCGGCCGTCAGGCGCTTGCGCGGGGCTTTGAATTTACTGCCGACAACTGGATCCGCTTTACCGATGAATTTCTCACGCCGACAAATGAGGAGGTGACTTATACCGTAACCGATGATTTCGATAAAAATCAACTTGATCTGCAATGGAGCTGGTCAGTTTTCAATAAACCTGAGTTTGAAATTAAAAATGGCCGGCTAGGAATTACAATCACAGATACCCGCGAACTCTTTATCGCCCGGCGAATTGATAGTCAGAATTACGAGGCGGTTGTGGAAACGATTCTATCAAAAAATGTTCAAACCGGCGTTGCACTGATCGGGGACGAAAAGAACCTGATTTATGCGGCAGTAAAACAGGACAGTATCAATATTATTCTCCTGAAAGATGGTGCCAGTGCCATCCTGGGGAAATTTTTTGTAGCCGCTGCGGGCAAGCATTTATTCTTGAAAATGAAAGTTAAGAACAATACAGAAATTAGTTTTCATTACAGCCTCAACGGCTTAGATTTTACTTCATTGCAGATTTCGAATCTGGATATTTCGTTTTTACCACCATGGGATAGGGCCGTGCGGGCAGGCATTATTGCCAAAGGCATTGCGGGAGATATGGCATATGTAGAAAAGTTTATTTTTGAAAGTCAGTGATATCGGGATACCATATTAAGTGGCACAATTTTATACATCAGCCGGTCAATTATTTGAAACTAAATGATCGGTGAGATGAAAGAAATAAGTGAGATTGCTCAGGGAAATTATTTTGAAGTGGCCGACGGAGTCTGGGGAATGAAGGATATTTTCGTAAACGTTTATTTCGTTTCAACAGCTGACGGCTGGGTACTAATTGATACGGGTCTCAAAAGCGGGTATGAGAAAATAATAAATGTAGCGGGGCAGCTATTCGGTGATAACGTTGTCCCTGAGGGTATTGTGCTTACTCACGGACATTTTGACCATGTCGGATCTTTGGAAAAATTTGTGCGCGAATGGAAGGTTCCTGTTTATGCACATCATCTGGAACAACCCTATTTAAATGGGAAATCAGCGTATCCGCCTGCTGATTCTACGGTTGGAGGTGGATTGATGTCTGCCTTGGCCGACTTTTATCCGATTGAGCCACTAAATATGAGCGGCGAGGTGGAATCACTTCCATTTAGTATGGAAATTCCGGTACTACCCGAATGGCGTTATATCCATACGCCCGGTCATGCTCCCGGCCATATCAGTTTATGGCGCGAAAAAGACAAGGTGCTGATCGTCGGCGATGCCTTTGTGACAACGAAGCAGGAATCGGCTCTGGCTGCGCTCAGTCAAATTATGGTTTTGTCAGGGCCGCCCAAATACTTCACCTGCGACTGGCAGCTCGCCAAAAAATCCGTGGAGACATTGGCTCTGTTAAATCCTGAGGTTGTTGCAACCGGCCATGGAAAGCCAATGTTTGGTGAACAGATGCGTCAGGATCTCAGGCAACTGGCTTTTGATTTTGATGCAAAGGCTGTACCCTCGCAAGGGCGTTATGTATCTGAACCGGCGATCACTAATCAGTATGGCGTAGTTTTTTTACCTCCCAAAAATTCACGAATGGCTGAAAGGATAGCTATTGCAGCTGGAATCTTGATTCTGGCGGGACTAGGTTTTGTCATTGGAGCTCATCTGAGCAAAAGCAACGTTGCCATTTTTAAAAGCTAAAAATACGATGTAGCCTAGGATTTTAATGAACCGAATGATTACCGAATAAATAGCCTGGCAGTTGCCTGGATTTTCCCACAATCCTCAAATGTCTTGCGACGAATATCCTTCACATTAACTATAACATTACAGTTATGCCATCACAACTCATTATTGACTGCTGCAAACTTTTAAAAGAAAAAGGATTGACAATCGCTTTTGCCGAAAGCGTAACTGCGGGCCGTTTGGCAGCTGAGTTTTCATTAGCCGAAGATTCAGGCAGCGTTCTGAAAGGAGGGCTGGTCTGCTATGATGCCGAGGTAAAAGAAGATGTCCTGGGCATTACTGCTGAGTATATTGAAGAATTTACTCCTGAATCCGCAGAGGTCACGAAGGAGTTAGCTGTCAGGTTGAAAAAACTAATCCGGTCCGACATACAGGTTGCTGTTACCGGGCTTACAACATCGGGAGGCAGTGAATCTTCACGAAAGCCAGTTGGTACAATCTTCCTTCACTTGATAATAAAAGACAATTCTATCGCTGTTAGGGAAGTTTTCGATGGTACGCCCGAGGAGATTGTGCTGATGACAGTGGATCTGGCGGCTAAAACCATCATCAATGAACTAAACAAAAAGGATTATGAGTAAAATTGAGATTGGTTATCACGCCTCTCACGAGCAGTTCAAACCGAGCGAACTAATTAACTTCACGAAACTCGCTCAACAAGAAGGATTTACGAATGCGTTGAGCTCCGACCACTTTTTTCCCTGGGGAGAAACGCAGGGTGAGAGTGGTTTTGCATGGAGTTGGCTTGGAGCTGCCATGCAATCAACCAATTTGCATTTTGGAATCGTAAATGCACCCGGGCAGCGTTATCATCCGGCTATCATTGCACAGGCAGTCGCGACGCTTTGCGAAATGTTCCCACATAGATTCTGGATCGCAGTGGGAAGCGGACAGTTTCTTAATGAGCATGTTACAGCTGAAAAATGGCCGTCGAAGATTGATCGTAACAGGCGATTAAAAGAATGTGTTGACGTAATGCGTGCGCTGTGGTCGGGTGAATCTGTCACACATGACGGTCTAATTCAGGTTTACGATGCGAAATTATATACGCTGCCTGGTTATATGCCTGCCGTGGTAGGCGCTGCTCTGACGGAAAAAACTGCCCGTTGGGTCGGTGGCTGGGCAGATGCCATGATCACCACGTCCAGACCGCCGGAAGAATTGAAAAAAATAATTGCAGCGTTCAGAGAAGGTGGAGGAGAGGATAAGCCGGTGTACCTTAAAGTTCAGTTGTCTTATGATACTACCTGTGAAAAGGCACTTCAAGGCGCGCATCATCAATGGCGAAATAATGTTTTTGCGTCCTCGTTATTGGCAGATATTCGTTCTCCGGAAGGCTTCGATGCAGCTGGAAAAGTGGTTAGGCCAGAGGATATGGAATCTTCGGTAAGAATATCGGACAGCGCCGATCAACATTTGGAGTGGTTATCAAAAGATATTGAAGCAGGAGTTTCACAACTTTATCTTCATAATGTTAACCTAAGCCAGCAAAATTTTATAGAAGTTTTTGGGGAAAAGGTCTTGCCATATTTAAAGTAAATCGACAAT
The DNA here is from genome assembly GCF_021502725.1 of Dyadobacter sp. CY345. GTDB lineage: Bacteria > Bacteroidota > Bacteroidia > Cytophagales > Spirosomataceae > Dyadobacter. Next base: position 364,418 of record NZ_JAKFFS010000005.1, on the reverse strand, counting down.
TGAAAAGCTGACTCATGTCATGGCAGAGAGAACTAATGATTGGTTATCAATAAATCGGATACTTGTATATTGATTCAGCAAAAACCTTGAAGCCGCAAGTGGATCAGTTTTTACAATGATTAATAGATGCAAATCAATTCAAGCACGATTTATCAAATCAAGAAATAACCTTCAAATCATTAAACCATGATTTCACCGAAACGCCATTCATTTTTCTACAAAAACGGGCTGGGAATTGTCGCCCTTTTCCTGTTTGCCATTACGCTTGTCGCACAGGTGTTTACCGGTTGGAATCTTCATAATAAAGAAATTCAGCAGGATGGAGCATCGGCAATAGGATTGTGGAGTTACCTGCACAGTGGGCATTTCATATCTGCAACCTTCGAAAATTTTGAAAGTGAGTTTCTGCAAATGGCCTTGTATGTTGTCCTCACAGTCGGCCTTCGTCAGCAAGGATCAGCTGAATCCAAGTCGCTTGACGAGCCCGAGGAGGTAGATCGGGAACCGGTAGCCAGCGCCGATGCTCCGTGGCCTGTAAAAAAAGGTGGTTTTATTTTAAAAATATACGAAAACTCTCTTTTCTTAACCTTTCTCATCTTATTTCTGATTAGCTGGGGATTGCATCTTTATGGAAGCTGGATGGACCATAATGCAGAAAATATTTTATTGGGCGAACCTCAGGACAGCGTTGCAGACTACCTGACCCAGGCCAATTTCTGGTTTGAAACTTTTCAGAACTGGCAGAGCGAATTTCTCTCTATTGCAAGTATTGTGCTGCTTACAATTTTCCTGCGTCAAAAGGGATCTGCTGAATCAAAGCCTGTTGACGCGCCTCATTCTGAAACCGGAAAATAGTTTCTGACGATGGAATGGAAATGTCGGCTTGTTAAACCGGTTGTCATTTCCATCGTCAGAGTTTAAACAGTTTACAAATCTGCGTCAAAACAAACTAGTCGTTGTCCTTATATTTATACTTTAAAAAAAGCATCGCCACATTCAGACAAATTGTAAATATGTTTGTTGCAATAATTGGAACATCTTTTTTATCAATGCCATAATAAACCCACAATGCGTTACCAGTAAGCAGTACGACAAACATGGCAGTCGAAACTTCGCTCGCCTTTTTCTTTTTGACCGTCGTCACCAGCTGCGGTATAACCGCCGAGGATGTACATATACCGGCAAGCAGCCCCAACCCTTCTATAAAATCCATTTTTTTAGAAGTTAGTGTGAAGGGGAGGACAAGCACCGGAGCACTACCACGCAATGTCCGAGAATATTAAGCGTTTCACCGGCCTTGACCGTATATTCATTTTCTCCAATAAAATTTTCAGCAGTGTTTATGATAATATGCCAGTCTGATCCGCATTCATCGTTTGGGAGTACAAAATCACGTGGCTCTGGAGCTGCGTGAAAAATGATGAAGAAATGATCATCATAAAGCCTTTTTCCATCCTGATCGACGCACCTAATACCCTGTCCGTTGAGGAATACGCCGAAAGAACGGGCGATGTCCTCGTCCCACTGTTCATCAGGAATTTGTTGCCCATCTGGCACAAACCACATAATGTCCTTCATGTCTGAGCCAGTAACAGGCAAGTCCTGAAACCAACGTCTGCGGCGAAAAGTGGGATGATCTTCACAAAAGTGAATTAAAGACTTGGTAAATTCAAGCAATTTTCGATCTGCTGATTGCCAGTTTAGCCAGGATGTTTCGTCGTCATGGCAATATGCATTGTTATTTCCATGCTGGGTCTTGCCTATCTCGTCGCCAGCAACCAACATGGGCACGCCTTGCGATAGAAACATGGTGGTCAGCAGGTTCCTTTTTTGTCGGTCGCGCAATGAATTAATTTCCGGATCCTCCGTTGGACCTTCGGCTCCGCAGTTCCAGGAGTGGTTGCTATTATCGCCATCGTTATTACCCTCGCCGTTGTCTTCATTATGTTTCTCGTCGTAACTTACCAGATCGTTAAGCGTAAATCCATCGTGGGCCGTGATGAAATTGATACTTGCCGTTGGCCTGCGATAGTCACATTGGTATAGGTCTGGACTTCCTGTGAAGCGGTGTGCAAATGCAGTCATTTTAATGTCGCGTCCCCGCCAGAAATTACGTACCTGATCACGGTAGATGCCGTTCCACTCTCCCCAGCCCACAGGGAATTTTCCAACCATATAACCCTCATCACCAATATCCCATGGCTCAGCTATAAGCTTGACCTGGGAGATAACCGGGTCCTGATAAATAATATTGAAAAATGAACCGAGACTATCAGTTTCGTGCAACGTGCGAGCCAGAGCCACTGCAAGGTCAAATCGGAAACCATCCACATGCATTTCAAGAACCCAGTAACGCAGGCTATCCATGATCAGGGCCAACACATTCGGAAGCTGAACATTCAACGTATTACCTGTGCCGGTGTAATCTTTATAATACCGCATGTCATCAGGCATCAGCCGATAATAGGAAGCATTGTCCAAACCCCGGAAAGACAAAGTAGGGCCGAGATGGTTACCTTCGGCAGTATGGTTATACACCACGTCAAGGATAACTTCAATCCCAGCTTTGTGCAACTCACGAACCATTTCTTTGAATTCATTAACCTGCCCACCTGGCTCGTTGCTACTGCTGTAACGGCAATCTGGTGCAAAAAATCCAAGCGTGTTATAACCCCAGTAATTGGTCAGACCTTTTTCCAGTAAGTGCTGATCTTCTACAAAATGGTGTACCGGCATGAGCTCAACGGCGGAAACGCCTAGTTCTTTCAGATATTTTATGGAAACAGGATGAGCAATTGCAGCGTATGTTCCCCGGATTTCTTCCGGAATTTCTTCATTCAATATGGTAAAGCCTTTCACGTGAACCTCGTAAATGACGGTATTGTGGTAAGGTGTTTCAAGTGTTGTATCTCCTTGCCAGTCAAAGCTGGTATCGACAACCACAGCTTTCGGCATAAAGCCAGCGCTATCAGCCTCACTAAAGCTTAAATCATTTACTTCACTGCCGATTTGATACCCGAAAACCGAATCATCCCACTTGATCGTTCCGTCAATCGCTTTTGCATAAGGATCAATCAGTAACTTGTTGGGATTAAAACGATGTCCCTTTTCAGGTTCGTAAGGCCCGTAAGCGCGGTAGCCATAAAGTTGCCCCGGTTTGAGGCCCGGTACGAAGACGTGCCAGATGTGATGGGTAACTTCCTCAATTTTTATTTTTATATATTCGTCAGATTCATTTTCAGGTTGAAAAAGGCAGAGCTCCATGCCGTCGGCATTTTCGGAAAAAATGGCAAAATTAATCCCTGCCCCCGTCCAGGTCGCGCCTAAGGGGTAAGGTCTGCCTGGAAGTGTTTGTATTTCTGCTCCTTCCGGTGATTCTAGCAGTTCGTTTTCTATACGTCTCTCCATGGTGATAGAAATGTTATTATTTTTCAAAAGTCGATTTAATTCACGGGTAATCAGCTGACTATGCCTGTGTCAGTGGTGGCGACGACTGTCTGGTTTATTTGATCAAAAGCTTCAACAAGTGCTTCGTAGGGACGGAAGCCAGTAAAAATGATACCTTTTCCTGCTTTGGTAAACGTCATGGTCGGAAAGCGTCCGATGCGGCTGTAAGCAACCTGACGAAGATCATTCCGGAACGCATCGCGACTTTCGTCGCCATTGTAGTCAGCCTTAAATCTTTCGAAATTAAAGTTATTTAAAGGTTGAGTGCCCAAAGTTCTAGCAATATCAAGCAGCACTTCTTTTTTAGAAATGTCAAGAGAATCCACCATCACAGCTTTCCAGACTGCTTTCAAATAATTTTCCGATGCTTCGAAATTTTGCATCGCAGCAGTTTTTACAGCTATGCATGCAGGGTACGAGGAAGCTGGCGGCTCGTTCATCCAGATTGTGTCATTGATAACCGCACCGGTTTTATACTGTGCTTCCATCCAGATCGGCCCCATTTGTGCAGGTCTGCTCACAGAATTGAACGGATCATTATATTTCGTCCAGTCCGGAATCATGCCACCCATACAATATGAGTAAGTGATACGGTCTTTGTAATTTTCAAGAAAACGTTGCCAATGGGGTTGAAGAGCCCAGCTCCAGCAACAGAGCGGATCGGTGTAAAAAACAATTTTAACCCGATCCGCCTGATTGTTCGATAATTCCAATGAAATTTTATTTATAGGTCACTAATGAGACCTCCTGTTTTGGTATAGGTACTCCATTGCGCGTCGATTTCAGCAGTGGCGCTGGTTATTTCTTCGTTGCGCAACTTGCTCAATTCTTCGTTCAATTGCTGAACCGACTTTTCTGTCCTGTCCGTCCCGGTTGGAGTAAGGTTGGTAAGTCCGTTAGAATCCATAACATGCTGCAATGGATCTTCAATGTACTGCCACGTCTCTCCAAGCTGAGTGCTGGTTCCCTGGTTCCATGGGCCGGTAGCATCCATTCCGCTCGACATGTTATAGTATAAATTACTGTACCTCGGATCTCCCTGAAGTATTCCCGGAGGAAAGTTTGGCTGAATTGTCGCAAGTGCTGCTTCAAACATTTGGTAATGGGCAATTTCACGCGTCATCAGGAAGCGGAGTGTTTCTTTCACCGATGGATCATCGGTAAATTTCATCAGATACTCGTAAACAAGTTTTGCGCGAGATTCTGCTGCAATGTTCGAACGCAGATCAGCAGTCAAGTCTCCATTAGCGTTAACATAAGCGGCTGTCCACGGGATACCATTACTGTCAGTCAATGCTGGACCACCTCCGGTAAGCACTCCAAATTGAGGATTGATAATAGCTTCGTGAATAAAATCCTCTTTTGCAGCAGTGCCATCCAAAAGCTTCATGATCTCTGATTCTTCCGTGGCGTTTTTCAACTCACCGTTGACACCGCCCAGCAACATCTGAATTGTCGCACCTACGATTTCAAGGTGGCTAAACTCTTCCGTAGCAATGTCCATGAGCAAATCATACTTATCCGGATATGGATTTTTAGCAGTGAATGCCTGGACAAAGTATTGCATGGCTGCTTTGAGCTCACCATTACTTCCTCCAAATTGTTCCAGCAGCAAACGTGCAAATTTAGGGTCTGGCTTTGATACCCTGGCGTTGAATTGTAGTTCTTTTACGTGGTAAAACATAGCATTTTGGGTTTTGTTTCAGATTAAGAATCCGGCCGTTGGTAAAAATTTGTGCCAGTGATCTGGGAACCCTGACAGGCGTTTCAGTTCTACACAGTGGGGAACCACTTAGCATTTACATCTCCTGGCAACCAATCAGTTACTGGCAGGCTTTTTGTTCAGGCCACGGGATTTAAAAAAAACGCAGGATTATGAAGACAGTTAGCATTGCGATATTGATGGTAGGCGTGTTGGGTTGCCTTGGAACAGAGGCCTTTTGTCAAACTAAAAAAATCGAACATTTACCCGATGAAGAATACGCTGCCAACTGGCAGCCGGTATTTTATAAAAAAATTGTTTCTTACGTGCAGCTGCCAGGCGATCCGTTGGAATACAGGAAAATAGATTCCTATGTGTTTTACAGAGCAAAACCAGATATTGACAAGAAGGAAGAGCAGTTAAAATCCGGAGACTTGAAACGCCAGCGATATCTTGGACCTCATCTGGAGAAAACGGGCCGGACATTTATAAAATTATTGGATGATAGTGTCTTGGGTGTTGAGAATAAAAATCTAACGACTCAGGACCAGTTGATGAATAATGAAATGATGTTCGGCGGAATTGGAACAAGTCCATACATCGATTAGCCAATCGGTATCCAGTTCCTTTTTTAGAGATGTAATAATTGCATGGCTTGTATTTACCTATAATCATTAATTTGATGGCACACTTTTTGACCTGCACAGCGAATTTTTCAATCAATCCTAACATTAAACTACGTGTCTCATGAAAGCCTGTTTCCTGATAATAACCTGTATTTCACTGGCAGCATTGCTGGCATTTTCTGATCGTTTCGAAAAAGAGTCTCCTGACAAAAAATTTGTGCTTTCTGCGGCAGATGGCGGAATGCTCGAAGTGAAGTTGGGGGAGCTGGCTATAAGGCAAGGTACGAAAGCTAAAACCAAAGAATTCGGTAAAATGATGATCACCGATCATAACAAAGCGAATAACGAGCTGAAAACTCTGGCCAGCAAAAAAAAGATTGAGATTCCAGCAAAACTGAGTAATACAAAACAACAAATCTATGATAGTCTCGCTGTAATGAGCGGAGAAAAATTTGATATGCTTTACATGAACATGATGATCGCTTCGCATGAAGAAACTGTTGGGCTCTTTCAGACCGAATCAACCAGCGGAAAGGATCCGGAATTTAAAAAGTGGGCAGATTCAAAAATACCTTCGCTGAAACATCATCTTGAAATGTCCAAACAGCTGTTTTCTTCCGAATCACAGCCCACGAAGAGTAATGGGAATTGATTAAGGGTAGTGCAAAGTGCAGAAAATGGTTATTCATTAGTTAACTCGATCTACCCAGAAGTTACAAATGGATTGTACGGTTGTCTTCATGAGCAGGGAATCTATCGGTTTTATTATCACGGCATTCGCTCCCGCCTTATAACATTGCTGAACTTGCTGGTCCGACAGGTAACTTGTCATGACCACTACGGGTGTGTCGTATACAGGTAGACCGGTAGACTTCCCTTCACTTTTAAGTAATTTTAATAAATGCAGTCCATTCATTCCTGGCATGTGCAGGTCTGTTACAATAAGAGATGGCAAATCTTTGGGCTTATTCATTTTCAGAAGTTCCAAATGCTGGTGGCAGGCCTTGGCATTTTCAAAAAACTTAACGGTGCATGGCCGGTCCAGTTCTTTGAGCAGTCTGAAAAATAGGAACTGATAATCAACATTATCGTCAACGACAAAGATTTCACGATTCATAAGATACTTCCTTATTCAATTGGCAAAAAAACTACACAAACTAATATTATACCACCTGCCATGCTTTTTGTCTGCTAAGAATTCAGTGCAGTCGAACACAGCTGGTGGTATAAAATTTTGTTTGTTGGTAGAAACGTTACAGTTCAGCTTCAATTTTACTCCTGATCATGCCCCTGGGTTTTAACAATTTTATTGTAGACACCCAACAACAAAATGGGGGATGCCCACTGCCCCACAAACAGAGCGGTGTGTTTGCGTCCCATGATTTTCAAGGCCAGGGAAACGCCAATTACACCCAATGAAGACCAGAGGAATATGTCTGATGGCAATTTAGCTGTTTGTTCTTCGATCGCTTCTGCAACTTGGCCTTCACCGTGTCCGGCATTTGTCAGATTTTCCATATAAATTTTTGTTTCGTGCGGCGCCTATTTGATAAAAATCATTCCCGCACAAACTGGGGAAATGGGAAGCTTGTAAACAGGTATGCCGTCTTCTGGCCATTAGTTATAATTTTCGGTTGTTTTTGAAAAGTGCTAACGTCGTTGCGAATATGATATGTGCCACCATTAACTGTGCATAAAATTCTTTTTTATTTGTTCTGGGCGGTGCGGAATGAGTTTGGAAAAGTGTCTCCCATGAAAGGATACCAACCAGCCCTGCCCCGCCGCCAAACAGTATTCCATTCTTAACGGAAGATTTCAAATTCGTATTCTTGAAAAATAGCAGGTAGGCGATAGCAAATCCCGCCCCGATCAAATAATGCGACGCCCAGCCCATAGGTTGGGACGCCTCTTTCCCTACCCCGCAGGTCCTGCCAATGAAAGTTGCAAGCAAATCGGGTTCCCGGAAGTTCTCTTTTTCGTGATCAGATACGGCGTAACTGAATAGTGTCATGGCAGTTGTTGCTGCCAAAGATGAAATGACTGTTTTGATAATTGGTTTCATTGCGGATAATTTTTGAAAACTTGGAGATTTAAAAATATTTGACCGGCCGGAAGTAAAATGTTATGCCAGTTATTGCTTTCCAACCGATTCTTTGGTCACCCCATTCCGGTTCGGCATGATTTTTATCTTATCCCGCCGTCAAAAATTCTTTATCACAACCTAAAACGGAAAATATGCTAGCAATGAATTACCGCGGACCTTATCGGGTCCGCGCTGACCGCAACAAGTCAATGCCGCGGATAGAACATTCCGGTGATGCGATTGTGCGGGTGACACGTTCCTGCATTTGCGGGTCAGACCTGCACCTTTATCACGGTCTTGTTCCGGATACCCGTGTAGGGACTACTTTTGGCCACGAGTTCGTTGGCGTAGTTGAGGAAGTTGGTTCAGAGGTAAAAAATCTGAAAGTGGGTGATAATGTGCTCGTCCCTTTTAATATCTCATGCGGTAAATGTGTTTTCTGCGAGCAGGAGCTCTATGGAAACTGTCACGAATCAAATCCGGAAGCAACCGCTGTGGGTGGGATTTTTGGGTATTCCCACACGGCCGGCGGTTACGATGGCGGACAAGCCGAGTATGTCCGGGTTCCGTATGCGGATATTGGACCTATGATTATTCCTGAAGATATTGACCATGACGACGCAGTGCTTCTGACCGATGTCGTACCAACTGGCTACCAGGCGGCGGAAATGGCAGGGATCAAGCCAGGCGACACCGTGGTGGTTTTTGGAGCAGGACCTATTGGAATCATGGCCGCAAAATGCGCCTGGCTTTTTGGTGCAGGGCGCGTAATTGTTATCGATCATATCGAATATCGCTTGGAATTTGTAAAAAAATATGCTCAATGTGAAGCATATAACTTTCGTTCGCTTGAAGATCCGGTATTGTTTATCAAAAAAACGACAGACTGGTTAGGTGCTGACGTTTGCATCGATGCTGTGGGATGCGAAGCGGCTGGAAGCGCCTTTCAAACAATTACAGGTCGAAAGCTAATGTTACAGGCAGGCTCGGCAACTGCTTTGCACTGGGCAATTAATGCAGTCAAAAAGGGTGGGGTGGTGTCCATCGTAGGAGTCTACGGACCAACGGGGAATATCATTCCCATAGGGAATGTAGTGAATAAGGGGATTACAATCCGTGCAAACCAGGCTTCTGTAAAACGACTGCTTCCGCGGTTGATCGAGCACGTGAGAGCTGGGCGAATTGACCCAAAAGGGATTATCACGCATAGAGTACCACTTGAAGAAGTTTCCGACGCTTACCATATTTTTTCCGCCAAACTGGACAACTGTATCAAAACGATTCTGATACCATCCGCCAGAAAATAAGTCAATATGAAAAAGACAGAAAAAGATTATAGCCATATAAATGGTTGGGGAATAGATCAAAACCCTTTGGACGTACCAGCTTATCCGATGAAACATCGGACTGAAAACGATAACAAAGGTATGATTTGGGAAAGACCTACCCAGCAGCCTGCAACAGTGGAAATTCTTCATTCGAATGAACGTCCAGGGCTAACCGCCGTATTCGGAACTCCTGTTCCGCCGTCAGGTATCAGCGGAAATATTCGTCGTTTTGCTTTTAAATACAGCGAGTCACATGCATTACACTGGCTTGCCTTGCTTTTGGCGGACCGTGTTCAAATGTTCGAAGGGCTTGCCGATGATCTGAAATCCGGCCATGTTCCGAACATTTATTCCGAAGTCGGTGGCCGCGCAGCATTAAAACATAACCCTGCCGGAGTCGTCAGGAAAGTTGTAATCAGCGTCGCAGTTGTCACATTGGTCGTGGCCTGGCTGCGTCGTAAATAATTTTTTATCTTCTTATTAAACAAACAAAAGTTATGAAAAAGTTAAATTCAATATTCTTAATTGCCGCAATGACATTTGCTGCGATGGCATGTAGCGATGACGATGATCAGGACGATGTTTCAGCTGTTGTAACCGAAAAAGACAGAACCTTTATGTTAAATGCCGCCGATGGCGGAATGTTTGAAGTGAGGGCTGGCGAACTTGCAGCTGCAAAAGGTGACTCGATGATGAATATGATGGATTCAGATTCTATGAGCGTTCATTCATTCGGGCAAATGATGATAACCGACCACAGCAAAGCAAATGACGAGCTGAAATCATTGGCGAGTGTGCGGCAGGTTACGATACCAACTACGCTGAGTACCGCAAAACAGCAAAAAGTTGACAGTTTAATGGCGGCAAGCGGTGCTGCTTTTGACATGATGTTTACTAAAATGATGGTAGTTTCTCATCAGGAAACTGTAAACTTATTTCAGGCTGGATCAAGCGGCGGCGATGACAATGAGATAAAAGCATGGGCATCCGGAAAGTTGCCAACGCTTATACACCATCTGGAGATGGCTGAAATGATTAGGAACTCAATTCAATAACATTTCGTCTTTGAAGAATCAAGAGCGCAACTAAAAGGGCGCTCTTTTTTGGTCATTACTTTATTAACAGTATTCGTGATGATCTATTCTTATCAAACATTAGTGGCAATGTTTCAACTATTTCTTGTGTGTTCATTTTTTTCAGACGCGAACTGAGCAAGTAACTGATCCATTAAAACCTGGATTTGCGTTACGTTGCGCCGGATCATTTCCAGAGTATAATCCCTGTCTTCTTTTTTTTCCATAAGTTGCAGAAGTCCCGAGGCTCCCGACACGATACCAATAGCACCACGCAAGTCGTGGAAATTTGTTCTTAAAATAGACGTCCACTTATTAATAAAATGTTCGTCATGCGCTTTGTAGTCATGGATATCAATTCCTGTACAAAGATATTCTTCACAAACTCCGTTCGTATAAATAGGCCGTGTGTATTCGCAAATCCAGCGATATTCGCCGCTGCGATGTAAAAGCATGTAGGTGATGCTGAACTCTTTGTTTTCAGAAACAGCCTGTTGCCAGGCATTTTTATATAGTCTGCGACTTTCTGGATGCATATTTTCCGTGAAGTCATGCTCATTTGAAAAGGTTGATCCAGTGTAATCTATCCAGGCCTTGTTGATATATTTACTATTCCCAACCGGGTTAGAAATTCTTAACAATGCGGTAGTATGAGCCAATATTTTCTCGTTAATTGTTTCTTCCTGAGGTGAAGTTTCGCCATGTCTCGCATCAGGCTGCGTATTCTGCATTACTTGGTATTTTGTATTTCGTCCTTGATTCATGATCAGGTTGGTAAGATTGATTATTGACAAGGCACATTTCATGAAATTCACAAGGGAAGCGTCCTGCTGTTATTGGTAAGATTGCCGATATTTGGCTTTTGAAAGGTATTGTCAGGAGCTTTATATGATAGGTTTTTTCCTAACTGTAAGTTGAATCGGATAGAAGCACCCATTCTTCACTCGGTAGTGCGAATACAATATAGTACACTCAAATAATATGCCAATTGTATTATTGAACGAACTTTCCAATCCTTTTTTAACAGAATAATAGGCTTATTCTTAAACGATTCAGTTTGCCCTGACTGGAGATAACTCATAAGTGTCGATTTTACGAAAATAATTTTTGAAATACCCCACGTATTGGCATAAAAGTTTTCGAAAAAATCAATAGATCCTATTCACGAAACCACAAGTTATTATAAATGAAGACGCTGGTATTTTCATCAAAAGTTGTCCCGAATAGTGTGCCGACCGGATTTTTAGGGATATTTAAAATGTTGCATTTGGAAACGGGTGAGTTGTATGTATATAGAGTTCTGATACCAAAGCATATTTATGCCGGATCGCAGGTTGCAGGAAAGGGGAGTGTGCAAGAAGATTCAAATTGGTGTCAAAGCATGTTTTATGCCTTAGCGGAGTTTCTGTCAGTTTACAATACAACTTACGGTCACTTGCCATCTGATAAAAATATCTATCAGGACAGACGTTCATATACATCTGATCAACAGCCATTTGGTACGAAAGTCTATTATCTGGTAGAAAAATCGAAGCGCAGATCTCTGGATGATAAAGAACTGATATTAGAGGACGCCATGGATATAATGACCCGGAACTGAGGCAATTTTGATTTGTGGTTACAAGAACATTAACCAATTATGGGTGAAATTTCATAACAGTTGCAGATGTTGATTGCGTGGAGACAGTTGCAAGTTTATTATGATCGACCCAATAATGGCAGATACGAATCAGCAATTGTTTCAAGTCGTCTAATTCCACAGGTTTACTAAAAAATGACGTGGCACCTGCAAGGTAACAATTGTTAATATCTTCCTGGTTGGCCAGCGCGCTTAACATAATTATTGGTATGGTTTGCCACTGCGTAACCGCGTTCGATGGCGTTTTTCGCAACATTTTCACGACCTCCAGTCCGCTAAGTGTAAGCATTTTCAAATCAAGTATAATTAGTACCGGCCGCCTTCCACGGAAATTTTCATCCGATTGTAAAACCATGTATTTATACAATTCGTGAGCTCCCTGAAAAGATCGGATTTTATATTCAGGCAGGAATTTGTCAAAAATAACGCGTACGATCTGGCGAAAATCGGCTGAATCTTCTACCAAAAATATTTCTTTTTGCATCTTTAATGTAGCTGGTTAAGTTGTAGGTGAAGTTTATTCGTAGCATTCAATAATATTGAACTATGTGTTCAGGCTCATTTTTGCCCGGAGCTTAGTTTCGTTCTGACAAGGCTTCAACCTGCCTTCGATTGCTATAAGGATCGTATACTGTCATGTTTTTCTGCCAGGTGTATCCTCTCTAAGATGCTGTCATTACAGCATCTGCTGTTCTCTATATTATAGCAAAAAGTTGTGCCGACAGTTACAAAATATAGGTAATAGGTCAAAAAAAATCTCAATTCATGGTGAAGCGCCGTTAAACAGCGATTTAAAAATTATTATCTGGATTGAAATATCTGGCAGTGGAGATTTTACCTCAATGTGTCCTAAGGTCGCGAATGAGAGTACAAACGACTTATCACAATCAACTTCTGGAATGGGATTTTCGTCCGTACCGAATGTACACGGCATAATTCTAATACTGCTTAACCCGGAAAAGATTTTAAAGAAATTCATTGTAGTTTATAATGGCGGCAGGGCATGTTCCTTGCCGTCATTTTTATGACATTTGACTAAGCGTTTTGATTTCTGCATTTAAGACATGTAATTGAAATCTTTCTTCTCAAAATCCTTCGGTCGCTTTTTAATTGCTATTTCACCATCTATTCACGAAACGGTGATATATCGCTGACATTTTAAATCAATTTTATGTATAACAAACTGATTATTAATTGATTACGATATGGTATAGTAATTGATGACTAACAAGCTTAATCAGCTTGAATAACGCCCAGTACAGAACCAGAAAAAAAATACCTGATCAGATTGGGTCATTTATTAATACCGATTTATCCTTTACGTATATACAATAGCGAATGCTCCGTTAATTTTTCAAAAGCTGAGCCATAGCCTGATGATTTGTATTATTTACTTTTTTTAAAATTTTAGATTTAATTATGCTATGAGCAATCAAAATGAAGATACTATTAGCCGGCGAAGGTTTATCGCAACGGCGGGACTGATATCAACGGCAATACTTACGCGCCCTGAAAGCTTATTTTCTCAAAAAGAAAGTCCGGTTATAACCATTATGCGAGCTGCGGCAACAGCTAAAATTAACGTAACAAAATTGAGAGGTAACGTGAGTGTATTGGAAGGCTCAGGCGGCAATATTTCGGTTCTGCATGGTCCGGACGGCAAACTGATGGTTGATGCCGGAATCGGTGTGTCAAGACCTAATGTTTTAAACGCTCTAAACTCTCTGAGCGGTGATCCGATTAAGATGTTAATTAACAGCCATTGGCATTTTGACCATGCAGATGGAAACGCCTGGGTACATGAAGAAGGCGCAACCATCATTGCCCATGAAAACACCAGAAAGCACCTTGAAACGACAGTTAAGGTTGATGATTGGGATTATACATTTCCTCCTGCGCCAAGAGATGGGCTTCCAACTGTTCTGTTTAAGGATCAGCATATGGTTGACTTCAACGGTGAATCAATTCAGATAAAAAAATATAAACCTGCACACACCGATAGTGATTTATCCATCTACTTTCCCAAAGCGGATGTTTTACACGTTGCAGATACTTTATGGAATAGTTACTATCCGTTTATTGATTATTCTACCGGTGGAAATATTGACGGTATGATTCTGGCTGCCCAGGCCAATATTGAACGTACTACGAACAAAACCATCGTCGTTCCAGGCCATGGCGAAGTTGGAAATAGGGCAGATCTAGTTGCCTTTCATGAAATGCTTGTAACGATACGGGAAAAAGTTGCGAAGCAAAAAAAAGAGGGCAAGTCACTTGAAGAGATAGTGGCAAGCAAACCAACAGCGGCGTATGACGCAAAGTGGGGTGGATTCGTTATTAGCGGTGCGACTTTTACATATCTGGTGTATAAAGGGGTTTAATTAAAGCAGACTGGAATTTACCATCTTTGGAATATATAAAAGCAGTAATCTTTTATTGCCTGGGCAAAGGATGTCAGATATTAGAAAATTTCACGACGTGAAAAACTTAACCAGATTTGTCATTCGAAAAGCTTTCAAAAATAATCAGTTAAGATAAATATAAGGTATGGAAAATTATGACGGGGTTATAATTAGGCCCACTGATTATTCTGTTGAAGATGCTACGAATCGACTTGTCATTTTATTGCAGAACAAAGGCGCGACAATTTATGCCAGAATAAACCAGCAAACAGAGTCTTATAATGCTGGTCAGAAGATTTTACCCTTAGAATTCATATTGTTTGGCAATCCCCATGGCGGTTCACAGATCATGGCGGAAAATCCGGTGGCGGCCCTTGATCTGCCGTTGAAAATAATTGTATGGGAGGATTCAAGTCACAAGAGGTGGATCGCTTATAACGCGGGTTGGTATTTTCAAAAAAGGTATTCTCTATCTCCCCAATTAGAGACTTTGCTTAATCTTGATAAATTAATTGTAGACGAATTTTGAAAGTGAGTTCGGCTAATAAAAAGTGATTTATCAGTCCTTTAATGAGTTAGACAAAAGGCTTGTTTTCTCAAAGATTTGCGTTGTAGACGACAACCTCTTAAACATACGATCTATTTGATTTTACATTTTTTTATTTCTGGAATAATTATTAAATTTATCAGATACGAGGATGTATTTAAGGGTTGAATGGTCTGTTGTCTATGTCAAATGAAGCTATATACCACCATTGAAAACAAAGATTTTAATCGTCGAAGATCAGTTCATTGAAGCTAATAATCTCCAGATGATTCTTGAACGTGCGGGTTACGAAGTTTGCTCAATCGCGCGCTCCGTTCCAATTGCGCTCAAAATTATCGCCAGGGAAAATCCGGAACTCGTATTGCTGGATATTTTCTTACAGGGAAGTTTGACCGGTATTGACCTCGCCAGGAGTTTAACTGAAAAAAATATTGCATTCGTTTACTTGTCGGCCAATTCGAACGGTCAGATTCTTGATGCTGCAAAGGCAACAAAACCTTATGGCTTTCTGGTAAAACCGTTCAGAGAAAGAGACGTTTTGGTTATGCTTGATGTCGCCTGGTATTTGCATCAGCAGAAACAGGATCTGAGCGAAAAAACAAAAGTCTTCAAAGAGCTGAAGACTGTTCAGCCAGCTGATGAGTTGAAAGACATTATTGGTAAAAGTCCAAAAATGCAGTCCGTTTTGGAGAATATCCGGATTGTCGGACATTCGGATATTTCGGTAATGATTTTAGGAGAAAGTGGTACCGGAAAGGAACTTGTTGCAAAAGGAATACACCAACTGTCTCAACGAAAATTGAGACCGCTTGTGGTTGTCAACTGCGCCGCCCTTCCGGCAAATTTAATTGAATCCGAACTTTTTGGCCATGAAAAAGGGGCTTTTACAGGAGCGTTGAACAAAAGGGTTGGGAAGTTTGAAGAGGCCGATCAAGGAACTATTTTTCTCGATGAAATTGGCGAATTACCTATGGATTTGCAGGTAAAATTTCTTCGTGTATTGCAGGAAATGGAAATTGAACGAATAGGAGGTACTGTTAGAAAAATTAATGTCAGAATAATTGCTGCAACCAATAGAAATCTGGAAGAAGAGGTCGTTGCCGGTCGGTTCAGGTTAGATCTTTATTATCGTCTGAATGTATTTCCAATATTATTGCCTCCATTACGGGAACGGAAGGCGGACATTTTACTTCTCGCGGATTACTTTTTACGGAAATATGCTACGAAGGAAGGCAAGACGATAACCGGTTTTGCCGATCATGTAATTCAAGCTATTCTTGATTATCACTGGCCTGGCAATGTTCGCGAACTGGAAAATCTGATGGCAAGAAGTGTTTTGCTTGCAAATGGATCAATAATTAATTCGCTTATTTTACCAAAAAGTATCCGTCAGTCAGATAAGGCTGTGGAAGCGGAAAGGACCAAGACTATTGAAGAAAATGAACGCGATCATATTGTTCGGGTTTTGGAAAAATGTGACTGGAAAGTTTACGGGGAAGACGGTGCAGCGAAATTGCTGAATATCAATGTGTCAACACTAAATTCTAAAATGAAGAAGTTAGGAATTCAAAAGGGTAAGAGCTTTTGATCAGATTTCGCGAAATTGTCATCGCTGATCTTGCAAATGAAAATTTCTGCGTTTATTGGATTGGGTTATGATATTGTCGAACATTTTTATAAGTTAATTGTTAACCAATTTAGAGTAATTTTATGCGTTGTTTAAGGTCCTTCCAGTCTTGTTTTTAAAATCTGAAAAACAGACGCCGCTGTAATTTTTGAAGAATTTGCTAAAATGAGATGTGTCGTCAAATCCAAGTTCATAGGCAATTTCCTTCATACTTTTTGAAGAATACATTGCCCGTTTTTTTGCTTCAAGTATAACTTTTTGTTGAATATGATAACTCACAGAATAACCCGTAATCCTTTTAATCACGCTATTAAGATGATTCGGGCTAATCGCCAAGTCTGACGCATAGTCAACAACTCTTTTTTTGACAGTAAATTTTGAATTCAGCGAGTCCATAAACAGCTGCTCCAATCGATTGTTTGGTATAATAAATTCAGGTTCTAGGACGGTTTTTCCCGACAGATAGATCAGCAGTATTTTTAACAGACTTCTTAAAACTTCCGATTTTAATGTATAAAGATTTACGTACTCTTTCTGCATAGATTCGATAAGTAATTGCACGTCAGGTTGCATATCTCTGTCGAGCAAGATTTCCACGAACACGTTACTGTTCGATAATTGTAGTACCCGAGAGGTTTCAGAGCTGGTCCGACACAAAAAATCCTCTGAAAATGAAATGGCAAAACCTTCAACGGCGCTGTTGAATTGGAATTCGTATGGCTGACCAGGCGAGAGCAGATAGGCACGGTTGTCCTTCACAATTTGTGTGGTCCATGTTGTTTTAAACTGGCCATTTCCCTTTTTAATCCATATAATTTGGTACAAACCCAGCAGCCCTGAGAAAGGGGCGGCGTGCATATTATTAAACGAATTCGAATCCAGTTCTTTAATTTGAAATGGAAGCCTGATTTTTTGATTATTAGATATAAGCTGGCCGAAAGGTCTTTTCGAAGAAAGCTCAATCTGCTGATATTTGAGTTCCGCGTGGTTCATGGTGAGAAAATTAGGTTGAAGAGAATGATTAATAGCGTTTTTTAGATTTTTGATTTTTCGCGATACCAAATGCTCCGATTTGAACTTATGGATTTCGATTCAAAATCCGGCGTCATCACAAACCGGGAAGTTGCATTTCTCTATTACTTAATCCAGAACTGTGCCAATAATTAAAATATTGAAATTCAGCTAATTGTGAATATTTGACTAAATTTTCGCCGTTAAATATCGCGAATAGACGATGGCAGTACTATCAGTCAATAGTAATGCTCGGAACGATGTAAGTGAATTCGAACAGCTTTTTTCAGGCGGGGAAATGACGCAGAGAATTATTCGGTATTAGCTTATGCTTCCGGTATGGGATGACAACGAAAGTCGGGACCTCTCTTATTTAAATACAATGCAATACCATTTATCTTTCACTTAAACTCAATTTTCAATTCTGGTGAGCTGATGAGGAGATTACTTCGCATCCGTAATCAGACACGTTGCATTAATGAAATGTCAACAATTTTAAGATATTATTAGTGAAATATCACTAACAAAAATATCTAAATAATGGTAATTCACTAATAGACAGCATATTGTATTTTAGGTATAGAAATTGAGGTATGAATGAAACTCAGTTTTCTATCTTAACTCACAAAGCGATGGTGACTTACCTTAAACGCGTAGACATAAATTCGGATCTTTGCAGCCAGAAAGATTTCAGTGATCGAAATGAAAATGCACAATTATCCTCGGTGATTGATAGACACCTGAACTCTCTGCAAAGTCTGCATGCTGAATTGTCTTATGTCATCAAGAATCGTTCTCCTCACGAAGATGAAAAGTCCATCTTGCTTTCTTTAAGCAGCGAAATTGCAGCTATGCGGGATAAGGCGGGACTTTTTAATGTGCTCTGCATGAAACTCAGAGCATTATTTAGCATGCAAGAGTTTGCTGTCGTGCTGATTAGTGACGAAGGCGAAACGCTATATCCTTATTTTATGGACGTTGAAAGTCATGTAGTTACCACGGAGGATTTTCCGGATTTTGTATATACAAATTATCCCGTAGACAGCCTTCGCGATCGAATAACAAGGTCGGAAGATCCGTTTGTGATCAACAGGAAGGAGCTTTTTTCTCAATATCCGGATCTAAAATATTTAACTTTTTGTAAGGAAAATAACATCGACGATGTAATTGCTGTACCATTACGATTTGGCAATAAAAAGTTGGGATGTCTCTTTTTTCATCAAGATACAACTAATCCTGATGTGATTCAAAGCCAGCTGTTAAAGGCCTTTTGTGCGCAGATATCAGTTGCCGTTTCCCATGTTACAGCAACCGAAGAAATCCTCAGGAGAGATCAGGATAAATCAGTTTTATTAAATTTTAGCAATGATATCGCTTCCGTAAGAGATAAGACGGGCCTGGCTTTGATCATAAAAAAATATCTGAAAAACCTTTTCGGGATCAGAGAGTACTTTATTTCGATAAAGAATGATGATAATAAAACGTTAAGTTATTTTCTTCATGATATACAGGGAATTGAAGACAATGTTCATTTTCAATCAATCGTAAATTCCAGATTGCCTATTGCAAATTCTTTATCGGAGCCAGTTTTCCAGTCAGACGAACCCGTTGTTTTTGATATAGATGTCCTCTTGAAACAGGGAGGATTGTCGACACTCAGCACAGCATTTTGGCAAACAATGGGTGCCAAAAGAATTCGCGGGTTGCGGCTGAAAGCAGGACAACAAGATGTTGGGATACTCTGGACACAGGCTGATCAAATGAATGATCATTTGTTAAAAGGGATTTCATCGCAAATTGCCATTGCAATTTCGAATATTCTGGCAAATGAGGAAATTTCGAGGAGAGAGGCTGAGAGAGAGCTGCTGCTATCCATTAATTCTGATTTGGCTTCCGTAAGGAGCAATGATGATTTGTTGATCGTGATAAAAGGTAAAGTGAAAAGTTTGCTAGGGTGCAGCCATACTACGCTTAGTATTATCAATGAAGATAAAATTACAGCAAGCGCATTTTTGCTTGATCCCGATTCTACTGCCAGAACGCATCCGGATTACGAGGAAATTTCTTCTGCCAGGTATGTGATCAATGATGGAATTATGAATAAAACCAGGATTAATTCAAGACCTGTTTCTTTCGATCTGGAAGTGTTAGATCAATGCCAGAAATTGCCTCCTTATCTCAGGGTCAACCTGGAAAGTGGATTGAAAGAAATTGTTATGGCCCGGTGTACGAAAGAGGATGACGTGTTTGGTTTTTGGCTTATTCATTTTAAAGAAAAGCAGGAGAAAAATAAATTTAACCTTATAGAAAGTCTGGCAAACCAGATTTCTATTGCCGTTTGTAATATTCGTGCTAATGCCGAAATTCAAAGACGAGAAGATGAAAAATCACGATTGATTGCATTTAGTAACGCCATTGCATCCGTGCGTGATAAGACAACCCTTGCTAAAATTATAAAACGTCAGTTATTTGAATTATTTAAGATTGACGATTATGTGATACATATTCCCAATGAAGACAGAAGAACGCACAATGCAATTTTATTTGATCCGGAATCCGATTACGCCAGCCAATTTCCGAACCCAATCATAAATTACAATGAGGGATGGGGAAATTGGTCAGATCCGGATGAGACTATTGCCGATGGGACAATCCCGGCAAGCTATATTTCGTTGCGGATAGGTTGCGAAGATATTGCGGTTATGCATTTTCGACAATCCGACGTTAACCAAATTACCATCCAGCAGAATCTATTTAAAAGCATTTGCTCGCAACTGGCCATCACAGTCGCCAATGTTATTTCAAATGAAAAAGTCAGCAAACAAATAGCAGAAATCAGCAGTTATAAACAGCAGCTCGAAGAGGAAAAAATTTATTTGAAAGAAGAAATAGAAATTACTCAGAATTACGCCGAAATTATTGGAGAAAGCCTTGCTATTCAGAAAACATTCAGGCTCATAGCCCAGGTCGCGCCGTCAGATAGTGCGGTCCTTTTACTTGGCGAAACGGGTACCGGAAAGGAGCTTGTGGCACGTGCTATCCACAATAATTCGCCGCGGAAAAACAAGATGATGGTGAAAGTTAATTGTGCGGCCTTACCTGCCAATCTTATTGAAAGTGAATTGTTTGGCCATGAACGTGGAAGTTTTACCGGCGCTACTGAGCGCAGGTTAGGCAAGTTTGAGTTAGCAAATAATGGAACGTTGTTTCTGGATGAAATCGGTGAAATGCCTCTTGAATTACAAGTGAAACTTTTGCGGGCTTTACAGGAAAAAGAAATTGAAAGAGTTGGTGGGAAAACTACTATAAAAGTCGACGTCAGAATTATCGCTGCGACCAACCGTGACCTTGAAAAAGAAATGGAAGAAGGTCGTTTTAGAAGTGATCTTTTCTATCGGCTTAACATATTTCCGATTTACCTCTCATCACTTAGGGATCGAAGGGAGGATATTCCGTTGCTGGCAACACATTTTATCCACCGTTATTCAAAAAAAATCGGCAGGAAAATTAATACACTAACGAACAGGGCGTTGCAGGATTTGATGGAATATAGCTGGCCGGGAAATATACGGGAGCTGGAACATTTGATCGAACGGAGTATTTTGCTTTCTACTGGCGACACGATTAAACAAATTCATCTGCCTGTTAATAAACCTAAAAACTATGGTGCAGCACATACGGAAGAGTTAAAGCTGAAAACGATTGATGAAAATGAACGCGAGCATATTTTGATGACGCTCAAATATTGTAAAGGCAGGGTAGCAGGAGACTTTGGAGCTGCGGAAATCCTGGGCGTTCACCCAAGTACTTTAAACTCAAAAATAAAACGGCTTGGGATCAAAAAAGAACATTTTGCTTAATAACTATATTAATTCCAAAATGGGAAATTGGATTTTCTAATCCGTCAGAATATTAACCATAACCGTTGAATTTGCATTTTTTAAAAGCAGTAAACTTTCCGGACTGAGGTTGGACAGGTAGATTTTCTTTCCGGCCTTTTCATAGCGTAACGTGAGTTTATGGAGAATCATGACGCTGCTCATGTCGTAAAGCCTGCTTTTTGAAAAGTCAAGAATTATTGTTTGTAAGTCGTCATCCGGGTTAAATTTTTCAATGAACAATTTCACCGAACCAAAAAATAACGGACCGGAAATTTGATATAAACTCAACTCTTTGTCATCAGGTTGTTTTGTTACAAAAAGCGTTGTCGTGCTGTTCCAGGCAAAAGCCAGAGCAGACAAGATCATACCTACTAAAATTGCCAATGCAAGATTGTGATAAATGACAGTGATTAATGATACTAATATGCTGATGGATACATCAAGAAACGGCATTTTATTGACCATCTTTAAACTTGACCATGCAAATGTGTTTATTGAGACCGTGATCATGATTCCGGTGAGGGCAGCCATAGGAATATCTTCAATAATCGCCGAGCAGTATAATATGAATACAAGCAGCATTGCAGAAGCAACAATGCCGGAAAGTCTCGTTCGTGCACCGGACGAGACATTTATCAGGCTCTGACCAAGCATCGCGCAGCCACCCATACCGGAAAAGAAACCTGTGGTAATATTGGCTATTCCCTGAGCAAACATTTCTTTGCGGCTGTTTCCGCTGCTGCCGGTTATGTCGTCGAGTATGTTAATGGTTAGGGCGGTTTCAATCAGGCCGATACTGGCGATGATGAAAGCGTATGGAAAAATAATTTTAAACATTTCATAAGAGAATGGCAGTGCCGGTATGTGGAACGATGGGAACCCACCATTTATCGATGCAATATCTCCAATGGTGTTTGTCTCTAACCCAAATAAGTGAACAGCCGCATAAATAACAAGAATTGCTATCAACGAGGAGGGAATCGCTTTGGTGAATCTTGGCACTGCGTATACAATTGCCAGTGTGAGGGATATCAGCATTAATAATTGATATAATTTATCTCCTTGAAGCCAGACGAAGGCATCTTCATCCTTCATTTTAAATTGGTTTAACTGCGAAAGAAAAATGATGACGGCAAGTCCGTTGACAAAACCAGTCATAACAGGTGCCGAGACAAGGATAATTAATTTATCGGAACGCAATATGGCCGCGATCATTTGGATGATTCCGGCTAAGATAACTGCGGCAAAAATATATTCACTGCCGTGAGCCTGGGAAAGACTTACTATTGCCACTGCGACTGCACCCGTGGCACCGGATATCATTCCTGGTTTTCCACCAAAAATGGATGTTATAAATCCAATGGTACAGGCTGTATATAAACCGTTCAACGGAGAAAGTCCCGCAATAATCGCAAAGGCCATAGCCTCGGGCACCAAAGCGAATGCCACAGTTAAACCTGACAATATTTCTATCTGGAAATTAATTTCGGTATTCTGGAAATAGGATCTTAACGGCGGCATAATCGTGAGCAGGATTTTTTTATGGCATTGCAATTAAATTTTGTTCCAATGTGTAAGTTGTTGACTGTAAGATTAATATAATTTTCTTTCAAATCTTTTAATAACGCTATTTCATTAATTGGTATTTTCTTATCTGAATGCCGTTGAAGTATTCTGAGGCCGTTTAAAAGTATTCTGAACTACGAGGTATTGATTCTTATCCCACTTGCGATGACATTTTGATATGCGTATAATGCTGACCGACTGAAATAAGTTTCGGATATGAAATCCGGTTAATAATTATCTGACCTGTTAACTAAACTTTCTGGGTTCAAGCAATTATTGCTTTTAATATATCGAAGCCAATTTTTAATTGAGATATAAACAGGAAATCATATTTTATCGAAATATCGTTTCCGTTTTGTGATATAAATTCTTGTAAAACTTTGTTTGTCAACGACTTAATTATTGGCATAGTTTGTGATTATGACTTTTGATCTGAAATTAAGAAAAAGAAATCCTGGTAGAATGGAGCCAGAACTTCCTGCAAATCTTAGAGTTTGATCCAGAACAATAATCATTAAATTATCAAAACATGAAAGCGAAATTTCTAAGTACACAGATCAATTGTGGTTTAATCACAGTCATGGCGTTATTCGGCATTATGCTGACTGCAACGGTCAAAATTCAAGCCCAAAATGTCCAGGCCAAAAATGTAGTTATCGTGCATGGCGCATTTGCAGATGGATCGAGCTGGCGGGGTGTTTATGATATTCTCTCAAAAAAGGGTTACAATATCACACTTGTTCAAAATCCATGCAGTTCATTAAAAGACGATGTTAACGCAACAAATCTTGCATTAGACAAACAGGATGGCCCTGTTGTTTTGGTAGGACATTCCTGGGGCGGTACAGTGATCACGCAGGCAGGAGTTCATCCAAAGGTTGTTTCCCTGGTTTATCTTTCTGGTTTTCAGCCTGATAAAGGTGAAAATACAATAAAATGGGCGAGTAGCTTGCCGGCCGCGCCCGAAAATGGTCTGATGGCTCCGGATGAAAAAGGTTATGTGTATTACAGCAAAGAGAAATTTCATGACGGTTTTGCAGCAGATCTGGATAAAAAAGACACTGACTTTATGTACGCTGCCCAAGGTTTCATTTTTGGAGAATGTTTCGCTACCCCGGTTACCGAAGCCGCCTGGAAAACCAAACCCAGTTTTGGTGTTCTACCAACTGATGACAAAAGTATCAATCCGGAAATTTTGAGGAACATGTATACACGCTCTGGAAGCAAAATTACCGAATTAAAAAGCAGTCATGTTTCCTACATTTCGCACCCCGATATAATCTCCGATGTGATAATTACGGCTTCAAAAAATATCAGTTCCAAACCGAACTGAATCGGATTTAAACACAAGCAAAGTTAATGTTATACATATTTAAGTGGTTGATATCCAAATCTGTTTAGTAGTTTAAAATTGAGTAATAAATACAAAATGAATAATTATGGAAAGCCTTTTAAATTCAATTTCGCCAGCAGCTCTGAGCCTGGTTTTTAGTATCACGCTGATCTTTGGAGTCAGCATCACCTCATTTGGTCAGGTCAAAGATTATGCGACTGACGAGCATCTCAGTCCGCAGGTCCGAACATTTCTGAAAGGACTAAACACAGGTGGTCCGGGTTTGGAAACATTGTCGGCCAAAGATGCACAAATGGTTTTGGTGGATGCTCAGAATGCTTTTAAAGTTGACTTGTCTGGTATTGAGGTAACTGAAAAAGATATAGTAACGGATGGTTTTACTATCAAACTAAACATCGTAAAACCGGCAGGTGTAACATCAAATCTCCCGGTATTTATCTTCATTCATGGCGGCGGCTGGGTTCTTGGAGATTTTCCCACACATCAAAGAATGGTCCGGGATCTGGTTGTATTATCGGGTTGCGCTGCTGTTTTTGTGAATTATACACGGACACCTGAGGCAGTATTTCCAACACAGATCAATCAAATTTATGCTGCCACAAAATGGGTTGCGGAACATGGAAAGGAGATCAATGTGGACGGAAAGAAGCTTGCCGTGGTGGGTAACAGCGTTGGCGGGAATATGACAGCCGTTACGACCTTGATGGCAAAGGCTAAAAAAGGCCCGGAAATAAAATTACAAATTATGATGTGGCCGATTGTGGATGCCAATTTTGAGACAGATTCCTACAAAATGTTTGGAGATCAGCGCTTCTTGACCGTTCCCACGATGAAATGGATGTACGATATGTACATTCCTGATCCTGAAAAAAGAAAAGACATTTATGCATCACCGTTACAGGCAACCACTGAACAGCTTCATAGCCTGCCGCCTGCTTTAGTTCAAGTAGCCGAGAACGATATTTTGCGCGATGAGGGTGAGGCTTATGGAAGGAAACTGGAACAGGCGGGAGTAAAGGTAACAACCGTTAGATACAACGGAGTGATCCATGATTTTGGCCTTTTGAATGGCCTGGCCGAGATTCCACAAACAAAATCATTGTTTGTTCAGGCAGCGGCAGAACTAAGAAAGTATTTAAAATAGCTTCAATTTTTATAGAAATCATGAGCATATTCAGAGCTCATGATTTCTCATTTTTCTGAAATTATGATAAAAATATTTCTATTCATACTTAACTTTTATTTCATTCAGCACCTACTTTAACTACGCCTTTCCGATGCAAACACCTTTAAAGCGTCAGACTTTTCTCGAATTTTTACCTGTAAGTATTTTTGGAGGTGTCATGGGTATGTGCGGGCTGTGTTTTTCATGGCGTTTTGCTCATAAGTTCTGGGATGTCGGTTATTTGACCGGAGAAATTATAGGTGGCCTGGCGGTATGTTTTTTTCTTGTACTGACAATCGTTTACCTTTTTAAATTATTAAAATATCCCGCGCTTGTAAAGAAAGAATTTGAAAACGGGATCTCAGTGAGTTTCTTCGCAACTTTTATCGTTTCGTTATTATTGATTCCGGGTATTCTGTTACCTTATTTTCCATTCTTGGCAACGGTAATATGGTCAGCAGCATCTGCTTTGATGTTTGGCTTTGCCTGGTATGTCCTTCGAAAATGGCTGGACTCGCCGCAAGCGGCAGAAAGTGCTGTTCCCGCGTGGCTGATGCCTGTCGTTGGTACCTTGGATGTCCCCGTCGTAGGCAACAAACTGCCGATGGAAGGTGCCCATGAAATTTGCTTGTTGTTTTTTGGAATAGGAGTAATGTTTACTCTCATTTTGCTGCCTATCATCATGGCAAGACTGTTTTTTCAGAAGCCTTTAACACCAGCTATCCAGCCAACGCTGATGATTCTGACAGGTCCGTTTTCTCTGGCATTTACCGGTTATGAAGGCCTGTCGGGTAACCAGGACTTGTTGGCCAGTGTATTTTTTTATTTCAATTTTTTTCTGTTTGTATTATTTCTGAGCAAAATTACACTGTTGCCAAAAGCCTGTCCATTTCAGGTTTCCTGGTGGTCTGTCAGTTTTCCGTTAGCCGCCTTTACAATTGCCGCCTTCAATTATGCTGATCACAAACCGGACGTCATCCATTTGTCTTTGGCCGGCATTTTACTTTTTTTGACGACCGCAGTTATCACTTATCTGCTCTTTCAAACGGTAGCGAGGATAATAACCGGAAATTTTGTTCCTCAGATATCTCCGCCGCAACAGGCATTGTCATAATTTCGAAGAGTGAGCCTTGGTTGAATCAGCGGTAAGCCATCGGGATTTGTTGCAGCGATGAATTATGGCTTTACAATGCATAAAAATTCGAATTGAAGATGATAGTGATCTCAGTGCCGTTATGATTCTTAATAGTAAGATCGCCTTCAATATCTTCGCTTAATCCCTTCATTAACTTCAAGCCCAGTGATCCGGGTTTCTGGTTCATCTTATCCCGATCCATACCAATTCCATCGTCGGCAATCCGCATGGTTACTTGTTTTTCATTGGTTTGTAAGCTGACCGTAATCGTCCCTTTTGCATCGTCAGGAAAAGCGTACATAATGGCGTTGGTGACGGCTTCGTTCAAAATTAGCGATAACGGAACTGCCTGTGAAACGTCAAGTTCCAACCTAGTGGAATTTAGATCGAACCTGATATTAGAAATGTTTTGAAAACTATCAGCAAGATACTTCACAAATTCAGGAATAAAAACAGCCATATCTACGCTTTTTAAATCCTTGGATTGATAAAGTTTCTGATGGATCAAAGACATGGCATATATCCTGTGCTGGCTGATTTCCATCGCTTTTAATGCATCGTCCCGTAAATAAGCCGCCTGAGATTCCAGGAGGCAGATAATCGTATGAAGGTTATTTTTAACCCGGTGATGCGCTTCTTTCAAAAGCCATTCTTTTGAAATGATCAGACTGTCCTTCTCTTTTATCAATGTTTGCAGCAACAGATTTTTATTATTTATCTCCGCTTTCTGCTTGTTATTTGTGTAGTATCGGTTTAGCAAAAGCAAAATAATTACCAAAGCACCGGCGAATCCAACATAGGCAATTTTTTTTGTCTCGTCTGTACGCTGCAATTGAAGAATTTTTTCCCTTTGCAGCTCCCTCATACTTTTTTCGTTTTGTTCGGTGCGGTACTGAACCCGCAACGTCTCAATAATCTGGTGTTGTTTTTCCGTTTCATATAAGTCTTTTAAATCGCTGTATTGTACATGATACTGTAAGGCAGAAAAATAGTTTCCGGCGATTGAATCAATTTTGAAAAGCTGATAATATGCGGAGTAAGTATTAGCCAGATCCGAGCTGATTCGTTCCGGATCTGATACAAAAAGAAGGTGATGCATTTTGGACAGATCATATTTTTGCCATTTGTAATAAAGATCTCCCAATTTCAGGTTTATGAAATTTGTGTATTTTGATTTTGTTACAATATTGTACTTTTTAATTGCCTGATCAGCAAGCTTATACTCTTTCTCGGCCTTAACATAGTTGCCATAACTTGCATAGTTATCACCCAGAATTATCAATGCCTGGATTTTTTCTCCAAGGGTTGTTGGAGGGTATCTTTTCAGATAGTTATTGACATAGCCAATCGCTTCCTTTGTTCTATCCATGCTTTTCAGTGTCAACGTTATAAATTCCACCGTTTTGTAGATATCCATCGCTACTCCTTTGTTTGCGGCAAAGTGACTCAGGGCTTTTTTGTACCAACTCAGACTTTCTTCATACTGGTTGATACCGGAACTCACATTCCCAACCCGGCAATAAAAATAGCCCAGCACAAAATCATCCTTCGTCGTTTCTGAACTGCGAACAGATTTAAGCGCATAATCAAAACCGACACCTAGATTATTTGTCGTGAAATATATTAAAGCTAGTAAGTCATATGTGTAGTGTTTGTAAGGGAATTTGATAGAATCTTCGAGCCTGAGTGCAGCAATCGAATTGGTTTCAGCACCTTTCATGTCCTTGATCAAAAAACTCAAATAACTGATGTTCATCAGGCAGTTTACCTGATTTTCCTTATCGTTTATTTGCTTATAAAGCTCGTTCGCTTTTTGAATACTGGTAAGCTTAAGAACTATTGTTTTGGCTGACGGTGGGCAGTAGCTTCCCTGATAATTCCAGGCCTTCGCTTCCATAGCTTTATCGCCGGACTTCTGAGAATTTTGTATGATCTTTTGAAAAGTGGCAAGTCCAGCTTCCACCTCGTTATTTTTAAAAAAACTTTTGCCCAGAAGGCATAAGCTTTGGTTAAGCCAGAATGAATTATGCTGGGATTCACTTTCCTGTCGGGCGGCTGAAAGGAAAAAGCTGGCACTATCAAAGTCGGATTTCCGGGATCCGGGCTGGAAGGCGTAATACGCACCAAGCAATACCAGCAACTTGGTATGGTCTATTCCTTTGAGCGTTTGTAACCGGTTTATAGCTGACCTCGTGTCTCTTTTGTTAAACCAGGTGACGTCAATATCGGAATATTGGCTGCCAAAACCTTCGGTTACGACCGGCCATCTGCTTATATTTCTTGTTTTGCTGACCAATAAAAGACTGCTGTCCTGATCCACAATGCCTTCTCTGACGACGGTAAAATAGTTGAGGCTTAACTGAAGCCGTAAGAAATCTGTTTTATTACCAGAAAGTTGAGGCTCAGACCAAGTCGGATTTGATAGAAGTAAAAATAGAAAAACGGAGATCAACGAATACAGCTTGACCATACGAATACCATTTAGCAGAAAAAATAATTAAATGCAACGCTCCTTTTTATCAGAGATTAACAAGCAGCAAAACCCCCTGATATTTAAATTTAGTAAAATAAAACGGTACATTATACGATGAAATTAGTCATGTATATGTATACGTATAGAGACATACGATTGTAGATGAATTCAGACAGTGAAAAAGTTTAATAAAAAAGAATTAATGATAACGATATATCAATTCATGATCACCAAAAAACGGTATTTAAGAGGTGAATAATGTAGGTAATTTTTGCAACGTGTTGTTTAACAAATAGTTAATTATTGGTATAATTATGGTTGGTTGATGGATGTCACCCGTTTAAATAATTCAGGGTCAATATTAATCAATTAAATATATCGATATGAAAACTATTCAAGTTCCTGGTTATGACCAGGTAAGGCCGGAAGCGCAATTGTTGTTTGATCAGTTAAAAAAACAATTGGGAAAAGTCCCAAATCTTTATGCTGCCATGGGTTATTCGGCCAGCACACTGAAAGGTTTTCTGGATTTTGAGAATGCGTTAAGCAAAAGCGTTTTTACACCAAAGGAAAGAGAAGCAATAAATTTGGTAGTATCCGAAGTCAACAGTTGTAATTACTGCCTTGCCGCACATACGATGATTGGGACGATGAAAGGCTTTACCAATGACGAAATATTAGGTTTCAGGAATGCGGACGCTGCGAACAGCAAGTTAAATACGGTACTGCATCTGGCCAAATCAATAACCGAAAATAAGGGCGCTGCTGACCAATCTTTAATTGAAGATTTTTTTAACGCTGGTTACAACGAGGCAGCGCTGGTAGAACTTGTTGGTCTGATTACAGCCAAGATTTTTACCAATTACATCTATGCCCTGACCTCCGTTCCAATCGACTTCCCGGAAGTGGCCGCGCTAAGTAAGATCTATTGAAAAGGATAAGATGCTCTTTTTATTGTACAGTGGAAGGCAAAATGTGTAATTGAGGAGTATTGACGTTTACAAAACATGTTTATCGATATGAATTTTTTCCAAAGCAATAGTTCCAGAAAGCTGACAGGCATTATATTGATTATTTTGTTTGCCGGATTGATCGGCATGCAAGTTGCTACCCCGTCAATTCAAAATCCGGCTGTTTCTGGCGAGTTCAAGGCGCCAAAGGAAATTAAAAGTATTTTTGAACGATCCTGTTACGACTGTCACTCCAACGAAACAAAGCTGCAATGGTTTGATAAACTTGCCCCGTTTTCCTATATGGTAGCAGCTGATGTCAGAGAAGCACGAAAGCGATATAATTTTTCGACCTGGGACAGCATATCTCCGGCAGATCAGGAAGTGAAATTATGGTATATGGTCAATATGATTGAAGCGGGAAAAATGCCGCTTCCACAATATACGGCAGTGCACAGGAAGGCCCGAATCACGGATGAAGAGCTTTCACTTTTGAAAACTTATGTAACACAACTCTCGCATCGAAACCATGGCGCAGGCGATACTGCGAAAATAAAAGTTGTAAATAAGTCAATCGCCAGTAGACCGAAATCAATCAACGGGATCAGCTATTTTGACGATTATAAAAGCTGGAAAGTGATCGCTTCTACCAATCGTCTGGACAATGGTACGATGCGGCTGGTTTATGGGAATGATATCACAGTGAAGGCTATAAATGAAAAAACAATAAATCCCTGGCCTGATGGTGCGATAATCGTTAAAGTCGTCTGGAATATGCAACCCGAAGACGGGGAAGGTACCACAAAGCCGGGAAATTTTAACAATGTTCAGATGATGATTAAAGATTCGAAAAAGTTCACGGATACTGAGGGGTGGGGGTTTGCCAGATTTAACGGGCTCGAACTTAAACCATATGGTAATACCGTGGCCTTCGCCGTTTCCTGTATCAATTGCCATCGCCTTGTTTCAAAAAATGGTTTTGTATTTGATATCCCAACAAGAACACCGGAACTGGCAATTAAATAATGAGTGATATGAAAATTAAAATTTTGCAATGTTTTATTGCGCATTTCATTCTTGCAGGGTGTACGCATGCAGATAAAACAATTTTAGCGCCTGAATTTGTTTTTGGAGAGGAGAATCTCCACGTAATCACGTCAGGTTTTAATAGGAGAAAAAGTACAAACTTTACGCTCTATGGAAACGCAATTGCCATAAATAATGGATCTGACAGTTCAAGATCGCTATTGCCCGGGCAGGTTTATAAACTTGTTACATGGAAGCAAAAGCCAAATCCATATTGGTTTGGAGGTTATATAAACGATGAAATTCTTACAATAGAAATTTTGAAAGTATCACAGTCGGGTAATCGAGTCGTTCAGACAGATTATCATGTTGAAAATAGTAAAAAAGAAATTCTGCATCGGAATGATTCCGAGAAACAGTCCAGGATAAAATTTATTCGCGAGCAAAAAGCTTCTGTTTTTCCGTGAACTGTTTCATTGCTCAGCAGGTTTTTGGGAAAAACATTCCTATACTTGATGTTCATTTTCAATAAATAAATCATGAAAAATTCACTGGCGATCTTTATTTCTGGCCTGGAACCGTTGGGGAAAAAAGTTGTACGTTTTGGTATTGTTGTTGTTTTTCTTTGGATCGGAGGTTTGAAGTTTTTCACTTATGAAGCAGATGGAATTGTTCCATTTGTTGCAAATAGTCCATTTATGTCATTTTTTTATCAAGATCCAGCAGATTACAAAAAACATATCAATAAGGAGGGAGAGCTCGTAGCAGAGAATCACCAGTGGCACATCGCCAACAATACTTATGGTTATTCAAAAGGTCTGGGAGTTTTTCTTATTACTGTTGCCATACTTGTGGCGCTGCACAGTCTGGCGCCATTTCCTAGTATGATCGGTAGTATTTTGATTTTTATCATGACGCTCGGGACATTGTCTTTTCTTGTGACTACGCCAGAAAGTTGGGTTCCCAGCCTGGGCGACGAACAGCACGGATTTCCATATTTGTCGGCAAGGGGAAGACTGGTACTTAAAGACATTATGATTCTCGCCGGTGCAATAATTACGATGAGCGAATCGGCAAAATTATATCTGGATCGTAAGCGGTGATGCCTAGTCACAGTAAGGTATCAAGACGTTTTGCAAAAAAAAATAGTTAAACAAGTCTAAATTATCATTTTTATGACTTATTAAATTCCGGTCGCCAAACCTACCGTATTATACGATGAAAAGTGGGGCCGGTTTGTAATAGATGGAGTTACCTGTGTCTACCTGATTTACGAAGGATTGTAATTCAAGTTTTATGAAATATTTTTTTTTAAACAGCCATATATTGATCCTTCAATTTAACAAACCCAAAATCCTCCATTTTTATAGAAGCTATTAATCGATAAAAGGTCCGGTTGTTCTTCCGGAAGAAAATTCAGACAGGATTCATTATTTTGAATATTTAAGATAAAATCTGAAACCGCTACTTATTCGACATTCTCAAAATTTCTAATGCTTATTTCTTCCATAAAATCTCTTCACGTCTTTTAATCACTGGCTGTTTAAGCGTTTTCAAAAGCTAGTTTTCGTAGACGTCAGTTAAGTGAAATAGATTTACAGATATCCCAAAAAAATAGGCAGGACGGAAAGCCCGTCCTGCCTATTTTTAATCTATTGTATCAGGAATAATGTCTGCTTCACCCGACACGGTATAAATGGTGCCGTGTCTTTCGATAATTCTAACGTTGTCCATTACTGCCTTCAATGCATTCTGGAAGTTTTCGCTTTTTAACTGCGTATCAATCGCTTCATGATCCGTCCAGCCCTCAGCAAGGATACAAATATCAGGATCAATCATGTCGAATGAAAAATGATAATAGACGTTGCCCGGAACCTCTCTGGTAACGAGGATGTGCGCTTTAACCGCATCGATAAAAATTTGTTTGTCTTCCGGATGTATGTGGTAGGATGTATGTACCACAAATTTTGCTTTTTTTGTCATCATTAGTATGTTAAATATTTGTAATCAGCACAATAGGGCCTGGATTTTCCAAACCCGCTTCCAATGGTTATAATCTCTCATAGAAAATCATTGACTATGTGAGATCAATGCACTTATTTGTTTTCAATCAGCGTATTCGTCTGAAAGATATTAATCTTATTTCCGTCAATATCCTCAATCATGGTTGACAGCATTGCACCTTCAACCAGGTATTGTTCACGGTATACGAACTTAACTCCCTTATTGGCAAGTTCTTCTGTTGCAACAGCGATATTCTCAACCTGAAATACGATATTTTTATTTCCTATGGTATTCAGGTGAAATGGCAGCTCCAAAAATAACTCTTCTATTCTTTTGGCATTGGGAACAGTCAACAGCTCCAATTTAAAGCCGCCTGCCTCAATAATGGCTGCGTCTACACCTCCTTGTGGAAGCTGAAAGCGCGATTTGCTGACCAGTTGAAATCCAAATACTTCTTTGTACCATTCCAAAGAAGCTTCAAGATTTGCAACCGTAAAGGCGATGTTATAAAGAGAAAAGGATTTTAGTCCTGTCTCTGATTGCTTGGTATTTTCCATTACATTAATTTGATTACCCCAGGTTTCAGAACTCCTGACTTTGGATTTTAAAAATTCCAAAGTTCGAAACCCGATGTTAAAATATTAGTTTAATTGCTTTTGTATGCTTTATTGATACGGTTTATCTTAACCCATATACTTTGCCAGCCATCGTTTTTTTATCTCAGCTCTGGAATTAATAAACTCGTGATCAGTACCCTCCGCAATTGCGTCAAGCGGAAAACGTAACGGCCTTTGTCCGTCCGGCATCAAGACCAGATCCAGTACGCCATCGGCAATTGTTTGAGGATCCATTTTAAACTCTGATGATTTGCTCATAAATGCGGCTCCGATTGCGTTAAATTCCTTAACCGCAGTTTCTCCATACGCTGCCACGATGTCTTCTTTGTCCGCACCGATGCCGGGTTTGCTGCCATCAGCCATTTCAGTTGGATATACACCTGGCTGAATGGTTACGTTTTCAATATTAAATTGTCGCAACTCCTCTTGAAACCCTTCTGACAAGCTTTCAACCGCTATTTTTGATGAAAGGTACGGAACCATATAAGGCAGCGTATGGCCACTTGCGCCGGAAGTTATGTTGATAATTAGTCCTTTTTTAGCTTTACGCATCGCAGGCAAAACTGCCTGATAGGTACGTAAAACGCCGTAGAAATTTATCTCAAACATTTGCCGAATCTGATCAAGAGAATAAGCTTCCAGAACGCCATACCCATTAACTGCTGCATTATTGATGAGTACATCAATCGTTCCGTATTTTGCCAAAGAATAATCAAAAGCATCTGTTACGGATTTGTCGTTCGCCACATCAATTTCAACGACTTCAACTCCATTTATAGCGGACAGCTCCTCCGAAACTACCTTATTCTTATCGTTTTTTCCTCTCATACCCGCAATAACAGTGAAGCCATTTGAAGCCAGCGTTATCACCATTAATTTACCAAATCCCGTACTGGTTCCGGTAATAAAAATTATTTTGCTCATTTTGATATCTTAAATTTTTCACAAAGTTCATGATATCCGATCTGATAGAAATTGATATTTGGTAAGAAATAAATTGATCTAAATCAATACTTTTGCTTATCTGTTCTTTAAAGGATTGCTCACAATAAATTTGTCCAAATGATCTCTTTTTTGAATGATTTGGCACTTTGAATTTCGATTTTGATCAGGAATTAATCTATTAACATGTGTTTGAAAAATTCAGGAATTATATCATTGAAAAAACTGGCGCTGGTAGTATAACAGCTGAACAGTTTGAATTTATTGAGTCTTTATGTTCACTAAAAAAACTCCGGAAAAGGCAATATTTTTTGCAGGAAGGTGACGTAAGTAAGTATAATGCTTTTGTTCTAAAAGGATGCTTGCGAACTTATTCTGTTGACGATGACGGGGTTGAGCATATCATAAGTTTTGCCGTTGAGGACTGGTGGGCAGGAGACCGGGAAAGTATGACTTCCGGAAATCCATCAAGATTTAACATTGATGCTATTGAGGAAAGCGAACTTTTACTAATCAGCCATCCTGATTTTTTAGAAATATCAAAAAGGATCCCGGTTTTTCAGGAAATGATCAATTCCATTTTTCAGAGAAGTTTTATTAAAGCTCAAAACAGAATCCAGTCTGTGATCAGTGATAGCGCAGAAGATAAATACCTGCATTTTTTGAAGAATAATATTGCGTTAGCAAACCGGATCCCTCAGTCAATGATAGCTTCCTACCTGGGAATCAGCGCTGAAACGCTCAGCCGGATCAGAAAACAGATTGTTAAACGCGAACAGTCATAGCATCTCAAATTTTGTTTTGATGAATATCGAATATTTACGATATTCCTCGACAGAAGCGAAGTGATTTTACGACTATGTTTTCTTCTATTCGCTATATCGAGTTTGTAGTGATGATATATCATTAATTTTTCAATAGCTAATTTTTTTAAATGATTGATTAACAGGTATTTATAATTGGCATATTGTTTGATTTATATTTTTAAAAATCAACAATGAAACATTTCACAAGCACCCTAAACAGGTCCGCTATTGCCCGGGATAACTTAAACTTTCAGATACAGAAAGTTTCAGAAATGTTACTGTCGGATCAGGAGAAAAACTTGATTAGAAATACCTTTAAATTCAGGCGTTTGCGAAAGAATCAGTATTTCGTTCAGGAAGGTGAATTATGTAAGCATGTTGCGTTTATCAATCAGGGGGCGCTTCGAATGTTTTCTGTAAATGACAGGGGTGGTGAGCATATTATCCGGTTTGGACTAGAAGATGCTTGGATTTATGATTATGAGAGTTACAATCTCGATATTCCAACGATGTATTTTATCGAAGCTTTGGAGGATTCCGAGATCCTTGTAGTTTCAAAGGGTGAATATTCTTTCCTTCAAAAGTTAGTCCCCGCTGTCGAGGTGGTAAATCGAAAGAACGATATTAATTATGTAATTGATACCCAAAAAAGAATTCATGCGTCCATTAGTCAGACCGCAGAAGATAAGTACCGTTCTTTGATTTCCTCCTTTCCATCGCTGATCAACCGTATTCCCCAAGCTATGATTGCTTCATATTTGGGTATGACTCCCGCGACACTTAGCAGGATTCGGAAAGTGCTTCTGCATCGTGATTAAATTATGTGTTTGTTGTGTGAGAATTTAAATCAAAAAAAGCGGTATTTTCTGATCCTGATAATAGTTAATTATTGGATTCAGACATTAATTCAAGCCTCTCCTCACGAACTGATCCTTTTCTATATTTCATCGGTGACTGTTTTAATATTTTGTTAAAATGTTCACTGAAATTGGACCAATTGTGAAATCCGCTTTCATAACATATTTCGGTAACCGACTTTTCTGTGGTCAGAAGTAAATTACAGGCGTGCGAAATTCTTATTTCGGTTAAAAATTGGATGTAATTTTTCTTGGTATTTTTCTTAAAATAATGGCTGAAAGCCGACTCGCTTTGGTTGGTTATGGCTGCAACATCTTTGAGCAGGATCTTGTTTTGAAAATTTTGCATCGTGTATTCAAAGACCTTATGGATACGGTCCTGATCCTGTTTAGAAAAACTAATGATCGGCGAATTGGTCAGGAAGGTTATTTGATCTGAAATACTGATCTGGTTCAAGCTGTTCAGCAGAGCCGAAAGCTGGGAAAAACCTGTCAATGATTCTATTGATTTCAAGGTATTACCAACCGTTGTTTTAAGGTCGCCTTTTAGCGCAATGCCGTGTGACGCATTTTTTAAAAGGTTGCTTATCTGTTGCATTTCGGGAAGTTTTAAAAACGTTTCTCCAAAAATTTCTTCCTTAAACTGAACAACCACAGCACTTCCCGTAGATTCTGAATCCTTTTTCCGAAACCAATGCGGCAGGTTTTTGCCAAGCAGAAAGACATCACCTGCTTCATATTCGCCAATAAAGTCACCAACAAATACCGACCCTTGCCCCATAGTCTCTATAAGGAGTTCATACTCTTCGTGTTGGTGCCAGGGTGTTTCAAAATACGGCGTTGTGTATGTTCTGGCCACAAATGACGAACTACTGTCTATCGGTAACTTCTGAATAAGTGGTTTCATCTGGTATGTTCTAAGTTTCAGGTATTATTTCGGCCACGATATTCAAAATAACATATAAAACTAGTGATATTCTGATAGAAATGCGCCGAAATATACTGCTATTTTGTATTGTTAATATTTCAAGAACATTTATCTATATTTTGATAATAGAACAAACTGAACCATGGGCAAAGAATTTAATATTACCGAAAAATCAGATTTTGAAAGAGATGGGTTTTTAATTAAACGTAATTTTTTTAGTCAGGAAGAAATTAATCTCTTGTATAGTCTGGCAACGGATGATAGTGTGACGAGTCATGCTTTTGATCTTAAAGACACAAACGGAAACCGTACAAAACTGACACTTTGGTTTACGCCGGGCGACGATTCTTTCGGGCTTATGTCCAGGTCTGAGCGTATGGTAAAAGCAGTAGAAATGCTGCTCGGAAATGCAGGAGAAGTTTGCCATTTTCATTCCAAGGTCATGCAAAAAGAACCCAAAAAGGGAGGCGCATGGGAATGGCATCAGGATTACGGCTATTGGTATAAAAATGGTTTTCTGTATCCGGAAGCGATGATTTCAGTGATGGTTGCGCTCACGGACGCAAATATTGAAAATGGTTGTTTGCAGGTTTTGAAAGGAACCCATAAGATGCAGCGTTTTGAGCACTCATTTGTTGGTGAGCAACAGGGCGCAGATCCGGATTTCGTAGCGGAAGCTGAGAAAAACAGTGTACTGGTTTATGTGGAACTGAAAGCAGGCGATACACTTTTCTTTCACAGCAATATTCTGCACCGTTCGGATGCCAATTTATCAGATAAGCCACGCTGGTCGGTTATTTCGGCGTATAATCTGTCCTTCAACAAACCTTTCAGGGAAAAAAATACGTCTTGTATCGAACCTGTAAAAATGGTTGCGGATAATGCTCTGCTGGAAAGCGGCAAACAGGTTGTCAAGCAAGCCGACTTTTTGAGCAAAGATGCTGAAATTACTTTGCAGGATTTAAATCGTTCTTAACAGGTTTGGGATGCATATTGAACTTGAATATTTACCTGTTTTTCCTGAAAATAAATCCATTGGTATCGGCTGTGTTGGGGCCGGTTTCATTATGGCCGACTGCCAGTTGGTAGCTTATAGAAATGCCGGATTCAATCCGGTAGCGATCACCTCTCGGACCTTGGCCAACAGCCAGAAAGTTGCACAGCGGCATAATATTTCAAAGGTTTACGGCACATATCAGGAAATGTTTGCGGATACTGAAGTGGGGGTGGTTGACATCGCTGTTCCGCCCGATGGGCAGATTGCGGTTATCAAAGAGGCTGTCAAACACAAAAACATCAGGGCGATTTTGGCTCAGAAACCCCTGGGGATGAATTATTCTGAGGCTTTGGAAATAGTCAGTATCTGTGAGGACGCAGGCGTCGTTTTGGGTGTAAACCAGAATATGCGCTATGACCAGTCGGTACGGGCCTGCAAAGATCTGTTAAACAAAGGATTGCTTGGTAAACCGGTTTTTGGCTCGATCGACATGCGGGCAATCCCACACTGGACAGGCTGGCAGGCGGGTATGGGCTGGCTTACTTTGAGGGTAATGAGCATTCACCATCTGGACACATTCCGCTACTGGTTTGGAGACCCGAAAAGTGTTTATTGCAGTGTTGCGCAGGATCCGCGGACAGTTTCAAAATTTGCCCACGAGGATGGCATCGCACTGTATATTCTCGAATACGAAAATGGTATGCGCGCCTCTTCCTGGGACGATGTCTGGACAGGTCCCGCCCGCGAAGGTGCTGAGGAAGATATTTACATTAATTACCGTGTGGAAGGCCTGGACGGTATGGCGAAGGGAAGTATCGGTTGGCCAAATTA
This sequence comes from Dyadobacter sp. CY345, assembly GCF_021502725.1. Taxonomy (GTDB): domain Bacteria; phylum Bacteroidota; class Bacteroidia; order Cytophagales; family Spirosomataceae; genus Dyadobacter. The sequence continues at coordinate 325,401 of NZ_JAKFFS010000005.1, read as the reverse complement.
TCCGGCCCACAGCCCGAGCACATTGGATTTCACCTGCAAAAATATTTCTGGCTGGCAACGTCCACGCTGGCAAGAGGCCTGGTTTCCTGATGCCTTTGCCGGGCCTATGGCGCAATTGCTGGTGGCCTTGGAACAAAATAAGGAGCCTGAGATCGGTGGGAAGGATAATTTGAAAACAATGGCCCTGGTAGACGCCTGCTACGTTTCAGCAAGAGAGCACCGGGCCGTGGAGATTGCAGAAATATATTCTTGAAGAAATAATGTCATGATCTTATGATTCAGGTTGGAATTTTTACCGGTTATTTCCCTTACGATTTGGCACAAACTGCTGCCCGTATCAGGGCACTTGATTTCAATACCGTGCAGCTGGACGTATCCTTCAAGGACATGGATTTGTCGACAAACGCACTCGATTCGGCAATAGCCAAAAAGATCAGGGACACATTCAGAAATAATAATTTGCCAATATGCTGCATTTCAGGGTATACCAATCTCGTACACCCGGTACCCGAAAAACGCAAGGCAAATCTGGATCATCTCAGGCAGATCATCCGGTATGCCAACGAATTAGGATCCCCCTATGTCATCAGTGAAACGGGGACATATCATTTGGAAAGTGACTGGGTTTCGGATCCGAGAAATAAAACTGAGGAAGGTTATACTGAATGCAGGGATGTGATCGGTGAACTTGTCGAATTTGCCCGTCAGCATGGCGTAACATTTTGCGTGGAAACTTACGTGAACAATGTCATCGGATCAGTTGATGAAACGCTGCGGCTCTTCGCCGATATTGACCATCCAAATCTGGGCCTGCTGATGGATCCCACCAATTATTTCGACGAGCATAATATCGGTGCCATTGATCTGACAATCAACAAGATATTTGATGCTTTGTCTGATAAAATAAAAATTGCTCATGCGAAGGATGTAAAGCTGGCTTCAAGCTCCGTTGGCGTGGTGATGGCCGATATCGACGGCGACGAGGCACATGCACTCCGTGGCGTGGGCATGATCGAATTACCTGCGCCAGGGCTTGGTTCTCTCAATTATGATCTGTATCTCAAACGGCTCGCCAGGAAATATCCGAATATCCCGATCATCATTGAGCATCTTGATGAAACAGATGTGCCAAGGGCCAGGCAGTTTATTCATGAAAAGTTACTGAGTAACGGCCTGTGAGCCAGAAAGACGAGATAAAACCTTCACCGGAACATCATTTGATATTATGATAAAAAACAAATACCAATCTCTTACTGGTTTATTGGCCGGGTCACTTTTCCTGGCATTACTCATTGCTTTCGTACCCGAAAAACATCAGAATTCCTCCGTAGATGACGAGTGGATCCATTACGGTCACGACGCTTCAAACAATAAATTTTCTCCTCTTTCGATCATCAATACGCAGAACGTAAGCCAGTTGAAGGAGGTTTGGAATTATCAGGATAGCAAGGACGGGTCCAGTATTCTATTTAATCCACTGATCGTGAAAGGCAGAATGTTTGCTTTTATGCCAAGCGATAAGCTGGTAGCACTTAACCCGGAAACCGGAAAGCTTATTTGGGAGTTTTTTCCTGACAGTACTGACGTGAGTACCTGGACCCGCGGAGTTACTTTTCATCCCGGCAAGAATGGAAGACCCGACGCCTTACTTTTTGTTTTTGGGTCAACGCTTTATTCCGTCGATGCTTCAACAGGAAAACTGATAAAAGATTTCGGAGATCAGGGAAAAGTAGATTTTTATACAGGACTTTCTGTTGAACCGTCGATGAAAAAGCGGGTCCATGTTACTGCCAATGCGCCGGGCGTTATTTACGGAGATTATTTTATAGTTGGCTGCAAAGTTCCCGATGAGCTTCCGTCTACTTCTGGTGACATAAGAGCTTTCAATGTAAATACCGGGAAGCTGGAATGGGTTTTCCATACCATACCAAGAGAAGGTGAGTTTGGATATACAACCTGGCCAAAAAATGCCAGGCAGAAAAACGGGGGTGCAAATTGCTGGGGTGGTATGGCCCTGGACGAAAAATTGGGAATCGTTTACGTTCCTACTGCTTCGCCATCTTTTGATTTTTACGGTGCCGACCGGGAAGGAGAAAATTTATTTGCCAATTGTCTGCTGGCTCTGGATGCTAAAACGGGAAAGAGAATATGGCATTTTCAGACGACGCACCACGATTTGTGGGACCGGGATAACGGCTCTCCGCCAAATCTTGTGCAGGTAAAACACGATGGAAAACTAATCGATGGTGTAGCGTTGGTAACAAAAATGGGCTACGTTTTCATGTTTGACCGGAAAACAGGCAAGCCGTTGTTCCCTATTAACGAAGTCGCGGTTCCAACCAAAAGTGAAATGCCGGGAGAAAAACCCTGGCCCACCCAGCCCATACCAAGCAAACCTGCGCCGTTTTCGCGGCAGGGATTTAAGCCGGAATATTTCAGCACTATATCGCCGGAAGTAACACAATTTATCAAAGACCAGATCGCAGAAAATAAATATAACACAGGTATTTATGAACCGCCGAGCCTTCATGGGTCGCTCGTTGTACCTGCCGCGCACGGCGGTGCAAACTGGGGTGGCGCCTCCTTCAATCCAAATACGGGTGTCATGTTTGTCAATGCGATCGATATGCCCTGGTTTCTTCAGTTGAAAGATATTAAGTCATTGAAAAAAGACAATGCTGAAAGTGGCGAAAATTTGTTCAAAATGTATTGCAGCAGTTGTCACGGAGCGGATCAGAAGGGTACCAATTTCGGGCCTGATATTTCTTTAAAAGTGAAGAGCTACGTAAGAGAAAATCTTGAAAATTTCATCAAAAAAGGAGCTGAGCCAATGCCATCGTTTCAGCATTTACCGCAACAACAGATCGATGCTATCACTGCCTTTCTGAAAGGGATCGATGAAGTAGCGGATAATGGGAAAACGTCTGATGGCGATGAATCGGCGACGAAAGAGCCTTATGGTTTCTCCGGTTATGAATTTTTCAAAGATCCGAATGGTATTCCGGCGATCAAGCCACCGTTTGCTACTTTAAATGCTATTGATCTGAACTCCGGCGAGATTTTGTGGCAGGTCCCGCTTGGCGTTGATAAAAAACTGGAAGCGAAAGGCATAAAAAATTCTGGAATTTTTACTCGTGGCGGAGGAATTGCTACCGCCGGCGGACTTATCATTATCGGGGCAACGGTTGATCAGATGTTTCGTGTTTTTGATCAGAAAACCGGTAAGATCCTTTGGGAAAAAGAACTGCCTGGAAGTGCGACCGCGGTGCCGTCCACTTATTCAATTGGTAAAAAACAATATATCACTGTGGCAGTCAGCCCAAATCCTGGTAAAGGCTATTATGGAGGTTATATCACGTTTAGTCTGGAATAATGTCATCGATAATGAAGCATTCTTGGTCTCGAATGTTGAATGTGAGCTTTTTTAAAACAATTAATTTCAAATACTTATGAAAAATCAGCTTACTGATATACCGCGTCGTCGATTTATACAAACCTCCGCCCTGGCGACAGCAGGTTTATTTGCTTCCTTGTTTCCACGGCAAGCAAATAGTATGTTTTTCGAAAATGGCGTTCAGGTATCTGCCCATCTCTGGGTTTATGCAAGTAAGTATCCGCCTACATGGGACTGTTCTGCTGACTTGCCACAAGTATTTGCTGACATCAAATCGGCGGGTTATTCAGGAATTGAACTGATGGATATTTTGCTAAAAGCCGATGATTCTGTCGAACGAATTAAAGCACTGATCAAAAAACATAATCTTCCGGTAACAGGTTGTTCGTTTGGTACCGATATGTGGAATAAGTCAAAACATGATGAAATTCTTTCTTATGCCACGACCGTTGTCGACAGGCTGCACCAGTTGGGTGGAGAGACTTTCGGGGTTTCGGTGGGAAATGCAAAACGCATTAAAACGGATGAGGAATTGGATGCCCAGGCCAATTTATTGAAAAAATTAATACCAATTTGCAAATCAAAAGGCATTACCCTTAACCTGCATAATCATACTTACGAGGTTGAAAACAATTTTCACGATTTGAAGGGAACAATTGCGAGAATTCCGGATATCAAGTTAGGGCCTGATCTTAACTGGCTGATTCGGGGAGGAGTGGATCCGGTCTGGTTTATTGACACTTATCAAAAGCAGATTGTGTATCTGCATATCCGGGACCAAAAGGAAAATGGCAAGTGGACAGAAGCGGTAGGCGAGGGTGAGACGGATTTTAAGGCTGTTGCAAAAGCATTAAATAGGATTGGTTATAAAGGAAGAGTTGCGGTCGAGCTTGCTTTTGACGAACCGCCGAAACGCCCGGTTTCTGAATCATGGAAGATGAGCCGCACTTATGTGAAAGATGTGTTTGGCTGGTAGGTATTTTGTTCCTTATGGATTGCCGAAGGAAACAATTTAGTTATTCCGATAATGATTTTATTGTTAACTGATGTGCAGCTATTTTGCTTAAAATTTGATCGAAAATCGCGTTAAAAGTTAAATCTTTTAGTTGTAAACAAATCAGATACAGCTCTTTGGATAACAACCTGTCATCTTTCCCATAATCCCATATCGGATTTAAGATGTCAAATACGATTGTTTCGAAACCTATTTGCGGAATAATTATTATGGCTACTCCCTGATCATTTCTAACGTTATTTTCAGGGAAATGGCTTGATCGGTATAATAGCAACGAAGAAAGTGCACGTAAGCTTATGATGGCGGTGCCGGGGTCATTAATCCCAGGGCTGAGGGCTTTTAATGCTATTTCCCGTAGCTGACTAAAACCGTAAGCATAATTTTCAATAATGGTTTGATTGACAGAGAATGAAGCCTGTTCAAGAAACAGTTGCCGGACATTTTCCGGCAGAGATTTGCTGGTAGAAATAAGTGGTGTTCCTGTCAGCACATATGTTCCGGGAGTCAGCTGGACAGCTATTTCAACGTGATGTTCCTCGCAAAGTTGTGTTAAGCCTTCCAGATTAATACTTTCAAATATTCCTGACTTAACAGATCTGATCTGGTAAGGTGTCTCCGGCTGAGTGACGATAGTAGGAGGCACTTCCCCGGGGCAAGTTTTTTTGAGAGCGTTGAGCGTATCATCAAATATCCGTTGTATAACGACCTCGTATTTTACAGACTGGGTGATGTAATGCAGAAAATAGATAAAGAGAAAAATATCTGATATTGTAAAAAATATCAAGAGATAGGTACTGAGAGCAGGAATGTAAATGCCGGAATCAATGTCACGGATCGTGCTTAGCAGAAAAAATGCGTATATAATTGTACCGATGTATATACCTAAAATGATCTGCTGGAATTTGTTTCCGATCAGTTGGCCTAATACACGGTTACTCATTTGCGATGCCGCCTGATTAAGCACAATCATCACCATCGAAAAGCTGAATACAGTGAGCGAAATAATTCCGGACGCTATTGCACCAATAATACTTCTTGCCGTTGAAGCATCCTTCAATCGCAGCCAGTGAAGCTGACCCTTTATTGATTTTCCTAACTCGGAATGGTCAAGTGATATCATCGTACCACACAAAACAAGAAATCCCAGCGCAATAATTGCAGGAAAAAAAGCTATGCTATTTACCGTTTTCAGGTATTTTTTCTTTAAAAAATGCGTCATATTTATAATTTAACCTGCAATCCTTTTTATTTATATTTTAAAATAAAAGTGTGTACAAGGCCAGAATGTCTAAATCCCGACAGATCTATCTCACTCGTTGACTTAACAATTCAGGCAAAGTTTTCGAGATACGTAATTCAGCTTCCTGGCGAAAGGTGACATGAATAAAGCTTGGGGTGGCGTTTTGTAATCCCAGTTTTTACGTTCAACCCAGACAATTACGACTGGCAAAATTCCTTCGAAAATTAAAAACACATTTATGAAGGTCTTATAATCATGCCAGTCACTCAGCACATACAATTCATTTCAACTTCACAGGAATAAATTACTCAATATCGCAGCTCAGGTAGACGTACAAAGAGCCGGTCTTTAAAATACTTGCTGATCATCTTGTTGGCATGGTTATGTCTACTACTTCCATGTTTTCGGAATAAGGAATACGTTACACTGCTCGAAGAAAGATTTTTAATTACTATATCAAGTGTCTGATCTCTAACAAAGGAAATGGTTGCCAGTTTCCATAAGTTATTCCGCATGCTCATTCCAACCTAAACTCCGCTGAAAAATGGAAAACGTGCATAACCTAAATATTTAATTTTACGAAAATCAACATAAACAGCGCCCATGGAATTATTTGTCCTCTTCTCAATTTTGATATCGCTCGCCGCGCTTTTCTCTTATATCAATGTCCGTTTCTTGAAACTTCCATCTGGTATAAGCCTGATGCTGATGGGTTCGGTCGTAGCATTGGCAGTGATTGCATTAGGTAATACTTCGAGCCGTTTTTCAGCGATAGTAGTAAAAGAACTGGCATTAATTGATTTTTCTGAATTCATTTTGGGAATTCTTTTAAGCTTCCTTCTTTTTGCCGGCTCGTTGCACATACACCTTTCCGACTTGAGGAAATCAGCAAAGACCATTACAAGCTTTGCCGTAATAGGGACAATACTTTCTACCTTTATCGTTGGCTACGGGTTTCATTATCTAACATTATTATTCGATATTCCAATACCAATTGTTTTCTGCCTTCTCCTTGGCGCACTGATTGCTCCGACTGACCCAATCGCAGTAATGGGAATTCTCACGAAGGCGAAACTTTCCAAAACCGTCGAAACCAATATTGTTGGCGAATCTCTTTTTAATGATGGTATAGGTGTGGTAATTTTTGCGACATTAATTCAGATCGCGTCTGTGGGTATTGAGAATTTTGGTGCGGCCCAGATTGGAATGTTGTTTCTTCAGGAGGCAGTAGGCGGCATGCTTATGGGAGGAATAATAGGTTTCGTGGGTTATCAGCTAATGAAATCGATTGATCATTTTCAAACAGAAATCCTGATTTCGCTGGCGATGGTCATGGGAGGGTATTCACTTTGTCATTTCCTCCACGTCTCTGGCCCGCTGGCCATGGTTGTCGCTGGTATAATGACCGGAAACAGAGGAAAGGCGCGTGCGATGAGCGATATAACGAGGGATTATTTAAGCAAATTCTGGGAAGTTACCGATGAGATTCTTAATGCGATATTATTTCTCCTTATCGGCTTGGAAATTGTTGTTGTTACTTTTGAAGTAAGTTATGTGATCATCGGGCTGATTACCGCAGTTATGATTATTGTCGTTCGATTTATTGTACTTTATTCTACCGCAATTGCATTCAGGTTTCAAAGGCAACTTGGACATGGTACATTGAAAATAATGGCCTGGGGAGGTCTCCGCGGTGGAATTTCTATTGCGCTTGCGCTTTCGTTACCATCAAGCCCATATAAAAATATAATCGTCTCCATCACTTTTGTAATTGTACTTTTTTCTATTATCGTGCAGGGACTTACAATTGGTTCCTTAATCAAAAAGCTTGCAAAGGACACAAAATAGGTGGGTAACTGATACGCTTTTCAATGTCAGGAAAAGCAATAATTATTCCAACTTTGACGGCATTTTTTATATTATGCCAAGGTTGAAAAATTTAAAAGCGTCCCTTGTTATTATCTTACAGTTTTCTGATAATTCGTCCAGATTGCAGCCAAGTATTCCGATGATATTGCCTGAAAGTCCTGTTGTTTCGAGCAGGCTCAAACGCAAAACCTGGGTTTCAGGAAGCTTAGTTTTACCTTTCAAACTATTAAATGTTTCGAATGCAAATTCTTTATCGGTACTGAGCAGAAACCGTCCTATTTCAAGGATTCCATTTAGGGCCTTCATTTGAACAACAATTTGATAAGTAGTTTCCATAGTTTGCGCTTCAAAGATTTTGAGATTGGTTCTTACAGGGATTGGATTTCAATTAAAAAATGGAAGACCTGCCATTTGACAGGTCTTCCATATCTAAATTAGCCAATTTCGATTAATCTCGGTCCTTTTTGTTTGGCCTCTTCTTTTTTCGGAATTATAAGTTGCAGTAAGCCATTTTCATATCGAGCAACGATACCTTCATCATTGACGACATCTTTCGGCAATACAAAACTTCTCTGGAAAGACTGATAACTGAACTCTCTGCGACTGTAACCCTCATGTTGGTTTTCTTCATGAACTTCTTTTTGTGAAGAAATGGTCAGCAGGTTGTTTTCCAGCTGGATCTTGAAATCTTTCTTTTCTAGTCCCGGAGCAGCTACCTCTACACCAAAACTGTCTTCTGTCTCCTTAATGTTTACCGCCGGTACGGTAGTCTGAGTAGAAGAGAAATTACTGTTGTCCCAGTTAAAAAGTTCACGGCCAAGGAAATCGTCGACCAGCGCTGGGATTGCAGAAAATGAATTCCGGTTCCTTTTGATAATTGACATGACTATTATTTTTTAAAAGTTAAACAATGATTTTAATTCTCGATGCATCGCACATCTGAAAGCTTTTTATCAAACTTTGTTCCAAAAATGGCCAGCTTTCGATAATTCTGACAATTTTACTTTTTCAGTTATTCATTCTGACAGATTTCAACATTGTAATAGCAAAAATAAACTGACAAAATTTCAGATTATTGCCTCAAATAATCTATTCTCCTGAGTGTAAGCCCACCATATTCCCTTCGGTGTCGGTAAAAAACGCCATGTTTCCGGTTTTAGGATTAATGTTCGTTTTAGGCATAGCAATCTGACCTCCGGCGCTTTCTATTCTGTCCAAAACAAGTTGCAAATCAGGATTTGCATTCAGGTAAATCACGGCTCCCTCGGTACTTGGTTTGTGGTTTGGGCTTTTCACTAGCGTACCGCCGGATTTTGGTCTTTCCGTTGGAAACATCGCCATTTGCATACCCATCATTTCCACCGGCTGCATGTTTATTTCAAAAATTGTTTCATAAAATTTCTGAGCCCTGTCTATATCATTAACCGGAATCTCGAACCAATTCAGAGCATTGGTATTTGCGCCTAATTTTTCCATTTTGTTTGTTGTTTAAAGGTGCATTTATGAATAATAATATCCGCTATCCACGCAGCAAACTCTCTAATAGAAGGCTCACTGCGAAATGGTAATCTACCTTCAGGATCGCCACTTTCCTCGACTCTTTAACTTGGGCACTGTAAAAAAAATCCTACTTGATGTTTCCATTTTCCAAAAGATAGCGACTAATCCATTGACACAATTAATTAGGTCTCAAAACAATTCCATTTAAACGCAAAAGACAAAAGAGCCTATATGGCTGATTTTAAGATGATAGGCCAGTTTCTTATAAACCAACGTGCCATAATCTCTTTATCAGCTAACATGACAATAAAACTGGGTCGCCGAAAACAGTATCTCGAGTAGGCAAAAATAATAAAATCAAAGATTATGGAAACGAAATTTAGACTTTCGGACAGTACGTTGCAACAACTTGTCAGTGACCGTCGCGAAGAAGTAATTCAACTGCAAAAATCCGAGGCAGACCAACTGGCAGCTATGGAAACACGAGGCCAGGAGCGAATCAAATTGCTAAAAAAGAACCTGCCAAAGGACATTTTAACAACACTTGAAAGTTTTGACGTTGCGCACCAACAGGCTGCAGATTTAGCAAAATCTCAGGACGATGCAGAAGTAGAAATCCTCAAAGCATCAAAGCCTGCCGAAGCAAATGAAACATCCATATTCCCTGACTCGATTAGTGGACAATTTATTACTGCCAGAGCGATTGGAACCATCACACCATATTATGGAACGTTGCATGGCTCAGATGGCAGGGTCTTCTGGCAAGGTTATAATCCTGGCAACATGGATTTCTTTCTTAACGCTAACGGAGCAGGTTCAGGGTTATTTGGTAGTGGGGCAGGTTCATATACGATGTATATGGACTGGTGGTTCGTATATCGGCCAGGTGTAAGTCGCAATTATAGTCATAGAGTATCGGTGCCGTTCCATGGATTTTATATTATAAAAGCGGATGATGGTTTTTGGGATTCAAAAGAGGCAAAGGTGGGAATTAATTTATCGACCGTAGGATACCAATATAATTACAAGCAGACCGCGACTACCAATGTTTTTAGCATGGGTAACGATAATATCAATGTCAATGACCGTTTTGATGGGTGGAGAAGCATGTATTACAGCACGCTTTTCGGAGGAGGGGATCAGGCATATGTGCGCGTCACAGCCTCGTTTAACGTATACGCACGTGGGGGTGGTTCAACGGCACGGTTAAATTTCGGCGACGGGGCGGCAAATTACCTGGGTATGCCTTCAATTTATGTAGACTAGTCTACGGTTTTCTCTCTTACTCCTGCAATATTTTCATCTCTTAAATTTCATCAAAATGATTAATTTATTCGAAATGAAAGGAGAATACCTTTCACTCGCCGAAACACAAAATATCGAGCAAAATAGCTTGCTCGCTCGCCAAAACGTAGTGGGTGTGGCCATATCACACAAGGTCAAAAATGGAAAAGACACAGGTGATCCAAGCCTTACTGTTTATGTTGAAAGCAAGCTGGACAAAAACTTAATAGGTGTTGATGATTTAATCCCTGCCACCATTGGAGGTTTTAAAACCGATGTCGTTGAGAGTGGTGTGATCATGGCAGGTAGTTCGCTGGAAACAACCCGTCGCCAACGACCCGTGCAAGGGGGATTAAGCGTGGGCCACTACCAAATTACTGCCGGAACAATTGCAACTTGTGTAAAAGATATTTCGCCGGCGGTTGGAAAGACCGCCCGCTATTATATTCTTAGCAACAACCATGTATTGGCAAATACAAATGACGCGCGTCTGGGAGATCCCATCTTACAGCCGGGTCCTTATGATGGTGGTTTGAACCCTGCTGATATTGTGGCGAAACTGGCTCGCTATGTGCCTATCAATTTTACGGCAGGAGCCTCAAATTTAGTTGATGCAGCAATAGCAGAAGGCGATTTTAATATCCTCAACAGAGAAATTAACTGGATCGGCTATTGCAACCAAACTGCTGTCACCAGTGTAGGCCAAATTGTTCAAAAATGTGGTAGGACTACGGCACATTCGACTGGCAAAGTACAAGCCATTAATGGTACTGTAAATGTTGGATATGGTGGAGGCCGTGTTGCCCGATTTGTTAATCAAATTATCACATCGGACATGAGTGCAGGTGGGGACTCGGGTAGTTTGGTGTTGAACATGCAAAACCAGGCAGTTGGATTGCTGTTTGCCGGTTCTTCAGCTATCACGATAATTAATCCCATTGCACCCGTTATGTCATCATTAGGCATCAAATTCATTTAAATTATAACGACCTTTGTTTCGATAAAGGTCGTTTTTTTATTATGAAAAAGGTATTAATATTATGCTTGTTCTGGGTGTTTGTTTCTTGTGTCCCCAAAGGTAAATATGAAAAAAATATGAAAATCGAAGAAGCAATTAAAAACGCGGATTCCTGGTTGGATTTTCCAGGCGTAGTAGGGGTAGCGCAGTCCCGGGAAAAGGGGCACGATGTTATTTTAGTAATGATTTCAGCAAACTCAGATTCGATTAAAAATAAGATCCCTGAGACCTTTCATAACTTTACGGTTATTGTGAAAGAAGTTGGAGAAATCAATGCACAATGATTACGTAGGGAGGTGCTTACATTCGTATGAAATGCCTCATTAAAATTAAAAGTCACTTAAAATCAGTTACTTATGATAGGTATACTGAATAGGAAATGTCTTCTCCAAATATGACAGACTTTAAAAGATCAGAAATCAAGTTACCATCAAAAAAAGAGGCTGTCTCGAATAAGGCAGTCTTTTTTCATTTTTAATATTGTCTCGTCCTGAATTATTAGACTGCATAAATTCCGTTGAATAGGAATGACGACTGGAAAAATGACTCGATCATTAGTTATCTTGTGTTTGTTCCGATGGCAGTGTCAGGCACTTGTTTGATCGAGTATTACAATGAATTGTTAATATCAGACTGCCGCCTGATCCAGAGTGGCAACCAATCCCAGCCGTCAAAATGAAAACGCTGCGTATATTCTGGCTACCTATTTGCTTAACAACTGGAAAGCAACACCATTCGATCGGGGATGCCTTATTTTTCAAGGTTAAAAAATTTGAAGGCATTTTTGGTGATTATCTTGCAGTTTTCAGCCAATTCTTCAAGATTACAGCAAATACTTTCAACAATCAATTCTGAACCTCTGTGTATTTCGAGAAGATTAAGAAGCAAAATTTGAGATTGAAGAACATCGGTTTTTCCTTTGAGACTATTAAAAGTTTTAAAGGAAAATTAATGATCCCTACTAACCAGAAACCTGCCGATTTCCAGCCTTCCCTCTAAGGGTTTCATCTCGACAACAATGTAGTAACATTTTTCCTTAGTTTATTTCTTCGACTGTTTGATATTCAATTATTAGCTGATGACAAATGTGTTAATTTTAAATAAAATTGGCCTGCGGGAACGCAGGCCAATTTGGTCATCCAATCGTTTAGCCAATCTCGATCAGACGAGGGCCTTTTTGTTTGGCTTCCTCTTTTTTGGGAATAATTAACTGAAGTAGACCATTTTCGTACCTCGCAACGATGCCTTATTCGTTAACCACATCCTTTGGAAGTATGAAACTTCCGTGAATTGACTGATAGCTGAATTTTCTTATGGTGTACCCTTCATGCTTATTTTCTTCCTGTTGTCCTTTTAGTGACGAAATAGTTAGCAAATTATTTCCAAGTTGGATTTTAAAGTCCTTCTTGTCCATTCCAGGTGCTGCTACCTCCACTCTGAAGTTCTCAAGCATTTTCCTTAATGTTAACAGACGGAACAGTAGTCTGAGTAGAAGAGAAATTACTGTTGTCCCAGTTAAAAAGTTCACGGCCAAGGAAATCGTCGACCAGCGCTGGGATTGCAGAAAATGAATTCCGGTTCCTTTTGATAATTGACATGACTATTATTTTTTAAAAGTTAAACAATGATTTTAATTCTCGATGCATCGCGCCTTTGAAAGCTTTTTATCAAACTTTGTTCCAAAAATGGCCAGCTTTTGATAATTTTGACAATTTTACTTTTTCAGTTATTCATTCTGACCGATTTCAGCGTTGTAATAGCAAAAATAAACTGACAAGATTTTAGATTATTGACTCAAATAATCTATTCTCCCGAGTGTATGCCCACCATATTCCCTTCGGTGTCGATAAAAAATGCCATGTTTCCGGTTTCAGGATTAATGTTCGTTTTAGGCATAACAATCTGACCTCCGGCGCTTTCTATTCTGTCCAAAACAAGTTGCAAATCAGGATTTGCATTCAGGTAAATCACGGCTCCCTCGGTACTTGGTTTGTGGTTTGGGCTTTTCACGAGCGTACCGCCGGATTTTGGTCTTTCCGTTGGAAACATCGCCATTTGCATACCCATCATTTCCACAGGCTGCATGTTTATTTCAAAAATTGTTTCATAAAATTTCTGAGCCCTGTCTATATCATTAACCGGAATCTCGAACCAATTCAGAGCATTGGTATTTGCGCCTAATTTTTCCATTTTGTTTGTTGTTTAAAGGTGAATTTATGAATAATAATATCTGCTATCCGATGACCCGTTTATCCCGCGCCACAAAACGTGCAAAGCCAATTAAAGCACCGGTAACCATAATGTTGCGAAACAGGTTAACCATTTCAAGTTCCTGCTCCTGTGCCAGGTCGGTGGTCATATTTTCGACCCCCAATTCGTGACCCATCGCTCTGGGAAGGTGAACCAGCACAGCCATTAAAACTACATAAAGCGCCATAAGTGTGTAGGCAAGCTTGTCGTATTTGCCAATGACCGCGCTGACAATAAATGCGATGATGCAAAATGCGGTGAAATAATTCCAGAAATAAGGCATCGGAAGATAGTCGGGAACGAAAGCTGCGCCTACGTCAGGTTTACCAAAATGCAGCCCTACATACATCAGAAAGGAAAGCGGAAACAGCCATCGCCCGAGGTTTAAAATTTTGTCCATGATCGCTTAATCTTAATTAATGGGAAATGGAATAACGGGACGTATTTCGACACTGCCATGTTTGTATTTTAAAATCGGGCAGGTTTTGCTCCACGCCTGAACTTCCTCAGGGCTTTCTGCCTTACAGATCAGGAATCCGGCTACAAGTACGTTGTTTCCACCTTTGTCGGGTCCATCATGAATACCATCGTTATTGATTACCATTCCTTGATATTCAATCGGTTGTGTAGCCACCAGTTTGCCTTGCATAGCAATGTTTCCGATCCACCCCTGCCAGGCCGGCATGTCTTCGGCCATATCCTGCGGTGTAAGAATGTAACTGTTGTCTCCGCTGATATTGCGGAATAAAAGCAAGTACTCTTTCATTGTCTGCGATTTTAAATTGTGATTGATGAATCAAAATTCTACAATTAAAAACCGTTTCGTGTTGACAAATGTCAACGTTTCAGAGCTTGCCTTTCAACCGGCTGAAAGTTTCCTGTGATATGCCCAGGTAGGAAGCAATAAGTTTACTGGAAAGCCTGCTCATGAGTTTGGGGCGGTAGTCCATTAGCCACTTGATTCGTTCCAGCGCGGTCAGTGAAACAAAAGTATTGATTCTGTAAACCGAATTGGCATAGGAGGCTTCCAGTATTTGTTTGTATATATTATCAAACTGCGGAACCGTTTCAGTCAATCGTTGGAAACCCTGGCGGTCAATGGCTAAAAGATCTGATGGTTCAACTGACCTGATATTTTCAGTGGCAGGTTTCTGGCCGCCAAAACTGATCAGTTCAGAGCACCAGTTATTTTCTGTTATAATATCACGGGTAGTTTCATTCATTTCTTTGTCATAAACAAAAACCTGAAGACAACCGGACGCTACGAAGTATACGTATTTGCAGATTTCCCCTTGTTTCAAAATGACTTCGTTGCGCTTTAATTTTAGGGTATGAAAAGTTGCGAGAACATCGTCGATGTTGTCCGGAGCGCTTCCGAGGCGATCAATGATGTGTTGGCGAAGTTTGTTGACCATCTTGAATCAGTGTATGTTGTGTATCAGAAAACCTGGTTATAAAGAAAGCAATATTCTGACAAAAAACGAGAAGTGTAAGGATTCAAAACTTTCGAATAACATAGGTTTTTTTAACAAAGATTGTATTTGCCCTTTTGATAACAGATTCGGAAGTTGATTAGGCAGGAATTATGATAGTTATTTCAATCAAAAATCAGCGTCAGTTTGGGTTAATAAACTTTCAGAAATTCTTCGAAACCTATCCGTCCAGCCATGCTTTGAATGCAGAGGCTTTTTCTCTGCTTACCAACACCTCCTGCGCAGTTTCGGGACGGAGGTCTATTTTTAGTTTACCGTTGAAATAACTGTGTATCCTTTGAATCGCCGTCACTCTGGCAATGAACTGGCGGTTAAGTCTAAAGAAACTAAGCGGGTCAACCATTGATTCCAGTTCCTCCAAAGAATAATCAATCAGAAACTGCCGTCCATCACATCCAACCAGGCAAGCCAGTTCATTGGCAGTGTAAAAATACGCAACCTGTTCTTGGTGTATTGGAATAAGTTGTTCTCCATTTTTAACTAAAAACCTCATCTTATGCGTTCTATTGCGTATTTCGAGGCTTTCGAGTAATGAATCTATTTTTTGTGCATAAACCTGGGGCGAAAAATCTCCTTTGAAGTTTTTATACTTATCAATGGCCTGTTGAAGCTCATGTAATTTGATAGGCTTCAATAAATAATCAATGCTTTTTACCTTAAATGCCTTGATCGCATATTCGTCGTAGGAAGTTGTGAAAATGATTGGACTATGTGCTGGAAAGGCGTCGAAAATTTGAAAACTCAGGCCGTCGGAAAGCTGGATATCTGAAAAAATCAGATCAACAGTTGATCCGGATTTAAACCAGCGCTTCGCAGCTTCCACACTGTCAATCACACAAGCAATCTCTATACGCGGATCAAGTTTCTTAATCAGTTTTTCCAGTCGTTCGGCTGCCGGGTATTCGTCTTCAATGATCAGGGCTTTCATAGTAGCAATTGATTTATTTCAGATTCATAAATTGAAGACATTCAAATCAGTTGGTTGATCAGTGGTATTTTGACCGTAAACATTGCTCCGTCCTGGATGACCTGCACACGCCGTTCGGTCAGCAGGCTGTATCTGTTAATGATATTTTGTAATCCGACGCGCGTTGACTTTTCCATGATCGCCTTTTCCTGAATATTATTTTCAACAACCAGATACTGATCGCCTTCCTGCTGGATCAATATTCTCAACGGATTTTCCTTAGACACTACATTATGTTTGATCGCATTTTCGATCAGCATCTGGAGGCTCAGCGGCGTGACGTGCTGCCTGTAAGTCTCTGGTGATATATTTTTCTCAACGAGCAAATTATCACGAAATCTGATTTTGTTCAAATATACATAAGCGTCAAGAAAAGCGATTTCCTCTTCAACCAGAACTGTATTTTTATTCCTGCTCACCAAAACATAGCGGTATACGTCCGAGAGGCGTTCGAGATATTGCTGGGCATCCGTATTGGTATCATCGATCAATGCTGCAAGGGTGTTCATACTGTTAAAAAGAAAGTGTGGGTCGAGCTGGTTTTTAAGTACTTCCAGTTGAGACTGCACACCTTCCCTCATTAAAGATTCCGTTTTGCGGACATTCGTTTTCCACGCTTCGAAAAAGTAAACAGCCTCATACACCAGATATACAAGAATGGTTGGAACCAGGCTGATGCGGAAACCCAGTAAATTACCATCTTTATGGAGAATGCCTTTGCATAATACTTCGTCCAGCAAAAAGGTAGCAACAAACGTATATAAAAAAGCAAATATCGCCTCCAGCAGTATCCTCTTCGTTGTCTCACTATAATTGGGGAACTTTTGGCGCATGCGCAATATAATAAATCGATTGCCTTCCCAAAGTGCCACCGTCGTGCAAAATGAAATAATTACCGCGACTGCATATCCGTAGTTCATCTTTGTGAAATCATCAAAATGGACGATCATCGGTATTACGAATGAAAAAAACGGGATGCCAACCAAGCGCAGTTTAAAGTCATTCAATTGGTATTTTGATTCAGCAACCATGTTATGAACATTATTTTCGGAGTTCGGGGAGTTTAAATCTGGTAAATAAATCGATTCAAATCATTGATGTGTTGTATTGATTCGACCCGCGTAATCAAAGATACCAATTGTTTCAGAATGTGAACCTTACCATCGGCACCGGGAAGAATCCCTGTTGGTATTCCGTCGCAATACTGTTTGTCCTTGCGTTGTAAGTTTGCTGAAAAATATTCTTGTTGCCACTTACATTTTGCAGATCGACCGCTACTTCGAGCGTACTTTTGCGCATCTCTTTCCGGTAAGCAAGCCTCAAATCTGTGCGGAAGTAAGCATCCTGTTTTTGAGAATATGCCTGGCTCTCATCGTAAACGGCTTCTCCTCTTTGGCGGGATGCCTGAAGGTTTAGCGGTGATGTATATCTCCCGCCGACGAACGAGGTTTTTATACTTGCGCTCAATACGCTATTACGGTTACGCCCAACTTTGATCTCTTTCCCGGCAAGCAGATTAACCACATACCTGCTGTTGAAGGCAGTATTCCGCTCAACGCCATCACTTCCCTTGTATTTGGAGTCAAACAGTGAAGTAGTGACCAGAAAATAGTAACCCTGGCTAAAATATTTTTCCAACGTCAGCTCAATGCCAAGGTTTCTGCCGGTTCCTGCGTTAACAAGGCTGTCTTCGTCGTCTGTCGCGAAAGTACTGCCCGTGTTGAGTGTCGAATAAGAGGAACTTCTTCTTTCTACCGGGACGTCATACAATGCCTGAAAATAAGGTTCAACTTTCAATAAAAGGTTTTCAGCAAGTCGGTTTTCATAACTTATCGAATAATGATGGCTCTTGGTGAAATCAAGGCCCTTATTGCTGTAAACTATACCTTTTTCAGTTTTTGTTTGTACAAAATACGTGTAAATATTCTGCGCCTGGCTATTTAAACCGTATCCCAAACTAACCGATTGCCCCTGGCCAAATGTGTATTGTAAACCAAAACGAGGTTCAATAGCAAAGTTGTCATTCAGGCTGTAATGCTGCGCATGAAGGCCGGCGGTTAATTGCAGATTTCTGTTCATCCTGTATTTCCATTGTCCATAAGCCTGCGTCAGGACGGTATTTTCCCCGCTGACATTCACCCGCACCGTATCAAACCGACCGCCATCATAAATATCCCGGTTGTATAGGTCAAAGTTGAGCAGATCCGTCGTGATTCCGGCGTAGAGGCTGTGCTTGGCATTGACTTTGTGTCTCACATTCAGTACCGCAGAAGTTTTTCTGGTCTTAAACCTGGCTTCACCACTGGCAAATGCTTCACGGGTAAGAACACTGATAGAATCGCCGCTGAACTTCTGGTCCGTATTGCTTGTCCCAAGGGTTAGTTTCGCAAATGTTTTCGGCGACACGTTGTATTCATAACTAAGGCCCAGAATGTTAGTCTTGTATTTTACTCTGGTGTTTTCATTTTCGCTTCCATACAAATTTGTATCTGTCGTATCCACATCATTGCCGAGAAAGTCCACATCGCTTTCTCCCAGTATACCAAATACAGAAAGTTTCCCTTTTTTTCCGGTAGGCACCGATACCTTGAAATTGAGGTCCTGATAATTTGGGACAGCACTGCCTGTTCCAAATTCAATACCCAGTGCTTTGAAAAGACCTAGCGTGGAATATCGGTAATTGACCAGATAAGAGGCTTTCGAATTTTTGGAAAGCGGTCCTTCCGCCCCGACTTCAAAACCATTGAAACCAACCTGTCCCAGGAATTCGTGCTTCTGGTTGTTGCCTTCACGCATGCGCAGGTCAAATACGCCCGACAGCGCGTTACCATATTGTGCAGGAAAAGCACTGGTAATGAAGTCAGACTTGTCCAACGTGTTATTGTTAAGCAAACTGACTGGTCCGCCCGTACTTCCAAGTGAGCCAAAGTGGTTCGGATTGGGGATGTTAAGTCCTTCCAGTTGCCACAGCATTCCGGTAGGGGAGTTGCCGCGGACCACAATGTCGTTCCTCGAATCGTTGCCCGAAACCACGCCAGCGAAGTTTGCCGCCATTCTTGACGGGTCGCCCAAGGCACCGGCGTAACGTTTGGTATCTTCAATATTAAATGAGCGGCCACCGACAAGAGCCAGCTCGTTGTTGGTTTTACTTTTGTCATTTTTCCTGTCGGCAGAAATGACAACTTCGTCGAGTGAACGCACTGTTTCAGTCAAAGTGACACTGGTAATAACTTCCTTTCCGGCGGTGACAATGACATTGGAAATTCGATTTTCTTCATAACCGACTGATGTGATCCGGAAAGATTGTCTTCCCGTAGGAACACCCGTAATCTTGAACTCGCCGTTGACATCGGTTATAGCCCCAACTGGATTTCGTCCTTCCTCTTGAATAAGCAAGATGGACGCACCGATTACTGCTGATTTTGTTACTTCATCACGGATAGTTCCGCGCACCGTTTGCACAAGTTGCTGGGCCACCAAGGGCCGAAAGGCGAAAAAGGTAAGTAGGAGTAATAGATAGTTTTTCATGTCCTTTTTGGTTATCGATTTACCAAATTTTGTCAGATCAAACAGATTCCCCAAGCCAATATAGGGGCAAGCGTTGGATTGTTAGGGTGAAGTGGTATTTTATGGCTTGCAAGCGAATAACCATACATGCGGTCACATCCACGCCAGAATTTCACTTCAACCGTTCACTCCTTCAAAACAGACGTTTCACTCCCGCCGTTGTTCCGTTCGGTTGTGATGCAACAATTAAAAGATCGCGAGGCAGGTTAATGATAGTAACTAAATAAATTAGTCCACAATAATTAACCTTTTTACTATGAAATCAATAAGCAGATTAAACAGACTGAGCATGTATTTTCTGACTGCCGCCTTAGCAACTACGATTATTTCCTGTAGTGACGACGACGACGATACACCGCAGACGCCAGCTGTTGGGAATATCGTTGCAGTTGCGTCCGGAGATGCTCAATTTTCTACGCTGGTTGCAGCAGTGACTAAAGCAGAGCTTGTCACAACGTTACAGGGAACTGGTCCTTTCACCGTATTCGCACCTAATAATGCGGCGTTCACAAAAGCGGGTATTACGAGTCTGGATGGTTTAACGAAAGACGCATTGACACCTATTTTGACATCGCATGTTGTGAGCGGTGAAGTGAAAGCGGCTGACGTCAAAAGTGGAGCCGTTAAAACTGTTAACGCCAACAACGACATTTATTTGTCGAAAAATGCAGACGGTGTTTTTATTAACGGTAACATCAAAGTTATCGCAACAGATGTGGATGCTTCAAATGGAGTGATTCATGTAATTGACAATGTTATCGTACCGCCAACACAATCGTTGGTGCAGGTGGCTCAGGCCAACACTGATTTTTCTGAGCTGGTTTCTCTTGTCCTGGCGGCTGATCCGGCGGTGGCAACAGCCCTTTCTACGGCTTCTGCAAATGGACTGACGGTATTTGCTCCGACAAACGCAGCATTTACTGAGTTGTACAAAACAACACCAAAAGCTACCTTACTTGATCCGGCTAACAGAACACTTTTGACAAATGTTTTGCTTTATCACGTTGTTCCTGGCCGTGTGTTCTCCACAGATCTGCCAAACGTTTCAGGTGAAGTAGCTACTGCGAACACAGCGGGCAAGCTAACATTCAATCTGACTGGCGGTGCGAAAGTGGTTGGTACGACAAGCGGTGCTTCAAATATCACAGCTGCTAATATCTTGGCTACCAACGGTGTCGTGCACGTTATTGATAAAGTCCTGATGCCATAATAAAACTGTTGCTTAACATTGGTAAACGATCTGAATTTAGGTAGTTTACCAATGTTTTTTTTATTGTTACTATACGTCACTATGTTCTCGATCAGGTACCGGTTTTTGTTTATGATTTTACTGGGAGGATATTCATTTATGAATACCTTGCTGGTAGAATCTTTTGAGCATTATCCGATCGTTACACCCAAGCCGGTCATTTTTCTGCTTTTTCTGATTTTGACCATTGCAATCTGGGAAGGAAATCGTTTGCTGGACAACTTTCTTTCCACGATGGAAATTAAGTCGTTCTGGAAAAGGATCAGTTATAGTTTCGGAGCCAGCATATTGGCTGTATTTTTTGCAACAATGCTTCTGGGAGGAATTACTTCCTATTACACCATCTCGCACAATTGGGTAGACTGGATTCTTCCTTTGAAACTGCTTTTGATGTTCAGTTTTCGGGTAAATCTTTTCTTGAACACAATCAATGTAATATTTTTATATCATCAGCAGCTTGAAAAAAGTAATCAGGAAGTTGAGAACTATAAAAGAATCAGCAGCCAGGCGCAATTGCAGGCCTTGAAAAACCAGGTGAACCCGCATTTTCTGTTTAATAATCTGAGCGTGCTGAGTGCTTTGATACCCATGGACGCAAATGCCTCGGTTGAATTTGTGCGACAATTTTCCAGGGTGTACCGTTACGTGCTCAAAAGTCCTGAAAAGGAAATTATTGAATTGAAAGAGGAGTTGAATTTTATTGAATCTTACCTTTATCTGCTTAAAACCCGATTTGAGTCTGGTTTGATATTTACAATTAATGTTGATAAGAATTGTCAATCGGCTTTTATCGTACCCGTGTCCTTGCAAATGCTTGTGGAAAACGCAGTCAAGCACAACGTGATTGGTAAAAACAAACCGCTTCATGTGGAGATACTTTGTCTGGATAACGAAACGATAACGGTTAGAAATAACCTTCAGCTAAAACTGGCTGACGACCAGGAATCAACAGGCCTTGGATTAAATAACATCACAAAAAGATATGAGTTTTTGGGACAACATGGCCTCGAAGTAAAACAGACGACCGACCAGTTCAGTGTGACTATACCATTGATCAGGCCTACGCATGCCTCCTTTTTTGAGCCATGATTATTTCTTAAAATTGTTTGAAATTTGAAACCTAAACCATGAAAATTCTTATACTGGAAGATGAGGCGCTCTCCGCCAAAAGAGCATCACAACTCCTGCGGGAATTTGATCCTGACATTGAAGTACTGGATACGCTCGAATCCATCGAGGAAGCAGTATCGTGGCTGAGTAAAAACCCCGAGCCGGATTTGCTGTTGCTGGATATTCATTTATCGGACGGACTTTGCTTTCGTCTTTTCGAACGTCTTCCCGTAAAATGTCCGGTTATTTTTACTACCGCTTACGACCAGTACGCTTTGCAGGCTTTTAAACTGAATAGTATTGATTACCTTTTAAAACCACTGGATAAAACCGAACTTCAGAACGCGCTCATCAAATACCGGAATTTAAATGAAAGCCGCGGCGGAATTTCTCTGGCGGATATCAGACGGATTGAGGAAAATATGTTGTCTTTCAGTAAAAAATACAAACACCGTTTTTTAGTTAAATATGCGGATACCATACTATACAAAAACATTGATGAGGTAGCTTATTTCTATGCTGATGATAAGGTGGTATATCTGGTGACGTCTGAGGGACGTAAATATTTGGTAGACTATAACCTGGAAAGCCTCGAAGAGCTGCTGGATCCGCATCTTTTTTTCAGGATTAACAGAAAAATTATTGCCAGGATACAATCTATCCAAAAGGTCAAGGCGCTGTTATCGAGCCGGCTTCAGGTTTTCCTGAAACCGCCGTTTGAGCAAAATACATATGTGAGCAGGGAAAGAAGTCCGGAGTTTAAAATCTGGTTGGATAACTGATTAGCCATTGCATTAATACCACCACAACATGAAAAATACTTTAACGCTGACATTGCTTTTTATCCTGTACTTCACGGCCAGCACCTTTGGACAAAAAAATCGATATGTGCGGGTTTTCCTGAAAAATGGCTCAGTCATGAAAGGCACGCTGCTCGAAGAGCAACCTGCTGTCAGGCTGGAAATGTTTGACAAAAGCATACTCACTTTTCTGACAGATGAAGTTGAAAAAATTGAAAATGAAAAGTATGTCAATCCCAATATTCGGTACAAACAGAAAGGTTTCGTGCATTATACCGAGCTTGGGCCGCTGGCGATGAGCAACCGGGCATCAAACGGCGTGACGACTTCTGCGTTTTCTTTCCAAACAACAAATGGTTATAAATTCAATCAGTGGTTTTATACCGGACTTGGCCTCGGCGCCGACCTTTATGCTGTGCAGACTTTCGTCCCGGTTGTTTTGAGTATTCGTGGTGATTTTATTCAGACCGGAGACAAGATGCCTTTCTATTTTATTGAAGGTGGCCATGGATTTAATGCCACTTCCAACGATGTAGACAGCGTTCGTTTTGGCGGCGGACCAACGATGGCAGCTGGAATTGGGTTGAAAATTTTGTTCAGCAACAATACAGGATTCACAATCTCGGCAGGATACCGTTTTCAGCGATCTTCTGTTCAGCAGTTGGGAATTGAAAAAAAGGAAGACTTTAACCGACTGACTTTAAGGGCTGGTTTTTCGTTTTGAGTTATTTGCCAAATAAATCGCCAGAGGTCCGAAGGCATTTAAAGTAATATAGTATTTCATTAATTAAGTTAACGTAGGATAAGTTTCATCGGAATAAGGCGCTGAGGATTTATCATACGTACCAACATCATCGTATTATTTTGATTAAGTATAAATTTGTACTACTTTTTAATAAATAGTATAATATTGTATTACTTTGGAAGGTGAAATGATGATGTCGATAAACACCGTAACCTAAAAACATGCCTCTGTGAACGGATTGTGAAAGACCGATCCAAATGCGTTTGCCGCAATCTGTTATGAAGACGATGGCGACAGACAGGCACAAACCATCGTCCGATACATCAAACTTGAAAAATGAAAGAAAAATTTGATAAGCTCTCCGCGAAATGCAGCAGAGAAACAACACGACTTTACAGTACCAGTTTTTCGCTTGGGATATTTTTTTTCAGTAAAGAATTACGCGACCATATCTATGCAATTTATGGCTTTGTGAGACTAGCGGATGAGATTGTCGACAGTTTCCATGATTACCCTAAATCCATATTGCTTGCCGAATTTTCCGCCGATTGTTTTAAGGCGATTGAGCGAGGCATCAGTACCAACCCTGTTATCAATTCATTTCAGGAGGTGGTCAATAAATTTAATATCGATCATGATCTGATCCGGCAATTTTTGAGAAGCATGGAAATGGATCTGGATGAGCAATCTTATACGCATGACAAGTATAATGAATACGTCATGGGTTCCGCGCAGGTGGTAGGGCTCATGTGCCTGCATGTATTCACAAACGGCGATCAACAGGAATTTGACCGGTTGAAAGTTCCAGCCATGAAGTTGGGCTCCGCATTTCAGAAGGTCAATTTTCTCAGGGATTTGCAGGCAGATTACCAGCAGTTGAACCGGAGCTATTTTCCGGATATCAATTTATCCTCGTTTTCCGATGAGAATAAGCGAACCATCGAACAGGAAATTATCAACGAGTTTGATGAGGCATTAAGTGGTATTCGTGAACTGCCGGCTTCCTGTCGAAAAGGAGTTTACCTTGCCTATGTTTATTACCGGCAGTTGCTGCTCAAAATAACAAGAGTACCGGCGAACCAAGTTATGTCGGAACGCATAAGAGTTTCAAATGGTCTGAAATTCTGGCTGATGTTTGACTCGCTTGTCAGATATAAATTGAATGTAATGTGACATAACGGGATTAATACAAACCCGACGTAGTATCAAAAGAAATGCCGCATTTGACCAACAGATTTACTTAAATTACAAATAACTTCATGTTAAATAACAAAATCATATTTGAACCAAAGAATGACAAAAATGTGCTCGAATATGAAGAACATCAAAGCTCGTCTTTTGACACGCCGATGAGAGCGGACGCATTTGAGCTTGATGACGAAACCAAAATAGAGCTGATCGCCAAACATTTTGCTGGTATTATGCAGATTTTAGGCCTGGATCTGGATGACGATAGTTTGCAGGATACGCCAAAACGCGTGGCTAAAATGTATGTTAAAGAAATATTCAGCGGACTAAATCCTGCAAATAAACCGGAGCCTACGCTTTTTAAAAATGCCTATCATTACAATCAAATGCTCGTTGAAAGAAATATTGCCGTTTTCAGCAATTGTGAGCATCATTTCGTGCCGATCGTAGGAAAAGCGCATGTGGCTTATATCAGTAACGGGCAGGTAATTGGTTTGTCAAAACTGAACAGGATTGTTCAATATTGTTCCCAAAGGCCTCAGGTTCAGGAAAGACTGACAATTCAAATTGCTAATTTGATGAAAGAAGCACTCGGCACTGAGGATGTGGCCGTCGTTATCGACGCATATCACCACTGCGTGTCGAGCAGGGGTGTGAAAGATTCCGGCAGTACAACGCTGACCGCTGAATATTGCGGCCAATTTTTGAATGTTGAAACCAGAAATGAATTTCTAAAATATATTGGATAATGAATTTTAAAGGAAAAAATATACTCGTAGTGGGAGGAAGTTCAGGTATTGGTTTGTCCCTTGTTAAATTTTTACACGAAAATGATGCGGTTGTTTATGTTATTTCACGATCTGCGAATGTTGATCTGCCTCAGGGCGTCAAACACCATCAGGCTGATGTAACGGGTGAACTAGGCGCGATCGCTGAATTTTTACCTGAACAATTGCACGGTCTGGTTTATTCGGTCGGCAGCATCAATCTCAAACCATTTAACAGGCTTTCAACGGATGACTTTTTGAATGATTATCGCATCAATGTTTTGGGTGCTGTACAAATTATTCAACAATCGCTCAAACAGTTGAAAAATGCTGCTGGCGCCTCAATAGTTCTTATCAGTTCTGTCGCTGCCAAAACTGGTCTGCCTTATCATGCCAGTATTTCGGCAGCGAAAGGTGGGGTGGAAGGTCTGGCATTAGCACTGGCCGCTGAACTGGCAGCGCAGCAAATACGTGTGAATGTGGTCGCTCCATCGCTGACGGATACTCCTATGGCCCAAAATTTGCTGAGCACTCCGGAAAAACGGGAAGCATCTGCCAAAAGGCATCCTTTGGGAAAATACGGTCAGCCGGAAGATATCAGCCAGGCGATAGCGTTTTTGCTTTCCGAAAGTAGCGGCTGGGTTACCGGACAGGTCATCGGAATTGATGGAGGTATGGGTAAACTGAAAACAGCTTAGTATCGTAAGTGTTAAAGTTCAGGAATATCCCTATTGAATTAAACTTTTGCCTTCATGAACAAAAATAAAACGGACGTACTCATTATCGGTGCAGGGCTGTCGGGATTAACGGCAGCCAAAGTGTTGAAAGCGGCTGGTAAATCTATTAAAATACTGGAAGCTTCTGATCATGTCGGTGGCAGGGTTCGTACGGATGAAGTAGATGGTTTTTTGCTTGATCGCGGCTTTCAGGTATTGTTAACCGCGTACCCTGAGACAAAAAGATTTCTGGAATACGATGCCTTGGACCTACGTAAATTTGATCCCGGTGCTTTAATATTGAACGAAAACGGCACAACACGAATAGGTGATCCGCTACGACAACCAGGTACTTTGATCAGTACTTTGAGCTCTCCCGCAGGCACGCTTGGTGATAAAATGCGCATGCTTGGGTTAAAAATAAAACTTGCCGGAAAGGGTATTGACGAGATTTTTTCAGAAGAGCAAACTACTACACTGGCTTATCTGGACAATGCCGGGTTTAGTGCCCGGATGTTGAATCAGTTCTTCAAACCTTTCATGTCAGGCATTTTTCTTGAAGACAAACTGAGCACGTCAAGTCGCATGTTTGAGTTTGTGTTCAAAATGTTTAGTGAAGGTGATGCTGCGATTCCTGCAAAAGGTATGGGTATGATCCCGTTACAACTGGCCCGTGACCTGTCAGCTCAGGAATTAATCATTCATGAAAAAGTAATTGAAATTGATGGGAATACGGTTAGGACTTTGACTGGATCTGTGTATCAAGCTGCCAACATTCTCATTGCGACCGATCAGCTTAATTTACCAAAACCATTTGAGCAGTCGGTCAGGGCATATCATTCTGTCACCAATATGTATTTCACCTCGCCCGGAAAACCGTTTGGAAAACCACTGATTGCATTAAATACGCTGCCAGGAAAATTGGTAAACAACATTGCTGTTATGAATGAGATTTCGCCTGCATATTCAAAAAATGGAGATGCCTTGATATCTCTTTCATTAATTGGAGATCATTCAAATGTTAACAGTTCAGAACTCCAGACAAAGGCACTTCGTGAAATGAAAACCTGGTTCCCGGAGGCAACGAGCTGGAAACATCTAAAAACCTATCATATTCTTTACGCTTTGCCCGATGATGACCAGGTAACAAATGAACCGGTTCCTATGGCCAAAAAATTATATCCAAACTGTTTTGTATGCGGTGACTATTTAATGAATGGTTCGATCAATGCTGCGATGAAAAGTGGAAGACTGGCGGCCGAGGCGATACTTAGTACAACGTTTTAACTTATGGCTGATCACAAAATATATAGTGACGAACTTTTAGATAGAAAAAGATTACTGGGAGATAAACCGGCAGATAATTTCATAAAGGTTGTTTTTGCTGACTTGGAAAAAAAAATCCAGTTACAAAAGTGGATGAACTCGTCGAGTGGTGATCATGCCTCTGAATCATTAGGCAGCATTTTTCCCGGATTTGCTTTCATCGACGAAGCGCATAAATTACCGGCATGGGCGGATCCAAAATTAATGGACGAGGGATCCGCTTTTTTTACCCGCTATTCGGAAATAATTATGAGTTTGCTTGGGCTGCTGTCGCTTCCATATTGTTATACGGCTGCCCACGGCACCATGGTTTTGTACATATCGGAATTGATCAGAAAACAAACCACAAAACGCCTTTACGACACAGCCATATTTGTCTGGGACGTGATGGCTCCGGATGCTTTTGCCCCAAATGGAAATGCCTATCAGCAAATCTTAAAAGTGCGGATTATGCATGCTGCGGTTCGTTATTATACATACCAGAGCAGAAAATGGGATGACGCCTGGGGTGTTCCTATCAACCAGGAAGATATGGCGGGCACCAACCTTTCATTTTCGCTCATCGTGATACGCGGTTTACGGCTGCTTGGGTTTAGTGTCAGTGAATCAGACCAGGAGGCATTTTTGCACACCTGGGCCGTGATTGGTTATTTAACAGGCTTGGATGAGGATTTAATTCCTGAAAACCAAAAAATGGGAGATGAACTGGATGCCACGATCAAACGTCGCCAATTCTGCGCTTCACCGCATGGAAAAGAACTCACGGAATCCCTGATCGGGCACATTTTGGCTGTTAATAAAAGTAAAGCTACGGATGACGATATTCTGGGTTTAATGCGTTATTTATTGGGTACAGAAATTTCAGACCTGCTCGCTATAAAAAACGTCAAACTGCCGCTTTATAAACTCACGCTGATCAGGACATTTAATTTGTTCAAAAGTTATATCCCGCAGCGAAACGTCAGTCAAAAATTCGAAAATGCTTATATGACGTTCAAAAAGCAAAGCCTGGAAATCATGGAAAGCATGTAACTTTGGATAATAATTAGTTCATATCACTTAATTTGGCATGAAATCATACCAGCTCATTCATGAATTAATCTCGCTTGTAGAACAACTGGAAGAGGAGAGCCCTGGACGTGAACTGTCTATGCAGGACTTCGCCGGATTTTTGCTGCATATGACCAGTGAATCCAAGGAGCACTTTGTGCCGGGTGAAGCGAGATTTGGCAAGTATGAAAATAATGCACAGGAAATAGCTTTCCAGCTTGACAACAACATTGGAAGATTATTTGTACACATGAGCAGGTATGCAAAATCATACATAAAAAAAGCACTGGAAGGCACGCCGCTGCTGACTGCCGAGGATTTTACTGCACTTTCTGTTTTACTGACCCACGACCATCTTTCCAAAAGCGAACTGATCAGTTTTAATTTACAGGAAAAAACATCAGGTATGGAAGTGATCAGGCGGCTCATTGCAACCGGACTGGTCACTCAATGGGATGATGAAAAAGATAAAAGAAGCAAGCTGATTGCGATCACTGACGCGGGGAAAGTATTACTCTACGAAGTGTTTAAAGATATGAGCAATGTTGGCAAAATGATCACCGGCAAACTGACAATTTCCGAAAAACTGACGCTTCAATATCTATTGCAAAAGCTGGAAAATTTTCATTTGGAACATCATGAAAAGAAAACCATCACAAACAAAGAAGACTTGAAAGTGTTTGTTGAAAATGGTATTCATAGTGAGGAGTAACAACGGGTCAGATGAACCTAACTTCTCTTTGTTCAGAAGTGATCCGCGCCCCTGGCAAGTTTATTTTTTATTCTACTTAAATGAACAGTGCTTATACCTAAATAGGAGGCTATATAATGCTGCGGGACACGCTGAATAATATGCGGTCGTTCATTTTGCAGACGGAGGTAGCGCTGTTCTGGCGTGTCCCGGATGAAAGATACCAATTCATTATTATAATGCTTAAACCGGATAGCGGATATTTTCAGGATGATCTGCATGAAATCAGGTTCATGGCTCAGATCATCAATTAATTGAAGAACATTGGGTCGTGATAATAAATAAATGATCGACGGCTCGATCGTTTCAATAGTAAACCTACTTGGCGCTTCGTCAATAAAGCTGTCGAACGACGAAAGTCCGGTATTCTCAAAGAAAAACTGCACCGTTTTATCATCCCCGTTTTTATCAAAATATGCCCTGACACTTCCCTGCTCGATAGAAATATAATGATGGGAAACCTGGCCTTCTTTGAGCAAAATGGTTTTGGCCGGTACCTCCAGGCGCTGCTGATGCGGTAAATATTTTTCCCAATACTTGTTTAAATGTGGGAATTGTTCCCGAAAATGTAAAACCATGGATTGCGGTTTTAAGAACTTAAAATTGATTTAATAATCACTATCGAAACTAAATTAACACCGAGAACCGTTGTGGAGGTTAATTGTAACTTATAATTTATTGAACCATAAACGGTATCAAAAGTTAATTCAAAAATCTCCTACATCTCTTCATAAAGGTGAAGTCATATCAATAAATGCAAACGTTAAAACGATGTAAAATAGTAACGCTTATCCACGATTAATAGCACTATTTGTATTAATTGCAGTATTAAAAGTTTCTTATTGGGTCATTTCGGCATATTTATATTTACTTTAATCACTTTCCGCCGAATTTCCTGATTTCTTATACCTTTTAAAACTTGTATGGAACAAATTGTAACCTTAATCAATGATATCGTTTGGAGTAATGCGCTTATAGTGCTTTGTCTCGCGACCGGGATTTATTTTTCAGTCGTAACACGCTTTTTGCAGGTTCGCTACTTGAAAGATATGGTCAGTCTTCTATTCGGTGGCGAGTCGTCTGCAAAGGGTGTTTCTTCCTTTCAGGCTTTTGCCATAGCGATTTCCGGCAGGGTCGGAACAGGAAATATTGCAGGAGTTGCAACAGCCATAGCCATGGGAGGACCCGGTGCCGTGTTCTGGATGTGGGCAATCGCTTTCCTGGGAGCCGCATCTGCTTTTATTGAAGCAACGCTCGGGCAAATTTATAAAACGGTGAAAGATGGTCAGTATCGCGGCGGACCCGCTTTTTATATTGAAAAAGGGCTGGGTGTTCAATGGTACGCGACCTTGTTTGCAATCGCGACAATTTTGAGCACAGCACTATTTCTTCCTGGAGTGCAAAGTAACAGCATCGCCATAAGTGCTAAAAGCGCATTCGATATTCCTGTTGAAATAACGGGTGGTGCAGTTACTGTTTTGTTAGGATTAATTATTTTTGGCGGCGTAAAGCGCATTGGCAAAGTGGCCGAAATTGTAGTGCCGTTTATGGCTGGTGCCTACATTTTGATGGCATTGATCGTCATTGCACTAAATATGGATCAGGTGCCCGCCGTTTTTGGGCTGATCTTCCGGTCGGCATTTGATATGGAACCTGCCTTTGCCGGAATTTTTGGAATGGCGGTTTCATGGGGAGTCAAAAGAGGTATTTACTCTAACGAGGCTGGTCAGGGGACTGCCCCTCATGCGGCGGCGGCAGCAGAAGCAAGTCATCCTGTAAAACAAGGATTGGTTCAGGCATTTTCAGTATATGTTGATACGTTATTCGTCTGTACGGCTACTGCATTGATGATTTTGTTTACTGGTCAGTACAATGTTGTGAATCCTGCGGGTGGGTTATTGGTTGAAAATGTGCCTGACATGGCAATCGGCGCCGCCTACACCCAGGCCGCGATCAATACGGAATTTCCTTCACTTGGAAGCGGGTTTGTTTCAATCGCGCTGCTGTTTTTTGCTTTCACTACCATCATGGCTTACTATTATATCGCGGAAACAAACCTGAGTTATCTTCTGAAAAAAGATAATAATCAATGGCTTGTATGGGGACTTCGGGTGCTGATAATGGCGGCTACTTTTTATGGATCAATCAAAACGGCAGCATTGGCCTGGGCAATTGGTGACATTGGCGTTGGCATCATGGCGTGGTTAAACATCATCGCGATATTGCTGTTGAGAAAGCCTGCACTGGCTGCGCTCAAAGATTACAGCGATCAGAAAAAGCAAGGAAAAAATCCGGTATTTATAGCAAGCGACCTCGGTATAAAAAACACGGAGGAGTGGGACTAGGCCTCTATCGTTATCCTATGCCTGACCAAGCTTTACCCGCAGCACTTCAAGTTCCCGTTCCAATTGCTGAATGTATTGAACCTTGGCCTCGTCCAGTTGGTTTATTTCAGCCAGTGTGTATCGGGGCGTTATGTGCTGCGGGCAATTCCAGTCGTAAGCTTTCACATGAAAAATTATTAATCGCTCAGGCTTAAATTTATAGTCTTCCGGTTTTAGCAGATCGTAAAGAGTCGGATTGTCCTCAATCTCTAAAATTTTAGCCTCGGCATAAATTTTAAGTCTTGCCTTCAATGGGTAGGAAAGTAGGATCAGCGAAACTTTCGGATTTTTAGTAATATTCCCAACCGAAATATATTGCCGGTTTCCTCCAAAATCAACAATGCCAATAGTTTGCTCATCAATCACTTTGATAAAACCTGCCGGTCCGCCGCGGTGCTGTATGTAAGGAAAATCATTCTCCCCAAATGACGCCATATAGAAGCTGTCGAGCTGGCTGATATACCGTGCTTCAACATTTGTGAGGCCATCAACAAAACTGGCCTTCTCAACCCGTTCGTAAGTTTTTCGGCTACCCATTCTTTCCTGGATAGCCTTGATGTCATCTGAAAAAGCAAGTTCTGAATAGTTCATGGGGAATACTTTATGATTAGCCGAAGCTAATTCTAGTTAGATTGACTGGATTTGTCTGATCATCTGATTTGTGAAACCCCATTCGTTGTCATACCAGGCCATTACTTTTACCAGGTCGCCATCCACCACGCGAGTCATTTCCAGATCTACGGTAGCGGCAAACGGACTTTTGATAATATCACTGGATACAAGTGGTTCATCAGTCACAGCAACTACCTTTTCATAACGTGGCGTGGCTGACTCTTCGGTCAGGATTTGGTTTATTTCCTCAATACTGGTAGGTCGCTCTGCAATAAATGTGATGTCAGAAATTGAACCTACTGTCACCGGAACTCTCACGGCAATACCGTCAAATTTTCCGGCGTATTGCGGTAGCGCCTTGGTCGTTGCCACTGCTGCGCCGGTAGCTGCCGGAGCGAGGTTTGTTGCTGCTGCACGGCCCATGCGCGGTTCACGTTTTGAGGGCGCATCAACCAGCGTTTGAGATGCCGTATAAGCGTGCGTCGTATTGAGGATTGCTTTTTTGATACCGAGCCTACGCCCCAGGATTTCTATAATCGGGCTGATGTTGTTTGTCGTACAACTCGCGCATGAGAATACTGCCACTTTTCCATCTTCCGTATTCACACCATGTACTACCGTTGGAGTATCCTTCGTAGGGCCGGAAATGACTACGAATTTCGCGCCGGCCGCTATGTGTTTTTCCGCGTCTGCCTGGTTTGTAAAAATACCGGTGCTTTCGATCACGATATCAGCTTCAAGCGTTTTCCAGGGTAGGCTTTCGATGCTTTTTAGGCTCGTATATTTGACAGCTTTGCCATCCACCAAAATGTTCTCACCCTCAATTTTAATTTCCCTTTCATATTTTCCATAATTGCTGTCGTATTTCAATAGATATGCGGCATTTTCAATGCTCATCAGGTCATTGACTCCGACTACTTCCAGATCACTTGTTTCGAAAATTACTTTGAGTGCGGCGCGTCCGATCCGGCCAAAACCATTGATTGCTATCTTTTTCATGATGTTATTTGGGTTGGAAAAAATTACGCTTCAAAAGTTGCATTTTCCTTGCAGTATTCCAATCACGGAAGAGCATAACCGATGACGCGTACAACAACTCACCTGAAATATACATTGAATACAGATTCGCACAATGAGAATTTTGCCATCAACAGTTGTAAAATTTTCTGAAAAAGAAATAATCTATCCTTACAATCAAGCCAAATAATCTCTCTTATGAAAAGCAAACTATCCTTCGTAATTCTCCTTCTGACCGGAGGTTGCAATCCCGCTCCTGAAACCAAACAGAACATTTCGAGCCAATCTGATGCACCGGAATATTTCTCCCTCCGGCCCGGGTTTGAAAAAAGTAATGGCTATTCGCATGCTGTCCGTATTGGTAGCGAGCTGAAAATATCAGGAGCTGTTAGCATGGATGAAGATGGAAATTTAACGGCCCCCGGCGATATGAAACAGCAAATGATCAATTGTTATGGCGATCTGGAAAAAGTGCTGAATCATTATGGGTATTCATGGGAAGATGTTGTGGTAGAGAATGTTCTGACGACAAATATGGCCGAGTTTGAAAAACATTCTGTTTATCGAAAAACGATTTACGGAAAACAATTTCCCGCTGGTTCATGGTTCGGTGTGAAGGAACTGGCGCTTCCGGGCCAGTTGATCGAAATTGAATTGGAAGCATATAAACCGCGATAATTTAAGGTCGGATTCTACTTTTAATAATCAATACATCACCTCTCCTGATTTATACATTGAATGCGAAGCCGTACCGTAGGAATTTTGTGATCAGCAATTACAAATTTTTCAACCATTACAAACATTGCATATCATGAAAAGAAAATTAGCCTTCGTACTGGTGTTCACTGCCGGTATTTGTTTTGAATTATTTGCTCAAAAACCTGCGGCATCTCTTTTGACACCGACAAACCATTCGCTGATATTGATAGATCATGAAAGCCAAATGGCTTTTCCCGTTAAAAACATTACCATTGACCAGCTAAGGCTCAACGTTGCCCTGATCGCCCGCGGCTCCAAAATCTTTAATGTTCCGACTGTTGTCACGACGGTTGCAGAGAAGTCGTTCAGTGGCCCGGTATTTCCGGAATTGGTTGCCGTCTACCCACCAGCTTCCTCAGGCTATATCGATCGCACAACCATGAATCCATGGGAGGATGTCAATGCGTACAAAGCGATTACTGGAAAAGGGAAAAAGAAACTGGTAATGGCTGGTTTATGGACGAGCGTTTGTATTGTAAGTCCGGTGCTGTCAGCGATCCAGGATGGGTATGAAGTGTATGTGATAACGGATGCCTGCGGGGATGTAAGTAACGAAGCCCACGAAATGGCGATTCAACGTATGGTCATGGCCGGCGCGACGCCGATGAATTCCATGCAATATGTCCTCGAACTGCAACGCGACTGGGCACGCAGTGCCACCTATAATGCAGTTACAGATCTTTTCAGGGATTACGGCGGCGCATATGGCATCGGCATCCAGTATTCCAGGGATATGATAAAGCACTGATCCGCTCATGATGTGCCTTCGATTTTTCGTGATTTGTGTAATAATAACCGTCACGCATGCCTTCGCGCAGAACAAAGCGGATTTGATCATTATCAATGCCAGCATTCATACGATGACTGCAAACAGGCAGATCGTACAATCCGTAGCCATTACTTCAAATAAAATTTTGGCTATTGGAAGCAATGCTCAGGTAATGAAGACCAGGTCGAAAAACACCAGAATAATTGACGCAGGTGGGAAGACAATTATTCCTGGATTGTTTGATAGTCATTTACATGTTATCCGAGGAGGTCGATTTTACAACGCAGAACTTCGCTGGGATGGCGTGAAAACGCTGAAAAGGGCAGTGGAAATGCTGCGTGAACAGGCAAAAAGGACGCCTCCTGGCCAGTGGGTTAGGGTAGTAGGTGGCTGGAATGAATACCAGTTTGAGGAAAAGCGACTGCCAACACTCGCTGAAATAAACGAAGCAACTGGTGATGTGCCAACATTTATTTTATACTTATATGGCAAGGCCTTGCTCAACAAAGCGGCCTTAACAGCGCTGAATATCAATGCTGACACGCCGAATCCCAAAGCCGGGCTGATCGAGAAAGATGAAAATGGAAACCCGACAGGTCTGTTGGTCGCTGAACCCAGCGCATTTATTCTCTATTCCACTTTGGCAAAATTACCTGAGTTGACAAATGAGGAGAAGATTAATTCAACGATCCAGTTTATGACCGAGCTCAACCGTTTGGGAGTAACGGCCGTGATGGATGCAGGTGGAGGTTTTCAAAATTTTCCTGATGATTATGCCATTACCGACTCACTATATAAAATGGGCAAACTGACTGTTCGACTTCCTTATTTTCTTTTTGCACAAAAAAGTGGGACAGAGTTGGCAGACTATTCCCGATGGGTTGGCATGTTAGATATCGGCGATGTTCATTCGGATGGTGGTGAAATAGCGAAATACCGGGTTGCGGGAGG
The DNA here is from genome assembly GCF_021502725.1 of Dyadobacter sp. CY345. Lineage (GTDB taxonomy): Bacteria > Bacteroidota > Bacteroidia > Cytophagales > Spirosomataceae > Dyadobacter. The sequence continues at coordinate 289,610 of NZ_JAKFFS010000005.1, read as the reverse complement.
TGGAGAAAATCTGCTTGCTGAAGCAGCAGATTTCGAAAATTTCCTTTTTCCAAGACCAGAGCTACCTCCAAGTATGCAAGAAAACCTCGTTCCCATTATTGAGTTATTGGCAAAAAATAAGTGGCCGTTCAGGTTTCATGCAACCTACGATGAGAGTATTTCCCAAGTGTTGGATGTGATTGAACAGGTTAACAAAACGATCCCATTTGAAAACATGCCCTGGTTTTTTGATCATGCAGAAACGATAAGTGATCAGAATATTAGTCGTATCAAAGCACTCGGCGGTGGTATTGCGATTCAGCATCGTATGGCATATCAAGGGGAATTATTTGTTAAACGATATGGCAAAACAGCAGCCTCAGCAGCTCCACCCGTTAAAAAAATGCTTGATATGGGTTTGCCGATTGGATTAGGTACTGATGGAACCCGCGTGGCCTCATATAATCCTTGGGTCGCGTTGCAATGGCTGGTCACAGGTAAAACTATTGGAAATATGCAGGTGATGAATCAGGAAAATACTGTTGACCGCACTACTGCATTGAGTCTGCTGACTTCAGGTGGTTACGCACTTTTGAAAGATGGTAAAAAAGGCAGAATTGAACCTGGCGGTGTCGCTGATTTGGTGGTTCTTAGCAGTGACTATTTCTCAATACCTGATGATCAGATTCAGTACATTACTTCAAACACGACGATTGTAGACGGAAAAATCGTTTGGGCTGATGAGGAATTTACTCCGTTTGGTGCCGGACGTTTACCTGTTATACCCGATTGGAGTCCGGTAAAATATTATGGCGGCTATCAGACCAAATAGGGGGATTTTGGTAAAACATTTGATTCTGATTTTTGTAGTCTTGTTTTCTGTTACATTTTTAAATGCACAGAATATAGAATTCAAGCAGCTGCGGTATGAAGAAGATTATGGCAGATTTACAAAAGATTCAACGGTTAGTTTTTATGAAAACATAAAATATAAACCGTTTGCAGCTGGGAAAAGCTATATTTCCTTCGGTGGCGAAGTGCGCTATCAATATTTCTGGTTTAAAAATCCCGGTTGGGGAACAGAAACGGAAGATCAGGATGGTTTTATTCTGAATCGTCTATTAAGCCATGCAGACTTACATTTCGGAAAAAAGATTAGAATTTTTACTCAAATTCAGAGCAGTCTTATTGTTGGTAGTAACAGTCAAACGAGTCCGGTAGATGAAAATCCTTTTGATATACACCAGCTATTTTTCGATTTTACAATTTATAATAAATTGGAAAATCAGCTGACGTTGAAACTAGGAAGGCAGGAGCTTGCATACGGTTCACAGCGACTAATTTCTGTTCGGGAAGGACCGAACAGTCGTCAGGCTTTTGATGCGGCCCGATTTGTCTTTATCCATAAAAAACTTCGTGCAGATGCGTTCTTTACTACTTATGTGAACACTGATAAGAAAATTATCGATGATAGATTTATGGATTTTTCCAGTCAGTTATGGGGATCTTATATTGCTGACAATCTCCCAGGACAGCATCCAGGCCTTGATTTCTATTATCTTGGAGTGAAAAACAATGCGGTTTTCGTTGATGAGAGCGGAATTGAAAAACGGCATTCTTTCGGCACCCGGATTTGGAAAAAAGGTACTATGCTAAACTACGATTTTGAAGCCGTTTATCAATTTGGAAATATTTCAAAATCGAAGATCCGAGCCTGGACCGTGTCATTAAATACGTCCGCTCGTCTCAAACTAAATTCATATAATCCGGTTCTTGGATTAAAAACGGAGTTGGTCAGTGGAGATAAAAATTATGATGAGCATCAGGTGAATACGTTTAATCCTTTGTATCCGCGAGGTGCATACTTTGGTCTTGCCTCATTGATAGGTCCATATAACTTGACGGACCTGCATCCGTACATTCAATTAAATATAAATCGCAAATGCACCTGGTCAGCTGACTATGATTTCTTTTGGAGAATGAGCAGACAGGATGGCCTTTATGCCGTCAATGGAGACTTAATTCACGATGGCCGGAATATCCGTTCGAAGAATATTGGAAGTCAACTCAGCACAGATATAAGTCTTCAGGCGAATCCATTTTTATACTTCCGGCTAGAATTTACAAGGTTTAATCCAGGGGCGTTTTTGCAGGATGCTGATATGGGAAAGATTATTTATATGGCTGGTGTAACTGCCACTTTCAAATATTAAAATCTGTCAATTATACAGCAAATGCATTGTAATACACATTGATAGAGACAATATCGACTGATAGTTTTGCATAACAATATTTTTCAAATTATTGAGAATCGCCTTATAGCGAGACCCATAAAATCGAGGCTTTCACGACGAGTCCTGGTCTTTCTGACATGATTCTTAAACCTATATTGATATGAATTCAATTGATCAGTTCAATGATGAGCAATTCACAAGTGATGAGTGCGGCGATACCATGTGGAATGAAGCGAATCTCAATCCTCCATCACAACAAAAACGACAACGCCCGCCATTACCACCATTTACGCTTGAAACTGCACGGCTGAAGGTCCAGCTTGCCGAAGATCTTTGGAACAGCAGAGATCCGGAATTAGTCAGTATGGCATATTCGGTTGATGCAAAATGGCGTAACAGATCGGAATTTATAACTGGTCGGGAACAAATCATTGCATTTCTAACCGCAAAATGGAAGAAAGAACTGGATTATCGACTGAAAAAGGAGCTGTGGAATTTTGCAGAAAACCGGATTGCCGTACGGTTCTTGTATGAATCCCATGATGAATCAGGACAATGGTATCGAAGCTACGGTATTGAACTTTGGGACTTTAATGAAAACGGCTTGATGGTTGAACGTACTGCAAGTATCAATGACGCTCCAATTAACGAAAACGAGCGTATAATTTTCTGATGGTATCAACAGAATTGCAAAACATTTATAGCTAACCGGTAAATCAGGCAGGAGTGGCACGAAAAATATTTCCAACCAATAATCGATCAATCGCAATGCAAACAAAACATCAATTTATTAAAATTAACGGAGTAGATATTTTCTATCGTGACGCGGGACCACAGGACGCGCCGGTGCTGGTTTTACTTCATGGTTACCCGTCCTCATCGCATATGTTTCGCAACCTGATACACAATCTTTCAGATAAATTTCGTCTGATCGCTCCTGACTATCCGGGTTATGGAAGAAGCGAACAGCCAAAAATCTCCGACTTTTCTTACACGTTTGCCAATCTGGCTACGATTGTTGAAGCACTTTTAAGTGAGCTCAAAATCGATAAGTTCAGTCTGTACCTGATGGATTACGGTGCCCCGATCGGATGGAGAATTGCTTCGGCAAATCCTGAGAAAATTGATACATTGATTGTCCAGAATGGCTGTGCCTATGAAGAAGGCCTGGAAACTTTCTGGGATCCGATCAAGGCTTATTGGGCGAATAAAAACGACAAAGTTGCGGAAGATGAGCTTAGAACTTTTCACTCACCAGACGGTCTGAAATGGCAGTATACTCACGGCGTACCTGATCCGAGCGTTGTAAGTCCTGATAATTGGGAAATTGATCTGCGACACCTGGAACGTGAAGAGAATGGACAAATTCAGCTGGATATGTTTTATGATTATCAGACAAACGTAGTGCTGTACCCTCAGTGGCAGCAATACCTTCGTGATCAGAACCCCGAAATGCTCATTGTTTACGGAAAAAATGACTACATATTTCCTGTTGCGGGAGCCGAAGCGTATAAGAAGGACGTGAAGAATCTCGAATACCATTTGTTTGATGCTGGGCATTTTGCACTGGAAAGTGTCGGAGACGAAATCGCAGATAAAATCAGAGATTTTCTTGAACGAAAGGTTCATTGACAGGATCGCGAATATGATCGATCTTTTACGAAGGTCATCAAATTAAGATCATTCATAAGTTTACAGCGACGATTTTTCGCCGCTGTTTTTCTGTGTTGGCAGACACGAAAAAGGCAAAATTTCGTGCGTCACTCACGTCTGATGCGCCTGGTATCTCTTTCGGAAACTAAAAATCTAAACGATGCATCAGCTTTACCGAAAAGATATGGTTTTAATAGTTATCATTCTTTCAATGATGTTTCCCAGGATTTCTGTCTCTCAAACCGAAAAAATGTATCGCTCAAAATTACTATTGCGATTGCACGATAAAGCTGTTTACTACTTCGAAAACGGCAATACAGAGGAAGGTGAAAAGCTATTCAAGGAATTGATCGATCGAACCAGCAGGCAAGGTAATGAAGCAACTCAGGCAGCGCTATGGCAGGAACTTGCCTTGTTGATTCCACCCCGTGATTCGTCGGGAATTACCAGATTGTATTGCTTTGAAAAAATGGTTTTTCTTTATAAAAAAGCCGGAATTGAAGCGATGGAAATCGAGTCTCTGAAAAGTATTGCCGACTTGAATATGGTGCAGGGCAGACTTGACCTCGCGGAAAAACAATTGCTGAATGTCCTACATCGATATAAGTCGATCGGTTACCCTAAACTTTTTTACGTATATGATCTGCTTGCAGTTACCAATCGCTACAAAGGAGATTTTAGCAAAGGCATTTTTTATTCTCTAAAGGCAATTGAAAGTATGGAAGCGGCGAAGGATTTTTCTCCGGCAGTTGTTTTTTACAGCAGGCTGGCAAATATGTACAGGGAACTGGGCCAAACTGAAAAAAGCGTGGAATGGTACAGGAAAGTATTCGAAAAACGTGAATATACTGAGACGGTCAACCTTTATATGTTCAGAGATGCAGGATTTTTGGCGAGGGGACTTATCAAACTCAAAAAGGAAAAAGAGGCTCTTGCATTTATTCTGGACATAAGCGCAAAAAACAAACCCAATGGTGTACACGCGCAGGCAAGTTTGCTGGCTTCGCTTGCTTATTGTTATAAGGTAATTAATCAAGAGCAGCGCGCAAATAATTACTACGCGAAATTGGTAAAACTAACTGGTCGTTTAGGGGAAGACAATGAGGTTAATACCGATGTTCATTATGAGTTGGGACAATATTTTATGGAAAAGCATCAATTCAGAAATGCGCTGTTTTTTTTACAAAAGGCTCTCAATGCGCCGGCAGGTACAAATTCCATCGCTGATACGAAGGAAATTTACCTGATGCTTTTCAAGTCTGATTCCGCTCTTGGGAATTACCGGTCGGCCACGCAATATTTATTAAAACACATGGCTTTGAAAGATTCAATTTTTAGTGAAACCAAAAGCAGGCAGATCGAAGAATTACAGGTTCGTTATGAGATTGCAGAAAGGAAAAAAGATATTGAATTACTTAATAACAAAAATCAGCAGGCTCATAGAATAAAAAATATTGCCCTGGCCGGTGCTGCTTTGCTTTTAATAATTGTGTTATTATTATTGAATAGTTTCCATGCCAAACAGCGAAGCAATCGCAGGTATGAGGCGCACCAGAAAGAAGTTGATCAGAAGAATATTTTTCTGGAAAAATTGACTGCAAAGCAGGAAAAACTTCTTAAAGAGAAAGAATGGCTGATCGATGAGGTGCACCACCGCGTTAAAAATAATCTTCAGTTGGTGACGAGTTTGCTCAATACACAGACCGTCTATTTGAAAGATCAATCCGCTGTTTCGGCTGTTAAAGATAGTCTGCGCCGCGTGCAGACTATGTCGATAATTCATCAAAAGCTTTACGAAGATCATAATTCAAGTACGATTGCCATGCAGGACTATATCAAAGATCTGGTAAACTATCTGCAGGAAAGTTTAGACACAGACATGCAGATAAGTTTTAAGCAAAATATCGAGCCGATATATCTTGATGTTTCACAGGCAGTTCCGTTAGGGTTGATCATCAATGAAAGCGTTGTAAATGCGATGAAGTATGGATTCCCGAAGCGACAGGAAGCAATTATTCGTATCAGTTTGACGCGTGACGGTGTTGATTATATGGTACTCGGAATTCAGGATAATGGCATCGGTTTACCCGCAGGATTTGAACTGAAAAAACATCAGTCTCAGGGACTTAATCTGGTACAGGGGCTGTCAAAACAATTAAAAGGAGAATTTTCTATTGAAAATAATAATGGCGTGCGTATAAAGGTCAGGTTTATCGCTTTAAATAATTAAATTCATGTTCATTTTTGAGCCTGAAACTTCTGGTCGGTGTGGTTTTGATTTATTCGGACTATTCAACTATCGTTATGAACCTTAAACTTCACTTTTGGGCTAGTATACAGTTGGTATTGAGGTCGGTAGGCCTAGTTACATTATTTGTCGTCAACGCTAATGCGCAGTCTAATACCTCAGGTTATAGCGACGTAGCCAGACAAAGGTTACTGATCCGGATCACAGCGCAATATCTCCATACCATCAGTCAGGGACAGATCGATATGGACAGTGCCGTGCGTATTCCCTGTAAAGTTTATGGATTAAGTCCAATCCTTGCTTACAGCGAAGGTTACAGCGATGGGAGGCCGTCACCAGGGACCAGCTTGATAGATGCCGGAAAAATAAAAGAATCAAAGGAGCTGCTGACGCGGCTGAAAGATTCTGCAAGAATACGATTGTTGATCGAACTTGGAAGCTACTATGTTTTTATGCCAGGCAACAGAAAAGCGGATCTGGATCAGGCGGCAAAGTATATAGACGAAGCCATTAATTTTAGCAGATCTGCACCCACGCAATGGAAGATCGAAAGTATGACCCTTAGGGCTCATTTGCTTCACCAGTCGGGACGCGCCGATGAAGGTCAGAAAATGTTTACAGAAATCGAGACGTTGTGTGAGCGGTCAGGAAATACGCTGGCTTTGGCTCAGGCATTTTTACGCGGAGGTGAGGTACTTCGTTACGGTGATCCGATCAGGTTATCAAAGTTTGAAAAAGCACTTTCTATTTTTAAAACAAAACATTTAAAAGAGCAGGAGATTGAAACACTCTCGTTAATAAATATAGAAAATTTTGTTAACAAGCGATACGATGTTGCCGAGGCACTTTTACATAAAATAATTAAACTTCAAACGGAAATAAAATTTCGTCAAACTCAATATCCTTATGATGCGCTTTCCTGGCTGGCTTATCGAAAGGGGGCGCTCAACAATGCATTGACGTTTTCCAATAAGAGTCTGGCAAGCATAAACACCCGATCAGATTCCACTTTTATAGGATTATTTTATACACGCAGAGGGCTTGTGTATGAGCGTCTATTTAAATCCGATGAGGCGATTACCTGGTTTGACAAAAGCCTGAAAGATAAAAAGAGGGAGTCACGGATGTATTGGTACAGATCGTTAATAGGCAAAGTCGGGACACTCAACGTGATTGGCAGAGCAAAAGAAGCGTTACCATTGCTGAAAGAAGCCGAAACCAAATACCCGCCTACATCCTACTTTGAACAGATGCACTTTGCCTTATTACTTGGCATTACCTATGAAAATTTGAAGAGACTTGATCTTGCAGAACAGAATTACAACATATTCCTGATCATGGCTGAAAAATTTCCGATGGAATATGTCCACGACGAATTTCCGGCTGCCTTTTTTCAAATAGCTGCCTTTTACCGTAAGGTTGGCAACACAGCCAAGGCCAGAGAACTTTTGGAACAGGGAAAAGAGTTTATATCAGCAACTGACATTTCCGGAAAGGGTGAGTATTTCTACAATCTATACAAACTTGACTCACTGGATGGGCGATATCTCGATGCTATAAAAAATCTAAACCTGAGAAATGACTTTAAGGATTCGGTATTCAGCTATGACCAGCGAAAAAAGGCAAATGAATTATTAGTGAAATATGAAGCTGAGAAAAAGGATAAGGATATCAGGCTGCTGAATAGTCAGAATCAGTTACAGAGAATCAAAGCAGAGGAAGCTGATAGAACGAAAAATATTACCCTGGCAGGAGCTGCGTCTCTATTAATTATCATCGGTTTATTGCTTAATCGTTATTCACTGAAACAAAGAAGCAATCGCCAGCTTGAAGCAAATCAGAAAGAATTGGACAGGAAAAATGTGTATTTAGAAACACTGAATACCGAGCAGGAAAAATTGCTTAAAGAAAAAGAATGGCTGATCAGGGAAGTGCATCACAGGGTTAAGAACAATCTTCAGATGGTAACCAGTTTGCTCAATTCACAATCTGCCTATCTGGAAGATGATGCGGCAGTGACAGCAGTCCAGGACAGCCTCAGGCGCATGCAGGCCATGTCGCTTATCCATCAAAAACTTTATTTAGATGAAAACACGTCTCAGATTGCCATGCCTGAATATATCAGTGAATTGGTAGGTTATCTGCAGGAAAGTTTCGACACAGATAACCGGATCAACTACGATCTGCGAATTGAGCCGCTGTACCTGGATGTTTCGCAGGCAATTCCGCTTGGGCTTATCATTAATGAAAGTATCGTAAATGCGATTAAATATGCTTTCCTGAATGAGCATAGTGGGTTGGTATGCATCAATCTTAAACGGGAAGGGGCGGATTATTTATTTTTGAAAATATCTGATAACGGTATTGGGCTGCCGGCTGAGCTTGATTTGATGCAGCATAACTCATTAGGCCTTGATCTGATGCAAGGGCTGACAAAACAGTTGAAAGGAAGTTTTACGATTGAAAGCCTCAAAGGTGTGCACATAACGGTCAGATTTCCTGTACTGGTCAGATGATTTCAGATATGCCAAATCATAAAAGTTATGAATGATAATGTGTTGATTGTAGAAGACGAATTTGTTGTTGCGAATGATTTACGGGTAATTTTAAAGGAGGCGGGATACCGGATCAGTGGCATCGCTGCATCATTTGAAGAAGCTGATGAAATTCTGCAAAAACACAAGCCGGACCTTGTACTTCTGGATATTAGATTGGATGGGAAACAATCGGGGATAGACCTGGCCAAAAAACTAAAAGCTGAAAATATTGCATTTGTTTACATATCGGCGAATTCCAGCCAGGAAATACTTGAAGAAGCCAAAACCACTGATCCTTATGGATTTATCGTCAAGCCATTCCGAAAAAAAGATCTGCTTGTGGCCATAGACATTGCTATTTATCGTCTTAGGCATAGCTTCGAATCAAGATTGCGTCAGGAAGAAATCTTGCAAAAACAATTAGCAGAAATAAGCAACAATACGACAGCCCCTCACCAAAAGTTACTCCATATTTCTAAGACGATACAAGCTCATATTCCTTTTGATCTTATAGTGGTCGGCTCTCGGCCACTTAATGCCTCGCAGTTTGACGATATGGCTTATCTGCGAATCGGATATGATGAATATCAATTTATCGGGAAAAAGGAGTTAATGACGATCACAGGTTTCAATGAAACCGCAATGTCCAAAATAATTGCCATTTCTGATTCTGACAATCAAGCCGTCATTTACAATGTCGGAATTTCAAATCAGACAGCCGGACTTATGACGCTTCCGAACGTATTTTGTGACGCCTTTAAACTGCAATCATACCTCGTATATCCAGTCCAGTTGAAGAACGGGTCATTGGTGCATTATTTCTTTTATAGCCGACAGCCAGATATCTATACAAAAAATCATATTGCGTTATTGAATCGGATTAATTTGTTTCTGCGTGAATCAGCAGATTTACACCCGGATGTGGCGGTAACTTCGAAAACAGCTCTGCCAAAATCTGGCAATTATTTAGCCGTTCAGTCGGCGTTTGTTCCTGGGTTTAAAGGAATAGTCGGAAGCGATCCGCTATTATTGGCAGCCTTAGATCATACTATGCAGGTGGCCCCATACAGTACTTCGATTTTGATTTTGGGCGAGAGCGGTACTGGCAAGGAGAATGTTGCATTGGCTGTCCATACACTTTCACCCAGAAAAAAGGGGCCGTTTATAAAGGTGAATTGCGCCGCTATTCCTGCTGCCTTAATTGAATCTGAGCTATATGGGCACGAAAAGGGTTCGTTCACCGGTGCCTTTGAAAAACGAAAAGGTAAGTTTGAACAGGCAGAAGGAGGTACGATATTCCTGGACGAAATAGGAGAGTTGCCGCTTGAAATGCAGGTAAAGTTGTTGCGGGTTTTGCAGGAAAAGGAAATTGAATATGTGGGTAGTAATTCGTCGAGGAAAGTAAATGTCCGGATCATTGCCGCAACGAACCGGAACCTTGAAAAGGAAGTAGCGAAGGGCACATTCAGGCTGGATTTATATTATCGTCTGAATGTTTTCCCCATTACACTGCCGCCCCTAAGAGAGAGGAAAGGAGATATCATGGCACTTTCGTTATTTTTTGCTAACAAATTTTGCACAGAATTTAACAAGGAATTCAACGGTATTGCGGAATCGATGATCGAGGAAATGCAAGCATACGACTGGCCCGGAAATATTCGTGAACTTGTTAATGTAATTGAGCAATCTGTTATTCTCAACGACGGAAAAGCGAAACTGGAACTGATGCGTAGCCTAACTTCATCTTCCGCCGAATTAGCCGGCAAGAAAAATATTGAAACGCTTGAAGATGTTAAGCATGTCCAGAGAGAAACGGAACGAGAATATATCATTTCCATTCTAAAAAAATCCAAAGGCCTCATCCGTGGAGCGGAAGGCGCTGCGGAAATTCTCAATATAAAACCAACGACGCTGGAATCTAAAATGGCAAAACTGGGTATCAGGAGGGAAGATTTTTTAAATCCTTCGTGAGGCCTTTATAATAAATAAAAATCCAATCCGGCCTACTTTTTTTCCGGAGTCTGCCATGGCTCGCTCCGATATTTTCGGAACAGTATACCTGTCCTTAGGTTTCCCTTACATTGATAAAATTTTATAACTACTTGTATGTTAATTATTTAAATAATTTACACTGATTGCTTCCGGTAGTGTCTCCGTTTGGCATGTGTTTGGTTACTATAACTTTTAGAAAGGGATTTAGTACATCAAAACTCAAATCAATCCATGGAATCGAGATCTACGGAACGGACATCAAATTTCGGTAACGATAAGGGCCAAAATATTTTTTATCGAAACTGGGTTAATGGCGGAAGACCAAAGTGTGTCGTAATCATCATCCATGGGCTAAATTCCCACAGCGGATATTATAAAAACTTTGCTGCACAGCTCAACGAACATCAGTACGAAGTGTATGCCCTCGATCTTCGCGGCCGGGGAGAATCGGATGGTGAACGATACTACATTTCGGATTACAGAGATATCATCTCGGACATTGACCAATTGATCGAAATCATAATATGTGAACATCCAAACCGGCCTATTTTTCTTTTAGGCCATAGTGCAGGAGGTGTGTTCGCATCTGTTTACGCAGTAACGCATCAAGCCAAATTAAAAGGACTCATTGCTGAGAGCTTTGCTTTTCATCTTCCCGTTCCCGGCTTTGCTTTGGCGGTAATGAAGCTACTTGGCAACCTGATTCCCCACACAAGGCTCGTTAAATTAAATAATCAGGATTTTTCCCGTGACCAGTCTGTTGTTGAAACAATGAATAACGATCCACTGCTGGCAAACGAAAAGCAACCGGCAAAAACAATGCAGCAGTTATTATATGCCGCAGACTTTTTGAAAAATAATATGTCCGAAATAAATCTGCCGCTCCTTATACTGCATGGCACTGCCGACAAAGCGACAAACCCGAGCGGAAGCAAATACTTTTTCGAGCAAGCTTCTTCAACGGACAAGCGGCTGAAATTGTACGAGGGGCATTATCACGATCTTCTTAATGACAAATACCATGGCATTGTAGTGAAGGACATACTACGCTGGCTACATGAAAGAATTTAAGTTTTGCAGTAAATGCAAACATTGATCCGGAATTTCTCTGTTAAAATAGTAAATAATCAATGGTTATGAAAAGCTTTATAGCACCTCCCAATCTGGTTCACCGGCCGGTAGAATTTCCGGTGTCTGCCAGCGAACCCTTTGAGATACTTCCGTTACATGCCGGATATTTTTCAGTACGCCATGTCAAACAGGAGCAGGTTGTTGAACTTATCTGGCTCACCAAAGGGCATTTTCAAATTATGTTTGAACTCGAAACGATCGAGGTTTCGGAAGGAATGATCCTTTTTCTGGCACCCAGCCTGGCATATCATATCAGATCCGCATATGATCTGGAAGGGCTTGTTGTCCGGTTTCCTGCCGGAATTATTCCAACGGATCTCAACTCACCTTACCCAAATCTCTCGTATTGCATTTCACGTGTATTTGAAATTGATGGCATGACAACTGCAACGATCATGAGTGTCATTCAATGCATGCGTCAGGAATTAAAAGATTCGCATGGTCAGAAAATGGAAGTTCTTTCAGGATATATCAGGATCGTTCTGCTCTATTTGCTCAGGCAACGGTCCGTTGTGCATCGTTCATCGTTCAAGGCAGATATGAGTTCGCTGGCAAAGAGGTTTTTTGATCTGCTTGAACGGCGTTACCATGTGAACAAAAAGGTGATGGATTATGCCAATGAGTTGTCCGTTACACCAAATTATCTCAATCAGATTATCAAACAGGAAACAGGAATGTCAGCAAGTGCAAATATTAGAAAACGATTATTGCTGCAAGCAAAGCGAATGGCCTTGGTTGAAGGTGTCAGTATGAAGGCCATTGCATATAAACTGGGATTTGAAGATACTGCTCATTTCAGTAAATTCTTCAAAATGGGATGCGGCTGCAATTTTACAGATTACCGGAAAACATGTCCTGCCGGTTTTTAAAATTAGTAAAACATTATACAGAAGACCAACTGAACAGACCTGTTTGCGTACATAACGTATCGTTCAATATAATTTCTTTTGTTATAGACTTGCATTTACATTTTAAATAAACAATATGAAACTTTCAAAATCAGTTTTGGCCAATTTGGCCAGTTTGGCACTGCTATTAATTATGTGTCCAATGATGTCTTTTTCCGAGCCAGATGATCACACCTCCTCGTTAGAGAATGTTGAAGAAAAGCCTACCATTATTCTGGTCCATGGCGCATTTGCAGATGGTTCGAGCTGGAACAAAGTAATACCGATCTTGCAAAAACAAGGGTTCCAGGTTATTGCTGTTCAAAATCCGCTGACTTCTTTAAACGATGACGTCGCTTTTGTCAACCGGGCCATTACCGAGGCCAAAGGAAATGTTGTATTGGTAGGACACTCTTGGGGAGGCGCTGTCATTACTCAAGCGGGAAATGACGAGCGGGTAAAAGCTTTGGTGTACGTTGCCGCCTATGCGCCGGATGAAGGACAGAGCCTGGAAAGTATCAGTAAGGAAGCCTATGAAGTCAGAAAAATACCCAACGTGCCCGGTTTTTCCGACCCGGTAATCACAGATGGTTATATCCGCCTTAAAGAAGAAACTATTGTAAAACATTTTGCTCAGGATTTGCCAAAGCAGGAGGCAATGGTGCTTGCCGCAGGCCAGGGCCGGTTTCACGTGAGTACATTAGGTGCGAAGATATCTAACCCGGCATGGAAAAATAAACCGAGTTTTTACATTGTATCTGATAATGATCAAGTGATTGCGCCGCAACTGGAAACTGAAATGGCAGCAAAGATCCACGCAACCGTCTATCACCTTCCTGCCAGTCACGTTGCTCTGCTCTCCAAACCTGAAAAAGTTGCTGAGGTGATTATCAAGGCAGCGGGAACAAAATAAGTTGCCAAAAAGTATGTATGATTTTTCGAAAACTGTTTTCGATCTGGTGAATAGTGATGTTGCGCCAGACGGAGAAATCAAGAATATTATTGGTCAAAGTTGCAAACTTGTGACGATCTGAAAAGCAGATTTATTTCTGAATGCCGGCGAGATATGCAAAGACTTGTCACACGAAAAAGCCATGTTTAAAACGGACATGGCTTTTTGGTACAAATTGAGGAATGCTAATTTATCACAATAAGCACTTTTCATCTTTCCGCAGGTAAACGTTGCATAAAGCCCCTGATTTTATTTGAGATATCCAATCCGTCTTCTTCAAGGGCAAAGTGACCGGTATCGTACGAATAATATTCTGCATTTTTAACATCGTTTAAATATGCTTTTGCACCAGGTTCCGGGAAAAACGGATCATTACGTCCCCATGTTATCAGCATCGGCGGTTGGTTATCCCTCAGATATTGTTGCCATTCCGGATAAAGTTTTATGTTGGTTTGATAATCGTGAAGCAGGTCTAATTGGGCTTCGTGATTTCCAGGTCTGGAAATTTTTGCATGATCGAGATCCCAGGTATCAGGGCTGATATTCTCGGGATTTCGCGCACCGAAAGTATACTGCCACCTGATGCTTTCCAGGCCAAATAATGCCCGCATTGGTTTTTCCGTTTCCGGAGTTCTGTTTTGCCAGAACCTTCTGGAATCTGCAAAGCCGTCACTAAGCCCTTCTTCATACGCATTTCCATTCTGTACGATAAAACCTCTGACTCTTTCAGGATGGGCAGTCGCGATTCTGAACCCAACCGGAGCTCCGTAATCCTGTATCATGAACACGTATTTCGCCAAGTTCAGATTTTGCAGAAACTGGTTAATAGTATTTGAAATGTTGGCAAACGAATATTCAAACTTATCTGGCGAAGGAAAGTCGCTGTTGCCAAAACCTGGGTAGTCTGGCGCAATCAGATGAAATTCGTCAGATAATTCAAGCAACAGGCGCCGGTACATGTGTGAGGAAGTTGGAAATCCGTGGAGCAGCACAATCGTCGCTTTGGAAGGATCTCCGGATTCACGATAAAAAATGTTTAAATTCCCGACTTGTTGATATTTGTAAGCGATCTGTTTGTGGCCCATAGTACTTAAAGTTTATTGAAAATTGCGTGAAAAATGGGAGTCCGGTTTAGCGGAACCATTTTCAAAGCTACTTTTTTCAATATTTGAAGTAAATGTCCCAGGGCGGTTATTGCTTGTATAAATCAACAACAGATTTTTTGTTGCGTTAAATATTTCGTTAGTTAAATAGCTTGATTTATAATTTGAAGAAAACCATTCATTGGGCGCTGACATTGATAAAACCATTAACATTGGTATATGATTTGTAAGATCAGTATTTACACTTTCACCAGATAACTACGGCAGCTTATGACAGAGATAATTGCAAGTCCGGCTCAGATCTTTAAGGCTAATATGCTTCCGACAGGATATAACGTAGCGTTGGTATCTTTTGTCGAACGGTACAAATCGAGTGACAATAGAATGACAGCGTTGGAAGAGTTTTTGCGGGAATATCCGGCGTTAATCAACGGGAAATTCTACGAGCGTCAGGTTAGTGAAAACGGGGTTGACTTTTATTATCCGAATGAATCAGGCGACCAGTATTTTAATGTCCTGGCCTGGTCACGGATTTTGGATAATATGGAATATTTGTGCGCTATAAATCTAAATCAAATTTCGACAGCAACTATTCACGTTACCATCGATGATAAAATTCATCCAATAGGCTCAAAACTGTATTGTCTCCACGGTACCAATGAATGTCCGAATGAGCTCAATGTGGAAGTTAGAAATGGTAAATCGATTCGACTGACTATTCCCGCTGGAGAAATTGTATGTTATGGTGCCAAGTCTGAATAATTTACCATTAAACAAAACAATGCCCGACCAAATAGTCAGGCATTGTTTTAAAATCTAATATTCAATGTGGCCATTACGGCCACTGATCAATCAATTTTATTAACTTCTTTTTTCAGATTGTACCAGGTTTCCACATTACCATCTCCCGAATCTGTATATTCATCGGCAAGAAATTGCAGGAAAGAAAATTTCTCGTCTTCTGATTTAAGGTGCAAAGGATCCTGGTTACCTTCCGCTTTTACAAAATATTCACTGCCATTATTTGTTACTTCCTTTGAAGTATGAAATTTGCCAGCTGTCTCATAATTATTTATCGAGTTATAAAGATCGTATACGTCTTGATGGTCATCCAGATTTACATTTGAAAGCCAATCCTTATATTCAGTTGTATTGCCCATATTTCGTAGTATTTTATGCTTTATGTTTTGAAAATAGGATACCACTAAAATTATACCAATTGTAGTAAACGATAGGTTGGAGTGTCTTTATATCAATTCAGGGTTGGGATATTATCAATGAGCACTACTCAATTTTGTGCTTAATTTTTCAAGTGCTGCTCACCAATAATTTTTGTAATAATCCTGGCTGGCATTAAATTCGTATATAGCGTAATATGGAATTTGACACATTAATTATTGGATCTGGGGCAGGTGGACTTTCTGCGGCAATTTGTCTGGCTCGGAAGGGGCAAAAAGTGCTGGTACTTGAACAGCATAACGTTCCGGGCGGTTGGTGTCATAGTTTTTATATTAACGGACAGCGTTTTTCTCCCGGTGTACATTATCTGGGGCAACTTGGGAAAGATCAATCTACTGGCAAGCTCTATAAGGGTTTGGGTATAGCTAATGATCTTGTGTTTTTTGAAATGAACACAAGCGGATACGAACATTGCCGGATCGGTGTAGAAAGTGTAGATATTCCTGCTGGTTATGACGAAATGTATCGTGTGTTATCAGAACGTTTTCCCGAAGAAAAAAAAGGCCTGAAAAAATATTTAACCCTGATAAAAAATGTGAGTAGTCAGCTGGGAGCTATTTCAGAAATGAATGGTTTTATGGATCATCTGACAATTCCCTGGAAAACCAGACATTTAGGTAAATACGGTCTGTTCAGTTTGAAGCGGGTTATTGACTGGCATATAAAAAATCCTTTGCTCAAAAAGGTTCTCAACATTCAGTGCGGTGACCATGGGCTGCCGCCGGGAAAGGCCTGTTTTCCTTATCATGCCGCCGTGATGGACCATTATTCCAATGGCGGATTTTATCCCATGGGCGGCGGAGCAGCAATTGTTAAGGCCATGACAAAAGCCGTCAAAAAGCATGGAGGCCAAATACAGACAAGTAAAAATGTAAAGCGAATTTTGCTTTCAGGAGACAAAAAGAAGAAGGCGATCGGTGTGGAGCTTGCCGACGGAGAACGTATTTATGCCAAACGTATTATCTCCAATACAGATCCAGGTAAAACGTTTCTTGGCCTTGTGGGCGCGGATAACCTGAGCCCTAAACTGTTTAAGCAGCTTAGCAATACCAAATATTCGTGTACTTCCCTTATGCTGTTTTTAACTGTGAATATGGATGTCAGCAAAGCAGGTATGGATTCAGGTAATATTTGGCTTATGGCTGACAGGGATCCTGATGAAATTTATCACGAGCAGATGAGACCCGACCTGGACAGTTATGATGAGTTTAATAGTCTTTTTATCAGCTGCAGCACACTGAAAGATCCAACGAGTTACGACGGAACAAATCATACCATTGAAGTCATAACCCTTATTGGCCATGAGGCTTTTGATATTTTTAAAAGTGAAGGCGAAAGTCACTCAGTTGAATACTTTGCTTTGAAAGAACGGCTGACTGAAAAATTGCTTGATGGATTAGAAAGAGTTTTGCCGGACGTCCGAAATCATATTGTGCAAAAAGAATTAGGTACTCCGCTGACCAATATGTTTTATCTGGACTCAACGAATGGCTGCGTATATGGAACTGAGAAAAACTTCTGGCAGATAGGTGCTTTTTCTTTTAAACCTGAAAGTGAAATCGAGAACTTGTATTTGTGTGGAGCCAGCATACTTGCCAATGGAGTGGCTGGCGCGACATATTCAGGGGTTCAAACAGCTGCAAAGATTTTGGGGTGTGAGCAGGCGGACCTATTGATTCCTGAACCAGATCAGCAATTACGTGTCTATGACGCAGAAGATGATTCACAATATCCGGAATGGTTGCAAAAAAAGATCTCGCAAAAGAAAACGAAAGGTCTCAATCACGGCATTCAGGAAAATACTATTGATTGATTAGGCGATTACGCCGCTTTAATTTTCTAATGTTCTGCTGTTTTGAATTAAACTAATGATTTGAATTCGAAATTATTAGTAGCTCCATAGTGACCGATCATTTTACGTATATACCTACTAGTGTTCTGGTCCTGCACGTTGCGTGAAATACAAATCTCAATTCATCCACCGATTATTTCGGAGGCAAATGTACTGGCATAGTTATGTTAAACCAGGCACATCAAAAATCACTTCATCAACAAACAAAACATATTTATGAAAGCTGCAGTATTTCACAAACCTGGGGACATTAGCGTAGACAACGTACCGGATCCGCAGATTCTGGATCCGAGGGATATTATTTTAAAGGTTACTTCGACAGCCATCTGTGGTTCGGATTTGCACATTTTGAGCGGTGCTGTCCCTCAAAAAGACGATCTGGTTATGGGTCACGAGTTTATGGGAATAGTAGAGGAAACCGGCTCCGCGATAACAAATCTGAAGAAAGGCGACAGGGTGGTCGTTCCGTTTCCTATTGCTTGTGGAAAATGTTTTTTCTGCACTCATGAAGCATCACCCGCTTGTGAGAATTCCAATTACAAAAATTATGGCCCAGGTGGTAATTTATTAAATGAAAAAGGTGCGGCTCTTTTTGGGTATACGGACCTTTACGGAGGATATTCCGGTGGGCAGGCTCAGTATGTTCGCGTTCCTTACGCAGATGTAAGTCCGAGAATTGTCCCTGATAACATGACTGATGAGCAAGTTTTGTTCTTAACTGACATATTTCCAACGGGTTGGTCAGCGATAGATTGGGCTCAAATGAAGGGTGGGGAAGTTGTTGCAGTCTTTGGCTGTGGCCCTGTTGGATTAATGGCACAGAAAGCTGCCTGGCTGCATGGCGCAAGCCGGGTAATTGCGATTGATCCACTGGATTATCGTTTAGAAAAAGCAAAAAAAGTTAACAATGTCGATACGCTGAATCCTAATAAAGTTGATGTGGTTGAAGTGATTCGGCAGATGACTGGCGGACGAGGTGCTGACGTTTGTGTTGACGCCGTAGGTTTTGAACCGGAACGTAATCTAATTGATAAAGCCAAGGCAACCATCCATCTTGAAAAGGGTTCGATGAAGGTGCTCGATATGTGTTTTGAAGCAGTGAGAAGGATGGGAACAGTTTCTATTGTTGGCGTATATGGTTCGCCTTATGATAATTTTCCGTTGTTCCGGATTTTCGATAAGGGAATTACAATCAAACAGGGGCAGGCTCCGGTATTGAATTACATCGATCATTTGATCGATCTTGTCCGTGATGAAAAGGTAGTTCTTGATGATATTATCACGCATTCGATGCCATTGGAAGATGCTGCACTTGGCTACAAAATATTTGATGAAAAGCAGGATGATTGCGTTAAGGTAGTTCTAAAACCTTAAATTTTATTTTCCCGTTGCGAATTGCAACGGGAAAACTTATACGCATTAAATAGCAATAGATACAAATTAAGGTTACTCAAAGGTCACACTTGACAAATCTTCATCGCAACTACTCCCTTTAGTTGTATAATATTCTTTAATGCTATGATTTTCAAAGTATTGCACTGCTGGAATAATTGTTTATAACGCGCCTGTCAAATTTCATCATCCTACATTATCATGAAACAAAAATTCAAAATCCAGATAAGGATCGCCAACGGGTTATTCCTTTTCGTGATGGCAGGCGTTATTCTCTTTTCAAACGCGTGTACAGACCACAGCACCGAGCCAGTTGTTAACTTAAAACCAAAAACTCCGAAGCCGGAGTGGGCTCCCGACATTACCGATCAGATGTGGGTGGTTATCGAAAAACTGATTAGTTACCAGGATCCGCCTTTGCCAACGCTTACGCCTCAACGTGCCCGCATGAATCATACCGTTAAGGATGCCGTGATGGACCTTCTGGCTGAAAACAACATAACTCCCAAATTGCCAATGGTGGATACTTCCGGCGTCAAAATTGCTGTGTATGATGGAGTAATACATGCCCGGATTTATAAACCAAAAACCGGAACAGGGCCCTTTCCTGTAATCGTCTATTATCATGGTGGTGGATGGGTTATTGCAAATATCGATGTTTATGATGCTTCTGCGCGGGCATTATCTGAAAAGGTAGGTGCAATTGTCGTTTCGGTTGGATATAGGAAAGGTCCAGAGTATAAATTTCCGACCGCTCACAATGATGCTTATCAGGCTTATGGCTGGGTTGTGAAAAATATAGGTGGCATGAATGGCGATACGAGCAAAATAGGAGTGGCCGGGGAAAGTGCCGGAGGAAATCTTGCTGCTAACGTAAGTATTATGGCCAGAGACAAAGGAGAAAGAATGCCTAAGCACCAGCTTTTGGTTTATCCTGTCGCGGCTTCTGATACTAATACGGCCTCGTATATTAAATATTCAAATGCAAAACCGCTTGACAAACCTTCGATCAAATGGTTTCTCATGCATTATCTGAACGACGTTCCGAAAGAGTCAAAGGATACAAGAATCTCTATCGTAGATGCTGATCTAAAAAATCTGCCGCCGACTACAATCATCTCTGCGCAAATTGATCCGCTTGAAACGGAGGGAAATACGCTGAAAGAAAAACTGGAAGCTGCAGGGGTGAAGGTGACGAGAAAATTGTATCAGGGAACGACACATGAATTTTTTGGAACGGATGCACTGGTACCCGAGGCAAAGGAAGCCCAGGACTATGCAGCGTCAGAATTCAGAACTTCGTTTAAAATGAAGTAATGTAAGTTTTTCCATAAATTTCAAGAGCGTAGTTGCGCAGGAAAATAAGCAGGTTTGTCTGACATTAGAATGTGATTTATCAATTTGAATCTGCTGTGATATAGTTTTCAATTCTATAATTCTACATCGTTGCATCCTCACTCGATTTATTCGAAAGGATGCAACGATTGTGTTTTGCTGCCATACCGACAGACACATTTAAGTCATTTAATGGCGACTGGTATATATTTTGATAACATACATAAACACTTAATCAATTAACTAATGGAAAACGCAAGCGGCACTGAGCCGAAATTCAAAACGAAAACATCAGCTGGTGCTGAGCCAGCATTGATGGAGCTTTTTTTAGACGGTATCCGTGACATTTACTGGGCCGAAAACCACCTGGTTAAAGCGCTGCCCAAAATGATCCAGGCGGCAACTTCCGGGAAGTTAAGTGCGGCAATTGAGGAGCATCTTACTCAAACCGCAGGCCATGTCAAAAGACTGGAACAAGTCTTCGAACTACTGGGAGAAAAAGCTATTGCAAAAAAATGCGATGCCATGGAAGGAATTTCCAAAGAGGCTGAAGGAATCGTTGAAAGTACAGATGCAGGAACAGCTACCCGCGATGTTGGAATAATCCTGGCTTCTCAAAAGGTTGAGCATTATGAAATCGCCAGTTATGGAGGGCTTGCGCAATTAGCGGTAACATTAGGTTTAGACGATGTTGCAGAAATTTTGAACACAACCTTGGCTGAGGAAAAAAAAGCAGATGCTTTACTGACTGAAATCGCTGAAAACGAAGTGAATTACAAAGCAGCAGACGAAGCGTAATATTAAACAAACTGAAAAAATTTTCATGGCGACCAATAAAGAAATAAAACAGGACGAACAACCGGACAATGATAAAATCGTTGACCTGAACGCAGATAAAGTTGATGCCACTGGAACCCTGATGACTACAAATCATGGGGTTAGAATAAATGACGATCAGAATTCACTAAAAGCAGGTGACCGCGGTTCTGCTCTTTTAGAGGATTTTATTTTAAGAGAAAAAATTACGCATTTTGACCACGAGCGCATTCCTGAAAGGGTTGTACACGCCCGTGGTTCAGGAGCACATGGTGTCTTTAAATTATACGAGTCTCAGTCGGCACTGACCAAAGCTCAGTTTTTGAATGATACCTCAATTGAGACACCTGTATTTGTCAGGTTTTCGACGGTTGCCGGTTCACGCGGATCTACGGATTTGGCCAGAGATGTGCGAGGATTTGCAGTGAAATTTTACACTGATGAAGGAAACTTTGACCTGGTAGGTAATAACATGCCAGTATTCTTTATTCAGGATGCTATCAAATTTCCTGATTTGATTCATGCTGTAAAGCCAGAGCCGGATAATGAGATTCCTCAGGCTGCATCGGCTCATGATACATTTTGGGATTTTATCTCTCTGACGCCTGAGTCTGCACACATGATTATGTGGGCGATGAGCGATCGGGCACTGCCGAGAAGTTATCGGATGATGGAAGGTTTTGGTGTGCATACCTTCCGTTTTATCAATGCAGAAGGTGTATCCAGTTTTGTTAAATTCCATTGGAAGCCTCTTTTGGGTGTTCACTCTGTGGCTTGGGATGAAGCACAAAATATTTCAGGTAAGGATCCTGATTATCATAGAAGAGATTTATGGGATGCGATAGAAAGCGGCAATTTCCCCGAGTGGGAACTTGGTGTGCAGATCGTTTCCGAGGAGGACGAATTCAAATTTGATTTTGATCTTCTTGACTCGACTAAACTTATTCCGGAAGAACTCGTACCTGTGCAACGCATAGGAAAAATGACGCTGAACCGTAACCCGGATAATTTCTTTGCTGAAACTGAACAGGTTGCTTATCATATCGGACACGTTGTTGCCGGAATTGATTTTACAAATGATCCTCTTTTACAGGGAAGATTGTTTTCATATACAGATACACAGCTTATTCGTTTAGGTGGACCTAATTTCCAGCAGATTCCTATTAACCGGCCATTGAATCCGGTTCGTAACAATCAGCGGGATGGCTATATGCGCCAAACGATTGACAAAGGCAAATCGAGTTACAACCCAAATACATTAGGAAATGGTTTCCCTGCTCAGGCAAAGGCTTCAGAAGGTGGCTTCACAAGCTATCCTGAGCGCATCGAAGCTAGAAAAGTGCGGGCAAGAAGCAAAAGCTTCCTGGATCATTTCAGCCAGGCAAAACTATTTCTCGACAGCCAGTCTGATCCCGAAAGAAACCATATTGTAGACGCATTCAGTTTTGAGCTTGGAAAAGTTAAAACAGTAGCGATACGTGAGCGTATGCTTGGTATTTTGTCGTTAATTGATTCTGGCCTTGCCGCTGAGGTCGCGTTTGCACTCCGACTTCCGGTACCTCAGGATCCGGCTTTGCCTTTGAATCATAGCATTCCGGCAGACGGAGATCCTGCTGATTATGATCCTACAATTGTAAGAAGCAGCGTTGCGATTTCATCTGCATTGAGTATGGCTGGAACTGTTAAAGACAGTATCAAAACAAGAAAGATTGCCATACTTGCAGCCGATGGCGTTGATGAGATTTCCTTGACAACTGTCAAAGATGCGTTGATGGCAGCCGGTGCAGTGGTTGAAGTTATTGCGCCGCGCTTAAACTATATTATTGCAGAAAGTGACGCTCAGATTGTTGTTGATCACAGCTTTTTAACGGCAGCTTCTGTGCTCTATGATGCAGTTTATGTTCCGGCAGGGACAAACAGTGTGGCTACGCTTGAAGCGGAAGCTGATGCCATCCACTTCCTAAATGAAGCATTCAAGCATTGCAAGGCAATTGCTGCTGATAAAGCTGCGATCCAGGTGCTTGAAGCAACCTATTTTAGCAGTAAACTTCCTGACGATTATTCAGAAGAAACAGTTCTTAGAGAGGGTGTTGTTGTAGTTGATGATGTCGAAGAACTGGCAGATAAATTTATTCTGGCGATTGCGCAGCACCGTTTTTGGGAGCGTGAAAAACCAAGAAAAATTCCAGCATAATCTTTTAAGTATAATTTAAAAACCGCCTGGGTCTTACCCGGGCGGTTTTGTATTTATGCCTGGAAGAACAAAAAAGATAAAAATCAGTTTGCCGGATATACTGATCAGGAAAGCCTCCAATAAGATTTTTTGGATGATGATTGTATTTCTGCAAAGAAAATGATCAGGCTATATTCGCAAGGATTTGCTTTATATTATCGCAGCTATAATCCGCGGCTGAGTCATTTCGAAAATATCAATATCAATTCAAGATTATTTTTTGGAAAATGCGGCATTAGATAAATAAGATTGAAAATCCACCTCTGATCCTGACATTTTTAAGCAATTAGAGTTTCTACAAAGCAAGATATGCGGTAAAAGCTAAAATTTCCAGATAAATTAAGTGTTACCAAAAAGTTGATTCCCTAGTATAACAAGTTCCTCGCAAATCTTTTCAGGAGCCTGCTGATTTATTACACCATTCCACCGATCGGATGGCAGGCGCTTTGCCTGAGATACGAGTTCTTCCCAATCTGCCTCCATGATTTGATGCGGATGAACGACAATGGCCATTTTATTGTCTTGCAGCAATTTTGCTTTTGCAAATTGCTCGTTGAATGGCCGCGTTTCAGGTATACAAATAAAATATTTATTCAGATCAGCCATTTCCATGACCGTATTGTGGCCTGCATTTCCTATAATTACCTCATAGGTTCGAAGTTGCTCCAACGGATCCTGAACGGAGCCAAGTATATGGACATTGTCAGGAAGATCCAATTCTTCATGTCCTGCCAGAGAACCGATCACATGTATCTTACTGCTTTTACATGCTTCCGCAAGTCGCCGAACAAACGGCAGTCCCAGTGAGGTTCCGCCCATGCCCGTCATCACGCCAATTGATCCGGGAATTGGATTTACTTCCCCGGCATTTGAACATATGCCAGTATACCTGGAAAAACCTCCCGAAAAATATGTTTTCTTGTCCACCCATTCATTCGCTGACGGATTCATTAAATCCCGGGTACATGGCGCAAGCAGCATACGGGCACTTTGATAAGCATTCAGGTGTGCAAGGTCATTTCGATCACCATTCTGACGAATCACAACGGTTGGAATGCTCGTAAGTGCTGCCAGTAGTGCAATTTCAACAGATACGTCTACGATGAGTAGTACCGGAAAGAGCCCGTTCAAACTTACCGTGATTTTAGCAGTTCTCTCAGCCGCAGATTTTAAATTAATGGGTACGTAATGCAAAAAATCCACATCCGCAGTAAAAGCAATCTTATCAACTTCGCTTATCATATCACCCGGTAGCTCAATGCACTGGATATAATCCGGGACAACTTCTTTGTAGCGAGCCAATCCGCTTCCTAAAAATGATACGGTTCCTTTGGGCAGATTCCTTGCAATTGCTACCGAACGCATCAAATGGCCAGATCCATGGTGATGTATATAAAACGCGTAATTATATGACATTGAATTTCATTCCTTTTTGCTTATTATTCTGTACTGCTGCCTGCAAGACATACTCGTACTGATCGGTCATTTTCTCCACATCAAAATAATGTTCTGCCCGGTCACGGCAATCTTTCCGGCTAAGTCTGGTAGCTTGAACTATACATTCCGCCAGTTGATCAATATCTTCACCCTGAGATAAGCTTCCGGTTGATTTGGATAATAAATCAGGCAAAGCTCCGCGTGAAATTCCCGCCACAGGGGTGCCACAGGCAAGCGATTCGGCAACCACCAGCCCGAAAGGTTCGTCCCAGCAAGGTGTGATTAAGCAGGCCTGGGCATTGCCAATTAATTCATTGAGCCTGCTCTGATCGCAGTGGCCTATTAGTTCAATGTTATCATCTACAAGCGGTAAAATGACTTCTTCATAATAAAATGTGTCGCTGATTGCGCCAGCAATTTTTAATTTTTTACCCGCAGCTTTGGCAGCCTGAATGGCCAGATGTAAACCTTTGTCCGGATGAATTCTTCCAAACCAGAAGATATAATCGCCATCACTTTCCGGATAATATTGCCAGGTTTTTAGGTCAATACCGTTCGGGATAACTTCACAATCAGGTGCATAATTTTTCCAGTTCTCAGCATTCGATTTCGAGACAGAAATATATTTTATGTTACCGAAAGACTGCTCATGTCGGATTGCATTTTTTAATTCGAAGATAGGCGGCGTATGCAAAACAGTTACCATGGGCGCCTTCACCAGTGCAGACATCATGATCGGCACATAATTCAGGCTGTTATTAAAAATTACGTCAAGCTGATCGCTGTCAATATCCTGCATCATTTCTACATATGCATGATGTGTCGTAATAAATTCAGTGCTCAGTTCTCGCGAATTGAATCGTGACGAGGTAATGGGTTTGTGGTCAGACTCACAAAGGATTGGTTTTACATTTAAAATGGGGTCGGAGGATGCGCAGGCATATAGTAGAACGTCGTGCCCACGCGCCAGTAAGCGCTGGCAGATATCATAAGTGAATGCTTCAAGGCCGCCCATAAATGGTTTTGAGATAGGATATTTCAAGTGTGCAATAATTCCGATTTTCATGCTTATTAGGGTATAAGGTTTAGATCAAATATTTAAGCTTTCAAACACAAGTATTGCGGCTTGACTTGTCAATCAAGGATTTATAATTATTGTGCCTTCAAAAATCTGGGGAATAATGTGGAGAAGTTGATCTGTGTTGACTAAGGAAAAAGTTATGCTGTATTAATTTTGATATATGCCTTCAATAGAAATTTAGCTATGCAGGAATTAGTACCTTAGGTTATGGACTTCTTGTAAAAAAATTGACTGCGAAAAGCTAATTTATCAAATTAAAAATATCGGTGGTTCTGGAAAGGTTAACTACAAAAATTATTCGTTCGCTGATGGCACGAATAGAATTGCCAATGTGGAATTTCCCGAGCTAGCTACCATTTTTCGAGGCTCAATTGTAGATGAATAAGCAACATGCAAAATTATTTCCCCACCGATCAGATCTACGTTCTCTTTTGTAGCTGAGGTTTATAATGATTTATTGATGGCATTTTGGCATTCTGTTTTACCGTGGCACGGATTTATAGATAGCTTAAAGCTCACAACAAAACAAAAAGCTATGAGATCATATCACGAAGATGATGAAACGAATGAGTCCGAAGGTGCAGGTTTTGCTACCGGGTTATTATTAGGAGCTGTGATTGGAGCAATTGCTGCAATACTTTATGCTCCAAAATCAGGGCAGGAAATTCGTCAGGAATTAAAGGATCTGGCGGACCAAAAAACGGATGATCTTAAAAACCAGTGGGCTAAAACGAAAGATATGGCCACAGGATTAGTAGATAACGTGAAAGAAAAAGTGGACACAGCGGCTAACAGAGCGAGCAATTCTGTTGATACTTATGCTGATAAAGCAATTGATACGGTAATTTCCGTAGCTGATAAGGCAAAAGGTACCGTTGATAAATTCAAAACATCAGACGGATATTCTGAGGGATTATAAGAAAGTAGGGCATGTGTGAGCATGCCCTTTTCTTTTCTTATGGTATCAGATTTTCCGACCGCAATCTTTGGAATAAGTCAAAAAAGGAATCTCTTGTGTCCTGATATATTGTAAAGCCCAACTTGCGGCTTTTGGACATATCTGTCATCACTTCCATCGGGCGGCCCAGATCAAGATCAGTGTGCCAGGCAGACGCTAGTCGATTAATCTCATTTTCTCTTAAATTGTACTTCCCAGCAATCTCCTTCCAGTTATTACTATCATTTTCCATATCCAATTCCAGTGGATGAATAGTCCCATCAAAACCGACTGCCTCAATTTCGAACCACTTTGCTATCTGCTCCCACAACCATTTCCAGCGAAATATATCGCCATTAGCAATGTTGAAGGCTTCGTTGTGAGCCGCATCTGTGGTTGCAGCCCATATCATATGCTCGGCAAGAATCTTTGCATCTGTAACATCTGATAATCCATTCCATTGCTCTGCAGATCCCGGAAAGTGGAAAGGCCTCCCGGTAATTTTGCAAATCGAGGCGTAAACAGCCAGTGTCGTGCCCATATTCATCAAATTGCCGACTGCTTTTCCAATTACAGAATGTGGTCTGTGAATGCTCCAAGTAAATCCGTCACGTTCCGATGCGGCATAAACTTCGTCTTCCTGTGCATAATAGAAATTTTCCAGGTCAAGTCTCGGATGTTCCTCGCGGACAGGTGTTTCTGGTAATGTGCCGGTCTTAGCGTATGCCTCAAATGGCCCCAAATAGTGTTTTAATCCTGTTACGAGCGCCACATGCTGAATCGATTTTTTCTCAGAAAGTACTTCCAGTAAATTTCGGATCATAGCGCTGTTAACCCTGATATTTTCAGCTTCGGTATCCTGTCGCATCCATGTCGTGAAAAAAACATGGGTTGGCGCAACATCAGCTAGCTTTGTTACCAAATCTTCCGGATTTAGAAGGTCAGCTGCAACAGGAATAAGACCGGCTATATTATCTTGGGGATTGCGGGCGAGACCATAGGTAATCCATCCTTTTTCAATTAATTTTTCTGCGAGGTTGCTTCCGGTTATACCAGTTGCTCCAACCACCAATGCAATATTTGACATAGTATTTTTATTAGTTAAAGTTTATAAACGGCCAGGTTTAGTTATCGATAATTTAGTTAACGATCGTAACAAAACATTATCTGTATTACACTTGCCAGTGGTACAAAATTACCAGGTTGGAATGTCCTGCGGAATGATGTGTATCAACCCGGGTACTTGATCCAAATCAAGAGGTCATTGGCGGATTAATTATTCATTACTGTCACCCGGAAAAATTATCTTTGCGAATAGTAAAAAAACGTTCCAATTATGATCGATGTACTTTTTAGCCACATCCAGGAAAAAGTAACGCTGACAAACGATGAGAAAGAGACAATTAAAACATTTTTCGTTTCGAAAAGACTGAGGAAAAGACAGTATTTATTGCAGGAAGGCGATGTATGTAAATACTTAACTTTTATAGCATCAGGGCTGCTACGAACCTATAATGTGGATGAGAAGGGCATTGAGCATATGAGTGTTTTTGGTTGGGAAGGCTGGTGGCTGTCAGATTTTAGTAGTTTTTTGACTGGAAAACCGGCAATCTATAATATTGACGCCATTGAAGATTCGGAGTTGCTGCAAATCTCGCGGCAGGATTATGAAGATATAACAATTGCCGTCCCGATCATGGACAGATATTTTCGCATACTTTATCAAAACAGCATCGTGACGAAAGAGCGACGTCTGATGAGTTCTAACACCCATACCGCCGAAGAAAAGTATGTTGAACTAGCGGAATCAAACCCAAAGATGATTGAACGCGTACCGCAAAACCTCGTTGCTTCTTACCTGGGTATCGCCCCGGAAACGCTGAGCCGAATCAAAAAGAATTTGGCAAGTCGAAAATAATTATCACTTTTTGCAGGTATATTTGAAAAAAAAGATTCACCGTCAGTTAAACACTCAGGAGAATCAGATACTTATTGGAAAAATATTTTTGATTTTTAATCACTTTCAAAAAAATGATCGTTTGTACTACGAAGAATTGCCTTTGACACTGTCATTCAGTGTGGCATACATTTTTCATAATTTTCCAATTAGTCAAACACCTTTATAATAACTCCTATTTCAGAATGCAAAATTTGTACGAAAGTGATACCCTGGGTGCTAAGAATTTTTTGATGGCATATCTGCCTCTCATCTTTATGAAATGAACACCATTTCCCCCTCCATTCCAAGTTTGATCAGTTATTAGAAAGATTCTAATCTCATTCTTAACCGATTCTCATGAATTGGCCACAATTTTGTGCCGGAGATAAGCTTTATTGAGTGAATTGATCCAAATTTGGTAAAAAACAGTGTTCGAATTTTAAGGTTTAACCCATCATTTTAATGAAGAAAAAACACAAAGCTGATGCGCCAACCCCATGGCAAAGGCTTCTTGGTATGCTCTACGTAGAGCGCACGACCATCAATTATATCTTTGTTTACGCCATTTTGATCGGCCTGATCGGCCTGACGTTACCACTGGGTACAACCGCGGTTTTTAACTTTCTGTCGAACGGCGCGCTATACAGCTCGACGTATATTTTAATAGGGGTTGTTCTGCTGGGTGTTGCCGTAGGAGGTATGATGCTGATCGGGCAGCTCACCCTTGTTGAGATGATTGAGCAGAAAATATTTGCAAAAGCAACTGTGGAATTTGCCTATCGTTTTCCGAGAATAAAAAGGAAAGAGTTTGAAGGAGAGAACCCTGCGGAACTTGTAAACCGTTTTTTTGATGTGATCACAATTCAGAAAGGGCTTACGAAATTGCTTGTGGATGTCGTTGCTGCGGCCGTGCAGATTTTCTTTGCAGCCATCCTGCTTTCATTTTATCACCCAATATTTATGGTTTTCGGAATTCTAACCGTTATGGTCATTGTTTTGATGCTTTTCTTTTTTTACAAAATCGGCGTTAAAACAAGTATTAAGGAATCGGAATATAAATATGAAGTTGTGGCGTACCTTGAAAATGTAGCATCCAACCTTGATGAGTACAGAAACATTCCAGGAAAACTTGCGGAGGTAATTTTCAAGACCGACAAGATAACTGCTAATTATCTGAAAGCCCGAAATGATCATTTCAAGATTCTGAGAAAGTTTTTTGCGAGCTCAGTAGCTTTGAGGACAGTATTAATGGGCGGTCTCTTGCTCCTGGGTTCTTATTATGTGGTCGAACGTCAGATGACGCTTGGTCAGTTTGTGGCGGCTGAGGTAATTATTGTACAAATTAGCTATGCTGTGGAAAAATTTATGACAAGTCTTAATACAATCTTTGATATGGTTACAGGAAGTGAAAAACTAGCCGCTGTGACAGATCTGGAATTAGAAGAAAGTGAGGTGAACCATGATTTCTGAAACTAAAAATTATTTTGAAGAGGGAAAGTGGGAAGAGTTAGGAACACTTTCCAGTCGGGAAATTCTGGTTACGCGCGGACAACGTCTTTTAGGAAGGATCATGTTGATTCTACTTTTGATCTTCCTTCTGGGATTGTTTCTTCCCTGGCGACAAACCATTCCGGGTCGTGGAGTAGTGACTGCGTTACGGCCTGAAGACCGGCCTCAGACAGTACAGAATCAGATTGGGGGAAGAATAGAACATTGGGCTGTTCGGGAAGGGCAAAAAGTGAATGTGGGTGATACCATATTGATCATTTCGGAAACCAGTCAATCCTATTTTGATCCTCAATTGCCACTTCGATTACAGGAGCAGTTGGCGGCGAAGGTAGGTAGCGAGGACGCAGCTACACAACGAATGCGGGCAACCGCCGACCAGATCCGTGCGATGGAGAAAGCGCTTCAGTTGCAATTAACTTCTGCCCGGAATAAGGTGAAGCAGGCGGAAAATAATGTTGATATAGATAGCGCTGATCTGGTTGCAGTTCAGAAATTTTATGAAATCAGCAAATCCAGACTGGCACGTTATGAGGCAGGTTACCTGAATGGTTTATTTTCTCTGACCGATATCGAGTCACGCAGATTGAAGTTGCAGGAGGATAATGCGAAGGTGATTAGTCAGCAAAACAAGTTGAATAATTCGAAACAATCGTTGCTGAATGCCCGGATAGAACTTGACAATATTGAGGCGCAGTATGAGCAGTCGGTTGCCAAGGCGCAATCTGACCTGAGCTCTGCTTTTTCCAGCAAAGTTGGGGCGCAGGGAGAAATATCCAAACTCCGAAACGAGATATCGAATACGCAGATCCGTCGTGGATTGTACGTGGTCAGAGCGCCGCAAAGTGGGTATGTTGTTAAAACATTAAAGGCTGGTATCGGTGAAAACATTAAGGAAGGGGAGTCTATTGCAACGCTTCAGCCGGAAAAACCTCTTGTTGCAGCAGAAATTTACGTGGATGCGATGGACGTCCCGTTGATTCTGAACAATAGCGAAGTTAGGCTGCAGTTTGAAGGATGGCCGTCTGTACAATTTTCAGGGTGGCCATCGGTAGCTGTTGGAACATTCTCTGGACGGGTTTCCGTGATTGACCTTGTGAGCAGCCAAGGCGGCAAATATCGTTTGCTCGTCAGACCAACCAGCCCTGTTCCTGAAAATGACGAGCCTTGGCCTATACAGCTGAGACAAGGCTCAGGTGTTTACGGTCGGGTAATCCTTCGAACGGTTCCTATCTGGTATGAAATATGGCGGCAGCTGAACGGCTTTCCGCCAAGTCTAGAGGGTGAACCTAAGACAGGGGGAGTCGCGAAATGAGTTTAGTAGAGATTTTAAAATTGCTTAAAATGAAGCATTTGCATAATAAAACATTTGCTATTTATCTGTTTATTATGCTGT
Source organism: Dyadobacter sp. CY345 (assembly GCF_021502725.1). Lineage (GTDB taxonomy): Bacteria > Bacteroidota > Bacteroidia > Cytophagales > Spirosomataceae > Dyadobacter. The sequence continues at coordinate 257,731 of NZ_JAKFFS010000005.1, read as the reverse complement.
TAGCGTCCTGTGCCAAAAGTTTCGCGCAGCAGAATATGATCAGCGACACGAGTAAAGTATTTGAATTAAAAGATCTGGAAGAAATTGTTTTTTTTAATCATCCTATCGTAAAACAGGCAGCATTGCTTAGCGAAGAGGCCAGGGCAAAAGTGATGCAGGCATGGGGCGGTTTCGATCCGGCTATCAAAAGTCATTTTGGGAGAAAAGATTTTGGTAACACCGAGTATTATAACAACTGGTCTAATGAGCTTAAAGTCCCGCTTTGGCTTGGCGGTGCAGATTTGAAGATTGGCTACGACCGGTTTGTCGGTAAATATACAAATCCTGAAACCCAAACCAGTACTGCCGGATTGTCCGGGATCGGGTTGGCCATTCCCATTGGTCAGGGCTTTTTTATTGATGCAAGAAGAAACACGTTGCGACAATCAAAAGTGATGGTCAACTATGCCGAAGCTGAACAAATTAAACAAATAAACAAAGTTTGGTTTGACGCAGTAAAAGATTACTGGAACTGGTTTTATGCACATCGTCAGTATGCGCTGGTGCGGGAAGGTGCAGAGCTGGCTTTTAGACGATTTGAAGCGGTGAAAAATCAGACGTTACTCGGAGATAAGCCGCCGATAGATTCCGTTGAGGCCGTGATTACGTATCAGGAGCGTAGTTTACAACTTGAAAAAATAAAAGTAGAGCTTATTAATACCCGCCTGATTCTGTCAAATCATTTGTGGAGCAACAGGGGAGAACCTATGGAACTTCCGGAATATTCCATTCCTCAGAATCCTGTTGAAAGAATAACCGGCTCTGACAGAACGCAGATTGATACATTGCTAGCCAATGCCGCGAGTCAGCATCCGGAGATATTAATGCTGAAAAGTAAAGCTTTGCAGCTTGAATTGGAACGAAACTATCGTAGGGAATTATTAAAACCTAAGTTGAGTGTGAGCGCGTCGTTACTGACTAGTCGCAATGCTTTTGGCCCTCAGGTTGCGGATAGTTATCAGTTGCAATGGAGTAATTACAAAATGGGTGTGGACTTTGCATTTCCTTTGTTTTTAAGGGAACAACGCGGAAAACTACGGGAGGTGAAAGTGAAACAACAGTCGTTAAATTTTGATTTGCAGCAAACTGGCAGGGAAATTAATACCAGTATTATGAACTCCTATAACAAGCTGTTAGCCTATGAATCACAGCTTATTATACAGGCCCGGAGTGTAGAGAATCAGTTGATTTTGGTAAACGGTGAGCTTGCAAAATTTGATCTTGGCGAAAGCACGCTCTTTTTAATCAATAGCCGGGAAACAAAGCTTATTGATATGAGAATTAAAATGGCTGAATTAGTGACCGACTATCAAAAAGCGGTTGCAGAGCTATATTATGTGGCCGGAACCTCGCAAAATAATACCCAGATCGTTAGGGAATAATTGAGAAAAATACGTGAATTTAGATAGCGAGCAGACATACGATATTTATAAAAAGAAACAGGCACCAGAAATATTCTGATGCCTGTTTCTTTTTTTAGATGCTTGAAATTTCTTATACAGGCAGATCATTTTCTTTTTTACCTTCAACCAATAACCGTTTGTTTAACTTATTATTAAACGATTGCAAATACGCAAAAATAACAACTCCGGTAACGACGCCTAATCCGATTATCTTTTTCATAAGTTCTATATTTTCCTGGATGAATAATGCTTTAATATATTGTTTACAAAAATAGTACCAGCAACGTATCGGGTTATAGATTACCTGCAAATCATGCTGAATAAGCAGCAAGGCTTTCTATATTCGATGAATTATAAGAACTTCACTCCATTGGAGCAATGATTTTCCGCAAAACCACCTGCTCAGTTTTTAGAATTTTTCTTCCTTTTTTGACTCTGCCTTCTGTTTTAGCAAGCTTAATAACATCACCTTGGAAACGAACGAGATAAGGGGTTTTGTTCTTTTTAATTTTTCCTATGTTCAGATTGTTTTCTTGCAGTTGAAAAGGTAATTTCTCTGAGTGCTTACCAAAGTCTTGTGAAACTATTACCGTATTATTTTCTGCAAACTCGAAAAATTTCTCCTCAGGTTTGTAGACCTCTTCATTCTCACTAATCACTTTTCCGTCAGATTTTTCTACCTCAACTTTTGATATAACTGCCCATTTTCCCTTCAATGGAAAGCTGCGGGTACTGTCGGCAGATTGGCAAATACCACTGAGACTTTGAAACAAAAGCACTAAAACAAAAAACGGTCCGGTATTTTTTAACATAATGGCGTGAAAAGAGTTTTTAAAGTATTAACGATCACTAAAAATTTGTGAATCCTGAATGCGCTAATCTGGGGTCAACAAGTCAACCACGTCTATACGGCGCGCTTTTACAGCTAGATTACTAAAATGATACCAGTTGATTTAACATTGGAACGTCAGATAGTAGTGATGCCGGCATACGTCAATCGTTTATACGCTCCGTTCTCCGTTGTCTCTCAGACTTAATGATATTTTATTCAACCTGTGATTTTGATAAAATTTTTTTTCAATTGCCTGAGATACAAATTGGTAATTCATATCAAAAATAACACGCGGAAATGTTCTGATGTGATACATGCAATATTGGTATGTTTATATTTAATCGATATTTTTTCACTTGATTTAACATTCCGGTAATATTTTAATTCAATTTTAATTTGGATTTAATACCGTACTAACGAACGACAGCGGTATTTGTAATCAAGTTTACGTGAGGACCTATTAATTTATCCCTCGTCTTGATAACGTGTTGCATCCGATGAAAAAGTTATTTAAAATTCTTTTACCTGTTTGTATTCTGCTTTTCGGTGGATATGTCCGTTTATCAGGACATCCTATGGCTGATTCCGGTCAAGATTCTTCTTTGGAAAACGACCATAGAACAGTTTCTGACCTGGTTACTTTTTATCAGGATTGTCATGAGCTTGTTATTAAGCCTGTTTCAACAGATCTGGAAAGAGAGAATGCTCTGAACCGCGCTGCAAAAGTGGAGGAAAAGGAGGATGAATTGCAGTCTTTCAGAAAACATCTTGATTTTAATGGTGACTTGCATGTTGCGTTCACCGCTCCAATGACTGGATTTTTTATTTACGACACGAAACGGTATTTATTTTCTTATAACAAATTTTCATATATCCCATCTTACAGTACGTTATTCCTCAGATTAGGAGTGCTCAGGATTTGATACCAACCAGCAGGCAGCGACCTGTCTTCAAGTTTCCCGTTTTTATTGCAAAGAAATTGCCGCAGTGAAATTCGTGAAACGACTCACCAGGAATGCGTCAATACGCATCAACTCAATTTAGAATTATCAAACTCATATTGTATAACTATCAAATGTCATGAAGAGAATTCTCATGGTCATCAGCTTGTGTGCGTTGTTGCTACATACGGGCTGTGAATCGAAAAAAGAAGAAAAGGAAGAAGAAGTGGATTACCTGGTTACCAGTCCTTTGCAAAAAGACACATTGGTTACCAAAGAGTATGTTGCTCAAATCCATGCCATCAGCCACATTGAGCTGAGAGCTCTTGAAAAAGGTTACCTTCAAAATATTTATGTAGATGAAGGTCAGGTCGTAAAAAAAGGACAATTAATGTTCAAAATTATGCCGATGATCTACGAAGCTGAAACACAAAAGGCTCAGGCTGAGGCCAATTTTGCTGAAATAGAATACAAAAATACAAAGTCACTGGCTGACAGTAATGTGGTATCAAAAAATGAGCTTGCCCTGGGTAAAGCTAAATTTGATAAGGCGAAAGCGGAATTAGGTTTGGCGAAAGCGCACCTTGGTTTTACTGACATCAGAGCTCCGTTCAGCGGTATTATGGATCATTTTCAGGGAAGACTTGGAAGTCTTGTAAATGAAGGCGATCTGCTTACCACGATATCTGACAACAGTAAAATGTGGGTTTATTACAACGTACCAGAGGCAGAATATCTCGATTATAAACAGAAGATAATCAAAGAAGGCGCACTCAAAGTTGAGCTTCTGATGGCAAATAACAAGATATTTGACTATCCTGGTTTGGTTGAAACGATAGAGGCCGACTTTAACAATGAGACTGGTAATATTGCTTTCAGAGCAACATTCCCGAATCCGAAAGGTCTTTTGAGACACGGCGAAACAGGTAATATTTTGGTGAAGTTGCCGATAAAAGATGCCCTGATCATTCCTCAGAAAGCGACTTTCGAAGTTTTAGAGAAGAAATATGTTTATGTGGTGGATAAGGACAATGTGATCCGTTCACGTGAAATTACTATTGAGGCTGAGCTTCCACACATTTTTGTCGTGAAATCTGGTTTGAAAACGAGTGACAAAATCCTTCTGGAAGGCTTGCGTCAGGTAAAGGAGAACGAAAAGATCCACTCCAAATTCGTAAAGCCTGATTCTGTTATCTCAAATTTAAATCTGTATGCCGAATAATCAGGCATCTAAAAAGTATAAGACATGTTCAATCAATTCATAAGAAGACCTGTTTTCGCTATTGTGATTTCGATCATGATCGTGTTTATAGGCATCCTGGCAATTGAGAAATTACCTATTTCTCAGTTCCCGGACATCGCCCCAACCACGGTTAACATATTTATCGCTTATCCTGGTGCGAGTGCGGATGTGTTAGTTAAATCTACACTGATTACGCTGGAACAAGCGATTAACGGTGTTCAGGATATGCGTTATATTGCTACGGATGCAACGAGTGCCGGTGAGGCCACGCTCAGGATAATCTTCGAGCCCGGGACCGACCCGAACGTTGCTGTTATTCGGGTCAAGACAAGGGTAGATCAGGTTATGCCGCTTTTGCCGGAATTAGTTCAAAGAGAAGGGGTTGTTATATCCCCTGTTCAGCCTAGTATGTTGATGTACGTTAACCTTTATTCGAAAGAAAAAAGTATTGACGAAAAATTCCTGTTCAACTACGCAACTGTTAAAATGATCCCTGAAATTCAGCGGACAAAGGGGATAGCGAGAGCGCAAATTTTAGGTAGCAGAAGATATGCTATGCGTCTTTGGTTAAATCCTGAACGTATGCGTGCCTACAATGTTTCGACAGAAGAAGTGATGAAGGCCGTTGGTGAACAAAGTATTGTTGGTCGCCCGGGTCGTATCGGACAAAGTTCTGGTATCGCCGCCCAATCTCTGGAATATGTGCTTACTTATAAGGGGCGATATGACAAGCCGGAAGAATATGAAAATATTATTATTCGGGCCAACTCTGCGGGGGAAAGTATTCACTTGAAGGATATTGCGAAAGTTGAGCTTGGAAGTGAGTTCTTCGATATTTATTCCAACCTGGATGGCCATCCTTCCGCAGCGATTGTTTTGAGGCAAAACTATGGCAGTAACGCCAGCGATGTAATCGAGGAAGTAAAGAAAAAGCTCGATGTAATGAAAGAGTCCTTTCCTCCGGGAGTGGATTACAAGATCAGTTATGACGTTTCTCAATTTTTGGATGCGTCAATTGAGCAGGTTATTGATACTTTGCGTGACGCATTTATCCTGGTGGCCCTCGTGGTTTTCGTATTCCTTGGCGACTGGCGTTCAACTTTGATCCCGATCCTTGCAGTTCCGGTATCGTTGATTGGCGCGTTCTTTGTCATACAGGGTTTCGGACTTTCCATTAACCTGATCACACTGTTTGCGCTTGTACTTGCCATTGGTATCGTAGTCGATGATGCGATTGTCGTCGTCGAGGCTGTCCATGCCAAGTTTGAGGAAGAACCCGGGATATCACCCTATAATGCAGTCAAGAAAGTGCTTTCTGAAATCAGTGGAGCGATTATCGCGATCACAGCCGTAATGGTTTCGGTTTTCCTTCCGATTTCATTTATGTCAGGTCCGGTTGGTACTTTCTACCGTCAGTTCTCGATCACTATGGCAAGTTCAATCGTTATTTCTGCCTTGATCGCCTTGACGCTTACGCCGGTACTTTGCGCTATGTTGCTTCAAAATCATCATGGACACGAAAAAAAGAAAAATATTCTTACCAAAGCGCTTGATAGTTTCAACCGAGTATTCGACAAACTGACTGGACGATATGTGAGCTTGCTTAAAAAGATTGTAAGCAGAAGAGTGGTTACCTGGGGTGTTTTGTTGGCGTTCTGCGCAGGAATTGTGTTTGTAAACAAAATTTTACCGGCAGGGTTTATTCCAAACGAAGATCAGAGCACGATTTACGCGATCATCCAGACACCTCCGGGTTCTACGCTTGAAAAAACCAACGAAGTTTCAAAACGCCTTCAGAAGATTTGTGAAGAGGTTGGTGGAATCGAATCAGTATCTTCTCTTGCAGGGTATGAGATTATGACAGAAGGTCGCGGTTCTAACGCTGGTACTTGTCTGATCAACTTAAAACCTTGGCATGACCGTGATAAAAATGTTAAGGAGATCATGGAAGAGCTTGAAACAAAAACACGTGGACTGGGTGCCGTGGTTGAATTTTTTGAGCCGCCAGCGATTCCTGGTTTTGGTACTTCCGGTGGTTTCTCTATGCGTTTGTTGGATAAAAACGCTGATACGGATTACAGTGAGTTCGATAAGGTCAACAAAAAGTTCATGGAAGATCTTGCCAAACGTCCTGAGCTGACAGGCTTGTTTACTTTCTTCGCTGCCAATTATCCGCAATATGAATTGAAGATTGATAATCAGCTTGCGATGCAAAAAGGCGTATCAATCGGAAAAGCGATGGATAACCTGAACATCATGATCGGTAGTACTTACGAACAAGGTTTTACCAGATTCAATCAGTTCTTCAAAGTATACGTGCAGTCAGATCCAAGTTTTAGAAGACTTCCATCTGATATTTTGAAACTTTTTGTAAAAAATGATGCAGGGGAAATGGTGCCTTACTCGTCATTCATGACACTCAAAAAAGGTCAGGGTCCCAACGAGATTACCCGTTTCAATTTATATAATTCTGCCGCGATTCAAGGTCTTCCGGCAAAAGGATATACCACTGCCGACGCGATACAGGCAATTCGCGAAGTGTCAGCGAAAACTTTACCAAAAGGATATGACATTGCTTTTGAAGGTCTTTCTTATGACGAATCGATTCGTGGCAATGAATCGCTAGTTGTATTCGTGATCGTATTAGCCTTCGTATACTTTGTGTTGGCAGCGCAGTATGAAAGTTTCATCATTCCGTTTGCGGTAGTGCTATCGCTTCCGGTTGGGGTGTTTGGTTCATTCTTGCTTTTGAAATTGATGGGCTTGGAAAACAATATTTATGCACAGATAGGTCTGATCATGCTCGTCGGGTTGTTAGGTAAAAACGCCGTACTAATCGTCGAGTTTGCCGTCCAGAAGCGGTCGCAGGGCGAAACGATCCTGAATGCAGCCATCGAAGGAGCGAAGGTGCGTTTCCGTCCGATCCTTATGACTTCCTTCGCATTTGTTGCGGGTTTGATTCCGTTGATTAGCGCCACCGGTGCAGGAGCAATCGGAAACCGGACCATTGGTGCTTCGGCTATGGGTGGTATGTTGTTCGGGACTATTTTCGGGGTAGTCATTATCCCGGGACTGTATTTCATATTTGGAACTTTGGCCGATGGTAGAAAAATGATCAAAGATGAAGAGGACGGCTCGTTATCTGAGCAGTTTGTTCACGCAATCGATGCTTTCCCTCAAACTAACGAACACCGTAATGATGCGCAATAAGAGAATTTTAAATTGGGTCGGGGTCACCTTAATTGCTCTGACCTATACCGGATGCAGCGTCCCGGCTCTGGTCCAGAAAAATGAAAATAAAGTTGTTCCTGTGAGCTATAAAGGCTCGCAGGACTCGACTAACAGCGGAAAAGCCAGTTGGAGAGTATTTTTTACAGACTCATCACTGACTGCGTTGATTGACACTGCATTGTTAAATAATCAGGAATTGAATATTACGATGCAGGAAATCGAGATTTCGAAAAACGAAGTGATGGCCAGAAAAGGGGAGTATCGTCCGTTTGTCACCCTTGGCGGCGCAGCTGGTGTTGAAAAGGCATCACGTTATACGCTTCCGGGAGCGACGGAGGAAATTACCGAAATTAAACCCGGTAAAAGAACGCCTGATCCTTTGACAGATTTTCGTTTCGGAGCTTCTGCTACCTGGGAGGTCGATATCTGGCACAAGCTGCGGAATGCGAAAAAGGCAGCGGTATCCCGTTATCTTTCTTCGGTGGAAGGTAAAAACTTCATGATGACAAACATCGTTTCGGAAATCGCTAATAATTATTATGAATTGTTAGCGCTCGACAGTCAGCTTGAAATTTTGCAGCGCAATATTGAGATTCAGAGCAATGCTTTGAGAATTGTGAAAATGGAAAAGGAAGCGACAAAGGTGACCGAACTTGCCGTTCGCAGGTTTCAGGCGCAGGTTTTGAATACGCAAAATCTTCAATATGATATCAAACAGCGGATTGTTGAAGCCGAGAACAGGATTAATTTTCTGGTAGGTCGATATCCTCAGCCTGTTGCAAGGACGCATCAAAACTTCGAGACTTTGCTTCCCACGATCGTGCAGGCAGGAATTCCAACGCAGCTACTGGAAAATCGACCCGATGTCAGACAAGCTGAGAATGATCTCGCTGCAGCGAAACTTGATGTGCAGGTGGCTAAGGCTAACTTTTATCCGCGTCTTGGTATCACAGCTGTTCTTGGTCTGCAATCGTTCAGTCCGATTTATCTGGCAAAAGCGCCTAAGTCCATTATATCGTCCATTGCGGGAGATCTGGCCGGTCCTTTGATCAATAAAAACATGATTAAAGCAACATATTACAGCGCCAACGCGAAGCAGATTCAGGCGGTTTACAATTACCAACGTACGGTACTTAATGCTTATATCGAAGTAATAAACCAACTGTCAAGAATCGATAATCTTGAAAAAAGTTATGACTTGAAAAAGAGCGAAGTGGAAGCGTTGACTGAATCGATCAATATTTCTAACCGTCTTTTTGCATCAGCAAGAGCAGATTATATGGAAGTATTGCTGACTCAGCGCGATGCGCTTGAATCCAGATTCGACCTGGTAGAAACAAAGATGAACCAGATGAACGCAACGGTAGCTATCTATCGTGCGCTCGGCGGTGGATGGAGATAGTTAGAATTCGTTTTGGCTTAGATTATTTTAAAATAATAGAATGAGTAACCTCAAAAGACTTCGGTTTTTGCGGTTGCTCATTTTGCTTTATTACAAAAGTTAAAAGCGAAATCTGGAAAAATCAGTCTGGAACTGGACAAATAATTAGATTTTTATTCAAGAAAAACTCGTTTTATTTCACGATAACAATTCCAGCACAGCTTTTCCTTTCCCATCCGGCGTTGTGTAAAAGGGGCGTTTTTCGACTTCGTACTGCGTGTCTTCAGGAATGCCCAGCGCATGGTAAATGGTTTGGTGAACCTGATCTATCTTTATCGGATTTTCAATGGTTTTACATGGGCGTTCGTCAGCTGTTTTTCCATAAACAAACCCTTTTTTAATTCCGCCGCCAAACATCAGCATCGAACCGGCATCTGTGAAGTGACGATGCATCCCATAAAACTTCATGTCTGAAAGGATATCAGGCTGGCTAACCTGCTCCAAAACTTTGGCATCCGGCTTTCCTTCCACCATCATATCACGGCTGAATTCGCTGGCAAGTACGACCATGGTTCTGTCCAGCAAACCTTGCTTATCAAGGTCTCTGATTAGCTGAGCTATCGGCCCGTCTATCTGTTTTTTCATATCTGCCAGTCTCGTATTTCCGTTTTCGTGTGTGTCCCAGCCTTTGAAAGGTTCGTATTCCGTCGTTACGCTGATAAATCTTGCGCCTTGCTCGGTAAGGCGACGGGCCAGCAGACAGCCCAAGCCAAACTTTCCGGTGTTATAAATGTTGTAACTTTCCTTCGGCTCTGTACTTAAATCGAACGCTTTTGACTCCGGCGAATTAAGTAACGCATATGCCTGTTCCATGGAACGTTTCAAAGATTCTCTCTGGTAATCACTTCCAAATTCGCCAACCGGGCTGTTGTTAATCAATTCGTTATAAAGTTGATTCCTTCTTTCAAAACGCTTTGCATCCATCCCCACAGGTGGGCGAACGCTTTCCAAACCCTGACTTGGATCAGGGATAAAAAACGGTCCGAACTCATTACCAAGAAAACCCGCCGTATGAAACGCTTTCAATTCCTCGGCCTCTCCGACAGTAAAACGTTGCCCTATGTCGATGAACGCAGGAATTACAGGATTTTTAGGTCCCAATTCTTTCGCGATCCAGGAACCGAGATGGGGCGCTGCAACGGTTTGAGGCGGTTCGTAGCAAGTATGCCAATGGTACTGGTGCCGGGAATGTAAAATATGTCCCATATCCGCGGCAACATAAGAGCGGATCAGTGTTCCTTTGTCCATCACACTGCCTATGGATTGCAGGCCATCTGAAAAATGGATACCATCCAGTTTGGTCGGCATCGATTTGAACGTACTCAGAACCCGGTTTCCTTCCATCCCTTTTTCAAAAGGAGTAAAACGTTTTGGGTCGAACGTTTCCGTATGAGCCATTCCTCCCGCCATCCAAAGCAAAATAACTGTATCCGCCGAAGATTCCGAACCGGCAATTTTTTTACAACCGGATAACAATCCCGTCGCGGGAGCACCTGCGGCCAGTGCAGCCAGAGTTGCCGCGCTGGCTCTTTGTAAAAATTCTCTTCTGTTCCAGTTATTTTTCATTACAAATCAATTTAACAGGATGTATTGATAACGTAATTAAATCAATAAATAAGTTGAAATTCAGGTATCAACGCCATTGCCCAGACAAGGTCCTGAATACCTTCTTCACTTGGCGTTGGCCCGAGTATTTTTCGGGCTACTATTAACTCCTTGGGCTGCGGATCTCTGCCGAGCGCTCTCCGGTAAAGCTCGGTAACCAGCGTGTCAGATGCGGGATATCTTTTCTTCCATTCTTTCGCGCCGCGTTTTAAAGTTTCAGTAAACTTGTTTCCATTCGTGAGTTCAAGTGCCTGCAAGAGATTTGCCTGCGAAGTTCTGCTTGTGCTCACCGTTTCCCTGTTTGGCCGCCCAAGCGAGGTCAGGAATGGATCGTTTTTAACAAATCCTGCTCTGGCAAATGGAAGTTTCCTTTTAATGGTTTTGGGCAAAAGGCTATAAACGATCGCTGAATCTGCATACATCGGATTGAACGCAGAGCTGATCGCGTCGGTGAATTGCTCAGCTGTTAACCTGCGCCTGACCATACCTGTGAACTTGTAGTCGATTGCCATAATATCACCAGCTTCCTTCACAGAACTGGATGGAAGCTGATATGTTTTGGAAGTCACGATTTTAAAAATCAGCTTTTTCATATCGTACCCGTTTGCCGCAAAATCTGATGCAAGCCAATCCAGCAGGTCTTCGCTCCAAGGCATATTGTCCATCATATCAACGGGTTCAACAATTCCACGACCGAGCAGCTGTGCCCATATCCTGTTGACCGCAGTTCTGTATAACCTGCCGTCTTTTGGCTGAATAAGTAAGTCAGCAAGCTGCCGCAGTCGTTTTTCTGTGCTAGCATCGATACTGATCTCTCCAAGTTCCGGAAATAATATTCTTGTTTCTGCAATTTTACCGGTCGGTTTATCGCAACGATTAATTTCCAGTAAAGTATCTGCGAAAATATTAGCGAAGGCATAAGCATCTGCAAGTTTCCAATCGGAAATAAAACTGTCGTGACATGATGCACATTTAAGATTTAATCCAAGCAGAACCTGAGAAACATTTTGGGCAGCCTGCATTTCTGTACGCTGACTGGAATTAATGGTACCTCTCCATTTAATTCCTTTAATAAATCCTTCCGACTCTTTGGTCGGGCTGATCAGTTCTTTCACAAACCAGTTGTAAGGTTTGTTATCTGCGAGAGATGTGTAAAGCCATTTCGTGATATCAAAGCGACCTTTTGTAATATAACCAGTCCCGGAATAGTCATTGCGAAGCGCGTCATTCCAAAACGACATCCAGTGCTGCGCATAATCGTCGTTTCTGGTAAGCAATTCTTTTGCTAGCCGTTCGCGTTTATCCGGCCGGCTGTCTGCAACGAATGCTTCGATTTTTTCAGGAGGAGGTAACAGTCCAACAATATCAAGATATACACGCCTGATATAAATTCGGTCATTCACAACCGGCTTCCAGGCAATTTTATTTTTTTGAAAATAAACGTTGACAAATCTGTCAATCGGCTGAATAATATCTCCGCTTGCGGCTGGAAGTTCGGGTATTCGTGGTTCAAGTTGTGCAACGCGATAGATGCTTTTTTGTTTACCGTCAGGCCACAATGCGCCTTTTTCTATCCAAAATTTCAGGACATTGATTTCTCTTTCTGTAAGCCTTTTTCCCTTCGTTGGCATGGCTTCCTTATGGCCTTTGGGTAACGAAATTCTTCGGATCAGTTCACTTTTGTCAGGATGATCAGGAATGACAACGACGCCATCTTCTCCGCCTTTCATAATCGCTTCCTTGCTGTCAAGCCGAAGATCGCCCTTTGTTTTGGTTTCGCTGTGGCAGCTGTAACAGTTATGTGCTAGAATCGTCCGGACCTCCACATTCAGATTTTGAACCTCTTCAGGATTCAAAGCGCCTGTGTTGGTTAGTATAAAATCCGGCTCGTCGGAGCCTTTGGCTTCTACCGGGTCATCCGAATTTGGTAAAACACTAGTCAAATAATCATCGCCATGGGTAAGCATTGCGCCATAATGACCGGCAAGGGAAACGCCAAAAACTGTAACAATGAGCAACGCCCTATACAAACCGCGTTTGTTAAAACGCTGTGCGACTGCTGCAAAAACGGCCAGCAACATCGTGGCGATTCCAGACCATCTGTGAATTTCCAGATTTGTCCCCGAAGCTTCTTCCTGACCAGCCAGCATCCAGCCGAAAATGACTGCAAATACTGCGCTCCCGGCACCGACCCAGGTGAGTATGTTCGTTGCATCGCGCAATCCGGAAGATTTTCGTTTCCAGTCAATCAGTTCCAGTAATAACGCCACGCATAATAAGCCAATTGGGAAGTGGACTAGTAGCGGATGGAGCCGTCCCAAAAATTGCCACAGCCAGAAAGTTTCAGTGGATTGCAGTAACACGATATCAAATGTTGTTGTAAATGAGCGCTTTAAACAGGTTTTCGGAAATCTATTAACAATGATAAAATAAACGAACAGAACATCTGTCCTGCGCTGTCTTGGTTTAGTTCAATTTAATCCTTTTTGTTGAATAATTATTATTTTGACCAATTTTTGTAATACATTATTGCAAAAATTCAGGAGATGATTAACAGAATTGTCAACGCTACTTTTGAGTAAAATGGACGGATGGGAAAATTGTTTGGCTGGAATATTGGCCGTTCAAGCCAGTTAGATGTGAACCGAAAAAATTGATTGAACCAGTTTTTAATATTTTTGTTTTTCAGCAAGAGTTGGAGATGTTTTTGTTTTTTACTTATATACTTTACACCTGATTACCTAAAAGAGAAAAAGATGAAAATTACGTATTATGGACATTCCTGCTTTTCGGTCGTTGCAGGTGGCAAAACTATTTTGTTTGATCCTTATATCACCGGAAATGAATTAGCCAAAGATATCAATATCAGTGAGATACAGGCAGATTATATTTTCGTGTCTCACGGGCATTTTGATCATATGCTGGACGTGGTCGCCATTGCCAATAACACGGGCGCTACGGTTATAGGTAACTGGGAGATATACACTTATTTCGGGAAAGAGGGCGTGAAAAACTTGCTTCCTTTGAATCCGGGTGGAAAAGCTGTTTTTGATTTTGGAGAAGCGAAATGTTTTATTTCTCAACATTCCAGCAGTTTTCCGGATGGCAATTACGCAGGCGTTGCCAGTGGATTTGCGTTGAAGACGGCAGACGGAAATTTTTATTACAGCGGCGATACAGGACTTACCCTCGATATGACTTTAATCCCAAAATGGGCAGAATTGGATTTTGCTATTTTTCCAATTGGGGATATGCTAACGATGGGTGTTGAGGATGCCATAGAAGCTGCTGGCTTTGTGAAAACAACAAAAGTGCTCGGCGTTCATTATGACACATTTGGGTTTATAAAACTCAACAAGACAGATGCCATCGCTAAATTCGCTGAATCCGGATTGACGCTGTACTTACCCGGGATCGGAGATAGCATAGAAATTTGAATAAATAATTAGATTTTGGTTTTGATAAAATTTGTTTAGAAAATGGCTGCTGAAACGTTCGGCAGCCTTTTTTGTAATATTTAATGGTCATCATTTTTTTAATTAACTTACTCTTTTTAATAAACGATACAATGTAAGTGCACGAATGTAGAGTATTACAGGGAGTGTAAATAAATCACTGTCAAACTGTTCAGAAACAATAATCCAAAGTGGAAAGCTTATGAAAATCAAGATAATGGTGATGAGCAGGTATGGTTTGAGTAAAGAATAAAATCTTTTATTGCTGAGGAAAATTGGGACGAAGATATGCGTTGGTATAGCCCAAAGTAAATTTAAATTATTGGCAGCGGCATGATGATCCGTTGCAAACCATAGAAAGAGCAAAAGAATACCAACACCTCCAACTGTTGGAAACAGCAGATAATCTAACCATCCGGACCTTTTGTTTCTGTTAAGATCGTATTGAGAAATAACCGCGGTAAGCACCAAAAATATACCAAAAACAAGCCATGGCTGAAACAGGTTTTTTGTAGAAGCTGTCTTCTGTGAATTGTAAATTATTACTTTATCTTCTACAATTTTTGTCCCATTCAGCATGGCGTGATCAAATCCTGATTCGAGATAGTCTGGAAGATACATATATTCGAACAGAGTAAGTTTTTTATCCAAAGGCGATCCCAATAGGATATTGATGGCTAATTTTCCCCATCTCTGCTTTTGAAGGCGGTCTCCGGTAAGCATCCGGATTGTGTAACCCGACGTAGCATAAGTGTCATCAAATTTAATTTGACTGTCAAACAATTCAACAAACACATCCCGGACCTTGGTTGCGCAATTGTTATAAAAATAATCGTAACGATAAGTTGCATTCTCCGGCCTTGCGTTTTCTTGGAGATAGTCAAAAACCATTTTCTTTTGCCCGGGAGATAAATTCAAAATCTGCTCATGGACGTAGCGATTTTGGGATATATAAAAGGCTCGAAAACTGTCGAACTGATCGACTCCTAGTTTATAATAAAGCGCACCAAGCGTAAAGTTTAGATAAAACTTAGAGTCAAATTTGAAGACACCATAGTTATAAGCCAGGTCCATCCCGGAGGCCGGATCTTTGACTCTGATCGCACTATGTCCAAATGCCGAGTAAAGCTCATCCTGATCCGGCCCGCATGTTATGATTGATATTTCGGCGTCAGTAGAAAGGGAGACCTGACCGAAAACAGGTAGTTGAAGAAGCAGTAAAAACACTACAATTCTAAATGTCATGGCTTGTCATTGTCAGTTGCCAGGGAATCTGATTCAAGATAATTCTTTGGACTGAGTTATCCTGATTAATTTCTTCAAAACTCAGAATTGTTTAATACCCAACCTGTGTAACGAACATATGAAATCTATTAGAACCCGGCTATGATAACATTTTTAACTGTGCATCATCCAACGTTTCTTGATAACAAAATTGGCCAAAAGACCAGATGTTAAGTGTCTTAAAGGGGTATTTATAATCGGTATAATTCCAAATTTTTGCGCATCTCCCAAAAACATTCATATATGGATTGATTCTTTTCAGGGTCTATGTAAGTTTGATATGATTTAATTTAAATCGATATGAGCATGCAAAAGACTTTTCGGAAAACTGTTGCTTTAACTGACGCGCAGATCAAACGCCTTCAGCAATTAAGCGAGCTGGACGGAAAAGATCCGTTGATTCACGTGAGGGCCGCCATTGATCAATATCTTAAAAAGCAGAATTTTGATTTGATGTTGCCGAACCAGGAAAGTATCACTGCGAAATTTACCGGGCGGGTAGAGGATGAAAATATTACCCGGGCAATCTGGGCTTCGGGGGTGGTGGATAGATATGAATTTTCAGCGTTGGTACTACACGAGCCTACCAAACTTGGAATTGATCGGGGGCGCATATCAAAACTGTCAATATGGGATCCGATTATTAAAGAAAATTCAAAAAACTTTATCGATTCCTGTATCGTAAATTACGACCGTGGATGGGACATAAGGCCCAGCAAAATTGCTCAGCCTTATTTCGATGCGGTGAAGTCACTTCTCAACAATTCCTTTTCACTATAAAAGATCTTTGTTATTGATTTTGAGACATATCTTGGATTGTCGATCTGCACGGAGTTTTACATTATAAAAGAATTCTTCCTGTTAATAAAACCATGAATGGCAGTATTGATGAGAATAATAATGGTTGCAGAAAGTGCCGTATAGGCAACTGCTTGTGTATCATCCCAATTAGCAACTGCTACTGCCGCAAGTCCCCACGCACCAACACTGGCAGCTTCTCGAAGATTTCTCGTCCAGATTAATGCCAAATGAATTAATGCAGCTGCCGAAATCATGATGATCGTCCACGTAACTGCGGTTATTCCAAACCCATCCCATTTTATTTTAGTCAGATAGGCGGCAATGTTTGCGATGATTGCGACAGTGATCCAGCCAAAATAAATCGCAAAGGGCCACCATTCCATAGCCACTTTTTTGAACGTTATCAAGTCAAGTTCCATCCGGGTCCGAAGTACTATTGATATCAATGAGCCTAATAAAACGGCCATAATGATCACTGACAATCCAGTATAGTCATAGAGCCAGGCCAGAATCCATAAACAATTGGCTATGCAGGAAATTACAAACATCCAGCCGATTTTTGATACGACAGCCGGAGCTTGGCGCGAATTCAAAACACCTCGGCTCTGGTAGATAATAAAAGCGATCAGCAAAATATAGATCAATCCCCAGATAGAAAACGCGTATCCGGCAGGTGTAAAATAATTCTGATACTGCGCTGATACAGAAGCCATCGTGCTATTGTTAAATATGCCCGTATTTGACAGGTAATTCATTATTATCGTGATAATGAGGGCTATAATGTTCGAGATTTGAAGGGCTTTGATTTTCATTAGTTGACGATGTTGAATGATGAATTTCTCGTTTTCCAAGTTACAAAATATTAGGATGGCATTGGCAACAAAACAGAAAATGTAGATCCTTCTTGTACCTTGCTTTCGACTAAAATTGTACCGCCATGGTTAACTGCAACCTTCTCACAAATAGCCAGTCCAATACCTGTTCCGGAATATTCACTTCGTCCATGAAGACGCTGGAATAATTGAAAGATCCGCTCTGCATAAGTTTCGTCAAAGCCAATTCCATTGTCGCTGATACCAATTTTCACAAACATTTTTGTCGCTCTTGCTGGTGCAAAAGCAGGAGGTAAATCCATACCGGAAATCAACTTTGCTGTAATATTTATCTCTGGCGTGACATCGTTTTTCCTAAATTTTAATGCATTACTCAACAAGTTTTGAAACAGCTGCCCAAGCTGCGAGCGGTCACCTAGAATTTCAGGTAATTCGTCCATATTAATTACTGCTTCGCTTTCCTGAATCAATAATTCAAGGTCGGTTAATACGGATTTCATAATCCCGTTCAGATTTACAAGCTCAATGCGATCACTCTTGCTGGAAATTCTTGAAAACATCAGCAAATCCTCAATAAGATTAGACATTCTTTTTGCTGCTGTTTGCATACGCTGCAAGTAATTCACTCCATCGCCCAGCTCGGCGGCATAACGGCTGGTGATAATATTGCCGAACGACTGGATTTTTCTCAATGGTTCCTGCAAGTCGTGAGATGCAACGTAAGCAAATTGCTGTAAATTTTCGTTAGACTGAATCAGCAGGTTATTCGATTCTGACAATTCTTCATTGATGGAAACATATTCCTCATTTATTGCTGCAAGTTCTTCATTCATCGTGGCAAGTTCTTCCGTGCGCTCCTGGACTTGCAATTCGAGGGCAAGTTTAACCTGACGTTGTATGGTAACATCCTGAACTGTTCCAGTGATTTTTGACGGTCGTCCCTCATCATTTTTGAAAACTTTCCCTTGCGCGTGGACAATACGTTCGCATCCCCCGGTGTAAAGGGTGTATTCCAAATCAAACAATCCGTCAGATCCCGGACTTAGTGCTTTATCAAATTCGTCCTGAACCCTTCCCCGATCAAATGGCGAAACGGGTATATAAATTCTCTCATAGGTGATATCCTCATCCTCGCCAATACCAAACCATTGTCTTAAACGAGGTGAAAAATCAAAAGTGCAATTGATAAAATCGATTTGCCATGTTCCTAAATCCGCAAGTTCAATAGCACCACGAAGCGCATTTTCTGCTTCCTCAATGTTTCTTCGGCTGATAACCTGTTGCGTTACATCAGTTGCCACGACTAGAACTCCGGAAATTTTTCCTTCCATATCCCGTTGTGGCTGATAACAGAGATCCACGTAAATTTTCTCCATTTTCCCGTTGCGGGCCACATTCACGGGTTGTTCCGGAGCTATGAAAGGCTTACCAGTCGAGGTTACAGCGTTTATAAGAATATCGAAACCTTGTCCTTCCAATTCTGGCATCGCCTCCAACAGCGATTTTCCCACCAGCTCCTCCGGCAGTCTTCCAACCATTTCAGCATAAAACGGATTGGCCATCTTGAAAACCAGATTATCCTTGCTGATCATGGCAATGGCGACCGGAGATTGTTCAAAAAGTTCTAAAAGCTGTATCTGACTTTGTTCGACCTCCTTCTGTGCTATGACTCTTTCTGTCACATCGATGGCGATGTCGAGGATGGCGTAAACCTTTCCATCATTATCAAAAATTGGTGTGTAGGTAATATTGTAGAAATTGTGAGTCATTAACCCATTCTGAACAATATCGACCTGGGTACCGAAACTTTGATACATTTTTCCACTGGTAAATACGTCATCAAGGATTTGTAAAAATGCCTGATTTTCTAGTTCTGGCATTACTTCACGAAGCGGTTTTCCTGCTATTGCTGGTCCTTTGCCCACGATGTCGATAAAGGATTGGTTAGGCATTTCAATGACGAGATCTCTTCCAACAAAAAGACCCATTGCGGCCGGTGCTGAATCAATTACCGAACGCAGTCTGGCTTCGCTCTCAACGAGCGCTTTTTGTGCCAGAACTTCCGGAGTAACATCCAGCGACATGTCAATGATGGCGAAAACCTTTCCGTCGTCATTAAACAGCGGCTTGTACGTAATATTGAAATAGTATGTCCGAAGTTCACCATCTACAATAATATCAACTGCGGTATTGGTTGTGCTGAAAGTTTCCCCTTTGGTTAAAACATCGTCAAGAATTTGCAAAAATGGCTGGCCAATGAGTTCAGGAAAAGCCTCGCGAAGTGGTTTACCAATAACAGATGCGTCTTTTGCCCAGTAACTTATCATCGGTTCATTCGCCAGTTCAACGATCATATCCTTGCCCGTAAAAACACTGATACCCACTGGCACTTCTTCGATAAGTGACCGAAATTTTTGTTCACTCACTTCCAATTTTTTTTGCGTTTGCAGCCGTTTTGTTACGTCCACTGCGTTTATCATGATACCGGTGACACGTCCTCCTTTATTTAATACAGGAGAATATGTGAAATCATAATAATTTTCTTTGTTGACTCTGTTCTCATTTGAGAAAATTTTGATACCATCTTGCAGATAAGGCTCTCCGGTGTGGACGATATCTAACAAGTCTTGCTTTGCATATTGATATATAATTTCAGGCTGAACTTCACTTAGACTTTGCCCGATAATTGACCCATCTCTATCCCAGAGATCAAACATTTTTTTGTTTGCAAATTCAATAGTCAAATTGGGAACAGAAACCAGGGCAGCAGCAATCGGCGATTGCTCTGCCAGGATTTTGAATTTCTCCGCGTCGTCGAAATCTTCTATTTCCTTATTTTTAATTGGAAGCACCGCATTTTCATCATTTTGTCTACGAAGTGAAATAAATGTTCCTGCAACGGACAATGGCTTTCCATTAGCATTAAATAAAACATCACCCCGGCAGATAAGAGCATGGTCCGAATCACTGTCTGTAAGCGTACGAAGCGGCATTGAAAAACTGTGATTTCTTCCACTATTTGCGTTTGAACTGGTCTCAAAATCGAGGGCATCTGTTGGATTAAATAGAGCGAGAAAAGTATTGTAGGTTAGATGCTTGTCAACTGGATATGCCAGAAGAAATTTGCTGGTATCCGACAGATAGACGACATCGTTTAAAAAATCAATTTCCCAGATACCTATACCCGACGATTCAAGGATTGATTCGAAATGTTGTTTTTCATTTAAACCATTTAAACCAAATGGCCGGGATACATCTTCCATAGCTAGATTTCTTTTAGGTTTTAGATTTTCAATATTTGTGAAATAGTGTCACAAAACGGCCTGATTTGCCAATAGACCAGCAATTTAGAATTTCATGCCAGTAAATTTTAAAGTCTGAAAGTCCTTTAAGTGTTCAGTTGTTGTGTAGTTACAACCCAACAATGTGTTTTTATCACACACTGCAACCTCGAAGTATTGTTATCATTTTCCGTTTAAAAAAGCAGAAGTTAAAACAAGATTGATAGGAGGAATAACCAGAAAAATTGGAGTATATAACTGATTTCTCGTCTTTCTTTTTCAATAAGCTGACAACTAATCGATCCAGAAAATGCTTTTAGATAGAAAAACTTTTTTGAAAAACATTTCGGTACTGGCCGGCGTGAGCCTTGTTTCAGACAGTCTGTTTGCAGAATCTTTGCTCAGAGTCAAAGGTAACTTTAAGCTTGGTTTTGTAACATATCTCTGGGGGAAGGATTGGGATCTGCCGACCCTTATCAAAAATTGCACGGATACCAATATTCACGGCGTCGAGCTTAGAGTGGAACATGCACATAATGTAATGCCAGGGCTTTCCGCAACGGAAAGGGCAGAGGTGAAAAGAAAATTTTCTGATAGTCCGGTGAAGGTTATCGGTCTCGGGACTAATCAACAGTACGACTATCCTGACCAGACGAAGCTGAAATCTTCCATAGAAAAAACGAAGGAATTTATACGATTGAGCGCCGATGTTGGCGGCACAGGCGTAAAAGTCAAGCCAAATGGATTGCATAAAGAAGTCGCGGTGGAGAAAACCCTTGAACAAATTGGTACGTCATTGCATGAACTTGCCGGTTATGCAGCTGATTTTGGCCAGCAGCTGCGCCTGGAAGTGCATGGCGAGGAAACGCAGGAACTTCCTAATATCAAAAAGATTATGGAATATGCAAATCATAAAAACGCCAGAATCTGTTGGAATTGTAACCCGCAGGATTTGAATGGAAAAGGATTTCAATCAAATTTTGATCTGGTAAAACAATATTTTGGCGACACGATCCATGTCCGCGAACTGGACAGAACAGATTACCCTTACAAAGAACTTCTGTCAAATCTGGGAAAAATGAATTACACAGGCTGGGTGCTTTTAGAATGCCATACCAACCCTGACGATAAGGTCAAATCGATGATGGAACAACGTAAAGTTTTTGATCGGATGATTCTTGAAGCTTAGAAAACTTCTTCGATTTTCGGACTTTTATCAATAATCAAATTATTTCGAAAAAGTACAGAAGTGTCACCCATAATCCGTAAAACCGGACTATTTAATCCTAATCCAATGGTTATGAAAGGCGAGACTTCTGCTTTTAAAATTTGGGTCTTTTTTTAAAATCAATATGAGAATTATTTCACCCCAAGTCTGCTAAGTAAATGGTCTTTTTTAGAACGTGCAACACTAAGACTGTCTCCGTTGGACATGATGATAAAAAGTCCATCACCTTTTTTTAGTTGTCGGATATGTGCCAGGTTCACAATGCTGGAATGGTGAATCCTTTCGAAAGTCCTTGGCGGTAGCATAATTTCTGTTTCGCCCAGTGCTTTCGAAATTAAGATTTTTCGTTCGTTGGTGAGATATACATGCGTGTATGCACCTTCGGCCTTACAGTAACAGATTTCGGCTGGACTGACAAAAATATAGCCATGTCGGTCCGGCAGAGCAATTCGCTGATCGTCTTCATCAAGATCACTATTAGAAATTAAATTTACGATTCTATGATTCTCAGCATTATTGTTACGCAGCTGCTTTTCCACACGTTCAATAGCCTGCGCCAACTCTGGACCGTCAATGGGTTTCATTAAATAATCAATTGCGCTGGCCCGCATAGCCCGAAGTACAAATTGATCATATGTCGTTGTGAAAATAAGTTGGAAATCACGAGGCGCAGACATTTTGTCCAGCATTTCAAATCCATTCATCTCAGGCATCTCAACGTCGAGAAATACCAGGTCCGGATTATGTTTTTTTATTGCATCAATACCTTCCTTTCCTGACTGACAAGTAGTTATCACTTTAACCTGCGGGCAGTGTAGTTCAATGTTTTTAAGGAGGGTTTGGATACAATGTAATTCATCATCAATAATAATTGTGGAGATCATAAAGTTGGGTTAAATGTCAGGTTCACAAAGGGTCCTGATGACTTATAATATTCATCATTTTCACTGTAAATCTGATACTAAAATTGTTCCTGATTAACGAGCTGTGCGTGTTTGTCGGGCAATTTGAGACAAGTAACCTATGGACTATAAGTAGGGATTAGTTTACTCCCATCCCGGTATGCCATTACCTGTTCTATGCCGTTATAATCAATGGAGCGAATCCAAGAAAGTGGTTTGATTATTTACCGTCATTCTGGTAAAAATAACCGATTATACGTTTAAATAGAAATTCGAAAATTATTTTTTCGTGCCATATGATTCATTCGATCTCCTGGCATTTGTGCTACTTCACCAACTGTAAAGTAAAGGTTACTAACCAAACCCTAAAACCTAACAACTGTATACTGCCGGTGATATATCAAAAAATGTTTATTTGAAGATAAATTTCTCTGGTGATCCTATATAATGAATATACAAAACAGGTAGTTTTAGAACGTACAGCAATTTGTAAAAATATACAAATACTTAACATTTGAATTCGTTGAAAACCCCAACCGTTAACTCAAACCCTCAAATCGGCGTCCCAGTACTACCAACAGTATAATTTGAAAACAAATGAAATTGGCTCTGTCTATATTTGTAAACATTTAATGTAGCCCAAGGGACATCGATTAATTATAAAAATTAACCAAAGAGTACTTTTGAATTTTATCAACTAACCTACCCTCTACACCTGGCCCGGCAGTTTTTGATTTGTTCAGCCGGGCCTCGTTTGAGTTATCGGTATATCATTTACGTATAGCAAGTATGCAGCTTTTTTGAACCATTAAATGTAAGTCATTATTACACTCAACATTGAAAAACCCAACGGAAAATCATGAAGACAAACCTGGAATTAGCGGAGGAAATTAACAGACTCATGAGTCTATACATCAATGAAATTGAATCGTCTAATCTGAAACCGTTAACTGCCAACATGTACATTACGCACACGCAAAACTTTATCAGGTGGATCGAAGATGATTTTGTGCCTGGTGAGCGGGCAGGCAAAAAAACGAGTAAGGCTGTCGAAGTAAATCAGGATAATTTTGATCTGTCTTGACATAATTACTATCGTCAATTTCAAACAACGAAAAGGTAATTCGGGATACAAAAAAAGCGGTCATAATTGACCGCTAAGTAATCTGCAACAAGATGTTGGCGCTTTTGGGGGCGATCACAATCTTGTGGTCAATGACCAATCTATGCAGGGAAACCCGCTATTTGCATTGCGCTCATTCTTTTAATTCATGGAAAACAGCAAGTTGAAAATACTTGTGGCAGAGAGACCTCTACGATCCATTTGAAATGGCTCCTATAAAAGAATGAAAGAGATTACTATGCAAAGGTAAAGCAAAGAACTGAAAGAAGATTGTCTGAATTCAAAAATTTACGTTCTAAACTTAGAAAAAACTCGATATGAAAATAATCTATTTTATATCGTATTCGCACCTGAAAATAATTTATTTTATACTTTGTCAATAAAAATTTTGCTTTCATTTATAATCATTTTGCAATACCCATTGTGAATTGTAGCTTTGGTTCCACGAAGGGTTAAGTGTTTGTTTTACATTTATTTGGTCATATCATGTGAACTGAATTTTGTTGTCATTTTAATCTGTAACATAAGTACTTTCATTCACTTAATTAAGTGAGTAATTCGAACACTCATTATAAATATCATCAATATTTTTTTGACACATACTTCCAAATTTACTGATCAAATTTTTTCATCTTTCGGAAAATCGATAGGAGGGTATCCAATTCCGGAGCGCTTCACTTTTCCTTTTTCTTACGAACCCCATCCGCTAAGTCTGCTAGCAGTCGAACAATTACAGTCTTATTTGAATACGCAACAGGATTGGGAACATAACTTCGGCCTTTCCAATAGTGATGAGGCCATTATCGGAAAGATGTTTGGCGTATTAGTGGTCAAAGATGAAAATGGTGAAATTGGATATTTATCAGCTTTTTCGGGGAAAATTGCGGGTCGAAACAATCTGGAAGGATTTGTGCCGCCTATTTTTGATGGTGTAGCAGAAGGCGGCTTTTTGAACATTGGTATGTTGGAACTCTCTCAGATTAATGTAGAAATAAAAAAGCTGGAACTGCTCTCATCTTCTAAATTTGTCAAGGAAATATACGATTTGAAAGTTCATCGCAGATCTCACTCAGTATCATTACAGAACCAGATTTTTGACCAATATAATTTCCTGAACCGAAATGGCGAAACATTAAGCCTTCGGAAAATTTTTGAAAATGCTTCATACAAAAATCCACCTGCGGGAGCGGGAGAATGTGCTGCTCCGAAATTATTGCAATATGCTTTTCAGAACAAAATGACGCCACTTGCCATGGCTGAGTTCTGGTGGGGTAAGTCGCCCAAATCTGCACACTGGCAACATGGAAAATTTTATCCTGCCTGTCGTGAAAAATGCGAACCGATCCTGGGTCACATGCTTTCAGGGATAGAATTAGAGGAAAGACAGGCAAATCTGCCGAACTTATTTCCATTCGGCTTCCTCAGGAAAACTGATGGCTCAGATTGAACTATAATGACAAAACCTTAAATTCTGCTCCCTGACGAAATAGCGTTCCTATGGCATAATCGGATATTTTTCGTAATGTTGTTTATAGTTAGTCTAATTAGCGTCCATTTGGATTCTGTGGCGATAACTCGAACAGTGGTGGAGAGTCAAATGATTACGAATAAAAATGAAGCGTTCAGGGAAACGGCCGAGCCGAAACAGGAGTCTGTTCAGAGCTGGGAGTATCCTGATTTTACTTTAATGCAAAGAGATGAAATAATAGAAAATAATCTTGAATTTGACAATGATTATATTCGCGGAACGGGTAAGGAAATTCTACTTCAAGGTGTCCATTTTTGGTATGGAAAGTTTCAGGTAACTTCCAGGAAACCACTCCTTATCGACACCTCGGGTTCACACATCCAGATGAATTTTTGTTTGCAAAATGTCACAACTTATCTTTCCGAATCTTTCACGAAACCTTTCGTCCGCTTTAAGCCGTATCAGCATAATCTATTACTTCTGCCGCAACGGAAAATGACAATTCAGTGGCAGCCTAACCTGGAAAGTGAAACTTTTTCAATTAATATTTCTCCCGAGTTTTTCTTCCATAACCTTCCCGAAAATCATGCACTTTACAAACATTTTCAGGAGGGGATCAGAGAAGTTATGCCGGCTTTTTTGAGTTCAAGAAATCTTCCGGTTACCTCGCGTATGATTTCCACATTATTTGAAATATTACATTGCCAGTATATAGGTTACCATAAAATTCTGTTTGTTAAAGCGAAGGTGATTGAGCTGCTTGCTTTGCAATTTGAACAATATGAACAGCTGCCCCTGCCGGATATTACTTCTGGGTTAAAAGATGAAGATGTCCTCAAAATGCATCTGGCCAAGGAAATTCTCGTTGAAAATCTTGAAGCGCCACTTTCAATAAAAGATCTGGCACACCGGGTAGGAACCAACGAATACAGTCTGAAGAAGTACTTTAAAGAAGTTTTTGGAACTACTGTCTTTGGATACCTCCACGATTTCAGAATGGAAAAGTCCAAGCAGGAACTTGTTGCAGAAGGGTGTAAAATATCTGATGTAGCACAAAGGATGGGTTACAAACATGCCACGCATTTCACGGCCGCTTTCAAAAAATATTATGGTTTCTTGCCGAACAAAATGCGCCTTGGGTTATTAAACTTACTGCATTTTTCAGATTACGCTTTGGAGTTGCTGACCGAGATAATGGGCGAAGGGATGTTTATCGAAATGCTTTAAAAGTGGGGATTCCACTCCAATGATTATGTATAATACACACAAAATCAGTTAACTCGTTCCCGTTCTTAATGCCTCTTGTGCAAACTTTGACGCGCATAGCAGAGAGTTTACAGACGTGTTGATGCTTTGCCTTGGGAATAATGCTGGGGTATGATAATTGCCACCGCCTTGTCATAAATCAAAAACCAGATTATGAAAGAGGGAAAAGACTTACATTCATCAACAGAATTCGAAAATAATACTGAAACACCGATAACGAGAAAAGGTTTTTTATCGATGACCGGGAAATATGTCGCTGCCGGAGCAATTGGAAGCGCTGTAATTTCGGGCGGAATTTCTCCGGTTTCTGCGCAAAAAAATGAGCCGGGAAAACAAACACGCCAGCTGTCAAAACCTGATGAGCAGATTGTTTTGGACAAATGGAAATCGGAATATGATCAGGCGTCAGCGCCAGTTCCAATGCCCTTGCCGCCGGACAAAAGGGTAGGGTATGCCGTTGTAGGATTAGGACACCTGTCTCTGGAGGAGATTATTCCGGCGCTGAATATGTGTAAAAAATCTAAGTTAGTAGCGCTGGTGAGTGGCAATCCTGAAAAAATGAAAAAAGTTGCGGGTCAATATGCCATCAAACCGGATAGCTGTTACAGTTATCAAACCTACGATCAACTTAAAAATAATCCTGAGGTTGAAGTGATTTATATTGTTTTACCAAACAGTATGCACAAAGAGTTCACGATAAGAGGAGCGAAGGCAGGAAAGCACATTTTGTGTGAAAAGCCAATGGCCAATTCCAGTAAAGAGTGTCAGGAAATGATTGACGCCTGTGCCGATGCGAAAGTTAAATTAATGGTGGCTTATCGTATTCAATACCAACCGCATAATCGGAAATTGCGTGAGCTTTTGCAAAAAAAGGAATTTGGTAACACAAAAATGGTTGAGGCATCAAATTGTCAGAGCAGTGCCAATCCTGATCACTGGCGGCATAAGAAAAAATTGGCGGGCGGCGGCGCATTGCCTGATATAGGATTATATTGCCTGAACACAACACGTTTTATTTTGGGTGAGGAGCCAACTGAGGTTTTTGCATACCAGTATAGCACCCCGGGAAATCCGTTATTTACAGAAGTGGAAGAAATGGTGTCCTGGCAAATGAAATTTCCCGGCGGCGTTTTTGCAAGCTGTTCTACGCATTATAATGTACACGAAAGTCGTCGTTATCGCGTGCTCTGTGAAAAGGGATGGCTGAATTTGGATAAGGCCTACGCTTATAAAGGACAGGATTTGAGCACTGCAAAAGCAGATGGAAAACTGGAATTGCATCAAAATATTGGTATTGCAGAGGTCAACCAGTTTATGACCGAGATGGATTATTTTTCAGACTGTGTTATTAACAACAAAAAACCATTTACACCCGGAGAGGAAGGGTTGCAGGATCACATCATCATGGAAGCGATTTACCAGTCTGCAAAAGAGGGGAAACCTGTCAAAATAACAAACCTGAAAAAGCCTGTTGACTATCGTGGGCCGGAACCAGAACTTGCTTGAAATTTAAGAATTATTTAAACGAAATCCGTCGGCTGCTCCGACGGATTTCGTTTTTTATAAATGTATTATCAATCGTTAAGGCGTCAAAAGGATCCCGATCATTGTGGTTAAATAAATCTGAGCAGCTTCCCGGTGTGTCGCGGTGGAAGGCTGAATGCGGATCAAAGTTGCCGATGCTCCATTTTCTTGCAGTTTCTTCTCCGCTATCGTCGCGTTCAAAAATGGAACAAAGTCGTCACCTTCTGAATGAAATAACTGGACTGGTGCTCTGGGTTTCCAGTCGTATACATCATTTGCTTTCAGGGCTGCAATGAACTTCGTATTAGTTGAATTTTTAATTCCTGAAATGAAATCTGCTGTGTATAGTTTTGATGGGTTCAAGTCAATTTCGGCTGCCAGCGGGTTTCCTGCCGCAACTGCCGCAGCAACCTTCGCTGCGTTCACTGGTGTGATCATATCCGTCAGTGGTGCATTGATTCCGTAGATTTGATTATAGGTCAGAAGCACCCAAAGATAATAACTGGCCGCAGCAGCAGGCATATCAGTGGTCTGGCTTACAACCCATTTCGCCGTGCTGACCATATCATGAGGACCGGCAGCAGGATAACTTTTAAGCACAGGAAATTCAGATGAAGCATTCGTTTCAATTTCCTGGTGTAAGGCCATCGTGGCATAACCGCCTTCCGAATACCCAGCCAGCTGAATTTTTTTCTTTAATTTTAAACTATATTGTCCTGCAAATTCATTAGCAGCGCGAAGCATATCCAGACTTGCCCATGCTAGTGAAGCTTTGTGCTGATAAGGATGCTGGATGGTTTTGCTTTCACCAAAGCCAAGATAGTCTGGCATAACGATAAAATATCCTTTCGCCAGTGACGCTGCGGCTGTTGCGGCCACAAACGCTTCTGCATTTCCAACCGGTTTATAGTTTGAAGGTGCTTCGTCCTGCGTCGTAATTGTGCCATGTTGAAAACTCAAAACAGAAAGACTATCTGTAAAATTCTCAGAGTAAAGGACGATACCGGATGCCTGGATCGGTTTTCCATCCAGCGTTTTGGTGGTGTAGGTCAATTTGTAAACTTTCACACTGTTTTTTACAAATAAAGCCAGTGCGCTTGCTCTTAGTTTCACTTCGGCAGCGGACACATTTGCGATATTTTCAGAGCGGGTCAGATATTTTAATTCCGGATCCGGAGGCAGGTTGTGATCTTTAAAACAGCCTGTAACACAAATGGCGAGAAGCAAAAGGCAGGAAAAAGAAAGCTTTAATTTTTTGTGTAGAGGTTTCATAAGGTGGTGTAATTTAAGGAATACAGATTTTGAAAGAGCAACGGATCGCATTTGTCATTTATAAAAATAATATATTTCTACAAGCATCAGTATATAAACAAAGGTCGGGTTTTGAAGAACCTATTTAATGGTAAAAAACGAATGGCGGAATATCATAAAGTATGTTAAAGGCGGTTAGTTCCTGCGTTTTCGGGTAGGCCTTTCCATACATTTGGTGTGAGAATAATGCGCCCATAAGGCGATAGGAGGTTCATTTTAATTTATTAGCCATCATGAAAAATTACCTTTGGATCGTTCTGATCCTGTCATCTACTTATGCACTGTCTTCAACGGTCGAGCCTAATTTTTCCGTCCATTATTTGGGTGAATCGGAAAATCAAAATCCCGGACTATCTGAAATCGATTCTCAGAAAACCGAAAAAAGAAGCTTCGTGCCAAACCCAGCCAGGGCTACCAGACTTGCTGCACTAATTCCAGGTTCAGGGCAAATCTATAACCGGGATTATTGGAAAGCTCCACTGGTTTATGCAGCCCTGGCGGGAGGTACCTGGACGGCGATATATTGGCAGATTCGGTATCAGGATTTTGTTCGAGGTTATCTGTCATTTTATGATCTGAATGCAGATCCCGACAATAAAAACTACGGGAAAATTAAAGCAGGTCTAACAAACGGTTCTTTCCTGCCTGTTTATTATCGTGGAGGAATTCTGAATGGTGAACGACAGGAAGCGCGGCCATTCTCAATTGATCAGATGAGACGTTACAAGGATGCTTATCGACGCTATTTTGAGCTTTCTGTTGTCGTAACTGCCGCCATTTATGTCGTCTCAATCATTGAAGCCAATGTTGCAGTGCATCTAAAAACTTTTGATATGTCTGACGACCTAACTTTCCGTCTGGAACCAAAGTTAAGTCAACCTATAATACAAAGTTTGGCTCCCGGGGTTCGGCTGGTCTTTAACTTTAAATGATGAACGGCTGCTGAACCGTCATTGCGGAGCACAGAAACCTGGTGAATTAATGACAATGTGATAATAAGAAAACAGCTGCCCGAAGAAAATCTCCCGGGCAGCTGTTTTCTCATTAATTAAGGTTCAAAGTTTGAGGTCCGAATTCTTCAAAATGGATATACTCCTTCTTTATCCCGTTGGTAATTAGATGGTTGTAATGTTTGGAAATAAATGGAGCCGGACCGCAGATATAGTAGTCGGTGTTTTCAGCGATTAATTCAGGTCCTAAAATATCCAGCTCCACCCAGCCAGGATAAAATGTCTCCGGCGATGATTGTTTGTCAGCATTATTGTAAAAAATGTGTTTTTGAATCACATTTTCATCTTCCGCCCAGTAATCAATCAATTTTTTGAAAGCGTGCACTTCCTCGTTACGCGCTCCATGAATCCAGGTTATAGGCTTTTTACTTCCGCTTTTGATCAGTTCTTCCAGCATACTGATCAGCGGAGTTTGCCCTACACCGCCGCTGATAAATACAACCGGGTGATCGTTTTCATTTTTCAGCATAAAAGTCCCGGCAGGAGCAGAGACATCAATCAGGTCACCCGGGTTGATGAAATCATGCAGGCGATTGCTGATTAAACCATCTGGATTCGGGTTGACTGATATTTCTTTTTTTACTGAAATCCTGTAATACATACCGTTCGGAGCGTTTGATATACTGTACTGGCGTGGTTGCAGCAGATTCAATTCGGGTAAAAACAACCGAACGCTCAAAAATTGACCAGGTGTGAAATCCGCGACGTTGCCACCGTCCGCCGGATATAAATGAAAGGAAGTAATTTCCGTCGGCTCCTGAACCTTCGCTTTTACAATAAACGGACGCCAGCCTGTCCAGCCCCCTTTTTTCTCAACCTGCTGTCGGTAAAGTTTTGTCTCATATCCCGACATAATCTCAGCCAGCTGGGAATAGGCAACTCCCCAGGCATCCAGAATTTCCGGCGTCGCAGCCGCTCCTAAAACTTCCGAAATGGAAGCCAGAAGATGTTCCCCGACGATAATATAATGTTCAGGTCGAATACTAAGACTTACATGTTTTTGTCCGATTCCATCAACCACAGGCATTAACACGCCGGGATTCTCAATGTTTTCGGCATAAGCGAGAACTGCCATTGCCAGGGCGGTCTGTTGTCTGCCATTTTGCTGATTGCCCATGTTGAAAACATTTTTCAATTCCGGGTTATGTACAAACATACGTTTGTAAAAATGAGTCGTAAGTAGAACTCCGTTTTCTTTCAAAATCGGTACCGTAGCTTTAACCAGATTCTTTTGTTCCTGCGTTATCATGTGATGTGTTGTAATGTTAAATGATTGATTTTTTATAGGAGAGCGACCTTTAACCCTGAACCAAAAAGCAAAGACTGTCTTCGCTGGCTTCAAGTGTATGGACGACGTGAACCGGAATTTCCAGATCGTCGTATTGGTCAAGTGTGATTGACCTTCCGTTCTCTTTATAGATTACGGAACCTTCTGTAACAAGTAGTCTGGTAGGAACATTCGTTTCATGTTCCTTCCAGATCATTCCTTTTTTCAATCCGATTACCAGCGTTTTGAAATGCTCGTTTGATTGAATTATTTTTGCAACCGGTTGCGTAGCAGTTTCCAGTTGTTCAAATACTTTTTTTATTATCATAGTTTTGACTTATTAAATATATTAATACCTTTTTATCTTTTAATGGTTTTTAGGAAATTAGCGCATAGAGGCACATAGGCGCTATACTTAAAAGGTGTAAAAATTTCGATGAGACAAAGTTAAAGTAAAAGTTTAATAATAAAAGATCTTTTTATCTTTTATTTAAATACATTCTCTACATTTGCATAAAAGAGTAATTAGGGACGACGATGGGACATGATCGCTAGCATTTTTTTTAACAACCAAACCTAAGCCAGGATTCACTTACTGATCAATAATCATGGAAACGAAAAAGGAAATTGTATCACTTGAAGAGGTCAAATTATTGGTTGATACTTTTTATGACAAAGTAAGATCTGACGCTAAACTTGCTCCCATTTTTGAAGCAAGAATTAAGGGAAATTGGGAGCCACATCTTGAAAAAATGTATAAATTCTGGCAAACAATTTTACTCAGCGAGATGACTTACACAGGCAATCCGTTTCAGCAACACGAAAGGTTACCGGTGGATTATTCACATTTCGCGGCCTGGATGACCTTGTTCACAGAAACGATTGATGAGCTTTTTACAGGAGACAAGTCAGAAGAAGCAAAACGGAGAGCTGGAAAGATTGCTGAAACATTTGAGCATAAGATTGCTCATTATCAAAAGAATATGATAGAATAAAAAATCTTATTTTTTTGTAGTCCAGCCATTTCTTAAACCTGATTAAGTTTTTTGTCTGAGTTGATATCGAATTTTGTATCAACCAAAATGAAGACAAAATGGAAAAGAGAATTAACATTAGCAAAATTGAGCCTACGGGCTATAAGGCGGTCATTGCTTTGGATAAATTTATTGAAAGTACGCCTTTGACACGAAAGCATAACGATTTGATTAAAATTCGGGCGTCACAAATTAACGGATGTGCTTACTGCATCGACTTGCACACAAAAGATGCGCGCAAAGCCGGAGAAACTGAGCAGCGTATTTATGCGCTTAATGCATGGCGCGAAACGCCTTTTTTCTCGGAAGAGGAACGTGCAATTCTGGCACTAACAGAAGAAGTGACTTTGATTAGCAATCACGTTTCTGATACCACTTACAAGTCGGCTGCGAGTCTTTTCAATGAAAGTTACCTCGCGCAGATCATCCTGGCAATTATTACGATTAATGCCTGGAACCGTATCGGAATCGCAACAGGACTTATGCCCGTCTGATTTGTTCTTCTATTTTTTAAACAAGAAGTGTAATTAAGATCAGAAAAAAGTCAGAGGCCAGGATTTTTGCCTGACCTCTGACTTTTTGTTAACGAATAAAAACGGACCCTTCCGGGATTTTCTCTGCATGAGAAAATGCCAGCTCATATTTTTTCTTGTAGTCTGTAAGATTCTTTGTTTTCTTCTGAGCCTCCGCGCTTTTGTATAGCCCCAGGTAAGACCAGCCGTTGCCAGGATTCCATACCAAGTCTTCCTTGTAGATATTTTCTGCCAGCGCAGGTTTTCCCATTTTTAAATAAATGGCTCCTAAAAACTGCCGGGCAGGAATTGGCCAGTCGTTTGGTTCTGTGTAAATCAGACCATCCTCAAATTTAATAGCCTCATTCAGGCTGGCGATTGCTTTAACAGTATTTTTTTCTTTGAATTGGATCGAGCCTTCAAGAATTTTTCCGGCGATCAAAGCGATCGGTAATGGCGCGTTAAAGGGAATTCTACGTTTCTCCAGAATCGGATCTTTCGCTTTTTTCTGTAACTGGGTTAAATGCTGTTTAGCAAGTTCCATTTTTCCGGTGTTGACATAAGCCATACCTTTTGCAAAATCATCAAGTAAACTTGCATACGTCCAGCTCTCATCCGGAGCATTATTGTCCTTCAACAATTCATCCCATTTGCCAAGGCGCACGAGCGTTAAAGAAGGTAGCATGTACAAATACTGATCATAGGTTGTTTCAGCTGTCGGCGCGACACTCTCACGACAGCGAAGCGCATCCCGCATACCCGTTTCATACATTCCGCCACTCATTGCGCAGTAAGTTTGGACGGCAAAATAATGAGGACTGTGTATGGCGAGAGTCAGGTTTTTAGCGAGAGAATCGTATAAACCGAGATTTTTATCAGCCGCATCATTGACTTCAACTCCCTTGGCGAAAAGTCCGTTGCGCTGGTATTCATGGCTCGACATATGCACCATGTGCGCTACGCCGGGAAAAAGATCTTTTAATTTATCAGCATTTGGAAGCGCTTCCTCCGGATGGTGGGACGCCTCGGTGAGATGGATATGATAATGTAAAGCCGCCGGATGGTTCGGATTCTTTTCTAATATTTTTTGACATAATTGTACAACTTCTTCCGTCCACGGTTTTGGAGAACCATCACTATTCCAAAAGTCCCAGGCATGAATCAGCATAATTGCGTCCACGTAAAGTGCTTTGATATCGTCGTCGTCAGGAAAACTTAAAGTAAGCTCGCGCATAGAAGCGGCGTAAGCCAGGTTTAGTTCTTTCCGCTTTGAATCAGTAAGGTCGGGCGAATATCGATAATTCATTATCTCGATCAGCGATTTTTCCTTGCTCGTAGTCAAGCCGACTTTTTCGTTCATATTATTTAGAACTTGCTGGATCTCCGCTGGCATTTTGTAAGTATGCGCTCCATTATAGTATGGCCCCATGGCAAGTGCCTGGCCCCAGTAAGTCATCGCTGAGGCTGGATCCAGACGCGCAGCTTCTTTAAAAGAAGCCAGCGATTCTTTCATGTGATAGCTATAATATAAATTCAGACCCTGATCAAAATAGAATTGGGCACTATCATTCGCAGTAGAAATTTTGTAGGAATAACTTCCCCAGCCAGGCATGACGCCAATAAATTTTCCGTTTTCTGCCGCTAAGATTTGTGTCCCGCCCGGCGTTGCACAAAGAGCGATAGGGATTTGCCTTTCTTCAACCAGCGGATTTTCGTTGCCAGGAAACAGCGTTAAAAAAATGCTCCCTAAAAGGAAAAATGGTGTCAGGACTTGAAGGATCAGGTTTTTCATCAAGAGTATTTATTGGGAAATGTATTTGCAATTTAAAAAAATTATAGCGATTTTTCTGTACTCGCTTTTGTCAAATACCATTAAAAAGCCAATCCAGCAAAGCCGACTAATTTAATCTGTTTCTGAAATTTGATAAAATGATAGAAGTATGATTTTTCAATTCAAATTTAACCCCACGGCTACTCCCAAATACGGTTTACCCTGATAGTACCAGAACATTTTGTTCTCGTCTAGCAAGTGGTCAATTCCTCCTATTAAACCAAACGTGAATTTTTCAACCCCGAATAATACCGCGATACCTTTCGTCCAAACCATACCGTCATATTCAATCAAGATATTATTGTTGGTGTTGTAAGGATTCACGGCTGTTGTACCAAAGCCGGTAATAATGCCGGCAGATAATCCATAATGGACTATTTTCTGGCTTATATGACCGATGGGATTTTTTGTGTAACTGACGCTGTAAGTATCATTTCTGTAACCCAAATAAACTGCGCCATTCAAATCATTACTAAGTTGCCTAGGAAAAGAGTTTGTTGAAGGGCGGAATTTGAAAGGAATTGTAACGAAATCGATATCAAATCCATTTTGCCAGTACTTGTTTTCGCCAATATTTTTCAGCGAGTTTTTCGATGGTGACTTGCTATCAGGGCGAACAGAGTTGCCGACGGACAATTTTTTGACGCCTTTTGTAATCTCATATACAATGATGGAGTCATGGTCATTTTCGATATAAACGTGTTCTTTTACGCCATGAAGTTTTGACTTGTAAACGCCGTCTTCAAATTTGTATTTCGGACTATTATTAAAACTTTTGCAGCCATAAATTGAAGTTACAAGCAGCGCAACCACCGCAGGAATAAGACAAGTTCCTTTAAATTTTATATAAGTTTTACGTTGTATTTTAGTTGGCAAGAGACTGTTTTTAGGTTTAAAATCTGGCATATATCTGAATTTGGTTTTTATTGAAATCGCCCATCTAAGGGTGATGGCAAGTTCAACAATAATTATGATACGTCTGATTGTGATGCCAAAAATGTTAAAAAACATCAATATGTATATTAAGAATAATACTTTTTAATTTTACTATTAGTTGAATATTTATTATTTTTATCTATTAGTAATAATATGTTATTATATATTATATTTTTTTAAAGTAAAATACTTTTTGATAGTTTTAAAGTACTAACTTCGGTAGTCATTTAATCTCCTGATTATAAGAACGTTGTAATTTATTGGTCTTTATCTAAACGCGTTAATTACCTTAGCATCTATCCAAAAGATATCACCATCGCGACTGAAAAATAGGTATTTTCCGTCACTTGAAACAAAAGGGCAAAACTCATAACCTTCTGAATTTACTGCTTTACCCATATTCGTTGATTCTTGCCAGTTTCCATTCTTGTCCTTTAAACTAATGAAAAGGTCACCTTTACCAAGTCCGTCCGGTCTTTCAGCGCAGAAAATTAAATAACTTTCATCAGGTGCAACGAAAACATCTGCTTCATAATGTTTGGTATTAATTACATCATTCAGTTTTAGAGAAGTTGTGAACTTATCGCCGACAGATTTTGAATACCGGATATCGTAATTTTTATCATCTTTCTGATCTATTCCGCCATTCGAGGAAAAGTACATTGTTCCGTCGTTGGTAAATGACATGTAATATTCGTTCTTATTCGTGTTGATTTCAGTACCAGCATTTATTGGCGCTGACCAACCACCTTTTTTTCTTTCTAAATACCAGATATCAAAATCTTTGACATTCCCCTGTCCGTCGATAGGTCGATCAGAAATGAAATATAATTTTTTTCAGTCGGGTGATAAGAAAGGGTCGTTGTGTTCATATTTGGTATTTGCCAGAATTGTGATCTCTTCGCTCCAGCGACCATTTTCAAACCTTTTCAAAAGAATCTGAGGCTTCTGATTGATGATCGCTGCATAGTAAAATTCTTCTCCATTTCGGGAGAAGATAGAACCATATTCATATCTATCCGATAAGGATATAATTCCCGGCGCGAAAATTTCGGCAATCGCTCCGGGAGGTTGCTGACCTAAATATAAAGACGAGCCGGTTATAACGTTCTTGCTTTTTACCAAACATATTGTTGACACCAATAAAATAAGTGTTAGAATTAATCTGGCCATATTCGATATTGAGAATTTAGGTGTTTAGAAGAACCAATAGTAGTGGTTGAGCCAAATAGTTTGCCACATTTAAAAACCATGTCTATTTTCTTAAAACCCATTTTTGAATATTGAACTTACGTTCGATTTGGAACGATCTGTTTGATTACGCACAGTAGTCAGACACTAACTTTTATTCAAGTTAGCAGGTATAGTTTTTTAGAAATACATTAAAAACCAAATCTTTATGGAATATGGAAACAACGAGCTGGCCGACGAATTTATCTGCTGTTTTGTTCACTGACAAAAACGGCATAACAAGAGAAGGCATCTACAAAAGAGATTTGAACGCTTTTGTTGAGGCACTTGGCGATGAAGGTCCGGAAGATCCGGGAAATTTATATCCTGAAGATAATATCAGAACATGGGAGTATCTGGACGAGAAAAAAAGTCCTGATTCTGACTTTATGGTAATATTATAATATTTAACAAAACTTGATTCTAAAAAAAGCGGACTGTTCAGCCCGCTTTTTTTAGAAACTCTTACAAGACGAGCATACTAACCTGAATTTTTAATTACAAAATTTAGTCAGACGCAATATCTCAAAAGAGGTTGTTTCATAGCTAACAAAAGGAAATCTAATTGCGGTTACAATTTTGATTATCATTGTAAGCAGCAATTGATTTCGTTTTACTCATCAAAGTTGTAATAAATAAAATATTGGTTACAAGGAAATCTATATTTCAAAGCTGACGTTTTTTGAAAACATATTTAAAGCTGGTTACGTATATTTGATCATTTGAAAAACCTTATCAAACCTGTCTTCGATATGGCAAAATCAATAGGAGTGATTAATACAGAAAATGCAGCCCCGGCAGGCGGCCATTATGTGCAAGCGACAACATACAACGGACTCATCTACATTTCCGGCCAGCTTCCGGTACGACCCGACCGAAGTCATACTTTTGCCGATAACTTTGAGGTCCAAGCCAGACAGGCCATGCAGAATCTCATTGAAATTTTGAAAGCTGCGGGAAGTGAGCCGTCGAAACTATTAAAAGTCACTGTCTATCTGGCAGACGTGGAAAACTGGCCCTTATTTAATCAAATATATGCGGAAATGCTCGGAGAAGCTAAGCCCGCGCGTTCCATCGTGCCGGTTCCAAATCTGCATTACGGTTACGCCATTGAAATTGATGCCATTGCAGTAATTTCGGATCCGTGATATAATTGCACTTAGGCTGATTATTAATAGCAGAGTTGGAAAATAGATAAGATTTTACAAATCTACTTCCGCCAAAATTTTCATCAGGTCGATGCCTTTTCCTAAAACTGCTTTAAAGAGATCGCCTTCTTTTTCTATTCTTTTCATCGCATTGGTAATCGTAAAATCTTTCAGCTGCAAACCTTTTTTTACTTCGTCCCAATGCAGCGGCATTGAAACGGTTGCGCCAGGTTTTGGTCTTACCGAATACGGAGCGGCCAATGTGGCTTTCGGGCGATTTTGCAGATAATCTATATACAGTTTGCCCTTTCTGTTTTTTGTCATTCGCTCAATGCTGGTGAAGTCGGGCAATCTTTCCTGTGCCTGAGAAGCGATCCACTTTGCAAATAATTGACATTGATCGTAGCTGTATTTTGCTTCCAGCGGTATATAAATATGAATACCTGTTGAACCTGAGGTTTTGCAATAACCTGAAATGTCCGACTCGTCAAGGATTGTTTTTATCGTTTGTGCCGTCAGGATAACCTGTTCGAAAGTATTGGTTGTATCAGGATCAAGATCCAGAATACACCAGTCCGGGTTATCGGGCGTTTCCGTTTTGCTGTTCCAGGGATTCATTTCTATACAGCCTTGGTTTGCCATGTATAGTAAGCTGGCTTCGTCTGTCGCAACCATGAAGTTTTTGTTTTCCCCTGTTTCAGTGCTGTATGGAAATTTTTCAATCCAGTCGGGAGACTTGCCTGTCACATCTTTTTGATAGAAACTTTTTCCATCGATTCCGTTTGGAAATCTGTTGAGTGAGACGGGGCGGTTTTCAAGGTAGGGTAAGATAAATGGAGCGATCTGGTAATAATAATTGATCAGATCCCGTTTAGTAACATCGTCTTTTGGCCAGAAAACCTTTCCCAGATTCGTGAATTTCAACTCATTTCCGTTTATCTTTCTCACCTGCGTTTCCTCTTTCGGGTTTAGCAATGATTTTCTGGACGACTTCCCTGGGTTCCCGACGATCTTCTCATTTTTAGCTCCTGACTGTTTTTTATCAATGATAAGATCGACTTTTTTAGTCGTTTCACGCGTGACGTCTTTCGCATTTTTGTCTTCCCGTAGACTTTCAAAAGAAGGATGCCGAAAAACTCCGTCAGCGGTGATTTCGGTAAAACTTACCTCACAAACAACCGAAGGTTTGAGCCAGGTAGCTTTTGCTTTGGGCGGGTTCGGGCGGAATCTGGATGGTTTATTATAATCCGGAAGTTCGGTAAACGGACTATCCTTTATGATTAAAGGTTCGAAACGATCAAGCATTTCCCGTTGCTGCTGATCTTTAAACCCAGTTCCAACCTTTCCAACATAGACGAAGTCACCGTCGTCGTATACTCCAAGCAACAGCGAACTGAAAAGTTTGGACGAACCTTCATTACGGGTATACCCAGCAATTACAACCTCCTGTCGTTTGTTTATTTTGATTTTAAGCCAGTCTTTTGACCGGCTTCCTGGATAATAAAGGCTGTCCGATCGTTTGGCAATTATTCCTTCCAAACCCAGCTCTTTGGCAGCTTCAAAAAAATCAGAACCTTCGGCAGTTACGCTGTATCCACTTTTTATATTCCCCTCTTCTGGCATAATGCTTTGCAAAACAACCTTTCTTTCGATAAGAGGAAGTTGTGTTAAATCTTTTCCATCCAACCAGAGTATATCAAAAACGTAGAAGTACAATTCGCCGTCCGCCTCACTCCGCCAGTTTTGTAACGAACCAAAATCGGAAATTCCTTTATCGTCAACCACAACAATTTCGCCATCGACAATTGCATTAATATTCCATTCTGAGATCTCTTTGTAAATCGGGTAAAACTTGTCGTTGAACGATTTGCCATTTCGTGATTTTAATTCGGCTTCTTTATCATTGATGAACGCAACAGCGCGATATCCATCCCATTTAACCTCATACTCCCAACCTGGATCATCAAATGTTTTATCAACCAATGTCGCCAGCATAGGTTTTATATCGGTGTTGAATTTTTGTTTGGGGGCTTTTTTTAATATTTCAGTTGCAGATTTTTTGTCTTTTTCTATGCTGCTATCTTCTCCAATCTGTTCTTGTATCTGTTCCTTCGCTTCATTTTTACTTACCGTCTTTTTATCCTTAACGGTGCTGCCAGGTTCAATTATTTTGCAATCATAAACTTTTTCCGGATCCTTTTTCACAGCTTCAAGTGTCATGTCCGAAATGACTGATTTATCTTTTTCAGTAATATCGTTTTTCGAGCTGAATTCGTCTTTATGTTTTATCAAAAGCCAGGCATTGTCCTCCATACCTTTGGTTTTAACTAATGCAAATTCACCTTTAATTTTTTCACCATTCAGTTTAAATTTTAACGAGCCGGACTTCAGATCTTTTAACAAGCGTTTTTCCTGATCTTGTTTACTGTCTGGCTTTTCCAAGGGTTCATAAGTACCATGATCCCAGACGATCACAGTTCCGGCGCCGTAATTTCCCTTTGGAATAATTCCTTCGAAGTCTTTATAATCATAAGGATGATCTTCAACCATCATCGCCAACCTTTTTACAGAAGGATCCGTCGAAGGACCTTTGGGAACAGCCCAGCTTTTCAAAACGCCATCCATTTCAAGTCTGAAATCGTAATGAAGTCTTGACGCATGATGTTTTTGAATAACAAACCTTAATTTATCTCCTTCCGGAATTCCCGATTCTGGTTCCGGGGTTTCGTTGAAAGATCTTTTCTTTTTGTATTCTGTCAGGCCCATAAACAAACTGTTTAAAGTGTTACTATAATCCGCAACAAACTTTATGCCAGATTTTTATCCAGATGATTTAGAGTCTGTCTGTTTAGTTTTTAAATAGTTTTATCTATATCACAATCCATTTGATAAAGATCAAAGCCCTCGGCCCAGTAATCTTTGACGGTTTCACGAAGTATCAAACCAAATTTTTCGTAAAATTTATAAGCAAATTGTGAAGTCCTTACAGCCAACGTGTGTACTGAGCCGATTTCTTTTATAAGCTGTATTCTAAACCTGGTCAGCTCTGAACCGACTCGTTTTCCCTGATAATCCGGATGGACGATATCCCATGATAAATGAGCAGTTTTTCCATCGGTTGAGAGATTGAACCCAGCAGAACCAATGATATTTTCCTCACTTTCGACTATGTAATAATTATCAGCGTGAAAATCAAAATAATAGATCAAATCTTTTTCTTCACTTGAAGAGAAGTATGCCGGAGTATTTAGTCTCAGTAAATGCAAAACCAGGTCTCTGTCTGTATTTTCGAATTTTCTTATATTCATGATATCCCGATTTTAAGAAACTGGTAATTCGGTAATTTAAATAATTATGCAAAAACTTTCACTGGGTTACATATAGAGTTTTCGAGATATGCTTCTAGAGTTTTCGAGATATGCTTCGCCTAACCGAAAAACATAATTTGTACATCGCTTTATGGGATAACTACATTGTCGCCGCTAGTCTGCATTAGTATTTTTGTGAAATTACCGAGTACTTGAATCAGGTCTTTCA
Organism: Dyadobacter sp. CY345; assembly: GCF_021502725.1. Taxonomy (GTDB): domain Bacteria; phylum Bacteroidota; class Bacteroidia; order Cytophagales; family Spirosomataceae; genus Dyadobacter. The sequence continues at coordinate 216,015 of NZ_JAKFFS010000005.1, read as the reverse complement.
CGAACAATTAATACTAACGAAATGGCGAATATAATTCTCACAGGAACAAGCAGTGGTTTTGGTTTACTTACTGCAAAAACATTAGCAAAAATAGGACATACGGTTTTTGCTACCATGAGGAACGTGCAGACAAAAAATGCAAATGCCGCGAGAGATTTATCAGACTGGGCGGAACGGGAAGGCGTGAAAATTAACATTGTTGAAGCAGATGTTACCAGTGATAAATCTGTGAAAGCTGCGACGGAAAATATTGCGTCTCAGACTGACGGGGCAATAGACGTGTTGATAAATAATGCCGGAACCGGTTACATCGGCTTAAATGAAACACTTAGTGCGGAACAAACAAATCAGATTTTTCAAATCAATGTGATCGCGGCAGACCGGATGATCAAGGCTGTTTTACCCTATATGCACAAGAGAAAAAGTGGTTTAATAATTAATATTTCAAGCATAACATCCCGGCAAAATATTCCGGTTATGGGTGTGTATTCAGCCAGCAAGGCGGCGATCGATGCATTGTCGGTAAGTTATCATTATGAGTTGAAATCTTCGGGAATTGATGTTGCGATAATTCAGCCAGGTGCATATCAGTCGACGGATATCGTGAGCAAACAAATGATTCCAGACAATCCGGATGTGATAAATCAGTATGGCGAGGATATGATTAACTATACCAAAGGAGTTTTTCAATATTTTGAACCAAGTGAGTCGAGCCGAGATCCTCAGGAAGTGGCTGATTTAATTGCGGACATTATCGATACTCCGCAGGGTAAAAGAGCACTAACAAACATGATTGGCGCGGGCCCTCTTGGTGATGCTATTTCTGAAATCAACCATAGTATCCAGAATTTGGTTGAAACAATACTGGGTAATCGCGGCGTCATGGCTTAAAATGGAATTTACTAATATACTGCTTCGATCAGTCAGAGACGTCGGTATCCGAATTTTATGTAATGAAATTTCTTATGTCGTAAAAATTTAAAGCTGAATGTTAGTGCGGCATCAGGTATTATTGAAGCGAATAAGAAGCTCGTTTTAATAATTGTGATAATAGTGAATAATCGACATCCTGGCCTTCTTTAATCGTGGCCGTTTTCCTGTCCGGGCTGGTGGTCGACTGAAAAAATCCTTTAATATCTTCGAGTTCAGCTGCATTGAAAATTACAAATGAGACCTTATCCTTGGAGCCCTGAATAACGCAGGCATAATGACCGTTTTTCAGATAATGAGGTTTTCCATACTGTAATCTTTCTTCTGATTCTGGTATGCATTCAAAGATTATTTCTCGCAAGGCATGGCAGACATTAACCTGCCATGGTTGCAACTTTTCGATATATTGAGTCACTTCCGGATTCATATTGTCTTATTTCTGTACTTCGAGATTGTTACATTTAGCGTTAATGCTGATTCCAATATTCACAGCGTTGACATTTTTAACTTACCATCAAAATTATCTTTCATTCTGGCAATAACGATGTTTTTAACAAGTTGCGCCGGAAGAGGTTTGTCTCTGGTAAAACGTATCGTCCCAACGGATGTACTAAAATCTTTCAATTCTGCTTTAAAAGTTTCGACGGTATGGTCATTCCAGGTGTATAACGAACAGTGATTTTTTGAGGCTTTGAATCCAATCAGCATTTTACCCATATACTTATACGCAGGCATACTATAACTGATTACCTCAACAGCTTCAGGAGCAATCTCTTGAATTAAGGACCTGATATTTTCGAGCGCGACGCAAACCTCCTCACTTTGGAGGGACATATAGTCATCGACGGTTTTAATGGAAACGTTCATGATAGGATTTTTTTATTGCTGAAATTTTGTGAGCTATAAAAGCAAAGTTATTTGAAACAGCAAACCTTTCAAGGGGGCAATCACGACAGTTTAGAGGGGAGTTTCCGCCAATATTGATAAAAAAATTACGGCATTAAGAACATCAGACCGAACAATCTCATTCAGGGTTCAGAATCGAGGTTGCTTATTTTATGTGGTCTGATCATTGAGATAACCCAAAGAATTAAAATTCCAATTAATAGGTAAAATACATCTTCTTCTCTTTCAAGGCGAATTGTGGATGTGTTCATAATTGTAAGGTTTAATAAAATCGTTTTTGATTTTTATCTTATCTTTTGGTTCAAGACGTGAGAAGTAGTCAGAAGTCACTATCAAAACCCATAAACATGCCGTTATATAATCAATTTGATGGTAATTTAACTGCATGCTTTGTTCGTTAAAGCTTCCAGCTAAGTTCTCCATTCATCCAAACATGATCATGGATATCATCATGCAATTCTGTTTCTGTTATAATTCTGACATTGCTTGACCGGGATGCGTTTGAAACCGCGACCTTATTTTCAGCGGGGATATCAAATTCGTAAAGCGACATAACTAATCCGACCGGAAGAGAATTTTCAAATAAATTTTTCATGGCTAATAATATGACGGACTGACTCTCAAAAATTTAAAATGTTTACCTAAAAGCTTAACAAAACTATGGTATTAGCGCATTGTTTTCGATACCGTTTAGTTGTTATATTGCCGTTAAAAAATCCCAGTTATCAAAAGGCAGCGTGGAGATATTGGAAAAAAGACCAGCACCTAAAAAATAGATGCTGGTCTTTTGATTTGTGGTTCCGCCGGATATTTCAGCAGCAAAATGTTAATATTTAAGGCACTAATTTATATAAAGCACCTTTGTTTTCCTCTAATAGTTCGGTCAGGACGTAAAGTTCTCCGGACATATCTTCTCCGAAACTGTAAACGTGCCAGTAGCCAGCATCTTTTCCGATGGATAATTTCTCCCGTGTCCATTTATTATCTGCACCTGAAGTAAGAGACCAGATCGGCCCCATCATGTCGCCGAAAATATACTTTCCTGCCAACGAAGGAATCGCTTTTCCGCGGTATAGAAATCCTCCCGTGATACTCAAGCCTTCCGGATGTGGATATTCTGCAATCGGCGCAATGGGCTTGACCGGTTTGGGATCATCCGCTCTGAAATCATGAAAGCCTTCAATCGGCCTCCAGCCGTAATTTCCACCTTTTGTTATAATGTCAATTTCTTCGTATTTGTTCTGTCCAACATCTCCGGCAAAAAGCTCGTTCGTTTTTTTGTCGAAACTAAACCGCCACGGGTTTCGCAAACCATAGGCGTAAATTTCTCCTCTCGCATCTTGTGTTTTAACAAATGGATTGTCTGCGGGAATTGTGTATGGAGATTTGTTGACATCAATTCGAAGGATCTTTCCGAGCAGGTTTGTCATGTTTTGGGCATTTCCATACTGTCCGTGTTTGTCGTCAGCACCTCCGCCATCGCCGGCAGAAATATATAAAAAACCGTCTGCACCGAATTTCAAATCACCGCCATTATGATTTGATTGTGGCTGGTCAAATGTCAAAACCTTTTTTGCAGATGCCTTGTCGGCAACCAAAGGATTTTCTTTGCTTACCGTATATTCGCGCACTTCTGAACGATGATCAACACCTTTTTCGGCAGGCACTGCGGAAACACTGATATAAACATAAAACTTGCCATTGCTTGAATAATCAGGGTGAAAAGCGAGGCCCAATAATCCGCGTTCGTCATAACCATCTTTTTTCAAAACATCTTGTGTTATGTCCAAAAATGCGGCAGCAACAAGTTTTCCTTTTTGTATCACCCGGATTTTTCCTACCTGTTCGCAAACAAAGATCAGGTCCGGTGATTTTTTATTGACAGCAAATGCTGTTGGATGTGAAAGCTGGTCTGTCACCAGCTGCAATTTGACTTTGCTCGTAGATGTTGCAACTTGTCCAAAAGCAGTCCCTGTAAGAAGGGCCATTGAAACAATTGGAATGATTAGTTTTTTTAACATGGATGAAGTTTGAGAGAACGTAAAGTTTTTAGATGAGATTCTTTACTCGCTACAAAATTAACGTAATCGTTTACGGAAATCACCATAAAAAAAATGTTCCTCACGAAATACTGTAACTACCTAATAACAAGATGCATTGTTATTAGGTAGATTTTAAGAGATGAAACCGGTTTTCATCGAAGATTCTCTGAAAACCGGTTTAGGTTCAATGACTTTTCTTGTAGAATTTGCCTGGAAGGAAACGCCATTTTTGACCATATCAAAAAGCAGCTTGAAAGCTTCCTGCCCCATTAAAACTGTTTGTTGATCCATCGTCGATAGGGAAGGAGTGGTATGTTCACTAAACATATCATTACAAAAACCAAAAATACCAAATTGCTGTGGTACCTGGATTTTATTTGATTTCAATTCTTTTAAAGCACCAAGAGCAGTAAAGTCTTCGGCAGCAAAAATGGCGTCAGGGGGATTTTTTAGCTGTAATAAATGTCTGGTGCCTTCCATGCCGGACTCAATTGAAATGTTGCCGGTGTAGATAATTGTTTGGTCTGGGGGAATATTATTAACTTCCAGCGCAGCTAAATATCCTCTGTATCGGTCATTAAAAGTTTTGATATAGGTCGGTCCGGATATATGCGCAATTCGCTTATAACCCTGATCAATGAGGTGTTGCGTAGCCAGCAATGCACCATTATATCCGTCAATAACAACGGAAGGAATATCAATTTCATCAGGGACTCTGTCGAAAAACACAAGTGGAATATTTCTCCGTTTCACTTCCAGAAAGTGGTCGTACTTCAAAGTATTTCGAGAAAGAGAAACAATGATCCCGTCGACACGGGCGCCAATCAAAGTTTGAATTCCCTTCACTTCCAGTTCGTATAATTCGTCGCACTCATGAATAAGGACAGAGTATCCGCTTTTGCTGGCCAGGTTGGTGATTCCATGAATTACAGAGCCGAAAAATGCGTTTTCAGCGGTTGGAATTAAAACACCGATTACATTGGTTTTGCCGGAACGTAAGGACGAAGCGATACGGTTTGAATTATAGTTTAACCTTTGCGCAGCTTCCTGAACAATTTTTTTGGTTTTCAAACTAATCTCTGGGTGGTCGCTTAGTGCACGCGAGACTGTCGCGGCTGTCATTTCCAGCTCCTTTGCTATATCGTTTAGTGTGACGCTATTTTTTTTCAAGTAGACTCTTTTTCTGCAAAAATAAGAAAGATTTGAAGGCGGGCAAAGTTTAGATACTTAAAGGAGAATTAAACAGATGGTATCGGAATTAGAAATCTCTAAGTATGATAAATTCATCTTTCGTCAGTTACCAATTCTGGTTTGGCATAAATTTTTAAACGTTGCCGCCAAACTAATCATCAACATCATGGAATTTAACATAGAAACCAACGGACAGACGCAGAATGAGCAACCGGGCATAGAGGAGAAGATGAATCCCGAGCCGGTTGTGATACGTAAAAATTATAGGGGAAGTGGCAAACTGGAAGGAAAGGTTGCTCTGATTACAGGTGGCGATAGTGGCATAGGAAGATCGGTCGCGGTTCATTTTGCGCGTGAAGGCGCGGATGTTGCAATTGTTTATTTGAGCGAAGATCAGGACGCCGACGAAACGAAACGACTTGTTGAGGCAGAGGGGAAAAGTTGTTTACTCATTCCAGGCGATATTCGAGAACAGGAATTTTGTCAGGAAGCTGTTGGTCTGGTAATTGGCGAATTTGGGAAATTGAATGTGTTGGTAAACAACGCAGCAGAGCAACATCCGAAAGAAAGTATTGCAGATATATCTTCCGCACAACTGACGAATACTTTCAGCACAAATATCTTTTCTTTCTTTTATTTTACACAAGCCGCACTGCCTTATCTAAATGAAGGCGATTCCATTGTTAACACAACATCGATCACTGCATATCATGGAAGCCCGGGATTGCTGGATTATTCCTCGACAAAAGGAGCGATAACTTCGTTCACGCGATCTTTGGCAATTAATCTTGTAGAAAAGGGAATTCGTGTGAATGCTGTTGCACCCGGACCAATCTGGACGCCATTGATACCGGCAACCTTTGATGCCGAACACGTGGCAGAATTTGGAAAAGACACCCCATTCAAAAGGCCAGGCCAGCCTTGCGAGGTTGCGCCATGTTATGTTTTTCTGGCTTGTGAAGATTCTTCGTATATCAGTGGGCAAGTTTTGCATCCTAACGGAGGGCAAGTTGTAAACGGGTAAATCATTTCAATTTTTGTAAAACAAAAAAAAGGTGATCAGAAAAGCCCTGATCACCTTTTTTGACGCTGGTTTTTTATTATAAACCAAAACCAAGCGCTAATCCTTTTACTGATCCAGGATATGTGTATTTAACCTGAACTGCACCGTTGCTAAGATCTACTGTATAGAAATTTGTATTTCCGCCTACCGTGAATATTCCGTAACCCATTCCCGAAGCATTTCCAATATCAAATCCGATATTAGAAGCTACATCAATGTTCAGGTTTTTAGGCATATCAAGACTTCCATCATTTGGAGGATTTTGTCTGTATAATATGTCCATGTTGCTATCAATATCATACAGTGTGGTTGCAGTTGCACCAGGATAACTGTTGGTGTAAGCTCCTGCTGTAACAAACGGTGTCAGTGGAGATCCTGTGATTTTCAGTGTTCCATCAACAACAGTTACGCCATTCATGTCGCCCGGCGAAACATTAATCCGCAAGTTTTGACCCGTCTCACTTACCACACGTAATCTGTCGGCCACAGGGTTAAAATCTACCCCGAAGATTGATCCGTTTAACATAACAGGCGTTCCGTCAGTTAATTTGAGCGTTGCAGCTTCTGCCGCCATTCCTGATCCAAGATCAACGCTATAAATTTTGCTGTTCATACCCAGCGCATAAAGACGCCCGTTAGCTGGTCGGATGTCTATACCTGCAAGTAAAACTCCAGATGGGAGTCCCATAATAGCTTTTGTGCCGTAGCTCGCACCGGTCATCGGATCAAAAATTCTCAAATTATTTACGCCATCCAGCGCGTAAGCAACAGGAAGAGAAGGTATTGCTATCCCAATGATATTAACTCCGGCTGGCAGATCACCCAGTTTTTGAAGTTTACCAGTTGTTAGATTTACATGATTCAATTCCCATTTGCCCTGATATTTTACTGAAGCGATTGGGTAAACATCGGACGCGTTGATATCCGGAGATATATCAAAACCGCCAACATCTTCAATGTCGATATCAAAACGGCTGCCAACAGCAACAAGGCCACCGTCATTCGGAGGCGTTTGAATGTATAACTGATCAGTTGTCGGGTCAATATCATATAATGTCGTACCTACGCCCGGCGCAGCAGTTACACCAGCACGGCTGTTTGTATAGGCAACCGCACCAATTTGTGGATTGGAATATCCTTTCAATATAAGATCTGTCGCAGCGATCATTCCTGTTTCAGGATTTACACGCAAATTCTGCGTACTGCTGGTGGTAACGCGAATTTTATCAACCGTAGGGTTAAAGTCAAATCCGATGTTCGCACCTGTTAAAGCAGTTGCAAGAGGTGCATCGCCAATTCTTGTAGCTCTGCCTTCGGTAGCACCGGCTATAAGACTGATCTGGTAAAGATTGCCTTGTTTGCTGATTGCGTAAAGTTGACCCGTTGCCGGGCGAAAATCAATACCAGCCAGTGCGTCGCCGGCGACAAGCCCGGTAACGGAAATAGATTTTAGAGGTGTAGAAGTGTTTTTAACATTGATTTGGTGAATTTTGTTGTCATCTGACAAGGCCCAAAAGAGTCTGTCAGGAAGCGATTGTTCAGTAGGCGCCATGCGGTGATCTTCGCAGGAAACGAGGATCATTGATGAGGTGAGAGCGGTCGCGAATGCCGCTTGCTTAACCAGACTGCTAAAAAAATTCATAAGCAACGTAAGTGAAGTGAGTGATTATTTATCGTTCTACCTACGTTCAAAGATGCCCTTTAGATTAAATGCGTCGGGCATTATTTTAATTTGCTTTTAACTGTATTTTAATACGGCATCGTATTGCCAACCGAAACAAGATTATATCTATTTGTTAAATGATTATAAATCAATAGGTTGTAGTGTTGGATTTATGTTTATTTGATTTTGAAATCTAACATTCAGATTAATCCGTAATAAATGACAGCCTGGCATTTCGATATTCGGGTTTTTGAAGCTGAATTTTAAGCATTTTGAAAGTTTCGAGAGGACCTTGTGAAGCAACCAGATTTACCAGCCAGGCAGGAATAGAACCGGCCGGATCAACAGCCAGCGTGTATTCAACTTTAACCTGTCTTTTGGAAACCGGTGTAATGATCCACTTTCCCGTTGACTGAACTATCCTCACAATTCCAGGTTTTTGAGCAACAAATCCGGAAACGCATGGCGCATCCATCGTAACGACTTTTGTCGAAGGATTTTGAGAAACCATAATATGCGCAACGAAATCCCGATTTTGAGCCGGCCACGGAAGTTCTACTTCTGAATAGTAATATAAGTCGGAGGGCGAAACCCTTTTAACTACCACACATGATTTTGTGCTATATACCCATTCCGTCTCTCTCTCAATATCCATTAGTACAGTGACAAGTTCAGATAATGTTGCAGGCAGAATTGTTTCAATTTTAAGGGCCTTAACCCTGGAAGTTAAAATGGATTTCGTGAAAACCTTTACTCCGTCTTTTTCCGTATGCAATTTCCAGGTTTCTTGCGCATATACATTCAGGGATATAACCACGAAGAGAAGAAAGACTGCTGTTTTTTTTAACATTTTTAATAAACTAAACTTACAACGCGGGCTTGCGCTGACATACACTTTTGTGATAACAGCATTCTCACTAAAAAAATTACCCGATTAAGTGTGTTAACGTGATCGAAGACGCATCGGAACGCTCAATTTGTTTTTTCCAGGAACGGTTGCCGCTGCATCAAAAGTTGGGAGTTTGAAAGAATTTATAGAGAAACTTCTGACAGGCTATAACGCGCGATAATTTCTACAAGCTACACAAAAAAAGAACTCCGGAAATCCTGAGTCCTTTATAAAATATCGTAACCTTTAATTGATATAGATTATACATCAATCACTTACAATATTAATAAATAAACTGCTCAGCTAAAAGTTTGATTGAGGTAAAGTTATGCTATCAGGAAAATGTTTTTGATATTTAGAAATTATGTCGCATAATTTCTAAATATCTTCGTCGAGCAGGACGGTATTTCACTTAAACGTTTATTGCTGCAAGTAATAGTAATAACAGCCTTCGTCTTTTTTAAATCCAAACTTTTCATAGAGTGCCTGCGCTTTGGTATTCTCGACGCCAGTTTTTAGGGTGATCCATTGTGCGTTGGTTTCGGCTCCGAATTCCTCTACTTTTTCAAGCAATCTGGTTGCGACCCCAAATTTTCTATATTTTTCTGTTATAAACATATCATTAAGAGTCCATGTTGATTTGATTTTTAGCGAGGTGTACATCGGGTAGAGCAACGTAAAACCCATCATATCATTTGAATCTTCATCAATGGCGGCAAAAACAACGGCCTGTTTATTTTCAATTCTTTCTCTCAAAAAAATGGTTGATGCTTCCAGGTTAGATTCCTGTTTAAAATGAACCCTGTACTCATCAAAAATCAGTGAGAGTTTTGGCAGATCGGTCAGTTGGCAATGTTTAATCAGCATGAAAAGGAGATTTATATTAAAGGTCATACAGTTTGCAAAGTTAGCTGACTGAGCAATTAACAAAATAAAATTTCACACTTTAAAATGCAAAAAAACCTGTCAAAAAGTCGACAGGTTTTTAACTAATCTCAACCGGGATTTATGAATCAAATTAAGTTGATCTGGTCACTTGCCACTTGGAAAGGACCGAAGCAAAATTCTAAATAGTTAACGAATTGAATAGGAATAGGATATTACGTTAGTAAAGATTTAATCGAATTTTAACCCCGGTCAGATTCAGATAAACAAAGAACTAATGATATACACTTAAACTCTCTAATCGATTAAAATATCTTATTACCTACCACTAACCGTTCGCATAAAACGTCTTTTCTGTATTAAAACTGTATTTTGCGATCTTGATTTAAACATTCTGAAACAGAAATTTCTATTCAGGCTCACCAAAATGTTTCCACAAGCGCGCCTGCTTCCTCGTAACTGTCTGTAAAATAATAATGAGTGAATTTTTAACACCGTGGAACTTTATAAAAACATATCTGTGTTGCGCAAAGGATAAGTGACTTTTTTTAAGTAATTTCGTATAACAAACGACCTCTGTGATTTGTCTTAACTAAGAATATCTCCGCGTTTATTGAAAATTCCTTCGTAGTAAAAATAGCCGGATTAATGGCTATGCATCTGTGACTGAGATTTAAGAAAAAGTAAGAGAAGAATTTCCTATTTGTGTTATATGATAAACCGTTATCTTGGATTTGTTGCATGTTCCCTCACATTGCTGATAGGCACACGTTGTCTATCGCAGGATTTGTTGCCGGGATTACCTGGCATGGGACCTTCCAAATGGATAACCATAGAACACACGCAGGCGCCTGGCGCGCGTTATCGTTCGGCAAATTCCGAAACGCAACGGTATACACAAGAAGATATATACGTCCGGGCATGGGTTCCTGTATTGCACAAGCCGAAATATGCAATTGTTCTGGGACCTCACTACCGAACGGAGCAGCTTGAAATTAATTCCAGCGGAGAAAATCCCATGCATCAAATGTCTAACTGGAAACTTCGTTCCATGGGAGTGGATATGAAGTCTTTTTTCACGCTGGATCCTGGTGCGTTTTTGATTCTGGCTTCAAGGGTTAATAAAAGTGGAAGTCTCGCAGATATTCCACTACGTAACGTTCCTTTGAATTACAGTTTCACAGCTGTGTACTTAAAGAAAAAATCGATTAATAAAGAAATTGGTTTTGGATTGATGCTTAGCAAAAACCAAAACTTAACTGTTTTGCCTGTCTTTGTATTTAATTACAATTTTTCTCCAAAAACTGGCGTCGAAATCAGCCTTCCCCGAAGATTGTCGTTTCGTTACAATATTTCGTCAAAAGATATTTTGTCATTTAAAAGTGAAGCCGTTAGCAGGAGTTATTATATCACGGAAAGTAACAACCAGGCTGGCCAGTTTAGAAAGATTGATATGGATAGCGGGGTAATGTATAACCGACAAATTAATAAGCTTGTAGGAGTAGAGTTGTTTGCCGGCTATCGCACAAATATTAGTAATACACTTCCGGCTGGTGTTGTACCTATCAAAACTTCGGGTTTCACCGCGGCAATAGAATTATACATTCGTCCTCCGTTTGGCTCGTCTAAGAAATCAAAATAATTTTCTCTCCCCGTATTGGAATACTTGCCGAAGAGTGCCTCTATGGCGCGTTAATTTTTCAATGACCTTCGTGCCGTTTCATGAGGTATAAAACAGAAAAAAGCCTCGGTATAACCAAGGCTCTTTTGTTCATTATTTAACCCAGCACTCTACATTATTAGGTAACTGATGTAAAAGTAGAATGAATTATTTGGATAAACAATAACCTTGTAGAATATATTATTTCTTTTTTAGTAAATGTTACACTATTTACGATCGTTTTGTAGAAAATATTCTATTCGGGGTGTCGTGGATATCAAAAAGAAAAAATCCCGGCAAGTGCCAGGATTTTTTACTAAATATTTCTCACCTCAAAATGAGCAAGCCCATCTTGATTAATTACGTATAGTGTAAAAATCATGCTAGCTTTTCGGAATAATAAAACTAAAAAAAATTAATAATCTGATTATGAGGACTAAATAAAATTTTATCATTAGAAAATTTATACTTCACAACATTATTTTATTAAAATTTTTATTGTGATTATTTAGTGAATTGCCGGTTATGGGGAATAATGGGGTGGCTATGGTGGGATAGCGATATTTGGTCCCTGTGAAATCTCACATTTCAGGCTGGAAAGTAAAATTTAATACTAACCAAAAAAATTTTGTCAGGTGTAGAAACAAAAAAATCTCAGCATATGCCAAGATCATTTGTGCACTACAACACACACTATAGGCCACTTGCGTGGCGCTGTACAAAATTATAGATTTCTTTCTATAAATGAAATATATAATTTCTACTATTTGAAGAATTAAGATAATCTTAATGCTAAAATGCCGTTTCTGGAACAAAAATTGCGGTAAATCTTTCGAAAAGGGCACAACTTATAAATCTAGTGCCTTATATTTAATCAGATGCATCTGAAAGTAACATGCATTGAAACTTATGGAAGATTTAAAAATTAAAGAAAAAACAGGAAGATTAATCATTGTTGCCTATCGACTACCGTTCAAGATTATCAGCGAAAATGACCAGGTCCAGCTATTTCAGAATTCTGGCGGGCTAGTGTCAGCAGTGTTATCTCTCGTTCACGAGCAGGATGGGTCACCATTCAATTCAGACGAAAAAATCCAATGGGTTGGTTTCAGCGAAAACTCTCCGGAGGAACTTGAAGGTCAGAATCTTGCAAATGATAGCTTCCAGGCACATCCGGTTTTTATACCGTCCGATGTAAATGAAAATTACTACGAAGGTTTTTGCAATAATTTAATTTGGCCGCTTTGTCACTATTTTCCGTCACTTGCGAAATTTGATGACGCCTATTTCGAAAGCTATCAGATCGCCAATAAATTGTTTTTTGACAAAGTCAGTGAGATTATTCAGCCAGATGATGTAGTCTGGGTTCAGGATTATCAGCTTATGCTTTTGCCTGACATGATCAGGCAAAAATTTCCCCAAAATAAAATAGGCTTCTTTTTTCATATTCCTTTTCCCTCTTTCGAGTTATTCCGAATGTTACCCGTGAAATGGCGTAAGTCAATTATCGATGGGATATTAGGTGCCGACGTGGTTGGATTTCATACCAATGATTATGTAGAATATTTTCTTAAAGCTGCACGGATGGTTTCCGGGTATGGTAATAAGCTTCATTATATTAATATGAGTAACCGGATTGTGAAAGTTGATTCCTTTCCGATCAGTATTGATTATAGAAAATTCAATTCTGCCTTTGATTTGCCGGACGTTGAAAAAGAGCGGGAACAGGTTAGAGAGTCTTTAAAAGAGAAAATTATTTTTTCGGTAGACCGTCTCGATTATTCCAAAGGGATTCTCCACCGGCTACACGGTTTTCAGAGATTCCTTGAAATTTATCCCGACTGGCACGAGAAGGTTTCATTTGTTATGGTTGTTGTTCCTTCACGTGACAGTATTGACCAATATCAGCAAATGAAGTCTGATATAGACCAAACGGTGGGAAGGATCAATGCTCAGTACGGAACCATTAACTGGCAGCCGATTATATATCAGTATCGCTCGTTGTCATTTGACGAACTTATGGGAATGTATACCGCCAGTGACGTAGCGCTTATTACGCCGGTTCGTGACGGAATGAATCTTGTTTGCAAAGAGTATGTCGCCAGCCGAAAAGATAAGAAGGGCGTTTTAATTCTAAGTGAAATGGCGGGTGCTGCTGCCGAATTGGGCGAAGCATTAATCATCAATCCGCTCGATAATCAGGATATCGCCGATGCGATTATACGTGCTTTTGAAATGCCTGAGGAAGAACAAACCAAACGCATGAATGCCATGCAAACCAGGATCCGTGAATATGATGTTTTCGCGTGGACTAATGACTTTTTTACCCAAATGATTATGCTTGAACAAGAACATGAACGACTTCGTCAGGTTTTTCTGACCAATAAAGGAATTGATGATATCCGGAAAGCATATGCTGCTTCTTCGAATCGGATTTTATTTTTCGATTATGACGGAACGTTAGCCCCGATTGTGCCGGACCCATCGAAAGCGATCGTATCAGTGGATACTAAAAAACTGATTATGGATCTTGCCAAACGCGATACGGTTATCATTATCAGCGGTCGTGATCGGTATTTTCTTCATGAACTTTTCAAAGAACTGCCAGTTCACATCATTGCTGAACACGGTGCATTGATCAAAACAAAAGATAGTGAGGAATGGACTCTAAATGAAAGTTATGAGGAAAACTGGAAAGAAAGTATCCGGCCGATTCTTGATATTTACGCGAAACGCTGTCCGGGAGCTTTCGTTGAAGAAAAAGAAACATCGCTCGCCTGGCATTACCGGACAGCGGAAGATCAAGAGTATGCCATTCGCCGCGCACAGGAATTGATCTGGCAATTACAAAGTTTTGTTCAACCGGAACTTAATCTTCAGATTATTGATGGAAATAAAGTTGTAGAAGTAAAGAAAACGGCTTTTAACAAAGGTACCGCTGCCAGGTCTTTTGTCGAAAAAGGCGATTATGATTTTGTTCTGGCAATGGGCGACGATACCACAGACGAGGATATGTTCGAAGCTTTGCCCTCCACAGCCTACACAATCAAAATTGGTGATGATCTTTCAGCAGCAAGAAATCATATCAGAAACCAGCAGGAAGTGTTTCACTTTTTAAAATTTATGATTTCTTCGCCGGAAGAATAAGAAATAGAATCATAAAAAAACCAGCAAGTCAGATTTTGGCTTGCTGGTTTTTTTATGGATCAGAAATACTATGCTGCTAGCAATCCGTCCGGACCTTTCAGATTTTCCATTTTTACAAAATCACATTTAAAACCCGCAGACCGAAGCTCGGACTGAATTCTGCGAAAATCTTCCAGTTCAGATCTAAGACTCAATAACAACTCTTTAAAATCGTATGCCCAGTGTTTGACGTTTAGTTTTTTCAAACAATCGTGCAATCGCTGGAAAGATAATGTGTCTGTTAATTTCGTGCGAAAAGATATTTGATATATTGGTTTCATAGCTGACAAATTAAATAATTGATGAAGGTGATTTAGTCAATCGGGCACTTGCAAATCGTCAAAAGTCATTATCACATATCAAAGATGATAATAATTTATAATTATTCCAAATAAGTTGCTCAAAATCTTATCAGTACAAATATCAGGAATAAATTGTAATTATTGAAGATATTTTGTGATGAAATTGTTAAGATTTGATTAGAATTTGTAACTTAAAATGCCTAATATAGTAGTTGAATTATTTTAATTTTGCTTCTGACTACGAGTGAATACAACTGGAATTCACCTCTTCGTCGCAAAAAAAGCTGAACAGACGCAGGTCCATTCAGCTCAAAGGTAGAGTCACGATATTTCAGCGTAACTAAGATGTCATTTTGAGAAACTCACGCCCAGGATCTTTCCAGAAAATCAACCCAGTTTTTCCACATGATCTGCTCAATATCATTTTCAGAATATCCTCTTTTACTTAGAGTTCCAGAGATGGATTGGAGGTCAGCGATCGAATCCATATCGCCCGGAGCTTGTTCTTTTCCGAAAGCACCATCAAGGTCAGATCCTATGCCAACGTGAGAGGCATTGCCTGCCAGCTGACAGATATGGTCAATGTGTTCTGCAATATGTTCAATAACCAGACCTGTATTCTGAGGCGTCGACTTACCACGAACCCAGCCAGGAATCATCATCCAGGCGTCAAATGCCATTCCGATCACTGCCTTTCTGCTGATTAACTCGGTAATCATTTCGTCAGAATACTGACGGTTATGCGGCGTGACTTTTCTTGTAAGGTTATGACTTGCCCAAACCGGTCCCTGATAAATCTTCATTGCATCCCAAAATGCGCTGTCGCATAAGTGTGTGGCGTCAAGGATCATATTCAATTTATCCATTTCAGCGAGTAGATCTTTGCCTTTTTGAGATAATGGCTGATCGGAATCTGTTCCGTACGCATATACACCGGGACCATAGTGAGCAGGTCCGACGGCGCGAAGTCCGTAATTATAGGCTATTTCAAGATTTTTTAAGGAAATCAGGGAATCTGCTCCTTCCAGACTAAGTATATAACCGATAGGCAATTTTTCAGTTGACTCTGCATTTTTCCAAAGTGCAAGATGTTTGTGCAATCCGGTCAAGTCCGTAATCTGCACCATTTCTCCTGCTTCTTCCATGGCCTTATACCAGGCAATCTGCGCCTGTGTTTGTGCCCAGGCCTGCGCCTGCGAATGCCAGCCAGGGATTTTGCTATCCGGTTTGACAAAACGGGCGATCTGTGTGGCTACGCATAAACCAATATTTCCTTTGCGCATTTCTGGAAAACTTACCACACCGAGGCTACGATCTGGTTTGTCTGTTAAGTTTTTTTCCCGGTCACGAATTGCCTGAAGATCTTGGGTAAGGTCACGGTTCCATTCCACAGCATTCATGGAAAGGTCCAGATGGGCATCAAAAAGAAACATATTTTACTAATTATTGAATTTTAGAATATTGAATGAGAGAATTATTGCTCATTCAAGGTTTAGGTTTTTTTATTTTAAATAGTCAGGCGGCGGTTTCTGGCGACTATTTTCCACTCGTCAATTACCTCGCCATTTTCAATTACCGACGCATATTCGTGCAAGGCAACTGATGGGCAGATGTGATAGGGAAGTGCATAAAAAACATCACCGATTTTGATCGACTCCCAGGCCTCTTCCCCGATCTGGAGCACGCCATGTTCCTCGCTTTGTCCGGTTACGGTATAACCTTTAAGGTTTAACAAACGGAAACGTTTATCAATCGGATTATCGCCGGCAACAGCCTTATGGCCTAAGTCGATGGTAACAACGCCAGCGGAAGGTTTGGATACCACTCTTGTCAAAATAAGGGCGGCGTGTAGAAATGGCTGTTCGTCAAATTGGTCACCATAACCCCAGTCCCAAAGTACGTTTGTCCCAGGGCTTAGCAAAACATTAGGACGAAGCGCGTGGACTGTGAAAGTTGGAGAGCCTCCTGCAATAATCACTGGTTCTGTTCCGATATCTTCTCGGATCAAATCCAGAAGGGGAAATACTTTTTCAAAATCTGCATCGCTATGTGCTTTTCGTTCAGAGAATTCAGCATTTCTTATGTGGCCGTCGTAAATATGTACGCCGGATACGGAGACATTGGATAAGCCCGAAAGAAACCTGTACAAAGAAAGAAGTAGACCGTCGGTCGGGTGCCCGGAGCGGTTCATGCCATTATTGACATCGATAAATATGGTAGATACAAAATCTTCGGCAGCTGAGTATTCTTCCAGTGCCTGTGCAGATTGTTCGTTATCAATTAATGAAGAGAAAGTAGTTTCAGGGTATTTTTTTCTAAGTTCGAATAACCGCCTGATGTTAATGTCAGTCAACTGGTACGCAATTAAGATCCATTTACCACCTGCTTCGGCAATCATTTCTGCTTCGGAAATTGTCGCACATTTGAATTTTGATACACCAGCGTTCAACTGTATTTTAACAATTTCTCCTGTTTTATGTGTTTTGACATGTGGCACTAACCGGTTTGCATCACCAGCCATATGAACCATACTCCGAATATTATTCTCGATTCTATCTTTGTAAAAAAGAAGAGAAGGGGAAATTACTTCTTCTGGTTTGTTGAGCAGATACCACATTATATTTCAGGGTTATTTTGTTGAAAATAAAATTGCTGATTTGTATACGTAAATGTTTGTAAATCAAGATATTTCAATCAGCAATATGGAACATTCCTAGTTATCTTCCAGTTCAAACATTGCTTCGATTTCAACAGGAATGTTATCTGGCAAGGTTCCCATACCTACCGCACTTCTTACGCCTATGCCATTTTCTTCACCCCACACCTTCGCAAATAATTCGCTGCATCCGTTGATTACGTAGGGATGGCGCTCAAAATCACTTGTTGCGTTCACCATACCCAAAATCTTGATGACTCGCTTGATACGGTTAAGACTTCCTAAATTTGCTTTCAGTGTCGATAGGATTGTCAGCCCAACCTGGCGTGCTGCAAGTTTTCCTTCTTCTACATCAAGGTCGGCACCGATGCGGCCAATGATCAAACTTCCATCATCCTGAACAGTTCCGTGCCCGGAAACATATACCCAGCGATTGTCAACGATAAGATATGGTTTATAAACGCCAAGAGGTTTTGGAGCTGGCGGTAAATTAAGTCCCAGTGCTTCGAAATTGGATTCAGGAGTCATGCAATAGTTAAGATAAGGATAATAAATAGTATTGTTTTTGAAAGATGCAAAAGTCACAGTCGATTACTCTTACACGAACAAATTTAATACTAAAACACCCAACAAACCCATTACTGATACAATTGTTTCCATTACCGACCAGGTCAATAAGGTATCTTTAATACTCAAATTAAAGTATTCTTTGAATAACCAGAAGCCTCCGTCGTTCAAATGGGAGAACATCAAACTTCCGGAACCGATGGATAAAACGATCAATTCCGGAGGAACAGGTGAATGAATCAGCAACGGGGAGAGTATACCCACTGTTGTTAATCCTGCAACGGTGGCAGATCCGACGCACACGCGGATTATCGCGGCGATTCCCCAGCTCAGAACAATAGGAGAAATATCAATACCTACTAAACCCTGGGCGATGTAGGTGCTCACGCCGCTTGCCGTCATAATTTCTTTGAATACACCTGCGCCAGCGATGATCAACAGAATAACAGAAACGCCTTTAAACGCTTCTTCCATTGATTTACTGATGGCTTTCATATTTAAGCCGCGTTGAATACCAAGCGTGTATGCAGCGAAAAGAACAGAGATCAGCATTCCAAAATAAGGTTCTGCAAGTAACGCAATAACCTGATTGTTAGGATATATTTTTTTAATTCCTGACATGGCTGTTAAGAGAAATACAGGTAGCAAAGCGGTAACAATACTGATACCCAAACCTGGCAATTCAGAAGTCGGTCTCGGTTTTACATTGAATAAATCTGCGTCCGGTTTGGGTGTAAATCTTTTCAGGGTACTCCCAAATATAGGGCCCGCAATGGCAATTGCCGGAATAGATACCATCAAACCATAAAGTAAAGTTTTACCCAAATCTGCATTAAGCTGACTGGCAATAGCAGCCGGAGATGGGTGAGGAGGTAAGTAACCGTGAGCGACAGACAATGCAGAAAGCATCGGAATACCTACATATAATAAAGGAAGCCGGGCTGTGGCGCTGATCATGAAAATTAGTGGAACAACAATCACAAAACCTGCATTATAAAATAGCGGAATCCCGATTACAAAACCTGCAAGCGCCATTCCCCATTGAATATATTTTTGTCCGAAGATGCCGATTAAAGCATCAGTTATCCTTTGCGCGGCACCGCTGTCGGCGACAAGTTTTCCGAGCATCGCACCAAAACCTACAATCAATACCAGGTCGCCAAGCGTACCGCCGACGCCTTTCTGAATTGCCTTACTTACCGTCACAACGTCAAGTCCGCTTGCAAGTCCTAAACCGATCGATACCAAAAGAAACGAAATAAAGGTGTCAATTTTAAGCCATGCGATGAGCAGAATCAAAAATAAAATGGAAAGAAATGTCAGTAATAAAGGCATAGAAAGGAATTTAGGAAAAGAGGTTTTTTAATTATAAGGACGCATACTAACAAATTTAACGATTGAACCGTATTTACTTTCCAATTTATTATTTCAAAAAGACATACCCAAACGATATATTCACCAAAACAACAGCCTGAAAGGCTAACTATCTTAGCCCATGCGGCACGCGTGGGAACTCCGGGAACGTGGAAAACATGAATAAATTCTACCCACAATTAATCCTAAATTCCCCAGGATCACAATGATATAAAACGAATGTAGAATATGCCTCCCAGAAGTTTGTTAGAATGCCTAAAAATAGCGAAATTTGACTTTTTAGTAGTAACGGTATTGTAATAATCAAGTGAGCATTTGAATAAAATCAATTTCTCATTTTAAATTTTTGATTCTTTTCTAATTGTTTATGGCAGAATCTTCAGGTGAAAACATTATCCCCATTAATATTGAGGATGAAATGCGAGGAGCATACATCGATTACTCGATGTCAGTTATTATTTCCCGCGCTTTACCCGACGTTCGCGATGGTTTGAAACCGGTGCACAGACGTGTTTTATATGGTATGTCTGATTTGGGTGTTAGCTACAATAAATCCCATAAAAAGTCAGCTCGTATAGTAGGGGAGGTTTTAGGTAAGTATCACCCGCACGGTGATGCTTCGGTTTATAACACAATGGTTCGTATGGCTCAGCCATGGTCTTTGCGTTATATGCTGGTGGACGGACAAGGGAACTTCGGATCCGTTGATGGTGATTCTCCCGCGGCGATGCGTTACACAGAGGCAAGATTGAAACGACTTGCTGATGAATTGTTAAGTGATCTTGGTAAGGATACAGTTGATTTTCAGCCCAATTTTGACGATTCGCTTGAAGAACCAACTGTTCTACCTGCAAAATTTCCGAATTTACTTGTAAATGGTTCGTCTGGAATTGCCGTAGGTATGGCAACCAATATGGCGCCTCATAACCTGGCAGAGGTAGTGGATGGCGTAATGGCTTACATCGACAATACGGAAATTACTATTCCTGAGTTGATGCAGCACGTGAAAGCGCCGGATTTCCCGACCGGAGGAATCATATACGGATATCAGGGTGTGCGCGCTGCCATGGAAACAGGTCGTGGTCGTATCATTGTTCGCGCAAAGGCATCTTTCGATGTAACGAAAACAGGTCGTGAACAGATCATCGTTACCGAAATTCCGTACATGACCAATAAGGCGACCATGATTGAAGGTATCGCCGGATTGATCAACAATAAAAAACTGGACGGTATCTCGGATATCCGTGACGAATCGGATAGGGATGGGATGCGTATTGTTTTCGATCTTAAAAAAGATGCGATTCCAAATATCGTTCTTAATCACCTTTACAAATACACTCCGCTTCAATCATCTTTCAGTGTAAACAACGTGGCGCTTGTAAAAGGTCGTCCCGTGATGTTGAATCTGAAAGACCTGATCAAACATTTCATCGATCACCGTATTATCGTGATTACACGTCGTACGGAATATGAGTTGCGCGAAGCAGAAAAAAGAGCACATATTTTACAAGGCTTAATCATCGCACTTGATAATCTTGATGCCGTAATTGCTTTGATCCGTAGTGCACGTGATCCGGAAATTGCGAAAAATGGTTTGATGGAGAATTTTGCGTTAAGTGAAATTCAGGCTAAAGCCATCCTAGAACTTCGTCTGCAAAGATTGACAGGTCTTGAAAGAGATAAGATCATTAAGGAGTATGATGAAATTATGCTCGTAATAACTGACTTGAAGGACATTCTTGCTAACGAATACCGCAAGTATGACATTATCAAAACAGAATTAACGGATATCAAAGATCGCTACGGTGATGCTCGTCGTACGCAAATTGAATTTGCTGCTGAAGAATTCAGTGACGAAGATATGATTCCGGATGAAGAAATGCTTATTACCATTTCTCATGAAGGTTACATCAAACGTACGCCGTTAGCAGAATACAGGACACAAACAAGGGGTGGGGTAGGTTCTCGTGGTGTTAAGACCAAGGATACC
The DNA here is from genome assembly GCF_021502725.1 of Dyadobacter sp. CY345. Taxonomy (GTDB): domain Bacteria; phylum Bacteroidota; class Bacteroidia; order Cytophagales; family Spirosomataceae; genus Dyadobacter. Next base: position 194,711 of record NZ_JAKFFS010000005.1, on the reverse strand, counting down.
GATTTCACTGAACATTTGTTCTCGGCTACGATGCTTAACTATCTGCTCATTTTTACCGAATATGGTAAGTTGTTCTGGATGAAGGTATATGAAGTGCCGGAAGGAAGCAAAACTTCGAAAGGAAGGCCAATTCAAAATTTGATAAGCCTTGAAAACGGTGATTCTATTCGTTCAGTAATCAATGTTCGTACTTTGACAAATGAGGATTATATCAACAATAATTACCTCATTATGTGTACGGAACAGGGTACAATTAAGAAGACTTTGCTTGAAGCATATTCTCGTCCGCGTACAAACGGTATCATCGCAATCTCAATTAACGAAGGTGACCGCCTGTTAAATGTCGCTCTGACAAATGGTGATAACGACATCGTGATTGCATCAAGTGCCGGACGTGCCGTTCGTTTCAATGAAAAAGGAGTGAGGCCAATGGGAAGAACAGCCGCCGGTGTACGGGGTATTAACTTAACTGATCCTGCAAATAAGGTAATCGGTATGGTTTGTATTAACCGTGAAGATGCCCAGTTGTTGGTTGTTTCTGAAAATGGATTTGGAAAGCGCTCATTGATTGATAGTTACCGAGTTACAAATCGTGGTGGAAAAGGTGTTTCGACGATGAACGCTACGGATAAAGTTGGAAAACTTGTAGCCATTCGCGAAGTTACCGAGCAGGATGATCTAATGATCATTACGAGAAATGGTATTGCCATCCGTATGAGTGTACTTGATATCCGTCAGGCCGGACGTAACACCCAAGGTGTTAAACTGATCCGTCTGAACAATTCTGATGAAATTACTTCGGTTACACGAATCTTGAAAGATCCGGATGAAAAAGCGGAAGAATTGGATGAAGATGGAAACGTAATCGTAAGTGATGTAAATGACTCACTTATCATCAAAGGAGATGATGCAGAGGTGATAGAAGATACCATTGCGGATGAAATTGAAAGTGGAGATGACGAGGATGAGGAGGCTGAAAACGACGATTCTGACGCGCCAGAGGCATGATTTTTGTAATAATTAAGATTAATTATTAATATTTGTATTTAGTAATGTTCATTCACAACCAATCGAGATCTATGAAAAAAATGTTTTTTGTTTCTGCACTTGGCCTTATTAGCTTTTCTGCATTTTCGCAGGATGCTGTTAACAAGGCGATGGTAGATCAACTCCGCAAGGATAAAGAAAAAAGCGATAAAGGGGTAACAGATCCAAAAGCAAGTGCAAAAGCAGCCTTTTGGATGGATCGTGCTACAACTTATTCTTCCATAGCGTCACAAAGTTCTGAGTTGGATTCAAGTGCTGCAAAAACAGCTTTCGAAGCATATAAGAAAGCTGCTGAAATTGATCCTAAAAAAGCAAAAGACGCTCAGAAATTTCTAACAGGTGAGGATCCTTCTTTGTTTAACGCTTTTGTAAGACAAGGAGCAGAGAAATATCAGAATAAAAACCTTGTTGGTGCCTTGGAAATGTTCCAGTTAGCGCAACAGGTAAATGCAAAAGATACACTTGCAAGTTTGTATGGCGGTATTGCTGCACAGCAAATTGACAAGAAAGAAGAAGCAAAAACGCAATTTGAGAAATATGCTGAAAACGGAGGAAAAGATCCAAGTGTATTTTATGGTCTTGCTCAATTGTATCGCGCAGAGAATAATTTCGATAAAGCGGTTGCCACTTTGAATAAAGGTTTGGAACGTTCTCCAAATAACAAAGATCTCAAATCTGAGGTTGTTAATATTTTATTAGCTTCTGGTAAAGAAGATCAGGCAATTGCTGAGTTGACCAACCTTACGAAATCTGATCCTACAAATGTTCAGAACATTGTAAACCTTGGTATTCTTTATGATAACATGAATACCAAGTTAGGTACTAAGATCAAGAATATCCAAGGCCGACTTGGTGCCGGTGCAAGTCAGAAGGCTGATCTTACTAAAAAATTGGAAGATGAAAAAGGTAAGATTGAAGTTTATGATGGCGAAATAAAACGCATCAGTGCTTTAAATAAAAAAGCTCCAAAACCTGATTTAAAACGTCAGTTGGCCGATGTAACTGCAAAGAGAAAAGAATCTACAACAGCCATCGAAGCTTTAAATGCACAAATTACTGCTGCGGCAGCTAGCGCAGGCAAAGGTGAAAACCAGGCAGTTTTACAAGATTCTCTTAATATCTTAAAAACTCAAAAAACGACTGCGAACAACGAAGCAATCGCGGCCTACAAAAAAGTTCTAGAACTTGATGCAGCTAATTACGATGCACTTTATAACCTTGGTGTTTTTTATTTCAACGAAGCTGTTGAATTGAAACGTGAAGTTGACAACATGAGCATGACTGATTACCAGGCAAAAGGTAAAGAAGTTGAAGGTCGTGTTTGTGGCCGTTTCAAAAAAGCAAAACCTTACTTTGAAAAAGCAATCCAGGTTAAAGATGAAGCAGATGCAAAAGAAAACCTTGCTACTGTAAACAGCGTACTGGAACAGTTTGAAGGAAAGAAAGTAGTATGTGTTGAAGAGTAAGAAATAATTGAAATTTGGAAGGAAGATACTATTTCATAGTATCTTCCTTTTTTGTCAGATAATCTATTTAACATAATATAAATTATACAACAGACGAGTATCAAATTTTAGGCTCTCAGAATTGATTGTAGCGAGTATGGGCTAGCATAGAATAGTTTGATTAAATCTAGGGAGTTAGTATTTCAGAGATTATCGTTGTAATTACTTGACAACCAATTTAATGAAGCTGTATTTTGTTAATTTTTTTCTGAGAAATCAAAATCAAATTCATTGATAAATGATCCCGGTATTTACTTTAACTTATTTTGGAGGAAAATGTTTATAAACATCACCGCGCGAGGATATTGTAATAAAATGTAATATGTGAATTTGACCATTAATGTATTTCAATCCGATCCGCCAATCTCCGACTCTAATCTTATAAAAGCCTTTATTTTGTTTGCCTTTCATTTCTTCGCATCCTGGTATATCATAGATGTTGCTGGACTTTTCAGCAATTTCTAAAACTTCAAAAGCTTGTTTTTGAATATAGTGCGGACATTTTTTTAATTCCTTCGAAAAAGATTTGGCCAATGTTATTTCCACCCCATTTCTTCTTTAAAGTCTGAATAACTTATGGTTTCCTCCTTCTCTCTTTCTCTCAAAATCTCGCCAAAGTAAAAATCCTCCAACTCCTCATTTTCAATTAAAACCAGAATTTTTTCCATCTCATCATCACTCCAATTGCCTCTTTGCTTTTTAACTGAGAATAAGGTTGGCTGCATCCCTATCTTTTCGGCTAAAAATGAATTTTTATACCCTGATTTATTGATCAGATTGCCCATATTCCTTTTGAGCTCTTTGTAGTTGTGAATGACCTCTATCATATCAATTTATTATATAACAAATAACATAATATAAATATAGAAAAAAGTATATAAACCTGTATCAGTTTGTGTGCAAAATATTGCAACTTGCTCGATTTTGCAAAAGAGTATCCAAGGTAACTGATTCTCTTAAAATCATAGTATGTTTGTAAAGTAACAAAATCTGGTGTATGAATATCCTGGTCATTGAGGATGAAGAAAGGCTTGCAATTCTGGTTAAACAGGGATTGGATGAAAATGGATACACAACCACTCTCGCCTTTGACGGTTTGACAGGTAAGTACATGGCCATGCAAAATGATTACGATCTGATAATCATGGATATAATTTTGCCTGGTATAAATGGAATTGATTTATGTAAGGAGGTGCGCACCGTAAAACCAGACATACCGATTTTAATGCTTACGGCACTTGGCACTACCAATAATAAAGTGGAAGCTTTTGATGCCGGCGCAGATGATTACCTGGTAAAACCATTTGATTTTAGAGAGCTTCATGTAAGGTTGCGCGCGCTCACAAAACGTAGTGCGGTCAATGCAAAACGCCAGGATTATATTTTAAAATATGCTGACCTGGAATTGAATGACCAGACAAAAATAGTGCGACGTTCGGGAGTTGAAATTATTCTGACGCCAAAGGAATTTAAGTTGCTGGAATATATGATGCAAAATAATGAACGCGTTTTGTCAAGAACAGAAATTGCTGATAAGGTTTGGGACACGCACTTTGATACTGGTACAAATTTCATTGATGTATATATCAATTATCTTAGAAAGAAAGTTGATAAGAATTTTGAACAAAAATTAATCCATACCAAACCTGGTATGGGATTTATTCTTAGAACAGGAGAATTATAATTTTATTACTCGCAAGATGATGATCGTCGCAGCTGCCCAAACGATTCCAAAAAGAAAAAATACTACCGAAAATCTGGAAGATCATTATCGACTTGTAAATCTTGCAGCAGATCATGGAGCCCAGCTTATTGTATTTCCCGAGATGTCACTCACCGGATATGAACGCGAATTTGCTGCCGAGCTGTCGTTTGTAGGAAATGATATGAGACTGGATAAGCTTAAAAATCTGGCAAGTAATAGGAATATCATTATTCTGGCGGGAGCCCCTATCCTTCTGGAATCCGGACTGCATATTGGAATGTTCGTTCTTGAACCAAACCAGCCGGAGCGGATTTACACGAAACAATATCTTCATGATGGTGAAGAAATCGCCTTCGTCCCAGGTATTAATCGGGATATCTTGATCAATCTGGAAGGCGAAGTTATTTCCCTGGCTATCTGTGCAGACATAACAAATCCAGCCCATCCGGCAAGAGCTGCTGCGCTCAATAGTACACTTTACATTGCCAGTATTTTTTACACGCCTAATGGAATTCAACAGGGGTTTTCTGATCTTCAAGGTTATGCTAACCTGTTTTATATGAGTGTATTAATGTCGAATTTTGGAGGTATGTCTTATAGTATGCAAGCTGCTGGACAGAGTTCGTTTTGGAATAATAATGGCAAAATAATTAGCGGATTTGAAGGTGCCGGTGAAGGTTTGCTTATTGTAGAAAAGAACGATAAGGACTGGAAGTCAACTGTTCTCGAAACTACTTAGGTCATGAAGATACGTACGAAATTAAGTATTCTTTTTACTGTCTTGACTGCAACGATTCTTTCAGTTTTCGCAGCATTGGTTTACTATTCGGCGTATCAAAGTCGTGAAAACGAGTTTTTTAGAAGACTCCACCAGGAAACGCTTACCAAGGCTAATCTTTTTTTCGAGGCGAAGGTGGATGCACACACCTTGCAAACAATTTATAAAAATAACAGGGAAACAATCAACGAAGTGCAGGTTGCGATTTATGACACATCATTCAATTTATTGTATCACGATGCCGCAGAGATTGACGAAGTAAAGGAAACAAAACAGATGATAAATCGGATAAGAACGAGAAAATATATCCGTTTTTATCAGGATGACTGGCAGGTCGTCGGTTTACTGTTTTCTTATGAAGGAAAAAACTATATTTTGACAGCGTCCGCTTACGATGAATATGGGTATAATAAATTAAGAAATTTGAGCAAAACAATCTGGCTGGTTTTTATTTGTTCAATTGTTTTGATTTATGCGGCGGGAAGATTTTTCTCGCGAAAGGCGTTACTTCCCGTCACAGAAATTGTTGCCAACGTTAAAAATATTACCGCTTCAAATCTGGATCTCCGGCTAGGTCATGCGGACGGTAAGGACGAGCTGGCGGAACTGGCCGATACTTTTAATCAAATGCTGGACCGTCTGGAAAATTCTTTTGACGCACAAAAGCAGTTTGTTTCTAATATTTCTCACGAGGTGAGGACACCTTTGGCAGTGCTGATTACGGAGTTGGAATTGTCGACGTATAAGGAGCGGAGTATAGCAGAATATCAAAAAGTGATCAATAATACATTGATTGACGCGCATCGATTATCCAAGCTTTCCGACAGTTTGCTGGATTTTGCAAAGGCAAGTTATGATCCACAGGAAATAGGATTTAAGGAGGTTAGGATAGATGAAGTATTGCTCGATGCAAGACAGAAGGTGCAGAAGGAGAATCCTAAGTATCTGATAGACATACGTTACGAAAACGAATTCGAAAATGATGATGAAATTTCAGTAGTGGGGAATGAGTACTTATTGAATGTAGCATTTTCAAATTTGTTGGAGAACGGAGGGAAGTTTTCCAACAATCCGGTTACTACGGTTATGATTAATTTTAATCTTAATAATATTATTTTAATGTTTTCTGATAATGGAATTGGAATTTCTGACGAAGATTTAAAATTAATTTTTACTCCATTCTTTCGGGGAAATAATAAAAAGTTTGCTCAGGGAAATGGTGTCGGCCTCTCCCTCACCCAGAAAATTATCTCCCTTCATAAAGGTACTATCTCCGTAGCATCAAAAATTGGTGAAGGGACAATTTTCACAGTAGTACTCCCCCACCTTTAAAAGTATATACCTGACCGGCTGTTATTACGAACCACTCTCCTACGCTTCTAAGGCCGATTTTAACGCTCTAATTTTTTTCTAATAATTTTCTATGAGTTCTCTAACGGTACTTCTTATGAAGTAAATGCACTTTTGCTATCATATTAGCAATCAACAAGAAGGAGATGCATTTTAAAGTCTTAATTACCGCCATTGTTATTACGTGTTGCCTTTTTGAAACGGCATCTGCCCAGACAAATTATAGTTTGCAACAAGCTTTGCAGGCGGCAAAAACGAATAACCCAAATTTGAAAAGGGAACAATTTAACGTAACCATTGCTGAAACAGATATCGTTACGGCAAGTTTACGGCCCAACCCTGTCTTGAACAATCAGTCCTTACAACTGATTAAAGCTTCAAAATTTCCGGATAATAGTAGTTGGTCCAATCACCTGAATCGTCAGGTCTGGTGGCAGGTTACCAAGCCGTTCCAAATGCCGGAATTAAGGAAGAATAAAATTGATTATGCCAATCAGAATGTTATCCTTAACCAGAAAGCATACACTGAAACTGAACGGAAGTTATTTCAGGATGTAGCAAGCAAATGGCTGGACGTATGGTCGGCCCGAAAACAACTTGACATATTGAATATTGCCAAAAGTAATATTGATACTTTGGTGAATATCAATAAAGTACGTTTGAAAAATCAAGTGATCACGACGACCGATCTGGCCAGAACTGAGCTTCTTGCGAATCAGTATAATGTTCAAATGAAGTCTGCCGATCAGAACTATAAGAATGAGATCATTAACCTGAAATACCTCATGGGCATTCAGGAAGATATAAACGTTGACACGACCGATAATTTCCAGTTTGCTTTTCCTGCGAATGTTGATGATTTGTTGCAACAGGCCTTACAGTCGCGTAGTGATATTCAGACATTGAAGTCGACCATCGATGTTGCGAATTCCAATATAAAACTTCAAAAGTCTATGGCACTTCCTGTCCCTGAACTGGGTGCAATTTTTAACCCGCAAAACGGGGTGCCTTACATGGGTGTTTATGGAACCATTGCCATTCCGATTTTTTCCCGTAACCAGGGCGAGATAAAAAAATCTCATGTATTGAAACAACAGGCTGAACAGGATTTACTGGCAACACAATCGCTGATTCAAAGTGAGATTTCGACGGCATATAGCAGTTACATAACCCAGAAGCAGAATCTTCAAAATTTTACCGGATTGTTAGCGCAGTCTCAGACGATTTTAAACAATGTCAAATATTCATATCTGCGTGGCGGAACGACCATTATAGATTTTCTGGAAGCACAACGAAGCTGGCTGGATACCCAACAACAATACTACGAAACCTTACAATTATACCGTCAGAGCTACATTAAACTATTGTATGCTTCGGGGATCATTAATCAAATCGCGCAATAACATCATGAAGAATTTATTAAAGTACGGCTGGCTTTTTGGAATAATACTTTTTTCCTGCGAGAAAAAGGCTGAGAAAGCCGAGAAAGTGGAAAATATAGAGCCGACGATTACAGAAAACGGTGCGAAAATTGAATTTCCGAAAGCGGAAAGTGTTAAATTTTTTCAAACAGAAACCATTGGCAGCAGCTCGTTGACTGCTGACATAACAGCTCCTGCAACGGTCTCTGCAACAGTGGTCAGATCCAATGAGGGCGCCTCACAGAATATTGTTTTGTTTCAGAATCCGGATCTTGCCGGTAGTTATACCCAGCTTATTCAGCATTTGATTACGATTAATCAGATTCAAAATGTAAATATAAAACAGCGGAAAATTGAATTAAGCCGCGTTCAGGATTTGCAGCAGCACGGCGCCGCTACGGGTAAGGATTTACTTGATGCACAGACCGCAATGTCGATGGAACAAACCAATCTGTCCAATGAAAGAGCTGCTTTAATAGAGCACGAAACAAAGTTGAAAGAAGGTGGATTTCAGGCGGATTTGCTTCGTAAGGCAAAGGCGGGAACGGCTTATATTACTTGTGATATTCCTGAAAATGCAATAAGTAAAATCAAAAATGGAAGCCAGTGCACTGTGCAATTCACAGCTTTTCCAAATGACAAGTTTACCGGAATAATTGATAACGTTGCGGATATGGTAGATCCAACGACGAGGATGGTTAAGCTACGCGTCAGTATGAATAACGCAGACGGAAAACTGAAAGCAGGTATGTTCGGAACGGTTGGGTTCGGCGTCAGTGAAGGAAAAAATATAAGTGTCAACAAAGATGCGTTGATCACGATACAGGGAAAAAGTTATGTTTTTGTGAAAAACGGAGCGAATTGCTTTCAGCGTAAAGAGGTTAATATCGGCGATCAGGTTGGCGACAGAATTATCGTTTTTTCCGGGTTGGACAATGGCGACTCCGTTGCGATCAAAGGCGTTATGCAGTTGAAAGGACTGTCGTTCGGTTACTAAAACCAAATAGAGATCATGTTACAAGCACAAATATTTATCGGAAAAGATCAGTTTTTCCGCGAGCAGCCGCTATACGAGTATATTATGCAACTGCTCATGAAAGAGAAAATTCGTGGTGCAACCGTGTTCATCGGAAGACTAGGCTATGACGAAACGAAACACCTGAACAGGCCATATGACCTATTTAGTTTCGACGAAACGCCCGTTATGATCACATTCATAGACGAAGAAGAAAATGTAAAATCGGCTTTAACGACGCTTCGCGAAGAAGTAAAAAGCGGGTTTATTGTTACACATCACGTAGACCAGTGGAATTAAATGATTAAGAACTTGCTTTTTTTTAGTTTGCGAAACAGATGGGTGGTAATTTCCATCAGTTTCGTATTGATGGGTATCGGATACTGGTGTTTTACACAGCTAAAAATTGAGGCATATCCCGATATCGCTGATACCAATGTAATCGTGATTGCTCAATATCCAGGCCGTGCAGCCGAGGAAGTTGAACAACAGGTTACTGTTCCGATTGAACGTGCGCTTCAAAATACGCCTAATGTTTTAGACCGCAGAAGCCGGACAATTTTTGGGCTTTCTGTCGTGCAGCTTACGTTCAAAGACGGAACAGACGATTATTTCGCCAGACAACAGGTTTTGGAAAGAGTAGCGGCCGCTGAGTTGCCGGCAGGTGTAGCGCCCGAACTTGCTCCCCTATCAACGGCCGTTGGTGAGATCCTCCGTTACGTCGTCGAAGCACCGCCAACTTTCAGTCCAACGCAATTGCGTGATTTGCAGGATTGGGTTATCAAACCTGCTTTGCTGCAAGTTCCTGGGATAGCAGATGTTACAACATTTGGCGGGCCGCTGAAACAATTTCATATTCTTACTTCTCCGCAAAAACTGGTGAAATACGGTCTGTCCTTACAAAACGTTATGGACGCCGTAAACGCCAACAACCAGAATACCGGAGGAAATATCATTTCTCGTGGCGGACAAGGTTTCGCTGTTCGCGGATTAGGTGCGATAAAGAATGAAAATGATATTCAGAATATTGTTTTAAAATCACAGAACGGCGTCCCGGTATTTCTTCGCGATGTGGCGACGGTGGAAATTACACCACCGCCGCCAAGTGGCGTGATGGGTTACACCATTACCAAAGACAGCGTGGATGTCAGTGGCGGCGTTGAAGGTATTATTTTGCTGCGCCGTTATGAAAACCCGAGTGAGGTATTGAAAGTTTTAAAGCAAAGAATGACGGATTTACAGGGAAGCGAATTGCCGGAAGGTGTTACTTTACGACCGCTCTACGACAGAAGTTTCCTGATCGATCACTCTTTGGAAACCGTTGCCCATACCCTGTTTGAAGGAATTTCAATCGTTATTATTCTTTTGATTTTTTTCCTGGGAAGTGTCAGAAGTGCATTGGTTGTTGCCCTCACCATTCCATTTTCATTGTTGTTCGCTTTTATTTTGATGCGTTTGACAGGTATCCCGGCCAACTTACTTTCGCTCGGTGCGATTGACTTTGGTATCATCGTGGATGGAGCCTGTGTAATGGCCGAACATTTGATCAGAAAATATAGGACCGCAACTGTTGAGGAGAAAAAACAAGGGATAGTGAAGATCACTTTGCTTGCTGCGCAGGAAGTCGGTCGTGAAATTTTCTTCTCGGTGACCATCATTATCCTGGCCTATATGCCGATTTTATTAATGACTCGGGTAGAAGGAAAATTGTTCTCTCCAATGGCTTTAACGCTCGCATTTGCAGTTATTGGCTCAATGCTAGCGGCGTTAACTTTTATACCAGTGTTAATTTCGTTCGCTTACAAGAAACAATTGGCGAATCCGGACAAGCCTATGAAGGAACACAAGAATTTTATTCTTGACGGACTGACGAAACTTTATGCCAAAACGGTTGCCAAATTTTTGACACATTACAAGTCCACCGTTTTGATTGGATTTGCTGTTGTGATGGTTTTAGTTCTCTGCGGAGCCAAATTAGGCTCAGAATTTCTTCCGACTCTGGACGAAGGTTCCATCTTTTTGCGTGGAAATTTCGCATCCGGTATCACCATTCAGGAAAACGCAAGTTATGCGCCGAAGATCAGAAGTATCATTGCAAAATATCCGCAGATATCATTCGTAATCACCCAGTCGGGCCGGAATGATGATGGTACGGATCCATTTCCTGCCAACCGGAACGAGATTTTGATCGGGTTGAAAGACTACGATCTTTGGGCAAAGACAATTACCAAAAAGGAGCTGGTTGATAAAATTAAAAAAGACCTCCAGGCTCAGTTGCCTTCGGTTGCATTTTCTTCCGGTCAGCCAATTATTGATCAGGTAATGGAGATTGTGACAGGCAGCGCCGCCGACTTGGCTATATCGATTGTCGGGGATGATCTGACGATGATGCGCCAGAAAGCGGATAGTATTGCTGCGATTGTTAAACAAACCGCTGGTGCGGAAAACGTAAATATCGAACAGGAAGGTCCTCAGGATCAGCTGGCAATCAATATTAATCGTCAGAATGCTGCACGTTTTGGGATAAATGTCGCTGATATCCAGAATATGATCGAAGCAGCAATCGGTGGTAAGACTATTTCTACCTTGTATGACGGCACGAAGCGTTATGACATTGTTGTTCGTTTCTTGCCCGAGTACAGAAACTCCATTGATGCGATTAAAAACCTGCAAATTCCATCGTTAAGCGGTGCGCTTATACCTATGAATCAGCTGGCTGATATTCATTTCATACAAGGTCAAACGAATATTTACCGCTATGGAAGCAAACGTATGGTAACGGTTAGAACGAACATCCGCGGACGCGATCAGGGTGGATTCGTGGCTGAATTGCAGAAGAAACTTGACGCGAAGGTTCATGTTCCAAAAGGTTACAGTATAGTTTACGGCGGTCAGTATGAAAACCTTGAACGTGCGGGAAAACAATTGGCATTCACCATTCCGCTGACTATTGTGATGGTGTTCCTGTTCTTGTTTATGTTGTTCAAAAATCTGGCGCATACCATGGTGACTATGAGCTGTATACTTTTCGCGCTTGGCGGTGGCATTGTTGCTTTGCTGATACGCGGCTACTACTTTAACGTTTCCGCAGGCGTTGGTTTTGTAAGTATTTTCGGGATTTCGGTCATGGCCGGTGTATTACTGGTTTCCGCGCTCAACCGTGCTTCTTTGAACACAGATAACGATCTGCGGAGTAATGTTTTATCAGCATCGACCGAACAGCTTCGGGCACTTTTGTCAATATTGGTTGTCGCGATTATTGGTTTGGTGCCGGCAGCCATTTCGTCAGGAATCGGTTCAGATGTTCAAAGACCATTGTCGACTGTAATCATCGGCGGTCTAACCAGCACCTTAATCTTTGCGCCAATCCTATTGCCACCGCTGTATTTATGGGCAGAAAAGCATCGGAAAGTGAAACCTGCCAGAGACGAAGATAACCTGGACTAAATTGGATGTTTATTGAAAAGAGTAAAAACCGCCGCGCGTTCGTGTGCGGTTTTTATTCGCTATTAATACTGACAATTATATTTTGATTAGTGAAGTTCACTAAGTGACACAGGTTCAACAAGGTAGCCTTTCCCACGTAGTAGCATAATCAGGCCAGTTTGGTAACGAAGATGGTCGAGTCCAACCGCGATAAGACACGGGATATCTGAGATATGTGAAGTTATTTTACTCATCCATTGCTCGTTACGTATGTTCATCGGTACAAAGTCGAAATTGCTGGATGTATCAAAATTAGCTGTCTCATTCAGCTTGTATTCAACTTTCATTCTCTTGTAATCATCAATTATTTGATCTACCCCTTTCATCTGATAAATATTCCAATCCGATTTATCACTGTTTTCTATGTATTTAATGGAACGTGCAAGATGTTGCTTTGCATGTTTAATGTTGTCCGAATCAAACTCTGTTGGTTTTAGTGGATCCAGACGATCTCCGCTCCTGCCAAGTTTCTGATAAAGTTTAAACAAATCCAGATCCATATATTTGGTAATACCGTTTGGCCCTTGCGATCCTGAAGTGAGCGTTGATAATATTGCGGCTTCCATTTCAGCAACAGTCATATTTTTTGCTTCAATATTATCTTTAATTCCTTCACCAACTCTTGCAACAAAAAATGAATCAAGTACCTGGAATTGTGCATCATTGAGTAGTGGCAAAGCTTTTAATTGAGTCTCTCTGTTAGGCTGGGTATTTGGCGTCAGCGTAGTAAACGCTTCGGTTAATATGAAGTTTGTGCTATCAATAACTTTTTTCATTTGGGGGTAGTCATATAACCAGTCAGCATCTGCCAAATGAAATGTTCCCAAGAAATATGAAGATTTCTTACAGTCATGACCTGAGATTTTCCAAAGTATAGTAGCATTTTTAGAGTTGACGAATTTTACTCTTCTGTTCTGCCCTGATGCACATTCTGGAAATGAAAAAATCAGAAATATTAGAACAAATTGCTGAAATGGCGTAACAAATTTCATTGTTTTAAAAATTCGAGATTAATTTGTTTTCAGGAATTTTTATTTTTTAGATAATCTATTCAATATGTTACTAATTTCTCCACTTTCGGGCCTAGGAGCATCGCCATTAATTAACATGCCGTCCTTGCCAAAAATCATGTATCGCGGAATTGATTCAATATGATTACCTTTCAAGAAGTCAAATCCCTTACCATTTGTTAGTAAATAATTATCAATAATATGATCGAGCCCTTCTTCCTCACTGGCTTTTTTCCAGGATATACTATTTTTATCGATAGATATATATACGAAAATAATATCCTGGTCTTTAAATTTTTCTCTTAATTGATGTGAAGCTGGCATGGACTGTCGGCATGGAGCACACCAACTAGCCCAGAAATCTAGGTACACAATTTTACCGCGTTGCTGGTTTAGGAAGTCAGATATGTTTCTCCCGTTTTTGTGCTTATCAATTAATATATTGTGCCTATCATTTGGCAATGTTCCATGCTTGTATTTTACATCAGTTAAATAAGCTTCTTCAATGTATTTGGAGATTTTTTCTGTATTTACCAAGTTCAGAATATTCGTAACCAATTCTGTCAGTGAATCAGAATTTGAGGTCTTGGCATTATTTAGAATACCTAGTGCAACCACGTCAAAAGTTTCATGAGAAAATATTTTTTTAGCAGCATGCAATTGCTCCATGTAACTACTTCGTTTAGACCCATTCATGCTTTTAAAAAACATATATGAAAGAGAGGCATTTGAATACTCATTTAAATACCAGTATTCACGGCTTTGCTTGAAAATATAGTTATCATAGACGTTTCTTATCGAGTCAGAAATGGTTTTCTCTATTTGAAGTTGATCGAATTTTTTGTTAATCATTTTATAATAAAAACTAGCTTTTAAATATTCGATGAATTCAGAACTTATCTCATATTTTATCGAGTAATTGTCGAGAAATTCTCTTCTTTTTTTTAGATTAATATCTTCCTGATCTAGCTTTTGATAGAGGGTCCAGTTCTTTGGATAAACGTCTACCATATACCCTTCATACTGTCCTACGTGTTCGTTCAATTCTGAAAAAAATCGTAGTTCATTATTTCGCCGGTTATTCTTATGTGTCTCCATGATCAGACCGCTGTCTTTCCTACTAAAAAAAACCGTATCGTTTGGAAATAACACAAAAGAAGTATTTACTCCATTTTTGTTTCTTGAAGAAGATTCTATGCTGATTATTCGAATTGGAAATTCATTACTTATTGCAATTGTTTGTTTGAAATCAGACTCATGTAGGGTTGGCCTTTCTTTCCACAAGTCATTGTAGTAAAATCCAAACCCGCTTCCTTTTATTTTCGATGGATAAATTAACACTTGGCCGACCGAATAGGAAGTAATACAGAGAAAGATCAACAAATTCAAGTACGAAATATAGAAAATCATATTTGAGTAATTTGTGATTTCTTGATTTTTGTATATCGGTGCTCGAAGCATGAGAATTAGCAATTTCAATTTATCAGCGTGCTAGTCGTTACTCAGGCTATTTGAATAATAAAATCCCCCGTTTCACTCGCAAAGGCAAAAAAACGGGGGTAGTGAATGACTCATTCTTAAAAAAGCTATAATTGTTCAGTCAATTATTCTGTCGATTTGCATTGTTTTTTATCTCAACCAATATCACAAATCGTCACCCCCTGTTTCAACGAAGCAATATCATCCTTGCGGCTAGGAATAAATTCCTGCGCGACGAATCCTTTGTAACCGGTTTCAACAATTGCCTTCATGATCGCTGGGTAATATAATTCCTGCGTTTCATCTATTTCATTCCGTCCCGGAACTCCACCCGTGTGATAATGTCCAATATACTTATGATATTTTCTGATCGTCGCAATCACGTCACCTTCCATAATTTGCATATGGTAAATGTCATAAAGCAGTTTGAATTTTTCAGAACCGATCATTTCACACAGGCCTGCACCCCACTCTGTCCGGTCGCACATATAATCTCGGTGATTCACTTTGCTGTTCAAAAGCTCCATGATCAGCGTGACATTATGTTTCTCAGCAGAAGGCATCAGTTTCCTTAAACCTTCTGCGCAGTTACGCATTCCGTCAACATCGGACATCCCATTGCGATTTCCTGAAAAACAGATAACCGTTGTATATCCCGCTGCCTGGAGTTTTGGGAAAATCTCTTCATAACTTTTTACAAGCGCATCATGGTTCTTCGGATCGTTAAATCCTTTTTCAATACCCATGCCTGCGCCATTTGGCAAAGCGCAGGTCAGGCCGTATTTTTTTAATATCGGCCATTCTTCCGGTCCGAGTAATTCGATTGATTTTAAACCGATTTTTTGACACTCCTGTGCAAATGTTTCCAATGGAATTTTGGAGTAACACCATTTACAAACCGAGTGGTTAATTTTTCCTTTAAGTTCCGGTCCGAGTGCCTTATCCGATGCGGCAAATACCTGGCTCACCGAAAGGGGTATTGTGGAAAGCCCGGCCCCGGCGACTATTTTCTTTAATACTGAACGTCTGTTTGTATTTGTTTTCATTGATAATTCGGTATTGGGCTAAGAGCCTATTGATATCTATTTATACCTCGATTTTCCAGCTTAATGACGGTGTAGCCGTCTCCTGTTTATAGTAATCGATTCATTACAAGGCATATTCCTGGCTCCTTCGGAGCCTCCTTGCACTTTCCGGAAACTCCTATGGAGTTATGTTGAGCTGAACCAAGGCATTTTCTTTAAACAGGAGACTCCACGGAACCACTTTATAATGCTTCAATGTTTCATGTTTTAATTCCAGAATGCGTTAATAGTGTATTACAATCGACTTATACCTCGATTTTCCAGCTTAATGACGGTGTAGCCTTCTCCTGTTTATAGTAATCGGTCTAGTACAAGGTGTATTCCTGGCTCCGTATGAGCCTCCTTGCTCTTTCAGGAAACTCCTATGGAGTTAAGTTGGTTTGAACCCAAGCATTTTCTATAAACAGGAGGCTCCATGGAGCCGCTTTATAATTTTCGCTGTATTTGAACGGTCTCTAAGCGATATCACAAATAGTTACCCCCTGTTTCAAAGAAGCAATATCATCTTTTCGGCTCGGAACAAACTCTTGTCCTACAAAACCCTTATAACCTGTTTCCACAATTGCCTTCATAATGGCAGGATAATAAAGCTCCTGTGTCTCATCAATCTCGTTTCTACCCGGAACACCGCCTGTGTGATAGTGCGCTATATATTTGTGGTACTTTCTGATTGTAGCAATTACGTCACCTTCCATGATCTGCATGTGGTAGATATCATAAAGCAATTTAAACTTCTCAGAACCAACCATCTCACATAATCCGGCTCCCCAGGCCGTATGATCACACATATAATCCTTGTGATTTACCTTGCTGTTAAGCAATTCCATTACGAGCGTGACATTATGTTTTTCAGCAAGTGGCATCAATTTTCGCAACCCAATTGCACAATTCATCATCCCGTCCACATCACTCATACCACGGCGATTTCCGGAAAAACAGATGATTTTATCATACCCGGCAGCCTGCACTTTTGGTATGATATCAGTAAAACCTTTGATCAGTTCTTCATGGTTTTTAGGATCATTAAAACCCTTGTCTAAGCTCCGAGTCAGACCTTCTCCCCATGGAAGTGCGCAGGTTAATCCGTGTTGTTTCAAAACCGGCCATTCTTCCGGACCACAAAGTTCTATGGAGGTTAGGCCTATTTTCTTTGCTTCCACTGCCAGGGTTTCCAGCGGAATTTTACTGTAACACCAACGACAGACTGAGTGATTGATTTTACCGTTTAGTTTTACGCCCAGTGCTTTTTGAGAAGCAGCCATCACGTTGGTCATGGATAATGGCAAGCTCAAAGCGCCTGCTCCGGCCACGATATTTTTAAGTGCGGTACGCCTGTTGGAGGTACTTTTCATTGGACTGTAATTATTGTGGTTAGTCTTTTTATATAATCAAGGTCTTGCGCGCCCTTTTGTTTTTGTAGGGAAATCTTTGGGTATGGGCTGCGTCACTTTACCAGTTGCCACCCATTCAGTACCGCGTTGTAATGTGGTAATAAATCCTACACATTTCTGCGAGTAGTTTTCGTGACCAAGTGTTGTATGGAAAATTCTTCCTTTACCATATTGCAAAGTCATAAGCATCGGTTCAATTCTTCCCGAGCCTTTTTGTTCAACCGAACTGTAAGCCGTCGCTAAAACTGTTACATTTTCAGCAGGGCCTCTCAAACGGTCATACAGTTCATCTTTTTGATGCAGCCATTCAGTGGGCAGGCCTTTCATGATCGGATGATTTGCTTCTCTGATCGTGACGACGAATTCATGCTGGTGACCATGACTTCCGCCCAAACCTTTTATAGTATCTTTTACCATTTTTCCCTTTTCCTTATCAAAATAAAGATATGGACCAGACTTTTCGTTCCGTCCTTCCCAGCCACCAATCCCAATCATTTTATTATAAGCAAGCCATTTCGGGAAAGCGTTGTCGGCGGCATGAACTACAACAAGCCCGCCGCCATTTTTTACATATTTCTCAAAAGCAACCTTGGTATCTTCCGACCAGGAGTCTCCGTTGTAATTTGACAGCACTACGTCATAATTTGAAAACTCAGGTTTGAAGTTTTCCATATTTTCACCTTTTTTCGGGCTGGTGGCAATTTCTGCCGTAAACATCCCTGTATCTTCCAGAAATTTTTTCATCATCACCGAGCCTTCGGCCATATTCCTGTGATTATTTTGGCCATCAATGATCAGCACTTTGTAGATTTTACGAGGAAGTGCATTTACGTCACAAACAAATAGACATAAGATAAGCGTCCATGCAAAAAGGGAAATTTGAAATTTAGGAATCTTCATGAAATCGAAAAAATAAACCTGAATTGAATTAAAATTCGTGAGACGGATAATTCTACTATCCATTCCCGATTTTTAATTCAATTCAGGTTATACAATTATTACTTTTAAAAATAATTAAACATTTAAAATGTATAGTTATTTTCCACCTTTTTGAACTGTTCCTTCTTTATAGATTGGACTGTTCTTGCTTCCGCCCGATTCCAGATAAGCAATCAGATCTCTTAGTTCTTTTGGATTTAAACCATTTATCAAACCTGGTAACATAATGGAAACCGGTGAGATTTTGGTGGAAGTAACTTCTTTTTTAGAAACTTTGCGGATCGTTTTTTGGTCAAATGGATTTTGGGCGATGTAATAAAAATTCGCATCCTGATTCATTTCTCTTCCCAAAACAGATTCTCCGTTTTTTAAAGTATATATGGTCGAAGCATATTGATCAGATACAGCTTTGTCTGGCGTAATAATGGCTTCGAGAACATCACGTGTTGTGAACCTGTTTCCCAGCTGCGTTAAATCCGGTCCGATATCACTTCCTTCTCCCTGCATCATGTGGCATCTGCTGCAAAGCACTGCGGAGAAAATCTTCTTTCCAGTTTCAAAATCTGCACCAGCGAGACTGTCCTGAACCATACTGACAGCATTATCAACTTTCCAGCTTCTTCCAGGACCTTTTGGATTGTATTCGATAGCCAGGTCATTCCCGTTTAAGGTAAGTTTTTCAGCTCCGGATAATTTATTGTAATAAGCAACCTTATCCTTCGGAACGTTCGCAAGTGCAATCTGACGTGCTTTTTCAATGAAGCCGATATAACTTCTTCCACCCTTGTAACTGAATGCCTTGTCATACCACTTAAAGTATGTGTCACGCAACTCTGGCGTCCAGCCGGTTTTTGCAGTACTTAACACAAACGCGTAAAAAGTTTGCTGTTTTGCAGGCATCTTTTCAAGCATACCTGCAATATCAAGTCCATATTGTGGATTACGAAGGATAAGATCCGAAGAGGCTGTTGCTGTTTCATTGTCTTTATCATCGAAGAATTCATTTTTTGTAAGCAAAGTCAACGTTCTCTCAACAGCTCCCGGGGCTTCAAGGAACACAAGTAACTTGCTGTACAAACGGTTGCTCAACGCAGAAGTTGAAGGATAATGGGGACTCAGATAATTCGTAACCTGTGTTTTTATCGGTCCCTCCAATACTCCATAACGGAAAAATGTAACCTCGAAAGTCCGAAGCAAATCCCGCTGTTTCGATTCTGAAAGTTTCTTGAAATCGATTGATGTTAGTGCTTTTAGTAATGGCTCCTTTACGCTCTTATCACCTTGACGTGCCAGAGCAAGTAAAGCCTCAATCTTGATTTCAGGATTTTTTTCATTCAGTGCTTTTTCTTTCCATTCCGCTACCGGCTGATGCTCTACCGCCAACCTGGCCGCATAACGAACTGATCTGTCAGCATGCCCCAAATTCGGCCATGCAGCATTTACAGCCTTCGGATTCACACCAAGATGATATTGTTCCAGCTCCGTACGAAGTTTGTGTTCCGGCGTTAATGAAACCGTCGCTACATTTGATCCCGCTTTTAATTTTTTGTAATCCTTGTAGTAAATTCGGTAGAGATCTGATTCAAGACGGCGACCACCAGTTAAGAAATAAAGCGCTCCGTCCGGGCCGATAACACCATCTGTCAATGGTAACGGAGAGCCCGAAAGAAATTCTTCATGGTCAGCCGTGTAGGTTCCTCCTGATGGTTTCAGGTGAATTCCGTGCATGATACCAAAACTCCAGTCGAAAGCTAAAAGTGTATTCTTATATTTCTCCGGAAACAAGGCATCTTTCAGATAGATCAAATTTGTAGGAGATCCTTGCCCGATGTTCATGACCGGCCCAACGTTGTCAGGGAAAGACGGTGCCCATTTGGCATCACCCGTTCTCCATCCAAATTCACTCGCGCTTGTTGCGTGGCAAATTCGTGTAGGTCTGTACCAGGGTGTTCCGAAATCCCATTCCATGTCGGAGTCGTACGTAAACATATCACCTGCTTCGTTAAAAGCAATATCGAATGGATTTCTGTAACCGGCACTGACCAATTCCCAGGTTTTTCCTTCCGGATCCGTATGGGCAATCCAGCCACCCGGAGCCATTCTGTCGTTGGCGTGACCTCTCGGATCTTTTATAAATGGAAACAGGTTATCGTTTGTCCAGTTTTTTGGCAGACGGTAAGAATCCATTTCAGGAAGGTCGGTATGATTTCCTGCAACTACATAAAGAGATTTTTTGTCAGGAGAAAGCTGAACGCTGTGCGGCCCATGTTCTCCTTCACCCTTCATCGCTTTCAGCAGCGTTATTTTGTCATACTGATCATTGTTGTTGGTGTCCTGTAAACGGTATAGCCCACTTCCTTTGGGAAACTTGGCGCTTTCACGATTATTGATCACAACATACAAACTATTGAAAGCATACAGTAAACCGTGCGCAAAACCCATGGCGATTTTCGCGGTGTCGCCCTCGATTTTAAGCGATTCAATTTTCGGTTTCTCCGTTGAGCCAATTGGAGCCAAAATGACTCTGAAAAGACTGCCGTATTGATCAGAAGCAATTAGCCTTCCTTTATCATCGAAGGCCATAGAAACCCACGAGCCATTTTGCTCTTCCGATGGGCTGAATAGGTGTTCCGCAACAAAACCATCAGCCAGTTTTAATTTATCAACTTTTGACCCGGGTGGTCTCGTCTTAGCAGTTCGGTTGCTTAACAAAACTCCGCAAAAAACACCGACAGCGATAAGCACTGCAAGGGTAATTGGAAGTCTGGACCATTGCTTTTTTGTGTACATTTTACAGTTCAGAGTTTAAGTAATTATAATTTTTTAACGTATGATGAACAAAAAATGAATTAAAACAGACTTAAATAAAGCAAATTAAAACTTTGAAAAATCTGATTTTGCAATAATAACGCGAATCGTTGAGGGTACCATCCTGTTCTGTCGGGTTATCGCAAAAAATAACCTGAACTGTAAATACAAATTAAAAGTATAGTATATTTTATATGTATTGAACGGGTAGTTATTTTTTAACTTTCTTTATTTTTTATGTATACATATAGTATTATATGTATAGTTTTCTTAGTACAATTTAATAATACTATTAATAACAAAAAGTGCAGTAAGAAAATACTTACTACACTTTTCAATTGTCAAGGGTTTAGGACAATGTTTTAAATTGCTAACGAGTTAAAAATTAGGCGTTAATGCTGCTTCAACCGCAGGAAGCCCGTAATAAATATCAAGCACCGTAAATGCATTTGCAGGCGGAACTGCTGCTTGCGGGAAGTAATATGCTTTTGGATTTGCAACAACTCTCGCTCCATATGCACCAATGATCTCCTGCACCCTTCCAGCTCTAACGATATCAAACCAGCGTTTGTTTTCAAATGCTAGTTCAACTCTTCTCTCTTTAAAAATAGCTTCACGCATATCAGCTGAAGACGCAGCAGCAGTATTTCCTAAGCCGGCACGTTTCCGAACCATGTTGAGATACATTGCTGCATCTGTTGGCCGGTTCTGTTCGTTGGCAGCTTCGGCCATAAATAACAAAACTTCTGAGTAGCGGTACACAGGAAAGTTGGTACCCGTATTTCCATGCAGCGCATGTGTTTTTGCAAACTTTTTAATGTAAGGATAAACCTTGTCGTCTCTTAAACTTTGGCTCAGCGTTACATAAGCAATCGTTGCATCTTTCCTCTTATCGCCGGTTTCATAGGCAGCAATAATATCCGGTGTCGGAATGTTGTTGCTTTCCTGCGATGTCGACTGCGTGTTGGAAGTTCCGGTGATCGGACGCAATTCATTGGCCGTAATTGGCGAAGGAATTACCTGGTAAATATAGTTTCCGTTATACCCCGCGGATCCTTCCATATACTGAATTTCGAATACAGATTCAGCGTTGTTTTTATTACTTGTAGAAGTCGAGAAAGCATCAGCATATTCAGTGATCAATGAATATTGTCCACCATCAATAACTGGTTTTAAGACAGCTTCCGCTTGCGCCCATTTCTTCTGGGTAATATACAGGTCGGCTAGCAAAGTCCTTGCCGCTCCTGAGGTAACGCGGCCAGGTTCCTGTTTCACTTTATCAAACAACAATGTGGATGCTTCGGTAACATCTTTTTCAATTTGTGCATAAAGCTCTTCCGTCGTTGCCAACGGACTCGCGGCCTCCTGGCGGTTTGTCACAGGAACTAAATGCAACGGAACTTTACCAAACAAACGCGTTAGTTCGAAATAAGCATAACCTCTTAAAAAAAGCGCTTGTCCTTTCAGGTTTCCTTTTGTAGTAGCGTCAAAATCGATCCCATCAATAAGCGCCAGGATTTGGTTTGCTCGTGAAATAATTTGATAGTCGAGACGGTACTGCTGCAAAACATTATCATTTGAAGTAACACCATTGGCTGTTGGAACTGCAAAATCTGCAATATTTTCTGTCGGATCCACAGCACCATACAGTGTGTTCCTTGCATAATACGCATTATCCGAATGCAACTCAGTCAGCTTCCAGATACGGTCGTTATATATACCGCGAAGAGGAACATAAGCTGCATTGACCGCTTGTGCAAAATCTGACTGCGTTTTGAAAAAGGTTTCGGAACTCAATTGAGTTTCTGGTACGATACTCAAAAATTCGTCTCGGCAGGCTGTTAGAAAGAATCCAGCCAGGCAGGCTATTATAATTTTCTTTTTCATTCTGTATAAAGTCTTTTAATGAAAATTAATCTTCTCTAAAAATTCAGGTTCACACCAAGCGTCCAAGTGCGGGGAACCGGATAGTTGGATAAATCCACACCCTGGCTCAGGTTTCCACCGTCGCCGGTTCCGTCACCCGATGCACTGGTTTCCGGGTTTGGTCCACCCCAATATTTTGTGAAGACATAAACTTGCTGAACAGAAGCATAAAGTCTGGCAGATTTGAAGAATCGGTTTTTTACACCGATGTTGTAGCCCAGCGTAATATTTTTGATAGTGAAATATGATGCGTCTGCTATAAAACGGCTGTTCATCCAGTCTCTTTCAACGCCTGTGTAATTACCTCCAAGGGCTGCATTTGTAATACCATACATTCCTTTTCCAGGATTTTCCGGAGATCTGAAACGGTACTTCACTTCATCAACCATATTAAATACACCGTCAAGATTGGCGGTACTGTACAAGTGGCGTACGATTAATTGGTTACCGTATGATCCTGAACCGGTAATAGACATATCCCAGTTTTTGTATTTGAATTCATTGGTTACGCCGTATGTAAATTTCGGGAATGGATTTCCGATGATTGTTCTGTCATCCTGATCGCCACCGTTCGTGATCACACCGTCGCCGTTTACATCTTTCAATTTGATGTTACCTACAATGGAGCGGCCAGGAATTTTCGGAGATTTTGCAAGATCTTCGTCATTCATATAGTTTCCCTGCGCAACCATTCCATAGAACTGGCCGAAGGGCTGGCCAACTTGGGTGATGTGGAAAGTGCCGTAAACACGGTCAATACCTTCGGCCAACGCTAACACTTTATTTCTGTTGAAGGAAATATTAGCATTGGTTGTCCACTTCAAACGACCGTCTAAATTGCGGGAGGTAAGTGAAAACTCATGTCCCCAAAACTTGATCTCACCAATGTTATCGTTAAAGTTGGTGAACCCGGATTCCTGAGGGATCTGAACGCTATACAAAAGATTCGTAGTTCTCTTCGTATAAAAATCGTAAATAAACTGGATACGGTCATTGAACAGACCTAGATCTAAACCAAGGTCAAATTGTTTCGTAGTTTCCCATCCAAGGTTACTGTTTGCCAGCGAAGTTACGTTTGCTCCCGTAGCAACAGTGTTTCCAAAAACCGCATTGGTCGTGTTGTTTACCAAAGCATATTGTGTGTAGTTACCGATGTTATTATTACCGATAATACCATAACTGGCTCTCAATTTTGCAAAAGAGACCTGACGAACGTTTTTCAAGAATTCTTCATCGGAGACAACCCAGCCCACAGATGCAGATGGAAAAGTTCCCCAACGATTGTTTGAGCCAAAACGTGAACTACCGTCAGCACGTACAGCGGCTGTGAAGAGGTATTTTCCTTTGTAATTATAAGTCAAGCGCGAGATGTATGAAGCCAACGACCATTCATTGATACCATTGAATGTATTGGATCCGGATATTCCATTGACATTAAAAGATCCACCTCGGTCGATATTCAATGCTCCCTGGATAGTCGGAAGCCTGTCGTCAGTATAGGTGTTCGCCGTAATACGGTCAAATTCCTGGTGGAATCTTTGCTGTGTAAAACCTGCCAAAAGCTCAAAATTGTGGTTCCCTAAACTTTTATTGTAAGTAGCAAGGTTTTCGTTAAGCCACGAAAAATTTGATATGTTTTGTCGTATCGAAACCGCTGTCGTTGGAATAGGAACGTTAATAAAGTTTGTGGCAGTGGACGGGTTGAAGAAGAAATATTTATTACTCTCCTGCTCAACATTAATCGTCGATCTTAACGTCAATCCCTTCACTGGCTGATATTGCACATAAGCATTACCTAACAGTTTTGTGATTTTCGTTTCGTTTGTCAGCTCATTTGCAGCTCTGACCCAGTTCGGATAATTAAAGATATTTCCGGTGCTTCCAGGGAAAGTGTTGAAAGTGGTAAGCTCACCATTGGCATCGTAAATAGGCATAACCGGCCAGGTGTGCAAAGCGTTAAAAAGGATACCGGTACCTCTGTCTCCGTCTGTTCTTGGTGTGTTATCAAAAACGTACTGAGGTGCAATATTAAAACCAACTTTTACCTTTTTTGAAATGGCGTAGTCAGTGTTCATCCGTATCGAATATCTTTTATAATTGTTATTCAAAACAACTCCTTTCTGATTGAAAACACCAGCCACCAAAGATGTACTGACATTATCCTTATTTGAAGTTATGGTTAGGTTATAACTCTGGATTGGCGCAGTTCTCAGAAGTGCACCATACCAGTCGTTATTTTTTCCACGGTATTGCTCAGGATTTTGGAATTCGGCGGGAACTGGCTGGCCGGCATCGGAGTAATATTCTTTTTTGAATTGAGCAAAATCTTCGGCATTCATCATTTTGATCAAACCCTTGGACGGCACTTTCTGAATTCCGTAAAATGAATTTAAACTGATATTCGTCTGACCATTTTTTGGTTTTTTTGTGGTGATCAAAACAACACCATTAGCCGCCCTTGATCCATACAATGAAGTTGAGGCAGCATCTTTTAATACCGAAATATCTTCGATTTCGTCAGGGTTCATTTGGCCAATCGTTCCTGTGATGGGAAATCCGTCAATAACATAAAGTGGATCACTACCTGCCGAGACAGATACCTGACCACGAATACGAACCGACATACCCTGACCCGGCTTTCCCGTGGTCTGGTTGATCTGAACACCAGCTAATCTTCCTTGTAACTTTTGCGTTACCTGAGATACCGGAATATCTTTTAGTTCTTCACTTTTCACAGTCTGTACCGATCCGGTAATTTCCTTTTTCAACTGACTACCATAACCAACTACCACAACTTCCGAAAGAGATTTTGAATCAACTTCAAGTTTAACATCCACAGTAGTATTGGAACCCAATGCAACTTCCTGAGAAATGTAACCCAGAAAGGAAAAGATGAGCGTCCCACCTCCATCAGGGGCATTAATTGTGTAATTGCCGGTCTCATTCGATACAGTTCCTGTTGAAGTACCTTTTAAAACTACACTAACACCCGGAAGTCCCTGACCTGTTTCGTCGGTAATTTTTCCTTTGATCGCTCGGTCTGCTGCTGTGCCAGGTGTTACTTTCAAGTCAGCAGAGGTATCGTTTTGCAACAAAATTCTTCCCGAAACAACCCGATAAGAAATATTAAGGGGGTTTAAAAGTGCATCAAGTGTTTTGGCTAAATGCTGGTTCGATGCTGATATTGAAACAGATCTGTTGGATTGGATCAATTCCTTGCTGTATACAAACTTGACCTTCGTCTGGTCTTCAATTTTGTTCAGCGCATTTTTGAGGTCAACATTTTCCAGTTGAAGCGTTACATTTTTATTTAGCAGCTCCTGCGCGTCGATGTTATCGGCAAATGAAATCGTCGTAAACACGATGGCCATAATGACTTGCGCCAGTGATACTTTCATAATCTTGTACAGCGAGGCGTACAATTGTAATTGTCGCGGTTGATTCATAAATTTGAATGGTTTTATTAGATGGAAAAAATAAAACATAGAGCTCCCACCAACATCTGGAAACAGATGAACTATCGAAGCGGTGAGGCGTTGTAACGACCGGAAGTGGTGGCTCACTTCCGGTCATTTTTTGAAAGGGATGGTAGTTGAATTAGCTCATAATATTGGTTTAAAATGATGGGAAAAGGTTTTGGATTAAAGATTATGCTTACAGCCTGAACCCGCTAGTACTATTTTGGTTCCCTGAATGTTGTATTCACTATTCACGGATTGGCAGACCAGGTCAAATTTTTCCTTACATGTCATCGCGGTCAGGTCGCCGGTGAATGAGTAATTTTTCAATTTGTCGTTCATGATCAGTATTTGAATATTATAAACCAGGCCCAATTCCTGCAAAACTCTCAATATTGGCGTGTCTTCATAAATGAATTTTAACCTGGCAACTTCCGGGGTTTCTATCATTACCGGCTCCGGAACAAGCGTTTTTTCTGATCTCAGATGTTTTGTTGAATAATCTCCGTAAGTAACACTGCTCCTGTGTGTCGGGCAGACCTTCATACTATTTTCCAGAACAATCCGTTTACAATTGGCCTTGATGTTTGATTGTCTAATCGTTTTACATTCAATATATTCTTCAATATTTTTCTTGTCTAAAACCAGCTTTTCATTGATTGTCCAATTGTTTTTGATTAAAAAAATTGTCACAATTAACGATGCTGCAATGCTTCCATAGATCGCGAAAGAATTTAATCGCACCTTAAACGATTTAGCTTTTTTATTATCGCTCTGGTCGATTTTCCTATCAATTTCCAACAGTATGAAGTACTCTAACTGCCGTTTCCGCTCTTCCGACAGATTGACATTTTCATCTGTTTCAATCCTGTCAAACCAAATTTTAATTTTCACTTTTTCTTCTTCGGTGCACTCGCCTCTCAAATAGCGTTGCAGCAATTTTTCGAATTCGGACTTGGTCATAGAAGAAGAATTTGAGCTACATGTACAAGTCGTTTATAAATTAAAAATCCCTAGTCGTATTATAAAAATTATTAAAATGTTTATATTTATACTGAATATTGCTATCAAAGTTCTCTAAATAATTATATCATAAAGAACAGAATTGCGATGGCAACAAAGTCTTTGAGATATACTTTTAATGTCTTAATAGATTTCGTGATGTGATATTCAACGCCCTTTTCCGTCAATTGAAGGTGTGAAGCAATTCTTGCAACCGGCCAGTTTTCAATACGGCTAAGTCGGAAAACTTCCTGCGATTTTTCCGGTAGCGTTTTAAGGCCGGCTTCCATAAACGTGGACAAATCATTTACGGCAACGACATTTTCAGTTTCAGATTCCTCGTGCGCAACGAAAGCTTTGTAGTGGTGCAAGTAATTGTTTTTTACAATCTCGTTACGGATGTAGTCAATTACAGCATACCGGATTGCTTTCACAAGGTAATTTTCAAGCGAGTTGATTTCAAGTGTTTCGCGCCTTTCCCAAAGCTGGACAAAGATCTCCTGGGTAAGTTCTTCCGAAACTGCTCTGTCGTTTAAACGTTTCTGAGCAATGAGATATAATTTATACCAATACTTCTTGTACAAAATTGTAAAAGAATCTCTATCCCCTTGAACAAATTTTTCAATGAGTTGCATTTCAGACAAAGCCGGGACAGATGAGCTCATAGGATGTTCTTTGGTGAATACCTGTACATCTTCATGCACTTTACTGATGTATTCTCGTATCAATTGACGTAAATAATCATACTTAATCGATAATTTATACAATAGTAGTATTCGCCAAAGCCGGAACTATCCTGCTGTGTCTGGTAATATTAAAATTTTTACTTTCTGAATTTATAAAATCTTTTTTCGCAGCGTTTAAGAAGTTTTTGGGCAAACGAAATTATCGTTTGGTCTATTTTATCACCTTGCCGACATCAAGGTGTTGGAATTAATATGGGTTTTTGGCGGAGCTATTGACTCGTGAAGTATTGTTTTAGCATCACCATTTTTTTGCTGAAAGTATTAACTGTATAGTACTAAAAATACTTTTAATAAGCGGATTTTATACTATACTTTTATAGAAAATAGACCATATTTAGCTATTCTTTATAATGTTACTTTCTATATTAATTATATGTATTTAAAGATTACATTGTTAAGTATTTTTATTACGTGAAATAAATACGGAACTTATCTAAAATTTAATACTTGAAGTACATTTTTTATTAATTATACTTTTAAAAATATATTATAAATAAAAAATGTAATATAAGTGGTATATTTTTATGTGTAAATATTTTAATTATCTGTTTTACAGCGTTTTGTAATGGATTCTAAAAATGTTAATTATAGTAGGATGCGGATTTGAAGATATCAAATTCGATGAAACCCAAGGTGGACTCAATACTTTCTTTCTGTGACGTTCTAAATACGTACAAGGGCGCTGTTATTTCCAGAAAGATTCAAATCGTCCGAGAAAAGATAAAACTTCTCTGAGCCAATCGTCTGGTTTCTCATAATGTACGTTGTGTCCCGTCTCATTGAGTATTTTATGCGTGATCAAATTTGGATGATGACTTTTGAGCGCTGCATTTTCATTTTCAAATGGGAACAAATCGTCACTGCTTGTAGGATCTAGTATCAGTATCGGAATCTGCAAATTTCGGTAAATAATTTTCGGTTCAATGATGGACATCGATTCGGCAAAAAGCGGACTAAGTGTAGGCCTTAAAATATTTTCCATCGATTGCTCAGTATTACTCATGTTAAATAATTTCCAGAGACCTGGCCCGACAACCCATTTTCCTACATCATTTTTTCTTATCCAAGTCAAAAGTTCAAATTGATTCTCATTGAGCTCCTTGTCAAGAAAAGCACTGTATGCTTCAAGTTCTGTGGAGTAGGTTGTGTCGGGGATTATTTGGTCTGCAAACCCCTTAACCTTTTGGACTAGTTGTGCGGAATCCATTTTATGATAGTTGGTGTTTGTTGCTACCGAGCCGCCGTCCTCCAATATCAGAGCCAACACTTTTTCCGGGTATGCATCGTAAAATGCACTTGCGATAAATCCACCTCGTGACCAGCCGCCAATAATCGCTTTGTCAATTTTCAAATGGATCATCAAATCGCTAATGTCATCAGCCACATGGTATAGCGACACTTCATGATTCGGGATGGATGTTTGACCGTGTCCGTAGTAATCAGGAGCAATTACGTAGTAACCTTTTTGAACAAGTTTGTCTGCCATCGGAAGAATTTCATAACCGGTGCTCACACTTCCATGCAGCCATATCAGCGGTGTGTTTTTCGGATCGCCCCAGGTAAGATAGTGCATCCGGATATTCCTGGTTTCGAGAAAATGCCCATGCTCTTTCTCAAAGGAGTGGAATTTTATTTTCGCGGCCCGAAATTTATTTTCTACATCCGAATTGGGAAGTATATCCTTCACCTGGGCAAAAGTTGGAAGTGATATTATAATTAGAATGGGAAGTAGTTTCATGTAATCGGAAACTGAGAAGTATTAGTGAATAGAGTTTATTTCCCCGATTACCTGTATAAAATTTTTCCGTGCAAGATTCGGAGGTAAAGAATCCTCATAAAGCAGTGCTATCGCTCTTCGCTCAGCAGCTGGCAGAGAAGACGGTAAATCCAGATCAGTTTCATAAACGTCGTAGCTATTAAATGCTGTAATTCCTAACAGATGTGGCTGCTGAAATCTCCTTTTTGAGTGGCCCATTAGTCCCACGGCATGACAAAGCTCGTGACGAAGAGTTTCCCATCTTCCTTTTCCATTCAGATGAGGTATAATGTAAATGTCGACCTTCCTCAGATTTCCGTTCAAATCAAGATTAGAAGAAGCGTAACCCTTCGGTTCCTGGTGCAAATCAGCCGTTATATGACTATTAAATTCTTCCGCCGTTCTAGGGAAATTAATTAATACGTTTCCTTTCTCTTTGACCCAAACAATATCTGTTTTACCTATCAATGGTCTGAGTTCGTCAATGATCTTATCTACTTCAAGGGAATCTGCTTTCTGAAAAGGGGGAAGAATCTGCACTTCAATTTTCTTGTTCCATTTAGTTAGTCTATCCGAATCGCCGAAACCAACTTCACTAAAATAACTCAATTCTTCGGACGTATATTTTTTCAAAAAGCTTGTCGACTGTAGCCTGACATTATTCCTAAGAATAACGAAAATCAATGCGGCAAATACAAGCACCAAACTTGTTATACGTATCCCTTTCCGGATCATCATAGTAATATTTAAGTGCGCTGATGGAATTGAAGTTCGCAGTAAGCATAATTTTGACGACTATGCGCGTCAAATGCTCTATGGGTTTGACAATTATCGCAGGCATGGCGGAACAGTTGTCAGCGTTGTAATGACATTTTACCGGCTAACAAAATATACTTTTCAGAAAGTGGTGAAATGTTAGGACCATGGTTCACGACTTTTAAGATCATAAATCCTTAGTAATACTTTTGTCCCGTTACTAAAAAAATGCAAAATAGAGCGAGCCTATAATTTGGTACTATGAACTAACTCGAGTAATTTCTTTAAACCTAAAACTTGAACTTGTTGGAAACTTTTTTTTCTATTGGACGGCATGATCCGTGCAGTGTTTACTTAAATTCTTGGAACGTTCCATCTGAATAAAATATCAAAATACGTTCAACTTTTTTTTCGTTTGCCGGAGGGATGGATAATTCCGACACGACATTTTGATGCCCAGGATTCTGATTTGATAGATTGTTTCTGCGCGATTCTGCGAGGCTGGCAATACCACTTTTCTGACCATTAAACGTGGTATAATTGTCTGCCTTGAAAGGCTTTATTTCGCTGATTGATTCAGGAAGTTCTTCGTCTTCTAAAATCCAATTAATACCCAAATCCGGGAAGCGTTTGATGATCTTCTGAACAATATCCAGACTAGGCTTATTCCTTCCCGCGATGATGTGAGAAATACTGGAACGCTGGATACCAATCTCATCAGCGAAGTGAGAAGGCGATATATTTTTGTCAACTAATATCTGTTTAATTTTCTCATTCAAGTCCATATATACAATCTTAAACTGCCGCTACAATTGTTAATAGCGATATACAAAGGTAAATAGATTTACTTTTGTAAACAATACAAAAGTAAATCTTTGAATTTAAAATTGTAAATCAAAATAACAATTGTGAATTTACATTTATGTTTACATTTGTAAAGTCTGGATTTGATTAATTTGGATCGGTTGAATTTGCTGTTTAAGAAATTAAACATGAAAAAAGTGCGATTTCATATCTGAAACCGCACTTTAAGAAATTAAACTTTAATATATTAATTCAGTTTAATATGTAACATAGGATATTAAACAGTTACATTATTTTCACGCAAAGCTTCGTTTAACGAAGTCTTTAAATCTGTGCTCGCTTTTCTTTTTCCAATGATCAATGCACAAGGAACATGATAGGTCCCCGCGGCAAATTCCTTTGGTAAAGTGCCTGGAATAACCACTGAATCTGCTGGTACGAAACCTTTGTATTCTACTGGTTCAGGACCTGTAACATCAATTATTTTCGAGCTTCCTGTAATGGTTACACCAGCGCCCAGAACTGCTCTTTTACCAATATGTGCACCTTCCACAACAATGCAGCGTGACCCAATAAAAGCACCGTCTTCTACGATCACCGGAGCGGCCTGAACAGGTTCCAAAACTCCACCGATTCCGACGCCGCCACTAAGGTGAACGTTCTTACCAATCTGCGCACAACTCCCCACCGTTGCCCAAGTATCGACCATAGTTCCTTCGTCTATGTACGCTCCAATATTTACATATGAAGGCATCAATACAACGCCCTTTGAAATATAGGCTCCGTAGCGAGCTACTGCTGGCGGTACCACCCGAACACCTAGTTTGTCGTAACCAGTTTTTAGTTTCATTTTGTCATGGTATTCAAAAATACCAACCTCACTAACCTCCATCTGTTGAATTGGGAAGTATAAAATGATCGCCTTTTTCAGCGCCTCGTTTACTAACCAAGAGCCGTCTTCCTGTGGTTCGGCTACTCTTAGCCGCCCTTTGTCAACTTCTTCAATTATGTTTTTAATGATCTGAATGTTCTCCGGTTCTTTCAGCAATTCGCGATTAGACCAGAGTTCTTCAATTTGAGAGTTAAGGCTCATGTTAAAGTTTTAGATTAATATAATATATTTAAATGATTGCAATACAGGTAGTTATATAAAATTACAATAATTATCTAATCACTTATTTTATACCAATTCAGTAAGTCTATAATTACAATTTAAACACCACCCTATTCCAACTAATACAAATATATAGGATTCAAAATTATAAACAGAGCAGTTAATAAAAGATATTAAAATGCAAATAATTGGGAAACCAATATACAAATACAATGTATAACAAATTATAAATACCATAAAATAAACTAATCATATTAGTAACAACAATGAATTAATAAAAAAGTTAGTTTGTCATTTTACTAATAATTTTAGTTAAACAAGTTCACGATACTAACCATAATCGCTTTATATGAAGCTAATAACTATGTTTCAATTATTCTCTAAAATCCTTTAAAACCGCCGCCATTTTTCTTAATATTGCTCCTGTAATAACATAATCCTTATAAGCACATGTCAAAAGTTAAAGTTGCAATCAATGGTTTTGGACGTATTGGCCGTCTTGTTTATCGCCAAATCTACAACATGGAAGGCATTGATATCGTAGCCATCAATGATCTAACCAGTCCTAAGGTACTAGCTCACTTACTTAAATACGATACTGCCCAAGGAAGATTTAACGCCGAAGTTACATCTACGGAAAATTCAATCGTTGTAAACGGTGAAAACGTAGTTATATATGCGCAAAAAGATCCTACCCTTATCCCTTGGGGATCGCACGACGTTGATGTAGTACTTGAATGTACAGGATTCTTTACAAGCAAAGAGTCTGCTGAAGGACACATCAAGGCTGGCGCGAAAAAAGTTGTTATCTCCGCTCCTGCTACTGGCGATCTTAAAACAGTCGTATTTAATGTAAATCACGATATTTTGGACGGTTCTGAGACAATTATTAGTGCAGCATCTTGTACAACTAACTGTCTTGCACCAATGGCTCAGGTTCTGGAAGAGAAATTTGGTATCGTTAATGGTTTAATGACAACTATTCACGCATACACAAATGACCAGAATACTCAGGATTCACCCCATCCAAAAGGTGATTTAAGAAGAGCTCGTGCTGCCGCTCAAAACATTGTACCTAACAGCACTGGTGCTGCGAAAGCGATCGGTCTTGTATTGCCTTCATTGAAAGGTAAATTGGACGGTTCTGCACAGCGTGTACCAACGCTAACTGGTTCTCTTACCGAGTTGACAGTAATTCTTGGTAAAGAAACAAGCGTAGAAGAGATCAATGCTGCAATGAAAGCTGCTTCTAACGAAAGCTACGGATATACTGAAGACGAAATCGTAAGCAGCGATATCATCGGAATTAGCTACGGTTCGTTGTTCGACGCGACTCAGACTAAGGTTCAGAAAATTGGAGATACGCAATTGGTAAGAACTGTAAGCTGGTACGATAACGAAATGTCTTACGTTTCTCAGCTTGTTCGTACAGTGAATTACTTTGCTACTCTATTGAGTAAGTAATTAGTAATGCTAAATACTAAAAAGCCTGATCAGTTGTCTGATCAGGCTTTTTTTATGCCTTAATAACTGACTTAATAAATTTGATTGTGTAGCCTTTCGAAACAAATATTTTTTCGTAGTGGGTTCGTACACCATGATGTTCGGAAAG
Source organism: Dyadobacter sp. CY345 (assembly GCF_021502725.1). Classification (GTDB taxonomy): domain Bacteria; phylum Bacteroidota; class Bacteroidia; order Cytophagales; family Spirosomataceae; genus Dyadobacter. The sequence goes on along the minus strand of NZ_JAKFFS010000005.1, from coordinate 160,518 downwards.
CAAAGGTGAATGATAGAGATCTTCCGTGTGTTCCAAAATTTGATACTGCTGCGAAATTCCGATTGTCTCCAGGCTGTATTCGTATAAAAAAGTACTATCAGTTTTTAAGCAAAACAATCCACCTTTCTTCAAATACCTGGAATAACTGCTAAGAAAATCCGGATTTGTTAATCTTTTTGGCTCATCCCTATCGCGTACTTGCGGATCCGGATGTATCAGCCAAATTTCATCCAGTTCGTTTTCTTCAAAAAATTCTCCTGAATACTGAATTCCTGCCCGAAGAAAAGCAACATTGGCTAAGCCGGATTCCGTAGCCGCTAAGCTTCCGCGTGCAATACGGTCACCTTTAATATCCATTCCGATAAAATTCTTATCCGGAAAAACCTTTCCCAAGCCAACCGTGTATTCTCCTTTTCCACAAGCAAGTTCCAAAACGATAGGATTATTATTTTGAAAATAGAGTTCATTCCATTTTCCTTTTATCGATTCGTATAGCGGTTTACCTTTTTCAATTACGTTATTGGCCTCTGCGCTGAACTTGTAATGATCTAATTTTCTACGTGACATTTTTAAAATAATTCTATAAACTAAATAACATCCAGATCGGCCACAACGAAAGTGCTCCCACCAACATAAATGGTATCATCCGGACTTGATTCAAAAATCGCCGCTTTCAAGGCCTCATTGACATCAGAATGAACATTCCCCTTCAATCCGATATTTGATGCCTTCTGCTGCAATTCTGCCGCATTTAATGCCCTAAGATTTCCTGGCTGACAAAAGTAGTATTGCCCGTCCTTTGGGAAAAGCTCCAAAACGGCTGAAATATCTTTATCTGCTACAAAGCCGATAACAAATCGTTTTTGATGGGATGGCAAACTGTTAAACTGTTGCATTGTGTAGGAGACGCCTGCGTAATTATGAGCGGTATCGCAGTAAACAAGCGGCTTTTCATGAAGCTTTTGCCAACGTCCTTTGAGGCCGGTGTTGTTTACAACTTTTAACAAACCTGCATAAATAGCCTCACGGGATATTTGCAGATATGGTTTTTTCAATTGCTCTAAGGCCGTCAGAACACCGCAGATATTTTTCAGCTGATAAATTCCAGCGAGATCCAGAACTAAATGATCATATTTTAATTCTCCACTCACCTTATCGAACACATTAACAATAAGTTTTCCATCAACATGTTTGGCATTGAAAATCTCAAAATGCTCCGAACCGTACGAAAGATCGGCATTTCTTTCCGATGCCTTCAACTCAAAAACGGCTGTGACATCAATATCCTGTTTTTCGCTTATAACAACAGGAACGTTTTCCTTAATAATTCCTGCCTTTTCAAAAGCGATTTTATCAAGTGTATCTCCTAGAAACTGCGTGTGGTCATAACTTACGTTCGTGATCAGGGATAGAAGCGGTGTGATAATGTTCGTGGAATCCAGCCTGCCACCCATGCCCACCTCAATAACGGCAACGTCAACCTCACATTTTTCAAAATAGGAAAATGCCATAGCAACTGTCACTTCGAAGAACGACGGATCCAGGCTTTCAATGTAAGATTTATTAACAGCGGTAAATTCGCAAATAAAATCCTCTTCAATACAAGTCCCGTTGACTCGTATACGTTCGGTAAAAGACTTTAAATGAGGGGAAGTATATAGACCCACTTTAAAACCTGCTTCCTGTAATACAGAAGCTAACATGTGCGAGCTACTTCCTTTTCCATTGGTACCGCCTACATGTATTGTTTTAAATTTTTCCTGCGGGTTTCCCAGGTGATTGCAGAGTTGATGGGTAGTATGAAGGCCCGGCTTGAAAGCACGGGCCCCGATATTTTGAAAAACTGGTAAGCGACTATACAGATAATCGATTGTTTCCTGATAATTCATTACGTATTACTGCGAACTGATTTTAAAAGTGATCGTTCCCGTCGATTCTTCCGGAACATTTGACGACTGAGAGATGAATGTAAGCTCGCGAACAGCACTACGATATTGATTTACGACTGCATAATCTGTCACGGTTGTACTTTGCGTGATAATATTTTTAACCCTACCGTTTTTATCAACTGTAATTTTAAAAGTGATAGAACCGGTTGCATCAGACTTGTCATTCACAACGGGTCTTCTGGACCATTTCCAACCCGACAAACTTAGCCCCACAGCTGTTCCGCCACCACCGCCTTCACCTTTGTATGTCTTCGCAAATAAACTCCCCGTTTTCGCACCTTTATCACCCAAACCTTCTGCGTCATCGCCGTTATTATTTCCACCGACGCCGCTTTTTGTTCCATTCGTACCATTACTTCCAGACCTGCTTCCGGTCGACTTACTGAACAATGCATCCTTATTCACCGCTTTTTCAGGAGCAGGTTTGGAAACCGGAGCTGATGACGAAACACTTCCAGAAGATTTTTTCACTTCTGTTTTTTCAGGAGCTTCTACCGGGCTTTCAACTTTTGATGTGATCGCAGGTTTTTCTGCAACAGTCTTCGTAGGCTTTACTGATTCAATTTTCGGCGGAGTCGGAGGCGTTGGTTTTGGAGTTGCGACAGACTTTCTCTCTTTTGTTTCTTCTGCTTCCGCACGCATATTATCCCTAACTTTTGAATTGCTAGGTTTATTATATGTTTGGATATCACCCTTACCGACTTTACTTGTTCCGTAATTTACTTCCACAAAAAGCTCCATCGGCGCTACTTTTGGAACGTTACTGCTTAGGTGGATAAAGAAAAATATACCCAACATAGCTATCGTTATTCCAAAAGATATTGCCCAGGATATTGCTATTCGCTGACGATCTTCTGCTTGTAATTCAAACATTGATTTATTCGTTTGTGATTTTTGTGTTGAACGTAAAATTATGTCATTTTCGTATAATAACAAAAGAAGGAGCCTTTTTGGGGCTCCTTCTTTTGTTATTGATAATCTGTTTTATCTGCTTTTATAAACCCATCCTTCACCGCCAATCACTTTTTTCAGTTTAGAATTCGCCTTGTAAGCTTCACTTTCATTTTCAAAACCACCCACAGAAACCTTAAACTTTTTGCTGTATTTGTTAGCATCTATGATCAGAGCCTCTGAATAACCTTTTTCTTTGAGTTCAGTTAAGAGAACATTCGCCTGTTTGCTTCCTTTAAAAGTTCCGGCAATCAAATAGAACCGTTTCGAACTAGAAACAATTGGTTTAGCCGCAAGTTCAACTTTAACATCAGCGGTTTTAATTGCAACAGGTTCGATCTTTTCAACAGGGATTTCTGTTCTTATCGGATCAACAGAGGCTTTTTTGGTAACATTAACTACTCCACGTTCAGCAGTTACGGCTGGCTTCTTAGTTTCTTTCTCAGGAGCTGAATTGCTGGTTTCTTCAAACAAGCTTGTAAACGGGTTTAGCGTACTCTTATTTTCCCCGCTTCCCGAAACAAAGAATAAGCTAAAATAACACATGATACCTGCAATCATCGCCGCCGAAGCCCATCCTATCCAGTTTACCTTGAATGTTTTAGCTTCATTTTCTTCCAGTACTTCAACGTGTTCTTCGTGAAGATCTACAACCGGCATCGCAATTACAGCAGCTTTTTTCTCAACCATTTTCGCCGGAGTACTTCTGAAGCCGTACCATTCATTTTTAAAGTACTTGTCTGTGTTAGGTTCAAAAACAAGTTTTCCTTCTCCGTTTGTGCTAAACTCACCTACTCCTTCTATGATTGCATGCTCTGTCGACTTCAAGGAAGATCTCAATTGATCTGTATAATTCCGCACATGAGCCACTGCATCCGTATGGGCAACCTGCTCATGCCGCGAAATGTAATTGGCAAGTAATCCATCATCCAGTTTAAGGAACTCGTTGAATGCCAACCACTTGTTAGGAGGAGAAAACACACCTGTCTCGGCATTAAAAGACGCCTGAGCCTTGTGTGACAGAAGCGCCCCAAATCCTGGAATGATTACGAACTCGTAGTCACTTACCAATTTTCTAATAACAGTTTCAACAGCTATCATGAAGTGTTTTTTGTGGTGAACGAAGCGAAGTTAAAAAGAAAATGATAATCCTCCAACAAAGTTCAAACCCTGCTGCGGGTAATACTGATAACGCTGGTACTCTTTTCCCAGTAGGTTATTGATACCCACAAAGGCAGAGAAGTTCCTGGTTAACAGATAGTCAATCTTCAAATTCAAGTCTGCGATGGCAGGCAATTTTTTGACTTCTCCAGTCTGGAAATCTTTTGCTTTTATTCCATTTAACAAATAAAAATCGGCAGTCACAAATAATTTCTTGCTTATCGTCAGTGCGTTAAACCAGTTTAACGTAAGATCAGGACGGTGCCAGGCTTCTTCAACAGATCCCATTGCATAATCGTAAAAATTGGCCTTCAACGAACTCTTGAATACATCATTGAGCGTATAACCCGCTTGTCCTGAAATATTTAACACCTTTGTCTTCTGTGGATCGTAAATTATCGAGAATCGCGAAACATCGACCAACGAGTTGTTGAAATTGTAGAAATTACGATACTGAGTGTAAGAAACCTTACCCTCATAATTAAATCCACCGGCCACTTCACCTTTTACACCAGCAAAAATATCAGAGGTCTTTTCGGTATTCACAATCAACACATTAGACCCAAGCCATTGATTTTCCGCCAGCATGCTCTTTAACGTATTACGGACCACATCACCATTCCAACCTGCAAAAACGTGAACGCCACTGATTGGGTTTACGTCAATATTCAATACCGGATATGCTTTGGTTTTATTGATATTTAACTGATTATCCGTTTCGTTAACCGCGTTTACTCCGGCAGAAATTGTGAAGATATCCGAAGTATATTTAAAGGTAGGTTTAACACGGTACAAGTTCCTGTTATACGTTAAGGCGTCAACACGTTGTGATATAAAGGCACCAGCTTCGAGCTGCGCATAAAACGATTCTGAAATGGGAACCGAAGCCTTCAATGTTGTTCCCCAATCAAGCTCAGACGCATCGTAGCGATCAGAAAGTGTATTCAGACTTGTCTTAACCGAATAATCCACTGCTACCGATGGATCCGTATTTTCAAATCCCAGATTAAACCCAAACTGATTGACGGTTTGTCTGATACTGTCGCGGTTTACTACAAAACCTTCCGGCTGCGGTCTGTAACCATAGAAATAATAATTCTTCCGGTCATATTCCAGCGATCCGTCGACTTTATAAGAGCTCATGATATACTTTCCACCAACCTGGATATTCGTAGCGGCATTTGCTGAATTTTTACCATCAACGGGGCCGTTACCTGCGGATAAGTGTTTCACCTGGCCGGTAAAAACAAGGTCGTCACCACGACGTCCGCTTACAAAACCTTCACCAAGAAACCGTCCGTAATTACCTGCACCTAATTTAATATAGTTGTTCAACACATCAGGCTGCTCCTGACGCGCCTTTTCATCCGAAGATGCAGCGACGGTCGGGGTTAATTTGGGAGAAGCAATGTTAATGTTTGGATCAATGATCTGGTAACTAACTTTCTTCTCGTTGGTCGTTCCGGGAATTGGCTGCACTTTATCAAAAAGCCGGTTTGCTGGCGCAAATTCAATGCTCTTTTCCTTAACGATTTCGTAGGTCTGACTCTCAATCTCTCCTCTTTGGGCAAATGCCATGTTAGAAGAAAAACCTAATGTCAATAAAAATATGGATGTTCGAATTGTTCTTGAATGCGTCATAAGAAATATTTTTTGCTGTTTGCTTCGACAGGAATTTATCATTTTTGTTTTTCAAACTGAGCCAGTTTCGCTTTCGCAAGTGTCACCGCTTCCTGATCATCTGAGTTTTCAATAATGGAGGTAAGGGTCGCTTTCGCCTGTCCAACTTCTTTCAAGCCCATGTAAGCATCGGCAAGCAGAATAAACGAACGAACCCTCCAAAAATCAAAACCTTCGAAGGTTTTGCTCATATCCAAAATTGCTGTTTCAGCCTCTTTGTATTTCTTATTTTTCACTAAAATGGTTGCTACCATATAATTTGCTTCCGCTCCGTATTCATCCTTTGATGTGCTCGCCAGTTTTTTAAATTCTTCCGAAGCTTTTGTCAGATCACCTTTTTCGTACGGGACTTTACCTAAATAGAGCTGCGCCTTACCCAAACCTCCTGGAATCACATTCCCAGCGTTCACAACTTCTTTTGCATAATACAAAGTCGAGTCGTAACTTTTTAGGTTATAGTACGTGTCCATCAGGCCAATCCAAGCCTGCGTCTGTTCTTTTTTGTTTTCAGAATTGCGTAAAAGAACTCTGAAATTAGTAACAGCATTGTTGAAATTACCACGACCGATTTCCAGTTCAGCGGAACGTTGCGCAGAAGCAGCTACGTAGGTCGAACGGTTTTCCTGGACGACTTTCCCGTAATACTGCAAAGCTTCGGCCACATTTCCGGTCTTATCAAATGATGCCGCAATAAAATATCTTGCGTCATACTGGTGCTTGCTCGTCGGGTAGCTTTTCAGGAATTCCAATAACGCCTGTTTTGCGTTTTCGTATTTCTCCGCATAATAAAGGTTACGAACATTGTCAAATTCAACTTCTTCCAATTTGTCGTTTCCTGGATTATTTTTTCTAACTACGCCAAGTACCTGGGTGAATTCTTCCGGACGGCCGACCGCCGTGTAACTTTCCTGGATACCTTCCAACGCACTGCTGGCAGACGGAGAATCGGGATATTCGGATAGAATTTTTCGGAAATCGACAATTGCCTGCTCATAAACCTGTAAATTATAATACGACTGAGCGCGACGTAACAAGGCGGCAGGGATCAGATAACTCTTAGGTTTTTCGTTAATCATACGCGTAAAGCCTTTCACTGCTGCGGAATAACTTCCGTTTTTGAAATCTATATCCGCCATTTGGAAATAAGCGTCATCAAGATAACGTGATCCCGGATACTGGCTGATCAGCTGTTCAAACTGGCGACGGGCGTCCTGCTCCTTATTCATGTAAACATAAGCGCGGGCTTTTTGAAACAAGGCATAATCCTTATCAATTTTTCCTTTGGCAGAAACCTTGTCGTAAACGCTGATTGCTTCATTGTAATTCTTCGCAGCGAGGTAACAGTCGGCCAAACGTACGTGCGCATCTTCAATGATGCTCGCCTCCATCCCATCAGTATTGCTTACGAAATCTTTAAAGTATCCAAGTGCCTGGCTGTATTTCTTCTGATTATAGTAAACATAACCTAGAGCGTACAAACTCTTTCTTGCATAAATACCCGCCTTTGGATTTTTTGACAACTGCGTATAAATGGAAACCGCGTCGTCCATTTTTTTCAAACCGGTATTGGATTCCGCTTTGTAAAAGGTTGCAGCAAGAAATATACTTTCATCAACCGGAAATTTAATAGACTTATTGAAAAGTGCCAATGCCTGTTCGAAGCGCTCCTGGTTAAACTCAACTACACCCTGATTAAATGTTAAACGCTGATACGTTGTGTTGATCTTCGTATTCCTTTTTGACAAGCCCTCGATATAGGTAATAGCACCCAAATTGTTACTGGCTCCTGAGTATCCTTCCGCAACTAATTCGGATGCTTCTTCCTGATGTTTGCTGTTTGGGTATTTCGCAAGAAAGGCGTTGAATTCTTTAATGGCGTCATTATTATTGCCGAGATCCAATTGTACTTTTGCGTGATTGTAAGCAGCTTCTTCCTTAACAACAGGGTTGAAATCCAGACGTGCCGCGTTGTCGAGTGCTGTTAAAGCATAACTTAAATTACTTGTCTTTAAGTAACTGATTCCTAGCAGATATGAAGCGTACTGCGATACAGAATCTTTCCCCGGTGCAACTCCCTTAAGTGTGGAAATTGTTCCTTCAAAGTTGTTTGTACGAAATAAAGAGTGGCCGTAGTGTAACGCAACTGATGGAGGAACTGCCCCAGCCTTCATTTTGTTATACCGCTCGTAAGCCTTTACAGCCGCAGCATAGTCACCTTTTTCGTAGTATACTTCTGCTACATATAATGCAACTTCGGCAATTTTCGTTCCACCTCTTTTCTGTGTAAGAATTTTCTCACCATATGCCAGCAACTTGTCGTACTGTTTAAGCTGATACAGAGACGATATGATCCAGTTTGGAGCTTCCTCTTTGTAGTAAGGATGGTTTTCAACCTGCAAAAAATCCTGGTAAGCGGCTTCGAAGTTATTCTTCTGATAATTGATAACGCCGGCATAAAATGCGGCATCACCAGAATTGGCAAATGATGGATCCTGTTTTACCTGATTGAAAAGAGGCAAGGCGGCGTCAAGTTGTTTGGTATTATAATAGGCCATGGCCAGCTGGTAAGTGCTTTCCATTTTTTTAGCACCACTTCCAGGCAACTTGGTAGCCTTTTCCAAATAAGTAATTGCCTTATCATATTGGCCAGCCTCATAATAATAGCGGCCAAGATCCCCATAAATTTGTTGTGCCTTCGGATGTTCCGCATGATTACGCACAAAACGATCTACCTGTACTTCCGCCTCAGGGTAATTCAAATAGAGCCCTGTAACTGCCACATAATATTCTGCCGTTACTTTGTTATAATCACTGGTACTTAATAGTTTGTCATTTACATTTAAATATTCACCAAACTCTTGTCTCGCAGCGACATAGTTTGATTTTTCATAATACTCAAGACCGTTGCGAAAGTGGGCTTCGGGCTCTGTGTAACTTAATGTACTCTGAGCATTTACCGAAAGCGAACCTACGCACAAGCCTAAACCGAGCGCATACGTGCTATGTTTTAAAAGCATAGGGGTTAGTTTTGTGGATTTCTGAGGTGACTTAATCTGTTTATTCATATAATAATGTAAAGACAATATTTCGTGGCTGTTACCTGCTGATATTATTGGGTAGTTAACGCTAACGGCCTTAAAACCGTATAATCTGCTTTTAAATGATGATATACTTTTAGAATACTAGCTAGAAAATAACGTCGTTACGTTTCATTGTCTCGTGAAAATCCACTTGCATAGATTCAAATCTCTTTAAGACGTTGCTTAAAAACGTAACATCCATACATTTCTCGATTTCTTCAACGTTTGTAATCTCGTATTCATCGATTTTGTAAGTTTGCTCGAGCATGCCAACTTCAATTTTTATAATGTACTTATTATTCCATTGGTAAATACTAATCTTGAATTGTTGATGGGGAATATCTTTTATATATCGCATAGGAAAAACAAATTTCTGCAAAAGTAATCAATTGAAAATTGGGATGAATTCATTGCTAAAACATAGTTTACTAATTTACGTAGTGCTAATATTTTTATCTTGCAGTGGTCAAGATAAAAAAGATGCTGCTGATTTTTTTCTCAAGGCGAATGTAGCACTAAAACAAAATAATTATACCGAGGCAATCCGACTTTATGACGAGGCCATCGCCAAAAATCCAGAATTTCCAGATGCCTATTTGAACAAAAGCATCGCGTTGATGAAAATTGGTAAGATAAGTGATGCTCGTGAGGTTTTGACAGAAGCAATCAAGCTGGACGCGACACTTGTACAGGCAAATCTCGTGAGAGCCGAATCGGCTCTTCGTTTGGGTGATTTTAACGCCGCGGAAGAGGATCTAAAAAAAATAACCAAAGAATACGCCGACTCATCGAAGTATTTTCTTACACATGGAAATCTTATGGATGCTACCAGCCGAACGTCAGAAGCGCTATCAGATTTTGACAAAGCAATTTTGCTCGATTCAAAAAATGTTGAAGCTTACGTAAATCGGGGCGCGGTTTATTACAAACTTCGCTCCTACGCTTTGGCAAAAAAAGATTTTGAATCTGCAATAAAACTAAATCCTGCGCAGCCGGAGGCGCTCAACAATCTGGGGTTAATTGCGACAAATGATAAGGTTTGGAGAGAAGCTATTTTCTATTTTGACAGAATACTAAATACCAATCCAGGTGACCCGCTTGCGTTAAATAATAAAGGTTATGTACTTATTCAGACAAATGCCTTAGAAGAGGCGAAAAAACTGATAGAACGAGCACTTGACGCACAACCTGAGAATGGTTACGCCCTCCGTAATTTGGGCTTATACTATCAAAAAAACAACGAACCCGAAAAGGCATTAAATGAGATGAATAAAGCCATAGAGCTTGCTGAACCTGTGGATTTGCTCTATGGCTTTACTGGCCGTCTTTATTTTACGTTAAGCAACAAGGCGAAAGCCTGTGAAACCTGGAAGAAAGGCGTTATACTGAAAGATTCCATCGCAATCGATGAATTGGCAAAAAATTGTAAATAATTTACCGATTTTACCATTCAGCTGCAATATGGTTTTTAAAGTCTTTCCAGGCTTTTGCGTTATCGACCGGATCCGTGAATATTTCTAAAAGGCTTATTGTGTTATTCGACAAGAACTGATTCCACACTACATTGAGGGATTCAAAATTACTCGCTTCATAGTAAGTAATATTCGAATCTTCGGACGTTCTCCTCGCAGTAAATGGGTGCCGCGTTTCAAAATAACTTTCAAGTTCCGGAACGTTGGCCGGGCCATCTATCATTCTAAAAATATTACCACCGCTATTGTTCAGGACAATGATCTTTAAATTATCAGGAAGGGGTCGAATAAGTAACCCGTTTCGGTCATATAGGAATGCAACATCACCTACAAGTAAAAAGACTGGTTTCTCGGTAATCGATGCCGCTCCAAGAGCCGTACTAACGCACCCATCAATACCACTTGTGCCTCGATTAGCAAAAATTTCAAGGTGTTTGACGGCGTCGCCAAGCGAATTGACATATCGGATCGGCATGCTGTTTGCCAGATGAAGTTGTGATGCGGCGGGCAAGGCATTAACAACCATATTAACAGCTGTTAGATCATTTAACGATGTTAGATTATTCAAGTACTGGATCGATAATCTTTTAAATTTACGATTTGCCAAATTCCAGTTCTCCTGAAACGATGCATCGTTAGTTGAATCTTCGCCCTGCACAAAATGCTGATAATCAAGCCTGTCAAACAAGTTTTCGAAAAAATATTCTGCTGAAACAGGAATTTGATTTGTAATTGAAAAGAACGTATCGACCAAGTGATCATCTTCGCTGACATGCCAGTGCTGGACTGCAGGGTTGTTTTGCAGAAATTGCTTCAATGACTTTGATATGAAGGATAAACCATAGGTAATCAGTAATTCCGGCCGTAATCTATCACTGTTAGAAATCGGTAAAAATAGATCGTGATATGTGATAAATTCTTCACTGGCTGACTGATTTGAAATACTATCTCCCAAAACCGGAACGCCTAGCTCTCTGGATATTTTATCAAGCGAATTATTTAATTTTTCACTCTTTTTATACTGCCCCCCCGCTATTAGAATATTGTCAAAACTGTCCCACTCATTCAAAAGCTTATGCCATATTTCAGTAGACAAAGTTGCCTGTGATTCTGTCTTTTTTACAATTCTCACGTCTGGTGAAACCGCGAAATTTTCTCCTGTTGACGGATAGAATGGCTCCCGAATCGGGATATTGATATGGACCGGACCAGGGGGTATCGACTGGGTACAAATTACTGCTTCATTAGCCGATCTGTTGATCATCCAACGCGCATCTTTATGGGAATAGTCAGCAGGAATTGTGTAAGATTTTTTGACGTGTTTTCCATAGATTTCCGACTGATAAATTGTCTGGCCGTCTAGTTGATGAATCCACTCTGACGGGCGGTCGGCGGTTAAAATCAGTAAAGGAATTTGCTGAAAAAATGCTTCGGCTACTGCTGGGGCATAGTTATATGCTGCGCTTCCGGAGGTACAAATCAAAACAACAGGAGCTCCAAGCTGCTGTGCCATTCCCAGGGCTATAAAACCCGCAGATCTTTCATCCATCACGACAGTCTTTTCAAACCCGTCGTGGCGAGAAAAAGCTAGCGTTAATGCCGCGCTTCTGGATCCCGGAGAAATTATCACGTGCCGTATTCCGTGAGCATAACAGATTTCGGCGAGATCGATTAAGGGCTGTAATATTGCCATATTGTTTGGATACAAAAATAGCCTCAGAAGAGGCCATTTTAATTTCGATAGAAATAGGGATTTTCAATATCTGATCACCCCGTTTTTCAATATTATAACTACTTATCCTAAATAAGTTTTCAAAGCTTTGCTTCTGGATACATGACGTAATCTGCGAATAGCCTTTTCTTTGATCTGACGCACGCGTTCGCGTGTAAGGTTGAACTTCTCCCCAATCTCTTCCAAAGTCATCGCATGCTCACCATTCAAGCCAAAGTAAAGAGCGATTACATCAGCTTCCCGCTGCGTAAGTGTGCAAAGTGCACGTTGTACTTCTTTACGCAATGATTCGTTAACCAAACCAGAATCCGGTTTGTCTTCCAAATCATTTTCGAGCACATCGAGAAGGCTATTTTCTTCTCCCTGAACGAACGGCGCATCCATAGATACGTGACGTCCTGAGATTTTCATCGTGTCCACTACTTCCGAAGAAGAAATTTCAAGCACCTCAGCTAGTTCTTCCGGAGATGGCTCACGCTCAAAACGTTGTTCCAGCTCAGAAAAAGTCTTTGATATTTTATTTAAAGAACCAACGCGGTTTAATGGAAGACGTACAATACGTGATTGCTCAGCAAGCGCCTGAAGAATTGACTGACGAATCCACCATACAGCGTAGGAGATAAATTTAAAACCACGTGTTTCATCAAAGCGTTGCGCTGCCTTTATCAAACCAAGGTTTCCTTCATTGATTAAATCACCTAATGAAAGCCCCTGATTTTGATATTGTTTTGCAACAGAAACAACAAAACGTAAGTTCGCCTTTGTTAATCTTTCCAACGCAAGTTGGTCACCGTCCCGTATCTTTTGAGCTAACGTCACTTCCTCATCCGGCGTCAACAAATCTACCTTCCCGATTTCCTGTAAGTATTTATCTAATGACTGACTTTCACGGTTGGTGATCTGCTTACTGATCTTTAGCTGTCTCATCTAAATTCAAATATTAATATGTATAAATAACGACATTTACAAATGCCCTTGTTGATGAAAACACAATTTTATGCGTTTTTGTTCTCTGGTTTTGGAAGCAATACTTTGCGTGACAGGCGATACTTACCTGTTTTCTTATCCACCTCTACCAACTTCACCTGCACTTCCTCTCCAACTTCGAGAACACCATCCATATTTTCGATACGCTCCCACTTAATCTCTGAAATGTGAAGCAATCCGTCTTTACCAGGTAAGAATTCAACGAACGCGCCAAACGGCATGATTGACTTCACTTTTCCTGAATAAACTTCACCGATCTCCGGTACAAGAATAATTCCCTTGATACGAGAAACCGCCTTATCCATGGAAGTCTTGTCTGCCGAGAATATACTTACATAACCTGCACCATCTTTTTCTTCAATAGATACAGTAGCACCAGATTCCTTCTGAATATCCTGAACCACTTTACCACCAGGCCCGATTACAGCTCCAATCATCTCACGGTCAATTTTGATTATGACGGCGCGAGGCGTGTGAGGTTTCAGGTCAGGACGATGTTCTTTAATCGTTTTATTCATTTCACCCAAAATATGCAGACGACCGGCTCTTGCTTGCAAAAGCGCCTCTGACAATACTTCAAACGAAAGTCCGTTCACCTTAATATCCATCTGGCAAGCTGTGATACCTTTTTCAGTACCTGTCACCTTGAAATCCATATCACCTAAGTGATCCTCATCTCCAAGAATATCAGAAAGTACTGCGTATTTGCCTGTTTTTTCATCCGAGATCAATCCCATCGCAATCCCTGACACAGGCGCTTTGATTTTCAAACCAGCGTCCATAAGCGCAAGAGATCCTGCACAAACCGTTGCCATGGATGACGAACCATTCGATTCTAAAATATCAGAAACGATACGGATTGTGTATGGATTATCTTCTGCCGCAGGCAATACTTTTTTCAAAGCACGAAGGGCCAGATTACCATGACCCACTTCACGACGTCCCGGTCCGCGGTTAGGTTTCACTTCACCAGTAGAAAAGCCAGGGAAGTTATAATGAAGCAAGAATTTACTATATCCATATTTCAACGGCGTATCAATAATCTGCTCGTCATTTTTTGTACCTAACGTAACTGTTGTCAGCGATTGAGTTTCTCCACGCGTAAATAGTGCAGAACCGTGTGCGTTCGGCAAAAAGTCAATTTCAGAAGCGATTGGACGAACTTCATCCAATGCACGTCCGTCAAGACGTTTTCTTTCGTCAAGTACCAAACGACGGGATGCGTCATATTCCAGATCGTGGAAATAACGCTTCACAAGAGAGATACTAACTTCCTCTTCTTCTCCGATTGTTTCAAGGAATTCAGCCAAAACAGCTTTTGCAGCTTCCTTGCGAACATTTTTATTTTTCGAACCCAACTGGGCTACTGCATAAACTTTGTCATAGCAAAATTCACGAACGCGGGCTTCAAGCGCTTCGTCCTGAACATCACCGATATACTCACGTTTCACAATATTTCCAACAGCAGCCTCGAATTCCTTAACCGCAAGACACTGTTGTTTGATCACTTCATGAGCAAATTTCAGAGCTTCGATTACTTCCTCTTCCGAAACCTCGTTCATTTCACCTTCAACCATTGTGATATCCTGGTAAGTTGCACCTACCAAAAGCTCCAACGTAGCATTTTCCAAAACCGAAGTACCCGGATTGATTAACAGTTGCCCATCGATTTTAGCAACTCGTACCTCTGAAACAGGTCCACCAAAAGGGATGTCAGAAGCAGCAATTGCAGCCGAAGCAGCAAGAGCAGCCAATGCATCCGGCAAAGCCTCTTCATCTGCTGACATCAACATGATGTTCACCTGAATTTCTGCGTGATAATCATCCGGAAAAAGCGGACGAAGAACACGGTCAACCAAACGGCTAACCAATACTTCGTGGTCAGAAAGTTTTCCTTCACGACGCATGAAGCTTCCCGGTATTCTACCAGCCGAAGCAAATTTCTCCTGGTAATCTACTGAAAGAGGCAAAAAATCAATTCCTTCTCTAATATCTTTATTGGCGACAACAGTGGCCAGCAGCATGGTATTGCCCATACGCACCACGACCGATCCGTCTGCTTGTTTTGCTAATTTCCCTGTTTCAATTGTAATTTCTCTACCATCAGGCAATGGTATCGTTTTGGTCACTATGTTAAATAGCATAGAATATGTAATGTTTGGGTAGCTGTGAAAACGTCACCAGAACGCTTTCTGTATAAAAATTCCTTCTAAAAATCCCGCAAAAAATCAGGGAACTTACGATGCTGCAAGTTCCCTGATCTAATAAATTACTTACGGATGTTCAATTCCGCGATAATAGCACGGTAACGAGTAATGTCGTTTTTGTAAAGATAATCCAACAATCTTCTGCGCTTTCCTACCATTTTAAGTAGACCCAGACGAGTATCGTTATCTTTTTTGTGCGTTTTTAAGTGCTCGTTCAAATAATTGATACGGTACGTAAATAAAGCAATTTGTGATTCGGCTGATCCTGTGTCTCCGCCTTCTTTCTTAAAACCTTTGGTTTCGAAGATCTCTCTCTTCTTTTCCGTAGTTAAATACATGATTGTAACAACAGATTAAATATGTGATAGATTTACAGCACTATACTGCAAACAAGGTCGCAAAAGTACAAATTCTTTTACTAGAAAGAAAATATAATTTTACTATGAATTGATAAGCCGCGATTTTCCAAATCTACTTGCCAGGAAAGATTTAATTCTTTTAATACGCATTTGATAAACATCCTTATCGAAAAGACGTGAGTCACTTCTGGCCCGGTCAATGAAATAAGCTCCTGCCAGAAACAGCACTGTATTTGCCAGCCAGGCTCCAACCGGAACACTTAACATTCCTTCCTTAACCCATTTATCGCCCTGATTGATGAGCACATACAGCAAGATAAAGAATAAAACCGAGACCAAAACAGGTACGCCAAACCCACCTTTTTTTATAATTGCCCCAAGTGGCGCACCGATTAGAAACATAACCAGACAGGATATCGCGTTGGTGTATTTATGATGTTTTTCCAATTCGTATTTACTGGCATCCTTCATTTTCGACTGCAAATATTCTGCATTCGACTTAACATAGCTTTGCATACTTGACGCAGAACTCTTCGCATTTGTCAATATTTCTGTTTTCAAACTGTCTTTAATTGGCTTGGCCATTAGAGAGTCAATCCATTTTCCAGGTTTTATAGCCTGGTCCGTTCCTTGTTTGTAATTATAAGAGAAATATTGCTGACTGTTCGGCAGGAGATTTTTCTTGGTCTCGTCATAAGAAGTCTTGATTGAGTCAGCGGTATGGTTCAGATCATCAATATTTTTCATGAATTCATGATATTTGAACTGACCTTCATCCGTACGACGCATACCGAAAGACGACAAACTTTCAACGAGTTTGTAATGATCAAAAACATTTCTCGTAAACTTCGTACTCGGTGGCGGAGCACCAGGACCGCCCGTTGCTATGGGCGAAAGGTATGCCCTTCCACTCCCTTCCGTCTCCTCATTATACATTGTCCCGTTATACAATTCGATCACAAGATTTGAATTCTCGTTGATCGTGTACATTTTACCAGAATCTGCCAGAATAATCTGTGTGTTTCCACGCTCATATGATCTGTTATCGTGTTTATAGATAACCATACCTTTCATCGACTGCGCATCAGCCATTTTCTTGTCAACCTTGATACTGTAACCTGGAAGGTCATTATAGAAAATCCCTTCCTTGATCTTCAAAGTTGCCTTAGTGGTTTTTATATCATAGAGCAGACTATATCCTTTCAGATTCGCCCAAGGGGAGACTCTGTCATTGAAATAAAAAGAAAAGATGCTGATCCCGACGGCGACAATGAATAGCGGCGCCATAGCCCTGACAACAGAAATACCTGCACTCTTAAGTGCCGTCAATTCGAAGAATTCTCCGAGGTTGCCAAAAGCCATCAGTGAAGACAACAACATGGCAAGCGGCAGTGCAGTCGGGACGGTAATGAGACTGAAGAAAAAGAACAGGCGGGAGTAATCCCATATACCCAAATCTTTTGACACGAAATCGTCAATATAAAAAATCATGATTTTCATCAAAAATATGAAAACCACAACTGACATTGTTACTATAAATGGCCCCCAAAAGGACATTAGTATAAGCTTATCCAGCTTTTTCATCAACTCCCTACAATTTCTTTAAGATTATCCATAAACCCATTCCACAACGATATTAGTTCAGCCTCATCCCTATTTGCCGAATAATCTGTCACTCTTAAAAAGGTTGTCTGCGTCAATTCACTTACTTCTAACTTAATTTCAAGATGGTTATTGTCCAGGTCATCGTCGCTGGTATTTTCAAATTCAAATTTCACCCCCTTATTTATTCTCAAACCCGTCTGTCTGGCAATATGGCTATCTCCATCCCATTGAAAATCGAACCTTTGATTTGGCATAACGATCACCTTCTCCGCAAACCACTGTTCCAGACCAGATGGCGTGGATATGTACGGAAATAACACTTTTGGGGATGATCGTAATTCAAATTCAGTCGTAAACTTAAATTTTTCCATCGGGACTGGGTTTATTGGTTCTTCCATTCTAATAAGGTTAACCTTCTCATCTTAAAAGTTGTAATATAACATAAAACGTTAATAAAAATGGAATACGTACATTTTTGTTTTTTTACAATTTAGTTTTTTTCATTCAAATTGCCAAAAACAGTTGCATTGTAAATTTCTTTAACATACTTTTGCACCACAATAACGGTACGGCGGGGTAGCTCAGATGGTTAGAGCGTAGGATTCATAACCCTAAGGTCGGCAGTTCGATTCTGCTCCCCGCTACGAAAAAAGGCTTCCAAATGGGAGCCTTTTTTGCTTTCCATGAATTATATTTTCCTATTATACCCAGGCCGGTTATTATATTTTTCTGTGAGTCAGTTGAGAAATCGCTTTCTGATTAAAAATACTGCTTTGTGATACTGAGAAAAACGCTCCTCCCCGATTTGGAAACAAGTAACCTTGATTTGGAAACACATCCCGATGAGACTTGCCGGAATTTTGCATCAGACATTAAAACACTGACAAAATGCAAAAAACAATTTTCATTACAGGAGCATCATCAGGATTAGGGAAAGCAACCGCAAAACTATTTCAGGCAAAAGGATGGAATGTGATCGCTACGATGCGAAACCCGGCAAAAGAAACAGAACTTAATCAACTGGAAAATATTACGCTTTTGCCGCTTGATGTAACCGATGCCGAGCAAATCAAAAAGACTGTGGCCAAGGCTATTTCTTTAAAGCCAATTGATGTAGTGTTCAATAACGCAGGTTATGGGCTTATGGGTGCTCTGGAAGCGCTTACCGAAGAGCAGATTTCCCAACAGATCAGTACCAACCTTTTAGCAGTGCTGCGCGTCACGCAGGCGTTTATTCCACATTTCAGAGAAAAGAAAAACGGTTTGTTTATAAGCACAACCTCGACGGGTGGATTTCTCACATTCCCCTTGCACTCCATTTATCATGCTACTAAATTTGCGTTGGAGGGCTGGTCTGAGGGTATGTCCTTTGAATTAGGTTTGCATAATATTAAAATAAAAACCGTTGCGCCGGGAGGCATTGCAACTGACTTTACCGGCAGATCACTTGATAAAAGTACTCATCCCGATTATCAGGAGCTCGAAGAAAAGCTTTTCGCTGCGATTGAAACGATGAAAGCTGCCTCAACCGCCGAACAAATTGCCGAAGTTGTCTACGAAGCCGCAACGGACGACAAAGATCAGATCCGTTATGTTGCAGGTGACGATGCCAAAGCATTGTATGCAAGACGTATGGAAGTTGGCGGGGAAGAATTCAGAAAGGAGATTAGAAAACAGATTCTGGGATAGTTATCAAAAACCTGTAACTGCCGAAAAGACGGTTGCAGGTTCAAACTTAATAAAAGCAAGAAAATGAAGATCATTAACTCCATATCTGAGTTTCACCGTATGGTCTCTTTGCCCGAGCCGTTGCACCCACTCGTCAGCGTCGTTCGCGTCCGGGATATGCGTTTTGCGGAGGACGTCGCCTGGGAACATTTTACGCTGAATTTTTACTGCGTATCCCTGAAAAAAGACATTACAGGCAAAGTGAAATATGGTCAGCAGTATTACGACTACGACAAGGGTGTCATGACTTTTGTTTCTACTAAACAGATCCAGTCGCTTAACGTTCCCCACGCCGAAATCCTGAATTCGGAGCAAGGCGCCGGATATACATTGCTGTTTCATCATGATTTTCTATACAAACATCCGCTTGCTGCAATGATCAAAAATTACGGCTTCTTTTCATATGCCGTTAATGAAGCACTACATCTTTCAGAAAAAGAAGAAAAAAACATCATCGCGATTTTTGAAAAAATTGATGAAGAATATCAGCATATAGACCGGCATACGCAGGACATTATTCTGTCGCAAATTGATCTGTTGCTTAATTACAGCAACAGGTTTTACGAGAGACAGTTTATTACACGAAAAGCCGTCAACAACGATTTGCTGACTAAGATGGAGACGTTTCTCAACGCATATTTCGAGGACGAAGAAACCTTGAAAAACGGGCTTCCATCCGTCGAACTCCTGGCAAAAACTTTTCATGTATCGCCCAATTATTTAAGCGATATGTTACGCTCGCTGACCGGCCAAAGCGCCCAGCAACACATTCAGGCAAAACTGATTGAAAAGGCCAAGGAATATCTTTCCGTAACCAATTTATCGGTCGCTGAAATTGCTTATCAGCTGGGTTTTGAATACCCTCAGTCGTTCAATAAACTGTTTAAGAAAAAAGTGAACATTTCGCCACTCGAGTTCAGGCAAACATTTAACTGACCGCGAGGTCAGTTAAAAAAAACAATAAAATGCTGTAAATCAAAAGATAACCCGACTTGCAAATTCTGGCACTAAGAATACAATCCATCCGAACCACTGGGCTTTTGGATGGATTTTTACTTTCTGCTAATTTCGGCCGATTCAACAGAATTTAATTTCCTATCTTTAAGTTAATACAATGATTAGCATAAAATACCACAGCCATTTCACCACGACATGAAATTATTATTACAATATCTTAGCCGATATAAAGGCCTCATTTTTCTTGCATTGATCCTAGCGGCTATTAACCAGATCTTCTCTTTACTGAATCCCTACATTCTGGGAAATGTTTTAATAGATCCGTTTGCAAACAAGGCAAAATATTTCCGCGACAATGGTTTAAACGACGAGTTTTTCAAAGGTATCACGATTGGCTTATTGATGATCATTGGGGCCGCTATGGTTTCCAGGATCGCAAAAGCGTTCCAGGATTACGTTGTCAATGTGGTGATTCAGAAATTTGGAGCGGACCTTTATACCGATGGGTTACGCCATGCGCTGCGTTTGCCCTATCAGGATTTCGAAGATCAGCGCAGTGGAGAAACCTTGTCAGTTTTACAAAAAGTACGGGCCGATTGCGAAAAATTCATCACCAGTTTTGTAAACGTGTTGTTTGCAACGTTAGTCGGAATTGTCTTTGTAACCATAGTAGCATTTAAACTTAGCCCAATGCTTCCGGTTATCTATCTGGTCGGTTCCGTTGTGCTGGCTTTGCTTACCAGTATTCTAAGTCGGAAGATTAAAGAGGTACAAAAAAATATTGTCAAAGAAACGACAGCGCTGGCGGGTTCGACGACGGAATCTCTGCGAAATATTGAGCTTGTAAAAAGTCTGGGCCTTACCCAACAGGAAATTCGCCGGCTTAATTTAACAACATTTAAGATCCTGAAACTGGAATTAAAAAAGGTTAAAAGTATCCGATCGATCAGTTTCATCCAGGGAACGTTCGTTAATTTCTTACAGCAATGTATCATGTTTTCGCTGCTGTTTTTTGTATTTCATGATCAGATCACGGTCGGGCAAATGATGATGATGCAATTTTACTCATTCTTTATTTTCACACCTTTACAGGAATTGGGTAATGTGATTTTGTCCTATCGCGAAGCAGAAGCGTCTTTGATAAATCTTGAAAAATTATTAAGCAGACCAATCGAAAGAAAACCTGCGCATCCGGAACGAATTGACGCTGTTGAAACATTACGTTTTGAAAAAGTCCATTTCCAGCATCAAACTGCAAGGAGACCAGCACTGGACGAAATTTCGTTCGATGTTAAACGAGGAGAAACCATCGCTTTTGTAGGTCCGTCGGGATCAGGAAAAACGACACTGGTCAAATTGCTGGTGGGACTATATCATCCAAATACCGGAAGTATATACTATAACGATCACAGCGACAGCAGTATAGATTTTGAAGAATTGAGACATCAGATCGGTTTTGTCACGCAGGATACACAGCTTTTTTCAGGAACGATCAAGGAAAATCTTTTATTTGTCAATCCCGCCGCGACTGATGAAATGATCACGGAAGTACTGAAAAAGGCGGCGTGCTACAACCTGTTGTTACGAGCCGAAAATGGAATTGACACGGTGATCGGAGAAGGCGGCTTGAAATTATCAGGAGGTGAACGCCAGCGCCTGTCAATTGCCCGGGCGCTTTTGCGAAACCCTCATTTGATGATTTTTGACGAAGCAACTTCCGCGCTTGATTCTCTGACGGAAGAGGAAATTTCGAACACGATCCGCAACATTACAAGCCAACGCCAGCACATTACGGTTATGATCGCCCACAGACTTTCCACGATTATGTATGCTGACCGAATTTATGTTTTAGAAAAAGGAAATATCATTGAAACCGGTAGCCACAACGCGCTGCTCGAAGAAAAAGGCCTTTATTACGCCATGTGGAGACAACAAATAGGCGAGCGAAAAGACGTTCACGCATTGGAGTCCTGATCGAAATTGTGAATTATTTGAAAACCTGAATTATGTTGACGCCAACTCAGCAAGATTCAGGTTTTTTCAATTTAAGGGGCGGGATACTTTTGTCGTATCAAATAGTAATCCTTCAACAATGAACACAATCTCTGACATAATCGAATCCTTAGACTGGAAGAAAATTACCGAAAATATGAACAGCAACGGTTTTGCTGTTTTAAAAAATGTCATTAGTTCGGAGCAATGTGCATCGCTAATCAAGCAATACCAAAACCAAGCATTATACCGCAAGACAATCGTAATGGAACGCTATCGATTCGGCTTGGGTGAGTATAAATATTTTCAATATCCATTGCCTGAGTTGATTTAGGAGGTTAGGAAAACAGTTTATCCAAAACTTGTCCCGATTGCCAACAACTGGATGACCGTGTTGAACATTAATAAAACGTTTTCTGAATCGTTGGAAGAACTTCACGAGTTATGCCGTGAGCATGGACAGACCAAACCAACGGTACTTGTGCTGAAATATGGCCACGGCGGTCATAATACGTTACATCAGGATTTATATGGCGAAATATTTTTCCCTATGCAGCTCGTGATCTTTCTGAATGAAGCTGATGAAGATTATCATGGAGGCGAATTTGTTTTAGTCCAACAAATACCCCGCGCACAATCCAAAGCGATTGTTTTAAAACCAAAAAAGGGCGACATCCTTTTGTTCACAACCAATTTCCGGCCGGCGAAAGGCAGCAGAGGTTATTACCGGGTCAAGATGAAACACGGCGTGAGCGAGGTTCATTCAGGCGAAAGGTATACGCTGGGAATCATTTTTCACGACGCACAAAGCTAAAAAGAATTTTACGAGGCATTTTGCCAATGCCTCGTAAGACGACCTAATGAACGATTTTAAAAACAAGTTCCTTCAAAAGTTCTCCTTCCGGTGTACTCACGCCGTCAAGACCTTTTAACCGGCTGTCTGTTTCACGTAAATAGTGAATCACGTGGGCGACCTTCGGCAAAGGGTAATTTCTGGCTGCCAGCGAATAATCTTTAACAAAAAAAGGATTTACGCCCAATGCGGCAGCCATGCCCTTTTCAGACTTATCCTGACTGGCGTGGACCAGTAAAACCTTTGAAAAAAAACCAAAAAGAATGATCAAAATCGGGGCAAGCGGATTGTCCTTCGTGTTGGCGGAAAAATGCGTGGCAATTTTATTCGCTTTGATCACGTCGCGCATCAAAAGCGCTTTTTGAAATTCAAAAACATTATACTCCTTGCTGATTCCCACAAAACGCTCCACTACCTCAGCATCGATTCCCTGATCAACACGGAGGTTAACCATAATTTTCCGAATCTCATTGGTAAGCCTTTTTAAATCATTACCAATATTGTCTACCATCATCTGTACCGCCTTCGGACTTATTTTAACTCCTTCCGATTGACAATAAGAAGCAACCCAATCCGGCAATTTATTGTCATACATTTTTTTTGATTGTATGACATGGCCATGCGTATTGAAAGCTTTGATGAAAGTTTTCCGCTCGTCTGCATTCGCGTGAAAACAAAACACAAGAACGGTACTGTGCAGCGGATTTTGGGCATAATCTTCAAGACGCGCCTGTTGTTCTTTTTGATCAATACCGCCGAGTTTATTGGCATCTTTGACAATCACAAGCTGCCGTTCTGCCATAAATGGATAACGTCTTGCATAACTCAGCACGCCGGCCACATCGGTATCTTTACCGTAAAGCACAAACTGATTAAATCCTTTTTCAGACTCGGATACAACACGTTCTTCAAGGGCATCAGCAATAATATCAATGTAAAAAGGTTCGTCGCCGTGTAGGAAATATACCGGTTTAAACTTCTTAGCTTTAATTTCTTTAAGTGCAGCGTCAGGCGTTTGAGCCATTTTTTATTTTGATTTTTAATATATAATAACTTCAACAACACCTAATCCCTGGTTTCAACGATAAACCTGGCTGATTCTGCTTGCAGCAACGGAAAAAAAAGATCGAATTTATTATGATAAAATTCTTCGTTCCTTTTTAAATCTTTGTCCGCCAGATTTAAGACTTCCAGAAACTCAGCTCTTCCGGACAACCTTTTAAAAGTCAGTTTGATTCCTTCCAGCGTTTCATAGGTATTTAGCCAATCCTGCTTGATCATTGTTCGCACCATAGATTTCATATGATCCGGAATCAACGGATCATTTTTCCGGATCACGTCATACATTCTGGCACTATATGCTGCGAGTGTCTCGTTGCAAAATTGATCAAAATATTTGGCTAAAAAATAATCAAAGTAAATATCAATCGCGATTCCTGCCGTTCTTCCCAGCTCTTCCGCAGCCTTATGCTTTGCCTCTCTTACGATTGGGTGCTCATCGGTAAACATGTCAATATGCCTGTGCAATTTTACTCCGAGCAGAAAATCGTTACTCCAGCCAATTATCTTATCGCCGGTCAATCTGCCTTTTATAAAATCTCCGACATAATTTCCAATAATTACCTCCTCATTGTCTCCTGAAAGCAATAAATGCGCTAAAAAATTCATAAAAAAAGACATTTTGGCAAAATTCCCGTACGTTTGTTTTTCCTAATCCAACGTGGAACAATTATTTTACAACAACCAATATTTTAACCAAACAAGCAAATGAAAGTCGAAAAGAATAATGTCGTAGCACTTATATATAGTCTTAGAATACCTGACAATGACGGTGAAATGGATATTGTAGAAGTAGTAACGGAAGAAGATCCGATGTATTTTATCCAAGGAATCAGCGGACTTCCTGAGGGCTTTGAAGAGAAGATTGAAGGACTTGCTCAGGGTGATACTTTCGACTTCGTTGTCTCCCCCGAAGAAGGTTATGGAGAATTTGACCCTGAGGCAATTGTAGAGCTACCAAAGGCTGTTTTTGCTATGGAAGGTGTTGACCAGGAAGAACTTTTGGAGATCGGAAATATTGTTCCGATGACAAACGAAGATGGTGAGCGTATGCATGGCCAGGTTGTTGAAGTGAAAGACGAAGTGGTTGTCATGAATTTCAATCATCCGCTTGCTGGAAAAGAAATGCATTTCCAAGGCTCAATCTTAACAGTTCGCCCTGCAACTGATGAAGAAATCAGTCACGGACACGTTCATGGCGAGGGTGGACATCACCATTAATAATTGTTAAGGATTAATGGTTAAGGGTTAATTGACCCTTGATCATTAACCATCTATTAGCGAATAAGCACGCAGCCACAGTGGACATCACCACTGATAATGGTGGATTAACTAGCGATAACTCAATCTCAGTTAATTCATTAACCCTTAACAATTAACCCTTAATCATTAACAATTATTTAGCGTATTGCTCAACCTCCACGCCAAAAGTCCTTAAAAACTCAACGCCTTCTTCTCTGCCAATTCCCTTATAAGCTGCATAAGAATGCAGGAAAATCACCTTACTTATTTTCATTGTATAAATAACTCTGGCGCAGGAAATACAAGGAGCTAATGTTACAAAAAGGGTTGCTCCTTCAATGTTTGATCCGTTTTTAACAGCAAAAAGAATGGCATTCTGTTCAGCGTGAAGCGCCAGTGAACAGCTTCCTTTTGCATCTCTCGGACAACCGACTTCCGGAAATTCCTCGTCGCAATTATGCGTTCCTGCCGGTGGTCCGTTATAACCTATTGAAATAATCCGGGTATCCTTTGTCAGTACCGCACCGACCTGCGCTTTGATGCAATGAGAGCGTTTTGCAAGATTTATTGCAAGCTCCATAAAAATATCATCAAATTCCGGACGGTTTTTCGTTGTTAGTGCACTCATTCGATTCTTTAAAACATAAATTACCTGCAAACTTAGATAAAGCATGAATTGGATTCAATATAGATTAACAAATAAGAGCAGGACTAATGGCCTGATTTGCTTATTTATTTTTCTGAACCTGGTTTCTTTTGCTCAAATTACTCCTGAGATTATAACGCTCACAAGAGAACCGTCGTCCATAATCCGGTCGAACAAATTCTTTGTGCAGGATGTGGACGACAAGCGCAAGACAAGAGGTAATGTTTTTGGAAAAGTTATTTCCTTTGGGAAGGAGAAACCGGCCGCTCTAGCCACCCCGGTCGAAAAGGAGCTGGCTTCCTATTGGTCCTACGCTGCGCCTAGAAGAAACGCTGAACTTTTGCCGCTTCAAATTACGATCAAAGATTTCCAGATCAATGAAAAGCGACTAGGCCCAAACCGCGTTTCCGGAGATATAAAGCTGGAAGTGACATTCCGCTGGTATAGAAATATGGTGCCCGTTGAGCTTACAAATTACCAGACTTCTGCGACCTACACCCGTCCGGAAAAAGAATATGATCATGAAAAACTGATACGGCAAATGCTGGACCAGGCATTGATCCATTTTCAAAAGTGGATGGCATCAAATAATGGCAAAAATCCTGCTCTGTCAAAAAACCTGAAAATCGTTTTTAATGAAGTAACCGCGCAGGATAAGGCTGATACCGTTTTTTACAGTGTTAAACGACCACTCGTATGGTCTGATTTTCAGGGACAAAAGAGCAGACCGGGCAGCAGATATGCCGCCGCGGTATTTACATCTTTTGCTTATGAAGGCCACTCCTATCCAAAAGATGATGATCTGATTCTTCAAATTGATTTGAAAATTTTTATGGTAAAAAGTATGTCCTGGGGACTGCCGGAAGCGAAGAATGCGGGGACATTGAGACATGAACAGCTGCATTTTGACATCACGAGGGTTGTCGTTGAGCGTTTCAAAAAACGGCTGGAATCAGGAGAGTTGACGATCGAAGATTATGACAGTGAAATTCAATACCAATTTCTAGAAGCTTTTAGAGAGATGAACCGGGAACAGGAAGCGTACGACGCTGCAACTGCCCACGGGTTAAACGCCACTGCACAGGCAGAGTGGGAACGAAAAATTAGTAAAGAAATTCTGGATATTTATTCAAGGCAGTAAAAGTGCGCCCTGCGTTTGGAGGTCGTGAATCTGAACATGATTTGCCTGAAGAATGTTTTGCCATCGTTCTGCCGTCCGCTTTTTTATTTCCCCACTTATTAAAAAAGTAGTATTTGAACTTACATCAATCTTTGAAATCTTCGGGTATTTGGGTGAAGTAAGGAGAAGGTAATCAATGGCAGTTTTGGTCGGAAAATAACCACCAAGATATATCAAGTGGTTTTTCCACGAAAGTAGTTTTCCGTCTCCAACCTTCACTGAAACCAAACTTTTAGTTTTCACCGAATCTTCCAAAAATATTGTTTCTAAAATGCCTTCACTGATAGCATAATTTTTGATGTAAAAATCATAGGCGTTGGTATCCACACGAAAGGCTTCATCCGAAAAAATAAACAATCTATCGCCTTCTTTGAGGCTGACGACGGAATGTTTTGGAACGGAATGAATCATACCTTTGAAACTAATATAATTCTGAAAACTTTGCGAGGTTGAATAAAAAACAAATAAAATTACGAGGCCTGCCATGTATTTCAACCATTGAAATTCCGTTGATTCGTAAGCATACCAGGCCAAAAGAACCAAAGCATAAAGCAGGACAACTTCGGCCTTATCCAGATAAAGATTCCCGATCAGATAACCAGGCATGTTTTTCGGAACCGCAGCGGAAATATTCGTCAGAAATGCGAAAAAATAAACTACCCAACCTACGGCGGTTTTCAACCAGACAAACGGCCCCAGACAGACAAAAAGCAAAACCAATGCGGCTGGTAGGAGCGCATTTGTGCACGTAATGACAAATGGATTGACGAGCCAAAAGTAAAACGGGAACTGGTGAAAATAGAATAGACTTAAAGGGAAAGTGGCGAGCTGCGCAGCAAATGAAAGTGCGGTAATCTGCCAGATATATTTCCACAACCAACTAACCGGCATCCACAGTGATTCTATTGGCCTGTAAAACAAAAAAATCCCGGACATTGCGAGGTACGAAAGCTGAAATCCAAGATCAAAAATTGCCTGTGGATCAAATAATAAAATGATCAGCGCAGATATGGCAAGTGTATTCATAGCATTATGTTTACGCGCAAAAACTTCTGCAACTACAAAAACAATACACATAAGCGTGGCTCTCTGAACGGAAGGCGGCAGACCCGTGACCACTGCATAAAAGCCAAGCAGAAGCATAATGGTAGCCAGATAAAGATATTTGCCGCCTTTCAAACGTTTCATCCAACCTAACAAATAGCTAAGGACAAGAAATATAATTGCGACGTGCATACCCGAAACAGAAAGAATATGGACGGTTCCCGAAGTGGTATAGTCGTCAACCTGGTCTGAACGCAGATCATCCCGTCTGCCCAGCAGCATGGCTTTAACTAATCCATATGATTTATCATCTTTCAGGTTCTCACGAAACTGCCTATCCGACCATTGAGAAATTCGTTGCGCCCATGAATTAACACTCTGACTGCCAGATAATTTTATAACCCGATATGAATTTTCCGGTAGATAATCCGTCCAGACAATTCCCTTGTTCCACAAATAACGCCGATAATCAAATTCTCCAGGATTCATAGGTGGTTTTGGGTTTTCTAGATTTCCCCTCGCCACAATCTGATCACCTGCAGAAGGAATTTGTGAAGCATCCTGCGGTATACTCAGATAGGCCTTAACATCAGCTTTGATCCACTTTCCGTCAACGTGAATTTTTTCAATCATCGCATCGACCCGAATGGATTTTGCTCTCTTCTCAGGTATATTTTGAACGGTTGCCTGATAAAAATCATACTTATTTTTAGTCAGGAAATCAATGTTGCGATATAGACTTTCATGGCGCAACGTAAGCGACAAAAATCCTGACAGAAGTAATGTCACGTTCAGTAAAACGCCAAATACCAAGTACTTTTTCTGGATATAAAACCAAAAAGAAACGGCTGTAACCACAAGGATCACAGCCATTTGTGTTGCGCTATTGAAATACCGACTTGCCGAAGGATTATTTATGATCCAGTCGCCAAGTAAAATACCGATCGAAAAAGTCAGAATTAATCCAACAAAAGGTACTCGTGAGAGCATACTTTTTTGTTATTTAATTACAAACCTCTTTGTGACGGTTTCTTTGTCTGTGGTCACTTTAAAAAAATATAATCCTGTATCTAATTTATTAATATCGAGTGTAACACGTCTGCTCCAGACATCCGTATACGTCTGGTTTTCAAGACGATTTCCTTTGATATCATAAATGGACAGGGAAAAATTTTGAAAATCGGCAAAGCGGACATTTGCATTCACTTCTTCACTTGCCGGGTTCGGAAAAACTTCTAACGCCAGGTTTTCCGAAGGTTCCAGTCTGCCTTCTTTCGCCGATTCAATCATTTTTTTCCTCCGCGGACTCAGCTCTAACACCGCCTTCATTCGCGCTAACTGGTCAGCAGTAAAAATATTCATACAGGAATCCGGCGAATAATCCATGTAATTTTCAATCATATTACGCGTTGGAAAGCCTGAGCAATTTGAATATTTATCAACACAAACGGAAGTCTGGTTTCGGCTCTCTGCCGGCGGTGTATCGTCGCAGAAATCATCACCACAAAATGCATCGCCCCAAATATGAATCAAACCAAGCCAATGCCCGACTTCATGCGTTGTTGTTCTGCCGAGATTATAAATTTTACTTGTATTTACTGTCGCATCCCTACCAAAAAAACGAAAATCAATGATAACCCCATCGGTACGTTCATAATTCTCATTTCTTGTATTCAGCCCATCAATTCCCTCCACCGACGGAAACTGGGAGATCCCAAGATAGGAATCGAGAAGCCGGCAAACCCAAATATTTAAATACTTATCGGATGGCCAGTAAGCAATATCAGATAAAAGCTGATCGTCTGTTATCGGGTTAAACAAGTCTCTTGCGAGATATTGAGTTCTTGTGATCCCAGTAGTACTTTTTCCATTTTCATCATATTCAGCGAGGTAAAATTCGATGCCGGTGTCCACCCCAACAGGATCCGAGTTAAACCCTCTGGTATTTGCCTTCCTCCTGTAATCTTCATTCAAAACCTCAATCTGACTTCTTATCTGCTCGTTTGTAATGTTTGGATTATTTGGCCCGCCGACGACCCCGTCGCGCCGGTTATGCAAGATATGCACGACAACCGGAATTCTTATCACTTCATTTGTAGCACCAACCCGAAGATTTACGCGGTTACTATTTAAATATTCCTGAATTGCATTTTCGGTATTAATCCGATCCTGATATAAACCAGGACTTTTTTTCTCTTTGTAAATTTCCCTTTCATGTGTCACGCAGCGAATCAGAAGCGAATCCGCTATTTGCGCAAAAACGCTCCCGGGAAAAAAAAGTCCCAGGAGCGCTATAAATAAAAAGGTGTGACGATTAAATTTCCGATTTTTCATAAGCAGCCAGAATATCCCTGACCAAACGGTGGCGTACAACGTCCGAACCATCCAATTCTACAAAACTAATACCCTTAATGCCTTTCAAAACGGCAAGTGAGTCTATCAAACCTGATTTAAGGTTTTTAGGAAGATCGATCTGCGACTTATCACCCGTGATGATGGCTTTTGAACTTGGCCCCATACGGGTAAGAAACATTTTCATTTGCATCGGCGTAGTATTCTGCGCCTCATCAAGCAAAATAAACGCGTTGTTTAGCGTTCTACCACGCATATAGGCAAGCGGAGCAATTTCGATAACACGCGTTTCCAGATAAAGCTTTAACTTTTCCGGCGCGATCATGTCGTCCAGTGCATCGTAAATTGGCCGTAAATACGGATCTATTTTTTCTTTCAAATCACCCGGCAAAAACCCAAGGTTCTCTCCCGCCTCAACCGCCGGACGCGTGATAATAATTTTACGTACTTCTTTATTTTTCAAAGCCCGGACCGCTATGGCTACCGCAGTATATGTTTTTCCAGTCCCCGCAGGCCCTACCGCAAATACTAGATCAAACTTCGCAGCAGCCTCAACCAACAATTTCTGGTTAGCAGTTTTGGCTTTAACGACCAGCCCCTTATTCCCGTAGATAATCACGTCAGCGTCATCTTCTGCATTTTGGACAGCAGGCCTTGAAATGCCATTCAAATAAACTTTAACATTTTCACTCGTGACCTTACCATATTTCAGGTAATGCGCAACCAAAGATTCTAGTATGTCGGTGATACGCATAATTTCAGGTGCAGTGCCCTGAATCCGGATTTCATTCCCGCGTGAAATAATTTTGCTTTTCGGAAAAGCTGCGGATACTTCTTTAATATTCGAATTATGAGTGCCCAAAAAATCGACCATTGAGACGTCTTCGAGCGTGATAATTTTTTCTAGCAAATGAATGATCGTTTAGTGTTTAAGTAATTACTCTAAAATTTAGTAATAATAACCAAGATTTATTCTAATATGATACACAAATTAAAAATTCCATACCAAAGCTAACAATGTAAAATAAATATATTTTGATCAACTCTTTCATAATCAGCTAGACATGATATTTTTAACAAATTAAAAAAAATAGTTGTCGCAAGTTTCTTTTCTGACAACCCCGTTATGTTTAATTTTGTCATACATGGAAAATGACAAATCGACAAACCAATTTAATAAGTCAGGTACTAAATCAGGTATTCCCAGCCGGAAGCCAGCTGTTTCCCGTACACAAGGTTTTGAACAAAACTATGGCAAACTTCCTCCTCAGGCCATAGATCTGGAAGAGGCAGTTCTGGGAGCCTTAATGATTGAAAAAGACGCACTTACAGCTGTTGTAGACATATTACGGCCACAGAGTTTTTACAAAGATGTGCACCAAAGAATTTATTCTGCGATCCTGACACTCTTTGCAGATTCCGAGCCTATTGATATGCTCACCGTGATTTCTAAATTGCGGAGTACCGGCGAAATTGAACTGATTGGCGGGTCATCTTATATCGTTGGCCTAACCTCAAAAGTCAACTCGGCGGCGAACATTGAGTACCATGCAAGAATCATCACCCAAGCGTCCATCAGACGTGAACTAATTACAATTTCTTCTGAAATTCAGAGAGATGCATTTGAAGATACCACTGACGTTTTCAAACTGCTTGACAAGACCGAACAGGCTTTGTTTCAAATTTCAGAATCCAATATTAAGAAAAATTATTCTGACATGGGCTCTTTGATGCGCCAGGCATTGGAAGAGCTGGATCAGAAAAAAAATAACAAGGATGGATTAACGGGCGTTCCTTCCGGTTTCAGTGCGCTTGACAGAGTTACGTCAGGCTGGCAGAAAACTGAATTGGTTATCCTTGCAGCGCGTCCGGGTATGGGAAAAACGGCTTTTGTCGTTTCGTCACTCCGAAATGCAGCTGTGGATTTTAATATGTCAGTAGCGATTTTCTCGCTCGAAATGTCCTCGGTCCAGCTGGTGAATCGTCTTATCTCGGCCGAAGCAGAAATTGATAGTGAAAAAATTCGTAAGGGAAGCCTTGCTCCGCACGAGTGGGAGCAGCTTCACCACCGTATCCATCGACTGACCAACGCACCCATTTTTATAGACGATACCCCTGCCCTGTCCATTTTGGAATTGCGGGCAAAATGCCGTCGATTGAAAGCGCAGCATGATATCCAAATGGTGGTTATCGACTACTTGCAGCTGATGACCGGTGATACGGGCGGAAAAGGTGCTGGGAACCGTGAACAGGAAATTGCGATGATTTCACGTTCGTTGAAAAATCTTGCGAAGGAACTTGATGTGCCCGTGATTGCGCTTTCTCAGTTGAGCCGTGCAGTAGAAACCCGTGGTGGTGAAAAAAGACCTCAGCTTTCAGATTTAAGGGAATCAGGATCGATCGAGCAGGATGCCGATATGGTAATTTTCTTGTATCGTCCTGAATATTATGGAATTACCGAAGATGAAACCGGAAATTCAGTTGCTGGTGTCGGCGAGGTTATCATAGCAAAAAACAGGGCTGGATCTTTGGAAACTGTGCAGCTTAGATTTATCGGCAAGTATACAAAATTCGCCGATCTGGATTCTCAGTTTGCGCCTGCTCCTTTCGTAACGGATCGTCCTATTAACAATCCAAATCCGATTTCTTCTTTTGAAAATCAAAACAGAAATGCAAATCCGGCACAAAATTCTGGTGGAGGAACTTTAAGAAGCAGAGCCAATGATTTAAATAATTTTGACTACAAAGGCCCGGACAGCGAGCCGCCTTTTTAAGTTAAAAAAGATATTTGTAAATGAGAAAGCCGTCTGAACATAAGGTTCAGGCGGCTTGCTTATTTATTGGTAAAATTATATTAATTTAATTTAAAAATCGCAAAAAATGATGTCGTAAATAGAAATAATACTATTCATACTTCCGATTCTATCGCTCCTTTCTGATCAACAAAGCGACATTTTCAACGTGATGCGTATTAGGGAACATATCCACGGGCTGCACTTTGGTAACCTCATAATCCTCAGACATCAATGCCAAATCCCGTGCCTGAGTTGCGGTATTGCAGCTAACGTAGACAACGCGGTCAGGAGCGGCAGCTAAAATCGTTTCCACAACCGGTTGGTCCATACCTGCCCGAGGCGGATCAGTGATGATTACATCTGGTCTTCCATGTTTTGCCAAAAATCCTTCATTCATTATTCTTCGCATATCACCTGCGAAAAATTCGGTGTTCGTGATTCCGTTTAATGCAGAATTTATTCGAGCATCCTGAACCGCTGCCTCAACATATTCAACCCCGACAACCTTCCTGGCCTGGCGCGCAACGAAATTGGCAATCGTCCCGGTTCCGGTATATAAATCGTATACAGATTCATTTCCGGTTAGTCCTGCGTAATCTCTTGTCACTTTAAACAAATTGTATGCTTGTTCAGAGTTTGTCTGATAAAAAGACTTAGGCCCAACTAAAAACGTCAGATCTTCCATTGTCTCTCTGATTGTCGCTTCTCCCGAGAAATTAATTACCTCCTGATCCTGGTAAGAATCATTTCCTTTCAAGTTTACGATATAATTCAGCGAAGTAATTTCCGGATGATTATCCCGCATATAATTCATAACCTTATCAATCGCTTCGTCGTTCTGCTCGCCAAACTGCACGATCACCATAATATCGCCTGTATTTGCCGTACGAACTACCAGATTTCTGAGCGTTCCAACGTTATATTTAACGTCATAATATGGGATTTGCTGCTCCTCTCCAAACGCGTGAAGCGAATTACGCAGAGCATTGGAAGGGTCCGGTTGCAAGTGACATGTATCTACGGTAAAAATTTTATCGAAGCGCTTTGGAACGTGAAAACCCAGTGCGTTTCTTGAAAATGCTTCGCCAGTATCTAATTGTTCCTTTGTTACCCAGCGGTAATTTGAGAAAGTAAATTCCAGTTTGTTACGATAATATTCTGTCTTCGGTCCGGCAAGAATCGGATTGATCTCTACATTTTTGATCTTGCCAATTCTCTGAAAATGATCAACGACCTGCTGTCTCTTAAATCTTAACTGATGCTCGTAAGCAATATGCTGCCATTTGCATCCGCCGCAAACCGCGTAATGCTGGCAATAGGGCTGCGTCCGAAGCGAAGAATACGAATGAACTTTGGTGACAATCGCCTCTTTCAATTTTTTCTTTGTTCTGACCACTTCCAGATCCACAATATCCCCCGGCGCAACATTTCCTTCTATAAAAATTACACCATCATCTGATTTGAAAATACACTTACCTTCTGCCGCGAAATCAGTAATTTCAACGTATTCGTACCTGGTACCCTTTGACATTTCTTTTTGTTTTATTTCTAAATTCTGATACTACCTATCGCCTAACTTTTACCACAATGCCCGTCATGAAAAACCGATTGATTTTATCCTTCGTACTTCTGCTATGCATGATCGAAGCAAGAGCCACACATATTGTGGGAGGGCAATTATTTTTAACCGAGAACAAAAATAGTTATTATAACTATAACATTGGGCTTACACTGTATTTTGATGCACTTAACGGCAACCCGGGCGCTGAAGATAATCAGGTTGTGGTTTATGTATTCAGAAAGCGCGACAATGCTTCCATTGGCTTTGTTGAGATACCCAAAATAGAACGAAAGTCCGTCTCTTATACCAACCAGCTCTGCGTAATTTCTTCAACAGAAACCATACAAATAACCTATGCAACCGATATTTTTCTTGACGCATCAGATTTCAGTGACCCCGAAGGTTATTACATCGTTTGGGATCGGTGCTGCCGGAATGGGACGATAACGAATATCAAATCGCCGGGAGATGCCGGAAGTTTATTTTATCTGGAATTTTCGGCTATTGTTCAAAATGGAACAGCTTTTCATAATTCTTCTCCCAAATTTCCGGATATCGAGGGAGATTATGCATGCGTCAATTCACCCTTTTTATTCAATTTTGGTGGCACCGATCCGGACGGTGACAGCCTTTCATATCGACTGGTTACACCGCTGCAAGGATTTTCAACAAAAGATCGGCCAGGCATCCAGGCCATAGGTTCGTCTAATTATCCCAAACTAACCTGGATTGATGGCATTACAAACGATAACATTATACCGGGGTCCAAGCCTTTAACTGTTGATTATAAAACAGGCATGCTGTCATTGACAGCTGGAAACCTGGGATTATATGTATTCGCAGTTCAGGTTGATGAATTTAGAAACGGGATAAAAATTGGAACGCTCATACGTGACTTTCAGTTAAGGGTGGTCGACTGCCCAAAAATGGACAAACCCGAAATACTGTTTAAAGAAAAAGGTAAAAGCACATTTTATAGCAGTAATCAGATCGTCACGATCGGAAAGGATGATCCCAATTGTTTCGAAGTCATGGTTACTGATCCTTCAATAAACGAGCTTCTCCAGGTTTCCGGGCGTGCAATAGATCAAACCCAAAATTATTTTTCGATACTGCCTGCGCAGTACCGAACGACGGTTGCGAATGATACGATGCGTTTTCAAGTATGCCTGGATGCCTGTTTTGTTACTGATGACAACAGGCCAATACGGATCGAATTGATCGTGCAGGATGAAAGCTGCCCGGTACCGCTGACGGATACGCTGGTAATTTACATTCGCCGGGAAGGCAGCGAAAATATTCCACCGGTTGTAACCACTTCTTTAAGCACTTCATCGCTTTCCTACGAACTATCATCCTCAGAAGGTATTATTTTTGAAGTTACGGCAATAGACCCTGACACAAGCTCGATCACGCTAAATGCAAAAGGGAGAGGTTTCGATTTGGCGGATGTTGGTATGTTATTTGGAAGTAAATCCGGCATCGGACAATTATCCTCGCAATTTTCCTGGAATCCTGATTGCCGGATTATGAATGGTGATACAAGTCAAACTTTTACTGTTGATTTTATTACGCAGGACAAGGCTTGCCTTGCTGCCAGTGATACTACGTCCGTTGTACTTAAATTGAGTGATAATTCAGGCAAGGCAGTAATTGATTTGCCGAATGTAATCACTCCTAACGGCGATGGGAAAAATGATTGTCTGATTTTTGACGAGATTTCCGAAGGCTCGTGCAACGACTTGTTCAAGGATATTACGATTTTTAACCGCTGGGGGAAACAAGTATATTACTCGAAAAACAAAAATCAAAACTGGTGTCCGAACGCCATCTCTGCGGGCTACTATTTTTATGTCGTTCAATACACACAAAAATCTTTCAAAGGCGGACTTACCGTTTTGAAATAAAAAAAACCTTTGGCTGCTATATTGAAATATTTATATTTTATGAAAGCAATTTTTCGACTATTTAAACGGCCGCATCGTATAACCACTCTCAATGATTTAATCTCGAAATTCCAAAACGTGCATCAAAAATCTGCGAAAATCAATTCCGTACAAAAAGATAAATAGCGGCGTCTACGCAGTTAAAATTATAAAGCTGCACATTAATAGGTATTAAATTTCAGAAAATTTCAACATATTGTTAATAGCCAGTACTTTGTCTACGCTATTTTAAACTTATTTAACTTATAATAAATACTAAACTTTAATTACTTTTTATAAATAATAAACTATTTATTTACATTTAAAAAATTCATAAGTATTAAAAGCTTTCTGTAATGATAATTATAAAAATCTGATTGGGAAACTTCTCTGACATTGGAGAAGATAAGATTTTTAAATTGAGTAAATATTGAAATAATTAAAATATTGTAAATAGGAATAACCTTGCGTCTTGGACATCTCACACGGGAATTAAGGAAAGTTGCCAGGCCTATATAACCTTCTGAACAGGTTCTTTTTGAATTAAAATATAGTATATTATATACAAATAATAAACCGGCACAAAGTTTTAGAAGTCCTTTTCGAGTATATTTAAGTAAATAAAATCATTTTCGAAACCTTCAAATTATATGATCTCCCCTCAACAATTATCTTTTCTAACGGCGCGACTTGCAGTCGGTATGAGTATGTTTGGTCACGGGCTGGTGAGACTGCCAAAATTGAACGGTTTCAGCGGATGGATGGTCGGGCAATTTCAAAAATCAATGCTGCCGGACTTTGTCGTAACACCATTTAGTTATATCCTGCCTATTGCTGAATTTGTGGTCGGAACGCTGCTATTACTCGGTCTGTTTACCAAGGAATCATTGGCAGGAGGTGTGTTTGTAATGATCGCTTTGATTTTTGGCTCAACTATGATCGAATCGTGGGATGCTATACCATCACAGCTTATCCACGCCGCATTCTTCTCCGTTCTTATTATTTTTGAGCAAAAATATAATTCCTTTGCAGTCGACAATGTGCTGAAACGCAATAAAGTGGAATAGAAAATTAGGAATTCTATATAAATATTTAAAATACTATACATAATAAAAGTCAGAAACTATATAAAAGTAAAATACTAATAATTGGTTTAATACTTGCAATACTTTGTATTCTCAGAAGTATAAAAACCCTGTTAGCTTACGTAAAATCCACCATTCTGACATCATTGAATTAACCTGATTGTATCTGTATATGGCATGATTTTTCTTTGTATTTTGGAAGATATATTAACTAAAAATAAGATATCATGAATCGAGAACTGATAGCAACGACCTCCATTTCTATTTTTGCCAGCCCGTCCGAAGTATGGAAAGCCTTGATCGACCCGGAAATTATCAAACAATACATGTACGGAACTTAAACTGAAACGACCTGGAAACTTCACGATCCGATAACATTTCGTGGTGAATGGGACGGCGTTCCTTATGTCGACAAAGGCGTAATTCTTGACATTATTCCCGAGCGAGTTCTTAGTTATTCTTATTGGAGCTCAATGTCCGGAACGGAAGATTTTGAAGATAATTATGCACATATAACATACCACATTTCTCCGTATGACGACGAGACGACAGTGACCGTGACGCAGGATAATATTGAAGACGAAGATAAGGTGGTCAAAATGGAGGAAAATTGGATGAACACTTTGGTTCAATTAAAAAAAATCCTGGAATTGAAAACGCATTAGTATAACCAAGACGGACTTATAAAGATTATTTCTTTGAAAGTCCGTCTTGCTTCTCTTCACCATTGCTCAAATGAATTATTTTTTCCTTCCCAAAGCTTCCCCCAAATATTAAAAATCCTGCTACTGAATTGTTATTTCAGTAAATCATTTGTCTTTCAAGAGGCCCGATACAGTCACTTCCTGTGTAAAACCGGTCAGTACCGACGTGCTGGTCTGAAACTAAAATTGACCAGGAATTCCACTTCCCACTTTCAAATTTAGCCTCACACTTGTAGGCTTAAACATGAAATAATTAACAATAGTAGCGTTGTTATCCAGAATGAAATTATCGGTTATTGACATTTAATGCAGTTATTTGCGCCTGGATATCAATCCCTGAACAGAGACATATAATACTTTTTAAAAAAAATATATGTTTATTGTATATTACACTTTAAATACTTTCCAAAAGTATTTTTATTATAATTCTTTTAAAAAGTAATAAACATTTTTTTGATAAGTATTACTATATCAATCTGTTGCGATAAGATATCATAAAACTGACACCATAAATAAGAAATTTCCTGGTAATGAAGAAATGGATACCGCCAATCCTGTTTTTGCTCATATTTTTAAAACCCGAACATACTTTTGCCCAACGATTCCTAATGGACCTCGTTGATACTACAAACCAGATGGGCAAGGGAATGTTATCAATTTACGAACGTTATAACCGGGTTCGGATCAGCGGATATATTCAACCGCAATTTCAGTACATAGGTTCGAAGGGAGCCGAGAGTTTTGCTGGTGGAAATTTTTCTGAATTTACTGACAATCGTTTCATGCTTCGCCGCGGACGACTTCGTGTTGACTATGCTCACCTAAATGATAAAGCTGAGCCTACCTCCTACTTCGTTTTTCAATTTGATGGCACGGAAAGAGGCGTGGTGATACGGGATTTTTGGGGACGATTTTATGAGAATAAATTTAAGCTTTTCGCCATCACCACTGGAATGTTTGCCAGGCCTTTTGGTTTTGAGGTAAATCTTTCTTCTGCAAATCGCGAAACGCCTGAACGTGGCCGAATGTCTCAGATATTAATGAGAACGGAACGAGATATTGGTGTTATGCTGACTTTAAACAAGCGACTTGCAAATGGCAAAATTTCTGATTTCAAATTCGACATTGGTATTTTTAATGGACAGGGAATTTCTGGCCCGGTAGATTATGACAGCCACAAGGATATCATTGCTAAAATCAGCATGAAGCCGAAACAGATTAGTGACTATTCCCGTGCACAATTTTCCGCAGCGATCTCTGGATACGCCGGAGGAATCACGAGCCAGTCGGCGGTATTATATAAAGTAGTTAAAAGCAAGGAGCAATATGTCATGTTAAAAGATTCTTCCCAAAATAATCTTGGGAAGGCGGCCCCAAGGAACTATGCAGGTGCAGATGCTCAACTGATCTTTCCCAGTAAACGCTGGCAAACTGAATTTCGCGCGGAATATATAACGGGAAATCAAACTGCAACTGCGCTCAACAGTGAAACGCCCGGATCATATCCTTTAATTAATGGTATGAAAGCCCCTCTTTATGTTCGAAATTTCGATGGAGCATATTTTTATTTTTTGCAAAATTTAAATAGTGACGTTCACCAGTTTGTTATGAAATACGACTGGTACGATCCCAATAAAAAAGTATCCGGACAAGATGTGAACACGGCGAGTGGTTTCAGCAAAGCAGACTTGCGATATAATACTTTGGGCGTTGGTTATGTCTATCGTGCAAACCCATCATTGAAATTTACTTTTTACTACGAAAATGTAAAAAATGAGAAATCGCAGATTCCCGGTTTTCTGGATGACGCTGACGATGATGTTTTAACTTGTCGTGTTCAATACAATTTCTAATTTTTAGAATTAAAATGGCTGCAAGTTGTCTTTGCAGCCATTGAAAATTCTTTTTTAGAAATCAGGATCCAAATCTTTCTATCAGAACTTTTTTTCTGTACTCAAAAATTCCTTTTACTTCATTATTAATAAAAACCGCATCAACGATATCTCCCAAAAATCCCAGCGGAACTTTATAGTTCAGGATATCAGTCATAATGACGCCGCCATCGACTTCGGCAAAGTGATGTTGATGATGCCAAAAAGCATAGGGACCAAAACGCTGCTCATCAATAAAATACTTTCTGTCAACCACGTGGGTAATTTCCGTACACCATTTCATTGGAATACCAAGGACCGGTTTTACAATATATCGGATAATCTGACCCGGATACATCTTTTCCCCATGGTGTTTGGAAGTCACAACGAAATCCATGTGTGCGGGCGTTATTTCCTTCAAATTCGCGGGATTTGAAAAAAACAACCAAGCTTCATCCAAAGTAATCGGTAATTGCTGCGTAAAATATAATTCCTTCATTGATGGATTGAGGTTGGTTCGCGTATAATTTATAGGTCTCAACAATCATGCCGCAGTAGGATATTAAATCCCTTTCATACTCAAAGCAATTCTTTTTCTGCCAAGATCCACTTCGGAAACTTTCACTGTCACAATTTGTTGAAGCTTAACCACTTCATTAGGATCTTTTACATACCTGTCAGCCATTTGTGAAAGATGTACAAGGCCATCCTGTTTTACGCCAACGTCCACAAAAGCACCGAAGGCAGTAATGTTCGTCACAATTCCCTGAAGCACCATACCCACGCGTAAATCCTCAGGTTTCCTCACAGCACTATCAAATTCGAATTTTTTAACTGGTGTCCGAGGATCCCGCGAGGGTTTTTCAAGTTCTTGTAAAATATCTTTCAGCGTCGGAAGACCGACAGTGTCAGTGACATAAATGGTTGGATTAATCTGTTTACGTAATTCGGGTTTTTGAACGAGATCTTTGACACTTGCACCAACATCCTTCGCCATTTTTTCAATAACAGGATAACTTTCGGGATGTACCGCGCTATTGTCCAGTGGATTGACACCATTTTCTATACGTAGAAACCCGGCTGCTTGTTCGAAAGCCTTTGCTCCTAGTCGAGGAACTTTTAAAAGCTGTTGCCTAGATTTAAAGTTTCCGTTTTTTGCACGAAAATCAACAATATTCTGCGCCAGAGCGGGTCCAAGGCCCGACACGTACCGCAATAGATGTTTACTAGCCGTGTTGAGATTTACGCCTACGGAATTTACGCAGCTTTCTACGGCTACATCCAAAGCATTCTTCAATGCAGTTTGATCCACATCGTGCTGATACTGCCCGACGCCGATAGATTTTGGGTCTATTTTTACAAGTTCAGCAAGTGGGTCCATCAAACGGCGACCAATAGATACTGATCCGCGAACGGTTACATCTTTATCAGGAAATTCTTC
Organism: Dyadobacter sp. CY345; assembly: GCF_021502725.1. Classification (GTDB taxonomy): domain Bacteria; phylum Bacteroidota; class Bacteroidia; order Cytophagales; family Spirosomataceae; genus Dyadobacter. The sequence continues at coordinate 118,900 of NZ_JAKFFS010000005.1, read as the reverse complement.
ACGGGCTACGTCGGACGCAGAATAAATTGATGCACCCTGCTCACTGACCATGAAAAGGCCTATGTTGTTTTCTTTATCGACGGACGACAAAAGTTTCTTAACAAAATCTTCCGTTTCTCGCCCGGCGGTTCCATTTCCTACGGCAATGGCTTCAATTTTATATTTCTGAATTAAATCCGTCAGGACAGCATTTGCCTCATTGGACTTATCAAATGGATATATCACTTTATCCGCAACGAGATTTCCCTGGTTATCGAGCACTACAACTTTACATCCTGTGCGATAGCCAGGATCGATTGCCAAAACATTCTTTTGTCCGAGCGGCGACGCCAATAATAACTGCCTCAAATTTTCAGTAAAAATCTGAATAGCGTATTGGTCCGCTTTTTCCTTTGACAAATTTGAAAACTCAGTTTCGATCCCTGGCTTCAACAATCGCTTATAACTATCGCTGATAGCCGGTTCGAGTTGATCCTTACTACCTTCCGTACCTTTCAAAAAAATTCGATCAAGATTTTCGATCGCCTGATCTTCATCAGGAGAAATATCTACACTCAAAAATCCTTCTTCCTCCCCGCGACGAATGGCGAGCAGGCGATGAGAAGGAATACGGGAAAGCGGTTCTGAAAAATCAAAGTAGTCGCGGTATTTAACACCTTCCTCTTCTTTTTTCTTTTTTACTTTTGATGTTATGATCGCGCCCCTTTGAAAAACAGAACGGATTTTCGCTCTTGCATCCTGATTTTCACTTATCCATTCGGCAATAATATCTCTGGCGCCCTGCAAAGCATCTTCAATTTTTTCGACTTTGTCATTAAGATAATTCTGCGCTTTTCGCTCAGGATCAACTTCTTTTCCGGAAAATATTAGTTGTGCTAAGGGTTCCAATCCTTTTTCCATAGCCATGGACGCACGCGTTTTTCTTTTTTGCTTGTACGGCAAATAAATATCTTCCAACTCAACGAGCGAGAAAACGCTTCCAATTTGCTTGCGTAATTCAGGGGTTAGTTTTCCCTGATCTTCGATACTTTTCAGGATAGCTTCTCTGCGTTTTTCAACATCCTGTTGTTTTAGATAGGCATCTCTTATAGCACCAATTTGAACTTCATCCAGCCCTCCTGTAACCTCTTTTCGATAACGTGAAATAAAAGGAAGCGTCGCGCCGTCATCAAATAATTGTATTGTATTGCGTACTTGTTTCTCAGAAATACTTGTTTGTTGGGCAATCAGGGGGTAATTCATAAATCTTTCTAGGTCGTAATATTCCGGATCGTAAAAGTAGTCAGTGATCAGAAAAAAAACGCCAAAAGTTTGAAATTTAGAACGTGATTTTAATCGAAATAATAATCAAATTGCAAGACTGATCACCTTGACCTCAATTTATGAAAGTCGTATACCGAAGCATGCTCGTCGCATCAATTTTATTATCAAATATCCAAATATTATCCCTGGCCCAAAACGTTTTAGTTGAAACGGATAAAGGGGACATAACGATCCGGTTAGATACTGAAAAGGCACCAGTCACTTGTGAAAATTTCCTGAAATATGTTGATCAAAAAAGGTATGATGGAGCGATTTTCTATCGGGTTGTCAAACCTGACAATCAACCTAACAATAAAATAAAAATTGAAGTAATCCAAGGTGGAGTTAAGGATGACACGGCAAAAAACCTGCCGCCAATCATTCATGAGACTACAAAAATTACCGGTTTAAAGCACTCAAACGGAACGCTGTCAATGGCGAGAATGGGGCCGGGAACCGCAAGTTCTGAGTTTTTTATTTGTATAAATAATCAGCCTGAACTGGATTTTGGAGGTAAACGAAACCCCGACGGACAAGGATTCGCAGCGTTTGGAGAAGTGGTTTCCGGTATGGATGTAGTGCTTAAAATTCAAAGCGGGCAAACAGGTTCGGGTGATGCTTCTCAATTACTCAAACAACCTGTTAAAATTACCCGGGTAAGAAGGCTTAAATAAACGATACCTATTTCTTAATAAATCCCGGTTGTACTTTTCCTGTGAACCTCCGTTATTCTTATTCGCTGCTTTCTGATGGCATATCGTCTACATTTTCTGCTGGCATTTCAGTTCTTGAACCCGGAGCAACCTCCGGGGCGTCGGGACCTGGAATATCCGGGGTCGGATTCATAGGCGGCATAATTGTTGGGTTAGAAGTATTTGGGTAGCTATCAGGTAATTGCTTATCCGGGAAATCGTTCATGATTGAACCGAACAGATCGTTATATTGAAATTCTAACATAATAACTATTTGTTGATGAAGTGGTATGCTGACTAATAAAAAACTGTGCCTGATTTGCATTATTTTGGTTTTAATAGTGCGAAGATGATCTAAATGATTTCTCTTTTTTAAATAATCAATATGCACGCCATACAGAAACTGAAAGCTGTGCTCAGAGTCATGACAGGTATTTCAGAAACAGAGCTTGATTTTTTCTGTCAAAACCTCACAAGCAGAAATTTTGTGAAGGGAGATTTTCTTTGTCGTGAAGGACAAGTTGAAAATTATATTTTCTTTATAATCAGCGGCGCAACACGTAATTATTTCTCAAAAGATGGAAAAGAATTTACAGTGGGATTTCATTTTGACAATGAGTTTGTAACTGCATACTACTCGTTGTTGACCCGCCAGCCATCACCTTTTTCAATAGAAGCTGTTGAACCAGTTGAAGCCATTCTAATTCCCGAACAGTTTCTCAATGAGTTTTATGAAAATTCCAGATCCGGCGATCGCATCGGAAGATTATTGGCACAGGCGCAGTATATCCGACGGATAGAACGCGAAATGGAATTAATGTCTTTGACGGCTGAAGAGCGTTATATCAGACTTCTGGAAAAAAATCCAAAGCTTATACAATCTTTTTCTATCAAACACCTGTCTTCTTATCTAGGAATTCAGCCTGAGAGTTTAAGCAGGATACGGAAACAATACGTGCGAAACTAACATATGTTATTTCAAGACTAATGCAATTCTACGAAATTTGCATAAACAAAATTATACATGTAATGCCAGTCTTGATCGTTCTTTTAACAGTTTTTGCAGTCACTACCGGAATATCAAAAATTTTCCTGGGAGATTGGCAGTTTATTCTTAATGGAAACATTGCCATGTTTTTCATGCTTTGTTTCACTGCTTTGGGCCATTTTAAGTTTGCAAGTGGAATGGAGAAAATGCTCCCCCGATTTCTACCTATGAAAAAGGAGATTGTTTTATTAACGGGAGTTTTTGAAATTCTGGCAGGCATTGCACTGCTATTTCCCAATCTTAGACATATTGCCGGTATTCTTCTGATAATATTTTTTATACTTATCTTACCTGCCAATATCAAAGCTGCAATAGACCATCTTGATTACCAGAAGGGTACATTTGATGGAAAAGGAACAAGTTATTTATGGTTCCGCGTACCCTTGCAGATTTTTCTGATTCTTTGGGTATGGTATTTTGCTGTAAATGGTTTCTAACAATTTTATATAAAAACACATGACATTTCCCCAAACTGGCTTTTGTACTCTTTTATTAACGCTCGGATACCTCACGAGTTATGGTCAATCGAGCAATCAAACTGTCAATATCAGCAACATAAAAAGTAACAAAGGAAATATCATGATTGGCTGGTATAATAGCGAGGCCAGTTATAATGAAAGGAACAACCCAATTTTTAAAAAATTGGTACCAGTCAATCAACAAAGAGAAATAACAATTACATTCGACGATGTGCCTGCGGGTAAATATGCAATTTCACTGTTTCTTGATGAAAATGGGAACAAGAAAATGGATACCAATTTCCTCGGGATTCCCAAGGAGCAATATGGTTTTTCAAACAATATCATTCCGGCAACCCGTGCCGCAAATTTTGGAGAAGCTGCCTTTGAACTGAAAGATAAGCCTACCAAGATTTCAATAAGATTGAAATGATTGGTTAGGCTTATGCTTATCCGGTGATATTGACATTAAAATCACCCAAAAATCTTAATTCGCCGTTTACTTCGAGGGTTTTCGCATTAATATTTTGTCCAACATCAATGACGTGTCCGGCGTTGACAATTATTTTTTCTGCAACTGTTGGGATGCGTCCATTCGACCAGATTTCCGGATTCGCCCAGGCACCTGAGGAGATTGTTTGAACTGTGTCAGAAAATAATGATGTTGTATTAAAGTTTCTGAATAACAGCTGATTCGTTTTTGACGGAACTGTCCCAAACCAATCGTTGAGTATATCTGAATAAACTCTACGAAAATCAATCTGCATTTTTATATCACGGCTGGTTTCCCACGACTGCGGATTTACCGGAAGCAGGCCACTAACCAGATTCGGATTTGTACCGATAACCTGTCTTTTAACTCCTGTTCCAAAAACGAACATCGGAGCTCCCACGCCATGATCGGTACCTTTCGAAGCGTTAGAATTGGCTCGGCGTCCAAAATCTGAAAAAGTCATCCCGATTACTTTATCCTCAGTTCCCTGCAATTTCAGATCGTTTTGAAATGCGGCAATTCCATCGGAAAGTTTTTTTAACAATTGAGCATGTAGGCCTTCCGTATTATTTGTTCCAACCTGACCGGCATGTGTATCAAAACCTCCCAGTTCCACATAGTAAATTTTTGACTTCAAGCCTCCATGGATTAGCCTTGCAACAATTTTCAACTGCTCCGCCAGTTCGTTTCCGGCGGATGCTGCCGGATAAGTCGCGAGATTATTTCCCGCACTGGCAGCATTCTTTATTTCTGAGGCATAACCGACCGCCAAAAGTTGCTGTTCTCTTACATAAGAAATTAAGTCCCCAGCATCGCAGCAAGGGAGATCAGATTGGTTTGGTGTTTGTGTACCAATCAGCTGATAAAAACTGTCAGGATTACTCAATGTAATCCCCATTGATTGATTATTACCAAGTAGCGTGGTTGTTCCCACATACCCGATTTGGACGGCCAATGGGTCTTCCATTTCTCCGTTTGGATAATTTTGTGGATACCCCGCAAAACGATCATTCAAATATCTGCCCGCCCACCCGGAAGAAGAAACCTGATTGGCATCCACACCGGTCATCCAGATATCGGAAGACCGAACGTGTGATTGATTTGGATTCGGATAAGATACAGCATGCACAATAGCTAGTTTGCCTTCGTTATATAAAGCTTGCATACCTGTCATGGCAGGATGGAATCCAGTTTCAATATTTCCGGATAAACCTAAAACTCTGTTTTCCGGGATTGCGATATTGCTTCGCAAGCCCATGTATTCGGAGTAATATTCCAGCGGAATTACTGTATTCAATCCATCGTTTCCGCCGCTCAAATAAATAATGACAACGATTCTATCTGAATTCAGCGCAGTAGTTTTCATCAGGGATTGAACCAGTGCCGAGTTTTTCGCCAAGGACTTTACACCAAACCCATCAACCATTACTGGGAGTAACATGGAGGAAGCTGCGGTAAGAAACTGTCTTCTTTTCATCGGGATTAATATTAAAACACTTGATATTCAGCCATCCTCAACATGTATTTCATAAGCGCCTGGCATCGCCACAATACTGGATTTTGCGCATCTGCATTATTTGGCGAAGTTCTGTAAGCATTCAGCTCAAATTTCCAGGATGTCCGGGGAATGTTACGCATCATGATTGTATCGATAAGAAAGTTTTTCTGGGATTGTGTTGGCTCAATAGCAAATAGGTTTTTAGACAATTCTGCAAAAACTACGTCGCATGTAACTGCTTCTGTACCAGCGACGTCACTAAAATTAGGCTGAATTTGTCTAATCCATTTCAAAAAATCCAATCCAAGCATATAGCCCGGTTTCAATTCTAACCACGGGTATACCATTGCGTCAGTATGTTGTCCACGCAGACCCAAAGTTGTCCCATTAATCCAGTTTTTAGAAAAACCTGTCTGATAATAAGGTACCGAGCCAAAAACCAATGGCTGATCCAGAAATCTGAGCTGCATTTTTGACATCGCCCATTCCTGAAACTCCATCATTTTTCTAAAGGCAGTATACTCAGATGTAAGATCTGGAACTGGCAGGTCGAAGTGTCTAAGCATACCAACCATGAACTCGGCAGGTGATTTTACAATTCCGCCAAAGTTGTTCGAATCAAAGAAAATATCACTCGTCAACAACTTTTTAAGCACTGGAACTATCGCATAGTTGTTCCCGGAACTGGCGAAAAAATTCGCAAGAGGAATAATAACATTATCCTCAATCTCCTGTGTTACATTAGGATTTATATACCAACGATAGAGTTTTCTGCAAATGTGCCGTGGAGTTTGCGGATGATTCAGAAGCATCGTCGTCAGATCTGCAAGTTCTGTATCGCCCGCGGAGGCGCCGCTTCTGCCTGTTATGGTTGTGTTATTATATTTTGCGGAAAATGATTTGTTATCAGTGTCGTGGCGGGACGGGTTAAAAACTGATCCAAATGACGTAGAACCCTCAACCCATAAATTATTAACCTGCCACCCAGTTAAAACGCGCGCCGCAGCTTTCACATCATCCTCGGTATAATTAGCGTTACCTGCAAAATCTTTTTGTCCAACAGTAAAGAGCTCCTGCAACTCGCGTCCGTAATTTTCATTTGGACTTTCCTTGCTGTTTTCGTTTCCGTTTTGGAATACCAACATGCCAGGATCTTTGGTAATACCAATCACAAGCGTGCGAAAGTTACTCATCGCATTGTCCCGAACAAATCTCAAATAGCGATCCGTAAACCTATAATCACCTGTTGAAGAATGTGTTACAACAAAGTGATTCTGCCAAAACGCAGTTAATTTTTCCAGTACAGACGGATGACCATTCTGTTCCGTCATCAGGCCTATCCACCAGTATCGAATAAAAAGAAAATAGTCGTAAGTACGATCACCGTAAAAAGGCTTTGTAAGAAATTGCTGGCCCTTATCCGCTCTGGTCTCGTCCATCTCGACAGGCGGCGGAGGGGAGGCGCGGAAAGTGGCGTTGCTTATTAAAAGATCAACCGCCTGTGTCGCAGTTTTTCCGGTAAAATCCACAATTTCCTGATTAGTAGGACCGAATGTGGCACGTCGGAGCAGATGAGCTGCCGTACTTGCTGTCAACGAAGTGGTATAAGTATCCAAATAGGCCATATTCTTTCAGGCTGAATTTACTTTGTTACTAAGATTTTTTGCGTCCTGTATTGGCCATTTTCCAGGATCACCTGGATCAGATAAATTCCGGCATCCAAACTTTTTACATCTATACCGTTGGCGGGAATCGACGAAGCTGAGAAAACACTATTGCCTGCTGCGTTTCTCAACGCGATTCCAGTAACAGGCGCTTTGTCAGAAATTTTCAAGAACAATCGATCTGCGACCGGATTTGGATAAAACACAGCAGCGACACCTTCAAGTCTCACACTTTCAATCCTGCTGTATGCGAAAGTACCATCCTTATCGATCATTTTTAAACGATACAAGTTTTCTCCTATAACGGGAGTTACATCAATAAAACTATAATCCACACTTGAAGAACTTTCTCCGACTGCTTCCACACTACCCTTTTCAACCCAAACTTTACCGTCAATACTATGCTCGACATTGAACTTTTGACTATTCTGTTCCGATGTTGTCCGCCATTGAAGACTTGTATTCGAAGCGTCATTTAATGATGCATCGAAACTAACAAGCGTTACGGGTAAAGGTGCTGATGAGCTGGAGGCTAATGTGTATATACTGTAAGTATTTGGTACGATGCTTCCGCTTGAAGTGATTGAGCCGGCAGTGAGTGTGCTGCTCCCTCCAAGCAATGCAGCCTGGTCTACATTAGAGCTGATCTTTTCCCATCGGGAACTCCCTGTGTTCCACCCAACGATTGTTAAAACATCCAGTACTCCGCCAGTAAGCAATGATATACCGCTGGCGGCATTCCAGGTTAGAGTGATCCTTGTGGGGTTAGCTCCATCGATGTCCCAAAACTCTCGGGCACTCACTGTTTCCACTGAATTCTCTTTCTGAGAAACTGAAAAGGGCCCTCCGGATGGTACGCCAGCTCCGTTAGGATTTTCCAGAAAATATGCTCCGGTAATACCATCCGCAGCCGCAGCAAAGGGACGATAAACATTGTTATCGCCAACTGGAAAAACAAAATTTGCACCCCCATTTTTCTTAACGTAACCGTCTATATGTTTGGCGTCACTTATACCGCTAACCGTTGATTCTGACGAAAAACTGACCAACCCAATTGGAGCTGATCGCTTTGTAACCACAATGCCACTTTGTCCAAAAGTAGCTTGTGTTGTAAACAGCAGGGCACATCCTGCCACTATCTTTATTTGCTTGTAAATCCTTTCCATTACGTCGAGATGCACGCTTTTGTGTTAAATGATTTCCTGAGCTCAAAAGTATATATAAGTATTTCTACATGAAACACTTAAAATGATACGAGCAAGCAACTGTTTTATTTGAAAACTATTCTACAACAACCCAAAAAATATATATACAAATATATGTAATATTATTACTACATATCAATACAACTAATTATAAATATTCTTCAAGGAGACAACAAAGAGACTGGCGGCGTAAAATTTACGCAGACCTTTTCTCAACATTGATTTGCTGATTACAGATGAACAGACAGATTGGATGGGATTACAATACATTGCGAAACTATGAAGAAAAACACAGCAAAAAATTTTTAGATAATAAAAATTTTTAAAATTGAATTTAATAGAAACATGAGTTGAAAGAACTTAATTATTTAAAGGGACATAAATAAATTTGCCGATTTTCCAACGTGCTGGAATACAAATTCTATGCTTGGTGTTGTAACGAAAAACAAAATATTCACCATGAAAAATTTAAAGATTGGAATCCTTGATCAATCTGTTGTAAGAAACCAGGCAGACGTGAGAGGGGCAATATTAGAAACGATTGAAACAGCTAAACTTGCCGAAGAACTTGGATATAGCCGTTTTTGGGTTTCTGAGCATCATAATTCAACATTTATAGCCGGATCAACGCCCGAAATGCTGATGGTTAAACTGGCTGATTCGACAAATAACATCAGAATCGGCTCCGGAGGCATTATGCTCCCTAATCATAGCGCACTAAAAGTAGCGGAAAACTTCCGTATGCTTGAAACACTTTTTCCCGGCAGAATTGATCTGGGAATGGGAAGAGCACCTGGCACAGACCGAATTACTTCGTCATTGCTAAATCCGTCAAATGATTTTAGCGAGCCAAGTTATTTACGTCAGCTTGACCACTTACAACATTTCTTCCAGGACACAGCCGGTACCGAACGTGGTTTCATTTATGCCACGCCGCAGTCGGAAACTATTCCTATGCAATGGATATTGAGTTCCAGTGGCGGAAGCAGTAAGATTGCTGCCAGATTTGGTCTCGGACTTGTGGTCGCTAAATTTATCAATGGATTTGCCACACCCGAGATTGTCGAAACATATCGGAAAAACTTTAAGCCTTCTTATCAATATGAACAACCACACGCTATACTCTCGATTTTTCTGATCTGTGGGGAAACTGAGGAAGAAGCACGATTCATGCGGAAGACCATGGATTACATTCTAATAGAATTTGAAAAAGGGAAATTTGGCCCTTTCCCGAATGCTGATGTGGTTAGAAATTACAATTTCACTCAGGGCGAGCTTGAACGTTTGAAATATAACAGCGGAAGAATTATTTCAGGAACGAAGGATGATGTAAAAGAGCAGCTTACGAAACTTGCGGACGATTTTGGTGTTGACGAAATAATTATCTCGACAATGACCGCTAGTTATGAAAGCAGAAAACGTTCTTTTGAGTTAGTAGCGGAAGCATTTAATTTGAATAAATTCGCGAATTGAAATAATCAATTTGCTTCTCATGAATCGCTTCGACCGCATTACTGCTATACTTATTCAACTTCAATCCCGCAAAGTTGTAAAAGCCCAGGATCTTGCTGACAGGTTTGAGATCAGTTTGCGGACTGTATACCGCGATATGAATACGCTTGCAGAGGCTGGTGTGCCCATTATCGGTGAGGCAGGTGTTGGTTATTCGATTATGGATGGCTACCGCCTTCCGCCGGTAATGTTTACGAAGGAGGAAGCGAGAACTTTCATCACGGCTGAAAAGCTCATGGAAAAATTCACGGATTCCTCAACCAGAATGCACCATCAGTCAGCGATGTTCAAGATAAAATCTGTATTAAAAAGTGCAGATAAGAACTTGCTCGAAAATATGGAACAGCACATTGAGGTGATTCATCAACGTGAGGCATTCAACCCGACACTGAACAATACCCTTGAAATATTGCTAAAAGGAATTTCGGAGCGAAAGGTTTTACGTTTACAATATTCTGCATTTAATACCGACGATATTACCAGCCGCGAGATTGAACCCATAGGAATCTATCATGAGCACAATTACTGGTATGTCGTTGCATATTGCTTACTCAGAGATGGTTACAGAAATTTCCGCTGTGACCGTATGTCAAAAATTGAGCTTACTGAAACGACTTTCAGCAAGCAACATGCGTCACTTAAAGAACATCTCGACAGCATTCCTAAACTTGAAAATCTGCAACTTGTAGTTCTTCGGGTCAAGAAGCAAATTCTTCGTTATATACAGGAGCAAAAGCATTATTATGGTTTTGTTTCTGAAAAAAAGATAGGGGACGATTATGAAATCACATTTCTGAGTGCTTCGCTCGACGGCTTCGCAAGATGGTATGTGATGTTTGCAGAATTCGCAGTAATTGTACAGCCCCTCAACCTCACTGAATTCGTTAAAAAACGACTGAACTTTGTACTCGATAATTTAAAAGATTCGTAAAATACTGCTGACATACTGTTGTCATAGCCTTGCATTTAATTTGTGATGCACTAAAACAACAACGATCATGTTACGTAAATCAGCAGAATTGTCATTGGAAAGCAGCCGTAAGTATTTGTCGTCTAACGCGGCTTCTTATAGCTACCGGATAAATAAAACGATTGTCAACTGGCTAAAAAATCGGCAAAATGATGTTTTCTTAAAAAATGAAACATCCAGGCTTCCAACTTTAAAGCATTTTTAAATCTGAACATATGCACAATTTTTTACCTAAAATTTCATGCTCATTTTTTATCATTTTGACGGTATCTTCGTGCCAAAATGCGCACGTTGTAAACCATTTAAAACTCAACGTAACCAGTCAATATTGCGCTCCTAATAGCTCTTATGCATATGATGAAGAGTTTGTTCCGCTTGCAAATTCAGATTCTGTTTTGGCAAACAGCAAAGAACTTTCAAAAAATATGTCATCGCATAACATACTCATGTCCAATGCTACCGGTGTACTTTTTCTGATGAACAAAATGCTAATCGCTAAAAAGGATCCATCTGTTCAGGGAAGACTTAATCTTTTAGAGATCAGTCAACGTATTCAGAATCATCTCCTTTTATTAACAACTGAAATTTCAGGAATAGCGGCAGAGCTTGATTGTGAGGGTGAAAGGGCTGATCTCTTTGCCAATTATCTCGATAATATAAACGACAAAAGAACAGCGAGACTAACCGGAGCTTCCATTGTGATTGGAGCGCTGGCGACGGTAGCGGCAGTGGCTGTTAGCAATGGTTCGGCTCAAAATGCAATTAGTATCAGCGGCGGTGTCGTTTCTGCTGGTCTTGGAATTCTAACCATAAAACCTGCCGGAAAAAAAATCAGTTACATTCATGATAGAAATGTATTGCAGGACATCTGGTTTGAACCGAAAAAGTCATCCGTCTACTCCCCTTTTATTTGGTACATTTTAACCGAAAAACATTTTAGCAACAGCCAAAAAGAGCCACTTGTGCAGTCGATTAAAGCAAGATGGAAGAAGTTTGAGCTTGATAAAAAAATGGATAATTCGACAATACAGCTTCTATTCGAAAAGGGCGGAATTTATAACGCCGATCAACTGCATACCCGCGCGACAATGCTCAATCAATTTCAATCCACAATCCGGTCAATCAATCAGGATATGCAAGGTTTTATTTCGACGCTAAATCGGATAAATAATGAAAAATAAAAAGATGGTTTAATAAGGATTTTTAAAATAATATGGCCACAGTAAAATTCCGGCCATATTATTTTAAAACTCGATTACTCCGTAATACCTTCCAGCACAAACATGAACGCATATTGCAGCGCAATTTCCTTTAAATATTCAAACCTACCTGACGCTCCGCCGTGACCAGCTTCCATATTGGTCTTCAACAGGAGAATATTCTGATCCGTTTTGTGCGTCCGAAGACGGGCCACCCATTTCGCAGGTTCAAAATACTGAACCTGGCTGTCGTGTAAACCAGTCGTTACAAGCATATTTGGGTAAGCCTTTTTTTCGACATTATCATACGGTGAATATGATTTCATATAATCGTAGGAATCCTTGTTTTTTGGATTCCCCCATTCGTCAAACTCGTTAGTTGTCAGGGGAATGCTTTCATCGAGCATGGTTGTAACGACATCCACAAATGGAACATCAGCCAAAACACCATGCCATAAATCGGGGCGTAGATTTACAATAGCGCCCATCAGCAAACCTCCCGCACTGCCTCCTTCCGCATACAAATGCTGTGATGAAGTATATTTTTCCGCAATTAATAATTCGGCGCAGGAAATAAAATCAGTGAAAGTATTTTTCTTTTTGAACAATTTTCCGCCCTCATACCACTGCCGCCCCATCTCCTGACCTCCACGGATGTGTGCTATGGCAAAAATAAAACCCCTGTTGAGCAAACTTAGCCGGTTCGTACTAAAACCGGCGTCTATACTGTTTCCGTAAGATCCGTAAGCATTCAACAGCAGCGGCGCGTTTCCATCCATAGGAACACCCTTTTTATAGACCAAAGAAATTGGAATTTTCAAACCATCGTGGGATGTAGCATATAATCTTTCAGCCAGATATAGCTCCGGATCGTAGCCACCGACAACCTCCTGACGTTTTAATAACGTTTTCGATTTTGAAACCATATCGTAATCATAGGTTGATCCGGGGGTTGTCAGCGAAGTGTAATAATAACGCAGCATATCGCTGGTATATTCTGGATTTGAGCCTACATAAGCCGCATAAGCAGGCTCTCCAAAATCAACATAATGTTCGGTATTCGTTTCGCCAATTCTAATACGCAGTTGCAGCAAACCATTTTTTCTCTCCGTTACGACAAGAAATTTTTCAAACACTTCGATACCTTCAATCAAAACATCAGTGCTTGTGGGAATAACTTCTTTCCAATGTTCAACCCCTGTTTTGTCAAGCGGTGTTTCCATCAATTTGAAGTTGAGCGCATCCTGATTTGTGACAATTAAAAACCTGTCGTTCTGGTGATCCACATCATATATCACATCTTTCATACGTGACTGGAACACTTCGAAATCACCTTCCGGGCGATCTGCGTCCAGGATAAAGTATTCGGAAGAAACAGTTGCCGATGAAGCGATCATAATATATTTCCCTGATTTCGTTTTACCGACACCAATGTAATTGCTATTATCTTCCTCCTTGTACACAACTACATCACTTTCAGAGGCTTGCCCAAGTGTATGGCGTTTTATTTCCTCGCTAAGCAGCGTTTTTGGATTTGTCGCAGTATAAAACAACGTGCAGTTATCATTTCCCCAAACGGAAGCTCCGCTCGTAGGAAAGATAGAATCCTGAAAAATTTCACCCGTTTCAAGATTTTTTATGTAAATCTTATACTGCCTCCGGGACACCGTATCTACGCCATAGGCCAGCAATTTGTTATCAGGACTGATGTTAAAGCCAGTAGCCGAATAATACGGATAATCCTTGGCAAGCGCATCCACGTCCAGCAAAATTTCCTCCGGCGCATCCAGACTTCCCAGTTTCCTGCAATATTTATAATACTGCTCCCCTTCTTCGCTTCTGGTATAATAAAAATATCCGTTTTTAAATACCGGCACAGACTCATCCTTTTCTTTGATACGCCCTTTCATTTCAGCAAACAAATCAGTCTGAAGCTGGTTTGTCGCCTCCATCATTTTTTCTGTATAGGCGTTTTCTTCCTTGAGGTATTCCACTACTTTGTCGCTATCCGGACCCTCACGAAAAAAATCTGCCATCCAGTAATATTCATCAATACGCACGTCGCCATGCATTCCGGTATCGTACGGTTTCTGCTCGGCCACTGGTGGCTGTGCGGCAGGCCAGTTATATGGTTTATTCACTTAATTAAAATTTAATTCAAAAATAGACAACGGCGAAAATGACCAAAAAAATTCGAATTCTTTAATTTTTCAGACTTCATACAAAAGAAAACTGCCAGTCCTTTCTTAGAACCGGCAGTTTATATATATAATCTCAAATCGATGTTTCAATATCAATCTTTGATATCAAACAAAATCACAGCTTCTTCGTAAGTCAGTTTTTCATAATTCATACGAATCGCCTGGCCGCCTGGAACCACAACATAGCGAAATTGATAAGCCGTAGAAGGATCCACCGTTGCTGCAATTGGCGTTGACCAGATACGCAATGTGTTGATTTGCAGGGTATAATCGATGTATTCTTCTGTAAATTGAGATTTCAAACTTATTGGAAGCTGACGAACGTAATTATCCGAAGTATTTACCTTTGCATATACCAGAACAAGACCTTTATCTAAAACATCCTGCGTTATTCTTGGCGCTGGTATGTCAATATATGAACGCAGTAAACTGTTATAAGTTGTCTTGCTCCATGGACCCGCGGCTGCCCAGCTTGAATAAAATACATTTGCTGTTCCCGCGGGTCCAGCCGGCCCTGCCGGTCCTGTTTCCCCCGGAGTTCCTACACCTGCCGGCCCTGCAGGACCTTCCGGACCTTTACAAGCATGCATCACTGATAAACCAATTAATAAGATGGCTAGGGTAAATTGCTTTTTCATTGCGCTCATTTCTCTTTTTACTGATGTTTTTCCATTGAAAAATAAGGCGAAGATGCTGATTTGAACGGTCATAAGCAAAAAATGACTTTGAATTAGCCGGAAGTAAGCCCGAAAATAACCCGGCTTACATTATCTTTGATTTTCGTTTTCTAAAAATCTTATGGAGAAACCCACCCAAAAGCTATTTTTGCTCGACGCCATGGCGTTGATCTACCGTGCACATTTTGCTTTTATAAAAGCACCCAGAATTACATCCAAAGGACTGAATACCAGCGCTGTATTTGGATTTACGAACACGCTTCTGGAAGTTTTACAAAAGGAAAAACCAACACATATCGGTGTAGCTTTTGACACTTCCGCACCCACTTTCAGACATATTGAGTATCCAGCTTACAAGGCGCAACGTGAGGCACAGCCTGAGGACATCACAGTGGCAATTCCATACGTAAAAAAACTGCTTGAAGCCATGTGTATTCCAATTTTGATCATGGACGGTTTCGAGGCTGATGACATTATCGGAACCATTGCCAAAGAAGCTTCAAGAGCCAATTTTGAGGTTTTCATGATGACGCCTGATAAGGATTTTGGTCAGTTGGTGGAAGAGCATGTGCACATTTACAAACCTGCTTTTATGGGTAAAGGCGCCGAAAAACTCGGCGTCAATGAAGTGCTGGAACGCTGGCAGATTAAGCGAATCGATCAGGTTATTGATATGCTTGGGTTGATGGGCGACGCCGTTGATAACATTCCGGGCATTCCAGGCGTTGGAGAAAAAACAGCACAAAAACTCATTGCTGAATACGATACTATAGAAAATCTGATCGTTCACGCAGATGAGATCAAAGGAAAACTTGGTGAAAAAATTCGTGAGTTTTCTGCCCAGGCGATTCTGAGTAAGCAATTAGCCACAATCGATATAAAAGTTCCGGTTCCTTTTGACGCAGAAGATCTGACAATTTGTGGTGCTAACCGGGATAAAGTTAACGCGCTTTTTGATGAGCTTGAATTCAAAACACTTCGTCAGAGAATATTAGGAACTGATACATCTTCGTCAAGTACGCCTGCCACGCAGGTCAAAGTTGTCGATAAAAAAGGTCAGTACGATTTATTCGGAAACCCGACTTCCTCAGAGGCAAAAGCTCCGACACAGCAAGATGCTGATATTTCCAGTTTTGAATCGTCCGGTGAAAACGGTGAGGAAGTTGAGGCAATACAAGCACCGAGAAAAACGATTGATAATACCTTCCATCGCTATCACACGGTGGATACGCCGGAAACAATGTCCAGTCTGGCACGTTATCTGAGTTTGCAAACCGCCTTCTGTTTTGATACAGAAACTACATCTCTGGAAACAATTGACGCGGATCTGGTTGGACTTTCGTTTTCTTATATTCCGGGTGAGGCATTTTATATTCCCGTTCCCGCAGATAAAGAAAAAGCACAGGAAATTGTCGAATATTTCAGAGAAGTATTTGAAAATGAATCTATTGAAAAAATAGCTCAGAATATCAAGTATGACATTCTCGTGTTGAAAAATTACAACATTGAAGTAAAAGGGAAACTGCATGATACCATGCTAGCGCATTATCTTCTTGAACCGGATAAGCGTCATGGCATGGATATTCTGGCTGAAACCTATCTGAATTATGAACCTGTTTCGATAACTTCTTTGATTGGTAAAAAAGGAGTGAAACAAGGCAATATGCGTGACGTTTCAATTCCGGAAGCTACACAATACGCCGGAGAAGACGCCGATATCACTTTGCAGCTTCATAATATTTTTGCCAAAGAACTGCCGAAATACAACGCACAAAAACTTTTCGAGAAAGTTGAAATGCCGCTGGTTCAGGTGCTTGCATCTATGGAAAACACGGGCGTCAGACTTGATTCAAATGCGTTGGCAGAAATGTCACTGGTATTGGAAGGTGATTTGCGAAAAACAGAATCCGAGATTTTTGAGATTGCCGGTCAGTCTTTTAACATCGGTTCTCCTAAACAATTGGGCGAAGTGCTTTTCGATAAAATGAAACTGATCGACAAGCCGAAAAAAACCAAAACAGGTCAGTATGCAACGGGCGAAGAAATCTTATCGGAGCTGGAAGGCCAGTTTGAAATTGCCCGAAAAATTCTTGATTACCGTGAATTACAAAAACTAAAATCAACCTATGTTGATGCGTTGCCAACGTTGGTAAGTCCACGTACCGGTCGTATTCATACTTCATACAACCAAGCGGTTGCGGCTACCGGACGTTTGAGCTCAACAAACCCAAACCTTCAGAATATTCCAATCCGGACACCGAGGGGAAGAGAGATACGAAAAGCTTTTATACCTGATAATGAAGATTTTCAAATACTTTCTGCCGATTACTCACAAATAGAACTGCGGATTATGGCCGCGTTCAGTGAGGATGCGAGTATGATAGAAGCGTTTAATCAGGGTCGGGATATTCATGCAACAACGGCAAGTAAGGTATTTAAAGTTGAGCTTGCTGACGTGACGTCCGATATGCGGAGAAAAGCAAAAATGGTCAACTTTGGTATCATTTATGGAATTTCTGCTTTTGGATTAGGACAGCGTTTATCGATTCCCCGTGGTGAAGCAGGCGAAATTATCAAGTCTTATTTTGAAGAATTTCCGGCGGTAAAACAATATATGGATAAAGTTATTTTTGACGCCCGCGATCAGCATTATGTCGAAACGATCCTGGGCCGGAGAAGATATCTTCCGGACATCAATTCAAGAAATCAGACCAACCGGGGTTTTGCTGAACGAAATGCGATTAACGCGCCGATACAAGGCTCGGCCGCTGATATGATCAAAGTAGCAATGATCAATATCCACGATTTTATCAAACAGGAAAAACTGCGGTCACGTATGATTTTGCAGGTTCATGATGAATTGGTATTCGATGTCCATCGCGAGGAAATTGAGCTGATCAAAGAAAAGGTTGATGAGCTCATGCGCACAGCAATCCCTTTACAGGTAAAAATGGAAACGGGAATAGGTATCGGTGCGAACTGGCTTGAAGCGCATTAATTTAAAATATTGTTTTAACAAAAAATGTCCGACCAAATTGGCCGGACATTTTTTGTAATTAATTATTTGAAATTGATATTATTTTGACAACCAGATCGGTTCGTTAATATCATCTTTCCCTGCGAATTGTCTGTCGATCGCAGTTTTATAGTTCTCCGGATTGTACGTTCTTTCAGAAGTCGGATATTGCCAGCGAACTGCAATACGGCCCGAATTCCCAGTCCCAACACCTGTCATAAATTTGGGAAAACCTGTGCGTCTGAAATTGAAATACGCTTCACTCCCCGAGTTCATAAAGAAAGCAAGATATTTCTGCGTGATAATCTGCTCCAAACCAGCGGTTGTGTTTCCGCTATATTTAACCAAAGGCTGCGCATAATAATTATCAAAACTGAAATCTACATTGTAAGAAACAAAATCAGCTGCATCACGTCCACCTGTTTTTGAATATCTCATCGTATTCGCTCCATCCTTGATTCCGTAAAACTCCATAGAAGCTTTAATACCTTTTTGATACCAGGATTCTGCATTTCCGGTTGCCCAACCACGATTTATTCCCTCAGCAATATTAAAACACATTTCCGGATAACCGACGATAAATACATTTTCACCCGTGTAGTTTGAGTAATAACGTGAACGGCTTTGAAATGAATAAGCACCCGGAGCGAAACCAGTTCCATTGTCGATACCAGCCTTGGCCGACATATCCGCCAAGTCTTCGCCCGAACTGGCTCCTACAAAAGCAGTATAATCAGAAGGTAATTTTCCAGCTTTCAATTGAGCGCCAGCCGGTTCCGTTGTTATCATAACGCGAGGATCTTTACGCTCAGACAATAATCCAACATAGGTCGCCGCCATGTTCTGACGAGTCGCATCGTTCCCGAAATTATCCGGATTTGACGGATATTTATTGAAGTTGTTAGAAACGAATTCAAGGTTATCGGCCATTCCTTCCGGCAAAGGATATTTCGCCGGATTGGATAACATTTCAGCAAATTGAGCCTTAACATTCAAGCCAGCCTCTGATTCTTTTTTACTCAAACGGATCAACATTCTAAATCTGAATGCATTGATTACTTTTTGCCATTTCGCCAATTTTCCTGCAAAGTAGAAATCGCCTTGAACGTCTGTCTCTCCTTTTGCAATCAGAGAAGTTATTTCAGTGTTCGATTCGTCAAGCCATTTCAGTATCTGAATGTAAATATCCTTTTGCGAATCGTATTTTGGAACAAGATTGTCGCGGCCAAGCAGTGCTTCGGTCATCGGAAGATCGCCTGCACGGGCAGACATTTGATCCATGAAAAACGCACGGAAAAACTTACCCAAAGCACTGTAACCATTCACATCAGCAGCACCGGTTTTCTTTTGCTCCAATTCCATCTGAACGACATTTTTCAACGTCGAATAATGGTTAGTGAAAGCGGACCACTGATACTCATTGTTCCCGTAATAATTATAATTGATCGCATAATACTGGTTCCAGCGCATTTCTGAGCTAAATGGCTTACCGGTATTATTATACATATCCCATTCAATACCCTGCAAGATCAAAGATGCGGGTGCCGTAGTGGCGCGGTTTGGATCAACTTCCAACTCCTCAAAACTCTTCTCGCAACTTGTGAGAGACAAAGCGGCGAAAGTGAAAAGTCCTATTAATAATTTATGACAACGCATATAATAATATTTTAAAAATCTGTGTCTGAACTTTATTAAAATGTAAGATTTACGTTAACACCATAACGGCGCATCGATGGCGTTTGAGGACTTGATTCTCCACCAGATATATACTGGTTCAGGTCAATATCCTTTTTCTCAGCAAAATAAAGCAGGTTTCTTCCAACCAGCGAAACTGATGCTGAACGAAGAATTTTTGAGTTCGCCAACCACGCTGATGGAATTGAATAACCAATCACTACTTCACGAAGCATGGCAAATGAGCGGCTCATAAGGTTACCTTCTTCGGTATTGTAATAGCGGCTAACCCAGTCCTGAACATATTGTTTGGTAGTGTTTGGCGCAAATTGCAGCTCGTCCATGTTGGTAATATTTCCGTCTGTATCAAAGTTGAGTGCCTTGCCATTGCTAACCTGAACACCTTCGCCCAAATAGTTCTTGCTATCCGTTGCACCGCTTTTGAATCCTTCCCAGTCTTTCAAACGCGCTTCACCAAAAGCACCTTTTGCAAGCTCTGCGTTACGTCCTCCGCGGAAAGTTTGTTTTTGAACATAATTTGAGATCACACCACCGATACGACCGTCAACCTGGAAACTGAAACTAATGTTTTTGTATGCAAATTTGTTATTGATACCGAAAACAAATTTTGGATTTATATATCCAAGAAACTGATTAACAGGTAAGTATACCGGTCTGCCTGATGCGTCATTGATAATTTGTCCATCCGGCGTCTTAGCGAAAGCACGACCATAATATTTATCAAGTCTGTCGCCTACTTTAAGAAATGTCTCGTAATTGTTTACACCAGGATAAATCGTCTTCAATACTTCCTTGTAAGTAGAATAATTGGCAACTACGTCCCAGTTCAAACCCGTAGCACTCTTTAATGGAGAACCAGTCAAAGCAATTTCCCAACCGGTCTTCTGTGTATTGATACCATTTACCAAATACGAGGTATAACCAGTCGTAGTTGAAATTGGTAACGGATAAATTCTAGGACCTTCGTTAGAGATGAAATAAGTTACATCCAAACCAATCCTGTTTTTCATCACGCGAACATCAAGTCCCAGCTCAGTTTGTGAAGTTGTGCTTGGTTGTATATCCGGATTATTAAGCGTATTCGTGAAGTAGGCAGCTGGCGTATTGTTATAAGAAAAAGGTGTTGAATAAACCGCCGCATTTTGATAACTAGGTCCGCCATAAGGAGCATAATATTGGTCACCATATCCAATTGGATTATCATTACCCAAAGCCGGGGTTGTACCAATTGTTTCTCTTGTCAGACCATCCTTCACATTTGCATAAGATGCACGCAGCTTCAGGAAAGAAACCGCTTCCGGAATTGGAAGATAATCTGAAAGAATTGTGGAAGCAGCCACAGAAGGATAAAAGAATGTATTACTTCCGGCAGGCAATGTTGAAAGTTTATCAACTCGTCCGGTTGTTGAAACCGTAAAGAAATCTTTGAAAGAAAAGTCAGCAGAATAATAAGCTGAATTCACGCGCATATCCGAAGCAAAATTCGAAGTACGAACCGGGCGATATGAGTTGTTGAAATTATAAAGACCCGGCACGTTCAAATAATCCGTTGAACCGTATTGAGAATTATAAGAAAAATTACGAAGGTTTCCACCCGCCCAGATCTTTGCATTGAAACCTTCGAACAGGTTTTTGTCAAACTTCACAAGGAGGTCGGTATTGTTTTCAAATAAATTCCTGCGGTCTTCGCGGTAATCTCCACGGGCCTCTTCTCTTCCGTAAGAAGTTGCGGAATAAGGCATTTTTTCATTTCTGAACAAATTCCAGGTAGTAACCTGCGTTCTTAAAGTTGCTTCAAGAAAATCGTTCACCTTGTATGTCATGGCTGCCTGTCCAACGATATCCGTTTTCTGGTGTCCGCGAAGCCATTCATAACTCATGAAATAAGGGTTGTTATATCTTTGATATTCAGCATAAATCTGCTGAACACCTTCTTTTCCTGGCTGCCAGTAATTGCGCATATCATCCACATTCCAGTCGGCGCCAGCCCAGAATACCATATTATAAATGATCGAGTTAGGACCGTAATTTACGTCAGGAATGTTTGGAGAATACTGACGATTGTATTGCAGACTTGATTCAAATTTCCAGCGATCAGAGAATTTGTAATCCGCGGCGATGTTGAAGTTCGTAATGTTCAACTTCGTGTTTGGAACAATACCTTTTTGATAAATATTTGACACAGAAAAACGGATATTATGTTTTTCCCCTGATGCAGAAACCGAGACATTATTGGTTGATAAAATACCTGGTTCAAGAAAACGTTTCAGGTTATCTTTCCCGCGGTTTGTCCATGGTGTAGGAGAACGTACCTTTGTTACAGGGTCAACCGGGCTATCGTACTGGGTAATCAACTGACCCTCAAATCTTGGCCCCCAGCCTCCGTCATAATCACCGTCATTCAATCCGCCGCCTTTTCCGTCAACAAAAGCATAACGGCCGTGGTCACCAGGTCCGTATTCATCCTGCACTTTCGGAATCGAGTAAAAACCCTTATCCATCATTGTGGAAGAGTTGAAATCAACAGAAAATCCGCGTTTATCTTTTGTTCCTCTTTTTGTCGTAATAAGGATAGCACCATTTTTCCCTCTGAAACCGTAAAGCGCAGAAGCACTTGCACCTTTCAAAACAGAATATGTTTCGATATCATCAGGGCTAACATTCCAGGTATCAGAATTTATGGGAACACCGTCAACGACAAACAAAACGTCTGTGTTACCTCTAAGATTAATGTTTGGTCTTCTCAACAATTCCGAACTTGCTCCGATGGTAAGTCCGGCAACTTTACCGGCAAGTGCGTTGATCGCGTTTGGTTCACGCGCCTTAATTGTAGACGCACCATCAACGGTCTGAATTGCAACACCAATTCTTCTGACGTCTTTTTTGATACCCAAAGCTGTTACCACAACTTCATTTAACTGACGGTGATCTACCGACAATACAACGTCAATCACCGACCGGCCTTTTAAAGGAACTTCTTCCGAAGCGAAGCCAACGAAAGAATAAATAAGCGTAGCATTTGCATCAGGAACTGAGAGTTCGTACATCCCTTCGGCGTTGGAACCTGTTCCGATACTCGTACTTTTTACAACGATACTTGCCCCGGGAATGGCCTCACCGGTTGCCTTGTCGGTAATTTTTCCTTTTACCGTTATCTGTCCAACAGCCTGTAACGACCACATCAACAGAATAGTAAGGAATACCGATTTAAGATTGGTAAACAAATGGATCATAAATGTTTTGGTTTTACATTTGAAAAGCCCAAAGGTAAAACCCCAACATTAACCCAATATTGAAGTAATGTTAAGTATATGTAAACTTAATGAAGGCAAGAGCTTTGGAACAAAGCAATCTAATATAGAGCACAAGTAACTGAATAACAATAAATTAAATACAATATATTAAATTTTGAAAAAATAGAAAAGTTACTCATTGTTTACAATTTGATATACTATTTATTTACTAAATTGTCTAAAAGCAAGATATCAGTTACTCCGGGATCAAGCTACACACATGTATATACGTGACTAGTAAGTAAGCGAATAAATTTTAAATCACGAACGAAGAGCGACTATATTAAATTTTCGGCATACTTATAAGCACTGCCCGTATTCAATAAAAGAATTGTATCGTCTGGACTAATCCATTTATTTTCAAGCGCCTTTTTCATAGCCGGAAGCAACGCTCCGCCTTCTGGTGCAACAAATAATCCCTCTCTCCTGGCCAGCGTTTTAACACCTTCGAGTAGTTCGTCCTCAGACACAGAAATTGCAAAACCATTTGACTCGGAAAGTACTTCCAGTATCTGTCTTTCAGCGAAGGGAGACGGGACAGCCAACCCATTCGCCATGGAAGGTTTGGCCTGATAAGAAGATGCATTTTTGTGTTTTCCTTCGAATGACCATACCATAGGCTGACAGTTTTCAGTCTGCACGGCAATAAGTTTTGGAAATTTTCCCGCAATCCACCCGGCCGCTTTCATTTCGTGAAACGCTTTCCACAAACCGATAAGTCCTGTGCCTCCACCGGTCGGATAAAAAATAACATCCGGTAACGTCCAGTTCATTTGTTCCGCAATTTCAAAACCCATCGTCTTTTTTCCTTCCAGACGATACGGCTCTTTCATTGTTGAAACATCGAAATAGCCTTTTTCAGCTTTAATCTGAGCTACTAATTTCCCGCAATCATTTATAAGTCCGTCTACCAGAATTAACTCCGCACCGAAATATCTGCACTCTTGTTTAAATATCTCGGGCGTATGCCTTGGCATCACGACGGTCACTTCGATGTTGGCCTTTGCGCAGTAGGCGGCCAAAGCACCTCCGGCATTTCCGGCAGTTGGAACAATACATTTTGTTACACCCAACTCCTTCATTTTGGAAACTGCCACAGCCTGCCCACGCGCTTTAAATGAGCCGGTCGGGTTTAGGGATTCGTCTTTTAGTAATAATTTATTTATTCCGGTACTTTTCGCAAGATTTTCAAGAGATAACAGTGGTGTCATTCCCTCGCCAAGTGTCACTACATTAGCCGGATCCAGAACAGGAAGAAATTCAAAATACCGCCAAAGAGAGGACACACGATCTCTCAGGACGTTTTTATCAACTTTTTCGTTTAAATCATATTTAGCATAAAGCGGCGCTTTCCATCCGTCCTTCTCATTTTCACAGAAGGTTTGAATTTGTTTATGGTCAAATTTTTCTTTGCTGACTGCGCATTCAAGATGCGTTATATGAGAGGTAAGGGTCGTTGTGGCATGCATGATTTTCGGCGTAACTTTCGATCAAAAGTATAGGTTCAATCATATCAAAACCAATGCTATTTTAGTATACGCTATAACATTTCGTTATGACCTTGCAGTGCGAAACGAACAAATGCCTGAGCAAAAGGATCGCTTTCGGACCCATGGCGCTGAATAAAAAAGAATTGGCGACGGATACTCAAACCATCAATAAAAATCTGTTTTAATGTTCCGGCCGCCAGCTCCTTCTGAACAGAGCGTAAGGGCAGAAATCCGAGGCAATTATCTACCAACAGAAAGTTTTTCAAAGCCTCGGTTCCGCCCAGGGAAATATTATTGCGAAGATCCGACAGCTTCATCTGCACATCTTCCAGTGCAGCCTTTACAGAATCCAAAGTGCCGGAGCCACGTTCCCTAAAAGCGACTGGATAATTTTTCAGTTCTGCGAGTGAGATTGAGTTCCGTGACCATAACTCACTTTTTGGAGAACAAACGGCGACAACTTCATCAGATAGAAAATAACGGTAACTGACCGCGGTCGTTTTTGTCTGACCTTCGATAATTCCAAGGTCAATTTCATTATTTCCCAACGCCTTCAAGACATTTTCTGAATTTCGGTTTAATAATGTTATTCTAACATTTGGATGGCGCTGTCTGAAAGCGGATAAAATTTCAGGTATGATGTAAAGCGCCACAGTGGTACTGGCACCGAGTCGCAATTCTCCTTTTGCGTTGTATTCGTCAAGTTGCGTGCTTAATGCATAATCCAGCCTGATCTGGACTTCTTTTGCCTGCCGCAGATGATCCAGCAATAAATTTCCGGAAACCGTTAATTTGATACTATTTCCAACCCTTTCAAACAAACTCGTCCGATAACGTTCTTCAAGAGCCTTTATATGCCTGCTGATCGCAGGTTGACTCAGATTTAAAACCTGACTTGCCCGGGTAAAACTCAGGTGATTAGCCACTTCAAAAAATACTTCGTGTCGGAAAGAGATCATGGATTATCGAATGAGACTTTTCCAAAGGTATTTATTTTCAGGTTTTGAGTCATTGCCTATTTCCAACCAATTCATACGAATTTTTGTCCTGTTTTTAGTTGAATAACGAAATCCTAACCTTTTACGCCATGAAATTAACATTCGTCCTTTTTCTGTTACTTATCATGTTGGATAGCTGTAAGTCAGAGAAAGAAATTGCGCCAACAGAGATATGGTCGGAAGGATGTGTTTCTTTTAAGCCTGATAGTAAAGGTTTTCTCCTGTCCGGCATCTGCTGCGAATATGTCACAGTTTCAAAAATTAAGATAAAAAAGGACAATTCCTTTGTAACTCCGGCAAAATATTTCACTTACACAGGAGCAGGTTTCCAACAATCAGATGTCAACGTCACCGGCAAAATCTCAGAAGACAGGAAATCACTGGATTTGAGTTTCGAGGGACAAGGTGTTTCAAAAACATTTGCGCTAAAATCAGGAGGTCCGACGGCCTCATGTCTATGTGGTTGTGATTAAGTTGGAATACTTATGCAAACTTGAATGTAACCGAACATAAGAATTACAAGAATTAATTTCCTTAACCGTCTTAAACCTAACCAGTAATTGCGTAATTTTGAGACAAATACTCAACGTCTCTCTACATGAAAAATCTCGTTATATTACTTGTCACAGTAATTCTGTGCGCTAACTCCTGCAAATCAGATTCCAATACAGTCCAGGAACTCGCTCTACCTACCTTCTGGTTTGATGGTTGTTCTAATTTTGTGGAAAATGAATCTGGTTACAAACACGAAGGAAGATGCTGTGAGTGGGTGTCAATCCCCAAATTTGATCTAAAAAGAAATCAAACGTTTACAGTAGAGGGAAAATATAACCGATACACCCAATATTCAAAAGAAGACGTCACTGACAGACCTATAACTATTTCTGGAAAGCTTTCTCCAGATGGTAAAACATTAGAATTAAACTACGATGTTGACTCCGAACCTTTGCATTACGAAATGAAATCTGATGAAGTCTTAAAATTGTGCGACTGCACTTGTTATTTCAAATAAGCTACTATCTAAATCAACACACGTCCGACTTTCAACTTTCGCTCATATTATATAAGTCCTAACATGAAATTGTGACTTCAAAAAAATCAATAATAAATCACAATATAATAGTAAAAAACTCCGTAATTCGCTTTTTAAATGTGAACATTACACTTAATATTTAAAATGCGTTCAATCATACAAAAATTCAGTCTCCTTCTCCTGGCTTTTCCGCTCGCGGTATCTGCCCAGACGGGAAAAGGAAATTATTCCCTGGTACCTCTGAAAGACCTTTCTTCCTTCGAAAATAGTGGTTCGAACTGGGCTGTAAAAGGTGGCGTATCCATCCATCCGGCAAAAAATGAATCTGCAAAAACTCAAAATGGCGAGGGTGTATTGATTGGTACTGCTGGGACGGCAATCAATACCAAGATAAAAGCACAGGATCTTCGCATGTACGCGGAATTTATGCTTTCGCCAGGATCGGAAGGCAATATTATTCTTCCGGGAGGTCAGCGGATTCGACTGGCTGATCACAAGCAAAAAGAACCGAGCGCATTGACATCTGGATTCATCGGACAATTTCCAACTCAAAATGCGGCAAAAGCTCCGGGACTTTGGCAAAGTATAGAGCTGGCGTATGATGCTTCTGTATCAACGGTAAAGAATTCTGCCCGTTTAAATTCATTAAAATTAAATGATGTTATCATTCTTGAAAGTGTATACCTGCCGCTTTCCAAATCTGTAACCGACGCGCAGTCGATCGGACTTGAAGTAACAAAAGGTACCATTGCATTCCGAAACATCGGATACCAACTTCTGAATGATCGCAAACCTCTGACATTAGCCAACCTGAACTATAAACTATACTCAGACAAATGGGATTCGAAAGAATATTCAAAACTGGATAAAGAAGGTAAAACAACGAGTTTGACGCAGGAAGTTACGAATGGTATGCGCGAATTCCATTTGGTATATGAAGGAGAAATGGTGGCCGAAGAGGATGGCGACTATGTTTTCACAACAATTTATTCAGGTCCAATTTTCACACTGGATATTGACGGAAAAACGATATTTGAGGGCGGTGAGAGTACCTCGCAGGAATCGCACTCGGGTGCTGCAAATCTTACAAAAGGTACGCATCGGTTTAAAATCCATTATTCTCGTTTCCCATGGCGCCAGCCGGCTTTGGGGCTTCGGGTTCAAAAACCGGGTATTCGCCAATATGATCTTCATATCCTTTCTTCGCTACCAGAACCAGAGCCAAAGCCATATATCGGCGTGACGCCTGAGTTACGTCCTGAAATGGTTCGTTCTTTTATTCTTTTACCGGGAGAGAAATACAAACGCACACATTGTCTTTCTGTGGGAAGTCCGACAGGCTGGAATTATACAATGGATTTAAGTCGTGGTGCTTTGGTTCAGGCCTGGAGAGGTCAGTTTGCCAACGTAACCGAGATGTGGTATGAACGCGGTGAACCTCAGCTGCTTGAACCGGCTGGTCTTAAAGTGCCTGTTTCAGGAAAGAGTAGTATTGCAATTTTGGAAAATGAAAAGTCCTCTTGGCCAGATTCTGCAAACGTAAATTATCAGGGTTATTCACTTGATCCACAAGGTTTCCCATCGATTCGTTATGCGGTCGCATCTGCAACCGTTAGTGATCATATCACAGCGTCAACGGATGCGATCAACCGCACCATTGAGGTGAAAGGTAGTCCGTCAGGATCTTTATATTCGCTTCTTGCTTCCGGTAAGAATATCCAGATGATAGAAAAAGGACTGTATCAGGTGGACGATCGTTATTATATTCAAATTGACAAAAAAGCAAAAGTTGTACTTAGAACTTCCGGAGATAATCAGGAATTACTGCTGCCTGTTTCTGGTACGGCGAGTTATTCCATGTTCTGGTAAACGGTTTTAATCTTTTGTCTAAAAAATTTATATTCTAAGTAAATGAAAAATATAGTAATAACCAGTTTGCTTTCTCTTGGCTGTCTGGCTGCACAAGCACAAAACAAGGCAAAAACAGAAGATGACTACTATCGCATCATCACGATGCCGATTCCAAAAACAATCCAGATGGAAGTTGGCGGAATGGCCGTTTTACCTGATGGCCGCCTGGCAACGTCTACACGTCGCGGAGAAGTTTGGATGATTGGAAATCCTTACATGAAAGGCGACGGTCAGCCTACATTCCACCGTTTTGCTTCCGGTCTTCATGAACCACTAGGATTGTTTTACAGAGGAAAAGATATTTTACTGTCGCAGCGTGGTGAAGTCACCCGACTTGTTGATACCGATAACGACGGCGTTGCGGATGTTTATGATTCATTCGCCCGCTGGCCATTGTCAGGAAATTATCACCAATATTCTTACGGCCCGATTCCGATGCCAAACGGCGAGATGCTCGTTACGCTCAACCTTGACTGGGTTGGACGCGGAGCGAGCCAGTCAAAATGGAGAGGCTGGATGTTGAAATTGGGTGAAGACGGATCACTAACGCCTTATGCGACAGGCCTCCGCTCCCCTGCCGGATTCGGATCTTATAAAGGTGATATTTTTTATACTGAAAACCAGGGTGACTGGGTTGGTTCAGGTCGTATGACGCATCTGGAAAAAGGTGACTTTGCAGGAAACGTTGCAGGTCTTCGTTGGAGCAGTGAGCCAGGATCGCCCGTAAAATTGAAACCGGAAGATATCCCTGACACAGGAGAACCACTCTACGATGTGGCGAAAAAAGTGCCGGGTATCAAGCCGCCGGCAGTTTGGTTCCCTCATACTTTGATGGGTATTTCAACTTCTGATTTTAAGGAAGATACCACAGCCGGTGCTTTTGGACCTTTCCAGGGACAGCTATTTGTAGGTGACCAGGGACATAGTAAAATTATGCGTGTGGACATGGAAAAGGTCAACGGCGTATATCAGGGCGCATGTTTTCCTTTCCGTGAGGGTTTCGAATCCGGAATTATTCGTATGGTCTGGGGACTTGACGGATCGATGTTCGTTGGACAAACCAGCCGCGGATGGTCTGCAACCGGAAAAGAAGATTTCGGTATTCAGCGCTTAGTCTGGACAGGTCAAATGCCTTTTGAAATGAAAAGCATTCACTCGATGCCGGACGGTTTTGAAGTAACATTCACGTCGCCTGTTGACAAAGCAACGGCTTCAAAATCTGATTCTTATAAAGTAAACAGTTTCACTTATAAATATCACCACATTTACGGAAGCCCAATTATCAATGCCAACGAACTGGCGATCAAAGGAATATCAGTTTCGGAAGACGGACTACGTGCAAGAATTGTTCTTGACCCGGCTTCGCTGCGAAAAGGATATATCCACGAAGTAAAAGCCGAAGGCGTTCAATCGAAAGATGGTTTGTCGTTGCTTCATAATTTTGGATATTATACTTTAAATGAAATTGCGGGTGGCGCAGCTTTGACTGCCTCACAATATACAGCCAGCACTAAACCGGCGATGGACCACAGCACGCACACAGCGGCGGCTTCGGGTACTAAAACTGCGGAAACCAATTCAGCAAAACGTGTAACGGAAATGCCAGCTTCCTGGACGAACGGACCAGATCAGGTGATCAACATCGGAACCGTTCCGGGCTTGAAATTTGACGTCACCGAAATTCAGGTAAAAGCCGGAAGTCGTATCAGAATAAACCTGAACAACAATGACGATATGCTTCATAACCTTGTGATTACCAAGCCTGGCACTGCCAATGCAGTCGGTGAAGCGGGTCTGAATCTTGGTTTGAAAGGGACCGAAATGAACTACGTTCCAAAATCCGATGCAGTACTTTTTCATACCAACATCGTTGAGCCAGAAAAATCAGAATCGATTTATTTTGTCGCTCCAAAAACACCAGGTACCTACCAATATCTTTGCACATTCCCAGGACATTACACCTTAATGCAGGGAAAATTAAAAGTTGTAAAGTAATTCAAAAACAGCCCGCATTTCTGCGGGCTGTTTTACTTATGTTTAATTGCTTCCGAAATACTATTCCAAATCTTCTTTAAAATAATCAAAATACACAGGAGATAAAGGAACAGCTCGTCTTTAATATGATAATTTACTGATTTATTTAAACAATATCTATCTTTTTGAATTGAATAATGCAGTAGATATATCCCCTAATTCGACCGACATCAATGTCAGTTTATGGCTTAAATTCAAGTCAGGCGACGCCGTAGCTTTCGGAGAGTTATCGCAGATGCACTATCGTACACTGTACAATTACGCCACCAAATTCTCATCCGATTCAGAATTTATCCGGGATTGTATCCAGGAATTATACCTGGAATTATGGGAACGAAGAACATTTCTGTCGGAGACAGCTTTTGTAAAATCCTACCTCCTCAAAGCTTTACGTCATAAGCTTATCAAAGAAAGCGTTCGCTTGAAACGATTTAAAGAACCAAAAGAATTATTGTTCGATGCCGATGGGTCCGATCTTTCGATCGAGTCGCGTATTATTGAAAACGAACACCTAAAACATCAGATCAAGAGACTGAACTCAATTATTGCCCGTCTTTCCAAACGCCAGCAGGAAATTATCTATCTCCGTTTCTACCAAAATCTTGAAAACGAAGATATTTCTCATGTCATGAATCTTGGCCGCCAGAGCGTTTCCAACCTTCTCTACCGTACCATTAAAGAAATAAAAGAAATTTGGATGCCTGCTGAATTCTTCTGGGTACTTCTTTCAATCCTTCTCTACTGATTATCAGCGTCGCTCTTACTTAATATCATTATTTTAAAAATAATTTAACTTTTTTGGTTATCACTAACCAATATCGAGACATACATACTAAGAATGTAAAAATAGTGCAATGTGAATTTTAAATTGCATTATTTAGATAGCCAGAATCCTAAACCTTGAAATATTTATTGCGAAGATTTTATGATTGACTATAGTAAATATACCGTCGAAGAATTCGCCACAGACGAGCATTTCCGTCAGTGGATTCTTGATCCTTCTGAGGAGACAGTCGTATTCTGGGATAACTGGATAAAACAAAACCCGGATAAGCAGAGCACGATAAATCAGGCAATAGAGCTACTGTTGACTGTTTATGAGCGGTACAAGGACGACTTAACTGACGAGCAGGTTGAACAGGATATAAGTTTGTTGGTAGAACTGGCGGAAGCACAGATTGGTAATAGCCGGCTTTCAATATTTATTAATCCATTATTAAAAATTGCGGCAGTATTGGTCCTGATTTCAGGATTAAGCTGGTTTTTTTATTCTCAAAATTTGCGTGATAAAAACGTTGCGATGGTCAATGTCGAAATGATCACAAAAACGAACCATGCTGATAATGAAATGACTGTTCTGCTGAGTGATGGAAGTGTGGCCACTCTAATGAAAGGTGGTAGTTTAAGGTTCCCAAATAAGTTTGAGGGGGAATCCCGGAAAGTATATCTAAAAGGTGAGGCGTTTTTTGATGTCGCTAAAAACCCAGCAAAACCGTTCCTGGTTTTTGCAAATGAAACGGTGACCAAAGTACTGGGAACCAGTTTTTTGATCAAGGCTGTGGATACTGAAAGTACCGTAATGGTTGTAGTTAAAACCGGAAAAGTATCTGTTTATCCGGAGAAAGATTATGCGACTTTGTCAGAAAAAAACGACAGGGAAGTTGCAGGAGTTATTCTTAGTCCAAACCAGCAGGTTGTTTTTAACAGAAAAGATAGTCGGTTGGAAAAAGGTATTGTTGAAAATCCGGATATGCTGATACTTTCAACAACAAGTCAGGAACTTGTTTTCGATGACCAGCCTGTTGCAGAGGTTCTGCGAACACTAGGAGAAATGTACGGAATCGAGATCGTTTTTGATAAAGAAACGCTGGCAGGCTGCCCGATCAGTACCATTTTTAAGGAAGAAACGCTGAAACAACGCATGAACGCAATATGTCAGGCAATCGGAGCGACCTATGAAGTGGTTGATGGTCAAATAATCATCAATAGCAAAGGATGTTTACGATAGACAAAAATCTATAAATCAAAACCCAGTACTGCCACCATTAAAATTCCGCTCATGCCTATGAATTAAACGTCGACCACCATTTAAATGTAGAGTCAGTGGTGATTGCGCCACCACCGACTCAAAGCGTTCCCTACGCTCCACAGCGACATCTGAAAAAAGATGCAAGGGGATTTTTTTGTCCAATTTTTTTCAAGAATACTGAACAAAACAACCAAAATTATGAAAAAAAATCGACACCTGCTTCGGCTTATGTGTAGTCTTATGAAGATATCATTCTACCAATTATTGCTGGCCTATATCTTTTCGAGTATCGCCTCCGCAACGGTGGTAGATGCCCAGGAAATACTAAATCAGAAAGTTACGATTGAGGTAAATAACCAGGATATGAAAAGTGTCCTGACAAAGCTGAACAAAATGACTCAGCTCCGATTCACTTACAGTTCCGCCATTATTAACACACGGAAAAAGGTCACCATCAAGGCCATCGAAAAACCGCTCTCCGACGTTCTGGATGAGCTTTTACGACCAATGAACCTGGGTTATAAATTGGAAGGAAAACAGGTAATCCTGGTAAAGGGAGTGAATATGCCCAGCAGTTTGAGTAATGAAGCCGCCGGAAATACAGCTGCTGAGAGAAATATATCAGGTAAAGTTTCTGATGAAAAAGGTGATCCTTTACCAGGTGTAAGTGTTGTATTGAAAGCATCAAAAGTCGGAACAGCTACCAACGCCGAAGGAACTTACCAACTTAGCGTTCCTGATGATAATGCGGTTCTGATTTTTTCTTATGTTGGATATACTCCTGAAGAAGTCCAGGTCGGTAATCGTTCTACGGTTGACATTTCATTAAAGCCGGATGTCAGAAATCTTGAAGTGGTTGTGGTGACTGCATTAGGTATCAAACGTGATGCGAAAAAATTAGGCTATTCCACCGCGACAGTAAACACCGAAGAAATTACAAACAATCGTACAACGAATCTTGGGAATAGTTTACAAGGAAAAGTAGCCGGTCTGAACGTTTCACCACCTGCCAGTGGCCCTGGCGGGTCAACTAAAATCCGTATCCGCGGTCAGTCCTCGTTTGGCGGTAACAACTCCCCTCTTATCATAGTAAACGGAGTTCCAATTAATAATTCAAGCGTTTCGGCAGGTGGTTCGTCTGGAAATGGAACCGGAAACCCGACAGGTGGTTCTTCGGACGCGGGTGACGGTCTTCAAAGTATCAATCAGGACGATATCGAATCGATGACCGTGCTGAAAGGTGCGGCGGCGGCGGCTTTATATGGCTTTCGTGCGAAAGACGGAGCGATTATTATTACCACAAAAACAGGGAGCAAAAGCGCTGGCATCGGTGTGGAAATAAACTCAAATTTTCAAGCACAGGAAGCGCTTGATTATACGAATTTTCAATACGAATATGGCCAGGGAGAATTTGGCAAGCGTCCGACAACCGTGGCGGAAGCGCAGAGCTCAGGCGTATTTGCCTTTGGAGAAAGAATGGACGGCGCGCTTGCCCCGCAATTCGACGGGTCAATGCAGCCTTATTCTCCAAACAGAGACCGTATCAAGGATTTTTATCGTACCGGAACAAGCTTTACAAATTCAGTAGCACTTTCAGGGGGAAATGAGAAAGGAAACTTCCGGTTATCATTTGCCAACACGGACGCAAACGCGATCATACCAAATTCTGACTATCATAAAAAGATATTCAACCTGGGTTTGAATTATAAATTTAACGACAAACTTTCTGTTCAGCTGAACGCGAATTATTCTAACGAATATAACAAAAACCCTCCTCAGATCGGGATTCAGGACATGAATGCCAACACGACAATTTATACACTGGCGACGAGTATAGATGCCGACTGGCTGAAAAACCGCAAAGATCCAAACGGAAACGAGATGCCACTTTCGCGATTTACCAACAGGAACAATCCATATTGGGTGGCTTATGACCGTTTTGAAAATGTAAGGCGCGACCGTATTTTCGGAAATACAAGCGTGCGTTACGAATTCACGAAATGGCTTTATGTTCAGGGACGTATCGGGCAGGACTATTTTACACGTCCGTACAACTATAACCGCCCAACCGGTACACGTTCGATTGGCGCAGTTGCCACTGGCTTTAATGGATATTACTACCAGGACATATCCACTTTCCGGGAACGAAATCTGGACTTCCTGATCGGAGCAAATAAAACATTTGGCGATTTCGGTATTGACGTT
Source organism: Dyadobacter sp. CY345 (assembly GCF_021502725.1). Lineage (GTDB taxonomy): Bacteria > Bacteroidota > Bacteroidia > Cytophagales > Spirosomataceae > Dyadobacter. The sequence continues at coordinate 84,277 of NZ_JAKFFS010000005.1, read as the reverse complement.
ACACTTGGAGGCAACCAGTTGCTTCAGGTGAGTGATAACGTGTCAACAGCCGTAACTAACTTCTACGTGCGTGATCTTTACACGATTGGAAATGGTCAGGTGAAAAACCCGAACTATAATTACAGCAAAAAGAAAGTGAATTCCATTTATGGTTCTGCCGAATTGTCTTTCAAAAACTTTTTGTATCTGAATGTTACGGGAAGAAATGACTGGTTCTCTACATTAAACCCGCAATCGAACAGTTATTTGTATCCTTCTGTAAGCGGTAGTTTTGTGTTCAGTCAGGCCTTTGCGCAACTGCCAAACTGGTTGAACTACGGTAAACTTCGCGCTGCATACGCGGAAGTTGGAGGTGACACGGATCCTTATTCAAACAACCTCTATTATGCAGTCAATGCAAATCCATTTAATGGTGTGGCGCTTGGAAACATTTCCAGCAACATCAGCCCTAACGCCAATTTGCGCCCACTAAAAGTAAAGGAAATTGAAATGGGTCTTGAATTCAGGATGTTTGACAGCAGACTGAATTTAGATATGTCGGTTTACCGCAAAAATACGGTCGATGAAATTTTGAACGTAGGCGTTTCCAATACGTCAGGATTTTCAGGAACGAAAGTTAATATCGGTAAGCTGCAAAATAAAGGAATTGAATTTCTGTTAACGATTGTTCCGGTGAGAGCTGAAAATATTTCCTGGGAAACCAGTTTCAATGCCAGTTACAACATCAGTAAAGTGATTGAGCTGGCTCAGGAACAGCTGCGGTTTGATGTGGGACAAGGTGAATTTTTCGGAATTGTTTCGCATGAGGTTGGCAAACCTTTGGCTTCCCTTCGCGGATTTGACTACAAACGTGACGATCAGGGTCGAATCATTACAGCCGGCGGCCTGCCTCAGCAAGGAAACCTTACCACCTTCGGAAGTGCCATTCCAAAATGGGTTGGCGCGTGGATGAACACGATCAATGTGAGAGGTTTCCGGGTATCCACACAAGTTGATTTCAAAGCGGGTTACAAAATTATGTCCAACTCCAATCTGAACTTCCTGCGTGAAGGTCTATCAAAACCTTCCCTGGTTGGGCGTGAAGATGGTGTGCTACTGGACGGCGTGAATGCTGATGGAAGTCCCAACGACAAACGAGTTGAAGCGCAGCAATTTTATACAGCCTACCGAAGCACAAACATCGCTACGCCATTCATCTATAACGGCAATTTCATTCGTTGGAGAACGCTTTCATTTGGTTATGATTTGTCGCGTTTTGTAAACAAATCTTTCATCAAAGGTCTGAACATTTCTGCGATGGTCAACAACGTTTGGCTGATTAAGAAACATATTGATAACCTGGATCCGGAAGCTCAGGTTTCTTCTTCGGATAATTTGCAGGGAATCGAAACGCATACGCTTCCTACCACAAGAAGTTATGGAATCAATTTGAATATCAAGCTATAACTTTTATTAAAGACAGATATGAAAAAGATACATATATACCTGACAGTTATAGGCCTTTTCCTGGGAGCGACCTCCTGCGACAACGGCTTTGAAGACGTGAATAAAAATCCGGTACTAGCAACAACGACCGATCCGGCTTATCTTTTCTCAAATGCACAATTCAGCTCAGCGCTGGCCACTTTTCATTACCAGAGCGAAATTGTCCAGCAGATTAATACACCTTACACGGGCGTGTTGGAAGGTGGAAATCATAATATCGTATTTGATCCAAACACCAGCGCAAATTTCAATGCTCTTTATCTGGGAACCGGTACAGGAAACGGCCCGGTAAATCTATTGGGAACGGTTTTAAGATTAACGCAGGACAATCCATTAAGAGCGAATATTTATCAGATGGCCCGCATCTGGCGCGCTTATGTATTCATGGTTTTGGTTGATACTTATGGTGATGTCCCCTATTTCGACGCCGGCAAAGGATATTCAGACGGAATAAATCTTCCAAAATATGATGACCAAAAACTCATCTACGACGATATTTTGAAAGAACTGGACGAAGCAACAAAAGCACTTGACGCCACCAAAAACATCGAAAGCGGCGATCTCTTTTATAAAGGAAATATTGCGCAATGGAAGAAACTGGGTAACTCCCTGCTGCTGAGAGCTGCCATGCGTTATACTGAAATTGACGAAGCAAAGGCAAAAACTTATGTACTGAAAGCCGTTGATGCAGCAAACGGCGGTATTATGACGTCAAATACTGACAATGCGCTTATTGCTTTTAACAGCACATTCAACAGTCCGAACGCAAACTTTTTCCAAGGAACTGAGCGTGGTAATGTTTATCTGGGAAAACCATTTGTGGATTATCTGAAAACGACGAACGATCCGCGAAGCAGAGTTATCGCTGTGAAATACGAACTCCCTGCCAATCCGCTTGCGACTGCCGGAAAAGAAGACACAGATCCCGCAAATCAGCAAGGGGCTCCATACGGATATAACGAATCAAATATTCTAACAGAACCAAACTATCCCGGAAAAAGCGGCGCGGCGTTTAAGTATTCACAACTAAACCGCCGGACGCTTGGAAAAATTGATGCCGCGGAATTTTTCATTACCTACTCACAAACGCAGCTTCTCCTTGCAGAGGCGGTACAAAGAGGTTATATCACAGGTGATGTGAAGGCTTTATACGAGTCAGGCGTGAAAGCGCATATGAACCAAATGACGCAATATGATCCATCGGCTGCTATACCGGCTGCAAGCCAGGATGCATATCTTGCTGCAAATCCTTTTTCAGCTTCTACCGCTCTTGAACAGATCAATACACAATACTGGATTTCTTCATTCCTGAATGGTTCAGAAGCTTGGGCTAATTTCAGAAGAAGCGGATTCCCGACATTGACAAAAAATCCATATCCCGGAGCTGATCCGTCGGTGAAAGATTTCATCCGCCGTTTGGTATACCCGGTTGTAGAAAAATCAGTTAACACCGTCAATTACAATGCTGCCGTAGCGCGCCAGGGCCCTGACGAACTCGGCACGCATATATTCTGGGATAAATAAAGTTTTTGTAAAAATACAACTGCAAGCGATCTGATCAGTCGCTTGCAGTATTCTGATCACCTATTTTCTTCTAACCTAATTTTCTTATGTTCAAAAAAACAAAACTGCTACCAGCGTTTTTGCTGCTCTCCTTTTTGTCCAATGCCCAACCAATTGCTCCGAATGTCGACCAGATCAAAGCCATGACCTCCGCCTGGAAAGGTGAGCGTTCGGCAGATGGCAGACCGAAAGTTTCTGATGCTATTTTGGCAAGATTGAAGAACATCTCAATCGAGGAGGCATGGGGCGTATTGCGAAACAAAGGTTATCAAAACCAGTATGAAGGTGAGTGGATCTTAATTCATCCGGATAGCGCTATGACCGGGCGGGTTGTTACAGCCCAGTATATGCCGCTCCGTCCTGATTTGCAGGATCTAATTAAAGAAACCGGAAAAAAAGAAGGTCGCAATCCAGCCGGTGGAACAAATTCCTGGCCGATTGATGTGTTAACGAACGGTGACGTTTACGTAGCCGACGGTTATGGAAAAATTGCTGACGGAACCCTGATCGGCGATAATCTTGGAAATTCGATCTATGCCAAATCAAAAAGGGGGACGATTTTTTACGGTTCCGTTCGCGACGTTGAAGGACTTAGCGAGATAAAAGGTTACAACGCCTGGATGAAGGGTTCAGATCCTTCTTATATCCAGCAAATGATGTTGACCAGTATCAACTATCCAATCCGAATCGGCAGAGCAATTGTTTTACCGGGCGATGTGGTATTGGCAAAAAAATATGGAACCATCTTTATTCCCGCCCATTTGGTTGAAGATCTGGTGATAACATCAGAAGTGACCGCGCTCCGCGACGAGTTCGGACACCAGCGACTTAGGGAAGGGAAATATACACCGGGAGAAATTGATACAAAATGGACTGATGCTATTTCGAAAGATTTCCTGAATTGGGTGAATGCCTATCCCGGCCGCTTACCAATGACCAAAAAAGAGCTTGATGATTATTTGAAAGAACGTAACTATTAAACAGCTGTCGGCTGTTAGTAATTAGCTATCAGCTTTTTGTAATAAATCCTAAATATCTTAATTATGAAGAGTATCTTAAATCAGATTATTACCTCTAACAAGGAAGTTGAAAAAGCAGAAAAGCTGGCTGTACAAGCAGAAATCAACAACCCGGCTACCAAAGACAGTCGCCGTAATTTTTTGAGAAAATCAGCAGTTGGCGGCATTGCCTTGGGCAGTTTTATGTCCATGTCGATCGAAGACACAGTCGCGCAGGCAACCTCGAAGGTCAACCGCGCTTCGAAACCTTCCGAGTTGAAAATTACGGATATCCGATATTGTGTGCTCCAAAACGTCGGCCGAACGCCTATTATCCGTATTGATACCAACCAGGGAATTTATGGTTTGGGGGAAGTGCGCGACGGAGCAGACGAACGTTATGCGCTAATGCTGAAAAGCCGGCTTTTGGGAGAAAATCCATGTAATGTCGAAATGCTTTTCAAAACCATCAAACAATTTGGTATGCATGGCCGTCAGGCTGGCGGCGTTTGCGGTATTGAAATGGCACTTTGGGATCTTTGCGGAAAAGCCTACAACGTTCCATGTTGGCAATTGCTCGGCGGACGCTATCGTGATAAAGTTAGATTATATGCTGATACGCCTGAATCTGACAATCTTGATGAATTTAAAGAAAAGATAAAATTCCGTACAGAAACCCAGGGATATACCTGGCTGAAAATGGATATTTCAATCGGGATGCTGAAAAATACTGTCGGCGGCGTGGTCAATAATAAAGTTTGGGGTGGAGGTTTTTCTCAGTGGTCTGGTGATTATCACTCCTATGCAAACACAAAACATCCTTTCACCGCCATCCAGATCACTCCTCAGGGTTTAGAACAAATGGCAAAAGTGGTGGAAGATGTTCGCGGTATTGTGGGTTATGAAATACCGATATCTTCCGACCATTATGGACACTTTGATTTGAATAATGCAATCCGTCTGGGAAAAGCGCTGGACAAATACAGATTGGCGTGGCTTGAAGATATGGTGCCATGGGAATATACTGACCAATGGAAACAAATTTCGGAAGCACTTGAAACACCAACATTGACGGGTGAGGATATCTACCTGAAAGAAGGTTTCAAACCACTTATCGAAGCGCGGGCAGTGGATATTATTCACCCGGATCTGGCATCCTCCGGCGGACTTTTGGAAACAAAACGTATCGGAGATTATGCCGAAGATCACGGAATTGCAATGGCCATGCACTTTGCAGGTTCACCGGTCAGTTTTATGGCCAATGTTCACTGTGCGGCTGCGACGCAAAACTTCCTTGCACTGGAACACCATTCCGTTGATGTGCCATGGTGGGAAAATATCGTCAAAACGACAGATAGCAGGAAACTTATTGAAAAGGGATATGCAAACGTCCCATTACAGGCGCCCGGACTTGGAATTGAGCTGGTGGATGAAGAATTGAAGAAACATTTGTCTCCAAAAGACAAAAGCTACTTCGCGCCAACCGATCAATGGAACGACAAACGCTCTCACGATCGTCTTTGGAGTTAGTCATGAAAAATGATAAATGCCGTTTGACAAAAATCAAACGGCATTTATTTTATGATTAAAAAGCCAAATCCTTCCCCAAGCTTTAAGCTAAAACCCAGCCGCTAAAAGCTAATCATGGTATTGCAGCAACTCAATCCTGTTCTCAAAAGGATCTCTGAACGAAAATCGCGTCCGGCCGATAATAGGTGTCAGATTTTTAACCGGAATTCCATGACCTTCCAACAACTGGCGGCATTCTTCTAAATTAGTCACCTCAAAAGCTGGATGACGTTCAGAAGCATTACTTCCCTGATCCGTCATTAAATGTAACTGGATATTCCCCATTTGATACCAGATCGCGCCACGCAAATGAGGTCGTTCCGGATCAATAATTTCTTCCAAACCTAAAACCTCTTCATAAAATCTTCTTGCTTCTTTTTCTCTTCCCTCGGGAAAACAAAGCATCACGTGGTCAATCCGCTTAAAATCAATCTTCATAGTCGGGTAAATTAAAATTCAAATTGGGCATGCATTTTCAAATTTCTGCAAATTTCACGATATCATGAACGGTTTCAGTTTTTAAAAGGAATAATTAGTGTTTATTTTACATGAGTGACGCTAGCTTTCCGATAAATTATGATATCAGCCATTAAAAAAAGTAGATTAAATAGTACGATTAACCCACAAACGCTTCTTTTCTTCTTTCACAACTTTTTTATTAATGTCGGGACGACACTCGTTTATGTGTCCGCCAATATCTTATTGCTAGAAAATCATCCGGAATATTCCTTACCGATTGCATATATCGTCGCTGCGCTGGCCGTCATGGCAGCAGGACAGATTTACGAACATTACGAACATCACCTCGCACTTGAAAAGCTTAGTCTTGGAACCATGTTGTCGTCACTATTTCTGGTGCTGGTGGTTATGGTTTTATTGTGGGCGGGCCACGGAGTAGCAACAGCCATCGCGATAATGGTCGGATACAGGGTAATTTACTTACTGATTAACCTTGAATTCTGGGGATTATCCGCGATCGTTTTCGACGTTCGGCAAAGCAAAAGAATGTTCAGTGTAATCGGCTCAGGCGATATGCCTGCGAAAGCGTTGGGTGCTGTGCTCGCCGTATTGATTCACTCGCCATCTGTTTTAATGATTTTGCTGACTGTCTCGCTGTTATGTTTTGCTCTTGCATTTTACACTCAGAAACTAACATTCAAGTACACGGCCATTCCAAATCCACATCACGCAAGACCAAGACAGTCAGGATTTTCTGATTCAAAATTTGTTCAGAAATATTTTGGCGGGAACAGGCTTCTTACGGCACTTTGTCTTGGAACGGTCGCGATTGCAGCGGCGGCAACATGGATTGAATATCATTTTTTTGTTAACGTAAAATACAAATTTCACAGCCAGCATGACACCATTATCTTCGTTGGCTCGCTATTAACAGCCACTTATGTTATTTCGACCTTTGTAAAAATGCTGTTTTCCGGAAAAATTGTAGAGCGTTTTGGTGTAAAAATCACACTCTATTTACTTCCTCTGACAACAGTTTTAATATCACTCGGGCTAATCATTTCGTCGTATTTTAGAACGGACGAACCTTCGTTGCTGATTTATTACTGCATCGCTTATCTGCTTTTTGAATTAATAAGAAGAACACTTTTTGATCCGGTTTTTCTGGTATTTTTCCAGCCACTTTCCACAAAGAATCGCCTTAAAGGACATACGCTTGCCAAAGGTCTATACGAACCGTTAGGTATGCTGCTTGCCGGAGTTTTGCTTTGGACAGTTTATACTATGGAGTGGTCCAATATCAGTCTGACTTTCGATCTTTCTCTGCTATTCTCGCTGGCGGCACTTATCATTTTCAGGAAAGCTTATGCCGAGTATGTATTGGAATTGAAAAGTGCGATTAGTAAAAGATTTCTAAAAAGCGGTGAAATGGCCTCTCCGGGCGAAGCGCTGCCTATTATCAAGGAAAATCTTAAAAGTGAGAAAAAAGAAGAGGTGATTAACGCGATCGCCTGGCTCGTGAAGAATAAACCTTCATCCTTTTATAAAAATGTTGATTCTTTGTTAAGAAATCCGTCTGAGCTTGTCCGCCTGAAAACGCTTGAAGCCCTGGTGGAGACTGGAAATTACAGTCCGACGGAATCGTTTTACTCCTACATAGAAAATGAGCCAAACACACCTTGCCAGACGCTCGCCGTGCAAATCGCCTGCGCTTCTGACAATATGACAAGCGACAAACTTGCTCAATATTTGTCTCATTCTGATTTGGATATTGTGAGAGGTGCCGTGCTTGGTGCAAGGCAGACCGGAAAATCTCCCACGCTATTGCGCCAGACAATACATAATTTGTTCGCAGCAGGTGATATCGATTCGCAGCTGACTGCTCTGGACTGCGTGGAAGCGATGGATGTGGAAGCTTTCAAAATGCAGATTAAAAACTCCCTGAAAAGCAAGAGTGAAAAAATTCAGCAGCGCGCAATAGAAGTGATTGGTACAGGAAGTAGTAATGAATTAACAAACGAACTACCCGGTTTTTTATCTGGAAAATTGTCAAAAACCGCAAGTCTTTCACTTATAAAATCAGGTCAGTCCGGAGCTGCTATTTTGCAGGACTGGCTGAATGAATCGACTTCTGAAAAAGATATTTACTCATTTTTGAAGTCAGCGGAGAAACAGTCTAACAGTGAACTTTTGCCTGTCCTGTTTAAATTTATTTCAAAAGTTTACCAATCAAAGGGTGAGCCTCATGCGCCTTCGTTAAGACTCCACACCTCCGGATTACGTTCGCTGCTGTCTTACGCCCTGGATTCTGATCAGAAAAATACGGTAAGAAATTTTGTAGACATTGAGCTGCTTCACGCTTATCAGATTTTAAACGCGATTGATCCCGGAAATGGAAATCCGACATGGAATTCTTCTTTGAATTACGAGCTGTTACAGGTCAATCAACGGTTGTTCTATCTGTTTTCCGTTTTGTATGACAAGGATACTATTCAAAATGCCTGGAAGGGAATCCGACATGCTTCGCAGGAGAAACGGGCAAATTCTCTGGAAATGGTGGAAAGCCTGCTTCCAAGAGAATTATACCCGTGTTTACGGGCGCTGTTCGAGGAAATTCCTTTGCAACGGAAATTGGAAGCGCTGCGTCAGTACCTGAATGTACCGGAGAACCCGCAGAATTTTGTGACTTACGTATTAACGCAAAAAGAACAGTATTTTACAGCATGGACGATAGCGGTTACCATAGAGCGCTGGACTCCGGATTCTGAAATCGCTAATCTGGACGTGTTCTTGAATCACCCCATCAGGTTACTCAGAGATGCGGCGAGAGCAGCTTATTCAAAATTCCCTTCACAGAAATATCACAGTCAATCCGATAAAAATATGAACCACACGACGGAATCTTCTCAGCAAATATCTGAAATGGAGCGGGTTATTGTATTGAAGAATACAAAGTTATTTTCTCAAACCCCGGAAAATGTGTTGAGTTCTATCGCCCCCATTATGAAAGAAGTTATGTATCAGGAAGGGCAGGAAATCTTTGCAAAAGGTGATGCAGGCGACAGTATGTTCATTATTTACTCGGGCGAAATTGGGATTTATGACGGCCCGAAACAGCTGGCATTGTTTGATAAAGGTGAAATTTTTGGAGAGCTGGCTTTACTTGATACCGAACCAAGATCAGCTTCAACCGTAGCAGAATCTGACGTTCTTTTATTCCGTGTTGATCAGGAAGATTTTTTCGAGTTAATGGAGGAGCGTGACGAAATATTACGGAATGTTCTCAGAATCCTTTGCCAACGAATCCGGGTTCAAAATGAAAAAATGAGAGCGACCGTCTAGATTAGTTTCCTCAATTCTTCCAGCCTTTTCTGTTTGGATTCCGCTCTTTTACTTCGGGCGGAATTGGTATGATAATGATGTGATTCTAAAAATTTAACCTGGACAAAGTTCCAGGTTTTTTCGTTTTCAATAATCTGCCTGCTTTTCAATTCTTCAAAAAGGCTCGCAGCAATGGGTTCAAAATCATTGCGTCCCAAATAATCAAGGTCTGCATCGCAAAGGATTTTCTCAAGCTGATTTTTAGGAGACTGCGGTATTTTTGTAGCCATGATCATACCGCAAATCTGATCGATTTCTTCATTTGTATAAGAGAATAAAGGCAGTTCGGATCTTGCAATCCGACATCCCTCTTCTTCATGATCTTTGTAAGTGTTCATAAAGCCGCAATCATGAAACAATGCCGCCGTCTTTAATAGTTTCAGCGATGCCTCGCTTTTTACACCTTCTTCATCCGCTAAGATCAATGCCTGATCAACGACATCCAGTGTATGATGCAGGCCATGATAATATAGTGTTGAAGAAAGGTTTTTGTTCAACAAATCGAGGATATATTTTTCAGCCTTGTCAATTTCCATTTTATTAAAAAGATAAAAGACAAACTATTATTCAAGCACTTCATAGATCTGCATCGCTTTCTGCTTATTTTTCAGATTTACTTCTCCAATAAGCTGACATTGAAATGCTTCCTTGATTTTCTCATAAGCCCATTCCGGGACCACAATTTGACCTGGTCCGGCAACAGACTGTAATCTCTGCGCTACGTTGACCGCGTCACCAATAACGGTATAATCCAGGCGTCGCAATGTTGCCGAACCGATATTTCCGCTTACCATTTCCCCTGAATTGATTCCAATCGCCACATTAGGGAAATATTCGGTCTGGTTATGCAATTGTTCTTTAAAGGTATTAATCTGATTTCTAACTGCCAAAGAAGCTTCAATCGCCCGATCCAGATGATACTCACCTTTGAAAACAGCCATCACGGCGTCTCCCATAAACTTATCGACAAGTCCGCCGTGGGCAAGAATTTCCTTAACCATCACGTCAAAATATTTATTGATCATCTTGACGACATGGTCAGCCGGCTCCCTTTCTGAAATCGAAGTGAAACCGCACATATCCATGAAAACGACAGAAGCTTCAATATTTTCACTCGATGTAAGAGAACTTTCAAAAGCACCACGCGTCATGAATTGCAAAACCGAAGAATCTACATACATCCGTAAAATATCATTCTCCCGCACCGCCTTCAAAGTATCCCGAAGCTGCTCAACATATCTCAAAGTTTTTTCCATCGTAACTTCAAGATCCTGAAAATCAATAGGTTTACAAAGAAAATCAAAAGCTCCCCTATTCATTGCCGTACGGATATTTTCCATATCGCCATAGGCTGAAACAATCACAGATTTTAACAGAGGGCTTAACTCGCTCAACTTTAAAAGCAAAGTCAGACCATCCATTTCTGGCATGTTGATATCGCTCAAAACCATATCAACATCGGGATGTTCTGCCAGCATTCTTAACGCAGCTTCACCGTTTTCAGCAAATACAAATTCGTACTGCTGTTCCCGGATCTGTCTGCGAAATTTTTGTTTTATAAGTAATTGTAAATCAGGTTCGTCGTCAACCACAAGGATTTTAGCCTTCATATCTTTCTTGTAATTTTTGTTTCAGCTCTGTGAAATTTACCGGTTTCGTCAAAAAGTCATCTGCACCAAATTTCATAGCCTGTTCATAGTTATCTGTATCGCCATAAGCCGTGATCATCATTACAATCGGCGGCGCCATCGGGTGATCTTTCCGAATCGTTTTCAAAAGTTCAATGCCGCTCATTCCGGGCATATTGATGTCCGAGAGTATCATCACAATCTCCGAAGCATGTCCTTCCAGATATTGAATCGCATCTTCCCCCGAAAAAGCGAAGGAAAATTGAAATTCTCCATTACGAATTTCTCTTCTGAAACGCTGTTCAAAAAGCGCCTTTACATCCGGCTCATCGTCCACAACCAGTATTTTCATAATTAGGGATTTACTACTTAAAATATAACAACTCAGGATACTGGCAGTGTAATTTTAAACTCTGTTCCTTCACCCGCCTTAGAACTAACGTCCAGGACTCCTTCATGCGTTTTGGTAACGATATCATAACTCATCGAAAGACCAAGTCCTGTTCCTTGTCCAGTGGGTTTTGTTGTAAAAAAAGGCTGAAAAATCTTGGATTTAACACTTTCCGGCATACCCGTTCCATTGTCAGAAACTCGGATATACAATTTACCGCCAAACAATTTTGTCGTTATCTTAACCTCCGGTTTATAATTTTCAAAGGTCGGATTATCCTTATTCAGCTTTTTCTTTTCAGCAACAGCATAAAATGCATTCGTGAATAAATTAAGAAAAACCCGGCCCAAATCCTGGGGCATAACCTCTATTTTTCCGATCGTCGAATCAAAATCGGTCGTCAGGGTTGCATTAAATTCTTTGTCTTTAGCACGCAGTCCGTGATATGCCAAACGCATATATTCGTCAGCCAGTGCGTTAATATCCGTCGGCTCTTTCTTGCCGGAAGAAGTCCGCGAATGTTGCAGCATACCTTTCACGATCGAGTCCGCGCGTTTTCCGTGGTGCGTGATTTTTTGTTGATTCTGGCTTAAATCGCTGATGATTCCGGCAATATATTCTTTGTCCGCATCCGGAATTTCTGTCTTTTTAATCTCTTCTTCCAACTCCTGACAAAGCTCTACAGATACCTCCGAGAAGTTATTGACAAAATTTAAAGGATTCTGAATTTCATGGGCAATTCCTGCTGTCAACTCGCCCAGTGACGCCATTTTCTCGCTTTGAATCAATTGGTTTTGTGTAGCTTTTAATTCATCCAAAGCCTTTTGGAGTTCCATCGTCTGAATTGTCAGCTCCTGTGTACGCTCGGCAACAAGATATTCGAGTGACGCTTTTTTAGCTTCATTCTCTTCATCCCTTCGTTTTTGTTCTTCGCGTTCTTTATCTAAAACCTTTTGCTGTTTCTGAAAATTATACCAAAGCGCCAGCATCCATAAAAATGCAAAAGCTTTGGCCACATCAAAATAATCATGGTATTCTTTGTATTGCGTTGGCGATATCAATTTAAACAAGTCCCCCAGAAAACTAACGGCAATAAATGGAAATAAGGATTGAACGGTGCTGCGTATAGATTCAAAATCCTTTTCCTTATAAATGGTGTAAAGAATGGAAAGCACAAACGGATACCAAAGCCAATGGACCAAAGTTGATTCATTCAGCATGTAAAACGCCGCAAGCAATCCAATTGCGGTATAACGAGCCAGCAACAGCTTTTTATCCCACTCTGGAAGAACTACGGCGGTATTTAACCGTTTGCGAATAAACTGAATCAGAAAAAAAACGACAAAAAAGAAATCCATACCGGGAAGGAACAATAAATTAATGCTGATGGCTAATTACTTGCGTCAGTTCTTCACAAACCATCCTTTTTGCGAAAATCTGAATGAATTGTGAATCTATAAAGAATGTATGGATTTCCTAACAAAATTGCACAATTGCTTGCTAAAACGTATCAAATTTCAGCATCTTGCCAGTCATCTGCATTACAGGTATAAAACTTAATTTTACAGGCTAAAATAAAACGGCTATCTTTTCGAACTGATTAAAACGTCTAAATCCTTTTATCAAAAATAGATGACTTATTTAGCTGACCCAGCCCGTTACGAGCAGATGACCTACCGCAGATGTGGCAAAAGCGGGTTGAAGTTGCCGGCCATATCGCTTGGTCTTTGGCATAATTTCGGTGGAGTGGACGTTTATGAAAACTACCGATCGATACTTACAACCGCCTTTGATCACGGGGTTACTCATTTTGACCTTGCAAACAATTACGGTCCGCCTCCTGGTTCGGCTGAGGAAAACTTCGGCCTGATCATGAAAAAAGATCTCGCTGCTTACCGCGACGAACTTATTATCTCTTCAAAAGCCGGGTATCTGATGTGGCCTGGTCCTTATGGCGAATGGGGTACCAAAAAATATCTTGTCGCAAGTCTTGATCAAAGCCTTAAAAGAATGGGTCTGGATTATGTTGATATTTTCTACCACCACCGTCCAGATCCTGACACGCCGCTGGAAGAAACCATGGGCGCGCTGGATTTAATTGTCAGACAGGGAAAAGCACTTTATGTCGGCTTGTCGAACTATCAGGCTGCCGAAGCAGACCGAGCGATCTCCATTTTAAAATCATTAGGCACGCCCTGTCTGATCCATCAACCAAAATATTCTATGTTTGAACGCTGGGTTGAAGGCGGTTTGTTAAATCTTCTTGAAAGGGATGGCGTCGGATGTATTCCCTTTTCGCCGTTAGCTCAGGGACTTTTAACAGACAAATATTTGAAAGGGATACCTGCGGATTCACGTGCAGCAAAACCAGAAGGATTTTTGCAGGAAAATCAGATCACACCTCTAGTTATTGAAAAAATCAAAAAGCTGAATGACATCGCAATCGAAAGAGGACAAACACTTGCGCAGATGTCGCTGGCCTGGTTGCTTAAAGATCCACGAATAACGTCGGTATTGATAGGTGCCAGTCGGGTCTCTCAATTACTTGATTCGTTGGATTGCCTTAAAAATCAGGAATTCACCAATGACGAACTTGAACGCATTGTAAATATTCTTTGACCTTTATTGCAGCCAGCGTAAAACCGCTGGCTGCCATTGCGTAATAAAACTCAACATTAGCACATGAAAATTTTCATTTCATTCATATTTATTTTTATCTCTCTGCCGACGTTCGCACAGATTGTAGTTTCCGGCGTCGACATAAACGCGGTTGATAGTATCAAAGTGTGTACTGTCAAAATTGATGGCATTGAACAGATTCTAGGTGATATGGACGTCTCGGTAGACTATGGGCAGATTGAAAAAAGAGCAACCAAAAGATTTACAGACAAGGTAACAGGTAAAAAACTGACATTCAATTCAATAGCTCATGTCTTAAACTACATGGAAAACAATGGTTGGCACCACTATGACTCGCAAATCCTTGATACAAGGATGACAACGATCTATTATTACTACTTTCGCAAAAAATAAAAGTCCGAGAAAATTTGGATACATACCAACTAGTATGTATATTTGTGGGATGTTAGATACAAGAAGCGAAATTCTGAAAAAAAATTACGAGGCTATGCGGCTGCATGGCTTCCAGGGATTGCGCACTGATAAAGTGATTGCTCAGATGGGAATAACCAAAGGCGCATTTTATCATTATTTTAAGGATAAGCTAAACGTTGGGTATGCCATTGTCGATGAATTGATTGCCCCGCACTATACCAAGGCCTGGGTCAATTTGATTCAGGAAGATAAACACATTATTGATGCTATTACTGATACTTTGAATATTATTGCGTCCTATTCAACGCAGGCGACGATTCATTTAGGCTGCCCGTTAAACAACCTTATTCAGGAAATGTCGCCACTGGACGAAGGGTTTAGTAAGCGTCTTTCCGCGATTCTTGATAGCGAACGCAAATTAATCCAGGCTGCTTTAAAATCCGGAATTGAGAATAAAACGATCAAGCCTGAAACAGATCCGGATGCGCTTGCTTATTTTATTCTTGCGTCTCTGGAAGGTAGTTACACCATTGGAAAATCATTTAACAGCTATGCAAAATTTAAAAGCTGTGTCAGACAATTAATTCAAATATTGAATTTTTATAAACAATAATTTTTTTACCAAAATACATACCAACTAGTATGTATGTAAACTTTAAATACGATGAAATATGTAATTACAGGTGCCAGCGGGCATACAGGAAAAATTGTAGCAGAAAAGCTATTGGAAGCAAAACATGAAGTGGTAGCCATCGCCAGAAAACTGGATAATATTCAGGCTTTGTTGGAAAAAGGTGCAACAGCAGCAATCGGTGATTTGTCGGATGAGTTTTTTCTGACAAAAACTTTTGAAAATGCGGATGCAGTTTATGCACTTATTCCCCCTATTTGGAATATCAACGAATCATGGCGAGTGTTTCAGCGTCGTATCGGTACTAATATTACCAATGCATTGGAAAATGCTAAGGTAAAAAAAGTAGTGATTCTAAGTTCGATGGGATCTCAGCTTTCCCCATTTGGAGCAGGTCCGGTAAGCGGAATTGGCGAGTGGGAGCATCAGCTGCAAAATGTTCACGATTTAAATGTACTGGCACTCAGACCAGGATATTTCATGGAGAATCTTTTCGCTTACATTCCACAGATCAAGGAACATGGAGCTTTTGGAGATGCTTTATTAAAAGATCTGAAAATTCCATTAACGCATACAACTGACATAGCAAATGCGGCTGTTAAGCATCTTTTAAGTTTAAATTTCGAAGGTTTTTCTCAGACATTCGTTGGAGGCGCGCAGGACTATGCTATGCAGGAAGCTGCGCAAATACTTGGAACAGCAATCGGTATACCCCATCTTCAATATATTCAGTATCCGGCTGAGGATTCGAAAAACGGTATGGTCGCGGCAGGTGTGCCAACTCAGATAGCAGAAGGATATATCAAACTTTTCGCCGGATTGAATTCGGGTGCATATCTTGCTGACTTTGTCCGTACTGCCGAAAACACGACTGAGACTTCGTTGCAAGATTTTGCTTCGCAATTTGCTGCCGCCTATAAAAACAGCTAATTTATTCCCGATAATAAATAAAAAAAATCGTAGGAAGAGCCAAATCCTGACGTAGGTCATAATTTAAGAAGTTTAGATTTTTGACTTTTGCAGCGTATCAAATACCATCAGTATTTGAGGTGAGAAAATATTTATTAAATTCCCTGGCATCTTGCTGGGGATTTTTGTTTTAAAAAACCTAAGATGAGAAAAGTCAAATTGCAGGGACCTATGAAGATCGCAATAATACTTAGATTCAGCGCTTGCTAGTTCTGGCTGGATTTAAATTGGCTAAACAGAATGTGCCTGCAGTAGCTGACGGTAACTATTCAGGACACTCGACTTCGAAATAAAACCTGCAAATCGCCCTGAATTTTTGACAACCGGAAGATGCCATAAACCGGTTTCGTCGAATTTCCTGGCCACGACAACGACAGAGTCATCTTCGACAATAACCGCTTTGGGTTCTTTCATCAACGTCGCCACGGTTAGCGTATTATCAAAATTTTTACTGAATAAAACCGGCCGTAAATCGTCCAACGTTATAATTCCTACCAGCGTTAGATCATCGCTTAAAACCGCTATGAGGTTTCTTTTCCCATTTTCCAACACATGACGAAGCTCGTCGAATGTTGCCTTATCATTGATAACCTGCACATCTTTATCCAGCAAATCAAGCGTATGTAAAAGAGATAATAGGTTGCGATCGTGCTCTCTCGTAAATATCTTTCCCTGGCTTGCCATTTTCTCCAGATCCGGAGAAATTGGTGAAAACCATTTTGCCATTAAATAGGAAATCACTGATACCATCATTAGGGGAATAAATAAATCATACCCGGAGCTAGATTCTGCGATAAGAAAAATTGCTGTTAGTGGCGCATACAGCACACCGCTCATGACACCGGCCATTCCCACAAGTATGAGATTGGTGACAGGAATATCCGGGATTCCTGCCTGCGTGCATAATAACGCGAAGACATAACCCAGAGATCCTCCCGCAAAAAGTGACGGAGCGAAATTCCCACCATTTCCGCCGCTTTGAATGGTTATTGATGAGGCGAAAGCCTTCAACAAACAGACGACTGCCACAAAAACGATAATCACCCAGTCTCGATAACCAATAAAGCTAAAAAAGCTGTTTTGAATTACTTCTTTAATTTCTCCGTTGGTAAAGGATTTAATCGTATCATAACCTTCTCCAAACAAAGGCGGATATAGTACGCAAAGAAAAGACAAGACAGCGCCACCCGTCATCGCCTTTTGAATCTTGGACATTTTAAGCGTATGAAAAAAATCTTCTATGTAGCGGGCAATGACAAGAAAATATCTGGCATAAAATCCACAAAGTACGCCGAGAATCAGATAAAAAGGGAGGTTGTGATAATCAAAGGCACCACGGGTATGAAACTGAAAAAGGACTTCTTCTTTCAAAAGAATCCTCGAAATCAAACTGCCGCAGACCGCCGCTACGACAAGTGGAATGAAATCTGAAAAAACGACGCCAGTAAGTAATATTTCGAATGCGAACATCATCCCGGCAATAGGCGCGTTAAAAGCAGAAGCGATACCGGCTGTTGCACCTGCGGCAAGTAACAAAGTGCGTTCGCGATAATCGAGTTTATAGGTTTTCGCAAAGTTGGAGCCTATCGCTGCGCCTGTGACCGCAATTGGGCTTTCCAGACCAGCAGAACCACCCAGACCAACCGTAATGGCGCTCTGGACAATTTGTGAATACATTTTAACCGAAGAGACATTACTGGAATTCTGCGCAATTTCATGCAGAATAACCGGTATACCCTTTTTATCAAGACCGTGAAAAAAGAGCTTGACGACAATGGTAGTGATTACAATTCCCAGAAATGGAAAGATCAGATAGAATAAAATCTGGTCTTCAAAATGAACCTTGTAAGTGATTACGTAGTGAATGTAATGAACAAGTGATTTTAAAACCACACCTGCTATTCCGGCCGTACAACCCACCAGAATACCTGATAAAATCAAAAACTGGCTGCGCGTCAGCATGCTTTTCAGCCAAAACATTACAATTTCGTAACTCTTAACTTTGTCAATGCTGAATCTTGTAAAGTCTCGCCTGAACTTTAAGAAGCTGTAATATTTTTTTATGTTTCTGTTCTTCACTCCAAATCTTTTATATTCAAATTAACGTATTTTTCAGGGATTATCGTCCTTCATACAGCTGAAATTGCGAAAAAATTCTATCGAGATTGAAGTTATGCAAGTTTAACAAAGCGTCTGATTTTTTAGGAAGCCTCTATAAAAAATAAGCCCGCAGTTCTGGAATTGCGGGCTTACTGATAAGTTCTTTAAAAGAAATCAGCCATTTCCACGTGCCAGTTGCACAGAAAGTCTGATATCCACGCCGCGGTCATCTGCTCCATAACGGGATCCATATCCGCTACCAGTTCCGATCCCTACTCCCATGCCACCACCCATGCCGATACCTCCGCCAAGACCGATTCCAATTCTTGGCGAAAAACCGGATCGCGAGGATGCTCCGTCAATTTTAATGCTTATACCGAGGTTTGATGACTCTTTGGGATTCATTGAAATAAGACTGAAAGGAATAGCGATTTGTTCTGTAAGCTCGCCGTTTTTGTCCATGCTGATATGCGATTTGATGCTGCCATCAGCTTCGACAAGGTTGATAAAACGTTCACCCTGCTTATCTTTCCAAACGGCCTCTTTGTTATAAGAATCCATCAGCAGGTCTAGCCCGAGACTATTCGGTAAGTCGGTATCAATCCTTTTAAGTGCTTTCCGGTCTTCTTTCATGACCACCGGAAATAACAAAGAATATCCATCTTTTTTCTGGCCTTCCGGCGTGAAAGATACTTTCAAACCGCTACCTAAGATTTTCTGAATTGTAGACGGATCACGTGTCGACATGGTCAGATACAAATAATGTTCGTCGTTGATGATTCCATATGCCAACCTCGAAGCCTGGTCTTTTTGATCTGGTTTTATCTCATCGACATAAGTAAACGGCGCATTCCACTTTGACTCATAGGGAACAGTTTTTGAAGAACTGCATCCCGCCAGTACCGCCAAGACGATGACGAACCAGCTATTTTTTCTACTTCTCATTTTGCTTATTATATACACTGAATTTCAATTATACTAAAACGAAATCAATTTAAGATCATTACGAATAATTGAGAAAATTCGTTGCATTTATAATAATCAGATGAGAATCATATTTTTTTCATTTGAACCAAGCGGCTGCTTTGTCGATAACTATGGCTATGCCATCAGCAGCTTTCCGATTTTCTCATGCAATTTTACAGGTTCAAATGGTTTAGATAAAGTATCATCCATTCCTGATTCGATTGCCTGACGAAGATCTTCTTCAAGTACCGTGGCAGAAAGTGACAAAATCGGTGTTGAGACCTTCAATTCAATTCGCAAATAACGGGCAGCCTGAAATCCATCCATTTCCGGCATCCGGGTATCCATAATAATTAAATCAAAATTTTGGTTTTGGACAGCATCAACAGCTTCTTTCCCATTGACAACCAGCGTCGTATCTATGAGCCACGTCGTTAAATATTTATTAATCAGCATTGCATTGATATGATTGTCTTCGGCCACCAAAACTTTTTTTCCAAAATAAGGTTCCAGGCTTTTGAAGGAAACAACAGGCTTTTTCAAGATCTGTTTCT
Source organism: Dyadobacter sp. CY345 (assembly GCF_021502725.1). Classification (GTDB taxonomy): domain Bacteria; phylum Bacteroidota; class Bacteroidia; order Cytophagales; family Spirosomataceae; genus Dyadobacter. The sequence continues at coordinate 64,529 of NZ_JAKFFS010000005.1, read as the reverse complement.
GGTTGGCATCTTTCAGCATCAACGTGAAATAAAACTCACTCCCTTTCTGAAACTGGCTGGTTACTTTCAGCTCGCTTTCCATCAACAAAACCAATTTTTGAGAAATCGTTAATCCAAGACCTGTTCCTCCATAATTATGCGAGGTTTCGGCGGTTGCTTGCCCGTAAGCTGAAAAAATTCTGGAAATCTTGTCTTCGGAGATCCCAATACCAGAATCTTCTACTGCAAATCTGACTTCATGCAATTCGCCGGACACACCTATATGCTCAATTTTCAATTTTACATAACCTGCATGTGTAAACTTTAAAGCGTTTCCTACCAGATTCATCAGTATCTGATTAAGGCGCATTCCATCGATTAACACACTTTCAGGTATCTTACTATCAACAGAGAGAGACAATTGAAGTCTTTTTTCATCCGCCTTAAAACGCATCAAATCTACGATTCCCTTCCCTACCATACTTAAACTTGTCGGTGTCGGAAGTATCGAAAATTTACCTTCGTCGATTTTGGAAATATCCAGAATGTCGTTCAGAATGTTGAGCAAGGAACCTGACGAATGCAGCAGCATTTCAAGTAATTCTTTCTGTTGGTTATTTAGTTCGGTAGCTTCCAGAAGATTCCCTATCCCGATAATTCCATTCAGGGGCGTCCTGATTTCGTGACTCATATTTGCCAGAAATGCCTCTTTCACTTTTCTGGATTTGTCAGCCAGGCTTCTGGCTTCTACCAGCGCGAGTTCGTGGGCCTTCCGTTTTTCAATATCATGAAGATTTATAAAGAGCAGTCTGTTTTTATACATAATCCGTAATTCCAGCCAAACCGGCTGACGGAATTTCCCAAAAAACTGATCTTCTACAACAATGGTATCACCGCTCAAATAATTCTGATTGATCAAAACACGTTGTAAGCCTGACTGCATCGGTTCAACCAGCAGATCGAGCATTGATATGTTGATCAACTTCTCAGGATCAAGGCCGAGAATAGATTTGACCGATGGATTTATTGACATAATCCGGCCAGAATCTGCCTGGACCGTGCAGATTATATCCGGAGAATTAGTCACGATTGTGGCGTAATTTGCAAGTAATTTGTTTTTGTCCCGGACTTCCCGCTGACTAGTTGCCAAACGTATCAGGGAATCAACCTTAGCGTTCGTTATGTAAGGATCAAGCGGTTTATATAAATAATCGATCGCGCCGGTTTTCAGTCCACGAACAGCATAGGTCGTTTCTTTGGAAATAGCTGTTACAAAAACGATCAGAATCTCTCGGGTTTTCAGGTTCGAAGCCAAAGTTTCAGCAAACTCAAAACCATCCATTCCAGGCATTTGCACATCCACGAGAGCCACTGCAATCTCATTTTCCCAAACAATCCGAAGGGCCTCGTTCGGGGAAGTTGTGGCGAAAATCGTTATGTCATCACGATTAAGAATGGCTTTCAGAGAAATCAGATTTTCCTCCCTGTCATCAAGCAAAAGAATTTTAGTTTTTTCCATATTTACGTTGAGTAACTGTAAAGTATACTTCTGATTTCTTCAAAAAAATTTTCATTCAAAATATGATGTTTGCTATACTGCCGGATCGCAGCAGCGGGCATTCGTGCAACTTCCGCAGTTAATGGATTCTGCACGTAAGTCTTAAAGCCCTTTTCGGCGATCAGCTTCATCCCAAACGCTCCATCTTCGCTGGCGCCAGAAAATAGCAATGCCGCTTTTATGTTAAGTCCCGACTGAGCGGCTGAAACGAATGTGGCGTCAATGGAAGGACGGGAGAAAAAGTCTTTTTCGTCATTATCCAGATAGAACCTCCCGTCTGGCCCGATTAGTAAATGATAATCCGGTACTGCAAAATAGATGCAGTTTTTAACAATTGGATCTAGATGCTGCGGCTCTTCCATTTGAAGCTGCGTGTAGGACCTGAACAATTGTGGTAATTCAGACAAGCTCGATTTTCCACGATGCAAAACGAATACGATCGAGCACTGTAATGGCCGATCCAACAATTTTAAGATCTCCTCAAATATTGAAAAACTCCCCGACGAGCCCCCTAACAGCACCAAACTAACCGAATCATCATGCTTTTGAATCATTTTATTTTCTGATAGATATTCAAATGCATATTGATTATCCTGAAATTTTCTTCAAAACCTGAATATCGCAAGGTCTCCCGCTTTCCCAAACATAAAAAACCAAACATGGCCAGACTTTCGTATAAAAGTTTAAAAACTTTTTGCCTTTGTTCAAGATTAAAGTATATCATTACATTCCTGCAACTAACCATTTGAAACTCATTAAAAACGCCGTCGCCCGTAAGATCATGCAAAGAAAAGACGATATTCTTTCTTAAATCCGGAATCATGACAGCCTGATTATAAGCCACATGATAATAATCGGACAACGATTTTTTGCCCTCTGACAATAGGTAATTTTCTGAAAATGTCCGCATGTTACCCAAACTAAAAACGCCCTGTCGAGCGGATGCCAGTACCCGCTGACTTAGATCAGTGGCATAAATCAATGAGCGGTCGTACAATCCGGTTTCTTTAAGCAAAATCGCGAGCGAATATGCTTCCTCCCCCGAAGCGCAGCCAGCTACCCAAAGCCGTATTGTCGGATAAGATTCCAGATAACTGAAAACCTCAGACCGTAACTTGATAAAAAACTCAGCATCGCGAAACATTTCGGAATAATTTACCGTCAATTCCTGAATAAAATCATAAACTGAATTTCCTCCCAGCTCGATATGCGAGGTCAATTCTGACAGATCCATAGCATGCTTTACCAAATATCCCGACGCTCTCCGCAGCAGCGACGGCCGGGCGTATCCTGAAAAATCAAAACCCGAAACTTCCTTAACCTTCATGATGATGAATTCCAGCTCCTCATATTCCAATGTCATTATTCTCATGCGGAATGCAGCCAAACTTTTATCAATGACAACAACTTATCTATATCCACTGGTTTTGAAATATAATCATTTGCTCCGGCTGCCAGGCAAAGTTCACGGTCGCCTTGCATCGCTTTTGCGGTAACGGCGATGATCGGAAGATTATTCCATTTCCCCTGTTTCCTGATCATCTTCGTAGCCTCAATACCATCCATTTCAGGCATCATCACATCCATTAAAACCAGATCTATATCTTTTTCCTGGGAAAGTTTTTCCAATGCCTCGCGACCATTTGTTGCAATGGTAATCGCAAAACCAGCCTGCTCCAAAACTGCGCTCAATGCGAAAATATTCCTCATATCGTCGTCAGCCAACAGTACCTTTTTTCCAACAAAAACACGTTCAGCATGAACGACCGGATTACTGAACGAGGGATTATTTTGAATGGATGGAGCCGCTTTCAGCTGAAATTTTTTCAGGAATAAATTGACTTCATCCAGCAAACGATCATTAGATTTCCGCGTCTTCATGACTACCGGATGAGCATATTTCATCACGCGCGTAAGATCCTCCTGTGACAGATCTTCGGCCGTATTGACCACAACCGGTAAATTCGACCATTTTGGAACTGCTTTAATCTGATCAAGAAGATCCAGTCCGTTAATATCAGAAAGGCGAATATCAAGTATTATCCCATCAACAACCTCTCTTGAAAGCAGCGAAATTGCTTCTTTACCGGAGAAAGCGTATAATACAAACAGATTGTTATCTTCAAGAAAATCCCCGAAATATTTACTTTGAAAAGCGTCGTCTTCGATCAAAAGAATTCTCTTTTTATCCAGATTTGCTCCTTCCAATTTTAATAGATCGAAAATTACCTCTGCCGACCGTTTGTCGACAGGCTTCTGCATGAAACCAATGGCTCCTTCTTCAAGTACTCTGGCAATACTTTCATCACCCGCAGAAACAGTATGCACCGGAATCAACTGTGTTTCAGGATCTGATTTCAACGCCTTTAATACTTCATCTCCCGAAAGATCAGGAAGATGCATATCCAGAATTATGGCTGTGGGTTTGAAAGTCTGTGCAAGACTTAATGCCTGATAACCCGTTTCGGCAACAACCACTTCAAAACCACTTTCACGTGCTTTGCTGACCATATCATCGGCAAAAATCGGATCATCTTCGATCAGTAATAACCGGTTTGATCCTTCTCTCTTTATGCTTAGAACTGACGGTACCAGCTCAATTTTAACCTTTTCTCCCGAATCCTGCGTTTCTGAAATATCTTCTGAATTGCCGGCTTTGTCAGGATTCATTTGAATCGGGATGGAAAGTGTGAAAGTTGAACCTTTACCAACTTCACTTTTCAAAGAAATAGAGCCTTGGAACAGACTGGCTAATTCACGGCTGATGGATAATCCCAGTCCAGTACCGCCATATTTTCTGCTAGTCGATCCGTCGGCCTGCTGGAAAGCTTCGAAAATTGCTTTTTGTTTATTTTCTGGAATTCCAATTCCCGTATCAGAAACTTCGAAATTCAGAATGTCATTTACTTTCGAAACGATTAAGGAAACTGTGCCTGGGGCAGAAGTAAATTTAACAGCGTTAGAAAGCAGGTTTCTCAGTATCTGGACCAGTCTGGTTTGATCAATAAATAAATTTTCAGGACAATTTTCTCCTTTGAGAAGTGCAAGATTAAGGCCTTTATTTTCAGCCATCTTCTGGAAAGTATTTCTGATTTCCGAAAGTAAATAACCAGTATCCACCTCCTCTGAATGAAGTTCTATCTTCCCGGCTTCAACTTTTGCCAAATCCAGAATATCGTTGATAAGCGTCAGCAGGTCATTTCCCGAATTGTTAATCACCGATGCAAACTTTTCCTCCTCCTCATTCAAACGACCTGCTTTGTTCTCAGACAGAATCCTCGACAGAATAAGGATACTGTTTAGTGGCGTCCGGAGCTCGTGGCTCATATTTGCAAGAAATTCACTTTTAAACCGTCCTGAGGTTTCGAGTTCATCAGCCTTACGCTGAATCTGGTCACGCGCTTCTTCAATTGTATCTTTTTGTTCTTCCAACAGGAAGGCTTTTTCTTCCAACTCCGTGTTAATCTGTTTTAACTCATCCTGTTGTACGCGGAGTTCTTCTTCCGAAACCTGTAAAAGTAAAGTTTGACGAATCAATTCCTCATTTGTAACCCTCAATTCTTCCTGCTGACTTTCCAGCTCTTCGGCCTGAAGTTGGGTTTTGTCAAGCAATTCTTTCATAAGCTGTCTTTCACGCGCCGCAGTAAACGCAATGGCAACACCATCAGAAATCCGTTCAAGTAATTTACCGACATTGTCGTCAGGTCTTCCCAAATAACCAAGTTCAAGAATTGCGACAACTTTTCCTGCCTGCATTAACGTCTTTATAAGCACCGTATTTGGCATAGCTCCGCCAAGACCTGAATTAATTTTCAAATATCCTGGCGCGACTTCAAGTTGTTTAATGGCTGATTTTTCCTGTATCATTTGCCCCAGAACGCCGCTTTCCCTGGTAATACAATTAGGTAAATCATCGTTGCGTTCTACCGCATAAGTTGCCGCCAGATCCCAGGCATTTCCAACACGATTAATCATGTACAAAACGCCTGTCGCAGCCTGGGTGACCTCAGCGACGCGATTAAGAAAGTTTTGTGTAAGTTCATCCTCACTCGGTTCTCCCCGAATAATAATACTCACCTCAACAGCCGCCGACAAAATCCAGTTTTTCCGCTGATCTTCCCTTGACAGTACTTCGAGCTCCTGATTAGCTTTCATCGTCTCCTTTTCAGAACTTAGCTGAGCGAGATAAGTTTTACGGATGAAATAGAACAAGACGAAAATAACCAACAAAAAAACGGTTGTTCCGACCAAAATAACCTGTTTGGCCCTCGTTGAACTGAGCACTAATTGATCCTCACGTATTTCAAGTAACCCATTTTCTATGTTTTCAATCTTATCAAAATAAAGTTTCAGCTGCGCAGATAATTGCTGCCCGCCTAACAGCATAGCCGTAAGTGAATCCGAAGAATAATTCCCAGCTTTCAGCATGTCGAATTGTCTTGCCATCAAGTCCAGCCTGTTTTTTAACACTGGTGCCAATGAATCCAATCGGGCAGCCTGGCCGGGATTGTCAACAACTAGTTTTTGCAGCAAATTAAATTGTTCCCAGGTTTTGTCACTGGCATTCTGGTGGATTCGCTCAAAACTTCTGTTTTTTAGTATCGCAAAACCCCGAAGGTTAGTTTCAGCAGTCAAAAGCTGGTTCCGGACCTCCATCGAAGACCTGATGACTTCCCGTGTATGATCAACCCAACGGGTATTTTCTTGTTGTAAAAGGATTGCGTTATATGAGGAGTAACCTACGATTATTACAAGAAATATGGATAAGAATATGCCAGTAAAAACCTGTTTTTGAAAAGAAAATCGCATATTAAAGTGTGACTAACGAAGAGGTGAAAATGCTGATATTTGAAAATATCTGTGAATATCTACAAAAAAAAGTCCCTGAACTAGCTTTTTGTCTTATTTTAGCCACACAAATAGTAGAAAGTTTTCTACGTGATAATATAATTTCCATGGACCGTGATTTTACTATGAGAAATATGGAATTTATTATATTTCCATAGTTCTGATCCGATTATTGTTGTTTAGATTAATCAGAAAAAACCTAACAACTATATCTGTTTTCTCCTATTTTTGAGAAACATCAAAAAATACCTTTTAAAGATGACATTATCTGCCTCCGCTGTTTTTCATATAACCGATGGATATGAAGAATCTTTTAGTAAAATCGAAAATGGACAAAAATTAACTACTGGGAAATTTTTTATTTTTTACGAAGGCGAATTATCGGGAGAGAGTGTGATAATGGAGCTGAAAAATTATCTTAATGATAAGAAGGCGACCGTTTATGGGTTAGAAAGATTTACGGGGACACTAGCCGGGAAAAATGGCAGTTTTGTCCTGGAACATTCAGGCGTTTTTGAAAACGGAGTAATTACTTCTACGAGAAAGGTTGTCGCCGGAAGCGGAACAAACGAGCTTGCCGGCTTACGTGGCGAAGCCATTTTTACTTCCGGAGAATCAAAAGAATTCCACCTGACCTTAAATTATTCATTTACAGCGTAATCGTTAAATTTTTTTGGACATCCAAAGTTCGCATGAATGATGTCCGCTATTGCCTAACGGGTTTTTGAGTAAAGTAAAACCCAATCTTTCATAAGCTTTAACAGCTTTGTCAAGTTCTGGCATAGTTTCAAGGTATATCCTTGAAAATCCCTGGTTTTTCGCCTCTGCAATACATTTTTCAATTAGTGTCTTGCCTAAACCTATACCCCTTGCCTCAGGTATCAGATACATTTTAACCAATTCCAAGGTATCATCAGGCAACCCATCCGTTGGAAAAATTCCTGCGCCGCCCAAAAGTTTGCCGTCGCTTTTTGCTACAAAATATTTGCTGTTTTTGACCATGAATAGATCGCTCAAATGATCGGTACTCTCGTCGTAATATACAGTTCCCGGCTTGTCCGCGTTAAATTCCTTTAATGTATTCCGGATGATTAACGCCAATTCAAAGTTATCGTTCTGATCAATTTCTGTTATTTCAATGCTCATTTCAATATCGTATTTTTACAAAATCCATTCGATTCCGTCATTTTCAAGTGTAATCAAAACAGCTGCGGCAGATTTTCCCTCAGCGGTATATACCTTCACAAGTCTTTTAAGATGCTGTCGCGACTGGTCACTTCCAATACCCGCAACAAAACTCATAAATACATAACTTTCATCCGGTAATTGGACGATTCGATCTACATGAAGCATTTTTCCACCTGGAAGCAGCAACTCTTTGTTCACCTGGATCTTGACCGCTTCGCTGTAAAGATCTTTCAACGACTCATTCTTAAATAAATCAGTCAATTGAAAATAGAGGTTTTTCGCTTCTTCACGTGTTACAATACCATCCCGTACCAGCTGACCTTCCGCGTCACCCAAATCCTTGACCCGATTCATGGTGATCAGCAAATGACGCATTTTTTGAAGATGATCTTTTTTTCGCTCGAAAGTTTCAACATCAAAAATCCGCTCAGCCATTCTCCGAAGTCGTAACGAATCCGTTCTGTCGTTGCTGATTATATCATCAATAATAAAACTTTCTGAATTGCTTCTCGCATGAGCGTGAAAATAATCCCCGTCTCCCTGGGAAAGAACATACTTGCTTTCAATCTCGTTGTAAGCTGGCTGGAAATTTTCCTGCGAAAGAAAATCATGCATCCAGTTGCTGACCTGAGATGATTGGTTCCAGTTTTTTTCACGTTTTGACAAAACATAAAGGCGTTGGACGGGGCGGGTGAAAGCTACGTATAGCAGATTCAAATTTTCAACCAGAGTACGCGTTTTCTCGTCCTGATACTGTTCGGCAACCAGCGTATTATCAAGATCTTTGACAACGGAAACCAGCGAACTTTTCAGTTTTTTCCCTGCGGCCACTTCTTCATTTTTTTCAGCAAGACTTAGTTCATCGTAGGAAATATCTTCCAGATCAATCCAGAGCCGATCCAGTTTCGCGTTAGGCGTTACTTTCCAATTTGCATAAGGAACGATAACAACCGGATATTCAAGCCCTTTGGATTTATGAATCGTTGTGATTCGGAGCGCATCAGTATCCGACGGAATGGTGATTGAAAGTTTATTTTTTGCTGTTTCCCAATGTTGCAAAAAGTCACCCAGATGATTACTTCGTCTCGTCCCAAATTCCAAAACAACATCGAGGAATCTGAATAAATATTCACTTTCGGTTTTGTTTTCGAACAAACCAAAAGTTTGCATAAGCAGCTCGCTTAATTCGAAAACGGTCAACTGCCTCATCCTGAATGCTGTCAGCTCTACGCCATATTTAGCAAAATAAGCAAGAAAACTATCCAATCCTTTGAAGATACAAAGCTCGCGAAGGGCTTCATGTTCCTGCGCCGTCGGAATTTCTTTTCTTATAACGCGATGAAATAAATAAGCTGCTTCGTATCGCTTTAAACGCTGATCAGTATGTAAAACTTCCATAAAAGAAATTACAAAATGAACAGAGCGCGAGTAACCCAGCGACAACGCATCATCCGAGATAAGTGGATAACCAATTTCCTTTAACGCATTGGCCAGCGAAGTTGCTTCTTTCTTTTTGCGGCATAAAATCGCAATATCTCTCCACTGGTAACCAGTCTCCCGGAGTTCAGTGATCAATTCCAAACTTCGTTTTACAATCGCGTCATTTTTCGTTTCAACCTCTGAAAATTCATCCGCACCCTCCTGCATATCTAAAAATTCCAGCTGCACATGCCCGCCATCCTTTACACCATCCGGAATTTCCTGTTTAAAATTTTCGTCGTAAACCGACTTGATTAATGGAAATTCCTGACCTACCGTATCTGAAATAAATCCAAAAAATTGATTATTAAACGTTGTAATTTCCCGATAACTTCTACGATTTGTTCGCAAATGATCAATTTCCAACTGGCTGTCAACGCTCCATAATCTTTCTTCATTATAAACGTTATTTCCTAAAATCGGGACGAGCGCCATAACCTGATTTTGTGCGAGATGAAGGATCAAATCCATATCTCCACCGCGAAACCGGTAAATTGATTGCTTGGCATCACCTACGATCAAATTGAAATAACCGTCTGCCAAAGCGTTTTCGATCAGCGGAAGCAGATTGGCAAATTGCAGTTTTGATGTATCCTGAAACTCGTCAACCAGAATATGATTATACTTTTCTCCCAGTCTTTCAAAAATAAAAGGAACAGGTTCTTTCGCGACGATTTCAAGAATTCTTCTGTTGAAATCTGAAATATGAACCTGATTATTTTGCCTTAGAAGTGCATCAAATTCCTTCCTGATCTCTCCCAGCAGCGACAGATTATAAAGATGTTTTTCAAGTTGTTGGTATAAAGTTATCTTCTGCGATTCACCATTTCTTATATTTTCAATTGCATGATACAACCGCTCCAATTCGGCACGGATGGATTCAATTTTGTCCTTAATCGGCGCAGCAGTTTTGGCACCATACCAGTTCTCTTCCCCGATCGTTTTTCCGCTCACGTACGAATTTGGAGCTGTCCAGATATTTTTACCCTCACTTCTGTCCTTGAAATAACCATATATTCCTCTCGCTCCCTGGTAAAAATCCTTATCTGTTAAAAACTCATTAACGATCAGCTCAAAACCGCTCAGCGCCAAACGTTTTATAGACTCTTCTCTCCCTTTCACAAACGCACGCATTTGATTGCGGATCGCAACCCAGTCGCCCATCTGCAAATTGGAAACACGCTGCATTTGCAAATAACTTTGTTCGCTCAGCAGCGTACCGGCAGTTTCACGGATCTGCGCAGGCAAAGATGCCCAGCTCTTTCCTTCTTCTGCTTTTTCACGATAATATTTTTCAACAATATCCGATAGAACATCCTCCCCTTCCTGCCCGATCCTGGCGAGGAGACGATCCACCGCTTCGTCCAGCAAAGTTCCGTCAAGTTGGGTCTCAAAAACGAAGGGAATACCAAGTTCATCCGTAAAACTGCTGATCAGGCGTTGTGTGAATTTATCGATCGTCATCACAGAGAAATCAGAATAACGATGAAGTATCTGCCTGAAAACCAGTTGTGCCCGCACCGAAATCAGCTCTTTTGCTCCTGCATATAACGCCGGATCCGTCAGGGTCACCGGATATAATTCGGTAACTACATCACGGAGCATTGGATGTTCTGCTGCCGTTGACGTCATCGCATCTGAAAATGTTCTCAGCATAAGGAGTATGCGTTCCTTCATTTCGTTTGCTGCGGCATTGGTAAAAGTGACAGCAAGAATCTGCCTGAAATAGGTATCCGAATTGGAATGGAGGGCAAGTTTCAGATATTCTTTTGTAAGTGTGTATGTCTTACCTGAACCCGCCGAAGAGCTGTATACTTTAAACACGTTGGATATACTTTTGAAGAAGTAAATGTTGCACTTGAAAATGCGTTGACCAATTTACAAAAAAAGCAGGCTGATGCCTGCTCTTACTATGCGATATGACGGTATTATCTTAATTACAAATTGAAGCGAATACCTGCTGACAAATTCGGACTGAAATAAAATGGTCTTGGTAATAATTCAATGTAAGTTCCACCTTCCAAAAATACCGAAATGCGGTTATTCGGAATGAAATATTCTACACCACCAATCGCTGATCCACCCAGAGAAATTGTTTTTTCACGGTCTCCGGGAGCGGGAAGCAGTCTTTTATTGTCTGGATAATAATTCCGGCTATTTACCTGTCCACCCAAACCGTAATAGATTCGAACAGCTTCTGAGTTAAAAAGTGGCGTTGTCCATAAATAATGAACCTGGACCGCTAAACCAGTCGTTTTATACCGTCCACTTCTATAATCCCGGTCGTTGGAAAATACGCCGCCATAAGTTCCTATGTTTACATCGATTGCGTGGATATTATTGAAATATTTTCGAATGTTAACGCCGGTTGGTTCTCCTAATTTAAAACCGACAGCCCAGTTGTTATCTTGCGCCTGAGCTAAACCGAAGCAAAGTGTAAAAGTTAGAATAAGTGCTAATTTCTTCATAATTAAATAGTTGGTGCGGGGTATTGTTAGTTGATGTGATGAATTTTTGTGTTTTATGCAATAACGATATTTTGCTGATATTTTTTTAAGGATTCCACTAAAACCTCATTTTCATCTGCCGTGCCGACGGTAATACGAAGGCAGCCTTCACAGAGATGTACGCGTGATCTGTCACGGACAATAATCGCTTCATCGATCAGATAAGTCATTACAGATTTTGCATCATCAAAGTGAACAAGCAGGAAATTAGCATCGGATGGAAATACTTTATTCACCAACGATAAATTTTCCAGCATCGTACGTAAAGAAGCCCTTTCTTTCAGAATTTCTTTGACCATCTCATTTTTCTTTTCCTCTGCCTCTAAACCTTCGAGAAGCGCTTTTTGAGCCGGAAGACTGATATTATAGGGCGACTTGATCTTATTCAGAATCCTGATCAACTCCGCAGAAGCAAAACACATACCCGCACGCAGGCCGGCAAGTCCCCATGCTTTGGAAAAAGTCTGTAAAACGACAAGATTTGGAAACTCATCCAAACGGCCTATCCATGACGGCGCATCGGTAAAATCCACGTAGGCTTCATCCACGACAACCAGCCCGTTGAAATTTTTCAAAAGCGTTTCAATGGTAGTATCCTGCATCACATTTCCTGTCGGATTGTTTGGTGTACAAACCCAGATAATTTTAGTATCTGGCGTGATTGCCTTTAAAACAGCTTCTACGTCGATATGGTAATCGGCGGTTAGAGAAACTTTATCTATCTGCACATTATGAATTGACGCACTTACTTCATACATGCCATAAGTCGGTGGCAAAATAATGACGTGGTCTTTTTCAGGTGTACAAGTCGCACGGATCAGTAAATCTATTGGTTCGTCGCTTCCGTTTCCCAGAAAAATTCTTTCGGTATCTATTTTTTTAATCGGACTTAATTTTGCCTTGATCTCAGCCTGATATGGGTCAGGATATCGGTTATAATGTTCAGCCGTCACGGATCCGTAAGGATTTTCATTGGCGTCCAGAAATATACCGACATGCCCCGTGTATTCGTCACGTGCGGAAGAATATGGAGCCAGCGTTAAGATGTGGGGGCGAATGACCGAATTCAGGTCGAAAGAATTATTCATCAGTGCTACTATTTGAGAGCTTCATGCCAGCAGTTCCGGCTTCATCTCATTATTAATTAAAACAATCTTTTATCAAACTGAAACGGTTCCAAATCAATTATTTTCATCAGAGCTGCTTCTGGATGTGCGGGATTTATCAGGTAATTTTTCTCAGCCGGAACAATCGCAGAAGGTACGCTCATCAGCAATGATTCATTTCCTTGCAGCCAAGAATCGCCAACTTCTTTACTCCACTGCTGATCCTCATACCAGTCACGAATCGGATAAGTAAGATTTATAATCGATACTGAATCTGGTATGAATATGACCACCACGACATAACCTTTGGGAGGAATAGGCTGTTGCCAGTGCACAATTATTTCCAGCATAGCCAATGACCTCCGTGATGATGTATAAAGCATCGAATTCTGTGGAGTATTCCAGCGTCCACCATGATAATAAGCCCCTATCCCACTCAGGTCATTCTGGTATTCCGCCCTGGTTATCCTGAATAACTCCATTTATGCAAAAATCCCGTGTTCAATGCGCCCCAGTTCTGTTTTTATCAATTCGATCCCCGCATGCGTGCGAAGGAATTGAATTGGTTTTTCATTACCAAGAACTAAAATGTCGCGATTCAGCCAATCCAGAAAATATTCTCTTCCTAAAACGCGGGTACCTACTGAAAAAAGATCTGCCAAAGCAATCAAATGGTCAGAGACCACATTGCTCAACAGATCCGTATCATTATAGCGCTGCAAATTCCTTGGTGTTACGGGAAGAAGTAAAATAATATCCTTCAATTCCAGACCAACAGAATCAGCAAGATGCTGAATCGCTGCTTTTGGAATACCGTTTTCCGCAAGGTATGCAAGATCAAAATCATTTTTCACTGAATGTTTAAGGACTGTATAGCCTCCCAAACGCTCATTAACCATAAATGCTGTCATCTTTTTCAATATTTAAAAGACCAGAAATTAGTCCTCCAAATATACGACATTTTTCCTACTATTATAATTATCGAATTTTATATTTTATAATAACGAAGCTAAACGAATGCTCACTGCCTTTTTATGCGCATCCAAAGATTCAGCCTCTGCCATCGCCTCAACAGTCGGACCTATGTTACGAATCCCTGTTTCGGTGATATGCTGCACAGTTATTTTTTTCACGAAACTATCAACCGAGACACCGCTGTATGCGCGCGCATAACCATTTGTTGGTAAGGTATGATTAGTACCTGACGCATAATCTCCACAAGATTCAGGTGTGTAATTTCCAAGAAAAATCGACCCTGCGTTGAAAATTTTGTCCGCCACATTTTCGGCATCCTTTACACTTAGAATTAAATGTTCCGCCGCATAATCGTTCAGTATGTCAATTGCTTCGTAAGTAGAGTTGACAAGAATCGCCTTACTGTTTGCGATGGATTGAGATGCAAGATCGCGACGAGGAAGTTGTTCTAGCTGCGAAGAAAGTTCTTCATTTACTTCTGCTAAAAACTTCTCACTCGTAGATACCAAGAGCACCTGGCTATCAGCACCGTGTTCAGCCTGGGATAACAAATCAGCCGCTACGAAGGACGCAACAGCAGAATCATCCGCATAAACCGCAACTTCCGAAGGGCCGGCAGGCATATCTATCGCAATCCCTTCCTTACTGATCAGCATCTTTGCAGTGGTTACATACTGATTTCCAGGTCCAAAAATCTTGTATACTTTTGGAACACTTTCCGTACCATAAGCCATAGCAGCAACCGCCTGCGCACCTCCAATTCTGAATGCCGAAGTAACGCCAACCAGCTTTGCAGCGAATAAAATGGCAGGATGATTTGAAGGCGTACATAAAATAACTTCCTTACAACCAGCCAGTTGAGCAGGAATTCCCAGCATCAAAACCGTACTGAATAATGGCGCCGTACCACCAGGTATGTAAATTCCAACTTTCTCAATACCGACACTTTTACGCCAGCAGGTAACACCCGGCATCGTCTCAATCTTTTCGATCGATTGAATCTGCGCTTTATGGAAAGTGTATATATTCTGATAAGCCTGACGAATCGCTGCTTTCAGAGTTTCATCCAGCTGATCTTCCGCCGCATCAAATTCTTCTTGTGAGAAAGCGAAATCTGTTAGATCAATTCCATCGAATTTTTTAGCCAGTTCACGCAGTCCTTCGTCACCTTTTGTCTTTACCAAATCCAGAATTGGCAAAACTTTTCCCTCAATAGCAGAAGAATCCTGAACCGGCCTGGTAAGCAATTCAGGCCATTCGCTTCTTTCAGGATAAGAAATTATATTCATAACTGATTTATTATTCACCGCCAGGCCGAAAGCCGATTGCCGACAGCCGATAGCCATTTAAAGAATCATTTTCTCAATCGGAATTACTAAAATTCCCTCGGCACCCGCCAGTCTGATTTTCTCGATATTTTCCCAAAAATCATTTTCATTGATCACCGAATGAATCGAACACCAACCCTCAGTTGCCAAAGGCATTACTGTCGGCGCTTTCATCCCCGGAAGATATTTAGTGATTTCATCCACCGCATTTGTTGGGCAGTTCAATAGAATATATTTGTTGTTTTTTGCAACCTGAACAGATTTAATACGGAACAAAAGCTGATCCAGTAATTGCTGTTGCTCCGCTGTTAAATGTTTGCTGGCGATCATCACCGCTTCCGATTTGAAGATCGTTTCGACTTCTTTAAGACCATTACTCAGCAACGTACTTCCAGAGCTTACGATATCACAAACGGCATCAGCCAGACCGATACTTGGCGCGATTTCCACAGACCCACTGATTTCATGAATCTGCGCAGTTACATTATTTTCAGCAAGATATTTCCCTAAAAGTTTTGGATAAGAAGTGGCAATACTTTTCCCTTCAAGATCCTGAACACCAGCATAATCATGCTCTCTTAAAACACCAATCGAAAGACGGCATTTTGAAAAACCAAGTTTATGAACTGTATCAACATTTCTATCAGATTCTTCCGAAACATTTTCGCCAACAATTCCAAGATGTGCAACACCATCCTCCACATAACCCGGAATATCGTCGTCACGCAGAAATAAAATTTCAGCAGGGAAATTGGTCGCAGCAGTTTTAAGTTTTCCGGCGCCGTTATCAAAACGAATCCCGCATTCCTTGATCAGTTTCAAAGAATCTTCACTTAACCTTCCTGACTTTTGTATTGCAATTCGTAATATATTGTTCATGATTTTCAAAAAATTGGCCGAGGCGTTTTACGGTCAGCTTAAAATCCAATGATTATTTATTTATTAAATGACAGCAGCAATCAACTCTTCAATTGATCCCTTTTGCTGCTCTCCGGTTTTCATATTTTTCAAAGTCAGTTGTCCGGTATTCATTTCATCCGACCCAATGAGGATCACAAATGGAATATTTTTTCGGTCGGCATAATCCAGCTGTTTTTTCAACTTTACGGAATCCGGATACATTTCAGCATTAAGTCCTGCTTCACGAAGTTTAGGCAAAACAGATAAGCCATACTTAAAAGCTTCCTGGTCAAAATTTGAGATCATTACCTTTGTGCTGATCGTCTGATTTTCGGGAAAAAGATTTAACTCTTCCATGACGTCATAAATCCGATCGACACCAAAAGAAATTCCGACACCGGAAATTCCGGGCACACCAAAAGTGCCGGTCAGATTGTCATATCGTCCGCCTCCACAGATACTTCCAATCTGGACATTGTTTGCCTTAACTTCAAAAATTGCCCCTGTATAGTAAGACAAACCTCTGGCCAACGTTACATCAAACTGGATCTTAGAATTTTTCAGCCCGAGCGATTCCACCATACTCCAAACATGTTCCAGTTCGTCTATTCCCTTCAAACCAATTTCAGAAGAAGCAAGCCAGCTTCGTAAATCCGCAAACGGATTTTTTCCGCCCGTCAAAGAAAAAACAGGATCGAGCAAATTTATGCTTTCCTCAGAAAAATTACGCTCACGTAATTCGTCAACGACTTTTTCTTTTCCAATTTTATCAAGCTTATCAATCGCTACACAAAGCGTTCCCTCCTGCCCATGCGCGCCAATCATATCTGCGATTCCGGTCAGAATCTTTCGGTTATTAATTTTTACTGTAAAATCTTCAATACCAAGCTTTGGTAAAATATCATGAAGCAACAGAACAATCTCCGCTTCACAAAGAAGTGAATCCGTTCCAACGACATCTGCATCACATTGATAAAACTCCCTGTACCTGCCCTTCTGCGGACGATCTGCGCGCCAAACCGGCTGGATCTGATATCTTTTAAAAGGCATCACCAATGTTCCGCGGTTCATCACGACATAACGTGCAAAAGGAACTGTCAAATCATAACGCAGACCTTTTTCGGAGATTTTGCTTGTTAAAGGTTTATATCCCGCGTTCCAATCGGTATCACTAAGTTTCCCGCTGAAATCGCCGGAATTCAAAATTTTGAAAAGAAGCTGGTCTCCCTCGTCGCCATACTTCCCCATCAAAACGGATAGATTTTCAAAAGCCGGAGTTTCCAGTGGCTGAAAACCATACCGTTGAAAAGAGCGACGAATGGTATCAAATATAAAGGTGCGTTTCACCATTTGTTCGGGACCGAAGTCACGGGTGCCGCGGGCAAGGCTTGGTTTACTCATTTAATTCTTAATTCTTTCAAATAGTCAATGGCTGTTGCAACAGTTTAGTTCCTTCATTTCAATTTTCGTCTGAGTTTGCAGACTTTCAATCCAAATCAGACTAAAATAAAAGCGATACAATCAGCATTTAAAAACGTAAAGTTAGAGAGGTTATGCAATTTTTATGACTATTTACTACTTTATTTACGCAATTTTCCTTAATTTTGCGGCTCTTTCACAAAACAATAATTTTAAAATGGGAGTTACGGAATTAAAACGTAAAAGTCGTAGAAATAAAGCTGTTGCAAATAATCGTACAGCAACAATCAAAAACCTTTTGCGTAAGCCAGAAGTAAGAAATGTCGACGTTGAGGCTATCAAAGCACAGTTTGAAGCTAATAAGCAATAATCAAGCGCCTCTCCGATACTATGTTATCAACAAGTCCCTGTCAATCTGTTTTGGTAGGGCTTTTTGTTTTTTTGTCGGATTTGCTCTTTCGTGCTGGGACTTTACGAACCTCCTTGGCATTGACTTTACGCAATAGCTGGCGCATACTGCGTCTGGTTTCACGGCGAACATCAAGTAATATACGAAATCGTAATGCTTCTCCGAAAAAAATCAGTCCGGTATTAATCAAGGCAAGACTGTAAAGCCCAAGCAAAACCCAAACCTGTGTCGGCTCGCCGACGCGGCGCTGATGCACAGCTTCGTTAAGAACCATAAGACCACAACTGAATAAAACAAGTCCCACAGGGGCCAGTATCAGCCACTTGGTACGCGTTGACATTCTTTTAATAAGTTGTTTGCCCGGTGGCTTTGGATTAACTGCTGGAATCATTTTAAGAGACTATTACCTTGTAAGAACATAAAATTATTAATTTTTAATCAATTGGTTTAATGAAAGCCATCATTAGTTTAGTTTTACGTTACATTCCCCGTCCATACCTGCAATTAGTTGGCCATTGGGTCGCCCGTTTTCTGAGTATTTTTTATATTGGAAATAAGGTAGAATGCCCGGTTTGCAACAGCCATTACCAGAAATTTTTACCTTATGGCCGGAATACTTCAAGCCGCGATAACGCGCTGTGCCCCCATTGTTTATCGCTAGAAAGACACCGTTTGATGGGATTATATCTCAAACGTAAAACTAGCTTTTTCACCGCTGATCTTAAAGTGCTTCACGTTGCGCCCGAGTACTGTTTTATCGACCGTTTCGAGCACATGAAAAATCTTGATTATATTACAGCAGACATCGAATCTCCGTTGGCGAAAGTGAAAATGGATATTCATGATATACCTTTTCCTGACAATACATTCGACGTCGCGTTTTGCAATCACGTCATGGAACATGTTGATGACTATATTCGTGCCATGAGTGAACTTCACCGCGTTTTGAAACCAGGAGGCTGGGCTTTGATCCAGTCGCCGCAGGATATGAAATATGAAGTTACCTATGAAGATCCGACCATCACAGATCCAAGAGAACGTGAAATTCACTTCCTGCAAAATGACCATTTACGTCTTTTTGGAAGAAATTATGGAAGAGAGCTGGAAAAAGGTGGATTCACTGTTAAGGAAGATCGTTTTGTAATGGACGAATTGACACCGGCAGAAGTGAAAAAATACTCTCTACCTAGCCAGGAAATTGTTTATTTTTGCCAAAAAATAGCGTGAAATTAAAAGAGACAGAATCAAAATCCTGTCTCTTTTTTTTATATCAAGATGGATACTCAATGGCTGCGCCAGTCTCCCGATGCGATTTTTTCTCCCATATCCTCGTCCAACCTTCCTGTATAAACCCTACGCCGTAACCGAAAAGCTGAACGAAAGCAGCGATTAGACTCAAACTCGCCACGTGCAGGCTTTTTGTTGTTTTAAGCGCATCACTGAATAAAAGAATTACGTAGAGCGATAATCCTGCAAGGCCGAGAAAAAAAAATGGTTTAAAAATAAAAAACCAGAAAGGTATACTGCATACACCAACAGTGAAAAGCAGCGGGAAAGTGTGTACCAGTTTTAGCTCATCCGGATAAAAACGGGCAATATTGATTCTTGCACGTCCGAAGAATTTTAGCTGGCGAAAAAATTGACCAAATTGCGTTCTGCGTTTGTGATAAATAAATGCTTCCGGAATAAGTGCAGACTTGAAACCAAGCCTTAAAGCAGCAATACTGAACAAAATATCCTCTCCCATCCTGCTTGTCAAAAAACCTCCCGTCCGCTCCCAAACCGCACGTGAAAGCCCCATATTGAAACTCCGTGGATGAAATGTTCCACCCATGTTATTTTTTTTACCGCGTATCCCTCCTGTTGTGAAGAAGGAAGTCATGGAATAACTGATTGCCTTTTGGATGGGAGAAAAAGACGGATGGTCTGTATCCGGTCCTCCATAAAGGTCAACATATTCATTATTAAGTTTCGTATCAACGATCGACAGGTACTCTGGTTCAATCAATGCATCCGAATCTAAGAGAATAAAATAATCTCCGGAAGCTTTCTCAAAACCAGTATTTCTTGCGAAACCCTGTCCACCATTTTCTTTATAGAAATAATGTACGTCCAGACGGTTTTTGAAAGATTCCACAACGTCATCAGCCATGATTTTAGAACCATCTTCAACGATAATTACTTCAAAATTTTTGTACGATTGTGTACAAAGACAAGTCAGTAATTCCTGCAATTCGTCAGGACGGTTATATACAGGAATTATGACAGAATATTTTCGCATCGCCTAGCCGATTACTTCCTGAAGAGACTCTTCGTTCGCTTGAATAATTCTTTCGATATGGCTGTCTTCCAGAGCGGTTGACAAAAACATACTTTCAAATTGTGACGGGCCCATATATATTCCTCGGTCCAGCATCGCATGAAAATACTTACCAAATAGCGGCAGATCCGACGATTTTGCTGACGGAAAATCAGTTACTTGCTGCTCTGTAAAAAACAAAGTATACATTGAACCGACGCTATTGATCGTATAATTTAAGCCTAATTTTTTCATAGAATTCCGAAACCCGTTGACCAGCTTATGACCCGACAGTTCAAGTTGTGAATAAACCTCAGGATGCTCATTCAGATAATTCAGCATAGTTAAGCCGGCTGCCATAGCAATCGGATTACCGGACAGTGTTCCTGCCTGATAAACAGGCCCTAGCGGAGAAACCCAGTTCATAATCTCAGCCTTCCCGCCATAAGCACCGACTGGCATACCTCCGCCAATTATTTTACCCAAAGTCGTTAAATCTGGTTTGATCCCGAAACGTTCCTGCGCACCACCTTTTGACAAACGAAATCCTGTCATCACCTCATCGAAGATCAAAACGATTCCTTCTTCGTCACAAATTTTACGCAGTCCTTCCAGAAATCCGTCAGCTGGCAATACGCAACCCATGTTACCGACAACAGGTTCAAGAATCAATGCTGCGATATGTCCCTTATTGGCATCAACCAATTTCTGCACTGCTTCAAGATCATTATATGGAGCCGTTAGTGTATCGTTCGCCACACCTTTTGTCACGCCAGGACTATCTGGAGTTCCAAAAGTTACAGCTCCACTTCCCGCAGCAATTAAAAAGCTATCACCGTGTCCGTGGTAACATCCTTCAAACTTGATAATTTTGTCACGGCCTGTAAATCCTCTTGCGACACGAATAGCAGACATGGTCGCTTCCGTACCCGAGTTCACCATACGAACTTTTTCGATCGACGGAACCATTGAAGTGATCAACTCCGCCATTTCAACTTCCCGTCTCGTTGGAGCGCCAAAGGAAAAAGAATGCTGAATCGCATCAGAAACTGCTTTTTGAATTAACTCATGCCCATGACCAAGAATCATCGGTCCCCAGGAATTTATTAATTCAATATATTCATTATCGTCTTCGTCATAAATATATGGCCCTTTCGCAGATTTTATAAAAACCGGAGAACCTCCAACCGCGCGAAAGGCACGTACGGGCGAATTCACACCACCCGGAATAAAATTTTGCGCTTTTTCAAATAACGCCTGACTTGTTGAAATATTCATAATTTAATTATCTAACCGGCACCCATTTTGTGCCACTATATTTTAATAACGGCTGAATCTGATTTTCGCGTGACTTTGTATAGTCAAAACCTGAAAGAAGGTAATCATCATCATACTTTCTCATCTCCAAACCTCGTTTAAGACTATCCTTGTACTTGGCGAGCATACGTCCGAAAAACAGTAACTGGTCATATCCCTGATACGAATAAGAAGACGGGAAAGTATTTGTTGCTGCCCAGTACTCCTTTTGAAATTCCCGAACCTGATCCTTTTCACGATCAATGTAATCAGTTTCGATCAGATAAAGCCGCGAACCGTATTTACCCAGACGGGATTGCTGCAAATTGAAACTGGCAGAATTAGCCAAAACCGGAACTGTCGTTAATGTTCTTGCATTTAAAACATCAAGTACTGTAGCACCTGAACTTCCATCGGAAGCAAAAACTGCAACGTGCGAAGGCTTAGTTGTCGTAAATTGTGACATTTTATTTTCGAGCCATTCTCTGTCCGCAATGATTTTCAGCATTTCCAAAACCCGTCCGCCGCGCAATTTAATCTCGTTTGCATAAGAAAAAGCCATCACGGAATCTTTCGCATTATTCCCATAATAGATGGCTACGGCCGGTCCCGGTGCGACAGACTTCATCCATTCCGCAGCTTTTTGAATCTGAAACTGAATAGAAGGATGTGCCAGATACATATTTTCTCCCCGGGATAACAAGCTTGCGTCTGTTGACAAAGGATTGAGCATGAACATGTTGGCATTTGTTACATATCCGGCGGCTACGTCAAAAGTACTTGGATACAACGGGCCGATAACAAGGTCGGACTGTTGAAATTCAGAATTACCTATAATTCCACTAATTGACTTTGCCTCATTCGTGACGTCATAAGCCAGCAGATTAATTTTGACACCTTCTGTGTCCAATTTTTTCTGCGCCTGCACCAGCCCAAGATAATAGTCGTATGCAAATTGATTGGTTCTTCTTTTTGAAGTATTAAACTCGTCCAACCGAAAGGGCAGCATAACCGCAACATTTAAATATCCTTTCTCCCATTGTCCCTCAGTTTTCGGAATGCTTTTTTGCGGACCGTCTGCCTCCGTAGATTTTTTTTCCTTACTGCTTACTTTAAATTGAGCTATTAACTGTTCTGCTTGCAAAGCGTCAGTTTTGGTTGATGCAGGGGAACGATCAATAAATTGAATGAGCTCGATTGCTATGTCACGATCCTCAGGAAATTGTCTCTGAATTTCCTTCAATTTATTTAAGTCTTTTATCTCTCCAAAATAATGCTGTTTAAGAGCCTGGACGTCTTTATTATACGAAGAGTCTTTGATTCGCTGTAAAAATCCAAGGCCTTCCTTATACTGTTCCGTAGCAAGATGATTGGCTCCAAGAAGATAGTAGGCGTCATTAACTTTGTTCCAGGCCGGATAACGGCTGATAAGCTGAAGAAGCATTTGCTTACTTTCTCTATATCGTTTAAGATTATAGGCGCTTAACGCGTAATAATAATGCGCATACGGCGAATAGGGAGCCTGAATGTTGGTACTGGTTAAAGGAGCCAGTTTTTCAATGGCAATATTATAAGCCCCTTTTTTTACATCGGAGACAGCTGCTTTATATTTCGTTTCATTTTGTGCTGGTGTTTGAGCCATTGAAAAGTTGCTCAATCCGGCAAAAATGAATAGTATTAACAAAATGGAAAATCTCATTGGCGTTTTAGGCAGATTAAATTTGGTGGGTCAAATTACGAAAACCGTTTTTAGGGAAAAAGAAACGGGCAATGTTTCCTTGCAGAAACATTGCCCCTCCTCGATTGGTAAAATGCCTTATTATTTACGTTTTGTACGTTTTTCTAAGTCAGCTTGTTTCTTTTTAGCTTCATCAGCAGCCTGTAACGATTTTTCAAGATACTTCTGGAACTTCGTTTGCTTTTTCTCTCCCGAAGCATTTTTCTTACGATTTTCTTCAAGAATATTCCTTATTTTATCTTCGTTCACAAACTTTTTGATCAGCAATTGCTGTCCGATTGTAACAACGTTGGAAACAAAATAGTAGAACGTCAAACCAGCAGGGAACGAGTTCAGAACGAACATGAACATCAGCGGCATGATATAACTCAGCATTTTCATGTTCACCGGACCGGGCTGGTTCGGTGTAATCTGATTGTTATAATATGCATATCCGATACTTGAAATCGTCATCATGATCGTGAACAAACTCACGTGATCTCCATAAAAAGGAAGCGCAAACGGAAGTTTGATAAATGTATCATAAGTCGACAAATCGCCAGCCCAAAGGAAAGATTGCTGCCTTAGCTCGATCAGGTTTGGGAACAGGAAAAAGAGCGAAAACAGAATAGGCATAGTCGCAAGTACTGGTATACAGCCACTTAGCGGACTTACACCAACTTCCTGATACAACTTCATTTGATCCTGCTGTTGTTTTGCAGCGTCATCAGGATTTTTGGCTTTAAGTTCTTCCAGCTCAGGAGCGAGCAGTTTCATTTTAGCCATACTGATGTATGATTTGTAGGTCAGCGGCGTCAGCAGCGTTTTTACAAATAATACAAGACAGATTATTAAAAGACCATAATTTGAAATAAATCCTTCCAAAAAGTTAAATAATGGAACTAGGAAGTACTTATTAATTGGTTTCAGAAATGCGTAACCCAGATAAACGTTTTCCTCAAAATTCTCAGCCTGAACTTTTTGAACGATATGGTAATCATTTGGCCCAATGTAGAAGTGGAAATTTGCTTCGTTTTTCTGAACGGCCGACATGGGGATTGACGCTGCAACATTCGCAGTTTTCACAATCGTTGTGTCATTGACATTCACATCCGTTTTAACATCCACATTTGTAAACGGGTGTTTTTCAGCAATTAAACCAGCAAGAAAATATTTATGCTTAATGGTAAACCATTTAACAGGATCTTCTGCTTTTGCTTCTTCGTTTGCAGTTGGGCTTTGTGATAAACTATGCAGTCCGTCGGTATAATAATTGACTGTAATCGCCTTACGGTTTTCAGTCATATCATTTTCAAGTTTCAGAAGATCATTTTTCCAATCCAGCTGAATTGACTTATCACCGGCTACGAGGCTATTGGATTTGATACCATAGTCAATCACATAACCAGTGCCGTGAACAACGTAGGTTTGTTCAACAAACTGGTTTTTACCCAAATCAGTACGATAAGTGATTATTGCCGAATCCTTCGCTGCAAGCGTTTGACCTTTTGAAGAAGTCGTGAAAAACTGATCAGCCAAATTTACATTCCCTGTTTGTGTCGGGAAGTTAATTTGAAATTTATTGTGGTTTTCAACGATAAGGTAAAGGGGTTTTTTATCATAAGTTTTGTATTTTTTCAACATTACTTCTTTTAAAACACCACCCTTATTTGTAAAAACAATACGGGAATCTGTGGTTTCTATAACCAGGTCCTGAGGGGCGATTTTCACTACGGCTGTATCGCCTGATACGGTTGCCTGCGTCGTGGTATCTGCTTTTATCGCTGCTTGTGCTGTGGCAGCCTTGGCAGAGTCCGAATTCACTTGGGCTATCGGAGCGGGTTCAACTGGTTTTGGAACCAGAAACTGATAGCCGACCAGCATTAGCATTATAAGTACTAAGCCGATTACAAAATTTTTATCCATTCTAAACTAAAAATTATTGAAATATTATCCTCTTCGGGAGGGCAAAGGTAATAAGTTTTTCCTGATTGGCTTTCCTGATTAGAGGAATAGATCAAATCAGGACACAACTGAACGTTTTTCCAATGAATATGTCAACGCCGCTTTTACGAAATTTACGAACAGCGGATGCGGGTTCATAACCGTACTTTTCAATTCAGGGTGAAACTGCACGCCCACGTAAAAAGGGTGTCCCGGAAGTTCCACCATCTCAACCAGATTGTTGTCCGGATTGATACCAGTAGCCATTAGTCCTTTCTCCTCGAAAGCTTTCAAATATTTGTTATTAAATTCGTAACGGTGACGGTGACGTTCTTTAATATTCAGTTTTCCGTAGATTCGGTTAGCAAGAGAATCTTTTTTCAACCGGCATGGATAGGCGCCCAAACGCATCGTTCCGCCCATATTGGCAACATCTTTCTGATCTTCCATCAGGTTAATGACCGGATGTTCTGTTGAGGCATCCATTTCCACAGAATGCGCGCCTTCCAAACCAACAACATTACGAGCATACTCAATGACAGCCATTTGCATACCTAAACAAATGCCGAAGAAAGGAATACCATTTTCACGAACATACTGGATCGCTTCAATTTTTCCGTCAATCCCGCGTTCCCCAAAACCAGGAGCAACCAAAACACCATCCAACCCGGAAAGTTTTTCAACTACATTTTCGGGCGTAAGGCTTTCAGAATGTATCCACTCAATCGTCACTTTACACTCATTAGCCGAACCTGCATGAATGAATGATTCAACAATAGATTTGTAAGCGTCATGTAACTCGACATATTTTCCAACCAAACCAACTCTGATGGCGTCGATCGGATTTTTTAGTCGAGAAAGGAATGTCTTCCAGGCATCAAGGTCAACGTCTTTATCATTATATATGTCAAGCATATACAGTGCACGCTGATCCAGTCTTTCTTTTAACATCAACAACGGCACAGCATAAATTGTGTCGGCGTCCATGGCTTCGATAACGGAATTAACCTGAACGTTACAGAACAATGCAATTTTCTTACGAAGATCTGTTGGCAATGGATGTTCGGTACGACAAACAAGAATATCCGGCTGGATACCTGATTCCTGCAACATCCTTACCGAGTGCTGCGTTGGCTTTGTTTTTAATTCACCCGCAGAATTCAGATACGGAATAAGAGTCAGGTGAATGATTAATGTGTCGTGGTGTTCCAGTTCAAATTTTATTTGACGAACTGCTTCCAAAAAAGGAAGTGACTCAATATCACCTACACAACCACCAATTTCAGTAATAACAATATCATAATCACCGGTTTGACCCAGCAACATCATATTTCTTTTTAACTCATCGGTAATGTGAGGAACAACCTGAACAGTTTTACCAAGGAAATCTCCGCGTCTTTCAGCGGTTATAACATTGTGATAAACCCGACCAGTAGTAACATTATTTGCCTGAGAAGTGCTGACGTTTAAAAAACGCTCGTAGTGACCTAAGTCAAGATCCGTTTCCGCACCATCGTCCGTTACGTAACATTCGCCATGCTCGTAAGGATTCATAGTTCCCGGATCAATATTTATATACGGATCAAATTTTTGGATTGTGACTGAAAGCCCTCTGGCTTGCAGCAATTTAGCGAGAGATGAAGCTATAATCCCTTTACCTAATGATGATGTAACACCGCCCGTAACGAAAATGTACTTAGCGGTCTTTCGTGCTTTGGAAGCCATAAGACTTTGCTTTTTTTCTATGATTACGGGATACAAAAGTACAGCAAAAAAGACAGATTTTCATGACTTGGGCTTGAAATATTTCTATAACCCTGCGTAAGCGATTGTAAGTCTATGTAATAACCGCATAAAAAAATTTTATTTGAACATTTCCGGGATTGCACTTATGCCGCTAATCCGCCTTAAAAATACAATTTTTCGTATGTCAGGTTATATTTTATGACCCAGACAGGATTCAAGAAATTTGATTATTTTTAGCAAACACTAAACCTTTACTTAATTAATCTGACTTATGAAAAAGTATATTCTATTCCTTTGGGTCAGTTCTGTCTCTTTTATAACACAGGCACAGAATGTAAAACCAGAACCTTTCTCCCCTATACGCGTCATTGTTTTCGGTGCTCATCCCGACGATTGCGACCTGGGAGCCGGTGGCATTGCTCTGCTTTATTCTTCAATGGGGCATAAAGTGAAATTCGTGTCGCTGACAAACGGAGATAAAGGCCATCAGAGCATGAATGAGGGGCAGATTTATTACCGCCGACTGAAAGAAGCGAAGGAAGCTGCAAAACGTTTTGGAATTGAATATGAAGTTTTGAAAAATAATGACGGTGAATTGATGCCGACGCTGGAAAACCGCCTTGAAGTGATCAGGCAGATCAGAAAGTGGAACGCAGACATTGTGATTGCCCCAAGAACTAATGATTATCATCCGGATCATAGAAATACCGGCGTCATTGTACAGGATGCTGCCTATCTGGTCATCGTTCCTAATATTGCAAGTAACGTTCCGCCCTTGAGAAAAAACCCTGTGTTTCTTTACTTTCGTGATCGTTTCCAAAAGCCGAATCCGTTCAGGCCGGATATTGCTGTCGATATCACCGGGGTAATGCCACAGAAAGTTCACGGTCTGGACGCACACGTTTCTCAATTTTATGAATGGTTGCCGTGGACAAATCAGGACCTGGAAAATGTTCCAAAAGATTTGGAAGAACGAAAAAAATGGCTCCTGGCGGCAATGGAAAAAAGATCATCTGTGACGCCTGAAATAAAGATTTCTCTGGATAAGTGGTACGGAAAAGAAAAAGCGGAATTGGTAAAACAGGCGGAAGTTTTTGAAATCTGTGAATATGGAAAACAACCGACAACGGAAGAAATCAGGAAGTTATTTCCAATGCTCCCCTAAAAATGAAGGATCTTACAGATGAAATTAACATCTGTAAGATCCTTATTAATTACGATAAACGGTCTTTAAAACTCTCATATCCAAATGACCGGATCAAGCGAAAAGTGCCATTTTTTTGCCAGATACCAATGGAAGGTAGATTAACACCGTTAAAAGTTGTCGTTTTTACCATTGTATAATGGATCATATCTTCAAAGATAATCTGATCACCGATCTCTAATGGCTTATCAAATGAGTAATCTCCGATAAAGTCTCCCGCAAGGCAGGTCATCCCTCCCATTCTGTACGTTGGTTTTCCCGGTTGTGCTTCCTGGTATGCGCCTCTGATCACAGGTTTGTAAGGCATTTCCAAAGTATCAGGCATATGCGCGGCGAATGAAGTGTCCAAAATCGCCACGTCAATTCCTTGACTATCCATAACATCAAGTACAGTGGTTACCAGCTCACCAGTCCGCCAGGCTATTGCCGAACCGGGTTCAAGAATGACTTCAATATTGTATTTTTCACGAATTTTTTGAACAAGATTGATCAGCTTATCAATATCATATCCTTCTCTGGTCATCAAATGTCCACCACCCATGTTGAGCCATTTCGCCTGATGCAAAAGATCTGCAAAACGAGATTCAAGCGCTTCAAGAGTTCTTTCTAATGTAGATGAATCATTTTCGCAAAGAGAATGAAAATGAATTCCATCGATCCCGGCTGGCAAAGTATCTGGTAATTTGTCGCGGGTTACTCCAAGACGTGAACCAGGTACACAGGGATTATACATATCGGTTTCTACTTCCGAATATTGCGGATTCACACGTATTCCACAGGATAAAGAATGCTCCGGATTGGCTGTTTTGAATTCTTCAACACGCGTCTGAAAACGCTCCCATTGGCTGAAAGAATTAAAAGTTATGTGACTGCTGCGTTCCATAATCTCGGAAAACTCCTGATCAAGGTATGCCGGCATATACGTATGAGCCTGATATCCCATGAAGTCGTTGATCAGTTTAACTTCATTCAGTGAACTGGCTGTTGCCCCGCTCAGATATTCTTTCACGATAGGAAAAGCGCTGTACATCGAAAAACCTTTCAAGGCAAGAATAATCTTGCATCCGGCGGATTTTTGTACATGATCGATCAGAGAAAGGTTTTTACGAAGAAGCGACTCTTCTAAAACAAAACAAGGAGACGGAATATTTGTGTAATCAATTGGCATTTTTATAGACAAATGAACGATGAATCAATGAGGTAAAAGCAATGTTTATTTACATTTGCACACAAAAGTAAAAGATAGAATTGCGAAAAACACATTTTACAATTTTCATTTCAAATTAATAATACAGAACTATGTCCTTCCTCGTGCTTGATATTGAAATGACGGGCCCCGAGCCTGGCTGGAATGAAATCATTCAAATCGGAGCCGAATTCTTTGATGATCAGTGGCGGTCGCTAGGGACATACCTTCAAAATGTGTATCCTGAAAATGAGGAAGCGTTCACTGCCAAATCGGAGGAAGTGCATGGCTTATCCATTGATGATCTGGAAGATGCGCCGATGATATATGACGTTCTGCCGGAATTTGAAAAATGGGTAAAAAAACTAAATGCCGGAAAGCCAAATTTGTCCAACGTCATCATTTGCGGTCAAAGTGTTGTATATGATATAAATTTCCTTCGATATGCCTACAAGAACGAAAAAATGAACTGGCCATTCTCCAACAAACAAATTGACTTGCATACCGTTTCTTATCTTTTCTTTATGATCCTGGAAAAGAATGGACAATCTGTTCCCAGATCGCTTAGTTTAGGCTCGGTTGCGAGCTTTTTCGGTTTTGAAAGGGAAGAGGAAACGCATAATGCTTTGGAAGATGCACAACTGACGGCGCGCTGTTTCAAAGAATTTTTCAAACTGATCGACAAAGTCAAACTGATATGATTGATTACAACCCGAAGGATTGGTTCAAATATATTTTCTACTTTCAAAAGGCAGATACGGTTAGGAAACTGATGCCACTGATCATTTCTATTGGTATCTACACGACTGTCCTTGCTTATCTGATTGTAGTCGACTGGCGGATCGGAGAGAATACGGATCTGAAAAACATATCACTGATGCATTCCCTTCTTGGGTTTGTAATATCCATGCTACTTGTTTTTAGAACAAATACGGCTTACGACCGTTGGTGGGAAGGCCGGAAACAGTGGGGATCATTGATGAATTGCAGCCGAAACCTAGCTTTAAAAATCAGCGGATTGGTTGGTCCGGAGCATACCGAAGTTCGGGAGTTTTTCAGACTTATGATTCCTAACTATGCATTCGCTTTTAAGAATCATTTACGAGGCCATTTTGTGGCCAACGATTTTACAGAAACTTCTACTTTTAAACAGTCGGATCTGCACCTGGATGACCATATTCCCAACCAGATTGCCGCCGCACTTTTTAGCAAATCAATTGCCTTGCAAAGATCGGGGATAATTCTCCCAGAACATCTCATTCTGTTAAATCACGAACTTGAAGCGTTTACCAATATTTGCGGAGCCTGCGAAAGAATAAAGAATACTCCGATACCGTTATCTTATAGCTCATTTATTAAAAAGTTTATCTTTATATATTGTCTTACCCTGCCCATCGGATATGTATTCAGTTTACACTTTCTGGTAATTCCTTTTGTCATGTTTGTCTTCTACATCCTTGCCAGCCTGGAAGTGATCGCCGAAGAAATCGAAGATCCATTCGGAATAGACGCGAATGACCTACCCATTGATAGGATATGTGCGGGCATACAAACTTCTGCTCAGGCGCTTTTAAAGTAACCGAAACAGAAGATTTCATAAGTTTTTCTGCTCAATTATTAGAATTTGATTAAAATTTCAACAATTTTAAATTATTTTTCAATCGTCATTTTGAACCTGTTTTTTGCAAAATTATATTATTTATAGCTGTTGGGTGTAAACCTTAAACCTGTTTTCACAAGTTTTACAATTTTCCAAGTTTAACGCCATATTTTTGCAATCCATTCTCTAAAATCTTGCAAAATCGTTGATTTTAGCCAAATTAGGCACTTTTCATATTAATTTGTTTCTTGCATATGATCCTTCGGGATTGTTGTTATTACTAATTGATAAACATCCAATAATATGAACAAGTTAGCTTTCATCATAGCCGTTATATTTTCAGCAGGAACCTCAATCGCGGCTAACGCGCAGTCGAATCAGGTAGATCCTGGCATCTCGACGCACAATTACAAACACCCGAACAAAGCTGCCAAAGCACGTGCACAACGTAAGGATGAAATTGTTGTTTCGAACATCAACACGATCGAAACATATAGCAAGCAACAGAACACCCGTTACGTTAGCACAACGCCAAAGTATGCGCCACGCGCTACGCCTCTGGTTTTTGAGAGAACGTACCAAAAAGAAGGGGTTGACATTAATCCGTTGATCTCTCCAAGAAACTACAAGACTCCTGCAAACGCAGAAAGAGCTCAGAAGTTAGAAGTAGCCCGAATTCAGTCAAAATCTGATTCTGTTGCTTTTGTAGACTAATCAAACGAATAAATAGAATTAAAACCGGAGCCGAAAGGTTCCGGTTTTTTTATTGCCCGGCGATTTCAACGTGCATATTTTGCAAAAAACCACTTCAAATCAAAAGTTCTTCAAATAGTACAAAAAGTACCTTTTTATCTTATTGAAATAATGCAAATTGACGAAATTAAATTATATGCTTCATCGTTATCATTGCAACAACAGGTAATTTTATATTCCAACCCTGATTAGATTAACACCAAAAGAGAAAACTTACAATTCTGCGAAATATTATATTTTAGTTTTTTAAAAAACAATTAGAATAAGCCGCAGAGCAACTTTTATACACATGTCATATACAATTTTAGCACCGCCTCAATCAAAAAAGTATCTGCGACTTGCAGTAGCTGCATTTTTCTTTGTTCAAGGATTAAGTTTTGCCGCATGGGCAAGCCGTATTCCTGATATCAAGAATATGCTGCACCTTACCGAAGGTGGTTTAGGAACAGTATTGCTAGCGCTGCCGCTCGGGCTCATGGCTAGTTTGCCGATCTCCGGATGGATGGTAACCAAATACGGCAGTAAAAAAATGGTGCTTTTCGGAGCAATATTGTACGCGATCACTTTAACATTTATCGGTTTTGCTACCAGAACAGAACAACTGGTAATCGTACTCTTTGCATTCGGGCTTTGGGGAAACCTTTGTAACATCGCTGTAAATACGCAGGCAGTTGCCGTAGAACAAGTTTATGGAAAATCAATCATGGCTTCTTTTCACGGACTGTGGAGTTTGGCTGGTTTTGTCAGTGCTTTGATCGGGACATTTTTCATCTCCGTCAACATTCCTCCGCATATCCATTTTATGGTGATTGCGGTAGCTGCTTTCGCTATCATATTTACAGCCTACAAACATACGATGCCTGACAGCGAAAAGACTGCTGGTGAAGAACAACCTATGTTTGTAAAACCAGACCGCGACCTGCTGATGCTTGGGCTGATTGGGTTTTGTGCGATGGTTTGTGAAGGTGCTATGTTTGACTGGTCCGGCGTCTATTTTATGGAAGTTGTGAAAGTGCCGGCTTCCATGAAAACCATGGGGTATGTTGCTTTTATGGGAACTATGACCGGCGGACGTTTTGCCGGTGACTGGCTCGCAAATAAAATTGGCAGAAAAAAAATGCTTCAGGTTAGCGGTTTATTTATGGCGTCGGGAATGGCTCTGGCCGTTTTCTTTCCTTATATGGCGTCAGCGACTTTTGGATTGTTACTGGTTGGTTTCGGCGTTTCATCCGTCGTTCCTTTGGTATACAGCGCGGCAGGTAAATCGACAACAATGTCTGCCGGAATGGCGTTAGCAGCAGTTTCTTCAATCAGTTTTATAGGTTTTCTTATCGGACCACCATTGATTGGAATCGTCGCACAAATGGCTGACTTGCGCTTCTCATTTGCTGTGGTGGGTGTACTTGCTTTCTGTACAACTCTTCTTTCTTCAAGGGCAAAATTGATTCAGTAATTTCTCGTTAAGCCTAACCAGGCGAACATATTGGTATATTTTTAGTAGCCGGGATGATATCAAACTCATTCCGGCTACTTATTTTACAAATTATGAAAACCAAATTAATCCTGGCATTTTTTTGCCTTGCATTTTCCTTTAATACTCATGCGCAGAAAGATTCTCTGCGAAATCTGGATATCAATCTGGAAAATTATCAATATCCTTTTCCCGTAAAATTTCTTTCACTCACCATTCAGAAAGAGAAACTACGAATGGCTTACATGGATGTTCAGCCGCAAAAGCCGAATGGAAAAAGCATTATTCTTTTACATGGAAAAAATTTCAATGGGGCCTATTGGGAACAGACTGCCAAAGCATTAACTGAATCGGGATTCCGCGTCATTATTCCCGATCAAATTGGTTTTGGGAAATCTTCAAAACCTGATCACTTTCAATATTCATTTCACCAGCTTGCTTCCAATACAAAGCAAATTCTGGATACTCTTAAAATCTCAAAAGTTATTGTGCTGGGCCATTCCATGGGTGGAATGGTTGCGTCACGCTTCGCGCTCATGTACCCGGAAATAGTTGAGAAACTGATCCTGGAAAATCCTATCGGACTGGAAGATTATAAATTAAAAGTGCCATATCAAACCGTAGATAAATGGTATCAGAGCGAGCTGAAAAGCAATTTTGAGTCAATAAAAAAATATCAGCTTAATAGCTATTATGACGGAAAATGGAAAGACCAATATACACGCTGGGTGAACCTTTCAGCAGGCTGGACGCTCAACAAAGATTATCCAAAAGTTGCCTGGAATAATGCGTTGACATACGATCTGATTATGACCCAGCCGGTTGTATATGAATTTCAGAATATATCAACACCAACGCTTTTGATCATCGGCCAGCGCGACCGTAGCGCAGTAGGGAAAAATTATGCGACGCCGGAAGACCAGAAAACCATGGGAAATTATCCTGAACTCGGAAAGAAAACGCAAAACCTGATCAAAAACAGCCAACTGGTTGAACTTGATAACATCGGCCATCTGCCACACATTGAAGATTTCGATCGTTTTATAAAACCTTTGTTGAATTTTATAAAATAATTAAGACGGACTATGACTTGGTTAAGTTATAGTTCGTTCTTTTCTTTTGTCACGCCTCAACGTCTTTTTCTACAAAAATACGTTGAATAAGATTTTTTGATACTTCTTGGTAATTAAGCTATTTTTAGTCCAGTAAGGCTATTTTTTAGAAAAGTGTGATGTTATGTTTTTCAAAAATGAAAATGTAACTCCTCATAATTTAATATTTAATCCATTTTCTAAAAAGGTCTGATCATTGAAAAAATATAAATTTGATACTCAACTAAGAAGTTGCCAATAGTAATGCCTATGATATATCATTTTTACTTCAAGCTATTTCTCTATATTGTAATAATATTCGTTGGAATCGGGTTGTATTTATTTAATAGAACATCCGAAAAGGGTAATCAGCATGCGCAAAAAGCTGATAAATATTTCATTGGTTTATTGATACTTACCTTCCTTCTAAGACTTCCTTATTTTTTAAATATTGAAGTAAATGTCGATACCAGCACCTGGCTTAGCTCTCTGATCGCCATTAATTATTATCCGGACTGGCTCTGGATATTTTTCAATTTCACAGATTCGCGACCACTGACGGTCTTTCCTTTAATCATCATTTCCTGGCTTGGAGTATCTGTAAATTATTATACCTCTGAATGTCTGGGAGTTATCTTGTGGCTGGGTAGCTTATTTTTTCTCTTCAAAACGCTAAATCTTTACCTTGACAAGTCAGCAAGCCTGATCATTTCTTGGGGACTATGCCTTTTCGTCGGCACAATGTTTCTTCCGGACTATACCTCATATAACTCTGAGCAACTCGGAATTTTAATGCTGACAGGATGTACCTATGGTTACATGCGTTACCTGAGCCATAAAAAAACTCACTACATTTCAATAGGCTTTACCGGACTGATATTAGGAAGTCTTCCTTTTGTAAAATTCCAAAATGTTCCGATGGGATTTTTGATAGCGGCGGCGTTTTTGCTCGAAATTCTTTTACGAAAGGAATGGGGAAACGTTATGCTTTTTATTTTCGGAGGTATATTACCAACTTTGATAGTCAATATTTATTATCTGTCAGAAAACAAACTGATGGTTTTTTGGAACAACTACTTTTGGAATTATTTCTATTACTCCTACACTACCCAGTTTTCAAACGTCCCGATCAGTGAACGATTTAATCCAATCCGAATACTGAATTTTATCTACTATTCGGCCAATTCCCGCATTTATATGTTTTCCGCTACATTCGTAATCATTGCGGCGGTAATTTCCTGCTCGAAAACTTTCAGCTTTTGGACACTTAAAAATAAGAAAACGATTACCTTCTGTGTTCTTTTTCTCTTAATCAGTCTCTATTCCGTGTTGCAATCCGGAAATTCTTTCCAGCATTACAGGCTATATCTGTTCTTACCGCTCACTTTACTTCTGGGAGTTTTTGTTGCACTAGCCGCCCAGGAACATAGAAAAAATCTTCTGATTTCCTTGTTAATTGGCTGCACAATTATGGCTGGTTTTAATCTTTATATACGCCCTGAAAAAGCAGACACATCTTTCCAGAATTTAGATTCACTTGTTGTTAGATACATTGAAAAAGAGACCAATCCCAGCGAGCCAATCGTAGTCTGGGGATGGCGCGACCGATTATATGTCCTGGCACACCGGCCCATGGGATTTAGAGATGCGCATACTTTTCATTTTTCGTTAAAATCTAAACTAATACCAAACTGGACAAAAGATTTTATAGAAGACATGGAAAAGAACAAACCTTCTTTATTTATTGACGCTACCCAGCCAGCTGACTATTCTATTTTTAGCAAGATGCTTTTACCCTACGAAAAAGTGCCTGTGATAAATGAATACGTACAAAGTCATTACACGCTGATAGCGAAAATCGAAGGAACACGTATTTTGAAACGAACTCGTTAAAAATCCGGAAGGTCTTCAATAAGTTGACCCACCGGATTTTTTAAATGATTTTAAGCTAAAAACTGTCTTAAATAATTTCTACTGGTCAGGATCGCACTTTGCACGTCCGTGATATTGGATTCGTAAGCCTTATCCTCAACTTCAATCACAACTGGTCCTCTGTAACGGACATCCGTCAGTGCTCCAAAAAATCCGCGCCAGTTAACATCACCCAGTCCTGGTAGTTTTGGCGAGTGATATTCCAGCGGATTTGCCATGATCCCTACCTGATCGAGTTTATCTTTATATAATTTCACATCCTTCAAATGGATATGATGAAGCCGTTCCTTATATTGATAAATCGGTTTAACTTCATCCATCATCTGCCATATCATGTGCGAAGGATCGTAATTCAGACCGAAAATAGGACTTGGAATAATCTCAAACATTCTGTCCCAAACAGCAGGACTGATAGCAAGATTTTTACCGCCCGGCCATTCATCATCGGTAAAAAACATCGGGCAGTTTTCAATTCCGATTTTGATATTATTTTCTTCGGCAACTTTCACGATAGTAGGCCAAACGTCAGCAAATGTTTTTAAATTATCCTTGATGCTTTTAGAAGGATCGCGGCCAATGAAAGTTGTGACAACAGGAATATTTAATTTGGCCGCACCCCGAATCACCTGCTTGATATGTTCAATATAAAATTCAGATTTTTCAGAATCCGGGTCCAAAGGGTTGGGATAATAACCCAAAGCGGAAATATTGACTTGCGCTTCTTTCAAAGCATAATGAATTTCCGAAACTCTTTGGTTAGTCAAATTATTTACGTCAATATGTGTAACGCCAGCATAACGGCGACTGTCAGCATTGTCGGAAGGCCAGCACATCATTTCGATACAGGAAAATCCGTTGTTCCCTGCAAATTTCACAACGTGCTCAAAACTAAAATCAGCCAATATCGCACTGTTGAAACCTAATTTAAGCATAATGAAAGGGATTAGTTTTTGTAATCAATTTATTTTTAGTCAGATTTTCAGTGGTGAAATTAGCGATATCCTTGGAGAATCGAACGAATAACCGACACATTCAAAGCAATTACCGCAAAGGTTTTTTACTCAACTCCGCACTTCGTACATTTCAGAAAATTGCCGCATATGAAGATCAGGATCATTAAGGTTTTAAGTCATATTTTTTTCGTTTCCGCTTTTTTGGCCTTGCCGTATATTTTCGCGCCGACAGGTTTTCCATCTTTTGAAGAAATGCAGAAAAACGCCCACGAACGCACCAACTTACTTTCATATTTGCTGATGCTTGCATTTTTCTATTTCAATTATTACGTCCTGATTCCTAACTATTACTTTGCTAAAAAGTATTTCAGGTATATCACAATTGTCCTGGGTTTCTTTTGTTTGTTAATCCTTTTCATACATCAGCTTGACAGAAAACCTGGCATTTTAAAACCCTATCCTGATCGTCCGCCGAAAGTGATGCGGATGGAGAAACCGCCAGGGGCTTTTGAAAACAGCCAGACCATGTTTCTTTTTCTTGTCGGCGTTGTAGTTTCATTAGCATTGAGGATCAATGACCTCCTGAAAAAAGCCGAACAGGAAAAGCTGCACACCGAATTATCATACCTTAAAGCACAAATTAATCCTCATTTTCTTTTTAACACCTTAAACAGTATCTATTCATTGGCCATAGAAAAGTCGGATCGCACGGCCGATGCGGTGGTTATGCTTTCCTCGCTGATGCGTTATGTCATCCGTGATGCCAGCGAAAGTCTGGTTCCGCTTGATAAAGAAATTGAATACATTCAGAATTACGTATCCTTACAGAAATTGCGTTTGGATGATACTGTGTTCATTAATTTTCAAGTCAGTGGTTCTATTACTAGCCAGAAGATTGCACCCTTGATTCTGATTTCTTTTATCGAAAATGCGTTCAAATATGGCGTAAATCCCGAACAAAAATCATTGATCGAGATTTCGATCATTCTCGAAAATGAAATGCTGGATATGCGTGTTTTGAATAATAAAGTCAGATTCAGCAGTCAGGAAGCGGATTATTCCGGTGGAATTGGTTTGGAAAATACGCGAACCAGGTTAAACTTTATTTATCCTTCCAGGCATTCACTAATGATTCTGGATAATGCTGACAATTTCACGGTTGACCTAAAACTAAATCTCGCATGATCAAAGCTATCGCATTGGACGACGAACCTCCGGCGCTTCGAATTCTTGCCAATTTCAGCGAGCGGATTGATTTCATTGACTTGCAAAAAACTTTCATTCGTACCAATGACGCGATGGAACACCTGAAAAATAATCCTGTCGATCTTATTTTTCTTGACATCAATATGCCATCCATCTCGGGACTAGATTTTTATCAGACTATCCAACAGGACGTTATGGTGATATTCACAACTGCATATGCGGAACATGCAGTGCAGGGATTTAATTTAAAGGCGATAGATTATTTGTTGAAGCCTTTTACTTTCGAGCGTTTTCAGCAGGGTGTCAGCAAGGCAAACGAGTACCATCAATTTAAGAATCCTCGCAAAAACACAAAATATCTGTTGGTAAGAGCTGATTACAGCTTACATAAAATAGCTTATTCTGATATTCTTTTTATTGAAGGGCTTGACGACTATTTGAAAATTCATACGCAAAATGCAAAGCCGCTGGTCGCCCGAATGACGATGAAAGCCATACTGCAAAAATTGCCGGAACAGGAGTTTATTCGCGTTCATCGCTCGTATATAATCCCATTTGCTCGAATTGAGAATATTAGGAACAAAATCATAAGTCTGGCTGGGGAAGAAATCCCGATTGGTTCGAGTTATGAGGAAACGTTTGCAAAGAGATTTAAAGCTTAATACCGGAATAAATTTTGTAAATAAAATAAAGTCCGGGATCAAACTTTTTGTCCGGAAGTTTTTTCAGCTGCATATTTCATCAAGGAATTGTGACCTTCATCAATTCAGGCAGCCATCTGTAACTATACCGCACCAATAAATCACTCGAATTTTAGTAATATTGATACAAGAAAGCAGCAAATCGGCTAAAAATTCGACATTGTGGCTATTCTTGTTATGACTATCAACCAATCTAGATCAACAAAAAAAATGGCAGATTCTGAACCTGGTATCGGCAAAAAGATACTGAGCTTATTTATTAATGAAAGTACAGAACCTACACAAGTGAAACCGGTTTCTGACACACCAATAGAGCAGCCAAAACCTGCCCCCGCCGCTACTGTCCCCAATGTTGCCGGAACTGCGAATGTCGACCGGAAATTTGTAGAGCATTTTGTGGATTTACTTGAAAAAGCGAATCTGCCCGGTCCGGATTATTTCGAATTCAAGCAAGCTTTGCAGAGCATGGATAGCCTGGGATTGGGTGAAGAAAAACAGTTTCAGGCGGCATGGGCAAGTTTTAAAGCCATGGGTGGAATCAAGGATCAAGCAATTTTAAAGACATCGGCAGAGCAGTATCTCTCCATTTTAAGCAAGGATCGGGAGTCATTTTTGAAAGATGTTGAAAAGGCAATCAAAGAGCGCGTTGGGTCTTTGACGGATGAAGTTAAAAAACTTGAAGACAATAACGTTGCTTACGCGCAAGAAATCGCGAATCTTCAAAAGAAAATTGATGACAACAAAAACCGTTTAGGCCAGATCTCGGGAGAAGTGGCAGAGCAAAGTTCTAAACTAAATGCAAACCGGGACAGTTTCGAAATAACTTATCAGAGTTTTGTAGAACAAATGAATTCAGATCTTAATAAAATCAACCAATACATTAAATAAAACCTTCAACCATGGCATCACCAGACTTCACTCAAATCGGCGGCTCGCAGGATGACATTTCCAAGCGATCCTATTGGAGCAAGCCGGAAGGAATTACCTCATTGCTTTTTCTCGGCGGACTTGGCGCTTTTGGCTTATATTATTGGAACAAACTGGCTGCGTTTCTGATTGACGTAACGCAGAATACCCTTTACCTGGGGTTTTTGCTGGCAGTATTGGCTGTTTTGGTTTTTCTGTTTACCAGTAAAGATGTGCGGACCGCAGTTTTTTTCCTGTTTAAAACATTAATGCGGAAGATTACCGGTCTGATTATCAAGCTTGATCCGATTGCTATCATGAAGATCTACATCGACGATCTAAAAGAAAAACGTGAAAAAATGCAGGGTCAGATCAACATTCTTGCAGGACAGCTTGTAAAATTAAACAAGAAGATTAGTGAGAATAATGAGGAGATCAAGCAGAAATTTGCGGAAGCTAATAAGGCTAGCCAGATGACGGACCGCCCGGGTATGAAGGAAACTGCTTCGCTCGCAACCATCGAAGGCGCCGGTTTGCAGGAAATGAATGAGAAATTATTTCCATTGCAGCGTAACATGAAGACTATCCTTGAATTCATGGAAAAGGTGAACAAAAGCGCAGATTATATCATCAAGGAAACGGAGATCAAGGTAAAACTGAAAGAAGCGGAATATAGAATTGTCAAAGAAAGTTCGAATGCGCTGCGTACTGCGGTTAGTATCTTCAAGGGCAATCCAGATAAGAAGTTTTACTTCGACGAATCGATGGAATATATCCAGGACGATATGAGCATGAAACTCGGCGAGATGAAACGCGCTATGGACCTTTCTCTTGATTTTATCAACGGCGTAGATGTTCAGAACGGACTTTTGTCAGACAAAGGTCAGGCTATGCTGGAAGCTTACAATAAGGGAGAATTCAAATTGATTCAACTCGATGCGCCTAATCCGCCGTCCCGCTCGATTGACCCTCCGAAAAGTTCAAGTTATAAGGGCTTACTGGACTAACGCGATTTATTACCATTACATTTTTCAATTTACTTTAAACAAACAATGAAAAGACTAACCGTTGCCGGAAGATTATTAATTACAGCCCTGGTTATAGGAGCCATCTTTGTTGGCTATAAATATTTTGGCGGCCAGCAGGCCCTTGAAAAAGTGGCCCAGAAACAAAATTCATCTGTCGATTCAGTATCTTCAAATCCGGAAAATACAGAAAGTTCAGAGGAATCTTCGAATGAAAATCCCGCAGTTGCGACTTCAAAAGAGGCATTTAATTACACTGCCCCTGAACCTGTCGATGGGAAATTGAAGGGCGTGGTTGAACTTGGAGCCAGTGGATTTAACTCCTTCATTATCAAAGTGGACAGTGAAAAACGCTGGAAATTGGAAAAATCGGAATTTGGCAACAGCCTTGTAACTGAAAATATGGCAACTGATGAAGACATCCGTATCGGACTTAAAAAGTATATTGGAACAATGCTGGATTTTGGTGTTGGCAAAAAAGATATCCATTTCGTGGTGAGCTCGGGTGCTGCAAAAGCAGATGTTACCAAAAAAATTACAGCAGCTTTAAAATCTTTGGGATATGTGGTAAATCAGGTAACTGCGGAACAGGAAGGACAGTTAGCCTTGAAATCGGTATTACCTACGGACTACGCGACAAAAGCTTTTGTGGCTGATATTGGTTCAGGAAATACCAAAATCTCCTGGATTTCAGGCGGCGGAATTAAAGCAATTGAAAGCTACGGTGCAAAATATTTTCAGGACGGTACGGACGATAAAAAAGTGTATGATGAAGTAAGTTCAAAAGCGAAACAAATTCCTTCTGAGCTTCGTAAAACGGCCTTTATCATCGGCGGTGTACCTTTTGAGATGGCAAAAGAAGTTCGTAAAGACAAAGAACGTTTTACAGTTTTAAGTGCTCCTTCTGACTATTCGAAATTGTCAAATGCAAAGTCAAAAGCCGGTATTAATATCTATAAAGCTATTGCAGATGCCACGGGTTGCCAGCAATTTGTTTTCGACTGGGATGCCAACTTTACAATCGGTTTCTTGTTAACTTTATAAAAATTTAAAGTTTCTGTGGAGGGAGGAATGGAGAGAGGGTTGTCCCCTGCCCCATTTCTCCCTTGTTATTGATAAGACAAAAATGACGCTTAGAGATTTATTTAATCAGGTTTCTTCCAATTATTGGCCGTTGGCCAGCTATTTTTTTACGCTTCCGCTTATTGCCTGGATTGTTGGTCAGCTTGCGACAGGCAGCCGGGACGTTAAATTTTGGGGTATTATTTATGCGATCCTCGTTTATGCTGTTTGCATTCCGGGAAT
The DNA here is from genome assembly GCF_021502725.1 of Dyadobacter sp. CY345. Taxonomy (GTDB): domain Bacteria; phylum Bacteroidota; class Bacteroidia; order Cytophagales; family Spirosomataceae; genus Dyadobacter. The sequence continues at coordinate 22,498 of NZ_JAKFFS010000005.1, read as the reverse complement.
TTTTGCCGTAACATTAAATATTTATCTGTTCCTATTTGAGAGACAAAGTATCTGGCAGGCAAATATCATTATGCAATTTTTACCTGTGATTTCGATGATATTAACGCTGATACTGATCAAACAAAAAATCCCATTCTCGCTTATTCCAGGTTTCGGCAAACTTTCCGGATTTCTGACTTTAATTACGGCGATGATTGGCGTGATGTGGTTTGTAGACAGAATTCATTTGGTCGCCTTTACTTATGTGCCTTTTGTCTATATCGTGGTCGGATTTGTTGGGGCTTTGCTGCTCATTAGATTTGCGTGGAGCAAACTGTTTTGAGAAATACCTTTTACATACAAATCTCAGTCAGTGACGAGCAGAAGCGATTTGCACGCCAGCTGGTGGAATATTCACTTCGTCATCATAAGATTTCCAACATTTGGGATCATCATGACGAGCGACTATCGAAAACCAGAATGTTAAGGTATACCGGGACTTTGGGAGAAATTGTCTTTGCTGATTTATATCACTTGCCCCGCCCGTCAAAATCTTTTGGCGATAGTAACGGACAGGATTGGGGACAGGATTTTCTAATTCGATCCGATGATCAAAATTTCTCTGTGGATATCAAGTCGATGAAAAGACGCTCAGGAGATTTGTCGTCCAATTTTGTTTTAAACATCCCCGCCCATCAGCTACACAAACTCGGATCAAAAACCTCTCATTATTTCTGCATATCATTTCACCAATCCGAATCTCGCGGGACCATCGCTTCGCTTGTCGGTTTTATTGATAAAGAAGCTTTGGAAAAAGGCGAAATTGGGATTTTCTACAAAGCTGGTTCAAAACGTTCACGACAAGACTCAACTTCTTTCATTTTTTATGAAGATACCTATGAAATATTTTTGGGTGATATCGATTCTCCTGTGTTGACTGACTTTGTTCGAAGTGTAAAAGGATTTAAGATTTGCCATTTGAAAGAATAAATAGTATACGTATATTTGATAGTATACTCTAAACACACGTATAAATGGCAGCAAACAAAGAACCAAAAGTTAAGCTGACTTTAACGGTCAAAAAGTCAGTAATTGAAGAAGCAAAAAGGTATGCATCCTTATCAGAAATCTCAATATCTAACCTTGTTGAAGATTATCTGGCAACTTATTCGAAGAAAAATAGCCAGCCGACAACTGAGATTGAAGATTTCAAAGAATCTTTACCATATAAGTTGATGGGATTTGCGAAAGACGGACCGTTGAGCAAAATGACTGATGATGAGATTAGGTCTATGAGAGTAAAAGAAAAATTTGGCTTATGATTCTTTTCTTCGATACCAACGTATTGATAGATCATGCGCTGGTGAGATTGACTGGTCAGCCTATTGAGATATCATTTATAATTTACTGGGCAAAAAGAAAGCAAGTTGACATTGTAATATCCTCTGGCAGTTTTTATACATTCACCTATGTTTTGCATAAACAAGGAATACGAAGAGGCGAATTAAAAAACAAGCTGCTGGACTATCTTTCGATGGTATCGGTTGCCAGTTCCAGTAAGGATTCGTTACTTGATGGAATCAATTCATCTTTTGTTGATCTGGAAGATTCTTACCAGTACATGACCGCTATCCAGGAAAAATGCGACTACCTGATCACCTCAAACATTTCAGATTTTAAGTCGAATAAAAAAGATATGATCAAGCCGATCACGCCTTTGGATTTTGTCACTAAAATTCTCGGAAAGAAAAAAGGAATAGATTACTGAAAATAAATGGCATCACAGACACGCACATTCGATAAGAAAAAATTGCTGGGGCAGATTTATACGCCTATCCATATCGTCGAAAAAATTCTTAAAGATACCGGTTTTTATGAGCTGGATTTCAGTTCGCAAACAATTCTGGATCCGGCTTGCGGAGACGGGCGATTTCTAATTTCCATCGCTCAATATATCATTGAAAATTCTTCGATAGCTGATCTGAAACGAAATCTTGAAAATATACACGGTTGGGATATAGATCCGGACGCAATCACTGCTTGCCGTTACAATTTGGATGAGCTGGTCAAACCTTATTCACTGGATATCAATTGGAATTTAGAGAATGTAGATGCGTTGATACAAATTGATCGCCGTGAAAAATTTGATCTCATTATTGGAAATCCGCCATATATAAGAATTCAAAATTTGGCTAATGATCAGAGATTATTCATTCAGCAAAAATATTCATTTTGCCGGTCAGGATCCACTGATACATATGTCGCATTTTTCCAGCTCGCCTGTCAATTGACGAACGACTCCGGAACTTGCGGATTCATTACACCAAATTCTTTTTTAAGCTCCGAGACTGGTAAAATACTTCGAAAACACTTCGTCGAAAATCAAAACCTAAAACAGATAACAAATTATCGTTCTGTCAGAATTTTCGGAAATACAGGCACTTATGCTGCCATCACGATTTTTGGCAAACAATCTTCTGAAACATTCAGATATGAATTGAGCGATTATGATTTTCAATACGGCATGAGAAATATTTTTTTCTCAGAACTAAGTTCAGATTCCCAGTGGCATTTATCTACTTATGAAAAAACGGATTTACAGGGTACCGCCTTGGGTGATATATGCCAGATATCAGTCGGTTTAACAACGCTGGCCGATAACATTTTCCTTCTGAAAATATTGGAAGAAAAAGACGGGTTATTCACCGCAATCAGCAAAAACGGAATTGTTAGTAAATTTGAAAAAGCGATCTTAAAACCAATTATTAAAGGCTCAAAACTTAAAAATTCTTCTGAACCAATTACTGAGCACATCATTTTTCCATACGAAAAAGATGATACAGGAAAACATAAAATTATCCCCGAAGACATTTTAAAAGCGGAATTCCCAAACGCTTACAAGTATCTAAAAAAAAACAAAGGCCCGCTTCTTAAACGGGACAATGGAAAAGTAAATCCTGTCGCCTGGTATGCTTATGGCCGCGCTCAGGGGCTGGACTCGTCATTTGGAAAAAAAATTATTTTCTCTCCGATGAACCGATTTCCAAATTTCGTTCTCTACGACAATCCGGACTGCACCGTCTACTCCGGATATTTCATCAAATACAAAGGAGAATATGAGCATTTGCTCTCACAGCTAAACTCACAGCGCATGGCAGATTTCATATCAATTGCCGGCCGTGATTTTCAAGGCGGATACAAGGGCTATAATAAAAAAGTAGTTGAAAACTTTATCATAACCGACCTCCCGTAGTGATGAGCCGTTCAATCTAACAATCTCCTCCGATTGGTCTCCTTTAAAAACCACTAATTAAAGCTTAACAGTCGATCATTTTTATCAGAAATATTTTTTAAAAAATTTATAAATAAACGAATGTTCATTTATCTTTACAAAGATATGAGAACGAGAGACACCAATAAGGAAATATTGATAAGGAAAAAGGCAATTGAAATGATAGTCAGCCATGGTTTTGACGGGCTGAGTATGCATAAACTAGCGAAAGCTGCGTCCGTTTCGGTTGCGACGATTTACATTTATTTTAAAGACCGGGAAGATTTAATTCAGCAGCTTTACACAGAAGAATTTGAAAAAATGACGGTTGCAACTTTGGTGAACTTTAATCCTGAATGTCATTTTGATGAGGGTTTGCGGATTCAGTGGATGAATCGTTTGAAATACTGCCTGGAAAATCCATTGAGTATGACCTTCATGGAACAAATGAAGCACTCGCCGCTCATCGACAGATCGAAAATAGACCGGAGATTTATTGACGCAATGACCCAGTTTGTTCATACAGCAATCAGTACAAAAGAATTGATTCAACTGCCGATTGAAATTTATTGGTCGATTGCCTTTGCGCCGCTTTATCAATTGGTAAAGTTTCACATTTCCGGTACCAGTATGCCAGGACGGCCGCCTTTCGTCTTGGATGAGAAGCAGATTGACCTGACCCTTTCGTTGGTTTTAAAAGCGTTAAAACCTTGAAAATATTTATTGTTGTTAAAGTATTTATGCCCGCTTAAACGTCCTCTCGTTATATATCAGTCATCCCCTAATTACATTCGTCATGCTAGCACAGTTCCAGGAAAGTAAACATGTACTGGTTTTTAAAACCAACCTACATCATAGAGATATGAAGAAAATTGAGCCAGCGCTGAATTCGGAGGCTAAAATTATAAGCTGGAACGTAGATCTTACCGATATTGACAACGTACTTCGTATCGAATCAAATGTTCCTCACACCGATCATGTCATTGCACTACTAACCAGCGAAGGTTTTCAATGTGAGGAGCTGATCGATTAAACAACATTAATATATGGCAGAAAATCTACTATAAACATTTACTACTTACCAAAAGTCAATCATCGATATTATTGAAATAGTACAATCTAATGTAAGTCTGGACTTTATTATTATTTCTCCATAAGGAGCCATTTGAGAAAAGAACTTTCTATCACGACAGTGGAGTTTGCGCTTATCGTTTCAGCCCATTCATGTAGCACCGGACCGGCTGGTTTACTCGCGGCTGGTTTCGCCGATATGTTCGACCGAAAGAAATTACTACTGTTTTTTTATGCGCGTTTAATCGCTGGGACTTTGCTATGTGGCTCGGCGCCTAATTATCATTTCTTACCGATTGCGAGAATCGTAACCGGCATTTTCTGTGGGCAACGAGTTCGATTAGTTTCGCGAACATTACCGATTTATTTGACATTCGGATGCGCGGCCGGGTGATGGGATTTGTACAGATGGCCTTCACCAGCAGTCAGGTGCTCGGCATTCTGTTAGGCCTGTTTCCAGCGAATATGTTTGATTGCCACCAAACTTTTCAATTGACATTCTGATTCCGTATCCTCATGGCTCTTTCATTCCAGATTTATAGGAAACACATTAATGCACTTTTGAGACTTCAAACCAAGGCAAACGCTTTTAACTTTTGACCATAGCATATCCAATAAGCAGTTCCAATCAAGCCTCCCGTAGCTGCTATACTTTTTGATCCAGCTTGACCCAGGCTATTATCAAAAATATCCGGCTCAACATTTCAAAAAGACTTTCCAAATTAAAGGTCATTTTTGCTTTCGATAATGATATATATTTATAAATCGTTAATATACAAATAGTTAAATTCTATACACATACTATTATTATATTACTTTTTATAAATACTGACCTTTTTAATTAAATAAAACTTTAAAATCTTTTTATTTTATATCATTAGTTCCACCTATATTTTACCTTTATTTACAAATGAAACAGCGTATCAAATCTTAACTTTTAATACATATAATACTTTTAAATGAAGATCATCAGTATTGTTAACAACAAAGGTGGTGTTGGAAAGACTACTTCCGCACAGAGTATTGCAGCGGGTCTTGCTAAGTTTGCTAATGCACGTGTGCTGGTAATAGACCTGGACGCTCAGGCCAGTTTGACAAAAAGTTTCGGAATTGTACACAGCGGATTGAAGAAAGACAGCGGATCTTTCATCACCGGAGAGTTTGAATTTGAGGAGATTGTAAAACGCGTCGGCGATGTTGATATTTTGCCTGGTTCGGCAGAAATGAGCCATAAAGAAGATACGATCAAGTCGGCTCCTATTTTTCCTTTTAACCTGAAAATTGCGCTGGAAAAAATCAAAGATCGTTATGATTTTGTAATCATAGACTGTCCTCCTGCCCTGAACGGAAACACAAGGATGGCGCTTGTTTCCTGTCATCAATATTACGTGCCGCTGCAAGCTGAATTTCTGAGTTATGAAGGACTTCGCAACTTCCTGGTTTACTCCGCAGAAATCAAAAAAATAAGTCCTACAACCAACCTTGGTGGTGTCTTCGCAACACGGTATAATCCTAAAATCAGAAAGAAAATAAGTCACGAACTTATCAGTGCAACCAAAGAGCAACTTGGTGACGTATTTATGAATAGCTATATTCGTGATAATATTGCTTTGTCTGAAGCGCAGGCAGGCGGAACTAATATCTTCGATTATGCCCCGAATAGTAATGGAGCCGAAGATTATTACAAGCTAACGAAGGAAATTCTGGAACGTATAAACAATTAAAATATGGCAAAGGACAAGAAATTTGATTTCGCACCTCTACCCATTGTCTCTGACATCAACGACGATTTTGAAGTAAATTCATCAACACCTGAGAATTCTGCTCCTACAAAAGTTACATTTGACTGCGACTATGTGCTACTTGAAAAGATGAAGGATTACGGTTACTGGGAAGGACTTACCCAGAAAGACATTATTCTTGAAGCACTGACACGCTATTTCGACTCTGCGGAAATTCGTCCACGCCCGGAAAAAATCCGGAATAAAACAAAAGTCGGCAGGAAGCCAAAGTCTTTGGTGAGCTGAGATTTGGCATTTCTATTGCTGGGAATTATTCCAGCAATAGTTTGCCGGAAGTCTTGCTATTGCCATTTGAAAGGCGGTAAACATAGTTACCTGTTCCCAGGTTTTTAAGGTTAATTTCTGTCGCCTGTCTGAAAAACTTTCGAAGCATCTGCCGGCCACTCATATCATAAAGTGTAAATTCTGACAAACCTTGAAGCCTCACTTTGATATACACTATTTCTTTTACCGGATTCGGAAACACCTGCACCCCATTTCTCATATCGTCATCAATAGCCAGCAGCGGATCGACCAGAACTTTTGTCTGAGATTTTGCAAAACATCCGTTTTTATTTGTTACTTCTACCTCATACAATCCGGAATCAGAGAGCCTGGCATTTGCAATCAGCGGATTTTGTAGATCTGACTTAAAATCGTTCGGCCCGGTCCAGTTATACCTATCGTTTTCAGTCGATGTCAGACGAATCGTTGCGCTCTCGAAATATGGCCCGTCGTTGGAAGCAGCTACCACAGGGTTTTGATTCACCTTTATTTTCACCAAAGCTTCGTAGGAAACAGAGCCGGCATTGAGGCACTTTGCGCTGTATGAAGTGGTACCCGACGGCCGAACCGATATCATTTCAGTCATCTCCCCGGTAGACCAAGCAATAGTACCAGGACAACCAAGTGCGGTAAGCACGGATGCCTGCCCGGCGCAAACAGAATCTTTCGAAGCTAATATGCGAAATCTTAATGGCGCATCTTTCTTTTCAAGTTTCCACGTAACACTTTTCGACCGCTTGAACTGGCGCTCGTCTTGTTTACTGATAAAAGTTGAGTCGAAAATTGTTGCCGTGAGCGTCGTAATACGATTTCTCAAAACACCGTAAGGAATGGTTATGGTTTCACCTTTGGTTCTAAGCAGCCGCCCGTCGATCGCCCAAGTTATAGATAGCGAATTAGGATTTGGTTTTAACAAATCCAATGTAAAAGACTGGCCTTGCTGATTTATCATGACAGGTGCGATGTTGGCGGGTGAAAATTTTTCAATTGGATCAACGAGATCCAGAATTCTCTCAACAGTGGCTTCCCGGCAAACATTGCAAAACTCCTTATTCAATAACTCCATCAGACAATTTTCTGAGGTTGGTTTATACCAGTGTGACGCTTCGCCCTCGCCATGTCTGAAAATCCCAACGTTATTAGCGCCTAGCCAGTTTCGCCACTTAATAGAGCCAGGGTCATTATTTTCAGTCATGTTGGAGGCTTCCCAGCCATACCCCGAACCCGCCCAATATTCATCGTTTAAATGTGTAAGTGTATGCCCTATTTCATGAACACCAATTTTATTTGCCTGGCTGTCCAGCGTATGCACGGCAAAAGAACCACCAGAGCCACCGTACCAGGGCGAATTTGCAAGAATCACGACAAGATCGTAAGATGGAAAATTGCTTGCCAAAACGTTTGACATAGCCGAATAATTAGAAATAGTAACAAGCCGGTGGATCCGCTGACCGAATGAGGAACCGAAAAACGTATCTTTTTTTTCAACCGGCTGATCCGGATAGGCATCAATTGCAGATCCCGGATTTGTAATACCGCTTTCTTTCGACGGAGTACCAATAGAAAAAATGTTGAAATAATTCCTATATCGATCGTACGGAGAATAGCTCAGAAAGAAATCTGCGAACTTTTTCGCCTCGGAAGTAAATCTCGGGAGCTCTTCCTGCGTAAACCCATCACCCAGAATGACGATATTGACGCGATTATCAGTCCTGCCAGCTTTATAAATCGTATCGACAGAAAATTTCTGAGCGCTTGAAATAAAGCTGAAAAGAATCAGGAAAGCGAATAAGGGAAGATGTAGTCTCATTTCTTTATCAGAAGACTATATATTTTTATTTCTCCTTTTGGAGTTACACTATATAAGTCAATTTTCTCCCTCGCCGGATCGTCCTGAACACGCAATGACAAAGTTCCTTCTCGTGCTGTTTGCGCATTTTGGCTCAGATTTCCCTCCTTACTAAATACTTCCACCGAAAGAAATAAAGGATGTTCGTAAAATATTTCGACTGGTTGCCTTTTATCACTAAAAATATGAACAACTTTAATTTGATTTTGTTGAATCCTGGCTGAGCCCAGATCCTTCATTTTGCCGTTGCCGGCGATTGAGTTAACAAGTTTTGCTTTAACCGGCGCGTTGTCACCTGACTGCGTGATCAAAAAATCCAGAAACAGAATGTGATCTGCTGCTTGCGTGTCATAATTCGGAAGTTTACTTATACTCACAAATGACTTTGCCTGTCTGCAATTGACCATTTGCCAACTCAGAATAATGAGAAATAAAGCAGAACGTCTCAGCATGAATATGACTTTTTAGGAGGTCTAAAAATACAGACACTAAAATACAGAAAAGCGTTGCGACGAACTACATTATTTTTCGAAAACTATAACAAACGGTTACAAAACTTCCAACACCTTTGTCATTTCTTCTATAACAGTGCTTACATCTTCTCTCGTTGTCAGGTAATTAACAAACGCAGCTCTGATACATAATTCGTTATGTAAAACGGTTGGCGTCATAAATACTTCCCCCGTTTTGTTCAGAACATCCAAAAACAGTGAGGTTTTTTCCTTCTCCTTTAATCTAAAACACACCACATTCAGGCGGACAGGTGCCGTCAATTCGAATGATTCATGAGCATCGAGACAGGCACCAAAAAATTTCGCACAATCAATACTATTTTCGACAATTGAACAAAAACCTTCCTTACCATACGCAACCAAACTAAACCAGGCAGGCAGGGCTCTAAATCTGCGTGAGTTCTCGGGCAGAAAATTCAGATACGAAAAATTTTCCAAGGGATCTCCCAGATAAGGAGCATTGGAATTCTGGAAAGTCTGCACTTGCAATTTAGAATGCTCCTTTCGCGTCAGAAAAACGGCACTATCATAGGGCACATTCATCCATTTATGGCAATCGATGGTAATACTATCCGCGTGTTCCCAACCTTTTATCAAATGTTTATAATCGGCTGAACATGCTGCAAAACCGCCGAAAGCCGCATCCACATGCATCCAGAAATTGTATTTTTCTTTAAGGTTTTCAATTGCGCTCAGGTTGTCAAAATCGACGGTATTCACAGTTCCGGCACTGCAAATGACAATAATTGGTTTCCCACTATATTCGATTAATTTCTGTTCAAGAATGTACAGATCTATCGCTTCACGGCCTGGAAGTGTATCAACTTTGATAACATTATTACTGCCGAAACCCAGCATCGACAGCGATTTAATCACTGAAGAATGAGGCGTTGCTGCTAAGACAATAATTTCATTAGTCATTCCTTCCCTCGCAATATCCTTTCCTATCTGCGCACCGGCCCATTGTCTGCCCACTGCGAGTCCTGTAAAATTTGACATCGTTGCACCGGAAACGAAACCGCCATTAAATATATCCGGAAGCTCAAACAATTCTGTAATCAGGCGAATGGTTTGTTTTTCAAGAATTGCTGAAATATCGCCATGACCCTGTGTAGTTTGTGTATTTTGATCAAAAACAGATGTCAGCCAGTCACCAGCCAGCGCGGCCGGGGTAACCCCTCCTACAACATATCCCCAGTAACGCGGACCAGCGCTCGAAACAATCAGTTTTCGAAACTTTTCATTAAAATATTCAAGTGTTCTAGATGTACCCAAACCAGCTTTTCCGAGTGGTTCAAGATCGACATCTTGGTCTGTATGCGAAGTCTTGACCTTATCAATTCTAGCCAGATATTCCGTGCTGTATTTTTTAATTTCATCCAGAATCTGTGAATAATTTTCCAGATCTTTTTTAATTACGTTATTCATTTCAACCTTTTTTACTTCCAATTTAAATTTTCTCGCCTTTTCAACAGCCTACCGTGGAAAATCTTCCAGTCACTCATGCTTCCTAGTTCAACTTATATTTCATGATTAACAATTCTTCTGTGATAATTGATTTGTCCGGTGTGCCAGGCCAGATGCTGATACAAATGCGTTAATATGAAAGCATAACTCTGCTGGCTGTTGATCTCGACGACGTCATGTGGATACTCGTCTGACATCATTTTCTCATTCATTTTAAGAATTGATTCCGGAATAATTTCAAGCAGAAAATCGATTTCCAATAGCAGCTGTTCTTTTGTGAAAAGTCGCAAATCAAATTCTGCTTCACGGTCTCTGATGTAAGAAAATCCTCCTATCTGCAAACCTATGTAAGTTCTTAAATTGCCGATAAGGTGCTGACAGATATTACCACCGGAATTGATGGTCCCGGGCAATTTCACCCAAAGTAATTCTTCCGTGGCATAAGCGGATATTTCTTTCTTCAAACGATTCAGGTCGCGTTTGTAGAGGATTATATATTCTTGTAATTCCATTTTATAAATATTTACAATTTACGTTGTTGAAGGCCGTAACCTGATTTTACGAGGAAAACTCCGCTCATGGTAATTGCAAAAGCAACAACAGTATACCAAGTAAGCTTTTCCTGTAAAATCATAAAACCGAGTAAGATTGCAACGAGCGGATTGACGTAGGCATACACGGAAACAAGTCCTGCCGGAAGTTTGGACATTGCGTACAGATACGCTCCAAAAGCAAGGATCGACCCAAAACAGATCAGATAAAGCAAAGCGAGCAGAGAGGTATTGTTCATGGCCGGGATATTGTTCCAATCCTCATTTAATATGCTCAAAGTAAATAAACCGATACCGCCTGTCAACATCTGAACGCCTGCGTTAAAAAATGAACTTGAATCTGATTTATATTTCTGAGTATATAACCCGCCAAAACACCAGGAAACGCAAGAAAAAAGTGCCACGAGGATGCCTTTGAGCCCGTCCTTGTCGTGAACAAATTCAAGGTTATCACCAAAAGTCAGGACCACACCGATGAATCCCAGCAACATACCTGCCAGAATCTGCCAGTTTACTTTTTCATTTTTCGTGAGTGTAAGATTGAGAATAATTGTAAAAATCGGAATGAGTGAACAGATCAGTGCGGCAAGACTGCTGGGAATATATTTTACCGCCCAACCTACAATTCCCGTTCCGAATGTGATCATGCACAATCCCGGAATTACCTGCAATCGGGCGTTGCGCCAGTCCCATTGCTTTTCATTTCCGGATATAAATAAAAATGCCAGTAATAAACATCCAGCGATTGTGTTACGGATGCCCATAAACATAAATGCTGGAAAACCTGCAACACCAATTCTGGCTACGAGGTAAGTAGTGCCCCAAAAAAAGCAAACTAATACGAGAGCGGCATAGGCCTTGAAGTTGGGCTTCATATTAAAGTCGATATGGTCAATAAATGATTTTGCAAAAATTCCACATTAATATTTCTCAAAACAGATTCACTTTTTTAAATTAGCAGCATAACAGATAAAAAATTTTGTTATAAAAATCGAAAGACAAATATGCATGATACGATCGTCAAAGAAGATTTTCTTTATTCAGCGGTTGCGGAACGTTTTGAAAATCAGATAGAAAAAAACATACTCAAAACGGGCGACAAATTAATGTCGCTTCGGGCACTGAGCAAAGAACAGGGTATTAGTATCAGCACTGCCTATAAAGCCTATATCGAGTTGGAAAATAAAGGTTTTATCGAAGCACGGCCGAAGTCCGGATATTTTGTGCGTTTCAGCCCATCGCAGTTTTTAAATACCCCAGAATTACCAAAACCTGCTTCGGGTTTGGTGAAAGTGGATGTTGAAGAAATGTTGAGAATTGTATACAAAACGATCAGTAAAGATGGGATCGTGAAGTTGGCAACAGCTACGCCTTCAAGTGAGCTGATTCCGGAAGCAAAGCTGAACAAGGCCATGATGGAAGCAATTCGCCGAAGTCCACATAGCTGTACCGCATATGAAGACGTTCAGGGAAATCTAACTCTCAGAAAACAGATCGCGAAATATGCCTTCAACTGGAACGGAAATATCACCCCGGACGATGTCGTAACTTCCCAGGGCTGCATGGAAGCACTTGGTTTTTGCCTCAAAGCAGTCACGCAACCCGGCGACACAGTTGCTATGGAAAGCCCGACCTATTTCGGGATTTTTAACGTCATGATCAGTCTGGGATTGAAGGTTCTGGAAATTCCGATAGATGCCGAAACCGGTGTAAATATTGAATACCTTGAATCCGCTTTGCAAAGCAACACAGTGAAAGCTTGTCTTTTTGTCCCCAACTTTGGGAATCCTTCGGGTGGGCTGATGCCCGACCATCGAAAAAAACAATTGGTAGAACTTCTGGCGACACATAAGATCCCGTTAATTGAAGATGATATTTACGGAGAAATGTATTTTGGAAAAACCCGCCCGAAAACCTGCAAAAGTTATGATAAGGAAGGAATGGTGATGTTATGCTCTTCAATTTCAAAAACCATAGCACCTGGTTATCGTGTCGGTTGGTGCATTCCGGGAAAGTTTATGGATAAAATAATCAGCATAAAACTCAACAGTACCGTCTCGTCCGCAACGCCAACACAGGCAGCCGTAGGATTATTTTTTGAAACGGGAAGGTATGATCTGCACATGCGAAAAATGAGAAAATCGCTTCATACCCAATGTTTGCGTTACACGCAGGCGATCTCTGATTATTTTCCAAAGGACACAAAAGTAAGTCGTCCGCAGGGAGGTTATGTATTATGGATTGAAATGAACCCTCATGTGAACGCCTTTGAATTATTTGAAAAAGCTTTAAAGGAAAATATCAGCGTCGCGCCAGGACAAATATTTAGCACAGATGCCCGGTTCACTAATTATATACGAATAAGTTTTGGCGCGCCATACAGTGATTCCATTGATAAAAGTCTGAAAAAACTTGGCAAACTCGTTGAGTCTTTAAGCCGATTCTGAAAATATTCCTAAACAAGAAGAAAATTTTAACGACCATAATTTTCTCCTGAGTAAATATAAATGCCTCTGAATTAATTTTTTACATAATATTCTTAGACGAAATAAGCATGCAACAATAGTGCAACTATCTGATTTTCAGCACATGTAACCCTGTTGCACGCTATATCTGGTTACCTTTGTGCTAAGTTCAATCGCAACGTTAGTTAATCAAAAAACCAAACTGAATAAGCCGCAGAATCAGTTTTTAATTCTATTGCATGAAAGAGGAAACCAGCACCAAACATATACACCTTGAAGATGACTGCTGCGGTGCAGAAAAGACATCAAACCATAATCATCAAGCGCACGACCATAGTGGTCACGATCACGATGATCATGACCACGACCATGATCACGGAGGAGATGAAAACGCAAGTCTTTTACTCAGCAGATGGACACTTTGGCTAAGCTTAGCCATCCTGGCTGCATTTCTGGTTACTACCTTTATTTTACATATTGAAGTCAACAGATACTTCGAAATCGGGCTGATGCTATCCGCCTATTTGCTGGCAGGATACAAAACGGTCATTAGAGCGTTCAAAAAAGTTGGACGCGGAGATTTTTTCAACGAATTTTCCCTGATGACCATCGCAACATTTGGCGCCTTTTACATTGGCGAATTCAGTGAAGGCGTTGCCGTAATGATTTTTTACGAAATTGGAGAATTAATCCAGGACCTGGCAGTAAGCAGATCCAAACGTTCGATCAAGGCACTTCTCGACATCCGGCCGGATGCTGTGACTGTTATTAGAAATGATCAGAATCTGATTATGTCTCCGCTGGAAGTCAAACCGGGAGAAAAAATCCTGGTCAAACCCGGTGAAAAAGTTGCGCTAGACGGAATTCTGATTTCTGACTCGGGCGTTTTCAATACAGCTGCTTTGACTGGCGAGTCAAAGCCAAGCACAAAGACAAAAAGTGAAAGTATTTTTGCTGGTATGATCAACGCTGAAAAGGCCGTTGAGATCGAAGTCAATGCCTTATTCAAAGATTCAAAACTTTCGCGCATACTTGAAATGGTTCAGGACGCGACGGCGAGAAAAGCACCTACACAATTGCTGGTCAGTAAATTAGCTAAAATTTATACACCCATTGTTTTTGGTCTTGCCCTACTAATCATTCTTGTTCCGTATTTTTTTGTTCAAAATTACGAGTTTCAGCAGTGGTTATACCGCGGGATGGTTTTTCTTGTCATTGCCTGTCCCTGTGCATTGACCATATCAATTCCACTTGGTTATTTTGGTGGAATTGGCTTGGCTTCCAGAAATGGTATCCTTGTCAAGGGTTCCAATTTTCTTGACGTTGTAACCGGAATTGACACGCTGGTTTCAGATAAAACAGGAACGCTAACGAAAGGTGTTTTCAAAGTACAGAAAGTTGAAACCGTTATTGAGCCTAAGAGATTTCTGAACTTGTCGGCGTCTCTTGAACAGTATTCGACTCATCCGGTTGCAAAAGCAGTTGTTCAATATGCTGGAAATGTCAATCTGGCTAAATCGATTGATGTGGAGGAATTTGTCGGGCTTGGACTTAAAGGACAAATTGAGGAAAATATAGTGCTTTGCGGAAACACAAAGCTGATGCAGAAATTTTCAGTAAATTATCCTGTTGAACTTGAAAAAATTGTCGAAACGATTGTGATAACAGCTGTCGACAACGCTTATGCAGGATATCTGACAATTGCTGACGAAATAAAAGAAGATTCGGCCCAGGCGATCAAAGAACTGAAAGCGATTGGCATTGAAACAATTATGCTTTCCGGGGACAAGCAAGCGGTAACTTCCAGCATTGCAAAAGAGCTGGCGATAGAAAAAAGTTATGGCGATTTGCTGCCGGAAGATAAGGTCAGGATCGTTCAGGAATTGAAAGATCAGGGAAAAAGAATAGCTTTCGTAGGTGATGGTGTAAATGATGCGCCGGTAATTGCCCTCGCAGATGTGGGAATCGCAATGGGCGGTTTAGGCTCAGATGCCGCAATTGAAACTGCCGATATCGTGATTCAAAATGACCAACCGTCTAAAATCGTTTCGGCAATTAAAGTTGGGAAAATTACTAAATCTGTTGTTTATCAGAATATCGCACTTGCTATGGGCGTCAAAATTCTTGTGATGGCGCTTGGTGCCGGAGGAATTTCAACCCTTTGGGAAGCTGTTTTTGCAGATGTGGGCGTGGCACTACTAGCTATTCTCAACGCTTTCAGAATTCAGGGAAAAAGCTTGTAAAGAAATCATAAGGTTCTATTGATGCAAAAGAGGAGTTTGATTTTACAATCATACTCCTCTTTTATCATAAAAATCATCTGCTCTAAAAGTACACTACTGGCTTTCCCGTTCGCTCAAAATTTTATTAAATTAGAAACCAGATTTTTAATTTTGCTATGATCCGGTCTTGCTGATTTTATAGTTGGCATACTAATTGCAACTGATCTATATAATCATTACTCGACGTAGTCAAATAACATCAGCATCCAATTATCAGCGGTATGAAGGGAAGAAATAAACAAACATATATTCAAAACGCGATTAAACAGGTTTGCGTCATCTTACTATTTCTTGCTGCCTCAAATAGTTATGGACAGCAGCATAGAAATTATTCTGTTATTTGGCGCGGAAAAGAGGTTGGCTCATTGAAAGCGACATCCCAGACGCAGCCTCAGGGACAGATGTATTCGACAATCAGCGAAATGAATATTCAGATGCTCCTATCATTTCATATTCAGTCGAATATCACAAATCTATTTTCTAATTCACACCTAAAAGAAGCTCAGGTTCAAAGGTTTGTGAATAAAAAGAAAAAATTGACGAGTACTACGCATTTCAACCAGAATCACTACGAGCTGAAAAAGGATAAAGACGACATCATTAAGTTGAAGAGCAACATTCCTGCAACGGTAACCTGGTTATATTTTAACGAACCGATTCAAAAAACAGAAATTTTCTCAGAGACTTTTTTAACTTTTTTGAAGTTTAAACAAATTGCCGCATCGGTTTACAAAACCACACTTCCTGATGGTGATGTTATGACATACACATATCAGTCAGGAATTTTACAGCGCGTGGAGATCGAATCCGGGTATGGTGACTTTGTTTTTAAACTGAAAATTTAAAATGTTTTAAACCAAAAGGTTAGGGTAAAATATCTCATTTTGTCCGGAATTAATACAAGTTTTTGAAAACAAATGAGTATTTTGTTACGTTATCCTTCGCAATGACTCCACAAAAATGTCAATTTTCCTGATGTATCGGGAATGATATTTTTAAATGAACTGTAAACCAACCGATCGTTATGAAGAAACTATTATTATGCACGATTGCCTTGATGGCTTTCCTACATTTCAGTTGTTCGAGGGAGAAGGCCATGGACAGCGACGTTGAAGCGAATAATGAGGTGCAGATTAGAATTAAAAATGCCAGTTTGCTACCCTTTCAGAATATTGAAGTAAATACCAGTGGCGGAATTAACAATTTCGGTAACCTGCCTGACAGTCAATTGTCTGAATACAAAACTTTTAATTTTGCCTACCCATACAGTTTCGTAAAATTGCAAATTAACGGCGAACCTTACATCATTGAGCCAATCGATTATGCCGGCTTGAATCGTTTGGAAAATGGAAAATACACTTACGAAATCAGTCTTGATCCGGAAGGAAATCAGATTTTCATGTCTCTTCAAAAGGATGACGTAGCTGCTAATTGAGGAAATTTTGTAAGGTAACGGATAGCACAGATTGTGGATTCTGTTACCTTCACAAATAAATTTTCACTCAATTACTACTTCATGAAAAGGTTTACGCTCCCTTTATCTTTCCTAATTGTTTACGGCGCCCAGGCCCAGCAGGCGCAGGTCAAAGAAAAAGCTTCAACTTCAACTCATTCACAATCATACGAACCACCAGTTTTTAAAGACAAGGCCCGGCTCGAAAAGATTAAAGCAGCAATTCCGGTTGTAGAGAAACTGTATAAGGATTACGCTAAAAAAAATAATTTTCCAGGATTAGCTTTCGGTTTGGTTGTTGACGATCAGGTTATCTATGCTGACGGGTATGGCTATACCGACCTTGATAAAAAAACAAAAGCATCAGGAAAATCGCTTTTCCGTATCGCGTCGATGAGCAAAAGTGTTACCACCATGGCAATTCTTAAATTACGTGACGAAGGAAAACTTCGATTAGACGATCCGGCATATTTATACATCCCGGAATTAAAGTCAATGCCATTGTTGACAGCAGATTCTCCTGCAATTACGATCAGGAATCTTATGACGCATACGGCAGGATTTCCGGAAGATAATCCCTGGGGTGATCGGCAGTTGGACACAAAAGATGAGCAGTTGCTCCAACTGTTTCAAAAACATCTTTCAAACTCCAACGTGCCCGGTGTCCAGTATGAATACAGTAATCTTGGTTTCGCGATGCTGGGGAAAATTATCGGGAACATTACCGGTATCTCTTATCAGCAATACATCACCGAAAATATCTTCAAACCGCTCGGAATGAACAGCACTGTTTGGGAATATACAAAAGCCCCGGCAGATTTGCTCGCCCATGGATACCGCTGGGAAGATGAGAAATGGAAAGAAGAAGAATTGCTGCATGATGGGACGTATGGTGCAATGGGAGGAATTATTACATCCATCGAAGATTTCGGAAAATACATGGCGTTTCATCTGGCTGCCTGGCCTCCGAAAAATGATAAAGAAACCGGACCTGTAAAACGTAGCTCCGTCCGTGAAATGCAGCAGCCTTGGGCATTCAATAATTTAAATACAAAGTTCAAGTATCCTGACGGTCGTACTTGTGCCATGGTGAGCAGTTATGGTTATGGTCTAAGAATCAGCAGAGATTGTGATAACAAATTGTTTGCAGGTCATACTGGCGGTTTGCCTGGTTTTGGGAGCCAATGGTGGATTATGCCTGAGTATGGCATCGGCGTTATCGCGAATGGAAACCTTACTTATGCAAGTATGAATACGGTTAACTTCGCGGTCATGGACACGCTGATTTCTATTGCAGGCTTAAAACCGCGGCAGTTACCCGTCTCTCCTATTTTGAAACAACGAAAAGAAGAGCTTCTTAAACTTTTACCAGATTGGACGGGTGCTGAACATTCGAAGATTTTTGCCGTAAATTTTTTTCCGGACAAATCGGTCGCAATCAGACAAACAAGCAGCCAGCAAATATTTGCTAAAATTGGCAAGATCAAAAACGTAAGTGACCTGATTCCGGAAAATCAATTACGTGGTAAGTTTAATATAGAAGGCGAAAAAGGAACTGTGGAAATATTCTTTACGCTTACGCCAGAAAATCCTGCGCTTGTTCAGCAATTGGACGTGAAGGAAATTGTAAAATAAATGAAAGAGACGGATAACTATTACCTGCAAAAGGACGAACCGGTGAAAAGCTGCCTTTCAGCGCTGCGGCAGATTATTCTGGATAGAAATTCAGATATCACCGAAGCGTGGAAATATAGGATGCCGTTTTTCTGCTTTAACGGAAAAATGTTTTGTTACCTCTGGATTGATAAAAAAACCAACTTTCCCTATTTGGGGATCGTGGAAGGAAAAAGGATCGATTACCCTGGACTTGTCCAGGATGATCGATCCAGAATGAAAATTATAAAATTCGATCCGAACGAGGATCTTCCAATTGCCGCAATTCATGATATTCTGGATGCTGCATTATTACTATATACCAGTGGGATTGTGAAAGTGAAAAGTTAATTTTTCACTTTGCTATCCAGCCATTTTTTGCGGAACGAAAGCATTTCTTCTGTCACAGGCAGATTTAGCTTTTCATTCGGCAGCACCACAAGTCTGGGGTTTTCGATCAATTTCATCATGCCCATCTTCGTTGCATCACGGTGAACAAATTCTATACTGATTTCGTCCCCAAGCCGGTGTGAAGACAAGATTGTTTTAATGTCGTCATCCGATTTTACAGATTTCCCATCCAACTTTAAAATCTGGTCGTCGATATCAACGCCCGCATCATACAGGGGCGTGTTGACGATGGTGTTCGCAGCGACTACCAATTCCGATTTCTCCTTGAAGCGAATATTGCCAATCCAGGCTTGTCCCTCAAATTCCTTTTTAAAAGTCATACCTCCTTTCTTGAACAATGGCGCATAGTCAAAAGACTCATGTCCCAACACATATTTTTTGAAAAAGTTTGCTGCAAAAACTTTGTCTCCTGTCACTGTTTCCAAAACTTCCTCCAAATCCGATATCACGTAA
Organism: Dyadobacter sp. CY345; assembly: GCF_021502725.1. Taxonomy (GTDB): domain Bacteria; phylum Bacteroidota; class Bacteroidia; order Cytophagales; family Spirosomataceae; genus Dyadobacter. The sequence goes on along the minus strand of NZ_JAKFFS010000005.1, from coordinate 3,015 downwards.
GGCTTTTCAGTTTTTCCAAATTTCAACCATACTGCCTTCATGAACTGATCCAGCGATAAGTTACGGCTGAGCAATTCCAGATCAAGCGCCATCGCTATCGATGCGCCGTATGGATAATAGGAAGTATAAGTGTTTGGATAATTGGTTTTGTCAACGGCGACACCAGCATCCACAAATACTGCCATACAACTTGCGTCAGCCGGCGAAAGTCTTTTCGCGCCTGGTGTATTTTCTTTGGTATTAGTTAAAGCACTGAACGTTCCCGCCATATCATCCAGATTTCTAAAGCCAGCGCGTTTCAAAAGCAGTTCGCCATAATATTGTGTAAAACCTTCCGCAAACCAAAGCTCACGGCTCATATTACTTTTCTCATAGTTAAACGGTTCCAAACTTTTTGGACGGATGCGTTCGACATTCCAGGCATGAAAGAATTCATGTGCAAAAACGCCCAACAGGTTGTCCGAACCATCAAACTTTACAGGCAAAGCTATCATCGTACTGTTGCGATGTTCCATTCCGTCACCTTTTACATACGGATTGATACTCGCGAGAAATGTGTACTGTCCATAATCGAATGAAGGAAACTCACCAAAAACTGCCTCGCTTTCTTCTATGATTTTTTTAATTTTATCAGCAAACGCAGTCGCCCCGGCATCATCAGAATCAATTTCAAGCGCAAGTCTGAAATCAAGATTTTTGCTATCCGGATTTTTCAGCGACCATTTTTTTACAAATAATTTTCCAATCTTGACGGGAGAATCCATGAAATATTGAAGATCCGGCGCGGTAAAAATATTAGTTTTCTCAGTAGGTTTTAATTGCGTGGCAATCGTCCAGTCTTTTCCGTTTGGTAATTTGAAATTCACATCTATCGGAGCATTTTGCAACTCCTTCACCCACATAAAAGTCGCAGGATTGTTTAACTGGATGCTATTTTGATCGATACCCGCGTATGTTCCGTCAGGATGGTTGGCATATAATGTGTAGCGTACTTTTGCAAAACCGCCAGGCGTACTTACCTGGTATACGTCGCCGTCAATGCGCGTTACCGGTAAAACTTTTCCAGACTTGTCAAAGGCAGTGACGTCATAAACATTTTTCCCAAACTCATGCGTGGCATAACGTCCGGGTGAAGACCTGCTCATGCGGAATGTCAATTGTTTTTGCGAAACACCGGAAACTGTCACTTCAATAACTGCTTCGTGATGGACAATGTTTGGAAACGATACGTCGTACTTTATTTTTTGAGCAGAAACAGTAAAAATTGTAAAAAAAAGAAAGGCAGAACTTAGATACCGGATCATTTTTCGGGCTTATTTAATTGTAAGAATAACCCGAAGATCGAAAAAAAGAAGTTTGAAACAAGTATCGAAGAACGAGGAAGATTTAATGATTATCCGAAACCGTTTTAATTTCTGCAAAAAATCCGATTTGTTAAATCTATATATAGAGCTGGACCATTTGTCGCCAATATCGCGGACGGTGCGCCTCTTCATTCCATTCGTAAAACTGATGCGGGATTTGAAGATTTTTTAAAGCATTACTCAATTCACGATTATTTTCCAGGAAGTGATCTTCCAGGCCTATCACCAGGATGATCTCCATTTTCTTTATCTGCCTGACAATCCGTTTGTCTGATAACATGGCAATAAAACGGGTTGGCATGTTGTAATAAATTGTGTCATTGAAATATCCGTCGAACAAGTCGTCAAAAAACGGGAGTGAAATAGTCAGGTCATAACGCGCACTCATACCTACTACCTTTGTAAAAAGTTTCGGATGTCGGAAAGCAATATTCACCGCGTGATACCCCCCTAAACTACATCCCGCAGAGACCAGCCTCTTGTCTTTGTTTTGTTTTCTAATAAAGGGAATCACCTCTTTCAGAATATATTTTTCATATTGACCATGACGTAAAATTCGTTGTTCCGGCTCAGCATCTGAGTAAAAACTTTCATTATCAATGCTATCTACGCAATAAATCTGCACTTTGCCAGCTTCGATTTTTTCGCGCATGGCCTCGATTATCCTCCAATTTTCAAAGTCATAAAAACGCGCCCCTCTGGTCGGAAAAAAAATTACCGGCTCTCCCATATGGCCAAAAACCAAAAGCTCCATATCCCTTTCAAGCATCTTGCTGAACCACTTATGGTATGCTCTTTCCATTTTACCCCCAAAATTGTTGATTAATATTTAATTAAGCTGGCTAATATTTTTCGTAATCACTTCCTTCCAAACCGCATATCCTTCTTTACTCAAATGCAATCCATCATCCTCAAAAAGCGCTTTTTTGGGAAACCCTTCTGCATTCAGGGTTTCCGGAAAAATATCAATATAATGTTGAAATTCGTCTTCTTCGGTCACCGCTTTAATAAGCGTGTTTGCTGATTTTATTTGCTCAATAATATTCCAGCGTTGCAAACTTGGTTTTATCGAAATGAACGTGCACGGAATATTCCCAAATTTTTCTCTGATACTGAAAATTAGCTGACGATAAAAAAGGCAGACTTCTTCCGGCTGTCTTCCATCGCCGAGATCATTGTCTCCGGCATAGATAAGTATAGATTTTATGGATGTCACCGGAGCAAAAATGCGATCAAAAAACCACGCACACGCGGCGATCGTTGACCCGCCGAAACCCAGATTAACCGGCTTTAATTCTTCAAAATCAGTATATAAATTTTCCCATAATGTAAATGTCGAGCTACCATAAAAAACAGTTTCAGGCAAATACTCTAAATTCGATAAAACTTTTTCAACTCTTAAAACTTCCTCTTCGTACCAAAGCATAAATTTCTAAACTATTTTTACTGACTGTATACCACTCTTACCAAAGGTATAGGAATGATGTTAACTCCCGGTTAAGTTTATGTCATTATTACAAAATATAACTCGTTGGGTGAAATTATGTAATCTGAATTTTAATATTGTTGATATTTCTTTGATACACGAATTTGTTGATGTATTGAATCGAGGTTAGAGCTGTTATTTTAGCCAAAATTCTCGTTTTAAAAC
>NZ_JAKFFS010000004.1 GCF_021502725.1 Dyadobacter sp. CY345 | reverse complement strand
ATACGCGTTACGCACCCGTACGACGGTGACATTGCTGCCCCCTCGCCTTGCATGTATTAAGCCTGCCGCTAGCGTTCATCCTGAGCCAGGATCAAACTCTCCATTGTAAATTTTGTTTTGTGGTAATCCCGAAAAATTCCACGTTATCTTCTTAAACGAACTATCTTGTTACTCTCTTCATCATGTCAAAGAACTTTGCTTCGCGTCTTCCGAAACTCGTTGCGCTGATCGTTTTCAGCACCGTACTACCCGATTGGGAGTGCAAAGGTGCACCTCTTTTTTTTCATACGCAAGTACAAGGCAAAAGTATTTTTCAGTTTTTTTTTGAAATAATTTGTAAAAAGCTCAAAATGAGGAAAATGTGCCCCGAAAATATTTTGAAGTTTTTTTTATGGGGTTGGGTTGGGGTACGGAAATGGGGCTAAATTGGATGGGAATGCGGTTGTGGGTTCTTTTATAGTAGTGGGGAGGTTGGGTTTGATGGTGGGTTTGTTTGTGGGTTTTTTTCATATATATAAGGTAGGGGAATGTTTTGTTCAGCTTGGCAGGTTTGCGAATGGTTCGTAGGAGGCTCCGAAGGAGCCCGAAGAAGCTAGGTCTTATTTATTGCTATAAACAGGTGGCTCCGAAGGAGCCAGGAGAAAGTTCGCGAAATCGATGGCTATAAACAGGAGGCTCCGAAGGAGCCTGGAAACTGCGGGATTTGATTTTGGCTAAAACAGGAAGCTCTGAGGTGGAGCTGCATATATCAATCTTCAAAATGATCAACACATATCTAAAACAGTCTATGCCCTATCGATTGCTTTTTTGAGCGCATAAAAACAAACTCTATTAATCGTGATCTCCTGAGTCACTCTTTACGTTTAAAAAGAATCCTCTTGCTCAGATAATGATCTCCAACCATAATCATGAAAAGCGATAAACCAATCCATAACAAATTGTTACTTCCAGCCCAGTGCTGATAGGAGAACAATACTCCAAGTGCTAATGAGCTAATCGTCGTGAGCAGAAGAGCCGCTCTGAGAAATGTCATATATGTTTTCATAAATCTATCGTCAAATTTTTATACACATTTAGATACAGAAATTGGTACAGTTGTAATTTGCAACCATAGCAATGCCCCTAAATCTAAACGGGCTCCCAATTAAAACTGAGAGCCCGTTCATTATATTGTAATTTGTTCTATTAAGATCCGCAAGCCTCACATCCTTCCGGGTCATCCAGCGAACATTGCATATCGGCACGACTATCACGTGGCGTGACCGGTTTTGTATGATCTTCTGCGTATTGAATGTAATTTAATTCTTTCTCAGCAACCAATTCTGTTACCGGCTCAATCTGCGCTTCCGCTTGTTTGCCCAACGTAAATTGAACAGGAGCAGAAGCTGCGCGCGTACGCAGATAATACATCCCCGTTTTCAGGCCACTCTTCCATGCATGAAAGTGCATCGACGTGAGTTTTCCAAAATTCGGTTCTTCAAGGAATATATTAAGCGACTGCGACTGGCAGATAAACGCACCTCTGTCAGCAGACATATCCAAAATACTGCGCTGCTTAATCTCCCAGGCCGTTTTATATAGGTCTTTAATGTTTTGAGGAATATTTGGAATCGCCTGAACAGAACCGCTGGCGCGAACAAGATTATTTTTCATGTCCTCATTCCAAAGTCCAAGTCTTACCAGATCTTTCAAAAGATATTTATTAACAACAACAAATTCTCCCGAAAGAACGCGTCTTACATATATATTAGATGTAAATGGTTCGAAGCACTCATTATTCCCTAAAATCTGGCTTGTCGAAGCCGTCGGCATTGGCGCTAGTAACAATGAATTGCGAACACCGTTCTGAACAACTTCTTTACGCAGCTTTTCCCAATTCCAATGATTACCTTCTGGTTTTACACCCCACATATCAAACTGGAAAATCCCCTGTGATATCGGACTGCCTTCCCATGTTTCATAAGGTCCATGAAGTTTAGCCAACTCCATAGAGGATTCCATAGCTCCGAAATAAATTGTTTCGAAGATATCTTTATTTAACTGACGCGCTTCATCAGAATCAAAAGGCATGCGCATCATGCAGAAAGCATCTGCCAACCCTTGAATACCGATACCAATCGGACGGTGTCTTTTATTACTTTTTTCAGCTTCCGGAACTGGGTAATAATTCAGGTCAATTATTTTGTTCAGGTTGCGTGTGATCACTTTGGTGATCTCATACAATTTCTGGTGATCAAAACGGAAAAATCCATCCGCCTGCATTTCCACAAACTTCGGTAAAGCGATTGAAGCCAGGTTACAAACCGCAACTTCATCCGGAGCGGTATACTCCATGATTTCCGTACAAAGGTTTGAAGACTTAATTGTACCTAAATTTTTCTGATTCGATTTTGAGTTTGCGTGATCTTTGTACAACATATAAGGTGTACCAGTCTCTATCTGTGATTCCAAAATGGCAAACCAAAGATCCTGCGCTTTTATTGTTTTTCTTGCCTTGCCTTCCAGCTCGTACTTTTCGTAAAGCTTTTCAAATTCTGCGCTATGTGTATCTGCTAGCCCAGGACATTCATGCGGGCAGAATAATGACCAGGTGTCATTTGCCTCAACACGTTTCATGAACAAATCAGGAATCCACATGGCATAAAAAAGATCACGTGCGCGCTGCTCTTCTTTACCATGATTTTTCCTTAAATCAAGGAAATCGAAGACATCGGCATGCCACGGCTCCATATATATAGCAAAAGAACCCTTACGTTTTCCACCGCCCTGGTCAACATAACGGGCAGTATCGTTAAATACACGAAGCATTGGGACGATACCATTTGACATTCCATTGGTACCTTTGATATAAGAACCGGTCGCACGTACGTTATGTATGCTCAAACCGATACCGCCAGCCGACTGAGAAATAAGCGCACATTGTTTCAGTGTATCATAAATCCCTTCAATACTATCTTCTTTCATCGTCAGCAAGAAACAAGAAGACATTTGCGGCTTCGGCGTTCCTGCATTGAACAATGTTGGCGTTGCATGAGTAAACCACTTTTCAGACAACAAATGATACGTTTCAATCGCCGATTGTACGTCTTCCTGATGGATACCGATAGCAACGCGCATCAACATTTGTTGGGGTCTTTCTACAATTTTACCGTCAACTTTAAGTAGATAAGATTTTTCAAGGGTTTTGTAACCAAAATAATCATAGGCATAATCCCTGTCATATATGATTGTAGAATCGAGCAGCGATGCATTCTGGCGAATTACTTCATAGACTTCCTTTGAAATCAACGAAGCATTTTCACCGGTTTTGGCATCGACATAAGTATAAAGACGTTTCATTGTTGCCGAAAACGACTTCAATGTGTTTTTATGAAGATTTGAGATCGCGATCCGGGCAGCAAGAATAGCATAATCCGGATGTTTAGTAGTCATGGAAGCGGCTGTTTCAGCAGCAAGGTTATCAAGTTCGGCAGTAGTGACGCCGTCGTAGATACCCGAAACAACCTTTTTAGCTACTTCTATGGGCTGGATATAATTATTATCTAGGCCGTAGCTCAGTTTCTCAATACGGGCAGTCACTTTGTCGAATTTTACCGACTCACGGCGACCGTCACGCTTTATTACGTACATGGACATGTCAATTTCTTTTTCTGAGGTGAAAGTGATTTTTAGTTGTTTATGATAATGAAGGGAGGGATAATATTTTCATGAAATAACTGAAAATTAATCGAATCTGCAAACGGTAATTTAAGGTAAAAAAGGGCTTTGCAGGGATAGTACAAATTATGAAATTGTTAAGAATCTTAGAACAAGTCGATTAGCAAAAACCAACCTTAATACGTTTACCAAAAATAATTTTAATAAATATTCAGTTGAAAAATTTGTTAACTTTTTTTTGAGGTATGCTTTGTAAATTCAAAATAATTACAATTATAATATCTGATTTTCAGTACATTACCATTAAATAATTTTTGTCCGTATTTTAAAATTTGCAAACTTTTCACATTTAGTTATACTTTTTGTATTCATACTATAATAGTCTAACCTTTTTATTTCCACCTATACTTTTCAAAAAATCATCGATATGGATCAGCCTTTTGAACAACAATCAAGAAGAAAGTTTTTGAAGCAATCTGCCGGAATCTATGCCGGCCTATCGCTGGGGGCAGGAACGCTTGCAGAAGCCATGGCATATCACGAATCCGGTGCTAAATTTTCACTGCCCCTTGGTGTCTACGCCTCCTATGAAAAAGCTGAAATGCTGAAAAGTTATGGCTGCTCTTATATTGAGGAATCTGTTGGCGGATTTTTAATACCAAAGGATGGCGACTTGAAATATGCCAAAAATCTTCAGCAGCTGCAAGAGGAAAAATTTCCTATAAGGTCTTATGTTATTTTGTTGCCCGGAGATTTGAAAACGCTCGGACCCGATGCTAATCACGAGGCTATTTTAAAACGCACCGATCTTGCTCTGAAACGGGCAAAAGAATGCGGATCAAAATATATTGTTTTTGGAAGCGGAGCATCCCGTGTGATTCCAGACGGATTTGACCGTGACAAGGCAAAATTGCAACATATCGAGTTGAGCAAAAAAATGGCTCCGCTCGCTGAAAAACATGGTGTAACGATTGCATTGGAGCCTTTGAACCGGGGCGAGACTAATTTTATAAATAGTCTTTCAGAAGGAGTTGAAATAATTAATGCCGTTAATAGTCCGTCGTTTCAGCTGCTTTGCGACATTTTCCACATGTTAAAAGAAGACGAACCTGCTGACCAGATCATCAAATTCGGTAAACATATAGTTCACTGCCATATCGCTGAAAAACAGAATCGCACTCCACCCGGTGTCGCCGGTGACGATTTCAGACCATATCTTAGTGCATTGAAAAAAATCAAATATAAGGGTGGGCTTTCGATCGAATGTTTCGTTTATCAGGACTTTGACAGTCAGTCTAAAAAGGGGATTGAAGTGCTTCAAAAGCAGCTCAGCGAGGTCTGATTCGTAATATTTTATATTTATCGCGTAGATATTGAGAAAGATAACTCAGATTTGCTTGGTTTAATAGATAAGAATTTTTACTTTTGCAATCCTTTTTGAGAATTGTATCGAAACACATAATTGCATATACAAATGAAAAATGATATTCATCCCAATTACAGAGAAGTAGTATTCTGGGATTTATCCAGTGACTTTAAATTTATTACACGCTCGACAATCGAAACCAGCGAAAATATTACCTGGGAAGATGGAACAGTTTATCCTGTATACAAAGTTGAGGTTTCTTCTAAGTCTCACCCATTTTACACAGGTAAAAATGTACTTGTTGATACTGCGGGACGTGTTGATAAATTCAGAAAACGTTACGGTACAAAAGAAACTACTGAAGCAGAAGCTTAATTTTTATTATTGATTAAGTGCTTTATAGAAAGCAGTCTCAAAGCGAAAGCTGTCAGGGACTGCTTTCTTTTTTTGCCCGAACCAAAAAAATGGACGAACTTTGGACTTACATACTTTCACATTGTATATGCCCAATATCATCCTGTTCGACGATCCGCTATTTCGCCGGCAACTTTTACCTTTTACTTACACACGCCCGGTAGCGGCCATTCGTTGCGGAATTCATACGCTTAGTGAAAAATGGGAAAAATGGCTTAGCACTACTATTTCCTATCAAACCGAATCTTCACTTCGCGCGCAGTTCCCGCTGGTTACAACTAATGACAACCTGTTCATCAACGGATCATTGTGCCCGGATTCTCACCTTGTAGAAGTTTTGTCTGAGTTACCTTCGGAGACAGTTCTTTGCAACGGAGACGAGGAAATACTTGCTGTCAGAACTTCGTCAGCAAATTGGACACCGGATTCTGTTTTCTCATTGAAAAAGAAAGAATTTTCAGGTAACAACCTTCTAATCCGTCAAATTTGGGACATTTTCATTAATAATGGTAACCAGATTACCTCCGATTTTGACCAAATCATTTTGTCCCGAAAATCTGAACCAATCACCGATCCCTACACGCGTTGTTACCAACGAGATCGTATTTTCATTGAACCGGGAGCTAACATCAAAGCAGCAATTCTGAATGCAGAAAATGGCCCGATTTATATCGGTAAAAATACTGTAATACAGGAAGGAGCCTCCATTCAGGGACCGTTTGCAATTGGCGAAGGATCGGCTGTGGCACAGAATGCAAAAATCAGAATCAATACCAGTATAGGTCCTTTTTGCAAAATTGGGGGAGAGGTCAGCGGATCGGTTATTTTTGGTTACAGCAACAAGGACCATGAAGGCTATCTGGGTAATTCAGTTCTGGGAGAATGGTGTAATCTTGGTGCAAATACGAACAACTCGAACTTCAAAAATGATCATACACAGGTTAAGCTGCATAACTACGCAACAAACGACCTCGAAAATACCGGATTGACAAAGTGTGGTCTGTTCATGGGAGACTACTCCAAAGCGGGAATTTCTACCATGTTTAATACCGGAACCGTTGTTGGCGTAAGCGTAAATGTGTTTGGTGCAGGTTTTCAACCAAAGCATATTCCTTCATTTTCATGGGGCGGCAACGCGGAGGGATTCAGCGAATACAGGCTTGAAAAAGCAATTGCCGTAGCTGCGGATACAGTTGGCCGCCGCCAGATCGTATTTACAGAAAGTCACAAAGATGTCATGACGAACGTATTTGATCAAACCAAACCCCAACGACACTCCTGACTTTAACTCCTACGCGTTTTATCGTGTTGTTAAAGTTCGATCTTTTGACATTTATCGTGTCTTTCATCGTTACTTTTGTTACCAGAGAATCGAAAGCGTAAAACGTCAAGTCGCTATTGCATTCGGACAAATTATTAATCCGCTTTTAAAGTGCTTTTTAAAGACATCCCAGGACTTGAAAATATAAAGACAACGCTGAGGCGCTCTGTACAAAACAGCCACCTGGCGCATGCCCTGTTGTTCGATGGAGCGAGCGGTGGCGGAGGATTAGCTCTGGCACTTGCGTTTTCTACCTATATCAATTGTGAAAACCGGACTGGAGAAGACGCTTGCGGAGTTTGTGCTTCCTGCGCTAAAATGAATAAATTAATTCATCCCGATTTCCATTCTATTTTTCCGATTGCCACATCGAAAAAGGTTAATGGAAATACGAGTGAAGCGTTTCTGCCTTTATGGCGGAGTTTTTTGCTTGATACCCCTTATCGGGTTCTTCCGGAGTGGCTGGATTTTATCAATGCTGAAAACAAACAGGGGAATATTTCTGTGGAAGAAGCTCGGGGAATCCTAAAAAAACTTTCTGTTAAATCTTATGAGGGTGAATATAAAATTCTCTTAATATGGAAACCGGAAATTATGAATGCCTCTTCGGCAAATGCCTTGCTGAAAATCCTGGAAGAACCGCCATATAAAACACTTTTCCTGTTAGTCAGCGATCAGTCGGATCGGTTATTAACCACAATCATTTCCCGCACGCAGCGCGTTGCTGTTCCGGCTTTTTCTGATGAAGAAGTTCGCTCGTTTTTAAAACAACAATCTGTTAGTGAGAATATTGCAAATCAGATAACGTATCTTTCTGATGGAAACCTGTCAGAAGCGCTGCGCCTTGTCAACGAAACTTCCGATGACAGATCAGCATGGTTTGCTGAATGGATGCGGTATTGTTATAAATTCGACGTGGCTAGTTTGGTAAAACTTGCTGATAATTTTGATGCAATGAATAAAGAAAAGCAAAAAGGGCTTTTCGAATATTCCCTCAGATTGTTCCGCGATATGTTGGTGTGGAGCCAGGGAGCTGCCGAGTTGTTGCGGGTTCCGGAGGAAGAACTTACTTTCGTGCAGAATTTTTCCAAGGCAGTTAATTTCGACGCACTGGAAAATATGGTTCAGGAAGTCAACGTTGCATATTACCATATTGAAAGGAATGTAAGAGCAAAAATGGTATTTCTTGATTTATCCTTAACTATTGCACCATTTTTTCAACGCAGATGAAAAAACAGATTGAGCTTATCGGAGCTACTGACATTGTGGACCTGCCGGAACTTGGCTGGTATAAAGTTCCGGTTCGTGTGGATTCGGGTGCGGCAACGTCGTCCATCCATTGTGCAAAAGTCAACCTCATTAAGGACGGCGACGAGACCAGACTTTGCTTTTATCTGGATTCAAAAAGAGGCGCACCCGGGCAATCCTTCACAGTCAGTGAATTTAAAGAAACAGTTGTCCGCAATTCCTCAGGGAAAGAAGAAAAAAGATATGTGATCAAAACGCAGATCACTCTTTTCGGCCGGAAAATACGTACTGAATTTTCATTAGCGAATCGCAAAAAAATGAGCTATCCGATATTGCTCGGAAGAAAATTGCTTAAAGGCCGTTTCATCGTCGATGTCTCACAAAAAGATCTTTCCTTCAAACAAAATGCCGAGAAAATCAGACTTAAAAAAAAGACTGATCCTGAGGCCAACCCTACTATTTTAATCCAATAGATTTATATGAAAATCGCCGTATTATCCACCAATCCTGAACTTTATTCAACGAGGCGTCTGGTGGAGGCAATCAAACAGAGAGGTCACCAGGCTGTGGTAATTGACCATGTCAAGTGTTTTGTGATGATTGAAGGAGGGAAACCAACTGTCATTTATAAAGGAAAGCCAATTGAGGGAATTGACGCTGTCATTCCAAGAATCGGTACTTCTGTAAATGCTTTTGGCTGCGCTGTGGTCCGACAACTGGAACTAATGAAAATATTTACGACTGTTAAATCCCAAGCGATTTTACGGTCCAGAGATAAGTTGCGAAGTATGCAGGTGCTTGCGAAATCCGGTGTCGATATTCCTAAAACTGTTTTTGCTAAAAATCCAGCTCAGGTAAACGAGCTCATTCATATGGTCGGCGGACCGCCGGTTATCATCAAATTACTGGAAGGAACACAAGGCGTTGGTGTGGTGTTGGCCGAAACTACCAAAGCGGCAAAATCAACTATTGAAGCATTTTATGGCCTGCGAGCGAATTTTTTAATTCAGGAATTTATTGCTGAGTCCAAGGGCGCTGATATCCGTGCTTTTGTGATTGGGAATAAGGTTGTGGCTGCCATGAAACGTCAGGGACATGAGGGAGATTTTCGTTCTAATCTGCACCGTGGCGGTGAAGGGTCATTGGTGGAATTGAGCCCTGAAGAAGAGCATACTGCAATTGCGGCTGCCAAAGCACTAGGCGTTAAAATTGCAGGAGTTGATTTATTACAATCGGAAAGAGGGCCGTTGGTTATGGAGGTAAATTCCTCGCCTGGTTTAAAAGGAATTGAAGAAATCAGCGGGATCGATGTTGCCTCTTTGATTGTTGCTTACATTGAAGAGAAAATAGTTACAGATGAAGGTGATACGGTTGGGGTTTAATTTGTTTTAACTCGTAACCAATACGGTAACATTGTTTATCTTTGTTCTTGCTTACGAGAATAATTGCGGTTAAAACTTTAAAGACATTTGGAGAAAATTATCCGCAAGCAAAACAAGCTTTGTTGTCCTGGTATGAAGAAGTTGAATCGGCTGATTGGAATTCACCAAATGAATTGAAGGTTCATTACCGGAACGCATCTGTTCTGACCAATAAGCGGGTAATTTTCAATATTCATGGTAATTCGTATAGACTTATTGTCGATATAGAGCTCAGATTAAAAATTGTATTCATAGTTTGGTTTGGAACACACAAGGAATACGACCAGATAGATGCTAAAACGATAGGATATGATAGCTCCAATAAAAAATGATGAACAATATGAGCAATCACTGAAAAGAATTTATTCTTTAATGCAAATGTATATGGCTCCAGATTCTGCGGAGTCTGATGAGTTGGAGATATTATCTATACTTGCAAAAGATTATGAAACCGTCCATTTTCCTGTTTCCAAGCCAAATCCATTAGACGCAATCAAATTCAGATTGGATCAAATGGATATGACAGAGAATGATCTTTCAGAAATACTGGGCTATCGTTCACGTAAATCAGAAATACTTTCAGGCAAAAGGAAACTTAGCCTGGCGATGATTAGAAAATTAAACGAAAAATTACAAATTCCGGCAGAGGTCCTTATTCAGCCATATTAGTATACATACTGGTTATTCTCATTTCCGGAATTTAAATAAAAAGCGCTAATAGCCAAAAAGCTAACAGCTTACAGAAAATCATGCATATCAAAATAGGAACACGTGGTAGTAGACTGGCGCTTTGGCAGGCATATCATGTTGAAACCCTTCTTCAAAAAGGAGGCGTGACTACGGAAATCGTTATTATAGAAACAAAAGGTGATAAAATTCTTGACCGTTCTTTATCCAAAATCGGAAGCAAAGGGGTTTTCACTCAGGAATTGGAAGATCAGCTTAGAATCGGTGATATTGATATCGCAGTACATAGTGCAAAGGATCTTCAATCTTCTCTGGATGATGATTTTGAACTAATTGCCTTCACTGAGCGGGAACATGCCAACGATGTGTTGGTAAGTTATAATACTAGTCTTTCGTTGCAAAGCGGAGAATCTTTCGTTGTGGGTACTTCCTCAACGCGCCGCATTGCGATTTTAAAACACTATTATCCGCATATCAAAATTGTTGACATGCGAGGCAATTTACAGACACGTTTCAGAAAATTGCAGGAAGGACAATGTGACGCTTTACTATTAGCTTATGCCGGCGTTCACCGCATGGAATATGATGGAGCGATTGCTGAACATTTGTTATTAGATGAATTCACGCCCGCTGTGGGCCAGGGAAGTGTTGCGATTGAAAGTGCTGTTTCATTATCAGATGAGAAAAAAACAGTTCTGAAACAATTACTTAACCACGAACCGACGGAAATTTGCCTGAGAACTGAGCGGGCTTTCCTTAAAAGACTTCAAGGTGGATGCAGTATACCGGTTTTTGCTTTGGCCATCCTAAAACATGATGAAATTAACATTTCAGGTGGGATTGTCAGCTTGGACGGACAAGAAATTATTCGCCGTTCTGAAAGCGGCTCGCCTGCGTTTCCGGAAGAACTTGGCACCGCTCTGGCCGATGAATTGATCGAAGCCGGTGCGGATCGTATCTTACAGGAAATTCGCAGCCAAAATCCAGTGGTTTAAAATAATTTCCTAATGATAAAAAAGCTGCTTCAAAGAGGCAGCTTTTTTTGTTTCCGTTCAATGGATTTTTATCAAATAGTTACCTACCGGAACAGCGGTTTATGGCGTATTAAAATCGTAACGATTAACTTTCATTTCGTTTAAAGTGATCAATATTGAATTTAAATATTATTTGCCATAACATGGAAAATTTGCTGAATATCGGTGCCGAGGCATTAAGAAAAGCTGCTCTGAATGAAGAAGCCAAGGATTTTTTATTAAACAATGATGTCCTTTTCAAGATTCTAAAAAAAGCTGCAAACCGCTATATTGGTGGTGAAACACTGGAAGAAACGGTCTGGAAAGTAATTACCGAAAATATCAACGGGTTCAAATGTTCCATAGAATTTATGGGCGAAAATGTAAAGACTGAACCTGAAGCTTCCGAAGCAACCACAGAATTCGTGAATATCTGTCAGTCAATTATTTCCCAAAATTTAAACTCAACTATATCCCTTGATCTTTCTCATATTGGACTAGGCATTTCCAGAGATTTAGGATTACAGAATTTGCTAACCGTATGTGAGGCTGCGTCGGGTGGAAATATTGAGGTCATCATCAGTGCAGAAGGAACGGAACAGACAGATCACATTCTTGAAACTTACATGCAGGCTTCAAAAAAGTATAATAACCTGGCTGTTACGTTGCAAGCCTATCTATACAGAACGCAAGACGATTTCGAGGACATAATAAAAGAAAAAGGAAGAATTCGGATCGTGAAAGGTGCTTTTGAAACAGCCGCAGGCCTTTCAATTCCGAGAGGAGAAATGTTGGACGAAATTTACCTGGGATACATAGACAAACTAATGTCTGCAAACCATAAATGCTCCGTCGCCACGCATGACGATAAAATTCAGCAGGAAGTTAAAAAACTTATTGGTCTGCATAATCCTGAGAAAAATAGTTACGAATTCGAAAGCCTTTATGGAATTCAGACTTCGCAATTAACAGCATTAAAAAATGAAGGTTATCCAACTAAAATGTATTTTGTTTATGGCCGGGAATGGTATCTGTACTTATGCAACCGCATCGCGGAATATCCCCTGAATTTATTTCAGGCCGTTGCAGATATAGTTGCAAAAAACTGACTTTAAACAAAACCAGATCCGGTTTAATATAAAAAAGGCTGTCTCAGATAACTCCGAGACAGCCTCTATTTTTTCATGAAAGCCGATTCTTAATTTTTAATCGGAGGAATAGAATCTGTGGGTTTCTTTGTGCTGTCAGCCGGCGTTTGCGGGATCACCGCTGCCGGCACTTTTTGCGTTGTATCAGCCGGCATTGTCCTTTGCGGCATCTTTGTACTATCAGCTGGTGTCTGCGGAATTGTTGCACCCGGCATAACCTGCGAACTATCCATTTTTTGCTGCATACTGTCAGCCTTTTGAGGAATATTCATTCCTGGCTGCATACGTGAAGCACTATCTGGCCTGGTTTGAGGTGCGTTAGATCCAGGCTGTCCCTGTGGCCTGTTACCCATTCCTGCCGGACGTCCTCCTGCCCCCGGAGTTATTGCTGGTGTTACGGCTGGTGCAGCTTGCTGCATTTGTCCGCCACCGTCATTACCGCCGCCATCACTTTTCTGGTCATCATTATTAACCGATTTTCTTCTGCGTGCTTTTGTTTCAACAAAAGTCATTTTTCCAAGGCGATATGAGAAGTTAATACGGAAGCCGCGGTTATAGCGATAAATTGTACTTACCTGGTTAAAGGTTGACGAAGAAAGGTCTGTTCTCATTTTAAGCGCATCGCTCAGGAAATTTTCCATTGCTAAACCTACACTACCTCTTTTATTTTTGAAATCTTTTTTGATACCAAGATCATACATTCTAAAACCGCCGGCAGAACCTTGCAACTGAACTTCTTTACCTCTGGCAAATCCACCACCCTGGATTCCCCAGCCACCTTTCAGCGTAACGCCTGTTCTGAAACGACCGCTTACCACATATCCGCTATTGCTAGACTGCAAGGCTGCATCAGGACTATTATTTTTCAGATTAACATAATAGACATCCATTCCTCCGCCTACCTGCCAGATTTTGAAAAGTGTAAGGTTTCCGAAGATATTGGCACCGTAATTCTGCTTGTCTCCAATATTTCCATACGTCGTCGTAATCACCCCAGCTTCGTTTGTTGTACGAATATTTTCTATCGAATTGTTCGTAAAACGAGCGAAAGTTGAAACATTGACATACAAGCTGTTTTTGAAGAAACTTGTTCCTAATTCAATATTATCTGTTAATTCCGGATCCAGGTTTGGATTACCCACAGTAATATTTTGCGGGTTTGCAGCATTGACGTTTGGGTTTAAAAATTGAATCCCTGGACGTTGCAGACGGCGGTTATAACCTAGCTTAACCGTTTGTCCTTTTCCAAAAGTTTTGGAAAGATTTAAACTTGGAACCAGGTTCCCGTAGGCTGGCAAGTTCAGGTCAACTTCACCTTGTTGCGCATTAATGGCCGTATACTCATAACGGGCTCCCCCTTTAAATGTAAACTTGCTTTTTGTAGTCAAGGTATAAGAAACATATCCGGCCGCTACATTTTGATCATAATCAAGGCTGCTTGACGGACTTGGCGTATTTACTTCGTCGTAATAATCAAAACGGCTTATTACCTGACGGAAAATTCCTTTTCCTCCAACCTCTAACAATTGGTTGTTTTTAATCGGCGTCTGATAATCAAGCTGAATTGTACTTTCCTGGTTAGAGCTTTTATTATTATTCCCCGATTGTCCCAGGAATTCTGCCACGCCACTTTTGTAAGTATAAAGATCGGCGTCAAAATCATTTGTCCTGTTATTGCGGCTATACTGCCCAAGTATACTTAATTCTTGCTGTGGCTTGCTAAGTGTTTTAATATAATCAACGTTGACATCCCATGTTCCTGACAAGTCTTTCACATCAACGTCACGGTATGAAGAAGTGGTGACGCCGTTGCGGGTGTTATTCGTATTGATTGTCTGCGGCGTAATACTATTTCTCAAACCGTAACGGATACCGGCAGAAATGGTACTGTTTGGATCAATTTCATAATCCGTACCAAAGTTATAAGATCCGAAAGCACCATTATTCTTCGAAGTCGTTGTCTGCTCGATTGAGAAATTATCTCCTGTTTGTAAATTTTCTGTTCTTCCTGGCTGGTTATAGTTGAAACGGCCAAAACCACCAAGACTGAAACCAAGTTTACCTGTACGGTAATTTCCTCTCAAACCTAAATTAGAACCACGGTTACCAACACCTGTATCAAGATTTAAAGTACCACCCTGAATCGTGCTCTTTTTGGTAATAATGTTAATAATACCACCAGAACCTTCTGCATCATATTTTGCAGAGGGAGATGTGATCACCTCGACAGATTTAATCATATCTGCCGGAATTTGTTTTAACGCATCCGCAACGCTGGTAGCTACCATTGTTGAAGGTTTGTTATTGATAAGAACCCGGACATTCGAATTACCTCGTAAAGAAACATTTCCGTCCAAATCCACGGTAAGCATCGGCACTTTACGCATTACATCACTCGCATCGCCACCTTTACTTGTTATATCTTTTTCAGCATTGAAAACCAGGCGATCCACCTTTTCTTCGATCAGCTGTGCCATTCCGACAACCTGTACCTCATTTAACTGCACAACATCAGGTGAAAGAATTATTGATCCAAGATCAAGTTCAGTCTTTTTGTCAATCTTGATTCCTTTGATTGTTTTTGTTTTATAACCAATAAAAGAAATAAGGATTTTGAAATTTCCGGAAGCAACTTTTGTCATATCAAAAGCTCCTTTTTCATCCGTTGTAGTGCCGTCTACCGGATTATTCGTTTTTTCGTCGACAAGAGCCAGCGCAGCAAATTCAACAGGCTTCTTACTAAGAGAATCTACCAAAATACCTTTTATCCTACCATTTCCTTTCGGCGCATCGTCAATTGTTCCCGGAATAACCGCCTTCTGGCGATCACCGCCGCGCTGGAAGTCACCACCGCCTGGACGGCCGCCGCCGCCACCTCCGCCACCAAATTGCGCAAATGCTGTGCTTGTCAGTCCGAGGATTAGTCCTAATAATGTAAATCGTTTTATCATGTTCATGATGAATTGGGCAATATATCGTGTATAAATCAAGTTCAAAATAAGTATCAAATCATCAGTTAAAAAAAGGCAATAGATAAAGAGCAGGGTTCTACCGATCAATCGGCATTTCTAACCGACGAGATCGAAGTGAAAATTATGAAATGGCAAATTTCGTTTTGCTAATCACATGTTTTTCAGAAGGATTACAGGAACTGTTACCTTACTGATCTTTTCAGGCTTTTATGAAAATTCGCTCATAGACGCTCTTTGCCGATCTGTCGATTTTTAACTTGGTTTGATCGAATCAGCTAGGCACTTACAAAATTTCCCTGTATGATTGTATCGTGATTAAAAGGTTTAAGAGCTTCGACAAAAAAATATTTGCATGAATAACCCCACCGTACGAAAATATCCTCCGCTGTTCTTGCATCTCTTAGGATGGAGTTTTCTCGCATTATTTTTAATGTGGCAGCCTCTTAGCTGGCAAATCCAATTCCCTGCCTCATTCTGGGTTAAGCAGGCCGTATTATTTACGATGCTGATTGCTGTTTTTTACCTAAACTTTTATTTCTGGTTTCCTCAGTATCTGGCGAAAAACAGATATTGGCAGTTTATTTTATTTAACGTTTTATCAGTAATTGTTCTCGCTGTTTTGATGGAGCAAGTAAAAATTGCTATTAATCACGGTGAGCAAATGGATAGGGCTTTCAAAATGGCGAGGGAAGCAAACGGAGATAAGAAACATCAGGACCGTCTGGATTATTTTGCCTTGCTCACTGCGCTTATCATTATTGGTATCAGTACCAGCGTTGCGGCTGTACAAAATGCGGAACGTGATAAACAGTACAGAAGAAATCTTGAACAAGAAAAAATCAATTCGGAGTTATCGTTTTTAAAAGCACAGATCAATCCCCATTTCTTTTTCAATACCCTCAATAATATATATGCACTAACAATTATTGATGTAGAAATGGCAAGGGAGGCGCTGCACAAACTTTCGAGGATGATGCGTTATGTGCTTTATGAGACGCAACACGGTACTGTTTTGCTGAGCCAGGAAATTGCTTTTGCCCAGGACTATATCCAATTGAT
Organism: Dyadobacter sp. CY345; assembly: GCF_021502725.1. Taxonomy (GTDB): domain Bacteria; phylum Bacteroidota; class Bacteroidia; order Cytophagales; family Spirosomataceae; genus Dyadobacter. The sequence goes on along the minus strand of NZ_JAKFFS010000004.1, from coordinate 741,366 downwards.
GCAGCTGAGACTAACAGATAAGGTATCTGTAACGCTTGATCCGCCTGTTCCGTTACACGATGTTTCCATCGCTCCCATGCTTTTTTTACCTTTTATAGAAAATGCATTCAAACACGGTGTGAGCGCGGTTCAGCCTAGTAATATTGATATCAAGATCTGGCAGAAAGGGGAAAAAGTTTTTATAGATGTGAAAAACACGTTGTTCACTGAAAAACGAACTGTGCTTGATGAAAGCAACGGCATTGGCCTGACCAACACACAACGAAGGCTTGATTTGCTATATCCCGGAAAATACCAGCTTGATGTGAATGAAAACGCCGAAGAAAAAGAATTTGAAGTACATTTGGAATTACAAACTGCATGAACGTATTACAATGCATAGCCGTTGACGATGAGCCCCTTGCGCTCGGACTGGTCTGTGCTTTTATTGATAAAACTCCTTTCCTAAATCTTGCCGGTAGGTATTCCAGTGCCGTTGAAGCGCTGGAAGCCATCCATCAGCAGCAGGTTGATCTTATTTTTCTAGACATCCAAATGCCGGATTTGACTGGCATTGAACTCGCGAGAATTATTGAAAAATCAGGAAATCAAGGGCCGAGAATAATTTTCACAACGGCTTTTAATCAGTTTGCGCTGGACGGATTCCGGGTTGATGCGCTGGATTATTTATTAAAACCTTTTAATTACGAAGAGTTCTTAAAGGCTGCTTCCAAAGGAAAAGCGTATGTAGAACTGGTTCAGCGTGCCGCAAATGTCGCAGCGCCATCGGAGATGAAGGAAGATTATTTGTTCCTGAAAGTAGAATATCAGCTTGTGAGGATAGCTTACGACGACATCCTTTATATTGAAGGACTAAAGGATTATGTTAAAGTAATTCTAAAATCGGATACCAAGCCGGTACTTTCTTTAACAAGTCTTAAAGCGCTGGAAGAGAAATTACCTTCAACCAAATTTATGCGTGTTCATCGTTCGTTTATTGTCAATCTGGATAAAATCGGAGCTGTAACAAAAAATACGATTCAGATTGGAACGGTGACCATTCCGGTGAGTGATCAGTATAAGGAGAATTTTAGCCAGTTTTTGAGTAAGTGGATGTGAGTTTATTAAAGATTGGATTTTTCTACAAGCTAATTGTCCCTTCGGGACATCCTGTTTATAGAAAACGCAACTGCAAAATTGAACGTAACTCCATCGGAGTTTCCTGGAAATTTAACTAAAAATTATCCTGCAAATTCCAGGAGGCTCCGAAGGAGCGAGGATATCTTTGGAACAAATACTTTCTATAAATAGGAGGCTCCAAAGGAGCCAGGAAAACTTTGGGATAAATTACTTCCTATATCATGGCCACTCCCTCAGAAAAAAAAATAATGGTTAGATTAATACAAAAACAGCCAGGTATTAAGGACACTTGTCTCAATACCTGACCGCTCTTCCAATCGCTAAAACTCTAAGCGCTAATAGCTAACAGCTTTAACTCATCCCTTCAACTCTTCTTTCAAATAAAACCCGGTATAACTTCCTTTCACTTTCGAAACCTTCTCAGGCGTACCTTCTCCAATTATTTTTCCACCCAAAGCACCACCTTCCGGGCCCAGGTCGATTACATAATCAGAAACTTTTACCACGTCAAGATTATGTTCGATAATCAAAACAGTATTTCCTTTTTCAACCAATTTGTCAAGCACTACAAGAAGATGTTTGATATCCTGAAAATGTAAACCTGTTGTTGGTTCATCCAGAATGTAAAGCGTCTTTCCTGTATCACGTTTTGATAACTCCTCAGATAATTTCACACGTTGCGCTTCTCCGCCGGAAAGCGTTGTTGCATGTTGACCAAGTGTGATATAACCCAAACCAACATCAAAAAGTGTTTGCACTTTTCTTAAAATACGCGGCTGATTTTCGAAAAATTCCAGTGCGGTTTCCACCGTCATATCCAGAATATCAGCAACCGATTTTCCTTTAAAACGAACTTCTAATGTCTCACGATTGAATCGTTTTCCTTTGCAGGTTTCGCAGTTAACATGCACATCCGGAAGAAAATCCATTTCAATTCTCTTCATTCCCGCACCTTCACAATCTTCACATCTTCCGCCTTTGACATTAAATGAAAAACGGCCAGGCTTGTATCCCCGGATTTTCGCTTCCGGCAATTCTGCAAAAAGCGTACGGATATCAGTAAATAAATTCGTGTAAGTAGCCGGATTAGAACGTGGTGTCCTGCCAATCGGCGACTGATCTACTTCAATTACCTTATCAATATGTTCCAGCCCTTCAATACTTTTATGAGGAAGCGGTTCTCTTCTAGATTTATAAAAATGATGATTTAGTAAAGGAAAAAGTGTCTCGTGGATCAGGGAAGACTTTCCGCTGCCACTCACGCCTGTTACGGAAATCATAGTCCCCAAAGGAAAAGCCAAGGTCACATTTTTAAGATTATGGCCCGTGCATCCTCTCAATGAAAGATAATTCCCGTTTCCTTTCCTCCTGACTTTTGGAATTTCTATTTTCTGGCGACCACTTAAAAAATCTGCCGTCGAAGATCCATTTTTTAAAAATTCTTCGGGAGTGCCTGCTCCAACCACATTTCCTCCATGACGGCCAGCGCCGGGACCAATATCGACGATATAGTCAGAAGCAAGCATCATATCCTTGTCATGCTCCACAACCAAAACGGTGTTTCCAAGATCGCGAAGGCTTTTTAAGGAATTAATCAGTCTTACATTATCGCGTTGGTGGAGACCGATACTTGGCTCATCCATAATATACAAAACGCCCGTAAGCTGTGTCCCAATTTGTGTCGCCAGACGGATACGCTGCGCCTCACCACCAGACAGTGTACGAAGTGCACGGTTTAAAGTCAGATAATCCAGACCAACATCAAGCAGAAATCCCACGCGTTTCCGGATTTCTTTCAACACTTCGTGACCGATCACCCGCTGCCTTTCTTCCAAGCGATCTTCGAGATCAACCAACCAGTTCGACAATTCCCGCACGTCGCGGTTTGAAAGATCTGCTATATCTTTCCCATCAATTTTAAAATGTAAGGATTCTTTGCGCAAACGTTTTCCATGACATTCCGGACAAACATTTGTCGTCATAAAATCTTTCAGCCAATCCTGGATTTTGTCATTTCCAGTCTCCTGCTGACGTTTTAGAAAATTGACGATACCATCAAACTTGGTATCCCATTCTGTTCCGGGATATTTTTTGGAAGGAACTGCAACCGGCTCTTCACTTCCATACAATACCATTTTGATTGCCTCCTCAGGAAATTTTTCGAGCGGTGTGTTCAGATTTACTTTAAAAGGTTTTAACAAAACCTCCATTTGTTTGAAAATCCATGCGTCCCGGTATTCACCCATTGGAGCAATTCCACCTTTGCTAATAGATAAGGAGCGATCCGGAATAATTGAATCTTCAGTAATTTCTTCCACCATTCCCAAACCCTGACAAGTTGGACACCAGCCATAAGGAGAATTGAACGAAAAATTATTTGGCGAAGGATCATCATAACTGATACCTGATTCCGGATCCATCAGATTTTGGGAGAAATAATAGGTTTCTCCTTTTTCATCTAAAACCATCAAAGCACCTTTTCCCTGTTTAATCGCCGTCGCAACGGATTGGCTCAAACGATAACGGGATTGCGGATCTTCGGATTCTGCCTTGGGAACTACGCGGTCGACAACAATTTCAATATCGTGGACCTTATAACGATCCAGTTGCATTTTAGGTAAAATGTCCTGAACCTCGCCATCCACGCGCACCTTGGTATAACCCAGCCGCGCGATCTGAACAAAAAGCTCACGATAATGTCCCTTTCTACCTTTTACAGCAGGCGCCAGAAGAATTGTTTTTTGACCTAAAAACTGCGTCATTAGCTGGTTAACAATCTGATCCTGCGATTGCTTGACCATTCTTCTTCCTGTCACATACGAATAAGCCTCTCCTGCCCTTGCGTATAATAACCTTAGGAAGTCATAAATTTCAGTTACCGTACCAACCGTTGAACGCGGATTTCGAGAGGTCGTTTTTTGTTCAATACTGATAACAGGAGATAATCCACTGATTTTATCAACATCCGGACGCTCCATTTCTCCAATAAAACCACGCGCGTAAGCAGAGAAACTTTCCATGTAACGGCGTTGTCCCTCCGCATAAATGGTATCAAACGCCAAAGAAGACTTCCCGCTCCCGCTTATGCCGGTCACGACAACAAGTTTATTGCGTGGAATACTAACATCAATATTTTTCAAATTATGCTCACGAGCTCCCTGTACTTCGATCAGATCCTGCTCAGCGAGTTCAATTTCATTCAAATGTTCCAAAATGATCCTATTGATTTATAATCGTTGAAGGCACTATATAGAATAACCACAAATGTACGGGTTGAGTTGCAAAAATCTTGTGTGATTTACCTTAACAGGTGCATTCAATGTTGGCGCCCCAAACAAATTCCCTTTTACCAAACAAGAACACATAAAGACCAGGCTATAACCATATAACCGATTTTGCAACCATTAGTATATTTATATTTTTTCTTTACAAAAGCATGAAATATTAAAATAATTCTGAACTAATGTTTAGCTTTGATACTAAATTGATATTAAGTAATATTTTTTTAACATCTCAACCCTTTCATTTCTATGACGCAAAATTTACGATTTGTAATGTTTGCTGCTGCCCTATTGCTTACGGCAATATTTTGTGGTACCGCAAATGCCCAGGACAAAACAATCACCGGAGGCGTGACTTCCTCCGCAGATGGCAACGCAATTCCCGGTGTCAGTGTGACCTTAAAAGGGTCTACAACCGGGACCGTCACAGACAGCGACGGTAAGTATTCTATCAATGTAAAAGCCGAAAGTGTTACGCTTGTTTTTTCTTCAATCGGATTTATCAAACAGGAAATTATCGTCCCTAATGCTCAATCAGTAGTTAATCTTCTTCTTGTTGATGATGTTAAAGCATTGACTGAGGTCGTTGTTACAGGTTACGCTTCCCAGCGCAAACAGGACATAACCGGGGCGGTCACAGTAATAAGCCCAAAGGAACTTACTGCACTTCCTGCGGCCAGTGTAACACAGATGCTTCAAGGTCGAGCCGCAGGTGTCACCGTTGGAAATGACAACTCTCCGGGAGGCGGAACTATGGTACGTATAAGGGGGTTCGGATCAATTAACAACAATAGTCCTTTGTATGTTATCGACGGAGTTCCGACCCAGGGAACGCTTAACCAGCTCAACCCGAACGATATTGAATCCATGCAAGTACTTAAAGATGCGTCTGCCGCTTCTATTTACGGTGCTCGTGCTGCCAATGGTGTGGTGATCATTACAACCAAGAAAGGTAAACCCGGAGCTCCAAGCATCACATTTGACTTTTATACCGGAACACAGCGCCCTGGTAAAATGCTTGATTTGCTGAACACCAGGGAATTGGGAGAATATCTGTATCAATCCGATCTTGGTGCAGGTAAAAATCCTTCGGTTACTTCCCCTTCGGTTCAATACAAGTTTGATGAAAACGGCAACCAGACTATCGCCGACTACATTTACCCTAACGTATTTGGAGAGCTTCCTGCCAACTACACCTATACCAATGACATTGCAGATCCGAACCTGGGAAAAACAGCTTTCAACATTACCAAGGCCAATAAGGAAGGTACGGACTGGCAAGATGCTATTTTTGATCCGGCTCCAATCTCTAATTATCAACTCGGAGCAAGCGGAGGTTCAAATACTGCGAAATATGCTATTTCCGCGAATTATTTTAAACAGAATGGTATTTTGAAGTACACCAATTACAAAAGATATTCCATCAGGGCCAATACCGAATTCAAAAAAGGAAAAGTAACTGTGGGAGAAAACCTTACTTTTTCTTACGATGAACGCCAGGGTATTACAAATAATGATGAGAGTAACCCGATTATGTTCGCCATCCGTGTTCATCCTATTATTCCGGTCTTTGACATTACCAATGGCCCACAGGCACTGGGAGGAAACAATACATCTCCATTCAACGGATTCGCCGGCAGCCGGGGAAGTAACCTCGGAAATGCGCCTAATCCCTTGGCGCGTTTATACCGCGAAAAAGACAACATCACAAAAGGAACCCACGTATTCGGAAATGCTTATGCGCAGATTGATATCTTACCGGGGTTGACCGGGCGCAGCAGTTTCGGTCTTGAATACAATCAGTCGAACCGTTCTGAGTATTTTCACAGAGATATTGAGGCAGCTGAAGCAAGAAATGCTAACAGCTTGAATGTAATCAATAACCTGGACCGCTCATTTACCTGGTTCAACACATTGAATTATGCCAAAATATTTGGGTCCCATAATCTGAATGTTTTAATAGGAACAGAGGCGGTTAAAACTTACGCTGCAGGTTTTCAGGCTAGTAGAAGTGGTTTTGCATTTGATGATGTCGACTACCGTTATCTGGATGCAGGTGCGGCAGCCGGATTAGCCAACGCGGGTGCCGGCGCAACAAGAAGCGCGCTCTTCTCTCAGTTCGGTAAAATCAACTATGGCTATAAAGATCTCTTTCTGGCAGATTTCACACTACGCCGTGATGGGTCTTCACGTTTCTCTGAGGCATTTCGTTATGGTATCTTCCCTGCATTTTCCGTCGGGATGCGTATGACAGAGCTGGATTTTATGAAACCAACCCGAAAAGTACTGGACGATCTGAAATTACGTTTTGGATGGGGCAAAACGGGCAACCAGCTAATACCGAATGTTTACAATGCATATACACTCTATGCCGCTGATCCACAGAACAATGGCTATGACATCAATGGTACAGGCTCATCCATTGTCGGAGGATTTGACCTTGTACAATTCGGTAATGCCAATGGTAAATGGGAAACAAATACTTCCACAAATATCGGTATAGATGCCGTTTTGTTTAAGAGTAAGCTTGAAGTTGTGCTGGATTTATACAGCCGTAAAACAACAGATATGTTGACTCAGATCGCTATTCCTCGGACTGCCGGTACTGGAACGATCCCTTATACAAATATTGGAGAGGTCACAAACAAAGGTTTCGACATCGGTCTTAATTTCAGGGATAGAAAGAATGACTTCTATTATGCCTTAGGAGTTAACTTTGGACATTATAAAAACAATGTTGTTAAGTTAAATAATGATCCCAATTCAACTATTTTTGGATTTGCAACCCGCCTTCCTGCGATGTCAGCTACCAGGGCGGGCTATCCAATTGCGAGCTATTACGGCTATTTTGTTGATGGCGTTATTAAAGACCAGACCGAAGCGGATGCTGCTCCTAAATTCGGTTCGTATACACGAGAAGGCGTTTTCAAATTCAGAGATGTCAATGGCGACGGTATCATTACTGCTGCTGACAGAACCATCATAGGCAGTCCACACCCGGATTTCAACTATGGTGTTAATCTGAATGTTGGCTACAAGGCGTTTGACCTAACCGTATTTGGACAAGGAGTATATGGCAATGAAATCTTTAACTATACAAGATATTGGACGGATTTCAACGTTTTCCAGGGTAACAGATCAAAGGACATGCTCTATAATTCCTGGAAAAAGTCTGGCGACGATGCCAAATTACCAAGGTTAAACTCAGGAGATGCTACAAGCCAGCAAGTTTCATCTTACTTTTTGGAAGACGGATCTTATTTCCGCATCAAAAACATCCAGTTGACCTATACACTTCCCTCATTTTTTCTGAAAAAGATAAAAATCGCATCTGCACAGATTTATTTGCAAGGGCAAAATCTATTCACGTTTACCAAGTATACCGGACTCGATCCTGATATCAACCTCAGAAGATCGGGTAATGATAACGAGGACAAGCATTTAGGTGTGGACGAAGGTGCCTATCCTGTGGCTAAATCCTATCTCGTAGGTGTGCGTTTCGGTTTCTAATATTTTGACATTAACAAAAATTTCATATACTAAAATGAAAAAAATAGCTTTAATAATTTTCATGACCGCGATCAGCTTCGCTTGCTCCGACAGCTTTTTTGATCTAAAACCGCAAGGCCGCGCTTCGGTTGAACAGTTAAGTAATAAAAATGGTGTCAATGCATTGTTGATCGGAGCCTATTCGCTTGTGGATGGCGTTGGATCAGGTAATACTGGCCGCCAGTCGACAGTTTCAAATTATGTTTTTGGTGGAATTGCAAGCGATGATGCAGTAAAAGGTACCGACGCAGGCGACCAGCCAGAGCAGTCGTTTATCGAGCAATACAATTGGCTGTCTGACAACACTTACTTTTTAGGAAAATGGTGGCATCAATATGACGGTGTTGCAAGGTGTAATGAAGTCATCCAGATCGCGAACAGTGAATTGGTGAAGGACATGACTGACGCAGAAATATTACAAGTAACTGCTGAGGCGCGTTTTCTCAGAGGATTCTTTCATTTTGAAGCGAAGAAAATGTGGAATAAAGTTCCTTACATTGACGACAAGGCCTATGTATCGTCAGATCCAAATTCGACTAAAATACCTAATACAGAGGATATTTGGGCTAAAATTGAGGAGGACTTTGATTTCGCAGCCAAAAATTTGCCTGCAACGCAGTCTCAAAAAGGAAGAGCTACACAATGGGCTGCAAAATCTTTCCTTGCAAAAACTTATTTGTTTCAGAAAAAATGGGCACCGGCAAAGGCACTACTTGACGATGTAGTTACAAATTCAGGAAAGAAACTTGTGCCTAACTATCATGACAATTACAGAACTGCTGGAAATAATAATAGTGAATCTATTTTCGAAGTGCAGTTTTCAGTAAATGACGGCACGAACGGTAACAATGGTAATGCAGGCGATAACCTTAACTGGCCATATTCAGCAGGTGCCCCCGGACGTGGTTGCTGCGGATTTTACCAGGCATCACATAACCTCGTGAACGCATTCAAAACCGAGAATGGATTGCCCTTAATTGGCGATGCAGCGGACGGCACACTTGATACCTATAATAAAGTAGACCTACCGAACGATCAGGGAATAGCGGCATCTGCGGCATTTACATTGGACAAAACCATCCCTGTTGATCCTCGTCTTGACTGGACAGTAGGCCGTCGTGGTGTGAATTTCCTGGATTGGGGACCTATGCCAGGTGCTTCCTGGATTCGGGATCAAACTTATGCAGGACCATTCACCGGTAAAAAGTGGATGTACTACCTTGGCGAAGAAAACAGTACAACACATTCGACCAGCAAACGAAATGTTAACAACAATTTCAGGATGATCAAACTTTCTCACGTATTGCTCTGGTTGGCAGAATGTGAAATTGAGCTTGGAAATCTGGCCGTTGCAGAAGGTTATGTAAACCAGATCCGTAACCGGGCAAAAACAGGATCCGTACAAGATGCGTCCGTTACATACAAAGTGGAACCTTATCCGGTAGGAACTTTTGCAAGTAAAGGTGCAGACTTTGCCCGAAATGCAACACGTATGGAACAGCGCCTTGAGTTTGCAATGGAAGGCCACCGTTTCTTTGATCTGGTGCGCTGGGGCATTGCTGTAAAAGTTTTAAATAAATATGCAGCAGAAGAGGCAGTAGCCGGTAAAGAGCCGTCAGGAAGAACATTTAGCAAAAGAGGATATATGGCAGGAAAAACATTTACTGACAAAAACCTTTATTTTCCGCTACCTCAGGATGAAATTCTGAACAGCCAATTGGACGGAAAGCCAACATTAACGCAGAATCCCGGATACTAACCGAAGAATTTATAACTACCTAAACTGAATCCAAGAGCCGGCCTTCGGGCCGGTTTTTGTCTTTGTTACCAATAAAATTATATTTGTAAAATATTACAAATGAATCAGACATGGTATTAAAAAACGAAAGCGACTACGAAAAAGCTTCTGAAAGAATCGAAGAAATTTACGGAGCAAAACCGGGAACACCGGAAAAGAAAGAGCTTGAAGAATTGCTTAAAGCTGTGAAAGCTTATGAAGATGATTTTGTAAAAATGTTGAGAGAAAATGATCTTTAACTTGACTGGAATTGAAAATAAGGTGCCTTATTACAAGTTTTCTAAAAGTTTATCTAGCTCGTTGGCTTTAAGATCGGATTTATTTTGTTTATCATAAATTGTCAGCAAAACCACTTCTTGTTTTTCGGTGATGACATAAGTTATAATTCTGGCTCCACCACTTTTACCTTTCCCCTTGCTTTTAATAGCAAGTCTTATCTTGTAGCAATTTCTGCCAAGTGGTGTGCCAAGTGTAGGATTGCTTTCCAAATAATCAATCAATGCTTCAAAATCAGCGCTAAACGATCGATACTTTTTCGATATTGGCTTGACGTCTTTTAGAAAAGCCGTCGAAAGTTTTACTTCAAAGTTCATTCAGAAATTCTCTCGCAGATTGAAGTGTAACTTTACCTTCTTTATAAAGCTTTACCTCTTCAAGGCCTTCTTTAATCTTAGCAACCAACTGTTTTTTCGTTATATTTTCATCCTCATTTACCAAGATTGTAGCAAGCTCCCTACGCTGTTTTTCTGGAAGTTGCTTTGCCAGATCTTTAAGCTGATTAAAAGTTAACTGAATGTCGGTATTCAGACTGAGTGTGGTTTTCATGGTATTATATTTCAAATTCTTAACAACCATATCTTAATACAGCGAAGTTACGAAACTATTAGGTAATTTGACAATATTAAGCTAATCGAGCAAATACAGAGAAAAAATTATAATAATTTTATAGAAAGCCCCTCCACCTTTTCGCAGCGCGTTATAAATCGCTCGGTCAATGTAGTCCTTACTTCCACCACCATTTTGCACTCCATTTCAAACGTCTGCGCTCTGACAGGCAATTCCATTTCTTTTACAATCCGCATAACGTCGTTCATTTGAACATAGGAAAATTGAACATCATATAAATTGAACAAATGTTTTGCCACGATCTGCGCGTTTTCCAAGGCAGCTTCCGTTGCAGATCGGTATGCGTTGATCAATCCCGGAATCCCAAGAAGTGTCCCTCCAAAATAACGGACAACTACAACAAGAATATTGGTAATCTCTTTCGAATAAAGTGTATTTAAAATTGGCCGACCCGAAGATCCCGAAGGCTCTCCGTCATCACTTAGCCGATAGGTCATTCGATCAAGACCGAGCCGGTATGCATATACATGGTGATTTGCTTTCGGATGCAATTCCCGTAGTTCAAGCAAATGAGTTTTGGCTTCGTTCTCGGAAGAAACTGGAAAAATAAACGAGATAAATTTGCTCCCTTTATCTTTGAAAAACCCTTCTGCCGGTTCCGCTATGGTGCAATAAGTATCGTCAAATAACACGGCTGGATCTTTTTTTGTACCTGAATAAAAGAATCGAATAAAGCAGGGCAGCAACAGCAAATCCTGCCATCCATAAGAATACCAATGGCAGATTCTCTGCTTTGTTTGCAAACAAAGCTGCGGAAAGAAATGCGCCCAGCCCGATACCCGCTTCGAGGCAGATATACATGGTAGCGATTGCTCGCCCCCTATTATGATCGCTGCTTAAATCAACCGTCCAGGCCGATAGTACCGGCGACAAAATTCCCATAGATACGCCAAAAAAAGCAGCGCCGGTTAAAAACATGAAAACAGTTTCTGCGTAACCGGTAATAATCATGGATAAAATTAAAACGACGATACCAGCTATGGTAACCGGCAACCTACCCTTTCGGTCGGAAAGTTTTCCGGCCACAAAACGAATTAAAATGGAAAACAGAGTAAAAACCATGAAATACATTCCTTTGTTACCAAGTCCCAGAATCTCACTAAAATCCGGCGTAAGTGTCGCAACCGCTCCAAAACCGAAATAGGCTAGAAAAGTTACGAATGCCGGACTGAAAACATCGGGCTCAAAAATATCCCGCCAGGTAAGCTTGAAAGCCTTTACAGATAATTTCTCCTTTTCAACCAACGTTTCTTTCATGTTGAAAAGAATAACAATTGAAAGAAGCGCGAAAAAAGATGAGGTATAAAAAAGTGCATTCATCGAAAAAGCCTGGCTGATCATACTTCCGATTGCCGGTCCGAAAGCTGAACCAACGCCCATGCACATGCCATGAATCCCCATCGCTTCTCCTCTGCGATTTGCCGGAATAATGTCTGCAATGTAAGCAGCCGTTCCCGTCGGTTTGAAACCTGTTGAAAATCCGTGAACCAGTCTTAAAAGCAAAAAAGGCATGACTGTCGTAAAAATCGGATATAGAAATCCGCATATAAAACATACCAGAGATCCAAAGGCCATAACCGGAACGCGGCCGACCCGGTCAGTCAACCTTCCACTAAATGGTCGGGATATACCCGCCGTTAATGTGAACAAACCAATGATAAAACCTTTGTATTCCGCGCCTCCCATGTCCGAGAGATAACCCGGAAGCTCAGGAATAAGCATATTGAAACTAGAAGAGAATAAAAAGGAACTCGTACCTAACAACCAAAACTGCAGTGTAAATATTCCTGGAGAAGCCGTATTTTGCATCCCACAAAATTACAACTATCTTGGACAAAAGTTAAGAATACTTGAAAGTGGTTAGCGTCCGGTCAAAATAAACAGCTGATTGTTCAGTAGTAATATATTAGAAATTCTGCTGTATTGGTCACTCCTGATTTAATAAGACGCTCAACTTTTTAATTTCAATGCGTTATGGTAAGAATATTTTACAAAGAAGGCCGGTTGATAAAACGCGAAAATGACATTCGCGAATTAGGTAAAGTTGATAGTCTTGTCTGGGTTGATCTTCAATCACCTTCGGCCGAGGAAGAAGAATGGGTTGAGAATAAATGCGAGATTAGTTTTCAGACACCTCAGGAAATCGTTGAAATTGAAAGCAGTTCACGTTTTTTCGAACAGAATGAAACGATTAATGCCAACTCAAACTTCTTGAGTATCGACCGTGATGGCTACAAAACGTATCCTGTTTCCTTTATCCTCCACAAAAATATTCTGTTTACATACCGTCGCGGAGATTCTAAAACATTCGCAGACACTGTCAAGAAAATGAAGGTTAGCCCGGATACTTTCCAGACCGGCGTTGATTTTATGCTTATGCTTTTGGAAACCAGAATCGAAGCTGATGCAGATTCCTTAGAAGCAATTTCCAGGGATATTTCAGTAATAAGTAAGGATCTGGCGCACGAGCAAAAAGCAAGGCAGGAGGTTTTGATACGGATAAGTGCGTTGCAGGAAACAACGATGATGCTTCGTGAGACCAGTATTGATAAGCAGCGCGTACTGTCAGGAATTCTGCGCAGTCAGTATTTTCCGGAAGACAGAAAAGAACATTTACGGATTATACTGAAAGATATTAATTCACTTTTGGAATATACCACCTTCAATTTTGAGCGGTTGGAATATTTACAGAATACATTTATGGGTTTGATCAATCTTGAACAAAGCCAGGTAATCAAGATTTTCACGGTTGTGACGATCATTTTTATGCCGCCAACGCTTATTGCCGGAATTTTCGGGATGAATTACACGCACATACCGTCAACCGAAGAGCCATGGGGATTTTATGTTTCTTTGCTACTGATGGTGCTTTCCTCGCTGGTGGTGCTGTGGTTTTTCAGACGAAAACGATGGATTTAAAATAAACATTCTTTTCCCTATTAAGTCGAATTTCTGCATGGATAACGCTCCGATTATAGAATACACATTTGCCAAAACAGACCAGCATATCGACCAGATCCTGGCTCTGCAACAACTTAACCTGAAAACCAACATTGCGGAATCAACCAAACAGGATCAGGGATTTTTGACGGTTTGCCACACGGCAGAACAATTAAAACTGATGCGGGATACAACGCCTCAGGTTATTGCTACGGTAAACGGAGACGTCGTTGCTTTTGCATTGGCCATGCTGCCGTCACTCGGAAAACTTATTCCCGACCTTCAACCTATGTTTGAAATTATTGACAACATTACATGGAATAGCCGGGTTGTCAGCGAATATAATTATTACGTGATGGGACAAATCTGTGTGAGCGAGCAGTTTCGCGGTCAGGGGATTTTTGACAAATTATATCAGACACACAAAAACCTATATCAGGAGCACTTTGAACTTCTTATAACAGAAATTTCAACTTCAAATAGTCGATCTCAACGGGCCCATGAAAGGGTCGGCTTTGAGACGATTCACAGACATCAGGATCACGTTGATATCTGGAATGTAGTTGCATGGAAATTTTAAGCGAACAAACATCTCTTATTAATTATAAAATTATTAAGTAAAAAATTTACTTGAATTAAATCAGTATTAATTAGCACTTTCCTGCTAATCTTTCAACTTTATATTACGTATAGACATTAATTTTTTAATTTTGTGAGAATCAACGCTTTCATCTGCCTGATACTTGAAAATTTACAATCCAAATTAAAAATAACAATATAGTTTCAGCTCAGGTAAATTTCAGATTTTAATTACTCTTCCAACCCTTTCTCTTAAAGCAGTGTCTTGTTGATATTGGCATAGAACTTGCAACAGATTCATAGGAAATCTGGTAAGGAATATAGTAAGTGCTGTAATTCTTAACAGTTGAGGAATCAAAGGTTTATGTACAAAGGACTATGAGTGCATTTAGTTTGGCTTCTAAATTTCGTGGAGCTTTATTAATTACGATGCAATGATTCTTATTGAAATGGCGTTTCAATCCCGACGTGAGAATCTCTGCCATAGGCTGTTTTAGTAAAAAACCGTACTGAGAAATTGAAAAGACAGTTTCAACCGTATAGGTTATTAAAAATCCGTTTAACTAAATAACCGATTGAATGAAAAGCATCTCAGTAATCATTCCAAATTATAATGGAAAACACTTATTTGAAAAATATTTCAACCATAATTTTCAGGTGCTTACTTCCATTGATACAGAGGTAGAGATTATCGTAATCGATGATGCCTCGACGGATGGATCTGTGGAATATTTGCAACAACATTATGGGGATAGCATCACACTTCTAAAAAAAGAAACAAATTCGGGATTCTCTGAAACTTGTAATTTGGGTATTAAACAGGCAAATATGGATTTAATATTTTTGCTTAATACCGATGTTACATTGGAACCGGGATACCTTGAAAAGCTATATAAATTTTTCGAGAAGGAAGATACGTTTGGGGTGATGGGCCGCATTATCGGAATGGATGATGACCTGATAAGAGAGGCTGCGAGAGAGCCTCGTATTATGGGCAGAAAGATCAAATCTTCGGATCTTTTCCATCTTCAAAACATGGATGCTTTCACACCAACATTTTATTTGTCGGGAGCCAATGCATTGATGGATACGAAGAAATTGAAAACAATCAATGGTTTCAATGAAATGTTCAATCCGTATTATGGTGAGGATCAGGAACTTTCAATCCGTGCGTGGAGAATGGGTTGGAAATGTTACTACGAACACAATGCTGTTTGCCGCCACGAAGTTATGGCCAGTACCAAAAACCACAACCATAAACGTGCGATAAAAAGAATACATTTCCGCAATCGCTATTATGTACATTATCTTCACCTTCAGGGCTCAGATCTTGCGCTGTGGCATTTGCAGATTTTGCTTTGCGACGTAATGATGGGCGCATTTACCTGCCAGTTTTATAAGATTGAAGCTTATCGTGATTTTCTTAGCAACAGAAAAGGTTTACGAATTAAGAAAAGCGCATTCAATCGTCAAATGAAGAGAAATCATTCCAACATCGGTATTCTGGATGTTATTGATAACATTAAAATGATGATCAAATACCAGCATGTAATCAAACTTTAAAAGTTTACGTCAGTAAAGTTCTATACACATCGAGATATTGAATAGCTGCTGTTTCCCACGAAAATGATCTGCCTCTTGTTTTGATTTCTTCAAAAGGCAGATTTTTTTTGTAGTCAGCAAGACTATTTTCCAGGATATTCCGCATATGTTCAGGATCAAAATTATCAAAATAGTAAGCACAATCTCCCCCGATTTCCGGCAGGGATGTGCATCTGGATAACAAAACCGGTTTTCCATAATACATCGCTTCAATAACCGGCAATCCAAAACCTTCCGCAGTTGAAGGAAATAAAAATGCAAGACAGTTACTTAACAGCCACTTTTTGTCATTTTCCGTTATTGCACCTGTAAAAACAACGCGTTCCGCCACTCCTGCCCTTTCAGCTTCTTCAATAATTAATTGTTTATAGGCCTTACTTTGTTCAATGCCTGCAATAATCAGCAAAAGATCATTGCCTTTTAAAAGTGGAGGCAAAACATGAAAATTCTTCTTTTCGGCAATCGTCCCGATGGTAAACAAAAACGGCTTGTCGTAAACAACCTCAGGATTTTCAATCGGAATGCTGTCATCGACATTACAGCCATTGTAAATTACAGACGTCGCTTTGCCTTCCAGCGACAAATATTTTTCAAGATCATTTAGCACATAATGTGATATTGCAACAACGTGGTTTGCCTTATTAATTTTCCTTTGAAGTTGCTTTAAGAGCTTGTCAGTTCTTTCTTTATTCTGATTTGAATCATAAAGGAAGTTCAAATCGTGAACGGTAAGGACAACCGGGATATTTTTTCGGTATGGAAAGTAGTTGGAATTTTGATAAGTGCAATGCCATAACTTCACGTTTCCCGTATTGGGAAACAAATATTTATGCATCGAATTGTGCGTTGAAAACTTGTTGCCCGCGCCGAAAACATCTTTTTCAGTCTTCGGCAAATAAAATCCAATTTCATCTTCCGGATCAACCTGGTTTTTCAACGCCTTACCCAATTGCAGACAAAAATGGTATAAACCAGTATTTGGATACCGCATCCGCTCACAATCAACAATAATTTTTTTTGACATTAACCTTAGATGAATAGAATGGATTTCTGAACCAAATAGCCTCAAAATACCCGACGGCTATCTGACTGATATTCTTTCTTAATTTTTAAAAGTAGTTCATTTAGAATGAAAATATCGAAAAATGCCCGGTCACATCGTTTTTATTTTATCAAAATTGACAAATCGAAATAAAAATATCGCTTCCGAAATCTCAAAAAAATAACCAGCGCATTTGATCGAAATCTCCTTGAAATTCCGCGTCAAACGATGTAGATTTGTTTTTAGCAGCAATTACCCTCAGGAATTCCCACAGTGCTGCAACCTTAATCTGATCTTTTAAAACAACATAAATAAATATGTCACAAGAAATTATAAAGCAGGAACCCCTGTTGATTGAAGATCCTTTGCGTTTTGTTTTATTTCCAATCAAACACATGGATATATGGGAAATGTATAAGCGTCATGAGGCTTCTTTCTGGACGGCCGAAGAAATAGACCTTTCTCAGGACCAAAAAGACTGGGACAACCTGAATGATGGTGAGCGCCATTTTATTTCTCATATCCTTGCTTTTTTTGCAGCTTCGGATGGTATTGTCAATGAAAATCTGGCTGTAAATTTTTTGAGTGAGGTTCAGTATGCCGAAGCAAAATGTTTCTACGGTTTTCAAATTGCCATGGAAAATATTCATTCAGAAACGTACTCTCTTCTGATTGACACTTATATCAAGGATCCGGCAGAAAAAGATCATTTGTTAAGAGCGATCGATACCGTTCCATGTGTACAGAAAAAAGCAGAATGGGCGTTAAAATGGATTAACAGTCCGGTTTTTGCGGAAAGAATTATTGCTTTTGCGGCGGTTGAAGGAATTTTCTTCTCTGGTTCATTTTGCTCTATTTTCTGGTTAAAAAAACGTGGGTTAATGCCCGGATTGTCATTTTCTAATGAATTGATTTCCCGCGATGAAGGGCTGCATTGCGAGTTTGCATGTCTACTTTATACGCAGCATATCGTCAATCAATTGCCGCAGGAGCGTGTCATTGAGATCATGATGGATGCCGTGAAAATAGAGCAGGAATTTGTGACAGACGCGCTTCCGGTATCGTTAATTGGTATGAATGCCGATCTGATGAATCAATATATCGAGTATATCGCAGACTTCTGGCTTGAACGTCTGGGTTGTCCAAAGCAGTTTGGATCAACCAATCCATTCGATTTTATGGAGTTAATATCACTTCCCGGAAAAACTAATTTCTTTGAAAAACGTGTTGGTGATTATCAAAAAGCCGGCGTAATGAGCGGATTACAGGATAAAGATTCAGGACATAAAATATCTTTCGATTCCGATTTCTGATATTTTTTAAACTTAAAAAGCCTTATTATTTGAGACAACATTGTCCAAAATAATAAGGCTTTTTGTTTTAAAAACCTTGAAAGTTTTTCAGGATCAAATTCGTACAAGATCTGCACTTTTTTCCCACTTTTTGATAACAGAGGCGACATCTTTAGGAGAAATTTGATTCATACATTCACACTTGGAAACATCCTCCTGGCACTTATTACAACAGCTGCTTCCGACAAGATAGGAAGCCTTCGGCCCGATTGGTCCCCAGCGCATCGGGAATAACGGGCGCATGGGCGGATACAATCCCAAAGCATTATTTCCTATCGAAGCCGCGATATGCAAAGGTCCGGTACTCGCCGCGATCAATCCATTTGCGTGATAGATGAAGGATATAAATTCTTTCAAAGTCATCATACCTGTCACATCAACGACATGTTCGGGAAGCTGCCTTAACCAATCCTTCATGGAAGCACCTTCGGCCTTAGTACCGGAAATAAATATTCTGTATTTTTCCTTCGGTAAAAGATGGATCAGGTCCGCAAAATTTTGTAACCCCCATTCTCTTGCACTTTTATTTGATTTTGGGTGCAAGATGATATTGAGCCTGTCTTGTTTCAAAAAGGCAAATAACCTTTCCGGAAGCGGCGCAATATTCTTTAACTGAAATTGACGAAAAAGATCTTCCAGCGAAAAATCCTTATCAATTTCCAACGCCTTCAACAACTTTAAATTTAGTTGCGCTTCGTGTAATGCTGACTTTTTTCTGCTCAGCTGAACAAGCCTGTTGCAAGTCATCCAGTGAAACCAGCGGCTTGTAGTACCAATCCGCATAGGAATTTTGGCATCTTTTGCCAACTTGGCTATTTTCAGGTTAGGTAAAACGTGGATGATAGCGTCATAATTTTCTGCCTTCAAAAACTTCACCTGATCCTTGTAATCAAGTTTTTCAATCAGGTCTGCGTTGACAAATTTGTCAACCGAGATACAGGTATCAATAACATCTTCTGTATATGAACGGCCTAAAAAGTGTAGCTCGGAAACTTCTGTATTTTCTTTCAAAATATTACAGATAGGGATTGTTAAAATAACATCTCCGATGGCATCTGTCCTACTTACAAGAATTTTAAGCTTCCTTACTAACATTTTAGATTATCATTCATGAATTGCCTCACGACAACATTTTTACCGTTTTTTAACGCTGATTTTTCTTTGTACTATATTAACTAATTCAGGGCAATTTTCTAAAAAAAACACAATATGTTTTTATTTTAAACGGAAAATTTCAATAATATTTTAAAATTAAAACCTTTATAAACCAAGATCTTCAATCGTTTTCCAAACCAGTTCACTTTCATATCCTTTTCCCAGAGCGAAACGCGCCAGTTTTTGCTTTAATTTGAACTTGTCAGTTTCAGTTCTGTCCAGAAGAATTTTCTTTTTGACCAGTAATTCTTTTACACTGTTTTTGTAAGATTCTTCCGGAATTTCTTTCATTCCTTCTTTGATGCTGTATTCCGAAAGCCCACGCCGATGGAGCTCCTGCTTGATCTTCATTTTCCCCCAGCTCTTCATCCTGAACTTTCCACCTATATATGTTTTTGCAAAACGTTCTTCGCTCAGGTAGTTTGTGCTGATCAGCTCGGCAATTATCTCGTCTGCCTCTTCTCCCCAGACTTCCCATTTTTGAAGACGTTTCCGCACCTCGTCCTGCGTCCTTTCCTGATACGCACAATATGAAGCCGCTTTTTGAAGAATTAGACGATCCATCAGACAATATTAACTATTATTTATATTTCGTACTGTGCTACAAGATTAAAGATAAAATATCAACTCTGAATAACTATTTTTGGTAAATCAACAATTTACGCCTTCATTCCAAACGCTTACCCCTATGCTTTTTGAAAGACGCTCCTTTTTGAAATTCCTGCCGGCTATGTCGGGACTATCATTTTTTAATCTGCCTGAAAATAACCCGAAAGCTGGCAAAATAGCGTTACGCTTCATCGTCGCTTCCGATGGTCATTTTGGTCAGCCGAACACGGACTATAAAAAGTTTCACAGCGACTTGATAGGTTGGATCAATCAGGAAAAAGTACAAAAAGGTGTCGATTTCACCGTGATTAATGGAGACCTAATTCATGACGATCCGACGCTGATGTATGATTTAAAATCAACTTTTGAAAACCTGCGTGTTCCGTTTTATGTGACGCGTGGAAACCACGATAAAGTAGGTCTCGACGTTTGGCAAAGTACCTGGGGCTACCCAACGAATCATAGTTTTGGAAAGGGCGAATATGCTTTTATCTTGGGAGATACTTCCAACGAGAAAGGCGAATATCTTTGTCCCGATATTAACTGGCTGCGCACTGAAATTGCCAAATATTCCACCGCAAAAGGAATTTACATATTTTTGCACATCACGCCTGAGAAATGGACAGACAATGGGGTTAACTGCAAAGAGGTCACTGATTTATTTGCCAATACGCCCAATGTAAAAGCAATTTTTCACGGTCATGACCATGATCAGGACAGCCAAAAAACGTTAGGAAAGAAGCCATATTTTTTTGACGGTCACTTCGGAGGAAACTGGGGAACTACCTACAAGGGATATCGCGTGGTTGAGATTTATGATGATGAAACTTGGCAAACCTATCAATATAATCCAACTGCTTCACCAGTTCTGAATTCATTCAACGGTAAAAAATAAACCCGGATCAGCCTTTTGATCAAGGTTTCAGTTATAAAAAATGAGCCAGGTTTTGAAATCCTGGCTCATTTTTATGCGCAGTAAGTTTAAAAAACAGTCTTAATTAATTCGTATCAAATGGTTTTTCTTACCTTTTGAAACAAGAATAAATCGATCCTGAAGCAACTGAAAATCAGTAAGCGGCTGCTCGGCCGAAGAAACTTTTACCTTATTAATGCTTACGGCATTCTGTTGTAATGCACGACGCGCTTCACTTTTAGAAGGATAAACCTCGGCGTTGGTAACGGTTGAAATTAAATCCAGTACATTCGGGCATGAATCCCAGTCACCACGACTTATCTCGGTTTGTGGAACGCCGTTGAAAACTGTATCAAATTCATCGATCGCAATACTTTGAAGCGTCTCCAAGGTCGCTTTCCCAAACAAAACATCCGACGCTTTTAACACCAGCTCATAGTCACGCTCGGAGTGGATACGAATTGTCAGCTCCGCCGCCAGTGCCTTTTGCATAACTCTTAGATGCGGTTCAGCAGCATGAGCACTTTCCAAAGCTTCGATTTCTTCCTTCGATTTAAGAGAAAAAACGCGCAAATATCTTGGAGAATCTTCGTCACTTTGATTTAACCAGAATTGGTAAAATTCAAAAGGAGAAGTTCTGGAAGCATCAAGCCAGATATTTCCACCCTCACTTTTTCCAAATTTAGACCCATCCGATTTTGTTACCAGCGGTGTGGTCAAGGCATAAGCTTTGAAATAACCTTCTTCATCTCCTTCTTTGCGGCGAATGATTTCCGTACCCGTGGTAATATTCCCCCACTGGTCAGAACCGCCCATTTGAAGACGAACATTATTATGCTTGTATAAATGATAAAAGTCGTAGCCCTGTAAAAGCTGGTATGAAAACTCAGTGAAAGAAATACCTGTTTCAAGGCGTTTTTTAACGGAATCTTTCGACATCATGTAGTTCACAGACAAATACTTGCCTGCTTCACGTAGGAATTGGAGAAACCCAATATCTTTAAACCAGTCATAATTGTTGACCATTTCGGCCGAGTTCTCCCCGCAATCAAAATCAAGGAAACGTTCTAATTGCTTACGAATTCCTTCCTGATTGATACGCAGCGTTTCTTCATCCAAAAACGAACGTTCCGACGCTTTGAAAGACGGATCTCCGATCATTCCCGTCGCTCCTCCAATCAATGCAATTGGCTTATGTCCTGCCTTTTGTAAATGAACAAGCAACATGACAGTCGCCAGATTACCGATATGCAGGGAAGCAGCAGTTGGGTCAAAACCGATATAACCGGCGGTCATTTCTTTATTTAGTTGCACATCCGTACCCGGCATCATGTCGTGCAACATGCCCCGCCAGCGCAATTCTTCAATGAAATCGGTTCTCATTTTTTTACTATTTGGCAATTTTAATAATCAAGGTGCAAAGATAGTTTGATTTTGGTAAACCTTGCAGATTTACAAAAGGTATCTTATTTGAAGACTTAAATTTAGAAATCGGTTCATGCGTTATTCTGATTTAATGTTTTTAATTTAGAATTATAATCAGAAATTATTTAACAAATCACGTTCACACATGCTGACAAAAACAAGACTACTACTTCTTCTAACCATATTTTTTTGTATTCAATCAATTCCCAATTTGGCGCAGCAGCAAACTACTTACTGCAACCCGATGGATATTGATTACAAATACAATTTTGAACAGCTGAATGACAAAATTTCTTACCGCTCCGGTGCAGATCCAGTCATCATAAACCATAAGTCTGAATACTTTCTTTTTGTGACAATTTCGGGAGGTTACTGGCATTCGAAAGATATGTTAAACTGGAAGTATATCACGGCAAACCGTTGGCCGTTTGAAGATATGTGCGCTCCCGCCGCCGCTTCGGTCAACGACACTTTGTTTCTGTTTCAGTCAACTTTTGATTCGCGCCCGATCTTGTATTCAGTTGCTCCTGAAAAGGGAATCTGGGAATTTTACAACCGCTGGACTCCCCGCTTACCGAAAGACATTGGCCCATGGGATCCGGCGTTTTTTCATGATCCTGATACAAACCGGTGGTTTATGTATTGGGGCTCTTCAAATGTTTACCCGATTTTTGGAGCAGAACTGGACCACTCAAAAAAGCTGGCTTTTAAAGATCAATATAAGGCGATGTTTTGGCTGAACCAATACGAACACGGCTGGGAACGTTTCGGTCCGAATCACTCTGATCCTTTCAAACCTTTCACAGAAGGCGCCTGGATGACGAAACATAAGGGAAAATATTATTTACAGTACGGAGCGCCGGGAACGGAGTATAATGTTTACGCAAACGGAACCTACGTAGCGGATGATCCGCTCGGGCCGTTTACTTATGCGCCCTATAATCCGGTTTCTTACAAACCTGGTGGATTCGCCACTGGCGCAGGTCATGGCAATACTTTTCAGGATAATTATGGGAATTACTGGAACACAGGAACTTCCTGGATTGGATTAAACTGGGCGATGGAAAGAAGAATTGTACAACATCCGGCCGGTTTTGACAAAGATGGACAAATGTTTGCAAATACCCGTTTCGGCGACTTTCCTCATAAAATGACAACAAA
Organism: Dyadobacter sp. CY345; assembly: GCF_021502725.1. GTDB lineage: Bacteria > Bacteroidota > Bacteroidia > Cytophagales > Spirosomataceae > Dyadobacter. Next base: position 717,935 of record NZ_JAKFFS010000004.1, on the reverse strand, counting down.
AAAATGGGATGGAAAAGGCGATGAATTATTCACTGGCTGGATGTTACTTTCCTATAAAAAACCGGTTACCGCTTCTTCCATGCTTGATACAATGTCCGCGGCAAAAATTACAGATGAAAATCCTCGAACTTTCTGGGCTGCGAAACAGAACAAGGCCGGAGAAACCTTAACGATAGATTTACAAAAAGAACAGGAAGTGAAAGCGATTCAGATCAATTATACGGATTACAAATCCAATATTTTCGATAACGATTCTGAAAAAGTCTACACACAGTTTAAGATCTTCACGTCAACGGATGGCAAAAAATGGAATCTTGCCACTGATCTGACTACTCAGCCAAAACGTGACCGTCCATGTGCATATATTGAATTATCCAAGCCGGTAAAAGCCCGTTATATCCTGTATGAACATATCCACGTTGCTTCGCCGATTTTGGCAATCAGCGAATTTAGAGTTTTTGGAAACGGTTTTGGCGAACTACCTTCTACACCAAAAAAACTGACAGCAATTAGACAGAAAGATCAGCGAAATGTGGATTTGACTTGGGAAAAAGTTGCGGGAGCGGTTGGGTACAATATTCTTTGGGGAATTACCCCTGATAAACTCTATCAAACTTACCAGTTCTGGAATGACGAGCCGAACAACTTCGAACTGCGCGCGCTGAATGTAGGTGTACCATATTATTTTGCAATCGAAGCTTTTGATGAAAATGGTGTTTCGGCACCTAGTGAGATTGTTAATATTAAGTGATTTTTTCTTATTTTATTCAAAGTTCGCATATATGAGTTATCCCTGCGGAGGTGCGAAACCTAAATTGTATATTTGATTTATATTAAAGCAGACCATGTTTTAGATAAGTCAAATTCATCACACTATCGATATGAGTAACATAAAACTATTCGAAGAAAAGAAAGTTCGAAGTCATTGGAGTGTAGAGAAAGAGGTTTGGTATTTTTCTGTAATTGATGTAATTCAAATACTAACGGATAGTAGCATTCCGAAAAGATACTGGAGTGATCTTAAAAAGAAGCTATCAATGGAAGGAAGTGAAGCGTACGAAAAAATCGTACGGTTGAAAATGTTGGCAGATGACGGTAAGAAAAGAGAAACCGATACTGCCGATACAGAAACGCTTTTACGCATTATTCAATCAATCCCTTCTCCAAAAGCTGAGCCGTTCAAACAGTGGCTCGCCAAAGTTGGGTACGAGAGAATGCAGGAAATTGCGAATCCGGAACAAAGCCTGGACCGCGCAAGGGAGAACTGGCAAAAGCTGGGACGAAGCGAAAAATGGATTCAGCAAAGAATGACGGGACAAGAAACCCGGAATAAATTAACGGATTACTGGAAAGATAGCGGCGTTGAGAAAAAAGATGAATTCGCTTTATTAACCAATATAATTCATGAAGAGTGGACCGGGTTAACCGTTAAAAAGCATAAGGATCTGAAAGGTTTGAAAACTCAAAACCTTAGGGATCACATGAGTGAAGCTGAACTGATCTTCACAGCACTTGCCGAACTATCAACAAGACAAATTGCTGAAAGCGAAGAAGCGAAAGGCTTGAATGAAAATGCGAAAGCAAGCAAAAAAGGTGGCTCAGTAGCAAAAAATGCAAGATTGGAACTGGAAGGTCAAACCGGGAAAAATGTGGTAACAGGTGAGAATTTTTTGCCGCCAACGAAAGCGAATCTTGAAATTGACTCAGAAAATAAGTAACCTAAAAATCAGATTCAGGCTTTTCCTCTTCTAAAAACATTATTCCTTCATAAACAGCAGAAACCGGCATTTTGAAATCCAGTAGGTCAAAAGATATATTAGATTCTGGCTTGTCAAAGGTCTGGTAGGTCCAGATACCTTCCTGCTCAGTTCTCGTGTAAAGCTCTATATAACATTCATATTGAGCAACGAGCATGTAGTATTGCAGCGAAGGAATTTCCTGGTATTTCCTTAATTTGAATCCATGATCATAACTCGCCGAAGATTTTGACAAAACTTCTACCAAAATACTCGGATGGCGAACGATATAGGTTCCATTAATATCTTCCGGGGCGCAGGTTACAATGACATCAGGATAGGGATAATAAAAGTTTTTAATCGCCTCAATTTTTATGTTTTCAGCAAAAACATCACATCCCCGATGCAGAAAAATCTTTTCTAAAAAACCGCGGACTCTACCGACGATTCTGTTGTGATTCATCGTAGTCCCCGCCATAGCGAAGATTTCGCCATCGTAATATTCGTGACGAGTCTCACTCTTTTCTTCCATTTCGAAATATTCTGCAACCGAATATTTCTTTTCAGATACTTGTACTTGTCCCATATCACGCATCAAATTTATAATGACAAATTACAGCAAAATCAGAACATTAGCAAAACGATTGACAACGAGACCCTTACTTTCTCCAAAGTAAAGAACTATCTCCATAACTAAGAAACCGGTAACCCTTGTCCATGGCTTCCTTATAGATACTCCTCCATTCTTCTCCAACCAAAGCGGCGACTAATAAAATGAGCGTGGAACCCGGCTGGTGATAATTCGTTATTAATCCTTTACAAAGCCTGAATATATAACCCGGAAAAATGAATATTTCTGTTTCTCCGACTACCTCATCCAGCTTTTCCTTATCCATATAATCGGCAATCGCCATCAGTGCTTCCTTTGCAGAAGGTAGTTCCTCTGCCTTAAACGGATACGGATAAAGTTTTGCGATATTAAATTCAGTCGTTTCCCTGCGGAATAATTTTACACCAAACCAATATAAACTTTCAAGGGAACGAAGTGAAGTCGTTCCAACCGGAACAATGTTTTCGGTATTTTTTAGGAGTTCGTCAATTAACTGGCGGGAATAAACAACCTGCTCAGCATGCATTTTGTGTTCAGTAACCGAATTTGCCTTAATCGGCTGAAAGGTTCCGGCGCCCACGTGCAATGTCAGAAATGACCTGCGAACACCCTTTTCTGCCAACTGTTTAAATACTTTTTCTGTAAAATGAAGACCAGCTGTCGGCGCTGCAACAGCTCCATTTTGGCGTGCATAAACAGTTTGATAGGTTTTTTTATCACCTTCCTCGGTATCTCTTTTTAAATAAGGAGGCAAAGGAATTTCTCCCAACGCCTGCACTATATCAAGAAATTGAATTTCCTGATCCCACCATAATTTAATGTGGTTTTTGTCATAATCAGCATACCCAACCTGTAATTTAACTGACTTTCCATGAACAACTAAATTTGTTGAAAGCGTATCAGTAGACTTAAACCGCTTCTTATTCCCGATCATACATTCCCAGACGCACGAATCCGTCACGAGCATTGCGTCATTGATGATCCGGGTTGGCAGTTCAGGATGAAGCAAAAGAATTTCAACCGTCGCGCCCGTTTCCTTTTGAAAATACGCGCGGGCCGGAATAACCTTGGTATCATTGAAAACCAACAGGGTATCTGCCGGCAAATTTTCAGTTAATCTTTCAAAGGTTTGGTGCTCAATAACACCCTGATTATAGATCAGAAGCTTAGAACTGTCACGCGGATCGAGCGGATATCTTGCAATCCTGTTGTCAGGCAGATCATAGTCGAACGACTCTATACGAAGAGATTCCGCCTTTTCCAGCCAATTGTTTTCCATGCTTTTTCTAGTAAGTATCTTCTTCTTTCGGAACTGGCGTTTTTAGTAAGCGCAGTGGGAGAAGAAAAATTAAGATCATCAGCGCCAGACCTACATAGGATACCCAAGCAAAATCGAAGACGGTAAGATTATACTGGCTGCTGTTGATTGTAGCCAATGCCAAAAGACTTAGCGCAATTATAGTATTAATAGAAGAGACTACGGTATATAACCAGTTGATCAAATGTTCATTCAGCTCTTCGCGATGCTGAGCCCAGATATTTTTTTTCGGAATAGGGAAATGCGACGCATCAATTTTAGGAATTTGTCTTGCAAATGCTGACAGAACAACATTATTTAGCACAAAAAATGCCATCACGATGTAAAATAAATGCTCTTTGTTAACATAAATTTCGGCAAGACCAGAAGCTGCAAAATCAAATGCAATTTGCTCAGGGAAAACCGAATAGGTCCAGACCAGTGCACCGAATACCATCAGCATTGAAAACCAACGCCATATTTTTATACTAAAAGTTCCAATTTTCATGAAATGTCAATCCTCCTTATCTTTTCTAAATTCGCCATATTTTGGGTGCAAAATTAGGTCGGAGACTTTCTAAAACCTAATCGTAACAAGAGTATAATAAAAAGATTGAACCTAAAAGCTGCGGAGCGGGCGTAATATTTTATTGCATTAATTGAGCGTGGGCATAAATCGCAGACGACATTGAATTAAAAATTTATCTTTCAATAAATAATAAATGAAAATTTACACCAAAACAGGCGATAAAGGCACAACTTCATTGATCGGAGGAACCCGGTTAAGTAAAGCGCATATTCGCATTGAGGCTTATGGAACCGTTGACGAACTGAACAGTTATATAGGGTTGCTCCGGGACCAGCCCGTAAATGAAAAACGACGCGAGTTGCTGAAAGAAATTCAGGACAGATTATTTACCATCGGCTCTCATCTAGCTTCGGAACCGGAACAAACAAAAAAGATTCTTCCCGATTTATCCGAAGAGGACACCAAACTGCTGGAAACTTCTATGGATGAAATTGACGCGGTTGTGCCTCCGCTCAAAGCTTTTGTCTTGCCGGGCGGCCATCAGTCTGTATCGTTTGGCCATATCGCCCGAACCGTATGTCGCCGTGCCGAACGAGGTGTTATCCACTTACAAACCCAGGAAGAAGTCGAAGACAGTGTCGTTAAATACCTCAACCGGTTGTCTGATTATTTGTTTATGCTTTGTCGTGCAATGACTTACGAACTTGGGATTGAGGAAGTCACTTGGAAACCGAGGGTCTCGTCAAAAAAATAATTGTTATACTAAATATATTCGTTTTGCGGATAAATTCATTAAATTGCGAGACTATATAAGAAATAAGAGAGTACTTAATATTCAGCATAAATTCCAGGCCTTATGACTGCCGACACATTGCAAATAGAGATCCAGCAAACGGAAAATTCACGTTTGAAAGAGGTTGATTTTAACAACCTTGTTTTTGGTCGGAACATTGCCGATCATATGTTCATCACCGAATATCGTGACGGTCAGTGGAACAATCCGCGCATCGTCCCTTATGGAGATCTTTCGCTCAGTCCTGCTACTGCTGCCTTACACTACGGTCAGGCAATTTTTGAAGGTATGAAAGCCTACAAAAGTGAAGAAGGTGAAACGCTTCTTTTCCGGGCTATTGATAACTGGAAACGCCTTAACAAGTCGGCGGAGCGCCTTTGCATGCCAACGATTCCGGAAGAAATTTTTATGAGCGGCCTGACGGAATTGTTACGTCTGGATTCAGGATGGGTGCCTTCTCAGGACGGATGTTCACTGTATATCCGCCCTTACATGTTTGCTACTGACGCATATATCGGCGTGAAGCCTTCTGATACATATACCTTTATCATTTTTACTTCTCCGGTAGGAACGTACTACGCAAAGCCGCCAAGAGTAAAAGTTGAAACGCATTTTATCCGTGCTGCCGAAGGTGGTGTTGGTGGAACAAAATGTGCAGGGAACTACGCTGGCTCCCTTTATCCTGCAAAACTTGCTCAGCAAGAGGGTTATGATCAATTGATCTGGACTGATGCCCGTGAGCATGCTTACATTGAAGAATCAGGGACGATGAACGTGATGTTTGTCATCGACGGAAAACTTGTTACGCCATTTGTTTCCGATACAACGCTGGATGGTATCACGCGCAAAAGTATCGTTACGATCGCTCAGCATTGGAACATTCCGGTTGAAGAACGCAGAATTTCTGTGAAAGAAATTATTGAAGCACTAAAAGAAGGACGTCTGGAATCTGCTTTCGGAGCGGGAACTGCCGTTGTAGTTTCTCCATTTGCAACTATCGCTTTCGAGGGTGTTGATTATGCTTTACCAGAATTGAAAGAAGATTCGTTTGTGAATAAAGTAAAAAATTATCTTACTGAAATCCGTACCGGCAAGACAGAAGATGTCTTTGGCTGGACTTTGAAAGTTTAGTTTTTATAGATAGTATTTGTTAAAATGGACGGCAGCAATGTCGTCTATTTTTTTGTGCCCCTTCGGATTATTTTTCTCTCTCTCTTTTAATGATTATTTCTGCGCAAAACCCTGCCTAACCTCTCCACTTCGTAAAATCTTAAAATTTTACAATTTCCCTCAAAATCCTGGCGACTGTCATTTCAAATTTTAATCGTTTTTTAATCTCGTAAGCTATTCTTACTCTGGAAGATCCGTCCCAAGTTTTCTTGCAAAACGTGGTACGAAAAACCACGACTATTCCACATTAAAATCATACAAATATTATATTAAACTTCAAAAAATGATATAATAGTATTATATCAAATATTATGATAGTTACTTTTACTTTAAACGAAATAAATAATAGAATAGTACAATTAAATTCATTAGAATAATACAATAACAATACATATTGTGGTTATAGTGTTAAATATTATTAACAATAAGTTTTTATTATTCAAGCAATGGATAAAATAGTATTATAGTATCGATCAGAAAAGTCTATTAATTTGTATTAAAAATCATAAACCAATTAAAGCGTCATAAGCATGTTTCAAAGATTACTTATGATCGTCTCTTTGTTTTTGGGAAGTTGCCTCATGGCAATCGCTCAGAATCAAAATATAAATGGGACGGTCTCAGATGAAAAAGGAGAAGGACTACCTGGTGTAGGCGTGGTTATCAAAGGGACAACGATTGGTACCACAACAGATGTAGAAGGAAAATTCACTTTGGGTATCCCTGCTGATGCAAAAACCTTAGTTTTAAGTTCAGTAGGAATGAAGTCTCTCGAAGTGGAGATCGGTGGAAAATCAACTTTCACAATTACAATGCTTTCAGACGAACGTGCGCTGGATGAGGTAGTGGTTGTAGGTTATGGAACAACAAGGAAAAGTGATATTACCGGAGCTGTTGCCTCGGTGAAAGCAGAGGCGATTACCAAAGTGGCCACTGTCAATCCGCTTCAAGCCATTCAGGGCCGCGTTCCGGGTGTGAACATTGTTAGTCAGTCAGGAGAGCCGGGCGCAGCGGTTCGTGTGCGTATTCGTGGTGTCGGTACGATCAACAATAGCGATCCTCTGTACGTTGTGGACGGTTTTCAAACCAGCGATATCAGCTTTTTAGCTCCTGGTGACATCTCTTCCATGGAAATTTTAAAGGATGCTTCTGCAACTGCAATCTACGGTTCCCGTGGTGCAAACGGAGTAATTTTGATTACAACAAAAAGAGGAAAAAGCGGAGAGCCTAAGATTTCTTTTGATACTTACGCAGGTGTTCAGAAAGCATGGAATAAAGTTGACGTGCTGGATGCAAGCCAATATGCAACGTTACGTCTGGAATCATACACAAACGATGGTACAGTACTTCCAACCAACGAGCCGTTGTACCAGACATTAAACGCATTCAAAAACGGAACAGACAAAGGAACCAACTGGCAGGACGAAGTTATGCAGACTGGCAAGGTTCAAAATTACAGCCTTAATATCATGGGCGGTAATGACAAACACCGTTATAGCGTAACAGGGACTTATTTTGGACAGGAAGGTATTGTAAAAAACTCTCCTCTGAAAAAATTCTTTCTTCGTTTCAACAATGACTTTTATGTAACAAAATGGCTTGACGCCGGTATTTCTGCGGCTTATGCCAATACGGATAAAACGCAGTATACAGGTGGTCAGTATGGTGGTGTTTTGACAAGTGCTTTGTCGATATCTCCTTTGGCGAAAGCATGGGATCCGGCAACAAATTTTTATGGAACACGTCCTGTACCGGAAGGTGGATCTTACAACCCGCTTCGTATTGTTGATGAATACAAAAACAACAAAGCCTACGAAACGCTGGTGAACTCAAACTTCTTTTTAGATGCTAAAATTATTCCTGGTCTGACATTCCGCACACAATTCGGGGTTAACTGGAAAACTACGCATGCAAAAAGATATTTACCACAATATTATCTTGCAAACGACGATCAGCGTCAACACAGCACATTGCGTGAGGGAAGAGGTGAGCAATTGGGTTGGGTTTGGACAAATTACCTGACTTACGCAAAAACTATCGGCAAGCATAGCTTTACGGCTATGGCTGGTTTCGAAGCACAGCGCACAACATACAGCGATATGTTCCTGACTGTTCTGGACGTACCTAATGACAAATCTCAGTGGTATCTGACAGCAACAAAAGGTACTGATTATTTAGTTGAAGCAACACAGTCTGACGAATCGCTGCAATCTTACTTCGGGCGTCTTAATTACAACTTCAACGAAAAATTTCTGTTGACAGCAACGTTGCGCAGAGATGGATCTTCACGTTTCCTTCCTGACAATCGCTGGGGAACTTTCCCTTCTTTCGCAGCCGGCTATAACCTTGCAGAAGAATCGTTTATCAAAAGCATTCCTGCGATCAGCCAGTTGAAACTTCGTGCGGGATGGGGACAGGTTGGTAACCAGAACAGCGCTGCCAATTATGGTTATGCAACAACCGTTTCGGGTAACAACATGTACGTTTTTGGCGATCAGGCCGTTCAGGGATTTGCGCCAACCACAGCAAGTAATCCTGATTTGAAATGGGAAACAACAACCAGCTCAAACTTTGGTGTGGACGCCGGTTTCTTCAATAACCGTCTTTCATTAACGGCTGATTACTTTATAAAGGATACGAAAAATATGATTGTTCGTGTTCCAATCCCTGTATTTGCAGGTGTGGGACCTCCGTATGTGAACGCGGGAAGCATGAGCAACAAGGGTATTGAACTTGCTCTGAATTATAGAAGCCAGATCAAAGATTTCACGTATGACATTGGTTTCAACGTTTCTAAAATCACGAACCAGGTTGTTGACCTTGGTGGTGGAGAACCAATCGCTGGTGGCGATATCAACGGACTTGGCCAAACAACCCGTACGGAAGTTGGACGTGAAATTGCGGTTTATTACGGATTAAAAACAGATGGAATTTTCAGAACTCAGGCCGATCTTGATGCTTATACAAGAGAAGGCATTGCGATTCAGCCAAATGCAAAACCGGGTGATGTTAAGTTTGTTGATTTGAACAACGATGGCGTAATTGATAACGACGACCGTACCTATCTTGGAAGCGCGACACCAAATCTTTCTTATGGTTTTAATGCAAGTCTTGGTTACAAAAGTTTCGATTTCAGTTTCTTCTTTCAAGGTGTAACAGGCGTTGAACTTGTGAACGGTTTGGGGCACTGGCAGAATAATGCGAACGGAATGTTTAATTCTGTGGCAAGCCGTATGGACCGTTGGACTCCCGATAATATCAATACAGACCAGCCTCGTATGACACAGCTGAACCCAAACAACAACGACCAGTTCAGCGATCGTTTTGTGAGCAGCGGAGACTACATGCGCCTTCGTAACCTGACACTGGGTTATACGTTACCAAAAGGTGTTTTGCAAAAATTACACATCAGCAATGTCAGAGTATATGTTGCGGCTGATAACCTGTTGACTTTCACTAAATACAAAGGAATGGATCCTGAAATCGGTGAATTCAACAACAATCCATTGAACTTCGGTGTAGACCTTGGAGCATATCCACAGCCTCGCGTAGGAAGAATCGGACTAAGCGTAAACTTTTAAAAAAACCAGTTAACGCGATCTGGTCCGGGCAACCGCCAGACGTTGTAAACTAATTCCATAAAATATTTCGAAAATGAAAAAATATAGATTTCCGGCACTTTTGATATCAGCATTTATGCTGTTGCAGGGTTGCAGTGACTTTCTGGATAAAGAACCGCTGGGGCTCGAAACAGATACCAATTATTTCTCTGATTCAACCAATACGCTTCTGGCCATTAATGCAGTTTACGACGTGTCTTCTTATGACGAAGGCAGCGATGGACTTGGCAATTACCTTCCGCATAACTACGAGTGGATGTGGGGAGATGTCTTATCTGATGACGCTGAAAAGGGAAGTACGCCAAGTGACTTTTTAGATATTCAATATCTTAAAGAATGGAGAGCATTGCCAACAAATACGCCGGTTGTAGGCGTTTGGGGTAATCTCTGGATTGGTATCTATCGTGCAAACTGGGTGTTGAAAAACATCGAAACTGCGCCGATCAGCAATACTCTTAAAACACGTGTCGCTGGTGAAGCACATTTTTTGCGTGCTTATTACTACTTCTATCTGGCGCGTCTTTTCGGTGGTATGCCTTTATTTTCTGAGCCTGTAAAAACGACGGAATATTCGACTACGCAGCGTGCTTCATTGCCTGAAACGTATGCATTCATTGAAAAAGATCTGGAACAGGCAATCGCTTCGCTTCCTGAAAAAGCACAATACAGTGCTTCTGATCTTGGCCGTGCGACAAAAGGTGCTGCCCGCGGATACCTTGCCCGTGTGATTATGTATCAGCTTGGCATGGACAATACGAACAACCATACCTGGAAGCAGGTTCTTGATTTGACCAACGCAATTACGCAGTCGGGACAATATGGTTTGACAGCTAATTATGCGTCAATTTTTGATGAAGTAAGCGAAAACAATACAGAATCAATTTTTGAAATTCAGGCGAAAGAATCAGGACAGACCTGGGGCCCGATCAAAACAGGTGTGACAAACAACGTGATTCAAAATAACCGTGCAACATGGGGATGGGGTTTTAACAATCCTACGACAAGTCTCGTTAATGAATTTGAAGCAAATGATCCGCGTAGAGCGATGACGGTTTACGGAAACGGAGATATTCTTTTTGGTGTGAGACAAACAGTAGCGTTCCCGGCTGAAAACATGACCGGTTACCTTAACCGTAAAGCTGCTATTGTTCAGCCTGCACAATCATCCGCATCTGGCCAGAATATTCGCAGAATGCGTTATGCTGAAATATTGCTGATGAAAGCAGAAGCAGCTGCCCAAACCGGCGACGAAGCAACAGCCCGTGCCGCAGTAAACGAAGTCCGTGCAAGAGCTCGTAAATCTACTTTGCCATTAGGATCGGTAGTTGGAGGTTCGACTTACGACCCGACGAATATACCGGCAACCGCGCTTCCTGATCTTACAAGTTCTGTTACTGGTTCAGCATTGATGACAGCCATTTTACATGAACGTCGTGTTGAGCTGGGTATGGAATCCCTGCGTCTGTGGGATCAGATCCGTACCGGAACTTATATGAGCTCACTATCAGCTGATGTGAGAGCACGTGCACAGGCACGCTCGATCGCAGGTTCGGTTAATCCAATTCCGGTTTTGCCAATTCCTTTGAACGAAGTGCAGACATGGGGTTTACAACAAAATCCTGGATATTGATCTAAACAAGTTGCTTAAATAGCGCATCCTGTTTAGAAATCCCTCCTCAATAAATATTACTCCGTAAGAGTTGCCAGTTTCTATTTGAGAAATCAGGCGACTATTGCGGAGTCATTAAACTTTAATACTTATAAAATAATTGTTATACATTCAACGGTAAGATCAAAAACAACGTAATCTCTGAATTATATCAAATAAGTAAGTATCATGTCCTTATTCAAATCACCGGTCCCCTATTTTTTGTCATTCGCAATTATCTTATCCGCTATCACTTTATCGACTGCGCAGATAGATAAAAAAGCTACGCAAGCAACAAAAAACCTTTATTCAGGATTAAAGAGAAGCGCTTTGCAGGGCGTTATTTTTGGTCAGCAGGATGCGCTTGCTTATGGTTTGAAAGCAGACAAGAGCCGGTGGATCGGTGATGAAGATCGGTCAGATATAAAAACGATTTCCGGAGAACATCCCGGTTTGGTTGGATATGATCTGGGGCATATTGAGCTGGACAGTACAAATAATCTTGATGGTGTGCCATTTGCAAGAATCAAGGCTGATATCCGAAAAAACTATGAACGCGGCGGAGTTAATACCATCAGCTGGCATCCCAACAACCCCGTCGATTTTTCAAAGACAAGCTGGGATAAGGAAGATTTTACGATCAGGAAGATTTTATCCAGTGAAAAAAACAAGAAGAATTTTGAAAAAACGCTGGATAAATTAGCTGACTTTTTTCTCTCGCTAAAAGGACCGAAAGGGGAACTGATCCCGGTAATTTTTCGGCCCTATCACGAACATACCGGAAGCTGGTTCTGGTGGGGCGCTGATCATTGCACGCCTGAAGAGTACAAACAATTCTGGACGTTGACGATTGAATATCTGCAAAAAACGAGAAAAGTAAACAATCTGCTGATCGCCTACTCTACTGATAATTTTAGAAATAAGGAACATTATCTGGAACGTTATCCGGGCGACGATCTGGTCGACATTTTAGGCTTTGATACCTACCACAGAAATCCCCCGAAAAGTGATTCTGCTTTTATTTCCAATGCGACGAGAATGGTGGCAACCATACGGGATCTTGGAAAAGCGAGCGAAAAACCTTTTGCTATTACAGAAACAGGTCTTGAACAACTGACAGAAGCCAACTGGTGGACAAAAATTGTGCAGCCCATTGTCAGAAATTCGGGACTGAGTTATATGCTCGTCTGGCGAAACGGACGTCCGGACCACTATTACGCGCCGTTTGAAGGAAACGATACCGTTGAAGATTTTAAGAAATTACAGCAGTCAGGAAATATATTATTAGAGAAAAAGGTCGCCAGTGAAAATTTGTATGGCAAACCTGCCGGAAAATAATCAACGTTTTTATTAATTTTTTCAAAAAATGAAAATACAACTCGTTGACTTCCTGGTTATAATAGCCTATCTCCTGCTTGTCACGGTTATTGGATTAGTACTAAAAAAGCAAGCCGGGCGCAGTAAAAACGATTATCTCCTTGGAGGAAAATCCATGCCTTACTGGATGCTGGGCGTGTCCAATGCTTCAGGAATGTTCGATATTTCCGGAACTGCCTGGATGGTTGCAATTATGTTTATTTACGGCGTGAAAAGCATTTGGCTCCCTTGGCTTTGGCCTGTGTTTAACCAGATTTTCATGATGGTTTATTTATCCATCTGGCTACGCAGATCGAATGTTTCCACAGGTGCCGAATGGATGCTAACCCGTTTCGGAAACAAGGCTGATGCGCAGCTCTCGCATAAAATTATTATCGCTTTCGCCTTATTAAGTTGTTTGGGTTTTATGGCTTATGGATTTATCGGCCTTGGTAAATTCATAGAAATATTTATTCCTTGGTCAGTCATTCAGCCTTTTTCCCCATTCACAATTGCTACTGAATACGTTGCGCATACTTATGGCATCATTTTCACTTTATTCACCGTTTTTTACTCGCTTCTTGGCGGGATGAAAAGTATTGTCTGGGCAGATCTGATTCATTACATAATCATGGTTTTTGTCTCGTTTGCCATTGCGATTATTGCCATGCAGGCACTTGCAGACTATGGAAGCTTACCGGTTCCCTCTGGTTGGGCAGATTTGTTTTTCGGTAAAAATCTGGACCTCGACTGGACAGGCTATATAGACGAAGTAAATGAAAAAATAAGCTCAGATGGCTTCAATCCTTTTGGTTACTTTTTCGCGTTGATGACCGCAAAAGGAATTTTATCAAGTCTGGCCGGACCTGCTCCGAATTACGATATGCAGAAAATTCTATCTACAAAATCTCCTCGCGAGGCAGCGTTGATGAGTATGATCGTGAACGTGGTTTTATTGCCAACTCGTTATTTGCTCATTATTGGAATTGCTGTTTTAGGTTTAATTTTCTACAAAGACATCAACATTTCATCCCCAAATGGACAGGATTTTGAGCGGATTCTGCCCGCTGTTTTGAATGCATATATTCCTTCGGGACTACTCGGACTGGTTCTCGTTGGGCTGATGGGTGCATTTATGGGAACCTTTGCTGGAACGTTCAACGCCGCGCAGGCTTATATGGTGAATGATATTTACCTAAAATCATTCAACCCAAACGCCAGCAATACGCAGATTAAAAGAATGAATTATCTGACGGGACTCGTCGTGGTCACGATCAGTATCACCCTTGGTTTCTTTGCAAAAGACGTCAATAGTATCCTACAATGGATCGTCTCAGCATTATATGGCGGTTACATAGCAGCCAACGTTTTAAAATGGCACTGGTGGCGATTCAATAGCAACGGATTTTTCTGGGGAATGTTTGCCGGAATTCTTTCAGCGATGATCCTGCCCTATATCTTCCCGGGCACCGTCCCGCTTTATTATTTCCCAATCATTCTGCTCCTTTCTGCGCTTGGATGTATTGTCGGTTCATTGATGACGCCTGCGACTGACCCGGAAGTTTTGAAGAAATTTTATAAAAATGTAAAACCCTGGGGTTTTTGGGGGCCTGTTCACGAAGCGGTGGTCAAAGAAGACCCAAATTTTCTTGCAAACGGAAATTTCAAAATGGATATGTTCAATGTCCTGGTAGGTACGATCGGTCAGACTTCTATTACTGCCCTGCCCGTATTTGCAGTATTGATGATGCCTCTTGAAACGGGTATCACAGCCGTGGTTCTTGGTGCCTGCGTTATTATCCTCTGGAAAACGTGGTACCAAAAGCTTCCAACAAGTTAATCTATAAGGAAACAACTCATTGTAAATCAACAAATATTGAAAACATGTCGGATTTCACAAAACGCCTAACACAATTGCAGCAAGAGCATAGGGAATTGCTCGAACGTAAAAATTATGCAGTATGGCCGGGAAACGGAATTTATGATCGTTACACGCATCCGGTTCTGACAGCTGCACACGTCCCGGTTTTTTGGGAATACGATTTAAATCCCGAAACGAATCCGTTTTTAATGAAACGTTTTGAGATTAATGCGACCTTCAACGCAGGAGCAATCAAACATGATGGAAAATATCTGGTTGTAGCCCGGGTCGAAGGTGCTGATCGCAAATCTTTTTTTGCTGTTGCAGAAAGTGCGAATGGTATCGACAATTTCAAGTTCTGGAATCATCCGATCGTGATGCCGGAAACTGATGTCCCTGATGGAAATGTCTATGATATGCGTTTGACAAAACATGAAGACGGATTTATCTATGGAATTTTCTGCACGGAGCGGAAAGATCCAAACGCCAAACCAGGCGATGAGTGTTCGGCTATCGCCCAATGCGGAATTACCCGCACTTCTGATTTAAAAACATGGGTACGTCTGCCTGACCTGGTCACCCCGTCGCCTCAACAGCGTAATGTTGTTCTCCATCCTGAGTTTGTCAATGGGAAATATGCATTTTACACGCGTCCGCAAGATGGTTTTATTGAAGCTGGTACAGGCGGCGGTATCGGTTTCGGATTTTCTGAAACAATTGATAAGGCAGTCATTGAGAAAGAATTTATCGTTGATCAAAAGCAGTACCATACGGTCTACGAAGTAAAAAACGGACAAGGCCCTGCTCCGATAAAAACCAATAAAGGCTGGCTCCATCTGGCTCACGGCGTAAGAAATACAGCTGCTGGCCTGCGTTATGTTTTATATATGTTCATGACCGATTTGTATGATCCTGCCAAAGTTATTTATAAACCCGCAGGTTATTTTATCGCGCCTCAGGGTGAAGAAAGAATTGGAGATGTATCCAATGTAACGTTTTCAAACGGATGGATTTTGGACGACGACGGAACTGTATTTATTTATTATGCGTCTTCCGATACACGTCTTCATGTCGCGACGTCGTCCATTGAAAAATTGCTTGACTATGTCATCAACACACCTGCTGACAGTTTCCGCTCAGCTGCCTCAGTGGAAGTTTTAACGGGTTTAATTAACAAAAATCTGTCTCATGCAGGTCATTCTGCTTCCATCTGATGTTAGAAAAATTACCTCAATTCCGGACTGAAATTGAAAATGAATTATACTCAATTTTAGACGTTTGGACCAATAATGCAGTCGATATCTCCCAGGGCGGCTTTGTAGGAAAAGTTGATAATGATGGAAAAGTCTATCCGGAAGCGGAAAAAGGCTGTGTATTAAATACAAGAATCTTGTGGACTTTCGCTGCTGCGTTTAACAAATTCGGCAATCCTGATCATCTTAAATTAGCGGAACGCGCTTATGAATATATCCGGGACCATTTTCGTGATCAGCAAAATGGCGGCGTTTTTTGGTCGGTTGACGCAACAGGAAAACCACTGAATACCAGAAAGCAGATTTACGGATTAGCATTTACAATTTATGGACTGAGTGAATTTTACCAGAATAATAAAAATCAGGAGGTCCTGGATTTTGCGATTACGCTTTTTGATTTGATTGAAAAACATAGTTTTGATCAAAAAAATGGCGGCTACTTTGAAGCTTTCACAGAAAACTGGCAGCCTCTGGAGGATTTACGTCTGAGCGAAAAGGATCGTAACGATCCAAAAACGATGAACACACATTTGCACATTATAGAAGCCTACGTTAATTTATATCGCGTTTGGCCTGAAAAACGTGTCGCCGACAAAATTGAACACCTGCTCGAAATTTTCGAAAACCATATTATCGATCCTGACAGTTTCCACTTGAAATTATTTTTTGACGAAAAGTGGAAAAGTCAGTCCAAAGCTATTTCTTATGGCCACGATATAGAAGCAGCGTGGCTTTTATGTGAAGCTGCGGAAGCTTTAGATGATCAATTTCTTGTGTCAAAGTGGGAAGAAATAGCAATTAAAATATCGGATGCTGCGGCGAAAGGATTTATGCCCGATGGCAGCCTTATTCACGAATACAATCTTGAAACACATCACCCGGATACACACCGGGAATGGTGGGTTTCAGCGGAAGGCATGGTTGGATATTTGAATACCTATCAGATTACAGATGACGAAAGTTATCTAAAAAGGGTTTTCGGCCTCTGGTCATTTATTAAAAAACATTTACTTGATAAGGATAAAGGGGAATGGTTTTGGGGAGTTTTAGATGATTATTCCAAAATGGAAGAAGATAAGATCGGCTTTTGGAAATGTCCTTATCACAATGCGAGGGCTTGTATGGAAATTCTCAGACGGATACAGAAATAAAATCATAAAAGAGGCAGCGAAAGCTGCTTTTTTTATGCCCGAAGCGGTTTGCAATCGAGGGCGTTTATGGTTTAGCGTTTGCAACGCGAGTTTTGATTAAACGGATAATAAGTTTGTGACAAACGTTACAGCAGCCAACTTAGGGCGCGGATCAGTATCAGCAGTTTACTGATAAAAAATGTGTTATTTTTTGATAAAATAACATTATATAACTACCTTATTAAATAGTACATTTGGTATAAATTTCTTAATTATACCAATAAAATACCAGACACACATGTAACTGTTTGTCTAACTATTTTTTTTCAAAAGTCATCTGTTCTAAAACAAAAAACCTGTATGCAAAAAAGTCTACTAGTATCAACACTATTCTTCTTTACCTTTCTCGTCAACCTAAGTTATGCCCAGGAAATGATGGTAACTGGAAAGGTGAATGAAGAAGGAGGAAGCGAAGTTGCCGGCGTGAATGTTGTTCTGAAAGGAACAAACCGGGGCACAACAACAAACGATAAAGGGGAATTCAGTATTCAGGCTGAAAAAGGCAAAGTTTTAATTTTCAGCTTCATTGGATATAATTCCAAAGAAGTGACAGTCAATGCATCAATCTTAGATGTGGCGCTGACACCCGAAGCCACAGCCCTAAACGAGGTTGTAGTGACGGCCCTTGGTATCAAAAAAGAGAAAAAAGCACTTGGATATGCGGTCTCCGAAATTAAAGGAGAAGAACTCACCGTAGCCCGCACACCCAACATGGCGAATTCGCTGGCGGGGAAAGTAGCCGGATTGAATATCACCGGCACTGCAACCGGCCCGGCTGGTTCTACAAGAATAACATTACGCGGAAACGGATCAATCTCAGGAAACAACCAGCCATTAATTGTTGTGGACGGGATCCCTATCAACAACGAAAACCTTGGCCAGGCCGGGATGTGGGGCGGCGCTGATCAGGGTGATGGAATTTCAAGCTTAAACCCTGATGAAATTGAAAACATCAGTGTTTTAAAAGGTGCAACCGCAGCAGCACTTTATGGGTCACGGGCTTCCAATGGTGCTATTTTGGTTACTACCAAAGGCGGAAAAATGGAAAAAGGGATTGGCCTTGAAGTGAACAGCAATTATCTGGCGGAAGACTTATTGATCAAGGAATTCAAGGATTACCAATATGAGTATGGTATGGGAAATAATGGACTTAAACCAACTACTGTTAATGAAGCATTAACGTCAAACAGCTGGGGCGCAAAACTGGATGGTTCCAACGTGATACAGTTTGATGGCGTTACCCGTCCATATTCGGCACAGCGAGATAATTTGAGCAAGTTCTACCAGATTGGAAGTACGTTCACGAACAGCGTTGCCTTTTCCGGTGCGGCTGCGACTAGCACCTACCGTTTTTCCATGAACAATATGGATAACAAAGGCGTGATGCCAAACAACACTTTGCACAGAAATAACTTTGCTTTGAACGTTAATTCAAATCTTGGCAAAAAACTGAGCATACTGACGAACATCAAGTATGTTTACGAAAAGACCAAAAACAGACCAAGATTGTCCGATTCGCCAGGTAATGCAAACTATGCGATCTACTCTTTGGCCTCTTCTATGGATGTCGAAACTTTCAGGGACACCAAATACGATGCAGCAGGAAATGAAAAAGTCTGGTCTGACAATGTGTATGTTACAAACCCATATTTCGCAGCTTACGACTTTCAAAATAATGATCAGAAAAATCGTGTGATCGGTGCTATTGAACCAAAATTTGACATTTTAGACTGGCTGTTTGTAAAGGGACGAATTGGGATAGATTATTTCAATTACCGTTATCGCGCGATCGAACCATACGGAACTGCCTATAAAGTATTGGGCTCTTATACCTCAAACCAGCGGGAATTCATGGAAAGAAACATGGATTTGATGGTGGGGATTGACAAAAAATTTGGAGACAAATTTGGCTTCAACCTTCTCGTCGGAGGAAATCAGATGAGAAATGTCAACCGTTTGACAAACCTTGGCGGAAATAATTTTAATATTCCGTTCTTTTACGACATTTCAAACATTGATCCGGCTGCAAGAACGTCAAGCGAAAATTATATCGAAAGACGCATTAATTCGCTATACGGTTCGGGCGAGTTTTCTTTCAATAATTACCTGTTCGTCACAGCAACCGCCAGAAATGATTGGTTCTCCACCTTAGCCTCTGGTTATAACAGCATTTTATATCCTTCGGTTGGAGCCAGTTTCGTGGTTTCAGAAGCTATCCAAATGCCGGCTGCAATTAATTATTTCAAAGTAAGATCTTCATGGGCACAAGCGGGTGGCGCAACAGATCCGTATAAATTATTACTGACCTATGCGTTGTCAGGCGCTCACAATGGAGCTCCTCTGGCTCAGATCAATAACACTGAAATTCCGAATAGTTTGTTGCAGCCGCTTACTTCAACAACATTTGAAGCTGGTCTGGAAGCACGATTGTTCAATAACCGGGTGAGTGCGGATATTGCCTATTATACAAGAAAGACTACAAATGATATCGTAAATGCCACAGTATCTTACACTTCCGGTTATAACGCGGCTGTGTTTAATGTTGGAGAAATCTCAAATAAGGGTATTGAATTACTGTTAAATGTTGAAGCGCTCAGAAAAAATTCGTTTACCTGGAATGCTTCGTTTAACATGGCATACAATAAAAGCGAAGTAATTAATCTCTACAACGATTTGCAGACGTTAAGGGTTGATGAAAACAGAACAAGGACTGCCTATGTTCATCAGGACGTTGGCTTGCCATACAGCCAGGTTAAGGGTTTCGATTTCAAACGTGACGATCAGGGACGTGTCGTTTATGATGCACAAGGCTATCCGCTTCAGGGAAATCTGATGAGTTATGGTTCCGGTGTTTCTCCCTGGACCTTAGGTTTCACAAACTCCTTCCGATATAAAGGTGTAGGTTTGAGTTTTCTTGTTGACGGGAAATTCGGTGGAAAAATATTCTCTGGAACCAACGCCCTTGGATATCGCCGCGGAAACCTAAAAGAAACATTACCCGGGCGCGACGGCGGACTTATCGGAGAAGGTGTTAATGAAAACGGTGAAGCAAATACGGTTCGTGTTGAAGCCCAGCCTTATTATGACAGAATCGCAAACAACATTGCCACACCGTTTGTATACAGTTCTGATTTTATCAAGCTGCGCCAGGTAATTATTGATTATGCAATTCCATCAAAATACCTGGGATCAAAGTCGCCATTCAAAGCGATTTCTGTTTCATTGACCGGACGTAACCTTTGGATTATCCACAAGAAAACGCCCAATATTGATCCTGAATCCAACTACAATAATTCAAATGCGCAGGGTCTCGAATTTTACAGTGCACCTCCAACGCGTAGTATGGGTGTTAACTTAAACCTGAAATTCTAGAACCCCACGATCAATTTTTAAAATGATATCATTATGAAATATAAAATACTTGTCTTGCTGAGTCTGATGACTTTTTTGGGTTCTTGTACCAAAGACTTTGAGGAAGTCAATGTCAACCCGAATGCGCCTGCAGCGGTTCCACTTGATTATTTATTGAGTCAATCTGCATTATTATTGGCCGGGTCGGCAGGAGATCCGGGATATAAATCCTGGCGTGCGAATTTTATTTATGCCGGCTGTATTATGCAGCAAATGGCTTCCGTAGAAGTAGGTTTTTATCGAGGTACGGTTTACACATTTCAGGGTGATTTAAGTGCCGCTTATTTTGAAAGCTCATATCCGAATTCGATCAAAAACCTGGTCAACCTGATCGATCTTGCAAGCAAAGATGCCAAAGATGTAAATATCTTGTCGATGGCCAGGATTTTAAGAGTGGTCGAAACATCTTTTTTAACCGACTTATACGGAGATGTTCCATATTCAGAGGCCGGAAAAGGGTTTATCAGTAAAATAAATTCGCCAAAGTATGATCCGCAGCAAGCAATTTATATGGACATGCTTAAAGAACTCGATGAAGCCAGCAAGGCATTTAATCCTGCTTCCTACAAACCTACGACTGCAGATTTCGTTTACGGGGGCGATCTTGACAAATGGAAAAAAGGAGCAAATTCATTGATGTTGAGAATTGCGATGCGGATGCAAAAAGCAGATGCTACCAATGCTCAGGCCTGGGCAAAAAAGGCAATCGATGCAGGTATAATGTCCAGTAATGATGACAGTTTCACCATCAAAATGGACAAAACGGGTGCAGGGAATAATTCGAATGCGAATTCCTGGAATCTGGGAGCGGGTAGAAAAATTGCTGATGGCAATAATATCCAGTGGGCAAAAACTTTCATTGACATGATGAAAGCAAGAAAAGATCCAAGACTTCCGGTTGTGGCAGCGTTGAAAAACGGGGACCGATCAGTCGACAAACAAATTGGAATTCCAAGCGGAACGGATGCCACAGCATTGACCAGTCTACCTGAGAAAAATCTGGATAATTATTCAAGGGCCGCGCCTAACATGTATGTTTTAAGTAACCCGTATTTTATCATGACCTATGCTGAGTCTCAATTTTTGAAAACAGAAGCTATTGAACGCGGATGGGCAACTGGTGACGCAAAAGCAGCTTTCGATGCAGGGCAAATAGCTGCGATACTTCAATTGAACGCATATGGAGGAACATTGACCGATGCTGATGCAAAAGCATATTCAGCAGCTAATCCATATCCGTCAGGAACGCTGGACGCAAAACTAGAAACGATTCAAACAGAAAACTGGCTGATTAACGGCTCTGTTTTAAACCACATGGAAGCCTGGGCTGATTGGAGAAGAACAGGATTCCCGAAATTAATTCCGGTAAATTATCCTGGAAATGAAACAAACGGGCAAATTCCTCGCAGACTCCGGTATCCACAAAGCGAAGTTGGTGTCAATGATAATATCACAGAAGCCATCAGTCGGCAGGGTGGCGATACCTTCATGACAAAAATTTGGTGGGACAAATAAATTACCATTAAAAAAGTTATCAGAAGATGCCCCGAATTAAAGGGGCATCTTTTTGCTTTTTATCCTAAATTTGAGTTTTACCGGACCATAACCAAATTTATTCAACATGCTTGATGTATTTCCCGCTTCTACCGACAAAGCCGTTGTTTTCGATAATGTTCAGAAGTTCATTGACGAACAGGGTTTTTCCGTCGTAGCCAAAGATCATTCCCGTCCATGGGGTGGTTTTTTTGTGCTAGACGAAACCCAGGCTCCGCAGTTTATCAAAACTTTTTTCCCGCATCTTTCATTGGAAGATTTTGCAGGATATGAAAAACTGAGCCCAAAAATTTTGGTTGTTGCTCCACAAAAACGTTTATCGTGGCAGTACCACCACCGCCGCGCTGAAATCTGGAAAGTAATCGGCGGAAACGCAGGTATCGTGATCAGCGACACAGACGAAGAAACTGAGATGAAACAATTGCCGATCGGGACCGTAATAAGCCTTAACCAGGGTGAACGTCACCGCCTGATCGGTGTTGACGAATGGGGCGTAGTTGCTGAAATCTGGCAGCACACCGACCCTTCTAATCCTTCTGATGAAGACGATATTGTTCGCGTTCAGGACGATTTTGGTAGATAATTTATAGTAACAAATACAAGTGCCATGGTTTTAGTTTTGCCATGGCACTTCTTTTTTATACAATAAGGCCCAAGGTTCCATACTTGGATTTTTATATTTTATTTTCAATCCAGCTAATAATTGACCAGCCATGAAATTCGGAAAAATTGATAACCCGGAATTAGTTGATTTCGTACTTCCGCCTGACAGTAAGGAAAACAAACTTATTTTAGAAAAATCTAAAAAAGGAAAACCTGATATTTATATCGGCTGTGCCAAATGGAATAAGGCAGATTTAAAGAATTTTTATCCAAAAGGGACAAAAGACGAGCTGGCTTACTATGCGACTCAATTCAACAGCATTGAACTAAATGCCACGTTTTACAACAATTTTCCACTTGAAACCATTGACAGCTGGCATACCAAAACACCAGGAGGATTCCGCTTTTTCCCAAAACTTCATCAGGGAATAAGTCACTGGAAAAGGTTGAAAGATGCTGATCAACCAACAAGTGTTTACCTGGACCATATTTCTCATCTGGAAGAAAAACTGGGCATGTTATTCTTACAAATGCCCGATAATTTCGGCCCAAAAAACTGGGAGGTATTAAAAGATTATCTGGAAGCCTGGCCATCCGGTTTTCCTCTCGCGCTTGAATTAAGACATACTGGCTGGTATGACGGTTCGTGGGACAATAGCGAATTATATATTCAGCTTGAAAAGAAAAATATCACGCACATCATCACCGACACAGCTGGTCGTCGCGATTTGTTGCATATGCGATTAACCACGCCAACTGCATTTATCCGTTACAACGGCGCGAACGTTGATTCTGATTATTCCCGTCTGGATGACTGGATGGACCGTCTGAAACTTTGGGTGGATCAGGGAATTCAAAATATTTATTTCTTCGTACACCAAAATCATGAAGAGGCCTCTCCCCTTTTGTCGGCTTATCTGATTGAGAAAGTAAATAAAGAATTTGGGACTGATATCAAGATTCCGCACACTCCCGGAATTCCAACCAAGAAATGATTCAGGTCGAATCGGTTTATTTTAACAGATTTCCCTTTTGCCACGAATGCACTAATTTTCACAAATGTGTTTTGATTTGCGTATTCGTGGTTTCTACAATTCAAATGCGGTTCCTTGCTCGGGGTAAATAATTTGTAATCCGAGTGCGTTATTCGCACTAAGCTGACCTTTGATGATTACTTCATTCTGACCGGTTGGTTTGATATGCGTGATGATCAGTTTCAAATCCCTCATATTTTCTTTCCCTGCCAAAACTGCCAGTTTCTCCATTTCTTTCATAATCCAGTTGGGTGTTAAATGACCAAACAGTTTGTTATCCGGCTGCTCATTGGGATAGGAAGCTTCAAGGAAAATTCCGGTCAAGGTTTTTGCTTTGATCAAGGGAGCAATTGTTTCCCACACTTTTTGAAGTTTATCAGATTTTTCAACCTCATCCGGACCTGTATCTCCAAAATACAAAGCTTGTTTTCCATGAGTTTGAATTAAAAAAGCAGCGCCTTCATAGGGATTTCCGTGGCTCAATGAGAAAGTTTTTAATGTCATCTCTGTATTTTCCAGCGGGATATCCTGGCCTTCTGACAATGGTTTGTAAGTATATTTTTTCAATGGATTAACACCTTCACTTCCAAAATTCGGCCAGCTTTCCCAGTTGAAATAATGATTTTTTATAATTTCCAGACATTTTGGAAATGCATAAATAAACTTTGCTGTATCCTCAGGCGCGTTTGTTAGCATGCCTGAAACATGATCCAGGTGTGCATGAGAAATCAGAAAACCTTTGATAAAACTTCTTGAAACCTGGTCTGCTGTAACAGCAAAAGCACCATTGGCAACGGCTACTTCAATCCCCTGCCGAACCGTTCCGCCATCCAGACAAACATAGGCTTGTGAATTAACCGGGGCAATCATATAAGCCGAAAGATTCCCTTCCGCACCACCGCCTTTTACACCAAGTGGCACTACATTAAAAGCCGATTGCGCAACACTAAATGACACAAAAATCAGGTATAAAATGGAAGTTGAAATCAGGTTGTAAATCCGTTGTCTCATGTTGATTTGGATTAAATGGTATCGTAAATATAAATCCTTCACCCAAAAGTACGGATGAAGGATTTATATTATTGTTTTTTAGAAGTCAATTAAACAATTCTGCAACTAAACCGAAATCTGGTCACTTAGAATGCTACCGTATATCTGACGGAAACGGCACGGCCGGGCAAATTATAACCGCGTTTTTCGTAATAATTTTCGTCTGTTACATTGTTTACTTTCAATGCCAGCGTATGTTTCTGAGCAATTTTAAAAGCGGCTGTAAAATCTAAAACCATATATTTCGGATAATCAATAACCGGGTTAATCGGATCGGTGTAATCGATATCCATCCGCGTTCCAATCGTACGACCTGATAAACGAAGCCTCAGCCATTTCAAATTATCATATTCCAAACCATAATTGAACGTATTTTTTGCCACATTCTGAATATCGCGGGTTACTTTTGATTCATCAGTTCCAACAATATCCTCCGCAGCTTTGAACATAGAAGTTGCATTTAAAAAAGTTTTCAGCGAATATCTGTAATTTGATAAGGCACCAAAATCATAGGTAACTTCCGTTTCCAAACCACGGATTTCCGCATTGGCTGCATTGACAAAAGTCGCGCGGGAAACGATAACGTCTTTATTTTCAAGCGGCTCATTTACTGTTCTGATCACCTTGGCAATCCGGTTGGTAACTTTTGTTGAAAAATAAGTAACGTTTGCAGAAAGTCCTGTTTTGGGTTTATTAAAACTTAGTCCCAAATCCCAGCTCACACTGCTTTCATTTTTTAGATCCGGATTGCCGGCTGTCACTGCAATTCTTCCTTTTGCATCACGCACTTCATTATATCCTGCCACACTGTAAGCGTCTGTTGTCACAAAAGCACGGCCGATTGTTCCTTTCACACGTAAAGCAGGAACAAGCTCATAACTTACGCCCAGACTTGGACTTGTAAACGGAATCGTTTTTTTGCCTGCTTTATAAGTTGGCAAAAGCGCTGTTTCCTTCACATCAAAAGTAATATTATCATAACGAACACCCGGCTGCACCGTTAATCGCCCAAAATTCAACATGGCCTGCGCGAAAAATGCCGAAGAAATTAAGGCATAGGCTGGCTGCGTTGGTGCACGTTCCGTCGTATCGTTTGTCCAGCGGCGACTTTCAGTGGAAGAATGTAGATAGTCATATCCAACAATTAAAGAATGATTTCCGATTGACCAGACGTCTTTTATCTGGATACCTTTCCAATTATTTCCAAGTTCAGCAGAACGAAAAGGAATAACAGGTTTGCCGGAAACATTCAGTGTATAGTTTTTCGTATTTTCTTCTGATGTAAAAACTTTCAGACTCGGACTATGATTTCCAATTTTCCCAGTCAGAGAAACATCAAAAGCCGCACGATCTACATCTTTGGTACTTGCCTCGGTGGATCCCGAAGAAATTTCTCCCGGCGACTCTACATTTTTTGCCTGGAATTTATCTCCGCGAATATCAATTCTCCAATTGTCATTTAACTGGTAACCCAGTCGTAAAGAACCTGTGAAAAAATGAAGTTTTGTGTAAGGTCTCGTTGCGCCGTCTGCGTTAGTTTCATCCACTTCGGTTTCGGGCTGGGTTGTATAGTTTTTTGTAACCTTGGTAAAATCAAAAGCATCACGGAACAAATTCCACTTCCCGATCTTGTAATTTTTTGATCTTTCAAAATAGGAAAATGACATATCGTAATCCAGTTTTTTGGTCAGATTACCGCCTGCATTCAGGCCAGCCTGGTATGACTGAAAACTGCCGTATTCCAGAAAACCATTTCCTTTTGTATCACCTTTTGACCTTTGGGTAATGATGTTGATGACACCGCCCATCGCTTGAGAACCATACAAGGAAGAAGCAGGGCCTTTTAAAACTTCAATTCTCTCAACACCATTCAGATTAATCTGAGACAAATTGGTTGCTCCCGCGGCGCGGCCATCAATAAGCAATAAAGTCCGCTGATTTAAGCCTGAAAACTGCGGGCGAAAACCTCGAATACCGATTCCGGAAGATAGATTTGGATACTGAATTACATCTACCGCAGCGGTTTTTCGAACGATATCCGTCAGGTCGTTGGAAGGCGTCATTTCAATATCCTGACGGGTGATGATATCCAGTTTTTGCGGAATTTTTTCTTTCCTGGTTTCATAACGTGTAGCCGTTACGACAACAGGATTTAAGATATTTTCTCTTGTTGAATCAGATAAAACCACCTCCTGTGCCTGCGCACAGAAAGTGGTTACGGTCATGGCTAATAGACCTGCAAACGTGAGTTGATGAATGGTTGATTGGTAAA
Source organism: Dyadobacter sp. CY345 (assembly GCF_021502725.1). Taxonomy (GTDB): domain Bacteria; phylum Bacteroidota; class Bacteroidia; order Cytophagales; family Spirosomataceae; genus Dyadobacter. Next base: position 690,948 of record NZ_JAKFFS010000004.1, on the reverse strand, counting down.
AATTGAAATTCATTGGGTATGGATATATAAAATGGTAAGCGATTTGAGCGAAATGAAGGAAAATATAAGATGCATTATTGCCCTTCCAAAGCGCCGTATAGTGTGATCAGTCCGATAATGATTGAGAAAGTCCCAACTATATAATTGATGATTTTCAAAACCGAATCCCGCTTCGCCGCGAATTTGTTAATTGAAAAAGCGAAGAAATAACCATAAGCGGACATAGACAAAATGATCCCAAAACTTTGCAGCACAATGATCCAGACAGCAGTGTAAGCATCGCTTGCTGCAAGTGTCAACGCTACCGCACAGGCACCACCAGTTCCGGCTAGGCCATGAACCATACCAACCCAAAAAGACCGGCTGAATTTTTGTTCCGAAATCGGTGGTACTATCAAGTCAGGCTTCCTAAAATTCCGGCGGAAGGCAACAATTCCCAACCATATCATCAACGGTCCGATCACCAATTCAACTTTTTCAGAAATGTTGAGAGAAATTGTTGATTTCAATATCAAAACCAGACAGGCAAAAAGAATCAACGTCAAAGAATGCCCAAGCGCCCAGTGCGACGACCGCCAGATGAGCTTCAAACGATCCTTTGGTTTTTGATTTTTTTCTGTTGCCAAAACAGAGACCGCCGCCATATGATCCGGCTCAAAAGAGTGCTGAACACCTAGAAGAAGCGAGTCGACTAATAAATAATTGATCATTTCCTTTCACATAAGTTATTGAGAAAAACCCGTTTATTACACAACGGGCAACTTATGGAAAATACAATACGAAGAAACCTGACAACAAAATACCGCTGTCAAACCAGTAACCTCACGCCTTTTTTCCCGAAAGCATTCCGAATATGATGTAAATTGGCAGGTCTTCTGGCTCGTTCAGTCTCCCAACGCCTTCCCGGTACAATGTTGAATTTTGAATGAGAGAATGATAAAATGGTGGAAAACGCCATGATCTGGCTCACTCCATCATTCACTCATTCACCAATTCTATCATTCAACATTATTCCCCAGTGGCAAAAATGTTGTGACTTTTTTAGTGAACTTACAGCAGCGGGTACTACTCCGGATTCTCACCGGATTCCCTTTTAAGTGTAAAGCAAATATTGCTTCACACACCACTTAACGGCTGCAAACATACTATTAAATTTTATAGATGATTGAATTATTTTGTAACCATTGTAAAATCCGCCAATACCAACAAACCCAATTCTTCATGTAAATTTGTCACCATACCGACTAACGCCAATCGCTGACTCCTATGAAGCAAAGATTTTTTTACCTCTTTTTATTTTTACTTCCACTGCTTTCAAACGCGCAAAATGCTGCCATGCCCGACACAGGTTGGGTCAGGAAAAACTATCAAAAAACAGAACAGTTCATCGAAATGCGGGATGGTGTGAAGTTATATACTGCCATTTATACGCCAAGAGATAATGATGAAAATTACCCGATTTTGATGCAGCGGACGCCATATTCCTGTCGCCCGTACGGCGTGAATAATTACCGTCCACGAATTGGACCAAATGGGATTTTGATGAAAGAAAAATACATTTTCGTTTATCAGGATGCCCGCGGCCGATATAAAAGCGAAGGAAATTTCCGGGAAATGACACCGGCGATCGATAATAAAAAGACAAATAAAGATGTCGATGAATCGAGTGATACTTATGATACGATTGAATGGCTTTTGAAAAATACCGCTTCCAATGGCAAGGTCGGGATTTACGGAATTTCCTTTCCGGGTTATTATTCGTCAGCAGCCTTACCTGATGCACACCCGGCTTTGAAAGCAGTTTCGCCGCAAGCACCTATGTCGGACGAATTTTTAGGTGACGATTGTAACCACAACGGTGCATTTTTCCTGATGGATAATTATGGTTTTTACAGCCATTTCGACGGTCCGAAAAGTGCTAACGGAGAAAGTTACAAACCATTTTTCAATGCTGATTTCAGTGATGCGTATCAATATTTCCTTGATTTCGGTCCATTGAAAAAAGCTAATACCAATGCCTACTTTTCAGATCCAAACAGTGTGTGGAGACAAGTTACATCCCACGATACTTACGACGAATTCTGGCAGTCCAGAAATATCAAAAAGCACTTGAACAATATCAAACCAGCGGTGATGGTTGTTGGAGGCTGGTTTGATGCGGAAGATTTGTACGGTGCTTTGAAAACGTATTCAGCGATTGAAAAGCAGTCACCGAACAACAATACGCGATTGGTCATGGGGCCCTGGACACACGGCGGCTGGGCTTCTCCAAGCTGGAAATCGTTTGCAGATTATCAGTTTGGAGCAGATTTAAACCAGTATTACCAAAACGAAATTGAAACCAAATTTTTCAATTTTTATTTGAAAGATAAAGGCGAGTTCAATCAGGCTGAAGCGACTGTTTTTGAAACGGGTTCTAACAAGTGGAGAAATTATGATGTCTGGCCGCCAAAAAACAGTCAGCCGGAAACATTTTATTTCCAATCCAAAGGAAAACTTTCTGCTGAAAAACCGAAAGTGGCAAAAGCGGTTACCGAATATATCAGTGATCCTGCCAAACCTGTTCCCTATACCAACGAAATCAGTGGCGACCGGAATAATAAATACATGGCCGAAGATCAGCGTTTTGCCTCCCGCCGCCCGGATGTGATCTATTTTCAAACAGATTCTTTAACCTCAGACCTGACTTTGACAGGAGAAATCACAGCCAACCTTTTTGTCTCCATCACCGGAACGGATGCTGATTTTGTTGTAAAAGTCATTGACGTATGGCCGGATAGTTTGCCGGCACAAGTGCAGCGCGGACAACCGAAACCAATGAATATGAGTGGTTACCAACAAATGGTACGGGCAGAAGTATTCCGTGGAAAATTCCGTAACAGCTTCTCAAAACCGGAGCCGTTTGTAAAAGATAAGGTTGAAAAAGTGTCTTTCAAACTGAATGAAGTTGCACATACGTTCAAAAAAGGACACCGCCTAATGGTACAAATCCAAAGCAGCTGGTTCCCCTTGGTTGACCGTAATCCGCAAAAATTCATAAACATCTTCGAAGCCAACGAATCAGATTTCCAATCCGCCAAAATCACGGTTCACCACGACATAAAAAACAGTAGCAACTTAATATTGCCTGTTCTGAAACGGTAGGTTACACAGAGGCACACAGAGTAAAAAAAGAGATACACAGAGTTTTTTCTTTATCTAAGTAATTCTCAAATAAAACTCTGTGTATCTCCCCTTACCTCTGTGGCCCTCTGTGTAACCTAAAAAAACATGCAAAATTCTCATTTCCTCATTTCAGCTCCTTCCAGTAATTCCGGTAAGACCACCCTTACCCTCGGCCTTTTACGGGCTTTGAAAAACCGGGGATTGAACGTTCAGCCATTCAAATGTGGGCCGGATTATATTGATACACAACACCATACAACCGCATCAGGAAATCCGGGAATAAATCTGGATACTTTCATGGCTTCGGAAGCTCATGTCCGAGATATTTATAAACAGTATTCTGAGAAAGCTGATGTTTCGGTGACAGAAGGTGTTATGGGACTTTTTGATGGTGCGGATAAAATGAAGGGAAGCAGTGCTGCTATTGCTGAATTGCTAGACATTCCGGTGATTCTGGTAATCAATGCCAAATCAATGGCATATTCTGCGGCACCTTTGTTATATGGTTTTAAAAATTTCTATAAAGGCATTTCTGTTGTCGGGGCGATTTTCAACTTTGTCAGTACCGCTTCGCATTACCGGTTTTTACAAGAAGCTTGTGAAGAAGTTGGTATTGAAGCTCTTGGTTATTTACCAAAAAACGAAGCGCTGTCAATTCCTTCCAGGCATCTGGGATTACACATTTCTGCTGAAACGGATTATGAAAGTATTATTGAAAAATTGGCCGAAGAAATTCCTAAAACGATTAATATAGACCGGCTACTGGAAATTTCTACGAGAGAAATTTTTCCAGAAACTAGGTCAATAACCGTATCTAAAAATCCTGTTTCAGCTAAAAAATATAAAATAGCCATCGCCCGGGACGAAGCGTTTACTTTTACTTATCATCAAAATATTGAAGTACTTACATCCTTCGGCGAGATTACGTTTTTCAGTCCGATACATGATAAGGAACTTCCTGAAACTGACTTCTTATACCTGCCTGGTGGATATCCGGAATTATTTGCTGATGCATTAAGTGAAAATAAAACAATGCTTGAAAGTATTAAATCTTACTGTTTAAATGGCGGATTGACTTTTGCAGAATGTGGCGGTTTGATGTATTTGGGAGAGGTAATTATTATTTCCGAAGGCTTGAATTTTCCAATGGCTGGCGTTCTGGATTGTACGACTTCTATGGAAAATTCAAAGTTGACCTTAGGATATCGGACGGTTCTGTGGAATGATCTTGAATTAAAAGGACATGAATTTCATTATTCCCGGTTTGTGAAAAATGCTTTGCGTGCTGAATCTGTCATTATTAAAAATGCTAAGGGAATTAAGGTGGAAACGCAGCTTTTCCGGAAACTGAATACGTTTGCATCCTATGTTCACTTGTATTGGGGAGAAAATCTTGGCTTCATTGAATACTTATTGGAAAATTGCGCGTCAAAAGGTTTCACGCAAAGCAGGTAAGCGGACGCCGCGCGGGTAAAACTCGAAGCACGCTAAGTTTTCCTTTGCGTTTTCCCCTTTTTTGCTTTGCATGAAAAAACAACACACATCTAAATTTAAAAATGAACAAAGACGACACACTATGGAAAGGCATACTCGAAAATATCTGCGATGATTTCCTAAAATTCTTCTTCGAAGACGCCGAAAAGCTTTTCGACCTGGAAAGAGGTTTTCAGTTTTTAGATAAAGAACTTGAACAGCTCTTCCCAACCGAAGAAATAGAAGCGCCGAAGTTTGTGGATAAGCTTGTGAAAGTTTATACCAAAACCGGAAAGGAGGACTGGATTTTAGTACACATTGAAGTACAGGGATATGACGATAAAGATTTCGCCAAGCGCATGTTCACATACTTTTACCGTATTCTCGACAAGTATGGAAAACCGGTAACGGCAATCGCCATTTTCACTGATGCGAACAAGAAATTTCATCCGGCCATTTATGGATACAAGTACCTCGGTTCAAAAATCATTTATGAATTCAATACATATAAAATCATCGAGCAGGATGAAACAGTACTGATTGAAAATGAAAATCCCTTTGCCATCGTTATATTAACGGTATTACTAGCATTAAAAAAGAAAAAGCTGGATGATGAGAGTTTGTTTGATCTGAAATATTCGCTGGCCAAAAATTTGCTCAGGCGGAAGATTCCAAAGAAGAAAATAGATGATCTGCTGATCTTTTTACAACGCTATATAACCTTTGCAGATCAAGGATATAATGTTAAATTTGATAAAGAAATTGGAGAGCTAACCGGAAATCAAAATAGTATGGGAATTAGAGAAATGGTACTCGATAAGGCGAAGAAGGAAGGAGAAAAAGAAGGAAGACTTTTAGGGTTGGATGAAGGGGTTGAAAAAGCAACCATCTCATTCATCATAAGTCTATGGGAAACAGGTAATTATACTGTTTCTCAAATTGCTGGTTTGGTTAAAGTTTCCGAAGCATTTGTGCAAAATACAATTGCTTCAAAATAGCCTTTTAAACTTTCTTTCGACACCTTACACACCAACAACCTAAAAAGGCTCCTACCCCGGAGTCTTTCTTTTTATCAACAAAATGCAGTAAATATTTCACGCAAAGCAGATAAGACAAGCAAAGACCACAAAGATAAAAGCTTTGCGGCCTTTGCGCCCAACCCGCGCGACGTCCGCTTTTTTGCTTTGCGTGAAATCTTAACAACTTATGTCAGAAATTAAACGCCAACGTATTACCCGCGCAGACGGGAAAGCCATCAATCTTGTACAGCGCCGGGGACATCTGTCTTATTGTTATAACGCTTGCTGCTGCGGTCGGGTGGATCGCGGGTATGCACCGATCCCGGTTGAATTGTACAAAAGTGAATGGCTGCGCCGGAAAATGCGGAATGTGATGCATATGACCAAAGGTGGTTGCCTCGGTCCGTGTACGTTGGCAAATGTGGTTACGCTTTTGTTTGATGGGAATTCTGTCTGGTTTCATTCGGTGAACAGCGACTGGCAGATTATTGCCATTTTTGATTATATCGACAGCATGATCGCGGCCGATCGCTTTCTCGTTCCGCCAGCAGAATTGTCGGAAAATGTATTTCAATTTTATACCTGGAAAGGCTCGGAAGCTTCCACAAAAATCGGGCAGACGCCTATGCCTACGGAAGGAATTGTATTCCTTACCCATGCCGGTACCGATCTGCTAACATTGCACCGAACCATTCAGGATTTACCGGATGATTTCCCTAAAACATTAGGTATCAACCTGATGGCTGTGAAAAGTGAAGCACAGATGGAGCAGTTGCTTGATGGCGAAATTGCGGCGGCACAGATTATTATTCTCAGGATTCTCGGTCGGCCCAGTGCTATTCCCGGGTTTAATGAACTGATCAATCGTGCAAAGAAAAATGGGCAGCATCTTATTGTCGTCAGCGGAACGGGAGACTTAAATCCTGATTTCGCCGCTGCTTCTACGGTTTCGCCAGCGATTTTGCATGATGCGATGTTGTATCTCCAAGCCGGCGGTTATACCAATTTCACTTCGCTGCTTTATTACCTTTCTGATCATTTATTAATGACAGGGTTTGGTTCTGAAACGCCGGTTACCTTGCCCGAACATGGCATTTATCATCCGGAACTACCAGAAAACGCTGATCTTTCTGATTGGCTCAAAAGATATAATCCAGAACTGCCCACAGCCGGAATTACCTTTTACCGCTCGCACTGGACAAGTGGAAATACGGCTTTTATCGACGCAATGGTCCGGGCTTTGGAAGATCTGGACATGAACGCTTTACCCATTTTCACCTCATCGCTCAAAGTGACTGATCCGGTTTCCGGACAACCCGTTGCTTTCCAGTTTTTCAATGGTGAAAAAGATGTGCAGATTGATGTTTTGGTCAATACTCTTTCGCTGGCGATTACTGATATTCAAAAAGCAGGTTCAGATAATACCGGCGCCGAAAAAGCATTAAGTCAGCTGAATGTGCCGATTATCCAGGCTATTTCCAGTACTATGAACCGCAATGCCTGGGAATCTTCCAGTCGCGGGTTGAGTACTTTGGATACGGCTATGAATGTTGCGATTCCGGAATTTGACGGGCGGATTATCACCGTTCCGATTTCTTTCAAGGAAAAAGACAGACAGGCAAAAGGATATGAAGCGCTCGAAAACCGCATCGATCGCGTGGCCGGAATTGCGCTACGTTTTGCCCGTTTGCGCCATTTGAAAAATTCGGAGAAAAAAGTTGCTTTTATTTTTACCAATTCCAGTACCAAAGCTTCCCAGATCGGGAATGCGGTCGGGCTCGATGCGCCGGCTTCGTTGATGCATATTTTACATGCAATGCAGGCGGAAGGTTATCAGATTAAAAACCTGCCAGCAACCGGAACGGAATTGATCCATCAGTTAATTGACCGCTGTTCTTACGACCAGACTTACCTCACACCCGAACAGCTTTCCAACGCTGCCGGTCAGGTTTCGTTTGAAAAATATGCGGGCTGGTTTGAGGAATTACCGGAAGTTTTACGCCAGAAAATAAACAAACAATGGGGACAGGCGCCCGGCGAAACTTATGTCCATGACGGCCATATTGCCCTCGCCGGACTTGAACTTGGTAATGCGTTCGTGGCCTTGCAACCGCCACGAGGTTATGGTATGGATCCGGATGCGATTTATCACCAGCCGGATCTCGCACCGACGCATCATTATTATGCACTATACCGCTGGCTACGTGATGGCTGGGGTGCCGATGCGATTGTGCACGTAGGCAAACACGGAACGCTGGAATGGCTTCCGGGCAAAGGAATTGGGTTGTCGGAAAACTGTTTTCCGGATGCGATCTTGGGTGATTTGCCGCTTTTTTATCCTTTTATCATCAACGATCCCGGAGAAGGTTCGCAAGCCAAACGCCGTGCCCATGCCGTGGTGGTAGATCACCTGACGCCGCCCATGACTTCCGCGGACAGTTATGGCGAACTGGCGCAGCTGACCCAGCTTGTCGATGAATATTATCAGGTGGAAACGCTGGATCCTTCGAAATTGCCTTTGCTGCAAAGACAGATCTGGGAGCTGATCAAACAGACCAATCTGGATGCCGATCTGGCTGCGATGCGGAGCCGTGACCATGGCGATCACAAGCACGATTGGGACGATGATATGACGCCCGAAGGTGTGCCGGCGAGTCTGGCGGAGATGGATGGAAAGGATATTGCCCACCTGATCGAGGACATCGACGGGTATTTGTGTGAATTGGGCGCGGCGCAGATCCGCAACGGTTTGCACACGCTCGGACAAATGCCGGAAGGTGACGCGCTGATTGATATGCTGCAAGCGCTGACCCGACTGCCCAACGCCACGGTGCCGGGTTTGCAGTCGGAAATGGCTTTGCTTTTTGGGTTTGAAATAGAAGATCTTTTGCAGAAAAAAGGTCAGAAAATAGATTCCGTTTCGCCGCAGTTTCAGTCGCTGGCCGGAAGGCCGGTGGTGACGGCGGCGGATGCGATGGAAATTATTGACGAGCTGAACAATCATTTGTTCCGGGTGTTGGCCCAGCATCGTTTTCATCCAGAATCCATTGATCAGGTTTTGTATGAAACGCTGGATATGGCACCTTCAACGACTGGTTTGGCAGGAATCCGGCTGGTGCTGGAATTTGTCTGTACCCAGCTGGTACCGAATCTGGCGCGGACGGATGAAGAAATTACCAACCTCATGCACGGACTTTCCGGCGGGTATATTCCTGCCGGTCCGAGTGGTGCGCCTACTCGGGGCATGGCGCATATTTTACCAACCGGACGAAATTTTTATGCCGTAGATCCGCGCGCACTTCCGTCCAAAGCGGCCTGGGAAGTGGGCCAGCAGCTTGCACGGGAAGTTCTGGATCGTCACCTGAAAGAAACGGGGCGGTATCCGGAAAGTGTCGGGATCAGTATCTGGGGCACTTCGGCGATGCGTACCCATGGGGACGATATGGCGGAAGTGCTGGCGCTGATGGGTGCCCGGCCGGTATGGCAGCAGGAAAGCCGGCGCATTACCGGCGTGGAAATTATTTCGCTCGAAGAACTTGGTCGGCCGCGGATTGATGTGACCACCCGGATCAGTGGATTTTTCCGTGATGCTTTCCCGCATCTGATCGAACTGCTGGATGATGCCGTGCAGCAGGTTATTGCCCTGGACGAACCGCTGGACCAGAATTTTGTCCGCAAACATTATCTGAAAGATCTGGCTGAACTACAAAAAGACAATGAGTTATCGATTGAAGATGCCGAGGAACGGGCCAGCTACCGGATTTTCGGGGCAGCTCCGGGCGCTTATGGTGCGGGGATTTTGCCTTTGATCAATGAGAAAAACTGGCATGGCGATGCGGATTTTGCGCAGGCCTATGTCAACTGGGGCGGTTATGCCTATACGAAGAATGCGCAGGGTGTGGATGCCCGCAGTGAATTTCAGCAATGTCTTTCCGGCGTGGAGGTGGCGCTGCACAACCAGGACAACCGCGAACATGATATTTTCGACAGCGACGATTATCTGCAATTCCATGGCGGGATGATTGCGACCATACGCAGCCTTACCGGACAGCAGCCAAAACACTATTTCGGCGACTCACAAAACCCGGCCCAACCGGTGGTGCGCGACCTGAAAGAGGAAACGTTACGTGTTTTCCGTTCCAGGGTTGTAAACCCGAAATGGCTCGACAGCATCAAAAAACACGGCTACAAAGGTGGACTGGAACTAACGGCTACCGTTGACTACCTCTTCGGTTATGATGCCACGGCGAACGTGATCGACGACTGGATGTACGAAAAAGTAGCAGAAACCTACGCCCTGGACGCCAACATGCAGCAGTTTTTCGCCGAAAGCAACCCATGGGCCTTACACGCCATCGCCGAAAGATTACTCGAAGCCGCACAAAGAGGCTTATGGGCCGAGCCGTCCGCTGAGGTTTTGCAGGGGTTGAAGGAGGTTTATCTGGAAAGTGAGGGGTTGTTGGAGGTGAGGGGGGAGTAAAGGGGGAATCTCTCGTGGTTTCGCCTATGGTATCTGTTTTAATTCAGTAATTAACTTAATTAAACCGTAAGGATCTGATTTTCTCTTAAACGGTAAGAAGAAACGCATAAAGATTATGTTATTCCATATTATGTTCATTATCATTATAACAATCTGGGAAGAGACAATATGAAAAATACCACTAAGTTTCTCATAGATTATTACAATTCCTTTTTTCTATAAACATAGGTATAAAATGATAGATTGGCACTCTTCACTAATATAATCGTAAATAAATCCTTCCTGATAAATTAGAATGACAAAATGATTAAAGACAAGATTTACCTTATAGTACTATTTAGCATAGCGCTAAAACTAATTTCCTGCAATAATCAAAGTACAAAACAAAGTGAAACTTCTCAATCACAAGAAAATGTCACTATAAAAATACCTAAAAAATTAGTTAGTGGAACCATTACTGGAACTTTTGAAGGATGTGGGTATAATTATAAACCCAATCAAAAAGTTCTCACCTTGTATTTACCCAGAGAAAGAGAAATTAATCAAATTAATTCCATCTTGAAATATAGTGGTTTAACATCCAATTTTACAATTTACAGTGCACCAATTGAAAATGCCGTTGCTACTATAATTGATAATAAAAGATTCATTTTATACGACCCAAAATTGCTATCTTATTCTGATCACAAGTCGGGCAGCTATTGGTCTTCAATGTCAATTCTGGCTCACGAAATTGGACATCACTTATCTGGCCATACTATTTCAAATAATAGTTCAGGATTTAATGAAGAACTCGAAGCTGATAAATTTTCTGGGTTTATTCTATACAAACTCGGAGCATCTTTGTTTCAGGCAACGGCAGCTATAAAGACACTAGGAAGTGAAACTGCTTCAAATACTCACCCTGCAAAATATCAAAGAATTGATGCAATAACAATAGGTTGGAACGAAGCAAATCAACAAAGGTATAACAGTGCAATTCCACCACCACCACAGAATAATAACTCAAATTTTTACACATACACTTATAAGATGCTTTTTGAAAAAGAGAATATTGCTGGAAGTATTATTTCGGAAGAAGATATTGCAGATTACGACTTTTTTTATGGCATAATCACTGACGTTGAATTGGATAATGAGCAAGTCAAAAACATTAGGGTATTTGTTCATCAGACAGGATCCGAATGGCATAAAAGTGTTGGATCAATGGACAACGAGATTATAAAGATATCCTTAGATGATTATTGGAAAGCTCCTGAAATTTGTATGGCATGTGGAAGAGATCTTCCATTTTTACTGGTACCTGGTAGAAGGATAAAGTTTGCTTTTACAGAGGGTTTACACGGAGGATCTGGCGAGGCTGGCTGGTTTAGATTAAGCTATGCAGAAGGATTAAACGGAAAATCCTTTTGAAAAACAATAACTTGAAATTGTTTTAATCTAGTTGTTAGAATATTATTCATTTAAATGTTTGAACTTATATCAATCATTAAATGACAATTCAGATAAATGGTTAATTATGATAAAACTAACAATGATTATTGAAAATATTAAATATAAATTTATTTATACTTATGCTGTATTATCTATTTGACATAATTCCTAAAATACAGATTTTTAGTAAAAAACTAGATGACATTTCCCTTTTAATTAATCAACATTGGGTATCAATTAATGAAACTAATAATAAAACAGTATTTATTTTTCGATCGAATGAACAATTACTTATCTCTGAAAATGGTATGATCGAACGGGCTAAATGGGAATATATCGGTTCAAATAGCTTAATAGTTGATCAACAATCAGGAAGCTTCTTATTTAAGCATGGATTTTTGGATGACACTATTTTAGCCTTAAAGGTTGATGGAACAGAGAGTTACGCTCTATTTATCAACGAAACAAAATATGGTAAAGAAATAAATAATATTCATGATATTGAAAAATTTTTAGAATTACGATATCTACGTAATCAGCCAGTTTACACTTCCGGTCCAAAATATCATGACATTGAATTAGAGAATAAAAAACTAGGTGTTGCTAAATTAGTTACCGGAGACGAACTTGTTTTTTACCTGACAGAAGCAAATCAAACATCGATTATTGAAGGCTGCTCAGTATTACTTAATGGTATAAGGCCTGATGATGACATATACAAATCCATATCAAATAGCCGATTCGAAATTGCAAATGGTTTATTAGTAAACATATTTTACATTGAAGAACATGATCAAAGAAACGGTGATAAGATCGAGATTGATGTACATAGAATGTACGGTATTCGCAAAGGATGTAGAGTTTGGCTTAATGACAAGCCAGCTCCTAATGGACAATATAAGTCGGGAATGTTAAGTAGAATAAATGTTCTTGATGGGTTAATTTCTTAGCAAAAAATATTCCTACCGAAATGACAGAACAAGAAAAACAGCTCATTTTAAGCTTATTGGATATAAACCAGCCGATGTCCGAAACTCCTTCTCGTTTCTCAACAGTTACTTTATTATTACGAAGTGCACGGAAACTTTTTGGCTCGGACCTGTATACGGGAGAGTATACCATGAATGAATTGAACATTGAAAACTTTTCTGAAATGTATCTTTCCTTTCAGTTTACTGCACTTATCAATTATCTAATCTTATTAGAACAATTAGGAAGTCTTATAAAGCCCATTAACAAATCTGAATGTAAAAAATCTCCTGGAATATTTTGTGCTCTAAAATATTTTTCAAGTTTAAATGATGACAGAAAAATACAATCAATAGCAGCTTTAAGACATTCCTTGGCGCACAAATTTGGGCTTGCGACACAATCTAACCCAAAAGACAAACCATGTAGAAAATTCATTCTAAGTCTTGAGACGAACGCCGAAGTTATAAAATTACCTATCATTGATTGGGATGGAGATTTTTCTGACAAACACGAAAAAACATCCACTATCGTTTATATATTCGACCTCGTCGTGTTAATAGAGGATGTTTATAGGAATATAGTTAATGAAATTGAAACAAATTACTTGAATATGGAATTAATAATTGAGGTGATAGAGTTAAACGCCAGATTTACAGTTATACATGGAGATTAATTGAAAGTGCGATCTAATAGTTTAATAAAACAAGAAGTTAATAAATAGTTAAATCTTCCCTATTCCTATCAAGCCATTCCCAGCAGCATCACCTGCAAAACAACAAACGAAACAAACAAAACCATGACATTATCTTCCGGTGGCGGGCCGAATATGTTGTAGTCATTAGCTAGGATGAAAAACCCAGCCATGATCCCCACTTCCACATCACACGCGTAAAACACAGCTAATAATCAGTAATTTAATTCACAATTAATGTAAATATTAGGAGGTATGTTTACTTTTGGTAACTGTTATGATTTAAACAGGAAACTTCAACCATTTTTAAAAATCTCCCAGCTTTACATTATGAAAAAAATTTACGTTGCACTTGCCGGATTACTATTTACCTTTTTGATTACCGGGACCGTTATGGCCCAAAAGATGTATATTAAATGTATCGATGATAGTAATAATGAATTAACTACGAATGCCAGCCCGTTTGCAGAAAATGCCACTGATAATGGTAAAACCGTGGAACTTAAAAATTACATGGAAGTGAGCAGTATACAATTCAGTACTGACCAGGCTTATGAGACGGGTTCTACACCTGGCGGAATGAATCCTGGTAGAGTGGCATTCGGGGATTTTTCATTCACTACATTTACTAATATTGCTTCCACAAAACTGCTGATGTCTCAGGCAAGAGGATTCCTATTGAAGACGGTTGAAGTGGTTATTCTGGCGTCGGATCAGCAGGGTAAGTCTATCGTTACGCACAAAATTTTGCTGGGTAACGCCGGAATTAAAAATTTCTCTGCCAGCGCCGCGGGAGATTGTGGAAACGGATGTGCAGGCACTGCTGAAAGTTATAGTCTACAATATGTGACCTTACAAATTTTTACGTATTCGCAACGGCCTGACGGCAGAGTAGTTCAGAATCCTTCGCCTTTTGGCTGGGATCGTATAAGAAACGTAGCCCTTTAGCCGAGCATTATGCCTATCCTGAATATGAATGGCAACCGGTTTGTCCGGATTGTGCTGATCGTTTTTGCAAGCTGGATGGCTTTGATGCCAGCTTCTCTCTCAGCCTCTGGTAAAGAATCGGCGGAGCTTCCTGATCCTCCTGTCTCAAAAACGAAGCAGAAGGCCAATGAGATGCTTGCCAGGACAAAGCCCGGTTATTATACCGCGCTTTTTGTTACAAACCGAAAAGGCAGTAAAATGTCTAATGCCCGTACCCGTGCCGTTGAGGCATGTGGTACAACGTGCTCTTCGTCACCGCTTCCGGTAACACTGATAAGCTTCAGTGGTAAACGTCTTGATGCCAGACAAATCCAACTGGACTGGACAACAACCAGTGAAGTAAATAATGATTATTTTGAGATTGAACGAACGCTTAATCCGGCCACAGGATTTCAGGCTGTCGGATCTGTAAAAGGTCAGGGAAATTCGGCCGCTGACGTATCCTACCAGTTCACCGATCCCAATGCAGAAACAATTTACACTTATTACCGTTTAAAGCAGGTTGACCTGGACGGAAGTTTTGTTTACAGCCGGATTATTGCAATTAAGGGATATCATCAGGAGCTGACGGTTCATGCATTTCCCAACCCGGGTTCGGGCAAAGAGCTTGCTTTTATTGTGGCAGGAGAAACTGATAAAGAAAGTATTTCGGTTCGTATTTATGATCAAAAGGGAAGGTTGGTGTATCAAAACACAAAGTATATTCTTCCTGAAAATCAGCAGATATCGTTGCCCGGAATTGCTACGCAGCCAGGTTCTTATCATATTAAAATCCGCACAAAACAGCAGGAGGCCAGCAGCTCGTTTGTTATTATCAGGTAATTTTGAAGGCATTTTTTGCAGACAATATTTGCCGATCAAAGTGCGGAGTGTATTAAAAGCACGCTGCGCACTTTGTATTAAATGGCCTCAACCATCCTCCTATTCTTATCAACCCACCAGGCCAACCCCAGCACAATCACTTGCAAAACCACAAACGAAACAAACAAAACCATGACATTATCTTCCGGTGGCGGGCCGAACAGGTTGTAGGCGTTGGCCAGAAGGAAAAAGCCGGTCATGATCCACAGTCCCCAGGTACCTTGGGCGTTGATGGCTTTTGTGCTTTTCGCATAAATATAAACGCCGCCAAAAAAGATAATACTTTCCAGCAATATGGTGATCATCTTATAATTCCATAAGCCCATCCCGACTTTGAAATCACCAAAAGGCGTCAGAGGCAGATCCGGGATGTGGACAATAACGTCCAGAAACCAGTGGCTCAACACTGCAAGACCGACAATAACCGCGCTTTTGGTATCTTTTTTGAAAAGCCAGAAGCCACCGCCAACGATAAGTCCCCAGACAATCCCCATGAAAAGACTGTGCGTATAGGGATAATGGACGAACTCAAAAGGTGTCACTTCGGTAAAACCGGGATGTACTTTCACGGTTTCAATGTTGAAGAGCAATAAAAACGGCCACAGGATATCTACAAATTCCACGGCTACAAAAAGCATGGTAAGCGAAACTTTTGGAGCGATTTTCTTCGCGGCAAGGGCGAGACCGTAATGTCCTAAAAACATGATTTCTGACTTGGTTTAGTATGTTACAAAGGTACCGGTCGGCAACGCCAGGTTACTTGACAAAAATCAAGAAAATGGTTTTGCAGGAAAATAAAGCATTTTTTGTGTGTTTCGGTTTTTGCGGGATCATATCAACTGTTTTCTCCGGATACGGCTGATGGTTTCAGGTGTCATCCCCAGCATGGAAGCAAGGTATTGCAACGGCACCTGGTTAAAAATCTCACGGTTTTTCTCAAAGAAAAAATGGTATCGTTCCTCGGCGGTCATGGAGATAAATGAAAAAATCCGGTCTTCCATCATCTTGAAACAATGGGCAAGAAATAACTTTTCCGTCTCCGGCCATTTCGGGATAATCTCCCCAAGCCGGTTGTATTCCGCCCGTTCAATGACAAATATGTCCAGGTTCGTCAGCGCCTGCATATTCCAGCGCGACGGCGTTTGAAAAAGCAAACTCGACAGATCGGCTACAAAATAACCTTTGGTCGATATCCATTGCGTCACTTCCTTGCCGTCAACATCCGCATAAATTCGCAAAAGTCCGGATTGGATGAAACAGAGCTGATTACACTTTTTATCCGCTTTCAGAAAATAATCGCCTTTATTCAAAGTTTTCTTTTTGAACAGTGCAGACACTTTCACAAGGTCCTCCTGATCAAAGGTGAAATAGGAATGAAGGTATTGTTCGAGGTCGGTCATTTTGGGCGGTCGGCTTTCGGCGGTCGGCTGTCAGATTTATGTAAGGAACAAAATTTCGGATGATTTAACTTCCCTGGTGTTCTTGCTTTAAAATTCGTGATAAGAAATCATATAACAAAGCCGGAAGTGCTTTCGTAATGATTTCTTATCACAAAAATTTCAGAGAAACAGTTTCTCATATTCTTTCGGCATGGCTGAAAGTGGTTTGATGCGGATTTCTTTGTAAAAAACCTCGGCGGCTTCGCTTTGCAGCTGGATTTTGCCGCTGGTCATCGGCACTTCTTTTCCATCAGATTCAATATACCGCGAGTTTTGCAAAACCATCACCACACGCCCGTTCACGATATGCAGACTTTTCCCGTCGACACAGATCAGTTCCAGCGTATTCCATTCTCCGGCAGGTTTTTCATAATCCACAGAGCGAAGACAGAAATAATCGCTGCCACTTTTGAAAACGCCAAAGGGCTGTTTTTCGTCGGCAACCCTGTTCATGACACCTTCCGAAGGATACGAACGGATGTCAATGGCCGAATTGGCCTGGCACCAGAAATCGCCCATATGCCCTTCCATGATCTGAAATTCCTGCGAAAGCATCCATGAACGAAAATATTCCGCACCGGCAGGTCCGATGGAATGATACAGAATACCCGAATCGCGCAGCTTCTCTTTCCGCGGCTCATACTTATCCTTTCCCCATTTCACCAGAAGTTTCAGATGGTAGTTTTTGTATACAGCGCGTGAAATCAGGCATCCATATATTTCACCGCTTACCCGCAGCACCGGTCCGCCGGGTTCACTTAAAATTGAAAAAACATGCGTGTCGTCCTTGTTATAACCAATCGGTGCAATATCTGCACCCGAAGCATCTTTCGGTATTTTTCCATTATAGCCATTTTTATGCCGATAACTTAAATAAGATTCCCACTGAGATAAATCCTTGTCCAGAAGTACAGTCCATTCATCGGCCTTCTTCATGGATGAAAGTGTTAAAAGGCTTATTAAAATAAGAATTGAAAGGAAAATATATTTCATAGAGTAGTAAATATGATCGGCATAACTGGCTATGCCGATACAAAACTAACTTGGCGGAAATTTCGGTTCATTGTAAAAATCTAATATTTCTCGGTATGTTTGTCGCTCTGCCACTTTATTATGAAACGATACATACTTCATACGCCTTTTAACATCTACCATTTTGAGGCAGAAACGTGGATGCACTCGGTGCACAAACACACGTATTTTGAGATTATTTTTATACTGAAAGGTAAGGGCGTTCATAACATTAACGGGAATACTTTCAGGTATCAGGAAGGTGATGTTTTTCTTCTGGGCCCGGAAGATTTCCATGATTTTGAAATCGAAGTCCTGACAGAATTCTGTTTTATACGTTTTAATGAGTTATTCAACAAAAATCACAGGGCAGAAAAGGATAGTCCCTGGCAGCAGATCAGGCAGGCTTTGCTGTATACTTCTTCCCAAAGTCGCGGTTCCATTGTGGAAGAAAAACTGGAAAAACAGAAACTTCACAGCCTGCTGACGATTCTCGAAGGAGAATATGAAAACCATCAATCGCCATATTTCGAGATTGTTCGCGATAGTCTGATGCAAAGTATGATGGTGATCCTCGCCCGGAATTTGTTGGGGCAAACGCGGACGAAAGTTGTTTTAAAAGATTCGGTGGAACCTATCCTATTATACGTCAGACAACATATTTACAATCCGGCGGAACTGACGATGGAACATCTGGCTGAGGTTTTTAACTATGCGCCTGCCTATATCAGCATCTTTTTCAAGAAACAAACCGGCGAATCTTTAAAACAATACATAGTCAAACATAAGATCAAACTCATCGAAGCGCGGCTGCTTTACAGTCAGCTTTCACTTTCAGAAATAGCAGATGAATTTGGCTATACGGATGAGAGTCATTTTTGCAAACAGTTTAGAAAATATACCGGAAGTACGCCAACGGAGTTCAGGAGGTTGGATGTTGCTTAGTATTACGGTTTTGTAACTTTCCTCATATTTCCAAATATTCAAATTTGAGATAAAATTTGCATTTTTTCACCCAAAACGTTTACTTAACATCGTAAAGAATTCTATACACAAAACCAGTTTATTATGAGCAAGTATGTGATAACCAAGCGTGCAAATGGCGAGTATCAGTTTAACCTGAAAGCGGACAATGGCCAGGTAATTTTAGCAAGCGAGGGATACAGTACCAAAAATTCCTGCGAAAACGGCATAGAATCGGTAAAGAAAAATTCGCCGGACGATGCGCGTTATGAAAAGAAAACTTCCACGAATGGCAAATACTTTTTCAGCCTGAAAGCCACCAACGGCCAGATTATCGGCAGCAGCGAAATGTACGAAAGCACATCCGGAAGAGATAACGGAATTGAATCCGTGAAGAAAAACGGACCGACAGGAACGGTTGATGATCAGACGGTTTAGAAGATATTTTTGTTCTGAAAACTCGCTGGGTTTGGTTTCTGTGAGTTTTCAGAAAATGTAAAAAATATTCTAGGCGATCAAATCATATTCTTTAACCAACGCATCTGCCGGTATGTGCAGCAACTTGCTGCCGCTAATCAACCTTCAAACCCGGCCCAACCACCTGCATTTCATTCTCATTAAAAATCTTTGTGATTTCCTCTTGTGCGGGTACATGATCCAAACCAGACATGGTCACAAAGAAATTTTCAAGTTTGCCGGCAGGTTGCAGTATAACCAGCATTTTACCCTTTTCTGAAACCTGTGTCCAGGCGTGCGGGACTTTCCGGGGAAGGACAATACTGTCACCTGTTTTAAGATCGTATTTATCTTCTCCTACTTTAAAAATGTAGGAACCATCGATAACGTAAAAAATTTCGTCCTGTAATGGATGTATGTGCAACGGCGTGCCTTTGCCCTGCGAGAGGGATGTCTGTTCAAAAATCGCCAGATCACCGTTGGTATCACTGCCCGAAATTTCGACATCAAGCATATTCGCGTTCACACCTTTTAACTGAATATGTCCGTGAATTCTTCCTTCTCCCGCTGGAATTTTGAAACCTTTTTCACTTCTTGAAAAAACTTTTTTAACGTTATTCCAAGCGATAGACGGTGCTGAAAAGATTGCAATCAATGATGCAATAAAATTCCCCCTTTTCATATACTAATTGTTTTAACAATACTGATTAATAGTAAGTTACATACTAATTAAGACAGAAAATGATAGTTTAAATTACTAATAAGTTGTGATACCACCATCAAATCAGAGAGACAGTTAGTAAACGGAGATTCAAGTAGAATTCTTTGACACATCATTAATTGTATATGATCGTGCTAAAATGACACCTCAAATACGAAATAGCCCTTTTTTATACCCGAATAAAGATTTATAAAATTAATTTATAAATTCTTACGCCTATCGCGTTACCTTTTAAAAGTAGCGAAGTACTATAAGTAACATTATACTCACCCTTCAATCCTCTATTAATGAAAAAGATCTATCTACTTTTCTTGCTCATCAGCCTTTCTGACACTCTTTTAGCCCAAAGCTGTGGTTCAATCAATTTCACTACTCAGACGAGTATTGATACTTATGCCGCAACGCATCCCGGATGTGCGGTAATATTTGGCAATGTATCAATATCAGGTGATGATATAACTAATTTGGCGGGACTAAACGGTCTGATAGCAATTACAGGCACTTTGGATATAAAAGCAAATCCAATGCTCACAAGCCTGTCAGGTCTTTCAAATGTTTCACAAATTGGACAATCTGTAAACATAGAAAGCAATCCGCTTATAACTTCCCTTGATGGCCTGGGTAATTTATTTAATATTGGCGGCTCACTGCGCATAGTCTTCAACAATGGACTTCAGAATATTTCTGCCCTAAGCAAAATAAAAACTGTTAATGGCTTTTTGTCTATTGGGGCTAATCCTCTATTGACAAGTTTATCTGGTCTTGAAAATCTCACCAATATAATAGGAGAAGTTTCGATCGCACAGAATACAGTTCTTACAAACGTAGACGCCCTGTCAGCACTTACCTCAATCCAAGGTTATTTATTTATCAGCGAAAATCCTGCATTGGTAAATCTTACAGGTTTGATTAATCTTAGGTCTCTGGGCAACCAAAATTATGTAAGTATTATCAACAACAACTCGTTAACAAGTCTTTCCGGGCTAGACAAAATTAATCCATCCGAAATTAGTGCTTTAACAATTATAAATTCAATTGCGCTTTCTTATTGTGGAGTGGAAAGTGTGTGTAAATTTGTTCTTACGAATCCGACTTTTTATAATATTACAAGTAATGCAACGGGATGTAATTCAATTCAGGAGATAAAGCAAACAGCGTACTGCATCTCACTACCAGTAACGTTAATAAATTTTCAGGGAAAGAACACACCAGAAGGCAATTCTCTTACCTGGCAAACCACTTCTGAAACTACAAATTATGGTTTTGACATAGAACGCAGTTTGAATGCAAAAACATTTATGAAGGCTGGTTTTGTAGAAGGTAACGGAGATACAAATGAGACGAAAAGTTATTCTTTTACGGATGTAATCACAGAACCTCTTGTTTACTATCGTCTAAAACAAATCGATTTCGACCAAAAATTCTCCTATTCAAGGATTATCATAATTAAGGTAAAGGATAAAGACGCACTTACAACGGTTTATCCCAATCCGGCCGATAACCAGCTTTATGTTGAAATTGCAAATAGAAACCAGCCTTACCAATTAGTCAACGAACAAGGTATAATTTTACAGAAAGCATCATCCATTCCTTCGAAACCTCTTGAAACGGGTAAGCTGCCAAACGGTGTGTATATATTGAAAATTGGCGAGGAATCTCATAAAGTTCTCATCACCCGTTAATTCGTTGGTAGTTTAAGTATTCTTCGGAAATCTCAATTATTTGTTACGATTTCAATTCAAAAAAGAGCTCTAAAAGTAAATATGCAGTTGCCAATCAGTGCTCTTTTTTGAATTAATCTTATGTAACGCTCTTCAAAACAGAAACTAATAATTAGTAAGACATCAATGAAATCAGAGAGGTAGTTAGTAATCGGAGATTTTACTTTTCAAAAGCCTTATGTTTAGTAGATGCGCAACAACATATTATTACGCACAGCCTTGTACAAGGGGGAAGCAACAATGCAACACTTATTCTCGTTTAAACGAATACCTTCCTATATGAGCCATTCAAGTCTTTCATGAAAAAATATCTTTTTTTGGTTTTTGCAGTGATACTTATCAATTCCTCTGTCCGGTCACAAGATGCCTATGATCGCACAAAAGCACTGACTAGCGAAGCGCTTTTTTTCAAAAAAAATGGCAACAAGAATATCACTGGTTTGCCCGGCCAGAAATACCTGATCCTGGATTCTTCGCCACGCATTGGAAAATTTCGACGTTATCGCTTTTTCCCTGGAGATCAGGTAAAGTTCAGGATGCATAATGAAAATATCCGCTTCAAAACGGCCATTGTTAGCATTTCTGACTCGTCTTTTACCATCGCCAATGAAGCTACGGGCAAAATGGATTCCAGAGAAATTATGCTGAAAGATGTACGGCTTATCAAAGTTTCCAAACGGATTCCATTCATCACAGAAGCATCCTATTACTTCCCGATTGCGGGCATACTTTACATCGGTGCTGATTTCGTAAACAAGGGTGTGGATGACAAACGTTTTACAACCGACGCGTCCGCATTTATCGTTGGCGGGGCATTAATGGCGGCAGGATTTGTATGTTACAAACTGTCCTTTGCTTCCATTAAAATTAATGACCGGAATAAATTGAAAGTGATGGAAACGTATTGATAACCGTCTAATAATAAGCAGCTAACAAGGCTAAGTTACTCCACTAGTTGAAAGACTGATTACTTATTCCCCGTCAACGGCCTGGCTACCTGCCCCCAGTCAATGGCCAAGTTACTAAACTCCAGTATTCAGCCTGATTACCTAACTTCAGTCAAGCAAGTTACTTTACTTCAGCATTCAGCCAGATTACCTAACCTCAGTCAACTAGTTTCTTAACACAGGTGTTCAGCATGATTATCTACCCCCGGTGTCCAGCATGTTTATCTAACCCCAAGCTTTAGCTTGGGGAGAAACGGCCAAAGTATACCCGGCTTTAGCCATAGCCACACTGATTTTTAGCAACAAAAAAAAGAGACCACCTTTCGGCAGTCTCAGTTTTATTAATTCATTCTTTCTTAATTATTGAACCGATTTTAAAGCAGAAATAATCTTTTCAGCAACCAGTTCGGAAGATGCCGGATTTTGTCCGGTGATAAGCACGCCATCGCTTACCGCAAATGGCTGCCAATCTGCACCTTTCTCATAAACCGCTCCATTTTCAACTAACATATCTTCCAGCATAAACGGAACTTCGCCGGTTGACTGTCCTGCAATTTCTTCACTATTTGTAAAACCGGCTACTTTTTTGCCTTTTACAAAAAGATCACCGTTTTCACTTTTAACATTTTTCAAAGCTGCTGGCGCATGACATACCAGGGCAACAGGTTTTCCAGCCTTATAAAATGATTCAATAATGTTGATTGAAATTTTATTTTCAGGCAAATCCCACATAGGACCATGACCGCCGGGATAAAAAACAGCATCGAATTCTTTCGAATCAATAGCATCCAGAGCGATCGTATTATTCAACTTTTCCTGAGCCGAAGCATCGCCAAAAAATCTCGTCACCGATTCTGTTGTGAATTCTGGTTTTGTACTTTTAGGGTCAATTGGTGCCTTGCCGCCTTTTGGCGAAGCAACGGTGATATCAATTCCCTGTGCAGTCAATAAAAAATAGGGAGAAGCAAATTCTTCGATCCAGATTCCCGTTTTTGTTCCGTTTGGCACCTGATCAAAAGACGTTACTACGAAAAGGACTTTTTTAGTTTTCATATGGTTAGTCATTTGTTTAGTTAAATTTGTGTCAGCCGTGTTGGCCCCTAAAATCGCAAAGGGAACCAGGCACAGCTAACAGAAATGATTTGATTTTCATATTTATTTTTTTACAAAGGTCGGCAGTTATTGAGGAGCAGTATAAGGAAATAAATCACTGTTTTGCTGTGACAAACATCACACCAAAGCCAATAAATGGAGGATTAAATCTTAAAATTTGCTGGTTTAACACATCAGATATTTAATTATGAGTTTACGGTTAAGAAGACATATCGAAGAAATTGTTACGCTGACAGACGCTGAATTCGATTATGTGTTACCTCATTTTGAATCAAAAAAATTCAAAAAGCACCAGTTTGTAGTGCAGCAGGGAAATTATGTAGATCAGGAATATTTTGTGTTGGAAGGACTTTTAAAATCCACTTATCTGGGTGATGACGGAAAGGAGCATATCCTGCAATTTTCAATGGAGAACTGGTGGGTTACAGATTATCAGGCGTTTAACAATCATGAAAAAGCGACTCTGAATATTGATTGCATCGAAGATGTTACAGTTTTGGTACTGACTGATTTTAATAAAAGCAAACTCTGCTCCGAAATGCACAAGATGGAGCATTTTTTCAGGATCAAAACGAACACGGGTTACGTGGGTTTACAGCAAAGAATTTTATCCTTTTTAAAGTTCGATGCCAGATCAAGATATATGCACCTGATTGAAAAATATCCGCAATTATATCAACGGGTTCCTAAAACGCTGATGGCTTCGTATCTTGGTGTTTCAAGAGAAACTTTGAGCAGATTCACGGCTTAAATAATGAAATTTTAAATCTCGCTATAACATGCCAAAATTGGAGGTTAGCCTAACAAAATCATGGAACAGCCGGGTTAAAAAAATCCATGTATTTTGCGATGACCTGAAACTCGGAACAGTTTTGAACGGAGAATCGTCAGAATTTGAAGTAGCAACCGGAACTATAAAAATCAAAATAAAGTCGGGCTGGTACGGCAGCCAGGAACTGTCTTTTTCCCTGACTGACAATCAAAGGAAATCTATTTCAGTCGATATATTCGAACATGGAAACCTGGTCATTAATTCCTTGTATGCCGTACTCAGCATCCATTTTATTTCATCCGTATTTTTCGATATTCAATACCTTATCTGGTTCATTATCCCGGCCTTTCTGATTGTCGGGTATTTCCTTACGTTTGGCCGGAATGATTATCTGGTGATTAAAGAAAAACAGGAAAAGATCATACGTCCGTTTGTATAAGAGTAGCCGGAAGTATGATTGTCGTTATGCCATTTCCAACCGGCATTCAAGCAGTTCTGCTTCGATATTTTTCAATTGGCTGATCATTTCAGCACGGTAAGTTTCCGTCTGGTTGACCAATTGAGGTATCAGCTTTTTATAATAATCGATCCCAACGATCAACTGTTCGCTAAATTTCTGAAGATATTTTTTCTTCTTATCATTCAGCATCTTCGCGTTCATTTCGAGATCTTTCTTGTAATAATCTACATACAAATTCAGCTCGTTGATAAACATATTCGGCCGCTTAACCTGACTTAACAAATCTACTTTTCCATAGATATGGCTGACCATTTCGTCGAGCGAGTAAACTTTGGAAAACCAGGCCAGATTAGGTCCCGGACAAATGGAGACCGCTTTATTTTCTCTCGGCTTGATCAGGTTATTTTTCAGCAAAGTAGACGTACTTAGTCCATCGCACAAACAAAGTTTTTCGGTGATCAGATCGAACTGTTCCTGAAAATTTTCCGGACGCGGTTCAAGTGTTTCGAGTTGTTTGATCTTCAAATTCTGGTATTGTCTGGATGCCGTGCAAATAGGTTCGGCCGTAAATTCTGTATTCGAAACAAGATATTTTTTCCGGCAGGGACTTCCAGGCCTTCCGGCGGCAATCCGCTGTAAACGCTCCTTTTCGGCACTGCTTTTTTTGAAATTATTAAACAAAACACCAAGTGGAGAAGAATTGCTGATATAATAATCATCGCTTTCAGCTTCTGCGAGATCCTTCAAAGTCGCTTCGTCGACGTTGGTGACTTCCGGCACAAGCAAAAACGGACTCCCCCAGCCTGTCGCATCCACTTCATAATAATTCAATAAAAACTGATCTTCCTCCGCCGTACCGATTCCTCCCTGGACAGTGATGCGCAGGTCAGGAATCTGATCCGTTTCATATCCTTTTGCGGTAAGTGCCGACTTATACAATCCGAAAAGCTCGGACAACATTTCCTGTTTTTTTGTTTTAAATTCTTCCAGAATTGGCCCTAACAAATAACCCTCGGTGGCGAAGGCATGTCCGCCGCAATTGAGACCAGATTCAATACGAAACTCGGAAACCCAAATTCCCTTTTTGGCAAGAAATTTGGCCTGGATAAATGCAGACCGGAAATCGCTTACTTTCAGGATTATTTTCTTGCGTAACTCGCCGTTTTTATCAGGATAAAAATCTTTAAATTTTTCGAGGTAATTATAAAGTCTCGGGTTCATTCCTGCTGAAAGAATCAGAGACGAAGTAAGCGTACTTTCTGCAAAACCACGCAGAGAAGCAGAAGCATCTGAATATTCATCCGGCAGCATTTCCCCATGAACATCCCGGTTCAGCTTATCCACTTTTGACATAATATTGACATCAATAGCTCCCTTTTTCAGACTTCCCCGCAGGTCTTTCTGCAAGTTTAATTTCTGATTCTCATCCTGGCATAACGTCATTTCAATGTATCGTTTTTTCAGCGATGAGGTTTCAGGCAAAAGCTCAAAGTATCTATCGATTTCACTTCCCGTTTCAAACGGCGTTTGTTTCAACGAATCGAATTGTTTGTTCACAATTCTTTCCATCAAATCCAGATAGGCAGTAATGCGCCGGCTCCGGAAATCATGCGCACCGGAATAAATCGGTTCAAATTTCTCTTCGTTTTTTAATGTATGAAATTTTCTCATCCGCTCAATCATCTCGTCATCGACGATGGAAGCAACGGATGAAATTCCCAAATGGGAAACTTTGATAGGAGTATCAACAGAATATCCCAGTCCTAAAACGGGTATATGAAAAGTATGCGTAGTATTTTCCTGAATCATGATGTTTTGCCGGAGTATTAAATTCACGGTTCAAAACTATATCGAAGCAGCAAGAGAAAAATTGATTTGAGTTCGCCTGATTCATGATTAAAATCATCAGGATTAAAATGAAAAGTCCGTTTACCCAAAAAAAGGATAAACGGACTTTCGGCATTTTATTGAATTATCTTCTTTCGTTATAAACGCCGACTTCGGCCAAGGCCGGCGCAGCTGTGAACTCATCAATCATAATCCTCACCTTTCCACCCCAGACTCTGTCGAAACGAAGGGTTTTTATTTTTTCAGGATTTTCTACCGTCTGAATTGATTTCCAGCTGCCGTTGCCAAAATATTCCACCCGATATTTTTTGATCACCGCATTTCCACCTTGCGCAATCGTGATCATATTGAATGATTTGTCCTGATCAAAATCGATCTCAAACCAAGTACTTTTCACTTCTTTATTCGATTTCCAGGATGTTGTAAAACTATCGTCATTGGCAAAATCCATAATATCCATATCCTCACTCCAGCTCGAATTTGTCGGTTGGTGTTTGGCGATATTAGATGAAATAATAGGCGCATCGAACTTACCAAGTTTTGGTACATTCCCCTTTTTCCAGGTATTTCCCATCTGTTCCAAAGCTTTCAGGGCATTGTCGTCAATAAGGCCATCGCGGTTTGGGGCTACGTTCAAAATAAAATTACAATATGCCTGATTGAATGGTACCAGATTATTATTAACCAGATCCACCGGATTTTTCATAGGAGAGTTTGGGAAGGATTTTTTCCAAAACCAGGCGCTATTGATCGGCAGACAGGAAAGTGCAGGCAGCTGATTGGTTTCCTTCGAGATATGCTGTCCGGCACCTTGTTCGTAGGATTTAATATCGGTGTAATAAAGCGCTTCTTTCGGATATTTCGCCGCATTCAGGTCCATCAGCAAACAATTTGGCTGCAAGGTTTTTACCAAAGTATAAATTTCTTCAAACGGCACATCGTCATAGGAAATTCTTGACCATGGTGCATCCCAGCCGTCAATAATTAACGCAGAAATTTCGCCATACTTGGTCAACAATTCAGTCAGCTGCGCCTTCACCATATCGACATGTTTTTTCTCGATATGCCCCGGACGAAGCTTGTGATGCGTATCCAAAATGGAATAATAAAGCATCACTTTTAAACCATTAGCCCGAAAACTTTCTGCATATTCTTTTACCACATCACGTTTCAGCGGACTGTTCATGACGCTGTAGTCGGTAGTTTTAGTATCCCAGATACAAAATCCGCTGTGGTGTTTTGTTGTGAGACAGCCATAAGACATCCCTGCCGATTTTGCCGCTTTTGCCCATTGATTACAATCCAGTTTTGTCGGATTGAACATGGCCGGAGAAGCATCCGGATCAGGCCAGTCCTGATCCATATAAGTCGGGATATTGTAATGAATAAACATGCCAAAACGCAGATCAATAAATTCCTGCTGAAGCTGGCTCAACGGTTTTGCATTTTTTACCGCAGTCTGGGATTGCGCTGCTATTGGGATAAGAAGAATTAGTAACGTAAAAAAACGATTTAGCATAGGAGTACTATTTGAATTATAGGGGATTGTTAAGTTTGGTCAGGAAATAGTCAGGGGTGGTCAATTGTTGTTTTAATTAATAGCTTTTCAGGACACTTTTGATGATTGAATCTTTTTGTGCGGCGGTAAGCTTGTTGTTGTATTGATAAACTGAATTTTCCCAATCTCCGTAAACAGGATTTGGTAATACAATAAAACGCTTGCCAAATTCAGAAGCCGAAGCGTATGTATTTTTCATCCTTTCATCTTCCGGTTTTTTATCAAATAATGCACTGAAATCGGCCAGATTATCGCCCATCAGCATAATAATGTTATGCGTTTGCGCGATAGTTTGTCTCCGTGATTCCTTGGACGATACATTTTGTTTTAAAATCAGATGTTCATTAACCGCGTCAGGAAAACCAAAACGAATCAAATTTTCCAAAGTTCCTTTACGTTCAGCTTCTGCACGATTCGTCAGATAAAATATCTTTATACCTTTTGAACCTGCATATTTTAAAAAGGATAAAGCACCTGGAATGGTATCTGCCTTTGAAAGTCCGGTCCATTGTTCCCATGATTTTTGTTCATAATCTTTCCCGACCAGCGACTGTTTCACATCATACGCGCTATTATCTAAAACGGTTTCATCAATATCAGTTACAATCGCCATAGGTTTCGTTTGCGGCTGCTGCAAAGCTTCATCAACGCGAAGATGTGCAATATTGAAAGCCTGGAAACATAATGCTTTATATTCAGCGGCGCGCTGTTGAAATAATGCTGTGAATAACTTTCCGTCGGCTGTGAGGTTCAGCGCATCGGTGGAACTAACAGCAGACTGTTTGGAAGTGGAGCATCCTAAAGCCACCGCTGCGATTAAAATGAAGATTTTTTTCATAGGACAAAGTAAATAAGTTATCACGAAGGCTGCTCATAAATCTCCGAATTTACCGCAACATTCCAGCGCTTTACCTCAAACTATTCGATTTTGGCAACAACCTTTTGCTTTAAGACGTAATGATTAAAAAACCAGAACTGTTTAACTTATGGAACGTAAAGAATTTTTAAAAAGAGGTTTCTTGTCGGCGTTAGGGACTTCCTTTATCCTACCGATGGTCAGTGCATGCAGCAGCGACACTGTTGATCCTGAATCCACAACCGAGACGACAACGGGTACAACAACCGGAACTACAACGGGCTCGTGTACGACGACGGCTTCGGAAACGGCCGGACCTTTTCCGACGAAAACACCCAGTTCGCTGGTCATGACCGATATCACTTCCGACCGCAGCGGAACGAAACTCACTGTAAAAATCACGATCCAGAATAAGAATAACAGTTGCGCAGCACTGGCCAATGCGATTGTGGATATCTGGCATTGCGATGCTGGCGGGAATTATTCGGAGTATGGCGGAACGGGTATGCAGTCTACCGATTTCACCAGTGTCCATTTCCTGCGCGGCAGACAGACGACGGATGCGAACGGCCTGGTAACTTTTACGAGCATTTATCCGGGCTGGTATTCGGGCCGGGCACCGCATATCCACGTGCATATTTACAACATTTCAGGAACTTCGCTTTTGGTTACGCAAATTGCTTTTGACCAAACCATCAACAATACCGTTTATGCGCAGGGTGTTTACAAAAGTCATGGTTTGCAGGATACTACAAATTCCAGCGACAATGTTTTTGGCGATGGTGTCGGGACCGAACTTGCTTCATTCACAGGCAGCGTTGCGGATGGATATAATTTGGCCCATACGATTGTCGTGAACGGATAATGAAGAGATTAATTCAGCTCTGTTACAGAAAAATTATCGACGCGTCCTCCGAGAAAGCCTGGGACAAATATGTATTTGACGATACCTGGATGGAGTTTTTCATGCAGGCTCAGACTTACACACAGGACGGCAAATACCATACTTTTCAGGAAATATCTGACAAAATACCGGCGGCGGGTAACATGACCTACATGGTCAGTACGGCGGCGATCAATTACATTCGTCAACTGAATGATATAGTTCCGGATATCGCAAATGTGTATGGTAAATTATGTCTACCTTTCAAACGTTTCAAATTTGAAATCATACATTCTGACATCAGAGATAAGTCTGCCCATAAGGTGGCGATTTATTTTTACAGTGAGCCGATTACCTGGATTGATAAGTTGGACGGAAAATTACTCGTCGCTTATGGTGATCAAAGAGAAGCTTTTAAATCTGGGCAGGAAGTGGAAACGGAACTCATTCCCTTACAGCCTTATCTGAATATTTCCAGTGTAATATCAGGTATACCGGCCGAGTTCCGGGAGATAGATTATCCCCTACCAACATCTGAAAATAATCCGTCATGATCGCGCAAACCGAAGGACAAATATATCTTGCTGGCCAACGCGGCGTTTTTCAGCTATCTGAATTCCGAAGTTTTCATACGTTCAATTTCGGGTCTTACCAAGACGAATCCAGGGCACCTTTTGGAAGCCTTGAAACTTTAAACGACGATACGCTGGCTGCCGGAAAAAGTTTTGTTATGAAGCTTGAAAAAAATACGGAGTCAATTTTGATCCCGGTTGTCGGAGCAGTTGCGTTTCAGAATAGTTTAGGTGAAAAGAGATTTTTGGAAGCAGGTCAGTTTCAGATTTTTTCTACGGACAAACCCGTGGATTATGAAATATCGAACCCCTATGAAACAGAACTTGTCAATTATATACAGATCAGGCTGAAAAATAATCAACCGCAATTGTACACAAAAACACAGGAAGGAAGTTTTGATCTCCAAAAGCGCAACCAGCTGATCCCGATTTTTTCGCCTGCGCATGCAGGGTTAAAAGTTCAGCAGGAGGCATATGGGTACATTGGAAAATATGGTGGCCGGGAGGAAGGCGTTTATCATATTAAAAATCCTGAAAACGGAATTTTCGTTTTTATTATTGAAGGCGCATTTGAAGTTCAGAATCGTTTGCTTGAAACCCGTGACGGATTGTCGTTATTAAATTTAGAAGAATTGGAATTTGAAGCACTTTCTAATGACGCCATTATCCTGATTCTGGAAATAAATGTTGATAAAACGGAAAGCTGAATCAGCGGCTAGAAATAAAACATACCAAATTAAAATTGCCTGTCAGATTAATTTCTGGCGGGCATTTTTAATTTAGGTTACCGATTTTACTATGCAATGAATCGATTACATCAAAGACACCGTATAAGCTAGAAAGACCCAGGACAATTATTTTACAGATAAGTAAATACAGTGATTTGTACCATGATTACCTTAAATAAGCAATCGGTTTGAGGATAGGGGTAATTTAACTTTGTATTGTCTATTAAATGGTAGTATACTCAACGAGGGCGGGGCGGGCCTTTGCTCTCGTTATTATGAATTGACCTGATTGTTTCACCGGGTATTAAATAAAACTACAATGAATACAATTACAAAACCGGAACCCAAAGTCTTTCAGGAAAAAGCAAAATGTCAGGATCAATGTTTGGGAAGCTGCTGCAACAGCACCGCAGAGGAACGAAACACCTCGTTATTAATGGGACTTAACGTGGCAAATTGTTACAGCGAAGACGACCAGAACTTCCGGCTTTCTGGTATTTTTTTCAGAGAAATGTTATCTGCCGGCGACAGGGAAAATCTGGTTAAAAATATCGTCCGGGCTATGAAACGTATTGAAGGCCCTGAAAGCGAATTTATATTAAAACAGAAAATAGGCCGCTTTTTCAAAATCGATACCAAACTCGCGCTTGATGTTGCGTACGGACTCAACGTTAAGATTTCTTCTGTCTTATTGCAATAATGGTTTAGCGAAATTATCGGACTGGCATTCTTAAAATTAAAATAAATGGATCAATAATATGAATTTCCGGGGTTGAGAAAATTGGGTTCCTAATAATCACTATATTAGGAATATCCTTTACCTGAATTTAATTTTCGCTCCGTTTATGAAACACATTTTCAGAAAAACACTACCTGTACTTTTATTTTCCCAAACCTTATTAAGTCCGGTTTTTTCACAATCTCTGATCGGCTTTGGGCCTGATGCCGCAAAAAAAGAAATTGAACTGGAAACTACATTTGACAAACAGTTGCAGGTCAATAACCTGCGCGACTGGATGAAGCGAATGACTGCATATCCGCATCAGCTCGGGTCTGCTTATGGGTTGAACAATGCACTCTTTCTTCGCGACAAACTGACTTCCTGGGGATTTGAAGCACATTTGGATACTGTTCATGTTTTATTTCCAACGCCAAAAGTAAGATTACTGGAATTAACAGAACCTACAAAATTTAAAGCTTCCCTCACTGAACGTGCGCTAAAAGAAGACGCAACTTCGGGACAAACAAAAGATGTACTTCCTCCTTATCACGCGTTTTCTGCTGATGGCGATGTGACGGCAGAACTCGTTTTTGTCAATTATGGAATTCCTGATGATTATGAAGAACTCGCCAAACTTGGCATTGACGTAAAGGGGAAAATCGTCATTGCTAAATATGGTAATTCCTGGCGCGGTATCAAACCGAAAGTCGCCTATGAACATGGAGCGATCGGCTGTATTATCTACTCAGACCCAAAAGAAGACGGTTTTTTCCAGGGAGAAGTTTATCCGAAAGGGCCATTTAAAAATGACGCAGGAGCACAGCGCGGTTCCGTAGTGGATTTACCATTAGCACCCGGCGATCCACTGACAAACGGATTTGTTGCTAATAAGGACAACAAACGTTTGTCCGTAAAAGATGCGCCAAGCATGATGAAAATCCCTGTTTTGCCTATTTCCTATGGTGATGCTTTACCATTGTTAAAAGCACTTGGCGGTCAGGTCGCACCGGCATCCTGGCGTGGCGCTTTGCCAATCACCTATCATGTGGGTCCGGGTCCGGCAAAAGTGCATCTGAAACTTGAATTTAACTTTGATATTGTTCCGGCATATAACGTTATCGCTACTTTAAAAGGAAGTGAATTTCCTGACCAGTGGATCGTGCGTGGAAACCACCATGATGCCTGGGTTTTTGGTGCGAGCGATCCTGTAAGCGGCGCAGTTGCAGAATTGGAAGAAGCCAGAATATTGGGAGAACTGGTTAAAACCGGCTGGAAACCTAAAAGAACAATCGTTTACTGCTGGTGGGACGGAGAGGAACCGGGTTTGCTGGGCTCCACAGAATGGGTTGAAAAATACAAGAAAACTTTGTCGGAAAAGACAGTGGTATATCTGAACACGGATGGAAACGGACGTGGATTTTTGGGTGCAGGCGGATCCCACACTTTGGAAAAATTCCTAAATCAGGTTGGCAGGGATGTTATCGATCCTGAAAGAAATATTCCCATTATCGATCGTTTACGGTCCAAAATGATGGTTGAAGGTAGTCCCACGGCCAAACAGGATGCGAAAACAAGAGCAGATGTACGTATTGGAGCGCTTGGTTCCGGCTCAGATTATACGCCTTTCATCCAGCATTTGGGCATTGCTTCCATCAACGTAGGTTTTGGCGGTGAAGATGCTGGCGGTGATTACCACTCTATTTACGATTCCTATGATAATTATGTCCGGTTTAAAGATGGAGATTTCGCTTATGGCGCGACATTGGCCAAAACCATGGGACGGACCGTTCTAAGATTTGCAAACGCAGAAGTACTTCCTTTCGATTTCAGCAATTTTTCCAATACAGTCCAGATTTATGCAACGGAGATAAAACGAGACCTGGAATCCGTGCGGACCAGATCAGATGACCATAACAAATTTGTAAAGGAAAATCGTTTTGAAATTGCGGCTGACCCGAAAGAGCCTTTTACCAAACCAAAAGAAATGGTTTCGGTTCCTTATCTGAACTTTGCGCCACTGGAAAATGCACTCGCCGTATTAGAAAAAAGCGCCGCCGGTTACTCACAAGCGAGCAGTAAGATGACGACGCTTCCGACCGATAAACTGGCACAGCTCAACCAGATTTTATACAAAACAGAACGTGTTCTGATCAATGATGAAGGTTTGCCAAGACGCCCTTGGTATAAACATCAGATTTATGCACCTGGGTTTTATACGGGTTATGGTGTAAAAACATTACCGATGATCCGCGAAGCCATTGAACAAAAAAACTGGACAGAAGCAGAAGCCGGTATTCAGCGTGTGAGTGATGCGTTGAAATCGTTCAGCGCTGAAATTGATAAGGCAACTGCTTTATTAAAATAATTCAGGATTTCACGAATTTCATATCAGCTTCTAACCCCTCAAATATGGCTTTATATTCGAGGGGTATTTTTTTTAAATCAATCGGTGTCGCTTTTCCTTTTACTTCCAGAAAATGCGCCGTTGCATCACGGATTTTTGAATCTTTCTTTTCTTTCAAACAAATACAATCAAGCAGCTTTTTTATCTCTTCGTCAGTCCAGTCAACCTCTATTGCCGCCTCCTTTGTCATTGGCAAAATACCCCCTACCCGCTGTAATTTAATTTTCATGCTTCATTATCATTAAACTTTTGCCTCAGCCCAGCCATCTGTTACCGCGTTGGCTTCAAGACTTCCCGAACCAAAAAGTAATTCGGCTTTTTGAATCGTCAGGTTTTTGAAGTCTTCAAAATTGGAAGTGGGCTGGAAGTTTTCCTTGTCTGTCATGGCAGCATACCATATCATTCCGGCTTTTTCCCAGGAAAAACCGCCGATATTAAAAGCTGTTACATAGAACGCAAAATTTGTAATGCCGGAATTAATATGAACGCCTCCCCAATCGCCACGGTCTGTGTCCGGCAATACCATGTATTTGTCGAAAGTAGCTGGCTGCGGATCCGTGCCCAAATCGGGATGATTGACGTAAGCAGTACCGGGTGCTTTCATACTCCGCAAAGAATATTTCGCCCCTTTCAAAACATTTTCCCCGATCAGCCACTTCGATTTTTTCACATCCTGATTTAGCAAACGCTGCTTGATCATGATACCAAACACGTCTGAAAGTGACTCATTCAATGCACCGCTCTGATTATGATAAACCAAATTGGATTCATATTGCGTGACACCGTGCGTCAGCTCATGTCCGATAATATCAGGATCGGCCGTAAAACTTCCGAAAATTTTGCCATCTCCATCGCCATAAACCATGCGCCGTCCATCCCAGAACGCGTTGTCGTATTTGTTGTCGTAATGGATATAATGTTTCAAAGCCAGCCCCAGGTTATCAATTGAGTTTCTTCCGAAAATTTGATAATAAAGATCCCAAGTTGCGGTTCCAGCCGCTACAACATTTTTGGTATCAGTATCCATTGTTTTTAACGCCTTCCCGTTATTCCAGACTAGTTTTCCATTGCTCAAAACGGTATCTTTTTCCATGTCGTAAACCTGCATTTTCAGAACCGGTTTTGTCGGTGCCTTCGCTGGCTTTAACAGCACAGAACGCTGCGCATCATTCAAATTTCCGAAAAATGACCGGTCATTTCTGAACCGCGAACTTCTTAATTCGTTATTTAAAACGGCCGGAAGTCTGGCATTGCTTGCCGCATCCAAAAGCTTGTCGCTCATGTATGGCGGAATAATACATTGAACAGGATCGTGTGAGTTGTGCCGGCACATTGTCAAAATGATTAAGTAGTGAAAATCTGGAACTGCACTTTGGAAAGGAGCTTTTTACTTATATCTATCCTCCTGATTTTATCTTATTAACGCAGAAATGAAGCCGTTATTTTTAGTTAATAAATAGGTATCAAGAATTTACTAAGTCGACGGATGGAATGATTTTTTGATGTCAATCAATCTAAAATTCATATTGCCAACAAACCAAAACCAACCATGAAATATCTTTTTCTCGTTTTTCTTTCAGTTACTTTCCTTAGTCAAACCGCGGCAGCGCAGGATTCAAATTTGCAAAAAAGATATATCAAAGTACCGGCAGGTTATCTGATGGTTTTACGTCAGGGAGATAACATTTTTGAACAGCTGGAAACTTTTGCAAAAAAGGAGAAGATCAAATCAGCCAATTTTACGGGGATGGGTTTTGTAAATGCCAAATTCGGCTTTTTCAACAAAGAGACAAAAGATTATGATCCAAAAGAATTCAGTGAGGTTGAGATGGCAAGTATGAACGGCTCGGTCGCTTGGCAACAAGAAAAAGTTTCGCTCCATGTCCATGGTGTGGTTACAGACAAAAGTTTCCAGGCTTTTGGCGGCCACTTATTGGCGGCAACGGTCAGCACAGGCTCTCTTGAAATTATGATCACCACGCATGACAAAAAACTGGAAAGAGTAATGGAACAGCCGCTGGGCGCTAATGTTTTGAATTTAGGGAATGATTAATGTCGGTCAAACACAGGATTCACCCGAAAAAAAGTTTTCCCTTCAAAATTAACAACATAATCGGATTTAAAATGGGTGCTTTTCAGATAATAATCAGTGGTGATAATTTGTGCTCCTGAATTGCAGGCAGCCATGAAATTACTTTTATCATTAACTCTCGCCTGCTGCGTATCCCCATCTGCCCGCGTTCTGATAATATATCCCTTTTTAACCAACTCCGTAATTTCCGGCAACTTCGAATCATTTCTGAAAAGTATGGCTGCTTCCGGCGTACCCGGTTCGGCATTGG
Organism: Dyadobacter sp. CY345; assembly: GCF_021502725.1. Taxonomy (GTDB): domain Bacteria; phylum Bacteroidota; class Bacteroidia; order Cytophagales; family Spirosomataceae; genus Dyadobacter. Next base: position 654,351 of record NZ_JAKFFS010000004.1, on the reverse strand, counting down.
CAAAAAGAACCCGCCCTTCAAGTGACGGATGACCTGCAATATACAAGTCTTTCTTACTGCCTTTATCATCCAGAATAAAAACAAATTTACCTCTCGCCTGCTTCAATGTAGGCCAGTTATTTTTCAAAACCGCTTCTTCCAGCGTTGCATATTTACCTCTGACCTGATCTGGTGTGATGAGGTGTTCTTTCCCTAAATTATCAATCAGCGATTTGTCAACATCATCAAAAGTCTTCGCGGTAAATTTTTCAGGAACAGTCATAAGTGGGTTTTTGGATGCTTCGTCTTTCGCTTCCATCGTTATGAAAATCGGAGGATGATCAGGATGTGCTTCTGACCATTTTTTAAGCGCCTGCAGACATTCTGTGAAAGTCAGATGATGACTGCGAAAATCAACATCCACAATATGAAAAATCTTAAACCCCGGTTGTTTCATTTTTCCTTCTGGATCAAATTCTTTCTGATTTTTGGCCCAGCCTAAACCTTTTGGATTTGCGTATTTGCCACCTTTTTCATCTGCATAAATATCAATTTCAAGGCTCAGTAATCCCATATCAAGCTGATCGATAATGCTGATATGCTCATAATCGATCTTGCTCACAGATATAGAATCTTTCTGCTGAAGCAATTTAAACAATGCCGGATCAATGGCTTGTTTATAGCTGTTATGAGAACCAATCACCTGGATTTTGTTCATTGGAAGATTGTCAATTTCATCATTTTTCAAAACAGACAAAAAAGAAATCAGAAGCAGACTTGACAAAAATTTCATACGAAAGATTGATCGACGTTGGTTTAAATTGCTACCATATTTTAAAGCAAAACACAGCACATTATTACCCGGCAAAGAAACGCTTCGTATCTCACATGCATATCACCTGAATGTTAAGTTTTTCTATTATATAAAACCTGACAATTGATACAATAATAACTTCTTCTTTTTGCCTTGCCGAGATATTCTTTGTGGAACGGGATCTGGCAGCGCGGACATATTTTTTTGGTATGCGCCAGCCAGTGTTTTTTCAGCATATTTTCTTTTTTCCATTCCAGAAAATCAAAACTATAAGCACGCGCTTCTTTAACCAATTCTTTAAGTTTAGCAGCCGGGATTTCGCCTAGAACACTTAACGGATGTACGCGTATCCGGAACAGGACTTCATTTTTAATAATATTTCCGGAGCCTGAAAAAATATTCTGGTCGAGCAAAGCGTCGCAGGCGAGCATGGTTGGAGCATTTTTTAATTTCTGCAATGCCTTTTTGCTATTCCATTCTTCCGACATAATATCACCTTCCCAATCATAAATTTCCGCAGCTATTTCTTCCAGTATTTTTACCGAACAGGCATAGAAGTTCATTTCAGCTTTTTCAAATTGGAGACTTAACCGAACATTCATTTTCTTACGTTCATTGATCAGATATGAACCGAAAAGCATAAAATGGATGCGCAGCGTGAAGGTTTCTAAACAAACTAAAAAATGTTTCCCCCAGGATCTGAAATCGATCACTTCCTGGCCAATCAGTCTCTCCATATCGATTGCCGCCGTTCCTTCGGCAAACTCGATTTTTTCTCCTTTGAGATTTAATTCCTCAATGGCTTGTCTCAAAATCACAATCGATGGACCTTCGGGCATTTTGCCGGGATTTAGAATGTACCTTTTATTCAATCCTTAAAGCAGAATTTCATTAAATAATCAGACCAGAAATAGCAGTTTGACGCTGGAAAATAAATCATGCAAACCGGATTCGAATAACCTGATTAGATTTTCGATTACAACCATTCGGGGTGATAATTAGTCTATCAAATAAACCTGCTTAAACATGAAAATGATATTTTCCTTTTTCCTTCTGATTCTTGTCTCATTAGAAAGCTGCAATCCAGGAAAAGTCGATGCTGATGTAAATGATAAAGATTGGTTTTCTATCTGTTCCGCTTTTACCAGAGAAGGCGACAGTTATGTTCTTGGTGGGTGTGGCTACACCGTAACGATTCCCCTGTTGTCGTTGGAAAAAGGTAAATCGTTCGTTGCAAAAGGAACAATCATTGCAAGAGATGGAAAAGGAAACTCCAAAGAAACTGAAATTCAATTAAATGGGAATGTATCCAGCGACGGAAAGATTCTCTATGCCAATTTCGAGTATGACGGTAGAAACATTTATCATGAATTCACGACAGCGAAATCAACAGCGATATGCGACTGTATATCCCTCATATAATAAAAAACGGAGAAGCTATCTATAATAACTTCTCCGTCTAAATTTTATAGAATAACCATTATATCAGAATCCAGATCCTTGCCCTTCTTAACATATTTCCAATCAACAATTTTATCTTCCAGATATATGTTGTTAATATCTTCCGGGTCCTTCCCGTTTTCAGTATCAACAAAAGCTTTTAAAACTTTTCTATAAACGCCTTCGCGCCTTGTTCCGTTTTGATCGGTAAAAAAAACATGTTCATGATCCGCCGGCATACTTATATTTTCCATAGTTGTTTTGAGAAATGGTTATGTTTTTTGTGATCAAAAAGGGTGCCAGAGCTCTGTTTTGGTAATTTAGAAAAACCAATAATGGGATCGATTATGGCTTATTAATTCATAGCGGTTGTGTGATATTGTTGTCTTAGATCAAGTTTATTCAATTTCCGAAATAATAAGCGATGTCGACAAAACTGAATTTCATTTCCCAAATATCAGCTGTTCGATTCTTTGTCTAATATTCAAGAAACTTTCCCGAACTTTGCTCACTACAACACGAACGCTGTTGTTCATGTCAAAAACTTAAATACAGACAAACTAGTCTGTTTTCAATTTGAAATTATATAGAGGACTTATAGAAGCGACGGTTCAATCCTTGCAGCACATTTTTTCGGATAAGCAGCAAGCAGATCGGGTTGTTGAAAGATTGTTAAAATCAAATCCAAAATGGGGTGCTCGCGACAGGGCTTTTCTGGCTGAGAATATTTATGAGATCGTTCGCTGGTGGCGGCTGATTAAGTATTCGGCACATTTGTCAAAAGTTACACAGCCCGCAGATTTCTGGAAAATGGTGGGTGTCTGGCAGATAATTAAACCACAACATCTTCATATTGAAACAGATAATATCTTACCAGAGTGGATTGAGTTTGAAGAAATTAATCTGGAAGATGTTTTAACCCGGTATCAGGAAGGGCTTAAAACCAGAAAAATAGCACAGTCAATTCCTGATTGGTTGGATGAGGTTGGCGAAAAAGAATTAGGAGATAAGTGGGAAAAAGAGATCACTGCACTAAATAACCAGGCTCCTTTTGTGCTTCGGGTCAATACTTTAAAATCAGATCTGAAATCAGTTATATCGATTTTCGGAGAAGATAAAATTGAAACTGTTCCTGAAATTCCAGAGGCGCTTATACTGAAAAAACGGCAAAATGTGGCGGGACTGGAAGGTTTCAAAAAAGGATTTTTTGAAGTACAGGATGCCGGTTCACAGCTTATTCCGCCTTTTATGGATCTTCATCCAGGCCAGACTGTCATTGATGCATGTGCCGGTGCTGGCGGAAAAACGCTGCAAATTGCTGCGTTGCTGGAAAACAAAGGCCGTGTGATTTCTTTGGATATTGAAAACTACAAACTTGACGAACTTCAAAAACGCGCCATACGTAACGGCGTGAAAATACTTTCCACAGGAATAATTAAATCCGATAAAACAATCAAGGAGTTAGTGGATACTGCCGACCGTTTGTTATTGGACGTGCCTTGTTCAGGTTTGGGCGTGCTGCGGCGAAACCCTGATACCAAGTGGAAATTACAGCCAACTTTCCTGGCTACAATCAGAAATACGCAATGGCATATCCTCAGCACTTATTCGAAAATGGTAAAACGCGGAGGAAAAATGGTATATGCCACGTGCAGCTTACTGCCTTCCGAATCTGAAAATCAGGTGACACGTTTCGTAATGGAATTTGGTGACCGTTGGAGATTAATCGATGAACGCCGCACCTCCACAGCGGAGGAAGGTTACGATGGATTTTACATGGCGCTTCTTGAAAGAATCAAATAAGTTTCACTTCGGATTTATATTGATATTCCTTGCAACCAGCAGACTGTGAGGAATATTATTATTCGTCCAGCATAATGCCACATCATAAAAATCGCCTGCCATTTTTTTAGGAAACGCTACCGTTAAAAAATTCACAGGGATATTTCTCCCAAGCAGCTGGTTAATCCATCCGGGCATTGGTGGCCTTATAGCGATAAGCAGTGTTTTGTTATTTTTATCCAACAAAGCCAGGTAAATGTCCCGCTGGGGAACAATTGATGGCAAATTGCTTAATTCAAATCGAACGATGGGATACAAGCTTTCAGGGAAGTCGGTAGAGTTTCTTAATATTTCCATTTTCAGTGAAGCTTTTACCTTCTCTTTTTGCCTTCGAAGCTGGCTGATCCAATTTGAAACCACCTCTGTTTTAAAAAATACCGGAAACTTATACGGATTATAAAAAGCTGTTTTTGGATCGGGAGCACGGAAATACTGGTGCACAAAAAATCCATGCTGCGGGTAATTAAAACTGTCAACGATCAGCTCCTCGTTATGCATCTTCACAGCATTTTGGTACTTGGCGTAAGCCAGCAAATTTAACGCCAGCGAGGTAGTGAGAAATGCCGCAAAAAATAGTTTTTCAAGTTTAAAATTGGTTAGATTATTAAGTACAAATAAATAAAACATTACAAAAATGCTTGCCGAATAAATCTGGAAACGTATCGATAAAATCACCCCGGCATCGTCACCCGATCGTCCCAACGCAATCATTAAAACACATGCTAAAACTTTGAAAAAACATATTTCAGTCAGATTGATCTGATATTTAACTCGCTCGTTACCAACAACTTTAAAAAATTTCAGAGTTGTAAAAATAATATAGGTTATCAAAATAAAAGCGCCCAGAACGACAGCCATCTGATATCCGTACGAATCCGACACAACTTTTACTATCGAGCCGCAAAGCGCAACAAATCCTTTCAGTACCACGCTTATTAATTGTGATGGATCAGGAAAACGAGATGCAGATGAAAACCTGAATCCAAGGAAAAAAACATAACAATATAAAACTGAGAACAGACCAAAAATCAAACTTTCTACTTTTCGCTTCTGTATAATAAGCCAGAAAAGTGCAATGGGAATGACACTTATCCCATCCAGATTAGCGAGTGCTGCCGCCATCGCGAAGGGAAGTGAGATATACCAGATTTTTTGTTTTTCCTGCTGTAAAAAATAGAGACAATATAATGAGAACGCGATGGACAAACTTTGTTCAAAAGCGGTGACACTCCAAAGCTGAGTACAATAAACGATTGGCGAAAATAGCAGCAAGGAAACAGGTAAAAAAAATGTAAAATCTTGCCTGAAAGATCTGTAAATCAGAAAAAACGACTGTCCAAGAAGAATCAGATTCAGATAACCAAAAATGATCATGGTTCTGAAATTCATTGTCCCGGAAAAAAAATGAATGATAACACTTGCCAGTCGTGAAAAGAAAATCCGATGGTCGTTATGTTGATGAAAGAGACTTCGGAGCAGTTCGCCTGGACGGTCGTGAACGTTATTAAGCGTGTAAATCAAGGCCTCATCATCGGCGTAAGGCACATTGACTGCATTTTGCCAAACATAAATACCAAAAGTGAATACTGGAATAAGCAATAACACGGCATAACCCACTGAACGAGCATAGAAAGGAATCATAACGAGCAATTTTAAGTGAAATAAAAAAATTGCAGCACCGGAAAATCCGGCGCCATTACGCTTAATCCAATAATTCGTCGCTGATAGTGGGTAATTTAACTTAACTCTGGTATAGATAAGTGTCTAAGAATTCATTTCTGAATTTCCCTTTTGGATCGTATTCTTTTGCCGTTTTCTGAAAATCAGGCAGCTTGTCATATAATGATTTTAATTTCACTGGCGTCATCGTAAAAAGTTTCCCCCAATGCGGGCGCGCATTGAACGGCGCCAGTTCCTTTTCAATGATTGGCAATAACTTACTTACTGCCGGCCAGTCCTGCTTCCAGGTAAAATGTATCGCAACACTATCCTGCTTATAACAAGGACTCATCCAAAAATTGTCAGCTGCAATTGTCCGTATTTCTGAAGTCAGCAAATGAGGGCCAACCTGATCAGCAAGTCTGGAAATGGCCAGTATCGCTTCAACCGCATTTTTTCTGGGAACAAAAAACTCTGACTGTAATTCTTTTCCGCTGCTTGGCGTAAAACCCATTTTAAAATGCGGCATTCTTTCATACCAGGGTCCCGGAACGCCCATTTGTTCTGTGCAGTTTTCAGCTGATAATTCCGGAATCGGATGCAAATTTTTAGTTGCCAGTTTTGCACCGAAAAGCTCTGGTTCCGGCTGATAAGTTTCCCCTTTTACTATTTTTCTCTTCACCCAAATCTCCGCAATATCCCGGCTTTGCCAATTCGTAAAAAGGCTGACACTATACCCTTTGCCTTCAATAGCGTCAAAATTATCTTTCAATTGCGCCATTGGAAGATTTTCGTAGACAAACTGATTCATTTCAAATGTCGGCTGAATGTCGAGCGTTATTTTTGTGATTACGCCCAATGCTCCCAGGTTCACTACCGCCGCAAAAAACTTCTCCCCGTCTTTTTCTTTTGAAAGTTTGATAACTTCGCCGGTCCCGGCCACCATTTCAAAACCCGAAACTGCCGTCGCCAGATTACCACTTTTTTCTCCTGAACCATGTGTTGCAGTAGCACAGGCACCTGCAACAGAAATATGCGGCAACGAAGCCAGATTGTGAAGTGCGAAACCTTTTTTATCCAGATAAGGGCTCAATTGTCCATATTTTATTCCCGCGTTAACCGTAACTGTTTTTCCATCAGAAGCGATCTCAATGTTTTCATCCGCCTGCGTAACAGAAATAAATTCGTCTTTACTATCTGCAATTTTATTAAAACAATGACGCGTTCCCAGCACTTTAAATTTTGTGTTTTGCTTAACAAAATTCTGTACATCGGATGACGTTTTTGCCTGGTATAATTTGGTTGTGCTGTATTCAAGATTACCCGCCCAGTTTTTTAACTTTTCGCCGGTTGCCCAGCTTGTTAACGGAGAAAATATCGGTGCTGCCATTAAAGCGGAAGATAGTTTTATAAAGGTTCTTTTCTTCATTTTCAATTAAGTTGGGGAATAATCAGATAGTCAGGCGAATCTATCCAATATGATTTTACCACAAATTAATTGAATTTTATATTAATACAATCAAATAAATTCGATTGATAGCGAATACTTATTTAATCGTTTCCCCGGTCTTCCCTTTCACGGTATTCTTTGGAAATCTGCTCACCTGATTTTGCGAGATTTCGGGCTTCGATAAATATCCTTTTGACGTCGGGATAAGCATTCCGGATATTGGTTTCAGTTCTGCTGATTGCTTCAACGAGATCCGGTAAACTAATATCAGTTCGAAATTGTACGTCGAGAGCAAGAAGAATCTCATTCGGCGCCAGGTGCATCGTCAAGGGATAATAAACCGTTGAAACGTCTGGATCTTGGTTTACCATTTCGTAAATTCCTCTCACTGTATTTGATTCAGCACTTTCTCCGACCAAAAGTTTTTTACTTTCAACCACCATGATTACGGCGACGATTGCCAAAATGATACCAATAATAATCGAAGCTAATCCGTCAAAAAATGGGTTATTGAAGTAATGTCCCAGAAAAACCCCCAGAAAGGCTGTTATTAAACCGGCTAACGCAGCAGTATCTTCGTAAATGACGGCAAACAGAGAAGGGTCTTTACTGGCTCTCAACTCGCCCCAAAACGAACCCGGACCTTTTTGTTCGTTGAATTTTTTAACAGCAATAAACAGTGAGGCACCTTCAAAAACCATTGAAAATGCCAGTACAATGTAATTCCATTTTGGATCTTTCAGTGGCTCAGGATGCTGAATATGTGTAACGCCTTCATAAAAAGACATTCCGCCGCCCAGTGCAAAAATCAGAATACCGACGATCAACGCCCAGAAATATAATTCTTTCCCATGCCCGAACGGATGGTTTCTGTCGGCTGGTTTTTTGCTTTTACTTATACCTAGTAGCAATAACAACTCGTTTCCCGAATCTACTGTACTATGAATTCCTTCGGAAAGCATCGCCGAGCTGCCGGTAACTGAGGCAGCAATAAATTTTATGATAGCAATCCCGAAATTGGCGCCTAATGCGCCGTAGATAGGTAATTTGGATTGTTCGGCCATGAAAAATGATGGAGTGAATCGTATACGTTTTTGAAAGAATATAAAGAATTGTACCAGCGAACTTCGGATGTTAAGTAAACTTTTTGATTTTACACTTATAGTATAAACGCAACCCTGTCTTACGATGAAACGTATTGATTCCATTGATTTTACGCGAGGACTTGTTATGATTATTATGGCCCTGGATCACGTCCGGGACCTTATGCACACCACTGCATTAATGCTGGATCCGACGAATCTGGAAACTACCACGGCAGGATTATTCCTTACCCGCTGGATAACCCATCTTTGTGCTCCTACTTTCGTATTCCTTTCCGGGACTTCTGCCTTTATTTCACTTAAAAACAATACCGATATTAATGCCGGAAGAAAATTTCTGATCAGCCGGGGATTGTGGTTGATCCTGCTGGAATTTACAGTGATCACGCTTGGACTCTGGGCAGATATAAAATTCAGGATGATGGTTTTTCAGGTAATCGGGGCAATCGGGCTAGGACTGATCTGTCTTTCATTCTTGCTAAAACTATCATCGAAAATAATTGGAATTATTGGCTTGGTTATCATTTTAGGCCATAATTTATTGCAGGGAGTCAGTTTTAATGACGACATTCCGTTACGTGTCATTTGGGCATTTTTATTCAAACTCGACGTATTCCCTATAACACCGAATTTTACGTTTGCCGTTCTCTATCCGTTTATTCCATGGTTTGGCATTATGCTGACAGGTTATGGTTGCGGAGAAATATTTTTGAAAGAAGATGGTAAAAGACGGAGAACCTTACTTTTTACAGGTCTCGGCGTCCTCACATTTTTCATTGTGCTTCGGTTTGCTAATTTTTATGGTGACCCGATTCCCTGGAAATCTCAAAAAACGCCACTTTTTACCTTTTTGTCTTTCATAAACATTTTCAAATATCCGCCGTCTCTTTTATATACCTCGCTAACTTTGGGAATCATGTTTTTGATTCTCGCCGCTGTCGATGGCATTCGAAATAAATTTATTTCCTTTGTTTCGGTTTACGGAAAAGTGCCTCTTTTCTATTATATCCTGCATTGGTATCTCATCCATTCGCTGATGTTTCTGCTGATGTTATATCAGGGATTCACCTGGAAAGACCTGCCATTTGGTGCTTTTCAATTTGGTCGCCCTCCTTCCGGTTCCGGTGTTGAACTTCCATACATTTATTTAATCTGGGGATTTGTTGTCCTGAGTTTATATCCGGCATGCAATTGGTATAATGGATATAAGTCGGCGCACCGGGAGAAGAAATGGCTGCGATATATCTGACCTCCAATCTTGCCATTTCATTGCGGTAAGTAATTGTTGAATTAATTTTACTACCTTAAATAGAATCCAAACCGATCGATCTGATTTTACGATACCTTTTATGACTTCTCTTGGGCCCCGGCCATTTTACCACCAGCTTTCACATAACCTGATCGCTCTGGCATTGATCACCCTTGCCATTTATCTTGGACAGGATATCATTGTTCCGCTGGCCATGGCGGGTCTCATTGCTGTTTTGCTTCATCCCGTCGAAGGCTGGTTAATCCGTATGGGCGTTCCGAAAGTTCTGGCAATAAGTTTGGCCGTAACACTCGCAATTCTTATCGTGGCCGGCGTAACCGTTTTGCTCTCCATGCAGCTCGCTGATTTTTCGGATGAACTGCCTAAACTAAAAAGGAACATCAACGATACTTACAGGGACATCCGCCGTTGGGTACGCCGTGAGTATAGTTTAAGTTACCGTCAGCAGGATCAATATATCCAGAAAGCACAAACCCAGACACTGGAAAATTTCCAGGGTGGCGAAACACTCGGTGTGGTGACAGGTCCGCTTGGAACATTGATCCTGCTACCAATTTACATCTTCCTTCTGCTGTATTACAGAGCAATGCTTATCCATTTTATGGTTGTACTATTCACCGAAAAACATACCACAAAAGTAAAAGAAGTTTTACATGAAATTAAAGCGATCATCCAGAGTTACATGGTTGGTTTGCTGCTGGAAACCACTTGTGTAGCCGTTTTAAATTGTATCGGATTGTTAATTCTGAATGTGCAATATGCGATACTCCTGGGTATTATGGCAGCTATTTTGAACCTTGTCCCATACATCGGCGGACTGGTTGCAACGGTACTTGCTGTGCTTGTAACGTTCATAAGTCATCCCGAAATTGACACGATATTAGGCGTTGTTGGTATCTTTCTTGCCGTTCAATTTGTAGATAATAATTTTCTCGTTCCATTGGTTATAGGATCCAAAGTACGGATCAATGCACTGGTTTCCATCATCGGCGTACTGGTTGGCGGAGCGCTGGCTGGCGTTTCCGGTATGTTTTTATCTATCCCTGCGATTGCCATGCTTAAAGTAGTTTTCGACCGCGTGGAGGGGCTCGAACCCTGGGGAATTTTGCTGGGTGACCAAACGCCTGAAGACGAAAAAGGAAGTTTGTTCAGGTTTGTGAAAAAGAAAAAAAGAGAACTTACGGACGATCCGGCAGAATAGGGATTTCATCCGGACTACTACAAATCTTAAAACCGGAGCAGTCGAAGAGTCCGGATGGACAATACTTTTGCAGTCATTATCAAAAACGATTGTTCATGAAATTGTCACATCTCTACATTTCTACCTTTTTACTTTTAACCTGTCACGCTGTAAAAGCACAGGAAATTTCTCTTGATCCTGTCACCGTTACTTCTTCGCTTATTGAAAAAAGAGCGTCCGAATCCGGCCGAAATATTGCTGTGATCAAAGGAGATTATTTTCAAAACCTCCCCGTCCACAGTATCGACGACCTGCTGCGTTATGTTCCCGGGGTTGAGATGCAGGCGCGTGGACCGATGGGTTCTCAAAGCGATATCGTTCTGCGCGGCGGAACCTATCAGCAGGTTCTTGTCATCCTGGATGGACTAAGATTAAACGATCCAAACACTGGTCATTTCAGCAGTTACATTCCTATCGCTCCTTCCGAAATAGAACGCATTGAAGTATTAAAAGGCGCTTCTTCGGCGATTTATGGCTCTGAGGCTGTGGGCGGAGTAATTCATGTGATATCAAAAACTTTTGCGGCAAAAATGGCTGCGGATAACGAGGAAAATATTCATAAAACCACCGTTACCGGATCTTTAAGCGGTGGTGAATATGGCTTTCTTGGGGCAAACGTAGGCGCTTTTATGCAACGGGATAAGTTAGCAGTATCCATTGGCGGCGTTTCCAATAATGCCCATGGCGTTGATCAGAGAGGTACAACCGGGTATTTTCATAATCACACCGTTTCGCTTTCTGCCAACTATGCTTTGTCGCCGGAATGGAATGTGGCACTACGCTCTTCTTTTGACTACCGCGATTTTTCTGCTCAGAATTTTTATACAACTTCCAGAGCTGATACGGCCGATGAGCAGGTGAAAACTTCATGGAACCAGATAAAAGTTGGTTACAAAAAAGGCAGATCCTCTTTCTCATTAGATGCAGGTTATAAGTTTGTTCAGGATCAATATTTGTTCAATTCAACCTCTATTCGTAATAATAGTAAATCAAAATTGTGGCAGGGCCTGCTGACCTGGCAGCAGATTTTGACAAACAGTACAACACTGGTTGCCGGACTGAATTTTCAAAATAAAAACATTGCATCGAACGACCGGGGAAATCACTCGATCAATCAATGGGCTCCTTTTGTTACATTATCTCAAAGAATAGGCGAATCCTTCAACATAAGTCCTTCGATCCGCTTTGACTGGCGGGAAAATATTGGAACCGAAGCGGTTCCGCAAGTTAACATTTCATATAAAAAAGAGCATTGGCAATTGCGTGGAAGCGCGGGAAAAACAATACGGGATGCTGATTTTACTGAACGTTATAACAATTACAACAAACCGATCGTAAGTAATGGAAGCAGCGTTGGTGACCCGTCGCTGAAAGCAGAAAGTTCATTCAGTTATGAAGCCGGGGCCGATTGGTTTTTATCAAATTTCAAACTTTCAGGAACATTATTTCAACGCCGCCAGGATAACCTGATTGATTACACGTCTACGCCTTATGCCCAGATGCCGAGAAAAGAAAATTTGTTACCAACAGGTGTTTATGGTTTAGCGAAAAATGTTGCCAGTGTCAATACCACCGGTGCAGAACTAGATTTTCAATTTGCAAAAACATTAAACGATCATCAGAAAATTTGGCTAACCACAGGACTTACCTGGCTGAACAGCGAAAGCAGCGAGGCAACGCCTTCGTTTTACATATCATCTCATGCCAGGTTTTTAGGTAATTTCTCCGTATTGTATCAGATTAAAAGCTTTTCTTTCAGCGTCAACGGCATTTATAAAAACCGGGCAAAACGTGAGGCAACGGCGATTGAGGCGACTATAACCAGAGAATATTTTGTGATTAATGCGAAAGCAGAGTACTCCATTATTCCAAAAACATTATCCGTATTTGCGCAGGCCGATAATCTTGGCAACACAAAATACAGTGATTTGTTGGGTTCAAAAATGCCTGGCAGATGGCTAATGGGAGGTTTGAAATACAACTTTATGCAATAGAATAATTTATACTTTGTTTAAACCGCGGTATTGTTCATTCAAGAATAATATCGCGGCTTCTTTTTGGATAATTACACCATATCAATCTTTAATTCGGGCTCGTTCGTAAATTTAGCAACAGGTATATTCGCTAAAACATCTCCAATCATGTTACGTCTGGTTCTTATTTTATCATTTTTTTCTGTCCTTATATCGCGAGCAAATTCTACTGCGAAAAATATAAAACCTGAGAAAATGAATGTTTATTTTTTGAGCGGACTCGGAGCAGACAAGAGGGTTTTCAGCAAATTAAAACTGGACGATCGTTTCAATGTCCATTATATTGACTGGATTCCGCCTAAGAAAAAAGAACCGCTTTATGACTATGCTTTGCGGTTAACGGCGCAAATGGATACGACAAAACCTTTTCAACTCGTCGGTCTTTCTTTTGGAGGAATTGTTGCATCTGAACTCTCAAAAATTGTTCACCCCGAACAGATTATCATCATATCAAGCACTCCGACCAACATTCCAATTTCTAAATTTAATCGCGGGCTTATCAAATTCCTTCTAGCTAGTCCGTTCGCGGCACCTCTGCTAAAATCGACAAATTCTTTTACGTATAAATATTTTGGAGCGGATACACCGGAACTTAAAACACCATTAAAACAAATTCTTCACGATACGGACAGCAAGTTTTTAAAATGGGCTCTGACGCGGATGACCGATTGGAAACATCCCAATAAAGTTGAAAATCTGTTTCATATCCACGGATCTGCCGACCGGCTGATACCGCTGAAAATTGTAAAACCTGATACTGTCATTGAAGGCGGTGGGCATCTGATGGTGTATGCGCAACATGAGGAAATTTCTAGGATTTTGAATGATGAGTTGGCTAGAAAGTTGAAATAGTAGCTTATCTCAAATGAATTATTTCAATCCGACCATTTTAATTTGGATACAACCGCTCGTATCAATAGCTTTGTTACTTATTAAGACTAATTATACTTTAAGGTGTGAATTAGCTTAAACAACATTAATTAAACGTTGTGTGGGACTCAACTCTATATAGTCCAAACCTCACAGCTATTCCCTGATACGGGTTAAAATTGCCGATCTATCAAAAAAATAAAATGAAAAAAGTCATACACTTTCTCCACCTATGGCTAGGGCTAGGTTCTGGGCTGATCGTTTTTATTCTTGCTGTAACGGGCTGTATTTATGCCTTCCAGGAAGAAATACAAAACGCGACACAATCGTATCGATACGTTGAGCCGCAGAAAAAACCGTTTTTGCCTCCTTCCCAATTTAAAGCGATTGCAGAGAAAGCGTTACCAAATAAAAAAATTCACAGTGTCCAGTATGCTGATGCGAAAACAGCGGCCGTGATCACCTATTTCAGTTTTGCGCCGGATGAATATTATTATCTGGCATACGCCAATCCTTACACCGGGGAAGTGCTGAAAGTTAAAAATATGGATAGCGATTTCTTCCGTTTTATCCTGCTGGGACATTATTATTTATGGCTGCCTCCAACCATCGGACAGCCAATTGCAGCTTCTGCGACGCTCATTTTTGCATTTATGCTGCTGTCCGGTCTCGTACTTTGGTGGCCGAAAAATAAAGCTGCTTTAAAACAGCGTTTTTCTGTGAAATGGGATGCGAGGTGGAGACGGAAGAATTATGACCTTCACAATGTGCTTGGATTTTATACCATTCCGGTTGCGCTGATCCTGGCCACCACCGGGCTGATCATGGGTTTTCAATGGTTTTCAAAAAGTGTTTATTGGGCAACTTCGGGAGGTGAAACAATGACTCCATTTTATGAAGTTGAATCGGTAGGAAAGCCAGAAGCAGCTAAAAACATCCCTGTTTTGGACATTCTTTGGAGAAAAACAATTGCTGAAAACCCGCAGGCGCAAACAATAGAAATGCATTATCCTGAAACGCCAAAGTCGACGATTGCGGCCGTAACCAACCCGATTGCTGGTACATTTTGGAAGTCTGACTACATTTATTACGACCAATACACGATGCAACAAATTCCGGTGACGCATAACTTCGGACGTTATCATGATAAACTTACTTTGGCAAGTAAAATCATGCGGATGAATTATGATATTCACGTGGGTGCTATCATCGGTTTGCCTGGGAAAATATTGGCTTTTATTATCTCCTTCATCATAGCAAGTTTGCCTGTAACAGGATTTATTATCTGGTGGGGAAGAAGAAAAAAGAGCAAGAAAACGCAGATAAAAAGAGAAGTAACAAGAGAATTAGTGAAAAATTAGACGCAGCGTTTTGCGTTTAAATCATGTGTAAGAATGCTTCTTAGAACAAATAGTGACAACCCGGATTTCGCAAAATTAACCGGGGAACTGGATATTGAACTGTGCCGGATTTATAATACAAATCCGGAAGATTATGAAGAATACAATCGGATAACCAACCTTCCGACGGTGGTACTAGCTTATGAGAATAATCGGGCAGTAGGTTGCGGTTGTTTTAAAATCGTTGACAAAAAAACAATTGAGATCAAGCGCATGTTTATTCAGGAATACCACAGAAAAACAGGTATTGCATCCCGAATTTTGGCAGAATTGGAAACCTGGGCAAAAGAACTCGGATATTCAGAAGCCATTCTGGAAACAGGAAAAGGCCAGCCTCAGGCAATAAATTTTTACCAGAAATATGGTTACCAGATCACTGATAACTATAACCAATTTGATGATCTGGGAATTAGTGTTTGTCTGGAAAAACAATTTTAAACAAAAAAATGCGTGACATCGTCAGACATCACGCATTTAATAAAAGTTATTTCTCCTAAGTCAGGCTGACAAATTGATTGATACTCACCTTCGCTTTCAGTTCATGCAGCAAGCTGAATAAACCAAAGAACGTACGGTTGATATAGATAAAATGTTTAGAACCACGGTTTACATTCATTTTCCTCAGGTTCTTATCATTTGCGTATTTCTCGCCCAATTCTACAAGTCTTGCAAAGAAAACTTCGTCTGCAAAATCAAACTCCTCAACCTGGAATGGTTCGGTAAACAAGGTCAGAATTTCGTGAAATAGCGTACTGAAATAAACTGTTTCTTCGGGCGTGTCTTTATTTGTAAGAATTTCCAGCTCAAATAATTTGTTCCTGAAAATCACCGGATCATTCATATTTTCCTTTTCCGCCAACTCGAAATAAGGCGTATAAAAATCTTCCGGAATTTCTTTCATACAACCAAAGTCGATTGCAATCAGATTTGTATCCTTGTCGACCAAGAAATTTCCTGGATGCGGATCCGCGTGTACCTTCCGTAGCTGATGAACCTGGAACATATAAAAATCCCAAAGCGCCTGTCCGACTTTATCTGAAGCTTCCTGCGAAGGATTTGTTTTGACAAATTCAGAAAGATGAATTCCCGTCATCCAGTCCATCGTGATCACTCTTTCAGAAGAAAACTCGGGATAATATGCCGGAAAACGAAGGTTTGGAATATGCGCACATGCTTCTGCAATTTCTTTGCTTTGTGCAATTTCCAGGATATAATTAGTCTCCTCAGTAAGCTTCGTTTCAACCTCTTTAAAATATTTATCCGAATCTTTGCTCTGAATATTGAACATCTTCATTGCAATTGGTTTTACCAAAGCCAGATCAGAAGTTATACTTTCAGCTACGCCCGGATATTGGATTTTCACCGCCAGTTCTTTTCCATTGGCAGTTGCCTTATGCACCTGACCAATACTTGCTGCATTAATCGCGTTCGGATTGAAGGTATCGAATAAGTCCAGCGGCGATTTACCAAAATATTTCCTGAACGTTTTGATAACCAAAGGAGCTGATAACGGCGGCACGGAAAACTGGGATAAAGAGAATTTTTCCACATAAGCCTGCGGCATAAAACTCTTTTCCATACTTAGCATTTGCGCAAGTTTCAATGCGCTGCCTTTCAGGTTTTTCAATCCATCATAAATATCCTCTGCGTTATTCGTATTCAGATTATCCCGTGCAGATTCAGGATTGGTTATTTTTTCACCGTAATATTTTAAATAATTACCACCGATTTTAACGCCGGTCGAAATCAATTTGGATGCACGCTGAATTTTCGAAGTAGGTATGCTGTCTATTGTTTCCATTAACTACCTCAATTTTTCTTTAATTAAAAATTTACCAAAATCGAGCACACTTTCAAGTGGCGTCGTATCAATCAGGTCAAAAGTAGCGCGGATTGATTTTTCAATGAAAAGGTCTGTTTTCTCAAATGCAACAGACTCATCGTCAAGCCAGAATTTAAGTGTGACCAAAAGCTGAATCCAGGCACCTTCTTCAAGGCTGTTTTGCTGAACTTTTTGAATTCGTTCACTTTTTATTTTCAAATATCCCTGACTGATCTCCGCGATAAACTGCTTAAAATGTGACCTGAATTCTTTCAGCTTGATCAAGCCGTCAAGTTTACTGCGATCACCTTTTAATGCAAATACAACATAACTTCTGTTTGCAGTAAGAATCTCAAAAAATGTGTAATAATAAGTCAGCAATTTATCCTTAAATCCAAGCACCTCAATATCAGCGCTTTTATTGATAAGCTCCACAGTCAGCCTGTGAAAACTCACAAAAACAGATTTTTCAATTGCCTCAATTGATGAGAAAAAAGCATAGAACTCCTTTTCAACAATGCCGTTCCTCTTACAGAACAAATAAACAGACTTAGGATTTTCGTTATGTTCCAGACAGTAATGAATATACATTTCTGTGATGCTGGCGGCTGTAACCTCTTTAATCTTTGTTGCCATATTTTTTTGAATTAATACATCTAAACGATGATTTCCATTAAATTTAAACGAAAAAAAGCATATTATTCTTATTCTCTGATCTTTAAGAGGGCGAAAATCCCGCATTAAATTCTGCGAAGATTATCCATTTAAAATACAACTATTACTTTAATATTTTACTTCAACAGCCTACAAACCATCCGCATGCGTTTTAAAGATTTGGCAAGAATAATTTTGACTTGCTGCCTATATGCTAACACAATTGGCCTGATTTTCATTACAGAATGGGTCCAAAAAGTTTTTATAAACTGGCAGCAGGCAATTCTTTTAGGGCTCGTAATAATTGTAATGGAATGTCTGCTCTTTGCCAGACTTTTAAAACCATTTTCAGCAACGTTTTCTTACGGAAAGTTATTTGCTGCCAGGAAACTATTATCAGCAATACTCATGGCGTTTACGGTCTGGATTTTATTACAACTCTGGACGCATCATACATTTGGTACTGAAATTGAATTTCCAGACAGATCAAAAGTTATAAAATATGGATTAGTCTTTCTTTTTAACTCATTTCCAAACGCCCTTATCGAAGAATTTATTTTCAGGTTTTTGCCTGCCAGATATGCTGAAAACAAAGGATTATCAAGACAACAACTTATTGGCCTTGGCATCATCGTTTCAATTATTTTCAGTCTTTCGCACGTATCTGTTTATTTGCTCCGGGATCATACCGAATGGTCAAACCTGACGGCCAATTTATTAAGCGTCTTTTTTTACGGGATGGTCTATTTTTTCATTTATATACTTACAGGAAATATTTTTTTCACAGCACTTATTCATGCTTTTGGAAACAATCAGCTGTTATTGATCAATACACCCGGCTTTGAAGCGTTCTACTTTTACACATTTATCTTTGTCACGCTGGTCTGGTATGCAGGAGCAACTTTCAGTAAACATTATCGATAACTTACCAGGAATTTGTGAGTATGATCTTTCCGGTATGATCACTACTTTCCATCAATTCATGCGCTTTTGGAGCCTCTGACAACGGAAAAGTTTTAAAAATCACGGGTTTAAACTTACCCGTTTCCATAAGTTGCCAAACGTTTTCTAAAATCTCATTGGTTAAAGCGGCTTTAAAATTCGCGTCCCGGTTGCGCAACGTACTTCCCGTGACAGTAAGCCGGTTTTTCATTATCAGCCCAAAATCCACATCATCAACAGGTTGACCTTCGACCTGTTTTACCTTATTTCCTTTCATCGTGTTAATAAAAACAAGACGGCCATCCGTTTTCAGTAACCGGATGTTTTTCGGAATATAATCACCGCCGATCATATCTAAAAGCACATCGACTCCCTCGGCTTTCAGGACTTCTTCAAAATTTTGCTTTTTATAATTAATACTTAAATCCGCCCCCAAGTCGACACAAGCCTGACATTTTTCATCTGAACCTGCCGTCGCAAAAACCCTGGCTCCAAATCCTTTCGCGAGCTGAATCGCCGTGATCCCAATGCCGCTGCTTCCACCATGAACCAGGAAATGTTCATCTTCTTTCAACTTACCTCTTTGAAAGACGTTGTGCCAAACCGTAAAAATTGTTTCCGGTAACGACGCCGCTTCAACAAAACTGAAACCTTTTGGAACAGGCAAACAATGAGTCGCATTAACAACGGCATACTCCGCATATCCCCCGCCTGCCAAAAGTGCACAAACAGCATCTCCTTCTTTCCATTTTGAAACTGCTGACCCACATTTTTCAATGACGCCAGATACTTCTAAACCCGGAATATCCTGAGGAGCTTCCGGCGGCGGCGGATAATTCCCTTTCCGTTGGAAAACATCAGGACGGTTTACGCCGGCCGCATAAACCTTAATGAGCACTTCATTTTCCTTCAAAACCGGTAAAGGCCGCTCTTCAACAACCAGAACCTCCGGCTTGCCCGGGGCTGTAATCACCACTGCTTTCATATTTTTACCATCTAAGACATATAAGATTTCATCTTAGAAATTTTCGTTCCAGAAAAGAAATTGATACGTCGGGACAAACCGATACTATACAAAACACCTTCGAATCTGTTTATATTTTTATTTCATACTTTTCTAAGATGAAACCTTATATGTCTCAGGTGGTAATAATCAGTTAATGTCTTTTCCGAATGGTGCAAAAGACAAGCTCATGAGCTTAAAATGTTGCTTCGCGAAAGGCAGGCCGATGATGGTAATGGCTAGTAAAATTCCAAAAATGAGATGTGTCAGAGCGATCCAGATACCTCCTAAAAATATCCAGATTATATTAAAAACTGTTGACAAACAGCCGCCTTCACCTGGTATCTCGCGAACCTCACGACCAAAGGGCATGAGCGTGAATATACCGATCTTGAAACATTGAATCCCAAACGGAATTCCGATGATCGTTGCACAAAGAATTAATCCCGCTAGAAAATATTCTACGGCAACAAAAAGACCTCCAAAGATAAGCCAAATGATATTTCCGATCAGATTCATAGGGTGCGACAAGATAAGTTAGAAAAAAAGTTTCTTTTTTTTGTTTAAACACTGTATTGTTGCAAATTCAATCTCATCCTCCATAAATAATCGTGAATAAATTTTACAATTCTATAATAAACAAATTCACACCTTATAGAATACTGATACTACTTTCAGTCTTATTATATTTACCAAAAGCACTTCTCGAATTTCCATCTGGTGGCGTAGATCCATCCTGGAAAATAAGTATCAACATGGCCATCCATCAAGGCCTGACTTTTGGAAGAGACTGGGTTTTCACATACGGACCGCTAGGTTTTCTTAGTACGCGCGTACCAACCTATATCGGCGCCACACCCCTCATAATTTACGATATCTTCACTGCCTGTGTGCTTATTTATATTCTTAGAATCGCTTTCAAAGAATTGAATAATACTGCAAAATGGTTGGCGGTGCCTTATTTTATTATGATGAGCACCCACAACTCGGAAGCCACTTTTCAGTTGTTCACCTTATTTATTTTCCTGGTTTTTCATCATTACCGGTCACATAAACTAATATCGCTGGCTCTGGCAACGGGAATTTCGGTTCTGATTTTCTTTATCAAACTAAATCTCGGAATCGTCACTTCAGTAATCCTCTATTGCTATTTGCTTCTTGCTGTATTTTCTGATAGGAAATCCTGGATTAAAATGATTCCTTTTTTAGGTTTTCATTTATTGGCTATCTTTTCCCTGTCACAAATCTTCCAAGTTGATCTTTTCAATTATGTTAAGGGCGCGCTGAGTATTATCAATAACTATAACGATGCGATGTTTAGCGTCGACTTTATTAATCTGACGGCAAGATACGCTTATTTTAATATGGCAATTGCTTCGGTTATAATTTTATCACTGGCAATCTTTTTTATCTATTCTCTGCCAACAATACTGAAAAGTCACTCCGACATATTCGTTCTTATCGTTATGCTTTTTGCATGGTATCTTGGATTTAAACAGGGGTTCACGCGCTTTGGATTTCCAGGTATGTCCTATCCATTTTTTTACGGAGCACTTTTCGTAGGGATTGCTTATATTTTTATTGAAAACGAAATTCTGAAAAAGCGACTGGGAGATGTTTTCATGGTTTTCCTGTTTGTCTCACCGTTTGTCAGCACGGGACTAGGCTTCTCGTTTAATAAAATTACGATACCATATCAGGATGTTCTCTTCACAAACCTATCTTTTCAACAAAAACTTAGTAACCATAAAAATCGTATAGAATACCATATTGACTCCAAAATTGCAAAATCTTTTAAAGGGAAAACGGTTGATGTTGTGCCATATGAAATTGCCTATACTTTTTTTAATGACCTGCATTATAATCCACGTCCGGCAATTCAGTCTTATCAGGCCTATAATAATTATTTGACAAGCCTTAATTACGACAAATATCTGTCGCCAACTGCGCCGGATTATGTGTTATATACAACAGTCGGCCCAACAGATTCACAGCGTTACAATTTTTGGAGTGATTCCAAAACGACGCTGGCTATGCTTCAAAATTACGACTACGATACTACAACGATCAGTAAGGATACGCTTCAAATTGTCAAAAAACGGGCAGGCGCGCTTCAAATCGTAAAATCTGGTCAGAAAGATCTGACATTCAAACTTGACGAGGAAGTGCAAGTTTCACAACAAAATAAATTGACCTGGATCGAAGTCAAAGTCAAATATTCTCTCTGGGGAAAAATTATGAGAGTGCTTGTGCAGCCTCCCGTTTTACGTGTGAAGGCTACTTATGAAGACGGGACAACGGAAGTTTTCAAGGCAATTATATCAGAAATTGAAGCAGGGATATTCCTGAAAAAGCTTCAAACCAACACAGAAGCAGAACATTTTTTCAGGACGCGAGGACAAAATCAATCCATTACAAAATTGCAGTTTTTGCAAAATCATGCAGGATTTCAGGAGGACATCACGGCACATCTTTATGATGTATCATTTCAGTAACTGTTCCTGCAATAACTTAAAATTTACAAATCACCTTTTTTGATTTCCTGGACTGCAAAATCAACCGCCCGCGCAGCCAAAGCCATATACAAAAGTGACGGGCTTTGATTGCCGGTACTTGTCATGCAGGCACCATCTGTAACAAAAACATTTTTGCAGTGATGCAGCTGATTCCATTCATTCAGCATAGAAGTTTTGGGATCTTTGCCCATCCGGCATCCGCCCATTTCATGGATATCCAGTCCGGGAGCTTGCTTGTTGTCATGCTGCGAAATGTTTTTACATCCTGATTTTTCAAGCATATCCGCACTTTCTTTCAGGAAATCGCGGATCATTTTTTCATCATTATCATCATACCCAACCGAAGTGACGAGTAACGGAATTCCCCACTGATCTTTTTTATCCAAACTTAAACTGACCTGATTTGTGACTTTTGGTATTGTCTCGCCCTGCATATACATATACACTTTCCATCCGCCCGGCTTGCTCATATTTTCTTTCAGTGCCGACCCGATTTCGGTTTGAGCAGAATCGTTTCCCCGCGTTCGGTATGCGCCCATGAAGGTTGTAAACCCGCCGACATAATCAGTATCCTGTTTATGTAGATTCCGGTAGTTGGCGAGAATAGGCTCGGTCGGATTTCTTCCGAAGTAATATTTATCTTCATAACCATCAATATCTGCGGCCACCGATGCGCGATAATTATGAAAAGCCACGTATTTCCCTAAAACACCGCTGTCATTTCCAAGTCCGGCAGGAAAGCGGTTCGATTTTGAGTTGAGTAATATCAGATTGCTGTTCAGCGCAGAAGCATTCAGGAAAATAATCCGGGCAGAAAATTCAATAACTTCTTTCGTATTGGCATCAATAATTTTCACTCCACTGGCTTTCCCTGATTTTTCATCAAATGTTATGGAGTGCACGACAGAATGCGGCCTGACTGTGAGATTCCCGGTTTTTTCCGCCCAGGGCAAGGTCGAACTTACAGAACTAAAATAACCTCCATAAGGACAACCGCGCATACACAAATTTCTAGCCTGGCACCCGCCCCGTCCCTGTTTCAGATGGATCTCCTTCGGTTTGGTCAAATGCGCCCATCGCGCATGAACAAGATGTCGGTCTTTATAATTTTCCTTGATTTTTTGTTGAACAACCTGTTGCACACAATTCAATTCAAACGGTGGAAGATATTCTCCGTCAGGCATTGATTCAAGTCCATCCTTATTGCCGCAGACGCCAATAAATTCCTCAACATGCGAATACCAGGGCGCGACATCTTGATAACCAATCGGCCAGCCAATGCCGTATCCAAAACGTTCGGGAGCTGTGAATTCAAACTCGCTCCAACGCTGACAAGCTCTGCCCCAGGTTAGCGATTTTCCACCAACCTGATAACCCCGGATCCAGTCAAACGGCTTTTCCTGCACATATGGATGATCTTTGTCCTGCACAAAAAAATGTTTCGTATCATCGCCGAATCCCGCAGCCTTACTAATCAAAGGATTTTCATTCAGGAATTTTTTAGTCAGATTTCCACGATGTTCAAAATCCCAGGGATTCAAATGCGCCGTTGGATAATCTTTGTTATGCTCCACATTTCTTCCGCGTTCCAGCACAAGCGTTTTCATTCCTTTTTCGCAGAGCTCTTTCGCCGCCCAGCCTCCGCTTATACCAGAACCAATTACAATTGCATCGAAAGTATTTTCATTTTGTGACATACCGGGTATCGAAGAAATTATAGGGAAGATTAAAAAAACGAGGATGATCTGTCGAGTTTTGACGCTGCGTCTTCATCCACCAGAACATAAGCATTTGCATGCGATTGGACAATTGTCCCGGGAATTTCGTTCGTGACCGAATTTGTTAAAACTTCTTTAAGAATCCCTGATTTTTTTCCTCCGGAAACGATAAGGACAGCCATTTTCGCTTCCATCAAATGCTGTAAACCAAGCGTAATACCGCCAGATAATTCCGTAGATTTCTGGAAATATTTCTGTGCAACCTCGACTGTTATTGGATCCAGTTCAGCTTGGTGGGCGTATAATTTAAAATCGGTTCCGGGTTCATTTAATCCGATATGCCCATTCATCCCCAGCCCAACCATAATCAGGTCGATAGGGCCATTATCCTTAATATACGCATCCATTTTCTGACATTCTTCATCCAGATCCGCAGCCATACCATCAAAGAAAACAATTTGTTCTTCCCTGATATTTAATAGTTTAAAAAATTTGGAATACATAAAATGCTTGCAGCTTCCCTCATCGTTTTCGTTCATTCCGATCCATTCATCCAGGCCTACGAAATGGCAACGATCAAAATCGACTACCTTTTCTTTTCCGTATTTAACCAGATATTCCAGTACAATCAGTGGAGATTCTCCTGAGGGAAAACATAAGATTGAATTAGCTTTTTTTTGAACTTGTGCCACAACGAGATCTGCCGCAGCCTTAGACATTGCATCTTTTGAAGGATATACTTTCAGTTCCATGGAATCGACTTTACAAAAAAGAATACAAAAACTTGTTGCTATTTATTCTTTATAAAAGTCAATTATAAGCACTAATTACTTGCAACCTCTTCTTTCCAGTTATTTATTTTCAACTTTCTAAAAAACTCCTCCTCTGCCATCTCCAAAACTTCACCTGGCTTTAAATCTCCCAAAACAATATCTTCAATAGAAACCCGGATCAATCTTTTGCATTTATGTCCCGCAGCACTCACCATTTTCCTCACCTGATGGTATTTGCCTTCCGTCATCGTGATTTTTAGCCAGCTATGCGGAATGTCTTCTCGTTCAGGAGAACGCTTGATTAAACCTGCTGGTTTCCCAATTATTTCCACTTCACAGGGTGTTGTAACCCAATGAATATTTCCTTTGATCAGAATTGGTATACCTGTTCTCAATAACATAAGCGTTTCTTCGCTGACCACATTTCTTACGTGAACAATGTAAGTTCTGGAATGTGGTACTTCACCCTGAAACAACAGGCGTGTTACTTTTTTATTTGTCGTTAAAATCAATAATCCCTCAGAATGACTATCGAGGCGGCCAATTGCATGCGTTCCCTCCGGAAAATCAAATGAAATATCACCTAACAAACCCACATTATCAGGGCTGATAAACTGTGATACCATATTTGCCGGCTTATTAAGAATGAAGTAACGATGTTTGGTTTGCGTCATGGATTAGTCTAAAACGAAAATATTCTCTATAAGATTAAATTCAAAGATTGTTCATTTTTACCAAAAAACAGAAGATAACTTTCCGACACCTGCCCACCATTATCTTTGCCGGCTGGAATTTCCAGGCATAATATTCCTGATCTCTGACGTTGCTGTTTACAATAAAATACAGCGGCTAATTCGTATACTTGCGACTTAGCTATATGCAGTTTACAATTATTCTTTCAGTGCAATGAATTGGGAAAAATTACTCTCGGCGAAACGCTGGGGCAGTGAAGACAAAAACATTGAGGACCAGGCCGAAGCCAGATCGGAATTTCAGCGCGACTACGACCGGTTGATATTTTCTTCTCCATTTCGAAGGCTGCAAAATAAAACGCAGGTTTTCCCTTTGC
This sequence comes from Dyadobacter sp. CY345, assembly GCF_021502725.1. GTDB lineage: Bacteria > Bacteroidota > Bacteroidia > Cytophagales > Spirosomataceae > Dyadobacter. The sequence continues at coordinate 628,754 of NZ_JAKFFS010000004.1, read as the reverse complement.
CAGGAAGTATTTTCGTACATAACCGATTGACGCATAGCCTCGAAGTCGCCAGTGTCGGACGTTCTTTAGGGCGTATTTTTTATAATCGTTTAAGAAAAGATCGTCCCGATCTGGATGAAGAACTTCCGTTGATCAGTGAAATTGGGAATATTGTTGCTGCTGCTTGTCTGGCGCACGATCTTGGAAATCCGGCTTTCGGGCATTCGGGAGAGGCAGCGATTTCTTATTATTTTACAAATGGCGAAGGACTGATCTATAAAGATAAGGTCTCCGAGGCACAATGGAAAGACCTGACAAATTTCGAAGGAAATGCAAATGCTTTCAGGATATTGACGCACCCTTATGCTGGAAAAGGTTATGGAAGTTTTGCGTTAACCTATTCCACGCTCGCTTCCATTGCAAAATATCCTTGCGAATCACTCGCTGGGAAGGACAAGACCAAAATTTACAGAAAAAAATATGGCTTTTTCCAATCCGAACAAACTGGTTTTGTTAAAATTGCGACCGAACTCGGCCTTAACAAAGTTGACGGTGAATATTTAATTTACAAACGACACCCAATCGTGTTTCTGGTGGAAGCAGCAGATGATATCTGTTACAATATTATCGATCTGGAAGACGCACATCGCCTGAAAATCCTGTCGTACGATGAGGTCAAAAATCTGCTTTTGCCGCTTTCAAATGATCCAAAAATAGAAGAACGACTGAATGATATCGATGATGATGATGCGAAAATAAGTCTGCTTCGTGCGAAGGCAATCAATACTTTAATCGGCCAATGTTCGGAGCTTTTTTATCGGGAACAGGAGTCGATTCTGGCCGGAGAATTTAATCATTCCCTGATTGATCAAATCAATGAGCCATACCGCACAGTGATGAAAGAAATAGAAACAATTTCGATAAAGAAAATCTACAATTATTCTTCCGTTGTCCAAATCGAGGTGGCTGGTTATAAGGTAATGGGCGGACTTCTTGAAGAATTTATTCCGGCATACCTGAACAACGATTCTCATTATTCAAAAAAACTGGTGGAATTAATCCCAAAACAATTCATCACCAACGCAACCGACGAGTACTCAAAAATCCAGACGGTATTGGACTTTGTGTCTGGCATGACCGACCTATATGCAGTAGAATTATTTCGAAAAATTAAGGGAATTTCTTTTCCATCGATTAGTTAAAAACCGGCAAAAATTTGTAACCAAAGATTATTAATCTCGGTTCATATTTAATTTGAAACAGGTCGAAAACTTTCGTTACCTTGTATGTCTAACGAGCTTATAAAGCGACTTTACTCAACATGAAAATTGAACAACTGATCTACTCTGGTGGACATTCCCTCAACAACTTTACCGTAAATCCTCACCTGATTTTTGCTTTCGGACACAGGGAAATTCTTGAAAAAAGCAATCTCACAAACGAGCTTATAAATAATTATCCTGACGCTGCTTTTACAGGCTGTTCAACATCGGGTGAAATCATGGGTGAATCTGTCACCGATGGGAAAGTTATCGTGACGGCAATTGAATTTGAAAAATCCACAATTGAGTCCAAAAAAGTATCTTTGAAAGAGATCGGATTTGACAGTTTCGAGGCCGGCAAGAAGCTGGTTTCTCAATTTCCAGTTGAAAATTTAAAGCATGTTTTTGTCGTTTCCGACGGCCTGAAAGTTAATGGAACTGACCTTGTCAAAGGAATAGCGGCGCAGCTGCCCGACCATGTCACACTTACAGGAGGACTTGCCGGTGACGGACCGAATTTTTCCAGAACCGTAATCATAGAGCCTGATGGCGCAGTCGCTACTGAAAGTGTTGCCGCCATTGCTTTCTATGGAGAGTCATTAGAAATCGGCTTTGGCTCTCGCGGCGGCTGGGACAGTTTCGGCATGGACCGCCTGGTTACCAGATCGCATGAAAATGTTTTATTCGAAATTGACGGACAGCCGGCACTGGATCTATACAAATCTTTTCTCGGAGATAAAGCAAAGGATCTCCCCTCTTCCGGACTTCTGTTTCCGTTGAGTATGCGGGATAGTGAAGACCGCACCCCGGTTGTTCGAACGATTCTGGGTATTAATGAAGGAGAAAAAAGCTTGACTTTCGCGGGTGATATCCCCGAAGGCTCATTCGTAAGATTGATGAAAGCCAATACGGACAGACTTATTAATGGTGCAGAAGAAGCGGCCATTGTCGCGCGTAATGGAAAAGTGGAGTCTCCTGAATTTGCTCTTCTCGTGAGTTGCGTGGGAAGAAAACTGGTGTTAAAACAAATTGTTGAAGAAGAAGTGGAATGCGTATCAGCAGTTCTCGAGAAACCTGTTATGACCGGTTTTTATTCCTATGGAGAAATTGGGCCTTTCAACCAGAATGCAGTTTGCGAGCTTCATAACCAGACCATGACCATCACAACTTTCCGTGAATCTTAACTTATGACTGCACCAGAAACAACGGAAATAACATATCACCGCCTCCTAAAACGACAGATCCGAAAATCTTTGTCTGCTGAACTGGCAGAAAATCCGGAAATTCAGGAATTTCTTGCTTCTGTAAATCAAGCATATCTGGAATTTCAGGATGATATGTCGCGCGTGGAGCATATTCTTGAACAGAGCTCTTCGGAATTATTCAAAGCAAACCGTGAACTGATCAAGATCGCAGACGAAAAAACGGAAGAAGCGGCTTCGACAAACAGACGGCTTGAAGAAGTAGCAAACAGTATTTCCGAAGTGCTTATTCAGCTTAACAAAGATGGAAAGATAATTTATCTCAATAATGCGTGGAAAAAGGTTACCGGATTTGAAATTTCTGAAAGTTTGAACAAAAACTGGAAAGAATTCCACGTTAGCCAGGACGCCCAAAATACGCTTAATTTACTATTTACCGGCCAGATAAAATCCATTCAGGAAACCTTCATTTTAAAAACCGGAGATAATAAAGAAAAGTGGCTTGAACTGACTATGTCGGCTCAACTATCTTCAAAAAATGATATCCTTGGATTTATTGGTACGCTAAGCGACATTACAGCACGAAAAAAACAAGAAGCAGAGATTAACAGAATGGTAGACTGGTTCAATGAATCCAGCGAGGCTGTTCAGGTTTCGGACGATCAGGGAAAATTACTATTTATAAATCAGGAGGCGGCCAGGCGTTTAGGTAAATCTCAGGAAGAAGTTATAGGCACGCATATCAGCGGGATTGAAAAAATATTTGAAGACCATGCAGCATGGCAGGAGCATGTTGAAACGCTCAAAGGAATGTCGAAGATGATGATAAACGGCGTTCATAAAAGACAAGACGGCTCAACATTTCCTGTGGAGGCAAGTGTCAAATATTATGAGTCAGAGGGACAGGGATACATCCTGGCGTTTATTCAGGATATATCTGAAAGGGTAGAAGCTGAAATGAAACTGAAATCTTACATGCGTGATCTTGAAAGGATCAATGCCGAGCTCGATCAATTCGCATACGTTGTCAGTCATGATTTAAAAGCCCCATTGCGTGCGATCAATAACTTATCGGAATGGATTGAGGAAGATATCACTGATCTTCTGGAAGGTGATACCAAAGATCAGTTTCGGCTGTTGCGAGGACGCGTGCATCGGATGGAAGGTCTGATCAACGGAATTTTGTCCTATTCAAGAGCGGGGCGAATTAAAACCAATAAAGAGAAATTTCTGGTAAAATCCGTTATCGATGATCTTTGCGAAACATTCAGTTCTAAAAAACAAATTGAATTTAAGCTCGAAGGCAACCCCGATCTTGAAATGGTATCTGAGAAAATTACACTAATACAAATTCTCCAGAATCTGATTTCAAACGGAATTAAATACAACGACAAACCCGATATTGAAATCACGATTGGATGGAAAAATAATAATCATGAACTGGAATTTTTTGTCCGGGATAATGGTCCCGGAATAAGTCCTGAATTCCATGATAAAATATTCGTCATTTTCCAGACATTGCAATCCCGCGATGAATTTGAAAGTACCGGCGTTGGTTTAGCTATTGTCAAAAAAATTCTGGATGAGAAGCATGCTAGAATCTGGATAGAGTCAACGATGGGAATAGGCACCACTTTTCATTTCACCTGGCCGGCTCTTGAAAAAAACGAAGTTTGAAAATTCACCTAACAACTACACTAATTAGTCCCAACTATAAAAATCTGAACAAATGTCCATTCCAAACCCTGTTCCTATGACAATTTTGCTGGTTGAAGATGATGAGGTCGATATCATGAACGTGAAACGAGCCTTTAAAAAGAATAACATTTCCAATCCGCTCGTTGTCGCACATAATGGAATCGAGGCGCTGGAACTGTTGAGGTCTACCGAAACGGATGCTCCAAAACCGAGAATAGTGCTGCTTGACCTGAATATGCCGAAAATGGGAGGAATCGAATTTCTTAAAGAGATTCGCCAGGATTCTGAACTTGCGGCATTATCAGTTTTTGTGATGACTACATCGAATGAAGACGGCGACAAAATAGATGCGTTTAATCTAAATGTTGCCGGTTACATTTTGAAGCCACTTTCCATGGATCGTTTCATTGCAGCCGTTTCTACCTTGAAAAGTTACTGGACACTTTGCGAGTACCCTGAATAACCCCATAAACCCTCTTCTGGCAAATAATATGACATCATTAAATATTTTATTAGTAGAGGATGATATGATCGACGCCATGGAATTTCGGCGCGCGGTAGGAAAATGTAATGTGGAAATTCTGGAAATACGTGTTTGTAAATATGCAGAAGAAGCCATAAAAACACTTGAAAAATGGCTGCCAACCTGCATTTTTATTGACTATCAACTGCCTAAAACCAATGGCTTGGAGTTGCTTAAAAAGATCAAAAAAATTGCTCCCAAATTGCCTGTTATCGTGTTGACGTCCCAGGGTGACGAGCGTATTGCTGTCGAGATGATGAAAGCCGGAGCTATGGAATATTTTCCAAAAGCAGAGATAAACCCTGAAAAACTTACCAAAACTTTCCATACAATGAGCCAGATGCTGGACGTGGAGATGGAAAGAGAAATAGCGCAAAAAGAACTTGCGGAAAAAGAAGAATTTATTCAAAAAGTCGCCCAGCTTTCTCCCAATATCATTTACGTGATCGATATAAAAAAATGGACAAACATCTTTCATAACCATCAGATCGGAGAAATTTTAGGGTATAGTATCGAAGAAACCGGATCAGGAAATTCGTTTGCATTCATTGATTTAATTGATTGCCAAGACCTTCAAATATTTAAAAAACATTATAATCAAATCAGGTACAACCTGAAAGATGGCGAAGTAATTGAGAAGGAATTCAGGTTAAAACATAAAAACGGCTGCGACGTATGGATTATAACCCGCGAAGTACCTTTTAAAAGAAACAAAGCGGGCGAAGTTCAGGAAGTCCTTGGGACTGCGATTGACATCACGAGCAGAAAAATTGCAGAAACAGAACTCATTAACGCTAAAAAAGAAGCAGAAGAAGCTGCGCGGATTAAGTCAGATTTCCTGTCAACGATGAGCCATGAAATCCGTACACCAATGAATGCTATTATCGGGTTTACAGATTTATTATTGACCAGCAATTTTTCTGAACAGGACTCTCAGTATCTGAACACAATCAAATATTCAGCTGATAATCTGATGGTTATATTGAATGATATTTTAGATATTTCAAAGATAGAAGCAGGAAAATTCAGTATTGAAAACTTCGAATTTGATCTTCGTGAAAAACTTCAATACCTCTATCAGACATTTGAATTTAAGGCGCAGGATAAGGGGTTAAAACTGATATTTGAAATTGATGAAAAGATCCCTCCGATCCTGATTGGTGACGCTTACAGATTAAACCAGATAATGGTCAACCTGATCGGGAATGCACTTAAATTCACTTCCAGTGGATTTGTAAAACTGAAAATTGATGTGATTAGTCAGCAGTCAGATCTGGTAGATTTAAATATTCAGGTTTCAGATTCGGGTATTGGAATCTCAGACGACAAATTGTGCATGATCTTCGACAGCTTTTCTCAGGCACATAACAATAATGCAGCAAAATATTTTGGAGGAACCGGACTTGGGCTGAGTATCACAAGAAAGATAGCCGAGCTTATGGAAGGAGAAATTACAGCTGAAAGCGAACTGGGCTCCGGAAGTAAATTCAGTGTAAAACTTACGTTCAGACGAGGAGAAATTCTTCCAATAAAAAATTTACTGAATAATGATACTCCCTTTTCACTCAAAGGGTTTAGTGTAATAGTAGCCGAGGACATTTTAGCTAATCAGCTGTTATTAAAACACTTATTAACTAAATGGGAAGCAGATTTTATAATTTGCAACAACGGCCAGGAGGTTTTAAGCACTTTACAGGTTCGCAGTTTTGATCTGGTGCTAATGGATTTACAAATGCCGGTGATGGATGGAATGACAACCATTAAATTCATCCGCAGCTCATTTCCTCACTTGGATGCAGTGCCGATTGTGGCTCTCACTGCGGATACTTTTGCCCGGACAACACAAGATATTCTGGATTGTAATTTCGATGATTTCGTAACGAAACCATTCAAGATAGACGAATTAACCAGCGTGATTCGAAAGCAGCTAAGACTTTGAAACCTGCCTGGTCCAGAAACGATAATTAGATTTGTACTGATGCTAAATTAGCTCAGTGATAACTCTCCATCCATTACGATTGTTACCTTTGGGCAAAATTATTCATCATGACAAAAGTAAAGCTTACCGTAAATAACAACGGATCTCTGAAAGTTGACGGAGATTTTGAAATCGTAGACGCACAAGGAAATGTGTACGGATTGGAAGGAAGGACTGTGGTTTCGATCTGCCGCTGCGGTATGTCAGCTAACAAACCTTTCTGCGACGGTTCCCACAAAGGACATTTTGAGCATAATGCAGTTGCATTTAATCTGCCTCCGAAAAAGGTTTAGGCTAGAAAAAATTCTATTTAAAATCCACTGATTTTCACCAATCAGTGGATTTTTTATTGCCATATGTTTTCATAAAATTAAATCCACAGACATCCGTCCAACGTATGTTATTATATATCAAAATCAAAAAGTCCGGATCTGTGAGTTCAAAAACACGTGTCAGCATCATCATCATACTAATATTATTCGGAGCCTTTTTGTTAACACTTTCAGGCTGTACTTTTTTGGGAAATAAAGCGCATAAGAATATCATTTATGCGAAAGCAACTGGCAAAATTCCGGATCAGGAGCTGAATATTTTCGAACCAAATAAACCAAAATCACCAAAAGATGTTCTGATATTTATCCATGGCGGAAACTGGAATTCGGGTAAAAAATCCCAGTATAGTCTGATGGGACGCAACTGGACGAAAAAAGACATTGTTTATGTTATCATCGATTATCCATTAAGTCCATCTGCGACTTACAAGGAAATGGCTGAATATTCAGCGAAATCGGTCAAATGGGTAAAAGAAAATATTCATAATTATGGTGGAAATCCTGACCGGATATTCATCTCAGGGCATTCGGCTGGCGGACATCTGGCAGCACTTATTTCTATTGATGACAAATATTTTAAAAAACTGGGAATGGAAAATCCGATCAGGGGACTGATATTAATCGACGCAGCGGGACTGGATATGTATGGTTATCTTTTGGAAGAAAAGTTTTCAAACGACAACACCTATCTTAAAACTTTTACACCTGATCAGAAAAACTGGAAAGACGCTTCGCCGCTTTATCATTTGCATAAAGGAATGCCTCCGATGACGATTCTCAGGGGTGAAAAAACTTATCCATCCATCGCTTCCAGTAATGAAAAATTCATCAAGGCTTTACTAGAATATGCTCCGGAAACGCCCTATGAAATTTTGAAAGGCAAAAAACACATTCCTATGATAACCCAGTTTTTCAATCCATGGAACAAGCGTTATAATCAAATTCATCAGTTTATGGAAAGTATTGACAGCAAAGGAAATGTTGTCGATAATTAGGTAAATGACCTACGAATTATATCAAAAAAATTCTTTCAAAGTTCATTTCAGTATCAAAATTTTATTATCTTTGTGATACTAATAGTATCATCAACAAACGTTAGAACATCGATATGTCGGAAAGACTTCATGAGAAGCTGGAAATTCTTGCTGATGCGGCCAAGTACGACGTATCCTGTTCATCCAGTGGAAGTAAGCGTAAAAATCATAACAAAGGATTAGGTGAAGCAACGGGTAGTGGAATCTGTCATACTTACACAGAAGATGGCCGTTGCGTATCTCTTCTGAAAATTTTGCTTACCAACCATTGCATTTTTGATTGTGCATATTGTGTCACTCGAAAAAGCAACGATATCAAAAGAGCCGCATTCACGGTTCAGGAAGTCGTCGATCTGACGATGAATTTTTATCGCAGAAATTATATTGAAGGCCTTTTTCTTAGTTCCGGTATTTTTAAAAATGCTGATTACACGATGGAAAGGCTGGTTTCTGTCGCCAAGAAACTTCGCACGGAAAATAAATTCAATGGTTATATCCACCTCAAAACAATACCAGGCGCAAGTGATGAATTAATGCACGAGGCTGGTTTGTGGGCGGATAGACTTAGCGTTAATATTGAAATTCCTACGGAAAGCGGATTGAAATTATTGGCACCGGATAAGAATATAAAGGACATGATTGAGCCGATGACTTACCTGAAAAAGGAAATCATCAGGACGAAGGAAGAATCGAAAATATTCAAATCTGCACCGCTTTTCGCCCCTGCCGGACAAAGCACGCAAATGATCATCGGCGCCAGTGGCGAATCGGATAAAGATATCATGCATACGGCAAATAAATTCTATAAAGGGTTTAATTTGAAACGTGTTTATTATTCTGGTTATGTGCCTATCAGTAATGATAACCGGCTCCCGGAACTAGGAAGCGCTGTACCTGTTTTAAGAGAAAACCGCTTATACCAAACGGATTGGCTGATGCGGTTTTATGGGTTTCATGTGCAGGAATTACTTAACGATCAATTCCCGAATCTTGATCCTGAAATTGACCCAAAACTTAGCTGGGCGCTTAGAAACATGGCGTTTTTTCCGGTTGATGTTAATACGGCTGATTTGCAGCTGATACTTCGTGTACCTGGAATTGGTGTACAATCAGCCCAGAAAATTGTTGGTGCTCGTCGGTTTAACAAATTGGGATGGGATCATCTCAAAAAAATCGGAATTGCACTTAACCGGGCAAAATATTTTATAACCTGCAATAGTCCGATAACCGATCGGAAGGATTACACGGAAGCCAAAATCCGTCAGTTCATCCTTAACGAATCCCGAAGTAAATTTCTTACCAATGGAGGCCAGCAGTATAATCTTTTCGGATAAACCTGTCAATGTTTCCTACGACGGAACCTGGTATGGACTGCTGACTGCTGTTTTTGAAGCCTATTCAAAAAAGTGGAATGTTTCCGGTTTTTCAATTATTGACAAAGAAAGCCAATCAGATTTTTTTGCTGAAAAGGTTATTGTAGTGACGGACGAAACGAAGTCGCAAAGAGTTTGGCTGGGGCTGAAAAAGAAAGTCCCGAAGGAAAATTGCATTCAATTATACCGCTGTTATTTATCAGAAATGCCCGGAATGGAATTTACAATCTTTTCCTGCATCAAATTTTATTTTTCCGGTTTTGATTCGCCGCACCTAGCCTATGGAAATTCTGATGTTCTGAAGATCAGCCAGACTTCAAAAATGGTATACAGGGAAAAACACAGAATGGAAGCGTTTGTAAGATTTCAGCGCACGGCGGATGATTTATATTATGCCGGAATCGAACCTGATTTCAACGTAATTCCTTTACTAAGCCAGCATTTCGCTGAACGTTATGCCGATCAGAATTGGCTGATTTATGATATCAAACGGAAGTATGGAATTTATTATGATCAGGATAAAGTGGAAGAAATCACGCTGAATTTTTCAAATGAAGCAGGAGAAAAAACAGCCGTAAAAGATGTTTTTCATGATTCCGAAACTTTGTATCAGGAGTTATGGAAGAATTATTTTAAAAACGTAAATATTCCTTCCAGGCGAAATATCAAGTTGCACGTGCAGCATGTGCCGAAACGGTATTGGAAGCATTTGATTGAGAAGAAATGATTAAGTGATGTAAAAATACATCTGAACAAAAACTGGCTAAATACGGAATCCAATTCCGTATTTAGCCAGTTTTTTTTGGTTTGGAGCTAGGGCCATTGATATGCACATGTAACCCTTTCAGGGTTCAGTTGGTCGCTTCGTTCAATGCATTTCTATAATAATGTCAACCCTTCGGGTTTATTTCCAAAATCAATATCCGGAACGGATAACATTATTATAGTATCAGATTTCAATGTCCAAAACAAAAATCCCGAAGGGATGACATTATTATAGGAATCAGATTCAATGTCTAAAACAAAAATCCCAAATGGATGACATTATTATAGAATCAGATTCAATGTCCAAAACAAAAATCCCGAAGGGATGACATTATTATAGAATCAGATTCAATGTCCAAAACAAAAATCCCGAAGGGATGACATTATTATAGAAATCAGATTCAATATCCAAAACCAAAATCCCAAAGGGATGACATTATTATAGGAATTAGATTCAATATCCAAAACCAAAATCCCAAAGGGGTGACATTATTATAGAATCAGATTCAATGTTCAAAACAAAAATCCCGAAGGGATGACATTATTATAGAAAACAGATTCAATGTTCAAAACAAAAATCCCGAAGGGATGACATTATTATAGAAAACAGATTCAATCTTCAAAACAAAAATCCGAAGGGATGGCATTATTATAGAAATCAGATTCAATATCCAAAACAAAAATCCCTAAGGGATGGCATTATTATAGGAATTAGATTCAATATCCAAAACAAAAATCCCGAAGGGATGGCATTATTATAGAAATCAGATTCAATGTCCAAAACAAAAATCCCGAAGGGATGACATTATTATAGGAATCAGATTCAATGTCTAAAACAAAAATCCCAAATGGATGACATTATTATAGAAAACAGATTCAATGTCTAAAACAAAAATTCCAAATGGATAACATTATTATAGAATCAGATTCAATATCCAAAAACAAAATCCCGAAGGGATGACATTATTGTAGAAATCAGATTCGATGCCCAAAACAAAATCCCGAAGGGATGACATTATTATAGAAATATCGAAATGTGAATGGGTTAAACCCGGAACGGGTGACATAATTACTTAATATTGCCCGCCATTACCCAATCGCAAAAACCCGCTCCTCCGTCAACATATAAATCTTTCTTCCTGCTACCAGATCAACCCCAAATCCCCCTGTAAAAACGCCAAAACTTGGCAAAATGGCCTGATTTTTATCCACAACAAAACATGGCAGCCGAAAACTTTGACGCCCTTTTCCATACGATGTAAAAACCGGGTGGATATGTCCGGCAAATACAAATTTCAATGGGTCCAATTCTACTTTTGGATGATGGGTAAAAATGAAGTTCTCTTCTTCAAAATCATTTTTATACACTTCAATATTATTTTCCAAAAACAAACTGACCGGCAAAACATCATGATTTCCGATCACAATGATCATTTCAACAAAATGATATTTTTTCCTCCATTCCGAAAAGGTTTCCCACTCTGAATTGTATTTATTATGAAAAAGATCACCCAGGAAAACGATACGCGATGGATTCGTATTTTGAAGTAATTCATCCAGCCTTTCAAAATTATTTCCCGCTGCAAGTTGCGGCACTGCTATTCCCTCTTTTCTGAAATGTGTGATTTTACCAAGGTGTAAATCTCCAATAAGTAATGTTTGTTTTTCCTGCCAAAAAATCGCCTTTTGTGTTAATAAATCAAAGTGGTTATTTCTAATTTCAATCTGCATCACTATACTGTTTGAGCATTTTTTGTATCCGGTCTTCCAATTTTTCAGAAGTCAGCTGCTCCCTTAGCCGGTCTACCATTATAGGGAACGAAAAAGGCGTTGGCTTTCTCGTCCTTTTGATTATTATTTTTTGTGTTGCAATCCTGTCAAGCGCTTTCCGCATCCTGACTTCTTCCAGCTGATAAGTCAATACTTCCTGATAGGCCTGATTTACCAGCAAATTATTTTTTTCATATTTAGTCATCACCGTAAACAACAACGAGCTTGACGCCTGAACCTGCTTCGTTTTCATAAATTTCCCAGGATAACCCTGAAACATCAGTCCGGCAATGGCGGCAATCTCTCTGAATTTTCGCTTCGCCATTTCAGTTGCATTCACGCTCTGGTAAATGTCATCAACCAAATGAGCCGTTGAAAATAAGTCATTTTCCTTTGTTATTTTTTCCATATCAACATACTGGTCACTGAGCAATTCAAATCCGTAATCATTCATCGCCAGTGAAAAAGTGATTGGAGACAATTTACTGAGCCGGTAAGCCAGAATTATCGCCATACCTTCATGAACCAACCTGCCTTCAAAAGGAAAAATAAAAATGTGGTGCCCTTCCTTGGTCTCGCATTGTTCGATCAATAATTCACCTGCATTGGGAATCATCGATCGTTCCCGCTGCAATTCCAGAAGCGGTTTTAATTTTGCTAATTCCTTTTCCTTATGCGGATTTTCGATCGCATCGGATAACCGGTCGCGAATAAAAGCTGACAATTGAGACGATAACGGCATTCTTCCTCCCGCCCAACGCACCAAAAATCCTCGTTTCCCTTCCGCTTTTTTGACAGTTACCGTCATTTCATGGATACGGATAAACTCTACGCTCATGCCGGCAAAGACAAAAACATCACCCGCTTTCATCCTAGTTACAAAAGATTCTTCGACAGAACCCAGGTACCGTCCATGCTGCAACTTCACTTTCAGCGATGTTTCTGAAACGATGGTGCCCATACTCAGCATATGCCGGTGCGCGATCCGGCGACTGGTAACCTTGTAAAGTCCGTCGATTCTCTCCACTTTTTTATATTCATCATACACTTCCAGTGATGGGCTGCCGGTTGTAATATAACCCAAAAGCCACTCCCACTCTTCCCGGTTGATGAACTGATATCCATAACAATTCCTGACCTCATCAAACAGCTGTTTTTCATCAAAACCTTCACCGACAGCAAGCGTGATCATCCATTGCGCCAATACATCAAAAGCATGAATTACGGGCGGACGATCCTCAATTATTTGTCTTTCAACACCATCACGAAGGGAGACCGCCTCGATCAGTTCCAGTGCATTTGTAGGACAAAAGAAGATTTTACTGGCAACACCTGGCTGGTGTCCGCTTCTACCCGCCCGCTGAATAAACCGCGCGATACTTTTAGGACTTCCCACCTGAATGACGGTATCGACAGGACGAAAATCGACGCCCAAATCCAAACTTGCCGTACAAATGACCAGTTTCAGTTTTTCAGCATGTAAGGATTCTTCCACCCAATCCCGGATTTCACGATCAAGAGATGCGTGGTGAAGAGCCATAATTCCGGCAAATTCCGGATATTTATCGATGATCACCCGGTACCAGATTTCTGTTTGCGAACGTGTGTTTGTAAAAAGTAAAGTGGTTTTACTTTTTTGAATAATATCAACGACATAATCAATCAGCCGCGTCCCCATATACCCTGCCCAGGGAAGTGTTTCCACTTTTTCAGGCAATATACTTTCAACAAGAATTTTCTTCTGTGTTTTTGCTTTGATGATCACCGTATCTTCCTCCGCAGAATCCATCCCGACCAGAACCTGTTTCGCTTCTTCAAGGTTTCCTATGGTTGCCGAAATGCCCCAGGTTTGAAGGTCAGGATTGATCGTTCTCAATCGTGCAATCGCAAGTTCTGTTTGCGTGCCACGTTTGCTTCCCATCAGTTCATGCCATTCGTCGACGACGATGGTATGCAGATTTTTGAAAGTTTCAGAACTGCCTTTTTGTGCAAATAAAAGATGCAGACTTTCCGGTGTGATCAGCAATGCTTCCGGCATTTGCTTTTTCTGGCTGGCTCTTTCTTTGGTACTGGTATCACCCGAACGAACGCCAATCCGCAACGTCAGATTCATTTCCAAAGCCGCGATTTCCATATTCCGGAAAAGATCTTTTGACAAAGCACGCAAAGGTGTCACCCACAAAATCTGCAATCCTTTACTTCGTTTTGCAGGATTTTTGGGTAATGAATTAATATATCGGATCAGAAAAGGAATCCATAAAGAATAAGTTTTCCCGCTTCCTGTCGGAGCATTCACCAGACCACTTTTCCCGGAAAGATAAGCCTCGGAAGCTTCCTTTTGAAAAGCCGCCCATTTCCAGTTTTTCGATTTAAACCATTGCTCAACAATGATATGTCCGCGGGATTTTGTCAAAGGGATATTCTTTTTTTAATTATTGATAATTAATATTTTTAGGATATGATGCTTTTATCAAATTTCATTCCTGATTTTCTAAATTATCAACTAATCTTTCAAATAGGTATATTTGTTAACGACTAAATATAAAAGTTATGCTAACTACAATTGAAGGTGTTTATGAAAATGGTCAGGTAATTCTGACAGAAAATCCTCCTTTGAGAAAAAAAGCAAAAGTTTTAATAACTTTTATGGAGGAAGTGGAGCCAGATGTATCCTTAAAAAAACGTCCATTGGGGACAATGAAAGGCACTATTAAAATGTCGGATGATTTCAACAAAGCTATTGATGACTTAAAAGATTTTATGTGACTCGTTTTCTCAGATTGAATTCTTAGCTGACAACAACTTCCTGCATCAAATCAAACAAAGAAATCGCCGTTACACCACCACCCATGGGAAAAGTATCTTTACCTGAGTAAACAACAAACATGCGGTCCGGTTTTAAATCTTCGCAAGCGACATGAAAGCCTTTGGATAACTTGGGTGAGGCGCTTCTTTTTATTTCAATCGCCCATTTTTCCCCACCCTTAAATTCAAGAATTAAATCAATTTCAGCGCCACCCGGACTCCCATAATAATAAGGACGAGCTGAATTGTGCGGAATTACACTTATGATATTTTCAATTACAAATCCTTCCCAACTTGTCCCGATAACAGGATGCCCCAATAAGGTATTGAAGTCGTCGATGTTTAACAAAGCATGTGTAATGCCGCTATCTCTTACATAGACCTTGGGGCTTTTTGTCAATCGCTTACTTGTATTGTAAATCCATGGCTGCAATCTCCTTACCAAAAGCAAGTCCGTCATCAGATCAAGATATCGGCCCACTGTAACGCTTGATACATCCAGGCTTCTGGCCAAATGAGATGCATTAAAAACACTTCCCTGGTGATGTGCAAGCATAGTCCAAAATCTCTCCAAAGTGGCTGCTGGTATTCTGGGTCCAAGTTGTGGGATGTCTCTTTCCAGATATGTTTTGATGAAATTATTTCGCCATTCCCGGCTGAGCTGATCCGAATCGGCTAACAAACTTTCTGGAAAACCCCCTCGCAGCCATAGGCTATTAATGTTATTTGGATCACCTTCGGTATATTCCAGAACATCAATCGGATGAAGTTCCAGATATGATATTCTGCCAGCCAAAGATTCACTGGATTGTTTCAAAAGGTCTATCGACGCCGACCCCAGAAATAAGAACAATCCACGCCTATTGTCCTTTCTACGCTCCCGATCTATTATTCCTCGTAATTCGGCAAATATTTCAGGCAGCTTTTGAACCTCATCCAGTACAATTAGTTTCTCTCTGTTTACGGAGTGAAATACATGGATATCCTTAACTTTGTCGAAGTCTGTACGATTTTCAAGATCCAGGTAAATTGAGGGAAGCGATTCTGTCAGATCTAGCGCTATGGTTGTCTTACCGACCTGACGAGGTCCCAGCAAAGCTACTGAAGCATTGTTTTGCAACGCTCTTTTTACTACATCTTCTAATCTTCGCTTTATCATCTCTGCAAATTTAACATCAAATATTAAATTTGCAGACTAAATATTAATTTTTTTAAATATAATATTAAAAAAAATCACTTATACATCTCCAAAATTCCCTTCAAACTTGCCAGCGTATCCGCCTCCGCAGCCTTCTTATCCTTTCTCCACCTCAAAATCCTGGGAAAACGAACTGCGATACCTGACTTGTGCCTTGTCGATTCATTAATACCTTCAAAACCAATTTCAAAAACCAACTCAGGTTTGACAGTTCTAACCGGACCGAATTTTTCAACGATATTGCGTTTGATAAAATAATCAACCTGACCAATTTCCACATCTGTCAATCCGGAATAAGCTTTTGCAAAAGGTATCAGTTTTCCATCTTCACCCCAAACTGCAAAAGTATAATCGGTGAAAAGTTCAGCTCTCCGGCCGGATCCTTTTTGAGCATATATCAAAACGGCGTCAACACTTAACGGATCAATTTTCCACTTCCACCAATCACCCTTTTTCCGTCCGACCTGATAGGTACTGTTTTTTCTTTTAATCATAAAACCTTCCGCAATATTTTCACGGGAAGTCGGATGCAGATCGTGTAATTCGCTCCATTCTTTGAATTCCACTAATGGAGAAAGATTGAATATGGATTGTACAGGCATGTTTTTATGAATTTCCTCCAACTGTGCTCTTCGCTGCATCTGGCTTAAATTCCTGATATCGATGCCATTTGCTTCCATGATATCATAAGCGATAAAAGCAACAGGAGCTTCTTCCAGTACCTTTTTAGTAAGATTTTTCCGGCCGATCCGTGTCTGCAAAACATTGAATGGCATTGGCTTGTTATCAAAATAACTCACAATCTCACCATCCAGAACGGTACCATTTGGCAAAACGGAGCTCAAGAAATGCAACTCAGGAAATTTATCCGTAGATAATTCTTCACCCCTTGTCCAGATAAACAATTCATTATTTCGGTAAATAATCTGTGAGCGGATGCCATCCCATTTCCATTCTACAAACCAGTCTTCCGGATTGCCTAAATTGGAAACATCGCCCTCAATCGGATAAGCAAGAAAAAACGGATATGGTCTGGACGCATTATCATTTTCACCTTCGTCCAAAATCAATTTCTCAAAAGTCGTTTCCAGGGGATCCCATTTACCCATCACCCGATGCGCAATAACGTTGGAATCCGTAGCAGTCGCCTCGGCCAAAGCGCGGACAACGAGCGTCTGTGAAACCCCGATCCGGAAACTGCCCATTAATAATTTATTGAAAACAAAGGTTTCGTGTTGCGAAAGCTGCGACCAGGCCTGAAGAATATGATCGTGTTTTTCTTCGTCGGTCATTTTGGGTAACAAGCCCAAATAATAAAACCATTCAGTCAAAGATTTATCAGAATCCTCAGAACCATTTCTGGGCAAAATCAGTGAAATCGTTTCCCCCAGATCGCCTACGCTCTGATAACTTTCCTGAAAAAGCCACATGGGAATATTAGCCTCCGCGGCGGCCCATTCTTTCACTTGTGTTCGGTTGACTTTAAAGGAAGGCCGACGACCCGTAAACAATGTCAGTGCCCACATTTTATCTTCATCCGACGCAGACAGAAAATAATTTTTCATCAACTCAACCTTTGCATTGGTCTTGTTGGTCCGGTCCAGATTCATGAAAAGTTCAGCGAATTGCTTCATATTTAGCTGTTGGATTTTAGCGGTTAGGGTTTAGCTCAGTTTTAGGTCCGGATCATCCGGGATTGGCGACATATCTTTTTTGTTTTCAATGCCTTCGGATTCCGGTCCTTCACCCGTTGCCCTGTCTTCCGTTTCCTCTTCATTCCCATACATCGTAGTCACCTCACCAGCCTCGACACCATTTTCATTCAGCCATCTTGAAAAAATACTGGTATAACCGTGCGTGACATATACTTTCTCAGCACCGGATTCAATTACCGCAGTATTCAAATCCTGCCAATCCACATGATCACTCAATATAAAACCCTGATCGACAGCCCGACGGTTTTTTGCGCCACGCAAAGCCATCCAGCCAGAACAATAACCCAAAGAATAAGGATTGAATTTTCTTATCCAGGTACTGCTGTCCACCGATGGCGGTGCCAAAACCAACGATCCGCGAAATAACTTTTTATCCGTTTCCTTCGTAACCAAAGTAAGTTCCGGCAAATCAAAACCAGCTTGTCTGAGTCTGTCATTCAGTGTGTAAATAGCGCCGTGTGCATAAATGGGGCCATCAGGCAACTGAATACCTTTTAAGATCCGTTGCATTTTTCCCAATGAATAACCCATCAGGATACTGGCTTTATCTTCAAGCCGGTTTTGCGCAAACCAGTTATCAATTTCTGAGTAAATTTCCTGCTGCGGCTGCCATTTGTATATCGGCAAACCAAAGGTAGACTCGGTGATAAAAACGTTACATTTTACGGGTTCAAAAGGCACACAAAATTTGTCATCTTCCAATTTATAATCACCACTCGCTACCCAAACTTCCCCTTTATATTCAACCCGGACCTGTGCAGAACCGATAATATGCCCGGCAGGATGTAATGAAAAAACGACGCCGTTAATCACAAACTTTTCACCATATTCAACCGTCTGCAAAGAAATATCCGGACCAAGACGAAGTCTTAAAATTGGCTCACTGTCCTTATGCGCAAGATAATGTTTGCTTCCCCAACGGGCGTGGTCGCTGTGTGCGTGTGTGATGATCGCGCGGTCAACAGGTATCCAGGGATCGATATGCGCATCTGCCTCGGAGCAGTAAATGCTTTTGCCGGTGAATTGTAAAAGTGATTGTGTCGCCATAACCAAAATTTCAATAAAAGTATGCCAATATTAAACCTCAACAGCTGACACGATAAGGTAATAAATTATGTTATTTTTGAAATGACTTTTAACAAATTCGGAGTCAAATCAATAACTCATTTTCTATTCCTATTGATATGGCCATTCAGAACCAAGACAACATACCTTCCCCAGCAGAAGAAGCTGCCCGTTATTTGCAAAACGCAAAAGAAATTTTAAGCGAAAAAGCAGGTAAAAAGGACGGATTATATGCTGATGTAAAATATGTCAAAATGGCTGCGGGAACAGCTTATTCCGCTGCGTTGCTCATTTTGGATGAATATTTAAAACAAAAAGAAGGAGTCAAATTCATCAAACCTAAAAGTATTGAAGATTACACAAACAGGGTTAGAAAGTATGACAAAAAGCTGCTGAGGCTGTTGGTCAATGTTTACGATGAACTACATATTATTGGGTATTACCACGGTACAAAATCGGTCGATACAATTCAAACTGGTTTAAATAATGTAACTAAAATGCTTGCGTATATCTGAGCTTAAATCTAAACGCAAAGGTAATAGGAGTTTAGGCACAGAGTTTAATGAGATTTAATTATCCATTGCGTAACTCCGCGCAAAACTCCCTCAAACTCTGCGTTTCTTTCCCTAATTTTGCCATTCCCCTAACGACACGGGGAAAGTGAAATTAATTGTTCTTCTCTATGAAATACCCGTTTGCAGCTTTGGTTGGACAGGAAAAATTAAAGCGTGCGTTGTTATTATGCGCTATCAATCCGTCGATTGGAGGTTTATTGATCAGAGGAGAAAAAGGAACGGCGAAAAGTACTGCCGCCAGAGGATTGGCTGAGATAATGCCTTTAATTCCTAAAAATGAAATCCCTAAGTTAACTATTCAGGAAAACAACTCGCAGGATATTTACGGAGAATGTCCTGTGGATATTGAAGAAATTCCAGTCCCTTTTGTTAACCTTCCACTCGGTGCAACCGAAGATCGGGTTTTGGGAAGTCTGGATCTGGAAGGTATTTTGTCAGAAAAAAAGAAAAGATTACAGCCCGGATTACTGGCCGCTGCTCACCGGGGGATTTTATATATTGATGAAGTAAATCTACTTCCTGATCATCTGGTAGATGTTTTGCTGGATGTTGCCGCTATGGGCGTGAACACAATCCAGCGCGACGGACTGTCCGAAAGTCATCCGGCAAAGTTTACTTTGATAGGTACCATGAACCCGGAAGAAGGAAATCTTCGTCCGCAATTTCTGGATCGTTTTGGCCTGATGGTGGATGTGGAAGCCCCGCGAGATATAGCGGAAAGAACGGAAGTGGTACGCAGGAGGATCCAGCTTGAAAATGACCCGGAAAATTTTTCTGCTCAATGGTCTGCCGGACAGAAAAATTTGCAGGATAAAATTAACTCGGCTCAGCAATTACTTCCGTCTGTGGTTTTGCCGGATGGATTGTTGACTTTGATCAGCCAGCTTTGTACAGAATTAAACGTGACAAGTTTGCGGGCTGATATTGTGATGTATAAAACGGCAATCACTTTGGCGGCATTGGATAAACGAACTATTGTCACAGCAGACGACGTGCGACAGGCTGCTGAACTAGCACTAATTCACAGACAGCGAAAAAAGCCGTTTGAAGGAAATAATAAGGGAGACAACAAGCTCGATGAATTAATGCAGCAGGAACAACCTGAGCAAAAAAATCAGCCGCAGCAGCAAAATCATCCTGAATTAAAAGAAGATCTAGATCAACAAATTAAGGGTCCGCTGCCTGACGATGAGAATAAAAATAATCAGGAATCATCATCCTCAAATCAGGAACAAGTATTCGGCGTAGCACCTCAAAAAGAAGCGCCAAATTTTAAAGTGGATTTAAATCCGGTTTCCCACCAAATGCCGGAAGGTCGAAGAAGTCACGCAATTAATACCAATCGAGGTCCTGAGCTACGCGCTGTTCCAGATCAATCACCTACCGATATTTCGGTAATGGCAACTGTACAATCTGCTATAATTCGTGATCCGGATGATTTTCAGATCACACGAAACGATCTGCATCAAAAAATTAGAAAAGGAAAAACCGGAAATTTAATTCTGTTTGTTGTGGATGCTTCCGGATCCATGGCCGCCAGCAGCCGGATGGAGGCAGTGAAAGGAAGTGTGCTGAGTTTATTGACTGATGCTTACCAAAGAAGAGATATGGTCGGCGTAATTTCTTTCCGCGGTGTGGAAGCGCATCTGCTCTTGGAGCCAACTTATAGCGTCGAACAGGCGGAACAAGCCATGCAAAGTTTGCCCACAGGTGGCAGAACGCCTTTGCCTCATGCGTTGCAAATGGCTACTCAGGTAATCAATAAATTAAATCCGGATAGAGATCTGAAACCGCTTTTGGTGATTCTGAGCGATGGAAAAGCCAATGTACCGCTTCCGGGTGGTGGAGATGCGTGGCAGCAAACTTTGCAATTGTCAGGGCAGTTATTTCAAAACAATATCCCTGCTCTGGTGCTCGATACAGAAAACAATTACCTTCGTTTCGGAAGAGCTGCCGAGATGGCGAAGGCGATGGGCGCAGAATGTTTATCGCTTGAAGAGCTTTCTTCGGAGAGTATCACGGTTACTATTTCGGGGCGTATTGTTAAATAGCAATCCCGAAGGGATGGCAGTATTATAGAAATGAGCCAAACCGAACTAATTTAACCCGGAACGGGTGGCATGTGATTCGACAAGAAATTTGATAAAGAATCTGCCACCCGTTCCGGGTTAGCACTTTGCCTCTAAGCGTCCCATAACTATAATACTATCATCCCGTTGGGATTGATTCCCAATGGACAACTATTAGTTTACCAATAAAATTATATTTACAAGATTATCTAAACCAATGTCAACCTACCGCATCCTCACAAAACCAATCATGTTCGTAGGCACTGCCTCCGATGTCGGCAAAAGCGTCATTTGTGCCGGGTTTTGCAGGATTTTTAAGCAGGATGGTTATCAGCCAGCTCCATTCAAAGCACAGAATATGTCCTTGAACAGCTACGTAACACCGGACGGTTTGGAGCTGGGAAGAGCGCAGGCTGTACAGGCCGAAGCAGCCGGTATTCCCTGCCATACCGATATGAATCCGGTTCTGTTGAAACCAACCAACGACCAGGCTTCCCAGGTCATTTTGAACGGAAAACCTGTTGGAAATCAGTCGGCATACGAATATTTCAAAACCACCGATCGCAAGGAATTATTTGAGGCTGTAACACAAGCTTACGACAGACTTTCTGCCCGATACGCCCCAATTGTTATGGAAGGCGCCGGCAGCATTTCGGAATTAAATCTAAAAAAACGGGATATCACAAACCTGCGGATGGCACTTCATTCCGGCGCGGCAACTTACCTTATTGGAGACATTGACCGTGGTGGAATTTTTGGAAGTGTTTATGGTACGATCGCTTTGCTGTCACCGGAAGAGCGGCAATGTATCAAAGGTATTATCGTCAATAAATTTCGAGGAGACGCAAGACTTTTTGAAGATGGAAAAAAAATGCTGGAAGCATTAACCGGCGTTCCAGTCGTTGGCGTTTTACCTTTTTTCAAAGACATTCACATCGAAGAAGAAGACTCCGTTTCGCTTCAAAATAAATTCAATACCACAACCGAAGGAAAAATAAATATTGCAGTCATTTTACTAAAACGACTATCCAATTTTACGGATTTTGACCGTTTGGAGAAAGATCCGCGCGTACATTTATTCTATACCTCACAACCAGATGAAATTGCAAAAGCCGATATCATCATCATTCCCGGAAGTAAAAATACGCTTGATGATTTATTGACGATCAAAAATAACGGCGCAGCAGCAGCAATTGTCAAAGCGCACAAAAACGGCAAAAAAGTTATCGGAATTTGTGGCGGTTATCAAATGATGGGCGAACTGATTGAAGATCCCGATCATGTGGAAGGGTCGTTAGAATCAATACCCGGACTTGGTTTACTTCCTGTAAAAACAGTTTTAAAACCAATAAAAACGACATTGCAGCAACAATTCAGTTATAGAGAAAATCAGGAAGTTTGTCTCGGCTATGAAATTCATATGGGCGAAACAACCGCTGATTTCGATTCGCCGGTAACTGTTTTATCAAATGGAAAATCTGATGGTTTTTTCTTAAACAAAAATTGCTGGGGAACTTATCTGCATGGAATTCTGGATAATGCGGTGGTGATTGAAGACTTATTAGCCGAATTTTCAACAGAAAAATCTGCCGAAAATTTCAACTATAAGCAATTTAAAGAATTACAATACGACCGGCTTGCAGATCATATCCGGGCGCATGTGGATATGGAAATGCTATATAAAAGTCTGGAATAAAAGGAAAAATCTATGTTACAAGGCCACGGTGACGATTCGTACCGTTACTCCAAAAAAATCATTGCAAATTTCAGTACCAATGTATGGTATGGGGGCGAACCGTTGGGATTGAAAGAATACATTTTTGAGCAATGGTCAGCGATTAATCGGTACCCGGAAGTGATGGCTGAAAGTTTATGTGAAATGGTTGCGGCTCATCACGACTTAAAATCTGACCAGATTTTAATAAACAGCGGAACAACCGAAAGCATATATCTGATCGCACAGGCTTTTTCATGTAAAAAAACGACGATCATTACGCCCGCATTTGCTGAATATGAAGATGCATGTAAATTGTTTCAACACGATTTAACATTTTTACCCTGGTCCAAAATCCGGGAATTTCCAACATTATCAACTGATCTCGTTTTCATCTGCAATCCCAATAACCCAACAGGAGAAGCGTTTACTCAGCTTGAAAACTGGATACAACAAAACCCGCAAACATTGTTTGTAGTGGATGAAGCCTTTATTGATTTCACGCTTCAAATCCGTTCTTCCATACCGGTCATTAAC
Organism: Dyadobacter sp. CY345; assembly: GCF_021502725.1. GTDB lineage: Bacteria > Bacteroidota > Bacteroidia > Cytophagales > Spirosomataceae > Dyadobacter. Next base: position 605,160 of record NZ_JAKFFS010000004.1, on the reverse strand, counting down.
CGTTTCCCAAACCTGCTGATCATGCATTCGCTTACGAAAGCTTATGCCATTCCGGGATTAAGACTGGGTTATGTTGTCGCCTCAGAAGATTTAATTTCTAATTTGAAAAGTATAAAACAACCGTGGACAGTGAATACGATGGCACTGCAAGCCGGTAAATTCATTTTTGAAAATTATCAGCAAATTCAAATTCCCTTGCAGAATTTGTTATCAGAAAAAGAAAGAATTAGCCAACGACTTGGTCAGAATTCATCATTGAAAATTCATGAAAGTGCAACGCATTTTTTTCTGGCAGAAACACTGAAAGACGATGCAGCAAAACTGAAACAGTTTTTGATCGAAAAACACGGACTTCTGATTCGTGATGCAAGTAATTTCAGAGATTTATCAAAACGACATTTCCGGATTGCTACTCTATCGCCCGAAAGGAATAATTTGTTAATTGAAGCCCTCGACGAATGGAGAAATTACTGATCATAGCTCCGTTGGTTTTCGGGTATATTCTGGATTTGATTATCGGCGATCCTGATAACTGGCCTCATCCCATTCGTGTTTTTGGAAACGCCATTGCTGCCGGCGACAAATTGTTAAACAAAAATTCATCCCAGTTTCTGAAAGGAATGTTACTTGCAATCAGCCTTTGTCTGCTCACATTTTTCTTTTTTTATTTCTCAAACAAAATACTTTTAACCATCAATGTTTGGCTTTTTATTGGGATCAACAGCATTTGGGTCTGGTATGGATTAGCGAATAATGCCTTAATCACCGAAGGACGAAATGTATTTTTAGTTTTGGAAAAAGAAGGTTTGGAAGCAGGCAGAAAACAGTTATCCCGCATCGTCGGCCGGGATACTTCACTGTTAAGCGCACAGCAAATCCGTATTGCCGTTTTTGAAACCATGTCGGAAAACCTGAGCGACGGTGTCATTGCGCCCTTATTGTTTTACGCAATCGGCGGCGTTCCGGCCATGATGGTTTATAAAATGATTAACACCATGGATTCCATGATTGGTTACCGGAGTGATAAGTATGAACAATTTGGAAAATTTGCCGCGCGCCTCGACGATGTTGCGAATTTTATTCCGGCACGTATCACGGCGTTGTTGATGATTATTGTAACATCCAGTTATCGCGGTTTACAATTTGTGTTTAAATATGGCAACCAACATAAAAGTCCAAATTCAGGTTACCCCGAATCTGCCCTGGCAGGAATTCTGGATTGTCGTTTCGGCGGTCGAAATGTGTATCATGGAAAGTTGGTTGATAAACCTTTTATCGGGGAAAATAATCGGGTTATTGAACCAGGCGAAATTCGGAAGGTTATTTCGATCAATCATAAAAGCTGTTTTTTGATGGTAGTAATAATTATTGCTTTCTTTTTTTTGTTGAATCACAATTCATAGCCAGAGAGGAGGCAGATTTATTCTTACCAAATTGAAAACCCCAAGCAAATCTTAGTAGTTTTGCACCCATCAGGGTAGTATTCCGGATTTGAAAAAATCGGGTTACTTTAAAAGGGAATACCGGTGAAAATCCGGAACAGTCTCCGCTGCTGTAAGTTCATAAAAACATTCATGACAAAAGCCACTGGGGGCAATGATTGAGTGAGTGAATGATAGAATGAGTGAATAATGGCTAATTGCAACACACTCTCTCATTCTAACATTCTATCATTCAAAATTAACTCCCCCGGGAAGGCGTCAGAGGGAATGGAACGAGTCAGAAGACCTGCCTTTTCACTTAACACGCAAAGCTTTCGGAAGAAAGGCTTGCAGCACAAATGACACAAAAACAGAAAACCTCCTTTCAGGAAGTTCGCTATGACTATGCGCGACTTTCTCATTTCAGTAAAACTGCCCGTTTTGCGGGATTGTTTTTCGCAACATTAATACTTCTTACAGGTTGCGGTACTTCTTCAAACCTCACTGAAAGCGCAGAAACGGCTTCTTCCGGGAAAGATTATTTTTCCGAGAAAATCCAGATTCATCATGCCAAAGGGTTTACGATTGAATACCACGACAATTATAAGGTAATCAATATTTTAAGTCCTTTTGAAAAAAGCACGGATACGGCCAGGTATGTTTTATTGCAGCGCGGCACAAAAAAGCCGAAAGGTTATGCCAACAGTCAGTTTATCGAAATCCCGATTCGCAGCCTCGTTGCGATGTCTTCCATGCATGTCGGCTTGGTTGGACTTTTGGGTGAGGAGAAAATTGTAACCGGGCTTGGCAACCTGAAATATGTCTCAAATTCTGAAATTATCAAACAAATTGAGGCTGGAAAGATTGCCGAAGTTGGAAAAGACCAGGGTTTGAATGAAGAAAAACTGATCACGATGCATCCTGATCTGGTCATGACAACAGGCAGCCCGGTTGCCAAAATGGAAAGATATACCACTCTGAACGCTGCGGGAATTCCTGTTTTAATCAATTCAGAATGGGTGGAAACAACGCCATTAGGTCGTGCTGAATGGGTTAAACTTTTAGCCGCACTGCTAAACCGGGAAGATTTTGTGAATAAGAAATTTGCCATAATGGAAGAAGAATACGAAAGTCTTGCGGTTTTATCTCAAAAAGTAAAATCCAAGCCAAGTATCATCACCGGTATGAATTCCAAAGATTCTTGGTTTGTTCCGAATGGGAATAGTTACATGGCGCAGTTCTTCCGTGACTCCGGCGCAGATTATTATTGGAATAATACAAAAGCAACCGGAAGTTTAGCACTTAATTTTGAGGCTGTATATCCAATAGCCCTGACGGCTGACTATTGGCTGAATGTCGGAATCAGTAACTATGACAACAAGAAGGAAATTCTGGCAAAAGATCCCCGTTATACGGATTTCAAAGCCTATAAATCCGGGCAGATTTATAGTTATAACAAACGTGTAAACAGTCGCGGGTCGAATGACTATTGGGAATCGGGTGCTGTAAATCCGCAAATCGTTTTGGCAGATCTGATCAAAATTTTACATCCGGAACTACTCCCTGAACATGAGTTGGTTTATTATAAGCAGGTGAAATAGGCTGTCGGCTTTCGGCGGTCAGCTATCGGCTAGTGCTACTCAAACATCACAGCTGATTTAAACAGTGATTATGCAAATTGTTTCTCAATCCTCGTCCAAGTCCCGGCAACTGATCATTATTGGTTTGTCGGTTTTGGCTGTGCTATTTTTTATGCTGGATATCATGCTGGGATCGGTGAGCATACCTTTTAGAGAAGTGGTGAAAATTGTTTTTTCAGGAGAATCGGATACGACTGCATGGTTATTTATTATCGAAAAAATACGATTACCAAAAGCAATTACGGCCATCCTGGTAGGCTGCGGATTATCTGTTAGCGGTTTGCAAATGCAGACTTTGTTTCGCAATCCATTAGCCGGTCCGTCAGAATTGGGGATAACTGCCGGAGCAGGATTGGGCGTTGCAGCCGTGATGTTGACAAGCGGCAGTACGGCCAGTATTTATGCAATCCGTCAGCTTGGCGTTTCCGGAAGTTGGCTGATTGTGGTGATGGCTTCGCTTGGTGCCGCACTGGTTTTATCTATGGTTTTACTTATCGCAGGAAGAATTAAGGATAATGTTATTTTATTGATTGTCGGCGTGATGGTCGGGACGATCACCGTTTCCGTGATCAGTATCTGGCAATATTTTAGTCAGCCGGAACAGTTGCAGGAATATATTCTCTGGACTTTCGGCTCACTGGGCGGGATTGTCCAGTATCATTTATACGTACTTTCCGGTGTTGTAATCCTCGGTTTGCTTATCGCTTTTGCTTCTTCCAAAGCATTAAACGCCATGTTATTGGGAGAAAATTATGCGCGAAGTATGGGTCTGACCGTTGGCAAAATCCGTTTCATTATCATGGCCAGTACCAGTTTATTAACAGGAAGTATCACCGCTTTCTGTGGCCCGATTGGTTTTGTCGGTATCGCTATTCCGCATATCACCCGTGCACTTCTGGGAACTTCCGATCACCGGATTTTGATTCCTTGCTGCTGTCTGGTTGGAACAGTGCTGATGCTTGTCTGCGATATTATTTCACAAATGCCGGGAACGCAGACGGTATTGCCTATCAATGTGGTAACCTCGCTTTTGGGTGCTCCGGTGGTGATTTGGGTGATCGTCAGTCGAAATAATTTACGTTCTTCTTTCTCATGAACGATTCACCGATATTAACCGCCAGAAATTTGTCTATCGGCTATAAAGCTGGAAAAAGACTTCCCCGAATCGTTTCAGAATCACTAAATCTGGATTTGTTTCCCGGACAACTCGTATGTTTATTAGGTCCTAATGGCGCCGGAAAATCTACGCTTATGCGAACGCTTTCAGGTTTACAACCCTTGCTTGCAGGAGAGATTCTGATCGATCATGAATCCTTAATAAATTTAAAACCTGCTGATCTTGCACAAAAGCTGAGTCTTGTTTTAACAGAACGCATTGATACCGGAAACCTGACTGTCAGCGAACTTGTCGCGCTTGGAAGAACGCCTTACACGGGCTGGCTGGGATCGTTATCCGATTTGGATAAAGAAAAAATCAGCTGGTCGATGGATGCGACGGATACCAAACAATATGCCAATCGCCGGATGAACGAGCTGAGCGATGGTGAGCGGCAAAAAGTCATGCTGGCCCGGGCATTATCGCAGGATACCAGACTGATTTTGCTGGATGAGCCAACGGCGCATCTCGACCTACCAAACCGCGTTGAAATGATGCGGCTATTGCATAATCTCGCCCGGCAAACCAATAAGGCAATTCTGCTTTCGACACACGAACTGGATCTCGCACTCCAGGCGGCCGACAAACTTTGGCTGATGCATCCGGCTGGAAAACTTGTTTCGGGCGTACCGGAAGATCTGGTTTTAAACGGAAGTTTTGAAGCGGCATTTATTAAAAACGGATTCCATTTTGATAGAAATACCGGCACGTTCACCATTCACAAAGAAGCCGCCTCCACTCCTATCTATTTATCCGGAAAAAGTAATCTTGTTTTCTGGACAAAACGTGCGTTACAACGGGAAGATTTTGTAGTAAGTGATAATCCGGATTTGCCGTATAAAATTGAAATCATAGAAAGTGAGGAAAATCATGTCTGGGAGTTTAACGACGGATTGAAAACTAAAAGATATCTAACGATCAGCGAATTACTCGCTGATCTACAACAGATTAAACCATAAATAAAATTTAAAAGCGAATTTTTATAAATGAAAATATATACAAAAAAAGGCGACAAAGGTACGACTGGGCTTTTTGGTGGAAGCCGCGTTTCAAAAGATGACCTCCGGATTGAATGTTTAGGAACGCTGGATGAAGCCAACTCAACAATCGGATTACTTCGTGTAAAGTTGGGAAATGATCACGCATGGCAGCCAAATCTGCACAAGATCCAGAAAGATTTGATGGATATGATGTCACATCTGGCCCGTCCTTCGGATGCAAAAAAAGAAAACAAAAATCCGATGCCGGAAGATGGCGCTGAGTTTTGTGAAAACTGGATTGATACATTGGAATCAGAAATGACCTCTCCTTCTGACTATTTTTTACTTCCTGGTGGAAATGAAGTTTCTGCCTTATGCCATGTCGCGCGCACGCAAATGCGCAGAGGAGAGCGCAGACTCGTTTCGCTGATCAAAACCGATACAGTTCACGAGGCGATTCCTGCCTATATCAACCGCTTATCAGATTTATTTTTCACATTGGCGAGAGCTGAAATGGACAAAGCGGGCGTTGCGGAGGAGAAATGGCAGTTATTTTTATACAAACGTTTTAAAGCGCCGGAAGAAAAATGATCATCTACATCACCGGAGGGGCACGCAGCGGGAAAAGCCGTTTTGCACAGGAAAAAGCTTTGCAGCTCAGCAAAACTCCGGTGTATGTCGCAACTGCGCATATCTGGGACGACAATTTTGCCGAACGTGTTCAATTGCACAAAAACGAGCGTGGACCGGAATGGACGACCTACGAATCGGAAACGAATATCCATCAACTTCCTATTGAAAACCAGGTGGTTGTTATCGATTGTGTGACACTTTGGTTAACGAATTTGTTTGTCGCTTTTGATAACGATATCAATAAATCGCTGGCTGCATTTAAAGAAGAAATCGATGCGATAGCAAAACTTTCCGGCACTTTCATCATCATCTCAAACGAAATTGGAATGGGAGTACATGCAGAAACGGAGATTGGGAGAAAGTTTACAGATTTGCAGGGATGGGCAAATCAATACGTGGCTGGCAAGGCTAACGAAGCCATCTTCATGGTATCCGGCTTAGCACTAAATTTAAAATGATAGGTTACACGTAGGTTACACAGAGAACCACAGAGCTAAAAAGAGGGACACAGAGGTTTAGTTTTGAGATAAAGAAAAACTCTGTGCCCCTCCCCTTCAACTCTGTGGTTCCGCGCGGCGTCCGCTCTGTGTAACCTAACAATATATCCAAGAACTATGACTTTACAAGAGCAGATACAGCATAAGATAAATAATAAAACAAAACCTCTGGGCGCACTGGGCAGACTTGAAGCAGTAGCTTTGCAAATTGCTTTGATCCAGGAAACTTTGACGCCAAATTTGGTTAAACCGCATATCGTAGTTTTTGCGGCGAGCCATGGAATTGCCAACGAAGGCGTCAGTGCATATCCTTCCGAAGTTACTTTTCAAATGGTTTTGAATTTCCTCAACGGCGGGGCGGCAATTAATGTTTTTACTAAACAAAATGATATCGAACTCGCCCTGGTCGATGCCGGTGTTGACCATGATTTTGAGCCTAACGAAAAGCTGATTAACGCTAAAATTAATCATGGTACTAAAAGTTTTTTGAATCAGTCGGCAATGACAGAAGAAGAATGTCAACAGGCTATTGAAAAAGGAAAAGAGATTGTAAAAAATATTTCAAAAACCGGCTGTAACGTGATTGGTTTTGGAGAAATGGGTATTGGAAACACTTCCTCCGCAGCCGTGATTATGAGCAAATTATTTGATATCCGTATTGAAGATTGCGTTGGAAAAGGGACGGGCGTAAATCCGGATCAATATCAAAACAAAGTCAATATACTTCAAAAAGCAATTTCAAATCATGCAGAAGTTTCACCGGATCCGATTCAAGTTTTACAAATTTTCGGCGGTTTTGAAATTGCGATGATGTGCGGCGCGTTTCTGGCAGCGGCTGAGGAGAAAATGGTTTTGATGGTCGATGGATTTATCGCTTCGGCAGCCTTTCTATGCGCTTTCCAACTAAATCCTACGATCAAAGATTTCGCGATTTTTTGTCATCAATCAGAAGAAAAAGGACATCAACTTTTACTTGAAAAATTGAATGTCAAACCATTATTAAACCTTGATATGCGGCTGGGTGAAGGAACGGGCTGCGCCGTGGCATATCCATTGTTAAAAAGTGCAGTGGCATTTTTAAACGAAATGGCAAGTTTCGAAAGCGCGGGGGTGTCTGATAAATGAATTTTGTATTGAATTGTTAGGTTACACAGAGAGCCACGGAGGAATGAAGAGACCCACAGAGTTTGTTTCTTATCTCAAATAAAATCTCTGTGTATCTCTTTTTACCTCCGTGGTTCTCTGTGTAACCTAAAAAAATTATGAAGAAAGTTAAGTATATTATTGCAGCAGTCATCGCACTTGTAATCGCCTATATCATTTACGATTCCACCTCTCAGCCTACCGTCAATGATCTGAAAGGTAATTTTAAGGAAGTCGCGTTATACAGGAATCCAAATAATACCGGGCCGATTTTTCGGATTTATGCTGTTACCGTTCAGGGTGAGCCTTGGCAGGAAATGCAGAAATATGGCGATTTGATGCCCTATACCAAATATGGAAATACCAAAGTTTTCTTTTTTCAGGAAGGTCATTCTGCACCTACCTCGATCAAATTGAAGGAGCCAAATTTTGATACGCAGTTTCAGCAAAATTGTATCGCCAAATATGAAAAAGACGCAAACGGACAGGTTTCTTTGACCAGAAAACCTTTTAATCCATAAGACGAAACCTATCTTTGTTAAAACGTTCTTACTAAAACTTCTTTCTGAATGGCTGCATTAGACATCGTAAAACAATATTACAACGCATTCAACGAAAAAAACTTTGAAGGCATGCTTGCCCTTCTTCATCCGGAAGTCCGCCACGAACCCAATCAGGGCGAAGTGAGAGTTGGTATCGAAAAGTTTACGGAATTCATGAAAATGATGGATGATTCGTACGAGGAAACATTGACCGATATCGTATTTTTTACAGAACCAACCGACAAGAGAGTTTCCGCTGAGTTTATCGTGAATGGCATTTACAAAAAGGCTGATGAAGGCTTCCCCGAAGCTTACGGACAAAAATACGTTATACCTGCCGCTGCATTTTTAGAAGTAACAGATGGAAAAATCAGCAGGGTAACCACTTATTATAATCTGGAACACTGGATTAAACTGGTTTCTTAGGCCGTCGGCTATCAGATTTTGGATATTAATTATGTTTTATCCATACCATATTCCAGCAAATCAAGAAACACAAAACTGGCTAAAAACTGACTGCCGATAGCTCCAAACTTATGTCTCTCACTTTTATAACCAAACAAGGCAACGCCATTGCATCTGTTTTTGACGATCTGGCGAAATTGCGGATAGCCGTTTTTCGGGATTTCCCTTATCTCTATGAAGGCTCGCTGGATTATGAAAAGGAATATTTAAAAATCTATTCAAAATCAGAACGTGCCTTTTTATTCGCTGTTTATGATGACGAAAAAATGGTCGGCGCTACCACTTGCATTCCTTTAAGCGATGAGACAAACGATGTTCAGGCTCCGTTTAAAAATGCCGGTTCAGACATTGAAAAGATCTTCTACTTTGGCGAAAGTATTCTGCTCACTCAATATCGCAGACTGGGTTTGGGACATCGTTTTTTTGATGAAAGAGAAGAACATGCAGCCAGTTTTGGCACGTTTAAAACGACCTGTTTTTGTTCGGTTGAAAGAATAAATCACCCGGCACAACCAGCAGATTATCGTCCGAACGATGCCTTTTGGATCAAACGCGGATACCATAAAGTGCCAGAATTGACAACAACCATGGAATGGCCGGATATTGGCGAACCAATATCGACTCCTAAAACAATGATTTTCTGGATGAAGGAAATTGTCTAAAAAAGGTGCAACGCACCGCAATAATTGAATAACCAACACATCGAACCCATTATGATCATCGCTTCCGCCAATTATCCCATTACTGAACATGCCACATTTGACAATTGGCGTGAACATATCGAACGTTGGGTTATTGAGGCTGTAAACCAAAATGCCGGACTGCTGCTTTTTCCGGAATATGGCGCGATGGAATTGGTCAGTATTTTTTCGGACGAAATCAGAAACGATATCCGCCGCCAGGTCGTAGAGCTTGATTCTTTGAAAGATAAATTCTGCAATGTCTTCGCTGAATTGGCTAAAAAATACAACGTCATCATAGTTGCCCCGAGCATTCCGGTGATCGAGGACAAAAGAAATGTTAACCGCGTTTTTGTTTTTTCTTCCAAAGGTTTGGCCGGTTACCAGGATAAATTTTTCATGACCCGTTTTGAAAATGAAGAATGGGGAATCCAAAGCGGCGTTAAAAACCTTACACTTTTTGAAGCTTCCTGGGGTACTTTTGGCGTTCAAATTTGCTATGATATTGAGTTTGCTCTCGGTTCACAATTGTTATGTTCAACCGGTGCATCACTCATTTTAGCACCGAGTTGTACAGAAACCATTCGTGGAGCTACGCGCGTACATATCGGAGCGCGGGCACGGGCGATGGAAAATCAGGCCTATACTGTTGTTTCACAAACCGTTGGAAATGCACTCTGGTCACCGGCGGTGGACATAAATTACGGCTTTTCCGCATTTTACTCCACGCCTGACATTGATATGCCGGAAGATGGAATTATTTCAACATTGGAACCTCAAAAAGAAGGCTGGTTAATTCAGGAACTTGATTTTTCTAAAATTAAAACGGTTCGTGATACCGGCCAGGTCTTTAATTTTATGGATCACCAGCATTTACATATTGGTTTCAAAAATGAAGAAATAAATATCATCCGTAAATCAATATAAATCCCCGGCACTGTATCCAACTCTATGAAGCAGGAACTACGGCTTTTTTTTACGGCACTCCAATTTTACACCCGTCTCCCCGTTCCCGACTGGGTTGGTTACAATCCGGATGACATGAATAAAGCAACGCGCTATCTTCCGTTAATTGGCTGGATTGTCGGGTTAAGCTCTGGTATTTTTTTCCTGCTTGGTTCATATCTGATCGACATTTCTACCGGAATTATTCTTTCCATGATTTCTTCCATTTTATTAACCGGCTCATTTCATGAAGATGGTTTTGCTGACGCTTGTGATGGTTTTGGGGGCGGTTGGACGAAGGAAAAAATTCTTGAAAATATGAAAGACAGCCGCGTCGGGACCTATGCCGTTGTCGGGCTTATTCTGTTGCTTGGGTTAAAATTTTCTTTGATAAAAGCAGTAATTCCACATATTAAAAATCAACCTTTTCTGGTTTTACTGACGCTTATAAGTGCTCATGATTTAAGCCGGTTTATGGCTGTGACGATGATTTTTACACATACTTACGTCCGGTTTACCAATGACAGCAAATCAAAACCGGTAGCAGAAGTTGGAAGCAGAAACACACTTTTCATTGCTGCTGTTTTTGCTATAATTCCACATCTTATTTTGTGTTTTCTTTTAAATCAACCGGCATTTCTGTTGGTGATTCCTTTCCTATATCTGATCAAAATATTGCTCGCCCGTTACTTCACAAAATGGATCGGTGGGTATACCGGCGATTGTCTGGGTGCGACACAGCAGGTTTGTGAAATTGGTTTTTACTTCTTCACCGCCGTTTTATGGAAATTTATTTAGTCAGGCATACCACGCCTTCCCTTTCGCCCGGACTTATTTATGGTCGGCTGGATGTTGCTTTGGAAGATACCTTCCCTGCCGAATTTGAAATTATAAAAACAAAACTTCCCGAAAATCCGGACTCCATTTATTCCAGTCCTTCCACACGTTGTACCGTATTAGCACAAAAACTAAATCCCGTTTTCACAATAGATGACCGTCTTACCGAGCTGAACTTTGGTGATTGGGAAGGTGCTACCTGGGATACAGTTAACGAATCCGATCTTCAAATCTGGATGGATGACTTTGTGAATGTTATCGTTCCCGGCGGTGAAAGTATGCGACAAATGTCTGCGCGGGTTTTATCATTCTGGTCTGAATTAATACAAACAAATCTTAAGAAAACGGTTATTGTAACCCATGGAGGCGTTATACGATTAATTCTTGCACATCTTCGAGACATCGAACTTGTCCACGCTTTTGACATAAAAGTGGCTTATGGAGAAGTTGTTACGATCAACATTTCATAGATGTAGAATATTAATTGATCAATGATCTTCCACCATTTTCAACTCCGGGTACAACTTTTTAAGGCAAGTATCAAACTCGACATTTACCTTAAACAACGGTTATGGATACTAATATTGATATTTTAGGTGATCAGGAAGAAACGCTGGGAACGGCTGAGGATTTGAGAGAGGAAATTGCGGTGGAAGTTGTGCAGCATGAGGTTGTGGGCAGTCACGTAAAAATAGAATTTGAAACATCAAAAGGACTTTGTACCGGTTATTATTTTGTCAATGAGCTTGGTCACGAAGAGCTGAATATGGAGCCTGATTCCGTAATTATACTCACCAATTTATTCCCGGATTATTATGGGGCCTATATCAATGCACTAAACCGGGACTGGGTCGATATTGATCTTTCGGTGAAGTATGACGGCTGTCCGGAGTACAAAATATATAACCGGCATGTGGTTTTATAATTCTGTAAAATCTTTGTAACAATCTCACTGAAATTCAGTTATTTTTGGTTTATCCTCAACTTTAAAATTGATAAGCCATGAAAAGAATTTTCGTATATTTTCTGTTGATTTTGATCAGCAGCAATTGCAAAAAAGAGGTAGATGAAGCTACTGATCCATGCAATTGTACAACAGCGGTCAATTGTACTGAGAATTATATAACACTTGTATTAACTGTGACAAATACGTCTGGACAGCCGGTAGATCTGGACGATTATTATACAACCAAAATATCGACCGGAGAAAAAATTAATCTTAAAAATGCCGAATTTGATAGCCTGAGAGGAACAATGGGAGAATATCCGATACTTGCAGACGGGCAAAAGGACATGACTGAAAAATGTGGTACCGACTTTGAATTTACAGGAATAAAAAATGGCAATGAAATTGTAAAAAGGACTTATAAAATTGGCCATGATTGCTGTCACGTGAAGATTTTAGAAGGCGATCCGAATATCATAATTTCGGAATAAAAGATTAATTGGATGTTCGAAACAGATTTTGAAAAAATACTTGACCAGGTTGAGAACATTCAGCCTATGACTTACGGAAGTACACGCAACTTTAAGGATGGCGCGGTTACCCGGTTGTCACCCTACATATCACGCGGTGTTATTTCGACAAAATATGTTTTTACAAGTCTGATCAACCGCGGCTTTAATCCATGGGAAATTGAACGGTTGATCCAGGAATTAGCCTGGCGCGATTACTGGCAGCAGATCTGGATTGAAAAGGGAAATCTGATTGATGAAGATTTCAAAACACCACAGATCGATGTTGAAAATCATCAGATTCCAAAAGCTATTATTGAAGGAAAAACAGGCATAGAAGTCATTGATCAGGCCATTTCAGATTTTTACGAAACCGGATATCTGCATAATCATCTCCGATTATACATTGCGAGTATTGTTTGTAATACTGGTAAAAGTCACTGGAAACTTCCGGCAAAATGGCTTTATTATCATTTGCTCGATGGCGACTGGGCGAGTAATGCATTAAGCTGGCAATGGGTGGCCGGTTCAAACAGCAACAACAAGTATTTTGCCAATCAGGAAAATATCAACAAATTCTTTTATTCTGATCAAAAAGATACATTTCTGGACGCTGGTTACGAAGCATTTCCGCTCAAAGAAATTCCTGACAGTTTGCAGGAACTCACGACACCAGTTTTATTGACAACCTTGCCTGCAAAACAATCTCTGACCATAGATAATCAAAGGCCTACACTGCTTTATAATTTCTACAATCTTGATCCGCTTTGGAAAAAAGATATGGACGTCAACCGGGTTTTACTTCTTGAACCTTCACATTTTTCAAAATATCCGGTATCAGAAAAAACGATAAATTTTATTTTATCCCTTGGTCAAAACATTGAAAACTTACAGATTTACACTGGTGAGTTTGATGATTTTGTGAATAAATATCAGCTTGAAAATATCTACTTTAAAGAACACCCAACCGCGGCGCATTACAAGGGAACTGAGGAAAATCGAGACTGGATGTTTTCTGTTAACGGTTATTATTCGTCGTTTTTCAAGTTTTGGAAACAATGTAAAAAAGAACTTTCTACTTTATATAACGCTCATTAAATGCATCTTACAAAAGAGGACATTCAAAATACAGAAAAAATCAAACGGTTAAATATCATTAATTCGATAACCGGTATAAAACCTGCGAATCTGATCGGAACGATATCAAATGATGGAAAAACCAATCTGGCAATTTTCAGTTCTGTCATTCATTTGGGAAGTAATCCGGCACTGATCGGTTTTATTTTAAGACCTGACCGTGAAGCCGGACAGCATACTTTTGACAATATCAAAGAAAACGGTGTTTATACGATCAACCATATTCACGAATCTTTTATCGAGCAGGCGCATTATACCTCAGCGAAGTTCGGACGTGATGAATCAGAGTTTGACAAATGTGCTTTGACGGAAGAATTTATTGCAAATCACAAAGCGCCCTTTGTTAAAGAAAGTACGGTAAAACTGGGAATGAAAATTGTTCAGACAATTCCCATTGAGCTCAATGGAACGGTTCTGATCATCGGTGAAGTTGAACATTTGATCATCCCGGATACGGCGATGGACGATCAGGGACAAATTGATCTGAGCGAGCCGAACGACGTTGGAATTTCAGGATTAAACACCTATTACAAACTGGAAAAAATAGCGGCGTTTCCTTATGCTAGACCAAATGCACTGCCCGATTTTTCAAAAAACGATTAAATGAAAAAAGAGCACTTGCCGGAAAAAATATGCGTCGTTTGCGGCAGGCCATTTTCGTGGCGAAAAAAGTGGGAAAAAGTTTGGGATGAAGTTAAGTATTGCAGCGATAAATGCCGGGGGAATAAAAACAAAATTCATGGAAGCAGTTAATATTATATTTCCACATCAGCTGTTTGAAAAAAGCCCGATCGCTGAAAATGGTTTTCCGGTTTATCTGGTGGAAGAGGAATTGTATTTCAATCAGTTTAAATTCCACAAACAAAAAATCGCCTTTCACCGGGCGACGATGAAATGTTATGCAACTTATCTGGGAACAAAAAATGTGGAGGTAAATTACATTGAAGCCATTGATCCGCTTTCAGATATACGAAAACTGATCGCTGCACTGGCTTCAAAAAAAATCAAAACTATACATTATATTGATCCAACTGATAACTGGCTTGAACAGCGATTGATTACTGCTTCCGGCAAAGCAGACATCGAAATAATTCAATACAGAAATCCTTTATTTTTGAATAGTAAAGAAGAACTGGGCGTCTTTTTTCATGACAAAAAGAAGAAGTTTTTCCAGACAGAATTTTACATTCAGGAACGAAAAAAACGTCAGATTTTAGTCGATAAAAATAACGAGCCGGTTGGTGGTTCGTGGAGTTATGACGTTGATAACCGCAAAAAATATCCACGCAAAAAAGAACCGCCGCATATTACTTACCCTGAAACGACTGCGTTTTACGAAGAAGCAAAAACTTATGTTCAGGAAAATTTCAAGGACAATCTCGGTAACCTGACCAAATATCCATTTTATCCGCAGGACTTTAAAACGACCGAAACCTGGCTTAAAGCGTTTCTCGATGATCGTTTTCAGGAATTCGGGCCTTATGAGGATGCAATTGTTAAGGATGAAAGTATTCTGCATCATAGCGTGCTGACGCCGATGTTAAATATCGGATTAATAACGCCCGATCAGATTATTAAAGCGGCACTGGATTATTCTGAGAAAAACGATATCCCTTTAAATACCACCGAAGGATTTATCCGGCAGTTGATTGGCTGGCGTGAGTTTATGCGCGGATATTACGAACGTAACGGTTCCATAGCGAGAACCAAAAACTACTGGAATTTCACCCGAAAGATACCGAAATCTTTCTATGACGGCACAACTGGAATTGAGCCTGTGGATCAGACAATCAAAAAAGTTTTAGAGCGCGGATATTGCCATCATATCGAGCGACTGATGGTCTTAGGGAATTTCATGTTATTATGTGAATTCGACCCGGATGATGTTTACCAATGGTTTATGGAATTGTTTATCGACGCCTACGATTGGGTGATGGTGCCGAATGTTTATGCGATGAGCCAGTTTGCAGACGGCGGTATGTTATCAACCAAGCCTTACATTGCCGGAAGTAATTACATCATGAAAATGAGCAATTACGAAAAAGGGCCGTGGCAGGAAATTTGGGATTCACTTTTCTGGCGTTTTATGCACGTGCACCGCACCTTTTTCACAAAAAATCCACGACTGGGAATGCTCGTTGGTAGTTTTGATAAAATGGAAACTGAGAAACAGAAAAGGTTATTGAATACTGCGCATACATTTTTGACGTCGCTGGACTAAGAATTCTTCTACCGATTGTAAATGATGCGGTTTATCAATTAATCTGATCGGGGCCCTTACTAAAACTTGTTGAATTGGGAAATAAGTACTTCGTTACAAGGATAAAAAACGCAACCACGTTAGCCGTTGTGGTTGTCAGTAGGGTTACGATCACAGTATCCGACAGCTGAAAAGAAAACTCGAAATGATCCGGCCCTTTTAAAAATCCGCCATGGAATGGATTGATCAAATAAAAATCCTCAACACCATGAAGCCAGACAATAAAAATAACGATAAAAAGAAAGGTAGCAACCAGCTGAAAAATACGGGCCGCATACTTCTTTCTTTCACTGATATCCTGGATTACGCCCTGCAACTGGGCAATTTGCATCTGAAGCGATATGTCTTTTTCTTTATCCAGGTGCCGAACTTCCTGTAAATTCCGTATTTCCTGCAACAACATCTCCGTTGTTACCGAATTCGCTTCCTTGGCTCCGCTCTCATGTCCCGCTTCCTGAACCATCTGGATCCCGTGTGCAACGATTTGCTCAGGACTGGGCGCGGATGGATTGTCTGATGAGATTTTGCTCAAAATATTCCTTAATAACGTCGTTGGAAATTATTGTATTTTCACCTTTTGCATAAGCTTGTGCCCATGGCGAATTCGCAGCATGCGACCAGTTGGAGAGCGTCACGCCATCAAGGTTTTTAGTGATCTCCCAGGTATATTCAATGGCCTCAGTTTCTGTTGAAGATAAGGTATAACTTTCAGAAACCGCGGAAGCTTCTGAAATTTTAAAAGTAGCAGGCTGGTCAATAATCGGGCTGCTCCCCCACATTTTATAAAGCTGATAAATGGAAGGAATAACGGGGCCAAATTTCCAGGCAAAAAATGGCTCGCTACATAACGGCGTATCGTAAAGAGCCAAATGTAGCCCGTGTGCAAAAAAGACCATTTTCTGCAATTTCATTTGTGTCACAGGGCTTTCTGACGAAGAACCCATCCGCACAAATTCCTTTGCTACAATCTCTGCTGATATCATAATGGCAACGATTAAATGCGGGCTAAACTATTCATTCTATAACGAAAATTAGATTCGTAAATTATTTTGCAATCTATACACAATAACGATTATTAAAAAGCGAAAGTGCGGAAAAATCAAGAGATTTCGTAATCGTATTTAGCTTATTATTAGCGGATTATAATTTCAATCTTCGTATTTTTTTGGAGTTTGTAACTTTGTTGGGCAATTCTCAGCGGTGAACAATAAAAAAGCACTCAGCGGCAAATGGCTAAGTGCTCTAATCTTACGTATTTGACAACAAGCAACTTACTTACCAACTATAAAAGCCTCAGTAAAGTTAGTCAGCGTATATTTTTTGATTTTGTTTACCGGATGCGTATCTGCCAATTCAACAACTTCCTTATTTAGGATCAAATCCTCAGGTTTGAATTTAATGTTGAATAAGTTAAATCCGGTCAAATCTGAAAAACCTTCTGCGTTTTCGCCGGAAGAAGTTATCTCACCTTCCATTTGTTTAAGCCAGCCCAGCTCCTGATATTTTTTCTTAATCAAAGCAGCCTCAGCCTCATCTATTACGATTGCCTTTTTAATCTCGCCAATCCAGTAATGTTTCTTTGTTATCCCATGGGTTGAGTATAACCAAACCGGATATGTTTTATTGGCATGAGCGGCTTGTCCCTTACGGATTGGTTCCAGGAAGCCATAATGAAAGCCATCTATTAATTTGCTGGTATCAAAAAGCCATTCGTCAAGGCCATAACCGAACTGCGCTTCCTGTGAATCCTTTGTAGTAGCTTTTCCAACCATTCCTGACGGGCGTTTCCATTCAAGCTCATTCGATGATATACGCGCTGCTTTTTTGTTGATCATCGAATCCGGAAAGATCAGCGTGATATTTTCAGCTGTCGTTACCTGGAAAAGTGTCTGGTGCCAGTTTTCGTTTTTAGTACCTACCGGTATAATGCCGGAATATAAATCCTGATTTTCGTCCCAGGCAATTTCCAGTCTTCCATTCTCAGCGTCATCGATACCGGTAACAGTACCCGTAACTTTGACATCAACCTCCTGGTATCTGTTACGCAAGCTGCTAACGGAAAACCGATCATTAATTTTAATGGCCTTCAACGCCGCCAAAATATTTTTGTTAAGCCGATTTTTCAAGTTTATATCGGTAGCCCAATAGTTTTGCTGAATAAAATCCTTCAACATGTTTTGCGGGTTACTTATGTGACCATGATTGGAAGACCCCACCCAGTATGTAATTGCCATAAACTTTTATCAGTTAATATTTTATTAAATTTCAAACATTAAGGCCTTAGACCTTGCCTACTGTTTCCAATAAACTATGAAATCCTTTTATTGTTTTTATCTAAATCCAAACTAGAACAGCTCTGAAAGGGTGGTTCATTTGGTTTAAATAATGCTCAGGAAGTCAAGTCTTAGTAGTAGTTTCCTTATCGCCGGCTAATATGAAATATTCATTATCTCATTCAAAAAACGGCTAAAACTGAGATGAACAAAAAAAGCACTTACCAAAAATTGATAAGTGCTTGTCATTCAGGGCTCCCGAAGTTGGGCTCGAACCAACGACCCTCTGATTAACAGTCAAACCACGACGAATCCAAGCTCCAAATCGACACTTAATATATCATTGACTAAGAATCACTTATACTCTTTTAGTCTTTTTGGGGACTGAGCGAGATATAAGCAACTTTCTTAGTTGTGTATCAAATTGTGTATCAAATTTTAAGTTAAAATGGGAATCTCAAAACCAACATTTTTAGTAGTTCTTGACGATCGTCGAGAAAAGTCAAACGGAACCTTTCCCTTAAAACTTCGGATTGCTTACAATCGTAAGAGGAAATACATAAATATAGGAATTGATCTAAGCAGAGAAGATTTTAATAAACTAAATACCTCAAAACTAATTCACCTTAAAGATGCGAAGTTAAAGATTAAATCACTCGAAACAAAAGCTGAAAATATATACAAGGAAATGACAGAGTTTAGCATCTCAGCATTTGAAAAATTATTTCTTGCAAAACCAGAAGAGATTCAACCAAGAGGTGTTTACGGATTACTCTCAAAGTACGTTGCTCAATTAAAATCCGAAGACCGCCTTTCCACCGCGTCATCGTACGAATGCACACTAAATTCCCTGAAAAAATTTAAAGTAAAACTGACCTTTGAAGAGATTACACCAGAGTTTTTAAATGCATATGAACGATTCATGGTCAACAACGGAAAATCAATGACTACTGTTGGAATCTACCTTCGGTCATTAAGAACAATTTACAACCAAGCAATCGAAGCAAAATTCGTTAAACAAGAGCTGTATCCTTTTAAAAAATCAAAATTCCAAATTCCTGCGGGACGAAATATTAAAAAAGCTCTAATACTGTCGGATATTGAGAAAATCTTCACATACCAAACTGTCCATGGATCAAGTATGGATAGAGCAAAAGACTTCTGGATCTTTTCCTATTTGTGTAACGGTTTAAATTTGAAAGATATTAGTAGATTACGTTATAAGGATTTAGATGGGGACAATCTTACAATTATACGTGCAAAAACAAAACGATCAACCAAAGCAAACCAAAAATTCATCAGCATACACCTAACTGACTATGCGAAAGCAATAATTAAAAAGTGGAGTCAACCAGAAGTAACACCTTTAACCTACATTTTCCCTATTTTGCCTGAAAATGTTACCGCGCAGAGAGAAAGAGAGTTAATTCAGTACCTTGTTAAGTCTGTTAATAAATACATGAAGGAGATTGGAGAGGATTTAAGTATAACAAAACCGATTACCTCTTATACGGCGAGACATTCATTTTCAACTGTTTTAAAACGTAGCGGAGCTCCATTGGAATACATCTCCGAGAGTTTGGGACACAGTAGTTTTCAGACTACTGAGAATTATCTGGACAGTTTTGAAAATGAATCAAGGAAACAATATTCTAATCTTTTAACAAAATTCAGTGGAGACAAATCATGAAGAAGACGGCTATAAAGGATCAATAATAGAATCGATAATGACTTACCTCGGAGAATATGCGATCGAAGGGGTAAGTTATAAAGATATTAGATTACATGAAAATGGGGGTTTGAATCAGGAAAATGCAGATTTTCAGTTAATAGTTATTGATGAAGCCACTTCTAAGAACTTAAAGCGGTTTGACCTAGATTACCTTATTAAATATGCTGTAAAAAATGAAATCTTTTTTAAACATAAAGAAGTCATTAAAGCTGTTGGATTACAGGACTATGAACTTTTAGTGATGATTTTATTATGTAAAGGAATATGGGGAAAAGCTAAAACTACTAGACAGATTAAGCATCTTGATAATTTACAGAAAAGTAAAAGTTTAATAAGCAGAGATATTGAAGAATTTAACAAATTTATCAGGTTATATCAGCTCTTGAAAGATCAATACGACTATTATAATGACTTACAGGCAAATCCTTTAAGCAATGAGGTTCCTAAATCTATCTTAGAAAAAGTGTCTTTCACATTTAGGGACGAATCGATTAACGAAAACGTAACTATTGAATACCTAAGCAAAGATCAGTATAGCATAAACCCCATATTGAAGATTATTTTAAAATATGCTAATACTATGAAATCAAATCCTGATGAACTCTATGAAGACCTAGGAATAGAAGGCTTTGACCTGTTATTTTATAAGCAGCGGTCTGAAAGAAATATTATAAATCCTCATCACTTATTCTGCTACAATTTTATAGAGCTCATAAAATCAGAATTTATCAAGAAACAAAAAAGAGTTGTGCTCAGGGAGATTTATGGTATCTATATTGCTTTATTAAGAGAAAGTGGTTATAAAATAAATACTGATCTCAATGTTCCAGGTTCCGAAGAATCCAATATAAAGAAATGGTACTCTACTGCAAAAAAAGTCCTTAAACAAGAATAAAAAAAGAACTTATTTATTCAAATAACTGAAAAATAAGTTCCAAAATATCTCTTCTTAAATATTCTGTGTTCTCTCATCTTTGTTCTGGTAATTAAAAAGACAATGTGATGAAACACGATATTAAGTATAATTCTTCCTGAGCTTACCTAGAAGTTTTGTAAGCCCTTTTACCTGAATTATTTCTTCAGGTAACTATTTTGGATCAATTGTAATACACATTGATCTACTTAAAGCAAAACAGTTATGCTAGCAATGCCCTTTTCTACAACTTACAGCAGCTGAACAGCTTAAAAAGACATCCTTATCCCTTAAAGCAATCAGTTTGTTCATTTGACATCATTCGTGTTTATTGAAATTAATCGGTTGATCATAAATCGTATAAGGATAGCTTCTCAATTAAATTATCATTACCATTTTGGTTGTGAAGAAAATTTAAAAAAAAAGATATGCATCAAAACGATAAAGTATCCCAAACTAATGATGGTACGTGGGATAAAGAAAATGAAAGCAATGTTGGTGAAGAGGTAAGTGAAGATCAAATCTCTCTCAATAACTTAGAGGTAAGTGATCCATCAAATGCTGACTTAGCTGAGTCGGAAGAAAGTGAGTTACCAGATACATCAAATGGTAATATCAAAATCGCGAATGAAGATGAAGTTCCTATTGATGAATTAACAATAGGAATCAAACAGATAACTGAGGAAATTGTTCAAATTTATGAACTAAGAGCAGAAACTGTTAAAGAAGAACCTTCAACCACATTGCCAAGTGAGCTAAATAAACCTGTTTTAACTTTAAAAAACAGTCCAGGCCTTAATAAGTTGCTAGCAAATGAACAGTACATAATAGAAAAATCCAATCAAGGTACTATTTATACTCCAGCACTAATAACGAAAGCATCAATACCAGTTATTAGAAGAGGTACGCTAAATCTTATACAAGGTGGATATGGCTCTCATAAAAGCAGACTTGCAGCAATGATGTCAATATGTTTGCTTAAGTCTCCAGATATGGAACTCGATACATTAGGTTATGAAAAGGTTGACGAGGAAGAAGTAACTGTAATTTATTTTGATACTGAAAGAAATCAATCAGAAGAGTTTGCAGAGGCGGTTAAATTAATAGCATGGGGTGCAGGTTTTAATTCTGCCGGTGATATTCCCAACTTTAGGTTTACATCTTTGAAAAATACCGCAAAAAAGGATAGACTTAAGTTAGTTCAAGAATTTATAAGCACTGTTAGAAGTGAAACTAAAAATCCAATTATGGTGGTTATTGATGTTGCAACCGATCTCATCGAGAACTTTAATAACCCTGTTCAAAGTATGTCATTGTTAGACTACCTTGGTTTTTTAACAGATGAGCTGTCTGTAACAGTTTTATTATTAATTCATGAAAATCCAGGTACATCTAAGGCACGAGGACATTTTGGTACAGAAGCAGTAAATAAATCATCATATGCAGTAAGAATTGCGTATCAGTTAAATAGACAAGGTGAACGTACAGATGTCATCTTATTAAGTGATGTTAAAAACCGTCATGCAGAAAACGTGGAACCAATGATATTGCAATTTGATGAAGATACTAAACTGTTGAAACTTGGAGATCCTGATTTTTATGCAAGATGGGTTTTAAATAAAAATAAAGCCAAACCAAGTTTAGAAGCTTATTTAAAGATATTAGCAGAATGCTTACTTCAACCTTTGAAGCAACAAGAGCTTGTGGTTATATTAACAAAACACTTTAATTGTTCTGAAAATACAGTTAAAAGTAGGCTAAATGAAATAGAGCTTAACAATTCTGAGATGTACATTGAAGACAAAATCTTTAATTTACAGAAGATTTCAATTAATGGTAAACCTACAACCTACGAGCTACTTGAAATTAATAGTTCTGAAACCACGTAACTTATATAAGCCAGCTAAAACAATGTGTATTAATAAATTGCATTGGTTGGGTTTATAAAGTGTGAGTTAGGACTTTCATTAACTCACAGTTAAGTATTTTACTATTTACATTTTATAATCAAAAATAGATTCTGGGGAGTAGTTATTATAATATAACTACTTCCGGATTATTTTTGAAGTATTAGAAAGCTTTATTACTTATGATGAAATCATTAAAAACAAATTCTGAGATGCGTTTAAGACATATTTCACTACAGACAATTATCCTTTAAGTCCTGATATGCTTCTTTCTTACCTAAATCAGCAGCTTTACTAAAATCTTCACATCCACCATTTTTATCATTAAGTGCATATTTTGTCCAGCCACGATTATAGTACGTCTGTGCTAATGTAGGATCAATGGTTATAGCTTGGTCAAAGTCTAACAATGCATCCTTATAATGTTCAAGCTTGAATTTAGCATAACCTCTATCAGTGTAGGACTGAGTATCATAAGGATTGATTTTAATAGCCTGTGTATAATCAAATATTGCACTATGATTTTCATCTATTGATTCCTTAACTTTTGCTCTGTAGTAATATGCATTCCTACTTTCTTTATTGAAGGTAAGAATCTTAGTAAAATCATCAATTGCAGAATAGTGAATACCTAACATGGTTTTGCAAACTCCACGCATCAAGTAGGCATACTCATTTTTTGAATCTAATTCAATTACCTTATCATAATCTAAGATTGCTAAAAAATAGTAGCTTAACGCAGCTTTTGCATCTGCACGATATAGGTAATTTAATTTTTGCGTTGGAAATCTTTCAATTTCTGATGTAAAGTCATCTATTGCACCGTCATAATCTTTTGTTACTTTAAGCTTATATAATGCTTTATCAAATGAAGATTCTGCCCCTTGCGCTTTGACTATTAAGCTGAATAAACATAGTAGAAAAATTTGAAGTATTGTTTTACTCATTTAAGGATTAGATTTTAACACCTACTATTGTACTGTAAGATATTCCTCTCGTTTTTTACTAGCTTCTTCATATGTTGAAAAAACAAAACACTCTCTACTTCCAACTTTTCCATTTTTATATTTACCGTCTCCTTTAAAATATTCCAGCTGGGTTTGATCCATAAGTTTATATTTGAGATCATTGTTAACAAATGAAAACTCTCCTATTCCAGAACAATAATTATAGCTTACAACTTGCTTATAATTTGTTTCGGAAGCACTCGCATCGTATTCCTCTTGTTTAACTGTTAGTAGTACAAATGCATAAACCCCTGCTGGTGATGAAGGATTATCATAATTTGGAAGATTAGAAATCGGCGGTGAAGTATTAGTAGCTAGTTTATTCTGTAGTTCTCTGTTTTCCTCTTCTAATTTACTGATACGATCTTCAAGGTCAGCATTTTTCTGTTTACCATTACATCCCAAGAGGAAAATTAGCAGAAGAAGTAAATAAGCTTTAATCATAAGATTTATTTTGAAGGGTATCACACAATTGTGCAAAATATCAAAATAAATTAAAATACCCATTATAATGGGTGGTTAATATTTTCAAAACGGTTCAGTTTTGAGCCGTGACTAAAATAAGAAATGAAGCTTTCCTGAAAGCGTTTGGTGAAAACGTTCGAAAACTGAGAGAAGAGAAAAATCTTAGTCAGGAAGAATTATATGATCTTGCTGGTCTTTCAAAAAATCAAATCGGCAATATTGAACGTGGGGAAGTAAACACAACCCTTAGTTCAGTCTATGCCATATCAAAAGCTTTAGACATCCCCCCGTTCAAACTGTTTATTTTTTGATACCCCCCACCCTTTTACTTACATAGATTTTCTAAGTGAAAGAACAAAAGCTTTGAAGGTGTTAGGTGCCCTACTTAAAGATGTACCAACAGTATCCCCCGGTAGTAGTTACATATATATTACATATAACTTTTTGGGATAGGTATTTCAATCTTTTATTATTTAAATCATCTTAACATCATGCTCACAATCACATCTTATTCTGATCGAATATCCTCAAAAGATGGAAGTTCCTATTTTGCTTTGGAACTTACTAGTAATGAACCAGAGATTGTTATCTCTCAAACAGGTAGACATTACATCTCTACAAAGAAATGCTTCATGAGTTCTACCTTCCCAGAATCTATCTGCAAGGCAATGATTGGAAAACAGATTCCAGGATCAATTGCTAAGGTTGAATGCGACCCCTATGATTTTACTAACCCTGAAACAGGTGAAATTATCACACGTCAACACCGATACGAATACGCACCGGTTGAAGTGTCTACTTCCGAACAAGCTGTTTTTGCATAGAACTTAAAATTACAAACCTTATTTGAACGAGACAGGGTCGATACGACTCTGTCTTTTTTATTAACGAACTAAATCATGCAGCTACATCGAGCAAAAAGACAGAATACCAAGGTTAAAATTGGAATCCAGGGTCCTTCCGGAAGTGGAAAAACAAAATCCTCCCTACTACTTGCATTTGGATTAACTAATGACTGGTCCAAAATTGCCATAATTGATACAGAGAACCAAAGCTCTGAATTGTACTCTCACATAGGAAATTTTAATGTTCTTCCATTATACTATCCTTTTACTCCAGAGCGATTCAATGAAGCAATTCATACTTGTATTAGTGCAGGTATGGAAGCAATAATTATTGATTCTATCTCAGCGGAGTGGCAAAACATTTTGTCTGAACATACACTCATGACCGGTAACACTTATACCAATTGGTCAAAGCTTACACCTAGACATCAAAAATTTGTAGAATCCTTAATTCAAACTGATGTACATATCATATGTACACTCCGATCTAAGCAAGCTTATATACTCACTGAGAAAAACGGTAAACAAGTTCCTGAAAAAGTTGGAATGAAACCTATTCAACGTGAAGATTTGGATTATGAGTTATCGCTAGTATTTCAGCTCTCAATGAAGCATAAGGCCACTGTAATAAAAGATCGAACTGAAATTTTTGCTGATAAACCGGAATTCCTTATAAACGCTGAAACTGGGAGAATTATTAAAGAATGGTGTAATCAAGACCTTCCAACAGAGCAAAAGCTGATTTCTCAAATTTCTGCATGCAATGACATTCCTTCTCTTAAAACAATTTTTGAAAGTCATCCTTTATACCAGGACTTATTACGTAATCAATTTAATCTTCGTAGAGAACAAATCTTATCAACCAATGGAAAATCTACTTATTGACAATCCTGTATTACAGACAAAAGCTTCTGAAGCTTTTATCGAAGCTAATACAACATCTGTTTCACTTCATGATATGATGACCAGTCATATTATTCCAGTTTTTACGAAGGATAATGAGCCACTCATTTCCCATACCGATTTCATAAGTATTGCAGAGGAAGTTTCTTCCATAGTGTTTCGGGATGAAGTTATTATACCTGCAAATATCAGAGTGTCACATCCAATTAAAGGAAGGATTCCGGATGCAAAAGACAAACCTGCAAATCAATTACTGGAAAAGGAAAAAACCATTTATTATGAAAGGATGATGTTTCTGATTGAAATACCATCAATCAGAGAAACCATTGATGGAAATACTTTAAACCTGACAATTGGTGGAGTAAAGAGTTATACACAAGACAACCTTTACAACAGAAAAGGATCAGATGAGCATTTCAAAATATTTATCGGATTCAAAAATCAGGTTTGTACAAACCTATGCGTTTCCACAGATGGACTTCAAGCAAATGTAAAAGTGAAAAATGCTATGCAGCTGATGCAAGAAATACAAAAGCTAATTACAGATTTTCGATTTGAAAAACAGCTTGAAATGTTAAAACAATTTCCATCCTATTCTTTGTCTGAGCATCAATTTGCTACCCTTGTAGGTAAATGTAAGTTATACCAATATCTACCAGTTAGCGATAAAAAAGATTTGCCTATTCTTTCCTTCGGAGATTATCAAATCAGTGCAATTGCGAAAGATTATTACACAGATCAATCCTTTTGCAGAAAACCAGATGGTTCTATTAACCTTTGGAAAGTTTACAATCTATTCACTGGTGCAAACAAATCGAGCTACATCGATGGTTTCCTTCCACGCTCTGCAAATGCTTCAAGCTTTGTAAGTGATCTTGTAAATACAATGGACAGTGGTAATACAAGCTGGTTTTTAAACTAACTCTTTCCTAATGTACCATTTTCCTTTCTTTAAAATACCGATAACTAAATTTTGTTAAATGTATAATGTAAATAAGTTATGAGAGAAGTTGATCTTTATTATATTAATCCCTTTTCCATTCTCTTTGTCGATGATTCCGGTAAGTTAAACCGCTTGTTTTGTCCGTTTAAAGTTCAACCGATTTCAGAAATTACCCCTGAAAAATCAGTGGTGGTTGAAATGGTTCGTAAAAATCCGGATAATGAAATATTATTTATAATTGAAGGAAAAGGAATTCAACATTATCATTTTAAAATTAATAGCTCCTGACGAGTTATTTAAATGAATTAAGCAAAGAACCCAACCAAAACAAAAATAATAGTGCATATACCTATATAGTTTTGGTTGGGTTTTCACAATGTAAAATACATGACTTAAGCATATCCCAATCTTTTTAAATCCTCTTATCAAATCTAAAAAATGAAAAATCTTTATATCCTTTTCTTCATTCTAAGCTTAACATCAATGGAAGTAACAGCTCAAAGCGTCTCGTGTTCGGAGCTGTTATCATTCGTCGTAAATAATGGTTATCGTAAGGGTCAAGTAGGAAGTATTACCTTATCCTCATCTTCCTGGTTAAAATCAGTAGTTGCTTATCAGTATAAAAACTCAGTTTTTGTCATTGCTGAAATCAAGAAAGATGATTATAGCTTTTCTACCAAAAAATATATTTTCTGCGGAATACCACCTCAGAATTGGATGAATTTTGAAAGTTATTATGTGGACTCTGATCTGTCATATGGAGAAAAATTCCATAAATATATTATTGACTATAAGTGTGATTGTGATTAAAAAGACCTAACCAAAAAAGATCTAATATAGGACTATTGTTTTGGTTGGTCTTTACTTGTTAATTGATACTTGCTGCATGTCAAAAAGATATATAAAATTAAAGTCAGACACATTATATTGGGGAAGTCTAACTATCTTTTAATGTAATCAATCAACTTCCAAATTTAAATCTTCCGGCTCATTCCTGTAACGAATGTAATCTTTGATAAGATTTCTCCATTCTATATCTCTTACAGCAGAGAATTTCATTCCCGTTTGTCTGCTATTATGCATCCATATATTTGCTACAGTAAACAAAGCAGCAAGTTGGCTAGTAACTTGAATGAATGTTCCGGTCCTATTACCTGTTAATAAAAATACAAAACTGCCCAATCCTTCTTTATCAGTTCCTTTATATAATTTTGACACATTGTTGTCTAATGGTACCCAATCCCTCAAAAACATCTTTAACTGAACTCCATCTATTAGATTACTAGAATAGGTAGTATGTTCAAGATTATTGCCATCATTGAATCTTCTAAAAATATGAATATTGTCTTGTTCATCCATTTTCCACCAAAACGGTTTCACTTTTCCTCCTAAGGTGAAATTTTGGAAAAGTTCGTCTGTATTAAAGTTTAGCATTGAAAGTTTCTTGGGACTAGTTTTCGGGTTATTTACAGGCTGAATATCAATGTTTTGTTTCAAATATTTACCATAAGTCCACAAAGCTCGGTCTAGTTCGGAATACTCCATTTGATATTCTTCCAACAGCGACATGAAAAATTGTTTGTAAGTGCTATACTCATCCCAATTGTCAGGAGCTAAAACAGGTAAAGCCTTTCCTTTTGTCGTAAGGTATTTAAATGCTCGGTAAACATGCTGATCAAATAGTGGATAAGTTTGTGGATAGCAACAGTGCAAAGTGAATAGTCCCCAGATATAGCCAAAACCATCTCTTTGCTGTAGCTCAAACAAAACTTGAGGTTTTTTTGATGGAAAATCTGGTGGAACAGTATCCTTTATTTTTAACTGATTCTCGGAAATAAATTCCCACGTGTCTTTACCAACCGGAGTATGATGTGCCCACCTTTTACTCAAATAATAATTGATCCCATTATTATCGGAGTATACTGAATCTATGTTACCTTCTTTTACGCAACCTGTTTTCCAAGCTCCTAAAATGGAAAATTTGGAGGGATGGTTAGTTCCTTCAACTACAAGCTCATCATATACTGATATAGGATACTTGAGACTGTCATAGGCATTTTTCCATTCAACGATTTTTGCTTTGGTGAGCATTTTAATACAAATTAAGAGGGCGTAATTCAGATTAAATGAATGTCTGTTGCTCAGTAAGTTTCTCCACCCAAAATCTAACCTTTTGGGGAAGTATATTTTGATAGTTGGTCATGAACTCTTTTATTTCTTCTATACTAAGACAAACTACATTTTCATCGTCACTTCCCAGATATGTTTGATTAGTCGTGAACAGGAATACTTTCGCATCGATAGCTTTGTAACTATCTCGGTTTAAATCTACATTGCCATTCTTGACTTGGACAACAGCTTTTTCAGAAGATGTTTGGTGAATTAACTCAAATTCGTATGCAAGTGTATCGTCTTTACAGCTGCTTGGAATAATTATATAATCAAATTTTACTTGAAGGTACAAACCAACGATATCTTCACAATCGTCAGCTGACAGCAGAGAGAAGATATCTCTATCTAAATTTAAGGTCGATTCATAGACATTTAGACCTGATAAGTCATTAAATATTTGCTGTGAATAAATAAGTGCTGTTTCGCCATTTACTCTTTGCAAGGTACTTGCAGGAATAAAAGATCTTACTACCTTTCCAGGGACATTGCCAATTAATCCAACTTTTACCCACTCGCAATCTCGGATATTAGCGATATCATTATTGACTGCATCAGTCGAATAATCATATCTCCATTCGCTGGTAATACGACCCAAGAAGTAGTTTCCATCGGTTGTTCTAGTCCATACCAAATCGTTAATCTGCATTTTATAATAAATGGCATTCCATGCATTCGACCAACCTCTTGAAGTTGTCATGGGATACTTTATTTTTCCAGCAGTTTCATAAGTCTCCGATGATATGGATTCATTTATATCATCTAATGGCCAACCAATACCTACGATCTTATTATCTAAACAGTGTTTTCTTGAATCATAACCAGTTCTGTTTGCTGGTTTTAAATTTATGCGCCAAAGATTCATGGTAGAGAAGATTCAGTAATATTGAGTATTTATATTTATTGCGTGGCAGTATTAGATTATATCTCCTGGTTTAAGGAAAAATCCAACTGCGCTCAGAAGTCCATTTTTACGGTAATATTCCGCATCTTGTAACTGTACTTCATCCAGCTTTTTAACTCCCACCATAGTACTTCTGTCTTTGGATATCATAACCTGAACACCCTTAGAAACTTTACTGTCAACAGGATTAATTTTTGCAGTGTTAAATAGCATTAACTTTTTAATACTACTTACTGCCACCAAATCGATATCCTCTTCAATATGTTCGATGAAAATTAAATTAGATTCTGCATTATAAGCGTTTCTTAATCTTTTTCTGTTTTGTTCCGTCTTATATCCGTCAAAAGCAATCTTTGCAGACTTTCCGTTTTCAAACGCAACTAAAAGAAAACCAGAATAATCATGTGTTCCGGTGACATAGATTGGCACTTCACCTTGTCCAAAATCAATTTGTTCGAAAAGTTGAGTTTGATCTTTATAACCTTGATTATGAAACTTGTATACGTTTTGATGTGATGAGAAAACTAATAATTCCGGACAATTGAAAACATCGTCAGCGGATTTAACCAATGTATTTACCCAAGTGATTTGGGAATCGGAAAAGTCAATCGTGATTTGATCTTTTGACTCAAATAAATCGCCTTGCTTAAACGTCACATTGGAATTGTAGGTTTGTACAACTTCGTCAGAGTAGACCATCAGGGAATATTCCAGATTCTCTTGCTCCGTTTCGTTTATCTCCGGTTCAATTGTGAAATTAATTGGCTGAGAATAAATATCATTCTGAGTAAGCAAATCCCATAGTGGTTCCATTGCTTTCTTCCTATTTGAATAATATTCCCCACCCCGAACTCTGAAAAACTGCCATCCAGTTCTTTCAAGTACTTTTTGTCGCATCATATCATTTTGAAGATGTTCAGCTGCGTGGAATTTATCTCCATCACATTCGATAGCAATTTTCTTACCATTTCCCAGAACAACCACCAAGTCTAATCTGTACCTTCCCTTAGCAACTTCGTACTGAGGAATTGACTTATAACCTTTTGCAACGATATCGTTATATACGTCCACCTCAAACCAGCTATCAAACGGTTCCGGTTGGTTACCTAATTTTCTTTCTATTAGTTTTTGAGAAGGAATTACTTGTGGTCGATGGTTCTGAAAGTGATCAAGGATTTTGTATCTTAAATCATCCGTATTACTTAAATTGTCCAGCTGTATTGAATGAAAAAGCCAAATCTGTTCCTTTGCTCTACTTACAGCAACGTTAAATCTTCTTTCGTCTTCCGGTTTTGTTAACGGCATTCTCCTTAAATGATTTGTTGCAGTAACTAAACTTAAAAACATAATATCCCTTTCGTCGCCTTGAAAACTAGCAGAGTTACCACAAACAATATCTCTTTTTTTGTATTCTAATTCTCCTATTTTTTGTACAATAAGATTATCAATTACTGACGCTTGCTTATTCCCTTGTAAGGCAATAACTCCTATCGTTTTATTCTTATATTTTTCTTCTTTAATAAGTTTTGCTATCTGACTGGCAATCTGTTCAGCTTCAAATTGATTAGTAATACTTGATCCAGACCCGTCTATAAATCCACTTTGACAGAAAACGGTCATTAGTGGTTCAAGTCTATTTTCGGAATATTGCTTTAATGGATAAAGACCTTTCCCTTCGGGTGCGTAAAAATGCTTGTTGCAAAATTCTATTATTTCTGGCATACATCTAAAATGCTCACGGAGAACAGTCATTCCATCACAGAATATTTTTGCATGATCAAAAAAGCTCGTTTCCGTTCCGTAAAAGGTACTAAATGGGATCTCTGCTAAATGTTTTTTAATATATGGAGTCATCAAATTTGGATCTACCCCGACATACTCAGGGGAGGTTTGTTTGTCATCACCTACGATAATTATATTCTTAGAAATATACATCAGGAATATAGCATCGGGACCAAGTTGACTGGCTTCATCTATAATAACGTAGTCATACATACCTTGTCGCGGTTCTATCGTTTCCGCAACTTTATATAATGGCATAATCCAACAAGGAACTGATTCCTGACATTGTTCCATTTGAGTTTGAGCTTCTTTGCGGAATTTCAAAGCTCTTTTCCCCACACCGGTTTTACCAATTTTCTTTACTGCTTGTACCCAAGCTTGCAAATGACGACGTAAATTGGAATTACTATTTAGACCTTCCAGCACATGTAACCATGCTTTGTCTGCTCCGATTTTAGATATAAGTTTTTCCTCCCGATCTTCCAGTTGTTTCAATTCTGCAATCAGCATTGTTCCACGGTCTATTTGCAAGAGTTTTGATAGTTCAGTACATGCGTGTTTATATAAAATTGCGGATTCAAGATTTGGCAAGTGTTGAACCATTGATGAGTTCCCCATAATTTCTTTTATAAGTGTAGGAACACTGACAATCAGATTGTCTCTTAGTGATTTATAAATTTGGTATTCGTCCTTTTCTCGTTGAAGTGTATCCAGGGCAAGCAGATTCTGCTCGTAAATTTCGCTGTCTAACGAACTAATCGTGGAACTAATTACAACAGTAATTGGATGGAAATATGGACTACTTAATGCTTTACGGATGACGCCTATATTTTCAGTCTGTTCTCTAAAATGGGACGCTAGCAAGCTGTAATCCACGTCCTTTATAAGGTGTTGTATAAGCGAAATGTTTAAATTTGGTAATACAATTGAAGAAGATGATTCTATTTGTAATTTGAATTTTGCAGCACTTTCAATACAGGTAATCAACTCGTGATATTCTGTTAATAATTGATTGTAAAAGTTTACTTTCTCAAAATTTGAACTTGCCAAAACGTTCGGTTCCTTCCAGAAATCAGCTAACTGTTCAAATTCTTGTTTAATCCTTATGTCAACTATTACATTTTCAAATTCTTCAATGGTATCACATGGACTTCCATTAACTGTGACTTGTTCAATAAAGTATAATTTCTCTTTTATGTTTTTTGGAAGCAATGCCTTCTTGATGTTAAACATTATCCCTGATAAACTTCCACCGCTTTTTAGATGTGATAGTAAAGTTTCCGCATCCCCATTTAATTGGATCCAGCTTTTGTCAGTAGGATATTTGACATCAAATTTTTTATCAAAGCTTAGTAAACGATCATCGGAAAAATGAGATAATACTTCCTTTGATTTGGAGATTCTTTCCTGCCAAAGTGACTTTCTGTTTGGTAAATCGTTTATTATATTTTGTTTAAAAACGAGATTTAGGTTTTCAATTTTAAGTGTAATCTGTCTTAATTCTTCCAGAAAGCTTTTCGTTTCTTTCAAATTATTACTCGAAACAATTGTGTGCATTATTCCGGATTGCGCACTCCTTTGAAATTCGTCACTAACCTTTTTATACTCTCTAATTTTTGCTGGTGTTATTAGATTATCTCTGGTAGGTAATTTAAGATCTAAAGGTGAGTTATCTTTGATTTTGTGGTGATCATGGAGTTTTACAAATTTGTCAATGTCTTTCAGTAAAACATTGTAATTCAGATCACAAAAATCATCCTGATACCAAGAAAACGCTTGCGAATCTTGCTCAATTTTTTCGGCGACGAAGGATAAAGTACCTATGTAATTTTGGTTTAGTCTATGCTTCCAGGTGTTTTGCTCCTTAACCTTTAAGTATTCTTGATTCGTAAAGGCAAGCTTTTGTTTTGTTTCTTTTAGCTCCCCTGACAGCAACTGTATCTCCCGTTTAAATTTCTCTAAATCGGTCGTTGATGCAATCTTGTCGTTGATCGCATTTACACTCGATTCAAGATCCTGTATTGAAGTTGCATCTCCACTCAGAAGGTTGACAGCTAGATTTTGAAAGTCCCCTGGGAGCTTTTCCTTTAATACTTCAAGAGCTCTCTTTTTGTAAGCAGTAACTAATATTTTTTTACCATTTGCTAACAGGTGACAAATCAAATTCGCGATTGTATGTGATTTTCCAGTTCCGGGAGGTCCCTGAACTACAACCATGCTATTTTTTCTTAGCTTATCAACAATTTCAATTTGCTCGTCATTGTATTTTTTCGGAAAATAAATGGTTTTGTCTTCTGAAATGCCTGCACCGAGTGTATTTGAATCATGCTTTTCTTCATCTGATTGCATTAATGATTGAACTAAATCAGAATCACCGATCAGATCGTTAAGAGAAGGAATATTTAGTAATTCATCTGCATTCGTTAGGTTTAAAATGATTTTTTCAAAGACTGCTGTAACACTTCTTGTGTTTCTTTTACGAAGCATTAACGCAGGAGCAAAGTAAAGTGTGGGTTTGATAGCAACTTCACGTGGTCTTTCAAGATCATCTATTGCTGTTCCATCTGTACTTATTCGGTCTGCAAATATCTGAATAGCATCAAGCATCTGCTTATCAAATATATTGTCTCTAAAATTCCTGTTGTTAATGAAACCAATAGTAGCCTGTTCTGCTTCGATTATATCTGAGGATTCAAATTGATCAGGTAAGTCAATTATAGGATCTGTTTCAATTTGTATCTCACTATCAGTACCAAAAACTACCTTTATAAAAGACTCGCGTTGCGAAGTTTCAAATATTATTTCTGTCTTCGAAGTGAATATATGTCTGCTAATCTGAGGCGATTCACTATTTGCTCTAAACCGTAGTAAACCAACACCTATTACTAGTTCAAATTCCTCACCAAACTGCTGAGCTTTGTTGTAGATTTTGAATAGTTGTTTGAAGACTTTATTTTTTTTATCGTACTCCGCTTTTAACTTTTTATATTCCTCAAGGACAAGCTTATACTTTCCAAGATCGCTTAACCATTGATTTTCGATGTATTCATCAAATTTCTCCTGAATTTCATTATGGTCGACAAGCAGTAGTGTAACTTCGTTTTTAACAATACTTACCTTTAACTGAGGTTTTTTAATCTCATCAAGTAACGTCTCTTCTTCGACCCATTCTTTTAAAGGATCTTTTATAGTAAGCTTTGGAATCAATGGTTCATTTCTCGGTTTCGAAACTTTCAGCCAGTAATCTGCATCAGCATCGTAATCAGGAAATGTTATACAATCTGAAGTTTCATATTTTGGTATGTCAGCAAGCCATAGGATTTCTGGATAATTACTTTCTGAACTTTCAATATCACGTATTGTAGTAGTTCTAAGCTTCGAAAATTCTAGTAGATAATTAAATATTTGGAGGTATTTACTTTTATTCATCGTTGAGGAAGCAGGGAATAATTCTAAAATTGTTAAAAATTGGTGTCGTCTAATAGAGTTAAGGCAAAGCATCCCTCTGCCTATAAGATTTTCAAGTTACTTGTTCGAATTGACATATTCATGTAACCTGTAAAGTTAAACTTTCCTACCCAACCAAAACATCCCCCTATATACATCTACTTGGTTTGGTTGGGTAAACTTAGTTAACGGTAGTTACTAAAATTTAAAACCCGAAATCTCCACGGACGAAAAGTAATTTCCGGTATCTTTGCGCTTTTTTGATTAATTGTACCCGCTCAAATTTTCCAATGTCAAAACTTGACCTTCAAACCCTTGAATCCTGGTTATGGGATTCTGCTAATATATTACGTGGGAGCATTGATAGCTCCGATTTTAAGAATTACATCTTTGGTTTACTTTTCCTGAAACGTGTTAATGATGTACATACTGAAGAGGTAGATGCGATCGTCGAACATGATGGTATTTCCCGTGAAGATGCTGAGGATGAAACTTACTTTAAAGTGCCTCAGGAAGCTCGTTGGGATGAAATAAAGAAGTTTACTGAGAATATTGGTATTGCTCTGGACATTGCATTTGCAGCGATTGAACGCGACAATAACAAAGGTCTTAACAACCTTGAAGGTGTACTTACTTCTACCAAATTCGGGGACAAGGAAAAACTTAGTGATGAAGTTCTTCAACGCTTACTAAGTCATTTTAACAAATACAGTCTTAAAAATCAGGATTTATATACTCCGGATTTATTAGGTGACGCTTACGAATACCTGATCAAACAGTTTGCAGATGATGCTGGTAAAAAAGGTGGTGAGTTTTATTCTCCACGCGGTGTCGTACAAACAATAGTACGTCTTATCAAACCTCAACCAAAACAAAAGATTTACGATCCTACCTGTGGTAGTGGTGGTATGCTCATTGAATCTGCAAAATATGTAGCAGAACTTCCAGATGGAAAAGTTGGTAATAACATCAACATTTCACTTTATGGACAGGAAAAGAATCTTGGTACCTGGGCCATTGGTAAAATGAATATGTTGCTGCACAATTATAATGATGCAGACTTGCGTAAAGGAGATACTCTCAATGATCCAAAACATAAGAATGAGGATAACGAGTTAATGCTTTTTGACAGGGTTATTGCCAACCCTCCATTTTCTCAGGATGGTTGGTGGATTAGTGCAGAAACAAGTCAGGAGGTAAAAGTCGATAAAGATGGAAATGAGAAAAAACTTACTCCAAACTATCAAAAGACCGTTGTAGATCCTTATGGGAGATTTCAGTATGGAATTCCCCCGCGTGGATATGCTGATACTGCATTTTTGCAACACATGATTGCAGTATTAAAGCAAGATGGTAAAGCAGGTGTTGTATTACCTCATGGTACTTTGTTTAGAAGTGGAACAGAAGGAGCGATTCGTGAGAAACTTCTAAAAGCTGATTTAATAGAATGTATTGTAGGATTACCTTCTGCTTTGTTTTACAATACTGGTATCCCTGCAAGTATCTGGATCATCAACAAAAGCAAAGATGCACATCTGAAAAATAAGGTGGTGATCATTGATGCGAGTAATGAGTATAAGGAAGGTAAAAACCAGAATGAGTTGATAGAGCTTAACATTAGTAAAATTGTTTCTACCTACGATCATTTTGTGACGACCAACCTTGAAGATATTCCAAATGAAAAGTATGCACGGATTGTAGACCTGGAAGAAATTGTAGGAAACGATTATAACCTGAATATAAGCAGATATATTGACACCAGCGAAACAGAAGTGGAAGTAAATCTGCATCAGGTAAAAGATACGATCCTGGAACTTGAAGCAAGAGAAAAAGAAATTGATGAAAAATTGTTTAACTATTTACTAGAAATTGGATTATGAAAGTTAATTCTGAAATAATTGAAATTTCAAAGCTTCCTGAAAAATGGCAGTCCATTAAGTTAAACCAAATTGCTTCTGTAAAAGGAAGGATTGGTTTTAGAGGATACACCAAAAGTGATCTAGTACAAAAAGGAAATGGTGCACTTACAATTGGGGCAAAACATATAAATAAGAACAACAAACTTAATTTTATTGATCCAGAATATATAAGTTGGGAAAAGTATGAGGAGTCCCCTGAAATCAAGGTTGAAATTGGAGATATTCTAATGGTGCAAAGAGGTAGTCTTGGAAAAGTTGCAATAGTTAAAGAATTAAGTGAACCTGCAACGATCAATCCAAGCATGGTATTACTTAAAAATATCAATTGTTGTAACCAGTTCCTTTATTATTCATTATCTGGTGAAATTATTCAAAAAGAGATTGAAAAAATAACTACTTCAACGGCAGTTCCAATGATTTCGCAGGGACAGATTAAAGAGTTTATTATTCTTCTTCCACCCCTTCCAGAACAACAAAAAATCGCAACCATCCTAAGCACCGTTGATGAAAAGATAGAAGTCATTGATGCACAGATCACTCAAACTCGTGAACTCAAAAAAGGGTTAATGCAAAAGCTGCTGACGCGAGGTATTGGTCATACGAAGTTTAAGGATTCTGTATTGGGTGAGATTCCAGAGGGTTGGGAGGTTGTTAAACTAGGATCAATAAGCGACAAAGTCACTGACGGAAGTCACTTTTCACCCATTCCACAAAAAGACACAGGATACCTAATTGCTACCGTGAAAGATATGAGGTTTAAGCAATTCAATCTTTCAACATGTGTTCATATTTCTAAGGAAGAGTATGAAGTATTAGCTAGAAATGGATGTAGTCCAAAAAGAGAAGATATTCTTTTATCAAAAG
This sequence comes from Dyadobacter sp. CY345, assembly GCF_021502725.1. GTDB lineage: Bacteria > Bacteroidota > Bacteroidia > Cytophagales > Spirosomataceae > Dyadobacter. Next base: position 567,296 of record NZ_JAKFFS010000004.1, on the reverse strand, counting down.
ATGGTACCATTGGTAAAACATTTGTTTATAAAGGTGATCAGAACTTGGTACTATTATCCTCAATCGCGATAATAAGATTAAATACAGCACTTGCGTTTCCAGACTACGTGTGTCAATTTCTGAAATCAGATATTTTCTTCAAACAGTTGGAAGGGTTAACGTCTGGTAGTGCCATTAGAAGGTTGGTTTTAAAAGCAATTAATGGTATAAAGGTTATCTTACCAAATATAGAAGAGCAGGAGAAAATTGCAATTACATTATCGACAATTGATGATAAGATTGAAATTCTTCAAGAAAAAAAGAAAAATTACCAAGAACTAAAAAAAGGATTAATGCAAGAGTTACTTACTGGAAAGGTAAGAGTGTTTCAACCTGAACTCGAAATTGCCTAAGTAAAACCTCCGTTATGAGTGATGAATACCTTTACAGTGAACTTCCTGCAATTCAACTTTTTCAGCGATTAGGGTATCAATACCTAAACGGAAAGGAAAGTGATGAGCGAAACGATCTTTCAGAAGTAATATTTAAAAAGAGATTGATTTCTTCAATCCGGAAACTTAATCCGTGGATTGACGACAGCAACCTCTTTAAAGCTTACGACAAGATCACTACTGTTCAAGGTTCATCCTTGATGGAAATTAATGAACAGATTTGGGAATTAATCCGGGGTGCATCATTTACTTTAAAACAGGAATTTGAAGGAGTAGAAGAATTTAGGACGGTTTCATATATTGATTATCAGAATCCAGAGAACAATGATTTTCTGGTGGTAAATCAATTCCGGTATTTAAGCAGAATTGGAAATCATTCCATTCCTGATCTGGTAGTCTATGTAAATGGTATTCCGATAGCTATACTGGAATGTAAATCACCAACTGCTACCACTGCATGGGATTCTGCTTACAGTGATCTTCATGCATATCAGGATCTAAATGAAAGACTGTTTCATTATAACCAGATTTGTGCAGGAATATGGAAAGTTGGTGGTCGTTATGGAGCAATAAGTGCATCACAAGCATTTTATTCAGTGTTCCGGACACCCAAAAATGAAATCGTTGAAGGAGTAACAACGGAACAGGACAAACTGATTTATAACCTTTTTCAAAAAGAAAAGCTACTGGACATCATTCGCCACTTTGTCATCTTTGAAAAAGAAGAAGGTAGAACGATTAAGAAACTTCCACGTTATCAGCAGATACGTGCTACAAATAATACGATCAAAAAATTACAGGAAGGTAAAGGTGGTGTCGTGTGGCATACACAAGGATCTGGTAAATCCATTACCATGGCATACGTTACCAGAAAACTACAAGCACCTGAATACGGTTTCAACAATCCTACGGTAATTATTATGACGGATCGTAAAGATCTGGACAGTCAAATCACTACAACTTTTGGTAACGTTGGTTTGAAAAATGTCAAACATGCTGGATCTGTAATTCACCTGGACAAACTTTTGAGAAATGATTACGGTGGCATTATCACCACGACAATCCAGAAGTTTCAGGAAACAAATAAAGAAGCGACCACAGACGAGGACCAAACAGAACTAGAAGAAAAGGAGAACGTCAGGATTGAAAAACATATTCAGGACAAGAATCTCATTAAAATCACAAAGGTTTTAGAAAACGGGAAGTGGATAGAACGTGAGCGTGAAGAGGTAGTACTTGAAGAACTTTCTCAAAAAGAAAACCTATATGTACTGGTAGATGAAGCACATCGTACACATTACGGGTTTCTGGCATCTTTTATGCGTAACGCACTACCACATGCAAAGTTCATTGCTTTTACCGGTACACCAATTTCCAAAGAAGACAAATCTACGTTGGGTGAATTTTATGGTGGAGAATACATTGATGTCTACACGATTAAGGAATCCGTAGCAGATGGATCAACAGTAGAGCTTTTATATGATGAGGGTATAGCTAAACTAGATATACGCAAAACAGAACTTGATGCTGAGTTTGAAGCAAAGTTTGGACACGAACCAGAAGAAAAGAAGGACAAATTAAAACAGGTAGCACTTAAAAAATACCAGTTTTCAAAGGAGAGAGTCAATGATATTGCCAAACACGCAATCACCCATTTTAGGGAAAAGATATTTCCTAACGGTCATAAAGCGCTTTTTGTATGTGACGGTAGACCTGCTGCTATCCGATACAAACAAGCATTTGAAGCATTAAAAGAATCAGGTTTCCACAATTTCGACACCAAAGTAATTGTCAGCATTGGTATTCCTAAGTCTGACCATGTTGCAAAGGAATATTATGAAGCAATCGAATGGAATAAAACGCATAAAGAAGATCCGAAACCCATTTGGATTGTCGCTCCGGAACAAGTTAAAACCGCAACTGAGAATTATAAACTTCCTTTTGGAAATGAAAACGAGACGGAAAAGTCAGGAAAGAAGAAGTATGACAATACTGCAATTCTGATTGTTTCGGACATGCTTCTCACCGGATATGATGCACCTATTGCGTCCTGTTTATATCTTGAAAAACCATTAAGAGAACATACACTTTTACAAGCAATAGCACGGGTAAATCGCAGCGGGAAACGGAAAGATGCAGGTTATATCATGGATTACAATGGTATAACTAATCATTTGCTTGAAGCATTGAAAATATTTTCCGGTGATATTCGTCCGGATGATGTGCTTAAAAATATCAACGAAGAGTTCCCTCAGTTGGAGTTAAACCATACAAAACTTGTTGATTTCTTCAAACCTTTGAAGGTTTCCAAAGAATACAACAGGGGTAAATTCATGGAGGAAGCAGTCAATTATATTGATCAACCTGATAAGCGTGACAAATTCAAAGACCTTCTAAAACAGTTTAACAAATCCATAGGAATAGTATTACCGGATACAAGAGCAATGGTGTATTTCAATGATTTCAAGCTTTACAATGAAATCAAGAAAATGGCGAGGAACATGTATCCTGATGATGACGGGTTTAAGGTTAGTAAGGATGAAAGTCTTCTTTTACAAGGACTCATTGATGAGCATTTGAAATCCTCCGGGGTTAGAAATCTTTTACAGGAACCAATCTCTATCATTGACAGAGAAAAATTCAAAGAAGAGATACTGAATGTTTCTCCTGCTACGAAGGAGCTGAAAATGCGTAACCACCTTAAACACACTATAAAAGTAAATCTTGATAAGAACCCGGATTTCTACAAACCACTTGCTGAAAGGTTGGAGCAGTTAATCAAGGAACATGAAGAAGGTCGTCTGTCTCAACTGTCATTACTAGCAGAGTTTGAGAAGATCCAGGATGAAATCATTCAGTCACATAAGGAAAGTGAACAAAAGGGTTTCGTGACCGAACAGCAGCGTGCTGTGTATTCCTCAATGAAAGTAATTTATCAGGAAGACGCAGAAGATGCCACCAGAACTTTGTTTGACTTAATAAATGGTGAACTGAACATCGTAGGATGGGAAACAAAAGGAATGGTAATTAATGACATAGAAAATAAACTAGTTCGTTATCTTAAGACCAAAATGGAAAGATCGGATGCAAAGTCAAAAGCAAAAGAACTGGTAGAGGTTTTAAGAAATAACAAAAATGCGTAAGGTTAAATACGGATCAACTTTTATCGAATACAGCTTTCATGAAAATGACAGTCTGAAATCACACTATATCACCGTAGAAAAGAATATAGGGGTAATCCTTAAAGGAAAAGCAATTCCTGTCGAGAAATCCGACAAGCTCATATTAAAGAAAGCGCGGTGGATTCTGGACAAACTTAATCTGGTTTCAGTAAAAGAAGATGAAAAAATAGTAACTGGTTCTCGGATTACTTATCTAGGTAGGTCATATTACGTGGAGGTTATCGTACAGAAAGAACTAAAAGAACTGCGAATCGACTTCAATCACTCTAAGTTTAAAATTCTTTTACCTTTTCCTGACATGGAGCAATCCGAGATTCAAAATTCAATCGAGCTCTTTTACCAGGAACGCGCTGTCGAAAAAATTACCCCGAGAGTTAAGAAGTTTTCAAAACAAACGGGTTTAATCTATGAAGGTCTAAAATTTCGAAAACTTGAAAAGAGTTGGGGTAATTGTTCCGGAAAAAATGTAATTACGATCAACCCCGCAGCGATAAAACTTCCCTATTCGTTGATCGATTATTTGATCGTACACGAACTTTGTCATACGAAGGTAAAAGATCACTCGAAACAGTTTTGGGCAGAACTGTCGACTCATGTCCCTAACTGGAAGGAGTTGAATGAGCGGGTGGAAAAAAATTAAGGAGTAACAATTAACATCACAACCCTTTCTAAAACTATGAAAATATTTATTGAAGGAATTTTACCGAGTATTGCAAAATATTCAGAAAAACTTGACAAGCTTTCAGTTTTACTGGATGAACCTTGGGTTCAAGAAAACGAATTTAACTCATTTAAGAAGTTGATTTTCAGAAAAGACAACTCCATACTGGTCTCAGAAAATGGTAATGTGTCAATCGGGAAATGGGAACTTCTAAACAAAGCAAACTCGATACTTATTGAAGTTAATTCTACCGCAAAATTATTTAATCATTGTTTTCTGGACGAAGCAGTGCTTATTCTTAAGGTTGATGGCGGACGCGACTATTTGACTCTTGTAAATCAAAATATCATCCCTGATCTGGATGTAGACAAATACTTTCAAAACAAGATTTTAAATCAGTCCGCTCCTTATAATATAGCTAACGGTAAACGCGATACAGAGATCCATATTGGCAATAGTATTTTAGTTATCAAGCATCTAACTACTGAAAATACACCGTTTAAAGGAGATTTAGTCTATATCAATGGCATATTTGCTAAGACTGGAAAATATAAAATAGATACATTATTTTATATCCATGTTGTAAACGGAAGAATCGAAAGAACTTCAATGCTTTAAAGTTTTTTTCAGATTTGGTTACTGTTTTATCGTTGTTTTAATCGGCTTTGTCAAGTGAATACTACCTCAACTCTTATATAATAACAGAATTTTAATGAAGACGTTTTTAGCAGATATTATTCCTAAGATTCAAAAATTCAGCAAACAACTCGACGATCTTACTATATTAACCAATCACCATTGGGTATCAATGGGAGAAATAGCAGTATCAAAAACAGTTTACATATTTAGGACTGGTGGAATTCTGTTAGTATCCGAGAATGGAATTGTCAGTAAGGGTGCTTGGGAGTATTTGGGTAATGACTCTATTTTGATTGAATCCGGAAACCGGACACTTCTTTTAAAACAAGCTTTCGTTGATGACCAAATAATGGCACTCAAATTAGATGGAGCGGAAGGTTTTTTATTCTTTATAAATGAAACGAAAACAGGAATTGAACTTAATACGATTCATGATGTTTTTCAATTCCTTGAGAAAAAATATATAGCTAGTCAATCTGTTCAAACAAACGCCTCAGTCGGGGTTAATAAAATCCCAAACTATACAGAATCAACTCCAAAAGAATCCTATGAACTGTTTTTTGGGAAACATTATAAAATTCAGGTACGGTTTGAAGATGGAATATTCGGTGATATATTCATGGGGTTCACTTCAAAAAGATATTTCTATATTCATTTTACTTGGGGTAAAACCTACTGTGAAGATAAAAAAGACTGCATCTATCGACTTTATGCGAATCGAAAATTCAATTATTAATTAAACCCAACCAAGACAATTATCCATATAGGTGAAATGTTTTGGTTGGGCTCAGGTGTTTGAAATAACAGTTTAAACTAATTATTATACTCAGTAAGCTATAAACTTTTTTAATTTATTGATCAAAACAGCTGTCCGAAGCTGATACTTCTCATCGTTGATCCATAAGTAGATATATTCGGTATTGTTTCCAACGCTTGTTCTTCTGAAACTTATAAAACATTCTTTTGAAACCGTGAAGTCGTGATAAATTTCTTCGTTAGCTTTTGGTTTTTCCTTTTTGATCTTTTCAAGCAAGACAGAGTAGTTGGAAAGAATACTTTTTGTTTGATCAATAGATAAGTGTATGAAATCAAAATTGGTGTATTCTGACACAGCAATAGCACCTTTGTACCTCACTCTTGTAACATAATCCCTATCAGCACCGATAATCAAACCTTTCTCTAAATTTTGCTTATAACCGGTTAATTCTACATATCGAGCCATGCCAACTGTATTTCCCTTAAATATGCTGTATGTACGAATATTGCTTTGTTTTCCGACTTCGTGTTTCTCGATATTTGTCTTGATTTGTCTCTCTGTAATGTAACGGGATTGACTGCAGCTACAGATTGAAAAAACTATAAAAAGTAAAATGCACGGTAAAAGGTAATTCTTCATCAAAATGAGGAGTTATAAAGTAAATAGTAGGAGATAAACTTTGATGGATGGTTAGCGTTTAGGTACGTATACCTTATTCCCATTATCATTAATGTAATATTGACCACCTCTTTCTCCGGTCTGTATTGTTTTTCCAGAACCATAATTGTAAGCGTCGATGGAATAATCTTTCGCTTTTGACCCTTTTTCTGAGGTGTACGGATTTACATTATCCTGAGTCGAATAATTATCAAGATTCGTTTGATTTGACTGAGTTTTGTAATGGGGTTGTACGTAAGAGCCGTTCTGCTTTGTATACCCGTTGTTGTAATTCGTATTTGGATTTACATATCCACCACTTGTATTAATTCTTGAATTACTGCTCCGTTGTGAAGGTTGACTATAATAACTCTGAGCGAAAGATGAAGACGTAACTAACGTCAAAAAGAGAAATGAGTAAAAGAATGATTTCATAAATTTTAATAGAGGATTGATATCGAACAGTAATATTACGACTTTATCTTAGACGGTAATTTTATAACTTAGTTAACGGTTACAATAAAGGTGGGAGTAATAGTATTATTGTCACCATACCAGAATAAATAACTGTTTATGGATATTGTTTTGGTTGGCCGGAAAAGTTTAAATATTGGACTTAAATTATGTACAAGGAACATCCCTCGTTTATACAACCAGATAATGACGATTTCAAACTTTAGAGATATTTTGATTTTACCCAATTTGTATGCTTCTTGAAAACAAATCTTATTCTTTAATCGCGCAGATAAATTCGATGACCCACTTGAGGGTTAGACGACACGATTAAAAGTTGCTGCTCGTGACGAATTGAATTTAAAATATGACCTTCAGGATGATAGCTCAGGAGCTACACTTAAAGAAATGAGAAAATATCTGGAGATTAATCGTTGGTATGAAAACGAGTATGAGTCTGATGGAATATGGAAATTGTATCCTCAAAATAATGAAGTAATTGTAGTTGTCATTGACAAAGAAGAAGTTACAAGAGTTAAATAAATATTTATTAATTAAAATCAATGTTAAAATGATCGCAGAAATAGTTCAGGTGGAAGATTACCTATCGGCAATTCCACTGACCGTGAAAAATAAAATCCTCAAGTATATCGGTACTGCTAAGCCCGGAGATATTGTGGATGTACAGTTGGAAGAAATAAGAGAGGATGACTACGTGATTTATTCGTTTTTTGGCGAAACTGAATCTCAGGGGAAACTTATCGAACTCGTATATAATGATACGAAAAAAGACTAAGTATGAAATACTCAATAGTCTAAATACAACCCAACCAAAACAACGTTCGTATTATGCTGAATGCCTTGGTTGGGTAGTGAATTACCAACCCTTAAAAGAAACCTCAGATCAAGGTTCACTTGTCATATATGCGGACAGAGAGAACTAAAAGATATAAGGAATTTTTTGACGCATGACTTCTACCAACTACAGATGAGTTAACAAAAATGAGAAAACCTCTATTGAAAAGTTTTGTAAGATTGCTTGTATTGAGCACACTTGTGTGTATAGGAAGTTGCAATTCCGAAAGTGAAAGATTAAAAGTCGAATTGGAAGAATGTTCTGATGAAAAGAAGAAATTGGAAGATGAAAAAGAAAAGTTGGAATCTAATTACGAAGAAGCACTTCAACAAATCCAACAATTAGAAGATGATCTTGAAGAATCTCAGAACGAATTCGAAGAGTGTCAAGAAAATCAATAATCACCGAGTATTAAACATCACTACAATGATTCTATACAAATTGGAAAAGTTATTATTTAAATAAAAATTAATGTGAATCTATATGGTTCAAAAGTGACGAAATAGAGCAGTGAAAAGACTTGTGTATCAAATTGTGTCTCAAATTTTTTGGAGGAACAAAAAAAGCACTTACCAAAAATTGATAAGTGCTTGTCATTCAGGGCTCCCGAAGTTGGGCTCGAACCAACGACCCTCTGATTAACAGTCAGATGCTCTAACCGGCTGAGCTATTCAGGAATTTCAAATCCGATTGTATATCTGAATTGTGGTGCAAATATAGCGGTTCGATAAATATGACGCAAGTCTCAGGTAAAAATATTTTTTAGCTTTGAACCTGTTGCAGTATTAACTCCTTGACTTTCTTAGCATCTGCCTTCGAAAAATTATTAATAATTATTTCAGGACGCATCCGCGGAATAACCCGAATTGTCGAAAACAGCATACTATTCTCGATTTCCACGCCTGAAATATCAGAATAGAAAACGAAATTATCTGTACTTCTGAAAAGTTTCTTCACTGTAAAAGTTACTCCCTTTTCTCCAAATGTTACTTCATCCGGAAACATTGGATTCATTAGCCCGCTGGCTTTAAAACGCTCATTCATATATATTCTTTTTAGAAAAAGTTTACGCTGCTTAAAAATGCTTACAAAGGTACGTATACTACCTTTTTTGTTTCAAAAAATTCTTCGGTAAAATAGTCAGAAAGATCGTATGTACGTGTTTTCATATTCAACTCCGCCAACTCTTCCGCCAGATCACCTCCTTTTAAGTATAAAATACCGTTCCTCAACGAATGAAATGAATTCCGGCTGATATTTTTCCGAACCCACCCAACAAATGGCGTGATCCGGGTTACAGCGCGGCTAACCACGAATTCATAAGTATCTTCAAGCTTTTCTGCTCTTATCTGTTCTGCTTTTACATTTTTCAAATCTAGGGCACTGGCTATTTCCTGAACAACCCTGATCTTTTTCCCAATACTATCGACCAGATGAAACTGTGCATCAGGAAACATAATGGCGAGCGGAATTCCGGGAAAACCGCCGCCAGTTCCTACATCCAGTATAGAGGTCCCGGATTTAAACTGTAAAACTTTCGCAATCCCCAAAGAATGCAAAACGTGGCGTTCATATAAGGTATCAATATCCTGTCGTGATATCACGTTCACTTTCGAATTCCAGTCCTGATATAATTCTTCCAGCTTCGTGAATTTCTTAATCTGAGTTTCGGTCAGGTCAGGAAAATATTTTAAGATTAATTCCATGTATTTCGTGGTTTTCTTCTTGTCATTACAAAAAATCCGAAGAAGACATAATAAATAAAAAATGCAAAATCCATTAACAAAAAACTAAACCATTCGACGGTACGATCAAGTTTTCTGTTGATAATAAAAAAGAGTATCCATTGAACAATCCAGCGAATTCCTACAACGGCGCCCAATTCCTGAAGAAGTAAAATGTCATGGTTAAATAAGGCAAAACCTAATGTTAGAAAAGACAGGAACCAAACAGCAACATGCGAGGACGAGAGAAAGCCCAACATCATTTTATTTCGTTTCCTGTAAAACTGACTTACTGCCAAATGTCTCCTCTTTTGCCGCAACCAAGCTGACCAGGTAATTTTTGGCTTGGAATAAACAAAAGATTCCGGCTCGATGGCTATGGCTGTATTTGTACTCGTTGATACCTCATTCAAAAAAATATCATCATCCCCGCCCATGATATGACGGTGTCTGTAAAATCCTTTATTCTCAAAAAAAACTTGTCTCTTGTACATTATATTTCTCCCAACTCCCATATAGGTTAGCCCTGCTAGAGAAAAAGACAGATACTGAACTGCAGTATAAAATGTCTCGCAGCGTATGAACCAGTTTAACAATCCGGATTCTTTCTCATAGGGGGAAAATCCAATAACAATATTTTTTTCTTCGCTGATCTGAGAAGTCATAGCAGTTATCCAATGCACCGAGTTTGGACGGCAATCTGCATCGGTCATTAATGCAATCGGATATTTTGCCTGCTTCATTCCAACTGTTAAAGCATATTTTTTTGGTGTGACGTGACTAAATTCATCATTGATCCTGATGTATCGGATATGTTTCCAGCCGTGAATGTTTTCACGCATGAAATCTTCGCTGCCATCGTCCGACCTGTCATCTAAAAGGATCACTTCAAACTCAGGATATTCCTGCGCATCAAGAAGCGGAAGCAATTCCATCAGGTTTTCCTTTTCGTTCAAGGCACAAACCAGCACTGTTACACCAGGTGAATCACTTCCATAGTTCGTACTCTTTCCGTAAAAGGCCAGACGCGTGAAAATAAAAAGGTAATAAAACAGCTGAATCAGAACAAATGCGCAAAGCGCATAAAGTAGAGAATCCGTCACGATAAAGAGGGGTTGTAAAATTTTTCCATATGTAATTCTACAAATATACAGTCATTGTCAGGATTGTTTGTCCCCTTCCACCTATTTTTGCAGACTCATAATTTATAATACATTAATGAAGTTTACGCTACAAACTCAGGATCCACAATCAAAAGCACGTGCCGGTGTTGTGGAAACAGACCATGGGACTATCCAGACGCCGATATTTATGCCGGTTGGTACCGCAGGAACTGTGAAGGCTGTACATCAGCGGGAGCTGAAAGAAGATATTAAAGCACAGATTATATTAGGAAATACTTATCATCTTTATCTTCGTCCAGGACTAGATATTCTACAAAAGGCTGGTGGACTGCATAAATTTAACGGATGGGACAAACCAATTCTAACTGACAGCGGCGGATATCAGGTTTATTCTCTGGCAGGCACGGGGAGAAAAATCAACGAGCAAGGTGTGGTATTTAAGTCACACATTGACGGTGGGATACACACTTTTACACCCGAAGGCGTTATGGACATACAACGTACAATCGGTGCAGATATTATAATGGCTTTCGACGAATGTACCCCCTACCCCTGCGATTTCACATATGCCAGAAATTCAATGGAAATGACTCACCGTTGGCTTGGCAGGTGCTGTAGTCGTTTTGATGAAACACAACCGTTGTATGGGCATAGTCAAACATTGTTCCCGATTGTCCAAGGAAGTGTATATAAAGATCTTAGGAAACAATCCGCGGAAGTAATTGCATCCTATGAAAGAGAAGGCAACGCCATCGGCGGTTTGTCGGTGGGTGAGCCTGCCGAGATAATGTACGAACTTACCGAAGTTGTCTGCGATATTTTGCCAAAAGACAAACCAAGATATTTGATGGGTGTCGGCACACCTGCCAATATCCTTGAATGCATAGCCCTGGGTGTAGACATGTTCGATTGTGTAATGCCGACCCGGAATGCGCGTAATGGCATGATTTTTACTACCGAAGGCATAATAAACATAAAGAATGAAAAGTGGAAAGATGACTTGTCAGCGATCGACAAAAATCTTGGGGGTTATGTGAGTACATTCTATTCTAAAGCGTACCTTCGTCACTTGGTGAAATCAGAGGAGATGTTGGGAGCTCAAATTGCAAGTGTTCACAATCTCACTTTTTATTTATGGCTTGTAAATACTGCAAGAGAAAAAATTATAGAAGGAAGTTTCACAACCTGGAAGAAAGAAATTGAAAAAAAATTGATGCAACGTCTTTGAAAGTTAGAAAAAGAACATTTCTTTCGAAAAGATTTTGGTTTAATTACAGTTTTATTGCTGTATTTCGAAAATTGAGGTTGGTAAAATGATATTGTTAACCTAATTTTGTGCCCACTAGGCATTTTGATAAGGGAATATCTGGCCACGAAAAAATATTGTTTTTATTATAAATTGATTATTAACGATCAATCCTAGTTAATCTTAATAACGCTAACTTGAATAGTATGAAAAAAGTATCCCAGTTGATTTGTTCGCTTGCCTTGGGGTCATTGATGGCTTTGCCGTCACTTGCACAGCCCTTAGAGCAACCGAATTCTCCGGATTACAATCCAAAAGCTACCTATGACGGACCTTACAAAATGAACACGTGGTCTATCGCGATTCATGGTGGACCATCAATGTTTTTCGGTGATTTGAGAGAATATGATTTCTGGCCTGTTAACAAAGACAGCGACGACAGCCGCAAAGAATCAGGATCTTTTCAAGGAGGCATTACGATTAACAAACAACTTTCATACTGGTTCGGAGCTCGTCTTGACGGATCGATCGGTACATTGAAAGGTATGAAACGCCGTAATTACAACCGTTACTTTAAAGGAACTTATCAGGATGTATCTCTTTCAGGAACGGTAAATCTTAAAGGTCTTTTGATGGGACCTAATAAGATGAAACGTTGGAAAGTTGATGCTTATGCTGGTTTTGGCCAAATCTTCTATGATTCGGAAGCATTTGATCTTTCAGGAACTCGCCCATTGGTTCGCGAAACTGGTAAGAAAAATGACTGGATTATCCCAACAGGTCTTAATGTAAGTTACGAACTTACTCCTCGTTTGGATCTTGGTCTTGACTTCCGTCTTAACTACACAAACTCTGATTATCTAGATGCTACCTGGGGTGGTGACTACGACAGAAATGCTGATTTGAATTCTATCAAAGATGCACCAACTTCTCGTAGAGGAAATTCTGAATTGGATAGCTACGGATACGGTTCGGTTGTTCTTACTTACAAACTTGGTAAAAAACCACTTAAAGTTAAGAAAGAAGACGGAAAATGGGCTTACAAGCCAGAAGATGGATTCTATCACCTTCGTTACACAGATCCAAAAGTGTTGTTGAAGCCTGTTAAAATTCTTACACTTGAAGAAATGGACTCAGTTGCAAAAGCAAACCGTCCGAAGGATATCGATCCAAGATTGTTACTTGATACAGATGGTGACGGTGTTTCTGACTTCTTCGATAAAGAGCCAAATTCGCCAGCAGGAAGTATCGTAGATGGTAGCGGTCGTGTTCTTGACTTTGACACTTACGTGAAAAACGCACTTGCAACAGGAGCAGCTTGCAGCGAAATATTTGCAAACGTTCAGTTTGATACAGACAAAAACGTTCTTAAACCTGAATTCCAGGAAATGTTGAAAAACGTTGCAATGTTGATGAACAAAAACGGATGCCGTCTGCAATTGGCTGGTCATGCGGACCGTCGTGCGACAGATCGTTACAACATGGCACTTTCTCGCCGTCGTGTAGATGCAGTTAAAAACTACCTTATCAATGAAGGTGGCTTGAAAGATCCAAGTAAAGTAATTGTTGATTACTTCGGTTCATTCAAACCAATCGCTGATGGCGCAACACGTGATGGTCTATTGAAAAACCGTCGTGTAGAATTGAAACTTCTTCCATAAGGAATAAAATAATTCAAGAAATAAGAAAGGCTCCCGATGGGAGCCTTTCTTATTTCTAATCACTAGATTTGCGTTGGTATTAGTTTTTTATATCAAACAAGAAATCACACAATCACTTCAATAAAAATTACTCATATTATTTTACGCATGGCACAATACGATTATCTTATAGTGGGTGCAGGGCTCTGGGGCTCTGTTTTTGCGCATGAAGCTACTAAAAGAGGTAAAAAATGTCTGGTTATTGACCGACGGACACACACAGGTGGAAATACCTACTGCGAAAATGTTGAGGGGATTAACGTACACAAATACGGGGCACATATTTTCCATACTAATGATAAGGATATCTGGGATTACGTAAATTCTTTTGTTGAATTCAACCGCTATACAAACTCTCCGGTTGCGAATTATAATGGCGAACTTTACAATCTGCCTTTTAATATGAACACCTTTTACCAGTTATGGAAGGTGCGCACCCCGGCAGAAGCTAAGGCAAAAATTCAGGAGCAGGTAAAAGAGGCTGGAATCACAGATCCTAAAAACCTGGAAGAACAGGCCATTTCATTAGTAGGTGTAGATATTTACGAAAAACTGATAAAAGGCTACACTGAGAAACAATGGGGAAGAAAGGCAACCGAACTTCCTGATTTTATTATCAAAAGGCTTCCGGTCCGTTTTACATACGACAATAATTATTTTAACGACAAGTATCAGGGCATACCAATTGGTGGTTATAACAAACTCACAGAAGGGTTGCTTGCAGGTATTGAGGTAAGACTTGATACTGATTTTTTTGCCAATCGCGAAGAACTTAGTGCGCTGGCCGAAACAATTGTTTACACCGGTCAAATTGATGAATATTTTAATTTCAGCCAGGGTTTATTAGAATATCGTAGTTTAAGATTTGATAACCAACTACTGGATCAGGAAAATTACCAAGGAAACGCTGTTATCAACTATACTGACGCAGAAACGCCATTTACGAGAATTATCGAGCACAAACATTTCGAATTTGGAACTCAGCCAAAAACGGTGATTACTCATGAGTATCCATCAGAATGGACGAAGGGTGGCGAACCATATTACCCGGTAAATGATGATAAAAACACGGCCGTTTTCAGTCAGTACAAAGCATTGGCAGCAAATGAAAAAAATGTAATTTTCGGAGGCCGCCTTGCGGAATACCGCTACTACGATATGCACCAGGTTATCGGTTCCGCATTGAAAAAAGTTAGCGTTCATTTTGGTGAATAAAGCATAAAAATAATACACACACTATACAGCCCCTGGGCACTTACTTATGAAGATTATTTTCGCGACCAGCGCAGCTATGCTGTTGCTGGTAATTGCGTTCGGATGTAGTTCCATCCGGAATTCTCCGAGCATAGTCTCAGAAACTTTTACTGACAATCCTGTTCAGCAAGATAAGGGAGCATACTTAATAAAATCTGGCGATAAATTATTAATAAGTAATCTGAACTGGTCCGCGTCGCTGTTTCCTGATCCTGTTAAAACGCAAAATACCCAAAATTCTGAAAGTGGTTATGCTGCGAGCGTCCATCAGGATGGTACGATAAAACTTCCTGAAATTGGCACAATTCAGGTTTCAGGACTAACACGCGGCAAACTGGCCGATTCTTTGGCTAAGCTTTATCACGACATAATAAAAGATCCCATTTTTGAGATTGAGATAACGAATTTAAGGGTCAAAGTTCTTGGCGCTTGTAACATCCAAGGCATTGTTCTTTTGGATAAAGAAACACAATCTCTGGGTGAAGTCCTGGCAAAAGCGGGTGGGATTAAATTCAATGAAGCCGATGAAAAAATTCAAATTATCCGTGGCGATGGGCAGGAACAAAAAATTATTGAGTACGACTTTCAACAGCTCGGAGATCCGAGAATCATGAATCTTACCGTTTATAACAACGATATCATTTACATTCCACCTTCCCGGGAAGGCATGCGATCGGTAAAATTATCCCGAAAGCTAATACTCATTCAACCCATACTGATAGCGCTCAATCTGGCTATTCTAGTTATAAATCTTAGAAAATAATGATTCCTGCAATTATAGATTCTGATTCTAAAATCTTGCAAACACTCGGACTGGATTTGCACATGCACGTCTTACCCGGGATTGATGACGGAGCTCAAAATCTTAATGATAGTCTGGCATTAATTGACGCGCATTACCGTGCCGGTATCCGGAAAATTATTGCTACGCCACACATCCGCATGGATTTTTTTGTAAATACACAGGAATCCATTCATAAAGCCTGGTCTCAGCTTACGACGGTGACAAACGAGAAATATCCGGATTTAACGATTCAATACGCCGCAGAATATTTTGCTGACGATTATTTCCTGACGCTGCTTGACAAAGGCGAAATACTTCCTCTTGCCGGAAATCACGTGCTAGTTGAAACATCCTTACGACACGATCTGGTTTATTTTCCAGACATTTTGAAAGAAATGATCTTGAAAGGGTATAAACCCGTTGTCGCTCACCCGGAGCGATATCGGGCGTGGCATGATAACCCGGAACGTTATGATGAAATACATGAACTGGATGTAATTTTCCAAATAAATATCCTTTCCATTGGTGGCGCCTATGGCCCCACAGAACAGTTTATGGCTGAAAAATTAATTCAACAAGGCTGGATTGGAGCTTTGGGAAGTGACCTTCACCGGATTGGTCAGTATAAGTATATAAAACAAGCAGCTGAGAATCCTTACTTCGAAAGTTTGAAGGATATAAAACTGCTTAATCATACTTTACAATCCGATTAATCGTATGAATAAAGGGAATGACAGTGCTTTTTTTGAAGAATTTCTAAATCACTCTGACTCCCTCGATATTCAAAAGGTTTTCAAAGTGATTCTTAGCCGCTGGTATTGGGTGGCAGGATCACTTTTATTTTTTGGACTTCTTTGTTTTTTATATTTAAAGCTGGTTACTCCGAAATATGTCGCGAATATCAACCTTAAATATCTGAACAAACAGTCTGAGCTGGATGAAATCACGGGCCCAGAACCTACGTTTTTGATTAATAGCGGAAGTGCCGACTACCTCACTGAAAAGTACAATGTCAAGTCGCAGGAAGTTGTCGAAACTGCGTTAAATAAGCTTGATAACCCATTTACATTTTATCGGCTAAAAGATTTCAGGGAAATTGACATTTATCCTATAAGGCCATTTCAGCTGAAAGTCCTTTTCTTCGATCCTTCAAAATTCACTAACGGAATATTTCTCCTTGATCGGGAAAGTGAACTTTCTTATGAAGCTTCTTACCAAAAGAAAATCAAAGCGGGCACAGTATACCGCGTTCCGGGGTTGACATTTCTAATTGAAAAAGTTAATCCAAAGCATGAATACGAAGTCAAATTTGTCTTTAATAATCCAAGTGGACTGGCTAAGGATTTCATTAAACATATTGATCTTATCGAAGTGGAAGAAGAAATGCCGGTTTTGACACTTGCATTTGAACATCACAACAAACCGTTTGCCAAAGATTTTTTGGAGAAACTTTTAGAATCGTATCAAGAATATGACCTCCGGCAAAAACAGCGCTCCTCTGACCTGACATTGCGTTTCATAAATGACCAGGTGAAAGTGTATGCCTCGGCATTAAAAGATGCGGCGAGGGCACTGGAAATATTCAAGCAGAAAAATGAGGTACTTGACATCAGCAATTCAACCAGTGAAATTGCTGTAAAAACAAGAAATTTGGATCAAAGGCGGAATGAGTCCGAGATCCAAAAAGCTTATATTTCAATGCTGGAAAATAATCTCGGAAATACCTTCGAACCTGTCGATTATCTTTCTGTCGGGTTGGACGGAACCACCGACGGTGTTCTGATAGCCCTTTTGGAACAGTTTAACACTTTAATTTCCAAAAGAAAAGATTTGCTTATTAAGTATAGTGCAAAGGCACCGGCGGTAAGAAATCTGGATGAGGAATTGGGAAAATTCCGGATACAGATTTTGGAAAATATTGCACTTCAAAAACAAAAAAATGCCGGTATACTCAAAATTCTGGATACCAATATCATTTCACTTAAAAAGCGATTTAATCAGATTCCGGCGCTGGAAAAGAATTTTATATATCTGCAAAGCAGTTTTGAAGTAAACAAAAACATTTATTCATTACTGCTCAATAAAGAAATCGAATCTTCAATTGTGCGGGCTGGTATGTTGCCGTCTTTCCGGGTGATCACCTTGTTGGAAGTAGCGAAAGTTTCACCCAAACCTACACAAATAATTACAGTATCAATCTTCGCCGGGTTACTGATTGGGCTGTCTTCCATTTTCTTCACCCGTTTTTTCAATCGAAAATTTACCCGAATTGATCTGATTTTAAAATCAGATTCTGTAAATTTTTTAGGATTGATTCATCATTTTTCTTCCGGGCAAGACAAGCAACAACAACATAATCTAAACACTTTGATATCGGATCGGTCGGTTTTTTCTGAATCTGTGAGTGCCTTACGAACCAGAATCAGCTTTTTGAAAATTAATCATGAGCTTCATCCCGAAGCTGGAAAACAAATACTTATTACTTCTGAAAAGGCTGGCGAAGGCAAAACTTTTATTTCCATCAACCTCGCTTTGTCGCTTACCAAGATTGGTAAAAAGGTAATTATTATTGGTTGCGATCTCAGAAAGTCTAAACTGCATCAGTTTTTTAATGACACCAATCAGGATGGGCTAAGTTTGTATTTACAAAAAGCAGACTCCGGGAAACCGATTAAAACTTCCGTGATTTCAAATCTGGATTATATTCAGGCCGGCCCTCCGCCGTTTAATCCGGCCGAGCTACTGCAAGGAGAACGATTTCAGGAATTGCTCAGCTATTGCCGTATCCAATACGATTACGTTATTCTGGATACTGCTCCGGTTGGATTAGTGTCGGACAATATTCCATTTCTTGCTGAAAGTCACCTGGTATTATTCATTTTAAGGTGGTTGTATTCCGAACAGGAAGCATATAAATTTCCTTCACAGCTCGCCGCCGATTACAATGCAGGAAATATTCAGGTACTCGTGAACGACTTTTATCCAGATGAACTTTATAGCCCTATTACTTCATCTTCAACGAATTATCAGGGATATAGTCAGTATCGTTACGACTACACTTACGACAATGATCCGCCCAACGAACGTAAAAAGGGTAAACTGAAAAGAATAAAGGAAATACTTAACGTAACCAGGTAAAATTCGATCTTATGACACACACGGGCTATGCATTATTTAGAGTATCAAAAACCAAAAATCGTCGCCGAGATTGGCTGCAACCATAAGGGGGAATTTTCTATCGCAAAAGAATTAATCCGTCTGGCTAAGGTTTGTAACGCTGATTATGTAAAATTCCAGAAGCGGAATGTGACTGAATTGCTTTCCAGGGATCAATTTCACGCTCCGCATCCTGTCGCTTATCATGCTTACGGCCCGACATATGGCGAACATCGAAACGCATTGGAATTCTCATTTGACCAACATGCTGAACTAAAATTATATGCGGAATCCCTTGGTATCGGCTACACAAGTTCCGTTTGGGATATTACCTCTACAAGAGAAATTATAAATCTCAATCCTGAATATATTAAAGTACCTGCGGCGTGCAACAATCATGTTGAAATGTTATCCCTGCTTCGCGATCAATATATGGGCGGAGTTCACATATCCGTTGGGATGACAACCTGGAAAGAGATTGAGTCTATCGTAAAGTTATTTGAAGAAAAAGATCATGCAAATGATCGCTTGGTATTATACAGCTGTACATCCGGATACCCTGTGGGATTTTCGGATGTCTGCCTGCTGGAAATTCGAAAACTGCTTTTTCACTTCGAAAACAGAGTTAAGGAAATAGGTTTTTCCGGGCATCACCTTGGAATTGCGGTCGATGTTGCGGCATATACGCTCGGAGCGAAATGGATCGAACGCCATTTTACAAAAGACCGCACGTGGAAAGGTACCGACCATGCGGCATCGCTGGAAGTTCCGGGTTTGCAGAAATTGGTTCGTGATCTGCATCATACTTATGAAGCATTAAATTATAAGGAAAACGATATACTGGAAATCGAAAAGCCACAGCTGGAAAAGCTTAAATTTCGTGTATCATGACGGAAGTTCTGGCTATTATTCCGGCACGGGGAGGAAGTAAAGGGCTTCCAGGAAAAAATATAAAATTGCTGGCGGGTTATCCTTTAATCGCATACAGCATCAAAGCGGCCCTGGATTCTCCTTTGATATCAAGGGTTATTGCGTCCACAGATTCTTTAAAAATCGCACAAATAGCCTTAGCATTTGGCGCAGAGGTTCCGTTCATGAGACCTGCCCAATATGCGTTAGATCTCAGCACAGATCTGGAAGTTTTTGTTCATGCGCTCAAATGGTTGAAAAAACATGAAAACTACTCTCCCGATCTGGTTGTGCAGTTGAGGCCAACCTCTCCTATCCGCTTCCTGTCCGACATTCATGACAGTATCGAAAAATTACAAAACTCGTCAGCTGACAGCCTGAGATTTGTAACGGAAGCATTTCACACGCCTTACAAAATGTGGCAGATCGATGAGGATCAATATATTAAACCTCTTTTAAGAACTGAACAAAACCCTGAACCTTACAATCAGCCCAGACAAAACCTGCCTGTCGTTTATTGGCAAACAGGTACGCTGGATGTCATTAAAACAAAAACAATTATTGAAGATCAATCCATGTCTGGGCAAAAAATTATTCCCTATATCATTGAGCAAAAATTTGCTGTTGATATCGACGATTTATCAAGTTTTCAGCGGGCAGAAGATGCAATTCGAAATTACAACTGTATAAAGTTTCAGCCATGATCAAACGAACTGATCCAATTCTGGTTATGGGTGCCGGTTCCATCGGGGAAAGACATATATCAATACTCCAAAAACTAGGTTTCAGTAACATCTGGGTTTACCGGCAGCGTCAACTGCCTTTTCGAATTATTGAGTCAAATACTGTTTCCATTTTTACAGAAATCAATAAAACCCAACTGATAAAACCAGCCGCTGCAATTATTTGCACACCCACCTCCCAGCACTTGGAGCAAGCGTTATTTTGCTCAAAACTCGGAATTGCAGTGTTGATTGAAAAACCTTTGTCAAATAGTCTGGCAGGCTTTGATGAACTTAAACAAGCTGTTAAACATCACAAAACCTACATTCAGGTTGCCTATATGCTGCGTTACCATCCCTATTTGCAAAAGATAAAAGCAACAATCGATGTTGGTGAGTTGGGTAAATTATTGAGCATGCAATCCTGTTGGAGCGAGTATCTGCCCGACTGGCATCCATGGGAAGATTATCGGATATCGTATGCTGCGCGAAAAGATTTTGGCGGAGGAGCTGCATTGACATTAAGCCATGATATTGATGTGTTAAACTGGCTCGCAAATTCTCCAGTCGATACCTGGCAAACAATTAAGAATTATCAGCAGATGCCTGAGCTGGATGTTGAATCTTCTGCGGATATATTAATAAACTACAAAAATAAGATTACGGCTCAGTGTCACCTCGATTTCCATAATCGAATTCCCAGGCGATGGTATCGGTTCGATTTTGAGAAAGGGTTTATGGAACTGAATTATTACAAATCTGAACTGATCACTTTTTCCGATGGAAAAACGATTACGCAGTCTCTTTCTGACTTTGACAGGAATCAACTTTATGAGGCACAGACACTCGATTTTTTCCACCAGATCCAAAAGGGAGAATACCTTGAAAAAGCTCTAAAATCCATTGAAGAATCTGAACTAATCATATCCATTTGTCAATCATGATAAATTACAACACGCACCATTCACTTTCAATTGAAGGAAAAATAATTCTGATTACAGGAGCCTTTGGTATGATCGGCAAAACGATTGCCATGTCGTTTCTGGAACAAGGCGCGCTTGTAATACTCGCCGACATTGATACGGACAAAAAAGGTGATCTTGAAAATCTGCTTACCAGGCGTTTTACCGAAGATCGTTTTTTGTTACAACAACTGGATATTACCAATGAAGAAAGCTGCCAAAATGCAATAAATACCATTCTGGGAAAATTCGGCCGACTTGATGTTTTGATTAATAATGCTGCTATAGACGCCAAATTTGACAAAATACATCCAGGGTCAGTAAATCAAAGTCGGTTTGAAAACTATCCTATTGATCTCCTTCAAAAATCCATAGAAACAAATCTTACGGGGACAATTCTGATCACGCAGCATGTCTGCCGGGTTATGATGAAGCAAGGTTTTGGAAATATTATCAACGTCGCTTCAACATATTCCGTCGTAGCTCCGAACCAAAGTTTATATGATTACGGCGACCAAAAACCGCAATTTAAGCCCGTTGACTATGTCGCTTCCAAATCTTTTATTCCAAACTTCACAAGGTATTTAGCAACCTTTTATGCTCATGACAATATCCGCTGCAATGCCATAGTTCCGCATGGAATAGCTAACGACCACGGCAAAAAATTCGTCGAAAATTTCGCAAAGTTGTCTCCGTTAGGTCGAATGTGTGAGCGCGAGGAATTGATTGGCCCTTTCACTTTTCTCGCTTCTGACGCTTCGAGTTATATGACAGGTTCGTTGTTGACTGTTGATGGCGGCTGGACTGCCTGGTAAATTGAATGTAGCTATGCAAAAACTTTTATTCATTTCTGATGAATCACCTTTCAGTTTCGATCATTCCGGCGCAGCATCATTTAAAACAAGCCATCTGATGCTGTTGAATGAGATTGAAAATCTTGAAATTTATCTGTTGTGTTTCCCGGCAAGTTCGGATTCCGTTTCTCAAAATACGATAGAAATTCCTGAATTTAAGTCTAGAAATATGTCATTGTTAAGCGTCAAGTTTCCCTGTAAGCCAGCCAGATCGTTGCTTTATAAAACTGTCTATGAGTACATTTTTAGTCCAAAATCCGAAATTCGCTGCTCACACATGTTCCCGTCCGTCAATCCGGAGAATTTGTCAGTATTACAAAATCTTGTTTATGAATTACAGCCTGATATCATTTGGGCTGAACATCTCGAATCTTTCTTACTCGTAACGCATCTAAAAAGTTATAAAGGCAAAGTAATTTACAGCCATCACGATTTTTTATGGAAACTTATTTTAATCCGCAGACGAAAATTTAAAGATTTCGTCCAGTCCTTTTTATTACAAATCATTCAGAAAAAAGCTATTCAGCAATTTGGAAAATACGTTGTTGGCGGTGCTTCAAACGAATTACAAGAAATTCAAAAGCTTAATACAAATGTTTCAACTTTATACTTACCAACGTTATACCCGATTCATCCCTTTCCTGAAAACAGTGTATTGCAAATGCCTTTAAGAATTATTCATCTTGGGTCTCCAAAAGCCACTGCAAACCGGGTTGGTATCAGAAACTTACTCATTAAAATAATTCCTGAACTACAAAACAAGGTTGAATTTCAGCTTCATTTAATTGGTGTGACAAACAGCTGCGACATGGAATTATATAAATTATTAAATCAGCCGAACGTTATTTGTGAAGGATTTGTCGATGACTTAAAATCTGTTTTGCACCCTTATGACCTTCATATCTTACCTTATGACCAGGCGACAGGAAGCAGAACCCGTTATTCCGTCGCAATGAATTACGGGCAGGTGTTAGTTGCACATATGGCCTCAGTTGCTGGAATTGATGGATTGGTACACAACCAAAATTGCATTATCGAAAATTCTTTTGATGGTATGGTAAAGGCAATTATTCGATTGCACGACAATCCGTCGGAGCGCATTCGTCTGGGAAACAATGCTAAAAAATGGCATGATGAAACACATCAGATTCAGGTAAACGCAAGGATTTTAGAAAAGTGGTTAATACAAAATAACATCTACCATGGCTGAAAATAAAGACGTCTGGGATATTGAAATTGTTCCGGCGACAGGATTATTCGAAATTGACTGGCGGGAACTCTGGCAGTATCGCGACCTGATATTACTTTTTGTCAAACGAGATCTGACTGCGACCTACAAACAAACGATCCTGGGGCCGATCTGGTTTTTCATCCAGCCGATACTGACAACGGCGATGTATGTCATCATTTTCGGAAATATTGCCAATATTTCTACGGATGGTATGCCCAAAATACTCTTTTACCTGAGCGGAATTACAATCTGGAATTACTTTCAGGAATGCCTTATCAAAACATCAGAGACGTTCATTTCCAATCAGGGTTTATTTGGAAAAGTATATTTCCCAAGGCTGGCCGCGCCTATTTCCATTGTCATTTCCGGACTTTTAAAATTCCTGATCCAGTTTGCTTTATTTTTATTAGTCTGGCTTTATTTTCTGCTTAGATTGGAATCCGCGATTCATCCAAACTGGACAATAACTTTTCTCCCTTGTTACATCCTGCTGATGTCGGGATTTGGATTTAGCTGTGGAATTTTTATTTCTTCTCTGACGACAAAATACCGCGACCTCCGTTTTTTAATCCAATTCGGAATACAGCTGCTTATGTACGCGACACCGGTTGTGTACCCGCTCAATATTGTTCCTGAAAAATACCAATGGATCATGCTGCTGAATCCAGTTACAAGTATTATCGAAGCGTTTAGATATTCATTTACTGGGCAAGGCGTATTTTCAATCAATTATTTGATATATAGTGCCTTAATAACAATATTCAGTTTATTGTTCAGTATCATGATTTTCAATAAGGTCGAAAAGAATTTCATAGATACTGTCTGACTTTTATCGGAACAATAATTTGGTGACCTGATACCCTAAACCCTAGTCTAAGATGTAAAATCACTGGGTTTGAAATGTCGCCAACCGTCATTGATATACAGAATCTTAGCAAAGTTTATCAACTGGGAGAAATATCGACCGGTTCGCTTTCCCGTGATTTATCAAAATGGTGCCGGTTGAAAAGTGAAGAAAAAGAGCCGGAAAAAGAAATCAGGGCCATCGAAAATATTTCATTGGAAATAAAAGAAGGAGATGTATTGGGGATTATTGGTGGAAATGGTGCCGGGAAATCTACATTGCTCAAAATATTATCACGGATAACAAAACCAACCAAAGGAAGAATCAGGATCAGAGGACGAATTGCTTCGTTACTGGAAGTCGGCACAGGTTTTCACCCGGATTTAACAGGACGGGAAAATATCTTTTTAAACGGTGCCATTTTAGGTATGCGAAACAAAGAAATTCAGGCAAAGCTTGACGAAATTATTGCTTTCGCCGGAGTGGAAAGATTCATTGACACGCCCGTGAAACGTTATTCATCCGGAATGTATGTACGACTTGCCTTTGCAGTTGCCGCCCATCTTGAACCAGAAATACTAATTATCGATGAAGTCCTGGCCGTTGGAGATATCAATTTTCAGAAAAAATGCCTCGGCAAAATGAAAGAGGTAAGTCAGAACGACGGACGCACAGTCATTTTTGTAAGTCATAATATGGCCTCCGTGAAGACGCTCTGTTCACGGGCGATTTCTCTAAAAAAGGGTCAGGTTCAATTTGAAGGAAACACTGAGGAGGTTGTAAATGGGTATCTAAATAATCTTGCGGTTGGAAAAAGCGAGTTCTATTTTGAGAATAATCAATCTCAAATTGCATCAATCAACTATATAAAATTTGCTGATACTGAGAATATCCTGGCAAGTTCATTTCTGATAACGGACCAATGGCAGATTAAAGTAGGTATTGCTGTCCATTATCCGGTTTCCGATCTGATCGTTTCTGTGGGTCTTATTACGGCAGACAACATTCCCGTTCGGACAATCTGGTCAAAGCCCTTTAAACTTAATCCTGGTTTTTTTGAAGCTGTCTTTTTTGAAAACGAAATTATTTATAGTGCCGGCACTTACCATATCGTCGTTTCACTTTCCAGGAGTAACCATACATTTCAGTACATCGATACGGATATCTACATTTCTTTTGAAGAAAATCCACTAGATAATACCTTTCTTAAAACGAAAAATGTCGGTTTGATTCTAAATCAAATGGACGTGCAGATTAATCAGATTTTCAGATAAAATATGATCTGTGTTCAGTTGCAAGGTGGTTTGGGGAATCAGTTATTTCAATATGCCGCAGCACTTGCGCTGGCAGATTTCCATCATACAAAAGTGGCTTTTGATCTAAGTTTTCTCAAAAAGCAGGATATGAACCAGAAACATACTTTGCGGCAATATGCTCTTGACATTTTCGATATTTCTGTTGGTCAATTAACTTTTTGGGATGAAATTATCTTAAATACCAGGTCAGTTCCATTTCAAAAGACAATAAAGAAAATTTTGCCGCCGTCGGGACAATGGACCATTTATAACGAAACATCGCTTTTGTACGACTTTGAAATACAGCAGAATACTTCTAAAAATACTTATTTGAAAGGATATTTTCAATCGGAGTTTTATTTCAAAACAATTGAATCCAAATTAAGAACCACTTTACAATTCAAGACGAAGGTCAAAAATCACATGGCGGATAAGATTAAGGGATGTAATGCTGTCAGCTTACATGTTCGCCGCGGAGACTATGTTACAAATCCGGAAGTCGGCTTTTTTCACGGTCTTTGTTCACTTCAATACTATCAAAACGCAATCCATTATATAGCAGACAGACAAACCGATCCACATTTTTTTATTTTCTCCGATGATATTTCTTGGGCAAAACAGAATCTCAAACTGTCATTTCCAACTTATTTTATTGAAGGCTCGGAAGCAGAAGATTTACAGTTGATGAGCTTATGCAAACATAATATTATCGCCAACAGCAGTTTTAGCTGGTGGGGTGCGTGGTTGAATACCCATGACGAAAAAATAGTTATAACACCCAAACGCTGGTTTGCAGACGAAAAAGCAGAAAGTGAATCTTCCACTATCGTACCGGAAACATGGATACGGCTTTAATTCCGAAAATCAGCGTAATTATGCCGGTTTACAATTCCGAAC
The DNA here is from genome assembly GCF_021502725.1 of Dyadobacter sp. CY345. Classification (GTDB taxonomy): domain Bacteria; phylum Bacteroidota; class Bacteroidia; order Cytophagales; family Spirosomataceae; genus Dyadobacter. Next base: position 540,958 of record NZ_JAKFFS010000004.1, on the reverse strand, counting down.
AATATGTTTTTGAAGCGATAAACAGCATAATTAGTCAAACTTTTAGAGACTTCGAATTGATAATAATTAATGACGGCTCCACTGACGATAGTGAGAAAATTATTCTGTCGATTACAGATCACAGGATTCGATATTTCATGAATTCCGAGAACCTTGGTATCATCTGCACCAGGAATTTTGGATTGCAGCAGGCACGTTGCGAATATATCGCGATGATGGATTCTGACGACGTCAGTTTTCCGGGCCGGTTAGAGAAACAGTATGGATATATGTCAAAAAACCCCCTTGCTGGTGTTTGCGGGGCAGTCATGGAATTTATTGGTGACAAACAAGGTCATTTTGAAAATGCCTGTAACACCGTTTCGACCTTCACAAAACTGATGACAGCGCCACCTTTCGGACAATCGACAGCGTTCATCAGAAAATCTGTTCTAGACAAACATGCGCTCCAATATAATCCGGATTATCCACATGCCGAAGATTACAAACTTTGGCTGGACATCTCAAAATATTCGGAGATTTATTGTCTGCCAGAAACGCTCGTTTACTATCGATTTCATTTGTCGAATGACAGTCGTATACATCAGGCAAACCAGCAACAATCTGCTCTTAAAACGCAAAAGGACTGGTTTGAATATGTTTTAAATAAAAAGCTAAACGCTGACGAATCTGATTATTTCAAAGGTATCCGAACATTTAAAAGCTGCTTTTATTACAATTTGTTATGTTTTTTAGTAGTAAAAAATGCAACCATTCCTGTTGATAACAAAATAGTTATGGAGCAGCGAATGCGAAATAACCTATTGATAATGAATAGTTTTATTGAAAAAAGATTCACCATACTGCTATTTCTAGTCAAGATTATCGACAGAATTATTTCGAAATGCATACTCCATCTTACACCAGATAAAACTGTATGAAATGGCTTGTCTCCGTTGTGATGCCGGCCTATAATTGTGCCAATTATATACGGGAGTCTATTCACTCAATACTTGCTCAAAGCTATACCCATTTTGAATTGATAATTTGGGACGATGGCTCAACTGATGAAACGGTCAATCAAATTAAGACGATTACAGATTCAAGAATTATCCTCCACCAAGATTCCGAGAATAAAGGATATCCGGCTGTCATGAATTCACTGTTCAGTGTTGTTTCAGGAGATTTTGTGATGATTCAGGATGCCGACGATTTGGCTCAGCCTGATAGGATCAAAAAGCTTGTTGCACTTCTTGAAGCGAACCCAGCGTATGATTTAATTGGGTCACATTTGATTAAATTCTATTCAAATAAAAAACGAAAAAACGTACATTCTGAGCTATCAGCCCATAAATTAAATCAGTCCTTCATCAATTATTCAAGGCCGGATATCACTTTTGCAACTTTAATGATGCGCCGAAATGTGACCGAAATACCTTTTCGGAATCTAATGTTTATAACCAGAGCTCAGGATATCGATTGGTTGTTCAGGGTTTCAGAAAAACACCTGCTGATGAATGGCGATGAATATCTTTATTGCTATCGTCAACATGATCAGTCGATGTCAAACGACAATAAACTAGAACATCTGTACAATTATTTCTTTTGGGACTATATCTGTTTTATAACGCAATGCAGGCGTAAAAAAAATATTGATGTTTTACAGCCGGCCTATGAAAGCCAGCTTCTTGATTTTCTCAACGCATTAATTAAAAGAAAAAAAGCAACCGATCCCGTTTTCTGGGAAAGGCATCTCGCCTATCGTGCGAGGCGAAATGGACATTGGCTTGAAGCCTTATCGTACGCGTTGGACGCCATAAAATCGCACCCTTTCAAAAAAGCAGGATATCAATGTTTGTATAAAATTTTATCGCGGAATTTTCAGTAAACATGTTTTTTTAACTGTAACGACTGACTTATGAAGATTGGTGTCCTTGCGCAATATCTGGATTCAAGGCAGGACATCGTCGAGGTGCTTCGGCGTCTGGCAGTTGAACATGAAATCATTGTCTATACCCGTCAAAATGATGAAGGCAAGTTCAAGAAAATATTGGGGGCCGAGATTCAGGTTATTCAAATCCCAGATTTTAGCGGTTTCAAGAAGGCCTTAATCATACTTTGGCAATACTTGTATCTTCTTTTTGGACAAATTCCTGAAAGCCGGTATAACTACTATATGACCGAACGGATTAAATTATTAAATCCTGATCTGAAAACCGCACAACAATTCATAACAAGTTTTTTGCTCCAAATGTGCAAAGTAACACCTGATTTTCTAACATATGATCATTTTCTGAATGGTTTATTATTGATAAAATCTCATTTAAAAATATCGGCTGAAATTGATGTTTTTTTGTGTTTCACTGAAATTTATCACGACTGGATGTTTGCAAAAATCATTAAACAAAACAAACCATTGTGTGTGTATGTGTATAGCTGGGATCATCCTTGTAAAATGAAAACGTTCAGCAAACGCGTAAATTATTTGGTCTGGAATCCTGGAATAAAAGATGATTTAATTCTTTTACAAGGAATTGACCGTAAGAAAATTCATGTCTGGGGAGCAACACAATTTGCCTACATCAACGGTTTTTTCGCCTCCGACGAAATTTTTCAACATCCGCCTGCCATCAATTCTCCTTATATATATCTGGGCTGTGCGACAGGTTATGAACGTTTAGCAAGACAAGAAATTAAATATTGCGGGCAGATTGCAGCACAACTTTTGGAGATTTTGCCTCAATGGAAGCTTGTGATCAGGCCATATCCATTTATGAAAAACGCTGGTGTGTACGATTCTCTAAGTCAATTTTCCAACGTAATACTGGATGATGTCCAGTCAAACCAAAGCAACGATTCCAGAATTGAAAAGTTTATCAAAATCCGAGACGCACAGGTTTTTTTTCACTTTGGGACAACTATGGGATATGAAGCCGGCTATTTTGACACGCCTTCTTTTTTGATTGATTTCGCAGATTCTAAAAAGGATAAACTGTTAGACGGGTTTGTTCATCAATACCAAAACGACAAATATCTTAACAGCGGAACAGGATCCAACGTGATAAAAAACAAAGAAGAATTGTCGGTTGTCCTAAGAAATATTTCAGAAAAAAAGGATTTATACAACAACGAAAAACTTAAAAACATGATGAAGCTTCAATCCTTTGAAGCCCTGTCTAAAAAACTACTGGATCTTATACAATTGCATTAAAATTGAAGATAAAACTGATCTCAAAACCTCTGGTTCCCTTGGTTTCACATTCTAATATTGTGAGCAAAATATCACTGCGATTGCTGAATGAGATGCGTCTGATAGGTCGGAAACAACTTCGTCAGAAAATGTTAAGAGATATGCTAATTTTCAGAAATGAAGATCCAAATCAACCAGGTATCCATATTTTGATTTGTAAAAGAGATCATGAAATGGCAATAATTTCTGCTATGATGATCAATTATTTAGGCAACAAAGGACACAAATTTATTTTCCATGATGACGGGTCAATTGACGATCAGATCGAAACAAAAATTAATACCTATTTGCCTGGCATTAAACTCATTCGAAGGAAAATAGCGGATAAAATCATTGAACAGGCGCTATTGCCTTTTCCTGCCATGATGAAATTTCGCAGGAAGCAGGTTTTGGCCATGAAGCTGATAGACGTTCCCCTTTTTTCTGGACATGAACGCATTGGCTATATGGACTCTGACATTTTATTTTTTCAATATCCGGCAGAATTCTTTCGATCGTTGAATGAGAAAACGGAGTCAAATATTTTTAACAAAGATATCGCAAACGCCTATGTAACAAATCCAGATAACATTTATGCAGCGTTAGGGATTAAAATTCCGTCAAAAATTAATTCAGGTTTGTGGGCAATGAACAGGAAGGACTTTGATTTCGAAAGGATTGAATCATGGTTAAAACAAAGCTTTCTGTTTCCTTATTTATCGGATTACCGTCTGGAACAAACCATTTGCGCGATGCTCGCAGGAACTTCTGACGCCAAAACGGAACATTTCCCAACTGGCTATGATGTCAGTTTTGAGAAATATCCGGAGGCGAGTATATGCAAACATTATGTTGGAAGAATTCGCTATGGGTATGAGTTGGAAGGACTTGACTATATCATAAAGCAAAAAAATCGCACGCATTGACACATACTTATTTCAGGAAAATTCTGATTTTACCAGACGCAGGTACGAAAAACCCTTTTCAGTATCTACTGATCGATTTCCTTCGAAAGAATGGATTGAATGTTTTTGTTGCCCAAAAATTAAAACTGTTTAGCATATACTCCGCGGTTAATAAAACGAATCCAGACGTAGTTTACTTCGATTGGGTGCACAGTTTTATTTTGGGCAAAAGCTTGTTGACAACTCTTTTAAAATCGATAGTTTTCCTTTTGGAAATTATTTATCTGCATTACATCAAGGCCATACCGATCATACATACAGTTCACAATATCCAGAACCACAAAGGGTTAAGTTTAAAACTGGAAAAGGTCATCTATTGTTTTTTCCTTTCACGCTGTACCAAAATTCGCGTATATTCCGAGGCGGTAAAGAGAGAGATTATACAAATATTCAATATTTCGCCAGAGCGAATATTTGTAATTCAGGATGTTCCTTTTCATCATTATTACCCGAACACATCAACAAAAAGAGACAGCCGGCTTAATCTGGGTTTCAAGGAAAAAGATTTCCTATATCTGTTTTTCGGTCGAATTGAGCCTTATAAAGGCATCGAAGACCTGATCCGGGCATTTTTAGAAATAATTAAGCACAACGATTATTTAATCATTGCCGGTGAAAATCTTGATAAAGAATATTTGTTAAAACTAAAAAATCTGTCGGCCATACACCCTAATATTATCTGGCACAATGAGTTTATTGAGAAAGACAGCGTTCAGTATTTTTTCAACGCCGCTGATATTGTCGTGCTTCCATTCACCAGAATAGATCATTCAGGATCGATCGATCTTTCTTTATCTTTTGCAAAACCGGTCATCACGTTAGCTACGGAAGCAATTAGCTCGTTGCTGGCTCACCAGCATTTTCTTCTATTCGAGGATTCGACCCAACTCGCTGATCTTATGTGCAGAGCTAAACAGCTTGATCTTGATTCAATTGGAAATCAGAACTTTAAAATAGCAGATTCAGCGTATTACTTCGATTTACTGACATTGTTCCAAAAGGTAAAAATCCCAGCAAATGAAGATACTTTTCGTCACGAATACATTTGAGGATGTCTCCAACGGTCCTTCAAAATTCGCTAATTATTTGCTCGAAATGAATAAAATGTTTCATGATGTCGAGATTAAGATTTTGACTGAAAACGTATCCGTTGGAGCAAAAAATCATGAATCTGAGCATGTGATCAGACTTGACCTTCAACTTAATATTTTCACTAAATTCTGGGGATTTGTGTATAGGATGTTTCCATATTACAAGGCCTGCGTCAGGATTCGCAGAAGTTTTGCATTTGATATCGTAGTTTTTAACAACGCAATAACGGGAATCTGGTCAGCTTTGACACTGGATATTCCTGTTTTAGGGATGATCAACGACGATAATAGTTTATGCGTTTCCAAAATGAATTTTGATAACTCAAGAACTTGGCTTCGTCATGTGATCTTTCACCATTTAGAGAAGTTAGCATGCAGGTTTGAAAGTGGTATCATTGTTAATTCGAAGTATTTGTTTGATTTAGTTATAAAAAAATATGGTGCCGAAGATGCTAAACTCCACATTTTACACAAAGGTGTCAGGATTAACAGCGTACCTGAATTTGGGACTATTAATTCTGACTTTCCTATTAGAATACTATTTGTTAAATCAGATTATATCCGCGGAGGGCTTTTTGATCTGATCTGTGCACTTGGTATGTTGAAAATATACAAATTTGATTTACAGATCATTGGCCCTCCGCATTCCCAAAAAGAAAAAATTCTCGAAAAAAATATTTCTTCCAATATCAACATCATTTTTGTCGGACTGCAAAACCAGCTCGAAGTTCAAAACTATATGAAGGCGAGTCATCTTTTTGTTGTTCCGTCGCGTATGGAAGCCTTTGGCGTTGCGAATTTAGAAGCACTTGCAAATGGTTTAGCCGTTATTTCTACGAATGTCGGCGGGATACCAGAAGTTTTAGATGGGGGGAATAATGGCTGGATGGTGGATCCGGGAAACCCGGAGATTCTTGCACAAACAATTCAATATGTAATTGAACATCCCGAACAGCGATTGCAAAAACAAAAAAATGGCTTTGCATTTGTTAAATCCCACTTTTCTCAGACACAAGTTTTAAACAATTTTCTGAACATTCTCAATCAATACAAATCATGAGAATGACGTTTATATCCAATAACTGGGCAGATGCGCATCAGCAAACCAGGTTGAAAGCCCTAACACAGTCAGGATTTCAAATTGATTGTCTTGCTGTATTCAGAAATTATTATCCGGTAAAAACTGACATAATCCCAAAATGGATCGGTAAAGTCGATCATGCTTCTTATGCAAAACGTCCGAAAACATATTTTTCCCTCCTTTTTCAACTGATTAAAAATCTTAAATCCAATCAAATAGCTTACGTATACGGCTTTGATTTGGCGCTTGTCGTTGTGCTGTTCAAAGTCTTTTCTCTCAGAAATGTCTTCATTATATATGAAGTGCCGGACATCCGCGAAGTTTTTTTTTCGTCAGGCATTTGGGGGAAATCAATTCGGTTTTTCGAGAAATTGGCGATACCAAGAATAAACCTGCTGGTTGCCACATCACCAGAATTCATAACTGAATACTTCATCAAATTCCGAAAAATCAAGCTGCAAGATTTTCGAATTATTGAGAATAAAGTCCATTACGATCAATTGCCAGGGAAATTTGAGAGACAAACAAGCATAGTTTCACCGAAGATAAAAATCGGATATTTTGGTGTTTTACGCTGCCGCGCATCTTTGGATTGTCTTATTCTTCTAGCCAGTGAGAATCAGTTTGAAATTATTCTACAGGGAATTTTCATGGCAGCCACCAGCGATTTTGAAAAGCGAATCCAAGACTTAGAGAACATCCAATATTTGGGATCATATCATGTTCCGGACGATTTATCAAAAATCTACAACAATGTTGATATCGTTTGGGCGGCTTATCCATTTTCGAATAATAACGTTGGAAATCATCTTTGGGCACGAACAAACCGCTATTATGAAAGTTTATTTTTCCATAAACCTTTAATCCTACAAAAAAACAGTGCAGACGCAAAACAAGCCAAAATGCTGGAAAATGTTGCGATTGAAATAGACCTGGCTAATATAAAGCAGGCTGCTTCGCGACTGAGTTCAGTCTTGACACCAAACTTTTTATTAACCGCCAGACGATCACTGCTAAAAGTCCCGGAACATCACTACCTGATTACAACAGAATATAAAAACCTGGTCATGTGCTTACAGCAAAACAAATTGTCGCCCGAAGGATCCGGAATAATGTGATATTTCCTGTAATCCTTTTCTTTTTCCTGACGATAGGAAACTATTCATTTTTCAGATACTCAATTTACGGGATTGAGAATGTGCCGGTATATCTCAAACTTGCACCTTACATCCGGCTTTTTATACCTGCGTGGATTATTGGTTATTGTCTCCGGATAAATCCAAAACTCACTTCCAGAATTTTAACTGACAATTTTGATATCGTTCTGCTTGGTATCAGCTGGATGATTTCCAGTTTGCTTAGTCTTGATGTAGCCAGTTATCTCTTTTACGGCACCTGGACTTTATTTTCCTTAATGTCAATTTTGCTTTTTATCTCATACTCCTCCATTATCTCCGGCACGAAATCCGAATTTTTACTAACAACGCTCAATGTTCTATGGGCAGGAAATTTTGTGATTCTTATTCTGGACATTGCAACGATCATATTTATGAAACCGCATGGCGGTATGTACCAGATTATTTTCTCATCAAATACTTTCTGGGCGTATCCAACGATGGTTTTGGGAATTTTGGCAGTTTTAAAAATGAGATTTACAACAGAAAGCCTGTTTAAAAAAGTTTATTTTCTCTGCATATTTTTAGTATGCGTGGTGACAGTATATTTCTCAGCACGTCGCAGTCCGCTTTTTGCACTCATTTTAGCGTCAATTCTTATTTTCATTCCCCCAAAAACTCCTCAAATTCTGATTATTACATCACTGTTTATATTCTTCTACATTCTACTAAGTTCATCAACCGGCGAGAAAGTCATAAAATCCTTACCTGATTCTTACATGAAATACAGAATAGAGCGAATGTCTGGTTTGATTAAGGGAAGAAAGGAAACTTCTTACTCGGAGCGACAAAAGATATGGAAAATTTATTTAAATCGTTTTTACGAAAAACCTGTTTTTGGAGAAGGATTGGCCTCTGCGCAGCGTATTAACAGTGTTCGAACTGACAATCGGGAAGGAATTTCTGCGCATAATACTTTTATTGGACTGTTGGCCGAAACCGGATTATCGGGCGCATTTCTTATGCTAGTCGTTTTGGGGAGGAATTTTTACTTTTTGGTAAAAACCGTCAATGCAAAATGGATCAAAATTTACATCATTCTTTTTATCCCGACGCTTATCATCAACTGGGTTGAATACAATCTCATTCCAGGTCAGATTTTTTTTCTTTATACAATGGTAATTTGGATTATGCCACGTGGCTTGCAAAACCTATCCAGATGATTTTCGGAAACCCTTAAAAAAAACAAAGACATGAAAAAATTTTCATGCCCTGTTTCACACTATACACACACTATATTTTAAATATCTTTTATATCAAATAAATCTGATTGAATTCCTATTTAGAGATTGCAAAATAACACATTAAAGTTATCAGAAAAAAACTTTCGATTATGATTTTATTGCTATCGCTCTTAAAACAATGAAATTATTAAATAAAAGCGAAATGCGAAACAAAAATACTTAATTGCTAAAAAAAATTTTACTTCAATTTTCAGTTATTTTGTAAACAACCTTCTGCTCTGAATGCCCAAATATGCACCCGGCGCTTTAAAATCTGTAAACATTTACCGCGCTCCGGGTGGGATTCGAATTAGATAACGCTATTTTCGTTGATATAGTTGCAAGAAGATTACCAGTTACACTGAGAAAAAATTTTATACTCCTAAAAACAGTGTCTTCTTCAAATGTTAAAATTTCTTTCTGCTAAAATCGGCGACTTATCCTTTGTTTTCCGGAAAGTCAATTATACCATCTACTTTTTTGTTGTTTGTAGACGTGAGACTTATTATGATTACTTAATTTCAAAATGATAAGCTTACTTTGCAATTAAGTTTATCATATTCTTCGTTTACCAGATGTGAATTTTGATTAGATTATGTAATCTCGATAAGCTTTACATTTAGTTAATAAAATAATTAATAAGAAAATAAATAATGCGCATTAATCCCGAAACGGTCGAGAGGATCAAACAAGCTGCTGACATTGTGGAAGTGGTTGGGGATTTTGTATCTTTAAAAAAGAAAGGGGCCAATTACTCTGCTTGTTGTCCTTTTCATAATGAAAAATCACCTTCATTTAATGTAAATCCGGTACGCCAGATTTTTAAATGTTTTGGTTGCGGAGCTGCCGGCGATGCTATCAAATTCGTAATGGATATCGATGGAATCGGTTACGGAGAAGCACTTCGGTATCTTGCTAATAAATATCAGATCGAAGTTCAGGATGAGGAAGTTACGGATGAGGAGGCGATGCGTCAGAATGTGCGTGAAAGTTTATATCTGATACTGAATTTCGCAAAAAACTTTTATCAGCAGCTGCTTACTCAAACCGATGAAGGCCAATCCATCGGTGTCAGTTATTTTCGTGAAAGAGGTTTTACGAATGATATCCAGAAAAAATTCGAATTAGGTTACAGTACTGATACCTGGGACGCGCTGACAAAAGAGGCGTTAAGTAAAGGTTATACTGCCGATATTCTTCTAAAAGCCGGGTTACTGATACACAAGGAAGGGAGCCAGACAGTTGGTTATGACCGTTTTCGAGGTCGGGTAATTTTCCCTATTCATAACGTTGCCGGAAAGGTAATTGCTTTCGGAGCACGGATTCTTAAAACAGATAAGTCTCAGCCTAAATATCTGAACTCTCCGGAAACCGAAGTTTATCACAAAAGTGATATTCTTTACGGAATTTTTCAGGCAAAAAATGCCATCAGACAGCTGGAAGCCTGTTATCTGGTTGAAGGTTATACGGATGTAATTTCACTGCATCAGGCAGGAATTGAAAATGTCGTTGCGTCTTCCGGAACATCGCTTACGACAGAACAGATCAGGCTGATCGGAAGGTTTACACCAAATATCACCATTTTGTATGACGGGGATATGGCTGGGATAAAAGCCGCTTTACGTGGACTTGATCTTGTGCTTGAAGAAGGCCTGAACGTTAGTGTCGTTCTTTTCCCGGATGGTGAAGACCCTGACAGTTACGTTCGTCGGGTGGGTGCGGAAGCTTTTAAGGAATATTTGAAGAAGGCCTCACGCGACTTTATCACGTTCAAAACAGAGACCTTATTACAGGATGCCGGCAATGATCCGTTCAGACTTGCCGCCGTCATCGGTGAAGTTGTGAACAGTATTATCAAAATTCCGGATGCTATTAAGCGTCAGGTGTTTTTTCACCGGACCTCCGAAATGATGAAGGTGGATGAGCAAATGCTTATTTCGGAAGGAAATAAACTGCTTAGAAAACTTCATACGCAGCCCAAACTTCAGGAACGCGGGAGTAGCAAACCTTCAAATTTGTCTCCTCAGGGACCGCAGGATATTTCTTTTATAGATGATGGCCCACCTGCTGATTTATTTGCCGGAGATTCACCAGCAGTACCGTCAGAGACAGAAGAAGAACTGGCGCAATGTTCAAAATTATTTTATCAGGAAGAGGCATTTATAAGGCTTTTGGTTTTATATGGTGCAAATGAGCTGGAACCGACCATTTCCGTTTGTGCCTATGTTTTGGGGGAAATTCAGGGAATTGATTTTCAAGATCCAGTTTTCCAGCATCTGCTCACATTATTTCGCGAAAATTATAGCCGGGAGATCGTTTTAAAAACCGACTATTTCCAAAATCATCACGAGTCTGAAATACGCGATCTGACCATCAGCTGGCTTACCAGTAAGTATGAACTGAGCTCTTTATGGACAGAAAAATTCGAAATTTACGTTCCGTCCGAACTTGACGTTCTGGATAAAAGCAGTTTCATCAATATCCTGCGCCTGAAAAAGGCATTCATCGAAGAAAAGATGAAAATTTGTATGGAAAATCTTAAAAAAGCTACAACCGAAGAGCAGGAAAATGCGATTTTGAACGAATACAAATTTTATAAAGGTATCAGCATGGCTGCTGCAAAAGAATTAGGTAGTGTGATCGGATAATTATTTTGCTTCAAAATTATGCTGGATTTTCGTTTGAAGGTGTTTTATACAGTTGCTCAAACCCTGAATTTTAACAGGGCCGCGGAACAGTTAAACATAAGTCAGCCAGCGGTTACCAAACATATCAAAGAATTAGAACAACTATATAATACCACCCTTTTTGACCGGGCGAAGAAACGAATTGTCCTCACGCGCTCAGGTGAAGTGCTTTTTCAACATGCGCATTTGATTTTTGAACAATATCAAAAACTGGATTTTGATCTGAACCTGCTGCAAAATAAAACCGAAGGAGTTTTACATATTGGTGCAAGTACTACCATTGCGCAGTATGTAATCCCATCCTATCTCGCCCATTTTCACAAAAGGTTTCCTGAAATAAAAATAGAGTTAACGATGGCCAATTCATTGGTTATTGAACAAATGCTGGTTGAAAAAAAAATAGAGCTGGGTCTGGTAGAAGGAACGACACATAATTCTGATCTTAAATATTCGCCGTTTGTAAAAGATGAAATTGTGCTGGTAAGCAGGCCGACAAACAATCTTTTAAAAAAGCGGACGATTACCTTGAAAGAATTATTAAAACTGCCATTGCTGACACGCGAAGCAGGTTCCGGAACTTCGGATATTATTAACGGCTATATTCAAAAAGCCGGAATCAAGATCCAGGACCTGAATATACATATGCAGCTCGGCAGTACAGAAAGTATCAAAAATTATCTTTTTTGTTCCGATACTTTTGCCTTTTTATCGATTTACAGCGTGCAGCAAGATTTGACAGATGATCGTCTTAGTATCATCGATATTGATGGATTTGAAATGACGCGTACTTTTTCATTTGTCTTGCGCCAAGGTCAGCCTTCACCGCTTTCAAAACTTTTCATGCGTTTTTCTTCCATTAAACGATAACCAGTAGTTATTAAACCACATATTTTTTGATTTAATTAGCTCCATTTCTATCTATATTTTTGTTTAAACACAAGCGAAAGTATAATGGAAACTATTCACCGCATTCAGCCAGTTACCTATCGAAACGTTCTCTTCGTAACGCTATTCGTTGCATGTCTGCTTCCTGTGGTAGATGCTCCTATCGCTCTTTTACTGGGTTTTGTTTTTACACAGGCCTTTGGAAATCCATTTGCTCATTTAAGTCATAAGTCAGCGCAGATACTTTTAAAAATTTCAGTAGTCGGTTTAGGTTTCGGGATGAACTTGAATCATGCCATTGAAGCCGGGAGAGAAGGCCTTTTATTCACGGTTTTCTCCATCGTTCTGACATTACTGGGAGGTCTTTGGTTAGGAAAAAAGCTTGGTATCGAACCTAAAAGTTCATTTTTGATCACTGCCGGCACTGCCATTTGCGGCGGAAGCGCCATTGCTGCGTTATCGCCGCTGATAAAAGCGAATGAAAAACAGATCAGTGCAGCATTGGGTGTTGTATTTGTTTTAAACGCAGTGGCACTATTTATCTTCCCGATGATTGGGCATTGGGCTCATTTATCTCAGCATAATTTCGGTATATGGAGCGCAATCGCCATTCATGATACAAGTTCAGTCGTCGGAGCTTCTGCCAGATTCGGCGCAGAAGCCTTGCAAACTGCAACCACCATAAAGTTGGAACGAGCACTTTGGATCATACCATTGTCAATTATTACTATGCTCGTTAACCGTAAAAACGGAGCAACAATCAATTTCCCCTATTTCATAGGTCTCTTTATCCTGGCCGTAATGGTCAGTAATTATTTTACCGAATATCAGTTCATTTATTCAAACTTACTTATCATTTCCAAAAAATTACTTGTATTAACAATGTTTCTGATTGGAGCAGGTTTGAATCTTGATAATATCAAAGCAGTGGGAATAAAACCTTTTTTACAGGGAATAATTCTCTGGGCTTTTGTTTCAGCGATTTCTCTTTTTGCGGTAATTGTATTAAATTAATTATTCCGCGCTATTTGAAATAAAAGGTTAAAGTGCTAACTTATTACGCTTTACTAACACTTCGTCTTATGAAAACTTCAATTCTGTTCATCATTTTGGTGTCAACATTTTTTAGTTGCGCACCGTCCCATAAAATTTTGAAACCTGACAAAGAAGACAATTTTCGTCTTTCTGATTATACCACATACGGTTTTTTCGATGTGGAAGCTAAGGGTGATACAACTCCCGCAACGTTTGACAAAAACATCACCTTAATTAAAGATGCCATTTCAAAAAACCTGGAAGCAAAAGGATTGAATCAGGCGCAGGATCCAACTTTGAAGGTCAATATTGCGATATCTGTGAAACAGGAAATTCAAACCAGGCAAACAAATTTTCTCAATGACGGCCGTCCGCTCTATATGGGGCAGCGAAGATATTCCTGGAAAAGTAAAGAAGTTGAAACCGGGAGATACAAGGAAGGAACTTTGTTAATCGATCTTGTAGACGCATCGTCCAATAAAATGGTTTGGAAAGGCGGCGCAGAAGGGATTTTGCCTGGCAAGGAAGAGAAGTTTGCTGAGGAAATTAATAAGGTTGTAACTGATATTCTGGCATCAACTCAGATGTAGCGCATAAAAAAAGCCGATTCCCTTTGAGAACCGGCTCATTATCCCTAATTAAGAATTATGCGTTGTTTATAGCACCTCTTACATTGTCATTAACATTATCTGCAACTGTCTCAGCTTTTGATTTCGCAGAATTGATATTTTTGAAAAATCCTTCCTTCAATTTGTCTGCTAGTGTAGCAAGCTCTTCAAGGCTTTTTTCGTATTTATCTTTTGCAGTTCCACCTAAGTCACCAGCTTTGCTTTTAACGGTACCGCTAAAATCATTTGCTTTATTTTTAATCAACTTACGTGTATCTTTCCCATTTTTAGGAGCAACTAACAAACCTATGGCAACGCCTGTAAGCAAAGCGCCTACTGTACCGATCAGAAATCTTTGATTTTTGTTCATACGAATTCTTATTTTGTGTGATGTAAAAAATAGATAGTTAACCAAATTTAACAAATACCGTGCCAAATCTATCAGCTAACGCCTTTTTTATTCCTTCCCGTACATTTGTCGCAACTATTTTTGCGTTTTTATACCTTTCAATAACATCCGTTTATAGCCAATGGGAGATTATTGATAGTAAAACGAAGGTCAATATGCGTGGCGTTCATACAGTTACACCAACTATCTGCTGGATTGGAGGCTCATCTGGTACAGTGCTTCGTACAATTAATGGTGGCAAAGACTGGTCAGTATTTAAAATTCCTGGTGCGGATTCCCTTGATTTCCGTGACATACATGCTTTCGGAAAGGAAACGGCAATTGCTATGAGTGCGGGACCAGCTGAACTGGACAAAGGAAAAATCTATCGTACTGAAAATGGAGGAGATACATGGAGTCTTGTGTACCAAACTACACAATCCGGGGTATTTCTGGATGGTATCGACTTTTGGAACAAAAGCCAGGGGATATGTCTGGGAGACCCGATAAATGGAAAGTTATTTATCCTGACAACAGAAGATGGCGGAAAGAGCTGGCAAGAATTACCAATCGAAGATCGTCCTCAGGCGCAATCCGGAGAAGCGTGTTTTGCAGCAAGCGGAACATCAATTCTGGCTGTTGGAAAAGATAAAGCTTTTATAGGAACTGGTGGTGGAAAAATGGCAAGAGTATTTCGATCAGAAGACATGGGTCGACACTGGCAGGTGTCAGAAACGCCAATGCCAGCCGGGCCGACAAGTGGAATTTTTGGTCTTCATTTTTGGTCCAAAAAAAATGGAATAGCTGTTGGTGGTGATTATAAAAATACAAGCGATACAACAAGAAATGTCCTGTTAACCGACGATGGCGGAGTAACATGGAAATTTGGGGCAAGCACAAAACCAATCGGATTGAAAGAAGCCGTTGCCTTATATCACAAGCGATATGCTACCTGGAATGGCGACAGCCAGATTCGGTCGGATGATTTTGCGTTAGTCGCCGTTGGGCCGTCGGGTAGCAGCTCCTCTACCAAACAAGGAAAATCCTGGCAGACAATTGGAAATGAACCTTTCCATGCTGTAAGTTTTGCCGGAAATGTTGGTTATGCCGTGGGAGGAAAAGGTCTGATTGCCAAAATTGAAAAAGTTTCGATGAAGAAGAAAAGGAAGAAGCTTGTGTTTGTTCGGGAGGAGTAGAATTAGACTTTCGGATATGCTATTAAAATCAAAAATTCAGTAACTTTAATATTAATAAATAGAAGATTTATGTATACATCGATCAGCGGAATTTACGAAAATGGAATTTTAACGCTTGCTGAAACTCCGCCTACAAAAAAGAAATCGAAGGTTGTGGTTTTATTTTTGGAAGAGCTGGATCAACCTGCAAATTTGAGACGTGAGCCAGGCGGACTTTTGAGATTAAAAAATCCTCAACAAAAAGAGATGGCATTACCAGAGAATTTTAACGACTCCTTAGATGAGTTATCAGAATACATGTAATGAACTATCTTATTGACACTCAAATCTTAATTTGGTTTCAGCTGAATGACAAAAGGTTGAATACCGAGATTATGCTCATGCTGACAGATCCGAACAATGTAATAAATGTCAGCCTCATAAGCCTTTATGAAATTGCAATAAAACAAAAAACCGGCAAACTTCCGGATTTACCTGTTTCTGTCGATGACATTTTGTCCGTCGCCGCTCAGGATGACTTTAAAATATTACCCATTTTGGAGAATCATATCAGCGGCTACAATCTCATACCACTTCACGATACTCATAAAGATCCATTTGACCGTCTTATCATTGCTGTTGCATTAATTGAAAATCTTATCTTAATTTCAGCCGATGAAAAATTTAAACTATATACAACACAAATAAAACTTGTTGAAGTATAGAGACATATCAAATCCTGTCAATCAACTCCTTCACTTTCCTCACTTCCCTTCCCATCAGATGATCAGCAATTGCGGCTGCATGCTCACGACCATTCTCAATAAATATTTTTTCTGTAAAAACACCAGCCATTACTGTGCCGCACAAGTATAAACCGGGAACATTTGTTTCGAAAGTTTCAGGATCAAACGTTGGAACTTTGGTTGCAGGGTCCAGTGTAATTCCGCAACGAGAAATAAGATGTTCGTCTGGCAGATAACCTACGAGCAAGAATACAAAGTCGGCAGGTATCCATTCCGTTTCGCCCGTTTCAATATTTTCAATTTGCATTCTTCCCGGCTCAATTACTTTCGTAATGCTATTGAAACGCGTATGGATTTTACCTTCTTTCACCCGGTTTTTCACGTCCGGAACAAGCCAGTATTTCACTTTCGTACGAAAATCTGCTTCTTTATGTACAATTGTTACACGCGCATCGTGACGATAGAGTTCCAGCGCAGCTTCCACAGAAGAGTTCGAGCCGCCAACCAGCACCACATCCGTAAACGAATAATTGAAAGGTTCGTCATAATAATGGGAAACATGCGGCAGATTTTCACCCGGCACATTTAGCATTCTGGGAACATCAAAATAACCTGTCGCCAGCACGACGCTGCGCGACTGAAATATCTGACCATCGCTGGCGTAGACAAAAAATGTCCCGTCTTCCTGTTTCTCCGTGCGCGTTACATCTATAAAAAGCTTAAAATTCAGATCATAATATCCGGCAACTTTTCTATAATATTGTAAAGCTTCGTTCCTATTAGCCTTCACTTCCGAAATTGCAAACGGGATACCACCTATTTCAATATTTTCCGCAGTCGAAAAAAAGCGCATTCTTCTCGGGTAACGACGAATAGATTCTGTAATATTTCCTTTTTCAAGGATCAAATGGTCCAGTCCATTTTTTGTCGCTTCAATAGCCATTGCCAGTCCGCAAGGTCCTCCACCGATAATTATAACGTCATGTATATGCATAGATTTTAGAAATCAGATTTGATGGACTTACGTTGTCCTGAACTTTTCAACAATCAAAATTGGGATACATTTTATCAATGTCCGTATGCAATTTTGATCATCAATTATATGTATTAACTGTTAATTTAAAACAATGGTTTCTGAACTTTGTAAATTGCACGGCTGTTAAAAATACTTGTTGCAATCATTTTCCAAATCGTTGAAAAACACCTGTCAAAATTTCACGAAATGCCTCAATGAATGGGGGAAACGGAAAATTCCGTTTGTATTTCTTATCGACTTTTTAGCTCAAAAGCCGGTTTTCTGGCGCCTTGACGAAGTTGATCCGTCAGAGGTTTTGTATGATTTCAACGGATTCAGCAATTATAAAACAGATCTTGATTCTGAACTTAATCCAGAGTTTAATTTCCGGAAAAATCCTATTTCATTTGACCAATATCAACCGAAATTCAATTACGTTTTAAAAAACCTAAAAGCGGGAAATTCCTTTTTGGTAAATCTTTCTGTTCCAACTCCTATTGAAACAGATCTGGCGTTAAAGGATATTTTCAAGTTCAGTAATGCCCCATACCGATTTTGGCTGAAAGACCAGTTTGTATGTTTTTCCCCTGAAATATTTATCAAAATAAAAGGAAATCAAATTTCTTCATTTCCTATGAAAGGAACGATTGACGCTTCTTTTCCAAATGCCGAGAAGGTAATTCTTTCAGACCCAAAGGAAGCAGCAGAACATGCGACCATTGTTGACTTGATCAGAAATGATATTAGCATAGTCGCTGAAAAAGTGTGGGTTGAACGTTATCGCTATATTGACCCGATACAGACGCATCAAAAAACACTTTTGCAGGTGAGTTCTGAAATTGCCGGAGTTTTACCTGATGCTTTCGATGGAGAATTTGGTGATTTATTAATGAAACTACTTCCGGCAGGATCAATCAGCGGCGCTCCTAAACCGAGCACTTTGCAGATAATAAAGGATGCCGAAGGTTACGATCGTGGATATTATACCGGCGTCATGGGTTATTTTGACGGAGAAAACTTCGAAAGCGCTGTTATGATCCGCTATATAGAAAACCTGCATGGCAAACTTGTTTTTAAAAGCGGAGGAGGAATTACCGCAAAAAGCGATGCCCGAAGTGAATATCAGGAGATTATTGATAAAGTTTATTTACCCTTTGCCCATGTCCCAACCCCTGTGCTTTGAAACGATTTGTGTCAAAAATCGCCTGATTCAAAATATTGCTTACCACCAAGCCCGTTTGAATAAAACCAGGGCTGAGCTTTTTGGATTACATGATAAATGGGAGCTTTCAGAAATTATTAGCATACCTAACTTTGTTGATAATGAACCGCATAAATGCAGATTGGCCTATGCTGATCAAATTGACAATATAAAATGGGAGCGCTATATCCCTCGAACAATTCGTAAAATCAGGAAAGTTTACGACGATACGATCGATTATTCCTATAAATACAATGACCGGACTGCTCTGAATTCACTTTACGAACAACGCGAAGATGCAGATGAAATTCTGATCATAAAAAATGGAAAGGTTTCGGATACGTTATATTGTAATGTTGCATTTTTGAAAGATGGCCGATGGTATACGCCGGACACGCCTTTACTACCAGGAACTCAAAGAGCATTTCTTCTGGATTCCGGGATCATTGAAGAAGCTGAAATTTCGGAAAACGATATCCAGGCATTTGATCAAATACGATTGTTTAATGCGATGGTGAGTTGGGAAAACGCAGCGATTTTAGAAGTCAAAGTCATCCAATAAAACTTAAAAAGGTGTAGTATTGTTAATTTCAAAATTGTAAATTTGAGAAAGGCTTCCATTTTGACCTTCTAAGAATAGCTTTCCATTTTTGACTCATCTTAAATAATAGATTCAAATGAGTATTTTAATTAACCCGCGAAACGAACAGGAGGAAAAAGTTGTCCTGGATTTTTTGGATAGCTTGGCCGTTGAATACAGCACAGAAGTTGATGAGGACTGGGGGGATATTCCAGACATAGTTGTTTTTGATGTAAAGGAATCGATAAAACAAATTGAAAATGGCGAGGGAATAGACCATCACACAGTCAGAGAAACTTACAAAAAATGGCTTTAAATGTTATCTGGTCTCCTAAAGCATTGATCAATTTACACGACATACTATATTATTTGGAAAAGAGTTGGAATGATGCCGTAACCAAAGACTTCGTATACAAGAGTGAAAATATTATCCAACAAATAAGTGAATGTCCAAAATCATTCCGACAGGTTTCTTTAAACAATTCAGTGAGAGAAGCCGTCATTACTAAGCATAATCTACTCCTTTACCGCATCTAGAAAGATAAGATTTTTTTACTTGCTTTTTTTGAGACAAGACAACGTCCTAGAAAGAAAATTACAAAATAACAGCACGAAGACCAGATATATTAAGACAATTCAAGTTTGCAAAATTGATCAATAAATATATAAATAATATGAAAGTCAAGTTGTCTTTTCCTAAAACTACTTTGTTTAAATCGCATACTTCATATTCTCCTGAGCAAATCCTGGCTTCCGGTGGTGCTACTGCTTTTGGTAGAAAAACCGGGAAAAGTAATGAGACACTTATAGACTCGCTCAAAAATGCTGAACCCGCCGAGCCGTTTACAGCAGAAGAATGGGAAAAATTAATGACCCAGCTTGATGCTACCAAGTAATGAATCTTCTATTTGATACAAATATAATTCTTTCCGTTATAAGAGCTTCCGACAAGAACGGTATAATCAAGTTTCTGAATTCTGAGAACTTACCACTATATGTTTCCGTTGTTTCAGAAGCTGAAATTAAATCCATAGCGTTGCAAAACAATTGGGGAAGTAAGAGAAGAAATTTGCTTGATATTTTTTTCGACCAAGTCAACATTGTTGATGTCAACAATTTTAATGTCCATATTTACACCGAAATTGATGCTTATTCACAAATAGCTAATCCTGCATTTAAAACGTATCCTTTTGCTACACCAAGAAATATGGGGAAAAATGATCTGTGGATTGCTTCCCTTGCTGCACTTTTAGGACTTCGGTTGATAACTACTGATTCTGACTTTGATCATTTGAATAATATCTTTTTTGATGTTAGAAAAATTGACCAAAAGGATCTTTTGCCCTTTTTTAAAAGCAAGTAAACCATAATTGCCAATGACCTCCCTTTTTGAGGACGAAATCACCCTTTTTGCCGATTTGATCCTTCCAGTTCCTGTCCCAAGACTCTTCACTTACAGAGTTCCTCGGACTATGGCTGAGATGATTAAAGTGGGAGCGCGGGTAATTGTTCAATTTGGAAAAAACAGAGTTATTACCGCCGTTGTAGCCAACGTCCATTCGAATCCGCCAGCCCAGTATCAGGCAAAATATATTCTTGAACTATTGGACGACGAGCCGATTGTCACCAACCATCAGCTCGAACTTTTCAAATGGGTATCGGAATATTATTTGTGCAATATTGGTGAAGTTTTGAATGTCGCAATGCCAGCCGGTCTGAAAATAACCAGTCAATCGCGCATACAACATAACCCGGAATTCGACTACGAAGAATTATTAACTGATCAGGAACGATATATCCTGGATGAAATCAAAAAACATGCAACGCTTTCTTATGAAGAAGTTGCGAGATTAGTCAATCAGACCAATATTACTGCCATCATAAAATCGCTGGTTGGGAAACATGCGGTTATTCTTTTTGAAGAAGTTAAAGAACGATATCAGCCTAAGGTTGTAAAAAAAATACGGCTCACGGCTCCTTTTACTTCCGAAACTTCACTAATGCAACTTACGTCCTCGCTAGACAAAACGCCAAAACAGCAGGATATTTTGATGCGTTATTTAAGTCACGTTCCGGTTTATAACCACACAGAGTTAAATCAGAAAGGACTTGATAAAACAATCTTTTCCAAAGACGACGGCGTTTCAGATTCCGCTTTACAGACACTAATTAAAAAGGGTGTCTTTGAACAATTCGAGATCATTGTTTCCCGCTTTTCGGATATTCCTCTTGGATCGTCTGCCGAAGTCAATCTGAGTAAAAGCCAGCAAACTGCGTTTGAACAAATTCACCAGTCTTTTGCAGAAAAAGAAGTGGTTTTGCTTCATGGTATTACGGGCAGCGGAAAAACAGAAGTATATATTGAACTGATAAAACAAGCACTGGAAGGAGGAACCCAGGTTTTATTTCTGCTTCCAGAAATCGCGTTAACAACTCAGATCGTCGTCCGGCTTCGCAAAGTTTTCGGCGATCAAATGGGGATATATCATTCCAAATTTTCTGACAACGAGCGTGTTGAAGTGTGGAAAGGTATTCTGGATGGGAAATTCCAGTTTGTTGTGGGTGTCAGATCGGCAATATTTTTACCCTTCGATAATCTGGGATTAATTATTGTCGATGAAGAACATGAAACTTCATATAAACAACACGATCCGGCACCGCGTTATCATGCACGTGATGTTGCGGTCATTATGGCCTATATGCACAAAGCAAAAACTCTGCTTGGTTCTGCAACTCCCTCGCTGGAAAGTTATTTTCACGCAAGGAGCGGCAGGTATGGTTTGGTTGAAATGACAGAAAGATTTGGTAACGCAGCCTTGCCTTCTTTCCTGTTGGTTGATACAAAAAAAGAGAAAAAGCAGCGGACCATGAAAAACGAATTTTCATCTGTTTTGCTTGAACACCTTGAATCGAATTTAAACAATAAAGAACAAACTATATTATTCCAGAACAGGCGGGGCTATTCTCCGTACATGCAATGTGAAGAATGTAGCTGGATTTCCGAATGTAATAATTGTGATGTAAGCCTCACCTATCACATGAAAGTCCGTGAGCTGCGCTGCCATTATTGTGGTCATAAAGAAGAAGTTCCGAGAAACTGCCCGGCCTGTGGTTCAACACGTGTAAAAACGGTGGGTTACGGAACTGAAAAAATCGAAGACGAGCTACATCTATTACTACCCTCTGCCCGGGTGCAAAGAATGGATTTGGATACCACCCGCGCAAAAAATGCTTATCAGCAGATTATTCAGGAATTTGAACAAGGAGGTACCGACATATTGGTTGGAACTCAAATGGTAAGCAAAGGGCTGGATTTTGACAATGTCAGCATGGTAGGTATTTTTGATGCAGATCGAATAATCCATTTTCCTGAATTTCGTGCATCAGAACGAGCTTTTCAAATGCTCACACAGGTAAGCGGACGCGCCGGCAGAAGATCGGATAAACCGGGAAAAGTTTTAATTCAAACAGCAAATCCGGCTCAGAAAATTCTGGAAAGAATTATTCAGAACGATTATGTCGGGATGTATGAAGCTGAGATCGTTGAGCGGGAACAATTTCACTATCCTCCATTTACGAGGCTGATAAAACTTACGGTAAAACATATCGACGAAGCTACGTCTAAACGCGCTGCAACGGTTTTGGCTGAGAAATTGACGGTCAATTTGGGCAAAAGCAGAGTGCTCGGACCAGAGCCTCCGTTGGTTGAAAGAGTAAGAAATCAG
This sequence comes from Dyadobacter sp. CY345, assembly GCF_021502725.1. GTDB lineage: Bacteria > Bacteroidota > Bacteroidia > Cytophagales > Spirosomataceae > Dyadobacter. Next base: position 518,170 of record NZ_JAKFFS010000004.1, on the reverse strand, counting down.
TTTTTGTTCGACATTCTCATTAAACTTGAACGAGAAAAGATTAATTTTAAGGCGGCAAAGTCGTTTATACAAGAAAAAGTCATTGATATTCTAACGGATAAAACCATAAAAGGCGTCCACATCGTCATTGATGTGGATTGTGTTTAGTAAATTCATATAATACTGCAATTAACTCTATGTCTTCCAAGAAAACCAAAATTGTTGCTACCGTAGGCCCAACATCAGAAACAAAAGAAATGCTTCACGCGCTGGCTGTTGCCGGCGTAAATGTATTTCGTTTAAATTTTTCTCACGGTACACATGCAGACCACCTGGCCAGGCTCAATACCATTCGTGAAATCAATGAAGAATTCGGAATGAACCTTGCTGTTTTACAGGATTTGCAGGGTCCAAAAATCCGTATTGGTCTTGTAGCTGAAAAAGATGGCGTACTGATCGAAGCTGGAAACAAGCTAATTCTTTCGAATACAGAAGTTTTAGGTACTGCTGAAAAAGTGAGCACACCTTACGACGGAATGTATAACGACGTTAAAATCGGCGACCGTATTTTGATGGATGATGGAAAACTTGAAGTGCTGGTAACAGGAATTGAGGGAAGCGATGTTGTAACTCAGGTTGTTTACGGCGGATTGCTGAAATCTAAAAAAGGTGTAAACCTTCCGAACACGCGCGTTTCAATGCCTTCAGTAACTTCGAAAGATTACGAAGATCTTGATTTCGGACTGGAACATGATGTGGAATGGGTTGCACTTTCGTTTGTACGTACTGCTTCTGAGATCATCAAAGTAAAAGAATATATTGCCAACAAAGGTAAATTTGCGCGTTTGATCGCTAAAATTGAAAAACCTGAGGCAGTAGCAAATATTGACGAAATCATCGAAGCTGCGGATGCCATCATGGTTGCGCGTGGAGATTTGGGTGTTGAATTACCAGCGGAAGAAGTTCCGATGATCCAGAAAATGATCGTTGATAAATGTAACAAGGCCGGAAAACCGGTTATTGTTGCTACGCAAATGCTGGAAAGCATGATCGAAAGCCCTCGTGGAACACGTGCAGAGATCAGTGACGTTGCCAACTCGGTATTGGATGGTGCAGATGCGGTTATGCTTAGTGCAGAAACAGCTTCGGGAAAATATCCGTTGCTTGCTGTTGAAACAATGAGCCGTACGATCGAGAAAGTTGAAGAAAATTCAAATGCTGTTTATTTCAAACATCACGCATTTGTAAATGAAAAACCAAGCGCTAACAAACTGAATGACAACGTAGTAATGAGCGCGTGTCGTTTGGCACGTGACACTAATGCAGCTGCGATCATCGGTGTTACACGTTCAGGATATACTTCATTCCGTCTTTCACATCACCGCCCAAAAGCGAGCTTGTTGATATTCACTTCTGATAAAGTTCTGATGAACACACTGGCGCTATATTGGGGAACAAAAGTATATTTCTACGATAAAGATCAGGATGTATCAACGGATGATTTGATCGAAGACATCAAACTTTTCCTTATCGAAAAAGGTGAATTGAAAAAAGGAGATGTATTCATTAATACGCTGAGTATGCCGGTTTCCAAATCACGTAAAACCAACGCTGTTAAATTGAGCGTGGTGGAATAAGCAAAAAGTTGACATTTACAGAGAGCAGCGGAATTCAATTCCGCTGCTTTTTTAGTTTAAAACATAGTCGTAATTCGCTTATAACTAGGCATTTCAAGGTTTTGTTAAAGTATATTTTTATATTTGAGTATAGCAAATCAAAAGACTATGATCGCTTCAACTAGACCGGGTCAGGTTTTGACAGAATACTTTGACACCAATATACCCAGCGTTTTGATCCATGAAATAATTGACGGTAAACCTTTGTACAGAAAAGGTTACCGTGAGGTTTTGGCCAAAACGAAAAATGTTGAAGACATTATGGGTTCGAGTTCATTACAGTTTTTTATTATTGAATACCTTTTACGAATTCTTTTCAAAACGGTAGATTCCAGCCTATACATAATAGCCACAAATGAAGCTGGTCTTCACCTAGACAGAAGAAATAATCTGTCCGGAGATATTGCCATTTTCGATAGAGATGTCTTAACGATTAATAAGATCAATAAATATTATTCCAATGTTCCTCCAAAGATTTCTATTGAAATTGATCTTGACATTGAGTTGGAAGAATTTACGGAAACGGGTTACATTACCATAAAAACAAAAAAACTTTTAGAATTCGGCGCAGAGAAAGTAATCTGGTTTTTGACAGAATCGAAAAAAGTAATGGTTGCAACCACTACTGGCGAATGGCAGACATTTGACTGGAATATCGATGTTGAAATTCTTGACGGGATTGTTTGTAATGTGGGTGAATATCTAACGAATGAAGGCTCTGAGTTTGCATAAAAAACAAGAATTATGATCGCTTCAACCAGACCGGGTCAGGTTTTGACAGAAAACTTTGACACCAATATACCCAGCGTTTTGATCCACGAAATAATTGACGGTAAACCTTTGTACAGAAAAGGTTACCTCGAAGTTTTGGCCAAAACGAAAAATGTTGAAGACATTATGGGTTCGAGTTCATTACAGGCTTTTTTGATCACTTATCTAACAATCTGGATAGGGAAGCAAATTGACGACCGCAAGTATACTATTCTAACAAATGAAGCGGGTTTACATATTGACAATAAAAACAATCTTTCTGGCGATCTGATGATTTTCGACAACCAGATCCTGGGAATTCAAAAAATCAATAAAAAATACGCTGATGTGCCTCCAAAAATCTCGATTGAGGTCGATATTGATATAACGCTCGAAGGCGAACTATCTGAAAAAGCCTATATTTTCATAAAAACAAAAAAACTTTTAGAATTCGGCGCGGAGAAAGTAATCTGGTTTTTGACAGAATCGAAAAAAGTAGTGGTTGCAACCACTGATGCTGAATGGCAAACTTATCACTGGAACGGCGATGTTGAAATTTTGGATGGTATCACTTGTAATGTGGGTGCTTATCTAAGAGAAAAAGGTTCTGAATTTGCCTAAAAAAGTATTTCGAAAACCCATTAACGGCATGTACCTATCTCTGCCGTTTTATTTTTTTAACAATAACTAATAAAATAGTTGTAAAACTATTTTATTAGTATTACCTTTGAACATCATTATTTAAACTCCTATAAATACAACTTTTGTAGTAACATGGAAATTCGAACATTAACACGGGCTGAGGAGGAAATTATGCGAATTCTCTGGCAATTAAAAAAAGCATTTGTAAAAGATATTTTGGCCGAAATGCCTGAGCCAAAGCCTGCCTATAACACCGTATCGACGATCATCAGAATTCTCGAAAAGAAAGAGGTAGTGGGTTATACTGCCTATGGAAAAACGCATGAATATTATCCACTCATCACAGAAGAGGAATACAAGCGTTACGAAATGAAACAGTTGATGACAAATTATTTCGATAACTCACTTCCAAATCTTGTTTCGTTTTTTGTAAAAGATAACGATTTAAAGACCAAAGATCTGGATGAAATAATGAAGCTGATCAACGATCATAAAAACGAATAACCACTTCTTTTAGCCATGAAAATTCTTATAAAATAACGAAAGCCCTCCTGTATTTTTTGCTTGATGAATGTAAATGATGATAAATAGTAAAACACTGAAAATGAATTAACAAGCAAAATACAACCTAACCTTCAAACATCCGTTAGCCATGGAACTCCTGATTTACATCGGAAAAGTCAGTCTCTACTGGACGCTTTTCTATATTTGTTACTGGTTATTTCTTCGTCAGCATACTTTTTTTAAGTGGAGCCGGTACTATCTTCTCGGTTCACTAATTACCTCGCTTTTACTACCCTTCTTAATTTACCCTGATGCAGCTCCGAAGATTTCCGAGCTTTACGAAGTAACCGCAGCGCCATTCACGATAGCAGCAAATCAGGAAGTAACACCTGATCGGTTCAACTGGAAGAATATTCTCGTTATTATTTACCTGGCGGGGGCTTCTTTTATGATTTTTAAACTATATCAGAATATTCGTCAGCTTTCTGGTTTTCTGAAACAAGGAGAAAAAGTTGAACTGGAAGACTGCATCGTAATATTAATTAATTCTGACAAGGTCGGCTCATTTTCCTTTCTCAAGTGGATTGTTGTAAACCGAAATGATTATGAAAATCATTTTGACGCTATTCTCCGTCACGAAATGGTGCATATGAAACAACGCCACAGCCTGGATATTCTACTTGTCGAATGCATGAAGATAATTTTTTGGTTCAATCCGATATTGATCATCTATAAAAATTCTTTACAGGAAATACATGAATTTTTAGCTGATGCTGAGGCACCTAACCGGGAAAGTTATGCAACATTTTTGGTATCGTATGCTCTGAATGCTCCTATTGCAACGCTCACCAATCATTTTTTTAAACCATCTCAAATTAAAACCCGAATTCAAATGATCTATAAAAATCGCACTTCGAAATGGATGCTTGGCTCCTATGTATTCGCATTCGCCACCATCGGTATGGTTGCACTATTTGTAGCTGGTTGTGAGCAAAAAGAAAATAATGAGCTTTCTGAGACGATGGAAAAACTGACCGAACGTAAAAAGCCTGTCAATCTGGAAGGAAAGAAAATCTACACCGTAGTGGAGCAGCAGCCGATGTTTCCGGGTGGTGTGGAAGAGATGTATAAATTTCTGGGACGAAATATAAGATATCCGAAAGCAGCTGTCGATGCAGGTGTCACTGGACGCGTTTTCCTTTCCTTTGTTGTAACAGAAACAGGTGAAATAGGCGATATTCAGGTACTAAAAGGACTTGGGTTTGGTTGCGATGAGGAAGCAGTCAGAGCACTTTCCTTATTTCCTACATGGGAGCCAGCGAAGCAAGATGGCGTACCAGTGAATGTGCGATATAACTTGCCGATAAATTTTCAAATGGAAGAGTCAGAATCGAAAGAAAACAAACGAACCTCTCTGATCGACAAGCAGTTTGACAATAAAGACGGCTCTAAAACAACGCTGACCAAATCTGGAAGTGTAGTTCAGGAACCCGCAAAAAACAGTACCGAAAAAGTACGTATCACGGAAGCTAAAGTTGTTTACATCGTTGATGGCAAAATCGAAAAAGATCCTGATATTTTAAAGAAAATTGATCCAGCGAAGATCGAGTCGGTAAATATTTTAAAAGATCAGAAGGCGTTGGATGCTTATGGCGAAGATGGCCGTCATGGGGTAATTTCTATTATCACTAAAAAGATGTAGGAAAATGGAAACGCTGATTTATCTGGGAAAAGTGAATGTTTACTGGATCTTGTTTTATGCCTGTTATTGGTTCCTGTTCCGTAAAAATACTTTTTTTGTCTGGAACCGATGCTACCTTATCGGCAGCTTGCTCGTATCCTTTGTATTACCGTTTATTCATTTCCCTGATAACGCACGTGTAATGCCAACCGCGGTTTATGCAGTGGCAGCCATTCCAGTCTACCTATCAACACAAGAAACTGAGAAGTTTGCACTGCACTGGTCACAGTTTGTCTGGGCAATTCAGATCGTCGGAGCTTCTCTGATGTTTATTAAGTTGCTCGAAAGTTTTCGAGATTTGTTCCGGCTTATCCGGGAGGGCGAATCAATTCCAATGGAAGAACATACTTTGGTTTTATTGCCGCATAATGAAATCGGTTCATTTTCTTTTTTTAAATGGTTGGTCATAAATCACGAAGATTATGATAAACATTTCGATCCGATTCTCAGGCATGAATCTGTGCATATTCGGCAAATGCACACGCTGGACGTTCTTTTCATAGAGCTTTTGAAAGTTGCATTCTGGTTTAATCCTGTATTATGGTTTTACAAAAGGTCCTTGCAGGAAGTCCATGAATTTCTGGCTGACGAAGAGGCGCCTAACCGGGATCATTATGCCAATTTCCTAATATCCTATGCACTTTCAGCCCCGATTGTTTCACTCACAAACCACTTTTTCAACGCCTCCATGCTTAAAAGCCGGATTGTAATGATTTATAAAAACCGCAACTCACAATGGGCGTTAGGAAAATATTTCCTGATTTTTCCATTGATCGGCTTAGTAATTACACTAACTGCTGCAAGGGAAAGACTGCTTACTGCCGTAGAACGGAAAAATTTCAGCGGAATTTCTGTTAAAAATATAACAGTTGAAGGCACTGTAAAGGACGAAAGCGGAAAGGCAATTAAGTCTGCGAACGTTGTAGTTAATGGAGGATCAAAAGGGGTGTTTACAGATCTGGATGGCAGGTTTACACTTGAAGATGTTTCCGTTGGAAGTACACTTGTGGTTTCACATATTAATTATGAATCCTTTTCATTCGAAGTAAATGGCAGCGACGCTTTGAACGAAATTATTTTGCGGAAAACGGATAATGTACTTCCGGAAGTTGCAGTCAAATCAGAAAACATAGGTGGTCAAACCAGACCGTCATCAGAATCGGATCAGACTGCAAAGTTTACTGTTGTTGAACAGCAGCCTCGATTTCCCGGAGGTATGGATGCGCTAAGCCAATACTTATCCTCCACGATTGTATATCCTACCGAAGCCGCCAAAGGCAGAATCGAAGGAAAAGTTCTCGTTTCTTTCACTGTAAATGAAAATGGAGAAGTACGCGATCCAAGAATTTTAAAAGGAATCGGAGCAGGGCTGGACGAAGAAGCCGTGAGAGTTGTATCAAAAATGCCGCGCTGGGAACCGGGTATTCAAGGTGGAGAAACTGTGTCTGTTCAATATAACCTGCCTGTTAATTTTCAACTGGCAGATAAAAAACCGGCTAAATTTTACAATTATTCGAGCCCGTCAGATCAGCAGCAAACACGAGAATTTACAGGGAAAAGTGTGGGCACTCTTAACAAAAGTGAAACCAAATCCGGCGGCAGTCAGGCAATTAATTTCAGTGCAAAAAGTATGGACGCAGCCTACCAAGGCTCCAACAACACATCCGAATCCGGTGTTGGCCAATACAATGGCGGGATTCCATCACCAGGACTTAAAATTACACTTGATAAGAATCGTCCTCTTGATCCAACAAAAAAGCCTCTTTACGTACTTGACGGAAAAGTAATCGACCTTGAAGAATATAACAAGACAATGAATCCTGATAAGATAGAATCAATAAATGTATTGAAAGGCTCGTCGGCGACTTCAATTTATGGCTCAAAAGCTGAAAATGGGGTTATTATTATCAAGTCAAAGAAAAATTAACAGTTATGGAAACGCTACTTTATCTGGGGAAAGTAAATACTTGCTGGATCTTGTTTTATGCTTGTTACTGGCTGTTATTTCGTAAAAATACTTTCTTTCACTGGAATCGCGCGTATCTTGTTCTAACGCTACTTTCATCATTCTTTTTACCACTTATTCAATTTCCAGAAGCCGAAGAGTCGGTTCCGGTTGCTGTTTTAAACTCTGTTAATGTAGTAACCAATTTTTCGGGCATCATATTAAAACCACAGGCTACCCAGCCAACATTTGACTGGATGACCTTTGTATGGATCATTCCGGCACTAGGTTCTGCATTTATGCTGAACCGATTGGGGAAAAGTTTTCGGGATTTATTCAGAATTATAAACCAGGGGGAACCGATATTTCTTGAAGATCACATCTTGATATTATCGCCTTCACAAAATATAGGTTCCTTCTCATTTTTTAAGTATTTGGTCATCAATAAATTCGATTATGAAAATCACCCGGATGAAGTGATCAGACATGAGCTGGTTCACATCAGACAATGGCATTCGCTTGATATACTGCTCATTGAACTATTAAAAATTGTCTTTTGGTTCAACCCGGTATTATGGTTTTATAAAAATGCTTTACAGGAAATTCATGAATTCCTGGCGGACGAAGAGGCACCTAACCGCGATCAATATGCCAGATTTCTGGTTTCTTACTCCTTGTCAGTTCCGGTTGCTTGCCTGACCAACCACTTTTTCAATTCTTCTATTCTTAAATCCCGAATCAAGATGATCTATAAAAATCGTAATTCACGGTGGTTATTGGGCAAATATTTGATGGCCGTTCCGGTATTGCTTCTGGCGGTCAGCCTTACCGCGGCCCGACAAGAAGTTTTCCAGGAAATTAAGCAAAAAATGGATTCTACTTCGCCAAGCTTCATCAATACGAAAATAATTACAGATTCTATTTTCACGGCCAGAAGAATTAAACCTGAAAAGAATGAAGCAACTGTTACCATAGAAGGTGACGTGATCCGCAAATCCGGCGCAGGTATTGCTGGTGCCAATATCATCATTCAGGAATCTAAACTTTCAACTACGACAGACCCACTCGGCCATTTCAAACTTTCAGAAATTCCTGTGGGAAGTGTTATGACCGTCAGGTATGTAGGCTACACTGCGCAATCATTTGTGGTTAAAAAATCGGAAAGCAATTATGTCGTTACGCTGGAAAAAGGAATAAATGAGCTGAGCGGGCCAACTTTTATTGGCCGTCAAAATCTTGAAAAACTTAATGAACAAGAAAATAAACGAAGGGAAACTTCAAAAGCACTTGCCTCAATTACAGAACGTCAGCCGGAATTTCCAGGCGGACATGAAGCAATGTTGACCTATATTCAAAATAATATCAGGTATCCCGAGGAAGCGATGGGCATAAGTGTCGATGGCGTTGCTTTGGTATCATTCGTCGTGAACAGGTACGGAGAAATTCGCCAGCCAAAATTGGTCAAAGAAATTGGTTACGGAATTGATGAAGAAGCCATTCGAGTGGTATTAAATATGCCAAAATGGGAACCGGCGCGGCAAAATGGAAAACCGGTGTCGATGGAATACACTTTATCGATTCACTTTAAACTTGAAAAAGAAGATAAAAAGGAAACACGGCAAGGCTTTATGAACTATAATAAATCCGATATTGAAAAAAATAGTCAGTTGGATAAAAAATTAGCTTTGGCTGGTATGCGGGATGTCAGTAAATTCTTTTCTAACAAAACTGACTTCGCAGAAAACGATAAACCCAAACTTCAAACACCTGATTCTAACCTTGGAAAATACCGTTATTCGTTAAGTAAAAAACAAACAAAACTTTATCATTTTGTTGAGGAAAAGTAGATCATAATAATCTGATGAAAAGTTGAACTTCCGTGCTCTGAGAAAAATTTCTCAGAGCATTTTTATTTACTTTCTGCTCAAATTCTTTTCATTTCAATATTTTTGTCGGCATTCTTAAACTGATTACTATGTCACTCCTTCAAGCCGCAATAATAGGCGGCGGCCATATTGCAGATCAAAATCATATTCCGGCTTTAAAAAAATTAGCAGATCAGGTTCAGATAATAGCTGTTTGTGGGCGGGATATTAATAAATCACAGGCATTGGCTGAAAAACATGACATACCACAGGCTTTTGACAATACGGAAGAGTTATATAAAAACGGTGATCTGGATCTGATCATTAATTGCACACCGAATAATCTGCATTATGAATACACCGTTCAGGCACTAAAAAACGGTTGTCACGTATTTTGTGAAAAACCGCCAGCAATGACAGCTGCGGAAGCGAGGGAAATGGCTGACCTGGCAAAAGAAAAGGGGAAAATTTTAGCATATAATTTTCAGCGCCGGCAGACTTCCGAATATTCACTTTTGAAAAAATATTTTGAGCAAGGACAACTTGGTGAGGTTTATCATATAAAAGCCAATTATCTGCGCAGACGCGGAATTCCGGGCTGGGGTAATTTCACGAATAAAACCATTCAAGGCGGCGGCGCGCTGATTGATCTTGGCGTTCATATCCTGGACCTGGCGCTCGGCTTGATGGATTATGAAAAACCGGAAAAGATTGTTGCTAATATCCACGATTTTATCGGCAGAACGGGAGGTAGAGGCCTAAAAGGACAATGGAATCCCGAGAAATTTGACGTGGAAGATGCTTGTTTTGCATACCTGACTTTTTCCGGCAACAAAAGCATTTCGCTTTCCTGTTCTTTTGCCTTGAATCAAAAAGAGGAAGAAATTATAAATCTGGAAGTTTTTGGGAGCAAAGCTGGTATTACGTTAGAGCCGTTTTCCATCCATACAGAAGTTGCGGGCGAACTTGCCGATATTAGCTTTCCGCATCTGGAAGAGGCGGATACACAACTTAAAAATACAGAAGCTTTCATCAATGCTGTTTTTGGAAAAGAAAGCAATATAGCAACGGCGGAAGAAGGGGCAATCTTACAGGAGATTATTGAAAATATTTACCTGAGCGCAAAGCGATGACATTTTGTTATGTGACAAAAAAGGAAAGCACTGACATCAACTGGATATCAGTGCTTTCCTTTTTTTATAATATGCGATTATTTGGCAGTCGCCATAACCATTTTTATATCTTGTTTTGCTCCAAGTTCTAGCACATCCACAAGATCCTGAACAGCCAGATTTTTATCGACACGAAGTACGATCGTCCGGTCTTCAACACCTGTAAAAAGCTCCTGGAGTTTCATCTCCAGCTGCTCAAATGCATAGGGTTCTTTATCAATATAGTAAACCTTTTTGTCATCAATCGACAATGTGATTTGCTTTTTGTACATCTGCTGGGTTGCTGACGCTTTCGGCAGCATCAGTTTAATCACGTTCGGATTTGACATCGTGGAGATAATCAAAAAGAACAGCAGAAGAAAAAACATAATATCGTTGAGCGAGCTCGTAAAAACCTCTGGGGCAAACCGACTCTTTCGGCGTATTTTCATATACTAATTTTCAATGAGTGAGTGATAGACCGGGTCGCTGGAGCGATGAGTGTACGCTTCCGCAGATCATCCATTTAAGTATCTTATTTAGACGAAACCGGCTTTTGCAATACATCCAGAAAATCTGAAGCTGCCATCTGAAGTCTCAAAGCGAAACGGTCAATTTTCATATTCAGGATGTGATAACCTGCGTAAGCGATCAAACCGATGATCAGACCTGAACCTGATGTGATCATTTTTTCGTACATCCCACCAGCAATGGTACTGATATTGAAATCATTTGACATCGAGATATCGTAGAAAATTTTAATAATACCCGAAATTGTACCCACGAAACCAAGCATAGGCGCGATACCGGCGATTACCCCAAGGTATGGCAAATTTCCCTCCATACGCTGAATTTCGATCTGACTTGCATTTTCAATGCTCGTCTCAATATCTTTAATTGGGTAACCAATACGGCCGATCGCGCGCTCAAATATACGGCCGGCTGCATTTTGCTGGTTGCGGCACAGCGACTCAGCAGACTTTAAATTTCCTTGTTGAATAAAATCTTTTACGTTACCCACAAACTGGCTTTCGATTTTTCCGTTTGATCCAATACCCAGCCAACGTTCGATAATGATAAATAACGTTGCTATAAACAATATCCCAAGCGGGAACATTACCCAGCCTCCTTTTGCAAGAAGGTCAATAACAGAGAGCCCTTGAGCAGCGGCGGGTGCGGCCAAAGTAGAGTCAACAAGTGCTTGTAGAAGCATCATATTAATGGTAAAAAGTGAATGTTTAAGCTTTTGTAACTGAGGTCAGGCCGGTAAAAAACAACCTTGACAATAAACGGAGCAATTTGCACCTTATTGTTTAAAGGGCAAAGATAGAAAAATTACTCTATGGGAATAGCCATCCTTCTTTTTACATTACCGCTATCTTTAAATAAATCGATTAATTGCATATTCGCCGGGGTAGATTTGGTAGCAACCATTCAGCCAGTTTGTATAAATTTTCCGGATAATTAAATTATTCGGCAATTAACATTCTAGGGAAAACGCCTTTGGTAAGATAGCTAAACCACAAAAATATAGGCTTAAACGTTCAGAAAACCAGGAATTATGTAAAAACGAGCACAACCATCTCGCATTTATTTTTGTCCTTTGATATGAAACATTTCCTAACTCAACAATGAAAAAACTTTTACCCCTCCTATTTATCATTTTGGTGTTGTACGGATGCACAGATTGCGGTCCTCAGCAAGAATTATCCGTAAGAATTAGGTTCGATAGAACCAAAGACTCTCTTTATCTAAATCAGATCCAAGCCATAGGCGCGCTGGATCAAAAAGTGTTTAAAGAGCAAACTGAATACTTTAATAAGTATCAGGAATTTTCATTCACCGGACTACCCATTTCTTTGCTTGCCGATAGCACGACTTATGTATTTAACTTCAATAACAGAACCGACACGCTGACCCTTTTCTACCAGCGGGATTTTTATTACAAAGAAAATTGTGGGTTTGTTGTGGACACAAAACGACCGGCAAAGTTGCAGGAGACCATATCTACTTTCAGCCAAGTTCGTGCAGAATATGAGTCTTACATTATGGAAGAAGTTACTTTAAAAGGCGGGATTGGCGGACAAGGAATTAGCTTGAACATAACTTTATGAAGACGCTCTTCTCCTCGCTCATACTTAGTCTTTTCTGGATTAACGCAAATGCTCAGAAAATTTATTCTACCCCGTTTTATGTCGGTCTTGATGTTTTGAAAGGGCTACCATCATATGTCTTTCCTGAGAAATATTTTATCAGGAAAACGGCTATTATCGAGCCATACATTCGGTTCAATAGACAAAAGCCACGAAGAAGTATACTTTTCAGCGCCGGTTTTGCCAATGGCAGCTCCAAAGTTGATACTTCTCTGCAAATCCGTTCTCATCAATTTCAGGGAGTTTATTTTAAAATGGCTTTCGAGGCAACCAACCAGCGGATACCGCTTAGTGTTGGTGTTGGCCCCATGCTCTCTATCGCGGGTTTCAAGGGAAAGTATCAATTTAAAGGTCCAACCTTTGGAGACTACACCAACAATTTCCATATAAAAGAAATTATGGCTTTTGGGGCGGAAGGATATCTGGCTTATGATCTGTCACTTAACAAAAAATTATCACTTCGCTTTCTGATTAGAAATACGCTTGCTATTCGGTCCGGAGACACTTTTTATCCTGATTTTTTTCCGGGCATAGGTTATACCAAGGATATGCCAAAATACATGGTTTCCGGCGGGTTTTCAACTCAGCTATATTTCAGATGTAAATAAAAAATGCCTGCCCAGAATGATTCAGTTAGTAAATTGAACCGCATGCTAAGATAAATTCTGAGCGCGAGAGTGACTTTTTGATAGTGTATTTGTCTAAAAATCAAAACAACAAATCATTATACACTCTCTTTCCTCAAAATTATGAATTACGACCTAATCAAGGCGCAGATTATCGCTACTGCATCAGAGTATGGCGGCAAAATTTTACTCGCAATCCTTGTCCTAATTATCGGAAGAATTGTGATCGGAAAAATCACTTCGATGGTAAGTACTCTGATGGACAAAAGGCATGTGGACCGGGATGTTCAGCCATTTCTGAATTCACTGATCAGTGTGATGCTGAATGTAATGCTGCTTCTTAGTATTGCAGGAATTTTAGGAATCCAGACTACGTCCTTCGTTGCAGTGCTTGGTGCGGCCAGTTTGGCTGTTGGATTTGCGTTGCAGGGTAGCCTTGCCAACTTTGCGGGCGGAGTTTTAATCCTGATTTTTAAACCATACCGGGTAGGCGACCTTATCAGTGCACAAGGTTTTACAGGCGTTGTGGAAGCGATTCAAATTTTCAATACCATTTTAGTTACCGTCGATAATAAAACAATCATTCTTCCAAACGGAGCTTTATCTACTGCGCCGATTACCAATATTTCAGGTAAAGGAAAAATACGTGTTGATATGGTTTTTGCAGCGGGCAGCCAAAACGGTGTTGATGCGATCAGATCTTCAATCAGAAAAGTTACAAACGCTTGCCCAACTGCTCTGAAAGACGTTGAACATGATATTTTAGTTACAAAACTGACTGAAAATGCAATTTTCTTCGATGTACGCGTCTGGACTTTGAGTGAAAATTATTGGGACACTTATTATTATGTAAACGAAGGAATTAGCAAACAATATGCAGTGGACGGCATTGGCGCGCCAAAACCAGCCGAGTTAAGTGTTGCACTAAAACAATAATATTTCAACAAACACTTCATAAAAATCGAATAAAAATAAGGAGTATAGGGAGCAACTTTCCTGTACTCCTCTTTTTATTTATACCTTTGTGAATTATTTCAATTCAAGTTCCGATCTCATCCATACCAATTTATGTTTGAAAACTTACAGGATAAGCTAAACAATGCCTTTCGTACTTTAAAAGGGAAGGATCGCATTTCCGATATAAACGTTGCCGCTACTACAAAAGAAGTTCGCAAAGCGTTGGTCGATGCCGACGTAAACTTTAAGATTGCAAAAGATATTACAGACCGGATCCGCGAAAAAGCGCTGGACCGTAAAATATTAATATCCGTAGAACCGGGCCAGATGTTCGTCAAAATTGTTCAGGAAGAATTGACTGAACTTATGGGCGGGCAAGCGGAAGGAATTAACATCAAGGGAGATCCTGCTGTTATTTTGATTGCTGGTCTGCAAGGTTCCGGTAAAACTACTTTTTCCGGAAAACTATCTGCATTACTGAAAAAACAAGGAAGACAAGTGCTTCTGGTAGCTTGTGACGTGTATCGTCCTGCTGCGATTGATCAGTTGAAAGTGTTGGGAGAGCAGGTTGGTGTTGAAGTTTATTCGGAGCCGGATAATAAAAGTGCGGTTCAAATCGCTACTAATGCCGTTGCACATGCACGGAAAATTGGCAAGAAAATTGTCATAGTTGATACCGCCGGTCGTTTGGCTGTGGATGAGGTGATGATGCAGGAGGTTGAGGATATCAAATCTGCCGTAAAACCTTCTGAAATTCTTTTCGTTGTGGATTCCATGACGGGTCAGGATGCTGTAAATACTGCAAAAACTTTCAACGAACGCCTGAATTTTGATGGAGTTGTATTGACCAAATTAGATGGTGATGCACGTGGTGGAGCTGCACTTTCGATTCGTCAGATTGTTGACAAGCCAATCAAATACATCAGTACAGGTGAAAAAATGGAAGCCCTTGATTCCTTTTATCCTGATCGTATGGCGAGCCGGATCTTGGGTATGGGTGACGTTATTTCTTTGGTTGAACGCGCGCAGCAGGCATTTGATGAAGATGAAGCGAAACGCATCAACGCAAAAATGCGTCAAAATAAATTCGATTTTGACGACTTTCTGGGTCAGCTTCAGCAGATCAAGAAAATGGGTAATGTAAAAGATCTCATCGGTATGATTCCTGGTATGGGAACGGCCATGAAAGATGTCAACATTGACAATGAATCGTTCAAACCGATCGAAGCCATCATTCAGTCAATGACGAAAAAAGAGCGCGAAAATCCGGATATGATTGATGGAAGCCGCAAAAAACGTATTGCAGCAGGAAGCGGAACTTCAATTTTGCAGGTCAATAACCTCCTGAAACAATTCGATGAAATGCGTAAAATGATGAAGAAAATGAATACAATGCAGGCAGCTGGAAAAATGAGTAAAGCACTTCGCCGCTAATTTTCCTGAAACCTGAGTGCAGTATACTTTTCAACATTAACTTATACATGAAACGATTTTTAATACTGCTCGTATTTCTTGTGATCTGCGGCCGTGAAGGATTAAAGGCGCAAGGATCGGTTGGTTATTATCCTTGGAGTAATCTTTTGAGCATAAGCACAAATCCAAGAAAAATATTCTGGATCGACGGGCGATTTCAAACAAACTCACTTTTCAGCAGCTTGAGCGTTGACGTACTTCCGATGATTAATCTAAAAAGGGGAGAGATCACGCAATGGTATGTTGGCGGCGGCGTCCGCTTAAATCCATTGTATCGCATTGCAGATTCAAAAGCAGACCTTGTGACTGTCGACGGTTATTCTTTAAATGTTGGAGTCAGGATCAAACCTTTACCCCAAAACCGAAATATTCAGCTTGCGCTTGAATTAAATCCATACGTTAAAGATAAGTTTGACAGCGGTGTTTTGAAAAGTCATTTTGGTGTGATTTACGTTTTTACAAGAAAGAAAAAGAATACTGAGGATGTAGCTCAATAACGACATATAAAGCAAAAGCCGGAACGGACTGATCCATTCCGGCTTTTGCTTTATATTCAATTGCAAATTAATTACCTCCCCTGCCCGCTTTGTATGAGTCATATTCGGCAAGTAATTTGGCAACATCATCCGCGGCGTCAAATTCAAGATTTTCTTCTTTTATTACATAATTCATCTTATTTTTTTCATCCGAAAGCACTTTCAAAAAACTGCTTCTGTCTTTCAGCTGAATCGGAGACAATTTGTTTCCTTTCAGAATAAATAATGATTCATCAGCTTTACCACTTCCTGATTTTTTATAATGTTTTAAAAGCTTGGTATTTCCATCGTACAGCACCTCATAAAAACTCTGGTCGGTTAAACCAGAGACTGCCGGAAAACCTCGTTTGAAGGTGTATAATGCGGTGCCGGTTGGAATGTTGAATTCGGTAATCTCTGGTCCGAGTACAAAAGCACTTGAATCGTTTTTATAAATAATCTCGTCTTTTACCAAATCGTAGTTTAAAAGAACTCCATCATATGGCTTTCCTGCCTTATCTCTAACCAAACCACGATACCATTCTTTGGTCAGATAGGGCGAGTTCGAACTTGTGTCCACGGATATTTTTAAAGGAGTGCCTGTTAGGCCCGTTGAGTCCTGAGCTGCTGCATTGATCCCAAAAAGTAAAGATGCGATAAACAGAAGCTTGTGAAAATTTCTCATGATGTGATTTAGTTTATAAAGTAATTTTTGGTTTAATCCTTTTGATGTTATAGATTCCCTACCATCTTTGTGTACTTTTGCCAAAAAAATTGTACCTGCGCTTTTGAACCTAAACGAACAACTCATCCATATACGCCAAAGCTTGGGAGGAATTGCTCCTGAGATTTTTCTGGCCGTGTTTTTTTGTTTTTTTCTATTTTCAGAATTGATTTTATTTAAACAATTCGAAAAGAAGAAAGCGTCATTCTGGCTTCAAAACCTTGCTTTGGCAGGCAGTTTGGTCGGGCTGGTAATGGTGTTAGGTCAGTGGAATGAAAAAGCAGCGTTTAGGTTTTATCCTTTATTATTTCTTGATCATCAGGCTGTCTTTTTTAAACTTTTGGTGATCTCAGCCTGGATTTTTACTCTGATCCACGTCAGAGTTTTAAAATACGATTTTCCTCCTGAATTTAATGCAATACTTATCGCGACGGTAGCAGGTCTGAATCTACTGACCATGTCCACGCATTTGCTGACCATCTATTTATCCCTTGAATTAATATCTATCAGCAGTTACCTGCTTGTATCAATTTCGCCATATAAGAAGGCAGCCGAAGGAGGCTTGAAGTATTTGCTTTTCGGAACGGCCAGTTCCGCCATTATGCTTTACGGAATTTCGCTGATTTATGGTCTGACGGGCACACTTGATATCACAAATAATGCGATGACGGCTGGATTGTTAAATAATTCGAACCTGGTAATTACCACCACAATTGTATTGACACTTGCAGGAGCACTTTTTAAATTATCGTTGATTCCATTCCATGTCTGGACGCCGGATGTTTACGAAGCCTCTCCTACGCCACTGGTTTCATTTTTGTCCGTAGCACCCAAGGCCGCGGTTATTCTTGTTTTAATGCGACTTGCGTCTGTCCTACCCGCTCAATATTTTCCGATTTTGGGAGGAATTGCTTTAATCAGTATAACCATGGGAAATGCCGCAGCCTTGTGGCAGACAAATGCCCGTCGATTATTGGCATATTCTTCAATTGCACAGGCCGGTTACCTTGTGATAGGCGTTGCAGCATACAGTCGTTTTGGTTTTGAAACCGCCACTTTTTATACCGCAGCCTATGTTGTAATCAATATGGCCTCATTCTTTTTGATTGATCTTTTACAACCAAAAGCCACAACAGAATTGTCTGCTTTTGAAGGATTGGGCAAAAAAAATATCTGGGTTTCAGGCGTGTTGACTGTGATCATGATAGCCCTGGCCGGACTTCCCCCAACGGTTGGATTTACTGCAAAGTGGCTCGTTTTTTCAGCACTTTGGGACAGTTATCACGATCAGGGTTTTCCGTGGATGCTTTGGTTATTAATTGGCGGAATTTTAAATGCTGCCGTTGCCCTCGCTTACTATCTGAGACTTCCCTATCTTTTGTTTTTCAAAAATATCAACGGAGTGGCCGGGGAAACGAACAATGGTATGACAGGAAAAGTGGTTGCAGGAATTTTACTTGCAGCTGTGATATTACTATTCTTTAATCCTGAGTGGATAATGGGTTGGATTTCAGCTTTTTGACACTAATAACCCTAGAAACAATTAATCTGCTTTCTGCTTTTTGAGCAAGTTTTCCGGGATAGGATGTTGTTTCAGGAATTCAATAGCATTTTGCTTTTTTTGCAAAAAAAATGGATCGTTAGAAATATCAGGGATTTCTCTACTTACCTTAATTTTAGGTGGAGTGATCGTAGTTTTACTAGTTATAGATTTCATAATAAATTTCTTTGATTCACTAAATTAATCATTTTTTGGATAACAAAAAAGATTCATAATTTATCCCCTTTTCAAAAAATCCCCATCGATTATCAACATACCCTAATATTTGATAAGTATACGTTATTTCTTCCAAAAAAAGAGAAATACCAATTTGATAAACGCGGGTTCGAACATTGGTACTTCCTTTGGCAAAGATTATAGCATTTGGGTAATCTTCAATAAAGTCCTTTACAGCAAGTGCAACCGTAGCTAACACCTTTTGTTTATCCTGGTTATTTGAAACAACTAAGTCATCCATTTGTTCCGTCAATTCATTCCAATCACCAAAAGCAAGATTGTATAAGTTGTTTTCAAGATCAATTGCTTGAAATTGAATAATCTTTTTTATTTTTCCTTTTGGCCCATCACTAATAAATTGATAAACAAACGGATCATGATCCTTTAATAATAAGTAACCTTTTACATTCATTTCGTGTGTGTGTAATAAATTTTGAGGAAAAATAATGCAATTTTACTTATCAACCGCCCTTACCTGATACCCATCTTTCCTCAACAAAGCAATAACACCCTTCTCTCCTCCCAGATGCGCAGCGCCAACGGCAATAAATGTGGGCTTTTCATGCGTCATCTTATCAATACGGTTAATCCAGTTTTGATTTCGTTGAAAAAGCATCACCTCATCCTGACCGTCCATTCCGAATTCGCTTTTTAAGGTAAGATTGTACAGTCCTTGTAAATCCTCTTGCTTATACAACCCTACCAGATCACGAAATTCTTTTCTGGTTTCAGGTAATTTATCAATCATGCTTACCAGCATTCCAGCCTGCCGGTCATAAGGAATCGTATCAAAAATAGCCATTTGCTCCTCAATACTTTCCAGTCCTATGATCTCTGACTTTTGACTATTCGCCAATCCCATTAACGATATTTCATAAGACTGAGGCTCGCAGCCAAGAATTTTACTGAACATCGGCCCCATCATCATAAAGGGTTTTGCGCGACTGAACATTGATATATCTACTTTTAAAGAGTCTATATAAAACTGCTTCAAATGGTTATAATCTTTTTCAGACAGAATATCTGTCAGTTTTTTATCACCAGCCATAAACATTGTTTTGGTCATGACCGCCATAAGTCCGGGATCATCCATATCGATTTCCAGGGCTAATTGCTCGGTTTTTGCAATCGAATTTTTCAATTGCTGACTCAAATTAAAATCAGTGGGACATATCAGATGTATGGTACCAAAAAGGTAAGATGGTTTAGTGAGCCCGTTGCCGGAAATTTCCCACAACAATGATTTTTCTTCTGGTGCGCTTTGGGCAAAAACAGTATTTATAAGCGCGAATAGGCAAAGAATAAAGGAGACAATTTTCATAGCAAATTTCTTATTTATTATTTCAATTACGGCTAAAAAACGAAGAGACGCAAAGTTTTGGTTATTCCTTGCGTCTCTTTGTTTTATAATTTTGATAAATTATTCCTTGTGGCTGTCGACCTTGATTCGCTCTTCGCGATTAACCAGTTCCCATGCAGTGTAAAATACCAACTTTACGATTGGTGCCTGCTTCTCAAAAAGGATTTTTTCAACATCATCACCAGGACGGTGATAATCTTCGTGAACTCCTGTAAAATAGAAAATCACCGGGATATTTTTCTTTGCAAAATTGTAATGATCAGAACGATAATAGAAACGGTTTGGATCTTTTGCATCGTTGAAAGTATAATCAAGTTTATAGTTGATATATTTTTTATTCGCCTCTTCACTGATCGTATTCAACTCAGATGACAGCTTATCTGCTCCGATTACATAAACATATTTCGGATCATTCTTATGCGCCTCGTCCACACGGCCAATCATGTCAATATTTAGATCCGCGATTGTGTTTGCCAGGGGAAGCAATGGATTTTCAGAATAATATTCCGAACCGAAAAGCCCTTTCTCTTCGCCGGTCACGTTCAGGAACAGTATGCTTCTGCGCGGACCTTTTCCATCTGTTTTTGCTTTACTGAACGCCTCAGCAATTTCGATGATCGAAACCGTACCGGAACCGTCATCATCTGCACCATTGTTAATCTCACCGTTTGGAGATATGCCAATATGATCCAAATGGGCTGATATTACCAAAACCTCATCCTTTTTATCAGACCCTTCCATAAAACCGGCAACATTTTCTGTTTCGATAATTTCACTTAAACGTTCAACACGAAAAGCGACGGAACCAGTTGAAGCTTTGGTCAAAGGCTTGCCGGTTTTGTCAAGATCAGTTTTGATTTTACTTAATTTTTGCGTCGATGTTTTAAGCAAAGATGCCGCCATCTCGTTTGTCAAAACAAATGAAGCTACACCATTAGCAGATTCCTGAACCGGTTTTAAAGTCGGGGCGCTGAAACGTCTTGACATTACTGCACGCTGACGAATTTCCTTATCCAGATCATCACCACTTTTGTCTGTAATGATAAAAACATATTTTGCTCCTTTCGCCAATGCCAGTTTTGCTTTCTGCTGCCAGGAAACCGGGCCACTCCATTTTGTCTTTTCTGAAGTCCCACTTAATAAAAATTTGCCGTCCGCGGATTTTGGCTCGCCTTCAAAAATAATCACCGACTTATCCTTTACATCAAGATTTGCATAATCGTTATACGAAGATTCCTCAATTCCATATCCCGCTAAAACAACCGGAGTTTCCATTTCATCAGGAACATTCAACAATCCATTCAGATAAAAATCTTTGTTGAACTCGTATTTCTTCCCATCAATTTTCACATAAACATCACCAAAGCTCCGTTTGTAAAGTTTGTATTTCTGAAGATATGATTTTGTTCCGTCGCCATTGTCAGCGATGGGTTGTAAACCATACGATTTGAAATATTTTGAAACATATTCTGCCGCTTTCTTCTGTCCGGGTGATCCGGTATCACGGCCTTCCAAACTATCAGAAGCAATTATTACCAAATGTTTTTTAAGGTCCTCAGGCGTAATACTGCCTGCATATTTTGTCGCATCATCCTGCGCATAGCCCAAAGTCGTGAGCGTCAGGAATATTCCTGCGAGTACGTTTTTATTCATATTAGAAATTAGAAAAGAAATAGAATTCGTACAAAGGAAATAAAGTCAACGGCGAAAGCCAAATTCTTGTTATGCTTATGAATTTTTAATTATTTCTCGGTGTTAATTGAGCAGTAGAATATTGCAGCAATACACACACAATCGTAAATTAATAATGCCTGAAATTAGTCGTTTCTTAGGTATAGTCATCAGGACGTTTTTTGATGATCACAATCCGCCACATTTTCATGCAGAATTTCAGGAATACAAGGCAATTATCGATATTCATACCGCCGATTGATTGAAGGATATTTACCCCCAAACAGCTAAAGTTAGTGCAGGCCTGGGCGGTTATTCATGAAAGGGAATTGTTAGATAACTTTGTAAACCTTGGGAAAGATTTTAAGTCCTGGAACAAAATTGATCCGTTGCAATAAAAAATGCTATACTATATAAAACAAATCTTATCGTCCGGAGACTACAAAGTCACATGCCTATTCAACACGGATGAGGTACGGGTTGTTGATTTAAAAGATATAGTTGAAAAATATGGAAAAATCAATGACGGATTAATCAGTCAGTTAACAGATCTTGATTATTTCAAATCCGTTCAACTTGATTCTTACGGCACTTTAACCTGGGAAAATGGTGTTGATTTTGACCCGGATAATCTTTACAGAATGTCCAAACCACAAATAGTATCCAAATAATATTTACTTACACTTTTTGCACTTCTCTCAGTTTAAACGCTGTTTTTGGATTGGTAACAATAAAATAATTGTAAATTACTGTTATTCAGCCAAAAAACTACGTATCTTTGCACCTTATTTCAGAAAGTTCAGCAAGAACACAGCATAGCGGCGAGCCAGGGGGCACCTATTACTGTGCCTGCTGTTAACCGTAAACAATTGACTCATAAAACAATGCAATCCATTCGTAACATCGCAATCATTGCGCACGTTGACCACGGCAAAACAACATTGGTCGACAAAATCATTCATGCTTCGAAGCTTTTTCGTGAAAACCAGGAATTCGGCGATCTGATTCTTGATAATAATGATCTTGAACGCGAACGTGGAATTACTATCGTTTCGAAAAACGTTTCGGTACGTTATAAAGACTACAAAATCAATGTTATTGACACACCAGGTCACGCCGATTTTGGTGGAGAAGTGGAGCGTGTACTTAAAATGGCTGACGGTGTTTTGTTACTCGTGGATGCATTTGAAGGCCCTATGCCTCAAACGCGTTTCGTTTTATCAAAAGCGATTCAGCTTGGCTTGAAACCTATCGTTGTTGTTAACAAAGTTGATAAAGAAAACTGCCGCCCTGAAGAAGTTCAGGAAAGCGTTTTCGATTTGATGTTCAACCTTGGAGCAACTGAAGACCAACTTGACTTTACAACCGTTTACGGTTCGTCAAAACAAGGCTGGATGGGCCCGGACTGGAGAACTCCTACGGACAACATCACTTTCTTGCTGGATACTATTATTGATCAGATTCCTGCTGCCATTATCCACCCGGGTACTCCGCAAATGCAAATTACGTCTCTTGACTACAATGCATTCGTTGGTCGTATCGCAATTGGACGTGTTTTGCGCGGAACTTTGAAAGAAGGCGCTCCAATGACGCTTTGCAAAGCTGACGGTGTTTTCAAAAAAGTAAAAATCAAAGAGCTTCAGGTTTTTGAAGGTCTTGGAAGAGTGAAAGTAACCGAAGTTGAAGCTGGTGATATTTGCGCTGTTACAGGTATTGAAGATTTCGAAATCGGAGATACTTTGGCAGATGCTGAAAACCCGGAAGCACTTCCACGTATTTCTGTTGATGAGCCAACTTTGAACATGTTATTCACAATCAACAACTCTCCTTTCTACGGTAAGGAAGGTAAGTTTGTAACATCTCGTCACTTACGTGATCGTTTGATGAAAGAAACTGAGAAAAACCTTGCACTTCGTGTTGAATCAACGGATACTGAGGATAAATTCCTGGTATTTGGTCGCGGTATTCTTCACTTGTCAGTTTTGATCGAAACGATGCGTCGTGAAGGTTATGAGCTACAAGTTGGACAGCCTCAGGTTCTTTTCAAAACAGACGAAAACGGACAACGCCTTGAACCAATCGAAACATTGGTTGTAGACGTTCCTGAATCATCTGCTGGTAAGGTAATCGAATTGGCTACACAACGTAAGGGTGAGCTTTTGATTATGGAACCAAAAGGAGATTTGCAGCATTTGGAATTCGAAATTCCTTCCCGCGGTTTGATCGGTCTGCGTTCTAACGTATTAACTGCAACACAAGGAGAAGCTGTAATGACACACCGTTTCAAAAGCTTCGAACCATTCCGCGGACCAATTCCAGGCCGTAACAGTGGATCGATTATCTCTAAAAACACGGGTGCTGCAACAGGTTACACAATTGACAAATTGCAGGATCGCGGTCGTTTCTTTGTTGAACCAGGTGAAGAAATTTACACTGGCCAGGTAATCGGAGAACATACTCGTCCAAATGATATCGTTGTGAACTTGCAGGAGGCGAAGAAATTGACCAACATGCGTGCTTCTGGTACGGATGACGGACTTCGTATCGTTCCAAAAATTAATTTCTCTTTGGAGGAATCAATGGAATATATCCAGAAAGACGAATATCTTGAAGTTACTCCGCAAAGCATGCGTATGCGGAAAATATATCTTGAAGAAAACGATCGTAAACGTTTCGGTGCTAAAATCGAAATGGTTTAGTAAAATCGTTGGATCAGATTTTTTTGTAAAAAAGGAGCACAAACTGTGCTCCTTTTTTTGTATTTTTTTGATTCGTATTTTTCTTGAAAATCATATAAAATATTTGGACGAAAGCGGTTATACAGTGGCTTCCTTTCAACATTAAGAGATATTATAAAACAATATTTTTTCTCCAAAATTTTATACAATTTCAAGAAAGAACGTCCAATTAATTTAATATGTTGAAAAGACGTATGTTTGCATAAACAAAAAATATATATTCATTAACATACTTGATATCAGATATTTAATTAGGAATTAAAATGGCGTACATAGAACCTGCTCCGATCAAGGATAAAGAAAATCCATTGGAGTCCATGATGCATAGATTTGACAAGGCAGTAGAACTTCTGGGAATTTCTGACGAGATGTACCACATTCTGAAAGTGCCTCGTAAACAAGTCACCGTAGGAATTCCTGTCACTATGGACTCCGGCAAAATAAAAGTCTTTGAAGGTTATCGCGTAATACATTCTACGATACTTGGACCAAGTAAGGGTGGAATTCGTTTTGATCCGGATGTAAATCTTGATGAAGTCAGAGCACTTGCTGCCTGGATGACCTGGAAATGTGCCGTCGTTGATATTCCTTATG
This sequence comes from Dyadobacter sp. CY345, assembly GCF_021502725.1. GTDB lineage: Bacteria > Bacteroidota > Bacteroidia > Cytophagales > Spirosomataceae > Dyadobacter. The sequence continues at coordinate 493,329 of NZ_JAKFFS010000004.1, read as the reverse complement.
GTGGTGCAAAAGGCGGTGTGGCCTGTAATCCACGAGAAATGTCTGCCGGGGAAATGGAACGTTTGATGCGTGGTTATACCATGGCTTTGCTTGACGTTTTTGGTCCGGACCAGGATATCCCGGCACCAGATATGGGAACCGGGCAGCGTGAAATGGCCTGGCTGATGGATGAATATTCCAAAGCAAAAGGAATGACCATACCTGCCGTGGTAACTGGAAAACCTTTGGTTTTGGGAGGTTCTTTGGGCCGTACCGAAGCGACAGGTCGGGGCGTAATGGTTTCTGCATTAGCCGGTATGGAAAAATTGAGAATTAATCCTTACCGGGCAACTGCTGTTGTGCAGGGCTTTGGAAATGTTGGTTCACATGCCGCTTCTCTTCTTCGCGAACGTGGCGTAAGTATTCATGCAATCAGCGATCTTTCAGGAGCATATTATAATGATAAAGGTATTGACATTACGGCTGCTATTGCCTACCGAGATCAGAACAATGGCTCGCTGGACGGATTTACTGGTGCTGAATTAATTTCTGGTGACGATCTGTTTTCAATTGCAGTGGATGTTTTGGTTCCCGCTGCGAAGGAAGATGTGATCACCCGCAGAAATGTTGAAAGTATTCAGGCCAAAATGATTGTGGAAGGTGCAAATGGCCCTACGTCATTCAAGGCCGATGATATAATCAACGATAAAGGGATTATGGTTGTTCCGGATATTCTGGCGAATGCGGGTGGCGTAACTGTTTCGTATTTTGAATGGGTGCAAAACCGGATCGGATACAAATGGACGCTGGAACGCGTGAACCGCAGAACAGACCGGATCATGAAAGATGCGTTTGACCATGTTTATGAAGTTTCACTAAAATATAAGGTATCACTTCGAATTGCGGCTTACATTGTTGCCATTGATAAAGTTTCCAGTACCTACAAGTTCAGGGGAGGATTCTAATATTATTTTGTAGAAACAAAAAACGGAGAAAGCGGACCTTTCTCCGTTTTTTGTTTTAAATCCATATTACCCAAATATTAATTCAGTATGTTCCTATCGGCAAATCTGTATTCATTCCTTTGATAATGTTAACTTTACCTTTTTATTGAAGTATGAAAGTCTATTTAACCTTATGTCGCTGAGTCCCCGTTTCATTGCCCTGATATTGGCATTTCTCATTTCCCTCATAACAACAACCTTTTTAGCTTTTGTAGAAGGTGTCGATCGAAGTATGCTTTTCGTAGCTGCCATCGCATGTTTCGTTTCGAGCTTTTTTTTGGTGCTCTATACCATCGATATCATCGTTTTTCGGGAGGTAAATAAAATGTACCGCACAATTCATAAGCTTAAAATGAAAGATTTTAACATGGTTCCGCGTAAACGTCTGATCCGTGAATCAAATCCCTTAAAAACACTTAATGATGAGATCTTTGTTTATGTTACCAAAAAACAAAAGGAAATAGATGAATTGAAAAAACTGGAATTGTTCCGAAGAGAATTCCTGGCTGACGTATCCCACGAGTTCAAAACACCGATTTTCGCTGCACAGGGATTTATCCATACCTTGCTTGATGGCGCTATGGAAGATGAAAATGTTCGTGAAAGATTTTTGAGAAAAGCTGCCAGAAATCTTGATAGCCTGGACGTACTTGTGAAAGATCTGCTCGTACTTTCGCAAATGGAGACCGGGGATATTAAAATGAATATTGAACCAGTAGACATTTTACAATTGAGCCTTAATATTTTTGGCAGACTTGAAAACATTGCAGAGGACCGAAATGTTACGCTGAAAGTAAAACCAGACGATCTTAAAGAAGTCTGGGTAAAAGCAGATCAGGACCGGATCCAACAAGTGATGTTAAACCTGATTGAAAATGCAATCAAATATGGCAATGACGGAGGAAAGGTCATAGTCCATTTTAATTCGGGTAAAAAATATATTGAAATTTCGGTGCGGGACAATGGACCGGGAATACCTCCGGAACATTTAACGCGAATTTTCGAACGCTTTTACCGCGTAGATAAAAGCCGGTCTAAAGAACGTGGCGGCACAGGTTTAGGACTGGCAATTGTGAAGCATATCATCAATGCCCATGGAACAAAAATCGCTGTCATGTCCAAACCAGATAAGGGAACTACTTTTACGTTCAAACTGGAAAAAGTCTTTCAGGGCGCGCATTCTGAAAACGAGGAATCATTAACCTCCCAGGCGAGTTTATAAATAACAACTAACCATAAATAACAAAACATGTTTGTACACAACGTATTTTTTTGGCTTAAAGATAAAGAGAACGAAGAAGCAAAAAGTGCACTTCTGGCTGGTATAAAGTCCTTGGAGGCAATCGAATCGATAAAGTCGGTTTACATTGGACCTCCCGCTTCAACCCGCAGACCTGTCATTGATGCAAGTTATGACTTCGCTGAGATCCTTATTTTTGACGACGAAGCAGGTCATGACGTTTACCAGGTTCACCCGCTCCACAAAAAATTTGTTGAAGAGTGCGCACACCTTTGGGAAAAGGTTGTAATCTACGATGTAGAAGCTTAACAAATATTCACAAAAAAGATATCCACAAGTTATCCACACCGTATATGTGGATAACTTGTGGATATCGTGTTTAAAAGCGCCTTCATGCAACCTGTAACGCATTTTTTATGTTGTTAACAGGTGTGGATAACTTTAAAGAGTTTTGGGATTAGAAATTCACTCTTCATACATATAGGTAATATTTTGTCGTTATAGAGTAACAATAAAAACAAACGAACCATGAAGAAAGCAAGAATTGTGAGTTTATATATTGTATTGCTGGTGGCAGCCCTGAGTGTGTCATCTTGCGTATACCATTCCCGAGCACCATATCGCGACAATTATGGATATGGTTACGGATATAACCATCCTTCGCGGACCATTGTTGTGAGGCCAACACCTCCTCCGAGAGTCGTTTACCGTAACAGCCCTCGCCAGTATCGTAACGACAGACACTCCCGTAAGTATTATAACAAACAAAGAAATAGCAGATATGGACATAACGAGCGTACTCGTGGTCCACGTTAATTAAAAAATGAGTAAATGAAAAAGCCGGACGATTATTCGTTCGGCTTTTTTTCAGTTTAGGTGCTAATAACAGCATTTTATTTTGCTCCGTCGATTCCTGATTTGGAAGTTTTTAATTCAACCGGCACCTTAAATTTCGCATTTTCTATTTTTAGGACAACGGTATTAGGCCATTGTCTGTTTGTATAGAATCGTTGTCCATTGACAGCACTAACTGCTAATCCTATCGGTGTTGGAGAAACTTTCACTGAGGCGTCAAAGTTATTCACATATTCGACAAGTTCGCTTTTATACCCCAGGATACTGACTTTCGTTTTTGTATTTCCTTCGATCATTGGCATCAAAAAATCCCGACGCTCACCATACTTCCAGTCGCCCGGTTTATCTTTTGTTACAAAAGCATAAATGAATTTCTCATCATTAGATTGCGTGAACCATATATTTTTATCCCTGATTACAGGGAGAGGCTTCACAGCATAGATCGATTCGCGGTTAGCAAAATTCCATAGCGCAATTTCCCTCAGCAAACTTTCCTGTTCAATCTGTATTTCTCCATTAGGTTTTGGTCCGACGTTCAGAAGAAAATTTCCTCCTTTTGCACGGATCTCGATCAGCATGTTGATAATTTCTGTTCCGGATTTATGTGGATCATTCGTCGGCTTATACTGCCAATCCGTTCCCATCGTATAACATGCTTCCCAGGGACGCGGTGAAGCTTGATCAGGAATATTTTGCTCCGGCGTATTCATAGCGTCCCGCGTGATAACCAGGTCAGGATTGATACTCCATGCATATTCACGTAAGCCATCACCCGGACCGTCAAAGAACATAATATCTATTTTTCCGTAGTTAGTGAGTAACTCTTTTACCTGCTGCTTATCATAATCCATCAGCTTTGCATTGTTCATCGGAAACTGTTTTTCGTTTTGCAGCCTTCCCAGCGGAATATTGTTTTGATGAAAAAACAGAAAATCTTCTGGAGAAAAATAAACCCCGATCGCGATACCCTGCTTACGGAAAGCATCAATAATTTCCTTTGTCACATCACGTTTAAACGGAGTATTCATCACATTGAAGGGCGTCGATTTAGTATCGAACATACAGAAACCGGAATGATGTTTGGTTGTAAAAACTACATACTTCATCCCAGCCAATCGTGCGAGCGTAGCCCACTCGTCAGGGTCAAATTTCTTTGGATTGAAAAAAGTGGGCAGTTCTTTGATATACCTGTCAACATATTCATCGGATGCACCTGCCAGCGAATGGCTGATCACCGCACCCAGAGAAACATCTACATTCCAGTGAATGAACATACCAAAACCGAGATCCTGAAACCACTTGATTCGCTCCGGATTATTTGATACTTGCTGTTGCGCCTGAGAAAAAAATGAATAACTGAAAAGAATAATAGATAGGATAAATCGCCGGGCCATATTAGTTCATAAGTCAAGATGTAAGTAAATGATGCAAAAAGCAGTATAATATACCCTTGCCGTTAAGTTTTTATTAACAAACGTCTGCAAAAACACTGCCCTCCCTATTTTTGTTCGTAAAATTGCATTTTTAAAACCCTCAATAGTTTATGCTGGCTTTCTCCATCGTTGCTTATTTATTATTGAACCTTGGCATAGGTCTTTGGGCATCCCGAAAAATAAATACAACGGCAGATTTTGTCCTTGCCGGCAGACGACTTCCATTATTTCTTGCTGCATCTGCCACTTTTGCAACCTGGTTCGGCTCTGAAACGATCATGGGCGCGCCAACAGAATTTATAGAACATGGACTTCTAGGGGTTATTGAAGATCCTTTCGGAGCCGCCCTTTGCCTGTTTTTAGTAGGAATATTTTTTGCCCGCCGGTTTTATAAAATGAACATCATCACTTTTTGTGATTTTTTCAGAATACGGTATGGCCGTCCTGCTGAGTTATTATCAGCGATACTGATTATCCCCTCTTATTTTAGCTGGATCGCCGCGCAATTGCTGGCTATGGGCATCGTCCTGAAAGTTGTGCTCGGCTGGTCGCTCACCGAGTGCATATTATTAAGTTCTTTCGTCGTTATCTTATACACGATCTGGGGCGGCATGTGGTCTATTTCTATTACGGATTTTATTCAGACCATCATGATCATTGCAGGTCTCCTAATCGTTGCTATTGTCTTATATTTTGAGGTTGGCGGATTTACACCGTTAATTGAGGCTGCCCCGAAAGACTTTTTCAGAGCATATCCACAGTTTACTTTCAAGGATTCAGTTGAATATTTTGCTGCCTGGATAACAATCGGGCTTGGTTCTATTCCTCAGCAGGACGTTTTTCAACGCGTGATGTCAGCCAAATCGGCAAATGTTTCTGTTAAGGCAACTTTGTTATCTTCATTTATGTACCTGACAATCGCCTTGCTGCCATTGTTCATTGGCCTTTGCGGCCATCAACTTTATCCGGAACTAGGAAAAGATGATCCTCAGATGATTATTCCTAATATGATTCTACTTCACACTGGTTTGCCATTGCAGATATTATTTTTCGGCGCATTGGTATCGGCCATTCTTAGCACAACAAGCAGTGCAATCATGGCACCAGCGGCAGTTTTAGGAGAAAATGTAATTAAATTTTTCAGACCAGAACTGACAGACAAACAACTGCTCAAAATCATTCGAATTGGTATCATCTTCATTACTGCCATCTGTATTTTCATGGCTTCAACAAGAGAAAGTATTTTTGAATTGGTAGCAGAATCTTCCGCTTTCAGTCTGGTATGTCTGTTTATTCCGCTGGCCACAGGTTTATATTCCAAACGGGCAAATCAACTGGGATGTATTTTATCCATGATTGCAGGTCTAACCGTATGGCTGGTGGCAGTTTGGATGGGCACTGAATTTCCAGCCATGATTTATGGATTGCTAGCCAGTACTTTGGCTATGATCGTTGGAATACTGGTTGACAAAAGTGGAGAAGTAAAATTTAAGTTTATTTCAAAACCATAAACAAAGAACTTCCAAAGGGAGCTGATGGCAGAAATGTCCCTTCCATTTTCGTGATGGTTTTTAAAACCCCGTTAATAAAATCTCCCGGATAACTTACGTCCGAATGCAGCTCCGCAGTATTCACCTTTCCCGATCGCATCTGATATCGCTGCCATTTGCGTACTACCCAGATTGGCATTGAAAGGAAAAATGGCCAGTAGGTATTATAAGAAATTGTTAGTCCCGCGGCTTGTGCATATTTTTTAAAATCCTTCAAAACAAACCTTCTCGAACTTCCTACGGCCACATCATGCGTGCCAGCAAAGGCTTCATGCGCATGAATATTGATCAAAATTATCCCATTCGGGTTAAGCCGTTTTTTGAAGACCTGTAATGCATTAATAATCTGCTGATCATCCAGGAAATACAAAGCGTCATTACAGCATATCACGTCATACCGATCAGTCTTTCGGAAATCATCGACATTTTTAAGATCACCAAAACTCACGTCGAGATTCCTTTCTTTTGAAAACTCAATCGCATACCGTGAATAATCAAAACCGGTTAAGTTCTGAAATCCGTTTTGTTTTAAATAGGATAAAAGTCCGCCCGTACCACATGCAGCATCGAGAATTGCTACTTCCTTTTTCTGCGCAAATTGTTTTTTGATCTGATAAAGAACGCGTTCATGCAGAATTTGGTACCACCAGAGCTTTTGCTCTACCTCAAACATACTTTTGTATTCCTCCCGGTTATCAATCATTGCCACTATTATATTTTATAACATATTGAGGCTGACCACTCTGAGCCATAAAACTTTTGCCGATATATTCCCCCAGAACGCTTAATAAAGTGCATTGAATACCACCGATGAAAATCATGGCTGCCGTGACAACCTGCCAGCCTTTTGGATCCGGACCAATCAGCCATTGACAGAATAAAAAGGTGAGAAGCACAAAACCAAGTCCGAATAAACCCACGCCGATTGGCATAAAAACCCGGATAGGAAGGGAAGAATAGCAAAAAAGAATATTTAAAAACAAAGAGATTAATTTCCGCCAGGTATAGTTGGACACGCCTTCTTCACGCTTTTTATGCAAAACCTGAACCGTGCCAATATTTTTGGTTATACGAAAAATTAAACCATCGATGTACGGATAAGGCCCCTGATACTTTATGATTTCGTCAACAACCTCTTTCCGGATCAACTTAAAACTCGATAAATATAAATCCTTAGGTTTTTTGATCGAATAAGTAGTAATCCAGTTCACAAGCCGGCTGCCGAGATTCCGGTAAACTGCATGTTCTTTTTTTGAATAATATGTGTAAACAACATCGAAATCACCTTTTTCAGCGACTTCGACAAGCTTTAATATTTCTTCCGGCGGGTTCTGAAAATCATCATCGATCATTACGCAAAACTCTCCTTTTGTCCAGTTCAATCCGCACATGACAGCATTGAATTCTCCATAATTTCTGCGTAGTGAAATAAACCGGACATTATCAAATTCTTTCGCCAATCGTGTGCAAATGCGTTCAGAGTTATCCCTGCTTCCATCATTGACCAACACAATTTCGAAAGATATTTCATCTAAGGCTAGCTGCAATTTTTCTATCAGTGAAGCAATATTCGCTTCGCTGTTGTAAACCGGAATAACAACTGATAATTTCATTGCTGATATTTGTTGACCGTCTCGATAATGTGCGACACTTCCTCATCTGACAATACCGGATTCAATGGCAAACTGATTACCCTTTGATGAATTTCCTCCGTAATTGGCAAGTTATAATGATTTATTGTGGCATAAGCCTTTTGCTTATGGATCGGTAACGGATAGTGAACATTAGTTTGTACGCCCATTTGATCCAGATATCCTGTGAAAGCCGCACGATCCGGATGTCTCACTACAAATAAATGCCAGGCGTCCTGATCGATCCGATCGTCAGGAGGTAAGACTAAATCCGGTAGTTTAATTTCCGCCAGGTAACGTCTCGCAATATCCCGTCTCCTCGCATTCTCGGCTTCTAAAAACGGCAATTTAACATTCAGAATAGCTGCCTGAATTTCATCGAGCCGGCTGTTAACCCCCTGAAATTCATTTTTATACCTTTCTTTTGAACCATAATTCCGCAGATAAGTTATTCGCTCAGCTAGTAAAGGATCGTTTGTTGTAATAGCTCCGGCGTCGCCAAGTGCGCCAAGGTTTTTTGTAGGATAAAAACTAAAAGCCGTTGCATCTGCTATCCCCCCAACTTTTTGCCCGTCATATATGGCTCCGTGTGCTTGCGCAGCGTCGGTTATTACTTTTAAATTATACTTTTTAGCCAAAGCAGCAATCTCAAGCATTTCGCAGCTTCGTCCATAAAGGTCGACGCATAGAATTGCTCTGGTTTCTGAAGTGATTTTCTCCTCTATTTTTGCCGGATCAATCAGCATTGAATATGGATCCGGCTCAACAAAAACAGGAATTAAATTTAAGTAACTAACCGGTAACACTGATGCTATATACGTATTGGCAGGTACAATTATTTCGCTCTTTTCCGGGAATTCATAAGCGCGTAAAATGAGTCCTATGGCATCCAGGCCGTTTGCGACACCTATACAATACCTTACCTGACAATAATTAGCAAATGCTGTTTCAAATGATTTTAACTCGTTACCCAAGATATACCAACCAGAACGCAAAACGCGCAATGAAGCCTCCTCAATAGCCGGTAAATAGGGCTTATTGATTTGATTCAAATCCAAAAATGGAATCATACAGTTACTTGTTGCGATTGCAATAGATAAGGCTGATCGATGTAATCAGCTCTGTCATAGTACTCATTTGACAATACCAAAAGTATACAGTCTTCTGAAAATGAGTCCATGATATGCCAGTCTTTTGGTTCAAGGATCAGACAGGTTCTGGGATTGTCCAGTGTAAAGTTTTCTTCACTGAAACCATCGTTATTGTAAATATGGCAACTTCCATGCAGACAGATTAAAGCATTCCACGATTTATGGTGCCTATGCCCTCCACGGCTGGAATCAGTTGCTCCGTAGATATAAAAAACTCGTTTGATTGTTCCGGGAATTAACTTTTCAAATACAGTCAGATTCCCGGCATCAGACTGAAAGGTGTCTAATTGTAATAATTTTGGCATAGGGGTGGGTTAATTTTATGATGAGACAGTGTGTTATGAGTTGGTAATCAGGATACAACAAAGTTCCGAAATAAATTGTATTAATTTTTATATACAAATTTTTTATGAACCAGTAAATTATTTCTTAAATGTAATTTATAATTAATTAAACAGATTCCAGTGCATCCAATGGTCCAGAAGCATAAATATTTTTAATGGAAACGGTTCCAGCCACAGCACTCTGTTGTAACCCATGTAATAAATCATGGGATGACTTACACAAACTATTGCAGTAAAAAATAATATTACCCTTATTGACCGCATTGATGCCGTCTGAAAAAGTATATAAATTGATATAAGCAAAAACGGAAATCCGTATGACAATGCCCGGTCAATATCATGTACATAAATTCCTGACGCAACTAAAATTACGAAGCCAAAAGTTAATGTCAATATTAACAAATAATGTCTTTGAAGCGACAACGATAAAATAGCTGCCCCCATCAATATCCACATACCCTCAAATGCTGTCCACAAACTGCTACCCAGGCCATGTCTGTGCGCGTCAGCAAATAATACAGGAGTTCCCAAAGTGGAGTAGCTGTGGTTTGGGAAATATTTCTTTTGTACATAAAACCTGATTGCAAAATATACGGCCCAGGCCACCCAAACAGTTAAATTTTTTCCGGAAAATGCATTTTTAATTATCGCTGAAAAATCGAATTCATTTTTTTCAAATGCATTTTTTACAATATGAAATAGCAATAAATAACCTCCTGCGATCACTGCGCGTTCGTCTGTAAAAAAAGCAATCTGTAAGGCAAAAAAGGCGATAAGTGCATGCCGGCTAAAAAGTGCAATCAGTAGAAAAAAATAAGCAAAACCATCGCCATAACCATAAATATCTGCGAAAGTCCAGACACAAACAAAAATATTAGCAATGGCAACTACAAACAGGCTGGTTGTGATTTTATCTTTTGATATAAGATAAACCCATTGCCCGACCTTATGAATAAATAAAACCCCGAGAAATGATTGAAGTAACACAATGAGCACAATGTTATGCCCGGTGATCAAGGACAAAGCTGGCAAAACCCATCGAAAAATCATATTTTCACGCCGCACATCGAAATCCATGTCCTTAGGGTGAAAAAGGTCCTGACTCTGGTTTTGAACAAAAACCCAGGCATCGAGCTTCATGCCATGCACACTAAGATGGTCAACTAGTAAAGAATATGGAGGAAAGGCAAGAAACAGAGAAATGAAAACGGAAAAAATAACAAGTTTCCACAACCACTTTTCAGACGCAAGTAAGGACTCAATTCTTTGTTGAAGAGAATGGTAAAAATTCTCAAATAGCATGTTTCTAGGGATGAAATGGCATTATTATTCTCATAAAGATACCAGTTAAGTTCTGACAATTCCTAACCCCAGCTTCTTACAATCTTGCTTCCCTCTTCGCTTTCAACAATTCGTAGATAAGTTTGGATTTCCTGTTGTAAATCTTCGACGTGGCTGATTATTCCGACAATCCGGTTTTCCTTTCGCAGAGATTTTAAGGTTTCGAAAACCGTTTGCAACGCATTTTTATCCAGCGACCCAAAACCTTCATCCAGGAAAAAGAAATTATGTTTTGATTCATTTCTGACGTGAATATGATCAGCCAAAGCAAGCGCGAGCGACAGCGCGGCCTGGAATTTCTGTCCGCCGGAAAGCGTTTTTAATAATCGCATGTGGCCGCCGTTTAACAAATCTCTTACCCAAAAACTATTTCCTTCGCCAAGCTCCAGATGCAACTGCTGATGCGTCATCTGATGAAAGCGTTCGTTAGCAGCATGAATCAGATTTTGCAGATAAATACTTGACGCATAATCCACAAATCCGCTCGAACGGAACAATTTGGCCAGATCGTCCAGATGTTCCTTACGCAGCTGCAAACGACTTTTTTCTTTCAGAAGCCCTGCCTTTTTTGCGAGATCCTGAATCATTTTGGATATAAGGCCATCCAAACGCCCCTCTTCTTTTCTTTTATTATTTAAAACTGCTGTTAATTCTTCCATTTTAATTGTTACAACAGCATGTTTTTCCGGGTCATACACTTCCGCCAAATGTTCCTTTTGCAACAATTCAAGATCTCTCAGCGCATTACTCAATGTATTCTTGAAGTCATCAATTGCTTTCCGTTCCAGGTCAATTGAGATTGGCCTTTGAAGCATTTCATTTACCCAATCTTCTGATTCAAACCGATACAATGTTAAATGATTAACAAGTTCGGCTTGTGTCACAGACAGCTCATGACGGCTTCGGTCAAGCGTTTCCTGTAAAATATGCTGGCTGCCGGCGATGATATCCTTTTCTTTTTCAAGAACATCCAGTTGTTTTTCAGTTTGTTCAAACAACAGGTTCAATTCCTTATACTGTTTTTCAAGCAACTGTATTTTTTCTAAAATCGAATCCTTTTCCTGATCAGTAAATTCACTCAGATCAACCTTTTCAAGTTGGCCGGATAAGGTATCGATCGTGTTTTCAATTCTTAGAATATCGTTTCGCAAATTTTGAAGCGGTAATTCGATCCTCTCAGATTTTTCCTTCGTCTCTGTTTCAATCTGCTGAGAAATCTGCTTCACGGCAGCCTCCGTATCTTTTATTTCAGCCTGAATTCTGATGACCTGCTCGAAATGTCTGTCGAAAGCTTCGCGGTTGTTTTTATCAAATTTTGTCCAGACGAATGTTTTATCATGTTTTTCAAGACGCTCCTTATTTTCGATCCAACGCTGTTTGATAGCGCTTTTTTGTGTTTCAAGATTATCAATATGGTTAAAAATACGTTCAACCGGCGATAAAAACTGTCGGATTAATTGTTCTGTTCTGTTTAAAACAAGACGCTGATCTTCAATTTTTTTAATGTCTTCCAAAACAGTGTTATCCGCATGAAGCACCGCGGGATGATGTTCTGCTCCGCAAAGCGGACATGGTTGTCCATCTTCCAGGCTGCTGGCATATTGCTGCAATGCCAGTTTTGTGTTCGCAGAAACCAGTTGTTTGTTTAACTCCTGACTTTCTTTTTCATTATTTAATAAAAATTCAGAAACCACATTTTGAATCGTATCTAAATTAAATTCCGGCTGGATATTCAATGAAAAAGTCTCATTTGCTTCTGCTATTCTTGTTTGTAAAATGCTTTTTTGTTTTACAATTTCAGCCAGTAAATCGTCGGCTTCTTTTTTGATATTTGACCTGCTTTCTGTGAGACTATCCAGATTGGTATACCATACATTTACCTGACTAAGTTCCTGAACATCAGATTGAAGCGCCTTCTTTTTATCATTCTCTTCTTCCTTTTGTTGCTTTTGCTTTTTCAGTAGTTCAATGGCTTTTTCCTTTTCCAGCAGTTTTGCCTCAACTCTGACAAGTGAATTCTTATTTTTTTCAAGCGCCGTTTTGTTATCAAGAATCTGAATTACTTTTCCCAGCTCTTCGGCAGCATCTAACAATTCCTGACGTTTCTCATATTGCGGCTGAATTCTGGCTATCACCTCTTTCTGCCGCGTCAGGGCAGAATCAAGTTCGTTGGTTCTACGGAAATTTGTCTCAAAAGTCAGCTTGTCTCTCTCGATTCCAATAGCTAGTGATTTTTTCCTTTCAAGAAGTGACTTGAAGTGTAAAGAACAGATTTCAAAGACCCGAAGCATTTCTTCTCTCTGTTCCATTTCCAGCTTCCGGAATTCTAACTCAGAAATCTGACTGGTGAGCTGATTTAATTTTTCAGCAATCTGTTTTATTTTCTGATAATTATTTTCTAATTCTGTTTGTATGAAAAGTTCGTCTGCGACAGAGTTTATTTCCGCTCTGATTTCTTCTCTCCTAACTTCCTCAGCTGCCATCATTTCCTGCGTAACCTCTCCCAGGCTCATCAGCTGCCCATCCAGATTGGAAAGTTCCAGGTCATTTTGCTTGCTCAGCGTTCCGACTTTCCTGCTCAGATCATACTTTTCAAGCTGAAAAAGCTCTTTCATCATCCGGGTACGCTCGGCATCTTTCAGCTCAATAAATTCCTGAAAACGCCCTTGCGGAATGATGATCGTTCGCCGAAAATTATCATAACTCAATCCGATAATCCGCTCAGCATTTTCTTCATCAGGAAGCGGCATCCAAGCCTCATCAACCCATTTATACGCTTTTCTTTCGAAAGTTTTTACTTCCTTGAAGTTCTTACTGTTCCTTTTTCCCTTAACTGTAAACCGGTAAAGCTCTGCCGTTTTTCCAGCAATACATTCAAAATCAATCAGCAGATCATCGGATCTCAGATTCATCATATTATACGTTCGATCGTCACCTGATCGGTTTAATCTTTCCGTATCGCCATAAAGTGCAAAAGTTATTGCTTCTAAAATTGAAGATTTCCCGCTGCCAACTGCCCCAAAAATCCCAAACAGCGACGCATCTGTCAAGGCATCAAATTGAATTTCCTGTTCAGACTGGTAAGAGTATAATCCTTTAATTTTGAGATACTTGGGAATCATGATGTAGCTTTCGGCCGTCAGCGGTCGGCTATCGGCTTGTTTATGGAGGATTAATTTTAATACTTATAAATGACTTATGTCAGAAGGCGATTGCTGACTGCCGAAAGCCGACTGCCCCAGTAAATCTTCCAGATAAACCCGATCGTTGCTTAACCTTGGCACTTTGTTCTGACCACCCAGTTTCCTGCGTTTCGACATCCAGTTATAGAAGGTATTGACAGGCGCAAAATGAACTAATGGAGACAAGAGTGCCATATCTTTATATCTTTTGGCATCATAATCTGAATTGACCTCACGCAAAGTTTTATCGAGTATCTGGATAAATTCTTCCCGATTTTCCGGCTCTTTTGTAAATTCAATTATCCATTCATGGCGGCCACGGGAGCCGTCACCCATATAAACCGGTCCGGCAGTGTAATTTGAAACCAGCGACTCTGTTTTCTGAGAAGCAACTTTTATGGCATGATCGGCATTTTCGACAATTACCTCTTCTCCAAAAGCATTGATAAAATGTTTGGTCCTTCCGCTCACTTTTAAACGGAATGGATATTTTGAAGTGAATTTAACAGTATCTCCGATCAGGTAACGCCACAGACCGGCATTGGTGGAAATAACCAGTGCATAATTTTTACCAACTTCAACTTCGTCAAGCAACAATGCTTTTGGATGTGGTTTTCCCACTTCATCCATAGGAAGAAATTCATAAAAAATCCCATAATCCAGCATCAGCAGCATCTCACCCACTTTTGACAGATCGTCCTGAATGGCGAAAAAGCCTTCCGAAGCACTGTAAGTTTCCAGATAAGTTACCTGCTCCGATGGAAAATATTTTTGTGTAAATAAATCCCGGTAAGGCTCAAATGAAACGGCTCCGTGGACAAATACTTCAAAATCCGGCCAAACTTCCAGCATATTACTTTTGCCTGTCAGTTCCAGAATTTGATCCAGCAGGACGATGGTCCAGGTGGGAACACCCAGAATACTGGTTACATTTTCCTGTGAACAAATGGAGGCCATTTTTTCAAGCTTGGTTTCCCAATGGTCCATGAGCGCCACTTCCAGAGGTGGCGTCCGCATAAATTCTCCCCAAGCCGGAAGATTTTGCATGATCACAGCCGAAACATCGCCAACCTGGGTGTAGTCATCGAATGGATTTGCATGCAGCGTTCCACCGATTGAAAGTCCTTTTCCGTCAAAAACCCGGGTTTCCGGACGATTATTTATCAGTAAAGTCATCATATCCTTCCCTCCCTCATAGTGACATTCTTCCAACGCCTCAGGAGAAACAGGTAAAAATTTACTTCTGGCGTTCGTTGTGCCCGAAGATTTGGAAAACCATTCGATCTGAGAAGGCCATAATACGTTAGGCTCACCTTTCAAAACGCGCTCTATATATGGATACAACTCCTCATAAGAAGAAACAGGAACCTGATCCTGAAATTCTTTGATGGATTTTATCTGACCAAAATTATATTTTGTTCCCCATTCTGTATATCGCGCTGTTTCAATAAGTTCGGAAAATATACGCTGCTGGGTTTCAATGGGGTTTTGCATAAACTGTTCGATTCTCTCAAAGCGGCGCTTCAAAAACCAAACAGTCATATTATTAACCAGCTTCATAGTAATCAGGTTATTGGTATAAATTCTTCCCGGAATTTGCCAAAAATAGCAAATAAAATGGAGAGGGAATAAGATTGCAACCTTATTCCCTCTCCATTTTATTAAATTATTCTAGGCTTTTGTACTAAACTTCCTGTATAAAAACAGAAGCAGCACTGCACCCAAAATGGCGATAAAAAGACTTCCGATGTTGAATCCGTCAACCGATCCAAATCCTGCCAGCGAAGAAACCCAGCCTCCTACGACAGCACCGGCTATCCCTATCAGAATGGTTACAATAATACCTCCCGGATCTTTGCCAGGATGCAATGCCTTAGCAATAGCTCCGGCTACCAATCCTACGATAATCCAAGTTAAAACGCCCATAGTGTACTTTGTTTATAGTGTTAGAAAAAGATACTGTTCTAATATTATAAAAAGTATACCGTATCAGAAAGTTTCACTAAAATATATCTAAAAAAGATTCAACATTTACTGGACCGAAACTATGGAAAACGTGTAAACTGCTGATAATCTGTTATAAATTAAAATAAATTATTTATCAAAAAACATGTTACTTCCTCCTGCTTTATTTTCAATTGTAGAACTGAAATCCTCAGCAAATTCTGCTGTACGCAACTGCTCAGCTTTCTTGCGGACAAACTGAGAGCCCGTTATTTTTGAAAGTGCCTCTGCGAGCAACGGATCTTTGATATTGCCATAAGGATATAATCTCAATCCCTCTCTCACGGTAACATCAGGCGTAAAACCTTTGCTGTAATCTGATTGTTTAAGACTGTTAAAAGATTTGGTCACAATCGGCTGAAGCCCCCATTTCACTTTTTTAGAATCATCGCTTATGGTGATCGACCCAACGTTTTTGCCGACAGTCTGATCTCCAATAACGGTTACAGTCATGAAAGGCTTTAAACCGTTAATCAATAATTCACTGGCAGAAGCAGTTCTGTTTGAAGTAAGAATAATCAGATTTTTCAGCCCGGAACCGATATTCTGGCTTTTTGAACTAAACTTTTCCAGAAAATAATCTTTTCCGTATCTTTTTTCGAAAGCCGGCGTCAGCGTCGTGTTATATTCTTTGTAATAAAAAATATCATTGTTTGTAATTCCCTTACCAATCAAACTCGCCAGATTGGTTGCTGAACTTACGTAACCGCCCGGATTATAACGTAAATCAAGAATTAAGGAATTGACGTTTTTGGATTTAAAATCAGCAAAGACATTATCAACCTTTTGATCGTATTCCTTTTTCTCGCTGCCACTTTTACTGGCGATGAACTGGTGATAAACCAAATATCCCACGGTATTGCTTCCATACTGAAATGTGGTATCAAAAAATACAGGATCTTCCTGAAAACTTACCGGAGTAACACTTTTCGTTTCAGATGTTTCAATAATGGCATCTTGCTCATTCAGCGCTCCCAGCGTATATTTTTTGGCAGCATCAGAATAAACCAGATCATAATAATTAGAAGCAGTTAATTGTTTATCATCAATTCTCGTGATGATATCACCTCTTTTGAAACCAGCAATCGCAGCCGGAGAGCCGGGCAAAGCGTAAGTAACCAAACCCATAATGTTGGTTCCACCAGTTGGATAATAAAACAACCGAAATTCCAAACCGGTAGTTTTTGTAGAACCGCTTAACTCTGCTTTTAAAGCATCTGCATCACTTTCAATCCAGGAAAAACGGTCGCCATCAGGACGGGCTGTCGCATCATACTTGTATAATAATGAATTAAAAAGTGCTTCTGGTGCCAGTGTCAAATCAGGATTTGCCGGCATTTTATCATTCCAGTAATACCAGGTTTTCATCTGTTCAACAATCCACTTACTGGTTTCGACATCAGTCGCCGGATCAACATTTTTTTCGCGGCAAGCGCTTAAAAACCCTACTAAAACCAGCACAATCGGTAACACCTTTCTCATAAAGTCGACTTAGTTTGTTGTCAAAAATACTTCTTCAATGATATCGCAGGCAGCATTCATCTGATCTTCTGTGATAACCAACGGAGGCGCAAAGCGGATTTTATTTCCATGGGTAGGTTTGCATAACAATCCTTTATCCATCATTTGATAACACAGGTTCATTGCCGTGGCACTGTCTTCCGTATCATTAATGACAATGGCATTCAAAAGCCCTTTGCCTCTTACTAACGATATAAGATTACATTTCTGTTGCAGATCGTAAATTCTTTTACGGAAAAGTTTTCCCATAACTTCCGCATTGTCAGCCAGTTTTTCATCATCAACCACTTGTAAAGCAGCCATAGTGACGGCACAGGCCAACGGGTTTCCGCCATACGTGGAGCCATGTTCGCCAGGAGCGATCGTCAGCATAATTTCATCGTCAGCAAAAGCAGCCGAAACTGGCATAGTTCCGCCGGATAACGCTTTTCCAAGTACCAAAATATCCGGTTTTACATTTTCCCAGTCACAGGCAAGCCTTTTGCCGGTACGCCCGATGCCGGTCTGGACTTCATCAGCGATAAATAACACGTTATATTTTGTGCACAAATCCCGCACACCTTTCAAATAACCTTCTTTGGGCACAACCACACCTGCTTCTCCCTGAATTGGTTCAACCATAAACCCTGCAATGTTCGGATCGCTTTTGAAAATATTTTCCAACGCTTCCAGATCATCGTAAGGAATTATTTCAAAACCTGGCAAAAAAGGACCGTAATCATCGGTACTTGAAGGATCCGTAGATGACGAAATCGCAGCCAAAGTCCGGCCCCAGAAATTTCCGGAAGCATATACCGTTTTCGCTTTATTTGGCGCTATTCCTTTTACTTTATACGCCCATTTTCGTGTGAGCTTTAAAGCCGTTTCTCCGCCTTCTACGCCGGAGTTCATCATCAAAACTTTATCATAACCGAAATATTCACAAAGAAACTTTTCACATTCTCCCAATTTGTCGCTGTAAAAAGCGCGGGAAGTCAACGTAAGTTTTTGTGCCTGTTCGATCATTGCATTAATTATTCTTGGATGGCAATGACCCTGACTGACAGCACTATATGCAGATAAAAAATCCAGATATTGTTTTCCTTCCACATCCCATACATACACACCTGAACCTTTCGCAAGCACAACGGGCATCGGTTTATAGTTATGCGCGCCGTATTTCCCCTCCAATTCCATCGCATGTTGCGTTGCTTCAAGCATCGTCATTTCAGTATAGTTTGCCATTGTATTTACGTTTAAGCAGATTCATTCGATTTAGATAAGGTAAAATTACGGAAATAGTGTGTGTAGATATTAGTAGCTCAAAAGTTTAATTTTATATATTTATAGAATTCTACCCGTCTCCCAAAACGCGGGGATATCTAAGCTGTCTTAATGAAAATCAGAACCGCCACAGAAAAAGACATCCCACAATTACAAAAACTGGGATTAAACGCTTATGGCCAGTTTGAAACTGTTTTAACAAATGACAACTGGATTAAACTGCATTCGATCTTGTTAAGTGAAAAAACTTATCCGGAGCTGCTTTCCAAATCTACCTGTTTCGTTTGGGAAGAAAATAATGAGATAATCGGTATGGCGTTTTTCATTTCCAAAGGAAATCCCACAGACATTTTTCATGAAGACTGGTCATATCTGCGAATGGTTGGCGTTAATACGGAACATACCGGAAAAGGTATTGGTAGAAAACTGATGCAGCTTTGTATCGACCATGCAAGACAAACCGGAGAAAAATTCATCGCATTGCATACCTCCGAATTCATGAACGCGGCAAGGCATATTTACGAGTCAATGGGTTTTGTACAAATAAAAGAACTGGAAATGAGGCTTGGAAAAATGTATTGGCTTTATGTGAAGGAATTGTAACTTTTAAGAATTAATCTGGTGAAAAGACAAACTAATTTAATACTTCAACTTATCCTGATCACTCTTGCTCTGCTGAATTTTGGTTGCAGTAAAAAGACAATAACAGCCGATAATAACAAGTCGAATTTTCGTGTCATCGGTTATTTACCCGGCCGGGAAAATTTGCTTGCGCCAGCAAATTCAATCGATTATGGGAAAATCACCCATCTTTATATCGCTTTCATCAACCCTGATTCGCTGGGAAATTTAAAAGGGACTGAACATCTGAAAGAAGTCGCTGCGATTGCCCATGCCAAAAATGTTAAAATCATGGCGTCCATCGGCGGAGGCGGAGCACCGGCTTATTATCCTGCTTTTTTAATTGGAGAAAAAAAGACAAAGTTGATTGCCGACCTTGTCAATCTTGCCGTTGAAAGTGATCTGGACGGAATTGATGTAGACCTTGAAGGTGCTTTGATTGATTGGAATTATGAAAATTTCGTGATCGATCTGGCGGCACAATTACGGGCAAAAAACAAAATGATCACGGCAGCTATCGCGACGGTTTATAAAGATCAGTTTACGGATAAGGCGCTTGCCCAGTTTGACTTTGTAAATATTATGTCTTACGACAAAACCGGCCCATGGAATCTTTCAAGACCCGGTCCGCATGCACCTTATGAAATGGCAGTTGAAGATCTGGAATACTGGACAAAGACGCGTGGTATCCCCAAAGAAAAACTCAGCCTCGGCGTTCCGTTTTATGGATATGGCTTTGGCGGAAGCGCACCTGAAAGTATTTCCTGGAAAAACCTGATTCTCCAATATCCTGATAAAATCAACGTTGATGAATTTAGCTTAAACGGAGGGAATTTGTATTATAACGGCATACCGACAATCAGAAAAAAAACATCGTTAGCACTGGAAAAGTCAGGTGGTATTATGATCTGGCAGCTATTGCAGGATACTGTCGGTGAGCAGTCATTGCTGGGAAATATTCATGCTGTAATCCATGCAAAATGAATAAATTTTCAGCCCTGCTCCTAGTATTTCTGTTAACTGCGCACTTTTCATTTTCCCAAAAAGTAAAATTCCAGATACTCGCACCAAAAGAATTTAAAGGCCGCAAGGCCGTACTTTTAACAAGAGAAAAAGGTTTTGCAGCCATTGTGCATTCTATAAAATTACATTCGGATGTTTTTAATCTTGATATCGACAATGATCTGGTTCCTGATCTATACCAGCTTCACATTTCCCAGATAAAAGGATCGCTGTTTTTCTTTCTTGAACAAGGAGCATGCATTCAGCTCGACACCAACGACGTATCAAGATCAATTGTAACGAATTCAAAAAGCACAATGGAATGGCAAAGGTTTGTAAACGATATTCAAAAACCTTCTGATGATCGTATCAAAAGTTATGCGCAAGGGGAAAAACTGGCCCGGAAAGGCAAGAACGCTGATAGTCTGAATTATTGGGTTGATAAACAGGCATTGGAAAAAGAAGACCTGATTCAAAAAACCGGCGCGTTTATAATGGAAAATCCAGCTTCGTATGTCAGCCTTTATTTACTGAAAATAAACTGGTATGCTTTTCAGCATAAAGGTTTCTTTGAAAAACTGGATAACACACTTGCCGGTCACAAAACTTACCTTTATTTGAAAGAGAAAAATAAAAAGATTGCGGAAAGGCAGCCAGCGAAAGTTTTAAATAAAGTGCAATGACTGAATTTTCAATAATTAAAAAACTACACGCCCAACTACACATCATCCTCTAAACCAAAATCTTAGGATTATTTTTAAATATGTAAGCAAATTTCTAAGATTGCATATTATTATCAAAGTTGTGGATTTTAGACATTCTGGTAACCATGAAAAAAAATAATCCCGAAGTCGATCAATACATTGCCGGTTTTCCACCGGAAACCCAAAAATTGCTGAAAGAAATGCGTAAGGCAATCCGTGATGCGGCGCCGGATGCAGAAGAGAAAATAGGTTACGGAATGCCGACACTGACATTAAACGGCAATCTGGTTCATTATGCTGCTTATAAAAATCATATCGGCTTTTATCCAGCACCACAAGGACTGGAAGAATTTAAAGAAGCGCTTTCCGGCTTCAAAGGCTCGAAAGGCGGTGTTCAATTTCCTCTGGACAAACCGCTGCCGGTTGATCTGATCGCCAAAATCACAAAATACAGGATTGAGAAAAATCTTGAAAAACCCGCTGTTAAACCGAAAAAAGCATCAACTGCAAAAGCGATTAAACTTTCTGATTCTGAACAGGTAAGTGAGCATATAAAAAAGCTTGATCCTGAATTGCGCAATATAGTCGAAGCGATCAGGAAAATTATTTTGAGTACTGACAAAAAAATCGCCGAACAGATCAAATGGAATAATCCGAGTTTTTACTATTCCGGAGAAATGAAGCCGTTTGATCCCAAAGAATATAAAAGAGACATCGTTGTGATGAACCTTCATAAGGGCAGAATTATGCTGGTCTTTCCAAGCGGCGCCAAGGTGAATGATAAGGAAGGATTTTTGGAAGGTGATTACAAGGATGGAAGAAGGACAGTTGTTTTTAAAGATCTGGAAGACGTCAGAGCCAGGGAAAAAATATTGCAGGACGTTTTAAGGTCATGGCTTGCCTTGGTTGAGAAATAATAAAATTGCCCAAAACTTGTAATTCGGTGATAAACAATAATGTGTGCTTTCGAAAATAATAAGTAAATTTAGTTATGGATATTAAAACGCTTATTACGACAAATCAGGAAATCTTGGGGGGGCAGCCCGTCTTCAAAGGAACGCGTGTGCCTGTCGGAACTTTGTTCGATCATTTAGAGGCAGGTGTTTCCCTTGACGATTTTTTAGATGATTTTCCAACAGTCACAAGACAGCAGGCAGTTTCTGTTCTGGAAGCTGCGAATAAATTGTTAACATCGAAAAATATAGAACAACTTTATGCGACTGTTGCTTGATGAAAATTTGCCTAAGCGATTAAAACTTAACTTTTCTGAATATGAAGTTTTCACGGTAAGAGATATGGGATGTAGTGGTGTGAAAAATGGGGAGCTATTAAAGCTAATGCTCATAAATAATTTTACTATTCTCCTCACTTTTCATAAAAACTTACAACATCAGCAAAATTTCAGTAAATACACAATTTCGGTAATTGTCTTAAACGCAGAAATAAATACATATTCCGAATTGACAAAACTCTCTCCCAAAATTAGAAAACTGCTTCATATGAATACGCTGTCTGCCGGACCAATTGTGATTTCAAAGAATCAGGATTAGAAATATTGGAGGCTGTTCGACATTCAATACTCGCTTGTAAAGAGAAAAAATAACTCGGTAAGTTTTTTAGATAATCTGCTTACTCTTGCTTCTCCACGCTGTTATCCATATCTTTGCACCATAATCTCATAGGGGTGCCCTACCTAACGGGCTGAGATCATACCCATATTACCTGATCCGGATAATGCCGGCGTAGGAAGAGAAAGCTAAACTTAGGACCAGCGGAATTCTATAAATTTCCAAAACTGCCTGATAAGCTGTATCGAATAACCATTTTTTATTGAACCAAAGGATAGGTGGCCCCTGCCTGTTCGTAACAATTATTAATCGCAATGCGAAAAGTTACGACCTGTCTTTTAACACTCGTTATAAGCACTTTACTGGGTATATCTGTTTATGCTCAAAAAACATTAACCGGTCAGATCACCGATCAGGAAGATGGAAAACCATTACCCGGCGCGACCATCAAGGCTGGTGACATCAGAGGAACTACAACCGATGCCAACGGAAGATTTACGCTCCGGAATATCTCTGACGACATTGTCTCACTGGAAATATCTTACATTGGATATCAGTCAGTCAAACTCGATGCAACCGACGCAAGTTCTGAAAAATCGATTGACATAAAACTTCAAAAAAGCACTTTCCAGGCGGATGAAGTCATTGTGAACGCAACCCGGGTTACTGACAAAACGGGTATGGCTTATACCAATGTCAGCGCCGAGGCACTTAACAAGCAGAATCTTGGACAAGATCTTCCAGTACTTCTGAATTTTACGCCTTCGCTTGTGAGCACAAGTGATGCCGGCGGCGGTGTGGGTTACACAGGAATCCGGATTCGTGGCACGGACGCCACCAGAATCAATGTGACTGTCAATGGGATTCCTTATAATGATGCAGAAAGTCAGGGTGTTTTCTGGGTAAATATGCCGGATTTCGCTTCTTCGGTTAGCAGCATTCAGATTCAGCGCGGCGTTGGAACTTCCACCAATGGCGCCGGCGCTTTCGGTGCGACCGTGAATATTAGCACCAATCAGTTCCGTAAAGAGGCTTATGCAGAACTCAACAATTCGTATGGATCTTTCAATACATTTAAAAATACGTTTAAAATTGGAAGTGGTCTGGTAAAAGATAAATTCACTTTTGATGCCCGTTTGTCGCGTGTTTCATCAGACGGATATGTTGACCGCGCGTCTTCCGAACTTCATTCATATTACTTATCAGGCGCTTATTTTGGTAAAAAAAGCTTTGTTCGTGTCAATGTATTTTCAGGAAAAGAAAAAACGTATCAATCATGGAACGGGGTTCCCGAAGCAAAACTGCGCGGCGACCGTGAAGGAATTTTAGCTTACATTAATCGTAATGGATTGGATGAAAAAGATGCTCAAAATTTGCTGAATGCTAACGACCGCACTTTCAATTCCTACACTTATAAAAATGAGGTTGACAATTACCGTCAGGATCACTACCAGGTTGTCACTTCCCATACGTTGAATAATAATCTGACTTTAAACCTGAACGGATTTCTTGTTCGTGGTTTGGGTTATTATGAGCAGTATCGCAAGAATGACCAGTTCAGCAGTTACAATCTGCCTAATCTAATTTCGGGAAATGATACAATTTCCGGAACTGACCTTATCCGTCGCAGATGGCTGGATAATTATTTCTACGGATCAACATTTTCACTTGACTACAACAGCTTTAAAAAATTGACAGCCAGTGTGGGGGGTGGATATAATTATTATGACGGCGATCATTACGGAGAAATTATCTGGGCAAGAAATGCGAGAAATACTGAAAATGAGCAGCGTTATTATTTCAACAAAGGGATCAAGCAGGATTTCAATATTTATGGAAAACTATACTACCAGTTTACAGAAAAACTGAATGCGTTCGGGGACATTCAATACCGTAGCGTAAGTCATAAAATAGATGGAACGGATAATGATCTGATCACGTTTAACTTTGACCAATCATTTTCGTTTATCAACCCAAAAGCTGGGATAACCTATCAGATTGCTCCCCAAAGTTCTGTTTATGCATCTTACAGTGTGGGTAACAAAGAGCCAAACCGGGATGATTTCACCGCTTCCACCAACCGGCTTTTTCCAAAAAGCGAGCGACTGAATAATGTTGAAGCAGGTTTCCGCATGCAAAAAGGGATTTATGGGATTTCCGCGAATTACTACCTGATGCATTATAAAAACCAGCTGGTGCTGACTGGACAGATCAATGACGTCGGTAATCCGATTCGTGTAAATGTGCCGAAAAGCTATCGAACAGGTATTGAGCTTGAAGGTGCGATTGCCTTCAATTCCAGATTTAAATGGAATGCCAATGCGACATTTAGCCAGAATAAAATTTCCGATTTTACGGAATATATTGTTAACTACGACAGCGGTGATTATGACCTGATCAATCATGGAAAATCTGACATTTCGTTTTCTCCAAACGTGATCGCAGGAAGCCAGTTTACATACAGTCCACAAAAAAATCTGGAATTTGCGCTGCTAACAAAATATGTTGGAAAACAATATCTGGATAACACGTCTGACGAAACGCGGAAACTGGGTGCCTATTTTACAAACGATATCCGCATGACCTGGACGATCAAACCAACCTGGGCAAAAGAAATTACACTTAATTTCTTGCTAAATAATGTATTCAGCGAAAAGTACGAATCCAATGGTTATACCTACGGCTATATCGCTGGAGGTGCCTTGACGCAGGAAAATTTCTATTTCCCGCAGGCAGGACGTAATTTTTTAGTGGGGCTGAATTTTCATTTTTAAACAGAATAATTGACCAAACAAAAAAGAGAACGTTGGATATGGCGCTCTCTTTTTGTTGGGTAAATATTTAACGAAAATAAATAATGCTTTTCTACAAATATTGCGGTGCGATGCACCTTATTAATAATTGAGAGTGCTATAATACCTTATCCAATCATCTCTTTCTCGCTCAACATCCCTAGATATTTCTCCGGATTCAATCTGCCTGAGAAAAAGCTCTCTGCCATCTTTTCTTCTGATAATTGTAATTGTCCTGCTAACGTATCCATCAGATCAGTACTGAGCGGCGCTTTTCCAAGATAAGTAAGCACCGCCTGTTTCTTTCCATCCACAACGAGATAATGCAACTGGTGATGATCCTTTTCTGTAAAAGATTCAAAACCCTGTTTTTGCAATACTCTCTGTATATCCTTGCTTTTTCTCGCTTTCATTTAATCGCTTTAACAATAGTCAACAACTTATTTTTCAGCACAACCGCCTGCTCAGAAAGCGCACTGTCCGATTCCAATGCAAAATTTTGATATAAAGCATGAAAACTGAAACAAAAAGCAGTTTCCGCTTCTTCCCTTGTTGCTCCCCAAACGCAAAGATTCAGTGGCGGGAAAGATATCACATAAGCCTGATTCTCAAAAGTCACTTCACAATTCAGCTTCTCATGCAGCACATATAATTTCTCATCATACTTAATAATTTCGGGATTAAATGGATACGTTCCGTGTTCCATTTCCTCTATTAAAAGTACCTGTTTGATATCCTTTTTACTCAAATCAGCAGAGGCATCTTTTCCACCTATTTTAGCATAAATTTTTGCAAACCGATAAACCGTTTTTTCCTTTTTAACCTTTTCCTTTTTTGGAAAATAACGATCCGTAAAACTCTTATCCGGCTGTCTCAGACTTAACTTCTTTCCTTTCGCATCAATTAAAAAAAGTTTGAATGGCCGGTCTGAGGTTGATGCGGTGAAAAGCGGTTTGTATATTTTGCCTCTTTCTTCCGGTGTATATTTTTCAATAATCCGGGTCATATACTGAGGCTCTTCAAAATTCCCAAAAAGAATATTCTTCTTATAATCTGAGAACGCATTTCTTTTCCAATCGTCAATATCTGTTGTAAAAAGACTTGGCGGCTCAACAATATTGGAAGCGACAGCCGCTTCAAAACTGCTGAATTTAAGATCTACAACTAGTAGTTCCAGCTCCTTTTTTAACCCTTCCAGGACTTTGGGCGATTTTTCGTAGACCGCCCTGAACTTATCGTTCTTTAAAAATTCTATTTCAAGAAAATTCAAAAATGAGGTATTGATGTTATTCAAAACAGTGATAACAGAGGATAATCTCGCCGTATGTCCGGCAGTTTGTTGAGGGTCAATCTGAAACCTGAATGCAATTCTCCTTAATTCTTCCAGCATTATAAAACATTCTTTAATAGATAGGTAACTGCAAATATCACCGTATCTAAGAAAAAAATGGCAGTGAATCTTAAAATATTTTGAACTTTCTGTGTTAGCTATTCAAAAAAAAGACGGCTCTTCCAACTGGAATTGCCGTTAAATTTATTGTTGCAGCATCCTTTTTAGGATTTGTTTCTAACCTCCGTCAACCAGCCTCCATTTCTTTTTTCCCTTGTCATAAGAAAATTGGTATGACGTTTCCTTTTTTACAGCTGCGTCCGTAAGTGTGAAGTCAAACGACGAAGCGGACACCAATAAATTTCCGTTCTCATCAAAACGAATACTCCTTGCCCTATCGTTGCCAGAATTCCCCGGATGCAAAAGTGTTCCTTCTGAACGCGCTTTCCCTTTAAATTTTCCGTCTTCGGTAAGTTGGACAGAATAAATATCAGATGTACGCAAGCCGCCAAAATATAATCTTTTCTCACCTGTAAACCCACCAACAAACACCGCGGCCGCATCATGACCTTTCAACTGATCCACTACTTTTCCAGTCGGCGGATCAACTACGTAAATGATTCCATTTTCCTTTGTTTTTGTACTCCCGGAGACGCTGCTAACGTATAACTTTTTTCCGTGACAGTCGTAGTAAAGTCCTAAAACGGCGAAAGGAACTGTTTCTGCTGAGCTACCTGGTTTGGATAATTCCAGCAAAACATCCATTTTCCCGGTTTTCGCATCTATTTTGAAAACCTTGTCCATCTGTTTTAATGGAATATTTGTTTCATTTTCTTTTGGGAACGGCGCAGTGTAAATGTTCCCATCTATATCGACCGTTGTATTGCCCATCCAGCCATTCTGGGTCCAGGAAACATCCTGGTAAGTTCTTCTGCTCAACGAATCTGCGGCTTTTCTCGGATGTTCCACCAACACAACGCCGACCATGCCGGGCTCTGTTGTCGACAAGTCAGACCGGGTAGGGTCAAACCCAAAATCTTTGATAAAGAGCGCAGACGATCTGCATGGCGACATTCCGATTTTTACGATCTCATCCGAAGACATTTCTTTTTCCTTTTCTTCCTTCGCGCAGGAAAAGAAAGCAACGGTTAAGACAAGGAAAAATATAATTTTAACGAATTTCATAAGCTGGGTTATTGATTTTATGTTAACGCCCTAAAACCATTCCACAACATTGATTTTCATGAACACATTCCACAGGAAATGACAATTTATATAATCAGTAAACTTCTTTCTCTTAGCTCCTGCTTTCGGCACCCACTTTAAATACTTATTCCTACCTTTGCGGCATGGAATTGAAAAATGATCTTTTGCTTCGGGCTGCACGTGGTGAGAAAGTGGAGCGTACCCCTGTTTGGATGATGCGTCAGGCAGGAAGAATTTTGCCGGAATACCGTGCTGTTCGCGAAAAAGCCGGAAGTTTTATTCAGCTTGCCACAACGCCCGAGCTTGCGGCGGAAGTAACATTACAACCTGTTGATTTATTGGGTGTTGACGCCGCCATTATATTTTCGGATATTCTGGTAGTACCTGAAGGTATGGGTTTACCGTATGAAATGGCTGAGCAAAAAGGCCCGATTTTTCCGGCGACGGTGAATACAATCGCTGATCTGGAAAAACTCAGAGTCGCAGATCCTGAAAATGATCTCGGTTATGTTTTGGAAGCGATTCGACTTACCAAAACCGGATTGGCAGGACGTGTTCCTCTAATAGGTTTTGCCGGCGCGCCGTTTACCATTTTTTGTTATATGACCGAAGGAAAGGGTTCCAAGACATTTTCCGTAGCGAAAAAACATCTTTACGCTGACCCGGAATTCTCTCATTTATTATTACAAAAAATTACAGACAGTACCATCGCCTATTTGAAAGCACAGGTTGTGGCCGGTGCTGATCTTGTCCAGATTTTCGATTCATGGGCAGGAATTCTGTCTCCTGAACAATACAAAACTTTTTCGCTTCCTTATATCAAACAAATCTGTGACGCAATCACGGAAGTTCCGGTTACTGTTTTTGCAAAAGGAGCGTTTTTTGCAAGAGAAGAAATTGGAAAACTGAATTGTGCAGTTGTAGGATTAGACTGGAACATGGACATTACCGAATCTCGTCAGTTAATTCCTGATAAGACATTACAGGGAAATCTTGACCCTTGTGTGCTTTATTCTTCTTTCGATCAAATTCGTGCAGAAGTAAAGAAAATGGTAAACCAATTTGGAACGCAGCGTTATATCGCCAATCTTGGCCACGGTGTCTATCCGGATATGCAGCCAGACAAAGTAAGATGTTTCATCGAAGCCGTAAAAGAATACTCAGCTTAGATTGCAAGGGACACAGAGGGCCACAGAGTTTTAAAGAGATACACAGAGAGTTGTATTTCAAATATTATAATCTGTCTTGTGATGTAAAAACCTTCTCTGTGTCCCTCTTTTTCGCTCTGTGGCCCTCTGTGTAACCTAATAAATCCATGTCCAATAAAACAAAGTGCGTTTTTCTTGATCGTGATGGTGTTCTTAATGAAGACCTCAGCGATTATTTACACAAACTGGATGATCTCGTAATTCCAGAAGGAATGCCGGAAGCTTTGAAATTATTAAAAGAAGCAGGCTTTTTGTTGATCGTTATTACAAATCAGGCTGGAATTGCAAAAGGAATGTATGGCGCGGAAGCTGTATATGCTATCCATGAAAAAATGCAGGAAGTTTCAGGAAATGTTTTGGATGATCTGTATTTTGCTCCATCGCATCCAGCTTTTACAGGAGAATCGCTATTGAGAAAACCAGATTCTTTGATGTTAGAAAAGGCAATTGCAAAGTATAATATTGATACGAACCAATCGTGGATGATCGGCGACCGCGCACGGGATATGCAGGCCGGACATAAAGTTGGCCTCAAAACGATTCATATTATTCCCGAAACAGAAGTTTCAGCAGGAGATTTTACAGCCGTCAGTCTATTTGAAGCGGCAAAAATTATATTAAATCTTCAAAACTAAGCGCGTAATTTAACCGCCTGTTTTTCGACTTTCAAAGTGGAACCGTAGGCCGGACACTGATGCTTTGTGCAGGAAGATGCAAAGCCAATTGTTCCGCAAACAGCCAAAAGAAAGAATACCTTTTTCATAGATCTTGTTTAGAGTAGTATAAGAACGTCCGTTTTTAAACTTTCATTTTTGGAATGAATTCGTAAGTTTAACGAATTCATTCCAAGAACGTTATATAAATCCTTAATTTTTTGTTTCCGCCAGTTCCTCTTCAGCTTCAACCGAATCCTCTTCTTTGTTTATAGGAGCAACAAACGACTCATCTTTAAAACCAAGAATTCGCAGCATGGAATCGCTGTCCTGCTCTTCTGCAAAAACACGTGTTATGATTTTTCCTTCTTCGTCACGGTCAATCAGAACGTGTTTTGGAGCCGGGATCAAACAATGCTGAATTCCACCGTAACCTCCCAGAGATTCCTGGTATGCACCGGTATGGAAAAACCCAATGTATTGTTTTTCAGCTTCTTCCTCAAAAATTGGCATATACAAATCCGCACTGTGCATTTCACTATTATAAAAATCCTGTGAATCGCATGTCAGCCCGCCAAGGTTTACTTTTTGGTAAGGATTATCCCAGTTATTGATTGGAAGCATGATGTATTTCTGGTTCATACCCCACGAATCCGGAAGCTGGGTAATAAACGATCCGTTGATCATATACCAAAGCTCCTTATCATTTTGTAATTTTTTGTCAATGATTTCATAAATCACCGCGCCACTTTCACCAACTGTATAACTTCCAAATTCAGTAAAAATATGCGGAACAGGAACATTATTCTTGTTACAAATCCACTGAATATTTTCAATAATTTCATCGATCATCTGCTGATAATCGTACCCTGCCTGCAAAGAAGTCTGGATTGGCAGACCACCACCAATATCGATCGAATCAAGTTCAGGACAAATTTTCTGCATTTCGCAGTATTTGAACATAAACCGGGTTAATTCACTCCAGTAGTATGCACTATCTTTAATTCCTGTATTGATAAAAAAGTGAAGCATTTTAAGCTTAAATCGAGGATTGCTCTCAATTTTATCCTTGTATAACTGCTGCACGTCATTATAGCGAATTCCTAGACGTGAAGTATAAAAAGCAAAGTTAGGCTCTTCATCCGTCGCGATACGCATCGCAAAATTCACAGTATCCGCTGTAACCTGCTGCTCGTAGGATTCAATTTCTTTAAGGTTATCCAAAATTGGAATAACATTAAAACCTTCATTGATCAATTCACTCAGATATTGTGTATAAAGCGGTCTTTTGTAACCGTTAGCAAGAATGAATGTCGACTTGCTGATTTTCCCGCGGCGATACAATTCCCTGATAATCGGGATATCGAAAGACGAAGATGTTTCCAGATGTATGTTATGCTTCAGCGCCTCTTCCAGTACAAAACTGAAATGTGAAGATTTGGTACAATAACAATAAGTGTAAGTTCCCTTATAGTTATGCCTTTTGAAGGCATTTTTGAAAAACATATTTGCGTTTGCAATATGTTCACCGATTTTGGGCAAATAATTAAGTTTCAAAGGCGTACCATGTTCCTTGATGATGTCCATCAGTGGTACATTGTTGAACAGCAATTCATCTTTGTCAACGTTAAACTCCATCGTAGGGAACTCGAACGTTTGCTGAATCAGGTCAATGTAGCTTTTCATTTATTTTTTTTCGCGGTAGCTATTAGTGGATTTGAATAAATAATTGAATTTTATCTTTAATTCCTTCGGCCTCTATCTGTTCCTCTTATTGAATTATTTAGCGGCAAAAAACGGGTAAAAGAAAAGACCCGAAATTTGGTCAGAATATGTATTATTTCCAAACATCATTTAAGTTTAAAACATTCCGGCCGATCACTTTATCATCAATATTTCACTGTTCATACCTTAAATCCCCGGCTTGGTACTTTTTCAATTGGTTATTTTATTTTCCAGAACTTACTTTAAATTCCAGATCAACAATTTTTTCAGTCTTAAAGCAGTAACAAAAAGGAAATAATAAATCAATTTAAGTAAACTAATCTAAATATAATGCAATTATAACGATTGGTAACTTTAATTTAGAGAAATAAATGATAAGGAAATTTTATTCAAAAAATTAAACGTGTCAAATATAGAACTTTGACCAAATGAATTAATAATCAACAAATTAAGAAATCATTAAATCATGGTTTATCACGGCTAAAATTCTGCTAAGATAAATGCGAAGAAAACTCTAAACATTATTATAGTTTCCGTAGTTTTTATCATAGGAAAATTTCAACTTTACCCTGTGAAAGAAAGAATTATAAAAGAAGCATTTAATCTCTTTTGGCGCTTTGGTATCAAAAGTGTGACGATGGACGACATCGCGAGGGAACTTGGCATATCGAAAAGGACCATTTATCAGCATTATCCTGATAAAGATGCGATCGTGATTCTGGCCGTTCAACAGGAGCTGGAAGTTCAGAAGTGCCAGATGGATAAAATGGATGAAGATAAGCTGGATCCCATTGAACAGTTGATACAGGCCGCCGATTATATGCGAATTTCGTTGGCTCACATGAATCCGGTGCTTTTCCACGACTTGAAAAAATACCATCCGTTAGCCTGGGATCTTTTTCATCAGTATAAGCACCAATATTTATTAAAGAGTATCCGCGAAAATCTGATTGAGGGAATTGAAATAGGATTCTATCGAAAAAACATAAACATCGATATGCTTTCTCTTCTCAGGATTGAACAGGTGGAAATGGCCTTCGACCCGACCATTTTCCCGGCGGACCGCTTCAATATGATGAACGTTCAAGTGGAATTCGTACACCATTTTTTACGTGGCATATTGACGGACCTTGGGTTCGAATACTATACTAAATATACCGAAGAATCAGCAACACAAGCAAACACCCATGAAAAATGACCAATCTATTCGCAGCGGTTTAATAGCGCTCGCGATGTTTTTAAGCATGCTTTCTGTCCAGGCACAGGAGGGCAGTTTTACATTAAAGGAAGCTGTCGATTATGCGATAAAAAACAACGTTAACATCAAAACATCCCAGCTCGACGCGGTATCGGCCGAAGCGAGAATTGGTGAGATCAGAGCTGCCGGCTTGCCGCAGGTAGCTGTTAACCTGAACCTGAGCGACAACGTAATTATTCAGCGTGTATTCCTTCCGGCCAACTTTGCGGACCCGAATGCTTCTCCAGATGCCCCACCGGTTGCCGTTCAGTTTGGGGTAAAATATTCTGGAAGCGCAGGTGCAACGCTGAATCAATTAATCTTTAGCGGCTCTTATTTTATCGGTCTGCGGGCTGCCAATACCTATCGTGAACTGGCAAGTAAAACTGTTACGCAATCAAAAGTAAATGTCGCAGAGGCAGTTACCAAAGCTTATTATTCCACCCAGGTTGCGGTCGAGCGCGCAAAAGTCCTGGATTTTAACATTGGCCGGGTTGATTCTCTTAAACGCGAAACCGAGATTATGAACAAGAGCGGATTTGTGGAATTATTGGATGTGAACCGGCTGGAAGTTCAGATTAATAATCTGGTTACTGAGCGCCAGAAAGTTCAGAACCTGATCGAACTTAGTTATACGCTGTTAAAATATCAAATGGGTATGCCGCTTTCTGAAACGATTGCACTGGAAGACAAAGTAGAAGACCTGGATATTGAAACGATGAAATCCGAATTTTCAGAAACAGCAATTAACTACAACAACCGGATCGAATATTCCTTACTTGATACGCAGCTGAAACTCGCCGGGCTGGATTTGAAAAACATTCGCAGCGGTTATTTACCAAGCGTTTCGGCCTCATTTGGTTATGGACATAATAATGGTAGGAATACACTTCCAGACTTGTTCGGAACGCAGTGGTTTAACAATTCCGTTTTAGCATTAAATGTCAACATTCCGATTTTCGATGGTTTTACAAAAAAATACCAGGTTCAGCAAAAGAAAGTGGCGCTTGATAAAGTGAAACTTAATCAGACGCTCCTGGAACAATCCATCGATCTTGAATCAAGACAAGCTGCGATTAATATCAAAAATGCTTTTGCGACCTTGGAAACCCAACGCAGAAATGTTGATCTGGCAGAGGAAATCGTGCGTGTTTCTAAAATTAAGTATAAGGAAGGTGTGGGATCTAATATTGAGGTAATCAATGCTGAATCTTCTTTCAAGGAAGCACAGACAAATTATTTCTCGGCACTTTACGATGTACTGATTGCCAAAGTTGACCTGAGCAAAGCGAAGGGAGAGCTTTATAATGATTAATTGTCAAGGATTAATTGTTAATGAGCGGCTCATTAAGAGCTCGCAGACAGAAACAGTTACCATCCATAATTAATCATTAACCACTAACAATTAACCATTAAAAGAATTTATGAAAACACATATTCTATGTATCACAATCGCTGCTGCTTTGCTGGCTTCTTGCTCAGGAGAGAAAAAGGATGGATTGGCAGGAAAAAAAGAAGAACTGACCAAACTAAAATCAGAACAGAGCGAAACTGACAAAAAAATAAAGGCACTTGAATCGGAAATAGCGAAGCTTGACACGACAAAAAGAGCAGAAACCAATATAAAAGTAGTTACTGTGAAACCGCTTGAAGTGGGTACTTTAAGTCATTACGTGGAATTGCAAGGTTCTATCGATGCCAAAAACAGTGTGATGGTAACGCCGAAATCCGGTGGGGTGATCACGGCCGTTTATGTACGTGAAGGCGATCAGGTAAAAGCCGGAACTGCAATGGCGAAAGTTGACGACAGTATTTTACGCGAAAGTATCGAAGAAGTAAAAACGCAGCTGACCTTGGCTAACACGATTTTTAACAAACAAAAAAACCTTTGGGACCAGAAAATCGGTACTGAAGTACAGTTTTTACAAGCGCAGAATAATAAAGAAGGCTTGGAAAGAAAACTTTCTACTTTAAACACGCAGCTTTCTCAATCGCGGGTTTCTGCTCCGATTTCGGGTGTTGTGGATCAGGTTAATGTGAGAGTTGGCGAAACTGCGGCTCCGGGCGTTGGTCTTTTCCGGGTTGTTAATCTTGGAAATCTGAAAGTTGTTGCTAAGGTTTCGGATACTTATGCTGCGAGCGTAAAACGTGGTGACGAAATTCTGATCAGCTTTCCGGATTTGAATAAAGATTATAAGGCAAAAGTTTCTTTTGTTGGAACGACGGTTGATCCGCTTAGCCGCACTTTTAATATTGAAGCAGATCTTCCTTCAAGTCCTGCATTGAAACCAAACATGACAGCGAAAGTCCAGATCAATGACGCGACAAAGAAAAATGCGCTGATCGTTGACCAGAACATTATTCAGGGAACTGAAAAGGGACAGATTGTTTATGTAGCTGTGAATGAAAACGGTAAGAAAATGGCTAAATCGAAAATTGTGAAAACAGGTTTGATTTACAACGGAAAGATTGAAATAACGGAAGGCTTACAGGCAGGAGACGAAATTATCACGACCGGATACCAGGAGGTTTCGGACGGACAAACAATTTCGTACTAACATTCACTTTCAGCTAGCATACCCATGAAATTTGAAGATCATAAAACCCTGAGTTTTACCAACTGGTGCGTAGAGAATAGGACTACTATTTACATCTTTACGGTTATCATCACGCTGGCAGGCTTCGTGGTATACAACAACCTGCCCAAAGAGCAGTTTCCGGATATCAAAATACCGCAGATTTATATCAACACGGTCTATTTTGGTACCGCTCCCGCCGATGTGGAGAACACGATTAACAAGCCCATTGAAAAACAGCTAAAATCCATCAATGGGGTAAAACATATCAAATCAAACGCTTTGCAGGATGTTTCAGTAATTCTGGTGGAATTTACACCGGATGTTGAAGTTTCGGATGCCTTACAGCGTGTGCGTGATGCGATTGATAAGGCCAAACAGGATTTGCCGCAGGAACTGGATTCTGGTCCGACGGCGCAGGATGTGAACTTTTCGGAGTTCCCGATTATGAACATCAACCTGGCAGGAAATTATTCGCTGAAACAACTAAAAGAATACGCGGAAGATTTGCAGGATGCGATTGAAGCCATGCCGGAAATCAGCCGGGTAGATATTGTTGGTGCGCTGAACCGTGAAATCCAGATTAACCTGGATCTGCCGCGTATGCAATCCACCGGTTTGACTTTTGCGGATATTCAAACTGCCGTTCAAAGTGAAAATATTAACGTTTCTGGTGGTGATTTAAAAGTTGGAAATATGCGCCGGACGCTGCGCGTGAAAGGTGAATTCCTTGACATGACCCAGCTTGCAAACCTGCGTATACGTACAGGAAC
The DNA here is from genome assembly GCF_021502725.1 of Dyadobacter sp. CY345. Classification (GTDB taxonomy): domain Bacteria; phylum Bacteroidota; class Bacteroidia; order Cytophagales; family Spirosomataceae; genus Dyadobacter. The sequence continues at coordinate 457,436 of NZ_JAKFFS010000004.1, read as the reverse complement.
GGGTGCGGTGGTACGTCTGGGCGATATTGCCGAAGTGACGGACAGCTTTGAAGAACAGCTTGATTTTGCCCGTCTGGACAACAAATCGGTAATCACGCTGAACGTTATCAAAAGAGCGGGTTCAAACCTGGTAAAAGCGGCTGATGATATTGAAGTGATTATTGATAAAATGAAGGAATCCGAATTGCCGCAGGGACTGGATATCCGCATCACAGCCGATCAGTCGGAACGTACACGGGCGGATTTGCATGAGCTGATCAATACCGTTATTATCGGTTTCATCTTCGTGGTTTTGGTACTGATGTTTTTCATGGGTATCCGTGACGCGATTTTTATCGGACTTTCCGTACCGCTTTCTGCGCTTGTTGCCTTTGTATTGATGCCGGTTTTAGGACCAGTGATTGGTACTTCATTTACCTTGAATACGATCGTACTTTTTGCCTTCCTGCTCGGGATTGGTCTGGTGGTGGATGATGCAATTGTGGTAATTGAAAATACCCACCGTTTGTTCAACAACCATAAGGACTGGACGATTCAGCAGGCGGTAAAAGCCGCTGCGGGAGAAGTTTTCGTGCCGGTACTTTCCGGTACCTTGACGACGATCGCACCGTTTTTTCCGCTTCTTTTCTGGCCGGGCATTGTCGGGGATTTCATGAAATTTCTGCCGCTGACGCTGATTTTGACGCTGATGTCGTCCCTTTTTGTGGCTTATGTGATCAACCCGGTTTTCGCGGTAACGTTCATGGGCCGTCATGAAGATGAAAAAGAAAAACATGATACAAGCATCAAAGCGATCATGCGTCCGATGTTGATATTGGCTGCGATGGCGCTGGTTGGTTATTTTGTTGACCGCGGTGTGGGTAACTTCTTTGTAATTATCCTCGTGCTTTTCGTTTTCAATCATTACATCCTGACACCGAGAATTCTTGTTCCTTTCCAGGACAAACTCCTTCCGGCACTTAAAAATAATTATAAAAAACTGATCACCTGGCTGATCAAAGGATACCGACCGGTTTTTGCGATTCTTTCGATGGTCGTGCTTTTGATCGCGACGTTTATCATTGTCGGTATTGCCAAACCGGAAGTAACATTCTTCCCGAGCGGTGATCCTGATTATATTTATGTGTACAATAAACTGCCTTCGGGAACGGATGCGCTTACGACGGATTCGGTTACCAAAGTGATCGAAAAACGTGTTTTCTCGGTGTTGAAAACGGAGAAAGCTATGAATATCGTGAACTCGGTTATTTCCAATGTTGGTAAAAATGCCGGTGATCCAAACAACCCGGACCGTGCCGCTACGCCGCATAAATCCAAAGTGACGGTGGCGTTTGTCAAAAGTGAATCCCGCGATGGCCGCTCGACGCAGGAATTGCTGACCAAAGTACGTGATGCAGTAGCCGGAATTCCCGGGACTGAAATTTCCGTTGAACGTGAAAGTACCGGCCCTCCTACCGGAAAGCCGATTTCGATTGAAATTTCGGGTGATGATTTTGATGAATTGCAGGTACTGGAAAAAGATCTTTTGAAACGTGTACAAAACTCCGGTATCGCAGGAATTGACCAGTTGAAATCCGATCTGGTAACGAACAAGCCTGAGATCACGATTGATATTGACCGTGAAAAAGCACAACGTGAAGGTATCAGTTCTTCACAGATCGCGCTGTCGATCCGTACCGCACTTTTCGGTCTGGAAGTCTCCAAATTCCGTGATGCAAAAGATGAATATCCGATCATGGTCCGTTTGAAAAAAGACGACCGTCAGCAGATTGAAAAACTGTTGAGTCTGAACATTGTATACCGTGATATGAATTCCGGCGGCGCGCTTCGTCAGGTTCCGATCACGTCCGTTGCCAACATTTCTTATTCGACAACATTCAGTCAGATTAACCGGAAAGATCAGCAACGGATTGTGACGCTGAGCTCCGATGTTTTACCGGGATATAATGCCAACGAGGTCGTGGCCCAGATTCAGGAACTGGTGAATGACGTGAAAGTGCCAAGCGGTTATACCGTAAAAATGGGTGGTGAGCAGGAAGATCAGGCTGAATCCATGAACTTCCTGACCGGCGCATTTGGTGCAGCGATCCTGCTGATTTACCTGATCCTGGCTACGCAGTTTAACTCGGTTGTGAAACCGCTGATCATCTTCTTTACCATCGTGCTTTCGCTGATCGGAGTATTGCTAGGTTTTGTGATTTTTGACAAAACATTCTCCGTGATCATGTCCGGTGTTGGTATCATTGCACTGGCCGGTATTGTGGTGAAAAACGGGATTTTGCTCATTGAATTTATTGATGAACTTCGCGGACGCGGTTACCCGCTGCGCAATGCAATTATCGAAGGCGGCGCGATCCGTCTGACGCCAGTATTGCTGACGGCTTCGGCGGCGGTACTCGGTCTGATTCCGCTTGCATTCGGTATTACGCTGGATTTTGTGGCCCTGTTCAGAGATTTTGCCCCTAATATTACGACAGGCGGAGCGAGTTCCGTATTCTGGAATATCCTCGCCTGGACGATCATCATGGGACTTACCTTCTCAACCATCCTGACGCTTCTGCTCGTGCCGTGTATGTATTACGTCAACGAAAGAGTACGCGACAAATGGTTCCGTAAAGGCAAACAGGAAGTCATCAATCCAAACTGGCAGAACGAGAGTATATAAATTCGTTTGTTTGTTTAAACGCAGAGTTAGGGAGTTTTGCGCAGAGTTTCACAGAGATTATTTAAAAAATAAAAACTCTGCGTAACTCTGCGCAAAACTCTTTTAACTCTGCGTTTTTTTTAATTATTTGCAGCCTTGGAAAATTACGGGATGTGGCGCAGCTCGGTAGCGTGCTTGCATGGGGTGCAAGAGGTCGCAGGTTCAAATCCTGTCATCCCGACAATATAAGAAAATACTCACGAATCATGTTACAAGTATTTTTCTTGTATAGATTATCGAAAATTAACTTTTAATCTCGCCTTTTAGCCTACAAGTATCATGGATTTTTGATCGAAGCATAAAGTAGTTCAATGAAAATAACTTGCATCTCTCAGAAATAAAATAACATATGTCATATAAGTTACGTCGGAGACGGTCTCGACTACCGTTATTATTAAGTGATATCAAAACTTGAACTGTCATAACGAATTCCGATTGACTCTACAAAGTCCCTCTCTCTATTTCTAATAATTTCTTCTCTTTGGGACAAAAAAACATCTTCATCACCGTTGAGCATTATATCACGTAAATCTGGTGTGAAAAAGATTTTCGCCAGATCTTCTTCACTTGCATCAGTAATTGAAAACACGTTGTTCGGCTCGAACTCACCACTATCAGGTATAACTGTGAAAATCATATTTGAAGGCACTCTTCCCTTGCCCTTATAAACATAAATGTCAGTAACGCTACCCTCCTGTGGTACTTCTTGTCCTAAATACCTATTATAAAGCATAAATAACTGCAAAGCTTTTGCTCTTACTCCTGTGAAATTTATTTTCTCAGGAAATTTAGCGGCCTCAAACTCGTCAGTATTGCTGATTTTATAAATGCCGTCCAAATGTTTGTCTGATGCAAAATCAACAAACAGCTTATATGCCGCCCTTTGTTGTGAAAGCGAATAAATTGTAAAGTAGTTGGAATAGCTTGTAATCCAAAACCATTTTTTTAAACGTTTAATCTGATCTAGGGTCGGTACAGGGTTCAATCGAAAATACTCCGAAATAAAGATAAGTTGCGTTGGATATGGGAGCAACTTAGCATCAAGAACTAACATTTCATATCGCAAAAACTTGATTGCCTTAGATATATGAATAAATGCCCCATCAGTCAGCGTCTCAATGTCTTGTTTAAGTAACTCCTCAATTCTAACATCGAAATAAATACGCCCTTGACTATTAGAAATGCAATTCAAAATTGTATCTCTCTTTAATCCAGAAAAATTGTAAATCGCATGGTTAGCTAAAAAATTCGATATGCGATCACTTAATAAAAAATTTGTATCAACATTATAGGTTAGTGCTGAAAGCATAAAATCTTCCGATATATCCGTACCCGTAGAATTAACACGAGAAAATATCTCTACCGCACTTTTTATATCGCCCCTGTGCATTTCAACATAAGGGATTTCATAATCGGAAAATACTCTACTTATCTCTTTCGCATTATCTATTAATCTGCTACTTTCTTCTTTATTCAGTACTGTTGTCTCAATTTCACGAAGAAAATCTATAAACTCAAAGGTATCAATAATTTTATACAAAGGTATTAAAGCGATTCCTGGCTTATTCCTTCCCTTTAAGTATACAAATTCGCATTCCGATAAATCGTAGTATACAGAAAACTGTTTTAAAAATACTTTATTATGTTCTTCAAACTTATTCGGGTTTTCGAGTGCGCCAAACAGAGTACTCACCCGTTGAAAACCATCTAAGATGTAACTGACCGAATGCGACTTTTTAGTTACTCTATAAGGACCGATAAATTCTTTCGTATCAAATTCAATCTCTGGTTTCCAAAATATTAAACTTCCAATCGGATACCCTTTTGATATACTGTCAAATAGCTCTAAAATTTGATTCGGCTTCCAAGCCCATTCACGTTGAAAAACTGGTATCTTATATGCACCATCATAAATATCCTGTAATAGATTTATTAATCTAGTTTTATCAGGTTTAACTCTAATTATTTTGGACTCGCTTTTATTCATATGATTTTTGCAATATTTAGCAATAATTTTTCCACTTCCGAAACCTCCTCCAAAATTCCGTTAGGTAGATCCAAAGGCACACGGTGATGGCTACATCTATTTTCTAATACTTCACGAAGTCCATCATTCATAAAAAGAGTTGGAATCTGGTTTTTCATACCTTGATCCATGTGTTGACTAAATCTATAAAAGTCCAGATCACGTGGACCTAGACCAAGAATTGTTGCAGAAATGGCGGTATTTACATCTAGCGCTTCAATCAGCATTTCTGACGATAAATAATTTTCTAACTCCCGCTTGTAAAGCATGTGCCAGCGTAGTAAATCCGATTCCTTCCATATCCATTCGGCGCTATTATTTTCATTAAATGTTGAACCCTTGATGTACTCTAATAAAGTCCTCCATTTTTCAAAATTAATTGATTTATCATCATTCCTATCCGAATCAAAAAGCACTAAAACCTTAAACTTAAAAACCTCAGCCAAATCTCCTTCAACAATTGCTTTCAATCGCTTTACCATTTCTCCCGATCCTCCTGCATGATTTTCTATTAGGGTATGCTCGTCCAGAGCCTTCGATATAAGTTTATAAATTTCTTTGCGTTTAGGATGCTTTTTATAATTTTTAACAAGTCCCTTTATAAAGTTCCAATCATTAGTCCCATTCTCCACAAGTACTAATGAACTTGTATTAGTAATTTTTAATGCATCAGCCGGTCTCACCTCATCCGCCTCGACACCAATACAAATAGTTGTTAGATAAAATTTCTGAGCACTGGTAATATAAGCTGATTTCAAAAAAAGTTCTTTTAAATGCCCCCTTATTTGATTACGCATATCTGCCGTCAAAATAGTTTCAGCAAATCTTGTCTCGAAAAATAAGCTTTCACTTGTTGGATCCCCAAAAATTTCATAAAGATTTTCTTCATCCCATAGATATAGATCTTTAAAAAAGTTCAATATCAACGCGAGAATATCTCTTCCCACTAAACTATCATCTATATCAAATACCTTAGGATTAAATTTGAATATCATTCTTTCGACCTCTTTTTTTCTGTTAAAGCCTTCCTCATTTCAACGACTTCGTCCAAATTCTCATTAAAAATACCCTCTGGCCAATCTGACAAAACACCATCTGAATCAATTGTTATCTTCATTAATCGTTGACCAACTTCGGAACTATCCACAAAGTAGATAATAATGTCATCAGATGTAAAACCGAAATCATTACTTATTACCAACCTACGCAATCGAAGAAGAAAATTTTCGGAATGAGTTTCAACAACAAAAGTTTGATTTGACTTTTTAGATGATTTGGCAAATAGCTCGGCAATATCTCCATGAGCCGCTGGATGCAAATGCAATTCTGGCTGTTCGGAAATAACATATGAATCCTCCTCATCAACATGAGCTCGAACAATTAGGGGAAGGACCTGACTCATACCTTGTCCAACATCAACCAAATTTATCAAAGAATCCCCTTTGGATAAAAGAAGCTCTATAAAAGGAACATTTTTATTTTCGACTAGAAGTCTCCAACCGTCAAAATTTTGTTCAAACCAACTACCCACTTTCTCATGTAATGTCGCCTTTACATTCTTGCTTGCACCTAACATCGAGTATGCATATTCACCTTTTGTACCAGTTTGATTATAATTAACTTGACCAGTCAAAGTAAACTGTCTATCAGGGACAACTCTAAATGGTCCTATATAATCGACGATCATTTGCATATCAAACTCAATAAAATTCAAAAGATCCTTTCCATTGGGATCTCTCATAGTAATAGGAATAAATCCCCTAAATTCACAATTGTATATACCACCACCACTATCAACATATCCCTTTATTGGATCATATCGAAGACTAATATCAATTAGAGGACTAACATAAGCCCATTCATATATTATTAATTCGTACTGTTGTAGAGGTTGTAGTATACTAACTGTTAGAATGGATGAGTCTTGGAATTCTAATGAAAAAATGATTGGACTATTGGGATTTCTGTTAAAGACAAGATCCCTAAATTCTCCTCCTAAGAAAACATTATTATTGCTTAATAATAATGGCTCATCAAAATGACCGGATAGAGAATTGCTTAGCAGAGGAAAAAGCTTTGCTATGGAACTTTTTCCTGAACTATTTTTCCCAATCAAAATTGTCAAAGGTTTGAGAGTTAAATGTTGTCTTTCAAAAAAGCCTTTATAATTTTCAAAAGAAAGCGATTTGATCTTCATTTAGCGTTAGAATCTTTGCCGCTGGCGTTATACATATCTTCATGCAATATCCATTAAAATTAATGAATGGACAAACGTAGTTAGAGCTCACGGCAGACATTACTAAAATGTCATCTTTAAATTTTCATCATCTTTGCAAAAAAATGTCCTGCTTCACGAATAACAGTGCACTTAGGGTTAATTTTTTATTTTAACACCTAAACAAAAAAGGTCCGCGAATCCTAGCAGACCTCAAAAATCCAAAACCCAACCTCGTTACTCCTTCAACAACCAAACATCCGAAATCTTCAAATTCTTCAGTCAGTTCAAATCAGATTCTTCCGGTCCATCAAACGTCACAGAAATTTTACCGTCTTGTGTGAGGGATTATGGGACGATCCATTCTTTGAAAGAATCCTCTTCCTTGTTATACATCATCGCAGAAAATCCTACCAATCAACAAAACAAATCCCCAACCCCACGGTATTCTGTGCATGTTTGTAATCGATCAGCGTTTCGCCGTATCCGCTGGACATTTGAATGTGACCTTTTAAGTGGTTGCGGATCTGGAATATCCAGTTTAGTTGCGCGCTGCCGCGGTTGAGCCGGTTGAAGGGATGTGTCGCTACGTGGTAAATCTGGTGTCTTGGGCGGCCGTAAACTACCGTCACTTCTCTTCTTCCGATATAATTCATGATCTGAGGATTTTCATCATCTTCATCTTTTAACCTTATCCATGGGCGCAGGGTGATCTGCCAGTTTTTTCGCTCCATACTGGTATGAAACATGATCCGGTTCCAGCTTCAGGAATTTGGAAGTTCCCTGCCGTTTGACTGATGATTGAAAGCAACGCCGAGCGTCCGGCCTTCAAAACCCAGAAATTTGTAACGTATCGGGAAATTCAGGATTAATTCAGGTTCGTAATTCAGCTCACGAAAGGGTCTGGAAACGCCGGTATTATAAATCTGCCAATGCGCTTTTTGCGTATAACCGGCCCACAAATCTCCTTTCCCCCAGAAAATCTTTTGCAGCAATTTCACCTTAAAACTGATATGAAACCGGCTTCATATTTATTATAATTCGTTGCCGTGGGAACACTATACGCAGGATTTTCACTATACGGCTGCCGGTTAGGATTGCTCGACCAACGGCCCAGAGAAAAATAAAAGGGTTTATAGGAAGTAAGCAGAAATGTGCCTTTGCGCGTCGAGTCCGCCAGTTCCCAACGTTCGGATATACTCTTAATGCGAACCGACTGGTCAGCGATCGTCTGCGCTTTGCTTTGACAAAAACAAAAAACCAGTAGGAGTAAAAAGTAAATTCTCTTCATGCGCAGTTCCGTTTGTTTAACTTTAAACAAACATAACACATTTCATTTCCTTTAACATATTGCTGGTTAGACAGTTTTGTGTCATACTTTGCAATAAACGTACTATCATGTTTCTTCAACAAACAACCACCCAAAACCCCCAAAATTCCCCCACCAACCCAAATCAAATCCTCCCAAACCCTCGAAACTGTCTAAGTTTCTCCCTTTCGCGGATTAAAGAATTAATCCAACCATTAAACGTACATTAAATCCGATGAAATCGTCAACTATTTCCCCACAAAAAAACCTAACTTCCCAAAAATTTTTACTCCACCAAAAAGTTGAAAGAAGATGCCTAAAATCACAGTAGAAGACGGAACCGAGATTTTTTATAAGGATTGGGGAACAGGACAACCGATTGTTTTTCATCACGGGTGGCCGTTGTCAGGGGATGATTGGGACGGACAAATGATGTTTTTCCTTAGTCAGGGATACCGGGTTATCGCGCATGACCGCAGAGGACATGGCCGGTCTAGTCAGGTTTCTGAGGGACATAATATGGAAACGTATGCGTCTGATGTTGCTGCGCTTACAAAAGCACTGGATTTGAAAGATGCCATTCACGTTGGCCACTCGACGGGTGGCGGTGAGGCGATTTATTATGCTGCAAAATACGGACAGGGCCGTGTGGCGAAAGTGGTGCTGATCAGTGCGGTAACGCCGCTGATGGTGCAGACGCCGGAAAATCCTGATGGTATCCCGATGTCGGTTTTTGATGAAATTCGTGAGGGAACGGCAACAAAACGTGCGCAGTATTTCCAGGATTTCACCATTCCATTTTACGGATACAACCGCGAAGGTGCGGAAATATCACAGGGAATCCGTGACAACTGGTGGCGTCAGGCGATGATGGGCGGAATTAAAGCGCATTATGAGGGTATCAAAGCCTTTTCAGAAACAGATTTCACAGAAAGTCTTACAAGCGTTGATTTCCCGGTACTGGTTTTACATGGCGAAGACGATCAGATCGTGCCTTTCCCAATTTCTGGTGCCAAGGCTGTCAAACTTTTGAAAAATGGGAAACTGATCTCCTACCCGGATTTCCCTCATGGAATGCCTGCCACCGAGGCAGCAACGATCAATAAAGACCTTTTGGAATTCTTCAAAGCATAATTTTGGTCTTTCGGCAGTCGGCTATCATTATAAATGTCGTTCCCGGCATTAATCTGATAGCCGACAGCTGACAGCGAATTTATTTAATCGCAGCAATAGCCGCAGTATAATCCGGCTCCGTCCCTATTTCCGGCACTTGCTGTTCGTATACAATTTTTCCTTCTGGGTTTACCACAATCACCGCGCGGCTCAGCAAACCTTTCATCGGGCCGTCTGCAATCTGAACGCCATAGGAGGTGCCAAAATCAGTCCTGAAATCAGAGAGCATCACTACGTTGTTGATTCCTTCCGCGCCGCAAAATGCTTTTTGTGCGAATGGCAGATCCTTGGAAATACAAAGCACGGTAGTGTTTTTCAGGCCGGCTGCGTCTTCATTAAATTTCCTTACCGATTTGGAACATACGCCCGTATTTACGCTCGGAAAAATATTCATGATCACATACTTTCCCTTGTAATCAGCCATAGTTTTATCTTTCAGATCAACGCCGGTTAATGTAAAATTTTTCACCTCGGTACCAACCGCTGGCAGTTTCCCTACAGTGTGCACGGTATTACCGCCCAAAGTGATAGCAGTGCCGGTTGTTTGTGCGAAACTGCTGTTTGTAATAAAGATCGCGGTAAGTGCTAAAAAGGAGATTTTAGCAACCAATAATGTTTTTTTAAAGTTTGTCATGCTGATTAATCAAGTAAAAAGTGAATCTTCGAATGTACAAATAAAAACATTAAATCAGCTCACGATGCTAACCGATATCAACCCAAAACTTCCGATGCGTGACAAAGCCGTTACGAAGGATTTTTATTTGAACAAGCTTGGTTTCGAAGCGTTGGGCCAGGCCGACTATGACGGATACCTGATGGTCAGCAAAGACGACATTCAAATTCACTTTTTTGAATTTAAAACACTTGATCCGAAAGAAAATTACGGACAGGTTTATATCCGGACGGATAACATAGACGAATGGTATAAGTTGGCTTTGGACCAAAAAGTAAATATCCCGCAGGCAGGACATTTACAAACAAAACCCTGGGGACAAAAAGAATTTGCAATACTTGATCCGGACAATAATTCGCTGACATTTGGACAAAGTTTATAGAGGCCGCTTATTAAACCAGCCTCTATAAATCAACTCAGAGTATTACGCCTTCATGTAAATTCCGGCCAAGTAATCTTCTACCGTTGTTAATTTACAGCCAAGTATTGCTTCCAGTTTTCCGTTTACTGCATCAAATTCTCCATCGTTTATCGCCTGACTAAATCCAGCTGACATGCCAACGATCTCAGTAGGAACACCTGCATTGGTTAAAGCCGAAGTAAAATCAGCGACCGAAGGGCTCACATACGTAATGGTTTCGCCAACATTTGAAGAAATCGCGGCAGCAATATCAGTCCACGAAACTGTTTCGGAACCTGCCAGTTCAATCGTCTGGTTATCAAATTTTCCGGTTTCATCCAACAAAATTAATGCACCTGCTTCGGCCATGTTTTCTCTTGTCGCAAAAGCCGTTTTCCCTTCGCCGGCAGGTAGAAAAATGGTTTTACTTTGAAGTAAATTTTCTCCGGCAAACATTGGAATAACATCAGCATACAAACCATGCTGTAAAATCGTGTAAGTTACACCCGACGCTTTGAGCACTTTCTCAGTATATAAATGTCCTTCCGCAATAAAAGAAAGTGCCGGATGCCCGTTTTCTGTTTTGTGCTGGAAACTGGTGTAAATGATATGCTTCACCCCAGCCTCTTTTGCCGTATTGATCACATTTTCATGCTGAGTACCACGATTAGCGTCCAGTCCTGAAACCAGATATAATTTGTCTATGCCTGTCAAAGCTTTCGCAAGTGCGGCAGTATCTTCATAATCACCGACTTCCACTTTTACACCTCTTTCCTTAAATCTGTCAGCCTTTGCAGGATCACGAACCAGGATACTAATATTTGAAACGTCTGTTTTTTCCAAAAGGAATTCCGTCACGCTTGCTCCAAGGTGGCCTGTTGCCCCCGTTACCAAAATCTTGCTCATAATTATCTATTTGAATTTTTGCCAATAGTTACTTTTGTATAGTTAAAGGTAAATAGTAACTTAGCGTCAAACAAGAAGGCACGCATAAACCAATAACTTACTTTCAAGTAACTAATGCTGAACGTTAAAAGATTATGATAAAAGAAAATCTGAAAAAATTTGAGTTGATAGATGATTGTCCCGTCAGAAGTGTACTGGATCGTGTAGGAGATAAATGGTCGATTCTTGTAATCTCTATTTTGGGTGAATGCGGAACTTTGCGTTTCAATGAACTTAACGCTGTGATAGGCACGATATCCCAGAAAATGCTGACAGTGACATTAAAAACCCTGGAAGCTGACGGATTAGTTTCTAGGAAAATTTACCCGCAAGTGCCGCCGCGTGTTGAATATTCTTTAACCCCGCTGGGCGAAAGTTTGTTGCCGGCAATGTCACTTCTTATAGACTGGGCACTTAAAAATATGCCCGCGATCAAAGCGTCACGTGAAGAATTTTCACAACGAAAAGTGTTCGTTTAGAAGCTGGCTGAATTAGATTCATTCAAAGATTGGAATCTTTCCGGAGTTGCGTAAACCTGCGGTACGAATTGGCCTCGAAAAGCTGAGACGGGAATTACACCCTTCCCTTCCTTGCCTTGAAGAATCGCCATGGAGCAATGGCTAAAATCATCAGTCCAAGTAAAATTAAAATGCCCTTCCAATACCCCGAAATTCTTTCAAACTTCACGCTTCCGTCTGGCAGAACTTTATAATATAGCCCAAATCGCTGTGTTTCCACCATATCTTCCCGGAAGGGCTGAGCTTCGCTGAACCATTCTTTGGTGACAACCTTTCCGCTTGTGTCGATGTAGGCATATTTATTATCCAGCTGTATCATCGCCAGACCATGTTTAAAGTACGAAGCAGACTGATAAATTATCGGTGTAGTCACTTTTCCGGTTGTATCAATATGCCCGAATTTACCGTTGAGAGAAACTGACGCGCGGTTTTCATCCATGAAACGGCCGGCATAATCATATAAAAACGGAATAACGGTTTCCCCTTTTTTATTGATACAACCCCATTTCCCGTTCTTTTTCACCCAATAACGCCCCAGAGAAGGCTTTTGCGTATCCTCATAAATAAAAGGAATCACGACCTCGCCGGTTTTTGAACTGATATACCCAAATTTATCTCCATACCGGACACGTGCCAAACCTCTTCCGGAATGTTTATAAATCAGGTCAATATCATCCAGCGCAACCGGGACACGCAGGATCAGATTTTTATCAACAACGCCATATTTTCCTTTGTAGTAAAAGCGGAACGGCTCTTTGGCTTTCTTAATATCGGCCTCTATAAATTTTCCGAAATTCCAATTGAGCGTTGTCAGATTGTCATTCACATACCAGATAAAATCTTCCTGGCAGTCGTGGTAGGCTATGTAAGCCGCCTTCGCCTTATTGATCAAAAAATCATTGGGAAATAACTCAACCGGGACTTTATATATTTCCTTGCCGAGGGTATCCAGATAGGAAAGACCCATTTGTTTACCTTTTGGATAAATCACATAAGTGATGCCATTCTGAAACTCACCTGCTCCGCGATAAACCGCCGGAATAATAATTTTCCCGTTTTTATTGAGATATCCGTGCATACCCAACGCACCTTTATGATTTTCAAAGGTGACAAATTCAGCCAGGCCGTTAGAGAATTTACCAATATCCCGATAAGCAGGCGTAAGTTTTTTGCCATTTTTATCAACCAGAAAACTGCTGTAAGTGTCGTTTGTTTTGTTGATGGTTTTAACAACGTAAATGTCTCTGTAAGCCTGATGTTCATTGTATTTTTCAAGCCAGCCCGGCTTCTGAGCCATCGCCAGGTTTAACCCTGAACAAATTGAAAGAATAGTAAAAATTATATTGAATGATTTATTATAAAAAATCATAACGTCCGATTTTGTGAGGTTTGGTGAATACATCCTGGAACATCAGGCTCCCATTGCGTAGCTGTCTTCACCGGCATTTTTGTTGAACAATTCAGCACTTACATTGTCATGAGTTACTGCATAAACCAATACGGATTTTACAAAATCGTTTAAGGTAATATCATGTTGTGCTGCCAATGTAGCCACTTTTTTATGTAAAGTTGAGGGAACACGAACGTTAAAAACTCCCTTGTATGTCTTCTCTGGAGATTTATTTAGTTCCTTACATGTTTCCAGATAATCTTCTACCGCTTCCTGAAAAGCCTGTTTAAGTTCTGCTACCGATGTTCCCTCAAAAGTGATAAGGTCATTCAGGCCAATAATCTTGCCAAAGAACACCTCATCCTCAGAACTGTAACTTATTGATGCCGTGTAGCCATTGTATGTCAGAGAATTAATCATGTTTGATCTTGCCATTTTGATTTAGAAAAACGATGATCTGCTCAATCACATAAGCTTTCACAATCGGCTTTGGATGTGGCTTATGTAAAGAGACAACCAGCTTATTTGCATCTATAAATTTTCTCCGGGACCCATAAAATTTGTAACTGCAATTTAGTTACAAAGTTAGGCAATTAATTATCTTTATCGGATGTATTGAATAATTTTACAGTAGCAAACAGCTCTTACTTTTCTTTCAGCCACTTTACCAGATCATTGATTTCCTGCTCATTGATTGAATGCTGCATACCCTGGTAAGTATGTAAAATGGCTGGTATTTGCTTTTCTTTTAAAATGGAAACAGCTTCGGTGGCATAATGATAGAGCACTTTTTCGTCAGCTGTTCCGTGGCCAATGAATATTTTTAAATTTTTGAAAGCGCTTGATGGTTTAATATTCGGTCTCAGCGATTCGAATATTCTGCCGCTTAAAGGCGCAATTCCGCTTAACAATTCAGGCGATGTCAATCCTACTTCAAAACTCATCATTGCGCCCTGGCTAAAACCGATCAGAAAAACACGCGAAGGATCAGCTTTAAATTTTTTCACTGCCCCTTTCACAAAAGCCTTAATCAGATCTGAATTTGTTTTAAGATCTTTCAGAATGCCTCCTTTCACACCTTTAATCGTCTCACTTCTAAACCACTGATATGCATTCGGTGCGAGTGTCATGGGCGCTCTCACGGAAGTTATCAGAAAATTATCGGGGAGCATATTCCGCAATTCAAACAAATCCGCTTCATTGCTGCCATATCCGTGCAGCAAAATAATCAATCCGGGTTTTGCGGTTTTTGTTTTCGGCTGGCTGACCAGATAAGACAGAGGCAAATCTTTTTGTAATGTAAACTGTGCAAATACCGGAAGTGAAAAGAAGCAGATGGCAAAGACAGAAAATAATTTATTCATCAGGTGAAATTGAAATATAATTTAAATCGGGCAGCAATATTGGAATTTCGTAAATATAACAGACGGTAAGCAAATCAGTCTGACCATTTAAAAATTGGAATGAATGGATTTTTCAATAATTAGACATATCAACCAATAAATATTAGTTTAAGAATATACTTCCAAAGTTTTAGATACCAGATTTAACAGGATACAAAAAGTTGATTACATTTAATAAAATAACTTAAAATGTTTCCTAGACCAAATTTTATACATGAAGATTAAATTCTTAATAACAGCATCACTGTCACTGCTATTCTCGCAGGCTTTTGCTCAAAAACCACTTCCGCGTATCGGAATAACGGGATTGGCCATTGAGTCCAGTACGTTTTCCCCCGCACGTACGCATGAAGAAGCTTTTCATGCCAAATATGGCGCTGAGATTTTTACTTCCTACCCGTTTTTCTCGCCGGATTCAACCATTCCAAAACGCGCAAACTGGCTTCCGGCTATGGTTGGTCGCTCGCTTCCGGGTGGAACGGTTACGAAAGAAGCTTACGAATCGATGGTTAAACAGGCTCTGGATTTGTTGAAAAAGAATCTGCCTTATGACGGTTTGTTTTATGATATCCATGGTGCCATGAGTGTGGTCGGCATGGATGATCCGGAAGGAGATTTTCTGATTCGAATTCGTGAAGTGGTTGGCAAAAAAACATTGATTTCCACCTCCATGGATTTGCACGGAAATGTGTCGTGGCGACTGGCGAAAAATACGGATATAATCACGTGTTACCGTATGGCGCCGCATGAAGACGCGATGGCAACAAAAAGACGCGCAGTCAATAATTTACTGACCCGACTTGAAACCGGGAAAGGAAAACCTGCATACAAAGCCTGGATCCCCGTTCCAATCCTACTGCCTGGTGAAAAAACAAGTACGAGAATCGAACCGGGAAAAACTTTGTATGCCGCAGTTTCTCCGGCTTCCTTGCAAAAAGGAATTGTTGATGCTGCGATTTGGATCGGGTATGCCTGGGCCGACGAGCCGCGAAACCATGCCGTTGTAATGGTGACTGGTGATGATAAAAATCTGGTTACAAAAACTGCGGAAGATCTGGCTGAAAAGTTTTGGAAAGTGCGGAAAGAATTTGAGTTTGTCGCACCAACCGCATCCTTAAAAGAAGCGCTCGACAAAGCAGTTAAAAGCCAGAAACATCCATTTTTTATCAGCGATTCAGGCGACAACCCGACTGCGGGCGGAGCGGGTGATGTAACGTGGACATTAACCGAGATACTGGCGCGTCCGGAATTCAAATCAGAAGATGGACCTTCGCTGATTTATGCTTCCATTCCCGGACCTGAATTTGTAAAAGCTGCCATCGCGGCTGGTGTTGGTGGAAAAGTAGATGCCCTGGCAGGTGCTGCTGTTGACGCACGTTTCGCTCCTCCGGTTCGTCTGGCCGGAACTGTGGAATCGATTGAATATGGAGATAGAAATGCGGAAACAGAAGTTGTCGTAAAAGTCGGCAGCGTGCATGTGATCGTTACGCAAAAACGCAAACCTTATCATAAAGAAGCTGATTTTACCAGACTTGGTCTTAACCCCCGCAAATCTGATATCGTGGTTGTAAAAATCGGTTACCTCGAACCTGAACTTTACAACATGCGCGCTGACTGGTTATTGGCTTTAACACCGGGCGGCGTAGATCAGGATTTGGAAAGACTGGGTTACAAGAGAATTAAACACCCGATGTTTCCGCTGGACAAAAACATGAAAGATCCTGATCTGAAAGCACAACTTGTGCCATTGTCGGATAAGTAGCAATGATATAGAAGATTATCAGTGCCTGACGGAGGATAGATTTTTACAAATTTTGTAAAAATCTATCCTCCGTTTTTTCTGCACGACCCTGAATTTTAGATTGTCTAAACACCCTAAGACCGTTTCTTTAACTTAAAAATTATACTTTTCTCATATGCATCTTCGAATTTTTTATCTGAAATACCGTTAATGGTATAGTACTTTTGCAAAAAAAAGCGAAACGTAAACCCGGATCTTTATTACTGCTCATCAAAAACAGATTGACTTCCGAAGCATGCATATTTTAATCACAAGAGTAGATGCCATCGGCGATGTTGTGTTAACCCTTCCTTTGTGCGGTTATTTAAAACAGATCAGGCCGGAGACTCGTATTACTATTTTAGCGAGAAACTATACAAAAGCAGTAATCGATGCCAGTGACTCTGTTGATGGATTTATTGATTATGACGCAATTTTTGCATTACCGGAAAAGGATCAAATAGCACAAATCAAACAACACAAATTTGACGCAATTCTCCATTTAATTACACAAAAGGATATAAGCAACCTGGCGCGGAAGGCAGAAATCCCGATCAGGATTGGAACGATCAGCCGCCCATACCACTGGCGCGACTGCAACCGACTGATCTGGCTGCGCCGGAAAGTTTCGGATGAACATGAGGCTGTTCTGCATTTTCGCTTGCTAAAACCTTTGGGAATAAAAGAAGTGCCTGATGAATTGTGGCGTTATTATCAGATGAACAAGCTTGCGACGTTGCCGGCTGAATTTTCTGATCTGCTCATTACGGACAAATTCACCATTATTCTGCATCCTAAATCCAATAAAAATGCCTTGGAATGGGATCTGCAACGGTTTTCGGAATTGATTGATTTATTGGATAAAAACCGTTATCAGATTTTTATAACCGGTTCTAAAAAGGAACAGGAAGAACTGAAACCCTGGATTGATACATTACCGCGGCATGTGATCGACCTAACCGGCCAATTACCGCTCGATCAGCTGATCACTTTCATAAAACATACGGATGGCCTGCTCGCAGCCAGCACCGGACCATTACATCTGGCGGCAGCTCTGGGCATAAATACTTTAGGACTATATCCCAATTTCAGACCGAAACATGGCGGAAGATGGGGCCCAATCGGGCCGAAAGCGAATTATATTGAAACACAGACTGAAAGTCTGGACAGTATTTCTGCAAAGGAGGTTTTTGATAAAATTAAGGTTTGGGGGAAAGGAGCCAAATATATGGGGCCTAATGTATAGACCCCATATATTCACGTACTAATTCAGCTTTTCTAAAACGACCTTATCTTTATAAACGATAAAATGCCTGTAATCCGAACCAACTATTTGCCAATTTGTAAAATAGAACCCTGCATCAGGCAATGAATCCTTTTCATTAAAAAATACCCTAACATAAATACTGCCTTCCGGTATTTTTACATCTCTGTTGATATTAAAATTTATCGTATCAGCTTTTCCAGGAAGAACATTTTCGAAAATCCACGATTTTTCATTCTTTAAGACAGGGCGATCACCGCCCCAAACTATTATCTTATGAATCGTTGTATCTGCCCTGTTAGATATAACGATTTGATCATCAAACTTTTCTTTGCCAAACTTATCCTCGGAGCAGGATAAACAAATAAACATAATTAGAGGCAGAATGATTACTTTCATTTTATCGTTTGTAAGGTCAATTATCATAAAAATAAGTATTTGTCAAAATAATTAATCGTAATATACCCTGGTATAATTGTTAGCTGTAAAGGAACTACCTCTTGCAATTTTGACTGCCGAAGAATAGTATATGTAATCGCAATATTCTTGCGGTAATTTATTTAACCTAACATTATGATCAACCAAATTCTTTTTATATCTCTCCGCGTACGTATTGAAATACTCTAAACCGACGTCATTATTGTGTAAATCCATTTGTTTTTCATCATCAGGAGAATCGCATTCATGGGCATCAGTAAGGCCTTCAATTACCTCACGAGCTTTCCAAACGTCTCCATATCGATATGCTGCATGCTTACCTAAGAGAATATTCCAAACAGCATGTAAAAAAGAATTTGCCATGGTATGGTCATTTGCATTGCTACCGTAATAAATTGTGGTGTAATCAAGAGCTTTGCCTGCTGCGTACTCTATTCCACCCTTATCAAGTCTTAAATGATTAGCATAATACCATTTTTCACAAGAGTTGGCTTCCCCTGGGTTATTTCCTGATGTTACCCTCAAATTTCGTCCTTCTGGTAAAGTAGATACTGATATTGCAACTTCATATCCCATTAATTTCTCCATAAAATCAAGAATATCTTCGGAATTTTCCTGAATCTCATTCTCAGACAATTCAGGAAAGTATTTTTTGTATTGTTCAGGTTTAAATTCATCGAAACTAGGGTATTCTTCGAGTACATTTTCTGCGATTTCATCGAAACTGTTTCCCTCAGTTGTCCTCATATTCGCACTACCTTTTCCCTTTGCTGCTATCAATTGTAAATCGTCGGGCCCATATTTTAAAAGTTCTTCGGGATAATTAACAGGAATTTTTGCCTTTAGATTTCTAAATGTTACCAATTTAGTGTCAGTATCACTAATCAACTTACTTTCTTCCTTAACACTTGGTTCGCTACAAGAGTATAGTAAAATTGAAAATAATGATAACAATAGCCCATTTTTAATTCTAAAATTCATAACTTTAAATTGGTTTGATAATGTAAATTATTTAAACTACTCTTAATCTCACCCTCCGACCGCGAAATCTGGGGTGAGATATTTTTTGTAAAGGTATTTCGCTTTGAAATATCAAACTATTAACATAAGGCAATAAATTGTGTAGAATATTATATTTTTTACAATTGTTACTTTTGTTCAAAAACACGTCTTAATCATTTTTGATGATTAGGAGCAATGAAGGATTTATTACAAAGACTTGAATTACATATTCCGCTGCCAACTGATGTTGTTAAATTTTTAAACAACAGGGCGGCAAAAAGGAATTTTAGAGCAAGAGTACAGATCTTAATGCCCAATGAGAACCAAAAGAGTCTATTATTTTTAACAAAAGGGATAACAAGAAATTTTTACAGAACGGAATCCAAAGAATGGACAAGCCGTTTTAGTCAGGCAGGTGACTTTGTAGTTTCAGTTGATAATTTCTTATTGAATTTACCTTGTCAGGAATATATTGAAACTTGTACCCCAATAGAATTTATTGAAATTCCCAAGATCGATTATTTACAGATTCTAACGGATAATCCAGAATTATACATCGCTCTATCGAACATCATGATAGAAAATTTCAAAGCAACTATTGATCGAATGTGTAGCTGGCAAATGCAATCCGCTACTGAGAGGTATCATGCATTTATCCAGCAGTATCCTATTGTACATCAGCAAGTTCAGCAACAACATATAGCGAGTTATCTGGGTATTACTCCCACCGGGCTTTCTCGAATTCGGAAACAAAAAGGAAACGAATATTTACTTTAAAAAGATAAAACAAAATGAATTTAAGCTCTAATTATCCGACTTCCGTTATCTCATTTTAGTCAGTAGAATACTTGATTTAATCATAAGATAGCATTTGTATTTAACAATTTACAGGAACTTACAACAAGTAGTCAGGAGGTAATTACGCCATAAAAATATTGACTAATACCCCAATTCAATATAATTTTTTCCCAAAATCGCTAAATGCTATTCATACAAAAACGTCCCCGCTTCGCTCGAAATCGTAAGTTTTTTAACAGGCGAGGCTTCTACACGACCGACAATTTGCGCCTCTATGCCAAATGACTGTGATAACGCAATCACGCGCGCTGCATGTTCCTCAGCTAAATAAATTTCCAGACGATGCCCCATGTTGAAAACCTTATACATTTCCTGCCATGAGGTACCGCTTTCTTCCTGGATCAATTTGAATAATGGAGGAACCGGCAGCAGGTTATCTTTGATGATATGCAGGTTATCAATAAAATGCAAAATCTTGGTCTGCGCTCCGCCGCTGCAATGAACCATACCGTGAATATGCGGACGAAGTTCGTCCAGCAACGCTTTGGCAACAGGTGCATAGGTGCGCGTCGGAGAAAGAATCAGCTGTCCGACGTTCAATGGCGTCCCTTCAACCGGATCTGTTAATTTTTTTGAACCGCTGTAAATCAGATCGCTGTTAACTTCCGGATCGAAACTTTCACCGTATTTCTCAGCCAGATATTTACCTAAAACATCATGACGGGCAGACGTCAATCCGTTACTTCCCATTCCGCCGTTATACGAAGTTTCGTACGTTGACTGGCCATAAGATGCAAGTCCGACAATTACGTCACCGGCTTTGATATTGGCGTTGTCGACAACTTCCGATCTTTTCATTCTGGCAATGACTGTGCTGTTAACCGTCACGGTTCTTACCAGATCACCAACGTCAGCCGTCTCGCCGCCCGTGCTATAAATTTCCACGCCATAACTGCGCAGCATTTCCAGAATTTCCTCCGCGCCGTTGATCACTTCGGCAATCACCTCACCCGGAATCCTGTTTTTATTTCTATCAATCGTCGATGAATATAACATCGGACCTGTTGCGCCGACGCATAACAAATCGTCGGTATTCATCACAATCGCATCCTGCGCGATACCCTTCCAGACCGAAATATCGCCGGTTTCTTTCCAGTATAAATAAGCCAGCGAAGTTTTTGTACCCGCGCCGTCTGCATGCATGATTGTACAATACTCAGGATCACCGGCCAGCGTATCAGGAACAATTTTGCAAAAAGCTTTGGGATATAATCCTTTGTCAATTTTCTCGATTGCCTTATGTACGTCCTCTTTCGATGCAGATACGCCGCGTTGCAAATAACGGTCGGTGGTTTCCATGCAATAGGTATGGTTAATTCTTGAATAATCTTTTGAAGGGCACAAAAATAGCAAAAAAGATGGGTGGAATGAAGCTTCGTTTACGGATAACGTCAGAGATTACCGTAAGTACTGGCCCTAAGTGACTTAACTGCCAAAACAGGAAAATTTAACAAATTGATAAAAGTTAAAATTTTTTAAACCAATATTCCTCGTTAGCTTTACACTTCGAAGGTCAAATTTGAAAAGACAATATATTCTACTGATTAGGAGTTTATTACCCAGAACCTAAACCAAGCTGAATGTTTATTACGATTCAACGTACCGTTTTCCTAGGCTTACTTTTTTGCGCTGTTTTATCTGGTAATCCTGCCAATGCCCAATCAAAAAATCCACAGAAAGTTGAGGCAGATACGCTAAATGCGATCGGGTCACTTGTTTCTTTTGCAAACAAGCATTTACATATCCCATACCGTTCCGGCGGTACATCAAAAAAAGGTTTTGACTGTTCCGGATTCGTCCGTTATTGTTTCAGCAAATGGGATATTTCCCTGCCTCATTCCAGTGCAGCACAATCAGAAAAAGGGGAAGAAATTGATCTTTCCAAAGCACGCAAAGGCGATCTTATTTTCTTTAAAGGACAAAGTTCAAAAGATTCCAGAATTGGTCATGTCGGTATCATTACCGAAACCGCTCCGGGTTATATCCGTTTTATTCATTCTGCATTTAACGGCGGCGTGCGCTACGATCTGCTGAGCGCTGATTATTACCAAAAACGCTTCGTAGCTATTCGTCGAATGATTAACTGATTTTATGTTTTGTTAGGTTACACAGAGGGTCACAGAGTAAAAAAGAGGTACACAGAGGTTTTGATTTGAGATAAGAAAAAAACGCTGTATAACTCTCCTATTTATCTGTTGTTCCGCGCGTCCGCTCTGTGTCACCTAACAAAAATAACCTTCACAATTCCCCTGCGTTTCCTCAATTGATTGTAAATTTGTAGCAGTAAGCGCATGATTGACTGGGATTAATACCTCTGTGTTTCTCTTTCCTAAGCTGCGCACCTCTGTGTAACCATAATTCGTCTACTGATTTTGAAACTCTGGCAAAAAGAAAATACTGTAACTTCTGAAAAAATTGAGCGATTCACCGTTGGTCGTGATCGTGAAATGGATCTTTTCCTTGCTGAATTCGATGTGCTGGGAAATCTGGCGCATGCGACTATGCTGGAAACGATCGGCTTATTAACTGCCGACGATCTTTCAGCGCTGAAAGTTGAGCTGTTTTCAATTTATAAAGAAATTCAGTTAGGAAACTTCATTATTGAAGAGGGCGTTGAAGATGTTCATTCACAGGTAGAATTGATGCTGACACGGAAACTGGGTGATATCGGCAAAAAAATCCATAGCGGACGTTCGCGTAATGATCAGGTTTTGGTTGATATGAAACTATATACCCGCGACCGTCTTTTTCAGGTTGTTCAGGCAACGGAAAAACTATTTGGTGTTTTGATCAGCCAGTCTGAAAAACATAAAAACGACTTACTTCCGGGTTATACCCATTTGCAGATTGCCATGCCTTCTTCTTTCGGATTATGGTTTGGTGCTTATGCAGAAGCTTTGATTGACGACGTCATTCAATTAAATGCTGCCTATCGCCTTGCAAACAGAAATCCGCTTGGATCCGGTGCTGGTTATGGCACTTCTTTTCCGTTAAACAGAACATTGACAACAGAACTGTTGGGTTTTGAAGGGATGCATCACAACGTGGTTTATGCGCAAATGAGCCGCGGCCGTACGGAACAGGCAGCACTGACCGCCATTGCTTCACTGGCAGCGACGGTTTCAAGACTTGCGATGGACGTTTGTTTGTATAACAGCCAAAATTTCAGTTTCATCGTTTTGCCGGATGACCTGACCACGGGAAGCAGCATTATGCCGCACAAGAAAAACCCGGATGTGGCAGAATTACTTCGCGCAAAAACAAACCGCATGAAAGCACTTCCGATGGAAATTACCATCGTTTTGAGTAATCTTCCTTCGGGATATCACCGTGATATGCAGCTGCTGAAAGAAATCCTGATGCCTGCTTTCGATGAAATTCTGGACTGTCTGGATGTTGCGACCTTTATGCTGGAAAATATAAAAGTGAAAGAAAATCTGCTGGACGATGCCAAATACGATCTTCTTTTTAGTGTTGAGCGTGTGAATGAACTGGTCATCAATGGCGTTCCTTTCCGTGATGCCTACCGCCAGGTTGGCGCGGAAATTGGTGACGGAAGTTATACCGCCCCGCGTGATTTGAAACATACGCATGAAGGCAGCATTGGAAATTTGCAGAACGATTTGATAAAAGCCCGGATGGATCAGGAATTGGCCCGGTTCGGTTTTGAAAAGGTTGAAAAGGCTTTAAGCGATCTGATTGTTTCTTAAAAAAGAAAATGATCAGCATAGATAAGAGAAGTCAACAAGTAGTTTCGTGTTGGCTTCTCTGTGTTATAAGGGTTCTAAACTAACCAAATAAGTTTCAGGAATGCCTGCTTACAAATACGTAATTATTATACTCCTTTCCTTTTGGATAACAGCTTTTGCTTTTATCAATACAAAAAACAATGAAGTTTCAACTCCGCTGAAATCAGTATCCTTATCCGATTCACTATTGACTGGCGAGCAGTTAGCAGGACAATACTGCGCCACCTGCCACCTTTTTCCAAGTCCTTCGCTATTGGATAAAAAAACCTGGACAACTTCGGTATTGCCTAATATGGGTTTTCGCATGGGGATAAATACGTCGGGCAAAAATGTTTATGAAGACATGCTCGCGGAGGAAGAAAAGCTGGTTCGTGATCTGAATATTTATCCGCGCACAGCGACTATTTCAAGAAAAGACTGGAAAAAAATCGTTGAGTATTACGAAAAAGAAGCGCCTGAAAAACCCATCCCTCAGAAACCCGGACCGGTTGTTACCAACCAGCTATCTCTTTTTCAACCGAAAGCAGTTTTCGTTGGCAAAAAAATGTTTCCGCAAACGACACTTCTGAAATTTGATAAAAAATCTTCACAGCTGTATGTGGGTGACGCACAAAACACGCTGTATGTTCTCGACGAAAAATTTCAGCAAAGGGATTCTATCTGGATCAGCACACCTGCTTCTGATATTGATTTTCCTGACAATGCTTCACCGAGATTATTGTCCGTCGGCTCGCTGAAACCGTCTCAGCAAAAATTCGGAAGTCTGGAATCATTAACAAAAACGGATAAAAAAGATCAGTCGAAGGTTAATATCCATTTACTGCACAGGCCGGTAAATTTTGTAGCGACTGACCTCAACATGGACGGAAAAGAGGATGTTGTTATTTCCGAGTTTGGAAATCATACTGGGAGGCTGTTATGGCTGGACAATTTTGAATCTAAAAAGCAACATGTCCTTAAAGAATTGCCAGGAGCCCGAAAAGTCGAAATTGCCGATTTTAACAAGGATAAAAAACCTGATATCATGGCATTGATGACTCAGGCCAGGGAGGAAATTTCGATATTTTATAATTTGGGAAACGGTGAGTTTAAGGAAAAAGTGGTTCTACAATTCCCTCCTGTTTTTGGCTCTATTTATTTTGAACTGGCGGATTTCAACAAGGATGGTTTTCAGGATATTATTCTGACCAATGGAGACAACTGGGATTATTCAGGAATTAAGAAAAACTACCACGGTATCCGTATCTATTTGAATGACGGTAAGGATAATTTCAAACGGGCCTGGTTTTATCCGTTATATGGAGCCAGCAAAGCCATGGCCCGGGATTTCGACGGCGACGGTGATATCGACATCGCTGCTACCTCCTTTTACACTGATCTTGATAATCCAGAGCAGGGTTTTATATATCTTTCCAATGAAGGCAATTTAGATTTCAAGCCCTTTTCTACACCTGAAGGAGTTTCGGGAAAATGGATGATTATGGAGTCCGCGGATTATGATAAGGATGGTGACGAAGATATTATTCTCGGCTCCTATTTTCATAACATCTCAGAACTGACTGTCCTGATGTTTCAAGGTATTACAGTTTATCCTCAGCTCTTGGTTTTGGAGAACAAGACGAAGTGACTTTCCTAATTTCTCGTTTATTCTTTCAGTTTTTTTCTGAGGACTTTTATGAAGAGATTCAAGGCGATGATCAATAGTATCAATACGTAGGCAACGACTCCGAGAAATATAACGTTAGCGCCAATTCCGACTAATTCAGCTTTTTCAAATGAGAAACAGATCATGGTGAGTGTGTTTTATGTTTAGGCAAAAGTATTATTCTGTCTGAATTAAATTCATTGATATCAAAAAGGGTCAACTTTACAGCTGACCCTTTTTGACTATTTAACTAAGAACATAAAAGCAGAGCTATTTTACGTCCCAGAAAAGTTTTGTTGTAAGCTTATCCTGATCTCTTACTGATGAGTAATTGTTCGCATTGTAAGAAATCTCATTACTTGGGATTGTCCATTTCACCGGAGGCAATGTCTGGTTGTTTGCATTATCAACCTGGAAAGTGAACGTTGGAAGATCCAGTCTGCGTGTTTCTGCCCAGTTTTCGTAAGGCTGAACAAGGTTGAAATGAAGCCATTTTTGCGTAGCGATCAAAGAAAGTTTTGCTGTGCTTGAAGTTGCTTTATCCCAGTTTACTCCATCCGCTGCAATGTAGGCCGCGATGGAAGCATCCGTAGCAGGAGTCGGCGCAGCATTAACACCTGTCGCGTTACTTACCGCTGAAATTCCATTATAGAATTTTGTCGATTGAGAGATCGCTGTCTCGTATGCCAATTTAGCCGAAGCGTCGTTTCCAGCTCTTAAATAATATTCCGCTTTGATCAGATTAACCTCAGCTGCGTTGATAATCACACCTGGGAAAAACTGGTTATGACTTGTTACGTAACGGTTATAAATCGCCACTTCTCCGGCGTTGGAAAGTGCAGTTTGCACTGCGGAAGTTGCTGTTGGATCAATACCAATATATTTTCCGGCTGCATTTGCACCTGGCTCAAAAAGGATAGGCAAACGTGGATCAGCGTTGGTATTCATGAAATCAATCATTTTCTTGCCAGCCGTGTTGCCATACCAGCTTCCGTTAGAAGCAATACCATCCTGAAATCCTTTGGAGTTAATGTCAGAGTTTATACTAAACACATTAATCTGAATATTCTCCTCATTGCTTGTAACAATCGGATACGTTGTAGCATTTCCCAAAATCTCAGCCATTTCAGTAGTTGATCTCGATTTGAACGCTTCAACTCCGGAAACGCGGTTTAACATTCTCAGCCGAAGTGAATTGTTATAACGTTTCCATGCAGTCAGATCACCTTTGTTTACAAAATCTTGAGTCTGGAAAGATTTAAGGTATCCTGCATTAATTGTCGTTGAATTCAATTCTGCCGAAATGCTTTTCAAATCGTCAAGCATCATGGTGTAAAGCGCCTGCGGATCGTCAAACTTTGCCAAAGAGCCGGCATAGTCACCACCTTTGATGCTCAACATACCAGCCTCTGTGAAAGGAATAGCACCAAAGAGGTCGATCATTCTTTCCGTCTGATCATACAAATAAATGGTAGCAACAGTCATGAAGAACTTGCGATCTGCTTGTTCAGTTGCTGTTTTGGAATTATATACCTTTTGAAGCTCGCGATACTGAGCAAGCATATTATAGTAATTAAACCAAACCGCTTCTGTTCCGGCCGACCCTGGAATATATTGTCCTGAATCATTGATCCAACCTGTCACCTGGTTGTAATGATTGATCGAAGTGCGGAGTGCTACGAAATAATTGGTATACCCTGGAAGAATATAATCCTTAGTGGATTGTAAAAATCCTGTAAATTGTTTTTCAACCGTCGTTTCAGCAATCTTCGAAGGATCGGCGTAAGAATCAGTAAAATCCGATTCCTTGCAGGACACTGCACTCAGCAAAAGCCCTGCTAATATTAATGATGATATTTTTTTCATTTTCATAATCGAATTAGAAATTAGAAGCTTGCTCTTAACATAACACCCATGGTACGGAATGATGGGTTGTTACCTGCGTTATTCACGTTTTCGTACCATCTTGTACTTGCGTTGGTTTGTTCTGCATCAAGATCCTTAATTGATCTGTAAATGAAGAACAGGTTACGTCCGAACACAGATACTGTTACATTCTGAGTCCCGATTTTGTTTGCTATAAAAGCTGGCAATCTGTAAGCAAGAGAAATTTCTCTCATTTTGATAAAGTTGTTCTTCTTTACATACAATTCATAACGAGAGCTGCTGAACTGCGGTCCACCCCAGTTGTAAGTACTGTTATAATAAACAGCCTGAGAAATGATATTCGTATTGGCTTCTCCAGTTGTAGTAACACCATCCATCAACATACCGTCATGATATACGGTCTGTCCACCAGGTCCCGTAGCCGCATTTGTCGGAACACCTTTGCCATTTGCGTCAACATAGTAAGATAAACCGCCATGCTCTGCGTCCATCGCAGTCAAACTTTCCTCTGTCAAACCTCTTGAAGTCATCCAGTTGATACCCGTTGGCATAATCGAACCACCCCATCTGAAATCTGTTACCACGTCTAGGCTGAAATTTTTGTAACTCAGATTGTTGATAAAACCACCCGTTAGCTTAGGCATTGCATTACCCACTCGTTTGAATTCAGGATCAAGCTGATATAATCCGTTAGGTCCAACAACCTGCTGTCCCTGCGCATTTTTGAGAATTCCATGTACAAAAATATCACCCATCGGACGACCAACAACAGATCTTAACTGTGCAGCGTTACCATCGTAATCAGCATGTAATAATTCCGTTGAGTTATTGGCAAGTTTTTCAACCTTATTAGCATTTTGAGCCAGGTTGATTACCATATCCCAGTTGAAATCATTAGCTCCTGTTCCCTGAATTGGAGAAAAGTTAATCCCAACTTCCAGACCCTTATTTCTTAACGTACCAACGTTAGCAAGGATTGATCTTGCACCAGAAGTTGCAGCAATGGATAAAGGTAAAATCTGATCAACGATCTGCGCATTGTAATAAGAGACATCTAAACCGATACGATTATTTAAAAATTTAGCCTCTAAACCGAATTCAAATTCACGTTTTTGTTCCGGGCGGATTTTATCATTACCGTAACTTGAATTCATATACGTATACAATACCGACTGGCCTCCTGTTTGCTGAACCTGCAAACTTCCCTGCTGATAAGCAACGTTCGCCTGATAAGTCTGAGGATAATTACCCACAACACCGAAAGAACCTCTGATTTTACCGTAACTCAGGAATGACGGCATGTTAAATGCATCCGAGAAAACAAAACTTGTATTAACAGAAGGATATACAAATGAATTGCTTCCCTTAGCCAAGGTTGAAGTACGGTCTCTTCTTATTGTTCCTTCAATAAAAAACAAGTTTTTGTAATCGAAGTTTGCCGTTCCAATGTACGCATCCCTTGTGAATCTGCTACGGGTATTCGTTCCAAGTGTCTTTAAATTGTTTACAGAAGCAGACAAATCATAAAAGCTTTCTGTGCTTAATCCGCCATCTGTGACCACACCAAACATTGTGGTAAGCTCTTTGCGGGCATTATATCCACCAGTAAGCTGAACGGTCATATCCTCGTTTAGCTTTTTAGTATAGGTTAATAAAGCTTCACCAAAGACATTATTATAAAGATTGTTACTCATCCCAAAAGAACCCGTGTAACCAAAAGCAAGCGGTTTTTCAGAAGCCTGTTTGTCTTCAATTCTTTCAGATGTAAAATCAGTTGCGATTCTGCCTCTCAATTTTAACTCAGGAGTAATCTCCCAGTGTTGCGTCAAATTTGCGATGATACGGTTGCTGTATTCGTCGTATGTATTTTTTCTTGTGCTCCATACATAGTCAGCAATGTCACTTTTGAATCCGTTGTATTTAATGATCTCGTTAGGTGTCAAGCTAGGGTTACCCGAAATAGCTGTTACGTATTTATAACCCTGGCTGGTCTGGTATTTATCAAAGTACCAGTCAACATTTTCAAAACGGTTCATCATACCCGTGAAGTTGTTGATCATACGATCCACTTTGAAAGGTCTGTTGTGCGTATGCTGATTTACAAAGTTTACTGTAATGTCAGTCTTTAACTTTTTACCCGTGTTAAAGCTTGAATTAAGGTTTGCGATATTCTTGCTGTTTTTAGACTCATAGCTAATCATTCCGTTATCCTGACGTGTGAAAGAAAAACGAACATTCGCATTATCAGTTACTTTTGAAACTGCAAGGTTAATATTTGAACTGCTTGCATTCTGGAACAAATTTGCATAGCTGTTATTTGATGGAGAATAAGGTCTGATCACACCATCAAATGCCATTACCGGCTGACCGTCAAATTTAGGACCAAAGTTAACGGTTGCATTAAGTAAACCTCTTGTTTCCTTGGTACCGTCTCCGTCGGTATCATAATAAATAAATCCGGCTGCATCCTGCCCACCATTTAAATAATTTAAGGGATATCCAGGACCTCTTACATTCTGGTATCTAGGCAGATATGCAATTTTATCTACGTTATAACTTGCAGTGAAATCAACACCAAATCCTTTTTTACCTTTTCCACTTTTTGTCGTTACTAACATAACGCCATTCACTGCCTCTGAACCATACAGAGCCGCGGCGGATGCACCTTTCAAAACAGAGATACTTTCGATATCAGCAGGGTTCAAGTCTAAAAGACCGTTTCCGCGTATACGTTGATCACCCCAAAAATCTGTATTTCTTGATTCACCGTTACGAATTGGCACCCCATCCAATACCAGAAGTGGCTGCGTATTTCCGGAAATCGAACTGAAGCCACGGATACTAACACTTATCCCACTGGTTGCACCACCCGGCGTAGCGTTAATGGTAACTCCAGGAGCTTTTCCATACAATGCGGCTGCAAAGTTGGGAGAAGCCGTTTTTACCAAAGATTCATTGTTGATTGTGGCCGTTGCATAACCTAATGCGCGTTGCTCCTTAGGAATACCTAAAGCTGTAACAACAACCTCATTCAATTGAGAAGCATCTTCTTCCATTGTTACATCAACAACCGATTGCGTTCCCACGATTACCTCTTTCGATTTGTAACCAATAAAAGAGAAAACCAATGTGTTATTTGCCTTGGCTGAAATGCTGAATGCCCCATCGGCATCTGAGGTTGTACCGGAGGTGGTACCTTTTACAAGCACCGACACGCCAGGCAGTGATGAGCCGTCAGAGCTGCTTGTAACTTTCCCTGATATCGTCTGAGCGAATACAGGTCCACTTATTACCATCAACATGACAATAAGTCTAAGTAAATTTTTTCCCATAGAGAGTTAAATGAATTTGATGTTCGCTGATTTTTTAAATAATAAAAAGCTTAACACAAACTTAATAAGTTATTTTAATAATTAACTAAACAAATTAAAAATAAATTATGTTATTCGAGAATATTAATAATATATCTATCGAATAGAGTTTGATGAGCGAAGAAAATTTCGACGTTTGAGAGATAAACCGAATTAGCTGTATTGTTAACAGAATGTTACAAATACTATGAGGTTTTCACCTTAATGAAAGACCACGACCTGCGAAAATCAGCAGATCAATGAATGGTAAACATTTTCTTCAAGACTACCTTAATCCAAATAAATAACGGTCCCAGCCTGCCCGACTGAAGCATTTCCTAACTCGTCGGCATGGCAAATTGTAACTTTTGATACACCACTGTGCAAAGCTGCAAACGCATTGTCCATTTTAGGTATCATGCCTTTATTAATAGCACCAGATTCCTTGTAACCAGCATATTGATCAGGTGTTAGGGAAGAAATCACTGAGTCATCATTCTCAGAGTCAGAAAGAACTCCTCTTTTTTCGAAGCAATAAATCAGATTGACATCATAATGTCTGGCCATAGCAACTGCCATTGCCGAAGCCATAGTGTCGGCGTTGGTATTTAGCAGTAACCCACCACTACTATACGTCAGCGGTGCAATCACCGGAACCAGGCCGCTATGTAACAAAGCGTTGACCTGAATATCGTTCACCTCCTCAATATCTCCCACAAAGCCGTAGTCGATTGTTTTTACTGGTCTTTTCACCGAACGGATAATTCCACCGTCCGCACCAGTAAGCCCTATCGCATTACATCCGATTGCCTGAAGCATCGCCACCAGATTTTTATTTACCAGGCCGCCATATACCATCGTAACCACATCCAGCATCGGCTTATCCGTAATTCTCCGGCCGTCCACCATTTGTGTCTCGATCTGAAGACTGGCAGCTATTTGCGTTGCCACTTTTCCTCCGCCATGCACCAGAATTTTCGTTCCTGATAATTTAGAAAAGGCTTCCAAAAAACGAGAGCATGCCTCCGGGTTATCAATTACATTTCCTCCGATTTTGACTACGTAAAGTGGTTGCGACATCGATCTGCTGTTTTACTATGCTTTTTTTGAGGTCGCAAAGTTAGCAGAAAACGTTTAGCACACTCAACAATTCGACTTAAATCAAAAGTAATTCTGTTTATTGTAAAACTTTTTGGGACTTTTAGCAGGATGGAAAATTATTCTGCCAGACAATTTGCACTTTTGTATTCGCATACGGGATATGCTTTCGGTGAATTTTTTCGATCAAAAAACGTTCAATATATAAATCGTTGTAAGCCCCACCAGTTTACTAGATAATTAATTCAATACAAGACAGTCTGAATCTTAACGAATTCAGCTCCTACTATCAAAATATCCAATGAAACGAAGTCTTTTTCTATTCATTATTGTTTGCGCTTTTTTTGCAAAAACTATGGCATTTGCGCAAATTCAGAAACATGCGCACTGGACTTATACATTTTCCAAAACCGATGTAAAAGCGGGTGAAACCATTGACCTGATCTTTACCGCAACACTTGATAAAGACTGGTATCTGTATTCCTCAGACTTCGATCCTGATTTGGGTCCGATGCTTACTTCCTTCGCTTTTACTCCCAATAAATCATTCGCGCTGGTTGGCAAATTGAAACCGCAGAACCCGAAAACGAAATATGAGGAAATCTGGGGAGGAAATGTTAAATTCTTCGATGACAAAGCGGTTTTTAAACAATCCGTAAAAATCCTGACTGCAAATCCGGTTATTAAAGGAAGTTCTGAATATCAGA
This sequence comes from Dyadobacter sp. CY345, assembly GCF_021502725.1. Classification (GTDB taxonomy): domain Bacteria; phylum Bacteroidota; class Bacteroidia; order Cytophagales; family Spirosomataceae; genus Dyadobacter. Next base: position 424,902 of record NZ_JAKFFS010000004.1, on the reverse strand, counting down.
CATGCAGCCATACATCCGGACTTTGCGTTCCCGGAAATGATGATTTTGAATTTAAAGGTTTAAAAGTAGTTGCCGATGCAGGAGCGTCTACACAAACTTTGACCGGAAGCACGCCAGCAGAAGCAAGCACGGTGGCGGCTGCTGAAACAACAGATTCTACAAATCAGGAAACAGCAAATATTACAATCAAAGCAGGTGATTCCTCGGAAGCTACTGGTGAAAAAATCGCTCCGAAAATCGATTTGAGCAGGGAAGATCAGGGCGCAGATAAATCTTTATGGGGATTCGCTTTGGCGGCGTTTCTATCTGGCTTGGTTGCTTTGTTGACGCCTTGCGTGTTTCCTATTATCCCGATGACGGTTAGTTATTTTACTAATCAGACCAATGGAAAAGTAAAAGCGTTGCTGTATGGAATTTCGATTGTATTGATCTATACTTTAATAGGTACTGTCGTTTCAAGATTAAACGGACCGGCTTTCGCCAATTTCCTGAGTACCCACTGGATTCCAAACGTACTTTTTTTCGCCATCTTTTTTGTCTTTGGATTATCATTTTTAGGCTTATTCGAGATTGTTCTGCCAAGCGCATTTGTCAATAAAATGGATGCCAAATCGGATCAGGGCGGATATGCCGGGATTTTCTTTATGGCATTTACGCTCGTTTTGGTATCATTTTCATGCACAGGGCCAATCGTGGGAAGTCTTTTAGTGGCTTCGGCGGGCGGTGCTGTGGTGAAACCGATTATAGGTATGGCTGCATTTTCCTCAGCCTTTGCTATTCCCTTTACGCTCTTTGCGCTGTTTCCTCAATGGCTGAAATCGCTTCCAAAATCTGGTGGCTGGCTGAATACTGTTAAAGTGGTTTTGGGCTTTCTGGAACTTGCTTTGGCACTGAAATTCCTGAGTATTGCAGACCAGGTCTACCACTGGCATTTATTAGACCGTGAAGTGTATCTAGCTTTCTGGATCGTCATTTTCTCGATGTTAGGATTTTATCTTCTGGGAAAAATTCTGACACCACACGATTCACCGATTGAGCGTGTAAGCGTGCCACGAATTTTGTTATCGATTATCACATTCACTTTTGTAATATACATGCTTCCCGGTATGTGGGGCGCACCTTTGAAAGCGCTTGCCGGATATCTGCCCCCGCAGTCGACTATCGATTTTGATTTAAGTAAACGTGTCAACACCACAGCCGCTGCCGGCTCTTCCGAAGTTTCTAAAAAGTATGCTGATTTATTCCATTTGCCGCATGACCTTGATGGTTTTTTTGAAATCAAGGAAGCGCAGGCTTATGCGAAAAAAGTTAACAAGCCGGTATTTATTGACTTTACAGGACATGGCTGTGTGAATTGTCGCGAAATGGAAGCGCGGGTATGGTCGGATCCGGAAGTACTGAAACGCCTTCAAAATGATTTTGTAATCGCCGCGCTTTATGTGGATGACAAAACAGAATTGCCCGAAGCAGATTGGTATACCTCGAAATATGACAATAAGGTTAAGAAAACCATTGGAGCGCAAAATGCTGACTTGCAGATTGTAAAATATAATAACAATGCGCAACCTCATTATTGCATCGTTGATCAGGAAGGAAATTTGCTGGTTGCTCCAAAAAATTATGATCTGAACCCGGCACATTTTGTCGATTTTCTTGAAAGTGCAAAGACGGCCTACAAGAAGTTATAACTAAAAAATTCGCCTGGGCGTCAAATTATTCAGCAAAGATTTTGGTGGTTCTATTGTTTAGCGACGATAGAACCACTTCTTATTTATACAAAAATGAAAAAAGTGATGAGATTTGTCACCTACCTGTCTTCATAGAAAATAGATGTTGCTATATTTCTATGAAATTAATGCTAAAACGATTTAACAAATTAATTATAACGCTGATGCCTAAACGCTGGTCAATACTCTACCTTTTAATCTTCGGATTGAATGTTTGTTTTGCGCAAAATTTTCAACCTCCTGCTGTTCCACTAATCACGATCGATCCATACACAAGCGTTTGGTCATTTGGAGGCGAATTGACAGGTTCTCCAACCAAACACTGGACCGGCAAGCCCAATCCGATCGATGGACTGATCCGAGTGGATGGAAAAACATATCGGTTCATGGGCGCACCAACAGCTGTGCTGAAGACCATTGTTCCGACAGCGAAAACAGAATCCTACGAAGCGGCGTTTATAACAGAAAAGCCAGCAGCGGATTGGTATAAGGAAAGCTTCAAAGCCACGACCTGGAAAACAGGAAGTGCTCCATTTGCTACGAAAGACAGAAATGACGCCATGTTGAAAACCGGAACTGTATTTCCAAAGGAAGTATGGTATCGCCGGGAGTTCACACTGGACAACATCAATTTTGAAAATATTGGTTTAAATATATTTCATGACGATGACGCTTCTGTTTACATCAATGGTGTTTTAGCTTATGAATGTTCAAACTGTTTCACCGGTGATTATGAAACACGAAAAATCAGTGCTGCTGCTAAGAAGGCATTACGAAAAGGAAAAAATATCATAGCGGCTCATTGCAAAAATGGAGCCGGACCAGGTTATATCGACATCGGCCTGACAGATGAGCTGGCGCCAAAAGGTCCCGATGTTATTTTGAATGCGAAACAAGTGAATTTTACGATGAAAGCCACGCAAAGTATTTATGAGTTTGACGCTGGCCCGATTCATCTGACAACACGTTTCGTAGCTCCGCTTCTGATGGATAATCTGGCTTTATTGTCTCGTCCCGTAAACTATATCGTCTATGATGTAAGATCGAATGATGGTAAAGTCCACGATGTTCAGGTACTTACATCTGTATCCGGGTTACTTGCTGTGCATGAAGGAAGCCAGGAAGTGACGGAAAGAAAAGGTAAAGACGGAGATCTGGTGACGCTTGCTATCGGTAGTGTGGATCAGAAAATTTTGCAGCGCAAAGGTGATGACGTAAGGATTGACTGGGGATATGCTTATCTGGCTGCAAATGAAAAATCCGTTCATATCGCCGGACTTGGAACACCTGCCGGACTGATGAAAAATTTTACTGAAAAAGGAGAGCTTGACCAGATAAATTTGGCTGTCATCGGCACAGGTGGCGATCGGGCAATGGCCATTGTTACAACACTTGGAAAAGTTAACAAGGGTAGTTCAGAACATGTAATGATTGGTTATGACGATGAATTTTCTGTTCAGTATTTTGGTAAAAACTTGCTGCCGTGGTGGAATAAAAATGGTGACAAAACCATTCAGGGAGAACTGAAAGACGCAGAGACAAATTTCAATTCGATTTTTGCGGCGTGTAATGCGGTGGATGTAAAAATTTATAACGACGCATTTAAAACCGGTGGAAAGATGTATGCTGATCTTTGTGTAATGGCATATCGCCAGGCAATTTCCGCACATAAGCTCGTAGCCGGACCTAACGAAATACCGCTGTTTTTATCAAAAGAAAATTTCAGCAATGGTTCGATCGGAACAGTCGACGTTACGTATCCGTCTGCTCCGCTTTTTCTCGTTTATAATCCAACGTTGCTGAAAGGAATGATGGAACCAATATTCTACTATTCGGAAAGCGGAAAATGGACCAAACCTTTTGCAGCGCACGATATCGGCACTTATCCGCTCGGAAACGGACAAACTTATGGCGAAGATATGCCTGTGGAGGAATCAGGTAATATGCTGATTTTAACTTATGCCATTTGTAAAACAGAAAAAAGTACTGACTTCGCAAAAAAGCATTGGAAAACCTTGTCCGTTTGGGCTAACTATTTGAAGAAAGAAGGCTTTGATCCTGCTAACCAACTTTGTACAGACGATTTTGCAGGACACCTGGCGCGAAATACCAACTTGTCCATTAAAGCCATTATGGGCTTGGCATCGTATTCGAAATTGGCCGAACAACTCGGCGAAACGAAAGAAGCAGCAGAAGTTAATGTGTTGGTAAAAGAGTTTGCTCAAAAATGGATGCAGATGGCAAACGATGGCGATCACTATGCACTGACTTTTGATAAAAAAGGAACATGGAGCCAAAAATATAATCTGGTTTGGGATGAACTTCTGGACCTGAACGTGTTTCCAAAAGAAGTTGCAAAAAAAGAAGTCAATTATTATCTGAAAAAACAATTGCCTTTTGGCTTACCGTTGGACAGCAGAAAAACTTACACAAAATCAGACTGGATTATCTGGACAGCAACTTTGGCTGATAACCAAAAAGATTTCGAGGCATTTATCCAGCCGGTATATCATTATGCGACTACAACTCCGGATCGTATTCCGCTTTCGGACTGGCATGAAACAAAGGATGGAAAATCAGTGGGATTCCGGGCGCGCTCGGTAGTTGGGGGTTACTATATGAAGGTGTTGGAAGCGAAGTTGAGATAATCAAATCAGTGCAAGATGAGAATTGGGTTTATTCATCTTGCACTAATTTTTACCAATGTCTTCCCGAACTTTTTTAATTTTACCCGATATATCGTAGATATCAAATTACGTTCAAGAATTACTTTTCCTTCTTAAATCTTCCTTGATTTCCTCAACCAGTGATTCAGAACAATTAGCAAGAGCTGCGATTTTGGAAATATCGAAATCCGTATTAAGCAACATATTTTTCGCAATCTCGTACGTTTTGCTTCGTTCACCTCGCTCTATACCTTGCACAATTCCCTTTTCCATCCCTTTTTCAATCCCCTCCTCCATGGTGATCATCTTGATGACTTCTATAATTCCCATAGCTACTGATTTTACCTGATATACTGTTGATATCAAATTACGTTCAAAAATTACTTTCCCTTCTTAAACCTTCCTTGATTTCCTCAACCAGTGATTCAGAACAATTAGCAAGAGCTGCGATTTTGGAAATATCGAAATCCGTATTAAGCAACATATTTTTAGCTATCTCGTACGTTTTGCTTCGTTCACCTCGCTCTATACCTTGCACAATTCCTTTTTGGATTCCCTTTTCCATCCCTTTTTCAATCCCCTCCTCCATAGTGATCATCTTGATGGCTTCTATAATTCCCATAGCTGTCTCATTTCCAGTTAATATATTTACCTGATTATCAAATTTACTATTTAATTCAGAATTATCAATGTGAATAAAAGTCTTGAGAAAAAAGAGAAAACGCCTGATTTTTTCAGGATCATATCGCTTACTATTTATCAATGCCCTTACTATTTGTAATCTTTGTTCGCTCAGTTCAGCTTCCGGAGTTTTATCGGATAACTTAGCTTTTTGAGCAGCCAGAATTACCAGAGCAAAAAGATTATCCATTTCTACCAACTGCTCCTCATCATGGTCAAATATCTGGTAAGCATTGTATTTGTAGGTAATTTCTGTGCCTAAAAAATTCCTTCTGTATTCCGATGGCTGCTTTTGCTTCTGTTTCCCGGTAAAAACAGCCAGTGCCGCTACTTCAACTTCAAACCTGTCCAGTATTCTGTAATAATACTGAAACATACGTTTCGGAAAATTTTTGATTGCTCCGTCCTGAATTTCGATATGAACCAGAATATATTCTTCAGCACCGGTTTTCAGGTATGTTTTTACCAACATATCTACAAATCTGCTACCACCCTTTTTCTGTAAATCCGGAAAAAGCTCTGCAAGCTCCTTGTCCATAAATTCGAAGCCGCGTTCGAGATCAAACAGCTCATCAGCGTTTTCAAAAAAGAAAAGAAGTAAATCTGAGAACGCCTCTTCGAAAGCACTTTTTAGTAAAATGTCATTTTTCCTTCGCATGTCTGGGCTGATTAATGTCAAAAAACCACTTGCAAAACTGAGAACTCAGTAATACAAGTGGTCTTTTGTATCAGTATTAGGACGTAACCTCAGCCGATATGTCTCGAAAATTATTTACCCAAAGTTTTGAAAAGCATTCCTTTGGTAACTTTGTCCGTTAGCGCCATACCATTCAGGATAGCAAGGTCTTCCAGTTTGTTGTCTGGCATATTAGCACTTTTCAGTGCATCACGGAGCGTTCCATCACTTTGAACCGTTTTGATACGAATACGTTCTGGCTCCCTGTTCAATTTTGAAGCGTCGGTTAAGGATTTAAAACCTTGTGCAACTGATTTGAATTGATTCAAATTTGCTCCAAAATCCGTACTTGCAGCAACCCCATGAATGACATAAATAGAACCGTTATATTGGATCAACCAACTTGCAATTTGTGCAGCGTTGGCAGCCGCAGCAGTTTGTCCCTGTGCAACCTGTTTTGCAATCATCGCGATTGCAGGATTACCGTTGATTGTTGTTTTGTTGTTTTCAGAAACCTGTAGACTGTAATTCTTAACAATTGTCTGAGCCGCTTCTTCCAGCGATTTTCCCTCAGCTATTGTGAAAAGCATCATTGCTTTGCCATCCTTTGAAGCCATCTGAAATTGTGCCGGTGTATTTTCTGTCTGCCAACCCGATGGCACCGGGAATTGAAACTTTAATCCCGGATGATAAAACTGACCACCTTCTACAAAACCTTGTTTCGGGTCAACACCATATATTAAACCTTCAATTCTGCGAAGGTAAACATCACGATTCACATTGTAACTTGCCTTATGCGCTGATTGGTAAGAAGTAGCAAGTTGTTTAACTTTCACCTGCCGATTTCCCGGATCCGGGTGAGTGGACTGGAAAGTTGGTATGGTTTGTCCGGATTTTTCGCTGATCCTTTTCAGTGTTCCAAAGAAATCTGCCATTTCATTGGCGTCATATCCAATTTTACTAGAATAGTCAACACCTAACTCGTCAGATTGCGTTTCGTGATCCCGACCATATTTTAACAATAATAATCCCAAACCTTGCGAAGCCTGTTCTGACATACTTCTGAAAGTTGGTGAAAGGACGGATCCGGCCAGCAGAACTCCTTGTGTAAAAACTTGTTTGGTTTGCTGACTTGCAGAGTGACGCGCTGCTATGTGTCCAATCTCATGACCTAAAACACCTGCGAATTCAGCCTCATTATTAAAATGCGCCATAATTCCGCGTGTAAAATATACGTAACCACCCGGAACGGCAAACGCATTTACAACAGGAGAATCGACAATAAAAAACTGATAATTTACATCAGGACGGTGAGAAATTTTCCCCATTGCCTTTCCTTTGTCATTAATAAAAGCCGTCAGATCTTTGTCATCGTATAATCCCATAGAAGCGACTACCGATGGATGTGATTCTGCACCTAAGGCTTTTTCTTTTTCCGGAGACATGAAAATAATTTCATTTTTTCCGGTAACCGGGTTTTTAGAACAACCAGAAAAAACCCCGGCAGCCAGTACGCATGCAAGTATGTGCGATTGATACTTAATAGTCATATTTATTTTGGTATTTTTTGTTAGTAAGCTGATCAAAATTAGGTAAGTATTGAACGGTAATCAAAGAATCATGCCAATAGTTACTGTTATACGTTTTTGACTTCAAAACATTGATTTGGTTACAATCTGTCAGGCCCGGTTATTTATTTAATTTAAGAATCTCTTTATATCTTACCTTCGTTAACAATTTTTGCAGATAATATTGATTTAGATGTCAACAAGCCAACTAATTTAAGCCGCATTATTGACCATACTTTCTACATGAATGCCAAAAAAAGTATATTCAGTGCACTTCCGCCTTGGCTAGCACGGTTTGATTTTCTGGGGTTGTTTGAAAAAGACCCTTTCGGTAATTTTTTGAGCATAAAACGCTTTTTCATATTCGTGATTGGCTGGTTTACCTATTATCGCTATACGGCAGTTAATAAAATAAAAATTACAGGCAGCGAACAATTAGTTGACCTTCCTGATCATGGCGTTATATTTTTATCAAATCATCAAACTTACTTCGCCGACGTAATTGCTTTCTACCATATTTTCTGCGCGACCAAATGGGGATACAAGGATACCATTTCGCCGCCATTTTATCTTTTTTCGCCGAGAGCCCGCTGTTATTATGTAGCCGCTTCTGAAACAATGAAAGAAGGAATCCTGCCAAAATTATTCAGTATTGGTGGCGCGATTACCATTGACAGATCCTGGCGGGCAAACGGAGAAAATGTAAAACGGGAGCTGGACAATTCAGCTCAGGACAAAATTGGCATGGGCTTGAAACACGGATGGGTCGTTAGTTTTCCGCAAGGCACTACAAAACCTTTTGCTCCGGTCAGAAAAGGAACGGCGCATTTGATCAAAGAACATCAACCCATTGTAATACCAGTCGTTATTAATGGTTTTAGAAGAGCTTTTGATAAAAAAGGATTACGTTTTAAAAAGCGAAATACTACGCTGACTGTTCATTTTAAAGCGCCCATGCACTTTTTGCCCGACGAATCCATAGACAGTATGATTGAAAGGGTTACCAAAGCAATTGAGCAGGAGCCACCGAAAGAAGTCAATACCATTACAGAATAATACGTCGGCATTATTTTTGTATCTCCATCTTCTGAAATAGTAACCCATCCCAGCATTTTATGGCACAAAAAGTATTGATCACCGGAGGAACAGGTTTAATTGGAAAAAGACTTACAGCCTTATTACTTCAAAAGGGATACGAAATCGCTTTTCTTACCCGAAAAAAAGTAAATATTCCTTCGGTAAAAGTTTATGAGTGGGATGTAAAAAAGAATTACATTGAAGCTGGTGCGCTGGAAAATACAGATTATCTGATACACCTGGCAGGTGCTGGTGTTGCGGATGAGCGTTGGACAGAAGAACGAAAACAGGAAATATTCAGCAGCCGAATAGATAGTATCGAGCTAATCGCCAGAAAATTTAAAGAATTAAATATAAGGCCAAAATCCTTTGTTTCAGCATCCGGAAGTAGTTATTACGGAGAAGACACGGGTGATATTCAGCATACAGAACACTCGCCTCCCGGAAAGGATTTTTTGTCCGAAGTGACGATTGAATGGGAAAAGGCAGCAGATCAAATTGCTGCGTTAGGTGTAAGAACTGTCAAATTGAGGACTGGAATTGTTTTAAGCAACGACGGTGGTGCGGTACCGAAAATGGCACAACCAGCAAAACTTGGGTTTGGTGCACCATTAGGTTCTGGAAAACAGTGGCTTTCCTGGATCCATATCGATGATATTTGTGCGCTTTATATCCAATGCATGGAAAACGATTTCTGGACTGGCGCTTATAATGCTGTCGCGACGCCTCCTGCCACAAACGAATATTTTACACAACTCATTTGTAAAGCGTTAGATAAACCCCAGTGGCTTCCAAACGTTCCTGCGTTCGCGCTCAGGCTGACTTTCGGTGAAATGGCAAATGTGGTATTGGGAAGTAACTATGTTATCAATCAGCGCATTCAGGACGAAACCGATTTTCAATATCAGTTCCCGGATTTATTGGATGCTTTGAAAGATGTGTTAAAAAATTGACTTCGGCTGTCAGCTTTCAGCAGTGTACTTTAAGATCAGGTTCAATATAAACTCAAATTCACTTTTAAAACTGATAAGTGTTTATATTCAAAAAAATTGAAAGCCGACCGCTGAAAGCCGATTGCCAACGCTATTCCTCTTCTTCATCAGACAATACCTGCCGCGTTTCAAGCCATTTGTCACGCTGGATTTTCGCCTTAAAATCGTCCTGGACATTTAGCTGAATATTTCCGTTACTGAACGTGGTCATCTGCAAACCGACAAAACTCAGTGCTTCATTCAATCTGGCTTCTAATGGTTCATTTGTAAAAATGCAATCCTTCCAATACCAATCCAGTTTTTCACCAGCCACTTCTTCCACAATATCCTGATAATCCTGAATGGTATACCCAATGAAAGGCTTGCCAAAACGCTGCCAAAGAATTTGCATAACCGTGTCCAGAGAAACTTCATGATTAGACTTTTTCCTTAGATATAAGTCCAAGATCATCGCAACCAGTGCGCCTTTGTGATATACAGACACTTTGCGATGAGGAATTCCTTTCTCATAACCATCCAGCCAAAGATCAAAAGACGACTGAGCCAATGATTGCGCGGCCGATCCATTATTTTCAAAATGCCGCTTCATGTATACCTGCAATTCTTTTACGTATGCTTCGTCGTTGAAAACGCCGGCGCGTTTTAAAAATAAATCACCATAATAGGTTGTGCAGCCTTCTGCCACAAAACAAGTTTCAAAATAATTTTCTTTGGTAAAATCGTATGGCAAAAGTTCGATAGGGCGAATTCTGATGATATTCCAGGCATGAAAAAGTTCATGCGAACTCACCCCCAGCAAATCAGTATACAATCCTTCTCCTTCATCATCAGGCCCCAAAACAATCATGGTAGAGTTGTGATGTTCAACTCCGTGGTAAAATGCGTGAGGCAGGATCAGGTTCAGGAAATGATAATCTTCCTCCGGAAATTCCCCCATGGTCGCAATCTGTTCCCTGGAAAATCTTCTGAAATCGCGTTGGATACGTTTCCAGTTTGGTTTCAAACGGCCATGCATCCAGATATGAAACTGGACGCCGCGAACAGTATAATCTGATTTTTGTAAAGTTTCCGAGGCGAGCAACGGACTGTCTACCAATTGATAAAAATCCTTAGCCACCAATTGATGACGTCCGTGCGATGGTAATCCACATGCAATTTCGAAAGTTTCGGGTAGTGCAAGTGTTATAGAATATTCATCATTAATCCGGCCTTCTGTATAAAAACAAAAATTGATGAAATTCAGATACCATAGCTCCTCATCGACATAACTGCTACCTGCATTTTGGATTGCTGCATAATAAGAATAACGAATCTGAACTTCTTTTTCATTGTTTGTCGTAACCTCCCAACGATCCTTCGTGATTTTGCGTAATGGCAGTTTATCACCATTAATTGAAATTGCTTCAATAAATTGAATATTTTTGGCAAAATTTTGAATTTCATATCGTCCCGGCCGCCATGCAGGCAACTGAATTTCAATGTGATCCGTTGTGATTTCAGGAATTGTGTAGGTGATTACTAAGAAGTGAGAAGCAGGGTCAGTTACAGAAATATGATAATGCATAGGTAGTCAGGCAGTGAATGAGGCAGAATTGATGAGGGCTTAATCAACAATAAACCAAAAGTTAAGAATTTTGCGTTAGTATTAACAATATTAAAATAAACCAATTAGAAATGAAAAGGAAAATCCTCCTATCCTGCTTATTTATCATCACACTATCAATTAAATCAGTAGTATTTGCCCAAACCGACGAATATTACCGCCCGGATACTGTGAAAAAAGAAAGACCGATCAGAAACGAAATACCACCGGTAGAAGAAAAGGCGCCGATTGAAAAACAAAAGGTTGAAAGTGATTTAAAAAATCTTGCGTTTAAGGAAAGAATAAGACTTGGCGGAAGTTTTGGTTTGAGTTTCGGGACATATACAAATATAAATATATCCCCTATGGTGGGATCTCAAATTACTGAGAAATTAGTTGGCGGTGTCGGTGCTACTTTAATGTGGTTTAAATCAAAATATTACGGCGTAAACTCAGTCTATTATGGAGGAAAGGGATTTCTGATGTATCAAGTAGTACCAATGATAAATATTATTGCTGAATATGAATCAATGAATGTTGTAGCTGATACATTTATTAAATACGACGCCAGGAAATGGATAGGTTCCCCTATGTTGGGAGCATCTTACTCTCAGCCTACTGGTGGCCGCCTTATACGAGCTGTACATTTCACCGCGTTGTATAACCTAAATTACAATAATCAGATAGATGATTATGGAAATAATATTTCGCCTTATGGAAGCCCGTTTGTATTTCGTGTAACGTTCCTTTAAAAATCCGTACTTTTGTAAAAACAACATTCTGCACGTTTTGAAATGTCGGTTTGAAAAATCAAGTTTCTCCAACTGACAAATAAATTCCACCCAGATTCATTAACAATACAATTACCTCTTTCATCGGACCAACTTTGTCCTGATGGATTTTATTTAATTATGGAAAATCCGGTTTTAATTTTTGGTGCAGGTTCTTTAGGAATGCAAGCACTTGATATTTTTAGAAGAAATAATGTGCTTGTCTATGGGATCCTGGACGATAACAAAGAATTGCATGGAAAAGAATTCGGCGATGTAAGTGTTCTAGGCGCCACTGACGACGAAGCTTTTATTAATATCATTGGCGAAAAATGTGAAACTTTTGTTGCTGTTGGCGAGCGCACAGTTCGTAAACAATTGACGGAAGGAATAAATGATCGTTTTAAAAGTATGCCTGTTAACGCGATCCACGAAAGTGCAATAATTTCTGATATGGCTGCCGTTGGTCATGGCAATTTATTTGGAGCACGCGTTGTCATCGGTCCATTATCCACTTTGGGAAGTCATTCTTTATTCCAAACTTCATCCGTGATAGAAACCTATGTAAAGATCGGTGACTATGTTACAGTTGGCGCAGGCGCCGTGATCAATGACCGCGTGACGATTGGTGATGGTGTGTTTATAGGATCAGGAGCAATCATCGTTGCCGGTATAGAAATCGGTAAAAACGCAAGAATTGGCGCAGGGTCAGTAGTCGTGGAAAATGTACCGGCAAACAGTACATTTTTCGGAAATCCTGCACGTAAGATCTAGGTCTTATTATAGGAAAAAGTCAATACATATTGGGAAACAGCATATTCAATGTTAAATCCCTCAGTTCAAATCAATAAAAATTGTAGATAGTTTTTTTATTAACACGAAAAGACACTACCTTTGCAGTCCTTTTGACAGAAATAGTGAAAGAGCTAAGTAAATACAACATAGACATTTACGGTTTGGAAGACAAACAGTATGACTATGATATGGAGTCGGGAGACGCTTTTTTTGAAGAATTAGAGCAGGATCTTATTGAACGCGGCCAATTTAAAACACACGTGGTTTTAAAAAAATCTGCAACAATGCTCCAGTTACATTTTCATACTGAAGGTTCGGTGGAATTGACCTGTGACCGTACTTTGGAACCGTTTGAGGAGCCTATTATTTCGGATGATCAGATTATTTTAAAATTTGGCGACCGTGATGAAGAGCTGACCGATGAAATAGAAATCATCAACCGAAACACGAACCGGATTAACGTTGCAAAATATGTTTTTGAGTTTATAGCACTTTCGCTGCCGGTAAAAAAGTTACATCCAAGCCTTCGTGAGGAAGGACCTGGTGATGAAGATGCAGAAGAGGATGAAGTGATTCTTGTTTACTCCTCAGAAGATAAAGAGGCGAGCGAAGAGGACAGTGATTCAGAAGAAAAAATTGACCCACGTTGGGAAGCATTAAAAAAATTAAAAGGCAATCAGGAGTAATTCTGAACTGCGATATAAAAGTTTTTCAAACCGAATATTAACATACAGAACATAAAGCATCATGGCACATCCTAAGCGGAAAATTTCCAAGACCCGTCGCGATACACGCAGAGCACATGACTTCCTTACAGGCAAGCAATTGTCAGTTGATTCTTCAACTGGGGAAATCCATCAGTTCCACCGTGCGCACGTACACGAAGGAAATCTGGTTTATAGAGGCAAAGTTGTTGTTGAAAATTATGCCAAAACGGTTTAATTTTTGATAATGAGAATGCTAATTTCGCAACAGCCTTATAAAAGTTGTTGCGAAATTCTTTTTTACTAAGGCACAACTGCTAAATTTACACCTTCGATTTCTAACTTTTAGTACAAAATAACAGCGTGTAAATGAAAATTGCGGTAGATGCTATGGGGGGAGATTTAGCTCCACAAGCAATAGTTGAAGGGGTTATGCAAGCCACTTCCGAACTGCCATCGGATGCCCGAATCGTGTTAATTGGCCGGGAAAGTGCTATTTTGGAGATATTTCACCAGAATAACTTTCCGACATCAGCTGTTGACATTATTCATGCCGAAGATGTTATTGAGATGGGTGAGCACCCTACAAAAGCTCTTTCTCAAAAGCCTAATTCAAGCATAGGAATTGGATTCAAGCTTCTGAAAGATAAAGAAATTGACATCTTTTGCAGCGCGGGTAACACCGGAGCGATGCACGTAGGTGCTCTTTTTAGCATAAAAGCTATTGAGGGAGTTTTAAGACCAGCCATTGCAGGTTATGTACCGCAGGTTGGAGGCGGATATGCCATTATGGTGGATATTGGTGCCAATGCAGATTGTAAGCCTGAAGTATTGGCGCAGTTTGGAGAAATCGGCTCACTATTTGTTCAACATACATTCCAGGTTGAGCGCCCGCGTGTAGCATTAATGAATATCGGTGAAGAAGAACAGAAGGGTTCATTGACTGCTCAGGCGACTTATCCGCTGCTCAAGGATAACAAAAAAATCAATTTTATCGGGAATATTGAAGGGAAAGACCTCTTCACTAACAAAGCAGATGTGATCGTCACCGATGGTTTCACAGGGAATGTTTTGTTTAAGTTAGGAGAATCTTTTTATGAAATTGCCAAACAAAAAGGGATTCAGGATGATTTTATAGATCAGACAAATTATGAATCGATCGGCGGAAGTTCAATTATCGGAGTAAATGGTAATGTAATGATTGCCCATGGTATATCTTCGCCGCTGGCAATTAAGAACATGCTTGGTTGGGCATATAAACAAGTCAAATCAAAAGCTTATCTGCATATTGCAAATGCCTTGAATTGATATATGATCGATACAGCTATATTTGCGAAAACTCTGATACTATTTTTTACCAAAATTCACTTGAATTTTGAATGCTAGAAATTAACCATGACCCACGCAAGAGCCTCTATAACAGGAATACACGGGTATGTGCCTGACTATATTCTGACAAATGCTGAATTGGAAACGATGGTGGCGACAAACGATGAATGGATCGTTAGCCGCACCGGCATTAAGGAACGTCGCATACTCAAAGGAGAAGGTTTAGGAAGCTCACATATGGGCGCTGAGGCTGTAAAAGGGTTACTTGCCAAAACCAATACGTCTCCGGAAGACATTGATTTAGTAATTTGCGCCACTACAACTCCCGACTTTATTTTTCCTGGTACTGCCACTCTGATCTGTGATATGACAGGCATTAGAAATGTTGGAAGTTTTGATATCCAGGCTGCATGTTCCGGATTTGTTTATGCACTTACAATCGGCTCTCAATTTATTGAGACTGGAAAATATAAAAAAGTAATTGTGGTCGGTGCTGATAAAATGTCAGCGATAGTCGATTACACAGATAGAAAAACCTGTATACTTTTTGGTGATGGAGCGGGAGCTGTGCTTCTTGAACCTGACACGGATGGTTATGGAATCATAGATTCCATTATTCGTTCTGACGGTGTTGGATATCCTTATCTGCATCAGAAAGCGGGAGGAAGCCGTTATCCGCCTACACACGAAACAATTGACAACAAATGGCATTCTGTATTTCAGGATGGCTCACAGGTTTTTAAATTTGCCGTGAAGAATATGGCTGATATTTCAGCTGAGATCATGGAAAAAAATAATCTTTCCAGTGAAAATGTTGCATGGCTTGTTCCGCATCAGGCGAACAGACGAATTATTGAAGCAACAGCTAACCGAATGGGTGTGGGTATGGATAAAGTGATGTTGAATATCCAGAAATACGGCAATACAACTTCGGCCACTATTCCACTATGTTTGTGGGACTATGAGTCACAGTTGAAAAAAGGAGATAATCTGGTATTGGCTGCCTTCGGTGGAGGATTTACCTGGGGAGCTATCTATTTAAAATGGGCTTTATAATAAAGAAATGAATAATGGACATGCTTCATTATTCATTTTGTGTTTAAGATTTTACAATAATTTTGCATTACTTATTAATCAAACATGGCAACGACTGCAGATTTACGTAACGGACTAGTAATACATTACAACCACGATCTGTTTCAGATTACCGAGTTTCAACATGTAAAACCTGGTAAAGGAAACGCTTTTGTTCGTACTAAAATGAAGAGCCTTACCTCTGGAAAAGTATTGGATAATACATTTTCTTCTGGTGCTACTATTATTCCGGTTCGCGTAGAAAGACATAAATTCCAGTTTTTATACAAGGATGAAAGTGGTTATAACTTCATGAACTCAGAAACGTTCGATCAGGTATTGATCGACGAGAAACTTGTAACAGCTGCTGATTTGATGAAGGATGGACAGGAAGTAGAAATCCTGATCAACACGGAAACAGATGCAGCATTACTTTGTGAATTGCCCCCATTTGTAGAATTAGAAGTGACCTATGCTGAACCAGGCTTGAAAGGAGATACTGCAAACTCTCCGAAAAAAGCGATTGAGGTAGAAACGGGTGCACGTATCATGGTACCTTTATTTATTGAAGAAGGTCAGAAAATCAAAGTAGATACCCGCACTTACGACTACGTTGAACGAGTAAAATCATAGGCTACAATTCCTACAACTGTATAAACTTGACTAAATGGAAACTAAAGAAATTCAGAAACTAATTGACTTCATCGCCCAGTCTGGTCTTGATGAAGTAAACATTGAAACAACGGATCTTAAAATTAAGGTAA
Organism: Dyadobacter sp. CY345; assembly: GCF_021502725.1. Taxonomy (GTDB): domain Bacteria; phylum Bacteroidota; class Bacteroidia; order Cytophagales; family Spirosomataceae; genus Dyadobacter. The sequence goes on along the minus strand of NZ_JAKFFS010000004.1, from coordinate 408,497 downwards.
AAAGATACGGGTCAGCGCCGGTTGTATCTGCTGCTGCTCCTTCGCAATTTTCTGCTCCCGTAGCCAACACGCTCTCAGCATCGGCCGCTCAGGCTGCTGCCGCATTGCCCTCGGCTCCGACTGCTTCTCCGGAACCTGCGGTATCTTCAAATCTGGTTACAATTAAATCGCCAATGATCGGTACTTTCTATCGTGCCTCAAATCCTGAAACGCCTGCTTTTGCAAGCATCGGAGATGAAATCACGCCTGGAAAAACGGTTTGTGTGATTGAAGCAATGAAGTTGTTCAATGAAATCGAATCTGAAATCTCAGGAAGAATTGTAAAAGTTTTGGTTGAAAACGCCACTCCGGTAGAATTTGATCAGCCTTTATTTCTTGTTGAACCTGTATAACGGTAATGACCGGTCTTCAAAAACTTAATTAAATTACATGTTTAAAAAGATTCTCATTGCCAACAGAGGTGAAATTGCACTACGTGTGATCAGGACCTGCCGTGAAATGGGTATTAAAACGGTTGCAGTTTATTCAACTGCCGACCGCGACAGCCTTCACGTACGTTTTGCTGACGAAGCTGTTTGTATCGGACCTCCGCCAAGCCGTCAGTCTTATCTAAGTATACAAAATATTATTTCTGCTGCCGAAGTTACAGGCGCAGATGCTATACATCCGGGATACGGATTTTTGTCAGAAAACGCTGAATTCTCTCAAATCTGTGCTGATTACGGCATCAAATTTATTGGAGCCACAGCCGCTCAGATCAACGGAATGGGCGACAAGGCAACTGCAAAAGCGACCATGATTAAAGCGGGCGTTCCGGTTGTTCCAGGTTCGGAAGGTTTACTTGAATCGGTTGAGCAAGGCAAAGAATTAGCGATCGGTATTGGATATCCTGTTATTGTGAAAGCAACAGCCGGTGGTGGCGGACGCGGTATGCGTATCATCAACAAACCGGAAGAGTTTGAAAAGGCATGGAACGATGCCCGTACAGAATCTGCTGCGGCTTTCGGAAATGACGGTTTGTATCTTGAAAAATTTGTTGAAGAACCACGTCACATTGAAATACAGATCATCGGTGATCAGTATGGCAAAGTTTGTCACTTGTCAGAACGTGATTGTTCTATTCAGCGTCGTCACCAGAAATTGGTTGAGGAAACGCCTTCTCCTGTTGTAACACCTGAACTTCGTGAAAGAATGGGTGCGGCTGCTATCAAAGGTGCGCAGGCAATCGGTTATGAAGGCGCGGGAACGGTTGAGTTTCTGGTTGACAAATACGGTGAATTCTTTTTCATGGAAATGAACACCCGTATTCAGGTTGAACACCCGATTACAGAAGAGGTGACTGATTTTGATTTGATCAAAGAACAGATCAAAGTAGCAGCTGGTGAACCGATTAAGGGTGTTAATTACACACCTAAATTATATGCAATGGAATGCCGTATCAATGCGGAAGATCCTGCAAATGGTTTCCGTCCGTCTCCTGGAAAAATCACAAACCTGCATTTTCCTGGTGGTCACGGTATTCGTATTGACTCACATGTTTACAGCGGATATACGATCCCGCCAAACTATGATTCAATGATTGCGAAACTGATCGTTAGCGGCCAGTCGCGCGAGGAAGTAATCACAAGAATGAAACGTGCTTTGCAGGAATTTGTGATTGAAGGTATCAAAACGACCATTCCTTTTCATATCAAGTTGATGGATGATCCTGGATTTAAATCCGGTAATTTCACGACCAAGTTTTTGGAATCATTTGATTTCTCAACGCTTTAAACGCAGAGTGACCGGAGTTTTTCCGCTGTGTTCAGGGAGTTTTAATTGATATAATATTTTGAAAAGGTGTTTGGTTTTTGATAACCGGGCATCTTTTCTGGTTTTGAGGTTTATCTTAAAATTAAGTAGCTTTACCTTACCAACTTACATACTATGTCAACGATTATAACGGATATCAATCAGCTGGATTTGGATGGGACTTACACCTATGCTGATTATTTGTCGTGGAGAATCGAAGAACGCCTGGAATTAATTAAAGGCAAAATTTTCAAGATGTCACCTGCGCCTTCTTTGCGTCATCAGAAGATATCGGGTAGGTTACATTTGGAAATGGGCCAGTTTTTTAAGAATTATTATGGTCAGATTTTTTATGCTCCGTTTGACGTAAGACTTCCCAGAAAAGATTCGTTGGCAAGTGATGGTAAAATTTTCACAGTTGTTCAGCCGGATCTTTGTGTGATTTGTGATGAAAATAAATTGGATGAAAAAGGCTGTTTGGGTGCTCCCGATCTGATTATTGAAATTCTTTCTCCTGGAAATTCAAAGAAGGAAATGAATGAAAAATTTGATCTGTATGAAGAAAGCGGTGTAAGGGAATATTGGCTCGTGGAACCTTCTGATAATGCAGTATATATCTACGTCCTGAATGAAGACGGAAAATATATTGGTTTAAAACCTGTAACAAGTATTCTTAAATCCAGCATTTTCCCTGATTTGGAAATTAATTTAGAAGAGATTTTTGGGTAGAAAGTCTCGACACAACCGTATCTGATGAAATATTTATATATCTTTCTTTTAGCTATTATAATTTTAGCTTGTAAAAAAACAAAAATCGATCCCGCACCCCAGTTCCCATCTACACTTTATTTGAACGGTATTACCAAAAAGTCTACAATCCGCTTATTTACAAATAAAGGAGAAATAACAGATCAGTCGGCGATTGATAAATTCATTAAAGGCACAAAAGGTTTTACCAGAAAAGACACATCATTTATCTCCGACGAAACGCTAATCTTCTTCTCTGCAGATTCCGCTGGAATACCAAATTTATTCAATTCATTGACTGTTGTAAAAAAAGAAAATCAGCTTATTTTTAAGTCGACAAATAGGAATATAATATCGGATGCCCAGCTGTCTTCGAACTATAAGATGACAAAATATCAAAGTGAGATCGAGCCTGTTTGGGACGGTAAATTTAGCGTTTATAACATGCTGGTTGGTTACGGAAACTATTCCGCATTAAATCTGTCTGTTTTTGAATACAATAGGATAGGCTGGTATATACAATGGAATTGGAGTGATGCTTCATCGCCTGATATATGGGATAAATCATCCTCATCAGGAACCATATTCAATGAGTTTAATGAATCTTATATAAATTCAGTCGGAAAATATGACACGCTTGCCATTCAAGAATATTTTTATTCTTTCAGAAAGAGATAATATGACTACCAATATTTAACGTAAAAAAACAACATTAACTGTATCAAAAATAGCTCGAATCAAACCGATCCGGGCTTTTCTGTTTATAAACATACGCTAACTTTTTTATTAAACTGTTTCAGGCACCGTATAAGGCGCGCGATATTTCCTAGTCAGATAAGTATTTGCATCGTCATCTCCTACAAACTTTTCTGTCTTGGGATCAAAAGTTAATGCACGGCCTGTCCGGTATGCGATGTTTCCCAAATGTGCCAATCCAGATGATAAGTGAGCAGTTTCGACAGGAGCATTCAACATCTTAGAATCCCGTGCTACTACGGCATCAATAAAATTTTTGTAATGATCTCCCCCAGCCTTGCGCGTCGGCCCTGGCTTTTTGTCTTTGCCCAGGAAAATCTCATAAGAGTCGTATCCTTTTACGACCAGATATCCCTCGCTGCCATAAAATATATTTCCAATACCTACGCCACCCTCCTCATTTGTTATCCAGGGGCGTACCTCAAATTCAATGATTTTTTTTTCTTTCGGATAAATAAAAGATGACGTCAACAGTTCAGGTGTTTCTTTGGCATCATCCCAGAGAAACTTCCCACCGGCTGACGTTATTTTTTCGGGAAAAGTATCCACGCCAAGTCCCCACATACACATATCGGTTTCGTGGATTCCCTGGTTTCCTATATCCCCGTTCCCATAGTTCCAATGCCAGTGCCAGTTATAATGTACGTAATTTTTTGAGAAAGATTTCATCTCCGCCGGGCCCGTCCAAAGATCATAATTCAATCCCGCAGGAATGGGTTCTGTTCCTTTATTTCCAATATCCGGTCTCCATTTGTACACCAGGCCACGAGCCATATAGACATTGCCAATTAGACCGTCCCGCATAAATTTTACTGCTTCCTGCAGCGCCTCCGAACTCCTCAACTGTACGCCATGCTGCACAATCCGCTTATACTTATGCGCCGCTTCCACCATTTTCCGTCCTTCATGAAGATTATGTGAACCGGGTTTTTCAACATAAACATCCTTTCCAGCCTGACAAGCCCAAATCGCTGCCAGCGAATGCCAGTGATTCGGTGTTGCAATACTTACTGCATCAATCGATTTATCATCGTAAACTTTTCGAAGGTCATTTTCAGTCTTTACCTTTTTCCCGGGATTTTTCTCAGAAAATTCTTTTGAACGGGTTTGCAAAACCACATCGTCCGGATCGCATAACGTAGCAACTTCAACATTTGCCAGTTTTGAATAACCTTTTATATGATCTTGTCCGCGGCCATTTACTCCAATCACCGCAACCCGAACTCTGTCATTAGCACCAAAGGCACTAGCCGGAATAATTGAAGGAATAGAAAAGGCTACGGCAACGCCCGCAGAGTTCCTGATGAAATCGCGGCGGGAAACTTCGCTTTCTTTTTTCATGAATCGTTGATTTAGGAATTTTAGATTTTGTCAGGTGAGAAGAGAAAGTTTCGGTATGATATTGATAAATAATGTGTTAGACGAATTATTCAAATCATAACCCCGAAATAATTAACTCTAAAATACAATTAATTTATTATTTAATGCCAAAATATAAACTTTCTACTCGTTTATTTTCTGAATTATTTCCTCAATTTTGAAATACCGTTCTTACCTGTATGACAACAAAAAAGAGCGCCGAAAAGCGCTCTTAATTTTCTATAAATTGAACCTAAATCTTAACCTATAAATTACCAACGACCTGGTGAATGGATTTTACTGCGTTTATACCCGCATCTTCACTTGGCAAGCCGAATAATGATTTTTCTTTAATAATATTAGCAACGTTTTCTGGAACAAGTTTTTCCCATCCAGGCTCACCACGTTTAATTTTTTCAAGCACACTGTCAGTTGTAATGTGCATGTGTTCTTTGTTGTAATTAATAATATCTTCAATCTTGTTATTGATGATAAGATACTGGAACAAAGGACGTAAGTGATCAGGGACAACAAAATTCTCGCAGCTGTAAACTGAGCCGTCTGGTTGTAAAGTCGGATAAATGAACAATTTCACTTTTCTGCTGAATAATGTTGCGAAGGATTCCAGGATACCACCAGGAAGAAATTCATAATGTTTTTCTTCAAAAATATCCTGCAAACTCGGGCTGCCGAGCAACAATCCCGCTTTCAATTTTGACAGTCTTGAAAGATAAGCCACAAGCCGGAAATATTCATGGTGATTCGAGATCATTACCATATGTCCCAGAGAACACAAAATATCAACCCGGTCAAGGAAATCTTTTTCGTCAATATCTTTATCGGATCCTTTCAGGTTGTGCAGAGTAAGCTCCGAAACCAGAACCACTTTCGATTCATCCACATCCGGCTCAGCAAGAAACTGTTTTTGTCCGTTGCTGATCAGGTCAATATGAACGTTGGTGATTGGGCGCAAACGTCCGCGCATCATCAAAATATGTTTTTTGTATAGCGCTTCCGAAGGCTGCAAAACACCGCCGTCAGAGCCAAATAAAGCTGCATCTGTAAAACCATTTTTAACAAGACGAAGGCTCATCAATCGGTTGTCAACTTTCACAAAATCCGGGCCGCTGAAACGTACCATATCAATTTCTATCCTGTCGGGCGTAAGATCGTCCATCAGGGATAACAGGAGTATTTCAGGGGACTTGTGGTAAAAGAAACATCCGTACATCAAATTTACACCGATAATGCCGAGTGCCTGCTGTTGAAGAAGGTTTTCGTCATCCCGCATACGTACGTGAATAACCACATAATTCGTAGGCCCAAGTGGGGCTAATTGAAATTGTAAACCGATCCAGCCATGAGATTCATTGGTTTTTTGAAAATTAAGCGCAACAACTGTATTAGCAAAAGCAAAAAATTGACTCTCCTCGCCTCTTTTCTCCTGAAGACGTTTTTCAACCAGGTTGTATTCCCGGTTAAGCATCTTCATCAATCTTGATTCTACGACATACCGCCCGCCTTCTTCCGTTCCATATATTGCATCGCTGAAAGTCATATCATAAGCCGACATCGTCTTCGCGATTGTACCTGATGCACCGCCTGATTTGAAAAAGAACGCCGCCGTTTCCTGCCCCGCACCAATTTCAGCAAATGAGCCATAAATTCGGCGGTCAAGATTAATTCGTAACGCCTTTTGTTTCGTACCGAGATTCTTTTCGTACATATCAATTCTGGGTTAGATGAAGAGCTCTACTCGTAAATATAAGAAAAATCCCATTCTTAATAGTTATTAAGAATTACGGATTCTATATTAGAACCGAAAAATTCTATATAATATTATTTTTACCGGATAGATTTAAATTATTAATTTATATGGCAGCTGATACCAAGTTCTTGTTTACCTACGGCACTTTAATGCGTGGATTTCCGAATCCGTTCGCTCAGCGGCTGCATAGCCTATCAACATTCGAAGGCTCAGGAACATTCCCAGGATTGCTATATAAAATCAGCTGGTATCCGGGCGCTATTTATGACGAAGACGCTGACAGCCAGGTCTATGGAGAAATTTACAGACTTGAAGAGAAAGAAATTTTATTAAAAGAACTGGACGAATACGAAGATGTCCTTGAAGACGAGATACTAAGTTTATATGTAAGAAAAATAATCCCCATCCGAATGCAGGACGGAACGCTAATATCCTGCTGGGTTTATCTTTACAATCAGGATTTAAGTAGCCTGCTAAAAATTGAAAGTGGAAATTTCAGGGATGTCAGTCATTAAGATTTAAAATAAATATAATATCAATTCTCATTTACTTTCTCTCCAATAATCCGTAATCCGTCGAGTGTAAGCTTTCTGTCTATTTCAACAAACTCATCCCGGAGCGTATCAATAATGGAAGACAAACCGCCTGTCGCCACAGCAATACATTCCCCACCCATTTCGGAACGGATCCGATGAATCAATGATTTCACCAAACCTTCATATCCAAGCAAGATCCCGGCTTGTATAGACTGAACTGTATTTTTCCCAATCGCTGATTCCGGGAGCTTTAAGGGTACTTCGGGAAGCTGGGCTGTATTTGCAAATAATGCTTTTACGGCTGTTACTAAACCCGGCAAAATTGCCACACCTAAAATCTCCCCATTTTTTGAAACAGTTGTAAAAGTCAGTGCTGTACCGAAATCAACAACCACGCAGTTTTGCTGATAACGGTTCATCACCGCCACGGCGTTGGCAATCAGATCAGCTCCTAATTCATGAGGATGATCAATTGCAATGCTTAATCCTGGATAAGTATTTGGCCCCACGGTGATGGTTTCAACCTGAAAAAGCGAACGTAACATTTTTTGAATAACCGGCGTAAGATCAGGGACAACGCTGCTTAAAACTACCGTATTGACCGCGTCAAACGATATACCAGCTTCCAGAAAATGGAGCATCAACTTCGATGCATAATGGGATTCACTTTCCTGACTAAGGGAACGCTCACGCCAGATATGCGACCAGGCGCCCATTTGATATAGTCCAAAAACAGTATCCGTATTACCAACATCGACAGCAAGCAGCATATTCAGATTTTTATATTAAGAGAACAAATAAAAGCATTATCGAAATAAAACCGCAACGAAGGCTATTTTTAAGCTTAGTTTCTTTTTTGTTTGATACTACATTTAATACTTTTACAAACAGCCAAAACTTCGCTTTCCTGTTACTTTGTAATAAGAAAATTTCATCCCGATTTAGTAAAAACATGTATCACTTGAATGATTGCCGGTTTCTAACATTCTTTATACTTCTCTTTTTAAATACATTATCAACGACTGCACAAACTGTTCCGGAATGGAAAGATCCTGAAATTATTAGTGTCAATACGGAAAAAGGACGTGCAGATTTTGTGCCTTATGCCAATGAAAAAAGTGCACTTCAGACTGATAAAAAATCTCCTTTTGTTCGCTCATTAAATGGCAGCTGGAAGTTCAAATGGGCTTCCCATCCTTCCAAAGCTCCTTCTGATTTTTTCAAACCCAGTGTTTCAACGAGTAATTGGGATGATATTCCTGTTCCTTCCAACTGGCAGGTTGTAGGCGCAAGAGAAGGCAGAGCGTACGACAAACCGGTTTTTACCAACATCAAACATCCGTTTAAAGCAAATCCGCCGAGCATTGACGCCGACACAAACGCAACTGGACTTTACCGCACAACGTTTAATGTATCCGAAAGCGACAAAGGCAAAACGTTTTTCCTTCAGTTCCAGGGTGTTCAGTCGGCTTGTTATGTATGGTTGAACGGCGAGGCAATTGGTTATCATGAGGATAGTATGACGCCTTTTGAATTCAATGTCACAGAAGATATTAAATCCGGGAACAATGACCTGGCGGTTGAAGTAGTTAATTGGTCGGACGGAAGTTATCTGGAAGATCAGGATTTCTGGCGGTTATCCGGGATTTTTCGTGACGTCAACCTGATTATGGTTCCGGATATTCATATCAACGATTTTTCTGTACGTACGGATCTGGATGCAAATTACCAAAATGCAACATTGAAGGTCAGCACGTTTGTAAAGAATTTTTCCAAACTGGCGGCAGCCGGAAATCAGCTGGTATTGACTTTATATGACGACAAAAAATCAGTCGTTGTTGCTCCAATGAATCATCTGATTGGCAATCTTGAATCAGGCGGCGAACTTCCGGTCCGTATTGATATTCCGGTTAGTAATCCTAAAAAATGGAGCGCAGAAGAACCTAATCTTTACACGCTTACCATACAAATTCTAAATTCAAACGGCCAGAAGATCGAGGCTGTAAGCCAGCGGGTAGGGTTCAGGGATATTAAAATAATGGCCGGTCAACTTTTGGTGAACGGAAAGGCAATTACGATTAAAGGCGTTAACCGCCACGAATTTGATCCAGAAACTGGTCGGGTGATAAGCCGGGAGTCGATGATCAGAGATATCACGCTGATGAAACAGCATAATATCAATGCCGTCAGAACTTCACACTACCCGAATATTCCTGAATGGTATGATCTCTGTGATGAATACGGCTTGTATGTGATGGATGAAGCCAATATCGAGAGCCACGAACTATGGCAGAAAAATATCATCCTGGCTGACAAACCACAATGGAAAGCTGCATTTTTGGCAAGGGGAACTGCCATGCTGGAACGCGACAAAAACCATCCGTCAATCATCATCTGGTCATTAGGAAATGAATCAGGCATGGGCGCAAATTTCACGGCGATGGCTGATTATATCCGTTTGTCAGATCCTACACGCCCGATTCATTACGAAGGAAGAAGCAATTACAAACCAACGACATTAAGCAGTTTTGATATTATTTCAGTGATGTATCCGTCGGTCAATGATATGATCGAATTGGTAAAAAAAGATAAAAACCGGCCCTTGATTGTCTGCGAATATGCACATGGAATGGGAAACAGCATTGGAAATTTCAAGGAGTATTGGGACGTTATTGAGAAATATCCCACCATGCAGGGCGGCTTTATCTGGGATTGGGTTGATCAGGGCTTGCAGCTCAAAACATCTGAGGGAACAGCTTACTGGGATTATTTTAATTATATCGACGGAGCAAATGCGGGTGACGGGCTCGTAAACCCAGACCGCATTCCACAGCCGGAAATCAATGAAGTAAAAAAGGTTTATCAGTATGTAAAATTTGAAACGCCTGATACGCTTCGCGCCGGTCAGCAGCAAATTACAATCAAAAATAACTATGATTTTATATCGCTGAAAGATTATGAACTGGTCTGGTCTTTGCAGCAAAATGGCAAATCTGTTGATGATGGGAAGTTGGAAGATTTTTCTGTTCTGCCAAAACAATCTCAACAGCTGACCATACCTTACAAAATCCCTGTTAGTAAAAAATCAGTTTCTAATGGTGGTTATGAATATTTTTTAAACCTCAGCCTACGTCTTAAAAAGCAAAATTCCTGGGCGCCTGCGGGTCATGAAATTGCTTCATACCAAGTGCCGGTACAAGTTGAGAGTGACGAGCCGAAAGATGTTGCCTATACACGAAGCCCGGCGTTAAGATTATCCCTTGTTCGGGGAAAGGGAGTGACCGTCAGCGGCCAGAATTTCTCGGTCAGTTTCAACAAGAAAAGCGGAACAATTTCTTCATTTATGTACAAAAAAGAAGAATTGCTGGAATCCGGATTAAATGCCAATTTCTGGCGCGTTCCGACGGATAATGATGAGGGGGGCGGAAAACAAAGTTTTGCCGCACAGTGGAGAAAGGCAAATCTGGATTCTTTGAAACTAACAGGAACTGATCTGCGTGTGGAAAAACTTAATCCCCATGTTTATAAAGTTACGTTAAAGAAAAGTCTGAGAAGCAGAGCAGGCGCCATGATCGTTAGTTCAGTTTATACCGTTTTTGCCTCCGGTGATATCCATGTACAAAATACATTTACCCCAACCGGCGAATGGCCTTCTTTGGCAAAAGTGGGTATGCAGTTCCAAATGCCGGTGAGCTACAATCAGGTGGAATGGTACGGAAACGGCCCGTTAGAAACTTATGCAGACCGGAAGACCAGTGGACAGATTAGATTATATGCTGGAAACGTATCTGACCAGCATTTTCCATACATCAGTCCACAGGAAAACGGAAATAAAACAGACGTTCGCTGGGCAAAAGTTACAAATGAAGATGGACTTGGACTAATCGCGATCAGTGATTCAGTGTTTAATTTCAATGTACATGATTATACAGACAAAGAATTACTTGCGGCCAAAGAACGTGCTTCGGTTTTCGCCAGAGGTAATTCAACAACCGTTAATATCGATCTTGCACAAATGGGATTAGGCGGTGACGACAGCTGGTCGCCTCGTGTACATGAGCAGTACCGACTGCCAGCAAAACCTTACTCCTATTCTTTCAGACTGAAAGGGATTGATAATGCTTCGAATATTGATCAGATCACACACTCAAAATTACCTACTATTTCTCCAAAAATTATTGAGCCCGTTGCATCAGAAAATGATGGTCAGGTGGAAGAAGGAGATGCGGAAGCTGCCGATGAAGAAGAAGTTATAAAACCAACAGCAAGAAAATATTCTTCAAAATATTCAAAAATAAAAAAGAAGAAACCGACCCGTAAAAAAAGGTCGGTTTCCAGAAAAAAATCTAAAAAGAAATCTGCTTCCAAAAAGAAAAGAAGGAGAAGAAGATAATTTCCGGATATGCCCTCTCCTACTTTTTATAAGGCGAGAGGGTATATTCTACTTTCACTTTTATGGATTGGGCAATTTTCACAAAAACGATCTGCGGCACATCGATTTTATGGTCTACCAAAGCCACTTCAAAATCGGAAGTCAGGCTAATTTTCCCACCGTCGATTTTTAGTTTTCCTTTTATAGTTCGGTTTTTACCGACACCATGAATGGTAAAACTACCCGTTGCCGACACATCATAAGATCCGTTTTTAGAAAAATCGATCACCTGATCCAACTTCCCGCTGAACGTTCCGGTCGGATATTTATCAGACTCGATGTAGTTTTCATTAAAATGTTCCTGCATCAGTTTATTTGGAAAAACAAAGTCCCGCATATTCATTCTGATGGCAATTTCATTCTTCGCCGTATTAAGCAAAACTTGCGTTTTTTTGTTCTCAGCGTTGATATTTTCCATCGGTGTTTCGGATGAAAATTTTGTATTTCCTGCCGCAGTAGCAAACATGCCGCCCTGGGCAAAAGTTATCCCCGATACTCCTGAAAACGTAAAAAGAAGAATCACGCTCAGGACTATATGATGTTTCATAAATGATCTGTTTAGTTATCTGGTCTGCTTGCTTTTCTTGTCAAAACTGAAAGTTCTGGAAATATTAAATCCGTAATGAACATCCCCTTTCCCCCAGCTTCCGGTCGTTTCTCCGATGAACTGCTTCTCAATCATACCAAGCGAATTGGTAAAATGAAGCTGAAAAACGTGTCCGCCGGTATCAATATCGACGCCAAGCGCCATGGAATCATAATATGGAAGTGTCGAGTTCTTATCCCGTGCTGCCCAGAAATATTCCGCATTGACGGAGACTCGTTTGCTCAGTTTAAGCCGTCCGCCTAAACCCAGGGAGAAAAGTGCTCGCTTATCTCCCTGCAATTCGGGCAGATTTCGATATAGATAGGTTGGTGTAATTTGCAGAGAAAGTTTTTCGCTAAATTTTCGGGCAACAAGTGCCTGATACACATAGGTAAGCTTATTTTGAAAACTTCGGGTCAGTTCTTCTTCTGTCACCGGACGAACCGTCCGGATGGCGGCGCTTCCAAAAAGTGTTACAGAAACCGGGATTTGCTTCGCTCCGGTAGATTGTTTAATCAGCCGGTATTTTCCAAAAAAATCAAACGCTTTTTGTTCCGTACTTCGTCCCACACCGATCATCAAGTCGTCGGTCAGGCCATATTCAAAACCCAGTCGTAAGGTTGCCTGGTCTAATCCGTATAGTTCATAAGAACCGGAATTTAATCTTCCAAAACGGTGTGAAATACGAAAATCCATATGATTTTTCTTCACCGTTTCTACCGAATGCCCGTTAATAATCCTTGTGGATTTAAAGGTTGCCTGTACTGGTGAAGTGCTGTTACTATCCAGTTTACTTAGTTCTCCAAGAAGGTCATCCTGTGCATGAAGTGTTGTTGCTGCAAAAGTAAAAATGATTGCGAGGCGGAGTGCTTTCATTGTTTTCGAAATTAAGCTGTTACCGTTAATGTATTTCCGTCCGCTGAGATGACGGCTTTGTATGCTTTGAGCGCTGCTGTTGCCGGCCCTTTATCCACTGTTCCCGTCAGCGTGAATTCCGATCCGTGGTTATCACAATAAATGTCATTTTCCCCGGATCTGTATTGCACTGTTGTTCCGGCATGTGTACAGGCTTTCGAAAGTGCTACATAGGCCGAAGCTGTCGAGAAGGCCACGATCAGATCACCAATAATTGCGAATGAACCAGCGGTTTTCAACTTGGTATAAGTAGCGTTTGTGAGGTCAACGGAAAAACTAATCGCACCCGCAGAAGTCGTAGCATTTCCGGTCACGCCCGAAGAAGTACCCGGCGTGGTCGGTGTGGTCGGCGTAGAAACCGGATCCATTTCTCCTGTGCTGCATGAAGTCAGCGAGCCAAGGCAGTAAACGGCCATGAGTGTGGATGTTCCAAGGCTGAGACTTCTAAGAAATTCTCCCCTTTTCATTGTTTCTTTTTGCGTAACGTTCATGATAAAATAATTAGGAATGAAAAAAATTGACACAAAGACTTCCTGTCCCTGGATTTTCAGGGAATGGCCATGATGTAAAAAAAAATGGTATTACTTATTTAAAATTAGGGGTGTATCGTATTGAGAACCAGATACCGGTCGTGAACAAATTAACTTTTCCATAACCCACTTTCTTGATCGGAACCCTGACATAAGGTTCTGCCAAAAGCGAGAGTTTGTTTGAAAAACGATATTCATATCCCGCCGAAGCATTCAAGTGGCTAAGCCAGTACCAGCCTGTTGCTGCATTTTGTTCGTAATATTTTGCATTGTAAGTATGTGGTGCATAATTGTATTCATACTTTTCATCTTGCATATAGTAAGAAGATGTTCCAGCTCCTACAAACCAGCGAGACCGATCACTTTGGGATATGTCATAACGTAAATTCAAAGGAACTTCAATGACCTTACAAATCGCATCAACGCTAGTTGGCCGCGCTTTCTGATCGTTCCAGTAACTTGGCCATTCATATTCTCCCGGTTTGGCATTATACCCTTTCGAGCTTCTCATCAATCCGGTTTGGAAGTACAATTTTGGTAGAAATGAATACTCAATCAATAGCGAAACCGCCGTTCCTGGTTTTGTAAAGTTTTTCAGACCAACCGAACTCAAATCCGGAGAAAAACCAAACCGAACTGCAAATTTTGGTGTCAGTTCTCTTTCTTCCTCAACTGCTTTGGTTGGTTCCGTAATTTTGGGCGTTTCAACTTTTTCAATTTCCGGTAACTTGTTTGATTTCTTAGTAACCAATGCTCTCGATTTTAGCAGATTCGCATTTATCTGCGATCTACTCTGCACAGCTTCTGAATTGAATTCAGTTGATATTTCAGATGTATTCTCGCCGTTAGCAACCGGAGAAACTGGTAATTTATTCTCTTCATCTTTTGAAGTTTTCAGATTATCTGAATTGGTTTCAGTATTCAGTTTACTGTTCCCAACTATCACATTCTCCTCGCTCGAAGAACTTTCTTTCTGACTTCGCGAAGTTTCCGAAGACTTATTTTTAGAATAAAATGCCCCGTCAACCCTTCTCCCAATAGAACGGTCAGGTTCTAAGTACACTCCGCCTGTCTTAGACCAGCGACGGGGCAGTATCTTCTTGCTTTCAGCTTTCCTGATTAATTTTTTATCAGAAGATTTATTGGTCAAAAATTCTTCATTCTGCTGTTCCCGGTTATTTTTAAGTATCTGATTCTTGTTATCAATTTCCTCATTTTCTACATCTAACTTCGTTTCCGAGCCTGATTCATTTAAAACAGTTTCATTCGAATCTTGAACAATCTGCTCGTTATAAATCTGTCTCGTTTTTTCTGACATCTTTTTCTCAACAGGAATAAGGCTCATATTCACTTTTCCGGTTTCTTCGTCTTTTGTCAACAAATAGGTCGTCAACCCTGCAATAAAAAGCAAAGCCAGCAAACCAATCGGCCACCATTTTTTGAATAATGCGCCAGGGGTTTTTCCATCCTGTTCATCTAACTTTCTCTTCAACGCATTCCAGTCGTCGGGGTCGAAAGTGGAATCAAGCTCTTCGGAAGACTTTCTGAAGAGCTTGTCCAGTTCGTCATCTGGAAACTCTTTCATAATTGTCTATATTTATCTTGGATAGCATAATTCTCAATTTCTCCCGTGCCCGCGACAAGTTTGACTTTGAAGCTCCTACGGAAATATTCAATTGTTCGGCAATTTCTTCGTGTGTGTATCCATCAATCACAGCCAGACTGAACACTAGCCGGTAAGCGGGTGTCAGATCCTGAATAAGGCTGATTATTTCTTCATGCGCCATTTTGTTGATAACTGTTTCATCTACAACCACCTGATCCGCAGCTTCCACATCATCCAAAACTTCATGACGAATTTCATGGCGGTAATGATCCAGTGCGGTGTTGATCATTATCCTGCTCAACCAGTTTTTAAAAGAACGGCTTTGATCGAAACTATCCAGCTTTGTGAAAATTTTCAGAAAGCCATCATTCAGTATCTCTTTTGCCTCTTCCCGGCTTCGTGTATAGCGCAAACAGATGCTCATAGCGTAGCCATAAAACTGTTTATACAACAGCTCCTGACTTCGGCGGTTCTTTTTCAAACAGCCGTCGAGTAGTTCATGAAGAACGGCGGAGTTATACTCGGGCATGTCTTTCTTTTTCTTACTATTACGAGGTTATCAGCATAGGGGTTGCGTGGCTAGGAAATCTTTTTTAATAATTTGTTTATTATGTGATTTTAGGCAAACCGTCCCGGCCGTTCTGTGTTCCTGATAAGGAATTCACCTGACCGGTTTCGCAGAATTTTAACTAATTTTAAACAAAAATAAGTGAATGAAAATTAAGCTAAGTAGCTGATTTTAAATTATGGAGCAAGATATTCTGTGGGTTCAAAGATTTCAAAATTTTAATAAAGCATTTTCAAAACTTGAAAGTGCAATTCAAGTCCAACAAAAAGAAGGCTTGTCCGAACTTGAAAGAGAGGGACTCATACAAAGATTTGAATATACCCATGAATTGGCCTGGAACGTCATGAAGGATTTTTTTGAAATGGAAGGAGATGCCACGATCATGGGATCCAGAAGCGCAACGCTCGAAGCTTTCAAAAAAGGGCTGATTACTTACGGAGAAAACTGGATGGATATGATCAATAGCCGGAATTTGACAACGCATACCTACAATGAAGAGGTTGTTGATGAAATAACGAAAAAGATTATTGCCTCATATTATCCTGCCTTTAAAGAATTTCAAATTAAAATGACAGAGTTTCTAATTTGATATGGAATACGGTTTAAAAGAAAATATTATTCAACGCATTCAATCTGTTTTATCAAATTTTCCGGAAATTGAGGAAGTTACTCTTTATGGATCAAGAGCAAAAGGAAACTACAAAAATGGTTCTGACATTGATCTAACATTGAAAGGTAAAAATCTTACACTGCTCATTTTAGGAAAAGTAGATGAACAGCTCGACGATCTTTTACTGCCTTACACTTTTGACTTGTCCATTTACCATCAAATAAATAGCCGGAGCTGTTGGACCACATGAACAGAGTTGGCAAGTTATTTTTCAGTAAAAAACCTGAGAACTAATTTTTTCCCAAACCATGACAAATCTCAATTGTCTGACTTCTTATTCTTGCCACTTAATTATCAATTATTCCGTACTTTTGCCATTCTGAATATAGATAAATGGTAATCAGTTGTTTGAGGTTAAAATCTCATGTTGAAGAATATTCAGGAATAAATTAAGTAAACGCGTGTCGAATTCCTTTTTGTAATGGCCAAAAGAAGAAATAGTGATGAAGGAGAAGGAGAATCTCCTTTTGCGGTAAGAAAAATTAGTTGGGAAGGACTCAAAAAAACATTCGCCCTTTTTCGTTACATACTTCCATATAAATGGATTTTCATCGTCGGGATGGTATTCCTGACACTTTCAACTTTTACTTCCCTTGCTTTTCCGAAACTTGTCGGAAGCATTGTTGAAGTTATTGAAGGTAAATCCAACTACACGATTAACCAGATAACCGGATTTTTAATCCTTGTTCTGGTCTTTCAATCCATATTTTCTTTCCTGCGAATATTTCTCTTTACCCGCGTGAGCGAAAGAGCAATGGCCGATTTGCGCCGTGATACGTATAGCAAAATCATTACGCTTCCCCTTGGATTTCTGGAACAACGCCGTGTTGGTGAGCTGACAAGCCGCGTAACTTCCGATGTTTCGCAGCTGGAAGGAGTTTTGTCATTTACGATTGCCGAGTTTTTCCGTCAGGTTGCTACGCTGGTCGTTGGGATCGCGATTATATCATATACTTCCTGGAAGCTGACATTGTTCATGATGGGTACTTTCCCCATTTTGGTCATTGCTGCTATGTTTTTTGGAAGATACATTCGTCGTCTTTCCAAAAAGGCGCAGGATGAATTAGCTGCGGCGAACGTAATCGTTGAAGAAACGCTTCAATCTGTTAATGTCGTAAAAGCATTTACGAATGAACATCTGGAAGTTAACCGTTATGAAACGGCTTTGGGACGTGTTGTAAAACTTGCACTTCACGCGGCAACCTTTCGCGGAGGATTTGTGTCGTTCATCATCTTCGCCATCTTCGGAGGTATCGTGGGTGTGATCTGGTTTGGAGCCGGACTGGTTCAATCAGGCGATATGTCGCTGTCAGACTTGTTTACATTTATTTTATATACAACATTTATTGGCGCTTCCATCGGCGGCATGGGCGACTTGTATGCCCAGATTAATAAAACGGTTGGTGCATCCGAAAGAATTTTCGAGCTGCTTCAGGAAACTTCTGAGGTCTCGGTTGAAGAATCTGCAAAAACCTCGGCAGTGCATATGGCCGGAGACATTTCCTATCAGAACGTACAGTTTTCGTACCCGTCAAGAGCTGATCTTCCTGTGTTGAAAGGAATTTCCTTTCATGTCAAAGCAGGAGAAAAAATCGCTTTGGTTGGGTATAGCGGTGCTGGAAAATCGACGATCATTCAATTGCTTATGCGGTTCTATGATCATCAGTCAGGAGATATTCTGATTGATGGAAAGTCAATAAATAGTTACGGAATTTCTGAGTTAAGGAAAAATATTGCGATCGTCCCGCAGGAAGTTATGCTTTTTGGAGGAACGATTTATGAGAATATAGCTTACGGAAAGCCATCAGCGACAAGAGAGGAAATTTTAGAGGCCGCCAAAAAGGCTTATGCCACGGAATTTATTGACACATTCCCTGAAAAATTTGATACGGTGGTTGGTGAGCGTGGTATTAAATTATCAGGCGGACAGCGTCAAAGAATAGCCATCGCCAGAGCAATTCTGAAAGACCCGAAAATTTTGATACTGGATGAAGCGACAAGTTCTCTGGACGCAGAATCAGAAAAACTTGTTCAGATAGCATTGAATGATCTGATGAAAAACCGTACGACGATCGTGATCGCACACCGCTTAGCAACCATCCGAATGGTCGATTCAATATACGTGATCAAAGAAGGCCAGATTGCGGAATCGGGTACGCATCAGGAATTATCGTTATTGAATAACGGCTTATATGCGAGCCTGATTAAATTACAATTCGAAACCGCTGAAAGCCATTGATGGATAATCAAAAGGAAATTAGGAACCCACACACATTTTTTGAAACTGAACTTCAAAAAGCAAAATTAGCAGAAACCGTTGCGCAGAAGCGTTTCAACTTGCTCGCAATTGGACGAATTACTGCTTTCCTTAGCATCTTTGGGACAGCATGGCTTTGGAATAATACCGGACAATCCAGTTGGGGAATTGGAACGGCCATTGCTACGATACTATTTCTGGCTTTAATGCGCCTTCAGCAAGCTGCCAAAACAAAACGTAACTTCCAACGCAATCTTCAGACGATCAACGATGATGAAATTGAGCGCCTTGTTTTCCGTTTTAAAAGAAAAGATACCGGAATTCATTTTCAGGAAAAAAATCATTCGTTTGCAACGGATCTGGATATTTTTGGCGACTACTCTTTATACCGTTTACTAAACCGGACAAGAACTTCGGAAGGTGCAAGAAGACTTGCAAACTGGCTAAAAAATCACGCACCATTGGAAGAAATCCTGATGCGCCAGGAAGCCGTTGAAGAATTTAAGATCAATCCAGAGCTCCGGCAATCCTGGGAAGCGACGGCGCTTTTACATGAGCACGCTGCCCAACAGGTTACTGCTTTTCGCGACTGGTCCACAGAAATATTACCAGATTCTTTGAAAAAATCGCTGAACTGGCGCTTTTTCCCATTGGTTACCCTGGCTATCGGAGGCTTGGTTTATGCGGGATTAATTCCTGCATGGCTATTGATTGTGAGCCTTGTCTGGCATCTGGTGATCCTTAAACGTTACCAGGAAGTTTTGCAAGGTCTGGTAAATCGCACCACTGCGCTGGGTTTCACACTGGCTGCTTATGCCGACTTGCTGGATATTGCTGACGCCGCCCCTTACCGTTCAAGATGGTGGAAACAACGCCAGACATTGATTCGCGGTTCTGCGCATTCTCTCAGAAAAGCCGGTGTTTTATTTGAAAGACTTGATTATAGAAATCACCCGTTTTTTGCCATTTTTATCGGGATTACCACCATGTGGGATATGCATTGTCTTGCTGGTCTTGAAAAATGGAAAACTGAAAATAAAGATCATTTGAACAGCTGGCTGGATGTGCTTGCAGACACAGAAGCAATGAATAGTCTGGCTGGAAATGCTTTTGCTTATCCGGAGCATACCATGCCGCAGGTAACCTGGCAAAAAGATGTTTACATAGAAACAACCCAAATGGGACATCCGCTTATTCCGAAAGAAAAACGGGTGAGCAATAATTTTAATATGAACGGATTGGGCCATACCATTTTGGTAACAGGCTCAAACATGTCTGGAAAAAGTACATTTTTGAGAACTATCGGTCTCAATCTGGTTCTGGCACAAATGGGAGCTGTTGTTTCTGCTGCAAAATTTTCGTGTGCGCCCGTTCGCGTGTTCAGCAGTATGCGTACCCAGGATTCTCTGGAAGAAAGCACTTCCTCTTTTTATGCCGAACTTAAACGTTTGCGCCAACTATTGGAACTGGCGGACGAAAAAACTGAATCTCCTGTTTTTTATCTTTTAGACGAAATTTTAAAAGGAACAAATTCAGCGGACCGCCACAAAGGCGCAGAAGCGTTGATTCGCCAATTGCACCAGAAGAATGCTGCCGGGCTAGTTTCGACACATGATCTGGAATTGGGAGAATGGGGAGCAAATGAAAATTACGTGCAAAATTTCCATTTCCGTTCAGACGTAGAAAACGGCCAGCTCAAATTTGATTACCATCTGCACCACGGCATTTGTAAATCGTTCAACGCTTCCGAATTAATGCGTATGATGGGTATTGATATAGAAGTGTAAATATGTGCCTAAGTACCGTTTGTAAAAGGTTTTTAAATGAAATTATCCTATTTACGTAACTTTACTGTTTGAGATTACGTTTATTTGTATTAGCAAGAAAAGTAAAAGTTTAATATTTGAAATCGTAAGTTGTAGATCACATAAGGTAGGCAGTTTATTTTTTCAATTTTCCATTATTTATTTTCAATTATTTCAAAGACCTGAATGGAAATCTTAATTATGGCCGGACAACTCATTTTGGGTTTGTCTATTTTGGTGGGATTGCATGAGTGGGGGCATATGTTTGCCGCTAAAATGTTTGGTATGCGTGTGGAAAAGTACTTTATCGGATTTCCTCCGAAAATATGGAGTATACAAAAAGGTGAAACAGAATATGGAATTGGCGCTATTCCACTGGGTGGATTTGTGAAAATATCGGGTATGATTGACGAGTCAATGGATACCGAAGCTATGAACAAAGAGCCTCAGCCATGGGAATTCCGTTCGAAACCAGCCTGGCAGCGACTGATAGTAATGCTTGGCGGTATTATCGTAAACGTTATTGTCGGTGTATTTATCTTTATCGTTATTGCTTACAAGGACGGCGAAAAGGTTCTTTCGAAAGAAGAAGTGAATAAATACGGTATTGTGGCAGGTGATCTTGCGAAACAGATTGGTCTGAAAACAGGAGATAAAATTGTTAAGGTCAACGGAAAATCTTTTACAGATTTCAATGATGTTATTGGCTCAGATGTATTTTTAGGCAGTAATAGTTCGTACACCGTAAACCGTAATGGACAGGAAATTGATATCGATATACCTAACAACTTTATCGAAAAACTATCAGATCCGGAAGAGAAAGGAAATTTCATTGGACCTGCAAGACCTTTTAAAATTGCAGAATTAGCCCCAGGCGAGCCAGCTGAAAAAGCCGGACTGGAAGTAGGCGACAAGATCGTGGCTATCAATGGCGCTCCAATTAACTTTTATCACGAATTACAAGCTCAGCTCCCAAGCCTGAAAAACCAGACTGCAAAATTTGTTATACTAAGGGATGGCAAACAGGAAGATGTAAATGTCAAAGTTTCGGCGGAAGGTACTATTGGTATAGGCATTGAAAGTCTTCTTTCGTTCACAACCGTGAATTATACATTGGGCCAGGCAATGGCTAAAGGTACGGAAAATGCTTTCGCCGTAGTTTTCAATAATGTTAAAGGTTTTGGTAAAATATTCCGTGGTGAGGTTTCGGCTTCAAAAGCATTAAGCGGTCCGATTGGTATTGCGCGAATGTTTGGCGGAGTTTGGGATTGGAGCCGTTTCTGGTATTTGACAGGGCTTCTTTCCATGGTTTTGGCATTTATGAATGCTTTACCAATTCCGGCACTTGATGGAGGTCACGCTGTAATTCTTTCCTATGAAATTATTTCAGGCCGTAAACCGTCAGATGCTTTTCTTGAAAATGCCCAAAAAGTGGGAATGGTATTATTGCTTGGCCTAATGGCATTCGCAATTTTCAACGATGTTTGGAAAGCTGTTTTCTAAAAATATTCCTAACCGGTCTCTCAAACAGAGGCCGGTTGTTTTAACAAATTTTACATCTTCTTATACGTTTGCATTGAAGATATTTTTTCTGCCATTTCTGATTGTTATCTTTTGTTTGTCAAGCGCGTTTGCTCCAAAACATGAATATCATGTAAGCGTTACGCAAATGCAATACGACAAACCTGGAAAATCTTTTCAAATCAGTATCCGTATTTTTACAGACGATCTTGAAAAGGGAATTTCAGAAGACAACAACAAAAAGATCTTTACGATCAAGAATAACGATCTGAATAATCCATTCGTTGAGCGGTACATCCGCAAACATTTTATTCTGACCAACGCGCAGAAAAAAGCAGAAGTCCAGTATCTTGGCAAAGAAGAAGAAGCCGACGCAACCTGGGTATACCTGGAAATTCCTTTCACTGATAATCCTGTCGGATGGAAACTTCAGAACAGCATTTTAATGGATGTATTTGACGATCAAGTCAATATGACCAACGT
Source organism: Dyadobacter sp. CY345 (assembly GCF_021502725.1). Taxonomy (GTDB): domain Bacteria; phylum Bacteroidota; class Bacteroidia; order Cytophagales; family Spirosomataceae; genus Dyadobacter. The sequence continues at coordinate 386,167 of NZ_JAKFFS010000004.1, read as the reverse complement.
AAAATCCCTGGCAGGCCCGAAAACTTTTTTATTTAAAAAAGGACAAACAGTACAATCACTTTAAGCGAGTTACTTGCAGAACGGCCTGACAATAATTACATTGGCACGGCTATTTTGTTTTTGTTTTCCCTTTCTTTTGAAAGTCATTATTTATAAATTAGGAAAAGATTATCTGTCATTATGACAGAATGCCTATGAAATTTGAACCTTCTGACCTCTATAGTCGGCTACTCATGTCCGATTCGGATTTAGATAGCCTTGAAATTGTCCCCCTTGGTGGTCCTGAGGGCTCCGATGAACCATTTGAAGTACCTAATGAGCTTGCCATTTTGCCAATCAGGCAAACTGTACTTTTCCCGGGTATGGTAATTCCGGTTACCGTAGTACGCCAGAAAGCTATTCGTCTAGTAAAGAAAATATATCGGAATTCGGATATCAACATGCGGATTCTGGGTGCTGTCACGCAGGCAAAACCTAATAAAGAAGATCCTACGGCGGATGATCTGCATAAGATCGGGACGGTTGCGCATATCCTCAAAATGATCACATTGCCAGATGGCAACGTTACAATCATCGTTCAGGGGCGTCAGCGTTTTGAGATCAAAAAGATTTTAAGCGAAGACCCATACCTGACTGCTGAGGTAGAAGCTATTGAAGACTCCTTCGTTGCTCCTACCAAAAAAGAATCGAAAGCGCTGTTACAATCGCTTCGCGACGGTGCGCACAAGATTATGCGCCTGAATCCGGAAATTCCTCAGGAGGCAAGAATTGCACTTGATAATATTGAAAGTCCGGTTTTTCTGATTCATTTCCTGTCTTCAAATATTAATGTTGAAGTAGCCGATAAACAAAGATTGCTGGAAGAAAGAAACGGGCATAAACAAGCGACACTTTTGCTTCAGTATATGATGCGGGAGATCGAAATGCTTGAATTGAAACGTGAAATTCAGTCGAAAGCAAGTTCTGATATCGATCAGCAACAACGTGATTATTATCTGCGTCAGCAAATTAAAGTTTTGCATGATGAGTTAGGAATCGATAGTCCGGAGCGCGATATGGATGATATCCGTGCGAAAGCCAGCCAGAAAAAATGGTCGGATACGGTCCGTTTACATTTTGACAAGGAACTTGCCAAATTGCAACGCATTAACCCGATGGCCCCAGAATATCCGGTAACCTTAAATTATCTGGAAACGCTGGTTGACTTGCCTTGGGGTGAGTATACAAAAGACAATTTTGATCTTGTCCGTGCGCAAAAAGTGCTGGATGCTGATCACTTCGGTTTAGAAAAAGTAAAGGAACGGATTATTGAATACCTGGCGGTTTTGAAACTGAAAGGTAATTTGAAAGCCCCAATTCTTTGTTTGTATGGTCCTCCCGGCGTAGGTAAAACTTCTTTGGGAAAATCCATTGCGAAATCTTTGAACCGTGAATATATCCGCATGGCGCTCGGTGGTGTGCATGATGAAGCTGAAATACGCGGACATCGTAAAACCTATATCGGCGCAATGCCAGGTAAAATTGTCCAGAATATCAAAAAAGCGGGTTCTGCAAATCCGGTTTTTATTCTTGATGAAATTGATAAAGTAAGCTCCGATTACCGCGGCGATCCTGCTTCTGCACTGCTGGAAGTTTTGGATCCGGAACAAAATTCTTCTTTCACAGATAATTATCTTGAAGTTGAATATGACCTTTCGCGCGTACTATTTGTAGCAACGGCCAATGCACTGGATACTATCCATCCGGCACTTCGCGACCGTATGGAAATTATCGAGATGACGGGTTATACAATTGAAGAAAAATTGCAGATCGCGAAACGTTATCTTGTGCCAAAACAGCGTAAGGATCACGGTTTGAAAGCAACGGACATTAAATTTGACGATGCGGCACTTCTTCGCGTGATCGAAGGATATACCCGGGAATCAGGTGTACGTAATCTTGAACAAAAAGTAGGAACGCTTGTCCGTAAAATTGCGAAATCAGTTGCGATGGATCAGGAATATCCTAAGACAATCAAGATTGAACACGTTGAAAAATTCCTTGGTGCCGAAATTTTTGATAAAGATCTGTATCAGGATAACGATTTTGCAGGTGTGGTTACGGGCCTTGCGTGGACATCCGTTGGTGGTGAAATTCTATTCATCGAAACAAGTTTAAGTCGCGGAAAAGGTGGTTTGACACTTTCAGGACAGCTTGGCGATGTGATGAAGGAATCGGCCATCACGGCACTTTCTTATCTGAAAGCGCATTCCGACGAATTGGATATCGATTACCGCATATTTAACCACTACGATTTGCACGTGCACGTTCCTGCCGGAGCGGTTCCGAAAGATGGTCCTTCGGCTGGTATCACGATGGTAACGTCGATGGCTTCTATTTTTACGCAGCGTCGTATCCGTCCGTTCCTGGCCATGACAGGTGAAATTACGCTTCGTGGAAAAGTACTTCCTGTTGGCGGGATTAAAGAAAAAATTCTTGCTGCGAGAAGAGCTGGTGTGAAAGAGATTATCATGTGCGTGAAAAACCGCAAGGATGTTGAAGAAGTACCGGCAAACTATATCCAGGATTTGAAATTCCATTATGTGGATAAAGTTGATGAAGTGCTGGCTATTGCGCTTCTACCGGAAAAAGTGAACAAAGCAACAACTTTCGTTTTTCCTGATGAAAAGAAAGAGAAAGAAGAAAGCGGCTTTGTAACATTGAATGCTTAAAACAACTTTTCGCGATCTTATAGTTCTGAAATTATATAGTAAAAGAGGCATCCAAACGGTGCCTCTTTTTTTAGGGGTTTAATTCAAGAAACAACGTCATACTAACGAACAAGAAACTTATAAAAATGACTGCACCACAGCTTTCTCCCGAACTGATTGAAATAAGACCTGAATTATATCCTGACCATAAAAAACTGCTCGCTTTACCTGAAAAGATCATCCAGTTTGGTACCGGCGTTTTATTACGCGGCCTCCCCGACTTTTTCGTGAATAAAGCGAATCAGCAGAATATATTTAATGGACGTATTGTTGTTGTAAAATCAACTTCACAGGGTGGCGTTGACGCTTTTGGAACTCAGAAAAATATTTTTTCCCACAGTATTCGTGGTATCGAAAATGGAAAGCAGGTTGATGAGACGGTTATAAACAGTGCGATCAGCAGGACGCTTTCCGCGAGCAATCACTGGGCTGAGATTCTTGAATGCGCTCATAATCCTGAAATGCAGATTGCGATTTCGAATACAACCGAAGTCGGAATTCAGTTTGTTGAAGATAATTTAGAAGCTTCTCCTCCCGTTTCTTTTCCTGGAAAACTTACCGCCTTTTTGTTTGAACGCTTCAAAGCATTTTCAGGCTCGGCAGAATCCGGAATGGTCATCGTTCCGACTGAACTGATTGTTGGCAACGGTACTAAACTTCGTGAAATCGTTCTGAAACAAGCTGAACAGCATGCTTTGGGTGCTGATTTTATTAGTTGGCTGGAAAAACATAACCATTTCTGTAATTCTCTGGTTGACCGTATTGTTCCGGGAAAACCGGACGCGGAAACGGTTACTGAATTAAGGGAAAAGTCCGGTTATAAAGATGATTTGTTGATCGTTTCAGAGGTTTATAGTTTATGGGCGATAGAAGGCGGCGACCAAGTAAAATCGGTATTAAGTTTTGCCCAGGCAGACAAAGGTGTGGTGATCGAACCAAACATTGATCTTTTCCGCGAATTAAAATTACGCCTGCTGAACGGTACGCATACTCTTGCTTCGGGTTTATGTTTTTTAAGCGGACTTAATACCGTCCGGGAAAGTATGGAAAACCCGGAAACCGCTGATTTCATTGCGGGTGTGATGTTGAAAGAATTAGCGCCTGCAATCCCTTATGATGTTGATCCGGCACGTGCGCAGGAATTCGGAAATCAGGTTTTGGACCGGTTCAGAAATCCATTCATTCGTCATCAATTAATTGATATCACCGTTCAGTATACTGCTAAAATGAAAATGCGTAATATTCCTACGCTGTTAAATCATTATCAACAATCCAGTGAAGTTCCGGCGCTTTTTGCCAAAGGATTCGCTGCATTTCTACTATTCATGAAGCCTGTGCAACTGGTTGAAGGAATTTATTCCGGTGATAGAAACGGTGAATTATATCCAATCCGCTGTGATTCTGCAGCTTATTTCGCAGAAAAATGGGAAAATGCAAAGTCTCCAACCGAGCTCGTTAACGCAGTATTAAGTGATCAAAATTTATGGGGAGCTGATCTTTCTGCACTCTCAGGATTTAACGATGCTGTTACCGAAAATTTAAAATTACTTTCAAAAAAAGAGACGATTATAAATTAAATTTTCTTTTTCTCAGATAAAACGATCCCGTCAATTATTCTGAAGGGGTCGTTTTTTGTTGGAGAACATTACGTTGTAGCTCTTGTCTGATATGCCTGATCTTTAATTAATTTCAGATGGTTTAGCTCAGGAACCGCAATCAAACAGTCGGATGGAATTACGCCGCGTGTGATCCAGTTATGTACTCTGGCGATTGCCAGGCCATTATTTTTTGCATAATCCGAAGTCGTGATCCATTCAGATAAATGATATTCTTTATCTGCGATAATGAGTTTACTTTTAGTAATCTCGGTCATCATTTTTTCAAGTTTGTCAAAACGTTCATCGAGTTCCGTTAATGACATTTTCTTTCGGTTAGTGCTCATATTGATCAGTGTGTGTTTAGCAAACATAACAACGGTGTAGTTTATACACAATATATTTTGCAAAATAATAATCAATTAAGGCTTCTTCCATTTCTCAATCCTGCCCATTAAATCCTCCGAAGACTGAATAGTTGAGCTAAAATATATTTCCCCTTCCCCGGTATTAAGCATAAGAAACGGCTTTTCAGTATTATTGACAATTAGTTTTACTGTTTTCCCGTCTTTCGTCCTGAAATCTCCTTTCCTGAAATCACCCGCAGAAAAGCCGTTTGACCGGATTTTTATTTCCGGTAATTCAGAAACCAGCTTTGTTCCAAGGATTTTATCCCGATCAATTTTCTCGCCATACATTCCCGTAATTTCGAGATTATCAGCGTTTAACTGAATTTCGCTATTCTTCAACCCATTGAAAAACAAGTATCCCACACCACCTACTGCAAAAATCAAAACAGCAACAACGATCACATTTCCAACTTTTTGATTTTTAACTTCTGAAAAATATTTTTGGCTTTTTACAATGAAATAGAGGTAGGCCAGCAACGGATACATACCAAGAAAAACCCCAGCCAGGTTTTTATCAACCATCTCCAACAGCAGCATCCCTGCTAAAACAGACAAACCTAAAAACAAATGGAATTGCTTATAAAATTTCAGATATGCGTCAATATCGACGAAAGCTCTCTGCGCTTCTGACATGGTATTGTAACCGGAAAGAATGAATTTGGCATTACTTTTTGTAACAATAAAAGCCATCGAGCTAAATACTACTGAAAGGATGAGGGCGGGAATCAGCATTTTTCTAGTATATCAATTAAAATTTCCAGAACATTTTGCCAACAGAAAAATACAAAAATCCCGGATTTTACACAAAATAAAATCCGGGATAAAATGTACGATCGGGAACAATTACTTAACACTCTGACCAATCCAGTTTGTTATTTCAGTCAAAGCGGCTGGTGAAAAAGTCTGCTCTATTGTTGCATACTCACTTGGCGCGCCGGTCTTGCTTTCCTGAAAAAGATGGTTCAAATTTGGTAATTCCTTTGTTGTGAAACTTTTGTTTCCCCCTTTTTCAAGTGCAATTTTAATGGCTTCAAGATTTTCTTGGGGTGGTACCTGTAAATCCTTTTCACCATTTAAAGCTAATACCGGGCATTTTACCTTTTCCAGCGCCTTGGCCGGGTCATAAGTCATGAAAAACTGAGTCCATGGAGATACAATTGAATTGACCATTCTGGAAATTACCGCCTCCATGTCACTATCAGAAAGTTTCTGGTCTGCTGGTGCATTGTTATGATCTTCTTCCAAAAGTACTTTAATCTGCTTTTTTGTCTCAGCAAGATCTAATTTTTGTTTTAAAACTGCATAAATCTTTTTGTTCATCTGCTCTGATTTATCCAGGGCTTGATCCGGCATACCACCAGCCTTTCCAAGCAGACGATTTTGTTTAGTCATTATCTGATCCCCGGGAATTCCTGGCCCTGCAAGCAAAATGATAAAAGCTACATCCTTAGAATCCGCTGCGACCATCGGGGCGATCAGTCCACCCTCACTATGGCCGATTAAGCCAATCTTTTTTAGATTAATTTCCTTTCTTGTTTTTAAATAAGATATGGCGGATTCTACGTCAGTCGCAAAGTTTTCGGAAGTCGCCACATTAAAATCTCCGGTCGACTGCCCTGCTCCACGGTCATCATATCTTAAAACAGCTATCCCGTTTTTGGTTAAATGATCTGCGATGACCAGAAATGGTTTATGCCCCGCAATTTCTTCGTCCCGGTTTTGAGGACCGCTGCCAGAAATTAGAATTACAACCGGAAAATTTCCCGTTTTTGAAGGCAAACTGAGCGTACCGGCCAGCGTAATTTTCTCCTTTTGATTTTCAAATTTAACGTCCTCAGTATAGTATGCATAAGGCTTAGCCGGCTCTTGCGGACGTAGAACTTTGGGACCTTCCAGAACTTCGCGGCCGAGCTCCAATGGGTATGTCATGCCATTTTGTTTGAACATACCTTTAATTCTATTTCCAGCGTCCAGTGTTCCCTGATATTCCGCATTGATATTGGAAAAAGTAGTAGTCAAAGTCATATTGGAATATTCCACGCCGCTGGCCGGAATTCCCTTTGCACCCTGATCCGGGCTGTCTAATGTTGCTGTGTAGGTATTGTTGTTTTTGGTTAAATTAAGTACCAGTCTCAGTTGAGCACCCGGAAGTATCAGGACTCCATACCACTGTCCGGAAATATCTTGAGCACGTGCGACAAAAGATATGAGTAAAAGGAATGTAAATAGTAATGTGTTTTTCATTGTGATATATTTGTGAAGCGTAAAATGATTTGTCACCGGGATACTACGGCATGCAAAAAACCAAAAAGATCGCGGAAAACAAATAAAAAATGGATGAGCGGAAAGTCTGTTTCCAACATTTACTTTATCAACCGAAAGCAAAATTCTGCGGTAAATAACCCACTGTCATGGAGCAAAACACACAACTGGAATTAGCGGCTCAATTCGTTCATTATACCAATAAAAATATTTTCCTGACTGGGAAAGCCGGAACTGGAAAAACCACTTTTTTACATAATCTCAAAAAGACTTTAAGTAAAAGAATGGCGATTGTGGCGCCGACCGGCGTGGCAGCCATAAACGCTGGCGGAGTTACCATCCATTCTTTTTTTCAACTTCCCTTCGGCCCGTATATTCCTGAAAGTAATACAAACGAACAACGATATAGCCGCTTCAATACTGAGAAAATCAACCTGATCAAAGGACTTGATCTGCTGGTAATTGATGAGATAAGTATGGTCCGGGCAGATACTTTGGATGGGATTGATGAGGTTTTAAGAAGATACAAAGACAGAGGAAAACCTTTTGGCGGTACACAACTACTGATGATTGGTGATTTACATCAGCTTTCGCCCGTTGTAAGAGATCAGGAATGGAGTATGCTTAAACCTTACTACGATACTTTTTATTTTTTTAGTAGTAATGCTTTAAAACAAACGGCACCGGTACGCATAGAATTAAAACATATTTACCGCCAGTCAGATACTTTTTTTATTGATATATTAAACCGAATCCGTGAAAATAATCTGGATAAGGCGACTTTGGAGGCTTTAAACCAGCGTTATATACCGAACTTCAAACCTGCTGATGACGAGGGATATATTACGCTTACTTCCCATAACCAGTCTGCCCAAGAGATTAATATCAGTAAACTTGCCGATCTGAAAGGAAAATCAAGATTTTTTGAGGCCAGGGTTGTTGATAACTTTGTCAAAGAAACATTTCCAACCGAACAAAGTCTGGAGCTGAAAATCGGTGCTCAGGTGATGTTTGTTAAAAATGATTCGTCGCGGGATAAGTTGTATTACAATGGGAAGATCGGAACGATTACACGTTTTGAAGATGATACGATTTATGTAAAATGCAAAGGAGATTATACCGAGATTGACGTCCATAAGGCTGAATGGCAGAATATTAAATATGCACTGAATCCACAGACGAAAGAAATTGATGAGCAGGTTATCGGCAGTTTCACTCAATATCCGCTTAAACTGGCCTGGGCGATAACCATTCATAAAAGTCAGGGATTAACTTTTGAAAAGGCGATTATCGACGCCAATAATTCATTTGCTCACGGCCAGGTTTACGTTGCACTTAGCCGCTGCAAAAGTTTTGAGGGAATGGTTTTGCGAACACCAATTTCTCTAAACAGTGTAAAAACCGACGGAACTGTCGCTGCTTATGTTAAAGAAGCGAGCGCAAACGAACCGGATACGGATCAACTAACCGACTCAAAAATTGTTTTCCAACGATCGCTACTGTTAGAATTATTTGATTTCAGCGAGGTGAAAAATGCCGCTTTCAGGCTCAATCGGGTGTTGGACGAGCATGAGAATATTATCAATAAATCGGCCAACACGACAATGAAACTGATTAAGGCTGCGGCGGATCAGGAAATCTTCAATGTTGCAGACAAATTCAGAAATCAGTTGAACCAGTTTTTTGCAGAGCCAGGTTTGCCGGAAGACAATGAAGTTTTATGCGATCGTGTACAAAAAGGGGCTGTCTACTTTTTTGATAAAATTGATCAGTCAATATATCAGGAAAGCAGATCTATTGATATTGAAACTGACAATACTGCCGTAAAAAAGATGGCGGATCAGGCGCTGGAAAACTTCCAGAAAGCTATTTTCATGAAACGTGCCGTGATGCTGGCAAGTAAGGAGACATTCAATACTTCTCATTATCTGAGAGCCAAGTCGAATGCTGAAATTGATTTTAAGGTAAGTACAAAAAGTCCTGTTGCGGCTAAAACAGCGACACCGGTTTCAAAAGACATTCCAAATCCTGAGCTTTATAAAACGATAAAAAACTGGCGGAACAATGTTGCTACGGAACATGATGTTTTTGTCTACATGATTTTACCTCAGAAAGCCATGGAGGAATTGGTTAAAAAGCTGCCAACTTCTTTGCCGGAACTTGAAAGTGTAAAAGGTATTGGTAAAGCAAAAGTGAAACAGTTCGGAAAAGAATTGGTCGAAATGGTTATTGCTTACTGCGAACAAAACCAGATTGATAAGGGAACCATAGAGATTCCGCTTAAAAAGGAAAAAGTTGAGAGCAGGAAAATCAGTTTTGATATGTTTCACGAAGGGAAGAATATTGAGGAAATTGCGGAAGAAAGAGGTTATGGAGTTGCAACAATTGAAATACACCTGGCACACTATATCGGAACGGGAGAGCTGGAAATTTTTGATATCTTCCCGAAAGAAAAAATAAATAAGGTCATCGATTATTTTATCGAAAATAAGCAAGTAACCCTGAATGAAGCAAAAGCAGCCTTACCGGATGACGTCACCTATGCAGAATTACGCGCGGCATTGAAACATCTGGAATTTTTGGGAGCCTAAGGATTTAGTGATAGTGAGGCACATTTATTATATTTGATAAAACAAAAAAAGACGGTTATGATCATTCCATTGAATATTCCGGCCCTTGGATCTTTTACAGATGATGAATTGGTTGCATTTAGCGTCGCCAATCCCGATCTGTTTGTAGAACGTGATGAACAAGGTCAATTATTCATAAATATGACACCAACTTTTGCGCTAAGCAGCTCTAACAACAGTGAGCTTATCACTGAATTAGGACTTTGGAATAGAAGAAAAAAACTTGGAAAAGTATTGGAATCGAACGGTGGTTTCTTTTTGTCAGATTCCTCGATGCGTGTTCCCGACGCTGCCTGGATCAGAATTGAACGCTGGAATGCACTTTCCATGTCTGAGAAAAAATCTTTCCCGTATCTAGTTCCCGACTTTATTATTGAGTTAAAATCAGAAACGGATAGCTTGATGGATCTGAAAGCGAAGATGCAAAAATGGATCGATAACGGGGTCAGACTTGCCTGGCTTGTTTCCACCGAAAAGCAGATTACATATGTTTATCAGCCTGGGAAGGAAATCATGACATATTCTTTCGACGAAGTTTTAACTGGTGATGATGTACTTGAAGATTTTTCGGTAAGATTGAGCGATATTCTTGAATACTAATCTGACCATTTCTTTGCTCCGCTCTAAAAACAAAAGCTCAACAGACGATATGGCCTATTGAGCTTTTTATCATGACAATCTAATCTTAAACATTTGCTCTAAACTCCTTAATTAAAGCAATACTTTCAGCAACTTTCGCTTCGATCCAGGCATAATTTCCTTCACTGATTACATTTTTCGGGAATAGATTTGACCCCATTCCGACACCATAAGCGCCGGCACCAAACCATTCTTCGATGCTTTCTTTTGTTGGAGAAACGCCGCCTGTTACCACGATTTTCACATGAGGCATTGGTCCCTTTACTGCTTTAACAAAAGCAGAACCAACCACTTCACCCGGAAAAAGTTTTACTACTTCTGCACCACCTTTTAGAGCGTGAAAAATTTCAGTTAACGTGGCAATTCCTGGTATCCAGGGAATATTTGCTTTTTTACAAACTTCTCCGACTTCCGGATTCGTGAAAGGCGCCACTACGAAATCTGCACCTGCATCAATGTATTTCTGCGCAGTTTCTCCGTCATATACTGTACCAATTCCCAAAGCCAACCCGGGTAGGTTGTCAAGCGCATAGGCGATAAGCTCAACAAAAACCTCATAAGCATTTGCACCGCGATTAGTAAACTCAAATGCTCTGGCACCGCCATTATAACTTGCGGTTAAAACCTTTTTTGCGATCTCAAAATCTGCATGGTAAAAAAGCGGTAATATTCCGGTTTCATTCAATAATATGATCGTGGTATCTTTATCTATTGTTGCCATAATTTATTTTCAAATTTTCGACATTCGTGTTTTATTACGGTGCGCTGCACCTAAATCACCAGATTTCCCTGACTATGGTGCTACAATTATTTTGGTGCGCTGCACCTTTTTCCAAAAATTTCCAGATCCTGTTTGGATCGTGCTGCAAACCATAATTGTTTTATTGCTATATACATTCAGTTATTATCTCCTGATTCGTCCGGAAGTTTCGCCCTGACGAATTGCTTCCACTTCCGCAACCGTTGAAATCAGCGCATCACCTTCGATCGTATGTTTCAATGCGGATGCAGCAACACCGAATTCAAGTGCCTTTTGTTCATCATTGAAAGAGATCAAACCGTGAATAAGGCCAGCGATGAAAGCATCTCCTCCCCCAACCCGGTCGACAATTGGATTAATATCAATGTCCGGCGTTTCCAAAACACTTGTTCCATTCCAAAGATATGCTCTGAGCAGATTATGCGTTGCACTCAACGAAGTCCGTTTGGTATCTACAACTCTGCTAACCTGCGGAAAAGCTTTCTTTAAATTGACACAGGATTCAATAAAATCGTTTCCGTCAATACCAAATATTTCCTTGATGTTTTCACGATTGGCAATGACAATATCCGTTCCGGCAGTCAGGACAGGAAGTATTTCAGAAGGCTTTTTACCATACTTCCATAAATTGGCACGGTAAAAAATATCTCCTGAAACTGTTATTCCTTTTCTGCGCGCAGCCTCAATCCCGGCAAGACAGGCGTCCGCAGCTCCCTGGGAAAGTGCCGGAGTTATACCAGCCCAGTGGAACCAGGTGGCATCTTTCAATATTTCATCCCAGTTTAGCTCATTCGGATCGATGGTCGCAAGCGATGAATTTACCCGGTCGTAAACGATCTGGCTAGCACGTAAAGCGGCACCTGTTTCTAAAAAATAAACGGCCATTCTAGGCCCTCCATACAAAATATTTGAAATGTCAACACCGTGAAAATGAAGATATTGAGCCGCTGCGCGACCAATTGGAGAATCAGGAAAGCGGGTGACGTGAGCGGTATGATGCCCCCAATATGCCAGTGCCGAGGCAACATTTGCTTCTCCGCCTGCATAGGTAACGTCAAGTTGTCGCGCCTGTTCGAAACGTGAAAAACCCGGCGTCGACAAACGCATTAATACTTCTCCGAATGTTACTATTTTAGACATAATTACTTATTCAATTTAATCTGAACTGGTTAAGATAGCATTCCTTTTTTTTAAATGCCGGAATAGGATTAAAGTACTAACTGCTAAGTTATACCAAAAGCCGGCCGATTTGCAAAATCAGACCGGCTTTCTACAAGAAGGTTTTCAAAAACAATTCGCAGCCATCAGAACCCGAAGTAATTTTTAGCGTTGTGGTAAGAAATATCCTGTACCATTTTCCCTAACCACGGAATATCTTTCGGCAGCTCGCCATTTTCAACGTCATTCCCAATCAGGTTACAAAGAATTCTGCGGAAATATTCGTGACGCGGATAAGAAAGAAAACTTCTCGAATCGGTAAGCATACCTACAAAACGGCTCAAAAGCCCCATATTAGAAAGAGCATTCATCTGTTTTTCCATACCGTCTTTCTGGTCAAGAAACCACCAGCCGGAGCCAAATTGCATTTTTCCGGGTATCGTTCCGTCGTTGAAATTTCCGGTCATTGTTGCCAAAACTTCGTTATCACCCGGATTCAGGTTATATAAAACTGTTTTGGCAAGCTGATCCGTTGAATCAAGTTTATTCAGAAATCTCGACAAGGCCTGCGACTGGCTGTAATCGCCAATAGAATCCCAGCCCGTATCAGGTCCCAGATTATTAAGCATCCGGGAATTATTGTTTCTCAGTGCACCAAGGTGAAACTGTTGCGCCCATTCTTTGCTATGATCCATCTTAGCAAGATCATAAAGCAGAACCGACTTGAAAGCGGTACGTAATTCAACTGAACTTGTCTTGCCCGACAAAGTTTCTGATAGTGCAGTACGTGCAGCAGATTCGTCAAATGAAGCATAAATATGTTCGAGGCCATGGTCAGACAAGCGGCCACCCATTTCCGCAAAAAAGTCGTGACGATTTTTAAGCGCAGCCTGCAAATCTTCGTAAGTACTGCCATTCGATACGCCTGCAACCTGAAATAATTTATTCAGATATTCCTGAAAATCAGCAGGAGAATCGATTAGTAACATCGCCTTATCCGGGCGGAAAGTTGGCAAAACCTTTATATCAAAACCGCTGTCCCTGATTTGCTTATGATATTGTAGTGAATCCGTAGGGTCATCGGTTGTACAGATTACTTTTACATTCATACGTTTTAACAAACCACGTACGCTGAAATCTTTCTGCTTCAACTTTGCAGAGCATTCATCGTAAATCTCGCGGGCCGTATCTTTATTCAGGATAATATCAATATCAAAATATCTTAGTAATTCCAGATGCGTCCAGTGATATAACGGGTTACGCATGGTATATGGAACTGTGGCCGCCCATTGCTCAAACTTTTCCCAGTCGTCCGCATTTCCGGTGCAATATTTTTCATTGATTCCATTCGCACGCATCGCACGCCATTTGTAATGGTCGCCATATAACCAGATCTGCGTCAGGTTTTCGAACTGCTTATCCTCTGCAATCTGATCTGGCGGAAGGTGGCAGTGATAATCGATAATTGGCATTTCCTTCGCATAGTCATGGTATAATATGCGTGCTGTTTCAGAGCGTAAGAGAAAATCCTCGTCAATAAACGTCTTCTGGGCGGTCGTGTTTGTATTGATCATTGCTGAATTTTTACGTCGGCTGTCGGCTTTCAGCTTTCAGTCTTTTTTGATATTTTATTCCAAACTTCTTTTGATTCCCATTTCCAAACCACGCAATTCTGCAAGTCCGCGTAACCGGCCAATGGCAGTATAACCGGGATTCATTCGCTTCGTTGCGGAAAGATCGTCCAGCATTCTGTGGCCATGATCCGGACGGAATGGCATTCTTAAATCTTTTCTTCCTTCGGAAATTCTTCTTTTTTGCTCAATGATCAGCGCATGCATAACACTGTACATATCAACATCTCCATTCAAATGATCCGCTTCGTAAAAACTTCCGTCCGGTTCACGTCTGGTTGCTCTTAAATGGATAAAATTAATTTTGTGTCCCAAACGGTTTACCATTCCCGAAAGATCATTATCAGCGCGAACGCCATAAGAACCAGTGCAAAAACACAATCCGTTTGATTTGCTGTCATATGCATCCAGCAAAAGAGTGGCATCATTTTCGGTGCTGACAACCCGCGGTAAACCTAAAATCGGATAAGGAGGATCGTCGGGATGAATAGCCAGATTTATACCTGCCTGCTCTGCAACTGGTGCGATGGCCTGAATAAATTGATACAGGTGCGTGCGTAATTCCAGATCACCGACATGCTTGTAAGTATCCAGAACCTTACGAAATTCTTCAATCGTAAAACTTTCTTCCGAACCTGGCAAACCGGCAATAATATTTCTGGTCAGCTTATTTACATCATCGCCGCTTGCCTTTTCCAGCCAGCTTAACGCAGCAGATTTTTGCTCTTCACTATATTGACTTCCTGCCTCGTCTCTCCTTAAAATATATAAGTCAAACGCAGCAAATTGCGTTGCATCAAATCTCAAACCTGTTGAACCGTCATGCATAGGAGCATCAAGGTCGGTTCTGGTCCAATCCAGAATCGGCATGAAATTGTAACAAACCGTGTCAATTCCACATTTTCCTAAATTGATCAATGATTGTTGATAATTTCGGATGTATTTTTCAAAATCACCCGTCCGCGTTTTTATTGCTTCATGTACGGGCACACTTTCTACAACAGACCAGGTCAACCCTGCCTCTTCTATTATATTTTTTCGATTCAAAATCTCGTCGATTTCCCAGACAACTCCGTTTGGGATATGGTGCAATGCGGATACAATACCCGTGGCTCCCGCCTGACGAATATCCTGTAACGAAACAGGATCATTTGGGCCAAACCAGCGCCAAGTTTGTTCTAATGACATATGTTAATGGCTGTCGGCAGTCGGCTTTCGGCAATCAACGCCGAGGCTTCCCGCTTTAACAGATTTAGTTATAACAATTAATTGAACTACATATACCTTAGTGTCTCACTTTCGGTATGCCAATATAGCCCCTACACTGCTATGTTCTACGATATTTCCTCAATTATAAACGTTGTTTTCTTATAGCAATTTTAAAAATCGACCAACTGAAAGCCGATAGCTGACAGCCGAAGTCAAACTACGCGACCAACCGATGTTCCGGAACTCTTTCACGCAATACTTTCAGTGCGCGGCTCATTTGCGTTTCGACTGTTTTCACAGAAATCTGTAAGCGCTCCGCGATATCGCGGTAGCGTAAACCTTCTTCACGGCTCAGCCTGAAAATAATCTGGCATTGTCTTGGTAAATCCTGTATGCAACCTTCAACACGCTCGTAGAATTCATTAAAAGCCATTTCTTCAACCGGCGTGTAATGATCGGCATGGGTAAGATTCCATTGAACCGAGTCAAGTGACTCCCGTTCATACTGGCGGTGGATACGTAATTTTAAATAATCAAGCGCCTGATTCCTTACTGCTCTGTATATGTATGCCTGGAAAGATGTATGGACTTCTATTTGCTCCCGGTTCTTCCAAAGTTTTACAAAAACATCTGAAACCACCTCCTCAGCAATTTCCCGGGTCACGACAACGCGCATGGCATAATTACAAAGGGATCTGTAATGATGTGTAAACAACTCACGAAAAGCATAATAATCTCCATTAGCGACAACTTTACCAAAAAGATTCTCCAAAATACTTTTCTGAGAATACGCAGCCGGCAGTGTATTAGTAAGTGATTTCGTTTCCATCAAACTTGGATAGGTTAATATAGAAAAATTCCTTGATTATCGCACGCACCAGTCAGTGCAACTCATGCAATCATTCGTCTAGTTTAATGATTGGTTCGTTGATATACAAAAATTAATCTTGAAAAAAATCAATATATTTACGCAACCGTTCCCGAAACCGTTCCCGTATAGGGAATTTTTCCCGGAACAGATCTAAATCAGGTTACTTAACTCTTTACTTTGGCATTAGTTCATTTCAATGAATTAATATCACGATTGCATTATTTTAATATAAACCCGGTTTATGAGAAAAGCTTCGATTACGATTAAAGAAATTGCGCGTCAACTGGATGTTTCGAAATCAACAGTGTCCCGGGCACTTCGCGATAGTTCTGAAATTAGTGAAGAGACTAAAAAAAGAGTAATCGAACTGGCAGAATCTTTAAATTATTCGCCTAATCCTATTGCGCTAAGTTTACTCAGAAATCGCACGCAAACATTAGGTATCATCGTCCCTGATATTGCGAATCCATTTTTTTCAACTGCTATTGGCGGAGTTGAAGATATTGCATACAGTCGCGGTTATCATACCATGATTTATCAAAGTCATGAATCCTATGAAAGAGAACTGGCCGACACCAGGCACATTGCCATGCGCCGCGTGGATGGGTTAATCGTTTCAATTTCCAGCCAGACCGAAAATCATGATCATTTTATAGCATTGCAGGAACAAGGAATCCCGGTTGTGTTTTTTGACCGCGTAAGTGAATCGACACCCAGCCATAAGGTTCGTGTAGACGATTACAAGGGAGCTTTCGAAGCAACGGAGCATTTAATTAGCCGCGGGTGCAGACGTATTGCACACATTGCCGGGCCAGCCAATCTTTCGATAAGCCGTAACAGATTGAGAGGTTATCAGGACGCATTAACAAAACATGGAATTGAATTTCATGATGAATGGGTAGTCAGCAGTGAGTACAATCAAGCTGGCGGCACCGAACGTGCTTATCAATTAATGGCTTTAAAAAACAGGCCCGATGCGATTTTCGCGGCAAGTGACAGAATTGCAATCGGCGTACACTGGGCTTTGCGCCAATTGGGATACCGTATGCCTGACGACATTGCCCTGGTCGGTTTTTCAGATCTTTCCATTTCCTCGCTTCTCGACCCGCCTTTGAGTTCAGTTGCACAGCCTTCTTTTGAAATGGGGCAATTGGCTGCTACCCTATTACTGGATCTTATTGAAAGCAAAAGCACCCCGATCGCTTTTGAGACCAGGGTGCTTACTTCGAACCTTATTATAAGACAATCTTCTATGAAAGAATTAGTTGGTAATTGACTTCAACTTTCTCTCAAACTCAGATAAAATTCTTTCTTTCATTGCCACTTTACGCTTCTGGATATTGATCCGTCCCTGCGCTTGTTTATCTTGCTCAGGGTCGCCGGTAGCTGTTCTGTCAAACTCAATAATAGCAAATTCAAGATCGCTTTTTTCACGTTTGGCAAGCCATTCCAGTTCTCTCAGTTTTGTGCGAAGCTGTTCTTCTTCGCTTTTCATTTCAAAAGCAGGGTATTTACGGCTGATCACACGAGCCAGATAACTTAACTCAAAAATCTTGTCACAAACAGAACGGAAACGTTCAGCAAGTTCTTTGTCGGCAAGTTTGAAAGGAATTTTAATTTCTTTCCATTTGCTCAACAACACTTTCGCTTCCTGCGATGCTTCTACAATATCCTTTTGTCTCAACAAAGTCTCAGCGCGGGCCAATAATGCCTGTTGTTCAACAATTCTTGGGTCAACGCGAACCTTTGGTTCAATCCCCTTAGCGAGATTATACTTATCATAAAATAATTTAAGGAAATGGCGGTAGGCCTTGTTAACCTTAAAGAATCTTTTTGGAGGAACTTCTCCCACATTATTCCAAGCCACACGTACTTCACGCGCTTTGTTGTAAGCGTCATCAAGATCCCGTGAGTAACTTAATGTTTTTGTAATTTTAATCAGGCGTTCATATTCATCGATACGTTCCTGATTAATCTTGTTTTGTTCGTCAAAATAATCGCGACGTCTTTGGAAGAAATTATCAAGAATTTCCTGGAAAGTAATTTCAACTTCATCCTGGAATTCCTTTTCAACCGGACCTGTGCGAATCCATTTTGCTTTGATCTCTTGAATTTGATCTGTTGCCACAGCATAATCCTCAATAGCTGCTGCTTCCTTCACATCTTCAATCAGTGCGCGTTTGATCTCAAGGTTCTTCAATTGATTAATTTCAATCAATCCTCTGAGATACTCTTCCTTTTCCTGGAGCCTTTCCAACAAGGGGACAAAATCCCCAAGTGCGTCAAAACTTACCAGCTTACGTTGCAACTGTATAAGTTTTGTTAAGTAAGAACCTTTGTTAAGCGCTTCATCAATTTCCGTTTCCAGTTGCTCTACTTTGTTCAAGACAATCGAAAATCGGTTTTTAAAGTAGTCAATCGCTTCCTGTTCTGTACGTTTTACTTCTCCAATTTGCCTGTCTGGGTACTCCAGATACCCTTTTAAAAATACTTTGCTGTCTTTAACATAGCCGTATTCATCATTCAATGTGGCATTTTCCATTCTTTCAAGTTTTTTATCTGCTAAGTGTAGGGATATATAACGATATTTGCTAAGCACAAATTAACTAAAAAATGAGTAACGAAACCATTATTTTCTCAATGTCGGGAGTTAACAAAATCATTCCCCCTAACCGACATATCATAAAAAATATTTATTTATCCTTTTTTTATGGAGCTAAAATTGGTGTACTAGGGTTAAATGGCTCTGGTAAATCTACACTTTTACGCGTCATTGCAGGTATAGATAAAGATATTCAGGGGGACGTTGTGTTTTCTCCTGGCTATTCTGTCGGTATGCTGGAACAGGAACCAAAGCTTGATCCGACCAAAACCGTTCGCGAAGTTGTTGAAGAAGGTGTTCAGGAAATTGTAGATCTTTTAAAAGAATACGACAAAATTAACGAAGCATTCGGCGATGAAGACGCAGATTTTGACAAATTATTAGCAAGACAAGGTGAAGTTCAGGAAAGACTGGACGCAACCGATGCCTGGAATCTTGATAACCGTCTAGAAATTGCCATGGATGCATTACGCTGTGCACCTTCGGATACATTGGTTTCTACTTTATCAGGTGGTGAAAAACGGCGTGTTGCCTTGTGCAGGTTATTGCTACGTCAGCCGGACGTCTTGTTACTGGATGAACCTACCAACCACTTGGATGCTGAATCGGTACTTTGGCTGGAAGAACATTTAAGACAATATAAAGGAACTGTAATCGCAGTTACCCACGACAGGTACTTCCTGGATAACGTAGCAGGCTGGATTCTTGAACTGGATCGCGGCGAGGGTATTCCGTTTAAAGGGAATTATTCATCGTGGCTGGAACAAAAACAAGAACGTCTGCAGAAGGAAGAAAAAACTGAATCTAAACGTCAGAAAACTTTACAGCGCGAACTTGAATGGGTTCGTATGGGCACAAAAGGCCGTCAGGCTAAATCCAAAGCACGATTGGGCGCTTATGAAAAATTATTAGGACAAGAAGGAAAAGAGAAAGAAGATAAATTGGAAATCTTCATCCCAGCCGGTCCGAGATTAGGAAATAAAGTGATTGAGGCGCATAATGTATCAATGGGATTTGGCGATCGTTTGCTTTATGAAAATCTGAATTTTGCCTTGCCGCCAAATGGAATTGTTGGTATTATCGGACCAAACGGTGCTGGTAAAACAACACTTTTCAAACTGATCACAGGAGAACTGAAACCGTTGAATGGACATTTCGACGTAGGAGATACGGTTCAACTGGCTTATGTGGATCAGGAACACGATAATCTTGACGCTAATAAAACGGTATATCAAAGTATCGCGGACGGAAATGACTGGATCATGATGGCTGGAAAACAGTCGAACGCCCGGGCATATGTAAGCAGGTTCAACTTTGGCGGAGGTGATCAGGAAAAGAAAGTCGGCACACTTTCGGGCGGGGAACGTAACCGTGTCCATTTAGCAATGACCTTGAAAGAAGGTGGAAACCTACTTTTATTAGATGAGCCGACCAACGATCTTGATATCAATACGCTTCGTGCATTAGAAGAAGGTCTGGAAAATTTTGCGGGTTGTGCCGTTATTATTTCCCACGACCGGTGGTTCCTTGACCGTGTTGCAACACATATCCTTGCCTTCGAAGGTGATTCACAGGTTTATTGGTTTGAAGGAAATTTCTCTGAATACGAAGAAAACCGTAAGAAGAGACTTGGCAACGAAGCTACACCAACCCGAATCAAGTACAAAAAACTGGCTTAGTTATTCTGATAAAATAGTTATTGAAAAAATGGCGGCTCACTAAAAGTGTAGTCGCCTTTTTTTATTACAGCAACTTTTTCAAAAAAATATTTCATAATAAAATTTCTATCAAAAATTTTACCGTTTAATAACATTTACTCTGTACAGCTCTACCAGCAGAAATAGAAATAATTTATTCAATAAACTATATAATTTTAACTATAAAACCTGACTATCTCAGCGCAAATACATTTTTAAAATCTCCCAAAATTAACCAATGCCTTTGCAACTGGTTACATGTTCTATAAGGACATAGTATTTATTCTACGATTATATAGTATGTTTAGAATTGAAACACAAATGATCAATACTAAACTCTTGCTATATGGACAGAAAAAAAAACTTCATAAAGCCACTTTCTACGTCCATATTTTTTAAGAAATATTATCTTATTCTTCTTTTTTTCATTTTGCTGGGAACAGATTTGTTCGCCCAAACGGAGCTTATCATCAACACGACAGGTTACGGTTTTAACAAAAGCGAAGCCAATGGAATTAATACAGAGCAATGGGATTACATTAAAAAATTTGTAAACATTTCCCACAACGGACAGGATGCAAGTGTTACCGCCGTTCGTCTGCATATAGAATGGCACCAATACGAACCGACTCCCGGAAATTATCAGCGAAAACAAATTGTTGAAGCCGTAAAAGCCATTATAGCTTTAAAACCCGGGATGAAATTTGCACTGCATTTTCCCTATCAACGGCCAGGATATTGGAATGACAGTTATTTTTCAACAAACGATATCGCCCAAACAAGATTGGGAGCTTTTGTCAGGAATGAAATTGCATATGCGTGCCCTTCCATGTATTCCGATTATGCCACGACCCGGTTTTATGCCTTCGTCGATGACGTTTTGACTCAGATTTCAGCATACTACCCACAGCTATTATATGTGCAAATGGGCAACAGTCCTGCTGAGGAATTTGCAATGCCTTTCAATAACGGAAATCCGGAGCCGGGTTTATATGAACAAGCAGCTGTAAAAGCCTGGCGGGAGAAGTTTCTTCCCTTACGTTTTCCAAACAAAACAACGGCGAAATGGGGAAACCAGGAGTATGTTATACAAAATGCACCTCAACCGATGGATGGAAACTGGACATCGGACATGGGAAAAGATCTTCACCGTTTTGCAGGTTGGGGGCTTTTAAAGAAATTTGAAGGCTTTTACCGGATTGTGAAAAACCACAGCCAATCCATTAAAGTTTTGTATTTTATTTCTGATTTCGGATCTCAGCAAGGAAACCTCAGACACCTTCACAACAGTACTATTCCGCTTGCGCTTCAGCTTGCTGATGGTATTTATAGCTCAGACGGGACAAATCCCTGGGACCTTTGGAGAAAAATTTCTGTGCCGGATATCATAAAAGGGACCGACCCGAATAAAATTGCCGCGGTTGAATTTGATCCGGAAGATTTAGGAGAGCCACGTGGAGGAAACGGAATAGAAGGAAACATTCCGATGGAGTGGTTCCCCCGAGCATACAAACACGGCACGAACTATGTGCATATTGCTATGCATTTTACAGATCTGGAAATTGCACAGCTTAAACCTGCGCTCGCAAAATGCCGTGCGGAGTTTGTAAATAATGCATATATAGCCCCAATCCGCACTACGACGACGCCTGTTAATATTTATCCGAATGTTTTCACAGAGGCCTATTTATTTGAAGAATGGCGAAATGGCGGACTGGATTGGGGAACGACGGATGTAAGACCGAAATCTATAAAAATGTCTGATGACGGTTATTGGGATAATCTTTGGGATTCGTATAATTTATTGCCTTGTACATTTACAATAAGCGCAACTATTGTTGATAATAAGCCAAAACCGGGAGCAAAAACCACCTTGTCCGTTTCGTGTGCGGGGAGAGAATGCGACGGAGCGAGATTTACATGGAATGGACAGGGTATTGTGAACGCAGCGGGAAGTTCAGTTGAAATTACAGCACCTTCTAATCCAGGCACTTATGCTTATACAGTAAAGTCCAGCCGTAGCGGATGTATGCCAAAAACTGCTACTGCTACTTTACTAAGCGAAAACCCGTTACCAGTTACATTGGTTAATTTTGCAGCAACCAAAGAAAATAAAGTTTCGCAATTAACATGGCAAACGACTTCTGAAACAAACAGCGACCGATTTGAAATCGAACGTAGCATGGATGGTAAAGTATGGAACAAGATTGGTTTCGTAAAATCAAATGGAGATACTTATCAATCCGTTTCCAATTACTCCTTTTCAGATAACAATCCAGTTAACGGGGAAAATCTTTACAGGTTAAAAATGATTGACAGAGACGAAACTTTTGCTTTCAGTGCTATTCGCAGTGTGACGTTTAAGAATGAAGCCTCCATTGCAGTATATCCAAATCCGGTGAGTAACAAATTGATGATAACCTCTGAAAACTGGCCGGATATTAAAAAAGTACAGATTATAGAGACGACAGGGAATTTGTTATATGATTCCGGAAATAAACCGGAGCCGGAAATTGACGTCACTTCATTCAACCAAGGCATTTATTTGATTCGACTAATCTCATCGGACGGCTCCTCTGAAACGCTGAAATTTGTAAAGAAAGGATAAAGCAGTCTCAAAATAAACTGACTGTCTTTATCTCGTCCGATTGACTACTTTTGTAAAAGCGATGTCCTCCACATTTGCCCAAAGATCAATTCTTGTTAACTTCGCTTCGAATCAGTCATTCCGATTAGCATAATGAGTCAAAATTCCCAATCCCGAAAAATACATTTTATATCCATAGGCGGCAGTGTAATGCACAACCTCGCCATCGAATTACAACAAAAAGGTTTCACAATAACGGGATCTGACGACGAAATTTACGAGCCATCGGTAAGTCGTTTAAAAAAGCATGGTCTGCTTCCAGACGAAATGGGCTGGTTTCCTGAAAAAGTTACGACGGATCTGGAAGCGGTTATTTTAGGTATGCATGCCAGGGAAGATAATCCGGAATTGAAAAAAGCACAGGAACTTGGCATCAAAGTTTATTCTTATCCCGAATATATTTTTGAACAAAGCGAAGACAAACAACGTGTGGTGATTGCCGGAAGTCATGGGAAAACTACGATTACTTCCATGGTTTTGCATGTGCTTAATTTCAACAAACGTGTTTTCAACTATCTCGTTGGTGCGCAGATTGAAGGATTTGAAAACATGGTAAAACTGTCAGATGAGGCTCCGGTAATCGTCATCGAAGGTGATGAATATTTCACATCTCCATTGGACAAAACACCAAAATTCATGCATTATCAACCACATATTGCGCTGATCAGCGGTATTGCCTGGGATCATTTTAACGTTTTCCCGACCTGGGAATCTTACGTTAAACAATTTGAATTACTGGCTGATTCTATTCCAAAAGCAGGCGCTATCATATTTGATCAGACGGATGACATGCTGGATGTTATTGGTCAAAAAGAACGTCCGGATGTTGTGAGCGTTCCTTACGAGGCTCATCCATATAAAATTGAAGATGGTAAAACATTGCTCATAACGGCAGAACAGGGCGAAGTACCGGTTCTGGTTTTTGGAGAGCATAATATGAAAAACATCAGTGGAGCCAAAGAGGTTTGCGAGCGATTGGGTATCATTGATGAAAATTTCTATGCTGCAATTCAAACGTTTAAAGGAGCTTCAAAACGTATGGAATTGCTTGGAAGCAACGATGAAATTAATATTTACCGTGATTTCGCACATGCTCCATCCAAAGTTGAAGCAACGACGTCCGCTGTTAAAGCGCAATTTCCGGACAGAACGCTGGTGGCCGTAGCAGAACTTCATACGTTCAGCAGCCTTAACAAGACTTTTCTGAAACAATATCGTCGTAAATTAAATGCTGCGGATGTTGCGGTGGTTTACTACAATCCATTGACGGTAGAACATAAAAGATTGGAACCGATTTCGGAATCGGATATTCGTGAAGCTTTCAAACGTGAAGATTTAAATGTTTTCACCGATAGCAACGAAATGCTTAATTTCCTAAAAAATCAGGATTGGAACCAGGCTAACTTGCTATTAATGAGCTCAGGAACTTTCGGAGATCTCAATTTGAAGGGATTGGTTGATGAAGTCATTAAATGAAAATTTCAAAATTCAGACGAAATAATTAATACATACTAAATGAAGTCCATCGTAGTTTATTGCGGATCAAATTTTGGATTCAAGCCGGTTTACAGCGAAGCGGCTTACGAATTAGGCGCTGCGTTAGCAAAAAACAATATCAAGCTCATATACGGCGGCGGCAATATGGGACTTATGGGCCGTGTATCCGACGGCGTTATGGAAAATAATGGTTCGGCGACCGGCATCATCACTAACTTCCTGGCGAAACTGGAAGTCGCGCAAAAAAATCTTACTGAGCTCCATTTTGTAGAAACCATGCATGAAAGAAAGGCCAAAATGGTTTCGCTTTCTGACGGCGTGATTGCTTTGCCTGGTGGATTTGGAACGCTGGATGAATTATTTGAAATTCTGACCTGGTCGCAACTCAAGATTTTTCACGGCCCAATCGGGCTGCTGAATATCAATGGTTTTTATGATCACCTGATCGCACATTTAGATAAGACCGTTGACGAAGGTTTTTTGCATATGGAAAAAAAAGATCTTTTGATCGTCTCAGATAACGTCACCGAACTTTTGGAAAAAATGCAGGCATATCACGTGAGCGAAAAAGAAAATAAGCCGCTTGATACATCGTTGTATGTAAAAAATATAGAAAAGTAAATTTCGTTTTCTATTAGCATAACACACCTTATCCTCTGACATAAAATGCGTTTCGTTCTGTTATTTGCTTTTTGTACATTAATAACTTCTCCGCTTTGGGCGCAGCTTGAAAATCTTGGAAAAACGGTTAATACCGAATTTAACGAAATAGCTCCGATCATTTCACCAGATGGAAAGACGGTATATTTTTCCAGAATCAGCCATCCGCAAAATACAAACGGCACCAAGGGAAGCCAGGATATATGGTTTTCCGAGTTAAAAAATGAGCAATGGACAGCAGCGCGCAGACTGCCTTCTCCGCTAAATAAGGAACAATATAACAGTTTACACAGCATCACGCCGGACGGAAATACGCTCCTACTTAAAGGCGCTTATAAAAACGGAGTATATGAAACCCGCGGTTTTTCTCTAAGCAAAAAGACGGCGAGGGGATGGTCTGTTCCTAATAAAATTGAGATTCCGGGATACGCAAAAACGAGCAAGGGACAATTCGACTGCGGTTATTTATCCACTGACGGAAAGGTGCTGGTGATGTCTTTTAGTGAAAAGAAAGACAGTAAGGTTGATGATCTTTATGTGAGTTTCAAACAAAAAGACGGGAGCTGGACGAAGCCAATGAATCTGGGGAAAGAAATTAACACAGAAGAATTTACCGAAACAACGCCGTTTCTGGCTCCGGATGGTGTAACATTATATTTCTCGACAGATCGAAAAGGCGGACAAGGAAGCAATGACATTTATTATAGCAAACGCATTGATAAATCCTGGAAAAGGTGGAGCCGGCCGGTTAATCTGGGATCGGCGATCAATACGGATGGATATGATGCCTATTACACAATTTCTGCTGCTGGCGATTATGCTTATATGGTTTCCTTCAAAGGTACCGAAGGAAAAGGTGATGTGGTCAGATATAATTTACAGCCAAAAGTAGAGCCTGGTGATACGGCCACTATTCAACCAGTTGTTCCTACATCCGATCCGGTAGTTATGATTAGCGGACGTGTCATTGATTCAAAAACCGGAAAACCGATTGAAGCAACAATTATCTATGAAACATTGCCGGATGGTGAGGAAGCGGGAACTGCCACCACAAATCCGACGACGGGAGAATATAAAATTGTACTTCCATATGGCCAGAAATATAGTATGCGCGCCGTTGCCCCTGACTTTATTGCAGAAGGAGAAAGTATAGATTTAACCGACTCGACCAGCGACGGAAAAGGTAAAAATTATAAAGAAATTACCAATAAATCCTTAAAACTGATCCCTATCGAAGAAGGTCAGATTGTTCGTCTGAATAATATTTTCTTTGCTTTCGGCAAGGCAACTTTAAGTAAGGAATCCTCCCCGGAACTTGACAGGATTAGTATTACGATGAATGACAATAAGAAATTATTTATCGAAATCGGGGGACACACGGATAATATCGGCGGGAACGAAGCCAACCTGAAACTTTCACAAGACCGTGCAGATGCGGTTCGGGAATATCTGATCGGCAAAGGAATTGAACCTGACCGGGTTCAGAGCAAGGGATATGGAGAAACAGTGCCAGTTGCTAAAAATGATACGCCGGAAGGTCAGCAAACTAACAGACGCGTGGAGTTCAAAATTTTGAAAAAGTAACAGATCGGTTGGTCGAAGAAATTTTTTGAAATTAAGCAATGAAGAAATTAAAATTCAATATTCTGAATTCAGACTTGCTGGTAAAATTTTGTGATGTCATCGGCCTGAGTAACTTAGGAAGCCAATTCAATAACCTAACCGAAAGTGAGCTTTCGGCCGGAACTTTCAGTTTCTATACCTCAGTTTCAGCTGTTTATTCTTCTAAAATTGAAGGAGAAAATATCGAGCTGGACTCTTTTATCAAACATAAAAAATTTGGTATTGAATATTTGCCTGATTACACTCAAAAAATTGATGATTTATATACTGCCTATCAATTTGCACAAGCATCAGATCTCAACGAGGAGAATATTCTAATTGCACATCGCCTTTTATCTAAACATCTGCTTCCGGAAAATAGACAAGGACAATATAGAAAAGGGAACATGTATGTTACTACCCCGGACGGTAAAATAGAATACGTGGCAGCGAGTCCATTTGTAGTAAAAGAGGAATTGAATAAATTTTATCGCGATATCGAATCCTTGTTAAAAAACGATCTCGACATGAATGAGGTATTTTACTTTGCCTCACTTATTCACTTGATTTTTGCCAAGATTCATCCTTTTGACGATGGAAACGGAAGGTCATCCAGACTTATTGAAAAATGGTTTTTGGCAACAAAACTTGGTCCCAAAGCCTGGCTTATTGAATCTGAAAAAAATTATTATTCGCAACATCAGACCTATTACCGCAACATTCGCCTACTGGGTTTAGAGTATGATCTTTTAGATTATACCCAATCCCTGCCTTTTCTTCTGATGTTACCAAATTCTCTGATTGCCAAATAATAGTAGAAAACGAAGCATGACCTTTTAGGGAAATCCAATTTACTAACCATTTTTTAATCCGACCGCCTTAATTTTAGCTGTACATTTGGCGAATAATTATTCCTTATGACTTCGAAGAAATCTCCGGCAATCGGGTTTATATTTATTACGCTGCTAATTGATGTGATGGGCCTGGGAATTATCATTCCCGTCATGCCAAAATTGATCAGTGAACTTGTTGGCGGCAGTTTGAGCGATGCTGCACGATATGGTGGCTGGATCCTGTTTTCCTATTCCTTTGTCCAGTTTATATGTGCACCTATTGTTGGCGGATTAAGTGACCAATTTGGACGCAGACCGGTATTACTGGCGTCGCTGCTTGGCTTTGCTCTGGATTATATGTTCGTTGCTTATGCACCAAGTATACTGTGGCTATTCGTTGGCCGGATTATTGCCGGCGTTATGGGAGCAAGTTTCACAACCGGCGCTGCTTACATTGCTGACGTCAGCACACCTGAAAAACGTGCGCAAAACTTCGGATTAATAGGCGCCGCCTTCGGATTAGGATTTATAATCGGGCCTGTACTGGGTGGATTATTAGGACAATACGGCTCGCGCGTTCCATTTTTAGCTGCGGCCGGCTTATCCATGCTCAATTTCCTGTATGGTTTATTTATTTTACCTGAATCCCTTAAACCGGAAAATCACCGAAAATTCAGCTGGAAACGTGCAAGTCCAATTGGTGCTTTAAAACACCTGCAAAAATATCCTGTCATTTCCGGTTTGATCGTTTCTCTGGCTTTGCTTTATGTTGCGATGCATGCCGTGCAAAGTAACTGGTCGTATTATACCATGGAGAAATTTCAGTGGAATGAAAGAATGATCGGGTATTCGCTTGGCGCAATGGGCTTGCTCGGTGCCATTGTTCAGGGAGGACTGATAAGACTGATTATCCCAAAATTAGGTCAAAAAAGCGGCGTTTATGTCGGCTTGTTTTTGTATTCTCTGGGATTTGTGCTTTTTGCCTTTGCACGTGAAACCTGGATGATGTTTGCTTTTATGGTACCCTATATTCTGGGAGGAATCGCCGGTCCGTCATTACAAGGAGTCATATCCACGCAGGTTCCATCAAATGAGCAGGGTGAATTGCAGGGAGCATTGACAAGTTTGATGAGCCTCACCTCTATCATTGGTCCACCGCTTATGAGTAATTTATTTTACTTTTTCACCAAATCAGAAGCACCAGTTTATTTCCCGGGCGCACCTATGCTGATGGCAGCGGCACTTACCTTATTGAGCGCTTTTCTAGCCAGAAGAAGCCTGAAAGGCAATTTTTAGTAACTATTAAGATAACTTAGGCAAAGCATAAAAAGGAAAACGATCACCCAAAGTACATCGACAAAATGCCAATAACGGGTGATAAGTTTGAGCTGTAACCGATTGGGAGGATTGACACTATAAACAAAAGAATCAACATAAGTCCTGTTTTTCAACGCTTTACGAAAAACAACACCTAAATAAATTACACCAATCAAAATATGCAGCATATGCAGTCCGGTCAGTAAATAGATAAACCCGGAAGAAGAATTTATGTTGTTGAAACTCCCATTTTCGATCATTTCAATCCAGCCGCCACCTTGCAATAACATAAAGGTGATACCCAAGGTAAGCGTAGCCGCCAGAAAAATTCTGTAATGCAGAAAACGCTCCTGAACAAAGGCCAGGTTGGCTTCATGAAGTGTAATGCTACTGAAAAGAATGACCAGCGTGCTGAGCCAGAACATATCAGGAAGTGCAACAAAACGCCAATTGGCACCCTCCATGCGAAGGAAATATTCAATGAAAATAACGGCAAACAAAAGCGAACTACCAATAACCCCAAGCCAGAGCATGAAGCCAAAAGGCTCTCTTCGCTTAGTAAAAGGGTTCTCTTTATCTTTGGTAGAGTGTTTCGGACTCATTATTTCTATTTTCTTAACAACAAAGTAGGAAGATTAAGCGAGACTATAAGTTTTTACAACGAGATTTTTTTATCTTTTTATACAAAAACAGCCATAAATATTATTTCAAATATCCCTGCCAGATTTTGTACTCTTTAAAAATCAATGACAGATCTGTTTCTTCTTCAAAAATACCATACAATGTTGACCCTGATCCGCTCATGGCTGCATAAACAGCACCTTTTTCATAGAGTTTTTCTTTGATCTTTTTCAAGACGGAAAATTTCGGAAATAGTGATTCTTCAAAATCATTCTTTACCGTCTGCTTCCATTCTGACAACGGCTGCTTTAATAATGCTCTGAGATCTACCTCCGAGTGACGGGGCTTGACGCCCGAGTATGCCTCAAACGTTGATATATGCAATCCGGGATTTACTAAAACAATCCATTTACCAGCTAGTGTTAGACTGATTTCTTCAAACCGGTCACCCTTTTCAAAACAATACAAGGGTTTATTTTCAATAAAAAAGGCACAGTCACTCCCTAATCTACGCGCATATTCCAACTGTTTTTCCAAAGAAATTTTCAGAGAGAACAAATCGTTTAATGCTTTGATCGTAAAAGCAGCATCGGAAGATCCTCCGCCAAGCCCGGCCCCGATAGGAACAGCCTTGAGTAAATGGATATTTACGGGTGTAAAAGTATAATCCGCAGCTAGCATCTGATACGCTTTCGCACAAAGATTATTTGAAGCATCACCTGGAATATCAATACCATCAGACTGGAATCCGTACTCCTTGGCAGGCAGTATTTCCAAAGCATCAGACCAGCCCACCGGATAAAAACAGGATTCGATGTTATGAAAACCGTCCTGCCTTTTTTCAACGATATTAAGTCCGATATTGATTTTTGCGTTTGGAAATACAAGCATAAAATTTAAAAGTTAGCGCACAAATATCCATAGTAATCATGCTAACTTGAAAGTCTATTTAAAAATAAGTACTAAAAATTAGCAACCGCAAGTTCATATTGCTTTCATAAAAAGATTAACGCTTGGAAAACACGATCAAAAAAATTCTGGCGCTCGGTTTAAGAGAGGAATCTCTTCCCAAATTACTTCCCTTATTCGAAAAGATTATGCTCCCGAAAGGGCATATGCTGATCAAAGCTGAGCGACTAGAACGTTTTGTCTATTTCATTGAGGAAGGAATCGCCCGCGCCTTTTGCCATAAAGATGGCAAGGAAATTACTTTTTGGTTTGGCTCCGAGTCAGACATTTTGCTTTCCTATAACAGCCTTTTTTTAAATAAACCGGGATATGAAAATATAGAATTATTAAAAAGTTCAGTCTTATACAAACTGCCACATTCGGCGCTTCAAAATTTATATGGCACTGATTTGGAATGGGCAAACTGGGGAAGAAAACTGGCTGAATCGGAACTAATAAAACTGGAAGAATTTTTCATTGCCCGGCAGTTTAAAACAGCCAAAATGTGTTATGAAGATTTCATGAAGTCCAGTCCTGACATTCTCCAACGCGTACAGCTCGGCCATATCGCTTCTTATCTCGGTATCAGTCAGGTGACTTTGAGCCGCATAAGAGCTGAAATTAAATAGCTTTCTTTTTTAACAATTGTAAAATTTTATCTTAAAAATCCAGGCGACCTTTGTGATAATATTGACGGATTAATAATTCATCAGTCATAATATTCACTTTAATAAAATAGCCAAAATGATCTCCTGGATACTTCTTTTTATAGCCGGCGCCTTTGAAGTCGGATTTACAACCAGCCTGAAATTTTCAGATAATTTCACAAATCTGAAATGGAGCGCGGCGTTTTTCGTATGTGTTATTTGCAGCTTTTTGCTTTTGAACAAAGCAATTCAAACCATTCCATTAGGTACTGCCTACGCAGTCTGGACGGGAATCGGGGCGGTGGGGACGGTGTTGATGGGAATCTTTTTTTATAAAGAACCAGCAGATTTCTGGCGATTATTCTTTGTCTTTTTATTGATCGGATCGATCGTTGGATTAAAAATGGTATCGAAATAACTTCCGATACCATTTTTATTAATAGCTATTTGGCGTCTCCCCATCTCCACTCCTGGCCTATCACGAGTTCCTGTTTCAGGCCTTGTGAGATCAGATAATCCCGGGTTTTCGTATCCGAAAGTTTCTGTCCTTCAAGCTTTTTAGCATCTGAAAGCGCAAACAGACACATCGAAGCAATCCTTACAGTATTTTCAAGTTGCTCTTTATTTACTAGGTCGAAATTATCACAGTCTGCGTGGTAACATTGGATCACATCAGGTGCCAGAGTTCCGGACAAACCGGCAACCGGAATTCCTTCCAGCATAAAAGGCTGATGATCGCTGTGTAAACCAGCTCTGTTCGCATGTTCGTTTTTATAAGTCGGGTCAATATTATGGATTGCATCACCAACACCTTTGAAAAAATCAGTCATTTCAGCCTTGCCAAAAGCATTGATACCTTTCGGGTTATTGGTCATATCCAGATTCATCATATAACCAACTTTGTCAACCGCTCCGGTACGTTTCAACTCACTTACGAAATGTTTTGAACCTAAAAGTCCCTGCTCCTCGCCCATGAACAAAACAAACTGAATCGTACGCTCTGGTTTAATTTTTAGTGCCTTAAAAGCCCGCGCGATATCCATCACGGCAAAAGACCCGATTCCATTGTCAATAGCGCCGGTCGCGAGATCCCAGGAATCCAAATGCCCGCCGATGATTACCTTTTCGTCCGATTTTCCTTTAAGTGTAGCAATTACATTCCTGGCTTTGATTTTCTTAGAAATGTTATGCATTTCGATATGTGCCTGTAATGGTCCCTCATCCTTCAGCCAGCCACGGATTTCTTTTCCGCTATCGCTGGAAACACAAACCGCAGGAATCGAAATTATTACACCGGTTACAGAAGCAGTTCCTGTCAGCAAGATTTTGCCGGGAGCCTGGTTTACCATCACAATTCCGTCCGCACCATATTTAATTGCAAGTGCTGTCTTCTCAGAACGGTGAAGATTTTTCTTACCCGTTACACCCACAAGACCGATATTAGCTAGGACAATTTTGCCTTTGATCTTATCTTTAAGTGCTTCAAAATCCTCCTCCAGCCCATTCCCCACATCCACAATTTCACCTTTCAGATTTGCTTCCACGGGCGAATGCGCCAGAGAAACAACCGGCACTTCACGGAAATTATCACTGCTGGACGGAACGATACTCAACGTTACCGTATCCCGCATCCAAGCCTCAACTTCGAAAGGCTGGTATGTCACATCCGAAAATCCGTAGCTTTTTAGCAAATTGTAAGCATATTCCTCGGCCTTCTCGCCATTGGCGCTTCCGGTCAAACGATGTCCGATCGTTTTGGTAGCTTCGCCAAGCGTTTCGTATGCTTTACTGTTTTTTCTTACTTCAGTGTCAAAACGTGTAAAAGTTTTCTCCCATTTCTTATCCTCTGAATTGAATCCGGCGGCTAAAAAGAATAATCCGCCGGCTAATGTAACTAATATAATTTTTTTCATAATTTCCTTAAAAAGGACGATGTAGATTTACAGAATCTAAGTTAGCAAAGAATTTCATTTTTATTATCTCAGGGAAATAACTTACGCTCAGTTTTGGATTCTTATACAAAGAACAAGCTTTCTCCAATCATTTAAAAGTGCATAAATCAAATTTGATAGCAGCTATAAAAATAATTGAAAATTCATTAAAAGTGTAATATATACACTTAATAATTTGTTGTAATCTGAGACAAATTCAACATTTTTGTATTTCGGATATTTGTCTGTTAATAATTATAATTTTTCTATCAAACCGACTAACGCAAAATAATAAATATGTATTTCCTGGGATTCGATTTAGGCAGTTCATCCATCAAAGCTTGTCTTTTACAAGCAGATACCGGGCAGGTGGTTGCCTCGGCTTTTTATCCTGAAAAAGAAATGGCAATAGCCGCTCCAAAACCAGGTTTCGCTGAGCAGCAGCCGGAGCAATGGTGGGAGAATGCATGCCTCGCCTCCCAGGCAGTCATGAAAAAATCAGGCATTTCAGCAGATGCCGTTGGTGCAATTGGTATATCTTATCAAATGCATGGTTTGGTGGTTGTCGATAAAGACTTGAATGTATTGCGTCCCTCCATTATCTGGTGCGATAGCCGTGCGGTTGAGATTGGAAATAAGGCGATGGAATCTATTGGGAAAAATACAGTATTGCCCCATTTACTTAATTCTCCGGGTAATTTCACAGCTTCCAAATTGGGTTGGGTAAAACAAAATGAGCCTGAGGTATTCGCGAAAGTTCACAAATTTATGCTTCCCGGCGATTATCTGGCGGCTAAAATGACTAACGAAGTTGTAACTACGCCATCAGGATTATCAGAAGGTATTTTCTGGGATTTTGTGGAAGAGAAACCGGCTGATTTTCTTTTGGATTATTTCGGATTTGATAAAGATCTGATCGCAAAAGTTTTGCCTACATTTTCTGAGCAAGGCCGCCTAACCGTCGAAGCTGCTGCGTCACTTGGACTTAAAGCCGGAACTCCTATTACCTATCGTGCAGGTGATCAGCCGAATAATGCTTTTTCTCTGAATGTTTTGGAACCAGGAGAAGTTGCCGCGACGGCAGGTACTTCGGGTGTGGTTTATGGTGTCAGCGAGCAAGTCAAGTTTGACGAAAAATCAATGGTTAATACCTTTTTGCACGTAAACCATACTGTTGAGGCTCCGCGTTATGGCGTTTTACTTTGTGTTAATGGAACTGGTAGTTTGAATAGCTGGCTGCGGAATACGTTATTGCAGGGAAATATTTCTTACCCGGAAATCAACGAACTGGCTGCAAAAGCGCCGGTTGGTTCTGATGGATTGATTTGCCTTCCGTTTGGAAATGGCGCTGAAAGAATGCTGGAAAATCAGGATACGGGCGCCAATTTCCAGGGACTTCAATTTAGCCGTCACGGAATTAGTCACTGGACACGCGCTGCTCAGGAAGGAATTGTTTTTGCCTTGTACTATGGTATGGAAGTAATGGAAACGCTTGGTGTTTCTTTGAAAAATATCAGAGCTGGTGAAGCTAATATGTTTTTAAGTCCGGTTTTCCGCGAAACATTTGCTAACATTTCAGGTGCTACTGTTGAACTTTTCAATACTGACGGAGCACAAGGTGCCGCGCGTGCTGCCGGGCTTGGACTTGGTTATTACAAAAGCCGTGATGAAGCTTTTATCGGCTTATCAGCGTTGCGTACAATCGAGCCGAATACTTCACTGACAGAAGCGACAAAAGAAGCTTACGGTAAATGGAAAGAGGCTTTGATCAACGGATAAATTTGTTTCAAAAAATATAGTGTAACTGTAAAGAGGAAGGAGCAGCTGACAAGCCGGCTCCTTTCTTTTTGTTAAAATTGATAAAAAAGTCTACTTCTCAGGTCCTATTTCAACGACTAATTCGCTTAAAAATTAACCGTTGAGAATATGGTAATCGAATATTGAATATACTATTAAATAATTCATTACTAATAGCTTCAGATATTTTCTTTTACGTATTTTTAGTCAGTTCTCTTCATCAACATACACACTGAATATGAAAAATATCTACCTGAAAGGGCTGTTGCTTTTACTGCTATCCGGGATTTTCACTACTGAAACGACCGCCCAAATTTATTATAATGATTTCATGGGTACCTCCGCCTGCCCAACTCCCGGTAACCTTCCAACCGTAGCCACAAATGCTTCCGGAACTGTTGTTACGAGAAATACGATGACCTGTATGGCAGCTGCTAATGTTTTAAATTCATCAACATTAAATAATACTGCGGCCATTAATGAAAATTCTTATATCGAATTTTCCGTGACGCCAGACGTCGGGTATCAGTTAAATGTAACCTCATTAAGCTTTTTCATACAGGGCAGTATCACTTCTCCTAATCAACTGGAAGTTCGTTACAGTACAGATGGCTTTGCAACTTCTACAAGCTGGGGGGCTGCTCCCAATACAACAACCTCACCAGGAGCCACGAATGTGTGGGATTTTAATGATTTCTCAACGACTTCGGGCGAGACAGTAACATTTAGATTTTATCCTTACGGGACACAGCGTTCGGATCTGGGCACCACCAGAGCATCAGCGAGCGGCACAATAAGATTTGACAGGATTACCCTGAATGGAACTGTCATCAACCCCATGCCTGTCAAACTGATTTCATTTGAGGGAAGTTATGAGCAAAATACAATTCTTTTAAAATGGCAAACTGCCTGGGAAGAACAAAATGAAGGGTTTGAAATAGAGCAAAGTGAAGATGCCGTAAATTTCGAAAATGTAGGATTCGTAAAAGGAAACGCAACGACTAAGTCCAGTTCTGATTATGAATTTAGTTATCCTGCACCGGTTTTGGGAAAGATCAATTATTTCCGTTTGAAACAGATCGATATCGACGGGCATTTTGAATATTCCAGGATTATTTCGCTGAAATCCATTCATTCTTTACGGGACCAGTATTTTGTTTTTCCGAATCCCAATAACGGAAACTTTATCTTGTCATCCCCGAAAACTACTTCGGACGATATAAAACTTTTTGATAAAACGGGAAGAGAAATCGATTTACAATTCCTCAAAACGGATGATCATGACACTTTTGAAATAAGAACGAAAGATGCACATCAGCCTGGTTTATATCATCTGCGGATAAGTGGAAAAGAAACTTCTATCAAGGTTTTAATTGAACATTAAACCAACTAACCGACTACCCTTAATCTGAAGCTCCGAAGTTCTGCAAAGAATCAGGAGCTTCATTTTTATGATTTAAAAAGTATCAGGTTGAATCGATCACTACACATTCTTAAAATTTGGATTGCAATTTTTAAAATTAGGCTATTTTTGCACCTATATCCAACCAACGCCACCGAATGAAAAAAGTTAGTTTAAGTGATTCTGGCCCAAAAGTATCTGAGGCAATATATGGTTTCTGGAGATGGAAAGATGAAGGTGCAGCAACAACTTCGTCCATTGAAAAAACCATAAATCTGTGTCTTGAACTTGGAATAAATACATTTGACCATGCCGATACATATGGTGACTTCACCATAGAAGAGCATTTTGGAAAAGTCATTAAAAGCAAATCGTTTAAAAGGGAAGATATTGTATTGTTCAGCAAATGTGGAATCCGCAAGTCTGATAATGGTAATTTCAGCTATTATGATACTTCAAAAGAACATATTATAAACAGTGTCAACGGATCTCTGAAAAGACTGAACTCGGATTACCTCGATATTTTCCTTTTACAGCAAGCCGATTTCCTGGCTGACCCAGAAGAAACGGCAGGCGCTTTGGCGGAAGTCGTAAAATCCGGAAAAGTAAAACACATCGGTGTCGCCAATTTCTCTGTTTTTCAGCATCAGCTTCTGGCATCTTTCCTTCGTATTCCGATTGTGACCAACCATATTGAGCTGAACTTGATGAACACAACAGCAATTGAAGATGGCCGGATTGACTTTATCAAACAATGTTTCAGTAAGCCGCTGGCCTGGGCGCCTTTGGCTGGTGGAAGAATTTTGGATGGTACGGATGAAAAAGCAGTTGCATCACGTGCTAAACTGGAAGAGATTGGTAAAAAATATAATGCAAATGTAGAGCAGACGGCCGTTGCATGGCTGATGAAATTGGGTACCTTACCAATCATTGGGTCACTTTCAGAATCCAGAATACGAAATGCAGCAAGTGCATCTGATATAAAATTGACACATCAGGACTGGTACGAAATCTATCAGGCAACTGGAAAAGTAAAGCAGGATTAAACATTATTTCCAATACGAGATATACAATCCTAGCCAGGTAAAACGCCAGATTACAACCAATGACATAATTATCAGAAAGCCAAGAAAGGCTTTATCTGCATTGAAATTCCGATATGGGTCCATGTAGGCATGATACCTGGCGCTATACCGAACAGTTGTAAGAGAATCAATATTGGCTTGCCGGAACCACTTTTTTCCGGCATATACATAAATCGGGACCAGGCCATGTCTGATCCCGATTTTATTTTTACCCTTTCCGATCCTTACTCTTTTGTCTATCACCCTCACCTCGATCAACTGACTCGTTGCCTTAACTTTCTTATCTGTCTGATATGATTGATAAAACAAATTAGTACCGAAGACAAGCCCAATAAATAAGGGAATCCAGGTCCAGAATTCTTTTTTTTCTTCTTTCATATAAAAACATAGAAAAGTGGCTCATTTTAATCGAAATGGGAATAAATATTATCTTAATGGATAAACTTATCCCAGGAATTCGTCGTTTTCATGGCAGTATATCACTATCTGAAAACACACAAAACAACATGAAAAAATTATTTGTTTTTGCTGCTTTATTATTAACGGTGACAACGGTTTCTTTTGCTCAGGATTCTGATTCAACAAAAACCCAAAAAGCAGTCGCTGCCACAAAATCTACCGCTAAAAAAGTAGGAAAAGAAATCAAGAAAGATGCCAAGATTGTAGGAAAAGGAGTTAAGAAAGGCGCGGAGAAAGTTGGCGAAGGTGCTGAAAAGGCGTACGACGGAACTAAAAAAGTAGCCAAGAAAGTTGGTAACGGCGTAAAAAAAGAAGCCAAAAAACTTTAATATTTGACATAAACCGAAACAAAAAACCTGCCTCCAACGAAGCAGGTTTTTTGTTTGTATATTGAGTATTTCATTTTTTACTCAGTACAATACTCCAGGTATTTCCACTGAAGACTTTATATTTTTCCGAAAAACTGGCCATGTTGATTCCCAGAGAAAAATTGAGCAGGCTGTTGAAGTACCCAACATCAACGCCTTCTTTAACTTCACCGAAAGTGTTTACATATTTAACGCTCCCTTCATAAACTTTCGCTTTGTCATTGAAAACCTGCACGTGAATGTCATCCCCAACTTTAATCCCTAACTTGGCAAAAAGTTTTTTGTCAATATCTGTCCAGACATTTCCGTACTGGATATCTAGAATTGGTATTGTCCCCTTCACTTTCCCTTGATCAAATGAAGGTTCCTGATATGGAATTGAAACAATTTCGTTAGGCAGTTTTGGACCAACCTGTTCAAAGGTGATCTGTTTTGAAGCAAGTTTGGCGCCTGTAAAAGCATACACATCCCGACCGTGGAATGTATACGATTCGTTAGAATTCTTTCTTCGGTTTTTCACTTCGTCAATTTCCCGAACCTCACGAATACCCAGTTGCTCCGCGATGAGTGTTAATGTTCCGTTGTCAGGCGTTACAAAATAATGTCCCGATTTAGTCAGCAAAACCACTGATTTTCTTTGTGTTCCTACTCCCGGATCACAAACGGAAACGAAAACAGTTCCTTCCGGCCAATATGGAGCAGTCTGCACCAACCGATAAGATGCCTCCCAAATGTTATAAGCAGGAATTTCATGTGTTATGTCAAACAATTTCAAGCCTGGTGAGACGCCCATTGCCACACCTTTCATCGCAGAAACGGCTCCGTCTTTTAACCCAAAATCAGATTGGAAAACGAGAATATTATTTTGTGAATATCCGCGAAGGAAAACCACCATTAACATCGCAAGAATCTGACCTTTTCGCCTTATGTTTTTAATAAAAGAAAAACAGGAAAGTAGTTTCATATATATCAAAATTTGAAAAAACGTTAATTGAAATGGGCCTCGTAAAATTATAAAAGTCATCCCAGAAATCTTCACTGGCACAATGATTTTAACCACAAACATCAATTACTTTACTCACTTCATAAACTAAAAAATTCATGGCAGTTATCGGCGAGCTGATTAAAAAAGCAATTGATCTTTCTGGTTATATAATGAGCGATCCAGATCCGGTCAAGGAGCAGAGGGACATTTTAAAGATGCTTCTTGAAAAAGCCAAATTTACAGCATTCGGTAAAAAATATAATTTTAAAGAAATCCTGGAAAGCGAAGATATTATCTCTTCATTTCAGACAAATGTCCCTGTTCATGATTAT
Source organism: Dyadobacter sp. CY345 (assembly GCF_021502725.1). Classification (GTDB taxonomy): domain Bacteria; phylum Bacteroidota; class Bacteroidia; order Cytophagales; family Spirosomataceae; genus Dyadobacter. The sequence goes on along the minus strand of NZ_JAKFFS010000004.1, from coordinate 346,822 downwards.
GATAAAATGAATGCAGATTGGTGGCATTATCTTCTTGAAGGTCATCAAAATGTTACCTGGCCTGGGGGACAAAAATATTTTGCACTGAGCAGTGGGACGACAAGCCATAGCAAACATATTCCCGTGACTGATGATATGGTCGAGGCGATCAGGAAGAGCGGTATTCAGGAAATAATGAACCTAAAAGCATTTGATCTCAGCTCGAATTTTTTCGAAAAACAGATTCTTATGCTGGGTAGCAGCACCAATCTGATAGAAAAAGATGACCATTTGGAAGGCGAAATCAGCGGAATCAGTGCTAGCAATATCCCCAGTTGGTTTGGTGGATATTACAAACCTGGCCGCGAAATTGCTGATATTAAAGACTGGGATGAACGTGTTAAAAAAATTGCTGAACAAGCCGCTGACTGGGATATCGGATGTTTATCGGGTATTCCAGCCTGGATTGAATTGATGTTAAAAGAAATTATCAAGTATCATAAACTGGATAACATCCATCAGATCTGGCCGAATCTGCAAGTATATACCACAGGCGGCGTTGCATTTGAACCATACCGGAAAAGTCTGGAAAAATTGCTGGCTCATCCGCTCATCTATATTGACACGTATCTGGCTTCAGAAGGTTTTATTGCTATTCAAAAACGGCCTGAAACTTCTTCCATGGCACTTTTTACCAACAGTGGAATTTTCTTTGAGTTTGTGCCAATGGACGGAGAAAATATTGATGACGACGGTTTGGTGAAAGAAGGAGCCAAAATATTGCCATTTGAAGAAACGCAAGAAAATGAAAATTATGTTTTGTTAATTTCTACGGTTTCCGGTGCCTGGCGGTATATGATCGGTGATACGGTCATGATTACGGATAAATCAAGAGCTGAAATTAAAATTACCGGCCGAACAAAACATTACCTCAATGTTGTTGGAGAGCAGCTTTCTGTGAACCAGATGAATGATGCGATCAGGATTTTAGAGAAAGATTACGACGTAGTCATGACGGAGTTTATCGCGGCGGCCATCAACAGGGACAATGAATTTATTCTGAAATGGTATATCAGCTCGGATAAATTCCCGGATTGTGCACTAGTGTCGGAAACGCTGGACAATGCTTTACAAAACAGCAATAAAAACTACAAAGTGGCACGCGGAAAGGCATTAAAGGGAATTGAAGTCGTGCTGATTCCTGAATCGACTTTTCACAAATGGAGCGAGGCAACTAAAAAACTTGGCGGACAAGTAAAAATTCCGCGTGTCATGAAAGAGGAAGATTTTTTCGAATTTGAGGCCTTTGTCAATTCAAATTCATAATGCAGGCTTTTGCGCTTCCAACAACCTGACCTGCTCAACGATGTCGTCTGGCGAAAGATATAAACGGGCTATTTTCTGTTTATATCTTTCTGGCAGTTCAGCATGATTCAGGATAAAATTTTTGGTTTCGATAATATAAAAAGCAAGACCATGGGTAACAGCGAAAGTATCGGCTGTTTTTTCGGCTTGCTGGATATATTTCGTAGAAAAAAGATACCCAAAACCAAAACGGACCATACCAAAAATAGATCGGTTATGATAATCCATGATATGCCCGAGCTCATGACCGATCCAACCTACCAAAATGTCTTCCGGTATCTGGTGAATTGGAATTGCTGTTTTCGTGAGTTTAAATAATGCGCTTATATTGATTTGATAAGCCCAGTTTTTACGGGAAGAAAACATTGTTTCAATTTTTGGCTGCGCCTGCATTACCGATTTTTTTATGTTTTGTTTAAACACAAAATCAATCGGAACACTCTGCAATTCAGGATAAAATGACAGTGCCTTTAAAACTTCATTTTCTATGACCTTCGGTATTTTCTTTTTTTCACGAAAGCGATCCAGGCTTTCGCTCATCTCCATATCTGAGTTATTCATAAATATTATTTCAACAGGTTACTGACTCAGATATAAAAACTGAACCACTCAATCTTTCAGCTTTTTGACATCCACTTTTCTCAAAATTTCCTTTTTGTCAAACAACAATCTCCATAAGGCAAATGACGGAGCCTTGTCACCTAGACATGTTTTGCAGATTTGAAGATCGGCCGGAACATTGTAAACCACCGTGGTATCATTTATCGGCTGAACGTTATCGCTTAGTGATGCATTGCTCTTCGCACTATACAAATAAGCCTGCAGAAGCTCCTGTTCTTTTTTATTCAGATTTATATTGCTTGTGTCCTTGGCACTCAAAAGTGATATTTTGACGCCATATTCTTTCTGCAAAGCACCGATTATCGCTACTTTGGAAGGATCTGCGCAGAGTTCAGAAGCATTTTCCGGATTTTTGGCCAGCGCTTCCAGAAGAGATTTTTGAGACAATTTGGAAATCTTTTTGCCCCATTCATCCACAGTATAGATCAGCTGTGTGTTAGTGACCCGTACGATTTTAGAAGCTTTAATTTCAGTAGCCAGCTCTTTTGTGTTATCCAGGCGTTTGTTGTTGCAGTTGTAAAAGCACAAACTTAAAGCGATACAGAATATAATTCGGTTCATTAGTAGTTAAAGTAAGTTATGGCGGCGAGTAAAACTTTGGCTTCTAATCTGAGAATGCTGATCGCTTTTTCCCCGCATATTTAATCAACATCATTTACAACTTTGTAATTCAAAACAGACAACGAACGTACGAAAAACATTCTTCAACCTAAAATGCGTATCTTTGTCGCCCGAATATGCAATGCCAAAAGACATTAACGCGATATGCTAGATAAATTAGAAGCCATAAAAGAACGTTTCGAAGAAGTTTCGCAACAAATTATACAACCTGAAATCGTTTCCGATTCCAACAAATATTCCAAGTTAAGTAAGGAATACAAGGATTTGGGCAAGATCGTGGAGCAATACGAGATCTACCAAAAACTACAAAAAGACATTGCCGGCACGAAAGAAATGATCGCGACGGAAAAAGACGAAGAACTTCGTCAGATGGCAAAAGAAGAGTTGGATGAATTGCTTCCGAAAATGGAAGAAATGGATCTGATCATTAAAGAATTGCTTATCCCAAAAGATCCGAATGACAGCCGTAACATAATCCTTGAAGTAAGAGGTGGAACGGGCGGCGACGAAGCTTCTATTTTCGCAGGAGATTTGTTCCGTATGTATCAGCGTTTCTTTGAGAAAATGGGATGGAGAGCCTCCATTATGGATTTTACGGAAGGAACAAATGGTGGATATAAGGAGATTATCTGTAAAGTTGAAGGCGATGATGTATATGGAAAAATGAAATTTGAATCTGGCGTTCACCGTGTTCAGCGCGTTCCGCAAACAGAATCGCAAGGAAGAATTCATACTTCTGCGGCATCGGTTGCAGTGTTGCCGGAAGCGGAAGAAGTTGATGTTCAGATCAATATGAACGACGTTCGGATTGATACATTCATGTCGTCCGGTGCTGGTGGACAGTCAGTTAACACAACATATTCAGCGGTGCGTTTAACCCACATTCCCTCAGGATTGGTTGTTAGCTGCCAGGATGAACGTTCTCAATTAAAAAATAAAGAAAGAGCTTTGGGCGTTTTGCGCTCACGTCTTTATGAGATCAAATTAAAGGAGCATAATGACGCGGTAAGTTCTCAAAGAAAATCCATGGTCGGAAGCGGAGACAGGTCGGACAAAATCCGGACATATAATTATCCGCAAAGCCGTATCACAGATCACCGTATCGGTTACACCGTGTATAATTTGCCGGCAGTAATGGAGGGTGATATCGCTGAGTTCATCGAGCGTCTGCGTATTGCTGAAAATGCAGAAAGAATGCAGGAAGGCGATTCTTATTAATTATTGACCGACGGGATTACTTCAAGAATTCATTTATTAGAAAAACATAAAAATGGGCAGCCTATTATTGATTTCAATCGGCTGCCCATTTATTTTTCTCTCTTAACATTACTTACCGGTATAAATCTTCTTATAAGTCTTTGCTTTGTAGTCTTCGAATGATACTTTTTTGTGAAAGTTATCACCAAAAAAAGTTATCACTTCATGGAATTCCTTCGCTTTCATATACCCTGGCAACGGCTGGATCATTTGAAACTTATCATCCAGAAAGACAGTCGTCGGATAACTTGGCTGATTATTGGTCAAAGCCATCGCAATCTGATGGACTCCTTTTTTTCCCTGTGGCATAAATTCAAACTTCTGATCACCAATCGTTATTGGTTCAGTTTGTTCTGCGTCTAATTTTACGGCGTAGAATTTTTTATTGATATAATCGATCACATCTGGATTTTTGTAGGTTTCACGATCCATCACTTTACACCAGCCACACCAATCGGTATAAATATCAACCAATATTTTTCTAGGCTCTTTTTGATTTTTAGCATAAGCCTGCTCAATTGTCAGCCATTGAATTTCGTTCGCCTTTTCAGCGGTCCGATCAGTGCGAAAAGCGGTTAATCCTGTTATTAAAATACAGAAAAAAATAATTGGGTAAGTCAGTCGTTTCATTAATGGTCAGGTGCGTTCAGGTATAAAACGAATATTCTATATAAATAATTTTTTCGTCCGCATTATTGAGCGAATTTAAAATAAACACGGTTCAGGTTTAAGCTAATTCTCAAATCCAAATTCAATTAATTGCGAAAATTTATGGAGGCAAGTAAAGTTATTCCGCTGATACGAATTTTTGATGAAGCCAAAGCTTTGGAATTTTACGTGGATTGGCTCGGCTTTACGATCGACTGGACGCATCGGTTTGGCGATAATTTTCCGCTATATCTTCAGGTGTCTAGAGATGGAATAGTCCTTCATTTGACGGAACATCACGGAGATTGCACACCTGGCAGCAAAGTTTTTATCGAATGTACCGGATTGACCGAATATCACACGGAGTTACTGGAAATGAATTATCGGTTCAACCGTCCAGGACTGGAAGATGCGCCGTGGAATGCAAAAACGATGGAAGTTATTGATCCGTTTGGAAATAAATTACTTTTCAACGAATCGAAAGGATAATTTTTCTTGCCACGAATGCACGAATTTCCACTAATCATTCGTGAAAATTTGTGTATTCGTGGCCGGTTTATTTTTTGTTTTATCTTTTGAAAGTGACACTAATAAGCCTCCGCCGATAATTAATACCATTCCGATCATCATTGGAATCGTTGGAACCGCCTCTCCCAGCCAAAGCCCAAAAAACAAGGCGAACAAAATATTGGAATAACCTACCGCCGCTATCCTGCCGGCTTTATCGAAAGTGAATGACTGTGTCATCATAATCTGGCCGATCATGGCCGTAATTCCCAAAGCAAGAAATCCCAACCACTGAGCCAGGCTGGACGGCCATTTGAAAGTTCCAATCAAAAAATCCAGTCCTTCGTGTGGAAAATAGGTGCCAATAATCATAGAGAAAATGGGCAGTACAATACCGCTGAGCATAAATGATAATACGATTGCCCGCGTATCATAAACCTGTCCGAGCTGGCGAATGGCCAGATAAGCAACAGCAGTCAGCAGTGCGTTTCCCAAACCGATAATATGATTTCTCAAAGACATCGATAAATCGGGCTGGAAGACAAATAATATCCCGCCAAAACCAAGCAAGATTGCTATCCACTCTTTTGTGCTGAGTTTTTCTCCAAGGAACAGCCACGAAAGAAAGGCGAGAAAAATCGGATAAGTATATTGGTAAGTCGACGCTCTTCCCAGGCCAAGTGTTTTGATGGCGTAAAAAAGTAGATAAAGAGAAAGCGTCCCGACTACGCCTCTGAATATCAGCAGGCCGAGTTTTCCACCTTTCTGGATCATTGGCCGTTGCAGAATACTGCCGCCAATGAACAACACACCGATTATATTTCTGAAAAATACAAGTTGTACAATATGAAAATCCTTGCTCAGCCATTTTGAAATGGCGGACATCAACGCAAAGAAAAAGGAGGCGCCCAGCATCAAAAGAATCCCTTTTTGCGGTGCGGAAAGTACTAAACGGTTTGCGGTGCGGGTCGACAAGATGATCAAAATTTTGCACAAAGATAAGACATCCGATTTTGTAAGGCGACTTTTACTTCATGACCAGAGTATGTTCCCGCCGCATTAATTACTTATCTTTGTAAAGTTTTTGGTGCCAGAAGTTAGTTTAACGCTACTGAATGGCTTAAAAGGGAATCCCGCGAAAAACGGGAGCTGTCCCCGCAACTGTGAGTTTTATCAAAAATTGATCTGAATCTGCATTACCACTGTTCACACGGGAAGGTATTTGATCAATAAAACGAGCCAGGAGACCTGCCTGAAATAATTCAACGTTTTGATTTTCGGAGGAAAAATCACAAAACTGTTTTCTATGATTTATGTATACTTTTCAGGTGTTTGACAGACAAAATCTTCGTTGTCTGTTTCTTGCAACGCTGTCATTTTTGGCATTGAATCAGCATGCTGCCGCCCAAAAAGATTCTATTTCCTTGTCGCCAATGACTGTATATGGCTTCGCGCCGGAGAAGTTTATGAGCGGATTAAAAATTCAAAAGATTGATTCCGTCACGCTTGAACAGTTTCGTTTCAGAAATATCGCCGACTTACTTTCTTTAAACACACCGGTCATTTTTAAAAATTACGGCCCCGGACAATTATCCACCGTTGCATTTCGAGGAACATCACCTAACCATACCGCTGTACTTTGGAATGGATTGAATATCAACCTTCCGACGTTAGGACAAACTGATTTTTCAACCATCCCGGTTGCAGGATTTGACCAGTTATCTGTTCAGTATGGCGCTTCGGCAAGCGTTGTCGGAACCGATGCTGTTGGCGGAAGTATTTTGCTTGGAAGTTTAAAACCTCAGGCTGGTTTGCAGGTTATGGTTGGACGGCAACAGGAAAGTTTTCGAAACAGTCAGACACAAGCGACGATCAAATATGGAACACGCCTTGATAACAACTGGAATTTTTCAGGAAAAACAGCTGCTTATGATGGAAGCATGAATAATGATTATCGCCATCCTGAGAGGAATGGTGAGGCAATAAGTCCCGCTACAACTTTTCAAAAGGGTTTGGTTCAGGATTTATTTTTTACAAAAAACGAGCATGAAGTGTCCGCACACATTTGGGTGACGGATAATAAGCTGACCACCAATCCTGAAAACCTGGCCGGCCGACAAATGACCAGAATTAAATCGTACAGGTCGATGCTTCGTTATCAATTTGAAGGGTGGACGGTGCGAACTTCCTGGATACGGGATATTATTGATTATGCCGTCGGTGATTATTCAAAACTGGATCATGCCGTCACGGACCGCTATGGAGTTCATGCAGAACGCACATTTAATTGGAAAATCGGAAAGTCGGGCAGCTCAATCCAAATGCAGACAGGCGGAGAATTTACGCATTATAAAACGCAGGTTGAAAACTACGAGCGGCCTGTTATCACAGAAAATCGCGGTGATGTTTTTGTGTTAACACGTTGGCAGGCAACTCCGCAATTTTTGATTTCTGCTAATTTAAGACAGGCATTTGTAACCGGTTACAATCCTCCGTTCACGCCATCTTTGGGAGCGGAATACAGGCTAATACAAAACCGTCCTTACACCATAAAATTGAGAGGTTCTCTTGGCAGAAGTTATCGCGTTCCAACTTTAAACGAGCGCTATTGGAAGGATTTGGGAAATCCGGATATCAAACCTGAAAACGGATTTAACAAAGAACTCGGTGCGGAATCGGTTTATGCTTTTAACACAAATCACACCTTTTCAGCAAATTTAAGTGTTTATCATAACCGCATTGACAACTGGGCCTATTGGAATCCGACAAACAATTTTCGTGTCGAGAATTTACAATTAGTCATAGCCCGTGGTATTGAGGCGCAATTTGGCTGGAAAGGAAACTGGGAATATTGGAAATTTGGAAGCACAGTGAATTACGCGCTGACCAATACTTCGCAGGAAAAAATTTACGATGCGTATGCCTCCGATATCATTGGAAAGCAGTTGCCGCATATACCTTTGCATAGTGGAAACGCCAACGCATTCATGCAGTATAAAAATCTTCGTCTGACAAATCAGCTACAAATCATCTCTAAAAGGTTTACAACCGCTGACCACAGCCAATCCACACCAGCTTATTTGCTGGAAAATTTTATCCTTGAAACCAACTTTGACCGGCCTCATTTCGGAGCCTCTTTTCAAGCCAGAATTAATAACATTTATAATACTTTTTACCAAACCATTAACGGAAATCCTATGCCTGGCCGTAATTTTGCTGTCAGCTTATTACTTTCGGCAAAAACAACCCGATAATATCGGACGACTTTTTATTCCAATAATTAACGCTAACAAAACATTTTAACGACTACTTTAATACCAAAACAATGAAAAAACAACTTAGCAGAATTTTTACTGTAACTCTTATATCGGCCATTGCGTGGTCTTGTAACCAAAGCGATCCGGCACCGGAAGGGACTTACGTACAAGGCGTTTTTGTAATCAATGAAGGTAATTTTTCTCAAAACAATGGTAATATTTCTTTCCTTACAAGAGAAAAAAATATTGCAGATTCTGATATATTTTCGATTGTAAACGGAAGCACGCTGAAAGGCGGTATGCAGGGATATGCCGTTGCCGGTGATCACGGGATAATATTGGTTGACAACTCAAATCCCGGATCTGACAAAGTAGAAATTGTTGATGCGAATAAATTTACAACGACAGGCTCAATCGGTGCGCCTGACATCGAAAATCCTCGTGAAGTTGTTGCCATAGGGAGCACAAAAGCTTACGTGACAAACTGGGGTACTTTAAATTCCAATTCTACTTATCCGGCAGGATATATTGCAGTTGTTGATCTTGCTACGAAAAAAGTAGTTAAAAAAATCACTACGGATAAAGGCCCTGAAAATATGGTTTTGCATAACAACAAATTATTTGTTGGTAATTATGATTATAGCGAGGGCAAAAATCTGACGGTCATCAATACAACTTCTGATGAGGTTACCAATGCTATCCCTTTCACTGACGAACCAAATCCAATCGGAGTGGATGCAAATGGCAAATTGTGGGTGCAGGCCGGACTTGATCTGATTCGTGTGAATCCGGATACTTATGAAAAAGAAGCTACGATAAAAATCAGTGCTGATATGTCCAAATCGGCTATGAATTTTGCGATGAGTCCTGATCTTAGAACAATCTATTTCGTCCTTGGTGATTTTACTCGTGGAGAGACTTACAAGTTTCAGATCACAGACACGGCCGTTAATTTGGCTACACCTTTCGCCAAAAGAATGTTTTCAGGTTTAGCAGTTGATCCAAGACAAGGGTTGATTTATGCTGGTGTAACACCATCTTATACGCAATCCGGATATGCGCTTCGTTACCGCTCAGACGGAACTTTGGTTGATTCTGTGAAAGTGGGTATCGCTCCAACCGGATTCTATTTCAGATAGTATTGTTTCTCATTTCTGAAAGCAAAAAAGAGGTCAGGTTTTAAAAACCTGACCTCTTTGGCTACTTGCTAACTTGACTATGTACTATCTTATTTGAAAAACCCCTGCGGATCAGGAAGTTTTGCTTTTAATAATTCTACGAATTCAAAATTGATCTGATTAAAATCCAGGTTTCTTCCTTTATGAAGGTGCTCCCAGGATTTTTCAGGTTCATTCCGGTTGTAATGCACAAGAGCCAGATTATATTGTCCCAGGGCATAAGTGGAATCCAGCGCAACAGCGTCTTCCAATAATTTAAACGCCTCATCCAATTCTTCCTGTCCTTTATTCATTGCATAAAGTTTCAGGTCAACGGTCGAAAGATCTACTAATAAAGGCACATTATTAGACTGAAGATTTACCCCACGGCTAAGCATACGTTTTGCATCTACCCAATTTTCTCGTTGGTAACATACCACTCCCAAGCCCCAATATGCTTCGACATTTTTGTCATTTAGCAAATGGGCAAGATTGAAACGATAACATGCGGTATCCAGAGAACCTTCCTGTAAATACTCCCAGGCACGGGCTGAAAAGAAACTACTAGCTTCTGGCCTGCTGCTAAAAGATTTGTCGCAATCACTCAAGAAGCGTATTTCTTCATCAATCTGTTCCGAGCTTTTACTCTCCTCTCCGAACAACGGCACTACACGTCTCTCCTTTAATTCCAGTGGCCTTTTTTGCGAAATATTAGTGTCTGAAACTGGTGACGCACTTGCCAAATGTTTTTCCTGAGCGAACCCAAGAGCAGGAATTAAAAGAGCAAACCAAATAACAATGGATTCTTTCATAGATTAAAAAATAGAGAAACAGGTTTTTCTATTGTCCAAGTTAAACGGAAATATTGGATATCGTATTGTATTGTTATCGTTTACTTCGCTTTGTAGCTGTCTTTCGACGACCTGTATCTTTGCTCTTCGAAGTAGTTTTAGCCTTGAACAAATGTGCATTCTTTTTTTCATGAAAAGCACCCAGAAACGTCGGATCCTCTTTTCTCTTCTGATTATCAATTTCTCTCAGCATCATTTGACGCTCGTCAACCGGCGTTTTCATAATGTCCAGATCTTCCGGTAATTTTTCGCGTGGAATTTCCATACGGATCATTTTTTCGATCTTCGCTATATGGTATTCATCGGCGGCAGTCATAAATGTGATCGCCTGCCCGACGGTATTCGCCCGGCCGGTTCTTCCAATTCTGTGCACATAGTCTTCATAGATCAAAGGAACGTCGAAATTGATCACATGACTTACTTCGGTAATATCAATTCCCCGAGCAACAACGTCTGTGGCAACCATAACACGAACAGCACCTTCACGGAAAGCATCCATCGCATTTGTTCTGGTGTTCTGTCCTTTGTTCGCATGAATTACCCGAAGTGCTTCCTCTTTGACAACGGTATTCAACAAATAACTATGCACTTGCCCAGCCACCTCACGGCTACGGGTAAATATCAAAACGCGGATAAATTTCTCCTCGTCTTTTAATAAATGTGTAAGCAGATTTATTTTTGTACGGAAATTCGGCAGTTCGTAAAGTACCTGCGTCACCATTTCCGCTGTCGTCGCTTGTGGCGTAACTTCTATACGTGTCGGATACTCTAAAAACTCGAAAGAAAGACGTTCAACCTTGTCAGAAAAAGTGGCAGAAAAAAGCATATTCTGACGTTTGCGGGGAAGGATTTCCAGAAAACGACGGATCTGCGGCATGAAACCCATATCCATCATTTTGTCCGCCTCATCCAGCACCATGCAGTTGATATGTTTCACCACGATCTCCTCTTTCAGATACAGATCCATGAACCTTCCTGGTGTGGCAACAATAATATCAACGCCTCTACGGATTGCATCGATCTGTGCTTTGGGGCCAATTCCCCCGAAGAGAACGACGGTCCTTATGTCTGTATATTTACTGAGCTGAATAATGGCATCCGAGATCTGCATGGCCAGCTCACGTGTTGGTGCCAGAATCAGGGCACGCGGATGCTCTCCCTGCGCGTATTTTATGCGCATAAGTAATGGCAATGTGTAAGCCGCAGTCTTTCCTGTTCCTGTCTGTGCTATGCCTAAAATATCCTGTCCGGCTAGTGCAAGAGGGATTGCCTGCTCTTGAATCGGTGTAGGCTCCGCGTAGCCTGCTTCTTCAATGGCATTGAGTAATTGACGGTTAAGCTTAAATAGCTCAAATTTATTTTGCGTAGTTTGCATCGCGCAAAGGTACGAAAACAAAAATGAGCTTCCATAACTTACGCCTTTATAGCTTCATCGACCATGGTGACCGAGCCTACATAAATTGGAGAACGCTGATGAAAATCAGACGGGACAATATCCAGAATATCCCTGAAACCATCACTTGCTTTGCCGCCTGATTTCTCAGCAATAAAAGCCAGGGGATAACATTCGTAAAGTAAACGCAGCTTTCCTTTTGGATCTTTTGCTGTGGCCGGATACAAATAAATTCCTCCTTTTAAAAGATTCCGGTGGAAATCACCGACAAGCGAGCCGATATATCTTGCGCTGTAACATTTTCTTTTACAGTCGGTTATGTAGTTCTGTGTTGATGCAGAATAGCTGTTATAATTTCCTTCGTTTACAGAATAAATCGTACCATTCGCAGGAGAAATAATATTTTTGTGGGAAAGGATAAACTCACCGAGCGAGTGATCATAGGTAAATCCATTTACACCGTCCCCTGTTGAATAAACCAGCATCGTGGAAGAGCCGTAAAGAATATAACCGGCCGCTATCTGTTTGCGTCCGCCTTGTAAAAAATCATCCATTGTTGCAGGAGAATTAATCGGAGTGACACGCCGGTATATCGAAAAAATTGTACCAATTGATACATTGACATCAATATTAGACGAACCATCGAGTGGGTCCATGGCTACGACATATTTTCCATGGTCATTACCGGTATGGATAATATGTTCGTCTTCCTCGGAAAGGATTGCGCAGACTTCTCCGCCATTTTTCAATGCTCGTATAAAACGAATGTTGGCGATGATATCCAGTTTCTGCTGATTTTCACCCTGAATATTTTCTGTTCCGTTTGCACCGGTTACGTCTATCAGACCAGCCTTATTTACTTCGCGATTGATGATTTTTCCTGCCAGTGCGATATCCCTGAGCAATTGCGAAAGCTCCCCAGTGGCATAAGGAAAAGCACTCTGGCTGTGCATAATATACCGATCCAGCGTCACCCCTACCGGCAACGCAAGCTCCTGTTCAATTTTTGTTTCCATGACACCCCAATTTTAATACGAACAAGTTATTGATACCTAAATTCCAGCTCTGGTGTATCAAATTTCAAATACTTTTCGGACAAATCAGCAAGCGAAAGGATATATTTTTCAAGTAGAAATTTACCATTATACGTCGTTCAGGGTGAATCATTTATTAATTCGTCGGAGATTTTTTCACGATGAATTTTAAAATTATTTCAAGGAAACGCATGACATAAATCAGAAGTTTCTGCAAAATCAAGAGCCCTTCTGTTAATTAATTTTCTCTGGAAATTTATCTAACGGAAATAATTTTAACCACGTGGTAATATCACCTTATAAATAAATAGACCAATAAAAATGGCGCTGAAAACAAATCGTTTCCTGCGCCATTTTTTCAATATTATGAAGCCCGATAATTATCCCAATCGGACCAAAGCTTCTTTCAAGGTCACAATTTTCGCCTCGGCATCTGCCATTTTTTGTCTTTCCTTTTCAACAACTTCGGCATTTGCATTTTGAACAAAACGTTCATTAGAGAGTTTTTTAGCAACAGAATTCAGGAAGCCTTCGGTATAAGCCAGCTCTTTGGTGAGATTTTCACGCTCTGCCTCTACGTCAATCTCTCCTTCAAGATTAATGAAAAATTCGTCAGAACGGATCAGGAAGGACATACCGGGTGCTTGCTCAGTTACAAAATTAATTTCAGCCACATTCGCAAGTTTTCTTACCAATGCTTCCAATCCTTTATAAAGATCAGGCTGGTCACTTTTGACTGCCAGTGGAAGTTCTACTTTCGGGCTGATGTTTTTCGTATTTCTTAGATTTCTTACAGCAGAGATCAGTTCAAAAAGAACCTCAAAATTAGCCAGAAGCGAAATGTCAACAGCACCTGCTGCCGGGAACTCCGCCACGCAGATACTTTCCTTTTCCTGACGCTCACGAATATTCTGCCAGATTTCCTCGGTGATAAACGGCATATACGGATGAGCAAGGCGCATCAGTTTATCAAAAAATTCCAGCGTAGCTTCGAAGGTTTCTGCATCAATCGGCTGTTCAAAACCCGGTTTGATCATTTCCAGATACTGCGCGCAGAAATCATCCCAGATCAATTTATAAACCGAATTCAACGAATCCGAGATACGGAATTTTGTAAAATGATCCTGCACTTCTGCCAGTGTCTGGTTTAGTTTGCTCTCAAACCACTTGACAGCCAACGCAGAGCCTTCCGGCGTCGGAAGCGATGAATCTACGGTCCATCCTTTTACCAGACGGAATGCATTCCATATTTTGTTACAAAAATTTCTTCCCTGTTCAACCAGTTTTTCATCATAAGGCAAATCGTTTCCGGCAGGAGAGCTAAAAAGCATACCTGTACGGATTCCATCTGCGCCATACTGGTCAATCAGATCAATCGGATCAGGAGAATTTCCCAGCGATTTCGACATTTTTCTCCCCTGCTTATCCCGAACAATACCGGTCAGATATACATTTTTGAATGGAAAAGTTCCTCTGTATTCGTAACCGGCGATGATCATACGCGCTACCCAGAAGAACAAAATTTCCGGCGCTGTAACCAAGTCGTTTGTTGGATAATAATAATTTACCTCCTCATTTTCAGGCTCTTTGATCCCGTCAAAAACAGAAATAGGCCATAACCAGGAAGAAAACCAGGTATCCAAAACATCGGCATCCTGCGTCAAATCTTCTTCCGTTAAGGCAAAAAGCTGATATTCGTGCTGGGCAATATGCAGTGCTTCATTTTTTGTTTTGGCAACGATAACTGTTCCGTCCTGCAAGTAAAAAGCAGGAATACGGTGGCCCCACCAAAGCTGGCGACTGATGTTCCAGTCGCGCACGTTTTCCATCCAGTGACGGTACGTATTTTTGAATTTTGGTGGAATCAGCTGAATGGTATCATTCATCACATTTTCCAAAGCTGGCTCGCTCAACCGGCTCATTTTCAAAAACCATTGCTCCGAAATCGTTGGCTCAATCACCGCATTGGTACGCTCCGAATGACCAACATTCGACTTATATTCCTCACTTTTAACCAGATTCCCTGATTCTTCGAGCAATTTTATAATTTTCTTACGAGCCACAAAACGGTCTTCGCCAACAAGAATCTGCGCTTTTTCATTGAGCGTTCCATCTTCATTTAAAAGATCGATGATCGCCAGATTATGTTTTTTACCTAATTCATAGTCATTGGTATCATGCGCAGGCGTAACTTTCAGCGCACCGGTACCAAATTCCATTTCAACGTATTCGTCAGCAATTACATCAATTGCGCGATTGATCAACGGAATTGTAACCTGTTTTCCTATCAGATTTTGATAACGTTCGTCATTAGGATTGACACAGATCGCAGCATCCGCCATAATCGTTTCCGGGCGCGTTGTCGCGATAATAATCCCTTCTCCCTCTGCTCCGCCAACCAGGTCATACCGGATATAAACCAGTTTCTGGTTAACCTCTTTTGTAATTACCTCTTCATCTGAAACCGTCGTACGTGCCTGCGGATCCCAGTTCACCATCCGGTGACCACGATAAATATCTCCTTTTTTATATAAATCAATAAATACATCGATCACAGAATCATAAAGATCCGGATCCATAGTGAAAGCTGTACGATCCCAGTCGCAGGAAGCACCCAGCTTACGTAATTGCTGCAAAATGATACCTCCGTATTTGTGCGTCCATTCCCAGCAATATTCTAAAAATTCATCGCGGGAAAGATCACGTTTGGCGATACCGCGTTCTTTCAGCATCGCAACAACTTTCGCTTCGGTAGCAATCGAGGCGTGATCAGTACCGGGAACCCAGCAAGCTTCCTTACCTTCCATCCGCGCCTTACGGATCAGAATATCCTGGATTGTGTTGTTGAGCATATGTCCCATGTGCAAAACACCCGTCACATTTGGCGGTGGAATTACGATGGTGTAAGGCTCTTTATCAGGATTTGGCTTTGAACTAAAAAACTTATTTTCGATCCAGTAGCTATACCATTTATCTTCTATCTCTTGCGGCGCGTAGGTTTTCGAGATCATTCTTTTTTGTAAAATATGGGCGTTGTAAACAATTGCAGTCTTAAAAAGACGGCAAGTTATCACTTGAAAGCGAGATTTTCACGTGAACGCTAGGAGATTAATACCTGACCGGGAAATATTTATTGTTCTGAAGGAGCTGCCGGAAGCCACAGGATAAAGGTACTACCATGGCCCGGACGACTTTGAACGCTAACGGTTCCCTCATGCGCTTCCACCATTTTTTTGACATAACTCAGGCCCAGACCAAAACCTTTCACGTCGTGCACATTACCCGTTGGTACTCGATAAAAAGTATCAAAAATCCGGTGTATCTGATCTTTGCTCATCCCCAGACCTTGATCGGTTATGGAAATGGTAACACCATTATTTTCATTTTCCGTCCTGACAGTCAGCTGTAATTTTTCAGGGGAATATTTAATGGCATTATCCAACAGGTTGTTCAGAATATTGGAAATGTGAAGTTCATCGCAGGAAATAATCTCGTCTACCGCTTCAAATTCCAGTTCCAGTTCTCCACCTTTCTGCTCGATCTGAACACTCAGGCTGTTCAATACTTTTTCAATCAGATCGTGAATATTGGCATCACTTCGTTTCAGTTTCACATGACCTTTGTCGAGAAGTGCCATTTGCAAAACTTTTTCAACATGCGCACCAAGCCGTTTATTTTCTTCCCGGATAATCCCGAGATAACGCGTCATTCGCGGAGAAGCCTCATTTCCTGCCGACCTTGAATTTTCCTGCGCCATATCAGCAGCCAGCGCGATCGTCGAAATCGGCGTTTTAAATTCGTGGGTCATGTTGTTGATAAAATCATTCTTGATATCAGAAAGTTTTTTCTGATGCAGAATGGTAGAAACGGCCATGTAAAAACAAGCCATTATTACTACGATCAAGATACCGGAGCCGCCGAACATCACGCCCATATCATTCAGAATATATTTCTGCTGATCAGGAAAAAACACAAATAGCAGGTTATTTCCCTGTAAAGTTTCGTTCGGAAAAAGGGAAGCTTTATAAGAGCGTTGCTGCCATTCGTTGGATTTTAAACTTGCAGTGGAGAAGATCATTCCGTTGTTCGCGTTCGCCTGGACGGCAAATTCAAAAGGTAGAGTTATACCTTTTTCAGTAAGTTCTTTTCTCAACAGAGTATCAAGTAAAAAACGGTTGACGCGTTCCTGGATCGGCCTTTTGGTATACATCAGATCCTTCATTACCTCTCGAAGCAAATCTGCACGATCGAGATCTTTTGACTTGCCGTTGATCAGCGGTTTTGTTCCAGCCAGACTAGAAGATTTTTTAACTGCTGGATTTGCCTTGTAATATTCAACGCTGTTATTTGAAGATTCGCTGTTACCCTGATTTTGATTCTTTACAGCATTTTTCTGATTTGGAAAAACCTCCTGAAAAGCAGTTCCTAACTTCTTTTCATCTTCAAGTCGTCTGCGCATGAATTCATCCATTCCTTCTGCGCCGAAACGTTGCGCCTGAAAAAATTCTTCGATAATTTGCTGCTGATGATCCATCATGACCCTGAAATTCGGACTTAGAACATCTGATGGAGCAGCTTCCGCAAGCACCTGATAGTGAATTTCTTCACCATTAGGAGCAATAAAAACCTGAATACTTGGTGGCACAGAAACTGCCGAAACCTGTTTTTTCGAATTGGCTCTCGGTGCAGTTCTTTTGACCGGCATTTCCCTTAACTGGGTAATCCGGTTCAATTTATCTTTTTGCTGTTCTGTTTCAATACGTTGCTGAAGCAGATACATCATTTCCTGTTTTTCCAACCGGTGCACAACTTCCTGCACAGACTCTGCAACCTTATTGTTAAATTGTTCATTCTTGATCGCAATCGCTTCACGTATCCAGTACCACTGAAAACCAATCAGACCAATAAGCGCCAGGCACATTAAACCAATAATAATCTGAATTTTCCGCTTCGTCATTTACTTCTGAATCTTTTGCTCACTTACCGGTGCAACGTTGCATTTTTTATTGCGACTTTATAACGCAAAACAAATTTAACTTATCCTGAGCAGCCGTTCCTGATTTTAACAAAATTTAACAGCTCTTCATTTATAGTATAATTAAATTTGTAATCATCTAAAAAACAAACCAATAGAATACTATGACGCCAGGCATCCTATCGAAAATCGCACTATCGGCGCTCGTCGCCGGTACACTTTCCCTTACTAACGAAACATTCGCACAGTCGAAGAAGGGAGATCAGAATAAAACATCCATCCGTATCAAGGTTACGGAAGATAAAGATGGCAAAAGAAATACCGTCGAGAAAAACTATGAATTGCCCGAAATGTCGAACTCCGACCGGGAAGAGTTTGTCGATAAAGCACTTGATTCACTAAAAATCGATTCAAAAGGAAAAAGCCAGGTCACGATAAGTGTTGACGATGGGAAAGGAAATACAAGTGAGCGGAGACGTCGCATGAAAGATCATAATAAATCCGAGGATGCTGATGTCTTCGCATATAATTTCAATCATGATTTCAATTTTGATGAATTAAGGGACAAGACAAGGAGTATCGAAAGAGAATTCAGGCCGAAGGCGAAAATCATGATGCGGGACATGGAAAACTTTGGAAATCGCATGGGTGATTTCTGGAATAGCGAAGTCGCAAAAGCCTCAACCGTAAGGGAATTATCTGCTTATCCGAACAATCCTGACAACGGCACACTTAACCTTCGATTCTTCGTTCCTCAGAAAGGCGATGTGAATATTATAATTTCTGATACAAAAGGAAAGGAAGTTGGCAGGAAAGAAATCAAAGATTTCAGCGGCAATTTTGTAGGACAAATTGATATAAAGAAAAATTCAAAAGGCACTCTGTTTGTGACAGTTACACAAAATGAAGACGGTGCTGTCAAGCGCATTGTTATAGAATAATTTTTTGACCTTTTTCATGGTAGTCCTCTTGATTAGTAATAATTAAGAGGATTTTTTATTGGAAAAATCTTGACAATAGCACTGACATGTATTAAGTAATTGTAAATTTGCACCCAAACCATCAATTTGTCCAAAATTTGTTTCATTAAGCAACTATGCTGAATCTTATACTATTTGGTCCTCCGGGCGCTGGAAAAGGCACTCAAAGTGAGAAAATTATAGCAAAATACAAACTCATTCACCTTTCTACCGGCGACTTGCTTCGTTCAGAAATTCAGGGAGGAACCGAATTAGGACTTAGGGCAAAAACCTTAATGGATCAGGGATTATTGGTTCCTGATGAAGTTGTGATCGGGATGATCGACAACAAATTGAAGGAACACAAAGGAGCTCCGGGATTTATTTTTGATGGTTTTCCAAGAACTGTTGCACAGTCAGAAGCACTGGATGCTTTGCTGGCAAGTTATAACGAGAGCATTTCAGTAATGGTGGCACTTGTTGTTGACGATAATGAATTACTTGCCCGTCTGCTGAACCGTGGAAAAACTTCCGGCAGACCGGACGATCAGAACGAAGCGCTGATCAGCAAACGTATCCATGAATACAACAGTAAAACAAAACCGGTGGCTGACTATTATCAGGCACAAGGAAAATATATAGCGATCAACGGTATCGGCGAAATCGAAACGATCTTCGAGGGTATCACAGGTGCGATTGAACAGGCATAACAACGTTTTGAAAAAGGTGTGGATAGGGAGGTTTTTTGAGCCTGATTTCTGCACCTTTTTGCTGTAAAAACAACAATGTAAATTACACTTCGCAATTTTTAATTTAAGCATAAATCGGTAGCAGGGTATGGCATCTTCCAACTTTATAGATTACGTAAAAATAAATGTTCGTTCCGGCGCAGGTGGCGCAGGAGCTTTACACTTTCGTCGTGAAAAACACGTTGAAAAAGGTGGTCCCGATGGTGGGGACGGCGGTCGTGGCGGTCACGTTATTTTGAAAGGCACAACACAGGTCTGGACACTTTTACACTTGAAATATACGAAACACATTCGTGCTTTTGACGGTAAAGGCGGAGAAGGCGGAAGAAGGAAAGGTGCTGACGGAAAGGACATTATCCTGGAAGTCCCTTTGGGAACGATCGCCAGAGACGTAGAAACCGGGGAGCAAATTCTTGAAATTACGGAAGATGGCCAGGAAGTAATCCTGATGAAAGGCGGAAGAGGCGGTTTGGGAAATGATCATTTCAAATCTGCCACAAACCAGACTCCCCAACATGCCCAAACCGGTGATCCTTCTCTGGAATCGTGGATTATTCTTGAATTGAAAGTGCTGGCTGATGTAGGTTTGGTTGGTTTTCCGAATGCAGGAAAATCTACTTTGCTCTCTGTTGTGTCAGCGGCTCGTCCTGAAATTGCAGACTATCCGTTTACAACCCTTGTTCCAAATCTTGGTGTAGTTTCTTATCGTGATTACAGATCTTTTGTAATGGCGGATATACCGGGAATTATTGAAGGTGCGTCTCAGGGAAAAGGCCTTGGATTACGGTTCCTTCGCCATATCGAGAGAAATTCGATACTTCTTTTCATGGTTCCGGCAGACAGCGAAGATATTGAAGCAGAGTATAATACGCTGGTTAATGAATTACAATTATATAATCCGTCACTTTTGGACAAACATCGTCTGCTTGCGATTTCAAAAGTAGATATGCTGATGGATGAAGAACGCGAAGAACTGGCTAAAAAACTGCCGAAGGATATTTCTACGACCTTCATTTCATCCATGACTCAGGAAGGAATTGATCAGTTAAAAGACAATATCTGGACTCTGTTAAGCGAGGCTAATCCAGTTGTATAATTCGAATATTATCCCAATGGATAAAATTTGAGGTATTTATTTTAAGATTGCAACCATTTGTCAGTTTTTAGAGTCTAAGAAGTTAATCTACAATCGAGTTCTCTCCATTTCATGAAACACAGTTTATTGCATTTTTTCAGCACCACACTATTTATATGCCTGGGAATTTTTCCTGCTTTTGGACAAGTTAATATTGATTACCCTTCCAACAGAGCTGTTTTTCAGCGGGACAAAAATAATAACGCCACGGTCTATATTGCAGGCAGTTATACCAAAATCATTGATCGCGTCGAGGCTCGGCTGAACGCTGTTAATGGCGGCTCGTCAACAAACTGGGTGACGATTCAGGCCAATTTACAAGGCGGTGTTTATTCCGGAAGTATTGACGCCACAGGTGGCTGGTATGAGCTGCAGGTAAGAGGCTGGAATGGAGACCAACTCGTGGGTTCAGCACAAATATCAAAGGTCGGAATTGGCGAAGTATTTCTGATCAGTGGACAGTCCAACGCTCAGGGATACAAGAATTATGGCGGGCCCGGAGCAGGAGACGACCGCGTAAACTGTATCAATTCATATTACAACAACCGACCAAATAATGACCTGGATTATCCCGAATTTTCACACCTGGATTCCGATTCTTACATCGCGCCGAGAGGTAACTCCGCGTGGTCATGGGGGAAACTGGGAGATTTACTAGTAAGCCGTTTCGGCGTTCCTGTTCTCTTTTATAATGTAGGATGGTATGGTTCGGCAGTAAAAAACTGGCGTGAAAGTATCGATGGAACCGCTCACTCAGTTTACAATGGCGAAGCATTTTATCCTAATGGAGCACCTTACAGTTTTTTAAGATCCGCATTACAGACATATGTACCCATGACCGGTATCAGAGCTGTCTTATGGTTTCAGGGTGAAGCTGAGTCTACAGATCAAAGCAGCACTATGGCGTCATATATTAGTGATCTGACCAAAGTCATTCAAACTTCAAGAAATGAATCAGGAAAAAATGTTTCCTGGATGGTCAGTCTGACAACTTATAGTTCTGAAAAAGGAGCAAATCCTCGTATCATTGAAGCACAAAAACAGGTGATTGCAAGAGTGCCAAATGTTTTTACAGGACCAAACACAGACCTTATCCAAATTCCCCGCGTTGACGGCGTTCATTTCCAGAATGAAGGATTGACACAGTTGGCCGAGGCCTGGAATACGCAGTTAAACGATAATTTTTTCGCAAGTTCTGAACCGTATAAGGCGGTAAGTCCTATGAAAATAGCTGCTTCATGTGCAGGAAATAATAATTTAAATCTTTCAGTAAGCGCTGCCGGCATATCATCTGTAAGCTGGAATAATGGACAACAATCTGCCAACATTCAGGTTGGGAACGGAAACTATCGGGCCAGAGGAAGAGATGGAAACGGAAATATTATTTTCTCTCCGGAAATAAAAATTAATCAGTCCATTCAACCTGCTCAGCCTGTCTTGACTCTGGAGGGTAGTAATCCAGTTTGTAAAGGCAATACCGCAACATTAATTTCCAATACCTCAGAAAATTTGAAATGGAATACCGGGCAAACGAGTGACAGATTAACAATCACAACAGGCGGCGAGTATTTTGTCACGACCAAAAACGCATATGGGTGCGAATCCGCATCTGCGAAAATGGCGATTACCGTGCTTACTTCTCCCCTGCCCGACAAGCCAAGTATTGCCGTTACAGGCCCGTTAACCTTTTGTGACGGAGGAACTGTTAGTTTAAGATCCAGTTCAAACGTCAAAAGTGTCTGGTCAAACGGAGCCACTGACGCCACGATTGCTGTAAAAATCTCAGGAGATTTTCGTGTTAGAGCCGTGGATAATTTCGGATGTTTTTCCCCCGATTCTGATCCTGTGACTGTAAAAGTTAATGCATTACCAGCCAAACCGGTCATCGGCCTAAGTCGCTCAGCAATTTTTTGTGAAGGTGAAAATGTGGTAATGACATCAAATTACGATACAGGAAATATCTGGACTACAAATGCTACTTCAAAAGCAATCACGATTACGACAGCAGGAACATTCAGCTTAAAACAACGTGACGGAAATGGTTGCGAGTCTACATCTGATCCCGTTACGACGAAGGTAAATCCGTTACCAGCAACGCCGACTCTTGCTGCTTTAAGGCCGACGACTTTTTGTGACAGGGACTATACAACTTTGCAAAGCAGTCAAACATATGCTTATCAATGGAGCAACGGCGGAACGGGCCGGGAAGTTGAAATCCGGAGTTCAGGAAATTATTTTGTATCTGCGAAGGATGCCACTGGATGTTTATCTGTTCCGACACCAAGTATTAAGGTAACAGTAAATCCGTTACCTCCAAAACCGGTTATTACGGCAGGCGGACCGACAACTTTCTGCGCCGATGCAAGCGTTAATTTGCAGTCTAACGACGCCGCAAAATATGTGTGGAGTAATGGAGCTGAAACCAAATCGGTCAATATCAATACGTCAGGAGATTATTTTGTTAAAACCATAAATGAGTTTACGTGTTATTCAGATCCTTCAAACGCTGTAAGAGTTAATGTACTTGCTCTTCCTCCCTCGCCTACGGTTCAGGCTTTGGGGCCAGTGTCTTTCTGCGATGGCGACGAAGTGACTTTGCAGGCTTCTAACGGAGCTACATTTTTCTGGAATACAGGCGAGCAAAAAAATTTGCTGGTTGTAAGTAATTCGGGAAGTTATAAGGCACGCGTTCAGGACACGCAAGGCTGTTTTTCTCCATATTCAAAAGAGATAATCGTTGATGTAAAACCGTTACCATCCAAACCTGAAATTCGCCAGGTTGGGACTTATACATTAATGGCGGAAAATAATATCAATGACGGAAACCATGTTTGGCAGCTTAATGGTGCAAACCTGACTGAAAATGGCGTTACACTCAAAGCCATTAAATCCGGAAGTTACGTTGTGAATAATACCGTTATTTACAGTCCGACATTGACTTGCTTTTCAGACTTCTCTGATCCTTTTATTTTTACACTGGATGTTACCGGCGGCGAATTAAGTGTTTACCCAAATCCAAGCAATGACGGAGCCTTTACCGTGGAAACAATTGCGGACCTGGATAATGCGACAGTAAAGGTTTTTGATCTGAACGGCAGACTTTTACGTACATATCCGTCGCTGAATTTTAATGAAAGAAAGTTTATTAATTTGTCTCTGCTAGCAAACGGCATGTATATATTATCTGTACAGGCAGGTGATTATAAGAAAACAAAGAAAATTATCATTGTTCAATAAATTTTAGCGCCAATTCAGTATGCCTTTTACGTAGAAAAAATCCGGTTACCACAAACTGTACTCATCGTTATGGAAAGTCAATTACGCGTTAACCGGCTGGTTATAGCTGGTTATTTTACAGTTTGGTTTTTTATAGGAATTTTTATAGTAAAAGACTACGGAGTCACATGGGACGAACCCATCATGAGGTTACTCGGGCTGGTGGGTCTAAAATATGTAAATGAAGTATTCGGGAGTCCATTGGTGATTCCGATCAGCAATCAAATTGAGGATTTCAGTACTTTTATCAATCATGAATACGGCAGCCTTTTTGAAATAATCCTTGCCGGTGCAGAATTCGCATTCATTAAGCCTTTTGTTTTTGACCACCTCGAAATGGATAGCTCGGCTTACTATCTTCGACATGTTATTACCTGGCTGGTGTTCTGGCTTTCAAGCATCTTCTTTTACAAACTCGTCCGGCTACGAATTGATAGTGTTTTCATTTGTCTGCTCGGAACCTCGATTTATATCTTATCTCCCCGAATTTTTGCAGACTCATTTTATAATTCAAAAGACACGATTTTTCTGGCGTTTTTTGTAATAAACACGTATACACTCTCACTTCTCTTTTCAAAGTTCACCTACAAAAATGCCGTTTTTCACGGAATTTCAACCGGATTTCTAATAGCCATTCGTTTGATGGGTATTATTTCTGTTGCGCTGTCGATGGTATTTATCCTCACTTATATATTTGTCGCAGCTGAAAGAACGGCGCTGAAAAGAAATTTACTGATCATAGGGACTTACCTTTTTACCGCATGCATTTTCACGTATATTCTGTGGCCATTTTTGTGGGAAAGCCCGTTTTCAAGATTTATTGAAGCGCTAAAACTTATGGCGCATTTCGTCAGGCAAGATAGCCCTATGTTGTATCGCGGCGAATTTATCGACAGAGATCAGATTCCGTGGCATTATGTACCGGTTTGGCTGCTGATTACTATTCCACCTTTTTATCTGGCACTTAGCTATGTCGGAGGGGTTGTGGTAGTCTTTAATTTTCTAAAAAAGTTTATTCAAAAAAATACTGTAAAGATTCACTTTATCGATTTATATACGATCGCTTCGCTGATACTCCCGATTGCGTCGATCATCATTTTACATTCGATTATCTACGATGGCTGGCGGCACCTTTTTTACCTATATGTCTTCATTTCATACCTGGCAACCTTAGGCGGCTATTTTATCATCAAGGCTTTTCCAAAAAAATATTCGTTATATCCTAAGTTGGCCTGGGCAGCCGGACTGCTATTTTATGTCGGTGTGATAATCAAAATGCATCCGCAACAACAGGTTTATTTTACGTTGTTCAACAAAAATCCACAAACAACTTACGAACTTGATTACTGGGGACAATCCTATAAGCAATCGCTGGAATGGCTTTGCAGGAATTCTGATAAAGACACGATTAAAATCGCTTACATCAGAATTGGAAATCAACCAATGACAATGAACAGACAAATCCTACCGGCCAAAGACCGAGACCGAATTGTATTTAAATCGTCATTAAGAGAAAGTGACTACTACATAACGAATTACAAATTTGTCGATCATGATCTTCTCGAAGGGATAAGGATTGATATCAGTGATAGTCTCGACAAAGAATTATATAATATTGCGCCGCTTGGATATAAAATAAATACTGTTTTTTCCGTTAAGAAATAACCGAATTATCCAAGTTATAAGTCACGTGTTACTACTAAAATACAACATCCAAAAAAAGAAGTATATCAAAACCAGAACTAATCTTTAAATTTGCAAGAATTTCCTGACAGCTTCTTAGTTGTTTTAATTGCAAGATTGTTACACAAGAAATATTCTTTTAATCACATTCTAATGCTTGATAAAATTTTTACCTTTTGTTTTCTGAGAATCTGGCTACTTCTTTTTTTGCTTCCATTAGGATTAAGTGCCCAAATTAGGATTACGACACCCGTTGAGCGGGCCATTTATCAACGAAATAACACGGGACAGGCAACTGTTTCTGTGACTGGAAATTATACAGTACCCGTTGATAAAATTGAAATCCGGGCTCTGCCGGCAATTGACGGCCAGGGACTTCCAACCGCATGGGCTCCGCTTCAGACAAATCCGACAGGCGGATTGTTCAGTGGGACCATCACGCTTTTTCAGGGCTGGTATACGCTCGAAGTAAGAGGATCGCTGAATGGAGCGATTGTTGGACAAACGTCAGTGGTTTCGCGTATGGGAGTGGGAGAAGTTTTCGTGATAGCTGGCCAGTCCAATGCGCAAGGTGTTGATTATGAATTTCCTAACAAACCTGTTGCTACTGACGACCGTGTTAATTATATCAATTACAACAATTCTGTAAATTCCCTTAACGATCCTCCATACCCCATTTTTGAGCGTATGAATGCAGTAAATATCACTGTGGGACCAAGGGGGAAAACACCATGGTGCTGGGGAATTTTAGGAGATTTACTCACGCAGAAACTAAACGTTCCCGTTCTTTTTATAAACGCCGCGTGGGAAGGCACGTCGATTGGTAACTGGAGTGAAAGCGCGCAGGGGAGAAGGACACAAAATTCTTTTGGTTTCTTTTACCCGGATCAAATGCCTTATGCCAATCTTCGGTTGTCGATGCAGCATTATGCAAAAGAGTTTGGCGTAAGATCGATTCTTTGGATGCAGGGTGAAACGGATACCTATCCGCTGGCAACTGATTACGAAACATACAGAAGCAGACTTCAATTCGTACTCGACAAACTTGGCTCGGATATTAATGGCCGGGTTACCTGGGTGATTTCCCGTACTTCAAGAATTCAGAATGCAAATCTTCAGTCAGTAACAAGCCCGGCAGTTATTGGCGCTCAAAACGCTGTAATTGATGGGCTTTTCAGCTCTGCTTATCCTGGACCCGAAACTGATCCACTGTATCCGCAAAGATTTGACGGCACCCACTTTTCCGGCACTACAGGGCTTACCATTCTCGCAAATGCCTGGAACAATACGTTGAACACAGCATTTTTCTCAAATGTCAGTCCGCTTCTGCCAGCAGCAGTACCTAAAATTACCAGCATTTGTGCGCCAAATAATACTTCGTTGACCCTTACACTTCCTGAGGGTTATGCATCGTATACCTGGTTGCCGAGCGGTGCCACTAGTAGGACCATCACGGTTACATCTCCGGGAGAATATAGTGCGCGGGTTAAAGATGCATCCGGCAACACTGTTCACAGCCAAAAACTTATTGTTACATCTTCGATCAAACCTGAAACACCAACCATCGTTCAGTCAGGGTCTCAGCAGGCATGCGCTGATTCGGCTTTTGTCTTTTCATTGACTTCGAGTAATGACGCTTACAGTTGGTTCAAACAAGGAACAACAAACGTTTTGGCAACAACGCCGACATTTGCTGTCGAGGAAGCTGGTACTTATCAGGTCAGAAGTCAGAATGTTTTTGGTTGCACCTCTGACGTATCTGCTGCTGCTTCGCTGCTTATCCGACCAGAAGTACCGGAGCCAACGGTTGCAAAATCAGGACCGTTTACCATTATGGCGAGCATTCCGGAAGGTACTATGAATGAGCAGTATGACTGGAAAAGAGATGAGCGAATACTCGCACTACACTCAAATATTATAAAGACAGATACATCAGGACAATATTCTGCGCGCACGAAAGTCAACTATACACTTGGCAACAATCTGCTGACCTGTTATTCTTCGTTCTCAGGAACACAGGAAGTAATTACCGATACGCAAAATGATGTCGTAATTTTTCCAAATCCAGGTGCCGCTGATGACTTATACATAGAGTCGCGCGACAACATGAGGAATGCAGAAATCACGGTTTACGATATGTTTGGGCGTGTTGTAATTACGCAAACTCAGGATCTTACGAGCCGTGTAAAAATACTTACAAAAAATCTTCCGTCAGGTAAATATGTCATCAGAATCAAGTCTGCAGATGTTGATCTAACGAAACAAGTTATAGTTAGATAACTATTTTTTCTTAAAAAATCACTAAATAAGCCGCGAGCAATCGTGGCTTATTTAGTATGATACTAATTAGGTAAAAGAAGACTTAAAGAATTTGATTGATAAATTTGCAAAGGCTAATTTTGACAGTAATAAAGTTTTCCTTGGCGTAAAACCCTTTGGATTCTAATAGCAGAACATATATTGAAATTAAAAATCAATGAATAATAACTATCTTCCTTCTGACTATTTGCCAATTATCGTTCAGTTTCTTCTGGCTGCCGGTTTTATCGGAGGCACGATGATTGTAACGCACATGATAGGACCAAGCCGTAAAAGCAAATTAAAGGATGATCCTTTTGAATGCGGAATTGAGTCTGTTGGTGACGCCAGGACACCGATTTCAGTTAAATATTTCTTAGTAGCTATTCTCTTTGTTCTTTTCGATGTCGAAGTAATATTTATGTATCCCTGGGCTGTCAATTTTAAAGAATTGGGAATGTTTGGGTTTGTAGAAATGTTATTGTTTATGGCACTACTTCTTTCCGGATTTTACTATATCATCCGCAAAGGCGTTTTGAATTGGGAAGACTAGATTATAAAACATTATAATCCGATAGATTATGAAAGCAGTAACGATAGCGGAAGCACCAGAAGGACATAGCGGTTCAGGATTTTTTGCAACTTCATTCGATGAAGCAATTGGTCTTGCAAGAAGTTATTCACTTTGGCCTTTACCATTTGCAACATCTTGCTGTGGTATTGAATTCATGGCAACCATGGGTGCTCATTATGATATATCACGTTTCGGATCGGAACGTCCAAGTTTCTCACCACGCCAGGCTGATTTGCTGATGGTGATGGGAACAATTGCAAAGAAAATGGCACCTGTTGTAAAACAGGTTTATCTTCAGATGGCAGAACCACGCTGGGTTTTGGCGGTTGGAGCTTGCGCATCAAGCGGCGGAATTTTCGATACATACAGCGTTTTGCAGGGTATCGACCGCATTATTCCGGTTGATATCTACGTACCAGGATGTCCTCCCCGCCCGGAACAAATTATCGATGGGTTGATGGGAATACAGAAACTGGCGCAAAACGAAAAACTTCGTCGCAGAAATACCGACGAATATCAGGAACTTCTAGCATCCTATAATATTCAATAAGTACCCTATGCTAAGCAATCAGGAGGTAGCCGAAGAGCTACTTGGGAAATTTGGTGATCAGGTATTTGATTTTGAAGAACCTTACGGTTTTTTAACACTCTCCACAACACGTGAAGAGATTATTTCAATGCTGGAATTTTTAAATCAGCACAAAACATATCAGATTAATTTCCTTACAGACATTACAGGAGTTCACTACCCTGATAATGAGGGAAAAGAATTTGCTGTGGTTTATCACCTGCATAGCTTCATTCACAATTTCAGGATCCGTATAAAAGTATTTATTTCCGAAGCAGATATCCATATTCCTACTGCGACTGGGCTATATGCTAGTGCAAACTGGATGGAGCGTGAGACTTACGACTTTTACGGCATTCTTTTTGACGGACATCCGAACCTTGTCCGTATTCTGAATATTGAGGAAATGGATTATTTTCCAATGCGTAAGGAATATGCTTTGGAAGATGCTACGCGCGAAGATAAAATTGATGCGCTTTTTGGTCGTTGATCCTATAAGGAAAAGAGTAAGTTATGGCAGATATCGAATTATTACCTCATAATGTTCCTTCCCAATCAGAATTACCTGAACTGATCGAGGAACTTACTACCCTAAACCTTGGCCCTACCCACCCGGCGACCCACGGTATTTTTCAGAACATCCTTCAGATGGATGGTGAAAAAATCGTTTCCGGTGAGCAAACCATAGGTTACATACACAGAGCTTTCGAAAAAATTGCTGAAAGGCGTCCATTTTACCAGATTACGACGCTTACAGATCGTATGAATTATTGCTCCTCACCGATCAATAATTTCGGCTGGCATATGACGATGGAGAAGTTTCTGCAGATCCAGGTTCCAAAACGTGCGCAATATATCCGCGTCATTATGATGGAACTTGCAAGAATTTCTGACCACTTGATCTGCAACAGTATTTTGGGTGTGGATTCAGGCGCGTTTTCAGGTTTCCTTTACGTAATGCAAAAACGTGAGGATATATATGAAATCTACGAAGAAGTCTGTGGAGCGCGATTAACTACAAACATGGGCCGTATCGGTGGTATGGAGCGTGATTTGTCGTCGACAGCACTTCGCAAAATCCGTGAATTCATAAAAACGTTCCCGCCAGTTCTTCGTGAGTTTGAAAAACTGATGAGCCGTAACCGTATTTTTATGGATAGGGTTATTAACGTGGGACCAATTTCACTAGAACGTGCACTTTCCTATGGTTTTACTGGTCCTAACTTGCGTGCAGCTGGTCTGGATTATGATGTGCGTGTAATGGAGCCATATTCTTCGTATGAAGATTTTGATTTCAGCATTCCAGTGGGACAAAGCGGTGATACATTTGACCGTTACAATGTTCGTATGGAAGAAATGTGGCAGAGTCTGAAAATTGTTGAGCAGGCTTTGGAAAATCTTCCCGAAGGACCATATTATGCCGATACCCCAGAATATTATCTTCCTCCCAAAAAAGAGGTTTATAATAACATGGAGGCACTTATCTACCATTTCAAAATTGTGATGGGAGAAATAGATGCGCCGATCGGTGAAGTTTATCATGCTGTTGAAGGCGGTAACGGAGAGCTGGGTTTTTACCTGATCAGCGATGGCGGACGAGCACCGTATCGTCTGCATTTCCGTCGCCCAAGTTTTATATATTATCAGGCCTTTCCTGAAATGTGCAAAGGAAGCACGCTTTCAGATGCTATTCTTACCATGAGTAGCCTGAACGTTATTGCAGGAGAATTGGACGCATAAAATCAGATTGATTGTTTGATTTTTCAAAAGATCGTATTAAAGAAATGACTGAAACACCGAATCCCGTTGCGTTTACTCCGGAACGACTGGCGAAAGTAAAAGAAATCATTGCACGTTATCCTGAGGGCCGTCAAAAGTCGGCTCTTCTGCCTGTTCTACACGTTGCCCAGGAACAATGGGGATGGGTTAGCAGTGAAGTGATGGATCATGTTGCAGAATTACTAAGTATTGAACCGGTTGAAGTATATGAGGTAGCTACATTTTACACCATGTATCACCTTGACGCGGTTGGAAAACACGTGATCGAATATTGTCGTACAGGTCCTTGCTGTCTTATGGGCGGTGAAGAAATATATGATTATCTGAAACAAAAACTTGGTATTCAGGCCGGGCAAACGACGCCTGACGGTTTGTTTACCTTGAAAGAAGTTGAATGCCTTGCTGCTTGCGGCTGGGGCCCGGTTTTCCAGATTCGTGAGAAGTTTTACATGAATCTGACACGCGAGCGCGTTGATGAGATCATCGAAGAATTAAGCAAATAAGCCTTTTAAAAATCGTATCCCGAAATGGCTATAAAAATATTAACGGAGCACATTAACGTCCCAGGTATTGAAACCTTTGAGGTTTACCGCAAACAGGGAGGTTATTCAGCTGTTGAAAAAGTAATAAAAACCATGACTCCTGAGGAAGTTGTGGAAGAAGCAAAAAAATCCGGAATCCGCGGACGTGGAGGTGCTGGATTTCCAATGGGAATGAAATGGGGCTTTTTGGCAAAACCAGAGGGCGTTCCGCGTTACTTGGTTTGCAACGCAGATGAGTCTGAGCCTGGTACTTTCAAAGACCACCATTTGATGAAATGCATTCCTCACCTGCTTATTGAAGGAATGATCGTTTCCAGCTTTGCTTTGGGCGCTAACAAGTCGTTCATATATGTGCGCGGTGAGCTTATGTATGTGATCCGTATCCTCGAAAAAGCCATTGAGGAAGCGAAAGCAAATGGTTTTCTTGGTAAAAATATATTAGGAAGCGGTTACGATCTTGAACTTGTGGTACAGCCAGGTGGCGGTGCCTACATCTGCGGAGAAGAAACTGCTTTGTTGGAATCTTTGGAAGGAAAAAGAGGAAATCCTCGTAATAAACCACCATTCCCAGCTGTAAAAGGACTTTATCAAAGTCCTACTGTGGTAAATAATGTAGAGTCAATTTCCAATATGCCATGGGTAATCAACAATGGAGGTGATGCCTATGCAGCGATAGGAATCGGGCGTAGCACGGGAACAAAACTTATTTCTGCCTCAGGCCATATTCAGAAACCTGGTGTTTATGAAATTGAACTGGGCGTAAGTGTTGATGAATTTCTTAATTCCGATGAATACTGTGGCGGGGTACGGAAAGGACATTATTTAAAAGCACTGGTTGCAGGTGGTTCGTCTGTTCCTATTCTTCCAGCGCATTTAATTACCAAGACTGCTGCCGGCGAGGATCGTCTGATGAGTTATGAATCCTTGTCAGACGGAGGTTTTGCAACGGGTACTATGCTGGGTTCAGGAGGTTTTATCGTTTTTGATGAAACTGCCTGTATCGTCCGTAACACATGGAATTTTTCTCGTTTTTATCATCATGAATCATGCGGACAGTGCAGTCCTTGCCGTGAAGGAACGGGATGGATGGAAAAAGTGCTTCACCGCATCGAACATGGCCACGGAAGTATGCATGACATCGATCTGCTTGTTGATGTTGCCAAAAAAATAGAAGGAAATACAATTTGTCCGTTGGGCGATGCAGCTGCCTGGCCAGTTGCCAGCGCAATCCGTCATTTCCGTGATGAATTTGAATGGCATATCACCAACCCGCATGAAGCTTCCCAACCAGGAGCTGTATTTATGGGTGCAGTTTTAGCCTGACAGGTATTTTAGTTAACCTAGAAAGAATTATTATACACCATAAACTGATTCTCTGATACCTTGGTGAGTCGGGCCGGAATGTTCCGGATGATGTGAAAATTTCCAATATGCAATTATTTATAAGGCCGGTTTACAATTTTATAAGGAATAACGCGTACCCTTTAACTTTTGCATTTTGTATTGTCTGTACTGTTATAATGCTCTATATCAAAGGAGTATTTATATTAAGTTATCACCCGGACATATCAGGTAGTGAACGGGGTACAACTTTTGGAATTCAAATTGTAGCGGATAATCAGCCACTTTACAGAAATCCTGAGGTTCCGCCTTTTTGGATTGTACAGTACGCGCCTTTATATTATTACCTTGTTGGCAAGACATATCAGTTGCTAAATTGGGATCCTACGGATATTTACAGGATACAATTTTTAAGCCGGTTTATATCTTTTGTTCTTGTTTCTATTTCCATGATCGTTGCCTATTTCACGGTCAGGAGATTTATAAAAGTTTCGAAGTTACTGAGTGTCATTTTTTGTTGTCTGCTCTTTGGCCAGCTTCAGGAGTGGCATCTCACCAATTCCAGAATAGATAGTCTGCTGTTCCTGTTTACCGTTTTATATATTCATGTAATATTTAAAGCACTTGAACAGAAAGAGGAATGGAATAAATATTTTGTGCTGGCCGCCTTTTTGGCTGTTGTTGCATTTTTTACAAAACAAAGCGCACTGATCCATAGCATCGTATTGCTGGGATATTTCTTTTATAGATTCCAGTGGGCGTCATTGGTTAAAATTGCAGGAACATTAGCATTATTGTTCACTGTATTTACATTAATTTTCAGCCAGTTAGAGTTTAAAGTATTTTACGACAATTTGTTTGGAAGTTTGCAGCTTCCAATCGTTCCTGGATGGTTTTACGCCTATACCTACCGCTATGTAGTTCCGGCGATGAGCCTGTTTATTACAGTTAGTTTTGTAATTAACTTAAAATGGCTGGTATACGCCGCAGACCCTAAAAGAATATTTCTGTCACTTTCGACATTTCTGTTCTTCGGCTTTGCAACAGCAACAGCATTTAAACACGGGGCCGCAGTCGGATATTATCATGAGTATGCATACGTAGGGTTACTAGGGATATTTTATTACTTTTATAATGAAAACCTGGCTGTAACAAAGTCGTCGTTAGCAAATTATTTATTCCCTGCCATGGTCGGTATGACAATGTTATATTTCACCGGCCAGCAAATGGAGAAGTATTATAATACTAATCTGGAAAAATATAAATCAGATTATATGCAGCAGAACGATGTAAAAAAATACGTCCTTGCTCATATTGGAAAAGATGAAAAAGTTGTGATTTCGGGCGGTGAAGATTTCCGCGGATGGCTTTTACAACACATGCTTTTTAAGCATTTACTGGCTTATCAGGATACGGAAGTACGCTTTTTGCATGAGGCCAAAAGATTTGATTTCAGCGGCTTTTATGATTTAGTGAAAGAGAAAAAAATACGGTATTTGGTACTCGATAAAAATAGTCCCCCATATCTGTACGCCTTTGACTACACATTTAATCTGAACGATTACATGTTGGAAAAAGACATTCACGGATATAAGGTTTATAGATTAAAATAACGAAGACGATTTAGAGAAGTCTTGATATGGAAGAAGTAAAACCACAGTTAATTAAAATAACCTTCGACGGTATAGAAGTTGAAGTTGAACCTGGAACGACCATCATGCAGGCTGCTCGTAAAATCGCGGAAGCTGACGAAAGCCAGGGGCATTTGGTACCGCCTGCCATGTGTTATTACAAACCACTTCCGACTTCGGGCGGTAAGTGTCGTGCATGTCTGGTACGCGTAGCCGCTGGTTCTGCAAAAGATCCGCGTCCTATGCCGAAGCTTGTTCCATCCTGTATCACACAGGTGCAGGAAGGTATGATTGTTGAAAATACGACGAATCCGGCTGTTCTGGATACACGTAAAAGTATCGTTGAGTTTTTGCTGATCAACCATCCTCTTGATTGCCCCGTTTGTGACCAGGCAGGAGAATGTCATTTACAGGATTTTTCTTTTGAGCATGGTTCTGCAAAAACACGTTACGAAGAGGATCGCAGAACTTTCGACAAAATAGATATTGGTCCTTTTGTTCAGCTTCACATGACGCGTTGCATACTTTGCTACCGGTGTGTTTATACTGCTGATCAAATCACCAACAAACGTGTGCATGGCGTGATGAACCGCGGCGATGCTTCTGAGATCAGTACCTATATCGAAAAAGCAATCGATAATGACTTTTCAGGAAATGTAATTGACGTTTGCCCGGTAGGTGCTTTGACAGACAAAACATATCGTTTCAAGAGCCGCGTATGGTTCTCAAAACCGGTAGACGCGCATTGCGACTGTGATAAATGCAGTGGAAAAGTTACGCTTTGGTATCGCGGTGATGAAGTGATCCGTGTCACTGCCCGCAAGAATATGTGGGGAGAAGTGAACGAGTTTATTTGCAACACATGTCGTTTTGAAAGGAAGAAAACAAGCGACTGGACAATTGAAGGGCCAACAAAAGTGAAACGCAGTTCAGTAATTTCTGCCAATAAATATCCGAAGGATCTTATTGCGAAACCGGACTTTGCACTTAAACTTGCTGCAACCCAGTTTAAACCAATTGACGACGACCGCGATTACACAACAGATGCTGAAACGGTCCGTCATCAGAGCATAGAAAATAACGATAAAGCAAATCATCGTTCGCTATTAACAGATAACAGAAAGTAATTTCTGCCATCAATATTTAACTGTGAAGTAAAAAATGGAATTAACGGAGTTTATTATCAAGACAATAACAATTCTGGTTGTTTTTGTATTAACGCTGGTGATTGCGATGTACTCTACCTGGGGCGAGCGCAAAGTTGCCGGTTTTATCCAGGACCGGATGGGGCCTAACAGAGCGGGACCGGGCGGATTATTGCAGCCTCTTGCAGATGCGGGTAAAATGTTTTTTAAAGAAGATTTTATTCCGGCTCTTGCCAGCAAATGGCTTTTTATAGCAGGGCCAAGTTTGGCTATGCTTACAGCGCTACTGGCCAGTGCGGTTATTCCATTTGGCAGCACAATTCGGTATGATGGCGTTGAAGTCGTACTTCAGGGCGTCGAGTCAAATATTGGTATTCTATACGTTTTTGGCGTAGTTGCCCTTGGTGTTTACGGTATTATGATTGGTGGCTGGGCTTCTAATAATAAATTCTCTTTGCTTGGTGCAATCCGTGCAGCATCTCAGAATATTAGCTATGAGGTAGCTATGGGGCTTTCCCTGATAGCAATTTTAATGATGAGCAGTTCTCTATCGCTTGGCGAAATCGTGTCGCAGCAGCATGGTGGAAACTGGAACATTTTTTATCAGCCGCTTGGTTTCATTATTTTCCTTACCTGCTCTTTTGCAGAATGTAACCGTGTTCCTTTCGACCTTCCGGAATGCGAAACGGAATTGGTAGGCGGATACCACACCGAGTACGGAAGTATGAAACTTGGATTTTATCTGTTCGCGGAATACATCAACATGTTCGTTTCCTCCGCGATTATTTCAACACTTTATTTTGGAGGTTATAATTACCCTGGAATGGATTGGGTTTACAATCAGCTGACGGCTTCCCTGGGATCGACAACAGGCCATAATATTGCGACCTTAATTGGTACCGGTGTATTCTTTGGAAAAGCTTTGTTCTTTATCTTCTTTTACATGTGGGTAAGGTGGACGCTTCCACGTTTCCGCTATGACCAGTTGATGAATCTGGGCTGGAAGAAACTTATTCCTTTGGCTATTATTAATATTATCATCACCGGAGCAAGTGTGCTTTTCTTAAAGCCATTTATTACTTCTCTGTTGAACTAAGTAACAAAAAACTAGTATTGCCATGCAATTGACCAATCGCTCGAAGCAAGTAAGCAATAAAGAAATGACGCTGATGGAGCGCGCCTACCTACCCGCTATCGCGACCGGTATGGCAATTACTCTAAAGCACTTTTTCAAGAAGAAAGTAACCATTGAATATCCTGAGGTAAAGAGATATCTCGGCCCGGTATTTCGTGGACGACATATACTAAAACGTGATGCAGAAGGGCGTGAACGTTGTACAGCTTGCGGCCTTTGTGCTGTGGCCTGCCCGGCGGAGGCGATATCCATGATTGCAGCAGAACGTGAAAAAGGCGAGGAAACACTTTACAGAGAAGAAAAATACGCTGCTGTTTATGAGGTAAATATGCTGCGTTGCATCTTTTGTGGATTGTGTGAAGAAGCTTGTCCAAAACAGGCAGTATATTTGCGCCATGATGAATTTATTCCGGTTTTCAATGATCGCAACCAGGTGATCTGGGGGAAAGATTTATTGGTTGAAGACATGAACAATCGTTACACACGTGAAGCATGGACTAAGGAAGAAGCTCGCTTATTGGACATGAAAAGGGCGAATGGCGAAGCAACCAATGTTGTACCAAGAGCTATTCCTTGATTTTAACTTTATTTTTGATCCGCAAGCATTATGAATCCGACGCTATCATTCTTTTATTTTTTGTCTTTTTTGACTGTGCTTAGTGCGCTGATGGTTATTCTGTCTAAAAACCCTATCCACAGTGTTCTTTACTTGATCCTGACGTTTTTCACGCTTTCAGGTCATTATATTTTATTGAATGCCCAATTTCTTGCAGCAGTGAATATCATCGTTTATGCTGGTGCAATTATGGTGCTATTTTTGTTCGTGATTATGTTCCTTAACGTGAAGGATGTTCATGAGGAGGCTAAGAACAGTCTTACGAAAATTGCGGCAGCGATTGTCGGCGGAACTGTTTTTGTAATTCTTTTTGGCGCTTATCGCAAAACGATCATCGCACCGGCAGATCCGAACAACTTCGACTCTCAGGTTGGTATGATCGAAAGCCTTGGGAAGCTGCTTTTCCGTGAATATTTACTTCCTTTCGAATTAGCCTCCATTTTGCTTTTGGTAGCGATGGTAGGTGCGGTAATGTTAGGTAAGAGAGAAATTGGAGAAAGACACTTTTAGGAAATTTCAAGATATTATTTTTGTAGAAAGCGGATCGTAATTGATTCGCTTTTTTTGTTTTCAGGGCTTCCTGTTTTCGTCATAAAAATCAGTTTAAAATTTGATAACCGCTCGTTAGAGCATCCTGTTTATAGGAAAGAAATACTCCAAGCCTCATGTAGAAATCTGTAAGAGTTTCCTAATTTATAGCTCAAACAAGGAGGCTCCTATGGAGCCCAGATAAACCCATCCCTGATGATTGCTATAAAAAGGATGCTCCCAAGGAGCAAAACAAAAGGAGCCACTTCTACCGAAATGACTCCCTCCAACAAATAATATTAATTGACTATCTCCTACTCCACCTCAGCATAAGCCTCGACAGGTATACAAGAACAAATCAAATTTCTGTCTCCATAGGCACTATCAACGCGGCTAACACTTGGCCAGAACTTGTTGAAACGTAAATGCGGTAATGGAAAAGCTGCTTTTTCACGACCGTAAGCATGTGTCCAGTTTTCTGCAAGAACAACACGCGAAGTGTGTGGAGCGTTTTTAAGAACATTATCCACCCGATCAGCTATACCTTCTTCAACCTCACGAACTTCATTTCTGATCGCGATCATGGTATCACAGAAACGATCAAGTTCTGCTTTCGACTCAGATTCTGTGGGTTCGATCATCAACGTTCCGGCTACCGGGAAAGATAACGTTGGCGCATGGAAACCATAATCCATTAGGCGTTTTGCCAAGTCCTCTGCTTCAACGCCAGCTGCCTTAAACGGACGGCAATCCAGAATCATTTCGTGCGCACATCGGCCATTTGTTCCTGTATAAAGAACTTCATAATGACCATTCAAGCGTTCTTTGATATAATTCGCATTAAGGATTGCAAATTTTGTCGCATTTGTAAGTCCTTCCCCGCCCATCATGGCGATGTACGCGTAAGAAATCGTAAGAATACTGGCACTACCATAAGGCGCAGCTGAAACTGCTCCTGCCTGTCCGGCTTCCAAGTGCTCAGACTGTTTTCCTAAATTAACATGGCCTGGAAGGAACGGAATCAAATGTTCTGCAACACCAATCGGTCCAACACCGGGACCGCCTCCGCCGTGAGGAATACAGAATGTTTTATGCAAGTTCAAGTGACAAACATCCGCTCCAATCGAAGCTGGACTAGTCAGACCAACCTGGGCATTCATATTAGCACCATCCATATAAACCTGTCCGCCAAAAGAATGGATCATCGAACAAATCTCAATAATACTTTCTTCATACACACCGTGCGTCGACGGATATGTTACTAACAGGCACGATAATTCGTCTTTATATTGTTCAGCTTTTGCTCTTAAATCAGCAACATCGATATTTCCACGGTCATCACATTTCGTAACAACCACTTTCATACCTGCCATAACTGCGGAAGCCGGGTTTGTTCCATGCGCCGATGAAGGAATTAGTGCCACATTACGGTGATGATCACCTCTGCTCTCGTGGTAACCGCGAATTGCCATAAGACCAGCATACTCACCCTGCGCTCCCGAATTCGGCTGCATTGACATTGCAGCAAAACCTGTAATTTCACATAACCACGCACTCAACTCTGCCACCAATTGTCCATATCCTAATGCCTGATTCGCTGGAACAAAAGGATGTATTGCTCCAAATTCCGGCCAGGTCAAGGGGATCATTTCAGCAGTTGCATTCAATTTCATGGTACAGCTCCCAAGAGAAATCATGGAATGTACCAAAGAAAGATCTTTACTTTCAAGCGTTTTCAGGTAACGCAGCATTTCATGTTCTGTGTGGTAAGAACTGAAAACCGGATGTGTCAGGTAAGAAGATGTACGGGCAAGATTTTCTTCAATCGTAAAATCCATTTCCTCGTCAATCACCATTTCGCCCTGAAAACCAGAAACCTCTGCAAAAAGATTTAACAGCGCAATGACATCATCAAAAGTTTTAGCTTCGTCAAATGATACCCCAACGCTTCCATCTTTATTGTAACGAAGGTTAATACCCCATTTCAGTGCATTTTCTCTAAGTTTGCTACCCAGAGTAGTTTTAATCGTAACTGTATCGAAGAAATTTGTGGTTACAACGTCATAATTAAATTTCTTGATTGTATCAACAAACAAACGTGTCAAACCGTGTACGCGGGAAGCAATATTCTTGATTCCCTCTGGTCCATGGTAAACACTGTATGCGCCTGCAATTACCGCAAGTAAAACCTGTGCTGTACAAATATTTGAAGTAGCTTTTTCGCGACGGATATGCTGCTCACGCGTTTGTAACGCCATTCTCAGTGCGCGATTTCCTTCGGCATCAACCGAAACTCCGATGATTCGCCCAGGAATGTTACGTTTGAAAGAGTCCTTCGTAGCAAAAAATGCAGCATGAGGCCCACCATAACCCATAGGAACGCCAAAACGCTGGGATGATCCAACCACAACATCCGCACCCATTTCACCCGGAGCCTTCAATAAAGTAAGCGCCAACAAATCAGCTGCAACTGCCACTGTGATGTTCACATCATGCGCAGCAGCAATAAAATCAGTATAGTCAATCACTTCACCGTTTGTCGCAGGATATTGTACCAAAATACCGTATAGATTTTCATCTGTTAAATCTACGGTCGCGTGGTTTCCAACAATTACCTTAATTCCAATCGGATTAGCTCTTGTATAAATCAAATCAATGGTTTGTGGATGGCAAAGCTCAGAAACGAAAAATGTGTCTGCTTTTTTCTTTGCTCCCGGACGAAGGCTGTAAAGCATCGTCATCGCTTCTGCCGCTGCTGTCGCTTCATCTAAAAGAGAAGCGTTGGCAATTTCCATTCCTGTAAGATCAGTGATCACGGTTTGAAAATTCAAAAGCATTTCCAATCTTCCCTGTGCGATCTCTGCCTGATAAGGTGTGTATGCTGTATACCAGGCTGGATTTTCAAGAATATTTCTTAGAATTACGTTAGGCGTTACAGTATCGTAATATCCTGTTCCGATATACGTTTTCAAGATCGCGTTCTTACGAGCCAGTTTCTTGATTCCGTCCAAAAACTCCTGCTCCGATTTCGGGCGAGGTAAATCCAAAGGCTTTTGCAGGCGAATGGCTGCAGGAAGCGTTTGTTCTATCAATTCATCCAGAGAAGATGCTCCAACCGTGCGCAACATTTCCTGTAATTCCTGCTCATTCTTACCGTGATGACGGTTTTCGAATTTATCCTGGCTTCGAAGATTGATTTTCATTATTTGGGCTAACGAGACCGTTATATAGTTGGTTATAAAATACAAAAGTAAGCAAATCCGAGGAAATCTCTGAGAGAAAATCGGGAATGCTTACTCTTGAATATGTTCAAATTTAATATTTTTTTCGTTTTAATGTTTCGGACAACCACAATCCGTTTTTCGCTTGAATATTCCAAGGATTTTTTTGGATTTCGGTTTTTGATATCCGCGATTTTTCTTTCTTTTGTTCAATAACATTTCTGACTGAACATCCTTCGAATTAGCACTCACGGGCTGAATCCCGGAAAAGCCCAGCACAATGCCTGACAAAAGAATTGTTGCAACAAATTTTTTCATAACTATTGTGTTTAAAAACCGCAGAAGTCTAAATATCAAACGTCCCGACTCCGGCTCTAAGTATATCTTAAACAATTTAATACCTCGTATTTACAATGAATAAATCCGCTACGCGCTCACCAGCTCAATGATTGTTATTTCCGGAAGAATACCAACACGACCCGGATAACCCAAATAGCCAAAACCACGGTTAACATAAAGATATTGGTCATTTTCCTTATATAATCCGGCCCATTCTTTATACCGATACTGAACCGGACTCCATTTAATGCCTGCAAGTTCAACACCGAACTGCATTCCATGTGTATGTCCGGCAAAAGCCAGATCGATATCATCATATTTTGGAAGCACCTGAGCACGCCAATGGCTGGGATCATGGGATAATAATATCTTCACAGGAAATTGATCCGTCCCTTGGTATGCCTTTTCCAGATTACCATATTTTGCAAAATTTCCCGCACCCCAATTCTGAATACCAATTAAACCGATCTCCTCATTGTCAACACGGATTGCGCGATTTTCGTCCAGCATCAGATTCCAGCCAAGCAACTGATGCGCTTTCTTCAAATCAGCCAGATTCTGGTTTTTCTCTTGCTGAGATCCCCATTGGAAATAATCCCCATAATCATGATTTCCCAAAGTTGAGTGTACACCTAGCGGCGCCTTAACCTTATCAAAAATATTGATGTAATCCTTTACTTCCAATGCACGGTCGTTTACCAGATCGCCGGTAAAAAATGCGATATCCGGTTTTTCTTTCATCAACATTTCCACGCCGCCTTTTACCGCCGTTTTATTGAAAAAACTGCCTGAATGAATATCCGAAAGCTGGGCGATCTTCATTCCATGAAATGCTTTTGGCAGATTTTTCAACGCAACCTTTACTCTTCTGATACGGTAATCATGCGCTCCGGATAATATCCCGAAGGCAAAAGTCCCCATCAAAGCCGATCCGGCAATAAGAGCAGTCGTTTCCAGAAATTCTGATCTTGGAATTTTTGTTTCTGAAGGATTATTAGGATCAATAGCAGGCGCTGCAGACGGTACAAAATAGCTGATTATCCATTGCAGCAGACGGCGTGCATCATCAATCAATAAAAACAAAACAACCAGCAATTTCGACAGGTAAGGAATCGCTATTCCGGCGATAATAAATGTTCTTGTAATACGGTTAAAAAAGTCTGCGGGAAGAAATTGCATCATCACGTAGGCAAACAATGTCAGCGAAGTGAAGCCCCAATATACCCAGGTTATCCATTTTTGAGTTGGCTGGGAAAAATTTCTGATTACAAATCGTAACGCCTGCCAGACGTACCAGTCAATACCAAATAATACGACGGTAAGTAATATAAAAAAAAGAGTGCGGTTCATTCCAGTTAAATGTATTTATATCAGGGGTTAACATCGCGATTGTTTTTCTCGTTCGTGAGCTTGGGTCAAAAAGCTTATAAAAACGATTTAATGGAAAAATTTCCAACCTGAACGGTCAAGTTATTCTCATGAAAGGTTTATTTCTTTATTTTTGCCCGACAACGAAATAAAAGAAAAATGCCAGAATTTGATTTTAAGCGATTCCATATCCGATCGATGAATGCTACCGATGAGGAACGGGCAGCAATTAATCAGGAGTTAAAAGATATGTATGCTGCTTTGCCAGAAGAAGACAAAGCAGATTTTAATGCTCAGCTCCAAAAATTTTTAGTAAAAGAGGTAGCCAGAGTAAAATCCGATTACGATTCTATTCGCGGGCTTAACAACCCAAACTAAGAACCAACTGCATTAGTTTAAACTTGGATCTGTTGGATAATGTGCTATTGAGCGATATTCTCCTCCCATATTTTTCAGTATTTCTCTCCAAAAGTCCTTTGCTGGTGTAGTAAAAAGGAAGTTTGATTTTGTTTGTGTAATAATCCAGGAACCTTCTTTCATTTCGTTCTCCAATTGTCCCCCACCCCAGCCTGAATAACCTATAAAAAACCGAACATCATCTGCTGTCAGGCTGTTGATGTTTAGTAACGTACGAACCTGTTCAAAATCTCCACCCCAAAAAACATTTGGCATAATTTCTGCTCCGCCGGCAATCATATCGGGGCGACGGTGAATGAAATGCAACGTATTTTTCTCAACCGGCCCACCCAGATGAAGAGGAATATCCTGATAAATTGTGTCTTCCAGTACGTCTCCTAAAAACAAGTCAGTTACCTGGTTAA
Source organism: Dyadobacter sp. CY345 (assembly GCF_021502725.1). Lineage (GTDB taxonomy): Bacteria > Bacteroidota > Bacteroidia > Cytophagales > Spirosomataceae > Dyadobacter. Next base: position 303,449 of record NZ_JAKFFS010000004.1, on the reverse strand, counting down.
GTACAAAACCGAAACTTCCAAGATCGGTATACTCACAAAGCAGAATGACGCCCCGCTCGAAATTCGGGTCGCCCAAAAACGGTTTGGCGATCAATAAAGCTCCCTTTGACAAATTTCCGGAAAGTGGCATAACGAGGCAGATTTAATATTCAAAAAACGAAATATATTTATTTTTCAGTAACATTACCTGAATTTTATACATTTCGTTACTAAACGAAAAAAGTAAATTTTATTTCAGAAATACAAGATTTACTCAATTTTATATGGCACTTATCAGATCTGTTCGGGGAAAAAACCCTCAATTCGGTGAAAATTGCTGGCTAGCGGAAAATGCGACTGTTGTCGGAGACGTTGTGATGGGAGAGCATTGCACAGTCTGGTTTAACGCTGTTGTTCGTGGAGATGTTAACAGTATCAGGATCGGGAAATATTCAAATGTCCAGGATGGCGCAGTGATACACTGTACTTATCAAAAAAATGGCACTTACATTGGCGATTATGTTTCCATTGCTCACAACGCAATCGTCCACGGTTGTACCATTGAAGATCATGTTTTGATAGGTATGGGATCTATCGTAATGGATGGGGCCGTGATCGGGACTGGTGCGATTGTGGCAGCCGGAGCAATCGTAACGCAGAATACCAAAGTACCGCCAGGAACCATATATGCAGGAAATCCGGCAAAATATCTGAAAGATGTTTCGCCGGATCTCAATGCCGCAATTGACAGGACTGCAAATAATTATATAACATATTCTGGTTGGTTCAAGGATGAGGAATAAAATTATATTCCTGCAACCAAAGTCTATTCCTCGACCATTCCTTTTCTTGCGTTGAAGTATCCTTTGATTACAGTAAACGTTGTGATAGCCAGGAAAAATAAAATAATGTAATGGACGTAATCTACAATCCAGGGAAATCTTTCTCCGAAAAGGAAGCCACCACCTGTCAATGCACCGATCCATACAGCTCCTCCCACCACATTATTCAATAAAAAGGATGGGAAAGACATTTTTGCAACGCCTGCCAGTATCGGCGCAAAAGTCCGGACAATAGGAAGAAACCTGCTGACAATCAATGTTCTGCTGCCATATTTATCAAAATATTTGCGGGTTGTGGACAAATGTTTTTTCTTGAAAAAGAAAGAGTCCGGACGGTTCTCAAACATGTCTCCAAAATATTTCCCAAATAAATAACCTGTTAACGAACCCAGTACCGCAGCAGCAAACATGCACAACAACAAAATACCTATCGGAACCTGTAAAATTCCTGTCCCGCAAAAAACACCGGCCAAGAACACCAAATAATCTCCCGGGAGGAAAAACGCAAAGAAAAGTCCGTTTTCTGCAAAAATGATAAAGGTGATAACCAGTAAACCACCCGTGCGGATTAATTCTTCGGAATTTAGCAAATACTGAAAAAACTCGACAATAGAATTCATATTGATTTACTATAAATATCCATTACTCTTTAAATAATGAATGACTGTATTAACGAATAGGCGGGCTTTTTCCAGAGTTTCTACTGCTTCTTCAAAAACGATTTCAGAATCAATATCATAATCACCCATTTGTCGTTGATTAAATGTCGCTGCTAAATGATTCCCCTTCTAAATTGTAAGCTGCATTTTCAATACTATCTTCAGCCTTACTAATGATTGAGTTGATATCACTCATATCTCAATTCCCTCTTCTCGAATATTTCTATAAAGTGGCATTGTGCTAACCTCGTATTTCTTACGACTAGTTGGAACAACGCTGAACACCTTGTGATAGTGACTTAAAAATTCCCCTAAAACAGGGGAAATTCTTGTAATCTCAGTAAATGGACGAATATCATCCTTATTTAACACCACTAAAAAGTCAACGTCAGAATCATCACGAAAATCATTACGGGCAAAAGAACCGAATAAAATTACCTTGTAAAGTGCGTCACCATACAAGCTTACCATTTCGTCTTTAAATTCTTTTGAAACCGTTTTGATATTCATGTCTATCATTGATTATTTTTTTCAAAACTAAACATTTTCCGACAGTTCCAACCAACGCATTTCTTTGTCCGATTGCGCCTGCGTAATTTCCTCGATTTGCAATGCCCAGGAGGTTACCTCGACATGAGAGCCACCATTTTCAAGTTTTTCGAGCAACTGCGCTTTTTTCTTTTCCAATGCTGCCATTTCGCCTTCAAGCATTTCAAACTCTCGTTGTTCCTTAAAACTTAACTTTTTCTTCGGAGCTGCCGGGGTAACTACAACTTCCTTAACAGGCGCTGGTGCAGCAATCTGCGGACTCTTCCCGGAAGCTATATTTTTTTTCTCAGCTTCAACCTCGTCCTGATAATCACGAAGTTCAGTATAATTTCCAGGGAAATCGCTGATCTTGCCTTCTCCTTCAAACACAAAAATATGTTCAACCAAACGGTCAAGGAAGTATCTATCGTGGGATACGATCATGATACAACCTGGGAAATTCATTAAAAAATCTTCCAGAACGTTCAAACTCGCAATATCCAGATCGTTCGTAGGCTCATCGAGAATCAGGAAGTTTGGCTGCTTTATTAGAATCAGAAGAAGCTGTAATCTTCTTTTTTCTCCTCCGCTCAGTTTTGATATAAAATCATATTGTTTGGAAGGGGAAAACAAAAATGCCTGTAACAAATGTCCAACCGTAACTGTTTCGCCAGTTCCTAACTGCACTACTTCGGCAACATCTTTAACGATATCAATAACACGTTGCGTTTCGTCAAAAACAAGATCTGTTTGTTTGTAATAACCAAACTGAACCGTTTCTCCTTTTACTATTTTACCGCTATCCGGTTCCAGTTCTCCGGTGATCATGTTCAGCAAGGTAGATTTTCCCATACCATTCTGACCAACGATTCCGATCCGGTCACCTTTACGGAAAGTATATTCAAAGTTTTTGATCAGCTGACGCTCACCAAATCCTTTACTTACATTTTCCATTTCAATGATCTTGCTTCCCAAACGCGCCGTGCGTACGTTAAGCTCCATCTGCGTATCGAATTTTTTCTGGCTGGCTCTTTCTTTTAATTCTTCAAAAGCATCTACACGGTATTTTGCTTTGGTACCACGCGCTTTCGGCTGCTTTCTGATCCAGTCGAGTTCCTTACGCATAAGGTTTCTTGCTTTATCAATTCCTGCCGCCTCGGACTCTTCTCGTTCTGCTTTCTTTTCCAGGAAATAGGAATAATTTCCTTTGTAAGAATAAGCCGAACCATGATCAAGTTCCAGTACCTGATTACACACCGTATCTAGGAAATATCTATCATGGGTTACAACCAGGAGCGTAGTATTTTGTGTATTCAGATATTTTTCAAGCCATTCAACCGTATCGAGATCCAAATGGTTGGTAGGCTCATCGAGGATCAGCAATTCAGGATCTTCCAAAAGAATCTTTGCCAGAGCGACGCGTTTTTTCTGCCCCCCGGAAAGATTACCGTATAAATTCTCAGTATTATGAATCCCTAAACGCCCCAAAACTTCCTTCACTTTATATTCAAAATCCCATGCCTTGTAGGTATCCATATCCTCCATAGCCGTAGCCAGGGCATCATGATTATCCGTCTCGATAGCGTGTTCATACTTTTTAACAGCTATGGCAACGGGATTATTTGAAGAGAAAATTACTTCTAAAACCGGCAACGTTACATCAAAGGAAGGACTTTGATCCAGGTAACCAACACGGATGTCTTTACGAATACTAACAGATCCTTCCTGTGGGGGAATTTTACCCGTCAGGATATTAAGGAAAGTTGTTTTCCCGGTGCCGTTAGTGCCGATAAGTGCCACTTTATCACCACGACTGATCCCGAAATTGATATTTTTAAAAAGCCATTGGTCTCCAAAAGACTTCGCAATATTTTCTGCTGAAAGGTAATTCATAGGTAAAATTTGGATTCTATAACTACAAAGGTAGGATAGATATTAGAGAAGAAAGAAAAAATTCGTTTTCATAGGGTAAATACCATAATATTGCTACTTATTCTTTGTTATATGGTTCAATGCGAACACATTTTTAAAAATTATGTACAAAAAAATCTTAAACCTAATCCCTGTAATTTTTCTTTGTTTAAATGCTTCTGCCCAAGACAGTAATTTCAAAAGTTACACACAAAAAATCGGGGGAAGTGCACAAGTTTATGACATGGTTGCCATTCCGGGCGGCGAGTTTCTAATGGGAAGTCCTGCTTCTGAGAAAGGAAGACGAGAAGATGAAGGCCCTCAGCACAAGGTTAAAATCGAACCTTTCTGGATGGGAAAACACGAAGTAGTATGGGATATTTATGATCTGTACGCCTTCAAAAATATGGAAAAGGAAATGGCTTTGCGTAATCCTGATCCAGAGAAAAGCGTAGCAAAAACAGACGCCAGTACGCGACCAAGTCCTCCTTACGTGGATATGTCCTTTGGCATGGGCCGCGCCGGATATCCTGCAATTAATATGACGCAGTATGCGGCGATTCTTTTTTGCAAATGGATTTACGAAAAAACAGGTGTATTCTATCGTTTGCCAACAGAAGCGGAGTGGGAATATGCATGCCGTGCCGGATCTAAAACTGCTTACTCATTCGGAGATGATGCTTCAAAAATTGATGAGTATGCCTGGTACCGCAAAAACAGCAACTCGGCTTATAAAAAAATTGGCACAAAAAAGCCGAATGCGTGGGGATTACACGATATGCACGGAAATGTTATGGAATGGACGCTTGACCAATATATTCCTGATTATTACGCAAAACAACCGGCCGGCGAAGCTTTTGCTCCGGTTAAAGAACTTTACCCGACGGCAGTTCGCGGAGGGTCATGGGACGATGAACCAACAGATTTGAGAAGTGCGGCACGTATACCTTCAAAACCTGAATGGAAAGTACTAGATCCACAGCTTCCAAAAAGTGAATGGTGGATGACAAGTGCATCTTTTGTAGGTTTCAGATTGGTAAGACCTGTAAAAACGCCTTCGGCAGAGGAAATAGCTAAATATTATAGTCCTGCATTAATAGAAGATTACTGATATATAAACTCTTAATACAAAACTTAAATGGAAAATAACAGACGCGAATTCCTTAAAGCCTCTGGTCTGATTGCTGGCGGTGTTATCCTAAGTCCTCTTGCAGGTTACGGATACAACAGCGCAGTTGGCGACACCATCAAGGTGGCTCTGATTGGTTGCGGTGGACGCGGAACGGGTGCTGCTGCGCAGGCGTTGAGTACGAGCCAGAATGTCCAGATTGTGGCAATGGCTGATGCTTTCAAAGACAGACTTGATGAATCTTACAAAAACCTTACTGCCAAAAAATACAAAAATGCGGCAGGTACTGTTGTGGATATCAAAACAAAAGTAGACGTTCCTGATGACCGTAAATTTGTTGGATTTGACGCTTTCAAAAAGGCTATTGCTTTAAAAGACGTGGATGTTGTTATTCTTGCAACGCCTCCGGGATTCCGTCCTTCTCATTTTGAAGAGGCAGTAAAAAATGACAAGCATATCTTTATGGAAAAACCGGTTGCAACTGACGCACCTGGTATCCGTAAAGTTCTGGCTCTTGCAGAAGAAGCCAAAAAGAAAAAACTAAACGTTGTTGTAGGTCTTCAGCGCCATTACCAGCGCAATTATCTTGAAGCAATCAAAAGAATTCATGACGGTGCTTTGGGAGACATCGTTGGCGGACAAGTTTACTGGGTTGGAAGCAGCCCATGGATGAAAGAACGTCAGCCAAACCAAACTGAAATGGAATACCAAATGCGAAACTGGTACTATTTCAACTGGCTTTGCGGTGATCACATCAATGAGCAACATGTGCATAATATTGATGTGGCGAACTGGGTGAAAAATGCTTATCCTACGCAAATCCAGGGAACAGGTGGACGTGAAGTTCGTACAGGAAAACAGTATGGAGAAATTTTTGATCACCATACGCTTGACCTTGTTTATGCAGATGGAACAACCATTTCAAGCCAATGCCGCCAGTTTGAGGGTACCTGGAATAAAGTTGACGAAGCATTCGTAGGAACAAAAGGACGTATTGACAGCTTTGATGGAAAGAAAACAATTCTGAAAGATTATAAAGGAGGCGTTATTTATCAGCACGATGATAAGGGTGATATTAATCCGTATCAGGTTGAACATGACGATTTGTTTGCAGCCGTAGCCAAAGGTGAATACAAATTTGCTGATGCAGAAAACGGCGCAAAAAGTACTATGACTGCCATTATGGGTCGTATGGCTACTTATTCAGGAAAATTGATCAAGTGGGATGAAGCCTTAAATTCTGATATTAATCTGTTCCCGGATAAATTGGCATGGGATGCAAATCCTAAGATTATGCCAGGACCAGACGGACTATATCCGGTTGCAGTACCAGGAAAAACGATCGTCATTTAATTTACGTTTTGTATAGAAAAGGAAAGCTGCGTTTTTAAGTTGCAGCTTTCCTTTTCTATAATCTACTTCAAAATTGTATTCCAGGTTTTGATTTTATCTCCTTTGGTTTCTACCAACCAGACCTTATTATTTGGAAAACGTTTCAAATATTTCTTTCCTTCCTTTATTCCCGAAACACTGAAAGCTGTTGCCAATGCATCTGCCTCCGTAGCATTTGGGGAAATTACCGTTGTTCTGACATGATGTTCCAGCCCTATGCCGGTTTTCGGATTTACTATGTGAGAATATCTTTTTCCATTATATTCCAGATAACGGTAGGTTGGCCCGGAAGTAGCAATTCCGACATTGGAATATTCAATGATTTCTATTGAATCTCTTCCAGATGAAATAACAATCTTCCAGCCCTTTTCTCCGGGCGGCGGATCCATCAATGCTAACTTTCCGCCGGCGTCAATCATAGCCGATTTTATGCCAAAAGATTTCAAAATTTTCACGGCCTCGTCTGCTGCATAACCTTTCCCTAACCCACCAATATCAAGTCGCATTCCTTTTTCTTTAAGCTGGATACTGTGTGAGGAAGCCTCGAATTTGATTTTCTTATATCCGGTTCTGCTTAATGCCCCAGCTATTAATTGTTTGTCAGGAAAATATCCCTTACGCGTAGCACGGCGCCACTCCTGCACAATCGGACCCAGTGTCGCGTCAAAAGCGCCGCCGGTCTTTTTACTGATATCGTCAGAGACAAAAAGAATATCGAATAAATCCCTGCTTACCGGAATCCATTTATCGGTACCGGATTGCGCCGAAACCGCATTGATTTCGCTATCATCACGGTAATCGCTTAACGCTGCATTTAAATCCTCAATACGGTTAAAAGCTGCCCTGGCAGAAATGTTTGCCAAGGAATCATTGTCAGCATAAATAATCAGCCGAAAAGGAGATCCCATCAAACCTTTTTCAAATGTATAGCGCTTGTCCTGAGCAAACAATTGAGAGGGAAAATAGCAAAACAGAAATAGAATCGTTAAATTCGAATTACAGTAAAGCTTTGAATGAGAGTTTTTTATATTGTGGAACGAACGATATAATCGGGTGAAACTAAATTTATTAAACGCTATTATCATTTTATCGGCAGGTCTGCTTGTCATTGCTACGGGTGCTTTCATAAAGCCAACCCATATTCAATATAGCAATCCCACTATGTTAAGTGGTCTTGCTATTGAATTTTTAGGAACTATTTGGCTGGTATTAAGTCTGAACCAGAGGCGAAAGAAAAGTTAAAGTTTACTGGCTTTATTTCTCAAATAAAAGTCTGCCAAAACCAACGCGGCCATTGCCTCGACGATCGGAACAGCACGTGGAACCACACAAGGATCATGACGCCCCTTACCTTGAACAATTGCGATATCTCCTTTCTCATCTACACTTTCCTGATCCTGCATAATGGTAGCGACAGGCTTAAATGCCACTCGGAAATAAATATCTTCTCCGTTGGAAATCCCACCCTGAATACCGCCTGAATGGTTGGATCTGGTATGGACATTGCCCTTTTCATTAATAAAAAAAGCATCATTGTGCTCCGATCCGAGCATTGCTACCCCATCAAAGCCGCTTCCATATTCAAAACCTTTCACCGCATTGATGCTCAACATGGCTTTACCAAGTTCTGCATGAAGTTTGTCAAAAACGGGTTCGCCCCATCCGGCAGGTGCTCCTTTTATGACACAATTAACTACCCCACCGATGGAATCACCTTTCTTACGAACATCATCGATATAAGTAAACATCTGCTCAGCCATTTCCGGATCCGGGCATCGTACTGCATTATTTTCTGTTTGTGTTAAATCAAGCTCAGTGTAGGATTTATCAAGCTTCATTCCGCCAACCTGAGAAACATATGCCTGAATGTTTACCCCGAAATTGGCTAAAAGTAGTTTCGCAAGGGCTCCCGCAGCAACCCGCGCAGCAGTTTCTCTTGCAGAGCTTCTTCCACCACCACGGTAATCACGAACGCCATATTTTGCCTGATAAGTATAATCCGCGTGAGATGGGCGATAGTGGGATGAAATATGAGAATAGTCCTTGCTTCGCTGATCTTCATTACGAATAATTAACGCGATGGGTGTTCCTGTTGTCTTTCCCTCAAAAACGCCAGACAAAACTTCAAATTCATCTGCTTCCTTGCGCTGCGTTGTGATCCGTGACTGCCCTGGTTTACGACGAGTTAATTCACTTTGAATAAAATCTGTATCAAAATTTACCCCCGCCGGACATCCTTCTATCACAACACCTATTCCAACTCCGTGTGATTCTCCAAACGTGGAAATCTTAAATATTTTTCCGTATGTACTGCCCATTGAAAGATTATTTTCTGAATATCCAAAGCATCGTAATCAAAAGTAAGATTACGATCGCATTCGTTATTTCTTTTAGTATTTGTTTAAAATCAAAATATTCCTTGCTGCTGTCCAGACGTTCCAGGTTATCATATAAGCCAGCTGATCCATACAAGGAAATGTTGCCTAACTTATAATCTTCCCCTTTTACCTGTAATGTTTGCTGAGAAATTAAGGTATCGTATTTTGCTGTCTTAGGATTAAAATAAATCCATTGAAAATAGCGGCCTAACGGAAATGTACCGTCCTGCCGCGGCACAACAAAGTAATCAAAACTTTCTTCTCCGGTAACATACTGGCTGCTTCTCTTTATAACCCTGCTAACATCCGGTGGATAGAAATCAAAGGCTGAGTTATTGGCAATTTCCGGCGCTGGTATTGCAGCAATATTACCCTTACCTTCAATCCTGAAAAGGTATCTGATACTCTCTCCCGGATAAACCAGCTTACTGGAAAGGCGCTCTACCAATTTGTACTCGCCAACAGCAATCTGGTCTTTCATCGGATGAGGAGGAAGCGGTCTTACCTTCATTTTGATAGCCTTCGATCGAAATTGTTGTATACTCTTCTCCGTTTTTTCTGCTCCTGCAACCAACATCTCCAAAGTTACCGATGGAAATACAATATCTTGTAAAGTCATCGGAAATAACTGAGCCTGATATAAATTGTATTCCGTATATTTTCGTCCGCCGATAGTTACACGACGCTTGATAATTTCTTCAATACCTACATTTTCCTCCCAGCACCCGACCGGACGTAATTTTTTAAGTATTGCCTGTAACTGAGTACCCACCTGATAAAAATCCATTTGAACAGGGGCATTTTCCGCAACATACAATGAAATTCCTAATGCGAATCCCTCGCGAATGAATACACTTTTTTTATTTGTACCAACGGAAAGAAATATATCCTCTCCATTATTCTCCGATTCAGGAACAAGTTCAAATTCTTCTGGTCCTATAAAATTGCCGTGGGCTAGCGCACCAGAGCTATATTCAACAGTCGCTCCCTCGGATTTTATCTTCAACCCATTTATTGTAATTGTAAATGGTTCAATTTCATACTTGCCTTCTTTCAAAGCAAAATATTGCTGACTTATGGTCTGTACAACAATCTTTTTACCACCAACGGTGTTAATAGCACTGGTAGCTGATTTGCTGCGCTTTTCAAGTCCTGGAATTTCTGGAAACGTAACAGACGGACGATTTTCCTCATCCGGAATGATCACCGAAATTATAAACGGCTCGTCCATTTTGAGGTTTTTCGGTCCAAATTCAATCGCTGGATCATTATTTACACCTTGCGCACGAATAGTACAAGAAAAACACAAAATTATGCTTAAAATTACATATAATTTCATGGAAAATATTCGTTACACATATTAGTGACTGTGGTGGGACTAAATTCCCTCAGGCTTTTACTAATGTTCTGTCTTTACCTAAACCACAAAACTACATAATACTATGGCCTCTATGCTTGAATACATTAAAATTATTCTGCAAAAGGTTAGTTTCGACCGCAGGTTGTTTGAAAAAGAATTGAGAAAAGCAATCCGCATGTTAATGCCCGCTGAAATAAAACGTTTAAGGAATTGGTGCTATGAGAATTACGGTGCCGTACATTTAACTGTACTTAATAATTGCTTTCCGCTGCCATCTACACTTGGCTGATCTATTGAAATACAGAATTGATTTATTACTTGGATAAAACGAAAAATGCCAGTCGAATATTTCGACTGGCATTTTTCGTTTTATTTTTTACTACTTATTTCTTCTTAGTAGCTGGTTTTTTAACAGCGGCAGCTTTTGGCTGTGCAGTACCAGTCGAGTCAGCGGCGGGAGCCATACCAAGTGCTTCTTTAGCGGCAGCACTTGTAGGATCAACTGCTAACAACTTGGTCCAATATTCCTTCGATTTTGCTTCATCTTTTAATGTAGTCTGACTATAAAAAGCTAAATAGTTATACGCCAGTTTCAGATAAGACTTGTATTTCGATGGATCCGGATCTTTTTCAGCCAATTCAGCCAGTTTCATATAATAAGGAGCTGAAATGCCCTTATCAATATTTTCCTGCTTATCATATGCATTGTAAAGCGCACTTGCTCTCCAATAATAACCGTATGGCCAGTCTGGAAGTTTTTGCGTAACAATTGCAAATGTAGAATCAGCGGATAAATACATCGCTTGTTTGTTAGCCGCAATTTGCGCGCTATCACCAGCAGTGTTATTCAACGCACCAAGCGCACCAGCAGACTGGAACTTAGAAAGACCTAAATAATAATAATCATTAGCAGAAGCTTTCGCAGTATCCAGATTAATACCTTTGTAATACGTTGTTGCAGCATTTGGGAAATCCTTTGCAGCATAGTACAAGGCACCAACTTCTTTATAAGTAGTAGCTGCTTCTGCTTTACTAGTATCCATATCAGCGCCTTTCAAGATGTAAAGAACACCAGTTGAATCATAACCTTTTCCGTCAGTCACCTTTGCGTTGTATGCACGTCCAAGATATTTGTAGTCATCACCGATAACTTTATCAGGAGCAACCTTGATAAACTCATTCAAACTTTCAATTGCCTTATCAGGATTGTTGGTTTTAGAATAAGACCAACCGTACATACGAAGTGTGATAGGGTTGTTAATCTTTCCTTTCATTTCGTCAAGAATCTGCAAAGATTTAGCATAATCATCAGCTGTAAATGCAAACTGTGCAGCACGAAGTTTAGTCTCAGGATCAACATTTCCACTTTTTTGCATATAAATGTCATAGTTCTCAGCGGCTTGTTTCCATTTCTGTGCGAAGAAATAAAGCTCTGCAAGATCTTTGTAAGCTGGTGCAAAGTTAGGATCAGCCTCGATTGCCTTTTTATAATTTTCAAGAGCAAGGTTATAATTCTTTCCTCTTAGATAAATTGAGCCAATACGGTTATGAGCAACGGCGTAGTTAGGTTTTGCAGTTAACGCATATTCATAAGCCGTCACAGCAGCACCACCTTCGTTACGTAACATCAAGGCATCACCCTTAGCAATGTAAGCATCGGCAAGATTTTTATCTCTCTTCACAGCCTCATCCAAAAGTCTGATCGCCTCTGCAGGGTCATTCGATTTCTCGAATAAAGTATAAGCTTCTCCAATACGGAACAATACTTCTGCATCTTTGCCTTTTTTCTTTTCTGCAAGGTCAAAAAGCTCCTTAGATTTGGCACGATCTCCTTTACCCAACGCCACCGTTCCTAGTCCTACCTGATTAAGATATGACTTGTCGTCAAGCTCTAGACCCTTTTGAAAAGCCTTTTGCGCCTCATCCAACTGTTTAGTGATTACATAATAGTAACCAAGATAATATTGATTATCAGCTGACGGAGTTCCCGTTGCCAATTTGGTAAACACGTCACCCGCTTCCTTATTACGCTCTGCGTGCAATAAAGCCAAACCGTCCTGTACTGTTTGTGCGTGTACCTTTACCAAAGAAAATACGCATAATACCAGCGCTGCTAACTTCATTCTCATGTTTCTGTTCATTTTTACCCGGTTAATATAATGACAAAAAATTTGGCCTTTAATAAACAAGTTCCAAATGTAATAAATTGTATAAGAACACTAAAAATTTTGTCCGGTCCTTATTTCGAGCTCTCTTGGATACACCACCGTTGGAATCAATCCCATTTTCTGAATAATAAGACCTCCAACATCCCTTGCTATATAATTCAACATACCCCCGCCAAGTCCGGGATATCCTTCCCTTATGATGATATAAACATCTCGGGAAAGGGGATAATTCTTTAATTCTAATCCATTTTGAAATGGTTGATAATAGTCTGCGATTGAAGAGGGATTGGGTTTATTAGAAACTCCTAAAACTCTTATCCCCTCCGAAAGCTCTCTTGCCAACTTCTCGTGCCCATCACTAATCCAGTTCACACCAATAAAACCCAGACTTAATGGATTCTTTTTTATTTCATCGACAACATTTTTATTCGAGCCAGCAGATTTGATTCGCAACTTTTGAATGCTTTTCAAATCAAATTTGCTCATTATAAAATTAAGATTACTCGAATTGGCATTGTCAAATACCAAAGTGATTGGACCACTCTGGCTACTTCCTTTTAACTGAGACCAATCTGTAATTTTACCTTCAACAATTGATTTCAATTCATCCATTGTAATCAGACTATCCTTATTCGTCTGACTCACAACAAGCGCTAACCCGTCCAATGCGATATGATGCGCTTTTTGAATTCCATCCTGCTGTTTGACCATAGAAATTTCTTTCTCTCCCAGCTGCCTGGTAGTAAAGACCAATCTTACACTATCTTCAAGCAATTCCAGAATAGCTTCCTGTTCTGGCTTATATACTACATTAAAGTGAGCCCGCGGATAAATTCCTGTGTATGCTTTAGTGAGTGCATCTACGAGTGGCTTGAAGGATTCATCAGCAGCAATCGAAATTGTACCCTGAACAGGATTATCTCTCTGAGTCTCCGAAGATTTCGAGCATCCGGAAAAGGTAAGAGACATCAATACAATACTTCCAATTACTGTTTTAACGAAATATTTCATGCTACTTTGACGATAACTCATTTCTTCCAAGCCCTGTAACCACGGTAACAACCATATAAAATAAGTATGCCAGCAAAGGCAATCCTTTGAATGCTGCCGACCGGAAGCAAACTAAAAGATAAGGAGGAGGAGATCAAATAGATCCCTCCTCCTATGTATACCAGAGCCATTAACAAAGAAGCAAGACCAATGATCTTCTCATGCAATGGTTTTTCCTTCATGAGTTACTCAAGTTGGAAATTGATAGGCAAGTTATATTTAACCCTAACTGCACGTCCTGATTGCTTACCTGGTTTCCACTTCGGCATTGCTTTCACAACACGGATAGCTTCTTCATCGCAACCAAAACCTAAACCTTTCAATACCGCAACATCCTGGATACTTCCATCCGTATTTACAACGAATGACATAAATACTCTCCCTGATACGTTGGCACGAGAAGCAGCACTTGGGTATTTAATGTTTTTACCTAAATACTTATACATTTCAGAAGTTCCGCCTGGAAATTCTGGCTGTTGTTCTACCACAGTGAAGACTTTTTCCTCAGCAGGAGCCGCTTCAACTACTGTTCCCTTACTTGGGGCAGCAACTTGTTCCGGCGCCACGATCACCTCGTCAGCATTTGGATCACCTTCAACCGTTTTATCTGCAATAACAGCTTCCTTCAAATCCTCTACTGTTGGTGGAGGTGTTTCCTCAGGAACCTTTTCATCCATTTTTACCTCAGGAGGCAAAAACTTTACCGTTGCTACCTTAGGCTGCTCGATTGGCGGCGGTGGTGGCGGTGGCGGCTCCGTCGGGTCAATTGGCGGTGGCGGCAAGTTCATTAAATCCACATTAACCATTACTTCTTCTTTTTCTTCCTCGCCTTTAAATGCATCTATCAATGCAGGAGAAAACATTGCGAAAACAAAAAGAGCAGCGCCGATCAAAGTTGACTTGGTAATATCTGCACGATATCCCTTTCTCAGTGAAAATGCACCATACGCCTTATTACGATTGGCAAACACTATATCATCCAGTGTTGCATTCGGGCTAACTTCTGCCATGGCGTTTAAATTATAATGTTAAAAAATTATCTTACTTAAAAAACCTCAGGTCTGTCCTTATGGTTTTACTTTGTCTCCAAGTAACTTCTTTTCCGAATCGGTAAGGTTGTCTACGAGCGCATACTTCTTAGACTTGGTGATGGCCATTTCGTCTAGCACATCCACCATGTTCTTATAAGTAGACACAACCGTAGGCTTGATTACAACAACAAATGCTCCGTATCCTTTTTCATCTTTTGCGTTTGCTGCATTGATACGAGTAGCTGATTGGAAAATCACACTTCTCAGATCAGAACCAAATCGAGTCGTCTTTAAAGATTCTTCGGCCTTTGGATCATCTGCTGCAACACCATCAAGATAGTAGACATCGTCATTTTTACCCAGGAAAAGTGTCAGTACTTTTGACGCTTTTAGCGGTTCAGTTTCATCATTCTTTTCCGTTTTGTCAGGCACGTTCAATGTCATCGACGTAGGTTTCGACATTGTTGTTGCAAGCATAAAGAACGTAATAAGCAAGAAGCCCAAATCCACCATCGGTGTCATATCAACATTGGTGGACAATTTCTTGCCGCGAACTTTACCGTCGCCTTTACCACCACCACCGGTTTCTACTATTGCTGACATATTAGTCTTTTATTTCAAGTGAAATACTTAATCCATTTTGAATCCGGCAGGAGCATCTTCGCTACCTGTGATCAAATTGAATCGGTTAATGTTCTGCGACTGAAGATTTCCTAGCACATCCTTGAAAACAGGGAATTTAGCCAGATTATCTCCTTTCAAAGCGATTCTCAATCCCGGATCAGCTTTTCTTGCAGCATATACCCAGTCAGCCAACTCACTTGTTCCCGATGAATCCACAGGGATACCTGGTTGTTTAATCTGAGACATCTGCGCTTCCGGCGTGTTCAAAAAGGCTTTCAACTGGTTCAAAGGGAATCCAAAGCTTGACTGAAGCGAGAATTTCTTTTTTTCCAAATCTGTGAAAGTAACCCCTTTAGTTTGAGCGATGTTATCCAACATAGAAATTCTTGTTGTCTGAGCATCCACACCAAAGAAAACTTTTCCTGTTTTGTCAATACTAATGATCATAATTTTATCATCCGGCACTTTAATCGTCGATACCGAACTTGGAGTTGTTACCTCCGCGTCATTGGTCTTAAACGTCGCCGTCATAATAAAGAATGTCAGTAGCAAGAACGCCAAATCCACCATGGGCGTCATATCCATATGAGGTGGATGTTTCTTGGGCTTAACTATTGCCATAACTTTACAAATATATAAGTTTTTTTAATATTAACGAAAATTATATATCAATAGTATATTACTATTAATAATGAGCTGCAAAATTTTGCTGAATGCTCAAACCAATTTCGTCAATACTGTAAGTAAGGTCATCAACACGACTGTTCAAATATGCATAAGAAACAGTTGCAATCGCGGATGTACCGATACCAATCGCTGTGTTGATAAGGGCCTCAGAGATACCCGCAGCAAGTGCGCCAGAATCAGCAGAACCAGATGCACCAAGAGCAGCAAATGCTTTAATCATACCAAGTACCGTTCCAAGAAGGGCGATAAGTGTAGAAGCACCGGCAAGGGTTGCAATGATTGTAAGGTTTTTCTGCAACATAGGAAGTTCAAGCGTAGTTGCTTCGTCAATTTCTTTCTGCAAAGCCGCAAGTTTTTGTTCTTTGTCAAGAGCACCATCAATAGCAAGTTGTTTGTATTTAACCAAACCAGCTTTGATAACATTACCAACTGATCCTTTTTGCTTATCACATTCTTTGATAGCCTCGTCAATTTGGTTTTTGTCAAGAAGAGCTTTCACTTTACGAACGAATGAATCGATGCTACCAGTTCCGTTTGCTTTTCCGATAGTAATGATACGCTCAATTGTAAACACAAGAACAATAAGAAAACAAGTCATTAAAACTGGTACAATAGGTCCTCCTTCGTGAACGATACCGAAATAGTCTCCTGGTTTTGGCCCTTTTTCATGATCTCCGTCAATAAAGTGATCAGGAGCTCCTAAAACAAAAATGTAAACACATAGGGCAATAACAAATAGTAGGGGGATTACCAATGCCGGGTTCAAACCACCTGAGCCTTTTGGTGCTGCTGTTGCAGGCTTTGGTGCTGGTGCCGGAGTCGTTGCTTTCTTTTCCATCAGACTTACTTTTAAAGGTTAAATTGAGATTTTGGTTGTGAATTAAATAAAAGTTTTGGTTAAACTAGGTTTTTGTAAAATAAAATTTTGATTGTGGTGTTACAATTTTCAGTTCTACAAAAGTATGAGTTTTCCTTTTAAAAAAAAGCAAGCATTTGTCTGGTTTTTTTATTCTAATTCTGCATGAATAAATTGCCAATTGTATAATTTAAAGAATGCCTGCTTTGCAAATTTTTGTTTTTATTGGGTATTTTACATTGATAAAGAACGATATATACAGTTTCTAGCTAGTTTTATAAAATTGCACTATCCGCCTCAAAGCCTAGGAACATATTTTTTTAAATCAGCAATACATTTTAAAAAATTTTATCTTTTGCTTACAAAAGCAAATAATATTTGTCAACTACTTGCCGGAATTGGTATATTTTAAAGATTCGTCAAATTGAAAAATCTCCGTTTTGAAAATTCGGATTATTTTTAAGTCAGTAAATCTGATTTTATACCACCATTAATATTGAAAAACTCATTATTTCTTTGAGTTCGCAAAAATGTGGTAATTTTGGATTCTAATTTACCTCCGGACGCTAACATAACAAATTCTTAACATAATGAAAATCGATCAAGAGTCCTTAAAAAAAATCGCTCATTTGGCCAGACTTCATGTAAAGCCGGAAGAAGAGGTTGCTCTACTCAACAGTTTAGATAATGTTTTGACCTGGATGGAGCAGCTTAACGAGATTGATACTGAAGGAGTCGAGCCTTTAACCCATATTATGGATGAAGTCAATAGCTGGCGTGAAGATTCCGGAATTAATAGTTTGACAAGGAACGAAGCACTCGCTAATGCTCCTAGTCAGGATGGTGTATATATAAAGGTGCCGAAGGTAATAGAATAGGCTACTGTTCTGGAATAATAAAATCATCCGCATCCAGGTGAGCCGGGAACGTTTGCCGGTATCCTAGAAGCTCTTTCTTGGAAAGATGAATGATTTTTTCGGTTTCTTTATTGCCGAGGCTAGACAATGGTTCGCCCAGAAAATCGAGTGCAGCGCTATCACCCTGGTGCATAATTCCATTTCCATCCGCACCTATCCTGTTCACTCCAATCACATAACTGAGGTTTTCAATTGCTCGTGCTTTCAGCAGGGTATTCCACGCATGTGCACGACGTGCTGGCCAGTTAGCAACATAAATAAGAAGGTCATAAGGATCCGCTGACGAGTTACGGCTCCAAACCGGAAATCTCAGATCGTAACAAACCAGAGGAAAAATATTCCATCCCCGCCAGTTAACACGTAACGCAGAATTCCCCGGCTTGTAGTTCTGGTGTTCCTCTCCCATTCTGAATAAATGCCGCTTATCACTATGGGAAAATTCGCCGTCCGGCTGAACACACATCAACCGATTAAAAAAGCTGCCATTTTCTTTCACAGCGAAACTTCCAATGATTAATGCATTCGTTTGCAGGGCCATATGTTTCATCCACCTGGTCGTGGTCATATTCATATGTTCGGCGAATTTCGTGTTCATCGTAAATCCCGTATTAAACATTTCGGGCAAAACGATCACATCAACCGGCTGTTCAATATTCGCGATTTTTTCCTCCAGAGACGAAAGGTTCGCGGTAATATCTTCCCAGTACAATTCTGTTTGTATCAGACAAACAGCAAGTTTGTCGACCGGTTCAGTACGCATAAGCAGCAAAATTATTTCTAAAACTAACTTTATTTTCTATCTGCGACCAGGAAAGCGCATGCGATAGTCTGCGTCCGTTTTTCCTTTTGAAATATCTGTCAGCTTCTTTTTTATAAGTTGTTTTTTCAATGTTGGAAGGTAATCAACAAAAAGTTTTCCAAGTAAATGGTCATATTCGTGCTGAATGATCCGCGCCGCCATTCCCGTATATTCCTCAGTGAATTCGTTCCAATCGGTATCACGATAACGGATTAATACTCTTTCCGGGCGATAAACATCACCGCGAATTCCCGGGATACTCAAACATCCTTCTTCAAACGCCCACTCCTCCCCGTCTTCTTCAAGAATCTCCGGGTTGATAAATGTCTTTTTGAAACCAACAAGGCTCAAATCTACTTCCTCATCATCATCGTCATCTTCATCCTTCTCGCTGAAAGGCGTTCCGTCGGCAACAAACACACGAATATTCAATCCAACCTGCGGAGCAGCCAGGCCTACGCCATTGGCAGAATACATCGTCTCGAACATATCCGCCGAAAGCTTTTTAAGATCCATTTCATCTTTTTCTATAAAGCGGGTCGGCTTTCTTAAAATTGGGTCACCGAAGGCTACGATTGGGTAAATCATCTTACTTTGTATTGAAAATTATATAATTAGGTTTAAACAGAAAATATTAAAATAATCTTTTGCTCTCCATAAAAGATTGCAAAATGATGGTTGCGCTTATTTTATCAATATTTCCCTTTTCTCGTCTGTCGCTTTTTTTGGACCCTCCTGCGATCATCGATTGCAAGGCCATCGACGACGTAAATCTTTCGTCATGGGTATGAACCGGAATATCCGGAAAACTTTTTTTCAAAAGCTTTACAAATGTATGCACTCTTGCTGCGTTATCACTTTCAGTATTATCAAGTCTTTTCGGCATTCCGACGATGAAAGCTTCAATAGGCTCACGTTCAGAATATTTTTTCAAAAAATCCAGAAGATCATGCGTCCTGACCGTTTCCAGCGCCGTTGCAATAATTTGCAAAGGATCCGTTACAGCAATACCGGTACGTTTTGCACCGTAATCAATAGCCAATAAACGAGGCATTTTTGTAAACTATAAGTGAATAGTCAATATTTGACTAAAAATGTTCTTGCAAAGATAAGACCTTTCACTTAGCTTTCCCTGATTCGAATGACCGATCGTAGATTTTCATACATGCATCACAGAATCCGATTATCTTTGTGGATATGATTGAAAAGCGTTGGATACAAATCCCTGAATTACCCTCTGATCAACTGGAAGTTGCGCGTGAACTGGCTGAGGCTTTAAAAGTGAACCCATTTTTGGCAACACTTTTGGTTCAGCGCGGCATTAAAGATTTTGACCAATCCCGAAACTTTTTCCGTCCGGACCTCTCCCATTTGCATGATCCTTACCTTATGCAGGATATGGATCTGGCTGTTGAACGTTTGTCCCAAGCAATTGCCAACGGCGAAAAAATCCTGGTCTACGGAGATTATGATGTGGACGGTACCACATCGGTGACCTTGTTTTATGGATTTTTAAGAAAAATTTACGACAACCTCGACTACTATATCCCTGACCGGTACAATGAAGGTTATGGTGTTTCGTGGCAGAGTATCGATTTTGCGCAGGAAAATGGATTTTCACTGATTGTTACCCTGGACTGCGGAATTAAGTCGGTTGACAAAGTGACCGAAGCAAATAATCGTGGAATTGATTTTATTATCTGTGATCACCACCGCCCTGGCGAGGAACTTCCGCCAGCCGTTGCCGTTCTAGATCCCAAAAGAGAAGATTGTCTTTATCCTTATAAAGAATTAACCGGCTGCGGTGTCGGGTTTAAATTGTTACAGGCTTTTTGTATTCAACATGATATTCCACAGGAAACCTTGTTTGAATACCTGGATCTGTTGGTAGTAAGTATCGCTGCTGATATTGTTCCAATCACCGGAGAAAATCGGGTTCTTGCCTATTATGGTCTTCAAAGGCTGAATGCCTCGCCGCGCGTAGGTATGAAAGCACTGATACAAATTGCAGGAATAACCGGCACGCTTGACATTACTAATGTAGTATTTGGCTTGGGACCGAGGATCAATGCTGCCGGGCGCATCAAACATGCGAAAGAAGCCGTTCGCCTTTTACTCTCTGAGGAAGAGCAGGAAGCGACGGATTTTGCTTATGAAATAAATCAGCATAATAGCGAACGACGGACTTTTGACAGCAGTATTACTGAAGAAGCGCTGTTCATGATTGAAAATGACAGCTGGTTTACGGAAGCAAGAAGTACAGTACTATATAAGGAAGACTGGCACAAAGGTGTAATCGGAATTGTTGCCAGCCGCTGTATTGAAAAATATCACCGCCCTACAATTATTTTAACGCAATCGCATGGAAAGGCTGCGGGTTCGGCACGGTCTGTTCCCGGATTTGATGTATATGAAGCGATCGAAGAATGTTCGGAATTATTGGAACAGTTTGGCGGGCACACTTTTGCAGCGGGTTTAACCTTACCGTTAGAAAATATTGATGCTTTCCGAGCCAAGTTTGACAAGATTGTCAGCAGCAGAATCCTGCCTGATCAACTGATTCCGATGATCAATATCGATCTTGAACTTGATTTGAGCGCGGTGACGGCGAAGTTTTATAATATTCTCAGACAAATGGGGCCTTTCGGACCAGGAAATATGACGCCTGTGTTTGAAAGTAAAAATGTTTTGCTCGCCGGACAACCGACAATCATGAAGGAAAAGCATATTAAATTTGATGTTAAACAAAACGGCTCACCTATTTTTACAGCCATAGGATTCGGTATGGCGCATTTATATCCTGAGCTGATCAAGGGCAAGCCATTTTCTATTTGTTATAATATTGAAGAGAATAACTTTCGGGATAAAAAAACGTTACAATTGTTTCTGAAAGATGTCAAATTCCAATAGCCGCCTGACGATTATTGAATTCCCATAATTGAAAAATGATATTAAGAACCGAAAATCTGGTTAAAAAATACGGAGCGCGCCTCGTCAATAATAATGTAAGTTATCAGGTTGAGCAGGGAGAAATTGTTGGATTGTTAGGCCCGAACGGAGCTGGCAAGACCACCTCTTTTTATATGGCTGTTGGCTTGGTTAAACCAAACAGCGGAAAAGTTTTTCTGGATGACAAGGATATTACCGACCTTCCTATGTATAAGCGCGCGCGACTGGGCTTGGGTTATCTCGCGCAGGAAGCTTCGGTTTTTCGCTCTTTGACGGTGGAAGAAAATATTTTGGCTGTGCTGGAAATGACCAATCTTTCAAAAGCAGATCAAAAACAAAAAGTTGAAGAACTCTTGGAAGAATTTCACTTACAGCATGTGCGTAAAAGCAAAGGTATGGTCTTGTCCGGTGGCGAACGCCGAAGAACTGAAATCGCCCGGTCGCTTGCCGTTGATCCAAAATTTATTTTGCTTGATGAACCTTTCGCCGGTGTGGATCCAATTGCAGTTGAAGATATTCAGAGTATCGTTGCAAAGCTGAAAACAAAAAATATCGGGATTTTGATTACCGACCACAATGTAAATGAAACCTTGTCAATTACTGACCGTGCCTATTTATTGTTTGAGGGTAAAATTCTTAAACAGGGTACTGCTGAGGAGCTGGCGGAAGACGAACAGGTGAGAAGGGTTTATCTGGGACAGAACTTTGAATTAAAGCGAAAAGTATAGTCAATTTGTCTCCAGCATAGAAAAGGGAACGCTCAACGGCACTCCCTCTCTTACAATTATTCACCATGAACTGTATTAACTAAAACTTATTTTTTAGGACACTTTTTACAGTATTTTCCTTTCTTTTTATACGCTTTGCAGCAATCCTTAAAAACGCATTCCGTTTGCTGGGTCAGCGATTTTGACCAAAAATTATTTGACTCCGAAAGCATTGCTGGTTCACTAAAAATCAACTCGTTCATCTCTTCTCCGTTATTGATAAGACAAATGTATAATCTATTTAGAATCATTCAAAACTTTTAAGGAATTATTTTGAACAAATCTAAATAGGTTAAATCCAGATGCCAGATATATTCATATGCCCTGCAAAGGGTTAATCCCACGAGAAAATTAATCAGAAACGAGATACCCTTTTAATCTAAGATTTCTAAGTATTTCCCTGCTGGAAGTTTGATTACTGAGGAAAGTAAGCGCGAGCGTATCGTTTTCAATCAGTATTCTGCCAGACTTCACTCCTTTAATTTCCAATAAATCTTTCTTTAAAACTTCCTGATCATATTTCCCGGAGAGGCCCACTTCCAGCTGGCGGTGATTTTTAAATAACATAAATCGCTGCTCCGCAAGCTTCTGGTTGTCATTTTTAAAAGGCTCATAATGACTGATCAACACTCCAGTTACCGCAATGACTAAACTCCCAAAGTGTATGACGCGATCGGTGGTATTGCAAAATGACCTAATTCTAGATAGGTCCAGAATAATTTTCAAAATCAGGTAAAGCATAACAGCCAACTGAATCCACACAAAAACTGGTTTGTAACGGGCAAAAAAATTCAAAAAAGGCAGGGAAGTGCCTACAAGGGAAAGTACAGGTAAAAGGCAGCAACCGATGTGAAGTAATGTCGATGCAAAGACAACGGGCAAGGTAGAGAAAATTCTGATACTCATAATTATTCTAATAATCCGATTGTAGATTCAATCTTTTTAATCATTTTTGCAACATAGTTGCAAATAATAGAGTTCAGTTATTATGATAAAAAAGTTTGTTATTCCTGGTGCACTTTCTCTCTTCCTTTTAAATTCGTGTTCGTCCGATAAAACAAAAAGCGAAGCACTAACTGAAGCAAATAAGGTACATTTGGAATCTGTTGCTATTCATGACAGCTTCGAAAAGGAGATTGATGAAAAGAAGAGATCAGCTGTCGCGGTTGGCGATTCTGTATTAATTTTCAAATTAGATAGTTTGCATAACCTGGTTGAGTTATGGGAAGAAGGCATTATCGAAGTACCCGATTTTGAACACGAGCATCACCATGAAGACGGAGCGCATCATCATGAACATAAATCAGCTCCACAAATGACCGATGAATCGATGCTTGATTATCAGCGCAATACCAAAGCTGCGATAGAGGAGCTGCAAAAAGATTTAAACCAATTAAAAGACTGACATCGGCCAATGAAAACAGGAATAACGATTTTTATGTTTACCGCAGCGTTGACATTATCTGCCGCAACGAGTCCGCTGCTGATCAACTGGAAAAAGTTGTCGGATGTGGAATTTGCAAGAAAACTGAATAAGGAAGTGAACATGTATTTTCTTTATCCAACATTCGGTCCGTCTGTGAAAGCTTTGCAAGGAAAGGAGATTCAGATTAAGGGATATATTATTCCGGTTGACGAGAATGAAAATGTCTATGTTGTTTCCGCGCAGCCCATGGCCATGTGTTTTTTCTGCGGAGGATCAGGGCCAGAATCGATTATGGAACTGCAATTCAAAAATAAAAAACAGCGGTTTGAAACCGACGAAGTACGTACAGTAAAAGGAATTTTACAACTAAACCCCTCTGATATTGAGCATTTGAATTACATTTTGAAAAATGCAGAAGTGGTAGAATAAAAAACGGGTAATTATTTAAACGCCTGGTTTAAATAATTACCCGTTAATAGGATACTCCTAAACTACTATTTCACCTTCTCCCAAATTTCATGGACAGGTTTGCCCGCCGTGCTTTTTCCGGTATGTTCCCAACGGCCATTATCTAATTTGTAATCAAACGTCAGGCTCATCCCTACCCGATTATTGTCTTTCGATAAAAACTCGATTTTTTCTGAATATTTACCATCCTTAGCCGTATAAGTTCCTCCTCCCGTATTGTAAAAAGTCCTGTCAGCAGCATCAAAAGCGATCCAATGAAAACGAGTTCCTGATAAAATCTTCAAGGTTTTTCTCGTTCCTTCCTGATGAATTTTTACCAATGCTCCCTGACCGTCGTTTGCACGTTCGGTAATACGCCAAACACCAGACAAGGGCGCATTCTCGCTTTCATCAATTTTCATCCAGACCATCGCTTCTTCATATTTTAAAGTAAGCACGCCATCCTTTTTGGCCACTGTGAAGACAATTGGGATTCCAACTTTGGCGGTATCAGAAGGATTAAATTCCGGCGTATACGTCATCTGGTCGCCCTGCATAGTAAATGGGCCGCCTTCTGTTCTTTCGTAAGATTTATTTAAAACACTGTATGAGGCGATAGTCAGATAATTATCAGCAACAATTAAAGTGGAAGTACTTCCCGTGGGTTCCTGAGATTTCCATGCGCCTTTCGGAACCTGGCTCATCGCCACAGTACCACATAATAGTAATGAAAGGATAATAAATTGTTTCATGCTTTTTTAGTTTACGTTTGTGATTACAGCATCAAAATTATGCCAGATTAGAGAAATTGGTTTTGTCAAATATTGATATCATGTCCATGTCACCGCAGAACTTCCTTTAAAACGTCCAGAGATCTGATTTCCCCCAACGTATCCATGTGGATTTTATAAAAGAAAAGAAGTTTTTCTAAAATATCCACGCGCCTGTTTCGGTCCAACGCTACTTCTACACCATATCCATGCAGTAATAATTGTTCGGTTGCAAAATGCTCTTTAACATCCGGAATGTGCGGATAATGATTTTCCCGTAACTCTCCTTCCAGATCCGCAATACTTTCAATTCCGAATCCCAGAAATGAAGCTAGTTGTAACAAAAACTGGATATGGAAATTTTCAAAATGATCGCTGGCTTCGTCAAGATATAAGACGGACTCCTCGATGAATTGAAACAACGGCTCGTTTGTTTCTTCTTCCCGCAAAGTTTTTCCAAGGATTTCAGTAATGAACATCGCCAGGCTCGACTTGTACATATCATAAGGAAGTGACTGAAAAGGATTATAACATTTCAATTCAGAAATCCGGTGTATTGTGTCTTCTTTGCTTTTATGGTATACAACCATATCTAATAAAGTAAGCGGCTGAAAAAGCGCTATTTTATTTGTCTTCGATTTGCTGCTGCGTACGCCGTTGACAATGTACGTCTGTATACCAAACGCCTCCGTATAAACCTTCGCGATAATCGAGGATTCCCGGTAACGAATGTAACTGAGCGCAACTCCTTTGGTTTTATGTAACATAATACAGACTATTTCGCTAAGGTATGAATTAACAATACCATAACTTTTACAAAGTAATCTGATTCAAATTATTTCTATCCAGAGAGAGCTAACCTGGCTTTCTCAACAACACAAAATGATTTACTTGAAAAATAATTAAATTATTTTAAAAACTATTCCCGCTGGTCTGCTGACTTATTTTTGAAATAAAATATAAAAAAATAATGTTAAACTTTTGATAATCTCAGTTCCATGTGGCTGGCAGGGCATAAGTGGTTTACTTCAAATTCAGTTTGCTTAAAACAGCACGAAAAAAAGCGCCAGATTAGAAGTTTTTTAAGGGAAAGGATTTGTACCTTTATTCCGGGTTTACGAACTAAGAACGTTTTTCGTTCGTTAACAAATTATTAAAAGGAATAAGATTTGCAGCCAGCAAACGAACATATTTCTAACTCATTATTCTTCTTATGAGCGACGCCATAAAGCATGAGTGCGGGATTGCACTCATCCGTCTTCGAAAGCCATTTCAATACTACATTGACAAGTACGACACGCCGCTATATGCCGTGCACAAGCTATCAGTAATGATGGAAAAACAGGTCAACCGGGGACAAGATGGAGCCGGTGTAGCCAATATAAAAATTGATGTTCCGCCGGGAAAACGCTATATAAGCCGTTACAGATCGGTAGAACCTCAACCTCTTACTGATATATTTTCGAAGATTCATAAGAAGTTTCGTAAAGGACTGAAAGATAATAAAGAGCGTATTAACGACGCCAAATGGTTACAGGAAAATCTTGCATTCACAGGCGAAGTTTGGCTGGGCCATTTACGTTATGGAACGCATGGCACGAACGAGGTTGAAAACTGCCATCCAATGCTTCGTCAAAGTAACTGGAGAAGCCGCAACCTGGTGATGGCGGGTAACTTCAATATGACCAATGTTGATGAGCTTTTTGGTAAATTAGTATCGTTAGGCCAACATCCGAAAGAGAAAGTGGACACCGTGACTGTCATGGAAAAAATTGGACATTTTCTGGATGAAGAAAATCAGCGTGTGTTTGATCGTTTCAAAGGAATTTACGAAAACCCTACACTATCAGATGTAATTGAAGAAAACATCGATCTGCAAAGACTTCTTTATAGATCTTGCCGTGACTTTGATGGCGGATATGCAATGTGTGGACTGACAGGTTACGGAGCCTCATTTGTTATTCGTGACCCAGCTGGTATTCGTCCTGCATTTTATTATGCTGATGATGAAGTTGTTGTAGTAGCGTCAGAAAAACAAGCGATCAAGGCCGCATTTAATGTAGAATATTCTCAGATTCAGGAAATTACTCCGGGTTCGGCACTTATTGTTGACAAAAACGGAGAATATAACGAGTTCCCTATTTTACCTCGTTTGGAAAAACGCTCATGCAGTTTTGAACGCATCTATTTCTCGCGGGGAACAGATCCCGATATTTACTACGAGCGTAAGCAACTTGGTAAATTATTGATTCCGCAGATCTTGAAAGAGATCAATTACGACTTAGAAAACACAATTTTCTCATATATACCAAACACGGCCGAAACTTCCTTTTTAGGAATGATCGAAGGTTTGGAAGAATATCTGGCCAAGAAAAGAAAACAGGCCATCATGGATGGAATTCTTTTTGAAGCTGATTTGGAAAAAGTATTATCCTTCCGTCCGCGTATTGAAAAGCTGGTGACGAAAGATGTAAAGTCAAGGACATTTATCACCGCAGATGCGCTTCGTGACGATATGGTATCCAGTGTTTACGATACTACTTTTGAAGTCGTTCGGAAAAATGTTGATACTGTTGTAATTATCGATGACTCGATCGTTCGTGGTACTACACTTGAGAAAAGCATTTTAACGATGCTTGACAGATTGCAGCCAAAGAAAATTGTGGTTGTCTCATCTGCGCCGCAAATTCGTTTCCCTGACTGTTATGGTATTGACATGTCAAAAATGAAGGATTTTGTGGCTTTCAGAGCTGTTTTGAAATTGTTGGAAGACAGGAATATGGATGACTTGATCGAAGAAGTTTATACAAAAGCTGTGGCTTCGATAGCGACTAAAAATTCTTTCCATACCAATTATGTGAAGGCCCTTTACGATCCGTTTACAGATGATGAAATTTCGGATTCAATTGCTGAAATTATTCGCCCGAAAGATCTGAATGCTGAGCTTTCTGTAATTTTCCAAACGGTTGATAACCTGCACAAAGCTTGTCCTAACCATCTCGGAGATTGGTATTTCACTGGAAATTATCCAACACCCGGCGGAAACAAAGTTGTGAACAGAGCATTTGCCAATTCTCACGAAGGCAAGCTGGAAAGAGCTTATTAATTAACATGAATTTCTTATATATTGATGCAGTCGTCTGGTTATCGGACGGCTGTTTTTTTTGTCAGAAGTGCTGATCTTGTCAAGTGATCCTGTTTCTGTAATTCGGTAAAATTGAAAATAACTTCTAATTTGGCATTTTATTAAAACCTAAATCCATATGATGCGATTCGACGAGTTCGTTTTTTGTAAAACATTATCACTTGCCTTCATTTTTGCGGCGTTAATTTTCACTTCCTCAAATGCCCAGACTGCAAGCACCGGGAGTTTGAAAGATTTAAGTTTTCTGGATGGCCGCTGGAAAGGCAACTACAACGGTGGAACAATCGAAGCGTCCTGGACGGCACCGGAAGGCGACAATATTGTTGGTTTTATTCGCATGGTAAAGGATGGAAAAGCGACGCTTTATGAGCTATTTGCATTTGAGCAGACTGAAAAAGGACCAGTTGCGCACGTTAAACATTTCAAACCAGGAATGATTTCGCTGGAAGAAAAAGAAGTTTCGGATACTTACAATTTTATTGAAGCAAAAAAGAATGAAGCTTTGTTTGAAAAGGACGACATTTCTGTCCGGATCATTTACGAAAGACGCAGCCAGAATCAGCTCGTGATCAGAAGGGGAAAACTTGAAAATAATAAGTGGGAATTTATGGACCTTTTTGTTTTCAACCGTATACCTTAATTTTTCAGAATTAGATAAACACCTGCCATTAAGAGAATTGCACCGCATATCCGGGCAAAACTAATGGGATGTACAGCAAAACCCTGAAAGCCGTAGTGGTCAATGACCATTGCGGCTAACATTTGTCCGGCAATAACCAGACAGATCAAATTGGCAGGACCGATATCTCGTACGATAAAAATAACGGTGACGACATAAAATGCACCTAAAAATCCACCCGCATATTTCCAGATACTTACATCACGAAATGTAGCGAGGCTTGGGATCGGGTTTTGGTTGAAAAGTGGGAAAGCAACCAGTAATACAAAGAGTCCAAAACTGAATGAAGTGATGGCAGCGATCAACGGATTTCCAAGCGCGACTCGCAGCTGGGCATTTACGCCCGACTGAACCGTGTTTGCCATGCCAATCAGAAACGCCAGAAGCAGAAAAAACCAATTCATATTTGCAGACCTTGTAGATTTGGTTTCAAATTTGGAGTGTTCATTTTTTTAATTCATTGACCTTGTCCGGATCCACAGTGCGGAAATGTCCGTAAACTCTCAGGATAATGGCGAGCGCAACCGTTACTTCTGCTGCTGCCACTACAATCACAAACAAAGCAAAAAGTTGACCGCCGATCTTTTCTGGATCATGTCTGCTAAACGCGATTAAATTGATGTTCACCGCATTCAGCATCAATTCAATACCAAGCAATATACCAATCAAATGCTGCTTCGTTATGGCTATTGCCAAACCGATACAGAATAAGGCTGCTCCAACGATCAGATAATGTTCTACCGGGATATTAATCATGAGAGGCAGGATTTCTATTTAAAGCTAGGTATGCCGCACCGACCAAGGCCATTAGCAAAAGTATTGCGGCAATTTCAAAAGGGAGCAAGTGGCTCGTCATAAGCTCCACCCCTATCGTCTTCAAAGTCGATCGGGACATATTTGTTGCGCCGGTCATTCTGAAGTTTGCAGTGGCAATAATATAAGAAAGAAAAACAAATAAGCCTGCTCCCACTAAAAATCCCCAAAACTGACGCTTCACAAAAACGATCACCTGGTTTGGCGTTGAGGAGACTGCCTCTCGGTCCGTCTTTTGCGTAAGCATTATGCCAAAAATAAGCAGTACCAAAATCCCTCCTACATAAACCATAATTTGCGTAACCGCTAAAAAATCAGCCCCTGCCAATACGTATAGTGCTGCGACACCCAGAAAAGTTACAAACAGAGCAAATGCCGCATAAATAAGATTTCTGGAAAATAATATGAAAAGCGCTGAAATAATCGCTAGTCCCGAAAATCCATAAAATGCTGCTATTTCCATATTCATGTAAATTATTCCTGATCAGGTGATTTCGGTTTCGGTTTCATCGTCGGACGAAACGCTGGCTTGGCTTTTACTTCCTCATTTTTTATTTCTTGACTCACCGATTCCGTGTTGTCTGAAACCGGCGGTTTGGGTTTCATAGTTGGTCTGAACGCAGGTTTCGGAGCTGGTTCTTGCGAAGTTTCGTTAGTCGGTTCTGTTTCAGAAGAAGTTTCCACCTTCGGTTTCATCGTCGGACGAAACGCTGGTTTGGCCTTTACTTCCTCATTTTTGACTTCTTCACTCGTCGATTCAATATTTTCTGAAACCGGTGGTTTTGGCTTCATAGTTGGTCTGAACGCAGGTTTTGGAGCAATTGGTTCCTGTGAAGTATCGGCAGTTAATTCTGTTTCAGAAGAAGTTTCAACCTTCGGTTTCATCGTCGGACGAAACGCTGGCTTGGCTTTTACTTCCTCATTTTTTATTTCTTGACTCACCGACTCCGTGTTGTCTGAAACCGGCGGTTTGGGTTTCATAGTTGGTCTGAACGCAGTTTTTGGAGCTGGTTCTTGCGAAGTTTCGGCAGTTGGTTCTGCGTCAGAAGAAGTTTCAACCTTCGGTTTCATCGTCGGACGGAACGCTGGTTTGGCTTTTATTTCTTCACTCGCCGATTCAATATTCTCTGAAACCGGCGGTTTTGGTTTCATACTAGGTTTAAACGGCAATTTGGCAGCTGGCTTTTCAACAACCGGTTCATCCTCCGCTACCTCCTTATCCACTTTCGCTTCAACCGGAGCTGGTTTCCGCGACTGGAAAACAGGTTTTGTTCTGACCGTTTCCGTTTCAGCAGGTTGCTCCTTCGCCGTTTCGTCCTCCTGTTTTGGCTTGATGGTTGGCTTAAATGCCGGGCGGGCCGTAGGTGCTGTTGCAGCAACTTCCGACGGAGCTCCTGATTTTTGTACCGCTTTTAATGCCTCTTTCTCTTTTTGGAATTGTTCAAGTAAATCTCTTTTTTCCTGCGCTTCATCAGCTGTCAGGTTTCCGAAATTATAGACCATATCCCGAATATCAACTTCGCTATAATCGAAAGTTTTTGTCATGGTCAGGCATTCCGTGGGACACACCGTTGTACAAAGTCCACAGTAGCAGCACTTTGCCATATCGATATCAAACTTCGCAGCATAAAGTCGAATTGGAGAACCATCAGACGCGCGCCCAATTTCTTCGATAGCTTTAATCGGTTCGATGTCAATACAGTCAACAGGACAGATTTTTACACATTTATCACAAACAATACAGTCATCTATCTCATTATGAAGTCGATAGCGACCATTATCGGGAATAGGAATTGTTTCAAGCGGATATTGGATAGTAACCAGACCATCCTGCATATCATAGAAATTGCCTGTACGGATATCATTGTTAACCCGACGATTTTTTGCGGCAAATAAATGTCGCAACGTCAGTTTCATACCCGTCAACGTGGTACTGATTCCCTCTGATATATTTTTAAAGTATGTAGACAATAGTAGCAGGTCTCAATTTTCAATTCAAAACGACATCCGGAAACTCCGAAAATAAGCCTATTGCAAAGATAGAGTAAACTATCAAAAAACTTACTTCTCAATCAAAACACCTTCCAATATGACCAACAATTCTTTCTGAACAGACACCGTTTTATCCGCGGCATACCACTTGTGAATATCCTCCGCGAATTCCTTGAAAGACTTAACCGGATTTATTTTATATTCTTCCATCATGTGCTGTGCACCTGCAGGGCGTGGACCCCACTGGAATATCTCGTTAAAAGATCCATCAACTGCAATCAGTTTAGGAATTGATTTTCCTCCGTTGGTAAGATATAAATCCATCAGATCAGGATTTTCATCTCTTAGCAACAATTGCAGGTTAATCAATGGATTCAGTTTGGTAATGGCTGCAAGTACCGGAATATTCTGCGCGGCATCGCCACACCAGGCCTCCGTCAAAACATACCAGGTTTGAGGCAACTGAATCTGGTTAATGGCCAGTTTTAGACTTTCACTGAGTACAACCGTTTTATTCAACCGCTGCATTCTGTGCAGATTTAACTTCGTATAGTCATTAAGCTCTTCTGACTGGTTTATGCCGGTTGTTCTTTGTTCCATCACAACCCGTTCCATCAATAACATATAATCCGGATAGGAATAAATTTTCCGCTCCGTCTCGTTCTTAAATAAATCCGCAAGGTTATTCATAAAAGTGTTTTTATTCATTAAAAAAACCGAAATAGCTTGATTTCAGTTCAGACAACACGATTCAAATATTTGCTGTAATCTGTCTGGACAGCAACGTAATCCTCGTGCATCAAAGGAGAAGTAAAAATAAAATCAGCCGTCGCCCGATTCGACGCGACTGGAATATTCCAGACAACGCATAATCTCAGTAATGCTTTGACATCGGGATCGTGCGGCTGGGCTGACATAGGATCCCAGAAAAAGATCAGAAGATCAATTTTCTCCTCTGCAATCATGGAGCCAACCTGCTGATCACCGCCCAACGGGCCACTTAACAAAAGTTCAACAGGTTGATTAAGCAAAGCTTCCAGTAATTTCCCGGTTGTACCGGTAGCATATAAGCTATTTTTTGAGAGCAGCTCACGATTTGAATTTGCCCAATCAAGTAACTCTACCTTTCTATTGTCATGCGCTACCATCGCAATACGTTTGCGGATAGCGATCTTTCTAAAATTTTCCATCAATATTGAGTTATCCGAAGATTTTTAGTATCTGAATTTTCATAAGTCCCGAATATAATTCAAATACCGGATAGCCAGAACTTCCCGATCAAAATGATTTTTAGCATACCGATATCCATTTTCACCTTGATCTGTGAGAAGCAATGGATTATCAATATAAAAACGAATCTTTCGGGCGAAATCCGCCGGATTCTCTGGCTCTATAAAAACACCTGCATTGGCTTCTTCTACTAATTTTCTTGAAATACCATCGATTGCCATGAGCACTGGCTTTTTACAGGAAAAGTAATCGAAGGTTTTATTTGAATAAATTGTTTTAAAGGTATTCGTTTTCTTTAAAACCGAAGTGCCCATATCCGATGCGTGAATGTAATTGAAGACTTCGAACTTTGAAACCGAATCAATAAACCGAACATTCCTAAGATTACGTTTTTCCGCTTCTTTAATCAGATACTGTTTTTGCGCTCCGTCTCCGATAAGCAGAAAGATGACGTTGGTATCTGTTAGTAAGTCAGCAGTATCAAGTATTTGAATCAAATGATTGGCAATACCATGTGCTCCGACATAAGTGATTATAAACTTATCCTGCAATTGATGTTGTTGTCGGAACTGTGCATGATCAAATGTCGAGAGAGCTTTTTCAGCATTTGGAAAGTCTGCTGCATTTGGGATATATATAATCTTTTTTGGATCAACTCCC
The DNA here is from genome assembly GCF_021502725.1 of Dyadobacter sp. CY345. Lineage (GTDB taxonomy): Bacteria > Bacteroidota > Bacteroidia > Cytophagales > Spirosomataceae > Dyadobacter. The sequence goes on along the minus strand of NZ_JAKFFS010000004.1, from coordinate 270,261 downwards.
TTTTTAATCAAAGATTCCCCAAAAGCCGGTGTCAGAACATTGATCAGTTTTGCTTTTTTATACAGATAAGATTCAAACCAAAACGTCAGACGTATCAGATTTTTATTTTTTAGAATACCAAGATCAATGGCAGATTCCGGCCACAAATCTCTCACTTCAAAAATGAAAGGAATATTTTTCCACAAGCTCAGAAACAAGCCTGATATCCCAACGAACAGCGGAGGTGAAGAAACAATAATGACATCGTAATTCTCTTTTGCATAAAACAAACCACCTAAAATTGCGGTTAGTGCAAATGAAAAGAAAGAGATTATTCGCCCCGCTATACTTTTGAAATTACCACCGGCGAAACAGCGAATTACCTGAACTCCGTTACAATTTTCAGATATATGGAAGAATTTCCTGTTATGACGATTTTTAGCGATTCCCATATAATGCGTCATTCCTGCGAGCACAGTCACATCGTGGTCATTCTCTTTCCAGATCCTGCCTATTTCATTCCAACGCGATCCGCCTCCCTCATGATCTTCCAGGAAAAACTGATGTATCAAAAGAATACGCATTTTGGCTTTCAGTTTTAATTTTTACACCAATTTCTGTTTTTATATATCTTTCGGTAGTGTTGAAAACGATCCGATACGCAGACTTTTTTTCTCCATAACTATTGGCATGCCATCCCTTCGTTTTTGTTAATTTTATTTTCTCACCGTTTTTAAGATTTGCTGCAATATCGAAAGTTTCAAAAAAATCATCTGACGGATGCCAGATTTGAGACATTACAAGATGCTCTGGTGCATTCTCAATCCAGTCTTCCACAGTCCAATGCGCAGAACTGAATGATTTGGAAACCTTGCGCCTGTGAATAATCTTTTCACCCAATTCTTTAAAACCAATAAACCAGCCCTCAAAAACTGTTTTATCCTCTTCAACTTTCCAAAATCCATCGCTTTTCCGGATCCAATCATACCAGATAAATCGGTCGCCTTTTCTCATTTGGTCAAAATCCCCTAGCATAACCGTATTATGAGAGGCAGTTCCGGAAAAATAGTTTGTCCATTTTTTTTCTGTACTGTATCTAAAAGAACCTGCGTCCCGAAGTATATTTTTTCCGTCGGTCCAAATGTCAAGATGCAGATTATCTGACTGAAAAGGGCGGTTTTGGTAACTTCCACAGCGGAGAAAAGTAATGGTCCCGTGATCTTTTAGAACATAATAACCTCCTTTTGAAAACGAGTAATATTGAATATTCTTCGGTTCAATTTCTGATTTGCCGACACGATCAGGAATTTCAAGCCATGCACTTTCTTCCTGCCAGGGACCTGTTCCATAGTTTAATTTTTCTCCAAGCAAGTTTCCCAATGCCAACAGCTGCGGCCGAAAATCCCGAAAATCGCAATCTGATAAAGGAAAGAATAAAGCTCCATCGTTATTTCCATAGTTGGGTAAGTGTCCGGATTTACTGTCCTGGCAAGTTTTGAGAAAATGTAAAGATTTCCGGGCACGGTCATATACAACAGGATTCCAAATTTCATGATTTAGATGCGCCAGTTGAATTCCCCAGGTCAGCAGCTGAACAACGACCCGATGATAATTCATTGAGAATTGAAGAAACGTTCCATCGTCATATATCTGATAGGTAATTTCCTCTTCAAACCATTGCTTCCCATTTTTCTTCCAGATCTTACTTTCTGAAAAAAATGGATATAGAAGCCCGATAAGATACAAACCCAGCGTTTCCGTCAGGGCATGATTATTTCGGACAGCGATACGGGAAAAGTTAATATTTTCGGCCACACGCCGCATTTGTTGATAAACGCTGTTGATGATTTTTGAAAAAAGCTGATCATTTAATGAAGATGACTTTTTGTAATAATGTAAAGCAAAAGTCCAGTTCAAAACTCTCAATGTAATTTCCTGTCCGCATTTCCAGTTGGGGCCCTGATTGACTGGATTTGAATCGATCCAGTTATTTATTTCCTTAAAAACAGTTTTAGACTGATCCTTTCCAAAATGATAATCATACCTAATCAAGTCGTACAAAAATGTAAATCGCGATTTTTCCCAGACATATTTGATATCTCCTGAATCGGTTGAAAAATCAGGAATTTCCGCCCAGTGTTTAGAAATGTCATACTGAAATCCATTTTCAGGATTTGTCAGCCAATCTTCAACGACATAACATTTTGAAGAAAAAAATAAAATTTTATTACGCTGAAAGGCTTTAACCCGGCTCGCGAGTACTTTTAAATCGGGATGAAATTCTTTAATATCTGAGGCTTTCGGCAGAAAAAATTTGACAGACAGATTCTGCCATTCTTTTAAAGAAATAAAAGTTTTCTCTTTCGGATTTACGGGAAAGCGGATCTTTAATATACCAGTAGTTCTCTGAAATTCAAACCATAGTTTGAATACCACATAGCGGAAACCCATGTTTTGAAGAAGCTGCAAAGCATTGCGCAAAGCAGTTATGCCTTTGACAATCTGTTTCATGGAAGTGTGTGTGTAAATCTAAGTGCAAGATAGAGAAAGCAGCAGCAATTTATCTATTGAACAGATTACAGTTTCAAAGGTTATCTTTGAAGAAATTTGGCACTGCTTGTAAGAAAATGTTTTAAAGAACATATTTTCTTAATCACATCTTAAAACCCGGCAGTAATTTTTGTTATAACTTGTGAACATGACTCCTACGAATCCTTCAAAATACTCGGTACCAGTTATCAAAAAAGACCAACCGGACGATACCTATAAATTTCAGCCTTTGCCTGCACCGACCGGCCAGTATCCATATCATTTATCATTGCAGCAAATTTCACCCGAAGTCAATGAAGACACAACGGTTTTTCACATGTTCGGAGATACCGGAAGCATTGGAAATCCGGCTTTTCAACATTTTGTAGCGGCGGCAATGGCTAAGCAATATGAAAGCGATGAAGACGAAAAACCTCAGTTTTTGTATCATTTAGGAGACGTTGTTTATACTTTTGGCGAAGCTGACAAATACTCCACCCAATTTTTTGAGCCTTATCAAAAATATCCGGGCCCGATTTTCGCCATTGCCGGAAATCACGATAGTGATGTAAATCCCAACGCTGTGAAACCATATAAAAGTCTGGACGCATTCAAAGCCGTTTTTTGTGATACGGAACGCAGACCTATTACCTTCGGACGCGGTGTGGAGCGGAAAAGTATGATTCAACCGAATATTTACTGGACACTAAAAACACCTTTGGCCAATATTATCGGACTGCATAGCAATGTTCCAAAATTTGGTGTGGTTACACCGGATCAAAGAAGATGGTTCAAGGAAGAGTTAAAAGCCGCTGCCCTGGAACAATCGGAAAAAGCATTGATCGTGGCTTTGCATCACGCACCTTATTCAGCAGATATTAATCATGGTTCCAGCATTCCGATGATCGAATTTCTGGAAGAAGCTTTTGAAGAAACTGGTGTTTTGCCTGATATTGTTTTCAGCGGTCATGTCCACAATTATCAGCGGTTCGCTAAAAAATATAAAAATGGAAAAGTGGTTCCCTTTATCGTCGCCGGCGCCGGCGGGTATGATGAATTGCATCCAGTCGCACAACTTAGTGATCCGCGCTTTTTTACTGATTCAAAATTATTTGAAGGGGTTAATCTGGAAAGTTATGCTGACAACAAACATGGATTCCTTAAAATAGCGATCAAAAAAACAAATGGAAAACTGACACTGTCCGGAAAATACTATACCATTCCGCACGAAGAATTGCCAGACATTGAGATGACTACAACTTTGGCTGATCAATTTGTACTTGATCTTTAATTTGAAAACGAAAATGCGTCTAAAGCAAAAAAAGCGAGTTATTGCTAACTCGCTTTTTTGTGGGCCCTGCTGGATTCGAACCAGCGACCCCCTGCTTGTAAGGCAGGTGCTCTGAACCAACTGAGCTAAGAGCCCTCTCGGGATTTTCAAATAACAATACTTTTTCTACTTTCAGAAAAAGATTAAAAAAAGCGAGTTATTACTAACTCACTTTTTTTGTGGGCCCTGCTGGATTCGAACCAGCGACCCCCTGCTTGTAAGGCAGGTGCTCTGAACCAACTGAGCTAAGAGCCCCTCTTGTCGTCATTCGGGAGTGCAAATATGCACGACTGATTTTCTTTATCCAAATTATCGCTTAAAAAATTTCAATAATAATTTCTAAACAACTGATAATCAGAAATTATATTATTCAAAATTCAGGTATAATGTCACTGTATGTGATGTCAATCTGCTTATACCTGTATTGGATGACCCTTGAAAAACATTTTTCAATCCGTGAGAAAAGCGTAATTCAGGTGCAAATTTGAAAAACTCGAAAAACCGTTCGTAACCAACTCCATAGTCCAGTGTAAAATCGGAAGTTTGGGTATCAATCCTTCCATTACTAGTTCCACCGCCTCTGCTTCGTTTCACATTGGTTTCAATTCCCATCGTCACGCCGGCAATCATATACATTCTGGTATTAACCCTTCTCTTGGATTTATATTTCACAAGCAAGGGAATTTCAAGCCAGGTCGATTCCCTTTTATTTATTTTATCAGGACTATTTGGATAGCTGTATTTCAATTCTCTTTCGTATAGCGAAACGGACGGTGTGGTCCGGATATCAAACCGCTCATTTAAATACGCATTAATCGTAAAACCCATACGGAACGCCCCTTTCATCGGCGACTGAATCAGATAAGCCGAGTCGCTTGCTGTTGGAGAGCCGCTGGGCTCACTATGCCGGAAATTATATCTCGTAAAAGGAACTGCAAATAAAATCCCGTAGTGAATCGGTTTATCGTCGTAATATTCCAGATGTCGCCGAACATATCCTTGTCCCTGTGCTTTGGCTTCCTGTGAGACCACAAAAAGAAACAAGATTCCAATAATTACTTTTGTCCTGTGTAGATGGAGCAAATCCCGAAGGTTAATGGTATGCATTTAGTATTTTTAAAACCTGCTTTTTTATAAATTTCAAGAAAAGCCTCCCCATCCGGAAATGCTTGAACGGACTCAGGAAGGTAAGTGTAGGCAGAACTGTCCTTTGAGACGGTCTTTCCTATCGTTGGTAATATATATTTGAAATAAAAGTTATAAAATTGTTTAAACGGAAAAGATTTTGGCTTAGAGAATTCTACGACAACACAAGTTCCTCCCGGCTTCATCACGCGGTTCATTTCAGTAAGCCCGGCCAACAAATTCTGAAAATTCCGTACTCCAAACGAAACGATAACAGCGTCAAAATAATTGTCTGTGAAGGCTAAACTTTCCGAGTCACCGCTTTGTAAAGTTATAATATCCTGCTTTCCAAGTTTGACAATTTTCTCACGCCCAACAGCCAGCATTCCTTCGGAAATATCAACTCCAATTATTTTTTCAGGTTTTAGTGAAAGAGCTTCAATAGCAAAATCACCCGTACCGGTTGCGATATCGAGGATCACTTTTGGCTGCTGCTTTTTTAATAATTTAACTGCTCGCTTGCGCCAGTAAATATCGACGCCTCCGCTCAAAACATGATTCAATAAATCATATTTTGGAGAAATGTTATCAAACATTTCCGCTACCTGTTCCCGCTTGCTGCTGTCCTTATCTTTATAGGGTACTACACTCATTTTCGATTTGCATAAAATTAGAATTACAAAACTAACAGATATTTATTGGTTATCGTTTTGAAATAGATATGTAAAGTTTGCATAAACGGCTGATTTTTAAGAGAAGCATCCTTATAAAAAGGGAGATTGTTTTAAATTTGTTATGAGGCCACACACACTATATAGATATGATACGGAAATTTTTACAATTATTTATTGTAATTACCCTGTACTTTCCAGCAAAAGCGCAAAAGCGCCAGAGCTGGAACGAGGCTTACAATCGGTACAAAAATGGAAATATGGTGTCGAAAGTGACATCCCGTTATTCGCTGACAGTCCGCGGCGGACTTACACAATTTTATGGCGAATTGCAGAAACAGGATATGCATGGAATGTTGGGCATCGGAGTGGACCGCAAATTCAACAAGCCCTTTTCTTTAAGTTTCGAATATACGTTGGGGAAACTTGGCGGCGAGGAAATTCCCTTCTTCAATTCCTACTTTATAAATGAATATAATACAATCGAGTTACTGGCCAAGTGGAATTTGACGGAACAATTCACTCAGAACCCGGACAGAGAGCTGGATGTTAATTTCTACGGTGGTTTAGGTCTTATGATGTTCAGCGCCAATGCCTATGACGTTACGAGTAATAGGTTATTGAGATTTACAAACAGCGCATCCAGTGCACGAAACCCTCTTTTCCTTCGCTGGGGGAATCCTCGGGGCAGTCCCGGAATAAAAAAAACAAACGAACGTGTAATTCCGGTCGGCCTTTCGATTGACTACAAACTTTTTGATAAACTTTGTTTTGGTTTCGACTATCGGTTCTATTTTGTTCGGACAGATAAGGTTGATGCGACATCTGGTATGCGGTTGATTAATCCGGAAGAGGCCGACTCTTACAGCAAAACCCCTAATGACAAATTCAGCTTTCTATCGCTTTCTGCAACATACCGATTTAGCAAATATCCCAAACGCAGGAAAAGGTGAGGGATGTTTATCTTTGTTAAAAATAACAGCTAAACAAACATACTTTTGGCTTCAATTGCATACAATTTATATCCAACCCTGCTTAACCTTTTTGATCGTTATCAAAAAGGTTATATCGGACAACAGGATTTTTTGAACCGGATTAACCGCGTACCTGTGCAACAAACGGACGCGCAGGCCAGAGGTTCCTCATTTGAAGAAGCAGTAATAAAAGGAGTTAATGAGGATGCTTTTGATTCAGAGATTCTTGAAAAAGTCCGCGCACTGCTGCCACGCCCGATGATGAAAACGCAGGTGTATTGTGAACATCAACTCGACAATGTTTTGTTATATGGATATGTTGACGTGATTGGAAAAACGCTTGCCGTTGATATTAAAACAACAACCAGTTACCAGGAAGGCCGATTTGCGCATAGTCATCAGAACTTTTATTTACCTGCCCTAAGATCAAAAGGTATACGAACTTTGCGATACGTTATCACAGATTTCCAGGATGTGTATCAGGAGAATTATGATCAGACGATTGATTTTTCCGTGCAGGAAATTCAGATCAAGCTGTTTTGTGATTTTCTCAAAGAGCACCGGGATGAGATAACGGATAGGAAGATATTTGGGAGGTGATTACCGAATCAGGGTTCATAAAGAACGAAAGTTAGATCACTGACCTGACGAAACTGTTTATCTGCGGAGAGCAGTGGAATACCTAAAAATATCGCGGTAGCTGCTACGATTGCGTCAGGAAGTTTTAATAAATATTTTCTGCGGATTTGTTTGGTGATTTCTTTAATACCTTCATTAATATCTACAATCGCGCAGTCTTCTAAAAACAAGTTTATATTCGATTCTTCTGCGGAGGTAATTTTCTTGTATCCTAGTAATTCCAATTCATTAATAAACGAAACGTAAAAAATTTTATCTTGAAGATACTGTACTAAAATAGAATCCCCATTTAAAACATAGAGAGCTATATTGGAATCTAATAAAATATTAATCCCACTCATCTCTCATTCTTTTTTGAATGACCATGGGATCTTCTTTCAATTTAATTGTACCTGCATATCTTTTCATGTCAGGCTTCTTTTGGGTGCTTTTAGCAGTTTTAATCTGCTCATCGACCTTATCGAATGGCATCCCCTTTTTTAAGATAATTGTCATATCGTATGAATTTCATATGAATTTACTAAAAAATTCAGGTCAACCAAGATTATATCAACTTTCCAAAATTTAATTTTCCTGAAATTCTTCCAAAAACAAAAAAATCCTGCCAGAATTTCTTCTAACAGGATTTGTGGTGATGGACGGAATCGAACCGCCGACACAAGGATTTTCAGTCCTTTGCTCTACCGACTGAGCTACATCACCAGCTCAATTCGTTCCCTTTGGGACTGCAAAGGTAGAATTACGATCTGGCTTTCCAAATTATTTAGGAAAATATTTTTCATAATTTTTATTACAGCTACGGCACCACAGCCCTAGTATTCTGATTTTCTATTACTTAACAGAATAAAAAAAATTATTTATTTCAAAATATTGATGCTAAATACATTTTTGTCATATTTGTTTATAGTATGCTTGCATACTATTTAAATGTATAACCATTATTAGAGGAGTAAATCGAAGAATTATGGCGTTAATCCAGCAAATCATCTTTTTAGTCATTCTGGGAATAGTCGGTTGGCTGGTTTATAAAAGGGCTAGTTTGATACGCAAAACCATCATGCTGGGGCGGGATGAAGATCGTTACGACCAGCCGGCGCAACGTTTTTCCATAATGTTTCGCGTCGCTTTCGGTCAAAAGAAAATGTTTGACCGGCCGCTGATTGGGATTATGCATTTTGTGGTATATGCTGGCTTTTTGCTGATCAATATCGAAGTCCTGGAAATTGTACTTGATGGTATCCTTGGAAAACATAGGCTTTTTGCGCCATTCCTGGGAACATTTTACAACTTCCTTATTGGTTTTTTCGAATTCCTTGCCGTTGGAGTTTTGGTAACCTGTCTGATTTTTTTGATACGTAGAACGATCCTGAAAGTTGAACGACTAAAACCGTCTCGTCATCGCGAAATGAATGGCTGGCCCGAATTGGACGGTAAAATCATTTTAATTTTCGAAATCATATTAATGCTTGCGATTTTGACTATGAACGCTGCTGACACCGTTTTACAGGAAATGGGCAGTCGGCATTATACAGTTACCGGCGACTTCCCGTTCAGTCAGTTTTTAAAACCAATTTTTACAAGCTGGACAGAACCATCGCTGGTAATTTATGAGCGTTTTGCCTGGTGGTTCCATATTCTCGGCATTTTTGCTTTTGCTGTTTACGTGACCTACTCCAAACATTTACATATTGCGCTGGCATTCCCAAATACGTATTTCTCCCGATTGACACCCAAAGGAGAAATGAATAATATGCCGGATATTACCAAGGAAGTGAAAATTATGCTTGGTTTAACGACGCCCGAAGACGCTGTTGCCGGCGCGGAAAATGTTTTCCCTGAGCGGTTCGGAGCAAAAGACGTCCCGGATTTGAGCTGGAAAAATCTTATGGACGCCTACTCCTGTACAGAATGCGGACGTTGCACATCAGCTTGTCCGGCAAACCTTACGGGCAAAAAACTTTCTCCAAGAAAAATCATGATGGATACCCGCGACCGACTAGAAGATATCGGAAGAAATATGCAGGTAAATAGCGGAGCATTTGTTGATGATGGAAAAAGCCTGATAGGCGATTATATCAGTAATGAAGAAATTCTCGCCTGCACGACTTGCAATGCCTGTGTTCAGGAATGCCCGATTCTGATTAATCCGCTTGATATTATTTTGCAGTTACGCAGATACAAAGTGATGGACGAAGCTCAGGCACCTGGCTCTTGGAACGCAATGTTTCAAAATCTGGACACAAATCAGGCTCCTTGGAAATTTTCGCCGGGCGATCGTTTCAATTGGGCTGATAAACTGAGAAATGAGGGTTAAAACGGGTTACTACCGACTTACCTTAAAGACTAAACAATTATGAGCGAGTTGATATATAAAGTGCCAACCATGGCAGAAATGGCAGCTAGCAATGAAACACCCGAGGTGCTTTTTTGGGTAGGTTGTGCAGGTTCTTTCGATGACCGGTATAAAAAAGTTACCGTAGCTTTCGTCAAAATATTGAATAAAGCGGGCGTCAAATTTGCCGTTTTAGGAACGGAGGAAAGCTGTACTGGCGATCCAGCGCGTCGTGCCGGGAATGAGTTTACTTTTCAAATGCTTGCGATGTCCAACATCCAGGTTTTGGATATGTATGGTGTCAAAAAAATTGTAACCGCTTGTCCACATTGTTTTAATACTTTAAAAAATGAATATCCGGAATTGGGCGGCAACTATGAAGTCTTACATCATTCCGAATATTTACAGCAGCTGATTGATGAAGGACGGGTCCGGATTGAGAGTGGAGAATCATTTAAAGGTCGGAAAATTACTTTCCACGATTCCTGTTATTTAGGAAGAGCTAATGGAATCTACGAAGCGCCAAGACATGTTTTGGAAGCATTGGATGCAGATCTGGTTGAAATGAAGCGGAGTAAAGTAAAAGGTCTTTGCTGCGGCGCTGGTGGCGGGCAAATGTTTAAGGAGCCGGAACCCGGGAAAAAAGATATTAATATAGAACGAATTGAAGAAGCGATTGATACCGGCGCGACAACCATCGCTGTGGCCTGTCCATTTTGTATGGTCATGATTACTGACGGTATTAAAAATAAAGAAAAAGAGGATTCCGTTAAAGTTTTTGACCTTGCAGAATTAATTGCGCAGGCAGAAGGACTTTAAGATTTATTATTTTAAATCTGTCATATCGGTAAATAATTTTGTGTCAAACCTGTTTTTCCGACCTCCTTTATACCGAACTTAGTTTCTGGCAAGCTTGTTTTGATGACTGAGGTAGTATAAGAATATTATTTTACAACGACTAACCGGACACCTATGTATATCCCATTTAATGAAATTAATCTATCCTCACGCGTTTGGATCTATCAGGCAAACAGAGCGTTTACGGATGAAGAAGTAGGAATTTTGACCGAAACGCTGAAAGCTGCACTGGAAGGCTGGGAAGCCCACGGACATCCGCTCACCGCTTCCGGAAAAGTTTTTGAGCATCGCTTCGTCGTGCTAGCCGTAGATGAAACCAAAGAACAGCCGAGCGGTTGTTCTATCGACAAATCTGTTCACTGGCTACAGGAAATTGGCACGCGGTTAAATATTGATTTTTTCGATCGGTCACTGGCTTATCTTGACGACAACAATCATGTGGAAACAATACCGGTTCCGAAAATAAAACAGGCGGTTACAGACCAGGTTATTACACCTTATACAACCATTTTTGATAATCAGGTAGCGACCAAAGCACAGTGGATGAAACGCTGGAAAATTCCGGCATCAGATTCATGGCTTAGCCGGTATTTTTCGGCACAAACAGCTTCTGAGTTTTGAAAGGTTTATCCGGGAGCTTAGCTTTGCACACTACTTACTGATACCTGCATGAAAACTTTTGGACTTTTTGCCACACTTTGTTTAGGAATACTGCTGTCGGGATGCGACAAAAATGTGGTTTATAAAGCTTACGAAGATATTGACGACGGTCAGTGGTTTATCAAAAATACGCCATCTTTCAAAGTTGAAATTAAAGATTCCACGCAGCTTTATAATGTGTTTTATCTGGTGCGAAACACGTTGCAATATCCTTACTATAACTTATATCTGACAAGAAAAATAACAGCACCAGACAGTTCTGTGACTACAAATATGGAAGAGCTTTTTCTTTCCAATGAAACCACAGGAAAACCGTTTGGGAAGGGTTTGGGCGATTTATTTGATCATAAAATACCATTTCTTAAAAATTATAAATTTCCCCGAAACGGCATTTATACATTTACTTTATCACAATCCATGCGCCAGAATCCTTTACCCTTTATTATGGGGGTTGGTATAAGTGTTGAAAAAGTTGAGAATGAAAAGTAACGTAACAAAAAAGGATTCTCTGTTCAGGAGAATCCTTTTTTGTTACTCATATTTGGATTTGGCTGCGGTCCAGGCTGTCCTTCCGGTTTTTTTCGTGGCCGATTTTTATAATTCCGGTAACGCTTTTTCTGGCCGTCTTTTTGTTCCACTGCTTTCAGACGCTCCTCCGCCTTATCCTCTTCTACTTCGTGCTCGGGCTCGCCCAACAAAAAGCCATATGGTTCCAGGCTTGGGATTGTATCCAAAATGACTTTTAAAATTGCTGTTATTGGAAGTGCCAGAATCAGCCCTGACAATCCCCAAAGCTGACCTCCCAAAAACAAGGCAACAATTGCCGCCATTGGATTGACACTTACTTTCGACCCGACAATATTGGGTGTAATAAAATTCCCTTCAAGAAACTGAACGAAACTCATGACGCCGATCACGCCCAAAGCATATAAGGGCGAATCCATCGTTACTATACTCAACAATGCCGGAAATAATGAGCCTATGAGAATTCCTATGTATGGAATCAAAATTAAAAACCCTGCAAGAAAACCGAAGAAAATAGCATGAGGAATACCCAGCAGGAGAAGTCCGATGCTGTTCAAAACTCCCACAATGATGATCACCAGAAATAATCCGGACAAATAACTTTGAATAACTTCATAGATTTTTTTTAGAAGAATATTCAAATCATCATTAGGAACTGCGGAAATGGCTTTGTAAAAAAACCTTCTGAAAAAATCTCTATACAAAAGAAAGAAGAAGATGTAAAGCGGCAGCAGAATGAATGTAGAAATTGCACCTGTGGTTGTCACCAGGGTGTTGAGCAGCACTGCACGACCTTCGCTCAACATATTGACAAGATACTTTTTCGCTTCGGTTACCTGTTGGGATCTGCTCAGGCTAAGGTACCTTTCGCCCATCGTTAATGTCTGATCCAGAATAGTTTCGGCTTTTTCTGTAATACGGGGAAGCTCTTCTGCAAAACTGCCAATTTGCAATGTCACAACATAAAGTAATACGCCGATTACGATAATCAAAACCAGGATACTGAGCAAAATAGCTGCGATCCGGGGAACCCGACGATGTTCCAGCCACACACAAACGGGATGTAAAAGTATCGCCAATAGAACAGAAAATGCCAGAGGTATCAATGTTTCCCTCAGAACAAAAAGGATGTATACACCAGCGATAAGGGCAACAAGAATACTTGCGAGCTTCAGATAGGTCGGTGTTTGATTATCTTTGCCAGGCACAGAATGTAAAAAACGGTTCATGAATAAGTTAGTATTTCTAATGTTTGCTATTGAAACGGTATTATGTACCTGCAACCCCGACAAGCGGACGAACGGTTTTGAAAAAGTAAAATCTCACTACAAAATTAGCAAAATAGGCAAGCTTCCTATTGTGGCGAACGAAAGTTCGGGAATTGCCAGGACAGGAAAAGGCACATATTGGACTCACAATGATAGTGGAGGAAAAACCGAATTATACGAAATCGATTCCACAGGTAAGTTGTTGTCTACAAAAGTTATTCCAAATTCACAAAATACCGACTGGGAAGATCTGACGCGGGATGAAACCGGGAATATTTATATCGGTGATTTTGGGAATAATGGCAACTCAAGACGTTCGCTTACGATATACAAGGTTCCGTCTTCCGGCACAGACACAGAAGAGATCATGTTCAATTATGCTGATCAAAAAGAATTTCCACCTTCAAAAGACCTGTTTAACTTTGACTGTGAAGCCTTTTTTCATCATAATGACAATCTGTATCTTTTTTCCAAAAATCGCAGTCCGAAAAATCATTTTGTACGGTTGTATAAATTACCTTCCCAAAAAGGCAATTATTCCATAACACCAATCGACAGTATTGAAATCAAGACCCAGGTGACCTCCGCAGACATTAGTCCCGATGGAAAAACGTTTGCATTGCTCACCTACGGAAAAATTCTTCTTTTCGAAATTGACAATGGACTGATAAATTTCCGAAAACCAAAAGGGTGTTTTAGATTTGTGAGGAAGCAGGCAGAAGCGTTAACCTTTGTAAGTAATACAGATATGATCGTTACGAACGAGCAACAGCAAATTTTCCGGATTACTTACCGCTGATGTTATGTTTATGTTAACAATGCAATAAAGTAGATAATGTCAAAATCACAACAACTAATTTCGAACTGGATTTAACCTGGCAATAATCACATGAGCAGTGCAAAAGCAACAAACTCAGCACCGAAAGTATTAGTAGTTGACGACGATTCCGATATAGTAGAGCTTCTGGAATACAATCTGGTTAAAGAAGGATATTCTGTTCAAACCGCCTCTAATGGCAAGAAAGCAATAGAAACGGCAAAAACTTTTATTCCCGATCTTATTCTTTTGGATATCATGATGCCTCAACTTGATGGCATTGAAACCGGTAGAATCTTACGTCAGAACCCGGATATCAAACATACTTACATTTTATTTTTAACAGCCCGTTCAGAAGAATATTCGGAAGTTGCTGCTTTTGAAGTAGGCGCCGATGACTATATCACCAAGCCTATTAAACCCCGCGCTTTGATGAGCAGAATCAATGCTTTGTTCCGCCGTGAGGCTCAAAAAGCGGATTCTGGCGATCAGGTCGAAGTATTGGATTTGGTTATAAACCGGAAAAACTACACCGTAATACAAGGTTCCGACAAATCGATCGTCTTGCCGAAAAAGGAATTTGAGCTATTATTTTTCCTTGCACAAACACCTAACAAAGTGTTCAGCCGCGACGAATTGCTTCAAAAAATCTGGGGCGCAGATATCTATGTTTTGGAACGAACTGTCGATGTTCACATTCGTAAGTTACGCGAAAAATTAGGCGACCGCTATATTAAAACGCTTAAAGGAGTTGGATATATGTTTACAGACGAAGCCGAATAATCTGATTATTTCTCTACATCATTTTCGTCGCTGTCATCATTTTTATCTTTGGATTTCTTTTTCCTGAAAGCCAGCTTTATATTAACCTCACCATTTTCATCAACGGCCCGAAGATAAACTCTTGCCCCTTTCTTATTCTTCGGGTCGTTCGGATTGAGCTCGTAACTTGAATCCCGTCTGCTTAAATTACTGAGTGGTATTGCAATATTCAGATTGGTTTTATTTCCAAAACTGTAAATTCCTTCGACAAAAAGAGTCATTACATTCGACTCAATCTCCATTTGTTTGATCTGGATCTCTTCACCATTCAGGACAATATTATTTTTGATAGGTGCAAATTTGACCTGTTCAAGATTTCTATTTTTGAAAATCAGCTTTTTCATCTTCAAAAATGGCTCAAAATTAATGATCTCGCCCCTGACAAGATTCAGTTTTACCTCCCCTTTCATAGTTTTTGGCAAAATGGTCGCATCATTTTTAAGGTTGGTCGCAAACTTAAATTCGGTGTTCAATTTGCCTTTCAGATTTTGATGCGTTACTGCCTTTTGCCCAAAGTTATTGAAAGAGTAAAATACGGAGTGAACATCTGCATTGATTATGTTTCCTGCAATTTCAACGCGTGGTGGCTCAGAAGTATAAGGATTGAAAATAGAACCTGAAACCTTGAAACCACCTCCAAAAGCCTTCATAGAGAAATTTTCAAGGCGCACCGTGTTATTTTTGACAGTAAGAAAACCTTTCATATTATCAGCCGAAAAATTGTGGTAAACCAAATGATTCGATTGAAGTTTAGCATCAATTTCCATCTGGTCAATTACGTTATCCAAAAGATCGGACAATTTGAATTTCTTTCTGTTTAACTTTTGACTTTGCCGTCTCTTTCCAACGAATATTTCCATCCAGTTCATTTTCCAGTTCGGAATATTAACATCCAGGGAAGCTTTCAAAATTCTGGGCGAACCAAATAAGTAGGGAATTAAATTGGTGATACCACCTTTTACATACATGGTGTTGTGACCATCATTTACATCCAGCTTCGGAAGCATAAAATCCTTTTCGTCAAAATAAATATCTCCATTAACTTTTGTCAGATGCACTTCCCTGGGGACATAATCAAGTGAAAGATTTTTGGTATATGCCCGCCCAGTCAGCTTGCCGTTAAACTGATCTGTTTTTGGATTATAAAAATTACGCAAACTTCCCTGGTAATGAATTTGGATGTACGCCTCTCCTCCCCGGACAATATATCTTTTGGGATCAAGAAGACCATTGATCGATGCCGAATCAGCTTTCACCTTTCCTCTGATCAATGCAATAGGATCAGTTATATTGTCAATTTTTAAATCAAAGCTAAACGGTAAAGTCTCAAAAGAACCACTCACACGCGGCACATTAACCTGTGTATTAAGTAAACCGGGAGGTTTTGTTTTATCAAATTGGTTAGAATAACTTCCCCGGGCTTTCATATTTTTCAATAAACCAATTGGCAATTGATATTGGAAAGTATCGGTTTCAAAGTCAACTTGAACCGAAGGAGGTTCATGAGAAAATATACCTTCAACAACCACCCGGGTAGTCACCCTGGTCTGAATTCCGATAGAATCCAATACTTTTTCAATCTGTCTTGGGAGCAGCTTTATCGCCGTGCCTACCTGAATTTTTTGTGCTGCAAATCCAAGATTAAAATGTGCAGGTTTTTCAGACAGATCAAAATTTCCCTTGATATCGATAAGATCCTGCGACGCCACACGTAACTGCGATGAAGGTCTGATATAAAGGGATCTGTCTTTCTGGTTATAGGATATGGAAAAATTCGCATAAGTTTCTTGTTTGACCAAAAACCCTCCTTTCTCTGGCTTAAAGACTAATCCCTCAAAATAAATCGGTCCACTGATATTTGCAATCCAGGCCGAGTCTGCATAATTAACCCGATTCGTAACATCCCTAAAAATTGCACCAAATTTCTTTCCACTTGTTGAATCTGCAAACCTAAATCTGAAATTGGTCATATGGATACGCCCGAGTTTGCTGATCAACCTGTCTGGTTTGGAGTCTTTTTTATCGCTTTTCGGCTTTTTAGGACCAAAAACTGACAAATTTGTATAACCATCTTTTCGGACGAAGAGGGTTGCACTTCCATCCTGCAAAACCAAATTCTGAAGCCTGATTGCGCCTTTGTAAAAGCTGCTGAAATCGAGTGCAACGTGTATAAGTTTTACATTTAATACATCGGTTTTATGCTGTGTGTAGAGACTGTCCCGAAGTACAACGTTGTATAAAGTAAACTTAAAGCCAAAACCATCCTGGAAAGGGGTGAACCGAAAACGTTCAATATCCAGGCTTCCGCTAATTTCTTCATTGACTGCTGCTTTAACCTTGGTGAAAATCTCCTCCTGATTTTTGTAAAACCAAAACTCAATTCCACCGACAAGCAAGCCGACGAAAAGTGCAAAAATCGCAATACCTTTTAAGATTTTTTGAAACATGAAGAGGTTTGGACGGGTTACTATAAAGGTAAAAATTGTTAAAAGCCGCCTTTAATCAGTAACCAAAATAAATATAACGGATACTAAGTGACTTCAAGTATATGGCGGCGTTAGCTACAATACAATTAATATGCCAGTAAAAATTCCCTTTTTCATCATCAGCGCCATCTTCCTTTACATTACTTCGGTATTAATAGCAAAAAATGCTAATTTCGCGCACTCTTTTGCAACTCAAAGAGTTCATTTTCACAAATATTGCCATACAGATGCTACTGAGCGAACAGGAAATATTGCGCCGCCAAAAACGCGAAGAATTAATCAAGATGGGGATTGAACCCTATCCAGCCGAAGAATTTGAAGTAAATGTTACTGCTGCTGACATCATTAAGAATTACGAAAACAATAAGATAGATTATAAACAGGTAACAATTGCAGGGCGTTTAATGGGTTTCCGTATCATGGGAAGCGCTGCTTTTGCTGAATTACAGGATAGCACGGACCGGATACAGTTATATTTTCGCCGAGACGATCTCTGTCCGGGAGAAGATAAAACGTTGTATAACACGGTATTTAAGAAATTGCTCGATATTGGGGACATTATCGGCGTTTCCGGGTTTGTTTTTACTACACAAACAGGAGAAATTTCTGTTCATGTTCAGGAATTTAAGATTTTAAACAAATCACTTCGTCCGCTTCCCGTAGTGAAACGTGATGAAGAAGGAAATATTTATGACGGATTTACTGATCCTGAATTACGTTATCGTCAGCGTTATGTAGACTTGATCGTAAATCCGGAAGTACGTCAGATTTTTCAGAAACGTGCTCGGATCATAACGACAATGCGTTCGTATTTTGATTCAAAAGGCTGGTTGGAAGTAGAAACGCCGGTTTTGCAAACCATTCATGGCGGTGCTGCTGCGCGTCCTTTTGAAACGCATCACAATGCACTTGACACCGATTTATTCCTTCGTATTGCCACCGAACTTCACCTGAAACGTCTGATCGTTGGCGGTTTCGATGGCGTTTATGAGTTCGGAAAATTATTCCGCAATGAAGGGATGGACCGCACGCATAATCCGGAATTTACTACGGTGGAATTATACGTTGCCTACAAAGATTATTTGTGGATGATGAAAATGACGGAGGAGGTTCTTGAAAATGTTGCGCTCGCAGTGAACGGAACAACAAAAGCCAAATTTGGCGAAGTAGAACTTGACTTTGCAGGTCCTTACCCGAGACTCAGCATCACGGATGCGATCCATCAGTATACAGGTTTAAATGTGTATGAATTGGATGAAGCCGCGATTCGGGAGCAGTGCCGTGCCTGGGGCATGGAGGTGAACGAGAGCATGGGTAAAGGAAAATTGATCGACGAAATTTTTGGAGAAAAAGTAGAAGAATTTATCATTCAGCCAACTTTTATTACGGACCATCCGGTAGAAATGTCTCCTTTGACAAAAAAGCATCGTGAAAAACCTGGTATGGTTGAGCGCTTTGAGTTATTTGTCAATGGAAAAGAAATAGCCAATGCCTACTCGGAATTAAATGATCCAATCGAACAACGGGAACGTTTTGAAGATCAGCTAAAATTGAAAGAACGTGGAGATGACGAAGCCATGGAAATGGATGAAGATTTTCTTCGCGCTCTGGAATACGGTATGCCTCCAACTTCCGGAATCGGAATTGGTATTGATCGTCTGACGATGATGCTGACCAATAATGCAAGTATTCAGGAGGTTCTTTTCTTCCCGCACATGCGACCTGAGAAAAAACAGGAATTGGCGAAAGAAGCTGATTATGTGGCCGCTAACGTACCTGCCGTATGGATTCCAGCACTGCAAAAAATGAATATTCTTACGATTGAACAATTGAAGGCAGCGAACCCAAACAAAATATTTAATGATCTGGGCGGTATGCGAAAGAAATTAAAAATCGACGAAAAGATGCCTTTGTTAGACGATGTCAAAACCTGGGTAGAATAAATAATAACCTCTTATAAACAAAAATACCGCAACCTTAAACTGCGGTATTTTTTTGTTCTGACAAGTAGAAAAAACCTATATTTTTTTTACTTGAACAGCGTTTAGTCCCTTTTTCCCCTCAACAACCTCGTATTCAACCTGGTCGTTTTCACGGATAGTAAGTCCTCCCAATCCTGTCACGTGAACAAAGATGTCTCTGTTTGTGTCGTCTTCAACGATGAAGCCGTATCCCTTAGCTTCATTGAAAAATTTTACAGTACCTGTTGGCATAATAGTGGAATAAAAAAATGAAATAAGTTGAAAATACATAAAGAGTTGCGAGCGTTTCATTACAAAACCTTGATTATCTTCCGCCAAAGAATTGAGGGAGGCTCAACCAATTAACAGAATAAATTTTGGCAATTTTTATTGAGGCATATCAATAATAATGTAGCGCTAACAATTTCTTCAATCACAAAGAAACAAAAATTGTTGGGAAAACAATTTATTTGCACCAAGAATTTGAAAATTTCCAAGTTAACGGTATAAATTCGTTTAAAAACAGATCGCTAAAAATTCAAATACTCTTTTGTATATTGCACTGAGAATTGCTAGTTCTGAGCTCATTAATTCCAAATCAGATATGAATCGCTTTCGTTACTTTGTAGAGAATCAGATATTTGGTGTTTGTGCAAGAATGGGTGAAAAGCTCAACTTCCCCGCAAGCAGCATCCGTCGTTACTTCATCTATGCGACTTTCATGACTTTCGGTTCTCCGATTGTCCTTTATCTCGTACTTGCATTTTGGATGGAAATGCGTCAGAACTGGCGCAGACATAATAGTCCTACATTTTGGGAGTTGTAGTTTCAGCGGAAAATGTTATTCCGGTAAGCTGAGAAAAGCGATGTTTTCCCAATACGAAATATTCCCAGACAATACTTCGGTAATATAGTGGAGCGCGATAGTGTGTCCGCCCCTGCTGTTCTTTTAATAAAACCGGAATTAGCGCATAAAAAGCGAAATGTGCCTGAATGATTGCAAAAACGTCTGGCCAGGCACCGGCTGCGATGAAACGTGCACTTGAAATTCCATCCAGTATTAATCTGAAAAATAATGTTTTCTTGCGTCTTCCTTTTGGAAGATTTTTGAAGAGCATGATTAGATTATTCCGGTAATTAAGAAAAGTTTTACGGGGATTAGATTTGTGAAGCGTGCCGCCGCCTACATGGTAAACAGTTGAATCTGAGCAGAAAGTAATGCGATAACCCAAATTTAACAGCCGCCAGCAAAGATCGATTTCTTCCATATGAGCAAAAAATCGTTCGTCAAATCCATCAGCCTCGTGATAGGCCTTTGATCTCACAAACAAGCAAGCGCCTGTTGCCCAAAAAACATCTTTTACGTCGTCATACTGACCAAGATCTTCTTCCCTGGTATCAAAAATACGGCCACGACAAAATGGATATCCAAGGTAATCCATATATCCACCTGCCGCTCCCGCATACTCAAAATGGGTTGGCAAATCGTACGCCCTTATTTTTGGCTGGCAAGCCGCAATGTTATCATCCGACTCCATGAAGGAAATCACTGGTGCAATCCAGTTCGGAGTGACCTCGATATCGGAATTCAGCAAAACATAATAGTCGGCGTTAATTTGACTCAACGCTTTGTTATACCCACCTGCGTATCCTTTATTTTCTGAAATATAAAGTGTTTTAACGGATGGATGCTGGCTTTGCAGCCACTCCAAAGATTGATCTGTTGAACCATTATCAGCTACCCAAATTTCATAGCCCTCAGAGTATTGAAGCACTGTTGGCAGAAATTTTTCCAGATAATGCCTGCCGTTATAATTCAGGATGACAATTGCAACAGTTGGAGTCATTCGTAAAAAGAGGGAATTATTTCATGAATCCCCCTAAGTCCAAACCGGGAATATTGGGAAGAACTCCGTCGGTCGCTTTTTGCAAATGAGCTTTTATTTTCGGTTCAATATTTTCGAATGCTTTGTTAACTGCCGCAACGATCAAATCCTGCAACATTTCCTTATCATCAGGATTTACAAGGTCTTTATCGATCTCTAAACCGATCAGTGTTTTTTCTCCGTTTACAGTCGCACGCACCATTCCTCCGCCAGACTCTGCTGACTCAACAATGGTAGCTAGTTCATCCTGCGCCTCTTTCATGCGCGACTGAAGGTCTTTCATTTTACCCATGAGACCCATCATGTCAGCCATATTTCCAAACATAATCTAAAAATTATGAAGTGATATAAAAATTTAAGTCTATTTCAAGAGCACAAAAGTACCGTTTTTTTTCACGGTTTGATCTAAATTATTAACAATTTCGATACGCCAGATATAGGAACCAACTGGGGCTGGATTTCCTTTGATCTTTCCATTCCATCCTTTGGCAATGTCATTTGAGTGAAAAACAACTTCTCCCCAGCGATTAATTACTGACAATTTAAACGTTTTGAACATGGCTGCTTTCACCTCGAAAGTATCATTATAGCCATCATCATTTGGCGAAAAAGCATCAGGAGCGTAGATATCGGTATCCCTTTTATATGTAATAATATTGGAAAGGCTCTGATAGTTTCCATTTTTCGAATCTGCCCGAATTTGAAAAGTAAAAGACAGATCGCTAAGTTTGGTCAGGTCCGGATAAAAAGTGCTTACCAATTTTACATTTCTGGAATCATTAGATCCGGCAGCCCCGGTCCTCGTGAGTGTGTAAGAATCAATTTCATCTAAAAATGGTTTTTCTGTTGTCCATGTTAAAAGTGGAGACTCATTTTTTAACAAAATTGAACAAATCGGTTCTGATGCAGGAGCCCGTTGTCCACAGGCATTCTGGTATATCAAACGATAACAATAGCCGAAATCGTTAACCTTTACATCAAAATCCTGATAGGTTGCTTCTCCATAAAGTGTATTTACTTTTTTGAAAATCCCGCCATTTTCCGATCTTTCGATTACTAAATCATAATTTGTCTTAGTACCGGGCCCCGGAATAATAGCGGTAACTTCAATCAATCCATCGCTTACAACATTGACAAAAGCCTGATCAATAGGTTTCGGTGAGGATAAGGTGGTTTTTATTGTAAATGGCGCAGAGGTTGAAGTAATTGTTTTGGTTTTAGCTACGATATAGTATTCATAACTATCTCCGCACTGCACATCTTCGTCAGAAAATGAAGTGGTATTTATATCATCAATTGTTTTAAGCTCAATCCCATCCCTCCAGAGCGTGTAACTTTCAAAATCTGTTGCGTTTGCATATTTATTCCAGGTAATTTCATTTTTTTCATCCGCTGAGCTGCCATTTACGATCATACTAGAAACAGACTCGCTTTCCAGCTTTCCTCCACACAAATCTTTTGAAGCAAGCTTTATTTGATAGGCTTGTGATGCGTTTAAGCTGAAATTGCTAGTTTGCGTGCCACCGGAAGTCTTGGTTCCACCGATCTGATAATTATTCCCGTCGGTACTGTACATCACATCTGTGGAAATTGCGCTTAAACCTTCGTAGACCACTAACAGCCGACCATTTCCTTTCATTTCGACGCTTTTGATCTGGATGTTTTTGAGTTGAGGTTGCTGAAAGGATATCCTAAGTGGCCACTTATAACCTTCCTTACAAGAAGTGTTGGAGGTATATATTCCCCGAACAATTAGTACTGGACTTCCCGAGGTATTAGCATAGCTATGTTCAATTTCCAAAGCTTGACCTCGACTCCAAATATGCTCCTCGGAACCATCTCCCCAATCAATTCCAACTTGATCATAGGCATCGAGAACAGAATTTCTAGTCATAACGACTTTGATCTTACCACCACCACATGACGTATACTCAGTATGAGGTGTTGCGTTTTCGTAAACCTTTATCTTCTTGCATTGATAAACTTCAGTTCCACCCACATTCGCACTCTGAAGAATCGTGAATGTGCCGGCAGCTCGATAGGTAAATTGTTTGGCATTTCGAACAAGAGTAGGGCTATCTGTAATTCCGTCGTATTCTTGTGCGTATCCAACAGATAAGGCATTAATAGTAGGACTAATGTTCACTATCAGCGGAGCGCAACCCTCGGATTTAGGTAAAAGCTCAAACCCTCCCCCTCCAATATCACAAAGTCCTTGTGCAGAAGCAAAATTAAAAGCTGATACAATCAGCATTACGAGTATTATTCTTTTCATATGTGTGTATTTTAAAGAGGTCACGATTATACTTTTTACAGCATATTTCGCATGAGTGGTTTACGTCGAGTCAATCTATCAAAGAACCAAATTTAAAAAACTATCAATTAAGTCCTTCATTTTCAATCTAAATATCTCTCAAAAATTTAATAAACGGTTAGTTACCTGATCAGGAATACAGTTCCTTCCTTCACAAAAGGTTTATTTTCAATGTCAGTAATTTCTGTTTTGTACGTATAATATCCTCCCGGCGCCAGCGCTCCATTTATTGTTCCGTCCCAGCTATTAAGGATTTCGCTGGACTGGAAAACAACTTGTCCCCAGCGATTAAAAACAGAGATTTTAAATGAATTTACAAATAGCCCTTTTATTTCAAATCTTTCATTGATGTTATCTCCATTAGGCGTAAAAGCGTCAGGTATTAACAACATCACATTTTGTTCATACCGTATCGGATTTGAGAAACTTACCAAATTTCCACTTTTCGATTTTGCAGTGATGCGGAATGAAAATTCAGTTTTGGGTTGATTATTCAGGTCAAGCTGATAATTTGTGCTTAATCCAACCGGCGTCTGGGTGTTGGATTCATTTTGAATGACAGCATAAGAATCCAGGCCTTCGGTAAATGGAACCGCATTATTCCAGGTTAGTTCTTGCGGGGACTGGCGAAGCAAAATAGAGCACACCGGCTCAGTAAAATCTGTACTTAGCTGACAGGAATTTTCATATTTGAAACGGTAACAGTAAGACGTCGTAGCCGTATTTACACCCTTATCTTCAAAACGCAGATCCTGATTCTGATCATCAGATATTTTTACAAAGTTTGCACTCCCCTGCTCAGTTCGCTCAACAATCAGATTGTAGGAATTAGTCAATCCATTTTCACCTAATACAACATCTGCTGTAATCAAATTATTGTCCGTCACCGTAACACTTGCTCCTTCAATGTTATCAGGTGTCGAGCTCAGCATTTTTGCACTTTTGGGCGCTGAAAACGAGTTTACCTGGCTTGTAGAGGCTGCGATCTGATATTTGTAAGTTGTGTTGCAATCCAGGTCTTTATCACTGAAAGTCAACTCATCGATTGAGGTGAAACTTTGGATTGGAGCACCATCACGAAAAAGTTGATACCCTACAAAATCATTATCATCAATGTAGCGGCTCCATTTTAATGAAATTTCTCCTTCCAGCGGCGTGGCTTCCAGAACCATTGTTTTAACTTCTCGGCTGTCAATATTGCCACCGCAACTATTGGGCGATGTCAATTTAAGTATATATTCCTTTTCTGAATCTACGTTTTTGTCAATATTAATACTGCTTGTTTGGTTTGTATCTGTAACTTTTCCTGTGCTCAGGTAATCTCCATTTAATTCAGAGTAAAAGACTTCGGTTGATACTCCTTCCTTTCCTTTGTAAAGCAGAGAGATAATTCCCTCCTCCTGCATTTCAACCCTATTTATCTGAATGGATTCAATGGAATTTTCAACGTTTGCTGGATCTAAAAATCCGACTTGACCACTACAATTTACGGAAGAAGAGCTGTATTTACCTTGAACTGAAATCTTTTGAAGCGCGCCGGAATAACCATGGTTTATATTTCCACTTCCTGGCCTCCATTCCGAAATATCTCCATCGCCCCAATTAATCTCAACATAGTCGTATGCTTTCGATATATTATTTTCGACGATTTTCACTAGTGCCAATTTTCCGCAAGAAATCTCAAGAGAGGCGTCAATCTTCTTGTTTTCAAGAACATGAACCTGCTTGCACAATGAAAAACCCACCCCCTTACTACCCACTTGCAAAACTGTATAAGTTCCCACAGTATTGTAAGTGGCAGATAATTCTTTTGGAGCCTCACCAATTGGGCTTACTCGATCGTAGTTAGGAATGTAGGCCACATTATCTGCGCCAGCTAATGTGTTTATAAAATCTACTTCTAATTTTCCACAACCAACATAAGAAGGAGAAACTTCGAAAGCACCTTTGATTGGCGCATCACACATTCCTCCCCCAACAATCTCCTGTCCGTAAACACAAGAGAATTGAAATATATAAAAAACAAAAAAAAACGACAGTAATGGTATTCTCATGAACTCTGAACTAATAGTAAATACGAGCACTTAGAACTTCGAAATGGCCTATTTTGAAACCCATCTGAAAAATGGATTGTTCACTCATTGAAGGTCAAAATTAAACATTTCGAGATTAAGACTGTACCTTTATATCCTAAAACGTGTTTTCCCGTAAAACTATTTTTTGTCTACCCGAATAATGAATAATAATAGTAATTCCATAGTACTGGATTCGATAGAAGATGCCATTGAAGCGATCAAAAACGGACAAATGATAGTTGTCGTTGATGATGAAGATCGTGAAAATGAAGGTGATTTTATTTGTGCCGCTGAGTTGGTTACACCAGAAATCGTCAATTTCATGGCCAAAGAAGGCCGCGGACTCATTTGTGCGCCTATTACAGAGGAGCGTTGTGTTGAACTGGAACTGGACATGATGGTTGGAAATAATACCGCCCTTCATGAAACTGCTTTTACCGTTTCGGTTGATTTGCTCGGCAATGGTTGTACTACCGGAATCTCAGCCAGCGACCGTGCAAAAACAATTCAGGCGCTTGTAAATCCATCGACAATCCCGGCTGATCTTGGGCGCCCAGGACATATTTTTCCATTGAGAGCAAAACAAGGTGGCGTTTTACGACGTACCGGACATACAGAAGCGGCCATTGATTTTGCAAGACTTGCCGGATTAGCTCCTGCGGGTGTTCTGGTTGAAATTTTGAATGAAGACGGCTCTATGGCCCGCTTGCCTCAGCTTAGGGAAATTGCCAATCGCTTTAATTTAAAACTGGTTAGTGTTAAAGATTTAATTGAATATCGTTTACGTAAAGAATCTCTTATTAAAAGAGAAATCGGCGTTGATATGCCTACGGAATGGGGCCATTTTGATCTGATTGCTTATCGTCAGATTAATACCGGTGATATGCATCTGGCTTTGGTAAAAGGCACCTGGGAAAAAGATGAGCCTGTTTTGGTGCGCGTTCATTCTTCTTGTATGACCGGTGATATTTTCGGTTCATGCCGTTGCGATTGCGGCCCACAGCTTCATGCGGCCATGGATTTGGTCAATAAAGAAGGTAAAGGCGTAATTGTTTATATGAATCAGGAAGGCCGTGGAATTGGTTTGTTAAATAAATTAAAAGCCTACAAGCTTCAGGAAATGGGCCGGGATACGGTAGAAGCAAATATTGAACTGGGTTTTGGTAGTGATGAACGCGATTATGGCGTTGGTGCACAAATCCTGAGGGATCTCGACATTACCAAAATAAAACTGATCACAAATAACCCAAAAAAACGTGCCGGTTTAATCGGGTACGGACTGGAAATTGTTGATTCAGTTTCTATTGAAATTCCCTCAAATCCCTACAATGAAAAATATCTGTTGACCAAGCGTGATAAAATGGGACATAATCTTAGTAACCTATCTTTTCCTGGAACTCAGGTATGACAGACATACAAGTTGTCGTAACGGAAAGCGACATTCTTAAATGCCGCAGTGCTATCCAGGCGCTGCGGCCTGTTTTAACGGACGAGCTATATCTTGAAGCCGTTCAAAAAACCCTTCAAGACAACCGTCAAATTATTTTTATTGAAGAAGAAAACCAGGCCGCAGCGGTTGCTGTTTTTGAGATTGGTTACAATCTATTCCGTGGAAAATATATTTATATTGACGACTTGTCAACACTCCCTGGAAACCGCGGGAAAGGTTATGCCGGAAAATTGGTCGACTGGATATTGGATTATGCAAAAAAGGAAGGTTATGCGCAGGTTCATTTAGACTCAGGAGTTAGCGCAACCCGAACCGACGCACATCGCCTTTATCTTAACAAACGTTTTCAAATTACAAGCATGCATTTTGTTGTTAATGTTTGATAGGTTTGATTTTTTCAGACCTTTGTACGAATTTTGACGGCCGTACTTTAAGAGATCGCTGTTAAATTTCTTTCATCAACAACGGGAAACCAGGCCTAAATTAGATTTAATGAATATCCATCAGGTTTTTGAAGCATTCAATTCTTTACGTGTTCTTGTCATCGGTGACGTTATGCTCGACTCTTACGTTTGGGGAAAGGTCGAACGTATATCTCCGGAAGCACCTGTTCCGGTTGTCAATGTAAGCCATCGTGAATTTCGCCTGGGAGGTGCGGGAAATGTACTTTTGAACGTTCAGGCTTTGGGTGCAGAAGCTATCATTTGTACTGTTATTGGAACAGATGCCTCTGGTGATTCGCTGAAAAAAAGTCTGATTGAGAAGGGGTTAAACTGTGAAGGTTTGATTCGCAGTGAAAGCCGCATTACAACAATTAAAGAAAGAATTATAGCTGGCTCTCAGCAAGTTGTCAGAATTGATACGGAAACGGATAAGGCTATTTCTACAGAAGAAAAAGACAGATTAGTCAGTAAGGCAAAAGAATTGATTCCTTCCAGCAGTGTAATCATTTTCGAAGATTACGACAAGGGCGTTCTGACGGCTGAGGCGATTGCAGAAATTACAGAATATGCAAACGAACATAATGTTCCGACAGTCGTAGATCCCAAAAAACGCAATTTCCTATCCTACAATAACGTAACACTTTTCAAACCAAATCTGAAAGAGTTGCGTGAAGGATTGAAAGTAGAATTTAACGTTGACGATCCCGAAGAGTTAAGACAGACGGTTGAGCAATTAAAGGAAACTTTAGGAGCAAAAGGCGCACTGATTACACTTTCAGAAAGAGGCGTTTATATCGATTTTGAAGAAGAAATCCACAAACTTCCTGCACATATTCGTCAAATCGCTGACGTGTCCGGCGCAGGAGATACAGTAATCAGTATTGCAGCCTGTTGTGTTGCCCTTGGACTTCCGCCTCGATCAATTGCCGGAATTTCAAATCTGGGTGGTGGCTTGGTTTGCGAATTGGTTGGTGTGGTACCAATTGATAAAGCGTTATTAAAAACAGAAGCAGAGAAATTCGGATTAGTTTAGAACAAGTTATCCCGGTGCGCTGCACCTAATTATTTAGGAGCTAAATCGCCTTTCCTACAAATATTTGGGTGCTCTGCACCCGTAGCACTTTTGAAATAATGAATATTCTGTAAATATTTTTGCTACCAGTTAATTCCACCACCCCCACCTAGACCCATCTTACGGGTAAAGCGGTTGGACAATTTTGATTTACTCGTAATATAACGAACACTGGCTCCTATGTAGGGTGTAGTCCCAGGCGTATAAGCGGTAAGTGTCTCACGTGCACTATTAAAAGTTTTCAGCTGACGAAAAGTGGTTACCCCAGCTTCCAAAGAAATATTCAGCACTGTAAATAAATGAGCATTCGCTGAAACACCTAACTTAATCTGACGATAATTCTCACGACGCAGCATTTTTTCTTCCGGTGTCTGTATTTGGAAACCGCCACTATAACCGTTCAACCCGGCCAGCATATCCACATTAAACCACTTGGTCGACCGATAATTTACATTCATCATAAAAGGCAACAAAGCCGAAACTCGCCAGTCTCGTCCAAATCTTTTGTTTACACCAAAAACCGGAACAAAGCGAAGTTTCTGATTGTAAGCCAAAATTGAACCGTACATAATTTGCGTATGCAGTCCTAAAATATGCATTCGTGCTGCACCTCCCCAGAAAAAAGGCTGAGGCGTGAAAAATGTTTCGTTACTTTCCGTCATACCCAATCCGCCTCCATATACCCAAAGCCGGTCCTTGATACTGGCCTGCAACCTGATCACACCGAGCGACAATGTTTTATAACCGTTATCAGGTATATTTTTCCCGTCAAGGGTAGGTTGCAGTTGTGTGAATTGAGTTAACAGAACCGTATGTACCGCACGCAGATCGAACTTTTTCTTTAAACTATACCCCAACTGCACTTCACTTTGAATTGGAATAACACCAAAAAAACCGCTGCGTGTCAGACCATATTCCTTTCCCGTACCGCCACCCAGATTTGACGGCACATTGTAGTCTGCTTTTAAAGTAACATTTGGGTAAAAAAGACGGCTCAACGCAAAATGCTGAGCCTCAGCAGAAGATACGGTAGTAAAAAGTAAGCCGAAAAGTAAATGTCGGGAAAATTTCATGCGTTGGTTCCGGGGTGTAATTGTCGGCAAATAACGAGAAAAGGGTGATGGTATTGTATCCGAGAATGCATGCACAACTTACTTTTTGCCTGCCTTGTCTGAAGAAGGGAGTGAATTTTTTACCCTTTTTTCAAATTCAGCGAAGGTTACGAAAAGCGGGGCATCATCAGTAAAAGATTTTGAGAAGACAATTTTTTCGACATCTAAGGATTTGCTTTGAATTAATTTCATCAGTGCTATCTCACCTGGTGCAACTGTATTATTTTCATTTTTTAAGTTTTTATGGGCATATCCTTCCAGATAAATCACTTTGTTATTCTTCAAATAATATGCGACCCAGATGTTATTATGTTCCTGGTTTGCACTGGGATTTAAAATGAATGCCTTTTCAGTTTCCGTTTCAAAATCCTGATCAAAGGTTGTTAATAAGCCTCTCGCCCTGACTGCCACCTGAACTGAATCTTCCACAGGATTACCATAAGTATTCTGGTCCGCGAAAATCCCGGTTGCTTTTGGCGCCTTTATGTGGATTTCTTTCGAGAAAAAACAGGAAAGCGATGAAAATCCAGAAAGATATACTGAACTATATATATTGCTAATCTTAGGATTTTTGAACTGCAAATTGATTGCCTTCAACTCCTTTTTATTTTGTAAATCATTATTAGACAGATTTGTAAAAATGTCAATGGTATTATCTGAATTCGTCCTGATTTTTGATCGACTGTTTAAGTAACTTGCTTTTTCTTCCATCACAAATAAATTATCGCCAATATGCTCGAATGAAAATTTAATCTTTTCTTCATAAGTAAGCGGCGGATCAAAAACTGATGCAGGAAAAACTTTATTGATACTTACCCACGTAATTAATTTGTTATTAGTAAAGGGTAAATTAGTATTCGTTTCTTCCACCCGAGTTGGCAATAAAAAAGAATTTCTTAGCTCGTAGTTTTTATAAGAAGTAATATGACTGTATAGAAGAGGCCCTTGTCCAATCAAAGGATCTTCGTCTACCAAGGGCTCTGACAATCTGCTCATTAAATAACTTTTTGCGTCAAAATATACTTCGAGCCACTTATTAACGACCCTCACTTGTACCAGAAAATAATCTTGATTATCAATCGTCGCTTTCCCGATATAATGTAATTGAGTAGAATCCTGCTCCATAACGTGTAAAAGGATAACGGGATTAAATTTAAAAGCAATTGACAATAAATAGGAATCTTTAAAATCAAACAAAGTACTTGTTGTATCATTATTTCCTCTTAGACGATTTGGTCTTACGCTAGTACTGGCAATTATCTTTAATGGAAGATCAACAAAATTAAGCTCCTTAACACCAGCATGTTCCTCCTCAATAGTCTTGAATAGTTCTTCATCTCCTATGATCTTCTGAGCTGCCATTTCCTTTTGTATTGAATCTGGTAAAGTTTTCATCAATGAATCCACAAAATTTAGAAATGGGTCAGGCTGGTGAAGTGAGGCTGGTGCTTTGCTTGGTTTATCGTATGTTGCATAAACCTCAAACCGTTCGATTTTTTTCCCGGAAGTATGCGCTTTCAAAGCCAGTCCAACAATCTCCCTCGCCTTGGATTCCTGCGCTTTTGCAGTGATTTCAGGAAACAAAACAAGTAGGAAAAATAGTACAAAGTGTTTCATTGTGCGTATAGTAGTTAAAAGAATGGTACTAAGCTTCAAACATAACAAATTAAATACTTTATGAAGAGATCGTTATCAATATTATTCCTACTGGTTACACACCTATTACACGGACAAACCACAGACCAGACTTTTGCTGAAAAACTCGGTTATCCAAAAGGGAAAAAGGTTTTGATTATCCACGTGGATGATGTTGGTATGTCATATGAATCCAACCAGGGAGCGATAAAAGCAATTAAAGAAGGCGTTGCCAATTCGTTAAGCGTGATGATGCCTTGCGGATGGGTACCAGGTTTTGTTCATTATTTAAAAGAAAATCCGGATATAGATGCGGGGCTGCATTTGACGTTGACTTCTGAATGGAAAGATTATCGCTGGGGACCGCTTGCCGGCAAAAACCAGGTTAAAGGTTTAGTAGATTCCGAAGGTGCAATGTGGAGAGGTGTCGGGGATGTCGTCAAAAATGCCACGCCGGATGAAGTTGAAAAAGAAATCCGGGCACAACTTGATCGGGCAAGAACGATGGGTTTCACACCAACGCATCTGGATTCGCACATGGGAACGCTTTTCGCTACGCCTGAATTTTTACAGCGTTATCTGAAAGTAGGTATGGAAGAAAAAATTCCGGTCATGTTTCCGGGCGGACATAATTCTGTCGTCCAGGTTCAGGAAAAAATAATTGCTGACCAGCTCGCCATGACACAAATGGTTGGAAAACAGCTTTGGGACGCCGGTTTGCCTGTTTTGGACGATTTAGAGAATTCAAGTTATGGCTGGAAAGGTCCTGAATCTGGCGATAAGTCTGAAAAAGCACTTCAAAAATATAAAACGCAAAAATACATCCAGGCTATCAAAAACATCAAACCCGGCCTTACGATGGTGATCATGCACTGCACGATCCATACCGAAGTTTTTCCAAAAATCACAGATTCATATCCAACCCGCGAAGGCGATTTTCTGGCGATGATCGATCCGGAATTAAGAAAGTATATTGAGAAAGAAGGTATTATTCTGACAACCTGGAGAGAAGCGATGCAACGTCGTCAGAAAGTTAAGTAATGTATAAGTGTGTCAGAATTGATTTTAGATTTTGACACGCTTAACGACTTTCGAAGTTTTGATTCCAAAAAAAAAGATAATTACACCCTAACTGTTGTGCTCTTCCCAAATACGCTGCAATTCTTCAATGTCAGCCAAATCCTTACTTCGTCCTGTTGCCTCTTTTTCCGTAATTAAATCCCTAAGCTGAATAACAGGAAATAGAATTCCATCAAGATCTGCCTGTAAAGCTCTTTCATAACAAGCATCAAAATCAGATTCTGAAAATGCTTTTAGTGAATGTCCCAAATCAAGTTCAAATCCTGACATTCCAAAACGGACGGAAGTATAACCGAAAATAAGCGGCATATTTAAAAGCAAATCGCTACCAACCACATCATTTTCGGATAAGGCGTTAACTAGGGCTTTTGTATTTGCAAGGTCGTTTTTTATCCAAAGATCCATATCCTGAGTAGTACGAATATGCCCATGAACAACACCAGCCATTCCTCCTATTAGAAGATATTTTACCTTGAAGTCATTGAGACTTTTTAACAATTGCTGCACATCTTCACTACTAATATCCATACAAATCAATTTCTTATTTAGTGGATTCGAACGATATAGTTTTCCTGCCAAACGATTAAGCCGACTGAAGTTTTCTATATTTTCAGAATACTGCGATTTTGTATGGAGGTCACTATGGGACATGCCTTTGCTGAATTGGTGGTAATATAAAGTTATAGAAATTTCAATATAAACCATTTCAATGATGTAATCTCACTGTGTGGTCGTCCAAAAAACAAAAACCCCGGAAGACCTAAATCCTCCGGGGTTTTAACATTATTTTCTAAAAGCCGAAAGCTGATCGCCGACAGCCGAAAGCCTTATTACAAATCAATTGCTTCACCATACGCCGCCTCAGTTGCTCCTTTCAAAGCTTCTGACATCGTTGGGTGTGGGTGAATTGAACGCATGATTTCGTGAGCAGTAGTTTCCAGTTTACGGGCTACCACAACCTCTGCGATCATTTCAGTAACGTTTGTACCAATCATGTGTGCTCCAAGGAACTCACCATATTTTGCATCAAAAATAACTTTTACGAAACCGTCCGTAGCACCGGCAGCCGTAGCTTTACCAGATGCTTTGAATGGGAATTTACCCACTTTGATATCGTAACCAGCTTCTTTTGCTTTTTTCTCAGTGAAACCAACAGAAGCGATTTCAGGCTGGCAATACGTACAGCCAGGAATGTTTCCATAATCCAAAGCTTCCGTTTTGTGACCTGCAATTTTCTCTGCGCAAATGATACCTTCCGCAGTAGCAACGTGTGCCAAAGCAGGTCCAGGCGTACAGTCACCAATTGCGTAGAAACCAGGAACGTTGGTTTCATACCATTCGTTGACAGAAATTTTACCTTTATCCGTTTTGATACCTGCTTCTTCCAGACCGATATTTTCGATATTCGAAACGATACCAGCTGCTGAAAGCACAACATCAACTTCAAAAGTTTTTTCTCCGTCCGGTGTTTTAACAGTCACTTTGCAACCGTTTCCACTTGTGTCAACTTTCTCAACAGAAGAATTAACAAAAGTATCAACACCCAGTTTTTTGTATTGTTTCGCGATTTCTTTCGAAATATCTTCGTCTTCAACCGGAACAAGGTTTGGAAGGAATTCAACAACCGTTACTTTCGTTCCCATGGTTGCATACACATAAGCAAACTCCATACCGATCGCACCTGAACCTACTACCAAAAGACTTTTTGGCTGTGTTTCAAGGCTCATTGCTTTACGGTATTCGATTACTTTCGTACCGTCAATTTTAATATTTGGCAATTCACGTGCACGCGCTCCTGTTGCAATCACAACACCTTTACCAGCAGTATAATCAGTTTTATTTCCGTCCTTATCAGTAACTTCAACTGTTTTTACACCTTTCACTTTACCTGTTCCCATGATGACGTCGATTTTATTCTTTTTCATCAGGAAAGCAACTCCTTTGCTCATGCTATCTGCAACGCCACGGCTACGTTTGATAACGCCTCCGAAATCAGCAGATGATTCGCCTACGTTAATGCCGTAGTCTTTTGCATGTTTAATATATTCAAAAACTTGTGCACTTTTAAGAAGAGCTTTGGTTGGAATACAGCCCCAGTTAAGGCAAATCCCACCTAAAAGTTCCTTTTCTACAATTGCTACCTTTAGTCCTAATTGGGAAGCACGGATAGCTGCCGGATATCCGCCAGGACCGCTACCAACCACAATCACGTCATACGTTTGAGCCATTTTCTAGTATTTTTATTTGAAAGAAATGGGTTGACAAAAATTTCATGCAAAGGTAGTGAATATCGTTATGAAAACGGCAGGTAATCGTCAGGAATGGTCAGGAAATAGTCATGATTGTCAGGTATTGTCAAGGGTTGCGGTCCGCCGCGCGGTCATTTATAGTCAGGCATCACTCTCAATTTCCTGATTACACTTGACAACCCCTGACAATTTCCTGACTACAAACGACAAATTCCTGACGACCAGGGGGAAGTCATTTTGGTCTGGTATTGTTTTTAAGTTACCAGATCGTCGGTAATGCGTATTTATAGTCATGATTTATTGTTGACTAACCACTATTTTATGAAACTTGAAGAGCTGCATATTTATCAGATGGCGATGACGTTAGGTGAAGAGGTATGGAAACTTGCTGATGCCTGGAGCTATTTTATTAAGGATACAATTGGTAAACAACTGGTGAGATCAGCGGATTCTGTGGCGGCAAATATTGCGGAAGGTTATGGTCGGTATCATTATAAAGAAAATCTGAACTTTTGCTTCTACGCCCGTGGTTCTTTAAAGGAGACAGTAACCTGGCTTGCAAAAGCAAAAAACAGAAATCTGATAAGCATAGAAAAATTCACAGAATTAAGCCAACTTTGCGAATCATTATCGGTGAAACTTAATAACTATATCAGGACGATTGGGAAATGAAATGTCATGTTGTGGTCAATTATAGTCAGGTTTTGTCAAGGATTGTCAAGGATCGCTAACAACTTCCTGACCATTTCCTGACTACCCTTGACAATTCCCTGGCTACTCCTGACAATTTCATGACTACCCCTGACAATAATTGACTAAATAAATTAATAACTATAAATTCAAAAAATTCAATGACACTTGATCAATTGAAAGACTTGAAGGCCCGTGTAGAGGCTTTGGGGAGGTATCTTTGACTACGCTAACCGTAAAAAACAGCTAGACGACCTTGAACAACAAACTTCTCAACCAGAATTCTGGGGCGACTCGGAGCGGGCTGAGAAAACAATGAAGGAAATTCGCGGACTTAAATTCTGGACAACAGGATTTGAAGATCTTTCAAGATTACGCGATGACCTGGATACAATCTGGGAATTTTATGATGCAAGCGAAGCTACCGAAGAAGAGGTAGATGAAGAAGGCAAAAAGCTGGAAGCGAAACTTGACGAAATTGAATTCCGCAAAATGATGGGCGAAGAAGGTGACGAACTTCCGGCCGTTATTGAAATTAACTCCGGTGCCGGTGGTACTGAATCGCAGGACTGGGCATCAATGCTCATGCGGATGTACATCATGTGGGCGGAGAAAAACGGATACAAAGTTCGCGAGGTAGATTTGCAGGATGGAGATGTAGCAGGTATCAAATCAGTAACATTGGAAATTTCCGGTGAATATGCTTATGGAAATTTGAAGTCGGAAAACGGCGTTCATCGTCTTGTCCGCATTTCACCTTTTGATTCCAATGCCCGCCGCCATACTTCATTTACTTCGGTTTATGTATATCCTTTGGCGGACGATACGATTGAAATTGATGTCAATCTGGCTGATATTACCTGGGATACCTACCGTTCTGGTGGTGCTGGTGGACAGAATGTGAACAAGGTGGAAACGGCAGTTCGTCTGCATCATAAACCATCCGGAATTATCATCGCTTGTCAGCAGGAACGTTCTCAGCTGATGAATAAGGAAGTTGCAATCCGTTTATTGAAATCGCGTCTTTATCAGATCGAGCTTGAAAAACGTAATGCAGCACGCGCAGAAGTGGAAGCTTCCAAACGTAAAATCGAATGGGGCTCTCAGATCCGCAGTTATGTATTGGATGACCGCCGCGTGAAAGATCACCGCACGGACCATCAGACTTCTAACACGGATGCAGTGTTGAATGGTGAGATCAATGATTTCATTAAAGCTTATTTGATGGAGTATTAAGAAATATTGAGTTTTAGAAAACCTCCGGACGTTATTCATAAATGGATTTGTTCGGAGGTTTTTTTATATTTATAAAAAAAAGCTATGACTGGTATTCGATTTATTACCAATGAAAAAGGTCAAAAGACGGATCTTATTATTTCTATGGAAGAACACGGACAGATTGTTGAAGATGTACTGGATGCACTCCTTGTTGAAGAAAGGAAATCAGAAGGTTCCATGTCTTTTGATCTTTTTGTTCAGGAATTAAAGGCAGAAGGAAAATTCGATGCCTAAAATTTACGAGGTAACTATTTCAAGCTCTGCTCAAAGAGAAATTCGTAAACTTCAAAAAATAGAAGTTCAAAGAATTATTCCTGCAATCCAATTATTAGCTGACGATCCGCGCCCACCGGGTTGTAAAAAATTAACCTCAACTCAAAATATTTATAGAATTCGAATCGGAAATTTTCGTGTACTATATTCAGTTGACGACGTTGTAAGGATTGTTGAAGTTTCCGGTGTCAGGCATCGAAGAGACGCTTATGAGTGATATAAAAATTCTTCATTATCATAAACTAGGTCACGGCCCTAAAATCCTTCTCGCCTTCCACGGCATTGGCCAAACCGGCTTATCTTGTTTTGAATCCTTTTCTCAACTTTTGGGAGATCACTATACAATCTACGCTTTCGACCTATTTTTCCATGGGCAAAGTAAGGGTATTCATGGAAATGGTGATTTTTCCGATCAGGATATTATTACCAAAATATCTTGGAAAAAACTGATTTCTGATTTTTTAGAAGAAAATAAAATTGCCCGTTTTGATATCGCTGCCTTCAGTATGGGTGGAAGATTTGCCCTGGCAACTTTGGAGGCCTTTTCCGAAAAAACCGATAATGCATTTTTAATTGCACCAGACGGAGTTTCAGAACATCCGGTTTATACATTGGCTTCCCGCTTCCGGCCGACCCGGAAACTTTTTCATTGGGTAATTCAAAATCCGGATATCTTAATAAAGTCAGCCAATTTGTTTGAAAAGTTAGGACTTATTCACAAAAGCCTGATCCGTTTTACACAGTTCATGCTCTCCGATCCAAAACGACAGGAAACCATTTACCGCTCCTGGCTGGCTTTCCGGATGTTGAAATTTGATGTTCCTATGATTTACAAAAAACTTAATAGTACCAAGATTTATTTGTTTATCGGAAAACATGATAAGTTATTGAAGGCAAAGGATGTAAAGAAACTGTCTGCGCTTCTCCCGGAAGAACAATATTTTTTGCTTGCTGCTGGGCATGGGAATTTGGTCGAGAAGGCTTCCGGTATTATTAAGGATTTGATTTGATCAAACCTCACAAATACTTAACTCCCTTCAAATTAGCAATCCCTCTCCGATAAGAATAAAATTTAAGCTTTGTCCGTCCCGAAGATGTTACTACAATCGCATCTGCGCCGCATTCACAGGCTTTGTTTTTAGCATTTTCTATGGCTGCTTCGGCTGTTCGTTTATTCCAGATGGAGTTTCCGGTTTTGCTATCAAGCACACAAACTACTTCAAACTTTCTTTTTACCTCACTTTCATTATTAAAAACCTCTACTTCACAATTTCGTGGTTTTGGGTGATTGGTGGTTAATTTCTGAACTTTCACCGAAGCACAGGAGAATAAACCAGAGCCTAGTAAAACCAATGTGATAAAATTTTTCATTTAAGGAGAGCTTTATGTGGTGTGTAGGTAAAAATAGAAAATATCAGTTTTAAAAAGTAGTAAAATCCTCGGATTAGACCCGACTTCGACGTGATAGTAACATTTTCCTCCTCCCCGCTTAACCTCTCCATAAAATCTTCTATCTTTAAAGGACTCCTTTTCTCCTGCAAATCCTTAATGTAAATGATTAAAACGAATACTTCCAAAACGCTTCCGCATAAAAATGATACAAACTGGCGGCTCAAAGCCATCATGGGCGGCTCCATTGGTAACCTTGTCGAATGGTATGACTGGTATGCCTATTCTGCTTTTTCTCTTTATTTCGCAGGAAGTTTTTTCCCGGATTCAAATCCAACCGTACAATTAATCAATACTGCCGGAATTTTTGCCGTTGGATTTTTGATGCGACCTATTGGCGGATATTTGTTTGGTAAAAATTGCAGATACAAAGGGCCGAAAAGAGTCTATGACTTTATCCGTTTTACTGATGTCTTTCGGCTCATTACTAATTGCATTTTTGCCGGGATATGAAACGATAGGAATTGCAGCACCCATTTTATTATTAATTGCCAGGTTATTGCAAGGTCTCAGTGTAGGCGGAGAATATGGGACCTCAGCCACTTATTTAAGTGAAGTAGCTACCAAAGAGAGACGCGGATTCTATTCCAGTTTTCAATATGTAACTTTGATTGGCGGACAATTAATAGCACTGGGTTTACAATTAATCCTGCAAAGAATATTCCTTACTGATCAGCAAATGCACGAATGGGGCTGGCGTATCCCGTTTGTCATTGGTGCTATTTTATCGTTAATCGCACTTTATCTGCGCAGCAATTTACACGAAACAGACGCTTTTCAGAATAAAAGTGCGTCTTCGGAGAAGAAAGAAGGGTCGTTGCAAGAATTAATGAAACATCCCAGGGCGCTCGCCGTCGTTGTCGGACTTACCTTGGGCGGGACGCTCGCGTTTTATACTTACACCACCTATATGCAGAAGTTTCTGGTTAATACTGTGGGATTATCCAAAGGGCAATCCACGACGTTAACTTTTTTCTCATTATTGATTTTTGCATTATTACAACCCGTTTTCGGTGCTTTAAGTGACCGCGTTGGAAGAAGACCGCTGCTTATCGGCTTTGGCGTTTTGGGAACAATTTGTACAATTCCACTACTTACAACACTAAGCCATACAACGACCATGTGGGGAGCTTTTGGCTTACTAATGGCTGCGCTGATCATTGTAAGCGGTTATACTTCAATCAATGCAGTCGTAAAAGCAGAATTATTTCCTGTCGAAGTACGGGCTTTGGGAGTCGGCTTACCCTATTCGTTGACCGTTGCTATTTTTGGCGGAACAGCTGAATATTTGGCGCTTTGGTTCAAAAATGCAGGTCATGAAAATTATTATTACTGGTATGTAACGGCCTGTATCTTCGTTTCCCTTACTGTTTACATTACCATGAAAGATACCAAACACACCTCGCTGATAGAGCATTAACTGCAATAAAGACATACTGCCAAAACTGCACTATTCAAATTAAAAAGATAATTTATCTATTGACATCATGTCGGTAATTTTATAACTTTCTGAAAACCAAAACATTCTGAGAGTTATGGAAATGATAAACCGAATTGAACGCTGGGGCGATACACATCACCCTGCGTGGATGGACGTTGTGCGTATCGGCTTGGGTGTCTTACTTTTTGTAAAAGGCATAAGCTTCATAAGCGATACGGCGCGGCTTTCACACCTGATCAGTAATATGGATTTTCATTTGTATTCTGTGATGGCTGTACATTACGTCGCGTTTGCTCATATTTTCGGCGGATTTCTGATAGCACTTGGCTGCCTTACAAGAACAGCAGCGATTTTTCAGATTCCTATTCTTATTGCAGCCGTTTTCTTCGTAAATATCCGAGCTGGTTTTTCTTATTTCAATTCAGAATTATGGTTATCCATGATCACACTTCTATTGGTTTTGACATTTACCATTATAGGTTCAGGAAAATTCTCTATGGATGAATGGATGAAAAATCACGATAATTGATGACTTCGGCAGTCGGCTTTCGGCGGGGCCGCCCCGGCAGTCAGACTGTGACAGTAAAGTATATTTTTGTAAACAGCATTAAAAAAGGCAGATAAGAAACTTCTGTTTTTCTGATGCTGTTTTCTTTTATCAAAACCTATTCACACTTTCAGCAACTTTCCCTCCTTCCTTTTTTACCTTAAATAAATACTTCCTTTTATATTCCAAAGGTGTCATATCTGTCACATTTTTGAAATGGCGATAGAAATTTGAGACATTGTTAAACCCACATTCAAAACATATCACTTCGATCGTCATACTATCCTCAATCAAAAAGCGGCAGGCGTGGCTGATCCTGATTTCCACAAGAAAATCATTATATGTTTTTTTGGTCATTAATTTAAAATACCGACAGAAAGAAGTCACACCGAGATTGGCGATAGCGGCCACATCTTGTAATGTGATCGGATTTTTATAATTTGATAAAGTATAGGCATATACTTTATTCAAACGCAACGTTTCCGAATCATTGGATTTGTAAAAGGCGTGTGCTGAGGTAATTGTCTCTGTTTCATTTGTTTCTGAAAGAATTTTCAGAATGGTAAGTAAAGAAATTAATCTGTCAAGGTTTTCCGCCTGAACAGTTGACCGCATCAATGCAGTGATCTTTTCTCTGGCCTCTCCTTTAATAACCAATCCCTTTTTCGCCTTTTCATAAAGTTTGGGAATCAGATAAGCTTCCGGCAGTGTCAATAAATCTCCACCCAGGCAATCCGGTAAAAAATGAATGATAATCACTTCAACAGCAGCATTATCGGCTCCGCCTTCCATACGCCAGGTATGTGGAAGATTTTCGCCTAAAAGAATCAATTCGCCGTCAGAAAAATTGCTGATGTTATCTCCAATGAAACGGACGCCGGTTCCCTTAATCAGATAATGCAATTCCAATTCCGGATGATAATGCCAGACCGTTCCAAAGCTGGATTCCCGCTCATGCCGGATGCTGAATGAGTTTTGAGATTTTATAGGAACTTTATGAAAGTGTGGCTTCATCGCTTTACTATCGAGTCTTGACTTATACTTTCTTGCATGAGTCGTTTTCAAATAAAGTAAGCACCAAACCTGTCCTTTCTATCCATCAAAGGATCTAAATCTTTTCTCCGAAATAATGATCAAATTGTTTTTGACAAGATCGTAGAATATCAGACAACTTTATCCAAATATTGTTGTCTCAGTATCTGATCCTTTTCAAACTTCTGAAACTGTTCAAAAATTTGATTCCGAAGGTTAACAAACAGATAAGTTTGAAAACTAACTTCTGGCTTTATCTGAACCCGACTGTCCCAGATCTTGGCAAATACATCTTTCGTAATATTTTCAGCTTCCTGATCATCTTTCAGTAAAGTCTTGCAAAATTTCAGCGCCGGAGACTGGAAATGCGTACGCAACTGAGAAAATGCTACTTCATCTCCCTGACTTACGCGAAAAAGGATTTGTTCATTAGGAAAGTTCATAGCTTTAGGATTTAAAATATCTTAAACTTAATCAGTCACTAACCAGTTCAGGTTGAAACGATAATGTATACTGCTGCTTATCAGATGGATAAGATTATCGGGTGACTGTGTCAGTGCCAGATATCCTCTCGGTTCCGCATTATTTTCATTCATTTCGAACGCGCCTGTCCATGCACCGCCGTTCAGATATCTTTCTTTTTTATCTGTTAATAATTTCTTTACCGGCCAGGTTTTTCCTTCATCATAGGACAGCGCCGCGTACATGCCATATCCTTTGTAAGTTTTTCCTTTCGTGTCTTTAAAAATCATTCCGATTTTTTTCTCATCCGTTTCTTCCGGATGATGCGTGAATGAGATCACCAGCAGCGGGCCCTCATTAAGTCGATATAAAATCAGCCGCTGTCCGCCAGCGATCGGTGGAAATTCCGAAGCAGAATAAGTCCAGGTTTTTCCCATATCTCCTGAAATACTCGCAGGCATTTTGAAACCTGAGCCTTCCTGCGCTTCTATATTATTATTTCTACCCAAAGCGAACAAACTTCCATCTTTCAATTGCACCACGCCAGCATGAATTCCGGCTATCAATCCTCCTGATTTCCCCTCTTTGAAATCATGAGTTTGTTTTTCTGGATACGGATTTATCCACGTTTTCCCGCCGTCCTTACTGATATGAACCGCCGTGCCTCCCACCGGTCCAGGATCAGCATCTCCCGCCTGAATCAGCCAACCTTCCCTGGTCTGGCTCATACCCGCGATCACCTGATTCCGAACCTGGTGCTCGGGATCAGCCAGCGAGGGAACAGACCAGGTGGCGCCATTGTCTTTGCTGGTGCGTAAAACCATCGCCAGATTTTTCCAATCTCCGTCAGTTTCCACGCCATTCATGTGATACAAAGTGCCTTTCCCATCATCAAAAAGGGAAGTGCCGGTCATATTCCTGTCCGGTACCTTGAAAAACTCGGAAGGCCTATCCCACTTTTGCTTACCAACTCGCACGCGACTTGCCAGAATTGTCATTTCCCGTCCTGACTCCTGATCGGTAGAAAACCAGGCAGCCAGCAGATCGCCATTGGGACACCAGGTAATCGCCGGACAATGGTTATGTTGGAAATATGGCACTTCATCAGCACATTCAGGCTTGTTTACATACCTTATCGGTTCCATGAGAATCGGTTTAGAATCCGACACTTTTTTCCATGAAAAAGGTTTTTGGGAAATATTTTGATGAACAAAAGTAGCTGGCTCTGCTGGAAGTGGTTTTGTCACGGGAAGCTCTCCTTCAACAATTCTGAAACCCAGCTGAAAATGTTTGTCTTCCGGAATCATCGCCATTCGGTTCGAAGACCGCAGATAAGTCAATGGCGTTCCATGGCTGCCACCTCTTGTCACACGGTATAAACCAGAAATTCTTCCAACCGGATCTTTCTGTTCACCCGCCGCGTAGGTACCATACCAATCCAGACACCATTCCTCTACATTTCCATGCAAGTCGTATAACCCGAACTTATTTGCTTCGGCCTGCCCTACTTTCAAGGAAACTGAAGCAGGTTCGCGATCGGTTTTCTGACTTTTCAAATGCGCTTTGGACAAAAATCTTCCTGTGGAAAAATCAGTAACAGTACCGGCCCTGCATGCATATTCCCACTCTGCCTCTGATGGTAACCGATATTTTTTCCCTTCTTTTTTACTTAACCATTCGCAAAAGGCAGCAGCATCCTGATAACTGACAAAGATAACAGCTTCATCATCTTCTTTGGAAAACCCGTCCTTCCCTCTGAATTTTTTATGTGACGGATCAAAGGCTTCAAACTGCGCATTCGTAATTTCCGTCACCGACATTTTAAAAGGTTTTGATATGGCAACCCGATGTACCGGATTTTCATCCGCATTCTCTCCTTCACCTTCCGAGCCCATATAAAATCTACCAGCAGGAATATCTGCCAGTTTAACTCCCAGAGAATTTGTGTTCTGCGAAAATGCGGTTTGTGTTACCAAACCAACAAATAGTATGATGCGAAGCCCTTTCATTTTAATCAATTTTGTTGATAAGATATTGGGTAAAGTTACTGGGGATACCCAAGTCAGTTTGTAATTTTTCCACTCCTACCAGCAAATTATCCATCTCCATTTTCAATTCCTGACTTAAAATCCCAACTTCTCTCCTCGTATAAAGCAATATAGGAAAACCTCGTTTTTGCAAACTATATTTCGCGATGATCGGATAAACAGAATGTACAAGATCCATTGAATCAACAAAAAATTGCTGGACTTTCTGAACATCATCCTGCCGCTCAGGATTATTATAATTTTGGCAGATCCAAACCACAAGCTCCGGATAAATATTCCCTTGAATACATGAAAGTCCTGCTGCCCCGGCTTTTAATGATGCCACAGCATTTACCATATAGGCATCATACAGGCCAAATTGATGATTTTCAGCCACTTGTATTCTTCTTTTAACTTCATCCAAATCCAGACATGTATCTTTATGATAAATCACGCGTCCGGTTTTTACCAGTTTTTCCAAAATAATGCTGGGAACCAATCTTTTATAGGGAACCGGACACTCATAAAAACCTAGTGGAATGTCATTTGTCAGGGATATTAACTCCATTGCATTTTCCAAAAATACCTCGTCAGAATCATGCTCATCGGCTATTAAACCAGATATAATAATGACAGCTTCTACGCCGGTAGCATATATACGTTTTACGAATTCTGCCTGTTCTGAAATTGCTCCTCCAAAAGTCCCTGTTGCAACTACAGGCACTCTTCCTGCTACCTGATCTACAACTGTTTTTGTTACAGAAATCCTTTCCTGCTCGCTTAATTCAAACATTTCGCTCGACAAGCAATTGGCAAAGAGTCCTGCTGCACCCGCAGATAAATAAAATTCTGTGAGCGTTTTTAAGCCCTCATAATCAACTTCTCCCGTTTCCAAAAAAGGTGTTAGCATCACAGGAATAAATCCTTGCGGCAAAGAAGTGGCAGTCGCGGTCATACCGGTTTTATAAATTTTAAGTAAAAA
This sequence comes from Dyadobacter sp. CY345, assembly GCF_021502725.1. Lineage (GTDB taxonomy): Bacteria > Bacteroidota > Bacteroidia > Cytophagales > Spirosomataceae > Dyadobacter. The sequence continues at coordinate 225,788 of NZ_JAKFFS010000004.1, read as the reverse complement.
ACTTTGTCAGAATCAATTAGTTTATCCTCAGTATTTGTGATTAAAAAAATCACTTACTTACCCGAACATTCAGTAAGGATGAATTATTAAACATGACCATCGGCCAATATTTCCTTTTCAATTTCAATAGGTTTTCCTTTTAATCTCGTAAGCAGCAAACCTCCAAGAAAAATGGAAAGTGTCCCGACAACCATCACCATATTCTGGTGTAGCGGATTTCTCAGATATCCATATTCATCTGGTAATTTTGCAGAAAAAGTCATCCAGATAATGACCGCAATACCTATCAAAGTCGCCGTTAGTGCTTCTGCATTTTTTGTATTTCTTGAAATAATCCCCAACAAGAATAACCCCAGCATACCTCCGGCAAAAATTCCGGATAACAACCACCACACATCCAAAACACTCTTCACACCGATCATGGCAATACCGGTGATCATTCCTAAAAGCCCAAAACCCGTTGTCGCGATGTACAATAATGTCATGGATTGTTTTGACGACATATCTTTTTTAATATACCGTTGATAAATGTCAACCATAAAAACTGTCGCCGAAGCATTCATTCCAGAACTGATTGTGCTCATCGCCGCGGACATAATCGCTGCAATAATTAATCCTAAAAGACCTACGGGAACTTTCGTAACCATAAAATGCGGCATTACTTTGTCACCGATATCTGCCGCTGTAAATGTTGAAGCCAATGTGCGAATCGCCTCAGGTGTGCCATTGGGCAAACGCTCACCAGCAACCTGCATTTGGACTGCATTTAACAATTCCGGATTGCTTTGGTAATAGGCAAAAAGGGATGAACCGAGAATGAAAAAAATAAGGGAAACCGGCAGGTACAAGTAAACGCAAAGCCATACAGAACCCGCTGCTTCTTTGATTGATGTCGTGGTATGATACCGCTGAACATAGTTCTGATCCATACCGAAGTTGTTGAGGTTCATGAAAAAACCGTACAAAAGCACAACCCAAAACGATGACTGTGTAAAGTCTGGCGCAAAACTTCCCAGACTAAATTTATCCCCCGTTTTTCCGATATCAATAATTTTTGAGACACCCCCATCCATGCCCGAAACAACCAGATACAAGATGATCAGTGCACCGGCAGTTTTGATTACTCCCTGAACAACTTCCGTCCAGATAACCGCTTCCATGCCGCCCATGACCGTGTAAAGTACGATGCAAATTCCAACTACGAACATAATCGTAGCCATAGGATATCCGGTCAGCGCCTGTAAACTTAGTGCGATACCAAAAAATATAGAACCCATTCGCGCAAGCTGTGTCAACAAAAAGCAAACGACGGCGTAAGTTCTTGCCCAGGGTCCAAAGCGATGCTCTAAATGCGTGTAGGCAGATACTGCACCCGTATTTCTATAAAATGGGATAAAGAATTTTGTAGCAACCCAGGCGGCAAGTGGCATCGATAAGCTGAAAACAAAAGAATTCCAGTTGCTTCCGAAAGCCTTTCCCGGTACGCCGAGAAATGTGTTACTGCTTAAAAAAGTTGCGTAAATGGAAATACCAATTGCCCAGCCAGGGATTTTTCCCGAAGCCTTCGTAAATTGATCAGCCGTCGTATTTTTTCGCGAAAAATATACTCCCACCGCGACCATCCCAACCAGATAGACGACGACAATAATCAGATCAATGAGGGGCAAGGATTTCATTCTACTTTTTTACCAAGTATAATTTAACTGCAAATAAACAGGATTAACTGCATGGATTCATGTTCTTTTATATCCTGTTATTGTACGATCTTATCATACCGACAATTTTAATATTCCGGTAATATCAATATCCCTATTGTTCTTTGTCCTTAAACAGGTAACCGATACCAACTGAGGAAATGATGATAAGAGACAGAAGCAGAATTTTTGTTCCAAGACCTTCATTCGGATGTTCCAGTAAATAACGGATTTCCTGGGCTTCTCTCCCGGCCCAGACAGCCAGGACTGTTCTCGGGATCATACCCAAAGTACCGCCTGCGAGCACCTGAGGCAACCTCGCACCGACAACATTGAAGAATAAATTCGTAATGGTGAAGGGAAGCACGGGTGAAAGTTTTGCAAAAAAGATAAGCCGAAACTGATTTGCTTTGAATTTCCTGATCATTGATTCAATCTGTGGATAAATCTGAACCAAGTAAACCCGAATCGATTCAGCATTGAAAAAATCTGCGAGAACGTACAAGATCCCGATTGCGCCCATATTTAAAAAAAACAAATATGGTACCGCATACCAGCCCAGAAAGTATCCGAAAACAAGTGCCAGAAAAGTGGGCGGCGTTAAGGCTATCGCGGAGGTGAATGTCAAACCCATCGTGACGAGCGTCCAGGTTCCAAACGACCAATTTCTTAGAATTTCTTCATTTGTGATCGCCCAGGCAGTCAACAATGAGGTAGTAACCAAGGGAACGACAGTGAGTAAAACGCTTACAACTAAGGGTAAAGGAAGTTTTTTTACCAATGGATTTGCCAAAAGAAGATATTTTTAGTCAACACAAACATTTCAGATATCAAATTAACGACTTCTTTCTGTAAAAGGTTTTTTAAGAAGGTTATCTTTGATTTTTTTTACATTTCAGAAATCTGTCCAGGACAAAATATATCCGATGAAATTTGCTACCAAAGCCATACATGCGGGCATCGAGCCGGACCCAACCACTGGCGCTATTATGACGCCGATTTATCAAACCTCAACTTACGTTCAGGAAAGTCCGGGTAAGCACAAGGGTTATGAATATTCACGCACCCATAATCCCACGCGAACTGCTTTGCAAAATGCGCTGGCTGCTTTGGAAAATGGAAAACACGGCATTTGTTACGCTTCCGGTTTAGCTGCGACAGATGCCGTTTTAAAATTATTTAAGCCAGGTGACGAAATTATTGCTACCAACGATATTTATGGCGGCACATACAGGATCATGAAAAAAATATATGAGCATTTTGGTCTGGTTTTTCATTTTGTTGATATGAATAAAATCTCAGAAATTGAAAAAGTAGTTTCTGAAAAAACAAAAATGATCTGGGTTGAAACGCCGACAAACCCTTTGCTGAAAATTATTGATATAGAAGCTGTAACCGGTTTGTGCAAAAGCAAAGGAATTCTGAGCGTAGTTGATAATACATTTGCTTCGCCCTACCTGCAAAATCCATTGGATCAGGGTGCCGATATCGTCATGCATTCGGTTACAAAATATTTGGGCGGACATTCTGATACTGTGATGGGCGCGCTGATCGTGAATGATGATGAACTGGCAAAACAACTGGCATTTATTCAAAATGCAAGCGGCGCTGTTCCTGGTCCGCAGGATTGTTTTCTCGTTTTAAGGGGAATAAAAACTTTACACATCCGGATGCAGCGCCATTGTGAAAATGCAAAGGTAGTATCGTTGTGGCTTGAAGACCATCCGAAGGTTGGGAAGGTTTATTATCCCGGACTTCCTTCTCACGATGGACACCAGCTGGCCTCCCGCCAGATGCGCGGGTATGGCGGTATTATTTCTTTTGAATTGAAAGGTGATGATTATGCACAGGCAGTTAGGGTGATGGAAAACCTGAAAGTATTTTCGCTCGGAGAATCCCTGGGAGGAGTTGAATCGCTTTGCACCCATCCTGCAAGCATGACACACGCTAGCATCCCGAAGGAAGAAAGAGAGAAAACCGGGCTGAAAGATACCTTGATTCGCCTCAGCGTCGGGATAGAAGATGTGGAAGATCTGATCGCAGATTTGCAGCAGGCAATCGGTTAAGAATACGATTCTCTTTTGCATTCCAAGCCCAAAAGCATTACTTTTGATCTCTATTTTTTAGCAAAACTTACAAAACGTTTTTCCATGGAATTAACAGGAACTGTCATCGCTTTACTCCCTGAGGTATCTGGTCAGGGTAAAAATGGAACATGGCGGAAACAGGAATTCATTCTTGAAATCCCTTCACAGTATCCAAAAAAAGTATGCATTTCATTGTGGGGTGATAAGATCGATCAAGCTGGCTTAAAGGTTGATGACGCTGTAACCGCATCGATTGATGTTGAAAGCCGCGAATATAACAGCCGCTGGTATACAGAAGTAAAAGCATGGAAAATTGATAAGGCTGGCGCTGGAAACGGTGGCGGGAATTCTTACAACGCGGGAAGCAGCAACAGCACTTTGCCTCCCGTAACCACTTTTACAGAAGACGAATCAGACGATCTTCCATTCTAAATATTATCAAGCGGTTCATCGCATGCAGTTTCTACAACGATGGACCGCTTGTTTAATTTATAAGTCTCTCAGGCCATCGCTACGGTGAACTGATCCAGCACTTCGTGGGGATGCACTTCCAGCACATTTGCAAGCACAAGCATAACCAGCGTATTCGAAGCGATCTTCCTCGAAATTCCTGCGGTAGCTGCGAACAATTCCACATTTACCGTTTTTTTCTCGTCGAGCAATTTCATTAATTTTTCTTCCTTATCGCCATACTGAAAACGAATATCCCGTTTGAACCGGCCGCGACGCATAATTTCTCTCATTTCCTTACTCGCCTGGATCGATTTATCCGCAACGCGTACGTATGCCTTTCTGATTCCCAAAGAATCCACGACATAGTGCGGCTTATCCATACTTCGCGGAATGGTTAAAACCAAAACCTCCCGCTCCATATCAATGGGGATTTTTTCTAAACGATAATCAAGTTTTGGGAAACAATAGGTATTAATCGCTTTGACGAGTGTGTATTCATCTTCATCAGAATCTTTCACTCCTTTGATCGTCCGGTCATCTCCAACACCGACGAATAATTTTCCACCGCCAGAATTGGCGAAAGCGACTAACTCGCGAACAATTTTCTCTGGATGATTAGATTTCAACTTGAACTCCACATGATCACCCTCGCCTTTTCTGACCAACTCTTTAAGCAATCGTAGTTCCATCAATTGGCCCGGATAGATACTTAACTATGAAAAAAACAATTCGGTTTTGTCTAAATAGCTTTTCATAATAACGTTACTAATATACATTCCTTTTGTGATATTAGGAAAATATTACGTGAATTTATCAATTGCAAAACGTAGATTTTACTATTAAAAAACAATGCCGTTGCGAATATCGGAATTCATAAAAACAAAAAACGGCACCTGTTGGCGCCGCTTCTCATTTAATATTCATCTTCATTAAAGAAGAAGTCATCTTTGGTCGGATAATCCGGCCAAATTTCCTCAATACTTTCATAAGGCTGACCATCATCTTCCAATTCTTGTAGGTTTTCAACTACTTCCAACGGAGCTCCTGTTCTTATTGCGAAGTCAATCAGCTCGTCTTTGGTAGCTGGCCAAGGAGCATCTTCCAGATATGATGCAAGTTCGAGAGTCCAGTACATAGTTTTTTCGCCTATTAAATAGTTACTTAATTTTTTAAGGATTGCAAAAGTAAAAAAAATTGCATCTTTTGATAATTTTAAACAAAAAATATTAAAAATAATTGTTTTTTAATATTAATATTTTTCCAGGCGGGATAAGCATTTGAATATCATAAATTTATCCTTCCTGCAAAGATGCTCTTCTTTCTATTTTGATATCACCAACAATATACAAAAAGCGTTCCCCGCAGATTTTAATTGTTTGATAGAAATTTGATGGTTGTCGTTTCAAATCAGTATTAGAACATTATTGTTCACTATCCTTTCTTGTGAATAAAACTAACTTTTCCTTTTTGTTTGTCCAAGTACTGAGACTAAAAATCAGGAACAAGGAAAAAAAGCTAAGTGGGCTTCTATAAATCTCCTCTTCTTCAATTAAAAGGGTAAAATTATATATTGAAAAGAATATCATTGATGAGATAATCAAAGCAATAAACAATGGCTCGATTATCTTTGCCAAATATCGCTTTCTTGCTATCCAATTGTGAAAATCTTCGCTCATTATGGCAACAAGCAAAATGGAAAAAATTAAACCAAAACCATAAAATTCAAGTGGCGGTGTAAGTTTCGTAAAGAAAGTAATATGGGCTAATAATTGTAGTAAATCTGGATACAGTTCCAATGGTTGGAAATCTTGCCAGGTTTTTTCAACATCTAATAGCAATGAGTAGAAGCTCTTCAACATATTTATATGATTTAAAGTGTATGATGTTTCAAATTTATAAAAGCTTAATTTTGAAGTTTTACTATTTTTAAGAACGGTAAAAATTTAATACAAGAATAAACAATATCTATTTAGACGGCTTAATGACCATTCTTTGACTTTAAACGATCAATACTATTTATGACAATTGAAGTTTGCGCATATTCACTTGAATCCTGCCTGAACGCCCAGGTTGGCGGAGCTGGGCGTATCGAATTATGCGGAGGACTTGGCGAAGGCGGAACTACGCCAAGCGCCGGCCTTATTGAAATGGTACTGGAACACGTTAAAATCCCGGTATTTGTGATGATCCGGCCACGTGGAGGAGATTTCGTTTATGATTTTTTCGAAGAAGAAATCATGAAAAGAGACATTACACTTGCTAAAAAACTAGGAGCACACGGTGTGGTTCTTGGCGTCCTTCTGCCTGATGGACAGGTAGATATAGCACGTACGAAAGCGCTCGTAGACTTTGCAGCACCGATGAAAGTAACTTTCCACCGGGCTTTCGATCTGACACCTGATCCTATCAAAGCTTTGAAAGCAGTCATCGAAACCGGCGCTGAAAGAATATTAACTTCCGGTCAGAAACCTAGTGCTTCCCAGGCTCTTCCACTTTTAAAACAATTGGCGAAAGCGGCAGGAAGCTCAATAGAAATTATGGCTGGTGGCGGTGTCAACCACCAAAACGCCAAAGAACTAAAAGAAACAGGCGTTCATGCCTTGCATCTGACTGCCAAATCCTTTCGCCCAGGCCGACAGAAATTTTTTCCGGCTGATATCTCCATGGCAGGAGAAATACCAGACGAGCGATCAGTATTATACAGTGATTTAAATCTTATTGAAGCGATAGTGGAGGCGGTTGCGGATACAGAATAGATAAAAGGCAGATATTTTCACTTTAGTCTCCTCAATATGAAATTTGTCAAAGCCATTTCGACGATTATACTGACGATCATTCTGGTATATGCATTGAACAGGCCTTGGGGACCGGTTCCTGCGCTGGGTTCCTTTCTAAGTCCGTTTACAGGATTCTGGCAAAATGGTGAGAAGATTTCTGATCCAAAAGGAGAAACTGTTTTGAAACTAGATAGTCTCAGGGATGAGGTAACAATCCGGTTTGATGACATTGGCGTTCCCCATATTTTTGCCAAAAATGATTTTGACCTTTTTTATGCGCAGGGATATATCACTGCAAAAGATCGGTTATGGCAAATGGATATCCAGACAAGAGCTGCATCCGGACGACTTTCGGAAGTACTCGGACCAGCAACTTTGGAAATGGATAAAAACAGCCGCCGTCTCGGAATGGCTTATGGCGCTGAAGTAAATGCAAAAATTGCACTGAGTGATCCAAAGTCCCGGGAAGCATTGCTGGGTTATACCGCCGGTGTCAACGCTTACATCCGCCAGCTCGCCAAAAAAGACTATCCGGTAGAATTTAAATTGCTGGGATATGAGCCCGAACTCTGGAAACCCATCAACACGATGTACATGCTGGAACAAATGACATTGACGCTGGCCGGCCGTTCGAATGACTTGAATATGTCAAATGTCTTGAAAAAGTATGGAAATGAGGTGATAAAAGATCTGTTTCCGGATTATCCAATGCTTCAGGAAAGCCCAATTATTCCGGCTGGGACTGTTTGGAATTTTGAGCCGCTAAAAATTCCTACCGCCAAGACTGCCGTTACGACGGACTCCGTTCTGATAAATGAATCACCAAAACCAGAAATTAAACCGGAAGGAATTGGTAGTAATAACTGGGCAATTAGTGCAGAAAAATCAATTACCGGCTATCCTATTCTTGCCAACGATCCCCATCTGGAATTGACATTACCATCTATTTGGTATCAGGTTCAGCTGCATTCACCGGATCTGAATGTTTGCGGAGTTTCATTGCCAGGCATTCCCAGTGTGATAATTGGTTTTAATCAAAATGTAGCCTGGGGCGTTACCAATGTAGATGCGGATGTTTATGACCGTTATAAAATTACTTTCAAAGATGCTTCACAGTCAAGTTATTGGTACGACAATCAATGGAAACCCACCCGCAAGCGTGAAGAAGTCATTTTTGTAAAAGGGCAAAGTGAACCATACCGGGAACAAGTTACGTACACACACCACGGGCCAGTTACCAAATATTCTGACGAACTGACAGGATCTGTAAATCTGGCCACACGATGGATCGGGCATGAGCCTGGTAACAGCTTCCTGACTTTCTATGAACTTAACAAAGCAAAGCACTACGACGATTATCGTAGTGCCCTGGCAAAGTATGTTGGACCCGCCCAAAACTTTGTTTTTGCAGATAATGGGAAAAATATTGCGATTACGGTAAATGGAAAATTACCGTTAAAAAGAAAAGACCAGGGAAAGTTTTTGCTGGACGGTACCAATCCGGATGACGACTGGAAAGGCTGGATTCCGGCTGAGCAAAATCCATTCGTTAAAAATCCACCCAGAGGCTTTGTGAGTTCTGCTAATCAATCTTCTACTGACCCCTCCTATCCCTATTACATCAACTGGATCTTCTCACCTTCAGAGCGTGCGATCAGGATTAATGAGCGGCTTGAGAAAATGGCTTCTGGAAATGCGGACAGCCTGAGAATGCTGCAAAATGATAATTTTAATGTGCTTGCACGCACGGTACTGCCGAAACTGCTTTCCATTTTAGAAAAAACTCCGCTGAATTCCACTTATAAAGCTGCTCAACAGGTTTTGACAGATTGGAATTATCAGAACGCACCTGAAAAAATTGCTCCTTCTATCTTTGAAGAATGGCTTCCTGCTTTAAGAAGTGCGGTATGGAATGATGAATTTGAATCACCCAATGCACCATTGGCTTATCCTTCGAGAGATCGCCTTCTGTATATGATTTTAAAACAGCCCGACGCCAAGTGGTTTGACAACGTTAAAACACCGCAGAAAGAAACGTTATCTGATGTAACAATTGCCAGTTTTAAAGCGGCGGTAGATACGCTAAATGCCAGACACGGTGCAATGAGTCCGTCGTGGCAGTGGTCGGAGGTAAAAGATACGGAGATCAAACATTTGAGCAGAAGTCTAAAACCTTTTAATGCACCTCATCTAAAAGTGGGTGGCGGAACGGGGATTGTTAACGCAATAACGAAGAGAAACGGGCCATCCTGGCGAATGGTTGTGGAATTGGGCCCGAGTCCGAAAGCGTACGGAATTTATCCGGGAGGACAATCAGGGAATCCGGGCAGCCCTTATTATCTGAATTTATTGGAAAAATGGGAAAAAGGCGAATTGAATGAGCTTGTATATTTATCTTCTCCCGATCAGCAAAATCCGCATTTAACTTCCAGGATCATTCTTAAAAAGAAATAGCGCTATGAATTTTCTCATTATTTTCATCGTCACCGCCATTCTTCAACTTTTCATGCCCTGGTGGACTATCGCACTAATTCCTTTTCTGGTGATGATCTGGCGCGCCAAGAGCGGTTTTCATTCTTTTATTACGGGTTTTCTAGCCATTGCATTTCTCTGGTTTTCTTATGGTTTGTATTCGCACCTGAGTACGGACGGGATTATGTCCAATCGAATTGCTGAGATTTTTTCTTTGCCGAACGGAGTTTTATTACTGATCGTAACAACCATTGTCGGAGGCATCGTCGGAGGGTTATCAGGATTGTCAGGTTATTTTGTCAGAAAAAGCGTACAGTGAAAAAAATATACATTGGCCTTTTTTTATTATTATTCGCCTTTCTACTTATTGCCTTGTTTGTCCATAATCTTGACTACTGGGTGTCGGTGAAATGGTGGTCACTTAACATTACGACTGTTGGCTCTTTATTTATCTTTTTTCCTGTGATGGAAAGATTTAAGACGACTCAATTTTATCAGTTTCTCTTTACACCTAAAAAATGGTATCTGAGTATCCTGTCAGTATTACTGTTTATTTTGATATTAACTTTTCTTTATATTTTTATTGAGAAAACAGCTTCGTTGACAAACAAAAAGATTCAGGCTTATTATTTGAATGGGAAAGTACAGGGAACGATTGGTAAAGTTATTGGCGTTGTCGATCTTACTTATACTTTAAAATCGACTTACCATCAACCCTTTATGGCTGTTGAATATCCAACACCGGATGGAATTCTCCGCCAGGGACTAGATCCGAAGCAATATGGGTATCTGCAAAACGGCCAGAAAATAGAAATAATTTATTCCAGAGATCATCCTTCTATATTTAAAGTCCAGTAAAAATTTAAGGAATTGTAGGCCTTGAAACACAAATCATTATCTTTGCGGCTCTTTCTAAAAAAAACAAAATCTTAAAAACGTGAATAACAATACTTCGTTAATTTGGAACATCGTGCTTAGTATAGCCGTAGCGGTGTTATTTTTCTTACATTTCTCAGGAAATAAATCAGAAACAGGCGCGGGATCAGACGGAGGCGTAGTTGCCGGCCGCCGTACGGTATATGTACAAGTCGATTCTCTTTTGACGAATTACGATTTCTTCAAGGATACCAAGAAAGCCCTTGAAAACAAACAATTCCAGTTAGAAAATGAATTGAATACAAAAGGACGCTCTTTGCAGAATGAGGTCGCTTTTTTCCAACAAAAAGCACAAACAATGACGCCTGATCAAGCCCGTTCTACAGAAGCGCAATTGATGAAAAAACAGCAGGATCTTGTCGCTTATCGCGATCAGGCTATGGCTGGACTTCAACAGGAAGAAGCTGGTAAAAACGAAGAGCTTTACAAGCAAATCAGAGCTTATATCGAAAAATATAACAAAGAAAACAAATACGAATATGTGTTAGGTTATTCTTTGGGTGGCGGAATTTTGTTCGCTGACAAATCTCTTGATGTTACTCAGAAAGTAATTGAAGGTCTAAATAAGGAATATAAAGGTTCTGACGCTGGTAAAGCTGCGGCTGATTCTACCAAGAAATAAGGTTTAATCATTAAGATTAAAAGTGTGAAAGGCGACTGATTTAAATCTGTCGCCTTTCTCGCTTTTTAATGGGTTATCAAATCGGTCATGATGATGGCATGTTTACAAATTCATTACGTTGCCTTTTACACTACAAAAAAGAGGTGGTCTAACTAAATAAACCACCTCTTACTATATATTTTCAATTCTTTTGAACTATGCCTAAACCCCTTTGGACGATGATTTAGCGCCAATGTATTCACGGTTCATACGAGCAATGTTTTCAAAGCTGATTTCTTTCGGACACTCTGCTGAACATGCGTGAGTGTTGGTACAGTTACCAAAACCTTCTGCATCCATTTGCGCTACCATTTTCTCTGCACGAATATTACGTTCTGCCTGGCCTTGTGGCAACAAAGCAAGCTGTGAAATTTTCGCCGAAACAAATAGCATCGCAGAAGCATTTTTACATGCTGCCACACAAGCTCCGCAAGCAATGCAAGCTGCTGCGCTAAATGCATCATCAGCATTTTCCTTAGGAATTGGTAGGCTGTTAGCATCCTGCGCATTTCCGGTATTCACAGATACGAAACCACCTGCGGATATAATCCGGTCAAAACCGTCACGGTCTACAACCAAATCCTTGATAACCGGAAAAGCTCCTGCTCTCCATGGCTCAACGGTAATTGTATCACCATCCTGGAAAGAACGCATGTGTAACTGGCAAGTTGTTACGCCTTTCAACGGGCCGTGTGGACGTCCGTTAATAAACATTGAACAAGATCCGCATATTCCCTCTCTGCAATCGTGATCGAAAGCGACAGGTTCTTTATTTTCTTCAATTAATTGTTCGTTAAGAATATCGAACATTTCAAGGAAAGACATGTCCGGAGAAACGCCATCCAGATTATAACTTTCAAATCCTCCTTGTGTATCTGTATTGCTCTGTCTCCACACTTTAAGCGTAAGACGCATATTGCCTGCACTCATTTTTCTAAACTGTTAATGATTAACTATTAACGAAATTTATTAGTTATAAACTCATAAGAAGTACCGGGTTTGAAGCCGATAGCTGAAAGCCAATAGCCGATAGCTATTTATAACTTCTCTGAGCAATTTTTATGTTATCATAAACAAGATCTTCTTTGTGAAGCTCCCATTTCTCTGTTGCGATATGCTCCCATGCCGACACAAACATAAAGTTTTCGTCATCACGAAGTGCTTCACCTTCTTCTGTCTGGAATTCCTCACGGAAGTGGCCTCCGCAGGATTCATCACGTGTCAATGCATCGATACACATCAATTCACCTAACTCAATAAAGTCAGCAACGCGGTTTGCTTTGTCAAGCTCAGGATTAAAATCACCGATTTTACCCATCACTTTTACATCTGTCCAGAATTCTTCACGCAACGCGCGGATTTCTGCGATGGCTTCTTTCAATCCTTCTTCATTACGGGCCATTCCGCATTTATCCCACATGATTTTGCCCAAACGGCGGTGGAATACTTCTGGAGAGGTTTTTCCCTTAATTGTAATCAATTTCTGGATTCTATCACTTACTTCCTTTTCAGTTTGAACGAAAGCTTCATGATCGGTCGATATTTTGCCGGTTCTAATTTCACCAGCCAGATAAGCTCCAACCGTAATTGGAATCACAAAATATCCGTCGGCCAAACCTTGCATCAGAGCAGAAGCTCCCAGACGGTTTGCACCGTGATCTGAGAAATTCGCTTCACCTAATGAATATAAACCAGGAACAGTTGTCATCAGGTTATAATCAACCCAAAGTCCACCCATGGTATAATGAACCGCAGGATAAATACGCATAGGCACTTCATAAGGATCTTCTCCCGTGATCTGCTTATACATATCGAAAAGGTTACCATACTTTTCTTTCACTACCGCCTTACCCCATTCCAGAATCTGGCTTTCAGGTGCATTGGTAATATTATTTTTGTTTGCTTCTCCCTGTCCGTAACGGTGGAAAGCAGCAGAGAAATCCAGGAATACCGCCAGTTTTGAAGATCCAACACCATATCCGGCATCACATCTTTCTTTTGCAGCGCGGGAAGCGATATCACGTGGAACCAAGTTACCAAAAGCTGGGTAACGACGTTCCAAATAATAATCTCTTTCATCTTCTGGAATTTCGTTTCCAGGACGCGTATCATTTTGTTTTTTCGGAACCCAGATACGACCATCATTACGAAGTGATTCTGACATCAAAGTCAGCTTCGACTGATGCTCACCGGATACCGGAATACAAGTTGGGTGAATTTGCGTAAAACATGGATTTGCAAAGAATGCACCACGTTTGTGCGCTTTCCATGCAGCAGTAACATTACTACCCATGGCATTTGTCGACAGATAAAATACGTTACCGTATCCACCAGTACAAAGCAAAACAGCGTGAGCAGAATGCCTTTCCAATTCACCTGTTACCAGGTTTCTTGCAATGATACCACGGCACTTTCCGTCGATTTTCACAACGTCAAGCATTTCGTGACGGTTGTACATGGTGATTGTACCCATACCAACCTGGCGCTGCAAACCTGAATAAGCTCCTAGTAAAAGTTGCTGACCGGTTTGTCCTGCCGCGTAAAATGTACGCTGAACCTGTACCCCACCGAAAGACCGGTTGGAAAGAAGTCCGCCATATTCACGTGCAAAAGGAACTCCCTGCGCAACGCACTGATCAATAATATTTCCGGAAACTTCGGCCAAACGATGCACATTGGCTTCGCGTGACCGGTAATCTCCTCCTTTAATTGTATCGTAAAAAAGACGATGAACTGAGTCACCATCATTCTGGTAATTTTTAGCTGCATTGATACCACCCTGTGCCGCAATCGAGTGCGCACGACGAGGAGAATCCTGGAAACAAAATGCTTTTACTTTATATCCCATTTCTGCCAGCGTAGCGGCAGCAGAAGCGCCGGCCAAACCGGTTCCAACAACAATTACTTCAATGTTACGCTTGTTGGCAGGGTTTACAAGAGGTACTGTTGATTTATATTTCTCCCACTTATCTTCCAGCGAGCCTTGTGGTATTCTGGCATCCAGACGAGATGAAGTTGCCATATATTTTGAAATGTTAATTAACCGAAAATTGAGATTCAACTATTTAAACAAAAGCATTCAACCTTGAAATCAATATTCACAGTGAATACTGAACCGTCAAATGCTGCAATTAATACACCCAACCAAGATAAATTGAGATTGGCATCAGTGCAAAAAGGGTGGGAACGACGATTGAAAAGGCAACACCTGCAACATGAATCGCACCGTTATATTTCAAATGGTATAGACCCAATGATTTAAATGCACTTTCAAAACCATGCAATAAGTGCCAGAAAAGAGAGAAACATCCAAGCACATAGATGATAACAACCCAGATATTCTGGAATATGTCAAGCATCATCTGATACAGGTTCAGCTCTTCGCCGGTTGCAAACTGATTGGAACGGTTTGGAATCCAGAAATGCGAGGTATGAATCACCAAAAAGATCAATATCAGCGTACCCAGTAAACCCATACTGCGCGAGTACCAGCTGCTGTTCGCACTTGGATTCGTTACAGCATATTTTACAGGCCTTGCATCATTGTTATTTTTAGTCAGCCACAGACCGTCAGCAATGTGAATAAGAAAACCTAAAACCAGACCGATTTCAAGCGTACGAATTATGGGATTGGTACCCATAAAATGACCCCAGTGAGTAAATGTTTCGCCCCCATCGTTGTAAAAAATCATTGCATTGATGGTTGCATGTATTACCAGAAAACTGATCAAAAATAAACCGGTAAGCGACATGATCACTTTCTTACCGATTGAACTTGTTAATGCTTGTGTAAACCAAGACATAGCAAACACGAATAGTTTTAGTACAAAAAAATAAGGTATATTTAGAACCTTTCAAAGGTATGGCACAAACGTTTGCGAGACAATAAAAGAGGATCATTTTTATGAACCGCTTTACAATTTATAATCATTATTAAGTACCTGCTTTACCATTTAATTACTGAAAGTCATCCAGCTACGGAATTGATAAATTTTATTCCGGGATTTGCCGCAACTGGAGGTTTTAATACGAATAGATGAATACATTTTAAAATAGATTTTTCGTTCCTATACCGTGATATAGAGCTTAGCTGTTTTTATTTTTTAGATAAAAATGTTTGCTTTAACATATATCATTGTCGTTATTATATACCGCAAATAATGCTTGTACAGGATTTGCCGTGAAATGTTTGCCTCTGTTCAGAATAAAGTAACTAATTTATATGCGCAATAATTTACAATTTCAGGTTTTACTTCTTATACTGATCTGTTTTGCCTTCGGGAACCAGGCTTATGCGACACACGCGAGAGCAGGTGAAATTACGGCAAGACGTGTTCCAAATAACCCGCTTGCCTACGACGTAACTTTTACCGGTTATTTCGACGTAAGCCCTAACGGAATCGGCGCGGCAGAAGCTCAAAGATCTGTTTTCATGTATTTTTATAACGGAGCGTCAGGAACAAACGCAGCTCCAACACAGGTCGACCGAATCGATGCCTTAACGCGCAATATTGGAAATAACACAACCCAGAACATCTACACCACGCGTTATGTATTCCCTTCTGCAGGTAACTGGAGCATATCCGTTTCAATTGACAACAGAAATGTTAACATTCTGAACTTAAGCCCTGTCCCAACTGACCGCCTGAATTTTTATGTACATACCAATATCGTAATCAATTCTTTCGTAGGTGTAAATCAGACTCCGGTTTTATTAAATGCTCCGATCGATATTGCCGCCGTCGGACAGCGTTATATCCATAATCCAGGTGCTTTTGACGCAGACGGAGATAGTATTGCTTACCGCCTTTATACTCCGCAGCAGGGAACTTCGAGAGGTCTGGGTGAAAATCTTGGCTACAAGGACCCTAATTTGGTAACACCTCCAGGCGTAACAGAAGCCGGGCAAACGCCAGCAAATTTTAGTATGAACGCAATTACGGGCGATCTTATCTGGGACGCTCCTGTCACACGGGGGTTATACAATGTTGCTTTTGTCGTTGAAGAATGGCGGGACGGCGTGAAGATTGGTGAAATTATCCGGGATATGCAGATCATCGTGGAAGATGCAAGAAACGATCGCCCAAAACTGGATCTCATGGAGCCAATTTGTGTCGAAGCAGGAACACTTATTAACCAGACAATAAGGGCAACCGATGAAAATGGAGACAGGCTGACGTTGACCAGCACAAGCGGTTTATACCAATCTACTCCGCTGATTGCCTCTCCTTATGCCACTTTCACTGTCCCTCAACAAGGCGCGCAAGCAACTATTACCGGCCAGTTTCGATGGCAAACGGATTGTAATCATATACGGCTTGAACCTTACGACGTACTATTCAAGGTTGAAGATGGGCCAGCGGTGGGCGCTCCAAATGCAACGTTATTTCGAAAACTTGTTGACTTAACGACGTTTAATATAAGCGTTTACGGGCCGGCACCGCAAAATCTGCGTGCCGTTCCGGTCACAGATGCAGCTGGAAAGGCTTTCCGGTTAACCTGGGACTCTTATAAATGTCCGATTCCTGGTGCGAGAATTGTTATTTACAGAAGAGAAGGCTGTAGAGTTATCCCGATTGATGTGTGTAGCCCAGGAATTCCGGCCGGTTCAGGTTATGAAGAAATCGCCAGAGTTGGTATAGGTGAAACTTTTTATGTAGATAACAATAATAACACCGGCCTGGAATCGGGTATTTCTTATAGTTATAGAATTGTGGTTGAATTTCCAAGACCGGGTTCTGACATCAATGAACCGGGATATCTGGTGGGCGGTGGAGAAAGTATCGTTTCAGATCAGGTTTGTATTGAAGTACCTTTGATTATGCCTGTAATCACCAATGTAACTGTTGACGAGACGAATGAAACGAACGGGCAAATCACTGTAAAATGGACAAGACCAACGCTTCAGGCAGGCGCTTCCATTCCGGCTCAATATAAGCTTTTTCGCGCAACAGGGCTAAACGGCACCGCTTTTACCGAAGTCGCAACGATCAATACAAATCTTTCAGCAGGAGCCGCGGATACGGTTTATGTCGACAGAGGCCTGAACACAGTTGCCAATGCGTATAATTATAAGATTGAATATTATTATACCGAAGCAGGCAATCTTGTAAAATTGGATGAGACCGAAACTGCCAGCAGCGTAAGGTTGTCACAGGGCCAGGCAAATCCAACAAGTATCCGTTTGAACTGGACTGCCAATGTTCCGTGGAGTAATGATAATCGCACCCACAGAGTTTACCGGGAAGATAAAGCCAGACCCGGCACTTTCAACAGAATTGCAGATGTTTCAGTGCAAGGTCCTCAGAGTTATACTTTCACCGACGACGGTACAGATAGATATGCTGCTGACGGAACTGTAAATGTATCAATCCTTAGAGATTCGGTTTATTGTTACAAAGTTGAGACAGTTGGCAGTTATAATAATACCCAGATCAAGGCTGACCCACTTTATAATTTCTCGCAAATTATTTGTCTGTCTGCTTCTGATACAACCAAACCCTGCGTTCCGGTTTTATCCATCGATGAGCTGAATTGTGCAGAAGTAAAAAGAGACACGTATTGCGGCCAGACTTCATTTACAAATAATTTGTCCTGGACATATCCGCAAACCGCTGAATGTGACCAGAATATTATTGCCTACCGGTTATATTACACCAGGTATGAAGGTGATACACCGACGCTGCTGAACGAAATTGCAGCCCCTGCTTCTACTTCTTTCGCTCATGAAGGACTTACTTCTTTTGCAGGATGTTATTACGTTACAGCTGTCAATAAATATGGCACAGAAAGCTTGCCAAGCAATATCGTTTGTAAAGACAACTGTCCGGTTATTGAATTGCCAAATGTCATCACACCAAACGGGGACGGAAAAAATGATACGTTCGAGCCACTTGATTGCCCAAGTTTTGTACAGGCAGTTGAATTTAAGGTTTTTAACCGATGGGGAGCTAAGGTATTCGAGACAAACGATGTAAATATTAATTGGGACGGAAATAATAACTCCGGAAATGAGCTTGCTGCCGGCCAATATTATTATGAACTGACTGTTTATTTTGAATCTGTTCAGCGTGGCGGAAAACCAGCACAATTTAAAGGTTGGGTTCAGGTTTTGAGATAATTCAAAATTCATTCGATAACAAGAAAAGCCTGATTCATCTGAATCGGGCTTTTCTTGTTACGACTTTGTAGACAAAAGCCAGCAAAAACAATATCCAAGTCTCCTATGATTTACTTTGGATACACATTTTTAAAGAATTTTTCGTTCAATAGATAATTGTGAAAATTGACAATTACATTTACACATTATCAATTTTTTGTAAAACGTTACTGCTATTATAAGAATGGCAACCTCTGTCTATCATAAAAGTCAATTGCACATGCGCTCAACTTTACAATTTCAGGTTTTACTTCTTCTGCTTTTTTGCTTTTTTGCAAGTCAAAAAGCTTATGCAACCCATTCCCGGGCAGGTGAGATAACGGCCAAAAGAGTTCCCGGAAACCCACTTGCTTATGACGTTACCTATACCGGCTATTTTGATATAGCAACTGGGAAACCTGCTGCCGATAATCAGACTTATGTCGATATGTTTTTTTACAACGGGCCGACTGATGGTGCCATTGCCCGGCCAGTACGGGTAGACCGAATAGATGCTTTAACAAGAGATATTGGAAATAACACGACGCAAAATGTTTACACAACGCGTTATGTATTTCCGTCTGCCGGCAACTGGAATATTTCGGTAACAATTGATAACAGAAATGATGGTATTCTTAACCTGACACCGCTGCCAACTAACTCGCTGAATTTTTATGTTAGTACTTCTATCGTAATCAATTCGTTTGTTGGCCTCAACCAAACACCGGTACTTTTAAATGCTCCAATTGATATCGCGGCTGTAGGTCAACGATACATTCATAATCCGGGTGCCTTTGATGCTGATGGAGATAGTATTGCATACCGCCTTTATAGACCTCAGCAAAGTACGAGAAGAGGTGGCCTAGGTGTAACGCTTGGTTACACACAACCGAACCTTTCATTTCCTCCAGGCGCAACGGAGGCCGGACAGTCACCGGCCACCTTTAGCATGAATCCATTAACCGGAGATCTGATCTGGGACGCACCGGTGATCAAAGGATATTATAACGTTGCGTTTGTTGTGGAAGAATGGCGGGACGGTGTAAAAATCGGCGAAATTATCAGGGATATGCAGATCATCGTGGAGGATGCAAGAAATGACAGACCAGTACTTGACCTGTTACCTGACATTTGTGTTGAAGCAGGAACACTTATTAATCAAACTGTCAGAGCTACAGATAAAAACGGAAACAGGCTCATGCTGACAAGTACCAGCGGATTGTACCAGTCTACTCCGTTGGTCTCACCTGCTTACGCTACTTTCAATGTCCCTCAACAGGGTGCACAAAATACAGTAACCGGACAATTAACTTGGCAAACGGGCTGTAATCACATAAGACTGGAACCTTACGACGTGCTTTTCAAAGTAGAAGATGGCCCGGCAGCGGGTACTCCTAACCCCTCTCTTTTCCGGAAACTCGTTGATATGACGACTTTGAAAATTAGAGTTTATGGACCACAACCAGATAATCTTCGTGCTGTGCCCGTAGCAGATGCCGCTGGGAAAGCTTTCAGAATAACCTGGGATTCTTACCAATGCCAGGTTCCAGGCGCCCGGGTTGTTATTTACAGAAGAGAAGGATGTCGGGCAATTCCAACCGACGTTTGTATCACAGGTATTCCGGCCGGCTCAGGCTATGAAGAAATTGGACGGGTTGGTGTTGGTGAAACTTTCTATGTTGACAATAATAACAATACCGGACTTCAAGCCGGAGTTTCATACAGTTACAGAATTGTTGTTGAATTTCCAAGACCCGGCGCCGATATCAACGAGCCGGGTTATCTTGTGGGAGGCGGAGAAAGTATGGCATCCGAACAGGTTTGTATTGAAGAGCCTTTGATAATGCCAGTGATTACAAATGTGACAGTAGATTCAACGAGCGAAACACGCGGAGTGATTACTGTAAAATGGATTAAACCTACATTGCCAGCAGGTGCTTCGAATCCGGTTCAATACAGACTTTTCCGCGCAACCGGACTTAGTGGAACAGATTTCTCAAATATTGCTACCATTGACGGCACCATCACAGGTGGCTCAGCGGATTTAGTGACTTATATCGATCGAAACCTCAACACGACTGCAAATGCCTATCGGTATAAAATTGAATATTACTATACACAAAACGGTGGTCTTGTAAAACTGGACGAAACGGAAATCGCAAGTAGCGTACGGCTTTCGCAAGGTCAGGCTGATCCGACAAGTATCCGCTTAAACTGGACTGCAAATGTGCCATGGAGCAATGATAATCAGGTGCACAGAGTTTACCGCGAAGACAAGGCTCGACCAGGCACTTTCAACCGAATTGCAGACGTTTCAGTGCAAGGTCCACAGAGTTATACATTTACAGATGACGGGACGGATAAATACGCTGCTGACGGAATTTTAAACGTGCAAATTTCGAGAGATTCAGTTTATTGTTATAAAGTAGAAACAGTAGGCTCGTATAATGATACTCAGATCAAGGTTGACCCTTTATATAACTTTTCGCAGTTCATTTGTCTATCTGCCTCAGATACAACGAAACCTTGTGTTCCGGTTTTGTCAATTGATGAACTGAACTGTACTGAAGTACAACGCGATACTTATTGCGGGCAAACCTCATTTACAAATAATCTTTCCTGGACATATCCGCAAACGGCTGAATGTGACCAGAATATTATTGCTTACAGATTGTACTATACTCGTTATGAAGGTGATACACCGGTGCTTTTGAAAGAAATCGCTGCACCGGCTTCCACGACTTTCGCACATGAAGGAATGACATCTTTTGCAGGTTGTTATTACGTCACCGCTGTCAACAGATTCGGAACAGAAAGTGCACCAAGCAATATTGTTTGTAAAGACAATTGCCCGATTATTGAGTTGCCAAACGTGATAACCCCTAATGGTGATGGTAAGAACGATGTTTTCAAGCCACTTGATTGTCCAAGTTTTGTACAGGCAGTTGAATTTAAAGTCTTCAACCGATGGGGTGCAAAAGTATTTGAGACAAATGATGTGAACATAAATTGGAATGGTAATAATAATTCAGGAAATGAGCTCGCTGCCGGGCAATACTATTACGAATTGACTGTCTATTTTGAATCTGTTCAACGCGGAGGAAAACCGGCGCAGTTTAAAGGCTGGGTTCAGGTTTTGAGATAACTCCAAACAGACGCGTTTTTTTTCTTTCATATTGAAGTCGTTAATTTGCAGCCCGAATCGGAAGAGTCGGGCTCAATTTTTGTTAAGACAATTTTAAAATCCAATAATTATGAAAACAGCCTATATATTTCCAGGCCAGGGTTCTCAGTTCAAAGGCATGGGTCTGGACCTCTACCAGAATTCCGACTCTGCAAAGGCCATGTTTGATCAGGCAAACGAAATTTTGGGCTTCGACATTACGAAGATCATGTTTGAAGGCACGGATGAGGAGCTTAAACAAACCAATGTTACGCAGCCCGCCATCTTTATCCATTCGGTCATTCTTGCCAAGGTCAGTCCTGATTTTAAACCTGAAATGGTTGCTGGGCATTCTCTTGGTGAATTTTCAGCTTTGGTTGCCGCAGGTGCCTTATCGTTCGAAGATGGACTGCGCCTTGTAGCGAAACGTGCGGATGCTATGCAAAAAGCCTGTCTGGTACGTCCTTCTACAATGGCTGCTATTCTTGGACTTGACGATAAAACAATCGAAGATATTTGTGCAGGTATCACAGATGAAATCGTTGTGCCGGCAAATTATAACTGTCCCGGACAAGTGGTGATTTCCGGAACTATTGAAGGCGTTGAAAAAGCATGTGAATTATTGAAGGCAGCTGGGGCAAAACGTGCGCTTATACTTCCGGTTGGTGGCGCATTCCACTCACCTTTGATGGAGCCAGCGCGCGAAGAACTCGCAGCAGCCATAAATAGCGCAGAATTTGAAGCCCCTATTTGCGCGATATATCAAAACGTAAATGCTAAACCAGCAACCGAGGTTTCAGTTATCAAACAAAATCTTATTGCACAACTTACGGCTCCTGTTCGATGGACTCAGTCTGTTGAACAAATGGTGGCCGACGGTGCAGGAATCTTTATCGAATCAGGCCCGGGAAAAGTGCTTCAGGGATTAGTAAAAAAGATCGCGAATGGCGTTGAGTTAAAAAGTATTTAAAATATTTTTTCAAAAATACTTGACAACTTAAAATTTCGTATTACTTTTGCACCCACTAACACGGTATTGGCTGATGGTGTAATGGTAACACAGGACATTTTGGTTGTCTCGTTCAAGGTTCGAGTCCTTGTCGGCCAACAATCTTTTTAGCAAAGAGCTCATTGAAAAATGAGCTCTTTTTTCTTTTTTATCCCCAAATTCTGCACTTCGATTTAAAAAGCTTCTACAAGTTCAGGTCTGACCAAAATTCTAATTCGTAAGGTTTATTTTCCGGTGAATAATTATTAGGCAACCAAAGAAGAAAAAAGGTTACATATCTTCTTGAAATATGATAAATATTTTCGGATGAAATGTTACATTTACTATGTATAACCTAAATGCCCCGTAAATGAAAATCGACACAAAAGTTAAAAAAAGAGACCGAGAACGAACCAAGGGAAAAATTCTCAAGGCTGTTGGCGAGGTCATCGAACAACATGGCACCGAAAAAGTCGGTGTAAATTTAATTGCGCGTACCGCTGGCGTCAACAAAGTGCTGATTTACAGATACTTTGAGAGCGTTGATGGACTGATGGAACAATATGTCAAATCAGGAGAGTATACATCGACGATGGCCGATGAATATATCGACAACATGACCACTGTTCCGCCGGAAGAACGCAGCAAAGTGCTTTCAGAACTCATGCAAACATTCCTGACCGATTTACGCGAGCGTAAGGCGACAAGAGATTTGTTGCGTTGGGAAATCGGCACAGGCAAGTCAATGCTCTCCGATGCACGAAATCAGATCGCTACAAGGATTGTAGAAAAAGTTGGAGAACTCCCAAATTACAAAGATACCAGCGCGCTGATGGCATTTCTAACCGCCGGCATTTATTACATGACAATCGCAACCGATTATCGTGAAAAAATGATTGATGTGGATTTGCAGTCTGACGAAGGCTGGAAGCGAATTGAAAATGTTATTCACCGAATCATCGCAACAATAGCTTAAATATAGATTGATAATTGCAGAGTCCTTCCCAATTTCGGGAGGGACTCTTTTTTATTACGCATACCGATAAAACGCGGTCACTTCACGTATATTTGCAAAACGAAGATATCATCCACAAGCTTAATTTAGATCTTCGATGACAAGTCAGTAAACTATGAGCAGCTTAAAGAAACTTGCTAGTGATACGGTAATGTACGGAGTGAGTACTATGTTGGGAAGAATGCTCAATTATCTGCTGGTCATATTACACACAAAATTATTTTTACCAGAGCAGCTGGCTTCACAAGTCCAGCTTTATAGTTACGCAGGTCTTTCCCTTGTTATTTATACTTTCGGAATGGAAAGCGCATATTTCTGGTTCGCCAGAAAGGAAGGCGACCGCCAGCAATATTATAATCTTGTACTAAGCGCCGTTATTACCGTCAGCGTTTTCTTTTCAGGCAGTATTTTTCTCTTTGCAGAACAGGTTGCAAATATTATTCACTATCCGGAAGAAGTCACGCTGGTTCGCTGGATGGCAGTTATTATGGCTATTGATGGCATTGTTTCCATCCCTTTTGCAAGATTGCGGTTGGAAAAGAAGGCGAAGAAATTTGTCTCTGCGCGCGTTTTTAATATTCTGATGAATATTGCCCTGAACTTTTTCTTTCTGGTTGTTTGCAGGGACATTTACAATGACAAATATCTGAGCATATTAAAACCCGCTATTGATCTTTTTTACGATCCAAATGTTGCAGCAGGTTATATCGTTTTGGCAAATCTTGTCGCCAACCTTACTTTTTTTGCGTTCCTGTACCGAGAGTTTACCGATTTCAAATTTGTATTTAATCTGACGTTGTTCAAACCGATGTGGGTATATGCATTTCCGTTGTTTATCATGAACCTGGCAGGTATAACCAATTTACTTTTCGACAGGACATTTTTACAATACCTTCTCCAGCCAAACTTTTACCCAAACCGAACAACAAAAGACGCTATCGGGATTTATGGACAATGTTTTAAGTTATCCATTTTCATGAATTTGGCCATTCAGGCTTTTAAATATGCTGCTGAACCATTTTTCTATTCGAAAGCAGAAGATAAAAATGCACCTGCATTATTCGCAGATGTTATGAAATGGTTCATCGCGATCTGCGCAACCATGTGGGTTGGAATTTGCCTGAACCTGCACTTGCTGGCTGAATTGTTTTTGAGAAAGAAAATATATCACGAAGGATTGTCCGTGGTTCCTTGGCTTTTGCTTGGCTTTCTGTTTTTAGGTATATATTATAACCTGGCAACCTGGTTTAAACTCTCCAATAAAACCCAGTATGGCACATACATCACTTTGACGGGTACGGCCATAACCGTCATACTGAACTTAGTTTTAGTACCAAAAATCGGTTATCTGGGATGCGGTTTTGCATTTGCAACATCCGGACTGGTGATGATGGTACTCTGTTATTATTACGGCCAAAAATATTATCCTGTACCCTATCAGATTAATTCTGCACTTGCGTATATTATCGGCGGCGGAGTATTTATTCTCGTCGATGCGTATCTGATCCCCTCCGGTTCTAGGGCAAGTTTCGCATATCACATGTTATTGTTCCTTGCTTTTTGCGTGATCGTATTTTTTTCAGAACGAAAAGCATTACCGTTACGATTTCAGCGAAAACTCGGCTTTAAATAATTATTTGTTTTCGTTTTCCTTCGCTGCATCTCTTAAAAGTTTATTTGCAAAAATAAACTCATTTAATTCCGGTACCGTCGTTTTGGTTATATCACTACTGATGCCTTCCCAAAGCTTATCCCCCTGATACAAAAACATCACATTTTGTCCGATTTCCATGACGGAATTCATATCGTGCGTGATGATAATGGTCGTGATCTTATATTCCTCCGTTATCTCTTTAATCAGCTCATCAATTTTCACTGACGTAAGCGGATCAAGGCCTGAATTGGGTTCATCACAAAAAAGGTATTTAGGATTCATCACAATCGCCCTGGCGATACCGACACGTTTCTTCATCCCGCCGCTAATTTCCGAAGGCATTCTTTTGCCGGCAGCTTCCAAACCAACGCGCTGAAGACAAAAATCGACGCGCTCTTTCTTTTCAGTTGCTGATAAATCAGTAAGCATATCTAATGGAAACCGAACGTTTTCTTCTACCGTCTGGGAATCGAACAATGCTCCTCCCTGAAATAAAACGCCCATTTCCCTTCTGATGGCCTGCCGCGTTTCTTTATCTGAATTATAAAAATCGCGGCTATTGTAAAGAACACTTCCCTGGTCCGGCTTGATCAAACCGATCATACATTTTAACAATACACTTTTTCCGGTTCCGCTTCCGCCAATAATCAGATTTATCTCACCTTCCTTAAATGAGCTCGATATACCTTTCAGTACCGCTTTCCCGTTAAAAGCCTTGTTTATATCTTTTACTTCAATCATTTCAGGTTTGTAATTTAACTGAGATCAAAACAATCACTAAGAAAGGATGATCCAAAATTCTTAATTATAACAATAGCTGCGCTAATAAATAATCAGCTACCAGAATAGAGATACAGCTGTTTGTAACTGCCTGCGTGCTGGATTTACCAACTTCCAAAGCGCCACCTTGCGTAAAAAAACCCTGGTACGATGATATTGTCGCAATTAAAAAACCAAACACGAAAGGCTTTACACACATAAAAAAAAGATTGTAGGGTACGAACGAATCGCGGATACCATACAAATAATCTCTTTCGGTGATAACGCCCGTCAATGTTCCGGCAAGATATCCGCCAAAAATTCCGAGAAAGGCAGCCATTACGACGAGCATCGGAAACGTAAACATAGCAGCCAGCACTTTTGGGAGAACCAGATAAGAGGAAGAATTAATTCCCATTACTTCCAGTGCATCGATCTGTTCCGTAATACGCATTGTACCAAGCTCACTCGCGATATTTGACCCAACTTTTCCTGCTAAAACAATACAGGTAATCGTAGGAGCAAGTTCCAGGATCTGCATATCACGCACGATCAGCGCAACCGTGGATACTGGTATGATGGGGCTCACTAAATTGTAAGCAGTTTGGATACATGAAACCGCTCCGATAAAAGTAGAAACGATGGCTACAATGAAGACAGAACTCACTCCGATCCCCACACATTCTTCCATAAAACGCCGCCAATAAACCGACAATTTCTCGCCTTTGCCAAAGAGCGATCCTAAAAAAATAAAGTATTTTCCGATTACCGACATCATATCTTAATAGTATTCAATATTTTCGGGAAAATTAGACAAAAAAAGAGCCAAATAGAAAAATGAATCCATTAGTAGTAATAACCGGCGGCACAAAAGGGATTGGAAAAGCTTTGATTGAACGGTTTTTGGCCGGAAGTTTCGATGTTATCACCTGCGCACGAAACGAAAATGATCTTTTTGAACTGAAAAACGAAATGAAAGAGAAGTTTTCGGATACTGAAGTTTATTTTCAAAAAGCGGATCTTTCTCTCAGGACAGAATTAAATTCATTTATCGCTTTCATTAAATCACATGAGCGTCCGGTTGATGTGTTGATCAATAACACCGGCGTGTTTATTCCCGGACAGGTCCATAATGAGGAAGAGGGAATTTTGGAGAAGACAATTGAGACAAATCTATATAGCGCTTATCATCTGACAAGAGGTGTTGTCGAAAAAATGATGGCTAGAAAAAAAGGATATATTTTTACAATTTGCTCTACGGCCAGCATTATTGCTTATCCTAACGGCGGATCCTACTGCATTTCAAAATTTGCGTTATATGGGATGACAAAAGTTTTACGGGAGGAAATGAAACCTCATGGAATAAAGGTCACGGCGGTACTTCCTGGTGCTACCCTGACCGACAGCTGGCAAGGAACGGATCTGCCGGCCGAAAGATTTATCGACCCGAAAGACGTTGCCGAAACAATCTGGTCTGCCTACTCTCTATCTCCCAGAGCAGTAATTGAGGAAATTTTAATCCGGCCTCAACTTGGAGATCTGGATTGATTAGTGAAGAATAAAGCATTTTTGCTAAATTGCCGCATTTTTAAAATTATTTATAAAACCCTTATTTCATTTCATGGAACAATACCTTGGTATAGACGTGGGTGGTACTAACGTAAAAATGGGGATCGTTGATGCTACAGACGGGCGAATTTCTAATTTTTATAGCCACGATACTGCTAGCTGGCGCCTTTCTGGTCATTTTATCGAAAGACTTGGAGATGCCATCGCTTTGCAGTTAGTTGAACATACAGAAGTTAAAAGAGTTGGAATAGGTGTTCCCGGCCTGATCTCGCGCGATCGTACCACGTTGCTGGAAATCACTGCGATTCCTGAAATTGATGGAATTGCGATTGTTCCTGATTTAAAAGCTCGTTTTCCTCAACATGATTTTTTCCTTGAAAACGATGCGAATGCAGCCGCACTTGGGGAATATTATTTTGGAGAAGATAAACTTCCTGAGGACTATATTTTCGTGACACTCGGAACCGGTATCGGTGGCGCTGCGATTATTGATAAAAAAGTTTTCAAAGGCGGTGGTGGAAATGCCATGGAGCCAGGACACGTTCCGTCAAAAGGTGGAAAAGTGCTTGAACGCAATATTGGAAAGAAAGAACTTTTGGATCTGGCACACACAATGCGCGCAACTTTCACTGGAAAAACGCAATTGCCGGACAACGGAACGATCTCTACAACCGGATTGGTTGCAGCAGCAGGAGCTGGCGACGAACTTGCCAAGCAGATTTTCCAGGAAATGGGTTATCTGCTGGGAGAAGGATTGGTTTCAATGATCCGAATTCTGGATATCACAACAATTTTGATTGGTGGAGGTATTTCGGCATCTTTTGAATATATATTGCCGGCAATCAATGAGCGGTTCAGCTATTGGCTCACTCCATATTATATGAAGACAATCAGTATTAAAAGAGCAACACTTGCAAATGACGCAGGTTTATTAGGCGCTGCATCTTTGTGTTTTGAATAAATAATTGCGCTATACACATTTCTTCGTAGGCAATCTGACCTGGAACGAAGAAATGGTGATTGGAAACTTGTTGGACAAATTGAAATAAGTTGAGTCTGTTGGGCGGTTAGCCAAAACGACTCTTAATTTTCTGACATACAATTGAATAAATTTACGAGCCAGGCAGCTGGTTTTAATATAAATATCGTAAAAGAATAAGCCCGGGAAACCAGACTTATTCTTTTACGATTGTTTTTGTTGACACGGCTCCATTTTCATTTTTCAGATTCAATATATACGTCCCTGCCACCCAACCGGAAATATTCAGGTCAAACTTATTGTTGAATTTAAGTTGAGAATCATACTGAATTTGGCCTCTCATATTAACAATCTGAAAATGTCCGGATACAGATTTTGGGAACTCAACCTGCAAAAGATTACTTACCGGATTTGGATAAATTTTCCAGGCAACTTGATCCGGATCAGGCTCATTGCCTAAAACAGGAGAAAGATCAATCGTTGAAAGCGCATAAGCCGACTCAGAAATTTCACTGACGGCCTTGATGCGATAGGTATAAGCCGAAGTCGTTTCTACATCTTTATCCTCAAACAATAGCGTTTTTGAATCAAACCGCTTTACGAGTTTAAATTCATCGGAGCCTGGCGACTTCTTCTCCAAAACATAATTTGTTGCTCCGTTGACGGCAGTCCATGAAATATTTAATGAATTAAATGATGATTTTGAAGTCAGAAGATTTGTAGTTGGAAGGCTGTTTCCAATAGCAACATCATGAAATGAAAAAGCGCCTAAATCTCTTTTATTTTTTAAAAATGGTCCGTTGAAAAATCCGATCTTAAATGAAAAAGGAACGATTAGCGGCAAGTTTTTTGGTATAAAAGAAGGAAGATAACTGATTTTGGTAGCTGTAGATGGATTTTTTAAAGTTAGTATAACTCTGTTTCCGTCAACTTTTCCCGCTGAGATGTGTGCGTTTTTTTCATCGTTGTCCAGATAAAATAGATTTTTAAGGCTCATCACAAGCGGGTTTCCGTCTTGTCCGGTAATGGTTGTATCAGCAGCCCATTTTAAGGTCTGCTCTTCATCAAAGCTTAGAATTATTTCGTCCTTTTTGTCTGAGGAATAAAAAGCCTTTTGGATATCAGGGCTGCGGACATTATCTGCATCCTCTGACTTATATATCGTCGGCCTTATAAATCGGAATAAACGTCTTCCTAGCTCTTCGTAACCATCTTTTGAATAATGTACGGCATCATACCCCGGCACGCCAATCGGTGAAAATGTGTCTGTTTTGGGATATAAATATTTTGTTCTTCTTAAAAAATCCCGCACCGAGCCGCCTACCGGGTTTGGCACATCATTATCAAGAACGATTACATTACTCTGAACAACAATAAATTGGTCAACCATAGGAAAATCTTTCTGCCAGTAATTGAATAATTTGTCATAATCCTGGGCATAGTTGCCAATATTTTCAAAAACTTCCTGCTCACCGTGTGCCCAGAAAAACGCCCTGACTCTTTTTGGTTTTGCGATATTCAGACGATGCAAGAGTAATCCATAGAACGAATTCGGATTTGCAGGATTTTTTTCATCTCTGTCCAGAAACTCGCTGATTTTTTTTCCGGGCAATGACCCGTTTATGAGACATGTAGGAATATTTTCCTTTTCAAGTATATTCTTTTGAAGTTCAAGTCCCCAGGCGCCGACGTATGTCCACGACCAGGCGGCCGGCAACCAGAGTGTGTCGCCCGCACCAATTCCTGGATCATTATCAGCTGGCGTCCGGGCAATCGTACGACAATATTTACTTGACCAGTTTCCAAAGATTGTGGCAGCAGCATTTGACTGACCACTGATGATATAAAAATCACCAGCAACAATTTCAGTTCTCTGAACAACCAGCACAGAGTCTGCACCTTTCCGGGCAAATATCTGAAAACTGTAATCTGCCATTTCCGCTTTGATTTTCGGTTTCAAATCAAAACTTCCTGAACTTTTTCCCCCATAGTTGAGAGAGGAAAGAGTATAACCTACCCTCTCATTATTTCTCAACGTCACAACGGATACGTAATCCCAGCCGGGCAGTTCGACAATGCCGGATATAGGAACCTCTGCAAAATTATCATCGTCCCTGGCATACAGCTGCATGTCGCGGGGCAATTTATCGAAGACAATGGAGAAGAAACGCTGGCTGTACCCCGGGGTTACATAAGCAAAAAGGCAAAGAATGGCGACAAAAACTTTTCTGTTAAGTAAAGTCATTTCAGTAGAATTATTTCTCAGTGGCTAATAAATTTATTCGATAGCAAATATATCATTCTTCTTGCATTGTTGCCTTTTTTGAACCAGAAAAAATGACCAAGCGGTTACATAATCACCATTAGATATAAAAACCTGTACAAAGTCAGTTTTAACGCTTTAATAAATATTTAAAAGAGTTAATTTCAACACCTTAAATCACTCATTAAAAAATCTTTCGTACACTTTGCGTGTATCAATGACAACAAGCAACTACACATCTATGAAAAAAAATTTACTTTCATTCTTTTTCTTATTGTTACTAATACCTGGAAGCAAACCAACTTTCAGCCAGACCATTGGTGTTGCCGCTTTTGACAAACTTCCAACAGACAAGCAGCTTTTTGCAAGGGATATAAACAAGGAAGCTGATATAACGATTGCCGGCAAAATCCAGGCAGCTGGTTACTCGTATGTTTCCGTTGTGAAATACAGAAATAAAATCAGAGCCGGATATCAAAAGGGAGCTTTGGCCTATTCAGGATCAAATGCTCCGTTCAGCCTGACATCCAAGATCAAGGCCGAACTCGCTGAGTATGCTTTTGAAGTATATGCCTGTAAGTCAGCCACTGACTCAACTTTGATTGTTCGTAGAGACGACGTCGTTGCGGGTGATTTTTACATCATTTATGGCCAATCCAATGCAGTTGCCTGGGAAGTTGATTATACCTATCGCAATGAATTTTGCAGAACATTTGGTTCTACCGCTAATGGAAATGGTTTTGAGTTATCCAACGCTGTAACACCAAGAGTGGGAATTTTTGGGATTGAGTTTCAGCGTCGGGTTGCTGAAAAATACAAAATTCCTACCTGTGTGATCAACGGTGCTTTGGCAGGAGCCTCTATTCTGGACCTCACCAACAGGAACCCAAATAACCATGCGGACGCGTCAACAGGTTATGGAATATTATTGAATTATGCACAGCAAACCGGACTTCTGCCTAATCTAAAGGGTATATTTTACTGGCAGGGAGAAGCAGAGGCAGCCTCCGACGATCCGTCCGTATGGGCACCGCGTTTTGATAAACTCATGGTCAATTTGCAGGAAGATTATCCGATGATTGAAAAAATGTACGTTTTTCAATTGCCGCTTTTCGGTGGTGGACCTTACGATGACCGGATTGGTGCGTTCAGAGAACAACAGCGACTATTAAATAAAAAATATCCGATTATACAACCTTATGCTGCTTTGGGTGCCCCCGACTGGAACGGCTTTCATTACGGGCTGGAAGGTTATCTTCAGGTAGGCCGCGACCTGGCTGAAATGGCTGGGTTTTATCATTATGGAGAAAAAGAAAAAGCAACTTCCCCAAGTTTTCAAAAAGCATTTTATTCTACGCCAAACCGGGATGAAATCACCATGGTTTTTGAAGATTACCAGCAAATGGTTTATCCGAATGATACAATTAATGCAAACATCCAGGGTAGCCAGGAAGCATTTTCAACTTATTCGGTGAAGGATTTTTTCTATTTAAACAAAGAATGGCAAAAGTTGAAATCAGGAAGAGCGGAAGCAAACCGCGTTATTGTTTCACTTAAAACGGTTGGAAACGATACGCTGATCAAATATCTGCCTTCCAAATACCATCATTCAGGCCTTGTCTCAGCGCCCTGGGTTTACATTGGTCCCTTTTTGAAAAACACAAGAGGTTTCAGGGCATTTGCGTTTCATCACAATACTATCAATCCTTATGTTGATCTTGGAACACTAACACTTACCGGTTCAGAGCCAAAAAATAATATCGTGCTGAACTGGAATAAACTTCCAAACGTCACAGGATATATCCTGGAAAGGCTGCACGGAAAAGATTCGCTTCAGACTCATGAAATTATCTATTTGTCAAAAGATCAAACGGAATATTCCGATCCGTCGGCCAGGAAAGGTGAAGAATACACTTATCAGATCAGAGGATATACAGACAAATCAGAGTCTCCGATTGCTTATTTAAAAATGATTAAAGGGTCCGATGATGTAATAGATGAAGCAATGGCTACCATTAACGTTTATCCCAACCCTACCATCGACGTGATCAATGTAGTTTCAGCCTCTGACAAAATTGACCGTGTAGACATTTTTTCCTCTTCGGGAGTAAAAATGGAGACGAGGACATATTCAGGAAATGAATGGGTGTCGCTTCATACAAATAATTTAAGCACTGGAACCTATGTGTTAAAAATCCACTCAGGTGAAAAATCATCCTCGCACCGGGTTGTGGTTGTGAAGTAATTCTTCGTCTTTGCTATCACTGGCTGCGAAAAGCCAGTGATAGTCAAAC
This sequence comes from Dyadobacter sp. CY345, assembly GCF_021502725.1. Lineage (GTDB taxonomy): Bacteria > Bacteroidota > Bacteroidia > Cytophagales > Spirosomataceae > Dyadobacter. The sequence goes on along the minus strand of NZ_JAKFFS010000004.1, from coordinate 192,886 downwards.
ATTGCAAGAAACCATAAAACCATGATCATCGGCAGCGAATATTTATCCCATGACAGCTGAGCCTTCCCCAAAAGCAGGATGTTGATGATAACAACACAGCCAGCAAGACCGAATTTTGGAGAAATAAACCGCATGAATGTGATCAGCATCAGGAAGCCAAAAACAATTTGTTTGAGAAAACCAGTAATACCAATTGTCATCAGCAGCTGATCAACATAACCCAGGTATGGCCAGGTAAAGTAGGGATTATAAGCCTGTTTCGCTGGAAAAAAGGTAATTAGCCCTATAATTAAAATAAGAAAAGTGAAGAAAAACCCCGGATGGTTTTTAGGGTAATTGATAAAATATTTCAGCTTTCCGGTAATCAATATTTCGGGAATCACATAATACACCGCCAGACAAGCTGATGAATAAATTACATATCCGAAATTGTATTGAATCAGTTTGTCTGAATCATAATATTGATTAGCCATTACCGCTGCCGGCGCCGGGCCGTTCCAGAGTAAAACCCAGGGAGCAATGCTCAATACCGCCAAAGCATAGGGAAGCCAGGAAAGATCTTTAAACAAACCGGAAAAAAATCTACGCACGTTCAAGTTGATTTTCAATAATTCCAGAAACTCGTAAGCCACGATAGCTGCCGGAAAAGCAAGCATATATTGCCGGCTGCTGACAGCTGCTATGAAAAATAACATTCCCCACCAATGCGCTTTTCGCAGATAAGCCACCGTTCCAGCCAGAACGCCTAGCATGGCAAAAATATCAGTGTAATAATAAACACTGCACAAATAATAATTGGGGAAAATCATTAATCCCGCCAGACAAAGGAATAAGCGTTTAGAATGATCTGGGCTGGCCCAGACGAAAGTCATTAGTAAAATAAGACTTACTGCATAAGTCAATAATCGAAGGCATTGAATATTTTCACCAAAGATGTTAACCACCCAGCCACCTAAAATGAACGGGACCGGGGTATTCAGCTCATTATAACTTTTCAAAAGGTCCAGCGACGGAATGGGCTCTTTGCTAAAAAATACAGCCGTGGGTAAATAATGATGTTCGTCCTGATAGAGTTCTCCTAAAAAATTCTGTTTCAAAAAAAATATTGTAACAAACAGGATAAGAATAACCAATGATGTATAGAGCTTTCTGTTACTCATAATATTTGTTTAAATAAAATTCACTTCGGCGCTTAAATTGATGCCGAATTTCTCTGAAACCGATTTTTGAATTTTTTGCGACAATAACTTTATTTCCGCTCCACTTCCTCCGCCATAATTTACCAAAACCAAAGCTTGTCGTGCATGAACACCAACGGCGCCGTCGCGATATCCTTTCCAACCAGTCTGTTCAATGAGCCATCCTGCCGGCACTTTCACAAAACCAGGACTTGCGGGATAACCCGGTAAGGTCGGATGATCAGATTTGAGTTTATTAAATTGCTCTTCGGGTATCTCAGGATTCTTGAAAAAACTCCCAGCGTTACCTATTTCGGCCGGATCCGGAAGTTTGCTTTTCCGAATGTGGATCACAGCGTCGCTGACCGCTTTGATTGAAAGCGATTCTACGCCAGCGTCCTGCAATGTTTTTTGAATATCACCATACTCCACATGATAAACAGGATTTTTATTCAGACGGAAAGTTACCCCGGTGATGATGCATTTTCCCTTCAAATCATGTTTGAAAATACTTTCGCGATATCCGAAGTTACATTCCTCATTTGTAAAGATTCTGGTTTCTTTGGAGTCGTAAAAAATTGTTTCCACGCTTTCAACCACATCCTTTATTTCAACACCATAAGCACCAATATTTTGCATCGGCGCCGCTCCTACTGTACCGGGAATCAAAGATAAATTTTCAACACCAGCATAGCCATTATCGACGCAATACATCACGAAATCATGCCACTTTTCACCAGCACCGACGTGAAGCCAGATGTGATTATCGTCTTCTTTTATCTTATCAATCCCGCCGATCGAAATTTTTATTACCAATGCATCAATATCCTGCTTCAGCAAAATATTACTTCCCCCTCCCAGAATGAATTTCGGAGTATTTTTCAATTCTGGATTTCTAAGGATTTCAGTAAGTTCTTCAACTGACTCTACTTCCACAAAAGATTGCGCAAATGATTCGAGACCGAATGTGTTCAGATGGCGCAGGGAAACGTGATGTTGCATTTGTACGGTTGTATTCAATTAGTAAAAGCAAAGTTAGGTAATAGATTCAAAATAGCACACCAGGATGGGTTATCTCTACGTTTTTGGTTAACTTTGTGGGTTCATCACGAATCGTTTTATCTATGTCGCTGAAAAAGAAAATATTTTTGCTCGCTCTTCCACTTGGCCTTCTGGCATTTTCCGGATGTAGCAAAAAGAGCACGCCAAGCGTGTCATCAGCCGATTATCGTGAAGATCTATCTTCGGTAAGGCCACGATTCGAATATGTGGAACCCAGCATAGGAAAGAAGTCGGAAACAAAACCTGCCCCTGTCGATAATACTTCAAAAGTCGCAAACGGGAAAACTGCAAGTGTCAATAAAAGGTTGCAAACGGTTTTGGACACCATGGCGCAACAAAATAAAGCCATCAAATTTATAAGCGGATTTAGGATACAATTATATGTGGGAAATGTGCGTCAGGAAGCTGACAATGCGAAGGCTTATGTCTATCAGTTATTTCCTGATTTGAATCCCTACGTGAGTTATTCGCAGCCTACCTACCGGGTGAAGGCAGGAGATTTTATATACAGAAGCGATGCAGAACATTATCTTGAACAGATTCGCGGGCAATATTCATCAGCAGTGATTCTGGCTGACCGGGTTGATATAAAACGCAGTCTGATGATCCGTGCATCCGCGGAATAGACGAAAATTTTAAAGTTGGCTATTAATTTTATCTTTGTATTTTCTATACATACTAATTTACGATGAAGAAGGCATTAATTACAGGGATTACCGGGCAGGATGGCGCCTATTTGGCAGAATTGTTATTAAGCAAGGGTTATGAAGTGCACGGTATCAAACGCCGCAGCTCTCTGTTCAATACCCAGCGGATCGATCATATTTATGAAGATCCACATGAAAAAAATGTTCGTTTCCACTTGCACTATGGTGATTTGAGTGATTCGACAAACATTATTCGAATCATTCAGGAAATCCAGCCAGACGAGATATACAACCTTGGTGCGATGTCTCACGTTCAGGTGAGTTTTGAAGAGCCTGAATATACTGCAAACGTTGATGGAATCGGAACGCTCCGTATTCTTGAAGCCGTTCGTTTGTTAGGGCTTACCAAAAAAACTAAAATATACCAGGCTTCGACTTCGGAGTTATACGGTTTGGTTCAGCAGGTTCCTCAGTCTGAAACTACCCCATTTTATCCACGTTCCCCATACGCTGTTGCAAAACTTTATGGTTACTGGATCACAGTTAACTATCGCGAAGCTTATGATATGTATGCGGTAAATGGTATCCTTTTCAACCACGAATCTCCTTTACGCGGTGAAACTTTTGTTACGCGTAAAATTACGAGAGCCGTTGCGAGGATTGCATTAGGCTTGCAGGACAAAGTTTTTCTTGGAAACCTGGATGCGCAACGCGACTGGGGCCATGCAAAAGATTTCGTTGAGGCGATGTGGTTAATTTTGCAGCAGGAAGTTGCCGAAGATTTTGTTATCGCGACAGGAATTACAACCCGCATCCGTGATTTCGTACGTATGGCTTTTGCAGAAGTTGGTGTTGAACTTGAATTTTCAGGAGAAGGCGCAGCAGAAACTGCAAAAGTGGTGAAGTGCAACGATCCAAAATATCAAATTGAGATTGGTAAGGAAGTTGTCGCTGTTGATCCAAGATATTTCCGCCCGACAGAAGTTGAATTATTGATCGGGGATCCGACAAAATCAATGACTAAACTTGGCTGGAAACCAAAATATGATTTGAAAGCACTTGTTAATGACATGGTTGCCGCAGATTTAACGCTGTTCAAAAAAGATCAGTTGCTGGAAAACAGCGGCCACCGGGTGATGAATTATTACGAATAGAATTCTCTAAGTCATTTTTTGTCAGGTTTTGTCATTTGTCGTCAGGAATCGCCTGAGCAGTGATAAAACCTGACATTTTTATTATATACAAAAACAGGTACGGCCAATAAATGACCATACCTGACTTTTATTTCAACAAACCTTGAATTATTCAAGGCTTCCTGACAATAATTGACAATAAATTAAATCGCAGGAATCGCCTTGCCGATACTTAGCAAAGTTTCAGGATTTTGATAGCCAATAACCTGTTTAACGATTTTTCCATCCGGATCGATGAAGAACAAAGTTGGATAACCTTCCAAAGGATATTTTTTCGCAAGTTTCGGACCTTCACCACTTTCCATATCAACTTTTACGTTGATAAATTTCTGGTTAAATAACGCCCCTACTTCTGGTTTCGTAAATACATTCTTTTGTAACAATTTACAAGGTCCGCACCAGGTTGTATATGCATCAAGAAAAACAATTTTCTTTTCCGCTTTTGCCTTTTTTAAAATTGCCGCCCAACTGCCTTCCGAAAATTTAATTCCAACTGCCTTGGTGTCTTTCTTGTCGCCGTCATTAGCATATACCGTTGAAAAGGTAAGTGCCGCAACGATCAACAGTGAAATCATTTTTTTAAAACCTTTCATTGCCTGATTACATTATAGTTTGAATAAATAACGAAAATACCTATCCGGTTTATTTTACTAAACCAATTCTTAACCAATAGGTTCAATTCTATTTTCGAAAATATAAAGCGAACTTACTTAATTTTTAGAACAAAAAAAGCGCCCCTGCATTTGTATCTGCAAGGGCGCTAATTTCATTGGACTGGTACAACTTCTAATGGCGAAAGAAGTTTCTCTTTTCACTATTTATTGATAACAACTTTAAAGCTATTTGTGGCTCCGTTAGTGCTTGTCACCCGAACAGCATAGAGTCCAGATGGCAGATTTTTGACATCAATACCATCAACCGGTGCTTTGGTCGAATTAAATATCGCTTTTCCGTTCAGGTCAAACATTTGAACTTTGTTGATTTTTGTCCAATCTGTAATTTTCAAATAAAGGCGATCAGCAACGGGATTTGGATAAATTACGACTCCTTCTCCAAGTTCTATGCTTACGCTGCGGATGCCGCTGTATGCAAAAGTTCCGTCAGCATCGATCATTTTCAGTCTGTAAAGATTTTCTCCGTCAGCAGGATTTGTATCGGTGAAAGTGTATTTGATCTCCGCCGAACTTTCTCCCGAAGCCAGAACGTTCCCAACTTTCTTCCAGCTTTTACCTGTTAAGCTATGTTCTACGTCAAAACTTTCGCTGTTCGTTTCCATCGCAGTTGACCATTTTAACTGAACTGATTCATTTTCTTCACTAACGGTAAAACTAATCAACGTAACCGGAAGTGGTGTCGAACCTTCGTAAATTCCGGCATCTATCGTCATGTTATCACGTTTTACATTTCCGACCGGGTAAGAAGTATCGATGGAAATTTCGTCACTTGAATTATTATCGGCAGTATTTGCGTCGCTATCCAGTTCAGTATCTACCCCTGTTTTTTTGAAAGAAGTAAAGAACGACTTTCCTCCTGTTGGCAACGTAAACTGCACTTTATATTTACCTGTCGTCAATCCTTCAAAAAGGTACTTCCCAAATTTATCCGTAACGGCACTTATTTCCGAAGTCCAGGTTCCTGACACAAGTTTATATAACTGCACTTTCAAATCCGGCGCAGGAAGCTCTGTTTCATCCTGTTTTCCGTCCTGGTTTTTATCATACCAAACCAGATCTCCAATCGACCCAAAAGCCTCTTCTTTTTCGCAGGTTCTTTTTTCTACTTTATATACAGTTGTTATCGCTGGGTTATTATTTCTTTTTTCATCAAAATCATGTCCCACAGTATTTTCATCCCAGAAAAACATGTTCGTTCCGTTGTAGCCACCATCGCTGTTGATCATACTCTTTCCGTTTACAACGATGATCGAACCGTTATAACCAGATATTTTTTTATCTATCGTAAGATCTCCGTTTGTAATTGTGATAGTTCCGTTGTTAAAAGCAGCACCACGAATGTTCACATTTCCAGTGATATTCATACAGCCATTATTCTCAAACTCTTTTCCCGGACCTTTGTCGCCGATTATAAACTCACAGCCTGACGCACCAAATTTTCCGCAGAGTGTATTGATTTCTCCATCGTTCAAAATAGAACCATGGTTATAAAAATACCTACTGATATTGATAACACCCGACTTTTCATTTTTAAAACGTTTGGCATCAGCGTTTTCAAGGCTTCCAAAATCCATCGTTCCGGCGTTGCAGATTACAGTATTCGTGCCAAATTTTACTAGAGAAGGTGCAGTGGCGATCAATTTTGCATTTGGTCCTAAATTGTAAAAAGAGAAAGAATCACGGAAGTCAACTGCACCGGAAGTTGTAAATGTTGTAGTGCCCTGATTATTGATCAACAGATTACTTCCAATACCGCTTGTGTTGGTATTTAGTACGCCGCCTTCCTGAACATTCAGATAAGAAGGTACATTTCCGTTAAAGTTGTCCGAACTGTTATAGTTGAAAGTTCCGTAAACATTAATACTTACCGATCCATCAAAGTTTGTTTGTCTGTTTTGTTCCCAGGTTACACCAGCTGCCACACAGATAATATTATCACGGTTGCTGATCTGCAATGTAAGATTTGTAACACTTGCAGAAATAATTAATGTCTTGTTTCCGTCAAGTTTGTATGTTCCGCCTGATACTGCAGTAAAATCTCCTGAAGGGCATTGCTGTGCGTAGGTATTATCAATTAAAAACAATGTTATGCCCAGAAGAAGCCATTTGTAAAAATTCACTTTCATAATGATTAAATAAGTAGAGTTGAGTTAAATTTTGTGATATAGTAAAGTCATAGAAATCTCGTTGGCTTCTATTTGAAGCCAGTCAGATTTTGGGTATTATTTCTGAGTTATTTAATGCGTTATTCCTGTTTAGAAATATGGATTGGCATTTTGAATGTATTATTCGATTTGTCTTTCTCCTTATAAATCCCTGTCGGATCAACCTCGATTTCCAGAACGTAATCTCCTGACTTCAATCCTTTTGGCAAAGAAACTGACTGCCCTTCATACATCATTCCGTAGGTATCATAACCGCCGACACTAATACCTTGTTTCAAAGATTTACAATCCACATAATTTCCTAATCCATAATTAGTAAGATTCTGATCGCCATAAGACTTGCCGTTCAGGACACATAGACTGTCATTATTATTACAAATTCCGGAATCGAACAGGCAGTAACTAACCTTGCTTCCTTTCGAAACAAGCTCTCTTTTAGTCACTTTTCCCTTTTTATTTTTGATTTCCTTAATAACCCGGAATTCGACCCAGTCATCTACGTGATAGTGATTATGCCCAGGTTTATCATCGAAATAATTTGTTCCGGCAACTCGATCCTGCCATTCCATTTTATTTCCGTTTTTCTTATAAACACGCTGATTTATCTGTTGTCTCGGATGTGTTTTATCCTTACAAATCACCGTAGAATCTTTCACTTCCTCACTTCCGCAATACCATTTATTGTTACCAAAAGCTTCCATCGGACCGGCTCCGATATTGGCGATAGATGCTGCCAGGCGCAATTGGCCAGGATAATATGGGTCATTCCATGGATATTCCTTAACCTGATCAAGGGTTAGTCTGGAAAGTATTACCAGATCAGGAAGCAATTCGCAGTCAGCACTTCCATCGGCGCATTTGCAGGCAGTTCCGTCTTCCAGCGAACAAGGGCTTACATCGGTATTTGGTGTAGGATTTTTACTAAATTCCAGTGTAACAAAATTCACTGCGCCTCTTTCACCGGTTCGTAAATCCTGCACCATTAGATACCAAATTCCATTTGGATTTTGGCCATTGTTCAAAAATGTCATTCTTCCGTCAGGAATATACTCTCCTGTAAATGGTGCTTCCGCCTGATGTATGTAACCCGAAAATCCATTAGACCGGAAGCAGGTATTGGTATAATGTCTGCCTTCGTCTCTTCCATTACGGTTTGTTAACCAGATGCTTGTGCCATCGGGACTTATTAATTCAATTTTCAGATCCGATACTCTCGGGTGCAGAATGGTAAAGCAAATCTTAGAAATCCCGAAATTTTCATTGATTTTGGAATCGAGTCCTTCGACTTTTACCGGAAAAGAATCTATCTTAAATCCTCCTCTGAAATCATGAATCGGACCTCCTCCTGCATAGAAACTTTGTGCTTCTGAGGTAAAGGCCACACTTACAAGAAGTATGACCAACGCAAAAAAATTCGATAAATTAAAACGAGAAAAAACTTGGGTCTTACACTCACTCATTGTACTCTGATTCTGATAGAAAGGGCTTGTAGATATATTAAGTCAATAAACATACGATAATTGTCTCAGTTTTTCTACAAGCCCCAGGGATTACGCTAGTCAATCTATTAACGGGTGCTGGAAATGTTTTTGTTATGGTGAATAACTTGATACAAAGCTAATTGGCTGGATTAACTATATTGTTAGAACGAACTGGAAATGCACACGTATTTTTTAAATTGGATCGTAGAATTAATTTAAAAATTATATAATACCTACTTAACCTCATTACGTACAACTAATGGCAGTATACGTAGCTTAAAATAGTCCAATAATTGTAAAAATTTAATTCTGCGTAGAAGTGTTTATAACTACTTCTAAAATGTCAGGCCGCATTCAGTTAAAAAAGAAAACCGTACCTTTGTGGGAAAATTAATAACCTACCGTGATGAAAATTCAAGATGCCAGATATGTGATGAGCAATTCTGATTATGAGAAATGCCCTAAGCCAGATTTGCCGGAATATGCCTTCATTGGACGGTCTAACGTTGGAAAATCCTCCTTAATTAATATGCTGACAGGGAAAAAGGCGCTTGCCAAAACTTCTCAGCAACCAGGAAAGACTCAGCTAATTAATCATTATTTTATCAACGACAACTGGTATCTGGTCGATTTGCCTGGTTATGGTTATGCCAAAGTAAGCAAAACAGAAAGGGAGAAATGGGAGAAAATGATCGGTGATTATCTTCATAACAGGTCCAATCTGGTATGTACTTTTGTTCTAATTGATATTCGACACGACGCCTTGGCTGCTGACCTGGAATTTATGGAAGAACTAGGGCAGGGCGGCATACCTTTTCATATTATTTTTACGAAAGCAGATAAGCTGAAACCATATCAGCAGGAAGCTCAGGTGACAAAATATAAGGAAAAACTGGCAGAAATTTGGGAAGAAATCCCTCCGATGTTCGTTACATCAGCGGAAAAAGGAGAAGGGAGAGAAGGAATTCTGGCAACAATAGAATCTTATAATCAAACGTTTGAGAAAACGAACATTGAATAAGGTTGCTTACCGACCGATCTTTCCGTTATTTTGCGGAAATTTTAAATTATCATCAATAGTTATCGTAGAGTCACTCACGTTTTTGTGAAAAGTTACCAAAAATTGACTGAGGTATCTGCTTTATCTTTATGATATGAATCGACTTTAAATAAAGAGACCACTAATAGCACAAACAAAAGGATGAGCGAGAAAGTAGAATCAACAGGAATGGAATTGTTGAAAGAGATAGCAAACGTTTCAGGAAAAGGCGGGTTGTTCCGTATTTTGAAACCAAGCCGCGCAGGTGTCATTGTAGAAAGCCTGGATGAAAAACATGAGAAGTCATTGATAGGGCCAACTGCCCGTGTTTCTGTTTTGAAAGACGTTTCTATATTTACTGAGGGAGAAGAGGAATCAGTTCCATTAGCGGATGTTTTTGTAAAAATCAGAGAAGTACATGGCGAGCAGGTTGCATTGCAGATCAAAAGTTCGTCGGACAAAGATCTTATCGAATTTTTAAATGAGATCCTTCCTGATTTTGATCGTTCAAGAGTGTATGTATCGGATATCAAAAAAGTGATTACCTGGTATAACTTATTATCTAAATATGTTCCTGAATTATTTGTAGCCGGCGAATCAGCTGCAACGGAAGAAGTGGAAGACGCAACAGAATCCGTTGAAACTCCAAAAACTGAGATGTAATTCAGCAACAAATATGAAGCAAAAACCCTGTCGATAGATGGGGTTTTTGCTTTATCTTTTCGATCGATTTTTATTTATGACAGAACTTTCCCACTACATAGACCACACACTGCTATCCCCAACAGCCAGCGAAACAGATATTCGCAAATTGTGTGAGGAAGCCTGGATTCACCAGTTTAAAGGCGTTTGCGTAGCACCGGGATATGTCGGCTATACTGTGGAGATGTTTGAATTTTGTCCGGTAAAAATTGGAATTGCTACTGTAATCGGGTTCCCACTCGGATATTCCACAACGGAAACGAAGTTATTTGAAGCTCGGAACGCGTTAGTTAACGGTGCAACTGAGCTTGATGTAGTAATGAATGTCTCTCGGTTTAAGTCCATGGCTTACCTGAGCATTCGGGAAGAACTTAGGCAACTGGCCGAGATCGCTCACGCTGGTAATGCGCTGCTTAAAGTAATTATTGAAACGGCATATCTGGATTCCTTCGAACTTTATACGGCTTGTGAAATTTGTGCAGAATCGAAAGTGGATTTTGTAAAAACATCAACAGGCTTTGCACCAAAAGGCGCTGAAATTGAAACGGTAAAAAAAATGCGTGCTATACTTCCGGCTGAGATCAAAATTAAAGCTTCCGGTGGTATTAAAACACGAGAGCAGGCCATTGCTTTTATTGAAGCAGGCGCTGACCGGATCGGTACGTCTTCCGGAGTTGCGATCGTTACCGGACAATGAAACCGAGGGTTTTATTGCTCAGTACTGTCCATCCGGCTACTGATCCTCGAATTATTTATAAGATAGCGCCTTCACTAACACCCTTTTACGAAGTGATTTGTGCGATTCCAGGCGCGAATAATCATGACAAGGATGAAAAAATCCGGTTTGTAATTTTGCCTCGTTTTCGAAGACTATTGCCTAGAATATTATTTTGTTATCCGGTTTTACTTTGCAAATGTTTACTTTTTCGTCCTGCAATTGTTCATATATTTGTGCCGGAATTGATACCAGCGGCATTTTTATTTAAAATGCTGGGAGCAAAAGTAATTTACGAGGTTCAGGAAAATCTTTACAAAAAGTTTTCGATTAAGCGATATAACCAGGCGATCGTTTACCGCCGTTTATTCAAAATTTTTGACGGGTATGCCCGTAAGAAATTTTATTGCGTTTTTACCGAAGATGCTTATTTAGAGGAATATAAAAATCTGCCTCTACCTCATGCGATTATTCATAACTACGTTTCCGTAGCTTTTGTCGATTCTCATGCTGAAAAAGAGGGGGTGTTGAAATCTCCTCCTGTATTTTTTTATTCTGGTGTAATCTCAATGGAGCGATCCTTTGACACACTCGTTGAAGCATTAGCCTTATTGAAAATAAAACATCCTGAATTTCAGGTCCATTTATTTGGAAAAGTTCAGTTCGACTGGCATGAAGCTGAAAACTTACCTCATTTTGAAAATGTTAAAGAGCATTTGACATTTCACGGATATACTGACCTTCGGGAAATAATATGGTATGCAAGTGGCGCCACGGCAGGGATAGCATTACTAAAACCAGTTGCAGACTATCCGGATTCATATACTACAAAACTGTTTGAGTATATGGCTTTGAATTTGCCGGTAATTACTTCCGATTTCCCGTTGTACAAACAGGTGGTGGAAACCTCAGGATGTGGGTTTTGTATTTCGCCTTATGATGCTAAAAAGCTTGCAGAGAAATTCGAATGGCTGATCGAAAATCCCTCATTGGCGAAAGCAATGGGACAGCGTGGAAGAGTCTCGGCGGAAAAGCACTATAACTGGATAAGTGAGGAACGGATTTTGCAGTGTTTTTACAAAAATTTATTGAAATCTTAAAAAACAGAATTTTTAACTACTTAAATTATTTGTATAATTTTATAAACTTATTATTGAATTGTTCAAATATTAAGTACTATGCTTTCTACGAAATATTTAACTTTCGGAATTAATCAGAATAGTAGATTGCGAAGTCAACTTCTCAACCATGTATATTAATACACTCAGTCATTATCTACCAAGTGAAGTAATTGGTAATGAATATTTTACAAATCTTAATAACCTGTCCAGCGAATGGATTGTTGAGCGCACGGGAATTTACGAACGCCGCAAAGCTGCACAAGGAGAGAATACTTCGACCATGGCTATTGAAGCCGTCAAGCTATTGCTAGAGGATAATATACCATTTAGTAAAAATGAAATTGACTTAATCGTTGGGGGTACTTATACTCCATACGATACCATAGTTACCGTTGCACATGCCGTTCAGCATCATTTAGCACTTCCGGATATCCCGGTAGTAACAATTTCTTCTGCTTGTTCATCGCTTTTAAACGCCATTGAAATTGTTGAAGGTTACTTCGCGATGGGTAAGGCTTCGAAAGCGTTGGTTATTGTTTCGGATCATAACACTGCATACTATAACGAAAGCGATACAGTCTCCGGGCATTTGTGGGGAGACGGAGCTTCGGCAATGCTGATCTCCAAAGAAAGGCAGTCTGAATCGGATATGGAGATAAAAAAACTGATCACCGGCGGAGCTGCAACGAGCGGTAAGGCTGTTGAAGCAGTCGTGCTTCGTCCGAACGAACGTGGCGTTATCATGCCGTTTGGAAGAGATGTTTTCCAGAATGCATGTATCTATATGCCAAAAGTTAGCCAACAAGTTTTACAGGCTTGCGGAATGACTATTGATGATCTGGACTATCTGATCCCTCACCAGGCCAATCATCGTATCAGTCTGAACGTGATTAATACATTGGGAATTCCTGCGGAAAAATTGATTTCTAATATTCAGTATTTGGGAAATACCGGATGTGCTGGCTGCGCCATTGCTCTTTCTGAAAACAGATCAAGATTTGAAAAGGGCCAGAATATCGTGATCACCGTTTTCGGTGGCGGATACTCCTACGGAGCTATGTTAATTACTATCTAGAAATTTTCATTGCTTCAATTTTGCATAAAAAAAGCCTTGCAGATCTGATTTTCATCAAATCTGCAAGGCTTTCATATTTTTTGCCTGTTTTAGTTTGTTTCAGAAACAGAATATTTCGAAGGTTTCCAGCTATTATTCTGCGGGTTAATATCCGGAAGCTGGTGATCAGGATCAATCGTCACCGATTTTAGCGGTTGTTGCGTATCCACTTTGAAAGTCCACTTTCCGCCGCGCTGCCAAATTTCCACAGGTAATTCAACACGCGTTTTCTTGCCACTCACTTCCTCTACGTCAACTTTCGCAGGCATTGCAAACTGATCCAGATTCTCGATCGTGATAACAGATCCCTTTGAAGGATTTTGTTCGATGTATGCAACGTCTTTCACACTTTGGTCCAGCTTATAATTTTCAAAGAACCAGCCTTTCCAAAACCAGCCAAGATCTTCTCCGGCTGCGTCTTCCATGGTGCGGAAGAAATCATAAGGCGTCGGATGTTTAAATGCCCAGCGTTTTACATAAGTATGAAACGCATAGTCGAAACGATCTTTTCCTAACACTTGCTCACGTAACATTTTCAAACCAATCGCCGGCTTGTAGTAAGCTTCCCAACCAAGATTTGCAGCCTGAACCACATCCGGAATTGTCATAATCGGATCAGCTTTATCACGGAAAATAATCGGCGCCAAACGGTGCAGGTCATTCATCTGAACGTCTTTATACTCGCCGTTATTGAAATTATCCCCGGAAAGGAAATTAATAAATGTATTAAATCCTTCATCCATCCAGGCATATTTTCTTTCGTTGCTACCAACAATCATCGGGAACCAGTTATGTCCAAATTCGTGATCCGTAACGCCCCATAAATCATCCTTACGACTTTTGCTGCTACAAAAAACGATACCCGGGTATTCCATTCCGCCTACTATTCCCGCCACGTTTGTTGCAACCGGATAAGTGTATTCATGGATATAATTAGAATAAAATTCGATACATCCTTTCACGTACTCAGTTGAACGTCCCCAGCCATCTTTTCCACCGTCTTCGGCCGGATAAGCCGATTGCGCCAAAGCCGTTTTTCCGTTTGGAAGATTCATACGGGCAGCATCCCAGACAAAAGCTTTCGAAGTTGCCCAGGCGATATCGCGTGACTGAAGACATTTAAATTTCCATGTAAGCGTTCCTGACTGTTTTGGACGCGAAGCAGGATTTGTAACTTCTTCTGCCGTACGGATCATTACAGTCTGGTCACTTTTTGCAGCATCAGCCAGACGTTTTCTTTGCTCAGCTGTAAGAACCTCACCAGGATTTAACAATTCACCTGAACCAACAACAATATGGTCCCAAGGCACAGTAACCGCGTATTCGAAATCTCCATATTCAAGGTAAAACTCGCCAGCTCCAAGATAGGGAAGCACGTTCCAGCCTTCGATATCGTCAAAAACCGCCACGCGTGGATACCACTGAGCCATTTCGTAAACAATACCATTTTTCGTTTCCAGTGTCCCCATACGGTCTGAACCATATTCAGGAATTTTGAAAGAATAAGCGATTTTGATTTTTATAATTTCGCCATTCGCTTTCACCGGAGTAGCCAGGCGAATTTGCATGCGCGTATCTGTGATGATAAAATTAGCATCCGTCGCTTTTCCGCCTCCCTGTTGCACGGAAACAGTTTTGATAGCATCGCCGCCATTAAAACCATTGTTTCCAAACCTTCCGCCAGTGATAGCCGTTGTCTTGCCTCCGCGGGAATCATTATTAAACGCATTCTGATCCAGTTGCAGCCACACAAATTCCAACGCCTCAGGGGAGTTATTTTTGTATGTAATTTCTACATCTCCCGAAACAGTTTTTTCTTGTTCATTTAAGGCTACGTTGATCTTATAATCAGCGCGATTTTGCCAATAGCGAGGGCCGGGAGCACCGCTTCCTGTACGATATTCACTACCTGGCTGGAAATTAAACAAAGGGTGAAAAAGTACATGCGCATCGTACTTCGGTTTGTCCGCTTCCTGAGCGAAGACACTTAAAGAACCCAGGCACAAAACTGCCATGAGCTTTAAGCGATTTGATATGATCTTCATTCGTATTGTTTAAAGTAAAATATGTATTTTAAACGAGCAATATACGGCTTTTCGCCTTTTCTCATATTAAAAAGTTTCATTTTTGCTATTCATTGGCAAATTTTATAAACTTCGTTTTTCTATCAAAACCCAGTTTATGCGCCAGCGCCTTTCAGTTGATGCTTATTTAGAAGGAATTCTTTCCGGAGACAGAGTTATCCTGAGCCGGGGTATCACCTTGATAGAAAGCAAGCTCAAAAATGATCGCCAACTCGCAGGAGAATTATTAAATAAACTTCTTCCAGCGACTGGAAAATCACTTCGGATCGGAATTACTGGCGTTCCTGGTGTCGGGAAAAGCTCATTTATTGAAACTTTTGGCAAACACCTGACGAGCCTTGATAAAAAGATCGCTGTACTTACCATTGATCCTTCCAGCAAAAAATCCGGGGGAAGTATTCTCGCCGATAAAACACGGATGGAAAATCTTGCACACGACCCACTGGCTTATATTCGTCCTTCCGCTTCTGGCCTGTCCTTGGGTGGCGTGGCGAGAAACACCCGGGAGACCATGTTGTTATGTGAAGCGGCCGGATACGAAATTATTATCATCGAAACTGTGGGTGTCGGACAATCAGAAACTTTAGTCCGCGGCATGAGCGATTTTTTTTTATTACTTATGCTGGCCGGTGCAGGTGACGAATTGCAGGGGATAAAAAAAGGTATCATGGAAATGGCGGATGCAGTAGCGATCAATAAGGCGGACGGGAAAAATAAGGTTGCTGCTCAGCAAGCCGTTGGCGAATACCAGAAGGCGCTTCATTTGTTTCCAAAATCAGACTCGGAATTTGCAACGCACGTAGTAACCTGTTCTGCGCTGGAAAATACAGGAATCTCTGAATTGTGGGAGCTGATCCGGGAATATCAAAATCTTACGACCAAAAATGGTTTTTTTGAAAAAAATCGTCGAAATCAGAATCTGGAATGGATGCATGATCATATCAGACAAACGCTGGTAGATCAGTTTTACGAAAACGCTTCAATGAAAAAAGCCTTAAAAAGCACAGAAAAATTGGTTTCAAATGGAAAAGAATTACCATTGGCAGCAGCCCAAAGAATGTTAGAGATTTTTTTGAAAACCAAAAGCTAAATATTATCACCTCAATATTTTGACTGTAAACATCTTAATTTTATAATCAGGACAATTTTTACAGTAAGTTTGAAGTTGAATATCATGTTAAGTCTTAATCCATAATCTCCTTTGCGATGAAATTTTTTAACCTGTTGGGCAAAACGGCCTTTTTGTCATTTCTTCTTCTTGCGTTTGTTTTTGTTTCTTGTAAAGATGACGACGAGGAAACGCCTGTAACTGTCGATGATAATGAAATTGTTGGCAGATGGCAATTGACCGATGTTCAGCCAGAAAATGCTTCGACCAGTATTCCTGCGTTAGCTTTGCTTCCAACTGCTGCTCCGTGTTACAAAGATTTGAAATTCACTTTTACTTCTGACAACAAAGTAACTCTTTCAGATTGTGACGCAGCCGTAGCGTTAGTCGGAGCTTTTATTAATATTGCAGCTGATACCAAATGGCAAGTAGAAACCGGCAAACTTACATTGACGAACGGGTCCACCAGCAATACCTTCGGATTGACTCAAAACCCGAATGACATGAAAATTATAGTGAATACCAACACATCAGGAACAGGAACTCCTGTCAATGCTGTGATGAGTCTGAAGAGATTGTAATAGAAAATATTTCACAAAAAGATAACCGGCCTGCGAATTACAGACCGGTTATTTTTTTATTCAGCTACTATTAGATTGGCAGTTATTTAACTTGAATGATCACAGATAATGAGCCATTTTCCTTTAATTTTTTTCCAAAGTAAGGTATAATGTCCTCCAATATCGCCTTTCTCAGGGCGCGTCAAATTCCATTTTCCTACCAGAAATGCCACGTCTTTTGAAGGAAAAGTCAGATTGATAAATTCGAATTTTAGCGTGCCCATCGAAGCGCGATCCGGATAACGTTTCAGATAGTTTTCGTAGGTTTGATTATAACCATAAGTCACTCCGCCTTTTCCCACAAACATCAGCGAGTCCGATTCCCAGTAACCTTTCATAAATGATTTTACATCGCCACGGTTCCAGTCTCCGTTCTGGCGGTTGAGGATTCCATAAATTTCTTCCTGATCTGCCTTCGACTGCGCTGTGGCAAAGTAGGTGCTTGATAATAGAAGTAAGGTCAAAACACAGTTTCTCATATTTTTTACGGATTTTTGTAGAAAGTTCTTTCGTTTAAAGATACAGGAAAGATTCATTTTGAAATTGATTCTGCCCTAAATGTATCAGGAACTACTGTTTACAAATAATTGACTAGCAAAATGAGCATGTTTGATGATATATTTAAAAAGCTGGACCGCCAGAAATATCCGTTTATCGATGGCTTGTACTACCTGTTTATTATCATATTTATAGGCATACTCTTTTTATTTTTCGCTTGATCCGTGGCTGATTCTTACTTATTTATCATAAATCCAAGCTCCGGTACTTCAATCGGACAGCACCCGGAAAAAATTTCCAAGGCAATTAAGAACTTTGTAAATTCTAAGGGAGGAGCGGCGCAGATTTTTTTCACAGAAGGTCGCGGGCACGCCACGACGTTGGTGAAAGAAAATATTAACAGATTGAAATGGAAAGCAATAGTTGCTGTCGGCGGTGACGGAACGGTTAACGAGGTGGCGAAGGGATTAGTGAACCGTTCAACGCCACTCGGCATTCTAGCATTAGGCTCCGGTAATGGACTTGCCCGTCATCTGGGATTGCCTCTAACACTGGACGCTGCGCTGGAAAAGCTGTTTTCGGGTTCAGTCAATACCATTGATTCGGCTGAACTTAACGGAATTCCTTTTTTCTGTACCGCCGGAATGGGCTTTGACGCATACGTTGGAGATTTATTCAGCAAAGAGAATTCACGCGGACTTGCTACTTATTTGAGTGTTTCCCTCAAATCCTATTGGAATTATGAACCTCAGACCTATAAATTGAATGGGAAAAAGATAGAAGTTTTTTCGCTTTCATTTGCGAATGCAGGCCAATACGGCAACAATGCGTGGGTGGCTCCGCAAGCAAGCGTGTATGACGGAAAACTTGATATTTGCACAATCATTCCATTCCCAAAATGGTATGGGTCCAATTTGACTTACAGGCTTTTTACGAAGCAATTGAAACCATCAAAATATATCTCCTATCAACTTGCACAAGACGCAGTGATTGAAGCTGACAAGCCACCTATGATCCATTATGATGGTGAACCTTTGCAACTTGAAACGACCCGGATCGAAGTGAAAGTCAAACCTAAAAGTTTGAGGGTTATCATTTAAACCGGTTTAGAAAAATTAAATTGACAATTTTCTTATGTCTAAAAAGAACCGCTCAGGCATTATTTATTCAACCAACCCTGATTTCGAGTATGCTGATTCCAGTCAGGACGAACCTGAAACATTGGCACCAGCCCAACAAGATCTACGCGTTTGGGTGGACAGAAAAGGTGGTGGAAAAGTGATTACCGTTGTTAAAGGATTTATTGGTACTAATGCCGACCTGGAAGCACTCGGAAAACAAATTAAAGTATTATGCGGAAGCGGCGGCGCAGTGAAAGAAGGTGAAATCCTCATTCAAGGCGATCACCGGGAAAAGGTAATAACCTGGCTGACCGGGAAGAATTATAAAGCAAAAAAAGCAGGGGGGTGATTAGTTTTGAATGTTAGAATGATAGAATGATGGAGGTAGCAACTCATTCTATCATTCTAACATTCAAAATTACAATACCTTCGTCGTGTCAATTTCCGTCGGCTGCTCAGGCTGCACTTTTGGGAAATTATTTGGATTTTGGGTTGCACCCCCTCCACCAGACAATACTTCTACGTTGGTCACAAAAAATTTGGTATCTCCGTTCCAGGGAAGTGTAAAGAATTTTTCTTCGTAGGTAAGCGATACGCGGTGACCGCTTGCGATCGCTTCTTCAAGTTTTGTAATGGCGTCTTTATTCTTTCCACTTACTGAGAAAGTCCATTCAGATGCATTCAACGAGCCGTCTCCTTCATACAGACCGCCCATTTTTAATTCTCCTTCGTAGGTTTTAAACAGATAACCTTTATTGCTTAGGCGGGTAATAAATCCGCCGCGTTTTCCTTCACTGTAATATCCAAAAGTCAGATAATATAGCGCTCCAAAAACAACTGCCAGGAGAACAAGAATGATAACCCATTTACGCATGATTAGTTAGTCGGTTAAAAAGTTTGTGTGATATTTAAAGCAACTTCGTAAAACTGAATGATTTTTCCTATCCTTATTTCGCCCGGATCGCAATAACAGGATCCATACGTGCGGCAAGCATGGCCGGAATAATTCCGGATAACACGCCGATAACGCAGGAAACTCCCAGGCCAAGGATGATATTTCCAGGTGTCAGGATAATCACAAGCGTGCCGAGCTGCATAAACGAAAGCAAGTATACAAGAAATATACCAACCAACCCTCCTACCAAACTTAACATCACTGCTTCGAACAAAAACTGGCAAAGAATTGAATAATTTTTCGCGCCAAGCGACTTCTGGATACCGATCAGGTTGGTTCTCTCTTTCACCGAAACAAACATAATATTTGCAATACCAAACCCTCCTACCAATATTGAGAAACTACCAATAACCCACCCGGCAAGCGATAATACTGAAAATAATCCTGACACTGCCTGCGCAGCAGCTTCCGGTTTGTTGATTGAAAAATTGTTATCATCTCTCGGTTTTATACCGCGCTTGGTACGCATTAACCCGATTACCTCAGCCTCCACTTCTTTCATACCTTCATCGCTTTCAAAAGCTTTCACGACAATATCAGGATCGGGCCGGCCGGATTGGAACATTTTTGCAAAGGAACCATAGGTGATAATGCATTTTTTATCAGGGTTTCCGCCGAAGTCGACCAGGCTTTCGCCCTTTTTTACCTGTACTCCAATAACCGTAAATTTATTTCCGTTCAACTTAAAAATTTTCCCCTCAGCGACCTGATTGGGGTAGAGTGCCTGGGCAATATCGGCACCGATAATCGCGACATTTCTCGCATTGGTAGTTTCCATCGGCATGAAATAACGTCCGGATGCCAAAGGCACTTCCGAGATTTCACTGTATTCATATGAAACTCCCTGAATCAGTGCATCAATGCTGCTGGATCCATTTTTCAAGGTAATGCCTCCTTTGAAATCCATTACCGCGACGGCACTGGCATTTTCAAGATTGTCATATAAATATTTATACTCGGAGTTTGACGGACTGGGCCACTGAAAATATTTCCACCACTGATATTCCCCACCAAAACCCCAGGGCCATTTTTGTACATACAAAACCTTATCGCCTATCGCGCTCATACTGTCACGAATACTTTTTTCAAGAGAATCAACAATCGTAAAAACGGCGACGATTGCGAAAATCCCTACCGTAACCCCCAGGAGAGATAAGGTGGTACGTGTAATATTGGATTGAAGCGCTTGCCAGGCAAAGCGGAAACTTTCATAAATCTGCCGTAAAAATTTCATAATAACCGCATTGTCTAGATTTTTGATGCCTTGCTTTGAAATCGAAAAGTTAGTAGTAAACGATCTGTCTCAGAAACAAATTAGTATAAAAGGTATTCTGAGCGTTTGAGTAGTGAAATATACCATAATCAATACTAAAATCCCCGGAAATAATTTCAAATATCCAAGTTGATACTACTCCTCTTATTTTCATTTACTAAATTACATTTACAATCTCTGATCACCAAAATATGAATATACGCTACACCCTTGCCCTATCATTTTCAATGCTTTCCGGATTTTTGGCGGCTCAGCAGCCTGTTCAGGAAACGAAAGGTTTTTATCAGTTCCTTACCGACGACCCTAATCAAAAGCCATTTTACAACGACCGTCAGGGAGTTTTTGCAAAAAATGGTATTGTCGCCACAGCGCATCCCGAAGCTTCCAAAGTAGGTGTGGATATTTTAAAAGCTGGCGGAAATGCAATTGACGCGTCGATAGCTGTGACATTCGCATTAGCAGTTGTTCATCCCTCGGCCGGGAATATTGGCGGCGGTGGGTTTATGGTTATTCGCGATAAAGACGGAAGAAGTTCCAGTATCGATTATCGTGAAAAAGGTCCTTCAAAAAGCAACAGGGATATGTACCTGGATAAGGATGGAAATGTTATTCCTAAACTAAGTATTCTCGGCCGGCTTGCTTCCGGCGTGCCTGGGTCTGTGGATGGGATGGTTGAGGCGCACACCCGCTATGGAAAACTGCCATGGAAAGATCTTTTACAGCCTGCAATTGATTTGGCCAATAAAGGTGTGATACAAACTGAACGAGAGGCACGAGGATTAAATGCGGTAAAAAAAGATCTGATAGCACTCAATCCTGAAAGTAAATATTTCCAGCGTCAGGACGGAAAAGACTGGGCAGCGGGAGACACGCTGGTTCAGAAAGATTTGGGAAAAGTTTTGAGCAGGATACAGAAAAAAGGCCGTAAAGGTTTTTATTCAGGAAAAGTGGCCCGACTTCTTGCCAAGGAAATGAAATATAAAAAACAGGGAATTATCAGTAAAAAAGACCTTGCTGAATACCACGTAAAATGGCGTGAAACAATTTCAGACAGTTACAAAAATTACAAAATCATCACCATGGCGCCGCCGTCAAGCGGAGGAATTGCATTAATCCAGCTATTGAAACTCACAGAACCTTATCCTTTGAAAAAATGGGGATGGCATACGGATTCTACCGTTCAGGTAATGATTGAAGCTGAAAGGAGAGTTTACGCAGACCGTGCCAAATTTCTGGGCGATCCGGATTTTGTAAAAATCCCAACGGAAACGCTGGTCAGCAAACCGTATCTTGAACAGCGCTGGAAAGATTTTGCATTTGATAAAGCGACTGATTCAAAAAATATAGCTGGCGGTGTTTTTCCAGGATATGAAAGCACAGAAACAACGCACTTTTCGGTGGTGGATAAAGAGGGAAATGCAGTGTCTGTGACGACAACCTTAAATGGTGGATATGGAAGCAGAGTTGTGGTAAAAGGCGCTGGTTTTTTCATGAATAATGAAATGGACGATTTCAGCGTGAAAGCTGGCGCGCCGAATATGTATGGTTTGATTGGAAACAAAGCGAATGAAATTGCGCCCGGCAAACGTATGCTTTCGTCTATGACGCCGACCATTGTGGAAAAGGATGGAAAGTTATTTATGGTGGTTGGGACGCCTGGCGGGTCAACGATTATTACTTCTGTTTATCAGACCATATTGAACGTCCTGGAACATGGTATGACCATGCAGCAATCGGTCAACGCTTTTAAGTTCCATCATCAATGGCTGCCAGACAAAACGGTATTTGAAGCGGGAGCATTTACCCCAAATACGATAAATAAATTGCAGAGCAGAAGTTATGTTATTGAACAGCAACGTAATTCTATTGGCCGGATGGATTGCATTTTAGTCCTCCCTGACGGCTCGCTCGAAGGCGGCTCAGATCCGAGAGGTGACGATACGAGCATCGGCTATTAATCGCTAAAAATCTAACGGGTCAGTTCTTCGATCAGCTTTTCATGCTGTGGAAAACTGGCCCGTAATTTTTCCCGCTCAGCCATTTCAAAATCTTCAAAATTAAATCCAGGAGCAACCGTGCAGCCAACCAGTGCATATTTACTTCCTGATGCCGGCCGGGATGCAAACCAGGTATTGGCCGGAACAACCGCCTGAAATGTTTCATCTTTGTCAGGATCATCGCCAAGCCGGATAATATCCAATTTTCCTGAAACCGGATAAATCACAAAAATCTCCAGCGCTTCGCCCTGATAAAAATGCCACATCTCATCAGACTTTATTTTGTGAAATGCCGAAAAATTATTCTTCTCTAACAGAAAATATATTCCGGTTGAAAATGATCGGTCACCCGTAAAACCTGCTGGCAAAGCGGTCTGTGGAATGTTCTCAAATGACCGGTATGTTTCGGCAAAAAAACCTCCCTCAGGATGTGGAGCCAGGTTATATTTCTCTACCCAGTAGCTTGCCTTTTTCATAGTTTAAAGATTTAGTTTTCAAAAGTAATTACTTTGATACCTGCTTTTTCAATAAGTCCGGTTTCCTCAGTTTTCTTGTTTGTTATCATCACGTCCAGCGAATCTAAAGGCGCGAACTGAAAATACTTATCTTTCCCCACCTTGGAAACATCGCAGAGCAAGTAAGAAATAGCAGAATTTGCAAACATTGCCAGCGTAATTCCTGCCTCAATTTCACTGAAAGCACTCAAACCATTTTCCACGGAAATACCATCAACACCAATAAAGGCGCGATCGGCTTTGTAACGGCTGATATGTTCTTCTGCGATTCGTCCATGCACGGCCTGCCGCTCAGGATCGATTTCGCCGCCAACCAGATTAATTTTTACTGACGAATTCATAAGCTCATAAACAATCGGAAGGGAATTGGTGATCACATGGATTTTTTTGTTTCGGATAAACTGGCATAACCTGAAAACAGTACTCCCGCAATCCATGAAAATAATATCTCCTTCCTGAATTTCTTTGGCCGCCAACCGGCAGATATTATCCTTATCCTCCACATTGATCGCCGCCTTGTTTGCAAAATGAAAAGGTGTTTTCGTCAGCTCGACTTTCATGATACCTCCATGCGTTCGATATACTAATCCGTCAGCCGTGAGGACTGTAAGGTCGCGGCGTACGGTAATTTCTGAAATAGCCAGTTCATCAGCCAGTTCTTTCACAGTCACCTCTCCCCGCTCTTCAAGAATATTTAAGATAATATTTTTTCTCTTTTGAAAATTCATAAGTTTTTGTACATTTGATCAAATATAATCATTTTAAATCAAAAACGATCAATTAGCCATGAATGAAAAAGTCAATCTTGTTTCCGAAGAAATCCTGTCAGACAACTGGTATACACTGAGAAAATTCACCTTTGACTACCAGCTTGCTGACGGAAGCTGGGAACGTCAGTCGCGGGAAGCCTATGACCGCGGAAACGGTGCTACCATTTTGTTGTACAATAAAGAAAAACAGACGGTCATTCTGACAAGACAATTTCGCTTGCCAACATATACCAACGGAAACCAAACCGGAATGCTGATCGAAGCATGTGCCGGATTGCTCGATAAAGATAATGCAGAAGATTGCATCAAAAGAGAAACTGAGGAAGAAACCGGTTATAAACTTAAATCGGTTAAGAAGATTTTTGAAGCCTATATGTCGCCGGGATCCGTTACTGAAATACTTTATTTCTTTGTAGCGGAATATTCTGCTGATATGAAAGTAGGCGACGGCGGAGGCTGCGAGACTGAACAGGAGAATATCGAGGTGATGGAAATTCCTTTCAATCAGGCTATTCAAATGATAAGTTCAGGCGAAATCAAGGATGGAAAAACAATAATGCTTCTGCAATACGCGCAGATCCATAACCTGGTATCATAAAAAAGACAGAAGAGAAAATTCTCTTCTGTCTTTTTTGACTTTCAATTTTATTACTGCGCTGCTGGCGTTACACCCGCAACATCACCCGTTTCTGTTGTTGTATGCGCTGTATCCGTAGTACCCGCAAATTTATCAATCAGATCTTTCAGGAATTTTTCTGCATCCGGAAAATTGGATTTTATCGCCTCTGATCCTTTTGTCTTCAATTCCTGAAAATATTCAGGAGCTTTATCCACCGCTCCTTCGGCTTCTGCTTTCAGATCGCTGGCTTTGGTTTTCAGATCTTCCAGAAGTTTTTCCCCTTCTTCAGTCTGAAGATACTTATGGGCTGCTACTCCGGCTGCTGCGCCGAGAATAAAAGTAGCCAGGTGTTTTGCGTTGATGCTCATCGTTTTAAGTGGTTCGTTATTGATAAGTGAATATACAATAAATAAGCAACTAACTGATTAACAAATATTATTCCACCTTACTTAATCTCAAAAGCAGCCTGCATACGATAGCTTAGTTTTATTTTCTGGTACTCAACACTGCTATCTTGCACCATATCAGCAGATTCCATCCCACCCATTACGCGCATAGCTGCCTTCGCATACATCGGCTGAGGATAATTGATATTGTCTTCTACTTCTCTGATCTCTAAAACCTGCCCTAATTTCTGGTCAACGGCTTCGAGCAAATAAGTCGCCTTGTCCTTGGCCGATTTTAGCGCATTAATCTTAACCTGTTTCTTGAATTCTTCTTTCTTAGAATGGTCAACGCGGGCAACATTAGCATACTGCACACCACGGCTTTCCACTTTTGACAAGATTACGTCAAGTTTATCTGCACGATCCACTTTCAGCTCATACTGTTTGGCTTCAAGGAAAGTGGCAGGTTTTTTCTTTTTCTCAGTATAGTTCTGATAGCCACCCAAACCACTAATCGACAAAGCTTCTTTCGGTAATCCAGCGTCTGCTACCGCTTTGATCAGCTGTTTTTCCAAAGTTGTGATATTCACTTTATCCTTTTGGTTTTTCTCATCATTGAAATATTCCCTTAATGAAACGCTAAAATAAATTTCGTCCGGAACTACTTCCAGTTCTGCAAAACCTGCTACTTCAATTTTTCTGGTTGGCGGTGTTACTGACACAGTGGCGGTTTGTGAAAATGAAGGGAATAAAATGGCTCCCATTAAAAACGAACTTAAAAGAATGACTTTTTTCATGGCCTGGTAAAAAATGAATGTTTAAAAATTAAAAAATCGCTTTTGCATAAAGTTTGTGATAAACGCTGTGACAAAATCCATATTGCAAACACGATGTTTAGATGAAGGGATTTGTGTAAAGTTTAATCTTGCTGATAGTAATTCACACTTGTTAACAGTTCCCACTAAGTAAAATTGGCATATATGGAATCCATAATGCGTATAAAATGCTGATAATCTGCTTCATCCAGATCTCCCCACCCTTTTCTTCGGATCTCGGCAACAATTGGAAAAGCTTCGTTATAAGTTTTCTGTCCTTTTTCTGTCAGGAAAAGATTGAATTTTCTTCGGTCGCCTGCCGCCAACCCGCGTTCAACGAGTCCTTTTTTTTCTAATAAATCAATAATCCTGGTGACTGTCGGCGGATCCTTGAAGGTAAGTTCAGCCAAACCATTCTGGCTGATACCCTGCTCGCGATAAATATGGTCAATTAGAACCCATTGATCAACCGTCAGATCAAAACCTGCTTCGATCAATTGTTTCTGCAAAGCGTTACGGATTTTTTTGATTGTGGTGTCAATCTTAAAGAAGTAGGCGCGGTGGTCGGAATGATGCGTCATAACAATGCTGGTATATGTCCAATACGAATTATTTATTTACTAACAGAAGGCAACCCAATTATTCGTCTACTAATAATTGAAGGGCAAATATTACAGAAATTTTAGTCTTTCTATCAAATGGCTGAAAATTCATTCAAACATTTCTCCATTATACATTAAAATTTTCAACCGAAGTGTCTTTTCAAAACTATCTTATACAAAAAAAACCAGGCAACTTTTCGTTTTGCCTGGCTTTTGATTTTTGAATCTATTTTCTTGAAATACTAAGCTGAATTTCTGGCTGCATTAATGATTCCAAACATTGCGCGCATAATTAGCTGATTGTATGTTTCAACGTCAACCGGCAAAGTTTTTGGATCTTCCGCCAGCATTTGCAACGCATACTGCTGAATGGTGATCAATGGCAATACAATACGCTCACGGATTTTGATTGAGACTTTCGTTACGTTATTACTATCAAGAAGTTCTTTCTGCTCCGACACTTCAAGCAGAGAATCCAGCGTCAATTTAAATTCTGCGTACATTTTATCCCAGAATTCCTTATAATCTTCCTCATCACGGAGATATTTGGTCGCAGGGAAAAATGCCTTTGAAAGTGACTGCATCGAGTTTTCGATCAACGTACGGAAGAATAATGATTTCTTATACAGATCCTTTATTTCCTCCTTTTTACCATTTTTCGAAAGTTCCTGGATTGCGGTACCAAATCCATAAAAACCTGGTACATTTTGCTTCATTTGCGCCCATGAACCCACAAACGGAATGGCACGCAAATCTTCGAATTTCAAACCTTCATCGTCATTTCCACGTTTGGTTGGACGGCTTCCGATATTGGTTTGACCATAAAAACGAAGCGGCGTTTTCTTATCCAGATATTTTACAAACATCGGATGGTTTTTCAGATCAAGGTAAGAATTGTAAGCGGCAGTCGCCATTTCTTCCAATAATTCCTTATCCTCCGGACTCAGTTCCTCTTCTTTTCTATCGCCTCTGAAAAGGTGATTTTCCAGCCCCGCCGTGAAAAGTCTTTCCAGGTTGTACATAGCTGTCGTCACCGTTCCATAATTCGAACTGATTGTCTGCCCTTGAACTGTCAGCTGGATTTCTTTGTCTTCAATATCTTTTCCAAGAGATGAATAGAAGTTATGGTTGTTTCCGCCACCACGTGCCGGAGGACCTCCACGGCCATCAAAAAACGTAACCTTAATTCCAAACTCTCTGGATACTTTTGTCAACTCTTCCTTAGCCCGATAAATGGACCAGTTAGCCCGCAAGTATCCGCCATCTTTTGTTCCATCAGAAAAACCAACCATAATAGTCTGGTGGTTTTCACGTTTCGACAAATGATTTTTATAGTATTCGTTGGTATAAAGCGTCCGCATAATTTCGGGCGCATTCGCTAAATCGTCGACCGTTTCGAACAACGGAACAACGTCAAGCGGCAAGTATCCACTTTCGTCTGCGATCAGATTTTTTGCCAAAGCTACCACCTGCATCACATTCAGCGCCGAAGTATTATTGCTGATCACGTAACGGTGAGCACCTTGTTCGCCATTAATCCCCTGAATTGTCTTGATCGCTTTTATCGAACCAAGAATATCTTTGGTCAGCTCATCTTCATAATCTTCAACACGCAACGGAATATTCAAGGACAAAAGCAAATCGATTTGTTTGCTTTCTTCCCAATTTTCGTAATCGCTGTATTTCAGTAATGGAATTTTCTTTTCAAGTCTTTTCAGAATATCTTCCCAGGCTTTACCGTGTTTGCGGCTATCCTGACGGACATCAAGACTTGCGAAGAAGAATCCGAACAGATTTAATTTCAGAATAAAATTGTCAAGAAGCTCAACAAATAATCCCTGATGCTTATCTACGAGCACGACCCGCGCAAGCAAAAGTTCATCAATTAATTCCTGAGCGTTGTTATATCCTTCTTCGGTCGGCCCAAAAATCGTGCTGTTCATCTTACGCTCAGCAACAGAAATCGTATCCTCAACACCTTTAAATGTTAGGCGACGTTTCAAATTACGGATGTCACGATAATAACTGCGCAACAATGTTTCACGCAAACGGTCCGCAACTTGTATGGTCGTATCAGCGTTGACGAACGGATTACCGTCACGGTCACCTCCGGGCCAGAAGCCCAGACGGAAAACATTTGGATACGGCCAGTCATGAACGCTCATGCCCAGACCGTTGATCAGTTTGACAAGAATCGCCGGAATGGCATCATAATATACATTTTCAAGGAACCAGCACAAACTTACCGCCTCATCAAAGGGAGTAGGTTTTTCATGATTAATGAAGGCAGTTTTTCCTAATTGCAGCAACAACTGGTTCACCTCTGTAAAATCATTAACCTTGATTGAATCTTCAAGATCGTTGATAATACCCAATACCTTACCAGAATAAAACTGTGTCGGATGCGCTGTTAACACAATCCTTACACTGAAATCTTCCAGTTTATTCAGAAGTTTTTGCTTTAAGGATTCATTGTCCAGGCGATCTGTCAGATACGTCACAGATCCTTTGCCATTCAGTTCATGCGTCTGATCGAAAGCTGCATCTTCCACTGAATCGAACAAAACGACCTGCCTTTCAATATATTGAATGAAAGCAAAAAGGAGATCTGTACGTTCTTTCGCCGTGGCGGTGACCAACAATTCTTCAAAAAACAGCTCAATAATCTGCTTCGGCGATTTTCCTTCCTGAAATCCAACTTCACTATGCTGCGTTAATAACGGAAGCAACGAGCCTGTCTGGAAGATACCGCGATACGGCAAACTCAGAAATAGGCTATTGAAAATATTGTACTTAGTTACAACTACGTCCTGGAAACTGTTATTCATAATAGCGTGACAAAATTTTATTTTGAGACCGGCAATGTAGAACAAATATACCTGAAAAAATCGGTATCAGGCCTTTGGATGGGCTTGTTGGTGTGTTTTTTTAAGTTTTTCTATGGAATTATGTGTGTAAATCTGAGTAGCAGCCAGATTTGCATGACCCAGCAATTCTTTGATCGCATTCAGATCGGCGCCGCGATTCAGCAAATGTGTCGCGTAAGTATGCCTTAAAACGTGAGGACTTTTCTGCTGTAAAGTGGTAACTTCGGAAAGGTATTTTTTAACGGTTCGCTGTATAAAAACCGGATAAGCAGGTTTGCCCGCGTCTGTTAAAATGAGCGCCTGGGTCGGCTCTTCGGGGGATCTGTAAATAAGATATTGTTTCAAAAAATCGACAAGCAGGCTCGAAATTGGTATCAGGCGCTCCTTGCCCCGCTTCCCGGTCACCCGGATGATGCGCGCTTCGAGTTCAAGGTTTTTTAGTTCAAGATCAATTAATTCAGAAAGACGGATACCGGTTCCATATAACAGCTCCATAATGACACGGTCGCGGCAGCCTGTAAAATCATCCGTAAATCCCTCTGAATCAAAAAGTGATTCCATGGCCTTTTCGTCCACAAAGGCAGGCAGTTTCCGGCGCATTTTCATGGACGTCAAGATTCCGGAGGGATCTTTTGTAATAAACTTTCGTCGACGGAGAAAACTATAATAAGATCGCAAAGAAGCCATTTTGCGATTGATCGATGTGGGATTTAATTTCTCTTCCATCAAACTGACAATCCAGGATCGAAGCATTACCGAGCTTGCAGTTTCCGGCTTGTCCAGTTCGTATTGAAACAGCAAATATTTTCTAAACTGGTCCAGGTCAGTTCGGTAAGATATTACCGTATGTTCGCTGGACCGTTTTTCAAATTTAAGGTATTCCAAAAATGGCTCTATCATGCCCCTAACGTACAAAAAAGGGCCATCTTATACAAGATAACCCTTTCCTTAATGTTATTGCAAGGGATATAGTTATCCCACCCTACTTTTCAACAGAAAAACAATTCAAAAGAACTAGTCTTCCAGGTGACCGTAAGTTTTTTCTTTGTATACCGCACGCAAAACTTCGAAACGACGTTTTACAGAAGGCTTTTCGAATGCGGTACGAGAGCGAAGCTGACGCATTGTGCCAGTTCTTTCAAATTTCTTTTTGTAACGCTTCAATGCGCGATCGATCGATTCGTTGTCTTTAATGTTAATAATAAGCATGCTTATAAGATATAATGTTCTTTGAACTGGTTTTCTGAAATTGGACTGCAAAGAAAAGACTTATTAAACAGAAAATCAAGAAATAAGTCATTAAAAATTAGGTTATTTTTGCACCACGTCTATTATAATGAAGGGATTAACCCATTAACTACCGCCTATGAGCTCCCGATTGGGTATTATTGATTTAGGAACGAATACTTTTCATCTGCTTATTGTTGAAAAAAATGGTGAAAATATCACTACGCTTTTCCATAAAAGTCAGCCAACACAGATCGGACTTGGTGGAATCAACAAAAAACTGATCACAGACGAAGCGACACAACGGGCATTAAAGGTCCTTCGTATTTTCAGGGCACAGCTTGATGTTTTCGAAGTTTCAAAAGAAAATACTTTTGCTTTTGGGACCAGCGCAATAAGAAATGCAGAAAATCAGGATAGTTTTTGTACGAAAATTCTGAACGAAACCGGTATCAAAATAACGGTTATTGATGGAAATCAGGAGGCAGAATATATTTACAACGGTGTCCGGACGGGAGTAAATTTAGGAAAAGAGCCTTCGCTCATTATGGACATTGGCGGGGGCAGTGTAGAGTTTATAATCGGCAATGAAAAGCAGATATTCTGGAAGCAAAGTTTCGAGATCGGCGGACAACGTCTGATGGAAAAATTCATGAAAAACGATCCCATTTCTGAAAGCGAAAAGAAGCGTTTATACAATTATTTTGATGAAAATTTAATTCCCCTTGCCAACGCAGTGCATCAATATGCGCCGGTGAAACTTGTCGGCTCTTCTGGAACGTTTGACACACTGGTTGATATTGACTATCAGCATCGAACTGGCGAATGGCCTCCAAAAACGCAGACTGATTTCGCCCTGTCACCAGAAGAATTTTACCGAACTTATGCTTTAATTCTTTCCGGAAATCATGATGAGCGAATGGCTATTCCAGGCATGATCGCCCTTCGCGTAGACATGATCGTCGTTGCAGTATGCCTTGTCGATTATGTATTGAAAACGCATAAGATTTCACAGATTCAGGTTTCAAATTATGCTTTAAAAGAAGGCGTTCTGGCGAAATTGCTTGAACGCTGAAATTTCAGATAACATGTAATTAATAAAAACACTTTCTCAAACTTCATGAAATTTAAAAAACTTCTTCTCTTCATTTCCCTCATCTTAACCACTTTCTCTTTTGCACAGGCACAGAAGAAAAAAGATAAAAAGGAAGACCAGAAAAAAGTCGATAAGGCAGTTGACGCCGTTGCAGACGCAGTTAAAGACAAACTGAAAGACGATAAGAAAAAATCACCGAAGGATTTTAAAGATTTTATAGATGATTCTGCGGTCAGTCAGAAAGGAATGATCTCCGTTCACAAAATGTCTGAGAAGTGGTATTTTGAAATCCCCGACACGTTACTCAACAGAGACCTCATGGCCGTGACCCGTTATGCAAAAGCT
This sequence comes from Dyadobacter sp. CY345, assembly GCF_021502725.1. Taxonomy (GTDB): domain Bacteria; phylum Bacteroidota; class Bacteroidia; order Cytophagales; family Spirosomataceae; genus Dyadobacter. Next base: position 160,897 of record NZ_JAKFFS010000004.1, on the reverse strand, counting down.
GCGGCGGGTGGAAATGTATATGGTGGACAGGAAGTAAAAAGACAAATGATTCGTTGGGAAAAAGGTTTGGACAATAACCTTTTGCTAAGATCAGTGACGGTTGTCATGGCGAGTCCTGATAGTACAAAACCAATATCCCAGGCGGTAAAAAACTCAAACTCGGATCCGATTATTGGCGTTTTTGATATAAAAGCACAGAAAAAGGAAGAATCCAGCAAATCATCAGTAATTGACGTCACGGATTTTTTTAATGCAGATAACCAGACTTTTTCCCTTTCTCCAATTCTTAAACAGAATCACAAACTGGCTGCAATTAAAAAAGAATCTTCTTTTATTGAGAAGATCAATTCTTATGCAGAAAATACAGAGATACGTACAATTAAGACGTTTGCCGTTGTAGCTCCCACGCTGAGCGCTACTCCGGCACCCGGCGTGGGACAATATTATCCTTCCGGATATGACGCCGGCGTGGTAACAATGGAATTAAATACCTCCCTGGTTTTACTTCCCAAAGTGCCCATGAAAAAACGTATTTTCGATAACCGTGTAGGTTATTTTGCTAACCAATATGCTGTCTTTGGGGAAGAATCTCAGAAATCAGACTACGAAATTTTTGCCGTGCGATGGAGATTAGAGCCTAAAAATGCTGAGGATCTAAAAAAGCAATTAAACGGAGAACTTATTGAACCCAAAAAACCAATAGTTTTCTATATAGACCCGGCAACTCCGGAAAAATGGCGGAAATTTTTAAAAGCCGGTATTGACGACTGGCAGGTAGCCTTTGAAGAAGCAGGTTGGAAAAATGCAATCCGGGGCGAATACTGGCCGGAAAAAGATACGACGATGAGCCTGGAAGATGCTCGTTTTTCGGTTATCCGGTATTTGGCTTCGGATGTTCAAAATGCGTCAGGGCCTAATGTACATGATCCCCGGAGCGGTGAGATCCTGGAAAGTCATATCAGCTGGTATCATAATGTGATGAGACTGCTCCGAAACTGGTATATGATTCAGGCTGCGGCTGTGGACCCGGCGGCCCGCACAAAGACATTTGACGATAAACTGATGGGTCAGCTTGTTCGATTTGTTTCGTCGCATGAAGTTGGCCATACGCTAGGATTAAGGCACAATATGGGTGCGAGCTCTGCCACGCCTGTCGAAAAACTACGCGACAAAACCTGGGTTGAACAAAATGGACATACGTCTTCGATTATGGATTATGCGCGTTTCAACTATGTGGCACAGCCTGAGGATAGCGTTACTACGCTCTTTCCCAAAATAGGGGATTATGATAAGTGGGCGATAAAATGGGGTTACAGTTATTTTCCTGATAAAAGTGCGAAGGAAGAAAAAGCGGCCTTAAATGTGTGGACGAAAGAAGCTTATAAAAATACCAGATTGCGTTATGGTACAGAAAACAGCCCTTATGACCCAAGATATCAGACCGAGGATTTAGGAGATAATGCAATGAAGGCGTCAGCATATGGTATCAAAAATCTGCAAAAAATCTTACCAAATCTGATAAAATGGAGCCGGGAAGATGGCGAAAGTTATAAGGAACTGGACGAGCTTTATGGCAATGTAATCACACAATATCGTCGTTATCTGGGGCATGTTGTCAAAAATATTGGAGGCATCTACGAAACCCCGGGCACTTATGATATGGAAGATATTGGTTTTACCGCAGTCCCGAAAAATATACAAAAGGAGGCTGTCAGATTTCTTGACACCCAACTTTTCACAACGCCTACCTGGCTGCTTGACCAAAATATTCTGAGCAAGATAAAACCTGAAACGGGTGTTGAGGCAATAAAATCGTTGCAGGAATATGCCCTCACTTCCTTGTTTGCAGGAGACAGAGCGGTAAGATTAATGGAAACTGGTCTATCATCGAAATTTTATTCCGTAGACGAACTTTTTACAGATCTGGAAAATACGATCTGGGCCGGAGTTAAAAACGGCCAGCCACTTGATATCTATCAGAGAAACCTGCAAAAGGTTTACGCAGAAAAAATGATCGACTTGTTAAAACCGGGAAAGGCCAATGTTCAGTCCATTCCAGCCGGGTCTGTTTATGCTTCTTCGATCCGGGTCGTTGAGCTCGACAAAACGGATTTGCCATCTATTGCACGGGGGCATTTAGAAATTTTGAAAACCACAATTCAAAACGTGCTACCGTTGCAGAAAGACAAAATTACCAGTTATCATTTAAAGGATGTTTTGAAAAGAATTACTTTGGCTCTTGACCCTAAATAATTGTCAATGAAATCATTATCAGACATCCTACAAACTCATCCACATTTCGAAAAAGCTATTTCGAGCGAAAAGCCATTTCGAAAACTTGATTTTTCTGAGAAGAACAGTGATTTATTGAGCCGTGATTTGAGAGAAATTTCTGTATTTTCTAAATATGTTTTTGAAGAAATGTTATCCCAAAATCAGTACGTTGGCATTGGCGGCTACGACGAAAATCGGGTAATTTACCGGCAAAGAGAGCACTTTACGAATCAGGAAAATGAAAGAAGTATTCATCTTGGCGTTGATATTTGGGCAGCAGCCGGCGAACCGGTATATGCGCCGTTGGCCGGGGAAGTGCATAGCTTTGCATTCAACAATTATTTTGGCGACTATGGTCCTACCATTATTTTAAAACACGAACTGGACCATGTTCCGTTTTACACTTTATACGGTCATCTTGCCTTAAAGTCGCTGGAAAATTTACATGAGGGGAAACTGATAACAGCAGGAGAGCAAATCGCAAAAATCGGCACATTTCCTGAAAACGGCGATTGGCCGCCGCACCTTCACTTCCAAATAATCAGCGATATGGGCGACAAAAAAGGCGACTTTCCCGGCGTCAGCAGCATCGCGGAGAGAGAATATTATTTGTCGATATGCCCGGACCCGGATTTAATTTTGAGAGTTAATGGTTAGGCAAAGTATTGGAAAGTAAAAGGAGTTTTGCAGAAAAATCAAACCTCTCTGCAAAACTCCTTTTTATTACTCCATTGAACGCGACGTTTAAAAACTAAACTTTTTTCCGCTCCAAATTCGGCAAGAATCCTGTCAATAATCCGATCAAAGGAAGAAAGGAACATACCCAAAAAACATATTCAATACTGGTACTGTCTGCCAATCTTCCCAAAATAGCCGAGCCTATTCCTGCTATTCCGAAGGCGAATCCGAAAAACAGACCTGCAACCATCCCAACTTTACCAGGAATTAATTCCTGAGCATAAACCAGGATTGCAGAAAACGCGGATGACAACACAAGACCGATAATGACGGTCAATGCGCCAGTCCAGAAAAGGTTGCAATAAGGTAACAACATAGCGAACGGCGCTACGCCAAGAATAGAAATCCAGATGACATATTTTCTTCCGATTTTATCACCGACAGGCCCGCCAACAAACGTACCGACTGCGACAGAAAACAAGAATATAAATAAATGTATTTGAGAGCTTTGTACTGAAACGCCAAATTTGTCAATGAGGTAAAAAGTATAATAACTTGTCAGGCTTGCCATGTAAATATATTTTGAGAATATCAGCAGCAAAAGGATACCAATAGAAAAAGCGACTTTACTTTTTGAAAGATTTAAAGCCTGATCATTTCCCGAGGCTGCTCCCGATTTCTTGCGGTTTAAATGCATATTCTTCTTATACCACCCTCCTACTTTTGACAAAATAATGATGGCAATCAGAGCAACCAGGGAAAACCAGATGATCTGAAAACGTCCGAATGGTAAAATGATCAGAGCAGCTAACAATGGCCCAAGCGAGCTTCCTGCATTACCGCCAACCTGAAAAAGTGACTGCGCCATTCCGTGTCTTCCGCCAGAGGCCATGCGAGCGATACGTGAAGCTTCCGGATGAAAAACCGCAGAGCCAATACCAATCAGAGCGACAGACACCAGAATAATTTCAAAACTCGGTGCCATGGAAAGTGAAATTAACCCAATCATGGTAAAACACATCCCGATTGCGAGCGCAAAAGGCTGTGGTTTTTTATCGGTATATAAGCCAACCAACGGCTGAAAAACAGAAGCACTCAATTGAAAAGTAAAGGTTATTAATCCAATTTGTGAGAAAGTCAAATGGAAAGAATCCTTGACCATCGGGTAAATGGATGGAATAAGAGATTGCAAAGTATCATTCAAAAGGTGTGAAAAACTCAATGCCAATAAAATTGGAAATACAGCTTGTTCCGCACTGACCGCAGGCACCTCATAAGCACCGGATGGATTTTCTTCAATCGTTTTCATAATTTATTTTTATTCTGGAACTGATGTTAAACAGGTTGGCCGGTTATTTTGGCAGCACATTCCCAAGCCTTTTGTGGATTTTGATCGACGATACTTTGCAGAAGTTCTTCATGTAATATCTGCGTTTGAACAAAACTTTCAGTATCGATAAACAGTTCTAAAAAATATTCTTTCAGATTCTTCGCGACGGTTTTGTATAAATCAAGGAGTATCTCGCTTTGCGATGCTTTTGCAATGCTGAGGTGAAAGTTGATATCTGCTTCGATACAGGCTTCGGGAATATTAGCAGCAGCCATTTCCCTGCGCTTTGTCAGAAATTTTTTCATTTCTGAAATGTCTTTTTCCGTCCGGTGCAAGGCTGCTTTTTCAGCTACTTTTAATTCGAAAAGTTGCCGGATTTCATTTAATTCACGCCCTTTTGCTCTAAAAAAGCGTTCGGACATAGATTCTGAGTCGACCTGCTGCTTTTCAACGAAAGTTCCTAACCCTTGCTGCACTCTGACCAAACCTGCATTGGAAAGATTCCTGACCGCTTCTCTGACGGTAGATCTGCCCACGCCGAAAACGACCATCAATTCCGGTTCAGCAGGTAGTTTTGTTCCGACAGCAAACTCTCCTTTGGAGATTTTCTGCTGTAATCTGCTGGCCACATCATCTGCCAGACTCATCCTTTTTATTATGTTTTCTCTATTCATCATATCATCTGATGTTTCAAAAGTACAATTTTTTTTTATTGTACAAAAGAAAATGCTCTTCAAGACCCAATTGGATTTGAAGAGCAATTAATATTCGAACAAGATTATTATTTTCGATAAATCGTAGTGGCAGCAGATTGCGCCGCAGCGAGAATTGTTACATCAGCGATTGTTACTCTTGCTGGTGCTTTGACGGCATATAAAATCATATCGGCAATATCACTCGCCTGCAAAGGATCAAAACCCTGATAAACTTTTTCCGCCTTTTCCTCATCGCCTTTGAAACGCACCAGAGAAAATTCGGTTTCCACAGCACCAGGAGCAACATTGGTAACTTTTATTCCATGCTGCGTTAATTCCAGACGCATCCCTTCGCTCAGCACTTCTACCGCTGCTTTTGAAGCACAGTAAACGGCGCCGTTGATGTAAGTTTGTTTACCGGCAACCGAGCTGATATTCACAATATGGCCTTTTCCGTTTGCTATCAGGGTGGGAATTATTGCTTTTGATACATACAGCAGGCCTTTAACATTTCCATCAATCATGGAATCCCAGTCTTCGGTATCTCCTTCATCCAAAGTACCGAGTCCATGCGCGTTACCTGCATTATTGACCAGGATATCAATATTTTTCCATTCCTCAGGAAGGGAAGCGACGGCATCTAACACTGCTTTTTTGTTTCGTACGTCAAAAAGCAACGTGGTGACCTTCACTTTATCTGATAATTCTGCAACTAAACTTTCCAGTTTTTCCTGGCGTCGTCCACAAAGTATCAGATCAATTCCCGCATCCGCAAATGCTTCTGCTGTGGCTTTTCCTATGCCGGACGTTGCTCCGGTTATTAACGCAATACGAGACATTATTAACTCTATTTATATTTCCAGTTTCCGCAAACAAACTTTCTAAAACCGTTTTGGGAAACCCGGAAACTTACTATTTATTAATTTTCTTGGTATTCAAACTGCTGAAATTCCCCTGTTCCAGTTCGGAAGCCTTACCAAAAAGTTTTAAAGCGTTCTGATAAACATTATCCATTGGATTCAGCACTTCATAAACTTCATTATTCAGGCCATTCTTATGCTTTCTTCCCCAAACATAACGGCCAATTATCGCCTTGGTCTGTGACTGAACAATTGGTTTTGAACGATTTAATTCCTTTTCATTCAGTTTAATTCCCGACCTTGTTGCATCTTTAACCAGCTCCGAGATCATGGCATCTGAAACTTCAAATGTTTTCAGATATTCATCAAATGTCTGTTTTTCCAGTCGTTTTGAATTGTCGTTTGCGTAACGCAAAGCATATTCCCGGATGATATTTTTAGCATACAGCTCAAACAGATATTTACTGTTCATCAGCGTATCGCGCGGGACAAAAACGTCCGGCATAATACCGCCGCCACCATAAACGGTTCTTCCGCCGTCCGTTTTATAGGCTTTTGTTTTATCAAATTTAATACTGTCCGCATTGAAGAATTCGCCGCTGTCATAACGATGTGTCAGATCCTGGTTATAGTCTTCACCTTTCCCCATCTCATACGGCTTCTGGATACTACGGCCGCTTGGCGTAAAATATCTGGAAATCGTCAGACGCAACTCTGCTCCATCCGAAAGTTTGATCGGCATTTGAACCAGCCCTTTGCCATAAGAACGACGGCCGACTACCAGCGCGCGATCATGATCCTGCAAGGCACCAGCCAAAATTTCAGAGGCAGAAGCACTTCCTTCATCCACCAGCACGACAAGCGCTCCTTGCTCAAAACCACCCTCAACATGCGAACGGGTTTTTCTGTCGAAACGACTATCTTTCCCTTCCGTATAAACCAAAAGTTTATCTCCGGAAATAAATTCATCAGCAATGCTGGTCGCCCGTTCCATATAACCTCCCGGATTTCCGCGAAGATCCAGCACTAATTTTTTCAAGCCATCAGCCTTCAACGTACTCAACGCGGATTTAAATTCATCAAAAGTAGTTTCAGAAAAACGGCTGACTTTGATATAACCAATTTCCTTATCGACCATATATGCTGCATCAACCGAATAGGTAGGAATCCGATTGCGGACGACCTCAAAATTCATGTTATCCTTCAATCCAAGGCGCTCAATAGTCAGGGTAACTTTCGTTCCACGCTTTCCACGAAGTAGTTTGTAAACCTGCCCGTTGGTAACCCCGGGTGCAGAAAGCACTTCCTTGTTTACTTTAAGAATCCTGTCGCCGCTTTGAATTCCAACAGCTTCTGATGGTCCACCACTTAGCGGTGTTACGACGTACACCGTGTCGTTATAAATATTAAACTCAACGCCGATACCGTCAAATCCTGAATCAAGTTGCGACCTGGCCGCAGTTGCTTCTTCTGTATTAAAATAGGCTGTATGCGGGTCAAGTTTTTCCAGCATTTTGGAAATTGAATAATCAACGAGCTCTTCCGTGTTGACAGAATCGACATAATTATTTTCTACCAGAAGCAAAACTTCACGGAATTTGGCATATCCCTTTGCCACATCGGTCAGCTTTTTGCCTCCGCTAAAAAAAGTACTGCCCAGCAACATACCGGCAGCCAGCGTGATGCTGATAATAATGGGTAAACGGATGACAGATTTTGAATTGCTGACGGGCTTTTCCGGATTTTCGTGACTCATTTATAAATTACTTTTAATCAGTAAAGTTAAAATTTTTATTTAGGCAAAAACGCATAACCTACAACGAACGGCTAACCTAAAACCTTGTGCTGGTTTTAAATATACAGAAAGAATGGGGTATCTCAAAAAGGATTATTCCGCTTCTCTGAATTGAAAAAAGTTGTACGTTTTTTTGGTGAATAAACGTAGACAGTATATGCGATATTTGATTAAAATAGGCGGTTTGTAGTGACTATTTGTCGTTTTTAATTAAATACTTTTACGTAACGGTATGAAAATCTTCTGAATAAAAACTCCCACACTTACTACTCATACCGAGATGTTAAAACTTTTCAACTACGACCTGCAAAGCTTTGCAAGTCCATCTGCCAGTAAAGCACTTCTTTCAAAGATTACCGTCAAAAAGTTAGCAGAATCTGAAACGATTCTTTCGCCCGGCCAATACCAACATCATTTATACTTTGTAAAAGAAGGCGTTGTTCGCTGTTATTATCAGTCGCTGGAAATGCAATGGACAAACTGGTTTGCTGCGGAGGGAAGTCCGATTTTTTCGACAGAGAGTTTTTTGATTGGTAATCCTTCACCCGAATATATTGAAACTTGTACACCAGTTATTCTTTATCAAATAACCAGAGAAGATTACCAAACCTTAATGGAAGAATTCCCTGAGCTTTATCAACCAGCCTTTCATCTTCTTCAGAGTTATCTGCATATATCAGAAAAACGTCTTTATGGTTCTCACATGCAGACAGCTTACAAACGTTATGAAGATTTTATAGAAACACACCGGCATATTGCCAATCGAGTTAAGATGAATCACATCGCCAGTTATCTGGGAATTACACCTACCCACCTTTCTCGAATTCGAAGAGAATTTGCCCGCAAAGATTACAACAACTTAGTGAAAAATTGATGTAGCTACATAAATCAACATATGTTGGAAAAGCTTTTTTACTATTGACAGATTGGTTTTTCAGCTTTACGTTTACAATAAGCAAAGCCACCTTCGCCCCTTCGGTTGGTCCCCATAGGCATCAGGTGACTTTGCAATAGTTTAATCGTTTCCACAACTAAACCAAAGTAAAATTATGAAAAAATTTGTCAACTTAATCAGTCAGTTATCATTCTTATCTTGTTTAACAATGCTACTTATTTCTGGATGTCAGCAAGAAAAAAATGATATCATAAGCGACGAGGGTTTTTCGAAGAAAATTAACGACTCCCTGACAGTAGTATCTATTGAAGAAGCGAAAGCTTATTTTAACACAAACATTCTTTCAACCACTAGCAGAGAGAAGAGACACAAACACGGTATTGAAGGTGAATTAAGAAATAAAATTGTGAAATGGGATAAAGCGGCTTACAAAAATATATCGTTCGGCGAAGCTGTGATTGTACCAATGAAATTTGATGGATTAAGTTTGGTTGTCGATAAAAAAACGCGAGCTTACGTACCATATGACCAGTTAAATTATTTAATGATGTATAAAGATCGTAAGAAATCTATTAATACTGAATGGATTACCCTGCTTCCGGATTCATCATGGCTTTATGGAAACAGAAATATTTATACTGGTAATGTGCTTGTCAGAAGTTGGGCTGGAGATTATATTAAAATGTTTAAATATAAGGCAGATGGAACGTCAGAGGCTTTTAGTGTATCTGATTTTGACGACTCAGATGAAAAGAATGCCAGAACTAATGTCACCACCTTCACCCAATGTATGAATATGCGATCAAATGCAACTTGTACATGTTCGGACAAAAGCAACTGTGATATGTGCGAAATTTGTGCCCCTTATGTTTGCGTGAAATATACTCTAATATCTGAGCCCGTTATTCCTCCCAGTGGATCGGAAGGAAGTGAAGGAGGTAATTCTACAGGAAGCGGGAATGGCGGTGGAGGCACAAGTATTGGAGGAAATTATAGTCCAACTTGTAATCCCAATATTGCTCCCGGAACCTCGGTTGGGCCGAATCAGGCATTACCTTGTGGTACAACTTTGACGCCGGTTACTGTAATCAATAATTTTAGTTTGAATTCGAATATAGGTCGATTCACTATGTCTAATGCTGACCAGGCAGCTTATCCAAGGTTTACCGATATGGTAAAGAATCTTCATTCTTTTGTACAAAACGATACCAAGGTGATGAATTCACTAAAACAATGGTCTGGCTTTTCAGAAAATCAGATATTAGAAAAAGTTCAATTTGGCAGCGGGCCCCTAATAATTATAAAGGACATGACTGGCAAATTTGGATATTATAGTAAAGCAGAAAATCCAAATGCATTTTTTATTGATGCAAGTTGGGTAAGAGGTCTCGAACAAGCAAATTTAACAAGCACAAAAGAGGCTACTTCCTTCCTGTTAGCTGTCACTGTATTACACGAATTTGTTCATCAGGCAAGGGCTGCAAACAATTTAGATAAGGATTACGAATATGGTGACGGGTTTGAAATTATGTCGTTTGGCTTGGTCATAAATGCGTCAAATGCAGCTAATTATTCATATAGATTTTATCAAAAATGAAAATCGTTAAGAAAGTCATTATTTGGAAAATAATGGTTGTAGGATTATTCGTAACAGCAACGACATCATGCTCGTCTTACAATACGGAAAGTACTAAAATTGATAGTGTTCTTGTGATAGAAACAGGTATTGAATATGTTTTCGAGACACAAAAATTCAATCCAAATTATTACATAGCTCCTATTAAAATTATCAAATCAGCCTACATTCCTGATAAGGCCAAATTTTCGATCAATGGGAAACAATGCGAAGTTATAGATAAGCTTCCCGATTCCCTTCACAAAAATATATTTAAGCCCTTACCATTTATCGAAATCAGCGAATTCAAACTGAATCAGGATAAGACAATAGAGTTGGGTTTAATTTTTCGTGCGACGGGTCACTGGTTTAAAATAAAAATGAAACCAAAACAAGAAAAGTCATGGCAAGTAGAAGCAATATCTGAAGCTACGATTTGATATTATGTAAACATTAGATCAGGAATCAGCTCATATTATAATTCTTGATCTAATGTTTAATTGAGATCAATATATAATTCACCTCAACTGCCAGTCGCAATATCAGTTGAAGACAGATATTGAATTTCATTACTTAACAAACTTATCACAATGTTTAAAAAACTATTACTACTGATTCTGTTGCTTTCTTTCAAAGAGTCACTGGCTCAATACGGGTTAAAATTGCCATCCAGACCGTTAAAAATCAACATCGGAAGAGGAAAACTTGGGATGTAAGTTACACCATTAAGCAAAAAATAATTGTTGGATTAGTAACTGGTTTACAGCTGGATATGAATGGAGATACTATTTTTCCTCAATTGTCATTTACGATTGGAAGACGATTTTAACACACATTATTTTATGAAAATATTATACTTGATAATTATCCTCTGTCTGTCTCACACATCACATGCACAAACCAACCAAAATCAGTTTACTAAATACGCAAGTCTAACCGCAGGACGCAGCACACATGGAACAGGAGATATGAAAGGAATTTCGCAGAAAATTACCTACGGTAAATATTTTAGAAAAAAACTAGTCTGGTCTATTTCGGTTGGAGCATCTATTCATGATGGTTCATTTCGTAATAGCACTACACAATCCGATGGTACGGTTCTGGATCATTCTTTTCGATATACTGCCGGGGGAATTCAGACTTCTGTTGGCCTTGGATATAGTTTTATAAAGACAAAAAGAAACGAGTTAGGTTTGAAAATTGATGGTATTTTGCGTTATCAATCTTCATCTTATTTTGACCAATTATTTATTGTTTTTGATCCACAAACAACTGGTATTCCTTATCCGGCAACATATATTATAAACACCTCGCCACAAAAGACTTACGCAGTTGGAGTATCCCCAGAATTATTTTATAACTATTCCATTGGAAAATCTTTATTCCTGGGTGCTACTGCAAATTTCCAGGCTGATACGAATGGTGATGTATTAACGAACTTGTCTTTATCGGTTGGGAAACGATTTAATTAACACATTTGGAAAATAAACTTTCAAACAAAGCCATCCAAAGCCTCCGGATTCCGCATCGTGTCCCTACTGACCGCTTTTGCGGGATCCATTCCCATCAGTATTTTCTTAACCGGTGCTTCCATCTTTTTTCCATTGATCGTATAGGGAATGGCGGCAACCGCTTCGATGGTATCTGGTACATGGCGCGGACTGTATTGCGTTCTTAATGCATGCTTGATTTCCTCTTTTAATGTTTCGGTTAATTTTTTATTTTCTTCCAAAACAACAAACAAAGGCATAAATCCGCCTCCATCTTCCTTTTCCAGATAAACAACCAGACTATCCTTAATTTCGGGGAGACTTTCAACCGCACTGTAAACTTCCGAAGTTCCGATCCGGATTCCGTCACGGTTTAAGGTTGCGTCTGATCTTCCGTAAATAATTACAGAACCTCTGGAAGTAATTTTGATCCAGTCGCCGTGACGCCAGACGTTTGGATAGGTTTCAAAATAGCTGCTTTCATAACGCTCATTATCTTCATCATTCCAAAAATAAATCGGCATGGAAGGCATCGGTTGGGTTATCACCATTTCTCCCAGTTCTTCAATAACGGAATTCCCGTTTTCATCAAAAGCTTCAACTTTGGCACCCAAAGCACGGCTCTGAATTTCTCCCCGATAAACGGGTTCCATCGGATTTCCACCGACAAAAGCACTGCAAATATCCGTTCCGCCGCTTAACGAAATTAGCCATACTTCTTTTTTCACATGCTGATAAATCCATTCATAAACATCTGACGGAAGCGGAGAGCCTGTTGACCCGATGGTTTCCAGATAAGAAAGTTTCTCAACAGGAACAGTCGTGCCGCTTTTCATACAATTGATAAAATAAGCTGCACCGCTTCCAAAATGTGTGATTTTCGCACGTTCTGCTAATGTCCATAATACCTGGGTACCTGGAAATGCGGGGGAACCATCATACAGCACCAGCGTTGCTCCGCACAACATGGAGCCCAAAGCGAAGTTCCACATCATCCAGCCGGTAGTTGAATACCAGAAATAGCGGTCGCCGGGTTTTACGTTTTGGTGAATTGCTAATACCTTCAAATGTTCCAGTAAACAGCCACCAACACTATGCGTGATCGCTTTCGGTTTCCCCGTAGTTCCGGAAGAATATAAAACCCAGATCGGATGCTCAAAGGGAACGGCTTCAAAATCAATTCCAAAATTGGGTAAGTGCAAAATATCTTCCCAGGATCTGACCCCTTCTGGTTTTGACCCGGAATCAATGTTGGAAATCATGACAATATCTTTTACGGACGGCAAAGAAGATCCAAGCTCCATGGTTGTCGCCGTAGTGTCGAAGGTTTTTCCGTTGTAATGATATCCGTCGGTAACAAATAATACTTTGGGTTCAATTTGGGAGAGCCGTTCTACAATGCCTGCTTTGCCAAAATCTGGTGAGCAGCTGGACCAGACCGCGCCGATTGCATTAACAGCCAAAAATGCTGTAACCGCCTGAGGTATATTAGGCAAAACTGCCGCTACCCTGTCTCCCGGCCGAACGCCCCGCTGACGGAGCCATGTTGAAACAGCTGCCACCTGCAATTCAAGCTCTTCCCAGGAAATTTTTGTTAATCCTTGTGTTTCAGATTGAAAAAGTATGGCGGGATGATCCTTTGTTTTATTTCTGAAAATGTGTTCGGCATAATTAAGACTTGATCTTCTAAACCATTGTGTACCAATCATTCCCTTTTTTGGCCTGCGCAAAACTTCCAGATAAATGTCGTGCGATTTGATATGAAAATATTGCCAGAGACTTTCCCAGAAATCTTCCAGATCTGTCACCGACCATTCCCATAAATCATGATATCCACGAAAATAAAGTCCTTTTTTTACGAAAAGCCAATCCATGTATTTCTTGAGATTGGACTGTTCCGTTAATTTTTTGCCTGGTTTCCAAAGTGGTTGTAACTGAGTATTCGTTGGCATAGGACATGCAAAATTTAATGAATATCGGGTAACGATCATTAGTAACGTCGTAATGACACTTTTCGGATAAAAGAAACGAAAATATTTACTTATAAAAATTTGTGTATCTTTGCAATTCAAAACATATATAACACATAGTACTCTGAACATCAGATACGTTTGTAAATGCGTTTTAGTGGATTCTGTTATGACAACGGTCATCAGCACACTAACCGAAGTAACGACAAGTTTGTAGAGAGGAAAAAAAATCCAGTAGTGATACTGCATTCCTAATGAGAAAAAGAATAACAAAATCGAGTGATGCGATCTCTTCGCGCGCTCCAGGAAGAAGTGGTGATGCCTCAGGCCGCCCATTTGGTAAAAAACGCCCGGAAGCAGAAAGCCGCTTCAGCAAGCCAAGTATTAAAAAATCCAGTCTTAGAGTAGCCAGCCCAAGTGCTGAATCATCAAGATCTTATAGCGACAGACCAAGCGGCGACAAACCTCGCTTCGACTCAGAACGTCCACGTTACGACAAACCAAATTTTGGCAAACCGGGTTTTTCTAAACCGGGCTTCGATAAGCCACGTTTTGACAGAGGCGGTCAGGACAGACCTGCATATGACAAACCACGTTCGTCAGATCGTGATGGCGATTCCCGCGGTTTCAAGCCAAGAGGTGAATTTGCTCCCGGTCAGGACAGACCAAGAGAAAGATCAGAAGGTAGAAGTTTTGATAAGCCGCGTTTTGAAAGATCAGACAGACCTGAAAGACCATCTTTTGATAAACCACGTTCGTCAGACCGTGATGGTGATTCCCGCGGCTTTAAGCCAAGAGGTGAGTTTGCTCCCGGTCAGGACAGACCAAGAGAAAGATCAGAAGGCAGAAGTTTTGATAAGCCAGGATTTGATAAGCCTCGTTTTGAGAGATCAGAAAGACCTGAAAGAGCTTCTTTCGACAAACCACGTTCTTCGGACCGTGACGGAGATTCCCGTGAATTTAGACCCGGTCAGGATAGATCAAGAGGTGAATTTGCACCAAGAGAAAGATCAGAAGGAAGAAGTTTTGATAAGCCTGGTTTTGATAAACCACGTTTTGAGAGATCAGAAAGATCAGGTCAGGACAGACCTTCTTTTGATAAACCACGTACTTCTGACCGTGACGGAGATTCCCGTGGCTTTAAGCCAAGAGGTGAATTTGCTCCAAGAGGAGAAGGAAGAAGCTTCGACAAACCTCGTTCAGAAAGAAGCAGCGATGCGCCACGTTCTTTCAAACCTACTCCTTCAAACGGAAGACACGAAAAACCGGCTTTTAAAAAAAAAAGTGATTTCGAAGAGGTAGTTAATGCCGATCCTTCAACAGAGCAGCGTGCAATTGAAGAAGCAGCCAACCGCCGTGTTGGTAGATTTGAAACTGCACCACGTTATAATTTAAGTGGTTACGATAAAAAACCAGGCGCAAAAAGAAAGCAGGAAAGTTCTGAAATGCGTTTGAACCGATATATTGCCAACGCGGGTATTTGTTCCCGTCGCGAAGCAGATGACTTGATCGCATCCGGACAAATTTCTGTAAATGGAAAAGTTGTTACGGAAATGGGTCACAAAGTTGAACCATCTGACATAGTCAAGTTGGGTAAGAAAGCATTAAGCCGTGAAAAACTTGTTTATGTGCTTATTAACAAACCAAAAGATTACATCACCACAACTGACGATCCGGAGGAACGTAAAACAGTTTTGGATTTAATCAAAGGAGCTTGTTTTGAGCGTATTTATCCGGTAGGTCGTTTGGATAGAAATACAACAGGATTACTTTTGATGACAAATGATGGCGAACTGGCTGAAAAGCTGACGCACCCTTCAAACGGAATCAAGAAAATTTATCAGGCTGAACTTGACAAACCAATCACAACAGAGGATTTCGAACAACTTCAGGCAGGATTAGAACTGGAAGATGGTTTTGTGAAACCTGATGAATTGGGAATCGTTACTGCGGATGCTATGGTTGTCGGACTGGAAATTCACAGCGGAAAAAACCGCATCGTGCGTCGTATGTTCGAACACCTTGGTTATGAAGTACAAAAACTGGATCGTACCGTTTTTGCCGGATTAGATAAGAAAGATTTACCTCGCGGAAAATGGCGTTTCCTAAGTGAAAAAGAAGTAGTTAGATTGAAGTTTATGCTTTAATAATTCAAGCAATCTTCAACATAAAATATAAAAAATGGTCCCGGAAAATTAATTTTCCGGGACCATTTTTTATATACAACCTCAGCGATTTCTAACAGCTAAAAGCCAACACCTAACCGCCAAAAGCTATTTTAAAATCTAAACCCGAATGAATAAACATCATAAGGAGCATCGATATACAAACCTTCAAACTGAACCATAGAATCAGATTTACCGGCAAGTGACGCTTCCAGTTCTTTTACAGATTTTACCGGTTTGCCATTTACTTTTGTAATGATAAAACCTTCTTCAACTCCTGTTCTGGCCAGTTTTCCACCATCGATCGAAAGAACTTTTACCCCGCCTTCCACTTTATAACGTGTAAGACGTTGTTTTTCCTGATCGCTGATATTACCAAACTGAGCTCCTAAAACGCTCATTACCACCGCAGATTCATCACGTTTTAAAGCTTCGGCACCACCTGTGCGGTTACGTAATGTAACACTCAAATCTTTTTCAGTACCATTACGGTTTACGGTCACAGTAACTTTATCACCAGGTTTGTGTAAACCAATTGACTGCTGCAATTCAGGAATTGAATGTGTATTCATTCCATCCACTTTCACAATTACGTCACCTTTCGTAACGCCACCGGCTTTGGCTGCACTATTTTCTGTGAAATCACGAACATATACACCGTCGTTCACTTTCACACCATATTCTTCAGCTTTACGGCTGTCGAGTTCGTCAAGGGATATCCCTAGATATCCGCGCTGAACATTACCAAACTTGATAAGGTCACCAGAAACTTTTTTCACAATACTTGAAGGAACTGCGAAAGCATATCCTGCAAAACTTCCCGTCGGACTCGCAATGGCTGTATTGATACCAATCAATTCACCTTTCAAATTTACCAATGCACCACCACTATTTCCTGGGTTAACAACCGCATCCGTTTGAATAAATGATTCCAAAGGAACATCTCCGGTTGTTGCCGAAGTAGGCATTGCATTACCGCGACGATTCTGAGATTGTCCAATTATTCCCAATCCACGTCCTTTTGCACTGATAATTCCGGCAGTAACTGTTGATTCCAGATTAAAGGGGTTACCAACTGCTACAACCCACTCTCCTACTTTTACTGCATCAGAGCTTCCAAAAGTGATAGCAGGAAGATTTTTTCCTTCAATCTTAATTACTGCAATATCTGTTGATGGGTCAGCTCCTACAACTTTCGCACGGAATTTACTTTTATTTGACAAAGTAACTTCCAGTTCCTGAGCACCTTCCACAACGTGGTTATTGGTAACAATATATCCGTCCGCAGAAATCACAACACCTGATCCCGAAGCCTCTGATGATTGTGGCCCACGAGAACCGCCGCCACCAAAATCATCCCCAAAGAAATCACGGAAAATATCAGGAATGTCACCCTGGCTGCCGCGTGATGATCTTGTCATCGTAGATTTAATATGCACTACTGTTGGCGTAGTTGCTTCTGCTGCGTATACAAAATCACCCGGAGCACCAGCAGGTGCGCCGGTCGAGGTGAAACGTGCCAGTGATTCGGAAGGAGATTCTTTAAAAATAACATCCTTATCACTATCTGAATTTAAAAGTTTAAAGCCTGCAAGAGTTGATGCGCTCGAAAGCAGCCCAACCAATACCAAAGCTTTCCAGTTTGTTTTCATTTCCATATGTTGGGGTTATAACTATATTGAACAAATAACGTAAACGAACCTGCAAACTATTCCCTTTCCTAAGCCTTTTAACATATTTTAACAAAGGTATGAATCTGAAAATTCACTGTAATATATTCACCGCCAATATTTAATTATTTATACAGCAAAAAAGGCGTTATTCGTGACAAATAACGCCTTTTCCGAAATTAAATTTTAAGCAATTTCAATTTCACGCAATGGTTTTTCAATTGCTTCTTCACGTTTTGGTAGTTCCACTTTTAAGATACCATCCGCGTAGGTTGCAGCAATTTTTTCACCGTCTACCGAATTTGGTAAGGTGAACGTCCTTTGGAAAGAACTATATTTAAATTCTCTGCGAGAATATGTTTCATTTGCTTCTTGCTCAGTTTGTTCTTTTTGAGCTGAAATTGTCAACTGATTTTTTTCCAAGTTCAATTTGAAATCAGATTTCTGAAGGCCTGGCGCTGCAACTTCAATTCTGAAACCTTCTTTGTTTTCAACGACATTAACTGCCGGAACGCTACCTGCATAAGCTGGTGCGAAAAATTCATTTAAAGCTTCTTTACCAAAAAATCCGTTGTACAATTTAGGATTAGCGAAGTGGGTTTTTACTAATGTGCTCATGGTTTTATAGGTTTTAATTTTTTGTGATTTAAAGTTTAAGTACCGTTGCGGTATGTGAAGGAATTTAAAACTTTTGTACCGATGAGAAAAAACGACGAGAACACAAGACAAAATGTCACTAAATTAGAAAAAATCAGAAATATAGTGTCAAAATGTCCGAAATTCTTATTTTAAGACAGAATTTCTGACAATATTTTCCTAATAATTGAAGATTAATTTGAAAGATCAGGATGGGTAGAATTCGTATTGGTCATGAAAACGGGATGCAGCAATTGCATAAACGCAATTGAAATTGTAGCAATGCAATTTATTATGTAGAGAGTTATTTCGATTCTGAAATATCGCAAGCAAAACCAAATCAGTGAATTAATTCAAGGAAGAGACTTACTTTTCATAAATCGACTAGAAGATCCTATTTCAATTCAAGCTGTTCACAAGCTCTTTCCGATGCAGATTGTTCCGCTTTCTTTTTAGTAAAACCATTACCAGTTGCAAACGGCTGCTCGTTGACTAAAATTTGGGAGATAAATTCACGGTGATGGCGGGTTCCTCTTTCTTCAAGAATTTCGAAGCGGATTTCCTTACCTTCCCGTTGTGCCCATTCGATGATAAGGCTTTTGAAGTTGATATTATTCTGGATGATATCGTCCAGATCGTAATGGGTCAGTAGCTTACTGATTATAAATTTCCGTGTAAAACGAAATCCTTTATCCAGATAAATTGCTCCTACAAATGCTTCCAGCGCATCACCATACATGGAAGATCTCGGCGACATACCGCGACGGTTTCCATCGTATTCGATCAAACGGTCTAAACCGAGCTTCCGGGAAATTTGATTAAGCGATTCACGATTAACAATCCGCGAGCGGATTTCAGTTAAAAAACCTTCGTCTTTGTAGGGATACTTAGTAAATAAAAATTCGGCAACAACCATTCCCAGCACCGCATCACCCAGATATTCAAGTCTTTCGTTAGATTCACGAAAACCTTTAATAGCTGTTTCACGGGAGGCCGATGTATGGCGGAATGCCAACTGGTAAACGCCTAGATTTGAAGGGCGGTCGCCAATTACATGCGCAATAGATTCCTTAAATTTCTTATCCTCGGGGCTCCCTGTTCTAAAAAGGGCGAGGATCGGTAAAAGAATTCGTTTTGCCAAAATCAATAAGTTAATTATTCCTCGAACCTCTTGAAAATAACGGAAGCATTATGACCGCCAAAACCAAAAGTATTACTTAGGGCTATATCGACCTTGCGTTTTTGTGCTGTATTAAAAGTAAGGTTCAATCGGGGATTAATCTCCGGATCATCCGTAAAATGGTTGATCGTAGGCGGAATAATCTGATCCTGGATCGCCATGATACACGCAGCTGCCTCAATTGCTCCCGCACCACCAAGCAAATGCCCGGTCATGGATTTGGTAGAACTGATGCTCATGTTGTAGGCATGCTCACCGAAGAATTTCTCGATTGCTTTAATTTCCTGCGGATCACCAATAGGTGTTGAAGTACCGTGGGTATTGATATAATCAATGTCTTCTGGCTGTAATCCTGCATTTTCAAGCGTATTTTTCATTACCATGTAGGCACCGCGACCTTCCGGATGCGGAGCAGTAATGTGGTATGCATCAGATGACATACCTCCACCAATCATTTCGGCATAAATCTTCGCGCCGCGAGCTTTGGCGTGCTCGTACTCTTCCAGAATCAATGCTGCACCACCCTCTCCTAAAACAAATCCGTCTCTGTCCTTGTCATAAGGACGTGACGCCGTCTCCGGTGAAGCGTTATTTTCTGATAATGCTTTCAAAGCATTAAATCCACCCACACCTGCATTCGTGATAGCCGCCTCGGAACCGCCTGAAATACATACATTCATCATACCCAGACGGATATAATTAAATGCATCGATCAAGGCATTGGTTGCGGAAGCACATGCTGAAACCGTAATGAAAGTTGGTCCACGAAAGCCATAACGAATGGAAAGAACTCCCGACGCGCTATCAGCAATCATTTTAGGGATAAAGAATGGATTGAAACGCGGATTTCTTCCGCCATCTGAGAAGTTCAGAACTTCGTCCTCAAATGTTTTCAAACCACCAATTCCCGAACCCCAAATTACACCGGCTTTGTCGAGATCAAGTGTATCTGCGTCAAAGCCGGCGTCCTTCATTGCTTCGTCAGTTGCAATTACGGCATACTGGGTAAATGGATCCATTTTACGAGCTTCCTGACGCGGAATGTAATCATGTATGTCCAGCCCTTTCACCTCACAGGCAAATCGGGTCCGAAACCGTTCGGCATCAAACCTTGTTATAGGCGCAGCACCGCTCACGCCTGCAACTAAATTCTTCCAATAGGTAGGAACATCATTTCCAATAGGCGTCAATGCGCCCATACCGGTAATTACAACTCGCTTAAAACTCATAAAATAGGGACAGAAAAAGAAGATGATACTGGAAAGGCGTAAAACTATTTTACGTTTTCTTCCAAATATGCAACAGCCTGACCAACTGTACCAATGTTCTCGGCTTGATCATCAGGAATAGAAAGATTGAATTCTTTCTCAAATTCCATAATCAACTCAACGGTATCTAGAGAGTCCGCTCCCAAGTCGTTCTGGAAGTTTGCTTCTGGCGTTACCTCCGACTCTTCTACGCCGAGTTTTTCGACGATAATTTGCTTAACTCTTTCTGCAATTGCTGACATTTTGTAAACACTTTTTGGTTAAAATCGCAACAAAGAAAGATATTCTACTTCACTTTGTCAACATTTTTTTAAAACCTGTAATAATACTATCCCAAAAGCAAGGGAAATAAAAGAAACAGAATATCAAATGCTTAACCATATAAGTTCCACGAATACAACGAATCACATAGAGAAGATTGCAGATAACCGTACCTTTACAGAACTTTATTAATTTTTGATTATTCGTATTATGTTGTCAATTCCGAAATTAAAAAACACTGATTCTCCCCAGTTTTTCCTTATGGCAGGCCCTTGTGCGATAGAGGGAAGAGATATGGCATTGCGTATTGCGGAACATATTGTTACTCTGACGGACAGGCTTAAAATACCTTATATTTTCAAAGGATCTTACCGTAAAGCCAACCGTACAAAAGTCGATTCTTTTACAGGAATTGGTGATGAAAAAGCTTTAAAAATTTTACAGGAAATCAGCCAGACCTTTGGTGTTCCGACCGTTACTGATATTCATGAATCACATGAAGCGGCTTTGGCGGCGGAATATGTGGATGTTTTGCAAATTCCGGCATTTTTATGTCGCCAAACCGAATTAATTGCAGCGGCTGCGCGTACCGGAAAAGCTGTAAATGTTAAAAAAGGCCAGTTTCTTTCAGGCGCTTCGATGAAATTTGCGGTTGAAAAAATAAATGAAACGAATCCGGACTGCCAGGTTTTACTGACTGATCGCGGCAATAGTTTTGGTTATGGTGAATTGATCGTGGATTATCGCAATCTTCCCGCCATGCGCGCTTTTGATGTTCCGGTTATTATGGATTGTACACATTCTTTGCAGCAGCCAAATCAGGAATCCGGCGTTACAGGCGGAAAGCCAAAATTGATCGAAACAATTGCCAAAGCAGCCATTGCAGTGGGTGCAGACGGGCTTTTTATCGAAACGCATTTTAACCCGGCAGAGGCGAAATCAGACGGAGCCAATATGTTGCCGCTCGATCAGCTTGAAGGATTATTGGAAAAATTAGTGCGGGTTAGAGAGTCCATTTTGTAATCATTGCTTTTTAAAATAAGATTGTGGTTAAGGCTGCAATCTTATTTTTATAAAAACTCTTTTATGAAAAAACAGTTTACACGTTGCATCTTTCTTGTAATTTTTATCTGTCAGGGGTTATTTTCAAATCAGGTATCTGCTCAGGCGATTGACTCGGTTTACCACGATACGCTGGTTCAGAAAAAAGAAGAAAAACTTTGGCAGTTTCGGCCTATTGAAGCCGTAGCACCGGTTTCGCTCGCGTTGGCAGCATTTGTTACGCAAGGATCGATAAGCAGGCACCTGCAATCTCATGTCGTAAGCGAATATCCTAACTTCAACACAAAAAATTTTGATAATTACCTCCACTATTTACCGGCTGTTGTCAGTTTAAGTCTGGGCGCATCCGGTGTGAAAGGAAAACATTCTTTTGGTGACCAGCTTATTCTTGCTCTTCTCTCCAATCTTGCTGCGCAAGGCGTTACCGGTAGTTTAAAATTGATATCGAAATATCCTCGTCCAAACGGAGAAGATAACCATTCTTTCCCCTCAGGACATACCAGCAACGCTTTTACGAGTGCCACAATACTGCATGAAGAATATGGGCAAAGAAGTGCTTGGTATAGCGTAGGGGGCTATACTGCCGCAACAACCGTTGGTACGATGCGAGTTCTTAAAAATAAACACTGGCTTGCGGACGTGCTGATGGGTGCGGGAATTGGTATTGCAGCTACAAAAGTCGTTTACATCAGCTATCCGTGGTTGAAACAGAAGGTTCGCCGAATCCGGAAGAAGTAAATAAAAATAATTTCTATTTCTAAATCCATGCTGACATAGGGTTGTCGGTAGGCGTCGTTTATTTTGCCTGAACAACAAACAAAATAAATGATTATGGAATTTAAGAAAATACATCCAATGCAGGTTTTATGTTTTGAAACAAAAACAAAACTTTCAGAAATTGGAGAATTTGTTCGCGTGGTTGCGCATAAGATGTATCAGGCAGCCGTCCAAAATGACCTTGAAATCACCGGACCGGTTTACTGGGTTTATGAAGGTATGGATGGAAATCCCGAAACGATTTTTTCACTGACAATTGCCCTGCCAATTTCGTTTAAAGAAAAACATCTTGAAAACTCAGATTTCAAACTAAAAAGCCTCCGTGCATTTCAATGTGTTTCGGAGCAGCATTTAGGGGATTGGAACAAGTTAGGCGAAACTTATGGATCATTAATTCCGACCATCGTTTCAGGAGGAATGAATATGAGTGGAGAAAATCGTGAAATTTATTTAAATATGGATTTTCAAAATCCGGAAGCTAATATTACTGAAATTCAAATAGGGATTACCGAGCATTAATATTCTATGTCTTACTGCGATTACGTCAACAACAATCCATCCGAACTTCCGGATTATCTTTTGCACAAACATTATCACGATCATCAATACGGCTTTCAGATTGATGACGATGATGAGCTTTTTGGCAGATTTATTCTGGAAATTAATCAGGCAGGATTAAGCTGGACATTGATGTTAAGAAAACAGGAAGGTTTTCGAAAAGCTTACAATCATTTCTCTATTGAAAAAATCGCAGCCTACACAGAAGAAGATCGGGAACGATTATTACTTGATCCGGGAATTATCCGTAATCGTTTGAAGATTAACGCAGCAATCGTTAATGCACAAAAAATTGTTTTTCTGAAACAGGTATACGGCTCTTTTAAAGGCTGGCTGGATGCGCATCATCCGTTAACGCTACCCGATTGGCTGAAATTATTTAAGAAGAATTTCAAATTTGTTGGTGGAGAAATTGTAAATGAATTTCTAATGAGCACCGGGTATTTGCCTGGTGCGCATAGTGTTGGGTGTCCGGTTTATTTGGAGGTTGGGAAAATTTAGTATAATCTAATCTTGATGACCATAATTCAACTCTTCATTTTTATCCCAAAAGGCTAGATACAAATCCTGGTAAGTACCTTTCTTGGAAAGCCATTGTGCTACAACCTGGATTGCTAATTCCAAATCTTCAAGGTATGCCATTCGTCCATCACTTCCCCTTATCCCTTTTTCATCCTTTTTAGCACCTCTGTTAATTAGAATATTCTTTTCGTCATAAATAATTCTCCTGACGAGCTCATTATCTTTTCCAGATGGCAGATTTTCCCTTAAAAGATTATTTAATCCTTTATAATACAGCTGAAATTTTGCTATTGGATCATCAATTTTCTGACCGATCAGTCTTTCTGCCTCATTTTCAATACGTACGCCTTCACTCAAATCCAATTGCAGCTGCTCCCCCTTCACTTCCTCCGCTTTCTGAAGTAATTCAAGCCGCTCGATATCCTCTTTTGTCAGGTCTCGTTTCTTAATTATTTTAGCCATTGAATTATTAAATAGTGAGTGACGACTTCGTTTTTAACGCTGCTTCTTCTAATGATTCGGTGTCCCAGTTATTGACAGTTAAGCCTCTTTTTACTTTTTCCATATCAGGAAAAAAGTCTTTAAAAGCAGCCCAATAATTATTTCCAATTTCAGATTGTCTAAATTGATATTGAGAATAAATTATCGAAGGGTGAACTTGACATTCAGATGCAAAATTTTTAACCATGAATGAGTTATGTATCATTGGCTCGATATATTGCAATTTTTCAGACGACAGCAAATACTCTCCGGCAAATTTATTTGCTTTATCTTCCTGGATTAGAAATAAATCGGGCTCCCCGGTAAGATGGTATTTTATGCGTTCCAACAACTCTAAATCGTACAAAACATGATGTAATTCATGAATTAACGAAAACCATATGGTTGCATAATTTTTGTTGAAATCAGTTATTACTATACAGGGCTTCGTGTTTACGATAAATGTTGCACCCCTTATCTGTGTTTTAGGTAATAAGGGTTGGAAGACAACTGTCACACCAACATTATACAAGGCTCTAAAAACTGTAATTAATCCTTTTTCTATATTTTGTGTATAAGGTTTGATTTTAGGAATTAGCTCGACTAAATCCTTTCTTGAATATTCATTCGGATTATTTATAAGCTCAAAGTATTTATAAGATGATTTGATCCAAAAATCTTTCATCTTATCACTAAACGACCTTTTGGTTCTACTATAAAGAACCCCATTCAAGTTATTCTCAAAGTCGAAAATAGTCTCGAATAGAAAAAACTTGCAGATACGATCCTTTAACGCTGACAGTGAAGATTCTTTTTCGAAAAAACCTAGATTAGATAAGGCCTTCAAGTCAAAGTATTTATTAATAAATGTTATTTCAATAGCTTCTTGTAATTCTCTGATTTCTTCGGAAGCCCTGTCTTTAAAATGATAAACTAAAATTTCATCAACACTAAGCTCCAAAAACTCGCTCAGTTTTAGCAAATGAATTATATCAGTTTGCTTTGATGATTTATCAAGTATACCATCCAGGCTTCTTCTTTGAATGCCGGAAAGCTTTTCGAACTGTGTTTTACTTAGACCAGCCTCATCCAATTTACTATTAAACAATTGTTTAACAGATTTTTCGACCAAAAAACTTCTATTTAGAATATCTCCTATCATAATGAGGTAAATTTACCTCAAAACTATAAATATAACTAATACTGTGGCCTTGGATGAGGTAAATTTACTTTTTATCTTTGATTTTCTTCCTCCCAAACCGCCAACGCCAGCTTAATCTGCCCATAATCATACTTCTCATTCAACATTTCAAAAAGAGGTTTCAGAGGCTCGTCGCGGCGGATACTTAATTCCTGTGCAGCCGTTACAATGATTTTGTAGACATTCGGATCTATTAATGCCTTCAAATTGATCTCATGGCCGTCTTCCTTTAATTTTACCAGATGAGAAATGATCGTTACCGGATTCAGGTCCCGTTTTTCTGCTATTACTTTTAAAGAATAACCCGCTTTAAATAACTCCCAGGTTTCAACGTAAGTCATTCCTTTGGCTACACGTGTTCCGGGTTTGGTATTTTCTCTCGCAAAATCTACGATTTCCTTAATAAAAGTTTCTCCATAATTCCGGTAACGCTCAGTACCAATCCCTGAAATCGCTTTCATTTGCGCTTCGGATACAGGTCTTTTCTGCGCCATTTCAGATAAAGTTGCATCGGTGAACACGACATAAGGCGGAACGCCCATACGATCTGCAATTTGTTTACGAAGCGTTCTTAAACGTTCAAACAATGCATCACGGATAATTTCCTGTTTCGGTTTTTCTCTTGGAAGCTGCGCTTCTTCTTTCGCTTTTCTTTCAGAAAGTGGGATAAATCTTACCAGTTCCACTTTCCTTTTTCCGTATAAAACCTGTTGGCTTGCAGGATTTAATTTGAAGGAATGTGCTTCATCATAAGCAATATCCATCACCCCGGAATTTAATAACTGGCTAATATATTCAGCCCATTCTTCCCCGCGCAGATCGTGACCTACGCCAAAAGTGGGTAATTTGTCATAACCATACTGCAAAACATTTTTATTCCGGCTTCCACGCAAAATGTCAATCAGCATACCCATTGCCACTTTTTCTTTTGTACGGGCAATTCCTGACAATGCTTTTTGCGCAATTACCGTCGCGTCGAAACGTGACCGTGGATTCCGGCAAACATCACAATTTCCACAATCATGATCTACGGCTTCGTTAAAATAACTTAGCAAAATCCTTCTCCGACAAATATCCGCTTCGGCATATTGCTTCATCCGGTTTAGTTTCGCGTTCAATAATTCTTTCTGTTCTTCGGACTGATCTGAATTGGCTATCATTTCCTGGCGGGTAATGATGTCCATATAACTATAAAACAAAACCGTATCAGAAGGCGATCCGTCGCGCCCTGCCCGGCCGATTTCCTGGTAAAAACTTTCTACGTTGGAAGGCAAATTATAATGGATAACCCAGCGGACATTGGATTTATCAATCCCCATTCCGAAAGCCACTGTTGCAACAATAATCTGGATATCGTCCCGAAGAAACTGTTCCTGAACTTTGGATCGTTTTTCGGAGGCTAGTCCGGCATGATAAAATTCAGCCTCAAATCCTGCTTTTTGTAAACTTGCCGTTACGGTTTCGGTACCTTTCCGGCTCAGACAATAAATTATTCCGGCCTGACCGTTATGTTTTTTTAGAAAGGTTTGAATTTGTTGAATCCTGCCTCTTCCCGGCAAAACATTCAAACTCAAATTCGGTCTGTCAAAACTGGCGACAAAAGTTTGTGCCTCTTCTATACCAATTTGTTTTAAAATATCACGGCGGGTTACCCGGTCGGCTGTGGCCGTCAATGCTATCACAGGGACTTCCGGGAAATATTTTTTTAACGCATTCAGCTGACGATATTCCGGACGAAAATCATGGCCCCAGGAAGAAATACAATGGGACTCGTCAATGGCGAAAAGAGAAACATTCCAATCCCGCAAAAACTCAAATGTATTTCCTGAAAATAACCGCTCAGGTGCAATATAAAGTAATTTTAATTCTCCGATTTTTGCCTGCCACATCACCTGATCCTGTTCTGCCGAAGAAAGTGAAGAATTCAGAAAAGCTGCATTAACGCCATTTACCCTGAGTGCCTCAACCTGATCTTTCATCAAAGCGATCAACGGAGAAATCACAACTGTCAAACCTTCACGCATGATGGCAGGGATCTGAAAACAAACCGATTTCCCTCCGCCAGTTGGCATCAGTACCAGACAATCTTTTCCGGCCATTACGGTATCAATAATTTCGGCCTGCTGTGGACGAAAAGTATCGTAGCCAAAATATTGTTTTAGAGCCTGTTCTTTATTTATAGACATGATGAAGTGGTTTCTAAGCGGTAAGCCAATATAAATTCGAGCTCAGGGATTATTCCTGCTGTCAAATCCGGGATGTATTTTATTATAAAACGAAAATATCCGCAAAAGTAACGATTCAAAACTGATACATGACCTGCGCTTTCAATTCACTCCGTTTTTTACCTTCAATCTCATTAAGTCCGGAACTGATCGTTTCCAGTTTTGAGTAACTCGTCCGAGACCATCGGAGCCAGAGTTTCATCTTTTGTGTCAATGGATAACGCAGCATCAGATAATGTCTCGTTCCCTGGTCATAGTAAGCAGGAAGTGAAAAAGCGTACAACATATCTTTTTCATAAACATATTGTCTGCTATCGTAATTGTCCGTTTTAAAAAAAGCAATTCGTCCGCTCAGTTCCAGTTTGGAAAGGCGGTAAGTGATATCCTGCACAATGGTAAATCCCGAAGATTTCGATTTTGCTTCATACCAGAAATCACCGCCCTGCAAGCGCGTACGAACTGAGAATTTTAACGGAATTTCATATTCAAAATTAATCATTGCAGTTCGCCGAATTGTTGTTAAGACCTGAGGTATCGGAAACGGAGAATCCGGCTCGTTATGCGCTTTGTGTTTTTCATGAAAAACAGCATACATATTTAGTTTTTTATTCGGTTTCCAAAGTGCATGCAGGAAATAATCAACTCCATCCGAAGGCGCGTTTATCTGATATTTCAGCCATGGAAAATAAAAACGGTCATAAAATCCACTGAATTGCCAGCGCCGGTTTGGCGAATAACGAAGTCCCCAGTATGCACCGGTTTCATTGATTGGACGTGTTGCTTCACTAATTGAACCACCATACAAGGAGTGAAAATTCCGGTCATAATGACGAAGTAATAATGTAAAATCGATCGTTCTTCCCAAACCTGCTATCAAGCCGCCGACTCCTCCAAGCCTGCCATTTTTAGACATGGCACCTTCTCCGAAGAAATGCATATTCTGCCAGCGATAATCTCCGTGGATTCCTATGACGGTATTTTGGTTTCCCTCAAATTCAAATTTATTATAGAGCTCATCCTTTTTATGTAAAGTTGCGCTGTAAAAAGTATTCAAAACCGTAAATCCAACCTGGCCGCGCTGGGATAACAATTTGTAAAGCGCATGAAAACCGACATTTTGCTCACCAATCGTTCCCTGGTTTTCACGCTCCATTTTTGTGCGGTGATAACCCGAAATTTGTAATGATGAAACCGTAAGTTCATCCTGAATAGTGGCATTGTTTTCCAGATTTCCATCACGTCTTGTGTAGGAATAAAATAATGTAACATCCAGTTGTTTTCTGACTGCATAAGTTGCAGCAAGACCTCTGAAAAAACCTGATTCTAAAACAGAAGTAAAAGGTCGTAATCCCAATGTGCTGCGATAAGTGGTCCTGATCACTTCCGAGCCTTTTCCCAAAGAAAATCCGCCAGACATGATCATACCTTGCCCGGCCTGCATTTGATAATCGCCGATGATCAGATTTTTTAGTTTTCCACGGTTCATGATCTGCGCATGAAAAGAAGAAAAATCAGCCCCAAAAATCTGTTTTTTCGGCTGCCAGCTTAAAACTTCGCCGGCATCATTTTCCATGACAAAACCAAAACTATATGAACCCGCCCGGGCATAACGATAACGGATATTTCCATATAAGGGTTTTCCCTGATAGCGGGAAGTTGAACGGCCAGACGTATCGATCGACGTAAATCCTTTTTGTTTTTCCAGTACACGGCCGGACCTTAACAATAAAAAATGCTGGGATGGATTTTGTAAGGATTCTCTAAAAGGCAAGGCTTTCGGTCTTACGATTACAAAAGGAATCAATTTTCTGATCGTAATCAGATCAAAATCCGGAACTGCCTGTAACTCATAAAGTGATAAAAATTGCCCCAGCTTCTGACGATAATCAAAAAATGATCTTATCTGAACTTCTGACAGAATCAGTGTTGCTGTTAATTCATCCGTGGTAACAGTATTCAGATCCAGTGGATTGGTATACAATTGAAATAATAATTCGTACAAACCTTCATTACTATTTTCTTCCGTAGCAATCGGTACAAGATCCTGAATAAACTGGTTGATATCAATTTCCGGACGTGGCGGTTCCTGAGCAGAAAGATTTTGGGCAAGAAAAAATATGCTAAAAAGTGCTAAAACACCTAACCGAAAAATCGCACATGAATGCCTGTATTGCGGCTTCATGTGCGATTTTTCTTTATCGTTCGTCATCCTTTACGGATTTGTTTAACAGGGTTAGAAAGCCTTCAAACTTAAATCCAGACTTTGAATCTGGTGTGTCAATGCGCCGCTGGAAATGGAATCAACGCCCGTTTCTGCTACTGCGCGTAAAGTTTTTTCAGTAATATTTCCGGAAGCTTCTGTTTCAAAACGGCCGTTAATCCGCTTCACAGCTTCACGCATATTTTCCAGTGAAAAATTGTCAAGCATAATAATATCGACTTGCCCAACACGTAAAACTTCATCTACCTCAGCCAGACTACGTGTTTCTATTTCAATTCTCAGATCTTTTCCCGTAGACTTCAGATAATTTCTTGCGTTGGTAATGGCCGCCTCAATGCCTCCGGCATAATCCACGTGATTATCTTTCAGCATGATCATATCATAAAGTCCCATTCTATGATTTACTGCTCCGCCAATTTTTGTCGCCATTTTTTCAAACAGACGGAAATTTGGCGTCGTTTTACGCGTATCCAGTAATTTCACCGGCAGATCACCAATGATATCAACCATTTCCCTCGCGTAAGTGGCAATACCACTCATGCGCTGCATAATGTTCAGCAGTAACCTTTCTGCCTTTAAAATCAGCTGCGCACTTGCTTCGATCGTCAGAACAATATCACCAACTTTTATCCGCGCTTCATCGTGAATTAACACTTCAACTTTCGCTTTTGGATGATTGTATAAAGTTGCCGTTTCTTCTAAAATAACAAGTGCCACTTCAACACCCGCCAAAATCCCTTCCTGTTTTACCAATAAACGCGCTTTTTTCATCGCACCAGCCGGGATGCTTGAAAGGGAAGAATGATCTCCGTCGCCGATATCTTCCAGCAATGCCAATTGAATTAAATCGCGTAATACGTGTGGGTTGGTTTCCATATTTTGAGAATGATCTGTATTGAAGAATTTAATAAAATCACAACAGAAATTACTCGTCATCTTCAATACTTTATGAATACGTTTTTTTAATAATGAAGTCACAAAAAATCAGAAGGTCTGATTCCGGTATGCCATATTGTAACGTATGGCGAATGAGAAAAGATTTGTTTTTTGAGCCACGTTCACGTCAACAGATTTCGTATTACGAATTAAGCAGCGACCGTCGAGAAATAAGTTGTGCGCAAGAGAATATGTTAAACGCAGGTCCGTAAAAGACGTTTTTGCAGAAATCCCCTGCCCTATTTTGTGTCCGTAATCATTATCACCCGGATTAACACCTGTTCTCGTATCATAATCTAAAAGAATATTGGCTCCATAATTTGTAAACGCACCTGTTGGATCCAAACCCTGTTCGGAGAAAGTTTGTGTTCCGTAGAATGAAAGTCTTGGCGTCGCCTTATACCTTATAATACCGATATATTCTTTAAAATTTGCGCCTAGCGGATGTGCCAGTGATTGGTTATAATGCACATAGTTTCTTCCTCCATCCTTATGTGCGTAAGTATAAGGCCTCACGATATTCGTTTCTAACTGCAAATCCAGATTAGGAATTCCGAAAGCATCAACCACCTTTCCGCCCAATTGGAAGCTATATTTATTCGTCCACGAGCCATCGCCATTGAACATATGTTTTGTTAAAAACTCGTCCAAAACAAACTGGCTGTAAATGGAAGCTTTTTTACCAACAAGCCATTTGAAATCAAAACCAAGCAAGGCATTGTCCTCGCTTCCGATATAAGATTCGACATAACGGTAAAAAATAATTGGATTGAGGTAATTAAGATCATAACCGCCGCTTGTGGAATCGCGACTGAAAACTTCGGCTTCAAAAACGCCAACGTTAATTTTATCTGTTAAATTAATACTTAAATGGTGAACTGCTGAAAACTTTTTAGACCTTAAAAGACCTTTGCTTTCCTGCTCGTTGACCATACTTGTCCATAAATTGGTATACTTGAAACGGCCCAGTTGGGTATCAATCCGAAAGAACAGATACGGACTGCTGTTGTCCGATAGAAGTAATGAGCGGTAACCACTGCCAAAAACATTAACATCCTGACCAAATTTCACATTGATGCTTTTCAGTGGGCGAAAAGTGATATACCCCCTTGCAGAAAGAAAGTCAACTCCTTTTTCATTCTGGATTTTTTTGGCGAGACCTTCACCGGGGAAATTATATCTGGTCGTATAATCCGTCACATATTTTGGAAATACGCCCTGATTATCAGCAACAAATGTGTAAAACCCTAGCTTTTCATTGATCATACCGCGAATTTCAATTCCACGTCCCGTCAGCCAGAGCGGAGAGCTCACATTGTTATCATTTCCAATAAAATTGTTTGTTGTAAAATTTAAATGCAGATCAAAATCTTTGTCGTGATAGCTGTAAAAATCCGCAGTATGCTCCCAAAATTTACGTTGCCCGGTACTTTTTCTACCTTTAAAAAGCTTAAATTTATTTCCCGGATCCAGACGAGAAAGCCTGGCGTATCTTGCAGAATCTGTCGCAGCAAAACCTGTGGTAAATTCCCAGCTATCTTCTCTCAGATAGTCAATGGTTTCCCAGTCGCGCTCTGTCAGTGATATATTTCCTTCTTTTAATATAGAATCCGTCAACTGAACGATTGCCTTTCTCTCAAATGGTTTTACATTTGAATGAAATCCCTCGGAAAATTTTCCTCTTTTGATTTCCAGCCGATCGATAAGATGATAATAATCGTCATTTAAGGGAACAAAGCTACTTTGTGCCTGAGCATAAGATGACGTAATTAGTATAAAAAAAGCATATATTAAGAACTTGTCGAAGCGTTGGTTCATAGATAATAGATTCTATTATGCAGGTAAAGTTGGTTTTGTACCAAGTATTTGGATCGAAAGTGTCAAATTTCGTCAATCAAATTGTAATATCTTATATCGAACAGGTTAAATAAGAGCAAAGTTATGTTTTTACTGTCCCAGAAGCCTTCCATTGTTGATCATTTCATTGCTGAATTACGCGATGTTGAGTGCCAGAAAGACCGAATGAGGTTTCGCCGTAACATTGAACGGGTAGGAGAATTACTTGCCTATGAAATTTCAAAATCTCTTACCTACCGTTCGGAATTTGTAGAAACCCCACTAGGAAAAGCACCATCCAGGTCTCTTCTTCAGCCGGTTGTTCTTGCCACGATTCTGCGCGCCGGCTTGCCCCTTCATCAAGGATTTCTCAATATTTTTGATCAGGCTGATAATGCATTTGTTGGTGCATACCGTGGACATAATCTCAAAGATGATGAATTTGAAGTAGAAATGGACTATATCACCAGTCCTGACCTGAGCGGTAAAACATTGATACTTATTGATCCGATGCTTGCCACCGGGCGTTCGCTTGAAAAAGTATATCACGCGCTTTTACGTTTCGGGATACCTGCCCAAACACATATTGCTTCTGTTATTGCAAGTCCGGAAGGCGTTGATTTTCTTCACAAACGTGTTCCGCAATGTAGATTATGGGTTGGCGCCCTGGATGAACGATTGAACGAACAATATTATATTGTGCCAGGTCTGGGCGATGCGGGTGACCTTGCGTTTGGCTCGAAATAAAATTAACTTCAGCTGTCGGCGATCGGCTGTCAGACTGCCGGATTGAAATTAAATAGTCAGCTATCGACATTTCGCCGAATGCCGATAGCTGACTGCCGTTAGCCAATTTATCAATTCAACAGTTCATCAAAAGTAATTGAAACGTAATACATCGCGCCAACAGAAGGATTTGCCCAGCCGGTTGTGTAAAGTTTTCCGGTAAGATTTGTTCCTCCCACTTTAATGATTGATTTAATTGAAGAAACCTTCCTGCTGATCTGCGCATCCAACGTGGAGTATGCCGGAATAACCGTTTTCCGTTGGACATTTGCAGCTACACTGGCAACGGTTGCTTGCCAAACCATACTCGTCTGATGACGGAATGTTACGCCAAAACCCCAGCCGCTTCTTTTGATATCACGGTTCGAAAAGCCAAGATTGAAACGATATTTCGGTGAGTTAAAAAAAGTTACAAATGAAGGGTCGTTTCTTTGCAGTTCGTCATCGTTATTCAGAATGTTGCTTGTTAGATTTCCATTAAAAGTATAACCCTTGCCCAACACATAATCCAGACCCACTCCCCAGCCAGAATTTTTCACGGTTTGTGCCGAGTTGACAGGCATACTATACGTATTTCTTTTTGAAGGATCCAGTAAATCTGTGATCGGTCCATTCGGATCCTTTCGTTGTAATAGCACTGTCACACCGTCAAAAGTGATAAATCGGTTATAGTAATAAAAAGCATCAATATATAGTTTATTAGCTACAACGCCCTTATATCCAACTTCATAAGTTTCCACACGTTCAGGTTGCCATTCACGAAATTGGTAAGGTTTTAAACTTCCGTCCGCCAAAGATTGCTGCGTGATGGCCGTTTGCTCAAAAACGGCATTGGTTTCCATATTATATTTTTGACGGAACAATGGCAAACCGCCAACCAGACGGACATTCGGTGTGAGTAGATTGATATACTGATTCTGCGTAGTCGGGATTCT
This sequence comes from Dyadobacter sp. CY345, assembly GCF_021502725.1. Taxonomy (GTDB): domain Bacteria; phylum Bacteroidota; class Bacteroidia; order Cytophagales; family Spirosomataceae; genus Dyadobacter. The sequence continues at coordinate 126,576 of NZ_JAKFFS010000004.1, read as the reverse complement.
AAAACCGCGCTGGAACGAGGCCCGGAAATTATGATCTTTCGCAACAGTATATACCCCTGAAATTCGCGGACTGAATTGCCCTTTGAAATTCATGTTTTTATCATAACGAATAGATGCTGTCAGCTTAAAAACATCAGCGAAGGTTTTTGACGCTTGCGCATAAGCACCATATTCTCTGATATTAAATTCCCTGCCGGTCGGCGTTCCGTCCTGCGTTTCAAACAATGTTCCTTCTGAATTGAGATCATAAATTCGATAATTTGCCCCTGCAATTAATTCAATTGTTTTAGGATCAATCAGTTTAGTGAAATTATACATAAACTCTCCATGATACAGGTTCGATTTATCAAGGAATTTTGCGCCGCTTGGAATTGGTTTTGTCTTGATATCATCCAGCGTGGACTGAAAATTTGTTCCGCCGGGCAGATACATCTGGTTCGCGGTGTTGATTCCAGGTGCCAGGGCATTGTTCATCCATTGTGTATTATTTGCACCCGCGTAAGCATTTGCTGCCGCAGCCGCAGCCTGGATTGCCTGCGCCGGAGCCATACCACCAGCCAACCCAGCCTGATAGGCTTGCAATAATGCTCCACCATACTGTGTCAAAGCTGTTCCCAAAAACGAAGGAAGCCCGGCCCCAAGTGCCGTCTGGAGATAAGTCTGGCTTGCCAAACTACCCAATACACCCAGCGCATGCGCATCGCCCGAATTTTCTCTGGTCATGTAAGCACGAACAAAAAAGTTGCTTCCCTTGACCTCCGCCTTATACTGACCAATGGAGAAATTTTGAATATTATACCGATCGGCAGCGGTATACACGGCCGAACCTCTCCCCCAGTTTGCCTGTAAAATTGCTTCAACGTTGTCATTCAAACGATAATGAAGCGAAGCATTTAATTTCAGACTTTTTGCCGGATAATTGGTCAAAGAATTTTCCGCATATCCCGGCGCACTTAAATAATATTGTGGAACTACCTGTCTAAAAATGGATCGGGCGGCTTCCAGTTGCTGCTGAGGAGTTTGCGCGCCCAGCAACTGTGGAAGTGTCAGATTTCCTGCCTGTGGAATCTGTGTCGAATAAATCGCTCCGAGCGCAGCGGATGTGCCATTAGTTCCGTCACCCGGCATTCCATTTGCGTACATGACATTATAAACATTTGCACCAACATCCCCGAACCAGTTCACTCCGTCGTAAGTTGGGTTATTAAGTATGTTATTATTGTTATTTTCTAACGTAGTATTATTAGTGAAACTCTGGTCTCGGTAATCAGTTGCCTGCCAGTCCTTCGCAGTCAGATATGACGCGTTAATTTTAAAGGCAAGTCGGTTGTTGAAAGCCTTGGCATATCGAATTCCGAAATCATAAAAGGGCGTATTTTCCTTTGCGCGATTTGAAGCACTCATGATACCTGTTTTTCCATAAGCACTAAGTCCCTGAAACGTGAAAGGAGATTTACTATTCATCAGAATTATCCCATTGATCGCATTAGGACCATATAAGGCAGAAGCTGCGCCTGGCAGAATCTCGACACTCTCAACGTCAAGCTCCGGTATGCCGGCGACATTACCGACAGAAAAATTCAGACCCGGAGCCTGGTTGTCCATGCCATCGATCAGCTGCACTACACGGGTATTTCCATTGGCACCAAATCCACGTGTGCTCACCGACTTGAAAGTCAGCGATTGCGTGCTCATCTCTATCCCTTTCAAATTTTGCAAAGCATCGTAAAATGAAGCCTGCGGCGTCTCACGAATGGTTCGGATATCAATTTTTTCAATGGAAACCGGAGATTTCATGACACTTTCCTCCACGCGTGAAGCTGAAACAATAAGTTCCTTACCAAGAACAACTTGCTCAACCAGCTTGACATCAACATGTGATAATCCTCCGGTTACATTAACTTCCTGTGTCTCAAAACCAACAGATGATACTACGAGCGTGAAAGGCGGAGCGGATGTTACAACCAGATTAAAGTTTCCGTTTGCATCGGTAACTGTCCCGATCACTTTCCCTTTTACCTGAATACTAACTCCGATTAATGGGTCGCTTGTCGATGCTTCTACAACTTTTCCTCCAATGCTGGTTTGAGAAAAAGCTTGTGTACAGCAGAGCAACCACAACATGACAAAGCATGATGCTTTTTGAGTAAATATACTGTTCATAAATTAAAGTGGGTTATTCGTTTGTTGTTGTAGCAAGTTATAAGATTTTAACATATCACAATAACTTTTATTCTATTTTTTCTTAAATTATCAATAAATATTTCTTTCCTTTATAGAGTCAACTAAGAAAAATACAAGACCTTTTTATAGGATATAAATTAACCAATAATCAGTTCTATAAATTTTTCGAAATATTTTGATACTGATATCCGAGAATGGGTATGGCAATTTTTGGTCGATAACACAAAACTATTTTAGAAATCAATTCTTAATTTGTTATGGTTGGCAAGATGACTGGTTTATCCTTAGCTTTACCGCACGTAAAAACTATTAATTTACACTTCTACAATGCACAATACATTTGTAATAATAATGGCAGGAGGAGTTGGAACGCGTTTCTGGCCATTTAGTCGAACTGATTTTCCAAAACAATTTCATGACGTCCTGGGAACCGGAAAAACCCTTCTTCAACAGACCGTGGAAAGATTTGACGGCGTGTGCCCTCCCGAAAATATATATATCGTAAGTAGTCAGGAATACAAGGAAATTATCAGGCAGCAGGTACCGATGTTGTCAGATGATCAGATTCTTCTTGAACCACATCGCCGAAATACTGCTCCATGCATCGCTTACGCGTGTTACAAAATTGCTTCACAACATCCTGATGCAAACATTGTTATAGCTCCGGCCGACCATATTATTTTAAAAGAAGAAACATTTAAGGACACAATTCGTATCGCACTTGGCGCAACCAGAAATGAGGATATTCTGGTGACATTGGGCATTCAGCCAACACGGCCGGATACGGGATATGGATACATCCAGTATATACCTGATAAACTGACCGTTAAGAAGGTAAAATCATTTACTGAAAAACCTCATCTTGAATTAGCAGAACAGTTCCTTGACAGCGGCGACTTTGTGTGGAACGCCGGTATTTTTGTCTGGAATGTTCGTGCCTTCAAACGTGCGATAAATGAATACCAGCCAGATATTGCTGAAATTTTTGAACGGGGAAATCCGCATTATTACCGCGAATCCGAGGAATCTTTCATACAAATGGCATATTCACAATGCGGAAGTATTTCCATTGATAATGGTATCATGGAAAAAGCAGATAATGTGCATGTTGTGTTAAGCAGTTTCGGCTGGTCTGATCTTGGAACATGGAAATCTTTATATGAAGTATCGCCGAAGGACGAGTTTCAAAATGTTACGGAAGGAAACTTAATTCTGCACAATACAACAGATTGTATTATCAAAACGCCTCAGGAAAAACTGGTTGTAATTAACGGCCTCGACGGATTTATCGTGGCTGAATACGACGGCGTGTTATTGATCTGTAAAAAAGAGGAAGAGCAAAAGGTTAAAGAGTTTGTTGCGCAGGCCAAAGAATTACATGTGAAGTACGTTTAGTGTTTTATAAACATTACAAAAAAGGTGGTCTTCCGATCACCTTTTTTGTTTTTGAATTCTTAATAAATTATTTCGCAATATATTTTGCGGAGTTAAAATAATATTATTTTAAGATTTTACTAGATTCGTTTATAATTTCTAAATCTTCACAACGAACTTTTTCATGATCAGATCAAGAATTGGCATTTTGTTGCTTTGCCTGACCAGTACGTTTATTTTAAATAACTGTTCAAAAAAAGTGCTTTCTGAGGAGCGACTGGCAGATCTGGTTTCTGATTCGGAAAGTATTACAGGCAAAAGCAGTTATATCAATTCTCCATTTCTTACAGCCGGCGACCGCGTGTATATGGTTGGTCATCAAAACGGGACTTTCCCGGATCTTGGCTGGCACGTTGCTGGCGAAATGGGCGGAATCTGGGATCATCCCATTAAACTGCTGGACGGATTTACGGCGTCAATAACTATTGATAATCAATCCATTTGCCTGAACAAAGCAGATACTTTTGTTAATTATCCTTATGCCAACAAACACATTTTCACTTCTAGCCTGAAAGATATTAAGGCGGAACGTTTTCAATTTGTTCCTGACGGAAAAGAGGCCGTCGTCATAGAATATACATTTACAAATACCAGCAGCGAAGATAAGTTACTGACCTTTGATTTTAACGCTTACACAGATTTACGTCCGGTTTGGCTTGGCGAAAAAACCAATATGGTGGATGCCGGCGACTTTGCTTCCTGGGACGAAAATTCAAAAAGCTGGATTGCAAAAGATAGTTTGAATGAATGGTATGTAACATTTGGTTCGGAAATTGTTGCGCAGAAACATCAGCAAAATCAAAAATCATGTGACTACAAGCCACAGGGGAAAGGTTGCCAGGCGTCTTTGATTTATGAAATTTCCATTAAACCGAATGCAAGCAAAAGCATATCCATCGTCGTCGCTGGTTCTTATAAGTCAGAATCCAATGCTAAGGAGACTTTTGCTTCTGTTAAACAAAATGCGTCGAAATTATTAAAAGAGAAAAAGGAGCGATATGCCGGGTTGGCAGAAAAGACAAAACTTACAATTCCTTATAAAGATCTGGAGCAAGCCTTTCGCTGGGTTAAGTACAATACGGACTGGCTGGTCAGAGACGTACCCGAAGTGGGTCGCGGATTATCCGCCGGGGCGCCGGATTATCCATGGTGGTTTGGTGTGGATAGTGAATATTCTTTACAAGGATTAATTACTACGGGCAGAAAGGATTTGGTATATCAATCAATCGATAACATTTTCAGGATGTCAGAAAAAGCGAATGGAAATGGCCGGATTGTGCATGAAGTTTCTACGAATGGTGTCGTTTTTAATCCTGGAAATGTCAACGAGACACCGCAGTTTGCAATCCTGATTTGGACTGTATATCGTTGGACCGGTGATAAGGAATTTCTGAAAAAATACTATCCAACGATCAAAAAAGGCCTTGAATGGTTGTTAAAAGAAAATGACAAAGATGGAAATCTGCTGCCGGACGGATTTGGTATGATGGAAATTCACGGCATGAACAGTGAGATGATCGATGTTGCCGCCTATACCCAAAAAGCATTTTCAGTCGCTTCAGAAATGGCGGAAGAAATGGGTGAAAATCAGTTGGCCGAAAAATATAAAAATATCTCCGGGCAAATTCGACAAAAAATCAATACCGATTTTTGGGTAGCGGACAATACCTCATTTGCCGACTTTATTGGCACAACAAAACAAGCCATTCACCTGATCGATGACGCCATTGTCCGGGCTGATACTTTGAAAAAACCCTGGGCTGTTGAAGAACTTCGTGCGAGCAAAAACCGATTATTAAAATTACCCGGAGATAAAAAACAGGGTTTTGTAGTACACCATAACTGGGTCGTTAATACGCCGATGGAAATGGGTATAGCTGATTCTGCAAAAGCAATCGCAGCGTTGAAAACGGCTGCTAAATTCGTAAATCCTTTCGGGGTGTTTGTCACGGGAATTGACCGTGACGAATCCGCAGGAAAAGATGAAAGTTCGGCTGCCGTGAATAAGAAGGTTTTTAATTATACCGGTGCAGTTATGACATTGCCAACGGGTGTTTTAGCAATTTCAGAAAATAATTATGGAAGACCAGACGAAGCCTTAAATTATTTAAAACGCATGACAAAATCTTTCAGTTATGCACTTCCGGGATCTATCTACGAAGTTTCTCCGGATTATGGAATGATGTCGCAGGCCTGGAATATTTATAGTTATGCTGTCCCGATCGTGACTCAGTTTTTCGGTATCAATCCAATTGCTTCGGCAAAAACAACCCATATCAACCCTCAAATGCCATCAAATTGGCATAATGCTAATCTGGAAAACGTGGTGATTGGTGATAATGAAATTGATATGACATACAGACAAACCAGCTCTTCCGTTCATCTTGATTTTTCGCAGACGAAGGAAAACTGGAAACTTTTAATTTCTTTCCCGAGGAATAAATACAAAAAATGGATAGTTAACGGAAAAGAGATGGAGCCAAAGGCAGATGGGCAGTCTGACTTAATAGAAGTTTCAGGAAAGGCAATTTCACTTCAACTAGAAAAACATTTCTGAAATTTTGTTCCCAACTTTAAAAACGCTGATTAAAGATATTAACGTTCAATCTCAAAAAACCGGACATCTGCCTTCACCTTTTCCAGAATCTTTTGAGACCGTTCCGGCCTGGCGTCCGTGATGAAAACCTGTCCTAGAAATCCGTCGTCCACTAATTCGATCAGTTTATTTATTCGCAGGTCATCCAGTTTATCAAAAATATCGTCCAGAAGTAAAATCGGTGTTTTCTCCTTTTCAATTTTTAACAACTCAAACTGAGCAAGTTTCAAGGCAATAACGAAAGATTTTTGCTGTCCCTGCGATCCGAATTTTTTCAACGTTATTCCGTCGATTTCAAAAACATATTCATCCTTATGCACCCCTTTTCCGGTGCGTTGCGCATGCAGATCCTTAGAACGGTTTTTACGAAATTCAGATGGAAAATCTGCTGATGAGACTTCACTTTCATACAACACATCTACCTGTTCTTTCCCGCTGCTCAGAAACTGATAATATTTCCTGAACAAAGGAAGAAAGCGATCCATGAATGAACGGCGATGTTCATAAATTCTGAGCGCGAGAATAATTAACGGCTCATTGTAAGTATCTAGCAAATCTTCATCAAGATAATTTCTTTCACCAAAAAGTTTTAACAAACCGTTTCGCTGGGTTAAAATCTTGTTGTACTGTAAAAAATCATTTAAATATTCCGGTGTTGCCTGCGCGAGTACGCCGTCAAAAAATCTTCGGCGTTCTTCACTCCCATCGCGGATCAGATCTGTATCATTTGGCGCTATAAGAACCAATGGAAAAAGTCCGATATGATCGCTTAGTCTGTCGTAATTTTTCTTGTCGGCCATAAAAACTTTTCGCTGACCGCGCTGAAAACTGCATGTAATCTGAATATTTTTGTCAGAATCATTAAAAATTCCGTCCAGCAAAAAAAAATCCTGCGCATGACGAATGCCTAATGCATCCTGGTTATGAAATGCACTTTTTGTAAGTGTCAGGAAGTAAATGGCGTCTAAAAGGTTTGTTTTACCACTTCCGTTTTCTCCGACAAGACAATTTACACGCTCTCCAAACGTAAAACCTCTCTCTTCATAGCTCTTAAAGTACGTAAGGTGGAGCTTTTCTAACCACATGAAACTTCTTTGTTATATAGTTTATGCTTATTTTCGCAAATCATTTGCGTCGTCACCGGCAAAAACAGATCTTGTTCAAACCACTAACTTTAAGACAAAGTTCTGTCTTTATAAACGAGAACCAAATACATGGCCACCGTTACTGAAAAAAAGAAAGCATCAGCTCCCAAATTACAGCATTCGAAAGAACGCTATATGTTCTGGTTCGAGAACATGTTATTACAACGCCGGTTTGAAGAAAAGGCTGGCCAACTTTACGGACAGCAGAAAATCCGCGGTTTTTGCCACCTTTATATCGGGCAGGAAGCTTGTTCTTCAGGAGCAGCTACGGCCTTGACCAAAGGAGACAAATACATTACCGCTTATCGTGACCATGGTATTCCTTTGGCTCTGGGAACAGATCCAAAAGCAATTATGGCCGAACTTTACGGAAAGAAAACAGGAACAACCAAAGGAAAAGGTGGTTCTATGCACATTTTCGATAAAGAGAATGGCTTCGTTGGTGGACATGGTATCGTTGGTGCACAAATTCCTTTGGGCGCAGGTATTGCCTTTGCTGAAAAGTATAACAAAACAGGTAAACTTTGCATCTGTTACTTTGGTGACGGAGCGATTCGCCAGGGTGCCTTCCATGAAGCGCTGAACATGGCGATGACCTGGAAACTGCCTGTTATTTTCGTTGTTGAAAACAATGGTTATGCGATGGGAACTTCTGTGGCGCGTTCATCCAATGTTACAGAACTTTACACATTGGGAGAGGCTTACGATATTCCTTCGGAACCAGTGGATGGTATGAGTGTTGAAGCGATTCATGATGCAGTTTCCCGCGCAGCGGAACGTGCACGTAAAGGCGACGGACCAACTTTCCTTGAATTCCGTACCTATCGTTACCGTGGACATTCAATGTCGGATCCTCAAAAGTACCGTTCGAAAGAAGAGGTTGAGGAATACAAACACCGTGATCCGATCGAGCAGATCAGAGCTGTGATTTTGGATAACAATCTTGCAACGGCAGAAGATCTTGAAGCGATCGACAAAAAAGTAAAAGAAATCGTAGCGGAATCAGTACAGTTTGCTGAAGATTCGGATTTCCCGGATGCATCAGAAGCATATACAGATGTTTACGCTGAGAATGATTATCCATTCATCATGGATTAATTTTTGATTATAACGTTACTCAAAAAACCCGTCGAAATGATCCGACGGGTTTTTTGAGTAATTTCGACTTTTAGCAAATTAAAAAGATCGCAATAGCCATTATTTCCGTATATAGTGATCAATCCCTAAAAATTGTATGCCCTTAGATCAAGATTTCGAGCAAGAAGAAGAAGGAATAGGCCAGGAGATGTCATTTATCGGACACCTTGAAGAATTAAGATGGCATGTTATTCGTGCAGTAGGATCCATTTTAGTTTTTGCCATTGTTGCTTATATATACATCAAAGAAATTTACCGTTACGTAATTCTTGCCCCGTCGAAGCCGGATTTCTGGACTTACAAAATGATGTGTAAATTGTCCGTAATTGTTGGTTACGAAGACCTGTGTATTAAAGCGCTCGATTTTAAAATCCAGAGTATCGGTGTTGGAGACCAGTTTACAATGGGATTAACTTCTTCAATAATCGTGGGTTTAATTTTTGCTTTCCCTTATGCTTTTTGGGAAATATGGAGATTTATCAAACCAGGTCTTAAGGCATCTGAAAGAAGATCTGCACGTGGAGCTGTATTTTTTGTAACGATACTATTTTTCTCAGGGGTATTCTTCGGATATTTTGTTGTGACACCTTTGGCAATTAATTTCCTTGCGAATTACAAGCTGGATGAGTCCATTGCCAATGAGTTCAATATTTCGTCTTATATTTCGACAGTTGCCACTCTAACACTTGCCTGCGGTATTGCATTCCAATTACCTATCGTTGTATTTGTTCTTTCAAGAGTTGGGGTACTAACGCCAGGTTTCATGCGTGAATATCGTAAACATGCCATGATCGTAATTTTGATCGTTGCTGCAATCATTACGCCTTCCCCAGATATTTACAGCCAGATTCTGGTTGCAATTCCTCTATTATTGCTTTACGAAGTCAGTATTTTCGTATCTGCAAAAATCGAGCGGGAAAAATTGCGTGAAGAAAAAGCAATGCAAGGACCACTATAATCAGCGGTTTAAGGCATTGATTAAAGATGAAATTTAGAACTTTATACAGACCTCGGCCAATCGGTCGAGGTCTTCTTTTTGATGTAATGCACTGATCACTAATCTGGTGACAGGTGGATCGGTTGGTTGAGGATATGAAAAGCAAGACGCCAATATCCCATTTGTTTCCAAAAAATCAAAAAGGTTACTATCCAGACTGCAAAATACGGGATAGTTGTTTTTACAAACAAAAAGATTTGTTCCTGTTAAACGTGCTGTGACATCGTGAATATTCTCCAAAAGCCTTTGATGTACTGGCGTATAAGCATTGGTTTCCAACAACTTTTTTAAAGCATAAATATAAGCCGGGGCCGCTGGTGATGCGCCTGCGAAAAAAGGACTTTGCCGAATTCCTAAAATTATCCGCTCTTCACATAAAATAACGCCGCCAGGAATTCCCAGAGCCTTATTCAAAGAAGAAACTACAATTAGTTGAACCTGCCGGATAGCAGATAATTCCCGATAAATTCCTGTTCCATTTTGACCTAACACGCCAAAACCATGCGAATCATCAACAACCAGAAGAATTTGACAATCAAAAGGCAGGTTATCAAAAATCGAAAAATTGAAATGTTCGACAAAGGGTGAACCTACGGAATCAGAAAAAAGAATGTGGATGTCTTCGTGGTTACTTTCCTGAATATCCAGAACTGTCTTTTTTCCCCAGTCTTCCCAGGTTGAATTATCTACTTCATAAGATTCTCCCCATAACGCAGGATGAACTCTCGGAGCATAATGATAGTGAACTCTTGGCGAAATAACGTTCTCTGTCGAAAAGCATGATTTGATAATTCCCTGCAATTCCTTCACAACCAATTGTCCGGCCCACATGCCTGACGACGTTGTGAGAGCGGCAGGAGCTCCTGAAAATTTTGCGAGTGCTGTTTCAGTTTCGTCGTAAACTGTAAGTCTAAGGCTATTATTTCTGGAACTTCCGTAATGTGTTCCATAAGTCAAAATTCCTTCGTGCAGATAATTCAGGAAACCTTCGTGGTGGCCCATGCCCAGATAATCCGTCCCGCTAAACCAGAGATATTCTTTACCATTATTTAGTAAAACTTTCCGGTTAGGAAGATGACTGGCTGGATATATGCTCATTTCAGAAACGCGCCTGTTCCATTTTGTGCAGCATAAATCACTTTACCATAATCAAAAGTTACACCCGTTGCCGGATCATTTTTGATCAATAAAGAACCATCCATATCGACATAATCAAGTAGCGGAAGCAAATGCGCTATCGCCGAAATTCCAACGCTGGACTCCGTCATACAACCAACCATCGTTTTCATGCCCAGGCTTTTTGCTTCGGCAATCATGCGTTTTGCAGAAGTCAACCCACCACATTTGGTGAGTTTTATATTGACGCCATGAAACAGCCCTTTACATTTTATTACATCGCTTTCCAGAATACAGCTTTCATCCGCAATGACTGGCAGCGCGCTTTCAGCGAAAACCTGTTTCATTCCTTCGATATCATCAGCAGCAAGCGGTTGTTCAATAAATTCAACGCCCAACTTTTTTAGCTCTCCTGAAAAACGAATAGTCTGTTCTGCTGACCAAGCGCAGTTTGCGTCTACCCGGAAAGTTGCAGTGGTATGTGACCGGAGTTCTCTTACAATTTTGAGATCATCATCCGTGCCTAATTTTATTTTATAAATCGGCCAGGGAAGTTCCTTCATCTTGGATACCATTTTCTCAACAGTATCGATTCCGATTGTAAAGTTTGTCAGAGGATTATGATCAATGGATAAACCCCAGCTTTCGTAAAGTTTTTCACCACTTTTCTTGGCAAAAAGATCGTTTGCAGCTTCATCCAAGGCACATTGCGCAAAAGAATCATCCGCCAGGTAAGGATTTACCTTCGCCCACAAAATTTCAGGAGAAGCCAACTCGTCCGCCTCGATAATAGCGCGTATACTTTCCAGTGAAGCGATCATTTTTTCAATCGTAACACCATAATAAGGATTCGACGTCGCTTCTCCGAACCCACGAAAATCACCATCCCTTAATTCTACAATAAGTGTTGGCTGCACATCGCGGGAATCGTGTGCAATCGTAAAAGTATGTTTTAGTTCAAGATTGAAGGGATGAAAAAAAAGCTGCATGCTGTATTTTTAAAGAAGATTATAATCTGTTTCGCATGTCAAGACCCCAAGACAATTTACTGCGCAGGGTATCGAGGAAACTGTCGTCTCTCATTTTGATCAATCGTGCTGTAAAATCTGCTTTGCTTACAGTCAATTCGGTAACTTCATCCACAACTCTCGAACGCGAATCCATGGAAACCAGGAAATTATTACTTCGGCTTTTTACTTCCAAACGGATTACCGAGGAATCTTCCACAACCAGAGGGCGCACATTCAGATTATGCGGACTAACTGGCGTTATAATAAAATTCTGGGAATGCGGCACCAACACCGGTCCGCCACAACTTAAAGAATAACCTGTCGATCCTGTCGGCGTTGAAATAATGAGCCCGTCTGCCCAATATGAATTAAGAAATTCGTCATTCAGATACGTATGAACCGTGATCATGGAGGCCGTATCCGTTTTGGTGATGGTGAAATCATTCAAACCGAAATTTCTTCCTTCAAATAAATCGATATTAGATTCAACTTTAACTAAAGTTCTTTCGTCAATCTTGTACTGATTGTTTTCCAATGCCTCGATCATATCGGATATGCGCTCCGGAGAAACCGTTGCGAGAAATCCTAAACGGCCTACATTGATACCAATAACTGGAATTCTTCTTTTTCCAACGTGCGAAATTGTTTCGAGCAAAGTTCCGTCGCCGCCCATACTTACAACAAATCGCGCATCGCAGAGCTCGTTAGGATTTCCATAAACCATATGAGAACAATGCTGAATATTCTGCTCATCCAAAAACGATCTGAATGTTGCCGAAAGCTGAACATCGATTTTCCGACGAGACAACTCACCGAACATAGACTCTATATACGGGCGGGCAGATTCAGTAAAGTTACGTCCGTGAATTGCTATTTTCATGAAAGAAAAAGTATGTGATCCTTTATGCCCGAAAGATACGGGACAAAATGCCGATTGGCAATGTACTATTCCGGGAAATTAGGTGGCTAAATAACGAAGTAACATATCAAGGCGCTCCTGATCGACACTTTCGATCGGATCGTTGGCATGCGCTTCTTCAATATCGTAACCAAAGCGTTCCAGCGTCGCAATTACCGGCGTTATATTTGTACGATTCAGCTTCAAAGTAAGAAGAGAATGATCGGCCGGATGCAAAGATTCGCTGGAAGAATAATAACTGCTGAGCACCTTCGTACCATTCGATTCAATCAGGCGGCTGATCTCAGAAAGAGAATAATCACGCTCTGCAATTTTCAGCACAATCACTGCGCCTTTTTCCTGGATACCGAGTTCACTTACAAAGCGTTCCACCAGATCCTTAACTAAAATGCTTCCGGACATTGCCTTTCCTTCATGAACCACTGGAATAATATCCAGCCCGAATTCATTGACAAGCCTTAACAGCTCATAAGGATGATTATCTTCGGAAGCGAAAACATCTTGATGCTGAATAATAATTCTGGAAATGGGCTGCGTAGAATCGGCTATATCAAAAAGAATATCTTCCGAAACAATTCCCTTATAAATTCCGTCATCGGCCACGACAAGCTGCCCGATCCGAAATTCATCCATCCAGTCCATAGCTGTACCTACCGTATCGGTAAGTTTCAGTATCGGAATCATGGGATTAATTAACGTTGCAGCTAGCATAACTGAAAAGGTGTTTTTGTCTAATCTATGAAAAAACTAATTACCTGTCAACTTTCTTGTAAAAAGAATATTTATAAAACAAAAAAGAGCCGTTAAAGGCTCTTCGAAAAATGACTATTCCACCGGAACTGACACATGTTTTTCTAAAAAGCGTTCTACTATGACATTAAATTTGTCGGGATGTTCCATCATCGGAGCATGACAACATTTATCTATAAAATGCAATTCTGACCCTGCAATAAGGCGATTAAATTCGTAACCTACGTGAGGCGGTGTAATCGTATCATTCAGTCCCCATACTAATAACGTCGGAACCTTGATTTTATATAAATCCTTTGCGAGATTATGACGTTGCGCCGACTTTGCAATACCTACGATACTCATGCACTTTGGGATGCTTGAAGTTGTTTCAAAAACTTCGTCGATCAAATCTTTCGTCGCAACTTCCGGATCATAAAAAGTGTATGCCACACGTTCCCTGATATATTCATAACTTCCTCGTTTCGGGAAGGAACCACCCATAGAATTTTCAAAAAGCCCTGAACTTCCGGTTAAAACCAGACGCTGAACATTTTCCTGATTCTTTAAAGTATAAAGCAAACCAATATGTCCTCCCAGAGAATTCCCCAAAACTGTCATATTGGTCAGATTTTTGAACACAACAAAAGCTTCGAGAAAGTCCAGTAAAGCGTCCAGACCAGCTTCACGCGGAGGAAGCTCATAGATCGGCAACAGGGGAATAAGTACGCGGTAGCGGTCGGAAAAGCACTCAATTATTCCATCCCAGTTACTCAAAGCACCGAAAAGCCCATGCAATAGCAGTAACGTTTCGCCCTTTCCTTCGTCGATGAATTGAAACTTGCCTTCAGCATGTACCTCGTATTTCATTCTGTTACCGGGGGTTATTTTATTCAGAATTTCTTTAAAAGCGAAAAAGTTCAATTATTTCGACTAAAAATATAGTGGGATAATGAAATTACCTTTCCGATAGTATACAAAACTAGTTCTTTTTTTTAGATTGTCCGAAGCTATCAGACAATTAATATCATTTTATTTTCTTGTAAATATTATATTAATATATCAATATCAATACATTTTACATAGAAAGGTGCAATTTGGGATATTAGTTCCGGCGAACCGTAATCTTATCGAATGGATCGTATTTTATATGGGTAAATCCAGGTATAAATTGTCTTAGGTTGGTTACGGCTATCTTAAAACGAAGAAAACAAAAGAATGCTGCCACTTTTTGGTCGTGTTATAATTTTCAAAGATGTCCTCTTTGGTTTTTAAACTAAGAACTGATATTATTTATGAACCGCTCCGGCTTTACTTTTTTATTCGTATCCTTTTTATGTTCAGTAACCATAACCTTTGCACAAAAGGTTATCCCTCTTTATTCAGGAAAAATCCCTAATGCGAAATCAGCTACGGATGAAGAGACAACTGAAAAAGGTATTGTCAGAAACGTTTCAATACCTACCCTATCTATTTTTCTTCCGGAAAAAGGAACTGCAAATGGCACATCTGTGATTATTTGCCCCGGTGGCGGTTACGGCGTTTTGGTAATTGAAAGAGAAGGTTATGAAGTAGCAAAAGCTTTTAATAAGGTTGGCATAACGGCGTTTGTTTTAAAGTACCGACTTCCTAGCGACAAATTTTCAGAGGATAAGTCAATTGCACCTTTGCAGGATGCGCAGCAGGCGATTAAATTAGTTCGGGAAAGAGCGAAGGAATGGAATGTTGATGCGGGTAAAATCGGGATTATGGGTTTTTCAGCTGGCGGACATTTAGCTTCCACTGCGGGAACTCATTTTGATAAATCTGTTATCGAAAATAAAGAAAATACCAGCGTCAAGCCTGATTTTATGGTTCTGGTTTATCCGGTAATCAGTTTTCTGGAAGCTCCGACGCACAAAGGTTCACGCAGCAATTTATTAGGATCGACACCGACTGAAGAGCAGATAAAATATTTTTCCAATGAATTGCAAGTGAATCAATCAACGCCACCTGCATTTATTATACATGCCGGAGATGATACGGTGGTTCCTGTATCAAACAGTCTCATTTTTTATGAGGCTTTAAATAAATTCAAGAACCCATCGGATCTGCATATTTATTCCAAAGGAGAACATGGATTTTTGAAAACGCCGCCTTTTGATGAATGGTTTACGCGTTGTATCAACTGGATGAAAACGAATCAATTTATTCCGTAATATTCTTTTCAGCTTTTACAGCCCGTAGGATATCGAGCTTTTCGAATTCTGAATTATGGCTGATATATTCAGGGATTGTATCTTTCAGGATCTGTATCATTTCATTATCCTCGCCGGTATCAAGCGCCTTTTCAAGTTGCGTCAACACATGTCCAACTTCAAATCCATCCACTACCGCTAACCGGGAAATCCTTAGTTTCGGATGATGCGCCGGTGTATCTTCTTCATCAATTCCCGACCTCTCCTCCACAAGCTTTTCCCCTGGCCGCAGACCGATATAGATAATTTCAATATCATCATTTGGCTGAAGACCGGTTAAACGAATCATTTTCTCCGCCAGTGCTTTCAGTAACACCAGCTCTCCCATATCCAAAGTGAATATCTCATTGGCATGACCGGTCGCACCTGCTTCAAGCACTAACTGACATGCCTCATTCATCGTAATGAAATAACGTTTTACGTCGGCATGCGTAATTTCCACCGGGCCGCCTTTGTCAATTTGTTTTTTAAAAGCAGGAATAACAGAGCCTTTTGTACCCAAGACATTACCAAATCTCGTTACGATGAATTGTGTGGAGTTATTGGTTTTATTGAGATTTTGCAAAATTATTTCTGCAAATCTTTTTGTCACGCCCATCACATTCGACGGATTTACAGCTTTATCTGTGGATATCAAAATAAATTTTTCTACCCAAAATTCAACAGAAAGATCCGCTAGCACCTTTGTTCCAAAAATATTTGTTTTGATTGCTTCGTACGCATTTCTTTCGAGAAGAGGTACGTGTTTGTTAGCCGCTGCGTGAAAAATAATCTGAGGTTGATTTTTTTGAAACAAAGGCTTCATCCGCTTGTCATCTGAAACATCGCCTATGAATGAAACTATTTCTATTCCAGAAATCCGCATTTCCCTAATCTCTTCATCCAGTTCATAAATAGCAGATTCCGATTTATCAATTAAAATGAGTCTTTTTGGTTTGAATAAAATAATCTGTTTCACAAGATTTCTCCCGATTGATCCGGCCGCGCCTGTGATCAGGATTCTTTTATTCTTAATAAATTCACTGATATTCTTGTTATCAAGGTTGATAGCTTCCCGATCCAAAAGATCTTCCAGTTTAAAATTCAGAAGGTTTTGATGATAACGGGATTTCCTAAAATCTTCATTAAATTGAGGTATTTCATTCGAAGAGAAATCTGTCATAGCAACAATAATTAAACGTGTAATTATAGACTAGTGAAGATTTTCAGAGACGTTGGGGGAGTTGTTATATCCTTACGGGAATTTGGGTAAAAAGTAACAAAAAAAGAGCCACACCGAAGCGCAGCTCTTTAAACCTTTGGCTATCTATCTTTTAAAAAATCCCTTCTAACAATCCAGGAGCCAAACCAAATACGATGGTTAGCACCGTAGCAAGAATTAAAACAATTTTATAAAACGGCGCAACGCGAATTTCCGCGATATCACCTTCTTTCAGGTATGATGCAATAATTACACGGAAGTAGTAATAAATACCAACAGTTGACATCAGAACTGCAATTGCCGGCACCCAGATAATCCCGCGTTCCGCAGCACTGCTGAATACCATGAATTTCCCCCAGAAACCTGCTGTTAATGGAATACCTGCCAGAGACAACATCGCAACAGTTAATACAAAAGCAAGGAAAGGATTTTCTTTCGCCAATCCGTTGAAGGCATCGTAACGCTCGTCCGGCTGCCCTTCAAAAGTTCTTTGTTTAGAAACCAACATTAATATACCAAACGCTGCAATTGTTGAAAGTGAATAAGCCAGTGAGTAAAATACGATTGCATTTTGTGTTGGTTTCGAAAGGGCTGTTAATGCAATCAGCAAATATCCCGCGTGGGAAATCCCTGAATACGCCATCATCCGTTTGAAGCTATTCTGTGTTGTTGCACCGATATTTCCAACCAATAACGTAAGAATAGCAATAACTGCGATTACAAGCCACCAGAAACCGTATACTCCGGTAAATGAATGTGATAATAATCTGTAAAGTGCTGCAAAACCGGCTGTTTTTACAATCGTTGACATGAACGTTGTAAAGATTGTCGGTGCTCCTTCGTAAACATCCGGTGTCCAGAAGTGGAAAGGAGCAGCAGAAACTTTGAATAACATTCCTATTAATAACAACAATAATCCTGCATATAAAATGTAAGAAGGAGCGGCTTGTTGTGTTGTAGAAACGAAGGCCTGAATATCATTTAATTCGAATGAGCCGGTTGCTCCGTATAGTAATGTCATACCGAAAAGCATGATGCCGGTTGCAAATGCTCCCATCAAAAAGTATTTCAATGCCGCTTCGTTCGAACGCAAATTACGTTTGTTGCTACCTGTCAATACGTACATGGCAACAGAAAGTATTTCAACCCCGATGAAAAGCATGATCAAATGCTCAAAACCCACCATCATAATGGCACCGACCAGAGAGAAAAGCATTAAAGCATAATACTCAGCCGGTTCAGCTTCTGCGTTATCCTGAAAACCCCCGGAGATCGCAACGATCATAAAAGCAGAGGCCAGAATGATGCCGTTGAAGGCCAGTGTCAGGTTATCAACCCGGAACATATCGTAAAAATATAACAACGGCCCTTTGTTCCACTCAAAGAAATTACCCGCCAAAGCAATGGCAAGGAAAAGCAGGACAGCTGGCAATAAGATATTCTTCGATTTCGAGAACCCTAAGAAGAGTGTTACGATTCCAAGAACTGACAACAAAACAATGGGATACATAATTATTTATTATCGTTTGTCATTAATAGTAGCTTTCGGCGGTCGGCTTTCGGCTATCAGACTATATTAATTATTCTTTTTCCTTAGAAACTATTTCCCTACGAATTGCAAAAGATTATTTACAGCTGGTTCGGAAATGCTCAAAAATGTATTTGGGTAAATTCCAATCCATAACACCATAATCACCAAAGGCAATAAAACTGCTTTTTCACTAAACGTCAGATCCTGGAAACCTTCAACCCATTTGGATTTTGGTCCGAACATTGACATTTGGAATAGACGAAGCATATATACTGATCCAAGAATGATCGTCAGACCTGCAATAGCACCTAACCAACCGTTGAATGCAAAAACACTGGAAAGCAATAGAAATTCTCCAACAAATCCGTTGGTCAAAGGCAATGCGACACTTCCTAAAAGAATGATCAAAAAGTATACACTCAACTGAGGCGCAACCTGCGTAATACCACCCAACTGATCCAGACTACGCGTTTTGGTACGGGAAAGGATAATATCAATTACAAAGAATAAACCAACGACGTTGATACCGTGAGCCAGCATTTGAATCATCGCGCCCTGCAAACCATTTGTTGAGGCGGCAAAAACACCAGCGGCCATCAATCCAACGTGAGCGAAAGAAGAATAAGCGATCAGGCGTTTCATATCACGCTGCTGAATGGCGATGATCGAACCGTAGATAATTCCAATCACCGATAAGATCACGGCAAGCATTCCATAAGACTGTAAACCAAGCGGAACGATAGGAAGTAATAAACGGATCAAACCATATACCCCCATTTTAAGCATAATACCGGAAAGTAACATCGTCGCCGGTGTTGGCGCTTCTGTGTAAGTATCAGGCTGCCATGTATGGAAAGGAAATAATGGCATTTTGATAGCAAAAGCTACAAAGAAAGCCCAGAATATAAATCCTTGTGCCTTGGCAGTTAATTGTAAGTTATAAAAAGCAGTTATTTCAGAAGTATGCGTTCCTGGCGTCTGGTAGTATAAATAAATCAATGCAACAAGCATGAACAAACTACCGAACATGGTATAAATGAAGAACTTGAACGTTACTTTCAAACGATTTTCTCCACCCCAGACAGCGGCCAGGAAATAAACCGGAATAAGTGCTGCTTCGAAGAAAAGGTAAAATAAGAAAGCGTCTGTGGCAGTGAAAACACCCACAAGCGCAGCTGACATAAACAGAATTAACGAATAAAATGCAGCACTGTTTTTATAAGTGTGGTTGAAAGTCGAAAGGATAATCAGCGGTGTCAGAAAAGCTGTTAATAATACCAGCACCAAACTGATTCCGTCTAATCCGCCGGCAAACGAAATTCCTGCGGATGCAAGCCAATGATATTTAAAACCAAACTGAACCCCGGCCGCCGGATCAAATTGAGACCAGACAAAAAGAGCAAGTCCTAACTCCGCAAGAGCGCCGACTAAGGCTACCTGTTTCGCCAGATTAGCTCCAACCAAGAGGGTAATAACGCCGGCCACAATGGGCAAAAGTATTAAAAGAAGAGTAAGCATATTTTCAAGTCAACGGTCAGCAATAAATGGTGAACGGTATAAATATTTAATATGTCAGTTTCAACAAAATGCCTATAACAACAGCTTCCAGAACAGAATCACTACGATTCCAAGAACCATGGCAAATACATAATCCCCGGTTGATCCCGTTTGAGTTTTTCGTAACAATCCTCCCAGAAAAGCAATAAGCCTTGCTGTGCCATTCACAAAAAGATCAATGAAAAATTCACCGAAACTGTAAAGGACGTTGGATAGTGATTTGATTGGTTTTACAAAAACAGCATTGTAAAGTTCATCAACGTAATATTTGTTGTAAATCAAATTCTGAACCGCTGATTTTTCTTCCGAGTCCGGAGCCGGCACATTTTCCTTTTGAACATACATCACGTATGCAATAATCAGAGAAATTAAAGCAACGCCAACCGAAACAGCCATCAGAATATATTCTTCTGAATGCGATAAAGTTGTTGGAAGGAAAGCTTCAGGATTAACCTGACGAGAACCTTCATACAAAGGACTCATAAATTCAGCGAGTTTGTGCGTTCCATGCAAAGCTTCCGGCACTCCGATAAATCCACCCAAAGCAGAAAGAATGGCAAGGATTACCAGAGGAACTGTCATCGAAGCAGGCGATTCATGTAAATGATGTTCCTGATCGTGCGTTCCGCGGAATTTCCCAAAGAAAGTAAGGAAAAGCAGACGGAACATATAGAAGGAAGTCATCAACGAACCCAATACACCAACTACCCAAAGTAATTTGTTATGCTCAAAAACATGCGCTAAAATCTCATCTTTTGAGAAGAAACCTGCAAATGGCGGAATCCCTGAAATTGCGATGGTTGCGATTAAAAATGTCAGGAATGTGATAGGAAGTTTTTTACGCAAACCGCCCATTGAACGGATATCCTGTTCGTCGGACATGGCGTGGATCACACTACCAGCTCCAAGGAATAATAATGCTTTGAAAAATGCGTGGGTAATTACATGGAACATCGAGGCAGAATAAGCCATCGCGCCTAAACCCATGAACATATAACCTAGCTGACTCACGGTAGAATAAGCCAGTACTTTTTTGATATCGTTTTGTAAAAGTCCGATCGACGCAGCGAAAAGCGCTGTGGCACCACCAATAACTCCAACCAGTTCAAGCGTCGAAGGCGCAAGAGAATAGAGGACGTTGGAACGGATCACCATATAAATCCCGGCCGTTACCATCGTTGCTGCGTGAATAAGTGCAGAAACCGGTGTTGGTCCCGCCATCGCATCTGGTAACCAGGTATATAACGGAATCTGTGCTGATTTTCCCATGGCTCCAATAAATAGAAACAAGGTAATCGCAATGATTACAGGATCACCAACCTGAAAACCTGTGGCTTTACTAAACACTTCAAGATATTCTACTGAACCGAAAGTAGCGATGATTGTAAAAATTCCTAAAAGGAAACCCAAATCACCTACACGGTTCATGATGAACGCCTTACGTGCAGCGTTGTTGTAGTTTGTATTTTTATTCCAAAACCCGATCAGTAGATAAGAACAAAGTCCTACACCTTCCCAACCGATAAACATAATCACATAATTGGAACCCAGAACGAGCAGCAACATGAAGAAAAGAAAGAGGTTCAGATAAGCAAAAAACTTACCGAAACCTTCGTCATGTTTCATGTAGCCAATTGAATAAATGTGGATCAGCGAACCTACACCGGTAATGATCATCAACATCAATAACGAAAGCTGATCGATCTGGAAAGAAAATGGGATGTTAAGATCGCCAACAGTGATCCAGTCAAAAAGAGGCAGAACGAATGGGGTGCTTCCCGCAGCTACAAATGCGTTAAATGCATTCAGAGAAAGAGCAAAACTACCGATAACAGCTAATGACCCGATTATTCCAACGGCACCTTTTGGTATAGTACGGAATCCGATACCATTGATCAGAAAGCCGAGAAAAGGTAATAATGGAATCAGAACTAGTAATGAAGCAGACATATTCTATATTTTGTATATTAACCAATAAGGCTTACCATTTCAATTTATTAAGGAAACCGATGTCCGTATTTCGCGTATTCCGGTAAATCATAACGATAATCGCCAAACCAACGGCTACTTCTGCTGCGGCCACAGCCATGATAAAAAACACGAAAACCTGCCCGGAAGGATCCGACCGGTAGGATGAAAAAGCAATCAATAAAATGTTGGCTGCATTTAACATCAACTCAACAGACATGAAAATGATGATCGCATTACGACGCGTGAGTACGCCAATAATGCCAATCACAAAAAGTAATGTGCTGAGGATGAGATAATATTGAAGTGGGACATTCTGAATAACCTCTGGTATATTCGGGTTCGGGATCATAGCAGATTTACCTAAATGGGTATTCGTTTAAAATAGTCAATGATTTAAAATTTTCAGGATCAAGTATTTTCTACCTTCATCACTGAAACTTATCGGGCAAAAATAGACATAAATACCGCTTACTCAAATGTTAAGCGTACCTATTATATTATCTCTGTGTTAAAGCGCGTAATTTTATTTCTGTCAACTTGCGTTTGGTATCCAATGGAAACTCTGCTTTCATAAGCCAATCATAAAAAGATGGCTCGCTTTTCAAGACATCCGCAACACGTTTTCCATTGTGTTTTCCAAAGTTGAAAACCTCTTCACCCTTCTCGTTATAAACCATTCTTCCGGCAAAATCTATAAGCTTGGATGCTGTTAAAGCATGTAAGGCGGCAACATCATTTTCTACCGTTCCCAATTCTTTTCCGTGCGAATCAATTACCTTTTGACCCTCATAACGAGCGATTTGACCCTGCAAAACTTCAAAAGTTGCTATCGTATCTGCTTCGGCACTATGTGCATCTGTCAGCGATTTATCACAATAAAATTTGTAGGCAGCAGAAAGATTTCTCGGCTCCATCATGTGGTAAATCCGCTGTGCATCCACAGTACGGCGGTTTTTGATATCAAACTCAACACCAACCCGCAAAAACTCTTCAACAAGCATTGGAATATCAAAACGATTGCTGTTAAATCCGGCCAGATCACAGCCTTCCAGAAACGTTGCAAGGTTTTTTGCAAACATTTTGAAGGTCGGCGCATCCTTTACGTCTTCATCATAAATACCATGTATCAGACTGCTTTCCAGCGGAATAGGCATTTCAGGATTGACGCGTCTTGTCCGAATTTCCATTTCCCCATTAGGCAGAGCCTTCACCACCGAAATTTCTACGATCCGATCCCGGGCAATGTTTACACCGGTAGTTTCTAGATCAAAAAAAGCGAGTGGCTTTTTAAGATGGAGGGTATGCATAAGGCTACTTTAATTAGGTTTTCGCGGCGCGAAGTTACGCTTTAAAGGAACACAGGCCAACAAAAGAGTTTAGTTTATACAGATTATAAAATAGTTCATTCATGCATTAAATTTTTATTAATCCATCCAGGCGTATGATTTTGTTACCGCTTTTTGCCATCCTTTATATAATGTTTCTCTTTTTGTTTCGTCCATATCCGGGTTCCAGGTATGTGCAATGGCCCAGTTACTTTTCAGTTCGTCTGTATTTTTCCAATAACCAACGGCAAGTCCTGCCGCATAAGCAGCACCCAATGCCGTTGTTTCTGCAACTGCCGGAGAAACGACTTGCGTATTGAGCATATCAGCCTGGAATTTCATCAACAACTCATTCAAAACCATTCCCCCATCGACACGCAGTGAAGATAATTTAATACCGGAATCCTGCTCCATCGCATTGACAACATCCAGCGTCTGATAAGCAGTTGCTTCCAAAACTGCCCTGGCGATATGTCCTTTCGTAACATAACGGGTCAAACCGGCAATGACACCACGTGCATCATTCCGCCAGTAAGGTGCATATAATCCGGAAAATGCGGGAACAAAATAGGCACCACCGTTATCTTCAACTGTCTTCGCCAGACTTTCGATATCACTGCTTCTTTTAATTAATCCCAAATTATCCCGCACCCATTGAACCAGCGCACCGGTTACCGCAACACTGCCTTCCAATGCATACTGAACAGGTTCGTTTCCAAATTTATAAGCGATGGTAGTTAACAAACCGTTATCAGACATTTTCAATTCTGTCCCGGTATTCATTACTAAAAAGCAACCGGTTCCGTAGGTATTTTTAGCCATACCCGGTTCAAAACAGGTTTGTCCGACCAACGCAGCATGTTGGTCACCCAGAATACCAGCCACAGGAACGCCTGGCAAAACCTCATTGCTCACCGTGCCATAAACCTCGCTGCTGCTTTTTATTTCAGGCAACATAATTGCAGGAATATTGTAAGCATCCAGCATATCCTGATCCCATTGCAAAGTCCGAAGATTCATCAATTGCGTCCGGCTGGCGTTAGTAACATCCGTAACATGAATTCCACCATGGCCTCCGCCTGTCAGGTTCCAGATTAAAAAAGTATCAATATTTCCAAAAATGGCTTCACCCTTTTCCGCGTCTGCACGCAATCCTTCCACATTTTCTAAAAGCCATTTTAATTTTAAACCACTGAAATAAGTTGAAACCGGAAGTCCAGTTTTATCACGAAACTGGTTTAGTCCGCCTTCTTTTTCATATTTTGCTACCAGATCCGTCGTTCGGGTATCCTGCCACACCAATGCGTTATAGTATGGTTTTCCTGTCCGGCGATTCCAGACAACCGTTGTTTCTCTTTGATTTGTAATACCAATGGCTGCTATATCGGCGGCTGTGGCAGAGGCTTTTATTCGGGAAATAGCAATTACTTCCAGCGTATTTTTCCAGATTTCTTCCGGATTATGTTCAACCCAACCCGGCTGCGGGTAAATCTGTTCGTGCTCCTTTTGCCCGACGGAAACAATATTTCCCTGATGATTAAATAGAATGCAACGTGTGCTCGTTGTTCCCTGGTCAATAGCCGCAATATATTTTGACATAATGGTATTATGATTGTCTTTATTTGTAATATGTCAGTAAATAAGGAAATTTTGGCGGGATGGGCAAATGGAAGGAAATTAGATCGGAATATTTATTTTTATACACTTCAAATCCTTAAATCATATTTTCACAAACCTGATTGATCTTTTATGATTTAAGCTGTTATTGAAACTCTCTTTTTATAATTTAAATCAAATTGTTGTTGTTAAAATCCGTTAATAAATCTTTCATAAAAAAGGCAGCCATTACATTGGGCTGCTTTATCACTGCATTTTTTCTACTCGACCTCCTCTTCCCATTCAAACCAAAAGTCCAATACGCAACCCAAATCACCGCCAATGACGGCACCGTTTTACATGCGTTTTTAAGTCCGGATGACAAATGGCGGCTTTATACCAACATTTCTGAAATCACACCGCTTTTACAGAAAACCCTTATCCATAAGGAAGATCAGTATTTCTATTATCATCCCGGCATAAATCCCTTTGCAATGCTTCGTGCGACGGGTAGAAATATTTTTAGCGGTAAAAGAACTTCTGGCGCTTCAACCATTACCATGCAGGTTGTCAGGTTATTGGAGCCTAAAAAACGAACTTACCTGAATAAATTGACTGAATCTTTCCAGGCTATGCAGCTGGAATTACATTATTCAAAAGATGAAATTCTTCAATTGTATCTTAATCTGGTGCCTTATGGTGGGAATATTGAAGGAATTAAAGCGGCTTCACTTTTCTATTTTGGTAAAACTCCTCAGCTGTTAAGTCTGGCGGAAATTACTGCACTTACCATTGTTCCAAACCGGCCGTCAAGTTTACGGCCTGGAACGAGAAATGATGCGTTGAAAATGGCCAGAAATCAATGGCTGACACGGTTTGGTAATGAAAATTTATTTGATAAAAACACAATTCAGGATGCTATGGCAGAGCCTCTGACTGTCAAAAGGCTGACCGCGCCAAAACAGGCACCTCACCTTTCGCAGCGTTTGAAAAAAGATTTTCCTGACGAGCCAATTATCAATACCACCATAAAAATCCAGACGCAAAAACAGATTGAAGAACAGGTAAAAAATTATGTCAACAGGCTGCAAAGTATGAATATTCATAATGCGGCGGTTTTGGTTATTAACAATGAAACGATGGCGGTTGAAGCTTATGTCGGTTCGGCTGATTTTAACAATCCTTATGACGGCGGACAGGTGGACGGAATCCGGGCAATCCGTTCTCCCGGAAGTACGTTGAAACCGATACTTTATGCGACCGCTTTTGATAAAGGAATTATTACGCCGAAAACAGCTCTAAATGATGTTCCGACAAATTTCAGCGGTTATGAACCCGAGAATTTTGATCAGCATTTTAACGGTCAGGTTACAGCGGAATTTGCCTTGGCCAATTCCCTGAATATTCCGGCAGTCAAGATTTTGAAGGAAGTGAGCACTCCGGCTTTGATTGATAAATTGAAAGAAGCAGATTTTCAAACAATCAGAAAACAATCCAAAGATTTGGGATTATCCATGATTTTGGGAGGTTGCGGCGTGACGCTGGAAGAGCTTACCCGACTTTTTGCAGCTTTTTCGAACGAAGGAGAATTAAAACAATTACAGTATTGTAGAGAAACGCCAGTTTCTAAAAAAGGCGAACAACTTGTTTCAAAAGAAGCGACATTTCTTTTAAATAACATCTTAACGCAAGTCACCCGCCCCGACCTGCCTACAAACTTTGACAATACTTATCACCTACCGAAAATCGCCTGGAAAACCGGAACGTCTTATGGAAAGCGGGATGCGTGGAGTATTGGTTATAATAGAAAATACACGATTGGCGTCTGGGTTGGAAATTTTTCCGGTGAAGGTGTTCCTGAGTTAAGTGGTGCGAATACTGCTACGCCCTTGTTGTTTTCAATCTTCAATTCGCTGGATTATAATGCTACCAATAGCTGGTATCAAATGCCGGAAAATGTGTCGCTACGAAAAATCTGTGCAATCAGCGGAGACATTCCAGCTGATTTCTGTGATCATCAGATTACGGATTACTTCATCATGGGTGTTTCTCCTTATCGAAAATGTCAGCACCTGCGATATGTTTTTACGGATCAGGCTTCGAGAATTTCTTATTGTACTTATTGTCTGCCTGAAAGTGGTTTCGTTAAAAAAACATATCCCAATCTGGCTCCGGAATTGATTGCATATTACGAATCAAAAAAAATTCCATATCAGAAATTGCCTTCGCATAACCCTTCCTGCGAAAGGGTTTTCCGGGAAGGTTCGCCTTTGATCATTAGCCCGAATGACGGAAGTGAATATTTTATTCAAACGAGTGAGCCGCAGCAAATTCAGTTAAGCTGCCAGACAGGGAATGATGTGCAGGAGGTTTTTTGGTATGTGAATGATAAGCTCGTGAAACGTTCTGCGCCGCATGAAGCGGTATTTATTAGTCCGCCGGTTGGGCGGGTTAAGATTTCTTGTAGTGATGATAAGGGGAGGAATTCGGATATTTCAATCTTGGTGAAGAAGCTTTAAAGGGTTTCACGCAAAGACGCAAAGAGAAAAACGCTAAGACCGCTATGGACTAAAAACTTAGCGGTCTTAGCGTTTCAACTTTTTTGTTTTGCGTGAAACTTTTAAAACTTAAAGCACAGCTTCACTCTCCTGATACAAAACCTGGATCAAAGTTTGTCCAACTGCTTGCAAAGTTTTCGGATCTATATTTTCGAGATCATCATGCGCTGTATGCCATTGATCAAAAAACGTCCGTTCCGGATCATTTTGTTTGATGTGAATAATATCAATCATCGGAATTTTAGCCGTTTCGTTGACTGGAATATGATCATCTGTAATAGATGGACCTGCTTTGTCAATAAAATAATTACTATATCCAAGCTGACTGGCAATTCCCCAAACATTCCGAACTACGCCTTCCGCCATACTTACTGAATAACCCTCCTTCGGGAAAGTAGCTCCCTTCGCTCCTACCATATCCAGCAATACACCAAAATAAGCCGTGTAATTTGGAATATGTTTATTCGTAGCCCAGTATTGAGATCCTAAACAAAAACCGCCAAACTTATCCGTCGCCTTTTCAGAATTGCCCCAGTCTTCGGCATCAAAAAGAATTATATCTACACCCAGATTTAATTTATTTCCGGAAGAAGAAAGCACTCTTGCGATTTCAAGTAGCACCGCTACTCCGCTCGCACCATCATTTGCTGCCAAAACAGGCTTATCCTTTAAAACAGAATCCTGATCAGAAAACGGACGGGAATCCCAGTGCGAAGTCAGCAAAATTCTTTTAGTCGCTTTTGGGTTGAAACTGGCAATAATATTTCTGGCATTTAATTTTTTACCATCGTAAGTCGTAGGCGTAAAATTTTGCTCCGTTACTTCCAGTCCAAACATTTTAAAAGTCCCAACCAGATAATCGCCACACGCTTTATGCGCAGGCGAATTGGGCACCCGCGCTCCAAATTCAACCTGCTTTCTGACAAATTGAAAAGCTGAATCTGCATTAAAAGCCGGACTTGCTACTAACTTTTCTATTTGTTCTGTGGCCTGTTCTGAACTCGTTTTTGACTTACAGCAATACAAAAATAATGTGCAGGTCAAAAAATAAGCCATCAAAACGGAACTCAAAAATCCACTTTTTCTCATTTTCCTACTCTTCATATGCCCAATCCACACGCAATTTGCTATCACGGATCGCAAGTCCCTGAAGTTTGAAATAAGTACGGATCTCATCCACTTTTTCGTAATTCTGAACCGCTTTGTATTCGCGGTAAAGATTTAACATGCCGTCCAGCACCGCGTGTCCTTCGCTAAGCTCCTCTTTTACCCCAAGTACATTTTCTATAAAAACAATAAAGTTTTCCAGCAAAGATGTAAAAGTTGACTCACCCAAAGCGGCTGATTTCACCTGGTTCATGTTCAGCATATTGATGTATTTCAACATATTAAACAGATTGGCAATGGCCACAGCCGTGTTCAGATCATCATTCATGGCGTCGTAGAAACCCTGAATTGATTTTTCTATATCTTCAATTTTCTTATCGTCACGAGCAACTTCCTCGTCAGAATATTTTAGCATTTTAGCCAAACGGATACCATTTGCCAATCTTTTATATCCTTTTTGAGCCGCTTTTAAGGCATCGTTAGAAAAGTCAAGCGTACTTCTATACTGACTCTGCAACATAAAAAAGCGAACGGTCATCGGACTATAAGCCTGGTCCAGCAATTCATGATCTCCTGAAAATAACTGACTTGGAAGGAATGAATTGTTCAGCGATTTTGACATTTTTTGTCCGTTTACCGTCAGCATATTCGTATGCATCCAATAACGAACCGGTTCGATGTTGGTCAACGCTCTTCCCTGCGCAATTTCACATTCGTGGTGCGGGAATTTTAAATCCATTCCACCGCCATGGATATCAAACTGTTTGCCTAAATATTTGGCACTCATGCAAGTACACTCCAAATGCCAGCCAGGAAAACCCATTCCCCATGGAGAATCCCATTGCATGATGTGCTCAGGACTTGCTTTTTTCCAGAGCGCAAAATCAAGCGGATTACGTTTCTCGGACTGTCCGTCCAGATCACGCGTTTCATTCAGAAGATCTTCCAGAATTCTTCCAGAAAGTTTTCCATATTCATTTCCGGCGTCATTATATTTTGTGATATCAAAATAAACTGAACCGTTAGATTCGTAAGCCGCGCCTTTTTCGATTAGTGATTTAACCGCTTCAATTTGTTCAATCAAATGTCCCGTTGCAGTCGGTTCGATACTTGGCGGCAACAAATTAAATTCAGCCGTAACATCATGAAAATCATTGGTATAGCGCTGAACAATTTCCATCGGTTCAAGCTGTTGCAGCTTCGCCATTTTGCCAATTTTGTCTTCGCCTTCGTCACCATCACCCACCAAATGACCAACATCCGTAATATTTCTTACATATCGCACTTTATAGCCAATATGCGTCAGATAACGGTACAGTATATCAAAGGATAGAAAAGTCCGGATATTTCCAAGGTGAACGTTGTTGTAAACCGTTGGCCCACAGACATACATGCCCACATAAGGCGCAGCAAGCGGTTCAAACAAATCCTTTTTACGTGTAAGTGTATTGAATATTTTAAGGGGCTGGTAAGTTTTATCAGTCATGAATATTTTACTTTCTTGTAATCAATTTAGTAATTCACTTTTCAGGTTTTGAAAGTCTGTTTTCAACCCAACTTATAATTTTCTCTGCTTCTTCGATTCCTATTTTGGCTAATTTGGCACTTTGAGCTCCTCCATATCCCATGTCCAAGTGCAATATTTGATAGGCTGTTGAGAAATCAGAAAGGACTCTTTTATCGATGCCCGATATTTCTTTTTGATACCATTCAACACTTTTTTTTGTCTTCTTCCTCTTTTCTCCTAACAATTCATCAAGTGCAAGTAAAATTCCTGTGTAGGCAGTGTGTCCGGCTATTTTCACATACTTTTTATCTTTATACAGGCCATCTTCCTTATTTGCATTATTACTAAGAAATCCCTTTGCATTGTCAATGTGTCTTCTTGCTTCGATAATTGCTTCCATGATAGTGCGATTCTTTTGTATGAAGAAATAATTGATTTAATAATTCATTAAGAAGTTTTTCACACCATATTTAACGTTGCCTGACAAAAATAGCAAATAACTTAGGATTGACCGCCAACTGTTTAGCATTATACATTCTTATAAATGTGCTATTCGGACGTTTTTATTATCTTCGCAGCGTTTTTGTCTTCCAATCAAAAATTGAAACTTACTTAAAATCAATACTATACTTCTTTATGAGTTTATTAACAGTTGGCTCTGTGGCGTTTGATGCCCTTGAAACACCCTTCGGAAAAACCGATAAAATCATTGGCGGCGCGGCAACCTATATCACACTATCTGCATCGTATTTCACCAAAAAAAATAATCTGGTAGCCGTTGTAGGCGGCGATTTCCCTCAGGAAATGGTTGACCTTCTTGTAGAACACGGTGTTAATACCGAAGGTTTGAAAACAATCCCTGATGGTAAAACTTTCTTTTGGTCGGGTAAGTACCATGAGGATATGAATACACGTGATACGCTTGAAACTCAGCTGAATGTAATGGCTGATTTTGATCCCATCATTCCTGAATCTTACCAGGGCACAGAATATCTGATGTTGGGAAATACGGTTCCGGCTACACAGAAATCTGTTATTGAGCGTATGGCCAAACGTCCGAAACTGATCATGCTTGATACCATGAATCTTTGGATGAACATCGCCATGGATGATTTGAAAGACGTTATTTCATTGGTTGATGTTTTGACGATCAATGATGAGGAAGCACGCCAGCTTTCGGGAGAATATTCTTTGCGTAAAGCAGCGAAAACAATTATGGCGTTAGGGCCAAAAACTTTGATCATCAAAAAAGGAGAGCACGGAGCACTTTTGTTTCAGGGAGAAAGAATTTTCTTCGCACCGGCATTGCCACTGGAAGTTGTATTCGATCCAACCGGAGCAGGCGATTGTTTCGCAGGCGGATTTATCGGATATCTTGCCAAAACGGATGATATCTCTTTTGAAAACATGAAACGTGCGATCATTTACGGTTCTGCTATGGCATCTTTCTGTGTTGAGAAATTTGGTACCGAACGTATCATCAATCTTACACAAGAAGAAATTGATGCGCGTGTTCAGGAATTTGTGAAATTGTCGAGTTTTGAAATAGTTTAATAGCTATGGCTGTTAGCGGTTAGCTTCTAGCCAAGATCAAATAGGTAATTTCTGATCAATATAAAAGGTCTAAGAATTTGGGAGAAAAAACCTCACTTTCTTAGACTTTTTTCTTAACACTTATAAGTGGCCTGTATTGTAAAAAAAATAGTATAGAAAGGCGTTTTACTCGTTTTTCAAACAACAAATTAGTTTTACAATGTCCGCGTACAAAAATAATTTTCTTCTGATTCAGATTATATTCTGTTTTATTTCAACCCTTTCAACAGCGCAGAATTTACCTGCAAGTAAGCACAAGCTGATTGTGATTGCTCATCGTGGAAATCATGTTAACGTTCCTGAAAATACACTGGCCTCAATTGATGAAGCCATTAAATATGGCGTGGATTATGTTGAAGTGGATTTACGTACCACGAAAGATGGCCATTTGATCATTCATCACGACGGAAATGTCGACCGTACTACAAATGGGAAAGGGAAAATAAGTGATCATACCTTGGCTGAAATCAAGAAACTTCAGGTATTCAATCATAACCATAAAACACACAAAATACCGGAATTCAGAGATGTTTTGAAATTGTGTAAAAACAAGATCAATATTTATCTGGATTTTAAAGATGCAGATGTGGCGCAAACGTGGAAACAAATACAGGAAGCAGGTATGGAAAAACAGATTGTAGTCTATATCAATAAAAAGGAACAATATCCGCAATGGAAATCGATAGCACCTCAAATGCCATTAATGACCAGTGTTCCGGACGAGATTAAAAATATTGAACAGTTGTCCTCCTTTTTAACCGAAATTAACATCAGCGTTATTGATAATGTTGTGAATCCGGGCATGGAAAAAATGATAAAGGAAAAGAAAATTTCAACCTGGCTAGACGTTCAAAGTCCAACGGAGGGGCCAGCCTCGTGGAATGAGGCGATAAATAAGGGCGTTCAAGGTTTACAGACAGATCATCCGGAAGCGTTGATAGAGTATTTGAAACAGAGAGGTTTGAGGTAAGGAATGAGTTTTAGGAAACGGCTCCATTGGAGCCTCCTGTTTATAGAAAAGCTATCTAATGGCAGATTCCTAACTCCATCGGAGTTCCCTACACATTCGAGGAGGCTCCGAAGGAGCCAGGATTTGGTACTTCGAAATGGTTGCTATAAACAGGAGACTGCGATGCAGTCATTTAATTGCCCAAATTCTTTCATAAATCTTTCGTCAATACCTTCCTTTAAAATTCAACTCAATATATTTACATCCACAAAAATTTAAAATACCTTACCATGCCAAGACAAAATATCCTTACCGGTTCGCCGTGGGAAGATAAAATGGGTTATTGCCGCGCCGTTCGCATCGGAAACATTATTGAAGTTTCAGGAACTGTCGCTATTGTTGACGGAGAAATTGTGAAAGCGGATGATGCTTATGCACAAACCAACAACATCATAGAAAGAATTTCAAAAGTGCTTGAAGAAGCTGGTGTATCGTTGAAAGATGTTGTACGCACAAGAATCTTTACAACGGATATCACCAAATTTGATGCTATCGCCAAAGCACATGGTGCTTATTTTGGAGACATAAAACCAACGACCGGAATTTATGAAATCAGCAAATTAGTGTCGCCTGATTATCTGGTTGAAATCGAATTTACTGCTATTGTAGAGTAAATTATATTAAAACGATTGGTCTACGAACTAGATCGTAGACCAATCGTTTTTAGCTAAATAATGCCATTATATCATCCTGGCTTAGCTTTTTGATAAATCCAGCTTCGCCGCCTACCAAATCTTCGGCCAGTTCCTGCTTGCGTTCTTGCAGCAGCAATATTTTTTCTTCAATTGTATCCTTACAGATCATTTTATAAGCAAACACCTTACGCGTTTGTCCGATTCGGTGCGTTCTGTCAATCGCCTGACGTTCAACCGCCGGGTTCCACCATGGATCCATCAGATAAACATAATCCGCTTCCGTAAGGTTAAGTCCTACTCCACCAGCTTTCAAACTCATTAGGAAAACACGACAATTCTGATCATTCTGAAAACGATTTACACGCCCGGCACGGTCAACGGTTTGTCCATCCAGATATTCATAAGGAATATTTACCTT
Source organism: Dyadobacter sp. CY345 (assembly GCF_021502725.1). Taxonomy (GTDB): domain Bacteria; phylum Bacteroidota; class Bacteroidia; order Cytophagales; family Spirosomataceae; genus Dyadobacter. The sequence goes on along the minus strand of NZ_JAKFFS010000004.1, from coordinate 93,064 downwards.
TTCCAGATGCTGACGGATTAAGTCAAGCATACCCAGGAATTGACTAAATATAAGAATCTTATGGTTTGACGCATTTTCCTCAATCTCCCTTACAATCTCTTCCAGTTTTGCAGACTCATTTCCATAGTCCACATCATCCGAAAGTAACACCGGAGAATCGCAGATCTGACGAAGTTTCAGTAATGCTTCGAAGATTAAGAAGTTACTTTTATTCAGGCCATCCGTTGCCAGCTTTTCAGCAATCTGTAATCTGTATTTTTCACGAATGGTTTCATATACCTTCCGTTGCTTCTTGCCCATCTCACAATACAGGATCGTTTCAGTCTTATCCGGCAAGTCAGTTGCAACCTCCTCCTTCGTCCGTTTTAACATAAAAGGATATACCAGACGACGTAATTCTTCGGCCTTCACTTTGTCCTGAAACTTGTCGATCGGCGTAGCATATTCTGCACGGAAAAAGTCAGCATGACCTAGTAATCCCGGATTTAAAAATTCAAACTGAGAATAAAGATCGAAAGTATTATTTTCAACCGGCGTACCCGTCATCGCCAGACGATTATTTGATCTCAGCAATCTGGATGCTTTTGCCGTCAATGAATCCGGATTTTTGATTGCCTGCGATTCATCTAAAACGATATAATTGAATTGTATTTTTTTCAACAACTCCACGTCACTTCTCATCGTGCCGTACGTTGTCAAAACAATATCATAATTCTGGAAAATTTCGAGATCTTTCCGGCGGTCCATCCCGCGGTGAACGTACAATTTCAGATCCGGCGTAAACTTGGCTGACTCTGCCTGCCAGTTAAAAATCAACGTGGTAGGAACTACGACTAAATTCGTAGCCAGCGGATTCTTGTTTTTCTGGTGTTGCAAGAAAGTTAGCATTTGCAGGGTTTTTCCCAAACCCATATCATCCGCCAAACATCCGCCCCAGCCAAATTCTTCAAGGAAATTCAGCCATTTGTATCCTTCCTCCTGATATTGTCTCAGCGTCGCATTGATATTTTCAGGAAGCGGCACACTTGGTATCTCTTTAAAATTCAGGAGTTTTTGTTTTTTTTCCCAAAGCTCCTGCAAAACTTCTTCGTTATCAATTTGCGAAGCAAGTTCTTCAATCAGCGAAAAATGGAATTTTGACAAGTGCACTTCGTCGCCATCCACCCTTCCGAATTTCAACAAAGGTTCAAGTTTCTGGATCCATTCTTCCGGCAAAATTCCCATTGAGCCATCTTTCAGCTCCACGTAATTCTGTTTTTTCAGCAAGGCTTTTTTAGCATCTGCGAGTGATACCTGCTGATCTCCAAAAGTAATTTCGATCTGCATATCAAACCAGTCGATACCCGAAGAAGCTCTGATCTGCACCTTTCCCCGATTTGGGTTAATGCGCATTTTTTTCAGATCTTTAAAACCTAAAAGCTGGACTTCCTTTTCCTCAACCGTATCAACAAAATGGAATAACCACCCATCTTTCATAACCTCTTCAAAAGGTATGAAGAAAAATGGTTGGTCAGGTTGCTGCGCAAAATCAGGATGCAGTGATTTCACCCATTCCCAATGTACCTTCTCAGCGGCGATATCACGCTCCAATAACTGAATTTTATTGTCTTCAAATCCTGCTTTAGTACGCTGATTATCGTGAATTAATTCTGCTTCCTCCGATTCTTCATCGCCCTCGTAAACATAAGTAGGGACGATCAATAAATTAGCGTCATCTTCTTTCAGATAAATTCTGCCTTTCACATATTTCATTGCGCTTGTTTCCAGCGCATGACGCGTTTGGAATATAACCTCGAAATGTTCTGTTACAGGCATCACCCAATCTTTCATGAAACTGTCGGAGTGATCTTTGCGGACACGGATTTTAAAACCGTTCTGACGCAGGTAATCAACCATTTCAGCATCATTGATACTTGCCCAACGGAACAAAATGTCCTCCTTGTAAATGCCAAGCCAGAAACTATCAAATGTTGCAGCAACCTGCTGAAGATCAATCGGCTTGCCCTTTTCAATTTCTGCGTATGGATTCAGGCTTATAAATTCCTGATCCTCTGTTAAAACAAAAAATATCTTGGCAGGCGTCGGGTGAAGTTTTACTTCCTGAAGCTGGTTTTGATTTGTGACGTAATCATTTTCAGTAATGAATAAACGCTCTCCGCTCAGATCCTTAAAAATCCTGACAAGCTGACGACCTACCCATTTATGTGCCTCACTCTGATAATCGGAAGATTCGTCGCTTAAATGAGCGCTAGACTGCCCACGACTTTTCATATATTTTTGAAGACCTTCCGGGCTGAAATGTCTTGCAATTCTTACTAATCTGGAATCACCTGCTGTTAAAACCGGAATTTCCTCTGGCAAATAAGCTGTTCCGGAGCCTCCGGCAATACTGCGGATATGCGTATATTTCTGCGTTTTCGAACTGCTTTTTGCAGAAAAAATTCCAAAACCAACATCCAGCGAACTATCAGCACCTCTCGGCCAAAACACATAAAGCGATAGTCTTTCATCTCCCGAATGTGAATCGTTATCCGTAACCTGATAGGTCGGCTGCAAATCTGGTATTACCTTATCACGCAGCGTGCGCCAGTTTTGGAAAGAGCCTACTTTCTGAATGCCTTTATCCTGCTTTATCAACTGTAAAGCACCGCTCTGATCAATTTTGAAATCAAATTTCCCTTCCAGATTATCTTCCAGCGCATAACCATATTCCGCAAGAAGATTCGTTTTATCTTCCGTCCAGTCACGCATCATATCAAACGCACGCTCGCCAAACTGGTCCCGCAGTTTTAATAATGCAGCCAGTTTGTGCTCGCAAACGGGAACATATAATATTTGTCCACATGAGCAGCTTGTCTGTATCTGGTTTGAATTCGGAACTTTTGTGAATTGAACCGCAAAGTCGATATCCCGGACATTGACTTTACATGCTGCAAATCCGTCCCGCGTAGAAACGATATCAACCTTTGCAAGCTGATTTCGATTATTCCAGGTTTCCCTTTGGACAATATCTTCAAGATATACGTCTTTCAGTGACGGAAGTACAACCATGGTGTCCGCCATGTCATGTTCCGTTGGCTTTACGTACGCTGGCATTTTATCCAGAACATACAATGTCATTGCGATGCGATGCTTGCAAAGTCCGCCGTAATCATGCGTACATGTACAGGAAGTACTAATATTTGGGGTAAGAAAATCCTGGATTTTTATAACATAATCCCGGACCGAGTAATCACTTTTTACTTTGAACTCGGCATAACCTCCTCCATTGTAGTCCAATTTCACGATATTATATCCACCGCTGCTGAAAATGGAACGCCCTTGTGATAATGTCTGGCCCTCAGAGTTCCGCCTTAAAAACTGTGATAATCGCTCCTTCCTCTCGTTGTCCATTTATCCTAGAAACTCGTTAAACCGCAAAAGTACGGTTTGTTTCTGTTTTTGTGAAGCCTATTCTAAAAGTATAATAGAAATGGCATAAAAAAACATTTTATAATTCAAGTTTGGACGATATTATATTTTCGATTTTGGGAATTAACGCCGTGTGAAGCGATTTAGAATTTATCTGATGGGAAGGTTCAAGTGAAGATTATTACTTTTAGATATACTTACATATTATTTTGCATAAGGCTGGTCAATTACACCAATGTAGGCGGATTTCAGAGTTCCATTTAAATATTCCAAAATTTCCTTTCCTACATTGGGATATATCAGCCTGTCTTCCAATTCTGAATATGGCAGCCAGACGACTTCCAATGCGGTTGTTTCCGCCGGGTTAATGATAGGCTGCCCGTCTGCAATTTTTGCTTTGAACACCATATGCAAAGTTTCCTTTCGCGTTTCACCCCACAAAACCTCACCGCAAAGGACCATTTCATCAATTTCAACTGTTATTCCCAGCTCTTCCATCAATTCACGTCGAAGTGCTTCCGGCAGACATTCATCCGGATCAGGGTTTCCTCCGGGCAGTGCAAACACTTCTTTTTCGCCATACTTGTATCGCATGGTCAGAACAGCATTTTCCTGAACAATAATAACTGCCGGACGTACTTTCATATAGATTTATTTTCGTGCTGGTGCAATGGCAAAATAGTAACTTTCATTTTAAACTAATTTCCGATCACCATTTTTTCGATCAGAAGCATAAAAATATGTATCACCTTGATGTGTATTTCCTGAATCCGATCAGCATATCCGAAGTGAGGAACACGGATTTCGACATCAGCCTGTCCCGCCAGTTTTCCTCCATCCTTTCCTGACAGAATCACAACTTTCATCCCTTTTGCTTTTGCAGCTTCAACAGCACGGATAATATTGGCTGAATTTCCGCTCGTGCTAAGTCCCAAAAGCACATCTCCCGATTGTCCCAATCCTTCAACAAATCTTGAAAATACAAATTCAAAACCGAAGTCATTACTGACACAGCTCAAATGACTTACATCAGAAATTGCGATTGCAGGCAATGAACGGCGATCATCCCGGTATCTTCCGGTTAGTTCTTCGGCGAAGTGCATGGCGTCACAGTGCGAACCGCCGTTTCCACAAGATATGATTTTATGATTATTTGCAATTGCATCTGCCATAAGAGACGCTGCTTTTTCTATTTTTTCTATTTGAACAGGGTCACTTAAAAATGTTTCGAGAACGGTTTGTGCTTCACGAAGTTCCTGGCTAATAATATTCTGAAATTCCATATTGATGATTTACAAAGATCTTAACGATTGACAAAAGTATTTAATAACCATACCCGGACAAACTAATTACCCAGCCGAATAAAATTTGTCAGATTTTTATTGCTTTCAAAACATGCCACTTTTTACCCGGCCCCTTATGTTTTTGGACAGAAAATCCTGCCGCTGCTAATGCTCTTTTTACAATTCCTTTTGATGAATAAGTTACCAATACTCCTCCTGTTCGCAACTGAGCCGCTATTTTTGACAAAATTTCTTCGGTCCATAATTCAGGCTGTGCTTTTGGATCAAAGGCATCATAAAAAATCACATCAAAAAGTTCATCAGTAGAAAATTCCTGCAAAGTCAGCTGTTCTTTTCTAAATGTAAAATTCTCTGACAGCTGATGATTTTCGAACCAGGCAGCTTGATGTAATTTCATCAAACCTGTAAAAGAAGTTACAATGTCATAATTGAGCTGCGAAGCTTCGTCCATTGAAACAGGAAATGCCTCAACACCGGTATATAAAATGGATTTTCTGTAAAAATCAGCGGCCTGCCAGGTAAGAAATGCATTTAAACCAGTTCCAAAACCCATTTCAAAAACGCGAATAGGTGCTTCTGTGACTTCAAGAAGGGGAATTAGTCCAAGATTCATATAAATGTGTCTGGACTCTTTGAGAGCTCCAGACACAGAGTGATAATGCTGATTGTATTGTGAATTGAGTAAGGAGTGCGAGCCGTCCTCCGTCAATTTAAGGCGTTCCAAAATAAAACTAATAGTTAGATGCGGCCTTAAAACTACTCAAATCATTCTTCGCAGCGTGAGCTTGGTGAAGAAAATATTTCCATTCCGTTTCACAAGTAAATCAATATTTCTTCCGTCGCCGCGCTGCATCAGTTTATAAATTTCACTTACATTCAATTCTGTTGCAGCATGATCGTCAATAAAAAGTAACTGATCTCCTTCGATAAGTCCTGCACCGGCGGCCGGAGATTTTTCCTGAACGTGATTGACAAAATACGAACGCAGGTCACTTCCTTCTGCACGAATTTCCATTCCGCTCATGTCATGTTCAAATTTTTCACGCAAGCGGCTTTTGTTAGGTTTTAAAACCATATAACCCTCATGGTAATTCATCGTAACCTTGAATCTCCGAAGCAGTTCGCAGCCAATATTTCCCTGACGCTCCACATTACTTCCCATTTTTGCACTAAAACCGGCACTATCAGGAAAAGACGCCACAATATTGTCCAACTCAAAACGTCCAAGTTTCATCCTGTCAACGCGGCCAAGATTTCCGTTTATCACGCCATTTAATCCTCTTCCCAGCTGCGCACGCATGACTTTTTCCGGAAGCCTGTAGGTTTCTTTGGGGGAATTATTTAATAACAATGCGTGGCCTGCACCCGTATCAATCAAAACGCGGATTGGTTTTTCGCGCCCGTCTGCATACAAAGTAACCGCGTCCGTAAATGGTTTGGTATCTTCAATCACGATCGGATGTTTGTCACCCTTGCTCGCTTTATATTTATATTGCCCATTCTGCGTCAGCAGTAATTCCTTCTTAGCAAAATCGATTGTCACGACAAAATTGTTAAAAATATCATATCCAAAAATGCCGTGTACAGGCACCCCGACATACTCGGAAAGGCGCAGGAAGTCTTGTTCAATCACGACAATATTTTGATGATTCGCTCTGAGCCTGCCCATTGCAAAACGATTATCAATAGCGACATGCGCCGCAACTGATTTCCCTTCGCCTGCTCCGGACAAGTTGACTTTTCGCGTTAAACGCAGTTTGTCTGGTTTTAAGATGGATGGATCTGTGATAATAATTGAACTGACACCCGTATCCAGAATAAAGCGTAGTGAATCAACATCGTTAATGCGGGCATAAACCAGAATAAGATTTGAGTGCATTTCAAAAGGTATGCGGGCCGTCTTATGGTTCTTTTCTAAAAAGTAACCGTATTTTTCTTCGGTGTTCTCGATGCCATCCGCTGAGACGGCAAGTGCAGCATTAGCAATGAAGTTTGTGCTGATTAACAGTAACCAGATAAAAGTTTTCATCTTGGCCTCCTTTCTTTTTAAACCTTGGTTTGTATTTTATTTCCATGAATTAACTGGTCTCATTACGAATGATTTATATCCTCTTTGGGGTGATAAGTAGTCATTTGTCAGAAATCGGTTTCTTATGTAAAAATACTTTTAATTTCTATAATAAACACAAAAAAATCTTGTAATTTCCTTATTATATTGAAGATATTTTTAAGGAAGAATAGAATTCCGGAAATGAGGAAATAATGGTAAGTTTGTAGCGCAAAATGAGGATTTAACACAATAAAATTAATTATGCGAAATAAAATAGTTGCCGGTAATTGGAAGATGAATAAGCTTGCAGATGAAGCAGTTGCTTTGGCGTCTGAGCTTGTAAATATTGCGAAAGACGAAGTGAAGGGAGACGTAAAAGTGATCCTTTGCCCTCCTGCAATCTATCTGACTACCCTTCAAAAATATATTGAGACTTCTCCAAATTTTGCATTAGCTGCGCAAAACTGTTCGGATAAGGCTTCGGGAGCGTTTACAGGCGAGATCTCTGCGGCCATGCTTCAGTCGATCGGTATTAAATACGTTTTGGTCGGTCACAGCGAGCGTCGTCAGTATTTTGCTGAGTCAAATGAATTGCTTGCTGCAAAAGTGAATATCGCACTTGAAAACGGCATTTCTCCAATTTTCTGCTGCGGTGAATCACTGGATCAAAGACAAAACGAAGATTATATCGGATTTGTAAAAAATCAGATCTCAGAAAGTCTTTTCCACCTTTCTGCTGAACAATTGCAAAAAGTAGTTATCGCTTACGAACCAATCTGGGCAATCGGAACAGGTTTGACGGCGAGCGCTGAACAAGCTCAGGAAATGCACGCTGCGTTACGTGCGCATTTGGCTGGAAAATACGGAAGTGAAGTTGCAGACGAAATCTCTATTCTTTACGGAGGAAGCGTAACAGCTGCAAGCGCAGACGAACTTTTCGCTTCTCCTGATATCGATGGCGGCCTTGTTGGAGGTGCCTCTTTGAAATCACGCGAGTTTATTAATATTATCAAAGCGAGATAATCCGAAATTAAAAAAGGTCATTTAGGTAGCTCTAAATGACCTTTTTACTTTATTACTGAGTAGTTTTTATCTGCGTAATTACAAATTCAACCCTTCTGTTTTTTCTTTTTTCTTCCTCGGAACCGTTTTTTGCCAGAGGCTTCGTCGCTCCAAAACCTTTTGCTTCAATACGGTATTCGCTGACTCCTTTGCTGATCAGATATTTTTTCACGGCAGCAGCCCTGTTCGCCGACAATTCAAGATTTTTATCAAAATCACCCACATTATCCGTATGACCTTCCACCCGGATTTTTATATCCGGATTGTCTTTCATCATACCGGCCAGCCGATCCAGTTCAGAGTACGATTCAGCAAGTAAGGTAAATTTAGATGTTTCAAAGTATATATTTGGCAGCGCAATAGTCTCACCAACAGCAAGCGGAATTAAATAAAAGTCCTTCGAAAATGAGCCTTTTCCAGAAGAATCCGCAGGAGCCAGACTGAAATTTGTTCCATAATATCCTTTGGCCAAGACCCGGAAGTCATAATTCGATTTTGGATCGATACCGATCCGGTAATTACCAGATGAAGATTTAAACTCAAGCGAGTCTCCTTTTTCAAAATAGGTGATCTGCGCAGGAATCGGATTTTTAGTTTTTGAATCGTAAACCGTTCCTTTGATCATCACATATTCATCTTCCACCGCAGCTGGCTTTTCCTCAATTTTTGGCTCTGGTTTCTGCTCAATCGGAGTTTGCGGAGCCGGTTTTACAGTCTTTGGAGCAACCTTCGCTGTTGATTTGGCATTTTTCTTCAAAGGGTTTTTGATATGCACGCCATAAAAATTCCAGGTCATGGTTTCTTTCGTAGAGCGGCCTTCATAAAAATCAAAAACTTCAATTCCAGGAGAAAGCCTCTCGAAATAGGCTACGAAATTTACCGTGTCTCCTGAATAAACCTCCTTTCGCATATCAAGCGGAATATCCTTTGCCCGAATCAATTTATATTTTTTATCAATTTCACCTGGCTTATATAAACGGGTCTCCGGATCAAGCCCAATCGTTGAGGTCGAAGGCACTTTCCGTTGCTGAAAATCAGGCATTCCTCTAAAATTAGGGTTTAGTCGTTTCATAGAAGGACTTTCACGTTCTACAAAACGCATGTAAACTATCGTGTACTCATCCGTCAGTTCAACCCGTTTAATTTTCACATAAGGCGCAGATTGTTCCTCTACTCTTGGGTTTTCAGTTATTTGCCCAAAAGCAGCAGTAAGTGAAAGCGCAACAACACAAGTAAAGACAAAAAGCGATTTATAGGTCATGGTTATTCATTGTTAATTTTTTACGAATTAACTTCAAAAACGCCGCAAGACAGGGGATAGTTTGTTAAAAATTGTTAAAGCAGATTTTTCTTACTTTTCCGGGATAAAAGATGCCCAAAATTCCGGGTCATAACGTTCCCAAGCATGACATGCAAAGGGAAGCTGATGATTTGTGATCTCGTAGGTTGCAGCAGGACTTTTTTCAAAAGAAAAATGCAGTGCCTCCTGCCATGTAGGTAATTTCAAAAATAATTTCATCGGAATAAGGCGTGTCGCCTCCTGCGAAAACAGCATATCTTCATTGCCAAGCCAGGCCGGATAAAAGGTATTATAGATTTTCAGATAACGCAGAAAAGAAGAAATTTTCCTGAGCGATAAGCCTCCGTTCAAAACAAACCGGTTATTGGAAAGTGCGTTCGCAAATGTATCTTTTTCGCCTGACGAAAGCGTATCGAATTCTTCCCGGTGCAGTGATGGAGCGCCAATATAATCATATCCTTTCCGGCACCAGTCTATTAGTTCATCCTTGAATACGTAAGCATCCAGTTGGTAAATTAATATGTAGTCAAAGTCAGCGAAGGTTTTGTAAAAATTCGCTGAAATCATCAGTTCATTGTAGGCGTCAATTCCCTTAAAATATAAATCGTCGAATGACTTAAAACGGATAGCCGGGTATTCTTGTTTTATCTCCGGCAAATCCAGACTTTCAGGCTTAACAATGATCACAGGAAACTTTGACAAGACTTTCATGCATTGCCAGAGCGACAATTTTTCTGAATATGTCAACTCCGATTTATAGACAGGGATAACAATCGCTGCGCTCGGTTCCTGTTTCACTATTTTCACTTATGAATTAATTATTACTCAAATAAATCGCCGAAAACCGGAAGCCACCAGTGTTTACTGCTGAACAAATATCTGCCTTTCACGATATCCGTCATCACAGGTACCACGCGCGTAAGACGGTTTTTAGGCAACTTCGCTCTTTTTTTGTAATGTTCCTTCGCTATTCGTAAGTTCTTCAATTTGTCTTTTGGAAACAGCGGAATCCCCATAAGCAGTTGATAAATCTGTTCAAGCTTATCAGCTCGCTCCTGCAAAGGAAGAAGTTTTTCATTCCGATCACGGAAAAACCGGTCTCTAAATCTTACTGGCTCCGCTTTTGCTCCAAATCCAACTTGCTGCCTTGCGTGAATACGATATGAAATCAGCGGTTCATTGATAAAATCAATTTTTTCCTGAAGACCTAAAATCAGCGCGATATAGGCATCATGAATTAAATCAGGTATATGCGTTGGAAAAGGCATTAATCTTGGTAAAGCAGATTTTCTAATCGCCAGCGTTGCGCCAGTAACTACAAAACCTTTAAAAAGAATCTCATGCGCTTCGCCGATTACCCATTTGTTTTGGGCAACATCATCAAATTCTATTTCCTGCCATATCGTCCGCCCCGTTGGATTTGAATCATCATCCATCATCATCGCATCTGAAAAAACGGCGTCGATGTTCGGGTGCGTATCAAAATAGGCTATTTGCTTTTGGACTTTGTCTTTCTGCCAGGCATCATCCTGATCCGAAAAGAAAATTATATCGCCTTTGCACAATGAAAGGCATTTTTCGAAATTTTTTGTAGAACCAAGGTTGTTTTCATTCTGATGAATAAAAACAGGAAAAGCTGCCTTTTCCGAAAAAGATCTTAAAACCTGAATGGTATCGTCATTCGAACCGTCATCACACACAACCAGCTCATCAACAGGGACTATCTGATTGGCTATGCTCTCCAACTGCTCAGGCAAATATTTTGCGCCGTTGTAAGTGCACATGGCCACTGAAATCATAATGTGTATCAAAATTTAAAATACATAAAGAGTGCAAGTTACAAGCCTTATGTATTTATTCAATGGCTTAGAGCTTTACGCACTAAACTATTCTTCATATTTTGGGATTTTGATAACATTGTTTTCAATCGCCCAATGGAGTTTTGCAGAATAATCTAAACCGTTTCCACCATTTATTAGTGGTATATCCTTGTTATTTTCAGATTTTTTAACAGATATCATTAATTCTTCATTTGACTGTTTCAGTACTTTCAGATTATTGTTAAAGCTCAGGCTCCAAACTAAAAATGCCGAAAATGTAATATATTGAAGTACGCGTTTTTTTAGAAAACCCATATCCAGCAAAATCAGAAGTAGAATAACTGGGATTGTCGCTGTAAAAAACATGTACCTTGGAGCGATTCCACCGGCCGCTTTGGTTGAAAATCGGGAGATCGCAATGACAATGCCCGTCAGGATTGGAAATGAAAACAGGACATAAAGTAACGGATTCTTGAATGCATAACCATTTAAAAACAAAACGATCCAACAGCTCAACACGGCCAATCCTGTGATCATGCAAAAAATAATGTTTGCCTTGTACCAAAAAATATCGGGCGGATTTACAAAAAGAAAACTCCCTAAAAAAGTAAATAGCAGTCTGCCCATCCATTCGAAATTGAAAGCTTCCGCCTCCGACCCATTGCCAGTGGTTCGTGAAAAATAAAGAAATGATAAAAGCAAAAGCGACACTACAATCCAAACAACAAGAGCGGATTTCTTTTTTTGAACAAAAAGTAAAAAACCTCCCAGAAAAAGAGCCAGCACCCCATTACCAAATGAAAAAATGGCAAGGCTGGCAAACAGACAAGCCAGTATGAAATATTTTCCATTCGGCTTCTCTGCCTTACTTAGCAAAAACAAACTTAAAAAGGAAAAGAAAAGGACAGTATAATGCTGTATACCAGCCCAGTAATAAAATGAGACTTGCCAGAATGACAGGCTAAATAAAAATATTGTTACAAACAACGCAGCTAGCGGAGAAAGAAGATTTTGCTGTTTCATAATAGCCAGAATGACAGCATAGAACCCTAGTAAGAAGAGATTTTGGTATAAGACAAGATGTGTAAAATTAATTTCTTTGAAAATGGCGTAATAGATTGAGGCAGATAAACGGGAGATCATGATGCAATGCTCATTATGAAGATCAAACAGCATTCCTAACCTCTCCGGATCGGTGCTTTTTTCAAAATAAAAATTACGGATAAATGCCAGCGTGGCATCGTAATCATCAAAGGATGGAATATTTTGAGAATTTGTAAAAAGGATATATCCGAAGGTAGTACTGATGAATATACCTACGACTAGGTATAAATATTTGCTCATAACGCACATTTAATAAAAGAGTAATTTTACTTTCAATTATTATAGTGTGCTTGGATACTGTTCAAAGGTATCCTTGTTTTTTTAAATACCAACTCAAACTTTTAACGGGAAACCGATATGCCAATAGAAGATCAATTGAAAAAGGCGATTATTCAAATGCCGCCAAAGGAGAAGGATAAGCTGCTCATCAGGCTTATTACAAAAGATAAAGCGCTGACCGACAAATTGTATTTTGAACTAATTGAAGATTCGTCAACGATACCGGAAAGACGGGAATCTATCATGGCGCGGATTACCCGTCTGACTAAATATGTTCAGGATTCACCGGGATGGATTTTGATGGATATGCGAAACCTGAGCGGTGATATTACGTATCATGTGAAGGTGACAAAAGATAAAATCGGTGCGCTGGAATTGAACATTTTTTTATTAAATACTTTCCTGACCAGTTATTCCGACAAGCTGAAAGTATACACTTCCAGGACCGATAAATGTGCTTTGTATATCGCGAAAAAGGCGCTGACAATCCTGAATGGTTTGAACAAACTAGAAGAAGATTACCGAGTCGATTATAAAAAAGACACCAATAAAATGCTGAAACTCGTGCATCAGTTATCCTCTAAAATGTATGCGCGGCAGTTAAATGTGCCGGAAGAGTGGGAATAATGATGATCCAATCTTAATCCTGGCGTAACAGACTAATCCCGAATTATATATTTCTTGTCAACCGAAAAGCAATTCCTGATATGAACAACAAAACAACAGCATTATTAATTATTGATGCTCAGTTTGATTTCTGTAATCCAAAAGGCACTTTGTTTGTGCCCGGAGCAGAAAAAGATGTTGAAAGAATAGCTCAGCTTATCGCTACGTATGGAGAAAGCATTGATCAGATTTTTGTGACACTCGACACGCATAGCGTTCTTGATATTGCGCATCCGTTATTTTGGGAAGATCCAAATGGAAATACCGTTGCACCTTTTACCTTAATCACGGCAAATGCAGTAAAATCAGGAAAATGGACACCGCGTTATAACAAAGATTTCGTCCTGAATTATCTTGATACGCTGGAAAGTGAAGGAGAATTCAAGCATTTTATCTGGCCGGAACATTGCCTGATCGGATCACGTGGAGCTTCGCTGGATGATACCATTTTACAATCTCTGCTTTCGTGGACGCACCGTACAGGAACTGACTATAAAGCTATAATTAAAGGGACAAATCCGCTGACGGAACATTTTGGAATTTTTCGTGCGCAGGTACCGATTGTTGGTAAGAAAGAAACAGAACTTGACCAGGAATTCATTACAGAACTAGAATCGTTCGACCAGATTCTGATCGTTGGCGAAGCGCGCTCGCATTGTGTCGCCACGAGTATCAAACAGATTTTAATTTACGCTCCCCAGCTTTCTCCAAAAGTGAAGATACTGACAGACTGCATGTCGGACGTAACCGGCTGGGGGCATTTGGCTGATCCGATTTTCGAAGAAGCCAAAGAAAATGGAATAGCTTTTAAAACTTCCCGGGACATATTTACCAGCTCATGAGATTTTTCTGTTTGCGACAAAGATCATTCTTTTTACCATTCTGCCTTATCTGGATATTCCTCGGTATCATCCAGTTATTGTTCAGCCAAAATGTAATTCTTCTCTTCGTAAACAAACACTGGGCGCCAGTCGCTGACCTGTTTTTCAAGAATTTCACCCATGTCGGAGATGGCGCATTTATACTTATTGCAGGTTTAATAGCTGCACTTTTTTCTTATCGGCTCGCTGTAAAAATCCTGCTTAGTTATGCCATTTCAGGAATTGTCGTGCAATTCCTGAAACAAATGGTCTTCACAGAAATTTATCGGCCTCCAAAAATTCTTGCTTCCATATTGCCAATGCTGCACAAAGTCGAGGGCGTTCAGCTTTATCATTTTAATAGTTTTCCCTCCGGCCACACAACTTCCGCTTTTGCCTTGTTTACAGTACTTGCACTGGAATGTAAATCTTCGGTCTATAAACCTTTCCTGCTTATCCCTCCGTTACTCGTCGCCTATTCGAGAATGTACCTGTTGGCGCATTTCCTTGGCGACGTATATGTCGCGGCCTTTGTTGCCATTCCCGTTTCAGTACTTATTTATTTTTACATGAATTTATATTGGGAAGCGCAAACTGATCCAAGGCTTGGTGGGGGGCTGACAAAATTATTTTAGAAAAGAATTTTACCAATCATCCTCTACACATGCTCTTCACTGAAACACACCGTAAAATTTTTCTTATTGTATTCGTCTTATTTGGATTTCTCTGGGGAATCGGAAATGCCCCGTTATTCGATGAAGACGAAGGCTTTTTTGCAGAAGGTACAAGAGAAATGGCAGTCCGCGGAGATTTTGTATCCACTTTTATCAACAAGGAACAGCGCTTTGATAAACCTCCGTTGACAAACTGGCTTCAATACGGATGTGCTCAAATCTTCGGATGGAATGAATTTTCCATGCGGCTTCCCTCCTGTCTGGCTTCCGTTTTCTGGATGTTTCTGATCTATTTTTTTACCAAAAAGAAATTAGACGAGCGCTCTGCATTTTTTGCTACGCTCATTGCAGCATCTTCAATCCAGATAACCATTGTTGGCAAAGCCGCGCTGGCTGATGGCATTTTAAATATGGCTCTGACGGGAGCAATGTTGTGTCTTTTTGATTTTATTCATCAAAAAAATAAAAAATTCATCTGGGCATTTTACGTTTTTACCGGTATCGGATTTCTTGCAAAAGGGCCCATCGCTGTGCTAATCCCCGGTGCCGTTTTTATGATTTATCTGGTAAAATGGAAAACCTGGAATGCTATCCTGCGCCTCTTAGACCCGATCGGAATATTTCTTTTTCTGATCATCGCTGCTCCGTGGTATATCCTTGAATACCAAGCAAGCGGAGAAAATTTTATCAATGGATTTTTCCTCAATCATAATGTTAACCGTTTTCAAACTGCTTTTGAAGGTCATTATGGCGGAATACTTTATTTTGTCCCCGTATTGCTTCTTGGCTTACTTCCCTTTACCGCCGTCATACTGAAATCGTTTACCAAAATAAAATACATCTGGTCAAAAAAATGGCTTTCATTTCTGATGATCTGGTTTTGTTTTGTCTTTATTCTTTTCTCTCTCTCCGGCACCAAACTACATCATTATATTATTTACGGATACTCGCCGTTATGCGTTTTGGGCGGTTGGTATGCAGCAAATAACAGTCGCCTTCCGGTGGTCTGGCCAGCTCTCGTCTTCATAATTTTGCTGATAGCCATCCCATTTTCAGTTCCTTTTGCCATTCCAAAAATCAACGACGTCTATGTCGTGGAAGTTTTGAAAGCAGTTTCAATTGAATTCGATCAATTTTATCTGTTTTTTATGCTTACCATTTTTGCAATATTATTACTGGTCTGGTGGATAAAAAGCTGGTCGACCGAAATCAGGATGGGAATTGTGGGTCTCATGATGTTGATTACCATTAACATTATCTGGATGCCCCGGCTTGGTGCTTTACTACAAAAACCGGTTAAAGAAGCTGCGCTTTTTGCTAAAAATAAAAATTTGAAAAATGTGGTAATATTCAATCATTACAACCCCAGTTTTCACTTTTATTCGGAATTATATGCAGAGGAAAGAGAGCCAAAAACCGGTGAAATTGTCTTTACAAAAACAGACCGCCTGGCGAGTATTCCTGTTCAGGAGGTTTTTTATAATAAGTACGGATATATCTTGATAAAAGTGGGATCAAAATAAATTGATATTTTGAGTATCAAAGTTCTGTATTTTTTTATAAATTTTTTCTACTTTAAGTATCGAAGCTTATAACAACTGTTAGGAAACACAAACTAATTGCACGATTTTTGGGTTAATATAAAGATCGGGACACCAAAAAAATCCCACGCAAATTGACCTGATTTTCCATATATGATGCAATTACCTGTGACCCGGATTGACGTTTCTCAATTTGATGAATTAGATCCGAGAAAATATATTCTCATCAAAGGCGCACGTGTTAATAATCTGAAAAGTGTTGACGTCGCTATTCCAAGAAATAAACTGGTTGTGATTACCGGACTTTCAGGTTCCGGGAAATCGTCTTTGGCTTTCGATACTTTGTTTGCTGAGGGCCAGCGGATGTATGTGGAAAGTTTGAGCAGTTATGCACGGCAATTTTTAGGACGTATGGAAAAACCTGAGGTGGAATACATCAAAGGAATTTCTCCGGCAATCGCGATCGAGCAAAAGGTAAATACCCGTAATCCGCGATCGACGGTCGGGACTTCAACAGAAATTTATGATTATTTAAAACTGCTCTTCGCCAGAATCGGCCATACTTATTCTCCTGTTTCAGGTGAGTTGGTAAAAAAGGATTCTGTGACTGATGTTGTAAATTATATTCTTAGTCAGGAAGAAGGTGCCCGTGTCTTGATCGTCACGCCACTTTTAATTCGTGATGGGCGATCGGTCAAAGAAGAATTGACGATTCTTTTATCAAAAGGATATAACCGGATAATGATCGGTTCGGATACGGCCTACATTGAGGAAGTTCTGGAAAAACCCGAAGAACATCAGCTTGAAGGAAAAGAAATATTTATTCTCATCGATAGAGCTTCGGTTCATAAAGATGATGAGGATACACAATACCGTCTTTCAGATTCTGTCCAAACTGCATTTTTTGAAGGAGAAGGTGCCTGTTTTGTTCAGGTTGTGGGGGGAGAAGAAAGAGTTTTTTCTGATAAGTTTGAGCTAGACGGAATCATTTTTGAAGAACCTACCGTAAATCTTTTCAGCTTTAATAACCCTTTCGGAGCTTGCAAACGCTGTGAAGGTTTTGGTAAAATCCTGGGGATAGATCCTGAACTGGTTATTCCTGACAAAAATCTTTCTGTGTATGACGGAGCTATTGCGCCATGGCGTTCTGAAAAAATGAGCGAATGGTTGGTACCCTTGGTTCGTCAGGGCGTCAAATTTGATTTTCCAATTCACCGCCCCTATAAAGACTTAACGCCTGAACAAAAAGAATTGCTTTGGACAGGTAATCAATATTTTTCCGGTATCAACGCTTTCGTCGCAGAACTGGAATCTCAGACTTATAAAATTCAGTATCGTGTCATGCTTTCGCGTTTCCGAGGCCGGACAACCTGCCCGGATTGTCGCGGTTCCCGTTTGCGGAAAGATGCGTCTTACGTAAAAGTGGGCGGCGTTTCGATTACGGATCTGGTATTAATGCCGATCAAAGATGTGATCACTTTTTTCAAGCATGTCGATATAAATGAACACGACCGGAGCATTGCAAGAAGAATTCTAACGGAAATTGAAACCCGTCTGGATTATATGAACCGGGTTGGACTGGGTTATCTGACTTTAAACCGGTTGACAAATTCGCTTTCAGGCGGAGAATTTCAAAGGATAAAACTCGCCACCTCTCTGGGAAGTGCGCTTGTTGGTTCGATGTATATTCTGGACGAGCCCAGCATTGGATTGCATCCACGAGATACCCAGAGGCTGGTTGGCGTTCTGGAATCGCTTCGGGATTTAGGCAATACTGTGATCGTTGTTGAACATGAAGAGGAGGTTATGCATGCAGCCGACCAGATTATCGATATCG
The DNA here is from genome assembly GCF_021502725.1 of Dyadobacter sp. CY345. Taxonomy (GTDB): domain Bacteria; phylum Bacteroidota; class Bacteroidia; order Cytophagales; family Spirosomataceae; genus Dyadobacter. Next base: position 75,156 of record NZ_JAKFFS010000004.1, on the reverse strand, counting down.
GGCCGGAAGCCGGTACGGGTGGAGGAAATCTTGTTTTTCAGGGAAACTGGGATGAGATTCGTGAGTTGAAAACGAGCGGCGCGGAAAACAGTTTGAATTCCCATACACTTGATTTTCTGTTAGGCCATGATTCAATTCCTGTTCCGTCGGTTAGGAGAAAAACGGTACATTTTCTGGAAATAAAAGGTGCGCGGGAGAATAATCTCAAAGATCTGGATGTAAAAATTCCGCTGAACAATCTGACCGTCGTGACTGGTGTTAGCGGATCCGGAAAATCAACTTTAATACGCAAGATTTTGTATCCGGCACTGATGCGACTGAAAGGTGAGTTCAGCGAGGAAGTCGGAAAGTTCAATGAATTGAGCGGAAGTGTGGACCGCGTTGAGTCTATTGAAATGATTGACCAAAATCCGATTGGAAAGTCTTCGCGCTCAAATCCGGTTACCTATATCAAGGCTTATGATCATATCCGTCAGATGATGTCTGATTTGCCATTATCGAAAGTGCGCGGTTATAAACCTTCCCATTTTTCTTTCAATGTGGACGGTGGACGCTGTGAAATTTGCCAGGGTGAAGGCCAGGTGAAAGTGGAAATGCAGTTCATGGCCGATATTTACCTGACCTGCGAAGGTTGTAACGGAAAACGTTTCAAACAGGAAATTCAGGAAGTGTTATATGAAGGCAAGAATGTTTCGGATATTCTGGACTTGACCGTGGATGAAGCGATTGAATTTTTCAGAAAATCAGAACCAAAACTGGCTGAGAAACTGATGCCTTTGCAGGAAGTTGGTCTGGGTTATGTTGGTTTGGGGCAGTCGTCAAATACACTTTCCGGTGGAGAGGCGCAACGCGTGAAGCTGGCTTCTTTCCTTGGCAAGGGCTCTTCGCATAAAGGCAAAACTTTATTTATTTTTGATGAGCCGACGACCGGACTTCATTTCCATGATATTAAAAAATTATTGAAGGCAATTAACGCTTTGGTGGATCAGGGCGACAGCGTGATTATTATTGAACATAACATGGAAGTCATCAAATGTGCCGACTGGATTTTGGATCTTGGTCCGGAAGGCGGCGATGGCGGCGGTTACCTGACCTTTGCCGGAACACCTGAGGAAATGGCAAAAATTGAGGGCAACTTTACTGCTGATTTTCTAAAAGAAAAGATATAAAAATCTGGTTATCAATTTTTTAGTTGAAATTGGAATAAAAATTGGAATTCCGAAATAAGTCACTTAGATTTATGACAGAATTCCATTTTTAGTTATACGGATATGGCGGAATATAAAATGTTTGAAGATCGGGCGGCGTCTTATCATGCAACGCCCATTTCTGATTTTTCAGTTATCAGGGCTTCCCGTGAAGGCGTTGATCGTTCTTTGGTAGATACTGTTTCTAATTTGGTGAAACTTACCGATAACGAAATGGCATATCTGTTAGGGATGACGCCCCGAAATCTGCATCGTATTCCTGTTGATAAACGTTTGGGAACGGATGCTTCTGAGCGGCTTTTGCTGCTGAAAAATATTCTGATTCATGCGCTGGATACTTTTGAAGGCAAAGAAACGATCGTACGGAATTGGTTGAGAACGCCGTTATTTGAGCTTAATGACCAGAGCCCACTTCAGATGATGGATACCATTACAGGTTTTTCATTAGTAGATGATGTACTAGGCCGGTTGGATTACGGTTTGCCTGCCTGAGTATGCCAGTTGTTTACAGAATCATCAGAGAAAAATTCCGTGACCAATCTTTGTCGGCCGAAGGAAGCCGTTTGTATGGTTCGCGCTGGAATCCGAAAGGAACTGGCATTCTTTACACAACTTCTACACCGGAATTAGGTCTGGTTGAAACGCTTGCGCACGCGCCTGCTGTCAGGTATGAGGATCTTCCCACTTATTGGCTTTCATCCATCAGCATTCCGGAAAATATACGGTTTTACGGCCGTGAGGATATGCCTGATTTTTGGCAGGATAAAAATTATGAACGAACTCAAAAATGGCTCAATAGCTGGTTAAAAAATCCGGATGTTCTTGCCATTGCAGTCCCCTCGGTCATTGTTCCTTTTTCGCATAATATTCTGCTGCATCCAAAACATCCGTTATTCGCTCAGATACAATTAATTTCTCAGGAAAAAATCCCGATTGACAGGCGGCTTTGGCGTGTGGAGGATTAAAAATATTTATTTGTTCATAAAAATTGATGGTTCAGATAGACCAAAAGCGTCATATTTAGTACTTATCTTAAAGTATAGGCACCACTTTTGTGGCTTATGAAACAAAACAAATATCGAAACCATGAAGTTATACAAAACCGAACACGGGATAATACTTGAAAAAGGAGATACTTTCTATCGTTTGCCAGAAACAGATTGGGATATTGTAGTCAATCGTGACGACTTGTATGAATGGCTATTGCTACAAACGGAGAGTCTTATCGCGCTGACTTTTACGGAAGAGTATCCAATGCCGGAGGTCCTTGCTCCGATTGGAACCCAGGAAGTTTGGGCGTCTGGTGTGACGTATAACCGAAGCAAGGAAGCAAGAATGGAAGAATCCGAAAAAGCTGGCGGGGACACTTTTTATGACCGCGTTTACGATGCCGAACGCCCGGAGCTTTTTTTCAAATCCACCGCCTGGCGTGTAATCGGAAATCATGGAACGGTCAGAATCCGCAGGGATTCGACCTGGGATGTGCCTGAACCTGAATTAACATTATTTGCTTCTGAATCAGGAACTTTGGTTGGTTATACCATCGGGAATGACATGAGTTCGAGAAGTATAGAAGGCGAAAATCCTTTATATCTGCCTCAGGCAAAATCATATACAGGAAGTGCCGCGTTGGGGCCTTGCCTTTATGTTCCGCAAGAACCGCTTTCTCCGGACACTGTTATTGATCTGTCGATTATCCGTGAAGGCGAGGAAGTTTTTAATGGAGAAATTACGCTCGCTTCCATGAAACGTAAGGCTGACGAACTGCTGCGTTTTTTATATCGGGAAATGTCCTTTCCGACCGGCTGTTATCTGATGACAGGCACCGGAATTATTCCTCCATCTGATTTTACGCTTCAAATTGGTGATACTGTGCACATTACAATTGAACCTATCGGAACACTTACCAATACTGTTGGTTAAAATAAAAAAGCAGGTATGATCCGAAAATCATACCTGCTAACCTTAATTAATATTGGGCAAAATAATAATCTAACTTACGATCTTGACAACGCTGACGCGCCAAGGCAAGCGTAAAGTACGTCTTTGATAAATCCGGCCAATCTTGAAGCAATTGAATTATTGATTTCAACAGTTTCTTCTTTCTCAAAAAACGAAACTGGCGCTTCTTCCAAAATTCTTTCATTCAGCGTTACCATATGGCTCATTTTCGTCGCCAGATCTTTAGTGTAAGAAATAGCAGACAGACCTGATTGCTGAATAACCGTTGTTTTGTGAACGACTGTTTTTGCAGGGCTTTGTCTGGATATATGTTCTTTCACCGCACGAAATTCTTTTCCTGCCTGAAGCTTTTTATGCGCAACAAACATATTGTGCGAATATCCGGTAGCACTTGCCTGTAAGCTGAAAAGGACTAATACGATAAGTAATTTTATAGTTTTCATGGCTCTGTTATTTCAGTCGTTTACAAAAAATTAGGGTCGTTGAAATCTTGTAACTAATTGACAGTACAAATATATATGTTTTATCAGGTACATTGCAATACATAGTACCTTGTTTTTAACATTTTTTTTAATTTTTTTTCAAACAAGCTAAATAAACATCAACGAACGGTCCGTCAGCTTGTTGAGAGATGGAAAATTAGGAAGAAAGGTTGCACCAATAAAATAAAAAATGCTGAACTGAATGAAAAGGTGGATGGAGTTGATGATTTTGGTGATCAAGTCTTGTTAGCTAGGTGGTCAAATATGGTCAGGGGTTGTCAGGAGATTGTCATTTATTGGGTTGGATAAAGATTTTTGGAAACGGAAGACACAATATATCTGGGATAGTCACTAAACTGATAACTCTGCTCTCTGACACCTTTCCATGAGTACCAATTTACCGCTTTTGCTGAATATCATCTTGCAACAGATAGATTTATGTTACTCCGTTAGGTCACCGTATTTTAAAAACAGTATATAAGTCTTAAATAAATCTTTACAGAATTAAGCAACAATCTAATTATCAGCAAATGTATGTGGTGGTTCATTCTTATAGTACTTGTTATCATAGTATTTGGGTTATTAGTAGCCAATTACGAATCCAAGAAAAAAGCTGAAAGAAGCGGTTTCTTGCAATCTAAACTTACAAATATTGAAAATTTCAAAATTTCAACACAGATTGATGGCTACGGAGGGTCGTATATTTTTGCAATTGATGACTCTAACAGGAAAATAGGACTAGTTACTATAAATAATCAGACGATTGTAGATTTCTCGGATATTATTGGCATTGAACTTATAGAAGACGGAAATATAATATCAAAAAAATCCATAACTTCTACTGTAAGTGGAGCTGTCATTGGTGGTTTGTTGGCAGGTGGCGTTGGAACAATCGTAGGTGGACTGTCTGGTAGTTCGACTGAAAAAAACCAGGTATCGAGTATTTCTGTAAAGATATTATTGCGAAGCTTAGAAACACCATCCTTAAATATTAAATGCTTTGATTCTAAGGCTATGACAATTGAACGTAAATCAAGTATTGAAACGGAGGGGACAATTGACAGCTACATCTATCAAACTTGTAGAATAAACGCCGATAAAATAAAGGATTTGTTAAGTGTTATTATTGATCAAATGAATACTGAAAACAGAGAAAAATTTAACTCAAATGCTGCAATATCCATTTCTGATGAATTGTTGAAGCTTAATGAATTAAAAGAAAAAGGAATCTTAACAGAAAGCGAATTCAATACCCAAAAATATAAATTATTGAATAACTAATTAGTACAAAGAGATATACTGAATTATCCTTAGAGACCTTCTCCGCAAATTACCCCACCGAATCAACCTTTTTATTACCACTATACCGCTCTTTCAACTTCAAAAAGTAAGTTTCAAAATAATAATAACTTAATGTAGCGATGATATACGTGAAGACCAGGCTGCCGATCAGGTTCACAACCCAAAACTTTGTAGTCAGAAATATTTCAAAAAGTTTGAAACAGAAAGGGTGGAAAACATATAATCCGTAACTAACCTTTCCTGTGTAGATGAGTGGCGTTTGTGATAAAAATTTCTTTAACCAGTTACCTTTCTGCAAACAGATCACAAAGCCGATGAGACTGCAAAAGGATATAGAAGTTTGTAAAAAACCGATGGAATCAACAATTGACGGGCCAACCAAACGGTTCAAAACCCAAACCATATTGACCGGAATCAGGAGCAAAAGAAAATAGATTGCATTCTTTCGTTTTACAAATCCATTGTATTCAAGAAGCGCCAGAATCGCACCGATTGCCAAATCATCCATTCTGGTGAAAGTGAAGTGATGGATAAGCGGGTAACGCTGGCTCATATAAATCCGCAGCACAAATGACGTAACGATGATTACGCCGATCCAGAAAACTATTGCACGTTCTCTTAAATAATAAATCAAAAACGGCCAGACAAGGTAAAAATGCTCCTCAACGGCCAGCGACCAGAATTGTCCAGGCCCTTCAGATTTCCATCCAAACGTAGTTGAAAAATCCTGGAGATATATCCAGTAGTAAATTTGTAAACCGAATTCAGGAATAGCGCCGCCGAAAAATAATGGCGTCAGATAATAAATAACCAGAAACAGATAATACAACGGAAAAATCCGCAGCGATCTTCTGACAAAAAAGTTGTAGAAATAATTTTCACTTTCCCGAGTTGATAATAATATTCTCGTGATGAGAAATCCGGATAAAACAAAAAAAAGCGTCACGCCTGTTTCGCCTTTCATCGCCCATTGTTTCAGGAACTGGAATATGCTTCCATCAGTTTCGAAGTCTGAAAAAAAGTGGAAAAACATTACCATCAAAATGGCGATCGCCCTTACACCATCTAATTCTTTATAGTAGCTTAATTTGGTTTTTTGCTCACCTGAAATCATTCACGCCTGAATTATACTTATCAAAGTTTATGAAGAGAGGGTTGTTAAAATCTTGTAATTTTTAAGCCGGGAAATTCTCTTGAATTATCCCGGCTTAAATTTTTATTTTTCTCTGAAGAATATTGTGATCGGCACCCCGGCAAAATCAAAGTTTTCACGCATCCTGTTTTCCAGGTAACGCAAGTACGGATCTTTAACATGTTTTGGATTGCTGCTGAAAAACACAAAAGTCGGCGAAGGCGTTGGCAACTGGATCATATACTTGATATTGATATATTTTCCACGATGTGCCGGCGGCGGATATTTTTCAATTTCTGCCTGCATCACGTCATTCAGTTTCGAAGTTGTGATTTTTTTCGTTTTATTTTTATAAACCTGCATCGCCATTTCCATCACCTGGTGAATACGTTGTTTTTCAACAACAGATGCAAAAATGATCGGCATATAATTCATCGGTGCAAGTTTTTCAAGCAGCTGTTTTTTAAAAGTATCAGCCGTTTTTGAATCCTTTTCAACCAAATCCCATTTGTTCACCATGATCACGATACCTTTTTTAGCTTTATCAGCCTGACCAATAATCGTGATATCCTGGCCTTCCAAACCTAAGGTTGCATCCAAAAGAATGATACAAACGTCAGATTCTTCCATCGCTTTGATCGAACGAAGCGTTGAATAATATTCGATATCTTCATTCACACGTGATTTACGGCGCAAACCAGCCGTATCCGTCAGAATGAACTCCATTCCAAAAGCATTGTAATGCGTGTGGATCGCGTCACGTGTCGTTCCGGCGATATCGGTAACGATACTGCGGTCTGTTCCTGTCAAAACATTCAGGAAAGAAGATTTCCCAACATTCGGACGACCCATGATCGCGATACGCGGAATACCAGCTTCCGGATCTTCTACACCAGCTGTTTCAAAATGTTTGATTACCTCATCAAGCAAATCACCTGTTCCAAAACCAGTTTGTGCCGAAATCGGATAGATCTCGTCGCCCATACCCAATTCATAAAACTCAGCTGCTGATTGGTAACGATCTGTTGTTTCAGCCTTGTTGGCAACCAGATAAACCGGTTTGTTGAAACGACGCAAAACGTTTGCAAAATCTTTGTCAAGGTCTGTTAGTCCTGTCATAGTATCGACCATAAACAAAACAACCGTCGATTCTTCGATCGCCAGCTCAACCTGATCACGGATTGCTCCTTCAAAAATATCTTCTGATCCTACAACATATCCGCCCGTATCGATCACAGTAAAATACTGGTCCGTCCATTCGCCATAACCATAGTGACGATCGCGTGTAACGCCGCTCTGGTTATCCATGATGGCCTTGCGGCTTTCGATCAAACGGTTAAAAAGTGTAGATTTACCCACGTTCGGGCGCCCTACGATTGATATAATATTTGCCATTTTTATTTTTCTAATCTCTGCCCGAAAGTTTTTGGACAGAAACCCATTTTATTTTATTCTTAATGATAGAACCACGATTGTCAGGATCTGAATTCAGGACTGAGAATGACGCTCCTTACTCTTCATATCCAAACTGACGAAGCTTGTTTTCCTTGCTTCTCCAATCCGGTTCTACTTTTACATGTTGTTCCAGGAAAACTTTTTTACCAAAGAAATCTTCCATGTCCTTGCGCGCCTCGCTGCCGATTTTTTTCAGCATGGCGCCTTTTTCCCCGATGATAATCCCTTTCTGGCTTTTGCGTTCCACGAGAATCTCAGCTCGGATCACAATCATATCGTCGCGTTCCTTAAATTCTGAAATAACCACCTCGCTGCTGTATGGAATTTCCTGGCGGTAGTTCAGAAATATTTTTTCGCGAACGATTTCCGAAGCAAAGAAACGTTCAGGTTTATCGGTTAGTTCATCTTCATCGAAGTATGGTGGATGAAATGGTAACCGGGTAATTATTGCATCAAACAAAGTTTGCACGTTGGCATTCAACAGCGCCGAGATCGGGATAATTGCAGCAGGCTGAATTTCCTTTTCCCATTCTTCTGTCTTACGTTTCAGTTCTTCTTCGTTTGACAAATCAATTTTATTCAATACCAATATAATTGGCGCGTTTGTTCTTTGCAGTAACGGAATCACTTCGTGCTCTGCTGCTTTTTCTCCAACTTCGGTAACAAAAAGTACCACATCCGCATCTTCCAGAGAACCTTTCACGAAGGTCATCATGGAATCGTGCAATTTATATGCCGGTTTTACAACACCCGGCGTATCCGAATAAACAAGCTGGAAAGGAATATCTTCATGTTTTCCGTTCAAAATTCCCATGATACGGTGGCGCGTAGTTTGCGCTTTGGATGTGATGATAGACATCTTCTCTCCTACCAGCACATTCATCAGAGTGGACTTACCAACATTGGGTTTCCCTATAATGCTCACAAATCCGGCACGGAAGTCGCGGAGAGCAATTGGATTTTCTATATTTTCGTTCATAAGATTTTTATTGTATTTCGTTGATTCAGAATTCATTTGATTCTATAAAAAACGAAACTATTAAGGTGTTACGATCAGCTTATCTTCCAGCATACGGTGGATAGATTGCTGTGCAAAAGCCTTAACTTTTAATTTCAACAGGCCGGATATGGCGGGTAATCTATCCTTAAATCTTTTTTCAAGAGCTTATATTCCTGATAATTATACAAAACTACGGTTTTCTATCCATCAAATTGCAATATATATGGATCATTAAATGGTTGCTTTCTTGCATCATCCTTTATCGAGAAGTCAATTCGCGGTTTTAAAAGGAAATTTTGCCCAACACAAAATATGGTTTATCGTAGTGCAGGGAATTTCAATCGATACCATTTTATTGATTAATAACAGAGATTTTTGTATCACAGCCTGCCATTACATTGTTGCCATCGGCAAGATGGTTGAAAATATTTTTCGATTTTTTTTACAATGAAGTTGTTTATATCAAAAACAGTTCGTATGTTTGCACTCCAATTCAACGACACCGCGGGATGGAGCAGTTGGTAGCTCGTTGGGCTCATAACCCAAAGGTCGCTGGTTCGAGTCCAGCTCCCGCTACAAGAAAAAAGGTCACTATCGAAAGATGGTGGCCTTTTTGCGTTTTCAGGCATTGATGCAAATTGATATCCGTTACAGCGAGCTCCGATAGGAGCATCCTGTTTATAGCAAAAGATTCCACAAACAAACTCTTCTGGCTCCATCGGAGCCGCCTCCTATGGCAGGAAACTCCGAAGGAGTTAGGACTTCCACCCCAACAACGAAAACTTCTAGAAACAGGATGCTCCGATGGAGCGGTGAGGAACGAGAAGATTTTATTATAAAAAATTCGTTGCATTTCGATTGATCGGCTCATAATCCAAAGGTCGCTGATTCGACCGGGCAGGCGATCCTGGCCACATCCCGCTACAAGAAAAAAGTCCCTATCGAAAGATGGTGGCTTTTTTGCGTTTTTGGGTAGTGAGATAATTTAAGGCGGCGGGAACATAATTCAAACAATGCTGGTCGACCGAGGCTGGTAATCTCGAACAGCATATGTAGTAATTACATACACATTAACATCGAAAAATGATGGACATTCGGGGTTGTCATTAATTTAGACCTAATCCCAAAATTCCTAATAAATAAATCTCAAAAACCTCGTCACTTACCAAATCTATCTTACGCAAAATCGATTGAAATGTCTCGTGATTAAAATTTAAAAAGAATACAAATCCATCATTAACGGACGGCTTTGTAACTGAACTAAATTTACCTATTTCTACTTGAATAGCATAGTTTTTTTCAATTTCAGAAAGAAGTCTCAGCAATTTGGAAGAAAACTGAGTTTTATCCATTTTCATGTCTGCAAGAACCTCCGCAGAGACATTATTAATGTTGTGAACTGCTATTCCATATTCACTACAAATAGTCTGAAAAATAGAATAAGATGATATGGCATATGCTCCATCTCTAAATTGTACATTCACGTTTCTATCTTTGACTATCAAATTACCCTTATTTTCTAAGTACTGAATGACAATGCTCCGATAGTCAGAAATTACCGGATCCATAATAAAATAGATCGTGGTAAAACTTTGCAGTCTAAGATTATAAAGAACGTTTGATAGGGTTTGAAAACTGCCTTGAAAAGGAACAATTGTATATTCACCACATAACCCAATTAGTTCTTTTTTAGAAAAAAAATCTGTATACGATTCATTCATTCTTGCTTGGTCTTGGTCATAGTATTGCAGATAATAATATATATAATCTAACAATGTTGATACCTCCCTTAAATTCCCACCCTCGAGAACTTCTCGAAATAGTTTTCTCAGAGCAACAGAAATCTCTCTACGGAATGCCTCTGATTTCTGTGAAGAAATAATATTACTTCTGGAAACGTCAAAGTCTATTCCTTTGGGTTTAAAATTTACTTCCCCACCAATAATGTAAGGAAACTTATATGGGACAATTTCGTGAGAATACTGAGTTATTAAAAAGCCAGAGATACATGCATATAAAAATCTATGGCTTGATCCAATACCCAAACGTACTTCATATTTTACATTTTTGTCTGTGTATTCATAAATGCTATTTTCTGTATTCCAACTTTCTTCATTATGCACTTTGGATTTATCTAAATAAACATCAAGATTTTCGATATGACGACAAAACCTACTCACATGTGCATAAGAAGTTTTTACATCATAATCTCTTTTTAAATATACCCTAATGCTAGTTCCAGAAGATGCTATAAGATTTTCTGAATCAGCAGACTTGTAATTAAACCCTTTGAACACATCTTGTATTTCAAAAGTCACTTGCTCATCACCCTCACTTTTTGTATTAATTACGACCTTTTCTGCCACGATAAACGTACTAATGAATCCTATTCCAAACTGCGAAATCAAATTAAAATTACCAGTACTATCATTGAATTCTTGACTGATACTTTTTCCTATTACTGAAAAATGATTTTTTAATACACTTTTAGACATACCATCACCTTCATCAACAACTTCAATATAATTATCTTTACTGTCGACGTTGATGATAATTTTTGGAGACAAGTGAGTGTATCTCTCCTTTACTCGATTGCAAGCATCTACTGAATTTTGAATTAGTTCTCTAATAAAAATATACGGATTAGGATAAAGTGATTTCCCAATTAATAATTTAACAATCCGTTGTACATCCGCGGTGTAACCATCTGGTAACTCTCGATCATCGTTGTTGGATTGTTCTGCCAATTTAAAGTAGTTATTCTTACTTGGTAGTTTTCCAGCCATTATTCCACCTGGCAAAGCATCCGTATCTTTATCAAATCGATATCCATTGAGCCTAATAAATTTTTGTGCATATAATACATAAGATTTGTCTTCTAGATTTACATCTAGAAGATTATAGCCTAGTTGAAAAAGGCTCGACGTTTCTTTTGAATTGTCAAACGCAGATCTGCCATTAAGAGAAAGATATCCGCCAGATGATGATATGATACTATCCGCTCTATGCCGATGACTGTGACCAAAAAAAGCAATCTCGAAATCTTGAGACTTAAGTATATTTTCAACTTCCTCCCTTTCTGATTGATTAATAGCATCTAACGGATGGTGAAATATTGCAATATTAATAAATGTGCCCGCAGCAGAAAAATGGCGTTTCGCATTAAATAATTGGTTATAACCTATAAAATGTTGCTCTGTTTTCAAATCTGATGAGCACCTCCATGAATCATTTAATAAAGCAAGTCCAATTTTTTTCTCTCCAATGGTTATAACCGCTAACGATTCATTATTGGAATATACGTAGTCAATAGTATTACTATGAAAATTACTCTCAAAATCTTTAAATTTTTTAATTCTCTCATTTGATCGAGTAAACTCATTTCTCATTTTAATCAACTCGTTATTAGCAAGATCCTTGGTCAATTTCGAGCTAAGGAAAAATTCTGCCTGCTCGTCTATTTCTTCACGGTTAATATCATGATTACCGGGAACAAAAAAGATTCTATCCAAAGGAAATTTAAGTTTATCTGCGATGGGATGTACAACTTCATTTTGAAAATGTTGATAAAATTGCTCCCCTAGCGATGATCCGCCTTTATCAACTAAATCACCAGTAAAAAGAATTATGTCAATAGGTGTAGATTTATGAAATTTGGACAGATCTTCGACAAGTGCCTCGATGTAGTAATTTCTTAAATCCTGCAAATTTTGGATTGACAAATGAATATCTGAAAGTTGAATAATTCTCATTTTAAAACCCTGATAGGGTTAACTAATTACTTGTAATGTAACAAAAGATGGACGATGTCGAACCAACTGACTCAACCTTCCCTAGGGTATGTACCATAATTTTCCATTTAATCCGCGATCAAATCCCGAATTACAACTGATGCACAAGTCGCGCCGAAAACTGCCGGCAAATAAGACATGGTCCCGTATGCCGACTTTTTATAGTTACTTCCATCTGTCAGCATCAGAGATTCTTTCAATTGCTCTTCGGTTGAAAAAACAGCCTTGATCCCTTTATATATTCCCTCCTTCTTCAAATTTTTTCTTACTTGCTGAGCGAAGTTGCAGTTATAGGTTTTTGAAATATCAACTACCCGGATCATCGTCGGATCCATTCTTCCACCAGCGCCCATGGAACTTACGATCGGAATCTTACGCTGAAAGGCTTCTTTCAAAAAAGCAATTTTCGGGGTGACACTGTCAATAGCATCAACAATATAATCATAGGTATAAGCCGACAAAATTTCGTCAACAGCTTCAGGATTGATAAAAGTTTTTACAACGTGCAAAGTCAGTTCCGGGTTGATCGCCTTTAACCGTTCCGCCATAATATCGGCTTTGCTCACGCCGTGATTCGTAGAAAGAGCTGGCAACTGGCGGTTTCTATTACTTGGATCCACCGTATCTCCGTCAACAATCGTCATAGCCCCAACGCCATTTCTGCAAACAAATTCCGCAGTAAAAGATCCTACCCCACCCAGACCGATAATCAATACATGCGCTTTACTCAGTTTAACAAGCTTTTCCCTTCCAATCAATAACTCGGTTCTGGAAAGCCAGGCGAAATCTTCCATTAATTATGAAATACGTTTAAAAAGTTTTTTTCAAGCTGCAAAACAATCTCTTTTTCAGAAATTTCTTTTATCTCAGCAGCTGATTTATAAATTTCTCTGATATTAATATCCGCATCGTCCGTCTCTAAAAATACCTGTTCTAATGGAGTTTTTTTAAAGGTATTTAGAATAGCCGCATTTCCTCCGAGCAGCGATTTTCCGAACGATAAATAAAAACCAGCATCAATTACAGGCTGTACAATAGACAATTTATTATTTATGCCATGAAAAATAACCGGAACTTTCACGCTTTTCAATTCTGCAAGAACCTCGTTAAAAGCCTTCACACAATGAATTATAAGCGGTTTGTTCAAATCCCCGGCAAGTTTTATTTGTAATTGAAATGCTTTTAACTGCAAACCCCAATCTGTTGACGAAAGCTTATCTAACCCGCATTCTCCAATCGCAAGAACCTCAGCTTTTCCGGCATATGCTGCCAGATCATCAAATTGCATGCTGAGATTATCTTTATCCAGATACCAGGGATGCAGCCCCATACTTAGCTTTCGTCCATCCGTTTCAAGATCGAAATGCTTGTATAAATTCTCAATAAGAAACACATCATCACTTTCGGAATGCGGATGTGTGTGGACATTGTAATACATAGCAGCCTATGATTTAAGTCAGAAAAATCAATTCGTTTCAATAATAAAATTGTGCGAATCGACATCAATTTATTAAAATTCCGGGGATTCATTCTTAGCCCTTTCACTCGAACGGGAGCCGATTCTTCAAATAATTGTCTTATTTTTGGCCATCTGCTAGATCATAATTGCCGAGTCCCAACAAATATGCACTACTCTACCTGGTTTGAAAATCCCGACAATAAGCTGAAAATCATTCTATTAGCCTTTGTTATCCTGTTATTGCCATTTCTCATTCTATCATTCTTTGTTTTCCCCACCACCGACGACTATTGCCATGCGCTCGGCGTCATTGACATGGGTTATTGGGGATATCAGGAACATTACTGGAAAACCTGGTCTGGCCGATATATCGGGACCATAATCTCCGCCACACAACCACTTTCTTACGGGTCATACCTTGGTTATAAAATCGCACCGATCATTTTGATCTGCTTGTATGCCCATGCCATGTGGTTTTTTGTGAAAGCCATCACGCTAGATAAGTTAATAACCTGGCAAACAGCACTGATCACATTTCTGCTAACTTTTGTTTTAATCGCAGAACTGCCTATTGTTTCAGGCTATTTCTACTGGTATACAGGTTATTATTACACATTGGCCGATATCGGGACACTATATTTATTTGCCTACTTATTCAGAAATTATGTTTCTATTACCAGCAAACATATCGCAATCATCTGTCTGTCAATGATTATTTTGATAGGTACGAACGAATACACATTGGTATGGCTGGTTGCACTGACGGGTGCATTTTTCCTGTTTGGTTCTCTGGCAAAGAAAAAAATCCAGTATGCTGCGCTGATTATGTTTTTAGTCGCGCTGGCTTTTGGTGTATTATCAATTACCGCGCCGGGGAATGCTGTCCGCGCAGCATCCGGATTGTATCCAACGCCTCTAAAGTTCAATCTGGTTTTTTCAATACAGAATAGTCTCGTCACTGGTGTTTTGAATTTCTCAAAAATGGCACCGACCTTATGTGTATTGGCGCTTGTGCTTATCCCATTTGCTGCACAACTTTATCACAAAAGGGAAAAAGACGAGTTCAAATTCTTATCTGTTCATCCGATTATTTCCCTGATTGTTTTCTTTGGCTGCCTCTTCCTGACTTATTTTCCAACATACTGGTCAATCGCCGGCCCTCCTAATTTACGCGGTCAATGCGTTATTACTTTCTGGACGCTGATCGGTTTTACCTACAATGTTTTCGTTATCACCTTCTGGGCGATTAAAAAATATAATTCCAATATATCTACCCGATTTGGATTAATTGGCTGGGTGATTGCCTTGTATTTCGTTACCGTTTATACCAGCAATTTTAACTACCGTTCTGCCTGGTCTGATATTGTGACAGGCCGTGCTTCGCGTTTTTATGCAGAAATGGAAGCCCGCACCCAACAGGTTTATGATACAAAAGAGCATTCTGTATATGTTCCCAAATTAAAGAATACCCCATACTCGATTTTAATTATCACCGAGGCTCCGGATCCTGCCTGGGGATCGGTAGAATATAACAACGGCTGTGCGGAATGGTATTTCAAAAAGAAGTTTTTTTTAAAATAATTTGAAACCGGCGGGGCCTCCGAAGACGAAAATGAGGCAGAAAATTTCTTAAATTTCATATAACCTGCACGTTATCTGAAGAAAAAAGTTTTTGAGCCTTGTCATAATTCGAAAAATTATTTACCTTTGCAAGCCAAAATTACGGGTAGAAGAGATTTATAGCGCAATAATTTGATAATGAGATGAAACGTACCTATCAACCATCGAATCGCAAGAGGAGAAATAAGCACGGATTCCGTGAAAGAATGTCTTCGGCTAATGGCCGGAAAGTTGTAACGGCCCGTCGCAAGAAAGGTCGTTGGAAACTAACGGTTTCAGACGAAAAACGTCATAAGCAATAATCAAGGTTTGAAAGTTTGAGTAGGGTAATACCTTGTTGGTAGTACCAAATCGGAGACACCTTGTCTTTAATCGTGTATTAAGTTCGATTAACTCTCAAACTTGATACACGTTTTTTTTCTACGAGAACTTGAAACAAACATTTGGTAAAAATGAGCGTTTGTGCAGCCACCGCGTAATCGGACGGCTTTTTCAGAGGGGTAGTGCGGATGTACAAACGTTCTACCTCTTTCCTTTTCGGGTTTTGTATATTTACGAAACCGAATCTCCTCCCCCATTTCCGCAGCTTTTATTTTCAGTTTCGAAGCGACAATTTAAGAAAGCTGTCGACCGGAATCTTGTAAAAAGACGTTGCCGCGAAGCCTATCGCCTTAACAAAGCCGCATTACTTTCTCTTCCTGCCGAATCGCGCCCGGCTTACATCGCTTTTTTGTATATTGCGAAAGAAATATCAACTTTTGACGTTATTGAAACAGCTATGAAGCAATCGGTAAATCGTTTGCTGAAATTGCCTTCCGCTCTCCGGAAAAATCAAAATCCATGATTTACGATCCAAGATGAAAAAATATCTTCGTTCACTCTTAATTGCCGCTCCGGTCGTTGCCGGACTAGCGTTTGTGTCGTTCAAACAAGAGGACCGTCTGTTTGAAATTGCGCGCAATCTGGATATTTATGCCACGCTTTTTAAAGAGCTGAACGCATACTATGTCGACGAAATAAATCCTAACCAACTGATTAAAACCAGTATAGATGGTATGCTGCGGTCGCTTGACCCATATACTGTTTATTACGCCGAGGATGATATTGAAGATTATATGACCATGACGACCGGGAAATATAATGGTATCGGAGCGATGGTAAATTCTTCGGAAGGAAAACATACGGTGATGATGGTTTATGAAGATACGCCAGCGCAAAAAGGTGGGTTACAACTTGGTGATGAAATCATTAAAATTAATGGGATTGACCTTTCAACCCGGGAAGATTTTGATTCCGGAAAGTTATTAAAAGGACAAACTCAAACGAGCGTTACGCTGACAATCAAGCGATATGGCCTTCCAAAACCTTTGGAAATTACCTTGAACCGTGATATCGTGAAGGTTACCAATGTTCCTTACTACGGAATGTTAAGCGAAGATGTCGGATATATTGATCTGAAAGATTTTACTGCCACTGCTTCCCGTGAAGTAAAAAGTGCGTTTCAGGAATTGAAAGGAAAAGGAATGAAACACTTGGTGCTCGATCTTCGCGATAACCCGGGAGGTTTACTAAATATGGCGATTGAAATCTCGAATATTTTTATTCCAAAAGGGGAAGAAATTGTTTCTACAAAAGGTAAAGTGACCGAATGGAACAAGTCTTACACGGCTTATAATCCAGCGCTGGATACTGAAATTCCTATTGTCGTTTTGACAAATAACCGCAGTGCCTCCGCAGCTGAAATTGTTTCAGGTGTTATTCAGGATTATGACCGTGGCGTTTTGATTGGGCAGCGAACTTATGGAAAAGGGCTGGTTCAGACGACTCGTGACCTTTCCTACAATACCAAAATGAAAATCACGACGGCCAAATATTACATTCCAAGTGGCCGCTGTATTCAGGCTATTGATTACGCCCATCGTAATGAAGATGGAAGTGTGGGAAAACTTCCTGATTCGTTGATGACAGCTTTTAAAACACAAAATGGTCGTGTTGTTTATGACGGAGGTGGAATTTTGCCTGACATTGTAACAGAAAAAGAAACTTTTTCACCTTTGGCAACTTCTCTTGCAAGAAACCGATTGTTCTTTGATTACGCGATTAAGTATCACTTTGAACACGCAACTATCAAGCCGGCAAAAGAATTTCACCTGACAGACGGTGAGTATGGTGATTTTACGAAATGGCTGAGTGATAAAGAATACGACTATACCACGCAGGTTGAAAGAGATTTGAATGACCTTGAAGCATCTGCGAAAAAAGAAAAATCCATTGATGTTATTCAGGATCAGCTGAAAGGACTTCGTGCCAAACTGGCGCATAGTAAGGATAATGATCTGCAAATTTCGAAAACGGAAATCAAAAAGATTCTGGAAGAAGAGATTCTGAAACATTATTATCTGGAAAAAGGTGTGCGTGAAGCTTCCTTTAACGAAGACGCTGAGGTTAAAGAAGCTTTGAAATTGTTCAAAGAACCGAGCCGTTATGCTGAACTTTTAAAAGGGAAGAAATAGCTGTTAGCTATCAGGTCTGATCGATTGCTGATTGCCGACCGCCGATGTAATTAATTTTATTCATGCTTTTACTTAGTATAGACACTTCCACGCGCGGTTGCTCCGTAGCACTTCATGGAGATGCCGGGTTGCTGGCAAATTACGAATTATATACCGACCGTTCTTCTTCTGCAATGCTCACTACTTTAATGAGCAGCAGTGTTACGCATGCAGGTTACACTTTGCAGGATTTAGATGCCATTGCGGTGGCAAAAGGACCAGGTTCATACACAGGATTACGTGTTGGGGTTTCTACCGCCAAAGGTTTATGTTACGCACTTGACAAGCCTTTAATCGCAATCAATACGCTGGAAGCGATGGCACTTCAGGTGAGCTCTTTTTTTTCGAAAGATTTTCTTTTTTGCCCTATGATTGATGCACGGCGTATGGAGGTTTACGCATCAGTTTTCGATGCTGAAAATAATATTGTTGAGCCGACGAAGGCGATAATTCTGGATGAGAATTCTTTTCAGGCTTTACTTGAAGAAAACAAGGTTGTATTCTTCGGTGACGGTGCTGCAAAATGCAAGCCGCTTTTTGAGCAAAATCCGAATGCTTTTTTTATATCAGAAGAAATTCGCCCGTCAGCCAAAACAGTTGGAAGATTGGCCGTAACAGCTTTTGAAAAATCTGAATTTGAAGATGTTGCCAGCTTTGAGCCTTTTTATTTGAAAGATTTCATGACCCCTCCTTCACGAAAAGTAAGCCCGGCAGTTTAGCAGAATTGTTTTTTACCTGAATACTGAAAACAAAGTCCGGCTATTTCGTGTTATCCTTTTCAAACACCAAAATTTCCTATGCAAACCGAAGAGATAGTAAATCGCGTTGCTACAAGTGGTCTTATTTCCTTTGATCTTGAAGAGCTTTATCATCCCGGCGAGCGCGTGCTTTATGACATAAAGGATAATTTATTCATGGGTATGATCCTGAAAGAAAAGGATTTTCGTGAATTTCTTAAATCACATGACTGGACGCAATATGCGGGCAAAAATGTAGCGATTATTTGCTCAGAAGATGCAATTGTTCCAACCTGGGCTTATATGCTTTTGGCAATCCAGCTTGAACCGCATGCAAATGCTGTCGTTTTTGGTGATTTAAGCGTACTTGAAGACAAATTATTTTCTGACGCGATAGGCAAAGTGGATGCCGAAGAATTTCGTGGTAAAAAAGTTGTGGTCAAAGGCTGTAGTAAAGTTGCTGTACCCGTTTCAGCTTATGTTAAAATCACCACTTTATTAAAACCTGTTGTGCAAAGCCTTATGTTTGGCGAACCTTGCAGTACCGTTCCTTTGTATAAAAAACCAAAAATTTAAACCTCTTCCTGTTCCTTCTCCGCCTTCAGTAACCTGAATGTCATTCGGTGGTGCTGGCATGGACCATGTAATTGTATGGCACTTCTGTGATGAATCGTTGGATAGCCGACATTGGTTTCCCAGCCATAATGTGGAAATTGGGTTGCCAACTGGCTCATCAAATCATCACGATATGTTTTTGCCAAAACCGAAGCTGCCGCAATCGACAAATAATGCGCATCACCTTTGATGATACAAGTATGCGGAATCATCGGATAAGGTGTGAAGCGATTTCCATCCACCAGCAAATGTTCAGGTTTCATATGCAATTTATCCACGGCATAATGCATGGCCAGAAAACTTGCTTTTAAAATATTAATCCGGTCTATTTCGAAATTATCAACTTCTGCAACGGACCAGGCGATGGCTTCCTGCATAATTTCCTTTTGAAGAATATCCCGCTGAACACGGGTAAGCTGTTTGGAATCATTAAGAAACAAATGAAAATAATCCGGAGGAAGAATTACCGCAGCTGCCACCACAGGCCCCGCCAGACATCCTCTGCCCACTTCATCCAATCCTGCTTCGCGGACGTCTTTATTATAAAATGCCTTTAACATCAGTCTTCAAGAATATTAGCCATAAACGTACTTTTTGTGCTCAGCGCAATCAGCAAAAGTAAAATGGCCCAATTAAGGTAAATACGATAATAATCACTCACATCCCTGGACACAACATTCCGGGATTTCACTTTTTCAATCTGGTTGATTTGTTTAAAAACAGATCCCAAAGCCGTATTATCCGTCGCTCTGAAATATTTCCCGTTTCCAAGGGCAGCAATTTTTTGAAGCTCACTTTCATCAACCAGGGCACTGGAAATATTTAAACTATCCTTCCTCGCAACTCTTAACGTCTTTCCGACCGAAATACTATACACACGGACGCCAAAAGCTTTTGCAAGCTGCGCAGCGGTTGTCGGGCCCAGGTTTCCTGACGTATTATCTCCGTCGCTAATTAAAATTGCAACTTTACTTTCACCGGAAGTTTCTCTCATACGATTCACAGCTACCGCTAACGCGCTTCCAATAGCAGTTCCGGCAGTTGGAATCATCGTTGGCTGGATTTCATCCAGGAAACCGTAGAGCAGCTCATAATCTGTCGTAAGCGGGCAAAGTGAAACTGCTTCACCGGCGAATATAACGAGTCCTATCCTATCCTGTAATCTTCCGCGGATAAATTGCCGCGCGACCAGCTTGGCAGCTTCCAGCCTGTTTGGACTCAGATCCTTTTCCATCATGGAGTCAGAAATATCCAACAACAGCATAATATCAATTCCCTCAGAAAATTTATCCGTTCGTTCCGTAACAATTTGCGGACGGGCGAGCGCAATCAGGATGAATGCAATGGAAAACGCAACGCAAACAGGCTGAACAAAGCGCAAAAGTGTAAGCCAGTCGGTTCTACCGTTTTCGCGGCTATAAGTAATGACCAGCCTTTGCTGATGTTTTCGGTGAAAAGCACTTCTTAACCAGAACAAAAATGGAATTGCAGGCAAGGCATACAAAAAATACGGATATACACATTCATAAGATCTGAGTATTTCCCATGTAAACCATCGTGGCGAAAACCATTCTTCCATATTCACTTAAATTTCGGAAATTAAAGCACCTTCTAAAATCTGACGGCGCTTGTCACGATAAAGACGCATAGCTCCCGATTTTAATACTTCCAGCGATTTATCCATATCTTTTGATTTTTCCTGACCATAAATAATACCATCCATATTTTTCAGGGCAGCCGCCAGACCTTCATCTGGCATATTGTCCATAATTTCCCGGGTTGTATAGGTCGCAAACGGTTTTTTTTCCAGACGCTCCAAATAATTTTTCCAAACAATAATTGCCTTTTCAGCGTCCTTGATATTCTCCCGCTCCCTGGCATTTCGAAGTAAGCGGTTAAATGACCGATTGTATTCGAGGTGCCGCCGCTGCAATTTGATCAATTGCCATTGTTTATAAATATCACTTCCAAAAAGCCAGTAAATACTTCCGGCAACTCCAATCGTTAAAGCAAGGACGCCAAGAAAAATTGAAAAATTGAATTTATGACTTAGCGGCAGCAGTCCAACTTCCGGCTTTAAAGATGTAGTATCAGTTATCCCTTGAAAGTTTTCCTTTCTTAAAAAAATGGTATCCGCATTTGTATAAATCGCGGTGCAGTCTTTTCCGGTAAAAACAAAAACCGGCACTTTCAAGGATTGTCCTAATGATACATTGAACGACACAAGCTGATAAACTGTGCTGTCTAAACTACCCTTTTGATCTGTTCGGGTAGTAAAGTTCTTCTTTGAAATAACTTCAAAAGGCGAGAAGCTGAAAGTTGAATCCGGAAAAAAAACTTCTGTTTTGGGAGCATGTAAATAACTCAATGCGTAGAAAAACGGTTTCCCGACCTCAATACTATCTGATAAAAATCTTCCTTCGGGTAAATTTTTTTGAGCTGCAACAGGCCCCGTTGCCAGGAAAAAACCTGTCAGAAAAAAACAAAAAACGTCTAATATCTTCTTTAAATCAGCAGTAATACCGGCAGTCGACAACAATTTCTTTTACCATTTAATAAGTTTTCAAACATTTCCGGGTGCGTCAGGAGGAGGTCATTCCGCTTTTGGCATACCGCCTGACTTTGAATAAACGAATAAGTGCCGGAACATAATCTTCCTGCGTATTAATCGAAATATAGTCTGCCCGGTTTTGATGACAAAGTTTTTCAAGCTCAGCACTTCTGCTTTGAAAACGATTCGCCATATCGTCGCGATATTGTTTCGACGAAGTATTAACCCAGCTTGTCCGCTGTTTTTCAGCATCATACAATGGGATAATTCCTAATCGCGGCAAGCTCGTTTCGCGGGAATCGTAAAGATGGATCACGATCAAATCATGTTTTCTGGCAAGCGCTTTCAGGTTATGCTGGTAGTTGGTATCAATAAAATCAGAAATCAAAAAGATCAGACTTCGTCTTTTCAAAACGTTCAAAGCAACTAAAATTGCCTCCGATATGCTGGTTTTCGTTGATTCAGGTACCAGTTTATAAATTTCCGACAAAACGCCATATCCATGTTTCATACCATCAGATGGACGAATATACCTTTCATTACGATCAGAAAAACATAACAACCCAACACGACTGGCCTCCTGAATTGCAGATAAAGTCAGGACACCGCATATTTCTTTGGCAATATCAATCTTCAGCTTACTGGCCTCTCCTACTAGTTGAGATGCACTCACGTCGAGCATGAAAAAAGCAGTTTGCTCTTTGTCTTCCTTAAAAATTTTTATAAATGTCCCGTGACCTTTGGCTGAAGTATTCCAGTCAATGGCGCGCACATCGTCGCCATACTGGTAAAGCCGAAGGTCGTCGTATTCAAGGCCAGAACCTTTGAATACCGAATGAAAGTTTCCATGCCTTTCACTCGTGACCGCTTTTCTCATCCTTATTTCATACTTTCGGAGTTTCCCCAAAAACAGTTCAAACATATGTTTTCCGAAAAAATAACCACCTTTGCAATATAGAGCAGCTAAACAAAGATAGGTATTTTGAGAATTATGACGCGACGGATTATTAATTTCTCGTTCAGTTTAGTATTGGCAGGAAGTATGGCAATCATTTTTCCGGGCTGCACTAAGGAAGAAAAACCGCCGGAAGGCACCCTATCGGAGGAAAAAATGGCTTTGATCCTCACAGACATACATATTGCCGAATCCCGGGTGACGCGCTTACAATTAAAATCGCTTGATTCTTCAATCCTTATATTTGACAAATTAAAAAAGCAAATATGGGAGAAGAACAAAGTGGACACGGTAGCTTACCGGAATAGTTATAATTATTACATGACACATCCGGAATATATGTCGCGTATCTATGAAAACGTTGCCAAAAAGATTGAGGCCCGCGAGAAAAAGAAGGACATTAAACTTTAAAAAAAGTTAAAATTTTATAATTAAAACGCTACGTTTTGAATACTTCGTTATAGATATCAACCTAATCTATTTCTATACCCTAATTAAAGATTCACAGTGAACCATAGTATCGTAGTAATCCCCACCTACAATGAAATTGAGAATATTGAGGCCATAATCAGAAAGGTTTTCAGCCTTCCAAAGCCTTTTGACGTGCTCATAATTGATGACGGATCACCAGATCAAACGGGAGCTGCTGTCAAAGAATTACAGAAAGAATTCGGCGAAATACTTCATTTGGTTGAAAGAAAAGGAAAGCTAGGTTTAGGGACGGCCTACATTCACGGCTTCAAATGGGCACTTGAAAGGGGTTATGAATATATTTTTGAAATGGACGCTGACTTCTCGCACCCACCGGAAGATCTGATCCGACTGTATCAGGCTTGTGCAGAAGAAGGCCGCGATGCCGCGATTGGTTCACGTTATATTACGGGAGTAAATGTCGTAAACTGGCCGATCAGCAGGGTTTTAATGTCTTATTTTGCAGGTTATTATGTGCGGATGATTACCGGTATGCAAATTATGGACCCGACCGCCGGATTTATCTGCTACACAAAAAAAGTATTGGAAACGATTGATCTGGATAAAATCAGGTTTATTGGTTATGCATTCCAGATTGAGATGAAATTTAATACCTGGAAATTCGGATTCGACATTGTAGAGGTTCCAATCATCTTTACAGACCGGACAAAAGGAGCCTCTAAAATGTCCAGGGGAATATTTAAAGAAGCGATTTTCGGCGTTATCAGCCTCAAAATCAACAGTTATTTCAAACGTTATATTCCTGCTAAAAAGCTAGCTCAGAAACAGCCAGCCAACTCATAAGACCGGGTGCAATTTCGAGCGAAGTTTCGTCTACATCGAAGGTTGGGGTATGCACGCCGGAAATAATTCCTTTGGCTTCATTACGCGTACCTAATCTATAAAAGCAGGAATCTACAACCTGAGAATAAAAGGCAAAATCTTCACCGGCCATCCAAAGGTCAAGATCGATTACATTTTCGGCGCCCATATATTCCGTTGCGGCAGCTCTCACGCGACGGGTTAATTCAGGATGATTTTTAAGGAAAGGGTAACCTTTGATGATTTCGAAAACGCAGCTTCCGCCCATCGCCTCGGCCATACCTTCGGCCATTTTTTTCATTTTGCGTAAACCTTCCTCGCGCCACTGTTCGTCCATGCAGCGCCATGTTCCCTGCAAGGTCACTTCATTCGGGATCACATTCGTAACGCCGTCGGCAAAAAATCTTCCGAAAGATAAAACCGCAGGGTTCGACGGTTTCCGATACCGGCTGATAATTTGCTGCAACGCAACAACAATATGAGAAGCAATTAAAATCGGATCAATTAACTGGTCCGGAGCGGCAGCATGGCCACCTTTTCCTATAACGGTCACGTACAACTCGTCGGTGCTGGCCATATACATTCCTTCCCGAAAACCGATTTTTCCGACCGGAATATTTGGAGCCACATGCTGACCGACCATACTTACAGGTCTGGGATTTTCCAACACACCTTCTTTAATCATCAGCGAAGCTCCGCCTGGCGCTTTTTCTTCTGCCGGTTGAAAAACAAGTTTTACCGTACCTTCAAACTGATCACGTATCTGCGTTAAAATTCTCGCAGTACCAAGCAAAGAGGCGGTATGGACGTCATGCCCGCAAGCATGCATTACACCCGGAACCTGAGATTTATATGGGACGTTATTTGCTTCAACAATGGGCAAAGCGTCCATATCTGCACGCAAAGCAACAATTTTTTTTCCTGGATTTTTTCCTTCAATCAGCGCAACTAATCCTGTTCCTGCTATTCCTTCCTGCGGCGAAAGTCCCAAAGCACGAAGTTCTTTTGCAACGAATTGTGCAGTTTTAAATTC
Organism: Dyadobacter sp. CY345; assembly: GCF_021502725.1. Taxonomy (GTDB): domain Bacteria; phylum Bacteroidota; class Bacteroidia; order Cytophagales; family Spirosomataceae; genus Dyadobacter. The sequence goes on along the minus strand of NZ_JAKFFS010000004.1, from coordinate 50,009 downwards.
TTCAAAAGAAAGCTCAGGATTCGTATGCAAATGCCGGCGGTTCGCAATGACACTGGCAGCCTGATCCTTCGCGAGTGACTTTATTTTTTCTTGCAGGTCAAACATATAGAAAGAGAAAATTGAAAATTTTAGGGTATCCGCTCCAAAATGAAGCCAGACAAAAGTGGTTCAAAGGTACAAAGAAATAGAATCGGGCTGAATATGTGCCTGGTACTATTGAGAAAATCGGCTGGATTTTAAGCCCAATTAATAATTAGGATTTCTACATATATGAGTACTTCTAAGAAAAACAACTAATTTTGGCTTAACACATTAATATAGCAAGAAACGTAATGACGCATCAGGATTTTCTAAAAGCGTTGGTTTGTCCACTTACCGGCAGTCCATTAACAATCGCCGAAGACGGCAAAACGCTTACCAGTGAAGATGGTACAATATATGAAGTAGGTGACACAGGCATCGTTAATATGCTTTACCCCAAAGAATTACTTCCAGGTGATGCACATGAGCAATTTCTTTACGATCAGGCATTTCTTCGTTACGACAAAGGAGTTTCATGGGTTTTTGAAACATTAAATCATTCTGATGAAGCAGCCACACGCCGCTTTTTTATTGATCTGATGGATTTGAAACCAGGAATGAAGGCATTGGAAGTTGGCGCAGGAACCGGAAAAGATTCTGCACTGATTTTGGAAAAAGTTAAACCGGGCGGAACTGCTGTTTTGTCAGACCTTTCTCCGAATATGCTTAAACTGGCTCAGGAAAAACTTTCTACTGAGGATGTTAATGTTCATTATTTCCTTGGCAATGGCTCCTATCTGCCATTTGCGGATGATACATTTGACGCGGTTTTTCACTTTGGTGGTATCAATACTTTCTCGGAAAGAAAAAAAGCTTTTGATGAATTGACACGTGTTGTTCGTCCGGGTGGAAAAGTTGTTGTTGGTGACGAAAGTGTTGCTCCATGGTTACGGAACACGCCTACTTATGCTACTTTGCTAAAAGCAAATCCTCTTTTCCGTGCTGAGGTTCCTATCGAAGATGTACCTGCCAACGTAGAAAATTTCAAATTATACTATGTTTTTGGAAATGCATTTTACGTGATGGAATATACCGTGACGGCAAAAGCTCCGGAGGTAGATATCGATCTTCCGATTCCTGGAAAAGACTTTGTAGACAACTGGCGCCTGCGTGCTGACAAAGCAGACGCTTAGAATTGATATTATTCATTCATTGATTTTGCAGTAAATTATGCTGCAACGATTTGCTGAAAAGCAAACCTTTGAAAAATTATAAATATGTGGGTTAAAAAGGGAGTAGTTTACAAGCCTGACGGAAGTTTACCGCACAGTCTTTCTCATGCACAAGTTCCGTTTGCTTACAAGCACAAAGATTTCTTACGCGTTTATTTTTCTTCGCGTGATGCCAGCGGTCAGTCCAGACCGACCTTCATCGACGTAGATTACGAAGATCCAACCAAGATTTTATATATCCATGACAAACCGGTTTTGGAACTGGGCGGTCCTGGTGAATTTGACGAAACGGGTGCTATGCCTGCCTGGTTTGTAGATATGCCGAATGGCGACATCTGGCTTTATTATACAGGCTGGAACAGAACGCATAATTCTTATCGTTTGTCTATGGGATTGGCGGTGAGCCATGATGGTGGATTGACATTTGAAAAAATGTTTAAGGGCCCGATTATGGATCGCAGCATTCAAAATCCGATCTGGGCTGCTCAGCCTTCCGTTATGCGGGAAGATGACGGCACCTGGCGGATGTGGTATATTTCAGGACATAAATGTGAATACATTCACGGATACCCTGAGCCATTTTATCGCGGTCAGTCAGCAACTTCGAAGGATGGAATTCACTGGGAAATCAGTGATATTCCAACGCTTGACTTTGACGATTTCCTGCATGCTGTGGGTCGCCCGAGTGTTTTTAAGGAAAATGGTATCTATAAAATGTACTATTCTTACCGACATACCCGCGACTATCGTACAGATCGTAATCAAAGCTATCGACTTGGTTATGCAGAATCGACAGACGGCGAAAATTGGGAACGGAAAGATAATCTGGTAGGAATAGGTAAATCTGACAATCCGGAAGATTTCGATTATCAGATGATCAATTACGCCAATTATTACGAGCATAACGGCAAAAAATATTTACTTTATAATGGTAACGGTTTTGGTGCTGCCGGGTTTGCTTATGCGGTTTGGGAAGATTAAGTTTTCCAATCATAAAAAAGAATAACGAATGTCATAAATTTGACTTCGAAAAGAGTTATAAATTTGCGGGTAACAATTAATCGGATCTATGTATAGTTATGTTTGGATAGTTTACTGATTTTCAATTGTCTAAACATAACCATTCAAGTATCTGTTTTCATTTTTCAAAATCGCAAAACCAATAAAAAATGAGCACACTTCAGCAGCAATTCAATAACGACGGATATGTTATCCTGCGTGATTTTTTAGATAAAGATTTAGTTAATTCGATCTACACCGAAGCCCGTAAAATCTTCGCTGCACAGATCAAAAGAGTAACCGGAAAGTCAGTTGACATCGACGACAAGGATGCGTTTGAAAATGCAATGTTTGAATTTTTTGAAAAGGATTTCAATGCATTTGTTAATACAGGAAAAACTGTTCAGCATTCTTTTTCTCTTCACCGTCTTGGCGTCGACCCGCAGATCGAAAATATTCTGAAACAAGTTGGATTGGAGAATCCGATTATTGGAGCTCGTCCAGCGATGCAGTTCAACAGCCGATTCTTATCGAAAGACGGAAGCAAACACTGGAAACTGGATGCGCATCAGGACTGGCGTACCGGACAGGGATCTTTGGACAGCACAGTGATCTGGTTCCCGATGGTTGATGCAGGTGCTGATATCGGTGCTTTGCAGGTGATACCCGGAAGCCATAAATCGGGTTTGAAAGAATCCAGCACTTCTGGTTATCAGGGTGGGATTACTGCCGGAATAAACGATGATGAGTTTATTCAAACCGAATTTAAAGTTGGTGATATTCTGGTTTTTTCGGCGTTTCTGATTCACCAGTCGGGCAATAATATTACAAATAATATTCGCTGGTCAGTGCAGTTGCGTTATAATAATCTTGACGAACCAACCTTCATCGAACGAGGTTATCCGATGGCCTACATTTATGCTCCTGAAAAAGAGCTTGTGACGCCAAATTTCCCTAGTGTAGAGCAATTGCAGACCGTATTTAGCTGAGAAGTTTATGCCTTGGGCTATTCTGAAAAGAAGTGTGGAGAATATCAGCTAATCTATTGACATTGAAAATATTATGATTAAAGTAAGTGTCGTTATACTTACGTTCAACCAAGCCGCTTTTATTGCTAAAACCATTGAAAGTGCTTTGAATCAAACAACAAATTTTGATTACGAAATACTTGTAGGCGACGATTTCTCGACAGATGGTGCCCGAGATATTATTCTTGACTATCAAAACCGATATCCTGGTAAAGTAAAAGCCGTTTTGCATTCCAAAAATTTGGGGCAAAACGGCCTTTTTAATACGATTGAAACATTAAAACTAGCTCAGGGACAATACATTGCTCCGCTTGACGGAGATGACTACTGGACCAACCCGCTAAAACTTCAGAAACAGGTTGATTTCATGGATTCGCATCCGGACTATTCTGCCTGCTTTCATAATGCGTTGATTACCTATGAAGATGGTTCGCCGTCTGTGGAAGTAAATCATCCGGATCAGAAGATGAAAATTGAGATGGAAGATCTGATCGGCGAAGATGAGATATGGTTTATGGCTACTTCCGCGGTGATGTTTAAAAACCATGTGATGCATTATCCTGAATGGTTTTTGAAATCTACAAGCGGCGACATTCCACGTTATGTCATTCTGGCCAAACACGGCCCGATCGGGTATATCCCTGAACTTATGTCAGTTTACCGGAAAAACAAAGGCGGAGCAAGTTTTAAAGACCATTACCGTGACGAACGTTTTCTGCAAAACCGGATTATGATGTATGAAGGAATTAATGAGGAAACGAATCATCAGTTCGATAAATCACTTCGGTTAAATATAGCCCGATATTACAGGATGATGCTGGATGCCAGACAATTATCAAAAAGTTATTTCAAAAGAGCCGCGCTAGCTGCCAATTATCTTGTCATGAAAAAAGCAGATCTTCGGGAATGCAAGGAGATCACCCGGGCATATATTTTACCAAAATGGGTTATGGATGCTTACAGTTTCGTTGCCTTGTTGCCGTATAAAATCCGTCAATCCAGTCATTGAAAATCTGTTAAAAACACACGCTATGATTAAGGTTTCTGTCTGCGTTCCAACGTTTAACCACGAGCATTACATTTCCAGGATGCTCGATGGCGCTCTGGAACAAAAAACAACATTTCCTTTCGAAATTGTAATCGGCGACGATGGTTCAACAGACGGGTCGCAAGAGATTATCCGCAGCTATCAGGAAAAATATCCGGACATCATCAAGGCATTTTTACATCAGGAAAATCAGGGACCTTTTGAACCAAGAGAATTTGCCGGACGCAACAACGTTTTGCAGCTCTTGAAAGCATGCCAGGGTGAATATGTTGCTATGTGCGAGGGAGATGATTACTGGACAGATCCTTACAAATTGCAGAAACAGGTAGATTTTATGGATGATAATCCGGATTTTTCTATCTGCCATCATAACATGCTGGTTACTTATGAAGATGGTTCTGAGAGTCATACCTTCAATAAAGACAATCAGGCGCTGGTATCAACCATAGACGATATTCTTCAGGATCGTTGGTTTATGGCGACCGCAAGCTGGCTATATCGTAATTATTTCCTTACAGAAAATTTTGCCGACTGGCATGCAACTGCGGCGGCAGGCGACTGGGCATTAAGTATCCAACTGGCTGCAAAAGGTAAAATTGCTTACCTGCCTGAGGTAATGGGTGTATACAGAAAACACAGTGCAGGGCTTAGTAACGTACATTCGCATAGCAATAAATGGTTTTTGAGAAACCGCAAAGAAATGTTTGAAAATGTAAATGTCTGGCTGGACAAAAAGTATGAAAACACAATTATTCAGACGGTCGCCTGGTATGAGGAACAAATTGAAAAGTTAGAAAAAGTTGGCAGTTGATTAGATTAATCTTTAATTTGTACTGTTTTTCAATCTCGACATACATGAAGCTAAGTGTTGTAATACCAGCATATAACGAAGAAGAATCCATTTCAGACACTTTGAGGTCGCTTTACCAAACCTTGAAGAAGTACAATATCCCCCATGAAATTTTCGTAACAAACGATAATTCAAAAGACGGAACGCTTCGTGTTCTAGATGAACTTTCTCTTGAAATTCCAACTTTGGTTTATCAGACAAATCCCGGCCCGAATGGTTTTGGGTACGCCGTGCGTTTTGGCCTTGAAAGATTTTCCGGAGACTGCGTGGCTGTTTTTATGGCGGATATGTCGGATGACCCTGAGGATCTTGTGAAATATTACAACAAAATGGTCGAAGGTGATTATGACTGTGTTTTTGGCTCACGTTGGGAAAAAGGCGGAAAAGTAATCGACTATCCGGCCTTGAAAAAAGTGATCAACCGTGTTGCGAATTTTATTGTCCGTATCATCATGGGAATCAAATATAATGACACGACAAATGCGTTTAAATTATACAAAAGAGAAACAATTGAAGGAATAAAACCTTTTCTTGCACCACATTTTAATCTGACAATTGAGCTTCCATTGAAGGCAATGGTTCGTGGGTATAACTACGCCGTGGTCCCGAATAGCTGGACGAACAGAAAATATGGAGAGTCAAAATTGAAGATTAAAGAAATGGGAAGCCGCTATTTCTTTATTTTGATGTATTGTTTTATAGAGAAGTTTTTCTCCCGCGGTGATTATATGAAAAAATCAGTTGCGCCTAAAAAAGAGGTCAGCAGATAGTATCAAAATTTTACTATATCTGAAAGCGTACATTTTTTGTAGGCTTTTATTTTATCCACTCCTGAATAAAAGTCATTTTGTGGGCGATATAGGAAATGAAGAATCCCCAGCCCAATGCGCTAAGTGTCATCCATAAGAAGATAGACCCTCTGGGTACTCGGAATGCGACAGCAAGGGCAGTTCCAAAGATTGGCGTAAAAAGTGGCGGAGTCAGAAGTGCAATACCAATTATGCCGAATTTTTTCCAGATTCGCACCGCCATCCTGTTTGTTTTACTGAATCTTTTGGGCGTACTTTTTCTATATTTCTTCATTAGCGATTGAATGCCTTTGCCCACAAACGTTACAACAGCAACGCTAAACAACATTCCGGCAATGGAACAAAGGGCAGTCTCAATCCAGGTTAGATTTAGTATCACACCGGTAATCGGACCTCCAAAAAATTTAAGCGTACTGGCGAGGGCAACAGATATATATTTCAAAAAAATTGCTTTCATTTATACTTTTACTTGAATCATTTCCAGGGCAAAGCGCCTTGTAGCTTCATTGGTGTCAACATAATCTGAATATCCCGGGTTCTGAATGTAATTGATTTTGGCAACACATTCAATAATGACATCAGATATCTCTAAGAAACGGATTTTGTCAGTTAAAAATGCATCAACAGCTATTTCATTGGCTGCATTGACAATACACGCAGCATTTCCTCCTTTTTCCAGTGCTTCATAAGCAACGGCCAGATTCCTGAAAGTTTCCAAATCCGGTTTTTCAAAAGTTAGCGAAGGATATGCAGCAAAGTCAAAACGGGGAAAAGTAGATTTCAATCGATATGGATAATGAAGCGCATATTGAATCGGTAATTTCATGTCGGGCAATCCCATTTGCGCTTTCATACTTCCATCTTCAAACTGCACCATCGAATGAATGATACTCTGCGGATGAACAATCACATCAATCTGACTGGCAGCAAGATCGAATAACCATTTAGCCTCGATTACTTCCAGACCTTTGTTCATTAACGTAGCCGAGTCGATGGTGATTTTTGCGCCCATGCTCCAATTGGGATGTTTCAAAGCCTGCTGCTTTGTTACCGCTGCCAGGAACTCACGATCTTTTCCCCGAAACGGTCCGCCGGAAGCAGTCAAAATAATTTTTTCGATCGCATTATTTTCTTCGCCGACAAGACACTGAAAAATCGCCGAATGTTCAGAGTCAACCGGATAAATACTTACATTATTTTCCCTTGCAAGATTGGTTATTAGCTCACCGGCAACTACCAGCGTTTCCTTATTGGCAAGCGCAATATTCTTTCCGGCTTTAATCGCATGTATCGTTGGCAGAAGCCCGGCATAACCGACCATCGCCGTAAGTACCATATCAATTTCCTCAGATTCCACAACGGAAACTAGCGCGGCGTCACCTGAATAAACCTGAATTGGCAACGAAGCAAGCGCAGAAATTACTTTATCTCTTAATGCCTCGTTTCCTATAACAACCACTTTGGGTTTGAATTTTACGGCCTGCTCAATTAACAAATCGGCGCTATTCTGAGCAGTCAGTACTTCCACGGAAAAAACTTCCGGGTTAGCTTCAATTACGTCCAGTGCCTGAGTTCCGATCGATCCTGTGGAGCCCAAAATGGCTATTCTTTTTATTGACATATTTTTAAATGTAAAGCTTTACAACGTATTCATTTTCGTCAGCTCGTCGGCTATCTTACGATCGTTGGAAAGTCTTGGTACTTTATTTTGACCGCCCAGTTTTCCGCTGGCGCGCATGTAATCAATGAATGAATTTTTACGCAAAGGGGTCATAACCAGCTGGCGCAAAATATTTCCTTTGATTAAATCGTCATAATAAACATTCAGTTCCGTCAATCTTCTGTCAATATCCTGAACGAATTGTTCCATATTGACTGGCATTTTTGCAAATTCGACAAACCATTCGTGATATGGTAAACTACCCTGATTTGGTGTTACCATTGGTGCAACGGTAAACTCGACAACTTCAACTTCCGGGTGTCTTTCCATCGCATATCTCAGCGCCTTTTCAATCTCCTCTCCAATCACATGTTCGCCAAACGCAGAAATAAAATGTTTGATTCGCCCCGTTACTAAAATTCGGTAAGGATCCGTCGACACAAATTTAATCGTATCACCAATAGAGTAACCCCAAAGACCAGCATTACTACTTACGACAACAGCATAATTTTTCCCTACTTCGACGTCATTAATGCGAAGACGTTTCGGTTTTTCATCGAAAAAATTTTCTACGGGAATAAATTCGAAGAAAATCCCTGAATTGAGAAGCAAGAGTAATCCCTCCTCTTTCTGGGAATCCTGGTAAGCAAAAAATCCTTCGGATGCCGGGTACAGTTCAATAGAGTCAATTCTCTTTCCGATCGATTCGTATAGCTTGGCACGATAGGGCTCAAAATTTACTCCGCCATAAATAAAAAGTGAAAAATCAGAAAAAACATCCTTTATTTTCTTCCCTGTTCTGTCTGTTATTCTGTCAAAATACATCTGGACCCACGGCGGAATTCCGGAAATAAGCGACATAGGCTGGTCTATCGTTTCATCGATGATTTTGTCAAGTTTTGTTTCCCAATCTTCAATGCAATTGGTTTCATAACTTGGCATTTGATTGGCCCGCAAGTAACCAGGAACATGGTGATTTGAAATTCCCGACAAACGGCCCGTAAGTACGCCGCATGTTTCCGTCATAACGGGACTCCCTGAAAGAAAAATAAGTTTTTTATCCAGGAATTCAGCTTTTTTGGTTTCAGCAATATAGCTCAATATTGCATTTCGGGCCGAATTGATATGATTTGGGATCGATTCTTTCGTAATGGGGATATATTTTGTTCCTGAAGTAGTTCCCGAAGTTTTTGCAAAATAGAGCGGTTTTCCTGGCCATAATATATCCGGTTCACCCGCTTTAAGGTGCGCAATATATCCTTTCAGATCTTCATAATCCCTTACCGGAACGGCTTCTTTGAACTCTTCGTAGGTATGGATATCTTTGAAAAAGTGGTCTTTCCCAAACTGTGTGTTCATTGCTTTTTCAACAAGTTTAGCGCGCCATTTTTCCTGTACTTCTGTACTCCTGACGATCCAATTTTGCTGCTCCTCTGCGATATATTTAGCCAGCGGCTGGCTCAAAAGTGCTCTGATTCCCATAGTAAAAACAAATGTACACAGGATTTATAAATTCTATTCTACAAGGGCAAATCACGGCACTTAAATGACCAAAATATGGCCTGTAAGTGAAATTTGTTAAATGCCTTTGTTTGTGGGTAATAATCTGTAATTTTGCACACCTGAAATCAAAGTGAGCGAAAATTTTTAAAAATATATATGGGATTGTTTGATTTTTTGACAAGTGATATTGCGATTGATTTAGGTACGGCCAATACTTTGATCATCCACAAAGATACAGTTGTTGTAGATGAGCCATCGATTATTGCCATGGATAAAACTACTGGCAAAGTGTTAGCGATCGGCCATACAGCAATGCAGATGCACGAAAAGACGAATGAAAATATTAAAACCATTCGTCCTTTGAAAGACGGCGTAATTGCCGACTTTACTGCCGCAGAAATGATGATCCGGGGTATGATCAAGATGATCGATACCGGCAGCCGCTTTTTCACTCCTTCCCACCGCATGGTTGTTTGTATACCATCAGGAATTACCGAAGTTGAAAAACGTGCTGTAAAAGATTCGTGCGAGCATGCTGGTGCCAAGGAAGTTTACATGGTTCATGAGCCTATTGCCGCTGCCATTGGTATCGGAATAGACATCACGCAGCCAAACGGTGTGATGATTGTAGACATTGGCGGTGGTACTACCGAAATCGCTGTTATTGCACTTTCTGGTATTGTCTGTGAACAATCTGTTCGTATTGCCGGAGATGTATTTACGAGAGATATCGTAGATTATATGCGTCGTGAACATAATCTTCTGATTGGTGAGCGTTCTGCTGAATTAATCAAAATGGCTATTGGTTCTGCTTCGCCTGAACTTGATACAGCATTAGAAGATTACCAGGTTCGTGGTCGTGATTTGATGACTGGTATTCCAAAAGAAATTCGTGTAACGTATAGCGAAATTGCTTATTCCTTAGATAAATCAATATCTAAAATCGAAGAAGGCGTTATGAAAGCGCTTGAAATCTCTCCTCCTGAGCTTTCAGCTGATATTTTCAAAAATGGTATCTGGCTGACTGGCGGTGGCGCCCTGATCCATGGTCTGGACAGACGCATTTCCCAGAAAACTAAATTACCCGTGCATATTGCAGACGATCCGTTAAAGGCGGTGGTAAAAGGGACTGGTGAGGTTCTTAAAAATCTGGAATTGTACAAACCCGTATTGATCTCGTAGTATAGGAACGTTCACAGCAGGTCAGTTTCTGGTCAAAAACCTGTAACTGACTTGCTGCGTGTGAACACATTAGCCCATGCTTCAACTCGTAGATTTCGTTGCCCGGAATCGGTTTTTTTTGGTGTTCATTTTGCTGGAAGTTTTCAGCGGATGGCTGATCGTGCGCAGTAATTCTTATTGGGGCGCAACTTATTTTAATACCTCCAACTACTACGTTGCAAAAACGCTGGCTTTTTCTAATTCAGCCCGGGAGTATACGCGTTTGGGAGAAATTAATTCTGATCTTGCTAATGAGAATGCGCGGCTGAACGCTCTGGTAGCTACTTTAAGCCAGAAAAATGCAAAGGACGCCCCAGCAGGTTATGTACCTGATTCTGCTTTTAATTCCAGATTTACTTACACCGTTGCGAAGGTAGTTGACAACGAAACCAACCGGGCTAATAATTACATCACGATTGATAAGGGTTCTGCAGACGGAATTGAGCCGGATATGGGCGTGATTTCTGCCACCGGTGTTGTTGGAAAGGTACGTTTCTGCTCGAAGAATTATTCAATCATTACATCCATCCTGCATCCTCAGTTTATGGTTTCGTCCAAACTGGTAAGAAGCAATGAGATTGGGACAGCTAAATGGCCCGGAAAAGATCCTAATTTTATAGACATGGTTGATGTGTCCCGATATACGAAAGTTTATAAAGGAGACTCAGCTGTAACTTCTAATGTGAATTCTGTTTTCCCTCCAGGAATCATGGTTGGCAAGGTAAAATCTGTCACAGTTCATCCGGATCAAACTTTTTACAATATTATCCTGGAACTGGCGACCGACTTTAGAAACCTATCTTACGTCTATGTGGTGAAAAATCGTCAGCTTGGGGAACAGGAAACTTTAAAACAACGCTTAGGAGATCGCCAATGAGTTTACGTGAGGCAATACAATATAGTTTGATGGTAATACTCTACCTGCTGCTGCAGATATTCTTCATGCGCAACATGGTTTTGTTCAACTATGCATTCTGTTTTGTTTACATCGCCGGCATTTTAATTCTTCCGGCAGAGATCAGCCGGATGTATCTTTTATTTATCGGTTTTGCCATTGGTTTTACAGTTGATATATTTTCGAATACGTTTGGAATGCACGCTGCAGCCACGGTTTTGATTGCTTATCTCAGACCTTTTTTGATCCATTATCAGATGGAATCAAAAGGAGCTGACCGCGTTGATATCGGTATTAGAAGCCAGGGAATCGGCGCGTTCCTTGCCTATATCTTGCCTTTGATTTTTATTCATCATTCGATGCTTTTTCTAATGGAAATAAATAATTTTGGCATGATATTGCATACGCTGCTCCGAATCGCAGCAAGTACCCTCTTCACCATGCTAATGATAGTGCTCTTGGAACTTTTTTCAAGACGTTAGCCTGACATTTTGACCGTGCCGGATTTAGTGGCTCGAAAATTGATGTTTATACATGAATAAGCGGCAAATCGTAAAATTTTACGTCAGCCAGTGTTAGGTAAAGTCCTTTCAGCGAAAAAATGTGCATCCCGAAATAACGACAGTTCACTAACTTATAACTGCCGTTCATCAAAATTTGCTTTGTACGATTTGGAGCTGTTGATAATCTTTGTAAATTCAGCATTCCTATGTCAGTTGCCATGTCAGAATCAATCACCACTAATGGATACACAGATGATCTCAGATATGAGATTTTCAACCGTGAATTCATGCCACACATAGACTCCATGTACAACTTCGCCTTCCGCCTAACCATGGACGAGGACGATGCAAATGACTTGGTGCAGGACACTTACCTAAAAGCTTTCCGGTTTATTTCTTCTTTTGAGCAGGGTACAAATGCTAAAGCATGGCTTTTTCGTATCCTGAAAAACAGCTTTATCAACGACTATCGTAAAAAAAGCAAAGAACCTTCAAAAGTTGATTACCAGGAAGTAGAAACTACTTACAACTCGGAAGAGGCATCGGACACGACTTATACTGTCGATCTTCGTGCTGATGCGGTCCAGGAATTAATCGGGGATGAAGTGGCCAATGCACTAAACGCGCTGCCGGTTGATTTTCGTACAGTTATTATTCTTTGTGATATCGAAGGATTCACTTATGAAGAGATGGCAAAAATCCTGGATATTCCAATCGGAACGGTTCGGTCAAGACTTCACCGCGCCCGTAATCTTTTGAAGGAAAAACTTAAAAGTTATGCTAGTTCAATGGGTTATGATTCATAACCTCTGAACTTTTTTTATGTACTATTGGGTTATAGGGTACAGTCGTACATATATATTCCAACAATCAATTTACCAGCATAATTTGTGATGAATGCATCTTCCCATACGCCTTCTGTTACAGAAGAAGCGCAAAAACAAACCATGAAGCAAAGTTGCGAGCATCATGCTGAATGCATGAAAATCATTCAGTCGATACTTGATGACGAAGCTACGGAAGCAGAAAAGGACCATTTCAGGGAAAACATGGATAAATGCCTTCCCTGTATCGAGGCTTATCGTCTTGAAAAATGCATTAAGGAGTCATTAAGTCTTAAACTTGTGAAAAAACCTTGCCCTCAGAGTATCATGGATACTATTTTGACCAAAGTAAATAGTTAATCCGGTTAGCGTGAAAGGAAAGCTTATCATATTTTCTGCCCCATCAGGTTCTGGGAAGACCACAATAGTCCGGCATCTTTTAAGCAAGTATTCCTCGCAGTTAGCGTTTTCAGTTTCAGCATGCACGCGTTCGCAGCGTGAATATGAGGTAGATGGAAAAGATTACTATTTTCTATCTATTGAAGATTTCCGCCAGCGCATTGCAAATCAGGAATTTGCTGAATGGGAGGAAGTTTATGCCGGTAATTATTATGGAACACTGAAATCAGAAATTCAAAGGCTCTGGGATGAAGGAAAACATGTAGTTTTCGATGTGGATGTCAAGGGTGGCCTTAAACTTAAAGAAGCATACGACGAAAGTGCATTGGCTGTGTTTGTAAAAGTTTCTTCGGAAGAAGAAATTCAGCGAAGACTTAACAGCCGTGGTACAGAAACACCCGAAACGCTGGCAACACGCTTAGCAAAAGTTCGTTACGAACAAAGTTTCGAACAGGAGTTTGATACAGTACTTGTGAATGATAATCTGGATGAAGCACTTGCAAAAGCAGAAGCCCTGATTACACATTTTATTCATTCCTGATCAATGTCATGCTGCTGTCAGTATATTGTCAGTTTTGTCATGTAATTATGATAGCTGATAATACTTCCCTAAATTCTCCTCTATCTATTACAATTTCCTATTAGTAATTTATGAAAATTGGTCTGTTTTTTGGATCCTTCAATCCGATTCACATTGGACATTTAATTATTGCCAATACGATGGTGACGGCAACGGATCTGGAACAGGTTTGGTTTGTGGTGAGCCCGCAAAATCCCTTTAAAAAAAATAGCAGTTTACTTCACGAATTTGACCGTTATGATCTGGTTTCCAGAGCTGTTGCCGACAACGCATTGTTGAAAGTAACAGACGTTGAATTTCATATGCCTAAACCAAGTTATACCATTGATACTTTGATCAGAATGCAGGAAAAGTTCCCCCAGCATGAGTTCAAACTGATAATGGGTGAAGATAATCTGGCTCAGTTTCCCAACTGGAAAAATTATGATAAAATTCTGGAATATGTGGGCTTATACGTATACCCAAGACCAAATTCCGCACCTCACAATTTCAAAAACCACGCTTCGGTAAAGTTTGTTGAAGCTCCCCTGTTAGATATTTCTGCCACGTATTTGAGGGCTTGTCTGAAAAGTGGTAAATCAATTCGATATATGGTTTCTGAGCCGGTTGAAGAAATGATCCGGTTAAAGAAATTTTATCTTTGATAGTTCTTGCCGGTTACCTGACTTTTTTTAGTTCATCAATCATGGCCGAACGTTTAGGATATTTTGACCGGAGCAATTGTACAGCTTCAATAATTTTCGATCGGCTTCCAGGCATTTGCTCAATAATTTCCAGCATTTGATAAGCCAGATTGGCATATTCCCGACGGGAATTAGCCTTGTCACCCTCAATAATTAGTGCCGGAACGAAAAGATCTGCAAGCTCAGACTCAAATCTTGGCGAGAGATGCGGGAGATATTCAAAAAGCAGGTCCAGTCTTGGATATGATTCTACTACCCTATAAAGACTTTCCCACTTTTTTTCCTCAACATACAATGGGGCCAGCATTTTTAACAAGTGATAACTGGGTGACCACCATGAATGATGGAGATGTTCCCTGGCCTGGACATTAATATCCGAAGTAAGTTTTGCTACTAACTTAAAAAACGCAGCTTCCCGTTCTGATTCTTGAAACGTGTTTTTCCAGGCATGATAATACGTTACATCAAATCCCTGATCAAAGGCAAATTCAATCGTATAATGTCTGATCGCCTGCAAATCGCCTTCGGCAAAAGCAATTTCCAAAAGTCTTCTTTTCCACTCCGTAACAGTGCCCGGATGATCCTTACTTTCAGCAATCGAAATTCCTTCGGCTATTAATTTTTTAGCAGAAATATAGTCTTTTCTTTCAAGAAGCTCGTGTAAGTATTCTTTTCTAACCTCGACAAAATTTAGGTTCTCAAGAATCAGCCTTTCCAGTTCAGGTACATTTCCAGTTTCCCGGAACAATAGTAATTTCTGCTTGATAAAATATTCAGTCCGATAATTATCGTTCTCCTCTTCGGAATCGTCTATTTTAATCCTACTGGCAGATTTCAGAAAATCCTCCGTCTTCCCAAGCGATACCGCCAGAGAACGAAATATATTGAAAAGATCATAACCGAAATCTCCGTAGTCAAAATACACATCCTTGCTAAGCTCTTTATTCAAAAATAAAAATAGATCTTTTTTGATCTCATGTGAACAAACCGGGGACGTAGCAACTTCTTGCATTAAAAAAATGGCATCTGCGATAGTTTCTCCAAGGTAACCACTGGAATCATCGATGTTCGGCACAGCTTCTGTTACCAAATGCGATAATACTGTACAAACAATAGCAGAGGCATCGCTAAAACTATTAAAAAGAATTGCTTTTTTCGCCTTCGCAAGGATTGAGTTCATTCCCTGAGCCAAATCATTGGACGCATAATAATCTTTAAACCGTCTGTCCATTGAAGAGCGAATTGCTTTTTTCACCAGGTCGGCATATTGTTTTTTAACATCTACCCCCGCATTTTTATCGGCAAAATGCAGGGCAAATTGACGCTTAAATTCCTTGTTGTCGCTGGCGTAATATGTTACAAAGCCTTTCAGTTCAGCCTCTGTCAGATTTTTTAAAATATCTTCAAAAGCTCCGGTTCCTGGCTTTGCTCCCGGCTTCAATTGAATTGTCTTAACCTTGTCTTTCAATTCATAAAATACAGCTGCTATATGCTTGCATACATCCGCGTCATGAGGACAATCACATAAAAACGAATCTATTTCATCACCTTCCCCCAACACCACTTCCACATGGTAAATCTCTGATCCCTCCACCGCTGCATTCCATAATCCGGCTTCCTCTTCTTCAAGACTAATTACGGCACCTTCGTTGTAATAGTCTTTTCCGCGTTGGAGGATTATCCGGGGGATTTCCTGGTGGAAGTTTTTAAGGTTCATCTATTGGAGTTAATTGTGTTCAATTGCTGTCCAATTTAATAAATAGAACTTTGCTACAAAAGTCGTCAGCTCACTTCAGGCGGCTCCGATGGAGCCTGGAACGTTGGTTTGGGTGTAAACTTGCTATAAACAGGAAGTCCCTATGGAACAAATTGTAGATATAGCGATTTCCCTGGATCTAAAATCATGTATTCAATCACTCTGGAGGAGTATCTGTTTATAGAAAGAGATGTGGATTGGTTGAATTTGGCTCCGAATGAGCCTCCTGGCTTATATTAAGGGTTCATTGATTTTCTTGCATGCACATATATTTCTTGCAACAAGAGAATTATTCATATCTCTAATTTGCTGCACCCAATTATTGTGTAGAAGGGCGGTAAATTCCCCTTCTCAAATTATCCTTTATCAGCAATCAACACCTTATTCAAAGAACTTTTCCCTGAGCTATTTGTCCAGGTTAAAATTGTGATCGGAGCGAAATCAAACCAGGTATAATCTTTAAAAACGCGAAACTTTTCGAGGCCGAAGCCTTTGAGTTGGGTTTGCATAGGTAAATTCTATTTTTTGGGAAACAATCTATTGAAGGTCATTACGAGCAGATGGAACCGATTTCTAGCTTCACTTTGTAACATACTTCAAATCTTTACGAGCCCGATATACAATAATTGGGTCAGCGAATTTTTCGTGAACAAGATCGACTTTTGTATGGAGTATTTCTTGTAGTTTTATTTTCAACTGTTCACGAATTTTGTAGTCCATATTTTGTTCGAGCAAAATATCTATGTCACGGTAAGATTCTTCCTGGGCGAACGATCCAAAGACAGCAAGCCTGTTAAGGCCAAACTCCTCAAATATTTTTTCCTTGCGTAGTATGGCGGCTAAATCCGATATCGTCTTAACAAATCTGTTTACAATTAAAATTTTCCCTTGTTGTCCAAATGTTAATTTCCGGAATGTTATAATTAAAATATTTCCAGAAGCCCATAGACTTCTGTTTGATAGAATTGAAGAATGTCTGGTAATTTATTGATGAGTAGTTTTGATATGAATCGGGTAGATGAGTTTCCTGTTCTTAATAAAATCACTTTGGGAGGAAAACCATTCACGTTTGCAAGGTCCTGAAAATCCTCATCAAATGTTATGATTAGGAAATTATTGGCCTCGGCATAACTCCATATTTCGCGATCTGTTGGTGGTTTATTTAAACCACTTTGGCTGACATGAATACTTTGAGGAACTGCGTTACTAACCTGTTTGACGATCCGGAATGAAATGTTCTCATCAAATAAAAATTTCATACCGTTGTTATCAAAATTTTTGTATTCTCTTCCCTATTAGCAGCAAAAGCTAATGCGGCCAGAATATCACCTTTTGTCAACTCCGGAAAATCTTCTACTATTTCGTCATAGCTCATATCACTCGCAAGCCACCCCAAAATATCCCAAACTGTAATTCTCGTACCTTTAATACACGGTTTCCCAAAACGTATTTCCGGATTGAGACTGATTTTTTCCTGCCAGTTTTGCATAGCTGTAAGATTCATTTTCTCAAATATACAACTTTTCACTTCTTATTATTCGGATCGGAATACATATCAGAACTGCGCTTTAGACCGGATCAATGACGTCAAAATTTCCGAGAAAATGTTAACACTGGATAATATTCCTGATCCAGAAAGATATTTCACTAATCTCATTGGTATTAGTCTGGAAGGTGAATTGACAAAATGTTGTCCTGATTAAAAAGCCGTGCGCCTATTACATCCGGACAAACATTGGCATCCCTCACAAAGCGAAATTCAGGAAACAGATGATCTTATTGATTTTGAATGGTATGTCTACACCAATTGGAAGCTAAACTCAAAAACTTTTGAGCCGAGACATGAGGCAGAAGTTAATTCGCTTCTTACTTTAAAAAAACCTAATCGAAAACATCACAACGGCCGACTCTGATAAGTAATCTCAGACATCAAACCAATTGCATTAAACTTCATAATCACTTTTTTTGCTTCTGATTTTTTTGTGATGTCGTCACATTGAGGACCTTTTTCCAGAAAATAGACATAGAATTTTGTATTCCCCGCGCCAAGCTGGTGTATATCCGGCTTACCGAGAATTTTCCCAATGTCATCGGCAAACTTTCCCATCAATTGCTTTTGCTCGCCTCTCAGATCCGCAACCAGATCTGAACGCTCATTTTTGCATCCTCCACGATCCTGACGCCATTTCTTTAAGTCGAGCTTACCAAGTGTATCCGGAGGTGTTGAACACGCTGCAAGTCCCCAAAAAAGGCACGCCATCGATAGCAATGATTTTATCTTTATCATATCAATTTCTACAAACTTCAATCACTGTAAAACAAAAGCGAATCTACTCATATATTCATAAGGGAAGAAACCGTTTTTCGAAAGAATATGACGAATCGGCTGGAAAAGTAACCCACTATTATTTTTATATAAACATTTTATAAAAAACTTGCAGGAGAATACGCTTTTTATCAGATTCCAAAAATATTCTTACACTTTAAAAAATCAACGGAATTTCGATGAAAAAGATAATGCTTTTAAGTTTTCTCACACTTGCTGGGTTCTGTTCATACGCACAGGCTAGCTTTTCCCGTCCGCAGGATGCTACTGAATGTTCAAATGCTTTTTTCAAAGCCTTATTAGATGAAGATACTAATGCACTCAACGACATTTTAGCTGATGATTTTTCAATAGTCAGTTTTGATGGTCAGCAAGTTGATCGGGATATGCTCGCACAGGGGGTTGCACAAGGTTACATAACCGTCGATTCAGGAATAATTTCTGGTTCCCGCACAAAAAATTACGGTGATGTCGGTGTGATTAGCGGCACCTGGAATGTCAAAGGGAAGATTGAAAATAACAATTTCCAAAACCAGGTGACTTACACAGTTGTCTCGATTAAAAAAGGAGGTAGTTGGAAAGTCTCTACGGTGCAGCTTACTCCGGTCCGGTAAGTTTCAAAATAAAAGGAGCTTCCCGCAAAGGAGGCTCCTCAATAATATTTTAATTTAAGAATTATTTACCAATTGGCACGAGTATACCAATGTGAGCTGATGCTCCGCGATTGTGAACTTTGGAATCATCGCCATCGTCTGTGGTCGCTAGATTTCTTAACCCAAAATGATAACGACCCTCGACAAACACTTTTACGATTCCCAGGGGATATGCAAGCCCGGCACCACCAACCATACCAAAATCAAATTTTTGCGTATCGTCTCCTGAACCGTAAGATTCGTCTTCGCTGGTATCGCTGACCAAGACTCCATCAATATAAACCTTTGAACTGGATTTGGCTTTTATGTTACCTGTCATCAAACGCACCTCAGGTCCGATAGATAAAAGTCCTTCAAGTTTGCCCAGTTTCGGTCTGTATTGAAATAGAACAGGCATTTCAATATAATTCACCAATAACTTTCCATCAATCTCTGCTTTGATCTGCTGGTTATTAAAAAATTCATTAGTCTTTGCGGAAATCCTGGCACCACGCTGTGAAAAACCTGGTTCGATTTGAATACTGGTTGAAGCACCCAAAGGAAGATTAAATAAAATAGCAAAGTTCAATCCCGTCTTTGGCTTGAAAGGAAACTCCTGATCATCACCTTCAACAGCAAAAGTGGCAAAATTTGCTCCTCCCCTGACGCCCAGACTTACCTGAGCCCAGGACACGGTCGTCGCCAGAAAACAAATTGACAGTATAAAAATTTGGCGTAGGGATTTCCTCATAATCGTCATGGCTTTTAGATAAATTGTTGCGTTATTTTTTTAATTATTATTCCAAAAGAAATAAAATTATCACATATTCTATGTAAACAAATGGTTAATTATTTCAAGAAAAAATTTAAATGCTCAGCCTGGACACAAAAAAAGCCGTCCATTTCGGAACGGCTGATTTCTCAAAATTATATAATCAAATACTAAACATTCATCAACGATTCACGACGACGCATTTTGCCAGCAGGGATACCAAACATCATTTTGAAACGACGGCAGAAATAAGCTGTGTCTTTATATCCAACATCAGAACCGATAGCGCGTATACTTTTCTTCGATGTACGAAGCAAGTCAACCGCTTTTTCCATACGCTGATATTCGATATAATCCTGTGGGTTAATACCAGTCAGCATTTTGAAATACTGCCCCACGTAATCTTCTGATACGTTTGCAACGTTTGCCAAAACTTTATTGGATAGATCGCCACCCAAATTGTCTTTGATGTAAGCAAAGATGTCAATCAAACGAGGATCTTTGAAATAGGTACTGTTTGTTACAAGTTGTTCAACAAACAATTTATTTTTAAGAATGTAACGAATAATTTCGATAACAACTTCTTCTGTTTTGATTTTAATGATACGTCCTTTACCAGGAATATCAAGCATATCTTCTGTCAGGATCTGGTTGATCGTGATCGCAATCTGATCGTCTCTTTTGATCAAAAACGGCGGAACATCCAGAGAGGTAAAGAAGTTAACGGTATCAAATACTTTCGCTTCAAAGGAGATCAAACCAAACGAATTTGGCAATTTTCCGATTAAAGCAGGGTCATGTCCGGCTTCTATATAATTATCCCGGTTTGTCATGAACTCCTCGTTTGATACGGTTTTCGCAGATTGCGTGTTTCCGTAAGTAACAGTCGCATGTTTTCCGCCTGGGATAAACAACATATCGCCCTCTTCTACCTTATGGGATTCTTCGCTTCCAAAAGAAACTTCTCCGTCGTACAAAATTGTAAGTGAATTCTGTACATCATAAAAATTCTTGATTGTGATAGGTTGCAGGATACGAATGTGTCGTGCCTTCACAAACTTAACTCCCAATGACTCGATAATCTTATTATAGTCTTCCATACATGTATATATTTAAGGGCCGAAAAGACCGATTACTCAATTTTTGTACAAATCTAATAAATTGTACAAAACTAATACAAGCATGTAATAACAAAATATATAAAAAAAGTATCTTTTTTACACTAAATTAATACCTCATTTAGAACAATATGTAGAAAAATGCCCTGAATGAGCTATTTTAGCAACTCACGGGCAATCACTAATTTTTGGATTTCAGAGGTACCTTCATAGATTTGTGTAATTTTTGCATCGCGCATAAGCCGTTCGACATGAAATTCCTTCACATACCCGTAACCCCCGTGAACCTGAACGGCTTCCGTTGTCACCCACATTGCCACATCGGATGCATATAATTTCGCCATTGCGGCCGCTTTTACATAATCTTTCCCCTGATCTTTCAGTCTCGCTGCTTTATATACGAGCATCCTGGCCGCCTCAATTTTCGTTGCCATCTCGGCAAGCTTAAATTGTATCGCCTGGTGGTCACTTATTGGTTTTCCAAAAGTTTTTCTTTCCTGCGCATATTTTAGAGATAATTCGAAAGCTCCGGCCGCGATACCCAGCGCCTGTGCCGCAATTCCTATTCTTCCGCCATTCAAAACCGTCATGGCAAATTTAAATCCGAAACCGTCTTCTCCTATCCTGTTTTCCTTCGGAACTCTGACATCCGAAAACATCAGGGTATGCGTGTCCGAAGCCCGGATCCCCATTTTATCCTCTTTTCTTCCAACTGAGAAACCGGCAGCCCCCTTTTCTACGATAAGCGCGTTGATTCCCTTATGTCCCTTATCCGGATGCGTCTGGGCCATAACCAGGCATATTTCTGAAGAGCTCCCGTTTGTGATCCAGTTCTTCGTGCCGTTTAATAAATAATAGTCGCCCATATCCACTGCGGTTGTTTGTTGCGAAGTAGCATCCGAACCGGCTTCCGGCTCTGATAGACAAAATGCGCCAACCATTTTTCCGGACGCGAGCTGTGTCAGATATTTTTCTTTCTGCGCATCCGTTCCATAAGCCTGAAGTCCCCAGCAAACCAGAGAATTATTCACCGACATGATTACAGATGCCGAAGCATCCACTTTGGAAATTTCCTCCATCGCAATCACATATGAAAGTGTGTCCATACCTCCTCCGCCATATTTCGGCAACACCATCATGCTCAAAAAACCTAAATCACCCATTTTTCGGGTCAAAGCAGGATCAAACTTTTGCTGATTATCACGATCAATTACTCCTGCCAAAAGCTCTGTCTTCGCAAAATCACGCGCCGCAAATTGTACAGCCTCGTGTTCCTCACTCAGATTGAAATCCATCCCGATAAGTTGTGCGTTATATGGCATAAGAAGGTGCTTTTTATGATTGTGGTTAACTCAAAAATAGACTTTTGTAAAATAGTATGCAAGCATACGAATTTGTAACGTATTAAATCTTTGCGTTTTGCTGATCATTTTGAAAAAAAGTTATCTTAAGTTTGCGGCTTGATATGAGCCCAAACCGCAAAAATCAACACACTTCATAAAAGACATTTACTTTAACATGCCCATTCTTACCGTTTTTTATATCAAGCTTTTCATCAACCTGGGGCTCACCCTGGGTATTTTCTGGGTGATCAGCCGATCCGAACTTTTTGCAAAATGGCAGCTTGAAAAAGAAAAAGCCGTTTTTGCAGCAGGTTTTATTTTGCTTCGTTTGATTCCATGGATTGGAATTTTCCTGATTGTCAATGAAGATCCGCGCGGCGATATTCCCTTCTTTTTCTATAAAGCCGAAGCTGCGAAAGCCGGCGGTTTTGTATACCGAGATTTCTGGTCATACCATGCGCCGCTGTATGCCTACATCATAAGCATCCCGGTCTGGATCTGGCATAATTCCCGTGCGATTGTTTTATTTATGGTTTTGATGGAAAGTGTAATTCTCTGGCTTACTTACAGAACCTATAAAGTTAGAAATACCAGGGCATTACAATATGCCATGATATACCTGATGCTTCCTGCGGGATTCATGTATATTCTCGTAGACGGACAGGAAGAGGTCTGGTTTTGGGGAGCCGCGTTGCTAATCTGGCGTTATACGATCAAGCATAAAGAAAATTATGAAGTTGGCGCAGGGCTGCTTTTTGCACTGACTTTGCTGACCATAAAAGTGACGTTTATATTTCTGCTTCCTGCCGTTTTAGTAGTTGTGAAAAAGCCGGTCAAAATGCTTTTAGTGATGGCAGCAGTCGGAATTCCGGCGGTTGGGTTTTTATACTGGCAGATTGGCGATCTGTTTTTGATGCCGATTCAGCATACCGAACAATTGATGACGCCAAATTTATTCTCTATAAGTCGTCCGTTTGTTGAATTGTTTATTCATATCAACGAGAAAAAATCGACCATGATCAACTGGATCGGGTTGCTGTTTACCATTTTTATTCCGGCTTTCATGGCATTCAAAGCGCGCCACAGGCATATCAGCGAAATCCTTCCCGGAATTTTCATCGCTGTATTTGTTTGTATGATGATTTTCCAGGCCAGTGCCATGGGTGCTTATCTGATCGCATATTTAATGGCTGTTCTTTTTGACGTTATTGATATCAGAAAAACCTGGCACGTCATCGTATTACTGGCTGTAAACTGGCTCACGGTTGTTCAGCCTTTCGTATGGGTTTATATTGATCAACCTTCGTATACATCTTTTGGTATGTTTGGAAACCTGTCAAATCTTTTTGAATATGTTTTACAAATTCTAAACGTATTAGGTTTTATCTGGATTTTGCGGAAGACTTATCAAAACGTTGTAAATTCTGAAAAACTGGCTGTGGCATGAGTGTAGTTCTAGCAAAAACAGGTCTTAGCCTGGCGTGTATCCTCCTTCTGATTATTCTTTTTTCTCAACGAAAAAGACTTTCTGCATGGCTTGAAAGTAAGAGTGTCAGGGTTTCTCTTATCACAGGCTGGATTATTTTCCGGCTTATTCCATTTATTGCGGTTTATTTAATTGCCAATATTACACCAACATCGGACGTACTAGGTTTCTGGGATGAAGGCAGCAAAGCATCCATGGGCCAGGTTGTCTACCGCGATTTCTGGTCGCCCTATTCTCCCTTATATGCTTATTTTTTAGGCATTTGGCTTAAAATCTGGTATAGTCCGAAAATGATCGTTCTTACAATGGCGGTTATGGATGGCGTAGCTCTTTGGCTTTCCTGGCACTTTTTCCGGCCGTTTCAGTCACGAGGATCATTTTTATTCAAATCATTAATGTATTATCTCCTTCCGGGATCGCTGGTTTTGTGTATCGTCGGCGCACAGGAAGACGTCTGGATGTGGTTATTCGTTGTGCTGGCCTATCTGGTTAGAGAAAGAACAGTTCGTGTTGAATGGTATGCTGTGATTTTGGCTATCGGCTTATTAATGACCAAAGCCATTTTTGTCCTGATACTGGTTCCGCTATTTCTTATCGAAAAACAAAAGATCAGATTTCTTATTCCGATGGTAATCATTGGAATAATCTCGCTTGGTATACTTTATCCGCTCGTCGGCATGGAATTCATGCAGCCGATGGACGAAGCTAAAGTTTTACGTGCCCCCAATATTCTTTCCAGTATCAATCCCTGGTTTTTTGACGGTATCGGTGTTGGCGAAAAATTCTGGAACTGGGTTGGACTGGTCATTTCTGTTGGTTTGGCAACGCTTGCCGCTTTTCGTTTGCAGCATGCCGATTTCCGTGTGATGCTTTCCCGCGTCTGGGTTGTGTTGTATGCTACCATGATGGTGATCCAGCAAAGCGCCTACAGCAATTACATTTTCCTGTTTTTAATACCCCTCGTTTTTTATATCATCGATTGGAGTAACAAAAAACAGGTTTTTCTGCTGATTGTTTTTAATATTCTTTGTGTGGTCCATCCTTCTTACTGGTGGAGACTGGGAATGCCGCGTTATCTGAGTCCGTCTGATATTACCGTTTCCAGCGATTCTATTATCGATTATTTGATTCAGGTGAGTATCATTATCCTGACCGGATATTTTGTTTGGCTTGCTTTTCCAAAAAAAATTGCCAAAGCTGGTATCGCTGAATAATCATAACCTACTGAATTTTAAGTTTTTTTAAGAAAATTGGGTCCGGGTATCTGCATACTTTTGAAGATCGTAAAACCTTCACTATGCAATCTGTCGACACCCAAACGCTTCATGAGCTTCAGATCATTCCAAAAACCAGCCAGGAAAGAAGTATCCTGAATTTTTTTGATCAAACCAGAACGCAGGGAGGACAGGATGCGCTGAAAAGGCTGATTGCTATACCTAAAAAAAGCATTGAAGAAATTTTATCGTTTCAAGAGCTCCTCGCCTTTGTACATGATAATCTGGATCGCTGGGAATTGAATGTTTCAAGAGCATATATCGCAGCGGGTGAAAGTTATTATGCTTCCAATATTTCTTACACTATGTCACAGGATGTTTTCAAACATTGGGTTGACACATTTTTATTTTCCTGGCGAAATCCCGCTGAGTTTTATTTTGTTCAAAGTGGCCTGACTGCGACTTTACTACTTATTCGTGGCATGCGTGATATGCTTGCCAGATTCACTGACGAGGATATACCAAAAAAACTGAGGCAAGACTTTTCATTTCTTCGGGAATTTTTGTTCTCTGATAGTGTAAATTCTTTTACCAAAACGAAAGGAAATCATGTGTCCTTAACCTCCGTATTTTACCGGGATTACTATTTCCGGGTTACGAATAAAAACGCATTCCGCCGCCTCCTCGACATTTGTTACACCTTTGATGCTTATGCGTCCATTGCTAAAACCCAGAAATTGCATCATCTCGTTTTTCCTGAATTCATTGGAAATGAAATAATATTTCAGGCTGAAAAAATATGGCATCCTTTAATTTCAAATGCTGTTCCAAACAGTTTCGAGCTGGGCAATCAGCAAACGCTCTGTTTGCTGACAGGTGCAAATACAAGCGGAAAAACTACTTTCCTGAAGACTTGTGGCGTAGCAATATATCTTGCACATCTCGGCTGGCCGATCCCGGCGAAAAAACTTCGTCTGTCGTTTTCAGACCAGCTATTTACCTCAATACACCTTTCCGATAATCTGGATTTAGGTTACAGTCATTTTTACAATGAAATTATGCGTATCAAATCGATCGCCGAAGCGCTTCATACCAGCAAAAAATGCTTTGTAATCATCGACGAACTTTTTCGTGGTACCAATCAGGAAGATGCTTTTCAATGTTCGAAAACTGTCATTGAAGGGTTTTTCAGAAGAAAAAATTCTGTTTTTCTCGTGTCAACACATCTTTACGAGTTGTTGGAAAATTTTAGTAATTCACCTTCAATCTCTTTTCGGTGTTTTAGAACTGTAATTACGGATAATGATTTCCTGAATACCTATCAGATTGAAGAAGGTGTCGCCTCTGAAAAAATCGGGCAGTTGATTTTGAAAAAAGTAGGTATTCCGGAATTACTAAAAATTGTTAGTGCATAAAAAAGCCCTCACAATGAACGTGAAGGCTAATTCTATACTAAATAATAATATTTTACTCAATCGTATCGAAACCACAGTAAGGCACCAAAACAGCCGGTACACGGATTGTTCCGTCTGCTTGCTGGTTGTTTTCCAACAAAGCTGCCAGAATGCGTGGCAGAGCCAAAGCTGAGCCATTAAGCGTATGCAGCAACTGTGTTTTCTTATCAGCAGTTTTGTAACGTAATTTCAAACGATTTGCCTGGTAGGTTTCAAAATTAGAAACAGAGCTACATTCCAGCCATCTTTCCTGTCCGGCCGACCAAACTTCAAAATCAAAAGTCAGCGCAGAAGTAAAGCCCATATCACCACCGCAAAGGCGCAGAATACGGAAAGGCAATTCAAGTTTTTCCAGCAAGCCCTTAACATGATCTGACATATCCGCCAGAGCCTGATAAGAATCTTCCGGTTTACAGATTTGTACAATTTCAATTTTATCAAACTGGTGCAACCGGTTCAAACCGCGAACGTGCGCTCCCCAACTTCCTGCTTCACGGCGGAAACACGGCGTATAAGCAACATTTTTAACCGGCAATTCGTTTTCTGAAACAATCACGTCACGGTACAAATTCGTCACCGGAACTTCTGCCGTCGGAATTAGATAAAGATCGTCCTGGGCGTCATGATACATCTGGCCTTCCTTGTCAGGTAATTGTCCTGTTCCAAAACCAGAATCTGCATTGATTAGGATCGGAACCTGCACTTCGGTATAACCAGCTTTTCCTGCTTCATCCAAAAAGAAAGCTATCATGGCACGTTGCAAACGGGCCGCTTTTCCTTTGTAAACCGGGAAACCGGCAGCAGTAATTTTATTCCCAAGTTCGAAATCAATAATCGGAGCAAGTTTTCCGCCCAGTTTTTTGATCAGATCCCAATGCGCCTGGGCACCTTCCGGAAGTACGGGTTTCGCACCTGCTTCCAGTTCATTGACATTATCCTCAGCCGTACGCCCTTCCGGAACGCTTTCGTGCGGAAGATTTGGAAGTTTTACCAGCTCAGCCAACAACTCTTCTTCCGTTGCCTTATGCTGCTCTTCCAATAATTTCGACCTTTCTTTCAAAGCAGCCGTTTCACCTTTTGCAATTTCCGCTTCGGCTTTTTTGCCCTCCTTCATCAGGCCACCAATTTCCTTTGCTTTTGCATTGGATTGCGTCAATACAGCATCAAGCTCCTGCTGTGTTTCACGACGCAGACGGTCAAGTTCTATAATCCTGTCAACAGCCGCTTCCGGATCTTTGTAATTTTTTTTCGTCAATCCGGCGATTGTCAGTTCTCTGTTTTCGCGGATAAAAGTTGTTTGTAACATGTTTGGCTATTAGCTTTTAGCGATTGGCTATTAGCTAAATGCCAACAGCTAATCGCCGGATAAATGATCAGGTGTGAAATATCACGGTGCCGTGAAAATATCTTTCATCGCATCTTCATAATAAAATAGACGCTCGTTTAGCACGTTAAGCGCTTCTGCTTTGTATTTCGAATGAATCAAAAGCGAAAGATTATGCTCCGAAGCACCATACGAAATCATTCGTATAGGTATATTTTTCATCGCGTCAAGTACTTTTAAAGCAATTCCTTCTTTGTCGGCACTGAAATTCCCAACAACACAAATAATATTCTGATCGCTGTCATTTTCTTCCAGATCGGCAAATTCACGCAACTCTGCTGTGATCGATTCCAGGTGTTCTGAATTATCAATTGTTACCGATACCGACACTTCCGAAGTAGTGATCATATCCACCGGCGTTTTGTATTTTTCGAAAATCTCAAAAACGCGTCTCAGGAAGCCATATGCATTCAGCATACGGGTCGAATGAATGTATATCGCTGTAATATTATCTTTCGCAGCGATCGCTTTTATTTCTCTGTCAGAAGACTGCGTGGCGATAAGCGTTCCCGGAGCTTCCGGCTGCATTGTATTTTTCAAACGAACCGGTACACCACGAAGTTTCGCAGGCGTAATCGTGCTTGGGTGAAGAATTTTTGCACCAAAATAGGCCAGTTCAGCAGCTTCTTCAAACGTAAGTTCACGAATAGGGAAAGTGCGTTTCACAATACGGGGATCGTTGTTATGCATTCCGTCGATATCCGTCCATATCTGGATTTCTTCAGCACGAATGGCACCGCCGATCAAAGAGGCAGTATAATCAGAACCGCCGCGTTTCAGGTTATCAACCTCCTCACGCGGGTTTCTGCAAATAAACCCCTGGGTAACGATCGTTTGTTTATCCGGATGTTGTGCTAAAATCGCAGTAAGTTTTTCTTCGATTTTTTCAAGTTCTGGTTCGTTATCTGCGTCAATACGCATAAATTCCAAAGCAGGAAGTAACACAGAATTATCCCCTACTTCTTCCAGATATCCCTGGAAAAGCTGAGTACTCAACAATTCACCCTCCGCAACAATTTCCTTTTCCTGTTTAGAAGCAAAAGGTTTGATACCAACCAGCGAACGAATAAATCCAAATTCATTATCAATAATTTCCTGTCCCTTGGCAAGACCTGCTTCGGTAGAAAAGAGCTCCTTGATAAAAGCATCGTAATGTGCTTTCAAATCATCGATCTGTTTCGAAGCTGACGCATCGTCATTTGCTTTGGCAGATTCCCCTATTGCGATAAGCGCATTGGTTGAACCCGACAAAGCAGATAATACTACAATTTTCCGACTTGGATCCGTCAAAAGAAGTTCACGGATTGAGTGCATACGTTCAGGTTTCCCAACCGAAGTGCCGCCAAATTTCCAAACTTGCATAATTATTAATTATTGAAATTTTTGATTTACTAAATTTTAAGGGTCAGGAAGTTGTCAGGGATTGTCATTTTTTGTCAGATGTTGTCAGATGTTGTTATTGCTCGTAAAACGATCTTGACTATTTCCTGACTACTCTTGACCGCGCGGCGGCCGCAACAAATGCCCACCTCTTACTACACCTGACAATAAATGTGAATTTCCTGACCACCTCCTGACTATTTCTTGACAAAAACCTGATCCTTCAGCCCCACCATTTTGATGGCCGTCATCGCTGCTTCGTCACCTTTGTTACCAAATGCTCCGCCAGCTCTGTCGATGGCTTGTTCCATGTTGTTTGGGGTCAAGACACCGAAAATTACAGGTTTGTTATTTTGGATGCTGATGTTTGTAATGCCTTGTGCAACGGCGTGATTGATGTAATCATTATGTTTTGTTTCTCCCTGGATGACTACGCCTAAGGCGATCACAGCATCAATATCTTCGCGTTGAGCAAACCAGTGAGCACCAAGAGTTAATTCAAAACTGCCTGGAACATTTCCTCTTTCGATGTTGGATTCCAAAGCACCGTAAGTGATCAAAGTCTGATACGCTCCTTCAAAAAGTTTTTCAGTGACCTCGCTGTTCCATTCCGCAACCACGATCGCGAATTTTTTATTACTGATATCAGGAAGTCCTGTCGTATTGAAAACACTTAGATTTTTATCTGCACTGGACATATAAGTACTTGTTAATGTTCGATTATGAGTCAAAATATTTTATATAAAAAAAGGATAAAACCAGTGTCGGCTTTATCCTTTTTTGGAACAATAATGTATTACCATTTATTTGCCGACTTGTCCCTCTAACAATCCCATATATTTCTTAGCATTCACAACTTCCGATGAAAGTGGGAATTCTTCGATAATACGTTTATAGGAAGCAATAGCATCAGCAGCCTGGTTCGCCTTTTCTTGAGCGAGTGCAAGCTTCATTAAATAAACTGGTGTAAAAAATTCGTTTTTATCGTTGTCAGCCGCCTTCTTGTAATAAGAAATAGCCTCAGCTGGCTGATTTTTTTCAAGATATGCATCACCGATCAATGATTGAGCACGCGCATGAACCAACAGATCAGAAGAACTGAAGGATTCAAGGTGACTGATTGCATCGTCGTATTTTCCTTGCTTCAGCAAAGCAACACCTGCGTAAAAGTTTGCAAGATTCGCAGCGTCTGTACCTTTATAGCTATCAGCAATAGACAAAAGTCCTTCGTTTCCTCCGCTTCCGTTCAATGCTTTTGACAAAGAATCAGCCTCGAAGTCATAAACCACAGAGGAAAGTGCATTTTGTGCCGTTCCTTCTTGTCCATCTATATAAAAACGATATCCCGCAAACGCTACTACTGCCACAAGGATTGCTCCTCCGATACCTATCAGTACTTTGCGATTTTTAAGGAAAAAAACTTCAGCCTTATTGATCTGGCCTGCTAACGCTTCCGGAGTTTCAATAATTTCAAGCCCGGACTCGTCCGTAATTTTCTTGCTCATATCAATTAATTCGTATTTTGGAGTGCAAAGTTATGAAAACTTATTTAAGTCAAAACACTTCTCGCACAATTCTTTACAGTCAGCTTAAATAGCTGTTCTTTATTATATTAACTTTTTGTTTGATTTTTTATTTTTTCGCCACAATTCCTGCTTTGAAAATAAGTTAAAAAATCTTTTCCAGACAAAAAGAAAACTGCGTAACAATTACATTATCAGTAACGTTACGCAGTTGAATTTCTTATAAATTACTATAAATTAGCTGTACAGTGGATACTGAGTCATCCAGTTATTGATCTCCTGTTTCACAGCTGCAATTTTTGTATCCTGATCATGGTTAACCAAAACTGTATCGATCAGATCGACGATGCGCTCCATATCAGTTTCAAGCAATCCACGTGAAGTCATAGCGGCCGATCCTACACGCATACCCGAAGTTACCATCGGAGATTTGTCATCGAAAGGCACCATATTTTTGTTGATCGTGATATCAGCCTTGATCAAAGTATTTTCAGCAAGTTTCCCGGTAAGACCAGAAGCAATTCCATTTTTAGTTCGCAAGTCAATCAGCATCAAGTGATTGTCTGTTCCACCAGAAATAATCTGATATCCTTTTTCTACAAATGCTTTTGCCATGGCTTGTGCATTTTTAGCAACCTGCACAGCGTAATTATAATATCCTTCGCTAAGCGCCTCACCAAAAGCAACCGCTTTGGCAGCAATAATATGTTCTAACGGTCCGCCTTGTGTTCCAGGGAAAACACCTGAATCAAGCAAAGATGACATGGTACGAAGTTGTCCTTTTTGTGTTGTGATACCGAAAGGGTTTTCAAAATCGTCACGCATCATGATGACACCACCGCGAGGTCCGCGCAATGTTTTATGCGTTGTTGTGGTAACAATATGGCAATGTCCCATAGGATCATTCAACAAACCTTTTGCGATAAGCGCAGCCGGGTGAGAAATATCAGCCAAAAGAATGGCTCCGATCTGGTCAGCAATGTTACGAAGCCTTTCATAATCCCAGTCACGGCTATATGCAGACGCACCGCAGATCAACAATTTCGGACGTTCCTTCAACGCAGTTTCTTCCACTTTGTCCCAGTTGATAAGGCCTGTTTCCGCTTCTACGCCGTAAAATACCGGTTGGAAATATTTACCTGAAATGTTTACCGGAGACCCGTGAGAAAGGTGACCTCCGTGTGCAAGGTTGAAACCCATGATCTTATCACCAGGATTCAAACAGGCCACAAAAACCGCCATATTTGCCTGAGCACCCGAGTGAGGCTGAACATTTGCCCATGTTGCACCGAATAACTCTTTCAAACGG
This sequence comes from Dyadobacter sp. CY345, assembly GCF_021502725.1. Taxonomy (GTDB): domain Bacteria; phylum Bacteroidota; class Bacteroidia; order Cytophagales; family Spirosomataceae; genus Dyadobacter. Next base: position 18,057 of record NZ_JAKFFS010000004.1, on the reverse strand, counting down.
TCAATAGCAATTTGTTCAATTTCATCAACTACTTCACAGCCACCGTAGTAACGCTTGCCCGGAAGACCTTCTGCATACTTATTGGTAAGCACACTTCCTGACGCTTCCATCACTTGCTTGGATGTAAAATTTTCGGAAGCAATCAGCTCGATACCTGATTCCTGACGATGTTTTTCTTTATTAATAAGGTCAAAAACTTGGGTATCACGTACGACGCTTGTGAGTGTAGACATGGTATTTCTCTTGAAATGATGTGATATTTTTCTAACAGGGTACAAAAATACAATAGATTATTTGGTAATGAAATTTTAACATACACTTTATCATGAAATAGTCTTGAAGCGTATGCGTGTACGAGCACCCTTAATCTAATTGCACAAAAGTTATTTTTAAATTATTTTAATAATATTCACTTTCTGTTGTAATTTTACGCGCAATATTTTTATCATAACTTTAAGCTTCCCTATCTGGTTCGTCTTATTATGATTAAATTTATCAGAAGGATTTAAAGAATTTTCTAAACCGGCTATTCCAGTTCATTCTTACTAAACTCTTGATTAGAACTCACATTTAATTAAACCCATGGATCAACAATCTCTCAATCCCGAAACAATTTTGATGCAGGCAGCTGATACTGCTATTGTCTCAGGCGAAAGTGTCGGACAGCCGATTACCTACGAAAAGATTCCAACCCAGATCTTTGCAGATTCGAAAGACGCTTCCAACGCGGTGGCTCAGGAAATAGCAGATCTTATCCGTCAGAAACAAAAAGAAGGCAAGCCTTGTGTTTTGGGGTTGGCGACAGGTTCTTCTCCTAAAACCGTTTATGCAAAACTGGTTAAGATGCATAAAGAGGAAGGCCTCAGCTTTAAAAACGTGATTTCATTCAACCTGGATGAATATTACCAAATGGAGCCGGATTCTATTCATAGTTATCATCGGTTCATGAAAGAGCAATTGTTTGATCATGTCGATATACCATCAGAAAATTATTTCCTGCCAGATGGTACAATTCCTGCGGCAATGGTGCGTGATTACTGCGCTTCTTACGAAAATAAAATAAATGCAGTTGGCGGACTTGATTTTCAGCTTTTAGGTATTGGTGGAAATGGTCACATTGGTTTCAATGAGCCTGGTTCCCTGATCAATGCACGTACACGTCTGATCACACTTGACCATTCGACACGTGCTGCGGCTGCGATGGAATTTGGTGGATTGCACAAGGTTCCTCGCAAAGCGATCACATTAGGTGTTGCTCCTATATTAGGCGCGCGTCGTATTGTTTTGCTGGCATGGGGTGAACGCAAGGCTGCCGTGATCAGAGGTGCTGTTGAAGGACCTGTTACTGAACGTAATCCTGCGTCTTATCTTCAGGCACATCCAAATGTTGCTTTTATATTGGATGAAAGTGCTGCTTCTGAATTAACCCGTGTGAAATCCCCTTGGGCTGTTGATTCTGTTGTTTGGGATAATAAAATGATCAAAAAGGCTGTGACCCATTTGTCGCAAAGCCTTAAAAAACCGATTCTGAAACTTACGGACAAGGATTATAATGACAATGGTATGAGTGATCTGCTGGCACAATATGGAGCTGGGTATGAGATCAATATCAATGTTTTCAATCAGTTGCAACATACGATTACAGGATGGCCTGGTGGAAAAGCCAATGCGGACGATACAAATCGTCCGGAACGTGCGCAGCCTGCTAAAAAACGCGTACTTATTTTCAGCCCGCATCCAGATGATGATATTATTTCAATGGGTGGTACTTTCCAACGCCTGGTAGATCAGGGACATGAAGTGCATGTGGCATACCAGACTTCCGGAAATATCGCAGTAGCGGATGATGAAGCCCTTCGTTTCATTGATTTCGTTGTCGATTTTAATAAAGAATTTGGTATCAATAGTCCGGAAGCGACGAAGATTTTTACAGACGCAAAAGAATTTTTAAGACATACCAAGGACAGCGAAATTGACACGCCAGAGATTCGCCACGTAAAAGGAACTTTACGTCGTGGTGAAGCAAAAGCAACTTGTCGTTTTGTTGGTATTCCAACTGAGAACGCACATTTTCTTAATATGCCATTTTACGAAACTGGTACCGTTCAGAAAAACCCTATTGGAGAAGAGGATATCAAAATTATCGAAAACATTATTGAGGAGATCAAACCTCATCAAATTTATGCAGCCGGCGACTTTGCCGATCCGCATGGAACGCATAAAGTTTGCTGGGATGCTATTGAGGCTGCACTTGAACGCTCGAAACACAAAAATTTCATGAAAGATTGCTGGGTATGGTTATACCGCGGTGCATGGGCTGAGTGGGATATTTATGAAATCGAAATGGCTGTGCCGATGAGTCCGGACCAGGTTTTGAAAAAACGTCAGGGAATTTTCAAGCACCAGTCACAAAAAGACGGTGTGGTATTCCAGGGCGATGATTCCCGTGAGTTCTGGCAGCGTGCTGAGGAGCGTAACCAGGGAACAGCGAAATTGTATGATAATTTAGGTCTTGCAGAATATGAAGCAATGGAAGCTTTCGTTCGCTGGAAATTCTGATTCGTGAAATGACTTAAAATGAAAAGAGCTGTAAAAAATTTTACAGCTCTTTTCATTTTTGTTAGTATCTGAAAACTTGAATATATATCCTGTAATAGTTGTGCGTAGTGAATTCCATACTAATTGACCATCAGTACAGGTTGCAAATTAGTCTTGAACTCATTAGAGTTCCATATCAATCCACATGCGTTGAGCCATTTTCTCAACCATGTTCAGTATTCCCTGCACTGCTCCGAAAATAATGCAAAGAGGCAGGATAACCGGCAAAAAGATGAGCCACTGGAGCGCCATCGTGAAATTGAACTTCTTTAAAACTGGTGCTTTCATAGAATGGGGTTATTCACGGTTAACTTTCGGAATCACAAATTAATTATTTTTTGTTTATGATCAACGCAAATTTTATTTAAAACGTTTTATTAATATTAAACATTTCAATAAAATATGTAATTATTTCGATTCAATTTACACACAAAGTAACGCTACACGCATACCTACCTTTCAAAATACCGCCTCTTTTAGAAAAAAATTTGTTAATTTGTTATAGTAAAGCAAAACCTACACAGTAAAAACATGGCGTCTTCCGACATCATTCAATTATTACCCGATTCCATAGCCAATCAGATCGCCGCCGGAGAAGTGGTTCAGCGACCTGCATCGGTTGTGAAAGAACTTCTGGAAAATGCCATAGATGCAAAAGCTGGTAACATTCAGGTCATTTTACGTGAAGCCGGCAGAACATTAATACAAATTATTGATGACGGGATTGGTATGTCAGAAACTGACGCAAGAATGTCATTTGAACGCCACGCCACATCTAAAATCCGCCAGTCTGAGGATTTATTTCGTATCCGCACGATGGGTTTCCGGGGTGAAGCTTTGGCATCCATTGCTGCCATCGCACAGGTTGAACTTCGTACCAGACAAGCAGATAACGAACTTGGCACACTGATAAGAATTGAAGGTTCAGAAATAAAAACACAGGAAGCTGCTGCCTGCATTCCCGGTACAAGCTTTTCAGTAAAAAATCTTTTTTATAATGTTCCGGCAAGACGCAATTTTCTGAAATCAAATTCGGTGGAAATGCGCCATATCCTGGATGAATTTCAAAGGATCGCGCTGGCACATCCGGAAGTCGGATTTACATTACACCATAACGATACTGAAGTTTTTAACCTGGCCCCGGGCAAGCTGGTTCGCCGGATTATTGATATTTACGGCCGCGCTTACAGAGAGCAGCTTGCATTTTGCCAGGAAGATACCTCATATATCAGTGTTCGGGGCTATATTGGAAAACCTGAGTTTGCAAGAAAAACGAGAGGTGAACAATTCTTTTTTGTAAACGACAGGTATATCAAGCATAATTATATGCACCACGCGGTAACCAGTGCTTTTGACGGCACGATTCCTGATGGTAGCCATCCCTTTTATGTTTTGTTTATAGAGATTGATCCGTCTCATATTGATATCAATATTCACCCGACAAAAACGGAAATTAAATTCGACGATGAAAGGTCGGTATATGCGATTATCATGGCTGCTGTGAAAAAAGCCGTTGGGGTTTATAATCTTTCACAATCTATTGATTTTGAGGATAATATAAACTTCCTGAATCCCTCACCTTCGGATCAGAATCATGATAATATTCCGCGCACCGTTATGCCGGACTGGGCAGCACAATCCCGTCATGCCGAAAATGGACCCTCCAAAACAAACCTTACAAACTGGAATAAATTATTTGAAGGTTTGCAAAATACCGATGACAGAAGCCGGGAGCTGGCCGCTTTTGAAATGAATTCCACGACAGTTTCCCGCCCGACTTCATACGAAGAGCAACCAATGACCATCGCGAGCAAAGTAAACCGCATGGCTTCGGAAGTTATTTCAGCACCGGAAAGTGATGCGGTACTTTTCCAGTTACATAACCGCTATATTCTTTCGCAGGTTAAGGACGGGATCATGCTGATCGATCAAAAAGCAGCTTATGAACGTATCTTGTATGAACGATATCGTAAAATGCTTACGAACCGTAATGGCGCGTGTCAGCAGCTTTTGTTTCCGAAAACTATTCGTCTTACACATTCGGATATGCAACTGGTAAATGAGACAAAAAAAGAGATCAGAAGTCTGGGTTTTGAATTTGACGAATTTGGCAATAACGAATTAATTATCCGTGGAATTCCTGCGGATCTGCCGGAAGAAAGTGAACAGGATCTTTTTGAAGAACTGGTTGAACAGCTAAAACAAAGTTATTCAGACTTGAAATTAAACAAGCCGGAAAGCTTATCCAGATCTTTGGCGCGCAGGTTTTCTGTACGTTACGCAGTAAAACTTTCGTTTCTTGAAATTCATACACTAATTGATCAACTGTTTGCCTCAACCGATCCGAACAGGACGCCAAGCGGTGAGGCGATTATTGTTTTATTAACGATGGATAAGTTAAGCAGTATCTTTAAGGGATAAGGAAACGAAAACCAGCCTGAAATAGTTATAGAATACAAACTTTTGATTTTGAATTAGAATGTTACAAATCACGCCGACTGTTAAAAATCTACTGATACTGAATGTCTTATTTTTCATTGTTGATGTATATATATTGCCTCTCTCCGCAAGGTTTGCGTTAATGCCTGTATTGTCTCCTTCTTTCATGCCTTATCAGTTTGTCTCTTACATGTTTTTGCATGGCGGGTTTGGTCATTTGTTTAGTAATATGTTTGGTTTATTTATGTTCGGGCCGTTACTGGAAAGAATGTGGGGACCTAAGCGTTTTTTAATATTTTACTTCGTTACAGGGATTGGAGCAGGCGTACTTTTCTCGGCAATCGGATATTATGAAAATACGCAACTCCTTAAAGCTGTGGAGGTTTATGTACAATATCCTACGCCGGACGGGCTTGTTGACTTCATGAGCCACCATGCAAAAGGATTTTATCAGGCTAATCTTGATTTTTTTAATGCTTTTGAAGAAAATCCTACCAATCCTTCGTATATTCAAAATAGTATTAACGCCGTAAAAAGCGTTTATCAGGCGAGTATCAATACCCCGATGGTTGGCGCATCCGGGGCAGTTTTCGGGATTTTGATGGCGTTTGGGTTATTGTTCCCAAACACAGAATTGTTCATGCTTTTTATACCGTTTCCGATCAAGGCAAAATATTTTGTCACGTTTTACGGTTTATATGAGTTGTATTCAGGTATACAAAATACACAATCCGACAATGTCGCTCATTTTGCGCACGTTGGAGGAATGCTATTTGCTTACATATTGTTGCGTTATTGGGGCACACAGAAACAAAATTTTTATTGAAAGAAGACGATGAGCAATATTGTTGACGACATAAAGAGAGAATTTGAGAAATCGGAAAATTCGCTCGTAAAAATTATTTTAATTAATACCGCCGTTTTTCTGGTATTGTTATTGGTAAAAATCGTCTTTACACTTAGTCAGTCATCCAATATTTATTACTGGATCACAGATAATTTACAACTTCCAGCTTCTCCGCATGAGTTTCTGCGAAAGCCATGGACGCTGATAACCTATTTCTTCACGCATGAGGATATATTTCATATCCTGTTTAACATGCTGTTTTTCTATTGGTTTGGAAAACTAATAGACGAGTATTTGGGTGCCAAACGTGTTGTTGCACTTTATTTTCTTGGCGGTATCGCCGGGGGAGCCATTTACATGCTGATTTATAATCTGCTGCCATTTTTTCAGGCACAGGTAGAAACTTCCATGATGATGGGCGCATCCGCAGCTGCATTTTCAGTTGCTGTCGGGGCTTCAACCCTCTTACCGAATTATACCTTCAATCTGATCTTCTTAGGGCCGATACGGATCAAGTTCATTGCACTTTTTTATATCATTTTGTCTCTAGCACAAACGGTAGGGCCTAATGCAGGCGGTAATTTAGCGCATTTGGGAGGAGCACTTGTTGGGTACATTTTTATCAAATTATTACAAAATGGTACTGACCTCGGCAAACCTATTTACGCAATTATGAATGGTTGGTCAGGACTTTTCAGAAGACGTCCTTCGATGCAGGTAACATATCGCGAAAAACAGGTTTACAGAAGCACCAGCGTGTATTCTTCCTCCACTTCTGCATCCACGATAGAAATGCCTGATCAGAATGAAATTGACACAATTCTTGATAAAATTTCAAAATCCGGATACGAAAGTCTTACCAAAGAAGAGAAGCAAAAGCTGTTCAAAGCGAGCCAGCAAAAATAAAAGTAATACGCATCATGTATTTGCTTAATTTTGCGCATCTTACTAAGTTAAGATCAATTACCAATATCTGATTTTCAATAGCTTTCTATATGCTTATAACACCAGGAAAACTACTTGCTAAGATTGATTCTCCCGAGGATTTAAGAAAGCTGGACCGTACTCAACTTCCACAAGTTTGTAATGAATTACGTCAGTTTATTATAGATAACGTTTCTGTATACGGAGGTCATTTTGGCGCCAGTTTAGGTGTTGTAGAATTATCAGTAGCACTTCATTATGTATTCAATACGCCGGACGACCAACTGGTTTGGGACGTGGGGCATCAGGCTTATGGCCATAAAATCTTAACCGGACGACGGGATAATTTTCATTCTAACCGCACTTATGGGGGAATTTCCGGTTTTCCAAAAAGGAAGGAAAGTGTTTATGACGCATTTGGTGTAGGACACTCGTCAACGTCAATATCGTCAGCACTTGGAATGGCTGTTGCTTCTGCACTTCAAAATCATCATGACAGACAACACATCGCTATAATCGGCGACGGTGCTATGACGGCCGGGATGGCGTTTGAAGGGCTAAATCATGCGGGGTCGATTGATTCGAATCTGTTGATTATCCTGAATGACAACTGCATGGCGATCGATCCGAACGTCGGCGCTTTAAAAGAATATCTAACGGATATCACGACTTCCAAGACGTATAACAAATTCAGAGATGAGGTTTGGAATATGCTCGGAAAAATGAGCAATTTTGGAAAGAGCGCACAAGAGGTTGTATCGAAAGTAGAAACTGTGATGAAAACGGCAATACTTCGTCAGAGTAATCTGTTTGAATCCTTGGGTTTGCGTTACTTCGGCCCCATTGACGGAAATGATATTGGCCATTTAACAGAAGTTCTAAACGATCTTAAAAGTATTCCCGGTCCAAAAATCCTTCATTGTCTAACAGTGAAAGGAAAAGGTTACGGACCGGCAGAGAAAGATCAAACAAAATGGCATGCGCCAGGTGTTTTTGATAAAATAACCGGGGAGATAAAGAAGAAAATTTACGACGTTCCACAGGCTCCAAAATATCAGGATGTCTTTGGGAATACATTATTAGAATTAGCCGAAAGCAATCCGAAAATTGTTGGCGTAACGCCGGCGATGCCGTCAGGATCTTCTATGAATATCATGATGAAAGCAATGCCGGACAGAGCTTTCGATGTAGGTATTGCTGAACAGCATGCAGTAACTTTTTCGGCCGGAATGGCTACGCGTGGTGAAGTCGTTTACTGTAATATTTATTCCACTTTCATGCAGCGCGGATATGATCAGGTTGTTCATGATGTGTGTATGCAGGAACTTCCGGTAATTTTCTGCCTCGACAGAGCCGGATTGGTGGGCGCTGACGGGCCGACGCACCATGGGGTTTATGATATTGCATTTATGCGATGCGTGCCTAACATGATTGTTTCTTCTCCGATGAACGAACAAGAGCTGCGGAATTTGATGTATACTGCCCAACTTGATAAAATTCAGAAGGGAACAAAAGCATTCACAATTCGGTATCCGCGTGGAAACGGCGTAATGCCGCAATGGCAAACTCCTTTTGAAGAAGTTAAGATAGGAAAAGGAAGAAAAATTAAGGACGGCTCAGATATTGCCATTTTAACATTAGGCCCTGTTGGAAATTATGCTGTCGATGCCTGCGAAATGCTTGTTAAGGAAGGAATCAGTGCAGCGCATTACGACATGCGTTTTGTCAAACCACTTGACGAAAGTATGCTTCATGAGATTTTCAGCAAGTTCGACAGGATTATCACAATAGAGGATGGTTGCCTTCAAGGTGGCTTTGGCAGTGCTGTGCTCGAATTTATGGTGGATCATGGATACAATTCGCGTGTAAAACGACTTGGTATTCCAGATGCATTAGTTGAACATGGCGAGCCTGATGAATTGCACCGTGAGTGTGGTTTTGATAAGGATGGGATTGTTGGAGCAGTTCGTGAACTTATGCATGCTTCTTTACCTATGGACTTCTAATTTGTTCTTTAGCGCGTTAGCAGAATTCTTCTGATTTGATAAAATAATCGTTCAATAAGTCTCAAATCCTCCGTTACTATTTCTGCTGATGCCGCCATTCCGGTTTTATAAACCAGCGATTTATTAAAATTTGTCCTAAGGCCATCAGGCAAAGATACTGTTGCGAGAAAATACGTGTTATCCTCAGACGGAACTTTCGCAATCGAAGTCACATTTCCTTCCACGGCTCCATATTCCTCAAACGGATAACCTTGAAATTTTACAAGCACCCGTTGACCAATATTTACCTTGCCCGAATTAATTTGCGGAATACGAATTTCTCCCATATACTGACTTGTTCCGCTACCAATATACATAACTTCCACTCCTGCTTTTAGAGATTGTTTCTCTTGTAAGGTTGTGGAAAAAAATACGTTTCCCGCCTGTGGCGCAACAAGCAAATAGCGGGATTTCCATGATTCGATAGCACTTCTGAGTGTATTAAGTGCCTGTCCAAAATTTTCAGTTTGCTCCTCAACAGTGCGATCCAGCTCTAACAAATCGTTTATTTTAGTATTCTTCTGATTGTCATTTGTAATACGCAATGTTTCTATATTTTTAGCAGGAAGTAATTTGGCCAACACTTTACTTTCCTCCCTGTAAATTTCAATATCCGGTATAACTTTCCCTGCATGAAGTTTTTTACTGATTTTATATTCCTGATCGGCCAACTCTGAATCACGTGTATAAATACTTCGCTGTTCATTAAGTTGTTGATCCATTAATTCAGCCCTGTTGATATCGCTCATCAATAACTTTTTCTTTCTGTCATAAAACCGGTCTGCATACAACATTCTGACCTGGACATACACTTGTTGAAAATTCTGATATGGAGTTTGGACTTCTCCTAAATGTTCGAAGTTATTTAGCTTTATAGTGCCGAGTTGTGAAAAACGATGCTGTTCAATAACATTCCTTATATTGTTTAATTCTTTTTCCAAAGCAAGTATTTCCTGATGTCTGGAAGTACTTTCCACATAAGCCAGTATGTCTCCCGCTTTCACCCTTTGATTTTCCTTTACAAATAATGCTTCTATGCGTCCATCTGTTTTAAGTACTACCGGCTTTGGCAGATTACTCGAAATAAGACGAAAATCAGCACGAACAATCGTGGGGTAATGAATTAGCCAGCTAACAGCAAAAGCCACCATTAAAACAAAACATAATGACATTGTTCCCCATCGGATAAGCCATTTGGGAGGCTGATCCATAAAATCACGGACAGCTTCGCTTCTAAGGTCTATATCATCCTGAATCTCTTCCATTAACTTCCTAATTCTAATTGATTTTTCACCAAAGAATAATAATATCCTTTGCTTTGTACCAGGGCGACATGCGTACCTTTTTCTATTATACTTCCTTTATCTAATACAATAATCTGATCTGCGTTTTTAACAGTACTTAGCCGATGCGCAACAACAACTACTGTTTTTCCTGTAAAAAACGCTTCAAGATTACGCATAATCACGGCTTCATTATTGGCATCCAATGCACTGGTAGCTTCGTCAAAGAAAATATATTCGGGATCTTTATAGACAGCCCTTGCAATAAGAATTCGCTGTTTTTGTCCTCCGCTGATACCCATTCCACTGGATCCTATCCTGGTATTATATCCGTTTGGAAGTTCCTCTACAAAATCTCCAATGTTGGCAACATGGACAGAATGCGCTAGTTTTTTCCGATTTACACCTCCATTTTCATCCGATTCGCTGATATTACGGGCGACTGAATCAGCGAATATGTATCCTTCCTGCATCACCACACCGCACTGCTTCCGCCAGAAATTATAACTCAAATTTTTAAGATTTCCATTTCCTATTTCTATTTTACCGTCTGTGAGATCATGATATTTCAAAAGCAATTTAAGCAAGGTAGTCTTACCACTTCCGCTGGCACCAACAATAGCGGTAACCTTTCCCTGGGGAATTTGAAAATTGATATTATTAAGTACCAAAGCAGATGTGCTGCTTCCATAACGAAAATTCAAACCGGATACCTGGATTGTTTTATCCTCGGGCAATTCACTTATCAGCAATTCTTCAACATTTTCTTCATTCGTTTTATTATGAATTTCTGCCAAACGTTCCAGACTTAATTTAGCATCCTGATAACTACGGATAAATGCGATGAAATTATTAACAGGCACATTCATCTGTCCGATAATGTATTGCACGGAAAGCATTGCACCCAAAGTTAATTCACCATTGATGACTGATCTCGCAGCGATATAGCTGATCAGAATATTTTTGACTTCATTGATAAACCTGCCGCCTTCATTTTGGGATTGCGATAAAGAAAGGCTTGCCATGTTCAATTTGAACAAACGCGCCTGAATAGCTTCCCACTCCCAGCGTCTCCGTTTTTCAGATCCATTCAGTTTTATTTCCTGCATGCCGTTGATCAGCTGTATCGTACTGCTCTGGTTTCCTGAGGACTGGTCAAAATATTGATAGTCAATTTTGGCTCGTTTCTTCATAAATAACAGAACCCAGGCCATATACAATGCCGAACCAATAATAAATACAAGGAATAATTGAGGATTGAAATAATAGAGTATTGCGCCAAAAATAGTAAGGGTGACCGTCGAAAAAAGAACATCCAGAGTAGTGGCAGATAAAAATGCCTGTACCCGGTTATGATCCTGAATTCTCTGCATAATGTCACCGGTTGACTTTGATTCAAAAAATGAAATCGGAAGATTCATCAGTTTCATTAAAAAATCAGACAACATACGTAGGTTTATCCGGCTTGTTACATGCAATAATATCCAGTTTCGGATCACACTTAGGCCAGACTGCGATATAAACAAAACCAATTGCGCTACCAGGACGAGTGTTACAAAATTTAAATTCCGGGTATTTATACCTGTATCGACAATCTCCTGTGTGAGAAAAGGCAATCCCAACTGAAGTAAACTAGTCAGAAAAAGACCTAAAAATAATTGCCAGATGTGTCGTTGATAGGGTCTGAAATAAGGTGCTAAAAATCCCTTTACTGATTTTGAAGAAATCTGATTACCCTCCTGCGAAAAGAAGGCTGGTGTAGTTTCAAACAGTAAAAGAATTCCTTCCGAATCTTCATTTGCACTTTTTTCAGGAATCCAACCTTTCAAAAAATCCTGTCGTGAATACGTAATAAGTCCATGCCCCGGATCGGCAACAACAACTTTGGTAGCTGTTGCTTCGTAAACCACAACATAATGCCGCTGCCGCCAGTGCGCAATACAAGGTAATGGAATTTGTTCAGCAAGGGTTTTATAATCCGAAGTTAATACCAAGGTACTGAATCCAATATTTTCAGCGGCATCAACCAATCCTCCCATTGTAGTACCATCTCCTCTCAAACTTGTAAGCTCTCTGAGATAAGCACCATCGAAAGATTTTCCATAAAACTTGCTGATCATTCGTATACAGGTTGGCCCGCAGTCCATTCTGTCATATTGTCTGTAAAAAGGATATTTTCTACTCAAAGTATTGTCATTTAACTTCAGTCATTTTCCGTAGCTCTTCCATAGTCCCAAACTCCTTTTGTCCCTGCAAAGGCCAAGAGGTATAAATTCTGTCTATGGTTAGGTTTTTTGAAGTGATCAGATCGTACACTGCTTTTCCTCTCTGGCCCGCAGATGAAACCCTTCCACCTAATCGAAAATTGAGTAAATCACCAGTCCACAAAATTTTGCTGTCTGGAAAATAATAAACCAAATGCTCATTGGTGTGCTCTGTACTTTTACCAATTTCATAGGCAACTACATTGCCCATAAACCTTTTCTCTCCGTTTAAGGGTACGAAGTCGAACCGGAAGTTCTGTGTATTGTCGATAAGGACATTGCTCATTGTGTGAGACTTCTTCAAAATTTCTTCAAAATATGCCTGATTCCCGGCAGTAGTAACAACAGTGAGGGGCAGAGCGGAATAAGCCTTCAAACCACCAGCGTGATCAGGATGATGGTGCGTCACAAACAAATACTTTAAAGGTTTACCGGGATATCTCTTTTTCAATTGCGCTATAATATTTTCGTTAAGCTCAATTCCGGAAGGAGTCTCAAACAAAGCGATACAGTCGGTAAATTCTGCCACAAGCATTTTATTATTCTGTGACACTATTTTTATAAGATTGATATTGGAAGCAATATTTTCAAAAACCATGCTATCTCTTGTCTCTATACGTTCAGCCATCTTTCTTTTGAAATACTCGGGGACCAGAGTCATTTTCAAGTCAGCAGTATCCGGTTTTATATTGGATCGGAAAGCTTCATAAGTAACTTCTCGTTCCGCTTTTCCATATTCAAAATCAATGCGGGAAGCTGGCATTTTAATACCATTTTGATCAGTATACCCTTTATATTCAGTCGCGAATACTATATCTCCATACGTATTGTCATAGCCTAAATATTCAGTTTTATCTAAAAGTTTAGTTTTCTTGTTGATGAATAAAGTAACTGGTTTAGATCCGAACGAAATCCATGTATGTGATTTATCTTCTCCCAAATAACGCAGCGAAATTCTTGACAACCAGGCTAGTTGAAGCAACCTGGCCGGAACCTTGCGGGCAAGTTCAAATGCAAAGTCAGTATTTTTGTCTTTCAACAATTTGTTTTGATAAAATCCCTTTTTGTAAACAGAATCCTGCTTGCTGACAGCCAATTCAACAAATGTATACCCGTTGTTTACTATCGTACTGCGCATGTAGCCGGATTGCTCTTTTGCAAAAAATACATCGGTTTCCTCATAAGGAATGTCTTTTGTTTTCCCTGGCACATCATAATGTCCCAGATTATGTATAACGCCTTTGGAGCTTATATACAAACTGTCAGGAATATGGGTACTTGTAGTGCTTATTGATATTTCTAATATTTTTAATGCCTTTTGATAATTTTCCGTAGTTTGGGCAAAAGAAATAAAGGGTATAAAAAAAATGATGAGTGTGTATATTTTGGTTTTCATGTATTAAGAGATTTGATTTCCCGTTCACATATTTTTTGACAATAGATTTGATTCCTTAAAACGATCATATTGAAAAGTATAAGGCTGGTTGCTATAATCAAAACCTTGTATTTCTTTCTTATACCTTGCCAATATTTCATGAAAACCCTCGCTGAACTGGCGATGAAAGTCAAGGCCAGCATCGGTGAGTATCTCCGGATTGTCCATAAGTTTTAAGTCTAGATAAAACTTGTGCAAATAGAAGCCAATTCTACCCAAGGCCTCAAAACGCAAATTTTCATCAGTAAAATATTGGTTTTGAAGAACTTCGTCTAACGCATGTAATATGCATGTATAGGTAAACAGGCCATGAAACGCTCCGTAAGATCCTCTCTTTTCACCCGGATTGCTTGAATAATTTTTTAGCGGATGATCTTTGGGGACTTTCAAATATTTAGGAGTATCCAGCGTAAGTACATTAAAGATAATATGACCACATTGGTGGGCAATGTCATCGATAAAAAAAACCGGCGTTTGTATCTTGTTCTCTGTATTAAAATATGCAGTACCGTGATGCATGATTCCCGCAAAAGAATTGTGGTTAGGACTGCTGAATACTACAAATTCTCTTGTAACGGATGATATCAAACTCCAAAAATCGGGTAATTGTTTCTGCAAGAAATTTGTGGCTATGAATAAAGCATCTTCATTTTTGGCCAGTGTCTGTTCAACTGGTTCATGAAAACTGACATCCCGCGCGTATGCCAATAAATCCGTAGGATGCAGACAAAGCCGGATTTTACTGTTTTCAACAAATTGATTAGGTATCAGTCCAGTCAGGATATTTAAATCCACCGGAATGATATTGTGTGAGTCAGTACGAATATAGCCAAGATTAGGTAAGTTAACCATTCCAAACTGATCAGCGCTAAGCGATAGCATGGCTAGCCTTTTTGCAGCAGGAATATAACCAACCACGGACTGAAGCAAGGGAATTTTATCCGTTTTGCTAATATCCGATAGGAAATAGCAAAATAATGAAGGCTCTAGAAATGTAAAATCATCTTCGTAATCAAGAATTTCAAAGAGAATTGAATCTTCTTGGTGGAATGCCATTAGTATAGTATTGGACAAAGACAATTGATTAATTTCTAATAATTCAATTTCGACAAAAAAACTATTTATTTTCATATGGAAGTATAGCAAATAGTTCAATAATTTTAACAATTTTCACCTCATCCATGGACTGAAATAATTGCATGTGTCCGCCGTAGTAATAAATATTAACCTGATTTTTGTTCCAAAGTGTATTATCCGATGCAATTGTAATTTTATCTTTCTGACCCCAAAATGCCACTGTAGGTATATGATTAGATAAAACTTTTAATGAATTTTTAGGGATTTTTAAATCAGGCTTGTGTAATCGGTGCAAAATCTCTTCCAAATTAAGCATTGCTGAATCCAAAATAATAAAGTCCGGTTTTTCCCTAAGAACCATTGGAAAGTACCCACCCATTGAAAACCCCCATACCCCAATACTACCATTATTTTTACTTTTCACCTCCTTTAACACAGTTTCATAATCCAACAAAAATTCATTGTGAAACAATAAGGTAGTATCAATTTTAAAATCATCACTTTCACCAAAACCGCGATAATCAAATAATATAACCTTAAATCCATTTTGATGAAGAACATTAGCTTGACGTAGGTAATAACCCATATTCCCTGCATCTCCTGCACAAATAATTATAGTTTTTCCAGTTCTAATTTGAATTTCTGATTCTATTTCCCAAATATTTATATTAAAATTGTCCGGTGTTTTAATCTTAAATTCTTTATAATTCATTTTAAAATCTAATGGGCGGGTATGGTAAATACGTTCTGGCTTAATAGCAAAAGCTTGACAACAGTAAAGGCTAATTATTAGCAAAATTTTTACAAACACTACAGCTTTCATCACATTCTAGATTTAAATACGTGTAATACAGACTAAGAGGATTGAAATACATAAGCCTTCCAATGGAAAAACAATATTCATATTGTTTCGACAAAAAAAATATAATCTCTTTTAAAGCAAGACTGCTTAAAATATTTATATTAAATGATATTGAAGGGTGAATGAGGGATTTTGAAAATAGCCGTTCATGTTCATGAAAAGAATAATGTTCACCATGCTCCTTTTTAATGTGAGCATTCATCGCATTATCACAACTAGTAAATCCGGGAATATATAAGGGGCCAATCTTTAGATATTCAAAGGAATAAGCTATAATAAAATAAGGTACTTCTATTTTAAAGCACATTTTATTTAAATTTGTCCTGAATCCAAGATTAGGATCGCACGCCTGAACAACCAAATTAGGTTTTTCTGATATTATAATTTCCTCAAGTTCAAACTCCGAAAGTAAATTCAAAGAGCGTGTCGTAATACTTATATTAAAATTAGTTTTTATTCTGTCCCTCAATGCATTTACCTTCAAACTTCCTAAATCATTAAAGTCGAATATTAATAATTTTTCAATTTCTGATTCATTAACTTCATCAGCATCTACAACAACTAAGTTTTTAAATCCAAATTGCGCTAATAAATATGTAAGTGTAGCACCACCTGCACCTGCCCCAAAAATTAATATTTTTTTCTCTTTAAAGTCATTATCAATTTTTCCTTTTGTAATGTATTCTAAGAAAAGATCACCTCTTTTAGTGATCTTTTTTGATTCACTTATTTCCAAAAACTTAAACTCTCTTAATTTTTGAAAAAGTTTATTATTTAAAAATTCACTTTCTTTAATGCCGTCTTGAATTATCTTATTCAATTGATTTATAATTTCTTCATTGTAAATAAGCTCTAAATACTCATTCTTGTCACCTGCAAAACCAATGCAAATATTATTACCTGCTTTATAAACGGGTACAAATTGTTTTAGAAAATATTTCATCTTGTTTTATTTATAATTTTAAAATTGCCCTAAGACAATTTCTTAGGGCAATCAAATTATACGTTATCGCACTGAGTAACAGGTGGCTTTGGGGCATCAATGTGACAATCAGCAACACTTCCCCCTTTTATAGCTTCAAGACTTAAAAAGGCTTGTCCCGCTTTTTCTTTCAATGCTTTTAAATCACTTAGAGTTAATTTGTTCATGACTTGTTTTATTTAAAGTGTAAAAACCAACCTCCCCACCTTCTGGCCAGATATTGTTTCGGATTGTACTACAAAACTGCAAAACAATATTTAGTTCAACTATTACCTTAATAATAATCAATGACTATATCCAAAATTATTGCTTAGGTAATAGTTCTGAACTATCTAAAATACATAAGTATCTAATTATTAATAATTTACTTGATGATAATTTCAACCGGATTATGAAAGTATCTTGCGAACCTCTTCATTATCACTATCTTTACGGCACAACGATATTAAAAGCTTCAATTTTGAAATAAGAATTTATTGCAAAGCGATTTGTATAAATGATATTCAGTAATCAAAATTGTTGTAGAATGACAGCCGAGGAAGCATTACACACGTATTACAAAAAAAGGGAAATCTCCCAACCAGAAATAGCACTCATGCTAGAAGTAAGCCAAACCAGCGTTCACAATTGGCTCAGCGGAAAAAATAAAATTCCAATTGAATTTTATGATCGTATTGCGAAGCTTTGCAATATTGATCTAATTGAAATTCTGCCTGACGGGTGGAGAAATCTACTGGATAAAGAAAAAAAACAAAACAGCTGGCTATAAGCTGGTTATATGAATACAAAAAAAGACCATCTCGAAAGAATGGTCTTTTTTTGTATTCATAGTATTGCGGGTTAGGTTGAGCGTCCGGAAGCGGTGCCCATAACCAAAAAAATCCCATCTCTTGTGAAGATGGGATTAGTTATAATAGTATTGTGGCGACTACCTACTTTACCAGGTTTGACCCAAGTATCATCGGCGGTTCTGGGCTTAACTTCTCTGTTCGGGATGGGAAGAGGTGAACACCAGGCCAATAGTCACCAACAAGATCTTTGTGAGTGTACAATGGTTGAATTTTGAATGAGTGAATTTTGAATGTATTCTATCATTCACTCATTATATCATTCGACATTGAATTTCATGTCATATTGGAAGCAAAAGAGAATGAGTTAAAAGTTGTGCAAGCTATTGGGTAATTAGTACTGCTCAGCTGAATGTATTTCTACACGTACACCTGCAGCCTATCAACGTCGTAGTCTACAACGACCCTTGTGTGGAAGATTCATCTTCGGGCTAGTTTCGCACTTAGATGCTT
>NZ_JAKFFS010000003.1 GCF_021502725.1 Dyadobacter sp. CY345 | reverse complement strand
ATACGCGTTACGCACCCGTACGACGGTGACATTGCTGCCCCCTCGCCTTGCATGTATTAAGCCTGCCGCTAGCGTTCATCCTGAGCCAGGATCAAACTCTCCATTGTAAATTTTGTTTTGTGGTAATCCCGAAAAATCCCACGTTATCTTCTTAAACGAACTATCTTGTTACTCTCTTCATCATGTCAAAGAACTGTGCTCCGCGTCTTCCGAAACTTGATGCGCTGATCGTTTTCAGCGCCGTACTTCCCGATTGGGAGTGCAAAGGTGCACCTCTTTTTTTTCATACGCAAGTACAAGGCAAAAGTATTTTTCCGTTTTTTTTGAAATAATTTGTAAAAAGCTCAAAATGAGGAAAATGTGCCCCGAAAATATTTTGAAGTTTTTTTACGGGGTTAGTTTTAAGTATGGAAATAGGGCTGGAATGGATGGGAATGCGGTTGTGGGTTCTTTTATCGATGTAGGCAAGTTGGGTTTGATGGTGCGTTTGGAAGATCAGACGATCTGGGCAGATTTGATCGTGGTTTTCGTTCCTATATATAAGGAAGGGGAAAGTGTAGTTCAAGGGGGCAGGTTTGCGGATGGTTCATAGGAGGCTCCGAAGGAGCTTGGTCTTATTTATTGCTAGAAACAGGTGGCTCCGAAGGAGCCCTAAGAAACCGCCGGATTTGATTTTAGCTAGTAACAACAGATCTCTGCAAGTTGGGAATGCCGGAAATCTTTACTTGATGGAGCTAAGCGTTCGGACGAGCTGAGAAAGATATATAAACAATTAAATGATTATCACCACAGACTTGAACTTCCATGCGGAATTAAAAACGCATGAGTAAAATGATATGGCATATGAGTACAACATAGAATGTTCAGTCACTCACGGACTAAAATGATTCAAACACTTTTATTATTCTTAGAGTAATTCCACAATTCTATTTCTTTTAATACAAATAACCTGATCGGATCATTTCAGGTTGCTATCATTCATGAACAATTTCTGAAATGTCAAATCTTAATATAGACTCAGTCAAAGCGCGTACTTTTGACGCTATCGTGATAGGAACAGGAATAAGCGGCGGATGGGCGGCAAAAGAACTTACAGAGAAAGGACTAAAAACACTTATTCTGGATCGTGGAAAGGATGTTAAACATATTGTTGATTATCCAACTACCAATATGCAGCCATGGGAATTCCCACATCTGGGACAGCCAACCTTGGCGCTTCGTGAACAAAATCCAATAGCAAGCAAGCATTATATATTCCGGGAGGATTCTGTGCATTTTGTAATGAAAGATGCTGAACATCCTTATATACAGGACAAGCCATTCGACTGGATGCGCGGATATCAGGTTGGAGGACGTTCATTATTATGGGCGCGGCAAACACAGCGTTGGTCTGACTATGATTTTGAAGGCCCGGCCCGGGACGGTTTTGCCGTGGATTGGCCCATTCGCTATGCCGATATTGCTCCCTGGTATAGTTACGTCGAAAAATTTGCAGGTATTTCAGGGAATAAAGATGGTTTGCCTCAATTGCCGGACGGAGAATTTCTTCCTCCACATGAATTAACCTGCGTTGAAAAACATTTCAGCGAACAAACAGCTAAAAATTATAAAAACACCCGTCCAATCATTATAGGTAGAGCGGCACATATTACCAATCCACAGCCTATCCATACAGAACAGGGCCGTGCAAAATGTCAGCATAGAAATATTTGCCAGCGCGGATGTCCGTTTGGTGGCTATTTTAGCAGCAATTCTTCCACAATTCCATGGGCACAACGAACAGGCAATCTCACCTTACAACCTTATTCGGTCGTGCATTCCATAATATATGATGAAAAGAAAAAGAAGGCAACCGGCGTGCGGGTTGTAGACACGAATACAAAGGAAATGACCGAATATTATGCAAAAATCATTTTCCTCAATGCATCGGCTATTAATTCAAACTTAATTTTACTGAATTCAACTTCAAACCGTTTTCCAACCGGTTTAGGAAATGATAGCGGTGTTTTGGGCAAATTTATTGGCTTCCATAATTATCGTGGCCGGGTGACAGCCGAGTATGATGGATATCTGGATTCCACAACGGATGGAAAACGTCCTAATGCTGCTTATATTCCGCGTTTTCGTAACGTATTCAAACAGGAAACAGATTTTCTTCGTGGTTATGCGGCTTCCTTTTCTTCAAGTAAAATGGGGAATCCAACGGACGGTTTGATCGGCGAATCGCTGAAGACAAATTTATTAAAACCAGAATCCGGTGGATGGAGCGCCGGAGCGCAAATGATGGGTGAAACTTTGATGAAGGAAACCAATTTTATATCACTTGATAAAACACAAAAAGACAAATGGGGCATTCCACTTTTACGGATGCACGTTGAATTTGATGATAATGATATGAAAATGGTAAAGGATTTTTACGTTGAGCTGTCCGAAATGTTTGATAAAGCTGGTTTTAAAAATATCAAAACAGCCGATACCAAACGTAACCCCGGAAGTGAAAATCACGAAATGGGCGGTGCAAGAATGGGAAAAGATCCCAAAACATCTATTTTAAATAAGTGGAACCAGATGCATCATTGTTCGAACGTATTTGTAACAGATGGCGCATCAATGACTTCAAGCGCAACGCAAAATCCATCATTGACTTATATGGCTTTAACAGCCCGAGCGGTGGATTATGCTATTGGGGAAATGAAAAAAGGAAATATCTAAAGATAATTTGTAACTGATATAATATTTAGCACTATGCTTTTGGATAGTGCCGGAAATGCGATGTCTTATACCCATAACTTTGGGCTCGATACAAAATTCCAATATTATAACTTATTAGTATGTCTCAAACAACATGGAATGTAGACAACCTGCATTCAGAAGTACTTTTCAAGGTAAAACATCTTGTTATTTCAACAGTTACGGGTTCTTTCAAATCTTTCAGCGGCCACGCGACAACAGAAAATGATCAATTTGAAAATGCGAAAATTGAATTTTCAGTTGATGCCAATAGTGTAGACACAGGTCAGCCTGGACGCGATGAACATTTAAGAGCAGCAGACTTTTTTGAAACGGATGAACATCCACAATTCAAATTTGTTTCAACATCATTTAAAAAAGCCAAGGGAGATGTTTACAACCTCCTTGGAAACCTGACGATCAAAGGGATAACCAAAGAAGTAGAGTTTGAAGCAGAATATGGCGGAACAGAAAAAGACAACTATGGCAACATCAAAGTTGGATTCGAAGTGACCGGAACCATCGACAGAAAAGAATTTGGAGTTACTTTCAATTCTTTAACGGAAACTGGTGGACTTGCCTTGGGCGAAAAAATCAAGCTTATAGCAAATATCCAGCTTGCGAAACAAGCATAAATCAGATAAAAACTGAACCGCTTCCCGGCGGTTCAGTTTTTATCTGATTTATTTATTTATTTATTACCTCGAAATCAAAATCTTCCTTAAAGACGTTGCACCGTCAGTTGTAGTAATCTTAATCAAGTAAATACCTGTGCTTAGATTCTTCACATCAACTTTATCCAAGGGTTTACTCCCCGAATTGTAAACAGAAAGTCCGCTGGTACTGATCAGCTGTATATTGCTGATATTATCCCAATTACCTGACTTGACGTTCAGCACATCAGCAGCCGGATTCGGATAAATTTCCAGTTTTATATTATCAAATCGAGTACTTCGAATAGGCCCATATGCATAGGTAAGATCCCTGTCTATCATTTTTAGTCTGTAATAATTTTCCCCTCCAGATGGACTGTTGTGCCCGAAACTATACTCCTTTCTTATTTTGCTGTCGCCACTGGAAGCAACCGAGCCGATTGCCTTCCATTGTTTTCCATTTAAACTATGCTCAATCTCAAAGCGTTCGCTATTTGTCTCTTCGGAAGTTGACCAGTTTAGATTTGCCAGTTCGCTCTCCTTCTGTACTTCGAAAGAAATTAGCTTCACCGGGAGAGGCATACAAATTGTAACTGGCGCTGATTGAAGATCGTTAGACGGAGTTACGTTACCCGAAGAAGGAATACCAAGATTTGAATCCGTTTTAACCGTTGCATACACAATGTTTACGTCATCTTTTAATCCGATTAATGGAATAGAAACATAACCATTAGCACCCTTGGGAATTCCATTTGGGACAATTAAAAGAATTACCGTAGCTCCCACCGAATTCGGTAGCTGGCTCGCCACACTTACAGGAAACGGAAGATTTGAAAAGTTAAGTGGTCCATTTACTTTTAAAATGGAAGGGATTGTCACCGTGAAAGTTGCGTCATATGGAGATAACGCTTTTCCCATAGAAAGTCCGCCAGAATAATTGCCGATCTGAACCTGAAGCGTTACAGCTTCGCCAACCTGAACGATGGATTTACTAAATGTCATCCCGGCAGAACCAGGGTCAGCTTGTCCATATGATTTAATTACTGAACAAATAACAAGAAAAAACAGAAAGAAGATAAATTTTGATTTCATAACTCTGATTTTAAATTTTGGAGAATAAGGTTTGAATTTTTCTAAACCCAAGTGTGCATAGAAATTTTACGGCTAACTGAGTCTTTATTTGATTGACTATTTTTCATTGCTGGTCTTTTAAAACATGGACATAGAAATTCCATCCCCAGCGTCTTGCGATTTTGGAGCAGGATATATCTGGATAGGTATCCAATTAGTCTTAGCAATATCTACTTGTGAAGCTAAATCAGCATATGATTAAGCGATATACAGATTCAAATTGCAGATAATGATGTGCAAAAAATGATGCGGCCGCATCACGAGGAGTCGTGTAAGTTCATATTCATCGTTAAGTGTGTGTTTATTAATAATTACTAAACCAAGATCATGGGGCGCCAAATTCTTTCTATGTAATCAATCGAAAAAATTTTAAGCTTCACAATACTTTATATACATAAATAAACTATTTAGGTAAATATATACAATTAATATTTTACAAATAAAGATATTATCAAAATTTTATATTGAAATTACAGTTTCTTTACACCACTTGATCAACACCAAAAGATGAGCGAGAATCATTGACTTTTCAATATGATGTCAAAATGAGATGTATCTATCTGTCTAATATCTTCCGACCTACATGTCATAGTTGTTTCTACTAGTCTTATCCTATGAAACGAAACAATTATAGAACTCAGGAATGCAGAAGAACAATTAAACTAATAGTCTCAATTCCCCCCTTTCTTTGTCCCAAATACCGTCTTGAAAATTCTTTTGTTTTTGAGTTATTTGTATCAAAATCTTTGACATTATGCTTAGTACTTTAATCTCTAAACGATATCAACATATACGATATCATGAATGAAGGTATTGACATGAACTTGATAAAACAGGCAGCAGGATATCCATTGCTCAACCCGTTTATAGGAAATGGTAATGGAGGAATGGACGCATTGGAAGGAAATAAAATTATCCAAAACTTAAACTAAAATTTTATGGAGAAGTTCGAATTCGAGGAAGATATTGAGATTATCTGCAATACCGTTACCACTTTCCCTAACCACATCAAAGAGGCTTTTGACGCCTTACAGGAGTCTTTACCAAACTGTGAAAACAGGGATTGGTATGGCATATCCCGCCCGAACGAGAAAGGCGTGATTATTTACAAAGTCGCGGCAACCGAACTTGAAGCTGGTGAAGCACAACGATTTGGCTACGAAAGTTTTACGATAAAAAAAGGCACTTATATAACCGAAACCATAATGGACTGGATGAAACAAACGCATGTCATAGGTGAGACCTTCATGAAACTACTTGAAGACCCAAGAATTGATAAAGAAGGGTATTGTCTTGAATGGTATAAAAGTGATGATGAGGTCGTTTGTCTGGTTGGAATTAAGGAGTAAAATAGAAATTGGGGAAGAAAGATCCAGCTCTATCTACTTTCCGGCATAACCAATACTTTCCATTCTGCCCACATTAAACTTTTCGCGATACGATTTTGGTGTCATTCCTGCACTTTTTTTGAATAACTGCCGAAAAGCCTTTAGATCATTATACCCGGAATTTAACATTACTTCCAAAACACTCTGATCGGTTTGTTCCAATAACTTTTTAGCAGCCTCAATTCTTGTTTTTTGAAGATATTCAATGGGTGTGACACCTGTTGCCAGTTTGAATCTGCGAACGACATTCCTACGACTGGCTGGAATATCCTGAATCATTTCCTCGATCGTACTGACATCCTGATAGGCATTTTCAATTCTCTTTTGCGCCATTGTCACGATCACATCTCCATGATTCTGAGGTGGTTGAAAAGTCCCAAAATAAGCCTGCTGTTCCCGATCCATATCAATCGCAAAAAGCTTGGCAATGTGGATAGTAACCTCCCTGCCACAGTACAATTTAATCAGATGAAGCATTAAATGAAAACTGCTGGTGGCACCGCCGCTGGTATAAATCCCCTGCTCGGCTGTCACAATTGCGTCACCGTATAGCCGGACTGCCGGAAAACTTGCTGCAAAATTCGCAGTGGCGTTCACATGCGTTGTGGCACTTTTACCATCCAAAAGTCCGGTCGCAGCCAGTAAAAAAGCTCCTGTACAAAAACTGGCGATCTCTGCCCCTTCCTGATATTGCCATTTCAACCAGGGAATTAGTTCAAGATTTTCGCCCACGGCTTCCCGTGTCACATCTGAGGCAAAGGCGGGAATTAATATTAGGTCCTGCTTTTCGCCGGTTGAGATAGGATTTAGTTTATATTTTCCAAAGGTTAGCGTGTCTGGTGTTTCAGGTACAAGTCCAAATAATTTAATGTCAAAAAATGGCGCTTCGTTGTGTGATTTATAAAAACTGTTTACCGATTCAAAAACATCTAAAATGGCGGCTACACTCAATAAGCGATGCCGGTTGGTAACCAAAAGGGCTAGTTGTACCATACTGTTATGTTAAAAGTCATGACTAATTTATAAATTTTTGTCCTAAATACCCCGTAAGCTTTACATTTTCTACCAGTATTAAAACTTCTCAATATACTTAAATTTGTCCTGTAACATAATAACTTAATACCATGAATATAAATAAATATCCGATTCTGTCGCCGAATTGACTATTTTGAAAGAAGATGACAATTAAAGAATATCATTTAACTAACAACGATATATGGATGCTGTTTTTAAGAAACTAAACCTGAAAAACCAAAAAGATGTAATTGTGTTAAATGCACCAGAGTCTTTTAAGATCAATCTTGAAAGCATCCGAGATGAAGCTACCGTAATTACTTCTCTGAAAGATTTAAGCGTTATTGAGTTCATCCTCATTTTTGTCACAAAACAAAGTGAGATTGATGCAGTAATTCCTTTAATAGCCCCTCTTTTGAAAGGCGACGCCTTGTTGTGGATGTGTTATCCAAAAGGTACATCAAAAAAATATAAATGTGATTTTAATCGTGATACCGGCTGGACGATTATGGGAAACTATGACCTCGAACCCGTCAGAATGGTTGCGATTGATGAAGACTGGAGTGCATTGCGGTTCATAAAAGTTGATTTTATCAAAACAATGACAAGATCTTCGGTTCATGCATTGTCAGAAAAAGGCAGAATGAAAACAGGTAATATTGACAATGCTGAAAACGAAAAAATATGAGCAAAAGTAAATTTGAAATTTCGCTGGAATCTGGTGTTCACCAACAACTTATGGCATTCATCGGCAACTGGGAAGGAACAACGAAAACCTGGTTCGAGCCGGGTATTGTAGCAGACGAATCTCCTATGAAAGGCAGCATCCGTCCAATATTAGACGGACGTTTTATCGTGCATGAATATTGGGGAAGTCTGGATAACAAACCTTTTGAAGGGATCGCAACATTTGGTTTTGATATTGCTAATAACCAAATTCAATCCTCGTGGATCGACAGCTTCCACATGGGAACGGGCATTATGTTATCGCATGGAAGCATCACTGAAAATGGTTTTTCGGTTCTGGGAAGTTATGGCGGAACAGACATTCCAGAACCTTGGGGGTGGCGAACTGTAGTTGAGTTGGTCGATAAGGATAAGCTGATCATTACAGCTTACAATATTTCTCCTTCAGGCGAAGAAGACAAAGCTACCGAAACTGTTTATTCCCGGATCGACTGAGATTTTGTAATTTATTTCCGACGAGTACTTCACTCTTAATGCCAGCCATGGCATGAATTTGTTAAGTTACCTGATTATGATAACAATAAATCAGGTTATGAAACTATTATTCAGGTGCTTGGCAAGCATTTTAATTATCCTTTATATATCTTCCTGCAAGCCGGTTCCCGTTTCTCATTGGTTTCCTGTAACACCCCAGGAACATTATGAGCAGGAATTATATAAAGCAAAACAGGAAAAAACGGTAGCAGGACAAACCTGGTTTCGGGTTAGTAAGCAAGTTTTGACGGATACACTTTTTTCGTTCGCTCCGTACCAGGAAAGATTTTTTCTCGGCGATTCAACACCGGCCCAATCGATACGTTTGAAGATTCCGGAAGGTAGGAAACTGGTTATAACACCTTCCAAAAATGATGAAGATTCCTCATCACAATTGTTTTTGGAACTATATCGTATCAAAACCAATGGAAAGCCGCAGCGGATCGAATATTTAAAATCGAATGAAAATACCATCACAATCTCCGACCATGATGGCGATACGTTATTATTACGATTACAAACCGGCCTGAATGAAACACTTAAAGTTTCGCTGGCTTTAACGACATTACCCACACTGACTTTTCCAATTGCCAGTTACGGCATGCAAAATCTGATCAGTTTCTGGGGAGCTCAACGTGACGGTGGAGTTCGTTCTCACGAAGGCGTTGATATCAAAGCGCCGCGGGGTACGCCGGTAGTCGCTTCTGACAATGGCTTTATTACGCAGACGGGCACAAATAATCTGGGCGGAAAAATAGTTTTTCTCTCGGCAAACGAAAGTCCATATTCCTTATACTACGCTCATCTGGATAGTCAGATGGTATCCGTCGGCCAACGCGTTGTCCGTGGGGATACATTGGGTTTGGTAGGAAACACCGGAAACGCAATTACGACCACACCGCATTTACATTTCGGTATATACGCACGAGGTTCGGGCGCTGTGGATCCGTTTCCATTTATAAGTGACAAGAAGGAAAAATTACCTGGTTTGCCCGTAACTTCAAAATGGCTTGGCGACACCGTGAAAATCAAATCAAAAGCTAATCTTTATATTTCACCGACATTTTCTAATGCTGAAAAAATACGTGTTCTTTCTAAAAATGAGACAATTCGAATTTTGGGAGAATTGGCAAAAGGATATCGCGTAGAATTAACCGACGGAACGAAAGGATATATCCCGACCGTTGGATTCGAAACGGATAAAAAGCTTTCTAAAAAATAGGATTATGAACCAGCCTGATGACTCGTCTAAACATGAACATTTTATGCGCCGCTGCATAGAGCTTGCAAACATTGCAAAAAGTAACGGCGAAAGTCCGGTTGGTTCTGTCATTGTCCGAAATGGCGAAATTATCGGAGAAGGCATTGAAGCTGGAAAAGCAAATCTGGACATTACTTTTCATGCAGAAATCGAAGCGATCAGAATGGCATCCCAATATTTGAAAAGCCAGAATTTGTCCGATTGCATCTTATATACAACCCATGAACCCTGTATCATGTGCTCTTACATGATCCGGCATACCAAAATCACTACGATCGTTTCGGCAATATCAGTCAATCAATACGGCGGTTTCAGCTCGCAGTATCCGTTACTTTTGGATACTACAATTCAAAAATGGGGAAAACCACCGCTACTAATTTCAGGAATCCTGGAAAATGAATGCAGAGAATTATAGCAATTCAACTTACTTACCTTCTTTTCCAAAAGGAAATAAAACCGAAGGAATGTGCGAGTGCTTCATAATTTTACTTAGCTCTTTTGCCTTATCAGGAAATTTAGAGGCTACATTTACACGTTCCCCTGAATCTTTTGACAGATCGTAAAGCTCGACCGGAGCATTCGGTTTTTCAGCCGCTTTTAGCCTAACCGCTTTCCAATTCCCCTGCCGAACTGCCTGGCGGCCTCCTTGTTCATGAAATTCCCAATACAAATACTCATGTTTTAGCTGGACACCTTCGCCAGTTATTGATGGCACAAAAGAAATGCCATCAATATTCGCTGGAACCTTCGCTCCTGCCAGTTCTGCGAAAGTTGGGAGTATATCCCAGAAAGCGCCTGTAAAGTTATTAGTCGTGCCCGGTTTGATAACGCCAGGCCAGCGGGCAGCAAACGGCTCACGAATTCCACCTTCATATAAATCCCTTTTCACGCCTTTAAAACCTCCACCACTATGAAAAAATGTCGGATCGGCCCCACCTTCGACATGCGGGCCGTTGTCGCTTGTGAAAATAACCAGGGTATTTTTATCAAAACCTTTTTC
This sequence comes from Dyadobacter sp. CY345, assembly GCF_021502725.1. Lineage (GTDB taxonomy): Bacteria > Bacteroidota > Bacteroidia > Cytophagales > Spirosomataceae > Dyadobacter. Next base: position 765,327 of record NZ_JAKFFS010000003.1, on the reverse strand, counting down.
TTTGAGTTTGTCTAAAATCTGCCCGACATATAAATCCAGTCTCGACACCATAGCGGCAAATGCGGCACGCGGATATTTCTGTGACGCATAACCTCCGTCCTTTGCATCCGCTCCATAATCTGCACCTTTGTAAGGTTCTTCATCAAATTTTCCTTTATAAAATTGAAAAATACTGTCTTCCGGCACTATCAATTCTGCGTGAGGTAAAATGTAGGGAAGGAACAAAAAAAATGGCTGCTTGACATTTCTAGTATTAAGGAATTCCAATGCCTGCTTTTGAATCAGGTCAGGGGCGTATTGTTTATTATAAATCAGGTTCTGGTTTTCCTCTAAAATCACCTTTTTGTGATTGTCCCACAGATGATCAGGATAATACCGGTGGGCCAGACTTTGACAATTGTAACCATAGAATTGGTCAAAACCCTGTTTGTTAGGGTCGCCATAAGAACCAACCGGGCCTAATCCCCATTTCCCAAAAGCAGCCGTAGCATACCCAGCTTTTTTCAACACCTCGGCAATAGTTACTACCGAATCTGCAATTGGCTCCTGCCCTTCCGGATCGACGCCTTTGTTTCCTCTGATGTAGGTATGTCCCGTATGTTTTCCACTCAGTAAAGAAGAACGAGAGGGAGCACAAACAGACGTTCCCGCATAGAATTGAGGAAATTTAACACCCTCAGCTGCCAACCTGTCAATGTTCGGTGTCCTCATTAATTTCTGTCCATTAAAACCTACATCACCATAACCCAAATCATCAGCCAAAATAAAAATGATATTCGGACGTTTTTGACTGTTTTTTTGTGCGTAAATATTTTCAAACGTAACCAAGGTCAGTAGGAATACAAGAAATATTATTTTCTTCATTTTATTCAATCGTAATAAACCAGACACTTTACTTTACACAACGACCTGGTGAGAATATACCTGACATTATATATTTCTGTCTTATCTAAATTAAGAATTTGATATAATCTGTAAAGAAGGAAATTCCCGTGGTCTACCGGGAATCTTAAATAAAAAGACACCGATCCCGATACCCTGCGACAGCCCAGCCGGGCAAGCTTGAATTGACAACCACCGAAAATTCGGCATGTCCGGTTTGTGCTGTCTCCCGGGTATCAGGATCGGATATATATTTTCAATCAATAAAAATCTTGATTCAAAGCAGAAATATAAATCAAATACTCTACTTATCTGATAGACAAAGTAAAGTTTTTGTTTCGATATTTACAAATGGTTTCAGGAAATTATTTTGGTATAAAATTACCATGATTTGCAGCAAGTTTTTTCCACCAATCCGTAATTGCACCAGAGAATATCTTTTTGTTATTTAAAAAAGGCTTGTTACATTGGACAGTATCAACTATTTCAATACATTACTTTTGTTGAATCTGCACATCCGGAATTTAAGATCAACAGTTAATTTTAATCTGAATGGAAAAAGATTCTATATATTTTGGCGTGAAGGAAATTGCACGCAGAGCCAATGTTTCAATTGCGACGGTCGACAGGGTAATTCACAATCGGACTGGTGTTTCTGAAAAAACGAAAAAGAAAATTAATGAGATTATAAAGGAACTGGATTATCAGCCAAATATTCTTGCCAGCCGCCTGGCTTCGAAAAATATTATAATACTGGCAGTGCTGATCCCCCGTGTTTCTGAAGAAACCGACTTTTGGGAAGCGCCTTTAAGAGGAGTCCAGCGTGCAGAACTTGAAATAAAACAGTATGGAATTCAGACAATTCCTTTTTTCTTTGACCTTAGCGATAAAGAAACCTTTGTTCAACAGGCAAGTTTGATACTGGAAAAGGGTGTGCATGGCGTTATGCTTTCACCATCTTTTATAGAAGAATCGAGACGTTTTACAGAAGAATGCCAGAAGATGAAATTACCGTATGTTTTTATCGATTCTAATATTCCGGAACAACGCAGCCTGTCTTATATTGGCCCCCACTTATTTAAAAGCGGATATGTCGGCGCAAAATTACTTACCTATCGACTGAAAAGCAGAAATAAGATACTGGTGGTGAATATTTCAAAGGAGATTGAAAACTACAATTATCTTCAGATTGAAGAAGGATTCAGATCCTATTTTAAGGACAATCAAATGGATAACACGATCGTCCGGATTGATATTAAAGAAACCGATTATTTGTCCGTTGCCCGGCATATGACTTCCGTTTTTCATGACCATCAAGATATCGAAGCGATTTTCGTGACAAATTCCAGAGTTTTTACTGTTGCGTCATTCCTTCAAAATAGTAAAAAGAAAAATATATCTCTGATCGGTTATGACTTTATTAAAGAAAACTTGCAGTATCTCAACAATAATGTAATTGATTTTCTGATTTGCCACAAACCGGAAGAACAGGCATACCGGGCTGTGATGGCATTATATCAAAAGCTGGTCATCGGTAGTTCAGTGGAGAAAATTCAATATATGCCTATCGATATTATCACAAAAGAAAACCACGAGTTTTATCAAAAATAATTCAGAACAAACTAATCCAATTTCTACTTTTAAAATCATACTCATCGTGTATAATAGACATAGACAGAATTTTATCATATATTTTTCAAAAAATACTGGTATTTGAAATTTGTTTGTATATTTACGGGTACGTACCCGAAACCATCACATTTCGGAGCTATTCCTAAACCTATATCTTTTTCTTAATGATTTCTTACAACCGAAGAGCATTCATTAAAACCACGATTGCTTCCAGCGTCGCATTACAACTCATGGATGGCACCCCCACTCTTGCGACCCCCGCTGAGGGGAAAAGAGTGGGGATTATCGGGCTGGATACATCGCACAGTGTCGCGTTTACAAAAGCACTTAATGCCGCTTCGCCAGATCCTGTTTATGACGGATACAAGGTCGTGGCTGCATACCCGCAGGGTAGTAAGGATATCGAATCCAGCGTAAAAAGAATCCCAGGCTACATTGAAGAAGTCAAAAAACTTGGTGTTGAAATTACAACGTCGATCAAAGATCTTTTATCAAAAGTTGATGTCATTTTACTGGAAACTAATGACGGCCGTTTGCATCTCGAACAGGCAATGGAAGTTTTTAAAGCAGGGAAAAGAATGTTTATAGACAAACCTGTTGCAGGAACATTGTCTGATACCATCGCTATTTATGAAGCGTCCAAAAAATACAAGATCCCGATTTTCTCTGCATCTTCTCTACGGTATATAAAAGGTATCGAAGCCATTGATAAATCGAAAGTCCAGGGTGCTGACACTTTCAGCCCGGCGACGCTGGAAAAAACACATCCTGATTTTTTCTGGTATGGAATACATGGTGTGGAAACTCTGTATACCGTTATGGGAACGGGTTGTAAAAGTGTCAGCCGGGTAAGCACGCCTGATACTGACATTGTTGTCGGTGTATGGGCTGACGGCAGAACCGGCACTTTCCGCGGAACCAGAACCGGAAAACATGATTACGGCGGAACGGTTTTCACGCAAGACGGAAATAAAATTTTAGGCCCTTATGCAGGTTATGAGCCTTTATTGGTTGATATTATCAAATATTTCAAAACAGGGGAAGTTCCGGTGACACCAGAAGAAACCATTGAAATATTCACATTTATGGAAGCAGCTGACGAAAGTAAACGTCAGGGAGGAAAGAGCGTTATGATGGAAAGTGTATTTGCAAAAGCAAAGAAAAAATAGATGATCTTTTTTCCTGGTTAATAACTGACCGAGCTGGAATGATGATAACCGTTTTAATAAATCCAACCGTTTAATTCTAACGTATAATCTGCTCAGTACAGCCTGTGTTTCCGAATATTTCATGAGTATTTATAGATATTAAAATACGATTGGCAGACCAGAAGTACCTGTTTTCGTAGATGGAAACCGCTCTGGCATAAGTAATAATTTGTTATCCATCACTTTAAACACTATTCTTTCAGCGGAAATTCCTTTGACGCCGCCAATTTAATTTTGAACCTAAACACCTGATCAGATGAAAGATATAAATAACACGAATGAAAAAAATCTCGTAACATCAGCAAAATTAAACACAGATGATACCAGGCGTGATTTTTTAAAAAAGACCTTAGCGGGATCTGCGCTGCTTACTTTTGGTGGAATTTTACCCGGTTTTACTGCGAAAAGTTATGCCAAAATCATCGGCGCTAATGAGAAAGTGCGCGTTGGCGTTATGGGTGTGAACAGCCGCGGGTTCGCTCTGGCCAGCAATTATGCCTTGCAACCAAATTGTGAAGTAGTTTATATTTCAGATGTGGATTCAAGAGCTGCCGCAAAATGCATCGCAAAAGTTGGGGAAATCTCTGCTTCCAAACCAAAAAACCAGCCTGATTTCAGAAAAACGCTGGAGGACAAAGAGATGGATGCAATCGTTATAGCAGCACCAGATCATTGGCATGCACCTGCTGCAATTCTGGCGTCGAAAGCAGGAAAACACGTTTATCTTGAAAAACCATGCAGCCATAATCCAAATGAAGGAGAGCTTTTGGTTGCTGCCTCGAAAAAATATAAAAATGTGATTCAAATGGGCAACCAACGCCGTTCCTGGCCGAATGTGGCTGCCGGTGTAAAGGAAGTGATCAATGGCTCGATCGGACGCCCTTACTTTGCAAAAGGCTGGTATACCAACAACCGTGCGTCGATAGGAATCGGTAAAGAAGTTGCGGTCCCAACTTGGCTTGACTATGAATTATGGCAGGGCCCTGCGCCAAGAATGCCATATAAAGACAACCTGATTCATTATAACTGGCACTGGCTTTGGAATTGGGGAACCGGCGAAGCCTTGAACAACGGAACACACATGGTCGATCTAATGCGCTGGGGCTTAGGCGTAGATTATCCGACGCATGTTACTTCATCCGGTGGAAGATACCGTTACAAAGATGATTGGCAAACGCCCGATACGCAAGTGATCAGCTGGGATTTTGGTAACGACAAAGGTATGACCTGGGAGGGCAGAAGCTGCAACGGCAGAACAAATGAAGGCGCCAGCGTAGGTGTAGTTTTTTATGGTGAAACAGGATCTATCCAAATAGAACCGGGAAATTCTTACAAAGTCTATGACCTGGAAAACAAACTGGTTAAGGACGTGAAAAACGATTATAAGATTGACCCAAGAAATAAAATGGATCCGTCGCAGGCACTTGATGCGATCCACATCCAGAATTTTTTCGACGGAATAAAAAACGGTGTCACAGTCAATGCTGAAATTGTCGGCGGGCACCAAAGTACCTTGCTGTGCCAGCTAGGCAACATTGCATTACGTTCTGGCGGCTCTCTTGAAATTGATCCTAAAAACGGACATATCAAAAATAATAAGGAAGCAGAGAAATTGTGGAAACGCGAGTATGCAAAAGGTTGGGAACCGACGATTTAGTTTTTTGGGAAAAAAAATGCGTACGTTCTTTAATCCCTATTTGTCAGAAAGTACTTTTAATTTTAAACTCAAGAAATGAGTGCTCAATCAACCGCAATTCAGGTAAATCAGTTAAATAAAAGTGATACGATGATCTCCATTCTGATCATTGGACTGATGTTTTTTATTTTCGGATTCGTTTCCTGGGTTAATTCTATCCTTATCCCTTATTTCAAAATTGCGTGCGAACTAACCAGTTTTCAGGCTTATCTGGTTGCGTTTGCATTTTATATTGCGTATTTCGTCATGTCCGTCCCGTCGTCTTTTTTACTTAAAGCGGTTGGTTTCAAAAAAGGCATGATGATCGGTTTCTGGTTTATGGCGGCAGGTGCATTCATTTTTGTACCTGCGGCGATGTCCCGCACCTACGAAATTTTTCTGCTCGGATTATTTACAATTGGGATAGGTCTGGCCATTTTACAGACTGCTGCAAATCCCTATATTACAATTCTTGGGGCGAAAGACAGAGCTGCGCAGCGCATAAGCATTATGGGTATTTGCAATAAAGCTGCCGGAATTTTATCTCCGATTGTTTTTGCAGCGGTAATTCTGCGACCTACGGATACTGATTTATTTGCGCAATTAAGTTCAATGACTGATATAGAAAGAAGTTCTGCATTAGATGAGTTAATTCGTCGTGTGATCAACCCTTATATCGGTTTAGGAAGTTTCCTTTTTGTTCTGGGATTTTTGGTTTACAAATCTCCTTTACCGGAAATTGATACGGAACATGAAAGCGAAGAAATAGCGCATGCGAATGCTGGGAAAACAAGTATTTTCCAGTTCCCTCACTTGATTTTAGGAGCTCTGGCTATTTTTCTCCACGTTGGAACGCAGGTCATTGCCATTGACACGATTATTAGTTACGCCAATTCCATGGGACTTAACTTATTGGAAGCAAAGGTATTTCCGTCTTACACACTGTTCTGTACCATTTGTGGGTATTTAATTGGAATATCACTAATTCCAAAAGTCATAAGCCAGGTGAATGCATTGAGAATTTGTACACTTTTGGGCACTTGTTTTACGCTGCTGATTATTTTCACTCAGGGAAAGGTGAGTTTCCTGGGTCACTCCACAGACATATCCATCTGGTTTGTGGTGTTATTAGGTCTGGCGAATTCTCTTGTTTGGGCAGGTATATGGCCTCTGGCACTCGCTGATCTTGGGCGATTTACAAAACTGGGAGCGTCCATAATGATCATGGGATTGTGTGGAAACGCGATTATGCCACTATGCTACGGCTATATCGCTGATTTGTATAATGTCAAAACTGCTTACTGGGTGCTATTTCCTTGTTATTTATATCTGGTTTTTTATGCTATAAAAGGTCATAAAATCCGAAAATGGCTGTTTTAGATTGAATCTATTCCCCAATTAAATTTCATGACAATAGTATCAGTCAAAATCCCGAAGGGATGGTATTAGTATAGCAAACAACTGATCAAAATCCTATTTTAAACCCTGAAAGGGTGATAGAATTCAGGCAACCCTATCCAGAACATACTGCCTTAATAAATAAAAAGCCAATGACTTTAACCAAAATATTCAACGGAAAAATACTGACGCCACATCGCGAGATAAATGGCGGCTGTGTTATTATAGAAAACGGTAAAATTCTGGAAGTAAGTGAAAAAAATATTGAAGTTTCCGATGCTTTTGAAATTGACGCAGATGGAAAATATATAGCACCCGGGTTTATAGACCTGCATATTCATGGTGGCGGCGGTGCCGATTTCATGGACGGCACAGAGGAAGCCTTTCTTACCATCGCGGCAACTCATGCCAGATATGGGACAACGTCTATGGTGCCAACCACATTAACGAGTGAAAAAAAAGACTTATTAAAAACGCTCGATCTGTACGAAGTTGCGAATAAAAACAACAACAAAGGAGCTCAGTTTTTAGGTATGCACCTTGAAGGCCCCTATTTTGCCATGAACCAGCGGGGCGCTCAGGACCCTCGTTACATTCGCGATCCGGATCCAGCTGAATATAAAGAAGTCATCGCCCATTCATCTTCTATTACACGATGGAGCGCTGCTCCTGAACTGAAAGGTGCTATCGATTTTGCAAAATATCTAAAATCAAAAGGAATTTTGGCAGCGTTGGCGCATACGGATGCCATCTACGAAGAAGTTCTGGAAGGTTTTGAAAACGGATATACGCTGGCAACACACTTATATTCTGGCATGTCAGGCGTAACACGCAGGAATGCTTTCCGATATGCGGGAGTAATTGAGAGTGCGTTCATTATTGATGCAATGGATGTAGAAATAATTGCGGACGGAATTCACCTACCAGCGCCCTTGCTGAAACTGATCATGAAAATAAAAGGGCCGGACCGTATTGCTTTAATTACCGATGCGATGCGCGCAGCAGGTATGCCCGAAGGTGACAGTGTTCTCGGACCTTTAAAAACTGGTCTGAAAGTTATTGTCGAAGATGGAGTTGCCAAACTACCTGACCGCTCGTCTTTCGCAGGAAGTGTCGCGACGGCGGATCGGCTGGTCCGGAATATGGTCCAGTTGGCTGATGTTTCGTTAATCGACGCTGTCAAAATGATAACACTAACCCCAGCCAGAATTATGAATGTTCATAGACAAAAGGGTTCATTGGCAGCAGGGAAAGACGCAGATCTTGTGATTTTTGATCAGAATATTAATGTAGAGAAAACCATAATTGGCGGTCAGATTATATATGACGCTGTTCACGCAAAGAAGGTAAGTTAAAACGCAAAGCACGCGACGCTTTGCGAACTTTGCGTTACAACTTTTTTGCTTTGCGTGAAAGAAAAATTAAAAAAATACGAAATGAAAGCCGGGAATTTAGAAATACAAATATTTGATACAAGGCAGGAAATGGGTGCAACCGCTGCCAAAACCGTCGCCACAAAAATCCAGGAGCTGTTAAAAACAAAAGAATTTGTTAACATCATATTTGCAGCCGCACCTTCGCAGAACGAGTTCCTCTCTGTTTTAGCCGAAGAAAAAAATATCGCCTGGGAACGGGTCAATGCTTTTCACATGGATGAATATGTCGGACTACCGAACGATGCGCCACAAAATTTCGGGTATTTTCTAAAAACGAGACTTTTTGACAAGATTCCTTTACACGCTGTCCATTATCTGAATGGCAACGCGACGGATATTACGGCAGAGTGTGACCGTTATGCAAAATTACTGACGGATTTCCCGACGGATATTGTGTGTCTGGGTATAGGTGAAAATTGCCACCTGGCCTTTAATGATCCACATGTTGCATTTTTTGACGACGAGCTAATTGTCAAACAAGTGAGCCTGGACGATGCCTGTCGGCAGCAACAGGTTAACGATGCATGTTTTGAATCATTTGATGAAGTTCCTACCCATGCGTTGACCGTTACCATTCCGGCGCTACTGAAGGCGAAATATGCTTATGCGATCGTACCTGGTATTAAAAAAGCCGAGGCGGTTCAGCATACCCTTGAAGATGAGATAAGTGAGAAATACCCATCCACCATTCTTCGTAACCATTCTGATGCAATTTTATATATTGATCAGGATAGTGCGGGGAGATTGACGGAAATTTCGTCTTATAAGTAAAAGCCGGGTTTCGTTTTGTGAACCCCAACACATAAGATTATTCATTTTCAACTTTCCACTGTCAATCAGGATTACATGAAGGGAAAACTTTTGACAATCGCTTTAACAGGTATTATCGCATTGAATCAGGGATGTACTACCAAAAAGGAAGAAAAATCAGAGCAAAAAGAGGAAAAATCATTAAGTCTGATTGTTGTTGAGCCAGGGCATTTCCATGCCGCTTTGGTTCAGAAATCCATGTATGCAGATGTTAATCCGTTGGTACATGTGTATGCATCCGAAGGCCCGGATGTTAAAGCATATCTTGATAAGGTTGAAAAATACAATACCCGTGCGGAAGACCCGACCAAATGGGAAGAAAAAGTATATACTGGTCCGGACTTTTTAGAAAAAATGTTGTCTGAAAAGGAAGGAAATGTTGTTGTCCTGGCTGGAAACAATCAGAAAAAAACTGATTTTATAAAAAAATCAGTTGATGCAAGTTTAAATGTTTTGGCAGACAAACCGATGGCTATTGACGCTGCGGGTTTTGACTTGTTAAAAGAAGCGTTCACAAGTGCTGAGAAAAACAAAGTTTTGCTTTACGATATCATGACAGAGCGTTATGAAATCACCAATACTTTACAGCGTGAACTGGCTGAACTCCCCGATATTTTTGGCGATCTGCAAAAAGGAACGCCGTCGGATCCGGCGGTAGTAAAAGAAAGTGTCCACCACTTTTTCAAATATATTTCCGGCGAGGCTCTCGTTCGTCCTACCTGGTTTTTTGATGTAGATCAACAAGGTGAAGGAATGGTTGACGTGACCACGCATTTGGTGGATCTGGTACAATGGAGCTGCTTTCCAAACGTGACGCTGGATTATCAGAAAGATATAAAATTGCTTTCTACGAAACGTTCGGCAACTCAGCTTACACCGTCTCAATTCAAGCTTGTTACTAAAAGTGATACCTATCCGGACTTCCTAAAAAAAGATGTGAAAGACAGCACTCTGAACATATATTCAAATGGCGAGATCAATTACACATTGAAAGGAGTGCATGCCAAAGTTTCGGTGATATGGAATTTTCAGGCACCTGAGGGAACAGGTGATACGCATTATTCGATCATGAAAGGCTCGAAAGCAAACCTGATTGTGCGTCAGGGAAAAGATCAGAAATACAAGCCGGTGCTTTATATCGAACAAGTTTCGAAAGATAAAGGATACGAAGAAGCGTTAACGAAAAAATTCAAAACAGTACAGGATAAGTTTCCTGGCATCGAATTGAAGAAAAATGAAAAGGGCTGGGAAATCACTATTCCTGCAAAATATGATACTGGCCATGAATCACATTTTGCCCAGGTTGCAAATAAATATATGGAATACCTGAAAGCTGGAAAGTTGCCTGAATGGGAAGTTCCAAACATGATTGCCAAATATTACACGACTACCCAGGCTCTAAAACAAGCAAAAGGGGGAAAGTAAAACCAATGAATTTAGAAAAGGCGGCGCGGTGAAAAATCTGCACCGCCTTTTTCTTTTGACCATAACTGATAATTTCTAAATTTCAGAGGTTCAGCTTTATTTACCTATATTTGTTTTGGTTCAAAATCAATTCATCTATGGAAATTACCAGTCTCGATCAATTAGATCTTAATGGAACTTACAGCTACGCCGATTATTTAAAATGGCATTTTGATGAAAGGATAGAGCTCATTAAAGGAAAAATTTTCAAGATGTCGCCGGCACCGGCGACACGGCATCAGTTAATTGCCGGAGAAATCTATTTTCTTTTTAAAGCCCATTTGAAAAGAAAACCGTGCAAAGTTTTTTTCGCTCCGTTTGATGTTCGTCTGGCGCCTCTAAAAAAACAAGAATCCAATAAAATTTATACAGTTGTACAACCCGACATATGTGTAGTTTGCGATTCTTCAAAGATCGATTCAAAAGGCTGTATCGGTGCTCCGGATCTTATTGTTGAAGTTCTATCTCCTGGAAATACAGACAAAGAAATGAAGGAGAAATTTGAGATTTATGAGGAAAATGGCGTGAAAGAGTACTGGCTTGTTGAGCCGGATCATCACATAGTTCTGGTCTTTAAGCTAAATGCAGACGGAAAGTTTATCGGATTAAAACCGTTTATTGAATCGGAAACATTGCGATCAGATGTTATCGAAGGTTTCGAAGTATTGGTAAAAGATATTTTTGACGTCTAAGATTAAGATAATGGAAACACCCGCAACAGAAATTCTGATACGGGTGTTTTGCATTATACTATAACTCTGAACTGCTAGCGGTTAAACTTTACCCATCACGAACATATCTTCCATTGTTGGACTTGGACTTCCTCCGGTCTTTTCGAGCGTGATAGCAAATGCCACAGCACCCGGATTCGCTTGTTTCATTTTCAGTACTTTATGAGAAAATTCCTGGTCCAGAACACCCATATCGACTGGCTTCCCATCTACGATCGTCCAAAGCTGATACTGTTTACCCGCAGGAGTTGCCGGCAAGTTTTGAACGTCTAGTAAAACGTCATTTGTTTTTGTATCCCAGATCGCAGCAACTATACTCTGCGGAGATTTTTCCAGCCCCGCCATACGCACTACTTTATGGTGTGGATTTCGGTAAAGACTCGCTAACGCATCCTTATATTCCGCATCCTTTTTAACGACATCCATATCAGATTTCAGCACGGCCATTTCAGCGGCATATTGTTCATTTTGCTTTTTAACACCTGACATTTGAAGCGCGGACCATCCGAACAGTGCAGCGAACAAAATAGAAGCAGCCACTGCAAACTTTGCCCAGGAAGGATATATTACAGTCGCTCCGGAATCAGCAATTGTCGCATCTGTATTAACTTCACGTGCCTGCCCTGGTTGAACCTCTGCTCTAAAATCACTATCAACAGGCAATTTTTTTATATTATCGTCAGACTGAACCAATGTAGGCTCAGCACTGATCGCTTCTGTAGATTCAGGTTCTTCTGTAACCTCATCGAAATTCATCTGAGCAAAAAGCGTCTCCTTCAAAAAAGCCGGTGGTGGTGTCTGATGTTTTAGTGCATATTGCTCCAAAGCGCTCTCCGTGCGCATCAACTCCTCTTTTATCTCTGGATAAATATGAGACATACACTCCACTTCCTGCTTCTCCTGAGGAGAAACGGTGCCCAATACATATTCCTCTAATATACCGGACTCTATGTAGGCTTGGATATTCATACTGCAAAGTATTGTTTTAACTCTTGTAATGCTGTTCGGATTCTTGATTTCACTGTGCCCAGTGGTATCTTCAATTCTTCGGAAATTTCTTCATGTGTATAACCCTGAAAATAGGCCATATCAATTAAAATTTTCCGCTCCGGCCGAAGCATATTAACGATTGATTTCATGTCCGAACTAACGGTATTTAACTCTTCACTGGTGTCGCGCTCGTTTAGCGCAACCCGATCGTCGATATCGTCCATGATCGGCTTTCTGCCCTCAACGCGTGCGGCATCGATCGCACCATTACGGGCAATATTTAAAATCCAGGTAAAAAGTCTACCCTTTTCCGGATTGTACGAGGCGATGTTTTTCCAGATTTTCAAAAATGATTCCTGTAACACATCAGCAGCCCGCTCCTCATCACGCAATGTTTTGCATATTATATTAAATAATGCCCCAGAGTAGTGATCGTAGAGGAATTCAAATGCAGTCCTCTCATTTCTTTTGAGAGCCACTACAAGTTCTTCTTCCGAATATTTTACTTTGCTAGTCGCCAAGAGTCGCTTAACATTAAATTTTATATTTCTTATTGGCAAGCTAATAAAATTTCCTAAGATCTGTTCAACTGGTAAGTATATTATTACCCACCTTTGACCATAATCCGAAATTGTTTGACATCCGGACGAAGACGTCCCAATTATCAAGCTTGATAAATTGATCATCTTAGTGTGCTTTTCATTATATACGTGAAAAGCAGAATCTTAGATCAATTCAATTAATTAAGTTCAAAGAGATTATAAAAAGTGTTTATAAAGTGCGGCTTAATGTGATCAAATCATACAGAGAAACGACTATTCCCTTATTGAATCGTAGTTCCGGTTAAACTTTATCTTTCCTTAACAAATAGTCCTGGCCTTCATTTTCAATGCAGGTATTATTTGCGGAGCTGTTCCACGCGCCAATGGGTCAGGAATAGAAAGAATACCATGAGACTTAAAAGGTAGACTACATTACGTGAGTCAACTAACCCTTTCCCTAGGGCACGATATTGTTCATCCAGCGCGGTCCAGGAGAAGATATCGGCGCCAAATCCACTTCCTAATAACGCTGATATGGACCCAAAACCAACGTACCAGATAAAAGCAAGAAACACGCCAAGTATAAACGCAATAATCTGATTTTCATTCAGGGAAGACGACCATATCCCCATCGAAACAAGAACGCCACTGAAAAGGGAAAGTCCGATATAAGACCCAAAAACAGCCGCTGAATCAATATTCCCGACCGGGTTTCCTAATTTATAAATGCTGATATAATAAAGTATCGTCGGCAGTATAGTGAGTAATACTAAAATCCAGTTTGCAAAAAATTTACCAAGGATCAGCTCCCAATTCCTGATCGGTTTCGTAAGTAGTAATTCAAGTGTTCCAGTCCGGCTTTCTTCTGCAAGCGAGCGCATCGTGATGGCAGGGATCAAAAACAGAAGAACATAAGGTGCCAGACTAAAAAAAGCATTCAAGTCGGCGTATCCATAATCCAGAACATTCGAATCAGGAAATACCCAGACGATAAGTCCGACAGCAATCAAAAAGACCGCCATCACCATATAGGCAACCAGCGAATTAAAAAAACTACCTATTTCTTTTTGAAAAATTGCAAACACTTTTGGAAAGAAAAATTAAGAATAGAAACAAAAATTTGTTTGATTGTCAACGGACTGAATACTATTTATATTTCAAAATAGATCGTATCCTCCGAGTAATAAGAAAAAGTTTTATTCGAAAACAGGCTTGTCCCGGCGCAGAATCGCAGCAATAATCAATGAAAAAATGAATCCAAGTAATAAGAATCCGAATACGCCCGCAGCAAACATTATCCCCGGAGAACTGAATTTTTCAGAAATCTCCATATAGTTGTCAATTTGCGAATCGTCCAGGCCCTGCGCTTCCATATCTGCTCTTGCTTTGTCCAATATCTGAGTCCTGATCGTTGTATCAATGAAACGTACATAAAACATTGAAAACATCGATGAAAAAAAACCTAAAATAGCAGAAACAAGACTTCCCAAACCTAAACCTTCACCATAACCCATGAATCCCTTGTTCGTCTCCCGGTATTCCTTCATAGCCAGGTAGATCCCAACAATCATGATGAGATACGATACCATTGCCAGCCACTTATTTTGTGACTGACCTGACACGAAGGTGATTGTCGTGAAAATAATAATAGCAACCGACGTTAAAATTCCATATTTAAGCGCTGTACGAGCAGTGGATGCTTGTTCTTCCATAATGATCCGTATGTAAATTTAAAGCATGAAGAGGTTTTGAAATGCGACTGTTGGTAAATTTAGGACTTATTGTGAAACACACCATAATCCTGCTTTCTGAAAATCAACGTGATAATCAGAATTGGAATGATGGATAGCAAGAGCTTCTGGCTGATTTCATTTTTTATAACAATAGACGGATCGTTGTCCCTAATCTCGTTATAAAGTTTCATGAACTCCGCTTCACTCAGATAACTTAGCTGATCTTTCCGATTTGTAGTTAACAATTCCAGACCTGCCGAAATGTAATCTGTAAAAACACTTGGATCTATTTGTGTAATAAATAGGTAAATCAGCCAACCGTTCAGGATCGCCGCAACGCAGGTAATCACATAACCCATGCTCAAAGCCTCCCAAAGATGCAAAAATCCCCCACCGTAAGTTTTTCTGTAATACCAGCATGCTCCTGAAATCAGAATAGCAAAAATCCCCATATCAAACGCTCTGATATTTCCCAATGGCATAATCTGTAAGGCATATAGTCCAAGAAAAAAAGCGAATGCGAGTATTCCTGTAATCCCGCCAAAAACCAGCGATACCTTTAAAAGCGGTTTGTCAAAATAACTTAATATTGATTTCATAATGAATTATAGTAGAATGACAGATTAACAAACAGGAAGTCCCGTTTGTTAATCTGTCATTCAGAAATGAATTTAAAACCAGTTCAGGCTACCATTGTTAAAAACTCCGCGAACGGCACCTTTTAACGTTTTACCTAAAAATGGTGTATTTTTTGATTTCGAATAAGTCTTCTCGAAAACCCATTCTGTTTCTGGTTCAAAGAAGGTAAGATTAGCCGCCAAACCTTCGGAGACGCCAATTTCTTCCAGTCTTAATATAAACCTTGGCTGAGAGGTGAATTTCTCAATGATATCTTCGGTATTGAGTCCGCTAAACATTACTGCAAGCGAATATGCCGTTTCAAGTCCTGTAATCCCAAAATCGGCATGATCAAATTCCAGGTTTTTGCTTTCCTCATCATGCGGTGTATGATCTGAAACAATCGCATCGATCGTTCCGTCCGATAAGCCCTGGCGAATCGCGTCATGATCTGATGCTGAACGGAATGGCGGATTGACTTTCAAATTGGTATCAAAATCAATAAGATCATTGTCTTCATACGCAAGCTGATGCGCAGCGACGTCACAACTTACAGGCAAACCTTTTTTCTTGGCAGCCCTTACTAAATCCACGGCTTCTTTTGTAGAAACAAGAGAAATGTGAAGTATGGGCTGACCAGTCAGTTCAATTGAAGATTTCTCCAACGCATATTCCAGCAATTTCAAATCACGGTTCAGCATCATTTCCTCCGCCAGAGATGGCATTCCTTTCATCCCTATCAATGTACTTGTAATCCCTTCATGCATCTGCCCGAACACAGTCAACTGACGATCTTCCGGACGGTTCATCAACAACGCATTTAAAGGCTGCAAATACAAAATTGTCTTCAAAAAAAGATCAGCGTTCTGGACCGGATGTTCCCCGTCCGTGAACGCGATAGCACCGGCCGTATGCAGATCGATCATTTCTGTAAAATCTACACCCTCAGCTTTTCGCGTCACAGCAGCTGCGACGTGGAGTTTAACCAAACCGCCACGACCTGAATTTTTTATGTAATTTAATGTGTCTTTGCTATGAACGACAGGTTCAGAATTTGGCAGCAAAACGATTTCTGTAAACCCACCGTGAGCCGCTGCTTCACGAACTGAATCAATATCTTCCTTCTGTTCAAAACCCGGGTCACGGGACGCTACCCGCATATCTACCCAACCAGCCGAAACGCATAAGCCATTTCCTTGTTTTTCTTCCGCCCCCTCTTCCGACAACGCATCACCAATCTGAGCAATTTTCCCATCCCGGATCAATATATCTTTAACCTGCCCGTGAAAAGGAGACTTTTTATCAATGATTCGAACCGATCGAATTAATACTTTCATAAATTATTGTGACCGCAATACATGAATTTACTCCAAAAAATAAACGAAGGAAATTCGTCCGTTTAGTCTGAAAAATTCTCTATTTGATATCTTCTATTTTAACAGGCAAAAAAAAAGCTCCCTTCGGAGCTTTCAATCTTTCATCAGGCACCAATGAATTGTTTGTAATCTTCAACAGAAAGTAATCCTTCGGTGTCCTCAGGATTCGCCAAAGTTATTTTAACCATCCAACCGCGTCCGTAAGGATCAGAGTTTACCAGTTCAGGTTCACTGTCCAATTCATCGTTAACTTCTGTCACTGTTCCGGCAACCGGAATGAACAAGTCCGAAACCGTCTTAACAGCCTCAACAGAGCCAAAGACTTCTCCCTTTCCGAGCGAATCCCCAACTGTATTAATGTCTACATACACGATATCACCCAATTCTTTCTGAGCGTGATCTGTAATTCCGATAAATGCCGTATCTCCTTCAATACGGATCCATTCGTGATCTTCTGTGTACTTTAGTTCTGAAGGGAAATTCATGATATAATTAGAGTAAGTTTTGAAACGTATTTCAGACGCAAATTACAGGATGTAGTTTGTATTTTCCAAATCGAATTTTATTCCGCCAGATTGAACTTCAACTGGACACCGCCCGAAGTGCTGGAACGATAAAACGAGTTAGATACCAACGGATCGTTAAACGTCCTGTCAAAATAGAATTGGCAACTCAATCTGTTGTTCACGACATAATTGATTGTCGGGTGAAGCTGGAAATTGATGTTACCTGCAATCGGAATATTTTCCCCGTCGAACTTGCGCTGAATATGGCGCGTATCACGGAAAGTCAAACCAAGCTGCATGGTCATATCGTTTTTCAGTTTCTTCTTCACACCATTAATCTTGAATGGAAGCGGAACATTATTTTTCGTAAAACCAATATTAACCGTCACATCCTGATTGAAAAGTTCGGCTACCTGAGAATTGGATAGATTTAGCGCTACCGTCCTGTCCCGGTTATAATCTACGCTTCCCGTTATCCTGCTTTGCGTACGGAATGTCACCCCAACGAGTGGAGCAAATTTTTCCGAAAGTGTAATGGTGCTCATTGAGAAAACCGGCACATACTGTCCCAGATAATTTGTTTTAGAAGATAACGGATAACCCGTTACTGCCAGGTTAACATACAATGCTTCGTAATCAAGATTTGAAGTAAAGTTACCAACACTGTAAGTCGATGAATATCGGTGCTTCATTGTAAAGCTGCTGAACAATCTTTTAAATGCCGGAAGTCTTGCCAGACCGTCATAATTGATATCCCAGTTTGGCATCGGGAATTTCAGGAATGGATTCGTACGAACGGTCGCGGGGTCCTTTCCAGTGTATGCTGCGAAGAAAGAAGAAATAAGTACATCCTGAGAATTTTCATTATACTCCCCGCCGCCACTGGTATTTTCAGCATTAAGGCGGTCTCTCAAAATTGCCCGGTATGATATAAATTTATCAAAAACCGGCGAAGAATTATCTCTTCTCATTTTAGCAAATGCTGTTCTAAAAGACATAAAAGACATACTAAACTGGCCATTCCGTAACGGGTTCTGGTGTGTAAAGTCGCCTGTCGAGTCCGGCCTGTAAAACTCCTGATAAGCATCCTGCCGTGTCAGCCTTACTTCGATCTGCATCCGGAAATCCTTGAAGGGTTCCAGTGAAGTATTGGCTGCAAAGTTTTTCGCAATGGTTTGCTGGAATGGCTGGTTCTGTTCCTTACTTTTCGTAATCCATCCGTTCGCCGCAGCTTTCGTCTGGAAATTCCGATCTTGTTCTCCAAGTACAAAACCTAGTCCGGGTGCATTTGCATTATCCAGACCAAAATATTTTGGCGCACGTAAATAACCCGGAAGTGCCGTTGTTTCCTGCACGGAATAACTGACATTGATACCACGTACCGTCATCAAAACACGGGTTATATTTTTCAAAAGATCAGTTGTACGTAAATCGATGTCTTCAATGTCACCAGGACTTCTCGCAAAATTCTTGCGCTGTGCTGATGGCGTATTGGCAAATTTCAGGTAACGCAATTTGTTATAAAGCATCACAAAATCCACCTTTCCAGTAATACCTCTTTCGCGACTATTCCTGATAATATCACCAAAAGGAAGACTATCAGCATCCATAAGACCAAATGCATTTGCCTGATAATTGTACCCAACCGAATGCGAATAATCCGCAGTCATCCAGTCAAATAGCGGAATTTTATCCAGAGGCAAGCGATAAGTAAGCTTGATTTTCTGATCAAAATTCTTGATCCGGCCCAGATTTTTAAAGTTACTCCAAAGCGAATCTCTTTTTTGTGACGTATTCAAGTCGCCCTGGGGCTCGTCGATAATCGCGTTCGCAGAAGCATTATACATCAGCGTCATGTTCTTCGTCAGGTTCCATCCGAAATCGTAATAACGGTTAAACCAAAAATATTTTTCGAACATCGGCGTCATGCCTTCCGTTGTCAGGTCTGAATTTCGAAGCTGCGTTCTCGCAAAACGCCGGTCAACGTCAGTTCGAATTGAAACCATATTGGGAAGCAATGTCAAGTTAAAATCTCTGACAAATTCTGCATAGCGGTTTGTCGCCTTCATGTTTTTGAAGGGTTCAAAAGGCTTTGGCTGGCTGCTGTATATGTAGGCAATTCCACCCTTATACATTCGCTGCGAATATTCCTGCGTCAGGATATTTCTTCTCGTATCGTCACTGAAAGCATAGGTAAAGGCAAAGTTTTCAAAATCATAAAAATGATTTTTCGCTCCTGGCTTCATCTTGATTTTCCTGACATTTGAAAAATTAATACCTCGCCGTACAGCATTTTCCTCCACCAAACGCCGGTATCCATCCCGTTCTTCATCAGACTGTAAATTGCCCAGGGAAGTCGATAAGGGAGTATCAGGATCGAGCGGATCGAAATGCGGTTTCACATTTCTTCTGTCATAACTTACAAACAAAGGAATACTGAATCCCCACTGCTGCGGCAACAATTTATCGACTGCGATATTAGAAGAAAAACCATATTCAGTAGTCAGGTTACGGGAGCGTTCTCCTATGCGTTGCTGCACACTTCCAAACCCAAAAGTCTCCACACGGCCGGAAGCTGTAACCGTTGCAAAATCTGCAAGTTTGGCGTTTAGTTGAGCAATTGCTGCCCAGCCGCCCTTGTCATCAAAGCCTTCGGCATGCATTTCGTCCGTCCAAATACAGAAACTTTTCGCACGTTCGTCCGCTGATTTTGGATTTCTCATACCGATCATCATGACACGAACGGCACTTAAATCCGGATTACCAACAACTGTAATTTTATATCTTCCGTCGCTAGTGGTAATCGTGTAGGGGATACTTTGATTCTTGTCAATACTGCGATTACGCTCTGCTTTCGCACGAATCAAATCGTCCAGCGCAATATTCAATTCATTATTTTCTGGCCAGATTTCTTCACGAACCGCGGTATTTTCACGCGTCGACTGCAAGCCTGAAATATCTATTTCGTAATAATTCTGAGTAAGGTCCGTTCCAATTCTCATGAAAGCGCCAACCATTCCGTTTTCGTTATCATCATTCTGCATGTGGATATACATACGCAGACGCTTACGGAACAAAAGATCCAGATTTACATTTTTAAAAACTGCTCTCGAATCACCGTCACGAAGATTCGTTACGCAAAGACTCATCGACTGCTCATTCAACTGCAAACTTGGTCTCTGGGTAAAATCCTGATCCCGCTCCCAACCCGGAGGTAATTGATAAATGTATTTTTTGTCTGTGCTGCTTGCCGGATTTACCGCCACGCCATTTTCCTCAATACTCACAGTTCCAACCGTAAATTTAGCATCATAAGGTTCAGGAACTTCCTGTAAACCCGCGGCATCCAGATTGTAAGTATATTTCCGGTATTGCTGCCCGATCATTTGCAACTGCGCAAAACGAAGCACGACCGGCTGCTGGAAATCTGCCAGGTACATACGCATGAAACGGATGGATTTAAATCCATTAATTGTTCCAACCTGACTGGTAAATTCTTTAATCGGCACACGGAATAAATACCAGTTTTGCGTGCCGCCATCACTGGTTGTGGTGGTTTTATCAACAATAAAACCGCTACCAACACTCAGTTGATTTGGTTTCAGGTCAATTGAATATTCATAATATGCCTCGTTGTCATTGATCGTATTATCAACGTTCATATCCTCTCCATCAGGAATACTTCCCGATGCAGGTGTTACCTGCGAAGAGTTTCCAAGACTTTCAGGAGAGTTATTTTCCATACCGATATATTCTTTGTACCGTTCGAGAATTTTTAAATCTTCTGCATCCTGCTCTTCACCTAAGAAATATTTAAAATCATCTCCCGACGGATCTGCGAGTATTCTTGCTCTTGCTTCGGCGGTAAGATTCGCTGGCAAACGATCCAGATATTCCTTGAAAAATGTTCTTTCCTCTTCACTGCTCAAACCATCCAAACCAACATCCTGCTTTTGGCGGGCACCAGATTCATTACTGAAAGCATTGATCAGATATTGAGATTTTGTCACCTGTCCCCAAACGGTTTGCTCAACATTTTCACCAACAATTTTTTCCGTAAGCGGAAGGCCATTTTCAAAATTGTAACGCTCATCAGGTATCACATCCTCCGAAATGTCACCCAAATTGAAAACAAGCTTACCGCCCGTTGTGTTATTCTGAGGATTTGCTGATCCGTCACGGACAACACCATTTGGTCCTGTTACAAAAGGATCCAGCATCCAGAATTCAATACTTTCAATATTGGCATTATCAAAGTCATTGTCCGAAGTGATAGCCCGGCTTAATCCACCAAAGTTTTGTCTTGGATTTTTCAATCGTCCATTCGCATCCAGGTCAGTATTGAAGTTATACATACCTCGTTCAGTTGGATAGTATGCAATGTCCAATACGTTTTGAGGATAATTGATCAAACCTGCGACCGAACGATTCGGGAAAATATCTTTTGGAAGATATAATTTTTCATAAACGTTTTTCCGGTCATCATCCGTGATATTGATTGGAGACTGCGCTGCGCCTCCTAAACCGGCTGCGCCTCCAAAAAGGTTGTCAATAACATAAGCTGATATTTTCGCGCGTTTGTATGCGTAATCCAGCGTTTTCCCGTCAAATCCCTGACGATACTGAGGTGGCACAGCAGACAAACGCCATTTTTGTGGTTGTCTTGCCAAATCATAAACGGTTCTTGTCGATTCAAAATCATCAATAAGAGAGCGGTTATTCACTTCCTTGGAAACGCCCGGCAACAATTGCGCAAATTCAGCTTTGAACTGAATACTCGACATTTCCTTGGTTTGCAATAATGGAAGTGCGTCAAGCCAACGCGTCAGGAATGGAACATTTTTGCGGATGTTCACATTAAAGCCAAGCATGGTATTGTTAACCGGTTCGTTTCCGATTGCTACGCGGGTTAGAAATCCGGCAGGTTTTTCCTTATACCGGATTGCTGTTAAACCTAAACTGATATCGCGGTTAACAACATAGTCAAGGTGCGTTCCGAGTAGCGTCCGTATCTGGTTCTGGAACATATCCGGACGTTCATATTCAATGACAATTTCCCGTCCTGAATTCATCACGCTGCCGTTCAAAATACGAACTCTCCCTATCTGCGCTTCTACGATATAATCTGACCCGGCAGATAAAGGAACGCCGCCTGATGTTACAGTTACAGAAGTTTCCAGAACGCCATAAGGCAATGAAACCTCAGCCCCGCCGCTGGATTGGTATGAACCTTTGATATAAAATTTGTTACGTTCTGTAACTTGCTGCGCATCGATCATTGTCGTGCGATAGAGCTCGTTAAAAACATATTTTTTACGAAACGCATCCTCGCTCAACCTTGCGTTAAGATTAGAGCCAAACGGTTCCAGTACTGGAAAAAACACGCGACCTGTTTTTGTATCAATGGTCACGCCGTCAACAAAGTCAAAATTACCGTCCGGCTGCAAATCGTTTACAGGATTTAACCTGTCAAGTCCCATCACACGAATCAATGGAATATTGGCAAGATTACTTTCCTGTAAATTTGGGTTATCAATACCGGTTAAATCGTCTTTGTAAATAATGCGTAACTGAAAACCGGTTTTATCAATTGAGCTTGTCCCAAGGGTATAAACGTTTTTCATCATCAAATCCCACATCGGCAATGTTGTATTATTCCGAATTGTAGATGATTTGATCAGTTTCAACGCGATAACTTCATCATCCTGACGGTTCTGGTAATCTTCGGTCAGTTCCCCTACTTTGTATGACCTTCCGTTGAAAGTATACTCGTAAGCAACGGCAAGAACCTCATCATTTCTTAGTGGTGTCGTAAGGGAAATGAAACCCAATTGTGGACTGAAAGTATATTCACGTTCTGCAATGAGCCTTTTTGCTCCTCTTAACAATTCGTAGTCTACTGTTTTTTCAAGCCCTAAATTGGTGATTGCAGAATTGGCATTATCCACCTGACGGAATCCGGGATTATCAGTCAGTGTTTTGTATAACCCGTTTGTGGCATTGTCAGCCGGCTGATTCGCACGAATCGGCTGAATATTTGGATTTCCTGTTTTGTAAGGAGCAGGTTCACCAAGATCTGTGAAACCGACAATATTTCTTAGTGATTCTGTTGTGGTTGTTCTGTTTGTAACATAAACTTCCATCCGCGTCACGGTAACTCCGGACGTAATTTGAGGCGTGTTTCTTAAAGCACTTTCATATTTATTCCTGAAATACTGAGACAGGAAAAAGTTTCTGTTTTCGTCATAATTATCAACGCGAATTTCAAAATCACGGCTTTGCGCACCTCCGCGCAAAACGATTCTTTCCTTGCTCGAACGCTGTTGAGATGCGACAAAAGTTGCACTCAAACGTCCAAACTGAAATTCAGTTTTTAAACCAAACAAATTTTGAACACCCGGTATCAGCTGGCTATTAATAGCCCAGTTAATATTTCCGGCCTCAATCTTACGGAGAAAACTTTCTTCAGGGTTTTTATAATTAAGTTTTAAAGCATTTTCAAAATTGAAACTTGCCTTGGTATCAAAATTGGTAAGAAAACCCAGCCTGTCTCCCAGATTAGCATTGAAATTAATTGCAATCTGTTCATTAAAAATAAAATTGGTATTACGTCTTTGACGAATAGGAAGAGCAGGATTATCAATAAACTGATTCATCACACCAATATCCAGCGCCACGAAACCAGTCGGTTTAAAATCAAGGAAATTGTCACCAAGGATTTTTGACAAAGCAGGCGGCACGTCAAGTTTAGGCAGAAGGCCTCTCGCTCCCATCGCACTTTTCCCATCTTGCCTCGATGAATATTCGCGCAGCAAACTTTTGAAGGCACGATCTTCCAACGCTTTATCATACGTTTCCATATCCATACTTTCAGGCGCCCGATAATCGAGATTTCCTGATGGAGTCTGAATATTTTCAGTAACAGCAATTTTGCCGGAACTGTCTAGTAAAATATTGGTGGAAATATTTGCCGGATCTTTGAGATAAAAAGGCGAACGCGGCCTGGGTTGGGCAAATTTGTTGGAATAAAAATCTTTCCAACGCATGATCAGCTGATTGCCTGAGCGATCAACATTTCTGCGAGTCGTATCCGGAATCGTATCTGCAAGTATAGCCCAGTCGGCCAGAGCTTCGGAATTAGATTCAGTTTTATCAAAAGAAGCCGTTGCCAGCAGCAAAGCTCCGGATGAGATCGTAATAGCCTTAAAGAGGAATGAGTAAACCGTTGATGACAAAGCTTAATACTTTATTTTTTGAGGGTTTTCTTCGATAATCAATGTCAACATATCCGACGCAACGGTAAAAATCCTTTCCATATTCCTGCGCGATTTATTTAAAATCCTCACTAGCGAAGTGCCAATTTAATCAACTGCTCCACCGTAATTTCGTACCCCTCGCGTTTGATGATAACATCCAAACTTTTCTCCGCAGTCGCCTTCGGAATACCCAGTGTCACCAGGGCAGCCAGAGCTTCGCTTTTCAATGCATTATTCGAACTTGCAGGCGTTTTCACACCCGTAGTAAGCATTGCATCTTTGCGCATTTTATCACTTAATTCAAGAATTACCCGCTGGGCTGTTTTTAATCCGATTCCTTTAATAGACTGGATCAGACGTAAATCTTCGTCGATGATACCCTGGCGGATTTCCGGCGACGAAAGGGAGGAAAGCATGACTAAAGCAGTCGATGGCCCTACACCCGAAATACTGATCAAATCCAAAAAGAGGCTTTTCTCATCACTTTCCAGAAAACCGAAAAGCACATGAGCATCCTCACGTATGTTTAGATAGGTTACCAATTTGCACCGCTTGCCAACATCCGGCATAGCAGTGTATGTCTGCAATGAAATACGAACTTCGTAACCCAGACCCTGGACATCAATAACGGCAAATGCAGGATCTTTGTAAGTTACTGTTCCGTCAACGTAGGCAATCATATATTTATAGTATGTGCGTTAAAATAGCTTTTCTAGCTTGAAACAATGAGTTTCATACCAGGTTTAATCTCATTTCCTCTGATCTTGTTCGCCTTTTTCAAATCATCGATTGGTAATCCATAACGTAGGGAAATGTTCCAAAGCGTGTCACCCTGCTGAACAGTATGGTAACGCATTTTGATATGTCTTGATCTTCTTGACTCTTCCTTCTGCGCTTGCTGTGATTTTGCAGACAATGCCAGTGTCGAGGTAGATGCTTCTTTGGTGTCTCTATAAACAATTAATTTTTGTCCGCTTTGAATCGCACTTCTCCGTATGCCATTCCATTTTCTCAATTCAGCGATTTCGACATCATATTTTTTTGAAATTGATTCAAGCGTCTCTCCACGTCTTACCGTATGTGAAGATTTTTTTTGCTTAATTTTTGAAACAACAACAGGCTCTTCCTGATAATCTTCACTTGTATCCTCCGCCTCTTCGTTCGATGCCAAAGTTGTTTCAACGGTAGTATCTGGTTTAACCTGCTCCTTTTCTACATTTTTAGAAGCAATTAAAGTTGGTCGGACAGTAACTTTTACATCTTTGTAAACTACCAATCGTTGTCCTCTCTGCAATGAATTTCTCCGAAGGCGATTCCATCTTTTTAACTCCGCAATCTGAACACGGTATTTTTTGGAGATGGATTGCAGAGTCTCTCCTCTTCTGACTGTGTGAGATGACTTTTTAGAAACTACCTTAGTGTTGCCAGCAAATTCTTCGCCTTCCCCGTCTCCATTTACATAAGCAAAAGGAAATGCTCCTTTAGAATTATCAAAACTGGCTAAAACTGCTCCTGCCGGGATATACCTGCGTGTGCAGGAATCCATAATTACACTTCTATTGCTAACCAGATAAGTATATTTAACGCTTGGTATTTTAAGAACAAAATCACGCGTCTGCTCAGGAAGCATTGTCTTTGTCAACTGAGGATTCAGTTTGTTGAGCTCAGCAAAATCAATTCCGCTTTGCTGACAGAAGCTTGCAAGGTCAATGTAACCGTTAATATGGATCGTATCATTCGGTATCTGATATTCAGGGTTTTGTGCGTACACCCCATGATCATTTCCATAATTCATCATGTAGTTCATCGCCACATATTGCGGAACGTAAGATCTTGTTTCTTTTGGAAGTGCATTATAAATCCCCCAAAAAGTAGTTCCATGAGAACGTCTCATCGCGCGTTTCACATTTCCAGGGCCTGTGTTATAAGAAGCCAAAGCCAGCTCCCAGTCTCCAAATATGTTGTAAAGTTGTTTTAAATATCTACACGCCGCATCTGTTGCCTTGGCAGGTTCAAAACGTTCATCGACATAACTGTCCTGATATAACCCAAACTCACGGCCTGTTGCAGGCATAAATTGCCAAAGTCCACCAGCCCTTACACGAGAAAGTGCAGTTGGATTCAAACCTGACTCAATCATAGACAGATATTTTAGCTCTGTCGGCAAACCATATTTTTGAAGTGTCCTTTCGAATAAAGGGAAATATAAAGGCATTTTTTCCATCATTGTGATGGTAAAATTTGTCTTTTTGTAGATGAAATATTCGACAAATTCATGAGACGACTTGTGATATGTCAAAGGAATCGACTTTTCAAGTTTCGCAAAACGCTCTCTTAATAATTCTTCCGGAATGGCAGGCGTTAACCCAATCTCCTCAACCGTCGGAATTTCCGGGATTTCCGCATTTTCATCTGCGACCGCCGCAATTCCGAGCGTATCAGACTCAATAATTTCTAATTTCTCTTTTTGTATTGTCGCCATCACCGGCGAATCCCACATCCCTACACACACGGCTCCAAGCCACAATACTCTTTTTGAAATCCTCATTAATTAAAGCTTTTTGATGGGTTAGCGATTCCTGTTATCAAATAGTCAACGTCTGATGATGAATACCTTATGAAAATAACTATCTTAATTATAGGCGATTTCTGTAATTTTTTTCAGAAATCTGGTAACTAGGCACAGTTTTTTTATTGTAATTTCTGTTAATACTATCGAAACCAAACTGCCGCCTTTTTAAATACTTACGAAAAATCAGGTAAAAAATTATTTGCCTGATGATGTTTTATGCTTCAATATTTTCTTTCAAAGTTAAAGAAAGATGGTTAGCAAAAGAAAGCATTATCTCTTCTTTAAAGAAAGGAGCCATAATTTGTATCCCAATTGGCATACCGTTTTTGTCAAAACCGTTAGGTATAGAGATGGCAGGATTCCCAACGACATTGGCCTGTACTGTGAAAATATCGGCCAAATACATTTGTAACGGGTCATCTGTCTTCTCACCAATCGTAAATGCTGTGGTTGGCGTTACCGGCGAAATAAGAAAATCAAATTTCTCAAAAAATCTTTCCGTTTCTTCACGCACTAACCTTCTAACGCGTTGCGCCTTGGTATAGTATGCGTCGTAATAATTGGCACTTAAAACAAAAGTACCCAATAATATCCTTCTTCTCACTTCTTCGCCAAAACCCTCGGTACGCGTGTTTTTGTAAAGTGCTTCTAAGTCGCCCGTTTCAGTAGATCTGCTGCCATATCTAACACCGTCAAATCGTGATAGGTTGGAGCTGGCCTCAGCGGTCGTTAAAATATAATAAGTAGGTAATAAATAATCAAGAAGCGGCATTTCAACTGGTGATACTTCATGCCCTTGCGCACGAAGCCGGTTTAAAAGGTCCAGCGTATGTTCCCTGATTTCAGGAGCAATTGCCTCGTTTTCAATCGTATCAAGAATATAACCAATTCGTGCTTTTCCGTTCCAATCAAGGTTTTTTGTATAATCCGGAACGCCCTTCGCAGATACAGTACTATCAAACGCATCAGCACCGGCCATGATTTCCAGAAGCAAAGCAGCATCTTCGACACTTTTGGTGATTGGCCCGATGCAATCAAATGAGGAAGCATAGGCCAGAAGTCCCCATCGTGAGACGCGGCCATACGAAGGCTTTACGCCGACAACGCCGCAAAAAGCAGCCGGCTGACGAACGGACCCACCGGTGTCACTCCCCAATGAAGCGTGACACAATCCTGCCTGTACGGCAACTGCCGATCCTCCGGAAGAACCACCAGGGACTTTCGTATTATCAGCCGCATTAAGAACAGGACCAAAGGATGAGTTTTCATTAGAAGATCCCATCGCAAACTCGTCACAATTCTGACGGCCGATCACGATAGCATCTTCGTCTAAAAGACGTTGAACTGCTGTCGCAGTAAAAGGGGAATGGTAAGTATTCAGAATCTGGCTTCCGGCCTGAACAGCGTGTCCTTTATGAGCGAGCACATCTTTCAAACCTATTACCAAACCGGCAAGCCTGCCAGCAGTTCCATTCTGAATTTTTATGTCAATTTCAGCAGCAAAGCGAAGTGCTTCTTCTGAATAGACTTCAACGAAAGCATTTAAATGGGCATTGGACTCAATCCTTTCCAAATAATGACTCACCAACTGCACGCAGGTTAAACCTCCTCCACGCAAATCATTTTGTATATCGGTTAGCGTCGGGTACTCTTTCAACGTTATTATTTTTGGCGGGTAATAAATAAAGAATCAGAGCCATTAAGTTTTTACTAAACGGCTCTGTTATATACTCAATACGATGGAAAAACTACTTTGTGGTAGTATCTTCCATGCTTTTCTCAATATTTTCTTTTACGTCTTTCGTAGCATTCTTAAATTCGTTGATACCCTGACCTAAACCACGCATCAACTCAGGAATTTTCTTCGCACCGAAGAATAGCAAAACAAACAAGGCTACCAGAAAAATCTCTTGTCCACCTAACCCCATAATTCCACCTAAAACAGTTACTGATTCCATATCTATTCTTTGATTATATGTTTACAAAAATACTTATTATTTCGAAAAGAACTAAAATAATCAGACACTTTATCCGATATTAATTGTTTTTTCATTCTTTTCCCATTCACTAAATTTAGCAATATCATCCCCCAAAGTCTTGATTAGCCACAAAACCAGGGCAAAATCATCTGCAATTCCGATAACTGGCAGAAAATCAGGTATAAGGTCAATCGGAGAAACGAAATAGATTAGAACTGCAACGATCGAAACGAGGCTTTTCCACGGAAGCGTTCTGTATGCTCCGGACGAATATGCCTTAACCATACGAACCAGTATCCCAACGCTCCCCTGAAATTCGGCCAGATTTCCTTTAAATCCAACATGCTTTAATTTACTTACTACCTGGCCAACCAGCTCAACAAGACGACTTGTATTACTTGCATACCTACCCGCTTTACCTGTTGCTTTTTTAAAAAAAACAGACTTTAAAATTTTCGCTATCAATGATTCATTGTTCATTTCCCTAAGTAAAGAAAAAGTGGTTTGAAATGCCAATATAACTATCTAATTACGTAAAAAATTGCATTATGGATCAAAGCATACCAGTTTTTAAACAAAATTTAAATCCGTGAGTGGTTTTAACAAATTATGTAACCTATTTTTAGGGTATATTTCAAAACATTAATTTTTACACAATTAAATACATTTTTTTATGAAGATTACTGTCGTAGGCGCTGGCGCCGTGGGTGCAACCACAGCCGACAATATCATTCGTCGCGAATTGGCGGAAGAATTAGTGTTGCTGGATATCAAAGAAGGTGTGAGTGAAGGAAAGTCATTGGACATGTACCAGACAGCTGCATTGCTTGGTTTTAATACCAAGCCGGTTGGCTCAACCAATGACTACGAAAAAACAAAAGGTTCTGATGTGGTTGTAATCACCTCGGGTATCCCTCGCAAACCTGGCATGACACGCGAAGAATTGATAGGAATCAATGCCGGCATAGTAAAATCCGTAACTGAAAATGTGTTAAAATATTCACCAAAGGCCATCATCATCGTTGTTTCCAATCCAATGGATACAATGACTTATCTCGCTTTCAAAGAAGCCGATATTCCTAAAAAACGCATTATCGGTATGGGTGGTGCTTTGGACAGCGCCCGTTTCAAAACATACCTGGCACTTGCGATGGATGTTTCTCCAAGTGATATTCACGGTATGGTGATCGGCGGACATGGCGACACGACCATGATTCCTCTGACACGTCTGGCAACCTACAACGGTATTCCGGTAAGCCGTTTTTTATCTGCCGAAAAATTGGAACAGGTTGCAGCGGATACGATGGTTGGTGGAGCAACGCTTACAAAATTAATCGGCACCTCAGCCTGGTATGCACCGGGTGCAGCGGCCGCTATGATGGTTGAAAGCATTGTACGCAACCAAAAACGAATCGTTCCCTGCGGAGTTTATCTGAACGGTGAATACGGACAGAAAGATATTTGTATGGGTGTGCCTGTGGTTCTTGGCCGTAATGGATGGGAGAAAATCATAAATCTCCGCCTGAGCGACGCTGAAAAAGCGGCTTATGAAAAATCTGCAGAAGCGGTTCGTGCAATGAATGGCGCACTTACGTTCTAGTTAAACAAAATAGAGAAGTCAGCCTTTTTCTTAGTTGACTTCTCTATATTCTTCCTTAAATATTTTTCTCCAAGGCTTAAATAGAAATCTGATACTGCAAAATCCAGGAACCTTTTCTTCCATCTTTTCCCAGCTCATTTACCTCCGGCCCGTTTTTATAAACCGGGCGGTTTTCGTAGTTTAAAGTCAACTTTGCATTACTCCCTTTAATAATCCAGTTAATACCAAGATTAAAAAGGTTCATCGGATCTTTCAAACGTTCGTAATCTGAATGCTGCACAGAGGCAAACGGCATGAGGGTTCCCTGACTACCAATTAATCCATCCTTAAATTTATATCCTGCCTGTGCATAAATCACATTGCCCGTTCCGAACATCGGATAAGCATTCCCATGTGTTCCACTAACGCCTGTGATAGGCAAATTGGTACCAGTTGCAGGATTCATGCTGCCATTGTAGCGAAGGTAACCTTTGCCATAATCAGTATAAAAATAGCCCAGGTAAGCAGACACACCCGTTCCTTTGTCTTTGTTGATCGGTATATCCAGATAAGAAGCGACTGACCATAAATTCATGCTGGAATATATAGTGTCAACTCCTTCTCTTCTCCATGTCGCGTTTTTCTGCCCGATAAAACCCGCTTCAATATTCCACACTTTCCGCTTTCCGAGATACGTCCCTGTCATATATCCCGGTGTGGTGTTGTCTTCTGTATCAAAAATGTTGTAGATCAATAAAGCATCGAACTGCTTTTTATGTTTCTTTTGAGCAAATACAGCATTGGTACCCAACGCAGCAGGAACTCCACCGCTTGTCTCAATCGGGAAAGGGTCAGCTATACTGACACGATAATTGATTTTACCAATTTGCCCGCGGCTGTAAACAGCAAGTTTCCTTGAAAACTGATCTGTCTGATCCACAGTGGCCTGTGCAAAAATTGGTACATCCATTGTCATGATCGTCCCAATGCTTGGTTGCGAGAAACGGGACAGACCATTAACAATAGTCAACCCTCCGCCAAAACGAATAAAATTATTTCCTTTTCTGTGCACTTCATATTCCCCTACCGCATCGTGAAAAAATGCAGCAACTTTCCTGTTACTTGGCGTACTAGTAGTATTATAACTTGGGAAACCATTTGTTTTGTTAAAGTTGTTAAGACCAAACTGTGTATAAAAAAATACTCTGTCAGTAATTTGGCCGAATAATTGCATGCGTGTCCGCCTCAACCCAATATCAAAAGTTTGAGAAGCTGGATCACTGAGGACAGTAGTTCCGGGATTGTTATCATTAAGTCGAAGCCAAACCTGATTTGTAAAGGTAAATTTAACATAATGTGAGCCGGACGGATTAAGGTTATATCGGATATCACTCTTGTTATTTTCATCTACCGTTTTAATCTGTGCCATTGCGACAGATGAAGCCATTAAAATCAAACAAAGTACTTTTTTCATTCCCATGCGTTATTTTTTTCAGATACGAATGGTGTATCTTAACCCCGAATAATTAAATAAATATTATAAAAAAGCTAGTTAAAATGATATTCCTCGTAGAGAAAGGAGAAGGATTTTTCACTCCTTTTTACTATCATATTTTAAAACATAAGCATAGGTTAAACGGGGTTTTACTCCTTTTACTTGTGTTATTTTCTGGTGCATTTGCACAAGAGACGCCTCCGCTTGTAAATTTTCCCAACACTATTTATAAGGCACACAACCAAAACTGGGCGATTGATCAAAGTAAAGACCACATCGTTTATACAGCAAATTCTGATGGTTTGCTTGAATATGACGGTGCTGCCTGGAAATTATATCCCTTCCCAAACCGCCAGATTGTCCGGGCGGTATTGTGTGATACGATGCCCAACGGTGAATCGAGAATTTATGTCGGAGGTTATTCTGAATTTGGGTACTGGAAGAAAACAACTAATGGTCAGCTGATATACCACTCTTTGAGTAAGGCCGCCAATTTTAAAAGTTTACAAACCGAGGAAATTTGGCATATACTGAAAGACGGAAAAAATATTTACTTCCAATCCTTCGCCCGAATTTATCGCTATGACGGAAAGAGAATAACAGAGCTGAAAACAAAAGACAACTTTATGTTCATGCGAAATGTCAGGGGCAGGTTGTATGTACATTTTCTGAACAAAGGGATCTACGAATTGATCGGAAATAAATTTGTGATTTTGAAAGGCTCGGAGTTTTTTGCATCAACGGTCGTTTCAAGTATCCTGCCTTTTTCGGGAAATAAAGTATTAATCACAACAACAAGACATGGATTGTTCATTTATGAGAACGGAAAATTCACAGAATGGAAAATACCACTGGCTGAGGAATTAAAACAAAACATTATAAACAAAGCAGTAATATTAAGCATCGACAGCAGTTATGCATTTGGAACCATCTCAAAAGGTCTCTATGTAGTAGACAAAAATGGAAATTTAAAATTTCATTTTAGGAAAGAAAATGGTCTTCAAAACAATACGATACTTTCCCTTTTTGAAGATCGCAGCCAGCATTTATGGCTAGGTCTCGACCAGGGAATTGATCTCATCAAACTTGCGTCACCTTTTATTTCATATCAAACGAACGACAATCCTCTTGGATCAACCTACGCTGCGGCTGTTTGGAAGGGGAATTTATATGTCGGATCAAACAATGGAGTTTTTGTAAAAAAATGGATGTCTATTGAGCCATTTCGTGCAATTCGTGGCCTGGAAGGACAAACCTGGACGTTAAAAGTTGTAAATGGGCAATTGTTATGCGGGCACAATGACGCGACTTTCAGAATTGAAGAAAATGGGATCACTAAAATATCTGCTGTGAATGGCGGATGGCAATTTTTGCCGGTTGTTACAAAAACAGACACAATATTATTACAGGGTTCTTATACAGGATTACATATTTATAAAAAAGACAGGACCGGCCTATGGACTTACCAATTTCCAATAAAAGGCTTCCCACCAGTACCTGCTAAACAAATTGTCAGGACACAGGACGGCTCATTCTGGATTGCTCATGCCTATCGAGGATTATACCATGTCATTTTAAACCCAGCACTTGACTCTGTCATTTCCTGGAAAGCGTATAAGGCGCCGACCGATATTCCCAGTGAATTCGCCACCGAAATTACACCCTGGCAGGAAAATGTGCTTGTCAGATCCGGCAACAACTTCTTTACACCCAACAAGCAAGATAAATTAATACCATACAAAAATCTTGGCGGTAAGGAGGACGAAGAGTTTAAAATAAGATCCGGTGTCGATAATGACTGGTTCAAAATATATCCGAACAGGATTATCTTCCACGGCAATAATGACCCGCGGACGCTACAATTATCTCTGGTTCGAAACAGCGAGACCATCATCCCACTTGCTAATCATTACTATTTCTTTTGTCTTGACAATGGGTATGCGCTGTATAATCGCAGGCAGGATGAACAGCCATTTTTAATACCACTCAGGCCAGTAATTAGGAAAGTTTTAAACCTTCGAAATCTTGGAGAAATGTTTAAAACAACGGACGAAACTACATTGCCAATTGATGTAAGATCTGTCAGAATCGTTTATGCGCTACCGGTTTTTGGTCAGGATGTGCAATATAAATACAGACTAAAAGGACTTTCAGAACAGTGGTCAGAGTGGACAGACAAGAGTTATGTGGAATATACCAATCTTTCGTCTGACAAGTATACGTTTGAAATAAAGACAAGTTTGAATGACGAAGTCACGGCTTACCACTTTACTGTGACGCCATATTGGTATGAAACGGTTTGGGCCAGACTGATTTTTGTTTTATTAGCTGCCGCGCTCCTGACGGGAATTATCATATTTCAAGAAAAAAGACTTGTCAGACACCGACAAAAATTACTGGAAGAACAGGAAGAAAAGTTGCGTCAACAAAAACTAATAAATGAAAGACGAATTATAGAAATACGTAATGAAAATCTTCAGAGCGAAATAAAAAACAAAAGTCAGCAGTTGAGCAACGTTGCAATTAATGTTGTAAAGAAAAACGAAATTCTTCAGGAAATCCGAGACGAGCTGCAGCAAGTGAAGCAGGAACTCGGGCAGCAGTTACCAAATATTCACTACCAAAAATTACTTCACAGTATTGAAAGAAATGTAGCTGGTAAGGACGACTGGGTTTTGTTTGAAGAAAATTTCAACGAGGTTCATGACGAATTTTTTAAGAGGTTAAAAAATGTATGTCCCGCTATTTCGCCATCAGAGCTGCGCCTCGCAGCTTGTCTCAGAATGAATTTATCAAGCAAAGAAATGGCTCCCGTCATGGGAATTTCCGTTCGAGGAATTGAAATTAAACGTTACAGACTTCGCAAAAAGCTGAATTTAGACAACGATCTGAACCTTACTGAGTACATGATGGATGTATGAAATCATGAGACGAAACCGATATTTTTACAATAAAATAATATATTTTGTTGCATTATTCTCATTGATGTAGTTGTGATGTAGTGGTATTTTTGACAATAGTTAGTATAAGTAGTTAGCTTTGAAGACAATTTAATCTTCATAAAGTTCAATACTAACTAAAGACCAATGAAAGCAAATGTACGATCTCTGTACTTGCTGATCTTTTTTGCATGCGTAACCTCGATGGCATTCGCGCAGGAAATCAACATTACAGGTAAGGTCACCTCAGCAACAGATGGCTCCGGGCTTCCGGGAGCTAGTGTACTACTTAAAGGAACTACAACTGGTGTTCCTACTGATGTAGATGGAAGTTTTAATATTCGCGTTCCTTCGTCAGCATCCATTCTTGTGGTATCCATGATTGGAATGACGTCTCAGGAGATAACAGTTGGTTCAAATTCTGTTATAAATGTCGCACTTTTAGAAGATGCGCGCGCCTTAAATGAGGTGGTTGTTGTAGGTTATGGTTCTCAGAGAAAAGTGGATGTGACAGGATCTGTCGTTTCTATTAAGGGAGCTGAAATCGCCAAACAATCTTCTATCAACCCGGTCAGTGGTCTTCAGGGAAAAGTTGCGGGTGTTCAGGTGAATAACTCAGGTAAACCAGGTGCTTCACCACAAATCCGTATTCGTGGTGTTGGTACCGCTTATGGAAGTCCTAACCCGCTATATGTTGTCGACGGTGTGTGGTTTGATGATATCAGTTTCCTTAACTCCGCAGACATAGAAAGCATGAACATCCTGAAAGATGCGTCAAGCCAATCTATCTATGGTGTTCGTGCGGCCAATGGTGTAGTTTTGATTACCACGAAAAAAGGTAAATCCGGACAGGCAGTTGTGGATTATAATGGATTTGTCGGTATGCAAAAAGTGACAAATCAGATTAAAATGGCCAATGCGAACGAATATGCTACGGCGATCAATGAACTGAGCGCGATCAATGGCGGACAGGAAATTTTGAACCCCGCAAATTATGGCGAAGGTACTGATTGGTACAAACAAATTCTTCGTGACGCCTTCATTACCAACCATCAGATTTCTGTTAGCGGTGGTGGAGAAAAATCTACCTACAACTTATCGCTTGGCTATTTGAAGCAAGACGGTATTGTGGAAAAAAATAACTTCAAACGTTATACTGCACGTTTCCAGAACGATTTTCAGGTTTCTAAAAATTTGAGAGTTGGGTATACGGCAACTGGTGCTTTCAGCAAATCGCAAGATGAAGCAGGTGGGATTTTCAGACAATTGTATGCAGCATCTCCGGCCTTATCGATCTATAATGCGGATGGAACGTACGGTGATCCTTCAAAATTAAACCTTGGTGACGGTGCTAATTTCAATCCCCAGGTTACGGTTGATTATTTCAACCAAAACACAAAAAAGACGCTTCTAACTGCCAATGCATATGCAGAATTATCTTTTTTGAAAAACTTTACTTTCAAAACAAGTCTTGGTGGTCGTTATTCGCAGGATGAAACGAGGTCGTATGTTCCGGTTTACGCAGCAACAGTTGCTCAGCGAAATACAAACAGCCTTTTGACATTCACGCGTCCGCAAGCACGTTATTGGATTTTTGAAAACACGCTGACCTATACCAAAGAAATCGGTAACCATTCCATTACTGCTCTTCTTGGTCAATCTGCGCAACGCGATCAGTCTTACCAATTAACAGCATCTGCCCGAGATGTTCCTTATTCAAGTGAAGGTGATTTGTACCTTACCTTGGGTAATGTTGATGGACGAAATGTAACAGATCAGGGTGATCTTGCAACCTATTCTTCTTACTTTGGACGTGTCAATTACGGCTTTTCAGATCGTTATCTTTTGAATGCATCTTTGAGAGCGGATGGTTCTTCTAAATTTTATCAGGGCGGCAATGCATGGGGGTATTTCCCGTCAGTAGGTGCCGGCTGGGTAATCAGCAATGAAGCCTTCATGGGTGATCAGAAGATTTTTGACAACTTGAAATTACGTGCGAGCTGGGGTAAAATCGGTAATGCATCAGTTCCCTCAAACTTGTCGACACTGACCGTAGCGACGGGTGGTAGTTTGGCTGCAATTTATGGCGGAACGGTAAACACTGGCGCCAGTATCAATTCAATCATTCCACCTGTGACTGTTTGGGAACGCGGCGTGGGTACGGACATCGGTCTAGAAGCATCCTTATTGAAAAACCGTTTGAGTTTTGAATTGGATTACTATACTAAAAAAACCGAACGTGCAATTTTTGACCTCCCTGTGTTAACATCAATCGGAACCGCGAGTGGTAAGATTATCGGAAACCAGGCCGATTTCCAAAATAAAGGTTTTGAAGCAGCTATTAACTGGAATGATCAAATCGGAGACGACCTGACTTACAGTATCGGCGTTAATGGTAGTGTCAACAACAATAAAGTACTAGCTGTGTCTACGGGTGCCAATCCAATCTATGATGGTGGTGTTGGTCTGACCGGTGGTGCACTCGCAACGAGAACGAGAGTTGGCGATCCTATCGGTTCATTCTACGGATATATCGTTGACGGAATATTCCAAAACCAGACAGAAATAGACGGATCAGCACAAAAAACGGCTAAGCCGGGAGATTTCAGATATCGGGATATCAGCGGTTCAGCAGGTACTCCTGATGGAAACATCACTGGCCTTGATCGCCAGGTTATTGGAAATCCAAATCCAAAATATACTTACGGTATCAACACAAGCTGGAACTACAAATGGTTTGATTTGATGCTTGATTTCCAGGGTGTTGCCAAAGTGGATATTTATAACGCCAATATCGGATGGCGTTATGGAAATGAGAATTTCACGAAAGATTATTTCGACAACCGCTGGCATGGAGAAGGAACTTCCAATACCTATCCATCAGCTAATATCGGTGGAGGTTCTAATTATCTTCCTAACTCATTTTTCGTTCAAAGCGGAAGTTACTTCCGAGTTAGAAATGCACAGTTAGGATTCAGCCTGCCTGCAAAAGTGACTGAGCGTTTGAAAATGAAAAAGCTGAGAATTTATGCCAATGCACAAAATGCGCTTAACTTTTTCAAATATAAAGGACTTTCTCCGGAGATCACGGCGACAGACAACAAACCTACTCAGGCAGGTATTGATGCCAATGTTTATCCGTTGTCAGCAACCTATAACTTTGGTATAAATGTTACTTTCTAAGACAAATAAGAATATGAAAAATATAGATTTTAAAACCAGATTAGGCAGATTCGGGGTTTATGCCGGCCTGGCTTCGCTGCTGCTGCTTCCATCGGCATGCCAGGATAGTTTTCTGGATACAGATCCGCAAGGACAACAGTCAGGCGATGTGTTTTGGCAAAATGAAGGCGATGCTACAAAAGCAGTAAATGCCATGTATGCAAATCTGAGATCCTTTGGAAATACTGCTTTCGGTGCGATTGCCGTAGAAAGTGTTGGATCCGACGAAACAGAAAAAGGGAGCAGCGCATCTGATGCAACCTTTTTTAACACTTATGATAACTTTTCTGTTGGTTCAACGGAAGGGCAGTTAGGAGCGTTCTGGAGTGCTCAATACCAGAATATTAATTATGCCAATCAGGTTTTGGATAATGTTCCAGCGATCGAAATGACGGCTGCTTTAAAAGACCGGTATTTGGCTGAGGCGAAATTTATCCGGGCCTATTCCTATTTCAGGTTAGTCCGTGCTTTCGGTGACATTCCGTTGAGACTAACCGTACCGGCCGGGACTGAGGAATATAACATACCACGTACTCCCAAGGCAGAAGTTTACGCAGCCATTGAAAAAGATCTGACAGAAGCTGCGGCAGTTTTGCCTGCAACTTATGGTGCAACAGATCTGGGACGCGTTACCAAAGGTGCTGCGCTTTCATTACATGCAAAAGTTTCCATGTATCAGCAAAAATGGCAGCAGGTATATGATTTGACTTCCCAGGTGATGGCTTCCGGCCAATATTCTCTTTTCCCGAATTACGAGCAATTGTTCAGGATTCAAAACGAAAATTCGTCTGAATCAATTTTTGAGATTCAGAACGAATTGGTACTTGAAAATAAAGATGCTTCAAATTCTCAGTATTCCCAGGTTCAGGGTGTAAGGGGCGTTGTTGGGGGCGGATGGGGCTTCAATGTGCCAACAAAAGAACTGGCCGCAAGTTACGAAACGGGTGATCCAAGGAGAGATGCAACGATTATTTTCAGGGGAGAAACAACACCTGAGGGTGATGCCATAGCAGCAACGGGTGACAACACCATGTATAACCAAAAATCATATGTGCCTTTTAACCTGTTTGTATCCGGCTTTAATGAAGGTGCTCAGCAAAATGTACGCGTGATCCGTTATGCTGATGTATTATTAATGAATGCAGAGGCAGCTAATGAACTTGGTAAAACAACCGAAGCTTTGGCATCCCTTGAATTGGTTCGTGCAAGAGCGAGAGGTACAAGTGCAACGATTTTACCAAAAGTTACTACTGCGGAAAAAACTGCGCTGCAAAGAGCAATCTGGCGTGAACGCCAATTTGAATTGGCTTTGGAATATGATCGTTATTTCGATGTGATCCGCCAGGGAAGAGGAACTGAGGTTTTCGGACCAAAAGGATGGCAGGCGAACAAAAACGAAGTTTGGCCAATTCCTCAGACAGAAATTGACCTGAGCGGCGGAGTGTTAACCCAAAACGCAGGATACTAAAGGTAGGCAAAAATTTAATCCAGCCCGCAGGGCGATGAAAGAATTCAGATTTCTGATATTCAGGAACATCGTTCTGCGGGTTATTTATGTCCTGCCGTCTGTGACGCGTTTCACTATTTCATGAAATCTTCATCAATAACCGAGTAAGCCGTGAAAAATTATCATGTTATTATTTGTTTATTTTTCGCAACATTCGGATGCAAGAATGACAAAGTTGAAGCACCAGAAGTTATCGTGCCTTCAACCTTTGAAATCGATTCAACGGATAAATTCCCCAGGATTACGGATGATGCACTTTTGACATTGGTGCAAAAACAAACTTTCAAATATTTCTGGGATTTTGGCCATCCTGTTAGCGGCCTGGCAAGAGAAAGAAATACTTCCGGCGACGTAGTAACATCAGGCGGAAGCGGATTTGGAATTATGACAATTCCCGTAGCCATTGAAAGAGGATTTATCACAAGAGCACAGGGCTTGGAGCGCTTGCAAAAGATGATTGCTTTCCTGAAAAATAACACCCAGAAATTTCATGGTGCCTTTCCGCATTGGATAAATGGCGCAACAGGATCCGTTGTGCCATTCAGCACGAAGGATGACGGAGCTGACTTGGTTGAAACCTCGTTTTTGATTCAGGGGCTGTTAACAGCACGTCAATATTTTAGTGGAAACGATGCGTCAGAAATTGCATTGAGAAGTGATATCAATGCCGTCTGGCACGGCGTGGAATGGGACTGGTTTAGAAAGAATAACGAAAACGTACTTTACTGGCACTGGAGCCCTACCTATGGCTGGGATATGAATCTTCCGATTAGAGGCTGGAACGAATGTCTGATCACATATGCCCTCGCAGCCTCATCCCCCACTCACCCTATTTCGAAAGAGGTATATGAAAATGGCTGGACTGGCAATGGTTCGTTTGTTAATGGCAATAGTTATGAGGGAATAAAATTACCTCTGGGTAGTCCATACGGTGGTCCGTTATTCTTTTCCCACTATTCCTTTCTTGGACTGAACCCGACTGGACTAACAGATAAATACACCAATTATCTGGATCAAAATCGGGCTCATACATTAATAAATTTTAATTACTGTAAAACAAATCCGCTTAAATATTACGGTTACAGCGAAGATTGCTGGGGATTAACTGCCAGTGATGTTCCTGATGGATATAACGCAAACTCGCCAACAAACGACAAGGGAGTGATCACTCCAACGGCTGCCTTATCCTCGTTTCCTTATACCCCCGATGAATCGATGAAAGCGCTCAGATTTTTTTACTATAAACTGGGCGATAAGATTTGGGGAGACTATGGATTTTACGATGCATTTTCTTTACAACAACCCTGGTTTGCAACTTCTTACCTGGCAATTGATCAGGGACCGATCGTTATCATGATTGAAAACCATCGCAGCCAGCTACTTTGGAATCTTTTTATGAGTAATCCGGAAATAAAAACAGGCATGAAAAGCCTCGGATTTCAGAGTCCGGATTTATAGTAAATGACGATTACTCCGACACAAAAAATCAATCTCTAATATCATGAAATATATAATTTTTCAATTCAGCATTTTTGCATTGGTACTGTTTTCAACAACAGATATTCTTGCACAAAAGAAAAAAAATACCACTTCCCCTGCTGTATTTAATCCCGCCAACCGGCCAAAAAATTTATCGGATACAGCATTGCTTGAATTGGTACAAAAGCAGACTTTTCGTTATTTCTGGGAATTTGGACATCCGGTAAGCGGTATGGCCAGAGAACGGAGCAATGTTGCGTTCGATTATGGCGATGAGGTAGTCACAACAGGAGGTACCGGATTTGGGATTATGGCTATGATTGTCGCCGCCGAACGCGGCTGGGTTCCGAGAGATTCCGTTTCAAACCGTTTATTGAAAATGGTTAAATTTTTGTCCAAAGCAGATCATTATCATGGAATATTCCCCCACTGGTTAAATGGAGGAACCGGGAAAATTATTCCTTTCGGGCGTAAAGATGACGGAGGAGATCTTGTCGAGTCATCATTTCTATTTCAAGGGTTACTTTGTGCAAAACAGTATTTCAATGGAAACAACAATGTCGAACGTGATTTGAGGAACCGGATTACCTGGATTTGGGATGAAGCAGAATGGGATTGGTATACCAGGGGAAACCCTGATCAGCTGTTTTGGCATTGGAGCCCGAATCATGGCTGGGCGATGAATTTCGAATTACGAGGTTATAACGAAACGCTGATTACCTACATTCTGGCTGCTTCGTCTCCAAGATATCCAATCAATGCACAGGTTTATGACAAGTGCTGGGCCCAAAGTGATCATTTCAAAAATGGAAAAGAATTTTATGGCGTAAAACTTCCACTGGGTTTCGATTTTGGCGGCCCTATGTTCTTCGCTCATTATTCGTTTCTCGGACTTGATCCACGTAATCTGAAAGATAAGTATGCAAATTATTGGGAACAAAACGTCAACCATACGCTGATCAACTATAAACATTGTGTGGCTAACCCTGGGAAATTTAAAGGATATGGTGACAACAGCTGGGGTCTTACGGCGAGCGATACCTTTGATGGCTACAATGCTTTTTCACCAACAAACGACTTTGGCACCATTACGCCTACCGCAGCATTATCATCTTTCCCTTATACGCCCGAACAATCGATGAAAGCAATGCGTCATTTCTACGACGATCTGGGAGATAAAATTTGGAGCGAATACGGATTTACGGACGCTTTTAATGAGTCGCAAAACTGGTATGCAAAATCGCATTTGGCTATCGATCAGGGCCCAATTATCGTGATGATCGAAAATTATCGGACTGGGTTGTTATGGAAATTATTCATGAGTAATCCTGATGTTCAGAATGGTTTGAAAAAGCTAAATTTTGAAAGCCCGGCATTAAAATCAATCAGCAAAAATTGACCAGTAATTTCCCAAAATTGGTAAGTATAGGATACAAGGATGAATATTTAAAAATAATAAAATAAATTGTACCTTGATGGTAGTTAATAGTTTTCCAGGCGTCGATTGACGTCTGGAAATATTTATATCCGGACAATTTATGAAAAGTATTTTCCACAAAATCGGCGCATTCTTATTGGTCATCCATATGATGGCCATTTCCGCTAATGGTCAGGTCTGGCGGGCAATCGAACCAGAAAATCTCCCTGACAAAAGACATGAAAATGCGATGTCCCATGCCAACGGAAAACTTTATTTACTTGGTGGCCGCGGCATTAAATCGGTTGACGAATATGATCCTAAAAAAGATACCTGGATCACGCTTAGTAAAACCCCGCTTGAAATGAGCCATTTTCAGGCTGTTTCTTATAAAAATGAGATCTACGTACTGGGCGCTTTTACCGGAAGTTATCCGCATGAAGTACCCATTCCTAATATCTACATATTTGATCCGGTAAAAAATGAGTGGCGAAAAGGCCCGGAAATTCCGGAAAACAGAAGACGCGGAGCCGCAGGGGCATTCACGCTCAATGATAAAATTTATCTTGTTTGCGGGATTCAGGATGGGCATTGGGACGGACAGGTAACATGGTTTGACGAATATGACCCTGCAACGAATACCTGGAAGCAATTGGCTGAAGCTCCCCGCCCCCGTGATCATATTCAAGTTGCCGTTGTGGACAATAAACTTTACGTTGCCGGCGGCAGATTATCCACTGCAAGGATCAATCAGGTTTTAAATACGACGATTGCAGAAGTTGACGTTTATGATTTCAAAACCGGGAAATGGTCTACCCTTGACGCTTCAAACAATATTCCAACCAAGCGCGCAGGAAACACAACAGTTGCACTTGGCAAAAGAATTCTGATCCTGGGTGGTGAAAGTGATGCCCATGTGGAAGCTCATAACGAAGTTGAAGCATTCAACACACAGAACCAGAAATGGGAAAAATTTCCTTCAATGCAACAAGGACGGCATGGAACGCAGGCTGTGTCCATCAATAGGAAAGTCTACATCGCCGCCGGGTCTGCTAACCGCGGAGGAGGCCCTGAATTAAATGCGATGGAAGTTCTTGAAGAGTAATCTAACACAAATTCTGTACTATAATCTCCTATTTAATGTTGAAAAAAATCTTGTCATTTTGCCTCATTTTAACTCCATTTTTATCGAGTGCCCAAAAGCAAACCACATTTACCCATGCCGATACACTTCGTGGGGCTATAACACCTGAGCGAGTCTGGTGGGATCTTACTTATTACCATTTGCGTGTGACACCGAATGCAAAAGACAGCACCATCTCAGGAAGTACGATTATTAATTATAAGGTTTTAGAGCCTAAACAAGTCATCCAGGTGGATTTGCAGGAACCACTTCAAATCGAGAAAGTGATACAGGACGGTCAAACCCTGACTTACAAAAGAGACGGAAATGCTTTTTTTATCACCCTTTCGAAAAAACAGGAAAAAGGAAAATCAGAATCAATTGAGGTTTTTTACTCCGGACGACCAAGATTGGCAAAACGCCCGCCATGGGATGGAGGCGTTCAATGGGTTCCGGATGGCAAGGGAAATACTATTATTTCAACATCTTGTCAGGGACTTGGTTCCAGCGTTTGGTGGCCGTGCAAGGATCACATGTACGATGAACCTGACAGTATGATGGTAAGTATTACAGTTCCAAAAGCGATGACGGATGTTTCCAACGGAAAATTGCGAAGTGTAGTTGAAAATAATGACGGCACACATACTTTCAATTGGGCCGTTGTCAATCCAATTAATAATTATGGCGTAAACATGAACGTTGCACCGTATGTGAGTTGGA
This sequence comes from Dyadobacter sp. CY345, assembly GCF_021502725.1. Classification (GTDB taxonomy): domain Bacteria; phylum Bacteroidota; class Bacteroidia; order Cytophagales; family Spirosomataceae; genus Dyadobacter. The sequence continues at coordinate 721,038 of NZ_JAKFFS010000003.1, read as the reverse complement.
GCGAAATATACAAAGGAGAAAAAGGAGATTTGCCGGTAAGTTTTTACGTTTATCCAGAAAATCTGGAAAAGGCAAAAGTTCAGTTTGATCAGGCTAATAAAATGCTGAAAGCTTTTGAGCATTGGTTTGGCCCATATCCATTTTACGAAGATGGATATAAATTGGTTGAGGTACCTTATCTGGGAATGGAACATCAAAGCTCCGTTACTTACGGTAACGGCTACAAAATGGGATATCTGGGCCGGGATTTATCAAAAACAGGTTGGGGATTAAAATGGGATTTTATCATTATTCATGAAAGTGGTCATGAATGGTTTGCCAACAATATCACATATAAGGATGCCGCAGACATGTGGATTCACGAAAGTTTCACTAATTATTCGGAGAATTTATACACTGAATTTTATTTTGGCAAAGAAGCAGGCGCTGATTATGTAATCGGCACAAGAGCGTTGATCGCAAATGACATTCCAATTATTGGAACATACAATGTCAATCAGGAAGGTTCCAGGGACATGTACTACAAAGGTGGAAATATGCTGCATACCATTCGCCAGGTTGTAAATGATGACGAAAAGTGGCGTCAGATTTTACGTGGCCTAAATAAGACTTTTTACCACCAAACAGTAGAAACGAAGCAGATTGAAGATTATGTCAATAAAAATACGGGTCGTGATATCAGCAAGATCTTTGATCAGTATTTAAGAGATACCCAGATACCCGTTCTTGAATATTCTTTCAAAGGAAATAGCGTACAGTATCGTTGGGTAAATGTTATTGCCGGTTTTGATATGCCTGTAAAAATAAAATTAGCGGATGGAAAGAATCAATTCGTTTATCCGACAACGGATTGGAAAACTTTAAAAACAAAAGGAGAAAAAACGCTGACCGTAGATCGTAATTTTTATGTTGAGTCAAAAAGTGTATAGGGGTCTAATCCCAACACTCCATAATTAACAAGTCACCATTTCGGGCGGAAATTCGAACCATACCATCAGTTTCCGCCTCATTGCTATTTCCTGTACGATGACCGAGCGTCAGTGTTTCGTCATTCAGATTATATTTTAAACCTTCTGTCTTAATCCCTTCCACCACTCCTACCGGAATTAGGGAAATTGGCGTGCCGGCGACATACCACTTTTCAAAAATTCCCGATAAGGGAAATATTTTGGAATAGTCATCAAATAAAACCAGACGAATAATTTCTTTGTAGCGAACCAGATTGGTGATATTCGTAATCGCATGATCAGCGCGCCGACCAGTTGCCCAGACAATATTGGCAGCAGGAAAACCCTCGTCAACTAAATAATCAATTGCCTTTTCAAGATCTGTTTTTTCCTGGTCCGGCGTATGGACAATTTTTATCGGATCCTGCCGGGACCGTATTTCCTCGAAGTCATGATTATGATCAAAGTCGCCCAGCCAAACATCTACTTTAATTCCTAAATCCAGAACCCGGTAAATAGCATGATCTAAAACCAAGACCAGCGGACTCCATTCTAATAATTGCCCAAGCAATTCTTCACTACATGCTTCACCATTGGCGATAATAAGTGCAGGTTCCTGCTTTTCTCTGATAATATGATGTGAAGACATTTATTAATCTTATTTCGCTTTAATGAGTTCGACAAGTAAGTCAAATTTTCCATTAAAGTTACTTTCCATCTTATCAAATCTTAAATCTATCAAATTAAAGCGCTCGTCCATTTCATGACGGATATCTTTTAAATCCTGTTGAATAACAGCAACGTCGATTTTTAATTTGTTTACGTCTTCTTTCAAACCAATTACGTCGGATTTTAAAGATTCAATATCCTTTTTTTGGCCGGACATATCCTTTTGTAAACCGGACATATCCTTTCGTAAACCAGAAATATCCTTTCGTAAACCAGACATATCCTTTTGCAAAAGTGATATATCATGACGCAGTAAAGTATTTTGCTTTTTAGATTCAGCAAAACCCTTATGCATCTCGATTGTCAGTTTGCCTAACCCGTCTGCAATCATTTCTATCTGCTTTCCCTGATCCACGGATACTATTTCTAATTGTGCAATTCGGTCTTCAATGTACATTTTAGCGTGTGTTAGTTGATAAGCAATTCTCAGTGAACTGAAACTTTATACAATATCAAAAACAATCATTATTGACACAAATCATATTCCAACTTTGAATAATTATTTGAATCTACCGCGTAAAATTACCTTAAACAACACATTTAAACCTTCAAAGCCTTTGCCTGGTTCCAATATTCATCCATCTCTGAAAGCGTCATTTCTGTTAGTGACTTCCCATCCAACTTCGATGCTTCTTCCATATATTGAAACCGGCGGATAAACTTTTTATTTGTTCTTTCTAATGCCGTTTCCGGATTAATATCAACGAATCTCGAATAATTAACCAGTGAGAAAAGCAGATCGCCAAACTCTCCTTCCGCTTCCTTCTGGTCAATTACAACCTGCGTTTCAATATTGAAGTTTTCTTTAAACTCCTGTAATTCCTCTTCAACCTTCGCCCATACCTGCTGTTTTTCATCCCAGTCGAAGCCAGCTCCGCGGGCCTTTTCCTGAATGCGCATAGCCTTCACAAGCGCAGGCAAAGATCCAGGCACGCCAGATAATACAGATTTATTACCTTCTTTCAATTTCAGTTTTTCCCAATTCTGCTTTACCTGCTCCTCCGTATCCGCTTTTGCATCGCCGTAGATATGAGGATGTCGAGAAATCAGTTTTTCACAAATTCCGGTTAATACATCAGCGATATCGAAACTTTTCCCGATTTCAGTATGCTCCGACGCGATTTTGGCATAAAAAACAATATGCAAAAGCACATCTCCCAATTCCTTTTTTATTTCCGGCAGGTCATTTTCAAGAATTGCGTCAGATAATTCATAAGTTTCTTCTATTGTAAGATGTCGTAAACTTTCCAGCGTCTGCTTCCGGTCCCAGGGGCACTGTTCACGAAGTTCATCCATAATGGTTAGCAAACGATCAAAAGCCATAAGCTGCTGCTGGCGATTTTCTGACAAGTCATTGAAGTTTTTTTCCATTCTACAAAGGTAATATTTAGGCCGGTAAACTCCGGGGATCAAATTAAATCGATCTGATTTATTAGCGGGCAAAAGCAATTGATTTACAGAGAACTTTTTTCATAACAAAATGATTAACAGAAAGTCACCATACTCATTTTAACTATTGAAGAAAATTCCTGCAACGAAGTCCTTTAAAAATCCAAAACAACCCTCAGAATCATTTAAAAAGCGATTTTCTGCTTTACAAAACCTCCCTCGTTTTTTCCGTCTGGTCTGGGAAACCAATAAATTGCTCACATTAGGAAATATTATTTTCCGGCTTATAAAATCCGGCCTTCCGCTGATAATGCTTTACATTGGTAAAGAAATTATTGATCAAGTCGTCCGATTAATTGATCATCGCGCTGATTCGCATGACTATCTTTGGATGTTGGTTGCCGCTGAATTAGGATTAACCATTGTATCCGACCTCTTAAATCGTTGTATAAATCTTTTTGACAGCCTTTTGGGTGATCTGGTCGCTAATAAAACGTCGGTCGATCTGGTACATCATGCTGCAAAGCTGGATTTATATCAGTTTGAAAATCCTGTTTTTTATGACAAACTGGAACGTGCAAGACGCCAGACTGCCGGCCGAACTGTTTTGCTTACTCAAACACTCGCACAGATACAGGATATTTTAACGCTGCTTTCTCTCGGAGCCGGATTGGTCATTTTCAATCCCTGGCTCATTTTAATATTGATCATAGCCGTTATTCCTTCTTTTTTAGGGGAAACTCATTTTAACGAAAGAACTTATTCACTGACAAGAAGCTGGACGCCGGAAAGGCGCGAATTGGATTATCTGCGCTATCTCGGATCAAGTGCGGAAACGGCCAAAGAGGTCAAGGTTTTTGGTCTGGAAAATTATCTGGCAAAACGTTTCAAAGAATTGTCCGAAGAATATTATCTGGCAAACCGTAAAATTGCGATTAGTCGCGCTGGCTGGGGATATCTTTTGTCTGCAATTGGCACCATTGCTTATTATGCAGCTTATGTTTTTGTATTGGTACAAACGCTCGCGGGATTGATCACAATCGGTACGATGACATTTCTTTCCGGTTCTTTTCAAAGGATGCACGGTATGTTACAAGGCATTATGAGCAGGTTTTCCGGTATCGCTGAAAATGCACTTTATCTTAAAGATCTGTTTGATTTTTTTGAAATACAACCGACAATTCTGGCAAATGAAAATGGCCATCTTATCCCACGACCAATCCAAAGAGGTATTGTTTTTGAGAATGTAAGTTTCAAATATCCGGAAAGTGATTTTTGGGCGATAAGGAATCTTTCATTCACCTTAAATGCAGGAGAAAAACTTGCTCTTGTTGGTGAAAACGGCGCTGGAAAGACAACGCTGGTTAAGCTTTTGGCGTGTTTGTATAAACCAACCGAAGGCAGAATATTAATTGACGGAATCGATATCTTGGATTATAAACTGGCTGATTTAAGAGCAAATATTGGTATCATTTTTCAGGATTATATCCGCTATGAAATGACCGTTTCTGATAATATTGCAGTAGGTGACATTGATAATATTAATGACAAGGAGGCTATCCAAATTGCGTCCGGAATGAGTATGGCCAACGAGGTTATTGACCAGCTTCCTAATGGTTTTGAGCAGGTTTTGGGCAAGAGATTCAAAGAAGGGACAGAACTTTCAGGTGGTCAGTGGCAGAAAATTGCCTTGGCCAGAGCCTACATGCGCGACGCTCAGCTTATCGTTCTCGATGAACCGACTTCCGCGCTTGATGCCAGAGCGGAGCATAAAGTTTTCCAACGGTTCAGCGAATTAATTAATGGAAAAATGGCTGTGCTTATCTCACACCGGTTTTCAACGGTGCGAATGGCGGACCGAATTCTTTTCATGGAAAAAGGCAGATTAATTGAGTATGGTTCGCATGAAGAATTACTAAATCTGGATGGAAAATACGCAGAACTTTTTCAGCTACAGGCTCAGGGTTATCTTTAATGAGGCGGAATTTTAAAGCCTGTTTGAATCAGATTACTGCTGCATTTCGCGATAATCAGTCCTGCCGGATTTTTAATCATACCTTCAACATGAATAATATTCTTGCCCGCCCGAACCACTTTTGCCTCAGCAATAATGGTTTCACCTGTCCTTGCTGCGTGTAGAAAGTCGCAGTTCAAATTAACAGAGGTGTAAGCAAACTCACGGCCAAGAGCATAAACCATAGTTCCAACCACATCATCAAGAATAGTCGCAGCAATTCCGCCGTGCAACACGCCCATCGGATTTGACATATCCTCGCGAACAATAAATTCGACACTCATATTCCCATCCTGAATGTCGAGTAATTTTCCATTTAGCCATCTCCCGACAGGCGACAAACTTTCCTTCATCAATTGACCGGTGAATGATTGCATATACTCCAACCGTGATTCATGTTTTTTCTGCGATGAATTATCCGATACCAGCATTTTAAAAGTAGTCAAAGAGTGAAATATTAAACCGGATGTATTCCTGAAATATTAATTATCGTAGATTTAACTATTACAATAAGTCAATACTACTGATTTTATTGCTACGTATCAAAGGTAATTGCTACCTTTGCCCGAGTTTTTCGAAGACTTAAAAGAGTATCCAAATATGAATTTTACGTTATCACAAATTCCTTCCCGTTCAGAAAAGCCTCGTGAAAAGGGAATTACGATGGTTATGGATAAAGGGCTTAGTATCAGGGAAACCGAAGATATGCTTTCCAGTGCCTCCACATTTATAGATATCGTAAAGCTTGGATGGGCCACTTCCTATGTAACCTCCAACCTTGATGAAAAATTAGCAGTATATAAAAATGCCGGGATTCCGGTTTATTTCGGCGGCACATTATTTGAAGCTTTTGTGGTAAGAAATCAGTTTGATGACTACCGTAAATTACTGGATAAATATGACCTCAAATTTGCTGAGGTTTCTGATGGCTCTATTGAAATGCCTCAGGATGTGAAATGTGAATATATTCGCAAACTGGCTCAGCAGGTAACGGTTTTGTCAGAAGTTGGATCAAAAGACGAAAATAAAATCATCCCTCCTTATAAATGGATCCAGCTCATCCAGTCTGAACTGGAAGCAGGCGCCTGGAAAGTGATCGGAGAAGCAAGAGAATCCGGAAATGTAGGACTTTTCAGAGCTAGCGGCGAGGTTCGTCAGGGTTTGGTTGAAGAGATTTTAACGCAGATTCCCTTTGAAAAAATGTTGTGGGAAGCGCCTCAAAAATCTCAGCAGGTCTGGTTTGTCAAACTCTTGGGTGCTAACGTGAATTTGGGAAATATTGCTCCGAGCGAGCTTATCCCATTAGAAACGATTCGTTTAGGGTTACGCGGTGATACTTTCACGCACTTCCTGAATGCCAAAACAAAGAAAGAATGGAAAGTTGATTCGAAATAACTGTTTTAAAGCTCACCTTTCATATTTATAACTAATTGGTTAAACTTAAAAAGCAATGGAATTTTTAACGCAGTTTATTGATTTTTTCCTCCATCTGGATAAGCATTTGTTTGATATCGTTCAGGAGTACGGTACGCTTACCTATGTGATCTTATTTCTCATTGTTTTTACAGAAACCGGGTTAGTTATTATGCCGCTTCTTCCTGGCGATTCGCTTCTTTTTGCAGCCGGCGCGATTGCTGCCAATGAAGGAACAGGCCTGAACGTTTTTCTGATCATCGTTATCCTGATCATCGCTGCGTTGTTGGGTGACAACCTCAATTATTTTATGGGTAAGAAGTTCGGTGGCGAGATAAAAAAACGCGAAAGAATCCTTTTCCTTAAAAGAGAATATCTTGAAAAAACAGAAGCTTTTTATGAAAAACATGGCGGAAGCACTGTGATCATGGCTCGTTTTATCCCTATCGTTCGTACGGTCGCTCCTTTTGTTGCGGGTGCGGGAAGTATGAATTACTCAAAATATATCGGTTACTGTGTCCTTGGAGCTGTTCTTTGGGTACCATCTCTGACACTACTTGGATATTTCTTCGGAAACATGGAGATCGTGAAAAAGAACTTTGAACTGGTTATTTTTGGAATAATCGGATTCTCAATTCTACCTATGATCTACCAGTTTTTCAAAAGCAAAATGTCAAAGCAAAATGCTGCTGCATAGTATTTAGCTTCATTTTTAATAAATATTCTAAAAATGCTCTGCCTATCAGCAGGGCATTTTTTGGTTTTAAACCCCGTTTATTAGGTTGCGTATATCATAAATTACCAGTTTTTCAGAGCCAGGTATGTCGCAGAATTTTTAAAAATATTTATATAACCAGACGTAAACTAAAATTTATTTAAAATAATCTTAAAACGGGTTAGGGATTTTTGTGCTTTGTTTGACCATACCTTTGTAGTTCCATAACGAATTCCCGGATGAGCAAGTTGTTAACCGATGAACAGCTGGTTATTAAACTGATTGAAGGCAGCAAACCTGCTTTCGGGGAAATCTATGACCGGTACTGGTATAAATTATTTTGTATTGCCTACCACCAGATCGGAACTCGTGAAGAAGCGGAAGAACTGGTTCATGACCTGTTTGAAAGTCTATGGAACCGCAGAACTGAAAGCAATATCCGGCATCTAAGTTCATACCTGGTGATTTCGATGAAACATCTGATCACGAATTTCATCAAATCAAAAATCACCTGGCGGAAGTACAAGGAATATGTTCTTCTTCAAAAAATGCAGGAGTCTTCCATTACAGAACAGGATGTGGAGTTTACCGATCTGTCCACAGCGTTGGACAATGCGTTAAAAAAACTACCGGAAAAAACGAGTAAAATTTTCCAGCTCAGCCGGTTTGAGAACCAATCCGTCAAGGACATCGCGAGGGATTTGAATCTTTCTGAAAAAGCGGTCGAATATCATATTACAAAATCACTAAAAATCTTAAAAGATCACCTCTGGATCTATCACACACCCAATTGATATCCGAAAAAGCAAAATAATGAATCAATTCGATTTCGATATCCTGTTGCAAAAATACCTGGCCGGCGAACACTCACCGGCAGAGGAGAAATTCGTTCAGGATTATCTTCATAGTAATTCTATTGACGAGTCACCCGTTTTTGAGTCTGAAAAAGAAAAAATAGGAAAACGGATCAAAAAAAAGGTAGATAAAAGCACAGCAAGCAAAAGTTTTATTTTACGCTTTTCACCCTGGATAAAAGGTATTGCAGCATCTATCTTGCTTATCGTCGGATGTTGGTTCGCGTTCAGTCAGATCAATAACAAAGAAACATCCAATATTCAGTCCATCGAAAAAGAGGGCGTCATTGAAATTAAAAATACATCAGATACTCCACAAAGAATTCCGCTTGAAGACGGGAGTATCGTAATACTTCAAAAAAAGAGCAGCATCAGCTATCCCGAACATTTCGGCGAAACGAAACGACTGGTCTATTTACATGGCGAAGCTTTTTTTCAGATCAAAAGAAATCCAGCAAAACCATTTATTGTCTCGACAGAAAACTTAGTAACCCAGGTTCTGGGGACCAGTTTTACAGTAAAATCCTACGACGACGCACGTTCCATTGAAGTTCAGGTCGCCTCCGGGCGCGTATCTGTTTATGAAGTGGAAGAAAGGGCATCAAAGATTAGTAACGGTGTAATCCTGACTCGAAATCAGAAAATTGTTTTTGATAAAAAATCCAAGAAAATGGAGTTGGCAATTGTTTCAAATCCTAAACTAAATCATTCGGTCTTGCCAGCTGATTATGTGTTTTCGTTTCTCGAAACACCTGTAAAAGACGCTTTCACGATGCTCGAAAAAGCATACGGGATTGATATTGTAATCGAAAATGATTCGGTCGAAACCTGCCTGTTTACAGGTGACCTGGCAGATCTTTCCTTGTTTGAAAAGCTTGATCTGATTTGCAGGTCCATAAATGCCACATATGAACGACGTGGAACCACACTGTTCGTAAGAGGAGAAGGCTGTACAAAATAGTTAATCTAAATAAAAAAGTGCTGCGGATGCGCTAACATCAACGGCACTAAAATGTCCCTGCTGAAAATCAGCAGGTTGTTTCATGTTTTTGCGTTTCGTTAACCACAAAAACTCTTAAAATTATGAATAAAAAAATACCCCTCAAAAGGGTTGTTTACAAAGTCATGCGCACTAGTGTTAAGCAACTGATTATTGCGATTTTATGCTGTGGGATTTCCATGGCCCATACTTTACGTGGGCAGGAATTGCTGAGCAAAGAGATTTCTCTCAAAGTGGAATCTACGGAAATTAAAAAGGTATTGAACCTGATCGAAAAGCAGGCTGACGTAAAGTTTGTTTACAGCACAAGCAGTATCCAGAATTCTCAAAGTACATCTTTGAAAGAATTAAAAGGACCTTTGTACAAAGTGCTGGATCAGATATTAACTCCCCTGAATGTTTCCTATGAGGTAGTTGGCAACACTCGTATTTTGCTACGAAAAAACCCAGCAGGCACTTCGATCCAGACGCAGGGCTTCCTTTTTCCACTTAAAACCGCTGAGCGCAAAATTTCGGGAAAAGTGACAGACGACAAAGGCGAAGGCTTGCCTGGCGTAAATATTCTTGTGGTTGGAACCCAGCTAGGAACTTCCACCAACGAAAAAGGTGAGTACCAATTATCCATAGCTGATGCCGCCACTGCCTTGAAATTTTCTTTTATCGGATATGTCAGTCAGGAAGTGGTTCTTGACAAAAACGATATAATCAATATATCGCTTGTTCCTGATGTAAGTGCTTTGAATGAAGTGGTTGTCGTTGGTTATGGTACACAGGAAAAGAAAGATGTGACCGGAGCTGTATCGTCTGTCAAAGGAGCTGATTTCGAAAACCTTCCGTCTGGTGGAGCGCAGCAGGCATTACAAGGAAGAGCTGCGGGCGTTAATATTGTCCGTAACGGCGGTGCTCCGGGTGATGCAGGTACCATTCAGATCCGTGGTTTCGGAACTGTGAATAATGCTTCACCGCTCGTTGTAATCGACGGTGTACCGTCAGGAAGTATGAACGATGTCAACCCAAATGACATTGAGTCAATTGAAATTCTGAAAGATGCTTCTGCATCGGCAATCTATGGAACGCGTGCAGCAAACGGCGTTATAATCATCACCACCAAACGTGGGAAATTTGATAATCCGATTGCACTTTCCGTAAACGGTTACGTGGGTGTAACAAACCGGATCAAGACCTTGGACGTACTGGATGCTCCTTCTTTGGCGATGATTAAAAGGGAAGCTTATGAAAACGATGGCTTACCAATTCCGGCTATCTGGCAGGATACCAGATATCAGACCCAGCTTACCAACTGGCAGGATGAGCTGTTGCAACAAGGCATTACACAAAATTATGACGCTTCTATCCGAGGTGGTGGCAAATATTCGTCTTTTTCAATTTCGGGTGGATACTACGATGAAAAGGGTATTATTGAAAAATCGAAGTACAAACGGTTGAACTTCCGTATTAATTCAGATCATAAAATTGGCTCAAAAATCAAAATTGGTCAGAATTTCCAGTTCACCAATACTCACAACAGTTCACCTGATACAAGGTCTTCCCAAACGGGTTTACTTTGGAGTGCCATCCGTTTTCATCCCGGATTACCTGTTAAAAATACCGACGGCACTTATAGTTCCACGCAGGGAATCGGTGCTTTTGGCGATATTAACAACCCGGTTTTCACGGTCGATAACCAGGATACAGACAATATTCGCAACCGTTTTCTAGGTAGTGTGACCGGCGAGCTTGAAATTATCGAAGGTTTGAAACTTCGCGCGAATGTTGCCATGGATGCAACTTTTAGCGAAACTCGTACTTTTGATGTTAAGATTAATGACCAGTTCAGAACCAACGCTTACAATCAACTTGGATTAGGTCATGATAAAAACTGGTCGTTTTTGCAGGAATATTTTTTGTCTTATGATAAAAAATTTGGTCAGCACTCACTAAGTCTGGTAGGTGGATATACTTCCCAAACCTTCAATGATATTTATTCCAATCAGCGCGGACGTGATTTTGCGAGCGAGGATCCTTCGCTGCGTTACATGCAATATGCCGGAACGATCGTGTCGATACCTCTGAGCGATGGCGGAAACGGCGGACGCAGCTACGACGCACTTGCCTCAGTTTTTGGCCGGGTTAATTATTCTTTTAGAGACCGATATTTATTTACTGCAACTGTCCGCAGTGATGGTTCTTCCAAATTTGCTCCCGGAAACCAATGGGGTTATTTCCCTGCCTTTTCAGCAGGATGGAGAATTTCTGAGGAATCATTTTTCAAAAATGCACTCCCGATTTTCAGCAATTTCAAGGTTACAGGAGGTTGGGGACAATTGGGTAACCAAAATGTTGCCTCATTGCAGTATCTTGCTCTGATCAATTCTTCTTACCGCTATGCATTTGGTAACGGAGGCGTGCAAAATCAGATCGCGGGTTCAGCGCAAAGTCGGTTGGCAAATATCAATATTGGCTGGGAAACTGCTGAAATGAGCAACTTCGGACTGGAAGCCGGATTAATGAAAAACAGCCTGTATCTGTCTGCAAATTATTTTATTAAAGACACAAAAAAGATGCTTCTCGCCCCGCCATCCATCGGAACAATTGGTACCTCAACTATTCCTGATCAAAATATCGGAGAACTTAGAAACCAAGGTCTGGAATTGGAAGCGTCTTACCGTCATACGCTTGGCGACTTTACTTTTAATTTAAGTGGTAACGCGACTTTTATAAAAAACAAAATTACCAAACTGGCTACACCGGGCGGCTTTCTGGCGACGCAACTATATGGACGTGGCCAGCAGGAAATTGTCCGTACCTACGAAGGCCAGCCTTACGGAACATTTTACGGATATAAAACGGACGGACTTTATCAAAATCAGGGACAAATTGATTCAGACGTCAACATTGCTAACGATTCACGTCGTTCTGACGGACAGATAAAACCTGGCGACGTAAGATTTGTGGATTTGAATAATGATGGCGTAATCGATGATCAGGATAGAACAATTATTGGCAGCCCGCAGCCAAAGATCAATTATGGATTTTCTGCCGGTGTTAATTACAAAGGTTTTGATTTCAACCTGTTTTTTGTTGGTGTAGGCGGCGTTTCGGTTTACAATGCGGACAGGATGCAAGGACTTGACGCCAGTTATTCCTTTAACCTTTATGCTGATGCAATGAATCGCTGGAATGGTGACGGAACAAGCAACTCGGTACCAAGAGTTAGTATCGATAACGCAAACCGCAACTTCCGTCCTTCGGATCTGTTTGTTGAAAAAGGTGATTTCCTGCGTCTGAAAAATATGACGCTGGGATATACTTTGCCAAAGTCTGTTATTGGCGCGCTAAAAATGTCTCAGGCGAGACTTTACGTCACTGGCCAGAACATTATCACATTTACGAAATATTCCGGACTGAACCCCGAACTGGGATATGTGAGCGGAGGAACAGGGCAATACAACCAGCTAAATGTTGATTATGCACAGTACCCGTTGGCAAGAACCTGGACCATTGGCGCTTCCCTATCTTTCTAGTTCAAACGTTCAGATTCTTATACCAGCAGATTTTATATGATTATGAAAAAGATAACTACACTAGCCGGATATATTTTTCTTGCAACTTTGATCAGTTGCCAGGACAATTTATTGGAAACGACGCCGTATGGTCAGGTTACGTCCCAGCAATACTGGCGTAATGGCGACGACGTTGTGGCCGCAACAAATGCCATTTACGCTCCCTTGTTAAACGAAGATGGATTCGCACACACAGAATACACTTTCGATAACTGCTCAGATGATATGAACCGGGCAGGTGATCACGCGGATGAAACGGCTTTGGAAATGTTCACTTTTGATCCCTCCAATTCCCATATTCTTGCAACCTGGTCCACGAAGTATGAAGTTATTTCAAGGGCAAATGCAGTACTTATCAACGCCCCGAAAGTGGATATGGACGAAACCTTGCGAAACCGGAGCATGGGCGAAGCTTATTTCCTGCGTGGTTTTGTATACTGGCGCTTATCTCTGATCTATGGCGAAGTACCGATTTTATTGGAGGAAGATGCATTGAACCAGACCTATAACAAACCGAAATCTTCGCTGGCCGAGGTGAGAGCGCAGGCAGAAGCTGATTTCCAAAAAGCTGCAACGATGCTTCCGGTTACCTACGAAGCAACAGAAGCTGGCCGGGCAACGCAGGGAGCTGCTTATGGTTTTCTTGCCAAATTGTATGTATATCAGGAAAACTGGGCTAAGGCAATCGAGGCAAGTGCAAAGGTTACTTCGAATGCAGCTTATAAACTAGCAACCGGATTCAATCAGAATTTTGAGTTGGTTACAGAAAATAATACAGAAACATTATTTTCGCTGCAATACGAAACAGGATGGACAGCAGATAACTCACCAGCCTATTACCACACACCGCAAACTTTTGGCGGTTGGGGATTTCATGAGCCGATTCAGGATCTCGTGAATGAGTTTGAAGAGGGCGATCCGCGTAAGGCCTATTCTATTTTTAGTCCGGGTGATAAGGTGGAAAGAGGATCTCTTGGCGAAACGGAATTTACTGCTGATATGACTCGTGTTACTGGATTTGCTTTCCGGAAATATTCTCAGTTTACCCCAACGGGTGATATGGATCAGAGTCTGAATGCTCCGTTTTTGCGTTCAGCGGATGTTTATCTTTTGGCAGCCGAAGCTAAAATCCGTTCCGGACAAAGTGGTGATGCTGAAATCAATGCGGTCAGAAAACGGGCAGGTGTGAAAGAGATCACCGGTGCTACGATGAAGGATATCATGCACGAACGTCGTGTCGAACTTGCCGGTGAGAACGAGCGTCATCAGGATCTGATGCGTTGGGACAAAGCCGGCCTCATTGATATTGCTGCACATTATAAAATTGCCCGCGGACCGTATAAACCAAGTCGTAATTTTGTAAAACCTAAACATTATTACTTCCCGCTCCCACAACGTGAAGTGGATTTGAGTGATGGGGTTTTGATCCAGAATAGTAATTATTAATTGTTAATGGTTAGTGGTTAATGTGGCTGAGGAATTTTCCCGGCGTTTTGAAAGAAGTCAACGTAGGGATATTGTCCTTTAATGGTTGGCTTCTTTCTTTTTCAATTGAAGTAATTTAGAAAATTGTGAAAAAAGTAGTTGTTGCGTTTTTTTTAATTTCTGTTTTGACACGATGTGCGTCGAAAGAAAAGCAGATTTTGGGTATCTGGAAAACGGATTCTATTTCGAACTTTGTCAATGGTTTTACACATGTCAACAATTCTCAGGATGAGCATTGGTCGCATTTTGAGTATACCAAAGATGGGGTGGTTTTTGAACGCCGGAAGGATGAATTCAGGAAATATAATTACAAAATTCTGAAATCGGATTCGCTTGTTTATCTGGATTCGGCTGGTGCTTTTTTGAATGGTTATAAAATTCTGAAACTGGACAATGATCAGCTTGTGCTTAAAAAACTTCAAAAACCATACCTTCCCGGCAAAAATCAGGAATTATATGAAATCCGCTTTTTCTCTAAAATAACCTCCGATAGTACCGCATCCAAATGATCCGAAAACTGATTTTACTTTTCATAATTAGCAGTGCGCTGTTAACCTGTAAAAAAAAGAATCAGGATACCTTATTTGAATTGCTTCCTTCCGGCGAAACCGGAATTACTTTCTCCAATAACTTGAAAGAGGATGAAAAACTCAACATCCTCACCTACGAATATTTTTACAACGGCGGCGGTGTTGGTATTGGCGATATCAACAATGACGGTTTACAGGATGTTTTCATGGGCGGAAACATGGCTGAAAGTCGGCTTTATCTCAACAAAGGCAATTTAAAGTTTGAAGATATCACTGAGAAGTCAGGAATAAAACTTGCCGATAGTTGGTCTCGCGGAATTTCCATGGTCGATATTAATGCGGATGGTTTTCTGGATATCTACGTTTGTCGAGCGGGGCCTCAACAACCAAATTCCTCTATTGTACCTCGCCCCAATCTCCTGTACATCAATCAGGGTAATAACACTTTTGTTGAAGAGGCAAAAAAGTATGGTCTGGATTATTCCGGAAACACTACTCAGGCTGCGTTTTTCGATTATGACAAAGACGGTGATCTCGATATTTTTCTGGTAACCAACGTCATGGAGCGCAAAGGTCCTAATGTGATCCGGCCAAAACGAACGGATGGTTCTGCACTAAGTACTGATAAATTATACCGGAATGATGGTAAAATTAATGGTCAGATAAAATTCACCAATGTTTCCACAGAGGCGAATATCCTTACCGAAGGTTTTGGTTTGGGTGTTTCTATCGTTGATGTCAATGAAGATGGCTGGCCGGACGTGTATATTTCCAATGATTATTTGTCGAATGATCTGCTGTATATTAATCAGCAAAATGGGAAATTCCAAAACGAGATAACCGATTATTTCCGTCACCAAAGTTACTCAGCCATGGGTAACGATGCGGCTGATATTGACAATGACGGACTGGTGGATTTTGTAACGCTCGATATGCTACCGGAAGGAAATATCCGCCGGAAAAACATGTTTGGGCTGATGAACTATGACCGTTTTCTTTCAGAACAAAGAATGGGTTACCAGCCACAATTTATGCGTAATACCTTACAGCATAACAATGGAAATCGCCCCGGAACAAATCATCCTTTTTTTAGTGAAATAGGGCGTTTTTCCGGTGTCCAGGCGACGGATTGGAGTTGGAGCGCTTTGTTTGCCGATTATGACAATGACGGGAAACGCGATCTGATGATCACAAACGGATATCCAAAAGACATTACAAACCGTGATTTTGTGATTTACCGGATGGCGCAATATCAGCAGCAAATCCAGTCCGGAAATCTGGATAATACCCCAACCGTTCAGGCTTTGAAAGAAGTTGAAGGCGCGCATGTTTCTAATTATTTGTTTAAAAACAACGGAGATCTCACCTTTAAAAACCAATCCGAATCCTGGGGTTTTAATAAGCCATCTTTTTCAAACGGTGCAGCTTATGCGGATCTGGACAATGACGGTGACCTGGATTTAGTGATAAATAACATTGATCATGAAGCATTTGTATACAAAAACAATTCAGAAAAACTGCCTGATCATCATTATCTCCGCATCAAATTAAACGGCACAAAAGAAAATCCTTACGGATTTGGGTCTAAGGTGACAATTTACACGAAGAACGAAAAACAGTATATTGAGCATTCGCCCTACCGAGGATATCAGTCGACTGTTGAAAACACGCTGCATTTTGGACTTGGGAAAAATAAAAAAGTGGATTCTATCCGGGTGGTTTGGTCAGACAAGAAAACACAATTGTTGACCAATATTTCTGCTGATCAGGTTTTAAAACTGAAACATGATAGAGCATCTGTCAATCAGAAAAATAATCCGATAATACCAAAACCCCTTTTTCAGGAAGTTTCGGATGCGTTGGGGATTCTTTACAAACACAAAGAAGAATTATATATTGATTTTAAAATACAGCCGCTTTTACCACATTTATTATCACAAAACGGGCCGGGCATTGCAGTTGGCGATATCAATGGGGACGGGCGTGAAGATTTCTATATAGGTGGGGCATTCCGTCATTCGGGAAGTTTTTTTGTTCAAAATGCGCATGGACAGTTTATTGAAAAACCGCTGACCAAAGACCAAAAATTCGAAGAAGATATGGGTTCGCTGTTTTTTGACGCAGACGAGGATGGCGATCTGGATTTGTATATCGTCAGTGGAAGCAGCGAATTTCCGATTGATTCAAAATATTATCAGGATCGTCTTTATTTGAATGACGGAAAGGGAAAATTTAAACTGGATTTATCAGCTTTACCTATCAATACGACCAGCGGTTCTTCGGTTAATGCTGTGGATTTTGACAAAGACGGTGATCTGGATTTGTTCATCGGCGGCAGACTGACGCCCGGCCAATATCCAACTTCACCGAAAAGCTCGATCCTCAGGAACGATCAAGGAAAGTTTACAGACATTACTACTCAGGTTTGTCCTGAACTAAATTCAATCGGCATGGTTACGTCTTCGCTCTGGACAGATTTCGATCACGACGGATGGATGGATTTGATTTTGGCCGGCGAATGGATGCCGCTTACATTTCTAAAAAATACAAATGGAAAATTTGTTAATATCACTGCCTCTGTTGGTCTGACCAATACAACAGGTTGGTGGAATAGTATCAGTTCCGGAGATTTTGATGAAGATGGCGATATGGATTATGTCGTTGGAAATGTTGGTTTAAATTCAGAAGAACGTCCGTCATCAACCAAACCGCTGACAATGTTCGCCAAAGATTTTGACAAAAGCGGAACAATAGATCCTGTTATATTCCGATATACCGGCGAAAACTTGTATCCTATCCACCCGCGTGACGAAATGACAAGCCAGATGAATTTTCTTAAAAAGCGCTTTGTCTATTATGGCGATTATGCAAAGGCAGAGATAAAAGATATTTTCAAAAAAGATGAGTTGAAAGACGCCAGGAAGCTTATCTGTGAAGAAATGAGAAGTGTTTTGCTGGAAAATCTGGGAAATGGGAAATTTAAAATGAAGGCTCTTCCCGCGGCGGCACAACTCGGACCAGTCTACGGCATTCTGACCGGGGACTACAACGCAGACGGACATCAGGACTTATTGTTAACAGGAAATTCTTATGCTCCTGAATCAATCAGCGGAAGACTTGATGCTTTTAATGGCTTGCTTTTATTGGGAAATGGCAAAGGAAATTTCAGTCCGGTATCAGCGGCTTCCGGCGGTTTTCTTGTAGAAGGCGACGGAAAAAGCCTGGCGGAATTAACTTTAACTGATGGAAATAAACTGATTCTTGCAGCCCAAAACAATGACAAGCTCAAAGTTTTCTTTTCTCAAAATAAAGAAAAAAACCTGATCAAAATCACGCCAATCGCCGATGAGATCAGGGCAGAAATTATCTTAAAAAATGGCAAGAAAAGAACGCATGAATGGAATTATGGTTCGGGATACTTATCTCAATCGTCCCGGGTTTTGACAATTTCAAAAGACAACGTGAGCAAAATTAACATCTACGATTCAAAGGGAAATCTGAGATCTGTTTCACCGCATAATTGATCATCCAACCAAAACTCTCACTTTTTTAATTCTCTTTTTGTCAGCTGATTGTACCTTGAAAGTAATTTCCCGGTGCGTGGCAATTTCTCCAGTGCGGGGTAATCTTGAAAAAAGTTCTAATAAAAGTCCCGCCAGCGACTCACTGTTTCCACGCACTTCCTCAAAATAATCCGATTCAAGATCCAGGATACGGCAAAGATCATTGATCAAAACTTTACCTTCGAAGACGTACGTATTCTCATCTACTTTGGTATAATTGACTTCCTCTTCCTCGTCATACTCATCATTGATATCACCAAAAATTTCCTCAATAATATCTTCCAAAGTGATCAATCCGCTCGTTCCTCCATACTCGTCGATCACAATCGCCATGTGAACGCGACGGTTCTGGAATTCTTTCATAAGATCATCCAGCCGCTTACTTTCAGGAATCAAATAAGGTTCACGAAGCAATTTTTGCCAGTTGAAATGCTCATTATGATGCAGATAAGGAAGGAGATCTTTTACATTTAGGGTTCCTTCCACACTGTCCAGCGTATCTCTATAAACAGGAACCCGGGAATATCCCGACTTATTGATTTTATCCATAAGCTCATGGAAATTGAGCTCAATGTCGAAAGCTGTGATATTAACACGTGGCTGCATCGCCTTCCGCGCATTGGTCTGCCGGAAATTTGCTAATCCGCGGAGGAGATCCGTTCCTTCTTCGCTTTCTGCTTTTGCTTCTAATCTTTCAGTAGAAATTTCAGAACCTTCCGGTGTCAAAATTCCAAAAAAGTAGCCCAGGCGAGTAACTGGTTTTGTCAGTGGTTCACATAGTTTTATAATAAAATGGGTAGTACCGGAAATTTTCGGAATTAATTCAGCAGCATTGCGTGCAGAAAAAAACCTGACCATAACATCAAGCCATATCCAGAAAGCCAGCGTTGCCAGTGAAATCCAGTGAAATATAGTTTCATCGTTGTTCTGAACCTGGAGCCAGGTAAACCTTGCAGCTAATAATAACCCAAGCAATGTAACCCCGCGCTGGATAATAGAAAGTGCTAATTGCTGAATGCGCGTAGGAAGCTGGTTTTCCGGAATACTTTTTCGCTCCCAGGGATTTTCCATTGCGCCGGCTGTTGCATAAGAAGCTCTGATTCCCGACAGAAAAAGAGAGACAGCCAAAAGAATGAAGACAAGAATTAATTCGTAAACAGCAGAGCTGTCAATGGGTATGACCATACCGGCCAGTAATGGAAGCGCACTTTTAGCGGGATAAATTATCCCCGTACGCTTTCGAGACAAGGGATCGTCACTATCGGCAGTTTCTTTCACAAAAAATCTGAAAAGTTCATAATAAACCCAAGTTAAGAATTCTACCCAAAAATCCTGTTGTCAAATGACATTACGTCTTAAAAAACATGCGATTTGGATAGAATTCTTAGAAAATCAGAATGGCAGATCGTCATCATCATTTCCTGCTGCCATCGAAGGCGGGATCGGATCAGCCGATCTCGGAGCCTGGTTTTGTTTCGGAGCAGACGACTGCGCATAACCCTGATTTCCCTGGTTATTTTCGCCTCCGCCTGTGTTAGGCCCGCCCAATAAAGTCATGCTGTTTGCGCGGATCGTTACGCCGGATTTCTGAACACCTTCCTTGTCCGTCCAGTTATCCGTACGGATTCTTCCTTCTATATATACAGAATTACCTTTTTTAAGATATTTCTCAGCAACTTTCGCAAGTCCTTCCCATAATTCAATGCGGTGCCATTCGGTATTTTCTACTTTTTCACCGTTCTTATTTGTGTAAGAATCAGTTGTTGCAATACTGAATTTTGCAACTGCCGAACCGCTCTCCAGATATCTGACTTCCGGGTCGCTTCCTAAATTTCCGATAAGGATTACTTTGTTAACTCCTGCCATGATTTCGTGCGTTTGTGATGATTGTGGATAATTAAATTCAATATACCGGATATTAGTTCAAATATGCAAATTCAAATTTCGCATAAATATTTTCATGACCATTTCCAGTATTCTGAATCATTTTTCACACATCCTGCTCACTGATTTTTCCTGTAATTTTATTTTTCAGGATCAATTTGTTCCGTCCGTCGTGCGTCACTTCCTGTTTGATCAGATAATGCTCTTCATCATGTTCAACATAATTTGAAGGTTTCGTCACGCCTTCCTGTCCACGCCAAACCGGCAACTCCACGTTCTCCCACAACTTGGTTTTTGAAGAACGATAGGCCGCGTCAATAACCGCATTCACAACATAACCGTCATAAAAAGTTTCGGCCGCATCACGCCCTTCCTCAGCTGCATTGAACATATCCGTGAACATGTGGTTATAACCCAGATCATTTACTTCATCGCCCACAGGAAAAAGCCAGCCGCTTTTACTTTCTGCTTTTTCAGCAACATAATCGCCTCCACTCCCTGATGTATACATTTCAAATCCGGTGCGCAGGAA
Source organism: Dyadobacter sp. CY345 (assembly GCF_021502725.1). Lineage (GTDB taxonomy): Bacteria > Bacteroidota > Bacteroidia > Cytophagales > Spirosomataceae > Dyadobacter. Next base: position 700,420 of record NZ_JAKFFS010000003.1, on the reverse strand, counting down.
ATTGTTAATCCAGATTGTCCCTTCAGTACCCATCACCTCATCTCGCAGGTCCATACCTCCGCGGAAAGTCCAGCTTACTTCAAATTGTCCGATCGCGCCGTTCTCATATTTTACCAGAGCAATGGCATGATCTTCGGCATCAATCGGTTTTACCTGCGTATCTGCCCAGCACATCACTTCCACCGGACGAATATCTTTGCCAATAAAATTTCTTGAAATTTCGATGCAATGGCAACCCAGATCCAAAATACATCCACCGCCAGCCTGTTCAATATCCCAAAACCATTCACTATGCGGGCCAGGATGTGCTTCTCTGGATTTTGCCCAGATAATTCTGCCAAGAGCTCCGGTTTTTACACTTTCCAGTGCCTTCAAAAACTTTGGACTATAACAAAGATCTTCCAGATAACCGGCAAAAATCCCGGCTTCTTCCACCGCCTGCATCATGCGGAGTGCCTCGTCCGCATTTCTTCCCAAAGGTTTTGTGGAAACAACGGCCTTTTTATGTTTTGCGCAAAGCATAACCGCCTCTTCGTGCAGATTATTTGGCAGTGCGATACATACCATATTAACACTCGGGCTTGAAATAATCTCTTCCATATTGGTGGACCAGAAATCACAACCATAATCATCCGCGAATTTTTTGGCGCTTTCTTCCCGACGCGCATAAATCGCAACAACCCGGTCGCGGCCACGCTGGCCATGAATGGATTCCGCATAAAAACGTCCGATGAAACCGGACCCAAGCATGGCAATTTTTTGCATAATGATTATAAGGTTAGGTGAATTGGTATCTGGTAATCAAACCTTCGAAACTAAATTATATTTCGGTGCTCTGCACCTTGGGAAACCTTCTCTTTTCGCTTATTCCTACAAGTATTGCGGTACTCTGTACCTGATATAAGTTAAGTGCAGAGCGCCCAAATATTTGTAGCAACCAATAATATCAACAGGCCAAAGGTGCAAAGCAACGTAATAATCTATTTATTCGTATTTTCTCAATTCCGTTTTGGTTCTTGTTCTTATCCTTCGTTTTCATGATCTGGAACGATATCATCTCAAAATAAATTTGCCACAAATGCAAGAAAAAATTAGGGCAACGTTTTGTGAAAAATTCGTGTATTTGTGGCAAAAAAATTACAAGAATAACTCTTCTTTTAAAACTGTATCCATTAAAATGGGTTTTGGTAATTCTTCCACTTCACTTCTCGAATAAAACGCCATATCCTCCGGCAGATTTATAACTTCACCTTCCGGAACTATAATCCACCAGAATCTTACTGTCAATCTTTGATGAGTCAACAAATGCGTGTACTCTTTCAGAACCTGGCGAACTTGTCCCTTGTTTTTCCAGTCTTCAAGAAAAGTGTCCTTTGGTAGATCATCAGGGCTGTTAATATCAGAAGACGATTCAATTAAATAAAAATCATAAAGTCCCTTCCAGATATCCTTTTTAAGCCGCTCATGCATCGCAAGACTATCGCCTTTTTGTAAAATGAAATAGTTAAAATACCGGTTTTTCACCGCATTCTTTTTCATCTTGACCGGAAGTTTATTCTGCATTTTGAATTCATAAGCATAACACATATAAGCGAAAGGGCAAATTGAACAATTTGGAGAAACCGGCACACATTGCAGTGCCCCGAACTCAATCATCGCCTGGTTATAAGTTGCAGGATCATCCTTTGAAATAATCTCTTTTGCGAGATTAGTGAATTCATTTTTTGCACCGGAACTTAATATATCCGTAAAAATCCCGAACAAACGGGACATCACTCGGTATACATTTCCATCGATGGCCGGAACAGCTTCATTAAAAGCAAAGGATGCGATGGCTGCGGCGGTGTAAGCACCCAGACCTTTGAGTTTCGCAAGTTTCACTGCACTTTCAGGAAACTTCCCCTCCCACTCTTCCACAATATGCCTGGCCGTATGGTGCATGTTTCTGGCTCTCGAATAATAACCCAAACCCTGCCATAATCTCAGCACATCGCGCTCATCCGCAGCCGCCAGATCAAATACTGTCGGATAGTTAATCAGGAATTTTTCATAATACGGAGTTCCCTGTGCGACACGGGTTTGTTGTAAAATAATCTCCGAAAGCCAAATTTTATATGGGTCTGTCGTTTGTCTCCACAATAGCGGACGATGGTTTTCGAGATACCAGGATTTTAGTTTTGCGTTAAATTCAAGTAGTTGTAAATGATCGGGTAGCATAACGTTTTGACTTATATACACTGTTTTTTAACCAATTAGAAAAAAAATGAAAATGCTAACCTTTTAAATTATGGTAAAATTACCCTACCTTTGTGTTCCCAAAATTTGGAGGAGGAAATAAAGAAAAGAAATAATATCCACTTAAAGTAAATAATCAAAGTGACTAAGGCAGACGTAATCGCACAAATTTCCGAGAAAACAGGTGTAGACAAGGGCGATGTTCAACAAACGCTAGAATCGTTTTTCACCGTGGTAAAAGACTCGCTTGCAGAGGGTGAAAATCTATATGTTAGAGGTTTCGGTAGCTTTATCAATAAAAAGCGTGCCCGTAAAGTAGCTCGTAATATCTCACAAGGTACTTCAATGATCATTGACGAGCATTTTGTACCAAGCTTTAAACCAGCAAAAGTTTTTGTTGAGCAAGTTAAAGTGAGTGACAAATTGAAAGATCTAGCTGAAAAATAATTTGCCTTAATTAGGTTTGATTAAAACAGTATGAAAAAGTCTATAATTCTTTCTTGTGTATTGGCGTTGGCCCTGGTTGGAACTCTTTACAGTCTTCCGAAGGTGGTTGTTAATACAAAAGCAAAAGAAGTGGACACCGAGAAGAGTCAGGCTGCAAAAGCGCCAGGTGCTAACACACCAGCTACTCCGGCATCCGAAACTCCCTCGAACATGCATGATGGAGCCACTTTATCCCCAGAGCAGCAAAAAAATGTTGATTCTCAGAGAAGTGGCTTCAATCAGGCAAGTGGAAAAGAAAAAATAGCTGCCGGATTAAAATTGTCCGACACGTTCTCCAAACTTCAAAAATTCGACAGCGCTGCACATTATGCTGAACTGGTAGCACAGCTATCACCTTCTATTGAAAATATTACAAAAGCAGGTGATCGTTATTATGAAGCATATGGATTTGCCGTTGATGATGCCAAAGCAAAAAGCCTTGGTAACAAAACACGGGAGTTTTATGGAAAAGCAATTGAAAAAAATCCAGGGTTGCTGGCAGCAAAAGCCAATATGGCCATGACCTATGTGAACACTGAAAACCCGATGCAGGGAATTTTGATGTTGCGTGAAGTTTTGGATACTGATCCTACAAATGAGTTAGCTTTGTTTAATCTGGGTATTCTGTCCATGCGTTCGAATCAATTCTCGAAAGCAGCAGATCGGTTTAAACAAATTCTGACAAATAACCCGGCGAATACAAAAGCTAAGTTCTATTTAGGACTTACGCTTGTGGAGCTTGGGAAAAAAGAAGAGGCTCGTAAAGTACTGGCGGAAGTGAAGAAGGAAGAAAATGACCCCGTGATTCAGCAGGCCATTGTGGAACTTCAGGAGCGTCTTGACAATTAAATAAGTAAAACAATTATTTTTTATTATATAAACGACATAAATTTATGCCTTGCGGAAAGAAAAGAAAGAGACATAAGATTTCCACTCACAAGAGAAAGAAACGTCTTAGAAAAAATAGACATAAGAAGAAATAATTGATATATGACCGGATCTCAATCATTTGAATCCGGTCATATTATCACTTACGAGATATATGTTGCCTGTCTTTAATGTAAAGCAGGAGGTTGAGTATTAACTTTATATAGCCATTTGGTTGGTTGAACATTGAGTAACGAATTACTAATAAATTCTACTCAAAAGGGAGAGCGTATAGCCCTTTTGCAGGATAAACGTCTGTTAGAATACCACGTCGAAACACCGGACCAGAGCTTTACTGTTGGGGATATTTACCTTGGTACAGTAAGGAAACTTGTGCCTGGGCTTAATGCCGCGTTCGTTGACGTAGGATTTGAGAAGGATGCTTTTTTGCATTATCTGGATTTAGGGTCGAACATAAACTCTCTTAATAAACTAACCAAAGATGTAATCTCCAAGCGCGTCAATTCCGGGAAGTTGAATAACTTCAAGATGGAACCCGAAATTGAAAAACTTGGCAAGATTGATAAAGTACTTTCTAAAAATCAGGCTATTCTGGTTCAGATTGTTAAAGAACCTATTTCAACAAAAGGCCCCCGCCTGTCTTGTGATATTTCTATTGCAGGTCGTTACATCGTCTTGGTTCCTTTCTCAAATTCGGTAAATCTTTCCAAAAAGATTACTGACAAACAGGAAAGAACGCGTTTGCAACGACTCATGTCTTCCATCAAACCAGCCAACTTCGGTGTAATTATCCGTACTGTTGCCACTGGAAAAGATGTAGATGAACTGAATAAAGATCTTCAGGATTGTCTGGATAAATGGGAAAATGGTATCAAAACGCTTCGTGATGCCAAGCCTCGCGACCGTGTGATCGGTGAAATGAACCGTGCTTCTTCGATTATCCGTGATATGTTGAACGAATCGTTTGACAGCATTACGGTTGATTCAAAAGAAGTTTACGAGGATATAAAAGCCTATATCCACAACATTGCGCCGGATAAAGAAAGTATCTTGAAATTGCATAATGGCAAGAACAAGATATTTGAACAATTCGGTTTAGAGAAGCAAATCAAATCTCTTTTTGGCCGTTCGGTAAGTTTGCCAAACGGTGGTTATCTGATCATTGAACATACGGAAGCTCTGCACGTTATCGACGTGAACAGTGGAAATAAGTCTAATTCGGAAGAAGATCAGGAAGCTACTGCGCTCAGTGTAAACATTGAAGCAGCGAAAGAAATTGCCCGTCAGTTGCGCTTGCGCGATATGGGTGGAATTATCGTTGTCGATTTCATTGACATGAAGAAGGCGGAAAACAAACGCGTTCTTTTTGACATGATGCGCGACGAAATGAAAGGCGACCGTTCAAAATATACGGTTCTTCCGCTTTCGAAATTCGGGTTACTGCAAATCACACGTCAGCGTGTAAGACCCGAAATGAATATTGTTACCCGCGAAACCTGTCCTACTTGCGGCGGTACGGGAACGATCCAGGCAAGTATTCTGGTAACGGATATTATTTTGTCGAATCTGGATTATATTCTTTCAAAACAAAATGAACGTGGTATCACCATCGCGCTTCATCCATTTATCCATGCTTATTTCACAAAAGGAATAATTTCTGAACAGGTAAAATGGCTTTTCCAATACAAAACCTGGGTGAAACTAATTAAGGATACTTCATTGGGGGTTATTGATTTCAAGTTCCATAACAAGTATGGGGAAGAAATTGAGATTGTGCCGGGAAGCTAAATTGGCTGTCGGCTGTCTGCAATCAGCTTTCGGCATTGGCTCGGTGTAAGTTTTTGGCAATTCTGTTACTTTCCTTTCCAGATTGGATTTCGTTTTTCTTTGAAAGCGGCTGTGCCTTCTTTTGCGTCTTCGGATTTTAGGAGTTTATCCAGTTGAGCTTTGAGATAAATATGGCGATCATTTTCCGCTATATCTGATATATTTTGAAGTGCCTCCATTCCCGATTTGACTGCATATGGAGCATTTGAGCAAATCAGATCGGCAAGTTTATTGACTTCATGTTCAATAACTTCTTTATTTACTATTTGAGTAACCAGACCGATATTCTTCGCTTCTTCTGCCGAATAACTTTTCCCGGTTATTGAAATTTCAAGTATTTTTCTTTTGGGGATAATTTCTAATAACGAAGCCATGACCTGCATCGGCCATATTCCTCTTTTCACTTCTGGTAGACTAAAACTTGCTTCTGGTAGACTCACAACAAAAGTGCATCCACAGACAATCAAAAAACCTCCTGCAAAGACAGAACCTTCTACTTGTGCGATACACGGTTTATGTAAATTCGCAAAAGCATCACCAAGTCTGACTTCTTCAATCGGCTCGGCAAGCGTTAGATTTTTAAGATCTATTGTCGGATCATGGAAAGCATTTAAATCAGCGCCAGCACAAAAAACCGGACCTTCAGCTTTTATAATAACACACCGAATATCAACCTGACTTTTTGCATAAGCCAGCGCAAATGCGATCTCACTGGCCATTGTGGGCGTGAAAGCATTTCGCTTTTCCGGCCGATTTAGGATTATTTCAAAAACATTTCCTTTCAAAGAAGTTTTGATATACAGAAACCGGACTGTATAAAATTTCGCAACGTCTTCTTCTTTGAAAAAAAACATAATAGGCAAGTATTAATGTGAAATTACTTAGTCACAACTTCTTCCAGCATACTGATATATTGCAAGATACCAGCTTCGATTTCATGGAGATAAATAAATTCGTTGGCTGTATGTGAACGCTCCGAATGTCCCGGCCCCATTTTCAACGACGGACAATCCAGTAATGCCTGATCCGAAGTAGTTGGTGAGCCATAAGCAATTCTGCCTCTTTTTAAACCTGCCTGCACGATCGGATGTTCCATCGGAATACTCGAAGGACGCAGGCGGATTGAACGCGCGCTTACCTCCGACTGAATATTTTCCTGGATCACCTCAATGATTTCTTCCAGAGTATATTGATCCGTCGCCCGAACGTCAATCGTAAAAATGCAGGTATCAGGCACTACATTATGCTGCGTCCCGGCATTGATAATGGTAACCGACATTTTGATCGGTCCCAGAGTCGGGGAAATTTTGGGGAATTTATAATTCCGGATCCATTCTATATCCTGAATGGCTTTATAAATCGCATTATCCCCTTCTTCTCTCGCCGCGTGTCCGGATTTTCCTTTTGCAGTACAATCCAGTACCAGCAAACCTTTTTCAGCCACCGCCAAATGCATTTCCGTTGGTTCACCAACAATCGCAAAGGCTATTTCAGGAAGCTCGGGAACAACAATTTCCAAACCTTCTTTTCCTGAAACTTCTTCCTCTGCGGTAGCAGCAATAACAATATTGTAAGTTAAATCTTCGCGATTATAGAAATAACAAAAAGTAGCAATCAACGAAACCAGACAACCGCCGGCATCATTACTTCCCAAACCAAAAAGCTGATCCCCTTCAACCAGAGCCTGAAAAGGATCCAGTGTCCAGGATTTATTTGGTTTTACCGTATCGTGGTGAGAATTTAAAAGAACAGTAGGTTTTGCGGGATCAAAATATCTATTGTAAGCCCAGATATTATTTTTTTTTGTCTGAAAAGGAATCTCTTTTTGTCTGAAAAAATCCTGGATCAATGCAGCCGTATGTTCTTCCTCTCTGCTAAACGAAGGTGTTTTAATCAGTTTTTTTAGTAATGAAATTACCTCCTGCGTAAGCTGTTGGATATTTTCAGAGTCTGTTAGAGAGGACATATTCGGGCTTTCTGGTACAACAATCTTTTAGGCAAAGGTATAAAAAAGGAATTACAAGAGTGACCTATCAATCTGGGCGCGTCAAATCTCTTTGCACCTATAACATTTTGTTCAATAGTTGTGTTATGATAATAAACTTTCGACACAAAGGTCTGAGATTATTGTATGAAAAGGATGATCCTTCTAAATTACAACCTCACCATATTGAAAAAATTAGACGAATTCTTTATCGCCTGGATGAATCGTTCAGTATTGAAGATATGAACCAGATCGGTTGGGGACTTCATGAACTTACAGGAAATTTGAAAGGTTTTTGGTCTGTTAAGGTTGATAAAAATTTTAGAATTATATTTAGACTGGAAAACGGGATTGTGTTTGACGTCGACTATATCGACTACAATTAATAAAGGTTATATATGATCAATCGAGGCATGAAACCTCCACATCCAGGATCAATGATTCGGGATATTATGGAAGGAATAAAAGAGGAGACTGGAAATACTTTGACAATTACTACTGTCGCAAAAGGACTAGGCGTAACGAGGAGTACTGTTTCAGCAATTTTGAATGAACGCCAGGGAATAAACTCAGAAATGGCGATTCGTTTGTCTGAGGCATTTGGTTCATCGCCTCAATTTTGGGTAAAATTGCAATCAGACTATGATCTCTGGCACGCCGACAAGAAAGTGAACAAAAGTGAAGTGAGACATTTCTTGTCACCAAGAACGTTAGAATCTGCGTAGTGACAAGAAATGATATTACGCCCTAATTTGCCCGTCACCCCTCACAACCCATTTTTCAGTCACCAGTTTTTCCAAAGCGAAAGGTCCACGGGCGTGTAGTTTTTGTGTTGAAATTCCAATTTCAGCACCCAATGCAAAAACCCCACCGTCTGTAAAACGCGTTGAAGCATTGGCATATACCGCAGCTGCATCTACCTCATTTAAAAACTTTTCAATCGCGGCAGCATCTTTTGAAATAATCGCTTCGGAGTGACTTGATGAGAAATTATAGATATGATCAATTGCGGCGTCTAGTCCGTCGACAATTTTTATAGAGCATTTATAATCAAGAAATTCTCTTCCAAAATCTTCCGGTTCCGCTTTCTGTAAAAATGGATATTCTGCTTTTTGAAGAATTTCGAACGAAGTTTCATCTGCGAAAACTTCTATGTTCCAGTTTATAAAATCCTCTTTTAGCGTTGGTAAAAACGCAGCAGCAACTTCTCTGTCTACTAATACTGTATCCAGCGCATTACAAGCCGACGGGCGGGAAACTTTTGCGTTTACCACAATATTCTTCGCCTTTTCTAGATCAGCTGTTTTATCAACATACGTATGACAAACACCAGCTCCGGTTTCGATGGTTGGTACCAGGGAATTTTTTCGAACAAACTGAATAAGTCCTTCCGAACCGCGTGGAATAATGATATCCACGTATTTTGTTGCAGTCAAAAGTTCATTGACAAATTTCCGGTCAGTCGGCAAAAGCATCACCGCAGCCTCATCAATACCCATTTCAGCAAGACTTTCATGGATTAAACCTACCAGATAAGTATTTGAAAAATGCGCTTCTTTTCCACCTTTCAAAACACAGGCATTTCCTGAACGCAAACAAAGCGACGCTACGTCAAGCGTAACATTCGGCCTGGATTCGTAAATAACGCCGACCACGCCAAGCGGGACAGTCAATTTTTGTAATGACATTCCCTGCTCTATTGTTTTTTCCAACAAAACTTCTCCCGTCGGATCCGGCAAAGCGGCCACATCACGTAAACTTTGGGCTAAATCAATAATCCTTTTTTCATTCAAAAGCAGTCGATCTTTCTTGGGGTCGGCATCATCCATTAACACCAGATCCTTTTGGTTTTCTGAGATGATGTTAGCTTTATTTGCCAAAACTTTGTCCGCCAAAGCATTAAGCAAATCCGCTCTCTGTTTGTCAGATAATTTCCGAACCGCCACCGAGGCATCTTTCGTTGCTTTTAAAAGAGGTATTATAGATTCCAATTTCATTATAATAAAACGATATCGTTGGCGTGTGCCACTTCAAAATTCAATGTTTTCAAATTCACTTTTATAGCACCAGAAGTTTCTCTTGCACGTGCTACTGCGATCATTTCCTGCTCCGGAGAATAAATTTCAATTATTTCTCCCGCTTCAAAATCTCCGGTTACTTCTGTGACACCAACGGCCAATAAGCTTTTTCTTTTCAATAATGCCTTGGTTGCGCCTTCGTCCACCTGCAATCTTCCTGAAACCAATCCTCCGCTTCCTAGCCAGCGGTTTCTTGCGGATAATGTACTTTTTTCAGGACTCATTTCCGTACCGGCTTTTCCTTCCAACGCTTTCAATAATTCGTCCTGTTGTTTCATTCCAAAAATGAAAACCTTGATGCCCATACGGGTAGCAAGTTTGGCGAAAGTCAATTTGGAAGCCATTCCGCCTAAACCAAGAAAAGATTTATCAGTTCGTACGAATTTAAAAACCTCATTAACATTGGATACGTTCCCGATAATTTTCCCCTCTTCGTCCAGCAATCCGCCAACCGAAGTACAAAACATCAATGTTTCAGCTCCAAAACCAACGGCTAGTAAAGTTGCCAACTCATCATTATCCGAAAATTTCAACTCACGATCACTGACAACGTCATTCTCATTAACAATGGGAATAATATTGTTTTGCCACAATTCTTCAAACGTATTTTTCAACTGCAAAAACTTATTGCGGTTGGCAAAATGCTGACGTTCACAAAGACTTTGCGCAATAAAAATGCCATTGGGCGCGAAATAACTGGCATATAGTCCAACCAATAACGGATTTCCGACAGACGCTGCCGCTTTCCGCTGCGTCATCGTTCCTTTATAATCATTGATATAAGCTTTTCCGGCCCCCACCGCTCCTGATGAAACGATGATGATGCGATAGCTGGGATGTAGCAAAGAAACCTGACGGGCAACTTCTGAAATAATCGTAACATCGGGCTCACCGGAAGGAAGCGTGATAGACGCCGTCCCGAACTTGATAACAAGAATTGATTTTGACACTTTGAGAATACTTAAAATACTTCTTACGCCAGGAACGGCTTTTCAGGCTAAAATTACTGAGTTAGCCGGTTATTAAAAAGCGGAATGTTTGGGCGGTGAGGTTTGCGGCGGATTCAAAAGGAATTTCCTGTTCAGTTGCAGCGCTTTTTTCAGCTTTTCCATATAGTCGGTTCGCGGAATTTCGATGGCGCCGTAGCGCAAAACATTATCGTTTATGAATTGCGTGTCCAGTAATTGATACCCGTTCGCCCGAAGAATTTCGATCAGATAATGAAAAGCAACCTTGGAAGAATTTGGTTCGGTATAAAACATGGATTCTCCAAAAAATACGCCACCTATTGATACACCATATAAGCCACCGACCAGTTTATTTTCCCGGTAAGCCTCAACACTGTGTGCATAACCGAGTTTATGTAAATTGGTATAAGCAAAAATGATGTCGTCAGAGATCCAGGTTCCATCTTCCTGGGAACGAGGCGCTGCACAACCACGCATAACACCTTCAAAATCAAAATCGACCCTGATTTCAAAAGTTCTTTTATTAATGACTGATCTCAGTGACTTGTGTGGTTTGTAAGAGTCTATAGGAATAACAGCCCTGGGATCGGGGGAATACCAATAGATTGTTCCATCCGGCTCAGCCATAGGGAAAATTCCATTGATGTATCCGTAAAGAAGGTCGTCAGCTGTCAGGGTTGTCATTCCAAAAATTCATTCAAAATTATAAGACCGATGCAAGCTAGAAAATTTGTTGTTATGCCCGAATATTTTTTCCATAGGACGAACTATAAAAATATAATGCATGTTTCTTTCAAGTAACATTTTTTTTTACAAAATTTGCATCCTCTTAGACGGACCAACCAAGTCAAATGAATAGCAACGGAATACATACTGTTCTTCATACTACACCTTTCAGGTTTAGGTCCCCCAGGACCGTCTAACTCTTGTTTACCTATGTGGTAAAACTTCTATCCCCGTCTTTTTTAAATTTTTGAAACGTCCCATCGTAGTTTTCTGGGAATTTAATTTTTGTTTCGAACAATTTTTCGTCAGTACATTCATAAATGAAAAATACCGAAGTAGTAGGCTGTAAGTTTATTGTACAAGCTGCCAATGAAAATCATCTCCATTTTGCCGAAACTATTTGTGCAGAAATGGAAGAGAGTGCCAAAAAACGTGGTACTGGTATAGCAAAACGCTCTCCTGTTTATATCATGGAAAAAATGGTAGAAGGAAAAGCGATTATTGCCACTACTGACACGGGAGAATGGGTAGGTTTTTGTTATATCGAAACCTGGGAACACGGCAAATTTGTCGCCAATTCCGGTCTGATCGTACATCCGAATTTCCGTCAGAGCGGGATGGCAAAAGCGATTAAGCAAAAAGCATTTGAACTTTCACGTAAAAAATACCCTGATGCCAAAATTATTGGTATCACCACCAGCTTGCCGGTAATGAAGATCAACTCCGATCTGGGTTACGAACCTGTTACTTTCAGCGAACTTCCTGCGGATGACGCGTTCTGGAAAGGCTGTGCGAGCTGTGTAAATTATGATGTACTGAGTCGTACGGGCAGAAAACACTGCTTGTGCACCGGCATGATGTACAATCCTGAAGATCACAAGGAAGTCGAGGCGAAACATGAAAAAGATTCATGGGATTTCTTGAAAGAATCGAGTCTTTACGAGCGCTGGATGCGTATTAAACAACGTATTTTGCTGCGAAGGGAAGAACGTGCCAAAAAGAAAAATGCCGAGGCGATGCTCGTACACTAAGTACAGCACTCATATTATTGATTATTATATCATTCTAAATACCTCGCCCGGCAGCTTTTAAACTCCGATGCGAGGTATTTTTCGTTACATACTGAATTAAAATAGCGATAAAGGAATAAGCTTTTCCCAATTCGGGAATACTTGAGTACTTTTACACACACAAAATGAGAATTTTTACTAGAAGCACACTTAGAGATTTTTGGGATAGATCGCCAGATGCAAGGCCTGCTTTGGAATTTTGGTACGATACCATTGAAAAAACGCACTTTAAAAGCCCTAATGAGGTAATTAAGTTTTTCAAAAATGCCGATACAATTGGAAATGGAAGAATAGTATTTAATATAACTCATAATAAATACCGACTGATTGCCAAATTTGAATACGATAAGCAGTTTGTTTTTGTTAGGTTCTTAGGTACTCATATTGAATACGATAAAATTGAAAATATTAAGAACATATAATCATTCAAAGCAATATGAAAACACTTGCAATAAATTTGGATGACATTGTTATCAGACCAATTACCAATTCAGTAGATTTTGAGGAGGCATCTAAAATAATTGATGCTTTAATAGATGCTGACCTATTGGAAGATTTGAAACTACGCAAAAGAGCCTTGGATATTTTAGAAGCAGTTACGGTTTTGGCTATTGACTATGAAAAAAGGCATTTCCCAATTCCAAAACCAGATCCAATTGAAGCAATTAAGGAACGAATGAGTCAACTGCATTTGACGCGGAAAGATGTTGCTCCTTACTTCGGTGGGGAGAATAGAGTTTCTGAAGTATTGAATAAGAAAAGGAACCTGACAATTAAAATGATTAGGGAATTAAATAAGAACTTAGGAATACCCGTAGATACGTTACTAACAGTTAGTTAGTCAACAATTAATGAAAATTTAAAATAGTACAAGAATCATATTAATAAATATAATGTCACAGCCCAAAGTAGTATTAGCGTTTAGTGGAGGATTGGATACCTCATTTTGTGTAAAGTATTTAGCCGAAGATAAAGGCTATGAAGTTTATTCAGTTTTGGTTGACACCGGTGGTTTCACAGAAGAAGACCTTAAAACTATTGAAGGGAATGCCTATTCGTTAGGTGTGAAAAGTCATGCTACTATATCAAAAACAACAGATTACTACAACGATTGTATTAAATATCTGATTTTTGGTAATGTTTTAAAAAATAACACGTACCCACTTTCTGTAAGTGCTGAGCGCATTTTTCAGGCCGTTGCTGTTGCTGAATACGCAAAAGAAATTGGTGCTACGGCGATTGCGCACGGAAGTACCGGGGCCGGAAATGACCAGGTTCGTTTCGATATGGCGTTTCGTATAATCATTCCGGAAGCTGAAATTATCACACCGATCCGTGACCTAAAACTTTCACGTGAGGCTGAAATTGAATATCTGACTAAAAAAGGAGTTGGTCGCGAATGGGCCAAAGCTGCATATAGTATCAACAAAGGTCTTTGGGGAACTTCGGTTGGTGGTAAAGAAACTTTGACATCCGAAAAATACCTTCCGGAAGAAGCATGGCCAACGCAGGTTTCTAAAACTGAACCTGAAACGATCACGCTGGAATTCGTTGAAGGTGAATTGAAAGGTGTTGCTGGCGAATCTTTTGAAAATCCGGTGCAGGCAATTCAGAAATTGGCAGCCATCGCGCAGCCATTTGGAATCGGCCGTGATATTCATGTGGGTGATACGATTATTGGTATTAAAGGTCGCGTTGGTTTCGAAGCCGCTGCTCCTTTGATTATCATTAAAGCACATCATACGCTTGAAAAACACGTTTTGAGCGAGCAGCAACTTTACTGGAAAGAACAACTTTCTAATACTTACGGGACGCTACTTCACAAAGGACAGTTCACGGAACCCGTTATGCGTAATATTGAGGCGTTTTTATCTGATACGCAATCTCATGTTACCGGAAAAGTACACGTACATCTTGCGCCATACCGTTTCTACGTAGAAGGAATCGAATCTCCATTTGATCTAATGTCTTCGAAATTTGGGAGTTATGGTGAAATGAATAATGCCTGGACAGGTGACGACGTAAGAGGATTCTCAAAAGTCGCTTCGAATCAGGTGATGATTTATCAGAAAGTTAGCGAGAGTAATGGTTAAGGGTTAATTGTTAAGGGTTAATTGTTAAGGGTTAATTATTAATGATTGGGAAGTGAAAAAATCAAGTATTGCTGAAAAGTAATTTCCATAATGGGTTAAAACGCATTTCAGCAATATTTTCTAAATACTTTTAAGATGAGCAAGAGCGAACTTCAAAATGAGATTGTTAAAGCAACCGAAGAATTACCAGAATTGCTGGTAAAGGAAATTCTTGATTTTGCAGAATTCTTGATAAACAAGCAAGCAAAATCGTCCAATGAACAAATAAGATTGGAACTAGATAGCTTGTCTCAATCAGAAATCTCTCACTTAGAAGAGGAATTCACTGGATATAAATTAACTTATCCCAAAATAAATGACTGACATTCCTCGGGAATATGTTGCCGATACTATGGCGGTAGTAATTTGGTTAGAGCAAAGAAAATTACCGCTTACAATTACCGAAATATTTGAAATGTCAAATCATATTGATAGTAACATATCAATTTGGATTCCAGCTATTGTCTTGGCAGAAATTGGATATTTGTTTGAAAAGGGAAGAATTGAAACTTCGCTTAAAGATGTCCAGTCGCTAATAGAATCTTGTAATAGCTTTAAAATAGCTGAGCTAACAAATGAAATTATTCTCAAATCTTTTGAAATAAAAGATACTCCGGAACTGCACGATCGGCTGATTGCTGGAACGGCATATACATTTAATTGCCCTTTTTTAACAAATGATCCTAAAATTGAAAAATCGTCATTTGTAAAAACAATGTGGAAATGAACAAATTATGGACAAAAAAATAAATATAGGCATCATCGGTGCTGCTGGTTACACAGGAGGAGAATTATTGAGAATTGTCATAAACCATCCGAATGTAAATATTGCCTTTGCGCATAGTAAAAGCCAGATCGGGAAGCCGGTTTATGCAACGCATACAGAGTTATTGGGTGATACAGAGCTGACTTTTTCAGGAGAGGATATTCAAACCTTATTGAATCAGGAAAGTCTGAACGCGATTTTCTTGTGCTCAGGTCACGGAGAATCAAAGAAGTTTTTGGATGAATATAACGTTCCAGAAACTGTAAAAATCATTGATTTGAGCACTGATTTCCGTGATGAATCAAATGGGTTCACGTATGGTTTACCAGAACTTCAAAAAGAAAAAATAAAGACTTCGACCAAGATTGCTAATCCTGGTTGTTTTGCGACGAGTATTGAGCTGGCGATTTTACCGTTGGCGAATGCTGGTTTATTGAAGGACGACGTCCATGTAAGTGCTGTGACAGGAAGTACCGGTGCTGGTCAGTCGCTAAGTGCAACGACACATTTTTCATGGAGAAACAATAACCTGTCTATTTACAAGGCTTTTAGTCACCAACATTTGACTGAAATAAAAATGAGCCTAAAGAAATTGCAGGCTGGTTTTGACAAGGCAGTGAATTTCGTTCCTTATCGCGGTGATTTTACCCGTGGAATCATGGCTAATGTTTACACGCCGTATTCAGGAACAATTGAAGAAGCGAAAGAATTATATAAAAACTATTACGCAGAACATCCATTCACGCATGTAAGCGATTCGCCTATTGATGTAAAGCAGGTTGTTAATACCAATAAATGTTTCATTCATTTGGAAGTTCATGATGGTCAATTGTTGATCAGCAGTATCATTGATAATTTAACAAAAGGTGCTTCCGGACAAGCGGTTCAAAACCTGAACCTGATCTTCGGATTACCTGAAGATGCAGGATTAAGGTTGAAGGCACCATCATTTTAAGAAATTTTTGTTATTGCAGGAAGTTGAAATGATTAATTTTCATTATTATGAACGATTTACTCCTGGCCTATAACCAGCTTGACGAGATTCAGCGGAGGCAATTAATTACTTATGCCGATACCTTATTGGCGCAGCAGAAAGCCAAGCAGTCCGAGGGAAACCTTGCAGGATGGAAGGAAAAAATTAAGTCTGTTTCAACCTGGAATGATGATGAAATTAAGATTATTGAAGAAAATAGTAAAAAATTAAATCAATGGGAAATTCCGGAATGGTAATCGATACCGGCATATTCATTGAATATCTTAGGAAACAAGATAAGTCAAAAACAATTTTAGCGTCTTTACCAAACAACGCGGTGCTTTTTGTATCAGCAGTAACTGTTTATGAATTAATGATGGGAGCAACCGATTTGCAAAAGAAAAGTGACGTTGAAATATTATTAGATGGTGTATCGGTGTTGCCATTTACAGCCGAAGTTTCATTAAAAGCTGCTGAAATTTACCATAGCCTGCGAAGGCAAAACTTATTGATTGAGTTCCGGGATATTTTCATAGCAGCAACTGCCTTAACTTTTCAATTACCTGTAAAGACCTTAAATCAAAAACATTTTCAAAGAATCGATTCTTTGGAATTGATCTGATAAACAATATTACTATGTCACACTTATTTGATGTATACCCCCTTTACGATATAGAACCTGTAAAAGCTGAAGGCAGTTATTTATGGGATACGAATGGTACAAAATACCTGGATCTTTATGGCGGTCACGCTGTGATTTCCGTTGGACATTGTCATCCGTATTATGTCGATATGTTAAGCAAGCAGCTTCATGCGATTAATTTTTACTCGAATTCTGTAAAAATTTCTTTACAGGAAGAATTGGCTGAGAAACTTGGAGACCTTTCTGGTTATCCGGATTACAAACTTTTTCTGGTAAACTCTGGTGCAGAAGCGAATGAAAATGCTTTAAAATTGGCGTCATTTCATACAGGTCGTTCGAAAGTAGTTGCTTTTACAAAAGCGTTTCACGGACGTACCGCCGGCGCTGTTGCGGCAACTGACAATCCGTCGATCGTTGCTCCTGTGAATTATAATAAACATGTTACTTTTCTTCCTTTCAATGATATTGAGGCATTGGAAGAAGGTATTACTGACGAAGTTTGTGCAGTAATTGTGGAAGGAATCCAGGGTGTTGGCGGAATTCAAGTTAGCAGTGATGAATTTCTTCAGGCTTTGCGTAAAAGATGTGACGAAACCGGAGCTGTTTTGATTCTGGATAGTGTGCAGTGTGGTTATGGCCGTACCGGGAAATTCTTCTCGCACCAGTTCAGCGGAATTGATCCGGATCTGATGACAATGGCGAAAGGTATGGGTAATGGTTTTCCAATCGGTGGTGTTTTAATTTCTCCGAAATTCAAAGCCAGCTACGGTTTGCTTGGTACAACTTTTGGTGGAAATCATATGGCTTGTGCAGCGGGAATTGCTGTGCTTGACATTATGAAAAACGAAAACCTTTTGGATAATGCTTCCGAGATTGGCGAATATCTGATGAATGGTATCAAGGAAATTGGTGGATATAAAGAACTCCGCGGCCGAGGTTTGATGATCGGAATTGAATACGATTTCCCAGTGAAAGATCTTCGGAATAAATTGTTATTTGAGCATAAGATGTTCACGGGCGTTGCGGGAGCTAATACGATTCGGTTGTTGCCTTCGCTTGCACTTGGTAAGGTCGAGGCTGATTTGTTTTTGGAAGCTTTAAGAACAGAAGTAACTAGCCTTTCTTAACCGCAATAGGCGCAATAGGTGTTCGCAATGGACGCAATGGATATTTTTGAGAATAGAATTGCAAAACAAATCTATTTTTGTGCCCTGAAAGTACATAAGACATTGGGGCTAGGTTTACTGGAATCTGCTTATGAAGAATGTCTATACTATGAAATTAAAAAAGAGGGGCTTTTAGTTAAAAAGCAAAAAGCACTTCCTCTTTTATATGAAGATATCAGACTTTAAGTCGGATATAGAATAGATTTATTGGTAGAGAATTGTGTAATCGTTGAAATAAAAGCTGTTGAAGCATTGAACGATGTGCATGTTGCTCAATTATTAACTTATCTAAAACTAACGAATTGCAAACTCGAACTATTGATTAATTTCAATGTCGCATTAATAAAAAACGGTGTCAAAAGATTGGCAAACGGATTATAATTTATTGCGTCCATTGCGAAAACAATTGCGTCCATTGCGGTTAAATACAACATTAATGAAACATTTCCTTTCCTTTGCCGACGTCTCAGATCTGAATCAGCTCATCAACAGTGGGATTGAAGCGAAACGTAATCCCTTTGCTGACGAAACACTTGGCAAACACAAGACCATCGGTTTGATGTTCTTCAATTCAAGTTTACGTACCCGTATAAGTACCCAAAAAGCGGCGGCGAACTTAGGCTTGAACGTCATTGTCATGAATGTTGGGCAGGATAGCTGGGGACTTGAAATGGAAGAAGGTGTCATCATGAATGGTACCAAAGCCGAACACGTAAAAGAAGCAGCAGCAATTATGGGTCGCTACTGCAACATCATCGCTATCCGGTCCTTTGCCGAGCTTGAAGATCGTGATAAGGACTACGCAGAAACTGTTTTTCAACAATTCAAAAAATACGCCGAGGTTCCGATCGTAAACCTGGAATCGGCAACACGCCATCCGCTGCAATCTCTGGCCGACTGTATCACCATTGAAGAATTCAAGATTAAAGAACGTCCAAAAGTAGTTCTAACCTGGTTACCCCATTTTAAAGCACTACCCCAGGCCGTAGCAAATTCCTTCTGCGAATGGATGAATCCTATGAATGTCGAACTGGTGATCACGCACCCGGAAGGATATGATCTTGACCCTAAATTTGTTGGTAAAGGACAAGTGATTTATGACCAGGATAAAGCCCTGGAAGGAGCCGATTTTGTTTATGGAAAGAACTGGTCGTCCTATACATATTATGGTCAGGTTTTAACCCAAGACCCTTCCTGGATGATCACAGAGGCAAAAATGGCCCTAACAGACAATGGAAAATTCATGCACTGCCTTCCGCTGAGACGTAACATGAAAGTGGCTGACGAAGTACTGGACAGCCCTCGTTCACTGGTTATTGAGCAGGCAGCCAACAGAGAGTGGTCGGCTCAGGCTGTTTTGAAAGAAATTTTATTGGGCCTGAACGTATAAAAAAATATCATCCCCTGAACTTTGTAGACGCAGGATATAGTTATATAATTTAATAACGAATCCCGCTGTAAAACATATAAAAATGAATACCGAAACGCTGACAACTCCATCTTTATTAAAAGAAAAACCTGTTGGAAAAACAGGCGTTTTGATTGTAAACCTGGGCACACCGGATAGTCCTTCCGTTCCCGACGTAAGAAAATATCTGCGTGAATTTTTAATGGATGAACGTGTAATTGATATACCTTATCTAAATCGCTGGTTACTGATCAATTTAATCATCGCACCTTTCCGCGCACCAAAATCCGCAAAAATTTACCAGGAACTTTGGACACCGGAAGGATCGCCGTTGAAGATTTATGGAGAGTCTGTTGAAAAAAAATTACAAAAGGTTTTGGGTGATGACTTCGTGGTGAAACTAGCCATGCGTTATCAAAGTCCAAGTATTGAAAATGGTTTGAACGAGCTCAGAAAACTTTGTCTTTCTGAAATTATCGTTGTTCCTTTTTTCCCTCAATATGCTTCCGCTTCAACGGGTTCTGTTTACAAGAAAGTAATGGAAGTTGTGAAAGACTGGGAAGTTTTACCAGAAATTAAATTTATCAATCGTTTTCTGGATCATCCAAAATTTGTTGAGGGTTTTGTGAATCTTGGCAAAAAATATATGGCCCAGCGCGAATATGATCATTTTGTTTTTAGTTATCACGGCATCCCCGAAAGACAAATTACAAAAGGCGATGTCGCTAATTATTGTCAGTTCGGTACTTGCTGTGATACTCTAAACGAGAAGAACCAGCATTGTTATCGAGCTCAGTGTTACGAAACAACCCGACTTTTTGTAAAAGGTATGGGAATTCCGGAAGGAAAATATACTGTTGCTTTCCAATCCAGACTTGGAAAAACGCCTTGGATCAAACCTTATACGGACGAATTGATTCCTGAGCTTGTGAAAAAAGGAGTAAAAAGTGTACTCGCATTTTCCCCGGCTTTTGTATCCGATTGCCTGGAAACAACGATTGAGGTTGGTGAAGAATATAAAGAGATCTTTGAAAAAGAAGGCGGCGAACACTGGCAATTGGTGGAAAGTCTGAACGATAGTGATATCTGGATTGAGGCGTTGGAGGATATGGTTCGGAAGGCGTAATTTTCCTGGTCAGGTTTTGTCAGGAAATTGTCATTTGTTGTCAGGGGTTGTCGTGGCTTGATTGGTGATTTGTAGGATAAATATTTCAAAAAGAGTCTATAAAGAAAAAGAAGTCAACTTTGGGGTTGACTTCTTTTTGTTTATAGTCTTAATTATTTTATCAGCTTTTACAGCATAACCGATTCTTTACGGTAAAGTTCTGCTAGTGTTTCCACTGCATAATCAACTTCTTCTGCTGTATTATATTTTCCGAAAGAAAAACGAACATTTGCTCTATCCGGATTGATCTGGATTTCGGTTAAAACGTGAGATCCAACATCTGTTCCGCTTGCACAGGCACTTCCCCCGGAAACTGCTATGCCGGCAATATCCATATTGAAAAGCAGCATATCACTTAATCCCGAAGGAGGTAAACTGACACTTAAAACAGTATATAAACTTTCATCAAGTGACGACGATTTTCCGTTGAATGAAACACCTTCGATATTTTCACGAAGCTTGTGAATCATTCTTGTTTTAAGGTTTTCAATATGCGCACGATGCTGATCCATATCCCGGTAAGCTATTTCAAGTGCCTTCGCCAAACCTACAATTCCGTATACATTTTCAGTACCGCCTCGCATGTTACGCTCCTGAGCACCGCCGTGTACGAATGGAAAAATCTTAGTTCCCGGTTTCACGTATAGAAATCCGATACCTTTTGGACCATGAAACTTATGAGCCGAACCAACGATGAAATTGGTTTTCAATTGCTGCAAGTCATGTTTATAATGACCCATGGTTTGTACCGTATCACTATGAAATATCGCGTCGTAATGTTTGCACAAATCACCAACAACATCAAGATCAAGTAAATTTCCAATCTCATTATTTCCATGCATTAAGGAAACAAGTGAGCGGGAATTTGTTTGCAAAAGTGTTTCCAGATGTCCCAGATCCACATCGCCTTTTTCATTCAGATTGACAAAACTTAATTCAATCTGTCCGGATTTTGCCAAATGCTCCAAGGTGTGAAGCACGGCATGATGTTCAATTTTCGAAGTGATGGCATGTTTCAGGCCAAAAGTTTCGATGCTTGAACGGATCGCTGTGTTATCTGCTTCTGTTCCGCCGGAGGTAAAAAATATTTCGGCAGGTGCTGCATTTAATATGCCTGCTACACTTTTCCGTGCTCTTTCCACCGCGGAACGAACTGCACGTCCATAAGAATGGATTGAAGAAGGATTACCATAAGTCTCTGTCATCAGAGGCAACATGGTTTCCAAAACTTCCTGATCCAGACGGGTCGTGGCAGCGTTATCAAAATAGGCTTTCATTATTTGTTTTTCGGTTCTGAAATTATTTCCTTGATATCGGAAATGATTTTATTTGCCAGATTAACAGCCGTTGTCAATGTTTCTGATTCTGAATAGATACGGATAATCGGTTCTGTATTCGATTTACGCAAATGAACCCATTCCCGGTTAAATTCAATTCTTACTCCATCAATAGTACTCAATGGCTGCTTGGAATATTTTGTCTGAATACGGCTCAGAATATTATCAACATTAATATCCGGCGTTAATTCAATTTTATTTTTTGAAATATAATAACTTGGATAAGATTTCCGGAGTACAGATGCAGTCTTTCCAAACTTGGCTAAATGCGTTAGAAATAATCCAATTCCTACCAGAGCATCCCGGCCATAATGACTTTCAGGATATATAACTCCGCCATTTCCTTCACCGCCAATGATTGCATTATTTGCTTTCATTGTTGTAACCACATTCACCTCACCGACAGCAGAAGCAAAATATTCGCCTCCCGCTTTTAACGTGACATCTTTTAAAGCCGCCGTAGAAGATAAGTTTGAAACTGTATTTCCTGGTGTATTTTTAAGAACGTAATCAGCAACTGCAACCAGAGTATATTCTTCACCAAACGGCGATCCATCCTCACATATCAGAGCCAGACGGTCGACATCAGGGTCAACGACAATACCAAGATTAAACGCACCATCCTTTAATTCTTTGCTGATATCCCGCAAATGTTCGGGGAGTGGTTCTGGGTTATGTGCAAAATTACCCGTTGGCTCACAATGTAACTTTTTAATATTTTTTGTTTCAACACCTAATGCTTCAAGCAACATCGGAACCACAATTCCCCCTGTTGAATTCACAGCGTCGACAACTATTTTGAAATTGGCAGCCTTGATCGCTTCAACATCCACAAGTGATAATGAAAGGATATGATCAATGTGTTTTTGAAGATAAGTATCGTCGGCACGATAACTTCCGAGTTTTTTAACATCAGGAAAAAGAAAATCTTCTTCATCAGCGATTCTCAAAATCTCTGTTCCTTCTTCTTCCGAAATAAATTCTCCGTCGTGATTAAGCAATTTTAAAGCATTCCACTGAATAGGATTATGGCTTGCGGTAAGGATAATTCCTCCCGCTGCTTCCTCGGCCGTAACCGCAATTTCGACCGTAGGAGTCGTGGAAAGCCCTAAATCGATAACGTTAAGACCTACACCTTGTAGGGTACCCGCCACCAAACGGCTTACCATTTCGCCCGAAAGCCTGGCATCACGTCCGATAACTACTTTTAAATTTTGTGGATTTGTCCTCCTCAACCAAGTGCCATATGCAGCAGCAAACTTAACAACATCAATTGGAGTCAGTGCATCTCCGGATTTCCCTCCTATTATCCCTCTGATTCCTGATATAGATTTGATTAACGTCACGATCTAGTATTCCTCTGTTTGTTACGATACAAAAATAACAAATTTCCCGCGGTCTACCGGATTATTTGACAAAACAATCCAAGATTTGACTACCGGATTTATTTAAATTATACCAACTCAATGTCTACATGGGTTACAAGCGTCGACTGAGCCGAACCTCTGAAAAATCCCATAACCGGTGCCAGCTGATTAAAATCCGCAGAAGCGCCCAGACTGATATGGTTATTAGCAATTACTTTTCCCTCCGTCGGATCAAAACCACGCCACCCGGCGCCAGGCAGATATACTTCAACCCAGGCATGCAGTTCGTGGGCCTGCATTAGATTTCCATACAGATAACCGCTCACAAAACGGGCTGCTATCCCCAAACTTCTGCATGCCGCAATAAACAGCCTGGAATAATCGCGGCAGGAACCAATTTTATCTCTTAACGTAGCATCTGGCGGATATGCCACTCCGAATTCCCTGTTTTGGTACGTAAAAGTTTCTGCGATAAATTTACTGAGTTCCACAAGAAAAGGAACCGTTTCCCAGTTCACTTCAGCTGCTATTTTTCGGGCGAACTGTTCCACATAAGTTGTGACATCGTCGCGATTCAGGTAAGGAATCAGATATTTATAAATTCGATTATCATATAAAAACGGAATGTTTTTTGTGATAAATGGGAAAAGTACAAAATCGAATACGTTAACGAAATCAGAACAAACCGTCATCTCAGCCTGTACCGTCAACCTGTTTACCGATCCCTGGAAAAAGTGAACTACCTGCTCAACATTTCCTTCCGCGTCAACATTTTTTATAACGTTGGAGGGAATAGGATTTATCACCAGCGAGTAATTCAATACGCGCTGGTGGGGATATGCCTTGGGATATAGATAAAGTGTATGAGAATCCAGTTCAACTGGGAAATCGTAACTATAATCAAGTGAATGACGAACTTTAAGATTCATGGAGTTTTCCGGATTATAGCAAAAAAGACAATGCTATGAAGTAATTATAAAACCCCTGACCAACTGCGATTGGTTCAATTCATCCACTGGCTTTTGAAATGGCCGGAAGTCTGGCTCATTGACTGACTCTGTGACTTTTCCGTTTCGAGTCCAAAATACATGTCAAAAATAGCTTTGTCTACTTCATTATTATTTGTCTGAAAACGATCCAGATACTTATGAAGGCCCATTTTAAATACATCTTCAACCTCGGTGAATTCCAATTCGCTGCGCATTTTGCTTAACGCCCGCTCAGCAGCATTTGTGTGTCCGCGTTCAGGAATAGAACCTGCAATCGCATACAGAGAAAGCTCAGCCTGACGAACAGAATATGCTATGGAACGCGGAAATAATTTATCAAGAATTAAAAATGCAACAATGTTCATTGGCGTCAAAGCGCGGTGTGTCTGGCGATACATGTTGTAGGCACTGACCGACTTCAAAACTGCCGTCCACATCATCAGGTCCAATGTTGAACCGTTTGTTCCGTTATCCTGTAAAAGTGTAAAATATTTTACGTCAAGAAATCTCGAGCATTTATCTGCGCGTTCAATATGGCGGCCTAAGCGACCAAAATGCCATGCTTCATTACGCGTGATGGACGAATCCACGACACCGTGAAAAAGCTGGCAATTTTTACGAATATCCGTAAAAAAGGATTGCATGTGATCCATATTCCTGAAATCATCAGGTGATGTTCCACGGATTGTCAGATAAAATGTATTAATACTTTCCCACATTTCCTTTGAAATTGTCTCACGAATCGTCCGGGCATTTTCCCTTGCTTCATATAAACAACTTACGATAGAATTCGGATTGCGCTTATCGAAAGTCATGAAATGGATCACATCTTCCTTCGTTGGCTTATCATAATGCTTGTAAAAAAGAAAGTGGTCGGCAGTGGCAATAAGAAGCGGCTCCCATTGCTCATCCACGTCAGGAGGAAGGTCAAGTGCTAGGTTAAAATTCACTCCGACAAAACGGGCATAATTTTCAACCCGTTCCATATAACGATTCATCCAATAGATTGAATTAGCAACTCGACTAAGCATAGGCGGCAAATAATTGTATTTAAATTAAGTTATTTCAGAATATTAGCATAGTGTTAAAGTCAAAATACCTAATAATATTTCGCAAAAACAAACTACTACGAAAAATAATAAAATTCCTTGACAGAGTAATATTTTGCTATAAAATTCACCAAGCAGGCGTATAGTCCCAGCAAAATATTTAATTTTAGTAAATTAGACCATTATTAACAATAACTACATACACCTGTGTCAAAAAGAGAGCAATTTATAGCGGCAATCCAGAAATCGTATAAAACCGATAAACCGGCAATACATCTGGGTTCGGCGATTCTCGACGGAGAAATAATTACTGAGGCAAAAGTTAATTTGCCGCTGCGCATGATGAACCGACATGGATTGGTTGCAGGTGCGACGGGCTCAGGAAAAACACGCACACTTCAGGTCTTGGCTGAACAGCTTTCGGCGGCCGGCGTTCCGGTTTTCATGTCGGATATTAAGGGGGATTTATCAGGCATTGCGAAACCAGGTACTTCAAACGCTGCGATTGAAGAACGCTCGGCTATTTTGGGAACTCCATTTGAAGCAAAAGGTTTTCCGGTTGAGCTTTATTCTTTGAGTGGCGAAAAAGGTGCGCAAATGCGGGCCACAATTCTTGAATTTGGCCCGATCTTACTATCAAAAATATTTGAATTGAATGATACCCAGTCGGGAGTTCTGGCAATTCTTTTTAAGTATGCAGATGACAAGAAACTGCCGATGGTCGATCTTAATGACTTAAAAAAAGTTTTAAGTTATCTTTCAGAAGGGCCTGGCGCTGCTGAAATTAAATCCGATTATGGCTCAATTTCTTCATCAACTGCCGGCACAATTCTACGCAAAATCGTTGCTTTGGAGCAGCAAGGCGTAGGGACTATATTCGGAGAAAAATCTTTTGACATCTCAGATCTGATCAATAAGGTCGACGGCCAGGGCATAATAAGTCTTTTGAATATTTCGGATGTGCAGGATAAACCTGCGCTCTTCTCAACATTCATGCTGAGCCTTCTTGCGGAATTATACCAAACTTTGCCGGAAGCAGGAGATCTTGACAAGCCAAAACTGGTATTTTTCCTTGATGAAGCACATTTATTATTTAAAGATGCGCCGAAAGCATTTTTGGATCAGATCGAGCAGGTTGTACGTCTGATCAGGTCAAAAGGTGTAGGTATTTTCTTTTGCACGCAGATGGCGCAGGATATACCAGTTTCTGTTCTTTCTCAATTGGGAAACCGTGTCCAGCACGTTCTTCGTGCTTTTACGCCGCAAGATGCCGATGCATTGAAACAAACTGTAAAAACTTATCCGCGATCAGATTATTATTCAATAGATCAGGTTCTGACAACTTTGGGTATCGGCCAGGCGCTAATTACTGTTTTAAATGATAAAGGTATCCCAACGGAAGTGGCCGCAACACATTTACTTCCGCCAACGTCGGTAATGGGACCATTAACGCAGGCTGATTATGAAAATCATGTTCGTCAGTCGGATGTTTATCTGAAATATAAAGATCCGATCGACCCTGAAAGCGCCTATGAAATTTTAACCAAACGCCTGGAAGAACAAACAAGACAGGAGGCTGAGCTAAAAGAACAAACAACTGTTGCTAAAACGGGTGGAAAGCAGGAAAAAGGGATGTTTGAAGAGGCTCTTGCGTCTCCTTTGGCAAAACAGATCGGCCGCGAAGTAGTGAGAGGCGTATTCGGTATGCTCTTCGGTAAATCAACTTCAAGATCAAAAAAAGGAGGCCTATTTGGTTTTTAAACATATAGTTTGCTACCATCTAAGACATATTAGGAAAGCTAAGTTTATTTAGACAAGTTTTTGGATTCGAACGCAGACGATGACTGTATTGTCATTTTTAAAATCTAAAAGCTAAAAATTTGATACACATTTTTTAATTGAAGGTGATGCTAGTATCGCTTTCAATTAAAAATGTGCACAAACTAAAACTTAGCTTTTCTTATATGTCTTAGGTGGTAAATGATAATATGGTTACCAGCCAATGACGCATCTTTGGGTAGCGAGTTTATCCAGATTTTCGTCCAGGGCGATACGGTTCTTCTCGTTGTCGAACGCGTCTTTATATTGTTCTCTAAGTTCCCTGCGCTTCATTGCCTCCAGAAACCGTCTTGCGTCTGCTTCGCTTTCCAACAGTAATGGCGGAACTACGGCCGGTTTATCATCATCTCCTTTGGCAACCATGGTAACATATGAGGTATTGGTATGGCGCTGAATGCCGTTTCTGACATTTTCAGCAATCACTTTAATACCAATAACAAGAGAAGTGCGGCCTACATAATTGACCGAGGCCATCAGTGAAACGAGATCTCCCACTTCCACAGGCTGTAAAAAATCCACTCCATCTACCGAAACAGTAACGCAATACGTGGCTGCGTGCCTTGAAGCACATGCATATGCAACCTTGTCGATCAGAGAAAGTAAAATTCCGCCGTGGATTTTCCCACCAAAATTGGCGTAAGACGGAATCATTAGTTCCGTGAGCGTAGTTTGGGAAAAGCTGACGGGTTTTGGCGCGGGCGAAGAGGGATCTTTTTGCACTGATATGTATTTAAAAAATTATTTTAACATGACTGTCTTTCCGGATTTGGCGGACGCTTTTGCGGCTTCCAAGATTTCTACTACCGTCACATTAACCGGCAACTCATATAAATCGTTTTTATCCATTGTCAATCTACCCTGTACTACATCTGACAAAACTGAAAAAGGATCTGTAAAAGGAGCAGGCCTTGGGTCTATCTTTTTTCTTTCTTCGGGCGTTTTTTCCTGAAGACGTTCTCTTATTGTCGTTGGATCAACTGCTATCGCATATCCTTTTGTTCCGTATACCTCCATGTCTTTTCTAGCAAAAGACCAGTTCCATGAACCTTGGATGATACATTGCGCTTTCGGGTATTGCAAGATTATAGATGCTTCGTCGTCTACTTTTTGGTAAATGTCCGGTTTGTTCTGGTGAGTTACAGCGGTTACAGAAACTGGTCTTTCTCCCTTCATTAACCAGGTCATCAGGTTTGCCCCGTAACAGCCAAAATCAACCAAAGCGCCAGCTCCGTTTTTTGCCGGATCCGTAAGAATATCGAAAAACTCCTTTCCTACTCCAATTTCTTTTGGCCCCTGATGTCCGTCATTCACCATTACTTTTCTGATTTCACCAAGTTTCCCTTCCTGCACAAGACCGTTCACATATTGATTACTGGCGTACCATGAAGTTTCAAAATTGGTCAAAACCTTTATATTATTTTTCGTCGCAAGCGTTTGAATTTCCTTTGCATCCGCGAAAGTTGTTGCCAACGGCTTTTCAACCATCACATGAATTTTCCTTGGTGCACATGCTCTGACAATTTCTATATGCTCACTTATCGCTCCAAAAGCAGATACGGCGTCCGGTTTGGTCTGGTCCAGCATTTTATTCAAATCAGTAAAAAACAGTTTTTTGTCTAATTTGTATCGCGTTGCAATACGATCGGCGAGTTCCTGATTGGGCTCGTAAATCCCGACAATTTCAGTGTCTTTTTTATCCTGACGACTGAAAGCCCAGCCAAAATGTCCGTGGCTAAGTCCGGCAATGGCTAGTTTCATTGGCGTTTGTGAACTTGCTGAGTTGACAAAAAAAGCACACAATAATAAGCTTAAAAGATACTTCATTTGTTAGCGGTTTTGTTAAGGTTTTAGTTAACAGCGGTTATCAAAATTGTCTTTACAAACCTTTATAATATCAAGAATTGATTTGGGTAATTCCCTGAAACATTTACTTCACACTAAAACTTATCGATCAAATCTTTGATAACCTCCTGGAAATATACTCCGTTATAAGGCCCGAACCAACTCATGGTTGTTGTCTCATACAGGTCTCTATCAAAGAACTTATCATTGGTAATATACCCAATATAACCGCCATTGAAACTTGTAACCATTAAATGCAAACCTTTTTTTGCAGCATAGGCTGTCAGCTCAGGCATCAATTCGCCGGAAAAATCACAGGGAACGCCAACCATTAAAACATTGCCGACACGAAGGGCTTTTACGTAGGAAGGTACGTCGCCAAATGCCCAGCGAAATACCCAGCTTCTTAATGCAAACTTAGGTGTCAATTTCGGTGTTGGATCCCTGAGCGGCAACGGAACAGTAATGGAACGAATGATATCCGGCTGTTTCTCAAATGATCCAAGGATAGATTGAATCGCTTTTTCGATACCGCCAGCCTGGTTTTTAACTTCATCAAAATCATCCTGGCCCTTTTCAATCGGTCCCATACTACCGACTGCGCCAGCCATATAAACAGCGAAATTTGCTTCTCCATTTTCCAGATCATCCACCAAAGCACCGGCATAATCCCGCGACAACTCCATGGTTTTTGCATTCAGGACCGTTGAATGTGCAGCATAAGAAGTAATTAAGGCTTTCTTTCCGTCTGTTTTTACAAATTCAATATTTCTGACCCATGGATCAAGAATTCCCTCCGCGCCAACCAGACGGTTTCTGATATCCAGCGTGTCTTTTACTTCTCCAAATCCAATTGTGGCAGGTTGAATATTTTTCTGCGCCTCTCCTATTGATTTAATGATAGCCTGCGAAATCCTCTCGACCGTTTCGGCATCATAAGTGCCTGCAAAAAGTTTTCCGGTGATGGTATTATACCACCCGCCCAAACTATTATGACTATGAATGGCCCCAAAATAAACCTGGTCAAAAGTGAAACCAACTTTCGGAAGTAATGATTTTACGCGCTCGGTAATATTTGGCGGTACGATAAGCATGTCAGCCGTGATGATCGCAGCTTTTGAAATTCCGTTATCAACCACAACAGTCCTTATATAAATCGAATCATGAACTGCTTCGTAATGCGCTCCCCGTCTTTTTCCATAACCCGCCATTGGCCCAGGCGTTTCCGGGGTAATATTTACTTTTGCCCATCCCGCACTTAAAGTTTTTGAAGTAGTATCAGAAGCAGGTTCGTTACTGATCTGACCAATATTTTCTTTCCATTGTTTATAATAAGCCATTTCCTTATACGGAGTCCGGTCAACTGTGGTAACCATCGTCGCGACCATTATTAGTAAAATAAATAATATCGAACCGATGATGTAAAGAAAAATTTTGAGGAATTTCATGAAGACGGAATGGATGATTTTAAGCGGTAAATATATAGTAAATCGATTGGAATCAACTACCGTTATGATGCAGCATTTTATTTATCCTCAACAAATCCAGATCAAAAAATATGTGGATTGTCCGAATCTTACGGCCGAAAAATGGTGGTAGTATAACTGTAAGATGACTGAGGCGCTCCCTTTATACCGGTAATTTTAACTGCATAGGAAACATCAGCCGTATCCGTCAGGCTTATAGTTGGCTGGTAAACAATAGTGTTATCACCATATCCATTAACGTTCGCTGAGACAATTGAGACAGGGACATTGCCTGAAATACCTGCAACTGTGACCGACGCATTGCTAAAATCTGCTGCTGGAATACTAAACGACCAACGCTCAGGAACCAAAGGATGTGGCATATACCCCTTTGCAGGGTAGGCTATAAATTCAGGAATTTTGGTATTGTTATCCTGAGAAAAAACATAAAGTGCCATAGCGTTAGCAGTGCTCCCATAGCTGAATTTTTGTTTTGTTGAATGTAAAATCCATCGTCTGTGACCAACATCCGCATTATTACTCCCATTGTCAAACATAAACAAAGTAATTGCCGAGGCAGAACCTGCGCCTAATGCAATGTTACTGGTTCCAGCGCCTGATTTGCCAGCTGAGGTATAACATTTCCAGGATGCAGGCGGGTTATGACTTAGCTGATTGTTTGCAGTCATCATTAGCGCAGCTTCCTGTAATTGAGAAAACATGGATGGTATCAAAACGCAATCATCATTCAAACCCACTAAGTGGCGGAAATAATTTATCCTTTTAATGACAGCGTCATGCGATGCTTGCGAAACGGTGCCTGGCAAACAATTTTGACTATTCCCAGTCCATTGCGGATTAGAAATATTACTAGCCAAGTATTGGTTCTTATAATTTTCAACCGCTGCAAGTCTTTCATTTAAATCCGGGGTATCGGGTTTGATTTGCTCAACAAGATCATCTTTACAACCAAAAAAGAAAAACACTGAAAATAAAAAATAGGCACATTTTGTAGAATAGAAGGGCTTCATTAAAATTAAATTAGGTGATCAATCAATCAGAGCAAAGATCGTCCTTTTATCGTAAATACAAATTCATTATATCTACGTCAGCGTCACAAATCTCTACAAAATCAAAGTGTTAACAACACGCGGTTGTTGGTTTTTGGGCTTTAAAACAGGTTTAATAAAAAAATGCCTGTTATGCTTAAAGGCTTAACAGGCATTTCGGTCAAAATCTGTTTTATTAACTCTGTTTCACCAACTGAATATTTGCCAT
Organism: Dyadobacter sp. CY345; assembly: GCF_021502725.1. Lineage (GTDB taxonomy): Bacteria > Bacteroidota > Bacteroidia > Cytophagales > Spirosomataceae > Dyadobacter. The sequence continues at coordinate 668,738 of NZ_JAKFFS010000003.1, read as the reverse complement.
TAACTTAACATCCTCTCCAATAAGCAAACCACCGGTTTCAGTTAATTGCATATAATTCAAGCCAAATTCCTGACGGCTAATTCTACCTTCTACTTCAAATCCGATTCTGATATTTCCTTCCGAATCTCTTTCTGATCCTCCATATTCCGCATCAAGCTCAATCGGTTTCGTAATGCCTTTCAAAGTCAGTAAGCCCGAAAGTTTATAATTGTCTCCTTTAGCTTTATGGAAATAATTCGACTGAAAAGTAATATGCGGAAATTGCTCAGCATCGAAGAAGTCAGCCGATTTAAGATGTGCATCACGCATATCCTGATTGGTATCAATACTATTCACATCCAGCGAAAAATGAATTTCAGCATTTTCAAAGTTATTCAGATCAGACGTTGCCCCTCCTTCGAAGTTGTTGAAAGAACCCGTGATCGTCGAAATCACCAGATGCTTGATTTTGAATTGTACCTCAGAGTGTACCGGGTCTACTATCCACTTTGTAACTGCCATAAGAATAATCTTTAAATTTTAACCACTTGACAAAAGGACATTAAAATCTTGCGAAATCATGCCTTTTTGTATTGACAAACGGAAATCTAGTAAAATTAGATCATGTCTCAAAGAAATTAATTTTAATCTAATATGCGCCGGTTCCGAACGCTGATTTTCGGTAGAATATGAATTTATTGATTACTAATTTAAAGTAATTGATGATTCTGTCCGGTTCTTCAAAAACGTATCACACGCTATATTAATCTGGCACAGTTGTTTAAGAGGCCATATTAAGAATTTTTTAAAATTCATTTTTGGTACTGAGTTCCGACAGGAAAGCTTTCTATCTTTACTAAACTTTACTTAAACGATTATTACATGAAAATGAAGGGACGCAGCATATTTACGTACGACGTATATGCGCCCACAACAGTGACAACAATGCTACGTCCGCGGCGTCAGGAAGGACAATCGATTATCAGGGAAGGTTTTGATATTAATCCTCCTGTATCATTTTCAGAATATACAGACATTTACGGCAACCCTTGCCAACGTACGATTTTGCCAGTAGGCCAGGTCACAATCACGACAGAGGTTGAAGCTCAGGTTAACCCAACCAAAGTAATTCCAAATCCGGCTCCGAAATTTATGCTTGTCGGCGATCTGCCTGATGATATCATGCATTACATTTTGCCAAGCCGTTATTGCGAATCAGATTTGCACGAAATTAATATGCTGGCAATGGAAATTGCAGGAAATCTGGCTCCGGGATATGAGCAGGTGGAAGCGATCAGAAGCTGGATACACAAAAGCATAAAATACCAATATGGCGTTACCGATGCCAGCACGACGGCTTTGGATGTTGCTAGAAACAGGATTGGTGTTTGTCGCGACTTTACACATTTAGCGATCGCGCTTTGTCGTAATCTTTGTATCCCAACGAGAATGACGGTCGGGTATTTGGATAAATTAAAAGAAATGGATCTGCACGCCTGGTTTGAGGTTTATATCGGCGGCGATTGGTATACATTCGATGCCGTCCAGGAAAAAACGGAAGGTTATCGTATCGAAATCGCGCATGGCCGTGATGCAGCCGATGTTGCTATGATCACGCAATATGGTAATGCAACCTTACAGTCTCTTCACGTAGAAGTACAGCTTTTAGAGCCAGAGCCAACGCAGCAAAATAATCAGTAGTATAAAATTTATTATAATATAGAATAAGCCGGACACTGTCAGTATCCGGCTTATTCATTTTTACCAGTAAATTTTACTTGATCACGCCTAATTCCTTACCCACTTTCGTGAAAGCGGCAACTGCTTTTTCAAGATGCTCCTGCTCATGTCCTGCCGAAATCTGAACACGGATCCGCGCTTTTCCTTGCGGAACAACCGGATAGAAAAATCCAATGACATAAATACCTTGATCCAGAAGTTTAGCCGCAAATTCCTGAGCCAATTTTGCATCATACAGCATGATGGGCACAATCGGATGTTCTCCCGGAAGAATATCAAACCCGGCTTTGGTCATTTCTTCGCGGAAATATTTCGTACTGTTTTCAAGTTTGTCACGAAGTGCTGTCGAACTCGTCAGCAAGTCAAGCACTTTTATAGAAGCACCCACGATAGATGGCGCAAGTGTGTTTGAGAATAAATAAGGACGGGAACGCTGACGAAGAATTTCAACGATTTCTTTTTTTGCAGCTGTGAAACCACCCGAAGCACCACCCAAAGCTTTTCCGTACGTACCGGTAATGATGTCAATTCTTCCCATGACATTACGGAATTCATGTGTTCCACGACCTGTTTTTCCTATAAATCCAGAAGCGTGACATTCATCGATCATAACCATTGCGCCGTATTGGTCCGCCAGGTCGCAGATCTTATCCAGCTGTGCGATCGTTCCATCCATTGAAAAAACTCCGTCCGTTACAATCAGAATACGACGGCTGCCCTGTGCATCCTTCAATTGTTGTTCGAGGTCTTCCAGGTTGTTATGCTTGTAACGAAAACGTTTTGCTTTACACAAACGAATACCATCAATCAATGAAGCATGATTTAATTCATCGGAAATAATAGCATCCTGTTCTCCAAGCAACGGTTCGAAAACGCCTCCGTTTGCATCAAAAGCTGCCGCGTACAAAATACAGTCTTCGGTACCCAGAAACTCAGCGGTTTTGCGTTCAAGTTCTTTATGAATGTCCTGCGTGCCACAAATAAAGCGAACTGACGACATCCCAAAACCATGCGTACGGATCGTTTCAATACCTGCTTCAATTACGTCTGGATGTGAGGACAAACCCAGATAATTGTTCGCGCAAAAATTTAATACTTCAATGCCATTTGCTGTCGCAATCTGTGCTGCCTGGGGCGTGACAATGATACGTTCCGTTTTGTAAAGTCCGGCTTCTTTTATTCCGTCAAGTTCGCCTTGAAGTTGTTCTTTAATATTTCCGTACATCTTGTTTTAATTTGGATGAATTAATGAAGAAGATCAGCTTCTAACTATTTCATATTTTTTTCTCAATTCCTGAATCATTTCCTGTGTCATTTTATCCAGAGAATATGCCGGCCGCCATCCCCAGTCTTTTCTGGCTTCGGAGTCATCAATTTCTGACGGCCAGGATTCTGCTATTGCCTGACGATAATCCGGATTATAACTGATCTCAAACGCTGGAATAATTTTGCGGATGCTGTTATAAATTTCCTTTGGAGAAAAGCTCATACCAGCCAGGTTATATCCCGTTCGTACACTTATCTTTTCCGAAGGCGCTTCCATCAAACGAACTGTTGCATCGAGCGCATCACTCATATAGATCATTGGAAGCGTTGCGTCTTCTTTCAAAAAACAATCGAAATGTTCGCCTTTAACGGCTTTGTGATAAATGTCTACGGCGTAATCCGTCGTTCCGCCACCGGGCAAAGATTGGTAACTGATGATTCCCGGATAACGCAGAGAGCGGATATCCATTCCATATCTCATAAAATAGTAATTCGACCAGTTTTCCCCAGCAGCCTTACTAATTCCGTATACCGTAGAAGGATCCAGATATGAAAACTGGTTCGCAGCTCCCTGCACATGAGCTCCGAAAACTGCGATGGAACTCGGATAAAATATTTTTTTAACCCCGTTTTCACGTGCCGTTTCCAGTACATTAAAATAAGTCTGCATATTGATCTGCCACGTATTCAGAGGGTCCTGCTCTCCTTTTGCCGATAATATTGCAGCCAGATGATAAATCTGAGTTATTTTATGACGCTTTACAATCTGCTGTAAAGCTTTTCCATCCGTTGCATCAAGCACTTCAAAATAATCCTGACGATCCGGATTAACCCGAAGATCCGACGCAATCACTTTGTTATCACCATAAATACCACGCAAATATTCTACCAGAACGGACCCGATCTGACCATTTGCTCCGATAACTAATATGCTTTCAGTTTTCATTTCACAAGGCATTTATAAAGTATAAATCACTTGCAATTTTGCATTTTAAGACAATTATTTAAATATTTACAGACAAAGTCGATAAATATTATTGCCATTTAGCAAATCCTAAGTAAAATTTACTTTTCAACGACATTCTGTTTTACAAAAGCAGGAAATATTAGGCCACCATGGAGGAGATAGATAAAATTGACACTAAAATTCTGCGCATTCTGCAAAAAGACGCGAAGAAAACGACCAAAGAAATTGCCATATTATTAAATCTAACCATTTCTCCAATTTACGAGCGGATCCGACGCCTGGAAAATCTGGGTTTTATAAAACAATATGTAGCAATCCTGGATAAGAAACTGATCAACCGGCCCATTACGACGATATGCCAGGTATCCATGCGTTATCATAACGAAGCTTTTATTGAAAAATTTGAGCAGGAAATCCAGAACCTGGATGAGGTGCAGGAATGTTATCACATGGCCGGACAAGTAGATTTTCTTCTAAAAATCAATGTAAGAAGCCTTGACGAATATCATGATTTTGTAAAATATAAATTATCCAAAATAGATAACATCGGGGTTTTGAACAGCACTTTCGTTTTGAAAGAAATTAAACATACGTCTGAGTTTTATATATGAGGTAAAAAAAGAAAAACCCGAAGAAGAATCTCCAGGTTTTCAAATTGGGACATAGCACTGCACTATGTTTGGGTGGACGACACTGTAAGATCTATACTTATAAATTTCTGCGTGTTACCTCAAAACTAAAAGTTTTACTGCCAACCAAACCATTTTTAGTCATTCCCTGCACTATAACCCTGTAATGTCCTACCTGATCGGATGTATAAAAACTAATTTGTGACTTACCCTGTGCGTCTGTTTTTACGTCCGGAGCCCAGTGCAGCAGATTCCTGAAATCAGGTATTCTGCTTTGCATATTTGCCGGCGTATCATACTTTGGCGCGTAGAACTCCCGCTTGATCTGCGGTCCTTCATATGGCATCACTAAGATACGAGGATCCAGCTCAAAACCAGCAAGATCGCCCCGATAAGTTGATAAACTTACAATTCCTGTAAATACTCCAAATCCCAGAAAATAGCGGGCGCTCATTAATTCGATTTTTTTGACTTTCAAAGGATCGAAGGCCATAATCTTATCGGTATTAAAAATAGGAATACCGTCGAGCAAAATCAAAGGATCGTCGTTAAAAAATGTTTGCGGAAATAACTTGTCCATCATGATAAAATGAAATTCCTTTTGGCGACGCCTTACCATAACACCCCGCACATATTCCCGCATGACTTCCTCCATCGTTGGGAAACGGGTGAAATCGTCCAGGAAATACTTTTCATCAGGCACTCCGAAAAAAGCCAGAGAATCAGAAAATACATATTTTGTTTCTTTATACCATTTCGGCAAAAACGCATTGGTCGTCTGCATGTTTACAGAGCGGGTTAACAGCGTATTTTCAAGATTTTTATCAAATTTGAAAGAAGACAATCCAGAATTCAAAGGTGATTTGGAAAATGGATTCGCCATTTCGAAACGATACGTACTATCCTGGCGAAGGTTTGTCTGGACTGTAACTTCTTTTGGCCCAAAAAATTCTTTCACCTCAAAACGAACTAATCCTTTATCATCGCTTCTTGCAAAATATAGTCTGGCGGGAGAATCGGGAGCTGCCAGATAAGCACCAATATTTTCCGCCGGTTCGCCGGTTACGGTATTGATCATTTTTCCGAAAATAAAATGACCATCAAATTCCGGCAGATTTGGAAATGTAGTGTTTTGTTTAAAAATATTGTCCCACTGAAATCTCCGCCACCCATGGGTTAGCATAAGATTATCCAAGTCAATATCAACCTGCTTGTTATTTCTCTGCGCATAATATTCCGGCGACTCGACGTTTCCTTTTAAATCCGAACTTAAAAACAAATAACTGCTGATACTTTCCTGATCTTTCGTCTGTATAGAATCGGCAAGAAAAACTGAAACCGACAAGTCTGAAAATGCTTCAATTCCGGCATCAGAACTTGTGCTCAGGTCCATCACCACACGGTCGCGCGTGGCGTAATTGTCCTTACTAACTTTTCCATCAATCGTCAAATCTTTCAACGGACGTTTAAAATATAAACGCTCGCAAACTGGATTTCCGGAAGCACTGAAAACAGTGATATGGCTGATTCCATCTCCCAGTTTATTTTTATCAATCTTGAAAGTAGCTTTTCCGTCAACCAAAGTTTTTGTTTCGGTATATCTGTTTTCCTGACGTGTGTGCATGAAAATACTGACATTTTCATTTCCTGCACCTGCAACCGAAACTTCAATTTCAGTCGCAGAAAGATCTTTTACCTGCATCACATAACCATTTTCCATAATTTCCGGAAGTTGGTATGTGCTTTGTTTTCCTTTCTGATCCCTGATAACTGCCTTGTAAGTATTTCCTGGTTCCGGTTTAAATGTAAAATTTCCTATACCAAATTTTCGTGGCTCAAATCTTGCCAAAGTATCGTTATTCTGATTAATCAGCGCACCCTTGAAATCAAACCCCTTTCCATCACTTGCAACTGCACGGAATCCAACTTTGCTTTCTATATTTTTAACCAAATGACCGCCTTCCGGAAAAAATTGAACATCGTAAGTCAATTCAGCATTTTCGTCCGGATTTGGATCAAATTTTACAAATGGGTTAACAACTGAAATCTCTGTTTCAAAGAAAAAGTCTGAGCTGAAATTTTTCATCCAGTTGGTATAACACCGCACTTTGTAGTTTCCGCTTATCAACGCCGATGGCAACACCAGCGACCCGTTTCCTTTCCCATCCAGCAGCGAAAACTTAGTTTGAACCAGCGCATTTTGCTCCTTATCCATCACTTCCAGATAAGCAACTTTGCTCAGATCCATATACTTATTTGTCCCTGCATTCACAGAATAAGCCTTATACCACATGGTTTCACCGACCAGGTAAAAACTGCGATCGATATGCAGATATAATTTTTCCTGCACAGCCCGCTGACTATACTGCTGGAATTTTTGAGAAAGGGCATCCGTGGGATTATTTTGCGCCTGTCCTGCTGTTGTCGCAAAAACAAATCCGATCACAGATAGTATCCTGCGGCCGAATTTTAGGATTTCGTGATATGGATTCATATTCTTCATTATTCCCAGAAAGAAGGTTTCGAAATAGTACCGCCCTGAGCTCTGCAATCGGCACAAAACTGGCTTGTTGTAAGCACAAATTCAGATCTCGGCCCGAAATAATTTGTAAGTATCGAGCCAGGAACTTCCAGAGCCTCGGCAATTGTAAGTGTATCGGGCGCATTACACCTCGGAAAAGTGCCGAGATTTGGAGTTAGAAAAATTCTCTTTTTTTGCTCAACAGATGCGCTGAAATACCCAAAAACCAAATCTTGAGCATCAGTGGTATTTTTAATATTTCCCGTAATCTGAGAGGGTAAAGGATCAAATAAGCTACCGGTTCCCTCGGTTGTTTTGGCCAGGCCTGTCCAATATTCAAAAGCATCCTGCGTCAGCCCATATTGTTTGACCAGAATACTGTACTTAATATATAACTTGTTCGAAGCAATCGGAACCGCAGTCAGCGGTAAATCCTTGATGACATCCTGAGAAAGTTTTACTGTTGAACCAAGCAATATGTTGGCAGATTTCAAGGTCCGCCAGCACAGATTTACATCTTCTCTGCGGGATACAATCTCATACCCCTCACCTACCGGCTTTTTTACAATTTCGATACTGGAATAAAAAGCTGATCTGTATTGCCAGGTTTCTTCAAATTTCCAACGGTAAAAACGTGTCTGATTTGCCGGATCATGGGTGTTGACCTGCATAACCATCGCATCCTGCCGAGTATCTACTTTTCCTTCAATGTTATCGATTGGAGGAGTATCTTTGACTTCCACATAATCCGAAAGATATTCTTTTCCAAAAGCTGTCTTTACCCGCAGCCGGTATTTTGAAGTCTTGTTAAATTGTTGAGGCGGCAAAAAGTAAGCTCCATTTCCACTTTCAACGAAGTCGTAAGTTACTCCATTTTCTTCCTCAACACTTACCGCTGCCGACGATTCTTTTATCACAGGCGTTGTCGCATTTGCATTCTGCGTATGGCTCAGCTCAATTCTGCTCGTGTCGGTGCCTACATTTAGAAATCCGTCAATAACAAGATAACCTTCGTCCGTATTGACTTCGGGAGGAGAAAATGGTTCTACACACCCGTTTATAAAAAACGCGAAACACAAAAACCCAGCTATTATTGCACAATATCGTTTCATAACAATTCCATTAAATCACTACCAAAAAGAAGGACGTTTCAGAACGCCTCCCTGTGCCCGGCAATCGGCGCAGATTTCACTGGCAACAAAAACCGAATCCGGTCGTTCACCAGAAAAATTTAGTAGTATAGCCGATGTCTTCATAGCATCAGATAAACTAATCTTTTGAGATTCACAATAGGGAAAAGAGCCCAAACCTGGTGTAAAGAACACGCGTTTCTTCTGTTCAACCGCAGCACTGAAATACCCAAAAACTAATTCCTGATTATCAGTCACACATTTGATATTGCCAGTTACCTGTGATGGCAGCGGATCAAAAAGACCTCCTGTCCCTTCTGTTGTTTTGGAGAGGCTTGTCCAGTATTCAAAAGCATCCTGAGTCAACCCGTATTGTTTTACCAATAAGCTATATTTAATGAGCAGCTTCCCGGTACTATACTGAACGGTTGTCAAGGGCAAATTTTTAATAACATCCTGCGTCAGTTTAATCGTAGAACCCAGCAAAATATTACCAGATTTGACTGTTCGATAACAGGTGTTAATGTTTTCTTTTCGGGATACGATCTGGCCATTGACCAATTCGAGCGAAGAATACAACGGTGCGCGATATTCCCAGGTTTCTTCAAATTTCCACCGGTAAAACCGGGTTTTGTTTTGCGGATCATGGGCGTTGACCTGCATCATTGCCGCTTCCTGCCGGGTATCCACGACAAGTGCTACGCTATCAATCGGAGGCGTATTTTTAGCTTCTACAAAATCTGAGAGATACTCTTTCCCATTTGTTGTGTTAATTTTCAACCGGTATTTCCCTGACATATTTAACGTTACGGGTGGCAAAAAGTAAGAACCATTTCCCTTTTCCGTGAATGTAAAAATCGCACCGTTTTCCTGCTCGACAGTAATTTTCGCGCCTGGTTCCATGACAACACTTGTTTTGACACTGGCGCTTTGGGTATGACTTAATACGATCGTACTGGTATCAGCACCCATATTCAAAAATCCATCGACAACGAGGTATCCCTCATCTGAATTTACTTCTGGCGGCGAAAACGGTTCAACGCAAGCATAAAGTAAAAGCGACAAAGTGAAAAAACTTATCACCAGAAGACAGAACCCGTTTCTCATCTTATCCTAAAATCTAAAATTGTATGTGATTGTCGGTATCGGCTGTCCGAAAATAGAAAGCTGGTAACCGTTCACCATTCCGTTCTGCGTCTGAAAATATACTGACGACGGATTTTTTCTCCCCAGAAGATTATATACCGCCAAAGTCCAGGAGCTATGCGCCAGTTTTTTAACCCTGTGATTTCCTTCTATATTAACTGCCAAATCGGTCCGGTAATAATCCGGAATTCTAAACTGATTCCGGTCGGCGTAATAAACCCGTTGCGCACCATCGATGATATATTTCCCGATCGGCGGTGTATACGGGCGGCCAGTACTGTAAGTAAAATTAAATGAAATGCTGAATCGATGCGATAAGCGATAATTTGTGATCATCGTGAAGTCGTGCGGCTTATCATAATTGCTTGGATAATAATTTCCCTTATTCGGCGCGTCAGGCGACTCCCGGTCCAGCGCGCGAAGAAGTGTCCGCGAATAAGTATACCCAAGCCAGCCGTTCAGTTTTCCTGTCAATTTTTTAACCATAAACTCCACGCCATACGCTTTGCCTCTTGTTCCCAACACGGCTGCTTCAATACGCGGATTCATGATTAGCGAGTCGCCTCCTTTGTAGTCAAGGAAGTTTTGAATGTTTTTATAATAACCTTCCAGCGAAACCTCAATTTTATTCCCACGAAGATTTTTATACAATCCGACCGAAATCTGATCGCCCGTTTGTGGCTTGATAAACTGATCGCTCAATTTCCAGATATCGGTTGGAGAAACCGTCATGGTGTTGGTCAGTAAGTGAATATACTGCCGCAATGTGTTGTAACTGACTTTAAGAGCCAGATTATCATAAATGGTATAACGAAGTGAAAGACGATACTCGGGTCCGCCATAACCTTTGATCTTCTTCCCTGCGGCGTATTCCTGTGTTCCGTCTTCATATATTTTATCAATCGGAAAACCAGGCACATATTTATTTACCGTTCTTGGCCCTAGATATTGATAAAATGAATACCGTAAACCAGCCGTAATGGAAAGTCTGGGATTTACTTCAAATTTATCTTCCAGGTAAATTGCGCTTTCAAGAGCCTGTTCCTGCTGCAATTCCTCCTGGATCACCAGCGACTCCCCGCCTTTTGGCGAAAAAAGTCCTGGGTGCAGTTTGTAATAAATTGAGCTTACCCCGAAATCCAGCGTGTGTTTTGGGTGCAGAACATAATTAAAATCCGCTTTGAACTGCGACTGGTTGATATCAAATTTCAGATCAAAAGCATTCAACGGAAGTCCCTGGCTTTCCATCTGGTAGTTATATTTACTATGAGATGCTGTAAACTCCCCATATAACTTCGTATTGAACGTATGCTTCCATTTTATTGAAGCGAGCTGATTTTGGTAAGAATAAGTGGTATCACCAAACAATTTAAATCTGTCTTTGCTCATGTACCCTGTCAGGTATATGCTGTTTTTTTCATTTATCTCGTGGCTTATGTTGGCATTAACATCATAAAACGACGCTGAACTATTATTGTATTTAGCATCGTCCAACCGCCCCAGAAGCCAGCTTGAATAGGTTGACCGCCCTCCGATAATGAAGGAAGTTTTGTCTTTGATAATTGGGCCTTCCACAGTAAGCCTACCCGTGACAAGACCGATACCACCAGACGCAACGAATTTCTTTTTATTTCCATCCCGGCTGTTTATATCCAGAACAGATGACAATCTGCCGCCAAATTTAGAAGGAATTGTACTTTTATATAATTCAACATCTTTCAGGATATCAGGATTAAAAGCGGAGAAAAAACCAAAAAGGTGGGACGGATTATAAATGACCGCATCATTGAACTGAATAAGATTTTGATCTGTCGAACCGCCTCGAACATTTAATCCTGTACTGTTTTCCCCGACAGATTTTACACCAGGAAGCGTCAAGACCGTTCTCAATAAATCAGTTTCTCCAAAAACCGTTGGTACCTGTTTGAGATCTTTGATCGTTAACTTTACCTGCCCCATCTGCGTACCTACAACGTTTTTATCCATACCAGCCTTCACCGAAACTTCTTTCAGTGCGATCACACTTTCGCGCATCTCAATATCCAGTTTGCCATCGGAATAAAGTATGACCTGGCGTTGCGTTTCCCGCATACCAAAACTTTTGATTTTCAGTTTTTGCTTGCCCCGCGGAATCGTTAAAGAGTAAAAACCCAGCGCATCGGTTGTTACGCCGATAGACGGTGACTCAATGAAAATAGCCGCGCCGACAACTGGCTCGCCTGTAACAGCACTTCGGATATAACCTGTGATCGAAGAATTTCCTGGCGTGATCTTGTACCGTTTTATTCCAATGTCATGAACCTTACTTTCAGCTGTGGAAAGCAATTTTTCTTGCGCCGCATTATCCGGAGTGGCGTACGTTATTGCCTCATTTCCGTCACCGCTGTTCGGATTAAATAATCCAGGTTGAAATTGCGTAATAATTTTTTGTCCTTCTGTGATGTATACACGCTTGTACGCATCTATGGCATACGTAAAGTCGGAACCTCGAAAAACCTGCTCCAAAACGGTACGGATCGTTTGATCTTTTACTTCCAGATCAATGGTAAGGCTATCAAATCTTGCTGCGTCGTAGTAGAAGAAATAACCGGTTTGCCTTTCTACATCCTTCACAAAATCATTGAAACGTGCAGAATCCAGGCGCATGGAAATACGTGGCTCCGTGACAGATTGTCCCCAGCTTAACTGTGATAAAAGAACGAAAGAAAGTAGGAGCGTAAAGTTTCTGAATATTTTCATTGTTTAGTTAGTTCATCATAACGGGCAACCATGGTAATGATAGCAGCTTCACGATTCTTACGGAACTTGATCCTGTTTTCACGTAGTTCTTTACGCAGTTCTTTTTTCTGTTCCGGAAACAAAGCAAAAAAAGACTTCTTGGAATGTACCGAATAGTACCTTCCGTCCTTTTTGACATAGTAAAAATTCTTTCCGGGAAACAACGCTATAACTTTTTTCTCAACAATTTTCTCCTGCCGTTGTTTGATTCGCCGTACCAGTATTTTTGTTTTTCCGGTATATACCTGATCATAAAATCCTGTTTTCATGTCAGCATTAATTTCCTGACCGGACTCAAAACGCTTAAAATTATGATCATGAAGCGAGAAGTATTTTACCTTGGGAGATTGCAGTAAAATATTTTCATAACCATTCGCATGCGTTATTACCAATTCATCGGAAACAATGTCATACATCATTGGAATGTTTTCATATCGCTGTCCATCGTAATATACGGTCCCCTTTACCAACTTCCGGCTATCAAAAAATTGAAATTCTTCTTCCCGGGAATCGTAGATATTGTAAAGTCTTCCGTTATATAAATTCTGCGCTTCAAAAGTTGCTTCTTTGTAGAGCGACAGCGGATATTCGGGAACATTGTCGGGAACTGTATTTTTGGCATCAGCGACCTGCCCGAAACCATTGCCGACGATACCTGCAAGAAGAAAAAAACAGGGAGTAAAAAATCTCATATGTGATTCAGGAATTTTAACTCTGTACGAACAAATACAAGTGATCGTTGCAAAGAATCTACTAGGTGTTAAAGTTACCTATTTTAGTTACTTACTATATACTTGTAAAGTTTATTTCAGCAAATAGTTAGCGTTTGGTGATTTTAGACCGGTTACATTAAAAAACAACAAGTTATCCCATCAAATTTGCTGAATGATCCTAACTTTGATCTTTCAAGCGGACACACATTCACTCAATCTTTCATATACTCAAATTTATCCATGAAAATTCTTATTACCGGTGGTGCCGGATTTGTTGGATCGGCTTTGGCGATTTCACTAAAATTAAATTATCCTGATTACCAGATTTTCGCATTAGACAACCTGAAACGTCGCGGTTCTGAACTGAACCTGAGCCGTTTAAAAGAAGCCGGGGTTGAATTTGTCCATGGTGATATCAGAAATAAAGAAGATTTTGACGCATTTCCAGCGGTCGATACGGTCATTGAGGCTTCGGCAGAACCGTCGGTATTGGCAGGTCTGGACGGAACGCCGGATTATCTGATAAACACAAATCTTGTCGGGACAGTGAATTGTTTAAACTATGCTTTGAAACATAAAGCCGGTTTCATCTTCCTCTCAACCAGCCGTGTTTATCCTATAAAAACAATTGAAACACTTAATTTCGTTGAAGAAGAAACCCGCTTCTCACTGGCTGATGATCAACCAGTTCCAGGCGTTTCATCAAAAGGAATTGCAGAAGATTTCCCTTTAAATGGTGCTCGTTCATTATACGGAACTACGAAGCTTGCTTCTGAACTGATCATTCAGGAATACAATGAATTTTACAATTTACGCACGGTTATAAATCGTTGCGGCGTGATCACCGGTCCATGGCAAATGGGAAAAGTGGATCAGGGCGTTATGGTGCTCTGGATTGCTAAACATTATTTTGAGCAGCAATTAGGTTACTTTGGATATGGCGGAACAGGAAAGCAAATGCGCGATATGCTGCATGTTGCCGATCTTTACCGTTTGATCGACTGGCAGCTTCACAACCTTGACAAAGTAAACGGAGAAATTCTGAATGCCGGCGGTGGTTTGCAAAGCAGCGCTTCGTTGCAGGAATTGACAAAAATTTGCCAGGAAGTAACCGGAAAGACGATTCCAATTAAGGTTGTTCCGGAAACACGTACGGCTGATATACGTCTTTATTTGACAGACAATACGAAAGTTACGGCAATGACCGGATGGGAGCCAAAAATTGGTATCCGTCAGATCGTTGAAGATATTACTGCCTGGCTTGCTGAAAACGAAAAGGATCTAGCTCCGATTTTAAAGTAAATTATTCAGAGCTTATCAGATGATGTTCAACAGAAAATTATCTGGTAAGCTTTGTTTTCAATCTCCACTCATAGCATTTTGTAATCCAATTGCCTATGAAACTCATCGAATGTCCCCGCGATGCCTGGCAAGGCCATCACCCGTTTATCCCAACGGAACAGAAAATTGATTATCTGAACAAACTGCTTCAGGTCGGTTTTGACACCCTTGATTTTGGAAGTTTTGTTTCAGCTAAAGCCATGCCTCAGGTAAGCGATACAGCTGAGTTGATTCCCAAACTTGATCTTTCCGCAACTTCAACCAAATTATTAGCAATCATTGCCAATGAGCGCGGGGCAGAAGAGGCTTGTGCTTTTGAACAGATTACCTATTTAGGTTACCCGTTTTCAATTTCTGAAACATTCCAGTTGAGAAATACGAATGCAACGATTGAGGAATCACTGAAACGGGTAGACGCCATTCAGTCTTTATGCAGAAAAAACAATAAGGAGCTGGTCATTTACATCTCGATGGGCTTCGGCAATCCTTATGGAGACTTATGGAACACTGAGATTGTTTTATATTGGGTAAAGAAATTATCTGAGTCAGGAGTACAAATATTTTCATTATCAGATACTGTTGGTCTGGCAAAAAATGAAGACGTTAAATCGCTTTTCGAACATTTAATTCCGGCATATCCCGGTCTGGAATTTGGAGCTCATTTTCATACGAAACCTGAGGAATGGAGAATCAAAATTGAGGCGGCTTATCATGCAGGTTGCCGCCGTTTCGACGGTGCTTTGCTCGGTTACGGCGGCTGCCCGATGGCGCAGGATGACCTCGTTGGAAATATGCCCATGGAAAAACTGCTTGATTTCGTAAAAGAAAAAAACGAATTGACTTTCCTGGATATGGATGCTTCTAGCGAGGCAAGAGCAATATTTCTAAACCTTATCAAAAATTGAAAATAATTTTATTTCAATCGTTTTTCTTTTTATCCCAAAAAATATAACCCAGAGAAACGTGATGCGACCATCCTAATTGCGGATGTGTATGCATTGCATAATCGAGATGGAATTGATTTCCTTTAAAACCTATTCCAAAATGATTGGTCTGAGGTTTTGAATTTATTCCGGTGCGAATGAAAAATCTTTTCACAATTTCATATTCCAGACCTACTCTGAGCGTCATTGGATATGCGGTTATTTTTTCAACTTCTGCACTCAATTCGACGGTTTTTGAAGGTTTATATAAAAATCCCGTCCGCAAAGAGGTATCCACAGTTTCATTCGAGGCGTCTGAATAAGAAGACTGCGTAACGTTATACATATGCGCGCCAAAATAAAGTTTTGAAGATATCATGACAATTCCTCCAAACTCAACAACAAACGCTTTTTTGCTAAAACTGATGGCGGAAGAATGAATAGCGGTTTGAAGATAATTGAGTTTTAATCCAAGACTAAATCTCCCGATTCTATGTCCGGCGCCCGCTCCTGCCGATATCTGGTTATAAACCTTATCTCCAAAGCGCTGAATAGTAAGGCCTATACCCAAATCATCAGTTACCGGCATTGCGGCACCGATACCCAAAGTATTTATTCCATCAAAATTATAATGAGAACTATATGTGGAGAACATGGCAGCGGTTTTTATTCCACCCAGTCCTGCAACATTATTGCCGGTTGCGTAATAATCAAAACGTGCGATTGTAGCATTTGCAAGGCCCCAGTTTCTTGCGCCGACGGGAAACGGAGTCCCGTCGGCGAAGCTCTTGGATGATATTATCAGAAAGATAACGAAAGATCGAAGGAAGTTTTTCTGTCGAGATAAATGTCCAGATTGCTCTTTCATTTAACCGCCAGTATGTTTATTTCAAAATTTATCTCACGATGTGAATTTGCGTTTGACAATCGCCAGCAAAGCCTGAACAGCTTCGCCATTTACATCCCAGGCATATTTAGAGGCGTAACGATGCCAGATTAAATTTTCAGCTTCTTCATAACTTTTCACAAGGTCCAGTTCATAAATCGCCTTATCAAAATGCTCGGCATTTTTACTGAAAAGCTGGTTAACAAACATAAAGCGCTGCCCAAGTGGAATAGAGCCGGCAATGTTTTCAACTTTCACCTGAACATTTCCATAACGATTTTCCTCAGAAGCTTTTGGAATGTCAACTTTGAACCGGTTGTTCAGCGTTTCTTTTTCCGTCGAATTTGTTTTTGAAACAATTTCTGAAAGAATCGCCAATCCGGGTTCAGCACGCTGAGGAACGGACGGCGCAGTCGGAATTGAAACCGGCTTCTTGGAATCGATTTCTGAAAATGCCGAATCAAAGAAAGATTTTGGCTCATTTTTACCTGTCGCCTGCGACGCAAAACTTACTGTCGGCGTTACAGGAAGCAACTCAGATGATTCCAAAGTTAGTACTTCCGAAAACTGGCTGACAAACGGCGTTATGTCGTCCATCAACTCTGAATTATTTTTTATTTCATACAACCAGCCGATAACCTGCGTCATATAAACAGAGTCGGAGCCGCTATCTTCCAGCCTCTGCGACAAAGCCTGGGCAATACCGTTATGAATCTGGGTATATTTAATCAGCTGCTGAGCCTTTTCCGCCGTAAAAGTTGACTCCGGCATTGCTCTAAGCTTTTCTTCAAAATAGCTTTCCGGCGTATACAAAAGTGTGATCGTATCTTTTACCGATTCAATAAAAAGCGGTTCAAGATCGTTGCGTTTGACGGCGATATGCTGAGATACCGTATTCATGAAATTTTGAAGCGATGTTTTCACCTCTTCACTTTCAAAATCAAAATATATGCTTCGAAAAGCTAAGGCTGAATTTTTCCATTGGTCAAACAGACGGTTCAGGATACCAAGATTTACCTGACGAACTGGTGTAAGTTTAAGTAATTCAGGACCTTTTATAACAGCTTGGTTACGATACGCTTCATTCAGGACGGTAGCCGTAAATCGCGCTGCATATTGGTTGAGTGCATTTGTGTTCAAACTATTCGGCATAACGAATAAGAGCTTTGTAACAAGAGTGTTTAAAAAATGTGTTTGTTTTGTAAAGATAATTAAAAAATGGCTGTTCAGGCAGTCGAATACAGATTCACTTATTTCACGGCTATCATGTTCATTGAGCCTTCTCATACAAGAAACAACCAATACCCTCGCGCCGGATGGATTGAGGTGATCTGCGGATCCATGTTCTCCGGAAAAACCGAAGAATTAATTCGCAGACTCAACCGCGCCAAAATTGCCCGCCAAAGAATAAAGATCTTCAAACCTGCTTTGGATAAACGCTATCATGTTGAGAACATTGTTTCGCACAACGAGAATTCCATCGAAGCAATCCCGGTTAACTCATCATCTGAAATTATTTCATTATCAGGAAACGCCGAGGTTATCGGGCTTGATGAAGCCCAATTTTTCGATGAATCAATCATGTCCGTATGTGATGCGCTGGCAAATTCCGGAAAGCGCGTGATCATCGCCGGTCTTGATATGGATTATTTGGGCAAACCTTTTGGATACATGCCGCAACTGATAGCACTTGCAGAATATGTCACAAAAGTTCACGCGATATGTATGGTTTGCGGAGAAGTTGCTTCGCACTCTTACCGACTATCTGCTTCAAACGAAAAAGTACTTTTAGGAGAAACCGATCTTTATGAAGCAAGATGCCGCAGGTGTTTTAATTTGGGAGAGGAGGCATATGATCAGCCTTGCTAAAACAAAGTTTTCAGTCTGGCAAAGCAAATAACAGGAACCGATGAAAATCAGACTTTCACTTTTTATTTCATTGTTGTTCAATATTGTCTTCCTGTTCACCTGCGCCTATATTTTCCGGGATAAGCTGCTTCAAAAATTCGTATCCATGAAAGGTGATTCAAAAATTGTCATGTTCGGAAACTCTCTGACGGCTCAGGGGAAATGGGTTGAATTGTTGGGAAGAACGGACGTGCTCAACAGCGGTTTTCCAGGACTTTGCACCTATCATTTTTTAGGTTTATTGCAGACACATGTCATCGACAGGCACCCTGAAATTTGTTTCGTCGAAGCGGGGATCAATGATATTACCGTCGGTGTGTCGCAAGAAAAGATTCAAAAGAACTATCAGGTTATTTTGGAGACACTTTTGAAAAATAATATAACGCCCGTTGTGACGCTCACTTTATTCGAACAAAACGATCCTTTCAGCAAAGCCGAGGTAATAAAATTAAATGATTTTCTGATCGGGTATTGTCAGCAAAACAAAATAGATTATCTGGACTTAAATCAACATCTATCAGATTCTACGGGTCTCAAAAATGAATTCGCAATTGACAAAACGCATTTAAATTATAAAGCGTACCAAATTTGGGCAAGAGAAATTGCTCAGGTGCTGACGAACAAAAGTATCTGAATATTTCGTATGATTTAACTTATTGACAAAAGACGAGTAATTCAAAAGCGCATTTGTAAAAATTACACCAAAAACGGGGCACCTTCATCAAGAAAGTGCCCCGTTTATATTTCAAAAAATCTATCAACAATTAAGCGTTGATTTGATTCATAACTTCTGTTTGTTTACGGATAGACTCCATGTGAACCAACTTGAAAAGCTCGTCAACAAGGGCTGGGTAAAGATTTAAGCTTTTTCCCCATGCCGCACGTGTATCCAATACTTCACGGAAACGATCTACCTGGTAAGCTGCAACGTTATTATCACGTTTGTACTCAGCAAGTTTTTCAACCAATGACATACGGTTTGCAAGATTTTCAAGCAATTCACGGTCAAGGTTATCAATTTTACCGCGAACTACTTCCAGTTGAGACTGGTAGTCTGTTGGGTAAGATTCCTTGCGAACGTGAAGTTCATGCAACATTTCAGCCAAAGCAGGAGGTGTCAATTGCTGCGAAGCATCAGACCATGCTTTATCCGGGTCACGGTGAGATTCAATGATCAAACCGTCATAGTTCAAGTCAAGCGCGCGTTGTGCAATTTCAAACAACAATGAACGCTTTCCAGCCATGTGGCTAGGATCGCCGATCACTGGAAGTTCAGGGAACAAAGTTTTCAATTCGATCGCAATATTCCACATTGGAGAGTTACGATATTTTGTTTCCTGCGCGTTAGAAAATCCACGGTGAATAGCACCCAATTTCTTAACACCTGCCTGGTTCAAACGTTCCAAAGCACCAATCCAAAGCTGCAAATCCGGGTTAACAGGATTTTTTACAAGAACAGGCACATCCACACCTCTAAGCGCTTCTGCCAATTCCTGAACATTGAACGGGTTAACCGTAGTACGGGCACCAACCCAAAGAATATCTACACCATATTTCAACGCCAATTCTATATGCTGAGGATTTGCAACCTCAATAGCAACAGGCAATCCAGTTTCTTTTTTCGCAGCCTGCAACCATGGCAAAGCAGCTTCGCCCATCCCTTCAAAACTTCCAGGACGAGTTCTTGGCTTCCATATTCCCGCACGTAATACGTGTGCAAATCCTTCTTTCTTGATCTGGCTTGCGGTTTCCAACATTTGTTCCTCGGTCTCTGCACTGCAAGGTCCGGCGATTACTAAAGGTTTCCCTTCAGTATTAATCCAACTACTTAGCGGAAGGATATCTAGAGAAGCATTCATATTCAAAAACTTGTCCTTAATAAAACAATAAGATAACTATAATATTTCGACTTGGTATTATGCGTATTTAACGGATTGCCGTACATTTGGTCCTCCAAAAGCAAGCGGCACAATGTTTGTATTACTTTTGTCCAATTAGGTTTACTTAAACCTGTGCGGAAACCCACTTATGATAAACTTAAAAAATGGCTTACGCGTCACAAAAAGATCAAATACCTGTATTTTTTGAAGACACTTCGATAGCATTTGCTTCAAAATCCAATTCTCAGCTCAGGAAAACATACTGGCTATTCAGCTTAATGAATCAGGCTCGGATGGTAAATTTAGGCACTTTTTTTATAAAGATCGCTCTAAAGCTTCACTTACCTATAAAAAATCTTATTCGGGCTACCATTTTCGAACAATTCTGTGGCGGTGAGACGATTAGTGACTGCCAGCATACCATTTCTACATTGGCCAATTCAGGCGTCGGAACGATACTTGATTACTCGGTTGAGGGTGAAGACGATGAAAAAAGTTTTGATTCAACGGCAGACGAGATTTTACGGACTATTCAAAAAGCTTCCGAATCAAAAGATATTCCCTTTTCAGTTTTTAAGGTTACCGGAATTGCTTCTACGGATCTTTTAGAAAAAGTACAGCGCAAAGATGAATTGTCTGAATCAGAAACCGCTGCCTATGTACGTGTAAAACAACGCCTTGAAAAACTTTGCTCACTTGCGCATAAACTTAATGTCCGCATTTTCGTTGATGCCGAAGAGAGCTGGGTCCAGGGCGTTATTGATGATCTTGCGTATGAAATGATGGAAAAGTACAATAAGGAAGGAGCCATCGTTTATAACACCTATCAGTTTTACAGACACGAAACGCTGGCAGCTTTAAAAAGTGCTTATCTGACTGCAAGACAAAGAGGATATGTACTGGGCGGAAAACTTGTTCGTGGTGCATACATGGAAAAGGAACGAATTCGTGCGCGAGAGCAGGAATATTTCAATCCGATCCATACTTCGAAAGAGGCTACAGACAAAGATTACAATGCTTCCATCGACTTCTGTCTTGAAAATGTGGAGCATATATCGATTTGCCTCGGAACCCATAATGAGTACAGCTCGCAATACTGTACTTGCAAGATGAAAAAACTCGGAATCAAAAATGACGACAACCGTATCTGGTTTGCCCAACTTTTAGGGATGAGTGATAATATTTCTTACAACCTTGCAAAGGTCGGATATAATGTTGCGAAGTATGTTCCTTATGGCCCGATTGATGCGGTAATGCCCTATTTAATTCGCCGTGCAGAAGAAAATACTTCCATTGCAGGTCAAAGCAGCAGAGAATACCTTCTGGTAAAAAGTGAAATGCAGAGAAGAGGATTGAGTTCTTTGTAAGGAACTTCCTATTTTTGCAGTCACATCGATATTAATTGTAATAATTCCGGAATGAATCAACCAAAAAATCCTAGTCGGTATTTATTGTTCAGTATTTTTTTAATTGCAGTTGACCAGGTGTCAAAACTTTTGGTCTATAAATATATGGAACCAGGTTTTTCGGGACAAATCCCGCTAATTGGAAACTGGTTGAAACTGCATTATGTACTGAATCCCGGCATGGCTTTTGGCATGCAGCTCGGCCACGAATATGGCAAGTTATTCCTGACATTGTTTCGTCTTCTGGCGATGTGCGCTATCGGCTGGTATCTGGTACATCTGGCACGTAGCGGTGCTTCAAAAGGTTTGTTATGGGCGCTGTCCATGATTCTTGCTGGCGCAGTTGGAAATGTCATTGACAGTACATTTTACGGCGTTTTTCTTGACAATGCTCCCTACGGCTCGCCAACGCCTTGGTTTCACGGTCAGGTTATTGATATGATTTTTGTCGATTTTTGGGAAGGATTTATCCCGGAATGGGTACCTCTCTGGGGCGGGCAATATTATTCTACGCCAATTTTCAACATTGCTGATTCCTGCATATTTGTAGGTGTGTGCAGTATATTAATCTTTCAGGGGCATTTTTATAATCTTGAAGACGAGACACATCAGACAACGGGTAAGTCGTCTGATGATTCCATTGATTCCGGCAATAACCCTGAGCCACATTTACCACTCGATACTGAACCGTCGGTTCCAACGCAAATAGTACCAGAAAATCAATTCGATGATTCAGGCGACTTTGCCGTATCGGACACACACGGAGAAAGCGATTCACAAGATACTTCTCCGCCACCTATTGATCCAATTAATTCTGATATCAGTGAGGAAGAAAACAAAAAAGAGAGCCTTTAAGCTCTCTTTTTTGTTTATCTGTTACTATATAATTCCTACTAAATTATTCATCCTTCTCCAATGGCATAAAATCTTTAAATGCCTTTTTGATCGCAGCGTCTATCTTCTTATCATCATAACCAGCTGCCTTCTTATTTTCCCAGTTTGCGTCAAGTTCAAGTGCAACCAAACCACTAAGATTCATCAGCGCTTTAAATTCATCCAGTCTACGAACAAAATCTGGTGAACGTCTGGCGGATTTCTGAGCATATTCACGGGCAAAAACATCACCCTTGTTCTGCAATTCATTTTTCTTCTGCATTACATAATTGAAGCGGTCAAGCAAGCCATTCGTAGACTTACCGATAACCTCAGTTGCTTCCAGCGTTCCGAGCGTCGCAACCGTTGTTCCGCCTAAGGTTGTAATATACCCGCGCGTATCCTGGTTCGTTTTGGCAATTACAGGCGCAAGACCAGTTGTTGCCCCAAGAGAAGCATTGATCAACGACCGGCTTCTCTTTCCTCTTTTAGCTCTGCCATATGCTTTTTTGAGCTCTCCTTCCTTTTCTTTCATTTGTTCCAACAAACTCCATGCGTTAATCAATCCACCGCGGTAGAGGCCGTAGACGTATGCATCTCGCTCTGCCTCATTTACCGTGTTTTCAATCAAAAAACGTAAGGTTCTTTCCTTCTTGTTTTGGGCTTTGTCCAAGACATAAAAGGTAACGTTAAAAGCAAGTGAATCGAAAGGATCTTTTACAAAATCATAACCCGGTTCCCAGATAAATTCATAACTCGTCGGCGCATTTTTAACAAGAGCGGACGACGGTACATTTTTATTCTCTGAAACAAATCCAAACTCTGCGATATCATCGTCTCCATTTGGATCAGACAACGTAAATTTCAGATTTATACGATTATTTTCTTTGCTACGAACCAGTTGGTTCTGTGGTACAATCTTAAAATCCGGCTCCAAATCCATCTGCGTTACTTCAAGCTTCAGGCGACCTTGTGTGCGGGCTTTTGAAGGCTGATCTTCCACATAGAATTCAATATACCTCGGACCCTTCTTCAATAAATTAAACTGCGTTATGGAAGGATCCCATATAATTTCCCCTCCTGCTGTCATTTTCATTGTTTCCGGCATTCCATCCAAAACTGGAATAAACACAACCGGATCTCCGTCCAGATCGCGAATAGAGTTCATATCGATCTGATACGTATTTTGCGTTTTGTATTGAACGTAAAATGGTTTCAGTTCATCAACTTCCGGCGCACGGTTAACATGCATGATTTTAAAAGCGACTTGCTGGGAAACTGTCTCTCCAGCTTGATTAGTTGCCTCAAAAACAATCGGCCAGAGTTTTACTGTGTTAATACGATCAGCCATTTCAAAGGTTGGCGTCCACACAAAATGACCGAGGGAATCAAACTTCATATCTTTTCTGTATCCGCTGGAAATGCTGTACCGAATAGAATCGTTTTTCCCTCCTTTAACCTGTAAATGAAAGTTTATCTCCTTACCCTCCTCCAAAGTGTTCCACTCGGCTTCCTTTGGAAAGACCAGTTGAAACGACGAACTACTTCCATTATTCTGTGCATTATCTTGTGCTACAACCGGATAAGTAAAGAACGCAGCTAACGAAAATATGAGAAAGTAAGAGATATTTTTAAAAACCATAATCGCAGAAATATAATTTATTTTATGAGCTTAGGGATGTCGATTCCATAACGCAAATTTAACAAATCCTGTATGCTTAACGTTCTGAATACTTATGTTTTTTTAAATGCTCGTTTTTTGGGCCTTACATCCTTGTCTCCGTTTTGCATTTTTTGAATACGAGCACAATTAAAAGCGTAAAAGTCATTTGGACGGAACCAGAATAGTCAAACCTGTTAAAAAAAATACCGGGGAACAATCCATATAAGACTATTCCCCGGTAGCAAAAATTTCAAAAACCTCTAAACTATTTCTTTTTAGGAGTAGTCGCAGGCGTTGTTGCAGCTGGCTTGGTGGCTGCTGGTGCCGCAGTAGTTGTCGCTGGTTTAGCAGCAGGAGCAGCAGCTTCTACTTTGTCAGGATCAACTCCCAATTTTCTTAAAATCAAATTGGTTGCATTGTTTTCTTCAGACGCAGCGAACAAAATGATAGGTGTTGTACCTTGTCCGGCATCCATATTCAGGATATAAAGAAATCCGTTTTCTTTTCCTACATCCTGGATTGCAGTATTAACCTTAGTCAAAATTGGCTCTAGCAATTGCTGTTGTTTTGTCTGTAAAGACTGCTGTGCATTTGTTTGCATTTCCTGAATACGAGTCTGAAGGTTTTGCAACTCTTTTTCTTTATCAGCACGGATTACGTCAGTCATCTGAGCTCCGTTTTTTTGATAAGCCTCGTATTTTTCCTGAGCTTCTTTATAGGTTTCGCCAATCGCTTTGTCAAGCTGTGCTTTTGTTACTTCAATCTGGTTTTGCATTACTTTGCTCTCAGGCAATTTGCTGATCACGTAGTCTACATTGGTGTATCCAATTTTAGTAAGACCGCTTGCAGCAGGAGTTGTTTGTGCTAAAAGAGGCGTACTAAGCATGGCCATTGCGACCATAAACACTATTAATTTTTGTTTCATTGTTTTGTTACTATTTAAGTTTATTGGTTGTACTTTTTTGTTTAGGGGAGCTCTCTTTTGGCGCTACCGTGGTTTCTTCTTTCACTGTCTTTTCCTTCGCAATACCTTTTGCAGGCTGGGCGTCAATTCCCAATTCCTCCATTATGTAGTCGGAATAATCATGCTTGGGATTTGAATAAATCATGCCGACATCGCTGGATTTGTCAAACATAAAGTCAAGCCTTTTTTGCATACAGATTTTTGAAACTGCCCTTTGCACTTTCTCCATCGCGGGTTTCATCAGCTCCTTTTTCTTCTGGAAAAGTAAACCTTCCATACCGAATATCTTGCTGTTGTATTCTCTTGCTTCCAGCTCTTTTTCTTTAATCTCCGACTGGCGTTTTCTTTTCAGATCATCCGTCAGCAAAACTTCCTCGGCCATATAGGCACGCTGCATTCTGTTGACTTCTGCAAACTTGTCCTGAATTTCTTTCGCCCACTTCTCGGAAAACTTTTTCATTTCCGTCTGTGCCTGCTGATATTCGGGCATTTTACTGGTAATATACTCCATATCGGTATAACCGAATTTCTGAGCCATCCCCTGTCCAATCGAAATAACGGACAAAACTAGTAAAATTATAATGTTCTTCATGCCAAGCCGCTAATAATTTAAACAGTTTTAACGAAAAGCGATCTATAATATTATCTTATCTGCTGACCGATTGTAAAGTGGAATTGTGCACCACTTTTTTGCGTCGAGCCCTGGATGGTGTCAAATCCGTAACCCCAGTCGATACCTAAAAGACCGAAAGCAGGCATAAAGATACGGGCACCCACACCAGCAGATCTCTTCAGATCAAAAGGATTAAACTCTTTATAGTCTCCCCAGTTATTACCCCCTTCTGCAAAACCAAGAATAAAGATCGTGGCCTGTGGATTCAGAGAAACCGGATAACGAAGCTCCATTACATATTTATTGTAAACGATACCTCCACCTGATGCCGGGTAACCAGTCGAAGTTAACGGACCAACTTTTTGATCCTCATAACCACGAAGACCGATAATATCCTGATCAGCCAGTGAGAACGAACCTTGTCCCGCCAAACCTGAACCACCGACAATAAAACGTCCGAACTTACTGTAATCAAGTTTTTTGTTATATCTACCCAGATAACCCATGTGTGTTCTTGCGCTCAATACCAATTTCCCGGTAATGGTAGCATAGTATGTCGCATCAAACATCCATTTATGGTATTCTACCCATCGGTATGTATCGCTGATATCCTTGTAATCATTCTTGCGAAGTGCAGAATAAGGAGGCGTCAACGTCATACTTAAAGAGATATTCGAACCGCTTCTCGGGAACTGGAAATCACTTAATGTATTTCTTGAAATCGTGGTATTGAATGATACGTTGTTCGAAACTCCATTGTTATAACCAATACGGAAGATATCCAAACTATCCAGACGATAACGCTGGTATGACAAAGAATGCGTCAAAACAAGGTTACGATCCGGCTCTTTCAGACGGCGGCCCAGAGAGAATGTTACACCCGTATTGTAATAACCTCCACGGTAACTCACATTTCCATTTCCGCCGGATGAATAAATACTGTTAAAATTGGCTACCCGATAAACCGTGTGCTGCAAAGAAACACCAAAATTGATTGGTTTTTTCCCTCCAAGCCATGGCTCACTGAACGACATCGAATAAGTTTGATATTGCTTACCATTTGCCTGGAAACGAAGAGATAATTTCTGTCCGTCACCCGATGGAAGCGGCCTCCATGTTTCTCTATTAGGAATGTTACGCAACGAGAAGTTATTGAAAACAAGACCCAGCGTACCTACAAAACCAATGTATCCACCCCAACCTCCGGAAAGTTCGATCTGATCAGACGGCTTTTCCTCCACATTCCATTCGATATCCACTGTTCCATCCTGAGGATTCGGAATCGGATTTGGAGCAATTTTCTCAGGGTTGAAATAACCCATCTGAGATAACTGACGCTGCGTGTTGATAATTTCTGTTTTACTGAATTTCTGACCAGGCAAAGTGAAAAGTTCACGCAATACTACACGGTCACTTGTTTTAGTATTACCATTCAGAATAATGCGGTTAATCGTCGCCTGCTTACCTTCGAACATTCGAAGTTCAATATCAATAGAATCACCTTCCACCGCTTTTTCAGTCTGCTCGATACGGAAATATAAATAACCGTCATCCATATATATGGAGCTGATATCATTACCCGGGATTCCGTTAATTTTCTTGTCAAGTTCTTCCGGATTATAAACATCACCTTTGTTGATACCTAA
Organism: Dyadobacter sp. CY345; assembly: GCF_021502725.1. Taxonomy (GTDB): domain Bacteria; phylum Bacteroidota; class Bacteroidia; order Cytophagales; family Spirosomataceae; genus Dyadobacter. Next base: position 641,766 of record NZ_JAKFFS010000003.1, on the reverse strand, counting down.
CTTTTCTCCCAATGCTTTTGAAGGATATAAATAGTTACCAGTCCAGGTAATGTTCCGATAATAGTATTTTTTACCCTCATCAATTTTCATGTCAATACTGATCGTTTCTCCGTTACTTTTAATCGTATCGAATTCAATCGTCGCATCACGGTATCCGTTTTTACGGTAGTAAGCGATAAGTTTTTCCTTATCCTCGTCGTATTTTTTAGGGATATATTTTGAAGGATTAAACAAACGGCCAATACGTTTCTGCTTGGTTCCCTTCATTTTACGTTTCAGCGTGGTGCTGCTGATATCCGTATTTCCCTCGATATTAATCTTTTCAATTTTAACCTTACTTCCTTTGTTAATTGTAAAGTTAAGCGTTGCTTGTCCACGCGTAGAGTCAGGAATTTGCACCACCTTTACCTTGGTGTTGTAAAAACCCTTATCCATATAATATTTCTTGATAACCAGCTGCGTATTTTTAATAACAGTAGGCGTAATTACGCGCCCTTTTATCAGCTTAACTTTATCGTTCAGTGTTTCTCTTTCTCCTTTACGAACTCCGGAAAAAGACACTTTGTAAAGTCTCGGGCGTTCTTTGATATGAATATTCAGCCAGATTTTTTCTCCTTCTACTTTGGTTGCAGCAATTTCCACATCATCCAAAGTACCGAAATCCATCATTCTTTTGATCGAAGACGGAATTGCCGGACCCGGAACTCGGATTTTGTCACCAGGTTTTAATCCTGAGATAGAAACCATAGAATTCGGATCCAGAAACTGTGTTCCTGAAACCGTTACTTCTGCAATAGTATATTCTTTTGGATTGGCAGGATCGATTCCTAAATTGGCCGATGAAGGAGTAGGTTTCGCATTACTTCCTAATCCTATTTTTTGCGCCTCAACCGAAAAACACCAGCATAACAAAACGCCTGTTAATGCCCAATTACTCTGTACGAATGTTTTAATAAAGTTTCTCACCAGGTTCATATTATTCTACTTAGCTCCATTCGCTTTTACTTGTTCACCGGTTTTACCAAAACGTCGTTCCGTTTTCTGGTATGCCAAAATTGCCTGATAAAGATGATCCTTGCGGAAATCGGGCCAAAAAAGGTCTTCATAAAAATACAACTCTGCATATGCGAGCTGCCACAACAGGAAATTACTTATCCGGTGGTCGCCACCAGTCCGCAACATCAGATCCACTTCTGGCCTGTCTTCTGTGGAAAGATTTTTATTCAACAAAGTTTCGTTGATGTCTTCCGGCTTAATATTTCCGTTTTGTACCTCCGCCGCGATTTTTCTGGTCGCCTGCAAAATATCCCATTTTCCACTGTAACCCAGTGCGAGAATAAGATTAAGCCCTGTATTTTGACGGGTGGCGTCGATTGCCTCGGCAAGTTGATTCTGACAACTTCCCGGCAAGCTCGCCATATCACCAATGGTATCCAGGCGCACGTTATTTTTCTGCATGGTTGGAAGCTCATTACGGATAGACTGTACCAGCAATTCCATTAAAGCGCGAACTTCAAACTGAGGACGAGCCCAATTTTCCGTTGAAAATGCGTAAAGCGTCAGATAAGAAACTCCGAGCTCTGCACAACCTTCGGTAACCTCTCTCACTGCCTTAATCGCGTTACGATGGCCGAAAACACGTGCGGCACCCTGGTTCTGTGCCCACCGGCCGTTACCATCCATGATAACGGCTATGTGCTTCGGCAGATTGCCCGAATCAATGAGTTCTTTCATTATATCTGAACTCTTTTAACCTTTTTTAACAAAAACAAACGAACCATTATACGCCGATCTTATAAATTCTATTTGATGTTTTTTCAAATTCGACATGTAATGCATACCATCTGCTCCACTCAGGTACGCAGTTTGTGATGCAATTGTGTCGAGAAATATTAAATTTCAACAACAAAAATTTGAGCTTAGAACACAAATGTACTGATAAACAGTACATTAAAGCAATTACTCAGACGTCGGATTTTAACAAGGGCGCAATTTAGGAATAAGTAAGCCGTCTTCAAAATCAATATTCTAAACAGCACACCCGGTTGCAAGGTTATTAATTATCAAGAAGATGGCGAATTACTTCGCCATAAGTGCTCCCGCTTTGAAGCTGAGACACCTTCTTATCACGCATTACGACTACAAATTTTCCGTTAAAATGTTTCTGGATTTCTTTGATATGGTGAGAATTTACGATGCCTGCGCGGCTGATTCGCAGGAAATGCGCAGGCAATTTCTCTTCGAGCGAAGTCAGCGTATAAATTAGGAGATACTTTTGGCCGTCCAGTGTATTAAGAAAAACATACTTTTCCTCAGCCTCGAAATGTGTAATTTCAGTAAGCGGGATCAGTAAAATTTTGTCACCTGATTTAACAGATAAGGAGAATATTTCTTTTTTCGGCTTCATCTCTTCAAGCAGGCGCAGTAGATTGTCCGAGTAAGGATTATGACTTTCTCCCGTTTTGAAACCAGCATGAAGAATATTCCTGATCTTTTCAATTGTTTTTAAAAGGCGTTCATTCTCAACGGGCTTCAATAAGTAATCAACTGAATTTTCCTCAAAAGCCCGGATCGCATATTGATCGTAAGCAGTTGAAAATACGACGAGCGGCATTTTGGTTAACTTTGATAACATTTCAAAACCGTTCAAAAGAGGCATTTCAATATCCAGAAAAATCACATCCGGATTGTGTTTATCAATTTCAAGCAATCCTTCTGCACCGTTTTTTGCTTCGGCCACAATGACAAAAGTATCCTGATGTTTTTCAAGTAATCTTTTAAGCCGACTTAACGCCAAAGGTTCGTCGTCGATCAAAATTGTTTTAAGAGGGAAATTCATTTTTTAGTAATATTTCGTAACAAAACGATGTGTGGAATTAACAATTATTTTACACCCTGAACCCTAAATTTCGGACTATTCAGTCTGCTCAGTGCCTTTTTCAATAACAGCTTTCAAGATTGAAATGTTGACTGATTTGCTCGGCTCATTATGCAGTTCAAGTTTGGCGTCGTCAGCATATAACAGTTTTAGCTTTTCCTGAATGCTGCGTATGCCATAACCCGCGCCCATGGTATCGGCAAATAAAGGACCATTGTCATGAACGCAAAGATGCAACCAACCTTCCTCCTCATAAATTTTCACAACAATTTTCCCCTGATCAGCCAGTTTTGCAATTCCGTGTTTAATCGCATTTTCAACAATCGGCTGCAAAATAAATTTCGGCACCTGAAGATTTTTCAGTTCTGGATTTGTTACTGCTACTTCAAATTGCAGCCGGTCGCCAAATCGTACCTTTTCAACTTGCAGATAAGTCTGCACCATTTCCAGCTCATTGTCGATCGTATCAAAATAATCACGGTTTTTCCGGCCCGTGGTATATCGGAAAAGTTTGGATAGAAGCAGCGTCATTTCCTCTGCTTTGTCAGGATCCTCATGCACGAGACTGGCGATACTGTTGAGCGCATTGTATAAAAAGTGTGGGTTAATCCGCGCTTGCAATGCATCCAGCTCGGCGCGGGTTTTCATCTTTTCAAGGTTCAGAAGCTGAAATTCCTGATCTGATATTTTCCGGGACAATTGGCTTCCTTGTCGGGCGATATAGTAAAATACGTTTGCAACAATAATTGGCCCGATCGTATACCAATACCAGGCACTGTTTTGAGCTGCTTCCATTGGATACTGGATTCTCAGTGCGCCAAATATTTTATGACCCACAAGAAAATACATTCCAATTGATAAGCCGAGATAGAATAAAGAAATAATGAAACTGAGTGCAAGATGGCGCAGGAAAATTTTTTCAATCATCGTATCGAGCCAACCACCCATATGCTGAACGATCAATACTGTAAATACGCCGCCAATGATATTTTGAGCAATCAGATACTGGTTGAGCTGAACACGTACCGGATTTGAAGTATAAACGATTTCTAGCGTAAAATATAAGATCGCGCTTGTCCCGTACAACATGAGCGCGCCGATGATCACTGCGACCAGCGTTCCGACCCAGCTCTGGCTCTGGATCAAACCGATCAGTTTTAAGTCCTGCCAGTTAAATGATTTGCCTTGTGAAGAAAAACTGAAATTTGCACCTTCAATTTTGGCACCAGTCATGTCCGTATCCGTCAGACTGCTGAAACTCATATCAGCATTCCTCAGATCAGCATTTCGAAACGTGGCTTTTTCAAGTGTGGAGAAACGAATTTTTGCGTTACGCAAATTCGATCCGTCAAAATTTATTCCTTCGAGACTGGAAAAACTAAAATCAGCTCCTTCCAGATCCATATTACTAAAATCTCTTCCTTCAAGCGAAGTGCCCGTCATCCGCAAAGGCTTTTTCTTGTCTTCCATGGGTTATTCAAAAATCCTTTGTTTCCGTTAATTTGTTTGTGAAAGCATCCATTCGGCTTCCATTTTCCCCCACTGCGGAGAAATCGAACTTTGTGGCTTGAAGGTCGCAAATTTTGCAACTGCTTTTTCTAAAAAAGGTTTTGCAGCTTTTTTACCTCCGCCATACTCTTCCGGCGTAAAAAGCAAACTTGAACCTTCAAGATAATAAATTCGCGGATTATCAGCATTTACCGCCTTGGCAGCCTCAATATTTTCAGCGAACAAAGCTCCATATTTCTGCCAGCGATTCATACCATCAGCCGCCAGCCTGATTTGCGCAGCGTATGCTTTCATGATCAGTATTTCGTCAGAAGGTTTTCCAACCAGGTTTTCAGATTCTTTTATCAAGCCGTCCGCTTTGTCCAGATATTTGTCCTTTTCAACGATTGAATTTCCTGACAGTCCCATCAGGGTATAACAATAGGCTGCATAATATCTAGGAAGCCATTCCTTGGTCTCAGCGGTGGCAATACGTTCAAAACGGTTTGCGATTCCCTGCAACTCGACAGGATCATTTTTTGCTTTGTCCACTTTATCCAAAAGCGCTATTGAAGAAGTCATGGCCTCTACATATTTTTCATTTTGTGCAAAAATACTTGCCAGCGAAAGCAGTGTCAGAAGGGATGTTGTCAGCAGTTTTTTCATAATATAGTTTAGTTTTAATTGATCAGGAAAGTCGTTTTTATTAAAGATCGTTTTTGTCAACTTTTGCCTTTTTAGATAACATAATCTGGGTACCCACGAAGAAGCTGCGGTAATTCTGCGGCCCGACAGCATATCTGGTTTTTCCATCTGCTGTGTAGCGGTAGGTGAAGACATTTTTAGTGTTCAATATATTGTCGACCGAAACATAAAATATGACAAGATTTCCTTTGAAACTTGTGAGCTTACTGGACTGAATACTCACATTATGTACAGCGGGCGTGCGATCCGCCAGAAATATTTTGTTGTCTGGATTGTAATAAGGCCGGCCGCTCGTAAATGCATACGTCATATTAAAACTGGTCTGGATTTTATCAAACCAGTTTTTAGTAATCAGGCTGACGTTATGATTAGAAATAAAAGTCGGCGTGGCGGATTCGCTAAACTGTTGAAATAATCTTTTGGAATCGACATAACTGTATGTTATCCAATAATCGAAATTTTTAATTGTTTTCTGATCGCGCCAGAAAAAGTCAAAACCTTTTGCATAACCATCGCCGCCATTATTTGTGGTTCCCCAAGGAAAACGATAGGGATCAGCGTCAAATGCAATCCCGGTAAATTCACGAACGAGTTGTGCGTAGTTTTTATAAAATGTTTCAAAACGGAAAGTGCGTTGATTTTTAATAATCTGATAATTCAGGATTAAATGATCTGCTCGTTCAAAATTCAGGTTCTTGCTCAGATAGGAATACCGATAATCCGGATTTTGATAGAACTGCCCCGCCGCGAGAGAAACCTGACTAAATTTTCCTGTTTTGTAAGCAAAGGATAATCTTGGTGCAAAATTGAACCGGTTCAATAAAGAAGAATATTCACCGCGCACACCAACGCGCCCCGCAAGCAGCCGGGTCACATAAATTTCACTTTCCGCAAAAACCGCGGTATAGCGGTCTTTTAAGTAATACAACTTTCCATCAACGCCATTTTGAAGATTGATTGCATGTGCCTCACCACCGAAAAGAACAGAATTATTACCTGAAAGCACTCTGGTCAATACCAAACGCGCTTGTGTTCTTTCATCAAAACGATCAAAATTTATGGCATCGAAAGTCATGTTGTCTTTATTCCTGCTGTAAGAGAAGCCGGAATTCAAAAGCCATTTCCCATCAGCCGATTGATCGGTGTAGGTGCTTGTCATAAAAGCATTACGGTTATTCAGATCGAGTTTTGTAGTTCCTGACTCAGTCGATGGATTTTTTGAATTCATGCTTAGGCGACTATCGGAATACATGCCATACACTTTTAGAACGCCATTTTTTGTCGGTCTCAAACGGTATGTAAGTGATGAACCCTTGAATTCCGGTTCGTGCAGCCAGTCTACATTTTGTTTCACTAACGCAAATAGAGGTTTCAGATTTCCGTAATATGCAACGGCTGAAATGGATTGATTTTTCGTAGCATAATCATAATTCAAACCGGCACTAGCCAGGTTCAGGCTAATTCCCAGACCATTATTGCTGACCTTATCCGTTGTATTGAGCAAAAGTACAGATGATAGCGCCTGACCATATTGCGCAGAATAACCGCCTGTACTAAAAGACGTTCCCTTAAACATAAAGGGATTGAAACGCCCCCGCTGCTGCACATCAGGCAAAGAACTGAAAAACGGATTCTGGACGATCATTCCATCAATAACAATTTTCGTTTCTTGTCCGGAGCCGCCGCGCACGAATAAACCTTCCTGCTCTCCTACCCGCTGTGCGCCCGGGAGAAACTGGATCGCGCCGGTTATGTCGGCGGCGGCGCCTGCGGTAGTGACAATATCCAGCGGTTTCAACATAGCCATTCTTTTTTCATCGGAGGCCTCGAATGCGCCCGCAGTAATGACAACCGTATTTAATTCATTCGCCGATTCATTCAAAAAAAAGTTATGTGAGACCTCCTTGCCATTCAGTTCTACTTTCTTTTCTGAAATTTCAAATCCAACATAAGTTGCAGCAAGTGTGGCAGTATCTTTTTCCGCAGTTTTGAAATAAAACACTCCGTCCTGATCGCTGGTTGTACCATCGTAGGTACCTTTCAAAAATACATTTGCACCAGGAAGTGGTTTCCCTTTTTTGTCCATCACTTTTCCGCGGATCACGGTTTGTCCGTAAGTGACGGTGGTTGAAAAAAACAGGAGATAATAAAAAAGCTTCATGGCTAACAGATTTGTGATTTTGTTGACACAAATCTATCGGTCATGAAGCCCTTATGTAATTGAATTCCGACGAACTGCATATTAATGCGGCATGAACTTCGGAACTATGAAAGTGAATATAGAATCAGAATTCTACAATTCTTCCAAGATTAAATCTTTCCAACGAACTTTGATACCGCCGCCTGAGTGAATTTGAAGCGCGATAGAGCCATTTGCAGCACCAATTTTTGCATCATCAAAATCAACCATTGCGTTTCCGTTTAACCAGGTTTGCACCTTTGGACCGACCACACGGATTCTCAATGTATTCCATTCACCCATTTTAAGGAATCCTTCTTTTTCGTCCGGAATTTTCACGAGCCATTCGCGGCCATAAGATTCGTAAACACCACCTGTATCATGATTTGGCGGAGCAACCTCAACCTGCCATCCTGCTACCTTTGTCCCTTCAACCGTTGACCGGAAAAACACGCCACTGTTTCCATTTGCTTCCTGCTTAAATTTCAGAGACAGGTCAAAATCTTTGTAAAATTTGTCCGTCGTCAGGTAGCCATATTCTTTATCAGGGCCACTTTCACAAATCAGCTCGCCTTTTTCGGCATACCATTTTTCGGTGCCATTGATTTTCCAACCGGTTAAATCTTTACCGTTGAACAATTTTACCGTCTTCTTTTTAGTTACATTTCTGTCTTCCCGAATGACGAGAAAGGCGGAACTTGTGAACAGAATTACCGCACAGCATGCGGCCAAAAACTTAAACTTTAACATGTTGTCTTGGGGTTAGGATTAAAAAATTTCAGTTTAAAAATTCACCAAACTACATTTTCAATTAGTTTTACAAAAATTAAACCAATTCGAAGCTATGAAAAAAATCAACTTTATAGGGCGTTACATGGCAATTTTTTTGTCCGTTATCGTATTTACCAGTATAGTAACATCCTGCAAAGAAAATGATGATGATATTGTAAAGCCGAAAACAATAACGGATGTTATCATGCAAAACGATGAATTTTCGATCCTTAGAGAAATAATATTGGACAACGGTCTGGGTGATGCATTCAGAACGGAAAATGTAACTTTTTTTGCTCCAAATAATGCAGCATTTATTAATTCCCAGGTAACGGCGGCGATGGTCAATGCATTGCCGGATACGCTCGCCAGAAAATTTGTATTTAAACATACACTGAAAGGGAAGATAAAATATGAAGAGCTGGTAGCAAAAACGTATAGTAGTTATATTGAGGGTGATAGCATTATTGTAAAAACGGCATCGGCATCGGATCCAGCGTTGCTAATTAATGGCGCATCCGTAAGCACTAAAAATCTGAATGCAGACAATGGGATAATCCAGGTTGTGAGTAGAGTTTTGGTACCCTTACCTACAAAATAAATCACTAACAGAAAAAATAATGGCCAGATGTAATTCAACATCTGGCCATTATTTTTTTGAAGTACTTAAAATCAAAACTGTTCTGTATGCGCGAAAAAGAAGTTTCCTTCAATTTGAGCGTTCTCATCAGAATCAGAACCGTGAATTGCATTTGCTTCAATCGATTTTGCAAACAATTTACGGATCGTTCCATCCTCAGCATTTGCAGGATTGGTTGCACCGATCAACGTGCGGAAATCTGCCACAGCGTTTTCTTTTTCAAGAATCATCGGAACAATAGGTCCCGACGACATGTATGCACATAAATCGTTATAGAAAGGTCTTTCTTTATGTACTGCATAAAATTCTCCTGCACGCTCCGGAGTCAATTGCGTTTTCTTCAAAGCTACCACGCGGAATCCAGCAGCCTCAATCATTTTGATAATTGCGCCCGAATTTCCGTCTAATACGGCATCAGGCTTGATCATCGTGAAGGTTTTATTGGTTGACATACAGTTTGCTATAATTTATTTGGATGCAAAACTACAATTTTCATTTTATATACTCATCAATTCTGCCCGGAACGTCGTTTCATCGTAAAAACATTGAGGGCAGAATAAGGCTTTCGTACGCAACATTAAACAAATCCCAACAGTTTTGTTAATTTTGTCATCGAATTGCCGGGTCCAAGTTTTCTTTTTGAATTAAATAACTGTGAATCAAACCATTGAAGAGCTTGTCGCTTTTCTGTCTACTCCTCAAAAAATCGTCATCACGATGCATAGGGATCCTGACGCCGACGCGTTGGGCTCTTCGCTTGGGTGGGGAAGTTATTTATCCAAAAAAGGCCATACTGTCACCGTTATCAGCCCAACCGATTATGCCGCAAATCTTCGCTGGCTTCCCGGAATGAGCGAAGTAATGGTGTACGAAAAGTCTGGTGAGATGGGAAAAGCGAAGAGAAAAATTGACGAAGCTACATTAATTTGCTGTCTTGATTTTTCCGCCTTGTCACGTTTGAAAGATCTTGGAAAAGTTGTTCAGGACGCGAAGGCTCCAAAATTAATGATTGATCATCATTTAGAGCCTGAACATTTTGCAAAATGGATGATCTGGGATACCGGCGCAGCCGCAACAGCTCAGCTCGTTTATGCGTTAATAAAGGAAATTGAAGGTGATGTCCCGACGACGGATATTTTTGATATCCCGATGGCAGAATGCCTCTACGCAGGCATTATGACGGATACAGGTTCTTTTCGACATGGGAATGTAACTTCTGATGTGCATTTGGCTGTTGCCGATCTGATGCGTACAGGATTCGATTCCAGCAGAGTTCACAGGCTGATTTATGACAATTCGCCGCTTTCCCGTTTACAGTTTTTGGGATATGTTTTGTCACAAAAATTGATAGTGTTACCTGAATATCGTACCGCCTATATGGTACTCACTGAGGCGGAATTGCAGCGGTTCAATTCAAGCACCGGCGAAACAGAAGGTATCGTGAACTATGGCTTGCAAGTGGAAAACGTCGTGATGTCAGCTTTGTTTATTGAAAGAAAAGGTGAGGTTAAAATATCTTTCAGATCAGTTGGTGGATTTTCTGTCAGAGATGTTTCAAGCACATATTTTAACGGCGGCGGGCACAAAAATGCATCCGGCGGCAGAACTGAGACCTCGATTAACGAAACTGTTGAATTATTTTTATCCATTCTTCCAAAATATAAGGACGAACTTTTACGGGTTGACTAATCCTATTATAATATTCACATAAATATTTTTTAATTAATACATTCCAATGAATCTTAAAACAATCGGTTGTGTACTAGGCATAACTATTCTCGCAACAGCCTGCGACAAGTATAAGACAAAAGTGACTGATACGGGTTTGAAATATCAGATTTTTGAACACGACGACGAAGCGCGCAAAGCGAAACTTGGTGATATCATGTCATTTCATCTGGTACTTAAAAATGGAGCTGACTCGACACTTCGTGATACTTACAAGGAAAAAACGCCGGTGAAACTTGTTCTTCAGGCGCCTCCTTTCAAAGGAAGTTTCGAAGAAGGTTTGGCTATGCTTGCAACAGGTGACAGCGCTAAGTTTTTCATCAACGCAGATACTTTGTTTGCAAAAATGATGCAGCCTTTGCCTCCGATGATCAAAAAAGGTTCAGAAATCACTTTTACTGTGAAAGTTTTGAGCGTTCTTACTTCTGAGGAATTCCAGAAACAACAGTCTGAAGCTGGCGTAAAACAAAAAGCAGTTGACGAAAAAGTAATTCAGGACTATCTTACTAAAAATAACCTGACAGCAAAAGCACAACATACAGCTTCTGGCCTTTATTATATCGACGACGTTGTAGGTACAGGTGAAAATCCATCACAGGGCGATAATGTGAAAGTTCACTACACTGGTAAACTTTTGGACGGAAAAGTTTTTGACAGTTCTAAAACCCAGGGCAAACCAATCGATTTTCAGGTTGGCGTTGGTATGGTTATTCCAGGTTGGGAAGAAGGAATTATGTTGATGAAAAAAGGCGGAAAACGCACTTTGATCATTCCATCAGGATTGGCTTACGGTGTTGATGGTTCTCCGGGAGCAATTCCTGGCAACTCAGTGTTATTGTTTGACGTTGAATTGTTAGACTTCACGAAAGGTGCTAAACCTGCTGCTGCTCCAACACCGGCACCAGCAAGATAATTTTAAAAAGATAAATTTGAAAAACGGCTGCCTCTTCTGGATGTAGCCGTTTTTTGTTGATTATTAAAAACATTACGGATTATGAAACTTTGTTTTGCAACCAACAACGCCCACAAGTTAGAAGAGATTCAGGATCTGCTCGGTGATTCATTTTCATTGACGACACTTCGTGAAATTGGATGTGAAGAAGAAATACCGGAAACGCATGACACGATCCCAGAAAATTCTTTTGAAAAAGCTGAATACGTCTGGAAAAATTATCACATCAATTGTTTCGCAGATGATTCGGGACTTGAAGTAGATGCGCTCGATGGAGAGCCGGGTGTGCATTCCGCATATTATGGCGGACCAGCGCGGGATGCAGATGCGAATATGGATATGCTTTTAAAAAATCTTGAAGGTAAAGAGAATCTGACTGCACGCTTTGTCTGCGTGATTACGCTTGTGCTGGATGGAGAATTTCGTCAGTTTGAAGGAGTTATTGAAGGCTCGATCTCGACGGAGAAAAGAGGAAATCATGGTTTTGGCTATAACCCTATTTTTATTCCGGAAGGCCATACCAGAACTTTCGCAGAAATGACAATGCAGGAAAAAAGTGAGTTTAGTCACAGAGGGCGAGCATTCGCAAAACTGAAACAGTATCTGCTAAATTTATAGATTTCTTGCCCTGGAAGCGAAAAATCGTAAATTGAGAATCTTATTGACAAGTCATTTCACTAACTAAATCCAGGAACATGTCTAATTTCAAATCGGGGACATTCCGTATTGACGGTACCGAAAAATTCGATATCAAGAAAGCTGTTACAACTTTCAAAGATATTTATGATGATAAAGCAGAATATGAATCAATGCTTGCAGAATTTGTCAGGCAACTTGATGAACTTCAAAGTAAAATGTACGCTCATAACCGATATGGGCTGCTGATAATTTTTCAGGCTATGGACGCAGCGGGAAAAGATGGGACGATCAAACACGTTCTTTCAGGCGTTAATCCCGTAGGCGTTAAAATTCATTCATTTAAGCGCCCGACTGAGACTGAACTCAGTCACGATTTTCTTTGGCGAACCAATAATGTGCTGCCTCAGCGTGGGACGATTACTATTTTCAACCGGAGTTATTATGAAGAAGTGCTGGTAGTCAAGGTTGATCCTGAAATTCTGACAACTTCACAACGACTGCCCGCTGAACTTACCCAGGATCTTGACCAGGTCTGGGAAAAACGTTATTCCGACATTAAGAATCTGGAAAAGTATCTATACAGAAATGGAATACGGGTAATTAAGTTCTTTTTAAATGTTTCAAAGAAAGAACAGGCAGATCGCTTAATTGAGCGCATTGAGGATCCTAATAAAAACTGGAAATTTGAAGAGCAGGACGTAAAGGTTAGGGACAAATGGGATGAGTATCAGCAGGCATATCAGGATGCTATCAATGCAACGGCGACCAAAAAATCGCCTTGGTTCGTTGTTCCGGCTGACGATAAAAAGAATACCCGCCTGATTGTGGGAGAAATTATCATTGAAGAATTAAAAAAAATGGATATGAATTATCCGGAAGTAAGCCCGGAGCGGGCAGAAGAGTTACAGCGTTTTATACAGATCATTCGTGATCAGAATGAAAAATAAATCTAGTATCTATATCAATAAAAATGGAGTCCAACTTTCGTCAGACTCCATTTTTATTGATCTAAAACACTGTCAGAGTTATTACTTGATCGTGAAATTTGTTCCACCGATTTTATAACCTTCTGAATAAAGTTCAACGCTATATTTTCCAGGACGAAGTTGAGCGTTATCATAAAGCATCTCAACCTTCTGATTGTTGTTTTGGTAAGCAACTGATTCACGTGCTGTGAATTTTGATGGAGTACCGTCAACCTCAAACTCACCAGAACCTGTTGCATCGTCAGCAACTACCGCTCCCTGTGGATCAAGAACTCTCAAATAAATATCTTTTGATTCTTGTGCAGTTAGCGCATTTTCAGGAAGATTGAAAGTTAATTTCAACTTATCAACACGTTTCGCTTTGTACTCTTCTTTATCCTTAGTTTTACCTCTTGAATTTACTGTAAGCACTTTCAGGTTCTGAGCTTTTAGAGACGCCGCCTGACTAACCTTTGCAGAGAGCTCTTTATTGGCTGCTGTAAAAGTTACAACTGAATCCGTTAACTCAGCCTGACGCTGTACTAATCTCTGGCGCTCGTTTGTCAATGTTCCAACATGTGTACTTAAAGAATCATTCGAAGCAGTCAATTGCTCATTTTCTAATCTTAACTGAGCAATAACTTCATCTTTTTCAGCAAGAAACTTTTCGTATTCTTTGATTTTTGCAAGGTATTTACCTGTTTCAACCTTGTTACTTCTACGGAATGCCAGTTTGTCTTTTTCCAGTTGTTCTTTAACTTTCGTAAGCTCTGAAACATCACCGCCTAATTTTTCAATCTCAGCAATTTTAGCGTCCAATACGGTGGAAATAGAATCAAGTTTAGTCTTAGTAAGTGCCAACTCTCTGGCCTTTTCTACTACCATTGATTCCTGCTGAGTCAATTCGTTTTTCTGTGTGGTGAAAAGATAGCCAAACATGGCTGTCGCAAGACCTAGGACAACGACCATTGCCCATGCTATGGTCTGCTTGTTCTTCTGTTGTTCTGGTTGTGATTGCATTGAGAATAGGTTTATTAAATTGTGTAAAGTTTGATTTATCTAGATTTCAGTTAGACTCTAAATTCGATCACACCAATATCGTTCCTCACTCAGGAAGTGTCTTCATCACACGTTACAAATTCGCGAAAGCTAGTTCTACAAAAATAAAAAATACGCTGGAACAGCGTATTTTAAGAGATTTCGTACATTCTAAGGATATTTTTCAAGACTTTTAGACGGCAAATATGTCACTAAATTATACTTCAAAAATTTGTGGTGCCCATCCACAAAGTAGGGCAAAATAGGACAAAATGTTTCATGTAAAAAGTCTTAATATTTTACGTTCGCAGAAATGTCAAAATCCTTTTTATCCATCGTCGCCAGTTTTTGATATCCTCTTATAGAATAAGATGTTAACTTCCATTGCGCACGGCTTCCACCACAATGAAGCTCAATATTTTTTTCAGATTGATACAACTTATTTTCTGACCGCAGCAACGCTTTAATGATAACAGGATCGCCGGTGTTCTTATCCATCCGAATCATGACAGATTTTACTGGAATATTCTCCTCCGTTTTCAATGTATATACCGTAGTAAGAGAATCAGGTTTACTAATTGCATAACTTTTGCTGTAAGCGGGTTTATTAATATCAGCCTGAACAAATAATTCCATCTCCTTTTTCCAGTCAATTTGACGGGTCGACCGGCTTTCATTTTTGCCAGAAACGCTCATCGTTTTATCTACTGTCGGTTTTTGTTTGGAAAGAGAGCTAATTTTTGTTTCAATAAAACCTTTCAAATCATAATAAACTTTTTTCTCAGTCGATTTTTCCTGGGACTGATCACAGCCCATTAGAAATAGCAAGAACAGGAAAGAAAAGATTTTGACAGAAAACAATAGAACAGAGCATTTATACCTGGTATTCATATCTATAACAACAGCATTAGACTGGGATGGATTAAATTAGGGAAACCCTTATAAAAAATCAGAGAGTCTGAACCAGACTCTCTGACAAAACTAACACCTTTTATACTTGTATAGTTTACAAAATGCTTTCACCAGTCATTTCCACTGGTTTTGTGATTCCCATCAAATCCAGGATCGTTGGAGCCATATCGGCCAATTTTCCGTTTTTAATTGGCTTTTGATAATCGTTGTCAACCAAAATACATGGAACCAAATTCAGCGAGTGGGCTGTGTTTGGTGATCCATCATCATTGGCCATATAATCAGAATTTCCATGATCCGCGATGATGATTGAAGTATATCCATGTTCCAAACCTGTCGTTACCACTGACTGAACACACTGGTCGACAGTTTCACATGCTTTTACAGCAGCTTCAAAAACCCCGGTATGACCTACCATATCCGCATTGGCAAAATTCAGACATACGAAATCAACCTCTTCTTTTATTAGTTCAGGAACGATCAGATCGCGAAGTCCAAACGCAGACATTTCCGGTTGTAAATCGTAAGTCGCCACTTTTGGAGAAGGACTTAACAAACGGCTTTCACCTTCAAATGGTTTTTCACGGCCTCCTGAAAAGAAGAAAGTAACGTGAGGATATTTTTCGGTTTCAGCAATACGGATTTGTTTTTTACCGGCACCTTCCAAAACTTCTCCCAAAGTATTGTTCAGATTGTCTTTATCAAAAATTACAGAAACACCCTTATAGGTATCGTCGTAATTTGTCATTGTGATATAACGCAGGTTCAGCTTATGCATATTCTGCTCGTGGAAGTCTTGCTGTGTGAGCGCTTCCGTAATTTCGCGTCCACGGTCAGTACGGAAATTGAAACACAAAACAACGTCATTTTCTTCTATCAAAGCCAGCGGCGTACCGTCAGCATTTGTTGCAATAATCGGCTGAATAAATTCATCAGTAACGCCTTCTTCGTAGGATTCTTCAATCGCACTTAGTATCCCGTCAGCACTCACGTGTTTTCCTTCACCGTGAACCATGGCGTCATAGGCAAGCTTGACACGCTCCCAACGCTTATCCCGATCCATAGCATAATAACGCCCGGTTACACTGGCAATTTGTCCGGTTGTAACTGCCATTGTCTCCTGCAATTCCGTTAGGAAAGCTAAACCGCTTTTTGGATCTGTGTCGCGGCCATCGGTAAAAGCATGAACAAAAACATTGCTTAGACCTTTATCCGCGGCAATTTTACAAAGACCTTTTACGTGATCGATGTGGGAGTGAACGCCACCGTCAGAAACCAAACCTATAAAATGTACCTTTTTATTATTTTCTTTCGCATATGTCAACGCCTCAGCTAATACCGGTTCGTTTGCCAATGTTCCCGAAGAAACAGCGAGATTTACTTTTACAAGATCCTGGTATACCACGCGTCCTGCACCCAGATTGGTATGCCCAACTTCCGAGTTCCCCATTTGTCCGTCTGGCAGACCCACGGCCAGGCCGCTTGCTTCCAGTTTGCTATGCGGATATTTCGTTAAGAGGCTGTCATAAAACGGAGTACTGGCAGCCAGAATCGCTGAACGATTTTCCTCTCCGGCTTTGGCGATTCCCCAGCCGTCCATGATGATAAGAATTACTTTCTTTCCCAATGTATTACTTGTTTAAAATTCAACCTTTATATTTCTAAATCTGAATCCGACACGGGTATGAGCCTGTCAGCCAGATTGTGTTTTTCAATCAAAAAATCAAGAAACGTAGTACCGCATCTTTTTACAATTTCGAAGACATTATCAAATGCAGAAAGCTCGTCGTAATAAGGATCCGGAACAATAACGGCTTCCCCGCGCTCTGGATCAAACATTCTGTATAAATATAACTGATCTTCGGGCAAATAAAATCCGTGCGCACGAAAGCTTTCCTTCCGAATATTTTCGAAATTTGCTTCGTCCATGGCAACAATATAATTGAAATTGATAAAATCCTCGAAGGATAATTGTCTAGCCTTGTGTGTAAGCGTGATACCGTTAGCCGAAGCAACGGTTCGCATACGTTTATCGGCCAGACTTCCGATATGATAAGCTCCTGTTCCTGCCGAATCGCAGTGAATCAGATGATCCAGTCCTTTTTCTTTGACAAGATCTTTAAAAACACCTTCCGCAACAGGGGAACGGCAAATATTACCTAAACAAACAAAAAGTACGTTAATCAAAGTGAGGCGGTAATAAACAGTTTAAGAGTGAACAGCAATGCCGGCGAGTCTGTTTGCTCCTGTTATAAAAGTTTCCGATTGGCTCGGACAGAACTTCTATTCCTCCTTCCGGCTTTCAATTGGTTGATTATTTTCATCCACGATGACATAAACATCTTCGTGGGGTTTTCGCATGTAGTATTTTTCCCGTGCCCATTTTTCCAGCATTTTCGGGTTTCCGAAAACCTCGTTGCGTTCACGAACTACCTGCTTTATTTTATCCTGCAAAATCGCTTTTTCCTTTTCCAGCTCTTTCATTTTGACACGGTTTGACAAAACTACTTTGAGATTATTGTTATCCAGAAATAATATCCACACGAGCCATACCACAAATGTTGCGGTATAGAATTTACGCATGTGCGGTATAAGACTTTTAAAATCGATCATGCCGGGAAAAGAGAAAACCGGAGCCTGAGCTCCGGTTTTATTATACTTAAATTAGAATTTCAATCCTGGGAAGTAAGCGCTTTCTCCCAATTCCTCTTCAATACGAAGAAGCTGGTTGTATTTCGCCATACGGTCAGAACGAGAAGCAGAACCAGTTTTGATCTGTCCTGTGTTCAACGCTACGGCAAGGTCAGCAATTGTAGAATCCTCAGTTTCACCAGAACGGTGAGACATGATTGTTTTGTAACTGTTTCTTTTCGCAAGGTTAACAGTATCGATTGTTTCAGTTAAAGAACCGATTTGGTTTACTTTAACCAGAATTGAGTTCGCGATCTGAGATTCGATTCCTTGTTGTAGACGAGTTACGTTTGTTACGAACAAATCATCTCCAACTAACTGACATTTAGAACCAACTGATTCAGTAAGTGTTTTCCAACCTGCCCAGTCATCTTCGTCCATACCATCCTCGATAGAGATAATTGGATATTTAGCAACCCACTGAGTCCAGTAGTCAGCCATTTCTGGAGAAGTCAATTTACGGCCATCTGATTTTTTAAAGTGGTAGAAACCATCTTCGTAGAATTCAGAAACGGCAGCATCCATCGCGATGAAAATATCTTCGCCTGGTTTGTAACCTGCTTTTTCGATCGCCTGAATAACGATTTCGATCGCTTCTTCATTTGATTTAATGTTTGGAGCAAAACCACCTTCGTCACCAACGTTGGTAGAATATCCTTTGCTTTTCAATACAGTTTTCAAAGTGTGGAACACTTCAACACCCATACGAAGAGACTCAGAGAAAGTATCAGCTTTCGCAGGAAGGATCATAAATTCCTGGAAATCGATTGAGTTATCTGCATGGCTACCACCATTCAAAATGTTCATCATCGGAACCGGAAGTGTATTTGCATTAACACCACCGATGTAACGGTACAAAGGAAGACCAGCTTCCTGAGCAGCAGCTTTGGCAACTGCCAGAGAAACACCAAGGATTGCGTTAGCACCCAGCTTGCTTTTGTTTGGCGTACCATCCAATTCAAGCATTATTTTATCAATCAGGTTTTGTTCGAAAACAGAAGCGCCGATCAATTCAGGGAAAATGATATCGTTAACATTTTCAACAGCTTTCAAAACTCCTTTTCCAACGTAAACGCTCTTGTCGTCATCGCGAAGTTCTACTGCTTCGTGTTTACCGGTTGATGCTCCGGACGGCACCGCAGCGCGTCCTAAATAACCATTTTCGGTACGAATATCTACTTCTACTGTAGGGTTTCCTCTTGAATCCAGAATTTGTCTTGCATGTACTGACTGAATCGTACTCATTTGCAGCTTTGGGTTTGATTTGAAATTGGATATATTAACAGTACAAAATAACACAAAAAAAATGTCATACGTGAGCCGCTAATCTATTTTAAGGTAAATTTACATTATCACAGAATTAAATTTTACAACATGAAAAGTATTCTCATATCATTTCTGGGCATATTGCTAACGGCCTCAATGGCAGTGGCGCAGACGCAATTAAGCACTAATGATTTTCAAAATAAGCTGAATGCAACCAAACAAGCGCAGTTACTGGATGTAAGAACGCCAGAAGAATTTAGTCAGGGCCATCTGGAAAGTGCAGAAAACTTCGATTACAAAAACGCTGCGTTTAAAGATCAGATTGAAAAACTTGATAAAAATAAACCTGTATTTGTCTATTGTCTTTCAGGCGGGCGCAGTTCTGCAGCAGCCAAAGTCCTTTCTGAAAAAGGTTTTACCGATGTTTATGAAATGCAGGGCGGTTTTATGAAATGGACTTCATCCGGGAAATTGATTGATGCGCCGAAAGATGCTGGTGCCGTGAACAAAGGCATGAGCTCAGCAGATTTCAAAGAACTAATCAACTCTGATAAACTTGTTATGGTCGATTTTTACGCACCGTGGTGTGCTCCCTGTATCAAAATGCTTCCAACTGTTCATAAACTGGCGGAGGAATATAAGTCAAAAGCTAACATTGAAACAATTCATTACGACCAGAATAAAGCACTGGCAAAGGAGCTTGGTATTGATGAAATCCCTGCTTTCCTTTTTTACAAAAAAGGTAAATTGATTCTTCGGAAAAACGGCCTAATGGAAGAAGCAGAATTTAAAAAGTTGATTGAAGAGAATATTTAAATATTATTTAACAACAAAAAATCCCGTCGAAATTCGGCGGGATTTTTTGTTGTATTTATATTTTGTTCTAAATCTCTGACAAAAGCTTGGCAAACTCGTCAAACAAGTAGCGTGAATCATGCGGTCCTGGTGAAGCTTCCGGATGATACTGTACCGAGAAAGCAGGATAATCTTTACGACGAATTCCTTCAATCGTTTTATCATTCAGGTTAACGTGTGTAATCTCAACGTCTGGGTGACTCTGGATTTCGTCAGGATTTACCGCAAAACCATGATTTTGAGATGTGATCTCGCACAAACCCGTGATCAGGTTTTTAACCGGATGATTTAAGCCACGGTGGCCGTGGTGCATTTTATATGTATTAATTCCGCTTGAAAGAGCCAGCAACTGGTGACCAAGACAAATACCAAATAATGGTTTGCCTGTTTTTACCATTTCGTCCACAGTCTTAATTGCGTATGGCATCGCTGATGGATCGCCTGGTCCATTCGAGATAAAAAATCCGTCCGGGTTCCAGCTCATTACTTCTTCAAAAGACGCTTGTGCAGGGAAAACCTTGCAGTAACATCCGCGCTGTGTAAGATTGTTCAGAATGCTTTTCTTGATACCATAATCCATTACCGCAATTCTCCATTTGCTTCCAGTTTCAGTGCCCATGAAATAAGGCGTGTCCGTGGTTACAAGAGACGATAATTCAAGACCATCCATGGAAGGCACTTTGTGCAATTCGTCCATCAATTCTTTTTCATCCAGGATCTGGGATGAAATGATGGCGTTCATTACTCCCCTTTCACGAACGTGGCGAACAATATGTCTGGTGTCAACATTACTAACACCAACAATTTTCGCCCTTTCAAAATATTCCTGTAAAGAGAAGTCTGCCGTGTCGCGTGAGTAGACTGATGAGAAAGTATTACATACCATTCCCTTAATTTTCACAGAATTCGACTCTTCTTCATCTTCCAGCTGAACGCCATAATTTCCGATATGGGAATTGGTATTCACTATGATTTGTCCAAAATAGGAAGGGTCAGTATAAATTTCCTGATACCCCGTCATTCCCGTGTTAAAGCAGATCTCGCCACCGGTTGTGCCGTCTATCCCTAAAGCTAACCCTCTATATGCTGTTCCGTCTTCCAGCAGTAATAAAGCCTCTTTCTTTTGATTCATATATGGTTAAATCGATTTGCTAATTATAACGCTCTTACGGTTAAAGCAGTTCAATTCATGAACTGTAAGAGACAAAGCACCATCTTGCTATTGAATTTGGCGCTGCAAAAGTATATATTTTTAGTCAAAAAAAAGGGCTAAACGAAAACGTTTAACCCTTTTAATTAATATTTATCGGATGCTGTCCACTAAATTATTCGCTTTTAGCATCATTTTGAGTTTCATCAGACTCAGCTTTTGGAGCTTCTGGTGTTTCGTCTTCAGCAACGATCGGGAAATCAGCTTTCGGTGCAGCTGGTGCTGCTTCTACTGCTGGTGTTTCAGATCCGCCTTCTTTTTTACCACCACGACGGCTACGACGAGTTTTCACAGGTTTGTCTGCGTTAGCAAGTAATAATGCGTCGTTGAAATCAACAAGTTCCATCAAAGACATTTCAGCGGCATCACCCAAACGGTTACCCAATTTGATGATACGCGTGTATCCGCCCGGACGGTCAGCAATTTTATCAGAAATAGTACCAAAAAGTTCTTTAACTGATTCTTTGTCATTCAAATAACCAAAGATCACACGACGATTGTGTGTCGTATCTTCTTTGGCGCGAGTCAACAAAGGCTCAACAAACTTTTTAAGTTCTTTCGCTTTTGCAAGCGTTGTCTCAATTCTTTTGTGAAGAATCAACGAGGAAGCCATATTCGCAAGCATTGCTTTTCTGTGTGAATGCGTTCTTCCCAGGTGATTTACTTTTCTTCCGTGTCTCATTTTGTTTTTGTTTAGTTGCTTCGAGCTGCGCATTTCTACGCGCTACAGAATACATACTTATTATGGAATTTATTTTATTCTTCGTCCAAACGATATTTGGCAACATCCATTCCAAATACGAGTTGTTTGTCAGCAACAAGTTGCTCCAACTCAGTCAGAGATTTTTTACCGAAGTTACGGAACTTCATCATGTCCGAAATTTCAAGTCTTACTAAATCACCCAAAGATTTCACGTCAGCTGATTTCAAACAGTTGTATGCACGAACTGAAAGATCCAACTCTGACAATGAAGTTTTAAGCAATTTCCTCATACGCAACATTTCTTCATCAACCTGATTATCTTCCTCAGCTTTCTGCTTCTCAAACGTCATCGTCTGATCAGAGAATAGCATAAAGTGTTGAATCAAAATATTCGCAGCTCCTTTAAGAGCATCTTCAGGGTGGATTGACCCGTCAGTTTGAATATCAATTAAAAGACGTTCGTAATCGGTACGTTGTTCAACGCGCGTATTTTCAACGCTGTATTTAACATTTTTAATCGGCGTATAGATCGAGTCCATTGCGATGTATCCAAAAGGCAATTCATTTGCTCTTGGCTCATCAGCAGGAACGTATCCTCTTCCTTTATCCAACAAAAGTTCCATTTCGAACTCCTTGTTGTCGTCAATATGACAAATTACTTGATCAGGATTTAAAACTTCAAAAGCGCTGGTAAACTTGCTGATGTCACCGGCTGTGATAACCGAAACATTTTTAAGATTAACAACTATTCTGCTTTCGTTTAAATCCGATACTTTTTTAAATCGAACCATCTTAAGGTTCAGGATGATTTCTGTTACATCCTCAACAATACCTTCAATGGACGAAAATTCATGAAGCACACCAGGGAACTTCACGCTCGTGATGGCATAGCCTTCCAAAGATGAAAGAAGAATCCTGCGTAATGCATTACCGATTGTTACGCCATACCCTTTCTCTAAAGGCTTAAATTCAAACAACCCGTGAAAGTCGTCTGCTTTTTCCATGACGACCTTATCAGGCATTTGGAAAGCTAATATTGACATAGTCCTTGCTCCTTTTATAGTAGTAAATGATAGTTGATCACGCTACCGTTACCTTTGCGATCGCAAATATTGCCGTTTTTCGGCTACAAGCACGCTCCAAGAATGAAGCGTGCTCATAAAATTTTGAAGATTACTTATTATTTCGAGTACAACTCAACGATAAGTTGCTCGTTGATGTTTTCAGGAATCTGCTCGCGGTCAGGGAAAGTTATGAACTTACCTGAAAGCTCTTGTCCATTCCATTCCAACCAGTTGAATCCTTTTGAACTGTGGCCAGCTAAGCTTTCCGAAACAGCTTCAAGAGATTTAGATTTTTCACGAACTGTAACAGTTTGTCCAGGACGTAAAGAATAGGAAGGAATGTTAACGATTTCTCCATCAACAAGGATGTGTTTATGAGAAACCAACTGACGAGCTGCACGTCTTGTAGGTGCAATACCTAAACGATAAACTGTGTTATCAAGACGAGCTTCGCAGAAACGAAGTAAGTTTTCACCAGTAAGACCTTCTTTTACAGACGCTTTTTCGAATAGATTACGAAACTGTCTTTCAAGAATACCGTAGATAAACTTAACTTTTTGCTTTTCCATTAATTGTAAAGCGTATTCCGATTTTTTGGAACGACGACCCTTACCGTGTACTCCGGGTGGGTAATTTTTCTTTGCAAGTGCTTTGCTAGGGCCTAAAATTGGTTCTCCGTAGCGTCTTGCAATCTTGGATTTGGGACCTGTGTAACGAGCCATTTGATACTAATTGTTTGTAATGTTAATGATAACCATTCTGTAACCCCAGTGTCCAAATTACGAATGAAGGAATCATTGGATAAAAAATAAACTAAACTCTTCTTCTTTTCGGAGGACGACATCCGTTGTGAGGAAGTGGAGTAATATCACGGATCGTGGTTACTTCAATTCCTGCATTTTGAATCGTACGGATCGCAGACTCACGACCTGAACCAGGTCCTTTAACAAAAATTTCAGCTTTACGCATTCCAAGATCAAACGCTACCTGAGCACAGTTCTGTGCCGCAGTCTGAGCTGCATAAGGTGTGTTTTTCTTAGAACCACGGAATCCCATTTTACCAGCCGAAGCCCATGAGATCACCTGTCCATTGCTGTTAGTGATAGAGATGATGATGTTGTTGAAAGAAGCTCTGATGTGTACCTGACCCACCGATTCTACTACAACAACTCTCTTCTTTGCCTTGTCTTTTCTTTTATTTTGTGCCATTGCTTATGGAATAAGAAGTGGCTGTGATGCCACACTCATTGTTTATTTAGTAGCCTTTTTCTTGTTCGCGATTGTCTTGCGTTTACCCTTACGAGTACGAGAGTTATTCTTAGTTCTCTGTCCGCGCAATGGCAATCCCTTACGATGACGAAGGCCACGGTAACAAGCAATATCCATTAAGCGTTTGATACTCAATTGAACCTCCGACTTTAGTGCTCCCTCTACTTTATATTCGCCTGTAATTACAGAACGAATAGCCCCTGACTCTTCATCTGACCAGTCAAGTACCTTTTTATCCAGATCCACACCTGCTTTGTCCAGAATTTTCTTCGCAGTACTGCGACCAATTCCAAAAATGTAAGTTAAGGCAATTTCGCCTCTTTTACGGTCGGGGATATCAACTCCTGAAATACGTGCCATAATTATTAACCTTGTCTTTGTTTATACCGTGGGTTCTTCTTATTAATTACGTAGACTTTACCCTTCCGGCGTATGACTTTGCAGTCTACACTGCGCTTTTTTACTGATGCTTTAACTTTCATGTTACTTACAATAGTTATTTCCTAAACTAATCTATTCAAATTCTTAGCTTATTTGTATCGGTATACAATTCTCGCTTTTGATAAGTCGTATGGAGACATTTCAAGCTTTACACGGTCGCCAGGTAAAATTTTAATATAGTGCATCCTCATTTTACCTGAAATGTGTGCTATTACCTCGTGCTTATTTTCTAATATTACACGAAACATTGCATTCGAGAGCGCTTCTAAAATGACCCCGTCTTGTTCAATTGATGCTTGTTTTGCCATTCGTAGCTTTTATTACTTTACTTCAACCATTAGGCTGGTATTCGCCGTGACTTGTTCTATATAATCAAAAGTGGTAAGAATTTCAGCTTTACCTTTACGCACAACAACCGTATGTTCAAAATGAGCTGAGTATTTACGATCCGTTGTCCTGATTGTCCAGCCGTCTTTTTCCTGCATAACTGACTTAGTACCTAAGTTAATCATCGGTTCGATCGCCAGGACCATTCCTTCTTTCAAACGTAATCCTTTTCCTCTTTTTCCGTAATTTGGTACTTCCGGACTTTCGTGAAGTTCTCTTCCCACGCCATGTCCAACAAGTTCGCGAACCACGGTGTAACCTCTTTGTTCACAATAGTGTTGTACCGCAAATCCTATATCACCTATTCTTAATCCGTCAACTGCTTGTTCAATTCCCTTATAAAGAGATTTTTTTGTGGCAGTTAAAAGATCCATCACTTCTTTTGATACTTCGCCCACAGGATATGTATAAGCACTGTCGCTGTGGAATCCATTTAACTTAACACCGCAATCAATTGAAACAATGTCTCCGTCTTTTAGTTCATAACTCCCGGGAATTCCGTGAACTACTACTTCATTTACAGACATACAAAGTGAAGCAGGGAAATTGTTGAAGCCTTTAAATGAAGGTATTCCTCCATAACTCCTGATATAATCCTCAGCGACAGTGTCAAGCTTTTTTGTAGTGATACCTGGTTTAATCCATTGTGCCACTTCGGCGTGAGCCTTACCTAAAACCTGTGCACTTTCTTTAATGAGGTTTATTTCCTCCTCTGTTTTCAAATAGATCATTCCAAATCAGATAGCAACACTTTCAGTCCTACCTTTTACACGTCCTGATTTCATTAGTCCTTCATATCTTCTCATCAGCAAGTAACTTTCAACTTGTTGCAAAGTATCCAAAACAACACCTACCATAATAAGTAAAGACGTTCCTCCGAAGAAATGCGCGAAGTCCGTTGATACACCAGCCATACTAGCAAAAGCAGGCAAGATAGCTACAAGAGCTAACATAAGTGAACCAGGGAAAGTGATGCGGTCAAGAATAGAACTGATGTATTCAGAAGTTTGCTGACCTGGTTTAACACCAGGGATAAAACCGCCTCCTCTTTTCATATCATCTGCAATTTGCTGGGGATTAACCGAGATTGCAGTGTAGAAGAAAGTGAAAACGATGATAAGGAAAGCAAACAATAAATTGTACTGCCAGGTTGTATAATTTGCGAATATCGTGGCAACGTTACTAGCGAAGTCACTTTTTTCAGCAAAATAAGAGGCTCCAAGAGAAGGAATGAACATTAACGCCTGAGCGAAAATAATTGGCATAACACCAGCTGCGTTCAATTTCAATGGAAGGTACTGACGCTGGCCACCCATAACCCGGTTACCAACTACCTGTTTTGCATATTGTATCGGAATACGACGTACTGCTTGCGTTAACATTACAGCACCCATAATTACGAAATACAAGGCAACGATTTCCAGAACGAAAAGCAAAATTCCACCCGTTCCTCTTGATTGAAACTCTTTAAGAATTGCACCCGGAAAACGGGAAACAATACCAATCATAATCAACATAGAGATACCATTTCCGACACCCTTATCCGTAATACGCTCTCCCAACCACATACAGAACATAGTTCCGGCTGCAAGAACAAAAACAGATGATATAGAAAACAAGCTGCGGGAAACAAGCAATGCTTCATCAGGAACCGTTGTATTTAAATACGCAGTTCCTTGTACCAGTGTTACAACAATCGTAAGAACCCTTGTAATTTGATTTAACTTCTTACGCCCGGACTCTCCTTCTTTTTGCATCTTCTGGAAATACGGCAGCGCCATAGTCAAAAGCTGAATAGCAATGGAAGCAGAAATGTAAGGCATGATACCAAGAGCAAAGATGGAAGCTTTACTAAAAGCTCCACCTAAGAAAGTATCAAGAAGACCTAATAAACCCTGTGATGAAAAATTCATCTGATCCGGTTCTACACCAGGCAAAGCTACATAAGACCCTAAACGGAATATTGTTATAAACAAAAGAGTGTTGAGAATTCTGGTTCTCAACTCCTCAATCGAAAATATATGTTTTATCGTCTCAAAAAATCGTTTCATGTTATAGGGCTTACATTATCTGTTCGATAATCAAACATACACGGTTTAGAACTGAACCAACAAGGTTACAATTTAACTGCCTTACCACCTGCTTTTTCAATTGCTTCGATGGCCGATGCAGAAAAACCATTTGCCTGAACTTCAACAGCAGATGTAATCTCTCCACGGTTAAGAATTTTCACAAGGTCTTTTTTCGCACAAAGTCCGTTTTCACGAATCAATTCAAGCGTAATTACAGTAGCATTTGTTTTCTCAACAAGAGCCTGAATTGCATCAAGATTTAATGCTTTGTATTCTACTCTGTTAATGTTGTTAAAACCGAATTTCGGCAAACGTCTTTGAAGAGGCATCTGGCCACCTTCAAAACCCAATTTACGGCTGTAACCTGAACGAGACTGTGCTCCATTATGTCCACGTGCAGAAGTTCCGCCTAAACCGGATCCCTGACCACGTCCGACACGTTTTCCGACTTTAACGGATCCAGCTGCCGGTTTTAATGAACTAAGATTCATACTTTTAGTATTTATTAGATTTCTTCAACTAAAACTAAGTGACTTACCTTACGGATCATACCCGCAATGGCGTCGGTATTTTCCTGCTCAACCGAACGGTTAATCTTACCCAAGCCTAAAGCTTTGATAGTTAACTTTTGTCTTTCCGGACGATCGATAACACTTTTAATTTGTGTAATACGTACTTTTGACATAATTACTCTCAGATAAAAGGATAATCCCTTGTAAGGATTATCCGTTGAATACTTTGTCCAATTTAACTCCACGTTGGAAAGCAACCTGGTGAGGAGCTCTCATTTTCAAAAGAGCGTCAATTGTAGCTTTAATAACGTTGTGCGGATTCGAAGAACCTTTTGACTTAGCAAGGACGTCTTTGATACCGGCACTTTCAAGAACGGCGCGCATTGGGCCACCGGCAAGAACTCCTGTACCAGGAGCTGCTGGTTTGATCAATACAAATCCACCGCTGAATTTACCTTCCATCGCATGAGGGACAGTGTTTTTCAGCATAGGAATTTGAATCAAATTCTTTTTAGCATCGTCAATTCCTTTGGCAATAGCATCTGTTACTTCATTTGCTTTGCCTAGTCCATGACCTACCACACCTTTTCCGTCACCCACAACCACAATGGCAGAGAAACTAAAACGACGACCGCCTTTTACTACTTTTGCTACCCGATTGATCGCAACAACGCGTTCTTTCAGATCCGATTCGTTAACCTTTGAAGGTTTTGTATTTGTAGACATAGTCTTTGCTTATTCTTAGAATTTCAGGCCACCCTCGCGAGCTCCTTCGGCCAATGCTTTAACTTTACCATGGTACAAATATCCGTTACGGTCAAATACTACCGCAAGAATACCTGCTGCCTGCGCCTTTTCGGCAATCTTCTTTCCAACTGCAAGAGCTGCCTCTACGTTAGAACTTTCTTTTCTCTCACCAAGGTCAAGCGTCGACGCACTTACCAGGGTTATACCTTGAATATCATCAATGATTTGAGCATAGATGCTAGTGTTTGAACGGAAAACCGAAAGACGGGGACGTTCAGCACTACCTTTCACTTTCTTACGAATGTGATATTTAAGGCGTTGTCTTCTATCTACTTTTGAGGTAGCCATTTTAAATCTTATCTAAACTTAGTTAACAAAATCATCCTGTGGCTACGCACTATTTCTTAGCAGACTTACCAGCTTTGCGGCGAACGATCTCACCAACAAAACGGATACCCTTACCTTTATAAGGTTCTACTTTACGTAGAGACTTAATTTTAGCAGCAACAGAACCTATCAATTCCTTGTCAATACCTTCCAAAATTACTTTTGGATTCTGACCCTTTTCGGAAGTGGTTGTAATTTTTAGTTCATCAGGTATAGACATAAAAATATTATGTGAATAACCCAATTGCAACTCTAAAACGTTACCAACGGCGCTGGCTTTGTAACCCACACCGATGATTTCCATTTCCTTTTTGTATCCGGCTTCAACACCAATTACCATATTGTTAATTAGTGAGCGGTACAAACCGTGCAACGCTTTGTGGCGCTTTTGTTCGCTAGGACGTTTTACTTTCAATTCGTTTCCTTCGATTTCGATTGCGATATCGGTATCAACAGACTGAGTAAGCGTTCCTTTTGGACCCTTAACTGATACCAGGTTATCGTCAGATACAGAGATCGTAACGCCTGCTGGTATAGTGATTAATTTATTTCCTATTCGTGACATTTCCTGAATAACTTTAAAATATTAGTACACGAAACATAACACCTCTCCACCTACATTCAGTGTTTTGGCTTCCTTATCTGTCATAACACCTTTCGATGTCGAGATAATTACAGTTCCAAGACCACCCAAAACGCGAGGTAGTGTAGATGTCCCGGAGTACTTGCGTAACCCTGGCTTACTAACACGCTGCAATTTCACAATTGCATTTTGCTTCGTAACAGGATTGTATTTCAAGGCTATCTTGATCACACCCTGAGGGCCGACTTCGTCAAATTTATAACTCTGGATATACCCTTTATCAAAAAGTACCTTCGTTATTTCTTTTTTTATGTTGGATGCAGGTATCTCAACAACCCTGTGCTTCGCTTTGATGGCGTTTCTGAGTCTCGTCAGATAATCTGCTATGGGATCCGTTAACATTTTTTATGCCTAGTTTAAACACTCCCTTAAAACGGGAGTGCAAAGTTAAGTAATTGAAATCAGAATTGAAAGTATTCCTACCAACTTGATTTTGTAACACCCGGAATTTTACCATCAGAGGCCATTTCCCGGAACAGAACTCTTGAGATTCCGAATTTGCGCATATATCCACGAGGTCTTCCTGTGATCTTGCAACGATTGTGCAGACGTACAGGCGATGAGTTACGGGGTAATTTATCTAGGCCAACCCAATCCTCAGCAGCCTTTAATGTTTTACGCTTTTCAGCATAACGAGCTACTAAAGCTTGTCTTTTTCTTTCCCGTGCTTTTACTGATTCTTTTGCCATTGTCGGTAAATATCTTAATCTTAAGAATTATCCTTGTTTGTTCGCATTAGTGAAAGGCATACCAAGTGCTTTCAACAATTCGTAACTTTCTTCGTCAGAATTAGTTGAAGTAACAAATGTGATATCCATACCTGTGATCTTGTTTACCTTTTCGATAGAGATCTCAGGGAAGATGATTTGTTCTTTCACACCAAAAGTATAATTTCCACGACCATCAAATCCTTTGTCGCTGATTCCTTTGAAATCACGTACACGAGGCATCGCGATAGAGGTCAAACGGTCAAGGAATTCGTACATACGGTCTCCGCGTAGTGTAACTTTTGCTCCAATCGGCATGTTTTCACGCAACTTAAAGTTGGAAACCGCCTTTTTAGAAATGGTAGCAATTGCTTTCTGTCCTGTAATCAATCCAAGCTCTTCAACTCCTGTATCAACCAATTTCTTGTCAGATACGGCTGCGCCGATACCTTTGTTGATAACAATTTTAGTCAAGCGAGGTACCTGCATTACAGACTTGTACTCAAACTTTTCTTTCAGTTGCGAAACTACTTCGCTAACGTACTTTTCTTTTAATCTTGGCTGTGCCATCTTTCTGAGTTAATTATGTGGATTGCCGACCCACGCGCTTCGTATATAAAACTAACAACTGGTCCGGAAACCGGGAGACCTATAAAAAGTCTCCTGATTTTTTAGAGAACCGTTGTAACTTTCCTTTATCGTTTGCTTTACGGCCCGTACGAGTCGCTTCGCCAGTTTTAGGATCTACTACCATCAGGTTACTGATGTGAATAGTACCTTCACGTTTTTCGATGCTTCCCTGTGGGTTCTGTGCATTTGGCTTTACGTGTTTCGTAATCAAATTAACACCTTCCACAGTTGCTCTTGATTTCTCAATAAGCACAGTTTTGATAACCCCTGTTTCACCTTTCGCGTTTCCGGAGATTACTTTTACAGTATCTCCTTTGCGGATATGCAATTTTGCAGGTACGTTTTTATTTTTGCTTTCCATTTGAGGTATTCTCTAATCGGTTCTGAAGAAATACTTTTGTCTTTATTTCTTACAACACTTCCGGTGCCAGGGAAACAATCTTCATAAATTGTTTTTCACGCAATTCACGCGCTACTGGACCGAAGATACGTGAGCCACGTGGTTCGTCGTTGTTGTTAAGTAAAACGGCTGCATTATCCTCAAAGCGAATGTATGTACCATCCTTGCGGCGTACTTCCTTTTTAGTCCGTACAACCACGGCTTTTGAAACCGTTCCTTTTTTCATGCTGCTCGAAGAAAGAGCAGACTTTACTGTTACGACGATCTTATCGCCTACTGAAGCATAGCGTTTGCCAGTTCCGCCAAGTACACGAATAACGAGTACTTCCTTCGCCCCACTGTTGTCTGCTACCGACAGTCTTGATTCTTGCTGTACCATTTGTTACTTAGCTTTTTCAAGGATTTCAATTAATCTCCAACGCTTATTCTTACTAAGCGGACGGGTTTCCATAACTTTGATTGTATCACCGATACCAACCTGGTTATTTTCGTCATGCACCATAAGTTTGGTAGTTTTAGTCATAAACTTACCATATTTCTCGTGCTTAACTTTACGTTCAACAGTGATCACACAGGATTTCTCCATTTTGTTGCTCACTACCTTACCGACTCTTTCTTTCCGTAAATTTCTTTCTGTTGCCTCCATAATTTCTTAAACTGATTTACTGTTGGTTAGTTTTAGCCGACAGTTCGGTCAATAGTTTTGCAATTTCCTTACGCGAGGCGCGAATACGCAAAGGGTTTTCGATCGGCGAAATAGCGTGCGCGAATTTCAAACGAAGTAGGCGCTCTCTTTCTTGTGCGATCTGTTCTTTCAGCTGATCCTGCGACAGGTCTTGTATTTCTTTACTAGTCATTGCTTTTAATAATTAGCGTTCTTAGATAACGTTCGGGGTTGGTCTATTCTTGATAATCCCGACGTACCACGAACTTTGTTTTAACTGGCAGCTTTTGTGCAGCCAGACGCAATGCTTCGTTAGCAGTTTCCAGTGGAACACCGGTTGCTTCGAAGATGATTGTTCCCGGCTTGATTGGTGCAACCCAATACTCAGGAGCTCCTTTACCTTTACCCATACGAACCTCTGCAGGTTTCTTTGTAATAGGCTTGTCAGGGAACACACGAATCCATACCTGGCCTTCACGTTTCATAGCACGTGTAACTGAAATACGCGCTGCTTCTATTTGACGTGCTGTTAGCCAGCCTGGCTCAAGCGACTTGATTGCGAAAGATCCGAAAGCGATTTCAGCACCACGAGTGGCTAGTCCCTTTTCTGAACCTTTGTTTTTTTGTTGCTTGCGAAATTTTGTTCTTTTCGGCTGTAACATGATTCTAATCTATTTGAACCGATTTCACAAAATCGGAAAATGTCTGATTACTTCTTCTTATTTCTACTTCTCTTACGACGATCAGCTTCGCTTCCGCCGCCACCGCCTTCACTACCACCGCCACGGTTACTATCGTTTCCGCCACGACCACCTCTTCTGTCCTTGTTACGGTCGTTTCCGCCGCCAGATCCTGTTCCTCTGTCGCTTCTGTCAGCAGCAGCTGTTGCAGCACTTGGGGTCAAATCACGCTTTCCGTACAATTCACCTTTGAAGATCCAAACTTTGATACCTATTTTACCATAGATAGTTTGTGCTTCCGAGATTGCATAGTCAATATCCGCTCTCAATGTATGTAGAGGAATACGTCCTTCTTTATACTCTTCAGTACGAGCCATTTCAGCTCCACCCAAACGTCCCGCAAGACGGATTTTGATACCTTGAGTTCCTACACGCATAGCAGAAGCGATTGATTGCTTCATAGCACGACGGTAAGAGATACGAGCTTGTAGTTGTTGAGCGATTGCTTCTCCAACCAATTTTGCATCAATCTCAGGACGTTTGATTTCGTAGATGTTAATCTGAACGTCTTTTCCTGTGATTTTTTTAAGCTCTTCTTTGATCTTGTCAACTTCACTACCACCTTTACCAATTACGATACCCGGACGAGCCGTGTGAATTGTAAGCGTGATACGTTTCAGTGTACGCTCGATAACTACTTTAGAGATTGATCCTTTTGGGATACGTGCTTTTATATAGTTACGAATTTTTTCGTCTTCAACTAGTTTGTCAGAAAAATCTTTTCCTCCATACCAGCTAGAGTCCCAGCCTCTAACAATTCCTAGTCTCAGACCTATAGGATTAACCTTTTGTCCCATTCGAAATAGATCGTTTACTTATGATTCGGTGATTACTTTGTTTTCCACGCTTGCGGCAACATCCGTTGTAGCAACTTCCGCTTTGTCATCAACCACAAGTGTAATGTGGTTTGAACGCTTACGGATTCTGTGTGCTCTTCCTTGCGGTGCAGGGCGCAAACGCTTCAACATACGTCCACCGTCAATAAATACGGTTTTAACATAAAGATCAGCGTCTTCCAGCTTTGCATCTTCATTCAATTGTTGCCAGTTGGCAACTGCAGAAAGTAAAACTTTATGCAAAATTGGTGAAGAAGCTCTTGGTTGAAACTTTAACAGCGCCAACGCTTTGCTGACCTTTTGTCCGCGAATCATGTCGGCTACTAATCTCATCTTACGAGGAGAAGTAGGCACATTTCTTAATATAGCTCTTGCTTCCATGTTCTTTCAGATATAGGCTGGTTCCGATTGACGAAACCCAGCTATCGTCGACTAATTATTTTCTACCTTTATCTTTTTTGGCGGTGTGACCACGGAAGTTACGCGTTGGCGAAAACTCTCCTAATTTGTGTCCAACCATGTTTTCAGTTACATAAACCGGTATGAACTTGTTACCGTTGTGAACTGCGAATGTATGTCCAATAAAATCCGGAGAGATCATTGAGCGTCTTGACCATGTCTTTATTACCGACTTACGTGCTGCGCTGTTCATCGTCTGAATCTTGATGTCCAGACGAAAGTCGATGTATGGTCCTTTTTTTAATGAGCGTGCCATATTATTCTAATTATTTTTTACGACGGCTGATAATCAATTTCTCAGAATGCTTATTGCGATCACGAGTCTTAAGTCCTTTTGAGAACTGTCCGTTTCTTGATCTAGGCTGGCCTCCTGATGAGCGGCCTTCACCACCACCCATTGGGTGATCGACTGGGTTCATAGCAACACCACGAACTCTTGGGCGACGACCTAACCAACGTTTACGGCCTGCTTTACCGTAATTCACATTCATGTGACTTGAATTGGAAACTGTTCCAACCGTTGCGATACAAGTTGAAAGAATCATACGCATTTCGCCAGAAGGCATTTTAATAACTGCGTATTTACCTTCACGCGCTACAAGCTGAGCATAAGCTCCTGCGCTTCTTGCAAACTGACCACCTTTACCAGGAGTCAATTCAATATTGTGAACAATTGTACCAATTGGCATTGAACCTAGTGGAAGCGCATTTCCCATTTCTGGTGCTACTGAACTTCCTGAAACAATTACTTGTCCTACTTTCAATCCGTTTGGAGCGATTACGTATCTTTTTTCGTCGTCAGCATATTGTACCAGAGCGATACGTGCTGAGCGGTTTGGATCGTATTCTATTGTAAGAACTGTTGCTGGTGCATCAAAACGATTTCTTTTGAAATCGATAACACGGTATCTGCGTTTGTGACCACCACCTATATGACGCATGGTACGATGTCCGGAGCTATTACGACCACCTGTTCTTTTAACAGGCTCTAATAGGCTCTTTTCAGGTTTTGACGCTGTGATCTCCTCAAAAGCAGGAGCCATGCGAAAACGTTGACCAGCACTTGTCGGTTTTAATTTTTTAACTGCCATTGCTATACTTAACTCTTCTAAGATTTGAATAGATCAACCAAAATTCTAAGCTTCACCGTAAATGTCGATGATCTCACCTTCAGCTACTGTTACAATAGCTTTCTTAATGGTTGACGTTTTTCCACTTACAAACTTTCCACCCGATGTACGGGATTTGCTTTTACCAATGCTACGCATTGTATGAACGCTCTCTACGGTAACCCCAAACAGTTTCTCGATAGCCTTTTTGATTTCAACCTTGTTTGAAGTAAGTGTTACTTCGAAGGCATACTTTCCCTGACCACCCTGAGCCGTTACCTTTTCTGTTATAATCGGTCGTTTCAGTACACTCATCACTATTTGTTTAATAGGGTTTCCAAATTAGACAGAGCAGATTCACTTATTAAAAGGCGGTCTGCATTCATCAGATCATATGTATTTACCAAATCAACAGTAGTAACTTTCGCTTTAGGAATGTTTCTGCTTGACAGGTACACATTGCTATCAACCTCAGGAAGGATCAACAATGTTTTTGTGTTCACTAATGAAAGTGAATTAAGTACAGTCAGATATGACTTTGTTTTTGGGGCGTCAAAAGTAAATGACTCCAAAACAGATATTGCGTCAATTTTCGCTTTCGCAGAAAGAGCAGAAATACGCGCTAACGTTTTCACTTTTCTGTTGATCTTGAAAGTATAGTTACGAGGGCGAGGACCGAATATACGACCACCACCTACGAATACCGGGGATTTAATGCTACCTGCACGTGCTCCACCTGTACCTTTTTGTTTCTTGATCTTACGTGTTGAGTGATTGATCTCAGCACGTTCTTTTGACTTGTGTGTACCCTGGCGCTGATTGGCCAAGTACAATTTCACATCGAGATAGATCGCATGCTCGTTAGGTTCGATTCCGAAAATTTCTTCAGACACACTTACCTTCTTGCCGGTATCTTCTCCTTTTATATTTAATACGGACAGTTCCATGGTACTATTTCTCAATGATTAGAAATGAATTCTTTGAACCCGGTACTGAGCCACTTACAACTAGCAAGTTTTGCTCAGGTATCACTTTCAGAATACGCAAATTCTGAATTTTTACACGATTATTACCCATGCGCCCACCCATACGAATGCCTTTAAATACGCGTGAAGGGAACGAACAAGCACCAATCGAACCTGGGTGACGTGCACGGTTATGCTGACCGTGAGTTTGTCCACCAACCCCTGCGAAACCATGGCGTTTTACAACACCCTGAAAACCGCGACCTTTGGCAGAACCAACTACATCTACGAATTCACCTTCTGCAAAGATATCTTGCACTGATAGTGAAGTTCCAAGTTCATGCTCCACTTCAAATTCCTTGAACTCAACAAGCTTGTGCTTTGGAGTTGTTCCGGCCTTTTTGAAGTGACCTATTAACGGCTGAGTAGAGTTTTTCTCTTTTCTCTCGCCAAAACCTAATTGGAGGGCCTTATACCCATCCTTTTCCTCGGACCTAACTTGTGTAACAACACAAGGACCAGCTTGAATCACAGTACATGCCAGAGCCTGCCCGTCAGCATTGTACAAACTAGTCATTCCGATTTTTTTACCTATTAAACCAGACATCGTAATTAATTTAAATTAGCAGGTAAAACCCTATTCTTTAAAACGGACTGCAAAGATAGAAATTTGAAATTTTATATCAAAGCGGTATTTTATTATTTCTCACTGATAATCAGCAAAAAAGGTCAGATGTACTAAACATCTGACCTCAGTTAATTCCTGGCATTGATCGAACACAAAAAAACATTCGAATTATTACCTGAATGAGCTCAGATGTGGTTTCCAGAATTCCGGACCTTCATCCAATTATGTAATAGGTTTAAATAAATAAACCTGTAAGAATCACTAAACTTTGATCTCTACGTCAACTCCGCTTGGCAATTCAAGCTTCATTAGTGCATCAACAGTTTTTGCACTTGTAGAGAAAATGTCTACCAGACGTTTGTAAGTACAAAGCTGGAATTGTTCACGGGATTTTTTGTTCACGTGAGGAGAACGTAAAACAGTGAATTTTTCTGTTTTAGTTGGCAAAGGAATTGGACCACTAACAACGGCACCAGTTGCCTTAACAGCCTTAACGATTTTCTCAGCTGATTTGTCAACTAAGTTGTGATCGAATGACCGCAGTTTGATACGAATTTTTTGATTCATTTTATTTGCTTATTTCCGGTTCTTGAAAAACTTGATAGGAACTGATCCCGACAATCCACCAGCGAAAGAACCATTTACTTCACTGGCTTAAATATTTTTAGCCACTGCCCTTTTCAGAGCAGTGGCTAATATTTTTATTAAGCTTTAACTAAGCCTTTTGCTTTTTCAATTACTGTATCAGAGATATGCTGAGGTACAACTTCGTAGTAAGCGAATGTCAGAGAAGCAGTAGCGCGTCCTGATGACATCGTACGAAGATCCGTTACATAACCGAACAATTCTGACAAAGGAACGTCCGCTTTGATAACCTGAGCACCATTACGTGAATCCATACCTCTCATGATACCACGACGACGGTTAAGGTCACCTGTGATAGGTCCAGTGTATTCATCAGGTGTAAGTACTTCAACATGCATGATAGGCTCCATCAATTTTGAACCTGCGTGACGTGCTGATTCTCTGAAACCAATTTTAGCAGCTAATTCAAAAGATAGTGCATCTGAATCGACATCGTGGAATGAACCGTGGTACAAACGCACTTTCATCGAATCCAAAGGATAACCTGCAAGGGCACCATTTGACATAGATGCTTCGAAACCTTTCTGGATTGGTGCGATAAATTCACGAGGAATAGTACCACCCACAATCTGGTTAACGAACTGTAAACCAGTTTTTGGCTCTTGTCCTTCTTCGTTGTCGTCTCTCGGTCCGATTTCAAAAAGGATATCGGCAAATTTACCACGACCACCTGTTTGTTTCTTGTAAACTTCACGGTGCTCATAGTTCTTAGTAAGAATCTCTTTGTAAGCAACCTGAGGTGCACCCTGGTTTACTTCCACTTTAAATTCACGACGCATACGGTCGATGATAATTTCAAGGTGAAGCTCTCCCATTCCTTTGATGATCGTCTGACCAGTTTCTTCGTTACTTTCAACTTGTAACGTAGGATCTTCTTCGATCAACTTCGTGATTGCCTTAGAGAAGTTATCGCTATCTGCTGCTTTCTTAGGCTCGATTGCGTAACCAATTACCGGCTCAGGGA
Source organism: Dyadobacter sp. CY345 (assembly GCF_021502725.1). Taxonomy (GTDB): domain Bacteria; phylum Bacteroidota; class Bacteroidia; order Cytophagales; family Spirosomataceae; genus Dyadobacter. The sequence continues at coordinate 603,877 of NZ_JAKFFS010000003.1, read as the reverse complement.
ATACCATTGATTCAAGAACGATTGGGTTCTTTTCGTCAGATAAAGTATCACCAGTTTTAATATCTTTGAAACCTACTACCGCTCCAATATCACCCGCTTCAAGACGATCAATCTGATTTTGCTTGTTTGCGTGCATTTGGAAGATCCGGGAAATACGCTCCTTGTTTCCTGAACGGTTGTTCAATACATAAGAACCTGAATCCAGATATCCTGAATAAGAGCGGATAAAGCAAAGACGTCCCACATAAGGATCCGTTGCAATTTTAAACGCTAGTGCACAGAAAGGATCTGCATCCGTTGGCTGGCGAGAAATTTCAAGACCAGTACGTGGATCAGTTCCGATAATGCTTTCACGATCCTGAGGAGAAGGCAAAATTGCCATCACGTAATCAAGCATCGTTTGAACACCTTTGTTTTTGAAAGAAGAACCACAAACCATAGGAACGATTTTCATGCTGATTGTCGCTGCGCGCAAAGCTGCAAGAATTTCGTCTTCTGAGATTGAAGCTGGATCTTCAAAATATTTTTCCATCAAAGTGTCGTCAAATTCAGCAACAGCTTCAAGAAGTTTTTCTCTCCATTCAGTTGCTTCTTCCAACATATCTTCAGGAATAGGAACTTCTCTGAAAGTCATTCCTTTATCTTCTTCATTCCATTCGATACCACGGAAGTTAACCAGGTCAACCACTCCTCTGAACGTATCTTCAGCACCGATCGGCAATTGAAGAGGTACTGCGTAGCTACCAAGCATTTCTTTCACCTGAGCACAAACTTTCAAGAAGTCTGCACCAGAACGGTCCATTTTATTTACGAAACCGATACGTGCTACATTATAGTTGTTAGCCAGACGCCAGTTAGTTTCTGACTGAGGCTCAACACCATCAACCGCACTGAACAAGAAAACCAATCCATCCAATACACGAAGGGAACGGTTTACCTCAACAGTAAAGTCAACGTGACCCGGTGTATCGATAATGTTGATATGGTATTTTTCATTACGGTAAGTCCAGTCAACTGTTGTCGCCGCCGAAGTAATGGTAATACCACGCTCCTGCTCCTGCTCCATCCAGTCCATTGTAGCAGCACCATCATGTACTTCTCCAATTTTGTGGCTTACTCCTGCGTAATAAAGGATACGCTCGGTGGTTGTAGTTTTACCCGCATCAATGTGCGCAGCAATACCAATATTTCTTGTTAATCTTAGATCACGTGCCATGGCAAATGGTGCTGTTATTTATATTCGTTGTGCAATTCAATTCTTGTAGGAAGCTCTGAATAATATTAGGGCATTTTCACACCACTGCAAAAAATTCAGAGTGCAAAAGTATAAATAGTTGATTATAAAAACAATGAGTATGGATTATTTTTTGAAGAAAATTTGAAAAATAACTTGATCATTGGCAATCGTTAAACAACGTCATGAACTTACGTAAGAATAAAAATAACAGAACCGGGCACAAAATGTGATCACTGGAAAATTATTTACCAAAAAATATGATTATTTGTAAGTAATATCGCCAAATTATCAGCAAATGATTGATAGAACAATTTCCCCCCGATCTTCTTGACCATCTTAGAAAGCCACAGGTAACTGTTATCACCGGAATGATAAGAGCTGACAATCGGCTACGGCATAAAATGCAGTAGCCGAATAAATAACTCCAATTACGATATCAATTACATACTTGCCATTTAATTGAATCAGAAATAAACCAGTTGTAATCAACACTCGAAACTGGTATTTTATTCACGCAAACTACTGACAAATTTGGGCAATCGTGAACGGAACAAGCCTTCAATTCTGTGAGAGGACGTAAGTCAAGATTATCTATAACCAAGTCAAAAAGATATAGTGCCGTTAGTTGTTTGTTAGTTGTAAAATCAAGTTTCGGCATTTTTGCATTTCTTATTAAAAGCGTATCCAGTTTATTGTTTTTACTCAGGTCCAGATTAACAGGTGTCAAATCATATACATACAACTGACGCAAATCCGTCATACTGCTTAGATCAACAGAGGATAGCTCCTTCCCGATTGTTAATATTCGCATCATTTTGGTCTGATTAAAATCAAACGATGTTAAGGCAGTTCCTCTTATATTCAAAACTTCCAGACCCTGAGGAATTTTTAAACTTGAAATCTTAGCCCCATAACAATCCAGCGATTTCAAGCCTGACAATGCCGCCAGGTCGAGCACTTTTAATCCCGTATAAACACAACTTATTTCTTTAAGCTGAGAATTCTTCGTGACATCTAATGTTATAATATTCGTATTGAAATTTAAATTCAAATTCTCCAAAGCCGTATTATTGCTGATATCAATTGCTTTTAATTGATTGTATTCACAGTTTAAAACCTTAAGATTCACATTATTTGAAACATCCAAGTGCGTTAATAAATTTTTACCGCAATTGAGATCAGTTAAAGCCAAATTTTTAGTCAAATCTAAGGATGACAGAATATTTCCAGAACATTTTAGTGATTGGAGGGACTTGCAGGAAGTGACATTCAAATATTTCAGTGTACCTGCTATACCTTCATCATCGCCTGTATAAATATCGAGTTTCTCTAATTTGATATTCTTATTCAAGTTAAGCGAATCAAGTCTTGGTTTATATACTGTCAATGATTTTAAATTGACAAAAAACTCAATCCCTTTTAAGCTTTTGATATTACTCCCGGCAATCTCAAGATTTTCAACATCTTTAACGTCTGAGTATCTAACTAACCCATCTTCCCTCATTTGTTTATCGATTCCTAATCGAATTAATTCCTTTTGAAAAACCGGGTCAAAACTTACGAGGGTACGGCTGTCTATCGAACCTTCTTCTGGTTCAACCTTTTTGGAACGACAGGAAAAAATAACGATCAGGCAAAAGCCCAGAATGCAAAAATTTTTCATAGCTAAAATTTTCAGGTGAGTTGTTGAGTAAAAGCTTCTTAACTATTTTTGAATATAAAATTAAATACTTAATGCAAACCTTAAATTTAAACTAAAAATCCAAATTGTAACCATTCGTGCATACAATAAAAAATCCGGCTACCGCATAAAATGCAGTAGCCGGATTTAACAGATACGTTATGAAACGCTTTCCTAGAAACGGAAATGCGAGAATGCTTTGTTCGCATCCGCCATACGGTGCGTATCGTCTTTTTTCTTAACAGCAGCTCCTTCACCTTTAGCAGCAGCAACGATTTCGCCAGCCAAACGGTCTACCATAGTTTTTTCTCCACGCTTACGAGCGTAGTTGATCAACCATTTCATACCCAAAGCTTGCTTGCGTTCCGGACGTACTTCTGTTGGAACCTGGAAAGTAGCACCACCAACACGACGGCTTTTTACTTCAACAGATGGAGTTACATTGTTCAATGCTTTTTTCCATGTTTCAAGACCACTTTCGCTGGTTTTTTTCTCAACCACTTCTAGTGCGTCATAAAAAATTGTGAAAGCAATGCTTTTCTTGCCTTGAAGCATCAGGTTGTTTACAAATTTTGTAACCTGTACATCTCTGAACTTAGGATCAGGCAGGATATATCTTTTCTTTGGTTTGGACTTTCTCATTTTTGTACTTAATGTTTTACACGAGGTTTCGTTTTGCAACTTATTCACCCTGAACAGAATCCAGGATTACTTCCCTTTTATTTATCAGAATAGTTCTTTAATAAAAGCAGAGAGAGTTACTTTTTATTTTTTCTTACCTTTTACCGGTGCTGCAACTTGTCCTGGTTTAGGGCGTTTTGCACCGTATTTAGAACGACGTTGTTTACGTCCGTTAACACCAGCTGTATCCAATGCACCACGGATAATGTGGTAACGAACACCTGGTAAATCTTTAACACGACCACCACGGATCAAAACGATCGAGTGCTCTTGCAAGTTGTGGCCTTCACCCGGGATGTAGGCATTCACTTCTTTGTTGTTAGAAAGACGAACACGCGCAACTTTACGAAGTGCTGAGTTCGGTTTCTTTGGCGTTGTGGTATATACACGAGTACATACTCCACGACGCTGAGGGCAAGAATCCAAAGCCGGTGACTTGGATTTCCATGTAATGGTCTCTCTACCTTTACGGACTAATTGTGAAATAGTTGGCATTTAATGAATTGATTTTAATCTAGTTAATCAACTAATCGATTGTTTTACAAACGGTTTTCCCGAAAAATCGGACTGCAAAAGTAACAGACCAAGACTGATTTTCAAAATGTTAATTCTTTTTTTTACAGATTGTTAAATTAATTTGTTCATAATTAATGCTTTCGTATTCATTTTTACCAGCTTGTTAACAACAATAAACACGTATAGACCTGGCCAGTCGTGTTTCGTGGCATCTCAAAATATTTTATTGCAACAAAAATAATTATTCTTATGTACTCCGCTTAGACTCCGAACGAGGAGGAAGAAAGGGAAGGCAGAAGTGAATGCGGTTCCAGATAAATTCAGGATAAAAGACTATCATAAATCAATAATTAATGCTTCGTAACTATTTTATGACAATGAATGACTATTTTGGGAGCAATAATTAACTTATGAATAAAAAATTCTGCTGTCTATATCCAGAATTTTATTTCCAAACGTTGTTTTAGTAGTATTGTCTTTTGTAACCCATAAACGCCTATCAATTCGTTAGCATTTATACTTAATTATATGAAAATATTGCGGTGTAATTTTACCCTCGTTATTAGTTTCCTGATACTGGGAGCATTCCTGACTGGCTGTAATTCTGCTATGCAGGCTTATAAGGACGGCCTGAAGAAGTTCGACAATGGTGAATATGATCTCGCTATTAAAGGTTTGCAAAAAGCAGAACAGGCCAATTACGAACCTGTGCAAACAAGTTTCCTGATTGCTGAATCTTATCGTCTTTCAAACCGCTTTAAAGAATCGATTCCATATTATAAAAAAGCATTGGATGGCGGGATCACTAATCCGGAAGCGCAATTTCAATATGCCTATGCTTTAAAAACAACCGGACAATATCCGGAAGCTTCCAATCAGTTTGCACTTTTTGCAAAGGCTCCGACAAGCCCTAAAATTTTACAGGAACGCGCACTTCGTGAAATTGAAATTCTGAAAATTACAGATAAGCTTCGCATTGAAAAAATGCCGGACGTCCAGTTAAAAGATATTCCATTCAATGGACCTGGTTCAGAATTCTCTCCGACGGTACTTGGAAATGCGCTGGTTTTTTCTTCTTCCAAGAAAGAAAAAATATACAAGAATAACGGCCAGCCAATGCTGGGCCTTTACAAAATTGCGATTGGAAAAGATGCTGGTGAAACACAGGGAACAACAGAATTATTCAGCAAAGAAATTTTAGACCCTGAGGCTAATGAAGGTTCTCCGGCTTTTAGCCCGGATGGCAAAACGCTTATCTTTGCACGCGGAAACACTGGCAAGAAGAAAGGAACAGCCGATGTTGACTTATATCAAAGCCGTAATGTTAACGGACAATGGACAGTACCAGGCATTTTACCTATTAATGATTCGCTTGCCTGGGACGGTTCTCCATCATTTTCCCGTGATGGAAAAACGTTATATTTTGCATCAAATCGTGCGGGTGGTGCAGGTGGAATTGATTTATACAGAACAAATATTGATGCTTCCGGCCGTTTCAGCAAACCTGTGAATATGGGCCGCGATATTAACACTGCCGGCGACGATATGTTCCCGTATGTTGCCGAAGGTGGAGTTCTTTATTTTGCTTCTGACGGACATCCCGGCTTAGGAAAACTGGATTTATTTTCGGCAACACGTACACAAGGTATCATCACGATTGAAAATCTCGGACTGCCATTTAACAGCCCGCAGGATGATTTCGGACTTGTTTTTTATAAAAATAAAGAACAAGGATTTTTCGCCTCCAACCGGGAAGGTGGGAAAGGGGATGATGACATTTATTATTTCTTCAAACCGGAAGCACCGGACAGTACTATTGCCCAAAAAGATCCTATGGATCCTTTGAATCCGCAAAACCCGAATTATATCGAAGGGAAATTAAAATCTGTTCGTTACTTCCTGGCCGGAGATGTGTATGACAACGCCACAAACCCGACACCGATCGATTCGGCTATTGTGCATATTTTACCTGATACTTCCGATACACAAATTGCCCAGCTTAAAACAAATGCTGCCGGCAAATTTGGAACACAACCTGTTGAGGAAGGCAGATCTTATGTCCTGCTGGTGGAACGCAAAGGATTTATTAGCAAAAGAGAACCGTTTTCGATGAATGGCAGAAGCATTCCTCCGATCTTCCTTACAAAGGCTGTTACTGATACGACCTTTCAGGTTTCTATCAAACTCGACAGACTGGAATTGAACAAGACTTTTGTACTGGATAACATTTATTACGATTTAAATAAATACAATATTCGTCCGGATGCGGCAGTGGAACTTGACAAATTAGTTCAGATCCTGAAAGACAATCCAACGATGAATATTGAGCTGAGCTCTCATACGGATGCACGTGCTACGGATGCCTATAACATGACACTTTCTCAGAACAGAGCTGAGTCAGCCATAAAATATCTGAATTTAAAAGGAATCGATGCGGAACGATTGACAGCGAAGGGATATGGTGAACGCCAGCTTATAATTCCAAATGCAAAAACAGAAGAAGAACATCAGCGTAACCGTCGTACAGAATTTACGATTTTGAGTTACTAAGACGAATAGATTGAGACATTTTCGAATCCAGCAAATTAGTTTGAACGACTATTTTGTTGGATTCGTTGTTTTATTGTCTTGTCGTGAAACTCGTAAATAAAGCGACCACTGTTCGCCAGGACGAAATTCAGTATACTTGTAAGAACAAAAGTTTAATTTCTTTTCTATTATTCTCCCCAATGATTCACCGTATTATTTATTGGTTCCGCAACGATCTTCGCCTTCAGGATAACGAGGCTTTTCTTGCGGCCACAGAAATTGCGCAGGAAGTTGTTCCGGTTTATGTTTTTGACCCACGTCAATTTGAAAAAACAAAATTTGGTTTTCGTCGTGCAGGCGCATTGAGAGCTCAGTTTCTTCTAGAATCCGTTTTGGATTTGAGAAATCGTTTGCGGGAAAAAGGAGGAGATTTGTTGATACGTGTCGGTGAACCCGAAAAAGTAGTTGCGGCTCTTGCAGAAGAATATGGTGCCCAATACATTTATACCAGCAAAGAAATAGCGCCCGACGAGACTAGCGTAGAAACTTCTCTCAGTAAAAATATCAAGGTAATGAATGTTGATATCAAGCTATTCTGGATGTCAACATTAGGAGGTGTGCTTGATCTTCCATTTTCTATTGCAAAACTCCCCTTGGATTTCCCGGATTTTCATGAACAGATCCAGGCGCATTTTAAAGTTAAACAGACAGTTCCGTCTCCTGAAAAAGTCAATTTACCACAAGGTTATGAAGCCGGACTTATTCCCTCGTTGCCGATGTTATCGATTGATCCGATGGAAATTAACGTAAATGGCAAACCTTTGGATGTTAGATTAAAGGGCGGAGAAACAACTGCGCTGTTAAGGCTTGATCAATTTGTGGAAGAGATTATCAAACCAGGAAATACTTTAAATTCTGAGGAGCCCCTTGTTGATTATGGTCTGTCTTCCTGGCTTTCTTTGGGTTGCCTGTCGCCAAAATCGATCTATTCGGCATTATTGCCATACCGCGAAAATACCGAAGTACAAAAAGTAATTACGGAGCTTCAACAAAGAGACTTTTCTCACTGGACTTTGCTTCGTCACGGTTCAAGACTATTCAAACCGGGGGGAATCAAACACGAAGTAAACAAACGCTGGCTTAATGAACTGGCAGTTTTTGAAAAATGGACCAGCGGAGAAACTGAGAATGATCAGGTAAATACTGTAATCAATAAACTGGTTTCGACAGGAAATCTGACAGCTGCGGAAAGAACGCTGGCCGCAGATTATCTGGCTAACGAGTTGGGCGTAAACTGGACCTGGGGCGCTATGTATTACGAGAGCTTTTTAACCGATTACAATGTTTCCGGCAACTGGTCACGATGGAATCATATCGCTGGTGTCGGCAGCATTTGAGCCTGTCATCCGAGCTGGCAACGTTATATAAGGCCAAGCTACCGATTGTGTAGTTTTTCTTTAAGATTTTACTAGCTTTGGCCAACTTTGAACCCAATCATTAACACTAAATCAAACAATACAATGTCAAAAGGACTAATCGCAGTTGTTGTCATACTTCTAATTTTCGGATTTGTAGGATGTGGCAAATATAATGGAATGGTAGGCAAGGATGAAGTTGTGAAGGAATCCTGGGCGAAGGTAGAAAGCCAATACCAGCGTCGTGCAGATCTTATTCCCAACCTTGTGAATACCGTGAAAGGCGCGGCGGAATTTGAGAAAAGTACTTTAACCGGCGTTATCGAAGCCCGTGCAAAAGCAACTTCAACAACAATTAATGCTGATCAGCTTACACCTGAAAATATTGCAAAATTCCAGGGAGCCCAAGATCAGCTTAGCGGAGCACTTTCCCGTTTGTTAGTATCTGTGGAGAGATATCCGGAACTAAAAGCGAACCAGAACTTTCTGGAACTTCAGGCGCAATTAGAAGGAACTGAAAACCGTATTACAGTAGCCCGTAACGACTTCAACACTGTTGTGAAAGATTACAATCAGGAAGTAAGAACATTCCCAACAAACTTGTTTGCTGGTATATTCGGATTTGCTCAGAAAGGTTATTTCACCGCTGCTGCAGGTTCAGAAAAAGCACCAACGGTACAATTCTAAAACAGGAATGCAGTATTGGCATTAGTCAATACTGCTTCTTCTAGGTGTTCGCTGCGTACTTTCAACTCTTAACTTTTCAACTTTCAATTCCCTATGCCTACTGATTCACTTTTTTTTGGAGAAGAGGAACAAAAGCAAATTATTGCTGCCATTAAGGAAGCTGAGAGACAAACTTCCGGTGAGGTCAAAGTGCATATTGAAAAGAAATGTGCCTCGGGAGATGCGCTGGAAAGAGCCAAAGAAGTTTTTGGACTTTTAGGAATGCACGCCACGGAAGAGCAAAATGGCGTACTTTTCTATCTCGCTTATGAAGACCGGAAATTTGCAGTTTTGGGAGATAAGGGAATAAATGAAAAAGTACCGGCCGATTTCTGGAACAGTACAAAAGATTTACTCCGCTCCTATTTTTCCCAAAGCAAATATGCAGAAGGACTCTGTGCAGGAATCAAAGAAGCTGGCCTGCAATTAAAAACACATTTCCCATATCGTTCCGACGATGTCAATGAACTGCCTGACGATATTTCGTTCGGGTAAATATTCTTATGAAAAAATACATTATTTTTTCCTGGTTGTTCTTACTGATCCTTTGTCGTGTCGCGGCTCAGGATATACCGGCGAAGCCTAATCCGCCCAGGCTGGTGAATGATTTTGCAAAACAGCTGAACCCGACCGAAGTCAGTGCACTTGAAAAAAAACTGGTTGCGTACAACGACTCAACATCCACACAAATTGTCATCGTGGTTGTGCCAACAACTGGCGAATATCCAATCGCTGATTATGCACTAAAACTTGGCAGAGAATGGGGTGTTGGTGGGAAAGCTAAAAATAATGGTATTGTTATCCTTTGGGCTTCTACGGACAGAAAGGTATATATCAGCACAGGTTATGGTATGGAAGGAGCAATCCCCGATGCCATTGCAAAGCGAATTATCACACAGGAAATTACACCGGATTTTAAAAACGGAATGTACTATCGCGGCCTTAATAAGGGCGTCGATGTGATTTTTAAATATGCGACCGGAGAATATAAAGCGGATCCAAAAGAAGAAGACGGCGGTGGCGGAGGTATGTCATCAATAGCCATCGTAATTGTCGTTTTTATTATCATCATAGTTATTATCGCCCGAAACAGAGGTGGAGGAGGCGGAGGTGGTGGATACCGCAGTGCCGGAGGTGGAATGGGACCGATCTTCTGGCCATATACTACGCATTCGAGCGGTGGAAGCTCATCAGGTAACTGGGGCGGCGGTGGTTTTGGAGGTGGAGATGGCGGCGGTTTCGGAGGCTTTGGAGGTGGAAGTTTTGGCGGTGGAGGTGCTGGTGGAGATTATTAACTGAGGAATTATTCGGCATTCTGTCTGTGCTAATATGTTCCCATCACTATAAAAACCCGTTTAAGTGTACAACTTAAACGGGTTTTTCGATTTTATTACTCCAAAATTTAAAAACGTATAGCATGGCACAGTTCTTTAATGTGACATAAACAAGATTAAGTTTAACCTAAATTAACTGTTATGGAGAATAAGAATAATACTGGCCTGGTAATAGGATTAATTATCATGACTGTTGTGGCAGCCGTTTTTGGATATCTTTATTATCAGGAGCGCGGCATTACAACAAAACAAGAAACCGATTTAGAAGTAAGAGTGAATGAACTGGCCATGAACGAGATCAAACTCGACTCAATCGCCAAACAATTGGATGCTAAAATTATAGAAGTAAAAGGGCTTGGCGGTAACATCGAAGAACTTGAAAAAGCAAAAGCTGATTTGGTTAAAGACCGCGCAGCACTTCGCAGAGGCACAATCACATTAGGAAATAAGATCAAGGAGTATGAAAGCTTCCTGACTCAAAAGGATCAAGAAATCGCACAGCTTCGTGAAGAAAACCAACAGCTGATCAGCAAAACAGAAACATTGACGCAAGAAAAAGCCGAGCTTGAAACAAGCAAACAAGCGGTGACGGACTCTCTTACTGGTGTAGTTACGAAAAACGCAGAACTTGAATCCAAGGTGACGATGGCTGCGGCCTTACGAGCTCGCAGTGTGAAAGTATATGCCATCTCATCAAAAGGAAAAATTCGTGAGGGTGAAAACGTAAAGGCGAAAAGAATTGATAAAGTGCGTGTCGACTTTATTCTGGAGAAAAATCCACTTACGCAGAATGATAATAAGACCATTTATTTGCGGGTAATTGATCCAAGCGGTGCGACGATATCCGACGATGCCACGGGTTCAGGCAAGTTCCAGTACGAAGGACAGGAACAAGGTTACACGATCAGCCAGGATGTTACTTACAGCAATAACAATCAGGATGTAAGTATTCTTTATGACAAAAATAGTCCATTCAAGTCTGGCACATATTCAATTGAATTGTATGCAGAAGGATTTAAAGTTGGAGAAGGATCTTTTTCAGTGAAATAAACGATAGATAGAATTCTCAGATTCCAAGCCGGATAATCAGGTATATGCCTGATTATCCGGCTTTTTTTGTATCAAGAATAATATTAAAATGAGAAAAGAATAATGTGAAAAGATAAGAAATGAAATAATTGTTTAAACAAAGAATTATTTCAAATTCAGGCATATTGCGTTATCTTGCACCATTAAAATCATCTGGCAGAACGTTATTGCCAAATAAACTACTTCTTTTTGCTCTTATGACTTCAACAGTATCCCAGAAGCACCCTCGCGGTCTGTATGTTTTGTTTTTTGCTGAAATGTGGGAGCGTTTCAGTTTTTATGGTATGCGGGCCATTCTTCTGCTTTTCCTTCTTGATAACGTGAGAGGAGGTATGGGATTGGAAGCTGCGGAAGCTGCTGCGGTCTATGGACTTTATACGTCATCCGTTTATCTTTTGACCCTTCCAGGTGGCTGGCTGGCCGATAATATTCTTGGACAAAAAAAAGCAATCTGGTATGGCGGGATTGTCATTATGCTTGGCCATATCATTCTGGCAATTCCAGGCGGAACCTCAACATTTTTCATAGGATTGGTCACAGTGGCCATTGGAACAGGATTATTGAAAGCGAATATCAGCTCGATTGTCGGTGAATTATACCCGGAAGGCGGAGCCAGACGTGACGCAGCTTTTTCCATTTTCTATATGGGGATTAACCTCGGTTCTGTTTTAGGTATCACAATTGTTGGATTTCTTGGCCAGAAAATTAACTGGCATATGGGCTTCGGCGCAGCAGCAATTGGTATGTTACTAGGATTAATCGTGTTTCATTTTGGAAGTAAAAAATACCTGCAAGGATACGGTGAAGTTCCACCTGCGAAAATTAGTACGCCGGAATCCGTAGCTAAGTCAGGTTCGGAAAGAAAACTCGGATATGGTCTTGTTGCAGCGCTGGTCTTATTCCTATCGGTTCTACAATTACAAGGTCTCATCGATATGACCACGGCCCAGGGGCTTGCTCAGGGAGCCGGGATTATTATTGTTACTGTATCTCTTTTTTACTTCATTTATATTTTGGTAGCTGGCGGACTGACGCCCGTTGAAAAGAAAAGAATTTATGTTCTGATCGTTTTCTTCCTGGCCGCTGCCATATTCTGGTCTGGTTTCGAACAAGCCGGATCGTCCCTCCAAATCTTTGCTGAACGTTACACGCAGCGTACCTTTGGCGGCTGGGAAATGCCTTCGAGCTGGTTCCAAAATTTCAATGGAACCTTCATTCTGATTTTCGCTCCGGTTATGGCAAGTTTATGGATTTTCTTATCTACAAAAGGCTATAACCCTGCTACACCTGTCAAATTTGCGATCGCGCTCATCTTGGTCGGAACCGGTTTTTTCATCATGCAAATGGCATCAAATGTCGCGGTGACCGGAGAACTTGCTTCTCCATTATTCCTGACATTTACATACCTGGTTCACACCATTGGTGAGCTTTGTCTCAGTCCGGTTGGGCTTAGTTCTTATACTAAACTGGCTCCCAAACGCTATGTAAGTCAGTTAATGGGAATCTGGTTTGTAGCTGCATCACTTGGAAATCTTATCGCTGGTTTGTTTGCAGGCGGTTTTGATGAAGAAAATTTACAACAAATGCCCGCCCTGTTCCAGCAAGTAACATTGTTCTCTATGGGCTTTGGAGTATTATTATTGATATTCTGGAAACCTGTTAAAAACTGGATGGGTGGAATTCAGTAGTTAGCTGTCGGCTGTCGGCTGTCGGCTGTCGGCTGTCGGCTTAAAATTTCTGATCGAACGTTTAAGTTTCAAAGAAGAGTCAACTTTTGGAAGTTGGCTCTTTTTATTCTTGCAAATATTTTGCTCAACCGATCGTCACTAAGTTGCCAAACATATTTGCCTAAATAATTACATTTGTTTATCTAGAACACCAAACCAATAACATCACATATGAAATCAGCTTTTTTAAAGTGGTCCCTGATGGCATCCGTTGTTGTGATCACCTCCTGCAACAGCGAAAAAGAGAGTACCTCCTCCGCAGAAAAAGTACCAGGCTTCGATTTAAGTTCACTCGATTCTACATCCAAAGCATGCGACGATTTTGACAGCTATGCCAATGGTGGATGGAAAAAGAAAAACCCGATTCCAGGCACAGAAAGTCGCTGGGGCGCATTTGGAATTTTAGATAAAGAAAACAAAGAAGTTCGTCTAAAAGGAATTATCGAAGAAATCACGAATCTGAAAGACCGTAAAAATGGTAGTGATGAACAGCAGATCGCTGATTATTACAAATCGTTTTTGGATACCACAACCGTTGAAAAACGGGGTATTGAACCGTTAAAACCATATCTGGACAAAATAGAATTGGTTCAGTCGCTTAAAGATCTTGCTTCCGTAGCAGGTGAATTACAGAAAGTCGGCGTTTCGAGTGTTATTGGTTTCGGCGTTGAAGGCGATTTGAAAAACAGCAAAATGAATGCTCTCTACGAAGGGCAGGATGGTTTGAGCCTTGGTGAAAAAAGTTATTATGAACGGACAGATTCGAGCACGGTTAAAGTTCGGAATGAGTTTGTAAAACATGTGGATAACATGTTTGGTTTTGCAAACTTTAAAGATGCGAATCCAGGAAAAACGGTTTTGGATTTTGAAACAAAACTTGCGAAACTTCAACTAACAAATGTTGAGCTGCGTGATCCTAATAAAACGTATAACAAGACATCGTTTGCTGATTTCACAAAACTTGCTCCTGACTTTGACCTGAAAACATTTGCAGACAAACAGGATATCAAAACAGATACCATCATTGTTCAGAATGTTGCGTATGTTAAAAATATGAATGCGTTGCTTAAAGCTACACCGCTTGCAACATTAAAACTTTATACCCGCTGGCAGCTTCTTTCAACTTTTGCAGGTTACCTGCCAAAAAGTTTTGATCAAGAAGACTTTCGCTTTTTCAGTACCGTTATGCGCGGAACAAAACAACAACGAGCACGTGTAGAAAGAGCAATTCGCTCGACGGACGGTTTGCTGGGTATGCCGTTGGGAAAACTTTTCTCTAAAAAATATTTCCCGGAAGACGACAAGAAAAAAGTGTCTGAAATGATCGAAAACGTGCGCACAGTTTATGGTGAAAGAATCGACAAACTTACCTGGATGAGCGACTCGACAAAGGCAAGAGCACATAAGAAATTGAAAGCTTTCACATATAAGATCGGTTATCCTGACAAGTGGAAAGATTATTCTTCGATTAAAATTGAAGGTGACAAATTATTTGAAAACGTCATTGCTGCTTCTTTGTTCCAGAATGAAGAAAATGTCAAAAAAATCGGTAAGCCGGTGGACAAAAGCGAATGGCATATGACACCTCAAACGGTGAATGCTTATTATAATCCGCTGAACAATGAAGTCGTATTCCCGGCAGGTATTTTACAGCCTCCTTTCTACAACCGTAATGCTGATGATGCTATTAATTACGGAGGGATCATTGCTGTAATCGGCCATGAGTTTACCCACGGATTCGATGATCAGGGTTCGCAGTTCGATGAAGAAGGAAACCTTAAAAACTGGTGGACTGCCGCAGACCGTGCCAATTTTGACAAGCTGACCAAAAAATACATCGATTATTTCAGCGGAATAGAAGCATTGCCAGGTTTCAAAATCAACGGAGCATTGACAATCGGAGAAAATGTTGCGGATTTGGGAGGATTAACCCTGGCTTATTACGCTTTGGAAAAGTCACTAAAAGGAAAACCTGAACCAGCACCGATAGACGGCTTCAACTGGAAGCAACGTTTCTTCCTGGGTTGGGCGCAGGTTTGGCATATGAATACAACGGATGAAGCTTTGCGTAACCAGGTACAAACGGATCCGCACGCACCAGCAAAAGATCGTATCAACGGTCCGCTTCCACATTTGAAAGAATTTCAGGATGCGTGGAGCTGTGGCGCTGGGAATAAAATGGTTTTACCGGAAGCTTCAAGAGTAGTAATCTGGTAAGATCTTTGGTATCGTTATAATTGTTTTTCAATATAAAAATAGGAGTCAGACTAAATCCTGACTCCTATTTTTATACATGATCACTTTTATTGTGTCAAAATTACTTACCCGCCAAATGCTGATTTCGATATTCACTTGGACTACATCCTTTAACCTGCCGAAACTGACGGGCAATATTTTTACTATCCGACAAACCCATATCCAGAGCAATTTCAAAAACGGACATATCGGTATCTAGTAATTTCTGCGTGAATTTTTCAATCCGAAGATTATAAATGTATTTGTAAATCGGATAACCCATCACTTCAAGAAAACGCTTTTCGAGTGCTCTTCTCGACAAAGGCACCTGTTTTACAACTTCGTCTACATGCAGATTTTTATCAATATTTTGATGAATATATTTTAGCGAAGTTGCGATATGATCATCATTGGTAGCATAAATGTCTGTCGAATGCCTGGTGATCACCTGCGTTGGCTTAACTATAATGTCATGGAAATCATACATCCCATTTTTAATCAGGTGATCCAATAATCGGGCTGCATCATATCCTCCCTTTTCAGCATCCTGACTAATACTTGATAAAGGAGGATCCGAAAATTCGCAGATCATTTCGTCATTATCAACGCCTAAAACCGCCATTTCTTCCGGTATCCGGATACCATAAAGCCGGCAGGCTTCGGTAATGTGCTGTCCCTGATTATCGTCACAGGCCATCAGAGCAATGGGTTTGGGCAGCGACTTCAACCATTTCCCTATGGAAGCCGGGCGGTAATACCATAACTCAGATTGACGCGCCATTTTATGTTCAAAATAATGCACTTTATACCCTGCCTGCGTGACGCGATCCTCAAAGCCTTCCGCCCTTTCCTGCGACCAGACGATATCTTTAAAGCCGTAAAAGGCGAAATTCTTGAAACCCTTTTTTAAAAAATAATCCGCACCCATTTCTCCTGCCTCACGGTGTGCGCCGGTAATATTTGGTATTTCATCAAAACGTTTTTTAAAATCCTGCGCGATCACTGGTATACCTGCATTTATGATTTTTCCAATATTAGGATCATTATAAAACTGTCCGATAATTCCGTCCGCACCCCATTCTAATGCCCACTTCAGGATTCCTTCAATACCGACCGTTTCACGATGGAACAATGGCATACGGCAAAATATCCACGGCCCGTGTTCTCTGGAATATTTAGCAATTCCTTTAAGAAGCGCCTTACTATATTCTTCGGCAAAATCGATTAGTAAAATTATTTTATACGTATCTAACCGGGCCATGATAAAGTTGGGAGAAATTAGAAGGGTAAATAGATTGTCAGGCAAACAATTCTTTGAGATTTTTCACCGTATCATTATTGACCAGCGGTTTGGCCCACATACCAATACTCAGAATATAACCCAGCGTTACCAAAAGGAATAACATCGCTAATTTCAGACCAAATAATTCTCCTAAACCGCCAATAATCAAAGGCACGACTGCACCTCCGGCAATACCCGCACAAAGAATTCCTGAAAATGTTCCATGATGGTTTGGTACCGAATTCAGCGCAAGAGAAAAAATGACCGAATACATAACGGATGCGAAAAAACCGGTCAGCGGAAAAGCATATAAGCTTATTTCTTTCGATCCGAATAATGCCAGTAATAATGAAACGATAGCACCCAGCGTGAAAACGAGAAGTACTTTTTTGCTATCGATCAATTTTAAAAGTATAAGACCGAGGAAGCAACCGATCGTGAGCAAACCCCAAAAATATGAGATCACGGAGGCTCCTGTTGTAGCAGGATCTACGTTGTGATAAGTTTGAAGAAACTTTGAAATCCAATTGGCTATCCCTTGCTCGGTTCCTACGTACGCGAAAATTCCCAGAAAAAATAACCAAACTGATCGGTTTACAGAAAGTTCTTTGAACGCTCTGCCTACATCAATTCTTTCGTCTTCTTTTAATTCCACTTTTGGAAATTTTACCAAGGCAATGACGACTACCATCAGGATTGAGATAACAGCAAACACCCAGTACAAAGAAACCCATTTCAAGTTTTGGGGTACCAGTTTGTTGAGTGTTTCAATTAAAAACCCGGATTGTTTGGAATGGACATTTAATACGAGATAACTATACAGCAGCGGGCTCATAAATGACGCCGCTCCGAAAAATAATTGGGCGAGTACCGAATTAAAGGCAAATTTCTCCTCCCCTCCTGCAACCCTCAGCAACGGGTTTATTACAACCTGCAACATGGCCATTCCTACGCCTATCAAAAATAAAGACAGCAGGGCAATCTTAAATCCGGGATTTACAGCAAAAAGCAAAGCACCCGCGAAAGCAAGAAAAAATGCGATTAACAAAACCGTTTTTTCACCATATTTCTCTACCATCAATCCAGCTGGAATGGACATAACGCCATAGGCAACAAAAAATGCAAAAGGAAGAAACCCAGCCAAGCCGATGCTAAGATCAAAACTTTGGACAATGTCAGGGATAATCGGACCGAGAATATTGGTCAAAAAGGATATTACAAAAAAGATCAGTAATATCAGGATTACGATAAAAATGTTTCGCTTCATGAGAGGGTTTGGAGGGCGGGATATATCTAGAATGATTCGTTAATCAGCGAATTCCCAAAAGCAACTTTTACAGGATCATAATTTCATCGGGCGCTTTTTATCAAAACAAAATTTGTATTTCCTGGCGAGCCCGAAACTGTGCTCGCCAGGTGTTAACAATTCAAATCTTCGATCTTTAATTAAATCGTTTTAAGGATTACTTAGCTTCTACGATACTCGTCCGGCTTGATTTTCCAGCTTTATCAAAAGTTTTCAATTTGATAGTACCTGAAACTTTTACCGGATTGGCGTATAACGCAGATTGAGCGGTCGGTTCCGAGCCGTCTGTTGTGTAACGAATCGTTAGTCCCGGCATATCAACATTGGCTTTCAGCATACCATTTTCAACAATGGCACCAGGTAATGGAAGCCGGTAGTTGTAACCGCCGTTAAGATAACTCAATCTTGGAATTTCTTTCTGCGCGATAGAATTTGCAAATATATTCCAGCCAGCGGCGATCGATTTTTCTCTTGCGGTTTTGTCTTCAATTGTTTCCCAGCTTCTTTGCGGTGACCAGGCACTTTCCGCGAAACCGAAAAGTTTTGGGAGGATCATATATTCCATCATATCACGCCCCTTAACCGTTTCACTCCAGAGCTCAGCTTCCAGACCGAGAATATTTTTCCGTGCTTCCGGTTTTAATTTTTCCTTTCCTACAAATTCCTCGACCATCGGTTTTCCCATCGCGGTGGTATAAGTGGTCTTAAACATATCAAACGGCGCGAAAGCCCAGTTGTCCCAGGTATTCACAAATCCTCCCCAATAAAGACCCGGTTCTTTCGGATCATTATTGTAGGACATATCAAAATACAAATTCGTGACGTTGCAAAGAATAACCTGATAACCTGCATTGGCCATCCTGTTACCCAAATCCACATCAAATACGTTGTTCCAAATATAAGGCACAACTTGTTTTCCGATAAATTCCGGGTTTGGCAGGTATTTCCCCTCCGAAGTTTTTGTCAGGGCGACTTCTTCCCAGCCATGGATTTTCAGGTTACGTTTTTCCAGTCTTGGCACCAGTCTGCGGACGAAATAAGATTGAAGATTTTTAGCACTTTTTATTTCAGGATTTTCTTTCAGCAATTTTGCTGCCATAGGTGATTTTTCCCAAACCCCGTCCGCAACCTCGTCGCCGCCGGTATGAAAAGTATCCATCGTCAGGCCTGCCTCCTTGTACATTTTCGCCATTTCATCTACCACTTTTTCAAAGAAATGATAGGTAGATTCACGTGCTACACTGACCACATTGTCCTTATATCCCTGTGCAGAAATATATACGGATTTGTCGTCAGGATCAATCAATCGATATTCATTCGCTTCTTTTTCTTTTCCTTCCTTCATCAAACGATCATAACGCGCTTCCATTGATTTGATCGCAGCACGCGCGTGACCGGGGAAATTCAGTTCAGGAATCACGTTGACATGTCTTTCCTTCGCATATTTCAGAATTTCAATAAAATCTGCCTTAGTATAATATCCAGCGCCAAACTTTCCTTCATCGTTAGCGATCGGACCGGATCCATAGGAAGGATGCAAAACCGAATTATTCATATTGCTGGTATGCTCGCGCTGTGCTCCTACTGTCGTCAATTCCGGCAAACCATCAATTTCGACACGCCAGCCTTCGTCTTCTGCGGTGTAAAACAATAGCTGGTTAATTTTATACGTAGCAAGTAAATCAATGATGCGTTTTACAGATTCCTTGGTCTGGAAATTTCTGGCCACATCCAGATGTAAACCACGGAAATAAAATCTTGGCGCATCTTCAATTTGTGTAAAACCTAATGAAATTACCGCCGCTGGTTTTTGAAATGCTTCGAGCGGAACAAGTGCCATCAGACTTTGCACACCATAAAATACGCCTGCTGCATCACTTCCGGTAATTGTAACTCCGTTTCCATTTATGCCAAGCGTATATGCCTCTTTGGAAACACCGTTGACCTGGACTTTGCCTGATTTCAGGATAATACTATTTGCAGTTGCTGCTTCCGGTAAACCACTTTTTGCCTGATATGCTTTTCCAGTAACCGTTTTTAAATTTTCACTAAGATATTTCGCTTCACCTTCCAGTCCTGTTTCGTAGTAAATAGCAGTTTCAGTGTTAAGTGTGAAAGTCCCGGGGCTGTTCGTAATTTTTACGGGTGCAGGAATAATCTTCTGCAACTGACCAGAATCAATCGGCGACATAACCAGATTTTGTTTATATCGCAATTCAGCCGTTTGAATAGCTTCCAGATCTCCTTTTCCACGTAAGATCTGCTCTTTTGTTGTAAAAGGCTCGATTGTATAATCTGCTACCTGAACGATATCTTTCTCCTTACCTTCTTCATCATAAAACACAAAATATAACCCAAGCGGCGCATCAGTTTCTTTGATCACGCCACTTGTTCCGAAGTAATTAATCGTGATTGAATCACCAGCATTCAGCTTGAAATCCTTTTCCGGCACCAACTTATACCAATCTCCGTTGATATGTTCAACCTTCGCAGGCTCAGGAGATTTATTAGCCTGGATCGGACGTGGCGACATATTAAAAAACAAGGTCCAGTTTTTGTCGTTTAATGCGACATCGCCGCCATTTTTCAGTGTAAATTTTGCCTTAAACGTACCGTCAACTTCTGTGAAATTGGTAATCAGTTTCCAGGAAACACCAATCTTCTGCGCTTCTTCTTTCGAAAATTTGCCGGAAGGACTGCATGCCGCAAGCACAAAAAACGAGGCAATTAATAATAAAAAGGATTTCTTCATCAGGAACAATAATTGGATTTTTTAAGAGTTTTCGAAGTTGTTTTCAAGAAATAAAAACATCCTGACTATCTGTATTTATAGTACTGCAAGATGGTCAAAACATACCATTTAAAGAAAGGAGATATCATTTATCTTCGCTCATATGCATCATCAGCGTTTCGATAATCATGGATAAATCTTTGAAAGACATTTCCTCCGTCAAATAGGCATGTTGCCCCATAGGATCATCGCGCCACTGATTATTACCTCCATTAATAATTATTTTTCCCCGTTTTAAATCAAAATAATGTTGAGCACCACGAACCGCTACCAACACGGCCGTCTGATCCCAACTCATTCGTCCCTCCTGATCATCTTTACTCAAAGGCATGGCCAAAGCGTAAACATCTTTAACCGGACTTTCAAGATTTTTATTTGCGATAACTTTCAAACCTGTTTTGATACCATTTCCAATTTCAAAACCACTGAAAGTTATTTGTGTCGGCCAATTTGTGAACACATTTTCCGAAGCAACTGAATCAATCAAAACATTAAACTCGCGTCCCTTAGGAAATCCTCCCGCCATGGAAACAACTTCTTTTACTTTTCTTTTGATCAGATCCATTCCGGACAATTTAGATATTTCGTCAGGTCCGGATTCCAGCAAATTGGAAAGATTGGTCAAAAAACCGATGGTTACGATCGTTACACTCTGATCCGGCTGTGCAGCCAGAACTTTCCTGTAAGTCTGAACCGCATCCGGAACTTCCTCGGTTGACTTAATTTTATGAGGATATTTCTGCAACAAAATTTCCGGCCATTTTTGAGACGCTCCCATATCCGGAGCTTTTCCTTTCGGCGCAGCAATCGGCAAGTCCGGGCGGCCAAAATAATTATTCATGATTTCGATTGTTGGCGCAACCAGCGCATTTTTATTGCTGGCAATAACCGCCAGCGGCCTTACCTCGCCCCTGTCAGCCAATGCATGCATAACGGCCATCGCACCTACGTCGTCATAATCCGGACCAATATCCGTATCCAAAATTAAAGCGACCTGCTTTGTACGGGAAATTTGTGCAGAGGTATATAAACTAAAAAAAAGCAAAAAAGCTGATAGCAGGTATTTCATAGGGTGATGATTTTGTAGGGTTTGTAAAGCACTTGTGCTGTAAGCCGAAATTCACTGATTACATCTTCGAAATACAAAGATTTTTTGTTGCAAGTTTCATGAATAATCCGCGCTGTAAAGTTATATTTAGCATCACTCATATTACTAACAACTTATGCATCGCAGAAAATTTATTCATACAGGATCATTGGCGGGTTTATCATTATTCGGAATTTCAGCATTGGGTTTTAATATAAAATCCGAAAATGGTCTTTCTAAACTGGAAAATGGTTTTAAACTGGATGAGTTAAGTATCGACGACTTGCAGAAAATGATGAAAAGCGGCGGGACGAGTTCACAGCAAATTGTGAAATTATACCTCGACCGCATCAGTGAAATTGATAAAAAAGGACCTCTTATTAATTCTATTATTGAGCTTAACCCGGACGCTCTAAAAATTGCCGCAGAACTCGACAAAGAACGGGCTGCGGGTAAAATCCGTGGACCTTTACACGGAATTCCGATCCTGATCAAAGACAATATTGATACTGCTGACAAAATGCAGACGACAGCCGGCTCCATTGCTATGGAAGGCAATATCGCAAAAACCGATTCTTTTGTAGTAAAACAATTACGAAAAGCGGGCGTCGTAATTCTTGGAAAAACCAACATGAGTGAATGGGCAAATTTCCGTTCGACCAGGTCTTCGAGCGGATGGAGCAGCCGCGGCGGACAAACCAGAAATCCGTATGTGCTTGATCGCTCGCCTTGCGGATCGAGTTCGGGATCGGGCGTTTCAGTGGCGGCTAACTTGTGCGCAGTGTCGGTTGGTACTGAAACAAACGGCTCTATCGCTTGTCCAGCTTCGATGAATAATGTTGTTGGAATAAAACCTACGGTCGGTCTTGTAAGCAGAACAGGTATTATCCCCATTTCGAAAACGCAGGATACTGCCGGACCAATGGGCAGAACTGTAAAAGATGCAACGTTATTATTAGGGGCCATGACAGGCGTCGATACTGATGATGCAGCGACGTCAGCGAGCCAGGGGAAATCACTTTCTGATTATACCGCTTTTCTTAAAGCAGACGGATTAACCGGCAAGAGAATTGGTATCGAAAAAGGTTTTCTTAAAAAACATGAGGGAATCGATATACTGTTTAAGGATGCCATTGAGGTGTTGAAAAGTAAAGGTGCAACAATTGTCGAGGTGGAATTTATAAAATTTAGAAGTCTGGGCAGCGCCACTGGCGAAGTGCTCGAATATGAATTCAAGGATGGATTAAATGCTTATCTAAGCAAGGCAAATGGTAAAGTAAAATCTTTGGAAGAACTGATCAGATTTAATAACGATAACGCTGCAAGGGCGATGCCGATTTTTCAACAGGAACTCCTGGAAAGCTCTCAAAAAAGAGGTGATTTGAAAAGTCCGGGATATCTGGAAGCTTATGCCAAAGTAACCGGCGTCAGAAAAATGATCGATGATTTGTTGACCGAACAAAACCTAGACGCCCTTTGTGGACCAGCAACCGGACCGTCGTGGTGCATTGATCCCGTCAACGGTGATTTCGGAACAGGCTACGGATCTTATGGACCGGCAGCATTGGCCGGTTATCCATCTGTGACTGTGCCGATGGGATTTGTTAGTGAAATTCCGGTTGGGTTATCCTTTTTGGGGAGAGCTTATGACGAAGGAAAATTAATTACAATCGCATACGCTTACGAACAGTTTTCGAAAAAAAGGAGAGCTCCTAAATTTATCAAAAGTATTTAATGATTGATCTGAAAGTCGACCAGGAAGTTGCTAAATTTTCAAGATTATTATAATCAAAAAATCAGGAAGTCCACACAGTCATAACAGTGTAGACTTCCTGATTTTTTTGTTCAACTGCTTTAAAGTTTAACCAGTCGAAAAATCTCTCTCCTGCTTCCTGCAACCACTTCAACCATATACAAGCCAGGCGCGAAAATAGCACCACCGAGATCGATCTGATATTTCTGAACTGATCCCGAACCTGGGAATTTCCCCTTAACTGATGTTTTTCCGGTCAGGTCTATAACATTAACCTGTACCTCTTCGCCTGCATTTGCCTGGTATACTACGTTGAACACATCTTTCGATGGGTTCGGATAAATCTGCCAGTCTGTTTTATCACGGATTTCAACCGGGCGAATCATGGAATATTCGAACGTTTCATCTTTATCTACCATTTTAAGACGATAGTAACGGATATCCGTTTTGTCCTTTTCATAATCGATAAAAGAATAACGCTGGCCTTTACCCGTGCTGCCATCTGCCAATATCTCGCCAATTTTATTAAACTGACCTCGTTTTAAAGCATCATTACCTTTGGCAACTTCGAGTTCAAAATGACTAAAATTGACCTCGGATGTTGTTACCCATTCCGTTATAACATCAGGAGAAGCTTCCGTGCCCTCTTTTCTTTTGGCCGTAAAACTCAGAAGTTCAACAGGAAGAGGTGTTGCGGCACCCATTGCATCCCTGCTAAGCCAGAATTCCGATAAGTTTTTCACTTTAAATTCAGCATAATACCCCTTATCAAACGGCACCTTTTTCGTCTTATCAGCAGGAATGAATAGCCAGCCTGTTGTACTATTATTCACCACAGTTCCATCTTCGTTGACATCATTTGCGTCGCTATACTTGGAAATGCCCAGTTCCGCCACGGACGAAGGCTTTGCACAAGAACCACAGCCAGTGGCAGCAATGAGCCTTTCAACATCAGAATCCAGGAAAAACAAACGAACGGTTACTGAGTCCGCAAAATTATAATTGGCTGGTTTTATAGTCGCATTTCGGTTTAAATAATATTGTCCATTGGTATTACGAACAGCACCAGAATTGACATAAATACGTACATCCGTATTTCCCAGATCCTGGTTATTATTGTAAAGAGACGCTACCAACGCGCCGTTGTTTGTATAATTTGTCCATTGCTTCCCGGCGTCAGAACCCTGAGCAGCGGCTGACATGCTGTTGCCGTCATAAATCCCGTTCCGGTTATCGTACACGTGAATATCATCAATAGCAATCCCTTCGCGCATTTCGGTTTCGTCAGTCCGCAGTACAAACCGTAGACGAATGCTGGCGCTACCAGCCGGTAATGCCATCGTGGCCACATGCCAGCGGGTATAATCCTGCGCGCTCCATCCGTTGTCGTTGGCGTTGGATTTATTATACCAGTTTGTTCCCTGGCCGTTCGCTCCCAAACGCCTCCATGCTGACCCGTCCGTTGAGTATTCCATATACGCGATGTCGCAAATATTTCTTCCGCAATCTTCAATATCCAGCGCCACATTAAAACTGATCGTCGGCACCAGCATTTCGCGTAAATCAAAACATGGCGAATATAAATACGACACCTCATTGGCGTTATACTTTCCAGTCAAACTGGTTTTCCAGGCTTTACTGCCACTCGCGGCCCTGTTTATTTTGGTTGCATTCGGCGTTCCAAATCTCCAGGAATTGTTAGTACCGCTGCTATACCAGAAGCTGGTTCCGTTTTCAAAATTTTCCAGGTAAGGAAAAGAAGAAATCAGGGGCGAATTGAAAATTTCTGCGGTAAGAGTATTGTTCGAAAGATTTGAATCAGAGGGCAGATCAACCCACACCTTTAACGTATGCGTTCCAGGCACAGACAGATCTGCTCTGGCCTGGAAGGTATATTCACTGGTGGCATTTCCTCCAATCAATGCGATGTTTTCAGCAAAAACCGCTCCGTTGTCAACCTGAAATTTTACAGGAATGTTGGTAAGCGCGGAGGGCGAATTGTTACGTACTACCACGCTCACAATTTCAGCACTTCCTATTCCGCATCCTGATAGCGCAGGGCTGGTTAAGCTTACGGCCTGCACGTCATTTGCAATTGCAGTCAACCTGATATCATCAAAACTGTAACCAGCTCCGCTGTAAGAATCGGCTACCATGACTTTTCCATACTGACCAAAACGAACCTGAAAACTCGACGAGAAATTTTTAGCGTTAGCATTTAAGATTTTACTAATCTCTATATCCGAAGTCAACTTATAGGAGCCCGTAACTCCGTTTTGATTTGAGTAAAGATTATAAACTTCAATCCACGGATCGCTGTCTTTTCCCCGGATCCAGACACGGTTATCGGAATTGCTGGACTGCCCATGATTTTTATATCTGAAGTTTAACCTGATATCATCGTTTCCTGCGTTAAATGCGGAAAGATTAAAGGTTGCTACTAAAAAATTGGTATTCCCATTTTCAATGTATCTGTCCGCATCCAGGATCAGTGCGCGCTCACCCGAGCCAGCCGCTCCGGAACTGGCAAAAGTCCTGATGCGGCCGAAAGCAGTATTACTCGAAAAGTCATATCGGTCAGACGCATCAAGACCAGTCTGGTTTCCGAGAAATTCTTGCTTTGGAAGTGATTCCATATCGTCCAAAAATGGCATCGCAACAGGATTATTACCCAGCTGTTTGAAGACTGATGTAATACTATTGTTTGCAGCAACGACGTCACCGGGTTTATCAACTTCAACTTTCACAGTATATGATCTGACTTCTGACAGATCTGCAAGTGATGAAAAAGTAACTTCATGTGTACCTCCACCTGGAATTGATGTGCCAACTGTTTCTTCCCCTTTTAAAACATCATTAATAAAATACCTGACCGTAAAATTTCCGGAAGAACTGACATCGTCAAGATTTTTAATTCTCACCTTGATCGCTGAGGAGGCAGACAACTCAGTTCCCGTAAATTTCCTTCCGGAAGAGGCAGGAGAAACTATGGCATCAACCTTAAAGTCATTATCGGATATTGTTCCGCTGCAATTTCCATTGTCCGGTTTTCTTGACAAAGCAGTAGCCCGTCGACCTGGATTACCATTCAATCTTGCACGCACAGTTATCCAGTATGTCAGGTCTTTCGACAAGCCGGTTAAATTATAGTTTGTTGAAGTAGTTGTAGCAACGGAAACCATTTCCTCTCCTTGCAGCATCATCACTTCATAGTCCGTAGCGCCAGCAACGGCATCCCATTGAATGCCTGCATATCCTTCACATTGCACCGGAGAAAGTGTTACGTTAGGAACTCCCAATATGGTAAATGGTTCACTTATGCTCACATTTCCAGTTCCATTCTGGGAAATTTTAACTCGCGCTTGAGAGGTGGTAATGTTCGGAATTGTCCAGCTCAATTGGCGAAGATTTGCCGCTACCGATCCATTGATATCGGTCCAGGAACCGCCGTTATCTGTCGAATATTGAATGGTAAATCCGTTTGCATCATTTCCAAAAGAATCCCAGCTAACGTTAATCACATCTCCCTGCTGCACTTTCTCAGTTCCGATTGGATATGTAATTGTCGTTTCAACAGGAATTGCATCGTATACTACAAAATACTCCTGCTCCGGATTTTTGTTGATTGCAGTGCCTTTTATTACAATATTATAACTACCCGCTACCGGACTATCAATAACAACCTGTTCGATATTATTGATATGATCCGCACCAGTTGTTGCAGGATTATCAACATTTAACGGAGCTGCATCCAGAATTTTCGGTAGGATTTTTGCCTGAGAAGGATTGAGTAATTCCAAATCCAGGTCATTTACCAACGTCTGGCTTGCCTGAATCGCTGCTGCAGGGTCATTCCAGTACAACATCACTTTCAGCTGCGCAGTATTTTCCGGAATCGCGATGGTGTGATTTTTAGATGCCTTATTTGACACCGTCCCATTGATATAACTTCCGCTTTCCAACATTTTAACTGAACGGACAAGATTCAGCCAACCATAACCATACTTAAAATCTGGCCCGGCATTTCCTTTATCCATACCGCTATTGCAGATCAAGGCCTTCATAAGCGCATTTTTAGGATTTGCTCCACCATTCAGTTTTCTGTATTGCTGATATAAAAGCGCCAGACTCCCTGAAACTGCCGGAGCGGCCATACTGGTCCCTGATCCTAATCCATAATTATTCACAGGAGTAGTCGATCTGATGGTAGTTCCTTGCACAACAATCTCTGGCTTTATTCTTCCATCCTTAGCCGGACCTCTGCTGGAATAAACCGAAATCTGTCCGTCCATTTGTGTGTTTCCTACTGAAATTATATTTTTTGAAGCCTGATATCCTCCTAAGGATGTCCCGAATCCGGCAGGAAATGGGCTGCACGGCACTGCGCCGCTGTTTCCAACGGCAAAAACATTTTCCAGAAAGGGCATGTCAAATGCCTGCTGATCCAGAATCTGCGAATACAAATCATAGGAACCGAAAGAAGTGCAGCTTGTCACATCGTTCCCATAGGAATTGTTTGTCACCACCATCCCATAGTCTTTTACATAATTCGGTAGATTAACCAGTAAATTAGAAAAGTGATGTACAATAATTTTGGCTTTTGGTGCATACCCTTTGTAGCGCTCATCGATAACCCCGGCGCCTGCCATCGTTCCCATCACATGCAGTCCATGCGACTCACTTGTTTCTGATGCAAAACGGTTAATGACACGATTGTTAAAATCGATATGCAGCATCGGATTCGCGTTGTCTCCAATACCAACGACAACGCCTTCACCATGTAAATTACGATTTCCGGAAACCGATGAACTTAGCACATTTGCTCTGGAATTTTCCTCACTATGATCATTAAAAGCCTGATCCGGAGCCGGGATAGGTTGTACGTATTGGATAAAAGGAAACGTAGCCAATTCAGCAATACGTGTCACCGGTATACGCAATTCAAGCACACCATAAGCTTTAAAAGTCTCAGCGGTGATCGGGAAATTTTTATTACGTAATTCCTCACTGATTTCCTCAAATGAAAAAGTTTTAGGAAAGCTAATCCAAACGTCCACCATGCCGGGAGTTTTTACAGCATACAATGGAAATTTGCCATTGGCTAACGCAGCGTGCAATTTCTGGTTAACACTCAGCTGGATGACAGACCTTACCTTCGCGTTTTTCAAAGAACCAGCGTTCAAGGCATTGCTTACCGTTGCGGTATAGGCGTTATCGGGAATGTAATCCAATAATTGGATCCCGTCACTGCTAAGTTGTTTCTTTTCTGCCTCGCCTGGAGTATTTTCGAATTGAATGACAACAAACGATTTACGGTTCAACGACCTGAGCTTTCGATTAAGTTCTTCAATTTTCAAGGGAGAGACATTACCCTCCGGAGTGAAAGATCCTTCACGTAAAAAAATTCTGTGCTGCCCAAGAGTAGTAGTCGAACAAATTGCAAAAAGTGTGACAAATAAGTAGAGATTTTTCAATTTCATATGATAGCTGGGTAGAAGTACTTTACATCAATAATAGAGAATTACTTCTAATTATAATGAAAAATATAGCTTAATCATAGAAAATCATTTTATATCACAAAAAATATAGCTTAATCTCTTCTACAAATTTTCTTAACTAGTTTGAATAACATTCAATTATTCTACAAGTCACTAACGGCTACGATATTTCAATTTTTTGTTAATGAAAAAAGAGTCAATTAACTTCGTTGCCTCTAACCTTATTTCGTTGGAGCAACTACTCGTTTCCCACTTCACTGTCTTGCTATTAATTCAGGCTGTGAACATCATTTAAATAGTATGAACTTATACGGCCTGATAGGTTATCCCCTTACGCATTCTTTTTCGAAGCGCTATTTCACCGAAAAATTTGTTCGTGAGAAAATACATAATTGCGGCTACGACTTGTTTGAAATGCAGTCGCTGGAAGATCTTCCTCAATTATTAAAAAAACACCCTGATTTGAAAGGGCTCAACGTGACAATTCCATATAAACAGGAAGTCATAAAATACCTGGACGATCTGGACGATGCCTCTGCGGAGCGCATCGGTGCCGTAAATACGATTAAAGTTTTTGCCGACGGAAGTACGAAAGGTTTTAACACAGATTATTACGGTTTTCGTCAATCCATATCCGAGTGGATGGATCGTCGCGGAGAAGCTTGCTGTAACTTCAAAGCCTTGGTTTTGGGTAATGGCGGGGCTGCACAAGCGGTTAAAACAGCTCTTGAAGATATGAAGACAGAATACAAAATAGTATCCCGCCAGAAAAGCAGCGATTCGCTTTTATACGAAGATCTCACGCAGGAGATCATGGAAAGCCACCTCCTGATTATTAACACAACGCCACTTGGCACGCATCCTAACGTTGACGCTTGTCCAGAGATTCCTTATCCGTGGATAACAAAAGGTCATTGCCTGTACGATTTGGTTTACAATCCGACCACAACTTTATTCATGAAAAAAGGATTTGACCAGGGCGCGGCGGTTCATAATGGTTTGAAAATGCTGGAAATGCAGGCGGAAAAATCCTGGGATATCTGGAACTCAGAAGAGGAAATGTGGAGTGTTTAAACCCTCGAATAAAAACTCCAAAGATCGTGCTCGATTTGTTCTGAACCTGTAAAAATTCCTTGTGGCAGCGGTGCTTTGATGCCGCTGCCTATTTTTTTCAAACTCTGGCACCGCCTTATTTCATCCCACAATCCAACTTTCATAAAAGATCCCAAAACCTGAGCTCCTCCCTCAACCAGCACCGATTGAATCCCTCTTTTAAAAAGCTCGTGCAAAAGCTGATTAATCTCGTCAATACCAGGATTTATTTTTATGTGAGAAGTATTGCCATGATCCGCATACCGTCCTGAAAAATTCTCCGCGTCAGTTTGTTTCAAATAATTTACTACAAAAGTTTTCTGAGAGCTATCAAATAAATTTAAGGTATTAGGAAGCGTAAGGTTTCGATCTAATACGATTCGAACCGGATTTCGACCCTCCCACTGACGGACATTTAATTTTGGATTATCATTCAAAGCGGTATTATAACCCACGAGAATCGCATCTTCTTCCGACCGCCATTTATGCACATTAACACCTGACAATTCACCACTTATTTTTACCGGACTACCATTTTCATACGCGATATATCCATCAGCAGTTTCAGCCCATTTTAAAATAACATAAGGACGTTTTTCCAGAATACTTGTAAAAAATCTTTTATTTAAATTCTTACCTTCCTCTGCAAGAACCTCCTGAACAACCTCAATACCAGCATCCTGCAATCGCCAGATACCTCTTCCTGATACCAGCGGATTAGGATCTCCGTTGCAAACAACTACTTTTTTTATTCCTTTATCCACCAGCAAATCTGCACAAGGCGGAGTTTTTCCTGTATGCGAACAAGGTTCCAACGTAACGTATGCCGTTGCTTCGGAAAACAAATGTCCGTTATTTCTTTTTTCAACATCTTCCACAGCACGCACTTCTGCATGCGGGCCGCCATAATTCCTATGCCAGCCCTCACCAATAATTTCATCATTACATACGATTACGCAACCAACCATCGGGTTTGGGCTGACACTTCCCCGTCCATATTCGGCGAGTTGCAAAGCCCGCTGCATCCACTTTATATCCATGTTCATTTGACAAAAATACAAACCTCGTTTTAAACTCAACTTTCGTGAGTTCTTATAATTTGCTAACTTTCCGACATCAGAATAAAAAATCAACTAAAAATGACTTCGGCTCGTCAGTTATATCAACATATTGTAAGTGGAATTAATGTCTATCCGCCCAAAGAATCCCAGGCCATAACCTTTATGTTATTGGAACATTACATGCGGATAAGAAATATAGATGTTTTGGTGGATCGCCCTATTCCTGAAAATACTGCGCAACCGGATTGGGAAAATATTATTTCAAGACTGAACAACAACGAGCCCGTTCAGCATATCATCGGAACAACAGAATTTTGCGGTCTTGAATTTCGGGTTTCTTCATCTGTTTTAATCCCAAGACCAGAAACCGAAGAGTTGGTTCAGATGGTAACACGCGACTACGCTGAGCCCGATAAAGATGTTGCGATCCTGGATATTGGTACCGGAAGTGGCTGTATTGCAATCGTTCTCGCTCGTTTCCTGCCGCATGTGACAGTTCACGCCTGGGACGTTTCCGACGAAGCACTTTCTGTAGCACGTGAAAATGCCCGCCAACTTATTGCAGATGTTCAGTTTGCGAAACAGGATATGCTGAATGTAACTTTTCCGTTACCGGGAAATGTTATAAAATTTGACTGTCTGGTCAGTAACCCTCCGTATGTAACCTATTCGGAAGCAGAACATATGCGCCCAAACGTGCTCCGTTTTGAGCCGCATGAAGCACTTTTTGTGGAAGATAGTGATCCGTTATTGTTCTATAAAGCCATTGCCGACTTCGGTGTGCATCATATAAAACCGGGCGGAAAATGTTATGTTGAAATAAATGAGCATTTTGGCGCGGGAACAAAGCAGGTTTTTGAAGAAAGAAATTATTCTCAGGTTGAAATCCTGCGTGATATTCACGGAAAAGACCGATTCGTCAGAGCCGTTTGGAAATAATTTTTTCAGAAAGCTTTCGAATTATTTCTGTGCTAACCCGGAATATTCCGTGTTATAAATAACGCCTCATGTATTTAGAAAAAATAAAAGAAGTACTTGATGAAATGGGCAAAGTAGTTGTTGGGCAGGACAGACTGCTCAACCGTCTGCTTATCGGGCTTTTTACTGGCGGCCATATTCTCTTGGAAGGCGTACCAGGACTTGCTAAAACCTTGACCATCAATGTTATGGCAAAAGTTTTACAACTCGATTTTCGCCGTATACAGTTTACACCAGATCTTCTGCCTGCCGATTTAATTGGAACCATGATTTACAAGCCAAAAATTGGCGATTACGAAGTAAAAAAAGGGCCGATTTTTTCCAATATTATTTTGGCAGATGAAGTTAACCGGTCTCCCGCAAAAGTACAATCTGCCTTGTTGGAAGCGATGCAGGAAAAGCAGGTAACAATTGGTGACCAAACTTACTATCTGGATAAACCTTTTGTCGTATTAGCCACGCAAAATCCGGTTGAGCAAGAAGGGACATATCCTCTCCCGGAAGCTCAGATCGACCGTTTCATGATGAAAGTGTACGTCGATTATTTAAATAAACAGGAAGAACTGGAAGTAATGCGCCGCATGTCGGATATCACTTTTGATTATCAGATCAAGCCAATTCTTAACAAGCAGGATCTTTTTGCAATCCGGGAAAATGTCAATAAAGTGAATATTTCAGAAACACTGGAACGTTATATTATTGAGCTGGTTTTTGCCACGAGAAGGCCCCTGGAATATGGTCTGCGTGACGAGGCAAGGTATATTCAGTTTGGCGTTTCCCCACGTGCAACAATTTATCTCAACCGCGCGGCAAAAGCTCTGGCATATCTGGAAGGTCGTGATTATGTATTACCGGAAGACATTAAAGCACTAGCCCCGGATATTATGAACCACAGGATCATGCTAAATTATGAGGCAGAGGCGGACGGGGTAAAGACCACAACAATTATTGATTCGATATTAAGAAAAGTTGCAATTGGATAAATTTAGCTAATTTTTCGGTAATGATCAGGGAACAGGATCATGCCCGTGACCGCCCCACGGATGGCAACGGGAGAATCTTTTTAAACCCATCGGCACACCTTTTAACACGCCGTATTTTGTTATGGCCTGAATCATATATTGCGAACAAGTGGGCGTATAACGACATGAATTAGGCAGATAAGGTGACAGAACACCTTGATAAATCCGGACCAATCCAATGAGTAAAAATTTCATTTTGCTTCGTTGTGTAAAATATTATCTTTGACAATTAACATCATAAACGCATGATTTCCTATATAATTTGGGACGTAAATCCCGAAATCTTTACAATCCCTGAATTCCTGGGGTTCGGCCCTTTTCCCGTTCGTTGGTATGGACTTCTTTTCGCCGCTGGTTTTTTAATCGGGCAACAAATTATGATTCATATCTTTAAAAAAGAGAAAAAGCCTCTTGAAGATATTGATGCGCTGACTTTGTATATGGTGATATCAACTGTTGTAGGAGCACGCGTCGGCCACTTTTTATTCTACGAACCGGAAGTTCTTTTCAAAAATCCGCTGGAAGTAATCCTTCCGCCCTATGCAGGGCTCGCCAGTCACGGTGCCGTTATTGGAATTGTCACCGGGCTATATCTTTATTCCAGATCCCGAAAAGCAACCGGCCAGACATTTCTTTGGGTCGCGGATCGTATGGTTATTTTGGTAGCACTTGCCGGTTCCTTTATCCGTCTCGGAAATCTTATGAATTCCGAAATTGTTGGCCGCCCGACCGATGTTGCCTGGGGATTTATTTTTATGAAAAACACTGAGTTTTTACAGATCCCAAGACACCCGGCTCAGCTATATGAGTCCATTTCCTGCTTTGTACTCTTTTTTATTCTCCTGGCTTTGTGGAACAAATTTAAGGAACAAACCCCGCGTGGTTTGTTGGTTGGTATCTTCTTCGTTTGGGTATTTACACTTCGTTTCCTCTATGAATTTTTGAAAGAAAACCAGGAAGCTTTTGAGGCAAACTATGCGCTGAACATGGGACAGATTTTAAGTATCCCTGTGGTCTTATTAGGCTTATTTTTTATCATACAATCAAGAAAACACGCGATTCAAAAAATAGGGTAGCAGTAATATAGTCGCAGTTAACTTCATGATTATCAAAGCAGGCATTTTTAGATTATATTGCATATACCATGTAATACCTAAACTTGATCGTATGAAAAAAAGATTTATCCTTCCTATGGCTTTGGCGTCAGTTTTCTTCCTGTCGGCATGTGGCGGAAAAAATGAAGAGCAAAAGCAGGAAGAAAAAGAAGAACCAAAGACGGCCGTGGATGCGTTACAACAATTCGCTGATCAGGCAAAAACGATGCAAACCAAACCGGCCGTAGATCCCGTAAATTTTAGGGAATTAAAAGAACTACTTCCTGAAAAAGTTTTAGGACTAGAACGAAAAGAATCTTCCGGAGAGAAAAATGGAGCAATGGGCTTCACCATTTCGCGGGCCGAAGCCACGTACGCAGGCAATTCAGATGAGTCCGTTCATATTGAAATATTTGATACCGGCGGTGTAGCGGGAGTGGGTACAATGGCTCTGGCTGCCTGGACCATGGCCGATATCGACAAAGAGACCGATAAGGGTTATGAAAAAACGACAAAAATAGAAGGCTATAAAGGTTACGAAAAGTACAATAACGAAAGCAAGTCAGGAGAATTAAATGTTTTGGTAGGCGATCGTTTTGTGGTTAATGTCAATGGTGACAATGTTTCGATGGAGCAGCTCAAAAGTATACTTTCCGATCTCGACCTGGAAAAACTAGCAGAGTTAAAATAAAAAAATATATAAAACTTGAACAAAAAAGGAGCCAAAAGGCTCCTTTTTTGTGGTTTAGGAATTTAGAAGTAGAGGTATTGGGTTGATTTGATAATCTCTAATCTCATACTGCGGCAAAATCTACTTTTTCTCTCAAAATTTGCTTCGCCTTTACGAGTTGATTCTTCACAGTATTTTTGGATATAAGCAAAAACTCAGCGATTTCCTGATACGATTTTCCTTCTTCAATATTGAGCCGAAGTATTTGTTTTCTTTTATGAGATAGCGAATCTATGGCTGTTTGTATCAAATAAATTCGTCTCTCCTTTTCTTCCTTCTCATCATCTGCTGCCGCTGTCATAACTTCCATGTATTGTTTGCGGAGAAACTCATTTTTTTCCAGCTTCTTAAAATGATCAAATGCCATATTACGAAGGCAAGTGAAAAGGTAAGCGTTGAAGTTATGATCGGGTTTAATATGATCCCGTTTCATCCAAATTTTAACAAATACATCCTGTACCATATTTTCAGCTTCTTCTTCATCTTTCAGTAATGAAATCGAGAAGCGAAGTGCAGGTACTTTATAATAGCTGTATAGTGCTGCAAATGCCGACTCATCGCCTTGCATCACTTTAATCAGCACATTTTCATCTGGAAGGGCCACGATTGTAATGGTTAAGTCAAATCAACAGAGTACGTTAATAACATTTTAGAATCAATGATCAATTACTATTTCCAAAAATTAATACAAATCAACTTTTGAAAATGAATAATTGAGTCATTTAATGTAAATGAAAATATGCCTCGTATTATTAAGAATTGTGAAATGTTAGATTATCAGCTTTAATTATAAACTTGATAATTAACGAAACTTTAAAAGTTGATCGATGCCAGTAGAATTATGATTATAAATTTACAGATCAAAATTAAAATTCAGATCGCAACTTGCGTAAAATGATCTTCAATTTGCGCAAAGAACATTTTATTAATGAATTGGTAATGATTTTTTATCAGAAAAGACTCATACACACTCCAACTGCATATTTTACGCAGTTATACATATATATACACGGAACTGTCCACTGTTTAAAATGCTGGCGATACTTGTCTCACAATTTTAAAAATCGAATTGATAATAGTCCACCTCCGATAAAGAAGAGTATTATCTAAAACCTTACGCTGGCGAGTATCACACGTGTCGATTCAGCTTTTACATTTTAAAAATCGATAATGAATCAAATTCAGCTCGAAGATATCCTTGGAAAAATTTCAGCTGTCAAGATTGCTGTCTATGGCGACTTTTGTCTCGATTCTTATTGGATTATGGACAAAGGCGGTTCTGAAATTTCAATCGAAACCGGATTAAAAGTAGAGACTGTCTCAAAACATTATTACAGTCCGGGAGGAGCTGGAAATGTGGTCGCTAATCTGGCGGCTTTAAGACCAGCCAAAATAAAGGTAATTGGCGTAATTGGTGATGATATTCATGGCCGTGAGCTGAACATGCAGTTGCAAAATCTGGGCGCCGACACTTTGTCTCTTTACATTCAGGATAAAGATTTCGATACTTATAGTTATTTAAAGCGGCATGTCGACGGGAAAGAACAACCGAGAATCGATTTTGGTCTTTCCAACAAAAGAAGTCTCGATACTGATCGAAAACTTTTACAGTCCATCGAAGAAACACTGAAAGAATATGACGCACTGATTTTTAATCAACAGGTTCCGGGGAGTATAAATAATGAATCATTTATAGACGAAGCCAATATCCTGTTTGAAAAATACAGTCAAAAAATAGTGATGCTTGATTCCAGGCATTATAATAACCGTTTTGAGAATACTTATCGAAAAGCGAATGACCGGGAAACTGCCACTTTATTAGGCATATCTGTAAAGTCTGACGAATCAATTTCTACAAAAGACGTAAAAAAGTATGGCAGCGCGGTTTTTAGTAAAACGCAGAAACCAGTTTTCGTTACTTGTGGAGAACGGGGAATACTGGCGTTTGATGCGACCGGCGTTTATGAAATTCACGGCTTACAATTAAAAGGAAAACTGGATACTGTCGGCGCAGGCGATACAACGATCAGCGCGATTACATTATGTCTGGCGGCAGGAATTCCAGCTCGGGACGCCGCGATGTTTGCCAATTTTGCAGCTGCCGTTACCGTTCAAAAATTATATACAACCGGCACTGCCAATGCCGATGAGATCCGAAAAATTAGCGTTGACCCTGATTTTGTATACAATGCCGATCTGGCTGAAAATGAACGCTTAGCTATATACTTCCCAGGAACTGAATTTGAAATTTGCAGTCCGGAGATCATTAACAGTTTAGGACATATCCGTTATGCCGTTTTTGATCACGACGGCACGATCAGTTCTTTGCGGCAGGGGTGGGAGGAGATTATGGAACCTGTAATGATGAAATCAATTCTTGGTAACCAATTCGACTCCATCGATTTCATCACATTCCAGGGCGTCCAGGAGCGTGTGCGGGAGTTTATTCAAAAAACCACTGGTATTCAGACGATATACCAAATGGAGGGTCTTGTCGAATTAGTAGGCGAATTTGGGTTTGTCCCTGAAAGTGAAATCCTTGACAAATTTGCATATAAAGAATTGTACAATAACGCGTTAATGGCGTTGGTTAATCAAAGAATGCAAAAGCTTGAAGCCGGCGAATTGAGTCAGGAAGATTATACCATCAAAGGCGCTGTTACATTTCTTCACGAGCTAAAATCACGTGGCGTCAAACTTTATCTTGCGAGTGGAACAGACGAAGCAGACGTCATTAATGAGGCGAAAAAACTGGGATATGCTCATCTTTTTGAGGGCGGCATTTATGGCGCATTGAAAGATTATAGCAGCTTTTCCAAAAAACTGGTTATTGAAAAAATTATCCGGGAAAATAGTTTAGAAGGAAACGAACTGGTCATTTTTGGTGATGGGCCGGATGAAATAAGAGAAGGCCGTCGCGCAGGCGGCCTGGCTATTGGTATCACAAGTAATGAAATTCAACGTTTTGGCCATAATCCGGCAAAACGACCTCGTCTGGTGCGCGCCGGAGCACAATTACTCATTCCCGACTTTTCACAATACAAAAAATTGACAGCATCTCTGTTTAAGGGAAATGTCGATTTAACGCCGTAACCTATAAAAGTATTCCCTACCCTATGAAAATCCTGATTGCGTTTTGCATTAGTTATCTGCTATCACAAGCTACGCTGTTCGCGCAGCATAAATCCATTGTTGAGGAATCTCTAATTTTTCCTCTGCAGGAAAAACACGTTCATGCAAGTAGCCTCGTCAGTTTACCCAACGGAGATTTCCTCGTTGCCTGGTTTGAAGGCAGCGGAGAAAGAACAGCTGATGACGTGAAAATAATGGGAGCCCGCTTGAAGAAAGGAGGAAAATCCTGGGGAGAACCTTTTCTTATGGCCGATACTCCGCTCATTCCCGACTGCAATCCGGTACTGTTTTTAAACGCAAAGGGGAAACTTTTTTTAGTCTGGATCGCCGTGCAGGCGAATCTTTGGGAGCAATCGATTCTACGGGTTAAAACGTCAGTCGAGTTTGAAAAACCAGGCGCGCCTGTCTGGAATTGGCAGGATATTATTTTGCTAAAACCAGATAAACAATTTTCGGAAGAGATTATCGCAAAATTTAAATCGCTACCTAAATCAGGCACTGGCTGGGCTGGTTACGCACCAAAGTATGATGATTTAATTATTGAAGCGAGCCAGGAAATTGCAAAAAGAAGTATCGGCTGGATGACCCGCATCAAACCACTTTTACTTGAAAACAAAAGGATTGTTCTTCCGCTTTATTCGGATGGATTTAACCTTTCGATGATGGCAATTTCTGATGATGATGGTGAAACATGGCGGCCCGGCAAGCCGGTAGTTGGCCGCGGCCCGATTCAGCCTGCGCTTGCAAAAAAGAAGGACGGCACTCTCGTTGCACTCATGCGCGATAGTGGAAATTATCCGAACCGCGTTCATATCAGTGAATCCGCTGACAATGGTGAAAGCTGGACTGCAACTTCGAAGACGGATATTCCCAATACGGCAAGTGTCGAACTTCTGGTTTTGCGGGACGGGAAATGGGCTTTTCTCGGAAATGACATCGACGATGGCAGATATCAGCTCAGCCTCCGCATTTCGGATGATGAAGGAAAAACCTGGAAATGGAAAACTTTTATTGAAAATGATTTATCCAAAAAAGGCAACTACTCTTATCCTTCGCTGATCCAAACATCGGATGGACTGCTGCATATGACCTATTCTTATCATCCTGAAAAACAAAAGAAATCCATCAAATACGTAGTCGTCGATCCAAAAAATTTGGTTAAGTAATTATAAACTCTGCTGAAATCCTTTACCTCTTCTATATGCGCAAGATATTTTCTTTTTTTACACTCTTCCTTTTATCCGGAGCCTGTTTTTTTTCATGCAGCAAGTCTTCGCTGAAACAGTCCGTTTATGTGGACAAGCCATTTATACAAGATTTCAGTGTTAAATATTATTCTGATACGGCTAAAACAAATTTGCTTCAGGCTTATGCAGATCGTAACGGCGTGATAAAAATTCTCTCAAAAGAAGGGATTCAACATCCTTCTGACGGGCGGTTATTATATCATGGTTCAATCGTGCCGGATAATTCTTACCGGTTTATGCGTGACAAAAAAAATGCTGCGACAGGAGTCTATCAAAAGCAGTTCGTATATCTTAGCGATTCTGTCGTATTCAGTAATGCGTGGGCAGGAACATTATTCTCAAGACACACTTTACCGGCAGCGAAAATATTTGAAGGTGGAAAAGATTTTTCCTTTCTGATTTCAGATGGAAAATCACTTCAACTTATAAAAAATTCCAAAATCCTTTGGAGCGGATCTTTACAAAACGACGAGATTTTGGGAATACGCTACGACGAGGAAACTAATATCTTCTGGATTCTTGGCAATAAAACACTGTCCAAATTATCAGCCGAAAATAATCTTTCAAAGGTTTTTGAGGGTTCAAATTTCACCTCTTTTGATATCTTTGATAAAGATCAGAAAATCTATATCGGGACAACAGACGGATATCTGGTTTATGATCCTGTTACTAAAAAACAGGTGGGTGAAATAAATAAAAAACTTCCGGTCACACATATTACCGCCATTCAGGCAATAGGTGAAAAGCTTTGGTTTGGATCAAATGAAGGTGCTTTTACGCTACGTGATAGTGGGAAATTTGATTACTATAATGGAGAAAGATGGCTGCCAGGAAATAAAGTGATCCATATTTCAGCAGGACCGGGAAACTCCGTTTTGGTATTAACGACAGCTGGTCTGGGGCAAATTTCTTTCAAAGAAATGACACTTCAGGAAAAGGCCGTTTATTTTGATGAGCAAGTTCGGTCAAGGCATATCCGAAATGGATTCAATGCTGCGCTTGACAACATGAAACATGGAGACCTGGCAACTGGCTATATGTCCGATTCAGACAACGACGGACTCTGGACTTCTATGTATCTGGGAGGCGAAATTTTTCGATATGCTGTTACGAAAGATTCAGCCGCACTGCAAAATTGTCGTGAGTCTCTGGATGCAATAGAGAGATTGTATACGATCAATCCTGTGCCCGGTTTCCCTTCCCGATCCTTCGAACGCAGCGGGCATATTAACAATCTTTCCGATCCGGAACGCTGGCAACACAGTCCGGAAAAAGAATGGGATTGGAAATCTACCACGAGCAGTGACGAAATTATCGGGCATATTTTCGCCTTCGGCGCCATGGCAGAATTAGTTGATGATGTTTCCATGAAATCACGCGCGGTTTCGTTGATTGATACCGTCATGTCACATATTGTAAAAAATGATATGTACCTGATCGATTTTGATGGAAAACCGACGACATGGGGGAAATGGAATCCTAAATATGTTAATGCATTTCCGACCAATGTTGGTGACAGAAAATTGAATTCTTCCAATATTATTTCAATGCTTCAAACCGCTTATTATTTTACAAAAAAAGAGAAGTATAAAACTAAAGCGTTTGAGCTGATGAATAAATTCGGTTATTACGAAAACATGATGCGCCCGATGAGTGCAATTGGAAAAGCACCGGACGATGCTGACGAACATGCTAAAAATATGTCGGAGGGCTGGAATCATTCGGACGACGAAATGTATTTTGTAGGATATTGGGGATTATACCGTTATGCGTTTAACGACACGCTGAAAGCCGCTTACAAGAAACAAATCCTTGACCATTGGCAAGCTGAACGTCCGGAAAAAGAAGGTGCCTGGAATATTTTCACCGCGCTAACCGGCACAAATGAATTTGATTTAAACGAAGCGGTTTGGTACTTACGCGAATATCCGCTTGACATGATCAACTGGTCGATCAAAAACAGTCATCGAAAAGACATCGAATTGATTGAGCCAAATTTTCGCAGGCAAACTACAAAGGAAGTTCTGCCTCCCGATGAAAGACCAATTAAACGTCATAATAGCAATACTTTCGATCTTGACAGAAATGGAGTTGGCGGGACATCTGAGGAAAGTGCAGGCGACATCTGGCTTTTGCCTTATTGGCTGGGAAGGTATCTCGGCGTGATTAGTTCGCCTGTAAAATAGCCCATAAAAAATGAACAACTTATCTTTGTCTTTGTACCTGTTATCACTTTTTATGTCTACACCAGCCCGCCAATCGGAAAAAGAAAACGACGAAAAACAAATTACCCACGATCTGACCTACAATCACGATCTGGATAATAATGATAATTTTTCCCCGGATGGCAAATGGCTCGTATACGATACCAGAACTGACGAAGGTGGCATTGCGGCTTCACCCAGAATTGAAATGGTAAATATTGAAACTGGCGAAATAAAGACTCTTTTTGAAATAAAAAACAACGAAATCTGGGGACCCGGAGCAGGCGCAGTCAGCTACGGTCCTAATACTAATTCAGTGGTGTTTATTCATGGACTGGCAAATAGTACGAGAGAGAATCCATATCAGCAATGGCGTAGGACGGGTGTAATTATTGAAGATTCAAATCCAAATGTGCCAATTTTTATGGATTCCCGGGATGTTATCCCTCCTTTTACGGCCGGCGCTTTGCGAGGAGGAACCCATCGGCACGAATGGAGTGGAGATGGAAATTGGATCGGTTTCACTTATAATGATGCCATTTTAAAAGCACTGGAAGACTCCACCGGAACCATGAGAAATCTGCGGTCTATTGGTGTTTCAAAAAAAATACAACCGGTTTCGGTAAACAAAAATCCGGAAAACATTTCCGGGGAGTGGTTCAGTGCACTGGTGGTTCGCGTAGTGCCTCAGCCAAAGCCTGGCAGTGATGAAATTAGTCATGCGGCCAGTGATAGTTGGGTTGGCGTAAACGGCTATCGACGTCCTGATGGTAAAATGCAGATGGCAAGAGCTTTTCTGGGAACTGTCACTGATAAAAATGGAAAAAGTGTTCATGAAGTTTTTATCGTAGACATCCCCGAAGACATCACGAAACCCGGAGATCTTGGGCCGTTGGAAGGAACAGACACTGATTTTCCGATGCCTCCAAAAGGAACTGTTCAGCGACGGTTGACTTTTACTGCTAACCAAAAATTTCCAGGATGTTCGGAAATTGTCCGCTCATCGGCCGATGGCAGGTTACTTGCGTTTATTTCGAAGGATGAAAAAGGTATTGAGCAGGTTTTTTTGATTTCACCAGCTGGTGGCGTACCAGAACAATTAACCTACCATGAATCAGACGTATCCGGGAACTTACGCTGGCATCCGGATGGTAACCATCTGAGTTATACTTTGAACGGCAGCATTATTTTATGCAAGATAGGAAAGGAAACTTTCGGAGATAGGATTGAAACATTAACAAAGGCTACGAATCACTTTCCAACAAATATCGTATGGTCGCCTGATGGAAAAATGTTTGCCTTCAACAGATTGGTAGAATCAGAAAATGGGAAGAATGCCTCGTTACAAATATTTATAAAAGAATATCTGTCGAAACATTAAGACTCTTTCTGAAAAGTGATTTTTTTGTAAACAGTCGAGAGCGGTAATTTTAAGCCAAAGTATGGCAGCGAAACAATGCCATCCAAAGTATCGAAGAACTCGACATACCAGCGTTCTTCTTCGCGAATGTAAACTTCAACAAGGCAACTGGACTGTTCAATGATCAGATAGTACTGCAAAGAGGGGATTGACCGATACTCATTAAGTTTAATTATTCTATCTGTTTTTTCCGTGCTTTCTGAAATAACCTCCACGATGAGAACTGGCTCTGTTGCATATTTTATCTTATTTCCGGACTCTTTAAATATCAGAAAATCAGGAATACGAAAAATCCTATCCTGGCTTACCTGCAACTTAACAGAATTTTGAACAAAAATATACGGTCGATCTTCCAGAAGATTTCCTATATAGCGATGAATATTTCCAGCAATCTGATTTGCTGTAACCGATTCTCCTGACATCTCGATTAATTCTCCGTTTACGAATTCGAAACGTCCTTCTTGCGTTTCGCAAAACTTAAAGTATTCTTCCAGGCTGTGAAGTTTTTCGGTTACTGCTTCCATGACAGATTTCTTTTTTTTCAAAAATACATTTTTATTAATTAAATCCTAAGCCCATATTGCAATAGGTAATATTTTAATCAAATGATTCTTAGAACTTTGCGGATAATAAGTAATATCTACTTTGCGGTCACGAAACGCAATGACACACTATGGAAATCGTTTTAAATTTGATCAGCAAATCGATGAAATCACACAAAACAACCGGACTATGAGAATTGAAGAGTTTTTACTGGACCGGGCTGAAAAAAGGGAATCGAACGAGGTAAAGAAAATGGCCGTATTAAGTTTGTAAATTCTCTTTTGAGAGAAAACAGCTTTGACACCGAGAAAATTGCCTCTTCTGCTGGTGGGGTTCTGCGGAATTTGTGGAAAGAATAAAAAGTGAGTATAAAACGAGTATAAAATGAGTATTTAACTACTCTAAACGGAAAAATTTTTCAAAGAAGACGCTCGTATAATGAGCCGGGATTCAAGCACAGTTCTGTTTGAAACATTAATTGGTTCTATCCCTTTTAAATGATTCACCAAAGTTCTTACGGCTGCTTCACCCATTTGCTGACCAGGATAATATACTGTTGTTAAATTAGGCTCTATAACCTGGGAAACGGGGTCGTTATTAAAACCAACTACCGCAATATCATCCGGAATATTAAATCCTTTTTCTTTCAATGCTTTCATGCAATTGACAGCGCAGATATCATTGGAAATGAAAATTCCATCAGGCCGAACCTTCATTTCATTAATTTTTTGAGCA
Source organism: Dyadobacter sp. CY345 (assembly GCF_021502725.1). Classification (GTDB taxonomy): domain Bacteria; phylum Bacteroidota; class Bacteroidia; order Cytophagales; family Spirosomataceae; genus Dyadobacter. The sequence goes on along the minus strand of NZ_JAKFFS010000003.1, from coordinate 559,732 downwards.
ACAAATTTTCCGGCTTCCTGACTTAAATCAGTTATCAAAACCAAATCTTCCTCAACTTCTACTCCGTTTTTTATTAGTGCATTTTGGTATCCGTGCAGACGCCCGGAATAAACGTTTCGTTTCAAATTTCCGGTTACATGCATAATCCGTTTGCATCCCTGATCAATTAAATGAGAAGTGGCCTCAAAACCTGCAAGTTCGTTGTCAATAATCACGCCACTGCATTTTGGATGATCGATGATCCGGTCGAAAAATAATACAGGAACTCCTTTTTTTATGAAGTTTTCAAAATGATCAAACGTTTCCGTATCATAAGCAACAGATGCCAGCAGACCATCCACACGGCTATTAAACATTGTTTTTGCATTAGAAACTTCCTTTTTCGCAGACTCCAGAGATTGGCTGATTAGCAAGTTATATCCTGATTCGTTTGCTTCCTGTTCCATTCCCGCCAAAACAGCTGACATAAAATGACTGTTCAGGCGTGGAACAATGACGCCCAAGGTATTTGTACTGCGGCGGCGAAGATTGCTTGCGAAAGTATTGGAGCGATAGCCCATTTCAGCGGCCTTCGCACCAATCATAATTTTGGTTTTACTATTAATGGCGGGATGATCGTTCAAAGCTCTGCTGACTGTTGCCGGAGATATTTCCAGAATTTTAGCGATATCATAGATTGTAACTTCTTTTTCCATGCTGTCAGGGCGATTTATCATGAAAGGTAACAAAAAAATGGTTGATCAAAATAATTTTTGCAATCGGTTGCAATGCAAATTAATATTTAGATATTTATATGATTAAAACAAATTTCAATACGAGGCATGATACATACAATGCGTTGGTTCGGCCCAAATGATCCGGTTTCATTGATGGATATTCGTCAGGCCGGATGCAGCGGAGTCGTGAGCGCCCTGCACCAGATTCCGGTTGGGGATATCTGGAATTCACAAGCGATCGAGGAAAGAAAACGACTTATCCAAGAAAAGAATAACCAATTTTCCGCGTTAAAATGGCTTGTTGTCGAAAGTCTCCCGGTACATGAGGATATAAAAAAAGGGCTTTCATCGCGTGAGTTTTATATAGACAATTATAAAAAGTCTCTGCGAAATCTTGCAGCTTCCGGCATCAAAACCGTTTGTTACAACTTTATGCCCGTACTTGACTGGTCGCGAACTTCTCTGGATTATCAATTGCCGGAAGGTTCAAAAACGCTTCGGTTTGTCTGGATTGATTTTGCCATTTTTGATTTGTTCATTTTAAAAAGGCCAAATGCAGAAGCAGATTACGAACCGGAAACAAGGATTGCCGCAGAGAGTAAATTTCGGAGTATGTCCGATTATCAGCTTTCGGTCCTGACAAACACCGTTTTATTAGGCTTGCCAGGTTCTGAGGAGGCTTTTGATTTAAATATTTTTCAAAGTTTACTTGATGAATATGCTGATATAGACGATGTTCAGTTAAGAAAAAACCTCTATTATTTCATTTCAAAAGTAGCTCCTGTTGCGCAGGAAGTGGGTATCAATCTTTGCATACATCCCGATGATCCTCCACGTTCACTACTGGGACTGCCTCGCGTAGTGAGTACAGAATCTGACCTCGATCAATTAATGAAAGCATGCGATGTTAGAGCAAATGGAATTACTTTTTGCACGGGCTCGCTAGGTGTCCGGGAAGATAATGACCTGCCTGGTATGATCAAAAGATTTGGCGACAGAATCCATTTTGTTCATTTACGCACTACAAAACGGGAAGAAGGAACGCGAAATTTCCATGAAGCGCCACATTTAAACGGTGATGTCGATATGTACGAAGTTGTTAAGGCATTATTGACAGAAGAGAATAGAAGAAAATCCGCGGGATATGCTGATAGTTTATTACCCATGCGACCGGATCACGGTTTCCAGATGCTGGATGATTTGCAGAAGAAAACCTACCCGGGTTATTCAGCGATCGGGCGTTTGAAAGCACTTGCCGAATTACGTGGATTAGAAATGGCAATAGCCCGATCTCCTTCATTGGTTTAAAAATAGTCGCCTCCGACTTGGTCTAGTCAAGCCGATTTTGAAAAACTTTTACCAACTATCAGTTAATACAATGCCGGAATCAATATTTAAAGAAGATCAATTACAACCCTCAGTTTTTTCACTTGAAGGAAAAGTCGCCCTGATAACCGGTGGTGGTAGCGGCATCGGGTTTCACATTGCACAATGTATGGTAAACGCTGGCGCAAGTGTCGTTTTAACTGGACGCAGAGAATCCGTTTTACAGGAAGCTGTCGAAAAATTAGGGGAGAAAGCTACTTATTTCGTCAATGACATCACACAGCTTGATACGATTCCATTGTTGGTGGCTGATATTGAAAAACAATGCGGACCGATTGATATTCTGGTAAATAATGCCGGAATCAATATGAAGAAATTTGCTGTGGAAGTGACGGACGCTGATTTTGACAAGGTCATACAAACGAACTTACATGCTGTTTTCTCCATGACACGTGAATGTGGAAAACGAATGATCGAACGAAAATCCGGCTCCATTATCATGATCACATCCATGGCCGCTATTTATGGAATTGACCGGGTTGTAGCATATACTGCTTCCAAATCAGCTATTGCAGGTATGGTAAAGGCTTTAACGACTGAATTTTCTCCATATAACGTAAGGATCAATGCCGTTGCACCAGGATTTATAGAAACGCCCATGATGCTAACCGCCATGAACGGAGATCCTTCCCGGCGGGACAAAGCAATGGACCGAACACCCATGGGTACCTGGGGAAAACCAGAAGATATCGGATGGGCCGCGGTATTTCTGGCTTCCAGTGCCGCAAAATTCATTACCGGTGTGTCGCTTCCTGTTGATGGTGGAAATTCCATAGGTTTTTAAACATTTTATTCCTTAACCTTAAAACGAACATTTAGTAATGAAGAGAAAACCCTATGGAAATTTAGCATGTTTCGTTCTGCTTCTTGCATTGGCATTTTTCACTTTTCCAGTACACGCACAAAAGATAAAATGGAATAAGGTCAAAATTCTGGTTTATACTAAAAATGGAAAAGGTTATGTACATGACAATATTGCCAATTCTGTTGAGGCGATTCAGGCTTTGGGAAAACAGCATGGCTTTGTTGTTGATGTAAGCGACGATCCATCAAAATTTACAGATGAAAATCTGAAACAATATGATGCCTTGGTTTTTTCAAATACCAATAATGACGTTTTTGATACTGATGCTCAACGCGTTGCTCTGATGCGCTACATACAGGCTGGTGGAAATTTCGTTGGATTACACTCAGCTTGTGGTACAGAAAGGAGCTGGACATGGTTTAAAAATATGCTGGGAGGAACATTTTTCTGGCATGAACCGGGACAAAGTTTTTCGGTAAATATTCTTGACTCAAAAAATCCGTCACTGGCACATTTACCAAAAAAGTGGGATCGTGAAAAAGATGAGTTTTATTTTTTGAAAGAAATGAGCGTAAACCTGAACGTTCTGGCGGTCAACGATCACACCTCGATTCAAAAACCTGCGGGAAAAGCGCTTGATACTTTTGGAACGGTATTCCCGTCTGTTTGGTGGCATGAGTACGATGGCGGACGTGCGTTTTACACTTCCATAGGACATGAAAAAGATGACTATTTAAAAGACGACTTAAGAAAGCATATTCTTGGAGGAATTGAATGGGCGATTGGACCACAAAAACTGCGGAATTACAGCAAAGCCTACGCAAAATCTCCATCCGACGAAGTCAAGACCAACTAGGCCTGAAAGGCCGACATACCTTAACATAGGGCATCGCCCTATGGGGCTTACCATCTCCATCACCCAACAATCCTGAATCCTATGCATAACTCAGAAGAAAATAATCAAAGCAGAAGATCATTTCTAAAAACTGCTGGAACCGGTACCGCAGGTATAATCGCCGCGTCCATGTTCCCAACCATCGTTCCCGCCAGTGTTTTCGGGAAAAACGCGCCAAGTAATAAAATTAATATTGGACAGATCGGATTTGGCCGGATTGGCTCCTCTCACGATTTACCGGAAATTATAAAAAATGAAGCAGCGCATGTGATCGCAGTGTCAGATCTGGACAAAAACCGTTTGGCACAGGGTAAAATCTGGATTGAAAAAAAATATGCTGAACGTACCGGAAAGGAAAAATATCTGGACGTAAAAACCTACGACGATTATCATGAAATTCTGGCGAGAAAAGATATTGATGCCGTAATCATCAGTACGCCGGATCACTGGCATGCGCAGCCAGCCATGGAAGCAGCCGTAGCCGGAAAACATATCTACATGCAAAAGCCAACTTCCCTTACTATCCGTGAAGGAAGACAAATGGCTGATATGGTGATCAAGAAAAAAGTCATTTTCCAGCTTGGCAGCCAGCAACGATCCATGAATCCCTGGCCGCAATTTAAAAGAACTTGTGAACTGGTGCGGAATGGCAGGATTGGTAAACTGAAAAAAGTATACGTCGGACTTCCTGGTGATCCTGCCGGAGGAAACCCTGATAAAATGCCCGTTCCTTCTAATTTAAATTATGATATGTGGCTGGGTTCAACACCTGACATTTATTATACTTTGGACCGGGTACATTCTCAGACTGATATGCTGAATCAGCGTCCGGGATGGTTACGCTTGGAACAATTTGGTGCAGGAATGATCACAGGCTGGGGTTCTCACCATATTGACATAGCCCATTGGGGAATGGATACCGAATTAACCGGGCCAATTGAAATTGAAGGAAAAGCAACGTTTCCTGCACAAGGATCAGGATTATGGGATGTCCACGGCGACTTTTTAGTCAATTCAAAATATGCAAACGGCGTTGAAATGGAAATTGGCGGAACAAATCCAAACGGCGTAAAATTTGAAGGAACCGAAGGCTGGATATTTGTCTCACGTGGAAACGTCGGCGTAACTGCTTCCGATCCTGGCGCCGCAGCAGCTGCGAAAGAGAATAAAGCATTTTATGCAAGTGATCCGAAAATTCTCGGATCGGTGATCGGGCAGGATGAAATTCACTTATACGAAAGTCCGGAACAACACCAGAATTGGATTGAAAGTATACAGAGTGGCAAACAAACGATAAGTCATGCAGAAATCGCGCAGCGCTCCTGCACCGCTTGTCTTCTGGCGCATACTGCAATGAAGCTTGGCCGAAAACTTAAATGGGATCCTAAAAAAGAAGATTATATTGGTGATAAAGAAGCCAGTGCAACTTTGTCAAGACCGCAACGCGGACCTTATGGAACGACCAAGGTGAAAGGTTAAGAAAATCTAAACAAAAAAATCCCTCCGAAATTGAAGTTTGGGGGGATTTTTTTTGTTTGTATCGAATCTTTTTTGTTTGATTGATTTCTGGTAAGTTATTTGGCCTAAATTGGATAAAAACTGACCTAACCCCGAAATCTTAGCTTCATGAAACATTTGCTGCCCTCACTTCTTCTCTGCGCCTGCCTTTTTTCTTGTTCTTCAAAAAATAAGTATGATACAATCATTCGGAATGGTACGATCTATGATGGAAATGGGGAAAAACCTGTCATGGCTGATATTGCCATTAATGCCGATACCATCGCCTTCATTGGTGACCTGAAAAATGAAAAGGCTAAAAATGAAATTGATGCAAAAGGACAAGCTATTGCACCTGGTTTTATAAACATACTGAGCTGGGCAACAGAATCTTTGATTCATGATGGACGAAGCCAAAGTGATATTCGTCAGGGTGTAACTCTGGAAGTGATGGGAGAAGGTAGCAGCATGGGCCCATTAAACCCGAAAATGAAATCTGACCTGCAAAAGGGCCAGGGCGATGTTAAGTATAAAATCGATTGGAATACACTTGGAGAATATTTGAATTTTCTCGAAAAGAAAGGTATAAGCTGTAATGTCGCGTCATTTATCGGAGCCGGTACAGTAAGAACTTATGTTGTGGGCGAAGATAACCGCAAAGCCACGCCGGCCGAATTGGATAGTATGAGATTACTGGTAAAAACAGCCATGGAAGAAGGCGCGATGGGTGTGGGTTCGTCATTAATTTATCCTCCCGATTTTTTCGCAAATACACAAGAACTGATCGCGCTGTGCAAGGAAGCATCGAAACACGGCGGTATGTACATTTCGCATTTACGCAGCGAGGGGAATAAGCTGGAAGAAGCTGTTGAAGAATTGATTACAATCTCAAAAGAAGCCAACATCCCTGCCGAAATATATCACCTTAAAGCAGCTGGAAAAGATAATTGGAAGAAAATGGATGCTGTCATTAAACGTATTGAAAAAGCGCGAGCAGAAGGTTTGCGCATAACTGCTGACATGTACACATACCTGGCCGGTGCCACAGGACTTACCGCTTCGCTTCCTCCTTCTTTGCAGGATGGCGGTTTTGGAAAATTATGGCTCCGTCTGCAGGATCCGGCAATCAGAGCTAAAATGGCGATAGCGATGAAAACAAATCCCTCAGACTGGGAAAACCTTTATTACGGCGCCGGATCAGCTGAAAAAGTATTGTTGCTTGGCTTCAAGCAAGATTCTCTAAAAAAGTATACGGGAAAAACTTTGGCAGAAGTCGCCAAAATAAGAGGTAAATCTCCTGAAGAAACTGCCTTGGATCTTATCGTTCATGACAGCACCAGAATTGGCGCTGCATATTTTTTAATGAATGAGGAAAATGTAAAAAAACAGGTGGCGTTACCCTGGGTAAGCTTTGGATCAGATGAAGGTAGTTTTTCGCCGGAAGGGGTTTTTCTAAAATCGCAGCCACATCCACGGGCCTATGGAAATTTCATTCGTGTGATCGGGCATTATTCAAGGGATGAAAAATTGTTGCCATTGGAGAAGGCGATTTACAAGCTGGCCAAACTACCTGCAACAAACTTAAAACTCAAAAAACGTGGAGAACTTAAAGTTGGTAATTACGCTGATGTGGTAGTTTTTGATCTCAAAAAAGTGAAAGACCTGGCTACTTACGACAAACCTCAGCAATTTGCCACCGGTATTTCTGATGTTTTTGTGAACGGCGTATCTGTTTTAAAAAATGGCGAACACACCGGTGCAAAACCCGGGAAATTTGTAAAAGGTCCCGGCTACAAAACCAACGACTAATAGCCCTGAAAGGGCGTTATATTTTAGAATAGGGCAACGCCCTATTAATTTGGCAATGTACGTTTTTATTCATATCAATCATCGCATATTCCGTGCGAGTTGCTAATTCCCAACGGGCGTTTACCCGTGAATTTCCCAAGGGCGTTACCCGAGGCTAAGATATAACGCACTTTCAGGGCTAAGTTTCAATAATTGGCTTTGTATTCTCTTGGCGTGTGGCCGATGTAACGTTTGAAGTTCCGGTTAAAATTTGACAAAGAATCAAAACCGCTATCGTAGGCGATTTGCGCGATTGTCCATTGATCCTCCAAAAGCAGTTTACAAGCATGCCCAACCCTGATTTCATTTACAAAATCAATAAAAGTTTTGTTGGAACGTGCTTTGAAATAACGACAAAACGCAGCTTCACTCATACCTGCAAGCGACGCGACATCTCCCAGCCTGATTTCCTGGGCGAAATGCTGAAGCACATAGTTATGCACTTTTTGCATTCTTTCAGTTTCTGAAACTTTGTAGGTATTGACGTATCCGTAACTGGCTATCGGACTTCCCGCCATGCCATGAGCAAGTTTATCAAGCAGTGTGAGCAGCCTTAAAATACCCTGGAAACCTTCTGCATTTCTCAATTCTAGAAGCTCCTCGCGAATGTGATCCCGAATGGGGCCTCTATACTCTATCCCCCGCTTAGAATCAATTAGTAGTTGCTTTAAATGAAGCATTTCCGATTTTTCGAAAAAATCTTTTCCTAAAAAATCTTCCTGAAAATAAAGAACCACACCATGTGTGAAAAGCTCTGAGCTGCCTCCAAAATAAGCCGGATCGCTTCTCCATAAATGTGGAATATCAGGCCCTAAAAAAACGGTATCACCTGGTTCAAACGTCTGGATGGAATCTCCTATCAGTCTCTTTCCCGTTCCTTCCAAAACTGTAAAAAGCTGATAGTGAGGATGAAAATGCCAGTTCGGGTCAAAATGATGTTCCCTGAGTTCATGAACCGTTACTGACCTTACCTGACTTTCAACGTTTTTGTGAATCGGCGCTTTCATAGGAATTATTGACTTATCTGAATTTTGCCAAAAATAATGAACATATTTAAAACAAAAGTCAAAATACAGCTAGTTCTAATCAAATGAGGAAAAGTATTTAGTATTTTGTTGTTGTAAAATTGTATTAAAAAAAACAATCTGCATGAAGTATAGCATGAATCTCCTTCTATGGGGAAATCAAATTGACGATAAACTCTTCCCTACCCTCGAGTTGATTAAAGAAATAGGATTTGACGGAATTGAGGTGCCGATATTTAATACCAATCCTGATCACTGGTTTAAATTTCGCAAAAAGTTGGACGACATAGGGTTATCCTGCGAAACCGATACGATTTGTGGTCCAGACAACCACTTAATCAGCCAGGATCCTGCTATGCGGAAAGGAACTCTGGAACATTTGAAACGTGCATTGGATTGCTCGCTTGTTCTGGGAGCAACCAAATTGATGGGCCCATACCATTCTGCATTGGGCGTTTTTACCGGTCAGCCTGCGACGGCAGATGAATGGAAATGGGCGGTTGACAGCATCAGAGAACTGGCGGATTATGCCGGCGAACTTGATATTACGCTGGGACTCGAATATTTAAACCGATTTGAATTATATCTTACCAGCTGCGGTGATGAACTGATCCGTTTTGTCGATGATGTAAATCACCCAAATTGCAAGATCATGTTTGATACGTTTCACGCTAATATTGAAGAGAAAAATATAGGCGATACCATGCGAAAAATGGGCGACCGGATTTCTTTTATTCAGCTTTCTGAAAATGACCGGTCGACTCCTGGCAAAGGGAACGTAGATTGGGAAGGAATTTTTGGTGCGATCCGTGATCTTAAATATGATGGCTGGATCAGTATTGAAGCGTTTAGCCCTAAATTACCTGTTGCCAATATCTGGCGGAAAATGTTTGAATCGGAAGAACAATTAATGCGAGACGGTTTGTCGTTTATCAAATCCAACATTGAAAATCCGCAAATAATTAGGCCGGTTACTTTTTAGTAATTGCTGTTTTTTACCGGTCGGACGGCGAAAAAGCCGACCGACCGGCTGCCCGTCCGACGGCTTTTCCGCCGTCGGACGGGTAAATAAAAAATACGATCCAAACTATAATTGCCAGATCTTCCGCCCTCGGACGGGTAAATAAAATCAAGCTCCCAAATTAGGTTTCTAAATTTCCCACCATCGGACGGATAAGAAACTCACTCGCCATCAGAAATTCTCCAACACCTCCATTCTAAAACTATTCTTCCCCAAATTGCATTATTAAATAAAAACGAGAAGAATACTTCATGAAACAGATCATTGCAAAATATAAGGCGGCATATACTGATATGAGTGGCCTGGATACCTATCGCGTCATGCCTTCGCAGGAAGTTGCCATCGATGCGCTCGAACCATTTCTTTTTTTGAATCATCACGGGCCACAGGTTTATCCAGCCAATAATCGGGGATTGCCTTTCGGTCCGCATCCCCATAAGGGTTTTGAAACGGTCACTTTTATTATTGATGGAGATATCGTTCACACAGACAGCACAGGATATAATAGCAAAATTGGAGCTGGCGGAATCCAATGGATGACTGCCGGGAAAGGAATTATCCACTCTGAAAATTCTTCAAAAGAATTTCTCAAAAACGGAGGAAATGTTGAAATTCTCCAACTTTGGGTAAACCTGCCGGCCAGACTAAAAAACGTCGACCCTGCCTATATCGGACTGCAAAAAGATCAGATCCCGCATGTAAATCCGGATGGAGGAAAAGTCGTTATCGATGCTGTATCAGGAATTTGGGAAGGTCAAAAAGGTGCCATCGAATCACTTGCTGACATTCATTTGGCGACAATCGCTTTTGAAGCAGGAGGAAAATTTGAGATCCCGATCCCTGAAAACAGAACGGTTTTATTTTATATCATCAACGGAAAGCTGAATGTCAACGGAGATGAAATTGATAAGCTCACGCTGGTTGAATTCGATGAGAAAGCCGGAACAATTCATATCGAAGCTACTGAAAAAAGTTTGTTATTAATTGGTCATGCCTCACCGAATAATGAACCTGTCGTTGCTCAGGGACCCTTTGTAATGAATACAAGGTTAGAAATCCAGGAAGCATATGCTGACTATCAGGAAGGTAAATTTGGTAAGTGGAGACATTAATTTTGCAGAATATCTAGACCTTGAATACGAGTTTCTTCCGGTAGAGAATATACAATATGACAAACCACAATGTCAGATAGGCTAGTGCATATGCAAATGACGCATCTGCCGGATCCTGAAAAATCGGAGAGAGAATAAACTGATAAAAATAAGCTTGTAAACCAATGGGAATATGGGTAGGATCGTTTGGGTAATTAATCGTTATGCTGCTCAAAACCCGGGGAATTATCCCGGAAAAGAAAAATACGACCATAGGATTTACTCCAAATATTACGAAGAATTTCGTCCAGCCAGAAATGCCTAATACGTCAATAACATAATACAAAATCACCAGACAAACAGACGCGATTCCGGCGGCGTACAAGACATAGGAACTTGTCCAAAGTGCCTTGTTGATAGGAAACACGACGTTCCATAACAAACCTATAACGATCGCGAGAATCGATCCGGTTAACAGATAAAGCGCCTTTTTATCTTTTGAAAGATGGCTGGTTAGTAACGTTCCGACTAAAAGTCCGGCAATTCCTGTCCCGATAGCTGGGAGGGTGCTCAAAATTCCTTCTGGGTCCCAGGTTTTTGAAGTTGCCCAAAGGTGGCCCGGAAGCAAGTAATTATCAAGCCAGGCGGCAAGATTTGTTCCTTTTTCAAAGTTCGGCTCACCAACTCCTGGTACTGGAATTAATGTCATTAAACCCCAATAGACCAACAAAACAGCAATACCAAGGAAAGCCTGTGTTTTCCAGTTTGTTTTAAGATATAAAAAAGAAACGATCAAATAAACAACAGCGATTCTTTGCAGAACACCTGGAATCCTCACGTTTTCATAGTCAGCAAAGCCACCGAAAGCAAGGATCATCATAACTGCAAACATTCCTGACGCTGCATAAAATTGAAGTTTTCGGTCATAATCACTGAAAAGTGCCAGCACGACAATTGCAGTTATTACCAATCGAATACCAAGTAACAGCAGACCTTCAAGTCCAAATGCCTGAATTTTTGAGAAAAAACTTAGAAATAAACCCAGACAGAAAATCCTTAACGTTCTTGTAATTATTTTTTGTATCGAACTGGCATTCAGATTTTTGTTTGGAGTTGCTAAAACAACAGACACACCAACAATAAAAAGGAAAGTAGGAAATACGAGATCCGTCGGTGTGCAACCGTGCCATTCTGCATGAAGCAACGGAGAATAAACGTGTCCCCAATCGCCTGGATTGTTAACGATCGTCATGAGCATAATGGTCAGCCCACGCAGGACGTCCAATGAAATAAGACGCGTTTTCATTTATTTCTTTTTAAAGGTTAGGAAAGCGCAAGGTACTGTTTTTTCAAAAGTTACTAAAACTATTTAGCAGCCATTAATGTGGGCTATTACAACTCCTTAACCATATGAAAATACTGATGTCCCATAAAATCCTTCTTTCCAACGTCCCAAAAACCGAGCTTCTCATACAACTTTTTCGCCGAAGGATTTTCTATATCCACGATAAGCCCGACTCGTTGAAAACCAAGTTTCTCAGCATGGTCGCAAAATGCTGCAATTAATTTTTTCCCTAGACCTTTCCCCTGTTGAGAAGTATCAACATTTACACAATCGAGGTAATATTCGCCCGCTTCGGTCTCATCGCCCGGATAAAAGTCAGGATCGGATTTATGCAATTCGTCCAGGATGGGCTGCCGTAATTCGTGAAGCAATTTCCCATCATAACCAGTGACAGCACCTACGATCCCAAATTCATTTTCATACACCAAAGTATTCTCGTAACTATATTGGTTTTTATCATGCCTGAAAAAAATTTCTACAAACGGAATGGCATCCTCGTGGTTTTCTGACTTGGCAAAGATCCCTGCGATGTGCCCCAGCGCAAGAATCATTAACGGGGCTACTGCTTCTGCATCCTCAGGTTTTGCTGGTCTGATCATCGTTTATTTTTCGTAATATTTAATTTAAAAACTTTGTAAGTATTTTTTTTGGTATAGCTTTATTTTGCTCAAAAGACAGCGCAGATTTAAAAACAAGTCAAAATACAGTTAGTACTAATCAAAAGACGTAAAGTTTTTAGCATTATTTTGCTGTAAAATTGTATTGTTAATAAAAGAGTGGGGCAAAATACAATTCGTTATCAGAGGTTACATCGAAAATACCGTATTAGTGCTCTGAATTATATCCTAATTACTTTATCCGAATCTTTAATCCTTTACTATTATATGTCACAAAAAATTAACATTGCTATTGTTGGTCTCGGTTTCGGAGCTGAATTTATTCCTATTTATCAGCGTCACCCAAACGCTAATATGTATGCAATTTGTCAGCGTACAGAGTCAAAATTAAACGCAGTGGGCGACCAGTATGGTATTGATGTTCGTTACACAAGTTATGAAGACCTTTTGAATGACCCAAAAGTAGACGCAGTTCATATTAACTCGCCTATTCCAAATCATGCAGAGCAAACTTTAAAGGCACTTCGTGCAGGAAAACACGTTGCCTGTACAGTTCCAATGGCAACCAGCGTTGAAGATTGTATGGAAATTGTTAAGGTTTGTAAAGAAACCGGCAAGAAATACATGATGATGGAAACGGTGGTTTATGCTCGTGAATTCCTGTTTGTGAAAGAATTATATGAAAAAGGAGAACTGGGTAAAATACAATTCCTGAAAGCCAGTCATCAGCAGGATATGGAAGGATGGCCTGACTACTGGCCAGGTTTGCCTCCGATGCATTACGCGACGCATTGTGTAGGTCCGGTAGCCGGATTGTTAAAATTGGAAGCTGAATATGTATCCTGTTTTGGTTCAGGGACGATCAGTGAAGATTTGGCAAAAATCCATAACTCGCCATTTGCTGTGGAATCTGCACATATTAAATTCAAGGATAGCGACTTGTCGGCTTATGTATACCGGTCGCTATTTGATGTAGCTCGTCAATACCGCGAAAGTTTTGAAGTTTACGGAAGCAAAAAATCTTTCGAATGGCCGTTGATCGAAGGGGAAGACCCCGTGATCCATACTGCTAAAAAACCGGAACATGAGATTGCTGAGCATGTAAAAACGCCGGATTACGCGCATTTGCTACCCGAAGAAATTCAGCAGTTTACGGGACACGGAGTTTATGATGCTGATGATAATTCACACCTTTCGTTTGTACAAGGAGGCGGTCATGGTGGATCACACCCGCATTTGGCTAACGAATTTATTGCGGCGCTAATCGAAGATCGTGACCCGTTCCCAAATGCATGGCAATCTGCAAACTGGACAAGTGTTGGTATCCTGGCGCATGAATCGGCTTTGCAGGGCGGTGCTTTGATTCAGTTGCCTGATTTTAAAAATGCCTGAAAGAGTTAAAGGGTATTCAGATATTATGGTGCTGAGCACCAAAGTAATTTGCGATGCACCATAATATTACCAGACTTACAAATAAATCCTTAATAACTAAATGAAAACCAAAGCTTTATCTTTTATAATTGGCATTATTCTTCTGGGATGTGCCGTCCAGCAATCCTCACAAAATGCTGTGAGTAAAACTGAGGCCGCAAAGGGTCGCAGGATTGAGGTGCTTTTCCTGGGAGATACGATCGGACATCACAAATCCTCTGAACGTGCGCCTCAAATCATGGCGGCACTGGGGCCTAAGGGAATTAACTTCACTTACACTGACGATTTGAATGACCTGAATCCGGAAACATTGAACAAGTACGATGCATTAATGCTTTATGCAAACTGGGACTCAATTGCTCCGCAACAGGCCAAAGCATTATTGGATTATGTTGCCAGCGGCAAAGGATTTATTCCGGTTCACTGCGCATCCTATTGCTTCCGTAACAATCCGGAAGTTGTAAAATTAATCGGAGGTCAGTTCTGGAGACATACCTGGGATACCATTCAGCCTGTCTGGACAAAGCCTGAACATCCGGCACTTGCTGGTGTAAAGTCTTTCAAAACGGTTGACGAAACTTATTTACACAAATTATTACAACCTGACAATGTGATCCTTACCGAGCGCATTATTCAAAAAGATCAGGAGAAAGATAAACCTGGTGTTGAAAAAGAGCCTTACACATGGGTTCGTACGCATGGAAAAGGACGCGTTTTCTACACAGCATATGGCCACGACGAACGTACCTGGGCAGTTCCTGGTTTTCATGATCTGATTGAAAAAGGAATTCTTTGGGCAGTGAATGATGATGCTAAAAAATCATTTGCAGCCTTGGCTCCAAAACCTTTCGAATACAGAGAAGCAAAACTTCCGAACTACGAACAGCGTCCGGGTGCTCAGATGCAGCAATTGCCACTTTCTCCGGAAGAATCGGTGAAACATATCCAGATTCCGGTTGATTTCACATTGGATATTTTCGCGCATGAACCTGACGTGATGCACCCGATCGCGATGACTTGGGATGAGCGCGGAAGATTATTTGTACTGATCACAAAGGATTATCCAAATGAAAGAAAAGATACGGGCGGAAGCGATTATATCCTGATTTGCGAGGATACGGATAAGGATGGCAAAGCTGATAAATTCACGAAATTTTCGGATGATCTGAGTATACCGACGGGATTGGTTTTCGCAAACGGCGGTCTGATTGTATCACAGGCTCCTCATATGTTGTTCTTGCAGGATACTGACGGAGATGATAAAGCGGATGTTAAGAAAATTCTTTTCAGCGGATTTGGAACGGGTGATACACACGCCGGACCTTCTAACCTGCATTATGGTTTCGACAACTGGGTTTACGGATCAGTAGGATATTCTGGTTTTAAAGGTAAAGTTGGAAAAAGTGATAACCTGGATTTTGGACAAGCACTTTTCCGTTTCAAACCTGATGGTACAGATATGGAGATTGTCGCAAAAACTTCAAATAATACCTGGGGATTAGGCTTTAACGAAGCGGGCGATTTGTTCGGTTCTACGGCAAATAACTCCCACGGATGGTATAGCGCAATCCCAAACCGTTATTTTGGAGCAAGCAAAGTTGACAACGGAAGCCGCAGTACAGATACGCACAAAGACATGCAGCCGATCACGCCGAAAGTTCGCCAGGTTGACGTTTTTGGAGGTTTTACTGCCGCTGCCGGACATAATTTCTACACTGCCCGTGCCTATCCAAAAAAATATTGGAATAACGTAGCATTTGTATCTGAACCAACGGGACATATTCTTCACCAGAATTTTATGGACAAAAACGGAACGGATTACGAAGATAAACTTGGCTTCAACTTACTTGCTGGTGCTGACGAATGGGTTGCCCCTGTTTTTGCAGAGGTAGGCCCGGATGGTGCCGTTTGGATTGCTGACTGGTATAGCTACATTATCCAACATAACCCAACACCGAAAGGATCTGAAAACGGTGCAGGAAATGCTTATGAAACGCCTTTGAGAGACTTTACACATGGTCGTCTTTACCGTGTGGCCTATAAAAAAGCACCGGCATATAAGCCTGTCACGTTGAGCAAAAGCCGTCCGGAAGAACTGGTAGCTACGTTGAAAAACACCAATATGTTATGGAGACGCCATGCACAAAGATTGTTGGTAGAACGTGGACAGAAAGATGTGGTCCCTCAGCTTATAACTTTGGTAAACGATAAATCTGTTGATGAAGTTGGTTTAAATACTGCTGCCATTCATGCCTTGTGGACACTTCACGGATTGAATTCGATGGAAGATCCACAAGTTCTGACCGCCGTAAATGCTGCGCTTAAACATCCAAGTAATGCGGTTCGCAAAACTGCCGTTCAGGTTTTGCCTCGTACCGCTGCTTCGGCCCAGACTTTGCTTTCTGCTGATGCTTTACATGACAAAGAGCCCTTGGTTGTGTTAAATACACTTTTAGCTTTCTGTGAAATTCCTCTGACACCGGAAATTGAAACGGCTGTTCTTGGACTTCTTGACAGTTACGCGCAAGCTGACGACCGTTGGATGCCAGATGCTTTTGCAGCGATTTTGAACGCACATGACGGCAAACTGCGCCAGAAATATTTGGCTCAGCGCGTAAGCAAATCGGGATCTCAAAAGTCAGCCGGAACGGATTCTAAGAAAGCAGTGATGGATCATTCAAAAATGAATCACGACAATCATGAAGCAAATAAGGTGACTGTTCAAGGCTCGGCTGAGCTTGCCATTACGAATATTACCATCGAACCTGCGACGCCTTATGTTCGTGAATATGCGCGTGTTGTGATTGAAATTACAAACCAGGGAAGCGTTGCAGTACCAAAAGAGCTGGTTCCGGTTGTGAATGTGGGTATCAGAAGCCGTTCTTTGAATACCAATTATGTTAGTCGTCAGTTAAACGCAGGTATTGCACCCGGCGAAACCATTAAACTAACAGAAGGGAACAACGGCCCATGGAAAGCCGGTTTCGGATTTACATCAGATGAGTCAGGAAAAGTGAGCGTAACGGCAACTGTTGATGTTGACAACGTGGTTCCTGAAAAAGATGAGAACAAAAATAACACCATGAGCAAAAGTTTCGAAGTGAAACGTCTGGACCGTTTGTCTGACTTTGCGTTGGAAAGAGCTGCACGTGGTTATACTTCTTATGCTTCGGGCGACGAAGTGCTTGATATGATCAAAACGGCAGAATCGCTTGATCCGCAGGGAAGAAATGCGGTTTTGAAAGGAGTTCTTGGCGCATGGAATCCAAAGCGTAAAGAAACACTTTCTGATGCCAACCGCACCTTACTTGCCTCTGTAAAAGGAAATATCCAAGATGATTTAAGCACGAAGTTTACAACGCTTATGGAGTCTTATGGTATCAAGGATGAAGTTGCTTCTGATCCAAATGTTCAGATCGTTCGCATCAAGGCAATTCGCGAGGAGATGAAATTCAGTGTTACCGAGTTTACAGCAGTAGCAGGAAAAACAGTTGAAATCATCTTCGAAAATCCGGATGCGATGCAGCATAATATTGTTGTTGGAAAACCTAAAACAACAGCCATTATTGGTGCAGCAGCTGATAAAATGATTACAGCAAAAGATGGTGCTGAGAAAAATTATGTACCAAATATCCCTCAAATTATTGCAGCGACGCCATTGGTGAACCCGGAACAAACCTATCGTTTGAAATTCGTGGTACCAAAAGAGGTTGGTGATTATCCTTACGTTTGCACATTCCCAGGCCACTGGCGTCTGATGACAGGTGTTATGAAAGTAGTAAAAGAATAAAAAATTCAGCTGGCCGTTGCTTCGGTGACGGCCAGTTTTAATACTGTATTTTTATAAGATTTTTTACACTCATCTCTCATATCAATCTACCGGCCTATGAATAAACCATCACTAAAAGCTTACAGGAACGTTTATTAGTTCACGTTCAACAAATCCTCTTCTTTAAACCATAAGAATGTACTTTTCAGCTATAAGAGCACTGTTTCTTCGGAAATGTTGCATTGGAAAAATACACGCAAAATTCAATATGGTTAATTCAATAAATATTTGATTTATACAAATATTGAACACTAAGAATAATTACTATCTCATCTCTAATTTAATTTTTTACACAATGAAAAAACGTAACGGATATCCGGAATGGGGTATTTCCAAAGCCCTAGGCGTTTTGATAACTGCCGCCTGTTTATGCCCACAGGAAACCCTGGCGCATATAAATCCAAAATTTTTAAACAAAACGGCTATTACATATGAAGGAAAAAATTACATTGACAAAACAATTTCAGGCTCAATAGTCGATGAGAACAGCAATCCATTACCCGGCGTAAGTGTTGTTGTAAAAGGAACCTCAATCGGAACAAGCAGTGGTGCTGACGGAGCCTTCGTTTTGAATATTCCCAACGACGCCCAGACGCTTACTTTTTCTTTTATTGGATACACATCTCAGGATGTTGCCATAGGGAATCAATCGACAATTAAGGTTACAATGGTTCCGAGCAATGAGGAACTTCGGGAAGTAATTGTGGTTGGTTATGGAACACAGTCCGCTGCGACGGTTACGGGTGCCGTGAGCAATATCCAGGCAAAAGACCTGATCCGGACGCCTTCGATCGGAACATCTGACGCGCTGGTTGGGCGGGTACAGGGAATCACCGCACGGAAGGCAGATGCTCGTCCGGGAAATTCTACTTCCATCCAGATCCGTAACATGGGAACGCCACTTTACGTAATTGACGGGATTCCTTCAGACGCGACCAACTTCAACAATTTAGGTCAAAATGACATTGAAAGTATTTCAATTCTGAAAGATGCCTCCGCCGCCATTTATGGTTTACGGGCAGCAAACGGCGTAATTCTTGTTACGACAAAAAGGGGGAAAGCTGGCGACGGACCTGCAAAAATCAATCTTTCGGGTTATTACGGATTACAAAATTTTACCAGGTATCCAAAACCAGCCAATGCTTATCAGCATATGCGCGGGTTGGTCGAATCGGACGTGAATCAGGGCCGCACGCCTTCGATCACGCCGGAAGAACTGGCAAAGTGGAAAACCGGAACAGAAAAAGGATTCCAGAGTTTTGACTATTACAAAATGGTCATGCGTCCGAATGTTCCGCAATATTATGGAAATGCAAACGTATCAGGCGGAACAGAAAGAGTCAATTATTATCTCTCTTTCGGACAACTGAACCAGGATGCTTTAATCAAAGATTATAAATTTAAAAGAACCAATATTCAGGCGAATATCGAGGCACATATTACTAAAAAACTGAAAGTCGGAACGCAGATCAATGGTCGTATTGAAAATAGATCGCAGGTCGGAGTTCCGGGTCTTGACGATTATTTCAACCCGTTCCTAAGTATTTTTACGATGTGGCCTACTGAACGTCCTTATGCAAATGATAATCCGAATTATATCAATCAAACGCATAATGTTAACGTAAACCCCGCCACTTACACAAAGGAAATTACAGGATATATTGATGAATTAACGCGCGTTGTAAAAGGCAACTTTTTCGCAGAATACGATTTCGGTTTTGGTTTAAAAGCCAAAGGTACGTACTCCTATGGTTTTACAAATTTCGACTTCGACGGTTTTGAATACACTTATGACGCCTACACTTATAACGCCGAAAAAGATACTTACGACGTCGTGGTCGGTGGTGGAAACCAGAATCCGTGGAGAGAGCGGCGCAAGCGTAATATCGTTGACCGTTTTGCACAATTTCAGCTAAGCTATAACAAGACTTTTGGTGATCATGAAATCTCAGCGGTCGGTGCTTATGAGCAGTCGGATAATGTAAATACCTACATGATCGTTCACACAGTACCGCCAAATAATTACATTCCTTTAATGTCATTCGCCAACCAGGATTATCTTTTGGACGAATGGAGCACAGAAGCTCGGGCAGGTTATATCGGCCGGGTAAATTATGCTTTCAAACAAAAATACCTTGTTGAAGCAGTAGGTCGTTATGATGGATCATTTTTATATGCGCCCGGAAAACGTTTCGGATTCTTCCCCGGAGTTTCTGCCGGCTGGCGTATTTCAGAAGAGAATTTCTTCAAAGGAAAACTGGAAAATGTTTTCAGCAACCTAAAAATCCGTGCTTCCTATGGGCGGACTGGTAGTGACCGTCTTGCCAATGACAATTTTATTGTTGCTCCGTTTAGCTATTTGCCGGGGTACAACTTTCTTCAGGGAAGCGCAATATTTGACGGAACATACAACATCGGCGTTCGTCCACGAGGATTGCCAATTACCACGTTATCCTGGATTACCAATGTTTCAACCAATTTCGGGATTGACTTTGGTTTTATGGGTGGAAAGTTAAATGGTCAGGTTGATGTCTTCCAACGCAAACGCGAAGGCTTGCCAGCTGCACGTTATGACGTTTTGCTTCCATCAGAAGTTGGATACACCTTACCGAATGAAAACCTGAATTCCGACGTCAATAAGGGAATTGAAGCTGTGTTGACTTATAAAAGTTCATTAGGACAAATTGATTACACTTTCAGTGCCAACGCAACTTTATCCCGCCGGAAAGATCTGGATTTCTACAAACCGCGTTTTGGAAATTCCTACAATGAGTATCGTAATTCATTTGTTGACCGTTGGGGAGATATCAACTGGGGTTATCAGGTAGAAGGCCAGTTTCAGTCACAGGAGGAAATTGAGAGCCACACGATTGACAACGATGGACAAGGAAACAGGTCACAATTACCGGGCGATTTCATTTACAAAGACGTTAACGGCGATGGTATTATTAACGAGTTGGATGAAAGGCCGATCGGATATGCCGAAGGAGCGAATCCATATTTGAGTTTTGCCTTTAACGGAAGTCTGGCTTATAAAGGATTCTCGCTGTTTTTCGACTTTGCCGGTGCGTCCATGCAAAGCTTTCAGAGAAACTGGGAATTGAAAATACCCTACCAAAACAACGGAACTTCTCCGCATTTCATGCTCGAAGACCGCTGGCATCGTGAAGATCCGTTTGACCCTAACAGCAAATGGATTCCGGGAACTTATCCGGCTTTACGCAAAGACAATACTAGCCACGTTAACTTCCGTAAGAGTGATTTCTGGATTACGAACGTGCGTTATATCCGTCTTCGGAACATAGAATTTGGATATAATTTCGACCAGAAACTTGCCAAAAAAATTGGGTTGTCGGGCCTTCGCCTTTACGTAAATGCAACCAATTTATTCTCCCTCGACAACGTAAAAAAATACGAAATCGACCCTGAAATTTCATCCGGAAATGCTTTGGTATATCCTCAGCAGCGCTTGTTGAATGTTGGTTTCAATCTTACTTTTTAATCTGATTACCATGAAAACCTTATCAAAATATACATCATTCGTTCTCCTGCTTTTTTTCCTTTCAGGATGCGCTGAGAACTGGCTGGACAGGGAGCCGCAAAATTTAATTCTTGAAGATCAGATATGGAATGACCCGAAACTGATCACTGGTTTGCTGGCCAATTATTATGATCGTTTGCCGCATCACACTGACTTGAATCATGGATCAACAACTGATCAGGCGATTCCTATCAAAGAAGGCTGGCAAGACTTTGCCGCATACGACGAAGCGATGTGGTCCAATAACGATGACGCAAGAAATAATATCATTTCCTATGGATTCAACCGCTGGCGTTACTGGGATTATGGTCTTGTTCGAGATATAAATCTTGCGCTTGAAAACATCGAAAAATTTAGTACAAAACTTTCAGCAACTCAAAAAACGCAATTTTCTGCTGAACTTCGTTTTTTACGTGCTTTTGTATATTTCGATCTTGTAAAAAGGATGGGCGGCGTCCCAATTGTTACCAAACAATTGATTTACGATTACAACGGAGACCCTTCCTATCTACAGCAGCCGAGAAACAAAGAAGAGGAAGTTTATGATTTTATTGCATCCGAGCTAGATGCAGTAAAAGAACAACTTGGTAATACCGGAAGTAACACGCGAGCAAATAAATTCACTGCCATGGCGCTAAAAAGTCGCGCTATGTTATATGCGGCATCCATTGCAAAATACAATAACAAAATGGCTTCGCCAATCTCAACGCCTGGTGGTGAGGTGGGTATTCCTGCATCAAAAGCAAATGATTATTATACAAAATCACTAGCCGCTTCGGAGGAAATTATTGCCAGCGGAAATTATCAGCTTTATAAAACGAACCCTAATCTGGGTGAAAATTTTTATGAGGCCGTCACTAAAAAATCTGCTAATCAGGAAATAATTCTGGCGCAGGACTTTTTAACGAGCAAAGACAAAAGACATGGGTTTACGTATGACAATATCGCCAGAAATGTTCGGGAAGATAATCTTTCATCCTCTTCCATAACGCCATCGCTTAATCTGGTTGAAGACTATGAATATCTGGACGGAACTTCGGGTGAGCTGCGTACCAGAAATGCCGGTGGTTCTGATTATGTTTATTACGACAATCTTCAGGATATTTTTGCAAATAAAGATGCCCGTCTTTACGGTACTGTAATTTATCCGGGAACGTCATTCCGGGGAACTCCTGTACAGATTCAGGCTGGTGTTAAGTTATGGAACGCATCGACAAACAGCTTCCAGAATGTTGAGTCTAATACACTCGGTTCAACTTACGAAGATGGCGGTTTGCTGACAGGCTCTTCCGGACCGCAGCGTTCGCAGACAGAAGTTACTAATTCCGGTTTTTATCTGAGAAAATATGTTGACCAGACAGCCATGTCCAGTACACGTGGTATTCGTAGCGATATGTGGTGGGTACGCTTCCGTTTGGGTGAAATTTACCTGAATGCAAGTGAAGCTGCATTGGAATTGGGCAAAACGGCTGATGCTTTGAAATATGTAAATGTTGTTCGTGAAAGAGCTGGTTTTGGCGCAAATAGTTTGAAAACACTTTCAATAGAAAAACTTCAAAACGAACGTCGCGTTGAACTGGCTTTTGAAGATCATCGCGTGTGGGATTTAAAACGCTGGCGGATTGCGCATGAGGTTTGGAACGGTAATGCTTCCAATCCGGATGCCGTTATTTATGCACTTTATCCATACCGCGTTGTTCGTCCGGGGCATCCTACTCATGGAAAATACGTATTCGATAAACTAGTCGCACCACGTTTCCGCGCGCCACGCTTTTTCCAGATGGGGAATTATTATTCCTCTATCGAGCAGCTTGTTATAGACAATAATCCAAAAATCGTCCGTAATCCATTCCATTAAAAGATATGAAAACGACACTAATAGCATTTTTCATGATGGCTTCGGCAGTCATACTTTCAGGATGCGAAAAAGATAATTATCAGCAGCCGAAATCTGTTTTAAAGGGCAGAATTGTTCATGACGGACAACTAATTGGCGTTAGATCAAACGGCGTTCAGCTGGAAATTTGGCAACGCGGATATCAGTTGTTCACGAAAATTCCGGTTTATGTAAACCAGGATGGAACATTTTCAGCCAGTCTGTTTGACGGAAATTATAAACTTGTAAGATTGCGTGGCAACGGTCCCTGGATCGATAATACCGATTCAATTGACGTTCAAGTGAATGGCTCACTTGAACTCGACGTGCCGGTTACGCCTTATTTTGTCATCAGAAATGATACCTATCAAAAAGGAGAACAAGCGGTTTCGGCCACTTTTAATTTACAACAAATTGATACCAGCCGTCAAATTGAACGTGTTAACCTTTATGTTGGAACCACAACCATTGTGGACGCCAACAACAATGTAGGAAATGCACAGAAAGTTGCAGCAGATTTGACCGACGTTACCAAACCGGTAACATTGACGGCCAGTCTGTCTACCGCACTCGCAAGCCGAGAATATGTTTTTGTCCGGATAGGTGTTAAAACGGCCGGTGTTGGTGAAATGATTTTTGGTGCGCCTCAAAAAATAGCGCTGAGATAATTTCCTGTTTTCGAATGATGTTGACTGCGAAGAATAGTTCTTCTATACTTCGCAGTTTTTTTATCTTATCAAAATGCAATAACAAACTTATTTTAACCTATAATAGCCTGAACAATAAATTTTCCAGATAATTTCCGACCATTTTTCGTGTTTTTTAATTCCGAAACTGGTATGTTAGCATATCGACATCAATTGCCTGCTAAATTATCTACCCGATGAAAGTAGTTCAGTTCACTATACCCGTTGCTAAGGAAAGCACGATTGTAGTTCAGGATAATATTATACCGCATTTCTACAATCACCTGCACCGACATCCTGAAATTCAGATCACCTGGATTAAATCGGGGGAAGGAATGCTTATCGCCGGAAATTACATGCAACGTTTTAAAAGCGGGGATGTTTATATTATCGGAGCGAACCAGTCGCATGTTTTCAAAAGCGATGATATTTATTACGATCCTGAACAAAACAAAAGTGTTCACGAAATCTCTTTCTTCTTCAATCCTGCACATCTTTTTCAAAACATTTTGAGACTTCCGGAAATGGCCGTCATCAGAAAATTTGTCGAAGGTGTTCACAATGGGTTGCAGCTCCCCGAAAGTTCTTACGATATGGTCAAGAAAACGATGACTGAAATTATGAACAGTTCGGACAGTCTTCGGATTTCGACTTTTATCAATTTGCTCCAATCCTTTTCTACACTGAAAAACCTGAAACCACTATCAACAAATAATAACGAGCAAATCATTTCTGATGTGGAGGGAATCCGGATGGACCAGATTTTCCAGTATGTGATTGGTAATTACAAAAACCATATCACACTTAGTGAAATTGCCTCCATTGCAAATCTGACACCTCAGGCTTTTTGCCGTTATTTCAAAAAACATACAGACAAAACCTTTGTAAGTTTTTTGAATGAAGTCCGTGTAAATGAAGCGTGTAAGATTGTGGTATCCGGAAAATTTGATAGCATTTCCGATGTTTCGTATCAAACCGGCTTCGACAACGTAACTAATTTCAACCGTGTTTTTAAGAAAACAGTCGGAAAATCTCCACGCGAATATCACCGTGATTTTTTCAAAAAGCTGCTATAATTAAGTATTTCACTGGATAAAATTCCAAAGTACAGAAAGGCTATACGCCCGACAACTAGCTGATTGTCTGGACATTTATCATTTTCCGAAAGTTTACAGTAAGCAAATCAAATATACAATACCTCAATCCACGAGTTTAAATTTGCCTCCTTTTTAAATATTCCATATAAATCACTACATAATACACATAACGCAAAATTAATTCTAACACTAAGTTAATATTGGTAAACTATCCGGCAATTAAGACGAATAATTTGCAAAACGTAGCAGGTAATTTTACACTCATTAATTACAGTCATTTACCTAACACGATATGCATGAACAATACGAGCTACTGTTGTCATTTATTTAGTGAACTAATCACGGTTTCGACTCCCTGACATCTTCCATTCTCTGGAAATGCCAATGCCGGTGAAATATTTCGCCGGAAGAATTGCTGTTGCCCAAGGAACCTAATTTCTTACAACCTATCTACAAGTATGAAACGACCTATCTTCTTTATTTTGTCAAAGCGTATATGCGTGGCAGCATTCATTGCGCTTTTCTGCGTTCCGGCGGATTTCGTCAGGGCCGCGCCGGTCAAACAATTTTCAAAAACAGCTGATATCGAAATATCCGGCGTCATCACTTCCAAAGACGACGGCAGCCCACTTCCGGGTGCTTCGGTATTGGTTAAAGGAAGTTCTAACAATGGAACAACCACAGACGCAGACGGGAAATACAAACTTCTTGTTCCTGAAAACGGGACGCTGGTCGTAAGTTTTATCGGGTTCATGTCACAGGAAATTCAGGTGAGCGGCCGCAAAAATCTTGATATCATTTTGGTGTCTGATTTAAAGCAGCTGAATGAAGTTGTCGTCACCGCTTTGGGTATGACAAGACAGAAAAAATCGCTTGGATACTCGATCCAGGAAGTAAAAGGAAACGATCTTGTTCAAAGTAACGAGCAAAATGTATTGAACTCACTCTCCGGAAAAGTGGCCGGTGTGCAGATTACCTCCGCAAGTGGAGCGGTAGGTTCGGGCTCGCGTATAGTGCTTAGAGGTAATAACTCTTTCGGTAATAACCAGCCATTATTTGTTGTCGATGGTGTACCTGTCAGCAACTTTTCGACGGATGTTGGCTCTGGTGGCTCTGTCGATTATGGTAGTGCGATTTCAGAAATCGACCCAAACAATATTGCTTCGATGTCTGTTTTGAAAGGTGCGAATGCCGCTGCTTTATATGGTTATCAGGCCGCAAATGGTGTTATTCTGATTACAACAAAAAACGGAAAAGGATCAGGAAATAAAATGTCTGTTTCATATTCCGGAGGTTTTTCAACGGAGAAACCATATATCCTTCCGAAATATCAGAATCAGTATGGACAGGGAAAATATGGTGAAGAATATATGTGGAAACAATATCAATCCGGCGCGATTACGCTGGGAGACATTGGCGCAAATGAATCTTTATCTCCTGCAACGTATCAGGATTGGGCACAACAAGTTGGTTTTTCTTACAAAGACGGACTTGGAAATGGCGTAAACGACGGTGTTGATGAAAGCTGGGGACCTCGTCTGGATGCAGGATTGAACATTCCGCAATACAACAGCCCACTTGATGCAAATGGAAATCGTACGGCAACACCCTGGATATCACATCCTAACAACGTGAAAGATTTTTTTAGAACAGGTTATACCATCGACAATTCACTTGCCGTAACCAACGCAACTGAAAATGGCGATACGCGTTTGGCTTTCAGTAATCAGAAACAGGTAGGAACAATTCCGAACACAGATCAGAAACGTTATACGATTCAGTTAAATACAACGCAGCAATTGACAAAACGTTTAAAAACCAACGCTTTGATCAATTATGTCCGTACAGAAAATGACAATTTGGTAGGTCAGGGTTACAACAGTAATAACCCGATGCAATCCATCGGCGGATGGTTTGGCCGTCAGGTTGATATGAATGATCTTAAAGCAAATTATGAGAAAACATTTGCAAATGGAATGCCGTATAACTGGAATAATAACTTCCACGACAATCCTTATTTCAATGTTTATAACAGCACCCACGGCCGCAAGAAAGACAGAATGTACGGGAATGTAAGCGCGACTTACAAGTTCCACGACTGGCTGACAGCGATGGTAAGAGTTGGACAAGACTGGTCGAGCGAGCGCCGTAAGGAGATTACTTATAACAAATCGAATTCGACGTTGACGAGTATGGCAGACAAAACCTGGGGTGGCGGTAAATTTAAAGAATGGCAGTACAGCCTCAGTGAATTTAACGCGGATATGATCCTGACAGGTGGCGGAAATATTGGTAAAGATTTTTCATTGAACTATACCGCGGGTGCCAATTATAGAAACAACCAGCAGATCAATAGTTCTTTGGGAGCAGATCAGCTTACAGTGCCTAACTTGTTCACAATCAGCAATACAAAAGGTTCCCCGGTTACCAGTATGAGGACAACAATGTTGCGTTCAAACAGTATTTTCGGTCAGGCTTCTTTCGGTTACAAAGAATCACTTTACCTTGACCTTACTGCACGTAACGACTGGAATTCGACGTTGCCGAGCGACAACTGGTCTTACTTCTATCCTTCTGCAAGTGCAAGCT
This sequence comes from Dyadobacter sp. CY345, assembly GCF_021502725.1. Classification (GTDB taxonomy): domain Bacteria; phylum Bacteroidota; class Bacteroidia; order Cytophagales; family Spirosomataceae; genus Dyadobacter. The sequence continues at coordinate 532,437 of NZ_JAKFFS010000003.1, read as the reverse complement.
GGGTATTCACAAACATGCTGGATATTAACCCAAATATTCTACGATTCGGTAAGTTGAGAGCGAGCTGGGCGAGTGTTGGAAATGGCGGATCGCCTTATTTACTGCAAGCGCCATACATCGCAAACGCTGCCGGATTTAACGGAACAACGCTTTACAGCATTTCGAGCACATTGCCTCCGCTAAACCTCAAACCTGAAAAAGCGAACAGTACTGAAATTGGTACGGAACTGCAATTCCTGAATGGCCGCTTAGGTCTGGATGCGACTTATTATGATAAAGTTACTACCAACCAGATCATGCAGGTCAACATTTCTAATTCGACAGGATTTGAAAAACTGCAATTGAACGCTGGTGAGATCCAGAATAAAGGTGTTGAGTTACAGTTAAACCTGGGAATCATCCGCAAACCGGAAGGTTTTAACTGGGATATGAATGTGAACTGGGCAAAAAATAGCAGCAAGGTTAACAAGTTATACGAAGATCCGGTTACGAAACAAAAACTGGAAGCTTACACGATCACTTCTGCATGGAGCCTAACTGTTGACGCAATACCCGGACAAGCTTATGGTGTGATGCGCGGAAATGCATTTTTACGGGATGAGGCAACCAATGCGATCATTATCGGAAGTGATGGTTTACCAAAATATACATCGTCTCCGAAAGTAGTCGGAAACGTAATGCCTGACTGGGTTGGCGGTGTTACCAACAGTTTTTCCTACAAAAACCTGAGAATGAGTTTCCTTCTGGATATGCGTAAAGGTGGTGATGTCTTTAGCGTAACGCAGTGGTTCGGACTTCAATCCGGTGTTTTGGAACCGACTGTTGCCGGTGGAATTCGTGAAAACGGCTTGATCGTTGGACAGGATGTTTTGAAAGGCGAAAAAGTGATGCTTGAAAACGGCGAAGCAAACAATATCCGTGTCGGCGCGAGAGATTATTTCCAGAGTTTATGGGGTGGTAAGGAAACTGCGATTATAGACGGAAGCTTTATCAAACTGCGTCAGATCGAACTTGGCTATTCGCTTCCGGCTTCTCTTACGAACAAAGCCACCTGGTTGAAAGGAGCGGGATTGTCTGTTTTTGCTCATAACGTTGCATTGCTTTACACGCACAAAAGCAACGTGGCACACATCGATCCGGAAACAGGTTTTGGAGTTGGTAATGACGGACTTGGTATTGAACAATATCAGATTCCTTCGAACAGAAGCGTCGGTGTAAAACTTAATGTTAAATTCTAATCGCGACATGAAAAAAATATCATCCTATATACTGTGCCTCGGACTTTTGGGTTTCTCTGCCCAGTCTTGCACCAACGAATTTGAAGACATCAATACAAATCCAAACAGTCCGGTTGAAGCGCCGATCACAAATGTTTTGGCTTATGTAATTCAGGATTTCGCAGCAAATTATTTCGATGCCTGGGGAAATATGAACGAGCCGGAAACATATAGCGGCCACCTTGGAAAAATCCAGTATGTTGACGAAGCGCGTTACATGTACCGCAGCGGAACCATCAGTGATCTTTGGAAAAAAGTATACCGTGATCTTAAAAATGCCCAGGCCGTTATTGACCAGGCGGATAAAACGCAAGCGACAAACATGAAAGCGGCAGGTATGACGATTCAGGCCTATATCGGGCAGATCGCCACGGACCGTTGGAGAGATATGCCTTACACCGAAGCCATAAAAGGTGATCAGGGTTTTATCACGCCAAAGTATGACAAGCAGGAAGATATTTATCCTTTGCTTATTGCACAACTAAAAACGGCGGCAGATCTTTTCGCAGCTGGCGGAACGGATCCGCTAGGAGAAGGAGACTTGTTGTATGCCGGAAATGTTGCGAATTGGCAGAAATTCTGTAATTCCCTCCGACTGCGTGTGGCGATCCGGATTTCAGGAATTAACCCGGCTCTTTCCAAATCAATCATTGAAGAAATTGCCGCAAACCCGACCAAATATCCTGTTTTCAGCAGCAATACTGACAACGCATTTTTCAACTGGGTTGGTACCAGTCCATACATTGAGCCATGGAACAACGATTTCCGCTCACGTGACGACCACGGACCAAGCGCTCCTTTGATCAATACTTTAACAACTTTGAATGATCCGCGCTTACCGGTTTATGCAAAACCAGCACCCGATGATAATGTTTACCGAGGTGTTGAAATCGGCCCGATCAGTTCTCCAACCATTTCGCGTTTTTCAAGGATCGGTGTCAGGTTCCGTGAAAATGCTGCTGGCTTTTCTCCATTCATGCGTTATTCAGAAGTTCTTTTTATTATGTCGGAAGCGGCCTTGAAAGGCTGGAACGTTGGCGGACAAACTGCTGAAAAACTTTATGAAAGCGCTGTTACGGCTTCTTTACAGGAAAATGGGATAACAGATGCGGCCGTCATCACAAAATATCTGAACGGAACAGGCGTAAAATGGGATGGAACAACAACCAAACTATATACCCAAAAATGGCTTGCGTTGTTTAAAGATGGCCATGAAGCGTGGGCTGAGTCAAGAAGAACAGATGTCCCTTTGCTTCCGGCAGCAAGTGGATCTCCTTTCCCGGGACATACGCGCCCGCCTTTCCGCTACCCATACCCGGCAGAAGAAACGACTCTAAATGGAGCAAACAGTGCAGCTTCTGTTGCTGACGTAAAAGACAACTTGTGGGGAAAACAAATGTGGTGGGATACGAGAACAGGGGTTAATTAATGGTAAATTGTTAAGGGTTTATTGTTAATGCTGAAACGGCGACTATTCGAGCTCACGCTAGGAAATAGTCGCCGTTTTTAATGGTAAAGGTGAGGAAAAGAGGCTTATCCTTTCTTCTCAAAGGTAAGTCTTTCAAATAATCAATTTAGGTTATAATAATCCTGAAAGGATGGAATTATTGTAGCAAATGTTGTGATATTGTTAATTTAAACCCTGAAAAGGTGACACGTTTGCTCCGGCACTCATACCATTAATATAATTAACTACCATCCATTTACTTCACCCAGCTTTTCAAAATTGTAGATTGAAGCTTGTCCGGATCTGGGATCGGGGTAATATCAAATGACCGTTCAGATTTTGTACCAAGAACAACCGGAATTTCTATTTTAGTATCATTTTTAATGAGGTTCAAATGGATTTTTTCACCTGATTCTCTATTGGCAAACAGATATTCAATATTTTTCTCCGTAGCTGGTGCAGAATCAATGTCCTGAATTACATTTCCTCTTCTAACGCCTGCTTTCCATGCCGGTGAATCCCAGTCAACGCTCGTCACAATGAGGCTGTCATTTCTCAGTTTTGTTTTTATTCCTGAATATCCGCCAGGAAGCTGTTTTGGAACAACATCTATATTGAGTCCGGCATAATTGAAATACTTCACATAATCGAGTTCCTTAGTTGTATATACGTAGTGGAAAATTTCATCTAATGAAGCACCGGCAACTTGCTCACATACCTTCCTGAATTCCATTTCCGTAAATCCACGTTTTTGTTTTTGGTAATATTCCTGATACAGCGTACGCATCACATCATCCAGCGATCTTTTGTTTTTCGTTTCATGACGAATTTTAAAATCCAACAGCAAACCGACGATTGGACCTTTGATGTAATAGGAGATCGTCTTATTAAATTCATCATTAACACGACCACTTGGCCCGTCAGACCAGGTTTCTGCACTCGCCTGTGCCAGCGACTGATACAATCTTCCTGGCTGCGTTTCCAATTGCAATATTAAAGATTTGAATGCGTCCAGGCTTTCCTTTTCCGACATTAATCCAGCTCTATTCAAAATTGGATATTCATAATAAACGGTCAAACCTTCCGAAACCCACAGTAAATTTGTTTTGCTTCCGCGGTCATAATTAAATGGCCCAAGCTCAACCGGGCGAATTCTTTTTACATTATAATGGTGAAAATATTCATGTGTTAAAAAGCTAAGCAATCTGATTTTACCCGCCTGCGTGCCTAAATCGGCTCCATTGAAACTTACAGCCGTAGAATTCAAATGTTCAATTCCACCTCTTCCAGGGCCGATTGCCAGAAATGTATAGTGTTTGTAGGGAATATCCCCGATCAAACCAGATGCTTGTTCGATCATTTTTTTCAGGTCCTGCATGAATTGCGCTTTATCAAAATCCCCCATTTTGAAACCAATAAAACGATGCGGGATCCCTGTTATCTCAAAGGCTGGCAATTCTTCCAGATTCCCTATCAAAATCGGGCTGTCATAAAGTATATCAAAGTCAGGTGCTGCATATGTGAAAGCCTTTCCAGTTATTGAATCAAGTCCCGTCGCAACATTTTTCCAGTCTGCAAACGGCTTAATCGTAATTTCTGCCGGTCTTTTTATTTCATTTTCCAGATAAAGACAAACACTTGCAGGAATAATATAACCATGCTGTTCATCCAGAAAACTGGTTCCAACGAATTCCCGTGAAGTAATAATATCATATTCCACCTTCAACGTCGTCGCTTTTCCTTTTTCCACATGCCATCCATTTTTGCCTTTCTTTCTGAATTCAAGATTTTTTCCATCTCGGTCTTTCACTGAAAAGTTGGTAAGTGCATCAGCAAAATCCATGATCTGATAATATCCCGGCGACCAGGCTGGCATTTTCAATATGGATGTTTCGTTAGGCCCCACTGTACATTCCATCGTTACGTGAAATGTATGACTGCCGGGATTATTCATAGAAACCGTAAACCTGACAGGATCTGGCATTTGTCCAAAAACTGCGAAAGATTGAAATAGCAGGAGCGTGATGAAAAGCGTGTAAAAAGGAGCGTTTCTTTTCATGATTAAGGTAAAAGATGAGAATAATGTTATATCAGGAAAGTAAAAAAATACAATTGTAAGATAATCATTAAAAACAAAAAGACTCCGCTGGGAGCCTTCAAATTTTATTGCATTATGTTAAATTCATGAAAGCTTTTGCTGCACATTTAAAACGAAAGATTCAGTTACACTCGCGAAGTTTGCAATTTCAGAAATCGTAAATCTTTTTGCCAATAACAGATTACGGACAACCTCTTCCTTACCTTTTGCAATCCCTTCTTTTTTTGCCAGATCAATAACTAACTCTTTGATTCCCATAGCTGTGCGTTTTTCTGTTAATTCTTCAATTACCTTATCAAATTTAATATTAAATTCTGTATCTGCAAAAGTTACGTAGCGTTGCAGGAAAATCAACAAATGATTAATTTTAGTTCTCGATATTTTTCTGCTTAGCAACAATTTTGCCAGTAAATACTTTTGGTGAAAAAGCTTTTCGTCGTTATTATATTGCTTTTTCTTGATTGCAAGCAATACCGTCAGAATTACTATTGCAAATGGATTATCACTTGCCAGGAGCATTTCTTCATTTTGCTCAATTACTTTGTAGGTATTAAACTCAAAGCTAAGTTTCGTACCCAGATATTCATATACATATTTTTTTGGTTTAAAACTTTTTTGCGCATCAGTAAAAATGGCAATGCTTGTCAAACGCTTGCCATATCTGTCAAGTATCCGATAAAAGTATGTAAACATTCTCTCTCCGAAGTCTTTGTCATGATAACCCTGAACTTCGATATGTAAAAGAATCCATTCTTGTTTTCCTGATTTGGTGAAAACCTTAACCAGCTTATCAACAAACTTTGGGGCTAGAATTTCTTCTGCCGGAAAAAGCTGTTCCAGCTCTTTGTCGAGAAACTGAAAGCCTTTTTTAGTATCAAATACTTCGTCAGCATTATTGAAGAAAAACAACAGAAAATCTCCGAATATATTTTCCAGTATACCTTTCCAAAGCGTATCATTTCTTTTCATATCTAATAAAATAAGTAGTGTGTGATTTTAATTATTACGGCAAAGAATTTAAATAAAACCTAAGCTAAGTCGGTCACATACACTTTTCAAGATCGGTTTTATTCAAAATCCGGTGTAATTTGGTAACTGAATCCATAACTGCGCTAAAACGACTATTTTGAATACTTCAAACACACCAATCTGGAAAATCAGCATTGACACTGGCGGTACTTTCACGGACTGTCTCGCGGTTGATCCAGATGGAAAAACGACAAGAATTAAAGTGCTGAGCTCTGCACGATTGAGAGGGAGAATCGTTAAAAAAGTCACTGCTTTTATTTATGAGTTTTCTTCGTCATGGAAATATGAGAGCGAGTTATTGGCGGGTTACACCTTCCATATTTACCATACGAAGGAATCGGCATTTTTGACCGGCGTTGATTACGACAAAAATATTTTGACATTAGATACTGAGCTTTCAGATATTGCCAACACGGATTTCGAATTGTTCAGCGGCGAGGAAGCACCTGTTCTCGCGGCAAGATTGTTAACCAAAACGCCGCTAAAAAACCCACTTCCATCTTTGGAAATGCGCTTGGGTACCACCAAAGGAACGAATGCTTTGTTGGAACGAAAAGGCGCAAAAACACTTCTGGTCGTCACAAAAGGTTTTAAGGATTTACTTTATATTGGAACACAGCAACGTCCGTCGTTATTTCAACTGGACATTCCTGAACCTAATCTACTTTACTCAGATGTGATTGAATTAAATGAACGGGTAGCTGCCGACGGCCGCTTGATCAAAGAACTGGATAGTCATGACTTTACACTTTTTCCAGGCATACATTTCGAATCGATAGCTATTTCTTTGCTTCATTCATACCAGAACGATCGGCATGAAACAGCCATAACCACCGCGTTCAGACAAAATGGAGCAAAATATGTTTCAGCATCTTCACAGCTTTTTCCTTTTTCACATTATTTAAGACGTACGCAGACGGCTGTCGTCAATGCCTATCTTGATCCTGTTTTAGATGTTTATCTCAACAATATCAAGAATTCCTTACCGGATGGCAGCCTGAAAGTCATGACAAGTACCGGAAGCTTGTCGGAACTCAATGGCTTCAAAGCAAAAGATAGCTTATTGAGTGGCCCGGCTGGCGGCATGGTCGCGGCAACCAATATTGCAAAACTTCTGGGTTTCCCAAAGGTGCTCACCTTCGATATGGGTGGAACCAGCACCGACGTAGCACGAATCGACGGACAGCCTGAGTTAAAATATATTACCGAAATTGACGGAATCGAGTTTCACAATCCTACTCTTGCTATTGAAACAGTAGCAGCCGGCGGCGGCTCCGTTTGTTGGTTTGACGGATTTACCTTACAAGTTGGCCCGGAAAGTGCAGGCGCATCACCAGGCCCGGCGTGTTATGGAGCCGGCGGACCGCTTACAATTACAGACGTAAATCTGTTGCTTGGAAAACTGGATCCGGCAAAATTCGGAATCCCGATTCGTCCGGAAGCAGCATTATCAACGCTAGAAAACCTTCAAGATTCAATTTTTGAAAAGACTACCAATCGTCTTTCAAAATCAGAAATTCTGATCGGACTAGAAAGAATTGCGAACGAAAAAATGGCCGATGCGATCAGAAAAATATCAGTAGCAAAGGGAATAAATCCTGCCGAATATGCCTTGATAACATTTGGAGGTGCCGGCGGTTTACACAGCTGCCAGCTTGCGGATTTATTGGAAATTGAAAATGTAATTATTCCGTACGACGCAGGACTTTTCAGCGCAGTTGGAATAGGACAAGCATTGATCAGTGCTCTTGTTTCCAAACAAATAACACTTCCCTGGGAAAATGCAGAAAGTCAGATCTCAGGCTGGAAAAATGAATTATTAATTAACGCTGAAAATGAATTATTGAAGCAAGGTATCAAGGAATATGATATTGCTTTTTTCACAACATTTTTGCATTTCTCCGGACAGGAAAATACAATTGAAATACCTTTTGAAGAAGGCCTGACACTGTTAAATTTTAAAAAGGCATATATTGAACAATTCGGTTATTATCCGGAAAATGCCAGTGTAGAACTTGAAAGTGTAAAGCTGAAAGTCCAGGAAAAAGCTGATGTGATTCCTCCAAAATCTATTTTAAAAAATGGTAAATCAGTTGAAGTTTTGCGGCAAGTTAAACCATTAAACAAATCTGATGCTACTGTCAATACAGAAATCACAGCACTGTATAATTGGGATATTTTAAGTCCTGGCGATGAAATAAAAGGACCTTCCATTCTTCTCAACAACACTTCCACCGCTTTTATTCCACTAGGCTGGAAGCTTGTTGTTCAGGAAAATAAAGATGCGATTGCATTTAAAACGGATACAAAAATTACTCCATCAAAGGAGTATAGCGACGAAATTTCCTTGCAGCTTTTCACCAATCGTTTTAAAGCCATCGCAGATGAAATGGGTGTTCAATTACAACGCACTGCATTTTCAGTCAATGTGAAAGAGCGCCTTGATTTCTCCTGTGCACTTCTGGATGCGGAAGGCGAATTGTTGGTCAATGCCCAGCATATACCCGTGCATTTGGGCAGCATGGGTATATGCGGAAGGCTTGTCCGGGAGGCGATCTCCATTGGTCCGGGCGACGTTATCATAACCAATCATCCAAAATACGGAGGATCACATTTACCGGATATCACATTGATTTCAGGTGTTTTTACGGTTAAAAATGAATGTTTGGGCTATGTTATCAATCGGGCGCATCATGCAGAAATCGGCGGAAAAACACCCGGATCAATGCCGCCGGACGCCACTTGTCTGGCAGAAGAAGGCGTTGTTATACTTCCTCAATATCTGGTTAGGGCAGGGGTTTTTCAGTGGGATGTTATTCATAAATTATTTACCGAATGTGAATATCCAACGCGTAATTTCTTATCCAATGAAGCGGATATTACCGCGGCCTTATCTGCATTAAAAAAGGGAAGTGATCAGCTTCTGAAGCTAGCTGATTCTCATGGAGTCGAAACTGTTAAAAAATATATGCAATTGCTGAAAACCAGTGCAATTCAGCAGTTGACAGATGCATTAAAATCACTCGAAGGCAGAATATTTGAAGCCAAAGAATTCCTTGATGACGATTATCAGATTCAGGTAAAAATCTCAATAGATTCTCAAAAACAGGTTTTCGATTTTACCGGAACTTCACCCGTTCATCCTAATAATCTGAACGCCAATATCTCAATTCTTTACAGCGCCATTTTATACGTTTTGCGATTACTGGTCAACAAGGAAATTCCGCTGAATGATGGATTGATGAAAAATGTGAAAATCATTTTGCCCGACAACAGCTTCCTTCATCCTGATTTTTATGATGATCCGTTTAAATGTCCGGCTGTTGTCGGTGGAAACACTGAGGTAAGTCAGCGCCTTGTTGATACTTTGCTGAAAGCTTTTGGCCTGGCGGCATGCAGTCAGGGCACGATGAATAATTTTCTTTTTGGAAACGAGAATTTTGGATACTATGAAACCATTGGCGGCGGCGTAGGCGCAGGACCCGGTTTTAAGGGAAGGTCGGCAGTTCACCAACACATGACCAATACCAGAATTACTGATCCTGAACAACTTGAACAAAAATACCCTGTAAGATTACTAGAATTTGGTATACGCAAAAATTCCGGTGGAGATGGGCAATTTGACGGCGGTGACGGGATTATCAGAAAGGTTGAATTTCTTGAAAATTTGCAGGTAACAGTTCTGGGCCAGCATCGGAAATACGCTCCTTATGGTTTGAACGGAGGACAAGACGGAAAACCTGGAAAACACACTTTAACAAGTAATCACGTTTCAACGCAACTTCCCGGCATATGCAGTATTCAAGTACAGAAAGGCGATATTCTAACCATTGAAACACCCGGAGGTGGCGGATACGACAAATCTGATTAACCAAAAGTAAAAAGACAAGTAAACTCTTTACACCTCCTAAACATCTTCGAAACGCTGTGTCCAAACCGAAATCTATGTCAGATTCAAAATCTTCCAAAGCCTTATTAGGGGCAGCGTTTTTAATGGCAACTTCGGCGGTCGGGCCGGGATTTCTTACACAGACAACAGTTTTCACGGAACAGCTGGCTACAAGTTTTGGCTTTATTATACTAATTTCTGTTGTTATTGATTTATGTGTTCAATTTAACATCTGGCAGATTGTAACCGTTTCCGGGAAACATGCCCAGGATCTTGCCAACGATCTTTTTCCAGGCCTGGGCTATTTTCTTGCGCTGCTGATTGTCATTGGCGGCTTGGCTTTTAATATTGGAAATGTTGCTGGTGCAGGTCTTGGAATTGAGGCGATGACCGGCATACCTGTAAAAACGGGAGCTGTAATCAGTGCGTTGCTGGCTGTTGGTATTTTCCTTTTCAAAGAGGCAGGTAAAACAATGGATATGTTTACCAAAGTGCTTGGACTAATCATGATCGGATTGATTCTGTACATTGCCTTTACTTCGGATCCTCCTTTTGCTGAGGCATTACATCATACATTTATCCCTGAAAAATTTAACGCAATATCAACCTTGACGCTGGTTGGAGGCACTGTTGGAGGTTACATTTCCTTCGCAGGAGCACACAGGCTTTTAGATTCCGGTTTTAGAGGAGAAGCAGCGTTGCCACAAGTGAACAGAGGCGCGGCAACAGGAATTGTAGTAACCGCTGTCATCCGTTATTTTCTTTTTCTTGCGACTTTGGGAATAATTTTGGCTGGCGCGAAGATAAATCCTGAAAACCCAACTGCTTCAGTTTTTGAAAATGCAGCAGGGCAGTTTGGACGTCAGATGTTTGGGTTAATGATATGGGCGGCGGCAATTACTTCCGTTGTTGGCGCAGCATATACTTCCATTTCATTTTTAAAATCTTTTCATCCGCTTCTGGAAAAATACCAGACCTTTATGACATTTTTTTTTATTTTGATCTCAACAGTCATCTTTCTCCTGATAGGAAAACCTGTAAAAGTTCTGATTTTTGTAGGCACTTTAAATGGATTTGTCTTACCGATCGCGCTCACAATATTATTAATCGCCAGCCGAAGATCCAGACTCATGGGCACTTATAAACATCCCGTTCTATTACAAATTGCAGGCTGGCTGGTAGTTCTTGTTTTATTAGGTTTGAGCGTCAATTTATTTTAGAAAATTGGAATGAATACCGTGCGACTGGTAAATCTTTTCTGAGGTTGATTAAAAAAAACCTACTAACGTTTTCAAGCAGATCAAACCAATTAGTAATACAACTTTAACCTCTTTTATAGCCAAAGTTGGTAATGATAACAACGTCTTTCGAACAAATTATTTCTATCATTACCAACCTCAGAAATTGAACTAAATGATTTCTGATATTATTCTACAGAAACAATATCCTTTTTTGCAATCAGATAATAAACCGGTATTCCCAGCAAAACGATGATTAGCCCCGGCCAGGTATATTCTGGTTTGAAGATGATAAGCAACACGCAAAATGCAGTTCCCATCAGAATATAAATAATCGGCAGGAAAGGATAACCAAAGGCTTTATATGGTCGATCCGCGTTAGGTCTTTTTTTACGAAGTATAAAAATTCCGATAATTGTCAGCATATAAAATACCACCACAACAAAGGAAATCATATCTAGAAGATTACCATATTTTCCGCTCAAACTCCATAAGGAAGCAATTACGCACTGTATCCATAAACCAAATTCCGGAACAGAATTCTTGTTTAATTCTCCTACTTTTTTGAAGAATAAACCGTCTTTTGCCATAGAATAATATACCCGCGCACCAGACATAATTAGTCCGTTATTACAACCAAACGTCGAAACCATGATCATAATGGCAATAATGATCGTTCCTGAATTCCCGAAAATTACGTTCGATGCTGTTACTGCAACCCTGTCTTTATCGGCCGAAGCAATTTCCGGTAAAGACAAAACTCCTGTATACATCACATTTGTCAACACATAAATAACCGTCACGATGATCGTACCGAGTGCAAGGCTTAATCCGATATTACGTTGGGGATTTTTAATTTCTCCGGCGATAAAAGTTACATTATTCCAGGAATCGCTGCTAAAAATAGAACCAACCATGGATGCAGCAATCGCGCCAAAAGCTGCAAATGTGGTGTAAGATTCGATACTTCCGTCAAGATTAAGTTTATGCAAATCCCACATTGTTGCAGAATCCCAGTTAATATTCCAGACTTCCGGTTTCATAAAAAGAAGACCAAAAACGATCAGTCCGAGAAGACTAAGCAGTTTGGCAAGTGTAAAAGTTGTCTGAATTATTTTCCCGCTGTTAACGCCACGTGTGTTTATAAACGTAAGAACGACGATAATTACAATGGATAACAATTGCGCGGGGGTTATCTGGAGAAAACCAAGGTCGATAGCGACCAAATCTTCACTAAATACAGGTAACAGGTAGGCGGTAAATTTCGCAAAAGCCACTGCCACAGCCGCAATTGTTGCTGTTTGTATTACCGTAAAAAAGCTCCACCCATACAAAAAACTAATCAGCGGATTGTACGCTTCTTTTAAATACACATATTGCCCGCCCGCTTTCGGAAACATGGCGCTAAGTTCTCCATAACTCAATGCCGCAGTCAGTGTCATGAAACCAGTGATCAGCCAGACAACCATCAGCCAGCCCACGCTTCCTGTATTCCGGGTAATATCTGCGCTAACAATAAAAATCCCTGATCCGATCATACTGCCAGCTACAAGCATGGTGGCATCTACTAGGCCCAGGGAAGGTTTAAATGAAGTATTTTCCGACGTACTTTCTTGTGACATATAAGGGTTAGGTTATTAAGATCAGGTTTTCTGGTGAAAGCTACAATATTATTCAGAACTATGAAACTTCTGTTTTACTAAAAATATCATAGTAACAAAATTTGAATTAATTCGCAATACCAAATATTGTTTCTAACATAACCTTATTATCAAACTTTTCTAATACATTACTCAAATATCTAATAATTTTATTTCCCAAGCCCTCATAACTGGGCTTGGGAAATAAAGATAGTATTATTGGTAAAGGGGTAGAATGATCCTGCTTAGTTATAACGTTGTGGATCGTAAATAGAAATGTCCACAGAAGTCGGTTTGCGATCAGCCAGTTCAGCGACAATTTTACCAGTTGCCGGCCCCAGACTTACGCCCATCATCCCATGACCACCTGCAACGATCAGATTTTTCAACTTTTTGCTATAACCCAGATAAGGCAAACCATCCGGAGAACATGGGCGGAAACCGTACCAGATATCCTTTATTTTTGGCAAATCTGTTGATAAATCTGAGTAGTATTTAGGAATTGAATTAACAATCCCTTCTACCCTGTTCATATTGATTTTGTCATTTACAGGCGCAATTTCCATCGTTCCGCCAAAACGAACCTGGCCGTTCATTGGGGTAACTGCAACCCGGGCTTCTATCAAAAGTGACGGATGGATAATCTTGTGTTCAGTGTTCGGTTCCATGAAAGAATATCCCTTTCCAGGCATTACCGGAATTGACAAGCCAGCTAACTTTGCCAGTTCAGGAAGCCAGGTTCCGCCTGTCATCACGACAAGATCACCCTCTACATTTCCCTTATTTGTCTGAACAGCTTTGATCTCGCCTTCGCGGATATCAAATCCTGTTACATCACTGTTTGTTTTAATTTCCCCACCATTTTTTTTGATAAAATCAATAAGTTGTGGAATCAGCGCATTTGGATATAAATGCGCATCGCAACGGTAATGTACCGCACCGATAACATCCAGATTTGCATGAGGCTCCAACGCCTGAACTTGCTCTTTGCTTAAAACCTCAACATCCAGGCCAAGTTTTTGCGCATCCTTTCCCACATGAATTTCTTCTTCACCAGCCTTTTCGGTTTTGTAAAGCATCAGAATCCCTTTGTCCTCTAAACCAAAATTAAAGCCGGATTCACTGGTAAGATCCTTATATAACTGGCGGCTCAATAAATGGTAATCCCGAAGATAAGGTGCCGAGTGCTCAACATGGCTCGCTGTGGCACTTTTCATAAATTTCAAGCCCCAGGAAATTAGTGAAAAATCCAGGGAAGGTTTTACATAAAAAGGGCTGCGGCTGTTGAACATCCATTTTATTCCTTTCGAGATCATTCCTGGTGCGGCCAAAGGAATAAAGTGACTGGGAACGATCATACCGGCATTGCCAAAAGAACAACCATTTGTCAAATCTCCCTTTTCCAATACCGTCACATTCCACCCGTCTTTCAACAGATAATAAGCAGAAGCCAACCCCATAATTCCGCCTCCGATAATGACAACTTTGCCTTTTTTTGTATCCATTTTCATATAATTTAACCGCAATGGACGCAAAGTTTTGCGCAATGGACACAACCTTATAGTTTAAATTTCACGTCCATTGCGAAACTTATTGCGCCTATTGCGCCGGGCCGCCGGAGCGGTTAAAATTTTCTATTACAACACTTGAAACCCATAAGCATAAGGATCCTCATCGTCAATGATAATGGTATTATATCCAGTTACCATCGCCCATCCTTCAATTCCAGGAATGATAGCGGATTTATCACCAATGGTAACTTCGTCCTCAACGGTACCTATAAATTTGGACCCGATGATACTTTCATGGATAAACTTATCGCCTTTTTTCAACTTGCCTTTTGCATGCCATTGCGCCATACGTGCCGAAGTTCCGGTACCGCAAGGAGATCTGTCAATTGCTTTGTCTCCGTAGAAAACAGCATTTCTCGCTGTGGACGTTGGATCAATCACCGCACCTGCCCAAAGAAAATGACTGAGTCCGTTGATGTATTCGTTTTCCGGATGAATGAAAGTGTATTGTTCATTCATCCGCTTCCTGCAAACCCGGCTCCAGCTGATTAATTGATCAGCGGTATAATTTTCCAGTCCTTTAAAATTTTCCTGCGGATCTACGATCGCATAAAAATTTCCTCCGTAAGAGACATCAACTGTCAGAGTACCTAAATCAGGACATTCGACAGTCAGTTTTTCGGCTGCTAAAAAGGATTTGATATTAATCAGCTTGACCGATTTTACTTTTTTACCTTCCTGCACATATTCCACCAGAACCAGTCCGGCAGGTGTTTCGAGACGAAGTTTTCCCGGCACTTTTGGCGTTACCAAACCTTCTTCAATGGCGATGGTTACAGTGCCAATCGTCCCGTGACCACACATGGGCAAACAACCACTGGTTTCAATATATAAAACACCAATATCATTTTCAGGATCTACGGGCGGATAAAGTATACTTCCGCTCATCATATCGTGGCCGCGGGGCTCGAACATCAATCCTTTTCTGATCCAGTCAAATTCTTTCAAAAAATGAAGCCTGCGCTCCATCATGCTGTTACCTTGCAACAAAGGCCCTCCACCCGCGACAACCCGCACCGGGTTGCCGCAAGTATGGGCATCTATACAGAAAAAAGTCTTACGCATATGTATCGGCTGTCAGCTATCGGCTTTCGGCATTCAGCTTAGGCATTTAAATTATTGTATTGTTGTTCCGTTAAAATGATTTGAACGCAATCAGCTAACCGCCTCTTTTGTTCTTTCATTGTTGATTGTCCGCCAGATATTTAACGGATTGCTGTTTTTCAATTCGTCTGGCAAAAATTCATCAGGCCAGTTTTGAAAGCTCAATGGTCTCACGAAACGCTTAATCGAATCTGCTCCTACCGAAGTATAAGCGCCGTTGCTGGAAGATGGGAAAGGCCCGCCGTGATGCATCGATTTACAAACTTCAACACCTGTCGGGAAATTATTGAATAATATACGACCGCATTTTGTTTGAAGAATGGATATGGTTTCCTCATTTGCAGTCAAATCTTCATTTGTCGCAAAAAGTGAAACGGTTAGCTGCCCGTCAAGTTTTTCTGAAACTGCCAACAATTCTGAGGTGTCTTTACATTGAACAATTAATGCAAAAGGTCCGAAAACTTCATGCATCAACGCAGGATTAACCAATATTTCAACACCAGAAACTGTTGCTACGGTAGGCAAACCTTGTCCTTGTGCTGCTTCTGTCGAAGAAATTGCAACAACTTCAACGCCAGATTGTCCGATCATTTTCTCACGACTTTCAGCATATCCGGTTGCTATTTTTTCATTAAGCATCGGACAAGGTGCGATACCCGCAATTTCCTGTTTTAAAGCTTCAATAAACAAATCAAGATCTTCACCGGAGACGCCGATTACCAATCCCGGATTAGTACAAAATTGCCCAACACCGAGCGTAAGCGATCCGGCATATTGTTTGGCCAGTTCCTGCGGTGCTGATTTAATTTTATTTGGCAAAAGATATAATGGATTTACGCTTCCCATTTCGGCGTAAACCGGAATCGGTTCCTGACGTTGGTTTGCCAGATCCATTAATGCTTTTCCTCCGCGGTATGAACCGGTAAAACCAACTGCTTTCATCAACGGATGACTTACAAGCTGCTGACCAGTTTCGAATGTCGAACTGTAAACATGAGCAAATATTCCTTCCGACATACCGCTTTTCTCAACGGCGCGGGAAATTGCATCAGCCATAATTCCAGACGTTTTCGGATGACCTTCATGTGCTTTTACGATTACAGGACAACCTGCTGCGATCGCACTCGCGGTATCTCCACCTGCTGTCGAAAATGCAAATGGAAAATTACTTGCCCCAAAAACTGTAACCGGGCCCAGCGGCACAGCCGTTTTTCTGATATCTGGTTTTGGTGGAGTGCGTTCTGCATTTGCCGTATCAATGCTCGCATCCAGAGAATCGCCCCTTTCAATTGCATCGGCATAACTTCTCCACTGAAAAATTGTTCTTGCTTTTTCTCCAACCAATCGCCCCTCCGGCAAATGAGATTCTGCCATTGCAGTCTGGACAAGCTCAGGACCAAGCGCTTCGATTTCATCAGCTACGGCACGCATGAAAGCGATCCGTTTTTGAAGCGGAAAGTTTTTACTTATCAAAAAAGCCTCCTGGGCTTTTTGAACAATACGATCTAATTCTTCTTTTGAAATATCCATAATGGGGGCTTTTAGCGATTCGCTATCAGCGTTTATAATGTTGGTTGGTTCCAAAAGCTTTTCATAAGCTTTTCGTTCAGGGTTAAATGTGCCTTACATATACCCTAAACAGAAAAGCACTTTTGGTTAAAATTATAATTCAACCAGAAGAACAAAATTATGCAACGGATGAGTCCACAGCCAGATTTAAATAATCCGACAAAACAGGCTGAGTTTCGATTGCGTGATTGACAATTGCCAAAACCTTTTCTCTTTCCGCACCTTCCAACACGAGTCTCGGAGCTCTCACATATTCAGATCCGATGCCTGCAAGAGTCGCTGCCAATTTAATATTCTGAACCAGTTTAGGATGAATGTCAAGTTCCAAAAGAGGAAGATACCATCTGTAAACTGCAAGAGCCTCTTTGTATTGACCCGCTTTTACGAAGTTGAAAATAGCAACGGTCTCTTTCGGAAAAGCATCAACCAGACCACCGACAACACCGTCAGCGCCAAGCATTACCTCTTCCATAATTAAAGTATCCACACCACAGAAAACTTTGAAACGATCACCAAAACGATTAAAAATACGAGTTACGTTACTTACATCACGCGTAGATTCTTTTATCGCCTGAATATTTGGATAAGCCGACAATTGCTCAAACATATCCAAAGTCACTTCAATTTTATAATCAACCGGATTGTTATAGATCATCACAGACAAAGAAGTGCTCTTCGCAATCGTTGTGAAATAAACGACCGTTTCCTGATCATCAGCTTTGTAACGCATCGGAGGCAAAACCATCAATCCGTCTGCACCGATTTCCTCTGCTTTTTTAGCGATTTCAACGGCAACAGCTGTCGATTGTTCTGCAATACACAAAACCACCGGCATATCCGCAGGAAGTGATTTTTTTGCAAATTTCACCAATTCATATTTTTCTTCCGATGTCAATGTGCTCGCTTCACCCAAAGATCCTGCGACGATAATACCAGTAATCCCGGCCTCAACCTGTGCAGTAAGATTTTTTGCGAACATGTCGAAATCGATCGTGTCGTCAGATTTAAACGGTGTAACTAATGCAGGAAATACGCCCTGCCATGATGCCTTGTCCATAATATATGTTTTAATAAATTTAAGAATCAGAATTTTTAACAAAGGTAGATGGTGTATCGCCTGGAAACATTTCAGGTATTAATCAATAATAAACATATTTTAACATAAATGCAGTTGCTTCATACTTAAAAGTTATGAAACAACTGCAAATAGATAGACAGATCAATATTGGTAAAAACGACGTGAGCCGTCAGGTTTTGCTCTCTACGAAAACAATCTGGGAACGGTCTGCTTTTCTGATTTTTTTTAAAAAATCAATCCACTTTGGGTAATCAGCGGATGAGAAACGGCCTCCTTTCATAGTAACATTCCTTAAATAAAACAGTCTGTTATTATCAAACTCCACCTTGACAGTATATATACCAAAAACGGATTCAATTTTTAAGTTCGGAAGTGAAGTTTCCAGCTTTAATCCAGCCGGAATTTCAAAGGAAACACTGTCCGAATCTGTAAAATTATAATCGGACGGAGGCAGATAAAAATCCGTGGTCTGTTCTTTTGAAGAATTTGGCAAGGCTAATTGCCTTGTTAATAAATTAGGCTTAACAAATAATCTGTCGCCTGTTCTTGTGGCGCAATTTCGAACCAAAATCCTTAACTTTTCTGTCACCACGGGAACTTCATTATCGGTCTTGCTATATTCAATATTTTCCAGCTCCATGTTGGGCAGCTCCAAATTACTTAGCAGCCATTTTTTTTGTTCTTCCTTTGTATAAACATACAAAAGTCTCTCCCGGGCCTCCTGCTGCATTCCTTTGAAGTTTGTCCGGACACTTAACTGTCCATTACCCTTTTCATCCAGTTTTGCATTTATAACGCGATTTACTACGTTCTCTTCAGATTCGTAAAAATGTGTCGTTACCAGCTTTCCTCCTTCTGGCATCACAAGCAAAGCTTTACGATTACCAGTGAATGAGCCCATAAAACCGGCAGACGTATTCTGACTGGTACATTCAAGCCAAATCGTATCTTTTGGTAAGATAGCGCAGGCAATAACATGGTTAAACTGGTTACTTGGAAAGTCCAGATTATTTTCTGCTTCATCACCAGCTTTGATCAAAGCTACATAAGAAGTAATTCCAACTTGTTTTAGGCTCGCTGCCATAAAATTACTTAGTGCCTTACAATCTCCATAACCTTTCGCGGCGACAGTCATGGCATCGATCGTTTGCCACCCTCCAATTCCAAGTTGAATGCTCACATACCGGCTTCTTGCCTGCAGCCATTTATAGAGGAGCAACACTTTTTCACGATCTGTTCTGGCATCTTTCACAACCGATTTTATTTCTGCAATCGTCTCGGCAGGCATTTGATCACGGTCCTTGTTCAGCGTATAATAAAATTTACTAAAATCTTCCCAGTTGTTCAAAACTCCCGAATATTCCTGAATTTCAAAAGCAACCGGTGCTGTCAATACTCTTGGCAAAAATTCATTTTCGGGTAAGGGGTATGGTGTTTTATCAAGAACTGCATGATTTCTCATTGTCCATTCATACAGTGGCAAACCGTCTGTATCAAACGTTTTTTTTACCGGAGAAGCACCATTATACTCTTTATACCTAAATGTAAAACCAATGGGTGTTTTTATTTTGAACGAAGAATATTCAATAGAGCTTCTGCCATTATTCGTCGGAACCCAACTGGGATAAGACATCATATTCCGATCTCTGGTATCATAGCTAAGTTCTATGGAATACGGATATGGGTAGCTTTTCCGACCAAAATCTACAACCTTAAATCTGGCATCTGTTATATCATTTCCAACTATGCCATAGCCAAACTCTTTTATATCAGAGCTTTTTATTTTCCTGATCAGCTTACCATCTGCATCATAAATATTGGCGGCAAGGTCTGTGATTTTTGTAAATTTATCATGACGGACCATCATTTCACTATACGTATCTTCGCCTTTCTCATTTAGAATTGTCACAACTAAACGGTTGCGCTGTTTAGCTTCCGACTTAGATAAAATTTCAAAAGTCTCTTCGTCAAGACGAATGACAGCATTAGCATCTTTAAGTAGTTCCAGCGGTATTTTACTAACGCTAAAATCGTGCGCATAAGCAAGACTTTGGAGTGCAAAAAAACAAAGTGTCAGCAATGTCTTTGGTAAAAAAATATTGATTGTTTTCATCTCAATTAAATCTATTTCTTTTTCTTCAAAACAAGTAACTGCGCATGTTTTTCGACCACCCGGTCATAAAACTCTCTGAGCAGCTCGTATTCCGATGCAGTAAAATAGGACTTATTAATTACGAGCACACTGTTTACCGAGATCACATTCCCTTCTTGTTTTACCTGATAAGTAAATCTCCCTGCTTTTTCTGGCAATGCGATGATAGCCGTCTGGGGGATTTGCTCTAAATAATACCCTTCGGGAAATTTGAAATTTCCAATGAATGTAGTTGAACTCGTTGTCGTCAGATCAACAGGGTATATCCTGTTCAGCGCTTTGAATGGATTTTCATAAATCTTCCCAGCCACCATTGGATTGAAATAAAAAACGTCAGATGCCGATCCGTCACTTTCAGCTTCAAAATCGTAGGTTATTTCAACTGATTCTCCTAACTTTTCATTTTTGTTTGATACTCTGAAATTGTCAATATCCCAGTCAGGATTCGTCTTTTTTACCTGTTCAGAAAAGTTTTCTTCCGCTTCTAAAAGATATCTGTCTCGCCACCTCAAAGCTTCGTAACCACCCAAGGTCATAAAATATTTTCCTTTTAACAAACCATTTTCCGGCGAGACATCTGCGTCAATCTTTTGATATTTTCTCAGTGCAACTTTAGATCTTAAATCTAGAAAACGGCCTTTTCCATTATTCAAAACTAACCTCCCTTTTGTATTAAGCGCATTTTCAGGTAACATGCCCAAAGGTGTATTTCTTTGCGTCGCATCCAGCAGATATTCTTTTTCACCCAGTTTTACGTGACTCACCACATAATTGAAACCATCAATAAGAGGAATTTCTTCAATGACCCTTCCATGTGAACGTGTACTTAACACGACAGGATTACTTTCCAGCCCTAATTGTCTCAGCAAATTGGTAAGCATCAGATTAATATCACTTACGTTCCCTTTTTTATTTTCAAAGGCTTTTTTAACGCCCTCCTCGGATACAAGACCTGTCTCTCCATTCCACTTTATATTTTGACGAATGTAGTCATACGCCAGTGCCATTCTTTCTTCCGGGTCTGTTGTCTTTTTTGCTAAAACTTCATTAATTTCCTTTATAAATAAAAAATTTTTCAACTGTCCCCCAAAGCTGCCTGTGCTAAGCAACGTTCTGTCCACATCAGGCCAGGTTTGAGAATAGCTTTTCATTCCTTCTCCATAAATATGCACACTGGCCAGTTCGAATGCGATCCGGGAAACGTAATCCTTCTTAGTTGTAATGTAAGACTCATTTGCAAACGCTGGTGCATCTTTAATAACAAATCGATACGCCAACCCGGGCCCATCAATTTGCCGATGGCCAATATCAATGTTTACATTCTCCCGCTTGTCAATATGAAGCGGTAGATAACCTCCAAAGGTGATTTTGTAATAAAGAACATTAGGGATTGTAATTTTGTACTCACTCCATTTGCAAGGAATATCCTGTTGGAAATTCCAGTCATCCGGCTCTGAACGGAAAGCAAAAGGTGTGGCTTTGGTATAGGTGTATTCAATGACAGATCCCTTTCTGACATTTTGCAGGTTAAATTTGCATACCCAGTATTTGTCAGACAGTTTTTCTCTAACTATGGCTTTTTTCGGCATCGCAACCGTTTCAATATTATTTGCGACGAGATTGTAAGTAAAACCGGAAATGTCAGTAATGCTTTCATCCCTTTCAAGGTTTCCATCTTCGCCATAGCGAATGATTACCGACGCACGGTCAAGTGCGGATTCTTTCAAAATCTTGATTCTGACTCGGTATTCAAAAATCAGCATGAGTCCGACATGATCCTGGTAGCTGAATCTAAGTTCTCCAAAATCATAAAGCACCAAGGCCTCCGCGCTGCTGTCCGCCGGATAAGCATTCATTTCAAGAGATGCACGGTCAACAATCCCATAGGTTGGTTTAAGATCTTCCTGCGCAAAGGCACAGTTACAAATTGTAAGAGCAAAAAAAACGCAAATGCAAGCGAGACGCCTGATTCCAGTATGAGGAACCACAAGAGAAAAATTGATAAACATCTATTAAGAGGAGATAAATTTCGTGCATTATGCAACCTTTAGTTCATTAAAAAAAGAACATCATTACAATTCTTATATTTTAAACATTCTTCTATGCTTTTGATACTTGCAATCGGATCACCAGCAAGTGATAATTCCCTAAACGGATTTAAATCGTTAATTTTGGGGTTAATATTCCTATCTACCCAATATTATTAAATAACAATATTTCGTATGTCTGTTTCAGTTAATGAAAATCCGTTGCGCGTCCTGGTTGTCGGCTGTGGTAACATGGGCGCATCCCACGCAATTGCATATCAGTTGTCTGATGGTTTCGAAATCTGCGGAATCGTATCGACCGGAAAGAGCAAAGAAGTTTTAAACGAAAAACTTGGCGGCGGTTATGCCTTGTACAGTGACTATGAAACCGCATTAAACGAAACCCGGCCAGATGCTGTTTGTATTTCCACTTATCCGGATACGCACGAAACTTTTGCGATCCAGGCTTTGGAAGCAGGCGCTCACGTATTTATAGAAAAACCGCTGGCCGCCTCTGTTGAAGGTGCTAAAAGAGTGGTTGCCGCTGCAAAAGTAGCCGGCAAAAAAGTTGTTGTTGGTTACATTCTTCGCCACCATCCTTCGTGGGAGCGTTTCGTACAGGAAGCTCAAAATATCGGTAAACCGCTGGTTATGCGAATGAACCTGAATCAGCAAAGCCATGGCTATATGTGGACAGTTCACCGTAATTTGATGAAAAGTCTTAGCCCGATCGTTGATTGCGGTGTACACTATATAGATGTGATGTGCCAGATGACTCGCTCGAAGCCAATCCGCGTGAATGCAATAGGTGCGCGTCTGACGGACGATATTCCTGAGGGAAATTATAACTATGGACAACTTCAGATCTGGTTTGAAGATGGTTCGGTTGGCTGGTATGAAGCTGGCTGGGGTCCAATGATCAGCGAAACTGCATTTTTTGTAAAAGACGTGATCGGGCCAAAGGGTTCGGTTTCAATTGTTGCGAAAGATGCCGCCGGAGCCGGAAAATCTTCTTCTGTGGAGGCTCATACCAAAACTGAATCAATAAGAATTCACCATGCCGCTTTAAATGATAAAGATGAATTTGTTCACGAAGATTCATGGATCAATCTGGAAGACGAGCCGGATCACCAGGAATTATGTAACCGCGAACAAGCTTATTTCCTGAAAGCTGTTAAGGAAGATCTCGACCTGACAGACCACCTGGAAGATGCTGTTACAAGTTTGCAAATCGCTTTTGCCTGCGATGAATCCGTTCGGAATGGAGGTGTAGTTATCGATCTGGTGTAAGATCAAACATATTATTTGCTTAAAACGGGTGTCAGCATTGGCACCCGTTTTTATTTTTATTGGCGATCTGAGCCGTTCTCAAATATCCAGTTCTTCGATAACTAAGGGTAAAATTATTGTACACAAAAAAAATTTAACAATCACATAATGGGAGTGATATATCCCAGGAATACGGACTGACACCATTCTTCCGATTCATGTAATTTTTTGTAGTAATCACGCGGCATAACAGATACGAATGCCGACCTTCTCCTTACTTGATTTGATTCTCAGCACTATACAAATATCCCACCTACGCAAAATCAAATAATTATTTTTTTTAACAATTTGTTTATACACGATAAATACCCATCGGTTACATAACAATTTTCTGTTTATAGAATTTTTTTGCAAACGTTTGCAGGGACATTTTAATGACAATATTAAAATTCTATTTAATTATTATATTTATTTATTATAATATTGCCCCTATTAATTAAAACTTTAAAATATCTATTGTTAAAATTATACTTCCCTATCCTGATAAAAAGCTGTAAAATCTATGAGCGCAAATAGAATTCAGTTTATCGAATTTGATGATGAGGAACTCTTATCTGAAATCAAGCTGGACAACCACCTGGCTTTCGAAGAATTATACCGAAGATACTTTTACAGACTTTTGAATGATGCCTACAAACGTCTTCGCGACAGGGATCATTCGGAAGAGCTGGTGCAGGAATTATTTGTAGGATTATGGTCTAAAAGACATCAAATTTTGGTTGCTAAAACGTTTGATGCGTATATTCACACGTCTCTTCGCAATGCTGTCATTTCATTTTTCCGTAAGAATTACAAGGTTGCAGAATTCCCCGATGACTATTCTGAAAAAGAAGCTGACCAGGCTACTTATGAGGAAATTGCATATAACGATTTGAAAACAGCGTACGAAAAAAGCCTTTCCCACCTTCCCGAAAAATGCCGAAGTGCCTATGAACTGTTTGAAAGCGGACTTACGATTAGAGAAATTGCCGATAGTTCCAACGTTTCTACCAAAACTATTGAAAGCCATCTTTTAAAAGCCCGAAACACAATCCGTTATCAGCTTCGCAGCTTTTCGCCTGCTGCTTACATAGCTTTCGTCATGAGCGTTTTAGAGCAAAATTTAAATCTGATTTAACTTTTGATAAAGAAATTTGATTTTTTTTATCAATCAACTAAGGTGTTAGCCTTTCTCGCACGTCCTTGTAAAACAGATCGATTAAATTGTATTAATCCGGTTTATTATTATCCAAAACGAATGTATATATGAAGACACCTGTACCATCCGGATTATTAGATAAATATTTAAGCGGAACCTGCACGCCACAGGAGCGTGAAGAAGTAGAAAGCTGGTACCAGTCATTCGAAAGTTCACCGGAAATAAATTCCCTGTTCCCAGAATCAAAAAGTGAAGAGTATTCTAAATCGATTCTGGAAAAAATCAAAACCAAAATAAAACTGAGAGAGCTCGAAGACATTAAGAGCGGAAAGTTCCCAATCGGTCGGCAAGCTTACTGGTACCTGGCGGCTTCGGTCCTGATAAGCAGCGGCGTGTGGACTATCTCTCTATAAGCAGGTTCATCAACCGAACCGACAATCAATGAACATTTTAACTAAGCTAATACAGTCCATTTTTAATAATTTAAATTAAATCAATTTATGAAAGAAAAAACCCTGACTACCTTTTTAGGCTGTAATCAACGATCACAGGCCATTCACGCTTACAAAACATTGTGCGCATAGGCTATACATTACATTTTCATAATTAAAGCAACCAACTGTATGAAAAGGAATATTACCAGAAAAAGCAAAACTCTTAAAGGAGCGATGCAAAAAACAGTTTTAGTAGCTCTCGCGCTGTCGTGTTCTTTTGGAACATACGCGAACGGGAATATTGAAACGATATCTGCCAAACATAAAAATACGAATCTGTCCGGTTTGAAAACTGCTGACAGAACGATTAAAGGAAAAGTTACTGAAAAAGATAAAGCAGAAGGCCTTCCAGGCGTGAACGTGGTGATTAAAGGAACCAGCACGGGTACTACAACAGATGCGACAGGTTCTTACACACTTTCTGTACCGGAAAGCGGCGCTACATTGGTATTCAGCTTCGTTGGTTATGTGAGCCAGGAAGTTGCAGTAGGCAATCGTTCTACAATTGATGTTGCCATTGAATCAGATACTAAAGCGTTAAGTGAAGTTGTTGTTATCGGTTATGGTACAGCAAGAAAATCAGATTTAACAGGTGCTGTTGGTTCAGTAAAAGAAGATCAGCTTAAAGAAAGACCTTCCCCTTCTTTGAATCAGGCTTTGCAAGGTAAAGTTTCAGGGGTTCAGGTAAACGTGAACTCAGGTCGCCCGGGTGGAAGAAGCAATATACGTATCCGTGGTTTCAGTTCTATCAACTCTTCCAACAACCCATTGTACGTTGTAGATGGAGTAATGCTTCCACAAGGAACTCAAAACCAGTACAGCTCAGCCATTGATTATATCAACCCGAATGATATCGTTTCTGTTGAAGTATTGAAAGATGCATCTTCTACTGCGATTTATGGAGCGAGAGGTGCAAATGGTGTAATCCTTGTTACAACAAAAAAAGGAAGATCTGGTGAAGGTATTGTGACTTACAATGTTGACGTCAGTGTACCGACGATCGGTCCAAAAAGACCAAAAACATTGAATGCTCAGCAGTATCTTGATGTGGAAGATCTTGCGTATGCAAATATTCAGAAATTTGACCCGGCTGGCTGGGCTACCGGAAAATATGCCAACTTAAACCCTCAGACGCGTAGAGCTGCTTTTAGCCTGCAGCATCCTGACGTATTCACGCAGGCAGCAGACGGAAGCTACAAACCAAACTACGATACAGACTGGTTTGAAGAAGCAACGCAAAATAAAATTTCTCAAAACCATCAGCTTGGTTTCAGCGGTGGAAATGATAAAACTACTTATGCATTGTCTCTCGGCTACCGTGATGATCAGGGTTTATTAAAAGAATCTTATCTGAAACGTTATTCAACTCGTTTCAGCATTGATGATCAGGTTAAAAAATGGTTGAAAATCGGCGCGACTTTGAGCTATAACAACCAAAGCGAAAATCTTGTTGATATCAACGATGCTGTTCCACGTCAGATGGTGGAAGATTTCCCTTTCCTTCCTGTAAGATACCCTGACGGAACTTTTGCCAATAACAGAGATTATCCTCAGGCAGAAGGTTCATTCAGTTCTATCCACAGATTGTCTGGCCGTAAATATATCGTGAATACTGCTACTACATTGGGTAGCTTGTATGGAAATGTTACACTTGCAAAAGGTCTGGAACTACGTTCGGTACTTGGTATCAACGTGATCAACCAAGAAGTGAACCAATCTCAGACACGTACACTTGCACTTTCTGAATTTGGTACTGCCAGCAAAGATGCAAGAAAAGAAACGTTCTGGTCATGGGAAAACTACCTGACTTACAACAAGACAATGGGAATCCATTATTTGAACGTACTTGCCGGTATTTCTTGGCAAAAAACGAACGTTACAACAACAAATGCCAGTGTTCGTAACTTCTCGACAGATTATTTCGGATTTGACAACCTTGGTGCGGGCGCTACGTTGCCGGCAGTGGGTTCTCTTGAACAAAGTTTTGCGTTTAACTCATATTTTGGACGTGTGAACTATACATTGCTTGATAAATATCTTGTAACGTTCACGGGACGTGCGGATGGATCTTCTAAATTTGGAGAGAACCATAAATTCGCGTTTTTCCCTTCTGCGGCTTTGGCATGGAAAGTATCTGATGAAGAATTCCTGAAAGGAAATTCAGTTATTTCTAACTTGAAAATTCGTACAAGTTACGGTTTGACTGGTAACTCTGAAATTCCTCCTTATTCTTCTTTGTCACTGCTTGGTTCTGGCTATGCTACGATTTACAACGATACAAGAGTAAGTGGTACAGGTATCAACCGTTTGGCTAACCCTGATTTGAAATGGGAAAAAACAGCACAAACGGATGCAGGTTTAGAGATCAGTTTCCTTAAAGGCAGAATTTCTGTTGAAGCAGATTACTATTACAGAAAAACTACAGACATGCTTTTGGATGCACCGGTTCCACGTTCAAGCGGATATGCTGTAATCAGAAAGAACATTGGTTCTATGCAGAATAAAGGATTTGAATTTACTTTGAACACGACGAATATTGAAAGAGGCGACTTCACATGGAATTCAAGCTTCAATATTTCTTTGAACAGAAACAAAGTACTTTCATTGGCAACACCTTCTGATATTTTCGGTGTAGGTGGTCCTAACTTTACAAACCAGACAGGTATTATCCGTATCGGAGAACCAGTTGGATCGTTCTGGGGATTAACACGTTTAGGAACTTGGAGCGAGGCTGAAAGAGATGAAGCTGCCAAATTTACCAGCTACCGTAATAACCTTACTATGTTGCCAGGTGATATCAAGTATAAAGATTTCAACGGCGATGGTGCTATTACAGATGCTGACCGTTCTATCATCGGAAATGGTAGCCCAAAAGCTTGGGGTACATTCTCCAACACAGTTCGCTTCAAGAGCTTCGACCTTACTTTTGATGTAC
Source organism: Dyadobacter sp. CY345 (assembly GCF_021502725.1). GTDB lineage: Bacteria > Bacteroidota > Bacteroidia > Cytophagales > Spirosomataceae > Dyadobacter. The sequence goes on along the minus strand of NZ_JAKFFS010000003.1, from coordinate 504,422 downwards.
AATACTCCTACGGTAACGACGTTATGGACATGACGCTTCACCCAAGTGAAGACCGCGTTTCTATCGCAAACAGCTACACTTCTGTATTGAATGCTTGGACACCTACTAACCAGAACACACCTGTTGCGCAAATTCGTGAAACAAGAGCTGGTTATGTAACAAACGTAGATTCTCACTGGATTTTTGACGGATCATTCCTACGTGGAAGAAACTTGTTGTTGGGTTACAACTTCCCATCTGACATGGTGAGCAAACTTAAACTTAGCAAACTAAGACTTTATGTTTCTGCTCAGAACTTCTTCCTGCTTACAAAATACCCACATGGAGATCCGGAAGTTACGCCAACAAACGGAGATCAGAACAGCAACGTATTCTCGCAAGGTATGATCTGGCACGGCTATCCAAAACCAACCACTTACATGGCAGGTTTACAGATCGCGTTCTAATTAGCCAAAAAAATTAATCCTTAATAAACATTGATTATGAAGTTATATAATTTAAAAAATGTAGCCAAGGTACTTCTCTGCGGATCCATTTTACTTGGCCCGACAAGCTGTTCGGATTTCCTTGACGAGAAAGATCCATCTAACTTAACACCGGAAAGTTTTTACACCATACCTGATCACGCAGAGGCGGCTATTGCAGCCACTTATGCAGGTCTTCGTTTCTATGGTGAAGGAGCTGGTATTTTCTCTGCAAACTGGCAATTGCTTGAAGCTGTTACAGGAACAGCAACAACAGAAACAGGTCAGAATTCAGATTTGAATAACCTTTATTCTCTGACTTATGACGGAAACACTGCTCATATCAATAACTGGTATAATGGTTTGTACAGAATTATTGCCAACGCCAACCTTGCTTTGGAAAAAATTCCAACGATTCCATTTCTTGCGCCAGCAACTGAGGCTCAGAAAACTAAGTTGATCGGGGAAGCGCGCTTCCTTCGTGCGTGGGCATATTTCTACGCTGTGAGACTTTGGGGAGATGTACCTTTGGTTACCACTCCTCAAACTGCAAACTCGACTGATTTCTTGCCGTCTCGTGCGCCTCAGGAAGAAATTTACAAGCTTATCGTTGACGATTTGGTTGCCGCAGAAGCAGCTGGTTTGCCAGTAACTGAAACAAGTGGACGTGCTACGCAGATGGCTGTTAAATCACTTTTGTCAAAAGTATATTTGACAATGGCTGGCTTTCCATTGAGCAAAGGAGCAACACATTACAAACTTGCCGCTGATAAAGCACTGGAAGTAATCACGTATTCAAAAGCAAATCCCGCAGTACTTAATCTGTTTGATACTTACAAACAAGTTCATCAGGAAAATTTGAAAAACCGTGTGGAGCACATTTTCCAGATCCAGTATAATGTGGCAGTAGCAGGTAATCCATTAGGAGATTATTTGCCAAACTTCAAACCGGTAACTTTTTCAGGCCCGGGTGGAACAGGAAGCACAGTACCAACTTTGTCTTTCTACAACTCTTATGAAGCAGGTGACCTTCGTACAGTAGATCAGGAAGGATGGTTCTATACGACTTACTTCACAAACGGTAACGGAGCACGTTTTTCTCTTGGAGCTCCTTACGTTTTCAAACACTTCAACCAGACCGCAAATGGAATGGAAGGTGTAGCGGGAACTCGTAACAACAACCTGAACGTTCCGCTTATTCGTTATGCAGAAGTTCTTTTGATCTTTGCAGAAGCACAAAACGAGCTTGGTGCACCAACTCAGGAAGCTTATGACGCATTGAAAAAAGTACGCGACAGAGCTAAATTGACAACGCCTGCACTTGGAAGTTTCTCGCAGACTTCGTTCCGCGAAGCAGTGTGGAGAGAGCGCTGGTATGAATTCGCTTATGAAGGAATTACCTGGTTCGACATGGTTCGTCTTCGTAAAGTTTTCAACGAAAAAACAAAAGGATTTGACAATTTCGTTGGTCACCTTAACCTGAATGTAGGTGCCGGGGTAGCTTTGCAGGAAAAACATCTGTTGTTCCCATTAGGTATCCAGGAAATGAAAAATAACCCAAATCTGACTCCTCAGAATCCAGGTTATAACTAATAAATTTGAAATTTCACAAAGCCAGCTCAGCAGCCAAAAGCGATGAGCTGGCTTTTTTGTTTTATTTTTAGCGAACTTTATAACTAGAAACCTTTCTCCCAATATCGGCAAGCCTTTGAATAATAAACCAGCACACTATGACGGAATTTGTTTTGCGTTGCAATTACCGGCTTTCTCTTAACCTCTCCCACCGGAATCTGCTTCTTACTTTTTTGTTTTTTTTAAGTTGTTGCTTAGGTCTGCGTGCACAACTGGTAATTAAAAGCCCGATTAATAATCAGGTGTTACAAAGAGATAAATCCGGGTTTGCAGAAATATCAGTTACTGCTTACGCCTATGTCCCTTACGAATCCATTGAAGCTAAACTGACTCCTATTCAGGGTAATATTGCCGAAATAAAATCTTTGTCATTTTCCAAAAGCCAGATTGATCAGGGATTTTTAACTGCAACATTTGAAGCAAAAACAGGCTGGTATGAATTGCAGCTAACCGGATACGCAGCAAATGGAACGGTTGATATCTCAGCGGCTTCCCGGGTAGGAATTGGTGAAGTCTTTCTGGTCGCGGGAAATTCAAATGCGATGGGATTGCCGGATCTGGGTTCTAAAAATTCTTCTGACCAGGTTGTTACATTCAATGCAATAAACAAATTTCTGAACGCTGACAACATAACTGTCGCGCCGGACGAACCTATGCAGGCGCCCCAGTTCGCGCCGATAAAAGCAAAAGATTATATTTTTCCGTCTGGAGAAACTTCCTGGTACTGGGCAGAACTTGGTGATATGCTTAATAAAAAACTGAATACGCCTGTCCTGTTTCTAAACTCAGCATGGGCTGCTGCGAATTCAGAAAACTATCGCGACGGTGCGTCCGGCAAAGATGCCTTTAATGTTTATGTCGGAAAGTTTTGGCCGAACCGTCAGCCCTATACCAATATTATAAACACAGTTCGTTACCTGAATTCTTCACTCGGATTGCGGGCGATACTTTGGTCGCATGGTGAAAATGACGCGCAGCAAGGGGTTACTGAGGAAAATTATTTTAACAATATCCGAACATTAATCACCAATAGCCGACGGGATACTGGAAAGGATATACCGTGGATTATAGCCAGAAACTCCGCCAGCTCGACACTGCCGAAACCATACGTTCCGGTAATTACAGCTCAAAACCGGATAATTTCCTTGGATAGTTTCAACACTTATGCTGGACCAAATCTTGACACCGTCCAAATGCCCCGGCCACAGCAAGGCCATTTCGAAAATATCGCTGGCGGTGTCCAGGGACTGACATTGGCGGCCTCGGCCTGGAATCGTATTTTGACTGATTCTTTGATGGACGAAATAACTCCGCTTCAACCCAGCTATGCCATTCATACAGGTGTTACTCCTTTCCAAGTGTTTCCCGGAGCATCTTTTACCTTACCATTCGACCTGACTGGTCTGCCAGCCAGCTTGCTCTCTTTGCAAGCTGAACTTTTGGATAGTGCAGGAAGATTTGTGGCAATAGTGGGCGCAGGAAACCAAACTCCCCTGAAAATTCAAATTCCGCAAGAGATTAAAAACGGCCAATATCGTATCCGCCTGACTGGATTAAATCCCGTTTTAACAGGAAGCGTGTCTGATCATTTTTCAGTCAGCAGTGCCTATACCGAAGTTGATTTTATCAATAAACTGACGGCAAGGACTGTTGATAACAAAACGCACCTGGCCTGGCTGATAGCGGCCGTGCCGGGTCTAAAGCAAATTGTTATACAAGTGAACAATGATGGCGAATCGTTTTCAGACATCAAAACGTTTGATCCTGATAATGAGACCAACTCTCAGATCTTTTCTCATATTGACGAAAACGATATCAAAACGAGTAGTTTTTACAGATTAAAGTTGGAATATGAGAATGGTGAAGTTGGATATTCGGCGGTGTATTCAATTTTCCGGGAAGGTTCACCAGCTAATCTGGTCATTTTCCCAAACCCTGTAACAAAACAATATTTCTATTTCAGAGCTGATGAAGATATAAAACTGGTTAAGTGCGCACTTTTCGATGCAAGGGGAAATGAACATCCTATTCGCGTCTCAGATAACGAAATTGTTGGCCTGGTAAGGGTCGAGCCTGCGCATCCATTGCCGAGTGGAAATTATTTTCTGAAAGTGATTACCGAATCAGGTGTTATCGGACAGACGGTTTTATTCTATTAATAACAAAAATGGTAAGTACAGGGGCACTTACCATTTTTGACTTTTGTAAAATAATCTTGTTACGATTCAAAAAGATTGCCTAAACCGCCAATGACTGAACCGCCTTCTTTTCTCGCATTTGGTCCGCCTACTGACAATCTTTGAATCAATTTAGAAATTGGCATCGACTGAATCCAAACGCGTCCAGATCCGCGAAGCGTTGCAAGAAACATACCTTCGCCACCAAACACCATAGATTTCAAACCACCTGAACGCTGGATATCAAAACTCAGCGATTGCTCAAAAGCGACCACACATCCGGTATCAACACGCAAAGTTTCATTGTTCAACTGACGCTCAATAACAACGCCGCCGGCATGAACGAAAGCCATTCCATCGCCTTTTAATTTTTGAAGAATAAAACCTTCGCCACCAAAAAGTCCAGATCCGAAACGCTGGTTGAAGTGGATCTTCATGCTGGTGCCAAGTGCGGCACACAGAAATCCGTCTTTCTGCACAATCAGTTCATTACCGTAAATTTTGGACAAATCAATCGGCATAACTGTTCCGGGGTAAGGCGCAGAAAATGCAACCTTTCTTTTCCCAACACCGTGGTTTGTAAAATGCGTCATGAAAAGAGATTCGCCAGTCAGCACACGCGTACCTGCCTGAAAAATCTTACCCATAATACTCTGATTGGCCTCAGATCCATCACCCATTTTGGTTTCAAACTGAATACCATCTTCCATAAAAAGCATTGCACCGGCTTCGGCAATTACCGTTTCATTAGGATCGAGTTCTATTTCAACGATTTGTATATCATCGCCGATAATTTTGTAATCGATTTCGTGTGAGATCATCTAGCTTTCAAAGTTTATATGTAATAAGTAAATCACGCAGGTATGCCATAAACAAACATTACTTCCCTATTCCTCTTCTTCCTCCCCGGATTTTTTGGCTTTTGTTTTTTTGGTTTTCCTTCCAGGAATATCTTCCCGGTCACGAAGTTTCTTATCATCCACGTTTTTGTTCAAAAACTGGTTGATACGATCCATATCAAAGCTCGTCGTTATCTCGCCAAACGAATTTATCTGGATGTCAAAACCGTCCAGATCTTTGTGCACACGAGGTTTCTCGTTTGCAGGTTTAGCGGAATCAGGTTGTTTCTTTTTGGCCATAATGTTAATTGGCTATCGGCCCGAGGGCCAGTAAACTAAATTACTTATACGAAATTATACGACTATAAACCCATTGACAAAGCAAATTGATCGAACGGTTATTTTCGACTTATGCCAGGCGAATTTGCGCTGGCAAACGGTCAAGCGCTTGTGCTAATCTGTTAATTACTTCTTGCTTTCCTAAAATTTCCATGATCACCATCAAATCCGGGCCAGCACCTGCGCCGGTCACTGCAAGACGCAATGCCTGCATTATTTTTCCCATCTTGATACCAGACGCTTCCATTTTCCCGGAAAGCGTGTGTTTGATATTGTCTGCTACAAAATCTCCATCGAAATCTTCAAGTGCATCTTTAAATCCGGAAATAGCATTCACAGCTTCCTCATTCCATTTTTTTATCGCAACATCCTGATCATAAACTTCAGGAGCATTGAAAAGAAATTCTGATTCTGTAACAATCTCTTTTGTTAAATGAACACGGTCTTTCAACAAATGCACAATCTGGATCAGCTGGTCGTCATTCACTACAATTCCTTTTGCTGCATAAAGTGGTTTAATTTCAGCCACGATCGAGGCATCATCTTTCAATTTCAGATATTGCTGGTTGAACCAGTTTGCTTTCTGGATATCGAATCTTGCACCGGCTTTATGAACACGATCGAAACTAAAAGATTTAATCATGTCATCCATACTGAAAATCTCCTGCTCAGTTCCTGCATTCCAGCCAAGCAAAGCAAGGAAATTGGCAGTCGCTTCCGGGGAATATCCTTCTTCACGGAAACCTTTCGCCACATCACCCGTTACCGGATCGGTCCATTGCAATGGAAAAATAGGGAAACCGCCAAGATCTGCGTCACGTTTTGAAAGTTTTCCGTTTCCGTCAGGTTTCAATAATAATGGCAAATGCGCAAACTGGGGCATAGTACTTTCCCAGCCCAAATATCTGTAAAGCAAAACGTGCAAAGGAGCAGACGGAAGCCATTCTTCTCCACGGATCACGTGCGTGATTCCCATCAAATGATCATCCACAATATTGGCCAAATGATAAGTCGGCATACCGTCAGATTTCAACAAAACCTTATCGTCAATCTGCGAAGAATGAACAACCACCCATCCGCGGATAAGATCATTGAAACGAATATCTTCTTTCGGCATAATTTTCATCCGGATCACATAAGGCTCGCCGCTTTCGAGACGTGCTTTTGTTTCTTCCGGGGAAAGCGTCAGAGAATTTTTCATTTCCTGACGGGTAATAGCGTTGTACTGAATTGCAGCAACTTTTGCTTCTTCAAGACGCTTGCGCATCACATCAAGTTCTTCCGCAGTATCAAAAGCATAATAAGCCTTACCGTCGGCAATCAGTTTTTCAGCATACTGACGGTACATTTCTTTTCTTTCCGACTGACGGTATGGTGCATGAGGCCCACCATTTTGCGGCCCTTCATCAATTTCAATTCCAAGCCATTCAAGTGCTTCAAGAATATAGGCTTCTGCTCCGGGAACGTAACGATTCTGATCAGTATCTTCAATGCGAAGCAACATTTGTCCACCTTGCTGGCGGGCAAAAAGATAATTATATAAGGCAGTGCGGACACCTCCTGCATGGAGTGGTCCTGTTGGGCTTGGGGCGAATCTCACCCGAACTGGTAATTTATTCATTATTAATATTTCAACATTAAATATATCTGTCACGAAGTGGTTACGGGTAGTCAAGGGTATTCAAGAGTGGTCAGGCGTGGTCATTTATTGTCAGGAAATTGTCATTTATCGTTTATAAGCCCTGACTACTTCCTGACAACACATGACAATTTCCTGACCACTTCCTGACAACACATGTCTACTTCCTGACAACTTCCAGTCTATAACTCCACCGCAATCACGGAAATTTCAACATTTACATCTTTCGGTAAACGGGCAACCTGAACAGTTTCACGAGCAGGAGGTTCATTGGTAAAAAACTGACCATAAACTTCATTCACCACGGCAAAGTCATTCATATCTTTCAGATAGATATTCGATTTAACGACATTTTCGTAACCAAGCCCGGCAGCTTTTAAAATATGCCCGATGTTTTCCATCACCTTGCCAGTTTCCACTTTGATACTTCCCGACTGAGAAGCTTCAAAAGCGATTTGCCCTGAAACGTATAACGTGTTATCAACTTTTACAGCCTGGCTATACGGGCCGATCGGAGCAGGAGCTTTGTCCGAAAATATGATCTCTTTTGCCATTTTTTATAAATAATAAATGAAAGCGTTTTATAAATAATTTTCTGTGAAGCGCGTATAATTTGCGAACCACACGAGAAAACAATCAACCAACAACGGCAGGCCGCCTATGGTTTAGCAAAATTACCAAAAAAAGATGGGTTATGGCTTTTCTTCCTGTATTTCGAACAAGGCTTTTAATTCGATTGCTTCGGAAGGCTTCATTCTTCCGGCTAAAACCAATCGCAACTGACGGCGACGTAAAGCACTGACAAATAATTCCTGGTCAGCTGCAGTTTCCGGCAACAACGGTGGAACTTCAATTGGTCTTCCGTTTTGATCAACAGCCACGAAAGTATAAAATGCACGGTTCGTGGCAACACGCAATCCTGCGGGAATATCCTCCGCCCATACTTCGAGAAACACTTCCATCGAAGAATTAAAAGCGCGGGTAACACGGGCATGCATGGTAACAATATTTCCTAAACGGATTGGCTCTGTGAAAGAAACGTTATCAACCGAAGCGGTTACGACGATACGATTTGAATGTTTTTGAGCTGAAATGGCTGCACAAATATCCATCCAGTGAAGCAAGCGCCCCCCCATCAAATTATTGAGCGTGTTGGTATCGTTGGGAAGTACCATTTCAGTCATGGTCACCTCCGACTGCTGCGGGGTTTTTGCTTTTAACATTGGGCTGATTTTGATAATTTATTTAGAAACGCGGACAACGTACACTTTTGCGTTCGTGCGCTTCTTTTCTTGTACCGATTAAATAATTGACACGAACCTGAAGAAACAGATAAATATCTTTTCGGGCAGGCCTTCCACGATGCCAGCCCGGTTGCTGTGGTATCCCTCCAATTTCAGATGAACGGTCAGAAAGTCGGCGGGCGAGATCACTTGATAAAGTATTAAAATCCGGATAAACTGTGCTGACATCATCCAGATAATCCGAATTGACAAAGTTGTTGACAAGCTCCATACCTACACTCCAACGCTCCGCAATCTGCTTCGAAAATCCTGCGCCGAGCATAAAAACTAAAGGCAGACGATTATATTTTACACCTTCCGTTTGCAAGGGAGCAAGACTAATCCAATTGCCATCAAGTTCTGCTTTCGGAGTCATATAAGTTACGCCAACACCGCCAAGCAGATATGGATTGAAAGTTTCATGACGATTATAGGCAAATAAATCAGCTTGTATTCCAACATTCAAATCAGGATTTCGCGTTCGGAAAGATAAGTTTTGCTGATTATTTGCGGAATTTTTCTGATCCGCAGAAACACCGTAGAACCTCACTTCTCCCCGCGCACTGAAATGTTCTGTCAGACGATACAGCGCGCCAACCGATACTGACGGGCCAAGACCTAAATGCTCCGAAAGCCCACTCTGCAAATCTCCCATGTAATAGGCAACGCCGACACCGCCAGTTAGACTGAAAACGCCTAATGGTGGCATATATCTTCCACGGTATTTGCTGCGATCCTGCCCACTTGCCAAATGCAAAACCCCTGATAATAAAAACAATAACAAAATATACTTTCTCATACTATTGCGGCTTCCCTCGTTAATTCTGCGATGCAAGTTGTAAAAGAAACTGATTTATCCCAAATTAGCATTAGTTTCAATCTATCCCTTCCCATCATTACTCAACCTATGCAAAAATTTGCAGTCATTTTAATTATTAATCTTACAATACTCCTTATTTCTTCATGTGACTTTAAAGATCATGACATTCCAAGTAAAAATTGTAAATATGTTGGTCAAACCTGGGTGATTGAAAGCAAAAATGGTCCTTACATTTCTAAACTTACTTACGATTCTGATATCGATTTAGAGAGTCCAGGATTTCCGAGGGAAATGAATTCATTGTTTTCAACTTTCTCGGGAGACACATCCAAGTTAGAAATGCAGGCTTCCGAGCAAAAGAATTTTTCCTATCAGTATGATAAAAATGGATTTTTGACTCAAACAAAAGCTTCTACACTATTTGATTATCGTTCCCAAGAATTTTCATACGGCAATTCAGGCACTTTGCGGAATGCCAAAATGGAGACAGTTGAAACTACCAATTTTCAATATGAATCAAATCTGCTTAGAACTACATCAAAACAGACAGTGACAACCATAACCAGTAGTAACAAATCTCCGATAGTTACTAACGTTAGTAGCATTAAATCCTATACCTATAATACCGATGGCACCGCTCTGGTAGCTAACGAAGTATATGACGATGGTCAAATCGTTACCACAGATTTTGTGGATGGAAAAATCTCTTCTTCACAAAGACATGGTGCTGACGGCACTATAATTTCCTTTACAAAGTATAATAAACAAGGCAGAACCATTCTCGATAAATTTCAAGATTCCGAAATTCTTATCACTTATGATCAAAAAGACAATTTGGAAAATGTTAAAACTTTTTCGAAGGGAAAGTTACAATTTGAGCAAAACTATGAACATGATAATCAGCCTAATCCGGAAATACTGATTCCAATTTACTTTAAAGGGATACCTATTCCAATGAGAGATCTGTATCAATCAGGAGACAATAATAATTTAGTGAGAATAAAATTCACTAATTATGACCTAAATTATATTTCAGATGAAATAGCGAGTTATATATATAACCCAAACGGTTTACCACAATCTTCACTGTTAAAAAGGGTAACAGGGAGCAGCAGCGGAAGTACTGATAGTAAAATCACCACTTTCAAATACAAAGACTGTCAGTGAACAAAACCAAAAAGCCGGACAGAGCCGGCTTTTCGTACTATTCTATATAAAACAAGTTTCTAATCTCTCTTCACAGAACTTGCGCCTGAAGTATTGGAATGGATGTTTTTCACACTTCCGCCATAACGGATTCTACTTGCTCCGCTTGCGTCGGCATGGATTGTTGCATTGGCCATCACATAAGCACTACTCGCTCCGGATGCTTCGATATTAACTTCTTTTGCCGGAAAATTCTCTCCTTTGAAAGACGATGCGCCTGAAACTTCGCCACTTAGAATATCACACTGACCAATCATCGTCAAAGAAGATGCACCGGATAGTTCCATTGAAACTTTCGGAGCTGAGAAATTCATAGTGACGCTTGATGCGCCGGAAACCTCAACAGCCATCATTTTAGAGTTCGGGAAATTTCCAACCTGCGCCTTTGAAGCACCAGAAAAGTCCACTGCTTCCAGCGTCGGCATTGTGATATTGATACTGACCGTTTTTCTGCTTTTGTTCCAGTTGTTTCCGCGATATCCAATTCTCAAAATGCCTGATGTAACTTTCGCTTCCAGGTCTTTGATATCACCTGGCTGTCCGGTGGCTGTTACACTAAACTGGTTACCCTTTTTAACATCAATCTTAAAAGCGCTTCCCATTGCAAGTTTGTCGAAACCTGAAAGTTGGAAAGTTCTGCTTTCCTGAGCGAACGCCATCGCCGTGGATAAAAGGCAGACGATTCCGAATAAAAATAATTTTTTCATGACTGTAATTCTTTAATGTTTTGGTTAATGTGATTGAATGATGACAAATCTTCTTTGAAGGTTGCATCCACCTCTTACATTATTGCTGAACTTCCACTTTACTTGCGCCACTCAAATCTTTTTTCATATTTGCAACCTGTCCAAAATCCGCTTTCGAAGCTCCTGACGCGTGGACATCCGCATTCTGAATATTCATTCCTGTACCATCCAGTTTACAAGCTCCTGACAAATCAGCGTCAACAGATTTTGCGGAACCTTTCAAAGTTGCTTTTGAAGCTCCGGAAAGTCCAACCGACAGCTCATTTGTTTCAACATCGATCTCAGTTTTTGAAGCGCCGGAAACATCAACATCCAGCTTTTGAAGTCCTTTGAAACCAACGATTCTTGTCTTGTTAGCTCCTGATAAAGAAACACTTTCGATCGTTGGCATGGTGATGATAATTCCGATCCGCTTCCAGTCATTATCAAAAAGATTGAAAGGAGAGTCGCGTTTTACCTTTAAAACACCGCCTTCTTCGTAAATTTTCAGATCGTCAACATCTTTTTCTTCGCCATCCGCAGAGACATTAAACTCAGCACCTTGTTTTACTACAACTACATAAGCGCCGCCGATATCAATTTTCTTAAAATCTTTTACAGGAAATTGTTTGATATATGTTCCACGTTCCCCCATATCCATGTCGCTGTCTTCGTCGTCAAAAGAATAAGCGCCGTTACTGTTATTGTCATCGTCATTATCTGAACGAATATATTTTGCTGGCAAATTGATACAGACCAGGCCGGAATCCCGTTTAATCGTCCAGCGAAGTTGCTCCCAATTTACATCGTCATCGTTCAGATCGTAGGAATCTAAGTGGCGATTGCTGCCGTATCCGTGTGATATTGAAAACCATAAATTACGGGTGATAATAAATTGTCTGTCGAAAGGAATGTTCAATGTCAGATCAATTTGCTGATCACGGAAAGGACCATCATCTTTGAAAGCAGGGCCGTCATGGAAGGTAATTACAGAATCTTTGATTGTCGGTTCGTATTTTAATTCAGAAGCAAGTTTCCTGGCAATCTCTTTCGAACGACCGCGGGAAAGCATCTTTTTATCCAGTTTTAAACTATCTGTCGCATTGTAACCAGCTAGTCGAATATCAACATCAATCGTTTCATCTTCATCCGAATCGCCTTCATCCAGCGTAAGTGTTCCCGCTGGAATTGCATAGGAAACCGACTGGGTATATTCGCCACGTTTTGCAAAGTTACGCTGATAGGAAACGCCTTGAATGGTGGCAACAACAATACCGACAATCCAAAGTCCAAGTAAGGTCAGCCACACAGTACTGCCTACAATTTTCTTGTTTGACAAAAGCGTTAAACCCAGTAAAAGAAAAGTAATAAATGGAATGGCGGATACAAGGATCCCCGATAAAATCAGACTTTGCGGAATTTCCTGTAAAATACGGAACGGCAGCGGCATACCGTCAAATGCATCAATACTGGTAATACCCATCACCGCTGAGCCTCCAACAACCAAACCGAATAGTGCTAGAACCGGCATTCCAACCAAAAACACACCGATCATGATCCTAAGCACGGGCCCAAAGCCCTTTAAAAGCTTCCCCAAAGCACCGATAATTAATGCGATGGCACGAAAAGGAAATAGCAGAATTTTGGTAATCGGGTTTTCTTCACCTTCTTTATCAGAAAGATTAAGACTTTGTTTGATATTCGATTCGATATTCGAAAGCGTAATAGGCTCTCCCTGCATTTCCATTTTCTCCGTCAACGTATTAGCGGCCGGGGCGATAACCCAAAGGATAATATACAAAACAACACCGGTACCAAAAAGAAAAATAGATAGTACCCAAAGGAAACGGACAACGCCAAGATCCACGCCAAAGTAAGACGCAACGCCCGAGGCAACACCACCCACAACCTTACGATCCGGATTACGGTAAAACTTTTTAATTTTCGTATCTTCTTCAAGTGTTGAAGAACCTGGGAAAGCAATCCACATGGCGATGTAAAGCAAAACTGTGAATCCGGAAATACTTCCAAAAAACTCACCATCCATACCCATCATGCCGCCGCCTACGGGTAATCCGAGCACTGCTAAAAGAAAAGCCAGCCTGACCCACAGCGGATCAATTGTAAAATAATTTGCCAAACCAGCCGCAACGCCACCGACCAATTTACGGCGAAGATCTCTTACCAGTTTTCTGGGACCCGTGTGAGTTTTGCTTTCCGCTTTCGGAGCAGCTGGTGCCGGAGCAGAATAAGCTTCCTGTTTTGGGATGTCACTTTGTGGGTGAGCTGAACTAAGCGGATCTGAAAGAATATCTTCCGACTGCTCAATGGCTTCAAAATCTGCAACGGTACCCATGGCAGCGATCAACTCGTCCACATCAGAAAGCGAAATAACCTGTTTGCTTTCTGCTTTTTGTTTATTCCAAAACCGCTCGGCGATTCTGCCTTCAATGTCTGATAGAATTTCTTTGCTGTCGGCGAAAGAAGAAAAGTACTTTTGTATGGAATTAAGATAGCTTTTCAGCTTTTCGTATCCGTCCTCCTCTATGTGGAAGATGACACCGCCTATATTAATACTGATTGTCTTTTTCATGATTGAAATAATCGAAGGTCTTTAAATGATCAGTTAGATTAGGAAGGTTTTGACGTATCGCTCTTGCTCAGTTCCTCGCTGCGATGGATGACAGCCTTCACCGAGTCGGCCAGTTCAAACCACGTTGTTTGCATCGCATCCAGAAATATCTTCCCCTCATCTGTCAAAACATAGTATTTCCTCGGAGGCCCCGAAGATGACTCAACCCACTTATAATCCAGCCAACCTGAATTTTTCAGTCTGGTCAAAAGCGGATAAAGCGTCCCTTCCACCACCATCATTTTGGCAGATGTCAGCTCATCGAGCATATCCGAGGCATATACTTCCCCCCTTGATATGATGTGCAGGATACAGAATTCCAAAATTCCTTTCCGCATCTGCACTTGGGCATTTTCGATATTCATATCGGTTTCATGTTTTACTTAATGAAATGTATTTCATGGCTAACAGACAGGATTTGCACCTTCTATGTTTACAAAGGTATGCACAGGTACTTTGCTATGCAAGGTACTATGTTAAAATCTTTCAAGTCCTTTGATGAATGGCAGGATTCAAGGTTGACCGGCAAAAAAACGAGGATATAATTTTATGTTTATTTTTTCAGTTGTATTTTGAGAGACATTCTAACCTAACCAGCCCAATTTTGAATACCAAACCGCATCTTTATATCATCGCTGCTATGAGCGAAAATCAGGTGATTGGACAGGAAAATAGTTTACCCTGGCACCTCCCCGATGAATGGCAACATTTTCGAAAAGTTACTGACGGAAAGGCATTTCTGACAGGTAGAAAAAGTTTCGAAGCACCTGATGCGCTTCACTCTTCATATAAAAATGTGGTATTGACCCGACACCCAAATCGGAAAAAACAAGCGGATCCGGAATATGCCGAAGATTTAGCATCAGGCATTGCGTTACTTAAAGATGAAAACGAAGTATTTGTCTTAGGAGGCGCTTCGGTTTTTGAACAGGCACTGCCTTTGGCAGAAAAACTTTATCTCACAATCGTTCACGCAAACGTGGAAGGAGATGCTTTTTTTCCAAAGATAAACTGGGATGACTGGGAGCTGGTTTCTTCCGAATATCATGAAACTGATGCCCGCCACCAGTATGCGTTTTCCATGAATCTTTACAAAAGAAAGGAGCCAATGGAAAAATAAGCCTCGTGGTGATCATCCCAATTTCCTATGAAAATGGATCGATACTACGCGTCATGTTTTGGCAAACTATTTCTGATAATTCTAATTGCTTCGTCGAACAGTTGGTGCCAAAAAAAGTTTGGAAACGAATGGATTGATACAACGCAGAATTACCTACGCATTCCGGTTGTACAAACAGGGTTTTATCAGGTTACATTTTCTGAGCTGAAAAAGGCTGGTTTTCCTGTAAATATATCTGCCTTGGAATCGCTGCAATTATTTCGCCGCGGCCAGGAAGTTGCTATTGAAATAAAAAAAGATTCTGACTCCCTGGGTTTTCTGAGTTTCTACGGCGAGAAAAATGATGGTGCTCTGGATTCTTCTCTATATGTGACGCCGAAGGATATGCCGCATACTTATTACAGCCTATACTCGGATACTGCTTCTTATTTTCTGACTTATAGAAATGATGGAAAAATAGGAGAACGCATTGCAGTTTCCGCCGGAAAAGCGACGCAGAATGTAATTCCCTATCATTTCGAAGAAATTTTACAAATCCGGACTGATGAATATCCGGCGGGGAATTTGTATCCAATGGGAAGCACCTATGAAAACGGGACTGTACTCACAACCTACGATACGGGCGAAGGCTGGACTGGGAAAGAGCTCCAAAATAATCAATCGGAAACATTTCGAATCGCCCTGGAAAATCCATTTATTCCAAAACCAAATCAAACAGAAATTGAAGTATTGATCGTTGGCCGGTCAGCCGGAAATCATCAGATTCTCTTTCAAACAGGCGAAAAGAATACCGTGATCAGAACTTTGGATACGCTCCGTCTGCTCGATTACAATTCAGCCGTCTTCAAATTTTTATTAAATTCAGAAGGTATTACTGCTAATGGAAATCTTGCATTTACACTCAGTCCGATTAATAATTCCGGTTCTGTATCTCTTTCTTATCTGAAATTCCGATACCCGCAACGCACTTCACTTCCGTCAGCTCTGCTGCAAAAAACCTATCACTTCGATCCTGATATTTTTGAAAAAGCCGCCATTTTTAGGAATTCACAAAACTGGCAGTTTTACGATTGTACTAATCCCTATGAAACGAAGAAGTTGATACCCGAAGATTCCCTTCTCTTTTTAAACGGAGCTGAAAAAGTAATTGCCTTTAAAGAATTTCTGAAAGTTCCGCTTATGCGGTTGGCGAAGTTTAAATCCATAAATCCGAAGACCGATTTTCTGATTATCAGCCATCCGTTGGTAAGAAATCCAATTCCGGCCAGCAAAGATCCCGTTCAGGAGTATGCTGATTATCGGGCTTCAAAAGAAGGAGGTAATTTCAACACCTTGATTTTGAATAGTGAAGAAATCTTTGATCAGTTTAATTATGGAGAGCCAGGCCCTTTGGGAATCAGGAATGTGATATCATTTTTGCAAGAGAAAGCTTCTTTAAAATTTGTGTTAATTCTCGGAAAATCGATTGATCCGCAAACCGCGCGCCATCAATTAAAGGCGCGGCAAAATGATATGATTCCGAATGCCGGCTGGCCAGGTTCCGATATGGCGCTGACGATGGGGCTGGATGATCCAAGCACTTATGTTCCGTTGGTTCCAATTGGCCGGGTTAATGCGGCAACATCTCAAAATGTTTTTGATTATCTGCAAAAAGTTAAAACGTTTGAGTCGCAGAACAAGGCGGCAAGCTGGCGAAAAAATATCCTGCATTTAAGCGGTGGGCACACGGCCAACGAACGGGAAGTTTTCAGACAATATGTTGAATCTTTTGAAAAGAGAATTTCCTCTTCATCGCTGGGAGCAAATGTTTTGACGTTATCAAAAAAAACAGACGAACCGGTTGAATTATTCCCCATTGATACAATTGTCAACAATGGCGTTGCTTTAATGACATTGTATGGCCACTCCGGTTTGAATTCAAATGACATTGATATCGGTAGCCCGGCTGATACCAAACGCACCTACAAAAATGCCCCGTTTTATCCAGCCATTTTGGTGAATGGTTGCGCGATGGGAAATGTTTATTATTCGACTCCGGGAATCAGCAACGATTGGATACTTTCCCCGGAAAAAGGCGCTGTTTTATTTGTGGCCCACACGCATAACGGAGTCACCTCTTCACTAAAACACTACACGGATGCTTTTTATGAAGTACTCGCTGACAGTTTATTCGTGAGTGAATCATTCGGAATAATGCAACAGGAAGCAATTCGAAGAAACATGAAAAAATATCCGACGCTTTCGGACGGGATCACGGCGCAACAAATGAATTTACTCGGCGATCCGGCTATAAAAATTTTTCCGGCCAAACTTCCCGATTATACCTGGAATGGGGATCAATTGCATTTTTCTGACCCGACAGGACGTGTGCTGACCAATCAAAGCGACTCAGTCAACGTAAAAATCGGCATCAGAAATAATGGCAGATTTAAGGCCGAAAAATATGAAATTGTCATTCACAGAAACAATGGCAATTCCAGTACAACATATCAAATACCGCGAAACGCACCTGCCTATCTCGACACCTTATCCATCACTTTACCAAATAAAAATCTCAAATCTGGACCGGAAAAGTGGAGCTTCACCATTGATCCAGCCAACCTTTTACAGGAAGAAAACAAAGCGAACAATTATTTTGAAACAACATTTCTCCTGCCTGAAAGTAACGAAGAAAAACCGGCAACAATTTCCGATGCGGGCGTATCGCCCAATCCGTCGCGGGAACATTTCCGCTTTTTCCTAACATTTGATGGACTCGTTTTGCCTGAAAAATGGACGATTAAGGTTTTTGATATTTTGGGACGGACTGTTTACCAGAAAGATCTACAACCGTTTTTAGGTAAAAATGAACATATCTGGCGGCCTGGGAATATTCCCGTCGGAATGTATCTGTATCAAATGGTACCCGATAAAAACTATGTCACGTCCCGGGCCAAAGTTAAAAAACTGATGAGTGGAAAATTAATCTGGATGCACTGATGTGTAGTGGCTCAAAAATCTCAGATTATTGTCTTTTCCTGGTTTGGCTGCTGCACAGTTCAATAATCCTCCTGTTAGCCTATGTTAATCCAAATCATTACACAACCATTGACTCTCATTATTACCTTGAATCAGCTGATAATCTTTTGTCCGGAAACGGTTATTACATTTTTGAAAATAATTTTTACAATTGGAACAGTACGTTTCCTCCTGGTTATTCGCTTGCCATTTCGATCACTTCTTTACTTACCACCGCAAACGATTTGATAGCTTCAAAACTTGTCAACATCGCAGCGTCAGGAGTATGGCTAATTTATTTAAACCGATGGTTGGGAAAAGAAAAGGCGATAATACTGAGCTGCATATTGTTCCTGGGATCTTTCTTAAAACTATGGGCACATACCTGGTCTGAGCCATTATTTTTGATCGTTCTGTTTTGCTGGACTTATCAATTTTTCAAACTAAATAACGACTTACAGATTTCAAGAAAGACCTTTTCGTATTTATTTCTTCTCGGTTTGCTTCTGATGCTGATAAGATATGCGGGCATTTTCATTATTCCTCTAGCACTCGCATGCTGCCTATATCATATTCGAAAAAAGAATAATAAAAAAGCAAAAGCATACGCATGGCTGCTGACAGGATGGGCGACCCTATTTATCTTTTATTTGTCAATCAATAAATATCAAAGCGGAGAAATATTTGGCGGGAAGCGGTTTTATGGAAACATTTCCATATCTGAAAATCTCACAGCATTTTCGAAAGGAATTCTGAATGAATTATTAATTCGTGACGTTAATTTTGAGCTTTTCAACATCTCTTCAATGATTGGAACGGGAATTCAAACCGTTGTTATGCTTTTACTTTTTATCCAAAACAATCAGCGTATCAACAAACCTTCCAGTTTGACCATTCATTTTTTCGTCGTCGCCATTGGATATAACATTTTCCTTTTTTCCGTACGCATATTTAGTCCCTTTGACGAACCGGGTTATAGATTGTTAGCTCCTTTCAGCTTTCTGGCGCTCTGTGGATTTTGTCTGGCTTTGGATTTAAAACAATTTTCAACCCAATTGAAATGTGCTTTATTAACTTTAATTCTGTTTTCCTGGCTGGATCTGATACCACGTTATGTTTTTGGAATAAAATTGCTGAAAGTACTGACGACCCTTTAAACGAATTACTTTACTAATTCTAAAACTCCTTCGTTAGAGATCCTTTTTCCATTGAAACTAAATCCTGTATAGACATAATAAGCTCCTCCACAATCTTGTTCGACAGGTTTATAATTAATCAATAACGTATCAGTATCCTGATGATTCAGGTGAAGATATAATTCCGTTTGGCCCGTTTCGTTAAATGAAGGCATACAGATAAACTGTGTTTCGGTTAGCCCAGGACGTTCCAGTATCTCAAATTGAATGGCTGACTTATCTTTTACAGAAGCCCTGACAGAATCCGGATAATTCGGACCATTGAAAGAATTAACCAAATTTTTTCCAGCGCTATCAACAACTTTTAAGGTAATGTAAGAGGTAACCATTGGGTCAGCTGTATCGCAGTTTTCACAACCGAAAAGAATAATCTGCACCAGAAAAGCAGAACCCAGTAATATAATTTTAAAATTCATCCGATACAGTTGGCCAGTACTAATCTTTACGACAACGATTTACTGGAAAAGGTTGTACTATGGTCGTATAATCAATTAAGAACAAATACTTTACATCTCATTTTTTGCAAATTAATACGTGGATAATTGCGATTTTTGACGGTTTACAGTTGGACAAAACCGACTTCTATCTGCATCCACCTTTACTTTCCATAAAAACTTCTTATTTTTGTCAATTCTAAAAATCTTCGAAGCTCTTGAAAGAATACGGTAGCAACGTACAAAAACTTGCCGACCACATCGTAAAGATGGAGGACAAGGTAAAACGCAATCTCTACGCGCACATATTGATTGAACTCATGCGTCAGATCCATCCGAACATGAGGGATAATCAGGACTATACAAATAAACTCTGGGATGACCTTTACATCATTTCCGGATTTAAGCTGGATGTGGACAGCCCATTTCCGCCACCTTCTCCTGAATCTTTGGGTAAAAAACCATTGACGGTTGGCTACAATCAGCACAATCTGATGTATCGTCATTATGGTAGAAACATTGATCTTTTACTTCAAAAGGCAATTCAGACTGAAAACGAAGAAGATCGTCTGGCTTTTGTTTCTTATGTTTTCAGGTTAATGCGTTCGTTTTTCAATACCTGGAACAAGGATAATCCGGAAGATCACGTATTGATCGGGCAGCTTGAACTTTTGACGAAAGGGCAACTGAAAGAGGAAATTGATTATATCCGCAAAAACGGACCGGTTGATGCTGCGCCAAAAGACCGTAACAGCAATCAGGACAGAAATCGTGGAAATCATTCCGGCGGCGGTTTTAAAGCGCAGCCAAGTCAGGAGCGTCAGGGGCCTAATAATCAGAACAACAACAACCGGAACAGGCCGAATAATAAATTCGCAGGCAGGAACAATAACAACAATACCAACAACAATCGTAATAATAACAATAATCGCAAAAAGCCTGGAATCTGATCTCCGGCTATTTCTCAACCGGTTTAACTTCCAAACTACCGCCTGCAACTATCTATGGCTTCATTTAAAATAACAGGAGACAGACGCCTGAAAGGTGAAATTGTACCTCAGGGTGCCAAAAACGAAGCATTACAAATTATTTGTGCCGTACTTCTTACCAAAGAACCGGTTACTATACATAACATTCCAAACATTCGCGACGTCAACCAGCTTATTGATCTTCTTGGGGATCTTGGCGTTCGTAAAACACGTTTGAGCGACTCATCAATCCGTTTCGAGGCGAATGATATCAATCTTGATTATCTGGAATCGGATTCTTTCCGTCAGAAAGCTGCGGCTTTGCGCGGCTCCGTGATGTTGCTCGGACCGATGCTTGCGCGTTTCCGCAAAGGAAGAATCCCGCGTCCGGGTGGTGATAAAATCGGCAGAAGACGTCTGGATACGCACTTTATTGGCTTCGAAAAACTTGGAGCGACTTTCAGTTACGACGAAGAAGACGGAGGATTTTACCGTGTAGACGCCGCGAACCTGAAAGGCGCTTATATGCTTTTGGATGAAGCTTCTGTAACCGGAACTGCGAATATTCTGATGGCCGCTGTTATGGCGGAAGGAACGACGACGCTTTATAACGCTGCCTGCGAGCCTTATTTGCAGCAACTTTGTAAAATGCTGAACCGCATGGGCGCTAAAATTTCCGGCATTTCTTCTAACCTTTTGATTATTGAAGGCGTTAGTGAATTGACAGGCACGGAGCACACCATGCTTCCGGATATGATTGAAATTGGTAGCTTTATCGGTCTGGCTGCTATGACGCAGTCTGAGATTACGATCAAAAATTGCCAGATTCCAGAATTAGGAATTATCCCGGAAGTTTTCCAAAAATTGGGTATTCAGATGGAATTCCGCGGCGATGATATTTTCATTCCCGCTCAGGAAAAATATCGCATGGAAAATTACCTGGATGGCTCCACACTTTCCGTTGCCGACGCTCCATGGCCAGGTTTTACGCCTGACTTGTTGAGTATTGTTTTGGTTACTGCAACACAGGCACAGGGAACAGTTTTGATTCATCAGAAAATGTTCGAAAGCCGTCTGTTTTTTGTAGATAAATTAATTGAAATGGGCGCTCAGATCATTCTTTGCGATCCACACCGCGCTACCGTAATCGGGCACAACCGTGAAACGCAGCTAAGAGGAATTCGTATGACTTCTCCTGATATTCGTGCGGGTGTCGCCTTGCTTATCGCGGCGATGTCTGCAAAAGGCGTAAGTATTATAGACAATATTGAACAAATTGATCGTGGTTATCAAAACATCGATACGCGACTGAATGCAATCGGTGCAGAAATCGTTCGGTTGTAAATTTTATTTGATGAAATAAAGCAAGGCGCTCGAATCGGGCGCCTTGCTTTGTTTTATGAGGTATTATTATTTACTCTTTTTATAAGTACAAGCTGAATTATCAGCCTTGACGTAATACGATTTATAATTTGTCGCTTTCGGATCCATGCATCCTTTCAGGTTCAGAAGTTCTACTTTTCTGAACTCAACGGGATGGCTTTCACTTTGTAAAGAAATTGAGCCATGGTCCAACAATTTCCCTTCAATTACTTTTTCATCATTCCCGCTAACATTCCCTCCACCCATTTGTGGTTTATTATAGGCCAAGACCATCTCGCCATTTGCAAAATGCTGAATTAATGAATCGCCCAAAACCAGGACTTCGGCACGAACCCACTGATCGCCGTTATAGGTTTTTGAAGTAGAATTTACGCAATGCTGGGTCACCAGTTTTCCGTCCATAACCACATTGGTTCCGGGCGTACAAAGGTTACAAGTTGTGCGTTTTTTCTCATCTCCGCCTAACAATTGCACTTCGATAGAAATCGGAAAATCCTGATCTTTTCCCATCGTAGCAGCAGGTTGTCCCTGCACCATTATACCACTGTTTCTCCACGCCCAGCCTTCACCTTTGGGTGCTTGTTCACCAACAAAACGGTACTCAACTGCAATTCGATAGTAGGAAAAATCTTCTTTATAAAAAATGTGTCCGTATTTTTGCTTGAAATCGTCGTACTGATCGTAACGAACTACCATTTTTCCATCTTCCATACGAAAGGTGTTTCCAAAATTGTCGTTCAGATCATTCCCACGAATTTTAATATCCCAGCCAGCCAGGTTTTTTCCGTTGAAAAGCTGTTTCCATTCCTGTTTGGCGGCATCCTTTTGAGCAAAGGCTGTCAGGGAGAAAAAGGCAAATAAAATACTAAGACGTAATTTCATAAATAGATAATTAAGAAAAGATTGTAAGTAATTAAAGATCAGGCATAAGCAAGATATACTATATCAGCACGAATTATCCTTTCAAATATCCTGTTGTTTTAAAGCAGGTTGCAGATTGCTACTTCGTG
Organism: Dyadobacter sp. CY345; assembly: GCF_021502725.1. Taxonomy (GTDB): domain Bacteria; phylum Bacteroidota; class Bacteroidia; order Cytophagales; family Spirosomataceae; genus Dyadobacter. The sequence goes on along the minus strand of NZ_JAKFFS010000003.1, from coordinate 481,558 downwards.
AACTCCGGCCTGTAAATATACTATGAGAACTAAAAATATAAAGCGTAAAGGACATTCTGAGGATTTTTTTGGTGAATACCGCGACTTTTGGTGGAACGAAGGTTTTTTAAAATTACTAGCAAAAAGATTACAGCTGCATAATCATTTTAATCTGCTGGACGTTGGTTGCGGCCAATGCCATTGGAGCAGGATTTTGGTGGATTACCTGGGAGCGCCGGCGAAAGTTTCGGGAGTGGACAATGATCGAAAATGGTCAAAAGGGGAAGATGAATTAAACCAGTATTTTAAGTCAAAGGGTGTTGATTTTGAGTTAAAAAAGGGTGACGCGCATGAACTGCCATATGAGGATGAAACATTTGACATCGTTACCTGCCAAACGCTTTTGATACATGTTCAGGATCCAAAGACGGTCATAGATGAAATGAAACGGGTTTTAAAACCTGGTGGCACAATTCTTTGCGTAGAGCCTAATAATCTGGTACAAAGCCTGACGCAAAGTTCAGTTTCGATGAACGACCCGATCGACGAAGTTCTGGACCACGTCAAATATGCGTTGTTGTTTGAAAAAGGCAAGAAAAAGCTTGGTTTGGGCGACAATTCACTGGGCGATCTTGTTCCGGGATTCCTTGTACAGGCAGGTTTCAATCAGGTCGAAGTTCGCCTGTCAGATAAGGCAATCGCGATGTATCCGCCTTATACGACCGATGAGCAAATCGCGACCATGAGGCAATGGCAAAATGGAAATACCTGGAGTAACGAAGAGTTTTCCGATTACGATTATTTCAGAGCGATGGGTCAGGAAAATCTTGACTTTTTTGAACAATATAGGAGAAAATACGCGCATCTTGGTGAAAGAATGCTGCGTAATATTGATGCCAATAAATATCATTCTGCCGGCGGTGCTATGATGTACGTAATATCAGCTAACAAACCTTTATAGTCAATTTCGAGTAAACCGAATTCATTTATGCAAAAAGAGAAAATAGCAGTTTTTTGGTTCCGCAGAGATTTGCGTCTGCATGACAATGCAGGATTTTATCGCGCTCTGAAATCCGGATTACCAGTACTTCCTCTTTTTATTTTTGACAAAGCCATTCTTGATCAGCTTGACAATAAAGAAGACAAGCGAGTTACTTTCATCTATCAGGTGATTGCTGATTTGAAAAAAAAACTCGGCAAGCTGGATTCGGATATGGAAGTAAAGTACGGGTTCCCGGCAGATATCTGGAAAGAGCTTTTAATAAACTATGATATCGGAGAAGTATATACCAATCATGACTATGAGCCTTATGCGCAAGATCGTGACGGAGAAATTGGGGCATTATTGATAGAAAACGGGGCAGAATTTAAAACATTCAAAGACCAGGTTATTTTCGAAAAGCAGGAAGTTCTCACCGGACAGAATACAGTCTACACCGTTTTTACCCCGTATAGCAAAGCTTGGAGAGCGAAACTGAATGATTTCTATCTTTCTTCTTATCCCACAGAAAAATATTTTTCAAAACTCTACAAAACAAAAACGCAAGAAATACCTACGTTGAAAGAAATGGGATTTTTGGAAACAGATCATGATTTCCCTTCTGACGAAGTAAGATCGTCGTTGATTGAGAATTATGAGGCAACAAGAAATTATCCTGCCATACCCGGAACTTCCAGAATAGGTATTCATCTGCGTTTTGGAACGGTTAGTATCCGTGATTTAGCCAGAAAAGCTTTGGAAAAAAGCGGCACCTGGCTGAATGAATTGATTTGGCGTGATTTCTATCATCAGATACTTTGGAATTTCCCGCAGGTTGGGGAAGGGAAAGCCTTTCGTGCAGAGTATGACAATATTCGCTGGAGAAATAATGAAGCTGAGTTCAAATTATGGTGTGAAGGAAAAACCGGATATCCGCTTGTAGACGCCGGAATGCATCAATTAAATGAAACAGGCTTTATGCATAACCGTGTCAGAATGGTCACTGCAAGTTTTCTGACAAAACATTTACTAATCGACTGGCGTTGGGGAGAAGCCTATTTTGCAGCCAAATTACTGGATTTTGATATGGCATCAAATAATGGCGGCTGGCAATGGGCAGCAGGATCGGGCACCGATGCGGCACCTTATTTTAGAATTTTTAACCCTACTGCTCAGGCTGAAAAGTTTGATAAAAAAGGAGAATACATTAAAAAATGGGTACTGGAACTCAATAGTCTGAATTATCCGGCACCCATCGTAGATCATAAATTTGCCCGCGAACGCTGTCTGCAGGCGTATAAAGAAGCTTTAACTAAGGGTTAATTAGTAATGATTAATTGTTAAGGGTTAATTGTTAATGACTGTAAGGCGCAAATCATTAACAATTAACCCTTAATCATTAACAATTATTTCCCTCCTACTACCACCTCCACCATTTCATCAGGCCGCAAATAGGTTGAAGCCATCGATTGGATATCTTCGGCGGTTGTTGCGTGAATTTGCTCAATGTAACGGGTAAAAAAATCAGATGGCAATTTGTCAAGCAACAAGATCTTCTGACGGTCTGCTACTTCGAAAGCGGTATTAAGAGAGCCTGCAAATTCTCCTGCCATAAAATTCTTAACTGTTTGCAATTCGGTATCGTCTATTAATTCCGTTTGCAGACGATAAATTTCTTTTTTAATCTCATCAATTGTTTGCTGTGTAAATTCCTTTTTCACGTCCGTTCCGATCATGAAATACCCCTCGCGACCCAGCGTGACCATGTGAGAAGAAATCCCGTAAGTCAAGCCTTTTTCTTCGCGGATATTTTTCATCAAACGTGATCCGAAATATCCGCCAAGAATTTCATTCGTCACCAGCATTTTGAAATAATCCGGATGTTGTCTTGTAAATAATCTGCGTCCGATTCGGATTGTAGACTGGACGCTATCCGATTTTTCAACCAGAACTTCTTTGCCCTTATAGTCCGTAGCGGCAACATGTGAAATATCAGCAGCATCATTTTTATACTCTGACTGTCCAAAATATTCGTTGACCAGTTTCGCATCAGCATCGCTAACCTGTCCTGCTAAAATTATCGTCCGCTTTCCGTTTTTGATAAATTTTTCAAAATGAGCCTGGATTTCTGACAATGGCAGTTCCTGGATATTTTTTTCTTCCTGGCTTTGTCCGTACGGATGTTCCCGACCGAATAATTGTCTGCGAAACTCAGTTGTTGCCAGATAAGCAGTTTTTTCCTTATTAACTTTTAGATTCTGCAATGTGATGTTACGAAGCTCATCCAGCTCCTTTTCAGGAAAAGCAGGACCGCCGATCATCTCTTTCACAATTGTCATAACCTCCGGAAGAAATCTTGACAAACAATAAATAACAATACCGGAACGATCAGAAGAATGATTCAGATCAATGAATGCTCCGATCCTGTCGAAGGCTTCGCTAACCTCAGAAGAAGTCATGGAACCGGTTCCTTCCGGAAGCATTTTAATTGCAAAATAGGATGCGCCGGTTTCTTTTTCATGCCAGTTTCCTGACTCAAAAATGCATTCAAACCTGACAACCGGCTGATCTCCTATATTGATAACGTGAAGCGGAATTCCGTTATCCAGTGTGTGCGATTGCGGTTCCGGCAGATTTATTGTGTTGATGATCTTATAAGCGGGAGCTTCCGTACGGTCGAGTATCATATCGTTATATTGATAAAAAAGCGAATGACGTTCTTTCAAACATCATTCGCTTTTTATGAATTATATATTGTAATAAATTTTAGTTTTCTGTATCTCCAACATCAAGTTTTTCAGATTTGTTCAAACTTAAACCCAGCGTAATACGCAAAGTCTGCGCCAATGGACTACCCTGTGTTGTTGGGAACATGTAAGCGAAATCAACATTGTAACGGTCAAGGAACTTAGCTCCTACACCGGCAGTGAAAAATCTGCGGTCACCTTTATTTTTGTTCTCACCAAAATAACCTGCACGTAGTGCAAAAATGTCGTTGTACCAATATTCAGCACCAACCGCCACAGCAATTTCCTGAACCTCTTCTTTCAGACCGTCAGGTGCATCTGAGAAAGAACCAAATGCTCCTTTCAACGATCCGTAACCATTGATCTGAACATTCTGAGCAGCTGTTGCGCCAGGCGTCGGAACCATCAATTTGCTTGCATCAACGATAAAATTGAAACGGTTTCTTCCGTCAGCTGTGAATGAAAGCCCACCACCCAATTTCAGGTTTGTAGGAATAAAACTTTCTGTATCTGTGTTAGAACCGTAGTTGATCTTGCCACCAAGGTTAGACAACACCGCGCCAAGAGACCACGTTAAGTCGCTGCCAGTATCTTCGTTTTTAATTTGTTTTCTATAAAATGCGCTGATATCGCCAGCTACTGTACGAGCTGGTTTTAGCGAAACATTATTTACAACAGCATTTCCTGCAAGGTTGGAAGAAATATATTTCAACGTTAAACCCATCGAGAAATTCTTTCCAAGCTGTTGGGAATACGTTCCGCTGATCGCTAGTTCTCTTGAATTAAAAAATCCGGTATGCGTACCAACCGCATCTCTCAAATCCAGTTCTCCATTGTTGAAGAAGTTGATAGAACCTGCGATTGCCTGTCCTTTCCCGATTTTCTTATAGGCAGTCAGGTAACCCAACCACATGTCGTCAACTAGATTTCTTAACCACGGAGTGTAAGAAGCCGAAACTCCGAAATCTTTTTCATTGTAAGGTAATTTTGCTGCATTCCAATAAGTTGAGTTTGCATCGGGGCTAAGTGCAACACCTGCCTCACCCATAGCCGCACTGCGTGCGTCAGGTGCAAAAGTTAAAAAAGCCAGAGGGGAACTTGGTATTCTGCGAATTGTGTCTGCTGCGAGGGATTGAGCAAGCAAACTACTCGTTGACAATAAGAATAATGAAGATAAACTTACAAAAAATAGTCTCATATTTATTGGATTTGCGATAGGAAGTGGTGTTAGTCGACTTCTTTTAAAGGGTCAAAAATACAATGAAAGATATTTAATACTACAATAAAATTACAAGATTTATTATTCGCTAACGTAAACGCAACAGTTTTCCCGAGCGCTTGTCAACAGAATTGTCATTTAATGAACGAATTTGCATTGTATACAGGAGTGAATTCATTCCCGAGGTAAAACCATCTAATCTTATTCCTGGAATTGTTTCTCTGATAATACTCTCACTGTTATAGTATTGCCAGCGAAAAGACCCAACTTTTTGACCCGAGCTCAGCAATATACTAAAAACAATTTCTACATCATCATCAGCTTTGTTGTGAATTAATTCAAAAGAAAGATCCTGATCGAAAGGGTTTGGAAAAACATTCAAACTATTAAGTTTTATACCGGTTGCTAAACCTACTTGAAATCCGAACGTTATTTCAGAGGAGTTAGTATACGTATCCCATACTTTAATGACGGCGCTGTATTGTCCGGCTGGTAAATGATCGAACGGGAATCGAACTGCACCTTTTCTGTAATCAAAATCAGCTGTATAATAATCGTTTAGAACATAGGTAACGGTATCATTAAGCGTAATGGTTATATTATGCCCAATTCCTGATTTTGACACATTAATACCATTCTCGTCACTTAAATCCAGAAATAAAGTTGAAGAAGCATCGACAAGGTCACCATCCTTAAAGTCCTTTGTATTCATGTAGGCTGAAACTTTTGGCGGTGTAACATCAGCGACTGGGGTTACGCTCCCTCCAATCAGAACATCGAGCTGGGCGGACGCATCAGACAAACTATCTTCGCTTAAAGCGTAAAAACTGGCCCGTCCAATGCCAGTGCGGTAATCTATATCTTTGGGCATAACAAATTGACAGACAAACTGTCCGTCAGTAATTTTCACCTTTCCGTCGAACAGTTTATTTCTGAATTCGCTGTAACTTTCTGCCTCTCCCTCATTACCCAAAGTCCGGAAAGAAACAGGCTTGTCATAAACCGTCACACTGGCCGTTCCGTTGAAAGACTTATCTGCCGCGTTGTTAAAAACTACTTCACCTTGTAACGCCACCTTTTCCATGGCACGTAAAGTATCGGGTTTGGTAACCCAACGAATCTGCCTTTCAGCTCGCGCCAGACGCATGGAAGGATCGCCCAGCAAGGTGAAATTCCGGTTCAGACTTCCGGCCAAACCATTGTTTTTAGTCAGTCGGAAAATATCACCCAGTTTTGCCTCTGGCCCCAGTCTTATCAACGCTTCATAAAAAGCTTTGTTGATCGTAAAATTTGTGCTGGAATAAACCGGCCTGGTAGTACTCAAAGCGGCAATCGCAGCACCTCGCGGACTTAGCACCATTAATTCGGCACCGGAAATAATCCCAGGATCATCGTAGCGGCCAAAATCGCAGGTTGCGGTAATTAATAAAGGCAGATTATTGTAACCTCTCGCCGTTTGCATTTCCCCAATCGTTAATACCTGTTCCTCGGCCCAACCGCTGGTTCCTCCGTGGCCGGTATAATTCAGAATAAGCGTCCCGTCATTGATCTTGTTTTTTATTGCAGCATTTACAGCAGGCACCTTTTGCCCTAAACTTGTTGTGGTCTGCGGATAGGCATCAAGAAAAATCCGGCTCGATAAAAAATTGGGTTGTGTTATTTGGGCAAGCTCATCTGCATGCTGCTGGTGAATCAGATCATCACCATCATCTGCAACAAAACTGATCGTGTTCTGCCAGCGCCCAAGGGATTTGGGTGACGAGGCATAGTGAATTAACTTGTCAACAATAATAGTCGCATCTGAAACTGATTTAACCGGAAGCCTTCCAACCCCGATTTCCATGGCATAATCCCCAATATCATTTTCAACCCATTCACCTTCTCCATCTTTTAAAAAGCCAAAGTAATCGTCTGAGGAATAGGTATAAACCGGATTGAGTGATTCATGGCTTTCATATACCGGAACCCAATTATTCCGCTGAGGCAACGTCTGATTTTCGAGCAGATTTTTAAAATCATACGTAGCATCACCAAACAAGAGCAGATATTTCAACTTTCCTGTTTCGCTTTTATCTAAAAAACGAACATAGTCGCGAACTGCTGAAACATCCGTTTTCCCACCTGAAAACTCATTATAAATCTGATCCGTTGTTACTACCAATGTTTGAAGATTATCGTTTTCTTCACGAAAAGCAGCAAGCCTTTTTGCTTCGGACTCAAACATTTTTGCAGTAACAATTAAAAGATCGGGAACTGCATTTCTGCGCAGGTTTTGATTCTGGATTTTCTGGACAGAAGGTGGTAGTAGCGCGTTTTGAAAAGTAAATCCAATGTATTTTCGATCAGTCCTGCCATCTATGTCTTTAAATGTGGCTGAGCTCGCTGTATTTTGTAAAATTGCGGAAGTAATCTGGCTGGCATCTGAAATATTCCACCAGAGCCAATCCGCAGAAACACTGTTAATCTGATAGGTTACAATATCTTTTGATCCAGGCCGGAATCGGTAAATTTGCTGGTTTCCATAGGCTTTCAGAATTCTTTGAGTTTGCAGGCCGAAGTAATTTAGGTAAGCCTGCGCTGAGCTTTGTCCGCTCCTGTCATAATTTACCCCGAGTGTAATGTTCGCTCCCGGATTTTCCGCCGCTTTAATAACAAAAACTTTCTCAGATTTCTGGGCTTTAAGATCATATTGTCCTGCACCAATCACCCCAACATAATTTTCGCCAGCCGATTGACCATTCAATTGCCAGGTAAATTTTGTTGGAATCTGCGCCGATCCGATTGCGGAAGTCGAAAAGTTGATATCGGAAGAAGGAATAACATCCGGAATATTTGCCTGAATTGTAAATATGGAAGAATTACCAATATATTCTCCCCACCACTCCCGGCCGGACCTCAACAAATTAACTGATTCCTTTTCGTGAAACCAATAATCATCATACTGGTTAAGATTAGTCTCAGAAGCAGATACGCCACTTTGTTTATTGGTTACCCGTAAACCTTTTCCCGCACTGACCGTGAAAAAATAATAACTACTATCTGAATAAATATTGATCTGATGAGCGTAGCGGGACTTTAAAGAATCGTAATAGATCTGATGCGGACTGTCTCCATAAAAATAGATCACATCTGAAGCATCAAATTTTCCATCTTCTTCTCCCTTAACCAGAATAGCGTTTTGCACCAAATCGACAGGGCGTTCTGAACTATTATTTTGAGGTAACATTTTACCTCCATTTCCATAAATTTTAATCTGGTCAGGCGCAATGGTTGTGATGTCAAGGCCCATTCCTTTAAGAAAAGCAGCGTCAATTTTATAAACACCACTTTCCGTGACCGCAATTTTATACCAGTTACCTGTTGACAAAACAGATGATACTTGTCCAAAAGACTGACTTGATAACAGCAGGAGAATCCAGCAGAAAAATGCCGGATAAGAGGAAAATCTTAAATATTTAACACGCTTCAACGAGGGCATGAGCAGGAATTGTGTAACGCCGTTGGGACAGTTTATCAGTACAAAGTACACGGGTACGTCTCAACGAACCTCTGATAAACTGCCTGTTATGAAAAACGAAATTGCTGCCTTCCATAAGGTGGACTAAGGCAACTTTATTAGCAGTCAAAGTATTGTCGTCATATTTTTTAATAGAATTGTAAAGAATATGATCTGCGCTTGTCGAAGCTTTCGGGTTCTGCGCATACCTCAAAAGTGGTTCCAGAATGTCGGCAGGAAAAATCTGCTCGTTCATTACCGGCAATAATAATTTTGCAAAAGCTGTTTTCCATTCAATGCCATGAGGTGCGACACGTTTTCTTAACCGGTTTTTTGTTTCGGTATAAACGATGTGGTGCGCAACTTCATGCAAGTAAGTAATCAGGAAATTATAAGGATTCAAATTTCTGTTTACTGTAATTCTTGGCACAAAACCTGGTTTTATAGTAAAATCGCCCAGACGTGTATTACGTGGGCGTGACAAGAAAAAATCGAATTTATACGTTTTGTGAAGATGGTCGCAGTATGCGTATGCAAGCTGAGGAACGTAGTCAGCGAGGGATATATTTTTTTCCATACCCTAAATAAAAAAAGAAAAGCCTTATAAATAAGGCTTTTCAGTAATTTCAGCAAAAGCTCAATGAATTATTTCACTGAATCAGTTGACATAGAATCTGTTGCAACAGAATCAACAGCTACAGTATCAACCATAGGAGTTTCAACAGTTACAGCAGTAGAATCAGCTGCTTCTTCTTTTGGCTTGCTAGTACAAGACGCGAATGCTACCATTCCGGCAACAAATGCAAATGCTACGAATTTTTTCATTTCTTGGGTGTAATTAAGGTTCGATGCAAAGATAGCATGATTAGTTTCAATTATCCCAACGTTTTGGATTGTATTTTTCCAAGAACTTAAAATTTCCTTAGAAAATAATGAAACCCCTTTCTTTAGTACAATATATTATCTTCTAAGTCTAGTAAACCTTTTCCAATTGGAGGTTAAACATTTTTACAGACGCTGCAACCTCGGGAAGCAAATTCTGGTTTTGTTCTATTCCATTACCTACGACGATGACATCTGCACCGGCCTGCATCGCCCTTAATGCTTTTTCACTTGAATCAATTCCACCGCCAACAATTATGGGCGTATCCACGGCAGAACGAACGGCGGCGATCATCTCCGGAGAAACCGGGACTTGCGCACCACTGCCAGCATCAAGGAAAATATTTCGTAACCCTAGCATTTCTCCGGCCATGGCTGTACAAGCAGCAATGGAAGCTTTATCATGAGGAATTGGCGTCGTATTGCTGATATAAGAAACGGTGGTCAGCTTGCCACTTTCAATCAGCATATAACCTGTTGGTAAAATTTCAATTCCGCTTTTCTTTAACATAGGAGCAGCGATGACGTGTTGCCCAATAAGAAAATCAGGATTTCTTCCGGAAATCAGAGATAATAATAATATCGCATCAGCAGTATGCTCAACATGAAGACTGTTACCAGGAAATAGAATTGTCGGGATATTAGTATATTGTTGAATAGCTGAGATCAGCTTATCAATGGCATAGTTTGTAATAAGACTGCCGCCAACAAAAAAAAAGTCCACTTCATTTTCGACAGCCTGCTCGAGGAAACTTTGAAAAGTGTCAAAATCCACTTTATCGGGATCCAGGAGGACTGCAAAAGATTTCCTTTTTTCTTCTTTTCTGGCTGTAAGGAGTTCTGCTATTTTATGATTTGATATTTTCTTCATTCGATTCAAGGTCATCTGCAATAAAATTCTTTAGCTTTTGGCGCGCCCATCCTGCTGCCAGCGTCCATACTAAGCTTTGTACGACTGCACCTATCGCAAATTTACTCTTCTTTTCAGGAACCGAACGTCGAATTACCGTATTTTCAGGGTCAATATATATTTTTTCTTTCTTTTTTTCCTTCGGGAGCACAGCTTCCAGCACTAAATAAGTACTTGCAACCACTCCGCCTATGATCAACGCCTGCTTGCCGTAATCTGTTGCATCCTTCTTTAGGTCGTCCCACTGCACTTCAAGCTTATCTCTGTAAAGATCCGCTTCTCTCAGCAAATCCTCTTTTTCTGCGTCAGTATTTGACGAGAATGGTTTCGTCAACTTTACGGATGAATCTATCGGTGAACTACTCATATCATGATCCTAAATTAAAGTATTATTCAGAAGTAACCAATGTGAACCAAAAATAACAAATTCGTTGGAAAAGCCTATTTTCCAAGTACTTTATCTGTAAGTTCATCTTCTTTCACCTGAACAAAACGAGTGATTATATTACGAATAAAACCGATCAGCTGCTTCTTGAACGTAATCGCCAAAATTAACTTCAAGACAAATACACCTAACAATATTAGGTATCCAAGATAATCACTGTCCAGCCACTTGTTAAGGAATGTTCCTAATAATATGATTAGCAGAATCAGAATGATTAATGCAACACTCAACAGAACTACGCCGTAGATAGCGCTTACGACGGTACGTTCTATTTTGTCTCTTGTCTCTATCTTAAACAAATCGATACGTGTCTCGAAATACTTAAACAGCGTATCTTTTATTTCCTCTAGTTGGTTAAACATAGGCCTGTAGTTTGCAATTCATATAATTGATATTGAACTAGTTTTTACAAACAAGAGTCTAATCCAAAAACATACCAAGGATTGCAGAAACGACTGAAACGACGAAACCAAATATCAGCGCAGAGATAAATCCGCTGATAGCGAAGCCATCAACCAGATAAGTCGCCAGATAAATTATAAATACATTGATAACAAAATAGAATATCCCTAATGTCAGAATAGTGATCGGCAAGGCCAGAATCTGAAGCACTGGTTTTAAAAAGGTATTAAGAATTCCTAAAACAATAGCAACAATTGCGGCCGTTGTCCAGCTTTCCACGAAAACACCAGGAACAAGCTTCGAAGCAACTACAATCGCCAAAGTACTGACTAGAAGGCGTATTAATAAATTCATATAGCTTTGGTTTTTATGAGTGACGGCTACGAAGTACGCTAATTACCTCATCTAAGTCAATGTTTTTTTGTTCCAAAAGCACCAGAAGGTGAAAAAGCAAGTCGCTCACCTCACCTTTAAACAGGTCGTCATCACTATCTTTAGCCTCAATAACAACTTCAACGGCTTCTTCCCCTACCTTTTGTGCGATTTTGTTGATACCTCTCTTAAAAAGACTGCTGGTATAAGAATCATCTGCGGGATTTAATTTTCTGTCACGGATAATATCCTTTTGCAGATAATTTAAAAACGCAGCTTCCCCGATCCGTGTATTACGGTTATTTTTTTCCCCAAAACAGGTATCGTCCCCAGTGTGGCAAGTTGGCCCCGCTGGTTCAGCCTTAATCAGAATCGTATCTCCGTCACAGTCAGCTAATATTTCCTTAACAAATAGAAAATTATCAGAAGTTTCGCCCTTTGTCCAGAGCCTCTGTTTACTTCTGCTAAAAAAGGTAACCTTGCCTTCTGCCTGTGTTTTCTCAAACGCTTCGCGGTTCATATAACCAAGCATTAAAACAACAGAAGTGTTAATATCCTGAACAACAGCCGGCACAAGTCCGTCGGCTGATTTCGTAAAATCTATGGTTGAAAGTTCGTGCGTCATTTATACTTTTTTATGAAATTTTGGCCGTTATCAACAGCGATGAATTTATTTTGTCAAACGCATTGGGAGCGCTTTATTTTGTAAATATTGCTTCAAATCAGGAATATCTATTTCCCGGAAGTGAAAAATACTTGCTGCAAGGCCGGCATCTGCTTTACCTGCTGTGAAAACATCGTAAAAATGTTCCATGTTTCCGGCACCTCCTGAGGCAATGACAGGAATGTTCGCATTGGATGAAATCAACGAGGTAAGTTCCAGCGCAAAACCGTTTTTAGTTCCGTCGGTGTCCATAGAAGTCAGCAAAAGTTCGCCTGCTCCACGGTCTTCAACTTCTTTTGCCCAGGCAATTGTGCGGAGTTCGGTAGGTTTTCTGCCTCCGTGGGTATGCACAATATGCTCAAAAACACCTTCACTGGTTTCAACGTAACGGGTATCAATGGCGACTACTATGCATTGGCTTCCGAATTCCAAAGCGAGCTCATTGATCAGGTCGGGATTACGAACGGCAGAAGAATTAATAGAAACTTTATCGGCCCCCGCATGAAGCAAAGCCGATACATCCGCGATAGAAGAAATTCCACCGCCAACCGTAAAAGGAATATTAATGGTATGCGCCACGCGCCGAACCAGATCAATAAAAGTAGAACGACCTTCAACAGTTGCTGCGATATCCAGATAAACCAGCTCGTCGGCGCCTTGTGCGGCATAAAGTGCGCCAAGTTCCACCGCGTCACCTGCATCACGCAGATTTACGAAATTGACCCCTTTTACCGTACGCCCGTCCTTTACATCAAGACAGGGAATTATTCTTTTTGTCAACATATTTTTAAGCTAAAAATCGTTGTAAATCGGTTAGACTTATACGGTTTTCATAGATTGCTTTCCCTATGATCACTCCATATATGTTCATTTCAGCAAGTTTTTCAACATCTTCCAAACCACTGATACCGCCACTTGCGATAATTTTCAGGTCAGGACATTTATCCTGCAAGTTTTTATATAAACCGAAAGAAGGACCTTGTAAAAGTCCGTCTTTGGCGACATCGGTGCTGATGGTATATTTTACACCTTTTTCAACATATTCCTCGACAAAGTCATAAACCCAAAGTTCTGTTCCTTCTTCCCAGCCGCTTACTGCCACTTTTTCGTTTTTGGCATCAGCACCCAGGATGATTTTTTCTCCGCCATAACTATCCAGCCAGCTTTTGAATAAATCCGGCTGTTTCACGGCTACACTTCCGCCTGTTACCTGCTTGGCACCACTCTCAAAAACTACACGAATATCTTCCTCCGACTGAACACCGCCACCGAAATCGATATGCAAAGAGGTTTGCGTGGCGATCTTTTCAAGCACTTTCCAATTGACAACTTTTTTGGCTTTTGCTCCGTCCAAATCGACAAGGTGTAATCTTGTCAAACCGGCATCCTGAAATTCCAACGCAACTTCAAGCGGATTTTCGTTGTATATCGTTTTTTTACCGTAATCTCCTTGCGTCAGACGGACACACTTTCCGTCGATCATGTCTATGGCTGGTATTATCTGGATCATGTTTTGTGGTCGTAATGATATCCCGATTCATGCCGATATCCGATTCACAGGCCGGTGGCCTGTGTTGAGATATGTCGGCCTTTCAGGCCTTGTTGGTTACAGTTTCAGGAAATTTTCTAATATTTTTTGTCCGACGTCACCGCTGATTTCGCAGTGAAATTGGGCGGCGTAGAAGTTATCTTTATGCAGCATCGCACTGAATGGATTTATATAATCGCAAGTTGCTACCGTGTATTCACAAACCGGCGCAGCATAACTATGCACAAAATATACGTATGCGTCGTCGATCAGATTTTCTGTGAGCGCTGATTTGTAGTTGGTAATGTTATTCCAGCCCATGTGCGGAACTTTCATCCCAGGCGTTGCCGGAAATCTTTTAACGTCAACGTCGAAAATCCCCATGCAAGTTGTATTATTTTCCTCTGAAAAACGGCACATCAGCTGCATGCCTACGCAGGTTCCCAGAACAGGCTGCGTTAAGGTTGGAATAAGTTTGTCAAGTCCTTTTTCTCTCAGATAACTCATCGCCGTGCTTGCCTCCCCTACTCCCGGAAAAATCACTTTATCCGCAGAACGTATTTCTGCTTCGTCGTCTGTGTACAAATAATCAACGCCAATTCGGTCGAGCGCATACATCACAGACTGCACATTTCCCGCATTGTATTTGATAATAACGGTTTTCATTCGTTTCGGATTAAGATTATGCCGGGACAATTATATAAAAAACTTCAATGACAAACTGAAATTCAAAATCTCAGCAAAAATAAAGCCCGATTCGTTTGAGGAATCGGGCTTCTGGGATACTATGTATTCAACCTTATTACAACACTACTTGCAAAAACACATCACCCAAGACGCCCGGAAACCAAATGGTTTTGATGAAAATGATGATATGTTTCAGCTCTTAACATGCTGCAAATATATGTAAAGTTTGTTACAGAATGGAACAATTTTTGCAAAAATTCTGCATTAAACATAAAGAAATTGTACGACCGGTATTGAAGATTGTTTTTACTTTTACCAGTGTAAACGTAAAAATTTCAACAACTGCCTGATTACATTTATTTTACAGATTTGCCACATACAAATTCATGAATTTGAAAACTGCTTTTGAAAATAATCTCTATACCTCCTATCCGCTCTTTCGCGAGACTTCATTGCAGAATAGGCGTTTCAAACAAGACTCGGTCATTCGTTTAATTGAAAAAAGGAAAGGCGATCCGGCTTATGAAATAAAACAGGTTGGAGAGTCTTTCGAAGCTCGTCCGATTCACTGTATCAAAACAGGAACCGGTCCGCGGAAAATATTACTTTGGAGCCAGATGCACGGCGATGAGCCGACCGCGACCATGGCGATATTTGACATTTTAAACTTTCTGGAAGGAAAAAATGACGGATTTGACGAGGCGCGTAATTTAATTTTGTCGGAGACTTCACTTTATTTTGTTCCGATGTTAAATCCGGATGGAGCGGAACGTTACCAAAGAAGAAATGCTCAGAATATTGATATCAACCGCGACGCTTTGCATCTGCAAGCTCCCGAATCGAGGATTTTAAAAGAATTACAACAAACGCTTCAACCTGAGTTCGGATTTAATTTGCATGATAAAAATCCGCGTTATTCTGTCGGAAATACTCCAAAACTTGCAACAATTTCCTTTCTGGCCACGGCATATGACCATGAGAAAAATGTAAATCCTGTCCGCGAAAAATCAATTCAGGTTATCACCGGAATGAACCGGATGTTGCAGAACTATATTCCAAACCAGGTCGGAAAATGGAATGAAGATCACGAACCGCGCGCTTTTGGCGACAATATTCAAAAATGGGGAACATCCCTGATCCTGATCGAATCGGGCGGATATGTTGGCGACCCTGAGAAACAGTATATCCGGAAACTGAATTTCATGGCTATTTTATCCGGACTGTATTCGATTGCAGAAAATTCATACGTAAATGAAGGGAGGGAAGTTTATTATGCTCTGCCGGAAAATAGTCGTTATATCTTCGACCTTTTAATAAAAAACGTAAATGTAACACAGGACGGAAAAACTTTTCAGGCCGACTTTGGTATTGATCGCAGCGAGGTAAATTACGAGAACGCTACGAAATTTTTCTATCAAAGTAAGATTGAAGACTATGGAGATCTTTCTATCTTTTTTGGAAGCGAAGAGTTTGATGCCACAGGATATACTTTGGAAAAAGGAAAAGTACTTTCCGTTGATTATGATAACATCCATGATCTTGATAAGATTGACCCATGGTCTTTACTGAAAGACGGTTATACTTTCATTAAAATGAAACCTGATTTCACCTTGTCAGGAGTTTCGGACACCCAGCTTCCTTTACATATATTAAGAAACAGATCCGAGCCGGCAGCAGCTCCTACTTTTGAAGACATTGCAACTTTTACGCTTACTAAAAACAGTGAAGTGAAATATGCTGTCGTCAATGGATTTATTTATGATTTAGCAGCTGAAAACACCGCTTTTTTTAATGGAATTGTTGAGTGACTTTCTTTTTGTGAACGTTCCACGCAAAGAAAATTAAGGTAAAAGCAAAGATTAAGAGGTTTTCTTCGTTGAGAGACCTAGCGGTCTTCGCGTTTAACCCGCGCGGTCCGCTTTTTTGCTTTGCATGAAACAAACAAGATTATGAAGTATTTACTCACCCTCCTTGTCGTAGTTTGTCAAATACAATTAACCTTTTCCCAGTCCAATGACCTGGCTGAAAGGTTGATGAAATCTCACGAAAAATATAAAGAAACAACAATAAAGAACCGGCGTTTCAAGCATAAGGATATTCAGCCATTAATCTCTAAAAGGCGTACGAACGATGCTTACGAAATTTCCAAAGTTGGCGAATCCTTTGAAGGACGTAGTATTTCCATGATTAAAGTTGGGAAAGGGCCACACACGATTATGGCCTGGTCGCAAATGCACGGCGACGAACCGACTGCCACGATGGCCACTTTCGATATCTTGAACTTTCTGGAGGGAAAAGGTGACGGTTTTGATAAATTAAGAAAAACCATACTGGACAGCACGACCATCTATTTTGTCCCAATGCTGAATCCCGATGGCGCAGAAAAATACCAACGAAGAAACGCGCAGGGGTTTGATTTGAACAGAGATGCCATGTTTCTTCAGGCACCTGAATCCAAAATTTTAAAAGACCTGCAAAGCAAAATTAAACCGGAATTTGGCTTTAACCTGCACGACCAGGGGCCAAGATATTCGGCAGGACGTTCTGAGAAAAAGGCTACTATCTCCTTTCTTGCCACGGCATATGATTATCCAAGATCAATTAATTCCGTAAGAGAAAAATCAATGCAGCTGATCGTTAAAATGAACCGCGATCTTCAGCAATTTATTCCTGGACAAGTCGGCAGATATGCAGATGACCACGAACCGCGTGGTTTTGGGGATAATTTTCAAAAATGGGGTACAACCTTGATTTTAATTGAATCGGGTGGATATGCCGGAGATCCTGAGAAACAGTATATCAGAAAACTAAATTTCATGTCACTACTCACGGCATTCGAGGCCGTTGCAGATCGTAGTTACGCCAAAGAAGATAAAGTAAATTACGAAAATATCCCCGAGAACGGAAGGTCACTTTTCGATCTGATTGTACGCGGTGCAACAATAACGAAAGGTGATAATACATACCTTTCGGATCTTGGAATAAATCGTAATGAAGTTAACTATGCCAATGCCAGCAGATTTTATTATGCTGCCAGAGTTGAGGATTACGGAGATCTTTCGACGGTTTTTGGTACCGAGGAAATTAACGCGTCAGGACTAACACTCGCTGCGGGAAAAGTTTATCCAACTGCACTAAACAACATTCAGGAATTGCAAAAATTAAACCCGAAAGAATTGTTCAGACAAGGATATCTTTATATAAAACTAGCCTCAACTGACTCCGAAAAATTACCGCTTTCGTCATTATATGAATCACCATTCCACTTCTTAGAGCGAGGAAAATTGCCACCCGGAACCTCGCCGGAACTTGGAAGTACCGGCACTTTCCTCTTAAAAAAAGGTAACATTGTGAAGTATGCGGTAGTCAACGGATATGTTTACGACTTGGAAAAGTTCAAAACCAGCAGTGGTAATGGTTTTATTGAATAACACGCCGGAAAGGCAAAAATGCCTCTATCTCTTTTTAAAGACATATTCTTGTCGAACAAATGCCACAAATGCGGTAAATAATTGATTTACAGTGATAATTGCAATTCTTAAATAACCAAGCCATAATATTGAGTTAACATTGAGGTAACATTGGGTGGGTACTTTTGCTGTCGAAAAATTGACACCCAATATGAAAACAAAACTTTTTACCCTCTGTTTATTTCTACTTGCTGCTTCAACAGCATTCGCTGGTCCCGGTTCTATCCGCGGTATGATTAAAGACGCCAAAACTAAGGATGCACTAATTGGTGCGACTGTCATGGTCGAAGGCACACAACTCGGCGCAGCCGCAGACGTAGACGGAAGTTTTACAATTGCAAATGTTCCCGCAGGCACGCACAAGATTATTATTTCATTCGTTTCTTACAAGACCAAAGAAATTCCGAACGTAAGAGTTGAATCCGGAAACACCACCGTTATTGATACGGAAATGGATGAAGAAGGAACAGCATTGCAGGAAGTTGTGGTTCGCGGTGCAAGAGCTACCAATACAGAGGTAGCCGTTATCAGCGAAATCAAACAACTTAAACCGATCGCTGTTGGTATTTCCGCACAACAAATTCAGAAATCGCAGGATCGCGATGCCGCAGCAGCCATTCGCCGTGTTCCTGGCGTAAGTATTGTTGACAACAGATTTGTAATGATTCGTGGTCTGGGATCACGCTACAATGCTGTTTTGATCAACGATGTTATCACACCTTCATCTGAGGTTGATACCCGTTCTTTTTCTTTTGACCTTGTTCCAAGTAATATCATTGACCGGATGATTGTATACAAGTCCGGATCAGCTGAATCGCCTGGTGATTTCGCCGGTGGTATCATCAAGATTTACACAAAACGCCGTCCGGATCAAAATTTCATGGACGCAGCTGCAACAATCGGGTATAGAGGCAACACTACTTTCGCTGACGCGCAGACACATACTCGTGGAGGTGCCAATCTTCTTGGGTTGTGGAGCAAAGATCAGATTTTGTCCAGCGCTTTCCCTACAAGATCTGCTGATTTCAATGTATTGAGTAATGAAGAGAGAGCGTCATTCGGACGACTTTTTCCAAATAACTGGGCATTGAAAAATGTTAACATCGCTCCTGATTTGCGCTTTGCATTCAACATGGGCAAGCGTTTTGAGATTGGCAATGTAGATGTAAGTAATATCACAAACATTAATTACTCTTTAACGAATCAACGTGCTGATGTAGGTTTGACCTTATATCAAAACGGTGTGATTGCAAATGAAGTAGCTGAAAAATATACTGATGACAACTACCAACGTCAATCACGAATCGGTATTCTGCACAATTGGACTCTGCGCTTCTCTCCTGTTTTCACGATGGAGTGGAAGACTTTATTTAATCAGCTTGGTAATACTGAAACGGTTGTTCGTAATGGTCAAAAAGTAATTGATGGCTACGATGCACTTAGTTATTCTCAAAGATTTGAAAATAGAACCATCGTGACAACGCAGGTTTCCGGTGATCATAAATTCGGAGATTTGACAAAACTTAACTGGATCACAGGATTTGGTTACACAGGTCGGTGGGAGCCCGACTGGAAAAGAATTCGTTTTCAAAGGATTACCGGAGCAACTGGCAGCGATGGGCAGCCTGCGCCGTTTGCAGCAGTAACACCAAATGATCCGACAGCCAACGAAGTTGGACATTTCTTCTCAAAACTAGGAGAACGCGTTCTGACACTTTCGGTAAACGGAGAGCACGCTTTTGGCAATCCATCGGATCGTGAGCCTAACCGCCTTCGCTTCGGAATTTACGGAGAAAGAAAAGATCGTGATTACTCGGCTCATTTTTATGGATACAATAACATTGGAAATGCAAGCGCAATACTTACGCA
The DNA here is from genome assembly GCF_021502725.1 of Dyadobacter sp. CY345. Classification (GTDB taxonomy): domain Bacteria; phylum Bacteroidota; class Bacteroidia; order Cytophagales; family Spirosomataceae; genus Dyadobacter. The sequence continues at coordinate 461,909 of NZ_JAKFFS010000003.1, read as the reverse complement.
AGGACTTGGTACCATTTTCTCTCCTGAAAATGTAAATGGCCAAACCGGCGGACTTACAATTAAAGACGGAACAAGAGATCTTGATTCTTATCAGGGAATAAACAATTATGGTGCTGCATACATCAGCGGAGATCTTAATTTCGGAAGCAAAGCCATAGCAACAATCGGTTTTCGCGGTGAATATAACAACCAGCAATTGCACTCTTATATCGTAAACGAAAGGAGAGAACTAGTGAATAACAAGATTTTCATCCCTCTTCCTTCTTTAAACTTCACGTATAAGGTTTCTGAAAGACAGAATTTAAGATTCGCTTTTTCTTCAACGCTGAATCGTCCTGAATTCCGTGAACTTGCTCCTTATGCTTATTATGATTTCAATCTTCAAGCAGATATCCGCGGAAACACAACCTTAAAAACAGCAAAGATTCAAAATATTGATGCGAAGTGGGAATTTTACCCAACACCTAATGAGCTGATTTCTGTTACTGGTTTTTACAAACATTTTAAAGATCCAATCGAATCGTTTCTTCTTCCTGTCGGTGGTAATGGCCTAGCTTACACTTTCATAAATGCAGCTTCGGCACAAAACTATGGTATCGAACTTGAAGCGCGCAAAGGGTTTGCAAATGCAACAAGTCCATTTATCCAAAACCTTTCATTGGTTGGTAATGTGTCCTTTATCAAGAGTACTGTAAACCTTGGAGATTTTATTCAAGGACCTGATTTGGGCGGAGAAATTCAGAATTATGACCTGACTGGTCTTACTGACAAAAAACGTCCGATGGCAAACCAGTCTCCATATCTTATCAATGCTGGACTATACTACGCTGATCCGGCATCCGGATGGCAGTGGAATATTCTTTACAATGTTTTTGGACAACGCATTTTTGCAGTTGGAAACCAAAACAACCCGACAGTTTACGAGACGCCAAGAAATGTGATTGATCTGAATATCAGCAAAAGAATAAAGGAAAATCTGGAAATCAGACTTGGTATTCAGGACATACTCAACCAACCGGTTCGCTTTGCACAAGACTTCAATCGTGATGGTAAAATCGGAAAAGACGTTACTTCGACTACTGCAAACGCAGATCAGGACATACGCAAATTTAAACGCGGAAGTTATTTCACCCTGACTGCTGCTTACACATTCGGAAGAAGAACAGTAATTCCTTAATAAGTACTTCAATCAAATTAATTCAACCAGTCAATAATAATTATCCTTTTTGCAAACCAATTTAAATTCCCTATGAAGATTTTAAAAAAACAGTTGTACTTTTTATTCCTCCTGGGAGGTATGTTTGCCGCAACGACGTCATGTAAAAATGATGATGAACCAACTGCAAGTGAAGAAGTACTTGCTGTTAAATCCATTGCTCCCGCTAATGGACCGGCTGGTACAAAGGTGACAATCACAGGTACAAAATTTGACCCGACACCTGCAAACAATACGGTGTTATTTAATACAACACCAGCAGTAGTTAGCGCTGCAACAACGACAACTCTTGAAGTTACAGTTCCTGCGGGAGCTACAAGTGGTCTTGTATCAGTAACAGTAGGTGGAAAAACAGTTAAAAGTGCTTCTAACTTTGAACCAACAGCTCGCGCAGTTGTAGAAAAAACAGGTGAGATCGCAGCTAACGAAACTTGGACTAAAAACAATATCTATTTGTTGAGAGGTTTTGTGTACGTCAAAAGTGGTGTAACATTGAAAATCGAAGCTGGTACAATCATTAAAGGTGGTGGTATCGCATTGGATCCAGCCGGACAGGGCAAAGGTGGTACGCTTATCATCAATGCTGGCGCTAAAATCGATGCAGTTGGAACTGCAACTGAACCAATCGTATTTACTTCAAATGCAGCACCGGGTGCACGTAAGTATGGTGACTGGGGAGGAATTGTAATCTTTGGAAAAGCCCCTCACAACCAGTTGGCTAGTAAAGGAGCAGAAGGTGGAATTTCAGGACAGTTAGGTGCTGATAACATCGCTGATGACAACTCAGGTAAATTACAATATGTACGTATCGAATTCCCAGGTATTGCACTTACAGCTGGTAATGAGATCAACGGTTTAACACTTTATGCAGTTGGTTCAGGTACAACAATTGACCACGTTCAGGTTTCATATGCTGGTGATGATTCTTTCGAATGGTTTGGTGGAACAGTAAACGCTAAAAATTTGGTTGCTTTCCGTGGCTTTGATGACGATTGGGATACTGACTGGGGTTTCACTGGTAAAGTACAATATGCTTTGTCATTACGTGACCCTGAGTATGCGGATCAGTCTGGTTCGAATGGTTTTGAATCTGATAACTTCTCTGGATCAGGTGAACCTGCAACCGGACCTAACAACGGTATGCCGTTAACTGCTCCTGTATTTGCTAACGTAAGTAACTTTGCTTTCTCTGGTACGCCAAGCAATACACAGGCATCAGGAAGTGGTCCATACCAATCAGCAATGCACCTTCGTCGTAATACGAATATCTCCATCCTTAACTCTGTTTTTGCAGGATATCCAGAAGGTCTTCGTCTTGACGGCGCAAACACATTGGCACATGCGACAGCAGGAACATTGGATCTGAGAGGAATTGTTTTGGCAAACACTACAATACCAGTACGCGGAGATCGTGGAGCAACTGGGGTATCTGATGCACAAGCAACAGCTTATTTCAGCGATGCAGTTCGTAAAAATACTATTCTTACGGACGCTTCTACATTGCTTTTGAATGCTGATAACTTCAAACTTGCAACTCCTAAATTCTTGCCACAAGCAACATCTCCTCTATTGAAGGACGCTGTTTGGGATGGCAAAGGAGCTGATGCATTCTTTACAAAAGAAGTGTTCAGAGGTGCGTTTGGAACAACAGACTGGACTACAGGCTGGACAAATTTCGATCCACAGAACACAGTTTACAACTAATCAGAATATTAATAATCTTATATAATTGGTGTCAGAATTTAAAAAAACCGGAGGCGTTTGCTTCCGGTTTTTTTTGTTGTTTGATAAACCCTGTAACTTCCAATTTCTCTCAAACTTGTTTTCCTCTGCCGAATGAAATAACTTCGGAACTTTGTTTTAACAAGTATGCGAATGGCTACATTCCTTCTCACCTAACCCATCAAATAAATTCCTTTTCATGTCCGAATTTCAAGCCTACCTGCAATTGGGTTTCGATCATATTACAGATTCCAATGGTTACGACCATATCCTGTTCATCGTTGCGCTTTGTACCATTTACACGCTGATTGACTGGAAAAAAGTTATCATTCTTGTTACAGCTTTTACGATCGGGCATTCCATCACGCTGGCATTGTCGACCATGGGTATGATTTCGATCCGCCCTGATGTGATCGAATTGTTGATTCCGATCACGATACTTTTTACGGCTACCCTAAACTTCTTTCACAAAAACCCTAAAAGCTCTTACGTAAGAGAAAAAACGTACAGTTCACGTTATCCGATCGCGCTGACTTTCGGACTTATTCACGGTCTTGGATTTTCCAATTATCTCCGAGCACTGCTTGGTAAGGAAGCCGATATTGTTGAGCCGCTTTTAGGTTTCAATGTCGGACTGGAATTAGGACAACTCATTATCGTATTTGTAATTTTGGCAATCGCTTTTGTAGCCATAGAATTACTCCGGTTATCCAAACTAAGATGGAATGATATTATCTCGGGAATTATTGTTGGTATGGCAATATCATTGATCATTAATAATCAGCTTTTTAGAGAAATCTTAGGATTATCCGTAAATTAATCGCACAATTAATAACACTCCAATTATTTATGAAAAACCTGTTTCTACCCTTTTTACTGCTGCTATCTCTGGCAATTAATGCTCAGCAGTTTCCCACTTCACCAAACTACAAGGCCAACGACCGCTTCGAGCAGTTGGGGACAGTACTTCCAACACCAAATACCTACCGGGCAGCATCTGGAGCACCAGGAAAAGAGTACTGGCAGATGCGTGCGGATTATGACATCAAAGTAGAACTGGATGATGACAAACGTCGCATCATCGGTTCTGAAAACATTACATTTTACAATAATTCTCCGGATGAACTGAAATACATCTGGCTGCAATTGGAGCAAAACCTGTTCAAAAAAGACGGTATCGGCGCGACAAGCCGCACGGGAACGATCAATGAAAAAGGGATGAGCACTACCCAGCTTCAGGGATTAAATAACGGTCGTGGTTCTAATCTTGATCCTAAAACTGAATACGGTTACGAAATCTCGAAAGTAAAAGACAAGGCAGGAAATCCGCTAAAATATACCATCAACAACACGATGATGCGTATCGATTTGCCGACTCCTCTAAAACCAGGTATGAGCGTTGTTTTTGGTGTGGATTGGGCTTACAATATCACCGAATACTATGGCCGCAGCGGATATGAGTTTTTCCCGAAAGACGGAAATGCAAATTATTTCATCGCACACTGGTTCCCTCGTCTGGCACCTTATGATGATGTAAACGGATGGACCCACAAGCAGTTTTTAGGACAAGGTGAATTTGCTTTGATCTTCGGAAATTATAAAGTTGCGATTACCGCGCCAGCCGATCATATCGTGGCAGCTTCCGGTGAATGCCAAAACTACGCGCAGGTATTGACCGCTACGCAGAAACAACGTTTGAAGCAGGCTGAAACTTCAAAAACACCTGTAATTATTGTTACGCAGGCTGAGGCTGAGAAAGCTGAGAAACGTGAAAATAAATCGGTTGGTAAAAAAACATGGTTATACAAAGCGGACAACGTTCGTGATTTCGCGTTTTCAAGTAGCCGTAAATTTATCTGGGATGCTATGCAAAGCGACGTTTATAAAAACGGTAAGAAAATCTGGTGTATGTCATTTTATCCAAAAGAAGGAAATCCGCTTTGGGAACAATATTCGACCCGTGCCGTTGCCCATACTTTGAAATCTTACGGTAACCGTACTTTTGAATATCCTTATCCGGTTGCGATTTCCTGCCATTCCACATCTGGCGGTGGTATGGAATATCCGATGATCAGCTTTAATGGTGGTCGCCCGGAAGAGGACGGAACTTATAGCGAGCAGGTAAAATATGGTATGATCGGGGTAATTATTCACGAAGTTGGTCACAACTTTTTCCCGATGATCGTGAACTCTGACGAACGTCAGTGGGCCTGGATGGACGAAGGTTTGAATACTTTTTGCCAATATCTGGCTGAAAAAGAATGGGATTTCAATTATCCGACACGCCGCGGCGAGCCGATGTTTATCACAGACTATATGTCTTCCGACAAATCGGTATTATCTCCGATTATGTCATCTGCCGAAAATGTGATCGGTCTTGGGCCAAATGCGTATGCGAAACCTGCAACGGCTTTGAATATTTTGCGTGAAACCGTCATGGGCCGTGAATTGTTTGATCATGCTTTCAAGGAATATGCAACACGCTGGAGATTTAAAAGCCCGACGCCATCAGACTTTTTCCGTACTATGGAAGATGCTTCCGGTGTTGATCTTGACTGGTTCTGGAAAGGCTGGTTTTATGGTGTAGAACCTGTTGATCAGGATTTGGTAAGTGTTAATTGGTTTAGTGTGGATACGCAAAATCCTGAAATTGAAAAGGAAATTGCGCGTAAAGAAGCCATGGCGAAAGGACAGACGATCAGTAAAATCCGTGATGCGGCTGATAAGTCCAAAACCGTAGTTGCACAGGATTCAACGATGAATGATTTTTACAATTCATACGATCCATATAAAGTGACTGAGGCAGACAAGCAGAAATACGAACAATATCTTGCTTCATTATCACCTGCGGAAAAGGACCTGGTTCAGAAACATACCAATTTTTATACGCTTGCAATCAAAAATAAAGGTGGTTTACCAATGCCTGTAATCGTTAAAATGGGCTTTGAAGATGGAACAGATTCATTGGTAACTTTCCCTGCCGAAATCTGGCGCTTCAACGATCAGCAGATTAATAAAGTTGTTTCGACATCTAAAAAAGTGGTGCAGTGGACATTGGACCCTTACTATCAGATCGCCGATATCGACACTGAAAATAATTCATTCCCTCGTGTTGCAAAACCAACGCGCTTCCAGATCTTCAAACAATCACAAATGCGCCGTCCGCAAAATCCTATGCAGCAGCAGGGAGCAGGTGCGGGCAAGGTTGGCGGAGAGCCTAAAAATTAGTAGAACTTATTTCAATTAATAAAAAAATCCCTTTTGGTGCTGATCATACCAGAAGGGATTTTTTATGTAATTTCAAAGTTGTACTTATGTAATTTCAAAATAGATTTTATGTAATTTCAAAGTAGAAGCTATGTAATTTCAAAATAAGAACCTATCTTTATGAAAAGAAGCAGGACCCATGAGCTTTATAACCAGAGATATAACATCAGTAATCAATCAACAAAAGGACAAATATCCTGTCATTGCTGTAACTGGTCCACGGCAATCAGGAAAGACAACACTTTTAAAAAATATATTTAAGGATTACGAATATATTTCCCTCGAAAATCCGAATAACAGATCCTTCGCAACAGATGACCCGGTTGGATTTTTGAATCGGTATAACAAGAATGTAATCATTGACGAAGCTCAGCAAGTGCCGGTTTTATTTTCTTATATACAAACCCTGGTTGACGAAAGTCAAATAATGGGTCAGTTTATAATTTCCGGATCTCAGAACTTTCAACTGTTGAATAATATAACCCAAAGCCTGGCCGGCAGAGTTGCGTTATTCAAATTACTACCATTTGATTTCGGAGAGATGAAGTCAGAAAATTTGCTTGCAGATAATTATTTGGACGTTTGTATCAATGGATTTTACCCTGCAATCTATGACCGTTCCATTAATCCGACAATTTTCTATGCCAACTATATTCAAACCTATGTAGAGCGCGATGTCACAAAGCTGGTAAATATCAGAGACACCAGGCAATTCAGAGTATTTTTAGGTTTGTGTGCTGCCCGTACCGGACAATTATTGAACCTCAATTCCCTGGCCAACGAATGCGGCATTTCGCAACCAACTGCCCGGGCATGGGTTTCCATTTTAGAAAGCAGTTATATTATTTTTCAGCTTCAGCCATTTTACCAGAACTTCAATAAACGAATTGTGAAAAGTCCCAAGCTTTATTTTTATGATACAGGCCTGCTTTGTCACATTTTAGGAATTAAATCAAGCGACGTATTAAGCAATAATCCGTTAAAAGGCAATATATTCGAAAACCTGATCGTGGCAGAATTCCATAAGAAAAACGAGCATAAGTATCTTCACAAAGACTACTGGTTCTGGCGCGATTCTAACGGACACGAAGTTGATCTTTTGAATCAAAATGGAAATTCGTTTGACATTTTTGAAATTAAATCAACCGAAACGATCATGTCTGAACAGTTTAAGGCTATGAACTATTTCGAAGAAATTGCCCGTCCAAATGTGGGGAAAAAAACCCTTATATATGGCGGAAATGAAAATCAAGAAAGAACGAATCATCTAGTTTTAGGATGGAAAAATATTTAAAACGCCAATCAGCTACCCTATGAACATTGTTATCCTCGACGGCTATACATTAAATCCGGGCGACCAGGACTGGGCGCCCATTCAATCTTTGGGAAATGTAACAGTTTACGATCGCTCTGCCCCTGAACAGATTGTTGAAAGAGCAATTGATGCCGATGCTGTTTTGGTCAATAAGGTAATTATGAACGATAATATTTTAAGTCACTTACCCAAGCTGAAATATATCGGCGTTTGCGCCACTGGATATAACAATATCGACATAAAATCAACGAGCAAACTTGGGATCGTTGTCACAAATGTCAAGGCGTATGGCACTAAATCAGTCGCGCAGCATACTTTTGCTTTACTCTTAGCGCTGGTAAACCATATCGAACTACATAGTCAAAGTGTCAGAGATGGCGACTGGGCAGCCTCCGCGGACTTTTGTTATTGGAAAACGCCTTTGGTAGAGTTAGCAGGAAAAACAATCGGTTTGGTTGGATTGGGAGATATTGGTTCACAGGTAGCGAAGATTGCGCTAGCCTTTGGAATGAACGTGATTGCTTATCGCAAAAATCCTGAACAGACTCACGATACCGATATAGAAATGGTATCTCTTGAAACGCTCTTTAAACAAAGTGATGTGATAAGCCTGCACTGTCCACTGACTGAAGAAACTAAAAACCTGATCAATGCAGAAAGGTTATCATGGATGAAACCGACTTCGTATTTATTAAATACCGGGCGCGGCCCACTGATCAATGAAGAAGATCTTGCAAAAGCACTAAACAACAAAACGATCGCAGGCGCAGGACTGGATGTGCTTTCCTCGGAACCACCAAAAGCCGACAATCCATTATTAACAGCTCCGAATTGCATCATCACGCCACATATCGCCTGGGCGTCATTTGAAGCAAGAAAAAGGTTATTGCAAATGGTAGCAGATAATCTGGCTGCTTTTATAAGTGGAGAAACTACTAATGTCGTGGAATAAGAGCAGAAAATGATACGGATCAGTTAACTATTCGTATCATTTCCTCCATCCACTTTTTGGTTATATGGCAGACTGACGATGAATTCAGAACCTACATTTTCTGTACTATTTGCGGTGATCGTTCCGTTATGTTTGTCCAAAATCTTTTTCGTAATAGCAAGACCGATACCTGATCCTTCGTATTTGTCTTTGGTATTCAGTCTCTGAAATAACGAAAATATTTTATCCCCATACTTCTCATCAAAGCCAATACCATTGTCGGAAACGGAAATCCTGCAAATAGCTTCTTCAAAGCCTGACTGCTTATTTTCTTCGACAGTTTTGATTTTAATAACAGGTAATCTATCAGGTTTTGAGAATTTCAGTGCATTCCCGATAAGGTTCTGAAAGACCTGTCTGATCTGACCTTTGTTTGCTTCAATGGAAGGAAGTTCTCCTACTTCAAAAGTCGCTCCTTTTTCCGCAATCAGAATCTCAAAATCTTCTAAAACTTCATTGATAACGACATTTAATTCAACCGGTTCAAAGTGATTGTAATTCACTGATAATCCAGAGTAAGTCAAGATATCAATGATCATGGTTTTCATTCTGCCCGACGAAGCGATGATTTTTTCCAGATATAGACGGCTTTCTTCCGGCAACTCGTGCGTATGGCGACTTTTTAATAACCCGGAAAAAATAAGAATTTTTCTCAGAGGCTCTTGTAAGTCATGTGAAGCTACGGAAGCAAACTGCTGCAAATCATGATTACTTATCTCCAGCGCAGCATTCGTACTTTCCAGTCTTTCATTGTTCAGTTTAAGTAAACGCTGAATCTCTTTTTGGTAAGAAAGATCTGTAATAATGATACTCAGGGAAACTCCTTCGTCCAGTTCAAGCGTCGTCACAGAAAGCTGACAAGGGATCAGGCTGTCGTGGCTGCTGATAGAAATCTCGAATTTCCCGTCCTGCGACCAGCCTTTTCTAAATATTTCCTTATAAACGTCCAAACACTCCGGCGCTATAAAATTGTCGAATGAAAGTCCGATTACCTTGGAAAGTGGAACGTTAACCATCGTCGCGAACATGGAATTACAGTACATAATAATTCCATCGTGATTTAACGTAACAGCCCCCTCGTTCATTTTTTCTATAAATACCCGGTAAGTCTGATCAGCCGTTTTAAGCGTATAGAGTTCGTGCCCATCTTCCTTTTTAACAACCAGTGCATCGATCTGGCCTGTGCGTATAGCATGAATTATATCGGTAGCTTCTTCAAGTTGCCAATGCAGGCTTGAATTTTCCTCTAAAAGCTGATCGTACGTTTTTACTGGATTCATTAAATATTACTAAAAAGTCCTAACCCGTTTAGCACCCTCTTGGTGTCAGACATATCGCCAATAAGCCTCCTCTCGGGTAAAGGAAAACTTTTTATCAATAACGGTAATGCAATTAACTGTTCTCTCTCTGCAACCTCTTTTTGCTGATAAACATCAATTATTTCTAATGTATATCGATCTGCAATGTACTCCTCACATATCTGTTTAATATTACTGATCGCCCTGACAGAATTTGTCGAGGCTCCGGTTATAAATAACCGTAAAACATATTTGTCGTCTTCGCCGATAATATCGTCCATTTGATATGGGCCTAGAGGTTCATTCATTCAATTCTCCTCGCAGGGCGGTTTTCGCCGGGCGGATATTCAAGCCGACCAGCACCTTTTCCTCATTAGACAGGTCACCAATAATCTTTCTGATCGGTTCCGGTACTTTTTTTACCAACGTCGGAATGGCCAGAATCTGGTCTCCTTCCGCAAGCTGAGGGTGAACCAGCAAATCTATAACTTCAATGATATATTTATCTTTTAAATGCTCTTCGCAGTATTTTTTCAAATTGCTTAAAGCATTGACCGACTTTGTTGTCTTACCGGCTACATAGAGTCGTAACTCCCAAATTTCTTCTGTTGATTCCATAGGTTTTTCTGACTGCCAAAATTATTCTTCTTCGCCAGCTTTACGGATTGTTTGCTCTTTTTGTTTTTCTATTATTTCCTTTTTAAGCTGATCCTCGACATAGCTTTTATTCAGCTGATCCTGCACCGAGTCAAACTCTTCCATTAAACTGGCGATTTTTGCTTCCAGTACTTTTCTCTTCCTGTCAATTTCTATGTCTTTCATATTTAGGGCATGCTTGCGTAAAACGTCGCCCGTTACTTCCTGTAAGCGTTGCGCTTCTCTCGCCGATCCTGTCAAAACACCTTCCGGGCCCAGATAAACATCAACCAGACTCAATCCTTCATCAGAAATAACAAACTCCCGTACCTGGTTTGAGTGTTTCATCCCTCTTGATTTCATTACATACATACCGCGGTTCCGCTCACCGTTAAATTCAAGATCTCTGACCAAAAGCCAGGCATCAACCAATGATGATACACCTTCATCCGTCTGTTCATTGATGATATTGTTGAGCGTAAGCGCTGTAAACATCACTGTAATTTGCTCCGATTGTAGAAAATCGATCAACCGGATCAGCATTGTTTTCACTTCACTGACCGATCCAACCGTAATGAGATTGGTTATTGGGTCTAGTATAACCGTTTGAGGTTTGAACTCTTCGACCAGATTATGAATCACAACCAAGTGCATTTCCAGTCCATTCAATGTCGGCCGAGCAGCATGAAATTTAAGCAGTCCATTATCTACATGATCTTGAAGCTGTATGCCTATTGACTTCATATTTCGGATAATCTGCTTCGGCGATTCTTCAAAAGCAAAAAAGATACATCGCTCTCCGCGGTTGCATGTCTGATTAGCGAAATAGCCTGCAATACTCGTTTTTCCAGTACCAGCCGTTCCCGAAACCAGTATACTGCTCCCCTTAAAAAAGCCCAACCCTCCCAGCATAGAATCGAGAGAAGGAATTCCAGAAGATATCCTTTCAGCTGAAACTTCATGATTTAAGGTCAGCGACGTGACCGGCAAAACAGAAATACCATTTTGATCAATCAGGAATGGATATTCATTGGTTCCATGTACCGAACCTCTATATTTTACAATACGCAATAATCGCGTCGAGATCTGATTGGTTACCCGATGGTCCAAAAGAATTACACAGTCCGAGACATATTCCTCCAAACCATGACGTGTGTATGTTCCGTCGCCTTTTTCTCCTGTAATGATTGTCGTGACATTCTTACTTTTTAACCATTGAAACAGGCGTCGCAATTCTGCCCTGATTATTGCCTGATTATTTAAACTGGCAAAAAGATTCTCAATAGTATCCAAAACCACCCTTTTCGCACCAATGCTATCAATAGCATGGCCTAGACGGATAAAAATCCCATCCAGATCATACTCTCCGGTTTCTTCAATTTCGCTTCTTTCGATGTAAACGTGATCAAGTTTAACCAACTTATCTTCCTGTAATTTTTCAAGATCGAAACCTAACGACGCCACATTTACAGCAAGCTCGTCAGCCTTTTCTTCAAAAGCCATAAACACACCCGGTTCGCCAAACTCCATAGCTCCGCGAACAATGAATTCCATGGAGAACAAAGTTTTCCCACAGCCTGCTCCGCCACAAACCAAAGTTGGACGATCCTTTGGGAGACCTCCCTCTGTGATTTTATCAAACCCAACAATACCCGTTGGAGATTTCGGCAACAGCTTCACCGTTGCGTCTGGATTATGAGAATATTTTAAACTCATTTAAGTCAGAATTTTGCAGTTTTAGAAAGGCTTACGCGTTGTAACAATTCATTGAACCCTGTGGCAATAATTATGCCTGGAGAAGATCAGCCGCATAAAAAGACCAATACGGTGAGATTCGAAAATACTGTTAACGAGTTTTAATCTGAGTTTCAACAGCTATTGATAAACCTAAACGTTCGCCAATTTGTCTTGATATTTGCTTTTGAAGTTCAAATTCGAAAAATATGGCCGTTCCGGTTGATTATTCTGTTAAATAAAACGCTTTCTCGATTTTTCTGAGGCATATTGTTTGGCAAGACAATGGTAAATAATCAACTCATATGCCCGCGGCTTAGATGGGAACAACCGATTAACCGTCATGTGAATTAGGCTTCCTATAATCGCCGACAGTTGAGTTTTTTCAGGAACGTTTTCTACCAGCTGTTTTAAGTAACGGTTTTCACTATTTGTAACCTGCTGATCTTTTATCAAAATTGTCTCCATCATAGGTCTGAAGAATCTGTACTTCTCACCTAATTGCTTCCTCAGATCGCTATGGCCATTAAATTCATTGAAAAAACTTTCTTTCAATTTTTCTAACAGCTCATATCGTGCAGCAAAAGTGAAGTCAGCACCTGATAATAATTGATTGATCTGTTTTATCGCGAAAAGGAAGCGCTCATGCTCGTCAAAACCGATGTCAGAATAATGCAAGAATTCTAAAATAGTCATACTGTCCTGGTGGAATAGCGTTTCGCATAATGCTATTTGTTCTTTCCCATACCGTTCTAACTCTCTCGTATAGGTGTCTACCTGAATTTTGTAGACAATTTCCCCAGTTAAATTTTTTTGTAACGCATTCTCGATAACATTGATTACCTGCTGGTAAAAATCCTTCCGATGACTGTTATAAAAGCGTAATCTTAAATGCGAATCGGGATCAGCGAAGCGTATAAAGAAAAATTTTTCTATGATGTTTTCATCCAACAACTGTTTGATAACAGGATACAAATCACGGATTAAAATAGCTTCGCCTGTTTTCTCGCCGGAATAAATTTTTAGGTATAACCATTCGCTTCCGATCGAAAATCTTCGCTGCACTTCGTTATTATTTTGGATTGAAAAACCAGGAATTGGCGCAGCCTGATCGTTCCAGAACGGGATAACAATTTCACTTACATATTTACGTCCATTATGTTCAAGAAAACAATTTTCCCGAATACCCAAAAACTCTTTGATCGAGACTATTTTTTCTCTCTGAAAAGCCTGAATAAGTAATTGCAACGAGAAAGGAATAGCCCTATCGACAAACAATTCATTATCTCCTGAAACAATTACAAACCTTTCCGGTACTCGCTTCTGAGCCAGTTTTTGAACAACCTCTGCCAGGCTTATGCCTTTAAATTCACTTGCGCTTAAAACCCAACTGGCCCGGTTTAAAATAGTTCCCTGATATTTTACTTGCGGAAGAAAATTCTGGTCCGACAAAAAATCCCAGTCAAATTTTAAGTTTAAATGCGCATCCTGATGCTGCAAATCGCATAAGAAACGATAGATTGGCAAGCCCGTTTTGTAGTTATGCGCATTTGACAACCGAGGTATAACCCGTTTATTCAGCCGCTTCGACCTTAAAACCACTGTTCCCCGCCGAACTGAAACCAATAAATCCTGAACTGGTATTTGATAATCGGTCTCTACAGAAGCTTTTCCCATATACGGAATCTCATATTGATACAAGGATGGCCGTGCCATGATGTTGCCCGCGCGGGAATCCGGGCAATAGATAATTTCAGCAAAGATCACATCAGGATTCTGAAATTGCTCCTGTTTTGCACATTGCTCCAAATGAGCCAGCAAATCCGTACTTCCCTCGTAAAACCTACTGATAATGTTAACCGCCGAAGGTCCGTTGCAAACAACCAAATTAAATGTGAAATCGCCTTCATCCAGATTCTCAGAAGAGTTGGCTAACAGATTGCCAAACGCATAAAAGTTATGGGCTTCCGGTATTTTATCTGCCTTGTGTCTGGCAATAAAAGAAAGATCTTCATCCGTCAATTCTACAATAGCCGAATTTTCTTTAATGGCTCTGGTATACTTTTCGAGAACAAATTTTTGCCACCAGCCAGCGGTATTTTTAGTTTGAGAATTTTCTGCGGACGGGAATATCAGGTCGTCAATCATGGGTGTATATCCAGCTCCCAAAGCTGATAAAGAGCCATATCCAACCCCTGTTTCCTGGTCAAGAACTGTTACAAGCGAAATTTCCTCATCCTCATACCGAGCACTGAATTTTTGTTTAAAGTCCTGCAAATCCTCATTTAAATATGGCTGATTCAGAACCATTAATTTGGCCAGTGAACGCTGAATCTGCTCAATAACAATCGTCTTTATCTGGCTTTTTGAATAAGAGAAAAAAGTATCTACCTGAATAAAATCCTGTTTAATTGGTCCGGAAATCAGGTTGGTAATGTCCTTCTCGATCTGACGATACATTGCGATCCGATCGCTCTGTTGAGTCAGCGCGGTTTTAACATTTTTTAGTTCAGTAACAATCCCACCGGTATTTTGGAGTGAAGCAAGTTTTGATATGAGCACGTCCAGAAATGCGGGACCGGTAAGGACAGTCTCCAGATCAAAAACGAGAATTTTATTATCTACAAGTTCCTGTATAAATGCCACAGCCTCCGCCGGGTCAATTTCTTCGATAACCAATAAATTCGTTAATTCCCCGATTGTAACTCCATCAGTTGCAGCATTAAAAATCTTTTCTAAATATTCATTCCCCTCAATTGAACTAATAAAATACGTCCGCTGCGAATCCTGAAGAAGCTCTTCAACATATCGAAAATTCTGGCCAATTTTATAGAGCGATGAATTGGGGAAAAGTTTAAGCTGAGACTGAATCAGAGGTTGCTGAAGAATCCATTCCTTGATAGCAATAAGGCATTCAAAATCAATACGTGAGTTTCTTAATAGATGGCTTGATTCTGAAATTTGAAACTGAGTATCAGACCCGATTGCACCTAAAACGCAACCTGAGAATAGGCCATAAGGAGTGCTGCGCGTGCTTGACCTGACAAAATATTTGTATAAGGTACTTTGCAGCTTATCATTTTCAGAAATTTCTCCACCGTTCAGCCAAATCTGGAAGCGCTCGAATAACGCCGGCGAGGCTACAAAAATAGATTCTTGCGCCAGTGGATCCAGATAGTACTTTTTTAATAACGTCTCGGAAGAATTGTCTGAGAGTTGCTTATGAAATTCGTAGAGCTGATCAGCTGACAACGCCGGGCGTCGCAGCAAAAAGAATCCAAAGTGGCGAATCATAACGTTTGAAGTTTATCACCACTAAGTAACAGATATATCTTGTCATTTGTAAACTCAGCAAAGCATAAATGCTGACCTAACTACAAGATACCAGATTTTGAAATTTTCCGATGGCCGACTGAAAGTTGGCCATCGGAAAAGGTTCTTTTAAAAAACATATAGGATTTAAATCATATCCGGTAAAAACATACTCCGGATACGAGGCAGTGATCACTAAGGATTGTTGTCTTCGGAATTCAAATAACATATCTTCTGTAATGATACGGTCCGGCGATGGCAAACTGGCAAAAACCAGGTCATAATCATCCGATTTTAGCATTTGTAGCGCTTCCTCCGAGTATGCCCCTGACCAAACCAGGTCAAGACAATACGTCCGGCGAATATATTTTTCTAAAAGGCTGTCAGCTAGCCACCATCGATTAATCAGAATACAGCGATACATATAATAGTGAGAAAGCTATCCCTTTTATTAGTATAAGAATGAACTCATTGTTGTGATATCCGGCTGTTTCTTACCATTGTTTGAAGCGCTAAGATTTACCAGTCTTTCTTTTTTCAAAACAAGACGGGAAGAAGTAATAACGGGAGTAGCTGATTTGGTTTGCATCGTTTCTTTGGGTTGAATGGGTTGAATAATAAAATGAACGTATATCAGCAGAACCATTTCCGCTGGTTGATGAATCAAATTTATTGGACGTGGTTCCCGATTTCAACTTATTTAGACCTGTGGGTATACGTTTTTCGACCAACTGGGAGGAAATTGGGTTGGTTGATTCGTCGATAGGTCAAAGCTCAGGCCCTGTCGAGTCTGATTCCCATCATAACTTCATACTCATCAGCGGTGTGACGAATGTTAAGGTCATGACGACTTGAATAGAGGAGATTTAATCGCTTCCGGGTGTTGACGAGACCAATTCCACCGGATTTTTTAATTGAAGCCCCGACCGTAAAACTTTTGACACGATCGGGTAAACTGTTTTGTACTGTAAAATATAATATATCATCTTCAATAACGGCAGATACATAGACGTAGGATGATTTTCGACTCAGATTGACACCGTGCTTAAATGCATTTTCAACAAATGAGATTAGTAAAAGTGGTGCGATTTTCAGACCTGCAACGTCTCCATCCATAGCAAAGGAAATCTCAACAAGATTCTGAGGGTGTCTATATTTTTCCAACTCGAGATAGTTTTCAATATATTCGAGCTCTTCCTTCAATGGCACTTTTTCTTCATTCACGCCATACAAACTATATCGCATAAGGTCTGAAAGTTTCAAGACAAGGTCCGAGGCCTGTTCATCAACATCAACTGTTCTGGTATAAATGCTATTGAGCGTATTAAAAAGAAAATGAGGATTGATCTGCGACTTTAAGAAATCCAGCTCCAGGGCCAGGTTATCACGTTCGAGGATCAGGTTTTTTGTCTGGATAAACAAAATATCAGCAAATGCCTTAACACATAAATAGAAAGTTACAATTCCAAAGCTGAAACTGTAATTCCAAAAAGCTATCTTCTGATCCGTGAAACATCCAAACCAGCCATTGTTTTTAATATAACCATAAACATTTTTTACCCAGGTTTCCTGCGTTTTATTAGTCAGATCAAACTTATCGCTATATGGATAAAGCTTGATTATTGAGGCATAATTTGTCCAGTAAATGATAAGAAAGCTCACCAGAAGCCAAATTAAAAAGGGGATGACTTTCTTTTGATAAAGAAATCTTGGAAATACAAAAACGCTTAGGAAATAGTAAATAGTGATAGTTTGAGCAAAAAAGAGAACGCAAAGGAAATTTGTTACAAAGGCATTGTCTTTTGTCAACGGCCCCACTGCCAGGTATTTGCCAATAATCCACGTAAGGATTATCAACAAACCATGCGGTATGATCCGATAAAGATTTTTTTTTGTAAATGCAAAACTCCTCAAACGGGCCATCTTCAGCATTTGGGATCAGAATTGTTTATTTTTTCAATGTTTCCATTACAATTTCCCTGTAGGTAATCCCGATATCAACCTTTTTGCTGTCTGTCGTTACGATCTGGTTACCATCAATTTCTCTGATTGCATTAATTCGAACAATAAAAGACCGGTTGATTCTTAAAAACCTGCCTTCTGGCAGCATACTTTCCATTTTCGACATAGTACTGTGCGTGATAATGGTTCGCTGCGGCAAATGAATTTTTATATAGTCTTTCATTGCCTCTATCAACACAATTTCGTCGGCGATAATCCTTACAAGTTTTTTATCTTCTTTGATAAGCAGGAAATCTCTCCCCGAATTTGTTTCTTTTTTTTGTTGGTTCAAAACTCTTTCCGCTTCTAAAGTATTGGCGTTATAAGATTTTGAAGGAGAGCTTTCACTGGAAAACGCGGGTAACAGTTCTGTCACTTTATTAACAGCGCGTATGAAACGTTCGAATGATACAGGTTTCAGAAGATAGTCTGTTACATGGTATTCAAAACCTTCCACTGCATATTGCGGATAAGCTGTGACCATAATAATCTTGGGATTGTGCCCCTGCATAGCCCTCAAAAACTCAAATCCGGTCATTTCCGGCATTTCAACGTCGAGAAAAATAAGTTCAGGTTTACTAACCTGAACTTGAAACAAAGCATCCACTGCATTGCCAAATTCCCCGGCTAGTTCAAGGTAAGGCACGCGGGAAATAAACTTTTTTAGTAGCTCTCTTGCATCCGGCTCGTCGTCAATGATAAAGCAGTGTATTGTTTTATTCATCGCTTGATTTAGTGTATTCATCTATATTTTTATGGCTATTGATCGAAAACCGTTATAAATCAGTCGAAATAGTTATAAAAAGGCTTCCACAGTAGCTTTCTTTGAATCAGAACTCAGAAGCTACATTAAAATACTTAAGGTCATGAACACTATGAACTCAGTTAGCGTAAATAATACATCAAGTCCTTTTACGATGAACTTGATGGGTCTTAAAGTCCGTAAGTTACGCGAGATATATGGATACTCCCAGGAGTTTGTTGCTTTTCAAATTGGAATTAGTCAGGCTGCTTACAGCAAGAAAGAATCAGGAAGAACTGACCTTTCTCTAAGTTGCCTAAGCAAGCTTGCAAATATCTATTGCATATCCATGATCGATCTTATAAGTTTAAATACTCAAGAACTACTGTTAAAAGTGATACAGACTGACTCTAAGATGGGCAGCCTTGTATAAACTAATAATTTATAGAATTTGATTGGGGAAAGATGGCAAATCTTACAGCTTCCTCAGCAACCACTTAATCAACGTTTTTATTACATTTGGAACAGCAATATCTGAAAAGGGTAACGGGAAATATTCCGATTACCCTTTTTAGTTTTTAAACTACACTGCTATTATTTAACGCTTTGGTAATCTTATACCTTAACCATGGAAAATTAGCTACGAACGGGTCGGAGCTTTTCTCCGTCTGCGGTTGGTGGTCTTCCCTAGGCATTCGACTGGCCTCTTCGCTTTGTAATGAGGTTATGAATGAAGCTGGTTTTTTTATAATAACACATCCAGATAGATTTTTAGACAAATAACAGGCTTGTCGCTTGTCGATCACTGCGTAAAACTTAATCTGGAAAAATTCCTTAGGTAATATTTGTCCTGACTCCCCCCTGCTGTTGTCCGTTTTGAGGGTTATAAAAAACAGACAGGTATTTTAATTTTGGATCATAGTTTTAAGCTAATAAAACCAAATTAATCTTTTAGTCATGCCGAAAATAAACACTTACCTTAACTTCGATGGAAAATCGGAGGAGGCTTTCAATTTTTACAAATCTGTTTTTGGTGGAGAGTTTTTAATGATAAGCCGCATGTCAGATATGCCGGGCGCTGAAGAGCTGGCTGACAACGAAAAAAATCGTCTTATGCATATTTCTCTCCCGATTGGCAAAGATGATGTGTTGATGGCATCTGATATTGTGCCTTCTATGGGACATACATTAAAAATCGGCAACTATTCTTACATATCTGTATTTACAGAAAACAGAGAAGAGGCCGATCGTCTTTTTGCAGGATTGTCGGAAGGAGGCACCATTGAAATGGCTTTGGAGGATACTTTCTGGGGTGATTATTTTGGAAGTTTTCAGGATAAATACGGAATAAACTGGATGATCAATTATCCTCAGCAGCCGGATTAATCAACTAACTAAAATAGGCAGGCTAAGAGATATTATCTGAGCCTGCCTGATTTAATTGTTATAATTTCTCTGCCTTAATGCATTTATTTCAAATCCAGCTCAATATTTTCATGTTCGGAAATGATTGATAATATTATATCAAAATAAGTTTCCCCTGTCCCGTTTTCCAGAGCCGCCAGTTTTTCCTGAAACATTTCTTTATTGAAACGAGAATTGGGTTTCAGTTTTTCTTCATAGTAAAGTTTAGTTGTTTGATAGCCAAGCGCTTCCCTGCTTTGGTTCGAATCAAGCCAGACCAGTTTTATTGGTTCCTTACCCTTTATTATCCCAAATCCTCCATATAACAAATCATTGAACGCATCCAGACTACAGCCTAACGTCCAATCCTCTTTCGACATAAATATGCGATTAATTTCTTCATAAAAAGTCGCTATATCTTTGACCGAGCTGCCATTAATAAATATTTCTTTCTTCATTCAGCTTTTCGGATTCAAAATATTCGGTTCCTGATATTAGGTTAACTAATGTTGCACTTTTATTAAAACAAATAATCTCAGCAAAAAAACTAACGTAGAATATAACGCAATCAATATCACTACCCCATTCGCAGATTGTCAAATAGCTGAATTTCAGTCTCAATGATGGACTAGATGACTCTGTAATAAAAGGAAATAACCTCCTGCCTACCGCCTAAAATCAACTGAGCCGTACAGACAAGTTATTTGAGCCGTAGAGGAAAATTATTACGGAGCCCATCGACCACCTTTGTATCGTTAAATTTATAAAAACAACAGCAATGACAACGATAACAAAAATAAATCTGGGAGTAAACGGACCACTTGTATCTAAACTAGGCCTTGGCTGCATGCGCATGTCGCCAGTCTGGGGAAGCGCATTGGGCGACGAAACTGAAAGTATTGCTACCATGCGAGAAGCACTGGACAATGGTATCAATTTTTTAAACACAGGAGACTTTTACGGCAGCGGCCACAATGAAATGCTGATAGGCAAGGCCATTAAAGGCCGGCGGGACGACGCGTTTATAAGTGTCAAATTTGGAGCTATTTTTTATAATAGCCAATGGATAGGGCTGGATTTGCGCCCTGTTGCTATCAAAAACTTTATCAATTATTCTCTGGTGCGCCTCGGAATTGATACCATTGATCTTTATCAGCCATGCAGACTTGATGGCAGCGTCCCTGTGGAAGATGTGATTGGAACAATTGCTGATTTGATCACAGAGGGAAAGGTCAGGCATTTGGGTGTCTCAGAAATTACCGCCGATCAGCTGCGCGAAGCAAATAGTATTCATCCTGTCACTGCGTTGGAAATCGCCTATTCACTTGCCGACCGTCAGATTGAAAATGATCTGCTTCCGACGGCCAAAGCGCTGGGTATCGGTGTCGTGGCGTTTGCCAATACCGCCGAAGGATTATTGACCGGCCAAATGAAATCGCCGCTTCCTGCTGACGCTTACCAAAATCATTTCTCACGTTTCCAGGGAGAAAATCTGATCAAAAATCTGGAAAAAGTAGATTTATTGAAACAAATGGCCAACGAAAAGGGATATTCCCCAACACAACTCGCGATCGCCTGGGTCAATGCTCAAGGCGACCATATTATGCCTTTGGTGAGCATGAGCAAAAGATCACGGTTACCGGAAAATATGCAGGCAATGCAGATCCAGTTTACGCCCGCTGAAATTCGTACACTTAATGACCATTTTTCCGCCGGTAAAATTTTGGGCGACACTTACCTTCAGAGGTAGTGCCCAACATCATCTCGTTTTTGATATCTTTACTTCATGACGAATCCTAATGAAATCCTTCCGGGAGTGATCTTTTTTTCTTATCTCTCAACCAAGAGAAAAGAAAAAGTGGCATTCCTGGAACACACCACTTTGGTATTGCAGGTTTCAGGAAGTTTTTCAATGGAAACTTCCAGTGAAAAAATTTCCATGAGGCGCGGTCAAATGCTGCTGATACAAAAAAATCAGCTGGCAGAAATTACTAAAACTCCGTTGGAAGACAATCAATACCAGACCATTGTAATCAGGTTGCAGGAAAACCTGCTCAGGCAGATAGCCCTGGAAGAACAGATTGAGACGGGAAGCAAGTATACGGGTCCACCGAATATTCTAATTCCCGGAAACGAATATCTTAAAGCTTTCTTCCAGTCTATTCTTCCGTATGTCCGCAATCCGGAGGAAAAAATTATCCGTTCAATGGGCATGCTTAAAGTGAGGGAAGCTGTTCATCTTTTACTTTACTCAATGCCGGAATTACAGGAATATCTGTTCGACTTTTCTGAACCTTACAAGATGGATCTGGAAAGATTTATGCTCAGTAACTTCCACTACAACATCCCGGTAGAAAAGTTCGCAGCACTTACCGGGAGAAGTCTGGCTGGATTCAAACGCGATTTTCAAAAAATATTTGGTATGCCGCCACGTCACTGGCTCCTTGAAAAAAGACTGATCGAAGCAAAGCATCTGATCGAAAATAAACATAAAAAACCATCTGCTATTTACTTAGACCTGGGTTTTGAAAGCCTGTCTCATTTTTCGCATTCCTTTAAGAAAAAATTCGGTAAGACGCCAACGGAATAGTCCGTTTAAAATTCTTATCACTGGGTTTTCATTTTTTCAATGGCTTCCCAGCCTTCCGGAGTAATGCCCATAATTTCGATAGCGACACCCAGCGTTTGATATGTATCAAAGAAAATCATTCTTGCAATTGGATGATCGACTTCACTAATAACGGCATAACCTTGCTCGCGCAAATTGCTGGTAACTTTTTCAAAATCGCTGACTGGCAACCTAAATGCGAGGTGCTGAGTGCCCCCGGCAGGGTACTTTTCAAGGTAATCGTGAAACATGCTTTGACCTGAAAGAGGCTGAACAAGTTCGATGAAGGAACCGCCGTTAAAAGTTTGGGTTGTGAGCCATTCACCTGCCACAACTGTTCCGTGATAATGCATGTCTAAATCCTGCGCACGAACGTGTTCCGGCTCCGGAAAGCCTGCGATACCCATGACACCTGAAAGGAATTTCAAAGCGACATAAATATCCGGCACGACCCATCCGATCTGGGCAAATTCAAGTTCTGCGATGGTCTTATTAATATCGTTCATTTTTCTTATCTTTTCAGATTGTTATTCACCAAAGTTACGATCAACAGATTTCTTATTTAAGGGGTATTTAAGCCGAATAAGATGGCTATTTATGACTTAATAAAATAACCAGAAGGCATCTCTATTTCTTTTATCATCTTTGTTTAGAAAATGACGACCAAATGCAAGAGACTACGGGATTATTAGAAAAGATCAAACACCATGATAAATTATCATTGACGGTGAATGAGAATTGCAAGATTGGCTTACCGGATGACATTTTAAAAAAACTTCTGAGGCCACACAAACTGGCTCATTATTCTTTTGTTTTCTTAGCACAAGGTTCGGAAACATACAAAGTTGATCTAAAAGATATTGATATTTCCGATGGCCAGATGATCATTGGGCTCCCCAATCAGATTTTCCTGAATCCTGCTAAAAGCGGTCAAAACTTAAATTACAAAATTGCCTTTGATGAAAATATTCTGGTGCTGCTTCCTAATTCATTTCCCTTCCTGTTAAACCCGCTTAATACAAATAAGATAACTTTTAATATGGATGCAAGGGAACGCGTAAAGTCGATTTTTTCACATCTATTCCACCTGCTTCATACGCCTGGAAAGCCAAAAAGCACGGAGATCATTTTAGCACATTTTAATACGCTGCTGACCGAGATTAACAGTGCTTATTTTGAGCAAAGCGATCATCACGTCACACCAAATTCTAAGTTATCCAAATACATTGCGTTTAAACTTGCTGTGGAAACACATC
This sequence comes from Dyadobacter sp. CY345, assembly GCF_021502725.1. Lineage (GTDB taxonomy): Bacteria > Bacteroidota > Bacteroidia > Cytophagales > Spirosomataceae > Dyadobacter. The sequence continues at coordinate 438,407 of NZ_JAKFFS010000003.1, read as the reverse complement.
TGACCGAGCAGCACGATGTGCACACAATTGCAGAAAAACTAGCCATGACCACAAGCAGTCTTTATGGCGTCGTGAAAGAATTTTCAGGTGTTTCTCCAAAAGAATGGATGACAAACCGGCTTATGCTCGAGGCTCAACGGAAGCTTCAATATTCTACATTGTCTGTTAAAGAACTGGCTTACGAACTTGGTTTTAACGATCCTGATTATTTTTCCCGGCTGTTTAAGAAAAATACGGGCAAGAGCGTCAGCGCATTTCTGGCGGATCATCATGATTTGTCCAGTAATTAAAATGATTTGTCCACCTTCACAAATTTCTTGTCAGCTACTTTTGCTTTGTTAGATTTAAATAAACAATCAGATGAAAACAGCATTAGTAACAGGAGCAAATAAGGGTATAGGTTTGGAAGTTGTCAGAAAACTTGCACAAAACGGATTTTTCGTTTATTTAGGAGCCAGGAATCTGGAAAGTGGCCTTGCCGCCGTAGAAAAGCTTAAAACCGACGGCATCGACAACGTTGAAGCAATACAATTGGATGTCAGCAATCAGGATTCGGTTAATGCTGCCCATGAGATAATCGGAGGTAAAACACAGGTTCTGGATATATTAGTCAATAATGCAGGTGTGTCAGGTGGATTTCCACAATCTGCGCTTGATGCAACGATTGATCAATTTAAAACTGTTTATGAAACCAATGTCTTCGGTGTAGTCCGGGTCACGCAGGCATTCATTGATCTTCTTAAAAATTCGCAGGAACCGCGAATTGTAAATGTGAGCACTGCCATGGCTTCGCTCAGCCTGGCAGCAGATACTTCCAATCCCGGATACGATACCAAGCTGGCAGTATACCAATCCAGTAAATCGGCACTTAACATGTACACGGTTAATCTTGCCCATGCCCTCCGTGACACTTCCTTTAAAGTCAACGCAGTTTGTCCCGGATGGACGAAAACAGATTTCACAGGACATCAGGGTACAAGTACCGTGGAAGAAGCGGGAGAACGCATTGCTAAATATGCATTAATCGGCCAGGACGGGCCAACGGGCAAGTATTTCAGTGAAGAATATTTTCCGGAAAGCGAATGTCCCTGGTAGATTCGGATTGGATTATTTATTGTAAACAACCGGGTAAGCTATAATCTCTTCTATTTTGTGCAGCGTCAACACTTATTCCACATAAGGTAAGTTTGAGGCTGCACAATTTTTTTTAGCATAATTGAAGTTGAGCGCGCCATATTGCCGACGATATGTGACATTCCCCTACAAGATAAGTCATAGTAAAGCTAATGAGCTCTTTACATTAAATTTATCGTAGAGTGACGCTCAATAATTGAAATTAATACACACACTAAACAGCTTAAAGTATGAAAAAGATGATATTGCCAATGCTCTTGCTTGGACTATTGGCATGCAAAAATAACGACGAAGATACTACCGAACCGATCGTAATGTCAGGTGTTGACATAACTACGGTGGCTAAGGCAAAATTTGCAGGCAGTGCCACCGTTACGACCAGTGGCGATAATCTGGTAATCACAAGCGATGGACGGCCAAACCATAAGTCACCCTACTGGGGTACTAGCAGTGCTATGTATGAACCATTTCCAATAGGCCATCAGACTAATCCCAACGGTACAATAGGTATTCAGAATTATACCATGACCATCCCTGCTAAACCGGCTGCCGCAACCACACATGAAGCCACGGGACTTTTCGCTATCGGTATGGCATTGAATGGTGTTCCTATTTTTAATAATACCGAAGCAGGTGGTATCCCGCTTGATGCAGGTACAATTACTTCTTTTGATGGTGCCGGCGCACACCCTGCGCAGTCTGCAAATTACCATTATCACGTAACCGGCACCTATACTACGGTCGACGACGCCAATCTGGTAGGCTTTATCCGTGACGGGTTTCCTTTGTACGGCAGAAAAGATAAAGACGGTACTTATCCGAGCAACCTGGACGCTTATAACGGTCATACCGCTGCTACAACTGAATTTCCTGACGGCATCTATCACTATCATACCCGGAATGAAAACTATTTGAATACAGGTTATTATATTCTGAAATCAGGTAGCTATTATGGCACGAAAGGCACTTTTACAGAATAATGCGATCTTACTGGTAACCGGATGTTTTTTGATTGCGGCGACAAGCTTTTTGCATCAGGACAAAGCTCCGGCAGCAATGACAGTTGTACACAAATTCAGTTGTTTGCCAGATCTTGATCTATCAGATACGATTTCAGTAACCGAGCCGAAACTTGAAGTTCGCAATGGCATTTATTTTTTGGATAATAAAAAATTTACCGGCGTAGTCAGTGCGTTGTATCCAAACTCCCGGCCTAAATATTTCAGGTCGGTTATGGATGGCATGATGCATGGACAATATTTAAGTTTTCATGAAACCGGCGGTCAGTTTGAAGTTCGGCAATATATCCGTAACATGGCGACGGGCAGACACTATGGTTATTGGCCTGATGGAAAGACACTAAAATTTGACTATAACTACGATCAGGAAAAGCGGCAAGGCATGCAGAAAAAGTGGTATAAAAATGGGCGGCCTTATCTTTTCGCCCATTTTAAAGATGACCATGAAGACGGGCTGCAACAGGGATGGCGGGAAAATGGAAAACTCTTTCTCAACTACGTAGCAAAAGACGGACACACTTACGGATTACAGCAGTCTGCCTTGTGTTATACACTGCTAAATCAAAAAATAAAAGGTCAGCAATGACGTCGGTTGATAAGAACAATTTTAACGATCTGACATGATAAAATATCTGTTTTCTGCCTCGATCATGTTGTTAACCATTTCCTGTGGTTCAAACGCTGAAAATAATTCAGAGGCGCGAAAACTGCCATATTACAATACTGCTGATTTTACCCCTAATTTCGAAAAAACAGTTCCGGACAACTTTCACCAAATCCGTCCGTTTTCTCTGACTGCGCATACAGGACAGCCGTTCACAGAAAAAAACATGGAAAAATATGCGTTGCCAATTTCTTTTTTACAAGTTGCCCGGGAATTTGTCCGCGGATGACTGCCAATTTGAAAATATTGCAGGACAGCTTTCCCAACGACCAGGATATTCAGTTGATTTCTCACACCGTTATGCCCTATAAGGACGATGTGGCCGCACTACGCGTTTTTGCAAAATCACGCAAGGTGGATTCCAAAAGGTGGGTGCTGCTTACCGGAAGCAGAAGTGAAATTTATGACCTCGGACGCCGGTATTACTTCGTGGAAGAAGATGCAGGCGAAAAACGGGATTCCAGTGTTTTTCTGCATACAGAAAATTTCGTTCTTACTGATAAAAACCGCCATATACGGGGAATCTACAACGGTCTGAGCCTGCCTTCCATTCAAAATTTAATTGCTGATATAAGGGAATTGCAGCGGGAATGAAGTCTGACGCGGCATCACTTTCCAGGCAAACAGACCAATCTGATACAGCATTACAGCCGCCTTTACCATTCCAAAATTTTTCTCCCAAGACACTCCGGTTCCGGAATTGTCCTAAATATTGATGAAGCATCAAAAAACTAAACTTAACTTTTCCTTAGTTTAGTTTTTGGCCCCAAATCTAAACTAAGTGATTTCTTAGTTTAGATTTTACCCCTAAATCTAAACTAAGGATTTTTTTAGTTTAGATTTTGCCTATAAATCTAAACTAAAACTCAACTTTACCGAATCTTCATATCTTTAAACAGAACCAATGCAAATCAAACACAACGATTTAATAATTAATCAAGAGGCTCCGTTTGCTAATTGCAAATTGGACAGAGAAAAATACGCTCACGTTTTGACCAGTATTGTCAACAATTATGCAGATGGATTTGTACTCGCAATCAATAACGAATGGGGAACAGGGAAAACCACCTTTGTTAAAATGTGGCAGAAACATCTGGCAAAAAATGGTTTTGAAACCTTGTATTTCAATGCTTGGGAAAATGATTTCGAAAGTAATCCTCTTGTTGCGATCCTTGCAGAATTAAAAACTTTAACGGGAGATCACGATAAAACTAAGTTTAAGTCACTACTGAAAAAGGGAGCTGTACTGACAAAAAATGTTCTTCCGGCCTTCGCAAAAGCAATGCTTGATCGTTATGTAGACAATAAAATACTTTTAGATGGAATTGAAGGTGCAACAAAAGCCACAACTGAAATTCTTGAAAAAGAAGTGGAAAGCTATGCTACAAGGAAACGTAGTCTGGAAGAATTCAGGAAACAGTTAGAGGAATATTTGCAAGATACGGAAAGCAAAAAGCCAGTTGTCTTTTTCATAGATGAATTAGACCGTTGCCGTCCAAGTTATGCAGTTGAAGTTTTGGAGCAAATGAAACATTTCTTTGCGGTTCCAGGAATTGTATTTGTTTTGGCTATTGATAAAATTCAACTCGGGCATGCCATTCGGGGGATTTACGGTAGTGAACAACTCAATGCCGATGAGTATTTAAGAAGGTTTATAGATATTGAATATTCGATACCTCAGCCGGATACGAAGCAATTTTGCAACTATTTATTTAAATATTTTTCGTTTGCTGATTTTTTTGACACTGAGGAAAGGCAATCTTATGGAGATACCTCACGCGATTCGGAAGCGTTCATTTCAATAGCCAGTTCCCTGTTTGACAAGAAGAAAATTACGCTAAGGCAACAGGAAAAAATATTTGCTCACTCCCGCCTAGCTCTCAAAATGTTTAAACCAAACAGCTACCTTTTGCCCAATTTATTTTTTTTTCTGACTTATATCAATTCGTTACACAAAGATTTTTACAGACAAATTCAATCGAAACAGTTATCATTTCAGCAACTTACTGACGAGTTCTATCAAGTCATACCTGTCGGTTTGAATGAAGATGAGGCACATGATTTCATGTATTTACAGGCAGATTTACTGGTAACATTTAGCAGTTCTCAAAAACCATATTCGGGTAAGGAAACGCTAATGACAGGAAAAGCTGGTATTGATGAGAAACCATTAATACCTTCAAAATTTGATAAATCTGAAAATAATCAGCTTTATGCTTCAATTTTAAAATCAGTGATGAACACCCGAATGAGTCGAACACCTATCGACCACTTATTGAAAAAAATTGACCTCATCGAACCAGTAATAGCTTAAACATATCAATAACCCAAAACCGAAAACCCTACATTTGCACAAGTTTAAGCTCTTTCAAATAAATAAAAGAGCTTGGAAAATTATTTGATCAATTATTTATGAGTTGGAAGAAAGTTAGGTTAGGTGATTATGTTAATATTGTTTCTGGATTTGCATTTGATTCCCAATCATTTAATACGGATAAGTTAGGAATGCCACTGGTAAGGATTCGAGATGTTGGGAAGAATACGACTGAAACTTATTTTAGCTCAACTTACAGGGATGAGTTTGTAATTGACAATGGGGATATCTTAGTGTCGATGGATGGTGAATTTAGAATCGCAGAATGGAAAGGCGGTAAAGCTCTTGTCAATCAGCGAGTTTGCTGGCTAAAATCGAAAGACAAATTTAATTTCGATGAAAGATATATGCTTTATTGTCTTCCAAATAAATTGAAGTCGATAGAGAATTCAACTTCTTTTGTTACGGTTAAACACTTATCGGTTAAGTCGATAAATGAGATCCTAATCCCCCTCCCCGACCTCCAAACCCAAAAACACATCGCCTCCATTTTAGACAAAGCCGATGCACTGCGCCAGCAGAACCGCCAGCTTTTGGCTTACTATGACGCGTTGCTGCAAAGTACGTTTATTGAAATGTTTGGTGATCCGGTGGAGAATCCGAAGGGTTGGGAGGTAGTTAAGATCAGAGATTTAATTACAGAAGCTAAGTATGGGACAAGTAAGCCAGCCGAAGAATCAGGTAAGTTCAAGTACATGAGAATGAATAATTTAACTTACAATGGTTTTTGGGATTTCTCATCAATCAAATACATTAATTTAGAAAACTCGGAAATCCCCAAATACGTAATTCGTCGTGGAGATATTGTATTCAACAGAACGAATAGCAAGGAACTCGTCGGAAAAACGGCAGTTTACAATTTTGACGAACCTGTTGCCATTGCTGGTTATTTGATCAGAGTGCGAACTAATGAAAAGGCAGTTCCAGAGTATATCTGGGGGTACTTAAATTCTAGGTATGGCAAAGCAACGCTTAGAAATATGTGTAAAAGTATTGTTGGAATGGCTAACATAAATGCCCAGGAGCTTCAAGATATAGACATCTTTCTAGCTAACATTGCCCGGCAAATAGAATATGCAAAAATTGTTCAACATATCGAATCCCAAAAACAACAAGCAAAATCATCTTTAGCTGAAAGCGAAGCCTTATTCCAGGGTCTTTTGGCCAGTTATTTTGGGGATAATTGAGTATATTTGAAAGAACAAAACGCTCATAGCTATGCTTACTGTGATAGAAGGAGTTTACGAAAACGGTCAGATCGTGCTGGAACGCAAGCCAAAAACAAGCACCAAAACGAAGGTGATGGTGATATTTGAGGAAGTGAACGAAATTGAAAAAACTTTACAAAAACGCCCATTCGGTATAGCAAAAGGCACGATTCAATTAAGCGAGGATTTTAATGCTCCTTTGGACGACTTAAAGGATTATATGTAATGAAGTTATTGTTGGATACGCATGCTGTGTTATGGTTTATTGACGGCGATTTGCAGTTATCGGCAAATGCAAGAGAACTTATCGAAAATCCAGTCAATCAGATTTATGTCAGTGCAATTAGCTTCTTTGAAATATCCACCAAGTTAAAATTAGGCAAACTCTCCTTACAAAAACCCTTAAATCTGATTTTTCAGGATATAGCCGACGCTTACATTAAAGTGCTCCCCATAAGTAATTCACATTTGCTCGAATATCAGAATGTCCCATTGATAAGCGATCATCGCGACCCATTTGATCGCCTGATTATCGCTACTGCCGTTGCCGAAAATGCCGGTATTATCAGCATTGACCAAAAATTTCAAAACTACCGGTCATTGGTAAATGTCATCTGGTAATGCCATAACTTTTAAAAAACACAATGCTTACAGGCGAAAAACGCACCCAAATAGATAAAATATGGAATGCCTTCTGGACAGGCGGCGTTTCCAATCCGCTTACCGTGATTGAACAGATCACGTATCTGCTGTTCATCAAAAGGCTGGACGAAATCCAGACCGCGAAAGAATCCAAAGCCAATTTACTGCATCAGGAAATCGAGTCTCCTATCTACACCGAAGCGCAGTCAGAACTGCGTTGGAGCCGTTTTAAAGACCGGGAGCCGGAAGATCTTTTCTCGCATTTCCGGAAAGAAGCAGGCGTTTTTGATTTTATTAAAACAATGGGGACGGCCAATGATTTCAGCCGTTTTATGAAAGGCGCCACCTTCATGATCCCGACCGCGCGCGTTCTGGCGCAGGTGATCGACCTGCTCAGCGATGTAAAAATGACGGACCGGGATACCAAGGGTGATATTTACGAATATCTTTTATCGAAAATCGCTTCGGCGGGTACCAACGGACAGTTCCGCACGCCGCGCCATATCATCAAAATGATGGTGGATATGATGGAACCCTTGCCGCAGGATGTGATCTGTGATCCGTCGGCCGGTACTTGCGGTTTCCTGGTTGCATCCGCAGAATATGTCCAGCACAAATACGAGGACCGTTTCGCAGACCCGGATTTCAGAAAACATTTCAACGAAAAAATGTTTATGGGCACCGAGTTTGACGCCACCATGATCCGGATCGGCGCGATGAACATGATGATGCACGGTATCGAAAACCCAAACCTGATCGATGTGGATGCGTTATCGGAAGCGAACGGAAGTTTCACCGATGTGGCGACGCTGGTGTTGGCCAACCCGCCATTTAAGGGAAGCCTGGACCATGAGTCTGTTGAAAAAAATATTCTTGGAAAGGTAAATTCAAAAAAAACAGAATTGCTTTTTCTGGGACTGATGCTGCGAGGCCTGAAAATCGGTGGCCGCGCCGCCGTGATCGTACCAGACGGTGTTTTGTTCGGTTCTTCCAAAGCGCATATCCAGATCCGTAAAGAAATCAGCGACCGCCACCAGTTGAAGGCTGTGATTTCGATGCCTTCGGGTGTGTTCAAACCTTATGCAGGAGTGAGCACGGCCATTCTGATTTTCACAAGAACGGATTCGGGCGGAACGGATAACGTGTGGTTTTATGATATGCAGGCAGACGGATACAGTCTGGACGACAAACGCCAGGAAATATCAGTCAGTGACATTGACGATATCGTCGCCCGTTTCCGCAACCTTTCAAACGAAACCGAAAGGAAACGGACGGACAGATCATTTTTTGTACCCATTGGTGAAATCATAGCAAATAATTACGATCTTAGCATCAACCGGTATAAGGAGGTAGTTCACGAAGAAAAGTTTTACGACAAACCGGATGTGATCATTTCAAGAATAAAAGAACTGGACGAGGCGCGCCGGCAAAATTTGGCAGAATTAGAAAAATTACTCTCCGTTGAAATTTAGACAGACGATTGATGCTCAACTCAAATTTCTTCTTTCTTACGAATGAATGGGCCGGTATATACGAAACGGCCAGAAAAGCAGAAAGTTATGCGGTGACCGAACCAACGGTTTCCGCTTTTCTTTGTAGAAAGGCTTTGGAAGAAATGCTGTCGTGGCTTTATGACAACGACAGCTCACTCCGGCTGCCGGCCAAAGAGCAGTTCAATCTGAACGACCTGCTTCGGGAACCGGGTTTTCAGGCTTCGTGGGGAATGGAATATGGACGGGAGCTGATTATTTTAAAAAATACAGGAAACAACGCGGCGCATAAAAGTGTCAGAATTGGAAGCCAGGAAGCACTGGCCAGCATTAAATATTTGTTCCGGTTTTGTTCGGGCGTTGTCAGAACTTTCTCCAAAAATCCTTACAGTTACGTCCCTTTTGATGAAACCCTGATACCGGCAGATGGGAATTCGCTTTCAAAAAAAGCACTTGAAAGAATCCTGAAAGATGCTGCGCTCCATAACATTGAGCTGGAACGAAAGAATGCAGCACTTAGCGAGAAAGAAGAAGAACTCGAAAAAGTGAAAGCCCAACTGGCGTATTATGAACAGTTGAGCCAGCAAAATGGTATCGTTTCGGCACCTCAGGTTTTATCAGAAAAAGAAACAAGAAAGTTGTATATCGATGTTCTGCTTCGCCAGGCAGGCTGGGATATTGAAGGTGCCGATGTTCAGGAATTTGCTGTAAATGCCACAGAAGAACAAACCGGCGAAATCAAAAATCTAAAAGTGGATTATGTGCTTTGGGGCGAAGACAAAAAACCCTTGGCCGTTATAGAAGCGAAAAGAACGACCGCAGGAGTGGAACGTGGCCGGAATCAGGCTAAACACTATGCCGATGCCCTGGAAAAAACCTACGGACAGCGACCGGTTATTTACTACACCAATGGGTTTGACACGTACCTCTGGGACGATTTTCAATATCCGCCAAGAAAAGTACAGGGGTTTCTGAATATAGATGAGCTCATGCGGCTTATGATCCGGAGGCATCAACGTCAGGCATTGGGTACCCAAAATATAAATCAGTCTATTGCCAACCGGTATTATCAGGAACGGGCGATACGGAGTGTGGCGGAGCGTTTTGAAAACGACCATCAGCGCAGGGCATTACTGGTGATGGCTACCGGAACGGGCAAAACCAGGGTTTCTGCCGCGATAGTGGATATGCTCGTAAAAACGCAATGGGTGAAGCGTATTCTTTTCCTGGCCGACCGGAATGCGTTAATAACCCAGGCATTGAAAAATTACAACGAATATCTGCCCAATCTGACTGGTGTAGATTTAACGAAAGAGGAAGATCAGGGAAACGCACGTATTGTTTTTTCAACCTATCAGACAATCATCAACAAAATTGACAATGATTACCGGAACGGCAAAAAATATTACGGTGTCGGGCATTTTGACCTGATTATCGTTGACGAAGCACACCGATCCATCTATGATAAATATGGTGCTGTTTTTGAATATTTCGATGCGCTCTTTCTGGGATTAACTGCGACGCCGAAAAACGAAACAGACCGGGATACCTACGCGCTCTTCAACCATCAGCAGGGAGAGCCGACGGATGCTTACGAATATACCACAGCCGTTGCAGACGAATTTTTGACACCTGTAAAAAAAGTCCCGCTACAATTGAAATTCCCGACCCAGGGCATCCGGTATAACGATTTGTCGGAAGAGGAGAAGAGAGAATGGGAGCGTAAATTTTATGATCCCGTCACAGGCCAGATCATGGATGAAATTGATTCCGGAGCGATCAATCAATGGCTTTTCAATCAGGATACGGTGGATAAGGTTTTACAAACCTTTATGGAGTTTGGTTATAAAGTGGAGGGGAATGAAAAAATAGGAAAAACAATTATTTTCGCCCGCAGTCACAAACATGCTGAGTTTATATTTGAGCGATTTAACGCACTTTATCCACATTATAAAAACATATCTGATTTTGCGAAAATCATAGACAACTATGATAAAAACGCAGAAAAATCGATTCTTGACTTTAAGATAAAAGACAAATATCCGCAAATCGCGATCTCGGTCGACATGCTGGACACGGGTATTGACGTGCCTGAAATTTTAAACCTGATTTTTTTCAAGCCGGTTTATTCGGCGGCAAAATTCTGGCAGATGCTCGGTCGCGGCACACGTTTGTGCAAAGATATTTTTGGTCCCGACAATCATAAAAAGGATTTCTATGTTTTTGATGTTTGCCAGACCTTTGATTTTTTTGCAGAGAACCCCGAAGGTATCATCCCAAGCCGCTCAAAATCGCTGAGTGAAGACACGTTTATGTCAAGGGTTGAGCTTCTTTTCCTATTACAGACGCAGGGCGATCCTGTACCGGAAAGCGAAGATTTCAGACTTGCAAAATCGATTGGAGCATTGTTGAATAAACAAGTCGTGGATCTCGATCAGAGCGGTTTTGAGGTAAGGCTGCATTTACGACACGTTGAACATTACTGTAATCCGGACGCCTGGACCAACATTAAATCCAGTCAGGTTACCGAACTTGCCGGGCATGTTGCGCCATTGGTACGCAACGAGGACACAGATGAAAGAATAAAGAGGTTTGACCTGATGATGGTGAAGTTACAGCTGGCCATTTTGAGAAACGAACGTGCACAGGAAGGTTATGTCGAAAAGCTCAAAACGATGGCCTCGGAGCTGCTCAGAAAATCTGAAACTGTCCCGACAATTGCTGGTAAAAAAGAAACCCTGGTCAGGATTGTTCAGCCGGAATTCTGGGCTCAAACATCGATGTCGGCCCTTGAAAAAGTACGAATTGAAATCCGGGATCTTAGTAAACTTATTGACCCCAGCTCAGGAAAAGTTATTTTTTATACCAATTTTGCTGATCAGCTTACAGCTCCGGTCATGGCGCATGATTTTAGCGGAAACTTCGGCAGCTTCGACAGTCTTTACGCAAAACTGAAAAAGATTATCCTGAGCAATGAGAATAATCTGACCATACACCGGCTCCATACCAACCAGCCCATCACGGCTGCCGAATTGGACGATCTGGACAGAATGCTTTTTGAAGAGTCTGGCGTACAAACCCACGAAGAATTTAAAAGGGTGTTGGGTGAAAAGCCTCTCGGCGTTTTCGTACGCTCTATACTTGGCCTTGACAGCAATGCAGCCCAGCGGGCATTTTCAGCCTTTTTATCCAACGGGCCTTTAAGCTCAATCCAGATTGAATTTGTAAATGACTTAATAAAACAGCTCACACAAAATGGAAGAATTGATCCGATGATGCTTTTTGAAGCGCCATTTACCAAATTTCACGACAGCGGCGTTGGCGGCGTTTTTCCATTAAATGCCCGTGAGGTTATCGAAATCGTCAAAGAAACCAACCAACGAGCTGAGGTCGGCTGAAATACGGATACTATTCAAACAAGGGCTTTGTATCAAATTTGTTCACGCTTTCGACGGAACTGGGAATTGTCAAAGCAACTACTAAAGGCCCTCACTTACTGTTGTTTATTATCAACAATAAATATGTATTTGTTGATAATAAAAAACAAAATAATGAATTCCAGGAAACAAACACTACTTCCCCGGTTTTTAAAGACCCTTGAGCAGCTGGGTGAAAATATAATTCAATGCGCATTGATCTTCTACTGGGCGTTCATGACGAAAGTCGCATGGAGTGGAAGCGGACTATTTATTCCGAATTAGCTTTGATCTGCATAGCAAGATCATGAAAATACTGCGCATTCCAGATATCCAATACACGGGCATCAGGTATAAATCTACGGATATCATCCTTTATCCGGGTGAAGTTAACATGGTCGATTTTGGCATGTAGTAAATCCTGAAACGCGCCCGGGCTTATCGTTTCTTCGTCCCAATCACCACTGTTTTTGGCCCTTGACACAAAGTGCTTAAGATCCAAAACGATTCCTTTTCGGATATACCATTCCATATCATACCAGTCGCGCCCCTTGACGTTGTCTTTCCACTTTCTGAAAAGTAAAGCATGCATCTTCCCTGCGAACATATCTGATATACTGAAACATTTCACATAAAAGGAAAATGGTTTAAGCAGTAGCTTTTCCTCTGTCTGAAAATCCAGGGGCGGCACTGTATCCACTTCAAGCTTAATTTTGATACTGGCTGTTTGACCCAGCCCTTGCTGGGGTACTACGCTTTCCAGAACGAGTTCTTTCCAGATTGTTTCTGATTTCAGGAATGTGGAATCAATGTTGGTTTTAATCGCCTTTTGTTTTTCCCTGATCGACACATGCATGCCCAGCGCCTCAAATTCGTCGACAATGGCAGGCAGGTATGGATTAATGGAAAAATCCGGATCCACTTCCAACAGGGAAAAATCAAGATCCTCGGAGTAGCGGTCTAATCCGTAAAATATCCGAAGTGCTGTTCCGCCATAAAAAGCGGCCTTTTCAAAAAAACCTTTCCGGTACAACCCAGCCAAGGCTACTTCCTGCATAATCTCCCGCAATGCCTGTGTTGTTTCATCTTTGTTGGAAGGGTTATACTCATTAAGCCAATCCTTTATCATAATGCTCTGATCATTTTAATCACCATTTTCAAACTTTCCTGTTTAGGAGAACCTTCAATCCACGTTTCCATTGTTTGAACATCCAGCTGCTTCAATGAATCTGAATCCATTCTCAAATTATCCAACAGGTATTCACCGGCCGCACTTTTACTTCGCAGTTTCACACCGGATGTGGCTATTACTTTGTCAAACAATGCTTTCTCCGGTAATGCAATAAGAATGTTTTGCTTGTCTGCGATTAATAACTGGCGGATACCGAAGCTAAAATAAGGCAGCGGTAGCCGTGTAAAGCTGAAAGTCCCTATCACGGTATCGAATTGCCGGGAAGCTTTTGTCGTTGCGGATGCTAATTCAAATACCCGTTCGGGGATCAGGCCATAGTAAGACAATGCAGTATCAAAAGATATGTAGCTTGGTCCCAGCATGTGATTTGCCAGCAGGAACGGCTCTGTACGTTTATCTGTGATCTTGGCAGAGGGCATATACATCCCTTTTTTGACGGAAACAATAAGTCCTGCTGAAATCAGTTCATGAATTTTGTCGTTAGGCCGCTTATACTCTTTCAAAAGCGAGCTCAGCAGTTGATGAGTCAACGGCTGGCTGGAAACATCTCGTATTCGCTGCAAAAGGTCCATGTACAAATTTAATAAGATAATCGGAAATTTTCCGATTATCTTATTAAAAAATAACATCTTCTAAACACAGTAGCTTTCCTCGTTTCAGCCGCCGTAAAGAAAAACGTTAACATTCAAAACTATAAAACATTTTAGTACTATTGATTTTTGGTTCGGACATGAACACCAGCTGTCCTGCAAACTACGTTAAATAAAAACTCTTAACATCACATTATTCCATTTGTAAACACAATATTTTTCAAAAATTAAAACGCTGATATTCAGTAAACTGTAATAGATATCTCATTTTAATTGATATCTACTGCAATTAAGAATAAAATAAAGTAGTTATATTAACTGCAATTACGAATAATAGCAGATTATGAAGAAAACGAAACTGGGAGAGTTCGAAGAACTTGTATTGCTTACAGTAGCCGCCTTACAGCACGATGCGTACGGCGTGGAGATAAAACGGGAGCTGGAAACACGGTTAAAAGAAAAACTAAGTGTAGGATCCATTCAATCGGCACTGAAAAGAATGGAAGAAAAAGGCTTTCTCACCTCAGCCTTTGGCGAAGCCACTTTGAAAAGAGGAGGTAAACGCAAACGCATTTACCATACTACTTCTCACGCGCTTAAAGTGTTGGAAGAAATGAGAGCAATACGTGCAGATCTGTGGAGATCAATTCCTTTGACAGCCTCTGACTTGAAAATGATATGAGTGCGCCTGAAAACATTCAACCGCCGAAATGGCCATTGCGTTTGATGCGCGGCATTTTACGGACGGAATACCTGGAAGAAATTGAAGGAGATATGGAGGAGATTTTTCAGGATAATCTTCATCAGTATTCTGTAAGGAAAGCAAAACGAATTTATACATGGGAAATGTTCAAGCTGCTTCGCCCTGCCTTACTAAGAAATTTTAAATCATCTTACACCTTTACGCCTTATGCCATGTATAAAAATTATTTTCTGATTGCCTGGAGAAATCTGATTAAAAAGAAAGCGTATTCAGCCATTAATATTTTCGGATTGGGGGTAGGCATTGCCTGCTGCTTTCTGATTTTTACGTTTGTGCAAAGTGAACTTTCGTACGATACGTATCATACGAAGCGTGATCGGATTTACCGCGTCACACATGGAACGAGAATATCCGAAGATCCCCAAAATTTGTCGAAAGAAGGCCCTTCCTGGGTTTGGGGTAATGCCCCTGTTGGACCTTCACTTAAAAGCGAGTTTCCTGAGATAGAAAAAGTAGTTCAGTTTTCCGGCAGAGCAGACATTCTGCTGACCAATGATGATAAAAAGTATCAGGAGAACGGCGTATTTTTCATGGATTCAACCGTGTTTGATGTATTCAGTTGGGATTTGTTGCAGGGTGATCCTAAAACTGCATTGGTAAATCCGTATAGCATTGTACTCACACAGAGCACGGCCCGGAAATATTTCGGCAATGAAAATGCATTGGGTAAAACGCTAAAAGGCAGCGATTCGCCAGGGAGAGCAAATGCTGGTCAGTACATCGTGACCGGTATCATGCCCGATCTTCCCGGTAATTCTCATTTTAAATTCAATGCCATCCTTTCTTTGAGTACGTTTAAAAAATCGATTCCGGAAGTCTTCGATATGTGGGACTATGCTGATTTCTACACCTACTTTCTGGTAAACGAAAAATTCAATGAAGCTGCTTTTAAACAAAAGCTGCCTGAATTTGTAAAGCGGCAACGCAAAGACCCAAAAACAAGATATGTCATAGAGTTGGAATCGCTGAACGATGTTTACTTAAAATCTGATGCGGATCGTCAGCCGGGAGAAACCGGAAGTCTGTCAAACATGTATATCTTCTCTATCATCGGGTTGTTCATCCTGGTGATCGCCATGATCAACTTCATGAACTTATCCACCGCCCGTTCTATGGAACGCAGCAAAGAGGTCGGCATTCGAAAATCCATTGGTGCGGCCAGAAGCAGTTTAATCTCTCAGTTTTTAGGTGAATCGTTTGTTATCGTTTCCCTTTCGATGATTACTGCTGTAATTCTGGTGGTGATCTCCTTACCTTTTATGACAGACTTAACCGGAAAAGAATTTGAAGCAGGCATTTTAATCCATTGGAAAAGTATTCCTATCATTTTGGGAGCTATGATGTTAATCGCTTTTGTGGCGGGTTCATATCCGGCACTGGTTCTTTCGGGATTTAGTCCGGTGGATGTATTGAAGGGTATGACCAAGTCAAGAGGAGGTGCAAATATGAGAAGAGGATTGGTGGTTTTCCAATTCAGTCTTTCCATACTGCTCATCGCGGTAACGATTATCGTCTATACACAAATGAATCATTTGCTGGATAAAGATTTAGGCTTCGATAAAGAAAGTATGCTGGTAATTGACTACAACTACGATGAGGCCGTGAATGCTAAGTCGCAGCTTTTAAAAACAAGGCTGGAAGAAAACCCGTCGATTGTTTCAGCCGCTTTTTCACGAAGTGTTCCCGGAAGCTTTTTCCCATATGCCGGCACAGAGATAGAAACAAAGAATGGCGAAATGAAAACGATGGGACAACCCATCTTTGAGGTTGGGATAGACTTTATACCCCACTTTGGCTTGGAGCTCGTTGCAGGAAGATCATACTCCAGAGATTTTCCAGCAGACTCTAGCAGTTCCTTGGTTATTAATGAAGCAGCAGCAAAACAATATGGATATAAAAACGCGGAGGAGATCGTAGGTAAAAAATTCAGTCAGTGGGGAAGATCAGGCGTTGTGATCGGGGTCGTGAAAGATTTTAACTTCACTTCTTTGCATCAAAAAATCGAACCGCTCACCCTGCCTTTCCGGGCTTATGCAAGCCGGTATCTATCCATTAAAGTGAAGACAGAAGATCTGACCAAAACGATTCAACAGGTTAATGCCGTATGGAGTGAAATTGAACCGCACCGGCCTTTCCTTTATAGTTTTCTGGATGAAGATTTTAATCGCCAGTATAAGGATGATTTTATTTTCAGAAAGTTGTTTACCACATTTTCCTGCCTGGCCATAGCCATTGCATGTCTGGGACTGCTCGGACTGGCAACGTATATGGCAGAGCAGCGCACAAAAGAAATCGGTATCCGGAAAGTGTTGGGAGCAGATTTCCGCACCATCGTCCTGTTGCTTTCCAGCGACTTTATTAAATTGGTTGTGGTAGCTATTCTGATTGCGACTCCCGTGGCGTGGTACGTGATGAACCGATGGCTTGAAGCTTTCGCTTACCGGGTGGAGATCAGTTTCTGGATTTTTGTTCTGGCTGGGTTCATTGCCTTTTTTATTGTTGCGCTTACCATCAGCTATCAATCCATAAAATCAGCGTTGATGAATCCGGTAACGTCACTGAGAAGCGAATAAGGTAATGGTAATGTATCAGGCGTAGGTCGTTCAGTGTCGGATCGGCACAATTGAACGACTTGCGCCTGATATGCTGAAATAAAGTCCCTGACTATTCCACAGCTGTTAACAGCCGGCATATGCAGGACGGAAAACGCCGTTGATGGCGATGATTGTTTTTTCTACAATAGTTCTACCATCTTGCAGTTCCAGATAAGGATTAGGATCGTCCGGATAAATTTGCTTGATAATTCCTTCGGCCCGTTCCAGTCCGTTAATGTCCAGAATCATTTCCACCTTCGCTCCACGGTTTTTGTAATCTACGAGTATTTCCATAAAGCTCTCGTTGACCGATAATGTCGTACGTAAGTCCATATATTTAATTGATTACCTGCTTGTAAAACAGTTTGTAAAAAGCAGTTTCTCCCCTGAATACGCCGATAATTAACGATTGGTTCAATGACTTTTTCGTTATTTCAATTGTATCATTCTAACTTTGCCGCTTCAAAAAGCAGACAACTGATTACAGTTGAAAAATTTGGCCGTCGAGTTTAGCGGTTTTCACCTAATAAACCCTCTTTTTTTCCATGAATACCAGATTTTCATTATATGGACTGATATTATTTATCTCCATGGTCTGTGCCTGTGATGGTTCGTTACCATTGTTGAACGAAGAATTTTGCTGGACAATTGTGGATGAATATGGCAGTAACATAGGGCAGAAGTGCAATAAATCCGAAAAACAAATGAAGTCCGATTACCCGGATCCCTGCAGTTATTACAAATTGGGTAAAAACGGCTGCTGGCTGACGGAACAGAAAACTTTATACCGAAATGTACCTGAGGGCCTAATCGACTATCTTGTCCAATGCAAGAGAATAACCCAGCCAATAAAGGTTAATTGTGAAGACTGTCAGGTTTGGCTTACTCGCGAAAAGCATTTGTCCAAACGTGACAATGCTATGTTTTTTAGAAGCATCAGAGGCTTTGGCTATTGTGGAGATACACTGACAAAACTATATAACGGAAGGGAAATCGTACTTCGTGAGACAAGTGATTCACTGATTACGTTACAATTCCTTAACCAGGCGAAATGAGCCTGCGTCGATTGCTACCGGTTCTTCCAATAAAACTCTGCAAAGCGATACAAATTTTGGGAATTTATTAAAAATCTCAACCTCCATTTCAGGAGTTGAAATGGTAATTATCGAGTCTTCAATACAGGATATGTAATATTCGGAAGGTGTTTTATTGATGACACAGTGCGGTGTCAAAGCTTCCTTTTCCGTATAGAATCCGGATGTTTTTTCTACTCCGTCAATCAAGTAATAAGTCCGGATAACACCTTTCAATATAAAGTATGCTTCATTGGATTTTTGCCCTTCTCTTAAAAGAATTGTATCTTTTTTGATTGTCGGAAAAGTGTTCAAAGAAATGATGATATTCTTTTCATCTTCTGTCAAGAAACATATTTTGGTATAAAGTCAAATAGTATGTCCTGAATTTTCCGCCTTTCTTTATCTGTAACAGGTGGAAGATTATTTACGATTCTTGAATATACGGAGATTTGTAGGACCTCATTGTGCGTTGGGTTCTTTGAATAACTGCGTGGCTTGTATATGGACCGTTTGTAACCGTCTTTGGTTGAATGGAAATTTAAGAATAGACTGCTAGTAATAAATTTCCTAATTTCTGGACGCTGTTAAAAACTAAAAAAGAAAGACCGTAATGTGATTATACAGGCTTAAAACCGTTAAAAACGGTAGAGTATCCGCATTCGCATTTTTAAACTACGGATAGCGGGGAGCTAGGTGCAATACTCGAAAACTTAAAGTATTTCGGGTTGGTTCGGCGGTTTTGATTAAATAAAGAAGTCTAAATTGTCCAGCCGGAAGAGCATAGCCTGAGGACTAACCCAAAAATATTTAGCCAATTCTCCCGCCAAATTGTAATCCTCTTGCAAATGCTTTTTTTGGTCGCGGATAAACTCAATCGCGCTTAAAACAAGTTCATCTGGCATTAGCAGAGAGGCGGCAAATGCATTAGCCTCCTTTTCTTGCAGGAATTCACCTGTTGAAGAATCTCTGTCTCTAAATTTTGGAGGAAAATATTTTTCAGCCGTATCGACGAAAATTCCATGCCTTTGGTGGTTTAATACAAAATGTCCTAGCTCGTGAGCCATTGTAAACCGGCGTCGACTAGGTCCGTTGTCTTTGTTGTAGCCGATTGTTGCCTTAATTCCATCGTAAAGTAGTACGCCCGAAATATCATCACCAAAATCATATGGAACCAATTTGATTCCCTTTTGAATTATAATTTTTTCAACATCCACTGCCAAGCATCTTTCATATAGCGTAGCTGGAAGCGTTGGATATAAATCATACTCACGAAGCTGCATAATTGCAACCTCTTCAATATGGCTGCGTCGCTTGTTGTTCATGAACTACTGTGAGCTTTTAAATTTTAATACAAAAGATGCTAGTTTGTTTAGTCCATCGACTGGAACATTCTTCAAATCATCGTCAGATAGATAACTAGAAATTTCAGTTATGTAAATTTTTGGTAAAAGATCGTGCGCGGTTATCTCCAAATGTTCGGCAATAG
The DNA here is from genome assembly GCF_021502725.1 of Dyadobacter sp. CY345. Lineage (GTDB taxonomy): Bacteria > Bacteroidota > Bacteroidia > Cytophagales > Spirosomataceae > Dyadobacter. The sequence goes on along the minus strand of NZ_JAKFFS010000003.1, from coordinate 418,759 downwards.
AATAAAGCTGATGAATAGATGGATTTTGTCTTCCCTTCTCAATATTAACAACGGACGCCCTGCTCAGTCCAATCGCGTGAGCTAACTGTTCTTGCGTCAAATTGGCTTTGCTACGAGCATTCTTGATATTCTCGCCCACTCGCTGATATAGAAATTGCTGTTCTTGATCAGTCATATGTTAGTCATTTAAATGCTAAATGTAAGCTATTTCCAAAATTTATGGCTGTATTGACCAACAAATTATCTTTTACTAGAAAAATATTTTATAACTATGGCAAAACGTTTGAAATTCCGTACATTTGATTCTTATTAATGTAAGGTATATCAAACACAGTGCAAGTTTAATGCATAGAGATGATATTTCGATTGCCCCAGTAGGAACATTTACATAAAATTAAAGATTGGAAAGGAGGTGTAAAAAATGGCAGTTAATAAACCAACCGGAGATGGGCGCAGAATCGGTGCTGTGCGTCAAAGATCACAATTTGAGCACAATGGCATGTATTTCAAGCGCGACGCTGAAACGGGTCGTATAATGGACGGAAAACAGGACGGAACCCCGTTCAAAGGTGTTCGTCATGAGAAGTAATTTTTGTAACGAGGGCATCGCTTTCAAACTAAGCGGTGCTCTCCAAATGCATTGCAATTTTAGTTGACATTAGAGAAACTAAGAAAGATTGTTCAAAACCAATTCGTACAGAATTAGAGGGAAAATGATAGGGATTCAGATATTAATTGCCATTGCATGTTTCGTGTTAAGTATGATAGCATTCAAGCAGAATGTTGACCTTCAGGGTTCAATTCGGGATGTTGGTTTTGGCCTATTATCGAGTATATTGATATTGCTGATATCGAATGCATATGAGAGCAGAGCCTTCATCAAAATTTGGTTTCAGTCCTGGCTGAAACCATCAAAGCCTGTAAGGATCTCAATGGCTTATTTTTTTAGGATTCGGGTCAATGGTAAATATTTATTAATTGACAGTCATAGACGACCTGGCTCTGGCTATCAACCAGTTGGCGGAGTATACAAGTATCTCCCCAATGAAACAAGCACACTTTTTAACAGTCTTGGAATTGAAGATATCAACGGAATTCCTATCGATGTTGATAGTAAAAATGATCTGCGTTGCATAGTCAAGAAACGGAAGCACCTTCCAAAATTTATTAGGTGGTTTAATTCTAAGAAGGACCGGGAAACTGATCCTTGGCGGGAGTTCTATGAAGAGCTAGTGGCCAGCGGAATCTTACCACACAATAAATTTCCTTATTTACAATATGTCCATTGTGGTTGCAACTACGAAGGAATCAAAGACCCAGACTTTTTCACATATGATGAATTTCTTTATGCGGATATTTTTGAGCTAAAGCCGGATGGTCCAGAACAACTTGGGGCATTGATCGCCTTAGATCCACCTCAGTCAGATCAAATAATTTTTGCGACTCACGACGAAATACAAAATGGACGTACTGTTACCGGAAAAGTTATCCTGCCCCAGACAAAAAAAATTTTAACATAACTTGAAGATGACGACAATTGAAGATCCATCGACGCAGTTGGACGAGCTGCTTGACAAAATGGCCGAGGGCCTCCAATTAGATGATACAAGATACGATCGAATGAAGAGTGCCTACCGTGCAGTACACGAGTTTGTACTTGAAGATCCTTTTTTTAAAAGTCTTGTAAAAGAAACTTATCCCCAAGGAAGTGTAAAAACCGAAACAGCGAACAAGCCCTACGAGGGTAATGAGTTTGATTTGGATACAATAATTCAATTGAGACCGGATGCCGGAAGGTTCGGCCCACAAGAAATACGTAAACAACTTGAAAGACGGCTTCGTGAACCTGGGAGTAGATATCGAAATTCCCTTATATCGAAAAGTCGTTGCGTGCGAATAAAATATGCAGGCGATTTTCACATGGACGTTCTTGCGGCTAGCCAACGGAACAACTCATGCCCAAATACGGTTTTGGTATTAAATAAAGAGATGCAGAACGTCGATATAAGCAATCCTCGTGGTCATGCGGATTGGTTTATTCAACAAGCAAACAGTGTTGTTGAGTCACTTTTGGAAAAGGCTGATAGGAAACGGGCGATCGAAATAGAGCGATTGCCAAACGATAATTTCAGAAGAAAAAAACCGTTGCAGCGCGCTGTGCAGTTGTTAAAGCGATATCGCGACATTTATTTCAGCAATGATGATACTTTCAAAACCTCAAGTGTAATACTGACTACAATAGCGGGTCAATATCATAGAGGAGAGCCTTCAATTTTTGATACCATGGATGGCATTGTCGGTCGCATAGTTTCCAACGCAAACTTCTATCAGAGCATTCCTGGGCAAAGAATTAAAGTGTTGAATCCAGTAAATCAGTTGGAAGATTTCACTTCTAAGTGGGACACGCAGCCAGAATACTACAACGCCTTTATCGATTTTGCGAGCCATCTAAACAACGAGTGGCAAAAATTTAAGTTACAACAGGGAGTACTTACCGAAAGCCGAATACTGAAGGGTTTGTTCGGTGAAGACATCTATAACGATGCGACATCCGCGGCAATGAGCCAGATTTCAAACGCCAGAGCTTCAAAAAGCCTCTATCAAATACCCGCTTCGGGAATATTGACTAGCCAGCCGGTTAGTCGTAGTATCATTAAGCCTAACACTTTTTTTGGAGATAATGCATAATAGTATTAATGGAATTAATGTAGCTCGACAGCTTGCTTATATCAAGCAAAAATATCCGCAGTTTGAGACAGAACTCTCAAAAAGTGGGAAGCTGCTTCTTGTGAAGGGCGCCCTGAAACCAACCGCTCGGAGCTGCAACTACAAATTTAGAATTGAATTTCAGGTAGGAAGACGGCCCAAAGTATATATTATTAGCCCTGTTTTGATAAAAAATAATATTGGAAAAATGCCACCACACCTTTATGGCGATGGTTCGCTATGTCTGTATCTTCCACGGACGGGTCAGTTCTCTGACGGACATTGGCTTGGAGACACCATTCTTCCTTGGGTGTCATTATGGTTAATATATTACGAAAACTGGTTGGTTAATGGGTATGTTTGGAATGGGGGTGGAGTTCACTCGGGAAAAATAGAGGATTACTAAATCGAGATTTACGAATTGCAGACCGTTAAAAACGGTAAATTATTTAGATTCGTAGTTTGGAAACTACGAATAAAGTCAACAAAAAAAGGTCCTGAAATTCAGGACCTTAATGTTTGGGAGGGAGACGGGTCTCGAACCCGCGACCTCTAGAACCACAATCTAGCGCTCTAACCGACTGAGCTACAACCTCCGTTTGAGGACACAAAATTAGGAAAAGGTTTACAGCTTCCAAACAAAAGTTGATATTTTTTATGAAAACTGTAAACCTTTTTTATCTATTTTTTGACTATTTCGCTGCAACATAAAGAGTGTCAGCAGCTTTCCAGTCTACTACGTTCCAATATGCCTCGATATAATCAGGGCGTTTATTTTGATATTTCAGGTAATAAGCATGTTCCCAAACATCCAGTCCGATTACAGGCGTACCTTTCGTTTCAGCGATATCCATTAATGGATTGTCCTGGTTAGGAGAAGAAGTGATAGCAATTTCACCGCCATCTTTCACGATCAACCAAGCCCATCCTGAACCAAAACGTCCAACTGATGCTTTTTTGAACTCATCTTTAAAAGCTGAAAAAGAACCGAACTTCTCAGTGATAGCCTTTGCCAATTCTCCAACTGGTTCTCCACCGCCGTTCGCAGAAAGAGATTTCCAGAAAAATGTATGGTTCCAATGCCCACCACCGTTGTTACGAACTGGTGCCGGTGCTTTGCTGATATTTTTGATAATCTCTTCTATACTTTTACCTTCCAGCTCGGTGCCTGCTACTGCTGCATTCAAGTTGGTAACATATGCCTGGTGGTGACGATCATGATGAATTTCCATTGTAAGCGCATCAAAATGCGGTTCTAACGCATTGTTTGCGTACGGTAACGGATCAAGTGTAAATGCCATTATGAATAAGGTTTATTGGTTATTGAATATGATTTTCTAGTTGGTTAACAGCAGAAAACTGCTTTATGTTCTTAATCCTTTAAAAAACTTATGTAACAACGCCTGACTTTCTTCCGCCAGAATTCCTTTTTTTAGCTGGGTTTTCGGGTGTAAAATGTTTTTACCAAGGCCTGAAAACCCTCTTTTTTCATCCGATGCTCCAAACACAACACGTTTCATTTGTGTCCAATATAATGCTCCTGCGCACATCACGCAAGGTTCCAGGGTAACATACAAAGTACAATCCTGAAGATACTTTCCACCCAGATACTCAGACGCCGCCGTGATTGCCAGCATTTCCGCATGCGCAGTTACATCTTTTAATCGCTCAGTCTGGTTATATCCCTTGCCTATAATTCTTTCACCGATTACAACAATCGCGCCAACAGGAATTTCCCCATCATCAAAAGCCCTTTCTGCCTGACGCAGTGCTTCGGCCATGAAATAATTGTCTAAAAAATCGGAAGTCATCTTGATCGGTTCGGTTGAGAACTACACCTAAAACAAAAGCGGGAAGCAATATACTTCCCGCTTTTTTAATATTTGCTATACATTTTACGGTTTAAAAATCCGCTGCACCGAAGTCCGGTCGCCATTTTGAACCTTTAAAAGATACATGCCTGGTGGTCTTGACGTAAAGTCAACTTCTGTAACTTTCTGACGTATAGATCTTTTCGCCAATGATCGACCGTTGAGATCAAAAATTTCAAACAGCGCCTCTTTGGCAGAAATTGCAGAAGTAATTTCCACCGTACATTTATTCTCAATCATTGTCGGGTATATTTTCAACCAGTCAGCCGCAACAACCGGAGGTTCTGTACCTAACACGGGATCAACCTGAACACGGAATGTCCCCGCTCCCCGACCTACGCCACAGCCGTTTGATATCGAAGTGATCTGGTAAACCGACGTCGTTTTCGGCGAAATCCTGACAGATATAGGGCTAATACTTGAAGATATCAGCGTATCCTTAGCGCCATCATTCAAGTTAAATGTCCAAGGCGCATCACCCGTGATTGCAATGCTCAACGTTGCACTCTGACCCATTAACACATTCGACGGGCCCGTAATTGTAGCGACCGGCAATGGATTGATAGTCATTTTTACAGAGCTTACGCTTCCCGGAAGTGTGTTTCCCTGTCCGGCGCTTACAACCCTGATAAAATAACTTCCTGCTTTAACTGTGTCAGGAACTGTGGCAGTCAGGATAGTTCCGTTATCCGTCGAAGGAATAGACACAAATTTCGTTATATCATTCACCGTTGAAATCTGAGCCGTGAATTTATTTCCGGTTGGGAAATCACCTGACTTTTGGAATGGGACAGTAAAACTTCTTCCGGCGCATATCTGCGATACGGACGGGCTACCAGTAGTAATAGTTGGAATAAGAACTGTAACCACCGCAACTCCATTTGAAAGCCCTACCCCACAAGCATTAGAAACTCTCGTCACAACATAGTTCGTCGTTGCTTGCGGAGTAACGGTCACCTGAGTTATGGCATTGCTCGACGTTCCTGTTTGTCCGTTTGACAGGGTATATTGCCAAGGCGCATCACCGGTAAATTCTATTGTAATCGTAGTCGATTGCCCTGGTGAGACAGCATTGTTTCCTGAAATCGTTGCTGATGGCAATGGTTTAATATGAACTTTTATCTCAGCCTTTTGACTTTCGCAAGTGTTAGCCCCTGTCTGTGTAACATAAAAAGAATAATCCTCAACTTTTTCTGTAAACGGAGTTAATGCCGATGTACGTGGATTAGTATCCGTTAACGTCAAATACCATTTAAGTGAGGTACCGGTAGCACTTAGCGGTGAGGCAGTAGCGCCCTGGCAATATTCAACAAAGGATGTTGCCAAAGCTGGCTTTGGAGTAACGTTTATTTTAACGTCGATCTTAGCACGGCTGCTTAGGCAACCATCTGCATCTTTTTGATTCACGTAGTAGGATGTCGTTCCTTCAGTTTCGGTAGATGGAGTTGGCGCCGTGGCAGAAGCAGTTCCGCCAGTAGCATTTGTTCCATACCAATTTAACTCCCCACCTGTTGACGGGGTCGCAGTAAGTGGTATTGCTTTAACAGATTGGCAATATTCGATCGCTGCGGCTGCAATGGTCGGAGCCGGCACGGCAGGTTTTACAGTCACATCAACCTTTGCACGAGTACTCTCACAAGTATTTAGTGTTTGGCTCACATAATAAGACGTTGTGCCAGCGGCAGAAGTTGATGGCGTTGGCGCAGTCGTTAATACTGTTCCACCAGTTGCGGCTGTGTACCATTTTAAAGCTGTTCCAGTTGCAGTTAATGGTATTGCAGTTTCGTTGAAACAATATACCACAGCCGAGCCAACTGTTGGAGCAGCTGTTGGAGGATTTACAATCACATCAATTTTAGCACGCGGACTTTCGCAGCCATTTAAAGTTTGGGTCACATAATATGATTTAGTGCCGGCAGTAGTAGTTGCAGGTATTGGAGCCGCCGCTACACCGGTTCCACCCGTTGCAACTGTATACCATTTAAGGGCTATTCCGGTTGCAGTTAATGCTACCGCAGTTTCAGATAAACAATAAGTAACATTAGCAACGGTTGGTGCAGCCGTTGCACAAGCAGATATAACAACATCAATTTTTGTACGAGGTCCTTCGCAGCCATTTAAAGTCTGGCTTACATAGTAAGAAACTGTTCCTATTGTTGTTGTTGATGGCGTTGGTGCGGCCGCCAAAGCAGTTCCACCAGTGGCAACAGTATACCATTTCAAAGCAGTTCCTGTGGCAGTAAGAGCCACAGCAGTTGCTCCTACGTTATATGTAACAGGCGTTGTTACCGTCGGTACCGGTGTTGTACACGTTGCAACACTTACAACAATTTCCGCACGAGGCCCTTCACAGCCGTTTAAAGTTTGGCTTACATAATAACTTGTTGTCCCCGCAGTTGTTGTTATTGGTGTTGGGGCTGTTGTTAATGCAGTTCCTCCTGTTGCTGTAGTATACCATTTTAAGGCGGTTCCTGTGGCGGTCAAGGGGACTGCGTTGGTAGCTCTGACTATATAATTTACTGGACTAACAACTGTTGGTATTGGTGGAGCGGGCAGTACAGTAACGGTAATCTTTGCCTTGGCGCTTGGGCAGCTATGACCTGGATATCTATAAACATAATAATCCTCAGTTCCTGCTACTGCAGTTGATGGAATTGGAATAGTTGTAGATCCTACATCTGCATTATCGGTTTCCGACCATATATAGTCGGTTGTTCCCCCATATCCATTAATTGCACCTGTAAGAAGACTCCCTGTCACAACGGAGTTTTGACAAATAGGAGCAGGATCGGTAATAATTGGAGTTGGTGTAAAATTTAAAACAACAATCCAAAAATCTAACCTTGCACTTTCACATCCATTTATAGTTTGAGTGACATAATAAGTAGGTCCAGTTAAAAAAGTTGCTGGTGAACTTGTTGATGGCGTTGGAGCCCCTGGTAATAAATGTCCAATTGAACCTTCATAGGCATACCATTTTAAATTTTGTCCATTTGCTGAAAGTTGCTGAGGAGCATCACCTACACAAAACTGAGTTTTAGAACTACTTGTTGGTGCAGGCGGAGGAGTACAAGTCCCACCAGTAACAATAACATCAATCTTCGCACGAGGACTTTCGCAAACTCCAACAGTTTGCGTAACATAATAACTGGTAGTGCCAGCAACCGCGGCAGATGGCGTTGGAGGCGTTGTTGACCCTACACCATCAACAGCTTGAGTGAACCAAAAAAATGAACCTGTTCCTGTTGCTGATAAAGGAGGAATATTTGTTTGCCCAACTGTGTAAGTTCTGTTAGTCACTGTTGGAGCAGCAGGTGCTTCTGTAATAACGATCGTAATTTTGGACCTTGGACTTTCACAGCTCCCAGTATTGGTTTGTGTAACGTAATAATCAGTAGAACCGGGGGTCGTTACAGAAGGACTTGGAACTGTTGTTGAAGGATTACCATCCGCCGTTGAGTACCACTGATAGTTTGTTCCAGCGGAAACAATAGCCTGTCTTAATATTTCCGAGGTAATAATTTTTATATTATTCTGACAAATTGGAGCAGGAGCTACAACTGTTGGAGCGGGGGTTGTAGCTTTGACATCGATAGAAATAGGAATTCTTTCGCTTTCACAGCCATTCACTGTTTGGCTTACAAAGTAAGATGGATTTCGGGCGTTGTGAGCTACGGTTGTAATGGGTGTTGGTGCTTCGGAAAGTGGTGTAACACCGTCACCACTGTACCATTTTATACCCGTTCCTTGCGCAGTAAGTTTTCCCGCAACGGCACCTACACAATAAGCATAGTATGCCTGTACTACGGGACCAGCAGGCGGTGTGCACGCACCAGCACTTACAACAACATCCAACTTAGCACGAGGACTTTCACAATTGTCTACTGTCTGCGTTACCCAGTAACTAGTTGTTCCAGCCTTATCCGTCGATGGTACAGGCCCTGCCGTAACGCCTACACCACCAGATTCTTGAGTAAACCAATAGAATGACCCTGTCCCGGTAGCTGCCAAGGCTGGAATATTTTTTTGACCAACTGTATAAGTTTTATTTGTTACAGTTGGTGCAGATGGGGCTGGCTTAACCGAAACAGTTATCTTGGCGCGAGGGCTTTCACATCTATTAAGTGAATTTTCTCTACGCGTTGTTACAAAGTAATTTGTTTCTCCCGCTATTGAAGTTGATAGTGTTGGTATAGTGGGCGAACCAGTACCACCTGAGGGATCCGTATACCAAGTGTATTCTCCACCATAGATATTATAATTATTTATGGCATTTGTTAAAAGCGTAGTTGGTACTTCAGAATTTTGACAAACAGCCGCTGGATTAGTGATTGTTAATTGTTTAGCCACTTCATAACCTCCGACTATTATTTGCCCCGCTCCACTTTCACATCCATCCACAACCTGAGTAACATAGTACTCCACATGGTGCCTTACAGCATAGTCTGTATTAATGATAACATCTCCTTGCAATAGGATAGTCCCATTATTAATATAAAAATTTGTACCCCCACCGGATTGGCCTAAAACAATTGGTGGAGCTCCTACGCAATATGTATAAGTTGCTCCAGCGGGACTATTGGGAGTAGTTTTTACCAAAATGCTAGAACTGGTACTTCCATTTATTGCAGGTGTTAACGAAATCACCCGAACCTTATAACCAGCTCCTGCAGCAGAAGCAGGAGGAATCGTAGCGACAATCGGCGAAACAGTCCCCTTTCCTATTTCTACCGGGCTTGTAAATGCCCCTGAAGCATCCGATAACTGTACAGTAAACTCTGTCCCAGCTGTAAAACCAGTCGGCGTAAATGCGACGGAAACAGTTCGGCCGGTACAGGCACTTGCATCAACTGCTACATTGGTGATTGTTTGAGCAAACGAAGAAGCTATCCCAAGAATAACCGCAATGCATGTAAAAATTCCTTTTTTAATAGATGTTCTTTTCATGTATATTTCAAAAATGTCTTTTCACTAACCTTTGTCAAGGTAAAGTTAGAGATATTTTTGAAATACATTTGTAACTGATTAATGAAGAATGCTTTTCCTTTCCAGAAGTGAGGTATATACTACATCGTGAATTCTACGACGGGTGCGTTGTGTCGTGATGCCGTTATTTTCAGGATCAGGGTTGATACGGTTAGATAAAAAGACAAACACCAGGTCTTCATCCGGATCTACCCAGACAATTGCGCCTGTAAAGCCGGTATGCCCAAATGAGTTCACAGAGGCTTGCGCAGAAACATAAGAACTATTTCCATCTACCGGCGCCTTATCCCAACCCAAGCCGCGGTGGTGTGCTTCGTCGTACATACGTGCAAACAACTGAACAGTACCCGGTTGAAAGAACACTTTTCCGCCATATCTACCTTTCCACAAATCCATTTGAAAAAGAACGGCCAGGTTTGTTGCGGTTGAAAATAAACCTGCGTGACCGGAGACGCCACCCATAACTGCCGCCATCTGATCATGAACAGTACCTTGAAGCAGTTGGTTACGAAAACGGCAATCCTGTTCGGTCGGTGCAATTTGTTTTTCAGAAAACCGTCTTAGCGGATTAAAACCCGTATAATTAAGACCAAGCGGTTCGTAAATATTCGTTGTCACAAAAACATCCAAAGGCTGTGCTGTAATTTTCTCTACAATTTTCTGCAATGTCAGAAAACCCAAATCGCTATATAGATATCCATATTTTCCGGACTTGTCTCTGGTGTTATTCATCGGAGATTTCACAACCCATTTCCAGACTGAATCACGCAGCGCGGGTTTTGCAAACAACCTCGGAGCCACCTGAAGAATGTAAATACTATCCGGCTTGGAACTATAATATTCAGGCAACAGTCCTCCGGCACTTGTTTTTGTCCTGTCCCACAAAGTAGGGTAAAAGGACACAAGGCCCGAACGGTGCATCAAAAGATCCCGGATGGTGAAATTCTGTTTGTTTGTCGCGTGCAATTCTGGCAAATAATGAGAAGCGCGTTCATCCAGATTGATCAGTTTCCGATCATATAACAACATGATCGATTGCAAAGTCGCGGCCATTTTGGTTACCGAGGCTACATCATAAATCGTTTCAGAAGTCACTCGTTCGGGCGTGCGATAACTGAGCCCGCCAAATGATTTGTCATATACCACTTTTCCTTTTCTTGCCACAACCACCTGACATCCCGGGAAAATTCGATCGTTTACAGCTGCATTTGCGATTTCATCAATATTTTTAAGCGTCGCGCCATTCATCCCGACACTTTCCGGAGTTCCAAAACTGATTCGATTAATCGTCTCCGTTGTTACCCCGTCACCTGCCTTATAAATCGATACCGAGACAGGCAATCGGCCTTGCGATGCCAACGCTCCAAAAATAATCTGCGGGACAATTTCCTGCTGGTCAGTTCCATCCTGATTGGCACAGATCAAAGCATCTGTTTCAGGGAAAAACTGGATACTGTACGGCGTACCAAACAGACAAAGTATTACCTTTTTGCCTTGCTGTTTCAATTGTCTGACAAACTCTGCTGAGCCGGACGAAACGCCATAATTACGTTTTGGATTTGAAGCGATGCCGTGCACACCGACCACAACCGTTTCATAAGGCTGCAAGTAATTCAGCATTTCCGTTATCTGTTCCTGACTTGGCTCCTCCCAAAATGAATAAGGCCGGATTGGCTTGTAGGTCATCAGCATTTTTTGGAAAACCGAATTAACCCCTTCTCCAATGCTCACAGCTGCCATATTCTGGCCTTCTATCTCCCGCACCGGCAAAATTCCATTTTCGTTTTTAACAACCGTTACTGACGCTTCGCCGATTTCTCTGATCAGTTGTTTACTATCTTCCGTATTCAGGTCAGCATATAAATTGTTGATATCAATGGGTTGATATTCCCCTAAACCAGACCAATATTTGGCCTGCAAAATCCGCTTTACTTTATCATCCAGAAATTTCTGCGAGATGGTACCCTGATTAAGTGCCTCTTTAATTTTGGTGATCGTTTCTGCAACATTTTCAGGATAAAGCAAAACGTCATTTCCTGCAATCAAAGCTTTCAGGTTAACCTCAGCAGCACGCCCGGTTTTCAAAACACCACGCATATTCATCGCATCTGTAAAAACAAGACCGCGAAAACCCATCTGTTTTTTAAGTAATCCGTTGATCACTTTATCTGAAAGCGAACTTGCAAGCTGCGGGGTATTATCCAAAGCAGGAATAAACAAATGCCCGCTCAAAACGCCCATCAAACTGTCTGCAATCAGTTGGCGATAAGGATAAAGATCCACCTCGTTGAGTTGTTGCTCTGTATGAGTAAGTACGGGCAGTGTAAAATGAGAATCGGCATCAGTATCACCATGCCCGGGAAAATGTTTTGCAGTGGCGATCACACCGTTATGCTGCAAACCTTTCATATAGGCAACTGCCTTGCGCGTTACATTTTCACGATCTTCACCAAAAGAACGGATACCAATGACCGGATTGTTGGCATTACTATTAATATCAGAAACAGGAGCAAAATTGATCTGTATACCCAGGCGACGGCATTGTCTGGCAATATCGCTGCCCATGCGGTAAATAAGCTCGTCATCCTGAACGGCTCCTAAAACCATTTGTTTTGGAAAAGAAATGGTACTATCCAAACGCATACCTAACCCCCACTCTCCATCAATACCGATAAAAAGCGGAACTTTGGAACGGGCCTGGTAATGATTGGTAAGCTGTGCCTGACGAACCGGGCCGCCCTGGAAAAAAATTAAACCTCCTAAATGATATTCGTCGATCAGTCTGTCAATATATCTGGTCGTGGATTCATCGCGATTTGAGAAGGTAGCCACCATAAACAACTGGCCGATTTTTTGTTCCAGTGTTAGTGATGACAAAGTGCTGTCTACCCATTGATTTTCAGGCAAAACCACGACAGGATCGCGGCGACTTTTAGGTGTGCTTTTCACCTGCTTTTCTTTCACAGGTTCCAATATTTCCATAAAAGGCTGATCAGTCTGGATCAATTTCCAGGCCACCGCAACGGTACTAAACACCACAAGAACTACAATACCTACAACAACACGAAGATGGCTTCCCAACCTTTTTTCCATTTCTATTCCGACTTTTTAGAGGAAGTAATATTCAAGCAGTTTTCAGAAGTTGAGCTAAAATATATTTTCGATAATTACAATGATAACAATTTCCAACAGTAAAAAATCCGGTTTTTAATTGTTTTAAGGCAATTCTAATTATTTGGTGGCTGTCGGCAATCGGCCGTCGGCGATCAGACTTTTAAATTTTATTCACAAACAATTAACCCTTAATCATTAACCATTATTCAGACGGTAAGGCTTCGAAAAGTTTCTTCGAGCGATTTGCCTGTTTGTCTTAATGTTTCCAGTGAACTGTCACTCACTACACGTCCCTTGTTGATGATGATCACACGGTCGCATAAAGCCTCCACTTCCTGCATAATGTGGGTTGAAAAAAGAACGGTTTTGTTATGGCCCGCCGTCCGGATAAGCTCCCTGATTTCCTGTATCTGGTTGGGATCCAGACCAGTAGTTGGTTCGTCCAGAATCAGCACCGCAGGATCATGCAGGAAAGATTGTGCTAAACCCACACGCTGGCGATACCCTTTTGATAATTGTCCGATCTTTTTTCTTTTTTCAACTTCAAGTCCGCAAAGCGCTATCATTTCCTCAACTCTTGCTTTTAATGACGCGCCCCGCATTCCATATAATTTTCCTGAAAATAATAAGAATTCACGTACATACATATCCAGATAAAGCGGATTATGTTCGGGCAGATAACCAATGGAACGTCGGGCAGGCATTGGCTGCTCGTTCACATCGAAATCTGCTACCGTCGCTGTGCCGGAAGTTGCATTTAAGAAGCCGGTCAGAATCTTCATGGTTGTAGATTTCCCTGCGCCGTTTGGGCCAAGAAAACCTACAATCTCTCCGGGTTTCAGGGAAAACGAAATCCCGTCTACCGCCCGCTGCGTTCCATATACCTTCGTAAGATTCGTAACCTGAATTGACATTATAAATTCAATGCGTAAATAATTAAACTTTCAAAAATAATTTATTTCTCCATAACAAATACATAAATGTCCATTGAACCATGATAAATGCAATCACACCGCCAACAGCCTGAACCGGTTCCGGGAAGAATTCGAGCGCACCTCCGAAAAGCGCTTCTGCCGTATATTCAAAATTAATATACCGCCCAACCATGTAAATAACGATCGAATTCATACCGATAACCACGAAAAAGAATGTCCAGCGGCGGTAATTTAAGACATCAATAACCCAATAGAATAACGCAAGCAAAAGGGTACTGCAACCGCCAGCGCAAAGCACAAACGAACTGGTCCACAAATTCTTATTGATCGGAAAAACAATATTCCATACTTGCGATATTATTAAACTTACAATACCACCAGCAACCAGATAAAGTACTTTTTTATTTTGCGAAAGTTTTGCCGCATCTGTACGCAAAATTTCTCCGGAAAATATGCCCATCAGTCCGGTTGCAATCGCAGGAATTGTTGAAATCAAACCTTCCGGATCATGAATTTTAAGGTGCAGGCGACCAGGAAGAATAAGTCTGTCCAGATAACTTGTAGGATTACATTCCATCGTCATCATTCCGACCTCACAGCCTGGAACAGGAAAATACATCATAAATGCCCAATAACCCAGTAACAAACCTGCAAACCAAACCCAGCGACTTGTTTTTCCCGTGTATAAATAAATAATCTGCGCAAACATTCCTGCAAGACCGATACGCCCGAGCACACTTGGATAGCGCATATTGTGCCATTCGGTATGAAAAATTCCATTGTTATAAATGATACCTAAAAGTACCAGAACAATGCCACGCTGGATCACCTTGCGAATTAAATCAGAAGCAGGAACACCTTTTTCCAAACGGCTTCCCAGAGAGAACGGCGTTGAAACGCCTGCCATGAAAAGGAAAGTCGGGAAAATTAAATCATAAGCGCGAAAACCATTCCACTCAGGATGCGTTAGTTGATGCGCAATCAAAACGGCCCATGACCAGCCGGTAACTTTGGCTAAAACAGCAAAAATATCTTCGCCGCCGGAAATCCAAAACATGTCAAATCCACGCAGTGTATCAAGCGACAACAACCGGTGTGAAGTAGAGCTTTCTTTCATTGAAAAAATTAAGGTATAGGAAATTAAATTTGGTACAAACGACGGATAATAAAAGCTTTTTTGGTTTCCGACATAAACACAACTACAATTACTGGATTCTTGGGCAAAAATACTATCAGTGATTTGTCGCGGTTGTTATTTTATTTGAATCGACATATTATCTACCGGAATAAGAAAGAAGTTTTCAGGTATTCATTTTTTCAACCCTTGTATATATTCTTTGGAAAGTAATCTTCGTTAGTAGCAACAACATTTCATTCCAAACAAAAAAGCAATCAATGAAAAAACTAATTTTTCTTTTTCTTACCGTAACAGGCTTATTTTTCACAGGATGCGCCACGTCGACCAACCAATCTTCAAAAGATTCTGATGATTATGAAGAAACCTCCACGGTAAATCCGAAGTTGAACAATAAGCGGCTGGAAAAAAATCTGGAAAAATTTGCAGCTGATCTTGATCTCTCAAAGAGACAAGTTAAGCAGATTAAGAAAATTGAGAAACGGTACGCGCGGAAGGATAGAAAACTTTCAAAAAATGACGATGCCAAACGTCGCGATCATAACCAGCTTTCCGAGGCGAAAAGAGAGGAGATTTTGTATGTACTAACAAATGAACAGCAACAAAAACTGGAAGTTTTGGCCAAGAAAAACAGGTTCAGTCTGGACCGGATTTTTGGGAAATAATAGTAACAATAGTGACTTCTATTGACATTATTCGTTAGGTTCAATAGAGGTCATTTTTGAAATTATAAGATCATTACTTAAATTGATATACCATAGGCCAAATTTCATTTCCCCAATTTATCGAATGTAACCAAAAAGATTATGATCGCTTTACATCCAAAATACGCAACGAATGATGATGGAGAAAAACTCGTCATACTTTCTCAGAAGGAATTTGATAACATTATTGAAGCATTGGAAGATCAGGAAGATCTAAGATTATATGATGAGGCAAAAAATGAAGACGACGGCACCCGAATCTTATTCTCAGATTTCTTAAAGAGCAGAGAATATAAAAATGTCTGATTATACTCTTTTCCTATCTAAAAAAGCTAAAAAACAATTAGAAAACCTTCCTGAAAAAATCGTCCCTACAATTATTTTAGCTATCGGTGCGCTTCAAAGTGATCCGCGTCCAGATGGATGTAAAAAATTGAAAGGTAGAAAAAGCGGTTACCGAATTCGTATTGGCAATTACCGTGTTCTTTATGATATTTTCGATCGGGAATTAGTTATTGAAGTTATAACCTTAGGACATAGAAAAGATGTCTATGAATAAGAGCCCTGAAAATAACTACTGTAACCGCTCCAAAAACGCCTGAACCGTTGGCCCGGTCATATCAAATAGCAATCCCGGAAAAATCCCAAGCAATACAGAAATAACGGCTAATGGCGTCAATAATGCAATTTCGCGGGTTGTCAGATCGGTAAGCATGATTGAATCGTCCGCTTTGTACCAAAACGTTCCAAAAAACATACGCTGGTAAGTCCAGAGAAAATAAGCCGCGGCAAGAACAATCCCCAAAGTTGAAAGTGCCGGAATCCAGACCGGCAAAGGACCTGCCTGAAACGCGCCCATCAGCGTGAATAATTCTCCAACAAAACCCGAAAATCCGGGTAATCCCAAGGAAGCAAAAAAGGCAATTCCAGTCAGAATGGTATAACGTGGCATCGGTCCGATGAGACCGCGGTAATTATCAATTTGCCGGTCGTGGGTCCGGTCGTAAATTACCCCGGCCAAAAGAAAGAGCATTGAAGAAAGTATACCATGGCTAACCATCTGATAAATAGCTCCGTTAATTCCTTCCGCCGTGAAAGCTGCAACACCTAATAACACAAAACCCATGTGTGAAACCGAAGAAAAAGCAATCATCTTTTTCAGATCCGTTTGTGCCAGAGCATTGAAGCCGCCGTATACGATAGAAATCATACCGAGTATTGCCAAAGGAATCATGCTGTATTGAGCCTCAGCCGGGAAAAATCCATCTACTATCCGGATAAAACCATAACCTCCGATTTTTAAAAGAATTCCGGCCAGCACAACCGAAATAGGTGTCGGTGCTTCAACGTGTGCGTCGGGCAACCAGGTATGCACCGGGAATACAGGAAGTTTGACAGCAAAACCGGCAAACAAAAACCAGAACGCAAGCAGGCGAACAGGTATACCCATTAAATTAAATTCTGTTTCAGGACTTAAAATGGAACCGGGAATATAATTTCCGGCATCCGTCAGATAGGCAAAGCGAAAAGTATGAACCAACTGATCCGGGGCAATTCTGCCATCTGCAAGCCATTGTTGAATTTGTAAAATAACATCCGTCTGTACAAGATCTTCAGGACCAACAATACCGACTGCGCGGGCTGTTTCCACAGGGTCGATCACGGAAAGATAAAGTCCGATCATCACGATCAGAATTAACAGCGATCCGAAAAATGTATAAATGAAAAATTTGAGTGCGGCATATTCCCTTCTTGGCCCACCCCACAAACCGATAAGAAAATACATCGGCAACAGCATAAACTCAAAAAACAGGTAAAACAGGAAGAAATCCTGCGCCAGAAAACAACCGATCACACTTCCGCTTAACACAAGGTATAAAGCAAAATAAGCCCTGGTTTTCTGGCTGATACTCCATGAACTGATCATACCGACGAACAATACAACAACAGCCAATATCACCAGCGGAAAACTGATACCATCTACTGCCAACGCATAATCAATCGAAACCACGCCAAGAGATCCGATTGGCAATGTGATCCAGTCAACCGTTTCGCTTAACTGATATCCCGTATTTTGATTCTGAAAAAAGAGAAATAAGGATAATCCGGTCAATAATTCCAGTAGCAATACTGAAAGCGCGATCATCCTGAAATCACCGGGACGTTGCGAAGGCCAGACAGAAACCGCAGCGGCTCCGAATAAGGGAATGGCGATCAGTAAAGAAAGTATATGGTCAATCATTATATAAACTGAAACAAAAATATATGAGATAAAAGAGCGCTGAACGCTCCAACTATTTTCCTATAAAACAGTAAGCCACAAAATCAGAAGTAAAACTCCCAAGGCGGTGACAAGGTAATAGGATTGTATTTTACCATTCTGAAATCCACGGACGCCCTGACCCGCTGATTTAATTGTGAAAACAGTCAGCTTAACCCCTCCATCCACAATATTCTTGTCTCCCCAACTTAGTATATGTGCAAACACAACGCTCCATTTTGCAACACCATCCACAAAAGCGTCGACGAACTTGCTTTCAAATTGTTTTAATCCGTTTGAAATAAAAGCAAATGATTTGATAAAAAATGCTTCTCTTGAAAATTCGTTAAGCCCGGCCAGCTTTTTCAATAAAGGAACCGAATTTTTAGAATTCCCTGCATAGATTGAGAATGGATCTTCGGCTTTTGTTTCGCGAAATGCCAGAAAAATTGATATCAAAGTTATACCCGTTGCCACAAAGGGCACCCAAAGAATATGACCGAACTCTTCCGCTCCGACAAGTTCTAAAAACCAGCCATGGGAAGCATCGAACGGATTCCACGAAAACCAGATGAAAACTGAAAGTGATGCAAGTAAAGCCATAGGCCCCCACATCAATACAGGAGATTCGTGTGGATGAACAGATTTAAAAATCTGGTATCGTTTTTCTCCCAAAAAAATCAACCAAACCTGGCGGGTCATGTAATAAGCTGTTATCCCCGCCGAAATCATAATGACAATTGGAAACAAATAAGCCCAGGCACCGTGTTTCTCTGCCCAGAAAAATGCCTCTACAATAATCGCATCCTTTGATAAAAATCCGGAGAAAAACGGAAGTCCCGCCAAAGCCGACGAACAGATGGCAAAGCAGACAAAGGTAACCGGCAGATATTTTCTCAGGCCGCCCATGGTACGCATATCCTGCGGATCAAAAGTTTCGTCCGTTTCAGAAGGCGTTACAGCGTGGATTACAGAACCTGCGGAAAGAAATAATCCTGATTTGAAAAATGCATGGGTTGCTAAATGGAAAAGCGCCGTGCGCCAGCTTCCCAGCCCGACTGCAATAACCATCAGTCCCAACTGTGACATGGTAGAATATGCCAGCACGCGTTTAATATCCCAAACCTGCGTTGCTTTCACTGCTCCAATTACCATCGTAATGGTTCCGATGCAGGCGATAACGATTTGGGCTTCGGGTGTTAATAAGAAAGATATTCTTGCTAATAAAAATATTCCGGCAGCAACCATCGTCGCTGCGTGGATCAGCGCGGATACCGGCGTTGGCCCTTCCATCGCGTCAGGAAGCCAGCCAGATAAAGGGAATTGGGCTGATTTTCCCATACAACCTCCAAAAAGGCATAAGCCGATTGCGGTTAAAATTCCGGCATCTAGCGACTGGATTGAAGTGGCAAGCACCTCAAAGTCGGTAGAACCAATATAGTAAAACAGCATTAAAATTCCGGTCAGAAATGCTGCGTCTCCGATTCTGTTTAAAACAAAAGCTTTTTGTGCAGCCCAGACAGCACGTGGCTTGAAATACCAGAAACCAATTAAAAGATAAGATGACAAACCAACCAGCTCCCAGAAGATATACATAACCAGTAAACTTCCCGACAGGACGATACCAACCATGGAAAACAGGAAAAGCTGAATGAAAGCAAAATAACGGTGCAGATTTTTGTCGCCATGCAGATAAGATATGGAGTAAATCTGCACAAGCAAAGCCACAAAATGAACGATGATCAACATAATGGCCGTCAGCTCATCAAAGAGAAAAGATAGAATTATTTTTGTCTGCCCGATCAGAGCCCAATTGAAAGAAACGGTATGAAGCGTGTCGATATCCGCATAAACGATACTTGCTCCCAGTCCAATTGCCGTTATGAAAGCGCCAATCCAGCCTGCTGATTTGTTCAGGTTCTTTCCGCCAAGCCACAATACAAAAAATGCCAGAATCGGTAAACCCAGAAGTAAGGAAGCAGGTACGGTATAATCGGTTTCTGACATTGAGGTGAGTATTCGTTTAGTCCGGCAAATATCCTGAATTACCGTCCGATTTCAAATTAAGCTAGAGATCTTTCTCAATATCTTCAAGCTTATCGCTTTCGCTGCCATGCAGCACAGTCAACAATTCTTTGATATCGTAAATATTTCGGTTGTATGAATTTCCCAGGATGATAATAACTGCCTCATCTTCCGGACATATCCAGAACATGGAATTATAACCTTTCCACCATCCGCCATGATAAATAAAACGGGTTGAGTGATCAGGTTTTACGTGCATCCGGAATCCATAACCATAATTCCTGATACCGTCGCGCTCGAAACTTCTTGGCGTCCAGGCTTCTTTTAAAAGATTTTTATTGATCAGCAAACCGGAAGTCAGGCCGGCATAAAAACGGTAAATATCTCCTGTCGTTGAGTATAATCCTTTATCTCCGACAACATCATCATAATAATCTTTCGCCAGCATCCGGCCATATTGATGACCAACCGTTCTATACATCATTGAAGCTTCGGAAGTGTCGGTCACCAAAACTGTGTTGTTCATGCCGAGCGGCGCGAAAATTTCATTGTGCAAATAATTGTCAAAAGACGCACCGGTCACCTTTTCGACGATTGCCGCCAGAACGCAATAGTTGGTGTTACAATAATTAAAGGACCGCCCCGGTCTGTTGTATGGATGGGGCGTCGGAACTACTTTCGCATACCAATCCATCACCGTCATATTGGTTGGAAATTTCTTGCCATGCCGAACACTATCCGGGAATGAGTAAATATAATTTGGCAAACCACTTCTATGACTCAGCAGCATATCCACTTTTACCCCATGGTATGGAAAATCAGGAAAAAATCTTTGTACAGAATCTTCCAAACTTACCTTTCCGTCCTGAATCAATTTAAGCACAGCAACCGCCGTGAACGGTTTTGACAAAGAGGCCAGCTGAAACTTGGAATGACTTTGCAATGAATCCTTATCTTTCAAATGCGCATAACCAAACGAGCCTTGATACAGGATATGTCCTTTCTGAACGACCAGAACATTTCCATTAAAACCGGCTCTTCTTTTCCTTCTGAATATATCTTCTATTTGTGTTATTTTAAGAAGTGTTTTCGCATCCGGATTTCGGATTTCCGTTGGATCCAGATTTGGGTTGGATTTGGCATTTCTCTTGAAATTTACAAGATCATGAGACCTGCTGTTGCTCACCCAAACCCAGGAAAGCACAATTACTACTACGGCAAACAACGCCGCCCACCACATTTTCGGCTGCACTTTTTTCAACATAGGCTTTTGGCCATTAAATTTTTCAAACGTTACATACCAACGAAAACTCATTGGCATTTTTTATATCTTGTCTTTTAATTTCAATCTAATCCAGGTCTGGCAATCCGGAATATTACTTTTTCGTTTTATATCAAAAAAATATACAAATCTTAGATTACCAGGCTTACAAAGATATAAATTAGAAAGTAACGACCCTAACACTGGTTTAGATTGATTCCAAAATAACTTAACACCAGCATTTTTCACGAATGACAATGACGACTTCCTTATCGCAAAAATCAACAATCCAGGAGATTCAGACACGATTTGACAATGATGTTGATCGTTTTAGCAAACTAGAAACAGGACAGCAGGCAACGATCGATGCACCACTGGTTCTTGATCTGGTTGCTCAAACGGCAGCTTTGCATTTGAAACCCAATGACACAATGCTTGACCTGGGCTGCGGAGCGGGCAATTTTACGCTGCGTGTTTTGCAGGAAATTCACCCGCTTGAATGCCATCTGGTTGATCTGAGCCAACCTATGCTAACCCGGGCCAGCGAGCGCGTCGAAGCGGCAGGCGTTAAATATGTGCAAACTTATCAGTCTGATCTGCGCGATCTGGATTTTGAAGAAAACACTTTCGATTGTATGCTCGCAGGCGCAGTTTTACATCATCTTCGCGATCATGAGGACTGGCAGGAAACTTTCGAGAAATTATATAAATGGCTGAAACCGGGTGGCAGGATTTATGTTTCCGATCTCGTTTCCTTTGATGAACCGGGCGTTAATAAATTAATGTGGAAGCGGTATGGCGATTATCTTGAATCTTTGGGAGGAGCAGAATATAAAGAAAAAGTCTTCGCTTATATCGATAAGGAAGACTCTCCGCGTTCGTTGCCGTTTCAGCTTGGTTTACTGAGGTATGCCGGCTTTTCTCATTATGATATTCTTCACCGCAACAGCGTTTTTGCTTGCTATTACGGTGAAAAATAGTTTCAAAAAGCGCTGATTAAAACTCAGCGCTTTTTGGATATCTTGGGAAAGGAATTACGTCGCGAATGTTGCTCATTCCTGTTACAAACAATACCAGACGCTCAAAACCCAGACCGAAACCGGAGTGAGGCGCGGTACCGAATTTACGTGTTTCCAGGTACCACCAGATCGTTTCAGGATCAATTCCCACTTCGTGAACACGTTCCAGAAGTTTCTCGTAATTATCTTCACGCTGGCTACCACCGATAATTTCACCAATACCAGGGAAAAGAACGTCCATCGCACGAACCGTTTTTCCATCGTCATCAAGTTTCATATAGAACGACTTGATTTCTCGTGGATAATTAGTCAGGATAACTGGTTTTTTGAAATGTTTTTCTACCAGATAACGCTCGTGCTCACTTGATAAGTCAATTCCCCATCCTACCGGAAACTGGAATTTCTTTTCTTTATGCGGTTTTGATTTTAACAAAATATCAATCGCCTCAGTGTAAGTCAGACGCTCGAACGCATTTTCAACAACAAAATTCAGTTTCTCCAAAAGCGGGATCGAACGTTCATTTTGCGGCTTGTTTTTATCTTCCTCAGCCAGACGGTTTTCAAGAAATGCCAGATCATCTTTGCAGTTTTCCAACGCATAACCGATCACATATTTGATAAAATCCTCTGCCAGATCCATATTATCTTCCAGCTCGAAGAAAGCCATTTCAGGCTCAATCATCCAGAACTCGGCAAGGTGACGTGTTGTATTTGAGTTTTCAGCGCGGAAAGTCGGGCCAAAAGTATATATTTTAGAAAGAGCCATAGCGCCAAGCTCTCCTTCCAGTTGTCCGGAAACAGTCAGGTTTGCCTCTCTTCCAAAAAAGTCTTCTTTAAAATTAATTGCACCTTCATCCGTTCTTGGCAATTTTTCCAGGTCCAAAGTGGTTACCCGGAACATTTCTCCCGCTCCTTCTGCATCAGAAGCGGTGATGATTGGCGTATGCAGATAGAAAAAACCTCTATCGTTATAGTATTTATGAACGGCAAACGCCAGTGTATGACGAATACGCAAAATAGCACTGAATGTATTAGTCCGTGGGCGCAAATGCGCTATTTCACGCAGAAATTCCAGTGAATGTCTTTTCGGTTGCAACGGGTAAGCATCAGGATCGGCAGCTCCATACACGTGTATATCCTCAATTTTAACTTCGACAGCCTGGCCTGAGCCCTGCGATTCTACAAGCTGGCCCGTTATTTTTAAACAAGAGCCGGTGGTAACAGTAAGTAAAAGTTCAGCTGAGAATTGTCCGGGAGCTGCAACCGCCTGTATATTATGAATGGTTGATCCGTCGTTGAGCGCTATGAAAATTGCATTTTTACTTTCACGCTTCGTACGTACCCAACCTTTCAGGGTAACGGATTGTCCATCCGGAGTCTGTTGTAATAATTCTTTGATCTGCAAAGGTCCCATCTTAATATAAATTCAATCCTTATATAAAACTCAACTGTAAACTTCTTTTTTATGAGGCGCAAAATTACAAAATACCCTACGAAAACCTATTTTAATAGACCAACTTACTTTTATGTTTTGAAAGACATTGTCTGAACTGGTTTATGGATTAAATTTGTTTCTTGCAAACTATGACTAACGTTTTTCCTGTTTTGAATACCCGTATCGCGACTTTTTTATCCGTAGTATTTCACCCTCTGATTATTACTACCTACCTGTTTGCAGTTCTTTTCCTGATCACTCCCGACCTTATGGGTGTCAGCGCACTGGAACTTCCGGGACTGGGCAGTTTACTGCTTTTGATATTTTTAAACACGTTTGTTGCGCCTACGATAATCATATATTATTTCTACCGTCTGGGCATCGTGAGCACTTTACACGTCGATTCCCTGCGTGAAAGAAGATTGCCCTATTTGGCTTGTGCGATCATTTATGCCATCGCAACGTATCTGTTCGGCTGGCAGCTGCAACCAATCGCAGAACTGGCACCACAGATTGCGATACTTTTAGGCAGTGTCACCGTCTCTATGATCGCCATTGCGCTCGTAAGTTTGTCATGGAAAATAAGTGCGCATGCTACGGGAATGGGCGGCGCCATTGGTATCATCACCGGTATGATCATTCGTTTTGATGAACAATTATTACTTATGCCACTGCTGGTTATCGTACTTATCAGTGGATTTTTATTAAGCGCAAGATTATATTTAAACGCACATACACCAGCCCAGATTATCGCAGGATTGGCTTGCGGATTGACGATCAGCAGCGCAACGGTATATTTGTTCTTTTAATTTGGCTGTCGGCAATCAGCTTTCGGCACTCGGCGGTTGATAGAAAATAGTTGTAGAAAAACGAAATGGCTCGCGTTTTGAAATTGTAGAATTCCAACCGACCTCCGGTTGCTGACAGCTGACAACCGACCGCCACATAAGAATTATTCATCTCAAACTGATTTGCCATGTACCAGAACCTCCTTTTTGATTGTAACGACGGCGTTGTCAGAATATCACTGAACAGGCCGGCGGTTCATAATGCTCTAAGCCTTGATCTGATCAGAGAAATTACCGAGGCAGTTCGCGAGGCAGAAGCAGATCCGACGGTTCGCGTGATTGTTTTGACCGGTGAAGGAGATAAGGCATTTTGTTCTGGGGCTGATTTGAAAACTGCGATGGAATCTGGAAAAACCGCTGGCGAAATGCTTCGCGATGGATATAACCCGATGATCGAAGCACTGAGAAATATTCCAAAACCAGTGATTTGCAAATTAAATGGCCTGGCAGTTGGCGCTGGCTGCTCGCTCGCTTTGGCCTGCGATATGATTATTTCCAGTGACGACGCCTATCTAAGCCAGATGTTTGTGCACATAGGTCTGATGCCGGATGCTGGGGCTTCCTTCTTTTTACCAAGATTGGTCGGTATGGCAAGAGCCTTTGAACTGGCGTCAACTGGTAGAAAAGTTTTCGCACCGGAAGCCGTTCAGATTGGGTTAATCAACAAATCAGTTCCAAGAGATAAATTGGACGAAGCAGTGGAAGAAGCAGTTTCTTATTACCGCAATGCTCCTACCCTGGCGATCGGTGCTATGAAAAGAGTTCTAAACCGATCTTTCGAGTCGAATCTGTCTGAAATTCTAAATATGGAAATGGAGAATCAGGATATGCTATACAAAACCCGGGATGCAGCCGAAGGAATTTCTTCTTTTTTACAAAAGAAAAAACCTGATTATCAGTGTAGATAGTAAGTAGTTTAAAAATATTTCAAAATTATTTACCCCGATACTTGCATAAGCCGAAGTCATCTTCTACCTTTGCAGTCCAATTCAAGGAATGGATTTGTAGCTCAATTGGATAGAGCACCTCACTACGGATGAGGAGGTTTGGGGTTCGAATCCCTACAAGTCCACAAAAAAAGCACTTATCACTATTGATAAGTGCTTTTTACTGAAAAGAAAAATTCTTGATTCGGGGAGTGGCGCAGCCCGGTAGCGCATCTGGTTTGGGACCAGAGGGTCGCAGGTTCGAATCCTGTCTCCCCGACAAAAAAGTCTCTGAATTTTCAGAGACTTTTTTTATGCCCTAGCGGGAAAATTTATTTCCGCTATCCGTCAATCTGTGATGATACCAAAAGTTTGACAACAATGACAAACAACTTCAAACTACCGAATCAGTAAAACTGTGCCACTTCTGTTAAGCACTTCTCCATCATCGGTCACCGCCTCCATTTTCCATACATAACTACCATTATCCAACTTAATACCTTTCAAACTTCCATCCCAACCTTCGCTAAGCTCTTTCGAAAAATAAATAACTTCTCCCCAGCGATTGAATATTTTTAGATAGTTAAGCGAAGAAATGTTGTTAAAAACCGGCCTTAATAATTCGTTTTCATTGTCTCCGTTGGGAGTAAAAACATCGGGCAGGTTTATCCAGGTGGGAGGTATTATCGTCAATTTAACTGTACCTGCTCCGCTACATCCCTGGGGTGTAGTAACTGTAACGACATAAGTCTGACTGGAATTAATGGTTGCGGTTGGATTCGGAATAGCAGCGTTGTCAAGCCCGGCAGGCGGACTCCACAAATAACTTCCATTCGATATTCCAACCAACTGGTCAGACGAGGCCTTGAGCTGGTATGCGACATTGGGTGGAATCATGGCGTTTGGAGAAACTTCTAATTCAATCTGCTGAATCACTTCTATTTGTACTGTATCTTTTAAAACACAGTTTTCCCTGACCGCTGTTATGATATAATCCATTGTCTGAGCAGGCGAAGCATGTGGATCTTTACTTGCTGGGTTATCAAGCCCAATTTCCGGGCTCCAGGCATACGATATCGCATCGCCCGTCGTAGCAAGTTGAATTTCCTGGCCAACACATATGGTCGTATCGGGAATACTTTTAAGTGAAAGATTTCCATTTACCTTAATGACAACGGACGTATCCTTAACGCAGCCATTATCATCTTTTGCAAAAACCCTGTAATTACCTGCTGGTAAATTAAAGATCGCCGATGATTGGAAAGTCACAGAATCCAGAGAATATACATACGGCTCAGCACCATTCGTGGCCAAAACCGTCATCACAGACTGACCTTTACATTCTTCAGGAATAATTTCCAGGGAAATCGTTGGCAAAACTGCTGTGGTAATGTTTTTTATATTTATAATTTTATTTCCGCATGTACTATTTGTAACTGTCAGCCCAACAAATTTCTTGCCCACAATATTCCAATGGATCAGATATGGGCCCCTTCCTGAACCACTCAGAACGGTGGCACCGTCGAAAGTCCATTGAAAATCGTATTCCGTATCGGATGGTAAATTACCCGTATACGCAACTTTAACATTACCAACTCCACACAATGGATTAGGATCAACCAGAAAATCGGCAGCCTGATTTATGGAGGAAATAAAACAGATGTCTGTAAATTCTTGTCTGACTTCCGCTTCTTTCAGGTATTTATTTCTAACAGACAAAAACGCAAAATTGGCTTCACCAGACTCACAGGGCACCACACCATCATCTTTATAAAAACTGATTGGTATTCCTGCCTTACCCACATATTTTTTGTCAACGTCTTTATAACTGGCAAACAGGATTCCTTCGGCGTATAAAGTCACAATGTCAGTTGCACTTTCACGTGTTAAGGTGAGCAGATAATAGGTGTTTTCTTTAAAATATGGACAGGGGCCAACACTTCCGGTAACATCAAATTCAATACATCGTCTGTCTGCTCCACTATTACTAGTAAAGTAAATCCCCTCATCTTTCTGACCATTTGAAAAATCGATAATCCTTGTTCTGCCGCCTCCCCATTTCGTATTTTTTACATACAGCTGAATGGTATAATCATCGCCAATTATGCCATCTGTATTTGGATACATCAAACCGAAATTCTGATTATTATGGTAAACCCTTCGCTGCAAGCCACAAGATAATTCATCATCAACGAAGCCCCCCGGATTATTAGAAGTAGTACAAGTGCCAATAGCTTTCGTTGGAATAAGATCGGGAGCGCAAGTGGGTTCGGCGACTTTAAGATTATTTACAAAACGATAAGCGTGCTCGACAGTTTGGGCGTGCGCATTGATATACAAAAAAAGTATAACGATCGTTTTAAGAAATATCGACTTCATGATGAGGGTGTATGCATACGCTTAACGTGAGTAAATAGAATAATTACATCGAATTATTTCTACAACCTGTTGGGTGAAATTATGTGATTTGAATTTTGATGTTGTTTATATTCCTTTTAAATACAAATTTGTTAAGGTATTGAATCAAAGTAAGAGAAGTAATTTTTGCAAGGATTCTTGTCCTAAATCCATCAAAACTTTTCGCATAATTTCTCCTAATCATGAATTGATCACATAGTTGAGAGAATAGCGTTTCTATTCTTTTTCTGGTTCTTCTAAAAACATATGCTTGTTTTTTATATTTCTTTTGATTGCTTCTCATCGGCGTTTCCAGTCGGACATTGACATTATGAAACAGATCTAGTTGTTGTTCATTGGATATGTAGCCTTTGTCTCCAAGTAAAACAGAATCAGATAGTTGTGATTTAACATCTTTTAGATAAGCAATATCATGAACATTTGCCTTGCTAATATCAATAGAATGAAAAACACCAGACATCGTACAGATTCCATGGAGCTTATAGCCATAAAACCATGTGTTTTGAGACGCACAAAAGCCTTTTTCGGGAGCTGTCTCAAAAGATTCTTTACAGATTTTGGCCCTTTTATGTCTAGCCATTTTACATATTTCCAATGGCATTGAGTCAACTACAAAGTAGTCCTCAAATTCAATGAAACTTTGATTTAATTTCGTTCTGATCAATTCGGTATAGGCAAATAATTTTCGGCGACGTTTGTTAAATTGGCTTCTCTCTAAAATATTGGAAATCCCGTCTTCTGGTATCATTTGAAATAAGAGATTCTCGCTATCTATGCTCATAAATTCAGCTGTCAAACTTAAAGCAACAACTTGGTTATCAGACATCTTAGGTTTACGACCAGCTTTCTTTACTCTACAATCGATATTTAGTAATTCAATTGTTTCCAGGATTTTATAATAATTTTTTGCTATTTTTGACATACATATTGGGGTTTGTTTGGCGACTTTAAGATACTGAATTTCAGTATCTTAACCCAATATGTGTTTAACTTTCTTCCTTAATTCTATTTCACCCAACGGGTTTCTACATTTTAAATTTACGAGAAAACTCGCAATTCAGTCTTGAAGTCAGAATAATTTATTCGGTAAGATATCTGGATTCAGGTATCCAGTTGACAGGTGAAGGAGTAGTAAGTTTAGACCAATCCCAAAATAAAATTGGTATGACTGGTAAAAGGCCGCACAAGAACCCTGAGTTCAGATACGGCCGTAAAGTGGTGTAAGTTTAACTGAATTCCCGTTCTGCAATAACCTTTACAGCGCGTTTCAAAATCTCTTCATCCTCCGTTATTCTTTTAACCATTTTAGCAGCTTCCGCATAAACGCTCATGGGATATTGGGGCACAAAATTCGTATCCATTTCCACCATCGGCACTTTCAGCCTTGCATGTTTGATACTTTCAAGATGTTCGATCGAAACGTAACTTAATTCAGTTAGCCCCTGGCCCAAATCGCAAAGGCCAAATGCGATGTTGTTGGTCGCATCAAGTTCTGATAAAAGCCAGATCGCTTTACCATATTGTGAATATAATTTTACTACCGGAGCATGATCTTTGCCAAGTTCGTTTTGAACTTCAAGAGCATTCTGGATCATGATCGCTCTGAGATCTTCTGTAATCATTTTTGACATGTTCCAAATATACTAGCTTAGGGAATATTTGACAATTAATAACAATAGAGAAAAATATCACTAGTCGTTTTCATCTTAATTTTCATCCCCACAAACGAAAAAAGGAAACCACAAATGCCGGCTTCCTCTCATTATTCTCGACCTATTTCAGGATAGAAGAATTATTGGATGATAATCAATAATCTCATTATTGAACTTTTCGGAATTTTCAACCCACCACTTCACCCATTTTTGGTAAGCTTTTTTGCGCAGCCTCTTTTTCATATCAAATCTTTTTTAAGTAGAGCACAGTTAACTCAAAAAGCAGGCCAACAGTAAAATGTTAGTTTGTTGTTTGACAAATTGTGCGACAATTTAGGAGAATCTTACTATGCTGTAATAACATATAATACCCTAAATTATTGTACGTTCAAAAGATCTGCTGGTCACAATTTATTAACTATTTATTCTCTACAACTTATACGATTATCAAGCTTGTAATTTTAGACTTTTAACTCCGAAAATTCTAGTTTTTAATCATATCTATCAAAAATTGAGCCAATTTCTCGACCTGCTTTTTGTCCTTCGATAATATGTATGTTTGCCATAATCCTGTAAAATTGGCCGCTATAAACTCAGCCAATAATCGTGGATCTTTGTCTGCTGATATCTCGCCAACTTCTTTGGCATCCGTGAGAAGCTGTTCAAAAAATTCAACAATATCTTTCCAATTGTTATTAATAATGGAATGAACACTCTGATCCACCGTAGCCAGCTCAAATGTTGAGTTCACTGCCATACAACATTTCCCTGTATTAACAGTAGCTTCTACGACGCTTAGGATCATATTTTCCACCTTTTCCATGGGAGAAGTTCCCAAAGCGGCTTCCTTATGCTCTCTTAATTTTTCAGCCGCATAGTTTCCCAGGCATTGCAAATAAAGGCTGTGTTTATCGCCATACGTGTCATATATACTACCCCGGTTCAGCCCCATAGTCTGTACGAGGTCCTCCATGGAAGTTGCGTTATAACCTTTCTGCCAAAAAAGATCACGCGCCTTTTCCATCCTTTCTTCCGGATCAAACTCTTTCTTACGTGCCATGATGCAAAATTACTATCCGGAACATTTGTTCCAAAATATTTATTAAATACAATCTTGTTAGTAAAACAATTAATTTTCGGTATTCGTGCGTCAACTTGAATAATTATGACTAACCTCAGGGATAGTTACTTATAGCGTAATGGAGTTGGGAAAGATGCAAAAACTCATCAGCCTTAATCATACTTCATTTGAACGGCTTTGATCTCACCTTTGCCCGCCTTGTTTCCTGCAACATTAATTCCCACACGAGGCGCTCTGTCCCAACGGGGCAACCACGGCGCTTCTATTTTTACAGAATTGGTCAGAGAATCAATTTTCTGTCCTTTCACATCCCAGCTAAATTCGTATAAACTGCCGTAACGTGTTTTTAATTTCAGCTTGATGTCTTTATATTTTTCAGGAATTTCCTGTTTATTGATCACTTCAACCACACCGTCTTTAATCTGCCAAAGTTCAACATGATCCTTCCGAACGCCATAACCGACGGCATTATTCGCATCTCCATATATGATAATATTCTGAGTCAGATCATTTTTAGAAATCACCTCTGCCGAAAAAGTGAAATTGCCCTTTTTGACCGTTAATCCAAGAAAATTTCCCGTGTTTGTGTGGTTATTGTTTTCAATCTGAAGTGATCCGTTCTGCACTGTATATTCTGGTTTTGGAAAACTGACATCATAAACCCACGGAGCCTTCAGCGTATCCTTATCATAATTGATGAGCAGATTGGAATTGATTACAGCACTCGTTCCGATAGGAGCTTCTGCTTGTGCCGGCGGCGTTTTTCCGTAACGAAAAGCAGGCCATTTTGAGGCTTCGTCCCAAATAAGCTCGCTAAGAATTCCTTGTCTGCCTGAAAAAGTAAAATCTACACCATTGTAAGCATGATGTAAATAAAAATAACGGTTATCCGGCGTTACAACGACGGTTCCGTGCCCGGGACATTTCCAGGTATCGTCGCCGAACAGAACGGGATTTCCCGAATATTTTGTCCAAGGGCCCTGCAATTTCTCTGCTCTGGCAAAGCCGACCTGATAGTCACATTTATCACCACAGCAAGCGTTTCCCGAATAAAGCATATACCAGAAATTCCCCCTTTTAAAAATTGCCTGCCCCTCTGCCCCACCCGATTCCCATCCGGCAGGATCTGCTTTTATCAAACTAAACTCTTTGCCAATAACTTTCAAACCATCAGGTGATAGCTCAGCACCAAGAATTTCTATACCTCTGTCCTTATCCAGCCCGTATGCTTTCCAGGTAATAAATAATTTCCCTTTATCTTCTACGATAAAAGCATCGATAGCTTCTTTCGTCCACTCAATAATGACACCCTGATCGTTGAAACCCTGTTTTAAATTTTTTGTAGTTGCGACGCCGATAAAAGACTGTCTGTCTGATTTGCGGCGGGCGGTATAATAGACGAAGAAAGTACCGTTACGATAAAACAATTCCGGCGCCCAGAAACTGCCCATCGTCCATTCTGGTAATTCAGCAAAGACAGGGCCAACGTATTCCCAGTCAACCAGATTTTTGGAACTATAAATGGGATATGCCGGTCCCCATTCTGACGAAGTGCCGACTGCATAATAGGTATCTCCCACACGTATCACGGACGGGTCTGCAAAATCACCGGAAATAACCGGGTTCCGATAAGTGACTACTGGCCCCGGATTTAGCTTCTGAGCAACTACGTTTCCGATCAGCGTAATTGATATTAAAAATATTATTGAAAGAATTTTCATTCGGGTTAGGATTGATTGGTCGGCTAAGGAAGCAATTTATTTTAATATAAGACAGACGATCGCAGGTTAATTTCGTAATATGTTCAATCGCCGGGAACTGGTAACTTGTCAGATAGAGATGTGGAATGAGTTTTGTAATTCATGCATCCTAAATGACAGCATGATGGAAGAGGACGATTTAAATTACGATGAACTTAATCTGGCAGAAGCCAAAGCAATACAATCGGAACTTAGAGAAAGAATAATTATCGAACCTTTAACGAAACCAATTCAGACCATTGCCGGCGCTGATATTTCTTTAAACAGGTTTAGTGAAGTAATTTTTGCAGGAATTGTTGTACTAAGTTATCCGGATTTACAGCCCATTGCATACTCGATGGTAGAGAGCAAAACACGTTTTCCGTACATTCCCGGATTTTTGGCATTTCGGGAGGTCCCAGCTTTGGTGCAAGCATTTGATCAAATGCCGGTAAAACCTGATGTAATTATGGTTGACGGCCATGGTATCGCCCATCCCAGGAAAATGGGAATTGCCGCTCACTTCGGGGCAATAACGGGAGCTACAACGATGGGCTGCGCTAAAAATATTTTGTTCGGAAAATGGCAGGAACCAGGACTTCAAAAAGGGGATTTTTCTCCCATCATGACGAAGGACGAAATAATCGGTTATGCCTTCCGATCCAAATTTAAGACAAATCCGGTTTTTGTTTCCCCAGGCAATAAAATGGATTTGCAGGACAGTCTGGATATCATGCAGCATTGTTCAGGCAGTTATCGGTTGCCTGAGCCAACGCGTCGCGCACATGATTTTGTCAACCTATTTCGAACAGGAAAATTAGAAGCCGGCTATCATGAATTAACCCCACAATTATTATTTTGAAGCTATTGTTTTTTGGGACTTTTTTGCGGCACCAGACACTTTAATTTTAAACAAAGTCGGCCAGTTTTTTCCTGTTATATAAAAAGCATTTTCCAAGGCCTGAAAAGCGATTCCGTTTAAAACACTGGATCCGGTCTGATCAACTTCGGCCGGAATTATTTTCTTCATGTCCATACTGCCAACAACTTTTCCGGAGGAAAGATCAATCTGAATTATTTTGTCAGTTTCCCAGATATTAGCGAAAACATAACCGTCGACATATTCCAATTCATTTATTTTCAAAACCGGACCTTTGTCGTCATAAACTTCCAACTCGCCTGTTTTTTTAAACTCTGCGTCGAAGTAATATAGTTTGTTAGAACCATCTCCCATGATGATACTGGAATCGGTATGCGTCATCCCCCAGCCCTGGGTGTAATATGTGAAAGTTTTATCCAGTGTAAAATCCATATTATATCTAAAACCTACACCGGTCGTCCAGGTGAGCTGATAAATTTTATCTTTAAAAATGGTCAAACCTTCTCCGAAATACTGATCGGTAAGCGGCACTGATTTCAGCGTAGCTCCTGTTTTTAAATCGATTTTTAGTAAAAGGGATTTTCCATTCTCACCGGTACTTTCATACAATTCACCTTTATAAAATTCAAGTCCTTCTGTAAAACTTGTTTTCTGGTGTGGGTATGAAGATAACACGGAGTAAGTAAGCTCTTTGGGTGTGATGTCTGACAAGAGTTCTACGGATAAAGTGTCAGCAAATGTTTCTTTGCTTTTCGTAGTACCACTCACAATCAGTTGCTTCCACCCGGTTTTTTCAGAGACTGCACTTACGAAAACAGAATCAGAAACTAATTTGGTATCAGGAACCAACACACCATTCCATTTTACTTCAATTTGAGAAACAGGCTGGGAAAATCCGATTGCTATGGAATCGCCGATAGTGAATCTTGTTCTGGCCAATACTGCTGTTGCTGGTTTTTGTTCAGTTTCCGGATTTCTCTCCGTTTTCTTCTCTTGCTTACAAGAAAATACAGCAAGGCTTATTAATAGAATAAAAAGAAAATGCGTGTTACGGGTATTCATAAAAGGTGTTTTACAATTCTACTGCAATATCCGCAAAAAGGCTAAAACCATTTCTTCTTTGTTGGGATAAAAAATAATTATTGAATTGAAATGGCTGAATCAACCGCATTATAACAAGAAATCCTGCCGCCAAAGTATTCGAGCAGCAGGATTTAAACAAAAAATTATTTACTTATCAGGCTTCTCCGCCCGGTCCTCCGAAACTGATTGGAAAGTTGAAGGACGGATCAGCGTCGTGATTGCTTTGGATCGGACCATATTGATCCTCGTATTTTTCAATATTGTCGTTCAGTGCAGCAACCAAACGCTTGGCATGCTCAGGGGTGATGATTATTCGCGCCTTCACTTTTGCACGAGGTACTCCCGGCATCAGACGAATAAAGTCCAGTATAAATTCGCTGTTTGAATGAGCGATCATGGCAAGATTAGAATATACACCCTCGGCCATATCTTCCGAAAGTTCTACATTGATCTGCTGCTCGGTTTCTTTGTTGTTATCTTCCATCGTCAAGTTTTCGGTAGTTATTCAGGTGCTGGATAATTACTTATGATTTTCACAGGTTTCAAAGGTGGAAATTACTAAAATAATATGTATCTAAAAACAAAGAGTCGGTTCCGCTTGCACAGAACCGACTCTTTTATTCTATTAAAATTCCGACTAAACTAATTCACGTTTTTTACGTGATTGTTTTTCGCGGGATTCAGCTAAGGCATCATATTCTTCTTTCGAACCAACAAGGATGTCTATGTATTTACGCATACCTGTACCGGCCGGGATCAAATGACCAACGATCACGTTTTCTTTCAGACCTTTCAGTTCGTCACGTTTTCCACGTACAGCAGCCTCAGACAATACTTTGGTTGTTTCCTGGAACGAAGCCGCAGAAACAAAACTCTCAGTACCTAACGAAGCTTGTGTGATACCCATCAAAGTAGGTTTCGCCACAGCTGCCTGTGCATCACGAGCAGTCACCAATTTAAGGTCACGACGTTTTAAGCTTGAATTCTCATCACGCAGACGGCGTACAGAGATAATCATACCTGGTTTCAGTGTTTCGGAGCTACCAGCTTCCTCAACCACTTTCATGTCAAGAATCTTATCATTTTCTTCACGGAACACAACTCGGTCAACCGCTTGCATTTCCAGGAAGTTAGTATCACCTGCATCAAGGATTTCAACTTTCTGCATCATCTGGCGTACGATACACTCGATATGCTTGTCATTGATCTTCACACCTTGCAGACGATATACCTCCTGAATTTCATTCACAAGATATTCCTGAACTGCTGTTGGCCCTTTGATAGACAAGATATCAGCTGGTGTGATCGCTCCATCCGATAACGGATCACCTGCTTTCACGAAGTCACCATCCTGTACAAGAATGTGTTTCGAAAGAGCAACCATATAGCGGCGTTGTGTACCATCTCTTGATTCGATATGAATCTCACGGTTACCACGTTTAACACCACCATAAGCAACTACACCGTCAATTTCAGAAACTGTTGCGGGGTTTGATGGGTTACGTGCTTCGAATAATTCCGTTACACGCGGCAGACCTCCCGTAATATCGCGGGTTTTTCCAACCACACGTGGGATTTTTGCCAAAGGCTGACCAGCTTTGATATTCGCACCAGCCTTCACAACCAAACGAGCTCCAACCGGAAGGTTATAACCTTTTTCACCCTGATCTTTCAACAACGTGCTCTTCCCTTTCACCACGATAGCCGGGTTTTTGGTTTTATCACGTGTTTCAATAATAACTGATTCCTGGAAACCTGTTTGCTCATCAAATTCTTCACGGTAAGTAATTCCTTCTTCAATAGCGTCGAAAGAAACAACACCAGTGAATTCAGAAAGGATAACTGCGTGATATGGATCCCAAGTACAAAGCTCCTGTCCTTTCGTTACCTTGTCGCCATCTTTTACAAGAAGCTGAGCACCGTAAGGAACGTTATTAGAGATTAGCAACTGACCAGTTTCAAGGTTAACGATTTTTACCTCACCTGAACGGCCCATTACCACTGTAATCGGATCTCCGTCATTATTTACAGAATCAACCAGACGAAGTTCTTCAAACTGAATTGTTCCGTCAAACTTCGCTTTGATGTTGGCATCAACAGAAATGTTGGATGCCGTACCACCCACGTGGAAAGTACGAAGTGTAAGCTGCGTACCTGGCTCACCAATTGACTGCGATGCAATTACACCCACAGCTTCACCGATGTTAACCATGTAAGCCGAAGCAAGAGAACGTCCGTAACATTTCGCACAAACACCATTACGCGTTTCGCAAGTAAGTACAGAGCGGATTTCTACGCTTTCGATACTAGTTTCATCAATGTAGTTAGCAATCTCTTCTGTGATTTCCTGACCAGATGTAAGGATAATTTCTCCTGACAAAGGATCAAAAACATCATGTACACTAACACGGCCCAAAATACGCTCAGAAAGTGGTTCAACGATATCTTCGTTGTCTTTCAAAGCAGAGATTGCAATACCACGAAGCGAACCACAGTCGTTTTCAACTACTACAACATCCTGCGCAACATCATGTAAACGACGGGTCAGGTAACCTGCATCCGCTGTTTTCAAGGCTGTATCCGCAAGACCTTTACGCGCACCGTGCGTTGAGATAAAGTATTCCAAAACGTCAAGACCTTCTTTAAAGTTAGAAAGAATTGGGTTTTCAATAATTTCACCTGCTCCACCAGCCATGTTTTTCTGAGGCTTGGCCATAAGACCCCTCATTCCACCCAGCTGACGAATTTGTTCACGGGAACCACGTGCACCGGAGTGCATCATCATATAGATGGAGTTAAATCCACCCTGATCTGTTTCCAATTGCTTCATCAACGTTTCTGTGATACGTGAGTTCACACGTGTCCAGATGTCGATAACCTGGTTGTAACGTTCGTTTTCAGTGATAAGACCCATCAAGTAGTTACTCCAGACGTTTTCAACGTCTATTTTCGCCTGCTCGATCAGTTTTACTTTTTCGTCTGGTACCATTACATCATTAAGCCCCATTGACAAACCACCTTTAAAGGCCATTTGGAAACCGAGTTCTTTGATCTCATCCAGGAATTGCGCCGTACGGGCAACACCTGCAAGTTTGAATACCAAACCGATGATCTGCTGTAATTTTTTCTTGGTAAGCAATTCATTAATATAACCTACCTCAGCTGGAACCGCCTGGTTGAACAGGATACGGCCGGCAACTGTGTCGACTAATTTAATTTCAAAGGTTCCGTCATCGTTACGTACACGCAGACGGCATTTGATATTGGCATGCTTAGAAAGTTTGCCTTCGTTGATCGCGATGATAACTTCATCAGGACCGTAGAAAATCATTCCTTCACCAATAATTGGATACTCAGGAGTACTTACACGACCTTTTGTTACATAATACAGACCCAAAACCATGTCTTGTGAGGGTACCGTAATCGGTGCACCATTCGCAGGGTTAAGGATGTTATGAGAAGAAAGCATCAACATCGAAGCTTCCAAAACGGCTTCCTGACCCAATGGCACGTGAACGGCCATCTGGTCACCGTCAAAGTCAGCGTTGAATGCAGTACACACCAATGGGTGCAACTGGATCGCTTTTCCTTCGATCAACTTAGGTTGGAACGCCTGGATACCTAAACGGTGAAGCGTTGGAGCACGGTTTAGAAGAACAGGGTGTCCTTTCAAAACGTTTTCCAAAATATCCCAAATCACAGGATCCTTACGATCTACGATTTTCTTAGCTGATTTTACAGTTTTAACAATTCCGCGCTCGATAAGCTTGCGAATGATAAACGGCTTGAATAATTCAGCAGCCATATCTTTCGGCAAACCACACTCATGCAGTTTCAATTCCGGTCCTACAACAATTACAGAACGACCAGAATAATCGACACGCTTTCCGAGTAAGTTTTGACGGAAACGTCCTTGCTTACCTTTAAGCATATCAGAAAGTGATTTCAAAGCACGGTTCCCTTCAGAACGTACTGCGTTCACTTTACGGCTGTTATCAAAAAGCGAATCAACCGCTTCCTGCAACATACGTTTTTCGTTACGTAAGATTACCTCAGGCGCTTTGATCTCGATCAAACGTTTCAGACGATTGTTACGAATGATAACGCGGCGATACAAGTCATTTAAGTCAGAAGTCGCAAAACGACCACCATCAAGAGGTACAAGCGGACGAAGTTCTGGTGGAATTACCGGAACCATTTTGATCACCATCCATTCCGGGCGGTTTTCAACACGAGTATTTGCATCACGGAAAGCTTCAACAACTTTCAGACGTTTAAGCGCTTCCGCTTTACGTTGCTGAGAAGTATCTGTTGCAGCCTGGTGACGAAGTTCGTATGAAAGCTCATCCAGTTTGATAC
Source organism: Dyadobacter sp. CY345 (assembly GCF_021502725.1). GTDB lineage: Bacteria > Bacteroidota > Bacteroidia > Cytophagales > Spirosomataceae > Dyadobacter. The sequence continues at coordinate 380,322 of NZ_JAKFFS010000003.1, read as the reverse complement.
GGTTCAAAAGCATTTCCAGCGCATCAGCACCCATCTTCGCGATAAACTTATTTGGATCCGTGTCAGGAAGCAATTGGTTTTCACGAGGAAGTTTGTCAACGATGTCAAGATATTCGTCTTCTGTAAGGAAGTCAAGGTAGCTAACGCCATCTTCTTCTTTAACACCCGCCTGAACTACGGCATATCGCTCGTAGTAAATGATCTGATCCAGTTTTTTGGTAGACAATCCCAGCAAATAACCGATTTTGTTCGGTAAGCTACGGAAGTACCAGATGTGTGCAACAGGAACCACAAGTTCAATGTGTCCCATACGCTCACGACGTACCTTTTTCTCAGTAACTTCTACACCGCAACGGTCGCAGATGATACCTTTATAACGGATACGTTTGTATTTTCCACAATGACATTCCCAGTCCTTCACAGGACCGAAAATACGCTCACAGAACAAACCACCCATTTCCGGCTTATAAGTCCGGTAGTTGATAGTTTCAGGCTGGGTTACTTCACCGAATGAACTTTCCAGTATCGATTCAGGTGATGCCAGACTGATTGTCATTCTGGAAAAATCACTATTTAGTTTTTTGTTCTTTTTGAAAGACATAATTAAAGAGTCGTTTGTCTGTTAGTCGAAACTCAATTTGTATTGCATTTCTAAGCAGAGCGACATTACTGACGCTCTGCTTACGACTAAAAATTAGTCCAGCGTAATTTCCAATGCCAATCCACGAAGCTCGTGAACAAGTACATTGAATGACTCCGGAATATTAGGTTTCGGAAGGTTTTCACCTTTTACGATAGCTTCGTATGCTTTGGCACGACCCACTACATCATCCGATTTCACGGTAAGGATTTCCTGAAGAATGTGAGATGCACCGAATGCTTCAAGTGCCCACACTTCCATTTCTCCAAAACGCTGACCCCCAAACTGAGCCTTACCACCCAATGGCTGTTGTGTAATAAGCGAGTATGGTCCAATCGAACGTGCGTGCATTTTATCGTCAACCAAGTGACCCAGTTTCATCATGTACATAAGTCCAACTGTAACTGGCTGGTCAAAACGTTCTCCGCTAAGTCCGTTGTATAGATAAGTACGTCCCCAATCCGGCAAACCAGCTTCTTTCAATTCAGCCGCAACTTCTGCTTCCGTAGCTCCATCGAAGATCGGAGTAGCATAGCGACGACCAAGTTTAAGACCTGCCCATGCAAGAATTGTTTCGTAAATCTGACCGATGTTCATACGAGAAGGTACCCCAAGTGGGTTCAACACGATGTTCATTGGCGTTCCGTCTTCAAGGAAAGGCATATCTTCATCACGTACGATACGGGCAACTACCCCTTTGTTACCGTGACGACCCGCCATTTTATCCCCTACTTTCAATTTACGTTTCTTAGCGATATATACTTTCGCAAGTTTCACGATACCGGCAGGAAGTTCATCTCCAACTTCAAGAGCGAAACGGTCACGTTTGAAACGGCCCATCAACTCGCTGCGAGCGTTAAGATAATTCTTCAATGCAAGAGAAACCTGACGGTTTGTATGCGCATCCTCAGTCCATGAATCAGTTAATACGTCACCGATTAAGTTTACTTCCTCAACCACTGCATACTGGCTTTCATCACGGTATGGGTTGTTTGCTGGGAACAAATTCTCAGAGATATTTCTCACGTTGAATTTCATTCCTTTGCTGATCAACTCATCACCAAATTTATGCTTAACGCCCTGACTTGTTTTACCATCAGTCAAAGAAACCAATTTCTCAATAATACGTCCGCGAAGTGCTGTCAAGTCACGGCCATATTTCTTCATAAGTAACTTCAACTCGTCTTTGTGCTTAGCACGCTCTTCTTTCGTAGGACGAGAGAAAAGTTTAGTATCAATAACAACACCTTTCATAGATGGTGGTGCTTTTTTCGAAGCATCCTTCACATCACCAGCTTTGTCACCAAAGATCGCACGAAGAAGTTTTTCTTCCGGAGTTGGATCTGACTCACCTTTTGGAGTGATCTTACCAATCAAAATATCTCCTTCTTTTACTTCAGTACCAACTTGTACGATACCGTTTTCATCAAGGTTTTTAACAGTTTCCTCACTTACGTTAGGAATTTCAGCAGTAAGTTCTTCTTCTCCACGTTTCGTATCACGAACTTCCAATTCAAATTCTTCAATGTGAATAGAAGTAAAGATATCATCACGAACTACTTTCTCCGAGATTACAATCGCATCCTCAAAGTTGTATCCCTGCCAAGGCATGAACGCAACCAAAAGGTTACGACCCAAAGCAAGTTCTCCACCTTCTGTACCATATCCCTGGCATAATGCTTCACCTTTTGAAACTTTCTGGCCTTTAAGAACCATTGGTTGAAGATTTAAGCAAGTATCCTGATTGGTACGACGGAATTTAACAAGATCGTAAGATACGCTGTCTTCGATAAAGCTAACAAGACGCTCTTCATCTGTTCTTTCGTAGCGAACAACAATTTTAGTTGCATCCACATACTCAATCACACCGTCACCCTCAGCTACTACCAATGCACGTGAATCCATCGCAACACGTTTTTCAAGGCCCGTTCCAACGATTGGCGCTTGTGGGCGCAACAATGGAACACCCTGACGCTGCATGTTAGATCCCATCAAGGCACGGTTGGCATCATCGTGTTCGAGGAAAGGAATAAGAGAAGCTGCTACCGATACAATCTGGTTAGCGGCAACGTCCATATAAGAAGCCTGAGAAGGATCAACCATCGGGAAGTCACCTTCAAAACGCGTCTTGATTTTGTCTACCGTAAAGTTTCCTTCTCCATCAACTGAGGCGTTAGCCTGCGCGATGTATTTGGAATCTTCTTCTTCGGCAGTCATGTATATAAGCTCGTTCGTCAATTTACCTGAACCATCGATTACGCGGTATGGAGTTTCGATGAAACCCATTCCGTTAACTTTGGCAAATACGCAAAGAGATGATATCAAACCAATGTTCGGTCCTTCCGGAGTTTCGATTGTACACAGACGACCGTAGTGGGTGTAGTGAACGTCACGAACCTCGAAACCTGCTCTTTCACGAGAAAGACCACCAGGTCCAAGCGCAGACATACGTCTTTTGTGAGTAATCTCAGCCAATGGATTTGTTTGATCCATGAACTGTGATAACTGGTTGGTACCAAAGAAAGAGTTGATAACAGAAGAAAGCGTACGCGCGTTGATCAAATCAACAGGCTTGAAATCTTCGTTATCACGTACGTTCATACGTTCTTTTATGGTACGGGCCATACGAGCCAAACCTACACCGAACTGTGCGTAAAGCTGTTCACCAACAGTACGAACACGACGGTTTGACAAGTGGTCAATATCATCGACAACTGCTTTCGCATTGATCAAACCGATCAAATACTTGACGATTGAAACGATATCACCTGTTGTCAGAACGCGAACGTCAAGACTTGTATCAGAACCCAGTTTTTTGTTGATACGATAACGACCAACATCTCCAAGGTCATAACGTTTATCACTGAAGAACAAACTTTGGATTACATCTCTGGCAGTTTGTTCATCTGGTGCCTCTGCGTTACGAAGCTGGCGGTAAATTTGCTCAACAGCCTCTTTATCAGAGTTTGAGCTATCTTTTTGCAGCGTATTATAAATGATATTATAATCCGCAACATTCATGTCTTCTTTGTGAAGGATCACTGACTTCTGGCCAGATTCCACAATAACTTCGATATCCTCAGGAGTGATTGTTGAATCACGCTCTAACAATACTTCGTTACGCTGGATAGAAACTACCTCACCGGTATCTTCATCCACGAAATCTTCTGTCCAGGTGCGAAGAACTCTCGCAGCCAAACGACGGCCAACAGCTTTTTTCAAGTTTGTAGGTGTCGCTCCGATTTCCTCAGAAAGTCCGAAGAGATCAAGAATATCCTTGTCAGAACCAAAACCGATGGCTCTTAATAGCGTAGTAACCGGGAATTTCTTCTTACGGTCAATATATGCATACATGACATTATTCACGTCAGTTGAGAATTCAATCCATGAACCCTTAAACGGAATAATACGTGCAGAATATAATTTAGAACCGTTTGTGTGCTTGCTCATTGAGAAGAACACACCCGGCGAACGGTGTAACTGAGAAACAATAACACGTTCAGCACCATTGATCACAAACGAACCTCGGTCCGTCATGTAAGGGATATTTCCTAAAAATACCTCTTGTTCAATGGTTTCAAATTCTTCATGATCAGCATCATTACATATCAAACGTAATTTTGCTTTTAGTGGAACTGCATAAGTCAATCCACGATCAATAGATTCATCAACAGAATACTTTGGTGGCTCTAATAAATAATCGATAAATTCGAGCACGAAGTTGTCGCGAGAATCGGCAATAGGAAAGTTTTCAGCGAAAACTTTGTACAATCCTTCGTCAGAACGATCTTCTACTGATGTATCAAGACTGAAGAAATCCCGGAATGATTGTACCTGGATTCCCAACAGATCCGGATAATCAATGATTTGATTGATCCTGGAGAAATTAATTCTGGGAGTTGCTTTAATTGTAGCCAAGGCTATGTCTGATTTGGGTTAGTAGAACGAAAACAAAGCGACGTGTAACAAGTTACAACACGCAATCGTACTAATTAGTTTAAAACCTTAATCGTTTGCCTCGTAGGAAAAAAAGAATAACGGCCCCTGTTCTTCTTTTCTACGAGTAAAGAAGTGTTTCAGACCAATTATCCGGAAGGAGAATTAGATTTACCAGAAATAAAATTTATTCCCGGCCATACATACCAAACGACAAGAAGTAAAATTTGTTTGGTCTACATGCAAAATAGGAAAAGACCTGACGAATGTCAGGCCTTGTTCCCAAGATTTTATTGATGATTGGTATAAAGCAAATTACTTCACTTCAACTTCAGCACCAGCTTCTTCAAGTTGTTTTTTCAAAGCTTCTGCTTCGTCCTTAGCAACTCCTTCTTTAACTGGTTTCGGTGCACCGTCAACAAGTTCTTTTGCTTCTTTAAGTCCAAGACCTGTAAGGTCTTTAACCAATTTCACAACAGCTAGTTTACTAGCACCTGCTGCTTTCAAAATTACATCAAAAGACGTTTTCTCTTCAACTACCGGAGCGTCACCGCCACCAGCTGGACCTGCAACCATAACTGCACCTGCAGCTGCTGGTTCGATACCATATTCGTCTTTAAGAATTGCAGCCAATTCGTTCACTTCTTTAACCGTAAGGTTAACAAGCTGTTCCGCGAAAGCTTTCAAATCTGCCATTTTTATTTTTGATTTTGTGATTATACAAATAGATGAATTTTTGAGCTCAATATTATCTCTGACCCGCTGAGCTCAACCGGGCAGATATTCAATAAATTAGTCTTCTTTCTCAGATAAAGTCTTAAGAATACCAGCCAATTTGTTGCCACCGCTCGAAAGAGCCGAGATAACGTTTTTGGCAGGAGATTGCAACAGACCGATAATCTCTCCAACCATCTCTTGTTTAGATTTAAGAGCGATCAGAACGTCAAGCTGGCTTTCACCAACAAAAACAGATGAATCAACAGAAGCTCCTTTAAATTTAAGCTTGTCACTACCTGCTTTTTTCTTGAATTCTTTAATCAGCTGTGCAGGAACTTTACCTGACTCCGGGTGAAACATTACTCCGGAAAAACCTTTCAAAACTGTGTCGAAAGAAGAATAATCCGTATCTAGTGTTTCTAATGCTTTTCTAATCAGAGTATTCTTTACAACACGATACTCGATACCGCGCTCGAAGCACAGGCCTCTAAGTACGTTAACCTCACTTACAGTCATTCCTGCAGCACTGGTGATATAGAAGTATGGCGTGTTCGAGAATTTCTGACTTAGCTCGTCAATAATTACTGCTTTCTCTTCCCGTGTCATATTATAATCCTGGAATCGTGTTTTTGTCAATAGTCACACCCGGGCTCATCGTAGACGACAAGTGAATGCTTTTTACGTAAGTACCCTTTGCCGACGAAGGCTTAAGGCGGATCAAGGTGTTAATAACCTCAGTCGCATTCTGTGCAAGTTGGTCTGGTCCAAAAGAAACCTTTCCTACGCTGGCGTGAATGATTCCTGATTTGTCAACCTTGAAATCAATTTTACCTGCTTTAACTTCTTTCACAGCTTTAGCTACATCTGGTGTAACTGTACCTGATTTAGGGTTTGGCATCAGACCACGAGGACCCAATACTTTACCTAACTTACCAACTTTTGCCATTACACTAGGCATTGTGATAATCACGTCGATGTCAGTCCAGCCTTGTTCTATCTTTGTGATAAACTCGTCAAGACCAACGAAATCTGCTCCTGCTTCTTTCGCTTCGGCTTCCTTATCAGGCGTACACAAAACCAATACACGAACATCCTTTCCGGTTCCGTGTGGCAATGTTACCACGCCACGTACCATTTGATCAGCTTTACGAGGATCAACGCCCAAACGAACGTCAATATCAACAGATGAATCAAATTTAGTATAAGAAATCGTCTTCAGGACCTCCGCAGCTTGTTCCAAGGTATAAGCCTGGGTTGCGTCGTATTTCGAAAGAGCGTCTTTTTGCTTTTTGGTCAATTTTCCCATGTTCTTTGTTTCTTTAGCGTAATTAAACTACGCTTAGTTGTTTTCTTCCCACGGGGCTTTGCCAGCTACGGTAATACCCATACTACGAGCCGTTCCCGCGATCATTTTCATAGCAGAATCAATTGTAAAGCAGTTTAGATCAGGCATTTTAGTCTCAGCGATCGTACGAACCTGATCCCAAGTAACTGAACCAACTTTAAGACGGTTTGGCTGAGCCGAACCAACTTTTACTTTTGATGCTTCCAGAAGAAGATTTGCGGCCGGGGGAGTCTTAATGACGAAGTCAAAAGACTTATCCTTGTAGTACGTAATAACTACCGGCAATACCACACCAGGTTTATCCTGAGTACGGCCATTGAATTGCTTACAAAACTCCATGATATTCAAACCTTTCGAACCTAATGCCGGCCCGATTGGAGGTGAAGGGTTGGCTGAGCCACCTTTTACCTGTAGTTTGACGTATCCACCTATTTCTTTTGCCATTGTTTTGGAATTTGTGCGGTTCACTGATTAATTAAACGGCTTACATGCAAGTGGAAGCTTACCCTGCCCGTTCTTTCAATCAATTATCCTTTTCTACTTGTGCGTAACTTAATTCAACGGGTGTATTACGCCCGAATATTTTTACAACTACATTGAGTTTTTTCTTCTCATCAAATACTTCTTCCACCAAACCGATGAATCCACTAAAAGGACCATCTACCACTTTAACAGTTTCACCTTTCATGAACGACATGTTCGGTGCTTCTTCGTGGTGTTCAGCTTCGTCTACTCTTCCTAAAATCCGGTTAATTTCTGCCTGACGCAGCGGCACCGGTACTTTGGAATTTCCCTGAGCATTTCCCAGAAATCCGATTACTCCTGGAATACTTGTTATAATGTGCAAAACCTCACCTTTTGACAGATCGGCGGAAATGATAATGTATCCCGGGAAAAAGTTCTTTTCCCTAACCCGCTTCTTTCCATTACGCATTTCATATATCTTCTCAGAAGGAATAAGAATCTGCGGAACGAATTCTGTGAGTTTCTGCCGTGTTATTTCATTTTCAATATAGGACTTGATCTTTTTCTCTTGTCCTGACACAGCACGCAATACAAACCAATTTAATCCACTCATACCATTCAGGGGGTGTCGCTAAAAAAAATACCTTAGAAAGACTGATAAAACAGTCTGAGTGCGTTTTCAAAGACAAAGTCCATTATCCCTACCACAAAGGCAAAAATAAGTGATCCAACAAGCACCAATGTTGTGTTCGCCTGAAGCTCGTTAAAGGGAGGCCACGTAACATGCTCGGTCATTTCTTCCCAAGATGCTTTTAGAAACGAAGTAAATTTATCCATTTTTGCTTTTTGCTTATGCACGGGTGGAGAGATTCGAACTCCCATCAACGGTTTTGGAGACCGCTATTCTACCCTTGAACTACACCCGTATTCCGTGCTAACCAATGTTTCGGGCTGCAAAGATACACTATTTTTATAAAAAACAAGTGCATTTCATCAGAAATGCACTTGTTTTTAAATCTTTCCCGACTTAGTCAAGAATTTCAGTTACCTGACCTGCACCTACGGTACGTCCACCTTCACGAATCGCGAAACGAAGACCTTTTTCCATAGCAATTTTGCTGATCAATTTCACTTCAATTGTGATGTTGTCACCTGGCATAACCATTTCAACACCAGCAGGAAGAGTGATCTCTCCAGTTACGTCCGTAGTACGGAAGTAGAACTGAGGGCGGTATTTGTTAAAGAATGGAGTGTGACGTCCACCTTCTTCTTTTGAAAGTACATAAACTTCACCTTTGAAAGATGCGTGAGGTTTAACTGAACCTGGCTTACAAATAACCATACCACGACGGATATCCTCTTTGTTAATACCACGAAGCAATAGACCTACGTTATCACCAGCTTCTCCACGGTCAAGGATTTTACGGAACATCTCAACACCAGTCACAACTGATTTAAGACCTTCTGCACCCATACCAAGAATATCAACGGCTTCACCTGAGTTGATTACTCCTCTTTCAATACGGCCAGTTGCTACAGTACCACGACCAGTGATCGAGAATACGTCTTCAACAGGCATAAGGAAAGGAAGATCAGTCATACGTGGAGGAATTGGAATGTAGCTGTCAACAGCGTCCATCAATTCTTCGATCGTTTTAACCCATTTGTCTTCACCATTCAATCCACCCAAAGCAGAACCTTGGATAACTGGAATGTTGTCTCCATCATAATCGTAGAAGCTAAGAAGCTCACGGATTTCCATTTCAACAAGTTCAAGTAGTTCAGGATCATCAACCATATCCACTTTGTTCATGAATACTACTAGTTGAGGAACACCTACCTGACGAGCCAAAAGAATGTGCTCGCGAGTTTGTGGCATAGGTCCATCAGTTGCAGCAACTACAATGATAGCTCCATCCATCTGAGCAGCACCAGTAACCATGTTCTTCACATAATCCGCGTGACCTGGACAGTCAACGTGAGCATAGTGACGGTTTGCTGTTGCGTATTCTACGTGCGATGTATTAATTGTGATACCACGTTCTTTCTCTTCAGGTGCATTATCAATTGATGAGAAATCACGCAATACTGCTAAACCCTTTTTTGCCAATACAGTTGTAATTGCCGCTGTAAGAGTAGTTTTACCGTGGTCAACGTGCCCGATAGTACCAATATTCACGTGGGGTTTCGAGCGGTCATACGTCTCTTTTGCCATGTCCTAAGTACGCTTAAAATTTGAAGTTATTACGAATTTATTAAACACTATTGATTGATCCCTTTTAGCTTACATTTACCAAGCCCTTCAAAATCAAAAAAACTAAATGCAAGGATCAAAATCTTCATTTAAACCTGACTGTTTTCAGCAGCTTTAAATTTCAGAATATTTTTAAATATTCTTCCGAGCTATTGAGGGGATTTGAACCCCTGACCTCTTCCTTACCAAGGAAGTGCTCTACCCCTGAGCTACAACAGCAAAATTTCAATATATCGAGTTGCTACGTTAAGCACCTTCGCGTGAGAAATTAATCTCAGTTTAGACCACAGCCAAAAGCGACCAGCGAAAGGGCTTCAAAATGAATGTTTTCGCTAGTCGCTTGACGTGTCTTAAAAATGAGCGAAAGACGAGGTTCGAACTCGCGACCTATAGCTTGGAAGGCTATCGCTCTACCAGCTGAGCTACTTTCGCAATTGTTATAAACCTTTCTTTATACTGGTAAACATAAAGAAAACTCTGGTTTAAACTGTGGGGGCGGATGGATTCGAACCACCGTAGGCGTACACCAGCAGATTTACAGTCTGCCCCATTTGGCCACTCTGGTACACCCCCGATCAACATTTCAATACAACCGTGAGAACCTCTTGTCTCACTTTTGGAGCTGCAAAATTATGACCTTTTTCATTAATGTCAAATACTTTATGAAAAAAATATTCAGAAAATTTTAGTGCCTGCTAGAAAAAGGATCCTAGCAGGCACTAAATCAATAACTTATATCTAAAATAATTTTATTCCAAAACTTAACATTTTCACTGACGGACCGTGATTTTTCTCATACAACTCATTCAAATCATAGTTTACGAACAAATCCGGAAATCTGCGGATGCCAAGCTCGAAGCCTAAGCCATACCGGACATCATTGGCAAAAAAGTTACGGCGATCAAAAGATTTGTCATCACTTTCCCGTTCGACAATCTTGGAATAACTCCCCAGCCTATACCCACCATAGACTCCTGCGGTGATATGTGATATAAAAGATCTGCGAAAACTTATTGTTGGCATGATTGACAGATTTACAAAAGGCAGCACGTACTTATTTTTCTGTAAATTTATCTCGTTTCCCTCGTCATTCAGCACCGGTTCAAAAATCACCATATCCTGATTTTTAATAATCTTATTATTGCCTTCAAACATCAGATTGTACCAGGAAAAATCTATCCCGAAATCAAAGCTCAACCTTGCCTTTTGGCCTCTTGCAACTGTTGTAGATGCGATATATCCCAGACTGATATACCTTGACCCAAAAGGTTTTAATTCGGGCATTTCAACCAATGTGCCTGCGGCTGTGCTTAAAGGTGTATTACTTCCATAGGTATTCAAGCCCAGGGCAATGTTAAAACCTTTCCGCGGGCTCGATCCCCAGCTTGGTACATAAGATTTTGCTGTTTGCCCTATTCTGGCAAAATTCCCATCACCATCACTCACCTCTACACTTCCGCTTTCAATCTCAACCTTCGTATCCCCGTTCCTGATACGCAGTCCCCCGCGTTTTCCAATCCGCACATAGTTTTTGTCGTCGCCCAGATCCGGCTTATTTTTCAAATAGTCGTCGCCGCTGAATTCCTCCACAATTAACGTTGTATCCTGCTGTGTACTATCCAAACGAATTTTAAGATCTTTCAGCAAAGCGTTCAAATCGTATTTCAGGATTTTCTCCAGTTCTCTTTTATTCTCTCCGTAGATGACCATTCTGGTTTTATTACCAAACCTTACAATGATCGAATCGTTCTTTATATTTTTTGTAACGGAAGAAGGGATAATGTTCTTTGCCCATAACTCTGTCAAAGACAAAAGCATAACAACGGCCAAAATGATTTTCATTTTCATGACATAATAGGGTTACCGATTAATTTTTTCTTTCACGCTTTCCTGATACTTTTCCATCATCATTAGTTCGGTCATCTGCCCTGGCAATAATACTTTTGGGATTAAAGCCTACGTCTTCCCAATCGACCGGCTCTGCTTCTCTCACATTTTTAAGCTGACGGAAAACACGTGACAAACGGGATTTTGATTTGTCTTTACCTTCGCTTTCAGGCTCCTCAACTTCGACAATAATCGTACGGTCCGGCTTTTTTTCATCGCGCTGCGCTAATTCAACTGTCTTCGGAATTACCTTTTCAGTAGAAATTGACCTTTGGATCTCCGCATTTTCTATCTTCACTTCCTCCGCTTTAACAGGCTCAATTTTAGCAATCTGAACCGGAGCTGGCTGATTTGCACTATTGATTTCAGCCTGACGTTCCGCCTTGGCCTTTATTGAAGGAGACTCCTTAACAATTTCCCGCTTTGCCAAAGTGGGCTGTTCTGAAGGCAGAGAACTTTTCGCTTCATCATTCGACAGACTTCCGCTTTCCGTTTGAATTGAATCTGCTACCTCAGCTTGCTTACTTGTAGACTTTTCGACCTTTGCAATTTCAGAACCTGCATGCATCGGAGAAGAAATGTCGTTTTGTCCCTGCCATACCAAATAACTTGTCACCAACGTCAAAACTACGCTCGCTGCCGCATACCATACCCACGCCACTATTCGCCGCGATTTCTTTTTCTGTCCTTCCTGAATTCGTTTCCAGGCGAGTTCAGATGGTTTTTTCTCCAATGAAGTGAGTCTCTTTTGGAAAAGATCATCAACCGGATGCTTTCTCATAATTCAGTTTTTTTTTGAAGTCATTTTCCCAGGCTCCCACCATTTTCTGCAACAAGGCACGTGCCCGGTGAAGCTGAGATTTCGACGTACTTTCCGTTATACCTAACAATTCTGCAATTTCGCTATGCGCATAACCTTCAATTGCATATAAATTAAAAACAGTGCGATACCCGAATGGCAACTGCTCGATCAGATCTAGCAACTCCTGTGTTTCGATATGCTGGTCGGCGTAGTTGTAATCCGGAATATTCGCCGCTTCATCAGATAAAATATCCTCAGGCATTTGCTTTCTTTTCCGTAAAAGTCCCAGCGCCTCATTTACCATAATTCTCCTGATCCACCCCTCGAAACTGCCCTCGCTATTGAACTGGTCAATTTTACCAAACACTTTCAGGAATCCCTCCACCATCACATCTTCCGCCGTCATTTCATCACCCAGATAACGAAAGCATACCCCCAGCATGCGCGGGCCATACTTTTCATACACTTGCCGCTGCGCCCTGGCGTCTTCCTGCCGGAGTGCTTTGATCAGCTGTGCTTCCTGGTTAAAAAATGATAAAATTCGACCCATTCTAATGTTGTTTCAATAGTAAGATGCAAAAGACTATTGCCGAGGTTGCATGAGGCAGGATATTTTTTAAGATTATTTTTCAAATAAAGATTCAAATGACTTCGTATACTTATAAAGACCTAACTTTCAACATTTTAATTTCGGATCTATATTAAAATTGTTATTACATAAATATATTTATCAGGATAAGAAAGATAATTACGAAGCTTCCTTTAGTTTTATAGCCGATTAGCTATTTATTCCCGATTACCATGTTCGATTCCTCAGCGCCTATTGGCATATTTGATAGCGGCATTGGCGGTATGACTGTCGCCAGCGCAGTTACCCGACTTTTGCCAAATGAAAATACCATTTATTTCGGAGATACGGCTCATTTACCTTATGGCGACAAATCCACCGCGTCCATCCAGGCATATTCTATCAAGATTTGCAATATGCTCTTACAACAAAATTGTAAGCTGATTCTGATCGCCTGCAACTCTGCGTCCGCCGCAGCATTTGAACTCGTCCGGGAGTACGTTGGCAGCAAAGCGAAAGTTCTAAATGTAATTGACCCGGTGGTTGATTATATCAAGGAGCATTATGATGGAAAAACGATCGGACTTATTGGAACGAAACAGACTGTTTTATCCAATGTCTACAAGAAAAAAGTTGATGCTTTAAATAAAAATATTCACTTAAAATCTCTTGCAACGCCGCTACTGGCTCCCATGATTGAAGAAGGTTTTTTTGATAATAATATCAGTGAAAGCATTATTGACAGCTATCTCTCAGATCCGACTCTGGAAGGAATTGAGGCACTGATTTTGGGTTGTACCCATTATCCGCTTATCAAAAACCAGATCAGTAAATATTACGAAAACGATGTTGAAATTTTGGATACTTCTGAAATTGTTGCACACTCGTTACGTGCCTGGCTTGAACAACATTATCTAGTCAACGAAAAGGGCACAGGGAAACGGCAGTTTTATGTTTCTGACTATACACTTTCTTTTGAGCAGTCAACAAACATATTTTTCGGTCAGCAAATCCAGCTTGAACATTATCCTTTGTGGGAATGATTTTTTCCCACGAATTTTCCCGAATGCGATTAGTGAAAATTCGTGGCAAAACAAATCAGTATAACAAACGAATCGGTCCCAGCAAGCCGGACGGCATAGGTTCCCAGTTGTCTGCATTGAATTTTTTATACGTTATATCAACAATATTGATATCGTAAAATTTCTTCCACTCGGGAGCCTGTTTGTCGCGCAGGCGCATGTAATTAGCCGAAAGATTTGTTACTTCGATCTCAATTTTATTTCCTTTTTCTTTAAGTGTCTCCGGAATCACTTTTAAATGAAAAGGAATAGACCACGCCGTGCCGATTTCTTCACCATTAAGCTTAACAGCGGCAACTTCGCGAACATCTCCTAAATCCAGGATGATCGATTTGGAAGATAACAACCCCGCTGGTACATCAAAGTCAAGGGCATACCTGGCAGTTCCGGAAAAATATCTGGCGGTATCAGATAATGAAACCCATGAACCTGCTTTTTTCAGTTTACCTGACGCTGGCAATGAAGGCTTGCCTTTAACAAAATCAACTGCCCAATTTCCATCGATAGAATACTGCTTTTCCGGTTTTGAAGCAGGAACGATTTCCATTGATTGGCCAGATGTCCTTAAGAAGCAAGATTCGCCTGGAAGTAATTTGAGGAAAACTTCGCTTTTACCTTTTTCCGTACGAGTGGCTAGCGTGATTAATTCATCTGTTAACGGATCATAACGTTCAACTTTTCCAGTCAGTTTACCAATATGAATCCAGCCTTCCCTGAAACCATTTGCCAGATTAGCTATAAAATATATTGAGTGGTCGCCCGACTTTTTCCTTATAAAAGTTAACCCTTGTTTGGCCCATTGTTCCTGAACAACACCATGTTTTTGCAATGCAATTTCCCAATCTTTTGATACAACAACGCCAGCGTTTTTTGCTTTCAATTCGCTAAGTTTCGTTACGAATTCCTTCTGGCGCGTTCCGTTTAAATTATAACCTGTAACGTTTGCTGGAAAATGGTCTGCGAAAATAATATTGGCGCCTGATTTTGCCAGTCTGGTCAACTCGTTTAAAGTCTCCTCCGGCATATATGTCGACGGCGGGATCAGGATCGTTTTATAAATTGATTTACCAGACGAAACATCTCCATTTTTTGTGGCGGATAATCTCGAAAATTGTCTGTCGGAGACATAGTCAAAAGCATATCCCTCCTTCCACAATTTTGTTGTCAACTGCCCGAATGGTAATTGCAATAACCAGCGATCAACATGATGAACTTCAAGTAAATGCACACCACCAGCGGATTTTGCGGGCGTCGACCAAAGATCATGGATTGGAAAATAAACCAGAATATCATTATCCGGCTGACTTTCCTGTAACAGCTTCTGACAACGCTCTACGTATTGATTTAATAATGAAAAATGCTCAGCGAAATGTGAAGCCGGTCCAAAGTTCGTTGAAGCATAGAACAACCAACCCGGATATGCTTCCTTAACCGGCGAGTAGGTTGTGCCATGATAGAAAATATGATTTATTCCACTCGTAAATAATTCGTCAATTTGCGGCTTCACCTGAGACAACGAAACTTTAAAGTGATTGGCAAGCCAAGTACCGGTTTCTGAACTCACCAACTTTTTTCCGGAAAAATGAGCAGCAGAAGACGCGAACTTCATCGCAAGCGGATTGGGCGTACCAAATTGTTTTATCGAATAGTCAGGATCAATTCTCAGTCCGGGAATCCCGAATCTACTCGTACCGAAGGATTCTGTTTCCGGAATATCGGCCTCGTCGTAAAGTTCAAGAAGATTTCCAGGAGATCCGTGTGCCTGGTATCTGGTTAAAAATCCTTTCTGCTTACTCCAGCTTGTCCAAGCGTGTGCATATCTTTCGCGGAGAAGTTCGGATAAGGTCTGGTGATAATCAATTTTCACCAATAATGATTCTGACTTTCCCGTCGAATCGGTCAGAAGTGCTGGCTCGTTTTGCAGATCATATCCCCTCCGTTTTTTGAACTCACGAAGAAAATCATCCGTCCAGTTCGCTCCGTAGGCCTCGTAAGAATCCATATACATAGATCGTGGTAATTCTTTTGCGTGAACAAAAGCGGAATCAAACCTCACCAGATAATCGGCCATGGCTGTTGGATGAAAGGGATCAAAAACCAAACCTTCTCCACCTGGTGCTGCACGTTTCACCTCCTGCTTGGTTGGTAGGATTTTCCATTTCCCATCTTTGAAGTTTATTGTTTTGGCAGCCATCTGTTTGGTAACGTTAGGTCCGCCGAATGGCCACCCGGTACCAGTTGTCATATCCACACCAAGGCCCAATCGTTTCGCTTCGATGACAGTATGTTCCATCACTTTTAACCAATGATCGGTAAGAAACGGAACAAAGTCGTTTTCGTAACCCTTTACACCATAAATCGGAATAATATGAACACCGCCTAAGCCGGCTTTTGAAAATCCTTCAAGTTGCGCTGTGATGTCTTCCTGGGTGACAGCACTCCCCATCCACCACCAATATGTCCAAGGCTTCGAAGTTGATATGGTCTGCCCGTGGCCCGGCAAACAGAAAAAAAATAATACTAAAAGAAGAATGGATCTCATGATCAAAACTGGTTTTTCAATTTAAAGACTCCATCTTCAATTTCTACACCTACAAAATCGATTTATTTTCAAAACAGGCAATATATTTTTCATCATCACCAAAAAACAAAAAGAGGCGAAACCAACAATTTGATTTCGCCTCAGCCTTTATCTTAACGTCTATTTTTGATGCAAAGCCTGCTGAACGCGAGCAGTAACAAACTGACGTTCCTGCTGATTTTTCTTGCTGCTTCTGTACCACATATACCCAATCACCGCAACCAAAATATAAGGCATCATAAATAAATAAACAATTCCAGTATTCAGGCCTACACCTACGTTATTTCTTCCATTCCCCATTGAACTTTCAACACTTCCTCTGCACATAGCACATTGCGCCATGGTTGACGGAACTGTCAAAACAAAAAATATAATTATAAACCCGCAAACCGCCAGAAGCTTTTTCATACGTAATAGGGACTAATCAATAAATAAACAATCACACCACTCACACTCACATAAAGCCAAATTGGAAATGCCCATTTAACGGCTTTCCGATGTTCCGCTAACTGATTGCTATAACCAAAGTAAACAGCTCTCAATACAAACCAGACGACTACGATTGATAACAAAATATGTGAAATCAATAAAAAATAATATATCGGCCTGATGAATCCTGAACCACCGAACGGCGTCGACTCGTTTGAAATATGATAAAGAATGTAACAAACCAGAAATATCGCTCCGAGGACAAAAGCAAATGTCATCATCAGTCGGTGCAAATTTCTATTATTCGTTTTTATAAAATAAAAGCCCATGAGAAGTAAGATCGCCGTCGCAGTATTTAACATACCGATCACGTGCGGCAAAACTTTCGTCCACGTTCCTAAATCTATCTTCTGTCTGATACCAATAAGCACGGCCACAGCAACCGGAATTGCAATGGCAAGGATATTAATAATTTTTCTGTACTTCTTATTTTCTTCAACCAATACAGTTGCCATAACAATTCGTATTAATTTGATTTTTTCTCGTAATCCAAAATTTTGATCTCACCCATCAACCTGTCTGTTTCTTCCAAATCAGATAAATTATAATATCCTCTGATCTGGCCTTTCGTGTCTATCAATACTAACTTAGATTCGAGCGAATTGGTTTTAGCTTTTGGCACTTTTGTTTCCATTTTTAAAACCCTTTTACAGACATCGTTAATCTCGTCAGTCGAACCGGTAAGCACAAGCCAGTTTTTCGAATCCATTGAGGCTGGATAACTAGCGTTCTTACCGTTCCAATTTTCAGTAAGAGTCAACAGTTGAAGATTTGGAATACTTTCTGTCAATGCAGAAATTCTTTCTATCTGTCCCAGAACAATTTTACAACTGTCATCACATGCCTGTGGCAGGAAATTTACTATCGTCATCTTGCCATCTTTGAATTTCTCAACGAAAGGATTTCCGTCAGTTTTTTTCAACGAAATATCTGGCACCTGATAAAACACAGTATCGCCATTATTCATCGCTAATTCACCAGTCGCTGTGAATTCCGGATGGTAATATGGCAAATCGTAATGATTGGTAGCAAATAGCTTAAGGAACACAAAAACCAAAGCCGGAATTACTAATGTCAATATTAGTAATCCGGCTTTACGGAAGTTTATCATAACGAGTAGCCTCTACTTGAAAATAGCCTGAAAAATAGCATTTCCTTCTAAAAGAAGCGCAAGAATCAGCCAGGCCACAAAAATAACCGGAACGATGATAGACCAAATCAGCGACTTGGTTTCATGCTTAAGGTGCATAAATTCACCTACGATATAAAATGCTTTAACAATTGTCATCACGATGAAAATTGTAACTTTCAAAGTACCGTGAGGTACAGTGAATGCAATAAGGAACTCAAGTGCTGTCAGGACCAGTAAAATCCAGAAAGTTTTCCAGATAGCTTTTCGCTGTTCCGCGCCTGCGTTAGGATCCTGCTCGTGTATATGATGTACTTCTGCCATGTGCTTTAGAATTGAAGAGGTCTACGATTAAACCAGATAAAAGAATGTAAATACAAATACCCAAACAAGGTCTACAAAGTGCCAGTAAAGACCAACTTTTTCAACCATTTCATAACTTCCGCGTTTGTCATAGAAACCAGTCGCTGAACGGAAGAATATAAGAATATTTAAAATAACACCACTAAATACGTGTGTTCCGTGGAAACCTGTGATGAAGAAAAAGAAATCTGCAAAAGCAGGAGGTCCGTATTGGTTTTCAGTAAGGTTCGCGCCATGCACCAATTTATCGACCCATGTTCCGTTCTCCATAACTTTCATCACAGTACCAGCATCCGTCCCGTGGATAAAGTGAGCCCATTCCCAGGCCTGGCAGCCAAGGAAAGTGAAACCGCCTAAAATTGTCCAGAGCATATATTTTTCAACATTTGCACGGTCCATACGGTGACCTGCTTCCACCGCAAGTACCATTGTAACACTACTTGCAATAAGAATGAATGTCATGATACCGACAAAAACCAATGGCAACGAAATTCCATGCAAGAATGGAACAGATTCATAAACCTTTTCAGGAATAGGCCAGTACAAATTTGAAAAAGTGAAATTTGCAGCTTCGCCAATATATGAAGGGAAACTAAAACGTTGCGTTCCGTATGCTACAAGCAAGGCAGAAAAGGTGAACGTATCTGAGATGAGGAAAAACCACATCATCAATTTCCCGTAACTTGCTTTCATCGGCTCGATCCCGCCCATCCACATTTTGGGTTCTACCGTGCCTGGTGTTGTTACATGTGCAGCCATTGGTGAAAAATTATCAATTAAAAGTCAATAAAAAAACAAAAAGATATAACCAGAGTAAGTCTAAAAAATGCCAGTATGTGGCGCAAATCTGTATTTGACGCAAATTCTTTGAATGCACTTTCTGCTTGAAAACCGCGATCCATGCATAGATCAGAACAATGATACCACTTATAATATGGAAACCATGAAGTCCGGTAAATACATAAAAAAACGAACCAGAAGGGTTTCCAACAAAGTAAACATTCATTGCCACCAACTGTTTCCATCCCTCAAACTGCATCCACAGAAACGTCAGGCCAAGTACAAAAGTAATAGAAATTGCTATTTTCAATAATCTGAAATCATCTTTTTTTGCTGCAAAATAAGCAGCCTGCATTGCAAGACTACTTACCAACAGTACACCGGTACTATACCAGAATATCCTGGGCATCTCAAATTCAAGCCAGTTACCTTCTGCTCTACGCACAAGATAAGCACTGGTTTGCGATGCAAAAAGCATTATTATGCTCACTACAAACAACCAAAGAATGAATTTCATTGGGTCCATAGAAAGCGTAGCCTGAGGCTCCTTGTCTACTTTCAAATGTTGAATGTTTTCCATTTCACTAAATTACGATATCACAATTTATCCAACAAAAACGCAATTTGAACGATCGGCAAATATATGAAAGAACCAAACATAAGTTGTCTTGCCGTTTTATCCGTACACTTACGCATCAGATGAAATGTTTGTGCTAAAAACAATACACCAAAAACTGTCGCTATAAAAGCAGAATTGATTCCCGTCATACCCAGTTTGTATGGCAACCACCCAACCGGCAATAAAAACAACGTGTAAATCATAATCTGCATCGTTGTATCTGCGTCTTTCAAACCATTTGCAGGTAATAATTTAAAACCCGCCCGTTTGTAATCATCATCTAATACCCATGCAATCGCCCAGAAATGTGGGAATTGCCAAAAAAACTGGATCGCGAACAAAATTCCAGGTTCTAATCCAAAGTGGTTAGTCGCTGCTACCCACCCAATCATCGGCGGAAATGCTCCTGGAAACGCTCCAACAAAAACTGCGATAGGGCCAACACGTTTCAACGGTGTATAAACAAACCCATACAAAACCAACGACAAAAGCGCCAGTAATGCACTGATCATATTAAAATAAACAACGAATACAATCAATGATGAAACTCCGAGAAATACAGCCCAAACAATCGCTTGCTCAACCGAAATTCTTCCACTTGGAAGAGGACGATTTTGCGTTCTCTTCATCATCTTATCCAGATCCTTTTCAAGAATCTGATTAATAATATTTGCGGATCCTGTGATACCGATAGACGCGATACAGAAAAGAACAATCTTCACCCAACTTACATCGGAAGCTCCGAGACAGTATCCCATCGCACCTGAAAAAGCGATCAGCGAAGCCAGCCTGAATTTTAACAATTCAAACAAGGCTTTTACTTTATCTCCAACGCTATTTAAACCTAAGCTTTCCTCTACTGATGTCATTATTTAACTCTATTTCCAATCTACACTAAATCCCTTTTCAGTCTAACAATTTCTTTGCCCCAAGAAAAACGACTGGCATTCATAAGCAGCCACATCATAAACTGTAATCCAATCATGATGACGGCCAATGTCAGGTGAATGGGTTGAGCAAATGCAGGAACGCCAAAATACGCCATTACGATCCCTGTGAAAATCTCGACACCTAAAATTACCAAACAGCCTAGACCCATTTGTTTAATTCTGGATTCTCCGGGTATAGAACGAATAATTTTATTAATCCAAAACAAATTCGCAGCAAGTACCAATATGGAAAAAGAGCGGTGTATATAAAATGGAACTCCAAGCTCTTCAACCCATTTCGCACGTCCTTCATAACCCAAAGCTCGTATCACCTCATCCATCAACTCACGTACCTGCGTTCCAATCAAGATCTGTATCAGTGATAACGTCAGGACAAGCAAACTAAATTTGTTAATCAGCCCCTGATCAGCGAACAATTTCCCATCCCTTTCCGGAGAATAAGAAGCACGGATGAACAGATATATCAAAATGAAGACAATTACAATGGCCAAAAGCATATGAATTGTAATCATCACCGGATGTAACTCTGATGATACTACCTTCGACCCAAGCCATCCCTGCAAACCAACCAGTATGAAAGCCAACAAGCTATAAAAAAACAAGCTTTTTCTGTCGGACTTCAAATAAGGAATTGAAGCAATTAGCGTCCCGAAGATCATTATCCCCGTAAAAACTCCAAAAAGCCGGTTGACATACTCAATCCATGTTTTCACAGGATTGAAAATTACCTCACCTTTTAATTTAGCTCCATAGATTTCCTTATAATCTAATGGTAGCTGAGAGACCTCCGTTGGAGGTATCCAGCTACCAAAGCATTTTGGCCAATCGGGACAACCCATGCCAGCGCCTGTACTTCTTACAACTCCACCAACCATAATCAGGATGTAAAGCGTAATTACAGTATTCAGTGTCAATCGTCGGAAACGACGATTGACACGTGAATTAATGAGCTGTGTTAAATTGGTCATTAAAATTCTGAGCCTCTATTTCTTTTTCTGTCGCAATCAGCTCGTTCTCGTGAGGGAAGTTAGATTCCAAAGTTTGAGAATAAGGAATATTCTGAGGTATAAAATCCTCTTTTGCGCCAGGTTTGCTATAATCATATGACCAGCGATAAACTGCTGGAATCTCACCTTCCCAGTTACCATGACCAGGAACAATTGGTGTAGTCCATTCCAATGTATTCGATCTCCATGGATTTTTCGGAGCAGTTTTGCCTTTGAAAATGTTCACGAAGAAATTATAAAGGAATATAAACTGTGCAAGGAATGATAAAATCGCAGCAACGGTAATGAACATATTCATGTCCATAAACTTGTGCGTGAAGTCATAACTTGTGAACTGATAGTAACGACGTGGGAAACCTGCGATACCAACATAGTGCATTGGAATAAAGACAAGATAGATACCAATGAATGAGAACCAAAAGTGGATCTGACCCAAAGTATTGTTCATCATCTTTCCAAACATCTTAGGGAACCAATGGTAAACCCCGGCAAACAATCCGAACGCCGATGCCGCACCCATTACAAGGTGAAAGTGAGCAACTACGAAGTATGTATCGTGAAGTTGAATATCGAGAGCACTGTTACCCAAAATAATACCAGTCAAACCACCTGATACGAACAACGAAACCATCCCGATTGCAAAAAGCATAGCAGGAGTGAAAACGATATTTCCTTTCCAAAGTGTAGTAATATAGTTGAACCCTTTCACAGCAGATGGAACAGCAATGATCAAAGTCAGGAACATAAATACCGATCCAAGGAACGGATTCATACCAGTCACGAACATATGGTGAGCCCAAACGATAAAGGCAAGGAACGCGATACCAAGCATTGAGGCAATCATAGCGCGGTAACCAAAGATTGGCTTACGTGCATTTGTAGCGATAACCTCAGAAGTAATACCAAGACCAGGAAGAAGGACAATGTACACCTCTGGGTGACCAAGGAACCAGAATAAATGCTGGAACAAAATTGGGCTACCACCTACATTCGGTAATGCCTCTCCATTGATATAAATTTCAGACAGATAAAAGCTCGTTCCAAAATGGCGGTCAAAGATCAAAAGCAATACTGATGATAGAAGAACCGGGAATGAAATAAGCCCAAGAACCGCAGTAATAAGGAACGCCCAGATTGTCAATGGAAGACGATCGAATGACATACCCCGTGTCCGAAGGTTAATTACAGTTGTGATATAATTGATACCACCTAAAAGCTGAGATACAATGAAGAAAGCCATACTAGCTAACCACAAAGTCATCCCCATTCCTGAACCTTGATGCGCTTGTGGCAATGCACTTAATGGCGGGTAAATAACCCATCCACCTGCCGCAGGTCCTGTTTGCAGAAATAAAGATGCAAACATGATCACACTGGCAAGGAAGAAGAACCAGTAAGATAACATGTTCATAAATCCAGATGCCATATCGCGTGCACCAATCTGCAATGGGATAAGGAAATTACTGAATGTTCCGCTCAATCCTGCCGTAAGTACGAAAAATACCATGATGGTACCGTGCATTGTTACGAGAGCAAGGTAGAAGTTAGGATCTAACTTACCTGACTCGCTGATCCAGGCACCCAAAACAGGCTTTAACCATGACAGGTTAGAATCCGGCATCCCTAATTGAATACGGAAAATAACCGACATTGTTATCCCGATAACTGCCCACATGATACCTGTGATCAGGTATTGCTTGGCAATTACTTTGTGATCTTCACTGAATACGTATTTCTGCCAAAAGCTTTGTGGCTCGTGATGGTGCGCTTGCTCCGGGTGGTGTACAGCGGTGTCCAATCCTTCAATAGCTGACATATACTTGTTTTGAATTTAATGTAATAAAATTAGCGAAGAGCCGCAGTTGTTCCAATTCCACCCCCTGTCGAAGCCGTCTTTGCAGTATCGGCAGGAGTTGCTGTATCAGCTGGCAAACCTTTCATCGCTTTTGCTTTCAAATTGTCTGGCACTTTTGCCAGATACTCCGGGTAGGTCTGTAGAAAAGTTGATTGTTCTGCACACCATTTCTTATATGACGCTTCGTCTTCAACAACCAGATTAATTTTCATTGAAAAGTGACCTTGTCCACAAACCTCTGTACAAGCGATTTCATATTTGAAATTTGGATTACCTGTCTCCGCACGCATATCAGCCGTTGTTTTGTCCGGAACAAACCAGAACTTCGTCGGCATACCTGGAACAGCATCCATCTTCACACGCATATGAGGGATAAATACACTGTGCAAAACGTCACGAGCACGGATTTTCAAAAGTACAGGACGTCCAACAGGAATATGCATTTCGGTAGGGTTCAAGAAATCGTCAAATGAATTTTCATCGGATAAATCAATACCTACTTCATTTTGGGCGTCTATTAACTTATAGTTATAGTTCCCCAATTTGTTATCACTAACACCGCCATAACGAACAATCCAGTTGAATTGCTTTCCAGTAATTTCGATTACTTCGGAATCAGCAGGAGCGTCAGAAGTGATATCAGACCAAGCTTTCCACCCTGTAAAAACCAACATGGCCATTACAATTGCGGGAATGATCGTCCATATTAATTCTAGTTTGTGGTTATCAGGATAAAAAGACGCTTTATTTCCTTTTTTATATTGATACTTCCAGGCAAAAAAGAATATTAAAAAGTTAACAAACGCGAAAGGAATTGTAAGAATTCCCATTGAGAACCAGAACAGATCGTCTGTTCTTCTACCGTGAACGGAAGAAGCAATCGGTAAAAAATGTTCTCTCGCATGCATATATGACCAGGTGATCCCAACAACAGCGGCGATTATGATCACAATAAACATTGCACCATTCCAACCGTTTCCTGAAGGAGCTTCGTCAGCTGATTCTGGTTTCTTTACATTTTTAAGAACATCCTGCAGCCGGGTTACCACGATGACCGTGAGAACCACAAAAACTAAGGCAACTAATCCAATGATAAAATACATGATAATAACAGGTTAAGCAAATTAGGCGATATCGTGATGCAATGACTCTTCCAACATTGGATGATGTTTTGGAATCAAATTTGCTTTTTCCAACTGAGTCGCCATTGACCAAACAAATCCACAAATGAAGACAATGAAAAATCCCCATTCCAACGGGCCAAATCCCGCCGTATCTCCAGCACTACCTGGCATAATGTTCGTGTAAAAATCCATATAGTGACCGATGATTACACTCCAGCAAGCAACTTTAAGAATCGAATGCGTAAACTTAGAGTCCCTTGTCATCAAAACAAGGAATGGCAAGAAAAAGTTAAGGAACAATGTAATAAAGAATGGAGCCTTGAAAATACTTCCGTGACCTCTGAAACGTTCGATGAAATAAATAATCTCTTCCGGCTGATTTGCATAATAGATCAAAAGAAACTGAGCAAACCATACATAAGTCCAGAAAATACTAAATGCAAAAACAAATTTTCCTAAATCGCGAAGGTGGCTAGAATTTACAGCTTTCAAATAACCTCTTTCTCTTAACATAACAACGGTCAGCGTGATAACGGCCAGACCAGCAACGTGCCAGCTTGCCAATGTATACCATCCAAACATTGTACTAAACCAGTGAGGATCTACAGACATTACGAAATCCCATGCAGATGTTGATGACGTAACGCCAAATACAACAAGAAATGCTGTTCCTAAACGTATTGATTTATCATATAATTCTGTTCCACCGATTTGATCTTCTTCCAACGAAAATTGACGAATTTTCCTCCACATAAAATACCAGGCAACAAAGTAAAATATCATTCTGCCAACAAAAAATGGCGTATTCAGATATCCTTGTTTTCCAGCTAGTACCTCATCATATTCAGGTCCGCCAACTTCGTAAACTTCTGAGTGTGTCCAGTGAAAAAGATCATGACCACCTAAAAAGAATACTACAAGCATAATAATCCCAGTCACAGGTAAAAATGCAGGCATTGCTTCCGGTACCCTTTTAAAAACTGCTGACCATCCCGCTTGTGCAAGATAGTTATATGATATAAAAAACATACCCACAACGGAAATCCCGGTAAAATAAACCGCGTTTACCCAAAGGTTTGCCCAAATACGTGTTAACCAGCTTACATGATGCTCTTCGGCGTGACCTGCTGCTTCATGTCCGGCTGCTGCATGTCCGGTTATAGCATTCACTGCACCATGTGCTGCTTCTGCTTCCTGATGTCCACCTCCACCGGTAGCTGCTAAATAAACACCTACCACAACCAAAGCCGCACCAATTGCGCCCCCAATTATCAGGTTTCTTTTAGCTCCCGAAGTGAATTCAAACCGTTCTTCAATAGAAGGAATCGAATGTGCTGATGCCATTATTCAAATATTATTTCTCAGTTATCAAAAATAGACTATGCTCCCTTTTGCAGCTTTTGCACGTAGTGTACAATTTTCCAGCGCTCCTCAGGATTAATTTGCGAACCATGAGGCCACATCCGTGCTTTACCGTAAGTAATAACATGGAAGATATGTCCTTCATTAAGGTTTTTGTAAGCATCACTCGCGTAGTTGGGAACCCCTTTATATATAGCGGCTACTTTTCCATCACCTGCTCCTGCTGCACCATGACAATGCTGACAGTATCTTTCATACAACACTTTACCTTCTGCCAATGTGTTCTCGTTCAAAGGAACCGGGTTTTTCAAAACTCTTTCTGAAATAGAAATACTATCAGAAGCAATGTTGTAAACCATCAAATCGACCTGAGCTGAATCTCCATCACCAAAACTGGTGTTGTAATTACGACGAGCAACAGTACCATCAACAGGCAAGCGCATAGTCAATCCCATCGGGTTGATTGGATTTGGTTTTTCCTGTCTGTATGGTTCATAACCAACCGGCAGGTACATATTCGGAGCATATTCTTTACCAGGATTGCTAGGATCACGTTTGCAACTTACTGCTGCAATCAGAATGATAGCAAAGGCTATTGAATACTTATATAAACTTTTCAATTTCATCGATCCAAGCACATTAAAATTGTTTGATGTTAACCTCTTCGGCACCGCTATCTCTAAGCGCACGGGATATTTCATCTTCACTCATTGAATTTCTACCCAAGTTAATTGCCATTACAAATTTGTTATCCGTCGCGCGAACATCAAATCTTTCATGTTTGTGGGCAGCAGGACTTAACCCGTTTGAGATGAAAAATGTAGTAACCATACCAAACGCAGTGAAAAGTACAGTCAACTCAAATGTAATAGGAATATAGTTTGGCAGAGAAATAGAATCTTTACCACCAACGATCATCGGCCAGTCAATTCCCATTGTCCAGATCATCAACGTTAAGGCTACGCAACATCCGGTAACACCGAACATGAACGCTGCAATCCCGATTCTTGTACGAGGGTGACCAAGGGCATCATCCATTCCATGGATTGGAAATGGAGAATACACTTCCTGTATTTTTACTCCTGCCTTTCTGAGTCTCGGTACTGCGTGTAATACAGTATCGTCATCGTCGTAGACTCCAACTAAATATTTACCAGATAATTCTGCCATATTTATACTAATGTTAAATATTATTCTTTCGCTGTCAGCGATTTTACTTATTCTATATCCTTGTTAAATAACGGAGCGGCAGCTTCGCGTTGTCTTACTTTCGCAACACCTGCAATTTTCTTAGGCAAGTTCGCAGAAGTCGATCTGATTACCGCTTTCACTTCCGCCATGTTTACAACCGGTAGATATTTTGAGAAAAGCAGGAATAACGTAAAGAACAACCCGAAAGAGAAGATGTAATCCCCAATATCATAACGGGTAGGGGAGAACATAGCCCAGCTCGATGGAATATAGTCACGGTGAAGTGATGTAACAATAATTACAAAACGCTCGAACCACATACCAATGTTTACAATAACAGAGATAAAGAAAGTAAATGTAATGCTGCGACGAAGTTTTCTTGACCAGAACAACTGTGGAGAGATTACGTTACAAGTCATCATCGCCCAGTATGCCCACCAGTAAGGTCCGGTAGCACGGTTGATAAATGCATAACTTTCATATTCCACTCCTGAATACCAGGCAATAAAGAACTCAGTAATATAGGCAACCCCTACAACCGAACCAGTCAAGGTAATTACCTTGTTCATGGTTTCAATGTGTTCAAGGGTGATATAGTCTTCCAGCTTGTAAACCACACGTGTGATCAACATAAGGTTTTGTACCATCGCAAATCCAGAGAAAATCGCACCCGCTACGAAGTATGGAGGGAAAATTGTTGTATGCCATCCCGGAATTACCGAAGTAGCAAAGTCCATACTTACAATCGTGTGTACTGAGAGTACAAGTGGTGTTGATAAACCTGCAAGAATTAAGCTGATATATTCGTAACGAGACCAGGTTTTTGCTGATCCGTCCCATCCCATCGCAAAAGTTCCATACATGAAACGAGAAACTTTGCTGGTTGCACGGTCGCGAATTGTAGCTAAATCAGGAATAAGACCGATATACCAGAAAACAAGGGATACAGAGAAATAAGTACTGATCGCAAAAACGTCCCATACAAGAGGAGAGTTGAAGTTTACCCAAAGAGAACCAAATGCGTTAGGCAGAGGCAAAGCCCAATATGCCATCCATGGACGACCCATGTGCATCAGGATAAAAGATGCCGCACAAATTACAGCGAAAATTGTCATCGCTTCTGCCGCACGGTTAATGGATGTTCTCCATTTCTGACGGAAGAGTAAAAGAATTGCCGAGATCAAAGTTCCAGCGTGACCGATACCAACCCACCATACGAAGTTTGTAATATCCCAGGCCCAACCTACTGTCTTATTTAATCCCCACACGCCCAGACCTTCCCACCAGGTCCATGCCAGACAACAAGTTCCATAAGCCAAAACAAGCAAAGAAATACCAAAAGCAATTTTCCATTCCTTTGTAGGCTTTCCTTCGACATGCCGGCAAATATCTTCCGTTACGTCTGCATACGTTTTCCCGCCTTGAATAAGGGGCTCTCTTACGGGTGAAGTAACATGCATACTACTGTAATTTATAATGATTTAATCTTCAAACAAATACAAAACTTTCAACTACTTAGGCGTGTTCTTTTTTAGCTTCTGCCTTTGGTGCTGCTGCTGCATCCTTATTTCTGATCTTCGTCAGATAAGAAATCTGCGGACGAACGTTAATTTCTTCCAACATGTGAAATGCGCGACCTTCTCTTTCGATTTCGAGCATCTTGGAGATACGACTTTCTGGATCATTCATATCACCGAAAGTGATTGCATCAGTCGGACAAGATGAAGCACAAGCCACATTGATCTCGCCGTCAACTACACGTCTCCGCTCTTTCTTAGCTGTTAATTTACCTTCCTGAATCTTGTGAACACACATTGAGCATTTTTCAATAACTCCGCGTGAACGCACTGTTACCTCAGGGTTGATTACCATTTTACCAAGATCATTATTGAAATGGTAATCATAGTTATCATTATCGAAATATTTAAACCAGTTGAAACGACGTACTTTATATGGACAGTTGTTTGCGCAATAACGAGTACCTACACAACGGTTATAAGTCATTTGGTTCAAGCCTTCCGAGCTATGGGTTGTCGCCAATACCGGACATACCGTTTCGCAAGGGGCATTATTACAATGCTGGCACAACATTGGCTGAAACGTAACCTCAGGGTTTTCAGAAGCAACTTCCATTGCTGTGTAATCACCTACTTCCGCGTCGCTACTGTAGTAACGGTCGATACGAAGCCAGTGCATTTCGCGGCTGTTGATAACTTCCTGACGACCAACAACTGGAATGTTATTTTCAGACTGACAGCTAATTACACAAGATCCGCAACCAAAACATGTGTTAAGGTCGATAACCATACCCCACGAGTGGTTTGGGTATTTGTGTCCATTCCAAAGAGAAAGATCCGTAGCATCTACTGATCCCTCAGAAGTTTCGATTTTTGGAATAAAACGTCCTGCCAATGGGTCTTTCTGGAAATGAGCCAACACAGTTTCCTGCAGAACCGATTTACGGCCCATGACAGTATTATGTGTTTGCGTCTGAGCTATTTCGCGTGTTTCGCCTGTTTTAGAAACAGTAACTTCGCCAGGAACAAAAGTCAAATAGCCCGCTGAATAAGATGCAAGTGGGAAAACATTTTTACCAACTCCATTTGCAGACTTACCTGCTTTCTCACGACCATAACCGATTGAAATAGCAACAGTACCATTTGCCAGACCTGGCTGAATGATTACCGGAACTTCAACAGATTTACCTTTCAAGTCCACTTTTACTACATCACCCTGAGACAATCCGAGGTCTGTGGCAGTTTTTTGTGAAAGATTTGCATGGTTGTCCCAGGTTGCTTTCGTAACAGGATCCGGCAACTCTTGCAGCCATGGGTTATTTGCAGCTGAACCATTACCTACGCCGACATTTTCAAATAGCGCAAGTTCGATTCCTGTCGAAGATGCTTTATATTTTTTGCCGATTGCCGATGCTGCTTCGTCAACATTTCCTGCAAAAACTGCCCCGCCAGCAGAAGCTGTACGGTTGGTTTTGAAAAAGCCATCATGCAGTGATTGTACCCAGAATTTTTCAAAACTTCCGGTTCCACCTTGCGTAAAGATATTCTTACTCCAGTATGACTCAAGATATGCATGGAAATCAGATGGCAAACCTGCCCATTTCAGCAAGCTTTCCTGAGCCTGACGTGTGTTGAAAATCAAGCTGATAGTCGGCTGTGTCAAGCTGTAAAATCCTGCCATTGGTTCTGCATCATTCCATGATTCCAGATAATGAGGTGCAGGAGCAATATATTTTGTTAATGATCCGGTTTCGTCTGCGCGGTCATTGAATGTAATACTTAAAGATACTTTCGGAAGAGCAGTAGCTAGCTCTGCCCCACGTGGATGGTCATAAACAGGGTTGGCTGCATAGAAAATCACCGCATCGACCTTTCCGCCTTTTATTTCATCAACGAATTCATTCATCGCGATATCATTTCCCTGACGGAAATTAACCGGCGTATCCAAATCAATTGTCGTTCCGTAACTTCCAAGTAAAGAGTTAAGCGCATTTACAACAACCTGAACAGACGGATCATTAATACCACAAACTACCAGAGCACTTCCTCTCGCCGCTACCAGATCCACAGCAGCTTTATCAAGATTAGGCACATCCAATGCAGGAGCAGAAATTGCTTTCCCTCCAAGTTTTGAAGCTACTTTATTGTAAAGAGCAGTAACAACCAAACCCAGCTGAGATGGTTTTACAGCTGAACGATAATCTGCATTTGAACCAGTCATTGAAAGAACTGATTCAAACTGATAATGACGGGACATATCCTT
The DNA here is from genome assembly GCF_021502725.1 of Dyadobacter sp. CY345. GTDB lineage: Bacteria > Bacteroidota > Bacteroidia > Cytophagales > Spirosomataceae > Dyadobacter. Next base: position 349,396 of record NZ_JAKFFS010000003.1, on the reverse strand, counting down.
TTTGCCGTCTTTCGCACTGCTGACACGACGTGTTTCGGCATATTGACGAGAGAAATCGTCCGGCGAAATCCAAGCTCCTAAAAAGTCTGCATCAATACCTACGACAACCTTAGCTTTACTGAAAGCGTAATAAGGAATAACAGCTTTTCCAAATGAAAGCTCATTCCCTTTAACGATTGCGGAAGAACTATTAGCGTCGTAAATGATATGACGCGTTGTTGGATATTTTGTTGTAAAATCAGCAATTACTGATTTTGTTGAAGGACTTAATATTGTAGATGATACAATTCGAATAGCTCCTCCTTTGGCTGCAATGGAAGAAAGTTGACTTGTAATGTCTCTATCTATCGCTTCCCAGGAAACCTTTGTATCTTCACCTTTTTTCGGGCCTCTTAGTTTTTCATTATCATAAAGACCTAACAATGAGGCATGTGCTCTTGAACTAACACCTTTCGTTATACCTGAAAGTGTATTTGGCTCAATTTTAATAGGTCGTCCTTCACGTGTTTTTACAAGTATGCTTGCATAATCTCCACCTTCTGAATAAGTTGAAGCATACCAGTTAGCGATCGTTGGAAATTCACCTTCTGGCTTATTAACGTAAGGAATTGCTTTTTTCACAGGTGTTTCGCAAGCAGCCAAAGAAACAGCAGCCATACCAAACCCTAAAACTTTTAAGAAATCGCGACGGTGCGTACCTGCTCCGTCAACCAGACTTTCATATTGATTTTCTGTTGGTGCATCAGAAAACTCTGAACCTGCGTTTTTAATGAATTTTTCGTCATTACGCAGCTCTTCAAGCCCTCTCCAATATCTTTTATTAGTGTTTTCCATAAAACTTTTAATACAATGAGTTGTATTCTAGTAATTATTTGCAGTGATTAATAGTGGCACTTAGAGCATTCAAGACCACCGATATCAGCTACTTTTAAAGCTTCTTTACTATCTGATGCGTGTAATTGTACCAGCTTGTCGTAATACTTATTATCCTTAGTATTAACTTCAGTCTTACGGTGACAATCGATACACCAACCCATTGTTAATGAAGAACGCTGTTGGATAACTTCCATTTGAGCGATATCTCCGTGGCAATTTTCACATTCCAATCCGCCAACATTAACATGCTGAGAGTGATTGAAATAAGCAAGATCAGGAAGGTTGTGTACACGTACCCATTCAATAGGAGTGTTATTTTCTATTGATGTGTATATTTTTTGAATTTCAGGAGATTCTTTTTTGATCACACCGTGACAGTTCATACAAATATTCGCTGACGGAATGTGAGCGGATTTACCTCTGTTCACACCTGTATGGCAATAATTACAGTCAATCTTATATTCTCCTGCATGTAGCTTGTGAGAGAATGAAATTGGCTGCTTAGGAGCGTATCCTTGCTGAACACCAACGCTATAAGCTCCGTCAATAGTCGCCTTAGTTACCAGAAGTATAAATATCCAAAGTGTTGCTGAACGTATCGCTGGATCTCCGGCAACTCTTTTTAGCGAAGCACCAAATCGTGTCATAAAGTCTCCTTTACTTACATCAGCACCATCGCCGCTAACAGCTTTTGAAAGAATTGTTACAATGACAAGCAAGACGCCTAATACTAAGAGCATTACAACAACCAAAGCAACAAGAACGATCATGAACAGATCAGAAGGTCCGCTTGCTTGTGCAGCTCCGGCCGCAGGAGCAGCTCCGCCAGCACCCGCAGCGGCAGGAGCCGGAGCTGTAGCAGCCTGATCTACATAAGCAAAAATGCCCTTTATGTCATCTTCCGAAAGGTTCGGGAAAGCTGTCATCTGAGCCTTGTTGTACTCATTGTAGATTTTAACTGCGTATGGATCGCCTGAGGCAATCACCGCTTGGGAGTTGTGAACCCACTTAGTAAGCCACTCAATACTGTTACGTGTCGTTGCACCTTTCAAACCAGGACCTACAACTTTCTCGTCGGTTACTGCATGACACTGGGCGCAGTTATTTTTAAATATTGCTTCGCCTTTTGCAGCATCACCTCCTCCAGCGGCCGCGGCGGCTGGGGCAGCACCAGCTGCGGCTGTGCTATCCTGAGCCCATGAGAGGCTACAAGTGCTTAAAAGAATAGCTACAAAAATAGCCAAAAACGATTTTGAGCGGGGAAAGAAGGAACAAAACTTAGAGTCTTCTCGGAATGGTATATTCATAATCAACTATTCATTATACTTCAACAGACAAATCTAGTGCACGATTTTTTATCCACAAAAGTATTTAAGGGATATTTTGGATACCATACTTATTTATAATTCTTCTAATTTGACAATTTACGACAAATTAGGCCATGCGCCTGGTACCCATTGAATTTCAGCATATTAACAAAAAAATACCATTTAAAAAAAAGGCAAAAAGCCACTTTTTTAAATGGTATTTTCTCAAGAATTTTATGATGAGGTTCCGAGCGGATTCGAACCGCTGTACGAGGTTTTGCAGACCTCTGCCTAGCCGCTCGGCCACGGAACCATATCGGGTTAGCAGTAGTGATTACCCGCTAACTGCTAACCCGGGTGCAAAAGTATTAAAAAAATTGACTACTCCTCAGTTTCGTCGTCTTTTTTCACTACTTTTTTTCCTTTTCTTTCAGTTTCTTCAAATTGTTCTTTCAAAGCTGAAAGAACGCTTAGATCACCAAAGGTAGATTTCTCTCCTTCTTTGGCAGAACTGTCAGTATTTGAAGGTGCATTTTTAGCCTGGTTTGAAGCAGGTTTAGCAACTTTCTCTTCTTTTTTCTCTTCAACAGCAGGAGCAGCAGAAGGTTTCACTTTGGAGTGCGTAAGAACGATTTTCTTTTCGTCTTTCAAGAATTCCAAAACTGTGAAGTCTAAGCTTTCTCCAACCTCGGCAAACGTGCCATCTTCTTTCGTAAGATTTTTAACGGCTGCGATTCCTTCGATACCGTATGGCAATTCCAAAGTAGCGAATTTGTCACCTTTCGCTACGATTGTACTACGGTGTACAGATCCGATTGCGAAGATCGTTTCGAAAGTATCCCATGGATTTTCTTCAAGTTGTTTGTGACCAAGTGCCAAACGACGGTTGTCAGCGTCAAGCTCAAGAACAACAACTTCAAGTTCGTCATTAACTTTTACGAAATCCGAAGGATGTTTGATTTTCTTAGTCCACGATAAGTCAGAAACGTGAACCAGTCCGTCGATACCTTCTTCAAGTTCGATAAACAAACCGAAGTTGGTAAGGTTACGTACTACACCTTTATGACGAGTACCAATTGCATACTTATCTTTCAATGAACCTTGAGTCCAAGGATCTTCAGTAAGTTGTTTGATACCAAGAGACATTTTGCGCTCCTGACGGTCCAGTGTCAATACAACTGCGTTGATCTCATCGTTTACGTTCATAAACTCCTGAGGATTGCGCAGGTGCTGAGACCATGACATTTCAGATACGTGGATCAAACCTTCAACACCTGGTTTGATTTCAAGGAATGCGCCGTAATCAGCAACATTAACAATACGTCCTGTAACTTTTGATCCAACCTGGATATCTTCTGACAACGAATCCCATGGGTGAGACTGAAGTTGTTTCAAACCAAGAGAGATACGTTTTTTCTCTTCGTCAAAATCAAGAACCACAACGTTAAGCTTTTGGTCAAGTGCCAAAAGATCTGACGGATGGTTGATACGACCCCAAGAAATATCTGTGATGTGCAACAAACCGTCAACACCTCCAAGATCAATGAACACACCGAAGTTTGTCATGTTCTTAATAACACCTTCAAGAACTTGTCCTTTTTCCAGGTTATTAAGAATTTGCTGACGTTGTGCTTCAAGATCTTTTTCGATCAATATTTTATGAGAAACTACAACGTTATCGTTTGCGTAGTTAATCTTAACAACTTTCACTTCCATACGCTTTCCAACAAAAATGTCGAAATCACGAATTGGTTTCACGTCAATTTGTGAACCTGGCAAGAAAGCTTCGATACCAAATATATCTACAATAAGACCACCTTTGGTTCTTCTCTTTACGTTAGCATCGATTACCACATCCTCGTCAAACGATTTCTGGATGTTATCCCATGCAGTAATTACTTTTGCTTTCTTACGTGAAAGAACAAGCTGACCTTGTGCGTCTTCCTGGTTTTCTACATAAACTTCCACTTCGTCACCAATTTTCAGAGCTGGCAAGTCACGGAATTCATTAAATGAAACGATACCATCAGATTTGAAACCGATGTTAAGAATCACCTCGCGGTCTGTAATACCTACAACCACACCTTTAACAACTTCTTTTTCCTGAACAGGAGAAATTGTCGTTTCGTACATTTCTTCAAAACGAGTACGGTCAGCAGCTGAGTAGCCTGTACCGAATCCTTTGTCTTCTGCTTTTTCCCAATCGAAATCAGGCAATACTTGTGTTTGTTTTTCCTTAGACATAAATAGGAATTAAAGCTCTCGATTACATCAACTGGCGAGCCACGCAGTCGAAAATTAGTTTAACTTGTTATTTAAAAAGAGGACGCAAAGGTAGGTATTTTCTAAATAAAAATCCTTATCTCTAGGATTTGATTTAGAAAAAAATTATAAGTTGCCAAAACAGGCGAAGTAGGGGAGTTTCAATCAGTTAGCAGCTCTTTCTTTTGAGCCGAGATAAGGAAGCCATTCTGCATCAGTAAAACCTGAAAAGTCGCGGATAAACATCAGAAACGAAGGTCGGAATGGGCGTTGCCTTAAATGCATTCCGGCTTCTTCCGGTGTGTAATCCCCTTTTTTTGAATTGCAACGTTTGCAGGCAGTCGCTAAATTATCCCAGGTTGTTTTTCCTCCTCTGGACTTGGGCATAACATGATCCAGGGTCAGATGATCATGGGTTCCGCAATATTGACATCGGTTCCCATCCCTTTTAAAAATATTATGACGGGTCATCACGACACCACGATAGGGAAGATTTATATAGCTGTTGAGCCGGATAACAACAGGCATTGGATAGTTATCCCTGACAGTCCTGAGAAAATGAGTCGGCGACTCCGCCAGCAATTCAGCTTTGTTTAAATAAACTAACAGAAATGCTTTTGGCACTGTGCAAACGCTAAGCGCGCTGTAATCTTGATTAAGAACCAGAACTTTACCCATGAGTCTTTACGGCAATTAATTCCCACAATATAGGAAATTTACGTAAAAAAACGTTTTGTAAAATTCAATTATTGTTGAAAAAGACTTTTCGGTACCGCCTGAGATTTATGTATATAAAAATTTTCTGAACAATACATCGTATAACCAACTCTTGCACGCATTAAGTGTTTAGTAATCGGCACGATCATTTTCGCGTTTCAGATCTTTTTCTTTAATGCTGTCGCGTTTATCATAAAGCTTCTTACCCTTTGCAAGTGCAATATGCAATTTGGCAAAACCACGATCAGTTGTAAAGAGGCGTACGGGAACAATCGTTAATCCCTGATCCTTTAAATTCTCACTGAGTTTTCGCATTTCGCGTTTGGTAAGCAAAAGCTTCCGGTCGCGTAGCGGATCATGGTTCCAGTGTGTTCCTTCTGTATAAACGGATACGTGCATGCTGCGCACATAAAGTTCTCCATCCATGAACAAACAGTATGCATCGGTAAGATTGACTTTACCCTGACGTATTGATTTTATTTCGGTTCCTGTTAAAGACAAACCGGCTGTAAACTCTTCAAGGAAAAAATATTCGAACGACGCACGTCTGTTTCGGATATCGACTTTTTTTACTAATTTCTCTGACATATTCTATTACTAACACAAAAAGGTCTGCAAAATTACAGTTTTGCTAAAACTATACCAACAAATGAAAAGAACAACCAACAGGCGCCTATACAAATCTGCAATTTCAATTTGCCTTTTAATAACTATTTCAAACTTGGCCTTTGCACAATCAGAAGAAACTTCAATCCGCGCATCTGTCGACAAATTATTTGATGGAATGAGATCCGGGGATTCGTCGCTTGTCAGAAGCGCCTTTACATCACAGGCGATCTTGACATCTGTATCAATAAATGAAAAAGACTCCGTTGTGATATCGAACAGCAAAGCAGATGGCTTTGTGGCTGCGGTCGGGAAACCCCACACGGAAAAATGGGATGAAAGAATTTCAAATGTAAAAATTTCAGTCGACGGCCCGATGGCAACTGTCTGGGCTCCGTATAAATTTTTCCGCGGCGAAACATTTTCTCATTGTGGTGTTAATGTTTTCACAATGATTAAAACTAAAACCGGCTGGAAGATTAATGCAATCACGGACACGAGAAGAAAAGCAAATTGTCCATGACTTGGTTTCCAATACTCCAATTCAGATGTTCAAATAAATTTGAAAAAATAATAAAAGCCACAACCCCGCGATAAATCTTACGAAGAGTTGTGGCTAAATATTATCAGTGCGTATCCGCTATTTCAGCATTGTAAGCAGACTGCTTAGTTTATCCTTCAAATCTTTACGGTCAACGATAAAATCAAGGAAACCGTGTTCCAAAACAAATTCTGCACTTTGGAATCCTTTTGGAAGATCTTTACCAATTGTTTCACGAATAACACGAGGACCAGCAAAACCAATCAAAGCTTCGGGCTCAGAAATATTAAAATCTCCTAACATGGCATAAGATGCAGTTACGCCACCTGTCGTAGGATCTGTCAGCAATGATATGTAAGGAATTTTCTCTTCAGACAATAACGCGAGTCTTGCAGAAGTCTTAGCCATCTGCATCAATGAGAATCCCGCTTCCATCATACGCGCTCCGCCTGATTTGGAAATCATCAAAAAAGGCTGTTTGTGTTTCAATGAATAATTGATGGCACGGGCGATTTTTTCTCCTACCACAGATCCCATAGAACCGCCGATAAAATTAAAATCCATACAGGCAATAACGACTTTAACATCGTTCATTTTTCCGTGGCCGGTGCGAACCGCATCTTTTAAACCAGTTTTTGCCTGGGTAGCTTTGATACGATCCGGATATGCTTTGGTATCTACAAAATTAAGAGGATCACCAGAAGTCAGATCGGCGTCCAGTTCTGTAAATTTATTTTGGTCAAATAGTAGTTCAAAATAAACATCAGAGCCCACCTTTTCATGATAGTTGCAATGTGGACAAGTGTAAGCGTTCAATTTATGCTCTCTTGTAGCTGTAATTTTCTTACAATTTGGACATTGATACCACAACCCATCCGGAGCTTCACGTTTCATTTCGGTGGGAGTGTTGATACCTTTTTCTTTCCGAATAAACCAGGACATATTTTTAGTGGGTTAATATCTTTAATTATTGTCTGTAAAAAAATTCTTATAGACTTAATTCATAATGAAATTAGGGATCAAATATACTAATAAATGTTTGGTATCGTCAAAGAGTGATGAAGCCATGCTTCTCATTTATTAATTTTTACCGTGGTTTAACAAATTGGGCAAGGATAAAATTTATTTTTACCTTGTGGACTTATTCGCTTAATCAAGATTTCATAACGAACTCAAATCCGCGGATTTCGTTTCGTTCTTAACATATGACAGCTACTTCTTCCATTGTGATTATTGTCGGCACCAACAGGCCGAACTCGATGTCACGACGCATCGCAGAATATTACCAAAAACTTCTCAATCAGAATAATACGGCAAGTACCATTCTTGATTTAGTTAACCTGCCTCATGATTTTACTTATACGGCCCTTTACGGTAACAGTGGTAAAAATGACGCATTCAATGCACTCAGAAGCCAGATTGACGGTGCTGAAAAATTTATTTTTATTACACCTGAATACAACGGTTCTTATCCCGGGGTTTTAAAAGCCTTTATTGACGGACTTCCTTATCCCAACAGTTTCACAAATAAAAAAGCTGCGTTGGTAGGTTTGTCATCAAATATGCAAGGCGCCGTTACTGCGTTGAGTCATTTGAATGACATTTTCAGCTACCTGGGGATGAATACTTTGGCACTTCGCGTTAAGCTGGCACAAATTCAGGCACACTTTATCGACAATGAAATCACCAATCCATTATATAAAGAATTGCTGGAAATCCAGGCAGAACAAATTATCCGTTTTTAAAAGAAAAAGGAGCTTCGTGAGCTCCTTTTTCTTTTATTTCAACCAATGTTGTTCCATTTCGTTTGCCGGAATCGACGGGCGTTTCCATAATTCAATGTGGCTGCGACGGTAAGCAGGCCCTTCCAAATCACCCCATTTAACAAGGCCGCTCTGGAAAGATTTTATCATAGCTTCAATTTTCGCCGTTTCTTCGTTTGACCAGTCATTGTTTTCTCCAAGCTCCACATAAGAAACGTGTGTGAATGAAGATGTATTATTATTATCCAAAGTTAGCACGTCGGGATCAACCATGAAGTCGATTGAACCTGTGGCAGTATTTTCTTCGAGCTCCTGCGTAAGAACCAATTCAGATTGATGATTCTCAAAAACCTCGGAAACTTCAGGTACTACCTCGTGAGGATTTGTCTTTCCGTTAAATCCGTTTTTCAACGCAATTCCCGGAATAGGAGATTCAATGCTATCGAAACCTGCTGCTACAATTGTAACGCGAAGTTTGTCACTGAGAGAATCGTCTGTAATCGTACCAAGTTTAAACATTCTGGCTTCGCCTCCAACCTGAGAAAGAACATACTTCCAGATTTCGCGCTGCTCCTTCATGGTAGCTTCTCTTTTCTTGCTCGTAGCCAATGTAACAAGGATACGTTTCGCACCCCGGATATCGCGGTCGTTTAGAAGCGGCGAGTCCAGCGCCTCTTTGATGGCTATCTGGGCGCGATCAAGACCAGTCGCCTCAGCAGTTCCCATTACAGACTGTCCCGCGTTTTTAAGAACTTTTTCAACATCTTTAAAGTCAGTATTGATATTTCCATTCGTCGTGATGATTTCGGAAATACTTTTTACCGCGTTAAGAAGAATTCCATCAGCCTCGGCAAATGCCTGGGTCAATGTCATATCTTCATAGAGTTCTTCAAGTTTATCATTCAGTACCACCAGTACAGTGTCACTGAATTCTTTCAATTGTTCGATACCTTCAAGTGCCTGCTCCTTTTTGTCAAGACCTTCCCAGGTATATGGTGCTGTAACTACCGCCACAGTAAGTTTCCCCATTTCCTTGGCAAGCTGTGCGATAACAGGTGCTGCTCCGGTTCCCGTTCCACCGCCCATACCGGCCGTGATAAAAACCATCTGCGTTGAACCTCCTAACAAAGCTTTGATCTCTTCAATCGTTTCAAGAGCCGCTTCTTTTCCTTTTGTTGCATCTGTACCTGCTCCCAGCCCCTGGGTCAATGTAGCACCAAGCTGAATTTTTACAGGAACCGGACTATTCGCCAAGGCCTGTCTGTCTGTGTTACAAACCGCGAATTCTACATCTTTGATTTTCTTTTCAAACATATAGTTAACGGCATTACTTCCTCCGCCTCCAACACCTATCACTTTAATAATAGCTGGTTCAGTCATGGGATCCTTCACGATTTCGTTCACTATGTAGTCCTGGTCTAAGGAGTGCAACAAATTTTTATTCATAGTCCGGGTGGTTGATAAAAGTGCAATTCTTCCAAATAATTTCAATAATCTCCTATGCTGTCGTCTTTTCTACCGATAATGCGATCCCAAAACGAACCGTCATCTTTCGGCAATCTTTTTACTTCTTTTGGTTTAGTGGGTGTTTCTCTTAACGGGGCGCTTTGATGTACAGGAGGTCTACATATTGATTTTACGCGTGGATCTATTGACTTAATACCAGCCCAGGCTAATCCTATCGCAGTTGAATACGAAGTATTGCTAACAGCATCAGCTTTTGCAGTATGCGCCAGACGTTCAGGTAATCCGACCCGAACAGGCATATTGGTCACTTTTTCAAATAATATTTCAATTTCAGGAATGTTGGCTGTTCCGCCGGTCAGGACAAGGCCGCCAATTAAATGCTCCTCATATCCGGATTTAACAATTTCGGCATAAACCATTGCCGCAATTTCCTTCAGCCGTTCTTCAATAATCAGCGCAACATTTTTCTTTAAAACTTGCTTTGGCGCTCTTCCTGCAAGAAAGTTAACCAAAATTTCAATATTTAGCGGCACATCAGCAGAAATTGCCACGCCATGCTCCTTTTTTAATTTTTCAGCATTGGGCAATTGAATCCCGCATCCCGTTTTCAAGTCGGCGGTGATAAGTCTTCCAGACACCGGAAAAGAAGCGATATGCCGAATAATGCCTTCTGAGTAAATTACAAGATCTGTGGTATGATCACCTATATCAACCATGGCAATACCTGCTTTCATTTCACCTTCGTCAAGCACAGCCAGACTTGTTGCAAGCGGCGCGTAGATCATCTTGTCACATCTTAGATGCGGGTCGGCTTCAATCAGACTTTTCCTCGTTCTTTGTATCGATTGATTATTTGCAGAAACAATTAAAAAATTTCCTCCAAGCTTGATACCTGTCCTTCCAACAGGCTGACGAACACCCATAGAATTATCCACAACGAATTCCATTGGCAAAACATGAAGCACATCATAATTTGCCTCAGTTTTTGCCCGATACATATCGTCAACTAATTGATCTACATCCTTTTGCGTAACTTCATCACCTGCTGATGATGTCGGGCGTATGCTACCGTCACTCTGCGGTGTTACCCGTACATGACTTCCGCTAAAACTTACATTTACAATACCAATATCCAGATCGGAGCGTGATGAAGCCTCTGCGAGCGCTTCACGTAACGCAGTTCCAACCTGCATAATATTTTCCACCGAACCATTTATTACGGCTCCTTCAGGCACAAGAACCTCACTAAATCCCAAAATCTCAATATTGTCAAAACGAGATCCCGTTGCTTTGCCTTGTGCTGCGATAACGGTAATTTTCGTGCTTCCAATATCTACTCCTACTACAATATTATCCTGTGCCATGTTGATGGTGAATTATTATTCACAAACTATTTGATCTTGAAACTTAACACTAATTTTCGAATATCTGCTCCAATCTTTGCTAAGTACCCTGTCGTAAAAAATACGCAACTTGTCAAATTTCGGTGCAAAATCCTCCGGCATTCCCAACTCAATACGCTGGTCTCCCAACAAAGTCATTAACTGAACTTCGCCGTCTTTATCTACATACATTTCAGCGATCTGAGCTTTCCAGAATTCGTCCTTATTTAAAAAACGAATCAGATCCATCAGCATTACTCCTTTTTTACTTTTCAATTGCTTTGAATTTATAAAAAAAGGCCCTGAAACTAACAATGTCCGTGCTGAATAACTATCTGACAACGGAAAAAAAACGCCTTCATTATTAATATAGTATCCTGACGTATTTCGCCACTCCCCATTTTGCGATGTATTGATCCATCTTGCAAGCGGTTTTTCCTGCTCAACTTCTACGACAACATTACCTTTTAGGTCACGAAAAACCTGACATTTTTTTACAAGTTTATTTTTCCTGACCCTATTTTCAAGGTCGGAAAGATGAACATCCCGCAATCTGCTTCCCAATAATGGATCATTTCCGTTTTCAGTCAGGAGCATTTGAATATCTGTTTTATCCAGAAAATGCATCCCCGAATCACCGTCAATTGAGATGATAATATTGTTACAGCGCTGATTACCAAGGCGACTTTCGGCCATACCTATCCCAATAATAGGCAAAATGAGCCACAAGCTACGTTTAAATAAATGCCAAGAATATTCAAATTTACGTAACATCTTAGTAATTTTAAAAGGGCTGGTGCTAATTATTACTAAATGGGTTTTGTAGAATATTTTTGATAGGACCGACAAGTGTGTCAATATCACCTGCTCCAATCGTCACCACAATATCCGTATTTAATTTTGGTAAAAGGTCTAAAACATCTTTTTTACTAACCAAATGTTTGTCATCAATCTCAATTTTATCCAAAAGCATCTCAGAATTTACTCCTTCAATGGGCAATTCTCTGGCAGGATAAATATCCAAAAGTAATAGTCTGTCTACAAGTGATAAGCTTTCAGAAAATCCGTCGGCAAAATCTCTCGTGCGTGTAAATAGGTGGGGTTGGAAAATCCCAGTAATATGCCTTCCTGGATAAAGCGCTTTTACAGAAGATAAAAATGCTTCGATTTCCGAAGGATGGTGAGCGTAATCATCTATATACACTTTCGCAGGAAGTTCAACCTGATATTCGAAACGTCTCTTAACTCCTTTGTAACTTTCGAGCGCTCCTTTTATATTTTCACCGGAAACACCAAGATACAAAGCCACTGCGCTTGCCGCGATTGAATTCTCGATATTGTGATATCCGGGAATTTTCATCGCAACATCTTTGATCAAACCGTCCGGATAAATGATATCAAATACAAAACGTGCATTTTCTATTCTTATATTCCCCGCATGATAATCACCGCTATCCAAAGAATAAGTAAAGACCCGCGCTTTACTACTGTCAGCAATTTCCAATCCCTCGCGCATAAACAATGCTCCCCCCTCGTCGATCTGACTCACAAATTCTCTGAAAGATGCTAAGACATTTTCGTGTTTTCCATAGATATCCAAATGATCAGCATCTGTGGAAGTAACAATTGCGATTTCCGGAAATAGTGTTAAAAATGATCTGTCAAATTCGTCAGCCTCAACCACGCATACAACCTCATTCAAGTTGTCTGTTGGGGCATTTAACAACAAATTGGTACCATAATTCTGAGTTATTCCACCTAAAAAGGCTGTACAGTTCACGTCTGAATATCGCAGGATATGGGCAACTATCGATGAGGTTGTCGTTTTACCGTGCGTTCCGGCTACTCCTACTGTTTTTAAATTTTTCGTCAGTAGACCCAATACTTGTGACCTTTTCAGGATCATAAAATTTTCCTGCCTGAAATAATTCATTTGCTTATGCTGGATAGGTACAGCCGGCGTGTAAACAATTAAAGTTTCAGACGGATCGGTTAAAAATGCTCCGGGAATACTTTCTACTTCGTCTTCAAGCGTAACAGGAATCCCCTCTGCGATCAGATTTTGAACCAGCGGAGTTGACGTTTTGTCATAACCCGCCACTTGAAAATCGTTTGCTTTGAACCATCTGGCCAATGCGCTCATTCCTATTCCGCCTATTCCTACAAAATATATGTACTTCCAGTTATTCATAAAGTCCGGGGGTAAAAAATGTTATTGGTAAAATGTAAAAACCTACTTAATTAATTTTAAAACTTCTGCCGCTATATCGTAAGCCGCTGTCGGTTTTGCCAACTTCTGAATATTCAATTTTAAAATATCCTGTCTCTTCTGATCTTCCAATAAATTCATGGCTGCCGGAATCAATTCCTCAGCCGCATTTGAATCTTTAATAAAAACTGCCGCATCCTGCTGAACGAGATTCATTGCATTTTTCGTCTGATGATCTTCTGATGCAAAAGGAAACGGAACAAGAATCGATGGCTTGATGGCCAGACACAACTCAGAAACAGACAATGCGCCAGCTCTCGATACAACTACATCAGCTGCCGCGTATGCAAGATCCATTTCATAGATAAAGTCAAAGGCTTTTGCACGATCTGATTTCAGACCCGAAATGGTTGCCTGTGCTGTCGAAATAAATCCTTTTCCAGTCTGCCATAAAACCTGATAACCGGCTTCTACAAGATTGGCAATTCCCGCATTTAAACTTTCATTAATGGATTTTGCTCCTAAGCTGCCTCCCATAACAAAAAGCGTTTTTTTACTATCCTGAAAACCAAAATAGTCAAGCGCTTCCTTGCGTTTGGAAGTCACATCGACGATATCACTTCTTACAGGATTTCCATACAGCCTGATTTTTTCTTTTGGAAAAAAAGCCTCCATTCCCGGATAAGCTACACAGATTTTGCTGGCTCTTTTTGCTAAAAGTTTATTGGTAATACCGGCGTAAGAATTCTGCTCTTGAATTAACGTTGGAATGCCCAACAAAGACGCGATCATTAATAAAGGCCCGCTGGCAAAACCACCAACGCCCACCGCCACATCAGGACGAAAATCTTTAATTACCGATCTCGCCTTCCATAAACTGTTTGTCAGCTTGAAAGGAAAAGCAAGATTATCAATAGAAATTTCCCGCTTGATGCCTATAATAGGCAAACCTATTATTTCATATCCTGCGCGAGGTACTTTCTCCATTTCCATCTTCCCAAGCGCGCCTACAAAAAGGATATCAATACCCGGTTCAATTTTTTTTAAAGCATTGGCTATCGCGATGGCAGGGTAAATATGCCCGCCTGTTCCTCCTCCGCTTATTATTACTCGCTTAGACATAGTTTTTTCAAATCTTTTTCTCATCCATTTTTTCGCCTCTGCTCACGCTGAGGATCATTCCCATTGCCACACCGGTAAAGAGTAGCGATGTACCGCCCTGGCTAAAAAATGGAAGCGTCTGACCTGTTACCGGAACCAGGCCGACGGTAACCGCCATCGCCGAAAATGCCTGGGCGACGACTACGAAAGTGAGGCCGGCGGACAAGAGTCCTCCGAATGGCCTCTTTGTAGCTTCGATGGCTTTTAGGCCCCGATAGAGCAGGATTAAATAAGCAAGCATCAGGGTTAGTCCACCCAGTGTTCCATATTCTTCTACTACGACGGCAAAAATAAAATCTTTTTGGGGTTCGGGTAAAAATCTCCGTTGCCGGCTTTTTGCCGGGCCCTCTCCATAAAAACCTCCACGCGCCATAGCCATATAGGATTGCTGGGATTGATAGACGACTACATCCTTATCCAAAAATGCAGTGATCCGGTTTTGCGCTGTCCCTGACCTTTGCGTTGAATTAAGCAAAATTGCCAGTCCTGCAAAAAACACCAATCCCATGGCCGTAAACAGAAGATAATGAATCGGCACCTTGCCGACAAACATTAACAGGAAACAGATCCCCGCAAGCATAATAGCTGTCGAAACATTACTCGTAAAAATCAAACCGCAAACAACACCTACCAGCGCAAGTGGTTCCATAAAAAGTTCACGCGTATTCCATCCACCTTTTATATGCCGTGCAAGAATAAGAGACAAATGCGCAATGAGCGCAACCTTTGCCCACTCCGAGGGTTGAAAACGTTGACCAATGATCGGTATCTCGATCCAGCGTGAAGCTTCATTCACAGATCTCCCGAAAAACATGGCAAAAATGAGCAACAGAATAGAGCTCCAGACAGCCATCCTGGTCACATATACAAACTTGATATAAGGGATTTTGTGCACCCAATACATAATCAGGAGCGATAGAACGCAGAGGACAGAATGTTTGAAAAGATAATATTCAGTATCGCCCTGCTTCAAACTATATGCATCTTTCACACTCGCGCTATACACAACCACAATACTCGAAAGCAACATTCCTACGCAAATGCCCCAGATCCAGCGATCTCCTTTCAGGTTTCCCGCAAACCAGGCCTGTGTTTCCTCTCTTACTTTCTGAATAGCATCCATATGCGGTAATTATTGGGCTAGGTTGATAACGGCTTGCTTAAATCTATCTCCCCGGTCTTCGTAATTTTTAAATAAATCGAAACTTGCACACGCTGGCGATAGTAAAACAATATCTCCGGGAGCGCTTAATTTCTGGGCCGTATTAACCGCATCCTGTACATCCTGCGTCACATAAATTTCCGGAACGATTTCTCCAAAGTATTCTTTCAGCTTTTCAAATTTTGGGGTTAGAATAATCAGCGCCTTTACTTTCTGACGAACCAATTCTTCTATCTGGCTGTAATCATTTCCCTTATCCACACCACCAGCTATCAAAACAATAGGTTGTTGAAAACTTCCAAGCGCATAGAAAACTGAATCTACATTTGTTGCTTTGGAATCATTCACGTAGGTTACTCCAGCGAGAACCGCTACTTGTTCAAGGCGATGGGGTGCATTTTTAAATGATACCAAACCCGCCTGAATCACTTCGGCAGTTAACCCAACACATTGAGCCACCAGAATGGAAGCAAGCGCATTGACAGCATTATGAGGCCCTTTTATAGGAAGTTCTGAAAAGTTTTGTTCGTATCTGAAATCATCCTTGATTGAAACCAGTTTCTGATCCTTAAAAAATCCTCCTTGCGGCAAACTTTCGTCCAGAGAAACCCCCCATTTTTTCGACGGAATAGATCTCTTTGTCAATTCCAGACTTATCACGTCACTGTCTGCAAAATAGATAAAATTATCCTCAGAGGTCTGCTTCTGAACAATTCTGAATTTTGAGTCAACATAATTCTGAAAATTGTAATCATAACGATCCAGATGATCTGGTGTTATGTTAAGTAAAACAGCGATGGAGGGACGAAAATCATAACTATTATCCAACTGAAAACTACTGATTTCCAGTACATAATAATCGAAATTTTTCTCCGCTACCTGCCAGGCAAAACTCTCGCCAATATTTCCCGCCAGGCCGACATTTAAACCTGCTTCAACCAGCAAATGATATGTGAGCAGCGAAGTCGTTGTTTTTCCGTTGCTTCCGGTCACAGCAATGAGTTTTGCATCCGTGTAACGGGAAGCAAATTCGATTTCAGATATGACAGGAATTCCTTTGGATACCAGCGCAACTATAATCGGAGCTTTGTCCGGAATACCAGGGCTTTTGATAACTTCGTCGGCATTCAGAATGATCGAATCGGTATGAAGTCCTTCTTCGAAACTTATATTTTCACGAAGCAAAACCTCGCGGTATTTTTCAATGATCGGATTACGGTCTGAAAGGAAAACATCAAACCCTTTTGATTTACCAAGTATTGCCGCTCCAACCCCGCTTTCTCCTCCACCTAATACGACGAGTTTTTTCTGCACCATATTTTAACATTTTAACTAAGAAGTAAAGTACGCAGTTTAATCCCTTTCAATGAAGACTTTTTTACGCTTTCTTGAAAAATTATTATTTACAAAAAAAGAGGCATGAAAACACGCCTCTTCAAAATTTTGGTAAGTATATTGATTTTATACTTCTTTCTTCTCTGACTCTGAAAGCCTTAGGCGGTTTGCAGCCTTAACTACAAGGAAAATAACCCATGCGATGATTAAGAATTGAATCAGCGTCTGGATAAAGTTACCATACTTGATAGCTACTTCCGGAGTTTCGCCAACGGCTTCCTTCAATACAACTTTAAGTTGGGTGAAATCAACCCCGCCAATTACGATCCCTAAAACCGGGTTTATAATATCTTCAACCAAAGATGTGGTAATTTTTCCGAATGCTGCTCCAATAACAACACCAACAGCCAGATCGAGCACGTTTCCTTTGGCAATAAAAATCTTAAATTCTTGAAGCATAAGTTATGTAGTTTAGATGTAACGTTGACGAAATCTAATCAAAACGTATATAAAAAACCAATACTCAATCCCTGCGCAAATTGAATATCATCTACTTGCGTTTTGTTGTATACCACAATGGCTCCTAAATTTACATTGAAGTACTTGGCAATTTTTGCAGTCAGCATTGCATCCAGCCTGTGATCATTTTTAAACTCACGTTTATCTGTAATTTGATTTTTATTATAAGCCGTGAAAAGTAGATACCTGAATTTAAGGTTTATATTTTTTGCAAGGTCCTTATCAAAGTTTGCTACCAGCTGGGCAATTCCCACTTCGTTACGCACTCTTTTCCCAATCTTCACACCATAGTTCAATGGAATCGCTTTGTATAAATTTTTATCTGAGACGATTGTCTGGCGAACTGCACCGGGAGCAAGATCTATGAAGAAATAAGGGACAGGTCTGTATTCGATACCAATTGCTTCGGTTAAGTACGCTGGCGCAAAAAGACCGGAAACCTTCGTTTTAAAACCAACGGAATCAGGTGAAGTCGAATAGTTATATCCATCGCCGAACTGAGACAACAAGTTAAAGTTTGCGAAAAGGCTCCATTTTTCGGTTAGCTCATAATTGTATTTTGTATCAAAGAATAATCTGTCAAGATTTTTTCGGCTGCCCTGGGCCTGATTTTTCACGATACCGTATTGCGATTGGAAATCATTACGCCAGGAATTTCTCCCTGTTTTTTTCTCGCTGAGTGCATTAAAAAATACGCCCAAAGCGATGGAAGAGACACCCCCGCCAGTCCAGTTTGAGCTAAATGAACCCTGTGTAAGGTTTACTCCGAACTCAACCTTTTTCCATGCCGTGTCTCCCTTCACTTTTAATAAGCCGTTATTAAGGGAGTTGCCGAGATCTACCTTTTTTTTGATGTCGTCCTGTGCGAAAGCCATCGAGGTGCCCAGCATTAAAAAGCTAATAAATAGTGGTGTGAATTTTCTGATACTTCTTGTCCTCATAAATCAATATTCATTTTAGTTGAAAATTTCCACCTGCTTTGTCTGAAAAAATTGCAAAGGCAGGATCGTAGTGGTGTGGTCGTTTACTATGGTAACTGTGGTATTGTCAATTTTGGAAATAACGCCTTTAATGTCATCGATCTTGACCACCTGACCTTCACGAAAGTTCTTTCGGCTGTAAAATGAGGAGATAATGTTTGATAACACGTCTTTGGATGCGATACCATAACCCAGCGAGAATGCGAGGATCACTCCGCCGATTACAAGGATAAAACTAGATTCAAGCAAGGTGGTTTCGATGCCAATCTGGCCTAACGCACTTATAAACGTTATGATCAGAAAAAACACAAATGCGATATTTCCAATCAGTTTTGAGGACGGAATATTGAAAGATTTACAGGTTGCAACAACAGCGCTTTTGATGGCATCTGAAATCATGATACCGATTTGGAGCATGACGGCTGCTGCAATCAGTTTCGGAATGAAATTAACCAGAGACAACACCATACTGGTAATGGCGTCAACGCCAAGGGTTTCCGTAGCAGCCGTTAGGAAGATCAGAAGGATAAAATAATAGACAACCTTCGCTACGATGTCGCTTAACCTGATTTCAGTTTTTAATTGTTTTATAAGGCCAATTTCATTGAGTTTGTCACCGATTCTGTCAAAGCCGATGGTGACGAGCACCTTCCTGATAACAATCGTGATGCCCTTTGCAACCAGATAACCAATGGCGATAATAATAAAACAGCCAATCACACGTGGGACGAAGATTACAAACTGGTTTATTAAGGTATTAAAAGTGTTAAGTA
Source organism: Dyadobacter sp. CY345 (assembly GCF_021502725.1). Lineage (GTDB taxonomy): Bacteria > Bacteroidota > Bacteroidia > Cytophagales > Spirosomataceae > Dyadobacter. Next base: position 330,336 of record NZ_JAKFFS010000003.1, on the reverse strand, counting down.
GAATTTCTGAAATATTGGGGAGGCTGTTCATATGTGAGAGTAAAATGTGTGTTGCTTGTAAGAAATTCTCAATTTCTGGTCAATCTGATTCTCCAACGGATAGGCTGACAACCAATGCACCCAGGAAGTGCTCGGTAAAGTGGGTTACTACGTGCATGGTATCACGAATTGTATTCACCTCTGAGACAAGTGCCCTTTTTAGATATTCCGGCACTTCCTCTGTTGACTCTAAATCCTTAAAAACCGAATTTCCAGAAGACATATATTAAAAATTTATCAAATACTTTATTAGCTCTATCAGTTTAATAAAGAATATACCCAGGAAAATCATGGTTTCCAGATACTTCTTCCGAAGCTTTTCTCTTGATCTGAGAAGTCGCATTTTAACAGCACTTTCTGTTATTTTAAAAATATCAGCGATGTCTCTAATACTAAGATCATCGGTATATTTCATAAACAATATACCCTTTTCATCCACGGTTAACGTATCCAGGGCAGTTTTGAGATTTCTCGCCTCGATATCATCGCCATCGAAAAGATTATTCAGATCAATATCATCAGGGACCTCCATGGGCTCATCCTGATAAACTTCTCCTCTTTTCTTGTTGGAGCGCAACTGATCCATACAATGATTATACGTAATTGAATACAACCATGTTGAAAATTTGGCATCCTCCTTGAAGGTTCCGAGTTTGAAAATTAATTTTAAAAAGATGTCATGTGTAAGATCCTCGGCTTTCGCGGAATCTTTGACAAAGGACAGGCACTTATGATATACCTTATCAGCATATCTTCCGTACAGTTTCTCGAAATAGTGGTTACGCTGCGTATCCACAAATAGCTTAACTAACTCTTCGTCAGTGTAACTATTTTCTTTGAGTTCTTCTTTAAACGTTTTGACCGCCATACATGCAAAAAGTAACTGAGCGAGGCCTATGTTGTGTGTAAATATTTTTTTCTTGACGGCAAATAACAAAAACAACGCCTGGTATACAAGTATACGTCAGGCGTTGTTTTAATTTTTTAAATATTTTTTTTACTTATGCTCCAATTGATACTCTTTTGAATGACTTTACAGTCAAACCCTTAGCAGTTTTCTCAACCAATTGGCGGATTGTAAGTGAAGAATCTTTAACAAATTCCTGGTTCAACAAAGTATTGTCTTTGTAGAATTTCTGCAATTTGCCCTGAGCGATTTTTTCAAGCATAGCTTCTGGCTTGCCTTCTGCACGAGCTTGTTCTTTACCAACTTCGATTTCGCGTTCAACTGTCGCTGAATCAACACCGTCTTTGTCAAGAGCAACCGGCTTCATTGCAGCAATCTGCATAGCAACGTCTTTTCCAAGTTCGCTAACGTCTGTTCCGTTAACGCCTTCGAACGCTACCAATACACCAAGTTTTCCGTTTGAGTGGATGTAAGAAACAACCTGATCAGCTGTTACGTTTTCGTAAGCAGCGATAACCAGTTTCTCTCCTAGTTTACCAACAAGGTCAACAATGTTTTCACTTACAGGACGGCCATCCGCCAAAGTCGCAGCAAGTAAAGATTCTTTATCCTGGATATCGTCAGCAACAGCTTTATCCAAAATGCTTTGTGCAAGCGTTTTGAAATCTTCAACGTTAGAAACTGGTTCAGTTTCGCAAGCGAAAGCAACAAGTTTACCATTAGTACCGTCAGCGCTGATGGCTACCAATACAGTTCCTTCTGCTACTTCGTTGTCAGCACGTTTTGCAGCAACTTTTTGTCCTTGTTTACGTAGAATATCAACGGCATTGTCAAAATCACCATCAGCCTCCTGAAGTGCTTTTTTACAATCCATCATACCTGCACCAGTCATCTGGCGAAGTTTATTTACATCTTGAGCGGTAATTGCCATGACTTATTTCTAAATGGTTAAAAACTTTTTACAAAACAGTTCAATTCCTTTGATTAACAGATTAAGCAAATGTTAACGATAGGAGGTAAACTATTTTTCAATTTGAATTTTAAAAAACTGTAGCCCATAGCAAATGGCTATGGGCTACTTTATCTATCAGAAAGAACAAGAGTATTTAAAAAACCCTGTTCATATCGCCCTGACTATTCTTCGTCACTTTCAATTGCCGGAACTTCTGCACGTGGTGCAGCAGCAGCTTCTTCACCACCTTTGTCAACCTGACGTTTGGCTTCTTCTTCCTCTACAAGACGCTGATCGTCTTTATCCTGCTTGCGTTCCATAAGACCTTCTTCGATTGCCTTACCGATTGCCAAAGTAATCAATGAGATCGCTTTGTAAGCATCATCATTACTTGGAATTGGGAAATCAACCAATTCAGGGTTTGAGTTTGTATCACAGATCGCAAAAATAGGGATGTTCAATCTTTTTGCTTCTGAAACCGCAATATGTTCACGTTTCACATCAACGATGAAAAGTGCAGCAGGAAGGCGCGTTAAGTCAGCTACACCACCTAACACTCTTTCCAATTTGTCCTTTTCACGTGTAAGCATCAGGCGTTCTCTTTTCGCGATATTGCTAACCGTGGTTTCGTCTTTAAGCATCTTCTCAAGAGTCTGCATTTTTTTCAAAGACTTGCGAATTGTGCCAAAGTTTGTAAGCATACCACCCAACCAACGATCAGTTACGTAAGGCATTTTAAGGCGTTTAGCCTCTTCCGTTACGATTTCCTGCGCTTGTTTTTTAGTAGCCACAAACATGATCTTACGTCCTGAACGAACGATCTGTTTCAAAGCAGCTTCAGCTGATTCTACGCAGCTAAGTGTTTTGTTCAGGTCAATGATGTGAATACCGTTTTTTTCCATAAAGATATATGGAGCCATACGGGGATCCCACTTGCGGGTAAGGTGACCAAAATGCACACCTGCATCCAATAGGTCTTTATATTCTATTTGTGCCATTGCCAAATTTGAATTTATAAGATTGATAATTTTTTACGCAGCACAGCACATCGGGCACGATAAGTACTGTCTGGACATCTTTCTGTCAAAAGTTGTCATTTGTTGAAAGGGATTGTCATTTATTGTTTTGCTCCTAAGCCGAAACGATACCTGACTATTTCCTGACCATACTTGACTATTCCTGACAAAGAAAATATTAACGTTTCGAGAACTGGAATCTCTTACGAGCTTTCGCACGACCGTATTTCTTACGTTCAACCATACGAGGGTCACGAGTAAGGAATCCTTCTTTCTTCAACGCTCCACGGAATTCTCCGTTGTATTCAACCAATGCACGTGAAATTGCCATACGAACAGCCTCAGCTTGTCCTGAAATTCCACCGCCTCTTACGTTTACTTTCACATCGTAACCATTGTTACCGCTGATAGTAGCGAAAGGCATTTGCAAAACGATCTGGTGAACTTCGAAAGGGAAGTACTCCTTAAAATCGCGGCCGTTTACTTTGATTTCTCCTTTACCTGGCGTAAGGTAGATGCGCGCCACAGCTGTTTTTCTTCTACCAATTGTGTTGATAACTTCCATGTATTGCTTTTGCGTTATCAGTTTTAGACCTCAGAGGCTTAAAACTGTATTTCTTTAGGTTGTTGAGCACTATGCGGATGTTCCGCAGCGGCATAAACGAACAAATTAGTAAACAAACGACGTCCCAAACGACTTTTTGGAAGCATACCTCTCACGGCTTTCTCGATCACACGTTCAGGGTGTTTTTCAAGCAATTCGCGAGGAGTTTGAAAACGCTGACCTCCTGGGTAACCCGTGTGACGAACATAAATTTTGTCTGTCAACTTCTTACCTGTCAACTTTACTTTATCGGCGTTGATAATGATAACATTATCACCACAGTCTACATGAGGAGTATAACTTGCTTTGTGCTTGCCTCTGATAATTTTGGCAACTTCACTGGCCAAACGACCAAGAACTGCACCTTTGGCATCCACAACAACCCACTCCTTGTTCACTGTGTTTTTGTTCGCCGAGATGGTTTTGTAGCTTAACGTATCCACGATTAACAAAAATTTTAATTGATTTTCAATAAATTACACTGTTATAGAACAGTCCCATCGCAAAATGGGAGTGCAAATATAGAGTTTAACAAATTGAATTACAAGTATGTTTGTAATTTTTCCCGGATGACTGGATTTTCCGAATACTTATGATATGGGTGACCGATACAGAAAATTGCATTTCCGGGACCTTCGGCGGAGTTTTTGGGTTACTGTGAGCTGTTAAGCAAGTATTACACAAACCAAATTCACTTTAATAAAATAATTTCCAGGACAATTTTTATTCCAAAAAAACCTAAACGCTATCACATGCAAATTCAAAATTTTACCATAAATAACATTTTTTTGAACAATCAGATTGTTAGGATTATCATCTTAGTGCTGTTTTCAATCCATACAGGTCAAGCGCAGCAATCAGATGCGCTAACTTTCCGTCCGCTTTTTAATGGAAAAAATCTGGACGGATGGATTGATGTCAACACTTCCAAAGAAACCTGGAAAGTAAAAAACGGAACGCTGATCTGTTCGGGATTACCGATCGGCGTGATGCGTTCAGACAAACAATATGAAAATTTTATTTTAGAAGTAGAATGGAAACATATAACGGCCGGCGGGAATTCCGGGATTTTTGTATGGAGCGAAGGAACGCAATTCAAAGACGATCCGCTGACAAAAGCGATCGAAGTGCAAATGCTCGAACTGGATTATGCAAGACAAAATAACGCTACCGACGATTATGTGCACGGCGAATTATTTCCAACCATGGGCATGACCGCCATTCCGGATAATCCGCGGGGCATTCGCAGCAAATCCCTTGAAAAACGTTGCAGAGGAAAAGGGGAGTGGAATAAATATGTGGTTGTTTGTGTGGACGGAACGGTTAAGTTATCTGTCAATGGAAAATTTGTAAACGGACTTCGTGCTTCGGAAAGGAAGAAAGGATATATCTGTCTTGAAGCGGAAGGAGCTGAAATTCACTTTCGTAATATGCGTATTATGGAGCTGCCTTCCGGTATAACATCCGCAGAACAAACCGCACCAATCGTAAACTGATTTGTGAAGTTGACTATGCCTTAATAACTTACGCAGGATATTACAATGTTCAATAAAAAATGAAAATCTCCTTTATCGGCGCCGGAAATGTTGCGTGGCATCTTTCTCAGGCTTTTGAAGATGCCGGCCATATTATTTGTGAAGTTTACAGTCGCGATACGCAGAAGGCCAGACAACTGGTATCGCTGTTGTATGATTCGGAAATTCAGCCGGATCTTAACTTTTCGGAAAGCGAAACGCAGATTATTTTTATTACAGTTTCAGACGATGCGCTGAAATCTGTCATTGAACGCATTGTTTTGCCAGAAGGCGTAATTGTCGTTCATACCTCCGGCACAAGAACGTTGGCCGAACTTCAAAATCTGCTGGAAATTTACAGTGATGTTCCGGTGCAGACTGGTGTTTTTTATCCTTTGCAAACTTTCACAAAGGAAGTCACGATGGATTATAAAACGTTACCGATTTGTGTGGAAGGGACAAGCGATATAGTGGAAACCCGGCTGACAAATCTGGCCGATAGTATCAGCAAATATGTTCGCCATGTTGATTCTGACGAGCGGTTTATTCTGCATGTTGCGGCTGTTTTTGCGAGTAATTTTACCAATCATTTGTTAAGTGTTTCGCATGATCTGCTTGCTCGTGAGCAAATGAGCTTTGATTTGTTAAAGCCGCTTATCAATACCACCATCAATAAAGCACTGCAATCGGAAGATCCGGCGCTTGGTCAAACAGGTCCGGCAAGGCGGGGCGACTGGGCGACAACTGGCCGTCATCTTGAATATTTACAGGAAATAAATCCCGAGTGGACCGATATTTATCGTTTAATGACCGAGCGGATCCGGACACGTCATATAGGAAATGAATAGGCGGTACTTCGCCGGGAAAAAAGTTAGACTATCTTTGCACACAATTCCAATCTTCAAATTTTATGAGTTCAGCCTTAGAAGAGCGTTTCAAACAGATTACAACATTCATTTTTGATGTCGACGGTGTTATGACCGACGGCAGTGTTATCGCACTGGAAAGCGGAGAACAGCCCCGGATATTTAATGTCCGTGATGGATATGGTATCAACCGCGCCGTCAGACTTGGGTATAATGTTGCCATTCTTTCTGCACAAAATCAGGTTGGCGTTCGTAAAAGGCTGGAATATTTAGGGGTAAAAGACATTTTCATTGGAACTACACCAGATGGAAAGTTACCAATCTTCAAAAAATATCTTCAGGAACGCGGTCTTACTGAAAAGGAAATTGTATTCATGGGCGACGACTTGCCGGATTATGAAGTCATGAAAACTTCTGTTTTAGGTGCTTGTCCTGCCGATTCCGACCAGGAAATTCTTGCGATAGCGGATTATGTATCTCCTGCAAAAGGCGGTTACGGAGCAGTTCGCGATGTAATTGAGCAGGTAATGCGTGCGCAGGGGAAATGGATGTCGTGGTTTGAATCGAAGTAAGAATTATTATACGTGGCACACTCGGAAAACAAACGTTACTTCCCCAACTTAAATGGTATCCGCTGCATCGCAGCACTTTTGGTGGTTTTTCATCATCTGGAGCAAGCCAAACATGCTTTTGGTATTGATAATTTTTATGATGTAACGATCATCAAACATGCCGGAAGACTGGGCGTAGGTTTGTTTTTCGTATTAAGCGGATTTTTAATTACCTATTTACTACTCGAAGAAAAAGGCCGTTTCGGTGATGTTGACGCAAAGAAATTTTATCTGCGCCGGGTTTTCAGGATCTGGCCGATCTACTTTCTGATCATCGGTCTTTCGTTTTTTGTTTTTCCACATATTGATCTGCTGTATTTTCCGGGTGCGAATGAAAAGCTGGCGCATGACGTCGCTCCCCGGCTCGCACTGTTACTTTTGGTACTTCCAAATTATGCTTTCGTGTTGTATGATCTACCTTACTGGTGCGCACAAACCTGGTCAATTGGTGTGGAAGAGCAATTTTATTATCTATGGCCCTGGATTATCAAGTATCCAAAAAAGAGCGGGCGCATTGTTTTTCTTTTCCTCTTAGTGACTGCGGTTTTGCTATTCGGTGGCGTTTATCTTTTGGATAAAACGGATGAGGAAAAAATGTCGGCAATCACTACTTTTTTCGGCCAATTTCGGATTCAGACTATGGCTTTGGGAGGTCTTTGTGCTTATCTGGTTTATTCGCAAAAAACCAAAGTTCTTGATTTCGTTTTTAGAAAAGATGTGCAAATTGCGGTTTACAGTTTGTTAGCTATTCTCTTTTTTTCCGGCGTTCACTTCACTGGTTTTCTGGAATTGTACGCGCTCTTTTTCAGCTTTTTTGTTTTGAATGTTTCTTGTAACAAAAACACAATTATCAGTCTGGAAAATAAGGTGATGCGTTATCTAGGTAAGATATCTTACGGCCTTTATATTTATCACGTTTTTGTGATTGTTTTTATAATCAATGCTTTAAGAACTTTTGCGCCACAAATTTCCGGCACTGCATACCATATTATTCTCTACATTCTGACTTTTGTATTGTCCGTAGCAGTGACGGCGCTTTCTTATAACTATTTCGAAAAACCTTTACTGGCTTTCAAGGATCGGCATTTCGGACGGTAGTTTTTGTTAAACGCAGAGTTATTTGAGTTTTTCGCGGAGTTTTTGGGAGGTTTTATTTGGCGGTTGGGAGTTCGGACATGGTGTAAAACCTCAGGTTTTGGGCTCTTGCTTCTTTCAGGATTGTTTCCAAAAATGCTACACTGAATCCGTATTCTCCGTTTTTAGGCTTTCCGTATAATGGCTGATGACCGAATAGCATGATGGCTGTGTTCGTCTCCTTTGCCTTTTTTAATGCTTCATTAATTTCACTCTCGCTTATATTCGTTCCTTCATCAATTATCAGCGCATCCACAATTTGTTCTTTGTTGAATGGATAATAAATCCAGTTCATAACTCTTGGAGCAAAGTGATAGACTGGTATTCCAAATAATTTCCTTTCAGCTTGCGCCACGTCTCTGAGAATTTTAAAACCATTTACCAGCAATATAGAATCTGCCTGATCTGTATGGTTTCCACCCGGATGGGCGTAGGAAGTTGGCTTTATTCCAATTCTTGCCAGATGTTCCAGCCCAGGTTTTAGTTCGGTTTCAATATATTGCTGCGCGCCTTGGGATTTCAACATTTCTGTTGCATTTCCATGTATTGTTCCGTGAAAACCAATTTCATGTCCGTCCTTTTGCAGCTGTTTTATTTTGACAATTTCGTCGGCAGTTAGTGAATCCGGGCAGGTTAGAAAAAAAGTAACTTTGGCGTTATACTTTTGAAAAAGTGGTCTTAATGCATACCAATCGTTTATAAAATGATCATCAAAAGAAATTGCGATACCGGCTTTTTCTGAGTTGGCTGGCTTTTGTTTGCAGGATGATAAAGCGAAAATGATAAGAAAAAAACCTAAAGACGACCATATCTGCCCGATCCCATTTAGATTCTCACTTGCCCAATTTCTTAATTTCCTTATCAAAATCAGATATTATTTTTTGTGTCTTATTAAATTTATCATATTCTGCAATTGCCCTTTTCCCTGCTTGCAGTCGGGAAACCTTTCCATTTCCATCTAATATTTTATATTCATTAAACGTAAGGAATTTGTTAACACTTTCCGCCAACCCTTCCATATTAAAGGTTGTCTGACGTTCAATTAAGCCTTCTATATAATCAAAATATCCGGTGACAGTTCGTTCCAGCTGCTTAATATCTTTCTCTGATAAATAATTTTTGGCGATTGTCACGTCTGATCTTAACACTCTTCCATCCGGCGCATTTTTCCAGGTAGTCAGCCCCATACTCTCTTTACTACTATCCACTGTTTTAAATACGATTTCAGCTGCGGTTTTCCCGGTAATTGCAAAATGAAACTTGTTCTGAACCGTAGCATAAAAATGTTTGGTTATTTCCGAATTCCTGTCGTAATCAATACTGCATTCTGCAAAAATATCTGTAACCTGTTGATAAATCCTACGTTCACTCGCTCGTATCGAACGAACTCTTTGTAATAATTCTTTAAAATAATCTTTTTCAAATACCGCTTGCCCCTGTTTCAAACGAGTGTCGTCAAGAACAAATCCTTTAATGATAAATTCCTTAAGCGTTTGTGTTGCCCATATTCTAAACTGCGTCGCTTTTGAAGAATTTACCCGATAACCAACGGAAATTATCATGTCGAGGTTGTAGTATTCCAACTCCCTACTCACACTTCGTTCTCCTTCCAACTGAACTGTTCGGAAATTCCGAACAGTTGACGTTTTGTTTAATTCATTGGTATCGTAAATATTAGCAACATGCTCACTAATAGTTGATTTAACTACTCCAAATAATGCAGCCATCGCCTTTTGCGTCAGCCAAACTGTTTCCTCTTCCAAAAAAACATCAACTCGTACCTCGCCCGACGGAGTAGTATATATAATAAATTTGTTTTCAGGTTCCATTAGTTGATCGATGAAGGTAATATTTTCTATACGAGAAGTTTGCCCTAATGTAACAAAACAATCCATCCAATAATATAATCCAGATTTCAGAAATATCCGCTAATACCATCCAAAGTATTAATTTCGCTAAAATAATTACCCAAAAATGAAAATTCTCCACACCGCAGACTGGCATATTGGAAAAAAACTTGACAACTTTTCCAGAATGGAAGAGCAAAGGCTGGTTTTAGACGAAATCTGTGAAATTGCGGATCGCGAAGCGGTTGATGCCGTCGTTGTAGCCGGTGATTTGTTTGATAATTTCAATCCGTCATCTGAGGCCACAGAATTGTTGTATCGTACACTTCATTGTCTGTCAGCAAATGGAAGTCGCGCTGTGATTGCTATTGCTGGAAATCATGATTCTCCCGAAAGGATAGAAGTGCCTGATGCTTTGGCAAAAGTTTGCGGGATTATTTTTGTTGGTTTTCCGAATGCAGAAATAAAGCCTTTCCGCACGCAAGCCGGACTTGAAGTTACGAAATCAGATAAGGGTTTTATTGAAATCAAACTCCCAAATTCAGCCGTTCCGCTTCGTGTTTTACATACGCCTTATGCAAATGAACAGCGTTTGAAAACATTTTTAGGTCTGGAAGAATCGGAAGAAAATTTACGGACACATTTGCAAAAACACTGGCAGGAACTGGCTGACAAATATCTGGATAACAATGGTTTCAATCTGCTGGTAACGCATTTGTATGTCATGAAAAAAGGCGATCCGGCGCCGGAAGAAGAACCGGATGAGGAGCGACCAATTTTACATATCGGTGGTGCGCAGGCGATTTATACAGAAAATTTCCCAGAACAAATCCATTATATCGCACTCGGTCACTTGCACCGATATCACCGTGTAGACAAAATTCCGGCCCCATCCATTTATTCGAGCAGTCCGCTGGCATATAGCTTTTCGGAAGCTAATCAAACAAAGTATGTCATTATCCTTGACGCAGAAGCTGGGAAATTAAATAATTACCGCGCTATTGAACTGACAAAGGGTAAGAAACTGCGTCGTGGAAAGTTTGATTCCATTGATGAAGCCATAATCTGGCTCCACGAGCATTCCAAAGATTTAGTTGAACTCACAATCGTTTCGGATAACTATCTGGAAGCTGCCGACAAAAAACGCTTGAATGAAGCACATTCCGGTCTGGTTCAAATTATTCCCCAGATCAAAAAAATTACAGAAGAAGGCAGCGCTTCAACCATCGATCTTACATTGAGTATGGAAAGTCTTTTTCAGGAATATTTTAAAAGTAAAAATAAAGGCCAGGAGCCTTCGGAAGGATTGTTAAATGTGTTTCGGGAAGTTTTAGGTGCCGAAGAATAATCCAGGAAATGATAAATGCAAAAAGGCAAGCTTACTAAAAAGTAAGCCTGCCTTTAATTTTTTGTATAGTAACGGAGTAAAGTTTTTTCAGATGAAATTATTAGTTTACCCGTTTCAATTTTGCTTCAATCGTTTGCTGCGTGTGAGGTACAATGCGTAGCCTTTCTTTTGGGATCAGTTTTCCGGAATCTATACAAACACCGTAAGTTCCGTTTTTAATACGAACAAGAGCATTTTCAAGCTGAATAGAATATTTCTGTAATCTGGCAGCTAATTGTGTAAGATTTTCACGTTCGCTCGCATCCGCACCGTCTTCAATTGACTTGGCTGTGCTTGCTGTGTTATCTGTACCGCTATCATTTTTTTTACTCAAACCTCCCTTAATATAGTTAAGTTCTTCGAGTGTACCTTCCAATTTGCCGCGAATCAATACCTCAAACTCCTTTAATTCTTCCTCGGAATATCTCGTCCTTTCTTCTTGCATAGTCTTAATTGATTTGAATCCGTATTAAGGTCCTGTAAAAAACAAAAATAATCAACTTCCTTTTTAACAATAAATTCCGGAAAAAGCTCCCTGCTGACCTGATTTTACTCAAAGAGGGAAGTACTGGCAAGACAAGGCACTCACATTTTAAATAACAAAGCCACAACCTGCGGCGGGAAATGGCTTTGTTATTTTTGTATTATTTTATTTGTACAAAACGCTTTTTACTGCTTCAACAACACGTTTTACACTTGGTAAAATTTCTTCAATCAGCGTTGGCGCATACGGAAGCGGCACATCGCGGTTGGTAACGCGGATCACCGGTGCATCCATATAATCAAAAGCATGACGCTGGATATGGTAAGCAATTTCAGTGGAGATAGATGCCAGTGGCCATGCTTCTTCAACCACAACACAACGGTTTGTTTTCTTAACAGACTCAATAACCGTAGCGTAATCGATTGGTTTAACGGTTCTCAAATCGATCAATTCAACGTCAATTCCTTCTTTTTCCAATTGAATAATCGCCGGCATCACCACGCGTGGGATCATTTTACCAAAAGAAACAATGGTAACATCTTTTCCCTGGCGTTTCACATCTGCTTTTCCAATCGGAATAAGGTATTCTTCCTCAGGAACCATCATTTTGTCACCGTACATAACTTCCGATTCCATAAAGATCACCGGGTTGTTATCACGAATGGCAGATTTCAAAAGCCCTTTAGCATCGTATGGATTTGAAGGCACAACCACTTTCAAACCTGGCGTATTAGCGAACCAGTTTTCAAAGTTTTGAGAGTGCTGAGCACCCAATTGACCTGCATTTCCAGTTGGTCCGCGGAATACGATAGGAGCACCGTATTGTCCGGCAGACATAGAAAGAATTTTCGCTGCGCTGTTGATGATCTGATCGATCGCAACCAGCGAAAAGTTGAATGTCATAAATTCAATGATCGGACGAAGACCGTTTCCGGCAGCTCCAACCCCAATTCCTGCAAAACCCAATTCGGCGATCGGTGTATCAATCACACGTTCCGGTCCAAATTCATCAAGCATTCCCTGACTGGCTTTATAGGCGCCATTATATTCTGCAACTTCCTCGCCCATCAGGAATACACTTTGATCCCGGCGCATCTCTTCCGACATGGCGTCGCGAATGGCATCTCTAAATGCTATTTCTTTCATCCGTAATTTTATGATTATTTAATGTTCCGTGGTTCCCCACCGGGATGTTACCAGGCAAATTTGTCCAAAGAGGGTAAAATTCTGTAACGCCTGCTTTCATCAAAATAAGGTTATCAATACTGGTTTCGAAAATGATGTGGTAAAATTAGAGAAACAAGGTCAATTCTCAAATTGTTTAAACAACCATTATCAGAAAAGTAAAGATATATTACAATTTTAAGTCTTAATACATAGGAATTACATCCACCTCAACGGATAATGTATGTTTGCCTGAACTGAAAATAATTCCTTTCAACGGCGGCACGTCGCTGTAATCTCTTCCCCAGGCCGTAATAATGTGACGCTCACCGGGAACGACATTATTTGTCGGGTCAAAATCGCACCAGCCATAATCCGGAATGAAAACCGAAATCCACGCATGCGAAGCATCCGACCCCTGCAATTTTTGTTTGCCAGGAGGCGGCAGCGTTTCCAGATATCCGCTCACATAACGCGCTGCAAAACCAAAACTCCGGATGCAGGCAATCGCCAGATGTGAAAAATCCTGACAAACGCCTTTTTTCGCCGCCAGTACTTCTCTGATCGGCGTATGGATCGTTGTAAAATCAGGAACGAAATCAAATTCAGTAAATATTTTCCTGCTCAAAGCATGAACACATTCGTACAGCGGTCGATCATCCTGAAAGCAATCCTCGGCGAAATGGATAATGGCCGGATCCCATTTAATCAACGGACTCGGCAGCAAATATTCCAGTAAGGAAACTTTCAACGAACGATCATTCATAAAACGTGACCGCGCTTCCGCGCAGGTAACATCCGAACGGATGGGCGCACCGGTTGTTTCTGTCAGACACTCAACGATACTTGTCGTTTTCACCGTCAGTTTTTTATGCGGTGAATGCAGCGAAAAGTAATGCGTCGTGTTTCCATAATAATCAACCCGCTCTTCAATTTCAGCCGGTGTTGGCGTCACTTCTATTGTATAATCCTGACAAAGCTGTTTAGGCAAAGTCCTTGGCGTAAGGCATACCAGACTGTGATAAGTGCTTACAGGCTCAACGTAACGATATTCTGTTAAATGGGTCAGCTTATATTTCATCGTTCTCTATCGGTTTAAAAAACGAATGTTGCATGATTGTATGGCTGAAATACATATTCGTCAGCGCCATGGATACCGACGAAATTAATCCGGAAACTTCTGACATCAGATTGAATAATTCTTCTCTTTCTAGAGTCACCGGATGATATTGACTTAGCTCCTGAACACTCGCCAGTTTTATTAGTGTTGATGCTTTCAAAACGGCTTTTTGCGCCTCGTTCATTCTTTCACCGGACGTTCCCGGCAAAGATTCCAGATTTACTTTGAGCGAATCAAGTAAATAAACAATTGAATAAGGCAAAGTCTTTTCCAGCAAAACCATATCTAACATCGCTTCAACACTTAACTGCGACTTATAGATCTGGCGATAATTGACCAGTAAATGATGATTTAGCAACGTCGCTTCAATCAATTCATTTTCGACATTTGCTTCATTTTTTACGCCAAAATTAGACTGAATAATACTCACTTTGGAAAGAATACGTTCAATGATTTTTCCGGTATCAAGCAGCAAATAACTATTGTCCCGCGGCATCGTTTCGGACATCACACCCAGAAAAGTCAGCATGCTGTTGTATAGCTTATCCAGCGTTTTCTGGATATTGCTGCTGTTCATCGTTGCTGCATTTTTTATCTCATGAAAACTGTTTTCAATCAGATCAACAATCCGCCAGATTTCAATATCCCACTGATTTCTGACTGCGCTGACAGCGTGAAGAAACGACGAAACATTGGAAGCAATAGTCCCTGGCCGGTAAACATCCGAAGCCAGTTTAATAATTTCAATATAAGGTTTTTGCAATAATTCCTGATTCTCGTCGCCTAAAAATCCGGGATAAGTTGAAGACAAGTGTGTGAGTGACTGAAGCAATATTTTAATATGTTCCTGCTTGGAAGAGCCGCCAAAATTCCGGTCAATGTTAAGCACATTGATCACGATATTCATAAACTTGGTAACCGCCATCGTCCGCTCACAATAACGCCCTACCCAGAAAAGATTTTCTGCGCTCCGGCTTGGTACTGAAACCTGTTTTTTATACGATGGAGTGACCGGAAGAATTATTTTTTCCTGAGGCTGATCTGTTTTATCAGAAACAATCCAGGTATCCTTTGATAAACCGCCATACTGGTTGGAAATAACAAAACGGTCTTTCACCGGAGAGCTTCTCGTCAATCCGCCCTGCATGACATGGTATCCTTTTTCATCTGAAACAAGAAACGCACGGATGGCCGCATAACGCGGTTCAATCAAACCATTAACAAGCGAAGGCGTTGTACTCAGACTTACTTCTTCCTGCGCAATATATTCGTGAGGCCGCTGCATCAGCGCCTTTTTGAGGTCTTCCTTATCTTTTGGCGTAAGCAAACGACCATAAACCGACCGGAATTTCGATTTCCGGTTTGCCTTTTTGATGATCAGTTTGTCAATATTATTTAGAACAAAATTCAGCTCTTTCGGCTGTCCGCACCACCAGGTCGCGACCGACGGCATGATCAAATCTTCACCTAAAAAGTACCGGCAAATGTTATGCATAAAAGCCAGAAACGCATGGTTTTCCAAAACGCTGGTACCCGGCGGATTCAGCACTTTTACATTTCCTTTACGAATGGCATGAAGCAAGCCCGGAACGCCTAAACGAGAATCTTCACGAAGTTCAAGTGGATCGCACCACTCGTCGTCAATTCTTCGGATGATAACGTCTACACGCTGCAAACCTTCAATGGATTTCAGCCAGACGTAGCCGTCGCGAACGAGCAAATCGTCTCCCTGCGCCAAAGTATATCCCAGATAAGACGCCAGATAAGCGTGTTCAAAATAGGATTCATTATTCGGGCCAGGCGTCAGATAAACAATATTCGGTGCTTCTTTTGTTTTTCCTGATAATCTTAAAACGGTACTCTGGATGTTGTTAAAAAACGGTGATAATTTGCTCACGTACATGCCATCGGCAAGCTCGGGAAGCAGCTTACTCATCACAACACGGTTTTCCAAAGTATAACCGGAGCCGGAAGGAGCCTGGGTGCGGTTATCCACGATCCACATTTGTCCGTCCGGGCCACGCGCCATATCGGCGGCGTATAACACCAATTGATTAGGTACCGGAAGTATCAAATCAGCACAGGGACGTGAAAATCCTACATTATCGAAAACAAGTTCCGCCGGAATAATCGCGTCCCTGACCAGATTTCTCGGACCATAAATGTCCCGAAGTATCAAATCAAGCAAAAGGGCTCTTTGCTGCAAGCCTTTTGCTATGGTATTCCACTCTTTTTGTTCAATCAAAAAAGGAATCGGATCCAGTTGCCACGGACGGTTTAGTCCATCAACGCCGTCATAGACATTATAGGTAACCCCGTTTTCACGCAGTTTATCAATAATCTCCTGATTCCTCGTTTTTAATTCATCAATACCAAGTTTTTCCAGCGTGGCAAAAAGGGCTTGCCAGTGTGGTTTCACACGACCTTTTACATCCAGAATTTCATCGTACGAATTTAACCCGCTGCGATAGGTTTGTAAAAGATTCACGGAAGCTTCAGTAAGCATAATAATTCAACTAAATAATTTATCACAGGGCGCGAATTATTTCGCTTTCCAGTATCTTCTCAAATCCAGTGTGTTTGGATATTCCGGATCGATTAATTCAACCGGCGTATCACTTCTTAGGTCCTTCTTCGTTTCTGCAACAAAACGGGAAACGGCAGGTGATGATTTGTCCACAATAGGTACTTCCTGACCAAAAGATGGCGTATGTCCAAAACCCTGGAACAAACTGATCTTCCTCGATTCCGCTTCGAAACTGTTCACAGGATGCGTATCAAAACTGCGGCCACCCGGATGCGAAACGAAATAAGTACAGCCTCCCAAAATACGGTTATTCCAGGTATCCACAATATCAAAAACCAATGGCGCATCCGCTCCGATCGTTGGATGTAATGCGGATGGTGGATTCCATGCTTTGTAACGAATTCCGGCCACAAATTCTCCTTTAATCCCTGAACTTCTCAATGGAACGCGGCAACTGTTACATACCAGAATATGGCGGCCTTCGATAAACCCGCTCACTTTTACCTGAACTCTTTCCAAAGAAGAATCTACAAAACGGGAAGTTCCTGAATTTGTGAGTTCTTCTCCCAAAACATGCCATGGTTCAATTCCCAGGCGGATTTCAAGCTGAATATTATCAACCGTAATTCCCCCATAAAATGGAAAACGGAATTCAAAAAACGGATCAAACCAGGAAATGTCAAAGTTATAACCGGCGTCTTTCAGATCGTTCACGACATCAACCATATCCATGTAAGCAAAATGCGGCAACAGGAAACGGTCGTGTAATTCGGTACCCCAACGGATTAATTTATGTTTGTACGGTTGTTTCCAGAATTTAGCAATCAGCGCACGAACGAGCAAGGTTTGCACTAAATTCATATGTTTGTGCGGCGGCATATCAAAAGCACGGAATTCTAAAATCCCCAGTCGGCCCGTTGAAGAATCCGGAGAATATAATTTATCCATACAGAATTCCGAGCGGTGGGTATTACCGGTAATATCTACCAGCAAATTCCTGAAAATCCTATCAACCATCCAGAACGGAATTTCTTCACCATCCGGAATCTGCTCAAATGCAATTTCAACCTCATATAATTTTTCATCCCGACCTTCATCAATACGCGGTGCCTGACTTGTCGGACCAATAAACGGACCGGCAAATAAATAACTCAGTGCCGGATGATGCTGCCAATAAGTTATCAAACTTCTCAGCAAATCCGGTCGGCGAAGAATCGGACTATCAGCAGGTTTTGCTCCACCGATCGTTACGTGATTTCCTCCGCCCGTTCCGGTATGGCGACCGTCAACCATAAATTTATCCGTACCCAAACGAGAGAAAAATGCTTCCTCATACAATGCACTGATGTTATCCACCAGCTCCGTCCAGTTTTTCGCCGGATGAATATTGACTTCAATCACACCCGGATCTGGTGTAACGATTAATTTCTGAACACGGTGATCAGAAGGTGAAGGATATCCTTCAATCCTGATCGGCATTTGCAATTTTTCAGCGGTAGCTTCAATCGACGCCATCAGATCCAGATAATGTTCCAGATAATCTGTTGGAGGCAGATAAACATAAATAATTCCATCACGTTCTTCTACGCAAAGCGCCGTTTTGATGATTGGAACTTCGAAAAGCAATGCTTGTTCTGCTTCTTTTTCTTTTACTTTCTTATCAGCTTCCTCATCTTCAATTACCTTATTATCTGGCGCAACATAAGCCGGTGAAACCGTTCCGTATCTCGCTTCCACAACATGTTTATAATCTCCCAGCGGCGGCAGATCCTCAAACGGACTGCGTTCAATCGGCTGCTCTCTTTTGTCTTTTGCAACTTCCGGCAAAGAATCGAGCGGAAGCCTGAAACCGATCGCGGAATTTCCGGGTATCAGGAAACAATTTTTACGACGAAATTCCCAGGCGCAGCTCGACCAGTTTTCATCTTTTACATTATATTTCAAAGGCAGAACATATCCGGTTGGATTGTTCAGGCCTTTTTGCAGCAATTGGGCTAATGTTCTTCTTTCAATGGAATCTTTGAGATTGACCTGTAACGGATCAATATTAACCGGCAATTTTCCTTCTTCCATCGCCCAATAAACCGGATCTTCATATGCCGGCGTGATATTATTGGTATCGATTCCTAAATATTTCGTCAGCTCGGTTGTGAAAATCTCAGCGTCGCGGAAAGTGTATTTTGTTTCACCTTCTTTCGCTACCAGCGCATCGTTTTTCCACATTGGCAAACCGTCGTTTCTCCAATAAAGCGCATATTGCCAGCGTGGAAATAATTCGCCCGGATACCATTTTCCTTGTCCGAAGTGAAGCAGACCGCCATGTGCAAAACGGTTTTTCAATCGTAATGCAAGATCATAAGCAAGTTGTCTTTTTAAAGGGCCGTCCGCAGCGGTATTCCATTCAGCACCTTCAAAATCATCGATAGAAATGAAAGTCGGTTCTCCACCCATCGTCATCCGCACATCGCCTTCCTGCAAATCTTTTTCCACATCGTGGCCAACCTGCATGATTTTATTCCATTGCTCTTCGGTATATGGTTTCGTTACCCGCGGATCTTCGTGGATACGGAAAACGCTGTTATCAAACTCAAAAGTCACCTCGCACCTGTCCGTCGCTCCCGAAACCGGCGCGGCGCTTGCATAATCAGGCGTACAGCAAAGTGGAATATGGCCTTCACCGGCTAAAAGTCCGGACGTAGCATCCAGTCCGATCCAGCCGGCACCGGGTACATAAGCCTCAGCCCATGCATGCAAATCTGTAAAATCTTCTTCCGGACCAGACGGACCATCCAATGATTTGATATCAGAAGCAAGCTGAACAAGGTAACCAGAAACAAATCTTGCGGCAATTCCTAAATGTCTTAAAAACTGAACAAGCATCCATGCAGAATCCCGGCATGAGCCACTTCTGGTCGTCAGTGTATCTTCGCAAGTCTGCACACCAACTTCCATACGGATATTATATCCAATGGAATTGAAAACACGCTGATTAACATGTACAAGAAAATCAACTATTTTAGTGCCATTTGCAGGTTTATTTTCTTCAATCCATTGCATCAGCTTTGGACCTGACTCTCTTGGTTCCAGGTATGGGCCAAGCTCCTTATTTAAGCCCTGTTCGTATTTAAAGGGGAAATGTTCGGCATATTCTTCAACAAAAAAGTCAAACGGATTGATTACCTGCAATTTGGCAATTACCTCGACTTCAATACTCAGCTCTGTTGCTTTTTCCGGAAACACAACCCTTGCCTGGTAGTTCCCAAACGGGTCCTGCTGCCAGTTGATAAAATGGTTTTCGGGTGTGATCTTAAATGAATATCCTTCGATGGCCGTACGGGAATGCGGCGCAGGACGTAATCTGAAAACATGCGGTGACAATGCAACACTCCTATCAAACTTGTACTTGGTCTTATGTGAAATAGCAACTTTTATAGCCATAGTTGGAGAATTACAATAATCTATAATAATTTGGCAGCAATGAATCTTGCTCGCTCTAAAAAAATGTATAATACGTATTTTTCAAAATATATCTCCACAAGAATTTATTTTAGCAGAATTTCCTGTGATTCTATTTTATTAAATACAACTTTTTCGAATTTGAACCCGAAGGTAAGAAGATAAACTACGAAATCGGCTGTCGGCAATCGGCAGTCGGCTAAAAAGTCGCTCTTTCTATGCTAAACAGCCGAAAGCTGATTGCCGACAGCCCTATGATATTCAACTAAAAGGTGCGTAATTCGTCGTGGCTAATGCATAATCCGGGGATGATTCTCCGGTATATCTTTTCCCAAATTTTCTTTGTACCCTGAATTTAATACCAAATACTTTTATAAAAATGAAAATTGCAATCATTGGCTGCGGAAACATGGGACTTGCCTTCGCCCGCGCATTCCTGAAATTTGATCTTGTCAAAAAAGAAGATTTTTTACTGGTTGAAAAAAGTGACGACCGCATGGAAAAGCTCAGCAGCTTCCAGCCCGGCGTAATTACCGGTTCCATAGGGCCACAAATCGGAAAATATGATCTGATCATTTTATCCGTCAAACCACAGGATTTCGCTTCGGTTCAGGAATCTTTGCGCGCCGTGATTACGCCAAAACAGGTCGTATTTTCCATTATGGCAGGTGTTACCATTGCCAATATTCAGACGGTACTGGATCATAAAGCTGTGATCCGCGCCATGCCAAATACACCAGCCATGCTCGGTATGGGTATTACAGCGTATACCGCTTCACCGGAAGTTGATATGACGCAGCTTCGCAAAGTCGAAAATCTGATCAACGCGACCGGTCGCTCTGTGTTTTTGGAAGAAGAAGAACAATTGAACGCCGTCACCGCATTAAGCGGCAGCGGACCAGCTTACTTTTTCTACGTAGTAAAAGCGATGATCGAAGCAGGAAAGAAAATGGGTTTCGAAGAATCCGTAGCCGCACTTTTGGTAAAACAAACGATGCTGGGTTCTTTCCATTTAATTAACACAGCTGACAAATCTTTGGACGAGTTGATCAAAGCAGTTGCTTCAAAAGGAGGAACGACGGAAGCTGCTTTGAAAGAGTTTGAAGCGGGAAATTTGGATGGGGCTTTGATTGGGGGGATTTTGGCGGCGCGGGAGAGGTCGGAGGAGTTGTCGAGGGGGTGAGGGGGTTCATTATCTACCATTAACATCATATTAATCCTATAATATCTTGCATTTAATGAGTTACTTGCAATGCGATGACGACCCAATTTAACCCGTATGACTCATGCCCGTGTGACAGCGGACAAAAAGCAAAGTTTTGTTGCTTGACTGGAAAACTGTGGAATAAAAAACCAAATCTTTTAAAACCTACGAAAACTATTACTGACCATTCACACGATAAGTGTTACGCTAAAATAACAAGAAACTGTTCTACAAAAATATCAGGAGAACATTTTATTTCTAACAATATATTGCAAGGTTTTGAACTAAATAAAAAAGTAAAAATTGTAGGATTACCTTGGCAAGAGAAGGAAACGTTTAACCTGCTTTCAAGAAGCAGTTTAGTTTCAAATATATTATGTACAACTCATAATGAATTATTGTCTCCATTTGACGCTGAAATGGGACGACTTCATAGAATTATCGTTCAGTTTGATGAAGATTTCAATTCAGAAAATCCCAAACATGATTTATCAGTATTCTGTGGAGAAAACCTAGAAAAGTGGATGCTTAAAACAGCTTGTGCTTTCATAGCCTCAAATCAAATTTATAGTGACGGAGTGAAAAAAGATTGTATTTTGAAAGACGAATATGTTGACATTCTATTCAATGACAAACCATTTCCTGACAATTGGGGGATGTATTTTAAAATACCAGATGACAAACAAATCCAAAAATATCATTCACTTTCTTTTCGTTCCTTGACAGCAAATAATGAACTAAAAGTAGTTGAGTTCCTAATAAACAATTTTATGTTTTATTTGGTACTTGGGCAACCTGACAATCCAAGGTCCTTCGGAATTTATAGACCCAGAGGCATACAATTAGCCAAAGGAAATATTAAAAAAACAATTGAAATTTGTTGGCAAGACAAAAAATACAACGAAGGGATTTTTATGGAACATGTAGGAACGACAAAAGAAGCTCCAAAGGAATGGGACGAGTACTTAAAAAAATAAACTGAACAACATTGACTAAATTAAGCACAGCAAGTAACAGCACATTTGCAATAGGCAGGGTTCCGTGCTTCGCAAACAGCTTTTAGGTAGCCGAAAATTCAGTTCTCCGCGCCTGCACTTGTAGTAAAAGCTCACCCATCATAAACGGTTACTCGAATTATGGCTAAATCTTGGTTCTAATCCTGATATGAAAAACATAGACAAAATAAGCCTCGAAAATGCTTTCCGTTTATTCGAATCCGGCGACATCGACAAGATAAAATCCGGAACAACGGAAGGCTTACAGCAGATACACAAGTACCTGTTCATAGGACTTTATGACTTTGCGGGAAAAATACGCACTCAAAACATTTCGAAAGGCGGATTCAGGTTTGCGACGGCTTTGTATTTGAATGAAATTTTGGTAAAAATTGAGTCAATGCCTGAAAACACATTTGAAGAAATTATTTCTAAATATGTGGAAATGAATATCGCTCATCCATTTATGGAAGGAAACGGCAGAACAATGCGTATTTGGCTGGATTTGATACTAAAAAATAATTTGAAAAAAGTAGTGAACTGGCAATTTGTGGATAAAACACTTTACCTGCAAGCCATGGAGCGCAGCCCAATTAACGATCTGGAACTACGAACTTTGCTTTCTGCTAATTTGACCGACGAAATTGATAACCGGGAAATTATTTTTAAAGGCATAGAACAATCCTATTATTACGAAGGCTATCGAAAAGAAGATGATGATTTTTAATATCAATACCCGCAGACGGAAGCAGTTTTTCGAAAAATATAAGACCCTTCCAAAACTCTCACCAGTGGTGAGAGAAATAAGTTGGACACATCATTTGGCTCCTTTCTGTAAATACAAAATGTTGCAGAGCGCAAATTATATTTAAAGTAACTAAACAAGAAAGTTTTAGCGTCCCGGGAACTCGGTCGACGCTGCAGTGCCAAATTCAACCACGCTGAGTCTCCTTTGCTCTTCTGTTAAATCTCGTATGCCATTTGGCACTTAAAATCTTCATATTCAGCAAAACCCTGGCCGTTATCCACAATCCATTGCCTGCCTAATTCCCACCTTAAAATGAAAAACCTTTTGAGAAGGCAACGCTATAACCATGGGTATCTGGCTGGATTAACCGTTAAATTATCTTCAAGGTTAAAGCGCAATACTATTTTTTAAGTTACCTAGAGGAAGATGATTCCGTCTAATAAGCCATTGATATTGAATGTAAAGGCAGTGGATTGAATAGCTAAAAAGGAGAAAAAACACCAAAGTACGATACGCACTTCCACACACTATAAAATAATGCTATGACCACACGACAAGAACAAGAATATAAGCTAAAGCAAATATTTGGTCTTGACCATTTCTTTGATGATCAATGGGAAACAATTGACCGAATTTTAAAAGGCGAGAGAGTTTTGTTGATTGAGAAAACCGGTTTTGGCAAATCACTTTGTTTCCAATATCCCGCCACAATATTTGAAGGAATAACCGTCATTTTTTCACCTCTTATTGCATTAATGAGAGACCAGGTGAAAAAGTTAAACAGTTTAGGAATTGCCGCAAAATGCATCAACAGTGAGCAGACGTCCGAAGAAAACTCGCAAATAATTGAGGATTCAAAAAATGGCCAGGTCAAGATTTTATATATAGCTCCTGAAAGACAAGAGAATAGTGAATGGATTGCAGCAACACGACAGATGAATTTATCAATGGTAGTTGTTGACGAAGCTCATTGTATTTCTGTTTGGGGCCATGACTTTAGGCCAGCTTTTAGACGAATTATTAATCTTGTTAAATTACTGCCAACCGGACTGCCTGTTTTAGCAACAACTGCAACAGCAACGAAAAAAGTAGAAACAGATATCGCTTCTCAAATTGGTGGAAATATCTCAGTTTTGAGAGGCAATTTACTTCGGGAAAATTTCAATTTGTTTGTTGTAAAAGTCACATCAGAGGATGAAAAACTAATCTGGCTTGGAAAGAATTTAGATAGATTAGGAGGAACCGGAATATTATATACAGGTACAAGGGTGGATACTGAAATTTATTCAAAATGGTTTGAACATCTGAAACTTTCTGCAATTGGGTATCATGCTGGCCTGGATACAGATTCGAGAATTTCTATTGAAAATGGATTAATGAGTAATAAATGGAAATGTGTAATATCCACCAATGCCCTGGGTATGGGGATTGACAAGCCAGATATTCGGTTCATTATTCACACGCAAATTCCGCAAAGCCCAATTCATTATTACCAGGAAATTGGCAGGGCAGGCAGAGATGGAAAACTTTCTAACATTATTCTATTTTATAATCCTGAGGACAAGAAACTTCCTGAGGCCTTTATTGAAGGAGGAAGACCATCAATCGCAAAATATGAAAAGGTAATCTATGCAATTCGAAATGACCTATTGGGTGAAAGAGAATTGATGATGAAAACCAATCTGAAACAGACACAATTTAGAGTTATTAAATCTGACCTTGTTGAACAAGGCATTATTAGAGAAATTATCGTTGGACGATATAAAAAATTTGAATACATAACAAATGCACCTGCACTAAACACCCAAGCGTTTGAAGAATTACGAAACGCAAAAAAAGCTGATTTGGAGCAAATGATTCAATACGTAGAGACTTCTCAATCAAGAATGAAGTTTTTGTGCGATTTCTTAGGAGATTCAACAACTCATAATTTTACTAATTGTGACAATACCGGCTTAAATAAAATTACGTTTAAACCAAATGAAGAATGGACGCAGAAACTTCAAAATTTTAGAGAAGATTATTTCCCTACCCTGCAAGTTGAAGGAAAAGATTCAAATATTGTGAACGGAATAGCAGCGAGCTACTATGGATTTTCAAATATTGGTGCTGCAATACATCGCAGCAAATACGAAACTAAAGAAGATTTCCCCGATTTTTTGCTTAAATTATGTTTGAAGGCCTATCGTAAAAAATTTGACCAGGAAAAATTCGATTACATGGCCTATGTCCCATCAACTTTATCAGGCGACCTTGTAAAAAACTTTGCTACAAAACTTTCAAACGTTTTACAATTTCCAATAACCCATGACCTGCTAAAGACAAGGCAAACAAAAGAGCAAAAGGTTTTTGAAAATGGTTATCTAAAATCTGAAAATGTTAGCGGAGCATTTTCATTTAACAATCCTGGCGTTTTAGAAGGAAAGAGCATTTTGCTTGTGGATGACATATTTGACAGCGGAGCGACAATAAAAGAACTGGGGAGATTATTCACTACCTTTGGAGCGATAAAAATTGCTCCAATTGTTATTGCAAAAACAGTTGGAGGAGACCTGGTATAAAATGAAAAACGAAGCAACGTACTGGATAACATTAGCCCATTTACCCAAGTGGGGCTACGGCAAGATCAATAGCCTTATCGTAAAATTCTTTCATGACGAAAAAATAACAATAGAAGAATTTTTCAACTTACCTGAATCGGTTTTAGATAGCAAATACCAACTTGACTCAAAAGAAATTTCTGATTTACAAAACGCAAAGTCTGAGCTTCCTAACAATGCATTTTTTGCAGAAAACTTGTTTAGTCAAGGTTATGAACTTATACCGATAACTTCTACTGAATATTCAAAAACACTAAAAAAAAATCTCAAAGCCACTCATTCTCCTCCACTATTGTATGTAAAGGGCAATAAGCAAATACTTCACGAAAAATCAATTGCCATTGTAGGTTCCAGAGCAGCAGAGGGAAAGTCTCTGGAGTTCACTGATCATATTGCAAAACTTGCAAGCAAAGATTTCAAGGTCGTTGTAAGTGGATTTGCAAAAGGTGTTGACAAACAGGCATTGGATTCTGCAATAGAGCACAAGGGTCAGAGCATTATCGTTCTACCGCAAGGAATTACGACATTCAATTCTGGCTTTAAAACTTATTACAAGCAAATTGTAGATGGTGATGTTTTGGTTTTAAGTACATTTCATCCTAAATCTGTTTGGTCGGCTGGATTAGCAATGGCTCGTAATCCTATCATTTATGGACTTGCCGACGAAATTTTCGTAGCTGAATCAAGCGAAAAAGGTGGGACATGGTCAGGCGTGATTGACGGACTTAAAAAGGGAAGAAAAATTTTTGTAAGGACGCCAGAGCCCAATGAAAAAAACGCAAACCTTCTTTTAATTCAAAAAGGTGCAATTGCTGTTGACTACAACGGGGTTGAAGATGCAAACACTATTTATGCTGTACAACCGTCTCCAACATTATTAGTCCAGGAATCGTTGAATTCTATTGACGAAGTCAATGAACGAATATCCAGGGTTTTTAATGGAAAGCCCCTTTCCGCAGAAGAAATTCTTGACAAAGCTGGATTGGATTGGACAACTAAAAAGTTAGCAACGTTTTTACAAAAAATGGATAAAATTCAAATAGTAAAAAAAGGCAGAACAAATCAATATAGTTTAAAAGCTAATCAAGTTGAACAACCGACGCTATTTGGTTAGACAACAAAAACTAGTGATGCTGACACGGGTTTGGTAAACTACATTTTCAGAATTGTCTAAGTCTATTGTTCAAAGAATATAGTCCCGTACCAACAGGTGTGGGATTTTTTATTGTCAGTGAAAATCAAATTGAATTTCCAACTTTTAATTCCCTAAACTTAGCTCTATCAGACAGATACCACTGAAAAAGAATTCGTTAACAAACTTTTTACAAAAATAATTACGCTTAATAATTATTTGTAAACTTTTAAACGATATAAAAAACGTATTATACTGATATATAGTTAATTATAAATATTTTTTGAAAACTTTTTAAATTTTAATGTTTAGAAAACTTAACAAATAATTAACTTTGATAAATAGATGAATCATCAAAAAGACTAAAAATATACAAAATGGAAATAACGAAACCATCTGAAAATAAGACTACTTACACATCAGATGAAGCCTACCAACAGTCGCTGGAATACTTCAAAGGCGACGATCTTGCGGCCCGTGTCTGGGTTAATAAATATGCACTAAAAGATTCTTACGGGGCTATTTTCGAGGCAACGCCAAACGATATGCACCGCCGTATTGCCAGCGAAATTGCCCGTATTGAAGTTCGCTATCCAAATCCGATGACGGAAGATGAAGTTTTTGATCTGATCAAGGATTTCAAATATATTATTCCACAAGGCAGTCCGATGACCGGAATTGGTAATCCATACCAGATTGCGTCGCTTTCCAATTGTTTTGTAATTGGCAATAACGGCGATTCAGATTCTTACGGCGGGATCATGAAAATTGACCAGGAGCAGGTTCAGTTGATGAAAAGACGTGGAGGCGTTGGCCATGATTTATCGCATATCCGTCCGAAAGGTTCGCCGGTTAAAAATTCTGCACTAACTTCTACGGGAATTGTTCCCTTCATGGAGCGTTTCTCTAACTCGACCCGTGAAGTGGCTCAGGATGGAAGAAGAGGCGCTTTGATGCTTTCCGTTGCGATAAAACATCCCGATTCCGGCGATTTCATCAATGCCAAACTGGAACAAGGCAAAGTGACCGGCGCCAATGTTTCTGTAAGAATTGACGACGCTTTTATGCGCGCGGTTGAAGCTCATCAACCTTATACACAACAATATCCTATCGATAGTGAGAATCCGGTTTATACAAAAGAAATCGATCCGACTGCACTATGGAAAAAAATCGTTCATAATGCATGGCAATCAGCTGAGCCGGGGATTTTGTTCTGGGATACCATTATCAGAGAATCTTTGCCGGATTGTTATGCTGACTTAGGTTATAAAACGGTTTCAACCAATCCATGCGGTGAAATTCCATTATGTCCGTATGATTCCTGTCGTTTGCTGGCAATCAATTTATTTTCTTACGTTGAAAATCCTTTTACCAAAAAAGCAGCTTTCAACTGGGAGCTTTTCAAAAAGCACATCAACGCGGCACAGCGTATGATGGATGATATCATCGATCTGGAACTTGAAAAAATCGATGCGATTTTGCAAAAAATAAACGAAGATCCGGAAGATGAAGAGATCAAACGCACGGAAAGAAATCTTTGGTTGAACATCCAGACGAAAGCAAGAGAAGGCAGAAGAACCGGAATCGGTATCACAGCCGAAGGTGATATGCTGGCGGCACTTGGCCTGCGTTACGGAAGTGACGAAGGTTCTGAATTTTCGGTTGAAATCCATAAAACCATTGCGCTGGAAGCTTACCGTGCATCGGTGAATACGGCAAAAGAGCGTGGTGCATTTAGCATTTTTGATGCAGACAGAGAGAAAAATAATCCGTTCATGCTACGTTTGAAAGAAGCGGATGGACAGCTTTACTACGAAATGCTGGAACATGGCCGTAGAAATATTGCGCTTCTGACGATCGCTCCGACTGGTACAACCAGTTTGATGTCACAAACAAGTTCTGGTATCGAGCCGGTATTTATGCCGGTTTACAAAAGAAGAAGAAAAGTGAATCCGAATGATCAGGACGCACGTGTTGATTTTGTGGATGAAGTGGGTGATTCATGGGAAGAATATGTTGTTTTCCACCATCGTTTCAAACAATGGATGGAAGTGAATGGTCATGATCTGACAAAAAATTATGGTCAGAAAGAACTGGATGATCTGGTAAAACAGTCTCCATATTATAAAGCAACTTCGAATGATGTAGATTACCTGAAAAAGGTGAAAATGCAGGGCGCAATCCAGAAATGGGTGGATCATTCGATCAGTGTTACGATCAATATGCCGAATGATGTAACCGAGGAATTGGTTGGTGAATGTTACCTGGAAGCCTGGAAAGCGGGATGTAAAGGAGTTACGGTTTACAGAGACGGTTCGCGTTCGGGGGTCTTGATTTCAAATGAGGAGAAAAAAGAAGAAGACAAAATCACCAACACGCCATTCCCAACCATAAGACCACAGATTTTGGAAGCCGAAATTGTTCGTTTCCAAAATAAAAAAGATAAATGGATCGCCTTTATTGGTTTGATCGACGACAGACCGTATGAAATTTTCACAGGTTTTGCTGATGATGAAGACGGAATTTTGATCCCAAGATGGGTAAACGAAGGTTTGATCATTAAAAACCGCGAAGCTGACGGCAGTTCACGTTACGATTTTCAATATAAAAACATGCGTGGCTACAAAACCACGATTGAAGGATTATCACACAAATTCAATCCTGAATACTGGAACTACGCGAAATTACTTTCCAGCACCTTACGCCACGGTATGCCGATTGAAAAAGTCGTTGATCTGATCAGCAGCTTGCAACTGGACGAATCGATTAATACTTGGAAAAATGGTGTGGCGCGTGCTCTAAAACGATATGTTCCGGATGGGACTGAGGTTAAAAAGCAAAAATGCCAGAATTGTAATTCTACTAATCTGCTTTACCAGGAAGGCTGTCTGACTTGCAAGGATTGTGGTTCTTCGAAGTGTGGATGAGAATGAGCTTATACCTGAATTTAAAAATAAAAACACACTGAATCATCAGTAGCATAAAGATCTTATCCGCGAAATGAGTAAGTATAATAAAATAACAGTTCAGGACATTGAAATAGGAATAACTACTGTTAACAATGAAGATTTTATCAGCCTTACTGATATGATAAGAGCTAAAGACGGTGATTTTTTCGTTAGTGACTGGCTTAGAAACAGAAACACATTAGAATATATAGGTGCGTGGGAAGCAATGCATAACCCCGATTTTAATTATGGCGAATTCGCCATAATTAAAGATAAGTCTGGACTTAACAACTTCAAAATGAGTGTTAAGGAGTGGTGTGAAAAAACAGGTTCAATCGGCATTACCGCTAAAACTGGTAGATATGGAGGAACCTATGCGCACAAAGACATAGCATTTAATTTTGGAATGTGGATTAGCCCAGTGTTCCAGTTGCATATTGTAAAGGAATACCAACGACTTAAGGAGCTTGAAAGCAATGAATATAATTTAGAGTGGAACGTCAAACGAATTTTAAGCAAGACCAATTACCGACTTCATACTGATGCAGTAAAAGATTACATTCTCCCCAAAGCCGAGTATTCAAAAGCAAAAGAATGGATATTATATGCTGACGAAGCTGATTTATTAAACATCGCATTGTGGGGTTGCACGGCAAAAGATTGGAAGCAAGCAAATACGCAGCGAGCCTTAAATGGAGAAAATATTAGAGATATGGCGAGCATTAATGATCTTGCCGTCTTATCAAATATTGAAAATTTAAACTCTGTATTTATTGCCCAAGGAATGTCTAAAACGGATAGACTCAGACTTCTTGCAGAAATTGCTAAAAAACAACGTCTGGCATTGGATGGACTGGATATTATAAAAGGTTTAAAAAAACTAGATAAACCACGTATCTTAACATTAAAGATACTGATCAATAATATTCAATGAAAAAGGAGTCAACCTACGAAAGGCTGACTCCTTAATTCCTAACAACAATTAAAACCTCAATTACTTCGTCTCCTCAACAACCCCCAAATAATTAAACGGAGTAATTTGTCTCAGTTCTTCACGAATACTTTCTGCCACATCTAATGTCTCAATAAAATGCGAAATAGATTCGTGTGTAATTTTTGCGTTGGTACGCGTCAATGATTTTAGGGCTTCGTATGGTTTTGGATATCCTTCGCGACGAAGAATGGTTTGAATTGCTTCTGAAACCACCGCCCAGTTATCTTCCAGTTCAGATTTCAGCATATCCTCGTTAAGTTCAAGCTTACCCAATCCTTTGATCAAAGAATTAAGCGCGATAGCCTGATGTGCCAAAGGAACGCCTATGTTCCGTAGCACAGTAGAATCTGTCAAATCTCTTTGCAAACGCGAAATTGGCAATTTCTGTGCAAAATGCTCGAACAAAGCCGAAGCCAGTCCAAGGTTTCCTTCCGAGTTTTCAAAATCGATCGGATTTACTTTATGCGGCATAGCAGACGAACCTACTTCACCCGCCTTAATTTTTTGTTTGAAATAACCCATGGAAATGTAAGTCCACATATCCCGGTTAAGATCTGTCAGGATTGTATTGAGTCTTTTCAGATTATCAAAAATCGCTGCCAGGTTATCATAATGCTCAATTTGTGTGGTATGGCGACTGCGTTTTAAACCTAATCCATCAACAAAATGATTACCAAAAGCCATCCAGTCCTGTTTTGGATAGGCTACATGATGGGCGTTAAAATTACCCGTCGCGCCACCAAATTTCGCAGAATGTGGAATCTTGTCCAGCATTTCAAGCTGACGTTCCAGACGTTCAACAAATACCAGAAATTCCTTTCCAACACGCGTCGGAGAAGCTGGCTGTCCGTGGGTGAAAGCAAGCATTGGAATATTTTTCCACTCAATTGACATTCTTTTCAATACAAAAAGAACCTGGCGGAACAACGGTTTGATCGTTCTTTCCAACGCATCTTTCAATGAAAGCGGAATAGCCGTGTTGTTTATATCCTGAGAAGTAAGACCAAAATGTATAAATTCCGAGTATGCATCAATGCCCAGTTTTTCAAATTCTTCTTTGATAAAATACTCAACAGCTTTTACATCATGGTTTGTCTCTTTCTCAATATCCTTGATGTGCAGCGCGTCTTCTTCATTAAAATCTTCGTAAATCTTACGTAAAGAAGAATAAAGTTTCTTATCAAATTCTGAAAGCTGAGGAAGCGGGATTTCGCAAAGCGCGATGAAATATTCTACCTCAACATATACTCTGTAATAGATTAAGGCATATTCAGAAAAATAAGAAGAAAGCTCAGATACTTGCTTATAATAGCGACCGTCGACCGGCGAGATAGCCGTAAGTTGATTTAATGACATGATTTACAATGCAGAAAGATAAATTTTGATGCAAAGTTAGTAGAAATCACGAGGAGAAACTTGTATAACAGGTATGAATATTCTTTTTGGTATTTGTCTAGGTTATTTTAATACTATTTACATATTTGCTAAACAATCTTTATTCCATAATCCATCCCATGCACCAAACCCCATTTATCGGAGAATTAGTCGGTACTATGATCGTTATTTTATTAGGAAACGGCGTCGTTGCCAACGTTGTTTTGAAACAAACAAAAGGGGAAAACGGAGGATGGATTGTCATCACTGCCGGCTGGGCATTTGCAGTAATTTTTGGTGTTTTTATTGCCAACGCTTTTGGAAGTCCCGGAGCGCATTTAAATCCTGCTGTAACGATAGCATTTGCTGTTTTAAAAAATGATTATAGTAATGTTCTTAGCTTTATAACTGCTCAGTTAATTGGTGCATTTCTTGGTGCGGTACTCGTTTATTTTCAATATCTGCCTCATTGGAAAGCCACCGACGATCCGGGCAGCAAACTCGCCTGTTTTTCTACAAATCCTGCCATCAAATCACCAGGAGCTAACTTTTTAAGTGAATTTATTGCTACAATTATTCTGATTATTGGTATTGCTGCCATTGGTTTCTCTGGCACTTCTGATGTGCAGCGCGGACCGATTCCTTCTGGCGTCGCGCCTTATCTTGTCGGTATGCTCGTTTGGAGTATTGGATTATCCTTGGGTGGAACAACCGGTTATGCCATTAATCCTGTGCGGGATTTAGGACCGAGAATTGCTCATGCTATTTTACCAATCCACAAAAAAGGATCTTCTGAGTGGGGTTATGCCTGGGTTCCCATTGCCGGACCTATTTTAGGCGCCATTGTCGGAGCTTTTATTTTAAGAATGTTTTCTTTTTAAGTTCTACTTTAGTTGACAAAAACCTCATCCATAAATACCCAGGCTTTCTGACCTTTTCCCGGATGCCATGACGGAAGTTTTGCCAAAGGTTTTGCTACAACTTTCAGACAACTTATTTCCTGAGGAGGAAATGTGAAATCGTAAACGAGGTTTTCAGAATTCTTAGTTGCCTTAACTGGCATTTCCGGTGTTATCACTTTCAGCAATTTCATCTGTTTTTCATCAGTCCCGCCCCAGACTTCGAGACGTACAGGCGGGAAAATATAACTGCCGATATTTCGCAGCATACTGAGCGTCACGCTTTGTGCTTTAACCGGATTCTTAAAATACAAATAAGCCTGCAAATCTTGATTGAGATAGCCAAGCCATTTCCCGCTTGATGTTGACTCATCGCTTTTCACACCGTCGTTCAAAGTTTTATTTCCCTGCGCCGGATATTTCAAATCAGCTTTTGTAATCAGCCTCACGCTATCAGGCCGATAGGTGGATTTAAAGAAAAACTTCTCGACTGGCTTACTACCATACCATCCCTTTTTGAAAGCTTTCGCAATGAGTTTTGTATTTTGAGTTACTGCAAACGGTTTGTTATAAATTTCCGAGGTCGTACTATCCGGCTCCTTTCCATCCAGTGAATACCGGATAACAGTACCTGGAATCTGATGCTTCATACGAATTAAGGTATTTCCGGCAAGAATTGGATCTTCATTTTCAACAATTGGAGGATTCAGATTCAGCACCACGGTGTCGCCTGCAAAGCCCGTTTCATAACTGATTTTAGAAGACTTTTTCAAAGTGAGCATTTCCTGCTTTGTCAGATCTGTATTCCAGACAAAGACATTTTTCAAAGCCGGAATTTCCGAAAGTGCCTGAATTTGCGGCAGTTTTACCTTCGTACCACTTATTGACAAACTTTTTAGTTTTGTTAACTTTTTCAATTCTGGTAAAGTAGATCCGTTAATATCTGTAAAATTCAGGATCAGTTTTCTCAATTCCGTAAACTGGGAAATAGTTTTCAGATCTTCATCTTTCACAGGCATTTTACTCAGATCCATTGCTATGATCTGTTCCTTCAAAGGTGCCAATGCAGCGATATCTTCACTTTTGAAATTAGCACGGTTGTAAAAGTTTACAGCCAAAGCAGGAGATTCAGCTGCAACGGATTTTATCAGGCGATAAGTTGAATTCAGCTTTTTAATTTTATCCGGACTTGCGGCACTGAAATCATACTTTTCTTCCGCCTCAGCACCTGCAAGAACATTTTGCGCATAACTATATATCGGGTTTTGCGGACTGACGGATTTTACCATTTCATCAAACCGTGAACCACCTTTTATCCACGCTTCCAGTAAAGCAATTTCATCATCGGTAAGCGGTGCTTTTCCTCTCGGCGGCATATGTTTTTTGTCGTCAAGAGGCAAATGAACGCGGGTTAATAAAACTCCCAGATCCGCTTTTGTAGTATCCCAGGGCGTTCCTTCTTTACCACCTTTTGCAAACAATTCTTTAGTCTGCATCTGGAGATTTCCTTTCGCCTTTTGTTCATTATGGCAGGAAATACATTTCTGTTCCAAAATCGGCTCAACCAGATCGGTATAAACGTTGGCTTCTTCAAAAGTTACTTTATCGTTTTCAACAACGGCCAACTGCATCGGCGCCGTCAGGAAATCTTCACCATGCGTGATATTTCCGCCCAAATGTCCGCCGATTAAAAGCATCAGAAGAAGCGAAACTGATATCAGTTTCGCAGGAATTTTCCAGGGAGGCAGATATTTTTTGTAGCTATACCAAATAATACTACATATCGAAATCGCAATTCCAAGCCATTTATGCCAGAAAAGCGCGTCTTTTTCGTAACCGTCTTCACGGGATAATACAAAACCGGAAAAAGCTGCAATTGCTGCCGTCACGATTCCGATCAGTAAAAGTATATCTGCCAAATCTTCATTCCATCTGCTTGATTCTTTCTTTTCTACAATAAGGATCCAGAAGGCATATAGCATCAAAACGACCAATGGAAAATGCAATACCAATGGGTGCATACGTCCCAACGATTGCATCCACACGGGCACTACAAATCGGTTTTCAAATAGTAAAAGAAAAATTAAAAGGCCGTTCAGGAAGAAGGCGAAATTATAAATCCATCCCTTCCAACTTGAAAAAGAACGGCCATTCGGTTGTGATGCTGACTCCATTTAAGCAATAATTCCTTTTACCAATTTGCCAGCAACGTCAGTAAGCCTGTAACGGCGTCCCTGATGTTTGTAAACTAATTTCTCATGATCCAGACCCAATTGATTTAATATCGTTGCATGGAAATCATGCACGTGCACGGGATCTTTTACTATGTTATACCCAAATTCATCGGTTTCACCATAAACAATTCCTGGCTTCACACCTCCACCCGCCATCCATACTGTGAAAGCTCTCGGATGATGATCACGGCCATAATTATCTTTTGTCAAAGTACCCTGACAATAGTTTGTCCGGCCAAATTCGCCGCCCCAGATCACCAGCGTTTCATCCAGTAATCCACGTTGTTTCAAATCGGTAATCAGTGCGGCGGAAGATTGGTCAACATCCATACACTGGCCTTTAATCTCATTCGGTAAACCTCCATGACTATCCCAGCCCTGATGATAAAGCTGAATAAAACGAACGCCTTGTTCGGATAACTTTCTTGCTAAAAGACAATTTGCAGCATAAGTGCCGGGCACCAGACATTCCGGTCCGTACATTTTCACGATAGACTCCGGCTCCTTTGTCATATCCGTAATTTCCGGAACAGCAGTTTGCATCCGATAGGCCATTTCATACTGCTGAATTTTCGCCGTCACTTCCGGATCTGCAAACTCGTCGAATGTATTTTGGTTTAATTGTGAAAGCTTATCCAGCATTTTTCGCCTTTCTTCCCGGTTCATTCCATCGGGATCATTCAAATAAAGCACAGGATTTTCTCCACTGCTGAATTGTACGCCCTGATGAACCGAATCCAGAAATCCATTTGTCCACAATTTAGAATAAACCCCTTGTCCGTTTCCCTTTCCACGCGACAAAAGCACGCAAAATCCCGGCAAGTTCTGATTCTCACTTCCCAAACCATAACTCAACCAGGAACCCATACTCGGACGGTTTCCAACCTGTGCGCCGGTTTGGAAAAAGGTCAATGCAGGATCGTGGTTGATTGCTTCGGTATTGAGTGATTTTATAATACAAAGATCATCCACAATTTTTGACATATGCGGCAACAACTCGCTCATCCATGCCCCCGATTTTCCATATTGGGCAAAGTTAAAAACTGAACCAGCAAGCGGAAATTTGGCCTGATTGGCTGTCATACCTGTTAACCTTTGACCAGCACGAATGGATTCTGGCAGATCCTGTCCGTGCATTTTATTGAGCATCGGTTTGTAATCAAACAAATCTAGCTGAGAAGGTGCGCCGTTTTGAAAAAGATATATCACACGTTTTGCTTTGGGAGCAAAATGTGGCAATCCGGCCATGAGCTCATTTACATCGCTTTCGCCGCCTCCTTTGAACATGTCAGGTATCAGCAGGGAACCTAGGGCAGCACTTCCTAAACCCAAACTAAGTTTGGATAAGAAATGCCGGCGGTTCGTATTTAAACCAAAATCAAATATCGGTTTTTCCATCTTCGGTTTCTTTTTTAACCGCAATAGTCGCTATGGGTTTCGCAATGGACGCAAGACTGGACTTCAATCGCGTCCATTGCGTAAACCATTTGCGTCTATTGCGGTTAAGTTTTAGGTCTTAGGATTTAGTGATCGTCTCTTCCATATTATATAGCGTGTTAATTACCCGCATCAACGCTGCTGCTTCATTTTCTTTCACTTTCACTTCATGTGGAAACTCGCCTACATTCAAAATCTTATGCGCCTGATTCTTATTTTTCCCAATCGATGACAACTCGTCGTTATAATATTCCGTCAGTAATTTGACTTCTTTGTCAGATGGTTTTCTACAAACAATTCTTTGAAATGATTCCGTAATTTTTTGTTCTGGAGACAAAGATTTTAAGGACATCTTCTCCGCCAAAACTCTGGATGCTTCCAAAACTGCCGGATCATTCAGCATCACCAAAGCCTGCAAAGGTGTATTCGTTTTTGAACGTTTCACTTCACAATGATCCCTGTTACTGGCATCGAAAATGATCATAGACGGCGGCGGAACGGTAAGCTTGATAAACGTGTACATTCCCCGTCGGTATAGCGCGTCATTATGGTCCTGGTTATATTTTGCCAGCTGTCCACGCCCGGAAGTCGCCGCTTCCCATAATCCCTTGGGTTGATACGGCTTAACGCTTGGTCCGCCGATTTTTGAATTTAACAATCCACTGCTGGATAAAACTATATCACGAACTGATTCTGCTGGTAGACGGTAACGAGGTCCACGAGACAAATAAATATTATCAGGATCGAGTTTCTCTTTTTCTTTGGTCAGTTTGGCTGATTGCTTGTAAGTACTGGAAGTCACAATCTGTTTTACCAAGCGTTTGATATCCCAGCCATGATTCATAAAATCTACGGCCATCCAGTCGAGCAGGGCAGGATGGGTTGGCAATTCACCCTGCATACCGAAATCACCTGTGCTTTTCACAATTCCCCGTCCAAAGAACTCCTGCCAGATTTGGTTTACAAAAACTCTGGCCGTTAACGGATTTTGTTTGCTTGTCGTCCAACTCGCCAATCCTAACCTGTTTTGAGGGATTTTCGTGGTATCAAACTTCATCACCGAAGGAAGGCCGGAAGCTGTCACAACTTTTCCCGGTGCATCATAAACGCCGCGGTTCAAAATATGCGTTGCCCGTAATGTATCTCTTTCTCCCATTACCGAAACCATTAATTTGCTGGTATCGGGCCGGTTTATAAATGTCAGTATGCTTTTAGCTTCCGCATCAGAAATGGTCATGATCGGATTTTTTGCAGGTTTCGTTTGAGAAATATCTCCCTCGTAACCCACTTCTTTTGTGTTATTAAAGAATGCAAAAAGCCTGTAATAATCTTCCTGGGAAATCGGGTCGTATTTGTGATCGTGGCACTGGGCACATTCTACCGAAAGACCCAGAATTCCCATCCCGTATGTTTTCGTTTTGTCAATATTATATTCAATCCGGTACTCTTCCGGAATTACACCCCCTTCTTCGGTGTACTTATGATTTCTGAAAAATGCTGTAGCAAGAATCTGTTCTTTGCTTGCATTCGGAAGCATATCACCTGCAATTTGCCAGGTCAGGAATTTATCGTAGGAAAGATTTTTATTGAAGGCGCTGATCACCCAATCCCGCCATGGCCATTGTGTCCGGATTTCGTCATCCTGATAACCATAGGAATCGGCATAACGGGCAACATCCAGCCAATGAAGTGCCATTTTTTCGCCATAAGTTTTTTGGCTGAGCAATTCATCGACTACTTTTTCATAAGCATTGGTGCTATTGTCGGCGGCAAATTTGTTTTGTAGCTCAATCGAAGGAGGCAGGCCAGTCAGATCGAGCGCTACCCGCTTTAACAAATGACTTTTATCCGCTTCATCATTAGGCGTTATTCCCAGACTTTCCATTTTGGCAAGAGTGAAATAATCAATCTCGTTTTTTGGCCAGTCCTTTTTATCAATTTCAGGTATTTTTGGTAGAACAGGTGCAGCAAACGCCCAGTGTTTTTCATATTTTGCACCCTGCTCAATCCACTTTTTCACCAACCCAATTTCCGATTCATTCAACAACCCCAAATGAGATTCCGGTGTCGGCATCTGTATTTCAGGATCCAGGGAAGTTATTCTTTTGTATAATTCAGATTGCTCAGGTTTACCCGGAAAAATGGCAACGGCTCCTTTT
Organism: Dyadobacter sp. CY345; assembly: GCF_021502725.1. Taxonomy (GTDB): domain Bacteria; phylum Bacteroidota; class Bacteroidia; order Cytophagales; family Spirosomataceae; genus Dyadobacter. Next base: position 291,984 of record NZ_JAKFFS010000003.1, on the reverse strand, counting down.
CCATCTTTCAATTTTGAATATGCGCTTTCCGCCATATCCAGCCGTAACCCTGCCTCCCTTTTGTTTGCATCAGGACCGTGACAGGCGAAACATTTATCTGATAAAATCGGGCGAATATGAAAGTTATAGCTGACAACTTCTTCGGAAGACTTTTTGGTGGCACTACCGTTTTTTTGAAAACAGGAAATAACACCAACAACTGTGGTAAGAACAATTCCAGCCAATAAGAGGAGTCGCTTATTCATTGTATTATTACCTTAATTATAAGAATTCTGGTACAGTATTACTTGATAAAATATTTCTGGTTATAATTATACTCTAAATATTTTAAATTATTTTAATAAAACGAATAAAATGTCAGTTATGTTTTTGTTTATGAAAGTTATTCATAAACATTATACGTTATTGGGTCTAAAACGACTATGAATATTTACACAAATAGTTAATTCAACATTATTTATATGTCATTCCCTGATCAAAATACAATTACATTGGATGTTGTTTTAGAAGGACTTATGCGTCGTTATCAAGACCGGGTGCCGGATGTTGAAACAATCCTGAATGCTATGGTTTCGGAGGGGATTATTCAAAGCGAATCGGCGATTGAGAATGATCATATTGCTTTCCGGACCATGGGCGTTCCACAGCTTGGAATCAGCTCTTTTGAAAAAATATTTCAGCATTACGGATATGAAAAACGGGACCATTATTTTTTTGAAGGAAAAAAACTGGATGCCTGGTGGTACAGTCCGCCAAGAGAGACTGATCCAAGGATTTTTGTAAGTGAACTTCGGGTCGGCGATCTTTCAGAGGAAAGTCAGCGCATTATTAAAAGTTATACTGATGAGGTTATAAGCGATCCGGCTGATGATCTTGATTTGAATGATGGAAAAGCCGTTGATGCATTTCTGCACACACCACTTTGGCGAACGCCCACATTAAGTGATTACCTGACTTTATTAAAAGAAAGTGAATATGCCGCCTGGGTGATTTACAACCGCTATTATTTGAATCATTTCACGATCAGCGTGCACAACTTGCCTAATGGATATAATACAGTTGCTGATTTCAATACTTTTCTGGAAAAACATGGAATCATACTGAACACAGCCGGAGGAAAAATAAAAACCAGTCCGGATGGTGGTTTAATACAAAGCGCAACTGTTGCACAGATGATCGAAGCCGAATTTGCAGGCGGCGAAACGTATGAAATTTCTGGTTCCTATGTAGAATTTGCGGAAAGAAGAGTTTTGCCAGAATTTGCAAACCTGCCAGCGGATCAAATTTCAAGAAAAAATCGCCGGGATGGCTTTGAAGCTGCAAATGCAGATAAGATTTTTGAGAGTACTTATACTACGCAAACCGGGAAATACTAACTAATTTAATCGAAGTAGTGGTACGGGCCTCTAACTTATTGCTAATCAAAAGCGAATGCGTAAATTAGTATTAAATTAAATAATTTAAAAAATTATCTTATCCAGTCATGGTTGTAGTTATTAAGAAAGATTCCCCGCCCACGGCAATTAAAGATGCTATGAAAGCAATTGAGGAAGACAGAGCTACCCGAAAAGGTTTTGATGCAAAAAAGTATGCAGGAAAAATCAAATTCCCAGTGGATGGTCTTACTTATCAAAAGCAAGTAAGAGATGAATGGGAATAGAGTATTAATTGATACGAATGCCCTGATCTATTTTTTCAATGGCCATCCAAAAGCAATAGAAGCTTTGGACGGAAATATTTTATACTTATCTGTAATCACTGAAATTGAGCTTCTAAGTTATAATGGGCTTACTGAAGAAAGTATCAAAGGAATTAAGAAGTTTTTGAAAGAGTGCTCAGTTATTGACGTGATTCCCAAAATCAAAGAATTCACAATTGACCTTAAAAAGGCGAAGAAAATTAAACTTCCTGATGCCATCATCGCCGCGACGGCTCAATTTCTCAAAATTGAGTTTGTAACTTTTGACAAAGGATTCGTCAATGTTCCTAATCTGGATTTGGTTTTACTGGATTTTGATCGCTAAAGGTTGGCCAGAACGACTTCTAGATTCCTTTTGGTTATAAGGAAAAACCTATGGAAAATATAAAGGAGTTTGATAAAATCATTTTAAACATTGCTTTGCCACAATCCGGTTTGGAAAGAGGTGATATCGGAAATGTTGTGATGATTTATAATAATGGACGAGGCTATGAAGTTGAATTTATAACTTTTGACGGCCAAACTGTTGCAGTTGAAACTTTATTAGCGTCCCAAATTAGAAAAGTTTCACATCAAGAGATTCCCCACGTCCGCGAAATGATTTCCGATTAAGGTATGCTTATATAAGTAATTATTCAATATCACTCATTCACCAAAAAATAAACCACCCGGCAAGCATTTCCATTACTCTTCTCATTTTTCTCCTGAGCAATATTTACCTTCAAAGTATGCTTTCCCGATGAAAGCTCATCGGCCAACATCAAATACCATGGCAAATGCAGTTGCGTACTCCACTGCGTGAATAAATCCAGTGTCTGCGTTTTTTTGCCATCAATTGAGTACGAAATTTTCCCGGCATCCGGGCCAGAGATTATTGCTAGTCCAACTGCACGACCTTTAAAATCAAATTCGAAAGATGCCTTTTCAGTTTCTCCAACCAGCATCGGAACATCAACAAAACCAGGCCTTGTGGAAACCTTATCAGCAGGTTTCCAATCCGGATCAATCTTAAAACCATCTAATTTTTTGGCTTTCGCCACAGGATGATAACTTGCTCTTTCGTAAGAAAACTTGTCAATAGCAACGGGTAGCTTCGCAATTTCTGTGGTTGCATTTCCCGGATTCAGTTTTAATAATTCCTTAATCGTTTGAGAATAAATTTCTTGTCCATAAGGCGACGGGTGCAGATCTTTGAAATCATATTTCCATGAAAACTCATCGGCCTTTATCCTGTCATAAACTTCCCGCGCCAGATTGATGTAAGCAGCACCGTAATGTTTAGCAATTCTTTGATGAACAGCAACTTCCACTGGTTCTTTCCCCGCATCATAATCGGCATTTTTAGCTGGTTCAGCAAAGGCCATCAGCACGACATTTGCCTTTGGATTTTTGGCATACATCTGGCGGATAATTCCTTCCAGACCCTTTATCTGTGCTTTTTCACTAAAACCATTTCCTCTATCGTTAACCGCCGCTTCAAGAAAAAGCAGATCGGGTATACCTTTTTCCAAGACATCACGCTGAAAACGGAAAGCATGCGGAGTACTTCCTAACGACGGAATTCCGGCCGCAATAAAGGTAAACTCAGTTTCAGGAAAATGTTCCTCTAAATATTTCGCAGTCTTATTGCGCCATCCCGGATTATGCGTGATAGAACCGCCTAGAAATGCTACGGTTCCTTTTTTTGTAGTTTTGAATTTTTTGTAGGCGTTGGCTAAACCGCGATTGACTTCGATATATGGCGTATGCGGGAGTGGTTTTAAAACCGGCACACTATTGTCATATATAAAATTGGCAAGTTTTTCGGGATTTTCAATGGGAAAATGGTGGCCTTCCAGAGCTTGTTCTCCGCGCGTCATGGGAATAACAGCGGCCGGTCCTCCAAGTTTTGTATAGTTAGCAATTAAAATATCGGAGTTTTCCGTCGGCGGAACGATCTTGTCGTTCAATCCGATCACATGTAAAACTGGCACTTTAAAAGAGGCCAGACCGGCCAGATCATTGAGCGGAATATCATCAAAGGTCTTTGCACTTTCGTCCGTAAGCTTATTTAATTCAAGCCAGCTTGTCCAGTCTTTTGGCGAACCTTGTCCTTTGCCTTTTCCTCCCGGCCAGCTTTTCGGATCACAAACCGGTGCTTCGGCATAGATACAGCTAACTTTATCAGGATTTCTTTTTGCCCAGCCATAGACATACAAACCTCCGCGACTAACGCCTTCCAACGCCACTTTTGGTGCAAATTGTTTTTCCTTCACCAGATAATCATAAAAAGCATCCCAAACCTGCATCGCTTTGGGATGTGCGAAAAGATCATTGGTATTAACATAGGCAACATGAAATCCCCTTGTCAGCAAAATACTGTCCATTTCTGTGTGCCAGGTTGGGAAATGTGCGCGCCAGACCCATGGATTTCCGGGTAATGCCTGCCTAGGTTTTACATACCAGGCTTTTGTATTTTGGAATGAAAATTCAATCTTTTCAAAACCTTTCCAAATGGACTTCTGCTCATCAGCTTGCGCCGATAAATTGCCGGAGAAGCTTAAAAGGATAACAATAAAAAGAACGCCGGAAAAATATTTTATCTGTTTCATAATGGTACAAAGACGGGAACGGCCTGTCTCTAACATATAAGCACACACCTTATTTAATTTTACAATCAACATTTATTATATTGTTCAATCATCTACCTAACTTCATTGTTGTCAATGTCCCGGACTTCTTCTATTCTCTATATCTTTCTATTGATTTTTCTCATTTCAAATACCACTTATTCCCAGTCTGTCCCGATAATTCTTACCGAAAGAGAACGCTCCATTGCCGTCGATGATATTCTGGAAGACAGGATTGAAAATTTGCTTCCAACATTAATGCGTCGTGAAGGAATTGATATGTGGGTCATTATTTCGAGAGAATACAATGAGGATCCGGTGATGAAAACGATGCTTCCGAGCACCTGGCTTTCGGCGCGGAGACGGACGGTTATGGTATTTTTCGATCCGGGAGCCGGGAAACCACTTGATAAACTGGCAATTGCCCGATATGATGTGGGAACATTATTGAAAGGAGAATGGGATATCAGTTCGAATCCGGATCAATGGGATGCGCTTGCAAAAGTGATTAAAGAAAAAAATCCGAAGAAAATCGGGCTCAATTTCTCCAAAAATTACGGACATGCGGATGGTCTGACTTATAACGAACACGAAGAATTCCTTCAAAAACTTCCAAAAGAATTTCAGTCAAAAATTGTTTCAGCAGAAAAATTGGCCGTTGGCTGGCTGGAAACCAGAACAGAGAAGGAAATGGTCATATACCCGATGATCTGCCGGATTTCTCATGAAATTATTGAAGAGGCATTTTCAGAAAAAGTGATTCAGCCTGGGATAACGACGATTGATGATGTTGTCTGGTTTTTGAGACAACGCGTTACAGACCTGGGATTGGAAACCTGGTTTCATCCGACCATCGATATTCAGCGCGCAGATGACCAGAAATTTGACCATTTAAGAACATTTTCAAAACGCCCGGGAAATCAGGTGATTTTGCCAGGAGATCTGCTGCACTGTGATTTTGGGATAACATACCTGCGCCTTAATACTGATCAGCAGCAACATGCTTATATCCTTAAACCAAACGAAACGACAGTTCCTGACTATTTAAGAAAGGCGTTTGCTACCGGAAATCGTCTTCAGGATATTCTGGTCTCACAGTTTAAATCCGGAAAAACGGGTAACCAGATTCTTCTGGATGCATTAACCCAGGCTGAAAAAGAAGGAATAAACGGATCCATTTATACACATCCCATAGGATCACACGGCCATGCTGCCGGACCGACGATCGGTTTGTGGGATCAGCAAAAAGGCGTGAAAGGTCCAGGTGACTATCCGTTATATGAGAACACTGCTTATTCAATTGAGTTAAATGCAGCAGTTAAAATTGACGAATGGAAAAAGTCCATACGCGTGATGCTTGAAGAAGATGGTTATTTTGATAAAACCGGTTTTAGATTTATCAATGGCAGGCAGAAAGAAATTTTTGTTATTCCAAGATTGACGACCAATGTGGGGAAATAACTATTTTCCCGATTTAGGTTTGGTACGATATTTTAACAATATCACTATCAAACAATAACTTGCGAATTATGGATAAGATTGAGAAGTATAAAGCAATGGAAAAAATTCTTCGCGAAATCGAAGATTTGAAAAATAGTGAAACGGCCGTTATCAAAAAAATTGGCCAGGTAGAAACCGAAAATATGAATGTCAACGCTGATGGCCTGGATGCCTCACTGACTGAAATTTATGACGGTGCCTACAAAAATCTGGAAAATATTGAAGCGTTACACGTTTCATTTACTGAGAAAGTTTCAGACTTTAAAGAAACTAATAAAATTACAGATGATATGCTTCTTGAAATCAGAGAACAATCATAGGTTAATTGAAGAAATAGCCGTTACGGCATAATGGTGAGGTCAGCTTTTAAATGAGCTGACCTCTCTTTTTGTCCTATAAAGTTATTTTTTTTAAACCTGAATAATCCCAACATTAAAAGTCTCTCTGATAGGCGCGTGATTGGCAGCTTCAATACCGATAGAAATTATTTTCCTGGTTTCGACCGGATCAATAATTCCATCAACCCAAAGTCTGGCTGCGGCGTAGTATGGCGATAATTCCTCATTATAACGATCCGTAATCTGACTCAATAATTCCTGTTCTGCTTCCGGTGTTATTTCTTTTCCTTGTGATTTTAAAGTTGCCGTTTGAATTTGAACCAGTGTTTTTGCAGCCGTAGCACCACTCATAACCGCCATTTGTGCCGTTGGCCATGAATAAATCAATCTTGGGTCATATGCTTTTCCACACATGGCATAATTGCCGGCTCCATACGAATTGCCGACGATAAATGTGAATTTTGGCACCACAGAATTCGCCACAGCATTGACCATTTTTGCCCCATCTTTAATTATTCCACCTTGTTCCGCCCGGCTTCCGACCATGAAACCGGTCACGTCATGAAAAAAAACCAATGGGATTTTTTTTTGATTACAATTCATAATAAATCTTGCAGCCTTATCCGCAGATTCTCCATAAATCACGCCGCCCATCTGCATTTCACCTTTTCCTGATTTCACCATTTTCCGCTGGTTTGCTACAATGCCAACGGCCCAACCTTCAATCCTAGCATAGGCGCAGATAATCGTTTTCCCATAATCAGGTTTATACTCGTCAAGCTCGGAAGCATCCACAATGCATTCTAGAATCTGTTTCATGTCATAAGGTTTGAGCCGGTCGACAGGGAGAATGTCATAAATGTCTTCGGGAGATCTGGCAGGTGAAATAGCCATTTTCTTGTCAAAACCTGCTATGGCTGACTGCCCGATTTTATCAATATGTCTTTTAATTGCGTCCAGGCAAGTTTTGTCATCCGGATATTTATTATCCGTAACACCCGAAATTTCACAATGCATAGCAGCTCCGCCCAAGGTTTCTGCATCCACATCTTCTCCAACAGATGATTTTACAAGATAAGGGCCGGCAAGAAATACGGATCCGGTTCCTTCCACAATCATAGCCTCGTCCGACATGATCGGCAAATAAGCCCCACCGGCAACACAACTCCCCATAATAGCGGAAATCTGCACAATTCCCATGGCGGACATTTTTGCATTATTTCTAAAAATACGGCCGAAATGTTCTTTGTCTGCAAATACTTCGGCTTGCATGGGAAGATATACGCCCGCACTGTCGACCAGATAAATAATCGGCAACAGATTTTCCATCGAGATTTCCTGTGCCCGTAAATTTTTCTTCGCCGTAATAGGAAACCAGGCTCCGGCTTTAACAGTGGCATCATTGGCCACAATCACACATTGTTTGCCAGCGACATATCCGATCCCGGCGACGACGCCACCTGATGGACAACCACCATCTTCTTCATACATTCCGTCACCTACAAAAGCACCGATTTCCAGAAAGTAAGAATCTTCATCAATTAAATAATCTATCCGCTCCCGCGCTGTCAGTTTTCCTTTTTTATGATGCGCCTCAATTTTTTTTAGTCCTCCGCCCAGTTTTACTTTTTCATACTGCTCATTAAGATTTTCGATAAGCTGTCGTGTGTTTTCCTGAATTGCCATAACCTGATGAAATGTATTTGAAACATCATTATTTCAATTTCAAGATAGAAATTTCTTGGAACCTTTGCTATCAAAAGCAAAAAAGTCGTCTGCTGACGCAAACGACTTTCTCTATATTTGAACCTTAACCTGTAACTTCTATTTAATTTTTGTTGTCGTGTCTAACAGCGATTCAGACGGACCCTTGTCTTTTTTACCAAAAACTGATAAATGGACGTAACGTTTTGGATGTTCGCGTAAATTAGTCATTAATTTATTCAGACTAACCATTGTACTGTTAAGATTATTATAAAGCGTTTCATCTTTGATAAGTTTCCCTGCGGTCCCTTTTCCAGATTCTACGCTGGCTAGCAGCTTGCGCAGTTCAGAGATAGTCCGATTTGCGTTTTGAACGGTTTCTCCCAGTCGTAATGCATTAAGTGAATCAGCAAGCGATCCGGTTTTGTCCAGAAGCGGTTTCAGACCTTTTTCTGTTTCAACCAAAGATGTTGATAATTTATTCAGATTGGAAGTTATCACCAAAAGATTTTTGCGGTTTTCAGTTACCAGTCCCTGAACTTCATTTCCTGTCTGATCATAATTACGTATCATCTGGTTAAGGATTTTTCCGGTTTCTTCAAAACCTTCGGCAACGGCTGAAAGATTCAGCACCAAGGAGTCCGCATGTGTAACAAGCGGCAAAGCTTTTTCTTGTAAAAGTGCAGAAATCCCAGCCTCACGTTTTCCGATCAGCGTATCATTATCTTGTAAATTAACGGAAGAACTGCCAATTGATAAGTGGATAACCTTGCCTCCCAATAACCCGCCATCAGCAAGCAGCGCAACAGTTCCTTTTGGAAGAACAATACCTTTTTGTACGTCGAGCGTTACCAACAAATAATTCTTCTGATCTTGTAATAATTTTATTTCCTGAACACGTCCTACGTTTAAACCATTCAATAAGACAGGGTTAGATGCCGTAAGTCCGTCGATATTATCATAAATCACGTAGTACTTATATGTTCTTGAAAATACGTCGGAGCCTTTTAGGATATGAAAACCAAAATATAACAACACCATTGCCAAAACAGCCATTAACCCGACTTTTGCTTCTTTAGATAGCTTCATGAAGTGAGTATTAAACAGCCCGCGACTTCCGTCCTAAGCTCAAAATAATATAAATGTTTACAAAAAATTGATTTTCAAAACGGTTATGAGACCGATGTCATAACGGATTTTAATTTTGAAATCTTAATTATCCATCTGTTTTTTATACACCTTAAATGCCTCCAGAATTGACTGCGCAACTTCATCCTGGCCCTCATCAGAATTCAAATACTCTTCTTCCTCCGGCGTTGATAAAAATCCTGTCTCTATCAGAACACTTGGCATTGTCGTTCTCCACAATACCAGAAATCCTGCCTGCTTTACCCCACGGCTGGAACGGTCGGAAACTGATTGAAACTTTCTTTCCACACTATCAGCAAAACGCAGACTGCTTGAAATAAATGCGCTCTGATAATTGGCAAGCATAATATGCGCCAACGGAGAGTCCGGATCAAAGCCTTTATATTTTTGCTTGTAATTCGTTTCCTTTAAAATTACTGAGTTCTCCCGTTTTGCAACTTCCAGGTTACCGTTTGTCTTGTGTAACCCCATCACGTACGTCTCAGTTCCTCTAACCGAGTGTGAATTTGGTGTAGAATTGCAATGGATTGAAATAAACAGGTCCGCATTATTCCTGTTTGCAAAAGCAGAACGCTCAGCTAATTCAATAAATTCGTCAGAATCCCGTGTGTAAAGAACCCTGACATCCGGTGTTTCCGCTTTTATTTTTTTTCCAAGCGCCAGGGCTATTCTTAATGCAACATTGGCTTCTTTCGCCTTCCGGCCGCGAGTTCCTATGTCGTGACCTCCGTGACCGGCATCAATGACGACTACATTAACCTTGCTTTGTACTTTGGCAGAAGCTGGTATTTCTTTAAAGGCAAAAGCGAGACTCAGGGTCATACAACTCGCTGCAATTAAGATTTTAAGAACTTTTAACATTATTTTTTAGTTACGGCGTTATTCTTTAGGAGTTTCTCTGCTAATTTTGACATTCGTTATGCAAAAATACTCTATTTGTTAGAACTGAAAAAAAAGGCGATTATTATATCGTTAGGACTTGTTGCGTTTTTAATATTTGGCACAATGGCATGTGTCCAGCAGCGCACAAAACGATCCGGTAAAGATCCTCTTAAGTCGAAAGCCAAATCTAAAAATTCTGCGCCTACGGCGGCAGAGAAACCTGCTTTGGTATTGAAGGCAGCCGGCGATATTGTTGCCGTAGCCGATACATTAATAAATAGCGATTCGACAGCCCTGGATTCACTAGGACTTAGAAACGGTATTGCCCTGGCTGATTCTGCCGCAACTGACACTACTTCTAATCCGGACGACCTTCAAAACGTTGTCAAATATACTGCCGAAGATTCTACAATCATGGATGTTGTGCTCAAACAGGTCCATCTTTATGGTAACGCGGAGGTAAATTATGGCACGATCAACCTAAAAGCAAATTATATCCGTCTGAATTGGGTAACAAATGAGGTGATGGCGCATGGAGATTACGATTCAACGAGCAAAAAAATGATCGGCGAACCTATTTTCCAGGACGGGCCAGAGATGTATAATACAAAGGAAATCCGCTACAATTTCAAATCTAAAAAAGCGATTATCCGTGGGATCGTCACGCAGCAGGGTGATGGAAATGTCAGGGGAGACCGTGTCAAAAAGGATACTGAAGGCAATTTTTACATTCAAAAATCTATTTACACAACTTGTAATCTTACACATCCGCACTTTTATATCAATGCACCAAAGATAAAAATGGTGGACAAAAAGTCGGTGGTTTCCGGGCCTTTCAATCTGGTTATAGCAGATGTGCCGCTTCCAATTGTCATACCTTTTGGTTTTTTCCCTTTTCCAAAAAAGAAAGAAGCAGGAACTTCGGGTATCATTTTCCCAACTTATGGACAAGAACCGAACGGCCGCGGATTTTATCTGCGTGACGGGGGATATTATTTTGCAATCAGTGAATATATAAACGCTGCGGTAACGGGTCAAATTTATTCAACAGGAAGTTGGGGATTGGGATTGGCTACTTCTTATTCAAGACGTTATCAGTATACAGGAAATTTTTCCTTCCGCTTCAACAAAAACAGATCAAGTGACGAAATTCAGAATCTTGTTGGTGTGGGGGGAACCAATGATTTTAGTTTGGTATGGTCACACGCGCCGAAGCCACGCGGCAACTCAACTTTTTCTGCAAACGTGAATGTTAGCAGCAATAGTTATAACCAGTTGCAGGAACAAAATACGTCCAGATATATTTCTAACGTCGCAAGTTCCTCGGTGCAATACAACAGAACTTTGGGACAATATATGCGTGCTGCTGCCAGTTTACGTGTGAATCAAAACTTCGGACAGATAAACCCCACAACGCAGCTGCGTGAAGGCGGAACTACCAATATTTCTTCCGATTTCAGTTTTGGGGTAAACCAGATTGCTCCTTTTGCATTAAACGGCGGTCGTGCCAGATGGTATGACAGTTTCCGTCTGGGGTTGGATTTTAGTGGAAACTATACATTAACAAACTCGCTTACTTCCATTGATACAACTTATTCGCGCCTCGGTTTCCGGGTGGGCAATCAGTTGAGAGCGACGATAGATACTGCCGGCAACGCATTGCCGACGGTGCTTCCTTTTAACCTGGACAATTTACCGCAGTTTGCAAAAGATGCTCAGTTCACAGGACGTTACAGTTTGCCGATCTCACTCCCAAACTTTAAAATATTAAATTTTATAAACCTTACACCAAGCTTATCACTAACTGGCCAGATCTATACCAAACAATACCAATATTCATATCGCGGAGGTAATACAGTTCGTATTGACACCATCAATAAAGTCGGCAATGAATATGCCTATTCCTTTGGTGCAGGCATGAATACGCGTTTTTATGGTACATTTTTTGTACGGGGAAAACGTCTTGAAGCAATTCGCCATACCGTAATCCCAACGCTTTCATATAGCTACACTCCCGATTTTACGGGCGACAACTACGGCTTTTATCAAACCGTGCAGATCAACGAACTTGGCGAAACCCAGAAATTATCCCGCTATCGTGGGGTTGGAAATGGTGTGAGCAATGGAAGAGCTTCCAGTGTCATTTCATTCAGTCTGAATAATTCTTTCGAGATGAAACTGAAATCAAAAAGTGATACGGCAGCGGCGCAGTTTGAGAAGGTTTCGCTATTGGATAACCTTAGTTTTGGCGGAAGTTATAACCTTTTGGCTGACTCTCTGAAACTTTCAAATATCACAGTCAACGCGAATGCAAGAATTGGTAAAAATCTAAATCTGAACTTTAACGCAAACCTGGACCCTTATGCTTATGTGCTGGATCCGACGGTACGATCGGCCAACCAAACAGGCTATAAAATAAATCAGTTTGCAATAACAAAAGGACAAGGACTGGCAAATCTTCAAAATTTAGGTTTTACGCTGGGGACGAGTTTTTCTCCAAAAGGCAAGGATAAGCAAAGAGTTACACCCGGACCAAATACTACGGCGACAGAAGATCAGAAGGAATTTATTCAGCGAAATGCTGACCTGTATGTTGATTTTAGCATTCCGTGGAATGTTTCTCTTAATTATAACTTTGGACTTACCAAACCTGGTTTGTCCAATGCACAGCTGATTCAGACTATTAACGCAACTGGTGATTTAAGTTTATCAACTAATTTTAAAATCAGTGTTACCACCGGTTTTGACTTCACAGCATTCAAACCTTCTATCACAACGCTGACACTTTACCGCGATTTACACTGCTGGGATATGAGCTTCAGCTGGACGCCTTTCGCCGGAAGCGCTTCACGTGTGAGCAATTACAACTTCCTGCTGAAAGTAAAATCAAGTATTCTTCAGGACTTGAAACTTACCAGAAGACGTTCATTCCAGGATCGCGCAGCATATTAATTGAGCTATTGGTGTTTAGCTGTTAGCTTTTAGCATAAGGTTGAAAATTGATCTCGGGCTTTTCGTTTTTTTAGTTTGAAAAAACAAAAAGCCGACCTTGCGGGCCGGCTTCATTATAATCTTTTAAAGAAATGTTACTTCGTTGAAGCTTTTGCGTCTTTGGCAACAACTTCTCCATTCAAATACAAAGTAATAGATCCGCCTTCTGTGTTACTGAAAACAGTTACAGGCTTGTTGAAAGAACCAGCAGCAGCAGCATTAAAAGTTGCTTTGATTATTCCAGTTTTCCCTGGCAATACAGGTGCTTTTGACCAAACCGGCGTAGTACATCCGCAAGATACCGTTACGTTAGAAATCACAACAGGATCAGTACCTGTATTTGTAAATACGAATTCGTTCGTTACAGGAACGCCTTGTGGTACTTTACCAAACTTGTGTGTTTCTTCTTTGAACTTCAAAACACCTTTCTGAGCAAAACTAACTGTGGTCAAACCAACAAGTAAAACCAGCGCTGAAAAGAATACTTTCATAGTTGTAGTGGTATTGTTAATTGTGTAAAATTAAATTAAATAACAAGATTAAATTATTAAAACGAAATTTAGTAAACATTAACCTATATTAACAATGCTTTCAAACTTATTATGATTCATTGTTATGATTATTATTTTCCTGCATAATTTTGGCGTGCATTATAAAAAAATGTAACTTAACTACGGTTTCAACCCGTAACGTTTGCTTATGCTTCTAAATGATAGTTTGACCGGTACCAGTGTTTTGAGTAAAGAAAATATAACAGACGACTACCGCCTGGCTTGTGAAAGTCGGCAGGTAAGCTTGTTGGGGAGAAAGGATACAATGGGTGGCCGGTCCAAATTCGGGATATTCGGAGATGGGAAAGAAGTGGCTCAGATTGCATTGGCAAGAGCTTTCAAATTAGGAGATTTTCGTTCAGGATATTATAGAGACCAGACCATTGAAGCCTATCTGGGAAATTTAACCTGGCGGCAGTTTTTTGCTCAAATGTATGCACATGCTGATTTGGAGCATGAACCGCATACGGGCGGCCGCTCGATGAACGGTCACTTTTCAACCCGCTGGCTGGATGAAAATGGCCATTGGCTTGACCAGACAAAACTTTTCAATTCTGTATGTGACATATCCCCGACGGCCGGGCAAATTCCTCGTGCATTAGGTTTGGCATATGCGTCGAAACTTTATCGTGCTAACAAAGACATTCAAAATTTAACAACATTTTCTAACAAAGGAAATGAGATCGTTTTTGCTACGATCGGTGACGCATCAACGTCTCAGGGTATGTTTTGGGAATCGATGAATGCGGCAGGAGTTTTACAAATTCCTTTGCTGATGTCTGTTTGGGATGATGGATATGGTATTTCTGTACCGATTGAATACCAAACTACAAAATCGAGCATTTCAAAAGCGTTGGGTGGTTTACAAAGAAATGAAGAGGAAGCCGGTCTTGAAATTATTACAGTGAAAGGCTGGGATTATCCGGTTTTAATTGAAACATATCAAAAGGCGGCGGAATTATGCAGAACGGAACAAGTGCCTGTTTTAATCCACGTGACCGAACTAACGCAGCCGCAAGGGCATTCTTCCTCCGGCTCGCATGAAAGATATAAATCCAAACAGCGACTCCACTGGGAAAATGAACGTGATTGCAACGCGCATTTCCGTAACTGGATTCTGAAGAATGGTTATGCAACGGACGAAGAGCTGGAACGCATTGAAAATGATGCGAAAGAAACAGCCAGAGAATCGCGCAACCTGGCCTGGAAAGCTTACCGGAAAGACCTCGACGCCGAACATCAGCAAACCATCGGACTCCTGGAAACTACGGCGAAAGAAAGTATTTTTTCAGAGGAATTATCCGGCATTGCTTCGGAATTAAGTAAGACATACTATCCGGTCCGCCGCGATAATGTTGTGAGTGTGAGAAAAGCACTTCGGACGGTTCGTAACGAAAATACGCCTTCCAGAGTTGTTTTACAGGAATGGCTTCAAAATGCACTTAAAGAAAATGCGCACCGATATAATTCGCAGCTATATAGCGAATCTGATTTATCTCCTCTGAATGTCCCTCCGGTCAATCCTGTTTTTTCAGACGAAAGTTTAACCGTTGACGGCCGTGAAGTGATCCGTTCTTATTTTAGTGCCTTATTTGCCCGCGACCCGCGCGTTCTCGCGATTGGAGAAGACGTCGGAATGATTGGTGACGTAAATCAGGGACTGGCAGGTTTACAGGAAAAATTCGGTGAATTGAGAATTACTGATACCGGAATTCGCGAAACAACGATTATTGGACAGGGAATTGGTATGGCCATGCGTGGTTTGCGCCCGATTGTTGAGATCCAGTATTTTGATTATATCTATTATGCTCTGGCAACGCTCACAGATGACCTTGCAAGTCTCCGTTATCGTACTGCGGGAGGGCAAAAAGCGCCCTTGATTATCCGAACAAGAGGTCATCGTCTGGAAGGAATCTGGCACTCGGGTTCTCCGATGGGCACGATGCTCAGCAGCGTTCGTGGTATGCACGTAATTGTCCCGAGAAACTTTACACAGGCAGCCGGATTTTACAATACTTTAATGAAAGGAGACGATCCGGCTTTGGTTGTTGAACCGCTTAACGCTTATCGTCAGAAGGAAATGCTGCCGGATAATATCGGGGAAATTTGTATTCCGCTTGGCGAGCCGGAGACTCTTCGCGAAGGAAAAGATGTTACTGTCGTTACTTATGGCTCCATGTGCCGTATAGTTATGGAGGCAGCAACGCAATTACATAATCTGGGAATTGAAATCGAAGTCATTGATGTGCAGACATTATTGCCATTCGATATTAACAGCCGGATTTTGGAATCGATTAAGAAAACAAACCGTGTTATTTTTGCCGATGAAGATGTTCCCGGAAGTGCTTCGGCGTATATGATGCAGCAAGTTTTGGAAAAGCAAAATGCTTACCGATGGCTTGATTCCGCTCCGGTTACGATTTCAGCAAAACCACACCGTCCTCCATATGGTTCGGATGGTGATTATTTCACAAAACCGAACATGGATGATATTGTTGAAGTAGCTTATGGCATGATGCACGAAACGGATCCATCCCATTTCCCGACTTTGTATTAATTGATTCATTGAAAATTGCTTGTCTGAAATTTATTAATTCATCTTAATAAATTCTGACATGTATAAAAATTTTGGTAAAAGGTTCATAGATGTGATTATGGCGGCGGCAGGACTAATCATCCTGTCTCCGCTTTTTCTTTTATTGATCCTGCTCATTTATCTTTTTAGTCAGACAAAACCTTTCTTTTGCCAATACAGGCCGGGCTTGAACGGAAAAATATTTCGAATCATCAAATTCCGAACGATGAGGGATTTGAATGACGAAAACCGTATCCCGCTCCCGGATTCGCAAAGATTAACCATACTTGGAAAATTTTTTCGTCAAACTTCTCTCGACGAGCTGCCGCAACTCTGGAATGTCCTGATTGGTGATATGAGTCTTGTTGGACCGCGGCCATTGCTTCCGGAATATTTACCCCTTTATACGAAAAATCAATCGCGAAGACATGCTGTAAAACCCGGAATCACAGGATGGGCACAGGTTAACGGAAGAAATTCAATCAGCTGGGATGAAAAATTTGCCTATGATTTGTGGTACGTGGAAAACATATCGCTAGGAACTGACCTGATTATTTTGTCTTTAACGATTCGAACAATTTTTTCTACGAGGCGGATTAATTCAAACGAAAATCAGGTATCTGGAAAATTCACCGGTTAAGCTGACAACCATAATCTTCTAATCTTTTTCAACAACTAAATTATGCTTGTATACGGCGCAGGTGGACATGCAAAAGTGATCATTTCGATTTTAAAAGCCTGTGGACACAAAATAGAGGCCATTTTTGATGATGATATTTTGAAAGATTATCTTTTTGAAACACCGGTAACAAACATATATAACCCAAATCTTTTCCGGGATGAAAAGCTAATAATTGCCATAGGTGATAATCTTAGCCGGAGGCGGTTAGCGACACAAATCCTGCATGAATTCGGGAAAATAATTCATCCATCTGCTGTTTTGGATGATACTGCGCAAATGGGAGCCGGCAGCTGCATGATGCAAAACTCCGTCGTGCAAGCAGATGCAGTGATTGGAAAACATGTTATTATTAACACATCTTCTTCTGTGGATCATGATTGCCATATCGGAGATTTCGTTCATATCGCCCCGGGTGTTGTGCTTGGTGGGAATGTTACTATTGGCGAAAATACATTGATCGGGATTGGAAGTATTGTAATTCCTGGTTTATCAATTGGGAAAAATTGCCTGATATCTGCCGGAAGTGTGGTTACCAAAAATATCGCGGACGGAACAATCGTACGCGGCAATCCGGCCAGAATTATTTCTTATACGTTATGAAGAAAATCTGGTTATCACCGCCACATCAAAGCGGGAATGAGTTAAAATACATCCAGGAAGCACTGGACAGCAACTATCTTGCTCCCGCCGGACCACATATTGATGCCTTTGAGCAATCTTTATGCGAATACGTGGGAATCGCGCATGCAGCCGCACTGTCGTCCGGTACAGCTGCCTTACATCTTGCTTTGAAAACTCTGGATGTTGGACCAGGTGACATTGTCATTTGCCCGACTTTTACATTCGCTGCGAGTGCAAACCCGATCATTTATTTGGGAGCAATACCAGTGTTTGTTGACAGTGAAATGTTAAGCTGGAATATGTGTCCGGACGTTTTGGAGAGCACCGTTAGACATTATATCCATCGTGGCAAAAAACCCAAAGCCATTATCGGCGTGCATATCTATGGTATGCCGGTTCAGCTGGATGAAATTTTATCGATCTGCCATAAATACGAAATCCCATTTGTTGAAGATGCCGCAGAAGCTTTGGGGGCAATGTACAAAGGCAGAAAATTAGGCTCATTTGGAACAATGAGCATTCTTTCGTTCAACGGAAACAAGATCATTACCACTTCCGGAGGCGGAGCGATTTTATCGGATAATAAATCCTTTATTTCAAAGGCAAAATTTCTTGCCACACAGGCGAAGGATGAAGCTCCGCATTACCAGCATTCAGAAATTGGATATAATTATCGGCTGAGCAATGTTTCTGCAGGAATAGGTAGGGCACAACTCGAAGTGATTGAGCAGAGAGTGAAACAACGCCGTTCGAATTTTGAATTTTATCAGCGGGAACTTAAAAACTTACCTGGAATATCTTTCCAAAATGAATCAAAGCACAGTTTCTCCAATCGATGGCTGAGCTGTATACTGATTGATCCTCAATTATCAAATGGTATGACCAGTGAAAGTGTTCGTTTGGCTTTATTAAAAGAAAATATTGAATCAAGGCCCTTATGGAAACCTCTTCATTTACAGCCTGTATTCAGAGGAGTACCTTATTTTGGAGGAAATATCTCCGAACGGCTTTTTGAGATGGGACTTTGTTTGCCTTCGGGGTCAGGTTTGAGCGACGAGGATTTGTCGAGAATACACAGATCTATAAATCCTAAAAATAAAAGTGCCTGGATTGAACACAATCCAGGCAACTGAAAACCCAATAGTATTACTGTACTTCAACATCAAACTGAAGAGGAGAATAAGGGTAAATGACGTAATTGCCATAACCATCTTTCGCCCCATTCTTTCCATAACCAAGAGTAGAAGGAAATATAATAGTGGCTTTCTCACCCTTTCTCATCTTGCGAATCGCTCTATCAAATCCAGGAATAACCTCATTTCTTCCGGTTGTAAAAGACAAAGGCTTTTCTCCTTTATCAAACACCTCGCCTGTTAAAAGTTTTCCTTTATAGGCAATTGAAACTACCTTTCCTGATCCAATTGTATCGCCTGTAACTGTATTTGTTCGAACTATAACCAAGTTATCAGTACTTCTTTCTGATACAGGAAATTGCTTTTGCTGAATAAAATCGTCAATCTGCTTTACTTCCGTGCGGCTACTTACGAACTCAACATTCATCTTAATTACCGAATAGGCAGGAATTTTATCATATGCAAACGATCCGAACGCCAGGTAAAATGGCATGTAAAAAGTTGCTGATTCTCCTGTCCGAATCAAGTTTAGACCTCGTTCAACGCCTCCCAAGAAAAAACCTAAACCATACGGCCTCATGAATGGATACTTATCTGCATTTTCTGACGACCATATTTTAGTCCCGTTCAATAGATAAGCATTGAAATTAATAGTAACGGCTTCTTGTGTTTTTGGTTTAGCACCCGTCGGATTTGACTTTTTTACCACGTAATACAAACCAGAGGAATCACGCGTTGCCGTAATTGAACTATCAGCTAAATATTTTTCAATTTGCTGCTCATTTTCAACGATTTTCGCTTCGTCATCATTTTCAACAGAATCATTACAGGACACCATACCCACGACCACAGCTGCCAACAGACCCAATTTTAGAAATGTACTCTTCATTTTGTTACCTGAGTTTTTAACGGTTATTCATCAATATTTTTCCAATCTATATGTAAAGACTTGGTAAGAGCGGAAAAGGTTGGAAGACTTCTTAAAAAAATTTAAATTTTCATTTTTTCAAAGTACAGACAAAAAGAAGTCAGAGGGCAAACATTACATTTTGGCGTTCGGGCAAGGCAAATATAACGGCCGTGTAAAATAAGCCAATGATGCGCTTTCGGCACCACATCTTTTGGGATATGGCGCATCAATCCTTTTTCGACTGCCAGGGGCGTTGTGGCGGTAGACGGCACTAATCCAAGACGACGCGACACACGATATACATGTGTGTCAACTGCCATCGCAGGCTGGTTGAAAATCACTGACGCAATTACATTGGCTGTCTTGCGGCCAACACCCGGCAGCTCCTGAAGCTCTGAAATTGAAGCAGGAATTTCCGAATTAAATTTCCCGGTCAGCAATCTTGCCATTCCGACCAGATGTTTGCTTTTGTTGTTAGGATAAGAAATTGACCTGATGTAAGTGAAAACTTCTTCTGCATTGGATGCGGCCAATGACTCCGGATCAGGAAAACGCTCGAATAATGCAGGCGTGACCATATTGATCCTTTTGTCCGTGCATTGTGCAGACAGTATCACTGCAACTAATAATTCGTAAGGATTAGTATAATGCAGCTCAGTTTCAGGTTCGGGAAAATTGGTTGTAAAATATTCTAAAAATAACCTGAAACGTTCTTTTCGGTTCATAAAATTAATGGAAGCTGGCAAACTGGACAATAAAGTATTCTGTGTCTTCAAAATTTTGAAGACACAGAATATCTGTTTCAGAAATGATCTGAAAGGACCGACTAAAAACGAAGAAACAATCTACCTAACGTTCCTAACAGGAAAGCGCAGTTGCAGATTGTTTCTGTGAATATTGTCGTGAAAAATGAAGTATTTTCTGGACAGAACGATCGGACGGAGTTCGTACAATCTTGTTCATCTGATCCTTGATTTCAAGGGAATCCAGATAAAAGTTCATTAAATCGTCATCGAGTGTCAGAGCCTCGGCGATGGAATCATTTTCATTTTGTGTAGTTTCGGCATACAGATACCTAACAACATCATCGTAAGTAAAAGTTTTTGTCATACTGCGGGGTACGTTGGCTGAATTGCTTGCGCAAATTTATCAACGCGTAACGCATACGACCCAATGCCGTATTAATACTCACACCTGTCGCATCAGCAATTTCCTGAAAACTCATGTCCTCATAATGGCGCATGATCAGAACCTGCTTCTGTACATCCGGTAGCCGTTGGATCATTTCCCTCAGCTGCTCGTGCGTCTCTTGCCGAATCTGGATTGACTCAACGGAATCCTCCGAGAAGTCCAGTGTATTGAATACACTGCTCCCATCTTCGAACACTACATTGGGGTAGCGTTTATCGCGTCTGAAATAATCAATGGCTAGGTTGTGTGCGATCCGTATAATCCAGGGCAAAAATTTACCTTCGTCGTTATATCTACCTGACTTTATAGTGTCAACTGCTTTAATGAATGTATCCTGCAACAAATCCTCGGCTACATATTGGTCCTTGACAATCAGATAAATAGTCGTGTAAATTCTTGACTTATGGCGCTGAACAAGCTTTTCAAAAGCCTTCTCATTACCACGAATATACAATGTTACCAACTCACTGTCGCTAACTTGGACTTTCTCCATTTTACTATTCGATTTAGTTAACGTAGAGCAGTTCGTCTATATTGTTTCTCCTTTCTGGTTAAGTGTGAAATAATGTGATTTAACAGTATTTTGAATTATATTAATCAAAGAAATGGATTTGACAATTGATTTGCAAATCTTTGCACTCCTTTTTTTTCTAATTTATTTCTAATTAACAACTGTTAACAAGTAATTGACAAAAAAGGGGATTTACAGATATGCCCTAAAAAGCCTAGACTTATTGATGCAAATAATTGAACTTATCAAATAATATACGATGACGTACATCCTTTCGGATCATTTAGTATAAAAATGAAATAAAAATTTTCAGAATAAATTTTGCGACTTTTGCAGGAGTAATGTGCGCATAAAATTTTATGAAATACAGACATCTTTTTTTTGATCTTGACCACACGCTTTGGGATTTTGAACGAAACAGTTCGGAATCTTTAACGGATATATTCCACAATTCCAATTTAACAAGTCACGGAATTACATCGCTTGACCATTTTGTTCAGTCTTTTTTAAGAATCAATACGGAACTTTGGGATAAATTTGATCGGGGCCTGATCCACCACACCTATATACGTGAGAATCGTTTTAAGATGGTTTTTGAAGAATTAGGTGTTTCATGCCCCAATAATCATGAAGAAATTGGTGAAGTCTATTTGCAAACACTTCCCCAGAAAAAGCATTTGCTGGAAGGCGCGCTGGAATTGCTTGATTATGTTTCCGGAAAAGGTTATAATCTTCATATCGTTACAAATGGCTTTAATGATATCCAGGCGAAGAAAATCGCAAGCTCCGGTATCAGCCATTTTTTCCAAAACATAGTAACTTTTGAAAACGCTAACGCCAAGAAGCCCGATCCTAAGATTTTTGCTTACGCGCTGGAAGTCTCAGGCGCAGTGCCGGAAGAAAGTATCATGATCGGCGATAACTGGATTGCGGATGTTCTGGGAGCAAAACAATTCGGTTTGGATACAGTTTATGTCAATCCCGCCGGACTTACATTCGAAGAAACTCCGACATACGATATCCGCCGATTGGAAGAATTGAAAGCAATTTTTTAATCACTTTCAAAATCCTGTTAGTAGGTAAAAAGTATAGGATTTAAAGGTCCGTCTGCCGGTCCGCCAACAGGTTGCGACGAAAGCCAGACTTCCCAGTCCGCCTGCTGATAGGTATTGCGCGGCTCTGTTATCTGCTGATCCTTATCCATATAAATCATCGTCATAACCTTTCGCGCCTTTCCGGAAGCATTCGCTCCGGCGCGGTGAAATAACCAGCCTGCATGAAAACTGACCTCACCCAGATCAAAAGGAGTTTCGTTCACAGCGAATTGCTTTAATTGTTCAGTCATTAACGCTTCGCTTTCATCACTGATTTCGAGATCGCGTCCAATTTCAACCGTATGGCTTTTTTCAGCGAATGCCAGCGGTCCCATTTCCATCAAAGTTTTTTGAAGCGGAATCCAGACAGTTACTGTTTTAGGTGACGATAATGGCCAGTAAAACTGATCAGCATGCCATGGCGTTATTCCTCCTGAAGATTCTTTGTAAAGTGCCTGGTCATGATAAAGCCTGACGCCTTGCACCTGCATTAAATCAGTGGCTATTTTTGCGAGGCGCTTCGAGAAAACAAATTCTTTAACTTCTTCATCTTCCCGCCACAAATTCATAATCTGTAAGAACGCACGTTCGTAGGTTGTCCTCTCTTCCATCGGCTTAGTAAGCTTGTTCAATTTAAAAACAAGGTCTGTAATGAGCTCGCTGTAATATTCCAGTGCTTCTGCGCTCAAAACATTTTTGAGTTTTACGTACCCAAATTCGTTATAAGACGCAATTGCGTTGACCGGTAACTCATATACCTCCGCGAGCTCCTTTCTGATATACTCTTTATCTAAAACCGCCATGTCTGATCGATGTTTTTTTTAAAAAGTACCCGACCATAAAAAACTACCGGTCAGTCAATTTCGTAAAAATCAATTTTCTTTTCCCGGAGATAACTTTTGATCACATCAACATGAACACATTGTCCGACATTCAAAAATGGATAATTCGAAACTCTTTTCCTATGTCCGTCTGTGATTACTTCGCGGTTAACCTGATCAAATCCAAGGTGAAGATGCCTGGTGGCACTTTGCAAGCCATAAATAATACCGTTGGTATCAAAAAGAGGTCCACCACTTTGTCCGCGAAGACCGGGTGTACTCATTTCAATTCCTGTCACACCATTATTTTCTCCTCCGATATGCCTCGTAATAATACCATCAATAGGAAAACTCGGTGTGTTTATACGTCCATCTTTTGTCCATTCAATATCATTGGTAGTTTTATTCAAATGATAATTGGTGAATTCCGGAAATGGATATCCCAGACGACATAAATACCGGCCTTGTTTCACGGCTCGTGTATCTTTCAAAAAATGTGCATAACCCTGATACAACTTAACGTCATAATCTTTAAACTGAATAATCGCAAGGTCCTGAGAGGGGTGAAGATGGATTGTCAGACTCTTATAAGCATCCACACAACTGATAAAATTGAAAAGGATACGGATCGGAGCGTCTCCGTTGATTTTATATTTTCCTTCCAGAAATTGTCGTTGCGTTTCATAGCTGGGGTCACGCTCGAAACGCCTTAATTCACTTTTAAATTTAAGGTAATTTTCGTAAATATGGTTGGCGTGCAGTATCTGTTGGGCGACATGTCTGCATGTGATTGCGTAACCGTTTTCATTTACAAAAAAGAGTGTTCCGGTGCCGGGGATAATATCACTGCCACCATAGTAACGGGCAATGAAATGAATAGGGCGGGTAAATTGATCTACCGCTTCAATAGCTTCAACAAACATAAAATTTAAACTAAGATTATTGAAGTTGGATTGGAATAATCGCTTCGGTCTGGTCCCAGCTTAGAATCATATTTACGCCATCGGGTTGTTCCTGAAAGTATATTCTGAAAAGTTCTTCAACCTTCCGGCTGACGCGAATTTTAACGTCGGCTTTAAGCAAATCCCGACCGTCATGATACTCTGTTCCCCACTGACCCGTCTCACTATTGAGAATAACCTTCCAGACCGATTGACCAGGGATTGTCCACAAAGAATACATTCCAGCTTTTACGACTTGTCCTGCAAATTTGACGTCCTTATCGAATTTAATAATCGTAGCCTCATTGGCACCCGTACGCCAGACTTTTCCATAAGGCACCAGCGCCTTATCTTCTTCTCTGCCAAAAATATATCTGCCTTTTTTTGCTGGCTGACTGTAATTTACTTCGACATCAATACCATCTTGGTGATACGCAGCAACCGAAGCAGGACTAAATGTTTTGGTGTATTTTTTAAGGATAAAAAAACCTGCAAGACCGGCTGTGATAACTAATAAAATGATCAGGAGAGTTTTCTTCATAGGAGTTAAGGGCAAACGATTCTGTAAAATGTGTAACTGATTGATAACCGAATATAGTAATAAGTATCCTTTCTGGAGGGATCGCCCTGATCGGTTGGAATAGTGGTTATCGGGTTTCCGCCCAGATCATCATAATAATCGCTGAATGTTTTACGCGTTCCATATTCCAGACCAATATTCCATGGTCTTTTAATCTGGTATTTTATCCCGACACCATAAGGAATAACGAGGCTGGTTGTTTTGTAATCAGCAGTTACCACGTCAGGCTTAAAATTTGAAATTCCCAAGCCACCAAAAACATAAGGAGTCCAGTTTACAGCAAATCTTTTTTCCTGATAGTCGAGAAAGTTATATTCCGCCACGGCACTGGCCTCGGTAATTCTGGTACGAAAAGATCTGTTACGCGCCAAGTGCACTGGATCTTCACTGTATTTATCATCGGCACCTATGAGGCCTGCAGCAACTTCTGCGCGAAGCGAAAGTGCCTGATTTGGATTGTACCTGAAAAATAAACTTCCTCCCGGTTTAAAAAAACGGAATTTGAATGATGGAGAAATATCACCCTTGTAATTAAAGACACCCAGGCCTCCGCCAACCTCTATTTTTTGAGCAAAAACCTTATCCGTTTGCCCACAAAAGCAAAGGATAAGCAGAATAAATAACCTGTAAAAAAACTTCGTTTGTATCTTTTTCAAAATATTTTCCTCAACAAAATTCAAATTATTTCAGCGGCGGGCATTTGATCTGAGACGGAATAATGTAGTGAACACTTATAGTTCCTGTCAGGTAATTATCATTTCCTTTTGCATTAAATCCACGTTCATTACCAACACTTCCATAATTTTGTGACTGCAGCGCCGCATACGGATCGTTTGTATCAATATTGTAGGCAGCTTTTACATATTCTATTAGGCCTGGTGTTCTATCCTTTCCTTTTCTGGTAGAAGTTGGCTCCAAAGATCTGTTTGAAAATTTCAGAGCGAGTGGATCAGCCGCAAAAATAGATGGATCCGCATAAGTACCAGCAACATCATCCAAATAATCTGTAAATGTAAATCTGAAACCTAGCTCTGCACCTATATCAAATCTGCTATTAATCTTATAACGCACGCCTATTCCAATTGGAATAGCCATCTGAATTAATGAGTATGCTTTTGCATATCCAGGCCTTCCTTGCCCTTCGGTGCCAAGAGCCTGTAACTTAACCCACTCGTCGGTTGTGTCATCCTTTGCCTTAGGATTATGTGCAACAGCTGCAATCCCGCCAAACAAATAGGCTCCGAACTGCGGACGACGGTCATAACTTCTGCTATCCGGGGTTAACTTATATATCCCGACAACAGCAAATTCTTTAAGATCATTTCTAAAACTCAAATTTCGTGGAAACCGAATATTCGTTGGATCTTTCTTGTTCATTTCATAATCATCCCCAACAATTCTTGCATAGGTAAAAGAAGCTCTTGCCGCCAGCCTTGGTGTGAAATGTCTGGTGTAATTTCCAGTTACACTCCAACGCATCATACCGAAAGTTGACCTTAAAGGTGTGGTATATGACGCCATATCACCATAATAACTTGAAGTTCCAATCCCGAATCCGGCAGAAGAATAAGGAATAAAAGTACCACGTCTTACCTGCGCCTCAGTCTTGTAATTTATCACCAATAACCCCAGTATTAAAAAAAATACAAGCTTTTTGCTTATCGGCCTCATTTGAAAATCTTTAATCATTTTGGATCAATTTTTTGCAAAAATAGAATAGTTGCTGGTTTTCTTCAGGATATATCTCCTTTTCAACGTATTTCTTCTTAATTTATTTGTGCAGCCTAATAATTTAAATCATCATATTTCTTGTTAGGTTATAATAATACTGGAAGCGCTGTAAAAAGTAACTTGTAGAAACCTTAAATAATATCTGCAATCCTTTTTAGCACGCAAAATTTAGTATTATTGTATAATAGAAAATCAGATCCCGGCATAATGATTACTACGAAAAACCTTCAATTTTCATATTCTCAGCAGAAGCAGTTTATTTTCCCTGATATAAATTGTGCGGATAAGGAAGCGCTTTTAATTCTTGGGCAATCTGGCCGGGGGAAGACCACATTCCTTCATTTACTAGCCTTGTTACTGAAACCTGATTCTGGAAATATTCATATTAACAGCAAAGAATTATCAGGTTTATCCCCGTCGGAACGCACTGATATCCGGGCAAAGAATTTGGGGATTATTTACCAACGCGCCCACTTTGTAGGGGCATTGTCTGTTTTGGATAACATTTTACTATCAAGCTATTTATCCGGAAACAAACAGGATAAAGAGAAGGCGACGTACCTGGCTGAACAATTGGGTTTTGCAGATCATTTACAAAAAAAAACAACACAATTAAGTCAGGGAGAGCAGCAGCGTGTGAGCATAGCCAGAGCGCTGATGAATAATCCAAACGTAATCCTGGCTGATGAGCCCACATCGAGTCTTGACGACAGCAACTGCCAAAAAGTTGTTGAACTTTTAAAAAATCAGGCATTCTCAATTGGAGCCAGCCTGGTGGTTGTCACGCACGACCAGCGTTTAAAAGATGAATTTCCGAATCAGGTCTTTTTGTAGTATCGTCTTTTATCCGGCTAAATTATTTCTACAAGGCAAGTCCAAATCCATACTTTTAAATTCTAATGAATCTTCTCAAAATCAGCTTAGCAAACCTAAAAGAGAAAAAGTTAAACAGCTTCCTCAGCGCGATGCTGCTGACGCTTGGCATCGGAATGATCTCTTTGTTGCTGCTTTTAAATAAACAGCTGGACGAACAATTCCGTAGGAATATTAGAGGCATTGATATGGTTGTGGGGGCGAAGGGAAGTCCGCTGCAGCTTATCCTTTCCAGCATTTATCAGATCGACGCACCCACAGGAAATGTTCCGCTTTCGGAAGTAAATTCTTTAAAACGGAATCCATTTGTTAAAACCGTTATCCCGCTTTCCATGGGTGATAATTATCATGGTTTCAGGATCGTAGGCACAACGCCGAAATATGTGGACCATTTTCAGGCCAAAATTGCTGAGGGCGCATTGTTCAGTCAGCCAATGGATGTGACGCTTGGGAGCAAAGTTGCCAAAAACTCAGGACTGAAAATAGGTGATACTTTTGCCAGTTCACATGGCCTTGGTTCGGATGGAGAAGCACATAATGATAAAAAATATAAAGTCGTAGGCATGTTTGAACCAACAGGTTCCGTCGTTGACCAGCTCGTGTTGACAAATCTTGAAAGTGTCTGGGAAATTCATGAACATTCGGAAGAAAAAGCTGCTGCTGCACCAGCTGACGATGTTAAAGAAAGCGATCCTGCACATGAAGAAGATATGGGCGAACAGCATCACGATGAAGAAAAACAAGTAACAAGCGCCCTAATTCAGTTCAGAAATCCGATGGGATTAATCACCATTCCCCGCCAGATTAATCAAAATACTTCTATGCAGGCCGCACTTCCGAGCATAGAAATTAATCGATTATTTTCACTTTTAGGCGTCGGAATCGATACCCTGCGCGCCTTGGCGCTTGTCATCATCATGATCGCCGGCGTAAGCGTTTTTATTTCACTTTATAATTCACTTAAAGAACGGAAGTACGAAATGGCGCTGATGCTCTCCATGGGCGCGACCAGAACGAAACTATTTTTAATGCTTCTTCTGGAAGGTTTAATTTTGGCAGTTACCGGATATCTATCGGGCGTACTATTAAGCCGTTTTGGATTATTTCTTTTCAGCCGGGCTGCTGAACAAGATTATAACTATTCAATTCGCGAATTCAGTTTGTTGCCGGAAGAAATTTTTCTATTGATCGGGGCATTGTTTCTCGGTTTGCTGGCGGCTGCATTGCCTTCGTTGGGCATTTACAGACTGAATATATCGCGAACACTGGCAGAGGAATGATATTAGTCGTATTTTTGTTTAACTACCTGAGTCCTTTTTGTATAAAAATATTTAAATAACATGAAATCCATACGTTTCATAGCGATCGCGCTGCTTTTCGCCACATTATTTTCTTTTACACCAAGTTCTGCTCCCATTAAATTAACCTGGGAAACTTTGCGTGATGTTACTTTTAAAAAGAAGTGGTATGCGGAAGAATCAATATATATGCTGCATCCGACTTTTGGACCA
This sequence comes from Dyadobacter sp. CY345, assembly GCF_021502725.1. Taxonomy (GTDB): domain Bacteria; phylum Bacteroidota; class Bacteroidia; order Cytophagales; family Spirosomataceae; genus Dyadobacter. Next base: position 263,387 of record NZ_JAKFFS010000003.1, on the reverse strand, counting down.
AGTATCCAGAAATTGAAAAACCAACCTGTAACAATTACAGGATACATACTGCCTGTCGACCTGGATGCCAATTTATATGTGTTATCGGCATTTCCATTCAGCGCATGCTTCTTCTGCGGCGGAGCTGGGCCGGAAACGGTCATGACTTTAAATTTCAAGAAAAACGGACGTAAATTTAAAACTGACGAACGCCTGACTTTTCAGGGAACTTTGAAGTTAAATGCTGACGACATTTATCAGATGAATTATATTCTGGATGGTGCAGAAATAGTTGACTAGTTATGGACACAAATACGCCATTGATACTCAATACTCGTTATAAGGCCTCCGATCTGCAAAAATTGCCGGACGGTCCTCCTTACTATGAACTTATCAGTGGAACTTTGTCTATGTCGCCTTCCCCAACTTATCAGCATCAGAGAATTCTGCGTGATTTATTTTTTTCGTTACACAGTTTTGTGAAACAAAATGATCTTGGCGAAGTTTTGTGCGCGCCTCTGGATGTCGAGTTCGATGAGACAAACGTATATCAACCTGACATTTTCTTCATTTCAAACACAAACGTTGCTGTCACCAAAGATCCAAAAATTATTGGGGCACCGGATTTGATAATAGAAATACTATCAGGGAACAAATACCATGATCTCAACACAAAAAAATATTTTTATGAAATATTTGGAGTTCGGGAGTTTTGGCTTGTAGATCCTAAAAAGAAATCAATTGAGGTTCTGGAAAGTAGTGATATGGAGTTCCTGAGATATTCTTACGCAAAACATCACGGCGAAGTTAAGTCAAAGATTTTAGACGGTTTTTCAATTAATTTATCCAATTTGATAGACTAAAATCAAATCCCCAGCAATCTCCAGACGCCGGAAACAAAAAATAAAACCAGTCCGACCGGAGTCAAAACTTTCCATCCGAGATACATCAGTTGGTCCACACGCAGACGTGGTAATGTCCAACGCGCCCACATTTGTATCAGAATACCCAGCATTGCTTTTCCCAGCAGCCAGAAGGCACCAGACAGGTAACCAAACCAGGTACCAGGCTCCCCGCTCGTCCAGTCAGCCAGACGCAGCGGACCGATATTTGGAAATGGCGTATTCCAGCTTCCCAAAAACAAAATTGCGCCCAGGAGTGACACAAGCAGCATCATGCCATATTCTGAAAGCATAAAAAGTGCCCACCGCATACCGGAATATTCTGTATGGAAACCAGCAACTAACTCCGATTCTCCTTCTGGTAAATCGAAAGGTGCCCGGTTACATTCAGCAAGTGATGCGATAAAATAAACAACGTAAGCGATGATCAGGAAGGGATTTCTGATAATATTCCAGGAAAGAAATCCTCCGACAGCCGTGACATCAATTCCAAACCTTCTCATACCAAAAAGATAAACGGTATCACCGGAATAAATTCCTTGCTGAAAACTGATCACCTGTAAATCAAGCGTTTGAGAAAGCATTACAACACAGAGAATGGATAATCCTAGCGGGACTTCGTAGGAAATAATCTGTGCTACGGCGCGCATGGCCCCATATAATGCAAATTTATTATTCGATCCCCAACCAGCCATTAACAAGCCGATCACGTCGACAGAAACAATTGTCATCAGAAAAAATACACCCACTGCGGCGCCGGAGCCGCCAAGATCAGGAGCCAGTGGAACGACTGCAAATCCGGTAAAAACAGAGGCAAAAATGACAATCGGAGCAATCAGGAAAAGCCTTCGGTCAGCCGCTTTTGGTACTATATCTTCCTTTTGAAGTAATTTCAGTAAATCCGCAAATAATTGCAACAAACCCCATTTCCCAACCTCCATAGGTCCCAGACGATCCTGAATAAAAGCCGATACTTTACGTTCAAGATAAACTCCGATCACAACGAAGCCAGGTACCAAAAGAAGGAAAATTATTAATGTTACAGGCATTATCTCAGTTTAAAACAGCCGCCGGGCGTCGTTAAATCATCTACTCTTGTGAGCTGTAAAATCTTGCTGACAAAATTTTACTCAATACGGACAAAAGTAAGCAAAAATCTACTCCTCATCATCCTTTTCGCCTTTGTAACCGGAAGCTTGCAAGATATTTCCGGCGTTATCATTTTTCATCAACTCGGGCAAAGTCACATTTTGATTTTCAGACATGAACTTACTGACAATTCGCCAGCCCAGCCATCGTCCGATTCCGCCAGGAACTTCATTTCCAATCTCAACCGTAAAAGGACGTTCACCAATAAATTTTTGCTTTTTTAGATCTGTCGTTTCATAAAGCAGTTTATTACTGACAAAAAATGCCCAGATATCGCCCTGGCTGTTGTAAGTTCTTCGCAAACTTTCTTCGGAATAACCTAAAATAAGACTGTCCGGCGTATTCGGCATAACTTGTTTTACAAATTCATAACCTTTTCCATAACCAATCATATCGGCCAGAAGTGTCCGGTCCGATGCGTTGACATGGTTATATTTGTTCGACATAAAAAAAATGATCGAAGGAACAATGTATTCTTTTTGGTAACGCTGCAACTGATAATCGTAAACATCAGGACGGTATTTTGCCTTCGGTCCACCAAAATAATCAAGGCCGATAACGATCAAAGTATCAGATATAAAAAGATCATTTCCTGTAAAACCAGTCACCATAAATTTAACCTGCGGTGCCTGAAACTCCGGATAGACTTTTGCAATACGTTGAAAAGATTCTTTCAAAGGATTGATAATTGCAATATTTCTGTCACCAATAATCGAGTCAAGCTGCGTTTTAAAAGATTGAAAATCCTTATTTTGTAAAATCTGGAAAAGATGTGCAGCTAACTGCGTTTTTTCGACGGGGGCATCTGTGAAATACCATTGGGATAAGTAGGAATGTTTATCCAAAAAACTTTGTACTTCCTCAACAGACTTGCAGGCAAAGAGCTGCTTGTCGAGATCTTCAACGGAAATATTTATCTGGATTGCTCCTGTGTCAGACTCTGCTTCCTGTTTGGAATCTGTTTTACAAGACAAAAATACCAAAGCAAGAATGCTGGCAAAAATAAAAGTGCGTATATAAAACATTCGGTAAAGACGAATAATCATGGTTGATAAAAATACAAAAATAGAAAAAAAAAGGATAAGCATTTTAGGCTGCGGATGGCTCGGCTTTCCGTTAGCTCAACGTTTGCTTGCAGACGATATTTCATCCGTTATCAAAGGCAGCACAACTTCCATCGACAAAATTGAGCAATTCAGACAAGCTGGCATCGAGCCATTTTTGTTCAATCTCGATCCTGAATTAAACGGTGAAGGATCTCAGATCAAATCATTTTTTGAAGCAGATACGCTAATAATTGCTATCCCGCCTAAACTGTCAAAAAACGAAGCAGACTTTCATCCCAGACAAATTAAGTCCGTTATCGAACAAATTGAGCGCTCGCCAATCACAGAAATTATTTATGTTAGTTCAACAAGCATTTATCCGGATTTAAATAGAATTGTGGTAGAAAATGATGTAACGAGCCCTGAGCAATCGGCTTCTCCTGCGTTGGTTGAAGCTGAAAGTTTACTACTGGCACTGCGTGGAGAGCGAAAAGTTTCAATACTGAGACATGGCGGATTGTTGGGCTACAACCGTATACCAGGAAAATATGTACGTGGACAAAAAGATATGACTACGGCTTCTATTCCGGTTAATTACATCCACCGGGACGATGCAGCTGGAATTATTTCAACCATTATCACAAAAGGAATTTTAAACGAAACGTTTAATATCGTCGCGGCTTTGCATCCGACACGAAGGGAAGTTTACGAAAAATCCTGCGCTCAATTTGGTTGGGAAGCACCAACATTTTCTGACCCGGAAATCAAGCCGGATTTCAAAATTATTTCTGCTGAAAAACTTACAAAATTCTATCCTTACACTTTTAAGTATCCGGATCCGCTCCTGTTTTATTACGAAGAGTAAGGGTTTGTAAATACAAAAACCGCGAGACTGATCCCGCGGCTTTTATATTTACAAACCAGTTCAATATTACGGTAAAAGCTCTGTCAATTTCGCTTCCAAAGCTGGCCCACGAAGATTTTTAGCGATTACTTTTCCTTCTTTATCCAGCAAATAAGTCTGCGGAATTGCACTTACTCCATAAGTCTGCGCTACAACAGAATTCCAGAATTTAAGATCGGATCCGTGAAGCCAGGTCAGATTATCTTTTTTAATGGCATTTTTCCAGGCATTTGCTTCTTTGTCCAAAGACACACCATATATATCAAAACCTTTGCTTTTAAACTTGTCGTACATGCGAACCACATTCGGGTTTTCCTGACGACAAGGGCCACACCACGAAGCCCAGAAATCAATTAAAACAAACTTTCCTCGCAATGACGAGAGTGTTATCGGCTTCCCATCAGGATCGTTCAAAGTAAAATCCGGCGCAACATCACCAATTGAAATTCCTTTGATGCGATTTACCTGACCAACAAATGCTTCTGCAAGTTTGGGCGTTGGTTTTACATTTTCAAATCTCTTTGCTACATCCTGCAAAAGCGCAAGGTCAGTATCAGGATTCAAAAAGTTATTTGCTGTAAAGATCGCAACCAGTGAAGTTCCCATTTCAGGGATCAGTGCTTTTATTTTGTCAAGATGTTCCTGTTCTGCCTTTTTATAAGCGACTTGAATTTCTCCAATTTTTTTAGAATCCTTCTTTGCCTCTGCAGTTGCATAAGCTTCATTCCAAACAGCGACTTTTGACGCCATATTCTGATTTAATTCAAGAAGTTTGGCATAATACTCCATGTTCTTGGAGCCGGTAATTTCCGCTTTGCCAGCATTTCCCTTGCTGTCTTTATCAAATCCATCGGCAACGATATTAAATGTCTCGCCGCCTTCCGAAAGTAGAACAAGTTTCTGCCTGTCAGCCAGGTTCAACATGTAAAAGCTACCGCCATCATTTTCTGTTGCCTTGATCGTAAAAGTTCCATCGGCCGCCAGTTTCGCGGAATCCAGTTTCAAAGCATTTCCAGTCATCAGCGATTGCGATAGTATTACTTTTTCGCCCGCGGAACCGTTTTTGACTTTACCATTAATGGTGAACGGTTTGGGAGAAATTTGTCCCTGAGCCATTACCGAAATTCCTGACAAGGCTAATCCTATAATCAAAAAGCCAGTTTTAATGCGTTTTTTCATAATTAACCTTCGCAATATCTTTTAGAATATTTTTCTTTACAATTTTTCCGCAAGAAGCTGGTTGACCATTTTTGGATCAGCGGCTCCGTTAGATTTTTTCATGATTTCACCCACGAATAATCCCAGCAAACCTTTTTTCCCTTTTCTGTAAGCAGCGACTTTATCAGGCATTGATGCAATAACCTCATCTACCAACGTTTCCAATTCGTTTGTATTGCTATTCTGAATCCAGTTATTTGTCGCGGCAATCTCTTTTGGAGAACGGCCTGGTTCATTGAGCAAAATCGGAAATATCTTTTGCGTTGCAACCGAATTACTGATCACATTTGTTTCTGTTAACTCAATCAGCTCAGCAAGTGTCTGCGCCGAAATCGGGAAAGATTCTATGTTACCGTCGTGCTCATTCACGTATGATTTTACTGACCCCATCAGCCAGTTGGAGGCAGATTTATAAGCCGAAGTTTTAGCACAAACATCCTCGAAATATTGAGCCATTTCTTTCGTGTCTGTCAAAACCAGCGCGTCATAAACAGGAATTCCATACTGTTTTGTAAACTTTTCCCGCAATGCCTGGGGTAAGGCTGGCATTGCCGCAGTAATTTCTCCAAGCCATTCTTCGGAAATCACGACCGGACTTAAATCAGGATCGGGAAAATAACGATAATCATTCATGGTTTCCTTCACACGCATGCCATAAGTTTGTCCGCTTTCGACGTCAAACATTCTGGTTTCCTGCTGAATTGTTTCACCCGATTCCAGCATCGCAATTTGACGACGCGTTTCAAACGTGATTGCCCGCATCATGTTACGGATGGAGTTCATGTTTTTCACTTCGACCTTCGTGCCCAGTTTGGTATCACCTTTTTTCCGAAGCGAAACGTTCACATCGCAGCGCAGCGATCCTTCTTCCATATTTCCATCGCTGATATCAAGATATCGAACCAAACGACGAATTTCAGTCACAAAAGCTCCTGTTTCCTCTGCCGATCTTAAATCAGGCTCCGATACCATTTCCACCAAAGGCGTTCCGGCACGGTTATAGTCCAGAAGCGTGTCAGTATCACTACCATCGTGAACCGATTTCCCTGCGTCTTCTTCTAAATGAATATGATGAAAACGAATAAACTTTTCATATAATTTCCCGTCGCTCCCTTTGACTGAAATCGTTATTCCACCGTTTTCACAGATCGGTTTTTTGTCCTGCGAAATCTGATAACCTTTCGGAAGATCCGGATAAAAATAATTTTTCCTGTCAAAAATTGTGCGTCGGCTTATTGAACAACCCAGGGCTAAACCCATTCGTACGGCATATTCAACAGCTTTTTTATTTAATTTCGGTAAAGTTCCGGGCAGCGCAAGTGTCAGCGGCCCTATGTTGGTATTAGGTTCTGCGCCGAAACGGTTCAGATCCTGAGCAAATAATTTAGACTCAGTTAATAATTGGCAATGTACTTCGAGGCCAATTACGGTTTCGTAAGAGGCAAGAAGTTCTTCACTCACTTCTGAGGGATTGATTATGCTTTCAGTCATATTGGTTACAAATTCTTTAGCAAAGATACAAAAACGGGCCGTCCAGCATATGAACGACCCGTTTTTTCTATGTTAAACTCCCTAATCTCAAACTTACAGCGTATTGATCCACGTCGCGATGATCGCAATATCTGCTTTTGGAACATGCGACATAGGTGCCATTGGCGGGTAACCAGGCCAGTGCTCAGGTTTTGGAGCATGAACCAGTTCTATAATCTGCTCCACTGAATAATTCTTTTTTGCTACCTCTGCATAAGCAGGTCCGATCACTTTATCATAAGGATTATGACAAGCTAAGCAGGCATGTTTATTAAGCAAAGCTGAAACCTCTGCTGGAACCGCTTTCCGTCCGGCAGGTTTTGCCGCCGCAACAGGGGCCGAAGATGCAGTATCCGCAGCAGGAGCAGCCTTTGAAGAGTCAGCGCTTGCAGCAGGTTTCGTTTCTTCGGTCGCCGGCTTTTCAAGAGCATTTTTTCTTTCAGCTTGAAGAGCGGTTAGAGCCGATTCTTCACGTGCTTTGCTACCTGAGCCATAAAAAGTATCATACTGGGCTTTATCTTCCTTCGAAGAACAGCCGATCCAAATTGATGTAGCTATGGCGATAACTGCCAGAGAAGTACATTTTTTAAGTGCCATTTTTTTAAACATATTTAAAGTAATTCCGCCCGATTATCGATTTTCACGCATAATCTCTACACGAAGAAAGCAAGTTTGCGGCAGATTTTCCTAGTTTATATTATAAATCGTGAAATGACCCAAATTTAATATACAATTCAACATTTTGTAAATCAACAAGTTAAATAATTTTCAAGATGAAGAAATTCTTTAAATTTATTATTTATCTAAATTTTATTTGAAATAAGTTTTTTAAATAATATGAAATCTTCTTACTTTTGCAGTCCTATTTGTAAAACGATGTAAAGTAATGGCTAAGAAAGGTAATAGAGTACAGGTTATATTGGAATGCACCGAGCAAAAGACTACGGGTGTACCAGGAATGTCACGTTACATAACGACAAAAAATCGGAAAAATACGCCTGGTCGTATGGAATTGAAAAAATTCAATTCTTTCCTAAGACGTTATACTCTTCATAAAGAGATTAAGTAATTACTTTATATTTTTGCTGGCTTAACGTTGGCAATATGTCGTAATTACAATAGCATTTAATATATACAATAACATATTAACTATATACAGACATGGCAAAGAAAGTAGTTGCTACCCTGAAAAAAGAAGGCGGTAAATCATTTGCCAAAGTGATTAAAGCCGTGAAGTCTCCAAAAACAGGAGCCTGGACCTTCAAAGAAGAAATGGTACCCGTAGAAGGTGTACAAGGTGCCCTTAAAAACTAAGGTTTCGTTCCTTATGTTTACGAAGGTTTTAATATAGATTGCCCGAAAAGTCCCACGAGGGACTTTTTTGTTTTATTTTTGGGTTCTAAAAACATTCATGCGGGAGTAATATGATACTTTTGGCATACTAAAAATATTAGATTTTAACCTATACATCTGATTATGAGTTTATTTGGGTTTTTTTCAAAAGAAAAAAAGGAGACGCTTGATAAGGGTCTTGAAAAAACCAAAGACAGTTTTTTCGGCAAACTTTCACGTGCAATCGTTGGAAAAACGACAATTGACGAAGATGTGCTTGATGAACTGGAAGATATTCTTGTAAGTTCTGATGTAGGTGTTGAAACGACAGTAAAAATTATCAAACGTATCGAGGAGCGCGTTGCGAGAGATAAGTATGCGACAACCGCTGAGCTGGATATTATTTTACGTGAAGAAATCGCTTCACTTCTGACAGAAAATAAATCGGTTGACGTAACTGATAGTTTTGAAACAGAACATTTGCCAAAACCTTATGTGATTATGGTGGTCGGTGTTAATGGCGTTGGAAAAACAACTACGATCGGAAAGCTGGCGCATCAGTTTCACTCGCGCGGGCATAAAGTTGTTTTGGGCGCTGCCGATACTTTTCGTGCTGCGGCTGTTGAACAATTAAAGCTTTGGGGTAAACGCGTTGACGTTCCGGTAATCGATCATGGAATGAATACGGATCCATCTGCTGTTGCATATGATGCACTGAAACGTGGTATGGAAATTAAGGCTGATGTTATTATTATTGACACAGCCGGAAGATTACACACGAAAGTCAATCTGATGAACGAGCTGTCGAAAATCAAGCGCGTGATGCAGAAAATTATTCCTGATTCTCCACATGAAGTTTTACTTGTATTGGATGGAAGTACAGGGCAAAATGCTGTAATTCAGGCTCGTGAGTTTACAAAAGTTGCTGAGATCTCTGCGCTGGCTATTACCAAACTAGATGGTACAGCGAAAGGTGGCGTAGTTATTGGAATTTCTGACGAATTCAAGATTCCAATCAAATATATCGGAGTTGGCGAAAAAATGGAAGATTTGCAGGTTTTTGACCGAAGTGAATTTGTTGATTCTTTGTTCAAGAAAATCTGATTTTAACCACCGATAGCGTTTAAAGTTACTCCATTCCTTTGAAGCTTTTTTCATAACAAGTAAAACGTTATTTTGGACGATCGTTCATCAGATAACGCTGTTGTTATGAACAAGACGGATTCATTGCTGCTTATCTCTATATTTTTCGGAATATTTGGCTGGGCGATCTGGCAACTTCTGAGATATTCCGAGAATACTGTTGGGAAATACTCCCCCTTAAAAATTTCCCGGTCTTACGAGATAAGTGCTTTTCAGTATTTTACCAAGTTTGACAATCTCTTTTTCTACTACATTGGTCTTGGAGGGCTATACCTACTTAGTAAAGTCCCGGATACTTTCACTACTTCGGTTTATCTATTTGACTGGAGAAATTCCGCTTCAATTATTTTTATTTCCTTGCTCTTTCTAAGTCTTCCGTCATTTTATCTCTATCTGGATATAAATTACTGGTATCGCACTAAAAATATTAAACTCATTTATTACCCTGAGAGTAAAATTGTCGAAATCGATTTTCCTGAGAAAATTTATACCCTCGGTGAGGGCGATATTAAACACATTGAGGTCATCAGTAGCGGTGGTAAAATACAATTTGGATATTCTATTTATTCCCTAAAAAATGGAGAATCATTTATTCTCACCGATCGGGTACCAGGCACTTGGGCAATACGAGAATACTTTAAGAAAATTCTTGTCAAGTTTACTGAAAAGCGATTTCCATTAATAAAATCTGGATCATTTGTTTAATTATATCACCCGGCAAAAAATTTGTTTCAAACAGACTTAATTTCTACATTTGATTATGGGAAAATTAAAAACTTCAAAAAATAGTCTTGTAATTCCAGGTGCTCCAATGAGTGATCAGGAAATAAAAACTATGATTAAAGAGTCTGAAAATGGTCCTTTTCACACTTCACAAGAAGTCAATCAGAAAATTGAAAGGTGGAAGACGAAATACTCGAAGTAGTAATGAGTAAGCAGTCATTGCTAAGCTTAGAAGAAATATTCGTCTACGGTATTGAAACATTTTCTTTTGCTTCCGCCAGTGTCTTTCTAGATGAATTTAATTTTCAAATTCAGGATCTCTCCAGAAATTACCTACATCATCCAGAATGCAGATATTTAACAACTAAGTCAAAAAAATATAGAAATATACGACGCGGCAGTTATTTGGTTATATATAAAATTACACTTATCAGAGTTGAAGTGTTAAATATTATCCATTCCAGCAGAAGCATTTCCGCAATAAAGGCAACTCGAAAAATCAAATTATAGCATCTCTGGAATTAATAATTCTCAAATTAAAACTATTCTATCGCCCGATAGAAATTGCTATTCAATTTTTCACGAACTTTGCACCCCGTTTGACCGTTCATTATCAACTACTTCACAGGAAACTTTTCTGACTTCCGGTGGTTTGATGAATATCTATTCAATAAAAATTAATAGCTAAAAGCTAACCGCCGATGGCTACATCCTATGAAAACCAAAGGAATACGTACAAATAAAGTAAATATCGTCACGCTGGGTTGTTCAAAAAACCTGGTTGATTCGGAAGTCTTATATACTCAGTTAAAGGGAAATGGATTTGATGTAACGCACGAATCAAAAAAGGATAATTCCCAGATTGTAGTGATCAATACCTGCGGTTTTATTGATAATGCCAAGGAAGAATCCATTAATACAATCCTTCGTTACGCAGACGCAAAAGCAGCCGGAATTGTAGATAAAGTATATGTTACAGGTTGTTTATCTCACCGTTATAAAGATGAACTTTCAGTAGAAATTCCTACCGTAGACGCCTGGTTTGGAACAAATGAACTTCCTCGCCTGCTTAAAACCTTAAAGGCTGATTACAAACACGAGCTGGTTGGCGAACGTTTGCTTACAACGCCTACACATTACGCTTACATGAAAATTGCAGAAGGCTGTGACCGCCCGTGCAGTTTTTGTGCTATTCCAATTATGCGTGGCGGGCACGTTTCCCGTCCCATTGAGGAATTGGTAAAAGAAGCAAAATCATTGGCCAAACGTGGTACGAAAGAATTAATCCTGATCGCTCAGGATCTTACCTATTATGGTCTGGATATTTACAGAAAGAGAAATTTATCTGATCTGATGGCTCAGCTTTCTGATGTGGAAGGCATTGAGTGGATTAGATTGCAATATGCATATCCTGCCGGTTTCCCGATGGACGTTCTTGACGTTATGAACGAACGCAGCAACATTTGCAAATATCTGGATATGCCTTTGCAGGCAGGCTCTTCGGAGATTTTGAAATCCATGCGCAGAGGTATCACGCGTGAAAAAACGGAAGATCTGATCAATATTATCCGCGATAAGGTGCCTGGAATTGCTTTACGTACAACTTTAATTGTCGGCCATCCCGGAGAAACAGAAGCCCATTTTGACGAAACTTATGAGTTTGTTGAAAAAATGCGTTTCGACCGCCTGGGTGCATTCCAGTATTCACACGAAGACAATACGCATTCTTACACAATGCCTGATGATATACCGACAGAAATCAAACAGGAACGTGCGGACACGATCATGGAGCTTCAGCAGGGAATTTCTCAGGAATTGAACCAGCAGAAGATTGGAAATACCTACAAAGTTCTTTTTGACCGCAAAGAAGGGGGACATTTCATTGGCCGGACAGAATTTGACTCTCCGGAAGTTGACAATGAAGTTCTCGTTTCAGCCAGTCAGTATGTTCGTTTGGGTGATTTTGCCCATGTAAAAATCAATGCTGCGGAGGAGTTTGATTTGTATGGAGATGTGGTTGTATAATTATTCTTTTTTCAAAATTTTTCAAAATCTGCGTCTTTACTAATTTTGTCCAGTACAACCGCAAAACAATAATAATTTCAAATCATGTTGCAACGTATTCAATCTATTTTTTTGGCCATTACAATAATCGGAATGGGCGTTTTTGTATCATTTCCGGTCTGGACTAAAATAGCGGTCGGCGGAGAACAACAGGCTTCCCTTACCGCACTTAAACTTACGCACCAGCTTAATCCGGTTCAGTCTAATATTGACTCTGCGCTCTATTTACTTATTCTTGCCATCGTTATCGCGGGAGTAGCGGCCTTCGCCCTGATCAAATTTCGCAACCGTGTATTGCAATCTGCTTTATGCGCAGTTAATTCAATTCTGATGAGCACTTTGCTGGGTTTAGTCGTTTATCTTACTTTTTACAAAGCAGCGAAATTATTTGATCCGCAAATCCCGGGCGACTATACCATTGGCTTTTACGGACTTGTGGCAGCAATGTTGGCCAACGTAATGGCTAACCGTTATATCCGTAAAGACGAAAAGACAGTTCAGCAGTCGAACAGATTGAGATAATTCTGCATTTAGCAATAAATAAAAGGGTTTGAAATGAAAGTTAAACTTTCAGTCTCAAACCCTTTTTTGCATAATCATATTCTTCAATCAAACTAATCCTTCTCTCAACAAATCGTGTAAGTGAACAAAACCTTTTACGATATTTGCTTCAACAACAACGACATGCGTGATACTCCTTGACTGCATAATTTCCAAAGCTGTGACCGCGAAATCTTCCGGATCAACACAAATAGGAGAAGCCGTCATGATATCGCAAGCCCGCAGATGCAGTAATTCCTCTCCTGCATGTTGATTTAACATTCGACGTAAATCTCCATCGGTAATAATTCCCGCCATTTTCCCTTCGGCATTATTTACGGCAGTCACTCCAAGTCTTTTTGAAGTAATTTCCATAATAACCTGTTTCAGAGAAGCATTTTCATCCACAATCGGAAGCGTATTGTTGGGATAGATGTCACAAACTTTCAGATAAAGCCTTTTCCCCAAAGCTCCTCCCGGATGATATCGGGCGAAATCCTGGCGTGTGAAACCTCTCGCTTCCAGCAGGCAGATCGCGAGCGCATCACCCAGTGCCATAGAAACGGTCGTACTCGTTGTCGGTGCCAGGTTATGGGAATCGGCCTCAACTGGCGCGTGAGCGTTCAACACAAACTGTGAATGCTGGGCAAGATATGAATCTTTGTTACTTACCATCGCGATAATCGGCACTCCTGTTCTTTTAAGTAACGGAACCAGAACTTTTATTTCAGGCGTATCTCCGCTTTTTGACAAAACCATCACCACATCATTATCCTGAATCATGCCTAAATCGCCATGAATTGCGTCTGCCGCATGCATAAATAATGCAGGAGTTCCCGTCGAATTCAAGGTTGCCACGATCTTCTGGCCCACAATTGCACTCTTCCCGATTCCGGAAACTACGACCCTGCCTCCCGAATTTAAAATGGCATATACGCACTTTTCAAATTCTTCATCAATCCTTTCAACAAGATTCTGTAAAGCAATAGCTTCCTGCAGTATCACATTCTTTGCGATGGACTGAATATTTTTTATTAATTTCAAATCTGAATTACAGTTTTATTGAGAACGAATTCCAATTATTAAGATCAAAGGCAAAGATAGAGAACTTTGGGATATCCATTTTGTTGACAAAGTATGGTAAAGCAGGTTGATAATGTCGTTTTAGACACGTTAAAAGAAAGACTCAAAGAAATATTTGGTTACAGTCAGTTCCGGGGAGAGCAAGAAGTAATAATTCAAAACATCCTGTTAGGCAAAAATACATTTGTTATTATGCCAACCGGAGCAGGAAAATCGCTTTGCTACCAGTTGCCTGCACTGGTTACGGATGGTATGACCATTGTTATATCACCACTTATTGCGCTGATGAAAAATCAGGTCGATCAATTGACTGCGTTTGGTATTAACGCGCAATTCTTAAATTCGACGCTGACGAAGGCGGAAATGACCCGCGTAAAAAATGACGCATTAGACGGTAGTCTGAAGTTGCTTTACATAGCGCCCGAATCTTTGACGAAAGAAGAGAATCTGGAATTTCTGAAAAGAGTAAAAATATCTTTTGTCGCAATTGATGAAGCGCACTGTATTTCCGAATGGGGGCATGATTTCCGGCCGGAATACCGCCGCATTTACGGTATTATTGAGAATATCGGTAATCTTCCAATTATCGCTTTGACGGCTACCGCTACGCCCAAAGTTCAGCAGGATATCCGCAAAAACCTGCAAATGGAGGAAGCTGAAACCTTTAAATCCTCTTTTAACCGTAAAAATCTTTATTACGAAATACGCGCAAAAAAAGATACCAAGAAACAACTTATCCGATATGTCCGCAACAACAAGGGTAAGTCTGGTATCGTATATTGTTTGAGCCGCAAAACAGTTGAGGAAATTGCCGAACTGCTCTCTGTTAATGACGTAAAAGCACTTCCATACCACGCCGGACTGGACAGCAACACGCGTATGGCTAATCAGGATGCGTTTTTGAATGAAGAAGTAGACGTAATCGTTGCCACAATTGCCTTTGGAATGGGGATTGATAAGCCGGATGTTCGTTTTGTGATTCACTATGATGTGCCAAAATCGCTGGAAGGATACTATCAGGAAACGGGCCGCGCCGGACGTGATGGTCTGGAAGGTAACTGTCTGATGTTTTACAGCTACGACGATATTCAAAAGCTGGAAAAATTCAATAAAGACAAAACGGTTACCGAACGAGACAACGCACGCCATTTGTTAAATGAAATGGTAGCTTATTCGACTTTGGGTGTTTGCCGCAGAAGACAGCTTTTAAGTTATTTTGGAGAGTATCTTGATAAGGATTGCGGCTTCTGTGACAATTGTCTGAAACCGACGGAGAAAAGAAAAGTTCAGGAGGAGGTCGTACTGGTTCTTCGTGCAGTTCAATTGACTGAGCAGCGTTTTGACGGAGATCATATTACTGATCTGATCACGGCGACAGATAATCAGTATGTCCGCAGTTATGAGCATGACAAGCTGGATGTTTTTGGCAAAGGGCTGGAAATGAATGAGTCGCGTGAATACTGGCTCTCGACAATCCGTCAACTGGTAATTTTGAATTATCTTGAAAAAGATCTTGAAAATTACGGTATTATCAAGATTGGTGAAAAAGGGCTTAATTACATCAATGATCCTTATCCTGTAACGCTTCACAAAGACCATAACTTCGAAGAAGAAGAGGTAAAAGTTGAAGATGACAGTGCAGATTCCGTAGCCGGCGGTAGTGCGCATGCATACGATGAGGCGCTTTTAGGTATGCTGAAAGCACTTCGTAAAAAAGTTGCAAAAGAAAAGGATTTGCCTCCTTATGTTATTTTCCAGGATCCGTCTATGGAAGAAATGGCGACTACCTATCCAACCACGCAACAGGAAATGGCCCAGATTAACGGGGTCGGGATGGGTAAAGTGCAGAAGTTCGGTCGTCAATTTATTGATCTGATCACGCGGTATGTAGAAGAGAATGATATTGAAACGGCGAAGGATGTCGTAATTAAATCGACCGTCAACAAATCCAAGATCAAGATTTTTATCATTTCGCAGGTTGACAGAAAAGTTAGTCTGGACGAGATCGCTGATGTAAAAGATATGGCCCTGAGCGATATCATTGAAGAAGTTGAACATATTTGTTATTCTGGAACAAAATTAAATCTTGACTACTATATTAATCAGGTCATTGATAAAGAAAGACAGCAGGATATTTATGATTATTTCATGAATGCTGAAACAGATAACATTGCAGCCGCATTAGATGAATTTTCGAACGACGACGTTAGCGAAGAGGAATTAAGGTTGATGCGTATTAAGTTTTTATCGGAATTGGCAAACTAGTTCACATACAGGCAAGGAATTTGCCTGTTACCCTAACAGTCTGTCAGAATTATTTTTATCAAAGTTATGAATATACTTATATTGGGCTCAGGAGGCCGAGAGCACGCTTTTGCCTGGAAAATAGCCCAAAGCCCTCTTTGTGACAATTTGTTTGTAGCACCGGGAAACGCCGGTACTGCGGAAATAGCAACAAACCTGCCGATTTCGTACAATGATTTTGATTCGGTTGCAGCAGCTGTTATTGAAAATGAAATCGAATTGGTGATTGTAGGGCCGGAAGAACCTTTGGTAAATGGCGTTGTTGATTATTTTGAAAGCCGCCCTGATCTTAGTAAAATAAAAATAATCGGGCCTAATAAGGCCGGTGCACAACTGGAAGGGAGCAAGGATTTTTCCAAACAGTTTATGCAGAAATACGGAATCCCGACTGCTTCATCCCGAACTTTTACGGCTGAAACTCTGGAAACCGGACTTGAATATCTTGAAAGCCATCCGTTGCCAATTGTGTTGAAAGCGGACGGTCTTGCGGCCGGAAAAGGTGTGATCATTGCCGAGAAACATAAGGATGCGCAAGATGCATTCACGGAGATGCTTGTTGATGGTAAATTTGGATCGGCAGGAAATAAAGTTGTTATTGAGCAATTCCTCAAAGGAATAGAATTGTCAGTGTTTGTGCTTTGTGATGGAGAGAACTATAAAATCTTGCCGGAAGCAAAGGATTATAAGAGAATTGGAGAAAACGATACCGGACTTAATACCGGAGGAATGGGTGCCGTTTCACCTGTTGCTTTCGCGGATGCTAATTTTTTAAGAAAAGTTGAAGAAAAAGTTGTTAAGCCAACACTTCACGGTTTAAAAAGTGAAGGAATTAAATATGTAGGATTCATATTTATCGGTTTAATGAATATCAAAGGTGAACCTTACGTTATTGAATACAATGTGCGTATGGGCGATCCTGAAACAGAAGTAGTTTTGCCACGTATTCAGTCTGATTTCCTTATACTTCTGGCAGCAACCGCTAAAGGTACTTTACAGGATATCGAAATGAATATCTCCCCTCAGGTCGCAGTGACGACTGTTCTGGTATCTGGTGGATACCCGGGAGATTATGAAACAGGCAAAGTAATTTCCGGAAAGGAAAAGGTTGAAGATGTATTTCTGTTTCATGCAGGAACTACATTTAATGCAAATACCGAAGTCGTGACGAATGGCGGCAGGGTTATGGTTTTGACCGGCGTTGCCAATTCGCTTGAAAATGCGGTTCATAAGTCGCAGCGTGCTGCGCAAGCTATACAGTTTGAGGGAAAATATTTCAGACACGACATCGGTATGGATTTAATTCGTTATAACTCTTGATGAAGACGATGAACTATGGGATGTGGATCATGTGCATCCGGCGGGTGCGGTACTAAAGAAGGATCGGCCGTCTCAGGATGTGGAAGTAATGGAACCTGTGGTACAGGTGGATGTAATAAAATGAACGTTTTCGACTGGCTCAGCCACATGGATGTGCCTGCAAGTCAGAAGTTTGACGTTGTTGAAGTAAAATTTAAAGGCGGACGAAAAGAATATTTCCGTAATATAAATCAGGTAGACTTTGTCACAGGTGACTACGTTGTTTGTGAAATGGCCTCCGGCCAGCATATAGGGACTGTGTCTCTGCAAGGTGAACTTGTACGCCTTCAGATGAAGCGTAAAAACGTTGCGATCAGTGATGACATTCATGTTATTTACAGAGTCGCCAACGAGAAAGATTTGGATAAACATACGCAGGCGATGGCAAGAGAAATGCCGACGCTATATCGTACACGGGAAATTATCCGTGAGATGAAACTGAACATGAAGTTATCTGACGTTGAATTTCAGTCGGATAATACCAAAACTACGTTTTACTATTCGTCTGAGGAACGTGTAGATTTCCGGGAACTGATCAAATCTCTTGCGTCTGAATTTAAGGTCAGGATCGAGATGAGACAGATCAGCCTTCGTCAGGAAGCGAGCCGCCTGGGTGGTTTAGGTTCTTGCGGACGTGAACTTTGCTGTTCAACCTGGCTTACGGATTTTAAGAATATCTCGACGTCAGCAGCGCGTTATCAAAACCTTTCGCTGAATCCTGCAAAACTTTCAGGACAATGTGGTCGGTTGAAGTGTTGTCTGAACTATGAGCTCGAAACTTATATCGATGCATTAAGAGATATCCCGACAATCGACGCGCCTTTGAAAACGAAAAAAGGGGTCGCAACGCTTCAAAAGACTGATATTTTCAGGAAGATCATGTGGTTTGGTTTTGAAAAAGACACAAACTGGTATCCGGTTGCGATTGATAAAGTACTTGAAATCATCGATTTGAACAAAAAGGATATTATCCCTGAATCGCTTGAAATTCTGACCCCGGAACCGGAAAAGAAAATCGAAAAAGGAGCGCAGTCGTTGAACAGCGATCTGGCCAACCTTGACCGCAAATATAGCGAGGAACAGAAAAAGAAGAAAAAGAAGAAAAACAGGAGTGGTAATAAAAACCGGGGTGCCAAACCACCACAGGCAACTACGCCTTCTACACCTCAATAAAAACAAGAAAATAAGCTGCAAAAATGATATTTTGCAGCTTATTTTCTTTTACAGCCAGCCTAAAATTCTAAACTCTTGAAAAATCACGTAATTCGTCTGGCAGACATTGCCAGTAAGCCTTCCAGGCGCATCATAGGATTAATGTCCGGTACTTCACTGGACGGACTTGATGTTGCGCTTTGTAACGTTCAGGGAAGCGGAATTGATACCATTCTCAAAATAGAACATTTTACAACTGTTCCTTTTACCGAATCATTTAGAAATAGTATCAGAGAAATATTTGCCAAACGCGAAATTGATTTCCAGCATTTATGCGTGCTTAATCCGCTGATCGGTATCGCGCATGGCGATATGATTCTTGATTGTTTGAAAAAATGGAACGTATCGGCAGAAGAAATTGACCTGATTGCAAGCCACGGGCAGACGGTTTTTCACGCACCTAAAAAACAGCATAACCTTCCGGATTTCCCTAATTCCACTTTACAGATTGGAGATGGCGATCATATTGCGGTTACCACGAATATTATAACACTGAGTGATTTTCGGCAAAAACATATTGCTGCCGGCGGTGAAGGTGCTCCTTTGGCTGTTTACGGAGATTATTTTTTATTTTCTGAAAAGGGAGAAAACAGGATTTTGCTCAATATGGGCGGCATCGCAAACTTCACATTTTTACCCGGTTCCTTGGATCCATCCGCTATTTTCACAACTGATACCGGTCCGGGAAATACTTTGATTGATGCTTTCACCAGAAAATATTTTGGTAAACCTTATGACGAGGATGGACTTATCGCAGCCAGTGGAAATATTAATAACGATCTGTTGGAAGCATTGAAGTCACTCGCATTTTTTGAAGCTCCGTTTCCAAAAACAACCGGTCCGGAAGTATTTAATATTGATTTTATCAGCAGTATGATTGACCAGAATAATTTACAGGAAATTTCACCGGAAGATATTCTTGCAACACTCACCCGATTTAGTGCCGATACTATTTCCAGTGCGATCCAGCGTGTAATGAAACCTGGCGAAATTTACAAAATTTATGCAAGTGGCGGCGGAGCTCATAATCCTGTGCTCATGGCCTCCATTCGGGAACAATTACCGAATTGCCAGCTTAGCTTGATTGATGAATTGGGCGTGTCAGGAGATGCCAAAGAAGCAGTATTATTTGCAGTGTTGGCGAATGAGACGATAGCTGGTTCCGGAATGAATTTTGGTGATCGGGAAGGGGTACCGAGTGTTTCCATGGGAAAGATTTCATTTCCGGGATAAGGGCTTTTACCGGAATTAAATAAAAATTTATGATTCCTGTTTTAATACAGCATTATTGATCTCCAAGCTGTTTCTTTGCAAAAAAGAATTCATGTCGCATGTATGATATCATCGTTGTAGGCGGTGGGATTGTAGGCCTGGCCACAGCCCTTCGTATCAAAGAACAAAAACCTTCCTTAAAATTGCTGCTTCTTGAAAAGGAAAGTGGCGTTGCAAAACATCAGACTGGACATAATAGCGGCGTAATTCACTCCGGACTTTATTACAAGCCAGGAAGTCTAAAGGCAACGAATTGTATTCGCGGTTATGAAATGCTTCTGGATTTTTGTGATCAGGAAAGTGTTCCTTATGATCTTTGCGGAAAAATTGTGGTTGCTACCAAACCTGAGCAAGTTCCGCTGTTAAAGAATCTTTATGATCGTGGAATGCAAAACGGTTTAACCCAAAACCGGATGATTTCGAAAGAAGAGATTCGTGAAAGAGAGCCGCATGTAAATAGCTTGGAGGGCATTTGGGTGCCTTATACCGGTATCATTGATTATACAGCTGTCAGCCAAAAATATGCTGAAAAGTTTCAACGACTTGGCGGTGAAATTCGGTTTCAGGAAAAAGTTGTAAATATAAAAAACCAGAATGCTTCAAGTGAAGTGATCACTGCCTCAGGTAATGCCTACACTACTCGGCTTATTGTTAATTGTGCCGGCTTGTATTCTGATAAAGTAGCGCAGTTGACACAACCCGAAGAGATCAAAGTAAGGATCATTCCTTTCAGAGGAGAATATTATAAAATCCGCCCGGAAAAACATCATTTGGTCAAAAATCTTATATACCCAGTTCCTGATCCAAATTTTCCATTTTTAGGCGTTCACTTTACAAGAATGATCGAAGGCGGCGTGGAAGCGGGACCAAATGCTGTCTTTGCATTTAAACGAGAAGGCTACAAAAAAACCGATATCAACGTGCCGGAAATGCTCGAATCACTGGCCTGGCCAGGTTTCAGAAAAGTGGCAATCAAGTACTGGAAAACGGGAATGGGAGAATATTACCGCTCTTTTTCCAAAGCGGCATTTACAAAAGCATTGCAGGAAATGATTCCGGAAATACAAAGCGATGACTTGATTCCGGGCGGTGCAGGCGTTCGGGCGCAGGCCTGTGATTATGACGGTGGTTTGTTGGACGACTTCTCAATCATTGAAAACAAGGGCGCTATCAATGTTTGCAACGCACCTTCACCTGCTGCCACTTCCTCGCTGTCGATCGGGCAAACTGTATCAGAAAGAGTTTTGGCGAGAATTTAAGCGGCTTTCGGCTTTCGGCTTTCGGCTTTCGGCTTTCGGCTTTCGGCTTTCGGCTTTCGGCTTTCGGAAAATAAAAAAGTCCTTACAATTCCGGTTCCGGATGTAAGGACTTTTTTTATTATTTCGAGGTAATAGATCTGATTGCTGATAGCCTATAGCCGACGTTATTCATTCGAAAGCTTACTGTTTTTCCTTCCATATCCGAAATATACAGCCAAGCCAAGTGCCAGCCAGATTGCAAGACGATACCAGCTTTCGATCGGCAAAGAATACATCAGATATAAACAAACCACGATTCCCATAATTGGTACAAAAGGAACCAACGGCGTACGGAATGAACGTTTAAGATCTGGACGTTTAACGCGAAGCATCCAAACACCTACGCAAACCAGACAGAATGCGAATAACGTACCAATACTAACCATATGCCCTAAGTCACTAACAGGTACAAGTCCTGAAAAAAGACTTACGAAAATCATAAAGAAAAGGTTGGTTTTCCACGGTGTGCTGAACTTTGGGTGAACCGCGCTGAAGAATTTTGGAAGCAGACCATCTCTGCTCATAGAATAAAACACACGACTTTGTCCTAAAAGCATCACAAGCATTACCGATGTGTAACCTGCAAGAATTGCAATAATCAAACCAGTCTGAAGTGTATCATAACCTGTTTTTGCAAAGGCAGTAGCAGCAGGTTTTGCATCATTCGCGAATTCAGTATATTTCACTAAACCAGTCATCACGTGAGCGAAAAGAACGTAAAGCAAAGTACAGATAACAAGTGAACCAAGGATACCGATTGGCATACCCTTCTGTGGGTTTTTAGCTTCCTGCGCAGCAGTAGAAACGGCATCGAAACCGATAAACGCAAAGAATACAACCGCAGCACCCGTAGCGATACCAGACCAGCCAAAGTTTTCATAGTTCCCCGTATTTTCCGGAATGTAGGGTACATAATTTTGTGGATCGATATGGCTCCATCCCAATGCAATGAAAACCAAAACCACGGCAACTTTTACACAAACAAGAATATTATTAAGGAAAGCAGATCCTTGTGTACCTCTGATCAAAAGCAATGATAATACCCAAATAATAAGGATCGCAGGCAAGTTTACGATACCGTTATCGATAATAGTGCCATCGCTTAATTTTACAACTTCGTATGGAGAACAAACCAGTTGCGAAGGAAGATGAATGCCAAAAGAGCTTAAAAATTCCAGCAAATAACGCGACCAGCTCACCGAAACTGTGGCTGCACCCAGGGCATATTCCAGAACAAGGTCCCATCCGATAATCCAGGCAACAAATTCGCCCATGGTTGCATAAGAATAGGTGTAGGCACTTCCCGCGATCGGGATCATTGAAGCAAATTCAGCATAACACAAACCTGCAAACCCACAACCAACGGCAGCAAGAATAAATGAAATTGTTACAGCAGGCCCGGCATGTTCTGCGGCTGCAATTCCTGTAAGGGAAAAAAGACCAGCGCCGATAATCGCACCAATACCCAGTGCTATCAGACTTGTCGAACTCAGAGATCGTTTTAACTCGTTACCTTCCCCACTCGACTCGAGCATTAATTTTTCAATTGGCTTTTTTACCCAAAGTTGATTTGCCATATAGTATTTCTGATTGTAGTTGTTATTTCAATATCGTATAAAACTAAAATAAAATTTGCTAAGTCCATCTTAGCTTAAAAATAAAAGGGGGAAAGTAAAATACTTTCCCCCTTTTATTATCTAAATCACTTATGCTTTAACGCCTTTCGCATTAGCAGCTGCGGCTGCAGTGTCCACTGTTACCAAAGAAGCGTTTTTGATTTTTTCACGTTGTAAAATATCTACAACGATCGGTGCAGCAACGAATAGGGAAGAATATGTACCTACAATTACACCAAGTAACATACAAAATGTAAATCCACGAATTACTTCACCACCAAATACCATCAATACGATCAATACAAGCATTACAGAGATACCCGTAACTGCTGTACGGCTTAAAGTACTGTTCAAGGCGTTGTTGATAATCGTTGGCAAGGTTTCAGTCGTTGCCTTATCGTCTTTCAGATAATCACGGATTCTGTCATAAATTACAACCGTGTCATTCATAGAATAACCGATCATGGTCAGGATAGCTCCGATAAATGCCTGATCAATATCCAATGAGAATGGCAACCATCCGTTGAACAATGAATAAACTGCAAGCAGGATAATCACATCATGAGCAAGAGACACAACTGCTCCATAACTAAATGCAAGTCGTTTGAATCGCAGGAAGATGTAAACAAAGTTGGCTGCCAAAGCCAAAAGAATCGCATACAACGCATTGATCATTGTGTCATAGGCAATCGTAGGGCCTACCTTATTTGAACTAACGATTTTTCCACTATTGCCCTTCACTTTGGAAATACCTTCGATGATTTTCGCTTCTGCTTTCTGATCAGCATCAGGCGCAGTGTCTTCAATCAGATAATCCGTCGTAATTTTTACCTGATCAAATCCACCAAAAGTTTTTACTTCCGGCGATCCATCAAGTTCTTTTCCCATTACTTCACGTACTTCGTCAGTCTCAACATTTTTATCAAAACGAACAACATAAGAACGTCCACCTTTAAAATCGATACCTAAACCAAACCCTTTGAAGATGAAAGAACCAACGCCAATAACCATAATGGCCGAGGAAATGATATAGAAACGGCGGCGTTGGGAAACGAAGTCGAAATTATTATCCTTGAACCAGTTTTTACTCAATCCTGAATAGAATTTATAAACCTTACCATGACTGATCTGATATTCAAGGAACAATCTTGTAATAAATATTGCAGTAAATAAAGAAGTAAGCAAACCGATTACAAGCGTAGTTGCAAAACCAAGAACAAGTCCTGAACCGAATGTATAAAGGATGATACCAGTTAAAAGTGTCGTTACGTTCGAGTCAATGATGGCTGTCATAGAATGTTTGAAACCATCCTGAACCGCTAGTTTGAACGGCTTTCCATCTGCAATCTCAATCTTGATCCCCTCATAAATCAGTACGTTAGCATCTACGGCCATACCAATTGTCAATACGATACCGGCAATACCTGAAAGCGTAAGAACCGCTCCAAGCGAAGCCATTATTCCCAAAAGAAGGAAAAGGTTTAAAAGTAACGTCAAATCAGCTACAAAACCTGCGCCGCTATAATAAGCTACCATGAACACAAGGATCA
This sequence comes from Dyadobacter sp. CY345, assembly GCF_021502725.1. GTDB lineage: Bacteria > Bacteroidota > Bacteroidia > Cytophagales > Spirosomataceae > Dyadobacter. The sequence continues at coordinate 239,166 of NZ_JAKFFS010000003.1, read as the reverse complement.
CGACAAGACCAATTACTGACGACAAAACACCCGCAGTGATCGCTTCTGAACCTAACGTAGAACCAACAATTGCTTCTTCAACAATGTGCGTAGGAGCTGGTAACTTACCCGCTTTAAGCACATTTGACATATCTTTTGTTTCTTCAACTGTGAAGTTACCAGTGATGCTTGAATTACCATTTGGGATTTCACCCTGTACCGTTGGCGCAGTATAAACAAGATTATCGATAATAATAGCAACCGGACGGCCAATGCTGTTGGCTGTCAATGTACGCCATTTACGAGCACCTTCACCATTCATACGCATGGTTACTTCCGGACGGCCACGATCATCATAGTCATGCGTTGCATCAACGATCACGTCACCTTCCATAGCTGCCTGACCATTTTGTTTTTTGATAAAATACAATGGCAGGATCAATTGATTGTTTGTACCAGCAGTTCCTTTACGATCCCACATAAACACAAGGTCAGCAGGGAACATAGAACGAACTTCCGGACGAGAAAGAATTTCACTTGCACGCGCAGTATCTTTCAAATATACCCCTAAACCTTGCGGCATTGGTACAAAAAGACTTGTCAGAGCAGCGCTTTGCGCAGCAATAGCAGATGAATCTGTTTTAGAAGAATCTCCTTTCTGTTCAAGCTGGGCAGCAAGTCCGCTAAGACCTGATTTTGATGTTGTATCCGTTGATGCAGCAGCAGATGCAGGTTTTCCAGCAGATTTAACTCTGGCATCTTCACGAGCCAGGTAGCTTCCCAACTGGTCAATTGCAGGAGCCAGTTCATTTGTAAGATATACCTGAGCAAATTCCAATTTCGCAGCCCCGGACAAAAGACGACGAACACGTTCCGGGTTGTCAACACCAGGAAGTTCAACCAAAACGCGGTTTGTACCTGGCAAACGCTGAATGTTCGGGTTAGTTACACCAAATTTATCTATACGAGCCTGAGTGATCTGGAATGCTCTGTCAATCGCACCGTCGATTTCGGTATTCAGCATTTTAACTACATCGCCATCAGAAGAATTGCTATTGATTTTTGTACGGTTTGCACTTGTAGCAAATACGCTTGCAAGACTTGTATTTGGTGCAGCGTCTTTAAATGCAGAAACGAAAATCTTAACGAAGGCATTGTTATCCGCTTTTTTATCTGCCTGTGCAGCTGCCAAAGCTTTTTGGAATGCAGCACTACGCGCATTTCCGCCAGCCATTCCTTTTAAAATTTCAGCAGGAGAAACTTCCAAAACCACGTGCATACCACCTTGAAGATCAAGACCAAGGCTGAGCTCACGTTCTGTAACTTCCTGCAAAGTCTGGCCCAGGTATACCTCCTCACGCCAAAGTGAATCAATGTAACGCTGCTTTTTCTTGTCGTCCACTTTGCCCGATGCATCCGTTGCAAAGGTCTCAGCCTTTCCTTTAATGCTGCGGGAAACGAACGTAAAAGAAAGGTAATAGGCGCAAATAAGAACCAACACAACGGTTAGCCCAATTATTCCATTCTTGTTAGTCATTGTTTTGTAAAAATTGTGAAATTTTCAAATAGATATGATTCCGGACGGGTTGTCCAATGCAAAAAATTATAGACCTGAGGATGAAAAAGTATTAGTCGCATACGTTTGCGGCATATTAACTTCAATCTACATGATCAACGAAGTATTGTCACGGGGCGTTGGTGACTATATATCTGGCAAAAACCCTGCTGAAACAGGAGAACAGGAAATACGATTCCCGGACAGATGTTTCAACAATCTGCTGGCTTTCAATAAATTGCCAAACGGGTTGCGGAGCAAAATAAAAATAATGAGAGAAATCAAATGATATCGCAGGCGTAATAACCGCATCCAGTGCAAGCGCACTTACGGTTGCCTGGTTTTCGTCAGGTGTGCCAGTCGCTACATCATTAGAAACGCCTTTTATCGCCTTGACACTTTTTGAAAACTGCTGAACCGTATCACTGCTATTAGTCCATGACTTAGCTCCGGCTACCATCAGAAGCATGGTGGCTAGCAGTAAGCTAATTGTCTGGTTAATAACTTTTTTTGTCTTCACGATTCGGGTCTTCAATTAAACCGCAAATTTTAAACCAAAATATTACAATCGCAAGTGGTTTGTCATAATTATCTGAATTAAGATTTTGACAAATAGAAAATAACGAGAAGGATAAGCAGGTTTTACTTCAATCTGCCATATTTTCGCATGATTTCCAGGACTTTTTCTTTCGGTAATTCTTCAACGGCATGACCTTGCGTACCATCAGAAGTTTTTGCCATAAACAGAGAATTAATTATCGCCTCGTTAGTCGCCTCGATTGTCGCCATGAAAAGTGGAGAGATATAATCGTTATGCAAAAGCCTGACATTCGAAGTTCCTTCTTTTGTTTCATGCGGAATTTGGTAGGCCGTTGAAAAGGCTATAACATAATCGCCACTGCCATTGGAAGCGATGCCGCCGGTTTCTGCCATACCCATGATTGCACGTTTCGCCAATCGTTTCAAATTCCTCGCATCTAATGGCGCATCCGTCGCGATGATCATCATACAAGATCCATCCGAAGATTTGTCAAGCGATTCCTTGAAAGCATATTTTCCAAGTTCTTCGCCAACCGGAACTCCATTGACTTTTAAGACACCGCCAAAATTGGTCTGTGTTAAAACCCCAACGGTATATCCACCAAGTTTTTCAGGCAATTTCCTGGAAGATGTTCCGATACCTCCTTTAAAATTGAAACAAACCGTTCCGGTTCCGGCACCAACATTTCCCTCTTCCACCTTTCCGGTTTGCGCGTTTGACAAAGCCTGTAACACATGTTCCTTTTTAACATGTCTTCCGCGTATATCATTCAAAAAACCATCATTCGTTTCTCCGACCACAGGGTTTACCGAACGAACATTTTCATTTCCTTTTTGATTAATCGTCCAGTCGATTAAAGCATCGGCGGCTGTGGGAACACTTAATGTATTTGTTAAAATTATGGGTGTTTCCATCGTCCCTAACTCCTCAACCTGAGAATAACCAGCAAGTTTCCCGAAACCGTTTCCGATATAAATCGCCGCCGGGACTTTCTGTTGAAAAAGATTTCCTTCCCGGGGCAAAATCGCTGTAACACCGGTCCTCACATCTTTTCCATTGATCAAAGTCACCTGACCAACCTTCACACCGGCGACATCCGTAATAGCATTAAAAGTCCCGGTTGGCAAAACACCGATTTTAATTCCAAGATCGCGCGGACGCTTTTGCGCATTGGCGTGAATTGTGGTTAAGAGCAGAAGAGCAAGGAGTGAATTTTTCATCAGTCAGATTTATTGAGTTTCCAAGATACAAAAAGAACGCATAATCAAGCACAGGAATCACTGACGACGTTTTTATAAAAATAAAAACCGCCAGAAATAATCTCTGACGGCTTTAAAAAGAAGGCTTACAAAATCGTTTGAATATATTAAAGATCATTCAACGGATCAATCTTCCGGGCGTGCTTTTTTTGGATCAATAACAGTTTCCATTCTGCTCACGGCCGAAGCGCCGAAATACCCAAGTGCTTTCCTTCCATTCGGATCTGCGTTTACTACATTCGATTTGATGTTGGCGATCGGCGTGGCAAATAGGCCTCCGTTTGCACTTTGCTCTACTATTTGCTGCAAAAAGTAAAATGCTTCATTGGTAATGCTATGCAACTCGACACCCACGTGGCTGCCAGCCTGATACAAGGAATCATAAGTTATGGATGTTCTCAGCGGCTGAATAAAAATCAAACCATCGGAAGGAGCACCTGCACCAAAAGCTGCATCATAAGCAATAGATATCTTCTCCGCTTTATCAACATTTGTTTTTCCGTTCAGTACTTCTTTAATCCAGTAGGTATCGCCCGTCCCAACAAAATCCCGTGCATAGAATTCAGCTATGTAACCCGTTTTTTGCCCGTCTTCCGGCGTAAATGGAAGTGTTTCATTTGTATAAACCAAAGAATCAACTTTCGGCACTCTTTTAATCTCGTTTTTCGCGGTGTAAACTTCTTGTTCGTGTTCAATTTTGAGCGTGTACTTACCGCCAACATGTCCCAAAGTATCTGAAATTAATTTGCCCCAGGTATATTTTCCGGTCCCGGTGCTGTCTTTGAATTCGTATACTTTCCCAAGATTATCCGTCACTGTAACTTTTGCACCCAAAACCGGCTTAATAGGGTCCTTGTCAAAATAAGCCGACGACCATGTCAGGGTAATGGTTTGCGTTCCTGGCTGATTAGTTATCCAGCCATCTACGACCAATTGAGTCGGACCGGCTTCCGTTTGCAGATCAATAACATCTTCACAGCCCGACAATCCTGCGATCGTAAGCATCAACATTAAAGATTTGAAGATATTGGTTGTTAAGAATTTATATTTTTTCATGGCTGATTAAAACTTAAAGTTATAGGTCACAGAAGGAATCAGGCTTCCAATCACAGAATAGCGAACAGCTTCTGTTCTTAACATATTTTGAGCTCTGTCACTAATGCTTGGCTTATCGTCATTCTGGCGTGTATATACCGAGAAAGCATTCCGACGATTGTAGACATTATAGATTGAAAAAACCCATTCACCTTCTCCAATACCAAATAATTTCTTACGGGCTTTGAGCGTCGCCGCCAGATCCAGTCTGTGGTAAGCAGGGATACGGTTATTGTTTCTTGAATTATTGTAATTGTTACCCAAAGAAAATCCACCCCATGAATATCCGTTTGTAGGAAAAGTTGCCGGCGTTCCGGATGTAATTGTAAAGTTCGATGACAAGGTCAATCGCTTATTCAACTCATAAATTGCCACCGAAGTGAAATTATGAGGCTTATCAAAACGTGCCGGAAACCAGTTATCGTTGTTGATACTCATAACCTGTCTTTCGGTCTTTGATAACGTGTAACTAATCCATCCCGTTAAACGGCCTTTGTTTTTCTTTAAATAAAATTCAGCTCCGTAGGCACGGCCTTTACCCGTTAATAAATCACCTTCAACAAATTGATTAAGCAGCAAATCTGATCCAGTTACATAGTCAATCTGGTTGTGCAGTTTTTTGTAATAAACCTCCACGGAAGCTTCGAACATATTATCCTTAAAATTTTGGAACCATCCCGCCGCAACCTGGTCAGCAAGCTCAGGTTTTATATTTGAAGAGCTCAGCGTCCAAACATCCAAAGGAGAACTTGCGGCTGTGTTAGACAACAGGTGAAGATATTGCGACATACGGTTATAGCTCAATTTCAAAGAGGCGGTTGAAGTAATACCCACATTGACTGCAAAACGAGGCTCCCAATTTCCATATGTTTTGATCACATCACCCTTGCCATATTCTGTTCCTGGAAAAATCGGCTGTTTTCTTATTCCCGCCGTGGTATCTCCATATAAATATTCAGTTCCCGGCCCCAGGCTGCGGTAGTACGAATAACGGATACCATATTGTAAGGAAATCCTGTCTGTTAGTTTTTGCTCATTAGCAATGTATAAAGCTGATTCATCCGCATGACGCGACGGCAGATCCAGATTAAGTCCTTCACCCTCTGAAACAGCCGTAGCTTTTCCTGGACGGGAATCATAATTGATATACTGCCCTCCGAAAGTCAGCTGGTTGTTAGGTGTGATGTAGTACGTAAAGTCAGGTTTTACACTTTTGCTGATGATCTTGGATTTCCAGACAAAACGATCTTTTGCCTGGTCATCATTTTCATTCTGACCAAGATTATAATCATAGTTGCTGTAATAACCTGTCAGGTTCATGAACAATTTATTTGAAAAAATGTGATTCCAGCGAGCTGTGGCAGTGGCGTTTCCCCAACCAAAACCAAAATCTCCGCCACCAAAAACATCTTTACCAAAATAACCGGAGGCAAAAAATGTATCCTTATTTCCCAAACGGTAATTCACTTTTGCCGTCAGGTCATAAAAATTAAATTTGGAATCCTTTAAATCATCATTCAGGAAAGGTTTTGCAAGAATATCAATATAAGAACGGCGACCTGCTACAATAAATGACCCTTTTCCGGCAGCGAAAGGCTGTTCATAAGTGAGTCGTGAAAATATCGAACCGATACCACCGTTAATTTCACGTTTCTTCGCATTTCCTTCTTTCATCCTTACATCAAGAATTGAAGAAATACGGCCGCCATATTGCGCAGGAATACCGCCTTTGATCAGTTTTACATCTTTTACAACATCAGGATTAAACACGGAGAAAAATCCAAAAAGGTGAGAGGAGTTGTAAACCGGAGCCTCATCAAGCAAAACCAGGTTTTGGGAAATATCACCGCCACGAACGTTAAATCCGGAAGCTCCTTCACCAACCGTTGTAACACCAGGTAGTAACTGAATACTTCTGATCAAATCGACTTCTCCCAAAAGTGCCGGCATTTTTCTGATGGTTTTCATTTCCACCTTATTCACCGACATTTCAATGCTCCGAACATTGTCGTCTTCTTTTTTCGTTGAAATCGTTACCTCTTTCAAATTTTCACTTTCATCCGACATCTCAATGTCGACGCGCTGATCTGTATTCAAATCAACCGTTTTGGAAATTTTCTGATAACCGATGTAGGAGAAAACGACATTATAAGTGCCGTTAGGAAGTGTAAGCGAGTAAAATCCATACGGATTTGTCACAACGCCGGTTTCAACTTCCTTCACATACACGGAAACGCCGATCAGCCCTTCTCCGTTTGCAAGATCTTTTACATACCCGCTTACAGTATGTTTATTCTGCGCAGCTGCTGGCAAACTGATTACAAACAGTAACAGCACAATCCATTTTTTGTGTAGTTTAATTTTCATGCTAACATTTTGGTATATAATTAAAGGCAGGTCAAGCAAGTTTACAACCGGTTCCATAAAATTGAACTTTTCCCATCCCGATGACAACCGATTCTGCGTTCACCCCCATTTATTTTAAAAAATAAATTTAAGCCACACTTCAATTGTTATGCAAAACAAGTGATAATCAGTTGAGAATAATATTAAAAAATGATAAACTGCGTAAAATGGAGAGTGAATGGAATATTATTCTATTTGCAGTGTAGAATGCGAAGTAGTACTTTTTTATGAAATTTTTATAACAGCACCCGGATCGTCGCAATCGGCCAGCAGTTCCAGGGAAGTTTTTTGCAAAAGAGGATGAAGAAAATCAGGAGCGATTTCAGTAAGAGGAATGAGCGTAAACCTGCGCTCATGGAGGCGGGGATGTGGTAGGGTAAGGCGCGCGCTATCCTGTACCAGATCGTTAAAATAAAGTATATCAATATCAATCACCCGGGCGCCCCATCGTTCATAACGGATGCGTCCAAGTTCATGCTCAATTTCCAGAATAATCCTGAGCACTTCCTCAGGCATCAGTTCTGTTTGAACTTCCAGTATCTGATTAAGAAAAACAGGCTGATCTAATACACCCCAGGGTGCGGTTTCATAGATTGACGAGGCAGCTCGGATAGTCCCGACGCGCTCTTCAACCATACCTGCGGCAGACTGCAAAATTTGCAGCCGCTCTCCAAGATTGGAGCCGAGAAGCAGAAATACTTTCTGATATACGGAAAGGTTATGCATAGTCAACCTGGCAAAACAGTTACCGGATTTGTAATTCTTTACCTGATAAGACTAAACGAACAATTCCTGAAATCTGGAGAATCGACGAAAAAAAGGACTCCCCGAATAAGAGAAGTCCCTTTCCAATAAATTCGCAAATTTCTTAGAACGTAAGTGTTCCTTTATCGTATGCTTTTTGGATCGTAGCTTCGATACCGTTCTTGTTGATTGTACGAAGAGCAGAAGTAGCTACTTTCAACGTAACCCATTCTCCTGACGAAGGAAGGAAGAAACGTTTCTTCTGTAAATTCGGGAAGAATTTACGTTTTGTTTTATTGTTAGCGTGAGAAACATTATTTCCAACGCGTGTTCTTTTACCAGTAATTTGACAAACCTTAGCCATGACGATCAATTTTTCCAAATGAGGGTGCAAATATAGGAACTTATTTTTTTTGTGCAAATAAAAATGAAAGATATTTGAAAAAGGATATGTTAATAGGTCATTCTGAATCCTACGCCGTGCACGTTATCAATGCGGATTACGGGATCTGAGGACAGATATTTACGTAATCTCGAAATAAAAACATCCAGACTTCTTCCCATAAAATAATCATCATCTCCCCAAATGGCTTTCAGTAATTCGTCCCGCCGGATAACCTGGTCCGGGCGCTCAGAAAGATATTTCAGCACCTCAGCTTCCCGGAAAGTAAGGTTTTGCAAAGTACCATTTATCGACAAAGTAAGTTTCTGAAAATCAAAACTGTAATTACCGATCGAATTGATTTTTGGTTGTGCCGCAACAGGTTTTCCTGAGTTATTTCGCCTCAAAATAACGCCTATCCGCAGCATCAATTCCTGTATACTGAAAGGTTTCGTCACATAATCTTCCGCGCCGAGTTCAAGCCCTTTGATCTTGTCTTCCTGTAAAGATCTTGCTGTCAGAAATAAGATCGGAACCTGCTTATCTGATTTCCGGATATTTTCAGCCAGCGTAAATCCATCCATTTTTGGAAGCATTACATCGAGCACACAAATATCAAAATGCTCTTTGTTAATAATTTCAAGTGCTTTCGCGCCATCTTCGGCGTGTACCACTTCGTAGTCGTAAGCTTCGAGATTATCCTTGGTTGCAAAGGCAAGATTCGGATCGTCCTCGACGTATAAAATTTTCTTTTTCAACTTGTTCGATTTTAGGTTTTAACGCTTAATATGATCTATTTCTGTGGGATCGAAATTGTAAATATGCTTCCTTTCCCCAAGGCACTATCCAATTCCAGATGCCAGTGATGGGAACGGACAATTTGTTTTACATAACTCAGCCCTATGCCAGAGCCTTTAACATTATGCACATCACCCGAGGTAATCCGGAAAAATTTGTTAAAAATCTTCTTCTGAAACTCCGGCGCGATTCCGACACCCTTATCTTCAACACAAATAAAGAGACAGCTTTTTTTATTAAATGTCCTTAAAACAACTTCCGGCTTATCGACGGAATATTTAATGGCATTATCGATGAGGTTTGTGATCATGTTCCTCAAATGAAATGGATCCGCTTCGACGCAAGGTTGCGAGGCCTCAAATCTCAGCTGTACTTTCCCCTCAAAAGGCAGTAAAATAGATTCTATAACCTGATGAACATCTACGATTTCCTTTTTTAATGTCAGGGCATTTCTTTCAGCCTTGGCCATGGAAAGCACCATTTCCACCTGATTTTGCAATCTTAAAATCTCTTCCTGAACGATGTGGACATAGCGCTTATGCCTTTCCGGCTGCGTTGTGATAATATCTGAATTAAGTACATCAGCAGCAATACGGATGGTGGAAATAGGCGTCTGCAGCTCATGTGTCATGTTATTAACAAAATTCCGCTGAACTTCCGACAAATGTTTTTGCCGTAAAATAATAAACAAAGCATAAGCAAAGAACCCAACCGCCAGTAAAACCAGCACCGAGGACCATATCCAGCCATTCAAATTCCCGACGATGTATGCCGATTGCTGGGGAAACCGCACGCCGAAATAGTAAGGATATTTGTCGGTCTTAACCCAGTTATTGATTTTTACTGTGGTTTTGTCATTCGTTTTTGTGCTCAAAGACATTCCATACCGCATCCTGTCGGTGGTACAATCATAAATCCCTACCTCAAAATCTGTGATAAGATTGTGTTTTTGAAAACTGTCTTTGATAAAATGTTCCAAAAGATCAGGCTGCGTAGTTGCATTTGTATTCACCAGAAAATATTCAGGCGATAACTGCTCAACGGGATTTGAAGTCTGCATTACGCCATTGACCGTCGCAAGCTCCTGAGCAACATCCTGCAACGCTACATGCGCGTTCTGATTAAATTGCCGGTGACGCAGGTCAAGTGCCTGTTTAACCCAATAAATCTGGGTAACCACAACGCCAATAATCAGAAGCGCAGAAAATAAAGTAAGCCAGCGAATGGAGCGTCTCGGCATTGATCAAATAATTTCTAAATAAAATGAATGGTTATCAAAGTATATGCCAGCCAGGGATTTTTACATATCTCTTTTCAAATGATAATCAAAAAGCGTTTCCATTGGCGATTTAAGAATTTTTCCTGGCGTCAGTCCCTTGTTTTCCAAAACTGATTTCAGAATATCCTGGTAATAAAACGCGATCGACCCAGTAAAGTGAACCGGATACTTTTCTGCATCCTTATGTTTAAGAATATACTTCTCTGTAAAAAGAGTAAACGCATCAGTAACCATTTTATGGATAAACGGATGTTTTATATTTTTTGAAATGAAATGGGAAAAAGTTGCGAAATAACGATTTGGGAAAGGTTGGCGGTAAACTTTTTCCAAAACAGCAAGCCGGTTTGTTCCCGGATAACTTTCCTCAAACTGCTTATGAAGATCTTCCGGCAGCTCATTCTGAAGAAAGTGAACCAACAGCGTTTTTCCAAGATAAGAACCGCTGCCTTCGTCACCCAGCCAAAAACCAAGCGATCCTATGGAATGGACCATCGTGTCACCGTCGTAAAAAGTATTATTAGCCCCCGTGCCCAAAATACAAGCAATTCCTGGCTCATTCTGGCATAATCCTCTTGCGGCCGCAAGCATATCCGAGGCAACCTCAATAATTTCGGCAGACGGAATAATATCTACCAAAGCGTCATAAATGGGCCGGCTGGTCGCCTTGTCTGCACATCCGGCGCCATAAAAAAAGACCTGGTCAATTGTGTTATAAAGATACGGTACAACTTCTTTTTCTAATATTTCAGAAACCTCATCCTTTGTCTGATAAAATGGATTTAAGCCACTTGAATGAAAACGAACCGGCGACTTTCCGGAATATGCTATCAGCCAATCGGTTTTTGTAGAACCGCTATCGGCGATTAGGGAAGTATTTTGTTTCAAATCCTGATAATTAAAATGGTTCTGTTAATTTACCGATTACTTTAAACCGCTCAAAAACGCGCTCGGTATGCGGCGCATCTCCAAGCTCTTTGGTCAGATCCTGGCCCGCCCAATGTTCATAATGGTGACCGTTTCGCCAAAGTCGTGAAGTGGTAACATCGTAGATAAGCCCCTGATAAGCACACCATATTTCTTCCCGATCCTGCCCGTTTCTTAATGCAAGCTGCGATTTTGTATACTCTTTCATGCACTTCGTTTTACCGCTGCGGCGGATAAGCTCAATAATTATGCCCGGAATTTAAGCCGACATTTCAGAATATTTTGATAATAAGACTAAAAAATCTGAACTTGGCGTTTAATTAAGAAAATCATTCGTGAAAAATAAAATGAAAAGAAAATATACTTTGCTTTGGAGTATCATGCTGGCGCTAACCCTTGTGGCAGCAGGTTGTAAAAAAGATTCAAAAAAGCCGGTTTCTGAACGCATTGCAAAAACATGGACGGCTGAGACTGTAAAGCACGGAACTACAACTGTTTATACCCGTGGAGGCGCAGGTAATGTTCAGGAAGGATATTCCAATTTCAGACTTGCGTTGTCAAGCACAGGAACAGCCGCTTACACCGAATTTGATAAAAATACATTCAACGGAACATGGGCTTTGGAAGGCGAAAATACATTGGTACTTTCTGGCCTGAATCCGGCTCCGAGCGGTACCAATGGAACCATTAAATTTACAATAAGCTCATTGGAGGATACTAAGGTAGTTTTAACGCGAATAGACGCCAGTGTAAAAACCGGAAATACGATCAATCAATACACGCTTTCAAATCCTTAAATCAGTTTGCGGCACGTGAGTCGCATTGAACTTTTAAGAAAAAAAATATTATTGAAACAGACGAAGCCATTTCTTCCGGGAGATGGCTTCGTCTATTTTAGCTAACTTTGTAACATGGCAGAATCAAGAACAGAAATCAGCAACTTAGGCGAATTTGGTCTTATCAAAAGACTTAATGAGGGACTTAAAAATAATTTACCTGAAAGCATCAAAGGCATCGGCGACGACTCGGCCGTTATTGATCTTGGAACGGAATTTGGATTATTGTCAACCGATATTCTTTTAGAAGGAGTCCATTTTGACCTTTCTTTTTTCCCGTTAAAACATTTAGGATATAAGGCGATTGCAATAAATGTATCAGACATAGCGGCTATGAACGGCGTTCCGCGCCAGGTTACAGTTGGTATTGCGCTGAGCAACCGTTTCTCAGTTGAAGCTGTGGAGGAATTGTACGAAGGCATGAAAGCGGCCTGCAAAGATTTTAATGTAGATCTTGTCGGCGGTGATACTTCTTCTTCGTTATCAGGATTATTTATCTCTGTAAGTGTTTTCGGGCGCGTTGCAAAAGACAGGATTACCTATCGGAACACGGCTAAAGCAGGGGATCTTTTATGCGTTTCCGGCGATTTAGGTGGCGCTTATATTGGCCTGCAATTATTGGTAAGAGAAAAGCAGGTTTTCCTTGCCGACCCGAATATGCAGCCGCAGCTTGACGGAAAAGAATATGTTATTCAAAGACAACTCCGCCCGGAAGCGCGGATGGATGTGGTTTATGAGCTTGCCGGTGCTGGTTGTATCCCAACTTCCATGATTGATGTTTCGGATGGTCTGGCTTCTGATCTTTTACATCTTTGTTCGCAATCAGGTGTTGGCGCTCTGGTTTTTGAAGATAAACTTCCTATCGACGAGCAGACTTATATGGGCGCGGTGGAACTTAACATCGGGCCGATAACGGCAGCTTTGAATGGCGGAGAAGATTATGAATTACTTTTCACGGTTCCTCAAAGTGATTATGACAAAATCAAAAATAACCCGAAAATCAGTGTTATCGGATACATGACCGACAAAAAAGATGAAGTTTTACTTCATACCAAAGGAGATAACAGAGTGCCGATCACAGCGCAAGGCTGGAACTAATCCATTAGTATTCAATTAATTAAAATAATACCAGAGGCTTTTTACGAGCAACCGGTCCGACGGCTTTTTCCGCCGTCGGACCGGTAAGAAAACATCTACACTATCGACTGACTTATGAAAACTTATTTCAATAATTTTTCATAAGTAAAAAATATCAACTGTTTTTTATCTGTCCGACGGTAAAAAAACCGTCGGACGGAAGAAAATTATTTTCCCCATTCCAAAACCACTTTCTTAAATAAGTCCTGCAACGAAAGTGTACGTTTTCCTGCTTTTCCATCGCCAACAGGATTGTCTCCGATTTGTACGATAGGCATCACCCACTTTGTTGAACTTGTTGTAAATGCTTCGTCAGCGGTTTCCAGTTCAGAATACAATAACGGGCGAACCTCTACTTTAAAATGAGTCTTAGCTAATTCCAAAACTACTTTTCTGGTAATTCCTCTTAAAATATTGGTATCAGAAGTAATCAGTGTATCGCCTTTGAAAATAAAAAAATTGCTTCTTGTCAGTTCACTTATTTCCCCATCCTTATGGAAGAGCAGATCCGATGCGCCTTGCTTTTTCATTTCATCCGCCATCAAAACCATATGCACATAATTGGTGGTTTTAATTTCAGGAAGGTCACGTACATATTGGTAAGGCAAAACTTTAATCCCCTTCAATAAACCAGCCGGATTATCCTGCGGCAAAGGTTCGGTCCTGATCAGAAAATTTGGTTTCACCACACTGACACTGTCCGGCGCATAACCGCCCGTCAGAACAAACCGAAAAGCAACTTCCTTTTCTCCCGAAAGCGAATGCAGGTCGGCAAGAATTTCAGTTGCTTCTTCCTGGTTCAATGGAAGCGGAAGTTTTAATAACTTCGCGGAATTCTCGAATCGCTGCCAGTAGTCATCCCAGCGGAAGGGCATGCCATTGTATGTCCGGAAATAATCAAACATGCCATAACCACGTAAAATGCCCAGGTCATTTGATTTAAAAAGCGTCGTATCAAGTGGAGATATCTCTCCGTTGAAATAAAGATGAAAAGGCATTTTTTGAATTTATTAGCGCCACGAATACACGAATTTACACTAATGACCACGAATTATTTTTCCCGGCGGGCACATTTAATTTCGTCAGTCAACCATTCATCCTGTTACCTTTGAGTTTCTCAACAGGATTTAGGTACTTTGCGTAGTGCTTCAAAAAGTACCTGATAGTAGAAATAATTCGTTTCCAATAGAATTGATAAGCGTAGTAATCAGCCACGAATGACAACAACAGAAAATCTGCTGCAAACCCTGCAAACTGAAATAGAACAAAACGCTTACGGAGAATCTCCCGCGGAACTTTATGAACCGATACGTTATATCATGGCTTTGGGCGGGAAACGTTTCCGTCCGCTGTTAACACTACTTGCCGCGTCAATTTATACAGACGATTTCAGAAATGCCCTAAAACCAGCCATCGCTGTCGAGGTTTTTCACAATTTCACTTTGATGCATGATGATATCATGGACAAAGCACCTTTGCGACGCGGAAAGCCAACGGTACACGAAAAATGGAATGCGAACACCGCAATTCTTTCGGGCGACGTCATGCTGATCAGAGCTTACGATCTTTTGATTGATATAAGAAGAGAAGATTTGAGAAATGTTCTGATTCGTTTTAATAAAACCGCTTCCGAGGTTTGTGAAGGGCAACAGCTGGATATGAATTTTGAAACCCGCTGGAATGTTACCGAAGAAGAATACATTGACATGATTCGCCTTAAAACGTCCGTTCTGCTGGGTTTTGCACTGGAACTTGGCGGAATCATAGGTGGAGCTGATGCCGAAGCCACTCAATTGCTTTATGAAGCGGGGGAAAGTATGGGAATCGGTTTTCAACTGAAAGATGATCTGCTGGATGTTTACGGAGATCCGGCAAAGTTTGGGAAACAGGTCGGCGGCGATATTATTGCCAACAAAAAAACGTTTTTACTTATCGAAGCACTTGCCAAAGCGGAAGGCGATTTAGCAACGGAATTAAATAAATGGCTCTCCGTTGAAACTTTTGATAAGGAGAAAAAAGTAAATGCAGTTCGGGAAATTTACGACAAGCTGGGTATCCGGGCATTGACAGAAGAAAAAATCAGCAGCTACTTTTCAAAGGGAATCGATTGTCTGGAAAGATTGCCTGCACCCTCTGAACGTAAAAAGAACTTACTGGAATTTGTTCATCAGCTGGTTGAGCGGGAAAAATAATTCACTAAAAAAATTATAAGTAGCTTTCAAATTAAATCATCGATTCGAATCTTATGTCTATCACCCTCATAATAATTATCATAACGGCTGGTATCAGTTATTATGCCCTCCAGAATTCGCTTTTTATGGATAAGCTGATCATGAATCCTTACCGGGTCAGCAAGCGAAATGAATATTACAGATTTATTACCTCAGGATTTATTCATGCCGATTTCGGGCATTTAATTTTTAATATGCTGACGCTTTGGTTCGTTGGCGAAGGAATCGAGAGGCTTTTCAATATGCTTTTCGGAACAAGCGGACCTGCTTATTATCTGTTTTTATATCTGGTCGGCATTGTAGTTTCAGATATCCCAACATTTTTGAAACACCGTACCAATTCGAATTATAATTCATTAGGCGCTTCTGGTGGAGTTTCTGCCATTCTTTTTGCAGCAATCCTGATTAATCCATTAATGGATATCTATTTGTATTTCTTCATTAAGCTGAAAGCATTCATCTTCGGAATCCTGTTTCTTGCTTATTCGATATACGAAGGGCGCCGCGGCAGAAGTTATGTCAACCACAGCGCCCATATTTATGGTGCAGTATTCGGGATGGTATTTATGGCAATAGTTTATCCTGATGCAGTACCTAATTTCTTCCAGCAGATTTTATCCTGGCGGTTATTTTAATTCAGCCAAAACGGTAACACTACCGACTGTTTTATCCTGAAGATTTACTTTGATTTCTGCGTCAAGCGGAACATAAATATCAACGCGGGAGCCAAATTTGATAAAGCCCATTTCGGTGCTTTGTTCAACTTTGTCTCCCTCTTTTACGTACCAACGGATGCGGCGCGCAGCAGCTCCTGCAATCTGACGGAATAAAATATCCACGCCTGACGCAGTACGGGTGACAATGGTAGTACGCTCATTCTCCGTACTGGATTTCGGATGCCATGCCACAAGATATAAACCTGGATGATATTTAAAATATTGAATGACACCACTCACCGGGTTCCAGTTAACGTGCACATTAATGGGCGACATGAAAATACTGATCTGGCGTCTTGGACCTTTAAAGTACTCATTTTCGACCACTTCTTCAATTACCACTACTTTCCCATCACAAGGCGCAATGATCTGCGTTTCGCTTGTTTTCACAACACGTGAGGGCACGCGGAAGAATTGTACGATCAGAAAGAAAATAAATATGCTGACAACTAAGGTTATTCTAGGTATCCAGTATCCATCAGGCAACAACATATAGATGCCTAAATTTATCAGAATCAATATTATGGCGGCGATCGCCATGATGGTGTAACCTTCTTTATGAAGTTTCATGAAAGGGGAATTTCGTTCGCTTTTAGTCTTTACAAATACAAATATCGTATAAATCTTGATTTTACGTTCATCAAAAAGCCTTGCCGATCTAATTTAGAAAGGCAAGGCTTCTGATTTTCAACTCAAAATTATATTAATCGCAAAACAGAATGGAGCTGTTATTCAATTACAACACAGTCTCCGTTTTTAACTTCCTGTTCTACTTTTTTGTATTTAACGTCACGCAAAACACGTCCGTCGCGATACTGTACTGAAACTTTCTGATTACGGTCAGCAATCCTGTCCACCCTGATCGGCTGAGCCTTGGTCGTAGACTCCATCTGACGTGCATACTCATTTGGTCCGTCAAGATCTGCATCGAAATCTTCCTCACGGTTTGTGTGAAGCTCCGGCGCCGGGGCAGGACGTTTTACAGTTTGCTGAACAGCCGTAGCTGGCGCAGCTTCCTCTTGTGGAATATCAGCCTTCATCAGGAACGAGATCATGTCAAAGTTAACTTTGCTCAGGAAGCGTTTGAAAAGCTCAACAGACTCAAATTTATAGATCAGCAACGGATCTTTTTGTTCAAACACCGCATTCTGAACAGATTGTTTCAGATCATCCATTTCACGAAGGTGCTCTTTCCACTCCTGATCGATCAGCGAAAGCACAATCGCTTTTTCCATTTCGTGTGTAATCTCATGACCGTTGTTAGCCAACGCCTTTTTAAGATTTACAACAATACCTGTCTGGCGAATTCCGTCACTGAACGGAATCATGATTTCAGTAATCGTAGCACCGCGCTCTGCATGAATAGATTGCAAGATTGGCAATGCTTTTTCTGAAATCTGATGATTTTTATCCTGATAATGTTTTTCAGCCGCTTCGTATAAGCGCTGTGTTTTTTCCTGAGGCTTCAGGGAAACGTTATCATTTTCACTGAACGGAAGTTCAATACCAAGCGTTGTGATTGTTGCAAGATCAAGTTCAGAATAAGTTCCAGCGTTCCCAACAATTTCCTCACAAACATCATAAAGCGTATTAGCAATATCCACAGCCAGACGGTCTCCGAACAATGCGTTACGGCGACGCGTGTAAATGGCATCACGCTGATAGTTCATCACGTCATCATATTCCAGAAGACGCTTACGCATACCAAAGTTGTTTTCCTCAACTTTTTTCTGAGCACGCTCGATTGATTTTGTGATCATGCTGCTCTGGATTACTTCGCCTTCTTCCAAACCCATTTTATCCATAACCTTCGCCATACGGTCGGAACCAAAAAGACGCATCAGGTTATCTTCCAATGAAACAAAGAATTGAGAAGAACCGGTATCACCCTGACGACCCGCACGACCACGAAGCTGTCTGTCAACACGGCGACTTTCGTGACGTTCTGTACCAACAATAGCCAAACCACCTGCTGCTTTTGCTTCCGGGGTTAGTTTAATATCCGTACCACGACCAGCCATGTTTGTTGCAATGGTTACAGTACCTGGCTTACCAGCTTCTGCCACAACTTCCGCTTCCTTCTGGTGTTGTTTTGCATTCAATACCTGATGTGGTATTTTTCGCAGGGTTAGCATCCGGCTGATAATTTCAGAGTTTTCAACCGAAGTAGTACCAACCAGTACCGGACGGCCAGCTTCAACCAACTCTACAATCTCATCCGTAACTGCATTATATTTTTCACGAACCGAACGGTAAACTTTATCTTCCTGATCCTTACGAACCGCAGGAACATTGGTAGGAATTGATACTACGTCCAGTTTATAGATTTCCCAGAATTCTCCCGCTTCTGTTTCAGCCGTACCGGTCATACCGGCAAGCTTGTGATACATA
The DNA here is from genome assembly GCF_021502725.1 of Dyadobacter sp. CY345. Classification (GTDB taxonomy): domain Bacteria; phylum Bacteroidota; class Bacteroidia; order Cytophagales; family Spirosomataceae; genus Dyadobacter. The sequence goes on along the minus strand of NZ_JAKFFS010000003.1, from coordinate 220,893 downwards.
CGGAAATAATTCTGAAGCGTTACGGTTGCGTAAGTTTGTGTTGCATCTTCAACACGAACATTTTCTTTTGCTTCAATCGCCTGGTGAAGTCCGTCAGAATAACGGCGACCGTCCATGATACGACCTGTCTGCTCATCAACAATTTTAACTTTTCCATCCATAAGAACGTATTCCACATCTTTTTCAAAAAGTGTATACGCTTTTAAAAGCTGGTTGACTGTGTGAATACGAGCTGTTTTAATAGAATAATCGCGGATCAATGCTTCTTTCTGCATCACGCGATCCTGCTCGCTAAGTGACTGATCTTTTTCAATCTTATCAAGATCAACTGCGATATCAGGAAGAATGAAGAAATTGGTTTGCTCAGACTCTCCGGTAAGGAAATCGATCCCTTTTTCGGTAAGCTCTATACTGTTATGTCTTTCGTCAATTGTAAAATAAAGCGGAGCATCAGCTTGTGGCATCAGCTTCTGGTTTTCTGCAAGATAAATTGATTCAGATTCCTGCATCAACTGCTTAATACCAGATTCACTTAAATATTTAATCAACGGCTTGTATTTCGGCATACCGCGGTGTGCACGGAACAGGGCTAGAGAACCTTCTTTTTTGTCACCCGCAGCAATTTTTTTCTTTGCTTCATTCAGCAGATCCATTGCCAGTTTTTTCTGTGCTTCAACAATTTTCGAAACACGAGGTTTTAGCTCTAGATATTCCTGCTCATCTCCGCGGGGTACCGGACCACTGATAATCAAAGGTGTACGGGCATCATCGATCAAAACTGAATCGACCTCATCCACCATCGCGAAATGATGTTTGCGTTGAACCAGCTCATCGGTTGTACGTGACATATTGTCACGCAGATAGTCAAAACCAAATTCGTTATTTGTTCCGTATGTAAGATTGGCTTTATATGCATCGCGGCGCGCCTGTGTATTTGGCTGATGACGGTCGATACAATCAACGCTCATGCCATGGAATTCAAATAAAGGTGCATTCCATTCCGCATCACGTTTTGCCAGGTAATCATTGACAGTTACAATATGAACACCCAGACCTGCCAGTGCATTTAAAAACGCTGGCAAAGTGGCTACAAGCGTCTTTCCTTCACCGGTTGCCATCTCGGATATTTTTCCTTGATGAAGTACCAAACCACCGATCAGCTGCACATCGTAGTGCTGCATGTTCCATTTAATAGGCTGGCCGATTACATCCCAGGTACTATTCCAGACCGCTTTATCACCATCAATAACAACATTTCTTTTCTTCGTTGCTATTTCACGGTCGAAGTAGGAAGCAGTTACTTCCAGACTTTCATTTTCTTTAAAACGACGGGCCGTATCCTTCACGATTGCAAAAGCCTTCGGCAGGATGTCCAATAATATTACTTCAAGTTCTTTATTCCGGTCGAGCTCCAACGCATCAATTTTCTTGAAAATAGCTTCCTTGCTATCCACATTCGGCTCGTCGTTAGCTTGGTCCCGAAGCGCGCCTATCTGGTCATCAATTGATTTCAAACCTGCGGCAATATGTGCTTTCAGACCCTCTGACTGCGCTCTGAGTTCATCATTGGACAAAGAAGTCAGTTTCGCGTATTCCGCGTTTACCAAAGCAACGTAAGGAGTTAAATCCTTTAAATCGCGCTCAGATTTTGTGCCGAATAGCTTCGAAAATATTTTAAACATGATGGTATATGTATTGTGAATCGTTCATTTTGTTTGAAAAATATTACGCCTGATTGCCTCAAAATGCCAGATTGTCAGCTATTCAGTTGAATGTTCAAGTACAAATGTAATTTATTGCGCATTCTATTTACCAACAAATACAATAATCCTAAGGGTATTTTAATCTTAATTTTCTATTATCTGGCCTCTTCTCTGCGATTCAGCTTTGATATCATCGTCATTTATTACAAAATCTTGAAACGTCAAAGCATTATGTTTTTATGTGAACTATATCATAAACGTTAATTTATAAACGAAAAGTTTGTCGTTTCAGCTTATGGTTTATGTCTGTTTAACAAAAATAATTCTGACGCATTAAATGTGTTTTGTTATCTGGTACTCTTCATCAAAAACAACCACCTTTCACCGGCCTAAACCATTCATGTAGATAATTAACAACTACTGTGTATCACCTAGTACCTTTGATTCAACAATAACAAAGAAAACGAACATAGCCATGAACAACAATAGATTATTCCGCGACGTAAATAACAAAGTAATAGGTGGTGTAGCTGCCGGTATAGCTAATTATTTACAAATTGACGTAGTCATTATCAGAGTACTTTTAGTGATGGGATTTTTTATTCCGGTTCACTTCCCGGTTTTCATATTCTACATCGTTATGTGGATTGCAATGCCAAAAGGAGTGAAAACTACCAACCACATCGAAAGCTCTGCTATGCACTAACGTGCTTCATCAATAAACTGTATTACAAGACCGCCAGGATAAAACTATTCCGGCGGTTTTTTGTTTTAGTTATAATTATTAATTTTACGATAGTATGCCTGCATACTATTTTTTACTGTGACTATAAGCAAAGCGTCAGAATTCAATCATTGACTTACAAAAAACCATATAATCTATGAATGCATACATTGTTGCCGGTTATCGCACTGCGGTAGGTAAGGCATCTCGTGGTGGTTTTCGCTTCACACGTCCGGATAATTTAGGTGCTGACGTGATTAAATATATTCTTGAAAAAATTCCTCAGTTAGATCCAGCGCGTGTGGATGATGTGATTGTAGGAAATGCGGTACCGGAAGCCGAACAAGGTATGCAAATGGGACGATATGTAGCCTTGTTGTCCTTACCAAAAAACGTTTCCGGAATAACCATTAACCGTTACTGTGGTTCAGGGGTTGAAGCAATTGCGATGGCGTCGGCAAAAATTCATGCGGGTATGGCGGATTGTATCATTGCAGGCGGCACTGAGTCGATGTCGCTGGTACCGACAATGGGTTGGAAAACGGCTTTGAATTATGAAATTGCGCAAAATCATCCTGACTATTATTTAAGTATGGGATTAACTGCGGAACAGGTGTCGAAAGATTTCAATATCAGTCGGGAGAAACAGGATGAGTTTTCATTTTTTTCTCACCAAAAAGCATTACGTGCGCAAAAAGAAGGTTGGTTCGACAGCGGTATTGTTCCTATAAAAGTGCAGGAAACTTTTTTTGATCCTGTTTCCAGTAAGAAAAAAATTAAGGAAACGATTGTGGATAAGGATGAAGGCCCACGGGCAGATACCACGCTGGATGCTTTGAATAAACTGAAACCGGTTTTTGCAGCTGGCGGATCGGTAACAGCCGGAAATTCTTCACAGACTTCTGACGGTGCTGCTTTTGTTGCCGTAATGTCTGAAAAACTTGTGAACGAACTTGGCTTAAAACCTATTGCGCGTATGGTTTCTTATGCAACGGCAGGCGTTGATCCAAGAATTATGGGTATTGGCCCGGTAGCCGCTGTACCTAAGGCACTAAAACAGGCAGGACTTAAACTGTCTGATATTCAACAAATTGAGCTGAACGAGGCTTTTGCAGCACAGGCGCTTGCAGTCATTCAGGAGCTTGGTATAGATCCTGAAATCGTCAATCCAAACGGCGGCGCAATTGCTTTGGGCCACGCGCTGGGTTCAACAGGAGCCAGACTTTCCGTTCAGCTTTTTAACGAAATGGAACGCAGAAATCAGAAGTATGGTATGGTAACCGCCTGCGTTGGTGGCGGACAAGGTGTTGCAGGAATTTTTGAGCGCTTGAATTAGAAATACAATGTATTAATTACAAAAATTTGAAATATCCGCAGAAGATTACGATTATCTTCTCCGGATATTTTTTTGTGACAAAACTCTGGAATGCAAACCGATCCATTCCAGCTAACTGACCCAGACATTCATTCCGGACTCCAAAGTCGGTTATAAATGCCTACTTTTGCAAAAATTTTTAATACCCATTACATTTTCTTTTCCGCGTATTTATGTGGTAACACACATAAAGTCCTGACACGCACTTATGAATAATCATTTACCTGCAAAGTCGGAATTTTCAAATATTCCAAACAGAATTGAAATAATACAAGTACTGCGTGGTGTCGCTGTGATTATGGTCATGATTTTTCATCTCAAAGAAATGATGAAACCCAATGATCATTTTAAAAAAGAACTTGATTTTCTTTTTGCCTCCGGACCGGCAGGTGTTGATCTTTTCTTCATCATCAGCGGTTTTATCATGGTATACATAACCAGGAAATCAGCAGGAGGCCTGGCGCACAGCATGGATTTTCTTGTCAAAAGAATTATCAGAGTCTGGCCGCTTTACATCATTGCTACTTTAAGTTATACATTAATACTTTTCCGATACACCATTCCTTCCGAGGTGATCCCACAGGTCATGAAAAGTATGTTTTTTATTCCTCTATCGCATACAAATCCGCCATTTTTCGGTTATGCCTTTCTGCCGGTTGGGTGGAGCCTGGTTTATGAAATGTATTTCTATCTGATTATAGCCATTTCAATTTTGTCTGGCCGGTACCGTTGGATTTCGTTTACATGTTTGATTATTCTGACACTGATTCTTGTACCTTTTGCCAATGGCGTATTAAATACGGACTCTATTCGCTCATTCGACTATGGGTTTGTCATCCTGAATCTCATTACCAATCCCATAATCTGGGATTTTGTTTATGGTGTGATCATTGGAATTTTATACATATCCCCTTCGTTCTCGCCCATTTTCTATTTTATTTTTAGCAAGAATATTGTTGTTGCAGTGGTTGTCACTCTATCGGTCTGGCAGTATCTATCAGGATTTTATGGTGGTCACGGGCCTCTCAACTGGGGATTTGGCATGGGCCTGCTTTGTCTGGCTTTGATATTTCATACACCAAAAGAATCTGTCCAGTATCCGGAGTGGCTGATTCATTTGGGTAATATGTCTTATTCAATTTATCTGTGGCATATTCCCGTTGCCGGTCTGATCACATACTTGTTTAATAAAATATCTCTGCCTGCCTTTTATGTTGGCACTCCGGCGTTCTTCCTTGCCGCCTCCATGACACTGATTATATCCCACATTTCTTACAAAACACTGGAAGTAAAACTCCACGCATTTTTAGTGGAAAAGATAAAACCAGTCCGAGCCCTTTGAGGTCCATTCAATAATTAAAATGTAATTTTCAATCGGCTCCATAGGAGATTTGGCTTTCTTCCGGGGAGATTCTTTATTTTTGCTCATCAACTATATGCCGCTATTTCATGGATGTATCCATCATCATCATCAATTACCGAACACCGCAGCTAATTATCAATTGTTTACAATCAATTTACAAACATACATCCGGCGTTAAATTTGAAATAATTGTTGTTGATAATGATCCTGAAAATGGTGGGGGAGATTTAGTCCGGCAGGCATTTCCGGAAATTAAATGGATTGATATGACCTACAATTCAGGATTCGGGCGTGCGAACAACGAGGGAATGAAGGCTGCTGCGGGACGTTATTTTTTGATATTAAATGCAGACACGCTTGTGACAGATAACGTGATCGGGCGTTGTGTTGACAGAATGAATTTGCGGAATGATATTGCGGCGGCTGGGGCTCTTCAATATTATGCGGATGGCAAACCGATGCCGTTTTACAAAAGTTTTAATGAATTCCGGAAAACATTTTTCATACTGCCTCCAAGCGGATTTGTTGACCGTATGCTCACTAAACTGTATCCCGAACCAACATATTCTGACCCTGATCAGTATGACTGGCTTGTTGGGGCTTTTGTTTTTGTAAGAAAAGAAGCTGTCGAACGGGCGGGAGGTTTTGACGAAGATTTTTTTATGTATGGAGAAGACGTCGAGTGGTCGGCGCGTTTAGGAAAGCAAGGGAAGTTGTGTTATTTCCAGGACTGTACTTTTATACATCTTGAAAATGACAATCCATTTCGTCGTTCCAACATTTCCTGGATCAACCGTTTCAGTGCCCAAATGCAGGTTTCCAATATGTTGTGGGTTCGAAAACAATATGGCGTTGGGGCATACCTGTTCATGATCCTGCATTATCTGGTCATGATTCCTGTGATTTTTATCTGGAAAATGCTTTTTAATATTAAAAACGATGGCAATCCATTTTCGCAGTTGAAAACGCAGTCCATTTTCACAAAAAAGACAGGCGTTTTATTACACTATTTCTGGCCGACACTTTTTGGCAGCAAACAGTTATTCAAAATAAAACCGTCTGAGAATATAGATTTAATTAGCCAATCATGAATGTTAATAGTACCCGCCGAAAAATTCTGTTCTTCACGCCTTATGCCACACGCACAGGCTCGGAAATGCTGATTTATTACATCCTTAAATATCTGGACAGAAGTAAATTTGAAGCGGGACTGGTAGCTTTTGCCCAGGGCGAATTATTAAACGATTTGCCGTCGGATATTCCTGTTTTTCTTGCGCCGGGAAAATTTTCCATAAAAGATAAAATCGCGTTTCATCTCGGTTTTCACCCGACACATCGCGCTATAAAAAAGATTTCTCAGACATTCAAGGCGGATCTGTGGTATGTCAATACAGTAATGCTGACCGATGTGATCAGAATTGCAAAGGAAATTCAGATGCCGGTAATCTCGCATATTCATGAATTATCCGCGATGTTTTCCCAGGTAAGCAGCACTGATTTTGAGACGGCCATAAACGATTCGACCATGCATATCGGTTGTTCTGACGCCGTATGTAAATGCCTGGCAGAATCAGGGAGTAAAAAAGTAAAAAGACTTTATCCTTTTGTCGACCTGAATGAATTCAAGCCGGAACCTGAAAAAGTCACGAAAATAAGAAAAGAATGGGGAGTCGGACCGGATGATTTTGTCTGGATAATGTCCGGAACATCTTCTGACAGAAAAGGTTTTGATCTGTTGCCGGATATTGCCCTTCAAATTCCTGAAAATGCAAAAATACATCTTGTCTGGGTGGGAAATCTGGGCAACGACGGACTTGTTTACTGGACAAGAAAAAGATGTGAGCAAATCACAAACGTTAAAATCCACCTTATTGGTGCGAAAAAGGAAGATTATGCCTCATATCTGGACGCTGCCGACGGATTTATGTTAACATCCCGACAGGAACCTTTTGGAATGGTTCTGGTGGAGGCTGCCTGGCTGGGAAAACCAATTGTCTCCTTCGCCAGCGGTGGCCCGACCGAGTTTATTACGCCGGAATTAGGTACCGTAATTCCAAATCTTGACCTTACGCTGTTTGTGCAAAGTATTCTTGATTGGAATAAAAAACTTTCCACTTTCGACAAAGAAAAATCCCGGAAAAAAGCACTGGAATTTAGCGTAGAAAAGGGAGTGGTACAATGGCAAAAAATCATTGACGAGTTCTGATATTCAGAACTGAATTTTCACTTGTTTTTGGCTTCCAGGAAGACAAATTAATTTCTTATTAGTATGCTTGCATAATAATAAGAAAGGAAATATATTTGCTATCATAGAAATAGTATGCAAGCATACCATTTCCTTACAAAATGTTAAATCACTCAAATATTCATATTATATGGCTGTTGCAGAAGATAAAAAAACGTCGATTAAAGGAGGAGAATTTTTAATTAAGGAAACTCTGGCATCACAGATTTTTATTCCTGAAGAATTTAATGAGGAGCAGCAAATGATCGCTGATACCTGCCGTGATTTTCTGCGCACCGAGATCTGGCCGCGTCTGGACGAAATTGATCAGGCCAAAAGCCCTGAATTGATGTCTTCATTAATGGATAAGGCAGGTGAACTAGGATTGATGGGAACGGTTGTTCCGGAAGAATATGGTGGGTTTGGGATGAATTTTAATACATCCATGCTGGTTGCGGAAGCGACAGGTGCGGGAAATTCATTTTCTGTCGCGCTTTCGGCGCATACCGGGATCGGAACTTTACCGATCGTTTATTACGGAAATGAATCACAAAAGAAACAATATCTGCCTAAGCTGGCTTCCGGTGAATGGAAAGCTGCTTATTGCCTGACTGAACCGGATTCTGGATCGGATGCCAACTCGGGAAAAACAAAAGCGAGACTAAGCGAAGATGGCAAGAATTATATCATCACCGGACAGAAAATGTGGATCACAAACGGAGGTTTTGCAGACCTGCTGATTGTATTTGCCAAAGTCGTTGAACCCAACGGCGAAACGGATAAAAACCTGACCGCTTTTATCATTGAAAAAACCTTCGGAGGCATTACTATGAATGAGCCGGAGCATAAGATGGGGATCAAAGGCTCTGATACACGCCAGATTTTCTTTAATGACTGCACAGTTCCGGTAGAAAATATGCTTTCTGAGCGTGGAAATGGCTTTAAAATTGCTGTGAACATACTTAATATTGGCAGAATAAAATTAGCTGCGGCAGCGCTTGGAGGAGCAAAACAGGTGGCAAAACAGGTAATAAATTATGCAAACGAACGCAAACAATTCGGTATTTCCATTGCCAATTTTGGAGCAATAAAACACAAGCTTGCTGAAATGGCGATTCGTATGTTCGTGACGGAATCCGCTGCATATCGTGTTGGACAGAATATCGATGATCTGATCGTTGCTTTGAAAGAAAAAGGATTGACAGATGGAGATGCAAAACTGAAAGCGCTCGAAGAACTGGCGATCGAATGCGCAATCATGAAAGTCCACGGCTCGGAAGTTCTTGATTATGTGGTTGATGAAGGCGTCCAGGTATATGGTGGCATGGGCTATTCCGCTGATGCTCCGATGGACCGAGCGTATCGTGACAGCCGTATCAACAGAATTTTCGAAGGCACAAATGAGATTAACCGCCTGCTGGTTGTCGACATGCTTTTAAAACGTGCGATGAAAGGACAACTGGATTTGATAGGGCCTGCCATGGCTGTCGGGAAAGAAATTATGTCAATTCCGGATTTTAGAATCGATGAAGATGAAACACCATTTGCAGCTGAAAAGAAAGTTATAAAAAACTTGAAAAAGTCTGTTTTAATGGTTGCAGGCGCTGCTGTTCAAAAATTCATGACCAAACTTTCGGAAGAGCAGGAGATCATTATGAACCTTGCTGACATGGTTATTGAAACCTATGTGGCAGAATCTGTTCTGCTTCGTGTTGAGAAAAGAATCGATTTACTCGGCAATGACGTAAATACATTACACACTGATATTGCAATGGTTTATTTGCATGAAGCCGTCGAACGTGTGAACAATGCAGGAAAATCTGCTATTACGAGTTTTGCGGAAAGTGATGAGTTACGCGTGATGCTGATGGGTTTGAAAAGGTTTACTAAAATTGAACCGATTAACCTCAAAGATGCGCGTCGTCGTATTGCAGATGCGCTTATAGCAAAAAATGATTATATTTTTTAAGACATAATAATCTGTTGCCCTTATTACAATGAATTTTACTAACCTAGCTAATGACTTATTTTGAACACGTCAGACGAACAGTCTGAACAACTAAAAACCAAATCAAATAATTTGAAAGGCCGGTACTGTTTCAGTTCCGGCCTTTTTGTTTGAATTTCTGGGTCGTACCTATCCCGGTTGCATAACAAGTGTTAAGGAAGTAGTTTAACTCAATTTTTTTCATGAACTTTCAGTCCCCATGCAGGGTTTATTTTGATAATGCATGTTACCCTAAACACTGAATCCTTTGCATTCTTTAATTGAGACTGAAAAACCACCTTTCATGACAGTTCATTCCGTTGATTTACGTACTACGGGTCAGTTCCCTACATTACTTCTCGATTATCTTGACCAAAAACCTTCACTTAAAGCGTTTTATGGAACATTTCCGACGGTCGAAAATGCAAAGGAAATAATCAGCCAGCGGGCGAATTTCAGTCATGAAAAACGGCAGACTTTGGTCAAAGTTTTAGAAGAACAATATGAGGGACAGCCTTATATGCCGGATTTCTCTACGCTACTTGACGAGAAAACTTTCACGGTTACGACAGGACATCAGCTCAATATTTTTACAGGGCCGCTTTACGTTATTTATAAAATTGTAACGATCATAAAGCTTGCGAGGAAATTAAAGGAAACGTATCCCGAATATAATTTTATACCTGTTTACTGGATGGCATCCGAAGATCATGATTTTGCAGAAATTGCATCATTTAATCTTTTTGGAAAAACACACAAGTGGGAAGGCGAGCACAGCGGAGCCGTAGGAAGACTCGATCCCAAAGAATTACACAGCATCTTGAAAATGCTGCCCGACAAACCGTTATTGTTTGCAAAAGCATATCTTGAAAATGAAACATTAGCTGACGCTGTTCGATGTTATATGCACGAACTGTTCGGACGGGAAGGGTTGATTTGTATAGATGCTGACAACGCCGACCTTAAAAGCCATTTTCTTCCTGTTATCAAAGAAGAACTCACAACTTCCAAATCTGCGGAAATTGTTAATGAAACTACTGCAAAACTTTCATCGCTGGGTTATCATACGCCACTTCACGCCCGGGAAATCAATTTATTCTATCTGATTGATAACTTGCGGGAACGCATTATTAAGGAAGATAATCTTTTCCAGGTAGTCAATACAGACCTGATATTTACTGAGGACGAAATTCTTACGCTCGCCGAAGAACATCCTGAACAATTCAGTCCGAATGTTGTTCTGCGTCCCTTGTATGAAGAAATTATTTTACCAAATCTTGCGTATATCGGCGGACCATCAGAAGTGCCGTATTGGATGCAGCTGAAAGGTATTTTTGATCATTACAACGTCACTTTTCCGATGCTGATTCCCCGGAATTTTGCTATGTATATCACAGATCAGCAACGGCTGCGCGTCAATAAGCTGAAAGTGCGTTATGAAGATTTATTTCTTGATGAGGTATCGTTGCGTAAGAAATTTGTCGAGACCCATTCAACAAATGTCCTTGATTTGAACGAAGAGAAGGAATCGTTTTATGCTCTTTTCGAAACAATTCTCGACAAGGCAATGGCAATCGATAAATCAATGGAAGGCGCTGTAAAAGCAGAAGAAACCCGGATACGCCATTCTTTTGAAAATCTTGAAAAGCGTTTGAGAAAAGCAGAAGAAAGAAATCACGAAAGTGAAATTGACCAGCTTCTTGCGTTAAAATACAAATTATTTCCAGGCAAATCTTCCCAGGAACGTTATGACAATTTCCTGAATTTTTACCTGAACGACCCGACTTTTATTTCCAAACTGATGACCGCATTCGATCCGCTGGATTTCCGTTACAATGTTCTCGTTGAGGAGCAGCGCAAATAACAAGCCGTCTAGTTTTTCAATTTCACGTCTCCAAAATTGGAGAAAACAGTAATTTTCGCACCAGATCCCGAGCCAATTTTGCCTTGATATTGCTTGGAATGGCTTGACGATTTACTTTCACTCGCCGGCTGTTTGGAAAAGTTTACATTGGTTGGAAAGCTGAAATCTCCATTGGTTACCGTCACATTAAAGCTATTAGATTCAGCCGGGAGTGTTACCGATGAAAACTCCGCATGTATATTCAGGTTTTCCTCCGACGAAGGAAGCTCCTCCATTCTGAAATTATTGGAATAATTCAGTCTGATTTTTCCACTGCCACGCAATTTCCCGATTATTGCTTTTGAATAGTTGATATTCGTCGTCAGATCGTCGACGTCACCAATTGAAAGTTCTCCGCTTTTAATGTTCAGCGTTAGCGTTCTAACCTTATCTACTTTCAAATCTGAATTTTCAAATACCAGATTTCCGCCTTCCATTTTACCAATTGTAACCTGCCCAAACTGTGAGTTGATAACATTTTGCGCATTACCCAGAACATTCGCATTAAAATTTCCATGCCTTGAATCAATTGTCAGCGGTGCTTCGAAAGATGGAATATTGGTATTACCAAACTGATTTTTAACAACGAGCTCATTTTCCTTCGGCATAAAGATCGTATAGTCGATCTGAATAAAATTCTTCTCGCCGGCTTTCCACTTCATATTGCTCCAACCCGTTCTCGCAAAACTATTTTTGTCGATCGTTGTCCGAAGACTGATCAGATTTTTCAACCTGCTTTCACCAATCCGAATTGAGCTCAAATATTCAGAAACCTGAGATTCGCTGGGCGCAGTCGCTGTGATAATCACTTCAACTTTTATTTCGTTTTTACCCCACAAATTAATCTTAACCTCTCCGTACTGATTATCCACCATCAGCTGATCTCGTTCAGTGACTTCGTAAACTTTTACAATATGCCTTCGTTTTTCGATGAGCATAAAGGGATCAGAATCGGCAGAGAATCCGAGTGTTGGCCCTAATAATGTGATACTAAACAGTAGGTGAATTATCTTTTTCATGGCTTTGGGTTGCCTTATTGATACGTTGTAAAATACTTAACTGTCGATTGAGCAAATCTACCTGATACTGAAGATTTTCAATCATCGCACGAATCAATGCCTCCTGGTTAGGAGCATTGCCCAAATCTGATTTAAGATTTTGATAACTCACTTCCAAACTTTCGAGATCAGCAGAAAAATCCTTGTAGAGTTCCGGATTATTACTGGCAAGTTTCAGAATCTCGCTCCGTTTTTCGTCAATCAACGTGTTATACTGATTAAACTCACGGGCATAAGCAGGCACTTTCAGCGCTACTCCAGGATCTCGGGTAACACCATATTCATTATTGAGGTAGAAGAGATAACCAACTCCCAAAGCAAGCAAGACACCAGCTGCGACCCGCCAATCGAAATAAGGATTGTTTAAACGCTTTACTTTTTGCTGCGGTTCTGCGGGCGCCTGGGGAATACTGCTTTCGATGCGGTCCCACAAAGAATCCTGAGGTAAGAAAGCGTCAAATCCATCCCTATTATCCCGCACAAACCTCTCTAGACGATCTTTTTTATCAGAAGACTTTTTCATTGATCATTAACATATAAAGTGTAAAGTTTTGATTCAAATGATACTATTTTTTAGTTTGATACTGTCTCTGTTTACTCCTCTTTTATAGCCAGCGTTGCGCGACTTTATATTAAACATTTCCAAGCAACTCTGTCAGTTTACGTTTTCCGCGCATGTATTGCGTCCTAGACGTCGTTTCACTGATTCCTAAAACCTCACCGATTTCCTCATGATCATAACCTTCGAATAAATAAAGACTTACGACAACCCGATATCCATCCGGCAATCTCAGCACTGCATTCCGGATTCGCTCCACTTCTAACGTTGTATCATTTTCATACCAGCCGAAACTCTTTTCAATATCTTCACTTTCCTCAAACGTTTCATTAAATTCATCCATTTCAACCCATTTAACCTTTCTGCTTCTCAGGTGATTGATGGATTTGTTGACGACGATTTGTTTAAACCATGCACCAAAAGTGGATTGCTGCCGAAATTGGTGAAGGTTGGTAAAAGCGTCCACAAAAGCCTCCTGCAAGACATCCTCCGCTTCTCCCATATGATTTATGATCCGCATGCATATGTTGAACATAGCCTTAGAGTAACATTTGTATAACTCATACTGCGCTTTGCGCTCTCCGAGTTTACAACGCTCTACCAGTTCGACATGCTGGTCGGTGTACAATTTCGTTTTCAAGCAGAAGGTTTAGATTTGAACGTCTAAATCAAAGAGGCAAAAAAGAATACAGATGTTGCATCAAGGTACAAAATATTTTGGCGGCCGTCGGCGATCGGCTGTCTGCAATCGGCTTACAACCATTAAAATTCTGTTTTTAGCAACATTTAGGAAGCTTTCTGCCGAAAGACGACAGCCTTTTGAACAAAGCCAATTTCACATTTGTTACTAAAAAGAAAACGTCCGGTTTTGACTATTGCTTAAAAATGGTCTATTTTGTTCATTGTAATCTACTGAAACTGTAAATGAAGACGTTTAATATACCCGATTTTTACCGGAGCCAAATCATCACACCGATCAAGGAATTCCGTCGTAAAAACGATAAACTGAAACGTGATTTCACGCCAACTGTGCTCGATTTCGGGCCGGTACAGTTTCTCATCGCACGCCATTTTGGGTTTTGTTATGGTGTAGAAAACGCCATTGATATCGCTTATAAAGCCATTTCAGAAAATCCTGACAAGAGAATTTTCCTGTTAAGCGAGATGATCCATAATCCGGATGTGAACCGCGACCTGACAGATCGTGGTGTCAAATTCATCATGGATACAAAAGGAAAACAACTCATTCCCTGGGAAGAACTTACGCCGGCTGATATTGTGATCGTTCCGGCGTTTGGTACAACGGTCGAAAACCAGCAAAAGCTGAATGAGCTTGGAATCAATTCATATATCTACGATACGACTTGTCCGTTCGTTGAAAAAGTTTGGAATCGCGCTGCGCAGATTGGTGAAAAAGATTATTCGATCGTTGTTCATGGAAAACCATTTCACGAAGAAACGCGCGCAACTTTCTCGCATAGCAAAGAAAATGCGCCGACGATTGTGGTTGAAGATATGGCGCAAACCATTCGCCTGGCGTCCTACATTACCGGCGAATTACCAACACAGCAATTTTTTGAAGATTTTAAAGGTCAGTTTTCAGAAGGATTTAACCCTGAAAAAGATTTGCAACGCATTGGTGTTGTGAACCAAACGACGATGCTGGCATCTGATACACAAGGCATTGCAGATTATTTAAAGGTTGTAATGACGAAACATTACAACCTTCGGCCGGAAGAAGTGGAAACGCGTTTTGCTAATACGCGGGACACGCTTTGTTATGCGACTAATGATAATCAGGATGCAACCTATGCTTTGCTGACACATCCGGCGGATCTTGTGATTGTTGCTGGCGGTTACAACAGTTCAAATACCTCCCACCTGGTAGAACTTTGTGAAGCGAAACTTCCAACTTATTTTATTGAATCAGTTAACAAAATTCTGAATAAACAACTGATCAGACATTTTAACCTGCATACCAAAGAGGAAGTGGTTTCTGAAAATTATCTTCCTGCAAAATCTCCTGTGAAAATTATGCTAACCTGCGGCGCTTCCTGTCCTGACGCAGTGGTTGAAGGTATTTTGATGCGTCTCTTATCTTATTTTGATGGTGCAAAACCAATCGAAGAAGTGATGCAGGCTTTCTGAAAATTTTCAAAAATTCAATCTGCCGTTTATTCATTGTTGAACGGATCAGAAGCATATTCCCTACCAATACAATTAAATTAGACGGATGGTTTTTTGTTATAAAAAATCATCCGTTTTTTATATCCTGATTTGGGATAAAAAAACGTTATTGCCGGTAGCAAATCCTGTTAGTCTGAAAATTCGTTATCATCCTCATGAGAAAAATCTCGCTTGTTTTTCTATCGTCTATTCTCGTTCTCTCTTATTTTTTCAACAGCTGCTCATCCCTTAATGAAGTCAGACTTGCCGGGACAAACTTTAATGAAGAGATCGGTCAGTCGCAAAATTTAGTCTTTACTTTTAACAAAGATCTTGTTCCCGAAAATCAGCTTAATGACTGGGATTCCACGCAGTATATCCGTTTTGAACCTGCTGTGCGGGGAAAATTCAAATGGTCAGCGCCGAACGAACTGGTATTTTCGCCGGTCGCAGGTTTTGCCTCTGCGACAGATTACAAAGCCAAACTCACGGACGCCTTATTAAAACAATCAAAAACGGACAAAAAGTATGACGTTTCTGGCGAAGCGATCAGCTTTCACACGCCTTATCTTCAACTGATTGATACGGAAAGCTGGTGGACACTTTCCAAAGAAACCGGAAGACAGGAAGCCCGTGTGAAATTAATTTTTAATTATTCTGTCAATACCCAGCAGGTTGCTGAACGATTGAAATTGTTGATTGAGGACAAGTCTGTTTCGTATAAAATTTTACCCTCGGCTGAAAGTAAAAATGTAGTACTCGCTTTGTCAAATAGCGGAGCCGCCGATAACAACTCAGTTCCCCTTATTATTCAACTGGAAAAAGGTCTTAAAGCACAAAATACGACGTATACAACCAAGGAGGTACTTGAAAGAACGACAAGTTTGCCTTCCCCGCTTCATCTGGAAGTGTCAGATATCAAAACCGGTTTTGAAAATAATGCTGCTTTTGTCAGAGTTATTACTACCCAGGAAATTGTCCAAGAAAGTATTGAAAATGGTTTTTCAATAAACCCGGCAGCGGCAGTTACAAGTGAGCTAACCGAGAATGGATTTATTCTGCGAGGAGATTTTAATGAAACCGATACGTATGCGCTTTTAATCAATAAAAACCTGAAAGGGGTCCTTGGTAAAAGTCTGGAAGAGGAAACTTCGCGTGATTTATTCTTTGGAAAAATGCCCGCTGGTATATCCTTCGCCAACAAAAAGGCGCTTTATATGACACCGAAAGGTTCAAAAAACATGGGTGTCCAGATTGTGAACGTACCGAAAGTACAGGTTAAAATTTCAAAACTTTACGCCAATAACATTCTCAATTATGTCCGATCCAACCGGTGGGAAGAATATGGATATGTTGGCGAAGAGTGGAAAGCCACCGGGATTTTCAACTACAACGGCGACGATGAAGTAAATTTCAGCGATGTGATTGTTAATAAGGTTGTTGAAACAGAAAATTTACCAAAAACGAAAGGAATCTCTGCGCTGAATATTGCGCTACCGGATGATAATGGCCGTCGTGGAATCTATCTGGTTTCAGTAAATTCGAAAGAAGAAGCTTACCTCGGCGCGACTAAACTGGTTTCTATATCCGATATCGGCCTGATTGCGAAACAGGGAAAAGATGAGTTATGGGTTTTTGCTAATTCAATCAAAACCAATGAACCGCTTTCAAATCTTGAAATTACATTGATCAGCAGCAATAATCAGTCCGTCTATACTGCGACGACAGACGGAGATGGCGTTGCTCACGTCGATAAATTAAGTGAAAAAGCGCCCGGATTCAAACTGGCAATGCTTACCGCAGGCAATAAAGATGATTTCAATTATTTACTTTTAGAAGATACGCGCGTTGAAACCTCCCGCTTCGAAGTGGAAGGGCTTCGGGATAATACTCCTGGTTTACAGGCCTTTATATACAGGCAGCGCGATATGTACCGGCCCGGCGAGACACTCCATTTTAATACAGTAGTACGAAATCAAAACTGGCATACTGCGGCGGAAATTCCGTTAAAATTACGGTTGGTGACACCCAATGGAAGAGAATATCGAACGTGGCGAAAAAGTACAAACAAGCAGGGCGCAGTTGAAACAGAAGTTGCGATGGAAACCTCGGCGCTGACGGGAACTTACGTGCTGGAAGTTTATAATGCCAACGACGTATTATTGGCCTCACAATCTGTAAATATTGAAGAATTTATGCCCGACCGGATCAAAGTCGATCTGAGCGGTGCGGAAAAAGAATATGTATCCGGAGCTACGATCTCACTGACTGCTACGGCTTTGAATTTATTCGGTCCGCCAGCCAGTAACCGGACCTACGAAATGGAATCGCAGCTGAAAAGAAAATCATTTTTTGCACCAGCTTATCCTGAATTTACTTTCGATATTCCTGCTGAAACAACTTTTGAAAAAGAGCTCAGGCAAGGCATAACCAACGAACAGGGGCAGGCGACGGAGAGATTCCCGTTGACTACCGCGCTGAAAGATATAGGGGTTTTGGAAGGAAAAATTTATGTGACCGTTTTTGATGAAAATGGCCGGGCCGTAAATCGTCTTCATCATTTTGAAGTTTTCACACAAAATACTTTTTATGGCATTCATCTGCCTGATTCTTATGTTGGTGTAAATGCGCCGATTCCAATTGAAGTTGTGGGTGTTAACAGTAAAGGAACATTGCAAAACGGTAGCAAAGCAAAAGTGGAAGTTGTTCGTCTGGAATATCAGACGGTGGTGGAAAAGAAAAATGAGCAGCTAACCTATACCTCAAGAAAAAGTGAAAAAATTGTTTATTCAAACTTATTGAATTTGGCCAACGGACGGAATACATTTCGTTATGTTCCGACCGTTTCCGGAGAATATGAAGTGAGAATTCGCAGGCCAGATGCAGCCCATTATAGTGTCGCCAATTTTTACGCTTATGGCTCCGGATTTACGCAATACTCCTCATTCGAGGTTAGTAATGAAGGGAGAGTTTTGATGGAAACAGATAAGCCAAAGTACAAAATCGGCGAAACGGCGAAAGTTTTATTCAAAACTCCGTTTGACGGAAGATTATTGGTTACTGTCGAGCGAAATCATGTTTTGGAGCACCATGTTCTGACGACAGAAAAAAAAGCAGCGGAATTGAAATTAGGTTTGAAAGAGGAGCATTTGCCCAACGTATTTGTCACTGCAACGTTGATACGCCCGCTTGATAATTCGGATCTTCCGCTAACCGTAGCCAATGGTTTCATCCCCGTTCTGGTGGAAGATGCAAAACGAAATCTGGCAGTTTCGATAACGTCTGTGGATAAATCACGATCAAAAATTAAACAGCAAATCCGTGTAAAAACGCAACCCAATACGCAGGTGACCATAGCGGTTGTGGACGAGGGAATTTTACAGATCAAGAATTTTAAGACGCCGGATATTCACGGATATTTTTATCAAAAACGTGCCCTGGAAGTTTCCAGTCATAACTTGTATGCCTTATTATTTCCGGAATTAAACATTTCCGGCACATCCAGTTTTGGTGGTGATGGTTATGATCTCGAAAAACGTATTAATCCGTTAAGCAATGGAAGAACGGAGCTGGTATCATTTTGGAGCGGTCAATTAATGACAAACGGGAGCGGAGAAGCCACCTTTGATATCAACATCCCACAATTTAGTGGAGATTTAAGAATAATGGCTGTTGCTTACAAGGATAACGCTTTTGGGTCGGCCACAAAAAATATGAAAGTGGCTGATCCAGTTGTGATCAGCGCAGGATTACCCCGCTTTTTAAGTCCGGGCGACGAGCTTGTTTTACCTGTAAATATCAGTAATACAGAACAAAAATCAACGAATGCAACGGTTACTTTGCAGGTGAGCGGTCCGCTGAATACCGGAATCGCGCCGATTGTTCAGAAAATCGTCATTCCTGCCGGAAAGGAATCAAGGGCAGTATTTTCTTTAAAAGCCGCACAAGCAATTGGCATCGGAAAAGTGACGGTAAAAGTGAATGCGTTTGGAGAAACATTCACGCAGCAAACGGATATCAGCGTTCGTCCGGCTTCTCCTTTATTAAAAACAAGCAGCTCAGGATTGATCGCTGGCGGACAGCAAGGGATAATAAATCTTGCCAATAACTTTATTCCAGCGACCAGCAGCAGCCAGGTTATATTGAGCCGCTCACCTTTGGTTGCCGGCGGAGGAAAGGCTTTATCGACATTATTGGGATACCCATATGGCTGTCTGGAACAAACTATTTCAAAAGCTTTCCCGCAACTCTACTTTGCCGACTTGACCAAAGCCATGGCAACACCGGTTTATCTGGTCAAAACAGGAGAAAGTGATTTTAATCCGGTTACCAATGTTCAGCAGGCTCTTCGTAAAATTGAGTCCCAGCAATTATTCAACGGGGGAGCGGTTATGTGGCCAGGCTCCTTAACCGACGACTGGTGGACAACCGCTTATGCCGTTCATTTTATGGAAGAAGCACGCAGGGCGGGATTTGAAATAAATCCTAAAACGCTCAGTAAATCAATCGATTATCTCACGTCTAAAACCGGCACGACAGCAACAAGAGAAATTGCGATTGTCAGTACGAATAACAGTTTGCCAAAAGAATCTGTAACGCAGGTCCGAAAAACAGTCGCCCGAAGGGAAGCTATTTATTCTTTATATGTACTTTCTCTGGCCGGATCTCCTAACCGGGCTGCAATGAATTATTACAAACAAAACCTTCAATTGCTGACCCTGGACGCACGTTATTTACTGGCAGGCGCGTTTCAATTAATTGGCGATACACGAAGTTTCGGAGCCATTTTACCGAAAAATTATGCTTATCAAAACGGAAGTATAGTTTCCGATGATAGTTATTCTTCTCCGCTGAGAAATCTGGGACTGGTTTTGAATACTTTACTGGAAACGGATGGTGACAATCTGCAAATAACATCACTCGGGCGGCAACTTTCCACAGCAATTAAATCCACTCCATACATTAATACACAGGAGGCAAGTTTTGCAGTTTTGGCACTAGGGAAAATTGCGAAGAAAACTTCCGCTTCCACAGTTACCGGCGCAGTTAGCGTCAATGGTAAAAAAATTGCAGGTTTTGATGGTAAGGAGTTGAAGCTTGCCAAAGGTATCAATAACCAGAAATTGACTGTATCGACACAAGGGAAAGGTGATTTGTATTGGTTTGCACAGTCAGAGGGGATGTCTCCTACGGGAGCATTTACGCAGGAAGATCTGGGAATGAGTATCCGCAGACAATATTTGACCAGGGATGGAAAACCGGTAACAACCTTACATCAGAATGATCTGGTTGTAGTAAAATTGTCACTTTTGAGTACCAATGGTTTACCAATTGAAAATGTTGTTATTACCGATTTATTGCCGGCTGGTTTTGAAATTGAGAATCCCCGCCTCACTGATCCTCGTGATATGCCCTGGATCAAAAATGCAGCCGTACCAACTTATTTCGATATCCGTGATGACAGGATCCACTTTTTTACAACGGCTGAAAAAAGGGAAAAATCATTTTATTACCAGGTCAGGGTTGTTTCAAAAGGAACGTTTACTGCTGGCCCTGCAGCGGCCGATGCGATGTATCAAGGAGAATTTAGAAGTTATTCGGGTGGAGGGAAGGTGAAGGTTGAGTAGCGGCTTTCGTCAACCGCTCCGGCGGCCCGGCGCAATGGATGCAATAGGTTTCGCAATGGACGCAAAAATTAGTCGTTCCATCCATTATTACCCGTCCGACGGTAGAAAAAACCGTCGGACGGGCCTCCGGTCGGACGGCTTTTTCGCCGTCCGACCGGTAAAAACCATCCCAGAATCGATATAAAAAAAGGACTGTCCCGAAACGAGACAGCCCATTTAAATCACTATGGCGAAATTATATATTGTCTTCAAAACAGCGTTTTAATCACTTTAACCCCTGAACAGGCGACTCCTACGGAGTCCATAGAAGATTTTCATATTTGCATGTTTCTATAAACAGGATATCCCGCTGGGATTTTATTAAAACGTATTTGAGAATTTAGTGAAATAAGTCTATTTCCTTACCACGGCTTCCTCAATCAATTCTGACCACGCCGTCAATTCTGGTGAACCTGGTTTACGTTTTCCAAAAAACTGATTAAACATAACACCTTCTTTATCAATTAGTTCAATCCCCGTAACAATCCCGTCTTCTGTTGGTTTTTTAACAACCCATGCTTCATCGATTGCATCTTCACGCAAATGCAGGTTGAAGGCCGGATCCATAATATTTAACCAGGGGCCCATAACAAATATCTTATTGATCGGTCCGGTGTGGATTTGAATACAGTTTGGGTTTGATACAAAAACCATAATCGGCAATTCCGTTTCCGAAGCTGCATCAAAAACAGCTTTCATACTTTCGGGTTTGATCTGATAAGCATATCCCACCGGCGCGTGGCGAAGTGCTTCTTTTCTTGATAATTTGTATTTACGTAAAAGTCCGAAAAACTCATGCGTATCTTTCAAATTCAACCATTCTGACTGGAATGCCACTGTGTCAATGTCACCGGCCGGCTCCTCCGCTTTTTTATCTGGCTTTGCGGCAGTTAATGCCATTCCGTCCTGATCTGCTGCGCGGTACTTTTCTACCAAAGCGTCATAGGCTTCTTTGTTGCTTTGCTCAGTCAGGTAAATTTTATGTGCCGCATCACCGAAACTATTGAAAAACTGCAAGCTGTAACGATCTCCCTCATGAACGGCAAAACCAAACTTCCAGTCGCCAAGAAACAATCTCAGGTCAATATCCGGGCCTAAAACCAAACCGACATGATTATTGAAAGACACATTTTCATAAACACCTTTGCGCTCATGCACTACATGGTCATTACGCGTAAGTGCCATTACATAACCCAGGGTTTGAATTTCTTTTAGTAATTCGCGAAAATCTCCTTCGAGCAAAATTATATTTTCACCAAGCCCAGTGGCCAGTAAATCTGCCTCCGTGGTATCCAATTCCCTTGCCGCGTCACGAATGCGTGTCTTAGGATTTTGGACTTTAAATTCTGCCCAGCTTTCTTTCAGGGCAGCACGGTTAGACGCTACTAATGTCTTCATAGTGAATGGTTATTTGATACGGAGATATTTATTTTATTCGAATTTATTTAAACCATAATAGGACTAACCTTAGGAATGATCACCGGGAACGGCGTATCATCCGGCTGGATTATTCTGACCGAAACACCAAAAGCATCCCGGATATGGTCACCCGTAAGAACTTCGGCCGGTGTTCCAATCGCAAACATTTTGCCATTTTTCAACATCAAAATACGGTCTGCATATTGCAGGGCAAAGTTGAGATCATGAACCACTGCAATGACCCCATAACCTTTTTGCGTCATTTCTCTGGCTAGCTGGAAGGTTTCATACTGATGCAGTAAATCCATTCCGGAAGTAGGCTCATCCAGTAAAATAAGCCCTTCTTTCACTTCCCAGATCTGTGCCAAAGTTCTGGCTAACTGAACCCTTTGTTGTTCACCTCCCGAAAGCGTCGGGTATAACCTGTCTTTAAAATGGACGATTCCCACTTTTTGCAGACAATGATCAACGATAGACAAATCCCGCTGCGACGGCTTGGAATCATAAAAAGGATAACGGCCCATCAGAACGATTTCATGCACAGTAAAGGAAAGCGTGATGACATTTTGCTGCGCCAGTACTGCTCTTTTTTTCGCCAGTTCTTTTAAACTTAATCTTTTTAAATCTTTCCCACGGAGAGAAATCTTACCGGACGTTGGCGACAATTCTTTTGCCAAAAGTTTCATCAATGTCGATTTCCCGGCACCGTTGGCACCAACAATCGCCCAGAACTCCCCCGGCTTTGCCTCGAAACTAATATCCTGCAAAAGGGATCTATTCTTAACAGCAAACTGAATATTTTCAACCTTCATCATACACGGCTACGTTTTTGATTCCACAGAAGATAAATGAAAAACGGAGTGCCCAAAATGGCTGTCAGAATACCAATCGGGAGTTCTGCCGGAGCGACAATCGTTCTTGAAATTGTATCGGCGAGCGTCAGCACGATCGCCCCGCCAAAGGCAGAACCTACAAGAAGATATCTATTATCTGGTCCAAAAACACTTCGGATAATATGCGGGACTACCAGTCCGACAAATCCTATTGTTCCAGCTACTGCCACCGAAGAACCAACCGCCAATGTCGCCAGTATGATAACCGACCGTTTTAAAATTTTCATGTTAACCCCCAAATGAGCGGCCTGGCTTTCGCCTAAAACCAGAAGATTCAGTGATTTTGCGAGGTAAGGCATAAATAAGATGCTGATCCCTACAAACGGAGCAACAGCAATAACAGTGGTCCAGTTTGCTCCTCCCAGGCTTCCCAGCGTCCAGAAAGTTATTGTTCTCAATTGTTCATCCGTTGCCAGGTAGGTCATAAGGCCTGTAAGCGCGCCGACAAAAGCGTTTATCGCAATGCCACATAAGAGCATCGTCGTTACGCCACCATCGCCTGTCATTTTGGAAAGCTGATAAACTATCAGAGTCGTCAGAGCCGCACCGACAAAAGCTGCAAAAGAAAGTGTATAGGCACCAGCAAATTCATTAATAATTCCGAAAAATTTTATGTTGATCATGATCACAATCACCGCAAAAAGCGAGGCACCGGAAGTAACCCCAATCAATGTGGCATCTGCAATCGGATTTCGAAACAAACCTTGCAAAGCGGCTCCGGCGATACCTAAACCTGCCCCTACCAATATTCCCAGACAAACTCTCGGCAAACGGATCACCCAGAAAACGATTGATTTTTGCTCTTCCAAAACCGGCGTTTCAACAAGGCCAATTTTATGGGCTACAATTTCTGCTATCTCAGCATAAGAGATTTTCAATGCGCCGGTACTTACTGAAAATAATGTGCAAAGCAGTAACGCAACACCCAAAATCAGGATAACCCAGCCCGGTGAGAGTGGCTTTTTGAAATGCTGACCAGCTTTTTGAGATACTTTGGTCTCTTCTTTCGTTATGGTTTCTTCTTCAAACATTACTTAACCTTTTGAGCTAATTCCAAAGCTGCCTTTCCCAAACGCGGACCAAATCCGGTAAGATACTGGCCATCCATCGATACAATTTTTCTATTTTTACCTGCATTGGTATACGCAATACCTGGCACTTTCAATAATCCATCGATTCCATCGACACTTTCCAAACCGCTTGAAAATAAAACAAGCACATCAGGATTTGCAGCTAACAGTGATTCAGAAGTTAGAGGCTTGAAATCTGTAAAATCTGTTACAGCATTTTTATGGCCGATCAAAGAGAACATTTTGTCCAGCGATGTGTTTTTTCCAGAAACCATCAAGGTTCCTGTTCCCCTGGCGTAAATGAAAAGCAGTTTTTTGGGTGCGGCTGTTTTTGGGAGTTTTGCCATATCCGCTTTTAAAGATTTAATCATTTTTTCCGCCTGCGGTTTTGCATTAAAATAGGCTCCTACCTCCCGGATCAGACTAATTGTGCCTTCCTCAGAAAATTCCTGTTTAAATGTGACAACCTTTTTTCCGGTACTATTCAGCTGTTTTAGCACACTTGCAGACATCATGCTCTGGTCACTGGTAACAATCACATCCGGGTTTAATGCCAAAATGCCTTCTGCTGAAATGCTTCTGTTATGTCCTACTTTCGGCAACTTTTCCATAGAGGCTGGATAAGTACTCGTAACATCTACCCCGACGATTTGTGATTCCAAACCTAAACCAACGAGAATTTCGCTCAAAGTACCGCTAACAGAAACGATACGTTGAGATTTCGCCGCAATAATAAGGTTAGGATTTAGTAGCAGGAAAAAACTGAAAATTAACACAGAACTCACTCTGGATAAAATCGTTATACGCATGATTGTTAACATTATTTTTTACGTGAAAATATCTGGTCGATCTCTAGTGCAAGTAACGTTTCCTGAAAAAGTCCTTTTATCTCTTCGACTTCCTCATCGTTGAAAGAGAGCATAAAATTTGAGATGGGCGATGGCAAAAGATGGTTTCTTCCATGCGGTAGAGCAGTTTTCATCGTATGCAATTGATGCTCATCATAAAGGACTGAATGAAACCCGTTCAGGCCATCTTCGGAAAAAATGAAAAGCACATTCCCAAATACGAAATTGTAATGGTCACAGCAGCA
Organism: Dyadobacter sp. CY345; assembly: GCF_021502725.1. Lineage (GTDB taxonomy): Bacteria > Bacteroidota > Bacteroidia > Cytophagales > Spirosomataceae > Dyadobacter. The sequence continues at coordinate 195,690 of NZ_JAKFFS010000003.1, read as the reverse complement.
GCACTGACCAATATAACCGTTTTGCGACTGACTTAAAATCCGTAATGACGAATAATCGTGCGTGGAATTATGCATAAGTACCTTGTATTAAGTGCCCTGAGATGGATTAAATATTCCGGAAACTATTTCATCAAAAGTTTATGCTGACAAATATACAATTTTATTTAGACCAAGTATAAACAATAACAAAAAAATAGTTTTCTGTACTTTGTGTTTATTGAAAAGTGCTTTTATATCGTATCTTGACTATCAACCGCAACCTTTTTGAATCGCCGCAGCAAATTTTTTCCTGTAACTTTATTCCTTAACACTCGTAAACTTGAAGAAGCTATTTACCAACCTGACATTTTGGGTTCTTACCGCCATTACAGCTGGTGCCTTGCTGGGTCATTATGATCCTGAAACCGCAGTAAAAATGGATGTTCTGGGCAAAGGTTTTATTTCAATCGTTAAATTATTCATCAATCCCATCATTTTCCTGACCATCACTTTGGGGATTATTGGCATGGGTGATTTGAAAAAAGTTGGTAAGGTTGGTGCAAAAGCGCTTCTTTATTTCGAAGTAGTAACAACCATGGCGCTTATCGTAGGCGTCATCGTTGCCAATATCCTTCGACCAGGCGATGGCGTGGTTACCACAAATCTTCAAAAAGGTGATATTTCAGTTTATGCCTCCAAGGTGAATGATTTCAGTTGGCTTCAATTTTTTCTGGATAATATTACTTTGCAGGTCCTGGTTGCTTCGCTGGTTCTGGGAACTGTTTTGAGCAAATATTCTGGCAAGGAAGTAATTATAAAATGGCTCAGTTTTGCTTCCAAATATGTTTTTAAAGCTTTACATATTGTGATGATCTTCGCTCCGATCGGTGCGTTCGGAGGAATGGCGTTTACAATTGGGAAATACGGTATTCATACTTTATTACCCCTGGCAAAACTGATGGGAACAGTTTATCTGACCATGGCCATTTTCATTTTCGGTGTTTTAGGATTAATTCTCCGCTCGTACAAAATCAGTATGTGGGGTTATCTGAAATATATTCGTGAAGAGTTGCTGATCGTTTTAGGAACTTCTTCGTCTGAGGCGGCTCTTCCATCTGTCATGGAAAAACTGGAACGTATGGGATGTTCAAAACCTGTTGTTGGATTGGTTATTCCGGCCGGATATTCGTTCAATCTGGACGGAACAACCATATATCTTTCCATGGCCACGATTTTTTTGGCGCAGGTATTTAATGTGCATTTGACAGCCGGACAAATCCTTTCTATAATTGGTATTTTAATGGTTACTTCAAAAGGGGCAGCCGGCGTTACGGGTAGTGGATTTGTCGTGCTTGCCTCTACGTTAACAGCCATAAAAGTTATCCCACTGGAAGGTTTGGCATTATTACTAGGAGTTGATCGCTTCATGTCAGAAGCGCGTGCGATTACTAACATTATAGGGAACGGTGTTGCGACGATCTGGCTTGCTAACAACGAAAACGAGTTCAATCGGGACAAGATGAATTATGCTTTTGCCAATGTTAGGGAAACGGAGAATATTGTGACGGATAATTTGACGGATGCCACGCAGGAGGCTGGTAAGTAGTTAAAAGTGTCAGGCTGTACAAAGTATTTGCTTCGCTATTTTAATTATATTTGTATTTAAGCACTTTGAGATATGAACTACCAAAATTATATCATATCAGATCATCGGATCATGCTCGGAAAACCAATTATTAAGGGAACTCGGCTGACCGTTGAATTGATATTACGAAAACTGGGAGAAGGCGCATCTGAAAATGATTTGCTTTCGGCATATCCGCAATTGACCAAACAGGCTATTCAAGCCATAATGCAATACGCGGTTGTTAATTGGTAAATGAGCCAGTTACATTGTTACTTCCAGACCTTTGTCGCCTCTTACGTAACATAAAAAGAATTAATACCGCCACTGCAGTACCAAAAATATAAATACCAACCCGTCCCATCCCCGTTTCAACAGGCTCAGTATTGCCAACCAGTACCATTCCTGCCCAGGAATATGGCAACTGATCGCTTTTTGAAGCAGTATCAAGCCACTCAATCTGAGCTTTCTGTAATGCCAGATCCAAAGGAAGTCCTTTATCCAACTGCTTATAGAACAATTCTGTCAGCTCGTAAATAGCTTTATTTTCAACGCTCCACAATGTTGTAAGCGTTGAAGGAATACCGATACCAGCAAAACCTCTTGCAAGACTAAAAACGCCCTCGCCTTTCTGGTTTTTTCCAACACCGGTCCGACAGGCTGACAGAACCATCAACTGCGTTTTGGATAAACCAGACGACGGAAGTTCCGACAGTTTTATAGCTGCATCGGCAAAATACAAGGTCGGCTCTTTTTCAGTACTATCTGCGCTGGCGTGGGTTAAAAGCTGGATAATTTTATAATCTGACAACTCCTCCAAAAATGCTTTTCGGGATGCATTTGCTTCGGTAAGCATTTTTGGAAAATAAAAATGTTCGCTGATCGTCTTCAATGAAATTTCTGATCCCGGCAAGGATGCCTGTTTAAGTTTTGGCGAAAAGGTAACCGGAGCAATACCTAAAAATGTATTGGTCGAAGGTAATGTACTTTTCTGCCGTGTCGTTTTGGTAAGAAATCCCGCAGAATATGTGTAACTGAACGCATATTTCCGAACTAAAAACTCAGGTTTGGAAGGTGAAAAACTCAAACTCTCGAACGGCAAAAAATTACCATCAGGAGAGATAATGACGCGGTCAGATTTAATCCCGAAAGGTTTAAGCAACAATTCGTAAAGGCGGTTGGCGGCAGTCAGATAATTACCGAATTCCTTGTTCTGATTTTCTCTGCTGCTCAGTAACCGCTGAAATTCATGCGTGTGACGCTTATACTCGTCAATATTTATTTTTTTCAGACTGATTTCTTTTGCCGTAATACTTAGCCCATACATCGCGCTGTCACCAACAAAATAAGAAATTAACACTTGCCCATCCGGAATAACTTTACTTCGAATTTCTTTTAATGTCGGAACACGGTTATCATACTTATAAGCATAATATTGCGGATTGGCCTTTTCCAGCTGTTTTATAAAAGTTTGCTGTTGCTCCTGAACGTGAAACAAATCGTTCCGAAGACTTATGTACTGCTTTGATTCCGGTTTACTTTCACCAAGCCTATTTTGCAAATCACTGATTCGCTGCCGCAGTGACTTTTCACGTTCCGCATCCTTCTGACTTAATTGCCGGTTTGCTCCAAGTTCATTCAACTGATCGTTGAGCATAACTGCCCGGCTTTTTTCAAAGAAATAAAATGCTGTTACCGGGTCGTTCAGCAGATTACAGGTTTCAATAGCGTGCTCGTACATGGCCCGGGTTTTATCCCGCCAGAAAAGTTTTGTTACATTACCCGTATGCTCCCAACGCATGAAATCGATCATCGTATCGGCAAGCATGTAGGTTTTGAGAGCATTTTTTAGTGTGGGAATATTATTTGAATTATGTTTAGCATAATCAAGCAAGGTGTTAGCTTTATCACGAATAAGAGTCAATAAGTATAACTTATTTGGCGATATTCTAATGAGTTTTGCCGGCGGATTATTATCCTCCTTCCCTAAAACATTATTCTGCGCAACCCTTGAAAGTGCTTCTTCATAAATTTTGACTGCGAGCTCATAATTTCCTTGTTTGCTGTATGACTCTGCGATGTTTCCAAGGATTCGAGAACGGGCTAGGTCTTGGTTCACATATTTCAAAGATTCACTAAAAAAAACCAAAGCCTTAGAATAATCCTGTAATTCTTCAAGATAAATATTCCCGATATTATTTGTAACAGCAGCACAGTTAAATAGAGCATAACTATCCGTTTTAACATTTTTGAGGTGCTCTTTAAACTCTGTCAACGCTTGGCCGTATACTTCGATTGCTTTTGTAAAACTATTCTTGGAAGCATACAGATCTGCCACTTGCGTCAGCACAAATCCTCTGGTTTTATGATCGCTCAATTGTCCAACCATTTCGTTGGTCCCCTTCAGCAATTCAAATGCCCCTCTTACATTATTTAGCGCGTTGAGTGCCTGAATTCTTTCAACTCTATTGTTAACCTGTTGAACTACCGACCCTTGCTTTCTGGCAATACTTTCTCCGATTTCTGCATATGAGAGACATTTTTGGTAATTACCTGAATCATAATACAAGTTTGCGAGCCGTTGATATATCATCGGCAGCAAATAAATCTTATCTGGATAGTTTTGTGCAATTTGAATTCCATTCTGGAATGCCTGGACCGATTTATCCGAATTATTGAGCGACCGTTCTATATTGCCTAGATTTAAATAACTATTTGCGGTATTTTTGGGACTTGCAGTATTACTTTTCGAAAGATTAATTTTGATTGCCTGTAAAGTGTATTTTTCTCCGAGAGCAAGACTGTCAAGCTGCCAATAAGAACGGCCAATAAGATGCAATATCTTTGCCCGAATTGAATCGTTTTTATAGCTGCATTTCAAAAATCTTTTTTGTAAATCAATACAAAAAAACAGCAATTCCCTATCTCCTAAGTCGTCATTAGCTTTTTCAAGATTGTCGTATAAAACATTTATTGGTACGCATTGGGCTTTTGCTTCAATGCATACCAATAAATTGAATATGAATACTAACAGTAGACGAGATTTCATTCCATGTTTTTATTTTACGGAATAATGGTATTATTACCATCTACTTGTGCGGGAGAAATCCAATTATGAGGCGATGCAATCTGAGATAATAAATTGGGGTTCACAGCAGCGCCGCCCGCGATTTTTGCTGCGGCTTTTCCTGCCGCGACCGGTGTGGCGAATGAGGTTCCCATGCCGGTCCCGTTCACCAAAGATCCGGATAATGAAAATCCACAAGAAGTATCTGCCTTAACCGCTACTTTTACAAACTGAGGCGAATAATTTTGATTATCACATACTTCCAATGAACCGAGAGATGTTCTGGATTCAACAGAAGAAGTTACCGAAATCAAATTTGGTATGTTTTTTAAACAAGCAGGAAAAAACCTAAGATTTCTTAAAGACAAATCTCGGCTATTAGTTCCATCCAATGTATCCATTTCGTAACTTTCGTTTCCGGCCGCTGCAAAAAACAATGCGCCAGTTTCTTTGATACAAGTTCCGATAAATTTGTTTGTTACTTCGTCTTCTTTCGGTGCATAATATCCTAAACTGGCATTAATAATATCAACTTTTTTACCTTTTAATGACGACAAAGCACATATCAAATCAAAGATACTCCCATTACCCGCTGAGTTTAAGACCTTAACAGGTATAATACCTACACGGACATCAACTGGCAATTGCTTTAAAATTAGTCCGGTGACAAAAGTACCATGCTTGGTGTCATCGTCATCTATGGGATTGTTAAAGTATTTTGAAGACAGGATACATGTGTCTTGCAAAGAAAAATTGGGAAATACCGTTCCATCACCATAACCAGTATCCAAGACCGCAATTTTTACAAATTTATCTTCCTCGTCTATAGCAATGCCGGGAAATTTCGAAGCATATTTTGAAGTCTCACCACGATATGTTTTTAGAGTTCCAAAGCCGGATGGTCCTTTTTGCAATCTATAATTAGGTGCGAAACCAACTACCTTTGAAAATTCTACATCTCCCTCTTTCGTAGATCCGTTTCCAACAGTCAGTTTTTCACCGCTTTTACTAATTACGCCAATTGGGAAATTGTAATATCTCCTCAAACGTGGGCTACAATCACAGACCTCCACATGCAGATCAGGATATTTCGTCCTGATTTCGTTCTCAATTTTCTCAATCTCTGAAATGTCGAAACTGTCGTGATATTTAAATATAAAATCAATTGGGACTTCACCATTGCCCGCGACAAGTCCGAACGTAAGAGACTTATCATATTCGAAATCTTTATCTAATTTTTTTACAGGTTTACCATCTTTTAATGTTTGGTAATAACCTCTATTACAATCTGCTTTCCAAGCCAGAGTTTTCTTTTTTTTCGAACGGCAGGCAAATACAAAAAATGCGGCTAAGGCGGCGGTTAGTGAAAATAGGTATTTCATTTGGGGACGTGGTTAGGTTTAAATATAAATGCATCATTTCACCCACTTTTCAGCCTCCTCCTTTCCGTCCAAGTTACTATCAATTACCTCCTCCAACAAGCTGTCCGCCAATTTCTTATCTAACGGCAAACCTCGCTGAATGTGTGCAATGGCTTCATAAAACTTTCCCGGATTTGAGAACAGATTTTCTTGTTCTCCAAGCTGATGAAAGTAGGTAATCGCTTTGTCGTAATTTTTAAGTTTCAGGGAAACAATCCCTGCAAGTTTTTGTGCCTCGGCGTTTTCAGGATCCCGTTTCAAGATAGCTTCCACCTGATTTTCGGCAGTACTAAATTCTCCCATATTATACGCACCGACGGCCTGTTGTAAACTGTCAGCATCTCCATCCATCTGAACACTCAGCGTTGAAAAGTTTTTTTCGACGTACGCGTTCGCCAGCAATTCCCGGTCTTGAGTTCCTGATTTCAGGAAAAACCAGCCAAGTCCCAAAGCGATCAGGATGACTGCCGCAGAAGTATAATAAATCAATTGTCTGTTAATTGTCTTCGATTCAGCAGGACCTAATTTCTGCCATTCTGCATGTCTCTTGATAAGCTCCTTTTCTCGGGCATTTTGTTTTGCCGCATCGTGTGTAACTAAATAAAACGCCACAGATTCGGCCAGTTCAGGACTCGATTTCAAGTCTTCCTCGAACTTTTTTCTCTCCAATTCAGGGAGCTGCTTTTTAAAATAATCGTCTATTCGCTCTTCCATAATCTGATTTGTTCGCCTCTAATCATTTTTACCCCCTTTATACAAATCCCTCAACTTTTCAAGACATCTTAAACGGCTTGTCTTCACTACGGCTGCCGACTGATAACCCATCTCAACAGCAATCTCCTGATCCATATATCCTTCGCCCCAGGCTTTGATCATTTGCTGGCACTTCTCGCCGATTTCTCGTAACCGGGTATGTAAAAGTTCAATATCATACTGATCGATAAGTCGCTGCACAATGCCACGTGATTCGTCAGGAAGCATATTGACATAGTCGTCCAATGTTTCGCCATGATGAACCTGTTGGCGATTAGTCGCATTTTTACGCAGCAGGTCAACACATTTGTTAGAAAAGATCTGATTTAAATACGTTTTTAATGAAGAATGCCCCTTAAAGCTCCCATTTTGAATGTTTTCTATAATTGTCAGGATCGTATCGGAATAAACCATCGAGCATTCATCGTGAGAAAGCTTATGCTTCCACTCGCCTCCGCGGATCAAATACATATATTTTTCGTAAAGGCGATTTTCACAAAAGCGGCGTTGGCCGTTGTCGGATAAAATCCCTTCAATCAGATCATCATCAGAGAACTTTTTTTGAAAGAATGGCATAGTGCTAGGCGGATACTTGACGGTAATATACGTAAAATCAAATGTTTTTAACAACTATGTATCAGTAGTTTAAGGATGATAAAAATGTTTCTATTCAACGGATAAAAAAATTCGCAAATCATGTTACCAAAATAGCTTTCGCCGACGACTAAGCCTCTACATTATCGCTTTCCAGCCTTTCGCAAGCGTGCAATAATGTTGGGGTAAGGCAATTCCCTTTTAAACATTGCCAGATTTTATCTATTAAACTCTTACGATTATGGTAGATCAAGCAATTACCAGCAAACTGACAGCCGGTAAAACAACATTGGCAATTAAGGTTCGTCCGTCCGTGACCAAAGATCAGATCAACGAAATTTTGGAAAGAATTTACAAAGAAAGTGGTTGTACAGCCTGTGGGCTTGGTGGACGGGACCTGTTCATAGGTATCGATGATATCCTGATCGATCGTGAACGATTCGGAAGAGCTTTGAAACTGGAATCTGTTGTCGAATTTAAAATTCTGAATGATATCGAGTTCAAACAACAATTCTGATGAAACCGATCAAGATTGGAACTACTTATGAAGGAGGCCGTCCTGATTTTCTGGAAAAACTTCTTTCTGTTGTAGACTACCTCGAATTCAGTCCCGACTCTCTGGCCACTTCCCGAAAAGGAGTGGCCAGTATTAATCCTGAGAAGCTTGAAGAACTAAAAAAGGTTGATGACAAAATTGACCTTCTGGTTCATGGAGTCGGTTTATCAATCGGCTCTTACGATGGTGTTTCCAAAAACTACCTGAATCTTCTGGACGAACTTCTAGAAAATCTTTGCTTAAAATGGCATAGCGAGCACCTGGCTTACATATTTGTTGACGGCGTAAATCTGGGTACCATGGTGACGCTACCCCGCACTATTGAAACACTTGCTATGGTCTGCGATCGCATCAATAAAATTCAGGATCGTTACAACATTCCCTTTTTGCTGGAAAATGTGGTCAGCCTTATTCCGGAATATCATAGCAATTATTCTCATGCAGATTTTCTGAATAAAATCTGTGAAAGAACAGGATGTGGTCTGATACTTGACATTTACAACCTGGAATGTGATGCCTTTAATCATGGATTGAATATCGAATTATTCCTTAATGAGCTGAATTGCAATCATATCAAAGAATTTCATATTGCCAGCGGTTTTATGGACAGCGGCTTCATGACAGACATACATGCCGGGCTTACGAGCGATACAACCCTTGAATTAACCCAACACGTTATAGAACGCTACCAACCTGAAAACCTGGAAGCGATCACCTATGAATTACTTGACGAGTTTGTTGACCGCGTTGGTCAGGAAGCCATTTTAAATGAACTTGAAAAATTAAAAGTTCTGTTTTATGAAAAATCACCTGCCACTTGCTGATCTTCAAAAGAAGATACTTGGTCTTGTAAAGGACAACTATCTGCCGGAATACGGGGATGAAAATTATTTTCATTCTGTCGCGAAATCATCAAATCTACAACTCGTCCGCGCAATTGCACTATGGTGGCGCCAAAACCATTTGGAGCGATACTGCTTTTTCACTTCCCGCTTTCTAAAAGCTACCGGGCAAATGGAAACGACTACTGCGCGCTACTTTCAGGCCAACAACCACTCCTCGTTTATCGAAGAAATCGGCCCCCACTTTTTGTCCTGGCTTTCGAAAAACACAATCGGCCTCACCTCAATTATTGCGCGTTTTGAGCTTGGAATGATTGCCATCAACCGAAATGAAGCTTATGAAGACGAAATCGTATGGCCTTGCGATCCTTTTCCAATTATATACGGATTAGTTCAAAATGACTTATCCAATGAATCGATTCAGTCCGGCTCATTTTCTATGACACTTTCTGATAAAATAATCGGATCATTTGAAGTAGAAGAAATTACGTCCATTTCACTTTCAGCCAATTCCACCTTACCTTTGAAAATATAATTATCACAATCAAAGGAAAGATGATAAATCAGGAAACTAGCACGTTGGCCCGATCTGAACGGGTTTTTATAGGAGAAGAATTTGATCTGAAAAGCTGGGAAGATCTTCAGCCATTTTATGATAATTTAAAAGCCAGGGAAATAAATTCTGCTTCGGACCTCCGTCAATGGTTTTTAGACCGGAGTGAACTTGAATCATATTTATCAGAAAATTTCGCATGGAGATATATACGCCAGACTTGTGATACTGCAAATACAGGCTTGATCAACGCATTGCAGTTTTTCATTACAGAAATTCAGCCAAAACTTGCAGAATATGGAAATGAGCTGGATAAAAAGGCAGTGGAAAGTAAGTACCTGAACGAGCTGACAGATCAGGGTTTTTCGATTACGATTCGTGGTATGAAAAAAGCCATTGAATTATTCCGCGAAGAAAATATTCCGCTGCAAACGGAAATGCAAACCGAAGAACGCCGTTACGGTGCCATTGCAGGTGCTATGACTGTCACGCTCGATGGAGAAGAAATGACTTTGCAAAAAGCATCGGACCGACTGCAGTCTACGGATAGAGCTGTTCGCGAAGAGGCATGGCGTGCGGTAGCGGAAAGACGTTACCAAGATCATGACACGCTGGATGAGTTGTTGAATAAATTGGTAACCCTGCGGGATCAGGTTGGGAAAAACGCTGGATTTGACAATTATCGTGATTATATGTTCGCGGCAATGGGCCGTTTTGATTACACGCCACAAGATTGCTTTAACTTTCACGCCTCAGTGAAAGAAGCTGTTGTACCGTTGTTAAACGATATGGCGAATAACAGGAAAAGTGCTTTACAAGTTGACCAACTTCGTCCATGGGATACGAAAGTTGATCCGAAAGTACTTGCTCCACTGAAACCATTTAACAGCGGTGAAGAATTGCTTGACAAAACAATCCGTTGTTTCAGCCGTCTTGATCCGTTTCTTGGAAATTGCCTCCAGATCATGAAAAACATGAAACATTTGGATCTGGAATCAAGAAAAGGAAAGGCACCGGGTGGTTATAATTATCCATTAGAAGAAATCGGAGTTCCGTTTATTTTTATGAACGCGACCTCGAACCTTCGCGATATGATCACTTTGCTGCATGAAGGCGGCCATGCTGTTCACTCGCTTGTCACGCGGGATCTTGCGCTAAATTCATTCAAACATACCCCATCAGAAGTTGCTGAACTGGCTTCGATGTCCATGGAGCTCATTACCATGGATTTCTGGGATGAGTTTTTTGATAACGAAAATGACCTTCGCCGGGCAAAAATTCAGCATCTAGAATCTATCATAGAAACCCTTCCCTGGGTTGCAACTGTCGATAAATTCCAGCATTGGATGTATGAAAACCCGATGCATACTGCTGACGAACGAACAGATGCGTGGGTTAGAATTTACAAAGAATTTACGGATGAAGTATTAGACTGGTCTGGGCTTGAATCATTCCGGAAATATTTATGGCAACGTCAGCTTCATATTTATGAGGTTCCTTTTTATTATATTGAATACGGTATTGCACAATTAGGTGCTATCGGTGTTTGGAAAAACTACCGCGAAAATCCGGAAGAAGGCCTGAAAGGATATCTTGATGCGCTCAAACTAGGTTACACTGCGCCAATCACTGAAATATATGCGGCTGCAAATATTCCATTTGATTTTTCCAGGGAATACATCACTGACCTCATGCAATTTGTGCATAATGAGTTAGAACGATTAAAAATTTGACAATTCATTTCCTAACCATTTGGTGGTTATGGAAAAGGCGGTTATTTTTGTGCGTATTACTATGAACAGCAGAGAGATGAAATTCAGTAAAATAGCCGCTTTTGTGGCATGTGTAGCATTATTATCTTCTTGTGATTATCAAAAATATAACCACAAAGAACAAAAAGACCTAAATGCAGACAATCAGTATGTTTACGGAGTAAGCCCGGATTCTTTGCCACGTCAGATGGCTAACAAATACGAAGCAAATCCTGAACTTGAACCACGTGTAGAAGCAATTCGTGCTAAATTATTCAGTGGGTCTGGTAGTGCGGTAGTAAAACAATAGTACTGTCTCTTAACAGGTTAAGATTTCATAAACAGGATATCCTCATTTTTTGAGGATATCTTTTTTTGTGCCCGGCTATTTCAGTTTCAGATTATGTAAGCAGGATATGGACGCCTTCGGTGAAGTAATAAACAATATACAGAAGTGATATTGTCAGCATTGAAAAGGCACTTAAATTAAATGCCAGCTTCGATTTTTCTTTCACAAATTTCAATCCTGCATACAGAATCCAGATGATCGGGAAGAATGCCTGAAGAAATAATCTCGACTGAAAGCAGACCCAGACATTGTATTTCAGGCCAGCAACAATTACCAGTAAAATGCTCATGAACAGAATACTTAGCCAGGCGGCCTGCTCCAATCCCTTGTCAAAACTTTCGCTATTGCTTGATTTTAATTTACCTAAAAAACTAAAAACAGTTATTGATTTCAAGAACGCACCTAACAGGATTAAAACGGATGGGATAAGTCCGACGATGTAAATAACGCTTCCTATATACTTAAAAGAAGTTCTTGAACCCAGTTCGAATCCATTTAGCGGTTCGCAAAATTTGTACCAAAATGTAGCGTAAAAGATAATTGGATATACATGTTCCAGCATCGGATCTCCCTGAAAATAGGTTGGATATTTTACCAGCTGTTTCAGGTTAAAATACAAAATACTTTTAATACCAATAAAAGTGTTCGCGGGCATGTAATAGAAGAAATCAATATTGTGCGCGATCAGGCGGTGTTCCGCATAATAATTTTCAAGGTACTTATAGGACCCAATGACAAGTGTTATAATGCCAAAAAGCAAAATCCGACCGATAATCGTTTTAACCGGCAGATTCTTTTTCCAAAGTGATAGAATTACTACTAGTCCAAGTGATGGGCCGAAAGCCAGGAAAGTTCCTTTCGTAAGCAATCCTAAACCTAGTAAAACAGCAATCAATATCTCATTCCGTAGCGTAGGTTTTTGGATATATTGGTGAAGTACGTAAAAGATACAAGTCCCGAGAAAATAAGCCAGCGTATCATTTGAAACATATAAAGAAAAGGTAACAAACGAATGTAAAAATACGGCAAGCAGAAAAGCCACATTTCTGACAACAACGTCCGGCAACAGATTTTTACATAAAAGATACAGCAGATATAAATTCCCACATGCGAGTAAGAGCGAAAATATCTGGGTTATTTTCTGGCTGTGAATATTGTCAAAATAAAAAAATGGCAGAGAGAGTATATAAAAAAGAGGAGGGTGCATAGCGCAAAAAACCTCTCTCGTTAACGGAAGCCTGCCTTTTTCAAGAATAAAATTAATTACTTCGCCGTGAGCATCGACGCCAAAACCAGGTAACGTGATATATAGAAAAACCCGAAGTACAATACCGGCAATCAATAAATAACTTAAAAAGCTATCTTTACCAAAAGCGGTGGTCATTTGTCCAAACATACACTAGTTAAAATCACCAATAAAATTTCCACGGCACAATGCCTTTTCCAGAAGTCGGGTAACTGCTTCCGGATATGATAGGTGTGTTATAATAATTCTTATGACGGAGCTCTGCTACTTCTTTATAAAATAATGAAATGACAGACTTTTGATGAGGAGGGAGAATATTTCGTAAAACTATGCAAGTAGTAAATAGAATAGAAATTTTTCTGCCAAATAGGTTAATTTTTTTGTAATCGGTCAGTTTTTTCCGTCCAACAATCAACCTAAGGTTACTTTTTTGATAAAATGAACTGTAATTTCGCAGCCACTTAAGAAACCAGTTGGGATAATTGTCTGTTTTTATTTTACTTTACATCTTATATTATACACATCTGAATATAGTATTATTTTAATACCACATTTTAAAACAGAATTTAATACTTAATATGAATATAGCATTAGTTACCGGCTCAGCCGGATTGATCGGAAGCGAGTCTGTTGCTTTCCTAGCTGATAAGTTTGACCTGGTTATTGGAGTTGATAATAATCTACGTGAATATTTCTTCGGAGCAGACGGAAACACTGCCTGGAATAAAAGCCGTATTGAATCTGCTTACGCCAATTACAAACATTACTCTGCTGATATTCGTGAAGTTAGCCAACTGGAACCGATCTTTAAAGAATACGGAAACGATATCAAATTGATTATCCATGCTGCTGCACAACCTAGTCATGACTGGGCTGCGCGTGAACCGTTTACAGATTTTGGTGTAAATGCAGTTGGAACGCTGAATATGCTGGAAATGACCCGACTTCATACACCTGAAGCTGTGTTTATTTTCACTTCAACAAATAAAGTATACGGAGATAACCCGAACTATCTGCCTCTTGTTGAGCTGGAAACCCGTTGGGAAATTGACGAAAGTCATCCATATTTCGAAAATGGTATTGACGAAAAACATAGCATTGACCATACGAAACACTCGATCTTTGGTGCTTCGAAAGTAGCAGCAGATATTATGGTGCAGGAATATGGCCGCTATTTTGGGATGAAAACAGCTGTTTTCCGTGGCGGATGTCTTACAGGTCCTAACCATTCAGGCGCTCAGTTGCACGGATTCCTTGCGTACCTGATGAAATGTGCGATCACTGGAAATCACTACACGATTTTTGGATATAAAGGAAAACAGGTTCGTGACAATATTCACAGCCATGACCTTGTAAATATGTTCTGGCATTTCTATCAAAACCCTCGTCCGGGCGAAGTTTATAACGCAGGAGGTGGCCGTTTCGCCAACTGTTCAATGATCGAGGCTATTGCCTTATGCGAAAAAATTACCGGAAATAAACTTTCACATTCATATTCTGAAACAAACCGTATCGGTGACCATATCTGGTATGTAAGTGATCTTTCGAAATTTAAAGAACACTATCCGGGTTGGAATTGGGAATATGGTCTTGTTGAGACGCTAACTCAGATCCACGACGGAATTTCGTCTCGTTTGGCTAGTGTAAAATAATATGTTAATCCTTATAACCTCCGGACCAGTAAAATTCTTTATACTTGTCCGGAGGTTATTTCCTTCACCACTATGCCGGAAAATTTTGTAATTATTATACCTCAGTACAACGACTGGGAGGCGCTTAATCTGCTGATCACGAAAATAAACACAGATTTAAACCCTTCCGTGCTGAAAAATGCGTCAATACTTGTGGTTGATGATTGTTCTGCAAAAGACCGGACAGAGCCATTTGTTCCTTTTGGAGGAAAAGCCATTCAGGTATTACGTCTGTACCGCAATCTTGGTCATCAAAAAGCAATTGCGATCGGACTTTCTTATGCAGCTGAAAATATTGCCTGCGACAAAGTGATCGTGATGGACGCTGATGGAGAAGATGCTCCTTCTGATATTAATAAGCTGGTCGCCAGATCGCTCGAAGTGCCCGGTAAAATCATTTTTGCCCAAAGAAATAAACGCACTGAAAATTTCCTTTTCAGGTTTTTTTATGTAATCTATAAGTCTGTATTTAAGTTACTTACAGGAAAAGTGATCACATTTGGCAATTTTAGCATCATTCCTCAAAACAGACTTCAAAATTTGGTTCGAGTTTCTGAAATCTGGAATAATTATCCCGGAGGAATCATCAAATCCCGTATCCCTTATGATTCGGTTCTGACAGACCGCGCTACGCGTCTGGCGGGAGAAAGCAAAATGAATTTTGTTTCGCTTGTTTTGCATGGACTTAGTGCCATTTCAGTTTTGGTTGATACCACGGCCGTTCGGATTCTGATCTTTTCGATGTTCATGTCCGGCCTCGCTGTTGCTTTTATTGTCATTATTCTTTTTCTGAAACTAATTGGAAATGCAACACCGGGATGGGCTTCCACATTGGGTAGCACTTTGATCATTTTGATGCTTCAATCCTTCCTGATTTCCTTATTTCTGGTCTTTATGGTATTGCAGTATCGTTCGCAGCAGCACTTTATTCCAGCGATTCATTACCGCGATTTTGTTGAAAAGGTAGATACAATCAACTAGTATCTTATGCTTACATTCGACAATTCCCCGACAGTTTATTGGTTTCTTGGATATCTGCTTGGCGGGATTGTTATTCTGGCAAGTATTTACAAAAAAGTACCTGGCTGGGCTTTTCTGATCCTTTGCGTAGGTTTATTGTCATTTATGAGAATGCCGGCTATTGTATTTAACCGGGAACTCAATGCAGACGAAAGTCAGATGCTCAGTCATGCGATAACACTTTACCAGGATCCTGTGTACTGGCGTTCTGTCGATGGAACAACGATTGGACCCTTGGACAATTATCTTCTGGTTATTCCAAAAGTATTCGGATTTCAAATCAATTACACTTCCGGCAGGGTGATGGGCTTGATATGCTGTATAGGAGCTTTGCTTTTCATTTTTTCAGCGATGAAAAAATGGTTTGGGGAATCGACTGCGCGCGTGGCATTTACAGCCCCGATTATTTTTCTTGCATTCACTCAGGAAAATGATTTTGTCCATTATTCCTCCGAACAACTTCCTGTTTTTCTTCTGGCCTTCACCATCTGGCTGCTTTCCAGAATTTCAGATAACAGACAGATTTCCTCATGGGTTACCTTTTTTCTGGGTCTTGCAGCCGGAATGATGCCTTTTGCAAAACTCCAGTCCGTTCCCCAGGCTATGGTTGTAGTACTCGCTGCTTTGTGGCTTTGTGATCAATTTTATCAAAGATCCAGTGAAATCAAACCCCTGCTTTTTCTCCTTGTCGGCGGGCTGACATTTCCAATATTATTATTTCTCTGGATTCTAACGAACAATGTTTTCCAGGACTTTATCGATTTTTATATTCTTGGAAATGCGATTTATGCCGGAGGAAGCAGTTTTATAGAAATTCCTGCACAGTTTTTAAAACTGATATCTTTAAGCGCTGATTTTAGTGTTTATTCGCTGGTTCTGCTTATTTCAATCATTTTAGGGCTATTTGTCGCGTTTCGTCACTCCGCAGAAAATAGAAAGACAGCCGGTTTTATAATTCCCGCTACGATTATATTACTCATTTTAACAGGCATATACTCCTCAACTAAATCCGGAAACAGCTTTATCCATTATTTAAATTTTTGTATTTATCCATGGATTTTACTGGCTGCTTATAGTATAAAAACACGGAATAACTGGTTTGTTGCAGCGCCAATTATTTTGCTTTTTTGGTTTGCAGGGAATGACGCGATATCTTACCGCCGAGAGCATCGTCTGAACGCTTTTGAATCTGTAAATGGGTTAACTAAGCTCGATAAAAGTCCGGTCGTTACTACTCTGATGAAATTTACAAAACCCGGAGATTACATGGTCGTTTGGGGCTGGCAATGTAAATATTATGTGGAAGCGCAACTTGCTCAGGGAACAGCTGAAAACCATTCAGAGCGATCGATTTTTAAACATCCCATGCAGGAAAAGTATCTGGCTCGTTATGTGAGCGATTTAAAAAGGACAAAACCAGCAGTGATTCTTGATGCTGTGGGCATATACAGCCTATGGGTGCAGGATAAAAAAACGCAGGGAATCAATAATTTCCCTGCGGTGGCTGACTTTGTTCGCCAGCATTATACTTTGGTGTCAACGATTGACGATGTCACGCTTTATGTACGAAAAGACAGGCTCGTTACTCAGCAAGCAAATGCTCTCCCGCTCCTTGCAGCAATAAATCGTTGAGCGTTGTCTGATCTAAAACAGCAAGGTTTGCATCTCTCCATCTTTCCAAAACAGTACGCAGGCTGCATGTTTCCTCATCTTTGCAGTCATCACATTTCCCGTAGAAAAACATTGAAACGCAAAGCGCGGGCGCAATAGGTCCGTCAATAATTCTGAGAACTTTTGAAAAACTTACTTCGCCTGGGGGTATTCTTAAAAGGTAACCGCCTCCTTTTCCTTTCTGACTTTGAAGTACTCCATTATTTCGTAAATCAAGCAAAATCGCTTCAAGAAACTTCTTCGGAATTCTTTCTTTTTCTGCAATATACGAAATCAGCACCGGGCCTTTTCCGAACTGTTCCGCCAAAACTTTAAGCGCTTTAAGGGCGTATTTTGCTTTTTTTGATATCATTGTTGATAAGTATACTGAAATTCACCAATACTATTACATGGGCCTGATAATGCTATATCATCCATATAATTCATCTGCTAAACTGAACCATTCATCTTTTGTAACAAAAATTATTCAGTTTTTATTCACTTATTGAATTGTATATCAGAACGTCTGATTTCAATGAAGCTGTTTGTTGGGTACAATTTTATAAAATAATCTGCTTACTCTACTAATTTATAGACTTTTCAAACTAATTTGTAATAAATACAAATATTAAATTCAGATTCTCATCATACACACACATTATGGCCGCTATCGCAACTTTACAAATCGAAAAACGTCAGATTGAAATTGCTTCAAAATTGTACTTGTATGGCTCAGAAGCCACGGACGATATTGGAATCGCTGTTATTGAAGAAATCAACCGGATGTATAATGAACCGGAAGCATTTGTTAATCTTAGCGGCGACCAAGTAATGGTTGTATTCAATATTACCTATAAAATTATTTCAACTGGTGAAGCAATGCTCAGAGCTGCCGTAAACCTGAATTTTAGAAATAATTATATCCGGATTGAAAATGAAAATCATATCACCCGGTCTTTTATGGGGTATGGTTTGGGTGATAATGTCGGACATTGGCTCACGACAGACAATCTTGGGACTTCGACAACCGCCGCACATGAATTTGGTCATAGCCTCGGCCTCGATCACCCTGCCGTTCTGGATTTTCGTGGAAGCGCCACGCCTCCACCCATTATGGCTCCCAGAGGAAGCCTTGTAGATCCACATTTTCAGTGGAATCCACAAGCAATTCCGGGTGAGTTTGGCGGGACGATGAATCCCAAATATAGGAAAGTTACAAAAGACGAGGTCCTGCTGATCCTGAATGATCTTTCATTCGAAAACGACACAAATATTCGCCTCGGCCAGATTTCGAATACGCTTTTCGATAAAACCGGCAGTCCAACCCGTTGGTTATCCTGATTTAATTTCTTGGAGGTTTTCCTCCGTTCAATAATCCCTGCATTCTTTCGAGCGTTTTCTTTTCTCCACAAAGAGACAGGAAAGCTTCTCTTTCCAGGTCAAGCAGGTATTGTTCTGTGACAAGTTGTGGATAACTCAGGTCTCCACCGTTGATAACGTATGCCAGCTTGTTTGCAATTTTCGCATCGTGCTCGCTGATATAATTAGCGATTTTCATCTGCGCAATTCCAGTCATGAATAGAGCCATACCGGCTTTCCCCTGCACTTTTATATCATTCCGCTGTTTTGGCTGGGTATATCCGTTATCAGCAAGATCAATCGCAGCCTGTTTTGCCTCAGCAATCAGACGGCTTCGGTTGAGGACAATCTGGTCTTTTTCCTGCAAATAATTCATAGCTCTGGCATCATGCGCAGAAGTCGAAACCTTCGCCTGCGCGATGTTCATAAAGGCAGTCTGAAGAATATTCAATTCTGTATCTCCCGCCTGATACATATCAGAACAACGAAGAGCCATCTCTTTTGTACCACCGCCGGCCGGGATAATTCCTACGCCAAATTCTACCAATCCCATATAAGTTTCAGCATGCGCAACGACTTTATCCGCGTGAAGATTAAGTTCACATCCTCCACCCAAAGCAAGCGAATGAGGCGCCGTAACAACCGGGATTGATGAATAACGCGCTCGCATCATTGTTTGCTGGAACTGCGCGATAACCATATTGATCTCATCGAATTCCTGCTCGATGGCGAACATAAACAACATGGCAAGATTTGCTCCGGCCGAAAATGCCTCGCTCGACTCATTACCGATCACAAGTCCGCGGTATTCCTTTTCCGCAAGACTGATACTTTTCTGGATTCCTTCGATCACTTCTGAACCCATGGTATTCATTTTGGATTTAAATTCCAGATTCAGAATTCCATCCCCAATGTCATACAAGTTCGCGCCGGCGTTTTTCCAGACAATGTTATTTGTCAGGTTGCTTAAAATAATAAAACTATCCTGACCAGGAATTACTTTGTATGATTTCGAAGTAATATCATAATAAAATTTTTTCCCATTTTCAACCTTATAAAACGAGCTGTTTCCCGCTTCGAGCATTTCATAAACCCACGGTGCCGGTTTTGCATTCAGCGCTTCCATGATGCCAAGCATTTCTTTCACACCAACAGCGTCCCAGGTTTCAAACAAACCCAGCTGCCATCCAAAACCAGCACAGATTGCCTGATCGATTCTGAAAATTTCGTCCGAAATTTCAGGAATGCGGAAAGTCGCATACTTAAAACAATCCGAAAAAGTCTTTCTATAAAATTCGCCTGCCTTATCCGTTCCAGCCAGAAGCACACTAAAACGTTTCGCAACATCACCAATCGCCTTTGTTCCTTCCAGCGTTGCGAATTTTACTTTTTCAGAAGGCTTATAATCCAGCGTTTCAAAATCGAGTGCTAGAATTACTGACTTACCCTTATCGTCTTTGATTTTCTTGTAAAATCCTTGTCCGGTTTTATCTCCCAGCCATTTGTTATCATATAATTTTTGCATGATAACCGGCAGTTTGAAAGCGTCACGAGATTCATCCGTGCCTTCTCCGGAAGCATATAAATTATTGGCTACATGAACAGTAGTATCCAGCCCAACGACATCCGACAAACGATAGGTCCCCGACTTTGGCCGCCCTACAACCGGACCTGTTAACTTATCAACTTCATCCACAGACAAACCCATTTCCTCAGCCACACGAATCGTCTGTATTAAAGCAAAAATCCCCAGTCTGTTTGCGATAAAACCCGGGGTATCCTTACAAAGCACAGTGGTTTTACCCAAAAACAAATCGCCATAGTGCATCAAAAAGTCATTGACAGACAAGTCTGTCTCTGGTGTTGGAATAATTTCCAGTAACCGCAAATAGCGCGGAGGATTAAAAAAGTGTGTTCCGCAGAAATGTTTTTTAAAATCTTCACTACGCCCTTCTGCCATCAGATGGATTGGTATTCCGGAAGTATTGGAAGTGATCAGCGTTCCGGGTTTCCGAAGCGCATCTACTTTTTCATATAAACTCTTTTTAATATCAAGCCGCTCAACAACCACTTCAATAACCCAGTCGTAATCTTTAATATCTTTCAGGTTATCATCGAAGTTCCCCAGTTTTATGCGCGAGGCAAAGGCAGGGTTATATAGGGCGGCTGGCGTTGCTTTTAATGTTTGTTGAAAAGAATCATTCACAATCCTGTTACGGACGGCGGGATGATCGGTGGTTAAACCTTTTCCTTTTTCTGCATCGCTGGCTTCTTTTGGAACAATGTCCAGAAGCAACACTTCTACACCAATATTGGCAAAATGGCACGCAATCCGCGATCCCATAATACCGGAGCCTAAAACGGCAACTTTACGAATAGAACGATTCATTATTTTATCAAGGTTTTAGCTGTTGGCTATTAGCTTTTGGCAGATTGCCCAAACGAATAGTCAGGGATTTAAAATTCTTCTGTTATTTCTCCGGCTTTGAGTTTTTGATTTTCTTCCTCAACCAACCGGTTTATATCTTTAATCACATCAAAAAAAACAACTAGCTTTTCCAGAGGTATTTTATCGCGGATCATCGTGTTGAAAGACAGTACACCTTCTCTCGAAAGCTCTCTTTTTTCCTTTCCAAGATCAGTCAGCACAATTCTTACAAATCGCTTGTCGCTGTCGTCAACCTCGCGGCGGATCAGTCCTTTCTCTTCCAGATTTTTAAGCATACGAACCAGACTTCTGGGTTCCATACCCAGCAGCGGTGCTATTTTTGTAGCCGGTGTACCATGCTCCAAATCAATATTCAATAGTACATAACCAACTGCCATTGTCGTATCGAAACGGGCAGCATAGGCATTGTACATTCGCGAAATAGAATGCCACGCCCACTTGATCTGAAAATCTATCGTCTTTTCCTTGCGCATCTTTTCTCTTGGTAGGGTGTCAGTGATGTCTGTACACAAATGTAAGAAATGAAATTAATATTATGCAAGCATACTAATTTTGTTCCAAAAAAAACGCACCGGACACATTTTGTATCCGGTGCGCAGATTTTATTTATTTTTCGCTGATCAGTTTGTCCATAAGCTGGTTGAAATCCGCAACGAATTCATCATAATATTTACCCGTTCCCGGACCCGAAAATCCGGTGTGAATTTCCCGAACTTTTCCTTTTTTATCGATGAAAATTGTTGTTGGATAAGACATAACCTTATTCAGCATCGGCAATGCTTTCGCCGTAGCTTCATTGGTATTTGTCCCGGCCAGCAAAACCGGGTATTCAATTCCAAACCGGCTTTCCATTCTTTTCAGCTTCGGAGCAGATACTGCCAGATCATCCGAATGCTCAAAAGCAAGTCCGACAATTTCCACACCTCTCGATTTATTTTTCGTATACCAGGGAGCCAGGAAATTTGTCTCGTCCATACAGTTCGGACACCAGGAACCCATGATCTGGATAATAACCGGTTTGCCTTTAAAACGTGGATCTTTCAGCGATAATGGTTTTCCGTCTGCATCAGGAAATGTAAAGTCCACCGTTTCAGAGCCAGGTTTCAGATATGTCAATTTTGTAGCGTCAGGAAGTTTTGCGTTTTCATTCAGGATAGAAGTGAACGTTTTATATCCTTTAATACCGGACCACATCGAGCCTTTTAAAACGCCATCTTTCAAAATTGCTGCTTTAATCAGATAAGCGTTGGATCCATCAAAAGTTGATAAATACAAACTATCGCCTTTTACGTTTCCTGACAAATAACGGTAGTCTCCGGTGGGCGTTAAAAACGAACCCTCAACAATACTTCCTTTTTGAGTGAAACTTCCGACTGCTTCCGTAGAGTCTTTGGTCACCTCGTTTTTGAAGATGGTTGCATATTTACCCGTCACATTTTTCACACCTTCAACCGCTTCCTCTTTGAAAAAACGATAATCAGCGCCAAATGTAGCGTTGAACGGAAGTGAGCCCGTCACCTTATCTCCATCCAGTCTTTTATATACTCCAGTTAATTTTTCTCCATCAACAGCCGCTGTTATTTCAGAATCAAAAAGCTGCATCGGAATATGTAGTGAATCTTTTTCAAAGTAAGCAGTATCCATTTTGAGGCGCTCACCTGCATTTACAGAATAAACCGTATAAGTCTTACCATCAGGATTTTCAGCTATATCCAGAATTACCGGAAGAGTCTGTCCATCTCTCGTCAGCGTGGCTCGCCAGGTTCCTGGTTTCAGGCTTTTGTCAGACGAAGATTGGCAGCTTAAAAAGCCAACTGTGATAAATAATGCAATTATTAATTTTATTGCTCTCATATTCAATTTATTGATGTAGAATTACAGGTGTCCAAAAAAAATTAAATCCCTACCGATGGGCAATTCGTACCATTGAAAATTGCTAAGTTTGTAACGGCCTCATGGCAAGAAATAGTTCCTATCTACGTTGCTTTTAATAAATGGATTTTCCAAGTACATATCATGAACCCGTAATGCTGTCCGAGTGCCTGGATGGTTTGAATATTCGTCCCGACGGCATCTACGTTGATGTTACGTTTGGCGGTGGAGGACATTCGCGGGCTATTTTAGAAAAATTAACAACCGGGCGACTTTTGGTTTTTGACCAGGATCCGGATGCGGTTGCCAATGCTAAACAATGGAAAGACGATCCTAGATTTACATTCATAGCAGCCAATTTCAGACATATAAAACGATACCTTAAACTGCATAAAGCAGAAAAGGTTGACGGAATACTGGCCGATCTGGGCGTTTCATCACACCAGATCAACACGCCGGAGCGGGGTTTTTCGACGCGTTTTCAAGCCGATCTTGATATGCGTATGAACCCGAATAATGAAAAAACGGCTCGTGAAGTTTTGAATGTTCGTTCTGCGACTGAACTTCAATCGATTTTAAGCCGCTACGGTGAAGTGACGAATGCGCGTACAGCTGCGGAAGCTATTTTTTCAGCGCGCCATAATGCACCCATTGAAACGGTTGATGATCTGAAAGGAATTTTGATGCGTTATGCGCCGAAACATCGCGAGAACAAATATTTCGCCCAGGTTTTCCAGGCTTTGCGAATTGAAGTGAATGATGAAATGAAGGTGCTGGAAGAGTTTTTAACCCAGGTACCCGAAGTTTTGAATCCGGGAGGAAGATTGGTAGTGATGTCCTATCATTCTCTGGAAGACAGGCCGGTCAAAAATTTTATTCAAAAAGGAAAATTTGACGGGGAAGTTGAGAAAGATTTTTATGGTAATGAAATCAAGCCATTAAAAAGTATCACGAGGAAGCCAATTGAAGCGACGGAAGAAGAAGTGAAAAGAAATCCCCGTGCCAGAAGTGCAAAATTGAGAATTGCGGAAAAGCCGGAATAATCGACTTGCAGCGGCCTTCTGCCACCCGTTCCGGGTTTTAAATTCGTATTTTATTACGTTTTTCTATAATACTGTCATCCCTTCGGGATTTTGGCGAAATAGTTACGAAGCGTTATTCAATCCCGTAGGGATGGCAGTATTATAGAGAAATCAGCAAAATCGGCTACTTTAAACCCCGAGGGGGTGACATTGCCGATAAATGGTAAACACAAAGAAGAATTCTATTACGTTTTTCTACAATATGATCATCCCTTCGGGGTTTTGATGAAATATTTAAAAAGCGCTATTCAATCCCGTAGGGATGGAAGTATTATAGAGAAATCAGCAAAATCGGCTACTTTAAACCCCGAAGGGGTGACATGACCGATAAATGGTAAACCAAAGAAGTTTTTTATTACGTTTTTCCAAAATACTACCATCCCTTCGTGATTTTGACGAAATAGTTACGAAGCGTTATTCAATCCCGTAAGGATGGAAGTATTATAGAGAAATCAGCAAAACCGGCTACTTTGAACCCCGAAGGGGTGACATGACCGATAAATGGCAAACCAAAGAAGCTTTTTATTACGTTTTTCTATAATACTATCATCCCTTCGTGATTTTGACGAAATAGTTACGAAGCGCTATCAATCCCGTAGGGATGGAAGTATTATAGAGAAATCAGCAAAACCGGCTACTTTAAACCCCAAGGGGTGACATTGCCGATATAAATTGTAGACCCAAAGAAGAATACCTATCAATCCAATTGATAAAAATGAAATTGTAATAAATGATTTTTGATAACATATTCTGTGGCAAAAAAACATGGCTGAAAATAAACGAAGACCGAAAATAGCACCAGAAAAGCCACCAAAACCGCCACGTGAATACAGTTTATTCAACTGGCTGAACCGATTTTTACCTCTTGACAAAATTTTCGGGGATAAGGTACCGGGTCAGGAAGAAAGGGTTCCGGTGAAATACTTTTACTATTTCGGTTGGATCGTAATTCTTTTGGTAGTTTACGAAAGAATTGGGTTTCAGTCTGAGGAATATGTCAGAAATAGTATCAAATTAAAAAAAGAGGTCGATGATTTACGGGCGGAATATACTTCGATCCAGGCCGAATATATGAAGAGCGGAAAGCAGTCTGTGGTGATTGAAAAAGTGAAGCCCGACGGATTGGAAGAAAATCTTAATCCGCCGAAAAAGATTGTTCTCAAAAAAGAAGAGTAAAATTTTAATCTCTGTTTATTGACCAGCCCCCATGAAAAGCGATATAGATAGCGGCCAAAATAATAAGAAAGCATTGATTACCAGAGCACGTATGGTTGCTTTGGTTTTGTTTGTATTTGCGATAATGGTTTTTTTTAAACTTATACATGTCCAGTATTATGCTTCACATAAAGGCAAAACCTGGTCGGAATATGCTGTAAAAAATGATTTGAAACTGGATACGATTCCGGCGATGCGCGGAAGTATTTTTTCAAATGACGGCAGTCTGCTCGCGACCTCACTGCCATATTATTATGTAGGCTTTGATACAAAAGTTGCCGATTCTACATACTTCTACAACAATATTGATCAGCTGGCCAGTTTGCTTGTAAAAAACTTCGGTGAAAATACTTTTGATGGCTATAAAAGTAAAATACTTCGCTATCGTGTCAGCAAAAACAAACGCTATCTAAGGTTAAAAAATAAAGAGATCGGATATCTTGAAAGAGAAAAAGTTAAAGAATGGCCTTTTTTTGCAAAAGAAAAGAAGGGCGGAGGTGGAAAATTCGAAATGATCTACAAACGCTATAAACCATTCAGTCCAATGGCTGACCGCACAATCGGTGGCACTGATCCTAAAAGCGGACGCGGTTATATCGGTGTTGAAGCCAGTTTTGATAAGGACCTTGAAGGCAAAGAAGGAGTCAATCTTGTGGAACAGGTCGAAGGTGGAATTAAAATTCCAGTCGGTGATGCACTTAATATTCAGCCGGAAACCGGGAAGGATATTTACACAACCCTGGACATGAACTACCAGGATATGGCTGAAATTGCGCTGCGCAGAAAACTTACAGAAGCTAACGCCGAGTTCGGCTGTGTTGTTATTATGGAAGTTGCAACGGGCGAAATCAGGGCAATGGCAAACCTTACAAAACGGGCGGATAATAAATACGAAGAGGTTTTTAATTATGCCTTGGCGGGAAGTACCGACCCCGGTTCGACATTTAAGCTGCCAACGATGATGGCGCTTTTGGAAGAAACAAAAATGAATCCGAATCAGGTAACTGTCAATACGGGAACAGGCTCTGTTCGTTTTCGTGGACTTTCTATCAACGATTCAAAACGAGGCGGACATGGTGTATTGACAGCTGCTCAGGTTTTTGAAAAATCGTCAAATATTGGTGTGCATTTGCTTATGCAGCGGTATTTTTTCTCAAAACCTGATACGTATCTAAATTATCTCAAACAATTTCACGTGACCGAGCCGACAGGAATTCACATGAAAGGTGAGAATCCGCCTTACATTAAAGACCGGTCTTCGAAACAATGGAATAATTATTCGCTCACTTTCATGTCTTATGGCTATGAAATGCGAATGACGCCGCTGCAAACACTTGCCTTGTATAATGCCGTTGCAAATGATGGCTACTGGGTCCGGCCTATGGTGGTGAAAGAAGTGAGAAGCGCTGAAAAAGTGGAAGATAAAATCCCGCCTTACGTCTCCGAAAAGCCGATTTGTTCCCCTGAAACTTTACGAAAAATTAAGAGTATGCTGGAAGGTGTTGTAGAACACGGTTCAGCGAAAAATATCAGGACGGATCTCTATAAAATTGCAGGAAAAACAGGAACTGCGCAGAAATTGATCAATGGAATTCATACGGCAGGTAAATATTACACTTCATTTGCCGGTTACTTTCCTGCAAATAATCCGAAATACAGCTGCATCGTGATCATTGATACGCCTCGTGGTGCCAAGGAAAATTATCAGCTCTATGCGGGAAGTGTTGCCGCTCCGGTTTTTAAAGAAGTAGCTGACCGAATTTATGCGTATGACGTTAGCATTCAAAAAATGGCGAAGGACACAACCCACGGAGAGGAAAAACCAGTGAAATGGGCGGGCAGAACTTCGGATCTGAAGGTGATCAGCGATTACCTGAAATTAACTCCTGTTACGGAACAAGAAACGGAATATCTTTCCGGCTCGATCGTTGGAAAAGGAAAAACCAATTGGAAATCGCGTGATATCCAGTCAAAAGATGTCCCAGATCTGCAAGGAATGCCGATGCGCGACGCGTTATTCATTCTTGAAAATAAGGGTTTCAAAGTTACTTTTAAAGGTTCCGGAAAAGTTGTGGAACAATCTCTTCCTCCCGGCACAAACAAAAGCGGACTTAAAACGATCCTGTTAACATTACAGTAAATCCATTTATGGAAATTATTCAAAAACCAATTCATAGCTTAATCAGTGGAATCGCTGGCGTAACGGTACACGGATCAGAAAATGTCAGCGTCAATAAAATAATCATTGATTCAAGGCGCGTTCTGCCAGGAAGTTTATTTGTCGCGCTTCGAGGCACGCAGACGGACGGACATCAGTATATTGAAACTGCGTCCGACCTTGGCACTTCAGCGATCCTTTGTGAAGAATTACCGGCGCAGCTGCGAGATGGAATAACCTACATTCAGGTTCAGGATTCAGCGGCTGCGATGGGTTTTATTGCAGCTTCTTTTTACAATCAGCCTTCGAAAAAATTAACGTTAGTTGGTGTAACCGGTACAAATGGTAAAACATCTGTCGCAACTTTTTTATTCCAGCTTTTCAGGGCGCTGGGTTATCGCTGCGGCATGTTGTCAACTGTTCAGAATCAGATCGAGGACGAAGTTATTCCTTCCACGCATACCACGCCTGATGCAGTTGCGCTTAACGAACTTTTAGCATTGATGCATGAAAAAGGCTGTTCACATGTTTTTATGGAGGTGAGCTCCCATGCGGTGGCGCAGCATCGCATCACAGGGTTACATTTTGCAGGAGGTATTTTTACAAATATTACCCACGATCACCTGGATTTTCACAAAACGTTTGACAACTATATTGCAGCAAAAAAAGGCTTTTTCGATCAGTTGCCTAAAAGCGCTTTTGCCTTGGTAAATATTGATGATCGCCGCGGTTCAGTAATGGTTCAAAATACCAAAGCGAGGATTGAAACTTATTCCCTGCAAACGCTGGCTACTTACAACGGAAAAATTCTCTCGGATACGCTTACGGGTATGCACATGGAAATTAATAATCAGGAAGTCTGGTTCCGTGTGATTGGCAGGTTTAACGGTTATAATTTGCTTTCGGTATACGGAGCAGCCGTAGCTTTGGGTGAGTCGCCGGAAGAGGTGCTTACTGCCCTTTCCAACCTGAACAGTCCGCCCGGACGATTTGAACAAATCCATTCTGTGGATAACATCGTTGGGATTGTGGATTATGCGCATACACCGGATGCTCTGGAAAATGTTTTGCAAACGATCGCGCATCTTCGTAACGGTAATGAACAGGTGATCACCATCGTTGGCTGTGGCGGAAATCGTGATGTTACCAAAAGACCAAAAATGGCCGAAATTGCCTGCAATTTCAGCACACGTGTTATTCTTACCTCGGATAATCCAAGATATGAAGAGCCGCAGGATATTCTGGACCAGATGCTGAAAGGTGTGCCGCCTTTAAAATTCAAAAATACAACCGTAATTCCTGACCGCCACGAAGCAATTTTCAAAGCTGTGGCTGAGGCAAATCCGGAAGATATTATTTTAATTGCAGGAAAAGGACACGAAACATACCAGGAAATTCGGGGCGTCAAACATAATTTTGATGACAGGCAGGTGTTGAGAGAAGCATTTTCCAGTTTTCATTCCCACAAAGAATAAAAATTCAGGACCCGTTGCGTAGTCTGCAAGAAAAAGGCAACTTTGCAAGCGCTAATCACGATTTACATGCTTTATTATCTATTCGACTACCTAGACAAGCACTTTAACATACCCGGAGCCGGCGTATTTCAATATATTTCTTTCCGCGCACTAGGCGCGACCGTGCTGTCTTTGTTCATCGCTGCCACGTATGGAAAATGGATTATCAACTTCTTGCGGAGACAACAAGTAGGAGAATCGATCCGTGACTTGGGCCTTGAAGGTCAGATGGAAAAAACAGGAACGCCGACGATGGGAGGGTTTATTATTCTTGCCTCGCTGCTAGTTCCGGTATTGCTTTTTGCAAAACTTACCAATGTCTATATCGTTCTTCTGATCATTACGGCCATTTGGACAGGCTTGATAGGCTTTATTGATGACTATCTAAAAAAATTCAAAAATAATAAAGAAGGACTTCACGGACGTTTTAAAATTGTTGGCCAGGTCGGACTTGGGCTGATTGTAGGATTGACGCTCTCTTTCAGCGACCACGTGAAAATTCGTATTTACGAGCAACCTTTGTTAAGTTCTACTATTGGGGAAGTACAACGCTATAAGGACATCGTTCACCCGACAGTAACTACACTTCCCTTTTTCAAAAACAATGAATTTGACTATCGTACGCTGCTTTTCGGCTGGCTTCCGGAAGAATATACCTGGGTAATCTACACGATTCTCGCAATCTTTATCATCACGGCGGTTTCCAACGGCGCAAACATCACAGACGGAATTGATGGGCTGGCGGCTGGTATTTCAGGTATTATCGCTTTGACGCTGGGTGTGCTGGCTTATTTATCTGGTAACACGAAATTTTCGCAATACCTGAATATTATGTATATCCCAAATTCGGGAGAGCTGGTAATTTTCTGTGCAGCTTTTGTCGGGGCCTGTGTCGGGTTTCTCTGGTATAATGCTTATCCTGCGCAGGTGTTTATGGGCGATACCGGAAGTTTAATGCTGGGAGGCGTGATTGCCGTAGTGGCGCTGGCAATCCGGAAAGAATTAATGATCCCCATTTTATGCGGTGTATTCCTTTCCGAGCTAGTTTCCGTCATTATGCAAGTCAGCTATTTTAAGTACACCAAAAAGAAATTCGGAGAAGGCAGGCGAATTTTACTCATGTCGCCGCTTCATCATCATTACCAGAAAAAAGGTATCCACGAAGCGAAAATTGTGACCCGTTTCTGGGTAGTCGGAATCATTCTCGCCATTTTCACACTGGCAACTTTAAAATTGAGATAAACAAAAATGAGCCTGCTGAAATTATTCGGCAGGCTCATTTTCTATGTTTACATCAAAACAAAAACGTAAAAATTATCTGCCCACAGCCTCACTGTATCGTCTTGGATCATATCCTTTGGCAAAAAGCGGATACTGGTCAAAAATCCTGCGCACCACACTTCTATAGTGATTATTTGAGTTTTCAACACCTTTAAAAATTCCCGAAGCGTAACCTCTCCACACCACCTGATCACTTTCTGCATCAATCAAAGAAACGATTAAAGTACCTTTATCGAGGGCGTATTTTATTGGCTCATACCGGAACCCATCATTTTCAGTATCCACCCAGTTTTTGATAACCGGCTGCATATAACCCTGGTAACGAAGGTTGTCGTAGAAGATACCGTAATTGACTAATAATGTTGGTTTTTCAGCGGTAAGTTTGTAGCCTCTCACCTGCATTTGACGACGGATTGCCTCGTAAATTTCTGTACAAAGATTGTTAGTGTCACGCTCACATTCCAGAAATGTGTAGGACGAGTAATCTTTAAAGTTTGTTTCATAACTGTAGTCATGCTCCACAAATACTTTACGACCACTCGAGCAACCCGCTAATATCAATATCACTAATAAAGCGGCATAAGGTTTAATAGACTTCAGCATAAGCATTACTTTTTGTCAGGTTAAAAATAGATATATTCACTCTAATGTTGAAAACCCACTAATCAATAGCTTATGCTGTTCTTCTTCCCCGGAACTACCCCATATAATAAGCTATTGCTTTACGCATTTCAGAAACCGGAACGGCAATGTCATAACCGCATTTTCCTGCTCCTTCCAACAGAGAAAAACGAACCTCATTTCCTCTGTTCTTTTTATCCTGACGTGTCAGCCCAACGATCGCTTCCACATCTTCCGGATTTATTATTACTCTGCCGTATGTGGCAAAAAGAAATTCTTCTATATCAATTAAAGTTTTCTTGTCAATCAAATTTCTTTTGAAAGCCAGGTAACTTTCCATAATCATTCCCACTGCAATTGCCTCCCCGTGAAATAGCCTTTCACTTTCTGACTTACTTAAAAAACAGGTCTCAACGGCATGGCCCAAGGTATGTCCAAAATTAAGGATTTTCCGTAGTCCTTTTTCCGTAGGATCCTGATCTACAATCTGTTGTTTAATTTTCACAGAGTGGGCGATCAGATCTTCCCAGTTTTGTTCTTCAAAATCATTCTGGCGAATCACCTTCCATTTGTCCGCATCAGCAATCAGGCAGTGTTTGATGATTTCAGCAAAACCAGACCTGATTTCTCTTTCCGGTAATGTTTTCAGAAAAAAAGGATCTATTAGAACGCTGTTTGGTATATTAAAAACACCTAAATGATTTTTAAATCCTTGAAAATCCACGCCTAACTTGCCACCTACACTCGCATCAACCTGCGATAAAAGTGTAGTAGGTACCTGAATAAAATCAATCCCCCGTTTGTAAACTGCCGCACAAAAACCACCCATATCACCTATCACGCCACCACCGATATTGATCACCAATGCATGTCTGTCTAGTTCTGCATCCGTCATGGACTCCCAGATGGTTGTGCATGTCGCCAGTATCTTATGTTTTTCTCCACTTGGAACCGTTACTAATCTGTGTTTCGGCAAAAGAGGTTTTATTAAAGAATAACAATACTTGCGGGTATTGGCATCGGCTATTACAAAAACTTTCGAATACTGTGCAGAATTAATAAACGCTGGTAAACTTTCGGTAATGGGTGCTAAAACTACGGACTGAGTCATTCTTATTATTTCAATAAAAAAATATAATGCTCATCAAATATACGATGATGAGACCAAAATGGATGCGTGGATAATCAATTATTTTAATACAATATTTTGAAATTTATTATTTGACACATTAATTATTGGGTTTAATATACCAAAGAGAATACTAAGCATAACAATCAATATTTCAACAACAACCAATTTCTTTGTTAAAGTTAATGTTTCTCTCTCACAAATTTTATCGCCAGCGTGACCATGTGTGCATTTAGACCATTGGATCTGTGATAATAACCATATCTAAGATTTAATTCGTCAAACGAAATCCTCTTCGTCAGATATGCGGATGGCAAATATCTCAGATTTATGCCCGCCTTATAACTCTGAAATGAAGCAAGGTCATAATCCGAGGTATAAAACTTTGCGGAAATCTCATGTTGTTTGTAAGCCTTAAAATATTCAGAGCCAGATTGTTTATAAAATCTGAAAAAAGGAGAAATAGTCCATTGGGGCGAGGTTTTAATCGCTGCTTCCAGTTCCAGACTATTGCCAAGAATATCGAAACTGTCATAGTAAAAACCATAATTCAGTTTCAGGATCGTGCGGCTTCCCATAAAATAATTCAGCCTTGTACTGACCGGAAATTTATATCGGTCTTGCGGCAGGTTTTCCACTTTCAAAGAATTGTCTTTAAAATAAACCCGGTGGAACGGCGTCGAGAGCAGACCTTTTTGATAAGAAAATTCCGGAAAAATTCCGAGAACCAGCCTTGGATTAATGATCTGAGTAAAACCTAATTTGAAATTATAAGAATCTCGACGGTAAGTATCAAACCATTGCCTGTTTCGCAACTCAACCGGATAGATCAGCTTGACTGGCCGGTAATGATCAGGATCCAGGCGTCCCCAGCGCATATCATCGAAATAAGCCTGAAAGTCAAAGGAATAAGTTCTGGTTTTAGTAGGATTTGTGTACTCTGCGGAAGCAAAAATTGGAATCGACAAATAATCAGATTCAATGGAAAACCCCGAACCAATTCCAAGCTTCAAATCTCTCTTTTTCAACTGCCGCTGGTAATTAAGATTTCCATAGGAGCGCGCATCGCGTTTGGAGGCAGAAGACATGACAAAGTCGATATTATCCGCGGACGCCGAGCTGACGATGTCAACGCCTCCAACAAAGCGCAGCGTGTTATATTCCTTAAACGTATGTCCAATCCGAACCGAAGGTGAATAAACCGTCAATTTTTCCGTCCCGATTCCGCCGGTTACAGCTGAGTTATGCCCGTCCTGAATATAGTGGTTGTAGACAAGCTCCACCTCCGTTTTTGACAGTGTGCTTTTTTGATAGGAACTATCTGCATTCTGGGCTTTGGATTGTAATAAAAATGCACTGAGTATTCCGGCAAGTAAAAATTTCCTTTTCATAAAACGCTAGTTACATCCGCATCCGCCACTTGATTTCGCTCCACCAGCCGGCGTGGCACCTTCACGGATAGTCTCAACGTAGTCCTCAAATTTTTTTCCAGAATTGTTGCCCATCTGCATCTCCGGATCATTCAGGTATACGCGTTGATAGGGTTTTACGGCCTGGCAGCCGATCCCACCGAACGTCAAAATGACTCCTATTACCAAACAGTAAATTTTATTTCTCCGCATATTTAAAGTTAAGGTTTCGCGAGTGGAACACCTCATTTTTATCTGTAATAATTAAACAATGCGTTTGCGGCAGCTGATTGATAAAATGGAGCCCCACTTCTACGCCCATCACAAAAACGGCCGTTGCCAAAGCGTCACAAAGTTCAGCTCCCGGGCTGACGACGCTCACGCTTTTTATTCCGCTTACCGGGTTACCAGTTCGGGGGTCAATGGTATGTGAATAACGTTTTCCACCCCGCATGAAATATTGCTCATAATCTCCGGAAGTCGCAATCGAAGCATTTTCGATAGGTAAAAAACATAAAATGTCGTCCGCCTGATCCGGATTGGCAATACCAATCTGCCATGGTCTTTCTTCTGTTTTTTTACCAATAACCGTTAAGTCACCGCTTGCATTGATCACACCATTTTCCACGCCCTTTTGCTGCCACATTTTTTTTACTTTATCCGCGGCATATCCCTTACCAATTGCTGCAAAACTGATAAACATCCCTTTCTTTTTCAGGAAAACATGATTGTCGGGCAGGAGTGAAATATGTTGAAAACCGACGAATTGAAGTACTTTTTTAACGGCACTTTTCTCTGGAAAAACAAATTGTTCGTTCTTGAAATTATATAATTTTTTCAAAGGCCCGACCGAGATATCAAAAGAACCTTGTGTCAAATTAGAAAGCCCGACAGAACGCTGAATCAATTGATAAACTTCGCCGTCAACCTGAACCGGCTTTACTCCCGCATTTTTGTTTATTAAGGATGTAAATGACGAATCAGCAAATTCTGTAAGCAGATTTTCCAACCGCTTAATCTCATCCCGTCCTTCCGCAAGAAATTTTTCTGCTCTCGCTTTATCATGGTCTTTAATAATCAGCTCAAAGGCTGAACCCATCAGCTTTTCAACCAGACGAAACTCATCCATTCAGTCTTTGTAATCGGTTTTTCAATTCACTTACAAATTCCTGCGGTGTCTGATTATTGTAAGCTATTATTTCAAACTGTGACCCGTCGTCAGATATCAGCACTAAATTTGGAAATACGCCTTTTGGATTATATTTTTCTGCCAGTGCCTCATTTTGCGCTACAACTTCTTTGGCAAGTTTCGTTCGCTGCGGAAAATCTGCAACTACGACTTCCAGATTTTCTTTCGCAAAAGATTCAAATGAGGGATCGCTCAGCACTTTTTTCCGAAATTGTATGCAGCCCTTACACCAGTCAGAGCCGGAGAATACGATAAATTTATTTTTAGAAACAGAAGTACGGACGGACTCGACAGCAACAGGATTTCCTGATTGTATCGGCAGGAACGGTGTAAAAATATCAAACAAAAATACGAGAACGAAGGAAATCATATCTGTCAGGAGTTAAGGCTAATTATCCAGAAAACAGCGAACGGTTAAGTTAGTTCCACTTACTTTAAACGCATTTTATAAATTTCGGTACTCGCTGATAAGACGTAAAACTATACGAATAATCTCTAATCTACGAAGTTACCGATGTCTGCTGTTAGTTTCAGGCCATTATTTATTCCATTTCCCAGCCTTTATTGCTGTTTTATTTTGTAAAATTGCGTGTCCTAAGATTACGAATAGAGTAAATTCTGGCTTGGGATACAATCTTTTTGTCGAATAGCTAAAAAAATATAACGCCTTCATGAGTGCTGCTCTTATTTCCGGAATACAACAAGTTGGTCTTGGTGTTCAAAATGTACCAGAGGCCTGGCAGTGGTATCGCCGGATTCTTGGTTTTGATGTTCCGGTTTTCGACGACAAAGCCGAAGCTCCTTTGATGACTCCTTATACCGGAGGAAAAGTTCACCAAAGACATGCAGCACTTGCCCTCAATCTGGCAGGTGGCGGAGGGTTGGAAATCTGGTCATTTACAAGTCGTGTTTCGCAACCCGCAAATTTCAAACTGGAAATTGGAGATTTGGGGATCAATGCAATCCGCTTCAAAACGCCTGATGTTAAAAAAGCGCATGCCTGGGTTAAATCGCAGTCAAAGGAGGCCGTAGGGCCGTTGGTATCCCTTCCGGAAGGTGAAGGCTTTTGGGGAAATGACCCTTACGGAAATATTTTTCAGATCACGAGTGATACTTCCTGGTTCCAGAACACCGGAAAACCGGTAGGTGGCGTTGCGGGGGTAGTTGTTGGTGTTACCGATATACACAAATCAATTTTATTTTATCAGACACTGATACAAAATCTGGAAGTCGTTTACGACAAAACAGATGTGTTTGATGATTTGCCAGCTTCAATCTCAGGCCAGCGTTTTCGTCGTGTTTTACTTAGAAAAAACTTTACACCGGAAGGAGCATTCAGTAGACTTTTGGGAAATATTCAGATAGAATTAATTCAGGCACTGGACCGCACGCCGAAAAAAGTTTTTGAGAATCGTTACTGGGGAGACTGCGGATATATCCATCTATGCTTCGACGCGCTGGATTTGGCGACGCTGAAAACAAAAATGCAGGCACAAGGATACAAATTTACAGTCGACAGCGAGTCTTCCTTTGGAATGGAATCGGCTGCGGGCCGGTTTGCCTATGTAGAAGACCCCGACGGGACTTTGATTGAAATGGTAGAAACACATAAATTGCCAATTTTGAAGAAAATCGGCTGGTTTTTAGATATCCAGAAAAGAAAACATCAGAAACCACTGCCCGACTGGATGTTGAAAATGATGGGCTTGAACAGAGTAAAAAATTAGGTTCGAAAAAAAAATTGCTTTAAATGCACAAATCCTCACGGACATTCGTGGGGATTTGTGCATTCAAGGCAACATAATTTTAACTGTATTTAGCGATACCGGTTTCCCATCCAGGCTAAAATTGGCAAAGCGGCAAAAACTGCAAGGGCCACTTTAAATCCGGCGAAGATTCCAACGATAGCGGATATTAAAAGGACGATCAGCGGATAGATATATAATAATAATCCAAAAAGCGCGGAATCATAAAAAACACTTCTGGCGGTAATTTTCGCAACCTTTTTATGAAAAATTTGATAAATCGGTCGATGAATTAAACGACCGAACCATCCCAGCCCTTGAAGCAAAAAGTTTCCTTTTGACGGTACAGAATTCGGACCGAAAAAGTTATTGAAAGCAGATACACGTTCCTCCTTTGTTGCATTGTCAGGAATTGTCAGAATTTCCTGGTTCATCTTGACATATAGTATTTCATTGAATTCCCGAAGCCATTTTTCATAATCGTCAGGACTTGTTTTGATATCCGTGTGGTGAATAGCATCACCGAATCGGATGGCGGCACGTTTGCCAGTTCCGCGGTAATGTTCGTAATTCATGCCAATCGGAATCACCTGCATTTCTTTCAGATTACTTTCTCCAAACCAGGCCTGATGCGCCATTCGGGCAGTTCCTTTTCCTAACGGACGCAATTTCCATTCATTCACACAAACACCTTCCGAAAAAATAATAACAGCATTTCCAGCACTCATCGCATCCAAACTTTCCTTCATGGTGGTGTCAATATTTTTAACCGCCAGTCTGCCTTCGGAGCCCCGGAAAACAGGTATCAGATTAATTTGTCTTAACCAAAACGCCACCGAAGGTTTTTTGAACGCATCGCCACGGGCAAGTGTAAAAATTGGCTGCGTAAGCGTTGCGCCGATCACAAGAGCATCAAAAAACGAGTCCGGATGGTTAGATGCGAGTAACAATGGTCCCTTGTTTGGTACTTGTTTAAAATTAATAACAAGCAGACGTCGCAGGAAAATTGGCAGCGCCAGACGGATCAGAAAGCGGGAAAAATAGAAAAAATACAAAATATATTAAGGTAAGTTTCGGCGCAAAACTAATGCTAAATTCTTTTTTAAAGAAGTATTGCAAAATTTCAATTTCCTTTTCCTCTGATTGTCAATATTTTATAAAAAACAGTCATCTTTAACATTAAGACAGCAACATATATTCTATCGGTGAAGTTGTTAACTTTGTAACACTTTATCACTAAAAAGTACCCGAATTCAGCGACAAACGAACTAATAATCTTGAGTAATTTCATGCGTATAAAAGACTATCCAGCCATTATTGAAAAGGCCTGGGCGGGATTTGACGATTCCATATCCATTAAATTGGTTGAAGACATAAGTGCCAAAGTATCAACCAATCACGTATTCAGAGTAACCTTAGACAACGACGATATTGTTATTGCCAAGCTTTCCTATTTTGGGAAATACGAACATTTTAAAGAAGATCACCGTATCATTCAGGCTGTTTCCAACAATCTGTTATATCCATTTGAGAACGTAGTTGCCAAATCACTTTTAAAAAATAATCAGGTTTACACTTACCGGTATCAGGAAGATTTTCTGGATACCTGGGTTGTTTTTTATAATCCGATCCGGGCTATGCACCGTATGCCAAAAAGACTGGACGAAGATCATATCCGGAAACTTGGCCGCGAGATGGCAAAATTTCACCAGGCATGTTACCGTGTCGGAAAATCTATTCCAAAATCTTCGAAAAAACTGAGAACGGATATTCAGCATTTGCTTGATATTCTGGATACCGAAGCAGGGCAATATGAGCACAGAATGCATGTCGATTTTTTAAAAGATCAATGTGAGATTTTCCTGAAAAATATTCAGAAATTAAATGTCATATCCTTCGATATGATGCCTGTTTTTGTAGACTGGAATATTGGAAATTTCTCCGTTACAGAAGATCAGCATTTATTTTCACGATGGGATTACGACTGGTTCCGGGTTTCGTCGCGTATCATGGATTTTTATTTTTTCAGCAGGGTAGTTTCCAACGTTGGCGACCGTACGGTCTTCAGTTATCTGATCACGCCGCTGATGGAAGATCGGTTTATGATTTTTCTTGAAGAATACCACAAAGTATATCCACTGTCGGAAAATGAAGTTAGGTTTATGAAAGAGGCATATCGCTTTTTTATTCTTAACTATGTAATAAAATATGGGAAATACTTTTTTCATAGAACTTACTCTACCAAATTGCAGCGAGAAGCTTACGAGCTTTATTTCCCGTCAATCGATACTTTTGACGCCGATAAAGTTATAAAAGTTCTCAATATAACACCAGCAGTTAAGGCAAGTAAGAAAAAAGCAAGTTTAGATAAATCGTAAATTCAAGACGCCAATTACATGATTTTAGACAATTTTAAGTCCGTACTTTCCAAGTACGAAGTTATTTTCTTTGATGCATTTGGCGTTCTTAAAACATATAATGGACTGATTCCCGGAATTGAGAATACTTTTGCATACCTAAAAGAGACAGGCAAAGATTTTTATGTTGTAACGAATGACGCATCTCGCAGTCCTGAACAACTTGCAGAATCTTATGTAAAATTAGGCATCAATGATGTGACGCCAGACCGTATTATTTCGTCGGGAATGCTGGCCAGGGAATATCTGGAATTGAAGGTAAGAAATGGGTTTGTGGCTTACCTCGGAACGGAAAATTCTGCACATTATATCGGAACAGATGAAATCAAAACCCTCTCGATCCGGGAAGTGGACCTGAGCGATATCAACGATGTCAACGCTTTGGTTTTTCTTGATGATGAAGGGTTTGACTGGAATACCGATCTCACAAAAACTTTAAACCTGTTACGTAAACGCAACATTCCTGTCATCGTTGCCAATACGGATAAAACTTATCCTGCTTCCAAGACCCGTCTTTCCATCGCCGTAGGAGCGTTGGCAAAAATGATTGAAGATACCATCGGAAGACAGTTTATCCGCTTCGGAAAACCTGATCCTCAGATGTTTATTTTCGCATATCAGCACATCAAAAACTACCCAAATGTCAGTAAAAGGGACATTTTAATGGTGGGCGATACGCTACATACTGATATACTCGGCGGGAATAAATTCGGACTGGATACTGCTTTGGTTTTAACAGGAAATACCCAAGCCATCGACGCAGAAGTCCGGATCAGGAGTACCGGAATTATCCCGACTTATATTTGTGTTTCGGCGGTTGTGGAGTAAATTGTTTTAGATACAGCAGTGTTGAATTTCATGGATATACAGACTAGTGGAAATGAAACAAGTTTGGAGAAAAGCTTTTCTCTAAATAGCTCGCGTGTCAGGTTTTGTATATCACTTTTGCTTTCAAAATATGACGCCAAATTTGACGTTATGCCTGAACTTGAACTTGAATTATTCAGCGGAAGGGCAAAACCTGATATCTCGATTTTTCAGAATTTAGTCTTCAACTGGGAAGAGGATATAATCCGTTATACAGAGCCGCCAATCACAGCAATTGAAATCCTTTCTCCGACACAGGCTTATGACGCCTTGACAGGAAAAATCCGGAAAATATATTTTCCAAGCTGTGTGCAATCTGCCTGGATCGTGATGCCTTCCGTCAAAACACTTCAGTTATTCTTACCTGATAATTCAGTTCAGTATTTTACCGATTCCTTATTTTTGGATCCGGTAACGAATATTGAGCTTGACTTGAAAATGGTATTTAAATAATTGCTACTTCTTACTTCCTATTTGATATAAATCCAGATGCCGGAGACAGGCAGCTCATTTATTGTTTACTCAATCTTAAACACGATTTTTGTGACCTTTTTGAAGGGTTTTAATCAAATTAAGAATAACAACCTCTCACGCCTGGCTTATCTTGATTTGCATATACAAGGTTATCACAAATCCTGTTAATTTTGGAAAGGATTTGTCTGCTGACTTCCACACACTATCAAATCAAAACCAGTATTATGCTTGCAAAAACTTTCGGAAGTGCTGTATATGGCGTCAATGCCAAAATGATTACGATTGAAGTACAGGTTGGACAAGGAATGCACTTTCACATTGTTGGCCTTGCAGACAGTGCTGTCAAGGAAAGTGAACACCGCGTTGAAGCTTCTTTGAAATACTTCAATTATAAAATGCCAAGACAAAAAGTGATTGTCAACATGGCACCTGCGGATATCCGCAAGGAAGGCTCTGCTTATGATCTCCCAATTGCACTTTGTATTTTACAATCCTCTGAACAAATCAGCTCCGTTCATAATCTTGAAGATTATGTGATCATGGGCGAGCTTTCGCTGGACGGAAAATTACGCCCGATCAAAGGCGTTTTGCCGATAGCGATTGAAGTTCGCAAACAAGGTTTTAAAGGTTTTGTCCTACCCGCAGAAAATGCGAAAGAAGCGGCGATTGTTAATAATATTGATGTTATTCCTGTGGAAACACTGGAAGAAGCGATCGCTTTTTTTGAGGGAAAAAGCAGCATAGAACCACTTGTGGTTGATACCCGGGATTTATTTTTTACTACTCAAAATGAATACGACGCTGACTTTGAGCATGTTCAAGGTCAGGAAAACATAAAACGTGCTTTGGAAATTGCTGCCGCAGGTGGGCATAATGCGATCATGATCGGGCCTCCGGGAGCCGGAAAAACAATGCTGGCAAAGCGCATTCCGAGTATTTTACCTCCACTGAGCTTACCTGAAGCGCTTGAAACGACAAAAATCCATTCGGTAGCTGGCAAGCTGGGGACACACATGGGCTTGGTTTCGCGCCGGCCATATAGAGCGCCACATCATAGTATCAGCGACGCAGCCTTGGTTGGAGGAGGAAGTTTCCCTCAGCCGGGAGAAATTTCGCTGGCGCATAACGGAATCCTGTTTCTGGACGAACTTCCTGAATTTAAAAGAACAGTGCTGGAAGTAATGCGCCAGCCATTGGAAGAAAGAAAAGTTAGCATTTCAAGAGCGAAATTGACGGTTGAGTTCCCGGCTAATTTCATGTTGATTGCTAGTATGAACCCGTGTCCTTGTGGTTATTATAATCATCCGGATAAAGAATGTGTTTGCGGGCCGGGCGTTGTTCAAAAATATTTAAATAAAATCAGCGGACCGCTCTTAGACCGGATTGATCTTCATGTAGAAGTCACGCCCGTGACTTTTGATCAAATCGCTTCCACACGAAAATCGGAAAGCAGCGCGCAAATCCGCGAGCGGGTGATAAGGGCGCGGGAAAGACAATTAGAGCGTTTTAAAGATAACAAAGAGATTTATTCTAACGCCATGATGCCTCCGGAAATGGTAAAGAAAATCTGTACGATTGAGCCAGCAGGGACGGCACTTTTACGCACGGCTATGGACAGGCTTGGACTATCTGCACGCGCTTATGACAGAATCTTAAAAGTTTCCCGCACCATTGCAGATCTGGCCGGGAGTGATGAAATCCGGGTAGAACATTTGGCTGAGGCAATTCAGTATCGTAGCCTGGATCGGGAAAATTGGGCTGGTTAAAATTGGCGACGCTATCAGGTTTGTTGGTGCGAGTGGTTTTGAAATTTCCGCTCGATTTCAAATGGGTGTAAAGTTTTGATGGAAGATTGCTGGACTGCTGTTTTATAACCATTCCGGATGTAAGTATTTGCCGGAATTTCGACGAATCTTGTTACGACGTATGCAAGCAAAATATTGAGTAAAACTACCAGAGCAATTACAAAGTAACTATTGGCGTGGGTATACGTCAACAGAGAGTCAATGATTTTGCGCCCCATATACTGATGCAAGAGGTAGAGGCTGTAAGAAATTGTCCCTAAAAAAACCAGCTGGGGCTTTGCCAAAAATTTCATTTTCCCATAAATCAGCAGCGCGAATACGACATGATAAAAAAGGATGATCAGCAAATGCTCCTGATATGAAATAAGGTACATGGCTCTTCCGCCTTTGTCGTGCAGATAAAATGCAGCAAAAATCGATATAAACATCAGCAAGAGATTTTCCATGGAAAAACCCCGGCACGAAAACTGGTAGAAAAGAATACCAGAAAAAAACAGTGGGAAGTGGTTAATCAGCTGAATTTTGGTAACGACCAACGTATACAGCGCTGGATAAAATGGCCGAAAAAAATGAAAGGCTAATATTACCATCAGCGTAAGCATTCCGGACAGTTCAATATCCTTAATTTTACCGGCCATGTAAATACAGAGAATCCAAAGATAAAATACCAGCTCTACTGCCAAAGTCCAGTAGGAACCATCCAGATCCTCGACTCCGAAATAGGCCGGAACCATGGTCATATTGATCAGGACATCAGAAAGTTTAAAGTGTTGAAAGTCGTATATTAAAACAAAGGCAGAGGTGATAAGCACACACATCCAGAATGCCGGATAAAGCCTGCCGAAGCGATAAACGACAAAACTTTTCCAATGACTAATTTTAGTCATGCTGAGGCTGATCGTAAATCCGCTGATC
This sequence comes from Dyadobacter sp. CY345, assembly GCF_021502725.1. Classification (GTDB taxonomy): domain Bacteria; phylum Bacteroidota; class Bacteroidia; order Cytophagales; family Spirosomataceae; genus Dyadobacter. The sequence goes on along the minus strand of NZ_JAKFFS010000003.1, from coordinate 153,093 downwards.
ATAAAAAACAGATCTACACCGGTGATACCGTACGAAAATGCGAAATTGGAGTCGATGTGTGGCTGGTTGTGGGTATAATGAAAAAGCACGACGCTCAAAGCAGCCAGACCGCGTAGTGCATCAAGCTCTTGTAACCTGCCTGTTTGCCCAAACGCATTTTTACCATGCGAGGAGATTTGTCCCATCTATATAAAGATTTGATCATGACCCATTTACAGGTCACGGTAGATTTTTAATAAGATTACGTAAGAGAAATTACCCGTTTTGTTGCTGATAGATACAGACGGGAAAATTTACTTGCTGACCGGCTGCTGCAATGGGAAAACAGCATTCGGCAGATAAAATGAAGGAAAAGGACTTTGTTTTCATAATGATAGTGTGTATAATGGATATTACAGTCTTAATAACAGACCTTACCGTATTAATACTATACGTTATGCAAACCCGGAGGAAATGCGAATTCTGCTATCAATTACAATAATACAAAAGTTTAATTACGAATTAATAAATGCGTTTTAAGATTTTAAATCTCTGGCATAATTTCAATTCCCGATTTAATGATTTTTGATTAGACTGACAGTTTGAAGGCGATGATCGGCTTTTGAAGCAAATTGTATTTATTTCTCATAGTCCAGCTTAGCGGAAAGTCTGACCAATAAATCATTCTGCTGCAAAAAGTTGTATCCAAGATCCAGCGTCACATACTTGCCATCCTCGGACTTGATTTTGTAATATCGTCCATCCGTCGTAGCCTTTATTGACCCTTGCTCTCCGTAGGCATGTAAAGTGTATTTCTCAACAACTTTCTTATTAACAGAATTTGCAGTACGTAACAGATTTGCCAGGTAAAAGCTTTCTGATTTAGCAAGCCAGATCAACTTATTACCCTTCTCAAATGAAGAAATTTTTTGAATGTAAAATCTGTCCCGGCTAGTTAAATCATTGAGAGTCAGTTTTTGATCAATTAAGGTTATGGGAAAATAGGCCCAATAGAGTTCCGTTGGAGCCTGATATCCATAATCACTTATCGTTCTGTAAATTCTCCCGTTTTTTATTAGCGAAATCGTTATTTCGTTGTCATCAGTCCAACTTGCCTCATATTTGTCTTCCAACTTTTTCAAGTTAGCCTTCCTGAATTTTAGTTCAAGGTCCCGAAATTGTTTTGAAGACATTTTAGAAGAATATAATCCATTGTTTTTTGTATGATGCTCATTATGAATGATCACTTCGCCACTTTTTGATACCATTACATTATTTATTGGACAGCTTCCAAGGCAACCTGAGGAGGAAACAACTATTTGATCAAATGGAACTTGTGGAGCCAACTTGTAATTACTCTTTTCATAAATTACATTGGCTGAATCATTTAATGTAAGTTTTAAAACTTTACTATCCAGCTCTAGAACTACATACCGATCCCATACATTATTTGCCAGATCAAAGATTAACAATCGGTTGCCTTCGATACGATATTTCGTCTCAGTACCCAAAAACTGAGTGTTTTCCCGGTTATCGTTGGTGAAATACCCAAGTTTATTTTCGCAAAAACCAGATTCACTAAATGTATAACCGGGTTTAGATCCCACTTTTAAAGGTGGTATTTCAATTGAATCCGCAGGTGATTCATTTTTTAGTTCTACTTTAACAAATGTCCAGTCACCAATGATAAGACGGTCATATTCCTGGTGAACTTGTGGTGTAGAAGAAGAAGTTAGTAACCAAATCGTCCATATAACATAATTTACAAGTCTCATGCGAGTGTCTTAGTAGTTTATGTTGTTACAACTCATCAACACTTACCCCACCCAATTCCTGAAAAAGTGTTTGCCAATAATGCGTTACATGTGGATTATTTTCTTTTGACGAAGCTGTTGCTTCAAAGGGCGAAACGATGGTAATCTGAGGCGAACCGATTGCATATTTTGCCAGCTTCTTGACGTCGGATTTTGCTTCCTCTTCGGCTTCTGCATCCGAAACTGGTGGTTGCTTATGGAAATCGCGGCGATCTGCGCCTTTGACACTTTCGATCATATCACTGAAATAGTACACGCTGACTTGCGCACCGCTTTCGCCGGCTTTCGCGATGACAGGTAAACTTGCCCAAATGTCCGTTGACTGATTGGAAGAACCTGTATTTTGCTGATTTAACTTTAATAATAATTGTCTTAAAAAAATACCTTTCTCACGCTGTAAAGAAAGCTGAAATGCTGTTTCAATAGCCTCACGGTCTGTTGCATTCGCGCCGTCATTGATCTCTTTTTCGCTACGGATCATTAGAGACAAAGCACGTGCTTTTGAAGTATTTTCATGTATATAGTAAACTTCCAGCTTATCGCCTTTATTTTTCATGTTGGTCTCCATGATGTCTGTAAGCGTTTGCCGATACTTTTCATTGACATAAGCCCGGTTTACATTTACACTTTGAGTTTTATCTAAAAATACCAACGTGTAGACCGGAGTATCAGGAGTTGCCTCTGCTTTTTCTTTTTCACCACCGCAGGCAGCCAATAAGAAAACAAGCCCTGAAAGCACTGCATATTTGATTTTGAACAAACGTTGCATAGGAGACTTTTGATTAATAAGCGTATTCATGGCATTAGATTTACGAACGAAATTACTCAGTTCGCCATAACCATACAACGCCAAACGGGATGGACGGTTTAATTATTTTATCGACTCACAAAAATCCCTCCAGAACGGTCAGTTTTGGAGGGATTTTTCAATTAATTATGAAAAAACAGCCTTAAAATCAGTTTTAAGCTTTGTTTTGATTCTGAATCATTTGAACCAGTTCTTCCGAAATACCGGTTGAAGAATAACCTCCGTCATGGAACAAATTCTGCATTGTCACCATACGTGTCAGGTCAGAGAATAGCGAAATTGTATAATTCGCACAATCATCAGCCGTAGCATTTCCCAACGGACTCATCTTTTCTGCAAACTCATAAAAAGCATCAAATCCACCAATTCCTGAACCTGCCGTCGTTTTGGTAGGAGACTGAGAAATCGTATTAACACGCACATTTTTAGCTTTTCCATAACGGTAACCGAAGCTGCGCGCAATACTTTCAAGCATCGCCTTCGCTTCTGCCATATCCGTATAGAAAGGATATGTGCGCTGTGCTGCGATATAAGATAAAGCAACAACAGAACCCCACTCGTTGATGGCATCCATTTTCTCTGCAACTTGTAAAAATTTGTGCAGAGAAAGTGATGAAACATCAAGACTTTTTAAGTAATAATCATAGTTCAGGTCGCCATATGGTTTTCCCTTACGAATGTTTGCGCTCATGCCAATCGAGTGCAAAACAAAATCTACTTTTCCGCCCAATACATCGATCGACTCGGTATATAATTTTTCAATATCCTCAACAGAAGTGGCATCCGCAGGAATAATTTGCGCATCACAAACTTTCGCCAATTCATTGATTGCGCCCATACGCATTGCGATAGGTGCATTTGTTAAAGTGAATATAGCTCCTTCCTCTTTTGCTTTCAGCGCAACTTTCCAGGCAATTGAATTTTCATCCAGTGCTCCGGATATTATCCCTCTTTTTCCTTTTAATAAACCGTATGCCATGATTTTTTTATTGTTAATTACGAGTTAACGCCCTTTTTGGCCGACAAAGTAACAAAATTTTGACTGCTTAAACCACAATCTTTTATAATAGAAAGCATTGGGATTGTAGCAGTCAAGGTTATTATTTAACTGATTCTACTGGTTTTAATAATAATTTTTCTTCAAGAAACTGCTCCGTGGCCTTGTAAACTCCCTCCACATCCTTTGAGCGGATGTACGAACCAATTACGTGATCACCGCTATTTGGAAATGCCTTCTCAACTTTAAGGTTGGGCGGTGTTCCAAGTTTCGAAAACATATCCAGCATTGCTTTTACAGAAACAACCTTATCCTGCTCTTCTTCATTTTTGTAATAATAAGCCAGAAAAACAGGCATTTTAATCTTTTCGTAGACTTCCGGCTTGGCCACTGCATCAATCGTTTGCTGAAGCGCCATGAGTCCGTTGGTATGATAACTTTGCAGCCAGAAATTAGCGCGGTCAGGAATTGTGTCCGCTGACTTGCGGCGGTCGCCCATAATTCCATGCAAAATTTGTTTTCCCCATGGGCCTGTAATCAGTTTCAGCGCCGGCGAGGCTACGGCCATACACGGAGAATAAAGTACGATACCTTTGATTTCAGGATTTGTTGAGGCCAGATAAACAGTCAGCAGCCCGCCTGCGGAAGTGCCGACTATAATCACACTATCGCCTATGGCTTTACCGATTGACAAAGCACGTTTTGCTCCTGCGATAAAATTTTCAGATGTAAGATCGTCAAAAGCGTTGGAATCACTGATGCCCGCATCGTGCATACGCGCCAGATATAGATTCGCCCCATATCGTTTGGCAAGATTTCTATGAATGGGCTCGCCCTCAGCCCAACTGGCTCCAAAGCCGTGTATGTAGACAATACTGTATGGTGTTTTTTCTTTTTTAGAGGTATCCGCCCAAACTATTCTGGCCTGATTATCTCTTTTCATGTCTTTTATCGCAGCCTCAGATGCATTGATTTCCTGTTCAAGTTGTGGCAGATTTTGGCTTACCTGAGGAAGTGCAGGGTCTGGCACTGTGGCAGTTACTTTCGGACCAACAAAATACACGATGACGAGCAAGGCCAGTATGGCAACGATCCACACAATAATTTTTAACATATATTATGATTTTTGAAGGTTTCTTTACTCCGAAAGTTCGCTAGTTTTATACTGCATTCCAATTAAGACAAGCAAGGAAGCAATAAACAATTAATAATTTTAGCCAGGAAAAAATGCCCAACCTCTTACTTGTTGAAGACGACGCTAATTTAGGATTACTACTTCAGGAATATCTGATCGATAAGGGATTTTCGACAGACCTCGCCACGGACGGTCAGAAGGGCTGGCAATCTTTTGTTGACAATCAATATGATCTCTGCATTTTTGACGTAATGATGCCAAAAAAAGATGGTTTTTCACTAGCAAAAGAGGTACGAATGAGTGGCCGTGATGTTCCGATTATTTTCCTGACTGCCAAATCGATGAAGGAAGATACCATGCAGGGATTCCGGGTTGGTGCGGATGATTATGTAACAAAACCTTTTGACCGTGAAGAACTTATCCTGCGCATTGAAGCAATACTGAGAAGATATCGAAAACAATCGGATCTGCCCGAGGAAAGCGCAGTATTTCAAGTTGGCAATTATACTTTTGATTATAGTCACCATCAATTATCTGCTGACGAAAAAAATACAAAACTGACCAGCAAAGAGTCCGAATTACTCAAACTTTTTTGCCAGAACCTTAACCAGCCGATCAGTCGCAGTTATGCACTGAAAACAATCTGGGGAGACGATTCTTATTTTAATGCGCGCAGTATGGACGTTTATATCACCAAACTCCGGAAACATTTCAAAGAAGATCCCAATATCCAGATCATGAATTTACACGGAGAGGGTTTTAAATTAATGGTAGGATAGGGCAGAAAAATTACTGGTGTGAAACTCAAATTATTTCTCCGCGGTTTTCTGTGTAAGAAATTATTTACTAAAAAAGCGATAAGCGAAAGCTGATCGCCCATAGCTGACCGCCCGTATAAAATGATCTATTTAACCCGTCGCCCAAGACGTAACCGAAAATCCTCTGCAATCCGGGATTTGGTCCAGGAAACCACACTTCAGGTTTCGGATTTTATTTTTCCAATGTTTATCCAGGAAGGCACCAACCAGAAAGTTGAGATTAAATCAATGCCTGGCATGTACCGTTTTTCTCTTGATACAATTCTTGAAGAACTAAAAGAAGTAACTGATCTGGGAATCCGTGCCATTGATATTTTCCCGAATTATGCCGAAGCCAAAAAAGATAAATATGCTTCTGAAAGTTATAAGGAAGACACATTTTATTTAAAGGCCATCACGGCAATCAAGGAAAAATTTCCTGAGCTGGTCATTATGACCGACATCGCGATGGATCCATACAGTTCTGACGGTCACGACGGCCTGGTTGAAAATGGCGAAATTGTTAACGACGCAACCATTGAGATTTTAGGAAAAATGGCTTTGGCGCAAGCGAAAGCAGGTGCCGACATTCTTGGCCCAAGCGATATGATGGATGGCCGTATCGGTTATCTGCGTGATACGCTGGACCGTGAAGGACATTCGAATGTCAGTATCATGTCTTATTCCGCGAAATATGCCAGCGCATTTTATGGTCCTTTCCGCGATGCACTGGAATCTGCCCCAAAATTTGGTGATAAAAAAACTTACCAGATGAATCCAGCCAACACCCGTGAAGCTTTGCTGGAAGCACAATTGGATTTTGCAGAAGGTGCTGATATGCTAATGGTTAAGCCTGCGTTATCCTATCTCGATATCATTCGCCAACTTGATGAAAATTTTGATATCCCGATTGCAGCGTATAATGTTTCCGGGGAATATGCAATGATCAAAGCAGCCTCCCTAAATGGCTGGCTGGACGGCGACCGTGCGATGATGGAAGTTTTGATGAGTATTCGTCGGGCTGGCGCGAAATGTATCCTGACTTATTTTGCGAAGGAGGCAGCTGTGATACTGAATAAGAGGTAGTTACCTTTATAGAATATCTAACAAAAGAGGGTAAGCGGAAGGATATTCTTGCTTACCCTTTTTCATTTGCTTATTTTACGGGAGAACTGTTGCAAATTACAGTTGTTGCATCATTTAGCATAATATCGTCAACTATGGATGAACAGGATGTACGTTGGAAACAGCGATTTCAGAATTTAGAAAAATCACTTAGCTTTCTGGAATTGGCAATAAAAATTGAAAATCCTGATATTATTCAAAAGGCAGGACTGATCCAGTTTTTTGAGATCAGCTTTGAGCTGTCATGGAATGTACTAAAAGATTATCTTGAAGACCAAGGCTTTTTTGAATTGCGATCACCGCGTGATACGATCAAAAAAGCATTTCAGGTTGGGTTAATCACAGACGGTCATTTGTGGATACAGGCACTTCAAAACAGAAATCTGACTGCACATACCTATGATGAAAAGATGGCAGATCAAGTAGCTGACGAAATTAGATTAGTTTATTATCCACTGATTCAGGAAATTTATACTAAACTTAAATTAATGCTTTGATATGTTTGGCCTTAGTGAATCCGATATTCTGGCTATAAATCAAGTTCTGGCATCCTATCCCGGTATTGGAGAGGCATATATTTTTGGAAGTCGCGCCAAAGGAAATTATAAAAATGGCAGCGACGTAGATATTGCAATTAAAGGAGAAAATGTATCTTTTAATTTAATCATGGATATTTCAGACTATTTGAATGAAGAAACCATGATGCCTTATTATTTCGATGTTCTCAACTATCATTCAATAAATAATAAGGAGCTGTCTGAACACATCGACAGAGCCGGTGTTTTAATTTACAAAAACAAATACCTTGAAAAAACTAAACTTCAATGAAAAAATCAACTCTCCTGCTAATTTCTACATCACTACTATTTAATGTCTCGGCATTCGCCCAAAAGAAAGCCGCTCTTCCGCCAGAATTCAACATCAAACAGTCAGAAACAGAGGCACATATCCGTTTTTTGGCTGGCGATGAGCTTATGGGAAGACGTACGGGCGAGCAGGGAAATTTTGTAGCTGCCCGGTATATCGCTGAACAATTTAGAAAATCAGGCGTTGTTCCCGTTCCTGGAAATACGGCTTCCGGCACTTCTGGTTATTACCAAAATGTTCCTTTTGAAAAAATTGGATCCAATGGTGCCGGAGAAATTATTGCTGATGCTGAAAATTTAAAAAGCGGGGAAGACTGGATTTTGATGAATGGAGAAACAACCGACCTGACTGCTCCTCTGGTTTACGCTAGTTATGGTCTTGAAAATTCTACAAAAGGATGGGATGATTATAAAGGACTGGATGTGAAAGGTAAAATTGTCCTGTTGCAAAGCGGAACTCCGGACGTGCAGACGCCTTCGGAAATCATCGCTTCTTCGGCAGAAAAAAGAAAAATAGCAGCAGAAAAAGGAGCAATTGCCATTATAGAATTATTTAATGCACCAATGCCCTGGAATATGGTTAACCGCTATTTTGCAGGTGAACGCATTGCTCTGGCAGATTCAAAAAGTGATTTGAAATCAATTCCTCATGCCTGGGTAAATGGAAAGGAAGCAAAGATTACACGAGCACTTCGCGGTGCACAAAATGTAACTTTTAAGAGTTCAGGCCGCAAAAGTCAGTTGGTAAACAGCTACAATGTTGCCGGTTATATCAAAGGTTCTGATCCTGTTTTAAAAGATGAATATGTCCTGCTGACTGCACATTATGACCATGTCGGTGTTGGAAAGCAAGGCGGACAACCTTTTACGTCCGAAGACAGTATTTTCAACGGAGCACGAGATAATGCTTTCGGAACTGTTGCACTTTTGACAGCAGCAGAAGCCCTTGCCAAAAATCCACCGAAGCGGTCGGTATTGATCGTAGCCTTAACCGCCGAAGAGGTAGGACTTTTGGGAAGTCGTTATTATGCGGCACATCCTTTACTTCCATTGAACAAGTGTATTCTCAACCTGAATTCTGATGGCGCGGGCTATAACGATACCACAATTGTTTCTGTTATGGGATTAAACCGTACCGGCGTAAAAACTGAAATTGAAACAGCCAGCAAAGCTTTCGGATTGGGTGTTTTTGCTGATCCATCGCCGGAACAAGGACTATTTGACCGTTCTGATAATGTTAATTTTGCAAAAGAAGGAATTCCTGCACCAACATTTACGCCCGGTTTCAAAGAATTTAATGGTGATATTATGAAAAATTATCACCAGGTTTCGGATAACCCTGAAACGGTTGACTTTGGCTATTTATTAAAATTTTGCCAGGCCTATACTTACACCGTAAGACTTGTCGCTGACCGGAAAACAGCTCCACAATGGATTGCTGGAGATAAGTACGAGGCGGCAGCCAAGAAACTTTATGGTAAATAAAGTATCAGGATTTACAATTTACTCAATGGATCGATTAAATTTACTCATTGCATTGAGTAAATTGTAAATTATGTACGAACGATCTCATTTAAAGCAACTTAGCGAACGATTAAATGAACAACGTCGGTTCATTCAGGTCATTATGGGCCCGCGTCAAGTTGGAAAAACGACATTGGTAACGCAACTGGTTGAAAAAACAAAGGTGAATTATCACTTTGTTTCAGCAGACTCTTTACCCATTTCCGATTCCCTTTGGCTTCAACAGCAATGGGAGATTGCCCGTCTGAGATTAAATAATTCCCCGGAAAAAGAGTTTCTGCTTATTATAGACGAAATTCAAAAGGTTACCAATTGGAGTGAAAAAGTCAAACTTCTCTGGGACACTGATACGCGTGAAAAAACAAATATCAAATTAATACTTTTGGGTTCTTCAAGATTGCTTCTGCAAGAAGGATTAACAGAATCGCTTGCCGGTAGATTTGAAACAACCTATATGGGACACTGGTCTTTCGATGAGATGCATTCCACATTTGGGTGGAGCCCTGAGGAATATGCCTGGTTTGGCGGATATCCCGGCTCAGCAGATTTGATAAAAAACGAAGCAAGATGGAAAGCTTATGTCAGCAACTCCCTTATTGAAACCAGTATTTCAAAAGATATCTTGATGTTATCACGCGTTGCGAAACCTGCATTAATGAAGGTATTATTTGAACTCGGTTGCCTTTATTCGGGCCAGATTCTGTCATTTACTAAAATAATGGGACAATTGCAGGATGCAGGCAATACGACGACCCTTTCTCATTATCTTCACTTATTGGATACCGCAGGACTGTTGGCGGGGTTTGAAAAATATTCAGCAGATATTGTAAGAAAAAGATCTTCAAGTCCCAAGTTTCAGGTTCATAACACAGCATTGATCAGTGCACAGCGTCAGGAAACTTTCTCAGAAATTAAATCAAATCCTGCGGAATGGGGAAGGATTGTTGAATCAGCAATCGGCGCGCATTTGTTAAATAAGGCCTTCTCAGAGCAGTTCAAGGTCTACTATTGGCGGGATCGTGATCAGGAAGTAGATTTTGTTTTACAATACAAAAATCAGATTATCGGTCTGGAAATTAAAATTGGTGCTAAACAATCTTCCTCCGGAATGTCTGCTTTCCAGAAAAAGTTTAATCCTAAAAAAATCTATCTTATCGGAGATACAGGGTTACGATGGCAGGAATTTCTGACCATAAACCCGCTTTCATTATTTTAAAAAATCCCGGATCGTGCATGATCCGGGATTTCTATTTTACCTCGCGCCCGGAGGACAATTCTTCTTCAGATATTCAGTAAACAAAGTTTTCAAATGCAATGACGTTCCCTCGCCCTCGTAAATCCCGTGGGAGCGGTTTGGATAAGCCATGAACTGAAACTGCTTGTTATATTTGATCAATTCATTGACCAGCATTTCTGCGTTCTGATAATGAACATTATCGTCGCCCGTTCCGTGGATGTATAACAAATTTCCTTCCAGATTTTTCGCGTTCGTAATCGGCGATCCTTTCACAAAATCTTCACGATTTTCCTGAGGTAGTCCCATGTAACGTTCCTGGTAGATATTGTCATAGGTTAGCTGATTACCTACGGCAGCAACAGCGATACCCGTTTTGAAAATTTTAGGGTATTTAAACAAAAGATTCAATGTGGAAGAACCTCCACCGCTCCATCCGTGCACAGCCACGCGGCTGGTATCAATGAATGCATATTGCTTAAACATGGAAGTTGCAGCACCAGCCAGATCATTAATATTGACTATTCCGATATTGCGGTAAATCGCTTTGCGCCACGCGCGACCTTTCGGCGACGGCGTACCTCTATTATCCACGGATGCATAAATATATCCGTCCTGCTGCATGTTCCCGGCATAAAGTCTGTTTCTTCCCGTTCCATAACTGTCATGAACGGTACTCGAAGCAGGTTCTCCATAAACTGAAAACACGATCGGATACTTTTTCGCCGGATCAAAATTATTTGGTTTCACCATCCAGCCATCAACCTCAACACCTTCGGCTGTTTTGATTTTGAAAAATTCAATGTCGATACTAGCTGGTCTAATACGCATCATCGTCTGACTGATCGAATTATTCGGGTCAATCGATTTATGGTCAGGAAGGGTAATCCATTCCATCATCGTTGGCATACGTGCATTGGAAAAACGATGTGTCGCATATTTGGCCAAAGGAGAAATCTCATAACCGTGTGTGCCTGACTGATCGGCTGGCGATAGTCTCTGCGCTTCACCTTTTCCGTCTAGCGGCGCGCGATACAAATATTCCTGGGTTGCATTTTCCGGCGAGGCTGTGAAATAGTAAGAATTACTTTTTTCATCAATTAGAACCGGACTGATCAAATCATATTTTCCTGTCGTGATCAACGTTTCCTTTTTCCCGTCCCTGCTTACGCGATAAGCATGTCTCCAGCCATCTTTTTCGCTCACCCACACAAATTCTTTTCCATCACTAAGCCAATCCCAACCGGCAGGACTACTTTCCCAGCGACTTTTGATATCAATCCATGCTTCATCTGTTTCCGAATAAAATGATTTTGAAACACCCGTTTTAGCATTGATATACATCAGCAAACTGACATTTTGTTTCCTGTTCAATTGTTGAATAACAAGTTCATTTGCGCTTCCTGCCCATTCCATACGAGGCACATAAGTATTCTGCGGATCGCCCGGGATATTCATCCATTTGGTTTTGGCAGAAACAACATCCACAACACCGATTTTATAAGGGGAAGGCGTTTGTCCAACTTTCGGGTATTCAACCGGGATCGTATGGGAATAAATGGAATCCGTTGTATTAATCATCAGGAAATTGCGAACTTTCCTGGCGTCAAGCTGCCAGTAAGCAATAGTTTTGCTATCCGGACTCCACCGAAAACCATCACGGCAATCGAATTCCTCTTCGTAAACCCAGTCAAAGGTCCCATTGATAACACGGTCCGTTCCATCAATGGTAATTTGTTTGATCTGACCTGTTTGAAGGTCTTCCGAAAAAATATTATGCTGGCTTACATAAGCCACTTTTTTTCCATCGGGAGAAAATTTTGCAAACATCAGCGAAGATTCCGGACGACCTGTTCCAAGTTGTTTTAACGTGTTTGAAGTCAGATCCAAAACCCAGTAGTCACCTTTGGTATCGTAACGCCAAACTCTTTTCGAATTGGTATAAATCAATACTTTATTACCGGCCTGATTAAATGAATAACTGCGTACTGCCAAAGCTTCGCCGGCTCCTTTTGGCGTAAGCTGCTGTTTTGAAACAATAATTTTTGGCTGTTGTGCGGGTAATTTTATTTCTACAATTTCTCCTTCTGCCACATCTCTGTAACCACTGCCGTCATTCAGCCACTGGAAATTATCAGGTATTTGAGCAAATAAAGGAGAAGAAATAATAACAAAGACTAGTGCTTTGATCAAATGCTTCATCTGAAAATGGATATGAATTAATATTTATACAAACAATTGCTAATGCAATTTTAACACTTTGAAACGCAAATCCCATACACAGATCATAATAGCATAATAACAGGCAATTTTTGGTAAAGATGAGTTACCAAAAATCGCCTGTTTATTTTTAATCGTGTTTTTCCTTAGGATCTGGTTTTGTATCCTTTATTTTCGAGCGCCGCTGCTTTTTCAGCGATTCGCTAAGTAAAAATTCAATTTGTCCGTTCAAACTTCTGAAATCCTGCTGCGCCCAGGCTTCTAATTCTTTGAGCATTTCAGGATTGATCCGTAGAACGAACGCTTTTTTTTCTGCCATATCAAGGATACAAAGTTCCGGCGTTCAACACAGGTGTAACTGATTTTTCACCACATAAAACGACCAACAGGTTACAAACCATGGCGGCTTTTCGTTCTTCATCCAGGTTGACAATCCCTTTTTCAGATAGCATTGCCAGCGCCATATCCACCATGCCAACAGCACCATTCACAATCTGACGCCGCGCCGCCACCACCGCAGAGGCCTGCTGACGCTGCAGCATTGCTCCTGCAATCTCAGGCGCATAGGCAAGGTGACTGATTCGTGCTTCGAGCACGTCCACTCCAGCCCTACTCAGCCGCTCAGTCAGCTCAGCTTCAAGCATTTCATTAATTTTTCCGCTTCCATCACGTAATGTAAATTCCGGCACTTCCACTTCCTCAGCTTCCATCGTATCATAAGCATAAACACCTGCCAAATGCCGCACGGCTGCTTCTGACTGGATTTCCACATATTTGGTATAATCATCGACTTCGAAAGATGCTTTGGCCGTATCTCCTACACGCCACACAACCACCGCGGCAATTTCTATCGGGTTACCGAGCTTGTCGTTAACCTTTAATTTCTGGCCATTCAGGTTTCTCGCCCGCAGACTGATCTTTTTTCTACGAAATAACGGATTCACCCAGCGCAAACCGCTTTGTTTCATCGTTCCCATGTAATCGCCAAAAAATGTTGTCACCACTGCTTCATTCGGGTTAATAACGGTAAGTCCGATCAGAATAATAAATCCGATAATAGAAACCAAAATGCCAATATTAGGACGGCCTTCATAAATTGAAAAACCAAATCCCCCAAACAACATGATCAAACCAATCGCGAACAGCAAAAAGCCTGACATCGAACGTAATTCTTTTTCATTCATAGCTTTAATGTGATAGTAAAATGATATCACAATGTTATCAAAAGCATATATAATATTTTCATAAAAAGGGATAAAAAAATCCCAAAGCTTTTGACTGGCTTTGGGATTGGATAAACGGTAAAATACCTTAATTTGAATTGAAATTTATTGGTAGTGTATATCGGATTTTTACTTTTTGCCCTTTCAGAATTCCCGGCTCCCACAATCCGCTCGATTTTTTCACAACTCTTAAAGCTTCCTCGTCCAGGCTTTTCTCTACATTCTTTTCAATTTTATAATCTGTTAAAGTTCCATCTTCCAAAACAGTAAAGGAAATTACAACTCTTCCCGTGATTCTACGTCGCGAGGCCTCATAGGGATACTGAATGTTTGCCCCCAGGAACTGATACATTTTTGAAGGTCCTCCTTTAAATTGTGCCGGCTTATCATCTTCCGCTGTATATTCTGTTTTATCCGACCGAATTCCTTTTATTAATTTTCCAGCTTCATAAAATTCTTCAAAAATTAAAGTACTGTCTGCCAGTTTGCTCGTCCATCGGCCGGATTTATCTCCGTTAATCACTTTCCCCTCCTCAAAAGTGGCATTTCTATTGTATGAATTGCCATTGATTTTCCCCCAACCATTTCCATCTATTACGGTCTGCTTCCCATCACGTTCCCATACATCTTTGATACTCTTTCCTTTTTCATTCACAATTTCAGTTATGCTGTGAACCTGCCCATTATCAAACCAGTCTGTTACTTTAATAGTGCCGTTAACATCTGTATGATTTTCCCTTAACATCCCGCTCAGAAAATAAAACTTTCCTGTTGAGGGCGGCAGTCCGCTACCCGGATAAGTGCTGTGCGAGAGCAGTTTTCCATCCTGCTGCACAATCACTTCTTCATACGCACTTTCATAATCATCCATTTTGGCTGAAATACGAAAAGCCTTGACAGAATCCGGCGTAGCGGTGCCTGATACATGAGCCCAAATTTCCTTCTTTTCAAAAGGAATTGTTTTTACCGTTTTCCATTTATCAAGCCGAAATTCCTCATACAAAATATTATCCCGGACAAAACCGCGGTTATCCACAGGAATAATATTTCTAAACTTAAACTTTTTTGGATCGCTGGTCAGAACGTTGTTCTTGTCAAAATACTCAATGATTGCATTTTCAGTACTGTCAAATTCCGGAATCGCGCTGGTTCTGAATGATACCGGAAAAATGGTCGTTTGTCTTACCGCCTTATCTTTAATCAAAGCCGGTTTCCAGGCCTTGTATAATGATAAAAGGCGAATCGCCTCTGCATCACTTGATTTGTCAACAGATCTCGCAATTTCAAGTCCGGACATACTTCCGTCGGGTTCAACAACTCCTTTCACAAAAACCTTTGCGTTCATTCCCCTGGCCGCTGATTTGATAGGAATCTGAATATTGGCCGCAATAAACTGATTTAGAAACGCCGCACCTCCCGCGGGTTCAGCAGGCTTTTCTACTTCGTGAACCTGGAAAATCTGTTGGCTAAGCGCCGGAAAACTTAACAGAGCCAAGGCTAAAATTAATTTTTTCATCGTAAGCGGCTAGGTGTGTAAATCAGATTAAATTCAAAAATAAATTCCCCGGACTACTGCAATTGAAAATTAACCGGCAAATTATACTTGACCTTTACTTTTTGCCCGCGCATTTCTCCCGGTTCCCATTTCCCGCTCATTTTTTTAACAACTCTTAGCGCTTCTTCATCAATATCTTTCGTTACGCTTTTTTCTACATTATAATCACAAAGGCTTCCGTCTTCGCAAACCGTAAAAGAAAGCAGCACTTTACCGGAAACTCCCTTTCGGGCAGCATCCGACGGATATTTGATATTTTGTCCCAGAAATTGATAAAATGCGCTCGTTCCACCGTGAAATTTTGGCTGGATTATCTTGTTTTTATAACTGATTTTTTCTCCGTTTACGAAGCGCGTTCCTTCTTTCAGTTTTCCCTTCTCATATTCTTCAATATAATAAACGGTACTATCTTTAAATTTGCCAACCCACTTCCCGTCTTGTGATCCGGAATGTATGGCACCCGATTCTAATACTAATTTATCGTCTGCGTAACTGGTATAAGTCCACCAGCCGTTTCCGTCTTTGACCGTTTGTTTTCCATTGGCTTCCCATGCACCAATTACCTTATTTTCTTCATAACGCTCTTTGTTTATATGCATGTTGAGGACATTGCTTATCTGCCCGTTGCCATACCAGGTGACACGCGTACTGGTGCTGTCCTCAAAAGTTTCAACATTTTTCAACATTCCACTGAGGAAGTATTCTTTGGTAAGCTGCGGTTTACCCGATATGCCGTTTTGCCTGTAAGCGAGCAATTTCCCATCTTTTTGAAAAGTTACAAACGGTGCATAATTGCTCTCATGATTGTCCTCGGCTGATAATTGATATGCCTGAACCGAATCCACGCCGGGCTCCTCACTTACTTTATACCATAATTCTTTCCGCTTAAACGGAATAGCATTAATTTGTCTCCACTTTCCCCATTCCAGACCTTCATAAGAAATATCACTTTTCAGATAACCCTGCTCATCGACTGGCATAACACTCCTGTATTTGTAATCCTTAGTGATTTTTGTTGGCTGATATTTGGCGTCGTAGTAGTTGACATAACTCCCTAAAGTCGTATCAAAGTTTTCCCTCGCTTCACTGACAAAAGCCACTTGATATACAACAGCTTGTCTGACTTTTTGATCTTTTAAAACGGCCGGATGCCATGCCTTATACAACCCCAGCACGCGAATCGCTTCCTGATTGCATAAGGAATCAATTCCTCTTACTATACTCAGCCCCGTTATCGATCCGTCCGTTTCGACAACTCCTTTGACGAATACTTTTGCATTAATTCCTTTGATCGAAGATTTTAAGGGAATCTGAATATTGGATTGAAGAAACTGATTCAATATCGTGACTCCTCCTTTCGGAATTGCCTGGGTTTCTACCTCGTGCGGCTGGTAAATATTCTGGCTTATAGCCTGATAACCAATAAGTAACAGGATTAATAAAATTTTTTTCATGCGTCGGGTGAGTTTACTGTTCCCAAATATAAAGAATCTCTTATTTACCTTAATTATACTTAGTGTTTTATAATGAATAAATTAAAAATGCTTCGTCGTACTAGTTTTACAAGCAATCTTAACTTACTGATAACCTGTTAGTAATATCCAGGTAACACGAAATGAGAATATTTGTAACATGGGAGAAACAACTCATTTTCGAACGATTATTATTTCTGACTTACACCTCGGAGCGGGTGGCTCGAAGGCAGAAGAAGTTACCAATTTTCTAAAAAGCTATTCTTGTAAAAAGCTTATTTTAAATGGTGATATTATTGATGCCTGGCAGTTGAAAAAATATGGTGTCTGGAAACGGAAACATACCATGTTTTTCAAACGTGTCCTTAAAATGATTGAGGAAAATAAAACCAAGGTAATCTACATACGCGGGAATCATGACGATTTCCTGGATCAGATTATTCCGTTGCGTTTGGGAAAACATTTCCAGATCAGAAAAGATTATATCCTTAATTCCGGCAGCAAGCGGTTTTATGTCACGCATGGTGATGTTTTTGACTCAATTACGACGAATCTTAAATGGCTCGCTTACCTGGGCGATATCGGCTATACCTTTTTGCTTTGGATCAATAAATTTTACAACAAATACCGTGAATGGAGAGGATTACCATACTTTTCATTATCTCAGAAAATAAAACAGTCCGTTAAAATGGCGGTGAATTATATGTCGGATTTTGAAGAAAAACTGACAGAACTGGCGCGTTCACGTGATTGCGACGGTGTCATTTGCGGACATATCCATCATCCTGCAATACGGGAAATTGATGGGATCAGCTATATGAATTCAGGCGACTGGGTTGAAACTTTAAGCGCTCTGGTTGAAGATTTCGACGGAAACTGGAATCTGGTATACTATAATCAACAGGATTTCCAGGAAAA
The DNA here is from genome assembly GCF_021502725.1 of Dyadobacter sp. CY345. Lineage (GTDB taxonomy): Bacteria > Bacteroidota > Bacteroidia > Cytophagales > Spirosomataceae > Dyadobacter. The sequence continues at coordinate 135,426 of NZ_JAKFFS010000003.1, read as the reverse complement.
AGCAGGGGAACAGAAAACGCCTCAAAAAAAAGTTATTGAAAATTTCCCGACAGTGGATAAGCAAGTTGCTTTTACAGGCATGATCCTGGGTCAGGATAAAAGACAGATTATCTAGCTATATGAGAATATTGTTTTTGGTACAGGGAGAAGGTCGCGGGCATCTTACACAGGCAATTTCAATGGGGCAGATTTTACGAAATGCCGGTCATGAAATTTCTGGTGTGATGGTAGGCAGTGCCGTTGGACGAGAAATTCCTTCCTTTTTCACTGAACAAATCAAAGCTCAGGTTTATTATTTTAACGCGCCCAGCATTGTTTACAATGGCGGAGGTATGAACACCAAAAAGACGCTTTTAAGTCTGGTGACAAACCTGCCGACCTACGTCAAAAGCTTACACTATATACACAAAACAATCCGAGGAATTCAGCCGGATCTCATTATCAGTTTTTACGAAACATACAGCGGACTTTACAATATCGTTTTTGGTAATAAAATACCGATGGTTTGTGTCGCTCATCAATATTTGATCCTTCATCCGGATTTCACTTCTCCCAAAGACAGCCGGCTCAACCGTGCGCTCATCAACCTCAATTCCAAAGCTGCTTCCTGGAAAGCAAGTCAAAGGCTCGCTTTGTCGTTCCGGGAAATGGAATCCAGGCCTGATGAAAAACTGATTGTTGTCCCACCGCTTTTAAGACAGGAAATTCAGGATCTTCATCCTGTCACCGATGATTTCTTCCTGGTGTACATGACGCATCACAGCCTTAGCGAGCAGATTATTTCATGGCACCGCACTCATCCGGAGATACGTTTGCATTGTTTTTGGGACAAAGCCGACGCTCCGGATGAGTTAATTCACGACAGCACGCTGAGCTTCCACCGCATCAACAGCCAGAAATATTTAACAAAACTGGCAAGCTGCCGGGCACTGGTTACCACGGCTGGTTTTGAATCCGTTTGTGAGGCGATGTATCTCGGAAAACCTGTGATGATGGTGCCCGTTCCTAATCATTATGAGCAGGAATGTAACGCACTGGATGGTGTGATCTCCGGCGCAGGGGTTACTTCTAAAACCTTCAACTTGTCAGTATTGCTGGATTATCTTCCCCATCACATTGACCAGTCACAGAAATTCAGACATTGGTACCACCGCGGAAATGAGATGTTTGTAAAAAATGTCGAGGTTTTTGATAAGCATTCATCAAAAAAACCTTACACCGAAACATTTACTTTTTCCTGAAAATCATCTTTTCTGAATCTGTTTCCTGATAAATAGATAACCAATTGTCACGGATTTCGTAACGATATTCGCCATACCGGAGCCATGCTTTTCCGCTCCACTCCGGTTCCCCAACTTTTGATCCGCCGAAATTGGTAACCATCAATTTTGAACCTCCCAAAATTTCATAAGAACCTCCAACAGTATTTGAATAAGTCTTACCCGATATCATTCCTTCCTGACCGTCGTCCTGAAATGTATAAACTACATTTCTGCCATCGTTAGCGGGAATTTCTTTCAGCATATTAGTTTTAAGATCCCGATATCCTTCCAATTGCCAAGTTCCTTCCAAATCCTGATTTTCCGGATTGCAGCAACTTTCTTTTTTACAGCCAGACACTGAAAGCCATAAAAAAATGATCATCAATACTATTGAGGCTAACTTTCTCATGACGATTTCATTAAAAACTTATCCCAATCCTGGCTGCGATCCGGTTATAAACACGTTCTTCATCACGTTCGATCTGATTCCAGAGCAATGGCTTTTCAGCAGAAACTTCCTGTCTCTTATAGGTGAGTGAAAGCGTGAAAGATGATGTACTTACATTTCCAATTCGCAGCCCGATACCGGGGTTTACCATCCAGCCGCCCTTAGTTTTATATCCATCTGAATCCTGATGAAGCCAAGTAAAACCATAACCAGCATCAGCAATGACAAAGAAACGGGCATTGGGTCGGCCTGAAAGGTCATAGCGGATTCCGGCTGCCACAGGATTTATCAGCGCACTTTTATACCAGTCAGCGCCAAGTATTATTCCTGCACCAAGTTTTCTGCTCACTTGTATGCCGTTAAAAGTCTGAAGTGTCAGGCTGGTTCTGCTTTCGACCGTATTTTGCTGAGAGCCGCTTGAATACTTGACCCGGCCAAACAATCCACCGAATTCCGTGTGGTTAACAAACCTATTTTTAACCACTACGTCCTGAGCGTTGACAGAGCCTAAAACCATTATTGATATGAATAGAGAAAATAGAATTTTCATCGTGCTTATGTGTTTTGGAGATGAGTAAATAGCTTAATAGGTCACAACACTTATGGAATGGCCTTATTCACCGGGATTTTACTCAGTTCACGGATATTTCTCGGATCTGTTACATCGAACTGATAAAACCCATCCTTGCCGATCAGCATCAATGTCTTGCCAAGGGAAATAACATCATAAGCATCAATATCTTGAAAATGAGAGATCATGTGTTTATCAATTTCCATCTTATCAGTCACGTCAAAAACTTTCAAACCTTTGTCACCTTCACATAAATACAAAGTCGGGAAATCGATACTCAAACCATGCGGGTTTTCCATTTGGTAGGTTTTGATCAATTTGGGGTTGCTGGGGTTACTGACATCCACCAAATCCAATTGATTTTGGATTCCCTGGCAAGCCGTTCCCGTTCGCAGCGTTACATACGCGATGTCGTTGTGTACAACCACCGGATCGCAAGCCCGGCCATGCTGGAATACTGAAATCTGCGTTGGAGCAGCAGGGTCGGAATTATCGAAAATGATCATACCAGTTGTTGTTCCAAGAAAGAGTTTGTTCTGATAGGGGAAAATGGTTTCGATACTGAAATTTGTGTTAACCGTCGTGAAGTCGGTAGGCTGCGCCGGATTTGAAATATTAAATAAGTGCAGCCTGTTTTGCTGAACGGTATATAAGAATTTGTCATACAAGGCAAAACGCGCCATAGATCCCGCCTGCCCATTAGGCTGAGCAGAAGAAGCAGATCCGGCAGAATTGAATGAAGCAGATGACAAGAACCCAGAGTCAAGCCACGATGATAGCATAGGCGAAACATTTTCCTCACAGCTTGTCGTAACAGTTTCCGTTACAAAATCAACTGTAAAATCCTGAATCGAGATCATTCCGGTAGAACTATTCTGTCCCATTAAAGACCAGCCTACACCATCAAATTGTCCAAACTGAAACACATTTTGCACCCGTCCCACTTCCTTTGCATTGGCAGGATCTGTAATGTCCAGTGAAACAAGATCAGAATAGCTGTCTGCATACAGAATATTATTACGAACAGCGATATCCCCATTGCCAGGAATATTGATAAAGGAAATAAATTTTGGATTGGATGGGTCACTGTTATCAATTACGTGAATACCTTCTTTTATTTCATTGATAAACAGATAATTACCCTTGGTATAAATTTTACCCGGCCGGATCAATTCCCGTTTTGATTCTGCTTTCACACTGCTTCGGATCTCCGCAAGTGATCGGGTAAAGGGAGTAAGCCTGCGCGTTACGCGTGTCTCTTTACATTGGTCATTACAGGAAAATAATCCAAAAGAAAAGACGACGATAATCAGTGGAAGTAATTTTGTTTTCATGATCGATGCGTTTTTCGTTAGGTGATCTGAGTTTATATTTTTTCTCAGTTTTATCCTAAGACACCGCGTATCTTAAAAAGGTTGTAACCTTTTTCAACAAATTTGTCTGAAAATGAATGGAATAGCTCATAAAGCTCAGATTTCGTTACCAGGATTCGGCTTAGTTCTTTCAAATTTTTAGGATCGCTGGCATCAAATTGATAAAGGCCGTTCTTGCCAACGACCATTACCGTCGTTCCCATTGATATTACATCGTATGCCCCCATATCCTTCTTGAAAGATAACAAATGCTTATCAATCGCCATTTTGTCTTTTACATCAAATACCTTGAAACCTTTGTCACCCTCGCATAAGTACAAAGTCGACTGATCAATGCTTAGTCCATGCGGGTTTTCCATGGGGTATGTTTTTACCAGTTCCGGCTTTGAAGCATCAGCGATATTTATAACATCAAGCTGATCGAGGTTATTTCGACAAAAATTTCCGGAACGCAAGGTCACATAAGCCGTATCATCCTGAACAACAACCGGATCGCAAGCTGTTCCATGTACATAAACCGACACTTGCTTTGGAGCGGAGGGATCCGAATTATCTAAAATAACCATTCCGGTTGTGGTTCCCAGAAACAATTTGTCTTTATAAGGAAATATTGTCTCAATGTTCATTCCAATGATAACAGTGGAGAAATCAACAGGCTGGGCAGGATTGCTGATATCAAATAAATTAAGATGCCAATTTCCAACGATGTACAGATATTTGTCATATAAAGCAAAACGCGACATTGATCCTGCTTTGCCGGATGTGTTACCTGTATTTAGCTCCATTGTAATATCTGGATCTACAGGCTCTCTGACATCTTCACAGCTAGTTTCAACGGTTTCTGTAACAAAATCTGTTGTATATTCCTGAAGAAACAACGCATCCTGCCCATCCGGCATCTTTTGTACCGACCACGGTTCGCCATTAAACTGTCCGTAACTGAATACATTTTTTCTTCTCCCCACCTCATAAGCATTCCCCGGATCACGCACATCTATCGAAACCAGGTCCGAATAGCTATCCGCATAGAGAATGTTCCCACGAATCGCGATATCGCCATTTCCGGGAATATTAATAAATGATAACTGCTTCGGGTTTGAAGGATCGCTATTGTCAATAACATGGATTCCTTCTTTTATTTCATTGATATAAAGGCAATTATCCTTAACGTAGATCTTTCCCGGATTGGATAATTGCCTCGCTGGCAATGCTCTGACACTAATTCTCAAATTGGCAATCGGGTGTAATATGGCAACTTTTTTTTTAACAATTCTTGTCTCTGTACATTTATCCGTACAAGACGAAAAGGCACAGAAACTCAATAAAATCATAGAAGAAAGTAACAGATTTTTCATAACGTTGAGGATTTAATTTTTGAAATTATATCAAACTATTTCTTCATTAAATGATATACAATTTAATGAAATAATATGTCTCCGTTCAAAACAAAATCGTCCGTAAGCAATGCCAACGGACGATAACGCACCCCGAAAACGTCGATTGACACCAACGTTTGTTTTCTTAAATATCACTTCGGCCGTCGGCGATCGACTTTCACATAACCAAGTCGCAATTTCTTACCATTTGAAAGCTGACAGCCGAGTGCCGAAAGCCAAATTGCCTATTTACTTTCCGGATTCATTATCCTTCCCATAAAAAGAATTGTATTTGATGTTTTTTCACTGATTATTATTCCAAATGGGCGGTCACAGATGATTTGAAGAGGTTCAGCTGGTCCAACGTTGGTAGCAATCATACCAATCGTCGTTACTGCCGCAGCTTCAGTTCCACTTTCATCAATGCCCAGGTAAGTATCTTGCTTTACAAAGCTTACCAGCGTTTTATTTGATTTACTAATTTTTCCAAATTCCGCCAGATTTGTAAGCGCTTTGTTAATTCCCATTCCAGCCAATGTTTTATTCAGCTGAATCGAATAATCCAGTGAAAATCGCGGCAAGCCGATATTAACTTTTCTGGTTCCTGAAGCTGACCGGATCTTTGTCCATTCCGCCGTTGTAAAAGAATTTAAAACATCATTTATTGAAGTTCCTGCCTGAGGCAATAAAATGGTCATTTCAAACTGGCCATTACCATTCGGAAGTTTGGCAGCTGAATACTTATCCGAAGCCAGGGCGACAAAGTCTCCATTGTTATACATCATCTTTACGTTCTTATCTGTTCCGCTTTGAAGATGAAATGCCTTGTCCTGAGTATTTTTTAAATCAAATTTTGCTGCCCAGTCCCCTTTAAAATAAAGTGCATTTAATAAATACATCACATCATTAGGATCGATCTGGTCTAAGACTTTCTTGATCTTTCCATTAGTCTTATCACTGGCCCACTGGTTGATCTTATCTAATGCAGCCTTATTAAATTCCAGCCCGGTAATTTCTGCGTTAAAGGATTGATTCAAAACATTTTTGAAATCAGTTTCTACCTGAACTGTATTCCGGTACCAAACCGAATTTGCCAGGCCCAGCGTGACTTTTGAATCCGCTGCCGGCATATCATTTAATAATGTCTTGTAAGCGTTATTTAAATCTGCCTGCGAAACGCCTTCCATTTTCAGCGTTTTCAAAATTTCAGAAGCTGTTTCATTTTCCGCTCCGTTCAGCAGCATTCCCAAAGCGATATGAAGACTTAGTGGCGAGACAAATAAATTTTTGTCAGAATTCTCAACCTGCTGTAAGTTTTTGAAAAAATCGAAGGCAAAATCGTTGGTTCCAGTTGAAATTCTCTCAGGAATAACCACCGCACGAACCGGATCTGGTCGGGAGTCAACGTTGTCATCATTGCATCCGAACGCCATCAGGCCCACGGATACAATGAACAACTTGCTGATTTTAAGAATTTTATTCATGGCTAATAAATAAAATGTGCGTATAACATGCACCTGATAGACTGCTAGTATGTGCTTCTGTTACTATGAGTCTTTCACGGTTGAAATGGTTGGAACCAAGATCATGTTTTTTTAAAAAGAATATCTAACACCCCAGGAAACTCCATAGAGGTAGGGGCGAGATTCCAATGTTTCGTTGCTCTTAAATCCTGACGTAATCGACTTTTGGTATGATCCCGTTAACGTTGCTTTCCATTGAGATGATAACCTGTAATTAAAACGAAGCCCCGTTGTCGCGGCCCAGTTCAGGCTGCGGTACACATCGTCGCTCGCAGTGGTAGTAATCACGGTACCAGAAGCTGATTCAATTTCATTATTCATGAAGAAATTAGCCATCATCCCGCCAAGTACAGAATAACTGAATTTCTTGTCCGGGTTCAAAGTATATCCTGCCTGCACCGGCACCTGAAGATACCTATAATCATTACGGACATCCTTTGTCACATCAATGTAAAGCGAATTCGCAGGAGGACTTGAAGTGGGCGTGTTACCGCCAGTATTCTGTCCCGATTTATCCATCAATGCGCTTTGCAAAACATTTTGTGAACGGCTTGTGGCCGCATCCAGCAAATAACCGCCGCCCTCATAAGTCGAATTTCCCTGCAGATAACTGACGCCGGTTTCCACAGACCAATGTTTGGAAAGTCGCTTACCACCCTGGGTTTGAACAGCATAAGAAGTTCCTGCATGGCTATTTCCACTCAGCGATTGTCTCGACGCATTGGCACTGGCAAAAGCAGCAGGGGCCGAAGTAACCTTAACATCCGGATTGAAAGTAGCAGGCATCAAACCAACAGCAGCATAATACTCACGGTTTTTGGGTGCCTTTTCAACTGGTTTTTCCGTAGTTGCATCAGCTTTGAAAAATACATACCTTTTCTGAACATAAACATCCAGATCTTTATATCCGATCGGAGTAAGTGCCTCAGCTACAATGCGACTTGCAGCATCAAGATTTGCAGGATTTAAAGGCGCAGCTGCAACATTATTGCTTTGCGCAGCGGCAAACTTATCCGCATTGAATACATCATTATTGCCTGTTATAGCATCGGCTGAAACAGTATTATTTTCCTGCTTACGAGCTGCCACTTTATTGTCAACAGAGGAAACCGCAGCCTGATCTTCGTCCGCTTGTTTTTGCGTATCTGCCGAAGCCAGAGACTCATTCCGCTTCTTTAATGCATTATTGTCAGCATTATTTTTCCTCCGTCGATCAGATTCTACTTGCGCAATACCAGTTTCCGGCTGGATCGAAGGAACTTCAATCGCCTCTTTCTGTTTCGCGGATTCACCTTCTACTGAATTTTTTGAGCTCGTGTTGGTATCTGCATTTGGGCTGACTAATTCTGATTTACCGGCTGCCAGCTGCTCATCTTTTTTCTCCTCTGAATTGAACGAGCCATTCCACAAACCTATACCAACCATTAATAATGCGGCTACGGATGCGGCTGCATACCAAAGCCGTGGTGTCTGCCACCACAGCGGCACCACTTTTCTCTCCTCTTTGTCAAGGCGAGCCTCTATGCCTTCCCAGGCAGAGAGAGGAGGTGTTTCAGAAGCTTCCTGAAACGCCTTCTTCCATTGCTCTTCAAAGCTATTTTTTTCGGACGGATCCATCATCAAATCTTGTTTCTTTGTTCAATTTTTCCTGAAGAAGCGTACGAGCCCGCGAGTATTGCGATTTCGAGGTTCCTTCGGATATACCTAATTTCTGGGCTATTTCATTATGCTGGTAACCTTCAATGGCGTATAGATTAAAAATAGTCTGGCAACCAATGGGCAGTTCTTTAATAAACTCCATCAGCTGCTGCCACTGAAAATCCGCCAGGACTAATTCCTTTCCCGCCAACACGTTTTCATGTCCATCAATGTCGTCCAGCTGCTTCAGATGTTTCTGCTGTCTCAAATGATTTAATGCCGTATTCACTACAATCGACCGAAGCCAATACTCAACCGGGCTGTCGTTTCGGAACGTAACTATATTTTCATAAATTTTTATAAACGCATCTTGTAAAACATCTTCCGCATCTGTGCGGTTTTTGGTGTAACGCAGGCATATAGCAAACAGCTTCCCCCCGAAAACATCATATAGCTGTTTCTGGGCGACGCGGTTGCGCTGTTGACAGCCAATCACCAATTCCTGTTCGTTAAAAGTCATCCGAAGCTCAAGGGGTGCTACTTCCGGTTTATTTATTTTGTTTTTTCTCCTACTGTAAACAATAAGAAGCTGCTTTTATTCTTAAATATCCGCCATCTGTTATTAATCGGTCAACCCAAACGCTTGCTCAATAATTAATTGACACTATTATTTGTCAAAGGGTTGGAACGGATATTTAATTATTAAAAACTTTTTTTAACTTACCTAAGTTCAAGGGTTTCAATTCATACCTTATAAAAATCTTAAATCCGTGGCCAGGAATATGCCACAGGAACTATTACCTTACGCATATCCTTTTATAAGAGTAGAATATAAATTGGACTTTTTACGTAACTAACCTCTTTCGCTCATGAGTCAATATATGGTTGAAATCCAACTTCCGGCTGTTATGACGGAGGAATACACAGAAAAAATACCGGCGCAGAGAAAGAAAATCAATGAAATGATGGAGCAGGGGCGGCTTATGTCGTATGCTTTATCAGAAGATCGAATGAAACTCTGGTGCGTGGTAAGAGCGGAAAGTGAGTTTGAAGTAATGTCGCTTGTGTCAGAATTTCCGCTGATCGATTACATGGACCCGACTATCTGCAAACTTATGTTTAATAATGTTGTGGCCCTAAGATTGCCGATGTTCTCACTGAATTAATAAAAAAATAACTTTCCGTGAACCTCATTGTTCAGACAATGAGGTTCTTTTATGTTCAATTTCCTGATTTTACTGTTACTTATTTTAACATGCCTACAAAGAATTTCTCTCTGACTTTTGTGAATTTTCTAAAAAGAACACTGTTTGCCGTGGCAACTTTGTTTGCTGTGGCCTGTTCTGGAAACACCAACCAGGATATTTCCCAAACGCAGCAAAAGACTGAAAAAACGCAAGGGACTTTAAAAAGGTCCGGGAAAGCGGCCAGGGAAGATCTTCAGAAAAGTCAGCGAAATGATATTCCACAAAAGGTCTACAAAGTACTGGCTTATGTGAGAGAAACCGGCCGGGCACCGGAAGGCTATCAGGGAGGCCGGAAATTTGGGAATTATGAAAAACATTTGCCTTTGAAAGATGAATCCGGGAAACCGATGAAGTATAGGGAATGGGATGTCAACCCCAAAAAGAACGGGAAAAACCGCGGTGCGGAACGTCTGGTGACAAGTGAAAATGAGCATGCCTGGTATACGCGGGACCATTATAATTCATTTATCGAAATCGAATAAAAACTTTTCATTGCAGGTACTTATCTTTGCCTGACTATTTAATTTTACAGCTGATTGATCAGTGTTATATTTTATGAAAAACACACATTTTCTTCTTGCAAAAAAAGGATTTGACCTTCGTAAGTCGTTTTTGGGCGCGTTTATCGGCACGGTTGACGGCCAGAAAGCAACTTCAATAAAGGATTTTCACGAACAGATTGGTCAGGCACTGAATTTCCCAGATTATTCCGGTAAAAATCTGGATGCGCTGGATGAAATGCTGAACGATCTTGAATGGATCGCAGAGGAAAAGGTTGTTATTTATATCACAAATTCTGCTGACTGGCTTTCGAAAGAAAAAACGGACGACAAAATTCTCGCACTTATTGACATTTTCGACGCAACAGCGGAAGACTGGAAATGGATGGACGAGGAGGAAGATGTTGCTAAAAAAGAGCTGCGAATTGTTTTTGAAGATTCACCAAGAATCCGGACCATTCTGGAAGAACAGGAAATTCCTTTTGGTGATTGTTAAGCATTTGAGCCTGACAATTTCTTCAAATCTCTTTTCCATTGCACATAACCCATGGCTGCTAATGCCAGAAAAACGGCATATAAAATAGCGGTGAGGTGCAGATCTTTATAAAAATACATGACGGTATAACAGGCGTCAGCGACAATCCAGACAATCCAGTTTTGAATATATTTCCGGACCATCATCCATTGTCCGATCAGACTTGCAATGGTTAACGCAGAATCTGCGTAGGTCAGGCTGGCATTTGTGAAGCGGCCCAGAAGAAAACCCCAGGATAATGTTCCGACAATAAAAATAACTGCGAAAATTACATAAAGTCGGGTTGGTGTGTTACTCACCGAAATCCCATCGTGGCTTTTCCCACCATATAACCACATCCACCAGCCATAAATACTGGTGAAAAAATAATAACCCTGCAAGCCCATATCTGCATATAACTTAACCTGCCAGAACACGATCACATAAAGTACGGCATTGATGATACCGAAAAACCAACCCAATACATTTTGACGGGTATTGAGATAAACACAAATTGCGCCTGTCAGAAAACCGAGTATTTCAAGAATCGTTGTGGTTATACCTGCGAAAGTTATGGATTGATTGAGCCAGTCGATCATTTTATCAAATTAACACATTCATTACACATGCTATTTATTTACCAGTTATTTTTGTAAAGTAATCAATGGTATCAACAAAAGTAGAAAAACTGTTGTTATCATTTAAGCCGACCGGGAAAATCCCTGGAACGGCTTTTTGTGTTTGATATAGTTTATAAAACCGGGGAATTTCCTCTAATAATTAAGATATACTTTTGGAAGTAAAAGATTTATTGACGCTATACGGAGGTGACAGTTATCTCGATCTGTTCATATCACAAATTGCCTCGAAAAAAGAAGATGCCGCACATATCCAGATCAAAGGATTAGTCGGGAGTCTGGATGCGGTAATTGCTGCGGCCATTCAGAAAAAAAAGAAAAGTCCGGCTTTATATATTTTGAGCGATCGGGAAGAGGCGGCATATTTTCAAAATGACTTGCAGAATTTGTTGGGCAAAACGGAGGTTTTATACTATCCAACGTCCTACAAACGCCCGTATCATTACGAAGAAGTGGATAATGCCAATGTTCTGATGCGCGGAGAAATCCTGAACAAACTGAACGTTGCCAAGCCAGGACCTTTTCAAATTGTAACATATCCCGAAGCACTATTTGAAAAAGTAATCAACAAAAGATCGTTGATTGCCAACACTTTTTCTGTGAAAGTAGGCGAGAAGCTGGATCCGTCATTTCTGACAGAATTCCTGACCAGTTATGGGTTTGAAATTACCGACTTTGTTTTCGAAGCCGGACAATTTTCTGTGCGTGGAGGTATCCTGGATGTTTTCTCATTTGCCAGCGAACATCCGTTCCGTATCGAACTTTTTGGAGATGAAGTGGAAAGTATCCGATCTTTTGATCCCGATACCCAGCTTTCGATTGAATCGGCAAAACAAATTAATATTGTTCCTGATATCCAGCAAAAACTGGTTCATGAGACGAGAGAATCTTTCATGGATTTCCTCGACGAGAGTGCTGTGTTATGGTTTAAAGACGCAGAATTGACACTCGAAGTAATTGAAAATTGTTTCGAAAGAGCAGAAAAAGCCTTGCAGGAAGTCACCAGCGGAGGCGTTCAGATCGTTTCGAATCCGGCCGATTTGTTTGAAACAAGACGTGGTTTTTTAAATCAGGTCAAGAAATTCAAAACCGTAGAATTCGGACGGAGATTTTATTTTAAAACTGAAAACAAACTCCCCTATTCCTCCAAACCGCAACCCTCTTTTAACAAGGACTTTAAGCGTTTGCTCGACGATCTTTCTGAAAATCAATCCAAAGGTTTTGTCAATATCATTGTTGCAGAACAGCCGAAACAGCTGGACCGTTTGGAAAGGATTTTTGAAGATCTTGATCCCTTTGTGAAATTTCAGCCAATACCGAACATTTCACTCCGGGAAGGTTTTATTGATGAAAATCTGAAAATTGCCTGTTACACCGATCACCAGATTTTTGCCCGTTTTCATAAATATCGTTTAAAAGAGAAATTCAGCAAGTCGAAAGCGATTACGCTGAAAGAACTGAAATCGCTTCATCCGGGCGATTTTGTTACGCACGTGGATTATGGTATCGGCCGTTTTGCCGGTATGGAGCGGAAAGATGTGAATGGAAAAGAGCAGGAAGCAATCCGTCTGATTTACCGAGACAATGATTTGCTATATGTAAGTGTGCATAACCTGCATAAAATTGCTAAATATACCGGCAAGGAAGGCACGCCGCCAGCGATGAGCAAATTGGGTTCGGGAGAATGGGAAGCGAAAAAATCAAGAGTTAAAAAACAACTTAAAGATATTGCCCACGAGCTGATTGCGCTTTATGCAAAACGTCGCCAGGCACCTGGTTTCCAGTTTTCTCCCGACAATTATATGCAGGCCGAATTGGAATCGTCATTTATTTATGAGGATACGCCGGATCAGGCAACGGCTATTTCCAGTGTCAAAGATGATATGGAAAAAGGCCATCCGATGGATCGTCTCGTTTGTGGTGATGTTGGTTTTGGAAAAACGGAAGTGGCAATCCGGGCTGCTTTTAAGGCGGTTTGTGATAGCAAACAAGTGGCTGTGTTGGTACCAACGACGATTTTGGCAATGCAGCATTTTAAAACTTTCAGTGAACGTTTGTCTGATTTTCCGGCAAAAGTCGGTTATATCAACCGATTTAAATCGACAAAACAAATTAAAGACACGCTGAAAGAAGCAGCCGAAGGCAAAATTGATATCCTGATCGGGACGCACCGCATTTTGAATAAAGATGTGCAGTTTAAAGATTTGGGTCTTTTGATTGTAGATGAGGAACAGAAATTTGGTGTAAAAGCAAAAGACCGTTTGAAAGAAATGCGCGTGAATGTGGATGTTTTGACGTTAACAGCTACGCCGATTCCAAGAACGCTTCATTTCTCATTAATGGGTGCACGTGATCTTTCGGTTATTGCCACACCACCGCCAAACCGCCAGCCGGTAACGACGGAAGTTCATTCATTCAGTGAAGAATTTATTCGCGATGCCATCAGTTTTGAAGTGCAGCGCGGCGGACAGGTTTTCTTTGTGCATAATCGTGTGAATGATATTGAGTCGATTGCCAACATTATTATGCGTCTGGTTCCGGAAGTAAGAATCGGTGTGGCGCATGGACAGATGGATGGCGACAAGCTTGAAAAGGTAATGGTAGATTTTATTGAAGGAGAATACGATATTTTGGTTTCAACTAATATTATTGAATCCGGAATTGATATTGCCAATGCCAATACGATCATTATTAACTCTGCGCACATGTTCGGACTTTCGGATCTGCATCAGATGCGTGGCCGGGTAGGGCGTTCCAACAGAAAAGCATTCTGTTACCTTTTAACACCAAATGCGTCTACCTTAGCCAGTGATTCCAGAAAACGTTTGCAAACTTTGGAGGAATTCTCGGAACTTGGAGATGGTTTCAAGGTGGCGATGCGCGATCTTGATATTCGTGGGGCAGGAAATTTATTGGGTGCTGAACAAAGTGGTTTTGTAAATGATCTGGGTTATGAGTTGTATCACAAAATGCTGGATGAAGCGGTTGCTGAGTTGAAAAATAATGAGTTTAAAGATTTGTTCTCAAACGCACTTGGTCTTCCTAAAAAACTATTGCCGGATTGCCAGATTGAGACAGATTTTGCAACCTTGATTCCAGAAACTTACGTTAAAAATATTTCGGAAAGACTTTCGTTGTATACGCGTCTTGATGATATGAAGACAAATGAGGAACTGATTGGTTTTGAAAAAGAAATCCTTGACCGTTTCGGGCCGTTGCCAAAAGAAGTGGAGGATTTGCTGAAAACAGTCCGGTTGCGTTGGGAAGCAGAAGGGTTGTATTTTGAAAAATTGACATTGAAAAGCAATACATTGAAAGGATACTTCGTTACTTCGCAGAACGATGAGTTTTTTCAGTCGCCAAGATTTGGGAAGGTTATCGATTATATCAAAATGCATCCAAGACAAAGCTCATTGAAAGACCAGAAAGGGAAACTGATGCTGATCTATGAAAATGTGCAAAGTATTGACCAGGCGCATAAGATTTTAGTGGAAATGTGTCAATAATGGATTTATAGCAAATAAGTTCGATTGATTTCATACATTTGCAGTTTCGCATACTATTAAATACCAAACACTCTAAGTCACTTTAAAGCAATGATTTGCATGCATAAGATGGGTATCCGATCGATCGCGTTGATACTGATTGTGTTATTAGCGGCTACTTCGTGTAGTAAGAAAAAAAGGCCAACGAGCTTAAAGCCTGGAAAAGAAAGTTCAAAAACAGGCCTGGCGTATAATGGCAAGGATGGATATCAGGTGAAACAATACAAAGCATTGCCTGCTGGTCCTGACTTGGTTTATATTGAAGGAGGGCGTTTCACCATGGGATCTTTGGAAGAAGATGTTATGAACAGACGCGATAATCCGAAACGTACGGTAAGTATCCAGTCGTTCTATATGGACCAGACGGAAGTTGCCAACGTTCATTACCTTGAATATTTAAATGCTATTCAAAAGGATTCATCTGAAGAATTTTACAGTAAAGCTTTACCTGATACCGCTGTTTGGTACAATGAATTATCCTTTAATGATTCATACGTAACGATGTATCTTCGTCACCCTGGTTTCCGTTTATATCCTGTTGTAGGGGTTTCATGGGTTCAGGCAAATGATTACTGTGCGTGGAGAACGGCTGCTGTCAGCATAAGCAATAATGCTGCTGGTACAAAAGCAGGTCAGCCTAAAAAAGGATTTTCGATTGGGAAAAAGAAGAAAGCTGCCGCTGCTGCCGAAGCTGAGTCAGTTGCTTCTGCGGAACCTGCAAAACTTACTATTGAAAGTGGTTATGTAATGCCTCCGTACCGTCTTCCAACCGAAGCAGAATTTGAATATGCTGCCATCGCGATGATCGGTACGCAATATGCTGATGAGAATCAGTCAAACCAGCGTATCTATCCATGGGATGGCTCAACAATGCGTCAGCCACGTGGTCGTAAGCAGGGAACTATGCTTGCAAACTTCAAACGCGGACCTGGGGATTATGCAGGTATTGCAGGTAAATCGAATGATGGTGCGATTATTACACAAGAGATTCGTTCGTATCCAGCAAATGATAATGGTCTTTACGATATGGCTGGAAACGTTAGCGAATGGGTATATGACGTTTACCGTCCGCTTTCCAACAATGACGTAAATGATTTGAATGCATTCCGTCGTGATGGATATCAGGATGAAGCAAAAAATTACGATGCTAAAAACAGCAATTCGTTAATCAATGATAACCTTCGTGTATACAAAGGTGGATCATGGTCTGACGTAGCATACTGGTTATCTCCTGGAACGCGTCGTTACATGGATCAGGATTCTGCTACTGCATCAGTTGGTTTCCGTTGCGCAATGATTGCTACAGGTAGCCACAAATAAGAAATATATTTTTGTTTAAATATGAAAAGAGCCGTTGCCTGTTTGGCGACGGCTCTTTTTTGATACATACAAGATAATTTAATGCTGAGTAGAGGCAATGGTCAGGACTATAAACTCGGTACAGCCGGCATCCAGTAAAACCTCGATACAAGCTTCAATCGTCGCGCCTGTGGTCAGTACGTCATCCATAATAATTACCTTTTTACCTTTAACATCTCCTTTTACAACAAAAACACCACGTACATTTTCCCATCGTTCATTTCTTGTTTTTCCTGTCTGAGTTTCGGTATACTTCGCCCGCAAAAGCACATCGCCTGACCATGGAATAGTTGATGCTTTTGAAAATCCCTCTGCCAGTTTATCACTTTGGTTGTAGCCGCGGCTCTTCAATTTTCTTTTATGGAGCGGCACACTGATAATTAAATCAGCATCGGGCAGCATATTATTTTCTAACATTTCCTGTCCAAACATATAACCCAATTCCACACCGACCTCAGGCTGTCCCTTATATTTCAAGGCATGCAAAAGCTTTTGAACCTTGCCCTTTTTTGTAAATAAAAGGAAGGCATGCGTTTCCGATACTTCATGACGGTCTAAAAACTTTTGTCCGATTGTTTCAGAGAAAATACTATCCTGACTTGCGCGAGGAAGTGCAATCCGGCATGCGGTACAAATGACATTTTCATTGCCGATCAATCCTTTATCACAAGCCGCACAGCAACGCGGAAAAATTAAATCCACAAAATCAAACCAAATGGATATCAGGCTCATGAAGAATTTTGAATGATAGAGTGAGAGAATGACCGAATTATTTAGCCTGTCAGCGCAGACTTGTTAACTTTACCACTTCAATACTATCTTTGGATTTTTACTTAACTATTCCGGTTACGCGATGAATACCCTTATTCTGAATGCCCGCGTCGTGAACGAAAACACGATTCAGGAATCTGACGTATATATTAGCAATGGTCACATTGAACGTATTGGCAAAAACCTGCAGCATCTTGCAGCCGACAGAATTATCGATGCAAAAGGCACGTATTTACTTCCCGGCGTAATAGATGATCAGGTTCATTTCAGAGAACCCGGTTTGACTTATAAGGCAGATATTCATTCAGAAGCGCGCGCCGGGGTCGCAGGAGGCGTAACTTCTTTCATGGAAATGCCTAATACTGTTCCGAATGCGCTGACGCAGCAATTGTTACAGGATAAATATGACATTGCAGAAAGAACCTCTCTGGCCAATTATTCCTTCTTCATGGGCGGCTCAAACAGCAATTATGACGAGGTAATGCGTACTGACCCGACGCAGGTTTGTGGTATCAAAATCTTCATGGGCTCTTCCACTGGAAATATGTTGGTAGATTCGCCGGAAGTGCTTGAAAAACTCTTCGCCAATGCACCCATGTTGATCGCGACACATTGTGAAGACGAAGCAACAGTTCGCCACAGAATGGAATTTTATAAAGAGAAATACGGCGAAAATGTTCCCTATGATATTCACGCTTTGATCAGAAATGAGGAAGCCTGTCTGATTTCTTCTTCATTTGCCAGTGGACTTGCACATAAACATGGCACGAGATTACATATCCTGCATATCTCAACGGGAGATGAAGTATCTCTTTTTGAAGTAGGAGAGCGTAAAAACGGGAAAATATTATTGGCAAATGGTTCTCCGAAACTGGTAACTTCGGAAGCATGTGTTCATCATTTATGGTTTGACGCCGAAGATTAC
Organism: Dyadobacter sp. CY345; assembly: GCF_021502725.1. GTDB lineage: Bacteria > Bacteroidota > Bacteroidia > Cytophagales > Spirosomataceae > Dyadobacter. The sequence continues at coordinate 117,736 of NZ_JAKFFS010000003.1, read as the reverse complement.
CACACGCTGGGAAATAAAATAAAATGTAATCCGGCCATCAAAGCACCTCATCATAAGGAAGCCATTTTCCAGGCACTTTTAGATAACCGCATCGATGTAATTGCAACCGATCATGCGCCACATACCATCGAAGAAAAAGCACTTCCATACTGGCAGGCACCTTCCGGTTTGCCTTTGATTCAGCATACGCTGAATGTGATGCTGGAATTCAGCAAAAAGGGAAAGATTCCATTAGAACGGGTAGCTGAAAAAATGAGCCATGCGGTGGCAGATTGTTTCCAGATTAAAGAGCGCGGATATATTCGTGAAGGTTACTGGGCAGATCTGGTATTGGTTGACCTTGACGGAACGACATCGGTACAACCTTCAAATTTGTATTCAAAATGCGGCTGGTCTCCATTTGAAGGAACAAATTTCCATTCTGTGATCACACATACTTTCGTCTCAGGCCACCTTGCCTATGAAAACGGGAATTTTGACGAAACAGTGAAAGGAAGCAGATTAGAATTTTCCCGCTAGGTAGTCAAAGTAACTTTTGATAACACCTAAATCGGCTTCTGTCCAATCGAGCGAGGGTAGATCTTCTGGTGTAAGCCATAAGATCTGCTCATGTTCGGTAAGCGTAATATTGTAAGTGCGAAGGTTACAAACGAAAGGAACAAGAATAATTTCCCGCCATCCCTGATCTTTGGTTGTGACCGGCAGTTTTTGAATTATATCAATTTCGACGTCAAGTTCTTCCCGGATCTCACGAACCAGCGTTTCCTCATCCGTTTCATTGTCTTCCTGCTTGCCACCGGGAAATTCCCATTGCAGGGGAAATGAAAGCGCAGCATTACGCTGACCAGCTAGTACTTTTCCATTATGCTCAATAATGGCGCAAGGAACGCGGACGACTAATTTTACAGCAACAATACTTTCGACCATACCCAACGGTGACACAAAATTTACCGCAAAAGTACAGAGTATAATCGAGAAAAACCAGCGAGTATTGAATTGATTTTCAAGACTTCACTGGTTTTACCGTTAAATAAAAATATGAAAATTTCGTGATCTTGTTTTGGGTTAAAACAGTTCTCCTGATCTGTGTCTGGGCAGTATTCCCAAATGCCTGTAAGCTTTTTCAGTCACTTCCCGTCCACGCGAAGTCCGCTTCATATAACCTTCCTGGATCAGGAACGGCTCATACACTTCCTCAATCGTTTCTGCCTCTTCTCCGCAGGCTGTCGCGATGGTTGAAAGTCCGACTGGCCCGCCTTTAAATTTTTCTATAATGGTCGTCAAAATCCGATTATCCATTTCATCCAGTCCATTTTGATCAACGTTGAGCGCCAATAATGCCATTTGGGCAATAGGAATCGTAATTTTACCAGTGCCTTTTACCTGAGCAAAATCCCGGGTCCGGCGTAACAGATTATTGGCAATACGAGGGGTTCCACGGCTGCGTCGGGCAATTTCGAACGCGGCGTCGTCTTCCAGCGGCGTTCCCAGAATAATAGCGGAACGTTTGAGGATTGAAGCCAATAATTGCGCATCATAATATTCGAGCCGCGCATTGATACCAAAACGCGCACGTAGTGGCGAAGTCAGCATACCCGCCCTCGTTGTAGCACCGATCAATGTAAACGGATTCAGGCCGATCTGGATACTGCGTGCATTAGGCCCGCTGTCGAGCATAATATCGATCTTGTAATCTTCCATCGCAGAATACAGATATTCTTCAACAACCGGATTCAGACGGTGGATTTCATCGATAAAAAGTACATCGTGTTCCTGCAAATTTGTTAACAGACCTGCAAGATCGCTTGGTTTATCTAAAACCGGCCCGGACGTTATTTTGATACCTGCCGCAAGTTCATTGGCTATGATATGCGACAAAGTAGTTTTGCCCAAACCCGGAGGCCCGTGCAGCAAAACATGATCCAGCGCATCACCGCGTTGTTTGGCCGCCTGAACAAATATTTTAAGGTTTTCAAGAATTTTATCCTGTCCTGTAAAATCGTCAAACGACAACGGACGCAGTGCCCGGTCAATATCTTTGTCAGTATTGGAAAGAGTTTCTTTATCTCCGGACAGATAATCCTGGCGCATAAGCTTTTTGCTACTATTAAGTTACGTTCTGATTAAAACATAACGATTTTTTAATCAAAAATAACCGTTTTTAATGGCAAAACCGAACTTCTAGCGCACCACCATCACCGACCCGCGAATTACGACCGGATTTCTTTCAGGGAAATATTCAGCTTCGTATGACACCACATAAGGATAAACGCCCGGCTGCACTTTGACACCCTTGTAAGTTCCGTCCCATTTATCTTCAATGGAGTTTGTCGCATAAATCACTTCTCCCCAACGGTTGTAGACTCTGATGGAATAATTGATATAATAAGCGCCGAAAACATCCAGATTCTCATTTTGCCCGTCACCATTAGGTGTAAAAGCATCCGGAATAAAGAAACGAGGCTCACATTGATCCAGCACCGTTGTGGATTGCCGGGCCACACATCCTTCTTTATTTGTCGCCAGAACGGTAAAGACTCCCTCTGTGTTTACGGTTACCGTCTGTGTGGTATCACCGGAATGCGGCCATTCATAATGTAAGACATCGCTTCCGTTAGCATTTAGAATGGTGGAGCCTCCGTCTGGAATACAGATATAATATTCAGGTGCCAATCGTAAAATTGGCGATGGCAATTCTGTAACCTGAAGCGTGTCATAGTTGTAACAATCATTACCATTTTTAACCTGAACGAAGTAAGTACCAGGCTGACGCACTGTAATGCTTCGGGTATCTTCACCGGTATTCCACAAAAATTCCCGCCATGTCAATCCAGGCGCAGTAATCAGAATGGAACTGTCACGGCACATGGTTGTATCGGCACCGAGTTCAAATGGAGGTGGTTTTCGGAGAGTGACCTCAGTTGTATCCGCTGTAAAACAATCTCTTCTTGGACCATTATAAGCTACCGCTATGTAACGGCCAGTAGCTGTCACCCGTAATGTTCTCGAACGGCTGACAATTCTACCACGGTTATACCATTCATAAACCTGAGCCGTGATACCCATATCCAACTGAATGTATTGTCCACAAGTATCAATATTAGCCCTGAGGTTCATGGCAGGAGGTGTTTCATAAATCACAATGGTATCCCTCGTAACCATTGTAGTACAGTCATTCATCTGACGTAATGTAACTTCATAACTTCCAGGCTGAGTGTAAATGTGTGACGCTTGTTGCTGTTCCTTGGATGGAGCAGTAGGGGCAGTTCCGTCACCAAAGTTCCAGCTGTATGTATCTTCTTTTGGATCACAAATCGGCCCGGCTTCGAAATTTGTTGGTTCATTCGTACAAAAACCATCCGCAGAAAATCCCGGCCCGGATGCCTCCTGAGTAAAATCCTGAACCATACTTGGCAATCCTAACTCACTTTTCTTTCCACCGAGATTCACGCCTTCTTTCTCATATTCAATGGCAGAGGCAGAATTTCGCTCCGGTTCTCCGATAGAAGCCAGATAGTCACTTCCTTCAATAGCCATGTATATTTTGCCATCAGGGGCTATCTGCAAAGCACCGTATTTTTCTGTTGCCGAACTATCGATGACAAGCGCAGATTCTACAATCAAGCTGTCACTAAAAGTCAGATCAAACTGTTTCAGATAAGACTTAGAACTGCCTTCCCCTTGAAAGGAAACATACATTTTTTCGCCACTGGGTGAAAATTCAATACCGTATGCAGTGGGCGGGGCAGGACCGAGGTCAAGTGTTTTATTATAGGTAAGAACGCCCGTAGAATCATTGAAATTAAAAAGCTCCACATAATTCGTAGGAGGACCGGGGATAATCACAGCCAGCTGCCGTGCTCCGGTGCTGTCTGCGGCAGAAAACTTCATATAACCCTCAGCCTCATTTGGCGAATCATGTGCCATACCTAATTCAGGAGAACTGGTTTCAGTCAAACCGCCGGTTGTAGCATGGAAAATACGGAATTTGTTGGTACCGTAATCATGAGAAATCACCCAATAAGTACTATCTCTTTTATTTTGAACAGCGGCGATACGCTCTGTTGTTGGCTGTTGTAAAGTCGTATTTTGTTCAATAATTTCACCTTTTCCGAAATTAAGTCGCATATCCACGACACTCTTTGTTAAAAATTTACTACCCTCAATTTCCGTGGTAGTAAAAACATTAAACAAATATTCACAGCCCTTACATGTAGGCTGCGGTACTATCAATACAGATTGTGTAGAACTAGGACTTCCTTTAAGAGGCTCACATGTACCACTGAAAGCACACTGCATCTCTTCATTATCTCGATTATAAATCTTTATCCCATCCGAATAAAACTGTAAGATACCCTTTGAGTTTGCAATAGACGATGATCCTTCGGGCGTATTAACTTTCCCATCTGTAATTGGAGCCGGCGGAGAACTTGAAAAATCAAGTCCGGCATTTCCCCCGAAGAACCATTTTGCACCTTCCTGATTAGCAGGCTCCATGCAGATTTTTACGTTTACACGGTCCTGAAGCTTACAACCATTAGGCATAATCACCTCAACAGAATAACAGCCTGAGCTGTCAACTTCCAATGTAGGTGTAGTTTCACCTTTAGGATACCACAAATACGTGGCTCCATCAGGGGCTCCATTTGGATATGGATTGAGGACTAAACTTGTATTGGGACAAATGGTGGTATCTGACTTCCATTCTTGAAATGGAGGAGGAACTTCTCCTATTGTTATCGTTTGTTGCTCAGTAGTTTTACTTCCATTTGCAAATGTCCTGGTTAATGTTACGGTAAATGGTTGTGCTGTTTTGTATGCATGAAGCGGATTCCTGACAATATCGGTTCCGCCATCACCAAAATCCCACTCCCATGCAATAGCCGTGCTATTCGGGTCTTCTGTAAACACAGTTCCATCCTCGGCACAAGCCGGACTTGGAACGCAAGTTTCAGTTACGGTAAAAGTCTGCGCATTCGCAAAACCCGTCGCCAGGAATAGCAAAAAGAAAAATGAATAAAATATTTTCCGATGTGTATTATAAAATCGCCTCATGTTTCGTTACTAAATCAATCATCCCTACCCCGCCAATTAAATATTCTTGTTACCCGATCATTCTAACGAAAATAATATGTTAAAATTTTGTGTGGTAATGTCTTAAAAACCATAGTAATTTGAATATTAATACGCAATGTGGCGACAATTTGTGAATTAAAATTTGTAATTTTTTACGTCTCTATACACATTTCGCCTTAAATAGCGGACAAAGTTTATTATTATATGATAAAGCGTTTACTCTCTATTTTCTTTATGACACTGCTCAGCCTCGAAGGTTGGAGTCAGGATCCGCAATTCTCGCAGTTTTATGCTAACCCGTTGTACCTTAATCCCGCCCTTGCAGGTGGCGCGCTTGCTCCTCGTCTGACTGCCAATTACAGAAATCAGTGGCCAGCACTTTCAGCCAATTTTGTGACGGCATCTTTCGGAGCGGATGTATTTCTTCCTAACTACAATAGTGGAATCGGAGTTCAGGTAACGACAGACAGCCAGGGATTAGGTAATCTTAAAGCCACTGACATAGCACTTCAATATGCTTATCAAATCAACCTAAACGATGTTACTTCGCTCCGATTAGGTATTCAGGGCGGTTTTTCTTCACGTTCACTTGATTATTATGGATTGACATTCGGCGATCAGTTTACCAATGGAGGGTTTACCGGAAACCCTTCGACAGATCCTTTTGCGCAAGGAGGCCCAAATGTTTCCTATGCTGATTTCTCAACAGGTATGATGGTCTATTCGGATTGGTACTGGCTTGGACTTGCGGCGCATCATATCAACCGGCCAAATCAGGCATTCAGCGGAACAGAAGCAAGACTGCCGGTAAAAGCAAGCTTGCAGGCTGGTCTTCGGATACCGTTTGCTGGTTATACGTTTTTAGGAAATGAGATTGATAAAGAAAAAAGTATTTCGCCAGCCATTTTATACAAAAAACAAGGAAAATATGACCAGTTGGATATGGGGCTTTATGTGACGATCGAGCCCTTGGTTTTAGGAATGTGGTATCGTGGAATTCCTTTTAAGAAATATGAGCCCTCTATTAATAACCATGAGTCTCTAGTTTTTCTTGCCGGTTTTCGCCAGGATAAATTTTCGATTGGATATAGTTATGATTTGACCATTTCGACATTGGGAGCGGGAAGTGGAGGAGCACATGAGATTTCGCTTTCGTATATCTTCGAACCGCTGACTCCAAAACCAAGACGTTCAAGAAGTAGTAAAAATCAGCTGTCTTGCCCGAAATTTTAGGAGGATTATAGATTTTATTGCTAAAAATCAATGCAGACAAGCTATTGTCTGCATTTTTTATACAGTATAAAATTAAAAACGTTTTCTTTTTAGTTTAAACTTATACAACAATAGAGAGCGATCTTATTTTTATGAACAAGCCCCAAAAACGTACTTTTCTTTTAAGCCTTCTTATGTTAGCGTTATCCATAGCCTCGATAGCAGCAGCGCCTAAAAGAGAATTTTATGAAATTAAAATGTATCATTTGAAAGACAAAACGCAGGAAGCTGCTGTGGAAGCTTTCTTAAAAGATGCATACATACCAGCTTTACATCGTGCCGGAATTAAAGATGTGGGGGTTTTCAAGCCTGTTCCAAGTGATACCATGAGTGGAAAATTAATATATGTTTTCACGCCGTTGAGCTCTCTGGACCAACTTTTGACGCTTCCAAAATTGCTGGATAAGGATTCAAAATATCTGGAAGCTGGAAAAGATTATCTTGAAGCACCATTTAAAAACCCACCTTATGTGCGTATCGAAACGACGATTCTTCAAGCTTTTACTTCGATGCCGGTGCATTCGAAACCAAAGTTAAGTGCGCCGAAAAGCGAACGTGTATATGAAATGCGCAGTTATGAAGGACATACCGAGAGAAGATATCAGAACAAGGTAAAAATGTTCAACGATGGAGGAGAAATTCCGCTATTCGTTAGACTTGGATTTAATGCAGTTTTTTACGGAGAAGTAATTGCCGGAAGTCATCAGCCAAATTTGATGTACATGACTACTTTTGAAAATAAAGCTGACCGTGATGCTCATTGGAAATCTTTTAGTGATGACGCAGAGTGGGGTAAATTGAAAGTTAACCCGGAATATCAGAACAACGTATCAAAAAATACAAGTTTCTACATGTATCCAACTGAGTACTCAGATATTTAATTGTTAACAATATTTTGAAAAAGGTCAGAACTATCGGCATACTTCCGGTTATTCTGACCTTTTTCTTTTAACTAGTACAAATTACTGGCAGAGGAAATCCTGAAAGGATGACAGTATTATAGAGAATAGTTTAATTAATCAAGCAAAACCCTGAAAGGGTGGTATAGTTTGTGCTGAGATATTTATCTGTTATTTAATTTATTAAGATAAAAACACATTTTAATCGACCCTAACCAAACAATTCAAATGATATGAAAAATTTGATTTGCAGAGCTTATAACAACTACTTCCTCACCGCCTCAATTGCACCACGAACACTGCCATACTGATCCAGCAAGGATTCTGCCTCATCAGGCGAAACACCTAGTTCATCTATAATCATGTGGATCGCACGATTTACCAGTTTTTCATTGGTCATCTGCATATCCACCATTTTATTTCCTTTTACTTTTCCCAAACGGATCATCACAGCAGTGGAGATCATATTCAACACCAGTTTTTGTGCAGTACCAGATTTCATTCTTGTGCTTCCCGTTAGGAATTCTGGTCCGACAACCACTTCAACAGGAAACTCACAAGCGGCTGCAATAGGAGAACCGCTGTTGCAAACCACACAACCTGTCAGCAAACCAGCTTTTTTCGCTTCGTTTAATCCACCAATCACATATGGCGTGCGGCCGGAAGCGGCGAGCCCAATCAGCGTATCGTTTTCATCTAAATTATATGGAGCAAGATCAATCCAGGCCTGCGTCCAGTTATCTTCTGCATTTTCCACTGCTTTTCTGATCGCAATATCACCGCCGGCTATAATGCCCACTACCAAATCAAATGGAACACCAAAAGTTGGCGGGCATTCTGAAGCATCTACAACCCCTAAACGACCACTCGTTCCGGCACCGATATAAAATAAACGTCCGCCCTTTTTCATACGCGGAACGATCTCTTCGATCAAAGCTTCGATTTGAGGAATTACCTTTTGAACGGCATTGGGCACGGTCTGATCCTCCCGGTTTATTGAGTTCAAAATTTCATTGACACTCATTTGATCGAGATTATTGTAGAGAGATGATGATTCGGTTGTTAGCATGGAATGTTGCATTGATTGAAAACCAAAATTAATTATTTTCTGTGAACGAACCTTTACCAAATAAATAATATGGGATTTATCTAAGTATATCCGCAAATATTTGGCCTAAAATTTGGAAAATAAAAAGATAGGCTCCTAATTTGTAACACCAAGCGAGAGTTAGCGAAATTTCGCTAAAAACAATATTTTCGTTTTCCTATTGATTTATGTTAATCGTGCGTTCCATCTTCCTACTGATCGTAGTCACGTTTTTTACGTGAGTGAGATGTTAACGGCATATATCCGCACCTCACTCACCCGCTGAGTGAGGTGTTTTTTATCTTACAATAATTCACAATGGCGACAGAACTAAACAGATTTTCGAAAACCTTAACTCAGGAAGTTACAAACCCGGCAGCTCAGGCAATGCTTTACGGCATTGGATTAAAAGAAGAAGACATGGCAAAACCACAGATCGGTATTGCCAGTACAGGTTATGAAGGAAACCCTTGTAACATGCACTTAAATGGTCTTTCTGTTTATGTAAAACAAGGAATCACGGCTAATAATATGGTCGGCCTGATCTTCAATACGATTGGAGTTTCTGATGGTATGACCAACGGAAATGACGGGATGCGTTATTCACTTCCAAGTCGTGACATCATCGCAGATTCTATTGAAACTGTTGTTGCTGCGCAGTGGTATGATGGTGTGATCGCTGTGGTAGGTTGCGACAAAAATATGCCGGGTGCCGTTATGGCGATGGCGCGTTTAGACCGTCCTGCCATTATGGTATATGGTGGAACGATCCGTTCAGGTCATTATAAAGGACAAAAACTGGATATCGTTTCTGCTTTTGAAGCACTTGGTAAAAAGTTTGCCAACAATATTTCTGACGAAGATTATAAAGGAATAATTCAAAATTCAATTCCTGGGCAGGGTGCCTGCGGTGGTATGTATACTGCCAACACCATGGCCGCTTCCATTGAAGCAATGGGATTAAGTTTACCTTTCAGCAGTTCTTACCCGGCTACGCACGAAGGAAAACAGGAAGAATGCAAAAAAATAGGTGCGGCAATGAAAAATTTGCTGGAACTGAACATTACCCCGAAAGACATTATTACAAAAAAATCGCTTGAAAATGCCCTGACTGTGGTTATGGCATTGGGTGGTTCTACAAACGCAGCATTGCACTTTCTTGCGATTGCTCGTGCAGCAGATCTTCCTTTAACATTGGATGATATTCAGGCAATTTCCAACAAAGTGCCGTTTATCGCCGATCTTAAACCAAGCGGTAAATATTTCATGGAAGATATTCTTGCCATTGGCGGAGTACCTGCGGTTATGAAATATTTGTATTCAAAAGGACTGATCCACGGTGAATGTTTGACAGTAACCGGAAAAACTTTGGCTGAAGATTTGGCTGAAGCACCGGATCTTAATTTTGACACACAAAAAATTATTTTCCCGCTGGAAAACCCGATTAAGTCATCAGGACATATCCAGATTTTATACGGCAACCTTGCTCCAACGGGTTCTGTTGCAAAAATTACTGGTAAAGAAGGTTTGACATTTGATGGCGAAGCAAAAATCTGCGAGCATGAAACGGAGATTATTACCATGCTTTCCAAAGGAGAAATAAAAGAAGGTCACGTGGTGGTTATCCGTAATGCCGGACCAAAAGGCGGACCAGGTATGTCAGAAATGTTGAAGCCAACATCTGCGGTTATGGGAGCCGGACTGGGTGATAAAATTGCACTGATCACAGATGGTCGTTTCTCAGGAGGAACGCACGGATTTGTGGTGGGGCATATCACTCCGGAAGCATTTGACGGTGGCCCGATCGCACTTGTAAGAGATGGCGACAGAATCACAATTGATGCAAACACACGTCAACTGATTGTGCATATTTCTGATGAGGAAATGGCAGCACGCAAAGCGGCATGGGTACAGCCAGCACCGAAATTTACAAAAGGTATGTTGGGAAGATATATCCGCACGGTGAAATCTGCCAGTGAAGGATGTGTTACTGACGAAGCGTAATATTTCGTGCAAAAAGTATTGACAATTATGCAAGTCACATACACCAGCAAATTACCTGACACGCTACTCAAAGAATTAGAGTTAGTAGCGGCTAAGTTGAAGACGAGCAAAAAAGATGTCATTGCTGCGGCTCTTACCCATTATTTCGAAGAATTAAAAAAGGCTGAATACATAGCGTCTTTTAAGAAAGCAAAAGGTGAGCCTGAGATAATTGAAATGGCCGAGGAAGGCTTCGGAGATTATTCAAAATTGAGATTAAAAAATTCATCCGACTAAATAAGTAGAGGTCATGGAATTTAATGAAAACCAAACACAAACAACCGGAATCGCTGAGCAGCCTGTTTCGGTAGCAGCACCAGAACTGATCAACGGTTCTCACGCACTGATCCAGTCATTGATTATCGAAGGCGTCAAAACGATCTTTGGATATCCGGGCGGCGCGATCATGCCGGTCTACGATGCTATTTATGACTATCAGGAACAAATTGATCATATTCTCGTACGTCATGAGCAAGGTGCCGCACACGCTGCTGAGGGATTTGCCCGCATTACTGGTGAGGTTGGAATATGTTTGGCAACATCAGGTCCTGGTGCTACGAATCTGGTTACAGGAATTGCCGATGCAATAATCGACTCAACACCAATGGTTTGTATCGTTGGTCAGGTTGGATCTCATTTGCTGGGAACGGATGCTTTCCAGGAAACTGATATTATGGGTGTGACCATTCCAATTACAAAATGGAATTACCAGATCACTAATCCGGATGAAATACCTGAAATCATTGCAAAAGCATTTTATATAGCAAAATCCGGCCGTCCTGGCCCCGTGTTGATTGATATCACAAAAGATGCCCAGCTGAAATTGATGTCAAAACCATTTGACTATAAAAAATGCGAAAAACTGCTTAGCTATCGTCCACGCCTGTCGCCAAAAGAAGAGCAGGTGGAAGCGGCTGCAAAGCTTATAAATGAATCTAAACGTCCGTTTTTATTTTTCGGCCATGGCGTACAAATTGCGCATGCGGAAAAAGAACTATTGCAATTTATTGAAAAAACAGATGTTCCTGCGGCTTCAACCTTGTTAGGACTTTCCTCTGTTTCTGTCGACCACCCGAATTATGTGGGCTGGTTGGGGATGCATGGAAATTATGGTACCAATGTTCTTACCAACCAATGTGATTTAATTATCGCGATTGGTATGCGTTTTGATGACCGCGTGACAGGTGATTTGAGCCGTTATGCAAAACAAGCCAAGGTTATCCACATCGAAATTGACCCTGCTGAGATCGATAAAATCAAAAAAGCAGACGCGCCGGTTGTAGGTGACGCCAAACGTGCTTTGGAAATGCTTTTACCACTCGTGAAAGAAAATAATCACGAAGCATGGAGAGCGGAATTCAAGAAATTTGATTCGATTGAAGATGAAAAGATAACGCAGCCGGAACTTGCTCCGACTACGGAGAAAATAAAAATGGCGGAAGTTATCCGTACCCTTTCCAATAAAACAAAAGGAGAGGCAGTTGTGGTAGCCGATGTTGGTCAGCACCAAATGATGACAGCGCGTTATTATCAGTTTAAAAAACCAAATTCGTTCATCACTTCCGGTGGTTTGGGAACGATGGGATATGCGCTTCCAGCAGCCTTCGGAGCGAAAGTAGGAGCACCTGATCGTGAGGTTGTAGCGATTATCGGTGACGGCTGTTTCCAGATGACGATTCAGGAATTAGGAACCATTGCGCAAAGTGGTTTGCCTGTTAAAATCATCATATTAAATAACAATTTCCTGGGTATGGTTCGCCAGTGGCAACAGCTTTTCCACCAGAAACGCTATTCATTTGTGGAACTTCAAAACCCCGACTTTATCACGATCGCAAAAGGTTTTGGTATCGACGGACATACATGTGGCGCAAGAGAAGATCTTAACGATTCGCTTGATAAAATGCTTGCTTCCGACAAACCATATTTATTGGAAGTATTGGTTGAAAAAGAAGAAAACGTATTCCCAATGGTTCCAACAGGAGCTTGTGTAGCGGATATCAGACTGGAATAATGTAAATGAATTTTCAGAAATCACTTGCATTTTTTCACTAGACATTAAAGAATCATGACAACTTACACCATTTGCGTATTTACGGAAAATACGATTGGGATATTAAACAAGATCACAACCATTTTCACCCGTCGCCGTATTAACATCGACAGTCTGACTGTTTCGGAAACGGAGCGTAAGGGTATATCCCGCTTCACCATCGTCATTCGTCATGAATCGCGTGAGGCTGTTGAAAAACTGGTTCGCCAGATCCGTAAGATCATCGAAGTGCTTGCCGTTTTTGGTTATCTGAACGATGATATTGCTTACAATGAAATTGCGATGTTTAAAATTTCAACGCCAATCGGAGCAAAACCTCTTGATATTGAAACGATTAACAAAGTATATAAAGCCTGGGTAGTATATTGGCACCTGACTTATGTGATCATTCAGAAAACAGGTACGGAAGAAGAAATTTTCGAATTCTTCAACTATATCAAACCACACGAAATTCTTGAATTCGTACGCTCAGGACGAGTTGCAGTAAGCAAATCTCCTCAGACACTGGTGGATTACCTGCCGGAAGCGGAATGGGAATATTATATGTAGGAGTTGTGTTTGTGTCTTATCCTAAATCAGGAGGCTATTACAGAGGCCATTTTAGAATAACAATCATGATTGCTATAAACAGGATGCTTCTCCGAAGCACTGGATTAAGCAATTTAAATAGCAAATTTTGAGTAGAAAGCCCTGGAAGGGCTGCCTGTTTATAGTACCAAATAATTCCCGACTTGACAAAACTCCGTAGGAGTTGCCTGTCTGGCAAATGTTAACAAAGAAATATCAAATCCATTTTTAGTAATATTGTCCTTTAATTAAGTAATCAATAATTCAATTAATAATCAATGGCAAAATTAAATTTCGGCGGGGTCGAAGAAGAAGTAGTTACCCGCGAAGAGTTCCCACTAGAAAAAGCCCGCGAAGTACTATCTACTGAAACCATTGCCGTGATCGGATACGGTGTTCAAGGTCCTGGTCAAAGCTTAAACATGCGTGACAACGGATTTAACGTAATCGTTGGACAACGTAAAGGTGGTAAATCATGGGATAAAGCGGTTGCTGACGGATGGGTTCCTGGCGAAACACTTTTCGAACTTGAAGAAGCTTTGCAAAAAGGTACTATAATTTGCTATTTGCTTTCTGACGCCGCTCAAATCGAATTATGGCCAACTGTTAAGGCTAATTTGACTGCCGGAAAATCATTGTATTTCTCACATGGTTTCGGTGTAACTTATAAAGACCAGACTGGAATCGTTCCTCCTGCTGACGTAGATGTATATCTTGTAGCACCAAAAGGATCAGGAACTTCACTTCGCCGTTTGTTCGTAGAAGGAAAAGGTTTGAACTCATCTTTCGCAGTGTTCCAGGATGCAACTGGTAAAGCACGTGAAAAATGTATCGCAATGGGTATCGGTGTTGGTTCAGGATATTTGTTCGAAACTGATTTCTACCGTGAAGTAACGTCTGACCTTACTGGCGAACGTGGTACTTTAATGGGTGCTATCCAGGGAATTTTTGCCGCTCAGTATGAAGTGCTTCGTTCAAACGGACACACGCCATCAGAAGCTTTCAATGAAACAGTTGAAGAATTGACGCAATCATTGATGCCTCTTGTTGCCGAAAACGGTATGGACTGGATGTACGCAAACTGCTCTACAACAGCACAACGTGGTGCTTTGGATTGGTGGAAACCTTTCCGTGACGCTACAAAACCTGTTTTCGAACAACTTTACAACTCAGTAAAATCGGGAGAGCAAGCTACAATTTCTATCACGCGTAACTCACAACCTGACTACCGTGTGAAATTGGAAGAAGAACTAGCTGAACTTCGTGAATCAGAAATCTGGCAGGCAGGTGCTACGGTACGTAGCCTTCGTCCGGAGCGCGGATAATTCATTGATTTTGAATTGGATTTCTTTTTTGAAATTTGAAAAATATATACCCCTGATTTCGTTAAGAGTCAGGGGTACTTTTTTAGCATTGAAATCTGTTTGTTTATCCTCCACGTTTTATCAATTTAGATTTGTGGTTGATTGTGGTTTGCCCTGTTGTTAATGCGAAAGCTCAAATTGCTGTCTGATTCAAAAAAATGTATATTTGGTAAGTAACAAAGATGAAATCATGAAAGAGATCGTTTTCCTAATAAACGAAGCCGAAGAAGGCGGATATACAGCCAGGGCATTAGGCGTATCCATTTTTACTGAGGCAGAAACTATGGAAGAACTGAAAAGTAATATTCAGGAAGTTCTTGAATGTCATTTTGATGATCCTGCCGACAAACCTAAAATCGCTCATCTTCATTTTGTAAAAGATGAAGTTTTAGCAATCGTCTGATGAAAATCCCAACCGATATTTCAGGAAGAGATTTATTAAAACTTTGAAGCAAACATTTTGGCTATGAAAAAACCAGACAGGTAGGTAGTCACATGAGAGCAACCACTACTTTAAATGGTCAGCACCATATCAGCATTCCTGATCACAAACCCATAAAAATAAATACTTTACGCGGTATCGTTAAAGATATTGCCGAACACCATAATAAAGATCCAAAACTCATTTTCGAATTGTTTTTTGGTCAATAAATAGTCATTGCACTCCGAAATAATGAATCCTTCATCTCAGACATCCCCAACACTCGACAACATTTTCCTCGCTGCCGAAAGGCTTCGTGGAATCATAAATCACACTCCATTACTTTATAACGCTCATTTATCGGAGCAGTATGAAGCTAATATCTATCTAAAAAGAGAAGATCTTCAAACAGTTCGTTCCTATAAAATCAGAGGCGCTTATAATAAAATGGCAAGTCTGAGTGCGGAGGCATTAGCGGGAGGTGTGGTTTGTGCGAGTGCGGGAAATCATGCGCAGGGCGTTGCTTATGCGTGCCGAAAAATGGAAGTGAAAGGTGCCATTTTTATGCCAACCACTACGCCGGCCCAGAAGGTGAAACAGGTTCGTTTATTTGGTAAAGAATGGGTTGATGTGCATTTGGTAGGCGATACTTACGATGATGCATACCATGCTTCGGTTGAATATCAAAAAGAAAATAACGCCACCTTTGTCCACCCATTTGATGATTTACAAGTTATTGAAGGACAGGGCACTGTTGGTTTGGAAATATTCAAAGATGCCAATTTCAGAATTGATTATCTGTTGATGGCGATTGGCGGCGGGGGATTAGCTTCGGGTATCTCGACCGTTTTCAAACAACTTTCCCCTAAAACACAATTGATCGGTGTTGAACCGCTTGGTTCGCCAACGATGCAAAAGTCGATTCAAGAAGGCCATGTGGTTACATTAGATCATATTGACAAATTCGTAGACGGAGCGGCCGTTCGTCGGGCCGGTGATATTACTTTCGACATTTGCAGCAAAAGCCTGGATAAAGTTTTACTGGTTCCGGAAGGAAAAGTTTGCTCGACTATTCTTCAATTATATAACGAAGAGGCGATTGTAGCCGAGCCGGCAGGTGCATTAACCGTAGCCGCACTCGACATGGTGAAAGATGAGATCAAAGGAAAAAATGTCGTCGCTTTAATCAGTGGCGGAAATAATGACATTACACGTACCGAAGAAATTAAGGAACGTTCACTGCTTTACGAAGGAATAAAACATTATTTTATCATCCGTTTCCCACAACGTTCCGGCGCGTTTCGGGAATTTTTGAATGTACTTGGACCAAATGATGATATCGCACGATTTGAATACGTAAAAAAAACGAATCGCGAACAAGGTCCTGCATTAGTAGGTATTGAATTGAAAAACCGTGAAGATTTTGAGCCGCTAATTGAACGAATGAATGAGAATCGGGTGGTATATGAATATTTGAATGATCAGCCGGATTTGTTTCAGTTTATGGTTTAGATGTCAATGCTACGCGTCCCTTCCCACATAAGTTCTCAGGAATTTGAGTCCTTAAAGATTCAGGATATGACTTTTGTTGCTTATCGCAATGAGGTATATCCATCACGTTATGAAGTTTTCTTTGAAGAACATGCAGTGATTGTGGTGTTAGAAGGTGAAAAAAAATTCAGCAGCCCGACGCAGGAAGTTTATGTTGAAAAAGGAGATATTCTTTTTATTCAGCGCGGCTTTTATCTGATGTCTGAATCGATTAACGAATCTTACAAAAGTCTCGTTTTCTTTTTTGATGAAAAGTTGTTGAGAGAATTTGTGAATCTTCACCCTGAACTTTTTAATCCTGACGAAGCGACAAATACCCTCGAAAATCCTATTCTGCCGCTGAAATCAGATGAGAATTTTGAAAAATTTATTCAATCTGTTTTTCCATATTTTAAATCGAGAACAGAACTAAAAAACCATTTTCTCCGGCTGAAATTCCAGGAATTGTTGCTGCACTTGCTGGAACTGGATAAATCCAGGCAGTTGAGAGCAAATCTTTACAGTTTGTATATCGGTGAAAAGGTGGATCTGTCTTTTTTGATGAACAGTTATTATCTCAAACCGCTCACTTTAAACGAACTCGCTAGATTATCCGGCAGAAGTTTATCCGCTTTCAAACGGGATTTTCAGGAAGAATTCAAAACATCACCGGCGCTTTGGCTGAAAAATAAAAGGCTGGATTACGCCGACTTTTTGTTAAGAAATAATACGAAAAACGTAACGGAGATTAGTACCGAAATTGGGTATGAAAGTGTTTCGCATTTTATAAAAATGTATAAGGAAAAGTTTGGGGTTACCCCGAAGAAGCATGGGTAAACAATTAGTCAACAAGCATTTGCTTCAAAGTTTCTTTTAATTGAAGAATTTCTGCTTTTGACAGTTTCCCAATTCTCGAACCTATTCTTACTTTATCAACAACTCTTACCTGGTCTGTTGCAATGGATCCGTTTCTCTCCGCTATTACACAATCAACACGCCAGGGATAACTTTTTACAGTTGAAGTAATTGGGACGATAATCACGGTCCTTAAAAATTGATTCATTTCATTGGGACTAATCACAACAGCCGGCCGCGTTTTCGCAATTTCACTTCCCTGAGTTGGGTCCAGTGATATCCAATAAACTTCATATTGAAGAAGATTTTTTACCATGTCCATTCCTCCTGATCAAATTCATTCGACAAATTTTCATCTAACAGTGGAAAATCATCTCCGGAATCATTCATTTGTTTTGCGGCATCAGACCAGCCCTGACGGGGTGCAGGCTTTATTACAATAACGCCATTTTCTTCTTCAATTTGTACAGCAGATTTTAGTGATAACTTCAACTGGCGCAAAATTGCCGCAGGCAGGATTACTCCCTGACTATTACCAATATTAATAATGTTTGTCTTCATAATGTTATAACATAAAACCTACCATAGGTCAAATTTAATACTTTCTATTATAACATGCGCCATTATTTTTTTACCACGGGAAGTCGTACTTTAGATCAAGATATGTTTTTAAATATAACTAAAATTTGGCGTTACAACTTAGACATATTATTTGACGAAAATTTCGTCATTATGGTACTCACCCAATCTATTTTTAAAAAATTCCCAGAAAACGATAAAGATTTCCGCCCAACCCACCTCCTCAAACCAAAAACACTATTTTTTGAACGTTTCCCGTCATACTTATTTGAAGTATTCTGGTGAAATTTGTTCTCCTGATTATTTTACCGGTCGACTTCCGGTCTAAGCAGTCTTTTAGCTGTCAATCAGTCACAAAAATATTAGGTACCTATTTCACCATAAATTGAGAATGAGTAATCAAGCGAGTACCCTTTTTGACAAAGTGTGGGATTCACACGTTGTTCGTAAAATTGAAGATGGCCCGGACGTGTTTTTTATCGACCGTCATTTTATCCATGAAGTAACCAGCCCGGTTGCATTCCTGGGACTTGAAAGCAGAAATGTTGGTGTTATTTATCCGAACCGTACTTTCGCAACGGCTGACCACAACACACCAACTATCAACCAACACCTTCCTGTACAGGATCCACTTTCAGCAAAACAGCTGGATGCATTGGAGTCAAACTCTGCGAAATACGGTATTTCGCACTGGGGACTTGGTAATGTAAAAAATGGTATCGTTCACGTAGTCGGTCCTGAAAACGGAATTACACTTCCCGGAATGACGATTGTTTGTGGTGATTCGCATACATCTACACATGGTGCATTTGGCGCTATTGCGTTTGGTATTGGTACTTCTGAGGTTGAAATGGTACTTTCTTCTCAGTGCATTATGCAGCCAAAACCTAAGAAAATGCGTGTAAACGTAAATGGAAAATTAGGAAAGGCAGTTACTCCAAAAGATGTTACGCTATATATTATTTCAAAACTGACAACAGCAGGTGCCACGGGTTATTTCGTAGAATATGCTGGTGATGTTTTTGAAAACATGTCGATGGAAGGCCGTATGACGGTTTGCAACATGAGTATCGAAATGGGTGCCCGTGGTGGTATGATCGCTCCTGATCAGACTACTTTCGATTACATCGAAGGTCGCGAACAAGCTCCAAAAGGCGAGAAATGGGACAAAGCATTAGCTTACTGGAAAACTTTAAAAACAGACGCAGATGCTGTTTTTGACAAGGAATATACTTTCAACGCAGAAGATATAGAGCCAATGATCACATACGGAACAAATCCAGGAATGGGTCAGGGGATTTCATTGAATATCCCAACGGCGGAATCGGTTGAGGGCGGAAAAGCGACATATGACAAGTCGTTGAATTACATGGGCTTCCATGAAAATGAGTCGATGTTGGGCAAAAAGATTGACTACGTATTTATTGGTAGCTGTACCAATGGCCGTATCGAAGATTTCCGTGCTTTTGCTTCCATTGTAAAAGGACGTAAAAAAGCGGATAACGTGACTGCATGGGTTGTTCCGGGTTCACACATCGTTGAAGCGCAGATCAAAGAAGAAGGAATTCTTGACATCTTAACCGAAGCAGGTTTCGAACTTCGTCAGCCAGGCTGCTCTGCATGTCTCGCGATGAACGATGATAAAATCCCGGCTGGCAAGTATGCAGTGAGTACATCAAACCGTAACTTCGAAGGCCGTCAGGGCCCGGGCGCACGTACGCTTTTGGCTAGTCCATTGGTTGCAGCGGCAGCGGCGGTAACGGGAGTTGTTACTGATCCCCGCGACTTGCTTTAACTGGTCAAGGTTACACAGAGGTTCTCAGAGCGGCCGCCGCGCGGGAAAAGAGAGAGCCACAGAGGTTGTTTTGTAAATAACATTATTACCGCTTTTCTGTGTGACTTAACTTTTGCTTTTTGGTATATGATATTGAATCATAACCACAAAGTAATAATGGAAATTAATGAAATTACCGGAGAGATTATTGGGTGTTGTATTGAAATTCATAAGGAACTAGGTCCTGGGTTACTTGAATCGGCTTATGAGGAATGTCTGGCATATGAATTAAATAATGCTGGCCTCATTTTCGAAAGACAAAAACCAATTCCTGTTCGATATAAAGAAATTCAAATTGAATTTGGTTACCGAATGGATTTTGTTGTTGAAAATGAAGTGATTGTTGAATTAAAAAGTGTGGAATTAATGTCTAATGTCCATACTGCTCAAATTCTAACATACATGAAATTCGCACAAATAAACGCAGGCCTGTTAATTAATTTCAATGTAGCAATATTAAAGAATGGCATTAAAAGATTCATAAACTAAATCTCTGTGTCCCTCTTTTTAACTCTGTGGTTCTCTGTGTCCAAAACATATTATAGAAAAAATGGCTTACGATAAATTCACCATATTAAAAAGTACGGCAGTTCCTTTGCCGATTGAAAACGTTGATACGGATCAGATCATACCAGCGCGTTTTCTCAAAGCTACAAAACGTGAAGGTTTTGGAGATAATCTTTTCAGAGACTGGCGCTACAATGGCGACGATACTCCGAAGCAGGATTTCGTATTAAACAACCCGATTTATTCAGGAAAAATCCTTGTAGGCGGTCGCAACTTCGGAAGCGGATCAAGCCGCGAGCATGCGGCCTGGGCAATTTACGATTATGGTTTCCGTTGTGTAGTATCAAGTTTCTTTGCAGATATTTTCAAAGGTAACTCGCTGAATATCGGAATCTTACCAGTTCAGGTAAGTGAAGAATTCCTTGACAAAATATTCCAGGCTATTGAAGCAGATCCAAACGCAGAACTTGAAGTAAATCTTCCGGAACAAACGATTACTATCGTTGCATCGGGCGAAAACGAAAAGTTTGATATCAATGGCTACAAAAAACACAATATGATCAATGGTTTTGATGATATTGATTATTTGCAGGCGATGAAAAGCGATATCACGGAATTTGAAGCACAGCGACTATACTAAATAGCTATCAGTTATCGGCTTTCGGCAATCGGCTTTTTTGGCTGATAGCCGACTGCCGACTGCCGAAAGCCGACTGCCCCATGAATAAACGCTACATAGAAATAATGGACACGACACTCCGGGATGGAGAACAAACATCCGGTGTGTCGTTTTCCGCATCCGAAAAGCTGACGATAGCTCAGCTCTTGTTGCAAGAAGTAAAAGTTGACCGCATAGAAATCGCTTCGGCACGTGTTTCCGAAGGAGAATTTGAAGCGGTTAAAAAAATTACAAACTGGGCAAATCAAAACGGTTTTATTGATAAAATCGAAGTTTTGACTTTTGTTGATGGTGACGCGTCCATTAACTGGATGCTCAATTCGGGTGCAAAAGTGATGAATTTGCTAACAAAAGGATCTTTAAATCACCTCACCTTTCAATTAAAAAAGACTCCACAGCAGCATTTTGAAGATATTGAACAGGTTATTGAACTTGCGCAATCGAATGGCATAAGCTGTAACGTTTATCTTGAAGATTGGAGCAATGGTATGCGTACTTCCCGTGAATACGTTTTTGCCGCGCTCGACTTTTTGACAAAACAACCTGTAAAACGGATTTTACTGCCCGACACGCTGGGAATCCTTACGCCTTCTGAATCTTACGAATTCGTAAAATCAATCGTCGATCGATATCCTGACAATCATTTCGAATTTCATGCCCATAACGATTATGATCTGAGCATTGCCAACGTAATGGAAGCAATTCGCGCAGGTGCACATGGACTTCATTTAACCGTTAATGGTATGGGCGAAAGAGCTGGAAATGCTTCTTTGGCGAGTACCATAGCCGTTATAAATGATTTCATGCCGGAAGTTGAGACTTCGGTTGTTGAACGGTCCTTGTATAAAATCAGTAAGATTGTTGAGACATTTTCAGGTATAAGAATTCCTTCAAACCGGCCGATTGTTGGTGAAAGTGTTTTTACGCAAACTGCTGGTATTCATGCAGATGGAGATAAGAAAAATAATCTCTATTTCAGTAATCTGATGCCGGAACGTTTTGGAAGATTGCGTTCTTATGCATTGGGTAAAACTTCGGGAAAAGCGAATATTGAGAATAACCTGAAAGATATCGGAATCACATTATCGGATGCAGATATCAAAAAAGTCACCCAGCGGATTATTGAATTGGGCGACCGGAAAGAGGTTGTAACGCCGGAAGATCTTCCCTATATCATCTCTGACGTGCTTGATAGTAATGCCATTGAAGAGAAGGTTGTCATTCTGAATTATGTATTAACGCATTCGAAAAATCTGAAACCATCCGCAACTTTGCAGATTAATTTTGGAGACGAGATTTTTGAGGAAAATGCGCAGGGCGACGGTCAGTATGATGCGTTCATGAATGCGCTGAAAAAGATCTATGCAAAAAAAGGAATTTCATTACCCATGTTGACGGACTATACCGTACGGATCCCGCCCGGAGGAAAAACGGATGCGCTTTGCGAAACCATTATCACCTGGGAAATAAACGGTAAAGATGTAAAAACCAGAGGTTTGGATTCTGACCAGACCGTTTCTGCGATCCAGGCAACACAGAAAATGTTGAATTTACTGGGTGTGCCGAGTGCGCTAAATTTGATCCCAAAGTTGGAAGAGGTTAACTCGGAATTTCAAAAAATATAAAATATCAAAGTAGATTAGGTTATGTCACCCTTTCAGGGTTAAAATCTTAGCTCGATCTATCCATTTCTATAATAATGTCATCCCGTTGGGATTGTTGACAAGCAATTAATCCCGAAGGGATGATATTATTATAGAAAAGTGATTGGCCCCAAAAAACTTTTAAGCCCCGTAAGGGCGGCCTACTACCTTGATAATAAATACTATAAAATCTAAATCAAAAACCATAATAACCCGATAAGCCACATGAAACCGGCCAACGGATTACAAATTTTAACCATAATAATGAAAAAACACATCTTAATAGTACCTGGTGACGGAATAGGACAGGAAGTTACAGAAGTTGGAAAAAAAGTTTTGATTAAAATTGCTGAGAAATTCGGGCACGAATTCACTTATGATGAAGCATTAATGGGCCACGTTGCGATTGAAGCAACAGGAAATCCACTTCCAGACGAAACTTTGGCAAAAATGCGTGCGTCTGATGCGATTTTATTTGGAGCGGTTGGTCATCCAAAATATGATAACGATCCAACTGCAAAAGTTCGTCCTGAGCAAGGTTTGCTTAAAATGCGTAAAGAACTCGGTTTATATGCCAATTTACGCCCTATCAAACTTTTTGATGAACTATTAGGTGCTTCTTCGATCAAACCGGAAATCCTGAAAGGTTCTGATATCCTTTTCTTCCGTGAGTTGACTGGTGATATTTATTTTGGAGAAAAAGGCCGCAAAAATGATGGCGATACTGCTTACGACATCGCTGAATATAGCCGTTATGAAGTAGAACGTATCGCACGGAGAGCATTTGAAGCAGCTCGTACACGTGGCAAAAAATTATGTTCTGTTGACAAAGCTAACGTTTTGGAAACAAGCAGACTTTGGCGTGAAGTGGTTCAGGCGCTTGCTCCTGAATATCCGGACATTACCGTAGAACATCAATTCGTTGATTCCGCTGCCATGATGCTTATCAAAGATCCACGCCGTTTTGATGTGGTTGTAACAGCAAATTTATTCGGTGATATTCTGACAGATGAAGCGAGCCAGATTGCTGGTTCAATGGGTATGTTGGCTTCTGCCTCGGTAGGAGACAGCACAGGTGTTTATGAGCCGATCCACGGTTCAGGACATGACATTACTGGTATGGGTGTTGCTAATCCAATGGCTTCGGTACTTTCTGCTGCTTTGCTGCTTGATATTTCTTTCGGTTTGAAGGCTGAATCTGACGCCATTATCTCGGCGATCGACCAGGTTTTAAAAGCTGGTTTCCGTACACGCGATATTGCTGATTCAACTACTGCACCAGAATCAATTCTAGGAACGGATGCGATTGGAGAAGAGATTTTGAAACGTATTTGATATAAAAAATAAGATTCATTATAAAATACATCTTTTTTTGAATTTTCATTAAGAATGATTTGTGCAACCAAAATCTTCTTAGTACTTTGCAGAAGAAAATCGCAGTCAGCGAATTTTCGCAAATAAAATAAAGATGAAACTTATTGACAATTGCATTTTTCTACTCATTCAGAGTAACCCGTAACAAGGAGAGAGGCATTGTCTTGAATAGATCAAAAACCCTTTCTCTAACACGGAAAGGGTTTTATATTGTCCTAAAATTAGTAAATTCGTAATTCAATCTTTAATCACAGTACCCACAATGAGTCAACGAGTTCAAATCTTCGACACAACATTACGCGACGGCGAACAAGTACCGGGAAGCCAATTGACAACAGAAGAAAAGATAATTGTAGCTACACAACTCGAAAAACTTGGGGTAGATGTTATTGAAGCCGGATTTCCTATTTCAAGTCCAGGTGATTTCAGATCAGTAGTAGAAATTTCAAAAGCAGTTCGTGAACCAATTATTTGTGCCCTTTCGCGCGCTGTAACCGGCGATATTGATGCCGCCGGAGACGCACTCGAATTTGCAAAAAGAGGCCGTATCCATACCGGAATCGGCTCATCAGATATTCATATTCAGCATAAATTCAACACAACAAGAGAGAAGATTCTTGAAAGAGCAATTGCTGCCACTAAATATGCCAAAGCAAAGGTAGAAGACGTAGAGTTTTATTGCGAAGATGCAGGAAGGGCTGACCTGGTTTTCCTTGCACAATTGGTTGAGGCTGTGATTGCGGCTGGTGCAACGGTGGTGAATATTCCTGACACAACGGGATATTGCTTACCGGAAGAATATGGTGCCAAAATTAAATATATTTTCGAAAACGTAAAAGGAATTCATAACGCAACAATTTCTATTCACTGTCATAATGATCTTGGTTTAGCGACTGCTAACTCATTGGCTGGTATCCGTGAAGGTGCGCGCCAGGTGGAAGTAACTATGAATGGAATTGGTGAGCGCGCCGGAAATACTTCGTTGGAAGAGGTAGTAATGGCTTTAAATGTTCACAAAGAACTAGGTTACGAAACGGGTGTAAATTCGCAATTGATTTACCCAACGAGCCAGCTGGTATCAAAAATGATGCGTATGCCGGTTCAGGCGAATAAAGCGATTGTTGGACGTAATGCATTTGCGCATTCGTCCGGAATTCATCAGGATGGGCATTTAAAAAATACGTTGAATTACGAAATCATGAATCCTCAGGATGTGGGTGTTGATAAATCGGATATCGTATTGACGGCACGCAGCGGCCGCCACGCCTTAAAACACCGTTTAGAGCTTTTAGGCTTCTCTTTTGAGAAAGCAATCCTAGATGATCTTTACAAAAAATTCCTTGATGTAGCCGATTTGAAGAAAGAAGTTAACGATAAAGATTTAGTGGATTTGGCACGTACGGTTGTCGTCGCTTAATATTTTTCATACATCATTTTGGATAATTACCTGAATATGAATTTGATGTTACAATGCTTTTTTGTAACATTACATATCAATAACATCCATCAGATTACAAAAAGCCCTCGGTGAGTCTGACTAAGGGCTTTTTTCTTGTTTATAAAATGATGGTCCGGTTGTTATGAATGAAAACGCGGTCGTTGAAAACCAGCTTTAAAGCAGACGTTAATACCCGTTTTTCTGTATCTCTTCCCAACGTTGACATATCACTTGCAGTTTGTCTGTGATCAACAGATTTCACGTCCTGAGCGATAATCGGACCTTCATCCAGATCATTATTCACAAAATGCGCCGTTGCGCCAATGATTTTCACACCACGTTCGTATGCTTGCCGATAGGGATTTGCACCGATAAATGCCGGTAAAAAGGAATGATGGATATTGACGATCCGGTCCGGGAAATGGTTAACAAATTCAGGCGTGATGATGCGCATATACTTTGCCAAGACAAGATATTCCGGGCGATAAACATCCAGTGTTCTTAAAATCGCTTCTTCATGTTCCTCACGGGTTTTGTTTTCGTGTGTGATAAAATGAAAAGGTATCCCGAATTTGCTGACCAGCGGCTGCAATGTATTATAGTTACTGATCACAGCCAGAATATTGGCATCCAGCTCATCAAAAGCGTATCGAAGTAATAACTCGCCCAGACAATGGTGTTCTTTGGTTACCAGAACAACGATATCTTTTTTCTTTTTGGGATTTAAACGAAGATTAATTCCGGCCGGCAGTTCCTTTTGAAGGATTTGTAACAATTCAGTCGCATCCGTTTCTCCTTCAAATTCAGTCCGCATGAAAAAATACGCTGACGGACTTACATATTCATCGTTTCGGATAATATTTTGATTATGCTCAAAAAGTATGCGTGTTACCTTATAAATCAGCCCTTTATGATCCGGGCCGTCCATCAGTAATATGTGGCGGTGATTCATTTCGTTCAATTGATACTGGATAATAATGTGCTAAATAACACAATTTTAGTGTCCTCCTTATTAAAATTACTCGCGATTCGTCCAACTTTTTAAAAGAAATCACTGTTCAACTTATCAAATAGTAGAACCTAAGAAATGGCTGAAGAATTAATAATACCTGTCGGAACAGAACGTAAAGAAATTTACGATGCTTTATTACCACAAATCAATGCTTTGATCGAGACAGAAAGTGATCTGACTGCAAACCTTGCCAATATTGCTGCCGCACTAAAAGAAGCCTTTGGCTTCTTTTGGGTTGGTTTTTATATAGCAAAAGAAGGACAACTCGTTCTGGGACCATTCCAGGGACCGATTGCCTGTACACGTATACCTTTCCACAAAGGCGTTTGCGGCGCAAGTTATTCGCAGCAGAAAACGATTATTGTACCGGACGTAGATCAGTTTCCCGGACATATCGCCTGTGCTTCTGCTTCGAAATCGGAGATCGTTCTTCCTGTTTTTCATAGAAACAGGACCGTAGCCATGGTTCTGGATGTCGACAGCGATCAGTTGAATGATTTCTCCGAAACAGATGCACAAGGCTTGCAAAGCATTCTAACGCTTTTGGAAAGAAAGTTATAGCTATTTGCTATAACGTTTTCTTAGCAGGTGCATCATAAAAACATTGATTTCCCATTGATTCGCTAACGGCTGATTCGTGAAAGGAACGGTTGGCATATAATGCGGAGGACCAAATTCTGTCAAAAACGTAATTTGTTCTCCGCTTTTTATTTTCCTCTCCACCACAACGTCCCACCAGGCCAAATGTGCTTTTAACGCAGATTCCCATTCCGGAGCGCGGGGATCATTCACCTGCGGGCCTTCCGGGTGTCCGATTCGTGCATGGATATGGCCAGCGCGGGAAAGGGCCAGTTTCACCGTTTCTTCCTGATCTTCCAATAAAGTTTCCGCCACGTTACACCAGTGCGAAATATCGAGCGTTAACTTCAATTTTGGATTTTTCTCGATAAAATTTCTTGCAATATGTGAAGCAAATAGCATTCTTGCACGATGCGTTTCATGATAGATCGGAATGCCACTTTTATCCGAAGCTTCGCTGGTATGGTCTATAAATGCTTTATTTTGATCATAACTGAAATGGTCTCTTCCGCTATGACAATTGATATAAAGCGGTTTAATTTCAGATCTTGTTGTGGCTGCATCAATAGATTTTTTGAAAAAATCCAGATGTGCAGCATAGTCTTTCAATCCGGAACCGCATAAAAATCCCACTTGCAAATCGTGTTTTTTTAATGCTGCAAATAGCTCGTCGTTATCCTTCTGATTCTGCGGCCACCAAAACTCAGCGCCATCATATCCTTCTTTTTTTGCAGCTGCGCAAAAGGCATCTACGGTTCCTTCATAACCCCAGTTCGTAGCCAGGATTTTTATAGAACCGGCATTCACTTTTTCAAACGAAGGAGCATGTTCTTGCGCGATTGTTTCTATGGCTGATAAGGTGCCTAATCCGGTTATTGCAGTGCTCATAAATTTTCTACGATTCATTTCGTAATGGAATATGGAAACAAATTAAATTATGGCAATCCATTGATATATTGCGGATAATGGTTACTTCAGTACGCTGCACCTTTTCCCGACTTTGCGAAGAATCACATCTACAAATATTTCGCAGCGCTGCCTCTATGCTTTTAAAAACTTCCTGATCGCGACTATTTTATTTGGTTTTCGATATTTCTGCTTGCTTCAACGTGTCACCTGCTTTCAGAAATTCAGCAACTTTTGCCTCATTAAACCCATTGACAATATGTAAATCCGGATGCAATTTTTGTACTTCGGCAACGCCATTTTCCGTAACTGCGGATTTCCAGATATATATATTTTTGAGACTTTTCGATGAAGCGATATTTTTCAAACCGGCATCGGTAACTTTTGTCCCAACCAGATTGATGTATTCCAGGTATTGCAAATCTTTCAACAAACTCAAACCTGCATCGGTAACAGCCGTATATTCCAAATGTAGTTTATTTAGATTTTTTAACTTGCTAAGTTCTTTCACGGATGTATCAGTCACCTTGGTACCGCCCAGTTTTAGCCAGATAATCTGTTCCGATAAAGGTGAAAATAAATTGATTTGTTGATCCCCAAAAGCTGAGGCATTCACAGCACTCACTTCCAACAGATTTTTATCATGTGAAATCGGCAAGACCAGTAACCCAGCCTTTTTGATAGCCTCCAAAGCTTTTTCATTGGGTACAGGAACCTGTAAACTTAAAACAGGAGAGTCTGCACTTTTTGCATTTTCGCCTCCTGAACCAGAAGTTAATGAAGCAAGAGCTGGCTTAACCTGTTCAGAAATCTTTAAATCAGACACTTTTTTATCCGCCGAAGCGCCTTGTTCGATCCACCAGCTGAGCAAAGTAATTTGCGCTTCTGACAGCTGAGGTTTTCCTTTTGGCGGCATATGGTTATCATCATTTTCAGGAAGCAGACAGCGCTTGATCATGGCACTTTCCAATGCTTTTCCTGAAACAAAAATCGGTCCGTCTTCACCGCCTTTCAACAACATGACCATATTATCCATACGTAATCCACCTTTTTGCTTGTTTGCATTATGGCATTGCACGCAGCGCATTTCTAAAATTGGCTGGACAATATCATTGTAGACAACTGCCTGATTGATATCAGTAATCGGTTTTATTTCTGTTTTTTCCTCCGTTCTTGGTGGAATTCCTGCCAGCGACCGGAATGGTTCAGGTGTATATTGGGTCAAATATCCATCTCCATGCGTGAGCGAGCCACCATCATGGCCGGCTGTAAATGTTAAAATTGTGGAAAGTCCCAACGCGGGAAGATAGATAGCGGTACCAATCGAAATTTTTCCTGACTTAAACAGCCAAGCAATCCAGGCAAAAACAGCAACGCCAATTCCCTGCCATTGATGATCACTCAATAATTCCTCATCATACCCTCCGCCGAGCGATAAAAGATAGCCTGCAATACAAGCCATTGTCGCGCCAATAGCAGACCAAAACAGTATAAAAGAGATAGATGAATCGCTGACTGAGATCTTTCCGATTCGTTTGCCAATTTCCAAAAGTGCAGCGACCAGCAAAAATCCGATGGGCAAATGCACCAGAACCGGATGAAATCGTCCGATAAAATAAGTCCAGTCTGAGGCTTGCAAGAGGGTTGACATAGAAAAATTAAAACATTGAATTATTGTAACCGGAAAACTTCCGGGCAGGCGACAATTTTGGGAGAATTATCCGGATTAACTTCCATCAGATCAGCCATATGATCCCACCACTTTTTCATAATAGGCAGCGAAGATAAACCTGAAGTGTCTGAATTTGACGAAAGCTTTTGAAAGGCAAAAAGTGCTAGGGTAACCTCGTCCAGAAAAATATAATATTCCTGAATTCCGGCATTTTTCAAAAGTTCGGACAATTCCGGCCAGATTTCATCGTGTCTTTTTTTGTATTCAACTTCGTTTCCCTTATTCAATTGCATGCGGAAAGCAAGCACGGTATCATTTTGCATAAAATTAAAAGTTGATTTCAAGCATAAGACGACGATCGATCCATTATATCCTATCAAGCAATAATATTTTTTACCACTTTTCCTTCTGTATCAGTTAATCTAAAATTTCTTCCCTGGAACGGATAGGTGAATTTTTCGTGATCAAAGCCCATCAGATGCAGAATCGTGGCTTGTAGATCATGCACGTGGACACGGTCTTTTACGCCGTAATATCCCAGTTCATCCGTTTCGCCGTGAGTATATCCTTTTTTGACACCACCGCCAGCCATCCACATTGTGAAAGCTTCCAAATGATGATCACGACCCATGTAGGGCATTACAACACCGTTCCTGTTTTCCTGCATCGGTGTTCTGCCAAATTCTGCTCCCCAGATAATTAAAGTTTCCTCCAGCAAACCACGCATTTTTAAATCCTGAATTAAAGCAGCAACAGGTTTGTCTGACAGCCTACATTTATTTCTTAAACCTCCTTCAATATTATCACCTGCCGTGGTTCCGTGGCCATCCCAGCCCCAGTCGAATAACTGCACAAAGCGCACGTCATTTTCAATCAGTTTTCTTGCCAAAAGACAATTCATTGCAAACGTTCCCTCGCCTGGTTTTACACCATACATATCCAGAATAAACTGCGGTTCTTTGGATACGTCCATCACCTCGGGCACAGACATTTGCATCCGGAAAGCCATTTCATACTGACTGATCCGCGTCAATATTTCCGGATCTTTAACGTCATCGTAGGTTTGTTTATTAATTTCATTGATCGCTTCTATCGTCTGTTTCCGCATATTCCGGTTCATACCATTTGGGTCGGTCACATATAACACCGGATCGCCTCCTGTTCGACATTGCACGCCCTGATAGACCGATGGCAGAAAGCCACTGCCATAAACACTTTTCCCTGCATCCGGTTGCCTGCCGCCGGAAGCCAAAACAATAAAACCAGGCAAATTCTGATTCTCTGAACCTAAGCCATAAACCGACCAGGCACCCAAACTCGGGCGACCTAACCGCGCGCTTCCCGTATGCAATAATAACTGCGCTGGAGCGTGGTTAAACTGATCCGTATGCATGGCTTTGATGAATGTGATTTCATCTGCAACGGTTTGCAAATAAGGAATATAGTCAGACATCCAGGCACCGGATTGTCCGTATTGATTGAATTTCCCCTGCGGTCCCAGCATTTTTGGAACGCCCTGGATAAAGGCAAATTTCTTTCCTTCCAGGAACTCGGCAGGACAATCTTTCCCGTGATATTTTTCCAGTTCAGGTTTATAATCAAACAGTTCAAGCTGCGAAGGCGCACCGGCCATATGGATATATATGACCCGTTTTGCCTTTGGCGCAAATTGTGGAATCTTCGCTCCCATCGCTTCGGCTGTCGCGCTGGTTTCTGTATTTGAATTACCACAGGATCCCAAAAGAGAACCTAATCCCAAAGCACCCAGGCCAAAACCGGCCGACTGCAAAAAATGCCGGCGCGTCTGACTGTGCAGATTAGCGTGTTGTAATTCTTTTAATAACTTTTCCATAGCTGTAATCAGTATTAAAATCAGAGAAAATTTCTCCGGTTATTCCTTGGTCACCACATTATCCAGGTTTAGCATCACATTGGCAGAAATTGTCAGTGCGGCCAGTTCAGGCGATTTTCTTTCTTTTCCGTAAACTAAAATATTATCAACGTCGGATGGCTTGGCACGGTAAGATTTCAAGGCATCCCCATATATTTTCACCAAAACCTGTAAACTTTTATCGTTAATCGGCTGGAAAGTTAAAAGTCTGTAACCCTCCCGAAGCTGCTGTTCAGGTGTTTTTCCACGTTTTTGCAGGGTTGTTGCCAGTTTTTCTGCTGCTTCCAGATAAACTGGATCATTCAGCGTCACCAAAGCCTGCAAAGGCGTATTTGTCAAAATTCTTCTCGACTGACAAAACTCACGGCTTGGCGCATCGAAAGTAGTCATGGAGGGATAGGGTGCCGTGCGTTTCCAATACGTGTAAACCGCTCTCCGGTATTTATCTTCCCCTTCACTAACCTTCCAGCTTTCACCGCTGTAAGGAGATAACCAGATGCCTTCCGGCTGCGGCGGCATTACGCTTGGACCATACATTTTTTTGGAAAGCAAACCGCAGGCAGCCATCGCCTGGTCACGAACTTGTTCTGCACTTAAACGGACACGCGGACCTCTTGAAATAAACCGGTTATAAGGATCCTGCTCTTGTCTGGTTTTATCCGATTTTGAACTTTGCTGATAAGTCGCCGACATGACCATCGTTTTCAGAAGCTTTTTAACGCTCCAATGATCTTCCTCCATAAAGTTTACAGCCAACCAATCCAGCAATTCCGGATGTGAAGGCTCGGCTCCCTGTGAGCCAAAATCTTCTACCGTTTCCACAATGCCTCTCCCAAATAACTGCTCCCAAAAACGGTTTACAATGACTCGTGAAGTTAATGCGTTATCACGGCTCACCATCCATTTTGCCAAACCAAGACGGTTTTTAGGATATTCTTTTGGCATGGGTGCCAATAATTTAGGAACATCCGGTTTTACTTCTGCTCCTTTCACCGACCAGTTTCCTCTGACAAAAACATTGGTTTTTCTGGCGAAATCTCCCGTTCCTTCCCAAACCACGGGCATACTTTCTGTTGATTTGGTTAGAATCGTTGAGTAATCTTTCAGAATTTCAGGATATTCCGGTTCACCAACTCCGGGCAAAGCTGCCTGAAAGGCAAGCCAGGTAATCCGCACCCATTCTGTTGGATTTTTGGTACTTTTTAGTGTTAGAAAAATGTCGTGTTTACCGGCAATTTTTGGAATTGGTGTTACCAGAACCGTATCTCTGGTCGGAACATTCACAGTGGAAATAATTTGTCCGTCAATTTTATCCAGATGGAAAGTCATCACGGCATTTTCCGCTTTGGTAGAAATATTCATTACCAGATTTCCAGCACCGGTCAGGTTAACATTTGGAATTTTGGCATTTCCCTTATCTTTCACACCATAGTAAGAAATCAGCAGAACCGTTGATTCATCGCCTTTAATGATGCTATGCGCATTGATTTTCGGCTCCATGACACGCATGAACTCCGTGAATTTTTGCGTCTCTTTTGGATTATGTTTATCAATCCAGGATTTTACTTTTTCAACCCTTGCCGAATCATCGCCTTTGTAAAAACGAAGTTTTGGCCATTCATCCCAAACATCTTCATCGCGGGAATTGTTAAAAAACGCCATGTATTTGTAATAATACTCATGCGGAATCGGGTCATACGGATGGCTATGGCATTGAATACATGCGAAGGTTGTTCCCTGCCAGACTTCCCAGGTTGTGTTAACGCGGTCTATCTGAGCGGCTACGCGGAATTCCTCATCGTCCGTCCCGCCTTCGTTATTGATCATCGTATTCCGGTGAAAAGCCGTCGCGATCATATTTTCATCAGACGGCATTCCCGTTTTCTTTTCCGGCATCAAATCACCGGCCAATTGCTCAATCGTAAATTGATCGAATGGTTTATCCGCATTGAAAGATTTCACCACATAATCCCGGTAACGCCAGATATTTCTGCCGCCGTCACTTTCGTAGCCTTTGGTATCAGCATAACGCGCAAGATCCATCCACATGGAAGTCCAGCGCTCACCATAAGAAGGTGATTTTAACAACCGGTCGACAACTTTTTCATAAGCATCCGGCGACTTATCTTTTTCAAAATCAGCAACTTCTTTTTCAGTAGGAGGCAAGCCGGTCAGATCCAGGCTCACGCGTCGAATTAAAGTCGCTTTATCAGCCTGGGGAGAAGGTGGAAGTTTTTCCTGTTTTAATTTTTGAAGGACAAATTCGTCAATTTCGTTTTTAGGCCAGTTGGCATTTCCGGTATTGATCAGTCCAAAAAGGTTCCAGAGATTTTTATTAGAAGGAACTTCCGGTTTTTCAATTCTTTTATAAGCCCAATGCGTTTCCCATTTTGCACCCTGGTTAATCCATTTTTTCAAGGTTTGAATATCCTCTTCCTTCAAAGGAGTACCCCCTTTTGGCATCATTTCATCCGGATCTTTTGACAAAATCCGGCGTATCATTTCACTGGCATCCGCATCTCCACGAACAACAGGAATTTTACCGGATTTTCCGGGTTCCAGCATTTCATGTTCAAACAGAAAACTGACCTCGCCAGCCTGTTTGACACCGCCGTGGCAACCCATGCAGTTTTTGTTCAATATTGGCTTAACCTCCTCATTATAATCCACCTGATGGTCGAAAAATCCCAACCATGAGAAAGATGATAACAAAATCACCACCACACCCAAACCAATAAAATGCCACTTTTTCATTGTCAGGAATTGAATTAATTTGACCCGCTGATTTTTTTAAAAGAACCGGTATTAATAAAAATACTTCATTTGCTTTAAATTCCGTCAAATTATATCTGAATGATCAATATCTTTCACTTTAAACAATTTGACAAAATAAAATTTTGTATTTTATTATTGCTCAACTTTTAATATAACGCTCCCGCCAGCTTTACATTTTAATTCAACAAAACCGTCTTCCACTATATTTGTCGTGACAGTTTTTGCAGACAATACCTGATATTTTTTAAATGGTAATTTTAAAGTAGCAACCCCGTCTTTTTCTGCTTCAATCTTAATTTCTGTTACCAGTCCGTTTACCTTTTTAGCACTGATCAGGAAAGCTCCTTCTGCCCTGAGCTTTTCAAAAGCAATATCTTTCCAGGATTCCGGAACTGCTGGCATAATTTCTATAAATCCGGCATAACTTTGCAGCAGCATTTCCTGCAAACCAGCTGCGAATGCGAAGTTCCCTTCCAGCGTAAAGGGCCTGTAAGTAAATTTTGCCAAACCGGATTTTGTCTGGTCGCCGTTGACATGAAAGCTGTTTGGGAGTACAAAAGCTTTGGCAAAAATGGACAGATCTTTGGCGGCACCTTCCCCATCTTTTGCACGCGCTTTCATATTGGCAAGCCACGCATAGGAATATCCACACCAATAATCCGGGCCAACTTTATCCAGTAACGTAATGGTATTTTTGATAATGGCCTGCGACTTTTCGCCGTCTTCCCATTTGATCAGACCCAAAGGATGAATCGCCATCATATGCGAAAAATGGCGATGAGATTCCTGGTAAGGCAAATTTGGTGCAAACATTAATTCATTGTTTTCAGTAACTGCATAGTCACTAAATTCAGAGAGAATCTCCTTCCAATGATCTGATTCCGCTACCAAACCCAGCTCCAAAGCAAGTTCTGCACCGGCACTGAAAGCAAATTTCATCAGTGCCAGATCATAATTTGTATTTTGTGGAAACCAGGCTTCCAGACTGTTATCCTTAATTTCCGGACTCGAACTGATCGGAAGTTTACGCTGCCCATTTTCGTCTTTTACCGTTATTTTTTCAAGAAAAGTGCAAACTTCCTTCACCCACGGGTAAGCCTGGTTTTTCAGAAAATTTGTGTCCATACTATGCCGCCATTGCAGATAATAGTGATGTGCAAGCCAGGATGAAACCGTCGGCGAAAGTGAATATTGAATCCAGCCACCCATTTCCGTTCCATCCAACGTGGTTACGCCGGGAACGGCCAGCCCGTCAACGCCGAAATACATTTTGGTATAACGTTTGTAGTTAGCCAGATTTTCATCCAGATGATCAAAATATCCCAATCCCTCTTCCAAATGGTTTCCGCTGTAACTCGGCCAGTAACTCAGCTGAGTATTCAAATCATGATGAAAATCACCTTTCCATGGCGGGATTCTGCCGTTATCTGCCGTCCAGACAGCCTGCAAAGAAATCGGAGGCGCACCACGACGGGCAGCTGAACCGAATTTATATTGTTCGAGATACCATTGTTTTTCAATAACAGGGTCGGGGACATGGATTGCCGACTGGTTCCAGAATTTTTTCCACCAATTCGAATGACTAACAAAGTCTTTATCAAATCCATGCAAAATAGTTGTCTTGACAAGTGAAGAGGAGACAGGATTCAGCTTTTTATCTGGGTATTGTGAAGAAATACTCCATACACCTTCAATTGTTCCTGTTCCGGTTTTTTTCCATTGAACCGTTATTTCATAGGTAAATCCGCCCCAGCCTTCCTGCTTGTAAATAATGCTGTTTCCTTGTCGATTTACTGTTCCCTGTTTATAACCCAATCTGGCAAGGTCGTCTCCTACCAGTGAATTCACTTCGCCTCCGGATAATTTGCCATCATATTTTGGAGCGATTAATTGCGGAATGATATCGGTTTTAACGTTTTCAAACTTAAACCAACCTACTGGCTCTGTCGCGTGGACAAAGGTTTTCAATGTCATTCCCCCTTTCCATTGAATCTCACATAAAGCTTTGTCCAAAGAGAGATGAACGGATTTGACATTATTTTTTCCTTTAAAATCAAATTCCAAAGCACCTGCCGGGATTTTTGATGGAGCAGGTTCTTTGTCGTAAGGTGCGTCAAAATATCGCTGGACTGGTTTGTAATCTTTCTTTTCAACCTGCTCCTGTACCCATTTAAAGCTAAATTCTTTTCGGTGCAATCCGGCCATAGGACGCATATCCCATATATCGGCGCGGTCGAGGGAAAAGCGTAATTTGTCGCCATTTTTCCAGATCAATGCCCCGACGGTTCCGTTTCCCAAAGGAATTGCCTCATCCCAAATGGTTGCCAGGGAATCAAATTGGAGGTCGTGTCTTATTGTTGGTTGCGCATGGAGATTTATCACCGCCAGCGTTAAGAATATTGAAAAGAGAATTTTATTCATATGTTTTTTGAAATATTTAGCAAGATCAGGAGGCTCCTACGGAGCCAGGATTTGTCGTGGTTACAAGCGTTTTCTATAAACAGGAAGCCACGAAGTGGCTGGGAAACTTCCGGAATATGACAAGCATTTTAGAATCAAAACATTCTATTATCAGGCATTCAGAATTATTTCGCTCCATAGGAGCATCCTGTTTGCAGATAATATTTATCCGGGCAGATTCCCGACTCAGTAGGAGTCTCCTGGAAATATCGACGGTTTAGATTTTTCGTACACTTCTTATTTTTAAGTAAATATTTCAATCATATTTCCCCAAAAATTGATATTAAATATATTTGATTTTCATGAGTTAAATGAATAATTAGATCAAACATCAGGAGGCTCCTACGGAGCCAGGATTTGTCGTAGGTAGCATCGGATTCTATAAACAGGAAGCCACGAAGTGGCTAGGAAATTTCTGGAATATAACAAGCATTCTTTAATCAAACGTTTCTCCTTTTTAATTGTGATATAGGAATTGTTCGGCTCCGTTGGGAGCATCCTGTTTATAGCTCAAATCTCTTTATTTGTCTTTCCTGACTCCGTAGGAGTCGCCTGGAAATATCGACGGTTTCCTTTTTTAGATTTTTCCTCCACTTCTTACTTTTTGAGAAAACATTTCAATCATATTTTCCCAAAAAATGGATCTCTAATATATTTGATTTCACCATTAACAGAATAATTAGATCAAACATTAGGAGGCTCCTATGGAGCCAAAATTTCGGCGCTTTGAACATCATTTCTATAAACAGGAAGCCACGAAGTGGCTGGGAAACTTCCGGAATATGACAAGCATTTTGGAATTAAAACATTCTATTATCAGGCATTCAGAATTATCTCGCTCCATAGGAGCATCCTGTTTATAGCAGGCATTTACCCTGGCGGATTCCCGACTCCGTAGGAGTCTCCTGGAAATTCCATAAACTCCTAACAATAATTGGGGTTCATATTTTTAACATAGAATCCAGACTATCCTAATACTCCAAAACAACAAAAACATACTGACTCACGAAAATGCATCTTCAATATGTTTGATATTGATCCCGCCGCTTGAAAGAATTAAAATTGAAATAATATCAAACCGAATATCAAAATGCCAGTCTTTGGTATAAATGTAATTTTCTGCCGCTTTCATGATTAACTTCGCTTTGGTATAATTCACGAATTCCTCCGGCATACCGAAACCTGTGCCGCTTCGGGTTTTCACTTCGACAAAAATCAACGTTTTGTTTTTCCTGACGATCAGGTCAATTTCTGCGTGTTTGTGGCGGTAATTTTTTTCAATAATTTCATAACCTTTTCCTTCCAAAAAGGTCGTTGCCTGAGTTTCGCCCCAGCTTCCGGTTGTGTTGTGTATAGCCATTCGAACATTTTTAGTACAAAATAGTGTTATTGTATAGTAAGTAAAAGAAATTCCAAATCGATTATGTGTTTTAATCGATCTTCGATTAGACAAGCATTATAAGACATTGATTTTCCACAGCCGGAAAGGCGTAATTTGTTTCAAACCATTTGATTTGATATTTTCCGTGATCAAATTGATTTTCTTCAGACATGAATACCCTCATTAGTAAACAAGCAGAATTCCAGAATTTAGGTCTGATCGATTATCAGGAGGCCTGGGATTACCAGGAGAAACTTTTTGCGGAGACGCTTTCGATAAAAACGCAAAACCGTTCACTTCCGGCTGACGAACAATTAATTACACCAAACCGTGTAATTTTCTGTGAACATCCGCATGTTTATACTCTGGGAAAAAGTGGCAAACTGGATCATTTGTTACTGAATGAAGAAGATCTGAGCCAAAAACAGGCGAAATTTTACAAAATCAATCGTGGCGGAGACATTACTTATCATGGTCCGGGTCAGCTGGTTGGATACCCGATTCTTGATCTTGACAATTTTTTCACAGATATTCATAAATATATGCGGACGCTGGAAGAAGCGATCATTCTTACCCTGGCCGATTATGATATCATGGCAGGAAGGATCAGCGGATTGACGGGGGTATGGCTGGACTTTGTTGAACAGAAAAAGCCAAGAAAAATTTGTGCAATGGGTGTAAAAGCGAGCCGTTGGGTTACGATGCACGGTTTTGCCTTAAATGTAAACACGGATCTGGCCTTCTTTGGAAACATCGTTCCTTGCGGGATCGAAGACAAAGCCGTTACGTCGATTTCTCAGGAACTTGGTCACGAAGTCGACTTTGATGAAGTTTCGTCACGTCTGAAAAATCATTTAGGTAGTCTTTTTGAAATGAACTGGACAAATCTATATTATTCAAAAACAGATATTTTAGAAAATTAAGCATTTAGAAAAAGAATGAAGAAGGATATTATATTTCATCCGGTGGAAGGTGTGAAGGTTGCTATTGTTCGTAAAATAAACGAATTAAATGAGGCCGAGTGGAATGTCATTGTGCTCAATAAAAATAAT
Organism: Dyadobacter sp. CY345; assembly: GCF_021502725.1. Lineage (GTDB taxonomy): Bacteria > Bacteroidota > Bacteroidia > Cytophagales > Spirosomataceae > Dyadobacter. Next base: position 78,790 of record NZ_JAKFFS010000003.1, on the reverse strand, counting down.
CAGCCGATCACCGGCGTTTTTGTTACTTCCAAAGGATATGGAAATACCGAATCGGGTGAAAATGCAGGAATAAAAACGTCAACTTTGCGTCACTTTTTCCCGGAAATCAAGGCGCAGGATCATGTCGTAGTTGAACCGATTATGCCGGAAGTTTTCCACCTGAATAACGAGTTCTGGATCAGCTATTTCCTTGGAAATCAGATTTACGATAAAAAGTTTATTTTCGTACCGGACAGTATCGTGGAGGACAATATCATTGAAATCGAGCCGCTGGGACTGGAGGGCGTCCTGCACGACTAGCGGATAATCAATAACACACTATGACAGATGAATTTCGCCGCAAGGCAAAAAATTTCCTTCTTCTCGACATTGAAACCGTAGCAGGATACGCTTCGTATGAACAGCTTCCAGAGCGGATGCAAAAGCTTTGGGACAAGAAAGCGACCACGCTGAGAAAAGGTGATGAGAGTGTGTCCAATGAAGAATATTTTTATGACCGGAGTGCCATATATGCAGAATTCGGCAAGATTGTATGCATCGCTTTCGGTGCTTTCTATTGGGATGAAAATAATGAGATAGCCTTCAAAGTCCGCAGCTTCTCCGGCGAAGATGAGGGTAAGCTTTTGCTTGAATTTAAAGCATTAATAGAAAAATATCCGGCAGAGCAATTAATTCTTTGCGCACATAATGGCAGAGAATTTGACTTCCCGTTTCTTTGTCGCCGTATGCTGATCCTGGGCATTGAAATTCCAAAAGCATTGCAGATTGCGGGTAAAAAACCCTGGGAAATCCTGCATCAGGATACCATGGAACTCTGGAAATTCGGTGATTACAAGAGTTATACTTCGCTCGATTTGCTGGCTGCGGTTTTTGATATTCCCGGCAGCAAAAATGAAATGAGCGGCGATCAGGTCACGCGCGTTTATTACGAGGAAAACAATCTCGAAAAAATTTGCCGATATTGCAGAGAAGACGTGGTTGTGCTGGCACAATTATATCTAAGGATGCATTCCTTTCAGCCGGTAAGCACTGAAAATATTACAAGAGTGGAATAAATCGATGTTTAATAAGATGATTATTCCACCTTCCTTAAACAACAATTACTCATAAACTTCATGAGAGAGAAAAAACCAAATAAAGAATTTAAAGAAAACAAAATAGTCAAAGCGCCGCATGGCATTGTTTCCTATATAGATAGTTTGAAAGCAGATATTGCCGCTTTTTTCGATTTAAATAGTGAACATTCCTTTCGTCCTTTTGATGTACACGCGCATTTTGGCGTCGAAGACCGGAAGGTCCGTGCGCTTTTTAACGAGATTTTACACGAACTTCAGGAATCCGGCCAGATCCGTTCTAATGTGGACGGGACGTTTACAGCCGCTCCTAACAAACCACAGGCCGATCCGGGTCTGGTTGGCCGCGTCGATCGCGTAAACAAAGGTTTTGCTTTTGTGATCATTGAAGGTCGGCCGGATGATATATATGTGGAAACTGAATTGCTGAACGGCGCCTGGGATGGTGATATCGTGAAGGTTCAGATCCTTTCCAAATCAGGAAGAAGACAACAAACGAGCCGCGGAGATTCTGGAAAAACCAGAGTGGAAGGCCGTGTTGTTGAAATCGTTGAAAGATCACAAAAAGAAATCGTCGGGATTATTGAAGTATGGCCGAAATATGCTGTGGTTCAGCCTGATCATAAAAAATTATTTGACCCGATTTTCGTGGAACCGGAGCAGCTTCACGGTGCTTCGAATGGCGACAAGGTGATTATCAAAATGATTACCTGGCCGACGAGAACCCGGCAGCCGGAAGGTGAAGTTGTGCATGTTTTAGGACAGGCAGGAGAAAACGATGTAGAAATGCATGCTATCCTGGCTGAATTTGGCTTGCCATACGAATTCCCTGAATCTGTTGAAAAAGAGGCTCAGAAAATTCCGGATACCATTTCAAAAGAAGAGATTTTGAAGCGCCGCGATATGCGCGCGACTTTAACTTTTACGATTGATCCGGTTGACGCAAAAGATTTTGATGATGCGCTTTCGGTGCGTTATCTGGACGAGGGAAATGTGGAAGTTGGCGTGCATATCGCTGACGTATCGCATTATGTGCGCCCGGGAACGGAGCTGGAAAAAGAAGCATTCCGTCGCGCTACTTCGGTATATCTGGTAGATCGTACTGTGCCGATGCTTCCTGAAAAGTTGTCGAATAATCTGTGTTCACTGCGCCCAAATGAAGACCGTTTGGCTTTTTCAGCTATTTTTGAATTAAATCCGAAAGGGGAAATTTTAAAAGAATGGTTTGGAAGAACAGTTATCCATTCCGAACGCCGCTATTCGTATGAAGAAGCGCAGCAGGTTTTGGATACCAACCAAGGTGATTATCCAAATGAATTGACGTTGCTGAACGGTATCGCCAAAATTCTTCGGAAAGAACGTTTTAAAAACGGAGCGATCAATTTCGAAACTGCCGAAGTACGTTTCCGTCTGGATGAAAATGGAAAACCGCTTGGTGTTTATCAAAAAGAACGTCACGATTCGCATAAGCTTATTGAAGAGTTTATGCTTCTGGCGAATAAACGGGTTGCTGAATTTGTCTATTCTCTTTCCAAAGGGCCGGATAAAAATACGATGATCTATCGTATACACGAAGCACCCGATGCAGATCGTTTGAAAACATTTGCTGCATTTGTTGCCAGACTTGGACATGAACTGGAAGTGGACGATGAGAAAATGATTGCGAAATCCATGAACAGTATGTTACAGGACGTGGCAGGAAAACCGGAACAAAACCTGATCGAATCTTTGGCTGTGAGAACGATGGCGAAAGCGCGATATAGCGTTGAAGATCTGGGTCACTTTGGACTTGCATTCAAAAGATATACACACTTTACTTCACCAATCCGCAGGTATCCTGATGTGATGGCGCATCGTCTATTACAGCATTACTTAAACGGGGGCGAAAATGTAAATGACGATCCGTATGAAGAAGCCTGCAAACATTCGTCTGAACGTGAGAGACTTGCCTCTGATGCGGAACGTGCTTCAATAAAATACAAGCAGGTAGAATTCATGAGCACGATGGATAAAGATCGTGTTTTTGATGGTATCATTACCGGCGTAACCGAGTTCGGAATTTTTGTTGAAATAACAGAAACGGCTTCTGAAGGTTTGGTAAGAATGACGGATTTAGGTGATGATTATTACGACTATGACAAGGAAAATTACCGCCTGATCGGACAGTCGACAAAAAAGATTTACACCTTCGGCGATGCTGTCAAAGTGCAGGTAAAAGATACAAATCTGGCGCGCAGAAGTATGGATCTGTATCTGGCCGGTCACACATCATCCAGCCGTTCCCGAAATGGTGGTGGGTTTGATGAAAAAAGCGGGCGAAGTTCCCGTGGATCTTCTTCAAGAGATTCCGGGAAACCATCTTCTTCGAGAAGAAGCAAGCTTTCAACGGCGGCTCCAAAAGATAAACAGCGGAGAAAAAGGAGATAGTCAGGCGGGCGTTTTTTCTTTCACCGTTTGGTGCAGGGCTTTTACCCTTTTTGATAAATTTAATACTCCATCCAATAAAAGTTGGTTAAGAATTTCAGGTGAAAATCCACTTGTATTTTTAGCCAACTCCTTCCAAAACTCCGCCTTTTCTTCTTCGGTTTCCAAAGTAGAAAAACGATTGAAAGCTTCCTGTAATAATTCCGGCACTTGTGGTTCTTGCTTCATAATCACTATTGTATTTTGACAAGCGCCCGGTAAGGGCATCCTGTTTATAGCCCGAAGTATCTCGGCATCAATATAACTCCTTTTGGAGTTTCCTTGAAATATACGGAGGCTCCGATGGAGCCAGGGAATTATCGATTAACGAGCTCTCTATAAACAGGAGGTTCTATTGAGCCGGTCAAGATCAATCTTAATTGCTGACATTTTCCAGTAGGAAAGTTAGTTCATTACCTTTTCGAAACAAACAATATTCGATTATGCCCAAATTCTGCAAATTTCTATCTCTTTTCCTTCTACTTTCCTACACGACCTTCGCCCAAAATAACCCTGACAAAGAAGAGTGGCAATCCTTATTTAATGGAAAGGATCTGAAAAATTGGGATATTAAAATAGCAGGACACAAGGTCAACGACAATTATAAAAACACCTTCATCGTCGAGGACGGCATGATCCGGGTGAATTATAAGGAATACAAAACTTTCAGCACAGAATATGGCCACATCTATTATAACAAACCATATTCTCATTACCGTTTACGTTTGAAATATCGTTTTACAGGAAATCAGGTTCCGGGCGGGGCTTCCTGGAATGTTCGCAATAGTGGAATTATGCTTCATTCACAGTCTGCTGCCAGCTTAGGACTTAATCAGGATTTCCCCGTTTCCCTGGAAATGCAATATTTAGGAGGATTGAATGCCGGAGAACGCACCACAGGAAATCTTTGTACGCCGGGTACAATCGTTGAGGTTAATGGCAAAATCGATCAGGCACATTGTATCAATTCCACTTCCAAAACTTATGATGGTGATCAGTGGGTTTCTGCCGAGGCAATTGTTCTGGGCGATTCTATTGTTCATCATATCATCAATGGTGATGTTGTTTTTACATTTACCAAACCTAAAATCGGCGGTGGTTATGTAGGAAAAGATCACGATTTCAAGGCCGGACATTTCAGCAATGCCGAAGAATGGATCAAAAAAGATGGGACGCCATTAACCAGCGGTTATATTGCCTTACAGGCTGAAAGTCACCCGATTGATTTTAAAGATATCGAAATCCTGAATCTGCAAGGATGTATGGATCCCAAAGCTTCCAACTACAAATCATACTACCAATCGGCTGATAATAAAAGCTGTAAATACAAGAAATAATCGCCTGCCGCGATAACTCCGTTTAGTTTTTATATTTTTGCTGAAAAACGGGCGTTACTGCTTCATGAAAAAAACAATTTTCAGATACTTATTTGTATTGATCATCCTGGCCGGACTCAACTGGCTGGCTTCGCTGTTCTTTTTCCGCTGGGATTTGACAGAAGATAAGCGATATACCATTTCTGACGCAACCAAGCAGTTATTAAGCAATCTGGACAAAGACGTAATCGTGAACGTCTACCTTTCCGGTGATTTTCCTCCTGGTTTTGAACGTCTGGAAAGTGCTACCCGCGAAACACTTGAAGAATTTAAAACTTATTCCAACGGACATTTATCATTTCAATTCTCGGATCCTTCTGACGCAGCGACCGAAGACGAACGGAAAAAACAATATCAAAATCTGGTTGATCGCGGATTAACGCCGACAAATCTTTTTGCCAACGAAGATGGAAAACGTACGGAAAAACTGATTTTTCCGGGAGCCATCGTTCAGGCTGACACGCTTGGGATTCCAGTTCAGCTTTTGAAAGGAAATAAAAGCAGCTCTCCGGAAGAGCAGCTAAATCAATCTTACGAAAACGTAGAATTCCAATTGGCTTCCGCGATTCGCGTGCTTGATAATCCCGCTAAAAAGAAAGTTGGTCTACTTGTAAATCATACCCAAAAACTTTCCCCGGCGAGGCTCAGCGATCTGATCGCCACCATGCAGCAAAGTTATGATGTATTCATGGTAGTCAATGATCCTGAAACTTATGAAGGACTGGATGCTTTGATGATTTTAAAACCTGATGTTCCGTTTTCTGAGGAAGAAAAATATAAACTGGATCAATACGTGATCGGAGGTGGCAAAGCACTTTTTTTTGTTGACGGTGCCAAAGTGGATAGTGTAAGTCTGGAAGGAAATTATGTACAACCGCTTGATTTAAACCTGAATGATCTCTTTTTCAAATGGGGAGTACGGATCAATAATAATCTCGTAAAGGATTTAAATTCAGCAACAATTCCAATGAACGTTGGAAATATGGGTGATGAACCCGAGATCAAAGCTGTTCCCTGGCGGTTTTTTCCTATACTGAATAATTTTGGCCCAAGTCCTATTACCAGAAATACGGATGCCGTTTATTCCCGGTTTTTAAGTTCTCTGGATACGGTAGGAGGCGCACCAGGAATTCATAAAACTCCGCTTTTGATGACTTCGCCGTATACAAATCTTGTTAATACGCCTGCTTTGGTTGGCTATAACGAAGCGCGTCAGCAACCCGATCCTTCTGAATACAAAGGTGGAGTAAAATTGGCAGCCGTTCTTTTAGAAGGTTCTTTTAATTCGCTTTTTGAAAACAGGATTTTACCAAACGATCCGCGTTCCAAAACTTTCAAGTCAACAGGGCAGGGGAAAATTATTATTTGTGCTGATGGCGACGTTGTTGTGAATGACTTTGATTACCGCAGAAATACGCCGCTTCCACTAGGTTACGACCGCGCTTCAACCAATATTTTTGGCAATAAAGATTTCGTTATGCACGCGCTGGATTATATGACAGACGAAAACGGGATCATCAATTCACGGAGTAAACAGATCAGTATCCGGGCTCTGGACAAGATTGCTGTGCATAAAGACAAGAAATTCTGGCAGGCACTGAACCTGCTGTTGCCGCTGGTTTTGCTAGGTATTTTTGGTGCAATCCGCTACTATATCCGCAAGCGTAAATTTGCCTGATAATAAGTCGGCAGAGTACGTTTTTTTTCTTACTTTTGTTCCCTACCAGACAGATTTCCGGACCTGCCTGGATTTTTTATATTTTTTAATTAACTACTTCCGTCACGAATTATGAAGTTTGTCGTTTCGTCATCGGTACTGCTCAAGCAACTGTCTGCAATTAATGGTGTCGTTTCAACGAACCCTATCGTACCTATATTAGAAAATTTTTTACTTTCCCTTGAAGGTAATCGCCTGACTGTTACTGCATCTGATTTGCAGACGGTTATGATTACTGAAATTGAAGTGGAATCCACAGAGAAAGGCGCTATCGCTGTTCCTGCAAAACTGTTGCTGGATACATTGCGCGGACTTCCTGAACAACCTATAACGCTTCAGGTAAATAGCGAGACTTTCGGAACAGAAATTATCTCGGATAACGGACGTTATAAATTGTCTGGCGAAAACCCGATCGATTTCCCAAAAACACCTTCTGTAAACCGCGGACAATCGGTTGATCTGTCTTCTTCCGCCTTGGGAGCTGCCATCGCCAATACATTGTTTGCAACCAGTACAGATGATCTGAGACCTGCTATGACAGGGGTTTTTGTTCAGATGGGTGTTGAAAATGCAACATTTGTAGCCACTGATGGCCACCGTTTGGTGCGCTATCGCCGTTCTGATATCAAATCGGATGTTGATACTTCGATGATCATTCAGCGTAAGGCTTTAAATTTGCTTAAATCTTGTCTGCCTTCTGACGATGTTCCTGTAAAAGCTGAATTTACTGCCTCAAACGCATTTTTCAGTTTTGGAAATATCCGTATGATCTGTCGTTTGATCGATGAGCGTTTCCCGGATTATGAAAACGCGATTCCAACAAACAATCCAAATACATTGACGATCGGCCGGATGGAAATTCTGAGCTCGTTGCGGCGGATATCTATTTATTCAAACCGTACCACACACCAGGTTCGTTTGAAAATGTCTCTGAATGATCTTGTAATTTCTGCGGAAGATCTTGATTACTCAAATGAAGCGAATGAACGTTTGATGTGCGAATATAACGGTGATGCCATGGAAATTGGTTTCAATGCGAAATTCCTTATTGAGGTACTTGGAAACTTGTCCAGCAAAACCATCACTTTCGAACTTTCTGCACCCAACCGTGCAGGTTTAATTATTCCGGTGGATCAGGAAGAAAATGAAGATATTCTTATGCTGGTGATGCCGGTCATGTTGAATACTTACGTTTAGGATCCTGATTTTCAAGATTTTAAATATTAATTTTGTTAAAATAAATAAAAATGCCAGTAGAGATATTCTACCGGCATTTTTATTTATCTGTAAATCAATATTTTACATTATTAAAATTGATTTTTATGTTAAGTACGAAAAAAATCGTAATAGACTCTTGCAAATACGAATATTTTCGTAGACATTTGATACGAACTAAATCGTACATGGCCAAATCAGCCTTTTAATTGAAAATCAAGTTACTAAAATTTTATTAGCCATGATCATAAAACCAACAGAATCTGAACTCGAAATTTTGAACTACTTGTGGAAAGAAGGCCCTTCTACTGTGAGGCAAGTTCATGATTTCCTCTCCGCATCCAAAGACACAGGTTATACAACGACGCTTAAACTGATGCAGATTATGCATGACAAAGGCGTTTTGTATAGAACCGAAAACGGTCGCTCTCACATTTATGTAGCCTTATTAGACGAAGAAGAAACGCAGCAGGATTTGCTAGGCCGATTTGTTGAATCAACATTCCGCGGTTCGGCTGCACGTTTGGTTATGCAGGCTTTGGGCAATCATTCGACCTCAAAGGAAGAATTAGATGAAATTCGTGAATTGTTAAATAACCTCGAAAACAATAAATAGCCATGAAATCATTTTTCAATTTATTCTCTGACGCGCTTGTTTCTTCCTTTGGATGGATGCTGGTTCATTCCTTATGGCAGGGTGCTTTACTGGTTTTGATTGCCAGTATTGGTCTTTATTTGTTAAAAAAAAGCCCGGCTGCAATACGGTATAATGTAGGAATTCTGGCTCTTTCCGCTCAGGTTATCTCTTCAGTTGTTACGTTTTTTTATTATTACCTCAATACAACGCCCAAAGTATTAAGCAATGCATTTAAGAATACAGCACACAACGTTGCTGACTGGAAAACATTAACTTACGAACTTTCACTGACTTCGAAAGTTCAGCTTTGGCTCACGACGCATATCCAGGAACTTGTTATTTGCTGGCTTATTGGCGCGGCTGTTTTGGTCGTAAGATTTCTGGGCGGATGGATTTATACAGAATATCTTCGCCACAATTCAAAGCTAGTCATGAATAAGGAATGGAGAGCCAGATTTGGCGTTTTGACAGCGAAACTAAAAGTTTATCAATCCATAGAACTTAAAGAATCTTCGAAAATCCTGACACCGATGGTGATCGGGACTTTGCAGCCGGTAGTATTAATTCCGATTGGATTATTGCTGGGTTTTCCAACAGCTCAGATCGAAGCCATTCTGGCCCATGAACTGGCGCATATCCGTCGCCATGATTATCTGGTTAATATGCTGCAATCTTTTGTAGAAGTGGTCTTCTTCTTTCACCCGGCACTTTGGTGGTTATCTGAAAGAGTTCGGATTGAACGTGAACATTGCTGCGATGACCTGGCCATTGAAGCATGCGGAGATCGCCTTTCATTGGCTCATGCACTAGTAGGAATTGCCGAATTTAAAACAAATCATTCATTGGCTATGGCTTTTGCTTCTAAAAAACCACTTTTATTACAACGTGTAAAACGCGTATTGGGCGTTGCTCCCAAGTCGGCCAGGATCTTTGGCGGCTTGCCAGTTACGATGTTATTTATTGCTGCATTGATCGGTGTTTCTGTTTATGCCGTTGGACAGGATACAATTAAAAAGAAAAAGGCAAAAGCAAAGACACATCAGGTTGCTTCAAGACAATCTAAATATGTTACTGTAAGAGATGAATACAGGACAGTCGTGGATGCTGAACAGGAGACTAATATTGAAATACCGGAGATCGATGAAAACATCAATGTAAACATTAATGAAGATTTTGATGGATCAGAATTTCTGTTGATGAACGATTCTCTTAAAAGTAAGATGAATGAATTCCATCAGAAGATGGCTGTTTTACAGAAACAAATGGAGCCGCTGCAAAGCCGTATGCATGAGCTGCAACTTGAAATGGAAAAGCAGCAATTTGACGTTGAGCACTTTGACAGGGATCGGGAAAAAATTGAGTGGAAGAAAGATAACGCCAATGAAATCCGCCAGAACTTACTTGAAAAGCGTTCTGCTTTGCTACATCCAGATAGTAAATCCAAAACAAAATTGAACGAAGCCGACCTGGAAAAACAACTGGCCGATTTTGAACAGCAGATTAAAGCTCAGGAACAGGTTATTACCAAACTAAACGCTGACCTCGCTAATAACTTGAAGGAAGCAGAAAAAGCGGGAGAACCCTATCGGCAAGTCCAGAAAGAAATGGAAGATCTAGGTAACAAAATAGACAAAATTGGAGCGGATATGGGATTAGCATCTTTAGGACTTAAAGATTTGCATCCTACACCACCAAGGCCTCCCAAAGCACCAAAAGCGAAGATGAAACCTGCCATAGCAGCGCCTGCTCCCGCATCATCTCCAAAAGCTCCGTCGGCACCGCCAGCACCGGTTAAAAGGTAACAAATGAACAGACCGGCTTGTTGCAAGGTAATGCATCAAGCCGGTCTGTTTTTATACATCACTTATTTTTTGTTGACTAATGGCGAAACTTTCTGTCCGATGATTTCAATCGATTTCATCAGTTTCTCATGCGTTATTCCAGCGTTGTCCATTTGAAATGTAAGTCGTGATATACCGCCAAGTGCTTCGCTGTGACGAAGAATTTTTTCGGCGACTTCTTCTGGCCCACCCACTAATAAGGCACCTTCTGGCCCCATCTGGGATTCAAAACGAGCTCTTGTCATCGGCGGCCAGCCACGTTCTTTCCCGATTTTAGTGAATGATTCGGAATATCCCGGGAAAAATTCTTCGATCGCTTCTTCCGTCGAATCACTTACATAACCAAGCGAATGCAGACCAACCTGAAGCTCTTCCGGTTTGAAACCTGCTCTCTTTCCTGCTTCTCTGTACAGATCAACCAATGGCCGGAAACGATGTGTTTCTCCACCGATAACAGCTACCATCAAGGGCAGACCCAGCATACCGGCACGGATAAAAGATTCAGGCGTACCACCCACACCTAACCAAATTGGTATTTTTTCCTGTAAGGGTCTCGGATAAATGGGCTGATTTTGCAACGCAGGACGAAACTTGCCAGACCAGGTTATAAATTCATTTTTCCGGATTTTAAGCAGCAGATCCAGTTTCTCAGAAAATAACTTATCATAGTCTTGCAGGTTTAATCCAAATAATGGGAAAGCGTCAGTGAAAGAGCCACGGCCTACCACCATTTCGGCCCTGCCCTTTGAGATTAAATCCAGGGTGGCAAAATTCTGGAAAACCCGTACCGGATCAGCAGCACTCAGAACTGTCACTGCGCTTGTCAGACGTATTTTCTTTGTCCTGGAAGCAGCGGCGGCAAGTATCATTGAAGGCGCTGAATCGAGAAATCCTCTTCGGTGATGTTCTCCAATCCCAAATATATCAAGTCCACAATGATCCGCATGTTCTATTCTTTCCAGGAACTGACCCATCGCATCGACATCATCGATTGCAGTTACCGAATCGCCGCTGAACATAGCAGCAAAACTATCAATCCCTATTTCCATGGTATTTCTTTTGCCGATATTTGTTTGTTAAATATCATACAAAGTTACCTCGAATTACCGGCAAAAAATCAGTGCTATACATGAGGAACGTCGATATCCTTTTGTATAGCACTGCGCATTTCAATTACTTTTTAGAAGTTATTCCACCTCAATCACAACATCATCACTCATTGGATGCGCTACACAAGTCAGGATAAAACCCTCGTTTAATTCTGCTTCTGACAAGGCATCTTCCTCATCCAACTGCACTTTTCCAGATACGCAACGGCCCATGCAGGCGGTGCACATACCCGCCTGACAAGAATACGGAAGATCAATATCCATATTCATCGCAGCTTCCAGAACCGTTTCGAAAGGTTTCACAGGCACTTTGTATTCCGTTCCTTCATAAAAGAGCGTAATCTCGTGCGTTTTCGGTGAATCATCTGTTTCTTCCAAAGTTACTTCTCCGTGACTTGGTGTGGTGGCTGTTAAAAAACTCTCTTGTCTTATTTTATTTAAAGTTACACCGCGTATGGCCAAAGCTCGGTTTGCTTCTTCCATCATATCTTCCGGTCCGCATAGAAAAAATTCGGCTTCATTAATCTTTAAATCCGGCAAACCTTCCATAATTTTTAAGATATGGCTTTTGTTCAAACGGCCACGCTCGCCTTGCCAATTTTCTTCCGGCTGGCTAAGCGTATAAATCACTTTAAAACGCTCCTTATATTTTTCCTCAAGAACCCTGATTTTTTCCTTAAAAATGATACTCGATTCTGTACGGCTTCCGTAGATTAGTACAACTTCACTTTCCTGCTCCACCATCAGAATGGATTTGGCAATTGAGAACAAAGGCGTGATTCCGCTTCCTGCACCAATAAAAACAACCTGACGGGTTTGGTCATCTTCCTGTTTTGGAAAAAATATTCCCATGGGCTCCATGGCTTCGAGCACGTCGTCGACTTTTACATTATCCAGTAAGTAATTAGAGGCAAAACCACCAGGAACACGTTTAATCGTGATGGCCAGGGAAACATCAGTGTAAGGAGAACTCGACATAGAGTATGATCTCCGCACTTTTTTGTCTCCATCGGGCAAAAGAAGCGTAATAAATTGTCCCGGACGATAAGGTACTACTTCATTCAAAGGATGCCAAAAATGGATTGTAGCTGCATCTTCTGTTTCTTTCTCTATTTCTTTAACCTTTAAAAAATAATATTTGCTCATGGTGAATTGGCGGTCGGCTTTCGGCTATCAGCAGTCGGCTTTTTGAAATTTCAGAAATTATGGTGTTGTTCTCCTTTCAACAAGAAATTGATAAATGTAATTCGCTTATCAAAAGAAAAAGCCTCATGGTATTGAAAATCCATGAGGCCCGTCAATAAATTTATTCTATATTATTTCAAAGTTGCAACCGCATCTTTGATTCTTTGTACTGCTTCTGCTAATGATTCGTCAGATGCTGCTGTTGAAATCCGGATGCAATTTGGAGCACCAAAACCTGATCCAGCAACGGTAGAAACGTAAGAATTATTCAGCAACCAGTTACAGAAATCGTCCGAATCTTTGATAAGATTTGTTCCGTCCGATTTACCGAAATAATAGCTCACATCAGGAAATGCATAAAATGCTCCATCCGGTACATTTACTTTGAAACCAGGAATTTCTTTCAGCAAACCAACAACAAGGTCACGCCGACGGGCATATGCTTTTGTCATCTCTATTGTCGTATCCAAAGGCCCGTTAAAAGCAGCGGTAGCCGCTTTTTGAGCAATTGAATTTGTTCCCGAAGTAACTTGCCCCTGCAATTTCTCAACACCGTCGGCGATCCATTTTGCAGCACCGATAAATCCGATTCTCCATCCCGTCATAGCGAATCCTTTTGCAACGCCGTTTACGGTAATCACACGATCTTTCAAAGCAGGAATTGATCCCATGCTGAAATGTCCTTCTTCTGTGAAGTTGATATATTCGTAGATCTCGTCAGCCAAAACATAAATTCCTTCATGTTTTTCCAAAACAGCACCAATTTCTCTCAACTCAGCTTCTGAATAAACAGCACCGGTTGGATTATTTGGAGATGCATACATCACCACTTTCGTACGAGGCGTAATAGCAGCTTCCATTTGTGCAGCCGTAACTTTGAAACCGTTTTCAAAAGCACCTTCTACGATCACAGATTTTCCTTCCGCCAGTTTTACCATTTCGGAATAACTAACCCAGTAAGGAGCGAAGATCAACACTTCGTCGCCCGGATTAACTAAAACCTGGATCACGTTGGCCAGAGAATGTTTAGCTCCCGTAGAAACTACAATATTTTCAGGTTTCCAATCTATATTATTGTCGCGCTTAAGCTTATCAGCAATCGCCTTTCGTAAGTCAGGGTAACCTGCTACCGGTGAATATCCATGAAATCCATCGTCAATTGCCTTCTTGGCAGCCTCACAGATAAATGCGGGCGTTTTGAAGTCTGGCTCTCCCACGCTCAGACTGATCACTTTGTGGCCTTGGGCTGCCAATTCACGGGCCATTTTCGTCATTGCCAACGTTGAAGATTCTTCGAGGGCATTGATACGGTCGGCCAGCACCTGGGTTTGCTCTGCTACTGCGGACATTGCAACAAGAATTAAGTTAAATGAAAATAAAGGGCTTGAAGACTTGGTCGCTGAAACTGAATAAGTTGCGACCTGCATCAACAAATTGCCCGCAAAGTTACTGCTTTTTTGGAAGAGTTGAAGAAATAGGAGGTCTTAAAGAAAAAAAAGAATATATGCCTGAGAAAAACTATTTCCGAATGATAAGAATAATCGATCAATCAACACAAGAGTTTCTTCTTAACAGAGTAAGAATTTATATCATATAGAAGTATCTATTTGAATATTAGATAGTTGAATAGGTAGCGATCCTATGCTAATTTTTTCATGATCCTTTGGAATATATACTGTGCCAGAAAATTTAATTTGCAAACTATCCTTCCTGAATTCATTAGGAAGATTACATGCATCAAAATATTTATACACGTTTTTAGGATAATTTATAAGGTAAATTGTGTCATTCACACCATTATATTTAGATACCCTTATTTCAATTGATGCTTTCTCATCTTTAATCTTTTGATACTCTATCAAATGACCACCAAGGTTTTTACATTTTGGCAATTTTGAATCCCCAATCTCAGGATTATCATTTTCACAGCTTTCGAAGCTGAATAGTGATAGTAAGCAGATGAAAAAAAACCAACTGTATTGTTTCATGAATGCAAGTAGCTTATGGTAAAAGGATTTATAATAAGAAATGCTATAATTATCAAGACCTATAAATTGCCGTGATAGTTGTAACTTTAATAGTATATCCTCAAACTATTTTTAGTTTATACTTAAAATAATTTGCTGGCAATTGACACTCATTACTCACATCCTAATTTTCTAACCGCCTGAATTGTCAAGTATTATAATATTAATTTTCTATTTAATGTAAATTTTGTCACTTGCTCTTAACTGTATTCCAAATGAATTATAACTACCCAGTAAAATAGGCAAAATTATACATTATGATCATCCATAAAATGTTTGGGATAACTGTATGGGGTGAATTTAAGATGATTGCCCACTTAATTTGAAGATATTCAATCATTTATTTCCTAACCTCAATCGAATTATCCAAGATAACTTTTAACTCTTCGGGATCAAAAGTCAAAGACTCAATGATACCGTCAATGTTTTCAAGTTTTATCAGCAAGCCTGGTACTTTGGCCTCGTTTTCGTCATTAATTATTTTTCCAAAAGCTCTGATCGTATCGATGCTGTGCGTGGCAGCAAATACCTGGATATTCTGATCCTTTGCAATGGCTGAGATAAGCGCCCAAAGCTCTTCTTCGACACCGTAGTGAAAACCATTTTCAATTTCATCAATCAGGACAATGCCATTTTTCGAAGTGCTTAATGCCAGCAGAATTGTAAGAATTCGATGAACGCCACTCCCCATGCGTAACAGTGCGACGGTTTTCCCATCCTTAAAAGTCGCAATCGGGTTACGCAGATTATCAGCAAGAAAGTCAACTTCTGAAATTCGGTCATCAATTCTCTTTAAAAAATTAACAGCCTTCTCAGTAATTAAATTAGTAAAACAGTCAAAAGAATTTTCGTGAAGCAGACTTTGAATACTCGAATGAGCCCTTATAAACTTAACATTCTGGGGGCTCAAAATCTCGTCGTCTGGAACAAAATCTATTGCCTGATCATTAATAACAATCCGCTCTGCCAAATGAATTTCTTTCTGTGAAGCGTAGAAAAAAATTGATTCGAGGAAATTGGTTTTTCCGGTATTATTCTTTCCGGTAATGAGATTTAACTGTCCCGTCAAATCAATGTTGATGTTTTTAAGATTACGATAATTCTGAATTTCAATAGAAGCGATCATAATAAATCAAGTACTATTTGCTGGATAATATTTCTGTTAAATCGACAGGTTCCTAACACACTTTTCTTAAAAAACCTCTCCCAAATTTACAAACAAACCACGTGAACCTTTTGTCCCGAAGCCATAATCAACAGCAATATTCGTCCTTGAAGTTTTATTTATTTTTATTCGGATACCCAAACCTGCACCGGGGGCTATTTTATTAAATTTTTGGGTCGGCCAGTTGGAAAAACTTTGCGCATTACCAAAAACGACGCCACCCAATAATCCATTTTGCGTTAATACAAACCGATATTCGGACTCGAAATATAGCATATTCGGACTTCTGAACCTTCCCTGAATATATCCTCGCCCGGTATTATTTGATGGATCCCAACTGGTGCTAGGCAAATCCAGATACGGCGGTTTTCCAGATAACGTCAGCCAGTTAAAATCCCAAAATGCCAGCGTATTTCGGCTGCCTTTTGGGAAATTCACATATTTCCGAAATTCCAGAACGAGTGATTCCCAATGTGTATCGCTGCCCAGAACTTTCAAATTATTTCTATAACGGGCGTTGGCGTACACACCGCCTATTGGATTGATTGAATTTTTTCTACTGTCATATAAGACATTGCCAACGATGCCCGATGAGACTGATTTTGAGGGTAACCCGTAAGCAGAAACATCTTCGTTGATTCCTTCCTGTTTAATTTTCCAGCGATAATCAAGATGATAGCCAACGCCTAAATAAAATGCACCTGTAATATTTTTCAACACCGTTTGGTGCAGCCGGATATGAGAATAATCTATTCGATCCGCATTTTCCAGCAAACTATGACCTCCCAAACCATAAGTGTCCTGAGGATATTTGAAGTACCGCCATTCTATAATCACATTGTAACCATTGTCCTTAGTCCAGATATTCGCCTGAATGGGTATCGTAATCTGATTATACTGTGAGTAATTAAAACTGGTGCTGACGCTGGAAATATTTGTTGTTGCGGAATCGCTTACATAAAACGCCGCATTGGCACTTAACAAACCCACGAAACCAGTCGAAAGCGTATATCCGATCGCTGGTACCATCGAATACTGTACCCTTCGCGGCTGTTTATACCTGGTTGCCAATGAATCTCTTTTACTTTTTCGTTTCAGCTGGCCAATAATGTCCATGATATCCTTCTCTTCCGCCTTTTCCACAACGCCGGAGATATCCGGCATAACACTCGTTTCCACACGCATGGAAGATTGTGCCGGAACGACTACCTGCGCCTGAATATTCAAGCAAAAGGTTTCGCAGATCGTAAAGAAAAAAATAAATGAAACGGCTTTGAACAAGTTTACAAGTAGGATAAGATGAGTCCAAATGTAGTTTAAAATACAAATCTTGTATCTGAAAATAGGAGTTCTAAGTTTTTTCTAAGTCTGAAAAGTATCCGCGTTCTGAAAATAAATTCAACAAAAAAGCCGCCAGCTCTAAGCAGAACTGACGGCTATAAAAGTGTTTACCTCAATTATATTAAGCTAACGCAGCTTGCAAATTGTCGTTAATCGCTTCAAGGAATTCCTCTGTATAAAGATAATGCTCTCCGTGATTCACTTTGTTTCCATGAATACAAACAGCCAAATCTTTTGTCATTTTTCCACTTTCAACCGTTTCGATACAAACTCTTTCCAAAGTCTGGCAGAAATCGATAAGCTCCTGGTTGCCATCTTGTTTTCCACGGAATTCAAGTCCACGCGTCCATGCAAAAATTGAAGCAATTGGATTTGTAGAAGTTGGTCTTCCTTTTTGGTGCTCGCGGTAGTGACGTGTCACCGTTCCGTGTGCAGCCTCAGCTTCCAGTGTTTGTCCATCCGGAGTCAACAAAACAGAAGTCATCAAACCAAGAGAACCAAATCCTTGTGCAACTGTATCTGACTGAACGTCACCATCATAGTTTTTACAAGCCCAAACAAAGTTACCTTCCCATTTAAGTGCAGAAGCAACCATGTCATCAATCAGACGGTGCTCGTAGTGTACTTTTCCTGCAAATTCAGCATCGTAAACTTCCTGGAAAATATCTTTGAAACGACCATCGTATTTTTTCAAAATGGTGTTTTTTGTAGAAAGGTATAAAGGCCATCCTTTGCCCATTGCTACATTGAAACAAGAACGCGCAAATCCACGGATCGACTCATCCACGTTATACATCGCCATGGCAACACCCGGTCCCTGGAATTGATATACTTCGTGCTCAATTACTTGCCCGTCTTCTCCTTCAAACTTAACGGTAAGTTTTCCTTTTCCTGGTACAACGAAATCTGTTGCTTTGTACTGATCACCAAAAGCGTGGCGGCCAACGATGATAGGAGCAGTCCAGTTTGTTACCAGACGAGGTACGTTGCTCATTACGATAGGCTCACGGAAAACAGTTCCATCCAAAATGTTACGGATCGTTCCATTTGGAGATTTCCACATTTGTTTCAGATTGAACTCAGTTACGCGGTCTTCGTCAGGCGTAATAGTAGCGCATTTGATACCTACACCATATTCTTTAATCGCATTCGCAGCGTCGATCGTAACCTGATCGTTGGTTTCATCGCGATATTCAACACCTAAATCGTAGTATTTAATATCTACGTCAAGGTATGGTAAAATAAGTTTTTCTTTGATAAACTTCCAGATGATACGAGTCATCTCATCTCCGTCCAATTCTACTACGGGATTTGCAACTTTAATTTTGCTCATGATTATTATTTACTATTCGAAAGTTAAAGATATTGAAATGCGACGGTGAAAGTACAAATAATAGACTGAAAAGGCGAAACAGAACAGGAAGTTAGTTTGAATTTATCATTCATTCTTTCAAATTTTGCAATGCCTTAGTTGAATTATTATCTTTTAAAAAGCAACTGTAAACCTGATCTACCCGGTTTATCATAAAATGTAAATCATCGCTGGATAAATTTTTTAATATTGACGCCCAATATCATTTCACACCATTAATTTGTGCACTGCTTTATGAAAAAATCCTTTCTGCGTTCCGAATTTTTAAAAAAGCGAAAGGAGCTTTCGGAAAATGAGATTGAAGAAAAAAACGAAGCTATTTTAAAAAATTGTGCGCTTTTTTTCAAAAGCAGTGTAGCCAGAAAAATACACATATTTCTACCCCAAACCGGTAAAAATGAAATTGATACCTGGCGTATTATTTCTTTTCTTCAAAGTTTTGATCAGGTAAAAATTGTTTCTCCACGGATTATTCCGGGTACCAGGGAAATGGAACATTATCGGTTAACCCCTAAAACCATACTAATCAATAATCAATGGCAAATTCCGGAGCCAGATCCGGAAACTTCACTTAAAGTGTTACCAAATGATATTGATGCTGTGTTCTTACCACTTTTAGCATTTGATAAAAAAGGATTTCGGGTTGGTTATGGAGGAGGTTACTATGATCGGTTTTTGGCGCATTGCAGGCCAGATGTTGTTAAAATAGGATTATCATTTTTTGATCCGGTGGACGAAATCGGTGATATTGATGCCTTTGATGTGCCTATGGATTATTGTGTTACACCTTTGGAGATTGTGCTGTTTTAGTAAATGTGTTTAATATTGAGGAGAGATTAATTGATGGTAATTATGATTTTGCCAAGGTTATGTCACCCGTTCCGGGTTAGGGAAAATCCTTGCATAATGAGCTACTATAATAATGTCATCCCTTCGGGATTGTGATGTGAAAGAATATTTATGCTCACTTATTTTTTATCAAAATCTCAACCTTGATTATAAAAGGAAATTTGGTTGTGGTTTTTTCCGATATAAAATTTCATTTCGAAATTCAATTATCTGATTTATTTTTTCGTGTACAACAATTCGCCCTTCTCACAATCCCGAAGGGATGACATTATTATAGAAAAATTACGAACCTGAATCCTCTAAAACCCCAACGGGGTGACATATGAATTATGGAATAATCAACTTCATTTTTCTACAAACTGAAATTCTCAAATTTATCATCCAACGCATTTGTACAATAAAAACATCATTTCTTATTAAAATCCTCGTAAATTTGCACCACTTTTCAGATCTGGCAGATTTTGCCCGAATCCGTTGAGTTACAACAATTTTACAAATCACATTAATCCTGGTTTTAGAATGAAAATCGCAGTAGTAGGCGCTACCGGTCTGGTGGGCGGCGAAATCCTCAAAGTGCTCGAAGAGCGTAATTTCCCGGTGACGGAATTATTGGCCGTTGCATCTGAAAGATCTGTTGGTAAGGAAGTTACATTCAAGGGTAAACAGATTAAGGTAATCGGATTTGAGGATGCCATTGCAGCTAAACCTGAAATTGCGATATTCTCAGCAGGTGGCAGTACTTCTCTGGAACTGGCTCCAAGATTTGCTGCGGCCGGAATTACCGTTATTGACAACTCATCTGCATGGAGAATGGACCCTACGAAAAAACTCGTAGTACCAGAAATTAATGCGGTGACACTGACAAAAGAAGATAAAATTATAGCGAATCCAAACTGCTCAACCATTCAGATGGTGGTGGTTTTGAATCCGTTACACCAAAAATATAAAATCAAACGTGTTGTAGTTTCAACTTATCAATCTGTGACTGGTACTGGTAAAGCGGCAGTTGATCAGCTATTTGCAGAACGTTCTGGTGATAGCAGCGTATCAAAAGTTTATCCCCATCCGATTGACTTAAATGTATTGCCGCATATCGACGTTTTCCTTGACAATGGTTATACCAAAGAGGAAATGAAGATGACGAATGAGACGAAGAAAATTATGGGCGACGATAGTATTGCGGTTACAGCAACAACTGTTCGTATTCCTACAATCGGCGGTCACTCTGAAGCTGTTAATATCGAATTTGAAAATGAGTTTGATCTGGAAGAAGTTCGTCAGATTTTGAGCGAGGCGGAAGGCGTAATTATACAGGATGATCCAAAAAATTTCCTTTATCCAATGCCATTAACCGCACATGGAAAAGACGAAACTTTCGTTGGTCGTATCCGTCGTGATGAATCTCAGCCTAAAACTTTGAACTTGTGGATAGTGGCTGATAACCTTCGTAAAGGTGCAGCGACAAACACAGTTCAAATCGCTGAATTTCTTGCAAAACATGACCTAGTTGGTGTTGCACAAGAAGTTTAAGATTTTTCCAAACAAGTTATAAACAAGAAAAGAGTGGCCGGTGGGTCACTCTTTTCTTTTAACAAATAGATATTTAATTATCGACCAAAATTATTGTCAGATTAATCGCTCGATAGGAGCAACCTGTTTATAGCATTAGATTGCTGAATTTGTAATTCTCACTCCTTCGGATTCGGAGTATCCTGGAAATTCAAGGAGGCTCCGGTGGAGCCAGGACTTCAAGCCTTACCGCATTTTTCTATAAACAGGTAGCTCCCAAGGAGCCATTTCTAAATAACCAAAGTCCGAATTTTGGCAATTACATATATCTTATTAACGATCAACCTCACCCATAACTACATCAATTGTACCAATAATCGCCACCAGATCTGCCAACAAGGCTCCTTTAGCCATTTCTCCGATTACAGACAAATTATGGAAACAACATGATCGGGCTCTGCATCGTACCGGAATATCTGAACGACCGTCGGTACGGAAGAAAAATCCTAATTCCCCTTTCGGACTTTCTCCACGCGTATAAAAATCCATTGCTTTCGGACGGATCTTTTTCGGAACCATTGCCTGTGGATCAAATGAAGGTGTCCGCTTATGATCTCCTTGCAACTGTTCAAGGCTTTGCTCAATAATTTTTACTGATTCCCAGCACTCAACAACACGAACCCAGGTACGATCCCAACAGTCACCGACAGTTCCCATTTTACCCTCTCCGATTGGTATATCAAAATCAAGTTCTGGATATACTGAGTATCCATCAACACGACGAAGATCGTAGCGCAAACCGGAGCCACGCATCATTGGGCCTGTGCAGCCATAGTTTATCGCAACTGGCAACGGAAGTACGCCAACATTTGCAGTCCTTTGAATAAAAATTTTATTATCGACAACGAGCTGCTGGAGCTCAATTAGTTTAGGTTTCAGGTATTTTACAAACTCCGCACACCGTTCTTCAAAGCCAACCGGAAGATCATAAAACAAACCGCCGATCCAGATATAATTATAAAGCATTCTAGCTCCGCTCACCCATTCTAACAGGCGCAAGATCTGTTCACGATCACGCATCATCCAGAGAAAAGGAGTGTAAGCGCCAATATCCATGGCATAGGTCCCTAATGCAACAAAGTGAGAAGCAAGCCTGTTTAGTTCTGCTACAACAACCCGGATATATTCAATTCTTTTAGGAATGTCATTTTCAATACCCAGCATTCTTTCAACACCCATGACATAAGCATGTTCAGAATTCATGGAAGCTACATAATCCAGACGATCTACATATGGAATAATCTGGTTGAAAGGCAAAGCTTCTGCATGTTTTTCAAAACAGCGGTGCAGATAACCGAGATGCGGAACTACATCAACTATTACTTCACCGTCCGTAACCACTTCCAACCGCAATACACCATGCGTAGAGGGATGTTGAGGCCCCATATTCAACACCATTTCCTCAGTCCGAAGCGTTTCGGAGTTGTATTTATTTGGTGCTGAGATAGAAAGATATTCCGGACGATATTTGTACTGTATTTCGTTACTCATGCGGTCTGTATGTAATTTTTTTTAGAAAGCTGTATCATTTGAAATAACAAAAACCTTTCTAAATTGATTGCCTCGGAATCTTCAAATTGGAAAATTGTAACTCAGCTAAATTTTGAAAATCTAAAACCGCTGTAATTTCTGGTCAAGCACTTCAACTTTTAATGGTCCAATAGGGCGGCCTTCATTGTGCAGCCTATCAACAGCTGTAATGTAATAAACATATCTTTCCCCAACCTGAATAGTCATATCGACAAATTTTTCACCTTCAAATGCCATACCTATTATCTTTCTCGGATCATGGGCAGTAGGCTTTTCGTCAGGCTCGAAACGATAAATCACATAGTACGTAGCCGTCTCACCATCCGTTGCGGGATCCGGTTTTTCCCAAAATAATTCAAGTCCGTTGTTCAGCAAGGTTGCTTTCAGGCTTTTGGGCGTTAGCGGCGGGATAGCATCTTTCCAGGACATTGTAGGCACCAGCGCAGGATAACGGAACAGATTATTTCTTAATGTATCAACAAAACCAAGATTATTATTTTTCAGAGAACGAGAGCTGAAAAAAATCGTCCCTTCGGCTTCATTTTCCCGGGAATATCTTATCTGATTAGGCAGTTCATTAGGATTAGCCCATTGCGTATCTTTCTCTTTTCCACCCACCCGGTATGCGCCAAGTCCAACATAAAAGTGACGCCCATAACAGTTTTCGGTCCACCAATCAACCAGATTTTTGTACGGTACCTTTCCAAATTTCGAAGAGAAATATACTTGTGGCGCGATATAGTCGACCCAGCCTTCACGAACCCATTTCCTGCTGTCAGCATAAAGGTCGTCATACGAAGCAAGTGCACCATACGTTTTGGAGCCTTCGGAATCTGTTCCTTTATTTCTCCAGACGCCGCAAGGACTGATCCCAAACTTAATTTTCGGGTTAACCTCCATCAAGGCATCATGGATCTGTTTAACGAGCAAATCCACATTATTCCGGCGCCAATCATTTTTATTAGTAAATCCGCGTCCATATTGTCTGAAAGTCGCATCATCGTAGATCACCTGGCCAGCAACGGCATAGGGGTAGAAATAATCGTCAAAATGAATTCCGTCAACATCGTAGTTTTTAGCAACATTTACGGCAATTTCAGTAATGAACTGGCGAACTTCCGGAATACCAAAATTAAATAATTTATATCCGTCATAACTTAAAATCCAATCAGGATGCAGTCGGCTTATGTTTTCAGAAGAAACACTTTTAGAAGACTTGTGAACCAGGCGGTTTAAATTTAACCAGGCATGAAATTCCAATCCGCGTCGATGCGATTCCTTGATCATAAATTCCATAGGATCCCACATCGGCTCTGGTTTCCGGCCTTGTTGCCCGGTTAACCACTCCGACCATGGCTCCGAACTTTTCGCATAAAAGGCATCTCCTGCCGCCCTGACCTGCACAAAAACTGCGTTCATCCCGGTCCGCTTATGAAAATCAAGCAGTGCAGAAAACTCATTACGTTGCTCATCGGGCACAAGATTTTTACTGCTAGGCCAGTCGATGTTATCGACCGTGGCGATCCAGACAGCTCTAAATTCCCGTTTTGGCGGATAAATTGCCTCAAAATCTGTGCTTTGTGCCTTACATCCCTGAAGCAAAATAATGGTCAGCAATACAGAAAACGCAATAAATGGAATTTTTTTCACTATTAAACGCATGCAAAATGTTAATCCGATCAAAGTAACGTATTTTAGACCAAAGTTAGCCGAGAACTTGCTTAATTTGTCGTAGCGGCAAATAAACATGTCCATTATATTGTTATTGTGAATTATTTTTCTGGATATTTATTGTGTAATTACAAGGATTTTTTGTGACAAATCCTCAGTAAATTACCTTTATTAGTCAGCTATAACGTTTTAACCCATATCCCATATTGGAACCATTTGTAAAAACAACTAAAAAAAACGTCCTTTTTGAAATAGCCTGGGAGGTTTGCAATCAGGTCGGTGGGATTTACACTGTTATCAGAACCAAAGTACCAGCAATGGTCGAAAAGTGGGAAGATAATTACTACCTGTTGGGCCCATATTTTGAGAAAAAAGCTTCTGCTGAATTTGAAGAAATCACTGATCTGGATGACTGCAATGTTGGAAGAACAGTCCGCAGAATGCGTGAAATGGGCTACACTGTTCATTATGGCTTTTGGCTGGTGACCGGAAAACCCCGTGTCGTTCTTTTTGATCTGGAAAGTATTGCGCATGAACTGGATGTAGTAAAATATAATCTCTGGGAAAAAAACCGTATTTCTACAATCAATGCTGAGCCGTTGGTTAACCAAACCTTGTGTTTTGGTGAAATGGTACGGATTTATCTTAAAGAGTATGCAGAAGAAAATGCGCGAAGGGAGGATATTTCTGCACAGTTCCATGAGTGGATGGCCAGCAGCGGACTTCCGGACCTGAAAAGAGAAAATGTAAAAGTCGCGACGACATTTACGACGCATGCGACGATGCTTGGACGTTATCTTGCGCAGAATGTTGAAGGATTTTACAGCAAACTTCCATTTTTTGACTGGGAGCAGGAAGCTAAAAATTACGGGATCTTAACCCAGGCTTCCATCGAAAGACAAGCCGCGCTAGGTGCACACGTATTGACGACAGTAAGTGACGTTACTGCCCGCGAGTGTGAAGTTTTCCTGGGCAGAATGCCTGATCTGGTAACGCCTAATGGACTTAATGTTGTTCGTTTCCAGGCTGTTCATGAATTCCAGAATTTGCATTTAAAATACAAAGAGCGTATTCACGAGTTTGTGCTTGGTCATTTTTTCCCGAGTTATTCTTTTGATCTGGACAAAACGTTATATTTCTTCACTTCCGGGCGTTATGAGTACAGCAACAAAGGTTATGATTTAACGCTTGAAGCACTGGCAAGACTGAACTGGAAAATGGTCCAGGCCAATATGGATATGACTGTGGTGATGTTTATCGTTACCAAACAGCCATACTATTCAGTGAATCCGGATGTGCTTCAATCTCGGGCCGTTTTGAATGAGTTGCAGGAAACGTGTACAGCCATTGAGAAAGAAGTTGGAGAAAAACTATTTCTTGCAGCAGCTTCCGGCGCAGATCATAAAATGCCGGATTTGAATAACTTCGTTGATGAATACTGGCGCCTTCGCTTACGCCGTACTATTCAGACGTGGAAAACGGATAAATTACCTGCCTTTGTTACACACGATTTGAAGGCAGAGGACGGCATTACCGATTTCTGTAGAAAAGCAAATCTTGTCAATAACGAGCGCGACCGCGTTAAAATCGTTTATCACCCCGATTTTATCTCATCAACTAATCCATTGTTTGGTTTGGATTATGGTCAGTTTGTTCGTGGATGTCACCTTGGCGTTTTCCCAAGTTATTATGAACCATGGGGTTATACTCCATTGGAATGTGTAGTACGCGGAGTTCCAACGGTTACGAGTGACTTGTCCGGGTTCGGCGACTATATTATGCAGATTATGCGCGATTATGAAAATCGTGGTATTTACGTGATCAACCGCAAGTCGCAGACTTACGCTCAGGCAGCAGACCAAATGGCTGATATTCTTTTCAAATTTGTTAAAATGCAGCGCCGCGACCGTATCATGCAGCGAAACCGTGTAGAAAATATTTCGGATGTTTTCGACTGGATGAATTTAAGATCGTATTATGATACTGCGCACGATCTGGCAACAAAGCGGAGAAAACCTTGATCTAAATAATCGAAGCTAATTTAAAATATTGATTTGGCCCACAATGCAAATTCATGCATATGTGGGCCTTTTTAATGTTCTCTCTCTCCTTGAATTTCTAAAAAAATTCAAGACCTTCACCATAGCATATCCATAACAAATCGCATGAATTACGTAGAAGTACAACTCGAACTCGATTCTGACTTTACAGAAATATTAATGGCCGAACTGGCCGAGGCTGGATTTGAATCATTCGTCGAAACCGACGAAGGGTTATCCGCTTATATCCCGGAGGAAGATTTTAATGAAACAGTCTTACAAGAGCTAATCGCCAAATACAGTGAGACTACCGCAATAGCAAGTTCATGGAAATCGTTAGAAAGGAAGAATTGGAATGAGGAGTGGGAAAGAAGTTATGAGCCTATTGAAGTAGGAAAAGAAATACGTGTTCGCGCTACATTTCACGAGCCGGATCCAAGTTTCACTTTCGATCTGCTGATCCAGCCAAAAATGTCTTTTGGAACCGGTCATCATGAAACAACATGGCTTGTGATGAATGAGCAACTTAATCTCCCTCACAAGGGTCTTTCGATTATGGATGTTGGTTGTGGGACAGGCATTTTAGCCATTCTGGCTTCAAAACTGGGTGCAGAAAGTTTACTGGGTTTTGATATTGACGAATGGGCTGTCGAAAATACAGCAGAAAATTTTGCAATGAACGGATTGGGAGAGGAGGCGGAAGTCTTTAAAGGGACGATTAACGAAGTGCCTGCCGATAAGCAATTCGGTGGAATTCTGGCAAATATTAACCGAAACATTCTGCTCGACGAGATCCCAAAATATGTTTCTCATTTATTGCCAGGCGGATGGCTTGTTACCAGCGGATTTTATGAAATGGATCAGGCTGATATCGAAAATTGCGGAGCAGAAAATGGACTTGCCAAATTAAGATCCAATACACGCAACCAATGGGCGACGGTCATTTTTGAAAAGAATAAATAGATAAATGTTTAAGATACTGAATTTCTAATTGCTGATTTTCAGTATCTTAAATTCAAAACACTAAGATCAAACTCTGCTAAATACTACATGAAGATCTTTCGTTACTTCCTGTTATCTTGTATTATTTTACTCGGAGGAAAAAATCTCTCCGCTCAAAACCTCAAAGCCTCCGACGATCCTGGTCAGTTTATGGTGCAACTCAGGAAACTGATAGACGGCAGCAAAAACCCGGTTTACATCCGGTCGACAGCCCAGCTGGACAGTCTCTGGATGAGCTCCGTAAGTTCGCCGCAGCAAAGTAAATTTATCGGGGTTGTAAAAACGCAATTTTCAAAAGGACAGAAAGCAGGTCCGATCCTTCATTTGCTGATTAAAAATACAACCACATTGTTAAAAGGACAGGGAGACGTTGACGGGTTTCTCGACCTGGCCGCTAAATCTGGCGAAAAATATGATGCAAAGACCATGCAGCGGATCCTTGAAACAGTCAAAAATACAATAGAAACCAACAAGCTATACACATCAAATTTTAACTCACTTTATCTGCTTAGCGGTACTTATAAGTTCCGTTTTGATACCACCAGCGCCGCAGTTGTTGAAGCGCAAAAAATTCAGGCGGCTGATAATTGGGATACTCCCGTTGATTCCAACTTGGTAATTGCTCCAAAATCAAAACCTTTGCCGCCGGTTTCAGGAGCTGTAATTGATCTTCAAAATGCTGTTCTGGGCATGGTTGCTACTGGCGATTCTGTTGCCTTTGGACCAACTACGGGAAGTGTGTCCCTGAAAGACGGAATTTTTGCGGGAAAGGGTGGAAAATTCAACTGGCAGACGGCAGGCGACTCATCAATCTATGCTGATTTTGATACCTATTCTTTTAATATAACCCAGCCAAAAATAGTCGCTGAAAATGTGACATTGCACAATGAAAGCCAGCTAGCCAATCCAATCAAAGGCACTCTGGAATATCGAAGTGTTAAAAGATCCAGAAGCCAGCCGGCGCAATACCCGCGTTTTGTTTCCAATAAAAATGATGCGCAGTTAAAAGCATCCAGGAAAAACATCGCTTATAAAGGAGGTTTTGCATTAATCGGAACAACCATGTTCAGTACGTCGCTCAGTGATGAACCATCTAAAATAACCGTCTCTTTTCAGGATAAACCTGCATTTTCTGCAACCAGTAAAAAATTCTCACTTAAAGATTCTGTAATTTCTGCCCCGCTGGCTTCCTTTACAATGCCGATGGGAAATGATTCATTATATCATCCGGGCGTCACTTTTATTTACAATGACCTGGAAGGACAAGTGAAACTTGGGCGTGCCGAAAAAACTGATTTTGGACCGTTGCCCTATCAGGATTCTTACCACAAAATGAATATCTGGGCCCAGTTGATGCGCTGGACTTTTCCAAACGAAAAAGTTGAATTTACCCGGATTGACGGTAAGCAGGTTGTACCGGTAAAACTCGAATCTTTTGATTTTTTCAAGAAAGAACGCTTCCGTGGTATCGCTCAGGAATTCGGTTTTCAGCCTCTTCTGATGGCAGCAAATTATACACAGACTGAAAAAAAACCTTCATTTCTGGCCGAAGATCTTGCCAAAAAATTCAAACAGGATCCGGTAATCATTCGTCGGGCTTTACAGAGATTGGCACTGGAAGGTTATTTCAAATATGACAAAACAACGGACGAATATTCCGTATCAAAAAAAGGGATTTTATATGTTCTGGGAAGCCTTGATAAAACGGATTATGACAATTTCCAGGTAAGCTCTCAATTTGCTTCGAATGATGAAACTGCTAATGCGACAATTTCGCTGAAAGATACTTTGCTGACAGTGCTCGGCGTAGGTCGTTTCATCGTGAGTGATTCATTGAAAATATTTGCCATCCCATCTGACAAAAAACTGGTCATTGGCCGTAACAGGGATTTTTCTCTAAACGGACAGTTGGTTGCAAACAATTACCAGTTTCGGGGACAAAATCTTAAATTCAACTACGGACAGTTTTTTGTAAATGTTAGTCCAAACGACTCAATCACATTTACACCAAAGGAAAAATTTGCGAAAGGACAAGGCGGAGAAGTTGGTGGCCACGTGAAATATGAAAAAGGCGGGACTTTCTTTTTAAGTGACCCTGCAAACAAATCAGGTGTTCAAAAGGGCAAAAAGTCGCCGCGGCTTGTTGTGCCTGATGGTATGATCGTATACTTCGATCAACCGGAAAGAGGAACAATCCTATATCCCCGGGAAGTCTTCTTTAAAATTCCTAAAATTGATATGGACGGACTGGATCAGCGCGATGTAATCTTCGACGGTACTTTCAATTCAAACGGAATACTTCCTCCGATTCAGACTATTCTGAAAAGTATGCCCGACAACTCTCTGGGTTTTGAGTATAAGCCGCCAGTGACCGAGTTGAAGTTATATGGAGGAAAAGCGATGGCACGTTTTACAGATACGCTGACTATGGATAACAGCGGCCTAAAATCAAAAGCGGTTATGCGTTACCTGTCTGCTTCGATGACGGCGAAAAATGTATTAATGACAGCCGATTCTTTACTTGCTTCGGGAGAAATTGCCAGCATCAAAGAGGCTACGATCGGCAAAGGATATTTTCCTGCGGTAGAATTAAAAGATTATGCGCTGCGCTGGTTTCCAAATTCTGACAGCATGTTTATCAATACGCAGGGAAAATCTTTTTCATTTTATAAAGGGACAACCAGTCTTGAAGGCGGTTTGCTGCTGAGGTCTTCCGGACTTTACGGAAATGGAAAACTTAAACGTCCGGACTCAGAACTGACTTCGGATGATATTAAATTCAATAAAGATGGTTTTTTGGCAAACAGATCACTCTTCGTAATTAACGGCGGGCAAGCAAAATCTTCCAAAAATATCCTCACAGGCCGAAATGTAAATATCGATTTTAACATCAAAACTTCGGTCGTGAACTTCGTTACCGATTCGACTGGTTTTGATTCTGATTCTTCGGGTATGGAGCTTCCGGCTGCGTCGTATAAAACATTGATTGCTACTGCCAAATGGGATATTTTGAAAAAAACCATTTTGATGAAAGGGTTTGGCGAAACGTCGTCTTACACCTCACTTGCTCCTGAACAGGAAGGATTGACTTTTGAAGCTTCGGAAGGCGTTTACGATGTCGAAAAAGTAACCCTGAACGTGCGCGGCGTTCCCTTTATCCGTACGGCCGACGTCAAAATTATTCCTGACAAAGGCATGGTAAGCATTGGTAGTAACGGACAAATCGCGCCATTGAAAAAGGCCAGAATAGAAATCGATACTTTAAATGCCTCCCACCGTTTGCGTGATGCAGATATTAAAATTGATTCCCGGAACCGGTTTGAAGGCTCTGCAACTTATCAGTATATCACGGCCCGGAAAGATACCTTTAATATCAAAATGCAGAATTTTGAATTAAGGGAAATTGAAACCGCGGCAGAAGGAAAAAAATCAAAAGGAAATACTGAATCCGGACCGATCCGGTATTATACCACAGCAAAAGCAGATATCAAGGAAGCTGAAAATCTGATCCTTTCTCCAAGAATTCAGTATAAAGGTGATATCAACCTGATCGCGTACCAACCGTCGCTTCAGCTTGAAGGATTTGTAAAGCCTGTGATTAAATTCCGCAAAGATTTCCAGAGTTCCTGGATCGTTTACAAAGACACGCCTGGTGAAACTGTTGGTATAAAAATAGACAAAAACCTGCGCAATGAGCATGATCTTCCGCTTTCAGTTGGTTTGCATTTCAATGAAAGCCGGGGAATGTATATGTCATTTTTGTCGCCAAAAGAATCTGACGGTGACCAGGATATTTATCTTGCACAAGGAACCTTGAACTATGACGAAGACAACAAAGCCTTCAAAGTTGCTCCGCCAGCGGGGCCAGACGGGCTTGTGGACGAAGGAAATACGCTTACGTTTGATGATAAAACCGGAATTGCATCTTTCTCTGGCCCCATGAAATTTACGTCTTCGGACTGGCTTCAGTCGGCAGGAATTGCCAATGTGCAGGTTGATAGTTCACGGTTTACTTTCAATTCAATGCTGCTGATGAAGCTGTCAGCACTGGAACCGGTTTTACCTCAGCTGGCTGCAAAAATCGTTGAAACAAATCTTGAAGAACAGAATAGTACGGCTGCGGACGACGATGCTGAAAACCTGAACAGGAAACTTTCAGCGCTTATCGGTTCAAAAGGTGTTGATGCTTATCTCAAACTTTCGGCTGCGGGATATAAGCCATTGTTCGATGCCTCGCCGACACTTGATGCGCCAATTGCCCTGTCCAGCGTTGACTTACACTGGTCGCCGGTTCATAACGCTTATTTTTCACAAGGACCGATTGGTGTTTCCCACTTTGGGAAAAATAACATCAATGCACAGATGGAAGGTGTCCTGGAAATTCGTCGGTCTGAGCTTGGTGACGAATTTAGTATGTATCTGCAAGCCTCACCCGACGTTTGGTATTATTTTGATTACAAAGAAAAAGAACTGGGGATTGTATCGTCACAAATGGATTTTAACGATCTGGTTACTTCAAAAGGTGCCAATTCAAAATCGAAAGATATGTCGCTGGTATCTATTGGCGTGGAAGAGAAAGATTTGTTTGTAAGCCGCTTTGACGACTTCTATCAACCAGCAGTCAAAAAGGCCAAGCTAACCAAGACCGTTAAGAAAAAAGTTGTTCCGGCAGAAGAAAAAAAGAAGAAAGAAGAAAAAGCCGAGGGTTTCTGACAGTCAAATCGTTAGATACGGAATTTTATTTTTTGACTAACAAAACCTATTTTTGCGTTTTGATGTTAAAATACCGTTTACTTGCTTAATTGGCTAAAGAGCCGTATTTTTAAGAAACTTTTAAAGTTCAAATTAACCTACTTATAATACAAAATGAGCATTGCCTTATTCATAATTACGACAATAGCCGCCTATTTATTAGGATCCATCCCTAGTTCGGTATGGTACGGAATTGGTTATTTCGGAATTGATGTACGTAAACACGGAAGTGGAAATGCAGGAGCTACCAACACATTCAGGGTGCTCGGCAAACGTGCTGGAACTATTGTTATGCTTATCGATGTCATGAAAGGCTGGACGGCAACCTGCCTGGCTTCCATGTTGTTTTACATGGGAACAATTGCCGAGGGGGATATCTTGATGTACAAGATCATTTTTGGTATTATCGCCATAGTTGGGCATATTTTCCCGGTCTTCGTTGGATTTAAAGGCGGAAAAGGGATTGCTACATTGCTAGGTATGGTGCTGGCCATTCACCCGGAACTTGCAGCATTAAGTATCGCCATTTTTATATTGACATTGATTGCCTCTCAATATGTTTCTTTAAGTTCAATTCTGGCCACTTTGGCGTTTCCGGTCATGTCCTTACTTGGCGTTTTCGGTCAGCCTGAAACATTGCTCGTGATCTTTGGCTTTGTGATGTTTGTTCTAGTTGTGATTACGCACCAGAAAAACATTGTCAGACTGCTGAACGGTAACGAGAGCCGTGTGAACATTTTCGCAAAGTCAAAATCGAAAGGACATTCCTGAGAAACAAAAAAATTAGAAATACCGACCCCTAAGGTAATTGCCTTAGGGGTTATTTTTTTAAATTCGGCACAACTTAATCTTATAGATTTGCATATTGTAATCGTATCAAAAACGGTTAATATTTTAATTTTAGACTGATAAAAAATGAATGACTACATCGAAAAAAACCGAGATAAATTTTTAAACGAACTTTTAGACCTGATCAGAATTCCCTCGGTAAGTGCTGATTCAAAGTTTAAAAACGATATGATCAAAGCCGCAGAATTTGTGCGTGATAGCATCGCCGGTGCAGGAGCGGATAAGGCAGAAATTTATGAAACGCCGGGACATCCGATTGTTTATGGTGAGAAAATAATTGATCCCGCTCTCGCGACAGTTTTAGTTTACGGACATTATGACGTTCAGCCGGCAGACCCATACGAATTATGGGATTCGCCGCCTTTCGAACCTGTAATTAAAAATGACCGTATCTATGCCCGCGGCGCCTGCGATGACAAAGGTCAGTTCTATATGCACGTAAAAGCACTGGAAACAATGCTGGCAACAGATTCTTTGACCTGTAATATCAAGATTATGATCGAAGGAGAAGAAGAAGTTGGTTCTTCTCATTTGGAAACATTTGTCAAAGAAAATCGCGGGATGCTGAAATGTGATACCATTCTTATTTCAGATACAAGCATGATCGCAAACGATGTACCGTCCATTGAAACAGGACTTCGTGGATTAACCTATCTTGAAGTTGAAGTTGTGGGTGCTAACAGAGACCTTCATTCGGGCGTATATGGAGGCGGTGTGGCAAATCCGATTAATGTGTTGTGTGAGATGATCGCATCGCTTAAAGACGAAAACGGGCATATAACCATCCCAGGGTTTTATGACAATGTGCAGGATTTATCTCAAACGGAAAGAGATGCGCTGAATGCTGCGCCCTTCGATCTTGAAGAATATAAGAAAGATCTTTCAATTGCAGATGTGGCAGGAGAGAAAGGTTATTCGACGATTGAGCGCACTTCTGTCCGTCCTACGCTGGATGTCAATGGAATTTGGGGCGGTTATATTGGTGAGGGAGCAAAAACAGTTCTGCCATCAAAAGCGAACGCCAAGATATCAATGCGCCTCGTACCAAATCAAACGGATCAGGAAATTTGTGATCTTTTCACCAAACATTTTGAAGCCATCGCGCCGTCTTCGGTGAAGGTTAAAGTTGTTCCGCATCACGGCGGCTTGCCTTATGTTACACCAACCGATTCTATGGAATACAAAGCGGCAGAAATGGCAATGGAAGAATCTTTTGGTAAAAAGCCAATTCCAACGCGTGGAGGCGGAAGTATTCCCATCGTAGCATTATTTGAGCAGGAGCTGGGAAGAAAAAGTATTCTGATGGGTTTCGGCCTGGATATTGATGGCCTGCACGGACCGAATGAGAGTTATGGTCTGTTTAATTTTTACAAAGGCATTGAAACGATTCCTTTGTTTTTCAAGCATTATGCCAAATTGAAAAAAGGGGAGTAGGTTTTTTGGTTGTTTATGCGGGGGCGAAAGTGGCTTATGATTAGTCTGCCTTTTATTACCCCTCCGACGGCCAAAGAGGCTTATAATTATTGACGGCTGCTTTTTATTACCCGTCCGACAGCGAAAAAGCCGTCGGACGGGAGGCCCGTCGGATGGTTTTTTCACCATCCGACGGGTAATAAAACATCTATTTTCTCCTATTCCGGCGCTCTTCTCTTTTCAGCTTTTTCAGGCTGTCAATATGTTTTTTAGCCTCTTTGTCCTGGCTTGAATTACGGTCTGCTTTGTCGTCGGCGAGTTTGTAATAACTCAGTGCTTCGTCATAGTTTTTTTGAAGTTCTGCTATTTTTCCCAAACCTAAAAGTGACGACACATAATAACCGGCATTCATCGAATTTGTCTGCGTGGAAAAATCAACTGCTTTTTTGAAATACTGACTGGCCAGATCGTAGTTCCGGTAATACTGCATGTTGTAGAAACCAAGAACATACGCTGCATTTCTGCCACTTACTCCTTCATATCCCGGCATTCCCTGACTTATTTTATTGAGAATATTTTGTGCGGCTTTTTCAGCTTCACCTGTTTTTCCGGTAACGAATGCGGTCCGGCAAAAATATCGTTCGAAGTATGGATTATTCGGATAGGTCTGCCACATGTACTTCGCCATTTCATAGGCTTTTCCATATTCATTTTCCATGCTGTAAATCTGCAAAAGGAAATATCTGGCCTCAACCCTGGTATAAAATGCGTTGTTTCCAACCTTTTCAAGCTGTTGTTCACCCAGTTTTTTATTGCCCTTTGGGAAAAAAGCTAAAATTGGTTTTAGGAGTGGATACTCATTGGGTACCCATTGCGCATAGTAGTTATAGAGTCCATCTCCAAAAAGGAGCTCCGGAGATAAGTCACCATTTCCTTTACAAATCTCCAGATATTTCAGCGCGCTTTTTCCCGCAAATGTCGCCTTTGTCCATTGTTTGCGTTCGGAATACAGACGACCTTTGAATGCGTGCGCTGCTGCGAGAAAAAATGCAGGCTCAATTTTATTTTTTTCGTCTTCATACAAGGTCTCCGCGAGCGTAATGGTAGAGTCCATGTGCGCCAGGAATTTTTTGTCATACGTCTCAATATCTGTATTTGGCACAATCTTCCACCATTCAGCCAGGCCCATCAAAAAATGAGGCATTGGATGTTTGGGGTAGCGATAGCGCAGCCAGCGGAATTCTGCATCAGCTTCGGCAAATTTGTAGTTATACAACATGTTAATTGCCTCTGTCGCTTCAATCTGGACTCCCGGATTCTTAAGAACCATATCATAATTCTTGTCCAGTTCGGCCGAGGAATATAATTGGGCAACAGCAGAAGTGATCGAAAGAAAAATAACAAGAACGTAAGCAATAGGTTTAACCAGCACTTTTTTCATAATTAAGCTTAAAAATCTGTCAATATTAACGTTCGATTCATATTTTACGTTTGCGGGGAAGTGTGTTTTTGAAAAAAGAGTTAATATTACTGTTTAAGAAAATCCGACATGATTACAATTCACGATAAAACATTTACTCCATTCATTTCCCAGGAGGTTATTGAAAAACGTATTGCTGAGCTTGCAGCACAGATTAACACTGATTATCAAGGCCGAAAGCCTTTTTTTCTGGTTGTCCTCAATGGTGCCTTTCTCTTCGCTTCCGAGCTTGTAAAAAAAATTCCACTTTCCTGCGAAATAACTTTTATCCGGTTGTCGTCGTATTCCCAAACAGAATCTACCGGAAAGGTACGGCAAATCATTGGTTTGGAAGAAAAGCTTATCGATCGTGATGTAATAATTATAGAAGATATTGTAGATACCGGCCTCACCATGCACCAATTACTCCTGCAAATCCGGGAGTTAGGTCCAAATTCTGTTGAAATTGCTACGTTGCTCCACAAGCCCGAGGCGATCAAAAAGCCGATTGATCTGCGTTATGTCGGCTTTGAAATCCCGAATCGTTTTGTCGTTGGCTATGGCCTGGATTATGATGGCCTGGGCCGTAATCTGGATGCGCTGTATGTATTGCCTGAATAAACTGCATTTACCAAAATGCAGAATTGTATCTTTTCAGGATAATTTTAAATCAATTTGTGTAATTCTGATTGAATTTCCTCAAATTGAATTTTTAATATTTATCAAAAAGCCACTATATCATGCGAATTCAGTTTTTTGGCGCCGCGCGCACTGTAACGGGCAGCAAGCATTTGGTTACTACTGAAAAAGGTACAAAAATATTACTGGACTGCGGATTATTTCAGGGAATTCAAACGGATGAGTTCAATCAGGAATTTGGATTTAAACCAGCCGAAGTTGATTATCTGGTTCTTTCCCACGCCCATATTGATCACTCAGGCTTAATTCCACGACTGGTCCGAAAAGGTTTTTCCGGACCCATTTTCTGCACTGCGGCAACGGCTGATTTGTGCCGGATCATGTTAATGGATAGCGCACATATCCAGGTGAAAGATCTCGAAAGAATTAATAGAAGACGGGAAAGGCAAGGCAGGCCATTATTAGAAGAATTATATAACGGTGAGGACGCTGAAAAAGCATTGTCTCTGTTACGGGCCGTGCAATATAATCAGACATTTCACCTTGGAACAGACAACGAAGTGGCCGTTTTTTTCACAGATGCGGCGCACATTTTGGGGAGTGCTGCTGTTCATTTGAGTATCCCTGATAAAGGAACTTTCAAAAAACTGACATTTACGGGAGATATCGGTCGCCCGGAAGATCATATTTTGCGAAAACCTGACCGCTTCCCGCAAGCTGACTTTATTATCTGTGAATCAACTTATGGAGATAAACTGCACGAAAAGGAGACGGATATGCAAGCCCATCTACTGCGGGTGGTACACGAAACTTGTGTGGAAAGAAAAGGAAAAGTCATTATTCCCGCCTTTGCCATCGACCGGACGCAGGAATTAATTTATGCCCTCGACCAGCTTTCCAGCTCAGGTAAACTTCCCCGAATCGACGTTTATATTGACAGTCCGCTGGCAATCCGCGCCACTAAAATCATGAAAGAACATGAAGAATGTTTCAATCCTGAAATTTTGGAATATATCGAAAAAGATGGCGACGCTTTTGCTTTTCCTAACCTGCATTATATTTCTGACGTAAGCGAATCCATCGCCTTAAACGATTCAAAAGAACCTTGCATTATCATTTCTGCGTCGGGTATGGCAGAAGCCGGCCGTATTAAACATCATATCAAAAACAACATCAATGACCCCAATTCCACGATTTTGCTCGTAGGATATGCTTCGCCTAATACTTTGGCAGGTGCGTTGAAAAGGGGAGATGATGAGGTAAATATCTTTGGGGAAATGTATCCGGTCAAAGCACAGGTAGAAGTGATGGACTCATTTTCTGCGCATGGTGATTATAACGAAATGTTGCAATTTCTTTCATGCCAAAATCCTGAACATGTTAAAAAAGTATTTTTGGTGCACGGAGAATATGAGACGCAGGTTTCATTTAAGATCAAACTTGAAAGGGCTGGATTTAAGGATATCCACATCCCGGCATTATATGAAAGTGTAGAAATTTAGAAACAAAAAAGGAGCCTCGATGAAGCTCCTTTTTTGTTTCTGATATAAGATTATTAGCTGGTATGTCTATCAGCAATCAATCTTCTGTTCTTTAATAATAACGTAGTTGATCTGGACGGTTTACCATCGATCCATTCAATGATAAAAAATGGCAAAGAAAGGATTGACGTCAAAATCAATGCTAATACCATGATAACTGCAAACCAGATTTTGGCTATGAAATATATCGTTTTATTTAAGTAAGTCATGATCGTCAAGTTTTGTATGTAACAAATAAACAATTATATAAATAAAAGAACCATACCAGAACGTCGTCTTATTTAATATTTATTAAAACGCTTATTATCAAGGAATAATTTATCTTGTTTGAAAAATACTATTATTTACTTTCTCGAAGTTTTTTGACAATTTTCACAGCCGACATAATTATAACTGCAAAGGCGATCAAGCCTAATACACCCCAGATCCAGTCGACAGAATTTTTAAGTACTACTAGAAATACGATTGAGAAAAGGAAAATGGTTGCCACTTCATTCCAAAGCCGAAGCTGAATAGAGCTAAATCGAAATTGTCCTTTTTTTATTTCCAGTATTAGCTTCCTTGTAAAAAAATGATATCCGACCAAGCCGAGTACGAAAGTCAGTTTCATATGCATCCAGCCCTGGCTAAGCCAGTCAGGTGTGATGTAGATCATGATCGATCCGGTAATTAATGTTAGCCACATGGCCGGAACCATGATGGCGTTCCAAAGCAATTTTTCCATTTTTTGAAACTCTGCACTCAAAGCCTCTTTAATGGCATCCGCCTTTCCTTGTGCCTCGGTATGATAAACAAGCAATCTTGGCATATAAAAAAGCCCCGCAAACCAGCTGACGACGAAAATTATATGGAGTGCTTTAAAATGTAAATAGGTCATTTTTACTGGGGTGATGATTATACAAGCCGGTTGTTTGGTGACAACATATTAAATCGATGTAATGATCCATTTCGGAATCCTGCATCGTATATGAATTGTCATAAATTGTAGAAATCGTCTACAATGGTTACAAGTTTAAAGCGTTTGTTTTCTCTCTTCGCTGAAAAAGTTTTAATACAAACTTTATGCTTTGAATAACTGTTAACCTGATACAAGTTTAAAATTAACTATATACTTTCGATGAAACCAATCGTCCCGATTTTCACATTCGTTCTGATGTGCTGTATGGTGGTCATATCTTGCGCACAATCTGATAAAAAGCAGAAGAAAAAAATGAGTAATGAATCTTCCGTATCGACTCCAATTGATACTGCAAATACACAAGTCGCAACTTTCGGAACCGGGTGTTTCTGGTGTTCCGAGGCTTTGTTCGAGACATTGGACGGGGTAAAAGACGTTGTTTCCGGCTATTCAGGAGGTCACGTTAAAAACCCAAGTTATAAAGAGGTTTGTGAAGGGACTACCGGTCATGCCGAGTGTATTCAGGTGATTTACGATCCTAAAAAGATCACTTACACGGCTTTACTCGAAGCATTTTTCAGAGGTCATGATCCGACAAGTTTAAACCGTCAGGGAAATGATGTTGGCCCGCAGTATCGTTCCGTTATATTTTATCATAACGACGAGCAGAAAAAACTTGCCGAAGAAGCAAAAGCTGAGTTGAACAAATCAGGCGCATACGCCAAACCGATTGTGACCGAAATTACGAAGGAACAAACCTTCTATACTGCCGAAGATTATCATCAGGATTATTTTGCCAAAAATCCTGATCAGGGATATTGTGCATTCGTGATCGCGCCAAAACTTGACAAATTCCGTAAGGTATTTCATGATAAATTGAAGAAGAATATTTAGGTATTAAACCGCACAATGCAGCAATGACCCCTTTGATCATTGTGATTTTCCGTATAATAACTATCAATGGCACAAGTTTTGAAGCGATGTATTAAACGCTTTAATTTGTGCCATTATTTCTACTAAATCAGTCTATGAAAATGAAAAACATTCTATCAACGCTATTCGTTATCGCGATTCTCGGAATTTCGTCACAGTCTGCTTCTGCGCAGGAGCAATTTCAAAAAGGAGATAAATTATTAAATGTTGGAATCGGTGGAGGCGGCTACGGTTTCTATGGCGGTGGTTTTGCTGTTGGAGGCTCTTTTGAAGTCGGCGTACACGAGTTCATCAGTGTTGGTGGTCAGGCGGATATAAACTTCTATGATGGTAGCTATGGTTTTAGTCCTAACAGTAGTTATGTATCTGTGCCAATTGCTGCAAGAGGATCTTATCACTACGGAAAGCATTTTCTTACAATTGATGCTTTAGACCTTTACGCTGGCCCGGTATTGGGTTTTAGTATTGATGGTAACGAGTATTATAGTGGAACTTCAATCGTTATCGGGGTACAAGCTGGTGCGAGATATTATTTTAAACCGGCAATGGGTGTTTTTGCAGAGTTTTCAGGCGGAACGAACGTAATTCCTGCGAAAGTGGGGCTTTCATTTAAGTTTTAAAATTTAAGTCATAAAACAAAAATCGGCTGGGATTGATATCTCAGCCGATTTTTTATGCCTTTTAAATTAAAACATCATTCTTAGTGATAAATATCCTGAATTCGTAACCGGATTAAAACCCGGTCCAAACTTCAAAGAGATCGGCTCTCCTCTTCTCAATAGCTCTCTGCGGATTCTCGTAGCTTTTGATCCGTTTCTCCCTGCTTTGACAAAGCCAATTGTTCCGAAAGTTGCACCGCCTATCAGGCCGCCGATTAAAAGTAAGGCTCCGGTACCTTCATTATTGTTATAATTGTAACTGCCATAACCGTTGTAGCTATATCCGCTGTTTGTTATTAAAGCGGTACCAACACCCATAGAAATTGTTCCAAGGACGGTCCAGACAATTCCGGATACTAATCCTTTCTTCGATCTGGATTTATAATATTGATATGACTGCCTGAGCTGGTTGGTTTTTTGCGCAAAAATAGTTTCATCAAATTTGTTTGCTGGGAGTGGTTGCGGTTTCAGTTCTACTGGTTTTGCCCCACCTTCTTCCTTAAAAAATTCGTTACTTGAAGTCTCCGAAAAACTAGCAACATCGCCATTTCCGTAGAGCACTGACGCAATTTCTGTCTTATTCACAGAGAAAACCGGGCCATCCGGATCTGTTAGTTTTTTATATTTAATAACCTTATCCTCAACCTCCTGGATAGAAACCTCGATTTTGGAATTGTTTTTCAGGATAATGATATCCGGTTTGCGAGTAGTCTGTCCATTGCAGATACTGGTTAGGCCAACCAGAAAAATAAAAAGCGTAAGTGTACTTTTAGTCAAGGATAAAATTAACTTCATAAACTATTGAGAAGGATTGAAAGATAGTAACTTATGGACAGATTGTTTATTAGGGCAATTGGATGTTAACAATTAAACTCCGAACTTATTCAGCTGCTTCACCAACACTTCAAAATCCTTCGGATATGGTGCTTCAATTCTCACGCGTTCGCCATTCATCAAGGCAAAAGAAAGTGAAAACGCATGAAGGGCAACACGCTGAATCAGTGGCTGTTCCTCTGTTTCTTTCTTAAGATTAAATTTACGTTTCAGGCTGGAAAGAAAAATTTGCTCGCCGCCATATTGCGGATCGCAAACAATCGGTGCTTTCAGGCACGAAAGGTGGATACGGATCTGGTGCATCCGTCCCGTGACCGGGATACATTCAACCAAAGTGTAACCGCGATATACTTTTAAAGTGTTAAATATAGTTTCAGCAACTTTTCCTTCTGCGCGATCAATCTTCACGGCCGTACCATTTTTCAATGCTAAAATCGGCAGATATACAGAAATACCTTCCAGGTTGTGAATGCCGTTGGTTACGGCGTGATAACGTTTGGTTACTTCTCTATGCTCAAACTGCATGGCCAAATGGCGATAAGCTGCGGGATTTTTAGCAAATGCCAGAACTCCGGAAGTTTCCTTATCCAGTCGGTGCGCTGCTTGTAATTCAGGATTATGTGCTTTTGCAAGGCGTAAAACACTACCGCCACGGTCGGCGGTACGCTCATCCAACGTCGCCAAATGTGGCGGTTTATTAACGAGAAGAAAGTCCTCGTCTTCAAATAAAATTAAGTCTGCGAAATTGATTTTCATAATTTAACTAAGTACTGTATTCCAGTCGGTTTGTGCATTTTAGGACCGGTTCTTACTTATCAGTGAAGTCTCTGACGAGTGAAAAGAACGATAAACGGTTATAACTAATTCCATTACAACAGCATATCTCTTTTTTTATCAAAGTTAACTATTTTGTACTTAGCATTAAAATTCGCATCAAACCAGCTGGCTGACCTTTGTTGGATTTGGATTTATCGTATCGGACTCCACCAAACCGTCACGGAGACGAATAATTCTGTGTGCATAATGCGCAATATCCTCTTCGTGGGTAACCATCACGATCGTATTTCCTTTGCTATATAACTGGTCAAAAAGATCCATAATTTCATAGGAAGTCTTGGAATCAAGATTTCCCGTTGGCTCATCGGCCAATAAAATACTAGGGTCGTTTACAAGCGCTCTCGCAATGGCAACACGTTGGCGCTGACCGCCGGAAAGTTCATTCGGCTTATGCCCGGCGCGGTTTTCCAAACCTACATTTTTCAGAGAAAGCATCGCCTTTTCTGTCCGGTCGGCTTTGTTTAATCCTGCATAGATCAATGGAAGAGCCACGTTATCGAGAGAGGACATTCTGGGTAAAAGGTTGAAAGTCTGAAAAACAAAACCAATTTCCTTGTTGCGGATTTCGGCCAGTTCGCTTTCCGTCATATCACTTACGTCCTTATTATTCAGAATATATTTTCCTGTACTTGGTGTATCCAAACAGCCGATAATATTCATCAAAGTTGATTTCCCGGAACCTGACGGCCCCATGAAAGCGACATATTCTCCTTTGCTAACAGAGATTGTTACTGATTTCAAAGCCTGGATAACCTCACTGCCCATCACATAACGTTTTGAGATATCGGTCGTTTCAATGATTTTCATACAGAAATTATGGTTTGATAGGAAAGTTTAGTTTTCATGTAGACGCCACCGCGGCGGCGGCGGCTTTTTGAAAATACCCATAAACAAAAAGCCCGGCGAGAACCATAACCGGGGACATATTGTCTACTTCAATATCGCCTTTGTTTTTCCAGACACTGGGTTTGGAATAAACCGCCTGATCCTGACCGCCAACAATTTTCCAGCTCTTCCTCATCCACGAGTCGAAAGCCCAGTTGCAAGATCTGTCTTCATAAGTAATCACCGCAGAAGTTTTCCAGAAATTGTATTCAATATGTCCAAGTTGCTTTACTCCTTCAATATCCAGAATCGCGGTTTTTCGATTCCAGAAGCCAGTGGTTTTAAACCGAACCATATATCCGTCCAGTTCGCCATAAGCATCATCTTTCCAAAGGTTACGTTTTAACAGACCGACGATCAGTTTCCCACGAAAAATACGTGTCTCCTTTCCGATCATTGTTGATGTCCACTGTAACGTCATAGCTAATTCGGAATTTTGAGAAATTTCAGCCGGCTTATAAATAAAGAACCTCGGGCGGCTACTTACACATTTCAAATGCTAAAATAAAAAATCACTGAAACTCTGAGCGCTGTTTTTCGATAAGAGCGCGCATGGGCTGATAGCGCGTGACAAATGCCTGATAATCGGCGGGAGACGACAATT
Organism: Dyadobacter sp. CY345; assembly: GCF_021502725.1. Taxonomy (GTDB): domain Bacteria; phylum Bacteroidota; class Bacteroidia; order Cytophagales; family Spirosomataceae; genus Dyadobacter. Next base: position 35,306 of record NZ_JAKFFS010000003.1, on the reverse strand, counting down.
CTTTCACCTGCGCTTCGCCTTCATCTGCTTGTCCGGTCAATCCTTGCAGAAGACTTAAAATAGTATATTCTTCCCAAAGAGAGGCTGCCCGGTCATTATATTTTAATGCATCCAGAACAATCCGATATGCTCTTGGGATCTGCTTTTTTTGTCTGAAATAATTTGCCGCTGCTGATACTATTCTCGCGTCAAACGGATTGGCATGAACAGCTGCCATATAATTTTTATCGGATGGTGATTTTTGTGCTGCTGCAAACAATGAATCCGCTTTCGACTTCGGTGCCTTGATTGACATCAAGGAATTCTGAAGTTTTTGCAACGCCGGATTTGGTTCTTTTTCCTGCATTCTTTCCAACAATAATCCTCCGATCGCCTGCTGGCCGGAAAGTGCATATCCAACAGCCTGTCCTAATGTTCCTTCAATGCCATCTACATTTCCGAGATGTTTGATAGCTAATTCGTACAACCCAACCTGCAAAAGCCAGTGACCAAGAATTTTATGGTATAATTTATTATGCTCACCACCTTGCTCTGCCCAAACCGACAGAGCTTCTATGGCTTTCAATTTATTTCCGCTATAAAATTCAGGATACAACGAGGCAAGTAACAAATCCTCAGATAGCAACTGATTTTTGTTGGCGAGTTTTGGTAAAAAAGCAGCCGGAAGACTATCTTCCGCTGCCTGGTTTCTTGCATAATTAACCAGATATGCCAACCCGGAAACGCTCAGAGACGAATCTTCTTTTATGGCGTTATTCTGAAAATCCTGCTTTGAAAAATTCTGACGAAGATTTTGAACCGCCAGCCAGTTTGCCTGCCAGGAAAGATATTTTTGAGAATTAGTGTTATTCGCCAGGGAATCGAGCAAACCGGAATCTGTACTTCTCGCCCAGATTGCCAGTAAATTTGTCGCTGGAACTTCCGGTTTTTCACTCGTTCTTTCAGCTTTGTCAAGATAATAATATGCAGAATCTGCAACATTGGTTTTGGCATAAAGCATACCCAGATTATTCAGCAATTCTCCGCTTTCGGGAAATGTCCGGAGCCCTTCCTGTAAACTAAAAACAGCATCGAAAAACAAACTTTCCTGCATCAAAACACCAGTCAAACCGGCATAAGCTTGTGGGGAAGGATTTTTTAATAACGCCTGACGGAAATAATAGGCTGCAGCAACCTTGTCGCTTTGATTCAGCGCCAGCGAGGCGAGGGCATAATTGGATTTATGGTTTTGAAATTCCTGCTGCAAAGCCATTTTATAATATTGCTCAGCCAGCGGATATTCACGCGTGTTGCTATATAAATCACCCAAACCATTAAAATATCCGGCAATTCCCTGATAAACAGGAAGCAATCGCTGTACTGAAAATAAGATTATCACGCCGGCAAAACCGAACAGCCGAGTTTGCGTTAATCCAAAACGCATCGGTTTGTATAAGACTTTGTGAACTGCGAGCCCTTGCTTGAAAACAGTGAAAAAATTGACAAGAATGTAAAACAAAAAAACAAGGCTCATAGCGAGCTGTCCGTTTACAACTACATCTTCTAATACCTCAATGAGCGGATCATTAGCAGTTCCGCTTGCATATGCGGCAAAAGCGGCGGTGACGATGAACATACCGATGTATAACCAGAATCCGTTTGACCGAAAAGATAATAACCCGTTTGTAGCATCTGCTCTTTTTTTGAATCCCCAAATACCCAGTATCCCCGCAGCAATAGCCAGATAAACCGGGCTTAGAAACGTGAGATCCCAGTCAATTTGTCTTGTATTTTTTAAGTATAAAAGAACAAGTGATAATAAATATAAAATACTGATTACCAAAAAATTAGTCAATCCGGATTTGCCGTTTTTATTTTGTCCGCTGGTACTTAGCCAAACCAGAGCAGCCACGATTTCAGTGGCGGATATTAATAAAAATGCAATAGAAATAAGCAGCCAGACCGGCAAAGAATAGGCTGCGGCTGTGAGCGCAGGAACGGCGACAGGCGAAAGAAATGCAACTAATCCAAAAAGAAATATAGAAACCGCTGATATTCCCAGTATCCTGTTTCCGATGCCGATATCAGGCCGAAACGCATGGAAGTAATAACTTAGCCCGGTGTAAAGTGTTATTGTGATAATGAAAAGCGCCTTGTTTCCTTCTCCAAAAAGACCCAGCGTCTCCAGTCTTGCAGAAGCAAGTAACAGGATAAAAACCACCATTCCGGTCAGATACCAGAATCGCGGCATTGTGGTCAGTGAAGCCAGAATAAAAGAAAGTCCAACAATGATAAATCCCCAAAACATCCTGACGGTCAGGAAATCGGTTTCCATTGTCGATGCGACGAATTGTTCCGTCACAAGGCTTGAAGGCGTGGATACTCCATACTGCCACTGATCAAACTTTAAAATATCAACAACGGTTGAAATTTCAGACAATTCGCTGAGCACGTCCCAGCGGATCACATTGGCGAGAGGATTTATACTTTTAACAATAAAAAAAAGCAAGGCAAGCGAAACGACGATAAGAGCGGTTATCGTGATTTTGCGTTCTGACGAAGACCATACTTTCCAAAAAAAAAGTTCTTTCATAAATATTTTTTAACCCGATATGGAAAGATTACCAACGTCGGTGTATGCTATTTTGATATAATGGGTTAAAACTACATCAACGCCTGGTCATTTCTATTTAATCAGTTGCCTGATGGGTTTGAATATGAGAATAAACTGATTAAGCTTTTATACCATTTGCCAATAAATTTAAATCGTCCGCAACTCGTAGACGCATATTTCAAATTCACGGTTTACCACCGCATTGGCTCGGGTTGAATGTGACACGGTTCAAAAGTCTAGCATCCATATTTAGTATCGATTTGTGCGTGACATAATCAAAATATAACTTAAACTTTAAAAATATTTGTCTGAACAAGAAAGAAAAAGTTCCTTTCCAAATTGAATTTTGCATCAATTCTGATAATTTCTATACACTTTTCGCATATTTTGGATGATTTTCTAAAAAATATCCAATAAATCGCGTGGGACACTATTGGTACTGACCAAATTATCTCCTACTTTTGCGGTTCGAAATAACCTCTCATAGACTATACTAAAATTCTTATAATGGCAAACGCGACAAACATAGGAAAAATTACGCAGGTAATTGGCCCCGTTGTAGACGTATCATTTGAAGACAGCGAACGCATCCCGGCTATTCTTGATGCATTAGAGGTCATCAAATCAAACGGTCAAAGAGTAATCCTTGAGTGTCAACAACATTTAGGCGAAGACAGAGTTCGTACAATTGCGATGGACAGTACAGAAGGTATGCAGCGCGGAATGGCGGTGAAACCTCTGGGCACCCCGATCAGAATGCCAACCGGCGAAGCGATCAAAGGGCGTTTGTTCAACGTAATCGGAGAAGCTATCGACGGCCTTACACCAGTTGATTCTTCTGTAAATGGTGTATCTATTCACCGTTCAGCTCCAAAATTTGAAGATCTGGCAACATCAACTGAGGTACTTTTCACAGGTATCAAAGTGATCGACTTACTTGCTCCTTATGTTAAGGGTGGTAAAATCGGTTTGTTCGGTGGTGCTGGTGTTGGTAAAACTGTATTGATTCAGGAATTGATCAATAACATTGCAAAAGCACACGCGGGTCTTTCCGTATTTGCAGGTGTTGGAGAACGTACTCGTGAAGGAAATGATTTAATGCGCGAGATGATCGAGGCAGGTATCATTAAATACGGTGACGAATTCAAACACAGCATGGAAGAAGGTGGATGGGATATTTCCAAAGTTGATTACAACACTTTGAAAGATTCACAGGCAACTTTCGTTTTCGGTCAAATGAACGAACCTCCTGGAGCTCGTGCGCGTGTGGCCCTTTCAGGTCTGACGGTTGCTGAGTATTTCCGTGATGGAGATGGTGAAGGACAAGGACGTGATATTCTTTTCTTTATTGACAATATCTTCCGTTTTACACAAGCGGGTTCTGAAGTATCGGCTCTTTTGGGTCGTATGCCATCTGCGGTAGGTTACCAGCCTACACTTGCAACAGAGATGGGTGCGATGCAGGAACGTATTACTTCAACAAAACGCGGATCTATTACATCTGTACAGGCGGTTTACGTACCTGCGGATGACTTGACGGATCCGGCACCGGCAACGACATTTAACCACTTGGATGCAACGACTACACTTTCTCGTAAAGTTGCAGAAAAAGGTATCTATCCTGCTGTGGATCCACTAGATTCAGTTTCACGTATCTTGAATGCTGAGACATTGGGTGACGCACATTACGACTGTGCGCAACGCGTTAAAAATATTTTGCAGCATTATAAAGAATTGCAAGATATCATCGCGATTTTGGGTATGGAAGAATTATCTGATGATGATAAACTTGTTGTATCACGTGCTCGTCGTGTAGAGCGTTTCTTGTCACAACCTTTCTTTGTGGCTGAGCAATTTACAGGTTTGAAAGGCGTATTGGTAGATATCAACGATACTATCAAAGGTTTCAACCAGATTATGGACGGTGCATATGACCACCTGCCTGAAATGGCTTTCAACCTTGTTGGTACTATCGAAGATGCTCAGATCAAAGGTGAAAAAATGATGGCAGAAGCTGCTAACAGATAATCACATGATTGATTAACAGCTTGATAGTGAGATATTCATATCAAAACTAACAGCTGATTGCTAACAGCCAAAAGCCAATTAAATATGCATTTAGATATCATTACCCCAGATAAAAAAGTGTTTGCCGGTGAGGCAAATGCTGTAACATTACCTGGTACCGACGGACAGTTTCAGGTATTGAACAACCACGCCCCTCTTGTAAGCTCACTTAAACGTGGAGACGTAGTTGTAGATATCAGCGGCGCCAAAACAACTTACACCATCGATGGTGGTGTGGTTGAGGTACTGAACAATAAAGTTTTGGTTTTGGCTGAGGCGGTTTTGTAGGGTAAAACATAATAAAAATTTGAACAGGGTGCACGCTTTCAGCGTGTACCCTGTTTTTTTATACCCGTTTGAATTACTCATCCAGAACAAATAGGAGTGACCTTTCTTAACTTTCTCGAAAGTTTAACTATTTTCGGAAAAGTACTTTTCCTAATCACTCCTATGACACAACCTTCTCCCAAAAAAGAATTACTGAAAATACTCGGTGTTGGCTTTGGTATTGCCGTAACAATCGGAGGCACTATTGGAACGGGAATTCTTCGAAAACCAGGCCCCATTGCCGCCCAACTTGGAGAACCATGGCTCATCATGGGCGTTTGGATTGCAGTAAGTTTATATGCTTTTCTGGGAACGTTATGCACCATTGAATTGGGAACCTCCGTCCCGAAAGCAGGCGCCTGGTACGTTTATGCACGCCGCGCATTTGGCGATTATGCCGGATTTGTTGTTGGAATTAACAGCTGGATGGGGACCTGCGCTGCATTGGGTTTCGGAGTATATACCATGAGCGAATATCTCGCACTTTTGATTCCATCACTTCTGGGTTATGAACCTTATGTTGCAGCATCCATATTGTTGATCCTGACAGGTATACATTGGATTGGACTGGCCCTGGCAAGTACCTTTCAAAATGTGATGAGTTTTCTTAAAGCCGTTGGACTATTCACTTTTGTAGCAGTTTGTTACATTTATGGAAATGAGATTTCCTCTGCTGATGCCACTTTAACGACAAGTAAAATTATTCAAACGGGAAGTTTTATCGGTCCGGTCATATTTTCTCTTCAGGCAATTTTTTATACTTATGATGGCTGGCACACAGCAGCTTATTTCACAGAAGAAGATGAAAATCCAACAAAAAACCTGCCCAAATCAATGATTGGCGGTGTTTTGTTGATTATTATTATTTACCTGCTCTGCAATCTGGCGATACTTTATATTTTGCCCATGAATGAACTGGCTAATTCGAAACTGGCTGCTGCCGATGCGATCAAACTGATATTTGGGGAAGGATCTGCTAAAATTGTTACGATATTTTTGATGGTTTCCATTCTTGGGATTGTGAATGCGCAAATGTTATTCAACCCCAGAGTTTTGTATTCCATGAGCCGGGATGGATTGTTTATTAATGCTGCAACTTACGTAAACAAAGGTGGAACACCAGCCCTTGCCATGCCAATAACGGCCGCGGTTGCTATTGTTCTGATCCTTGTAGGCAAAGAAGCCTGCGAAAAACTTTCCGATATCGCAACTTTCTTTTTTGTTTTAGGATATGCCTCCGGATTCGCTTCCTTACTTATGTTACGAAAAAAAGAACCGCTCTTGGCGCGTCCATGGAAAGTACCTGCCTATCCGGTTTTGCCAATTCTGATGTTAATTATTTCATTAGCATTTTTAGTTTCGGCTGTCGTGCAGGATATTTCAAGCAGTAAGTATTCAATTTTATTTCTGGTATTAAGTTATCCTATTTTTCTGGCAGTTCAACGGTTGAACCGGAAGGATTAAATTTCAACTATTTTAACACACGCTAACTTAATATTACCATGGCTGGCACTTTTTCACAATTGTATGTTCAGGTCGTTTTTGCCGTGCAGGACAGAGAAAATTTAATCAGAAAGGAATTTCGAACTGAGATTTTTGAGTACATCGCAGGAATTATTAAAGGAAAAAATCAAAAACCAATTATTGTTAATGGCGTTGGTGATCACATACATGTCTTCGTTGGGATCCGACCATCGATGTCTGTATCTGATTTGGTAAGAGATATCAAAAACAATTCCTCCAATTTCATAAATTCCAAAAAATTTGTGAAAGGAAAGTTTTCCTGGCAAGAAGGATATGGTGCTTTTTCGTATGGTCAATCGCAAATTGAGTCGGTTTTTAATTATATCAAAAATCAAGAAAGTCATCATCAAAAACAAACATTTCGAGAGGAATATCTTGATATGCTAGTGAAATTTCAGGTTCAATATGATGATAAGTATTTGTTTGATTGGATTGAGTAACTGGTGATTTTCTATTTTTAAAAATATTTCTGATTTGATGATATTTGGTTGATTTAATTATTCCACCCGTGCCGGGTTTTGCCGTAGGCCGACTCCTGCTGTTTTTATAATAATGTCATCCCTTCGGGATTTTGGAAGGGTATAATATAAGACTGTTTTGAAATTGAACATTTTTCAAGTTTACTGGAAAATTTTTCGGAAATAATCGATTTGTTATATCACCCGTTCCGGGTTTTCACCCGCATTAGAATCCTGCTATCTCTATAATACTTTCATCCCTTCGGGATTTTGAAGAGTATCCTATAAGACCGTTTAGAAATTGAACATTTTTCAAGTTTACAGGAAAATTTTTTGGTAACAATCCGTTTATTCTGTCACCCGTTCCGGGTTTCCGTCGTAATCCGATTCCTGCTATTTCTATAAAACTTTAATCCCTTCGGGATTTCGGAATGGCATAACATTAGACCAGTTTGAAACACATTTTTCAAGTTTACAGGAAAATTTTTTGGTAACAATCCGTTTATTCTGTCACCCGTTCCGGGTTTCCGTCGTAATCCGATTCCTGCTATTTCTATAAAACTTTAATCCCTTCGGGATTTCGGAATGGCATAACATTAGACCAGTTTGAAACACATTTTTCAAGTTTACAGGAAAATTTTTTGGTAACAATCCGTTTATTCTGTCACCCGTTCCGGGTTTCCGTCGTAATCCGATTCCTGCTATTTCTATAAAACTATCATCCCTTCGGGATTATTATGAACGGATATAGACAAAATTTTTATAATCCCGAAGGGATGAAAGTATTGTAGAAAATGGCATCAGGTCATATCCTAAAACCCTGAAAGGGTGACAGAAGAGTCATCAAATACAGGTTTCCAAAATTTTAATTATACCACTTCCAGAAAACCATTATCCTACGGAATTGACGGATGGGACAAGCATTACGATTTCCGAAAATCCCCAAAGGGATGATAGTATTGTAGAAAATTCTGACACCAACTATCCCCAACCCTGAAACGATGACAGAAGAGTCACCATATACAACTTCCTAAGAGTCTTGATTCCGCGATTGCCGAAAATCCCGAAGGGATGATAGTATTGTAGAAAATTCTGACACCAACAATCCCCAACCCAGAATGGGTGACAGAAGAACTATTAACCAACCTTCAATAATTATTGATAAATTACCCATGATAAAATCTAAATTGTAGCCTTTGAGTAACAAATCGATTAATCAACAGCCATGCCCTTAAAAACAACACTCTTTAAAATTTGCCTTTTCACACTAGCGCTCGCGCTGGTTTCATATAAATGGGCAGAAGACGATTTTTCAAAACTGATCGTTAGCAGGCTACAGGAGTACCGCAAGATATTTCCTCAGGAAAAAGCATTCCTACATATTGATAAACCATACTATGTTGCAGGAGATACACTTTGGTTTGGTGCCTACCTGGCGGAAGGCTCGGTCCATTTTGCGGACAGTGCAAGCCGTGTTTTATATGTTGATCTGATTGAGAAAAGAACCGGAAAAAATATTTCGCTGAAGCGGGTAAAACTAGATGGAGGTTATGGAAGTGGCGAAATCAAACTGGATGACGCACTGCCGGTCGGAGCGTATACCATTCGCGCTTATACCAACTGGATGCGAAACTTTCCCGAAGACTATTTCTTCCATAAGGATGTATATGTTTTTAACAATGAAACAAACAATCCGGAGACTTCAACGTCGGCTCTTGATGTGCAGTTTTTCCCCGAAGGAGGACAGTTAGTTACCGGCTTGAGTACGCGGGTTGGATTTAAGGCTATTGATGAATCAGGGCTGGGAGCAGATGTCACTGGCTTTGTCTTGGATCAGAAAAATGACACCATTGTGGCGCTTAAAAGTGAACATTTAGGAATGGGTAGATTTCCTCTGCAACCGGTAGCCGGCCAAATATATACTGCATATTTACGAAAAAAATCAGGTCCTTACCAACGTTTTGTATTTCCGGTAGTTAAGCCAGAGGGTTTTACGATGATGGTAAATAACCTGACAACCACCGATAAAATGCGCATCCTGGTATATGCCAATTTTCCCGACAATGTAGAAAAAGATGTTAATATCGTTGCGCATACCCGTGGTTTGGTAGCCTTTGCAGCCAAGGGAAAAGTATCAAAAAAAGGATTACAGATTAATATTCCAACATCTAGTTTACCGGATGGCATCACCCAGCTTACTCTTTTTGACAGCCAGAACAAACCCGTCAGCGAACGTCTTATTTTTGTAGATCATGGTGAAAGACTTCACTTGAAGATCAACAAAAATCAGGATTCTTATAATCCGCGAGAAAAAACGGAGATTGAAATTATGGCTACCGATACGGCAGGCAAGCCAGTTGAAACCATACTTTCCGTTGCAGTTACCGACGGCGGCCAGATCGCGCAACAGCCTTACGACCAGAACATTATTTCTTACCTGCTGTTGTCATCAGATCTAAAAGGCCATATTGAACAACCCGCATATTATTTTGACACAACAAAAACGGATCGTAAAATAAAGCTGGATATATTAATGATGACACAGGGCTGGCGACGTTTCGACTGGGCCGATGTTTTACAGGAAAATCATAGTGCACCTACCAGATTTGTTGAGCAGGGATTTTCAGTTCAGGGTGAAGTTAAAAAGGGAAATAAAAAATTAGCCGAAAAAGTGATATTATCTGTCTTTCTAACGAATGATAGTATCAATACTTTTCTGACCACAGAAACAGGGGAGTCCGGCCGTTTTTCGCTTGATAACCTGATTTTTGATGATTCGTTGAACGTTCGCCTGCAAGGAATGAATACAAAAAACAGTGCTGGTCTGAATATCATTTTAGCGCCGTTCGATCCACCAAAGTTTACTGTTTTGAAAATTCCATTTTACCCAATAACCGTAGACGCGGTGAGAATGTCGGAATATTTAAAACGGGCAGAAGAATATTTGGAAATAGAAAGAAAAATCAGGGCAAGCAGGGAAAAACTGCTGAGAGAAGTAACGATCAGAGGAAAAAGAGCAGAAGAACGTGATTCAAGAAAATTATACAGCCGTGCCGATGCTTCTATCAAAGTCACGCCACAAATGACCGGCGGTGCGAATACGGTTTTGGATATGTTACAAGGCAGAGTGGCGGGGGTTTCAGTGATGGGCTCGGGCCCCAATGCAAGAGTATCCATTCGCGGAGGTAGAAATGAGCCCACTTTTTTGTTGGATGGAATGCCTGTTGACAAAGAATTAATCACTTCTCTGTCTGTTTTTGACGTTGAATCGATTGATGTTTTGAAAGGGGCGTCTGCTGCTATTTATGGAAGTCGGGGAGGAGGAGGCGTGATCTCTATTTTGACAAAAAGAGGGAATTCAAATTACGATTATTCGAAGGATGTTACGCTTGGTGTTACCGTAGCAAAAATTGCAGGATTCGATACGCCTAAAAAGTTTTACGAACCGCGTTACGACCTTAAACGGCCTGAGGATGCCAGACCGGATTACCGGACAACAATTCATTGGGCTCCTATGCTCCGAACGGGCAAAGATGGAAAAGTAAAATTCAGCTATTTCAATACCGACGCGAGTACAAATGTCAATATTCGCGTTGAAGCCCTAACCACTTGGGGAGTTCCTGGTTCGGCGGAAACAGTATATTCGGTACGATAACTAACCCGGTTATAAGATTACTCTATAAAATGCGTTAGTAATCAAAGGCAGGTCGGAATTTGATCTGCCCATCCCCAAAAAAAGTGATACCTTTGCTATTTATATTGAAATGGCCGATCTGTCTCGATTTCTGATTGGCAACAAGATAAGATATGAGGACAGAATTTTTCAAAATATGCTTATTGGCAGGCCTATTGGTGGCTTCCGAAATCACGCCGGCAGATGCGCAACGTAAGCCAAAAACCCGTGAGAAGGAAAAAACCGCGCCTATCGGATTTCGTCTCGAAGAAGAGACGCTTACATCCGATGGAATGAAATACATGATGACGGATCAACCGGCACGGGCACTTCCCATATTTGAACAAATCACTCAAAAAAGTCCTCAGGACCCTGCCGGATATTATTTGGTTGCGACCGCTTTATTGAAACTGGATCGCCAGGACGACGCGCTGATTCCATCGAAAAAAGCCTATGATCTTGATAAAACAAATCTCTTTTATGCGCAGCAGCTGGCAGAACTTTATGCCAAAAAGAAAAAATACGCTGAAGCCGCAATAATTTATGAATCGCTTGTAACGCAAAGTCCTGAAAATATTCAATATGGGATTGAACTGGCTGCTATTTATGTTTTTAATGAACAGTTTGACAAGGCGATCCAGACGTATGACGGACTTGAAAAATCCATAGGTATTACAGAAGAAATAACCCACCAGAAGGAACAGCTTTATTTAAGACAAAATAAGCTCGACAAAGCGCTGGCAGAGGCAAACAAACTCATTGCAAACGAGCCAAGTGAAGTAAGTTACAGGATTGAACTTGCGGAAATGCTTATCGCAAATGACAAAATTTCAGACGCCGTCGCTCCTTTGGAGGAGGCTTTAAAAATTAATCCTGACGAGGCACAGGCGCATGTGCTGCTGGCTGATATTTATCGCAGAAATGGTGATATTGAAAAATGTAACCAGGAATTAAAGCTTGTTTTTGCTAATCCGAATCTGGATGCCGAGCCAAAAATTCGAGTACTTTCCGGATATCTAACGATGCTGAAAACGGATCAGGAATCGGGGGAAGCTTTGGCTCTTGCGAAACAACTTGTGGATACGCATCCGAACGATGCCAGAACTAATGTCATTTATGGAGATTTGTTAATGCGCAACGGTAAAAAAGCCGAAGCACGTGACAGGTATGTAAAATCTACCACGATCGACGGATCTGACTATAAGGTTTGGGGCGCTATAATCCAGCTGGATGGAGAATTAAATCAGGTTGACAGTTTACTGGTTCACTCAGAAAAAGCTCTGGAAATATTTCCTAATCAGGGATTACTCTGGTATTCAAACGGAACGGCGCATCTGATGAAGAAGGATTATAAAAAAGCCATTTCTTCATTTGAAGAAAGTTTGAAATTGCTTACTGAGAAAGACATGCTTCCATACATCCATGCACAGCTTGGAGATGCTTACAACGGTTTGGGAGAGAATGCCAAATCCGACGCGGCCTACGATCTTGCGTTGATGGAGAATCCTGATAACGACCACGTCCTTAATAATTACAGTTATTTTCTTTCGCTGCGTAAAGAAAAACTCGACCTTGCTTTGAAGATGTCGGAGCGGTTGGTACAGCAGCATCAGAATAACCCGACGTATCTGGACACACACGCCTGGGTACTTTATATCAGAAAAGATTACAAAAAAGCCAAGGAGTCTCTTGAAAAAGCGATGCGCGATTCTACCAATGTCAGTGGCACGATTGTTGAACATTATGGGGATGTGCTGTTTAAGCTGGGAGAGCGCGAGAATGCGGTTTTACAGTGGAAAAAGGCGAAAAAAATGGGTGAGACAACAGAACTTCTTGACAAAAAAATAGCAACCGGAACATTACATGAGCAATAAGATTACGGTATGGTTTCTGGCCATCGGGTGTATTTGGTTAACTTCATGCCACAAAAAACATCTTTCAAAAGGCACAACCAAGCCTAGTTTAGATTCTGGTTTTGTATCCATTGATTCTTCTAAAACCGATTCAGTAGCAGAGAACAGAGAAGCAGTTCCGGTAAAAGTGCAGGAAATTGCGTTTGATTACCTTGTTGCCAAATCTAAATTTTCACTTCGCAGCAGCACACAGGATTTTGAAAATACGAACGTAAATATTCGTATCAAAAAAGACAGTCTGATTTGGCTTTCAGTAACAGGCGTGGGTTTTGAAGTAGGACGCGGATTGATCACGCCGGATTCTATCGTTTTTCTTGATAAATTCCATAAGGAGTACTTTGTCATTACCTACGAACAGCTGAGTAAGCAATATAATTTTGAACTCAATTTCAAATTGTTGCAGTCAATCATTATCGGAAATTTGCCTATTCAGCAAACTTCTGACGCCAAGTTTTATAAGGAAAACGAATTTTTTACACTTCGTCAAAACAGTGGAAAAATTGTCGTTGACAATTATATTGGTGAAAAAAATCAAAAACTTGAACGTTTGAAGGCTGTCGAAATGCCTACAAATAACACGATTACACTGGATTATGAGGATTTTAAGGAAGTGAACAGTATGTTGTTCCCATTCAGCAGCCTTATCAATCTGGACGTGCAATCCAAAAAGGATAACCAGTTCTATCAGACCACCATGCGTATCAAACACAGCAAAGTGGAATTGGTATCCCAAAGTCCCGGATTCCCATTTAGCATACCTTCAAGTTATGCCAGAAAAGGTAAATAACAGATTGTCCACTCATTTATAGGCGCAAAAACGTGAAGTCTGCTTAACTTTGCCTGACCTTTAAGGTATTTTGGCAGCAAGAAAAATTAATATGCCCTTTCACAAACCGTATTATCGACGAATATTTCTGGTACTGACTCTTCTGTGTTGTACGTCACTTAGCGTATTTGCGCAGAAAACCCGTGAGCAACTGGAACGGGAAAAAAGTGAAAACCAGAGCAAGATGAATGAAATTCAGGGAATTCTGAAACAGACATCTTCCCAGAAAAAAGTAAACTTAGGTCAGCTGCGCGCACTTAGTCAGCAAATTAACACGCTTAAGAAAAAGATAGACCTATTGTCTGACGACTTAAAATTGCTGGATGGTGAACTTAAAACGCTTGAAAAAAAGCAACAGATTCTGGCGAACGATCTTGGCAAATTAAAGGCAGAATATGGCGACATGATCTACGAAGCCTCCAAGCGGAACGTTTATATGAACCAGTTGATCTTTTTATTTTCAGCCGGAACATTTAATCAATTCGTACTTCGATATAAATATTTGAAGCAATATACGGATGCGCGTCAGGGACAGGTAAAACAAATGGAAGTACTTGAAAATGAACTACTTGCAGAGCGGCGGCGTATTACTTCTAAAAAGCAACAGCAACAAACTGTACTGACGACGCAGGTTTCTGAAAATACAAAACTGGAAGGTTTAAAAACCAAACAGGATCAGGTTGTTCAGGAATTATCTCAGAAAGAAGTTGAATTACGGAATCAGTTAGCCGAAAACAGAAAAGCAACTAATTTATTAGAAGCAAATATCCGTAGGATTGCCGAGCGTGAAAAGAAAGAGCGGGAGAGAAGGGAAAGGGAGGAACGTGCTGCCAGAGAAGCCAGAAGAAAAGCAGAACGCGAGCGCATAGCCCGCGAAAATGCTGAAAGAGAGAAAAAAGGTGAGGCAAAAGTTGTTGAAGAAGAGCCAAAAGAAGAACCTGCCATATCATCAAGTGGTATGAGTGATGAAGAAGTTACACTTGCATCCTCGTTTGCAGCTTCCCAATCACGTTTGTCATGGCCAACCAGAGGATTTATCTCCGGGCATTTCGGACAACGTCCACATGCTGTTTTAAAAGGTGTAATGGTTGATAATCTCGGCGTTGATATTCAAACAAATGCAGGAGAAATTGTACGCTCGGTGTATGATGGTGTTGTTTTAGACGTAACACAAATGCCGGGAATGGGTAATGTTGTCGCGATTCAACACGGGAATTATATGACGGTATACGCGAAAATGTCTGGTGTCACGGTATCGGCGGGGCAAAAAATAAAAGCCCGGGAGACAATAGGCCGCGTAGCGACTGACAGCGACGGCACTTCGGAACTTCAATTCCAGATATGGAAAAGTACATCACGCCTGAATCCGGAAAGCTGGCTGATCAGAAGGTAATTTTTAATGGTTAATTGTTAATGGTAAATTGTTAATGTCTAACTATCTACCATTAACAATTAACCCTTAACCATTAATCATTAAAAAAAATGTCTATACATAGTTCTGATATAAAAAGAGTTACGACCCACATCATTCAGGAAATGAAGACGCGGGGCGAAAAAATTTCCTGTCTAACCGCTTATGATTATTCAATGGCCGGTATCGTCGATGCTGCCGGCGTTGAACTAATTCTGGTTGGAGATTCCGCGTCCAATGTGATGGCTGGCCATGAAACTACTTTGCCCATTACGATCGATCAGATGATTTATCATGCCTCATCGGTCGTCCGGGCTGTGAAACGTGCATTGGTTGTCGTTGATCTTCCTTTTGGTTCCTATCAGGGAAACTCTGGCGAGGCACTTCGTTCTGCCATTCGCATTATGAAAGAGTCTGGCGCACATGCGGTGAAGCTGGAAGGCGGATTAGAAATTAAAGAATCTGTGATGCGGATTTTGAGTGCTGGTGTGCCGGTTATGGGCCACCTGGGACTTACGCCGCAATCCATTTATAAATTTGGTACTTATACCGTCCGTGCCAAAGAAGAAGTTGAAGCAAAAAAACTTTTGGAAGATGCTAAAATGCTGGATGAAATAGGCTGTTTTTCTGTTGTCTTGGAAAAAATCCCGTCGGCCCTTACCAAACAGGTTTCGGAAAGCATAGCCATTCCAACAGTCGGCATCGGAGCCGGTCCACATGCGGACGGACAGATACTCGTTCTGCATGACGTGTTAGGAATCAACAAAGGTTTTAAACCACGTTTTCTTCGTCAGTATGCCAATTTGAATGACATAATGAACGAGGCAATCACCAATTATATTAAAGACGTTAAAGGCAAATCTTTCCCTAACGAGAAAGAATCTTATTGATCACCTCTTTTCCTGATTTTTTAAAGGGAAAAATTAACACTGAATATTATGGCGAAGCGTCCATTTCAAATTATATACGAAGACAATCATCTGCTGATTGTCAACAAAGAGCCAGGCATACTTGTGCAGGGAGATTCCACGCGTGACAAGCCTTTGCTTGACATGCTGAAAGAATATATCAAGGAAGAATACAACAAACCCGGTGCTGTTTTTCTGGGTACTGTCCACCGTTTGGATCGTCCCGTTAGCGGTTTGGTTGTTTTTGCAAAAACATCAAAAGCGCTTGAAAGGATGAATGAAATTTTCCGTAAGCGCGATGTTCAGAAAACATACTGGGCTGTTGTTAAAAACCGTCCGCCGGAAAAGAAAGGCAAACTCGTGCATTGGCTTATCAAAGATGAGCAGAGAAATGTGACAACGGCTTATGACTACGAGGTACCTGGTTCGCAGCGTGCCGAGCTTAGTTACCGGCTCCTGGGAGATGTTAATAAATTTAATTTGCTTGAAATAACGCCCGTTACCGGTCGTCCTCATCAGATTCGTGTGCAACTGGCTTCCATGGGCTGCCCGATCCGCGGCGATTTGAAATATGGCTACCCAAAAGCAAATCCGGATGCAAGTATTAATTTGCATGCACGTCGTCTTTTCTTTGAACATCCTGTAAAAAAAGAACCTATTATTTGCAAAGCCGGTGTGCCGAATGATCCTTTCTGGGAAGAATTCCTGCCATTGGATACTGAGCCGATCAAAGCGGAACATTTAGGATTTTTATACGAATAACCTTTATGATTGAAAAGTTAAAGCAGCGCTGGAATGTTAAAAATGGATGGGATGTACTAATCATTTTGTTGGTTTTTGCCTGCACAGGATTTTCTATTCTGTATATCAAACGCGCGCTTTTTGATCTGGTTGGGCTCTCGAAAGAATCAACGCCTTCCTGGATGCTTTGGGCTGTAAATATCATTATTATCCTTCCACTCTATCAGGTTGTCTTATTAGCCTGGGGCTGGGTTTGGGGAAAATTTACTTTTTTCTGGGAATTTGAAAAGAGGATGTTTCGGAGGATTGGAGGGTTGTTTGGCCGGAAAAGGTAGACTCCTTCGATACAATTTACAGACACTTTACTTTTCAATTGATTAACTTCTAAATTAAAATATTTGTAAAAATTGTAACCTCTGGGGTTTCACTGTATATTTGTAAAAATGATTGAAACCATTGCGCATAAGGGGCTTAGGTTACTTTGGGAAAAGAATAATCCTTCCAAACTACCTGCGGAACAAATAGAAAAAATCAGTCGCATTTTGTCGGTTTTAAACGCCGCAAAAACACTCGATCCGATCAAAGCAATTCCAGGTTATCGGTTACATCAATTAAGCGGTGATTTGAAAGGATACTGGGGAATTTGGGTTACAGGCCATTATCGGATTGTATTCCGCTTCGAAGAACAGAATGTATTTGATATCAACTATATTGATTATCACTAAAATATACAATAATGGTAAGTGAAATGAAACCGGTACACCCTGGTGCCATTCTGCGGGAAGATGTTTTAAAAGAAATGAAAATATCGATCACAAAAGCAGCCCGGGAATTAAACGTTAGCAGGAAACAGTTATCAGAAATTGTTAATGAAACATCTTCTATATCTGCTGAAATGGCGGTACGGCTTGAAAGTGGATTTGGAATCAACGCAGAATTTTGGCTTGACATGCAGAAAAACTTTGATATCTGGAAAGTTAAAAGCAGCGGCCGTGTCCAGGGAATTCATCGTATTCTGCCACAGGCAGTTTAAATAGGCACAAATCTCCTCTAAATTCTCTAATTTCACCAGAACCAACTTTGCCTTTATATCTTACATTGAAAAATAATATGGAAGCTTAATATTCCATTTTTTTGCCAAATATTCTGAAGGAAAAGTATGGAGAAAGAATACGAAAAACTCATTAGAAGTTTCTACTATACCTTCGGATAATATCAATGAAGGAACGTATTTTTAAGTTAACTTTCTGACAATAAAAGAGGAATTAGGAAATTTATCAACTTTGAAATGAGACATAATTACCCCTTCTTCCACCCCTTCAATTTCCAGACTGAAAAGCCTACATAAGCCATACTGCCTCTCGCTCCGCCCTTTTTTACCAGCCCGTTGATATTACTGAAACCAACAAAGAATGGCCCGAAGTGAGCCATTGCGCCCAGGGAAACACGTTTATTTCCTTTTATAAATGAAATCGGAAAGGCAAAGTCTGAATCCTCATCTTCAAATCTTGGTGTGATTGTAAACACATTTGGCTGCGTCAAATCAAGCGGGTTATCAGTTCTTGGTTTATACCTTTTCGTTTGCGCCAGTGTTACAAAAAATCCTTTTACAAGTTGAATATCCGCTTCCAGATGCATGGCCTGCGGAAGCTTTACATTCCTGTTAAACGTGGTATCAGAAGTTTCAGGATATAAATTCATTAGTCCGTCTGCTCCTTCGTTTCCTATTATTTCCAGTTCCTTTTGCCCTATAACAGCCTGCTCCTGAAATCCGCTAACGACTCTGCTGTTTTGTGTTTTATATTTTATTGAACCAACATCTGTTAAGGAAGCAGCCAAACGGAGCAGATAAGTTGGACTTTGATCAAATGCTTCGTCTTCATTATGCCAATAATCGCCCAACTCGTAAGTCGCACCCAGATCGTAGGCCCAGCCTGCTGCATACTTATCTGAATTGAAAATATTGCCAAGTTTCATTTTTTGATTTGACTGGCTATAACCACTTTCATAAGAAAAATCATTCAGAATTAATTGATTTTCATCTGTGCCTCCGGCAACCCGGCTTACCTGAAAATCATTCACAGATCCCGTGACATAACCAATCCTGGCTCCGAAAATTCTCTTCACAGTGGTACCAATCCGTAGTTTGTGCGCTTCCAGATCTAAAATCTGAACGCCGTAAGATGCGCTTAATTCCGAAAAACTCTGCTGAACAAGATTAAAATTTCCCCATTCCTGACGTGCAACTTCATCCATCCCGGTATCCAGTCTTTTGAAATATAAATCCCTGATATCATCCGGGACATTATTTCCCTGTACAAAACCACGGGTACGCAATTGAAACGCCACACCCTGATATTTACCAATTGAAAACATGGCAGAAGGCCAGCGAATTTCACTCGCGAGATAAATAGGATTTTTGTCTGTCAACGATCCCATGGTGCGCGACCGACCATAAAGTTCATCTTTGGAATGCGGCGCCAACAGGGGATAAAACAGCGAGTTTTTTCCAAGGAACACGAAATACCGATGGTTGATACTGCTCCCAATCGTTCCCAGATTTACCTGAAACTTGTATCGAGAACCTGCAATAGCCGAAGGATTTTCAGTAGCCCTGTAAAGTCCGCCGTAATTGCTGGTTACCAGTCCGGGAATTTGTTGGGAATAGGCGGATTTTGCCAAAAATCCTATTAATAATGTAAGGTTTAAAAGTCGCTTTTTCAAGAATTGTATCTGCTGTTTAAATTTAGTTTTCCAACGTTATCGTATTGGATTATTTCTTCTTCGATCAAATATTTCAAAGTTTGCAAAAAGAGCGGCTCGGGCACATGATCAAAAATCTGGCTCAAAAACCTGGGTGTTACCGAGCCGGTATCTTTGAGATAAAGCAGTATTTTGTTACCTAATTCTTCATCGATCCCGGAATTCGCCTCATTCTTTTTTTCCCTTATGCAAACATCGCAAACTCCGCATTCATGGCCATCCATTTCATTGAAATATTCCAATAAAAGTAGTGTGCGGCAACGGTTTTTATTGGATGCATATTGAATCACCGCTCTTGCTTTCTGTCTGTCGCGCTCTCGTCTTCTTTCAATTTCAAAAACATTTAGCGGTAACTGAGCAGCATCAAATCGCGGTGTCAGAAATGTTAGCTGCGGTTTGTCTCTTCGTGGTTCATAATCGATAATTCCGCGTTCCTTCAAAAATGACAGCTTTTTTATAATTTCTGCCTCCGGAGCGAAGTAAATCTGCCCGAGCTCGGTTTCAGAAATCCTGATGTATTCAGTAAAAAGTTCTCCACCATACAGCCGCAACAACAATTTGATAAACGAATCAAACTCCGGATACCGTATCTGGAAATCGTATAATTGGCGGTTGTCCACTTCAAAATGAATTCTGGCCGGATCGTTGAAATTTTCGCTTAGCTGGATAAAACCTTCCTCTTCCAGCAACTTTAAAGCGAAATGTGTTTCATTAACAATCAGGCCAAATATTCCGGTAAAATTTTGTATATCAAAACTGTAACCTGAAAACTCGCCACCCCCAACTGGGATTTTATAATAATTCGCCAGCGACTGATAGACCTTCCTTAAAACATTCGTAGGGGGGTATTTCCTTTCTACGTTTTCGGCCAGTTCGTCGAGGTCGATTTTGTTATAAAGCGCAACTGCAAAAGATTTTTTTTCATCACGGCCAGCTCTTCCAGCTTCCTGATAATAAGCTTCGAGATTGTCCGGCAAGTCAAAATGAACCACGGCGCGCACATCCGGCTTGTCAATCCCCATACCAAAAGCGTTCGTGGCGACAACCACGCGGACCTGATTTTTAATCCAAGCCGTTTGCCTGTCAGACCGCTCTTTGAATGGCAAACCCGCGTTATATCCCGAAGCGCGGACACCTTGTTTGGTGAGCCAGTCTGCTAATTCTTTTGTGCGCTTTCTCGTTCGCACATAAACGATCGCTGTCCCCGGCACATTTTTAAGGATCTGAAGCAGCTTTCTTTCTTTATTCTCCTCCAAAAATGTTGAGTAAGACAAATTGGCCCGCGCAAAAGACTGCCGGAACACTCTGACTGGCTTCATTTCCAGCCTTTCAATAATATCAATCTGAACCTGCTCTGTGGCTGTGGCGGTTAAAGCAATGACCGGAACTTTCGGAATTAATAATCTGAATTCTGCAATCAGTAAATAGGAGGGCCTGAAATCATAACCCCAGGCTGATATGCAATGCGCTTCATCGATGGCCAGCAGACAAACCTTCATTTGTTTGGTTCGCGCAATCATGATCTCTGTCCGCAACCGCTCCGGAGAAACGTAAAGAAACTTCGTCTGCCCGTGAATGCAATTATCCAGCGTGATATCAATTTCATGGCGGTTCATACCCGAATGAATGGCAGCAGCAGGAATATTTCTTCGTTTAAGCTGCTCGACCTGATCCTTCATCAATGCGATAAGCGGCGTTACGACAATGCAAACACCTTCCATTGTAAGCACAGGAACCTGAAAACAGATTGATTTTCCACCGCCTGTTGGCAGCAGTAAAAGTGTGTCATTTCCTTCCAGCACCGACCGGATTGCTTCTTCCTGCACAGGTCGAAACTGGTCGTAGCCCCAGTATTGTTTCAGGACAGCATGAAGGTCACTCATCGTATGTGTTTTGTCAAAAGATTCGCAAATTACTAAATTCGGAGCCATAATTCTTTCTAAAAAATTTGTGGCTGATCAAACTATGAACCTGCTTTCTTCGTTTTTTAGCCGAAAATATTAACTTTACAGACTGGTACTAACCGATTTCTATGCGCACGCTCCTTTCTCTGTTAACGATTTTTTCATTATCTGGCTGCTCGGTTTCCCATTATTTAAAACGCGAAATAAAAAATTCTCCGGTTTTAAGCCAGCAGCATACCGGTATTTCGATCAATAATCTGACGAGCAGCAAAGCCGTTGCGTCTTATCAATCTGACAAATATTTCAATCCGGCTTCCAATACAAAATTATTCAGTTTCTACGCAGGGCTTTGTGCGCTGGGTGACTCTTTACCTGGTTTGGAATATCTGGAATGGGGCGAACTTTTGATTATCCGTGGTACCGGCGATCCGTCATTATTTCATCCTGATCTGCCGAAAAGTGCTGTCATCGACTTTTTACAAAGCAGAAAAGAGCAGATATTTTTTTCACCCGTAAATTTCCAGGATGAGCGCTACGGTCCGGGATGGGCATGGAGCGACTATAATGACGACTATCAGCCAGAAATATCACCAATGCCTGTTTATGGCAATATTGCCCGATTCACAGGCCTGACAGACAGACAATTTCGTGTAAAACCGAAAATCTGGGAAAAATCACTTCAACCGGACACTTCGGTTGTTGGCATAAAAAGAGAGGAATTTCAAAATACTTTTCATTATTCCCCGAAAGCTTTGGCAGCCGGAAAAACAAGAGATATTCCGGTCCATATGTCGGATGCTATGACTGTTCAACTGCTGAGTCATGCGCTGAAAAAGGAAATAAAACTTATTCACGTTCCGCTTACTATTGAATTGCAAACGGTTAAAAGTATACCTTCGGATTCTTTATATATGCGTATGATGCAGGTGAGCGACAATATGCTGGCTGAGCAGCTGATGTTACTTTATGCTTCTGCAAATGGATTGCCGTTAAATACGGAGAAGGCGATTGAACATGCCAAGAAGAATTATTTAAGCGATATGCCTGACAGTCTGGTTTGGAAGGATGGCTCGGGATTAAGCCGCTACAATCTTTTTACGCCAAGATCTATTACGTCTTTGTTGCAGAAAATTTATGTGAAAGTTCCTCAGGAGCGTTTGTTTAAAATACTGCCCAACGGCGGTGCCACCGGAAGTTTAAAAAATATGTTCAAAGGGCGGGAGCCGTTCATTTTTGCGAAAACGGGCAGTTTCAGTAATAATTTTAACCTTAGCGGTTATCTTGTCACAAAGAAAGGAAAAACACTTGTTTTCAGCTTCATGAACAATAATTTCACCAAGCCAAGCTCAGAAGTACGGAAAGAAGTGGAACGAATCCTGACCGGGATTCATAATAAATATTAGGCTTTTATGTGATTTTGCAGATCATTATTTATTTTGGTGGTATTCAGGCACCAGTGTCGTATCAGTTGAAACGTTCATTATCAATATACTAGTTATATGGCTGATATAGAGTCAATAAACGAACTACCGCAGGTATATCAGCCTTTGGCATCTTACATATTGCACCGACATAAAATTGGTCATGAAAAACTTCGGGATATATGTTCTTATTTTCAACCCTTAAAAGCTCACCGCAAAGAGTTACTGATAGATTACGATGAGACTTGCAAAGTCTACTACTTCATTAATTCCGGATGTCTCCGTCTCTTTACCGTGAGCAGCGCAGGCGTTGAAACGTCCCGTTATTTTGCCTTTGACGGCATGTTTGTAACTGCCCTTCCCAGCTTTATTGACCAGAGACCAGCACTAGAGTATTTACAGGCCATTGAAAAGTCCGAACTTCTTGTAATTTCCCGGAAAGACTTTTTTCAACTCGTAGATACCGTGCCTGAGTTCAGTCAAATCTACAGAGAAATTCTTGAACTTGGTTTTGTTAATGCTCAAAAACGCATTTATGGATTTCAGGGATTTAATGCGCTGGAAAAAGTAAAGTGGGTTATCGAATCACAGCCAAACTTTTTGCTTCGGGTATCCAATAAGATGGCCGCTTCCTACCTGGGCATTTCTCCATCCACATTAAGCAGGACAAAATCTAGGCTTTAAAACGTTGACATAGGTCAACACTTCCGGCAAACTGAAATTGTAATTTTGCAAAAAAACAATTTACAATGAAAGCCAAACTGCTCATATTAGTTTACTTATTCCCAGGTATTTTGCTTGCGCAAACAGTCAATCCCGGCAAAGAGGTTTCTACTCAGTCAAACAGCTATATAAGCCCTTCATATCAGTTAACACTTGATGCAGCAGTTGAACTTGTAAAGCAGGCGAGAGCTTGTGCCAGCGATTTAGGGAAAGCAGTCACCATTTCGATTTTAGATGCGGCAGGTCAAGTCATTCTTATCAGTCGCCAGGAAAATGTTGGACCACACAATACGGAAGCAGCCCGAAGGAAAGCCTATACGTCGGTTTCAACCAGGACCCCTACCTTGCTTCTGTCAAGAAATGCCAGGTCAAATCCTGACACAGAAAATCTGGCAAATCTACCCGAGCTGCTGCTACTTGGTGGTGGCTGTCCTCTTTGGTTTGATGGTAAGCTGGTCGGTGCTATTGGCGTTGCTGGTGGAGGAAGCCCTGAGAACGACGATTTAATTGCAAAATCGGCTGCTATTTCGGCAGCGGGAATATTTACACAAATTAATTAAACTTAAAAACACATGAAAAACTTAATTCTCACGCTGGGTTTAGCTTTGAGTACTACGCTCGCCTTCGCACAGACTAAAACGTTTCAGTTATCAAGTCATATCCTTGATATTTCAAAAGGTATGCCCGCATCAGGCGTTCCGATCCGACTTGAAAAGATGGACACAGATAAAAAAACATGGTCAGTAATTGACGAAAAAATCACGGATGCGAATGGTCGCATCTCCAACTTTCTTAGTTCTGAAAATACTAATAAAGGTATTTTCAAATTGACCTTCTTGACAGCAGATTATTTTAAAAGCCAGAAAATACAGAGTTTTTACCCCTTTATCGAAGTGGTCTTTGAAATTAAAGACAGCAAACATTATCACGTACCAATTACACTTTCTGCATACGGTTATTCAACATATAGGGGAAACTGACATAAGGGATGCAAACTATTGTTGCAACTCAAACTTTTAATCTTCCTTCCAGGTTTTGTTCGTGCAGTAAATAGTATTTTCTCCGTTTTTTCGCACCAATAAATAAATCCGGTACAAGCCCGGTTCTACGGTTGCCGAGTGAAAATTTACATAGGCTCCCTTATTAAAATACATAAACCTGCGAAGCGTGGTTTTCAGCGGAACCGGATATTGCGTTTGTGCAGATGTGTAGGTATGCTCCGCCGATTTGAGTATCACATAAGCGCCATCGGAATAATTTTTTTCTGCCGGGAAGAAGTCTCTTTCGAAATTTACAACAATATAACTACCGTCTTTTTTAACCGTATCAGGCTCATAAACCTTCGGACATGGTATCGAATCTGTTGCTAAACGAGGACTCCAGCCTTCCGCCAACGGATCTTCTGAATTATAATAGGCTCGTATTTTTTCAAAACGTGCCTGATCCATCGAAAACATTTTTACGCCTAACCAGTCTGCATTGTACCGTGCGTTGAATTCCTGAACAATGGCCATGCGACGGTTATTAATTGCCAAAGCAAAATTGCTATGAAGGATGATCAGGTTTAGAAAAATGACAAAGGGCACGATAGCGACAACTGAAAAACGTAGCGAAGGCCTTGACGTCAGGGATAGTAACCCAAAATAAAGAGCAATACACCAAAGTGCCGAATACATCCGGTAACGGCCCTTAAACATCCCTTCAAAAGTATCAGTGGGGATACGTTTATATACCAACGCGAGTGTGGTAATGGCTACAAAAGCTGCGATTCCCAATGAAAATAATGCTCCTGAATTTAAATATGGCGTTTTTCCCCAGGCTGCATTCCATAGCAAAATCCACTGTTTCCTGAACAAATAGATAAGAGCGGCAATCATAATAAATCCTGCCGCAACAGCCGTCATCAAAACTGAATTTGCCGCATCATAAGCAGAAATCGTCGCAATGGAGCCAATAAATCCGAAGTATCCCAGAAAACCTTCTTTGACTTGCTGCGGGTTAGAAAAATCAAGGTTTTGCGTGATTGGCGTAAAGTCTATAAAATAAATAACCGCAACAATTCCCATTACCAGCACAGTGATGACAAAATCTCTTTTGCGGCCCATAAGCCAGGCAATTAATCCGATAACCGGAAAAACCATAAGTCCGTTTCCGTAAGTAAAAGTCGCCAGAACTGCGAAAACAATAGCGATATAGTGTTTTTTCGGATGGTGTGTAGCAAAATAAAGTGAGCTCAAAACAAACAGCAGAACGCCGAAATTACAAAGTGAACTTACACCCCAAAAAATATTTTCAAATGACTGGATTGAGAACCAAAGCCACATCACTGGCACAAAGTACCATACTGAAAGACGGAAATATCGAAATGCCTTGTAAAAAACGAATGCGCAGGCCGTCCAGCAAATATTGGCCACGATCATCGGCCAAACCATATTAATCTTTCCAAAAATCGAATGGAGCAAAAGAATAATGGAACGGGAAAAAACGAGCCTGTGTTCCGGAAAAAGTTCGGTAAGCCGTTTCCAGCGGTCAGGCCAGGAGGCGTCTTCAAAACCCGGGATAATACCTAAAATCAGGATGTCATCGAAAGCTATATAATTGATATTCAAAGCAATTACTTTAAATACCAAAAAATAAATAAGTACAGGAATTATGCAAAAAATTACTGCCAGCCAG
This sequence comes from Dyadobacter sp. CY345, assembly GCF_021502725.1. Classification (GTDB taxonomy): domain Bacteria; phylum Bacteroidota; class Bacteroidia; order Cytophagales; family Spirosomataceae; genus Dyadobacter. The sequence goes on along the minus strand of NZ_JAKFFS010000003.1, from coordinate 9,378 downwards.
GTTTTTGTCCTGGCAAAGTTTAGGAAAGCTTGAAACATAAAATGATTAGGCTCGTGTTAATCCAACACACGAATAAAGTAGATGGACAGCAATTTCCACCCATTCGAACGATTAATTTTCAACTTCTTCCTCAACCGAAGCGCGTGGATCTTTGGTATAATCGTAAAGAAGTTTTCCTTTTTCATCCCACTCACGCAACACGAAAGGTTCAAATTCTTCGTCCCAACTTGTTTTCGGATACTGAATTTCCTTTTTGCGCTGACGGCGATACTGGAAGTATTCAACCCAGCGGCCAACTTTTTTTCCATGATCAAGTTTTCCGCTTGCCATTAACTGGCCTTCGTCATAAAATTGAAGAAATTCCCCCGTCGTCTCGCCAAACATTACAGGAATTACTTCCTTCACTTTTGTATGTGCAGAGTCATAATATGTTATACGGGACTCGGCAGGAAAACCTTTATCCCAAACCGCTTTATCAACTAAATTAAACTTGGTATCATATTTGACCCAGCGGCCATCCTTCACGCCCATATAGTAAAAACCTTCCTCAATCAGATTTTCCCCAACATACTTTTTATAGGAGCCATGCAGCAATAGCGATTTTTCTTTATCCTTAATAACAGCAGAGCTTAGCTTTTTTCCCTTAGTGTCATACCAGCGTGTTTCGGTAGCACGCGCATAATTATTTAATGGCTTCGGCTCTTTCAGGACGTGAAAAGTTTCAAGCGTAGTTCTGTCGCCACTGCCATATCGAATGTCCATCGCCACCATCGGCACACCCTTATACATCACTTTTGCAAGCCGCGCTTTTTCTTTTTTTATTTTGCGATCCGCTTTCTGGCTTTTGTATTCTTTTACTTTAAGTCCAAGATCCGGAATTGTTTCGCCGAAAAGGGAAGTGAGAGACGCCGACTTGCTATTACCTCCCGGAAGTGTAGCAGTTGCCGCCGGATCCAGGCCGGAAACGAAAGATTTCAAATCCTTCGAGCCTGCTTTTTTTGCTTTCGCAGAATCCGGATCAGCTGCTTTTGGAAGCCATGACGGCGGTGTAGACTCTTTTGTTTCAGTCTGCGCCCAAGTTCCCTTCATAAGGAAAATGGTTAGGAAACACCAGACCAGAATAACTCTTTGCATGTGTATTGAATTTTTCTTCAGGGTAAGATTGTTACTTTTGTAACGAATTGGGTATTAAAGATATTGATTTTTCATCCTACAAATTTACATAACACATTGGAAAAAAGCGCTAAAATTTATATCGCAGGACATCGCGGTATGGTCGGCTCGGCGATTCACCGTAAACTCACTGCTGAAGGTTTTAACAATTTTGTATTCCGCACCTCCTCAGAACTTGATTTGCGTGACCAGGCATCCGTAAAAGATTTCTTTGAAACAGAACGTCCGGAATACGTTTTTCTGGCCGCTGCGAAGGTAGGAGGGATTATGGCCAACAATATTTATCGTGCAGAATTCTTGTTCGATAACCTGCAAATCCAGAATAATATCATCGACAGCGCTTACCGGGTTAATGTAAAAAAGCTGCTCTTTTTAGGCTCATCCTGCATTTATCCAAAATTAGCACCTCAGCCACTTCATGAGGATTCTCTGCTTACCGGAACGCTGGAACCGACCAATGAACCTTACGCAATCGCTAAAATTGCTGGTATAAAAATGTGCGAGGCATACAGAAGTCAGTATGGCTGCGATTTCATTTCGGTAATGCCAACAAATCTTTATGGCCCAAATGATAATTATGACCTGAACAAATCACACGTCCTTCCTGCCATGATACGTAAATTTCATGAAGCAAAGGAGGAAAATAAACCTGTTGTGGAGCTCTGGGGCACGGGTTCGCCTTTGCGCGAATTTTTACATGCCGACGATCTGGCTGATGCGTGTTACTTTCTGATGCAAAATTATAGCGAGCCGGGTTTCCTGAATGTTGGTGTCGGAAGCGATGTGACTATTAAAGAATTAGCTGAGCTCATCCAAAAAACGGTTGGTTATGAAGGTGAAGTTCATTGGAATACGGACAAGCCAGATGGTACGCCCCGCAAATTGATGGATGTCAGCAAGCTTCATGCGTTAGGTTGGAAACACAAGACGGATCTGACAGAAGGAATACGTATAACGTATCAGGATTTTTTACAGAAAATAGAGGCTTATTCCGTTTAATAAAATAGATATTAATGGGTTTTATAAAAGTATCACCCAACAATTCAGCACTAAAAGGCCGTTTTACCTATTAAAATTCTTTTTTTTGACAAATTTTCAGTATAAAGTTACAATTATCTTCGGGAAACTAATTAGTTTTGCAGCGTCCTGAAAAGTGGGGCTAACTATAAACCATGTTATAAGCAATGTCTGCTATCATTAAATTAGACCAGATAGACCGTAAAGTACTGGAGATCTTACAAACGAATGCCAAGATAACGAACGCACAGCTTTCAAAGGAAATTGGGCTTTCACCGGCTCCTACACTTGAACGTGTAAAGAAACTTGAGCAATCAGGAATTATTAAAAGTTATCACGCACAGTTAGAACCAGAAAGAGTTGGTTTAGGTGTAAGTACATTCGTACAGATTTCTTTGGTTGGCCATAGAAAAGCTGTTACTGAATCATTTGTTGAAAAAATACATGCAATTCCGGAAGTAATCGAATGTCACCATATTACCGGTACAGGCGATTTCTTGCTAAGAGTAATTTCAAAGGATATCAGTACTTACCAAAAACTGATGTTGGAAAAAATAAATGAAATTGAAGAAGTGGCAAGCACGCAAACGATGGTGATTTTGTCAACTTTCAAAGAAAGTAAGGTTTTACCAATTCCTTGAAATATTGCCCCTGACAGCATGATATTAGGAAAATTGTTCCAATAAAAAACGTCGGACCCGTTACGGATTCGACGTTTTTACTTTTATAGCTGTGCTGTTGACACTATTGGTGTTGTTCGCGCAACAGATCGTTTACTGTTTTCACCGGATTGAACGTTAGCAATGGAACTTCAACAAAAAGTGTGTTCCAGTTGGCCATCGATCCGTTCCATAGACCTGGCAATTCCTGCGCTTTCAACTCTTTTCCGTCTTTTGATTTGTAGGTTATAAAGCCGGTAAGCGGATCGCGGAATTTTTTGAGGTCGTACAACTCTCCATCTTTATTCTTGATCGCACAAACCAGATCAACCGGATTGAAATGGGTCGAGTTTTTGAAAATACCATTTTGCTGTTCGTTGTCAACGTCAACCTGCGCCGATTCCACGATTTGCAACGAAGAAGATCCGTCTGCGTTTTCTGCCCAGAAAGGCCCGCCACCAGGTTCTCCCTGATTTTTTACCATACCGCAGGCACGTAAAGGACGATCAAGCTTCGCAACGAAATATTCCTTTTTCTGATCATCAGACCAGCTGTCGTAAGTTGCCGGAGGCACGACACATAGTTCCTCACGGAAAAAAGTATCAAGTTCTGAGAACAAGGAAGAATCTGCTCCTGCACTCAGTTTATCAAGATAACCAAATATTCTTTTCTGGAATTCAAGTACAATACCCGCCAGTGCTTTTTTGTAAGTTACGGTATCTCCTTTGATTCTGTCAGGAACGACGTTATCAATATTTTTAATAAAAATAATGTCTGCATCAAGCTGACTTAAATTTTCCAGCAAAGCGCCATGTCCAGCCGGACGGAACAATAAACCGCCGTCTTTTTCGCGATAGGGCGAATTATCCATGTTCACAGCAATCGTGTCTGTTGAGCTTTTTTGCTCCGAAAATGACACCATGTACTTCACACCAAACTCACTTTGATAGGTCGGCAACACTTCAACAACCAACTTTTCAAATTTATCACGGTGTTCCGGTGACACTGTAAAATGGATCTGAACATTGCTTCCGGCATTCGCATAATGCGCACCTTCCACCAGATGTTCTTCTAGCGGCGTGCGGGAACGGTTATCATAATTATGGAATTTCAATAATCCCTTCGGCAATTCTCCATATCCTAAACCCTTGTTTAATAGGAAATAAGAGACTGTTGTCTTTTCATCAGCAGAAGAAATATCGATTCCATCTGACGCCATGCTAGCTTTTAAGTCTTCATAAAAAGCAAATTCTGTGAGCCTCGCAAAAAATTCGTCAACAGATTTGTCCTTTTTATCTTCCTGTAAAAAGCTGAATAAAGACTTAAACATACGCGTTGCAGCTCCGGAAGCAGGAACAAACTTCAATAACGCCACTTCGCCGTCAGCCGAGCTTTTGTCAAACGCCTTAATTACCAGTTCAATCTGTGCATCTGACAGACGAATAATTCCATCTCCAACCGTTGCCGCTTTTGACAAATGAAGAAACGGAAACCCATTTACAAAGTAATGAACCTGTTCCTCTACTACTGTGGCATCGCTTCCGCGTTCCTGAATCTGTTGAAGGTCTTTTTCGATGAACATAATTTAATCGGTTAAAAAATAATCATTAGTACACCGCCATAAGAGTATTAAATTAATGAGTCTCGTGGCGGTGCGTGGTTTTACATTATGTAAAGTCCTGTATCATCGTACTATAACTATGTAATACGATTTATTTCACTATTCTTAATTTGGCGAAACTGAGCAATAAAGTTTTGTCACCCACTTTATCAAATTTTACGGTTGCCTTGCGGTCGGTTCCGTTCACATCCATCTTAACAACCGTGCCAAAACCAAATTTGGAATGTTCTACCTTATCGCCTTCTACAAGATCGTGGGTATCACTAGGCACAAAATCGGAAGAAGGTGTATGAGATGATGCGGCAGTAGCCGGCCTTGGCTCCGTCGGTCTTCTCGGACTCAGGTTTTTGACAAAGGACATGGGCGACGAAGACGAGCCTTCACGGCCAATTTCTCTTTGGAAAGACTGAGAAATATTCAAATATTTTGCATCAACTTCCAGCAAAAACCGGCTTGGTTCGCACATTTTCAGGCGTCCCCACTGGTAACGGCTTTCCGCATAGGAGAAAGTAAGTTTCTGTTCCGCCCGGGTAATCGCTACATAAAACAAACGGCGTTCTTCTTCCAGATCCTGCCGACTTTCCAGCATCATCTGACTTGGGAAAAGATCTTCTTCCAAACCAACAATGAAGACATTTCGGAATTCCAGCCCTTTTGCCGAGTGTATCGTCATCATCGTAACGCGGTCATTATCTTCGTTTTCATCCGGTTCATCAGCATTTGTCAAAAGTGAAACCGATTGAAGAAAAGCGCTTAGTGTTTTGTCTTCATTTTCTTCACTATCAACAAATTCCTTGATCGCATTCAGCAATTCCTGGACGTTTTCATAACGCGAAAGTCCTTCGACGGTTTTATCTTCATACAATTCACGAAGAAGTCCGGATGTTTTTGCGATATGTGATGCCACCTCAAAAGCATCTTTCCCAGCCTCGAGCATCAACATAAAACTTTTGATCAAAGTACTGAATTGCTCAATCGGTGTAATTGTCCGGCCGGTTGCATAGTTTCCAATGTTACTGACAACCTCCCAGATCGGAACATTATTTTCAGCAGCTGTTACCGTAATTCTGGCAACAGTAGTATCACCAATCCCACGTTTTGGAAGATTAATAATTCTTTTGAAAGCTTCTTCGTCACGCTGGTTGACCGTAAAACGCAGGTAACCCAAAATATCTTTAATCTCTTTTCTTTGATAAAAAGATTGTCCGCCGATAATTCTATACTTAATCCCGAGCTTACGCAGGGCTTCTTCAAAAGAACGTGACTGCGCATTGGTACGATAAAGAATTGCAAAATTTTCGTTTTTAAGCGCTTTCTGCATTTTTTCTTCAAAAATGGCTCCCGCAACCAATCGGCCTTCTTCGTTATCCGAACCCGCTTTGATGACATCAATCATCGAACCTTCCTCATTAACCGTGAAGGTTTCTTTTTTTAACTGGGATTTATTTCGGGCAATTACTGAATTTGCAGCGTTGACAATCGTGCTCGTTGAACGGTAATTTTGTTCAAGTTTAATGGTCTGAACATCCGGGAAGTCCTTTTCGAAATTAAGAATATTCTCAATATTGGCTCCGCGGAAAGCATAAATACTTTGGGCATCGTCACCTACGACAACAATATTCCGGTTAACGGCAGATAGCTTTCTGGTAATGAGGTACTGCGAAACGTTTGTATCCTGAAACTCATCCACCATCACATGCTGGAATTTGTGCTGATATTTGTACAAAACATCAGGAAAATCACGGAACAGGACATTTGTATTAAAAAGCAGATCATCAAAATCCATCGCATTCGCCTGAAAACATCGCGTTACGTAGGTTTTGTAAATCCGCCCGATCTCTTTCATTTTTGCAGCTTCATCATCTGCCTGAATTACGGCATTGTTGATATAATCGTCCGCAGAAACCAGCCTGTTTTTCGCTCCGGAAATCCGGTTATAGACCACATTGGCTTTATAAACCTTATCGTCCAGATTGTATTCCTTTATAATACTCCGCAGTAACGACTTTGAATCGTCCGTATCATAAATCGAAAAATCGCTGGTATAACCCAGATATCTCGCTTCGATCCTTAGTATTTTTGCAAAGACAGAGTGAAAAGTACCCATCCAGATATTTCTCGCTTCTGTCCCAACAGCACCTTCGATACGTTTCCGCATTTCTCCGGATGCTTTATTGGTAAAAGTCAGGGATAAAATACGAAACGGATCTACGCCATTTTCTATCAAATGGGCAATCCTGTAAGTAAGTACTCGTGTTTTTCCTGAACCGGCACCGGCAATAATCATTAACGGACCATTCCCATAAACCACGGCTTGTCGTTGCGGTTCGTTCAGTGTATCTAAATATTCTGGCTTGCTCAATCTATCTCCCTCCTTATGTATATTATTCGTATCAGTATTCTTCATTCGTATCGCACAAAACCCAAAGTTAGGAAAAACCGGCAAATGCACTCTTTTCTATTCTATATATGATCAAGAGTTTACAATCATTTTACAGGAAAATTAAAACATCATGACAAATAGAACGTCCGCCTTCTGTTATTGGTTTTGATAAAACGGAAACAAACCGGAGATTTGATTAATCGTCAGCAATTTGCTGTGATTTCCTTTCCTATATAGAGATGTAAATTATTGTATCGGTTTAACATGTCCTCGGGCTGGATTTGACTGATACGCATTAATAGAACAAGAACTTATATGAGCACATTAAATATAGAAGACCAACCCCTGGAAGCGCAGTGGGAACATTTACTTCAAACATTGGAAGAATTGCTAGGCAAACGACCGAGTGATCTCAATGGCGTATTATTTCTGATAGGCGTGCAGGAGTTGGGACAAGGTGCCAAAAGATTTACAAAAGAACAAAAACAGGATCTGATGCATATAGGTATATGTAAGGTATTAAGTCTGTCGTCTTATTATCTGTTTGAAAAAAGGGATAAGGACGGCTGGCCGCATTATATATTAAACCGTGCCTTGCCGCAGGGAAGTATCGACAAGCAGGAAGCATTGTTGAAGATGCATGTGATTGAGTATTTTAAAAATATTTAAGCTGCTTTAGGTTTTACGGTTAGTATTACTTGTAATTATTAATCCTGAATTATTTTTGTAGACCCGGAATATTATTTAAATATTGCATCTTCTTTTTCACACACAATATCTTGCAATATTTATATCATGAATAATTCCTCTGTATTCCGCTGGGTCTGCATTTCACTGGTGCTTGCTTTTTCTGATGGATGCTCTCCCCGGAAGGGCGAGGTAAAGCAACCACAGTTCAAGCTGCTTTCTTCCGAAAAAATAGTATTCAATTCTTTTGTGGATTGTAATATGGCCGAAGCCTGGATTGGCGATACCTTCAGAATCTTCCCTGGGAAATACGGCGAAGATCCTCTTTGGGGCAATGCAAAGGATCTTAAATTTGCCAATGGAAGTAATGCTGATGAAGCATTTAAGAGTAATCCCAGCCAATTTTCAGATCCTGTGCTACCAAAAAATGCTCCGGTTGGCAAACCCGGTTTGCATGGGGCAATATGGTTTGAAACCGTTTATCAGGAACCGCACGATAAATCAGGCAATACCCTTTACGCTGTTTATCATAATGAAAATTATCCTTCGACACTTCCCTATGATTCATTAACCAAAGAAGGATACAAAAATGAAAAATGGCCTCAGGGGTTGAGAGGGCCAGAAAGCCCCGCCGCAGTTTGTAGGATCGGGATTATGAAATCAACAAATGGAGGAAAAAGCTGGTACAACAAAGGTATTTTCATCGAAGATCTTAATCCCCGGATGATTTTAAAACCTAACAACATCTCCAACACATTTGGAGGGGGCGTTGGTGACCCGTCCGCAGTGGCGAGCGGAGAATATCTTTACCTTTTCTATGGTGAGTACGGCTATCCCGGTATTTATGATCAACATACCTATAAAAAGGAAACGGAATGGGGAGGGCAGTGCATAAGCGTAGCCCGTATTGCATTAAAAGATTTGGATAACCCTCAGGGTAAAGCAAAACGATGGGATGGGACCGGCTTTGGAGCAGCTTACAATAGTTTTGGTAAACCCATAAGCAGTTTGCAAGTACCGTTAAAAGCCGGAGGAGGACCGGCATCATCAGCAACAGGAGGGTTTTATTGGGGTCCATCTGTCAGCTGGAACACCTATCTGAATTGCTGGGTAATGTTAATGGCAAAGGTAGTTGGAAAATCATGGCAGGGCAGTCAGGTGTACATTTCCTTTAATAAAAACCCTGATCTGGGGATTGACGCAAACAGCCAAAACTGGTCAGAACCACAGCTTCTGTTTGAGAAACCAGGTTATATCCTTTGGTATCCTTCTTTACAGCCGCTTGGTACACAGGAGCACGTCCTGGCGAAATACACAAGCCTCAGGCTCGGGAAAAAGGCTCGTTTTTTCGTTAAGAGAATAAAGCCAGGCGACGACCAATATGCTTCGGAACACACAGTCGAGTTTTTCCGGTAGAATCAAACATATAAATACTCGCTTTCTAAGCATGCTAATAGTTGTCAAAAAAATTTGACAACTAAACTTATGACGATTAGGTAGTTATAAAAAAAGATAAAATTATTTTGATTTTTTTTCTTCCAAGACTTGCATCTTAAAATAAAATGGAGGACTTTTGCACTCCCAATCGGGAAGTACGGCGCTGAGAACGATCAGCGCAGCGAGTTCTGGAAGACGCGGAGCACAGTTCTTTGACATGATGAAGAGAGTAACAAGATAGTTCGTTTAAGAAGATAACGTGGAATTTTTCGGAATTACCACAAAACAAAATTTACAATGGAGAGTTTGATCCTGGCTCAGGATGAACGCTAGCGGCAGGCTTAATACATGCAAGGCGAGGGGGCAGCAATGTCACCGTCGTACGGGTGCGTAACGCGTAT
>NZ_JAKFFS010000002.1 GCF_021502725.1 Dyadobacter sp. CY345 | reverse complement strand
TGTATAATTTTTTACTATTTTTGACATGCATATTGGGATTGGTTTGGCGACTTTAATATACTGAAATTCAGTATATTAACCCAATATGCATCCTTCTATTTTCGCTAATTCATTTCACCCAACGGGTTAAATTATTTATTTTGATAACTACCGAATAATTTAATCATCCGATCGGGCTGATTTGTAATTATTCCGTCCACACCAAAAAAAACCAGTTGTTTCATATCCTTTTCGTCATCCACAGTCCAGGGCAAAACCAAAACTTTTTCGGCATGGGCTTTCTTTACAAGTTCTTCATTCACAAGTGAATAATAGGGACTATAAATTTCCGGTGTGAAGCCCAGTTTCTTGATATTATCTTCAAAACTATCTTTATTCATGATCAATAGAGCCAGTTTCACTTTTGCATTTTCCTTATGCAAAACCTGCAAAGTGCGAACATCGAATGACTGGATCGTTGTTCTGTTTTCAATCTTCTTTTTCCTGATCACATCCATTACCAGCGACACAAAAACATCAGGTGCAGGATTATAAACTCCGTCGCCTTGAGGTGATATTTTCGTCTCCATGTTATAAAAAACTGGTTTTAACTTGTTCTTTTTAACATAAACCTCAACACTGTCGATCAGGTCTGACAAGAGGGGTTTGTATGTTTTCATTTTCTTTTGCTCCGGGAAACGCGGATGAGGTTTTGTGCCACCGTCAAATTTCCGGATACTATCATAAGGCATTTTATACAACGCCAAACTTTTTTCTTCCTCCTTTTTGATGTCAGAACCATCAGGTTTACGCATGAAGTCAGAGGACATATACGGATCGTGTGATACCACCACTTTCCCATCTGCGGAAATCACACAGTCCAGTTCGAGTGTTTTTGCACCTAGTTTGACAGCATTAATCATGGACGTAACCGTGTTTTCTGGATATAAACCCATTCCACCGCGATGCGCCTGAACTTCTGGTTTTTGTTGTGCAAAAGCGCCGCCGGAAGAAATAATGCCCGCAGCGACTAGTGATAAGAAAATATATTTCATAAGCTTGCAATTGATTTTAGTCGGCAATTTTTAGCTTTAAATCGACATTATTGATTTTTGAAATATTATGAAATTGTTAGGAATAGGTTTTGTCACGCAAAGCAAAAAAGGTTAACGCGAAGTACGCCAAGTTTTTTTGCGTCCTTTAAATTTAACTTCCCTTCTTTGCGTTAAAAAAATATTATCCCTTAAAACCTTATGAACCATATCAAAACCTTTCTATTCCTTCTTTTATTAACCACGATTTCGGCCTGTAATAATTCCGCCAGCAATCCAAGAGAAGCCGCTGAAAAACTGACAGGTAATCCAAAATGGTACATAAATGAAATCTACGCCAACGACGCTCCCGTTTTTAAGAATGGAAAGCTCGTTGAGCAATTCGGCAGCGTGAGTTTTGAGCGGTATATGGAGACTGTAAGTTTCATTAACGACGGCTCCTTTTCCGGCTATTTTGTCGGCGACACAAAACCTATGACTTTAAAGTGGAAAACGAATGATAAAAATATCACCATTTTCTCCGCTGATCCAGTCGCCGCAAAAGGTGGAGAATGGACCATTGACCCCAGCGATGTTTCTGATAATGCATTTAGTATGAAGACGCAAAGCACGGCCTACAATTATCCACAGATGACCAGGATCGAATTAAAGTTCAGGAAAGAGAAGTGAAATAATGTTATAGTTCTTGTAAAATAAGATCTTTAAAGGTTACCTGCGCTTTCCCGCCGCCATGTATTTGTAGTCCGATAATGCCTTTTTGTGGTATGGACTCATCAGGCTCCGTATAATCCACGGTTTGTTGTCCGTTGAGCGAAATACGGATACGTCTGCCCTCACAGCGTACTTCATAATTATTCCAGTCCCCGGTTTTCAGGATCTTTTTGATCAGCATGGAATCCGGACTGATGAGTGTTTTATTTCTGCGTGATTCGTCGTAAAGACTTCCCCAATATCCCTCACCAAGATCAGCCTGATACCCGATCATTTCGTAATCCGGTTTTTCAGTGCGCTTACTCCTGAACTGAACACCGGTATTAATAAACCCGTCTGTCCCGGATAACTTGAATGTCACGCGGATGACAAAATCTTCGTAGCTTTTTTGGGTACAAAGAAAATAATTGTGATCGACAGTTTCTGTCAGGGAACCGCCCACAATCGCACCATTTTCAACACGCCATGTTTTCACCGTATCGCCTTCCCATCCATGAAAATTTTTTCCATTAAAAAGTACTACTTCCTTTTTGAGCAACATTGACACGCAAGTAAAAAGCAGCAATAAGATACTGAGAAGCGTAATCACTCTGGACATAACAGTAAAGTTTAGTATTAACCTGAAAAGCCATTATACACTAATTTTTTACCTGAAAAATCTGACAATAATGGGCGGCAAAAAACAGGACAGGCAGAAAATAAAAAAAGGAAGATATAAATCCCCCTTTTTTCATCCCATAAATTTCAAGCCTTCTTCTCCGGAGGCCGATTTTGATTCAAATTATTTACTTGAATCGCTTTTCAATTTTAGCTCTACAATATTTGCTTTTTGAGGAGCAGTGTAGTTTTGAGTTTTAGCAACAGCTTCTTTTTGAGGAGCAGGAGTTTCCAAAACAGTCACCGAAACCGGAAGGGATTTGTTCGCAGTTGTAGCAATTGCTTTATCTTCAGTATTAGCGTTAGCAGTAGTAAATATGGTCATTGCTATCATAGCACCAGCCAAAATGTTTATTGTATTTTTCATTGTTACTTATGTTTGTGTTTGTCTTTTTGTTTCACTCTGATTTCTTGTACAAATATAATACATTATTTCGAATACAAACGTTCAGAGCCTATTAAAACAAAATTAAATTCCGTCAATTATCCTGAATTACCAGTAAAACCAAAAGTACTAGAACTATACATATTTGCACTATACTAATAAATTGACTTATTTTTAGCCGTCAAATCTTGGAATTGTTATGTAAGTAAATTTTGAGTTCGAATAACAATCCTCTAACTTAAATCTCTATTGCGCTTTAAACCATTTAACATTCTCATTTCCATGCCAAAAACAGAATATTCTATGGTTACCAATTTTTATATTTTTGACTCAGAAAAATATTCTTAATTTTTTTTAAAAATATTTTCAGAAAAGCTGATTTTTATGATCGAACGGTCAAAAATAGTCTTCAAATAAGCCCTACGATAAATTACAAGGTAGAATATCATGGTTATTTCAATCGATATTCAGCGCCAATCTCGGTTTTATCATCACATTTAAAACACAAAAAAATTTCACAACTCTGATTTAATTTAAAAACATAACGAGGAACTTTTCAGAATGAATGACATGTTAATTGGAATATCGGGAAATTCCGATATGCAGTAGACATGGATCAAATAGAAATATTCAAGGCGCTGTCAAACAAAACCCGGCTGGAGATTCTGACCTGGCTGAAAAATCCTGAATTACACTTTGCACCGGAGCATCGCAACGCGGATGGTGTATGCGTGGGAATGATCCAAGAGAAATCAGGTCTTACGCAATCGACCGTCTCTGAATATTTAACAATGCTTAAAAAAGCGGGACTGATCGAGGCAACCCGGGTTGGTCAGTGGACCTATTATAAAAGAAATGATGAAGCTTTTGCTGCATTGAGCAAATTGATTGAATCGGAAATTTAACATGATTATTAACCAAAATTTTTTATGAGTTCTGAACCATTGTTCAAGCCTTTTAGCTTGAAATCACTCAACATTAAAAACCGTATCGTCATGGCACCTATGACGCGGTCATTTTCACCAAATGGTATCCCAACAGAAGACGTTGCATCCTATTATAGCAGAAGAGCTGCCGGCGATGTTGGTTTAATTTTATCGGAAGGTACCGTAATTGACCGTCCGTCTTCATCCAACGATGCGAACGTTCCTCACTTTTATGGCGAAGAAGCTTTGAATGGCTGGAAGAAAGTAATTGACGGCGTTCACGAGGAAGGCGGAAGCATGGGTCCTCAAATCTGGCACATGGGAATTATGGCCAATCACCACAGCGGATGGACGCCATCTGTTCCATTTGAAGGTCCTTCGGAATATAATAGCCCGAATCTGGCAAATGGTGTAGCGATGACGGAAGCCGATATTGCAGAAACAATCCTGGCCTTCGGACGCGCTGCGGCTGACGCAAAAAAACTAGGATTTGACTGTCTGGAACTTCATGGCGCACATGGTTACCTGATCGACCAGTTTTTCTGGGAAGCGACCAATAACCGTACGGATCAATATGGCGGAAAAACCCTTGCGGAACGCACCCGTTTTGCAGTGGACGTAATTAAAGAGGTGAGAAAACAAGTGGGTGAAGATTTCACAATCATACTTCGCTTGTCGCAATTCAAGCCTGCTGACTATAATTTTAAACTTGCCAAAACGCCCGAAGAAATGGAATCCTGGCTGCTGCCTTTGTCGGAAGCTGGTGTTGATATTTTCCATTGCTCGCAACGCCGTTTCTGGGAACCAGAATTTGAAGGATCTGACCTGAACTTTGCCGGCTGGGCTAAAAAAATCACTGGTAAACCAACCATCACAGTAGGTTCAGTTGGATTAACGGGTGAATTCCTTGCTGCATTTGCGGGAGAAAGTTCTCAACCAAGTTCGCTTGACGAATTGATGCGTCGTTTCAACAGAGGAGATTTTGATCTGGTTGCTGTTGGCCGTCCAATCCTGGCGGATCCACACTGGGTTGAAAAAATACGTGACGAGAAAACCGAAGAACTTGTTGGTTTCTCGAAAGAGGCACTAGGGGTTTTGTTGTAACATTTATTATTCCCTGTTCATTGCATGATGGACAGGGATTCTTTTTTCCTTTCTGATGAGTTTTCAGCAAACGAGTTATTTGAATAGCAAACATTACAAAAAAAACGCGTTGCAAACGCTACACCAAACAACACTGATTGTAAATCAGTGTTAGCTGTTTGGCCGTCCTAGCTTCGATAACTGATGTAGTTATTATTGAACGAGCCATCGGAAAATAAATCAATGATTGCATAACCCGCTTTGGTTTCCTGGGTTTTCCCAAACCAGTAGTCTCCGCAAACGGCTCCATTGCAGCAATATGTCACGCCGTTATAGACAACCTGATCGTGCAAATGGATATGCCCGCTTACCGCCAGCTTCACGTTTTTATGTTTGTGAAATAAAGCAACCAACTCTGCGCAGTCGGTATGCATCCAGCCTCCTGGCACATGCCAGTCATCTTTTTTAACATTCTGCCCGTCTAAAAACACACAGGCTGAAAGAATCGGAATATGCGAAATGACCATCACCGGAGTTTTGTCTGATGTTTTTTCCAGATCCTTTTCCAGCCAGTCCATCTGAGCTTCTCCTAATTTTGCCGTATAACCATGTCCATCAAATTTTTCATGGACACTGTCCAAAACGATAAAATGCCAGCCATTCTGATCGAAGCTGTAATAGGCTTCTGCAAGTTCGAGCTTATCAACCGCTCTTTTTTTGCCATCCTGAAAACCAGTGGCTTGATCCTTTTTCAATAAAATATCATGATTTCCCACGCAGGTAAACACGCGCAAAGAATTCTCACGCTGCAAGACTTTTTGATACATATCCCATTCCTTTTCCGATTTTTCGAAGGTGGCATTTTTCGAACCCATCACGACATCACCGCCGTTAAGGATGAAATCTGGTTTCACGTCGAGATTTTGCAGATGGTGAAGACATTTTTTAAATCCGTGCGCCGCAATGAGATTAGGCTGGATATGAATGTCTGTCAGGTGGGCAATACGCATAACGCGCTTGGGATTTTCGATCTTGTTATTTGCAACCGACCATGTTGGCAGTGACAAACTCCCCGCTATCAAACCAATATTTTTCAATAAACTTCGACGCTCCATTGTTTTTTGAACTGGTATTAACAAAGTTCGTCAATGGTATTGTCGGAGATGTTTAGAAATGGTTACCTTATTGTTAAATATTTAATTTTACTATTGAAGAGATTTGCATATTAGTTAACTTCAAAAAGCTCCGCATCGACCTTTTTGGGTTCGGGAATATAATCAGAACCATCCAGGAAATTATTTTTTGCGCCATCCATTAAGGCTGGTATGGAATCAAAAAAAACGCAAGTGATGGTGCGCTGACACCTAGAATATAAGAATCTCTAACAGCGCCTCCATAAGACGGGCATAATACAAAAGCGTTAATGTCCGGCCCGTTTAAATGAACTTCGGAGAATGTACTTTTGAGTCTTTCTACCAATATTTCTTTATCCATGTCATACGATTACGACTGTCTCCTTCGAATTTTATAAATCATGCTGCATATTTCCCTTTCACATCCAAGATAAAGAAAATCCATATTCCACAAAAATTTCCCGACCTTTGCAGTTCCAAAATTAACAAAACAAAAACTGAATTTCTCAGACTGCCTTGGTTCTCTCAAAGTGCTCTGATCCAATAAATATGAAAGTTTGCATAGCCGAAAAGCCGAGTGTAGCGAAAGACATAGCCGAAGTGCTCGGAGCGAAGCAGCGTAAAGATGGATATTATGAAGGCAATGGATATCAGGTAACCTGGACGTTCGGCCATTTTTGTACCCTGAAAGAGCCGCACGACTATCATGAACGCTGGAAATTCTGGCGGTTGGAGGATTTGCCAATGATCCCGGCGAATTTTGGAATCAAATTGATCGATAATCCCGGTGCGTTGAAGCAATTTGGTGTTATCGAAAATCTGGTCAAAAACTGCGAAGAAGTAATAAATTGTGGCGATGCCGGCCAGGAAGGAGAGCTCATTCAGCGCTGGGTTTTACTTAAAGCAAAATGCGCCGTTCCTGTCAAACGCCTGTGGATTTCTTCACTTACCGAACAGGCTATACGCGAAGGATTTGAGAAATTAAAAGAAAGCGATCAATACAATAATTTATACGCTGCCGGAAGCGCAAGAGCCATTGGCGACTGGCTTCTGGGCATGAATGCGACCAGACTTTTTACGAAAAAATTCGGTCAGGGGAAAGTTGTTTTGTCCATCGGAAGGGTGCAGACACCCACTTTGGCCGTCATTGTTCAGCGTCAGAAAGAGATCAATGCTTTTGTTTCCGAAGAATATTGGGAGTTAAAGACGACATACCGTGATACAGAATTCACTGCGACAATTGACCGTATTAAGAAAGTTGAAAAAGCAGAAAAAGGGCTTGTATACCTCAAAGAGCACCTTTTTGAAATAACTTCATTTGAACGGAAAGAAGGTAAAGAAGGTAATCCGCGTTTATTCGATTTGACCTCACTACAAGTTGAGGCCAATAAAAAATATGGATATTCAGCCGAGGATACTTTGAAACATATCCAGAATCTATACGAGAAAAAATTCGTAACCTATCCGCGTGTTGATACCACTTACCTTTCAGAAGATCTGCATCCAAAAATTGCAGGAATTTTGGCAGATCTGAAACCGTATGCAAATCTGACTGCGCCACTTTTACAGCAGCCGATTCCGAAATCAAAAACTGTTTTCGACGACAAAAAGGTAACGGATCACCATGCCATTATCCCTACCGGCGTTTTTCCTAACAACATTAGTATCGACGAAAAACGGATTTATGATCTGATCGTTCGAAGATTTATCGCCGCTTTTTATCCGGAATGTAAAGTGGCCAATACGACGGTGCTTGGAAAAGTCGGGCAGGTTGAATTCAAAGCGACCGGTAAACAAATCCTGGAAATGGGCTGGCGGGAGGTATATGCCAATGACGCGAGTGCGAAAAAAGAAGCCGCTGACGAAGAACGCATTATGCCAGATTTTGTCGTCGGCGAGAGCGGTCCGCACGAGCCGAGAATACATCATGGCAAAACTTCACCTCCAAAAGCTTTTACCGAAGCGACATTGCTCCGCGCCATGGAGACGGCTGGCCGGCAGGTGGAAGATGAAGAAATGCGTGAGATATTGAAAGACAACGGAATAGGTCGCCCTTCAACACGTGCGAACATCATTGAAACACTTTTCAAGCGAAAATATATTGAAAAGAAAAAGAAAAATCTCTACGCCACGCAGACCGGAATTGACCTGATCGATACCATTCAAAATGAGCTTTTGAAAAGTGCCGAGCTGACCGGCAACTGGGAACGTAAACTCCGGCTGATCGAAAAAGGCGAGTATTCGATGGATACTTTTAAGCAGGAATTAATTCAGATGGTCGTTGATCTTACCAAAGAAGTGCTCTCAAATCGGGGTGGTATGATCAGTATTGCCCAAGAGCCTGTCGTTGTTGAAAAAGAAGAAAAAGTCAAAAAAGAGCCAAAGCCAAAAGAACCCAAAGAAGAAATTGCAATAGAGACGTTGAAATGCCCGAAGTGTAAGGAACATTTATTAAAAAAGGGGAAAACGGCTTACGGATGCGGTAATTTCCAGGTTTGCGGTTTCAAAATCCCTTTTGAACTCATGGGCAAAACCCTGACAGACAAGCATGTTTTTGATTTATTAAGTAAAGGAAAAACGACTAAAATCAAGGGACTCCTCATCCCCGGAAGTGATTCGCCTATCGATGCAAAACTCGTTATGAACGGTGATTTTAATATCGGGGTAGAATAAATATTTTCCCAAGGCTGTTTCCCTCGCCATTGGAGCTAACGACTAAGAAGTCAGATTCTCTTATCTGTTTTATTTCTTAATCATTAAATCCAGACATTATGAAAACGTCTATCAAATTTCTCTTAACAAGCACGCTTATCGCTTTAATGGTCATCCTCAACGGCTGCTCCGGCTCCGACGGAGAGGTCGGGCCAAAAGGCGATACCGGAACAGCCAATGTGATTTATTCCGGCTGGATATCCACACCATTTTCCGGAAGCGGCTCTACTTACACCGCCTCTCTCGCCGTTCCGAAATTGACACAGGAAATGCTGGACAAGGCAGATATCCGTGTTTACTGGTCCGAAAGCGGCCGGGTTCTTACGCTACCATACGCTCAGACTTTAAGTGGCACCTCCTATACCGTACACCAACGCTTTTATCCAGGACGTATTGATTTCGTCGCTAATTATTCAATAAGCACGCAATCTTTCAGATATGTCATCATACCTGGCGGTGAAACGGCGAGAAAAAATTCACTTAGCCAAATGTCCTATGAGGAGGTGAAATCGCTTTATAACATTCCTGACTGATCCTCTTAATTAAACACAAACACATCAGAACCGAAAAACCAGGCTCTGATGTATTTGTGTTTTCAAGACTTTCCCGATTATCATCCCTCATTTCATGCTAGATACTATCATGAAATTCTCCGCAGAAATGAATACAGGAGGATAAGTTGGTATGTCCGGAACTTCCATGCCCTGCCCGCATGTAGCCGGTCTGGCTGCCCTCGTCGCCTCGAAAAAGCCAAATGCAACTTTTGGAGAAGTCCGTGATATCATAAAAAATAACGTGGATGCCATCACGCCCGACAAACCGATCGGAACAGGACGGGTAAATGCTTTCAAATCAGTCAGAAGCGCGCTTGCTATAAAGACAGGACCAAATACCTATTATTATAATTTCCGCGGAAACGAATGTGATGCTAAGCATCAGTGAATTTAGCAATGCGGCTAATCCGGCTGGCAGCAGATTCATAGGATCGGCGAGATATACCGTTTGTAACATTTCACCACGTGAAGGCGTCGTCGTTGTCTGGGTAGAAATCAGCTGGGCAAGTCCGATTAATATCTTCTTTGGGCTGCTGGTTAGTTAGCAGCTACTCAGGTATCGTTTTGCTTTAAAGTTAATCTTCCCGGAACAGGAAACTTCCGGGAAGATTACCATGAAACATTTATTCCTTAACCTTCAACAGACTTAAATTAACTTGTCAGAAATTTAAAATCCATAAATATTACAATTTTTTCAAGCTCAGTCACAACCTCATCGACCACTTAATCATTTTCGTAAAAATTTATTAAAGATGGTTACAACCTTTTGCCATGTTTCAGAGTCTTTGTATTAGATTTGCACAAGTTTACGTATGTAAATTAAATTTTAGCTATGAAATCTTTCTTTACCACCGCGATTGCCATTACCCTTTTCGTGCTTTGTCTTGTTGAAAAAGAATCAAAAGAACGCGATTTGAAAGCGTCACGGGCCAAAACATACATTGCGGACAGTACTAAAACAAGTGATTCGAGCAATGCTGAGCCTGCATATGCGGAACTGGACAACGGTACCCTCGAATTTTCCCCTGAAAGCTTCCAATTATCCGAACTTGCAGTTTCTGACTCAACCGGAAAATCATTTGAACCAACTCCATTTCTTGGTAAACTACCATTACTGAATAAATTATTTTCTGCAAACGAGGTAAATTGAGGCGGCTAACGGCTTTCTGCGGTCGGCTTTCACATTTTCGTGTGTAATGATATTTTTTCGACTTTCAGCGGAAGTTGATAGTAAGAGTATTTGTGGATTTAACTACAAAGTATTTCCTTGTTTCAGATCATTTCGTGATCATGCCCCAAAGCATAACAAAAGTTTCTTCCATTACTTCCTTCCTCTGTTCCGCCGACAAATCTGCATTAACAAGATACTGATGCGTTCCATACACGTGGCTGCCTAAAATTGTGCCGATCAGGGCTGGCCGCAATGATTTCAACACACCATCCAGGCTCGCCTGCCGCATAAGCCCTGCATGTAAACGCGTTTGTTTTTCCTTGTCCTCATCAGAAACTTTGGCCAGGTGCGGAGAAAAGTGAAACTGCTGGATAAAATGAAATTGCGGCTTATTTTCAAGCCCCCATTCCAGCGAAGCGAAGTATACCCTTTTCATTCGCTCTTCCAAGGGATCTTGCTCATTCAGTTGTGCCGCAAGATACGAATTCAAACTTTCCTTCGTCCGGTTGTAGAGCGCCACAATCAGGTCTTCTTTTGTTTTGAAATAATGAAATAAAGTGCCGTTAGCCACCCCAGCCTCTTTGGCTATCTTACTCGTAGGCGTGCCGTGAAAGCCAAACTCCACAAAAAGTCTCAACGCCGCAGCTAATATTTCCTGTTCTTTATCCATTTTTAGATTGACTGATCACTCCATAAAAATACCTCTTTAATACCATCCTGCAAAATGCCAGGCTCAATCCATCCGCTATAATATTTCAGTATGATTGTCAAACTATCTTCCACATAACGTCCGGATACTCTGCTGACCTTTCAAAATTATTCTGTCAAAAAACTTCCAGGACAGATCAATGCACATAGCTAAATATGATCTTTGTCAGTATTTTAAATTAAAGCCGCCATCTCGCCTATTTTATAAGACTTTTACCAGATTTTCTATTTTAAAACAGCCCTTCGAAATTTTTCGACACTAATACTATTGAATAAATACTTATTTTTGCAACCATAAAAAACACATCCCTCCGCAAAATATGAACGTTCTGATTATCGAAGATCACCCTCTCATCAGGTCCGGTCTTCAGCAACTATTATCTCAGGCAAACAGTCAGGTAGCAGTACAATACGCCGGCACTTTTCCCGAGGGAACCTATCTGCTTGAAAGAGAAAGGTTTGACCTGCTTATCCTTGATATTGACATACCTGGCGGACAAAATATCAGAATGATCGAATCCGTTCGTTCCAGGCAGCCTGAAATCAAAATTCTCGTTCATTCTGGTTATGATGAAAACGTTTACGCCATCCCGTTTCTGCAGGCAGGTGCGGACGGCTATCTGCCTAAAACATCTTCTCCGGAAGAATTTATCGTAGCCTACCAAGCGGTGATGAACAATGGAAAATATACCAGCCCGGTTATTCAGCAAACCATTCTGACGAACTTGGCTAAGCACGGCCAAAAACAGAAAAACCCGCTTAGCACACTTTCCAAAAAAGAAATGGTCGTAATGCACCTGCTCATGGAAGGAAAATGGACGAAAGAAATCGCGGCTATACTTGAGGTGAAAGAAAATACCGTCAGCACCTATAAAAGAAGGATCTACGACAAACTCGAAGTTTCTGACGAAATCCAACTGGCCAGAAAAGCATCTTTGTTGAAAGGATAGATAGGGCGGCTTTCGGCGGTCGGCAATCGGCTGTCGGCTGTCGGCTGTCGAAAATCTGCGGCCGGGTTTTGGCTTTCAGCAATCGGAATTGGCAGAAATTTCTTCCAGGCAATAATCCGATAGCTGAAAGCCCGAATTCCCTGCCGATAGCCGACCGCCGATTGCCGACCGCCGACCGCCGACCTCAATATTCAAATACCAGATGAAACCGCGTTTGGTCTGAATCAGTTACCCGGATAGAAACGCCAACCAGATCTGAAACTTCCTTCACGATCAGCAAACCGAGACCTGCCTTGTTGGTGGATGAGGATGGATCATCTTTGTCTTCCATCGGCGTATTGATCATATTCATGACGTGCTGCGGGATACCGGTTGCCGTATTGGCAATCACCATTTCCACCTTATGGTCTTCATGTAGATTCGTATAAATCGCAACTTCCCCGTTTGTGGTAAACTTGGAAGCATTGTCGATCAGGTTATGGATAAGAATTGAAACCATTTGCAGATCGGAATTGATCACAATATCGTCGGGAATATTGTTCGTAAAAACCGTGTTGTTCATCTCCATCATATTCCTGAACATCGCAAACTTTTCCTCCACCAGTGCTCTCAGCCCGATCTCCTCAAATTGTAACCGGTTACCATAAACGTTCACACGAATGTAGTTAAGCAGATCTTTTAAAAGAGCACTCATTCTTCTGGTAGAATCTGCGATAATCTCGCTTATTTTCCCAACCTCCGGAATTTTCTGTGCTTCCAGCAAAGGCGGAATATTGGACGAAGTGATGGCGACAAAATTAAGCGGCGACTGGATGTCATGCGTCATGGAGGCCAGCAGCCTGGACAATACATGCATTTTTTTACTCATTTCATTTTTTGATTCTTCCAGCCGGAGCATTGTCCTGTTCAATTCTTCCGTCCGCTCGTCGACAAGTGCCTCCAGTTTCTGTTTTTCCCGCTC
Source organism: Dyadobacter sp. CY345 (assembly GCF_021502725.1). Lineage (GTDB taxonomy): Bacteria > Bacteroidota > Bacteroidia > Cytophagales > Spirosomataceae > Dyadobacter. The sequence goes on along the minus strand of NZ_JAKFFS010000002.1, from coordinate 951,963 downwards.
GATCTTGCGCAGTCGCAGCCTGCTATAACCATATATTGCAGCTGCCAGCGCAATCACATAAAACAGGATTGCCCACCAGGTCTCATACCAGCGCGGCGGCACAATCAGATGGATTCTTTTGATATTATACTTTTCAAAACCAAAACCATCAATTTTCCGAATCAGCAAGGTATATTCACCAGAACTTAAACTTGAAAACCTGATATCGGTTTCGTTGGCCGCAATCGGAATCCAGTCTCCGGCGCTTTCCTCGGTATGCGCCTTCACCAACGCATACGACATATTCAGGTTGTCAGGATTTCCAAAATAGGGCGTCGAAAAATGGAAACGCACATTTCCGGGATTCAAATTAAAACGGATCGTATCACCCGAATAAGGCAGCAATTCCTGGTTAACCTCAACCTTATCAAGCACAATTCCTCCCTCAGGCATGTAGTTTTCCATCTGCTCAGGCTTAAACCAGACCAGCCCGTTTAGGGAAGGTATTGATATATATCCGTTCGCCAGCGTTGCAGAACACGGATCGCAGCCGCCATTGAATTCATTGGTATTAAAACCCTCCTCTTTGGCATGATACAGATAAAAAAGCTCCGCAGATTGTCCGGTTTTCCCCGCCGTCCAGGTGGATTTTTCGTCAGAAGTCATTTTCCGATCAGCATAATACAATAGATCTTTCCGAAAAATCTGGAAAAGTCCTTTGTTGGTAGGTATCCAGAAATATCCGCGTTTGTCGTCAATAATGTAATGCGGACTTGCCAGATATTTGTTTTTATCCAGTGGAAAAACGACAGGTTTATCATCCTGACCCAAAAGCATGATGCCATGGTCAACGGCCGTGAACCAGCAATGTTTATCCTGGTCCACGTAAATACTCGTGATATGAAACTTTTCAGTCCCGGGTATCAGCGTCTTCTTTTTTGATTTGATACCGACCCGATACAATCCTGCGCCGGTCCCCAAAAGCAAAGATTCCGCAGATTCAGACTTGATCGCAGTAATTTCCGGGAAAGTATCTTTGAAAAAAGGTACGGGAACTGCATCTTTATCTTCTGGATCAATACTGAACAGACCATTTTCATAAGTACTGACCCAGATTTTGCCCGACAATCCCTCATGGATTCTATTGGCCGAATTCCTGAAATCCCACCGGCCGATAATTTTTTCCAGTTTACCATCGACACGATACAAGATCGTTCCCAGCGGAATCCAGTAGGTATTGTGTTTGTCCCTGATCACAAATGTTTTATCAGCAGGATTGATTTTATTCAGAAACGTCACCAGCCTGTCCGTCACCCGCCCGCTCTTCATATCTTTCCCGATAACATTTCCCGTGCCCGTCAAAACCGTGTTTTCGTCATAAGGAATGTGGTCATAAAAAACATTGTCCCGCGCATCTCCCTTGATGTTGATGACCTGAAACTGTTGCCTGCTTAGCACAAAAAGCCCTTCGGTCGGACTTCCTAAAAATATCTTTTTGCTCTTTTCATCAAAATGGATCAGTTCAATCCCTTCCCCAACAAAATCAAAATCCTCCACAAGCAGCCGTGTCGACAAGCTTCCGGTTTGATTTTTATATAAGGAATACAGGTTTTTGCCCAGGCACAGATAAGCCTGGTCGCTTACGTTGTTCCAGTATAAAATGATGTCTTTCTTTCTGGTTTTGTAAGCAGGATCTGACTGAATATCACCTGCCACAACCGTCGTCACCGGCTCCTTGCCTGCAAAACCTGTGATCTCGTTCCGGTCCTTCTCATAATAAAATAGCTCCTCACCTATCGAAAAATAGTTCCAGAGATTATGGGCCTGAAACTTTCTGCTGAAACTTTTTTTCCAGTCAACATAATACGTGATCTGATCCTTATGGCATACGAAAAAATTCTTGTCGCCGTATGCCGTCGTAACCATGTAACGCTGCAAGACCGTGCTGTCTGTTACGAAATTCGGAAGGCCCGCCGCCAGATGAAAGCTGGGAAACCCTTCCTTGAAAGGAGCCAGCTTTTTCAGATAATTGTATTTATACAATGTATCACGCACCGCCCGGCCATGCTGGATTTTGACGGTTTCCCATCCCAGAAAAGAGGCATAATACAGATCCGTTGATTTTCTGTTTGCCGGGGAAATATTTTTTAAACCTTTGTCTTTTGAAACTACCCGGCCAAAAATTACATGGTTGTTGGAAACGTTAAGATTGAGGCGGTTGAAGTTATAAAAATGCTGACCGTCAAACCTGACCAGGCCGTCTTCCGTGCCCAGCCAGATGAAACCTTCCGGATCGGCAAATATTAGTTTGATACTGTTTTGTGGTAAACCATTTTTGCTGGTGTAGTGTGTGACTGCATAGTTTTTCTGTGCCAAAACATAACCCGGCATCAGTAATACCAGGAGGATAACCCGGCGTAACAAACCTTTCTTCATATTCCTATTCTTCAGTGTGAGGGATGATTGGTATAAAAAACCTGTTTACGAACGAAGCAAAAAAAGTTGAGCTGTCCGCGTACAGGCATAGAATTCTTAACGAATGGATCTCAGATGAACAGAGATCCGGGGTTTACAGCCTACATTACACTCGTAATATCTTCTAACATTAGCGTAGTATTTCTATGTCCTGGCACCGCCATAACGGAAAATAACGACGAGAGATGATTCTATTATTTTTTTTCTATCACTCTACAACTTTTTAAAATGGCTTTCCGGTACTTTGCGGTTAAGGATGGATAAATCTGTTTAAATCCTTAAATAGTACACAAAATCACACTTCAAAACACGCTATGGACCATTTACCTTATCAAATTAGAAAAAAAACAACTCCGCCCCAAGATTATTTCATCACCCTGATTCGACTGCGAAATCGAAGTTCCAGATTTTCCAGGTCGAAAATTGTACTGAACCCATTTATGTAATCGACAAACGAATGTCGAGATGTCCGACACCTTGCGTAGAACTTTGGAAGAAAGTATGGTTCTCTCTTGTATACAAATAGTATACAGATCAATAAAATAACGCTATTTCGTGATGAAAATGTTTACAAAACGTATAATCATACGCGTACAAGCTTCTGGCGATATTTTTTTCAAAAACTTATTCAACGGTAGTTTTATGGGCAATCCGGGCAGAAAACATATCGGATACAGAAATGCAGTTTTTGTATTAAAAAAAGACAGCCGGACTGAATCGACAACTTACAAGAATAATTTCTACAAAACGGACGGTTTACGTGTACAGCAAGGCGGTAATTTTATTCTCAGTTTTGAGATACAAAATAGGTTTACAAAAGCAACAACACACATATCTATAAACGATACACATCTATGAACAAACTTTACTCTCCTATTACCGGCTCACATGTATGGTTTAAACTACTGGTGCTCGGCCTATTGTTCATCCTCGTTGCCATCGCCCGAAATTAATTTTTATTCCTTTTGTGACTAAATGCGTTTGCATGTGTCTCAAAAATAAGAAAGGCATACAACCTGGTTTTCACTATACACAACTTAAAATCAAAACCCTCCTGGTTTTCGCCGAAGCGGCCGAAACCTCCCAGGCTGGTTATGGCCCGGGTTCATCTCAGCCAACATAACCACAACAACCCAACAGTTCACACATTATTTAACCACAACAATCACACAAAAACGTACACACAATGAAAAGAAAACAACTATTATCTAACACACTTTGCTCAGCACTTTTTGCAGGAGCAATGTTACTAAGTTCAACGGTCTTTGCGCAGGTGAAGATTGGAGATAACCCGACTGCGATTAATGCCGGATCAGCATTGGAAATTGAAAGCACAAACAGAGGTTTATTAATGCCTCGTATATCTTTGACAAATACGACTACTTGGGGTTTGGCTGGGACTGCGGTTGCTGGTATGCATGTATATAACACAAATGCTGCAATTGCATCGAGTAACATTCTTTATCCGACATTAGTCGCCAAGATTGGAGAGTATTATTGGGATGGCACCGGATGGGTTGCACTCGCTCCCGCTTTGAAAACAACAACAATTGCTTCATTTTCACAATCTACACCTGGTGTTACAGCTGATATCCCCTCCTCGGCAGTTGGAACGTGCGGCGTTGGTATTGGACAAGCGATACCGATTTGTGCCTATAATTTAAATAGAAATGCTTCTTTTACGGTAAACAATGCTAATAATGATGTAACCGTAGACATTACAGGTACATATTCCGCAGCATACAATACTACTCAGTTCAATTTTTTTCTTGTTCTAGCGATTGACAAAACGACGCCTGGTGTTTTCGAAGCAGTTGACACGTTTTTCTTTACTCACTCAGGAACAGGTTGCTCAGCATCTTATATTAATGCCAAGACCGCATTACAGAATTACTCTCCCAGAACTTACAACGTAAGAGTTTACCTTCTTCCCTGGGTAAATGGTGGTGTATCGGCAAGAGTTGGTGTAGGAAAAGAATCAATCGCGGGAGCATGTGGTAATAACGACTTTGCTAACCAAAAGGTAGTTGTTTCCGTAAGTCAATAGTTCTTTAACTATTCAAAACCGATTTGCAATCCGTTTTGAGTGGTGCAGCGTTTGAAACGCGAAAAGACAGACCGAGAGTCATTACCCACAACACCAAAAATAATATTACACACACTAATCTTGAAGTTTTGAATACCAGACAAATCTTTACAAAAGCACTGTGTCCTGCATTATTCGCAGCCATGCTTTTCGCCTCATCTTCGGTTTTCGCCCAGGTAAAAATCGGGACGAATCCTACGACGATCAATGCCGCTAACAATCTGGAAGTGGAAGCTTCTACGGCTGGGAGAAAAACCAGTATTGATAAAACAACCGGGCAGGTAACGATTGCGGATGGTACGCAAAAATTTGGGCGTGTATTCACATCCGATGGAAACGGTGCCGGAAGCTGGCAGGCAGGTGTCGTGTTTGCGGGATATGCCACCAGTCAAAGCGTTGAACAGGACAATGCCGGAACAATAATTAATATCATCCCCGACTTTGACCCTGAATCAGCATGGAACAGTGCTACCAAGGAGTATACAATCTCTGAGGCTGGTTACTATTCCATCTCATTTTCCGGTATCAACATTTTTGATGATGGTTATTCCAATCCGGTAGCAACAGGCGGTTTCGCCTTGCAGCAATCCGGGGAAACGATCCAGATAACGGAGATGACTTCGCTGGAAAACAGGGATATGCCGGTTGGCAGCGCGCTGGTGGTAAAAGCAGCAGCTGGGGATAAAATAAAGCTAATCAGCTCAACCCAGTTTTTAGCCGGCCCACAAACCTGGACGATGAAAAAGGCGGCGATGACGATTTCTTTAATGGTTAAGGATTAATGGTTAATGGTTAATGGTTAAGGGTTAATTGTTAATGCCGCGCCGCGCAGGCCGGGCAGCCCGTGCCGTTAAGGCTGGTATTGATTACAACAAAACACAAACGATTTCACACATTAAAACAATTAAAATAATGAAGACAAAACAGATTTTTTCAAAAGCACTATATCCTGCGTTTTTCGCAGTAATGCTTTTCGCCTCTTCTTCGGTTTTCGCACAGGTGAAGATTGGAACGAATCCTACGGTGATTGGTGCGGCTAACAATTTGGAGGTTGAAGCTGCAAATAATAAAAAGGTGATTACCGACAAAACAACTGGCACATTAAAGGTTGAAAACAAACCAAACTCATTGATAACCGATAGTTTAGTCACGCGAAGTGTCGATGGAGAATTACATCAAATGTCACAAAGTCGTTTGCTTGATCAATTGAAAATCCCTGTAACTGTTTTTTCAGCTACACTAACTTCTGACTATATAATACCAATTTTCGCCGGTCAGGATCAATTGAGTCAAAGAATCCCTCTTACTCCCCGTTCAGGATATTCTACTGGCTGGAATGCCGCTACTAAACAATTTACCCTTCCAGCAAATGGCTTTTATCAGGTAGAAGCGGGTTTGGTATGTCAAGGGACTGGTACAGTTGTTCCGGGTACTACACTAGTTACCAGAATTTGGTCCTCCCAAGATGGTGGAGGAGCATTTCTTGCCGGAGTACAACCTATTGCTATTGGAGGAGGAGATTGGCAGTCAGTAGTCTGGTCTGGTGACTGGAACGCGGGATCAACAATTTCTCTAAATGGATATACCCAATTTGGATCACTTAACACAGGTAGGTGTATTATTGGTCGTTTGAATATTACCAAAATTCGCTAACTATAAACTAGATACCCAAGCTAATTCCTATGTGAGATAAGTATTGAGTTGTCGAGCGTTTACCACTCTTCCAAACCTAAACAGTGGTATGTGTCTTCGCGAACTACGAGTACCCCTCCCGCACTTTAACCAATATTTTTTAAATTAAACTACTACACACAATGATCAAAAAACAACAACTCTATAAAGCACTCTTCGCTGCCTGTATGCTTTTAGGCTCCTCAGCAGTTTTCGCCCAGGTAAAAATCGGAACGAATCCTACGACAATTGATCCTGCAAATAACCTGGAAGTGGAATCTTCTACGGCGGGGAATAAAGTCAGTGTTAATAAAACAACGGGTAAAGTAACGATTGCGGATGGTTCGCAGGGGAATGATAAGATTTTGACATCGAACGCAGCTGGGGTTGCCACATGGCAGGCTGCTTCTGACTTAAAGATTCAACGGACTGTATTCACAGGATACTTCACAGGAAGTTCTACACTTACTACCCCGTTACCTGGTAATATTACCCGCATTCCTTTTACTACTGCAAATCCCTCTTCTGACTACGATGTCTCAACCAGACAATACACTATTCCTAGTGCCGGAATGTATCGAGTGGAATTCAACGCTCAACTCAATAACCTTAGTGCCGGAAAAGTTTACTGGAACGAATGGGTGAATTTGATTTCATCAGGATCAGTTTTAAAAGTAGCGAGTTTCATTGTAAACGGTGGAAGCGGAGGATGGGGACCAGCCTTATTTCTAACTGGTGTATTTGCGGCAGGAGATAAAGTAGAAATTCAGATTGCTTCATATGATCCAACACCAACTTTAATAGCTGACCCAATGACATTTAGTAACGGAAGTTTAATCGTAACTAAACTGGATTAGCTCAAAATACTCCGATTTGCAATCTGTGCGAGCTGATGATGCTCAAATAATTAGAAGTTGCAGCGGAACAAGTAACCACTCCCAGCACACAATCAGTAACAATACACACAATTAACAAATCTTAAAGATGAACATAACAAATACACTTCCCGGTTCTAAAAAAGGCTGGATGAAAATAATGGTCGCGGCAGCGATGCTGGCTGCGGGTACGGCCGCTCAGGCGCAGGAAGGCGGCCAGGGCAATACAACCATCTTCGGAGGCGCGCAAATGACGTTTTTCGGTAATCACAATTTCTTAACCGGAGGCTCAGGCACGCAGCCGGGCGTTATCCTTACCGAGCGCGCAACAGCCAACATCAGTTATCTAAACTTTTCCGGCGCTGGCCTTACGGCTACGGGAGTAACGGATGCCAGTTATGTGGATGGTTATGTACGCAAGTATGGCACAGGACAGTTCATTTTCCCTACGGGAGATAATGGTTTCGCAGGTCAGTTTGCGGCTTCGGCTGATGGAACGAGCGGTGCTTATTATCACGCCAATCCGGCAACGGCTGTAACAAGCAACCTGTTTACGGGTACTAACTATCCTGCACTACCTACTGGCGGACCATTCCCAACCGGGCTGCTGAACAGAGGCGGCGGGGTTAAAACCGTAAGCAGTGTTGAGTACTGGGATATTGACGGTGCAACAGCCACGCCCATTACCCTTACCTGGGATGCGGGCAGCAACGTATCTACGATGACTTCCGGAATTTTAACTGCCCTGACAATCGTAGGCTGGAACGGCACACAATGGGTACGTATACCTTCGACCGTAGACGCCACCTCAGTCCTTGGCGGTGCAAGCAGCCTTACCGGCGGTTCCATCACCACGAGCATTTCGGTCGTTCCAAATACGTATACGGCCTATACGCTGGGAAGTCTGGGACCTGATGTTTCACCGCGTATCAGCGTGGTACCGGGTATTGTACATGGTACGCAGCAGCTGGAAGTGATGCTGTCGGTGGTGGAAGTAGGCAATGCCATTGCTACAAACGGGCAAATTACGATAAGGGTTGCAAAAAATCCTGTCCTTTCCAATTTTACCTGGACCCCATCACAGGCGACTGCTCCGGCCAACGGCGATGCCACGGTACAGAACAGCATCTTTACTGCTTCGGATACTGATCCTGCTTATTACATATTTACTACCACCGCTTCCATCCCAAGGGGTACACAGAGAAGGCTGGTATTCTATGTCACCTTAAATCCGAACAGTACAGACGGCAGCTTCCCAATGACCACGTCGATCCCGGCCGGACAAGGGGGAGGAGAGGTAAATGTACTCAACAACCAGGACGCAGATTTAATAGAGTTTTTCACTAATTAACATTCATTAATCTTTTTTACTATGAGAAATTTTTCAAACATTTTACTAGTAATTTTACTGGTCTTTTCAGCGACATTTAAAGCAAAGGCGCAAGCTGTGGATATGGCACTGCTGAGTCCGTTTGTGGCTCCTTCCCCGACGAGCTATCCGGGAACTGCTTCCATTAGTCTTGCCATCGTTGCTGAAATCCTGGATGAGCAACTGAGCAGCGATGATCTGGGGATCAGCTACGCAACTCTTACCATCTCACTCAGTAACCTGCAAGGCAGTGCTTCGATCCTGCCGACAGGTGCCGGTGCTGATCTTTTTACCTGGCAGTACAATGCGGTTCAGAATGTTTACATCGGTAAATCCAAAGATGCACTTATGCCAGCAGATGCAATCCTGCCAATCAGTTTTGCCAATCTGCCGGTAATAGCGGCAGTGACGACAAACACGACGGGTTTCCTTGCTAACCTAACTCCTCCCGGCGATTTATATACAAGTGAGTCAAATGATGATGCTGTACGTATTTATACTTCTGCACCGCTTCCTGTAACACTTGTTTCGTTCACTGCGAAGAAAGAAGGTTCGGTTGCGCTTCTTAACTGGGCGACTACGGAAGAAACAAACAGTGATCATTTTGAAATTCAGCACAGCGTAAGCGGTAAAGAATGGGTAAATGTTGGAGAAGTGGCTTCAAGCGGAGACAGCAAAGTGTTGAAAAATTATTCTTTCAGCCATGTTAAACCTGTACACGGACAAAACCTGTACCGTCTGAAAATGATCGACAGAGATCAGACTTTTGCATTCAGCCGTATCCAGAGCGTATCGTTTGAAGGAATTGCAGCTGCTGACCTGTCAGTATACCCGAATCCATCAACAGACAAATTGTTCATCCGCGACAATGGTACCGTGAAAGAAGTTGTGATCAACAATCTGAACGGAAGCGCGGTTTATAAAGCATCGTCATCTTTTGCATCAGGCAGCGGCCTGATTGATGTAACAAATCTTCCACAGGGAATGTACATCGTAAAAGTGACCCGTACTAATGGCCTGGTCTCTACATCTAAGGTTGTAGTAAATAAGTAACGTTATTTATTCAGGTGGTTCTTACAACCCGTTTCCCGAGCCGGGAAACGGGTTTGTTTTTTTACTACCTGCCTTCTGCGTGTATTGATATCCGGCTAAGGTTTATCAGGGTTACAAGGTCAATTTCCTGTCTATCTGATTGCTAGAATGCATTTTACAGAATTATCCGGGAAGAGACAATGGCATGCAGATGAATTGCTAATAACCGCACCGATAAAATTCTACAAATAATACTTCTAGTCTCGACAAATTTATTCGGAGCTTTATTCTAGATTTGAATAAATAAAAACACTATACACACACATTACCTGGCACTTTGTAAACATACCTCCTCTAAATTGTACACACACTATGAACATTTAAGGCCAGTAGTCCAATCTGTTTCGTCTGAGCATTCAGCGAAACAGATTTCAATTTTATGAAAAACTATCTTACCCACCCAGACCATAAATAAAAATGACAAAAATACTGCTACTGATCAAAAATGAGCTTTTGAGCTTAGGAATCACCTCCTGTATCCGCGAAAATGTAAGGGATGTTCAATTTTCAAAAGAGACCAGTTGGGAAAACATGCAGATGACGTTATCAAGTTCAGAATTTGACCTGTTGATCATTGACACACACTTATCCAATTACACAAATCTGGTTGCCCTGGAAAGAATCCGCCGCAAACAGCCTGACATTAAAATCGTTGTCATCGGAGAAGAAACAGAAAAATCCTGGGCCCTGCCCTATCTCAAAAAAGGTGTTGATGGTGTTTGCATGAAATCGATCAGCCAGGAAGAATTTCTGATGGCTTATACTTCCATCATGCGCGGCAAAAAATACATGGATGATGTGCTGACGGAATATCTTCTGAGTGATATTACAAAACCAAATCTGGTAGGTTCGTTAACGGTGCGTGAATCGGAAATTATGCAATACCTGATCAAAGGCCGCCGTACGGTAGACATCGCGAAAGAGTTAAAACTGGCCGTTTCGACGATCAGTACGATCAAAAACAATATTTATAAAAAGATGAAGGTCAATAACGTCGTTGACCTCGTCGGGAAAGTAGAACTTTCTCAAAGCAGAGCATAATCAGGCGGCGGTCGGCTATCGGCAGTCGGCTTTCGGCGGTTGCCGGAAATTACTTTCCGGTATTAATTCAGTCGGCGGTCGGCTATCGGCAGTCGGCTAAAACTACTTCCAGACATAAATTCAGTCGCTGAGAGCCGGGACATTCTTCCGGCTTTCGGCGACTGAAATTACTTCAGTGCATTAATCTCCAATAGCTGACAGCCGGGACAACCCCAGCCGACCGCCGTTTTGCCTTTAACCTTCCAGGCTGTATCTTTAAGAGATGAAAACCCGATTACTAATTCTGCTTTTTCCGGTGTTGCTTCCCGCGTGCGTAAAACTTCCAGCGCGTTATGATGAGAAAACTTTAAAGGAAGAATACTATGTTGAAAACAATAAAAACGATTATGTCCTGCACTACACAAAAACCGCGGATTCGCAGGTTTTTCTCATTGAGCAGGGAAAACAAACGTTGCTGAATTCGAAGGAAAATCCGTTGACATTAACCAATCAGGCGAAACGTCCTTATTTCAAAACTATTTCCGGAAAAGATACATTGATACTGTCAAACCGCAGGATTGATTTTGAAAATGTGATTAATTTTCGGGATATCGGTGGGCTGAAAACGCTGGACGGGAATACGGTCAGGTGGGGGAAAATATTCCGTTCGGATAATCTGGCTGATCTGGAACCGGCAGCTTTCGAAAAATTTAACGACCTGAAAATCCGGACCATTTTTGATCTTCGGACGGCCAGTGAAATTAAAGGAAAAGAAGATCATTTACCGGAAAATGTTAGCTACCGGCACGTACCTTGCGTGAAAGATAACGGAGATCTGTTAACCCAGCTAAGGGGAAAGCTGCTTCGTGGAGAAATTTCCGAAGCGCAGTCTTTGCAAATGACAACCGAGCTTTACCAGAACATGGTAACCAGCGATCTGTCGTCGCTCCGGGAACTTCTGCAAAATATACTGAACTCCGACGAACCGGTTTTATATCATTGCTCTGCCGGAAAAGACCGCACTGGTGTGGTAACCGCCATGATTCTTTCAATATTACATGTCGACAGAAAGACGATTTTTGATGAATATCTGATGTCGAATTATTACAGACGTGATAAGCTCAAAAAAATCCTTGGAAGAGCAAAACTTGGTAAAATCATTAAACCGAAGATCAATTTGAAAGTTATTGAAAATTTTATGTCGGTGGACGAACGATATCTGGCCGCAACATTTTCCGTCATTGACACCCGGTATGGCGGGACCGATTTGTTTATTAAAAACCAGTTGGGGATTAATGATCAGGAAAGGCAGCGCATCATCAAAAAACTGACAGATATAAATTAAAAAAGTCATGCTCGTTCAATGATAGAAAATTCTCTCTGATGAATAAATCCAGGTAGTATTTTGTGTAGCTCTTTTAAGAGCTTCCTGTTTATAGAAAACACTTGTCCCAAACCAGAATGTAACTCCGTCGGAGTTTCCTGCAAACACAGGAGGCTCCGACAGAGCCAAAATAACCTTACGAACAACCGTTGCTATAAACAGGAGACGGCTCTGCCGTCATTAACAAAATCTCTCTGATGAATAAATCCAGTTAGTATTTTATGTAGCTCTTTTAAGAGCTTCCTGTTTATAGGAAACACCTGTCCCGAACCAGAATGTAACTCCGTCGGAGTTTCCTGCAAACACAGGAGGCTCCGACAGAGCCAAAATAACCTGACGAACAACCGTTGCTATAAACAGGAGACGGCTCTGCCGTCATTAACAAAATCTCTCTGATAAATAAATCCAGGTAGTATTTTGTGTAGCTCTTTTAAGAGCTTCCTGTTTATAGGAAACACCTGTCCCGAACCAGAATGTAACTCCGTCGGAGTTTCCTGCAAACACAGGAGGCTCCGACAGAGCCAAAATAACCTGACGAACAACCGTTGCTATAAACAGGAGACGGCTCTGCCGTCATTAACAAATTCTCTCTGATGAATAAATCCAGGTAGTATTTTATGTAGCTCTTTTAAGAGCTTCCTGTTTATAGAAAACACCTGTCCCGAACCAGAATGTAACTCCGTAGGAGTTTCCTGCAAACCACAGGATGCTCCGACAGAGCCAAAATAACCTTACGAACAACCGTTGCTATAAACAGGAGACGTCTCTGCCGTCATTAACAAATTCTCTCTGATGAATAAATCCAGGAAGTATTTTATGTAGCTCTTTTGAGAGCTTCTTGTTTATAGAAAACACCTGTCCCGAACCAGAATGTAACTCCGTCGGAGTTTATTGCAAACACAGGAGGCTCCGACAGAGCCAAAATAACCTGACGAACAACCGTTGCTATAAACAGGAGACGGCTCTGCCGTCATTAACAAATTCTCTCTGATGAATAAATCCAGGTAGTATTTTATGTAGCTCTTTTAAGAGCTTCCTGTTTATAGAAAACACCTGTCCCGAACCAGAATGTAACTCCGTAGGAGTTTCCTGCAAACCACAGGATGCTCCGACAGAGCCAAAATAACCTTACGAACAACCGTTGCTATAAACAGGAGACGTCTCTGCCGTCATTAACAAATTCTCTCTGATGAATAAATCCAGGAAGTATTTTATGTAGCTCTTTTAAGAGCTTCCTGTTTATAGAAAACACCTGTCCCGAACCAGAATGTAACTCCGTAGGAGTTTCCTGCAAACCACAGGATGCTCCGACAGAGCCAAAATAACCTTACGAACAACCGTTGCTATAAACAGGAGACGGCTCTGCCGTCATTAACAAATTCTCTCTGATGAATAAATCCAGGAAGTATTTTATGTAGCTCTTTTGAGAGCTTCTTGTTTATAGAAAACACCTGTCCCGAACCAGAATGTAACTCCGTCGGAGTTTCCTGCAAACACAGGAGGCTCCGACAGAGCCAAAATAACCTGACGAACAACCGTTGCTATAAACAGGAGACGGCTCTGCCGTCATTAATTCTGACATTGGGCCATTAACAATATTTCAGCTGGCTGTAACAAATCCACTCACTCACTCACTGATTGCCCTATAAAAGAGATTTTACCAGAAATTCCCATTCTTCTTTCAAAGATCCTTTAAAAACATCCGCTCCTGCCCGCCTGTACCAGTAACCCGCATTCCAGGTATCCCCTTCAACGCGGTGCAAATAGGCATGTAACCGGTCGTATAATTTCGTCCCCTCACGATCCTGAGCAATGTTATGGGCAGCTTCCCAATCGTGATTGGCGTCGTACCAAAGCGCTTTCAAAAGCACCGGAATTTCCTGCGGAGGAGCGGTTTGGGTCAGGGATGAAACAAATTCTTCGTAAGTCATAATCAAATTTATTTACTCTTTTCATTGTATATTGTCACAACAAACAATTATTAATCAAAAATTCCTAAGTCCGGTAACAAAAAATCTCCTATTTCTATGATGAAACAAATATCAACGTTAGTGTTTGGACTAACCCTGACTTCGCTATGCCATGCTCAGGAAACTTTTCCGAGGAACGGCGCATATGACGAAAGGAAGGGTCAATATGCATTTACAAACGCCACAATCGTGGTCGATTCAAAAACAACTATTTCAAACGGAACCATGCTTATCGAAAACGGCACGATCCGCGAGGTGAGCAAACAGGTGAAGATTCCGGCTGGCGCTGTCGTTGTTGATTTAAAAGGAAAATACATCTATCCTTCCCTGATAGACCTGGATTCTGACTATGGGATGCCGGAAGTAAAACGCGAACCACGTGCCACCGGCCGCCAGACGCCGCAGCTGGAATCGAATAAAAAGGGCGCTTTCGGATGGAACCAGGCGATACAGCCCGAAAATGACGCCAGCAAAACATTCGTTATTGATAATAAAAAAGGTGCTGATTTACGTAAAATAGGGTTTGGAACTGTACTGACACATCCGCATGACGGAATCGTTCGTGGAAACGGGGCTGTTGTAACCTTAACAGACGAATCAGCAAACAAGGCGATTTTGAACGAAAAAGCCTCTGCGCATTTTTCTTTCAGCAAAGGTACTTCGTCGCAAACGTATCCTTCGTCGGGTATGGGCTCGGTTGCACTGCTCCGCCAGAATTATTACGACGCGGACTGGTATGCGAAAGGTGGAAAAAACCAGGAAACAAACATTTCTCTTGAAGCTTTCAACCAGATCAAGACGTTACCTTCTTTTTTTGAGACAAATGATAAATACAGCCTGCTTCGGGCCGACAAGATCGGAGACGAATTTGGCACACAATATATTATCAAAGGCGGCGGCGATGAATATCAACGCCTTGAAGAAATAAAGGGAACGAAAGCTACTTTGATATTGCCGTTAAATTTTCCGTCAGCGTATGACGTGACCGATCCCTGGGATGCTGAAATGATCACGATCAATCAGTTGAAACACTGGGAAATGGCACCTGCGAACGCATCGATGTTAGCAAAAGGCGGCGTGAATTTTACGTTTACAGCGGCCGATCTGAAAAACAAGGCAGATTTCTGGGATAAAATCCGTACCGCGATTGAATTCGGCTTACCAAAAGAAAAAGCGCTGGAAGCATTAACGACGACGCCAGCTAAATTGATAAAAGCGGAAGGACAGATAGGAAGTCTGAAAGCTGGTATGCTTGCCAATTTCCTGATCACATCTGACGAGTTGTTTAATAAAGAAAATGTGATTTATGAAAACTGGATACAGGGGAAGAAATTTATCATTGCTCCCATAAACGCGCCGGATTTCAGAGGGAACTATACTTTCTCAATCAACAAGGAATCAACCGGAAAACTTGAAATTTCAGGAACGGCGGACAAACCCGAGTACCAGATCATTTTGAAAGATACGGTGAAAGTCAAACCGAAAGTGATTCTCGCCAATGACTTGCTGACAATTTCCTATCAGCCTGAAAAGAAAAGTCCCGGGACGGTTCGTTTGACAGGATGGATCTCCGGGAAAAATTTGTCCGGTGAGGGCATTTTACCGGATGGGAAAGCAGCTATATGGACAGCAACCTTGGCGGAGAATTATAAAGCAATTGCTAAAAAAGATACGGCATCTGCCAAATTGAAAGAAACAGGTCCGATCGTGTATCCATTTGTTGGTTTTGGAAACGAACAACTTCCAAAATCCGAAACAGTTTTCGTGAAAAATGCGACAGTCTGGACCAATGAAAAAGACGGCATTTTACAAAATGCTGACGTAATTATCCAGAATGGTAAAATCGCAAAAGTTGGAAAAGGGTTATCCGCTCCGTCTGGTGCCCGTACCGTTGACGGGACTGGAAAACATTTGACGAATGGCATTATTGATGAGCATTCACACATTGCATTATTCGCGATCAACGAAGGCTCGCAGTCAAGTACTGCGGAAGTAAGAATGAGTGATGTGATCAATCCGGATGATGTGAATATTTACCGACAGCTGGCCGGCGGAGTTACCACTTCTCATTTGCTTCACGGTTCAGCGAACGCGATTGGCGGACAAAGTGCGCTGATTAAATTGAAATGGGGAGCAACGCAATCTGATATGTTGATTCCGGAAGCCAAAACGATCAAGTTTGCGTTGGGAGAAAATGTGAAACAGTCCAACTGGGGCGATGTAGCGCGCGTGCGTTTTCCGCAGACGAGAATGGGTGTTGAACAGGTATATTTCGATCATTTCATCCGTGCCAAAGAATATGCGAAGGGCTGGAAAGAATATAACGCCGCAGGTAAGAAAACAGGCCTGGAAGTTCCGCGTAGAGATCTGGAATTGGAAGCCCTGGCAGAAATTCTTGATAGCAAACGGTTTATTACTTGCCATTCCTACGTGCAGTCTGAAATCAATATGCTGATGCACGTGGCGGATTCTCTGAATTTCAAAATCAATACTTTCACTCATATTCTGGAAGGATATAAAATGGCAGACAAAATGAAAGACCGCAATATCGGCGGTTCGACATTTGCTGATTGGTGGGCTTACAAAATGGAGGTAAAGGAAGCGATTCCATATAATGCGGCTTTGATGTATCATGAAGGAATCACGGTGGCAATTAATTCTGATGATGCAGAAATGGCGAGAAGACTAAATCAGGAAGCTGCCAAAACGGTAACTTTTGGTGGTGTACCTGAGGAAGAAGCATGGAAAATGGTGACATTAAATCCTGCAAAACTTTTGCATGTCGATCATAGAATGGGAAGTATCAAAGCAGGAAAAGATGCGGATCTGGTACTTTGGAATGCACATCCGCTGTCCGTTTATGCCCGTCCGGAGTTTACCATGATCGAGGGAACTGTATATTTTGACCGGAAGGAAGATATGACGAAACAGGAAAAAATGACTTTGGAACGCGAACGTCTTATCCAGAAAATGCTGAATGAGAAAGCGGAAGGAAAACCAACGCAAAAACCTCAGGGATCGCAGCCAAAAATGTGGCATTGTGAAGATATCATTGGCGTTCATACGGAACATGAGGAAGGAAAATAAGCAACCAGGCATTAATTCTTCCATCATTTACTTATTCAAAAACAACTTATGAAAATAAATAATTATATAAAACAGCTTGCCTCACTATCCAGTCTGGCAGTTATGTTTTGCCTAACTTTTTCAGTCCAGGCACAAAACCCGGCCCCGGCAAAAGCACAGGCAAAACCAACAGTGTTGACTGGTGGAACCATTCATCTGGGAAATGGCCAGGTTATTGAAAATGGTGTTATCGCGTTTGACAAAGGGTTGATCACACACGTTGGTGCTGCCGGTTCAAACACTTCAAATGCCAACGCAGAAGTTATTGATATCAAAGGAAAGCATGTTTTTCCGGGTATTATTTCGATGAATACAACGGTTGGAATTCAGGAAATTGCATCCGTTCGGGCAACGCTTGATTATGCGGAAGTTGGTGATATCAATCCGCATGTGCGTTCTTTGGTGGCTTATAATACCGATTCGGAAGTGATTCCAACTTTACGGAATGCGGGAATTTTGTTATCACAGGCCGTGCCGCAAGGCGGAATTGTTTCAGGTTCATCCTCTGTGTTTTATTCTGATGGATGGAACTGGGAGGATGCAGTTTTGAAAAAAGACGATGGAATCTGGATTAACTGGCCTCCGTTTTTGGCGACGAGTTTCAATTATGAAGATTTTTCAACTTCCGTAAAAAGAAATGAAAAACGCCAGGAAACGATAGACCTTTTCCGCACCACGTTCGCTGACGCAAAAGGATATTATGAAACGGGCAAACCTGCCACCGTGAATATGCGTTTGGAAGCAATGAAGGATCTTTTTAATGGCAAAGCAAATTTGTATATCCGTGCTGAATATGCGAAGGATATTATTGAATCAGTAAAATTTGCGCAGGAATTCGGTTTGAAAAAGATAGTAATTGTCGGCGGAGATCAGGCTAATAAAATAACGGGATTCCTGAAAGAGCATAACATTCCGGTAGTGCTTAACGCTGCACACCGTCTTCCAAACGGAACGGACGAAAATGTATATCTGCCTTATGAAATGCCTGGAATATTACATAAGGCTGGTGTGAAAGTTGCCATCACTTACGCAGAAGAATGGTGGAGAACGCGAAACATCGCTTATCTGGCAGGAACTTCCTCAGGATTCAGCGATGTGACGCCGGAACAAGCATTACAATTCATCACCAAAAACCCTGCTGAAATTATGGGAATTGACCAGTATGTTGGAACTTTGGAAAAGGGAAAACATGCCTCTTTCGTGGTCACCAGTGGTGATATGCTCGATATGCGCGGAAACGCTGTTCAGATGGCTTTCATCAAAGGCGGAAAAGTCAATCTGGATGATAAACAAAAACGTCTGTACGAAAAGTATAAAGAGAAATACGGCCAGAGGTAAAATTAGGTTACACAGATTACCGCTGAGGAAATAAAGAGGGCCACAGAGATTTATTTTCTCCGTGGCCCTTTTTCTTTTGCACCTGACGGTGGCTCACTAAACTGTATAACCTAAAATCAATCTTCACCTAAAGAATAAATCCCATCGTCAGCGATGCGAATCAAACCTTGTTTGTATAATCCACCGATTGCTTTTTTGAAAACTTTTTTGCTGATACCTAACTGCCTGTTAATATCTTCGGGCGCGCTGCTGTCAGATAAATTCAGATAACCGTTATTCTTTTTCAAATTGTCAAGAATACGTTGCGCAGATGGCTCTACAACATTTTCATATCCCTGTTTTTCAAGACTGATATCCAATCTGTTTTCATCCCGGATCTTTTTGACATATCCTTTAAGCGACTCACCAATAGCGATTGGTTTGAAAACTTCATTGGCATAAATCAAGCCCTTATGAAATTGATTGACGACAACATTATATCCAAGATCGGTTTTTTTCCAAACAATAATATCTACCTCATCACCTTCTTTTACAAGCAAACGCTCATTTTCAAGATACCTGTCAAGCTTCGTTGTAGCGATAAGCCGGGAAGTTTTTTGATCCAGGTAAAGAAAAACGACATGCCATTCACCAATTTCCATCGGTATAGACTGTTCTCTGAAAGGAACAAAAAGATCTTTTTCCAAACCCCAGTTCAAAAATGCTCCGTGTTCAGAAACATCTTTAACTTCAAGATTGGCAAATTCATTACGCACTATTTTTGGCGTTTCGGTAGTAGATACCGGACGGTCTTCCGAATCATTGTATACAAAAACCCTGATGACATCGTCAATCTGCATGTCATCCGTCTTGTACTTATTGGGAAGCAAAACTTCTTCCCCTTCTACATCACCCAAAAAGAAACCTACACTCGTGTCGCGCAGGATAGTCAGGTTATTATATTTTCCTATAAAAAGCATTCTATATCAAGTTTGCAGCAAAGATAAGTCTATAAACCGGTATTTACCACCTAATGATAAACCATCTAAGAAACCTAAGAAAACCTAAGTGTTATTGACTAAGGTTTTCTTAAATGTCTCAGATGGTTAAAATGAATTCTTTTATGATGGAAGAATTACATTAATGTGTTGGTCAGTCTTTTCAGTTCAATTTCGGATGATTTGGCGGCGTAGTTCAAGTTGATCAGACGGTAACCCGCTTCTTCAAAACTGCGTTGGGCTTCTCTGACATCGATAATGGTAGCTTGAATTAACTGAAAACGTTGCAACGTGAGATCTAAAAGCTGCTGGCTAAGTTTATAATTGGCTTTCTGAGTTTCGAGCTGTTCCAGGGACCGTCGATAAGTCTGAAACATTTTTACCGCTTGCGCAGAATAGTCGCGAATCAAAACCTGCTTCTGCGTTTTCGCAGTTGAAGTATTTATTTCAGCCACCTGTTGCTGACGTTTAAAAGTACTTCCGTTATAAATCGGTACAGCCAGGGTAATACCGGCACTTGGAGCCGTTACTCTGTTCAAGAGCGTAAAACCCGCAGTACTCTGGTTTCTTACAAAGTTATAGCCAAGGTTGAATCTGACAGTCGGATAACGCAGTGCAGCTGTTTCACGCACAATTAATTCTGCGATACGGATCTGGTTATCCGCCGCTTTGATATCAGCGTTGACAGAAATTTTATCCAGCACATTTTCAATCTGTAAACCCTGATCTACAAGAATTGTATCTTTTATCGAAAGCGGCGATTTCGGATCAAGTGCCAGCAGTCTCAGAAATTCGGATTTGGCAACATCTACGGCGAGCTGTTGATTTATCAGCGTTTGGGTTAATGTATTAAGGTCAATCTGAGCCTGAAACAAGTCGGCATTATTGGCCATCCCGGCAGCCTGACGAACCTGAATAATTTCCAGTCGTTTTTTAGATGCATCAATTGAAAATTGTACCGTATTGATATAACCAATCTGGCGAACAACGTCGTAATAACTGGTCATCACTGCCGCGATCGTGTTTTGGATCTGTGAATTCAAAATTTCGCTACTTTGATATTGAAGTTCAGCTAATCGTTTTTTGGTGGCCACAACCCTTTTTCCGTTATACAGAAGGATACTGGCTGTCACACCTGCCTGCGTATTATTCCCTTCGGCTCCCCTCCGGCTGGTTCCTCCGCCGGTTTGAAGTTCCTGGGTTATATTTTGAATTTGCTCTGTGTTAGAAGCCGTCGCAGCAATTAGAGGTAACCCACCGGCGACACCATAATTATTCAGTATAGTATTCGCTTCTACATCATTTTTGGCGATCTGAATTTCCAGACTGTTTTTCAAAGCGATGGAAATTGCCTCATCCAAAGTGATTTTAAGCGAATCTGCGCTTTGTTGACAAATGGCCGGAGCACCGGTCATTAACATAAAAAATGCAATTTTAATACTAATACTTAGGTTTGATAACGGGTTCATGCAAAACCAATTGACTTATGATGATTAAATGATTTAGGATTTAGGCTACAACTGCTTCTTCTGCCGCCGCCGTTTGTTCTCTGTGCTTATTGGTTTTCGGCGAAATGAATGTGTAAATCGCCGGAATTACGAAAAGTGTAAGTATCAAAGAAAATGTCAGACCGCCTACAATTACGACGCCGAGCGGGACGCGACTGGTTGCAGCAGCACCAAGGCTCAAAGCAATTGGTAACGCTCCAAAGGCAGTCGCAAGGCTGGTCATTAAAATCGGACGCAGACGCTGGGTTGCTGATTCGATAACCGCCGGAAGACGTTCCATCCCGAGCTCCCGTTTTTGATTGGCAAATTCCACGATTAAAATACCGTTTTTAGTTACAAGCCCGATAAGCATAATCATACCGATTTGCGAGAATATATTAATCGTCAGGCTGAAAATGTACAAGCTCAAAAGTGCTCCTGCCAGGGCTAGCGGAACCGTAATCATGATTATAAACGGATCAGTAAAACTTTCAAACTGACCGGCAAGAACCAGGTATACCAACAATAGTGCTAGACCAAAGGCAAAACTTGTGTTCGAAGAACTTTCTTCATAATCCCGTGAAGGTCCGCTCAGCGAAGTTTGGAAAGTTTCATCCAGAAGTTTATTGGCAATATTTCTCATCGCAAGAACACCGTCCCCAACCGTTTTCCCTTCAACAAGCGAAGCGGAAATTGTCGCGCTTTTGTATCTGTTATAATGATACAAAGTCGGCGGACCGCTTTGTTCTTCCATTTTAACCACTGCACTTAAAGGTATATTTTGTCCGCGATTGTTCCGTACATAGAGTTTTTCAATATCAGCAGGTTTGTCGCGTTCAGCACGTTGTACCTGGCCGATCACCTGATATTGCTGACCATTTCTGATAAAATAAGCCAATCGTCTTCCGCTAAATGCCCCCTGAATTGTGGCAGCTACGTCCGTTGTGGAAAGGCCAAGATCTTTCGCCTTCAACCGGTCGATTGTTAGAGAAACCTCCGGTTTGTTAAATTTCAGGTTAACGTCCACATTCTGGAAAACAGGATCTTTTCTGGCTTCTTCCAGGAATTTAGGCATAACCTCGGTTAACTTGGCGAAATCGAGATTTTGCAGGATAAATTGTACAGGTAACGCACCACGCGACCCAATACCCACCGCAATCGTTTGTTCCTGAACAGCAAAAATACGTGCGTTGTTGAATCTTGGAAGCTGCTTGTTTATAGCAGTTGCAATGTCATTCTGACTCCTGATCCGATCAGATGATGGTACTAAACCAATACGTCCCGAAGATGCATTCATACCTGCACCACCAAAACCAGGCGTCGAAGAAAATACAAACTGGCGTTCCGGTATGGAATCATTCAGGTAATTGACAACCTCATCAGAAATACTTTGCATCTGATCAAAGCTCGTTCCTTCTGGTGCCGACATATTCAGACGAATACTATTCCGGTCTTCCATGGGTGCCAGCTCACTTTGTAAATGTGTGTAAGTAAAATAAATTAACCCTACACAGGCAAGTACCAGAACCCAAGCCATCCAGCGAACTTTGAT
Organism: Dyadobacter sp. CY345; assembly: GCF_021502725.1. Taxonomy (GTDB): domain Bacteria; phylum Bacteroidota; class Bacteroidia; order Cytophagales; family Spirosomataceae; genus Dyadobacter. The sequence continues at coordinate 929,562 of NZ_JAKFFS010000002.1, read as the reverse complement.
AAAACCTTTCAACAGCCTGTTATAACCATTTTCCATTCCGGTGAAGAATGGTTCAGTTTTGTTATAAAACCAACCATGTCCTGAGTCTTTTCTATTTAGATAAACATTCAAAACCGGCGTGATCGTAAGCGATACAAATGCCGAAATCAATACGGCAGAAGCTACCACAATTCCAAACTCCCGGAAAAGACTACCTACAAAACCTTCAAGGAAAATTACGGGAAGGAATACCACAGCCAGAGTAAGTGAAGTAGAAATTACCGCAAAGAAAATCTCCTTACTACCTTCTAATGCTGCTTCCCTAATGGGGAGTCCTTCTTCGAGCTTTCGGAAAATATTTTCTGTTACTACAATACCATCATCAACCACAAGTCCCGTTGCCAGAACAATTCCTAAAAGTGTCAGAATGTTGATTGAAAAACCGAACATATACATGACAAAAAACGTCGCAACCAGCGAAATTGGAATATCGATCAATGGGCGAACGGCCACCAGGAAATTCCGGAAGAAGAATAAAATTACAATGACAACCAGTCCAAAAGAAATGATCAGCGTTTCTTCCACTTCTTCCACCGACTGACGAACAAGACGGGTATTGTCAATAAGGACGTTGAAAGTGATATCTGACTTATTCGTTTTAGCAATTTCAGCTAAACGCTCGTTGAAAGTATCCGATATTTTTACATAGTTCGCTCCCGGTTGCGGAATTACTGCTAAACCTACTGCATAAACCCCATTATATTTCCAGCTTTGCTCCTCGTTTTCAGGACCTAACTCAACTTTGGCAACATTGCTCAAACGGACAATTCCAGTACTGTCATTTCTGATTATAAGGTCGGAAAATTCCTTTTCAGTAGTCAGGCGGCCCATCGTACGGATCGTCAATTCCGTCTGATTTCCGTATATTTTACCTGCCGGCAATTCGACATTTTCTGCGTTCAGCGTAGTGTTAATGTCATTAAAGGAAACATTGTAAGCACTCATTTTATCCGGGTCAATCCAAATACGCATCGCGTAACGTTTTTGACCGAAAATATTAATCGCACTTACCCCATCAATGGTTTGGAGACTTTGCTGCAAAACATTTTCTGCATATTCACTTAATTCTAAAAGGCCTTTCGATGGACTTTGAACGGCCAATAACAAAATGAAATCACTATTTGCATCGGCCTTACTAACTACCGGCGGCGCATCAATATCCTGTGGAAGATTCCGCTGAGCCTGACTCACTTTATCCCGCACATCATTGGCAGCCGCTTCAAGGTCTATTTCAAGGTTAAATTCAACCGTAATATTACTGGCTCCGATCTGGCTGGAGGAGCTGATCGTTTTAATGCCGGGAATACCGTTGATACTTTTTTCAAGTGGCTCGGTAATCTGGCTTTCGATGATGTCGGCATTGGCACCGGTATAGCTGGTGCGGACATTGACAATCGGGGGATCAATGGCGGGGTAATCCCGTAGTGACAAAAAGTTATAACCAACTACACCAAAAAGAATGATGAGAAGGTTCATAACCACGGCAAGTACTGGCCGGTTCAGCGATAATTCCGAAATATTCATAGGTTGGATATCAAAAGAATGGACAACTTTCCGCCTTTTATTCAGCTGGTGCTGTTGATGTCTTCAGGTTTTTCACTGTTCTCACTTTCACTGGCGCATCGGGACGGGCGAACAATACCCCGGAAACAACTACGGAATCGCCTACACTTATACCTTGGGTAACTTCCACAAAATCAGCCTTGCGAACGCCCGTTTCTATCGTAACGAAAGTCGCTTTGCCATTTTTTACCACAACTGCCTTTTTATTTCGTGATTCAGGAATGATGCAGTTTGTCGGAATTAGAATACTGCTTTTCTGAGCGCCGGCATTCAGGTACACTTTGGCAAATGAACCCGGATTGAATGCTGCACCGCTCAGGGTTGCTCTTACGGTTATATTTCTGGTACTCTGATCAATCTGCGGTTCAGTTGCAATAACTGTCGCTTTCTGGACATTTCCATTCTGGTCAATTACTACATCAACCTTTCCTCCTTTTTTAACAAAATCCTGATAAACTTCTGGAACAGTAAAATCTATCCTCAGATTATTAAGCTGCTGCATCGTGGCAATAACCATTGTCGGCGACACATACGTACCGGCACTAACTTTTCTTAATCCAACAACACCCGTAAAAGGCGCACGAATGATTGTTTTATCGATTAGAGCCTGTTGATATACAATATCGGCCCGATAGGAATTGGAAGTATTGATCGCCAAATCATAATCTGCCTGATTTACACCGTTCACCGCAATAAGCTTTGCAAGTCTTTCCTCAGTTTTTATGGCCATATCCAGCATGACTTTTGATTTTTCAAGCTGAGCTGTTAAGTCTGCATTATTAATACGCGCAATAACAGTTCCCTTTTGAATCGTCTTTCCTTCCGGCACATTCAGATAAGTAAGCAGGCCACTCACTTCCGGTCTTAATTCCGCAAATTCATTGGCAACCACCGTTCCGTTTACCTCAACTTTGTCACTGACACTTTCCCGCGAAGCAATAATAACATCAACGATCGTCGCATCAGACTTACCTTTTTCTTGTTTGAAAGTATCTTTCTTTTCTCCACACGACAAAATAATTGTGCAGAAAAAAAACAGAATCAGAGAAGAAAAGATTGGATTAACTAAAAAAGACCTACATAAAATATTTGGTCTGTGAAGGTTAAGATTCATAAAGTTGTACTATTTCAGGGAATTTTTGAATTTTTGTTTCGTTAGGAATAGATAACACCCACAAAACCTGGTTGTTTTGTGGATGTTATGTAAAGGTAATACGGCTTAGATGGTTTTCTACTATAAAAGTTTAATGCAGGTTTGTAATTTTTTTCAAAAATCTTTTGCGATGACTTTCAAAAGTGTCTCACATTTCATCTCGGTTTCTTCCCATTCTCTCTCGGGAATTGAATCTTCGGTAATACCTGCACCGGCATAAAATGTTGCAATTTGATCTTTCAAACGGACAGTCCGAAGATTTACAAATAAGTTAGATTCTCCCTCGACCTGGACCGGCCCCAAAAATCCGCTGTAAAATGATCGGTCATATCCTTCAATATCGGTAAGAAACTGAAGACTTGGAATTTTAGGCACGCCGCAGACAGCAGAAGTTGGATGTAGCAGGCGAAGCATGACAGAAGGTAATTCAGGAAAATTGAGCTCGTTGGTATCAACTTCAAAATCAGTGCGCAGATGATATAGGTTTCCTGCCAACACCGTTTTTGGTCCGGTTTCAAGATATTCCCGTAACCTTATCTTTTTAAAACATTCAATGATGTAACGGCTTACAAGTGCCTGTTCCTCGATTTCCTTTTCTCCCCAGCGGATATCAAATTTTGGAATAAGACTTCCGTCTTCTTCTCTCGCTTTCTGTGTTCCGGCCAACGACATTGTTTTGAAGGTCCCATCTGCTTTTTGCTGAACCAGTGATTCCGGGCTTGCGCCAAGCCAGAGTTCTTTTTGCTCAGGTAAATTTACAAGGGATACAAAGGCGTGCCCGTAGGTTTTTGCGAGTTTTTGAAAAGCTTTGGCTGGCTGAAACTGATCGGTATAAGTAAGTTTCTTTGTTCTTGACAAAACAACTTTGTGAAATTGTTTTTGTTTAATCGCCGACACCGCCAGCTCCACCGTCCTTTCAAAACGGGCTTTTGTTTCCTGATCAGGAAGCGCAGAAAGTAAGACGCCGACATTAATTACCGAAGCCAAAACAGCACTTTTCCTGATATCAGAAGCTGTTTTTATCAGTTTGACAATTTCGGGATGCTCTTCTCCTAATAAATTGTCTACATGATTTAACTGGCCGGTTTCAGAATAGAATGCGATAATATCACCTTCCATGTAAAGAACCTCATGCTCCTCTTTCCAGTGAAAAGGACTGATGATAAATCCGGAAGAAAGTTTTTCCAGATCCGGCTGACAACTGCGTATGCTTTCTCTGATGGAGATAAGCAATCTAATTTCGTTGGTATGCGGAAGTTTCCATAACGCACAGGGAAATCCCAAATCCTTCGCTGCCGACCAGAGTTCCTCTGCTTCAAACTTTGCTAAGACCGAATGAGCAGTTGTTATATTCGTTGAAATCATTAAAATTTATCTTTTACAGGTTGCCACCCGCTTGCAATAACAAAATCAATTATCGGTTCGCGTTCACGATGGCTACGGTGAGCCTGCTGACACAAACCAGCTTATTTTCTTCATTCGTAATCTTGATATCCCAGATATGCGTAGTTCTGCCGACATGAATCGGTGTAACCCTACCATAAACAAATCCCTCCCGGGCTGACCGCAGATGATTCGCATTTATCTCCAAACCCACCGCATGTTGGTTATCAGGATCCTTTAGACATAAGAACGAAGCAATGCTCCCCAAAGTTTCTGCAAGTACAACAGAAGCGCCACCATGCAATATGCCAAAAGGCTGATGTGTCCGATGGTCCACCGGCATTTTTGCCACAATATAATCTGCTCCTATTTCTGTGAATTCAATTCCTAAATGACTGGCGATCGTGTTCTTGCTAAAAGATTGAACTGCTTCCAGTGAAATGGATGTTGTAAACATATCTAAAAATTATATAAATTTGTATCTGCTATATTAGTCAAAAACAAGGTATTTGCAAAAATAATATTTAAATAATACAATTATTTTGAAAAGAAAGTCTATATATCTCATTCGCCACGGTGAAACCGATCTTAATCGTAAAGGTGTTGTTCAGGGAAGCGGCGTAGATTCTATGCTCAATGAATGGGGAGAAGCGCAATCGGCTGCTTTTTTCAATGCCTACCAACACGTTCCGTTTGACAAAATATATACTTCTAACTTGCAGCGTACGCAACAATCTGTCCGCGGATTTATTAATCAGGGAATTCCTTTTGAAAAATATGAAGGGTTAAATGAAATTTCCTGGGGAACGCGTGAAGGCAAGGAACCTAACACCGGCGACTCTTCTTATTATCGTGAGCTAGTGCTGGCCTGGAAAGCAGGTGATTTCAACCGTGCTGCGGATGGAGGCGAAAGTCCGATCCAGGTACGCGACCGCCAGATCCCTGTGATCGAAACCATTTTGTCGCGCCCCCATGAAAGGAATATTCTGATTGCCATGCATGGACGCGCTATGCGGGTGTTACTCACAACACTTTTTAATCAGCCCTTGATTCATATGGATGACTATGAACATAGCAACCTCTGTTTATACCGCATCAATTATTCATACGATACCCAACGTTTTGAACTGGAAGTAAAAAACGATACGACTCATTTGCTTTCATTGGAAATACCTCAAACCCTATAAAAGACCGTTTGTCTGGGTTCAATTCCTTTGATGTATTTATGACGGAAAGCTCACAGCGGTTCTATATTTTTGTAAATCGTTGTGAACATTTTGCTGTAAACTTTAAAGCATGTCCAAAAGGAAAATTTACTGGACCTTACAAATTGTAGGCTGGACAACACTGATCATGTACGAATTTGTGTTGTACACGCTCGAATATGGCTTTGATCTCAGCAATTTATACAGTAGCCTTGCCAATATACTTCTCGGTATCACCCTGACACATTTGTACAGACTGGTAATTCGGCGCTGGAACTGGTCAACTTTACCGCTTCCAAGACTCGCGCTGCGGGTAGGTCTTTCCGTTATGTTTTTAGGACTTATCATGACAGTCGTCAATTTGCCGCTCGACAAAAAGATTCTGGAAGAAAACCTGATGAACCAGCCGTTCGTATTCTGGAATTATTATGCCGGGTGGTGTAAGAATCTGACAGCATGGATACTTTCCTACACGGTTTATCATTACGTTGAACAAAACCGGCTGACTGATTTTGAAAAAATAATGCTGAAGACCTCCATGCGTGAAGCTGAGGCGAAGGTATTAAGATCACAGCTTAATCCGCATTTTACATTTAACGCTTTGAACAGCATTCGCGCTTTGGTATATGAAGACCCATCAAAGGCGCAGATCAGCATTACACAATTATCTAATATTTTACGAAATTCGCTCCTGGCTGACCGCCGGAAAACTGTTGATTTGCAGGAAGAGTTAAAAACAGTTGAAGATTATCTTGAACTCGAAAAAGTGCGGTATGAAGAGCGTTTGAAATATACGATCGAGTCGAGCCCGCAGGCAGTATATTGGCAGGTTCCACCGATGATGTTACAAACTTTGGTAGAAAATGGCATCAAACACGGTGTTTCCAAGGAAATGCACGGCGGTTTTCTGGAAGTGAAATCAGACATAGAAGAGGATGTTTTAATTATCAAAATCAGAAATACGGGGAATCTGGAAGGTACGGATTCGGGAGGGGTTGGATTAAAAAACACTGCGGAGCGGCTTTCCATACTTTATGGCAAGGGTGCTTCCTTTAAAATATATCAGGAAAAAGAAGGTGTCGTTTGTTCAGAAGTTCACATTCCGACACTTTCCGATCAAATGCAGCTTTTACAGGTTGATTGACAAAAGTTATTTAACAGCAATTCCTGTAAAACTCAGAAATCGATTCAAGATTTTAATAAATAAACAATCCCCCAAATCCGCCATGAGAACGCTTATTGTTGATGATGAACGCCTAGCAAGAAATGAACTGAAAAGATTACTTGAACCGTACACCAAAATCGAAATCATTGGCGAAGCTGCCAATGCCGAAGAGGCGCTGGTAATGATCGATGAATTACAGCCTGAATTATTGTTTCTGGACATCCAGATGCCCGGCAAAAATGGCTTCGAGCTTTTGTCATCTATCGAAGGGAAAACGCCGGAAGTTATTTTCACGACCGCCTACGATGAATATGCGATCAAAGCCTTTGAGTACAACGCCTTAGATTACCTTCTCAAACCGATTGATAATGAACGTTTAAAGGAGACAATTCACAGAATTGAAGAAAATCAGGCACCACACGAAACATCCACTGCGAACAATGAACGTGTAGAAAAAATTCTTGGAGAAAACGATCAGGTTTTTGTAAAAGACGGGGAAAAGTGCTGGTTCGTAAAACTTGGAAAAGTCCGTTTGTTTGAATCTATGGGTAATTACGTGCGTCTGCATTTCGACGATCAGAAACCGCTTGTGCTAAAATCACTAAATAATCTGGAAGAGCGGCTAGATCCGGGAACATATTTCAGGGCAAACCGTAAACATATCATAAACCTGCATTGGATCGAAAAAATTGAACCTTGGTTCAGCGGTGGACTTTTGGTAACGCTGCAAGGTGGAGATAAAATTGAAATTTCCCGCCGCCAGGCAATCCGTTTCAAGGAATTAATGAGTCTGTAAATAATATTGGCATAAATTTTAAGCTTTTACCAAGTTTAAAATTTATGCTTTTTTTGTCTAAAATTCACTTCATCAACCTGGTATTCATGCGCATTTCTCATCTACTTATATTGCTAACAGTTATTTTTTACATATCCTGCACACCTTCTTCAAAAAAAGAAGAGGTCCGTTCGGTACCAAGAGCTGGAAAATTCAACAAAATTGAATTAGGGAAATGCGACACGATAAGCGGCGGAGTAAGTCTGAAAGTTAACGTATGGGAACCTGTGGCTACAGATACACTTTATTCAGAAATGCATGCATTTCTGAATAAAAAAATCATTGACCGAATTAATGATAATGCAGATTTAAGTGGTAATCCTCCAAAACCAGGATCAGATAAAACGGTTGAATCTGCATTTGCCATATTTGACAGTAATTATAAAAAATTCAAGGCTGATTTTCCGGAAGCACCGGGATGTTGGGAAATTGAATTGAAAGGTGATACGGTAATGACTTCTGCGAAAATTATTCAGTATCAGTTTGATCACTATGCTTTTCTGGGAGGAGCGCATCCGAATAGCTTCCGTTCCTATTATATTTTCGATGCAAGAACCGGTGAAGAAAAGAATATAAAATCGTTTGTTTCCGATACTACGGCTCTATTGAACAAGGTTGAAAAAGCTTTCAGAAAACTTGAAAATCTGGCTGATACTACCAATCTGGAAGGAGCAGGATATTTCTTGTCTAATCATAAATTTTTCCTACCCGCGAACTATGCTTTGACAAAGGAAGGTGTCTTTTTTTATTACAACCCTTACGAAATTGCAGCTTATGCCCGTGGCGCTATTTCGTTCACAATTCCTTACCGTGAACTCGAAGGAGTTGTAAGAAAGGAGTTGATTTTTTAATTCAAAAAATCCCTTCATCGGCAAAGCTATAAAATCCTTTATCTGTGAATATCACGTGGTCGAGGATCGGAAGATCTAGAAGATTTCCTGCCTTTCTAAGTTGTTCAGTCAAATTGATATCTGCGACACTGGCTTTTAACTGGCCGGATGGATGATTATGCACGAGTACTATCCCACTCGCTTTATTTTCCAGAGCATGGTTGAATATCATTTTAGGATCACAAACCGTCCCGGAAATTCCGCCAACGCTCACAGCGACTGATTTGATGACTTCGTTTGCCCGGTTCAAAAGAATAATCCAGAATTCTTCATGGGCTTTGTCCATCAAATGTGGTTTCATCTCATCATAAATGTCGTTTGATGATTTAATATGTCGGCGCCGGTTTTCCGGAATATCATTCCTTCGCCTCCCCAATTCCATGGCCGCCATAATGGTGATGGCTTTTGCCTCGCCGATACCCTTATTTTTCATCAGATCTTTGATACCCTGACGCGCGAGTTCGCTGATATTGTTATTGACGGAGTTCATGATTCCCTTGGCGACATCAACTGCGGAGAGTGAGACCGTGCCCGATCCGATCAGGATTGCAATAAGTTCGGCATCTGACAACGCTGCCCTGCCTTTTAAAATGAGTTTTTCACGCGGCCGGTCTTCTTCCGCCCAACTCAATATTTTTCGCGGATTGTAAGAATTATCCTCTGACATAGAAAATTTATTTCTATGACGGCGAATTTTAAATAAGTAATGAGAAAATTTTATTGACCCAACTCGGTTAATGCAGCTTTTGCCTTGTTGTCAATGCTGTTTTTATATTCGTGTTTTTTATAAGCCATCGCCGTCTTGAAATAATTAACCGCAACGGAATTCTGCTTTTTGTCACGCATAATATAACCCATTTGAAGTGCAGCAGAAGGCCCAAAAGTTAACAGCGTATTTTTTGTCAGGTAGATAGCGCGATCGTAGTAAGGCGTACACTTTTCGATCTGATCCATCTTCTGAAGAATCCTGCCTTTGCGGTAATTAAGCTCTGCCTTATCACTGACCGTGTTGAAAGACTTTTCAGTATAGTTGTTCATAAAATCCCAAGCTTCTGTCAGGTATCCTCCATCAGTTGCGTAACGGGCTTTGTATAGTATTTTCTGTTCTGGGAGAAGCTTCCCTTCCTCGAATTCATCAGCCAGCCTCAACGCAAATTTATCACCTTCAATGATCGTAGTTCCTGTCGTTGCAGCCAGTTTCATATACTGTGCCGCGTCCGCATCACGATTAGCCAGCCAACGCGTCATGAACAGCTTCATATTGCTGTCTTTGATATAATTGAATCCCTTATACCGTTTCTGAAATTTTGTATAGAAAAAATTGGCTATGTCGTACTTACCCTTTTGCAGAGCGATTTCTCCTCTTAAATAATCGAGGAACGGAAAATCAATGTATTCTTCACCCGTCGGGCCGTGGTTGAGATAATAAAGTGCCTCTTCACTTTTGCCTTCCTTCATGAGAATTGTTGTAGCAAAAAAATGCAACAGTAAATTATCAGGCTGGTTTTTTGGTAATTGTTTTAATAAGACTTGTTGGTCATCGCTCAGCTGCAAGGTATAGGCATGAAGCAAAAGATTTATCAACTGACTTTCCTGTTGAAAAAATGGCTCCTCACGCTGAACCAGCTGAATTTCTTCAATCCCCAGTTTGATGTTTCCTTTCAGCCCGAGAATTTTTGTTACCCAGGTATAGTTCTCAGGTACAGAACCGATCAACACATGGAGCAACCCTAGTGTTTTTAATGTCGGACGAAAATTTGGAAAACGTTTTCTATTTTCTTCGGCAATGCGGTATGCTTTGATAACATCCCAGGAAGCGCTTCCTTCGTTACCGAATTTCATTTTGATAAAAGCCCAATGCAACCGGATCTCAGCCTGAAAAAAACGTTTGTAAGGAGAAGTATTCGGAAGTTTGGCAAGCGCGGCCAATCTTAAATCTTCCCGCTCACTCCACGCCTTGAAAGATTTTTTATCTTCACTAATCAGCAAATAATGCAGGTCCGCATAATTATCCAGATATTGAATAAGTCCGTTGGCCGGATTAACTTTTCTTTCTTCATCAATGAGCGCGCGTGCAGATTCAATTTTTAATTTCTGTATGTCAAAATAAGCGCGTTGCAGTTTTGGACTAAAAATTACATCATTGACAATGTCATCTGCTTTTGATTGCAGTGTAACCAGAAATAAGAAGACTATAAAAAAGCGCGATATTTTCAAGGGAAGTTGCCGATGGTTGAAACAATTACATCACTGACAGAGAAGAGCATTCCTGAACAGCGGTGACAAATTTAAGCACAGAATATTTAGGAATTCAATTCCTGATAACATCCGGAAATTTTAATTCATCAGGACCGGCTTTTGAAGCTGAACCGATCGAGGTATCAAACTGAAAAAAGCTTATACCTGAAAAAATAAAAAGGTTGCCTGTTAAGAGACAACCCTTTTATCAAAATATTTCTAACGACTAGCGACGCTGATGAACTGGTTCGACGCTTTCTACGTCAGCCAGGATTCTTCCGCAATGTTCGCAAACGATCAGTTTCTTACGTTCACGGATATCTGCTTGTCTTTGTGGAGGAACAATGCTGAAACAGCCTCCGCAAGCACCACGAGATACGTGCACCACTGCAAGACCATTCATTGAGTTATCACGAATTTTCTGATAAGATTTCAATAAACGCTCTTCGATTTTTTTGGTGTGCTTTTCACGATCGCCTAAAAGAGTTTTCTCTTCTGCTTCGCTTTCGCTGGTGATCAAAGAAAGCTCGCCTTTTTTAGCTTTAAGATCTTCGTTTCTTTCGTTCAAAGTAGATTCCGCACGATTTGCATCATCCTCGATCAATCTGATACGCGCTTTGGCTTCGTTGATTTTCTTGTCAGCCAATTGCATGTCAAGTTCCTGCAATTCGATTTCCTTTGTGATGGCATCATATTCGCGGTTGTTACGAACATTCATTTGCTGATCCTTGTATTTTTTGATCAGTTTTTCACCATCCTTTTGAGCGCCTTTGAAGTTGTCAATTTCGCTATTTAAAGCAGCGATTTCGCTTTTGAATTTTCCTATTCTCGTTTCAAAACCGATGATTTCGTCTTCCAGATCTCTAACTTCCTCAGGAAGATCGCCACGGGTTTTTCTGATTTCATCCAGGCTTGAATCAATTTCCTGAAGTTTCAGGAGAGCGTCTAATTTTTGTGCGATTGTGTTTTCCATGTATGTCTTTAATGGACTTGTTTCAATGCGTATTATATGAGTGGGACTAAAACTGAATCTCTTCTTCCTACTTGTTCGGTACTTACTTGCTGAAAAACTGTTTTCTAAACAAAATATCGCACCGGATTCGTATTGACTTCTGACAAACAGAGTGCGAAATTACTAAAAATTCCTGATAAATAGTTGTATAATAAATCTTTCGTAAATACTTCGCTTTCGAAATGTCCGATATCACAGATCATTATGCGATTATCGGCATCAAAAAATTCATGATATTTATAATCTGCTGTAATAAAAACGTCTGCTTTGGCGCGAATTGCGTTCGACAACAAAAAACTCCCTGCCCCACCGCAGACTGCAACACGTTGTATTTTTTTATTTAAAGGAACGGTATGCCGGATTACCGAAGTTTGCATTTGATCTTTTACAAAACGTAAAAAATCCTCCGGATCCATAGGTTCAGTCAGATCGCCAACAGCACCTGCGCCTACCTCCTGATTTTCGTTTTCCAGTAATTGAAGATAATAAGCGACTTCTTCGTACGGATGATTCTTTTTTAGTACAGACAAAATTGTTGATTCAAGATATGAGGGAAACATTACCTCAATTCTGTGTTCAACAACTTCTTCATTTACTCCACGCGAACCAATCACAGGATTTGCGGCCACACCGGGTTGAAATGTACCTATACCTTCTGTTCTGAAACTACAATTTTTATACTGCCCGATTTCTCCTGCCCCGGCTTTGAAAAGTGCATCCAGTACATTTTGTGAATCTTTAACCGGAACAAAAAATGTTAGTTTAGATAGAAGTTCTTTTTTCGGTGCTAATACCTTAACATTCGTTAGTCTCAGCCTTTCTGCAATTTTCCAGTTTACACCCTGGGCAACATGATCAAGATTGGTATGAATCGCATAAATCGCGATTTCATTTTTTATGGCTTTGATTACAGTTCTTTCAACATAATTGTTTCCGTTAAGTTTTTTCAACCCTTTAAACACAATAGGGTGATGCGCGACAATGAGATTACAGTTTTTTTCAATTGCTTCCGCAACTATGTCTTCGGTTACGTCAAGTGAAAAAAGAATTCCTGTAACCTCCGTTTCCGGATCACCAACGATCAGTCCGGCATTATCATAACTTTCCTGGTAAGATATCGGGGCTAGTTTTTCAAGCTGTTGGGTGATCTGCTTTATTTCTGTCATTTTTTTTCAAATTACAACTATTTGATAACCAGAATAGATTTGGTTATTAGAAATTTTATTTGCAAATTAACTAACATTTTATTTGCATCAGGTATTGTATTCAAGAATAATAATACTAGTTTTGCACCACAATAACCCGGAACGACGGGCGAAAGTAACTTGGTTTGGTAGTTCAGTTGGTTAGAATACATGCCTGTCACGCATGGGGTCGCGGGTTCGAGTCCCGTCCAGACCGCCAAGTTTATTGAGAGATTGAAGCTATTGGTTTGGTAGTTCAGTTGGTTAGAATACATGCCTGTCACGCATGGGGTCGCGGGTTCGAGTCCCGTCCAGACCGCAGAAAGCTCAGAGAAATCTGGGCTTTTTTCGTTTTAAATTATCTAAACAGTATCCAGGCCGCTCTCAATACCCGCGAAATATTTCCCACCGGTCATTTTACACTAGCCTTCACTTCCACAAATAATTTGTTGCAGATTAAACCTTCTTTAAAAATCCATCTCTAAGACGGGTATTTAAACTAAAAACATATGAAGAAGGGAATAATTGCCATAATGCTGGCATTCGTCAGTATCTCCGCATTTGCACAGCGTGGCAACGCTAAAATGACGGCAGAAGCGAGAGCAGAAAATCAGACTAAGACTTTAACCGAAAGTTTGAAACTTACCGAGGAGCAACAAAAGCAGGTTTACGCTTTAAACCTATCCCGTGCTCAGAAAATGGACGAAGTCAGAAATTCTCAGGATGCAGACCGTTCTAAAATGCGCGAATCAATGGAAGCGTTCAACACTGAACTGCAAAAAGTATTAACGCCTGAACAACAGGAAAAATACAAAACCGCAATGGAAGAACGTAGAAAAAATGGCGGAATGGGCAGAGGGCCGAGGAATTAGAGTTAACTAATATTGAATTAAAAGCACTTCCCGATTGACAATATTTTCAATCAGGGAGTGCTTTAATATTCTGTCACCCTTTCCGGGTTTAGATTTTAGTGCGTATAGACTTTTTCTATAATAATATCAACCCTTCGGGTTTTTAATCCAGCAATTACATGTTTGTATGATTAAAGATATGTTGTCTTCAAAAGTCACTTTGACATCCTTTTTCACGAAACTTCTTCTGCGAATAATCCAAAAGGGATGTTAGTATTGTAGAATTAAGAAATAAAATCAAGCCAAAACCCGGAACGGATGAAAGAAAAACTTCCGGGTATTTCTGTTAGAGCGTACAGATTTTTTCTATAATAATCTCAACCCTTCGGGTTTTTAATCCAGCAATTACATGTTCGTATTTACATGGCGTTCAGGTTAAACCCGCTACCTATTTCGAGTTTTTAATCCAGCGGTTACTTTTTCGTATAATTAAAGATATGCAGACTTCAAAAGTCACTTTGACATCCTTTTTCACGAAATTTCTTATGCGAATAATCCCGAAGGGATGTTAGTATTATAGAAATAAGGAATGAAATCAAGCCACAACCCCGAAGGGGTGACAGAAAGACATCCGGGTATTTCTGATAAAAAAAGCCTTCCTTCTACAAAGCCACCTCTGTCTTAAACTCAGACGTAAAATGAAAATGTATTTTTGGGTTATTTTCACGGTTCATACGGATCATCCAATCGGATTCTGCGAAGAAAACGGGGTTTCTATCTTTGTCAAATGCGATCTGATTTCCTTTCAAACGGATAAATTCATCCATTGCTGATTTTTCATCAGCTGTCAGCCAGCATGCACGGGTAATATTCATTGGAACCCAGCGGCATTTTGCACCATATTCATGCTCCAGACGATACTGGATTACGTCAAATTGAAGCTCTCCCACGGTTCCTACCACCTTCCTATTTCCGAGATCCAGGTTGAACAACTGCGCAACTCCTTCATCCGTAAGCTGTTGAATACCTTTTTCCAATTGCTTGGATTTCATTGGATCAAGGTTGATCAGCTCCTTGAAAATTTCAGGCGAGAAACTTGGTATACCTGCAAAATTGAAATCTTCTCCTTCTGTCAACGTATCGCCAATTTTGAAATTCCCTGTATCATATAAGCCGACAACATCTCCCGGGAAACCTTCATCCATCACACTTTTATCAGAAGCCATAAACGTGAACGGACTCGCAAAACGTACGTCTTTGTTCAATCTTACATGATGATAAAAAGTCCTTCTCTCAAATTTACCGGAACAAATCCTTAAAAACGCGATCCTGTCGCGGTGACGAGGATCAAGGTTTGCGTGAATTTTAAAGATAAATCCACTGAATTTTGATTCTGTCGGTTCAACTTCTCTCACATCCGTCGGGCGAGGCTGAGGAAGTGGGGAGATTTCACAGAACGTATCCAGAAGTTCTTTGATACCAAAGTTATTGATGGCACTTCCAAAGAAAACAGGAGCTAATTGTCCACTTGCGTAAGCTTCATTCGAAAATTTATCATAAACGCCATCAACCAGTTCTACATCTTCAACCAATTGAACAGCGTCTTTCAGGCCAAGAAGTTCTTCCAGTTTATCATCTTCAAGATTTATCTCAACGACGTTACTTTCGATTTTTGTTTTATTGATCTTAAAGAAATATAGTTTTTGTTCAAATAAACTGTAAACACCTTTAAAATCTGCACCCATGTTGATCGGCCAGGTTAATGGACGAACACGGATACCTAATTTCGTTTCCAGCTCATCAAGCAGTTCGAACGGATTCTGTCCTTCCCTATCAAGCTTATTCACAAAAACGATCACGGGTGTATTTCGCATCCGGCAAACCTCCATAAGCCTTTCGGTTTGCTCTTCCACCCCTTTCACGCAGTCAATCACCAGAATTACACTATCGACAGCCGTAAGCGTTCGATAAGTATCTTCAGCAAAGTCTTTGTGACCAGGCGTATCCAGAATGTTGATCAGCAAATCGCGGTATTCGAAAGTCATTACCGAAGTCGCCACCGAGATACCACGTTGCTTCTCAATTTCCATGAAATCGGAAGTTGCAGTTTTTTTTATTTTATTGGATTTTACCGCACCAGCCGTCTGGATCGCTCCTCCAAAAAGCAGCAATTTCTCAGTTAGCGTTGTTTTCCCTGCATCCGGGTGACTAATGATCGCGAATGTGCGTCTTTTTTTAATTTCCTCTATATTACTCATTACATTATTTTATAACCTGCCACCACTTAATCTGCAAATTTCCCAGTTTGGAAATTAACAAAAATTGCTGTCGCCAGGCACGAAAGATTCACCTTTTTTGAAAATTTTGCACAAAGATACAAATAAACAAAGCCGCCCGTATCCGGGGCGGCTATATTATTAACTATCAGTCTGCTCGGGACCTGGTCCTAAGCCTCTTTCTTACTCCGTACCTGAGGTAGCTCAGGTATTCAGTAGAACGAATCTTTGTAATCTTCAACCGAAGTCATGATCACTTCGTGCGCTTCCTCGCGGCCATATACATTGGTAATTTCAATGTGTGCTTTTTCGCCCGGAAGGTTTTTATACGTAAGGAAATAGTGCTTCAAACGCTCAACAATTCCTTGCGGTAATTCGCTGATGTCTGAATAAGCGCCATAAACTTCGTCGCCTTTCAAAACTGCAATGATTTTATCATCAGCTTCTCCGCCGTCGATCAAACGGATACCACCAATTGGTTTCGCCTGACACATGATATCTCCATGAGAAATAATTTTCTCGCACAAAACGATAATATCCAGCGCATCTCCGTCACCTTCGGTAACGTCTCTGCCAGATCTGTCTCTTGCCAAAGCAGCAATTTTGTCTGCACAATATGTTTTAGGGATAAATCCGTAAAGTGCAGGAACAATGTTCGAATATTTCTGAGGACGGTCAATTTTCAAATAACCCGTCTGTTTGTCAATTTCGTATTTAACGGTATCCGTAGGAACGATTTCAATAAATGCGGTTACAAGATCAGGTGCATTTTCGCCCATCGGAATTCCATGCCATGGGTGGGCTTTGTGTACGTTTGCGTTCATTATATGGTAATAGGTATATGAATCTGTTTAATTGTTTGATATTTATTTTTATTCACCCGCTTTTTCCGATATCAGATAGTCTCCGGTTTTTGATATGGACTGCTTGACAAATAATTCTCCCAAAAAGCCTGCCAGGAACAATTGCGAACCAACCATGATGGCAACGAGCGCCAGAAAAAACAGCGGATTTTCTGTTACGTTCCGGTATTGTTCGTGCGAAATATAAATTTTATAAATTTTGGTACCCAGCAGCCAGAATGCAATGACCGTTCCAAGAAAAAACATCAGCGTTCCGAGGCTGCCAAATAAATGCATCGGACGACGACCAAATTTATTCACGAACGCAATCGAAAGCAAATCAAGGAAACCAAAAACGAACCTTTCAAGGCCGAATTTTGTGTAACCGTATTTTCTTGCCTGATGCTGAACAACCTTCTCTCCTATTTTCCCATACCCATTCCATTTGGCAATTACAGGAATATACCGGTGCATTTCACCATAAATCGTGACATTTTTAACCACGTCTTTCCGGTATGCTTTCAGACCACAATTAAAATCGTGGAGCGATACTCCGGAAATACCCCTTGTTGCAGCGTTGAAAATCTTAGTCGGAATCGTTTTAGTAATCGGGTCATACCTTTTCTTTTTCCAGCCCGACACCAGATCATAGCGGTCTTCAGTGATCATCCGGTAAAGTTCCGGAATTTCATCAGGACTGTCTTGTAAATCAGCATCCATGGTTATTACAACATCTCCACGCGCAGCCTGAAAAGCCGTCTGCAAAGCAGCTGTTTTTCCATAATTACGCACAAAACGCCTTCCCTTAATATTCGGGTTTTTTAATGACAGTTCACAAATCACTTCCCATGAGCGATCTTTGCTTCCGTCATCGATAAAAAGAACTTCGTATGTAAAATTATTTTCAGACATAACGCGCGCAATCCACTCACTGAGCTCTGGCAGAGACTCCTCTTCATTGAAAAGCGGGACGACAACGGAAATCTGAATTGCTGAATTGGTCATGAATATGTACTTGGGTGATACCTGTACACCCATATTAACGTGTAAAGTTCGTGTTTTTCCTGATCAAAATATCAAATAAAAATCTTTCATTAGTTCGGCAAACTTTGACTGATAGGTTTTTCCATCGTCATCATAAATAAATAAATCGTCGCTAACCAACCGATTATCAGCGTATTCTCCTCGTCCGAAGACCATCAGAGAACGAAAAGGTTTCTTTCCATTTTGATGGAACAAAGTTAGTTTTCGGATCAAAATCAGACCAGATTTCTCAGCAAGTTCCTGAAAAAATATACCTTCTTCAACCGGAAGAAGTATATTAAACCTTCCAGTCTGCGTCAGTAATCTATTAACTGCGTTCAATAAATCCTGAAAAGTAAGTGAATCCGAATGATGCGCCTGATTAATTTTTGCGTCCGGCGACCGGAGATCTGATTGAAAAAACGGAGGATTTGAAATGATACAATCAAATTTTCCCGATGATAAAAAATCCTGAATTGCAGTATGAAAAATTTCTATCCGGTTAGCGAAAGGACTATATTCTATATTTTCTTTTGCCTGAGAAAAAGCATCTGCATCAAGTTCTACCGCACAGATCTTCGCATTTATGTTTCTCTGAGCTGCCATCAGCGACAACAACCCCGTTCCTGTTCCAATATCCAGAATATGCTCAGCACTTTCAATATCTGCCCAGCCGCCAAAAACACAGGCATCCGTACAGACTTTCATCGCACATTTATCCTGTTGAACTGTAAATTGTTTGAATTTGAAAAATGAATTTCTGGCCATCGGTTGTTATTTTCTACCAAAGTCAGCAGGATTTTCACCCCAATATTCTGTTTCCCATTTCAGGATTTTATTAGGATAAGTATTGCTGGCCAGCCAACGTTCCGCACGTTGAAGCATTTCAAAAACAGGCTTATTTCTTGGTGTAAGCTGCAATTTTGTATTAGCATGTTTCTTCTTAATCCAGCTTATCGCCGTTCTCGAATCTGAATAGATCGGGATGTCACTGTTATTTTTTTGTAGATAAGCCAATCCATGAACGATCGCGAGAAACTCGCCGATATTGTTTGTAGCGTCTTTAAACGGACCTTGCAAAAAAATCCGTTCGCCTGTTTGTAAATAAGTACCTTGATATTCCATATCGCCAGAAGCCGTATTCCACGCGGCATCAACAGCAATTGCATTTTTTATAGGCTGTCCAATATTAGCAGGGGCTATTTTTGCAATGGCTTTGGCTGCATTTTCTTTTTTCTGAACATATTCCCAATAATTCCGCTGAATAGCAGTTTCCGCTTCCTGTATTGAGTCGAAAGATTTATAACGGGCATCCTCAAAGCCTTTAATTTGTGCTTCACACTCCTTCCAATCGGTAAACACGCCTGTTTGTCTACCTTGCCACACTACATAATATTTTGATTTTTTTGCCATTAATTTTAAACTAACTTCTTTCTTCCCAAACCTGGGCCAGGTTTACAATAACCTCCACCGCTTTTTCCATATCCTGCACAGAAACCCATTCTAAGCGTGAATGAAAAGCATGTTCTCCGGCAAAAATATTCAGGCACGGCAAACCCATAAAAGACAATCGTGATCCGTCAGTACCTCCGCGGATGCTTCTCGTTACTGGATTTAATCCTGAACGTTTCATCGCTTCCATTGCATTATCAATGACTTGTGGATGCTGATCCAGAATTTCTTTCATGTTTCGGTATTGTTCCGTTACCTTGAATTCTGCTTTTGAATTCGGATAATTTACCAACACTTTTTTCATGATTTCTTTGAGCAATGCTTCCTTTTCGTGGAGACCAGATTCAGTAAAATCCCGGATAATAAAATCTAAAACCGCCTGCTCCTGAATTCCTTCGATATGCACAGGATGTATAAATCCATCCTTGTTTTCCGTTGTTTCCGGAGAAAGATTTTTTGGTAAAGCCGCCAGAATTTCCCCTGCAATTTTCAATGCATTTTCCAGCTTTCCAATGGCATACCCCGGGTGCGTACTAACCCCGTGAATTGAGATTTTCACGCCGTCAGCCGAGAAAGTTTCGTCTTCCATCGTGCCAACAGCCTCACCATCCACAGTATATCCGTAATCAGCCCCAAGCTTATTTATATCTACTTTTTCAGTACCGTGACCAACCTCTTCGTCAGGTGTAAAAAGAATTTTGATCACTCCGTGTTTTATTCTTTTATCTGTCATCAAAACCTCCGCCGCAGCCATAATCTCAGCGACGCCTGCCTTGTTATCCGCACCTAAAAGTGTTGTTCCGCTTGCTGTCACGATATCATTCCCAATCTGATTTTTCAGATCCGGATGCTCAGAAAGTTTCAGTATCTGCGTCGGATCATCCGGCAAAACGATATCTTGTCCATTCCATTTTTGATGCACAATCGGCTCCACATTTGCGCCTGTGACATCCGGAGAGGTATCCACATGCGAACAAAAACAAATCACAGGAATATTAGATTTTTCAGAGTTTGCCGGTATGGTAGCATACACATATCCATGTTCATCCAGATGCGCGTCCTCGATACCGAGCTCCTGCAATTCGATTACCAGCAGATTACTAAGATCCCGCTGTTTTTCCGTACTGGGAAAACTCGTCGATTGCGGATCTGATTGCGTATCGATCTGAACGTAACTCAAAAATCGGTTTAAAACGGAAGACATTTTTACCAAAGATTAAATGAAAACGAATAATTACGAAGCAATGATGCCCGACAGATCCGCCGGAGAATAGTTGATATTTTTCAAAGTTTTATCATCCGCTGTCCGATAAACGAGGTATTTACCATTGTCTTCTTTGTAATAACATTCCGTTCCTTTTGCATTATAGTGCGCCACCGTAGCCTCCGCTTCTTCCACACTCACACAAGCCTTTGACATATTCGAACGTTGAACTTCATCGAACAACGCACGGAATTTATCCCCTAAACCAAATTCGAGCACTGCCCCGGAAAGTACGTACTGCAAGTCGCATAGAGCGTCTGCAATCTCTACAAGGTCTTTTTCCAAAATTGCAACTTCCAGTTCCTTCAATTCTTCGGCCAAAAGAGCAACACGTAAACGGCTGCGGTCTTCGGAAGGAATTGTCGGGGTTTCAAGAATAGGATGTTTGAAGGTTTTATGGAATTCTGCGACTTGATTAAGGCTGTCTAATTGCTGCATTATATTAAGAATTTTGAATTTTGTTATTCAGAAAAATAGCTTACAAAACCAGATTGGTCTTGAAGAGTTTGATTGAAATGGCAAGCAGAATTATCCCGAAAACTTTCCGAAGAATGTCCGTTCCACCCTGCCCGAGTTTATTTTCAATCCAGTTGGATGATTTGAGAACGATGTAAATAAAAAATAAATTGAGCAAAACGCCTACCAGTATATTTTTGATCTCATAAGTTGTACGCAGTGCCAGGAGCGTCGTCATCGTGCCTGCTCCTGCAATAATGGGAAACGCGATTGGAACGATTGATGCGGCGCTAACGCTGATATTGTCATGCTTGAAAATATTTCTTCCCAGTATCATTTCCAGTCCCAGCAGGAACAGAATAATTGCACCGGCAACTGCGAAAGAGGCGACATCTACGCCAAAAAGGCTTAAAAGCCTTTCTCCCAAAAATAAAAAAGCGATCATGATTCCGCCGGCTACCAGTGTCGCCTTTTCGGATTCTATTTTCCCAAGTTTCTTGCGAAAATCCACAATGATCGGGATTGAGCCCAACACATCGATCACTGAAAAGAGAATCAGCGTTACGGAAAGTATTTCTTTGAAGTTAAACATGACGACACCATTCTAGGATTATGCCGCAAAGTTGAACAAAACCCGTTTCTTACACAACCTTTTATTGTTAAGCTAACGATTAAAATACATCTCAGCCGTTTCCGTTCGGCAAAAAGTTCAGGAAGGTATTAAACTGTTTTTTATATTTCTCCTCGTGGATCTTGTAATAATAAGCGCCTTTTTTAGAAAATCCCTTTTGTTTTTCATCCAGTTTGATCAGTAAATGGGTTGACAAAAGTTTCCGGCTAAAATTGCGCTTATCAAGCTCGGTGCCGAAAATAGCCTCATATAATTTTTGCAGCTGCGGAATTGTAAATTTTTCCGGAAGCAGCTCAAAACCAATCGGATGCTGCGAGGCCTTGTAACGCAAATGTTCGATTGCCATCTGAACCATCGCACTATGGTCAAATAATAACTGCGGCAATTCCTGCATGGAAAACCACTGCGCTTCGAAGTTCTTGGATATCTTGTTATCGTAATCCTCCACGTTAATCAACGCAAAATAGGCTACTGAAACCGTCCGCTCGACAGGGTCACGTTTGGGGTTTCCAAAGGTGTGAAGCTGTTCCAGATAAATGTCGGTAAGGCTGGTCAGCTCATACAAAATTCTCGTCGAGGCTTCTTCCAGACTCTCGTCGGGCTGCACCCAACCGCCCATCAGCGACCAGGTATGATGCTCGTTTTCAATTCCACGATTGACCAATAATAATTTTAACTCCTGACCGTCGAAACCGAAAATAATGGAGTCGAGGGCTACCAGACATTTTGTTTGTGTCTGGTACTGATGCAACATATCTATTAACACGATGGGCTTATCCTGTATTGAGTAAACGACTTTTTAATTATAAATACAATCCTTTGACATTACTACTCATGCCAGTCGATTGGCTTCACTTTTAAGGAAATTTTTCAACTGATCAATTTCGTTTTGTGTAATCGCCGGAAAGTTAGCGATTCTGAATGTTGTTTCTTTCCATGCTCCATATCCATTGCCCAGCAAAATACCGTTTTCTTTCGCTGATTTTTTCAAATTGGCCACCTGATCCTTACTTCCCGAAACGGCAATTACAGTGTCAGACCTTACTTCTTGCTCATCAATCAAAATTGAATACCCATTTTCCGCGAGAAATTCATACCATTCTGCCGCTCTCTTTTTTGTTTGTTTTGAAATTGATGCAATTGGCTCAACCTGCCTCATAACACGTCCGGCCAGATAAATACCCAGCGCGTTTGGCGTATAAGGCGTTTGATATTTTAGAAAATTATCTCGGACAAAAAGAAAGCTGTTATAAAAATCACGATCTCCAATCTTTTCTGCCAGTTTTATCGCACGCGGAGAAGCAATCAAAACACTCAAACCTGCCGGAAGACCGAAACATTTCTGAACGGAAGCATACCAAACATCAGCTGCTTCCCAAGGGAATTCAACCCCCGCTATAGAAGATGTCGCGTCCACAGCAATCACCTGACTTGTCTGTTCTCTCAGTTCCGTAAAAAAGGAAAAAGGCAGCGCTGTTCCGTTGGAAGTTTCGTTATGTGTGAGACAGATCACTTCATCTTCCTGATCAGAAATGATGTCAGAAATAATAGGTAAACTATTTTTATCAAAAGAAAAACCTTTGGATTTCGGTTTTATTTTCTGTGTGTATTCCAGCCACTTTTCTCCGAATGCGCCGTTGTGTAAATGAAGGCTTTTTGTCGCAATAAGCGATTGAGCGATAATTTCCCAGCATTCGGTTGCCGAAGAACAGAAGTAAATTTCATACGCTTCTGGAATATCAAGTTTCGATTTCATAACTTCAATCGTCTCTTTTAGCATGACCATAAATGGCTCGCTACGATGATTGACGCTTAAAATACCACTTTGATATGCGTCTGACAAATATTGTTCAACCTGAGGATATACTTTCGACGGGCCAGGATAGAAGGTGATCATGAGTTAGATATTTTAGTATTGGGCTAAGCATGTAAAAACATCACCGGTTTGCAGCGTATTCTGGTATGCCACCCTTTCAGGGTTTAGACTTCCCGGCTTCTTACATTTACTACAATAATTTCAACCCTTCGGGTTTGAGGAAGGTTGCGAATTTATGGATTTAATTTCAACCCTATTTAAATTACAACAAAACTTTCCACCCTTCGGATTTGTGGAAGGTTGCGTATTTATGGATTGAATAGCAAATTTGATGTTAATACCTTATAGCCTACCACAGGTTGTTAAAAACTAAACAAACCCGAAAGGATACCAATACTTCTGGCTTGCAGATTAATCTTGTTACAAATTCGCTACAAACCGAACAATCCCGAAGGGATGACAGTATTGTAGCAAAATGAAAATCTTGATATGTCACCCTTTCAGAGTTTTATTTCCCGGATCCAATTCGGTTACTACAATAATTTCAACCCTTCGGGTTTGAGGATTATTACATTTTAAGGGTAAATGGCATTACCAAGTTTTAGTATTTTAATTATTTTCTTTTGTTGTTACCGCAAATATATTAGGTAAAACATATCCATGATAAAATACCAAACCTAATAGCCCACGTCTCGGTGATTAGGATCTTGGCGTTAATTACAATTCTACAATAATTTCAACCCTTCGGGTTTGTGGAAGCTTGATAATTTATGGATTTAATGACAAACTTGATGTTTCTCACCTAGTATCACTCACGGATTGTTACAAACTAAACAAACCCGAAAGAACACTAATCCTTCGGGTTTGCAGATTATTTCATTTACTAATTCGCTATTGCCGTAGCAATCCCGAAGGGATGACAGTATTGTAGCAAAACGGGAATATTGAGCCTTCAAACCCGGAACGGGTGACAGAATTCCGGCCTAGAAATCCAGCTATTAAGTATTACATAAACCCTTCCCGAACCATCGCTTTTTCCAGCTTTTCACTCAGCTGCGCCGAAGCTTTCAATAACGGCAAACGAACTTCCGAGCTGCAAATACCTTTAATTTCAAGACATTTTTTTATCCCCACCGGATTCGATTCGATATATAACAACGTGTCAAATTCTAGAAATGCCAGTTGCAATTTCGCTGCCTCTTTGAAATTCCCTTCGATTGCGTGCCATGTTAAATCTGTAAATTCACGTGGAAAACCGTTGGCGATCACGGAAATAACCCCATGCCAACCAACGCTGCACATGGTAGTAACAAGATTATCATCACCTGAAAGCAAAAGAAAATCCTTTGGCGCGTGTGCAGCAAGTTCCATGCTTTGTTCTATACTTCCGCCTGCATCTTTAATACCGATGATATTTGGATGTTCAGCAAGTTTCAGGATCGTTTCAGCTTTCATGTTGATTACCGTACGACCCGGAACATTATATAGCAAAACCGGCACAGGCGATGCATCCGCAATCGAGGTGAAATGTGCTATAATTCCTTCTTGAGTAGGCTTGTTGTAATATGGACAAACAGACAGAATCGCGTCAACGCCGTCGAAGTCAGTCTTTCGGATCGTTTCGAGTACTGACCTGGTATCATTTCCACCCAAACCATACACAATCGGCAAACCCTTTGTGTTATGCTTTTTAGAAAATGCCAGAATTTCGTCTTTTTCTGTCGATGAAATTGTTGGAGATTCCCCGGTTGTTCCCTGCACAACCAGATAATCCACTCCTCCTTCAGACACGAATTCGATTAACTTTTGTAAACCAGCGTAGTCAATTTCTTGCTGTTCATCAAAGGGTGTAATCAGCGCTGCTCCGACTCCTTTGAAACGTTCGTCCAATGGCATTATTTTCTTATATAATTGTTGATTTTAAAACACAAAGTTAGTTACCTGACTCAATTTCCTTCATCATTTTTGAATCATTCCTAAAAATTCTTCTTCTGACAGGATCGTTACACCCAATTTTCTGGCCTTTTCAAGTTTGGAAGGACCCATATTATCTCCGGCAAGCAGATAGTTTAATTTCCCCGAAACGCCACTTAAAATACGACCGCCATTAGCTTCAATTTTATGTTTCAGATCGTCCCGGTCAAAATTGGCAAATACGCCGGAAATCACAAAAGTTTTACCTTCCAGCATCGTACTTTCCATTTCAACCGGTTTGTCGTCGGTTGTCATTTGCAAACCCGCTTTTTCAAGTCGCTCCATTACCAGCTGGTTTTCCGGTACTGAAAAATAAGCGATTACACTTTGTGCAATTCTGCCGCCAATTTCCGGTACAGCAACAAGTTCCTCAAAAGTGGCCGAACGAAGCGCGGTAATATTCTTAAAATATGCCGCCAGTTTTTCAGCAACGGTCGCGCCGACAAAACGAATGCCAAGACCAAACAAAACATTTTTGAAAGGAGCCGTTTTTGAAGTTTCCAGACCTTTCATAATATTCTCAACCGTCTTTTCCCTGAAACTGATTTTCTTAATCTTCCCGGTTTCCTCGTTGACAATATTTTTTTCCAGACCCAGCAGTTTTTCGTTTGTCAGGTCATATAAGTCAGCAGGTGTTCTTACCAAATTGTTATCAAAAAGTACTTCTATTTTACCTTCACCAAGGCTGTCGATATTCATCGCTTTCCGGTGAATAAAATGCTCGATCCGACCTTTTAGCTGTGGTGGACAAGCACTGTCGTTCGGGCAATAATAAGCGACTTCGCCCTCGTTTCTTGCTAAAAGCGAGCCACACTCAGGACAATTTTTAGGAAAAACGATCGGTTCCGTTTGAAATAATTCACGTTTTGTCAGATCGACACCTGTTATTTTTGGAATAATCTCTCCGCTTTTCTCCACAAAAACAGTATCGCCCAACTGCACGCTTAACCGTTCAAGCTCATTGGCATTATGCAGCGTTGCCCGTTTTACATAAGTGCCGGATAAGTGGACTCCCTTCACTTTATTGTACGGAATTGTCCGCTCACTTTCTGCACACAGATTGGCAACAGGAGTAATATTTCCGGTTCTTCCGACCTGAAAGTTTACATACCGGAGAATGGCCGGTTTGTTCTCCGCCTTGTATTTAAATGAAATCGCCCAACGAGGACTTTTTGCTGTGAAACCTAATTCGCGCTGCTGTTCGAATGAATTGACCTTAATAACAATCCCATCTGTCGCGAGCGGAAGTGTCGCGCGTTTTTCTTCCCATTCATGAATGTACGCAATGACATCATCAATATTAGTTACCTTTTTCCAGCCCGGAGAAATATTAAATCCCCATGATTTTAATGCAAGTAAACTTTCTTCATGACTGGCAAAAACGGTTTCGTCGCTCAAAAAGGAATAAATATAACAATCCAGTGACCTGCGGGCCGTTTCAGCAGAATCCTGCAATTTAAACGAACCGGACGCAGCATTTCTTGGGTTTGCATAAAGGTTAACACCTAACGCTTCCATATCTTCATTCAATTTCTGAAAAGACTGGAAAGGCATAAAACCTTCTCCACGGATTTCAAAAATTGGTGGAATTTCTTTTGACTTGACACGTAACGGAAGCGACTTTATCGTCTTGACATTATTTGTAATTTCATCTCCGCGCGTACCGTCGCCTCGGGTAACGCCACGGACAAGGACGCCATTGTCGTATGTAAAACTGAGTGAAATTCCATCAAATTTCAGTTCACAGATATATTCATAAGCTTCGCCATCCAACCCTTTTCGAACACGTTCGTCAAAATCCCGAAGCTCTTGTTCGTTGTAGGTATTGTCAAGCGACAACATGGGATATCGGTGATATACGGCATTGAAATTCTTTGTGATCGTACCGCCTACCCGCTGCGTGGGCGAATCACTTCGTTTGAATTCGGGAAACTCATTTTCCAGCTTAGCCAGTTCTTTCAATAACTGATCAAAATCATAATCAGATATTTCAGAAATACTTTCCTGATAATATTGAAAATTGTAGTGATCAATCTGTTGTATGAGTTCGTTGATGCGTTCTTCCGGATTCATGGTTATTGTTTGCTGTTGCGGCTGGGAAATGTATTTATTTAGGAATGAGAATTTGAATATTATCGCTCCGGCACAAATTTAACGAAAGATCGAAAGTTAGCCGCTATATGTAATTATTTATGTATTTTTATAAAAAACGCTGATTAAAATGATCCATAAAGAAGAACGGACACTTCAAGACTGGGACCTGATGCAAATCATTAACGGCAAAGAAATTATGTTTCCCAGTCCGAAAATTTACCATCAAAAAATATCCAGAAAGCTTCAAAGAATTATCGAAGATTTCGTAAATGGCGAAAACCTGGGTGAGGTTTTCAACGCGCCATTGGATGTTATTTTTGAAGAAAATTTTAATCGCGTTCAACCCGATTTAATTTTCATCAACAAAGAAAAATCAGAAATCGTTAAGGATTGGATACGAGGTGTTCCTGATTTATTGGTGGAAATTATTTCTAAAAGTTCTTTTCATTTGGATACAATTGAAAAAAAAGAGCTTTATGAAAAATATGGTGTTAAAGAGTATTGGATCGTTCTTCCGGAATACGCTACCGTTGAAATTTATGCGCTGGAAGAAAATCAATATCAGCTATTTTCATCAGCCACCGACAATCAAATCATCAAATCTAAACTGTTAACCGGCTTGACTTTTTCAGTAGGTCTGTTGTTTGAGTAATTTTGGATTCTAATTCTTAGATATATAGCCTGTAACCTTCGCATTTACTTAGCCAAATCATATAAAAATTTGGTGTAGACTAATAAATTTTTTAAAAATCTTCTTCAAAAGCTGTAATCCATCTGATTCCGCTACCGCCCAAAGTTAACGCATTGGGTAATGAAAATCCCTGATTTTACATCTTCCCTATAAATTCCTTAAATTCGCCACGGATTTAACATTACTATTTTACAAAATGGCTAAAGTTGCCCCTTCCATTCTTGCCGCAGATTTCGCGAATCTGCAACGCGACATTGAAATGCTTAATGCGAGTGAAGCAGATTACATACATGTAGACATCATGGATGGTATGTTTGTCCCTAATATTTCCTTCGGATTTCCTGTTGCGCAGGCCATTAAACGATATTCCAAAAAACCGCTGGACTTTCATTTGATGATCGAACAGCCAGACCGGTACCTGGAAAACTTCCGTGACGCTGGGGCTGATATTCTGACCGTCCACTATGAAGCCTGTACGCATTTACACCGTACAGTTCAGTTAATCAAGGAATTAGGAATGAAACCTGGCGTAGCTTTAAATCCGCATACACCTGTTGAGGTGCTTTCAGAAATATTACCTGATTTGTCACTTGTGTTGATTATGTCGGTAAACCCAGGTTTTGGTGGTCAGAAATTTATCGAAAACTCCTACCGCAAAATTTACAAGTTAAACTGCATGCGAGAAGAACTGGGTGTTGATTTCAAAATAGAAGTCGACGGCGGCGTGAACAATACAAATGCCAAATCTCTCGTTGAGAACGGTGCTGACATTCTGGTTGCCGGAAGTTTTGTTTTTAGCTCTTCCGATCCACATACAACGATTGCCGATTTGAGAAAAAACTGATAAAACTAACTTAACCCCAGCTACATGAATAAATTTAACAAAAATTCTCATTTTCGTCGAAGGCATAATTTCCTTTTGGCATTATGATCGCGCGTTCATTTTCTATCCTGACATTATTTTTTGCGCTTCAAATTACGGCTCGGGCTTCAAATAGGCAGGATGAAGCTGATTATAAATTCCCATTGAAAGTTAGTGAAGACGGCAAACATCTGGCAGACCAAAACGATGCTCCTTTCCTGGTAGTCGCCGATGTCGCCTGGCAATTGCTGAGAAAGCTGGATTACACAAGCGCGGTTGCTTATCTTGATATTCGCAAATCACAGGCTTTCAACACCTTTTTAGTGCATATCTTACCTGCTTTACCAACCCAGAAAAACTTCCATAAAGTCACACCATTTCAGGTAAATAATGAGATAACAAAACCTAATAAGGCTTATTTCGATCATCTCGAAAAAATAATTATTGCTGCAAGAGAACGTGAACTGGTGATCGGTTTGGTGGTTTCCAGACAAAGCTGGAATACACTTTTTGAAACCCAGGGTGAAGAGGCTTGCCGGAGTTATGGAGAATATATCGGTAAACGTTTCTCAAAATTCACGAACGTTTTCTGGATCGTCAGTGAAGAAGAAAATCAAAAGGCTTTTCTTGCACGAACATTGACAGAAAGTTTGAGAGCGAATTCAGAGAATCAGTTAATTGCTTCTTTATCCACCTGCGCTCCGCCGGATTCACTGGATAAAAACAATACTGACCTGAAAGTTTTTGTTCCGGATTCTACCGTCACTGACTCTGAATATGCCGCTTTGGCAATCTGGCAAAAAACGATAGGAAGCTCGATCAAAAGTCCTTTTTTGATTGCCAATTCAGAATTTCCAATTAAAGATCAATCTGCTTTGATTCGTAAACAAGCTTATGAATCGCTGCTAAGCTCAGCTGCCGGATTTTGCCATATGAGCACGATTAAAAATTTTAATCCAACCTGGAAAGTCAATATCCTTCGGGACGGCGGGGAATATATGGTCCGTTTTTCTAAAATTCTGCAAGGGATTCCCTGGGCTCTAATTCAACCGGATACAGAAATAAAACTGGTTCAGGATACGACACAAACCAGTGAAATTACGGTCGCGACAATTTCAAATCACCGTATGGCCATTTTGTATATACCCACCGCCAGGGAGTTTAAACTGGATTTAACTAAACTAACCGGAAATGAGTTCAGAGCTGTTTGGTATAGTCCGAGGACTGGCCGGAGATGGACTGGCGGAGAGTTCAGCCGCACAGATGCGGCCGTCATCGTTCCACCCGACAAACAACCTGATTGGGACTGGATACTTTTAGTCGGAGCAAAAAATTAAGCAGATTTTAGAAACATTTCAAATCAGTATTAATTCCTTGTCATTCCCTTTTATTATTACAATATTCACCACACTAAAATTTTTAAGTGACCCATAGCGGCCGAACTGTCTGATTTTTTGATCGGATATGCCTGGTAGTGAAAATGAATGAAAAATAGCAAGTGCACCCCGAATGAGCTTAGTGAGAAGAAAAATATCTATTTGTTGCAGCCTGGTTTTACTGGTATGCGGAAATTTGTTTGCCCAGCAGCCAGTACTTTGGGCTGATAAAATACTTGGATATTCCTCAGAATACAGAAATGAAAATGCGGGACAAGGTTTCCGCTCAAAACAAATTTTGGGCGAGCCAAACAAGCTACCTGACTTCGGTAATAGTCCATGCGCCTGGTCACCTGCGATGCCGGATGGAAGAAATGAAGAATGGATTAAAGTAGGCTTCGAAAAATCCATTGCTTTGAAGCAAGTAGCAATAGCTGAAAATTTCAATCCAGGTTCTGTTATCCGGGTATATGCCTACAACGAAACAGGCAAAGAATCACTTATCTACGATCAGAAAGCAACAGCTCTTCAGGTTAAAGGCAGGATGCTGCAAATATTCCCAAAACAGGAAAACCTTATCACCAACGCCATAAAAATCGTTTTGGATCCGGCCCGCGTTGGAGGATTCAACCAGATCGACGCCATCGGAATTTCGGTAAGTACCGAGCCCATTGAGGCAAAAATTAATCTCGCACCGGACATTCTGAAAGATGTTAAAAAGGAAAATCTGGGGAAAACAGTGAATAGTAAAGGCCAGGAGATTAATCCAATCATCTCCGCCGACGGCAAAACATTATACTATACCAGGGGTGATTACGAGGGCAATACAGGATCGTCTTCAAAACAGGATGCCTGGGTTTCTACACTTGACAAAAATAATAACTGGACGGAAGCGGTCAATTTAGGCCCACCTGTTAACAATAATGGGGACAACGCGATCATTGGCCTCTCTGCTGACGGAAAGACAATTTATTTGATCAATGTCTATCTCCCTGGCGGTGGATTGGTTTATGGAATATCCAAATCATTTTATACAAAAAACGGCTGGAGTTTTCCAAAAGAAATTAAAATACAGAACCTATATAACTCACATTCAGATTCTGAATTCGCTATTTCACCACATGGAAATGTGCTGATCATGTCCGTTCAGAGAAAAGATTCAGAAGGCAGAAAAGACTTGTATGTATCATTTATTCAAGATGATGAGACTTGGTCTGAGCCAAAACATATGGGACCGGTATTGAATAGCGCCAGTGATGAAAATTCTCCGTTTCTTGCTTTGGATAATAAGACCTTATATTTTACTTCTTCCGGCCATAGCGGTTATGGAGGCGGAGATGTTTTCTTAACGCACAGGCTCGACGATACATGGCTGAACTGGTCAAAACCTGAAAATCTTGGACCATCTATTAATACTTCAAAACTGGATGTCTACTTTAATATTCCGGCTTCGGGAGATTACGGTTATTTTAGTTCGTCAGACAATAGTTTAGGAGCGGAAGACCTTTTCAGGATTAAATTATCCCCATCAATTAAACCAGATCCTATTGCAGTTGTTACGGGTTCCGTTTTTGAGTTTGAGACAACCACGCCGGTAAAAGCAAACATCACAGTCGATCTGATAGACAGTAAGTTATTGTTTACCAAAGTTGCCTTTGATCCGGAGACTGGTGATTTTAATTTAATTCTTCCTGATAAAGACCGGTATCGGATTACTGCGAGTCAGGAAGGATATTTTTCTTCATCGGAGGAAATAGATCTGAAAGATGGAAAAAGCTTAAAAGCTATTCGTAAAAACTTTTATTTGCAGCCAATTAAGCCGGGTCAGCAAATTCGTCTTGCCAATAATATGTTCTCCCAAAGCAGCGCTAACATCACAGAATCCTCTTTTCAGGAACTTGACCGGATTATTGGTATAATGAATGAACATCCTGAAATGGAAATTTTGCTTGAAGGACATACTGATAATCAGGGAGATACCAAGAAGAATATTAAACTTTCGGAAGACCGGGTGGTAGAAGTAAAAAAATACCTCGTAGCAAAAGGTATCGGTGCTTTCAGAATTCAGACAAAAGCCTGGGGACCAGCGAAACCGATCGCAAGTAATTCTTCAGAAGCGACCCGCCAGAAAAACCGCCGCGTGGAGTTTACAATCCTTAAAATGTAAAAGTGCCTAATCAATGGAAATTTCACTAATTTCGCGGCTTTAACTTCCGACATTAAAACATGGTGCACACTTACAAGAAGGAAAACTTACAATCCTGGTTGACACTTGCGGTTATACTTATTATCGGTATTGCGCTTCGACTTTATCACCTGGACTCTTACAGTATCTTTTTTGATGAAAAAAGCACCATGGTCGTCAGCCAGGGAATTGTATTGGAAGGGGCAAATCAAAAGGAAGCTTTTTCGACACGAAAAATTACCGTTCCCGAGTTCTGGAAAACTCCGCCATTCAGCCTGAAACCACAGGAAAATCTTTTAACTTCCCTGACTTACCAAGAGACTTTTTATCCTCGTGCGTTTACCCCGGCAGAGTTCTGGGCGCCAAAAACGCTGGCTGATTATTATGAGGCAATGACGCGTAGCGACATAGGTAATGGTTCATTTTATTATCTTCTGCTCCATTTCTGGATGGATATTTTCGGTTTATCCGATTTTTCAGCCAGATTATTTTCCGTCGTTTTTAGCGTATTGATCATCGGATTCACTTATCTTTTTGGCAAACGATTTTTCTCTGTAAACACAGGGCTGATCGCAGCCTGTCTTGTTGCCCTCGAGCCATTTTTCATCGCTTACAGCCACCAAGCGAGAAATTATTCCCTGACATTTTTCCTGACACTTCTCGCTACTTATTTCTTTTTACAAATTATTGAGATCAAGTCAACAGACAGAAAACATATCTGGCTATATATCGGTTACATTCTTGCAGCCGGGCTAAGTATTTTGTCTAATTTCTTGTCTGTTGTTGTTCTTTTAGTACATGGAATTTACGCCGTATTTTTCCTGAGGTCTTTAAGCGGCTGGATCAAAATGGCAATTTCTGCCGTTGGTGCTCTTTCAGGTGTCACCTGGTGGATGTTGTATGGAGGAGGAAAATACACGCTTTATTCCCTGAATCACCAGGCAGCTGAATATAAACGGTTTGCTGAAACAAGCCCCGGGAATAATCCCTTTGGTGTATACCCGGCAACATTTGTAAATGTTTACAATAAGGCACTGCCCATGTTCACTGACTTATTAATTTTTACAAACGGCATGGCGGAGTCACTTGTCGGAAAGCGGAATGCAGTTATTTCGATCCTGGTCGGAATTTTCCTAATTGTCTGGTACAGATTGAAAGATCGGATAAAACTGCATGAGTTTATTATGCCAAGAGTGCCGTATGTAATCGTACTTTTGAGCGCACTGGTATACACAAGCAATAAAATCCAGTTTTGCATATTGTCCGTTGTTATTTTTGCTTTGTCATTTTTATATGATATTCATAAAAATGCGGACAAACTTCAAAGAAAAAGGCTGACGATGCTGTACATGATGGCGCTCGTGCCCACATTGTTCCTGATTTTCATGGCTTTCAGAGGAGGACATACCAGTAGTTTAACGCAACGATATTCAGGATTTTCTTTTCCCTATGTTATAATTCTTGTCAGTATTTTACTGCAATATTATTCCAATCTGGCCACTGAATTTAAATTACTGATCTTCTTTTTCCTGGCTGTGCAATTTTACTTCGTGGGGCAACGCTTACAGGAATTCTACGAAGATCGCTCTGTGAAATATGGATATTTTGCAAAACCTCGCGTTCCAAATCCTTACTACGAGGCGGCTCAGAAAATAAAATCTGTTTATCAGCCGGGGGATACCATTCTGTATCCTGCTTTTAAACTTCAGGTTTTATCGGTTATGGACAGGACTTACCTGCCCTATTCTATCCAGGATGCTCAGCTCACCAATTTGTACCTTCCGAAAAGTTTAAATTATATTCAGGTAATGGACACAACACAGGTTGACAGAATATTAATTAAACGGAATAATCAGAAAGAACCGCTGGAAATCATGAACTTAAAGGGTAAAAGGTATGGGTCTGAATGATGTGGATGGTGTCTGCCAGTAAAGCCATCTAATAAGATTTCGTATATTGCACACTTAATAATACAATTTTGCTCGTTACTTTGTACTCAGATAACGGCAGACATCAACACTAAAATTGGCCATGACCGCAAATGAAATATTAAATGAACCCAGACAAATCAGCGGAGAATTGCGGCTGAAATTACTGGGGCTTTATAATCAGGCAAATGCCGGACATATCGGCTGCTCGCTGAGTTGTATCGACCTGATGATCGCCATCCTATTTTTAAATAAATCAAAAGAAGATACTTTTATTTTATCTAAAGGACACGCGGCGGCGGCACTTTACACCTGCCTGAATGTTCTTGGTGAAATTACTGACGAAGAGCTCGCCACATATTATCTGGACGGGACAACACTTCCTGCGCATCCGGCTCCGGGACAGTACAAGGGGATTCCTTTTGCAACTGGTTCTTTGGGACATGGCCTTCCAATCGCGACTGGTATCGCTCATGCCGCCAAAATAAGTGACGAAGATAGTTATGCTTTCGCTTTACTTTCTGATGGCGAGACCAATGAAGGAACTACCTGGGAAGCAGCGCATTATGCGATCCAGAACCAGCTGGATAATCTTTTTATGTTTGTTGACAAAAACGGATTACAAGGTTTCGGTCCTACGGACAAGGTATTGGGAGAAACTGCGTCTCCTGAAAAATGGCGGGCAATCGGGTTTGAGACCGTTGAGATCGACGGACATGATATTCTTACGATACACCAGACAATTACCGAATTAAAAACCCATAAAAACGGACTTCCCAAGGCTATTATCGCACAAACTGTGAAGGGCAAAGGAGTTTCCTATATGGAAAATAAACTTGAATGGCATTATCTGCCGATGAATGCTGAACTTTACCAGCAGGCCACTCAGGAAGTTACGGAACGATATCTTAATGAACTTACGAATGCTTGATCATTTACCGCATTACCGCGATAAAATAGAACAATTAAAAGGACCGATTTTCGTATTTGGAGCCAGTGGTTTTATCGGTGCAAACCTTTTCAACGATATTTTTAAAATCAGAAAGGATTGTTATGCTCTCACGCATGATGCGACAAAAGCCTGGCGGTTAAAATTATTGAATGTTCCGTTTGAAAATATAATTCACTGCGACATCCTATCGGACAATTCAGTTCGTGAAGTTTTTGAGCGATATAAACCCCAGACGCTTTTCAATCTTGCGGCCTACGGTGCTTACAGCAAGCAAAGCAGTGTCAACCTGACTTACGAAACCAACGTTATCGGGACAGCTAATATCCTGCAAAATTGCAATAAAGAAACTGTTTACATTCATGCAGGAAGCAGTTCTGAATATGGTTTTAATTGTACAGCACCAAAGGAAACTGACCGGGTAGAACCGAATAGCCACTATGCTGTTTCCAAAGTTTCAGCTGCATATTTGTTGGAATATTACGCACGCGTCTTCGAATTAAAGACTTTAAATCTCCGGCTTTATTCTATTTACGGTTATTGGGAAGAACCTGACAGGTTGATCCCGAAACTTGTTGAAAGTGTGAGACAAGGCCAGCTTCCTTCTCTGGTTTCTTCCGATATCAGCAGAGATTTTGTATTTATAGAAGATTGTGTCGAAGCATTTTTGGATGCTGCGCTGAAAATAAACAGCACTACCTCTGGTAAATCATATAATATCGCCACTGGTCGTAAAACTACAATTGGTGATCTGGTTGAAACTTCCCGTCAGACTTTTGGTATAAAACAAGAGCCGAAATGGGGAAGTATGTCGAACCGGAAATGGGACTTGGCAGAATGGTATGGTGATCCCGATGCTTTCGAAACAGACTTTGACTGGAAAGCGAAAACTTCACTTGAAGATGGATTATCAAAGACAAAATCATGGCAGGATCAAATCAAATATGAGGATACTATTCTCCCTGCGTTCCTGAATCCGAAATTAAATCCGGTTATTACAGCCATCATAGCGTGTTACAAAGATGCACAGGCGATTCCTTACATGTATGAAAGAATCGTAAAAACTTGTAATGAGCTGAAAGTGCGCTATGAAATCATTTTTGTTAATGACAATTCGCCTGACAACCAGGAGGAGGTGATTAATAAAATTTGCGATAAAGACCCGAACGTGGTTGGTATCAGCCATTCAAGAAATTTCGGCTCACAAGCTGCATTTCTAAGCGGAATGGAAATAGCCACGGGCGATTGCGTTGTACTGATGGATGGCGATTTGCAAGATCCACCCGAAATTATTCCTGCATTTTATGAAAAATGGATGGAAGGATTTGACGTGGTTTACGGTGTTCGCGTGCAGCGTGAAATGAAGCCGCATATTCATTTTTTCTACAAAACATTCTATAAGATATTTCAAGGTCTTAGTTATATCCCAATTCCGCGTGACGCTGGTGATTTTTCTATGATCGATAGAAAAGTGGTTAAGGAACTTGTTGATTTGCCGGAAACTGAGCAATTTCTTCGCGGATTGCGCGCCTGGGTTGGTTTTAAACAAACAGGAGTTCCTTATGTAAGACCGGAGCGTATGTTTGGCGTTTCAACAAATAACTGGACGAAAAATATCTGGTGGGCAAAAAAGGCGATTTTCTCGTTCAGTTTTGCTCCTTTGGAATTGATGAGTTATGCAGGTTTTACGCTCACGGGTTTATCGATTCTGGGAATTATCTGGCAGATTTTGGCCAAACTATTTTTCTTCCCGGATACGCCGCAGGGGATCAGCACAGTTATTGTACTGATCGTTTTCTTCGGAGGATTAACCATTTTGGGGATTTCATTCCTGGGAGAATACATCACGAAGATTTTTGAAGAGACGAAAAAACGGCCAAAATACATTCGTACCCGCATAAGACGAGGATCAAAATCTTACAAAACGGCTGACGAGATACGTACTTTGGTAAAACAGTTAAGAAAATGAGAAAAGAATTTTCAGCCGCTCTGGAAAAACTTGTTACCGAGGACGAATCCATCATCTTTATTACCGGAGATTTGGGTTATGCGGCTTTGGAAAGTTTACAGGCTAAGCTTGGCAAAAGATTTATAAATGCAGGTGTTGCCGAACAGAATATGGTCGGTGTAGCAGCTGGTTTTGCACATAAAGGGTATAAAGTTTTTTGTTACAGCATCGCTCCTTTCATCGTTTACCGCTGTCTGGAACAATTCCGTAATGATGTTTGCTTTCATGATCTTCCGGTTTTTATCGTTGGAAACGGTGGTGGTTATGGTTACGGAATTATGGGAAGTTCCCATCATACTCTCGAAGACATAGCTTGTTTAAGTGGATTACAAAATGCAAATGTCTGGGTACCTGGTTTTGCGGATGAAGTCGAACATGTAATCCGGCAAATAGTAGCAGATGGAAAACCCGCTTACCTGCGTTTGGGTTTTGGTAAAAATGCGCCTGAAAACAGCTACGCTTCTGGTTCTTTCAAGGTAATTCACGAAGTTGGATCTCCCGAAATAACTGTTTTTGCGTTAGGTCCAATCGCCAACAATGTAATCACAGCGCTGGATCAGTCGGCAGAACTTGGAGAAAAAGTTAATGTGATAAGCGCATTGCATTTTCCACTTGAATTAACCGATGAAATTATTCAGCTAGTGGAAAAAGCACCGGCCATTCTGGTTGCAGAAGAACATGTCAGCACAGGCGGATTGGCACAGCAACTTTCGGTTCAATTATTGGAAAAAGGTGTGAAGATTCATTCATTTAAGAGTCTGAAAGCCGAAGGATATCCAAACAGAAAATATGGAAGCCAGGCATATCATCAAAAACTTTCTGAACTTGATCCGGTTTCAATCGCCGCGCATATTCATCAGTTAATCATTCCCGCATGAGCAAGGGAGTTTTAACGCTTCTGGTTATTTTCATCATTTTGATCCCGGTAGGTGTTTACTTTGGGGTGTGGGATTTTTATGCCCTTAATATTCCAAAATGGGATGACCATGTGTTAAAAGCATTTATTGTTGAGTATTCACAGGCAGGATCGTGGCAGGAAAAATTGAAAGCCGTTTTCAAACAACATAATGAACATAGAATTGCGCTCGACAGAATTTTTACCTGGTTGGACTATTCTATTTTCGGAACACTGAATTATCGTCACCTTATGATGATTGGTAATTTGTTGCTGATCGGCGTCATCCCGCTTTGGTACATTCTTCTAAAAAATAATAAAAAGCCTCTCTTCGCCCTGGTTCCAATCCCATTCATTTGGCTGACGCTGGCCTTCTGGGAAAATATGTACTGGGGAATGGCTGCTATTCAGAATTTCGGGGTCATCACATTGGCACTCTGGACGATTTATTTAGCTGTTAATCCGAAACCGATTTACCTTGCACTGGCCATTTTGATGGGCGCGCTGACTATTTCTACAAGCGCAATCGGAATTTTAATCTTGCCGATTTGTGCTGTATTGCTATTCCTTTCAGGTGATAGGAAACGCTCGGCGTTACTGGCGCTTGCAGGTGCAGCAGGTATTTTTGCTTATTTCTGGACATACAAACAACCAGACACCAATCCGGATTCCAAAGCTTCACTTTTCCAGCTGGTAAAGGGTTACATGGCTTTTTTAGGATCATTTGCAGAATCCATTCCAGTCAGAGACCACTTCGGAGCTTGTGTGGTTATGGGAATTGTTTTGTTTCTGGTTGCAATTTCAATCGCATCGACGATTCTTTTTAGAATTTCCAGGAAAAAGTATAGTGTAAAATTTGAGCGGATTACGGATTTGTTTTGCCTTGGTGCTATTATGTTTATTCTGGCAACTGGTTTGATCGTTGTTTACGGTCGTGCAGGTTTCGGATTGGAGGGTTTGATCACAAGCAGGTTCAAAATATATTCGGTATTGCTTTTAATGGTTGCTTATTTATATGTCGTCATACCGATACGTGGCAGCTTTTTGTCGCCATATATCACAGCAATCATATTTTTGGCCGTTACTTTTAATGTGTTCAGTTATCATTATCATTTGGTAGATGCCTACAATCTGCGAAAATACCTAACGACGAGCCAATTTAACTGGATGTACACGAATAAGGATTTGGAGGTATCGGCAGACACGTCATTTGCTGCCAGGATTGTGGAAAAAACACCAGTTTTCTATACCAAATGGCTACCCTTAATTGAAATTGCAGACAGACAAGGTTATGCCGGAAATTCACGGGCACTGATGGAATTATATGCATCCACGAAATTTGAAAAATCGAAAGATAAGCTGATTGTCAAAAATGCAGCATTCAAAAGTCAGCGTTTACAGGATAGTGGGATTTATATTCTTCTTAGCTCAAACAAGCGATTTTATGTGTTTCCAACATCACGAAGCCGTAATACGAAACGTAAAGAGTTATTTTTGAAACAATACTATTTTGCATCCGGGTTTTCCGCGGAAATACCGTTTTCGGAATTAGAAAAAGGAGATTATAAAGTAGCCATTATTCGTCAGCAAGGAGACGAAACCGGCATTCTCTTCCAAAAGGATAAAATTTCCGTTGACGCTGTAAGTCAGAATAAAGTTAAAGTAAATTGGTAGCTATGCACGCAACTTCAAAAGGTCATATCATACAACTCGACGGAATCCGCTTCATTGCAGTTGCGCTCGTGCTTATCGACCATTTTTATACAGGTGTCAATGTGATTCCTTACGGTAAGCTCGGAGTTACTATTTTCTTTGTACTGAGCGGTTTTTTGATCAGCAGAATTCTTCTTAAAAGTAAAGAAACATATGAGCCGCAACCTGACGGGTTTAAAAAATACATTCGCAAATTCCTGATCAGAAGGACTATACGAATTTTTCCAATTTACTATCTCCTGCTGGCTATCCTATTTATACTGAATGTTCCGCCCGTTCGTGAGAAATTTGCGTGGCTGGCCTTGTATGGAACTAACATTTACATAGCAGTATATCAAACATGGCTAGGCTCCTCTGATCACCTTTGGTCACTGGCCGTTGAAGAGCAGGTATATTTATTTTTTCCGTTCCTGATATTTTTCGTTTCCAGAAAAAATCTAATTCCCTGGCTTGCTGTGATGGGCGTTTGCAGTGTTTTGCTTCGTTTCTATTTTTATTTTTCAGGAAAGGATTGGAGTGTCTCTTACGTAACAATGCCGGCCTGTCTCGATTCTTTTGCGCTGGGCGGATTAATGGCCTGGCTTCAACTTTATAAAAAAGAAACCTTTTTAAAACTTTTCGATAAAACCTGGCCAGTAGTCTTTACGCTTATTGGGTGGATTTTAATGCAGTACTGGAATAAATCCTATGATAATATTCACAACGTTGTGGATGTAGTTTTTGATCGTCTGGTATCTTCCATTTTTAGCTTTTTCCTAATCGGACGGGCAGTTACAGGGTATGGGGGCGCTATGCGACATTTCCTGGAAAATCCAGTCAGCGTTTATCTGGGCAGGATAAGTTATGGGATTTACTTATATCATAACTTCATTTACAACCATTATCACAGCGGCCCAAACCACCCTACCGTCAGGCTATTGCACAAGATCTATCGTAATTTCCCAGTGCTGGAAGGTTCTCTGACATTTGAGGCTTGTCTGTTTTCATTAATAACAATTTTCGTCGCATCACTCTCCTGGCATTTCTTCGAAAAACCAATTAATTCGTTAAAAGATCGTTACGCTTAGTAAATAAAAAATATCCAATTTTAGTATACAGGCTTTTTTCCTTAATTTTGCATCAACATACCAAATAATTCTCTGCATGACGTTCCTTCTTAGTATAGTAATGCCAGCGTACAATGAACAAGATTGTATCGAAAAAGTAGTACATAACTGGACCAGTTTCCTGAAAAATAAATTCCCAAACGACAATACCACACTAATCGTTATCAACGATGGTTCAAAGGATAATACAAAAATTCTTTTGGACAAGCTGGAAAAAGAAGTAACCAATCTTACTGTTGTCAATCAAAAAAATGGTGGTCACGGTAATGCTGTTGTGAATGGCTATCGCAAAGCTTTGGAATTAAACTCGCAGTATGTATTCCAAACGGATAGCGACGACCAGTTTGTCTCAGATGATTTTGACAAATTGTGGAACAAACGCAGTCAGTCAGATTTTATCCTTGGCTATCGCGAAGTACGTCACGATGCTGGTGTCCGTCTGTTCATTACCAAGTTTTTAAGAGCGACAATCTCGTTTGTTTATGGAACTTTCATCATGGACAGCAATATTCCTTTCCGTTTGATTAAAGGAACATTTCTTCAAAAATTGATGAATCAGCTTCCAAATCCCGAGCCTTTTGCTCCGAATATTTTCTTGTCGGTTATGGCGAAAAAATCGGGTCAGGAATTATTCGATATACCGATTACCCATAAAGACCGCGAAACCGGAGAGGTATCGATCGTGAAGTGGAATCTTTGGAAAGTTTGTATCCGCAGCTTTAAAGAATTGCTACGTTTCCGTCTGGAACTAAACCAGCACGTGAAAGCGATCCGTGCTTAATAAAGAGAAAACAGCTCAAATTGAGTATTTTTTATATTTATAAATAAATACAGCTTCCTGTAATTCGTTCTACAAGAAACTGCCTACTCATTAAGCCCGTGTCGAAAAAACTAATTATTACTATCCTGCTGGCCGCCATTCTGGTTCCGGCAGGATATTTTCTATTCAAATGGTCACGTGGGTCCGCTGCTGCGTGGAAATATATTCCTTCGAATGCAGTCGTTGTAATCACAAGTGAACATTTGCAGGATTCCGTTTATCAGGCAACCGACGCAAAACTCGATCTGAAAAGACTTCCCTTTCTGGATATAGCGAGTGATAACTTATCGTTGTTGAACTTGCTGTCTCCTGATGTCAAAAAGCTGAATAACTTCTTAAAGGGTAAGAATATATCCTACTCCTATCATCCCAGAACGAATACAGAATGGGCTGTGGTAATGTATATTCCGGTAGATGAAGAGAAAGATGTCAAGTGGTTAAACAGTCCACAGCACAGCGCAATCCGGGTTTTGCACCATACTTTTCAGGATAACCGGATCACAGATATCAATGATACGAAATCGCAGCCACTTTTTTCTTATGTAATAAAAGACAACTTCCTGATTTTAAGTTACTACGGTGATTTGATTGAAGATGTGGTACGCGCATCCTCGTTAAGTATTTCCAGAGCTGATCTGCAATCAAAATTTGCGAAAAGTGATGATTCTAATTATGGAACAAGTATATATTTGAAAAATGAAGCCTGGAAATCGGTCATTCCAACAACGAATCATGGTAGTAATTTTTCTGAGTTTGCTCAGGCGTTTCCAAAATATCAGGATTATCATGCAGAAACCAAAGATACTGACAACAAGCTTCAATTAGTTTCAAACGGCACCGATTCTCCAGGTTATTATATCACCAATTGGGTGAAAGATAATTCGGGACTGCCGTTTAAAGGCCACAAACACATATCTCAGCAAACCTCTTATTTCTATCGTTTTGCGGTAAAAGAGAAGGCTGACTTTCAGAAGCAATTTCTGAAATGGCATAAAAAACAGAAATCTGAGGCCTGGCAAAAACTGGTATATCACGTCGGAAAAGAAAGCACTTTGCTTCTGGAAAATCTGGGTTCAGAATTAATCCTTTGCCAGCTCGAAGAAAATAACAGCATCAGCGACGGGAAAATTTTGCTCGCCGAGTTTTCAAATTATGATAAATTAAGGCCTGTTCTTAAAAAACTTGCGCAACTTTCAACGCCTGAATCGAATGTTTCCACGGATCAGTTTCAGGGTTATGATATTTATTCGGTTGCCATTCCAGAGCTTCCTTCCGGAATTTACGGACCTATGTTTTCCGGTTTCCCGAGGACTTACGTAACCTACATTGCGCCTTATCTGGTTATGAGCAACAATTCACAGGTATTACAAAATTATGTCGTGGATTATGAAAATCAGCTCACCTGGAAACAATCGCCGGAATACGACAGTGTGTTGACGAGTACAAAATCCGATGCGCAGCTTTCGCTGGTTGTCAATTTAAGAAAAGCCCAGTCACGCGGTGAAGGGTTGAGTGCAAAATCTTATACCGATTTATCAGCGAAAATTGAGTCAGTTATTTTGCAATGTCGTTACGATGGCAGCGATGCTTATCCGGAAATTACGCTGAACCCAAAGAAAAGGCAGACGGCCAATAAAGTTCTTAACCGTACTTTTCTGAACATTGATATTGAATGGCCGGTTTTGTATGATACTGAACTAACCGCGCTGCAAAATCCGATTGACGGGACTTCGGAAGTTTTGTTAACCGACCAGGAGAATAATCTTCTACGGGTCAATAACCTGAAAACAGGCAAAACGGAAACGATAACAAAACTAAACGGGCCAATTGTCACATCGGCTTACAAGGTTGATTTCTTGAATATTGGCCGTCAGCAAAGGATTTTTGCAACGTCCAGTTCTGTTTATGCCATTGACGAAGACGATTCCACGCACGTAATCACCAGTTTCTCAAAAGGAATTCCATCGGCCAGTGCAATCACAGCATTGTATATGATAGATGGTGGCGAGGATGGCAGTAACCGGTTCATAGTCAGTGATGAGATGGGGGAATTGTATGTCTGGGAAAGTGTGATGAAAAACATTCGAAAACTGAACGTAGCTAATCGTTTTGACAACATCCAAAGCCCGGTTATTTCGCTGAACCAGATCGGGAACAGAAACTATATAGTTACACAGAAAAATGGGAAAATATTTCTTCTAAAATCCAATGGTGTGGTACGTGAAGGCTTTCCGGTTGATATTCTGGCCAGAACAGAAAGTCCGTTTACCTGGACCCAGAATCCTGCGACGGGGCAGTCAGAGCTGGTTGGTGTGAGTGTTTACGGAGAATTGATACGCATTAGTATGGATGGGAAAATTAAATCCCAGACTCAGCTGTTAAGGCCGGAACCTGCGAGCCAGTTTAAAACAGTCTTTGACCGAAACTCTCTGGACTGGATTTTGGTCAGAACATCTGCAAACAAGGCTGCATTTTTGACAAAAGACGGAAATGAGCTTTT
Organism: Dyadobacter sp. CY345; assembly: GCF_021502725.1. Classification (GTDB taxonomy): domain Bacteria; phylum Bacteroidota; class Bacteroidia; order Cytophagales; family Spirosomataceae; genus Dyadobacter. The sequence goes on along the minus strand of NZ_JAKFFS010000002.1, from coordinate 885,183 downwards.
TGAAATTAAAAATCTTTTGCCAAATTCGATTATTCAGTATCATTTCTTTGGTGTAGATAACCGTTTCATCACGATCCGGTCAGGAAATTATACCACCATCTTTGATATGACCGGAAAGCGTCTGGGGGACAAACCTATTCCTTCCGAATTGAAAGTTCAATTAACCTATTTGCCATCTTATTCTAAACTACTTATTTTCAGCCGTTCTGAAAAGAAAGTTCAGGTATGGTCTATTAAGCTGCGCTAGTTTATGAAGTACATGAAGTACATATGTTTAGTACTATTTTCTCTGGTCTGGCTGGTCGGTTTAAGCCCTTCTATTTATGCCAAACTCGGCGAATGGAATCTGATAAATGACGGTTACCAATTCGGGGATTTATACAGATTATCAAATCTTCCTCAATTTAAAGATCCGGTAAAACCCTGCCCAAAACAGGCTCCTGTGACGAAAGTAAGCAGTGCAAAAAAGGTCTGTCTGTATATTATCGGCGATAGTTTTACGGAAAAAGAAAGAGTTGGAAAAGAAGATTTCGCAGTAGACGAATATCAGTATGTGCATTGGGACAATATCCTTCATCTGAAACCGGATACTACGAAAACTAATATTTTATTGATGGAATGCGTGGAAAGGCATTTTAGAGAAAAAATGGCTTCCCCTATCCATAATATTATTCCTGATTCGGCGACATTTGTAATGACCGGGCCGGAACCTTCTTTTATGCAAAAACTGGATCACGCTTTCGCTGCTGATCCGGCAGAAACTCGACTTGATGTAGCATTTTTCCAAAATGACTGGATGTTGAAAATAAAAGAAATGAAGGCTGCTTTCACCTATCACTTCTTTCACCGCGCCGATAAAAAAGTAACGTTGGTGAACAATGATAACAGCCTTGTTTACTACATGGATACAGATACACCAAAAAGCACATCGTCCTTTTCAAAACTTGCGGATACCGAGCTCGATACAATAATGACAAATCTTGCAGAAAGCCATTCAATCGCTAAAAAACTAGGTTTTGATCATGTGGTTCTGTCCATTATTCCCAATAAAGTATCGGTCATAATGCCGGAATACGGACAGTATAACCAACTAATCAGCCGTGTTTATGCACATCCTAAACTAGATATGCCTTATGTAGATGTTTTGCCGGATTTCCGAAGAATGAAAGAAAATTCCTATTTGAAGGGTGACTCACACTGGACATGCCAGGCGCAGGAAGTTTGGTTAACCAAGACGAACGATCTTATAAAAAAAGTAGCACAGGAGAATTAATAATTTCCCGTGCTACGATATTTTAAATGATAGCCTCTTCGGCATTTTCGATCTTTCCTGTCAGTTTTCCAACGGTGAGTCCTTGTACGATAATGGAGAAGAGAACTACGAAATAAGTAATCGCTAGTAGTAAATTTTTATTGAGGTCGTTATCAATTGACAACGCCAAGGCAATAGAAACACCTCCTCGCAAACCTCCCCAAACCAAAATAATAATTGATTTTTTTCCAAATTTCTTACGGAACGGAATGATTTTAACCGGAATGTAGATTGAAACAAAACGAGCGAAAAGAACAACAACGATAGAAATCATTCCAATCCAGAAATATTGTCTCAGATCGGGAATAAGTAATAATTCAAAGCCGATGATCAGGAATAATAGTGCGTTCAGGATTTCGTCGATAAGCTCCCAGAATTTGTCAAGATAGTCCTGCTCGGTCTCGGTAATGTTTCCAAGATTTTTCCCATAATTACCAACCATCAAACCAGCAGCAACCATGGCGAGCGGCCCGGACATGTGCATTGATTCTGCAATCAAATGTCCGCCCATCACGATGGCGAGCGTGATAAGCACGTGGACATTATACCCATCAACCTTGTTATTCGCATGTGAACCTATAAATCCAAGCACGACGCCAAGTAATATTCCTCCCAGCGCTTCTTTGGCGAGCAAAGTCGAAATACCAACAAAGGAAGTATTTACTTCTTCGCCTCTTGCCAAAGCCAGCATAACGATAAATACCACAACGGCCATACCATCATTAAAAAGCGACTCTCCTGCAATTTTTGTTTCAAGTGATTTAGGTACGCCAGCTTGTTTCAAAATCCCAAGAACAGCAATCGGGTCCGTAGGAGAAATCAGCGCGCCGAAAACTAGGCACTGAATCAATGGAATTCCGAGCCCAAGCCATGGCAAAATTTCATACATCAATAACCCTATTACAAAAGTCGAAATCACGACACTGATGGTGGAAAAAACCATGACCGGAATTCGCTGTTCTTTAAGATCTTCGAGGTGAATATGGATGGCGCCGGCGAAAAGCAGAAAATTCAGCATTGCACCCATCAAAATTTCTGTAAGATCGATACTGTGAAGCAGCGTAGTGATTCGGTCGAATGTGTGTGGAAATATATTATCGGTAGCCAATAATCCCAAAGAGACGAGCAGCGCAATGACCATGACACCAATTGAGGCGGGCAATTTTAAAAAACGTGCATTGATGTACGCAAAGACGGCAGATATGACAATTAAAACAGAAAATGAATAGTATAACTCCATGAAAATATTTTTTAGACTGGCTAAAATAAAAAATTAATAGCAGCCGTAAAAATGAAATTGGCTGACAAAGCAATCTTTAAGGGTATTCTAATAACTCAAAAGACGGAAATCAGATACGGTTCAGGTACAAAAAATTGCTTGAAAACTTACCGGTAACTGGATTCATATAACCTTCGCGCAACATAAATTTTTATATTTACCAGATATCAAATCGCGGTTATGATCACACTTCAACTAGATTCAAAAAAACGGGAGAAATATTTTTCTTTCTTCTTATTGATAGCTCTTTTCCTGGTTTCAAAAATTCAGGTGAGTGCTCAAAACGCCATACTAAAACCTGGTTTTGACAAATCAGAATATGTTGAGCTGATGCACATGCACGCAAGACTTTATGATACTACAAAAAATACATTGCCATTTCCGGTTCACTTCAGATATGCTTACCGGTCTCCGGTAATGGGTATGGATAACCGCTGGGATCTTTGGGTGAATGATAAATCCAATGTGGCAGTAATTAATTTGCGGGGCACAACAGTAAATCCTGTGAGCTGGCTGCAAAATTTTTATGCTGCCATGGTTCCTGCGAAGGGAGAACTGAAACTTTCGAATAGTTTTACTTTCAAATATCATCTGGCCGATAATCCGCGTGCCTCCGTTCACGTGGGGTGGCTGATCGGTGTTGCTTACCTTGGAACCGACATTCTGCCTAAAATTGATTCCTGTTATAAAAAAGGAATTAAAAATTTCGTCATTATGGGCCACAGCCAGGGTGGCGCACTGAGCTACCTGATGACGTCGTATTTATATAATCTTCAAAAAGAGAACGCCATTCCGAAAGATATCCGTTTTAAGACTTACAGCAGTGCCGCACCAAAAGCAGGAAATGTTTACTATGGTTACGAATACGAGAATCTTGTCGATGGAGGTTGGGGGGTAAATATCATCAACGGCGCAGATTGGGTGCCTCAGACGCCTTTTTCAGTTCAGACTTTGGCTGACTTCAATAATGTTAATCCATTTAAAGACATTGATGCCGTTGTGAAAAAGCAAAAACTTTTCACTCGCGTCGCGTTGCGTCATGCTTACAAGCAACTTAAAAAACCAAGCGAAAAAGCACAGCGCAATTATGAAAAATATCTGGGCGGTTTTGCTTCAAAAATGGTGAAGAAAACGTTACCGGAATTTGTTCCGCCAACTTATTCCCATACTGCGGATTATGTACGCATCGGGCCTACAATCACTTTACTTGGCGACGAAGAGTATTATAAATTATTCCCTGATTCTGATAAAGATGTGTTTGTGCATCATCTTTTAGCCCCGTATTTATTCCTGATAGATAAATATAAACGCTAAATTTGCAGTCAAAAATGATCTGATGGCAAAATCTTCAACCTCAAAAAAAATAAGTCCAAAATCCGGGTTTTCCAAAGTCGACAAAATGCTGGATACTGCCGGCTGGTTTGGCCTGGCGACGCTGGTTATTATCACGGTTTTCACCTATTTCCGAGTTCCTGATACAATACCGGTTCATTTTAATATTGTGGGAAGACCGAATGGTTTTGGAAATAAACTTTTCCTTTTCGCTGTTTTGGGTATCGCATGTTTCATATTTTTCTCAATCACATTGACGATTAAGTATGTATTTGCCTCACCAAAGGCAACGGCAATTCCCAATAAAAATCTGGACTTTGCAATCAGGATTGTCAGATTTCTAAAATTGATGGTCATGATCGGTTTTATTTATATCATGGTCATTACCAACCTAATCGTTGACCACGTCACGGATGGGCTCGGATCATTCTTTTTGCCAGCCGTTGTGATCACTTTGCTTTTTCCTGTCGCTTATTTCTTCAAAAAAACAATGCGGGAAAAGTTAATGAAAAGATAGGCCGCCTGTTTGCTGGCACAGTTTTCCTTGTATGAATAGTTGGATTACCTAATCCAAAATATGACGTCTAATCTACTATAAGGCACTTTCCCATTTTTTCAAGATAAAAATGGAGTTTACTTTTTAAAGAAGACCAGATTTTTAAGCTATTCTAATAAAATTTTATGGAAGACAAGAATAAATTCGCAGTTGAAGTTTCGTCATTTACTACCATTCAGGAACTTCCTGGTTCGTGGACTAACGAGGATTATAAGGCATTGTTGGTAAAAATGGATTACGAAAATCCGGAAGATATTCAAGCATCGGAGCTGAAAGAAATGTGTTTTATGTCCATTACTGACTACGAACCGGCGGAAGCAGCGAAAGTGGTTTTGGAATATTTGATCGAAGATGAACTGACAGACGGACAGATCGAAAATTTGTCGCACCAAATGCTCACTGAAAAGCTTTGGGAAGAAAATCCGAAACTTGACCTTCATATCAGCTTTTACGAAGCAACTCAATTGTTATATGAAGCTTACAATGGGAAATTCCCAAGAGCAGAGGCGGTAAGATTCCAGTTGAAAATTACCGGAGAAAATCCTGAAAGTTTATCCATTTTTGAGGAAAATCCGAAGGCACCAATCGTCAGAATTCTTTCACAGGGAATGTCGGACCACAATCTGGTTAACCGTTTGTTTGGTGATCAGGTGGAAGGGACAACGTTCGAAGAAGCTGAAAATATTATTTGGCAGCTTGAAACAGTTGATAAAAAAGGTAACGAAATCACTTTTGATATCGTGAGCTCAACATATTGGCTTGACGATATTAAATATGCGAATAGTTATGAAGCAACTTCGCATGCTGATATTGTTGCCGAAGACAAAGAATAAAACGTCATATTTCTTGACAGGGAAATTGCATATCGACAGTCTTATCATTAAAATTGTCTTTATGCAATTTTTTTATACCAATGCAAAAATTCCTACTATCCCTATTACTACTAATTTCCACTGTTTCTCTTGCGCAGTATCAAACGCGTTTTGAAAAAAGTGGCGGAAAAGAAACTCCTACCTACGAAGAAGGAATAGCCTACTACAAACTGCTGGCTAAAAATTTCCCAGAAATCCAGATCACAGAAAAAGGACTTACCGACAGCGGGAAACCGTTAAGCCTTGTGCTTTATTCAAAAAATAAATCTTTTGATATAAAGAAACTCAAAACTCAGGGTAAGGCCATTCTTTTTATCAACAATGCTATTCATCCCGGCGAACCTGACGGCGTGGATGCCTCCATGCTTTTGCTTCGCGACATTGCCACGCATCCAGAAAAATTCCCTGAACTTGATAGTGTTGTCCTGGCCATAATTCCTTTTTATAACATTGGCGGTGCTTTGAACCGAAACAGCACAACACGTACAAACCAGGACGGCCCCGTCGAATATGGCTTTCGCGGTAATGCACGGCACTATGATCTGAACAGGGATTTCATTAAAAATGATACAAGAAATGCAAAAAGTTTTGCTGCTATTTTCCACGAGCTTGATCCTGATCTTTTTGCAGATACGCATGTAAGTAATGGTGCTGATTATCAGTATGTCATGACGCTGGATTATGCACAGCAAGATAAACTGGGCGGCTCGCTGGGAAAATTTCATAAGGAAACTTTCCTTCCGTTTATGTATCAGTTTCTGAAAGATGCAGGTTTTGAGGCTACGCCTTATGTCAATACTTTCGGGCAGACACCCGATAAAGGTTTTACTCAGTTTCCTGATTGGCCAAGATATTCAACTGGTTACGCAGCGCTTTTTCATACAATCGGTGTGATGACAGAAACGCACATGTTGAAACCTTATGACCAACGAGTAAAGGCGACATATGCCTATTTGCACGGAAATCTGAAAGTGCTGGCGAAGTACAGAAAACAGATTTTACAGATGCGCAATGAAACGAAGGAAGCCGTAAAAACGCAGGAAAAATTTGCAGTCACCTGGCAGAACAACAAAGAGAAATTCACTGAAATCGATTTCAAAGGTTATCAGCCTGAATATTTCCCCAGCAAAATCAGTGGAAAAGACAGACTTCACTACAACCGCTCAAAGCCTTTAAATGTAAAAGTGCCGTTTTATGATACTTATGAGCCTTTGGACATTGTAAGCAAACCAACTGCTTACATTATTCCGCAAGGTTGGTTCAACGTCATCGAGCTGTTGAAACTGAACCAAGTCCGAATGACACCGATTGAAAAAGACGGAGAACTGGAAGTTGAGGTTTATTATATTCAAAGTTACGATGCACCGAAAACGCCTTACGAAGGACATTATTGGCACACAAACACGGAACTGCGTACCGAAAAGAAAAAAGTAAAATTTCGTAAAGGTGATTGGTATATCCCTGTTAATCAATGGACAAATCGTTATATAGTAGAAACGCTTGAACCGAAAGCTGTGGATTCGTTTTTTAAATGGAATTTTTTCGATTCTATTTTACAGGCCAAGGAAGGATATTCCAGTTATGTTTTTGAAGATTTGGCAGCAGAGCTGTTGAGCAAATCGCCTGAGCTACAACAAAAGTTGGAAGAAAAAAGAAAATCAGATGACGCGTTCGCCAAAAGCGGTGATGCGCAGTTGAGATTTATTTATGAAAATTCACCGCACAGAGAGAAGGAATATATGCGTTATCCGGTTTTCCGTGTTGTGGAAAAATAATTAAAAATATATCTAAAAAAAGCCACCTGCTTCGCGATTCGCAAATCAGGTGGCTTTTAATTTTACAAATAATATCTTCCTAAATTGTTATTTCACTTTGGCGAAATCTGCTGCGATTGCATTTAAAGAATCGTCTGAAAGATGCTCAGAAGCTACTACCAAACGATAACGAAAGGTAGTTGACTCACCGTTTTTCAACTTAAAATCAAGCACTTCTTTTCCGTTGCTAAAAGGCTTTTGACCCAGCGGATTCACCGCAAAAAGGCCATATCCTCTTGCATGAAAATAAGCAGGATAACCTACGTTTTTTGGATGGTCGATGATTGCGATGCTGATTTCTTCATCCTTGATCTTACCAGTCAGATTACACCATTTCGCTCTTTTTGCCCAAACATCTTCGCCAGTTACGCCGTTGCTGTTACGGTAATTTCCAGTAATTCCTTCGTTATTCAAAGACGGCACTTTCGTTGCAATACCAGAAGCATCCGTAAATATTTCCGGTTTGGTAGAAGGAAGTTCCAGCTCCCTTGCAACGCGGATTGCAAACATACCGTCTTTGATATCCGGCATGGCAACGTCTCCGTTTACGGCAGTCAAAGTGGTCATGCGGTCCACAGTTCTGTTATTTCCTTTGCCACTGAAAACATAAGTTGTTTTTTCTTGCAAAGTTAATTTGCCGTCTTTGTCAACCCAGTCCGCAGTTACAGAAAGTTCTCCTTTATCTTTTCCGCCTTTCATACTGGTGATACCCGTATGTTTGATGGTGCCATAAGCACGTTTGGCGTGGTCTACTGCATCCGAATTATTCCAGTAATCGTTTCCGTTTACGTCTTCATAATTCAACCAGATGCCGACATGGTGCGGGTGATCAACGCGCTCACCCGGACGAGGATCGAGTGGCCAGCCGCGCGTAACCAAAGTTCCTTTGGCTGTCATAACCGGATACAGGACCGCCTTTTTTAAAACATCTTCACCCGGATAGAAATAAGACGTGAATGGTTTTCCATCAATACTCACTTCAACTTTTTTATCCTTTTTATTGTCAACCAAATCGACTTTCTGAGCCTGAACCAATCCGGTCATCGCCAGGGAAAAAGCAGCAATTGTTATGCTGGTATGTTTCAATTTCACAATTCTGAGGTTTAAGGTTTAAACGCAGAGTCAGAGTTTATTTGAAATCTAATGATCCTCCTAAACTTTCACCAACTCTGCGTTTAACAAATAATTTAACTTAGAACGATGTCGCTTTTCTTTGGATCCCAGGTAACTTTTTTACCTGTATGCAAAGCTTGTGTTGACATGATATTGGCAACCGAGTGATTGAAACCGGCACGCGCCGGCGCATTTGGCTCTTTACGGCTGCGAACACATTCCATCCAGTTACGCATGTGAAGCGAGGTCATCGGGTCAGATCCTGTATTTGCATCCGTCGCAATTTTATCACCTGCTTTCAAAGATGTTTCTGGTAATAAATTCGCTTTCATGCCCATCGCCTCAGCAGCTTTTGCTGTAAGTCCACCCTCAGAAGTAATTTTATTGGTATCAAGATTGATCATACCACCATTTGAATAGTAATACTCTTTCACATCGCCAGCTGCCTGGTGCATACGCGCCGAGTAAATAACCTGGAAACCTTTATCAGGATTATCGAACGGACCATAATCGAACGTAGCCGAAAATGTATCGGCATTGGTACGACCATCTTTCCAAACATACACACCACCATTTGCCACAACACTGCGCGGCGCTTCCAATCCTGAAAACCAGTGAACTGTATCAATTTGGTGCGACATCCATTGTCCTGGAAGCCCGGATGAATATGGATAAAACAAACGGTATTCAAGATAGAAACGAGGATTCCATTCTACTTTTGGACGGTTTAACAAGAAACGATCCCAGTCAGTGTCTTCTTTTCTAATTTGTTCAACAAGCTCTTTACGTCTCCAGCGACCAGGCTGATTAACATTCCATGTCATTTCGACCATAGAAATATCTCCAAATTTGCCTGATTTTATGAAGTCATTTGCAGCATGATAGTTCGGTGCACTGCGGCGCTGCGAACCTACCTGAACAATTTGTTTTGAGCTTTCTACCGTTTTCAAAGCAAGTTTCCCATCAGCCAAAGATTCAGCAAAAGGCTTTTCAACATATACGTCACGACCGGATTTCACTGCCTCAACGCAATGAAGCGCGTGCTGGAAATCGGCAGTACTGATTATTACCGCGTCAACATCTTTACGAGCCAACAATTCCTCGTTATTACGTGCTTTAACAAATTCACTTGCAGACCAGCCCTTTCCTTTTATGAACTTTTCAGCTTCGTCACGGCGACGGTTCCATAAATCGGAAACACCCATAAATTCGAAATTCAATTCTTTCGAATGCTCAGCAAAACTAGGTGCCAATGAGCTGCGGAAACGGTCGGAAAAACCGATAATTCCCACACGAACGCGATCATTTGCCCCTAAAATACGACGGTAGCTAGACGCGTTCACTGAATTGACACTCACCGCTACTCCGGCAGAAGCCAAAGCTGCCTTTTTGATAAAATCTCTTCTACTAGTCATGATTATATGGAAATTTTGAAAGACTAAAATCTATTTACTTAATACCTTAACTTTCAGGCTACGGAAAGAAACGTTATCTCCGTGATCCTGCAACAGCAAATATCCCTTATCCGACAGACCAAATCCTTCAAATCCTTTGAACTTAGATTCTGCCACCAAGTCTTTAAAAGACTGAGATCCGCGGACATACTCTACAACTTTGTGATTATTCAAAAAATGCTGAACAGTACCGTCCGGATGCACAACAATGCGGCCTAAATTCCATTCACCAATCTTTTTGATTGCATTATAGGGTTTTTCAGAAGCGATCAGGTCATACAGGGAACCGATAGTCCGGTTGCCATTTTTTCCCATTTTTGCGTCAGGATGTTTCGCATCGTCAAGCACCTGATATTCTAATCCAACGCCAGATTTTCCGCCTGAATTAAACTTTTTATCGACGAAATATTTAACACCGCTGTTTGCGCCCTCTGTCAATTTAAATTGAAACTGGTATTCAAAAGCTGGCCCGTAAAGTTCTTTTGTAACAATATCGTTTCCTGTTTCAGATCCGTCTGATTTGGCAATCGTAATGGTACCGTCGTTATAAGTCCAGCGTTTTTCAGGAAATGAAGCCCCGCTATATGACTGCCACTGATCCACTGATTTCCCATCGTATAACAACTTCCACCCCTGCGCTTTTTCGGCATCCGCCAGTGTATTCGGAATTAGATTCACGATACGAATATCTGTTCTTGGACTAGGTTTGAGGTTTGTAGTTTTAATACGTACATTTTTCCAGCTTACCTGTGTGCCTTCCAGGCTCTTGTCCTTATTTCCAATCGAGTGAACCTGTAAGCAGATAAAACCGCTAGGTGTTACGTCATCAACAACATCCGCAATCGGCACACCATTGACGAAAGTCCTTATTGAATTTCCGATAGCTTCGATTCGGTACCTATTCCATTCATCTTTCTTGAATGCTTTTTTGCCTTCCGGATTGATGTCAAGGGAATACAGCCAACCGCGGCGCGCTTCGTCATAAAGTCCACCCGACCAGGCTCTGTCGCTAGGATCGATCTCAACCTGATAGCCGTGAACACGTCCGTCCTGATAATCCGGCGTCGAAAGGCTTCTGATCTGAATTCCTGAATTCAGCTTGTTATCTACTTTTACATCTAACTCTAATATGAGATCACCGTAATTCTTCTCGGTAGTTAGAAACGAATTGGGCGTATCCATCACGGAAGTACCAACAATGGCTCCGTCCTTAACTTCGTATTTTGCTTTTCCGTTTAATTGCTTCCAACCGGAAAGATCTTTTCCATTAAACAGGTCCTGCCAGCCATCTTTTGATTTTTGCGCGGTTGCGTTAAAAAAAACACTAGCCAAGAGCATTGCTGACAAGCAAATTTTCAATTTATTCATTGGAATTTTAAAAAAATAATGATCACTAAAAAAGGTGAGAAGACTAAAACGCTATTATTTAGTCTTCTCTTGATATAACGATGTTTTCTGCAAATTACCCCTACAAAACGGCTTTAATGTTACTTAGATAATAAATAATTGTTCACAGATCATCACAACTATCAACCCAACGGATACTTCAACGTTTCCGTAATATATTTTTTATTTATCTCTGCACATACCAAAGGAGATTTACCGGGATCAGGCACACCGTCCAGTTCGATCACGGCCCAGCCCTTGAATTTGATTTTATTCAGTGCATCAAATACAGCCGGTACATTTACGCGCCCCTGTCCAAGCTCCACGAACTTGTATCCGTTTTTAGTGTCTGCCGGTTTGGTATCCTTTAAATGGAGCGAATGAATGATGTTTTTATATTTGACAACCGCCTCCTCAGGTTCTCCTCCACCCTGTTTGTAATGCGCAATATCCAGCAGCAGTTTTGCATATCTTGGATCCATCGCCTGTACTATAATATCAACCTCTTCCGGCGTTTCGCCAAGCTGATTCATGTGGTTGTGGTAGACTGCCTGAACGCCCAGATCAGCTGTTTGTTTGCCAATTTCATTCATTACCTGTGCAAGTTTTTTCAACTCCTCAGTCGTTGGTTTTCTATCTTTTGGTCTTAAACTATTGGTCAGTTGTATTGCGTTTCCACCCAACGCTTTTACAAAACTGGCATGCGCAACGTGCGTGTCAACTGTACTTTCAAACTTTGCAGGATCAATCTCGACGTTCCCGCTTGAAAACATGCAAAGTGTAAGATTATGTTGTATCAGTGAATCTTTTAGTTCAGAAACTTTATTGCGATACGGACCGAAAGTATTTGCTCTTAACTGAATTCCTTTAAAACCTAAACCGGCAAGGTCCGCCATAGCCTGTTCATCCTTCCCTCCCCAGGTTATGGCTGAGTATCCAATTTTCATGTCTACCTTTTTCAACATTGCCTCTGCCCATGAAGAAGAAGTTAAAAGTGCCCCTGCTCCAAGAGATAAAGTTCGAAGGAAAATTCTGCGGTTTGATGTATCGATCGTTTTCATGAATGTTTTTTGATTATAGGTTTAGATAGCTGTCTTGTTTTGATGACGAGATAAATTAAAAAATCCAAGAATGTAGGGGCATTTCAGTATCAAGAATAAACAGAATATTGTTTTCTGAATATCAAAGTATGTACAAAAACATTCCCCTTGTATTTATTGTTGCGCTGTATAAAATGCTTGTAAAGATCACTGGTGCATTTGAACATTCATATCAAAACAATAAACAGGCAGAGATTCAGGATAACCAAAAATCTCTGCCTGTTTGATATTTTTGTTAAATAAAATCTACTTAAACTATCTTATCTCAATACCCAGGATTCTGAGCGAAAACTGATACATTTTCTGCATTTTTGGCACTGCGGTCAATTTGTGTTTGAGGAATTGGTCTCAGTAAATGTCTGTCTGCCACGTTTGCTGCTGCTTGAGGATTGTATTTTTTGACACGGTCAACCAAATTGCCCCAACGTTTAAGATCCATCCAGCGTGTCTGTTCACCTGCCAACTCTCTTGCTCTTTCTTCCATCAGAAGTTCAAAAGTCATATCCGATTCCTTGATAGCCATCGCCTCTTTTTTGCCAGCCCAGCCGGCTCTTGTCCGTACCATGTTGATCGCAGTGGTTGCGTCTTTTACATTACCTGCTCCCAGCTGAGCTTCGGCAAGCATCAGGTAAGTTTCGGCCAGACGGAAGATAAAATAATCCCGGCTTCCTGCTTCATAGGTCATGTCAGGACGTTTGGTATCAAAAAACTTCTTCAGCGTAGGAAATAAGGCCTCAGAATATTTACTTGGTACCAGAACCTGATATTTCCGTTTCGCTCTGTCTTCTTTTGACATTTCAAAACCCGGAATAAATATCGCTGTATCGCCCGAAGCAAAAGTTACGCTGGTTTTCGAGTCATCAAACGCAGTATTGTAAGTACCCGGCTTATTCGTTAACCACGTATCTTTAAAGGTCTTTTTGTAGCGAGAGTCATTAATTCTGTCACCAAAGACAACGTCGGTAAGATATGTTGTTGGTCTGAGGCGTTTGAATGGACGTCCATTTAATATATCGCGCTGCATACCAGCCTGAACATCATATTGCATTCCGAAGAATAGATGCAGGTTATTACCTCCGTTAACAGCTCCGGTATTATTAGTAAGGTTTGTAAGTGGATCAGAAGTGTACTGTGCCGCCCATACGATCTCAGTGTTCCGCTGGTTTCCTTCATCAAAAACACTTGCAAAATCGTCCAGTAATTTGAAGCCGTAGTTTGTTGTAACACTTTTGCAAAGATCAGCTGCCTTTGTAAAATCGTCCGCCGCTTTTTGTGCAGAATATGCTTTCGCAAGATAAACCTTTGCCAGTCCCATCTCCGCAACAGGCTTGATAATACGACCATATTGTGCTGAAGTAGCAGGTAAATCAGCCATGGCCTCAGTCATGTCCTTGATAATTGCTGCATACATTTCTGCATCCGTATATCTTTTTGTTTCCTTTGTAGCCACCACAGTTTCAGTCAAGCGTAAATCAACGCCTCCATATTGCTGGAATAAAATGAAGTAATAATGTGCACGAAGAAATTTCACCTCAGCAATACGTAATTTTTTTACGTCATCACTAACACCAGTAACGTTAGGTGCTCTGTCAATAATGGCGTTGCAGGTGTTGATACCACGATAAAACTCATCCCATAAAATTGCCAGATAATCAACAGTTGGGTTCATTTGTGTGTCATAGAAATGGAAACCTTTATATCCACCATCAGCACCTGTGGCGTAGATATCGGTTCCAAATTCTGTCATGGTCAATCCGAGCTGGGTCGCGTAATATATCCGCAATGCCGAGTAAGCTGAATTAACACCATCTTCAAATCCTTTGGGTGTATTCAGGTAGGCATTGTCGATTCCTGAAACCACTACTTCGTCCAGTAAATTGTTACATGCCTGCCCGGACAACATCATGGCCGCGATGGCAACAACTTTTGCAGATTTTGTTATATATCTAAAATTCATGTCTTAGTCAATTAATATTTTTACAACTACTTTAAGAAAACCTTTCTCAGAATTTAACGTTTAAACCAACAGTCCAAATTCTGGTAGCCGGTGTAATTCCGTTGTTAACAGATGTTCCATCAGTTTCAGGATCCACGCCATTATACTTCGAAATAAAGCTGGACCAGATTTTAGGTTGCTGAATACTAGTAAAAATTCTAAGGGATTCTAAACCTAATCTTTTGGTTACATTGTTGGTAAAGGTATACCCAGCGTTGATGTTACGAAGCTTGATGAAGGATCCGTCAAAGTAAATAAGCGTAGTGTTATACTGCGGAAATTCCTGGCTGCTGAATGGACGTGGATACTGAGCGTTTGGATTGTCTGGTGTCCAGTAATCAACTTTAATCTGCTGATAGCGACCTGCCAGGGCATTGTTATTTTGATGGAAACCACTTATAATTTTTTGTCCAAATCGTCCGAAGAAGAACAATGACAAATCAAATCCTTTGTAAGAGAAACGATTGGTCAAACCCATACTGAAATCAGGAACGTCCGACCCCAGCAGAACACGGTCGTCTGCATTGATCACACCATCATTGTTGGTATCCTGAATTTTTACCTGACCTACACCGGCACCCAAGGCATTGTTCTGATCACCCGGATAGAATTTCTTGGCTTGCTCAGCTTCATTAACTTGCCAGATACCTATTTTTTTGTAATCAAAGAAAGCATTAAGAGGCTGTCCGATGAACCATTTATTTCCTACGTCATCCACTTTTCCGTTATAAAGAGAAAGAATTGCTTCGGTATTTTTCGTGAATTGCAAATCCGTATTCCACTTAAAACCCCCTTTCGTATTGATGTTTGTTGTGGTAAGCCCTAATTCAACACCTCTGTTTCTGGTTTCTCCAACGTTTCGGGTCACAGCGCTAAATCCTATTGAGCCCGGCAGCTGGTCAGACAAAAGAAGGTCAGTCGTATTAGTCTGATATACTTCCAAAGATCCCTGAACACGGCCTGCCAAGATACTGAAATCAACACCAATATTTGTAGAAGCCGAGCTTTCCCAACGCAAATCGCTGTTTCCGATTGTTCCCGGTCTGTAACCGAATGCCCCTGTATTATCCCAGGCATAAACAGTTCTGGTAAGTAAACCCTGAGTTTGATAAGGAGCCACACCCTGGTTTCCAACTTTACCCCAACCTGCTCTCAATTTAAGCAAGTCAAGCCATGAAGTTGATTTCAGGAATGGTTCGTTGCTTATATTCCATCCAACTGCAACACCGGGAAAATTACCCCATTTCGTATTTTCTCCAAAACGGCTTGAACCATCACGACGCAAGGTCAGCGTTACTAAGTATTTATCGTTAAAATCATAATTGATACGACCCAGAAAGGAGTTAATTGTCCATTCAGATAAACCACTGACTGTTTGTAAAATGGTACTTGCATTTCCCATGTTGTAAAACTGCTGCGATTCGACCGGCACACCTTGTACCTGAGTTCCGTAGTTCTCAAACCTGTCACGCTGAATGGACTGCACCAGTGTCACGCCAAGGTTATGCTTGTTAGCAAATGTTTTGTTATAGCTAACAATGTTTTCAAGTGTCCAGTTGAAACCAAAACGATTAAGGTTACTCGCCTGAGAATCTCCACCTTTACGAGCATTCGTTTGCGCACCAACAAATCTTCCCATCCGAGAAACGGTAATATCCGGCCCAAAATTCACCCGGTATTTTAAACCTTCGAGAATTTGCACTTCCGCATAAATGCTATTAAAAATCCGGTATCTTTTCGTGTTGTCAACCTGTGCACCTTTAACAATTTCAGCCAATGGATTGGTCAATAAAGCATCGTTGGTCGGCGCAAAATTGATACTCCCATCTTCCTTGAAAGGAGCCCCCAGTGGGTTTTGATTAATCGTAAAACTGTAAGGATTCAGCGTTTCGCCATTCCGGTTACTGTACATTAGGTACGAAGATATACCAACCCGAAGTTTCTTATTGATACTATGGTCAATATTGGTTCTCACAGAGGTCCGGGTATAGTCCAATCCCTCCGTTATACCTTTATCCTGAAAAACACCTGCCGAAATATAAAACTGTGTTTTTTCATTTCCTCCCTGCACCCCCAGGGTATGATTTTGTTGAAATCCTTTTTTCAGAATCAGGTCCTGATAATCAGTGCTACGTCCTTGTTCGATCCCTGCTTTTACATTTGGATCGCCACCCAACACAGCTATTTTTGCGTCAGCAGCCGGGTCTGACTTACCAGATGGCACATATACGCCATTGGCATCAGTATAAATAATTTCTCCTTTACTATTTTTTGTAGATCGATATGCCTCTCGAACATACTCGGCAAATTCTGCACCGTTGAAAAGATTTAACTTGTTAAGTGCTTCCGACTGGCCGAAATATGTGTCGTAAGTCACCGTGGTTTTTCCCTTAACGCCACCACGTTTCGTAGTTACAATTACAACACCATTCGCACCACGGGCACCATAAATAGCTGTGGCAGTGGCATCTTTTAATACCTCCATCGACTGAATGTCATTGGGGTTGATATCATCGTATCCCGCCGATAAAGGAATTCCATCAACAACATACAGAGGATCATTACCGGCATTGAATGAACGACGGCCACGAATAAGAATTTTCGGTGCTGTACCTGGCTTGGAACCTGCCTGGCTCACATCCACCCCGGCAGTACGGCCCTGTAAGGCCTGTCCAAGGTTTGTAATCGGCATTTCGGTAATTTCTTTTGCCGAAACAGATGAAATAGCTCCGGTAGTCTGGCTTTTTTTCTGAGTACCATAACCGACAACCACAACTTCGCTGAGACTTTTCATATCGCTTACCAAAGTAATACTGATTTCGCTCTTCGCGCCAATAGGAATTTCCTGGGTTACAAAACCAACCGAAGAAAACACCAAAACAGCAGCATTATCGGGTACATCAATTTTGAATTTCCCGTCAGCGTCTGTATTTGTTCCTGTTCTGCTACCTTTCAAAACGACGGATACACCAGGAATTGGCGTATTATCGTCCACGGAAAGTACTTGTCCGGTTACGCTTTTATCAATCCTCGTTCCTTTGAAGTCGATCGAAGAAAGCAACGGCGCTCCGTAGGCAAAGGTGCCCAGCCCCACAAAGCTCAACACGGCACAACCCATTAAGTACTGCCTGATACAAGTAAAGTGTCTTTTCATATTTACCGGTTATATTAAGTTTTTAAGAAATTTTAGAACTTACTGTTGCTGACGACTATTTATGTCAATATCCCTTATTTAAAACATCAAATTTTTTCTGCAAATATTCATATTGTAAAATAGCAGTTACTTATCACCATATAGCCTGCAAAAAGTATTTTACTCACGGCTACTGATAACACTAATCCAAAAAACGTTGCTGATGATTAAGTTTAAGTTTTAGGATTGCCATAATCCAAAAATGTGCGTACTAACTTTCAATATTGTTCAGCTTGAAACGACTTGCGAAAAACATTCTTTTTCTACCAGGCAGATTTCAACCGATTGCATAAAATTGAATAAAAACAATAAGTCTATTTTTTGCACAAATTGTACAATTTGTTATTATTGATTGAGGTTAGAAAAACACATAGACAATTGAAACAAAACGGAGAGATTTATTTACGCAAACGTTATCGGGAACGTTGCCAGAGTTGAAATATATAAATTAAAACTACTAAAAGTTATACATTTTGAATCCAAAATGGGAGAAAATAAAAAGGAGAAATGTAAATTAAATATAACTATATCAATAAAAATTAAAATTAATATAGTATATGTATCTGATTGTACATTAGGAAATGGTTGCCTAAGGTATTGACTAATCGAAGGGCGACCAAACTCAGTTCAAATTATTTGATATAAAGCAATATAAGGAAAAGTAAGCCAAGAACGGCCATAGAGATCACGCCGAGCATAATACTTTTCGGCCTGGTTATTGAAGATGTCTTATCAGATATTGTTTCTCCTGGTTCCCGTTCCTTGATGATTTCAAGTGAAATACGTATTCTTTCCCAAATTGAATTCACATCCTGGTTTGAAAGTGTATCTGGCTTTAAATCCGACGTTATCATAACAAGTTCCCTTGCCTGATCTACTGTTTCCTTTTTGTAAGGATATTTTGTTATCCAGTTTTCCCAAAAAGAGCGAATTGAAGCATCATTCGGAAACCGAACCCACCTGATAAAAAGGCTTTCCATCGCTAACTCTTCGGCCGAATACTCCGAGTAGGGTTTCATCTGTCGCGCATTAAGAGTGTAAAGGAAATATTTGCATTTTGACAAAAAATGAGATACCTCCGGCAATTATTTAAAATTCTGATTGGTGTCAATTTCAGTATGTTAATTATATAAAAAAAGAAAGGTAACAGACTTTTATACTCAAAGAATTCCAAAAGTCATTAGAACAAAATCGTGATCGCAGCACCACATTATTGGTAAACCCTTTTAGCAATTTTATCGTAAACGTTTACGATTTCAGAATGATGATTTTTTAGAAGATTCGCAAAGCTTCCAAACGACAATTGCAGAAGCACATAGGGTTAAATTGCCCTCTTTTGGCTGATTTATTAAAAAAAATTTTAACTTTTTTCAATAAACCGAAGATAGTCCAAACAATTTCTACCATTTTAGAAACCTAAGAGAACCTAAGTTTGCGTCGGACATGTTTAACGCTTCTGATTTTCCAGAAAGTTTCGTGTTTTATTTTATCAGTTTTAATAAACTTGAATGAAATAATCCATCTTCTCTTATTCTCCTCAGGTTATCTCAAATGTCTCAGGTGGTAAAATACTAAGCCAGTAACGACTACATGGCAAATTTCTTTAACTTTGCAAACATTTTTACAGAGACTTAGTACCAACTTATATACAATGACCTCGCATCAGATACGCCAGTCTTTTCTGGATTTTTTCCGCAGCAAAGGGCACCTTATTGTTCCTTCTGCCCCATTGGTTGCAAAGAATGACCCCACCCTGATGTTCAATAACTCAGGTATGGCACAGTTCAAAGATTTCTTTTTGGGCAACGGCACACCTCCTTCACGTCGTATTGCCGATACGCAAAAATGCCTTCGCGTTTCAGGTAAACACAATGATTTAGAGGATGTTGGATTCGACACGTACCACCATACAATGTTTGAAATGTTGGGAAACTGGTCGTTTGGAGATTATTTCAAAAAGGAAGCCATAAGCTGGGCCTGGGAGCTGTTAACCGAAGTTTACAAATTGCCGAAAGAGCGCTTGTACGTTTCAGTTTTCGAAGGAGATGCAAAAGATGGCGTTCCGTTTGATCAGGAAGCATGGGATTTATGGGTACCGATTGTTGGTGAGGACCGTATCATTTTAGGTAATAAAAAAGACAATTTTTGGGAAATGGGCGATACCGGTCCATGCGGACCTTGCTCAGAAATCCATATCGATTTACGTCCGCAAGCTGATGTAAATTCAATTTCCGGAAAATCTCTTGTCAATAACGATCATCCGCAAGTTGTAGAAATTTGGAATCTGGTATTTATGCAGTTTGAGCGTAAAGCAGATAGTTCTTTGATTCCACTTCCTTCTACGCATGTAGACACCGGGATGGGTTTTGAGCGTCTATGTATGGCTGTTCAGGCAAAAATGTCTAATTATGATACGGATGTTTTCCAAAATACAATTAATGTTTTGGAGAAATTATCAGGTAAAACATACGGCAGCGAAGAGCCTTTTACGGACATCGCAATGCGTGTTATATCTGATCATATCCGCGCTGTTGCATTTGCGATCACGGATGGACAATTACCTTCCAATGTTAAAGCTGGTTATGTAATCCGTCGTATTTTGCGTCGTGCGGTACGTTATGGATATTCATATTTAGGGTTTGCCGAGCCGTTTTTCCATAAGCTAATTCCGGTTCTTTCTGAGCAATTTAGAGATGTTTTCCCGGAACTGACTGCACAGGAAGAATTCGTTACGCGTGTTATTCTCGAAGAAGAAAAAAGCTTCTTGCGTACGCTTGAATCCGGTCTGAAACGCCTGGATATTATCATGGCGAATCTGAAAGAAAAAGAGACCAATGTTATCGCAGGAAGTGAAGTTTTTGAATTGAGTGATACATTTGGGTTTCCGGTTGATTTAACTGCACTAATTGCCCGAGAAAAAAGCTTTATTATTGATGAAGCTGGATTCCAGGATGCCCTGGCCGAACAAAAAGCACGTTCACGCAAAGATGCAACGAAAGAAGCAACAGACTGGATCGAACTTCGCGAATCGGATGGTGTCGAATTTTTGGGATACGATTTTGAAGAAACGCATAGCCACATCGTTAAGTACCGAAAGGTGAAGACAAAAACCGGCGAGGAATATCACATAGTCCTTGATCGCACTCCTTTTTACGCTGAAATGGGTGGTCAGGTTGGAGACACCGGAACGTTGCATTTTAATGTCAATGGCGAATCCAAGGTTGTCAATATTATAGATACTAAAAAAGAGAACGATCTGTTTGTCCATATTTCAAGAGATAAAAATCTTGATGACGCTTTGCAGAATGCAGGGATTGTGGTGGCGCATATTGATGAAACACGCCGTAATAAAATTAAAGCAAACCACTCCGCGACACACCTAATGTTGTCATCCATGCGTGAAGTTTTGGGAACACATATCGGACAAAAAGGATCTTTCCTGAACGACGAATTATTACGTTTCGACTTTTCACATTTTTCGAAAGTTACTGACGAAGAATTGAAAAAGATTGAAGATCGCGTTAATGAAAAAATCCGCGAGAATATTCCGTTAAAGGTAATGACCAATGTCCCGATTCAGGAGGCTATTGCAATGGGAGCAACAGCAACTTTTGGCGAGAAATATGGGGATTTTGTTCGTGTAATTATTTTTGATCCTGAATTCTCTTTTGAACTTTGCGGGGGAACACATATTCCGTCGACCGGAGAAATTGGCGTTTTCAAATTTATTTCAGAAGGTTCTGTATCAGCAGGCGTTCGTCGTGTTGAAGCAGTAACCGGTGAAAAAGCGCTTGAAATGATGCGTCATCAAGAGGATACGCTTAACCAGCTTAAAGATCTTTTAAAAGGTCCGAAAGATGTGGTGAAGGCGGTTGAAAACCTGCTTGAAGAACGGACTCAATTGCAGAAGAAAATTGAAGCGCTTGAAAATGAAAAGATTCAGCAACTTAAAATTCAGTTGCTCGATAAAGTAAAAAGTTACCAAAGTTTCAGTCTGGTAGTAGAAAAAGTAAATGTTCCGAGTGCTGAATCATTGAAACAACTCTCTTACGAACTTCGTGATCAGGTCGAGAATCTGATTGCAGTTTTTGGAACTGAAATTGCTGGTAAGCCTCAAATCTCAGTTTTCATTGCTGAGAATGTTGTTCAAAGTTCTGGTCTTAATGCAGGTAATGTTGTAAAGGAACTTGCAAAAGAAATTCGCGGCGGCGGCGGCGGACAGCCGTTCTTTGCTACTGCTGGCGGATCTGATATCAGCGGACTCGACAGAGCGTTGGAAAAAGCGAAGGAGCTTTTCTAACAAATGTCTACACAGAAATAGCCCGTCACCTTTGAGGCGACGGGCTATTTCTATTTTCTTTTGATTATTCTCTTGCTGTTAATTGTCCTCTTATCGCACCATTCGGATATTTTGCCGTATGGATATCCATATAGTAAGATCCCGCTTTTAAGTCAGTAACCTGTGCCGCAGTCAAAGTATCTGTGAAGGCAAATGGACTTGTAAAAGTTGTTCCTAAATTAATAACAACTGCGGCTGTTGTGTCAGCACCAGTGGCAGTTTTGTGGATATGCCATGCAGTTGGCATAAATGCCATTGTGGAGTCGGTACCGGTAGAATCCATCGCGGAACTATCACCGTACGTGATATTCAATTTCAATATATTAGTCTCCTGATCTAAAGTTCCGTCAACAGCTCCTGTTGCAGTCGTATCGTAACCCGTGCTATCCCCCGCAAGTGTGGATGTCACTTTCAAAGTGGGAAGAACTTCAACCGGAGGCACTACCACCACATCTTCCTCATCATCCTTACAGCCCCATGCGACTCCCAGTACACATATACCGATAAACGCAAATTTCTTCATACTCGTCAATTTGTTCATGCTCGTTGATTTTAGTGAAAAATTGTTTCGACGAGGACCGCTTGTAACAAAATGATGCCTTACAGGAAGAAAGTAGCCTTACGGCACATAACGCAAAATCGCAACATTTCACTTGTTGTAACAAATGTAGAAAACATAACACTTTTTGTAGAAATAAACCACATTTTACTCCCTGAATCTCTAATTGATTCTATTTTTGGAATTTCCTACAACTGAATTTTTCTATCATATCAGATTACCAAAAATATTCTCTTTTACGCTCAAAGAATGAAGTGCACACCCGCATTGAAACCGATATACAATCCTTCTAAATCTCCTCCTCCCGCATCTTTCCATAAATAACGTTTGACCAAACCATCGCCTTTCCCTTTTGAATAATCGACGTAATTCAAATTTGGTCCACCGAAGATTTCGAGTTGTGGAGTCAGCTTAAACGCTGGTAGTATACGTAGCGAGTTTTTATAGTAAATTCCGCTTTTAAAATCAGATAAAGTTTGGCTCACAACCTCGGTATTGATTCTAAATTTATTCGAAACTGGAATGTGAGCTCCTAACCCGGCTTCAATTCCATACAAAGATTTGTTATCACTTTTCAAGTTATATCCCAAACCAAGAATACCATACAGCACACGGCCTCCCGAGCGGAAAGATGCCATAAGAGTAGCAGTTTCGTCAGTTGTCAGACTTATCGATTTCTCTCCATTTTTAACAAAATTTAAAATCCCAATCGGATAATCACTGCTGTCTGCTATGTTGATCAACCCTGCCAATTGAATGCCTTTCACATTTTTGGCAATGTTCATGAAGCCAGATATCTGGGTGTTTACATTTTCTGTTTTATTTAAAAAACCCGATAATTGAAGTCCTTTAACACTTTTACTGGTTAAGTTACTGAAACCAGCCACTTGTACAGCACCGGCCTCTTCGCCGAAATTCATAAACCCTGCGATTTGAACACCCTTTGCATCATGACGGACCACATTGGCCACGCCGGCAATTTGCACGCCATCCGCGGAATTTAGTATAACATTTGAAACCCCGCTAATTTGTACACCTCTCACACTGTCTTTCACCAATAAAGCAATTCCTGAAATGGCGACACCGGTCTCCGCTTTCGACAGCCCGGCGATGGCGTGTAAGGAAAATTTATTGGTATACTGACCGGCATTTTTCCCATTGGTACTAAGCGGATAAATCAGACCAACATGTGCAATACTCGTGCGTTCTTCCTGAGCAAAAGTGGTTGTAGAAAAAGAAAAAGTGAATAAACTGAGCAGAAAAAATCTCACGAAAATATTTGCGTGTTTGTTCATTGTGTCTAAATAAAAAATGGAAGTTTAAACACATACTGCATGGAACTTTAAATTGCAGGCCTTCAATCTTTCCTGTTGCGGTATGTATAGAATTGACAACCGGATTGAGGTTTACCCTAAATTTTAAATGGAAAAAATAGAAATTTATAGAAAATGTAATGAAGAATATGCCATAGAACTTAAAAACACACATTAACGCTGCTTGCCGTAGTTCCATATCAAACCGCCTTGCCAGCCAACCCAGGCGTTTGTGGTACTGTTTATTTTAAAGCGGTAAGTTCCTTCATCAGCCAAAGTTTGATATCCTATTTTAAATTCCTTTTGTTCGGAGTTGAAAACATTGAAAGATGGCCCTGCAAATACTGAAAGTCTCTTGCTGATTTTAACATTTAAACCTGTCTGAAAACGGTATAAAACAGGGAGATCTTTCCATTGACCGAGATAAAAATTCTGATTTATAATCTCGGCATTTAAAGTGAGATATTTATTTAAGACAAACTCTTTTCCCACGCCAAAACCAAAAGTATAAGCCTTATTATTTTCTCCCAAACTGGCTCCAATTGTGAATACATTATAGAGCTTTCGGTTACCCGATTTCCATGCAAAGTTCAAGGGAAGGATTTCATTGGCATGTAACGAAAAAGCACCTTTTCCGTTTTTGACCAAATTAATGAGTCCGATGCTGTAACCGGAAGATGAATCTGCCAGATTGATTACGCCCACCTGCACTCCTTTTAGGTTTTTAGCATAATTAAAAAGTCCGGCAAGCTGAAGTCCCTGCATTTCTGCTTTTGCAGAATTACCAAATCCGGCAATTTGCACTCCTGAAACTGAATCTTTTCCAAAATTAATTCCGGCAGTAATTTGCGCGCCGGACATTGTTGCTTTCGAAAGATTAAATATTCCACTGACCTGCGCACCGTCCACTTTATCTTTTGCTAAATTGCCAACGCCAGCGATCTGGACTCCATACATTTTACCGGAAACCTTACTCAGCCAGCCAGATACCTGAACGCCTGTCAACGTTTTGTTGATCTGATTGGTAAGGCCGGAAATTTGAACACCTTTTAATGAATCTAATACATGGTTATGTAAACCCGCAACCTGCACGCCATGAACGTGGCCAGAGACAATGTTGAACATCCCGGCGATTTGAACATATCGAACATCTTTTTTTGAAATATTGAACCAACCAGCAATTTCAACGCCATCGACGCCAGCAGTATAACCACCGAGAATATTTAGCGAAAGCTTGTTACTAACCTGCGAACTCATTTTCCCATGCGTGCTCAGACCAGGTGTGAAGGAAGCCTGATAAGGCAGCGAAACAAAAAACCTGCTAATATTTCTGCTTTGTAATCGCAATTTTGATGATACAAACATGCGCGCCAGCCAGCTTCCCCCACCCTCTGAATAACGCACAAATACCGGATCCAGATCAACTGCTTTTTGATAAATAGTGATTGAAAGGTCACGTTCCTGCTCCGAATTGATGACGATTGTTGTATCTGCATATCCCACTTTACTGATTGTTAAAGACAAAGGAAAATTCCGGTCACGCAAGCGCAGCCGGAAAAACCCGTTGTCATCGGATAGTGCAGAAGCGAGCTGCTGCTTGGAATAAATGCTGGCATAATCAACCTCTTTTCCAGTCTCATTATCAAATATCCGACCCGTCAGATAGTAATATTTTTCTTTTTGAGGTCTTTGAATAATTATATAATCACCTGTTTCTTTATATTGATAAATTCCAGTTAATAAATCATCTAAAATCTGCTCAACTGATTTATTATCGGCTTTTATAGTAACCAGACTATCACCCGGAACAAGATCACTATTATAGGAAAAATAAAATTTACCTTGTTCGCTGACCAGCTTTAAAACTTCGGAAACAGGCTTCTGTTTAACATGGATTGAAACATGTCTGTTGAGCAACTTTTGGGCATGACAAAACGAGGAGAGCAAAAGAAAGATTGCTACCAGATATAGTGCTTTACGTAAAGTAAAAGTCCAATTCATGCCGAAAGATACAGCCTATTTTAAAATTATCTGCCCATCATTCCGCACAACGGTTATGTTAAACGTTTCCGAAATAATCATTAAAACCTCATCCAGCGATTTGCCGTCGAAAGTAGTGGTTATTGGAAGATTTTTTCTTTCGTTACTAACAATGATCTGTCTCTGGTATACGTCACTCAAAACATTGGCGAGTTTCCAGAGCGGAGTATCATGACAGACAAGTTTGTCTGTTCTATAATATTTATAAAATTGATCTTCATTTTTTTTAACTGCCAACACAGATTGATCTTCAAAAACAGTCACCTTTTCCGTAGGTTTAATTTTAACTTTCTCTTCTTTTTTCGTCACCTCAACTAGCCCTGTTTCAACAATTACTTCTGTTTGTTTTATACTGCTTTTTACATTAAATGATGTCCCGACTACACGAACGATCACCTCGTTTGCATCAACCAGAAATGGCTTTGTTTTATCCGGAGTGACCTGAAAAAATGCTTCTCCTTTTAATTTAACTTTCCGAGTTCCGCCTGCTGTAAAATCCTTACCATAGGTAATTTTTGAATTTTTATTTAAAGTAATAATAGACCCATCCGGTAAAGTCTTAACCAACGTTTTGGCTCCCGAATGCACAGAAATTTCCTGCGAAAAACTGTCTTTTGTTGCCATCAGATAAGTCAACCAGCTTCCTCCTGCCACAAGAACAATAGCCACAGCAATGCGGAAATATTTGAAAAGGGGGTTGGTTTTTAACGGAATTACAGGAATTTCTGTTTCCTGCATCTTATCCTTAAAGCGGATCCAGGCGATATCCTCATCCACGTCATTATGCGCAGCCAAGGTTTTGCTCCGTTTCCAGATCAGTTTGAAATTTTCAAAATATATCCTGTTTCCCGTTTTTGCAGCTACCCATTTTTCTACTTCTCCCCGCTCCTGCCTGGTTGATTCATCCAGTAAATATTTTACCAGCAGATCATCCATATTGTTCATTTCTCTTCGCATGATCTTGTTTGTTATGCTATCAACAATGTTATTAAAACAATTGGCAGAAAATCCACCAGCTTCAAACGCAGTAATCTCAAAGCTTTTCCCATCTGATTTTCAACCGTTTTTACAGGAATTTCCAGTTTATCAGCAATTTCCTGATACTTCAGTTCCTCAAAACGGCTCATCTGGAAAATAGTCCTGCATTTTTCGGGCAATTCTAATAAAGCCGCTCCAAGCCTATCTTCCAGCTCTCCCAACTCGATTTCATAACAGCCGTTATCCATATCTGCCATATAGTTAACTA
The DNA here is from genome assembly GCF_021502725.1 of Dyadobacter sp. CY345. Classification (GTDB taxonomy): domain Bacteria; phylum Bacteroidota; class Bacteroidia; order Cytophagales; family Spirosomataceae; genus Dyadobacter. The sequence continues at coordinate 858,279 of NZ_JAKFFS010000002.1, read as the reverse complement.
CATAGTTTTGATACGCATCCCGAACTTTCAAATGCTTTAAATAATTCAGACTTTCGTGATAAACAGACCGGTATAAATAGGCACCAACCGATTCGCGTATCTGGATCTGCTCACGTTTTTCCCATAAACGGCAAAAAACGTTCTGCACCATTTCTTCTGCCATCACATCATCATGTATGATCGTGTTAGCATAAGCATGCAGATTTTTGAAATTTGATTTAAATACCTTCTCAAATTCCGCTTCCGTTTCTTTGCTTAGCAGATAGGTACCTTCTTCGGTTACATTCATTGCATTGAAATAAATAAGAATCAAAATTGCTGCTTCCGATTGTTCATATCCATGACAACCATTGAGTGGCTTACCCTAAATTTTCAAGAGAAAAAGAAATTTCCTTTCAATTATCAGGCACAAAAAACGGGCTGCAAAAAAATTGCAGCCCGTTTTTCAATTCCTTACTTGTAGGATCAAGGTTTTTTACCCGCCTTCAGCGAATCTTTTTTGTTTGCTTTAAATCTTTTGTCTGGGGTTCCGTCTTTTTTAAGATTTTTGTTTTCTGCATAACGCTTGTCCAGTGTTCCGTCTTTTTTCAATTTTGCACCCGTAGCTTGCGCACCTGATTTGACCTCGCTTTTCGCAGCCTTCACTTCTTGATCAGCCTTCTTTTTTGTTGTTGCGGCTGTGGTTGCTGGTGTGGCAGTCTGGGCAAACGCCGTTCCCGTCATTACCAAAAACATAAGCATCATTATTCCTGCTAATTGCTTCATTTTATAAACTGGTTAAGTGTGATACGCTTTGTTAAATTATTGACGTAAGTTACGAATTTGAATAAGATACGGTACTTTACCAATAAAATTTAATCATATTTTAACTGCACGACAAAGCCATGCGAAAAGTTCCACATGGCTTTGTAACCTACATTATATTCCTTTAATCAACTTAACCTTTGTGAGCAAACATATTCTCGTCAATCTGAATACCTAAACCCTGAGCAATCCTAACGCCTAATTCAGGATCGGCCCGAAAGAAATGGCAAAGCTGACGATTCAGGATTAGTTCGCGTTTGGGTCCGCTGACATTTTTCAGTGACCCCAAAAAGTTGTTTATCTGCGTTGTTTTTTCTTCATCACTGAACACATTCCGAAAAAGATCACCGGCTTGTGTATAGTGATCATTCTCATTTTCTCCGTTGCGGTCATACCAGTCTGCTACAAGAGAATACATGTTTTCCGCAGGCTCCTTATAATTTTGATCAACTTCGATTTCATCAAAACTATTCGGAAAATAATTTGGATTTCCCTCGCCATTTCCATCGAAACGCATCGCTCCGTCACGCTGATAATTGTTGGTCGCATATGGGCAACGGTTCACAGGAAGCTGCTCGTAATTGGCTCCTAACCTGTAACGCTGAGCATCCGGATAAGAAAGCAAACGTCCCTGCAGCATTCTGTCAGGAGAATATCCAATGCCATCCACAACATGTGATGGGGCGAACGCAGCCTGCTCAACATGGGCAAAGAAATTGTTGGGTACTTCATTCAGTTCTAAAACTCCCACATCGATCAGTGGAAATTCGCTCTGAGGCCAGACTTTTGTGACATCAAACGGGTTCCAGCGGAAGGTTTGTGTCTGCTCCTCTGTCATAACCTGGATTTTCAATTCCCACTTTGGAAAATCTCCGTTGTCAATCGCATCAACCAGATCGCGCTGTGCCCAGTCAGCATCCATTCCCTTCATTCTTCCCGCTTCGGCATCCGTGAAGTTTTTGATTTTTTGCTGCGTTTTAAAGTGAAATTTCACAAAAACCCTTTCATTTTCAGCATTGATCATCGAGAAAGTATGACTGCCAAAACCGTGCATATGCCGGTAACTATATGGTGTTCCACGGTCGCTAAAAAGTATCATAACCTGATGTAAACTTTCCGGATTTAATGACCAGAAATCCCACATCATCGTGGCGCTTTTCGTGTTTGTACGCGGATCACGTTTTTGCGTATGTATAAAGTCGCTGAATTTTTTTGGATCTTTTATAAAAAAAACAGGCGTGTTATTTCCAACAATATCCCAATTTCCATCCTCGGTGTAAAATTTCAAAGCGAAACCTCTTGGATCACGCTCCGTATCGGCAGATCCTTTTTCGCCGCCAACCGTTGAGAAACGCAGGAAAGTTTTTGTTTGCTTGCCAATTTCACTGAAAACCTTCGCTTTCGTATATTTTGTAATGTCATGCGTAACTGTAAAAGTACCGTAAGCGCCTGAACCTTTTGCATGCACAACACGCTCAGGTATACGCTCGCGGTTGAAATGCGCCATTTTTTCATGTAAGATAAAATCCTGTAACAAGATCGGGCCGCGCGGACCAACAGTCTGGCTGTTTTCGTGTTCGGTGTAGGGTTTGCCTGAGGCTGTCGTTAATCTTTTCTGTTGTTCGGACATAAGGATAATTCTTAAACTGTTGCTTACTTTTTAGATGAAGTACGTCACAAATTAAACCCGATGAATTTCATAAATCAAACTGATAGTTTCTATCTTTGCATAGATTTAATTGATATAGATAATTATCTGAACGTGATGGTATCAATCAAATCTTCACATTCCTATACTATTAATAACCGTTTATGAATATCCAACAACTGGAATACATCGTTGCCGTTGATAACCACCGGCATTTCGTCCAGGCTTCGGAACATTGTAATGTGACCCAGCCGACGTTATCTATGATGATCCGAAAACTTGAAGACGAGCTGAGCGTTAAAATCTTTGACCGAACCAAACAGCCGATCGTCCCGACAGCTATCGGAAGATTGATCATTGATCAGGCAAAAACCATTCTATTTGAAGCCAGACAAATGACTGAAATTGCCAAACATTTTAATGGTGATCTGTCCGGGGAGTTAAGAATTGGAATTATCCCGACGGTGGCCCCTTATCTGCTTCCTCATCTGGTTCAGCCTTTCATTGAAAATTATCCCAACATCAGGCTTCATGTTTCAGAAATGATCACGGAACGGATCATCACCGAACTCAAACTTGGAAATCTGGATGTTGGAATTGTAGCCTCACTTTCCGGCGACAGCGGCTTGCAGGAAATCCCTCTTTATAAGGAAATATTTTACGCCTATGTGTCCGAAAATACCGATCTTTATAACAAACAATATATCCTTCCGGGAGAGATTGAACCTAATGACCTCTGGCTTTTAGAAGAAGGGCATTGTTTTCGGACGCAAATTCAGCGATTATGCGAACTTAGCCGCAGCAGCCAATTTGGAAACAGCTTTCATTATCGTTCCGGCAGTATTGAGACGTTGATTCGTATGGTAGAAAAAAATGGCGGTATAACAATTTTACCCGAACTTGCTGTAAATGAATTATCAGAAGAAAGGAAAAGACATATCCGTCATTTTCAGTTTCCTGAACCTGCCCGTGAAGTTTGTCTTGTGGTGAATCGTGAGCAGGTCAAAACGAGACTTATCGATGCGCTAAAAACCGGAATTATAGATTATATGCCGAAAGAAATTCAAGATAAAAAGGTCGAAATGAGAGTTCTCTAATTAAACACAATCTTATGAAAGTTGCCTTTTTCAGTACAAAGTCTTACGACAAAGAGTATTTTACCAAATTCAACACGGACAATATTCACGAACTGAATTTCTTTGAAGTTCCGCTCAACGCACAAACTGCCGTACTTACCGTTGGCTTTGATGCAATCTGTGTATTTGTGAATGATATAATTAACCAGGAAACGATTGAAATAATCAGTAAAAATGGCATCAAATTAATTGCGCTGCGATGTGCCGGATTTAATAATGTTGATTTAAAAGCCGCGAGGGAACATCAATTAAAAGTTGTTCGGGTCCCAGCTTATTCTCCGGAATCTGTGGCGGAACATGCGGCAGCATTGATCTTAACTTTAAACAGAAAAACACATAAAGCATATAACAGGGTTCGGGAGGGAAACTTTTCTATTGAAAATTTGACTGGTTTTAATCTGTTTGGAAAAACGGTTGGCGTTATCGGAACCGGACTCATCGGTACGGCATTTTGTAAAATCATGCTGGGTTTTGGATGTAAGGTTTTGGCGTATGACGTCAGGGAATCCAGCCAACTCGTTGAAAGAGGAGTTGTTTACAAAACGCTGGATGATTTATTGAAAGAAAGTGAGATCATTTCCCTTCATTGTCCGCTTACACCAGAAACGGCTCATCTTATTGACGCGACTACAATTTCGAAAATGAAAGATGGTGTAATGATCATCAATACCAGCCGAGGCGCTCTGGTTGAAGCGAAAGATGCCATCGAAGGCCTAAAAAATGGCAAAATCGGTTATCTTGGAATAGATGTTTATGAGCAGGAGGCGGACCTTTTCTTTCAGGATCTTTCAGAAAGTGTTATTCAGGATGATACAATTGCCCGATTAATTTCTTTTCCTAACGTACTAATAACCGGACATTTAGGTTTTTTTACAAAAGAGGCGCTGGAAGAAATTGCGACGATAACATTGAATAATTTGTCAGCATTTGAAAATGACGGAGAATTGTTAAATGAAGTAAAAAGTTAGATTTTTGATTAACATTTCGCCTCTCCTGGCTTGCCACATGGTTGGTTTGGAAAAGAAAGAAATTGCATAAAAACTCAATTTCAGATGTTAAGTATTATCATTCAAAGCTCTCGTAGAGCTTCCTGTTTATAGAAAATATTTGTTTGAAAAAATTACCGGCTCCACTAGGGGCCTCCTCGAAATAGCAGGAAACTCCTAGCGGAGTTACATTATCTCAAATAAACTGATAAGCTATAAACAGGAAACCTCGATGAGGTTATTTCGGCAAAATGATAAATTCAAAATACTCGTTTGAGACATTCAGTATCACTATCCACAGCTCTTGCAGAGCTTCCTGTTTATAGAAAATGAATGTTTGGAAAAATTACCGGCTCCGCTAGGAGCCTCCTCGACTTACCAGGAAACCTCGAGGAGGATATTTGCCATAAGAAAGCGAAAATACGTTACTCCATAAATTGTAGATGACAATTGCCGATCAAACCAAATCATAAATCTGCGATATAATTTCTGCCACCCAGATATTTCATTTGTCTCACGATCTGATTTGTTCTTTTGTTAACATAGGTAGACGGATTTTTAATCGAAAAACGAACAGGATTGGGCAATACGGCTGCGATTCTTGCAGCTTCATACCGGGTCAGATTTTTAGCAGATTTCTTATAAAACCGTTGGGACGCAGCCTCCACGCCAAAAGTCATTTTCCCCATTTCTGCTACATTCAGATATACTTCCAGGATCCTCTGCTTATCCCATATTAACTCAATTAATACAGTGAAGTAAACTTCCAAACCTTTGCGGATATAACTTCTTCCGTGCCACAAAAACACGTTTTTCGCCACTTGTTGTGAAATTGTGCTTGCGCCGCGTGCCCTTTTCCGCTTTTCGGTCATCGCATCATAAATCTCATCAAAATCAAAACCCCAGTGGTTTGGGAAATTCTGATCTTCTGACGCCACCACCGCCAATGCTACCTCTTTTGAAATATTATCGTAAGATTCCCAGTCCTTATGAATTTCTGTATCCTCGTCTTCGGCGAAAGCTTCAATTTTTCTTGTGATCATAAAAGGCGTTACCCACACGGGAACAAATTTTAAAACCACAACCCAAACAATGGAAATGACAAAAAAGTAGATTGAAAATTTAATAACATAAGACAGCAAACGACGGAGCATACAATAATTATTTCCTCAGGATAAGAAACCAAACCAATAAACACACGTACAAAGAACAGAAACAATTCAGGTTTAGACAAAGATCGGCCGGCCAGAATTGTATATTTTTTCTACACACGCTATCTGAGATTACTATGAATGAAGATCTGCTCAGTTTTATATGGCAATTCCAATATTTTGATGCCTCAGATCTCCGGGTTGAAACGGGTGAAAGTATTCAAATTACAAGAACCGGAAACAGAAACAGCAACGCAGGACCTGATTTTTCAAATGCGCGGATCCGAATAGATGGTGTCGACTGGATTGGTTCCATCGAAATCCATACCAAATCTTCTGACTGGCTGGCACATGACCATACCGGCGATCCGGCTTACGAAAGTGTAATCCTACATGTAGTTTGGGAAAATGATATACCCATTTTTCGGCCCGACAAAACCTTACTTCCGGTTTTGTCTTTGAAGGGATTGGTCAAACTTTCAATTCTGGAAAGGTATGCTTCGCTGATGAGTGCGCAGGGAGTTTACGATTCTGTCGGGATTGCTTGCGGGGAACAATTTGCGTCAGTAAATGAACTTCAAAAACTTTCGATGCTCGACAAGGTTTTGCTGGAAAGGCTTGACCAGAAAGCTTCGAAGGTAATTGAATTATGGCATGCGAATCATCAGGATTGGGAAGAAACAGCATACCAGTGGCTGGGTCAGCATTTCGGATTTAAACTGAACGATCCGGCATTTTTGAGATTGACGCAAATTGTTCCATTAAAAATCTTACAAAAACATCGGAATCAGCTCACCCAGCTCGAAGCAGTACTTTTTGGATCGGGAGGTTTATTACCGGAAGATTCCGAAACGGAAGAAATTTATGTTCAGGAACTTCGAAGGGAATACAATTTCCTGGCTGGCAAATACCAGTTAAGAGATTTGCAAATGAACACACATGAATTCAAATTTCTCCGCCTCAGGCCAGCCGGATTCCCTACGATCCGTCTTTCACAGTTCGCCAGTTTAATCCAAAAAACCGGGGCGCTGTTTTCTGCGTTAACTACCGCAGATTCCGTTAAAGAATTAAATACATTATTTAATCTGAAACAATCAGATTACTGGATACATCATTTCCAGTTTGGCAAATTATCTAAAACAAACGTCCCTGTGATGGGAAAAGATGCCATTAATTTGTTGATTATTAATGCAGCTGTCCCGCTGCTCGTCGCCTATTCAAAGCAACGCCAACAACCTGAATTATTAGAAAAGGCATTAAGTTGGCTTAACCAGCTTCCGTCAGAAAATAACCGGATCACGCGTGAGTGGGAAACTTTGGAAATGAAAGTAAAAACGGCAGCAGATTCCCAGGCATTAATTGAGTGGTACAATCATTATTGTTCCGCTAAAAAATGTCTGGAATGCAATGTCGGCGCGACGCTGGTTCGTTCTTCTTAAACTCTGCTGACCAGATTCACGCCTGTAAGCAGGAAAACAGAACCAACCAAAAACGGCACAACGGATTCCCACTTCGTAACTGTAAGACCTAACACCGGTTTTTCAGAAAGAAAAGCGACACAAGCGAATAATAAAACTGCGATGCCCAACAACGTTAGCAGGGCTCCAAAAAAACGTTTAAACTGTGTACTTTCCATTTGGTATAGTAATGAAGCGATTCGTTCGGTTTACAAAGGTTTGCAAAAATATACAATCAGGAAATTTATTCAATCCATTGGTAGCATAATAAACCCGATTATTGGACAGAAAGGCCCATTTTCTTACCTTCTTCAACCATAAAGTGATAAGCTGGCTGGTATTCATTCGGAATTATTCCTTCCAGAATCGCTTCGCGAATAATTTCCTTCATAATCCCGACCTCCCGGGAAGGTTTCAAACCGAAAGTTTCTATGATAATTTCGCCGGAAATCACCGGCTGGAAACTTCGGAGTTTGTCGCGTTCTTCAAGGTCTTTCAGTTTTTGCTCAACAATATCAAAATTGTGAAGAAAACGCTTGACCTTATCAGGATTTTTGGAAGTGATATCGGCCCGGCAAAGTTTCATTAACGCTTCAATATCTTCTCCGGCTTCAACCAATAATCTACGCATGGCCGAATCCGTAATTTCCTCTTTTGACAAGACAATCGGGCGTAAATGCAGACGCACCAATTTTTTCACAAACCGCATTTTTTCATTCTGCGGAAGTTTCATCCTGCGAAAAATAACAGGAACCATCCGAGCGCCGATTTCTTCATGATTATGAAAAGTCCAGCCTGCTTTTTTGTCAAAACGTTTAGTGGCAGGTTTGGCGATATCATGTAAAATCGCCGCCCAGCGAAGCCACAAATCATCAGTATTCTGACTTACGTTATCAAGCACCTGAAGCGTATGGTAAAAATTATCTTTATGTCCTTTGCCGTCAATAGTTTCAACCCCTAACAATTCTATCATCTCAGGAAAAATGATGTGAAGAAGTCCGGCGTGAAAAAGCAGCTTGAAACCGTAAGATGGCGTCGGGGAAAGAATAATTTTATTAAGCTCGTCGGAAATCCTCTCCATCGAAACAATACTGATCCGGTCTTTCATACCAATGATTGCATCGAAAGTATCCGGCTCAATATCAAAGTTAAGTTGTGATGCAAAACGAATCGCGCGCATCATACGCAAAGGATCGTCTGAAAATGTGATTCCAGGCTCGAGAGGCGTACGAATTATTTTTTTTCGCAGGTCGCGCATTCCCTCAAACGGATCAATCAGGTCGCCAAAGTTATTCCGGCTCAGGCTTATGCCCATCGCATTGATCGTAAAATCCCGACGGTTCTGATCGTCCTGAAGTGTGCCGTCTTCAACAGCTGGTTTCCTGGAATCAGGGCTGTAAGATTCTCTTCTGGCTCCTACAAACTCCACTTCCAGATCGCCCTGACGGATTTGCGCTGTTCCAAAAGTTTTAAATATATTTACGTGGACATCCGGGCCAAGTTGCTGAGCAACAAGCTCTGCCAACTCAATTCCGCTTCCAATTGAAACGATATCAATATCTTTACTTGGTCTTTTCAGTATCAGGTCGCGGACGAATCCGCCAATAATATAGGCTTCAACACCGAGCTCTGCCGAAGCCCGGGCTACTATTTCAAGTATCGGATAATTTATAAGCTGCTCTTTGAAATTCATGCCGCAAAGGTAAGAAATTCTTGTTCTTTACATTTAGTTTAGACATAACCAAACAACAATCTGTTATCTGTTTATTATCAAATCTGCCGCTGCTCTGCACTATAATTGTTACTATTTTAACAAAAAACGTTAGCAGAAATAAGCCTTGAATCATTAACTTCATTAACGTTTCACATCCTGATCAATATACTTGTTACCGATAATGTCTTTCAAAACAATTCTATTTTTACTCAGCTTCATTTCCCCGTTCTCTGTTTGTCTGGGACAATCCGATTTGAAACTCATCGCTCATCGTGGTGGGATTGTTGATAGCACTTATACCGAAAATGGGCTTCCGGCATTGAAAAAGGCTGCCGAAGCGGGATATGCAATGGTTGAGATTGATATGCGGAAAAGCAAAGACGGAATATTACTTGCAAATCATGACGCCAATTTTTCGAGATACTATAATTCCCCGGGAAAGGTTGCAGAAACGAATTGGTCAGAAATTCAAAAGTTATCGAGTAAGATTGATCAAAATGTGCCGTTAAAATTGGAAGATATTTTCAGTTTTTGCCAATCCAACAAATTGGACGTTATGCTTGACAACAAAATTGAAGGTCTGGATATTACGCTTTTTAACCAGCTTATTGCGTTGCTTGATAAATATGATCTGCGTAAAAATGCATTAATGATCGGAACCGAAGAATCGACTGAGTTTTTCACCGGAAAAGTGAAATTGAGCTGCACGAGAAAACAACTGGAAGAAAATAAAAAGAGTAAAGATTACAGTCCTGATCATTATTTCCTCTTTGAACGCCCGGCCAATTTATCCCGGGAAGATGTGCTCTGGGCAGAAAATGAAAAAATCATGGTGGTTGCGGCCATCAATAAATATCATTACAGAAACGAAACAGATATGTATCAACATGCCAAATCAGACTGCAAAAAAATGCAGACTTATGGTGTAAAATACTTCCAGATAGATTCTGAATTCGGTCAGTTTTTCTAGACCAAGATCTTTACTGATTCACTTCATTTCTAACGATAGGTCGGTCAGGCTTTCACCAAACCCATTGCGACTGGACATTCGTTTTCTGAAACACCGAGGAGGCGATCATAACGATAAGGTGCACAGGAGCAAGCAGGATTGTGGTAACAACCAATGCTGCTAACCAGACGACTGCCACTAAGCTGCGTAAAAAAAATTCAACAACACTATTCATCTTAATAGAGAAGATTTACTTGTGAGAAAGTATTCCTAGGATGGGTAGACTACGTATATGAAACATATACGTTTCCAAGAATTATATAGATTGAAGGAGGATATTTTTAAATCAAAAATAGTCTAAAAATTATTGAAATAGTAAATATTAATAACAATAATTGTCACAAAACTTAACGCTAAATCATACAATAAATTGATTGTCAATAATTTACATAAAATAATGAAACCTTAATTTGCTAAATCAAGGTTTCGAAAATCACTTAAATACCGTAAAAATCAGCTGTTTACCATGAACATTGCCGACTGAGGAAAGCGGCCAAACAGTTCTTTTTTAAGATCATCGCTTATTGACAAAGTCGAAATGGCCTTGTCCATGCAGGTCAGCCAGGCAATTGCATCTTCTTCTCTGATCGGGTGAGGAATGTGGCGCGCACGTAGTCTCGGGTGACCATAAACCTCAGAATATAAGCCGGGGCCACCCAAAAATTGCGTCAAGAAGAGCCGTTGTTTTTCTTTTATTTCGTCTTTGTCACTTTTGAAAAGCCTTGCGATCAGTTCATGTTCGAAGACAAAATCATAAAAGCTATCCGTCAAAGCTCTTAACGTTTCTTCGCCGCCAATCCGGTCGTATAGTGAGGCATTCTCCATTTTATAAATTCAATTAAATCAATCACCAAAATATCTTCAACTTAGCACTCACGAAGCGTAACAAATATTAGCGCATTCAGAGTAACAGAACAGTCGTGATTTCTTTATAGTTTATATGATTCAGTTTAAGATTTCTTTCTTAGCAAATTACGGACTTTTAACACAACCTGAACGATACAAATATGACGAAGAAATTTATTTTTTTCATTTTTTGCCTTCAAATCGGGTTTCCAAATTTTGCACAGAAGACACCGAAAAATGCTGCAAAGCTTCAAAAATTACATATCCCGAAGGATAGCAGACATATCTTACAGGAAGACGGGACACCCTTTTTCTGGTTAGGTGATACCGCCTGGGAATTATTTCAACGGCTGGATTTTGCAGAAGCAGAAATGTATCTCAAAAACCGGGCTGGCAAAGGTTTCAATGTTATCCAAAGTGTTGTTTTAGCAGAATTTGACGGATTGACACAAGCGGATCAGCAAAAACAATTGCCGCTTATCAATAATGATCCTGCAAAGCCCAACGAACTGTACTTCAAACATGTCGAAAGCGTGATAGACAAGGCAAACAGCCTGCAAATGTATGTTGGACTTTTGCCGACCTGGGGAGATAAGTTTAATAAAAAATGGGGCATTGGTCCGGAAATTTTCACGCCTGAAAATGCCAGAATTTACGGAGCTTATCTCGCAGGAAAGTTTAAAAACAAAAAAATAATCTGGATTTTAGGGGGCGACAGAAGTCCTGAAAATGAAAAACATACGGCGATTATCCAGGCAATGGCAGCAGGTATAAAAAGTGTTATTGGCAACGACCAACTTATCACTTACCATCCAATGGGTGCGGATTATTCATCAAAATATTTCCATCAGGAAAGTTGGCTGAATCTCAACATGTTCCAGTCAGGGCATGGCGGCAAGGATATAAAAAACTACCAGATGATACGCAACGATTATAATTTATCTCCTATTAAACCAACACTGGACGGCGAGCCCAGGTATGAAGATCATCCGGTAAACTGGAAACCAGAACTGGGTTATTTCAATGACTTTGATACGAGACAGGCAGCTTACTGGGCAATGCTTTCCGGTGCTTGCGGACATACATACGGTTGCCATGATATCTGGCAGTTCTTTAATTATGACCGTAATCCTCCGGTATCGACTGCACGGACAAACTGGAAAACGGCGATGGATCTTCCAGGAGCTTATCAAATGGGATATATGAAGGACTTTTTCAGATCATTTCCCTGGCAAAATCTTGTACCTGATCAGTCGGTAATAAAAAACGAAAACCCGGAAGATGCGGGTTTTCAGATTGCTGCTGTTTCTAAAAATAAGGATTTTTTGATCGCCTATACTCTTTATGGCCGTTCGCTTAAAATTGATATGACCAAACTTTCCGGAAGTTCCTTTTACGCCTATTGGTTTAATCCAAGAGACGCAACAAGAATTAAAATCGGAGATGTAAAAGTTGATCAGACTTTTGATTTTAAGCCATATGCGGCTGGTCCTGGAACCGATTGGGTTTTAGTAATTCTGGATCGCGCGAAAATTTCCGGTCACAAAAACTAATCTAACACGCTTATTCAAACCGTAAATGTTTGACGGATTCACCTGATCTTGCCAGCTCGGTCAATGCCTCAATACCAATTTCAAGATGGGTCGTGACATAGTCAGCAGTTACTTTTTTATCACTTTCCTCCGTTTTCACTCCTTCCGGAACCATAGGATTATCTGAAACGAGAAGTAAGGCGCCGTGAGGAATAGAGTTTGCAAACCCGACGATAAAAATAGTAGCCGTCTCCATGTCGATAGCCATAGCACGAATTTCTCTCAGATATTCTTTAAAAGTATCGTCATGCTCCCAGATTCTGCGGTTCGTGGTATAAACCGTTCCGGTCCAATAATCCATATTGTGTTTGGCAATACTAGCCGACACTGTACTTTGGAGACGGAATGATGGCAGCGCAGGAATCTCGCTTGGCATGTAATCATCGCTGGTGCCCTCTCCGCGAATTGCCGCAATTGGCAGGATTAAATCACCGACCTGCGTTTTTTTCAATCCTCCGCATTTCCCGAGAAAAAGTACAGCTTTGGGACTGATCGCTGACAGTAAATCCATCACAGTTGCAGCCATCGGACTTCCCATACCGAAATTAATGATGGTAATATCGTTGGCCGTAGCCGTTTGCATTGCCCTTCCATGTCCCTTCACTTCGACCCCGAACTTCTCGGCGAACATGGTTACGTAATTAAAAAAATTGGTAAGCAATATATAACTTCCAAAGTCCTCAACGGCTGTACCTGTATAACGTGGAAGCCAGTTTTCTACGATTTGTTCTTTTGTAGTCATCATTTTGTTATGTCTGTTGGCATCGGTGGATGTGATGAGTATCTTCGCTTATGGAATCATTAAATCTGCCAGTCTTCGAATATAAAGTTAAAGAAGTGAATGGCAAACCGCATATTTTTGACATTATACGAAGAAAATTTGTATCCCTAACGCCCGAAGAATGGGTTCGTCAACATTTTATTCATTTGTTAATAAACCATTACGGATATCCAAAGTCACTTTTTGCGATTGAAACAGGTATGCGTTATCACACGCTGGCGAAAAGGACAGATATTATGATCTTATCAAAAGAAAGTTTGCCTTTTCTTTTAGTGGAATGTAAAGCGCCGTTCATTCCGGTTACTGAAACCACTTTTGCCCAGATCAGCCGCTATAACTTTACTTTGCAGCCGACCTACCTGGCTGTCACAAACGGCATGAGCCATTACTGTTTCAAAGCACAGGAAGGAACAATAAAATTTCTGGACGATTTCCCATTTTACAGAGAATGGAATTGATATAAAATTGATTATCTAAAATGGAAAAGCCTGCCAGACAAATTTGTCAGCAGGCTTTTCTAAAAGAGGGCTATTCTAATTTCTTGTTGAGAGCAATTATTTAACTGCAACCAATTTAACGTCAATTGTGAAATCGTCATTGATCATTTTGTCGCCAAGAGCAGCAGCGTCAAAGAAAGATTTCGAGTTGTATTTGATGTCGTATTTCGAACGGTCAACAACCAATTTACCAGTTACATCAGCACCTGATGCAGTTGGTTTAACAGTTACAGGGAAGGTTACAGGTTTTGTAATTCCTTTAATTGTAAGGTTACCAGTCACGTCATAAGTACCAGCAGATTTTGCAACCGCTTTTGTAACTACGAAAGTAGCAGTTGGGTGTTTTTCAACTCCAAAGAAATCCTCAGATTTCAAATGACCGATCAATTTTCCGTTGTACTCTTTATCTGTAAGGTCAGTATTTGTGATGCTTGTAAGGTCAGCAACAAATTTACCACCTGTCAATTTTGCACCGTCCATCATAACAGTACCTTCTTTCAACGCGATTTTACCAGTATGCTCGCCAGTTACTTTTTTACCTGTCCATACTAATTCACTTTTAGAAGCATCAACTTTAAGGTTTGTAGCTTTCGCTTTTCCGTCAGCCGCATTAACAGCTGTAAATGCGAACAAAGAAACTGCAACAGAAGCAGCAAACGATTTCAAAGAATTCATTGTAGTCATGATTAAAATTAAATTGATTGTTATTGATTTATTATTGTTTTAAGAATTACGTAATTTATCCAGTAATGAACTGATCAGGTCAGCCTCTTCCGGTGTTATTCTGGCCAGATTTTTTTCCCATGCTTCAATCTCAGGATCCAGATGCTTCAAAAGTTCGAGCCCCGTTTCAGTAATAATCACATCAACAGCGCGACGGTCGTTTGGACAAGATTTGCGGTCTACCAGTTTTTTAACCAGCAATTTGTCGATCAAACGGGAAGTATTTGAATTTTTGTCAAGCATGCGCTCGGCAATATCACTAACTTTGATCGGGCTTGGATGCTGCCCGCGTAAAATACGCAAAACGTTAAATTGCTGCGACGTGATATCATACTCCCGAAAGATATCCATCTGCTGATATTGGATCCAGTTGCTGGTGTAAACCAGATTCAGGCCCAGTCGCTGATAGGGACTTCGAAATTTTTTTTGTTTTATATCGGTTTCAATTGACATAGCTTATTTAATTTCATGCAATACCATGTATATACATATAATGTCGAAACATCTATTCAATCAAGTTAAGTTCCGGTTTCCAAAAAATATATAAAAATAATTTTCAGAAACTTTTCAATACCTCAAACAAAATTCTCATTATCAATTAGTTAGTTCGATTTCTTTTATTAAATATTTTATGTTTCAATTATCGAGGCCACTAATTCTAGCTTCAAATTCTCCCCGCAGAAAACAGTTATTACAAGAAACAGGATTTAATTTTTCAGTCGAGGTTATCCCGACGGACGAAAGTTTTCCTGAAAATATGCCAACCGGTGAAGTCGCTGGTTATATTTCTACACAAAAAGCCGAGATGTTCCGTGCGTTACATCCGGATAAATTAGTTTTGACAGCAGACACCGTTGTGATCATTGATGATATCATTTTGAACAAACCAAAGGATTACGATGAAGCACTTTACATGCTGAATATGCTCTCCGGAAAAACGCACGAAGTCATCACCGCAGTGAGTTTATTGTCGGACGACAGTATATACACCGTTTCCGATACTGCAAAAGTCACTTTCCGTTTACTGGAAAAAAGAGAAATAAAGCAATACATTGAACGTTATAAGCCGTTCGACAAGGCTGGTGGATATGGTATCCAGGAATGGATCGGCATGGTAGGTATCGAACGGATCGAAGGGTCGTTTTATACTATCATGGGTTTGCCTGTCCATCACGTTTATCAGCTTTTGAAGCCTTTCATTATTTTGTAAATCTGATGCAACCAGCTCTTCCGAAATTCATCCCCCGTGTCTGTTACGAAATATTCGTTCGCTCCTTTTGCGATTCGAACGGCGACGGCATAGGTGATCTGAATGGAATAATCTCAAAACTGGATTATCTGGCAGACCTTGGTATCGAAGGCATTTGGCTCACGCCGATCCATCCGTCACCGAGTTACCACAAATATGATCCCGTTGATTATTTCGGTATCGAGCCGGAATTTGGGACGATGGAGGATTTCAAGAGATTATTATCCGAAGCCCGAAAAAGGAATATTGTAGTTTATCTTGACCTGATCGTAAACCACAGCAGCACATTCCATCCGTGGTTTTTGGAGGCGAGCAAGGGAACATCAAATCCCTACCGGAATTTTTACTGGTGGCTATCGCCTCAGAAAATCGAGGAATTAGGACTTGCGGAAAGGCAAACCTCTGATGATTCAGATGAGGTTTACCCCTGGCACATTGTCGAAGGCGATCCTGAAAAATATTATGGTCTTTTCTGGAAAGGTATGCCCGACCTTAATTATAGCTCCGATGCTTTAAAAAATGAGTTGGAAAAGATAATAACATTTTGGCTGACGGAAGTCGGAATTGATGGTTTCAGATTGGATGCCGCCAGACATATTTATCCGATTTGGGAAAAAGAGAAAAACCATGATTTTTGGAAGTTTTTCAATGAAGTGGTTCAGAAAGTTAAACCAGGCGCATTTACCGTTGCCGAAGTTTGGGCAGAAACCTGGGAGGTTGCCCCATATCTCCAAAACCTGAATGCCACATTTCATTTTGACCTCAGTTTTGCATTGCAGCGGATTGCGATCCAGGGCAGAGATGAAAATATTGTTCAGCAACTACTGAATAGCTATGACCAATTCCGGCCGCATAATCCGAGTTTTGTTGATGCCATAATGCTAACTAATCACGATCAGGATAGAATTGGCAGTGTGGTTGCAAACCATCATGAAAAAATCAAACTGGCTGCCTGTCTCCTGCTGACTTTGCCCGGACAGCCTTATATTTATTATGGCGAAGAAATTGGCATGTTAGGAACGAAACCCGATCCGTACATTCGCGAGCCGTTTTTATGGTCCGAGCAGGAAAATGACCCTGATAAAACAAACTGGCTTCATGCTGAGTTTTCTACTTTGAAGACCATCGCGCCGTTATCCAAACAAAAAGATGATTCTGATTCCATATTCAGTCATTACAAGAAATTAATCGCTGTCCGAAAAGCAACGCCGGCACTGGCCCAGGTTATCAACCCAAATCTCGAAGAAGTAGAATCGCTGGATAATGAGATTATTGCTTTTGTCCGCACACATGAAACTGATCCAGTTCTGGTTATTCATAACCTCCATGAACATCCGAAAAATATTGAACTTCCGGAAAGCAAGAAAGATTTTAGGAACGTGCTTTTTTCAACTTACAACGATGTCCATGAAATTGGTGACAGCGTGGAGCTGGCTCCGTTTTGCAGTATAATTTTGGCAAAATCCCCCGCTCCTATTGCTGAATAAAATCGGTTTGCAGTAGTAATGCCCACATCAGCTTCTTTATATTGGATTAGTATCTTTCAACAGATCTTTCCCGTCCATGAAAAATTATTTCTTGTTATCCATTCTGCTGCTTGCCATATCCCTTTCAGTCTTTTCGCAGAAAGCCTATCCGACTTTGGGGAAAGTTACATACAACGATCCAAAACTTGAAAAACTTCTGCCGAAAGACTCCAAACTGGAAGTTTTGGCGATGGGATTCGACTGGTGCGAAGGACCGGTTTGGGTAAAAGACGGTGGTTATCTGCTATTTTCTGATGTACCAAAAAACACGGTCTACAAATGGGACGAGAAAAACGAACTTTCTATTTTTTTAAAACCATCCGGATACACAGGATTGGGTGCATACAGCAATGAACCCGGAAGTAACGGACTGATCATCGATAAAAAAGGGAGACTGATTTCCTGCGAACACGGCGACAGAAGAATTTCTGCCATGCCTTTATTGAACGGCGGAAAAGTGACACTTTCAGATAATTTCGAGGGAAAACGCTTTAACAGTCCGAACGATATTGTTGAACATATCAGTAATGGAAGTTACTATTTCACAGATCCTCCATACGGTTTGGCAAAACACGAGAAGGACCCGACCAGGGAAATTTCTTATTTCGGAGTATACCAGATCACGCCGAAAGGCGAAACGAAGATGGTTATAAGCGACTTGTCCAGACCTAACGGACTTGCTTTTTCACCCGACGGCAAAACACTTTATGTCAGCCAATCAGATCCTGAAAAGGCAATTCTGATGTCATATCCGCTGCTGGCAGACGGATCGGTTGGCAAAGGAAAACTTTTCTACGATGCCACTCCGATGAGTAAAACCGGTTTGTCGGGATTACCGGATGGATTAAAATTGGATATTGAAGGTAACATCTGGACCTCCGGACCTGGTGGAATTCTAATTATTTCACCGGAAGGGAAACTATTAGGCAAAATAGAAACGCTTGAAATTGCATCAAACTGTGCATGGGGAAACGACGGCTCAACGCTCTACATGACTGTGGA
The DNA here is from genome assembly GCF_021502725.1 of Dyadobacter sp. CY345. Lineage (GTDB taxonomy): Bacteria > Bacteroidota > Bacteroidia > Cytophagales > Spirosomataceae > Dyadobacter. The sequence continues at coordinate 840,158 of NZ_JAKFFS010000002.1, read as the reverse complement.
CGGGTATTTGTGCAGGATTAAAACCAGTACCAAAGGAGCAAACTGGTAAAACAAATGGCTGCCTCAATTAAAATTTGAAGCAGCCATTTTCTTATTTATTCCCAATTCCTCGAAGGCCTAAAAGCGTGTCCTCAACGCTCTTTCGAACAGCGGGCCAGTTTGATTTTCCGTCTTTATAAACATGAACATAAGCTTTGTATAACGTTAACTGGTTTGCGTCGAGCTTATTTAATTCCTGACTTATATTTTCTCTGTCATTGGAAGACGCTGACCTGAAACGCTCTAGTAAACTAGCTTTTTGCTTTTCATTTATTTCAAGCTCATATAAAATCCGATCGGCGACTTTATCCATTTCCGAATACTGTTCCAGCGAATTTTGCTCTGTCACTGGTGTTCCAGTGGCCTTTCTCTCCGTTTTGATCTCAGTATTTAAGTTCTTTTCATCATCCCTACGTGTATCATAAGACGAAGATGGTTTAGAAACAGCGGCTGAATCTCTGGGATAACTGGCATAAGTTGTCCGACTGGAATAATCCCGTGAATCAGAAGAATCTGATTTACTCAAACTGCTTTTCAGATTTGCACAGGAGAAATTCAGCGAGGCAGCAAAAATCAGGACAATAAAGGTATATATCCGTGGCATAGTATTATCAATTAAAAATTATGTCTTAACCCAATATTAAGGTTTGGATTGAAGTAAAATACTTTTGGAAGTAGTTCGATATACCCACCGCCTTCAATAAAAAATGATGTTGGCTTTTGTGCAAAGAAAAATTCCAAACCGCCGGTAAAGGATGGGCCTGTCGAAATATTATTTGTATGAACGTTGGAATTAATATCTGGAAAATATCTTCGGGAATTGATTTGCACACCAACTCCTCCATAAGCTTGCATTCTGTCATTAAACATGGGGACCAGCCACAAATAAGTACCATTGACCATAAAGCCGATATCGGAATATTTACCTTCTCTGTATTCGTTAGTGCTTTTCAACAATCCGGTATAAGTCCCAACGGTAATATCAAGCGCATTTCTGTCACCATATTTTCGAAGCACCACACCGACCGGCTCTCCTAATTTAAAGCCAAGTGCCCATTTCTCAGGCTGTGCATTAGCAATTGAAAAAGTAAAAATAAATGCGAAAAGTAAAAGTGATCTTTTCATAAACGTGTTTGAATTATATTAAAAATGGGTTACTCACAATTCAATTTCGACGAAAAGCGGGCATATCAATATTGAATTAAAACCGCGCCAGAGCTTCTTCGAATTGCCTATTTCCTTAGACGATTAAGTTAAATTTTAGTAACATAAATTGCTGCCAAGGATAAGGTATCAAATGTTTCCTTTTAATCAAATTATGCCCTTGCCTTTGTTTCAGGATCAATTTATTTCTAATATTGGCCTAAATTTCCTTTATTACAAACTAAAATTTTGCCCGGTGGTTGATAAGACAAAGAGTAAAATCTTTAATTCCAAAGACTTAATAGCGTATTTTCTTGTAGCCGGGACAGGGGCAGTTGTTCAATTGCTTTGCAGTAGTTTATTCAAAGATTGGTTTGGCCTTACTTTTCAGGAATCCATTTTACCTGCTTACGCTGCATCATTTGTAGTAGGTTTTGCATTAACAAAATTATTCGCGTTTAATGCCAGAAAGACCAACCAGACCAGGAGAGAAATGGTGAAATTTCTGATGGTTGCTGTGTTTTCAGGATTCGTAACCTATATATTTTCTACCGGTGCCTATTACATTTCAGACAATTATTTCGACCAGCATAATTACTTGTTGCCATGGTCAAAAAAGTATGTGAATGTAAATGAAATGGCCTGTTATATCGTGGGGATGGGATTTAGTTTCATCAGCAATTATATCCTGCATAAAACATTCACATTTAAAAGCACTGGATTCTACAATCGTTTAAAAGTGCTGATTAGATAAATAATTTTGGCTTACAATATTTAAACCTCAAAATGATGATTCTAAAAAATCGCCGTTTTGAGGTTTTTTATTTTCGCTATCAATCTAAACATATATTACATCCTTTCCACGATAATCGCAGAAGCTCCTCCCCCGCCGTTACATATTGCAGCAAGGCCATATTTTCCATTTTTTTGTTCTAACACGGAAAGCAAAGTCGTGACAATTCTTGCACCAGAAGCTCCAAGCGGATGTCCTAATGACACAGCCCCGCCGAAAACATTCACTTTTTCCAGATCCAGTCCAAGTTCTTTGATATAGTAAAGCGCAACCACAGCAAAGGCTTCGTTGACCTCAAAATAGTCAATATCAGATATTTCCAAACCTGCTTTCTTCAACACTTTATTCGTTGCTAAGACTGGCGTCGTTGTAAACCAGGCCGGATCTTGTTCTGCGTCGGCATAAGCAACAATCCTTGCAATCGGCTTTAAATTTTGCTTTGCTACAACTTCCGCACTCGCAAGAACCAGTGCCGCAGCTCCATCATTAATGGTCGAAGCATTGGCCGCTGTAACTGTCCCGTCAGATGAAAAAACCGGTTTCAGGGATGGAATTTTATCAAATTTCACTCTTTTGAATTCTTCATCTTGGTCCATATAGGTTGACGCACCACCTTTGGGAGAAATTATTTCAACGGGTACAATCTCGTTTTTGAAATAGCCTTTTTCGCTCGAATCAGCACTTCGCTTGTATGATCGGATTGCAAATTCATCCTGCTCCTCACGTGAAATTTCATATTTCGAAGCTGTTTTATCGCCACAAAGCCCCATCGCACTTTGGTCGTAAGCATCGCTCAATCCGTCTTTGGTTAACCCATCAACAATTTCGCCATTTCCATACCCATAACCGTTCCTGGCTTTTGGTAAATAATATGGGATTTGTGACATATTTTCCATTCCGCCAGCCACCACAACATTTGCATCACCGAGCTGAATCGCCTGTGCGCCAAGAACAATAGCCTTCATGCCGGAAGCACAAACTTTGTTAACCGTAGTACAAATAACGTTAGGAGATAAATTAGCAAAAATCGCCGCTTGGCGAGCAGGAGCCTGCCCGAGATTTGCAGAAATTACATTCCCCATATACACTTCCTGTATTGACTCAGGATTTATTTCAGATTTTTCAACTGCGCCTATTATGGCGGCAGCACCAAGTTTAGCAGCGTGGATTATGGATAGTGTGCCGCCAAAGCTACCGATCGGAGTGCGGGCCGCGGCAAGAATAAAAACTTCCTCTTTCATGTTTCAGTTTTGTTGATTAGTCGTGGACCCGGAGGTCTCTTCGACAATATTTACTTTAACAATAAATATAACAAACCTGACTTAAAAAGAAGAAGTTTTTGCTTTCCGATGCGAATTTTGCTAGCCGGTAAGAAGTAATTTAACCGGTATTTTATTTTATTAATTTTCCTCACGTTTAAAGATCATCCGAACTTCGCGGCAATCTGTCGTATTCACCCTTTACACCATAGTACCCAAAAATCACCAATCCTGCGCAGATAGGGATGAAGATAATAATAATAATCGACCACTGCAATGTCGTATTGGTTCGAGCAATTCCGTCTGCGGCTGCATTAATTTTTTCTAATGCCTGCATAACCAGAAACAAAATCAACGTTGGCCCAAGCACGATCCAAACGATACCTAAAATTCTTTTTAATGCGTTCATATTTTCTATGTCTGTAATTTCGGATTTAAACTTTAAGGCAGATTAGCAACTTCTTAATCCATCACCTCCTGATCCCCATTGTTATTGATATAAACTGCGCCGATTATAAAGGAAAGCGTAGCAATTCCGATTGGATACCACAGCCCTGAAAGCGGCGTAGATCCTTGAAAAGATGCCACCAATGTCGCAATGAAAGGTACCAATCCTCCAAAAACCCCATTGCCTATATGATATGGCAGAGACATCGAAGTATACCTGATCTGTGTTGGAAATAACTCTACTAAAAATGCGGCAATCGGGCCGTAAACCATGGTTACTAGCAATACCTGAAAAAATACCAATCCGATAATAATCCAATAAGTACTTGAAGATAACGTAACGTCAGCGTAGGATATTTTAGGTTCTTCCGCAGCTTGGGCATTGTCGGTATGAATTGTTTCAACTTTGACTTCCTTAAAAGTACCTCCGCTTTTAAGTGTTTTTACAACAGTAGTCGTGATGACAGAATCAGCCGTTTCCGGATTAAATTTACTGGTAACTACGGGTGCGGAAGTCGATAACAATTCAGTCTTTTGAAATTCTCCGACATTTGTTGCGTCGATAAAATACTGATATATCGGTCGATAAAAAATAATTCCAAGCAACATCCCGGAAAGCATAATCCATTTCCGCCCCACTTTATCACTCCATGAACCGAACACAACAAAAAATGGCGTTGCAAACAGAATAGCCCATAAAAGTATATACCTGGATTCATTAAAGTCCAGTTTACATGTATTTTCTAAAAAGGATTGCGCGTAGAATTGACCTGTATACCAGATGACACCCTGCCCCATTGTCGCGCCAAAAAGTGCAAGTAACACCATCTTAAAATTGGCTTTTTTCTGAAAGCTTTCTTTTAATGGATTGGCAGAAATTTTCCCTTCGGATTTCAATTTTGTGAATACGGGCGACTCGTGCATTTTCATCCGGATATAGATCGATACACCGACCAATAAAATCGAAAGCAGAAAAGGAATCCGCCATCCCCAGTCTGCAAAAACCTCTGCTCCAAGAATATTTTTTGTCCCAACGATCACGCCAAGAGAAAGGAATAATCCAAGAGTTGCGGTTGTCTGTATCCAGCTGGTAAAAAATCCACGTTTGCCGGGAGGCGCATGTTCTGCCACATAAGTTGCCGCTCCTCCATACTCACCGCCAAGTGCCAAACCCTGCACAAGCCGGAGGATCAAAACTAAGATAGGCGCAGCATAACCAATGCTGGAATAAGAAGGAATAAGTCCGATTAAAAAGGTTGAACCACCCATCAAAACGAGGGTCAAAAGAAAGGTATATTTTCTACCGATCAAATCGCCAAGCCTGCCAAAAACCAATGCACCAAAAGGTCGGACAATGAAACCTGCCGCAAAAATTGCAAGCGTATTGATCAACGCCGATGCACCCGCGTCACTTGGAAATAATTGATTTCCTATAATAACAGCCAGGCTGCCAAAAATATAGAAATCATACCATTCTATTAATGTTCCCAGAGAGGAGGCGGCAATCACCTTGGTGATGCTTTGTGTGACATTGTCGTCAGGCTTAGACATTGATCAGAAAATGATGAGTAAATTTTAAAATTGAAATGGATTGCCGCTGGAAGCAATTACGAGGATAAGCAATAAAACCCCTTTCAATACTCATACACAAAGAAAAAAGCCTTCCCATTTCCTGGAAGGCTTTTCACTAAAATATGATATTTAAAAAATAGATGATTTGGATTATTTCACTTTCTCATCATCCAGATTATCCGTATCTTCTTCTTCAAGTTCATTAGTTACGTCGACATCGTCATTCTTATCCGACTTTCTCAACAAATCCGGATCGTCTTTTGGTGACCGGCCCTCTGGAGTATTTGTTGGGTAATCAGGAAAAATTGGCGCGTCTAAAATTGGTTTGCTTCTAGTCAACACATCCGGCTCTTTTCTCTTGCTTATCATGATATTTCAGTTTAAGATGTTGATTACTAAACTTATTTGAAACAAGTTTTTAAATAATCGTACCCGATTACATTCCTGCTATCCAGACATTTTTTGTGTAGAGATTTTTCCGTTCTTGTAGAACATGCACGCAATGAGAATGTCAGATTTCGACTTTTACATTTTAGCCATCATTTGGTAATCTCTCAAATCGTAATGAAATTGCTATTCCTAAATAAAATTTCTACCATCGATCCATACCTTAACTGTTAGGAAAGATTGTATTTCCCTTATTCCTAAAACCACTCAAAATGTTAAAAAAATTTGCTTCCCTGTTTATGCTGGCCGGGACTGTTTTACTAAATTCAATTTCCGCGGCAGCGCAGGATTCTACACTTATTATCAAAAAAACCAGCGACTTTAAAGTCAACGGTGAAGGAAGTGCCAAAAACTGGTCGGCGACAAATTGGTTTGATTTGCATGTTCAAACTGGCCCAAAACAATCTGTTCCCGGAAAAGCATTGCCGACAAAAGTAAAAATGCTTTACTCCGACAAAGGTGTTTACTTCCTTTTTGACTGTACCGATAAAAAACTTACTTCCACGATTATGGAAGATTTTGGCACTTTGTTCAAAGAAGATGTCGTAGAGGTTTTTCTATGGCCTGATACCTCCGAACCGATTTATCTTGAATATGAAATATCACCGCTGAATTATGAACTTGCAATTCTTGTCCCGAATTTGAATGGAAAAATGCAGGGTTGGAAGCCGTGGTTTTATAATGAAACAAACCGTGTTCAGCATGAAACAAGCGCACAAGGCGGACAGAAAAAAAGTATGGCTTCGGTTGAAGGTTGGAAAGCGGAGTTTTTTATTCCATACACGCTTATGAATCCTATTGTTCAGTCTCCACCAAAATCGGGCACCAAATGGAGAGGAAATTTTTATAGAATAGATTATGATTCTGAAACTGCCTATTATTCCTGGAAAAAAACGGGTGGAAGTTTTCACGAATTCAACAAATTTGGGACACTAGTATTTGAATAAACAGCATCAGAGCAATCATGAAAAAAATAACGTTTTTTTTAATTTGTTTACTTTCGGCAATCATGACATTGGCACAAACTCCGAAAACCAGGGAAATACTTTACATCGGAACATACACGCAGAAAGGCGAAGGAATTTATGTTTATGAATTCGATCGAAGTGATTTCTCTTACAAGGAATTGCAGATTTTTGTTAATAAAAACAGTCCTTCCTTTTTAGAATTCCATCCTAACAAGCAATTTGTCTATTCGGCGAATGAAGATAATAACACAATTTCTTCATACAAGATCGATCAGAAAACGGCGAAACTAACACTGATCAATGAAACATCGTCAGTCGGAAAAGGTCCGTGTCACGTCAGTATAGATCCGAAAGGGCGATTTATTTATGTTTCTAATTATGGCAGTGGGCAGCTTACTGTTTATCATTTGAATAAAGACGGCAGTATTGGGAAACTTGCGGACGCTATTCAAGACAAAGGAACAGGTTCTCAAAAACCACATATGCACTCTGTAGTCCCGTCTGCGGATGGCAAATTTATTTATGCGTCCGACCTTGGCATCGATAAAATTATGGTTTACATGGTTGACCAGAAAACCGGAAAACTTACTCCGGGAGCTGTTCCTTATGCCGAGGTTAAGTCAGGCGACGGACCCCGCCATTTTGCCATACACCCGAACGGAAATTTTGGTTACTCAGCATGTGAATTAACTTCTGTTGTCAATTCCTTTCAAATCGTCAAAAATACCGGTGCGCTGATTCCATTGGAACGCGTTAGTATGTTACCAGCGGATTTTTCAGGAAAAACCTTTGCAGCTGATATCCATTTTTCTCCGGACGGGAAATTTTTGTACGCTTCAAACCGGGGTCATGAGAGCATTGTCGTTTATTCGGTCGACGCCAAAACCGGAAAATTAACACCCGTTGGATATCCTGAAACACAGGGAAAACATCCTCGGAATTTTCTTGTGGATGAGAAAGGTGAACTGGTGTACGTCACAAACCGCGACAATAATAATGTCGTGTTCTTCAAAAGAAATAGTGAGACAGGCTTATTAACTTACACTGAGAAGGAAATAAGCATTCCGACGCCTGTTTGCGTGAAGCAGTTATTTTTGAAATAGTTCACCAAAAGTATTTTAGTCCAGCCTTTCAAAATATCTTTTTGGGAGGCTTTTTTTTCGATTTGAGTTCAAAATTTATAATCTACAATCTCCGTAAATACCAAAGTTTATTTTAGTATTTCTAATAATTAAAATAAATTAGTTACCTCAAAAAGAGTATTGACAAACATTTTCTGCATCCTATCTCTGTTCATCTGTTAAATGACCTTTAACTAACCTTTATCACTTTTATTCAGTTCTGTTTTATTATGATAAACCGCAGAGATTTAATTAAACATTTATCCACATTTCCACTACTTGGCGGATTTTTGGGAGAAGGAAATATTGAAAATATTGGATTCACGGCCAAGCTTCCAACCCGCAATCTGGCAAAGGAGCTGGGCATTAGAACTTTTATAAATGCGGCGGGTACCTACACGTTTATGACTGGATCGCTGATGCAGGACGAAGTGGTTGAAGTGATACAGGGAGCAGCGAAAGATTTTATGATACTGGATGAAGTTCAGACAAAGGTTGGAGAAAAAATTGCCGCATTAACGCACGCAGAAGCTGCCGTGGTTACTGCCGGTTGTTTTTCTGCCTTGACGCTTGGACTTGCAGGCGTATTGACTGGAATGGATCAAAAGAAAGTGGAGGCACTTCCGCATCTGGAAGGAACCGGTATGAAGTCAGAGGTGATTATTCAGAAAGGTCATAGCATTGGATATTCTCATGCGCTGACCAATACAGGTTGCAAAATGGTGGAAATTGAAACCTTGGAAGAACTGGAAAAAGCGATTAGCGAGAAGACTGCTTTGATGTGGTTCCTGCATATCCAGTCGGACAAAGGCAAGATTATGCATGAAAAATGGATAGAAGTTGCCAAAAAACATGGAATCCCAACGATGATTGATATGGCAGCAGACGTTCCGCCAGTAGAAAATCTCTGGAAATTCAATGATCTTGGCTTTGACCTGGTTTGCGTTTCGGGTGGAAAAGCAATGCGCGGACCACAGAGTGCCGGAATTTTGATGGGTAAAAAACATTTGATTGAAGCGGCAAGATTAAGCATGCCTCCACGCGGGTCTACGATCGGAAGAGGTATGAAAGTAAATAAGGAAGAAATTCTTGGGATGTATGTGGCACTTGACAATTTCGTCAAAATGGACCATAAAAATGAATGGAAAATGTGGGAAGATCGCGCCGCGCTGATTGCCAATGCCGCGAAAAGCGTGAAAGGTGTCAACGTCGAAACGTTTGCGCCGGAACTTGGAAATCATACCCCGACATTAAGAATTTCCTGGGAGGCAACGAAAGTAAATCTGCCCGTAAAAATGTTGCAGGATAGCCTTCGAAATGGCAATCCTTCAATCGAAATTATGCCTGGGGAAAACAATACACTGACGATTACAACCTGGATGTTGAAGGCGGGAGAAGAAAAAATCGTTGCTGCCAGATTGAAAGAAGAACTTTCCAAAGCAGTCGTTTAAGCTGCCCGGTTATTGATATTATTACTAAACCCAATAAGATAAAAATGAAGTTCAAATCCGTCATTCTTTTGCTCCTGATTAGCCTAAACAGTTTTGTTGTAAATGCTCAGACGTACAGCATACTGATTAAGGGCGGAACAGTGATTGATCCTAAAAATAATCTGAACGAGGTCATGGATGTCGCGATTTTTGAAGGAAAAGTCAAAAAGGTTGCAAAAAATATAGATGCCAAGGAAGCAAAACAGGTGGTGAACGCGAAAGGTATGTACGTAACGCCGGGCCTCATTGATATCCACGGACATGTTTTTTTCGGTACTCAGCCAGACCATTATCTGAGCAATGGTCTGGTGGCTCTGCCTCCAGACGGTTTCACTTTTCGTGTTGGCGTCACGACCATCGTTGATGCCGGCGGCGCGGGATGGGAATCTTTTCCTGAGTTTAAAAAGAATGTAATTTTAAGTTCTAAAACGCGGGTTTTATCCTTCTTAAATATCGTCGGACAAGGAATGCGAGGTGGAAATTATGAGCAGGATACCAGCGATATGGATGCTCAAATGGCCGCAGCCGTCGCGATCAAAAATAAAAATGATATTGTCGGCTTTAAAGTTGCACATTTTATTGGAGCAGACTGGACGCCCATTAAACGTGTTGTCGAAGCAGGAACGCTGGCCAATATGCCGGTAATGATTGACTTTGGAGGAAATAACCCGCCACTTTCGCTCGAAACCTTGTTCACACAATATCTGCGTCCGGGAGATATTTTTACACATGCTTACACGCTGCTGGACGGAAATACAAGGGAGACAATCGTGGATGAAAAAACGCAAAAAGTGAAACAATTTGCGCTGGATGCACGAAAGAAAGGAATTATTTTTGATGTTGGTTATGGCGGAGCAAGTTTCAATTATTCGCAGGCTATCCCGGCGATTAAAAGTGGATTTTATCCCAATACGATCAGCACAGATCTGCATACGGGCAGCATGAATGCATCGATGAAAGATATGCTGAGTATCATGTCAAAATTTCTGGTGATGGGCGTTGATCTTCCCAATGTTATTAAAGAAAGTACCTGGGCACCGGCACAAGCAATCAAACGCGAAAATCTTGGCCACATTTCTGAAAATGCTATCGCAGATCTTGCTATCTTTTCCATGCGGGAAGGAAATTTTGGCTTTTACGATAAAACTGGCTATAAAATGGAAGGAAAGCAGAAGTTAGAATGCGAGATGACCATCAAAGGCGGGAAAATCGTTTATGATTTAAATGGTATCGCGCTGCAAACTGCACTGAAATAAACAATCCAGTTCAATCAATTATAATTTAAACATTTCTGCATGAAAAAGACCTACAAATCCTTTTTTCTGGTTCCGGCATTAACAGTTTTTTGTGCTTTGGGCTCCTTCATTTCTCAGGCCCAAACCGTGACGGATTATGAAGCGCGGATCAAAGAGAAAAATATTAAGCTGATCAAACCGGTTGCTCCTATCGCAAATTATGTAAAGGCGGTGCAGGTTGGTAATCTGGTGTATTTATCCGGCCACGGACCAGACAAACCGGAAGGTGGTCAAATGATCGGAAAAGTGGGAGCTGAATTAACGATCGAACAAGGCAAAGAAGCGGCGCGTTTGACTGGAATTTCACTGATTTCCACGTTGAAAGGTTTTCTGGGAGGCGATTTGAACAAAGTAAAAAGAATTGTCAAACTTCTGGGAATGGTTAATTCCACACCTGAATTCGACAAACATCCGATGGTTATTAACGGCTGTTCAGATCTTTTGGTTGAAATTTTTGGAGAAAACGGGAAGCATGCACGGTCGGCAGTTGGTATGGGTTCTCTTCCCGGCAATATCCCGGTTGAGATCGAAATGATTGTTGAGCTTAAATAAAATTTACTATTCTAAATCCTTAACCTTTTTGAATTAATCCACCCTAATCCGATTTCGATATTACCCTTAAAACATAAAGCTTTGAAAATAATGCCGCTGTTGTGGTAGACAGGAACTGAAAATATGCGGCGATTTTACAATGTAAGTGAATACATTCCTAAACCCATAAAAAATTCCTTTAATGATTTTTAATTCAAAAATAGCCGCAAGCTTTTTAGTTACCGCGGGGATTGGTCTCGTTAGCTTGTCCTCCTTTACCGGAAATGATCACCCGGTTCAGACGCACGGCCAGGACCGCTGGATCGCACCAGCTTGGGCAGACACATTAAAAAGCCCTTATCACGACGAGCCACTTACGCTGGCAAATGGGGAGGAACTTTTCGGGTTATACTGCGCTTCCTGCCATGGAGAAAGTGGTTATGGCGACGGAGCAGCAGGTGGCGCATTAGGGCAAAAACCTGCCAATTTTCACGATTCGTTGGTGAAGAAACAAAGTGACGGTGCATTATTCTGGAAACTTTCCAATGGAAATGGAAACATGCCTCCATTTCAGGATGTGTTCACTGCCGAGCAAAGATGGCAGCTTGTCGCTTACCTCAGAAAACTTTCTGCCACCGAATAACTCCCCTAACCAACCATGAAAAATTTACTAATATCTTTTCACGGGAAAAATCTTCTTGCAATTGGATTCCTGGCAATTCCGTATCTGTCAGTGTCACAGGGTGGCAGAGATCAGCCGACACTGACGCCCCACGCTTTACGCGATGACATAAAAGTTGAGCAATTCATGAAAGTTGAGCCGGAAGCGGTTCGACTGATCGTAAATCCGGTCAGCGGAGATATGTATTATTCCAGCTTTGAAGGTGATGTTTATCATATCGTTAACAAAGACGGCAAGCCTGCAAGTGTCAAAATCCTGACAGCTGCTGATCACGGCATTACGCGTTTGCAGGGAGCAGCTTTTCACAAAAACACACTTTTTCTGGCTGGGAATATTAATGTGAATAACAACAAAGGCAATAAGGGAAGGATGGTCCGTTATGAAATCCTTCCAAATGATGCAAAGCCGGAAGTGACTGTCATTTTTAATACCGTTGAATATGGTGCCAACAAAACTACTTTTGACCACGGGTGGAATGCTTTGGAAATCAGTCCGGATGGGAAATACATCATGGTCAATTCGGGAGCCCGCACAGATCATGGTGAAATCCAGGACAACGGAGGCATCTATCCAAATGCCCGTGACAACGCCTTGACAACGAAAATTTACAGTTTCCCGATTGACTCAAAAGATCTGTTGCTGGTTGATGATACCGAAAAGTTAAAAGAACTGGGCTATATCTATGCCGAAGGAATTCGTAATGCGTACGATATGGCTTACGATCAAAAGGGAAATCTTTTTGCCGTTTCCAATTCCGGCGACTACGATCATCCGGAAGATATGTTTTGGGTTCGTAAGGGTCGGCATTATGGTTTCCCCTGGGTAATGGGTGGAATTGACAATCCGCAGCAAAACCCGGACTGGCAGCCAAATCCGGAGACTGATCCATTTTTAAGTAAATTCGCTTTTGCATGGTTAATGAAATATTTCCACAATGACCCAACGTTTCCAAAACGTCCGGCAGGAATAACATTCACACCCGCAGTCCAAAACCTGGGACCTGATGCAAATGAATATCGTGACCGTAAAACCGGTGTAGTGATGGATGCCGATACAACTGGCGTAACCGTCGGAACTTTTAATGCACACTCCTCCCCGCTTGCGTTGGTTTTCGATACAAAAAAAGGTCTCTCGAAAGAATTTAAAGGCGATGGATTTGTGATTCGCTACGCTGGCGGGGGAAAAACAGGTGCTTCAAATCCCAATCCGTTAAAGCGACAAGGACGAGATTTGCTGCATCTGCATATGATTTATGATAAAAAAACAGATAATTATAAGGTTCAGACAACTCGTATAGTCGATAACTTTACCAGTCCTACCGACGCGGTGATCATCGGAAATTCCCTATATGTAATCGAATATGGCGGGAAACAAGGTGGTAATAAATCAGGCGGCAGTCTCTGGAAAATTACGCTACCAAATGACAACAAAATTGTAAGAAAGAAATAAATTCATATCAAATCCTTAACACAAATCTTAATTCCAAAAAGATGAAAACCGAAAGAAGATCAATCCTCAAAAAATTATTCGCATCAATTGCAGGCGTTGCAGGTATAGGAACAGTAGCTCAGGCAAAGGAAGACAGCGCTCCTGAAAAAGAGGCAGGAAATATCACCACATTGCAGGATGTGCCTTTATTTTCAGGCCATACTAAATTCAATAATATGGTTTTCGTGGCCGGTAAAGGCGCGCATTTTGAAGGTGATATCACTGCTCATACAAAACATGTTTTGGACGAACTTGAAAAGGAACTGATCGCTGCGGGCTCTTCGATGAGTAAGGTTTTGAAATGCAGCGTGTTTCTTCATGACCTAAATGATTACAAGGCTATGAATGAAGCATATAAAGGAAGATTTGGTGACAAGCCGCCGGTTCGCACAACCGTGGCGGTTTATGGTGGCGTACCTGGAAATTCCCTGGTCGAAATTGACTGTATTGCCTACATTTAATCGTACAAAACACAACCTAATCAATAGTCTGATCCTGCTGAATATCTGTCATTAAGACTATTCAGCAGGAATTTTATTTTTAAATCTTGCAATATAAACATTACGTTATATTGAATTTTTATAAACAAACAGTATTATATTCTGCTAAATAATAATTTTTACCTCATATATTTCTTATTTCCATTATTTGACTGTTAATTTACATCAATAACCCCGTACCTACTTGGAGAAAAAGCAACGCATCATTCTGGAAAATGAAATTCTTCTGGACCTCTGGCAGCAATCGAAAGCTGGAGACAGTGTTGCTTTTTGTCGTCTCGCCGACAAACTTTATCGCACGCTTTTCAATTATGCTACCAGCTTTACGGCTGATAAAGAGTATATCAAAGACGCAATTCAGGAATTGTTGATTCATATCTGGGAAAAGCGCCAGACAATCAATATTCAATTTGTTACCATTTATTTTCTAAAATCGCTTCGCAATCAGATTTTGCAGGAATTTCGCCGGAATAAAAATCCCTTTATCGATCTCGATGAAATTGACGAGATCACCGATAACCATACAATCGAAACCGAGATTGAGGAACACGAAACTTACTCAGAAAGTCAGCGTAGGGTAAGACTTGCCATTAATGAACTTCCAAAACGGCAGAAGGAAGCGATATTCCTTAAATTTTATGAAGGAATGGAAAATGAGCAGATTGCTGATCTGATGCAGGTTAACAGACAATCTGTTGCAAATTTATTGTTTAAGGCGATTACTACTTTAAAAAGCCAAATCCCCTTCCTAAGTCACTGGATTCTAATAATTTATACGCTTATATTTTAAAATACACTCCCCTTACCATTTTTACGAGTCCGTAGTTTATTCTCCGCTTTCAAAATAAATCAAAAAATAATTTTACAAAAAAGAGTATTGACCGATGATTTACGCATCCTTTATCTAAATACGCCAAAATACCGCCTGACCTACAATGCAAGATTACAGAAATTTACAACCTGAGGAGCTAGCTGTTGACCATTCTTTCCGACTTTGGAAGCTCTCTAAGGACCCGGATGCCGGCAATTTCTGGATAAATTGGCTGTCTCAAAATCCCGACAAACAAGATCTGATTGACAAAGCCAGCCATTTACTTGATAAAGTATTTGAAACTTTTGATGAAATATCTGACGAAGAGGTAACCAATGAAATTGATCGTTTGTCTGCCGTTTTGGAAAAAACAGAAGAAAAATACTCGTCTAGAAGATTAATATTCCGTCCGGAATGGTATCGCGCTGCTGCTTCGATCATCATGATCCTTGGATTAGGATGGTGGATGAGCAACAAATATTCTGCTTCGAAACAAAATAATCTTTTATACAACCAGATTATCAGCCAGATCAAAGAGCCGCTTTTGAAAGCGACAAATGACACGGACCGGCCAAAGCTGGTTTCTTTGGAAGACGGAAGTACTGTTCTTCTGCAACCAAAAAGCAGTATCAGTTATCCTCAGACTTTCAAAGGAGAAAAAAGAGAGGTTTTTCTTTCAGGAGAAGCATTTTTTGAAGTTGCCAAAAATCCGGATCAGCCATTTTATGTTTATGCAAATAATCTGGTTACGAAGGTCTTAGGTACAAGTTTTATCATCAGCGCCTTTGAGAATGATAAAGATGTGAAAGTGGCTGTAAAAACCGGAAAAGTATCTGTTTTCGCATTAACAGATGAAAATCTGGAAACACAACAGGCTGATAATAAATTGGGGGCTATGGTACTGACGCCGAATCAGCAGATTGTTTTTTCTACCGGAAATCTTCGGCTGACTAGAAGCCTTATCGCTGATCCTGAATTGCAGGATTTACCAATCCAAAAACAATCATTTGACTTCAAGGCCACACCTATAAAAGACGTTTTTGAGGCGCTCGAAAAGTCCTACGGTGTAAAAATTCTTTTTGACGCTGAAACTATGAAAGATTGTTACCTAACCGCCTCCTTATCCGACGAGCCGCTTTTTGAAAAAGTGGACCTGATCTGCCGGACGATCAACGCTCGTTATGAGCAACTTGACGCAAGTATTATAATTTACAGCAAAGGCTGTACTTACCAAAATGAAAAATCTGAATAAATGAACCTGATAGGTTCAAAGAAAATAAACCAAGGCAACACGAACAATACCGATTTCAGAAGTAAGATAATTTCCAGCGACCTATACTATTATGAACTCTAAATGAAGCCAAGCCTATGCGTACAATCTGCACCTGATTATCTCTAAAAAAACAAGTCGATGATGCGCCAACATCACCGACCCCAGTCATCCCATTTGTAAGCTCATTACACCTTCCGCATTGCTGCGGATACCAGGGAATCATTTTGCCGAATTTTTCAACCCGACAAAAACAAAATTATGTCAAAATCAGTACATTATCAACATGCTTTGCAGAAAATCATGCGTATGAGTCTGTATCAAGCCTTATTAGCAGTGCTCTTCACAACGCTGGTTCACGCGAACACCGTGAACGGACAGCGCGTGCTTGACCAAAAAGTAACCCTACGTTTATCCAATGCCGAAATTGATAAAGTGCTGGATAAAATTGAAAATGTGACGAAGGTTAAGTTCATGTACAACCCTCAGATATTTAACAATCAAAAAGGCACTTTCAAATTCCAGGACGAATCACTATCAGAAGTTCTCGGAAAAATTCTGTCACCATATAACGTAACTTATGAAGTAGTTCAGGACCGCATTATTTTAAAACGTGAGTCCAGTACTACTGAAACAAAACCTTCCACAAAAGACGCTCCCAAAAAGAATATCACCGGAACTGTAACGGACGAAACCGGCTCAGGACTTCCTGGCGTGAGTGTTTTGGTAAAAGGAACGCAACGCGGAACTTCTTCAAATGGAGAAGGGAAATATTCGATTGAAATATCTGATCAGGAACTGGCTACTGCGGTTCTTACTTTCAGTTTCGTAGGTTATACGTCTCAGGATGTTCCAGTTGGCAACAAAGCTGATGTTTCAGTACAACTTGTTCCGGAAGCAAAAGCATTAAACGAAGTTGTTGTAACGGCGCTTGGTATTTCCAAAGAGAAAAAAGCGCTTGCTTATGCAGTGACGGAAGTAAAAGGAAGCGAGTTCACCCAAGCACGTGAAAACAACGTTGCAAATGCATTGACAGGTAAAATTGCCGGTGTTAATGCAACTGGTATGTCAACCGGTCCGGGTGGATCAAGCCGTATTATTATTCGTGGAAATGGTTCTTTAAGTGGAAATAACCAGCCATTGTACGTGATTAATGGTATGCCGATGGACAACAGCGTGCCCGGTGGCGGAAATGCATCCGATGGGAATGGTAACAACACTGACCGCGGTGATGGTATCGGTGGTATTAACCCGGATGACATTGAATCAATCAGCGTTTTGAAAGGCGGGCCGGCAGCAGCTTTGTACGGTGCACGTGCTTCAAACGGTGTTATTTTGATCACTACAAAAAAAGGTCGCGCACAAAAGGGAATCGGTGTTGAATTCAACAGCAACGTTTCAACAGAAAGTCTTTCAATCATTCCTGACTGGCAATATGAGTTCGGACAGGGTGTTGATGGTGTAAAACCTGCTACGCAGACAATCGCAAAAAGTACCGGCCGTTTGTCATATGGT
Source organism: Dyadobacter sp. CY345 (assembly GCF_021502725.1). Taxonomy (GTDB): domain Bacteria; phylum Bacteroidota; class Bacteroidia; order Cytophagales; family Spirosomataceae; genus Dyadobacter. The sequence continues at coordinate 822,787 of NZ_JAKFFS010000002.1, read as the reverse complement.
GCAAGAATGGATGGAACTCCTGTGATCCAGTTTGATGGCCAGATGCGTCCGTATTCTCCACAAAAAGACAACCTTAAAAACTTTTACAGAACGGGAACAAACTATATCAATTCCCTTTCTTTCACAGGAGGAAACGAAACAGTGAATTTCCGTTTCGGGTTGAACAATACCAGCTCAAACAGCATAGTTCCCAATTCATCTTTCAACAGAAGAATCGCTAACCTGAACGTCAATGCGTTTTTAGGAAAAAAACTGAGCATCGAAACGGTGGTTCAATACAATATTGAAAATGGCCATAACCGCCCAAAAGTAGGTTATGCAGATTACAACCCGCACTGGGCAACTTATTTGATCGCCAATACGGTAGACATCAGAAATCTTGCTCCCGGATACGATGCTACAACGGGTAAGGAAGTTGAATGGAACCCGGTTCCGGCTGCGCCAAACCCTTATATGGTTATCAATAAGTTCAAAAACGAGGATAGAAAAAACCGCTTTCTTGGTCAGGCGAATATCAAATATGACATTCTTGACAACTTATTCGTTAAGGCGAGCGTAAGCCAGGATTACTACAACTTCAATTATGAATTTGTGGTACCGACAAACAATGCTTACCAGCCGCTGGGTGTTTACGAAGCGAAGAAAATTACTTCTTCTGAGACAAACGGAATGGTAACGCTGAATTACAATAAGGACTTTTTTGAAAATTTAAGTTTCTCAGCATTGGCAGGCGGTAATATGCAGCGAAGCATCTACGACCAGACTGCATTTAATGGAACAGAATTTACGATACCAAATTTTTATAGTTTCACCAACCTTGCCACATCAGTAACTACGCCAACTTATTCAAAAAGTGGTATTAATTCGTTGTTTGGATCGGTTGATTTAGGTTACAAAGAACTTGCCTATATCACCATGTCTGGTCGTCAGGACTGGTTTTCTGTACTTAACAAATCAAGCAACAGCATTTTTTATCCTGCGATTGGCGGAACTCTTATTCTATCCGAGGCATTCAAATTGCCTTCCGCAGTAAGTTTTGCAAAATTACGAGGTTCCTGGGCTCAGGTGGGTGGAGCGAACGTTTCTGCTTACCAGATTTACCAGAGTTATGCGATGGCACAAGGCGGACACAATGGCCGCGCAGTTCAGCAGCTTGGATCTTCGCTGGTACCAAATCCTGATTTAAGACCTTTGACTTCGACTACTTACGAAGCCGGTATTGAAGCGCGTTTTCTTAACAACCGTTTGGGATTGGACGTAACGCTTTATAACCGCAAAACAACAAATGACATCGTTCAGAGCTCAATTGCAGCTTCTTCCGGCTATACTTCCGCACTTTTGAACGTGGGTGAGTTGAGCAATAAAGGGGTAGAACTTTTAATCACCGGAACGCCGTTGAAAAAGGCAAATTTCACCTGGGATGTTAGCTATAACTTTGCTTATAACGACAGCAAAATCGTAAAACTAGCCGACGGACTTCCTAGTCTTGCTATCGGCGACGGTGTTGGCGGAGGTCGTATCAATAACGTGGTAGGTGGCTCATACGGTGAAGTCTGGGGTTATAAAAAACTTACTGACGCGAGTGGAAATGTTGTTTACAACACAGCCAGCGGGTATGCTGTCAGAGGAAATCTGGAAAAACTTGGAAGAGGTATCCCTCCGGTTACGATGGGTATAACAAACACATTCCGATACAAAAATTTCTCTTTGAATATTCTTGTAGATGGTAAGTTTGGAAGTATCGTTTACTCCAACATGTACCAGTATGCCTACCGATTTGGTTTGCCAAAAGAAACACTTCCTGGTCGCGAGACTGGTTTGACAGTAACAGGCGTAACACCTGAAGGAGCGCCATTCTCTAAAACCTGGGAGAAAAAAGACATCGATACTTACTATGATAATGACAAGAATTATACATCGATGTTCACATTCAACAACGATTTCATAAAACTTCGTCAGGTCATTTTGAGTTATAATCTCCCCGTAAATAAAATGTCATTCCTGAAATTACAGTCTGCATCAGTTTCTCTGGTTGGACGTAATGTACTGCTTCTATATAAAGATAAGAAAAACAATTACTTCGATCCCGAATCCAGTTATTCAAACGGAAACGCACAGGGACTTGAAGCATTTGGTGTGCCGAGAACAAGAAGCCTGGGTGTGAACCTGACAGTGAAATTTTAATCATTAAAATATTTTAGTGAATATGAAAAAGTTCTTAAGATTATTATATCTGGCTCCGATGGCCCTTTTCTTCACTGCCTGTGACAACGGGTTTGAAGAAATGAACGTAAATCCGAATGCATCCACCGCAGTTGTTCCTGGTTTCCTTTTTACCAGAACGCAATTAGCGACCGTAAGCAATAATTTTACAGGTGCGGCATACCTAACCATTGGAGGTTCGATGCAACATTTCGCAACTTACAAAGAAGTTCCAGCCGCTGGGGATAAGTATTTCAACTATTCCTACTCCACCGCAAGCTGGGGATTGTATGGCGGAACAGACATGACAACGCAAGGTGCCGTTATCGACATTGAGCAAGTAATTGCATCGGTAAATACCCTGCCTGCTGATGTGAACAAACTTTCTGTTGCCCGTATATGGAAGGCCTATATGTATCACAGACTGACGGATTTGTACGGAGACGTTCCTTATAGCGAAGCTGGGAAGGCGCTTACGGAGAAAAACTACACGCCCAAGTACGACGAGCAGTCGGCGATTTATGCAGATATGTTGAAGGAACTGGAACAGGCGATTGCAGCTTTCGATCCGGCTCAGGCAACGTTCGGTACTTCGGATTTGATTTATGGCGGTGATATTACCAAGTGGAAAAAATTTGGTTATTCGCTGATGTTGCGCTTGGGAATGCGCCTGACGCAGGTTGATGCAGCATTGGCTAAAACCTGGGTTCAGAAAGCGATTGCAGGTGGGGTTATTATTAGCGATGAAGATATTGCAACAATTGCTTATGTAGATGGGTCAGTAACGGCAAGCAGAAACTTTATTTCAAGCGGTTTGATGAGCACGGATTACGTTACGCCGGGCGGCGATAACGTTGAAGGCGGGAAACTGGCAAAAACGCTGATCGACTATCTTAAAACAACCAAAGATCCACGTCTGAATGTAATTTCAGTTGTTTGGGTGAAACCAACTGCAACATCTGCGTACGTGGCAGATACAGCGACAGCACTGCAAAAAGGTATGCCGAATGCTGCGTTCAACTCTCTGCCTGCTGATTTTGATTCATATTCTGAACCAAATCCAAATACAATTTTGAAATATAACGCGCCTCTATTGGTTTTTACAGCTGCTGAAACACACTTGCTATTGGCAGAAGCAGCGGTCAGAGGTTGGTATACTGCAACATCGGCGGAGGCTGAATACAAAAGTGCAGTTACCTCAGGTATGAAACACTGGGCATTGTTTGGAAGTCCGGGTATCATTTCCGACGCTAGAATCAATGCATACATTGCAGCAAATCCTTATAAAACTTCGGGAAGCGTTGAAGAGCAATTCGAGCAGATCGGTACCCAAAAATGGGTTGCGCTGTTTCTTGAAGATGAATATGAAATTTTTTCAAACTGGAGAAGGACAGGATATCCTAAACTGACACCAACCAATTACCCTGGAAACCTTACCGGCGGAAAAATTCCCACACGGTTTGTAGTTCCGGATTCAGAAGAAAGTTACAATAAAGATAATTTCCTGGAATCAAGAACAAGACAAGGCGGTACGAACACACTTTCAAGCGTTGTCTGGTGGGATAAATAATTTCAGCAAAACTTATTTTTTCAATTGATAACAGCCGTATGAAAACAGATCGCAGATCAATCCTCAAAAAATTATTTGCCTCAGTAGCGGGAAACTTACTCGTAGAAATCGACTGTATCGCTTGTATTTAGTCAAAAATAAATATCACTGAGATTGACGTATCCGGTCGCTCAGTGATATTTTTTATTTTTGACTATTTTGTCTCTCAATTTTGAAAGCAATACCATCCAAATAATTAAATACTAAGCGAGTTACAGTAATAATCAACTATTCCTAAATCCTTAATAATGAAAAAAATCATTTTATCAATTTGCTTATATGCTGCCAGTTGCAGCATTTACGCAAATGCTCAAAAATACACGATCGTCATAAAAGGCGGCCATGTGATTGACCCGAAAAACAACATCAATGGCATTATGGATGTTGCATTGAATGGGGATACGGTAAAAAGTGTAGCCAAAAACATTGATCCAAAACTTGCCTTACAGGTTGTAGATGCCAAAGGAATGTATGTAACTCCGGGCCTGATCGATATGCACTCGCATAACTTTTACGGAACAAAAATGGACCAGACTTACAGCAACGGCCCTAACGCTTTGGCACCTGACGGATTTACTTTTCGTACCGGTGTGACAACCGTTGTGGATGCCGGATGCGCAGGCTGGAAATCATTTCCTGACTTCAAAAAACAAACCATAGATATTTCTAAAACCCGTGTTTTATCTTTTCTGAATATTGTAGGAGAAGGTATGCGCGGCGGGACTTATGAGCAGAATATTGCTGATATGGATCCGGTAAATACAGCAAGAGTTGCAAAAGAAAATCCAGACTATATCGTCGGTGTTAAATTGGCTCATTATAACGGCCACGACTGGACACCAACCGACAAAGCTGTGGAAGCCGGCAAACTGGCCAATATTCCGGTTATGATCGATTTTGGCGGAAGTACACCTGTACTTTCCATCGAAGAATTGTTCATGCAGCATCTTCGTCCAGGCGATATTTTCACGCATTGTTTTGGTCAGTTATCAAGTCGCGAGCCGATTTTGGATGTAAAAACCGGGAAGATTAAGCCATTCGTTTACGACGCCCGTAAAAAAGGAATTCTGTTTGATGTAGGTTATGGCGGAATCAGTTTCGCTTTTTCTCAGGCCATTCCTGCGGTTAAAAGTGGATTTTATCCAAACACGATCAGTACCGATATTCATACTGGAAGCATGAACGCCGCCATGAAAGATATGCTGAATGTGATGTCAAAATTCCTGGCTATGGGTATGGACCTGCAAAGCGTGATCAAAGCAAGTACATGGGCTCCGGCGCAGGCGATTCACAGAGAAAAACTTGGAAGTTTGACTGTTGGTGGACTTGCTGATATAGCAGTTTTACGGGTACTGAAAGGAAATTTCAGTATGAACGACACCGGCGTTTTTGGCTTTTTTGATTATACCGGAACAAAAATAACCGGAAAGGAAAAGCTGGAATGCGAGCTTACCATACGCGCCGGAAAGGTTGTATATGACTTGAACGGGATCACTTCACCGATGGTAGTCACCAAGAGAAATTAGACAGATTTTAGTAAATCAGCAGGTTGACAGGCTTTTTAAAATTAGATAATTTACCGTTAAAAACGACAGGCAAATAATCTAAATCTGGCATGTCAGCCCCCAGTAAAATTTTAATAAAAATTCAATGAAATTTAAATACATCGTTGCCGCAGCGCTTTTATTTAGCCTTAGTTTTTCCCGCCAGTCTCAGGCACAAACAATTTCCAAAGAAGAACTTATTTTCCTGACATCGGAATGGAAAGGTGAAAGATTCCCCGATGGTCGGCCAAAGGTTTCTGATGATCTTATACGTCGTGCCAAAGAAATTGCCATTGAAGAAGCCTGGGTTGTACTTCAAAATGAAGGATACAATTGTCAGTTTGATGGAAACTGGAAAATGATTCATGATGATGTTCCTGTTGCTGGCCGTGCACTTACGGCCCAGTTTATGCCCTCACGGCCAGATATTGAGAAAAGTATTAAGGAACGTGGTGCTAAAAATGGCCGCATTGGAAATACCAATTCCTGGCCAATCGACCAACTTTCGAAGGGCGATGTTTATGTGGCTGACGGGTTTGGAAAAATTGCACAAGGAACGTTGATCGGTGACAATCTTGGCAACTCCATTTTTGCAAAAACCGGTAACGGTGTCATCTTCGACGCATCATCCCGCGACCTGGAAGGACTGTCAAAAATAGAGGGTTTCAACGCTTTTGTGCGGGATTGGGATCCTTCTTATCTGAAAGATGTGGTATTAACCGGGTTGAATACGCCCATACGTATCGGTCGCGCGATCGTGCTTCCAGGAGATCTGGTTTTAGCTAAAAGAGAGGGAGTTATTTTTATTCCTGCACATTTAGCAGAAAAAGTGGTTATGACAGCTGAATTTATTGCCTTAAGAGATAAGTTCGGAATTTTGATGCTGAAAGAGGGAAAATATACCCCCGGACAGATCGATAGCCAATGGTCGGATAAACTGAAAGAAGACTTCCTGAAATGGCTTGACAAAAATCCGAATGAAATTCCGATGAAGCGTTCTGATCTGGACGAATACATGAAAAAAAGAACCTGGTAATACCAAAGGAAGAAATCATGAAGTAAGTATTTTCTGTTTTCTTCCTTAAAATGCGCCGATTTTAAAATTGCATAATTAATATATTTTTATGAACATTTATAAGCTTCTGTCTGGTGTTGCTGTTTTGTGTCTGGTCGTTGCACTTTATTTTGCCGTATCAGGAAGTCTTGACCAGGCCGGTCCGTTTTTCATCATATTTTTTCTGGCTCTGGCAATCAGTTTCAGAGGTTCGGAATCGCTTAAAGGATTTACTTATACTACTATTATTTTCGCGGCGGTAAGCACTGCATTATATTATCCTCAATATTTTCAGGAATTTAATGGTTTCAAGTTTGCCATACTAATCACGCCACTCATTCAGATCATCATGTTTGGTATGGGGACTTCAATGAGTTTCGATGATTTTGTAGGTGTTGTTAAAATGCCGAGAGGGGTTTTTATCGGGGTTGTAAGTCACTTCATCATTATGCCGCTTCTTGGGTTTACACTTGCAAGCGTCAGTGGTTTTCCTGCTGAAATTGCCGCGGGTATTATCCTGATCGGATGTTCACCAAATGGTATGGCTTCCAATGTTATTTCATATCTGGCAAAGGCAAATCTCGCACTTTCGATCACGATTACAGCTGTTTCAACAATGCTCGCTCCGTTAATGACACCGATGTTGATGAAACTTTATGCCGGGGCGTTTATTCAGATTGATATGCTGCACATGATGTGGGATATTGTAAAAATGGTGATCATCCCGATCGGCGCGGGATTAATTTTCAATAAATTATTCAGTGGAAAAGCAAAATGGCTGGACGACGCGATGCCCTTGGTTTCTATGTCGGGAATTGCCTTTATTATTGTGATCATCACCGCTGCGGGAAGGGATAGTCTCTTAACAATTGGACCGGCATTGATCGGCTTGGTTTTGATCCACAATCTTTTGGGATATACTCTCGGCTATTTTTCGGGCAAATTATTTAAAATGAATGAACGCGACTGCCGTACGATTGCAATCGAGGTGGGTATGCAAAATGGTGGTCTGGCATCAGGAATCGCAAAGGAAATGGGTAAAATGGCGACTGTGGGTCTGGCACCGGCTGTCTTTGGCCCGTTGATGAACATTACCGGTTCAATCCTGGCTTCATATTGGCATAGAAAACCTACGGGTGATGAGGAAACTTATGTGGAAACTGGACGAGCTCATTGATTAATACGACGCCCTTTTTAGCCCTGAAAGGGCGTCATAATTTAGGATAGGGCAACGCCCTATTGGAATGGCGGAATGGCGGAATGGCGGAATGGGCGATTGGCGGAATGATCGAATGGATTTGAGGTCGGAATTCGCGATTTTGAATTGTGAATTTGGAATTCGAAATACGCAATTGTAGAATGCCCACATCCCGGATCAATCGGGCGGTGCCCGATTCTAAGATATTACGCCCTTTCAGGGCTCATTCAATTAATCTTCTTTCAGGATCAATTGCATAAAAACCAAATCTAGCCATTGATCAAATTTATAACCTACCTCTCTCAAATACCCTTTTTCAACAAATCCATATTTTTCGTGAAATTTAATACTGCCACGATTTGTTGCATCAATCCCTGCAATCATCGTATGCAAACCTGATTCTTTTGCGCGCTGTATCAAACTTCCCAATAACCTGCCTCCTACCCCTATTCCACGCGATTTGTCATTCAGATAAATCGAATGTTCGACGCTGAATTTGTAACCAATTTTTGGACGGAAAATATTGTAAGAACCATAACCGATCACCTCCTTTTCAAATTCAGCCACGATCACCGGCATACCATCCTCTATCATTTTATTAAACCAGCCAGTCTGTTCTTCCAAAGTTCTGATCTCATAATCATAAATGGCAGTGGTTTCTAAAATAGCTTGATTAACAATTTCCAATATGGCCGGCAAGTCCTTCGGAGCAGCATTTCTGATAATAAGATCCATTAAAAGCAGATTCTTTTTGAGGTGTTAATATGACAAATTCAAAGTTACCTCATAATTAACAAAACTTTCACAGTTTCACAATCTTCAAAAATCAGGATTTAAATATTATTTTTTTGAAACTCCAATTTTTCCAATAGCTTTACGGAAACTTTAGGGGTGTCCCGTATGCGGACTGAGATAATACCCTTTGAACCTGATGCAGTTAGTACTGCCGATAGGGAAAAGTAAGAGATACTGCTATTGTATCTTAATGAATCTTTCGCAAGGTCCATTCCTGAAGTTTTTCTCATAAAACGTTATTCAGAATGGAAATCAGCATTAATCAACAACGTACAGAAATTCCCGAACATTTTTCGGTTGAAGAACTTTTGTCCTTTTTGTTCGCAGATTCCAGAAAAGGAATTGCCATCGCGATCAACCAGGCCATCATACCAAAAAGGGAATGGCCAGTCCATATCCTAAATCCCGAAGATAAAATCACCCTGATCAAAGCCACTCAAGGCGGATAAAGAATCCCCCGGACTATCCCTTTCCAGAATATTTCTATAATCCATACAGCTAACAGCCAACCGCTAATAGCCAAAAGCCACTACTTATGAAAATTGAAAAAACACCAAATACAGAAGTAATTACCCGCACTCCTTTTCCAAAATCGACAAAGATCTATGTCAAAGGACAGTTGCATGATATATCCGTAGCGATGCGCGAAATTGCGCTGACTGATACCAAAGTGCATGGGAAAGCGGGTTTGACTGAAAAAAATCCGTCGGTTACCGTGTATGATACCAGCGGTCCATTCACTGACCCAAATATTGAAATTGACGTAAAAAAAGGACTGGAACCGCTGCGAACTTCCTGGATTATGAACCGCGGTGATGTAGAGCAGCTGGATTCTATTTCTTCTGAATATGGAACAAAAAGAAAAAATGACAGCAGTCTGGATTCGCTGAGATTTGCGCATATCAGCAAACCGCTCCGTGCCAAGGCCGGGCAAAACGTTTCTCAACTGCATTATGCTAAAAAAGGCATTATCACTGCTGAAATGGAATATATCGCCATTCGGGAAAACCAGCGGATTGAGGAACAGATCAACGAAATGAACGGCAAATCCAACACACTTTGTCATCAACACGCCGGACATAGTTTTGGAGCAAACACGCCTAAAAAATTCATCACGCCGGAATTTGTGCGTTCCGAAGTTGCTGCCGGACGGGCAGTAATTCCGGTCAACATCAACCATCCGGAAAGTGAGCCGATGATCATTGGCCGGAATTTCCTCGTCAAAATCAATGCCAATATTGGTAATTCCGCTGTTTCGTCAAGTATTGAAGAAGAAGTGGAAAAGGCCGTTTGGGCTTGTCGCTGGGGTGCCGATACGATCATGGATCTTTCAACCGGAAAGAATATTCATGAAACACGTGAGTGGATTATCCGTAATTCTCCCGTCCCGATTGGTACCGTTCCCATTTATCAGGCATTGGAAAAAGTAAACGGAAAAGCCGAAGATCTGACCTGGGAATTATTCAGGGATACGTTGATTGAACAAGCCGAGCAAGGTGTGGATTATTTCACAATCCATGCGGGAGTTTTGTTGAGATATATTCCATTAACGGCCAAACGCCTCACTGGAATTGTTTCCCGCGGCGGATCGATTATGGCAAAATGGTGTCTGGCGCACCACAAGGAAAATTTCCTTTACACGCATTTTGAAGAAATCTGCGAGATCATGAAAGCCTATGATGTAGCCTTTTCGTTGGGCGACGGATTACGTCCGGGATGTATTGCAGATGCCAATGACGCAGCGCAATTTTCGGAACTGGAAACATTGGGCGAACTGACAAAAATTGCCTGGAAACATGATGTGCAAACCATCATCGAAGGTCCCGGTCACGTGCCGATGCATTTGATTAAGGAGAATATGGAAAAACAATTGGAGCATTGTCAGGAAGCTCCTTTTTATACATTAGGGCCATTAACAACTGATATCGCTCCTGGTTATGACCATATTACCTCAGCCATCGGCGCGGCCATGATCGGCTGGTTTGGAACGGCGATGCTTTGTTATGTTACACCGAAAGAGCATTTGGGGTTGCCGAACAAAAAGGATGTAAAAGATGGTGTGATCACCTACAAAATTGCTGCCCACGCTGCCGATCTGGCAAAAGGACATCCGGGTGCACAATACCGTGACAATGCATTAAGCAAAGCGCGCTTTGAATTTCGCTGGGAAGATCAGTTTAATCTTTCGCTCGATCCGGATACTGCAAAAGAATTTCACGATGAAACATTACCAGCTGAAGGTGCAAAAATCGCTCACTTCTGCTCCATGTGCGGACCAAATTTCTGCTCTATGAAAATTACGCAGGATGTTCGTGATTATGCCGAAGAAAATGGCTTGATGGAGGAAGTTGTTCTGGAACAAGGTATGCAAGAAAAAGCGAGAGAATTCGCGAACAAAGGCAGTGAAATTTATTTATAATGAAACTATTAGCCATATCCAATCCTAAATTTTTCCCTGACGAGGCTGAAAAAATAAACAGTCTTTTCAGGGAAGGATTGGTGTGTTTACATATCAGAAAACCGGAAAGCGAAGAAGACGATTTCAGAGATTTGCTAAGTAAAATTAATCCTGAATTTCGTGATAGAATTTCAATTCACCAGTATCATAAGCTGGCGGGGGAATTCGGGATTAAAAGACTTCATTTTCCTGAAAAGAAAAGAAAACGGAGTTCGAAGGAAAGTCTGAAAAAACTACTGTCAGATGATTTTCTACTAAGTACTTCGATCCATGATTTATCTGAAATAAGTAATCTGTCGGAGCATTTCAGCTATACATTTTTCGGGCCGGTATTTGACAGTATTTCAAAATCAGGTTATAAGGGTGTTCTGAGTGATGATTTTTTTATTGAACCGGAAGTCAAGAAAATACCAATTATTGGATTGGGCGGAGTTAACATTCAAAATCTTGAAAAAATAGGAAAGATGAATTTTGACGGTGCCGCTGTTTTGGGAACGTTGTGGGAGAAGCCGGAAAATGCAATTTCGAGTTTTAGGGAATTATGGGAGGTGGTGGATTTTATTAATCAACATGAAATATAAAAATTACCACGAATAATAATTAACCATATAAACAAACACACCGGCATCACACCAACATCACGCCACCACCGGGCGATGCCCGGTGCTAAAATATGTAAGCCCGTTGGGCTTTGGAGTGCCCCGAACATTTGGACAACCGTTATTAAAATATGGCACAAATTTTCGACATGCCCACGACCCTAACGGGGTCGCATATCCTAGCCCGGGGTTTATACCCTGGGGTATTGGGATCGGACGAGATAAATCCATGAAACAAAAACAAATTAAATGATCGACAAACTACAATTCATATCAAACCAAACGAAAGATTTATCACACCTCGACAGCATCCAGATCGCGCTCGATGCAGGTTGCCGTTGGATACAGCTCCGGGTAAAAAATCAGTCTTTTGAAGATGTGTTAAAACTGGCAGAAAAAGTCAAAACCGTTTGTGATAATTACCAGGCAAAACTCATCATCAACGACTTCCCGTTTATTGCCAGAGAAGTTGGTGCCTATGGTTTGCATCTTGGTTTAAATGACATGCCGATTTCCTCAGCCAGAAAAATTGTAGGCAACGAAATGGTCATTGGAGGAACGGCCAATACGCTCGAAAATATTTTGGATAGAATAAAAGAAAGCGCAGATTACGTTGGCCTGGGCCCTTTCCGGTTTACATCAACCAAACAAAATCTGAGTCCCATTTTAGGTTTGGGAGGCTATCGGAACATATCAGAGTCGCTTAAAAAATTGAAACATTCCATTCCAGTTATTGCAATCGGCGGTATTGGACAGGAAGATATTTCACAAATTCTGGAAACAGGTATGTATGGCGTTGCGGTTTCAGGGTCTATTCTCAACGCAGAAAATCCTAAAAATCTGGTTTACAAAATCAATAAAGTATTATGTTAAAAATAGCTGATAAAGAATTTTCCTCCCGCCTGTTTACCGGCACCGGAAAATTCAACTCGTCAAAATTAATGGAAGAAGCTTTGGTGGCATCCGGCTCCGAACTTGTAACGGTTGCTTTGCGAAGGGTGAATATGGGTGATCAGGATGATAATATTCTTTTACATTTAAACCATCCAAAAATTAATTTACTCCCAAACACTTCCGGTGTTAGAACGGCAAAAGAAGCAGTTTTTGCGGCGCAATTAGCAAGAGAAGCTTTGGAAACAAACTGGCTCAAACTGGAAATTCATCCGGACCCTAAATACCTGATCCCCGATCCGATTGAAACCCTACTGGCAACCGAAGAACTGGCAAAACTTGGTTTTGTAATCCTTCCTTACATTCACGCAGATCCGGTTTTATGCAAACGTCTGGAAAATGCAGGAGCTTCCGCAGTGATGCCGCTAGGCTCGCCAATCGGGAGCAATAAAGGTTTAAAAACCATCGATTTTCTGGAAATCATTATTGAACAAAGTAATGTTCCCGTGATTGTTGATGCCGGTATTGGCTCACCTTCTGATGCCGCAAAGGCCATGGAAATCGGTGCAGATGCTGTTCTGGTAAACACTGCCATTGCAGTTGCAGGAAATCCGGTTCAGATGGCAATTGCTTTCAAAATGGCTGTTGAAGCCGGAAGAATGGCTTATCACGCACGCTTAGCCAAACAAGGAAATTACGCCATTGCCAGCAGTCCGTTAACCGCTTTTTTAGATGAATAGTTTTAAAGATTTATTTGAATCACACAGCTGGGATGACGTTAAGGAAAGTATTTATTCCAAAACTAAAAATGATGTGGAAAATGCCTTGCATACTTCCCGGAGAACTTTGGAAGATTTCAAAGCCCTTATTTCTCCTGCCGCCGTAGCTTACCTCGAACCTATGGCGCAGATAAGCCAGAAGTTAACTCAAAAACGTTTTGGAAAAACAATTCAATTATATATCCCATTGTATCTTTCCAATGAATGCACCAATATCTGCACCTATTGCGGGTTTAGTCTGGACAATAAAGTGCGCCGAAAAACGCTTTCGGATGAGGAGATACTTCGCGAAGTAGCTGTGATTAAAAACCTTGGTTACGACCATGTTTTGCTGGTTACCGGAGAGGCAAACCAAACCGTCCATGTCGAATATTTCCAACGGGTACTGAAATTAATCCGTCCGTTTTTCTCCCAGGTTTCGATGGAGGTGCAGCCACTGGATACCGAAGAATACACAGCATTGATTCCATTGGGCCTGACTTCCGTTTTAATTTATCAGGAAACTTACCACAAAGAAGATTACAAAAAGCATCATCCCAAAGGAAAAAAATCTAACTTTAATTACCGTTTGGAAACGCCGGACAGATTAGGTCGTGCCGGCATTCATAAAATGGGTTTAGGCGTTTTAATTGGACTTGAAGATTGGCGTACGGACAGTTTTTTTACAGCCTTACATGTGAATTATCTGGAAAAAACATATTGGCAAACGCGGTACAGTCTGTCATTTCCAAGACTTCGCCCCTTTTCCGGTGGACTTGAACCAAAAGTAGAAATGAATGACCGCGAACTGGTGCAACTCATTTGTGCCTATCGTTTGTTTAATGAAGAGGTTGAGATTTCTTTGTCAACACGAGAATCTGAAAAATTCAGAGATCATTGCGTGCAGCTTGGGATAACTTCCATCAGCGCAGGTTCCAAAACCAACCCGGGAGGATATGCTGTCGAACCCGAATCTTTGGAACAGTTTGAGATTTCAGACGAACGAAGTCCGGAAGTCATTGCGGAGATGATCAGATCAAAGGGATATGAGCCTGTCTGGAAGGATTGGGACAAGGTAATTTGTTAGGTGGCACAGAGAACCACAGAACGGACGCGCGGTTAAAAAGAGGTACACAGAGTTTTTTATAATATATCCCTGTGGCCCTCCATTTTTCTCCGTGTAACTCTGTGTAATATTAAACCCATGGAAGCAGAAGAAAGAAAAAGATATAGCCGCCAGATAATTCTACCGGAAATGGGTATGGCCGGGCAGGAAAAATTGAAAGCTGCGAAAGTGCTGGTTATTGGCGCGGGCGGCTTGGGTTGCCCGGTTTTGCAATATCTGGTTGCAGCAGGAGTTGGAACCATTGGCGTTGTTGATGATGATACGGTTGATGTTACAAACCTGCATCGGCAGATTTTGTATTCGCCGGATGATATCGGCAAAGGGAAAGCAGAAACGGCTGTCCGGAAATTATCTGTGATGAATCCTTATGTAATTCTGAAAGCTATTCCAGTACGTTTGGACGAATCGAATGCGGCTGAAATAATTTCAAATTATGATCTGGTAATCGACGGATCTGATAATTTCCCTACACGTTATTTGGCAAACGATATTTGCGTGGAACTCAATAAACCACTGGTATTCGGCTCCATTTTGAGATTTGAAGGACAGGTTTCTGTATTTAATTATAAAGGCGGACCAACCTACCGCTGCCTTTTTCCGGAAGCCGAAGAAGGTGATAACTGTGAAGTGGCCGGTGTGATCGGAATTTTACCGGGTATTATCGGTACCTACATGGCCAATGAAGCGATCAAAATAATTTGTGAAGTTGGTGAGATTTTATCAGGAAAATTATTGGTTTTGAACGCGCTTGGTAACACGAATAACATTTTCAGTTTCAGCAGATCTTCTGCATTTCCAGTTAAAGAACTTACTATAAATGAGATACCGGCCACTCAACCGGCTACTAACAAAATCGAAGAAATGTTTTTTGAAGAGCTGGAAAGAAAGCTCGAATCCGGAGCAGAAGATTTATATTTGATTGACGTGCGGGAAAGTTATGAGTTTGAAGAAGACTTCATCGGTGGACAAAATATCCCGCTTTCCGAAATCCCCGAAAACGTTACCTTATTTCCTGTCGATAAAACAATTGTCTTTTATTGCACCTCGGGCAAACGTAGCCGAATGGCAGCAACCTTACTGGCAAAAAGCGGTTTTGAAGGACAAAGTTTTTGGGTAAAAAAAGCATAACAAAAATGTAGATTCCATGCAATTTCTTCCATCTCCTCCTTTGGCACAAATCGTAAAACATTTTCTGATCATTGAAAATCAACAGATTTTAAATGTCGGTTTGAGATTGTTTTCAGATGGGAATACAGGCATGGTTTTTAATTTCGGAAATCCGCTAATGCACTTGAAAAACGATGATAGGATTACGGAGCTTCTTCCAATGACCTTTGTTTACGGCCAGCTGGATACTTATCAAAATATCGTTTCCACTGGCAATATAAAGTTATTGATCGTAGTTTTTCATCCGTTTGGGATATCCACTTTACTGAAAATTCCAGCAGTTGAGCTGAAAAACAGGATTCTTGATCTTGAAACATTTTACTCTTCAGAAACCAAAAATCTCGCTGAGCAAATTTTCAATCCTTTAAATATGTTTTTCAAAATCCAATTGGTTGAAAATTTCCTGATCAATAATCTTTCAAAAAATAATCGTGACAGTCAGCTACCATTTCAAGCTATAAGTTTAATCCATCAGCATCACGGAAATCTTTCTGTCGCGCA
Organism: Dyadobacter sp. CY345; assembly: GCF_021502725.1. GTDB lineage: Bacteria > Bacteroidota > Bacteroidia > Cytophagales > Spirosomataceae > Dyadobacter. Next base: position 806,885 of record NZ_JAKFFS010000002.1, on the reverse strand, counting down.
GCTCACCGATACTTTGCAAGTCAGCGAGAGAAAATTACAACGGACTTTTGAGGAACATATCGGACTTTCTCCCAAACGCTATTCCGGCGTGATTCGGGTGCAGCATTTTCTAAAATTGTTACGTAAAAATTCAGGAATTTCAAAAACAGGGCTGGCATACGATGCCGGATTTTTCGACCAGGCGCATTTGATTCGGGAAATGCGTAAAATTTCAGGTATCACGCCAAGTCAGTATTTAGATCAACCAAATCTTTTGGCTGCAAACTTCTTAAAAATTCCCTGAAAATATTTCTGCTGTCGGGTTTGTACAATCATGCCATCTCATCAATTTCTATTTTTGATTCGTTAAACAAAAAACGATATCAGCATGGAAAATCTTAAAGTTGCGACTGCACAATTTGAAAACCGGAGCGGCGACAAAGCCTATAATCTTGAAATGATCAACCAGCTCTCGCAGCAGGCATCCTCCAAGGGAGCAAAGGTTATTGCCTTTCACGAATGTTCGGTCACCGGATATACCTTCGCCCGGAATTTATCAAAAGAGGCATTGCTTGAAATCTCCGAATTCATTCCTGACGGTCCCAGTATCCGGAAACTGATCGAAATTTCAAAGTCAAATAACATCACCATTTTAGCCGGACTTTTTGAAAAAGATGCGGATGATAAAATGTACAAAGCATATGTCTGTGTGAACGAAAATGGCCTGGTTGCCAAATTCCGTAAACTTCATCCATTTATCAATCCACATCTTACACCAGGAAATGAATACGTCGTTTTTGATCTGTTTGGCTGGAAATGCGGTATTCTGATCTGTTACGATAACAATATTATTGAAAACGTCAGAGCGACAAAACTGCTCGGTGCCGATATTATTTTTATGCCGCATGTAACCATGTGTACGCCTTCAACCCGTCCTGGTGCAGGTTTTGTTGCTCCGGTTTTATGGGAAAACAGAGAAGCCGATCCAACTTCACTTCGCCAGGAATTTGATGGTGCCAAAGGTCGCAGCTGGCTGATGAAATGGTTACCGGCGCGTGCATATGACAACGCGATTTACGCAGTTTTTTCCAATCCGATCGGTATGGATGATGATCAATTGAAAAATGGCTGCTCCATGATTCTTGATCCTTATGGCGACATCATTGCCGAATGTCGGGAACTTGATAATGATATAGCCATCGCAACTTTAACGCCGGAAAAATTAGAGCGCGCAGGTGGCAGCAGGTATTTAAAAGCACGCCGACCGGACTTGTACAGGGATATTATTGGAAAAGAACATACGCCCGAGCAAAAGGTTATTTGGCTGACAAACACGCAAATCGAACAATAGCGATGAGTCGGCAACATATTTATCAAAACGCTTTCTGATATAAATAGTGAAAATTTAATTACTCTATTAGTTTGGTAGATTTAATGGTTTTAGTAGCTTTACAGGACAAATACACATGGACTGAAAATTAAAACCACTTGCAATGTTACAAAAAGTACTTTCGTTGAGGCTCCCCACAAGACCGGTTTGGTACATTTTACCAATCGTTATAATCGTCCTGTTCATTGGAGTTTTGTTCTTGAACGGCACGTTAGCGATTACAGAAGAAGGAGTTTCAACCTTTTTAGAAAGCGATTTTGCATTGTATCTTTTAGTAGGATTGGCAGCGCAGCTTGTCGACGGAGCATTGGGAATGGCCTACGGCGTCACTTCGACGTCATTTCTGTTGAGCCTTGGCGTGACACCTGCGGTGAGCAGTGCAAGTGTCCATGTCGCAGAAATGTTTACGACAGGTGCCTCAGCGATTTCTCATTTCAGGTTTAAAAATATTAATAAAAAACTTTTTAAAGGGCTGCTTATCCCGGGTGTTTTAGGTGCTGTCACTGGCGCTTATCTTCTTTCCGATGTCATCGATGGAGATTTGATAAAACCTTATATAGCGTTCTATATGCTGATTCTTGGGTTGATCATCATCCGCAAAGCTGTTCAGAAAAATTTTGTAAAAAACAAAACGAAAAGAATCGGCGTTCTTGCCGCGACAGGCGGTTTTCTGGATTCAATCGGCGGCGGCGGCTGGGGACCAATTGTCACCTCAACACTTTTAGGACAAGGCCGCGACCCTCGTTATACGATTGGTTCGGTAAATGCTGCTGAATTTGTTGTGACCTTTGCCAGCGGTATAACCTTTCTGATTTTTCATGGTGTCAATAGCTGGCAGGTCGTCCTTGGCCTTATCGTTGGCGGTGTTATCGCTGCACCTTTTGGCGCTTTGATTGTAGGGAAAATTAAACGCAAACCGCTTATGCTAATCGTCGGAATTCTGGTTATCGGCCTGAGTTTGCGAACAATAATTCTTAGCATTCTTTAATCAAAAAGATACATCAAAGACTTTGGAGAGTTCTGATTGACGCACTTTATCCCCGATTTTGCAATGCACTGTATCAAAAATCACTAGCTTTGCACAAACCTCTTTACTGCATTATGCTTTCTGATTTCGGTTATATTTTATTGTTTATCATTGCTGCCCTGGTATTAATCGGAGTAGTTTTGACAGTAGCAAAATTCCTCCGTCCTGACAGGCCAAACGAGGAAAAACTTACTACTTATGAGTCTGGTGAAGATCCGTACGGAAATGCAAACATCCAGTTCAACGTACGATTTTATGTTGTTGCGTTAATATTTGTCCTGTTTGAAATAGAATTATTATTTCTTTTTCCCTGGGCGGTTGTTTTTGGAAACGAAGATCTGATAGCACAGACCAATGGACAATGGGGCTGGTTTGCGATGGCGGAAATGACCGTTTTTGTTCTTATTCTTATTCTTGGACTTGCCTACGCCTGGGTGAAAGGTTATCTCGACTGGGTTCGTCCGCAACCGTTAATACCGAAAGTAAAATCTCCCGTCCCGGCGGATCTGTATAAACAAGTCAACGAACGTTACAAGAATTTGTGATAATTTTAGGTGATTTGAACATCGAATAAATTTAAACATTAAAAAACCATCGACTTCTTTTCGATGGTTTTTTAATATCAATATTCCGGCAATCAATGCATTCTTCCCCACATTCGGTGAGATTTTTTTGGAAAGAACACCAAACCAAGCTGGGCATATAATTGATTAGGCTTGAACGATGGTAAATCGGTCACTTTTACGTCATCTCCGCGCCAGCTACCCATTCTCACTATTGGCAAATGATAGGTAAGTTTTCCGCTGATATAAACCTGGTCATAAATCTTTGGAAAAAGATTCATTTTATAATCGGCACCGATTCCCGCATGCAAATTGAAACTTCCGTTGTGAAATTTGGCCGCGTCATAGGCATTGGGGTTTTGGACAACCTGAGAAAAACTAGCAGTCCGGTCATTTTTTACTTTTACCTGATACAGCATCAGATCCCATCCGATCGGAACCAATAAATTCCAGCGTTTGGTGTTTACAAATTTAGGACTGGCATCAACCCCGATTCCAATTCCTCTGAAAATTCCTTTGGCTACATTTTCGTCCTGGCTATATTTGGTACTATTCATAAGGATTAGCCGGCTTTCCATGAAAAACTTTTCTGTTTCAATCCTTTTGGCAAGCACAATTGAGGCCATAACATTTTCAAAAGGTTTAATTCCTAACGCCCTCATTTCGTTACGGATACCCTTAAAACTATTATTACCAAGAAGACCCACCTCGCCATAAATGGCCATACCAGTCTTATATTTTTTCGCGGTTGATGTCGTGTCGAAACTATCCTGGGCAGAAGCTGTGTTAAAGAATAGAGCAGATGAAAGAATGCAAATGAGTAATTTGTTTTTCATAATGTGATAAGTTGATGTGTTTTTAATCGAACGTAAATGAAGCCTGTTTCTTGCCATTTATAATTACTTTTGCATAGAAACAGCATTGCTAAGATTGAACAAATATTGTACCAGCGAATAACTACCGAAAGCGATAGCGGATGAGTGAAAGAATCAAGACCGGAGACGGTGGGATCATACTAACGAATGCAGAAGATCTGATGAACTGGGCACGGCTTTCGTCGCTGTGGCCGATGGGCTTTGGAATAGCTTGCTGCGCCATTGAAATGATGGCAACTTATGCTTCGCATTACGATTTAGAACGTTTTGGGATTATGCCACGCCCTTCCCCGCGCCAATCCGATGTTATGATTGTGGCCGGAACGGTTACCTTCAAAATGGCGGACAGAATTCGCCGGTTATATGAACAAATGCCGGAGCCCCGTTATGTAATTTCAATGGGAAGCTGTTCAAACTGCGGCGGTCCATATTGGGAACATGGGTATCACGTTGTGAAAGGAGTTGACAGGATTATTCCCGTCGATGTATACGTTCCCGGCTGCCCGCCCCGACCAGAGGCTTTGATCGGAGGTTTTATGAAATTGCAGGAAAAAATTCGTGGCGAACATCCGCTGGCACCAGAATTATTTTTGGAAATGCAGGATGGCGTACCTGCGTGATCATTAAATTCAACATCATTATATTAGAACCAGCGACCGATGACTTTTGAAGAGATAAAGCAAATTCTGATCACACAATTTGGTGAAAATATAGTGTCAGAAGAAAAAGGACCCCAGCCTATCCTGACCGCTCCGGCGGAGAAGATCGCTGATCTTTGTAAATTCCTTTTTGAAGACGAAAGACTTTATTTCGATTTTCTCCAATCTATGTCAGCGCTTGACAATGGACCAGTTCTTGCAACTATGGAATTGGTTTATAACATGACGTCGATCCCTTATGGACATAATTTGATGATTAAAATCGCTTTTCCCCGAAATGCTGCGGATGAGCCACTTCCCAATATTCCTACGGTCAGCCATATCTGGAGAACTGCCGATTGGCATGAACGTGAGGCATTTGATCTGATGGGAATTAACTTTGTAAATCATCCGGATATGCGACGTATTTTGCTGCCGGAAGATTGGGAGGGCAATCCGTTGCGTAAAGATTATCAGGCCCAGGAAGAGTATCACGGAATTCATGTTCGTTCTGAAAATGTATAAATCCTTTTCAGTTTTTATACAAGATAAAATTAACTGCTTCATATTTTAACTTACAAATTTGGTTGCTTGACAAAGCCTCAGTATTTTTCGTTATTAATTACTGATCATCATGCAAACAAAAATACCCCTAACGTTAATTATTGTCTTATTATGCATTTCTCTCAACGGATTTGCTTCTACTGATTCCTTAATTATCAAAGGTCGCGTTCTGAATTTGACGGGACGGTTATACCGACAAGCGCCGGTCATTTCATTTTCCAGAAATAACATTCTTCAGCCACAATCCGAAATCACCAAATTAACTGATCTTCAGGTTGATGGAAGTTTCAGAGTTTCTCTGCCAATACTTTTCCCAAAAGAGGAAATTTATCTCGATTACAGCGGTAAAGCAGGTACTACTTTTCTTGGATCCAAGGGGGAAATTGAAATCACGTTTGATGGTGATTCTCTATTAAAAGCAAAAAAGCTGTTTTACTTCGCAGGAGTTAATGCGACGGCTAATAATCAATATCCACAATATCTTGAAGCCCTAAGTAAGGAACTTGCAGCGAACAGTGTTTTAGGAGCAAAATTTTATCAGAACTTCTGGGAGAAGAGTCCCGCTGATGCAGAAAAAGCTTCTTCAAACAGAGCTGAGATCCGTGATGCGGCGCTCTCAAAAATGACTTCGGCCGTTCCCGATCCAACACTCTCGCAATGGGCGCAGTCTATAAATCAGGACGAAAAACTTCAAAATATTTATGAGTATTACCTGACCAATCTAATGGAAATTCCTGCTGACAATTCCGTTCTGAAAGAAATCAGCAGGCTCGACAAAAGTCCGCTCACGGCTCAGCGGGTTTCGTTAGGAAGTAGATTTGCCAATTATGCCGATATTTTGAAGGAGGATAAACTGAATTCCGGAAAGAAAGTATCCTCTCTGCAAGTAAAATTAATGGCAACGATGATCCGGGACAATGCTGGCCCGCTAACTGAGTATGAATCAGAAAAACTGAATGGCATTATTGAAAGAGGTATAGCTGAAAAAATCGAACTGGATTTTTTAAATAATCTTTACAAAAGGGGAAGTTCAAAACTGGACCTTTTTTTCGCATATGAGTCAGACGGCAGAACAAACAATACCTATTTTGACAGCACCGCTGCTGACTTCCTCAACGCCCGATATCTACCAAAAAACTTCCATAAAATCTCTTACAATAACCAGGTTATTCTAAATAATTATATTCAGACAAGAATAAAATCTCCGCATTTTCGTCAATCATTGGATGAGCTTGTTCGCCTTGAAGTAAAAGACAGCGCGAATATCAGCAAGATGCTCGCAGCCAGGAATCTGAAATTGACGCCGACGGAGGTTTTGCCTGAATACTGGTTGTCGGAATCGGAAGGGCGTGGAAACGACTGGTTAAATACGGTTACGGATTTATACAAGGGAAAAACGCTTTATTTACTGAAATGGAACATTGATGATCCGAAAAGCCGTGAAGACCTGGAATTTGCCGCTTCCTTACGTTCACAGTTGCCTGAAAATGTTGAATTTATTTACCTCCATTTACCTACCGAGGAGACTGCAATTTCCAGTGATCTTGTTAAACAATATATTGTAAGGCATCAGCTCAAAGGTGTTCACATGTTTTTGAATAGTAACCAACTCATGGAACTACTGATTAAACTAAATCCCTTGGACGCTGCCACTTACGCAATCATGAAGCCAAACGGAAAATTTGCCACGAAAAAAGCCCCTGCACCCAGCAGACCGGCAGAAGTAATTAAAGCAATCCAGCAAGCGGGAAATTAATTACAAATGGTTACCTTAACCAACTTCCACAAATCTAAATTTACAAAATCAAAAATAATCTGACTACATCTGACATTCGTACGTTTATATACTGTTCAATGATTTGTTCATTTCTATGTGCCCATGTTTAGATTTTTGTTACTATTCCTTTTATTTATCACCACGACCACGCTGGCTCAAAGAGCAGACAGTTTGCGTAATAATGGTGTAAATATGGATAGTGTCCGATATACGAACCTCAAAATCCGTATGTCGAAAACAAAATTTTCGAGGTCGCTTTATCGGCTTCTTTTCCGTGATGTTTATAATCAGGGGAAGAAAGGCGAGATCAAAGCAATCGAGACAAATCCTTTTACTCAGTATGAAGGGATGGTCATCCGGAAAATCGAAATCAAACAGCTTGATGTCCTGGGCGAGTCTGTTTACGATACTACACGAAAAGGAAAACAACTCGATAAGTTTTTAAGTAAAACTTTCCATACCAATACCCGTGAAAGAATTATCCGGAAGTCATTTTTACGATTTTCGGAAGGCGATGAAATACAAGCCAGCGTATTGAGAGACAATGAACGTTTATTAAGGAGAAACGGAACAATCACCGATGCCCGGATTATCGTAATTCCCCGCACTGACGTAACCTGGATGGCAGATATTCTTGTTATCATTCAGGATTCGTGGTCATGGAATATTTCGGCAAGTCCAAGTAAACTTAATAAATTCAGTCTGGGGCTTAATAACACCAACGTTAATGGAACCACGCATCAGCAGCTGACAAAGATTCGGTATGATGCCGGAGACTCGATCCAGAAATTTCAGTTCCGTACCATTTACACAATTCCATATATCGGGAAAACCTTTATTACCGGCCAGGCAAATCTAATCTTTGAGCGGGACCTGGAAGTCCAGAATCTGGTTTTCTCGCGTTCGTTTCTGACAACTGCTACAAAATATGCCGGTTCTCTCGAAGGTGGTCATGCTGTGTTACGTCAATATAAAAGAGATCTTAATGACCTTGACAAAGAAAGTCGTTATCAGACCGGATATTATTATTACGATGCCTGGCTGGGAAGATCTTTTAAGTTTCCATTCACAAATTCTTCACTGAGTGAAAAATCCCGTCTGGTGTTTGCACTGCGGCATAATAAATATAAATACACGGAACGTCCGGAGGTTCGTGCAGATACAAACATTATCTATTGGGACCGAAGTGCAACTTTGATGAGTTTTGGTTATTCAAACCGGAGTTACAAAAGGGACGTTCTTATCTATGGTTTTGGTAGAACGGAAGATGTTCCTGTCGGTAATTTATTGGCGGTAACTGTTGGTCAGGAAAATACAGAATTTGGCCAGCGGGGATATGCCGGGGTTCAGTTTGCGTCAGGAAACTATCTACCTGGTACTGCCGGATATCTGTACGGATTGGTGAATGTCGGATCATATTTTAAAAACCACTCAAACCAACCCGGAGTGATCAGTGCACAAACCAATTATATCAGCAAACTCATTCCTTTTCGATACAGCTATTTCCGGCAATTTGTGACTGTTCGTTACACCCGCGGACTTAACCGTGACCCTGTGGATTATATCAATATCAGCAGAGAAAACGGAATTCGTGGTATCAACAGCGACCGGTTAATTGGTACTAAAAAATTCACCCTTGGTCTGGAAACCGTCTACTTCTCTGAAAAAAGTTTACTAGGATTTCGTATTGCCTATTATGCTTTTGCAGATTTTGGCCTGGTAGCGCAAGACCGCCTGCACCTTTGGGATACGCCCCTTTACCAGGGATATGGATTTGGACTTCGTTTGAGAAATGAGAACCTGTCGATAAATACCCTGCAATTGCGTTTCGGATATTACCCAAATATTCCCGGCACTTCTTCGAGTACGCGTTATGCGATCGAAGGAAATACGCCGCTGCGTCTGCGCGATTTTGATATTGCTGCACCTTCGATGGTACCCTATCAATAAGTTATCCAAAATAATTATGGCATAAAAATGGGTCCGAACAGGAATAACCAGGAAATGTAACCACCCAGACCTCCAAGCAAACCTGCTAATAAAAATGTAGTTTTATCCTGGTCCGGAATAAATCTCCGATACACGATCCAGACTGAAAGCAAACCAACTACCGCAAGGCCAAACGAGATCGACCAGCTGTCAAGTCCAAGATAGCGGGCTAGAACTGCTTCGTCGTTTCTGCGTGGGAAACTTCCCTGACGAACGGTTACCAGCAGGTCAAAAATATAATTCACAGGTTCCCTCAGCCAGAATAATGCAGTGAACACAATTAGCCATTTTTTGAACGATAACGCTCCACCGGTAAATCTTCGCCTGTTCAAAAAAGCAATCAACATCCCGAGCGTACCAATGATAATGGTCAGCACAGGGCCTCCAAGTGTTATCAAAAAAGCCTCATCACCAATATTCTTAATCATTGCCTGGTAATCCTGCTTTCTGGAAAAATATTCATTTGTCCGGATTTTGATCCTTTCGTCTCGTGTCAGCCCGTCAAAAAAATCCTGATATGCTGGATTTGTCCATGAAGTGGAACCATAACTTACACGTGCCTCATAACCAAGGTATTTTGCTGTGAAAAAATGTCCATATTCATGCACAATTGTTGCAAAAATTGACGCGACAAAAAATCCCAGAATAAGTCGATAAAGTAGCTTATTATCAATTTCCTCCATACAATAAATTACAATCCCGATACTTAACCAAACATCCTTCTAAAATGATCCTTCAAAACTAAATCTATCCCGGGCTGGTTGCAACGGCGTATAGACTTTTTTTGATCTTTCAGTATTCTTTTTCCAATATGTGAATTAACTTTGTGGAATTTTTGAACGAACCCCTTTTATTCAAAAGAAAAAAAGTATCAGGTACGCTCCGAAGTTATTAAAAGTTATTTCCAAAATTCTACAAATTACCATTTACTGTGCCCAAAAATCCGAATATCAAGTCCATCCTAATTATCGGTTCTGGTCCCATCATCATTGGTCAGGCCTGTGAGTTCGATTATGCAGGTTCACAAGCAGCCCGCTCACTTCGTGAAGAAGGTATAGAAGTTGTTCTAATCAACTCTAACCCTGCAACGATCATGACGGATCCGATCAGCGCTGATTATGTGTATCTGCTTCCATTGGAGAAGAAGTATATCATCGAGATTCTTGAAAAACATAGAGCGCTTGGCAAGCCGATTGACGCTGTTTTACCTACCATGGGTGGTCAGACGGCTCTGAATTTAGCAATCGACTGTGACAAAGCAGGTATCTGGAAAAAGTATGATATAGAAATTATCGGAGTCGATATTAAAGCGATCGAAACCACTGAGGACAGAGAGAAATTCCGATTGAAAATGCTCGAACTTGATGTGAATGTCTGCAAGGGCCGCACAGCGAGATCATTTTTAGAAGGAAAAGAAATTGCCCAGGAAATTGGTTTCCCGCTTGTTATCCGTCCTTCGTTCACACTCGGTGGTACCGGAGGCGGTATTGTTGAAAACGAAAAAGATTTTGACCAGGCGTTAAATAACGGTTTGCACGCCTCTCCAACACATGAAGTTTTGGTAGAACAAAGCGTATATGGCTGGAAGGAATACGAGCTTGAATTGTTACGCGACGGTGCCGGAAATTTTATCATTATCTGCTCGATTGAAAACTTTGACCCGATGGGCGTGCATACGGGAGATAGTATTACCGTCGCTCCGGCCATGACACTTCCGGATACATTATACCAGCAAATGCGTGATCTGGCTATCAAAATGATGGACGGAATTGGAAAATTTGCAGGTGGATGTAACGTTCAGTTTTCGGTAAATCCGGCGAATGACATGATCATCGCCATAGAAATTAATCCACGTGTTTCCCGCTCTTCTGCACTTGCGTCAAAAGCAACGGGTTATCCGATTGCAAAAATCGCTGCGAAAATGGCGATTGGTTATAATCTTGACGAGCTGATCAACCCTATCACAGGAAGTACTTCGGCATTCTTCGAACCATCGATTGACTATGTGATCGTTAAAGTTCCCCGCTGGAACTTTGATAAGTTTCAGGGCGCCGACCGTGCTTTGGGGTTACAGATGAAGTCGGTTGGTGAAGCGATGGGTATCGGACGTAATTTCCAGGAAGCTTTGCAAAAAGCTTGTCAGTCATTGGAAATCCGCAGAAACGGACTTGGTGCTGACGGCCGTGAATTACGTGATCAGGAAGCGATCAAATACAGTTTGCAACATCCAAGCTGGGATCGTCTATTCCATATTTATGATGCTTTCAAAATTGGTTTGTCTTTCAAAACAATCCAGTCGCTTACAAAAATTGATGCATGGTTCTTACGCCAGATTGAAGAACTGATCGAACTGGAACATGAGATCGAGAAATTTGACCTGACGGATCTGCCAAAAGAATTATTCCTGACGGCTAAACAAAAAGGTTATGCTGACCGTCAGATTGCACATTTGCTTCAAACAAAAGAAAGTAAAGTGTATGACAGACGCAAAGAATTGGGTATCAAACGGGTTTACAAATGTGTAGATACCTGCGCGGCAGAATTTGAAGCAAAAACACCATATTACTACTCTACTTTCAATTCTTCTCAGGAAACACCTGACAATGAATCGGTTGTGTCGAATAAAAAGAAAGTGATCGTTTTAGGCTCAGGGCCTAACCGTATCGGACAAGGAATTGAGTTTGATTATTCTTGTGTTCATGGGGTTTTGGCAGCGAAAGAAGCTGGTTACGAAACGATTATGATCAACTGTAACCCTGAAACGGTTTCGACGGATCCGGATATTGCAGACAAACTATATTTCGAGCCGGTTTTCTGGGAGCACGTTTTTGACATCATCGAACATGAAAAACCGGAAGGGGTGATTGTTCAGCTTGGTGGACAAACTGCCCTTAAAATGGCTGAGAAACTTGATAAATACGGTATCAAAATTATCGGAACCAGCTACAATTCACTCGACTGGGCCGAAGATCGCGGACGTTTCTCTCCATTGCTTGAAGAACTGGGAATTCCTTATCCAAAGTTCGGAACGGTGAGAACTGCCGATGCAGCTGTTGAACTTTCCCGCTCGTTAGGTTTCCCGTTACTTGTTCGTCCAAGTTATGTTTTGGGTGGCCAGAACATGAAAATTGTGATTAATGAAAAAGAATTGGAACAACACGTTGTGAAAATTCTTCGCGATATTCCTGATAATAACATCCTTCTGGATCACTTCCTTGAAGGTGCTCTTGAAGCAGAAGCGGATGCAATTTGTGACGGCGAAGATGCTTACATCATCGGTGTGATGGAACATATCGAGCCAGCCGGAATTCACTCGGGTGACTCTCACGCGGCGCTTCCTCCATTCGATTTAACAGATGATGTAATTCGCCAGATCAACGAATACACCCGCAAAATTGCTCTGGCAATGAATGTGAAAGGTTTGATCAACGTACAGTTTGCCATCAAAAATGGAATTGCTTATGTAATCGAAGCGAATCCAAGAGCTTCACGTACGGTGCCGTTTATTTGCAAAGCATATCAGGAGCCATACGTTAACTACGCAACGAAGTTGATGTTGGGAGATAAAAAACTGAGCGATTTCACTTTCAACCCGGTTAAAAAAGGTTGGGCAATTAAAATCCCGGTATTCTCATTCAACAAGTTTGCAAACGTGAATAAAGAATTGGGGCCTGAAATGAAATCAACTGGTGAAGCGATTTACTTCATCGACGATTTACAGGATGATTTCTTCCAAAAGATTTACAGCGAAAGAAATTTATATCTCAGTCGCTAGGTTTTAGGAATGATAAATAATAGAAAAATCCCGGTGATGAGCTGGGATTTTTTTTGCGTTTTTGCAGATCGGCAATCAGGTAGATTATAGCATTATTTGGAGACTATTCCTTCTCAAAGAATCCGGCAACGCTCAAGTCTTCATCTAACTCAGGCCAGTGAAGTGCGTAGCCATTTATAAGTTCGACATTTTTTCTTTGAGAAAAAGTTGCTTCCCTCAACAAGGGAAAATCCGAAATTGATAGGGCAGCTTCTCTCCCGTCGACAAGGGTCACTCGGATTTCTACTTCCCCTACTTCAACTCTTCTAGCTCTGTAATCAAAAAATTTCATATCCTACGATTTAAAAAACTCGTCCCACTTTCTGAGAAATTCATCTTTATTCATTTCAACTATTGCTTCCGCCAAATTCAAATCTTGCTTTTTCAGCCCATTATTTTCCAGGCAATTTACTGGATTAATTGAGAATCTTGCCTCACCATCATTACTTCTTACGTGAACGTGCGCTGGACGATGATCATCACTATAAAAGAAAAAACGCAATCCAAACAAGCGTAATAATTCAGGCATAATTATGCTTACTAAAGTAAGAAGATTTTTGCTATCAAAATAATAGTTGGGTTATTCAGCGACATCTTTGATTAGATTTGGAATCATCTCATTTAGGACGCTCTTTCAGTGAATAGTAACGTTGATATAGTCAGCTAAAACACTTTTGTTGAAGAAATAGGGTAGGAATATAACATTTTAGGAATCATGCGAAATACAATGCATTTTTGTTATACTCGCAAACACAAAAAAAGCCCAAAATCTGACGATTTCAGGCTCAATTAAATTTTAATTAAAATATCTTTTCTTACTATTTCACCTCTTCATAATCGACATATTCTCCTCCGCGGAAACGGGATTGATTTGGATCAGGCGGTGTAGTGTCAACACGAATTCCTGAGTTAGTTTTTTGTTCATAAGCTTTTGCCTGCCTTTTCTGCTCCTTAACAAGCTGCCTTCCAACTAATAAATGAAACATAAAACGGCGGAAAACCGGCACAAAAGCTAATAGCAAAAAGAATATGACAAGAATATTAAATAAAATTTTCATCTTTCAAGTTTTTATATATCTCAGATATAACGTGTAATCTTTAAAAAATAACACACGAATATAATGAAAAGGTAACAAATGATCCAATAAGCTGGAAGAATGGTTCAGCTTATGGACGGACGGCAACTTATCAATATTATAAACTTCCCTCTGACTTGGCATGCATATTCGCCTCCTCCTCTACAAATCCGGTCGCGAGTACTTTTGGGGTTAAAATCAAACGTAGCGACTGGTCGAAAGTGACATAACTCCAAAACCAGTTGATGAAAGTTAATACTTTGTTTTTAACACCAACAATCGAGATTAAATGTATGAACATCCAGGTAAGCCAGGCCAGAAACCCTTGAAACTTGATAAATGGCAAATCAACCACAGCTTTATTTCTGCCTACGGTTGCCATTGATCCAAGATCATTATACTTAAATGGAACCGGTGGTTTATCATCCAGGGCCCGCCAAATATTTTTGGCCAACGCTTTGCCCTGCTGCATAGCTGGCTGGGCAAGTTGCGGATGACCGTTTTCAAATTTCCCTTCACTCATGGAAGCCACATCACCAATAGCGAAGATATCAGTATAACCCTGCACGCGATTAAACTCGTCCACCTTAATACGACCTCCCCTAACCAGTACTTCTGGATTTATTCCTTTCAAGGCATTCGCCTTCACCCCCGCCGCCCAGATCAGATTATCTGTACGGATTTTCATACCTTGTTTTGTGGTAACATACTTACCATCATATCCTGCAACGGCTTGTCCGGTAAGAATTTCTACGCCCATTTCTTCAAGATATTCTCTTGATTTTTTAGAAGATTCCTCCGACATCACGCCTAACAATTTATCCAGACCCTCCAGCAAATAAATTCTCATACAAGAAAAATCCAGTTCGGGATAATCTTTTGGAAGAATATACTTTTTCATTTCGGCCAGTGAACCAGATAATTCTACTCCCGTTGGTCCGCCGCCAACAATAACAATGCTCATCAATCCCTCACGCTCATCGTTGGTTTCAACGGCCAGCGCATCTTCCAGATTTTGCAAAACGCGGTTTCTCAAAGCCAGTGCTTCCGACACAGATTTCATCGGGATGGCGCGGTCTTCAATATCTTTCATACCAAAATAATTTGTAGTCGCACCGGTCGCAACAATCAGGAAATCATAGGTAATTTCTCCCAACGAAGTTTCTAACGATTTCCTATCAGTATTAACTGAGAGAACTTCTGCAACTCTGATATGTACATTTTTTTTGGATTGAAAAGCTTTTCGAAGTGGAAAAGATATCGAACTTGGTTCAAGTCCGGCTGTGGCAACCTGGTAGAATAAAGGCTGAAACTGATGAAAATTATTCTTGTCGATCAGGACAACTTGTAGGTCATCACGTTTGGCAAGCTCGCGGGCAAGCGCCAATCCGCCGAAGCCGGCGCCTATGATCACAATTCTTTTATATTGAGTATATGGTATATTCGCTAGCATGAAAAATGGTATTTATAGTTGATCAACAGCCAACTACAAATACCATACCCACAACAACTTACACAGTCGCTCTGCTATTTTCAATAACTCTTTCGTAGTATGCTTCATAATGCGGCAGGATTTTCGCCACATCAAATTCTTTCGCACGGGCAAGTGCATTTTCCTTAAATCTTGGCAGATTTTCGTCAGCCAGAATATAGGCAGCATGTTTCACCATGTCGTCCACATCGCCAATATCACTTAAAAACCCAGTCACTCCCGGAATATTTAGTTCAGGCAAACCTCCTGCATTTGAAGTGATTAAAGGCACTTCACAAGCCAAAGCTTCCAACGCCGCCAGACCGAAACTTTCTGATTCAGATGGCATAAGGAACAGATCAGCAACGGACAACACTTCTTCAATAGCATCCAGTTTTCCAAGGAAACGCACGTCAGAAAGCATATCCAGATCCCGGCACAAACGTTCGATACGCGCGCGGTCGGGACCATCACCAACAAGTAACAATTTGCTTGGAGTGATATCACGCAGCTGATGGAAGATCATGATCACGTCGTCAATCCGTTTTACCTTACGGAAATTTGATGTGTGAACGATAAGTTTTTCGTTATTCGGACAGATAGCAAGTTTAAAGTGATCTTTCTTTTGTCTGTTAAAACGGCTCAAATCGATGAAGTTTGGAATAACCTCAATATCTTTTGTAACCGCAAAATGTTTGTAAGTATCATTTTTAAGCGACTCCGAAACAGCTGTAATTCCGTCAGACTGATTGATACTGAAAGTCACGACCGGTTCATAAGACTCATCTTTACCAACAAGCGTTATGTCCGTACCGTGTAAAGTTGTGATAACCGGGATATGTATTCCTTGCTGAGCGAGAATTTGTTTGGCAAGATACGCCGAAGACGCGTGTGGGATAGCGTAATGAACATGAAGCAGATCCAGTTTTTCCATTTTTACAACGTGCACCATATGGCTCGATAGAGCAGATTCATACGGCGGATATTGGAACAATGGATAGGCAGGTATATTTACTTCATGATAATAAAGATTTTCATTGAAAAAGTCCAGTCGCTGAGGTTGTGAATACGTGATAAAATGTATCTGATGGCCCTCTTTTGCCAGTGCTTTCCCTAGTTCCGTAGCAACTACGCCACTACCTCCAAAGGTTGGGTAGCACACAATGCCTATTTTCATAATTTTAAATTTCTATGTTCTTAATGAAATAATTCAAGTTTAAGCTCGACGAACTTTTATAAACAGACGGTCAACTCATAGCTAACACAAAATCAGTGCTTTTTTATCCCGAAGTCGAAGAGAAAGATTTTATTAATTCCTTAATTGACATAAAATGAATAATTTTAATGTCTGAACCTGCTTATATTTTTTTATAACCTCCATGAATGTGTCTGTAAGACCGAAAGTAAGATTTTGGGATTTTGTTACCGGGAGCGTACGTCTGGTCCGTATGAGCAATCTGGTTATTGTGGCTATAACACAGTACCTTACGCGCATACTACTGATCGGCCCGAGGCATGAATGGAGAAATATTATCAGCGATCCGGATCTGTTTATCCTCTCGCTTTCTACCGTTTGCATTGCAGCGGCAGGTTATATTATCAATGATTATTTTGACATTAAAATTGATATAGTTAACAAACCTGAACGCGTGGTTGTTGGCCGTTACTTAAAAAGGCGCTGGGCCATGGGTGCGCACCAGGTTTTTAATGTTTTAGGAGCTGCCCTCGGATTGCTCGTTAATCCATGGGTTTTTCTGGTTAATGTTTTTTCCATTACCCTGCTCTGGTTTTACTCTGAACGTTATAAGCGAGCGCCTTTTATTGGAAATTTTATCGTATCCCTTTTGACAGGATTTACCTTAGTAATACTGACTCTTCGGTACCCGGAAAATCGTCAGCTTGTTTTCATTTATGCCGTTTTTTCTTTTTTCATCTCGTTGATTAGAGAAATCGTTAAAGATATGGAAGATATACGTGGAGATGAGGCACACGGCTGTCGGACATTACCGATAATCTGGGGAATTCGAAGAACTAAACATTTCCTTTATTGTGTAATTTTTATTTTTGTAACGACCCTCTTTTTCATGGCACATACGCTGAATAATCCAGTGCTCGCCGTATTATTTTTGCTGTTATTATTCCCAATTGGCTGGCTTGTTTATTCTTTGGTAAATTCAGACACACGTCGTGATTTTAAAAAGGTGAGTTCGTTATGTAAAATAATCATGCTGCTGGGGCTCTTGACCATGATATGGGCCTAATTGCAATTCTTTGAAATTTTGTTACTAATTGTTGACACTATTTCGACTAAATCACTTGAACGAATATTCTGTAACCTAAACAATTTCCAATATGAGAATTAGAATTCTACTTTTTTTGGTTGTTATTTTCAGTAGCATCGCAAGTGTAAAAGCTCAGGAATGTATGGGCACCAACATGAAAGCCGGCAGTGGTTTTGAAATGGCCACGTTCGACGGCAAAGGAAAATCGACCGGTACGATAAACTACAAAATCACGAAAGTCGCGTCCGAAGGCGGTATGTCAGTAATTTCGGTTGAAATGGAAGTTTTCAACCCCAAAGGCAAATCGGAAATGAAAAACACTTACAACATGAAATGCGACGGCAACACGTTATTTCTGGACGCAAGTTCATTAATGAACCAGGAGCAAATGAAGTCGTTTGAAAATTTCCAGATGAAATACACGTCGACTAACATCGAGTTTCCAAATAAATTTACTGTTGGACAAAAACTCAAAGATGCTTCATTGAAAGGTGAAGGCAGTTCCGGACCGATGGCTATGACATTCAACATGCAGATATTGAATCGAACTGTGGAAAGTCAGGAAAAGATCACAATTCCTGCCGGCACTTTCGATACTTACAAAATCACTTCTGATATGCTGATGGAAACAAAAATGGGCCTTGGGATTAAAATGCAGATGAATACAATCTCATGGCGTGCGCCAGGTGTGTTGTGGGACTTAAAAACGGAATCATACCGCAAAGGAAAACTTTTCAGCAGAAGTGAATTGACTAAAATTTATTAGGCATTTATAACTTATCAGAACAACGGCTTCCGAATTAATCCCGGAAGCCGTTCTTTTTTATAGCTTTGCCAATTATTTCAAACATTCATGAAAGATAGAAATGATAAATTTCAACTTTCAATCCCCAATCTAAATTATAATGAAACGTATTGCCATTTTCGCATCAGGATCCGGATCAAACGCTGAAAAAATCGGCGAATATTTTGCAGACCGAAATGATGTGCAGGTGACTTTAATACTCACCAATAATCCGCAGGCCGGAGTCATCCAGCGCGCGAGAAAACTTCATATTCCAGTTGTGATTTTTGACAGAAAAACTTTTTACGATACTGAACAGATTCTCGAACTTTTAATTAATAATAAGATCGATTTGATTGTTTTGGCAGGCTTCATGATGCTGATCCCAGCAAAACTGGTTGAAGCGTTCCCCGACCGAATGGTTAATATCCACCCGGCATTACTTCCAAAATATGGTGGAAAAGGGATGTACGGAAGTTTTGTCCATGAAGCAGTTGTTGCCAATAAAGAGAAAGAGTCAGGCATAACAATCCACTTTGTGAACCAGCATTACGATGAAGGAAATATTATTTTCCAGACCAGCTGTGAAGTTTTAGAAACGGATTCACCAGATGATGTTGCAGACAAAATACATGTTTTGGAGCACAAACATTTCCCGAAAATCATTGATGAAGTTCTATCAGGTTTGAATTAAGTCAATCAATATGTTATACTTTTTACTCTCCGTCCTTTTTACCGTAGCACTTTACCTGATCATGCGGTCGTATCCGAAATATCAGGTAAATTCCTTTCATGCAGTCGTGTTTAACTACTACTCCTGCGTAATCACAGGCTTATTTTTGACGCCAGATATCAGTGCTTTTGGAGAAATCCAATGGACTTCCGAAGGAACAATTCTCACCCTGGCACTTGGAACTTTGTTTGTAATCGCATTTATGTCAATAGGTTTAACTGCGCAGAAAGTGAGTGTCACGGCAGCGTCGCTGGCTGGAAATATGTCGCTGGTAATCCCTGTTTTGTTCGGACTTTTTATTTTTAAAAATTCAAATAAGGAATTTACCTTTCTGAATTATACGGGACTGGTTATAGCATTGGCTGCGCTTGCTTTGGGTGTAATTCAAAATAAGGAAAAGAGTACAGAATTTGAGCATGGACAGCCGTTAGAGGTATCCGTTTTATCTTATGCCTGGCTTTTGCCGGTATTTACTTTTCTGGCAAGCGGCACGAATAATACGCTCATCAATTACCTGACAATGCAATATTATCGTCCTGAACAAACGACAATATTTATGATCATTGCATGTTCTGGTGCTATTCTGATCGGAACTTTGCTACTGCTATATAAGATCATTTTTGGAGGGGAAAAACTGACGCTAAGAAGTGTAATTGGCGGGCTGATACTGGGCGTACCTAATTTCCTTTCTTTATATTTTCTTCTGCTTGCATTGGGCTCTTTCGGAAATAGTGCAGCATTTGTTTTTCCGATTTACAATATTCTCAGCATGCTCGTTTCCTCATTCGCAGCCTGGATTTTATATAAGGAAAAACTTAATAATCTGAATCGTCTGGGGCTCGCCCTGGCTGTTGTTGCAATTGTTCTGATTTCTTATCAGGAATTGGGCTTTTAGGAATTATCCGGTTGGGGATTTCTGTTATTGAATTCAGGAAGTTTTTTTACCCGTCCGACGGTGAAAAAACCGTCGGACGGGTGGCTCGCTCGACGTTCATTTCTGTAAAATATATAAGTATAAAATGCTCATAAATTTGGACTGTGCAACCGGTCGGACGGCTTTTTCTGCCGTCCGACCGGTAACAAACAATACGACCAGTAAAAAACAATCAGACAAGTAACCACTATTCCGACCTGTAACAAACAATATGACCGGTAAAAACCAGCCGCCATAACACCAAAATATCCACTCACCAAAAACTTACAAATAGCCCAAACGGTTATTTTGACATATTAAAATAAAAATGATGCAAAGATCAAGTGTGCTGCGTATTGGGCAGCCGAAGACAGTTTTAAATAAACGTCAAAAAGAATTTAATCAGTTGTCTGAACGCATAGAGCAATTGGACAAAGTGATTCCTGAATTGCGAAATACGTATGAATTACTCATTGACAGAGTACAAAAAGAATACAACCCGATCGTAATGGAATATCAGGAATTTCGGGTTGAGCTGGTCAAACATCTGGATAGAATGTATGAAAAAGATCTGTATAGAAAGGCATATCTAACTAAATTGGCATACCTGATCTCAGAAATTTCTTTTGATCTGATTGTTAATTATAAATTTGAAGAACTGCTTCCGTTATTTAATAAGTACAGCGAAGTCGACTTTGAAACTGCACTCAGGGAATTAAAAAAAGCCGATTCCCAACTCATTGAAACCAAATTTCTCGCGGAGGAGAACGAAGTCACAGAGGAAGATATCTTTCACGAACTGGAACCTGAAGAACAGGAACGGATCAAGGCAGAATTACGCGCGGAGAAAGTAAAAGTGCATCAGGAAGAGGCAAAGCAGGCCAGACAAATTTTGCAAAAACAAAAAACCACAAAATCTGTCAGAAAGGTTTATATGGATCTTGTTAAAGCGTTTCATCCTGACCGGGAAACAGATGAGGATGAGAAGTTGCGTAAAACCGAGATTATGCAAAAAGTAACCCAGACATACCAGGAAAATAATCTTCTTGAACTTCTGAAATTGCAGATCGAATTTGAAAGAATTGATCAGGATCATTTAGAAAATCTGGGAAAAGAACAATTGACCTATTACAACTTGGTTTTGAAGGAACAAGTCGAAGAACTGGAAAAGGAGAAACTGGAAATTCAACAACAGATTTCATATCTGTGCGGACTGAAACCAGAACATGTTAATGCAATGACTACGGTTGTCGTTAAATTTAACACCAACATCAATGAGGTCAAAGCGGAAATTAAGGAGATTAAGTATACATTGAAAAAGTGGAAAGAACCAAGTTTGTTGAAAGCATTTCTCAAAACATACGAGATACCAAACATGACCATTTTTGATGATGAGGATGATGATTAATGATGTAAGATTTTTAAAATATGTAGACATCGCACCACAGATTTCCAACTATCTCCACGAATAGAAAATTGCAATCATCTTATATTTGTCTGATAACAAACCAACTATATAAATCAGAAATAAGCGATCATACAGGCACAATAATTGAGGAGTGCTCTTCAAATTAACTTAATCGTGCTTATATGAAAAATTGTATTATTCTTTTATTGACGCTTACAATTGGGATATCATCTGTCTCAGCTCAGGAGAATGTTTCTATCGGACCTATTGCCGGTGTTTCTTTTGCCAATCTCCACGGCACTATGGAAAACACAAGTACAAAGCCAGGCCTAACGGTTGGAGCATTTTATAATTATAGTACTAAAACAGGTTTTGGTTTTAGCGGACAATTGCTTTTTACTCAACTTGGCGCTCAAACGTTTAACAAGACTAATGAGATCAATTTGAACTACATTCAGGCTCCATTGTTGTTCACCTTTTTCTTTGGACAGTTTGGAGATCGCTTCCGTCCTAAATTGTTTGTAGGACCGAGTTTGAACTTCCTGGTTAGCGCAAAAGATAAAGACGGAAACAGCATTGAAAGACCGAATAACATGCGTTACTACAATATTTTTGACCTTGGCATTACTGGGGGAGCTGGTTTTAACTATGAATTAACTCCAAAAGTTTGGTTGAACTTTGATGTACGTTACGGCTTAGGCTTGTTTAACGTTTCAAGAGCAAATAACGAAAACCTTAAAAATCGTAACCTCGGTATTAATCTTGGATTAAGCTTTCCATTAGGCACTTACGATAAAAAATCAGGTCGCCTGAGAACTAGATAATCTCTGTTTACACTTCATCGATAAACAGAAAAGGCATCCACAAAGGATGCCTTTTCTTATTTAAAACAAGATTTCAAACCCTCATATGGTCAGGAAGCCAATTTTTAATCGACTTTTTAATTTCGTCAGGTGTGATATTCTCCTGTACGGCGCGTTGCACCAATCCAGGCAACTCAGCATCAGATGCAAAACGGAGCGCAAATAATTGTCCTTCGGAAAGCGTATCCTCATAAGTTTCAAGACGCTGACCAGTCAGAACATAATACCGGAAACGAAGTTCCAGCCGTATAATTCTGTTTTGATTGTTCAATGCGTAATGCTGTCGCAGCATAAATGCAACATAGCCGATCATGAAAAAAGCCAGCGCAACAAATGTCCAGATCAACGACTGCTCCTCATACTTTGAGATATAGTAAATGCTGAATCCCAGTAAAATCAATAAAATAGGATAAAACACAAAGTGATGAGGTGGATAGAAACGG
The DNA here is from genome assembly GCF_021502725.1 of Dyadobacter sp. CY345. GTDB lineage: Bacteria > Bacteroidota > Bacteroidia > Cytophagales > Spirosomataceae > Dyadobacter. The sequence goes on along the minus strand of NZ_JAKFFS010000002.1, from coordinate 784,296 downwards.
ACGTGATTTTTATAATTTTGTTTTTCCATGAGTTTATAAAGTTTAGGCGGCCATCTGTAACAATCATGCCTGGTAATCAACCGGTCTGTCTGTGAAAGTTATTCCTGAAACTTCTTGAAAATACTCGAAGCTATATGCCCGCCAAAACCGAGCGTATTGTTCATCGCAAATTCAACTTTTCTTTTCTTCGCAGATCCCAAAGTCATATCAAACTTACCGTCGAATTCAGGTTCAATTTGCAGGGTATTGATGGTTGGTGGGATAATATTATCAGTGATCGCTTTAATACAGGCGATTGCTTCAATCGCACCGGCTGCACCCAGTAAATGTCCGGTCATGGATTTTGTAGCACTGATACTCAGATCTGGATTTCGACCAAATATAGTCTCGATCGAATACAATTCACTGATATCGCCAACGGGAGACGCTGTACCGTGAACATTGAGATAATCAATTTCAGAAGCTGAAATTCCGGCCTCGTCAAGTGCAAGCTGCATCGCCAGCGCGGTTCCTTCCCCCTCCGGGTGCGTACTTGTCAAATGAAAAGCGTCAGCAGTCATGCCGCCACCGACAATTTCCGCGATAATGTTTGCTCCCCGTTGCACAGCATGTTCGTAACTTTCAAGAATAATTGCGCCGGCGCCCTCTCCCATCACAAATCCGTCACGTGCAGGATCAAAAGGTTTACACGCCGTTTCTGCATTGGCATTATTCGTTGACAATGCTTTTGTAGCATTAAAACCTCCGATCGAAACTTCATAGATCGGTGCTTCCGATCCTCCGGTAATGATCATATCCGCTTTCCCCCATTGAATAAAATTGAAAGCTTCAATAATTGCGGTATTCGCACTTGCACAAGCTGAAACCGAAGTGAAGTTAACGCCACGAAGACCATATTTGATTGAGATAACGCCTGAGGCAATATCAACAATCATTTTGGGATAAAAATACGGGTTGAAGCGAGGGATTCCATTGCCGGTAGCATATTCGGAAACTGCTTCCTGAAATGAATAAATTCCTCCATTTCCACTACCCCAAATCACGCCAACACGATTTTTATTCAATTTATCGAAATCTATTCCTGCATTTGCAACTGCTTCCGCCACAGAAACTAGGGCATATTGCGTGAAAGGATCATATTTTCTTGCCTCGTTACGGTCGAAGAAATCCTGAGGATTGAAGCCTTTTATTTCGCAGGCAAATTTCGTTTTGAAGTTTGTGGTATCGAATTTTGTTATGGGACCTGCGCCGCTAACACCATTTAACAAACCATTCCAGAAATCATTTATATTGTTACCGAGAGGGGTCAAAGCACCAAGACCTGTAATTACTACCCTGTTTAATTGTCCGACAAGTTTCATTTACTAAATTATATTTTTGGACGGCTGTTACTCTTTGGTTACAGTCTCGCTTTATTTTTCAAAGATAATAAAGCTTTTAAATGGTTTAATCGTTCCTATATTAAATCTATTTACGCGCCAGTTCACCTTATCAGATAGTTTCTGGTTTTTTTGACTTAGAAAACGATATATTGGGTCATGTATAAAGGAAGATCTAACAACTAAGGCAAACTTTTTCTATATGAAATTCTTCTTCGTTTATCTGATGTCAGCATTTTTTATCTTCGCGGGCATTGTTCATTTTCTTAAACCGGGCGTATTTCTTGAGATCATGCCTAAATTTTTGCCATATCCGTTACAACTCGTTTATATCAGCGGGGCATGCGAAATTCTGTTTGCCGTTCTATTGGCCATTCCCTCAACCCGCCACATCGGTGCCTGGCTGATAATTTTATTGCTGATCGCGGTTTTCCCGGCTAATATCCAAATGGCCTTAACTTTTTACAAAGAAAAAAATCCCTATTTATGGGTTGCACTGCTGAGATTGCCTTTGCAATTTGCGTTGATTTGGTGGGCATGGCTTTACACCAAAATATAATATCTGCACAAATAACCCATCTAAAATTTCCTGAAAAAGGCAATAATTCACCTTATTCTCAGCAGAAGTCGCCATGTACGCAAGAATAGAATTACCTTTGCGGATTATTTAGCAGTAGTGTTATGACTTTTGAAGAATTAAATCTTAACAGAGCCTTACTAAACGCACTTGAAGATCTGGGTTATACAACGCCTACGACGATTCAGGAGAAGGTATTTTCTGTGATGATGTCCGGAAAGGACGTGTGCGGTATTGCCCAGACGGGAACCGGTAAAACTTTTGCATACCTTTTGCCAACACTTCGGCAATTACAATATTCCAAAGACAGATTGCCTCAGCTTCTCATCATCGTGCCAACCCGTGAATTGGTGGTGCAGGTGGTAGAAGAAGTAAAAAAACTGGCAGCTTACATGACGCTGACTGCTGTGGGCGTTTATGGCGGCGGCAACATTAAGGTTCAGATGGCTGAGCTGAAAAATGGTGCCGATGTTGTTGTTGCCACGCCGGGCCGCCTGGTCGATCTGGCTTTGAACGGTTCGTTGAAAACGAAAGCGATTAAAAAACTTGTTATCGACGAAGTGGATGAAATGCTGAATCTTGGCTTTCGAACGCAGTTGAAAAATATCCTGGATCTCCTTCCACAGAAAAGACAAAACCTTTTGTTTTCGGCAACGTTAATTCCGGAAGTTGAGGTTTTAATGGAAACGTATTTCAATAATCCAGTCAGAATTGAAGCAGCTCCGGTTGGAACTCCGTTGGAAAATATTGAGCAAATAGCATATGATGTCCCAAACTTTTACACGAAAGTAAATCTTCTGGAACTGCTTTTGAGTGAAGATGAAACGATGTCAAAAGTGCTTGTATTCAGTGCTACCAAACATTTGGCAGATCAGCTATTCGCTCAGCTTGAAACAAAATTTCCTGATAAGATCGGTGTTATCCACTCGAACAAGGAACAAAATCATCGTTTTAATACGGTTAAACAGTTTCACGAAGGAAATTATCGGTTAATCATTGCAACTGATATCATAGCCAGAGGTTTAGATGTCGCAGAAGTTTCGCACGTTTTTAACTTTGACGTACCGGAAGTTCCTGAAAACTATATCCACAGAATCGGGAGAACAGGACGGGCCGACAAAAAAGGTATTGCGATTACTTTTGTCACAGAAAAGGAAAAGGAATTTCAGGAGAACATTGAAGGTTTAATGAACTACCAAATTCCAATGTTGCCATTACCTGAAAATCTGAAAATATCTGACGTGCTTACCGAGTTGGAAAAGCCCCATATTTTTATGAAAACAGTTGACATCAAATTACCTAAAAAAGGAACGGTTGGCGCAGCTTTTCATGAAAAAATTGACAAAAATAAAAAAGTCAATGTGCGCAGAAATCATGCAGAGGAAAAGATGCAGAAATATGGCCGTCCGATTAAAAGAGCGCCGAAAAAATAAAAACATTTTCGTCATTCAAAAAAAACGTTATCAAAGTCGGACTTTGATAACGTTTTTTTGATGTTCTAGTAATTATTTTCTTCGTCCGAAACTTGTAGCTCTTAATCCGATATAACCACCAGCTGATGAAGGATACAGATCACCCTGATCGATGGCAAGTTTTGTAATTAAACGCGTATTTCCCCATTTCAGGATTGGCGCATCGACTATTAATAAATAGGAAAATTGTTTTGCTGTTGGTTCAAAAGGACGATTGTTTGTACCAAAGTTTTCGCTGTATGAAATTTTTGTCCGCCATTGAATTGCTCTTGACACCGTACCTTCCAAACCTGCATGATATACGATGACACGGTTATCCGAGAAAAATTCGCCTCCGCCATACTTCTCCTGATTAATTTCACTTGTCGCCGGAATGAACGGCGTGCCCATTCCTTTTCCAAAATATGACCATCCTTCCCGGTATTGCGCGTGATCGAAATAATTATCGTTGCCTTTGAAACGTGTTCCCGGAACATTAAAACCGGCACCAGACTGATCTTTTGAAAACATATACTCCAAAAGAACTCCTCTTACTTTGACAAATGAATTCCCGGCTGATGCCCTTTTCCAGCTAAATCCATATAGTCCGTCAGGAATATTTTGCAGCTGCAACCCTGAACCGTCTTCAAAAGGATGGTTATGGTACAGCAGCAATTTTGACTTATCAAGCTTGTATTCGAAAGCAAGATCATACTGACCTACATGATTTCCGACACGGTTTTCTCCATCAAAATTTGTAAAACGATTGTTTCTGTAAACCTTTGGGATTTTTCCTATCACCACTCCCCAGAGGTAATCTCCAAAATTATCGGTCAGCTTTCCGTCAATTGCCAACGGGCTATCTTTTAAATAATCGGCTTCCCCCGCCCAGGTAACACTATGCACGACACCCAATTGCACATTAAATCTGCCATTCGGTTTTCCGAATCGCCCGTACAAGGTTTTCTGATGAAGATATGCGTTTTGAATGTAGGGTGTGTTATACCAGCCATGGGAGTAGAAACCTTTTATAGCTACAAAACTTTTAAGAAATTTCAAGGGAACATAATCCGGAAAACCGAGTTGGATTTTAGGAACTGGCAGCGCATTTCCTGACCATGTAAATGAACCGGTGCTAAGTGTCGTGTCGACGATCCCAAGTATTTCTTTCCTTCTGCCACCCCAAAGTTCAAGACTTTTCCAACGAACCTTCACATACGCTTCGGGAAGAAAAACCTTCGAATTACCTCCTCCTGTATTTAAAACAGTTTCAGCGCCGGCGCCCCATCTAATTTTAGAACGTTTCATTTTACTAGAATCAGACAAAATCTGAGACTCATAAACCAGACCGACTCTCCCGGTGAAATCAGGCATAGCCAAGGGAACAACGCCAAACTGATTTGCCCTCAACCAAAAAGGTGTCGTTTCGCTGCTTCCTATATAAGTACCAACTTCTGCCGATGGTGAGAAATGGTTCGTTTGCGCACTTGCCGTTTTTATCAGGCTTATAAAAATGAAAAGCCCGGCAAACAAAATTTTGAAAACCGTCGTAAAAGCATAACGTGCTTTTCGCTCGAACGACTGCTCAAAATGTATTATCGAAGCGCCAATGCACGCCATATTTGGTGGAGGTAAAATGTGTACTAATAAACATGTAAGCGCCTGTTTAAGATACCTACGAAAAATAACTTCGACCAGATTCTGAGAAGCGGGCAAATTAGTTAAAAACAATCGAAAAGTTTCGCTTTGTAAATATTGTTGATGATTCGTTAATCTGCCATTTAACCTTCAAATTTTTATCTAACGGACAACGCCTGGGAGTAGCAGATTCAATTCCAATAAAATAATTTCTACGAATTTTATTTTTTTTAAAATAAAACAAGATTTTTTTATCTGATAATTATCCTATGAAATTGAGTCTTTTCCAGACGTCGTTCCGGCTTAAATGCAAAATGAAGTTTGGCCAACGAATCATTAAGCCAAATATTTTTTTTAGCGTTAAATCTATTTTGTTTTAGAAGGCGTAAGTCTCCTAAAATTCAATCATTTCAACGAACGCTTAGATTAAGAAACTATCACGACTATGAAAAAAACCTTATCAGAAAATTCAGTTTCGACCGACAATGAAATGCTGGTGAAAGTGAACAGACGCTATTTCCTAAGATCAGCTGGCGTGGCCGCAGCTACTGGCGCTTACATTCTTGGCGCATGTACAGATCATGATCTGGAGAGTGACCAAATAGTAGAGTTAGGTTCAGGAGACGTTGGTATCCTAAATTATGCGTATGCTCTTGAACAACTAGAAGCCGCATTTTACACTCAGGTTTTATCTTCTCCTTACATCGGTATCACCGAAGAGGAAAAAATGATTTTGACAGACATCCGTGACCATGAAATTATCCACAGACAATTCTTCAAGGCTGCGTTAGGATCTGCTGCAATCAAAGGTTTAACTCCAAACTTTACGTCAATCGATTTTTCTAATCGTGCGAGCGTATTAGGTGCTGCCAAGTTATTTGAAGATACTGGCGTTCAAGCATACAATGGAGCTGGTAAGTTTATTAAAGATGCTGGTTATTTATTATTGGCAGGAAAAATCGTTTCAGTAGAAGCTCGCCATGCAGCAGCAATTCGTGATTTGCTGATGCCAAACACGGCATTCTTCGCTGGTGATGATATTGTTACAACAAGTGACGGATTTGATGTTGCTCTTCCTCCGGTTGTAATTCTTCCTTCTGTTCAGCCATTTGTGATGAACAAAATCGGTTATTCACAATTGCCAGTTTAACAATCAACTCTTTAACATTCGACAGACATGAATATCTTCAATATATTTGATACTTTACAAAAAATTGACGGCGACGCAATTGGTCGCTTAGAACACGCATCGCGTCGCACGTTCATGAACCGCATCGGAAGCACACTAGCTGCTGCTGCTGTTCCAACTGCTTTCGCAACTGTTGTTAACAAGGCTTATGGAGCTACACCTTCGGCTATTGAGGTTTTGAACTATGCCTTGACTTTGGAATATCTTGAAAATGAATTCTACGAAATCGGTAATGGAACTGCTAATCTGATTCCTGCTGAGTATAAGGCGGTTTTCATGCAGATTGGTATCCATGAAAGAAATCACGTTAAATTTTTGGTGAATGCATTGGGCGCAGCTGCTGTAAAAAAACCAACATTTGACTTTACTGCAAAAGGAGCATTTCCTGCTTTCACGGATTTTGCAACCTTTGTAACACTTTCAAAAGCATTTGAAGACACAGGAGTTCGTGCATACAAAGGACAGGCTGGCAATCTTATTTCTGAGCCGCTTCTTCTTCAATATGCGCTTCAAATACACTCGGTAGAAGCTCGTCACGCTGCTATCGCCAGAAAAATTCTTGCAAAAATCTCTGGTGACAAATCAATTAAAAGCTGGATTACAAATGATACTGGTTTCCCGCCAGCAGTTTACAAAGGTGAAATGAGCGAAGGACAAGTAGTACAAGGAGGTTTAAATCTTCCAGGTATCGCCGGCCTTGAAAACATCTCATTCGCTACGATTACTGAGTCATTTGATGAGCCATTAACAATGAAAGAAGTTCTTGATATCGCAGGACCGTTTATCGTGTCGTTGTGATAATATAAAATTGTGGAGGGTAAGGTAATGCATAGATCGGGTTGCTATAAGAGCGTCCCGATCTTTTTTTTATTTTGCACAAAAAAATAGCCCCGAAAAACTTTTCAGCTGTTCGGGGACTTTATATAATTAAGGCCAGTATTTATCAGTGACTTTCTTTTTGTTTTTCCAGATTAAATAAATCATTCAGAACATCAATCAGTGTTTCAGCTTCTCCCCGCTTACAGGCTGCTTTCAATTGCAAAACAGGCAGTTTAAGGATTTTCTGCATCATGCTGGTCGTGATTCGTTCTACTTTTTCAAGTTCTGAATCGCTCAGATTTTTTGTAAAACGACCTAATTCTTCCTTACGGATTTGTTCCAGAGCACCTTTCAATTTTTGAATAGTCGGAGAAACGATCATTTCTTTTGACCAGTCATTAAATTCTAATACGGCCTCGCCAATAATTTCTCTTACCTGCGGAACCGATTCAAGTCGACGTGAAAGTGCTTCATCGGCTCTCGATTTGATTGAATCTATCGCATATAACATCACACCGGGAATTTCCTCAACTTCGGGAGAAACACTGCGTGGAACAGAAAGATCGATAAAATATTTGAAAGACATCCCGCGTAAGCGTACCATCATCTCTTTTGTGAAGAAAGGTTCGTCGCGTGCTATCGATGAAACAATTATATCTGCCTGGGAAATCTGATATTCGATATTTTCGAAGTCTACTACCTTAAAATTAAGTTCCTGCGCCAAAGCATTTGCCTTACTTCTGGTACGATTGACCAAAGTAACATCAGCATCAGTCTTCTGAGCCAGGTTACGGCAAACATCAGTTCCAATTTCTCCTAAACCAACAACCAATATTTTTGGATTTGGCATTAAGCCATCCAGTAATTCCACCGCCGCATAAGAAACGGAAGCAGCACCATCACGGAAAAAAGTTTCCTGAGCGACGCGCTTGTTGGCAAAGAAAATAGTATGAAGCAAACGGTGAAGAAACGGACCTGCAAGGTTTAAATCTGCGGTCCACTGATATGCATGTTTAATCTGGTTCGGGATTTGCATATCACCAACAACCTGAGAATGAAGCCCGGTTGCCACTTCAAATAAATGTCTAACGGCAGTTTCACCTTCGCAGAAACGCTCAAAATAATCAAGAAAAGGTTCTGTATCAGTAATTCCTTTTTCAATGAGAAGAAGCTTGATAATATCTTCGTTGAGATCCTCAGCCGAAGAATAATATATTTCTGTACGATTGCAGGTAGAAACGACAAGAACATCAGAAACTTCAAAGAAATCCTTCAAACGAAGCATTATACCCTTCGCGCTGTCCTCCGAAAGAGCTAATTGCTCTCTAATGGAAAGTGGGGCATTCCGATGTGATAAACTTATTGATTTGAAATGATTATACATCACTAGGTCTAATTCGATTCACAAAAATACAGCACAAAATTTACAATAGGAACCGTTAGTAAAGAGCCTCCCTTTATTTAGAAGACATATAAATAAAACTGCCGATTGATATGTAAATTTCCGCTTTACATCATGGTAAATAAATGACGCAGGTCATTTGTTTGCATGATGTAGAGAACAAATGAAAATAGTTTTAAAATCCACTAAGCACGATTATTTTACGTTATTTGTAAGCCTAATCACCAAATGATTAATTCATTACGTGTCCCAATCTTAAATGATCGCTGAAACTCCAAAAAATAAACCCCGTTTCCGATTACATCCCGTAGCTCTTTTGAACAGCGACAGGCTTCGCCGCTCCCTGGTTGAAACTTATGAGCGAAAGGGAAACCTTAAATATTTTATTGGTGTGGTTTTACTCATTTTGAGTATTGTTTCCTTATTCTACACTAATGATCTGGTTGACAAGCTTGAAGAGAGGGAAGAACGTGAAGTTCGACTTTACGGAGAAGGGCTGCGGTATATCGTTAATAGTCCAGATGATGAGAATTTTAACGTGATCATGAATGTTATTCAGGATGCGGTGAGTTTCTACCAGATCCCGGTTATTTACGTAGATGAGAATAATTTTCCGATTCATAGAAATATAAATTTCCCTAAAAATGCTTCGCTTCGTGAGAAAGAACGAATTATCGAAGCACAATTAGTGAAAATGAAGGGTGAACATCTTCCGGTACCTGTCCAGATTGGGGAAGGAAAAATTGGCTACATCTATTACAGCAATTCTTTCCTGTTAACGCAGCTTCGGTACTACCCGTTTGTTCAGCTAACGGTGATGTTGCTGATTGGATATCTGGCTTACCTGGCTTTTAGTGCGGCCCGAAAGGCCGAGCAAAATCGTGTGTGGGTTGGTTTGGCGAAGGAAACAGCGCATCAGCTCGGAACACCTCTTTCTTCGTTAATGGCTTGGGTTGAATATTTTCGTAGTGATCCAAACATTGATTCGTCTATCGCAGATGAGATTGAAAAGGACGTGGTACGTCTGGAAATGATTACGACACGCTTTTCAAATATCGGGTCAATTCCCACGCTCAAACAGGAATCAGTTTCCACGATCGTCACCAGTTTCATCACTTATCTTCAAAAACGCGTTTCTTCAAAAGTTCATTTTTTTATTCATGATCAGTTGGCCGAAGGGCAAACTGCGCTTCTGAATAAAAATCTTTTTGAATGGGTGGTCGAAAATATTTGTAAAAATGCAGTTGATGCAATGGGCGGCATTGGTGAAATCCATGTAACCTTACAGGCTCCACCAAATAGCAAACAAATTCTGATCGATATACAGGATAATGGCAAAGGCATGACAAAGGCCAATGCTAACAAGATTTTTAATCCTGGTTTTAGTACTAAAAAACGTGGCTGGGGTCTCGGTCTGACGCTGGCAAAACGGATTATCGAAGACTATCACGGTGGAAAGTTATTTGTAAAAAGCTCTGAGGTCGGTAAGGGTACCACGTTCAGAATATTAATTCCTGCTAAAATCGCAGAGGAAGTTATTTCTGAAGATTGATGTCTGAGCCTTTTACCACCTGAAACATTTTAGGTAACCTAAGCTTTTCAGTCGGTTTTACCAGGTTGACTTATATTTTTTCTCTCTCTGTTATTTTTTACCTCCTGTTGATTTTTCTTCTTTAAAAACTAAATCCGATTGAGATATACGGTAAGGCGCTTTCCTTTGAAAAACCGATTGCGGCCTGGATAAGAACTAATTCTGCTGGTTCGATATAAATACCACCACCATAGCCGTCGTGCCACTTTTTTGATGATTGGCCAGGCTCCCAAACTCTTCCGACATCGTTGAATGCGATTAGCCCTAGTGTGCCAGGAACAATATAGGAAGTAAAATGGAGGACGTCTAAACGCAGATCAAGATTGTGATATACCATCGTTTTTCCAGTAAAACGGTTGGTATGAAAACCTCTTAAACTTCTCACTCCACCCAGTTGCATACGCTGAAAGAAAGCAGGATCTCCCACTGTTGTTCCTCCGCCAATTCGATTAGCTACGACAAATCTTGCATTTTTTGTACTCAGATAATGCTTGAATTCTGTCGCGAGCTTTCCGTAGGATTCGTAGTTACCGTCAATTTTTTTCTTGAAAGAAAGGGTTGTATTCCAAAACATTCCCCTGGACGGCATCGTGACTTTATCGCGTGTGTCGAAAATCCAACCTGCAATTACACCTGCGTAAAAACGATCCTGAAAAACTGCATACTCCGGTTTTTCTTTATTGAAATCACTAAAAAATCGGTTTGTGTTTGACTCGGATTTGCTCGTGTAGAATTCCGTTGATAAGCCTCCGAACAAAGTCAGATTTGGTTGAGGTTTTCTTTTTAATTTAAAATCAACAGTCAAATAATCATAGCGGTTTCGATAATAAGACATTTTAAAATCTCCTTCATTAATGAAGCGGGTATTATTTCCGATGCCAAAAAAGTTGCTCAAATTCCTTGGGCCAAGTAAATGCGCATCAATTTCCAGATCAGTTTTCCCAAATATTTTTTTGAAATCACCGACATAATCCAGGATAAACGATTTGCGGCCAGTTGAGTAATTCGCCCAGAATTCATTTTTGAAAGCATAAGGTTCTTTCCTGAATCCCTGTTTTTCAAAAATTGCACCTGCGGCTAATTGAATTCCCTGATCAATATTATAGTTTGCCCGAAAAAGGGGCCCTAATCTGTTAAACATGAAACTTCTTTTATTGTACTGATTTACAGTCGTATCAGTCGAAAGTCGAAGTTTCGCTTTGGAAGAAGGTGGTAAGATATTTTGTTCGTCGGAACGATCATAAACATACAATTTGCTCTTATTACGAAGTTTTTCATCCACTTCGAATTTATCCATATCCTCACCTCCAACCATTCGAACGACAATTGGAGATTTTGTTTGACCGCTTACTGAAAAAATATCTTCTCCACCGAAGCCGTATAACCTTATTTCATAGGTGACTTGATGATCAAAATTTCTTTTATAGATCGTCCTCCCTTTTGTTCCATCCTTTTTAATATTAAAAACGGTCAGATTAATATTACCATTTTCAGTATGGTGCATATCAAAAAATTCCCTTTTGTCAGATAACGGAATTTCTACGGTGTGGGATAAAAAATTATAATATTCCATCGCATAAACCGGCAGATTATCAATTCTTCCCAGTAGCGATTTGTGAAGTTCTTCTGTTGAATGATCAGTATAAATACTGTCCGGCAACTGTTTCATAGCCCTCTCAACCAACTCAGTTGTTAGTTTTTCCTGCACATATTTAATTTCATCTTTCCAGTCTTTTTCATCCAACTGACTTAAAAAATAACGATCCAGATAACGCGCGTTGAAATTCCATCCTGTGATATCTCTGATATTTTCGCTGTAAGGTTGAAGATTGGATTTCAACCATTGATGAGATAGAAACCAGGGCAGAAAACCCGAAGTTTTGTAGAAAACTTTATCGCGATCTCTCGGAACCGGCTTATACAAAGTTTCCCCTTTCGACTTTTCCGGAAACCACCGCCAATTATCTTCATGCCGGTCCCAGTCACCAATAACCATATCCAGCAAACGCGCGCGCAACGTCAGCTTTTCATCAAACCGGGTATCATTGTCGCGCTCCACTTTGCGCTGCGCTTTGTCCGTTGCGTCGGTTTTTTCTGTTTCAAAAGGATTTCTCTCTTCAAACAAATAGGCTGCATTGGCAAAAATTTTCCTGTATTCTCCTAACCCGGGATCGTCACCAACATAGACAATCTCCGGATTGGAATGTAAAAGCCCAAGTGCTTCTGCCAACGGTGGGGTAATCAGCGCGCCAAAAGGATGACCGGTCGAAACCTGATCCTGAACAATTTTCTTAGCAATTGTTGGACGAAGATTTTCTGGAAGTCCGCGCTCAGGATATTTTTGAATTGTTCTTAAAACCCATTCCTTACCAGAAGCATCTTTGAGGCGAAGCGACCGCGTTTGCATGCCACCGCCCAGTTTTACAATCTCCAAGCCGCCGCGTTCTGTTTGCAAATCAAGGATCCGCAGTGGAATTGGTGTCGCCCATAATTTCCGGTAATTTTCTCCAAGAAAAAAACGGTGAAGTTTTCCAACAACATTATATTCAGGAGCAATAGCGATATTGATACTATCACTTTTTACAGAATTTTGTGCAAAAGAGGTACTTGCAGACAAAAATACAATGAGCATTAAAAGCTCAACGAACAGGAGGTTATTTTTTGTAAAAGTTTGCTGCATATACGTTACATCCGGAAAAGCCCTAAATATACGGGTCTTATCATTATCGAACGTAAAATTAATTGCCTAGCCGACTGCACCATTTAACCATCCAATAAACAGAAAGGCCGCCGTCAAGATTGACAACAGCCTTTGCTATTAACTAGTATGTTCCACAAAATTTTTAAAACGCCGGCACCTGAATACTATCTGTAGGAACTTGATTGCTCACGCGTAATGCTCTGTCGCGTATTCTTACTTTAAATTTAACCCAAACCAGCGACGAACTTCCTGAATAGAAAAAAGTTGTATTCAGATCAAGTCTTCCTTTGATAGGACCTGATTTTCCGTCGGGTTTCAACATCGGAAAAAATTTAAATTTATCCAGCGCTAGAATTCTATCAACCCATTGTCCACCTTCGAGTCTGGATGTAACAAGTTCATAATTTCCCCAATCTCTGTATTTTACAGAATCACTGCGTTCGTCATCCGAAGCGCCAAGATCGCCATCGCCGTCCTCAAAATCAACACTAACAATGACATTCTCCTGAATCTTTCTCCCGGATGAATCAGTCAGAGTACTTTGGTCAATACTATTGTAATAAATTTTTGGCGTATCATCAAAATCGGGGATATCGACGCAACTAGCCAACACGACAGCCGAAAAGAAGAACAGGTATATTTTCCACTTCATATTTATGAGATTTTGACCAAATTGGTCTGCTAATAGATTCTTACAGGTTTACCAGATATAGATCTTTTCCTTAACTTTTCACTTCTGACATTTCCAGAGATAAGCTAACCACTTCTGCGAACTAACTTTTAACTTTGTTGTAATAATACGAAAGTACTACGATTGAAACTTCAAAGCAACATATCACCCTTGGAAATACGTCAACAGCTTCGCCAGCAATTAATCAATCTAAAACCGTCTGAATTTGAGGCGCTCGCCTTACGTATTTTTCGTTATCAGGCAGAAAATAATCCGGTTTACAATAAATTCATTTCCCATCTGAATATTGACATCAAGCTGATAAATAAGCTTACCGAAATACCTTTTCTTCCAATTCAGTTTTTTAAAAGTCATACAATCAAGTCAGGAATACCTCCTGAGCCCACAGTCATTTTTGAAAGTAGCGGAACTTCTGGTATTTCCACCAGCCGACATGCCTTATATGACGCTCCCCTCTACAAATCAGTCTCCACAAGCATCTTTGAGCAAAATTACGGGCATCTGAAAGATTTTCATTTGCTGGTTCTGCTACCTTCATACCTTGAACGAAACAACTCGTCTCTCGTGTATATGATGCAACATTTTATTGATGAAGCAAATTCTTCATACTCTAATTTTTACCTGCATAACATAGACGAAATGTTGGAAAGATTGAAATATCTTTCATCAAATCCCGACGGCCGGGGCGTTCTTTTAATGGGTGTCACCTTCGCACTTCTTGATCTGGCAGAAAGCGAAATCGATTTTTCATTCTTTCAAAATATTCCGAACCTAAAGATAATGGATACCGGAGGGATGAAAGGACGGCGCAAAGAACTTTTGCGTGAAGAAGTCCATGACATACTGAAAGCAAGTTTCGGAGTTTCAGAAATCCACTCGGAATATGGTATGACAGAATTGCTTTCCCAAAGTTATTCACTTGGTAATGGTCTGTTTACGCCCGGAAACACCATGCGAATTTTACTTCGGGACGTCAACGATCCATTTTCAATTTTTGACCATAACTTGTCTGGTTCAAAAACCGGAGGAATTAATGTCATCGACCTTGCCAACCTTGACTCCTGTTCTTTTATCGAAACACAGGATCTGGGCCGCTTAGGTTCTGAACCTGGGACATTTTACGTGATGGGCCGTTTCGATAATTCTGACATTCGCGGATGCAATTTACTCGTACTGTAAATCGTTTAACCTGACGAATTTATCGTAAAAATTGATCGTTCCTATCCGACCGGAGTCTTTAAGCATTTTCTAATAAATCATAGAGCAACTGATTTATAGCAATATACACTTCCAAGCCTAATATAGAATTATTCTAACCGATCTAAAATAGAGAATATTTCATAAATTAGCCGGATTGTTTATAATTGCATTAATCTAATGTATTATTACACTTTTGACCGTTAACTATTAAAGTATATAAAATGAAAAGACGCGATGCGCTTGCCCGTGTGGCACTATTGATGGGTGGAACTCTCTCTGCTCCGACCATGCTGGCTTTTTTGGAGGGCTGTAAATCGTCGACCGAAACATCGACAAGTCTTACTTTTCCATTTTCAGCTGATCAGAAAAATTTAGTTTCAGAGGTTGCTGAAATAATTATTCCTAAAACGGATACGCCGGGCGCGAAAGATGCAAAGGTTGGCGAGTTTATAGAAATGATGTTGAAAGATTGTTACGAAGCAAAAGATCAAAACAGCTTTGCAGCAGGATTGAAAGACCTTGAAAAAAGAGATTTCCTAAAAGCTTCCCCTGCAGACCAAACGAAGATATTGAAAGAGCTGGAAGCATCTGCAAAAGCAGAATCGGAAAAGAGCTCGGAGGCGAAAAAGAAATTTACTGAGGCGGGAAAGGAGTACACCGACGATCAGGGTGTTCCGTTCTTCAGATTGGTTAAAGAACTAACCCTATTAGGATATTTTACATCTGAAGCGGGTGCTACCTTGGCGTTGGAATATGTTCCGGTTCCTGGCCGTTATGATGGCTGCATTGATATGAAACCTGGTCAGAAAGCCTGGGCAATGTAATTTTTTAAGAGTAAATCTGAGTAAGATAAAAGAAGATATTTCTGATTTTGCTCAATCTTTAATTGATTAATATATAAGACATAAGAATAATTCATCATGAATTTAAACATAAAAGGTCAGAAGGAAGTAACGTATGACGCAATCGTCGTTGGTTCTGGTATAAGCGGCGGATGGGCTGCAAAAGAATTAACTGAAAAAGGGCTGAAAGTAGTAATGCTTGAACGCGGACGCGATATCAAACACATAACCGACTACAAGACAGCAACACTTGCGCCCTGGGAAATTGAACACCGCGGTCGCGTTACAACAGTTGCGAAAGAAGAATATTGGGCGGGAATGCGTACAGGGTATACTGCAAATCCTGAACACAGATATTTGTTCGAAAACGATTCAGAAAATCCCTACGAAGAAACAAGAAAATTTGACTGGATACGTGCGTATCACGTAGGTGGCCGTTCGTTATTGTGGGGACGCCAGAGTTACCGTTTGAACCCGATGGATTTTGAGGCAAATGCAAAAGACGGCATTTCCATCGACTGGCCGGTTCGTTACAACGAAGTTGCCCCCTGGTATGATTACGTAGAAAGATTCGCCGGGATCAGCGGAGCAAAAGACGGGCTGGATGTTTTGCCGGACGGAAATTATTTACCTCCTATGCAGATGAACTGCGTGGAAACGAAGGTGAAAGGTGAAATCGAGAAGAAATTTGCAGGCCGCCACATGATTATGGGACGCGCTGCTCATTTAACAGCACCAAAAGATTTCCATACCGAATTAGGTCGTGCAGCATGTCAGTTTAGAAATATGTGTATGCGTGGATGCCCTTATGGAGCATATTTTAGCACGCAGGCAGCTACACTTCCAGCCGCGATGAAAACGGGAAATCTTACCTTGATTCCTGATACCATTGTGTCAGAAGTGATTTACGACGACAAACTTGGTAAAGCAACGGGTGTTCGGACGATCAACCAGAACACTATGGAAACGAAGGAATATTTTGCAAAAATTATTTTCCTTAACGCTTCTGCCATTGCCTCTGCATCGATCCTTTTAAACTCTAAATCGAAAAGATTCCCTAATGGTTTCGGAAACGACAGCGATCAGGTTGGCCGTAACATTATGGATCACCATCTTGCTGTTGGAGCCCGTGGAGACTTTGACGGATTTGAAGATAAATATTATTTCGGACGTCGTGCCAATGGTGTTTACGTGCCTCGTTACCGTAACTGGGGCGATGACAAGCGTGATTACCTGCGTGGATTCGGTTATCAGGGCGGAGCTAGCCGCGACAGTTGGGGACGCGGAGCCGGAATGGATGGTTTTGGAGCAGATTTCAAAAAGGAAATATCTCAGCCAGGTGGATGGAGTATGAACCTTGGAGGTTTTGGCGAAATGCTTCCTGACGAGAAAAACCGTTTTACGCTTTCAACTAAAACGAAAGATAAATGGGGACTTCCTGTTGTCATCTTCGACGCGGCTTACGGAGAAAATGAGAAGAAAATGCGTGTAGATATGATGAACGATGCAGCAGAAATGTTAGAAGCTGCCGGTCTGAAAAACGTATCGAAATATAACGATGAATCAAAACATCCGGGTATAGGTATTCATGAAATGGGTACTGCACGTATGGGGAATGATCCTAAAACTTCGGTTTTGAATAAAAATAACCAGGTTTGGGGCGCAACGAACGTCTACATGACTGACGGAGCTTTCATGACTTCGGCATCTTGCGTTAATCCTTCGCTGACCTACATGGCTATGACGGCTCGTGCTGCTGACCACGCAGTGAAGGAACTTAAAAAGATGAATCTTTAAGATCAGATTTTAATATAAATAAAATATCAAACTGTTAAAAACGCCTTGCCGGGTAAATCCGGCGAGGCGTTTTCTTTTACCAACAACCAGCCCTATTTAAAACAAATCTGGTAGCATTTATTGTAACGCAGTCGTTAAGAGCGACAATTTTATAACCCTAACCCCACTTCTTAACGTTGAAAGATTTTCCTCTACCCGTGATTCCGCAACGTGTCTCATCCGTCGATGCTTACCGCGGTTTCGTAATGTTGCTCATGATGGGCGAAGTTTTGAAATTTTCTCAGGTAGCCGAAGCATTGCCCGCAAGCTCCTTTTGGGCGTTTCTTGATTATCACCAAAGTCATGTGTCCTGGGTAGGATGCTCGCTTCATGACCTTATTCAACCTTCCTTTTCGTTTCTTGTGGGCGTGGCGCTGCCCTATTCCATGGCGAGCCGGGCAAGCAAGCAGCAAAATCCGGGCATGATGTGGTTTCACACCATTCGCCGCTCGCTGATTCTAATATTGCTTGGGATATTTTTACGTTCCATGCACGCAACGCAGACCAATTTTACATTCGAAGATACCTTGACACAGATCGGGCTGGGCTATCCGATTTTATTTGCCTTAGGTTTCAGATCGGAACGAACGCAATGGGCAGCATTAATCGCAATACTTTTAGCGTATGGAATTTTCTTCGCCGCCTACCCATTGCCTGGCCCCTATTTCGACTGGACTGAAACCGGCACAACACAGAATTGGGAGCATAATCTGAATGGGTTCGCAGCTCATTGGAATAAAAACACCAATGCGGCCTGGGCTTTTGACCGATGGTTTATGAATCTTTTTCCTCGCGAAACTTCCTTTTTATATAACGGAGGCGGATATAGCACTTTAAGTTTCATTCCAACGCTGGGCACAATGATTCTGGGATTGATAGCTGGTAAATGGCTCAAAAACTCAAAATCCTCTTCTGCCCTGATCAAACAATTTGTTTTTACAGCTGCCATATTATTTGTGATTGCTGTCACCTTAAACCTGATGGGAATCAACCCGATTGTAAAAAGAATTTGGACACCTGCCTGGACTCTCTTCAGTGGCGGCTGGTGTTTTGTTTTATTGGCAGCGTTTTACTTTATTGTTGATGTACGGGATCATAAAAAGTGGTTTTTCCCACTAGTCGTAGTTGGAACCAATTCCATAGCCGCATACCTTTTGGCACATACCATCGACAGTTTTATTGACCAGTCGTTCAGGATTCATATCAGTCCAAATTATGATCTTATCTTCGGGCAACCTTATCGTTCGCTTGTCAGCGGAGCCATTATCCTGTTGATTGAGTGGTGGATTTTATATTGGATGTATAGAAAAAAGATATTCATTAAGATATAATTTAACATTAACCATATTCACATGTTATCATTAAAAGGTATACACCACATTGCTATCATCGCATCCGATTATGAAAAATCGAAACATTTTTACACCGAAATTCTCGGCTTTAAAATCGACAGCGAAGTGAACAGAGCGGAAAGAAAATCGTTCAAACTGGATCTTTCGCTGAATGGAGAATATATTATTGAGCTTTTCTCTTTTCCGGATCCTCCAAGGCGTCCCTCGCGCCCTGAATCCACAGGACTTCGCCATCTGGCTTTTAAAGTAGATGATATTGAAATAGCGATTGAGGAATTGTTAAAACATAATGTTCAGTCCGAACCGATCCGTATAGACGAGCTAACCGGCAAAAAATTTACATTTTTCGCTGATCCTGACGATCTGCCGCTGGAATTGTACGAGGTTTAGTAACCCATATTTTAACAGCTGAAAGGCTCTGAAACGAAATTTAAACGTCGGTTCAGAGCCTTTTTTTATTTCTCACCATTGCTGATGGTGACTTAATTTGAAAACCAACGTCTATGTGTTGAAAGTGATTCTCCCCTTTCAGTACACTTATACACACAAAACATTTTACACACATGAAAAAGTATGCAGCAGAATTTATTGGCACATTCTGGTTGGTTCTAGGCGGCTGCGGGAGCGCGGCATTATCAGCGGCATTTCCGGAGGTTGGAATCGGGTTATTAGGCGTTTCGTTTGCTTTCGGTCTTACTGTTTTAACAATTGCTTATTCGCTGGGCCACATTTCCGGTGCTCACCTTAATCCGGCAGTTTCCGTTGGTTTATGGATAGGAGGCAGGTTTTCTGCAAAGGATTTATTACCATACATTATCGCCCAGGTTTTAGGCGGTTTAGCAGCTGCCACCATCTTGTCTGTAATCGTTACGGGAAATGGCAGTGCGATCGGTGATTTTGCTGCAAATGGTTATGGAGATCATTCGCCAGGAAAATACAGCATGGAAGCTGCCTTAGTTACAGAAATGGTTATGACATTCATGTTTTTGATCATAATATTAGGTGCAACGGACAAGAAAGCAGCAGGCGGATTTGCGGGCTTAGCAATTGGGTTAGCACTTACGCTTATTCATTTGATCAGTATCCCAGTTACGAATACATCAGTGAATCCTGCAAGAAGTATTAGCCAGGCGATTTTCGTGGGCGGCTGGGCTATGGAGCAGCTGTGGCTGTTTATTGTAGCGCCAATTGCAGGTGCAATATTGGCAGGTATAGCATACAAATTTCTGTCAAGCGAAGATTAAATCACGCTGCGAGTGACTTAACCAGTCCATTCTTTTTTACAAGTTCCATTTTGGAAAGGATTTCATAAAACTCTGAAATCCTTTCCAAATGTTCGTCTATTACCCTTTTAGTTTCAGAATCAAGTTCCATAAATTTATAAAGAGAACGATAACTCTGGAGTATCTTTTCCTCAGCATTCTTTAAAACACCCGCTACTTCCTCTTTCTCTTCTAGATTATGCAAAACAGCCAGATTATCTGATTTGACTTCTGGCGAGTTTATAAGATCCTTATCGGTCAGGAAACATTTGAAATAATCATACATCCAAAGAATCTCTTTCTGACAAAGTAAAGCGCTGAAATGTCCCTGGGTCAGCATTTTTCTTAATGGGCCCATACTATCCTTTTTTAAAGCCTCCAGATACAAGACCTCTCTTCGTTTCTGTTCGTTCCACAAAGCACTAATCCTGAGAACGAACTCGTTTAATTTTGAATCTTCCATAGCCATTTCCTTTCAACAATTCATCAAAATAAAACTGCACAAAATTCATGCCCCGCTAACGACAACCATTGTAGAAGTATTACTAATATTTAATAAACTATACAGATTGACCTAATTCTTATAATTCCTCAATGTTGACACACTTTTCAATTCTACTGCGTATCCATGTATGTAGTGAAATTTGCACAAAAAATTTCAGCAGAACAGCCGTCCTTACAGCGTTAAAAAGTATTCCAAAACAGCATAAATTTTATACTTTGATGAAAGAAACTAACTTTGTCACTAATACAATATTTGAGACCTAATAAAGTTAGATTAAAATCTACATGGGACGACCATCCCGGATTTACGAATTGTGTAATTTATGTTTAAATATTCATTGATGTTTTCACTGCTTCCAGCAGTTATATTTAGTTCTTGTAAAACCTCAGCTCCTAAAACAAATCCAGTTTCTGAAGCATCTGCCCTGATCGAGATTGGAAGCGAAAAATTTTCTGCCACCGATTTTCTTGATTCATACGCGAAAAACAAATTTTCCACAGACTCAACAAAAGAGTTAACGCCTGAGGAATACCTGCCAGTTTATAAAGATTTGAAAATTAAAATTTTAGAGGCAAAAACGGAAGGTAGAGACACGACAAACGACTATAAACAAGAGATCAGTTCATACTATGATCAATTGGCAAAAAATTTCCTGGTAGATAAAGTTTTGGTTGAAAAGCTCTCAACAGAGGCTTATGCCAGATTAAAACAAGAAGTTAAAGCTTCACATATCTTGATTGCCGTGCCGGAAGATGCTTCTCCTGCGGATACACTTGACGCATATCAGGCCGCTATTGCTATGCGTGGCAGACTTGAAGAAGGATCAGATTTTGGAGACATGGCTGCCAAATTTTCAAAAGATCCTTCGGCCTCGAAAAACAAAGGAGATCTTGGATATTTTACTGCGTTTCAAACAGTTTATCCTTTTGAAACTGCTGCATATACTATTCCTGTTGGAAAATTATCACAGCCAGTGCGCAGCAAAACTGGCTACCATATCATCAAAGTACAAGACCGTCGTCCGACTCGGGGTATCGTACGTGTAGCTCATATTATGATTCGGGTTGATGCCAATGCCACGGAATCTCAAAAAGCCGCTGCAAAAAATAAAATTGATGAAGCCTACAAGAAGTTACAGAGTGGACAGGAATGGGATAATTTGGCCGAAGCATATTCAGATGATAAACAGTCAAGCAAAAATCATGGTTTGCTGCCACCGTTTGGAACCGGGCAAATGGATCCTCGTTTCGAAGAAGCTGCCTACTCTCTGACTAAAACAAATACTTTCGCTGCTCCGGTATTAAGTTCGTATGGGTGGCATATTATAAAACTGGTGGATAAAAAGAACCTGGAATCTTACAGCGTTATGGCTCCTTCGCTTCGTCAGAAAGTGGTGACAGACTCGCGTGGAAAAGTCATTGAACAGTCTACTGCCAAAAGGCTTCGGGAGAAATATGCAATTCAGGAATTTGCTGATCAATTCGCTTTGTTATCACCTTTGGTAGACAGCACTTTAATTTCAGGAAAATGGGATTATATGAAAGCTGTATCAACGGACTGGGCTTCGAACACATTATTCAACATTGAAAAAAGACATTACGATGCACTGACGTTTTTAAATTATGTTAAATCACAGCAAAAACCAAGTCCAAAAGGATCTTCGCCGGAAGTTATTTTCAAGAGATTCTATAATGATTATCTGACAAACTGTCTTTCGGAATATGAAAGGGAACATTTGGAAGAAAGTTATCCTGAATTTAAAGCGCAGATCAGTGAAATTCGTGAAGGTGTTTTATTGTCTCAACTCCTGGAAGAAAATGTCCTTGCTCGATCGCTTACAGATTCGACAGGGCAGCGAAATTATTACGAGAAGAACATTTCTCACTTTAGGTTCCCTGAACGGGCATTTGCAACCATCGCGACAGCACCGGATACTGCGACATTAAATGCAATTAAAAGAACCTTGGCAAAAAGCCCTTATCCCCTCGAAAGAAAAGCAAACGAATTGATTTTTAAAGAGGGAATAAGCGAGATATCAAAAGAACAGACCGAAAAACTATTTGATGTCTATGTCATTTTACAAAAAAATCCGGATTACGTCGTTGAAATTGCCGGGTATCGTTCAGCGTCGGAATCCGAATCAACATCTGCGGACCGAATTAAAAATGTTGTAAAATATCTGAATTCTAAAAATATTTCTATTGTTAGAATATTGGAAAAAGACTATGGCTCTTTCCGGCAATCTGTGGAACCTGAACGAGACAGACGCATCAGTTTCCAGTTTTACAGCACTTCAAAAAAAGATGTTGAGAAAGCTTATAATTCTGAAACACCAGATGCCGTTATTATTCAGGAAGGTTATTTTCCGAAAGATAACGCTCTTTTAAGCCAGGCAAAGTGGGAAACCGGAGAACAGACGATAACTGTAAATGGAATTTCCTACTGGGTGCAAATCCAGAAAATCGAGCCTGCGCGGCCAAAAACTTTTTCAGAAGCACGTGGAGGGGTCATTAACGAATACCAGAAAATGCTTGAAAAACAATGGATGGAAAAGCTTCAGCAGAAATTTCCGGTCAAAGTGAATGAACAAGAATTAGAAAAAATTAAGCGTTAAACGTAAATTAGCATTTTCAACCGCATTTGTGTTATAATTAACATGACTGTCTGCCAAATAAACCCTACGAATACAACTTAGGAACAACCAAAATATATGAAAATAAATAAATTAATTGTACTTCAATTATTTGCAATCTGCACGTTTTGTTTTAGTCTGACAAGTTTTGGACAAGGACAATCGGGCGTGATGCTCGACAAAATTATTGCCCGTGTGGACAATCACTATATATTAAGTTCCGAGCTGGACGAAATGTATAACAGTTATGCTGCCAATGGTCAAAAGGCACCGGAAAAATGTCAGATTCTGGAATCGCTTATTATCAATAAAATGCTTTTAGCCAAAGCTGAAATTGACTCGGTAACAGTTGAAGACAAAGAAGTCGACAACGAGCTTGACGGAAAGATGAGTTATATGATCCAGCGGTTTGGTTCAGAAAAAAACCTCGTTGAAGCCTATGGTAAAAGTGTTGACAATCTGAAGACAGAACTTCGCACGCAGGTTAAGGAGCAAAAAATCGTTGAAAAAATGCAGCGCACAATCTCTGGAAATGTTAAAATAACACCAAGTGATGTCCGTAAATTTTTCAATGCTATTCCGAAAGACAGTCTTCCGTACATTCCATCAGAAGTCGAAATCGGGCATATTGTCCGCTTGGGAACCGTTACCAGGGAGCAAAAAGATAAACTGAGAAACCAGCTTCAGGAGCTTAAAGAGCGTGCTGAAAAAGGTGAAGACTTTGCCATGCTTGCGACGATTTACTCGGAAGATGTTGGATCTGCAAAAAACGGTGGTGATTTGGGTTTTGCAAAACGAGGTGCGATGGTTCCGGAATTTGAAGGAGCGGCGCTAGGTTTGAAACCTGGCGAAATGTCTTCTATCATTGAATCTCAATTCGGTTTTCACTTAATAAAACTAATTGAAACACGTGGTGCGGAGTATCATGCACGTCATATATTGTTAAGGCCGGATTACAATAAGGGAACAGACGTTGCCAGCGCGGTACGCGTCCTGGACAGCTTACGTGTGCTGATTAAATCGGATACCTTGAAATTTGCAAAGGCAGCTCTGGATAACTCTGAAGATAAAGAAACGGCTGAAACAGGTGGAATAATCCAGGACAGAAATACAGGATTGGGACGCCTTACTTTGGATGCGTCGATGGATCCTGCATTATACTTCGCCATAGATACAATGAAAGTTGGAGATCTTAGTGTTCCGGTTTCATACCGTACCGAGGACGGCAGAAGCGCGATGCGGATCCTTTGGTATAAGAGTAAATCTGAACCACATACCGCCAACCTGCGTGATGATTACGAAAAAATTTCTCAAATTGTATTAAGTAACAAGCGTAACCACGCCCTGGAAGACTGGTTCAAGAAAGCGCAAGGTGACGTATTTATTAGTGTAGAACCAGAATATAAAAATTGTAAAATATTAGGTTTAGCATCCGGGAACGATAGTTGATACGTTTTCCGCAAGAAATAGTTGTCGTAATTTAGATTTCCAAAATTGACTCACTGTGAATTATAAATCAGACGTTGAAGCAGCCGAGGCTATGAAAGTAGCCTACGAAAAAATCCGCAGTGAAATTGGACAAGTGATTATTGGACAGGATGAGGTTATCAAAAGATTACTAACAGCTATTTTTTGTCAGGGTCACTGCTTATTGGTTGGTGTGCCGGGTCTTGCAAAAACTTTATTAATCCAGACAATCGCTTCTTCGCTGGATTTGAAATTCAACAGAATTCAGTTCACGCCCGATTTGATGCCTTCGGATATTCTTGGTTCTGAAACATTGGATCAAAACAGAAATTTCAAATTCATCCAGGGGCCAATTTTTGCCAATATCATTCTTGCTGATGAGATAAACCGTACGCCGCCAAAAACACAATCAGCACTTTTGGAAGCAATGCAGGAATATTCAGTTACGATCGCGGGACAGAAACATATTTTGTCAAGACCGTTTTTTGTTTTGGCAACTCAAAATCCGATTGAACAGGAAGGTACTTACCCGTTGCCAGAAGCTCAGTTAGACCGTTTTATGTTTATGATCCAGCTGGATTATCCGTCGTATGCGGAAGAGGTAACGATTGTAAAAAATACGACCAACGACGTAAGGCACCAGGTAAGAGAAGTGATCAGCGCGGAAGAAATTATGGATTTCCAACATCTCGTTCGCCGTGTACCTGTAACTGATCACGTGATAGAATATGCCGTAAAATTGGTTCATAAAACCCGACCTTCGTCTGGACTTGCAAACAAAGACACAGCAGATTATCTTGAATGGGGTGCAGGACCGAGAGCATCGCAGTCGCTGATTTTGGCAGCCAAATGCAATGCGTTGTTATCAGGAAAATATTCGCCGGACATTGAAGATGTAAAAGCTGTGGCACTTCCTGTGCTGCGCCACAGAATCATCAGAAATTTTAAAGCAGAAGCGGAAGGCATATCGGTTGACGATATTATCGCCCGTCTTTTGTAGCTTTTATAAATAATTCTAAAAATTTGCGTTGATCCATAAGGGATATCAGCGCAAATTTTTGCTTTTACGGCTTATCAGATTTTATTCGATCGGCATCGATGAATCCGCAATCCGGGCTTTCCGGTATAGTATTAGTAGACTTTATTTTCAAAAAGGATTTATAAAATCCAAATCTCCACCTTAACACCAGAATTCCGATTATGGACATTTCAGGAAAGAATTTTATAGGATATTCACGCTCATCAGAAAACGAACATACTTTCAAATCGTATGTTCCGGCTCAAAATATAGAATTACCAGAAACATTTCACACCGCCACGCAGGACGAAGTTGCCCGAACGATGGAACTTGCGAGAAAAGCGTTTAATGAATATTCGCTTATTTCAGCACCTAAAAGAGCAGATTTCCTGATGGCGATTACAGAAGAAATCTTGGCCGTTGGAGATCAATTGCTGGAACGTGCACATCTTGAAACCGGGTTACCTATCGCCCGCTTGCAAAGTGAGCGCGCGCGTACGATCAATCAAATCACTCAGTTTGCTGAACTTATTCGTGAAGGATCCTGGGTGGAAGCAAGTATTGATACTGCCATTCCTGAACGTACTCCGGTTCCAAAATCTGACCTCCGGAAGATGCTCATTCCTATCGGGCCAGTCATCGTTTTTGGCTCCAGTAATTTCCCTTTTGCCTATTCTGTGGCTGGGGTAGATACCGGTCCGGCGCTCGCGGCTGGGAATCCCGTGGTCGTGAAAGCACACGCTGCTCACTTGGGCGTAAGCGATCTGACAGCTCAGGCAATCGTTAAAGCGGCGCAAAGAACCGGAATGCCGGAAGGTGTATTCTCCATGTTGTATGATGATGGTTATGAAGTTGGAGCGGCGCTGGTTAAACATCCCGCCAGTAAGGCTGTTGGATTTACAGGCTCGATAAAAGGCGGAATGGCACTTTACAAAATGGCTCAGGAACGGGACGAACCAATTTCTGTTTTTGCTGAAATGGGCAGTGTTAATCCTATCGTCATTTTGCCCGATTATCTTAAAAAAAATACGAATGATTTAGCTAAAACCTTGGCGGGATCAGTCACCCTGGGTGCTGGCCAGTTTTGCACTAATCCCGGTTTGGTATTTGTCATAGAATCCGAATCGCTGAACGAGTTTGAAGAATCATATAAAAACGAGATTTTAAATGTCGCTCCGGCAACGATGCTTAATGAGGGTATCAGAAAGAATTTTTACAAACTTCGGGATGAATTAGTGGCTGAGCCAGGCGTTGCTGAGTTGGCATATTCTGCCATTGAGTCGGGTCAGGAAAACCAGTCACAGGCTTCTGTCGCCCGGGTTAGTGGAAAGGATTTTATTGCCAATCCAAAAATTCACGAAGAAGTTTTCGGGCCGTTTTCATTGCTCGTAGTATGCGAAAATTACGAGGAATTATTATCCGCCATATCACTCTTAAAAGGACAGCTTACCGCATCGCTTATGGCCGACGTACAGGAAACTTTAAAATATCCTTCTTTGGTACAGAGCTTATCGCAAATATGCGGACGTTTCATTATGAATGGTGTTCCGACGGGCGTTGAGGTTTGCCCATCCATGCATCATGGCGGGCCTTTTCCATCTGCAACGGATGCGCGGTTCACTTCGGTTGGCCGTCATTCCATTTTACGTTTCGTTCGTCCGCAGTCCTATCAGGATTGGGACAACTCTCTTTTACCAGACGAATTAAAAAACGCCAACCCACTCGGCATTTTCAGACTGGTTAATAACGAAACAACAAAACGAGAAATATAAAACGTAGCTTTGGCTTCTTCCGGATTTTGGGAGAAGCCTTTTTTCTTAACCCAATGAACTCAGACAAAACTTTTCATATCCTGAATGGCGACGCTTTGCTGGATAATTTTCCGGCTGAGCTATTAACTGGCGAAATTATTGTAGCAAGGGAATGCCTTGTTGACGGGCCTGTTGCAGGCGAAAACTTTCAGGAATTTGCGGAAACAAGGGCCAATTTTATTCATCAGGAATATGGTGAGGACAAGCAGGCTTATTTTGAAGAAATTATGCCTGAATTCAATAAGATTCAGGCCATTCCCGTGGATTCGGAAGTTAACTTCTGGTTTGAAGACGACTTATTTTGTCAGGTAAATTTATGGTTTTGTGTCTCGCTGCTGATGCAGGTGGCGCATACTTTGAAAGTGTATATTATAAAACCAATCATTAGTGACAATCAACCTGATTGGCGTGGATTTGGGTTAATGGATAATCACATGCTGGCAGACGCCTATTTGCATAAGCATTTGCTAAATATGGACGATCTTAAACTGTTAAGCAATTTGTGGACGGCGTTTAAAAATAACGATAGTGAAGCTTTGGAGAATTTAGGTAAAATAAATTCCGATAACTTTCCATTTCTAAATCTGGTCATTCAGGCGCAGTTGGACCGAAGTAATAACCGGCCGGAAAAAGTTTTGGACGATATTATAAAAGAGAAAGAGACCACCGACTTCAATACCATTTTCAGGGAGTTCAGTAAACGGGAAGGTATATATGGTTTTGGAGACTGGCAGGTAGAGAAAATGCTTGAAAAAATTAAAAGCGATAATAATTAAAAGATAATTCGAAAGTAGAAGATATTTGAAAGAAGTCAATCAGGATTTCCTGTTGACTTTTCTTTTTACAAATAAATCATAACAACAATTATATTCGGGCTGGGTATCCAACTTCTACCAAAAAAAGCCCTTGTGCAGGCGCCTGCGCCCCGGCCTTGTTCCTATCCTGCGCCAGAATTATTTTTTCAAAGTCCTCAATACTTCTTTTCCCGACACCGACTTCCAGCAAAGTACCAACCAATCCTCTGACCATCCCCCGCAAAAAACGGTTTGCTTTAATGTTAAAAATCAGCACACCATCCTTCTCAAACCATTCTGCAACGGTAATATCACAAAGGAAATTATTGACCTGCGTATGGATTTTACTGAAACTCTCAAAATTTTTATAAACCAAAAGCAAAGCAGCCGCTTTATTCATTTTTTCAATATCCAGCGGTTTATGAAAAATATGTGATCCGTCACTGAGAAATGGATTTTTCCGTTTAATGATTCTGTATTCATAACGTCTGTGCGTGGCATCGAAACGGGAATGCGCGCTATCCTCAACATGAAAAACGCGATGCACTGCGATATCAAAAGGCAATCGGCTGTTGAGCCTGTACCTAAGCAAATCACTGTCTTTGATCTCATTTGAGATATCAAAATGGGCATATTGCTGTTCCGCATGTACGCCGGTATCTGTCCTGCTGCTGCCGACTGTTTCAATTGTTTCTCTGAGAATAAGCGTTAAAGCTTCATCCAGCAGTTGCTGAACAGAAATAGCATTATTCTGCCGTTGCCAACCGCTGTAATTTTTACCCTTATAACTGAATTCTATAAAATAACGCATGGCACAAAAGTACAAGAAAGTACCGAATCGCATTTGACAGTTCCCCGAATTATGCATTTAACAGCAATGTTATCCTCTAACGATGCCGATTTATCAGAAACAGTATAGAAATTTTGATTTTTTTTGTGATTTAAACCACCTCTGTTATAAAATATTTCGAGGTTGGCGTGAAGAACGTTAACTTTACAAATTGAAATTATTTCCAGTACTGTATGATTACGGAAGAAAAGAAAGAAGAAAAAAGCCTGAATTTTATTGAAGAGATTATTGAGGCAGACCTGAAGGCAGGAAAGTATGCGGAAATTGTAACACGTTTCCCGCCTGAACCTAACGGGTATCTGCACATTGGTCACGCTTCAAGCATCTGTCTTAATTTTGGGTTAACTAAAAAATTTCCGGGTTATACCAACCTGCGTTTTGACGATACCAACCCAACGACGGAAGATACTGAATACGTTGAAAGCATTAAAAATGATATCAGCTGGATGGGTTTCGAATGGGAAAATGAGCTTTATGCCTCTGACTATTTCGATACTTTGTACGGTTATGCCATTCAGCTGATCCATAAAGGACTTGCGTATGTTGATGATTCCACGTCAGAGGAAATCGCGACGCTGAAAGGAACGCCTACCCAACCAGGAAAAGACAGTCCTTACAGAAACCGGTCTGTCGAAGAAAACCGACTGCTTTTTGAGCAGATGAAAAATGGAACGTTTCCGGATGGAAGCCGTACCCTACGGGCAAAAATAGATATGGCGCATCAAAATATGTTGATGCGTGATCCTATTTTGTACCGTATAAAACATGCACATCACCATCGCACGGGAGATAAATGGTGCATCTATCCGATGTATGATTTTGCTCACGGACAGAGCGACGCGATAGAAAATGTAACACATTCGATCTGCACGCTGGAATTTGTTCCGCATCGCGAATTATACGACTGGCTCATTGAGCAGCTAGGCATTTATCCTTCGCATCAATACGAATTTGCGCGCCGCAATCTGAACTATACTGTGACTAGCAAGAGAAAATTATTGCAGCTTGTGCAGGAAGGTCATGTAAACGGTTGGGACGATCCACGGATGCCAACCATCAGCGGGTTGCGCAGACGTGGTTATACACCTTTCAGTATCCGCGATTTTTGTGATCGCATCGGTGTGGCCAAACGCGAAAATATGATTGATGTGGGATTGCTTGAATTCTGTGTGCGTGAAGATTTGAATAAAACTTCTCTTCGCAGAATGGTAGTCCTGGATCCTTTGAAAGTGGTTATTACCAATTTCCCTGAAGAACTTTCAGAAACTTGTGTGAGTGAAAACAATCCGGAAGATATTGCTGCCGGTATGCGCGAAATACTTTTTACACGGGAGATTTTCATCGAGCGTGAAGATTTTATGGAAGTTCCTTCAAAAAAATATTTCCGTCTGGCGCCAGGAAAAATGGTCCGTCTGAAAGGTGCTTACATTATTCAGGCAGATTCTGTTGTGAAAGATGAAAACGGAGAAGTGACCGAAGTGCATTGCACTTATATTGAAAACAGCAAAAGTGGTCAGGATACGACCGGCATCAATGTAAAAGGAACGCTTCACTGGGTTTCAGCAAAACATGGTGTTCCGGTTGAAGTGCGTTTGTATGATCGTTTATTTTCGGTTGAAAATGTTTCTTCCGAGGAAGGCGACTTCAAAGATTATATCAATCCTGAATCGCTGAATATCATAACAGGATATGCTGAACCTGATTTGCGGGAAGCGAAGCCAGGTGAATCATTCCAATTTTTACGCAAAGGATATTTCGCCGCAGATCCGGACGGAACATTTGAAAAACCAGTTTTCAACCGCACTGTAACGTTACGTGATAACTGGGCGAAAGCTGGGGAGAAATAAAACGCAGTTTGCTTTTAGCATATCCGATAATAACATTCAAAAAGAAACGTCGTTTGCCTGAAAAAGCAGACGGCGTTTCTTTTTAAAAACACTCCATATAATTAGATTGGTTTTAAATAACTCTTGCATCGTTAATGTTTACCTTTTATCTTTGTGACAGATTCAGTGTTATATAAAATGCCAGTTACAGTGAAGCATCCAAATGAATTGTTCAGTACCTCCAAAGGTTATAGTTTCCAGTGTGATAAAACTTCACGAATTGTGGTTCATTTTGGGGAAATGATTGCTTCATTTCGTATCCACGATTTTTTGAACTTCCGCCGTTTTGTAAATAATATTGATATTAAAAGCCGCTTGTTCGATCTGTCTGACGAGTCAGATTTTGAATTCGTAGAAGCTCCGCAACTTAATATCAATCAGAAACTTACGCTGTGTGAATTGATTCAATTACGTGATCTAGTCAACGGAACACACTTCGCAATCGAGTTAAATTCACTGCTTCATACCATTCTTTACGTAGAACAAGAATTAGTCTAAATAGCTGATTCCCTTCATATTAGACCAATTCCAAATTTACCTGTTCTCTTTGCATTGATGAACTTTCGTATGATATTTGTGCTTATTACCTCAAAAGATAAACACAAATTACCATGAGAGATCTACTTAGAGCACGTACTTCCTTAAAAGAAGAGATAGAAATATTATTGAATAACCAGGTTAAAATGGAAGCAGAAGCATCAGCTAAATATTTGGCTATGGCTTCTTGGTGTGACCGCAATGGTTTTAAAAACAGCGCAGCTTATTTCCTTAAACAATCCGACGAGGAACGCGGACATATGTTGAAAATTTTCAACTACATCATGACCGTTGGCGGAACTGCTGTTTCTCCTGAGGTT
Source organism: Dyadobacter sp. CY345 (assembly GCF_021502725.1). Taxonomy (GTDB): domain Bacteria; phylum Bacteroidota; class Bacteroidia; order Cytophagales; family Spirosomataceae; genus Dyadobacter. The sequence goes on along the minus strand of NZ_JAKFFS010000002.1, from coordinate 752,546 downwards.
CCTGCTGTGAAACAAGAATTCGCTTCGTTCAGAAGCGTCTTCGAAGCAGCACTTCAAAGTGAAATCAGCGTGACACAATCAATCAACCGAATTGTTACGCAGAGCCGTCGCGAGGAAGATTATGCCACAGAAAACTTTATCCAGTGGTTTGTGAACGAACAAATTGAAGAAGAAGATAACGCGCGTCGTGCGATCGAACTTTTCGATGTAATCGGCGAAGAAGGAACTGGTCGTTACCACATCGATAAGGCAATCGTTAAAATTGGTTCAGACAACTAATTTATAGATCTTTAGAGAAGAAGGCTGTGTCACAAGATGCAGCCTTTTTTTGTGCATTTTCCAAAAATAAAACTCAAATTACTTGTTATTTAATTGTATACAATTTAATTTTACACAATAAATTATATGAGATGGAACTGTTAAAATTATCGAATCAACTTTGCTTTCCGCTGTATGCGTTGTCAAGGAAAATTACAAGCCATTACCTTCCGCTGCTCGAAAAATTAGGACTCACCTACCCTCAGTATTTGGTGATGCTTGTTCTTTGGGAAGAAAACGGAGTTTCTGTTAAGGAGCTGGGTTATAAGTTAATGCTTGATTCGGGCACCCTTTCTCCGTTGTTGAAAAAACTGGAAGATAGAGAATTGATTACGCGTAAAAGGCTGAAAGAGGACGAGCGTGTTGTTATAATTTCACTGACAGAAATGGGTGAGAAACTTAAAGAAAAAGGAGCAGAAATTCCTGAGCAAATAAAATGCAGTCTCGAACTTACCGATAAAGAACTCCGGGAAATGAGAACGCTGGCGACCGGACTGCTCGACAAGATCAATAAAATTGAAGCTGTTCATAATAATTAATCATAACTAACTTAAACCTCAACAAAATGATCAAGGCAATATATACCACCGCCGCAACGGCAACAGGTGGAAGAAATGGAAAAGTAGTTTCCGAAGATGGCATTTTAGATCTGGAAGTCCGCATTCCAAAGGAAATGGGCGGAGCTAACAACAATTACACAAATCCCGAGCAATTATTTGCAGCAGGATATGCGGCCTGTTTCGACAGCGCACTGAATCGCGTTATACAGATGAGTAAAATAAAAACCGGAACCACGTCTGTAACTGCACATGTCGGTATCGGAAAGAATGAAGCCGATGGTTTTGGATTGGTGGTTACGCTTGAAGCCAATATTCCTGGTGTTGAACAATCGGTTGCTGATGATCTGATCGCAAAAGCGCATGAAGTTTGCCCGTATTCCAACGCAACCCGTGGCAATGTTGAGGTTACTTTAAAAACCACAACAGAAGAAATTTCAGCCTAAATAAATTGTTCTTTGCAAAAAAGAGCCGTTTGCATCTCGCAAACGGCTCTTTTTTGTTTTAATAAAATAAAATTATCTGGGCGACAACAAGGAATAAATTTCTACGTCCTGAAATTTATCATTAAAATAACTGTGTTCCCTGATATACGCTTCCCTGATAAACCCATGTTTCAATACCAGCTCAGACGAGGCTTTGTTTTCCGGTTGAATAATTGCTTCAATGCTATTTAAACGCAATTCTTCGAATCCGAACTTAATAACTTCTCTAATCGCTTCGTTCATATATCCCTTGTTCCAATGTACAGGATCAAGCGAATACCCGATTTCGCCACGGTAATTCTCCTTGTTGATTCTCGGATAACCTACGGTTCCAAGCATTTTGTTTTCTCCTTTCAAGGACATTGCCCACGTGATACTAATTCCCTGCTCAAACAAAAATTCATAGTTTCTGACAAGCTCTTCTGCCTCTCTTCTCGATTGAAGTATAGGTCTGACAATATATTTCATAACCTCAGGGTTACTTCTCTGCTGAAACATTTCATCAACATCATCAATCGATATGGCTCGCAGAACAAGTCGTTCCGTTTCTAAAACTGGAAATTTTTCAAAGTTTAGAATGAGCATAGAAAATTTCTGTTTACAATTTTCTGAACATAATGTAGGCATCAACGAAGCCTAGTTCCTGGTGTTCAAACCCTTCCGGAATTGTGCCAATGATCTCAAAACCATTTTTTTGCCAAAGTTTCACAGCAACCTTATTGGTACTTACGACAAGGTTAAATTGCATCCCTTTAAATCCAAAACGCGTCGCTTCGGCTAGTGAATGTTCGCAAAGTAAATTTCCGATTCCCCTGCCTTGCGCTTTGGGATGAACCATATAGGAGGCATTAGCAATGTGTGACCCAAGGTCTACCTGATTTGGCTTGATCACATAAGTACCAAGAATTTCATCATTTTCCTCCAAAACATACGTTTCCATATTGGTCGAGAACCAATATTTTTCAAGGTCTTCCTTGGGAGTATCCGGCGCATAAACGTAGGTATCACCGGTCTGAATTACAGCAGTAAAAATTTCCCAGATTTCATGACGGTCCTGATCTATTGCTTTTCTGATATGCATAATCTGTAATTTAATATTTAATAAAAATTTCCCGCACTCGCTGCCTTTGTAAGTTACACGGTTGCTTTATAAGTATAGACCGTATATGGAAAAATAAATTGTGCCACCAACCATGAGACGAGTGATGCAATAACGATTGGTACGAATAAAATATAATTATCGGCAATCGCGCATACCAGAAAAATGGACGTTAAGGGCGCATGAATGCTTCCGCTCAACACCGCAGCCATACCGATAATGATAAAATTCAGCGCAATCAGGTTCAGATGAAAAAAGTAATTTAAGGTCAATGCAGTGATCAAACCTAAAAATGCTCCGATAAATAAACTTGGAGCAAAAACCCCTCCGTCACCGCCCGCCCCAAGTGTCACAGAAGTTGCAATAGGTTTCAAAAACAGGACAATTACAAAAGGCAAAAGGATATATAAGTCGGACGGCTGAGCGATAGAGGTCAGATTTTTTATTCCTGCATATCCCTCTCCGTAAAGACTGGGAAAGAAAAATACAAGCGTAGAAATGATCAGAGAACCAGCAAGGATTTTTATGTAATCATTTTGAAGGGACCCGAAAAATTTCTTACAAAAAAGGACGCATTTGGTTAGAAATACAGAGTTAAATCCAGCCAAAACGCCGAGTAAAATGAAATAAGGCAAGGCCTCATTATGCCATCCCGTGACGTTAAAACTGAAAACTTTTTCGTAAAAGAAATATCTTGTCAATAGGTAAGAAGTGAAGATTGCGGTAGCCAAAGCAGCCAAATGGGTCTTGTTCCGCTTTCTCGTAAAAACCTCAAAAGCAAACATAAATCCGGCAATCGGCGCGTTGAATAAAGCCGTGATACCAGCCGCCAAACCGGCGCACACGAGATCCGTCCTATATTTATTCAAATGTGCTACTTTATGACTGGATAAGGCACCGATGGAAGCCGTCGCTACCACCGTCGAAACTTCAATACCCGTTGACCCTCCAAAAATTACGGTTAAAAATCCGTTGAAATAATGTGAAGGAATTTTATAGGCAGGCAATGTTTTTCCACCTTTATTGATGGAATCAAGCACTTCCTTGATTCCTTTGTTCGGTTTATTTCTAAACAAAAAATGTCTCAGAATATGTATCGTCGTGAAGCCGATGAAGGGAAGAAGAAAAATCAAGTACTGGTTTTCAGCTAATCTATGTAAAAAATCATGCTCATAATGTTCTGTGGTAACCTTTAATGTATCGGCAACAATAGCCGAAAAAATTCCGGTCATTGCCGCAGCGGCTAGAACAGTTAGGGTCCTTCTGACTTTTTTCTGCCGATAGGATAATGTTGAACTCGTATTCATAAAAATTCAGATTCTGGTAAAACCAATAATTGAAGTGAGTAGTAAGTTATCTGTACCTGCGCTGCCAGATTTTATACCAATTTTTATTTTTTGGGTAGGAACGGTGAGAGGTCATATTGTTAACGATCAGCGCAACAAGCAGCAAAATCAAAACGCCTGATAAAACAGGACTAAGAACATAAAAATATCCCAGGCTTGTCACTTTTGCTGAACCGATGTTGGCAATAAGCGCCGTAGCACCACCGGGAGGGTGGAGTGTCTTGGTGATCTGCATCATAACAATGGAAAGCGAGACCGCAAATGCAGAGGAAAGCCAGATTTCGTTTGGAATAATGTAGTGGACGGTAACACCCACCAAAGCACAAATGACATGCCCTCCTACCAAATTCCTGGGCTGTGCCAAAGGGCTGTTGACGATACCATAAATTAAAACAGAAGAAGCCCCAAAAGAACCAATCAGGAATAAATTATCGCTTTGGGTAAAAGCATTTTGATTTAAAAGTCCAATTAAACCAATGCCTGCAAATGATCCGATGAAAGTCCAGAAATGATCCTTAAAATCAATCAGTGTCTCTTTGTAAATCACATAACGTGCAATTCTGGCATGTTTTCTTATACGTTTTCTCAAAACTGATCTAGTATATTTTTAAAAAGTATAGCTAATTATAACCATGATATATTCTTTATCGTTCGGCTAAATTCTACAAATTTTTATAATTGATCAAGTGCCTGTACAAACCGGAAACATTAATTCTGCTCAGGTATCGTTTTTGTCAAACATAAAGTTGATATTGGAAGTATAGAATTAGTCACAGTTCCGTTTTTGCATGAATTACCTTAATGAGTTTAGAAAATTTATTTCCAGCCATTACCTCTATACGGGCGTCAGGCTCACATTAGGGGCCGTAATTCCTTGCCTGATCTTCCATCATTACGGTATTTTAAGTGACCTGATCGCATTCCCTCTGGGCACGCTGCTGATTGGAACAACAGACAATCCCGGTCCGCTGCATCGTAGAAGAAATTCCCTGATGATCGCGATCGTTACCTGTTTTGTCGTCGCTTGCATCACCGGGTTTCTCCGGGATATACCTTTTCTCGCGTTCGTCGAAATTATAATCTTCGGAATGTTCTTCTCGCTGGTTGGGGTATACGGAAACCGTGCCAACAGCGTCGGACTTATTGCGCTTCTGGTTTTTGTTTTCAATATTGACAACCACATGAGCGGCGATGCGGTGCTGAGAAACGCGCTGATTTTTTCGGCTGGCGGTGTCTGGTATTTGATTCTGTTCCTCGTTTTACAAAAAATCAGACCTTATAAACTTATCCAACAGCTTCTGGGTGAGAATTTTGTAGAGCTCGGAAAACTGCTCTCAGTCAAGGCTGGCTACTATTTTGCCAAACCCGACTACGACGAATTATTCAACCAGATGATTCAGCAGCAGGTTATTCTTCGCGAGAACCATGAAACGCTTCGGGAAATATTATTTAAAACACGCCAGATCGTATCAGAATCTACGAATACCAGCCGGATATTGATGCTGATGTTTCTTGATAGTGTGGACTTGATGGAGCGAATCCTTAACTCCCAGCAAAATTATTCAAACCTTCACAGAGCGTTTGATCATTCAAAAATCCTGCGTTTGTTTGGTACATACATAACCTGGCTTGCCGCTGAACTGGAACAAATAGGTTTGTCTGTTCAAAGTGGCTTTCCTTCAAAACCGAGACATGATCTAGACGAAGCTTTCAACAAATGTCAGCGGACATTTGACAGCATCAGGGAAAGGAGTATGACGCATGAAAATGTGGAAGACTTTATTATGCTGCGGCAAATCCTGAACAGTTTGCAGGACATTACCGAACGCGTAAAAAAGCTTCACCGCGCGACACGTTACGATTCTGAGCTCAGTAAGGAGTACAATATCAACGTAGATATTGATGATTTTACGACGAAACAGGAATATAGCCCCAGAATTTTACTGGACAATCTCTCCCTAAAATCCAGTAATTTCCGTCATGCGCTCAGGGTAACGCTGGCGTTGATGATCGGATTTTTGGTATCGTTATTTTTCAGTTTTGGTCATGGTTACTGGATATTGCTGACAATCGTTACAATCATGAAACCCGCGTTCAGTATTACCAAACAGCGTAATCTGTACAGGATTGCTGGGACAATCGTGGGTGCTTTTGCAGGATTTTTAACGCTTTATCTGATCCGGGATAATACTGTAATTTTCGTGATCATGATGCTTGCAATGATTTCGGCTTACAGTTTTTTGAAAATAAATTATTTTATCGCATCTATTGGTATCACTCTATATGTTTTGCTGTGGTTCAATTTTCTGAACCCGGAACATATCACAGCAGTTTTGCAGGATAGGGTAATTGATACCGTAATTGGCTCCATTATCGCCTTTTTCGTGTCTTCATACGTGCTTCCGGTTTGGGAACATACGCAGATCAACCAGTATATGAAAGCGGCTCTGGATGCAAACAGAAAATATTTTGATAACGTATCATTGATTTTTACCGGCGTTTCCATGGACATCAATGAACTGAAACTGCACCGCAAGGATGCCATTATTGCAATGGCTAACCTGTCAGATAATTTTCAGCGGATGCTTTCCGAACCGAAAAAGCAGCAGGTAAAAATGGAAGAGCATCACCAGTTTGTCGCTACGAGCCACATGCTGACTTCATACATTGCGTCGCTCTCAACCTATGCGCAGACGGTTGGACATACGTATCTTTCTGATGAGTTCAAACCGATGATCCGGCAAATTGACCGGCAGTTTGAATCGGCCATTCAGATTATTGATAAGGAAGAAAATGCCAGTGTCGATATCATCAAGGAATCACTTCCTCAAAATCAAAAACTTCTGGCTCTGCTTGCTGCCCGTAAAAAGGAATTAAAAGAAATGGGAATTGAAAAATCAGCTCAGTCGCCGGCGAGGAAAGCATTATCGGATTTTAAAACTATCAATGGCCTGTTCGAACTTATCAGTACGATCACCATTGATGAAATTAAGATTCTTCAAAAAATTTCTATCGGCAAAGTTTAGGAATTATGCTGGCTGCAATTCGACAGCCTCCTCTTTGTTTTGCCTTGTATGAAACATCAGCACCAGAGAAACCAGCACACCGCCAAAAGCCATGCTCGCTCCTACCCATTCAGGAGAATTATAACCCAGACCGGCAGCGATTGGTAATCCGCCAAGATAAGCACCCAGCGCGTTTCCAATATTAAAACTCGCCTGACTTACCGAAGCAGCCAGCATTTCTGCTCCTTTTGCTGTATTGATCATCAACATTTGCAGAGGCGAAAGCATTGCAAAAGCAATCGCACCGGTGATAAATGTGAAGATTAGTGTAAGAATCTGGTTGCTGGAAACGAAATAAACAGTTGTTAACGAAAAAGCCATCGCAAGCAACAATGCCGCGGAAGTATAAAGCGGCGAAAACCGATCGGCTAGTCTTCCTCCGATAAAATTTCCTACAACCATTCCTAAACCTGCCAAAACCAGAATATACATGATCGAATCTTCGTTAAAGCCTCCAACTTCGGTTAATAACGGTGCGATATAGCTATACCAGGAAAAAAATCCGCCGGTACCAATGGCTATTACCAAAACAATCAGCCAGGCATCCAGTCTCGTAAAAAATTTCAGCTCACTCATAAGCCCTTTTGTATTGGTTACCGACAATGTTGGCATCCATAATTTGATACTTGTTGTCGTCAATAAACCGATTACTCCAACAATCATAAAGGTGATCCGCCAACTGATGTGATGGCCAATAAAAGTACCCAGCGGCACACCGATCAAATTGGCAATCGTTAGTCCGGCAAACATTAACGATACTGATCTGGCTTCTTTTCCCTGATCCGCCAAACGGCCAGCCACTACGGCGCCTACTCCGAAAAATGCCCCGTGCGGCATTCCTGAGAAAAATCTTGATAGAAGTAAAAGCTCATAACTGGGAGCAAAGGCAGATAACGTATTAAATACGGTGAATAAACACATCAGCAGCAACAGAATATTTTTTGGCGGTTTGCTTCCTGTGAACCCGATCAATAACGGAGCACCTACGACAACACCCAGTGCATAAGCAGACACCAGATGTCCGGCTTCCGGTATGGTAATCTGTAAAGATTTGGCGATATCAGGCAGAATTCCCATGATAACAAATTCTGTCATTCCGATGCCAAAACCACCCAGCGTAAGTGTAAGTATGCTCTTTTTCATAATTTCGTCCGATGCCCTGTTTTCTTTAACAATCTTGAATAAATCAAATTTCACTAATCTATTAAAAACTAATTTTAAAATTCGTTGATTTAATCACTCAATGGAAAACAGAAAATTAATTTTCATAGCAAAGTAACGACATGTATTATAAATGTGTTCAATTTGAACAAATGAACGATTTTTTAAAATTAGAATTGATTTAAACATTTGAAGATCAGATTAGATTTATTCCATTGAAATTAATTCACGGAAAGCAATATGGAGCAAAACAATATTTGAATGGCATAATAATTCAGTTCGAATTATTAAAATAATACAAATCTATAATCTCAAAATAATGAACATAAGATTGAATTATGCTTCTGCCCCTAATTATCTTACTTTTGGAAAAAATTTCGATTTTGTCAGTAAAATTTTGATTTCATGAATGAACTATCGGGCACGGAAAGGAGCAATATCCATCCGGGACTTGCTGTTTCCATCGTTTTAAAACAGGATCAGCGTACAGGAAAATTGACAAAAGGTATCGTAAAAGACATTCTGACGAGTGCACCCAAACATACACATGGCATAAAAGTCAGACTGGCCACCGGTGAAGTTGGACGGGTAAAAATTATCGGATAATTTCGGTTATGCTCAACCCACGGATCAGTCTTCTCATTGGTGTTATCGCGATCAGTATTTTTCCTGTTTTGGTAAAATGGGCGCCAGTCTCAGGAATTTCGTCGGCCTTTTACAGAATGTTCATCGCAGTGGTTTTTCTGCTGCCGTATGTTCTTTTCAGAAAACAACTCCAAAAACCAGATCGGTCACTTTGGCTGCCTGTTTTCATCTGCGGGATTTTATTTGGTAGTGATATCGCCATATGGAATTTATCCATCCACTATTCCAACGCAACCCAAGCCACATTACTAACCAATTTATCCCCCGTATGGGTTGGAATTGGTTCTGCCTTATTTTTAAATGAGCGTCCCGGTAAGCAGTTCTGGATTGGGACCATCGTGGCACTTTCAGGTATGATCATCCTGATGGGACCGGAAACTTTCCTACAAATGCGCTTCGACAAAGGTTTTCTGATGGCAGTCACATCGGGATTGTTATATGCCACTTATATGATCGTCAGTAAAAGGGTTTTAAACCGGCTTAACATTGTAAGTTTCATGACTTACAGCATGGCAGTTTCCAGTATTTACCTACTCATAATTTGTCTGGCAACAGGCGAGCCCTTATGGAATTTCAGTCCGGTTATATGGGGTGTTCTCAGTATCCAGGGTTTAATCTGCCAATTACTCGGCTGGCTAACAATAAGTTATTCTGTGCAAAAACTGGACGCACAACGCGTATCATTAAGTCTGCTCAGCCAATCCATTGTCACAGGTCTGCTGGCCTGGATCTTTATCAGCGAAAAAGTGTCCTTCCAAATGATCATCGGCGGAATCATCATTCTGGCAGGAATCGGTATCACTTTTATAAAGAAAAAAGCCTATTCCTAATCTTAATGGCCATCGCGTCCATTGCGAAAACCTATTGCGTCCATTGCGGTTAAACAACAGATTCACAAGTATATTCCGCCACAAGCGTCTTTATTAAAATTATCGTCACGTTCCTGACAAAAATTTATAAAGCGCAAAATGAAATTTCTTTCGTTAAGTTATCTGATTTGTTTTCTGCTTTCGGGCGGATATTGTTTTGCACAAAAAACAACAAAACAGTCGAAACCAATTCTTCAAAGCGACACAACTTCCTGGTGGAAACAGAATAATCTCCGCGTTATCCAAACCAATTTACCGGCATACGAAGCAGCAACACTGAACCCGGACTCACTGCTTAAAGATCTTGAAGACTTCTCAGCTAATACACTTCTCATCAACGCAGGAGGAATTATGGCTTTTTACCCCTCAGAACTGGACTTTCATTATAGAAATCCTTTTTTGAAAAATAACAATATGCTAAGTGATGTCGTCAAAAAATGTCACGAAAAAGGCATCCGGGTTATCGTTCGTTTTGATTTCAGCCGCGTTCAGGAAAGTATTTTTAAGGCACATCCGGATTGGTGTTATATCTCTCCAAAAGGTGAAAGAATTATTAATACGGATATGTATGTAGTTTCAATCAACGCGCCTTATGTACAGGAAAAAGCTTTCAACATTATTGAAGAAGTACTTGATAAATTCCCTGTCGACGGAATCTTCCTGAATATGCCGGGCTATCAGGTTAATAATCCATACGAAGGAAAATATCACGGAATTGATCAAAATGATTACGATAAAAAGCGATTTGCCGAGTATACCAAAGGTTTAACCCTTCCGACGGAGGAAAACAAAGCGGACCCGTTGTTTCAAAAATACCTGGAATTTAAAAAATTTACGATCGAAGACTGGTCGCATCGCCTTCATACCCTTATCAAATCGAAGAGCAGTAAAGTTGCGATTTGTACTTATATGGATAAGTATGTAGACATTATCCGCCATGAATCGCAAAGCAGTACGGTTTTACCTTACTGGCCATATACGGCGTCAGATAATGTCAGCAACGCAGTCAATTCCTACCCGAACCATGTGATCAGCAACGCCAGTATCCAGCAGATTTCTTTTCAGTCGCGGTTTAACGCCGTAGAGCCTGAAGAAGTCAGGATTCGTTTATATGAAAATATAGCCAACGGTTCCGGACTTGATATGAGCATGATGGGTGATATGCAGGGTTATGAGGATGAGCGAAATTACGATGTATTCAAAAGTGTTTATGCTTTTCACAAAAAACATGAGCCGTATTTCGGAAAATATAAATCGGTTTCAAAAATCGCAGTTATTGCGCCGGGTTCCTGGCCGAGCGGACCAACGATGCAGGAATATCGGGGAATTGTGCTGATGTTGAAAGAAGCGCATATTCCTTTTGATATTGTTGAAGACGCCCAAATCAGCAATCTCTCTGAGAAGATAAAAAATTACAAATTGCTTATACTGCCAGATATCACTTATTTGAGTAAAACGTCTTTGCAGGTTCTGAAAGAAGCCTCGGAAAACGGGACGAATATGATTGCAACGAACAAGGCTTTCTTTGATTCTCCGCAAACGCTGATGGATTTTTTCGGAGCTAAAATCGTGAACAACGATAATGATGGCAGCGGTAATTATTTACAGCCGGACAATAAATCGATCTTTAAACGATTTGACAAACAGAAGATGCTTTTCTGGAAATTCAATCTTGGAATTTATGATTTCAAAGCAGCTGATCAGACTTTCCTGCCCATTCTTGCCAAAGGCAGACCCGGACCACCTGAAATTATCGGCGGACATGATCCTGTTGGAAGTTTTGCTATGGGATTAAAAAATCATTTAAAAAGCAAAGCCGTTTTGTTGCCAATCAATATCGGACGACTTTATTATATGCATGGTTATGAGGAACATAAAAACATTCTACTGGACGTAATCGACCATATTTATCCTGCGGCTACCGGTATTATTCAGACCAGTGCACCGGCCCGGGTTGAAGTGATACTTCAAAAATATACAAAAAATTTACCTGGAATTAAGTCGGTTGCTGGTGAAAACGGTATGATACTTCACCTCATCAATCTTACGGGATTCAGCGGCAATACCTATTTTCCTCCTCTGCCAATTTATCAGATGAAATTTAAAGTAAAATCTGATTTTAAACCGGCAAAATTATTCTCGATGACTACCGGAACGGCAATCCCGTTCGTATGGAAAAATGGATTTCTGGAATTTAAAGTCGATAAACTTGAAGCATTTGACGGCATTGTGATGGACAAATAATTAACAAGTCGAAGTTCAAACCATTGGCAAATAGACAATAAATTCAGCCCCCACGCCCGGCTTACCGATAGCTGTTATGGCGCCGTGATGGTTATCAACAATTTTTTTACAAATCGCCAGTCCTATACCTGTTCCTTCAAATGAGGTTCTGTTATGGAGCCGCTGAAAGACCTGAAAAATACGGTCTTTAAACTGTGGATCAAAACCAATTCCGTTGTCGGAAAATGATATGAAACAGTAGTTTTTAAATGGATCGATTTCCGGAAGACCAATGTCTTTACCCGAAATAACGCCAGTACTGATGTTCAGGGACGGTGGCGTATCGTTTTTTACAAATTTCAGCGCGTTGGCAATCAGGTTTGTAAAAAGTTGTTCAAACTGATAAACGATTACATTGAGAGTTGGCAGCGGCATATTCTGTATGATTGCTCCTTTCTGCTGTATGGTTTCCTGTAATTGTTCTTTAACATTTTGCAGCACGATATTCAAATCCGTTTCCTCGAAATTTTTCTCAACCGCATTTGCCCTTGAAAAAGCGAGAAGGTCCAAAATCAACTGCTGCATCCGCGTGGAAGACGACTGCATTCTGATGAAATAATCCTTTCCACGATCCGACAAATTATGATGTTCTGTCTCAATAATACGTGTAGCGAAAGTCTGGATTTTTCGTAACGGTTCCTGCAAATCGTGACTGGCCACATAGGCGAACTGCCCCAACTCAATATTAGTTCTAATCAATTCGTCATTGATGACTGTTAGCTCCCGGGTCCGCTGCTGTACTTTGGATTCCAGTTCATCGATAAATAATTTACTGTCATGAATATCGGTACTGGTTCCAACCCACATCTGGATAACGCCAGCAGCATCCCGTTGCGGAATAGCCCGACTGAGTTGCCAGCGATATTCTCCATCGTGCCGGCGGAAACGATGTTCGCAGGTAAAATCTGTTCCATTTGTTATCGCATCCCTCCAAAGGCGAATATTTATTTCCCGGTCTGCGGGATGAACAATATCCAGCCAGCCAACTCTTTGAATATCTTCGAAAGTCAAACCGGAGTAGTCGAAAACAGATTTACTGAAATAATTCAGATTTCCGGCAGTATCGCTTGTCCAGATAAATTGCGGCATAAAATCTGCCAATGTTCGGAATTTCGACTCGCTGGTTTTCAGCGCAAATTCTGCTTCTTTTCGATCTGTTATATCAATAACCACATTCATTGCTCCCGTAACATTTCCGGCACTATCATGAATAGGCTGTGGGTTTGCAATGATATTTCGGAAAGTTCCATTAGGCCTTTTGATGTATGCTTCAACCGTGAATGCCCGGTCTTCCTTCAACGCAATTCCCATCGGGCATTCGGCATGCGGCAAAAACTCACCGTCCAGCGTATACATTTCATGCGAGCCACACCACAATTCCTTACCAAGCTCTGGTTCGCGTCCCCAAAGTTTGACCGCAGCTTTGTTATATAAATTCACATAACCGTTTTCATCAACAGTGTAAACAGCCACGGGCAAAGTCTGGATCAGGTCGCGATAACGCTTTTCACTTTCTTCAATGATTATCTCGGCACGTTTTTGCGATGTGATATCCATCATCGTTCCGAGCATACGCATCGGCTCATGGTCCTCGTCAAAAACGATTTTTCCTTGCGTACGTATCCAGTGGACAGATTCGTCAGGGTGTATGATCCTTGCCTCGTAATAATAGATTCCCGTTTCCAAAGCTTTTTCAAATGCCTTTTCAACAATATTGACACGATCATCCGGATGAACCTGGTCGCGGAGTTCAAAATGTGTTAAAATTTTTCCTTCATCCTGTCCGAAAATCTGATTTAATCTTGGCGTGTAAACGATTGACCGGGTTCTTAAATTCAAATCCCAGGTCGCCAGTTGCGTCCCCTCTGTTGCCAGACTTAGCCGTTCAACTGAATCGCTCACCAGTTGCCTGGCTTCCACTTTTTCAGTGACATCATTGGCAGAAACAAGAACTCCCGCTACTGAGCCGTCCAGCTCAAACATCGGTGCATATTGAAAATCCAGATAATACTTTTTTAAACCCTCACGGGTTTCTATATAGGCAACCGCTTCATTTTCTTTGTAAGTCGTACCATTTTTATATACTTCAGCAAGAATTTGCGGAAACTTTTGGCCGGTTAACTCAGGAAATACATCAAGTAGCTTTTTCCCCTGCACTTCTTCCAATTCCCGCTGCCATAAATCACGAAGCATGGTTTCGTTGGCCAGGACAATTACCATATCCTCCCCCTTCAAAACAGCCTTCGCAAATGGCGACTGGATTACAAGATTTTTAAACTGATTTTCGCTTTTTTGCAGGGCATGTTTGGCCTTTACCTGCTCAGTCACTTCGGTTGCCACGACGACGATACCGCTGATTGAATGATCCGATTCGAGTAAAGGCTGATATACGAAGTTGAAAAAGCCCTGCTCATGCAGTCCAGCTCGTACGAGTGTAACTTCGAATTCGTTCCCATAAAATGGAATACCTGTTTCCAAAATTCCGTGTAAAATCGGACTGATAGTCGCCTCTACTTCTGGCAGGGAATCAAACAATGGCCGTCCAACAAACTCTTCCTCAATTTTATCGACGATTTGCAGATAGGTATCATTGGCCATTTCCACAATCAGATCATGACCGCGAAGAATGACAATGCCGACTGGCGCCTGCATCATAGTGTCCCGAAATTTCTTTTCGCCTTCGTCGAATTCCTGTTTGACAAAATTTGCCTGATGAATTTCGGATTTCACATTCCCATCAATTGCCAGAAGTTTTTCGTGTAATTGAAGAAGTTCTTTATAGCTGTTAATCAAATGATCCCAAGCCGGGTTAGGTTCATTTCCTGACTTCACTTTTAATTCAGTGATGGATAATAATGCAGTAAGACTGTTAGCAATCAGCTCGATACTGCCCAAGCCTTCGCGGGCTTTTTCTATTTTTCCGCTTTTGAAGAGTTCAACCAGGTCTGAGGCATGAACATGCAGTTTTTGATGGACTTTTTCAAGCTCCTGCATTTCAGGAATGTGCCCGTATTTTTCCAATGCATGGCCATAAATCCACTTCCCGACTTCGCACTTGGTATGATTGGCCAGTGCAGTTTCATCTACCGGGATGCCATACAAGTATGAACGTAAATTGGTTTTAAATAAAAGATGCTTTGCCCTGGCCCGTTCAAAATCCAATTCGAGTAAATCCATACTTTATCCTATTTTCGGGGTATTGAAGATGCTCAAAACCCATCGACATTGCGAACAATAGGTGATTCTAATATTGAAAATTAAAATTTTCCTTAAAGGTTTTAACGCCACCCTTACCCCAGTCGATTGCCAAAATTCCCTGAATCGCGGTTTTCAATCTGGGAAATGAACCCGGCTTTCGTACAAAATAATTAGCGCCTTGTTCATACAACCTATTAATCGCTTCCTCTTCTCCTGTTGTTGAAAGAATCACAACCGGAATATTTTTATACTTCTGCGAATTTCTGATTTCTGCCAGACATTCAAAGCCATTCTTCTTTGGCATATTCAGGTCAAGAAAGATGACATCCGGTGGCGGCGGTACTGTCTTACCAAGCAGCTCCATCAACTCCACACCATCATTCGCAGTCGCAAGTTTTGTAGATGCATTCACTTCTTTCAATGCGTCTTCAAATAACATGCAATCATCTTCATCGTCGTCAGCCAGGAGGATGTACTTTCTTGTATTATCGTTCATGTCAGGTTTTTCAGTTGTTGATCTTAACGTTGCCTCCCATTTTTAAGGCTCATAATTTACCAAGGGTCATCCAAAAAGATTAGAAGGCCGAATACAAATTTGCATCTTTTAAGAACAATAATTACCGCAAAATAAATTTTAACAATTTCTACCAGAACTCTATTTTAAGACGAAATACAAAACTATTTGATAATCAATACTTTAAATCTCCCCTTCGCCTAATTCTTTTTTCTTTTTAGCCTGATGCAGACGATAATTTAAGGTTAAATTAATTTGCCTTAACCTGCCCTGAGCGCTTGTAGTTGTGTAAAAGTTCGACCCCTCCACAACTGACCGGTACTTGCGGGAATTAAAAACGTCGGTTATACTTAAAGTTAGCGTACCGTTATTCTTTAAAACATCGCGGCTTGCAGCTATATCCAGCGTGGCAAGTGATTTCCTTCTTCCCTGCGGCGTTTGCTGGGGAGCTTCATAGTTTCCCCGGAATTGCAGATCAGTATTTTTCCACAGAATGAAACGGGAAGTCGCCCGCACGAACCAGCTATACGTATCACTTTGAAAAGACTCGTCAAGCCCGGTACCATTGGTGATCGCCCTGAAAAAATTTATACTTCCATCCATTTTCCACCACTGAAAAAAGGAATATGAGCTAGTAAATTCTGCTCCGTAAGAATTTTCCGTTCCTAAATTTTCAGGTCTGGTGAAAGAGTTTCCATTTTCTTCAACCCGGCGGATACTGATGATTTTCCCATTTGTGTGGCGGTAATAAATGGAAGAACTTAATGAGCCCTTTTCGACATATTTGATATGCCCGATTTCAAAGGCATTCGTAAATTCAGGATTCAAATCCGGATTCCCACTGAAAAAATTCCGGTTGTCGCTGAATGTCATAAACGGGCTCAAATCATTGTATTGAGGCCGCCGAACCCTACGACTGAAACTTAACTGCAATGCATTTTGCTTCGGCAAATCATACGTCACATGAAGGCTTGGAAATAAGTTTGCATATTTTCTGTCATTTACTTCATTGGTTTGCTTTAAAGTCGTGGTCACACCGGTCCATTCTGCTCTCAAACCAACCTGATACGAAAATTTATTGACCTTATTTCCTATGATACCGTAGACCGCATTGATATCTTCTTCGTATAAAAAGTCGTTGGTCAGACCCGGGATCGGACTGAAACTTCCGTCATTGTTTTCCTGTGTTACGGTATAATCATTTGTCATATCGCGGGCGCTGCTTCGCGCTCCTGCTTCCAATTTTCCATTTTTCCCAAAAGGATGCACGTAGTCAACCTGGAACAATAATTGCTTTTCAGTTTCATAATTGACCGCGCGCTGCAAAGTTGGAGGTACATCAGAAGCACTACCATCAGGTTTAAATGATTTCTCTCTGTAATACTGATCAGAATCTTCCCAATTATCCAGATAGCGAATATCTGCCGTCAGTTCCTGACCCTTTTTGTTAAATGTTTTTTTATAAGTTATCGCATATTCCGAATTTGGCTCAGTTTCCGTTTCATCCTGGGTCCTGTATGTCGAACTCGTCGGATTGTTTAAATTGGAAAGAAAATCACGGTAATTAATTTCAGAAAAACGTTTCCCTTTGCTCAAACGATAAGTATAGGAACCTGTCAGAACATTTTTATCATTGAAGTAATAATCGATACCTGCCCGGGCGCTATTATTCTGTCCTTTCAGATTGCTCTTCATATCTTTCAAAGTGATGAAAGTTGAATCATTTCGAAAAAGCTGCTGGTTCTGAGAATTTCTGCCTGGCGTGTTTCGGTATGCGGCCGTATAGTTAATGAAGAAATTAAGATTCTTTTTACGATAATTTACATTGGCCGCTGCGCCAAAATTCGTCGGATTTCCCGCAATAATATCGAATGAACCATTGAAACCTTCTTTTCTTTCTTTTTTCAGAATAATATTGATAACTCCGCCCATTCCTTCCGCCTCATATCTGGCAGATGGATTTGTGATGATCTCAACCCGCTCGATCATGCTGCCTTGCAATTGCTGCAAACCGCTCCCACCTTTCAAACTGACCAGACCAGAGGGTTTTCCATCAATAAGTATCCGCACATTGTTACTTCCCCGAAGACTAACATTTCCATCAACATCGACAGCCACTGAAGGTATATTTGTCAAAATATCAACCCCGGTTCCGCCAGCATTTGCCAGATCTTTTCCAACGTTAAAGATCTTTCTGTCCAAAGTCAGCTCCATCGTACTTTTCTCACCTTGCACCACAACCTCATCCAGCGTTTTTGCTGATGCAGACAATTTGATTACGCCAATATCCAATGGAGAATTTTCGGCGCCTACATTAACACCGGAAGTTTTACGCGCATTGTAACCAATAAATTCTGACAAGGCATAGTACTTTCCGGCGATGGTTTCTATGATAAATGATCCGGATTCGTCCGTGATGGCACCTGTAACGAATGTACTGTCTGAAACTTTAAACAACCGCACGCTTGCATAAGCCAGCGCCGAATTATTCTGATTATCGGTAATCTTGCCTTTTACCAAAAGTTTTCCCCCAGACTGGGCGATTGAAGAAGAGTTACTAAAAATCAAAAGCAGACATACTAAACCCACATAGTGAGAAAACCGCCGTGATAACCAGTTTGTTTTAATAAGAAAAATACTCGCTCCCGAGTCCGCAAATAGCTGTAATAGTTTAGTCATTGAATCGGTAACAGGTTTGAACATTTTGTTATAAAACCCATTAAACCACTCGATTTACTCTGAATATTTGTAGATAATGACAATATATCATTAGGTGAAATTCCTCGCTACAACCAATCTCTGCTGAATAGAACATCTTTACATATCAGTTCGTATTATTTTGCTTCGTCGGAATTGAATTTTGATATATTTGGGAAACTCAATTACTTACATACCCTGAAAATTAACTACATGCTGCAAAATGACGCAACAGTTTTAGGCCTGTTAATGGTGATTTTAGCCATGGTATTTTACACGGCTTCATTACCGCAAAAAGGATGGCAACGATTTTACAGCATTTTCCCGCCGTTGCTTCTTTGCTACTTCATTCCTGGTTTACTGAATTCGTTTGGGATAATCAATGGAGCCGAATCTCAGCTATATCCGGTTGTTTCAAGATATCTGCTTCCAGCGTGTCTTGTACTTTTCACGCTGGGAATGGATTGGAAAGCGTTGTCGAAACTTGGTCCGCCAGCAATTATTATGATGCTTGTAGGATCTTTTGGAATAATCATTGGAGGTCCTATCGCCCTTTTTATTGTTGGAAAAATAAGTCCTGAAACAGTTGCCGGAGAAGGCCCTGATGCCATTTGGCGAGGATTGGCAACCATTGCCGGAAGCTGGATCGGCGGCGGTGCCAATCAGACTGCTTTACGTGAAGTTTTTAAACCAAGTGACAGATTATTCTCTCAAATTGTTGCCGTTGATGTTATCACAGCCGAATTATGGATGGCGGTTTTAATATATGGTGCAGGTTTTGCGACAAAAATAGATCGATTTCTGAAAGCTGATAGCAGTGGGATTGATGAAATTAAAAATCATCTCGAAGCTTATCAACAGAATAACCAGAAAATTCCGGCAACAAAAGACTTTATATATCTGGCTGCTGTCGGTTTGGGTGCTACCGGAATTGCTCATTTTCTGGCAGAAATAATTACACCTTATTTAAGCACGAATTATCCGTCTTTGGAAAAATACAGTCTCACGTCCAGCTTTTTCTGGATAACCGGATTGGTGACACTAATCGGAATTATTCTATCCTTTACGCCTTTACGAAAACTGGAAAATGTTGGTGCATCAAAATTGGGAAGTGTATTTCTTTACATTTTAGTGGCAACCATCGGTATGCAGATGGATTTGGGATCGGTTGCTAATAATCCCGGACTTTTTGCCATTGGTTTAATCTGGATGATGATTCATGCAGGTTTAATTATTTTAGTAGCGCGATTATTAAAAATTCCATACTTCTTTCTCGCTGTTTCCAGTCAGGCTAATGTGGGCGGTTCCGCGTCCGCATCGGTGGTTGCGGCAGCTTTTCATCCTTCACTGGCATCCGTAGGGATTTTATTGGCAATTCTTGGTTATGCCATAGGTACCTACGGGGGTTATCTTTCGGCACTTATGATGCAGTGGATAAGTGAAATGTAGGATTTGAAAGTTTAGGCATGTAATTTTGTCGGCCTATATAATTATTTTCATGAAGAACATTCGTAATTTTTGCATTATTGCCCATATTGACCACGGAAAAAGTACGCTGGCAGATCGTCTGTTGGAATTTACCAAAACGGTATCCAACCGCGACATGCAGGCGCAGCTCCTTGACAATATGGATCTGGAACGCGAACGCGGCATCACGATCAAGAGCCACGCAATCCAGATGACTTATCTTTACCAAGGGGAAGAATACACACTGAACCTGATTGATACGCCGGGACACGTCGATTTTTCTTATGAAGTTTCCCGTTCGATTGCTGCCTGTGAAGGTGCATTATTGCTTGTAGATGCCTCACAAGGAACAGAAGCGCAGACAATTTCAAATTTATATCTTGCTATAAATCATAATCTTACCATCATCCCGGTACTTAATAAAGTGGATTTACCAGGCGCAAGACCTGAGGAAATCAAGGATGAAATGGTTGACCTGCTGGGTTGCGAACGTGATGATATCATTCCGGCCAGCGGAAAAGAAGGAATTGGTATCAAAGAAATTCTTGATGCTATCATTGAAAGGGTTCCTGCGCCGGTAGGTGATCCGGAAGCTCCTTTGCAGGCACTTATCTTTGACTCCGTTTTCAACTCCTACCGTGGTATTGAAGTTATTTTCCGTATAAAAAACGGAAGTATCAAAAAAGGCGATAAGGTAAAATTCATGAACACCGGCAAAGAATATTTTGCCGATGAAATTGGTACACTTGGTCTTGTTCAAATACCAAAACAAGTTGTTGAATGCGGTGACGTAGGTTATCTGATTTCGGGTATCAAAGTGGCCAAAGAAGTAAAAGTTGGTGATACGATCACGCATTTGCACCGCCAGGCATCTGAATCCATCGTTGGTTTCTCGGAAGTAAAACCAATGGTTTTTGCAGGTATTTATCCGGTTGATACCACCGAATTTGAAGAACTTCGTGATGCGATGGAAAAACTTCAGCTGAACGATGCCGCTTTGGTTTGGGAACCTGAAACATCTGCGGCACTTGGTTTTGGTTTCCGCTGCGGATTCCTTGGTATGCTGCACATGGAAATCGTTCAGGAACGTCTGGAACGCGAATTTGATATGACAGTTATCACAACAGTTCCTTCGGTTCAGTTTAGGATAACCAATACAAAAGACCAGTTGATCAATATCAGCGCTCCGTCAGAAATGCCGGAACCGAACCTTATCAACTGGATTGAAGAACCTTATATCAACGCGCAGATTATCACAAAATCTGATTACATCGGCCCGATCCTTACACTTTGTATGGATAAGCGTGGCATGTTGAAAAATCAGGTTTATCTGACTGCCGAACGCGTTGAACTACAATTCAGATTACCTCTTGCCGAAGTTGTGTTTGACTTTTTTGACAAACTGAAAACGATTTCAAAAGGTTATGCGTCGCTGGATTATGACCTGGCTGGTTATGAAGAATCTGACATGGTGAAACTCGACGTAATGCTTAACGGCGAACCGGTTGATGCTTTGTCGGCCATAGTTCACAGAACAAAAGCATACGAATGGGGTAAAAAACTCTGCGAGAAATTGCGTGAACTGATTCCCCGTCAAATGTTTGAGATCGCGATCCAGGCTGCTATTGGCCAGAAGATTATCGCCCGTGAAACAGTGAAGGCGATGCGTAAAGACGTATTGGCAAAATGTTATGGTGGTGATATTTCCCGTAAGCGTAAACTGCTTGAAAAACAGAAAAAAGGTAAGAAACGTATGCGTCAGGTTGGTAATGTAGAAATTCCACAGGAAGCATTTATGGCTGTATTGAAGATTAATTAAATCGAAAGCAGCGTTATAATTTAATAACAAAAGAAAGTGCTTCGTAAGCCTTTTGTTGTAAATTTGACTCAAATCTATTTGTAATACCCAAGAAACTAAAATACGACAAATACCGATATGGCAGAAGTAATCCGTATGCCCAAGATGAGCGACACCATGGAAGAAGGTGTTATTGCAGAATGGCACAAACAAGTTGGTGATGTAATCAAATCCGGTGAAATTATAGCGGAAGTCGAGACCGACAAAGCTACTATGGATCTTGAATCGTATTATGATGGTACTCTTCTTTATATAGGCGTTAAAAAAGGCGATGCTGTTCCTATTGACGGCGTAATGGCCATTGTAGGTGAGCAAGGTGAAGATTATAAATCATTACTGGAAGAAGGTGGTGGAAATGGTGCTGCAAGTAATGGTAAAGCAGAAGCTCCGAAAGAAGAAGCTAAACCAGAAGCAGCAGTTGAAACTGCAACACCGACCGCTGAAAAAGCACCGGCTGCACCTGCCGCAAAATCTAATGAAAAAATCAATGCTGCCGTGGTTCGTATGCCTAAAATGAGCGATACGATGGAAGAAGGAACTTTGGTTTCATGGCAGAAAAAAGTTGGAGATAAAGTAAAATCAGGAGACATTCTGGCGGAAGTCGAAACCGACAAAGCCACCATGGAACTTGAAGCATACGAAGATGGTACTTTGCTTTATGTAGGTATCAAAGAAGGCGAAGCAGTTCCGGTTGACGGAATTATTGCTGTAATTGGCGAAGAAGGATCTAACGTTGAAGCTTTGCTTGCCCGTGAAAACGGAGAAGCAGAACCCGGAGTGGATGCTTCTGAAGCGGCGGCTCCTGCTGCCAAAACGGAAGAAGCTGGTGCTCCTGCAGAAGCCGATAAAACTACATCAGTTGCAGATTCAGGAGAACGCATTAAGGCCTCTCCGCTAGCACGTCGTTTGGCAGAAGAAAAAGGAATCAACATCGATCAGGTTTCAGGAAGTGGCGATAATGGCCGTATCGTGAAACGTGATGTTGATGAATTTAAACCGGCTGCTAAAACAGAAGCTACGCCTGCAAAAGCTGCTGAACCAGCACCTGCTGCGAAACCAGAAGCACAACCAGTTGCTGCACCTGCAAACGGAGATTTCGTTGATACGCCAATTTCTCAAATGCGTAAAACGATTGCACGTCGTTTGAGCGATAGTTTGTTCACTGCACCGCATTTCTATGTAACCATGGAAATCGTGATGGACAAAGCGATGGCATTACGTCCTCAATTGAATGAAGTTAGCCCTGCTAAAATCTCGTTTAATGACTTCGTGATCAAAGCTTGTGCGATTGCCTTGAAACAACATCCTGCGGTTAACTCTGCATGGTTGGGAGACAAAATCAGAAAA
Source organism: Dyadobacter sp. CY345 (assembly GCF_021502725.1). GTDB lineage: Bacteria > Bacteroidota > Bacteroidia > Cytophagales > Spirosomataceae > Dyadobacter. The sequence goes on along the minus strand of NZ_JAKFFS010000002.1, from coordinate 729,637 downwards.
TACAATTATGTAAATATCGGTGTTGCCGTTGCGGTTGACGAAGGACTTTTGGTTCCTGTAATCCGTGATGCCGACAAGAAAAATCTTTCTACTATTTCGGCGGAAGTAAAGGATTTTGCCGGTAAAGCAAAAGATAAAAAATTGCAGCCAAAGGATTGGGAAGGAAATACTTTCTCGATTTCTAACTTGGGTATGTTTGGTGTAGATGAATTTACAGCCATCATTAACCCACCAGATTCCTGCATTTTGGCGATTGGTGGTATCAAAAAAGTTGCGGCTTTCAAAGAAGACGGAACGGTATACCCAACCAACATTATGAAGGTTACACTTTCTGCTGATCACCGCGTTGTGGACGGAGCACTTGCTGCTCAGTTCCTGAACACTGTGAAAAAGCTATTGGAAGAGCCGATGAGCATGTTGGTATAATGTTGTAATTACAAACACACACACTAAATATGAAATCAGGAGACCGTTTAAATCAGATAGAACCGCTTATTGCTGAAATGCTCATTAAGCTGGATGAAACCGCATTGAAAGTTGATAAGGTTTCTGAGGATGTTACTGAACTTAGAATTTCCATGAAAAGAAATTCTGAAAAACTGGACAAGCATACTGATATTTTAGTCAAGCATAGTGAAAATATTTCCTTTCTTCTGGAAAATCAGTTATTGTTAAACAACAAAATTGATGAGATGGATAAACGATTTGATCGAATTGATGGAAAGTTTGATCAGATAGATCAAAAATTTGATCGGATTGATCAAAAATTTGACGGAATCGATGGAAGGCTGGACAAAATGGATAATAATTTTGATGAGATAAAGAGAAGATTCGTTGAAAATGAAAATACTCAGCAGGAAATCAAACTTATCCAGGAATCCATTTTAACACTCCTGAAAAACAAAAACTAGTTTTTCGAAATGATTTCAGTTCTTAAAATACAATAATGTCAAAAGTGTCAGGTTTTATAGCCTGGCACTTTTGTTTTAATGACAGATTAAATTTCTGCGCTTTTAGCAGATATCATTTAGAATCCACAATTACACTATGGAAAAAATACATGCAACCACCGTCCTTGGCGTACTACACAATGGCACCGTTTCACTGGGTGCTGACGGACAGGCGACGATGGGTAATACAGTCGCGAAAAGCAACGTAAAAAAGATCAGGACACTGATGGGCGGTAAAATTCTCGTTGGTTTTGCGGGATCAACGGCTGATGCTTTTACACTTCTGGAACGCTTTGAAGAAAAGCTTAATGCTTACGGAGGCAATATGAAACGTGCGGCTATCGAGCTTGCAAAGGATTGGCGTACGGATCGTTATTTACGTAAGTTGGAAGCTATGATGATCACAGCCAATAAAGATGAGATTCTTGTCATTTCCGGAACAGGTGACGTATTGGAACCTGAAAATGGAATCGCAGCAATTGGCTCTGGCGGAAACTTTGCTTTGTCAGCAGCACAGGCTTTGAAAAAACATGCCACGCATCTGACAGCGGAAGAAATGGTTCGTGAAGGATTAACAGTTGCAGCAGATCTTTGTATCTATACAAACCACAATCTTGTTATTGAAAAAGTTGTTCAATAATATCGATTAGAAAGCGGTAGATTTTTCAGCCGCTTTCTAATCTTAAAGTAACTTTTCAATTTTATAATATTCAATTTCTTCTTTGTAGAAAGGCTCAGAGATCTTTTTAAATCCTACCCTTTCGTAAAAATTCAACGCGTCCGTTCTTGCGTCGCACCACAATCTTTCGAAGCCACTTTCTTTGGCATATTTAATTGCTTTCAAAATCATCATTTTGCCCAGTCCGCGATTTTGATATTCTTGCAGCGTAGCAAACTTCCTGAACCGCATACTGCTACCTTCCGCAAATAAGGAGATAATCGTCACCAGAATATTATCTTCATAAAGTCCGAAATGAATCCCTTCTTCATCTCCATTCACTTTAACAAATTCGAACGGTTTGTCAGGCCAAAGTACTTTATGCCGGATTGGCAGAATATCAATTACTGACACTTTTTTGATTTCAATACCCATTAATATCGTGTTTGATCATAGTTGCGCAAGAAGTGTCATAATTCTGACCAGCTCGTCAGAAACCAGCCTGCTGCTTTCCTGTTGATATTTGTTAGCAATGATTGCAAAACTCAACACCGCTCCGGATTTTGCAGTAACGTAACCGGCATAAGCTCTTGTACCGCCTATGGAGCCGCTTTTTGCTCTTATGTTCCCGGCAGCCCTGGTTCCCTTACCCAAATTCCGAACTGTTCCATTAACACCTAAAATCGCTATACTTTTATAAAAATCAGCATACGAAGATTCTTTGGTCGCCAGACTTAGAATGTCGGTCATATTGTTTGTCGTCACGGAACCTGATGGCGAGAGCCCACTTCCATCTTTGATAAAAAAACCAGTCACGTCAGCCTTTTTGTTCCACCAATAATTTGTCATTGCTTTTGCTGCGTCATCATATTCAGACTTTCCTTCCAGAGTTTTCCCCGCTTTTTTTAGAAAAGCATCCGCGTACAAATTGACACTCCAAAAATTTGTCTGCTGACAGATTTCACGCAACGGAGGTGACTTATATTCGTCCAGAATTTTCTTCGGACTCAATGGGGTCAGTATGCCGGAGCTTTTCAATGTTGGTATTTCTGTAATGACCCTCACCGTCGCAGACAGATTTTGTTTTAATGCGTATGCTGCATAGACTGCCGGATCAGGAATTGACCCTTTTACTGAAAAAGTCGGCACGCCTCTCGGAACAGTTCCTGTCAGTATCACATTCTTGCTTAGCGGATTTCCGTAAACAATGGTTTTGTCACCCGAACCTCTTTCTCCTGTGGTCACCAAATTGTTGAAAACCAAGTAAGGTATGTCAGGCTCAATACCCATAAAAGTTGAAAGATCTCCTTCACCTATTCCCGGTTTAAACTTAATAAGATACTGGTTATCATTAAAATTAAGTCCTGAAACACCTGCACCGTAGTAGTTTCCAAGATCACCCCAAACCCAGGTGTCTGCCAAGGTATTTTTATCAAAATAAGATGCATCCGGGATGATATCTCCTTTAATAACTTTGATACCAGCTTTTTGTATGGCCGCGGTCCAGCGAGCAACCAACTGTGTACTTGATAAATAATCTTTGAACCTTTCGCTTCCGAGAGAAGGGTCGCCGGTTCCCCGGATATAGATATTTCCGAACAAAGTATCTTTACTAAAATAACCGTCATGTTCCAGAAAAGTCTGGTATCGGAAGTCTCCTCCCAATACCCCTAATATTGTCGCTGTGCTGACCAATTTGAGAATGGATGCTGACGGCAGCGTTTTTTCTGAATTAATTGCAAAAATTGTTTTCTTATCGGTAGTATTTTTTACACTAACCGATAGTGTTCCATTTCGTATCAATTCACTATCTTGCAGTTCCAATACAGCATCACTTAAAACCGTTAGAGCCAAACTATCAATTGATTGTCCTTTGATCATATGCACAATCAGCACACAGAAAAAGGTTAATTTTAATTTCATAAATCTTTCTTTGGTCTCGGTCAGATAAAATAATTGTATATTCTATCGCTAATCTATATAGAGTTCGGCAATTCTACGCCTCTTTTTTGATACTTTTGCAGTTAAATGTTTAAGTTGAGATGATTATATTCCGTAACAATTGCCGTTATTACCAGGCATAATTTTACTACTCGCATTTTTACTTTAACTTAATCTTTTTAATAAAGATTTCGATTCGAAATAATATTGATTTTTCGCTCTTGGGGAGAAATCACAATATAGATATTCACAGTATTACATAAAACATGAAATTGACATTTTGGGGAGCCGCCCAACAAGTTACCGGTAGTATGTTTCTGCTAGAATCAGACGATTACCGGATTTTGATTGACTGTGGCTCAGACTTTGATTTAGATGAAAAAGACAGAAGAACACGCTATGATGAACAAAAAAGTGTTTTCCCTTTTGATGCAAGCTTGATAAATACAGTGCTGCTTACGCATGCACACATTGACCATTCCGGAAACATTCCAAATTTATTTAAAGAAGGTTTTGAGGGCAGAGTTGTTTGTACAGAGCCTACCCTGGCGCTTACTTCACTGTTATTGAAAGATGCAGCGCATTTACACCAAAAAAGATTGAATGCTCAAAACGGTTCTTCCAACAAAAAAAGAGGCCGCAAAAGGAAGGATGTTCCTCGAGATTATTTTGTCGAAAAAAACGTCATTGAGGCCCTTGATAATTTTGTTCCGGTATCGTTTGGACAGCGTTACCGGATTTCAGATAATGTGGCCATAACATTTTACGCGGCCGGACACTTGCTTGGTGCAGCGCATATTGTTGTAGAAGTAACAGAAAATGGAGAAAAGAAGAAAATCTGCTTTTCAGGCGATATTGGACGCAGCAATTATCCGTTGCTGATCGATCCACAGGAGGTGCCGCAGGTAGATTATCTGATTTGTGAATCAACCTATGGAAACCGCTTGCACGAGGATTTAACCTCGCCCGCAGAAGCGCTTGCTGACGTGATCAAACGGACTTGCATTGATATTCCCGGCAGACTGATTATTCCGTCATTCAGTGTCGGAAGGACCCAGGCCTTACTTTTTACTTTAAATAAAATATACGCTGATCACGCATTTCCCAATCTGAAAGTCTTTTCGGATAGTCCGCTGGCGCATAGCAGCACCAAAGTTTATCAGCGTTATGTAAGGTTATTGAACAAGGAAGCCAGAAACTTCCATGCAGATAACGATATACTTTTCGATTTCGAGAATCTGATTTATCTTGAAAGTTCGGATGCGAGTCGCGCCGTTTCTAATTATAACGAACCCTGTATCATTATTTCTTCCTCCGGAATGGTTCAGGGAGGAAGGGTTGAGCAGCACGTAGAAGCTAACATCGGAAATCCTTACGCGACGATTCTGATGATCGGCTATGCATCTGAAGGTACGCTGGGATGGAGGCTTTTAAACGGGCAGGACAGTATTTCGATTCGGGGAAACAAGCTGCCGGTCTTGGCTAATATTGAAAAAATTGACGTATTTAGCGGCCACGGAGATCAGAATGACTTGATCAGGTTTGTGAAAATGCAGGATCCGGAAAAATTAAAGGCAGTTTTTTTGGTTCATGGCGAACATCAGAGCATGACTGACTTCCAGGGTAAAATTAATGAATTTGGCTATAAGACGGTTGAAATACCGTTGCGGGGACACTCCTATGAACTTTAAACCCGGCCACAAAGAAGCAATATAACATGAGAACATACCTTGATTTCGAAAAACCAATGGCCGAGCTAGAACGTAAGCTCGAAGAGATGAAGACATTAGCACAGCAAAATAATGTTGATGTTTCTTCCGCTATTTCCCTCTTGGAAAATAATATTACTGAACTTCGTAAGGAAATTTTTGGGAAGCTAACAAGCTGGCAGCGTGTCCAGCTTTCGCGCCATCCGGACCGCCCTTATACACTGGATTATATTCAGTTGATCTGCGATGAGTTTATCGAACTTCATGGCGACCGTCAGGTTCGCGATGATCCTGCGATGATCGGAGGACTAGCCAATATCAACGGCCAGACTTTCATGATCATTGGTCAGCAAAAAGGACGTAATACTAAACAGCGCCAGCACCGGAATTTTGGTATGCCTAATCCGGAAGGGTACCGCAAAGCCTTGCGTTTGATGAAACTCGCTGAAAAGTTTAATGTTCCGATTGTTACTTTGGTAGATACTCCTGGTGCCTTTCCCGGAATGGAAGCGGAAGAAAGGGGTCAAGGTGAAGCGATTGCAAGAAACATAAAAGAAATGTTCCTTTTAAAAGTTCCGGTTATCTGTATTATTATCGGAGAAGGTGCTTCTGGCGGAGCAATTGGTATTGCGATCGGCGACCGCGTTCTGATGTTGGAAAATACCTGGTATTCCGTGATTTCTCCTGAAAACTGCTCGACGATTCTGTGGCGCAGCTGGGATTTTAAAGAGCAGGCAGCAGAAGCCATGAAAATCACGGCGAAGGATATGAAGACCAACGGATTGATCGACGGTATTGTGCCGGAACCGCTGGGCGGTGCGCATCTTGACCACGCGTGGATGGCAGCTGAACTAAAAAAGACGATTTTGAGTAATTTTGAAGAATTATCTTCTATGTCGCCACAGAAAAGAATCGACAAAAGAATCGATAAATTCTGTGCGATGGGTGTTGTTGTTGAATAACATATTTAAGATGCTGTCATGAAGAATAGCCTTATAAAAAATATAGTTTTTGACCTGGGTGATGTTATTCTAAACATTGACGTCCCTCTTGCTTCGAGATCTTTCGGAAAATTAAGCGGCCGCGAGCAGCATGAAATTCTAACGCTTTTCAAAGAAAATGAACTTTTTCGCTTGTTTGAAACAGGACTTGTGGATGAAGATGCATTCAGGAATATGATCAGAGAATTACTTGAATTCCCTGACTGGTCAGAGGAAATTATAGATACGGCCTGGAACAGTTTATTGCTGGATATTCCTCCGGCGCGCATCGAACTGATCAAAGAACTCAGCAAAAATTACCGATTATTTTTATTAAGTAATACCAGTTCAATACATATCAAACAGGTTAACAAGATTTTACATGCTGCTACCGGCATTGAAAAACTAGACGACCTGTTTGAAAAAGTATATCTTTCGTATGAAATGGGCCTGATGAAACCCGATCCTGCAATTTATCTGCGGGTTTTGGAAGAATCTGGCCTTGTTGCTGAGGAAACATTATTTCTTGACGACAACGCTGATAATATTGCAGCGGCTTCAAAACTAGGCATTGACACAATTCTTGTCCAAAAGCCTGTCACTATTCTGGACTATCTAAAAGATTATGTCGCCTAGTACCCGCACACACCTGATTCAGGCTTTACTTTTTATTGCAACCGTGATCACCACCACCATGGCCGGTGCTGAATGGATGTATGGTAATATTTTCACTTTTGTTGGTTCAGCCATTCATTTTCTGGCAGAAAAAAGTTCAGGAAAGGACATTCCTTTGACTGGAACATTCATGGGATGGACACAGTTTTTTGCCGGGTTTCAGTTTTCAATTCCTTTTTTGGCCATTCTAACAGTTCATGAGTTCGGTCATTATTTTACAGCAAAAGCACATCAGGTTAAAGTTACGCTGCCCTATTACATTCCGTTGTGGTTTGGAATATCCCAAAGCATTGGAACCATGGGCGCATTTATTAGAATAACATCCGTAGTCAAATCCCGCTTAAAATTCTTTGACATTGGAATTGCCGGTCCATTGGCAGGTTTTGCCGCTGCTCTGGTAGTATTGTGGTATGGCTTCACACATCTTCCGCCTGCGGAATATATTTTCACAATCCACCCGGAATATGCCCGTTATGGATTGAGTTACCCTCAGTTCGTTTATGAAAATGCAGAGGGAAATCTGGCGCTTGGCGATAACATTCTGTTCTGGTTTTTTAAGAATTTCGTTGCAGATCCAAGTAGTCTGCCGCATAACAATGAGATTATACACTACCCCTACATTTTCGCCGGATATCTGGCTTTGTTTTTCACTTCATTAAATCTTATCCCGATCGGACAACTTGACGGCGGCCATATTTTATATGGCATGTTGGGTAAAAAAAGATTCGACGTCATTGCTCCTGCCTTTTTTGTCGTATTTGTATTTTATGCCGGGCTAGGAATGTTCAGAGCCGAAGACTTTGCCATTAACAGCGATTCGGTCTTTTATGAGCAGTTATTATCACTTTTCATTTACGTCTATTTCCTGTACATCTGCCTTCGAAAAATCAGCGAAAATCCTTCAAATGCTATCATGCTGAGTTTAATGATCGTTGTGGCACAGTTTGGCGCTACTTACCTTCGCCCGGACTGGGATGGATATTCAGGTTTTCTGCCTTTCATTTTTATTCTTGGTCGTTTTTTAGGCATCCGCCATCCTGACACCGAAGACAACAGACCGATAGGAACCGCAAGAATGATTCTGGGAGTCTTCGCCCTGATCATTTTTATAATTTCTTTCAGCCCAAAACCGTTTATTATTCTCTGACCCATTATCGGGCAAAAGTAAAATAATGTTCATTTCATGTTAAATGCTTTTGTAGCATTCGTCTATCGCACTGCCGGCTGGAAAATTATCGGAAGGGCACCTCACGAAATAAAAAAGGCCGTATGGGTTGGAGCACCTCATAATTCTAACTGGGATTTCATGTTATGCCTGGGAGCCCGGGGTGTGTTGAAAATAAACATTGGGTTTCTTGCAAAAAGCCAGCTATTTAAGTGGTATTCCGGCTGGCTGTTCCGGGCACTTGGCTGTTATCCGGTTTATCGTAACCAATCGCAAAATCTGGTTGATGCTGTTGTCAAAATGTACGATCAAAATGATTCCCTGCATATTGCCATCACGCCGGAAGGTACTCGTAAAGACGTTGAGCGGCTAAAAACTGGATTTTACCATATAGCACTTAAAGCAAATGTTCCTCTTATTTTAATTGGTTTTGATTATCCAAGAAAAGCCCTGGTTATAAGTGAACCTGTATTCCTGACCGGCGATTTCGAAGCGGACCTGAGTCTTGTTTATCGTTTTTACACCAAAATTCAGGGAAAACATAAAACCTGGCTAAAAAACTTTGAAGAAACCGGCACAATCCCGGCACAACAAAAAACGTAAAATTTCTCGGTTAAGATTCTCATTGTCAAACACCAGACAAACAGTATATTGCGTCAAATCCAACCCTGACGCAAATGGTTTCCCGCAGAAAATTTCTTCAATATTGCCTGGCTTCTCCTCTTATTTACGGAGATCTGTATGCCCAAACACAAATAATCAATACTGTGCTGGGCCCGATTAAGCCAGCCGAACTTGGTAAAACATTAATTCATGAGCACGTTCTGGTTGACTTTATTGGAGCGGATAAGGTTAATTCCAACCGTTGGGAGCATGAGAAAGTTATTCAAAAAGCATTACCATTTTTGAAGGAAGTCAAGACAAAGGGTATACAAAGTATTGCAGAGTGTACACCTGCTTATCTTGGAAGGGACGTAATGCTTTTGAAAAAACTTTCGCAGCTCAGCGGTCTTCAAATTCTTACCAATACCGGTTATTACGGCGCAGTGGATAATAAATATTTACCAAAACACGCATACTCCGAAACCGCTGAACAGCTGGCAAAACGATGGATTACTGAGTTTGAAAATGGAATAGAAGGTACCGGAATAAAACCAGGCTTTATTAAAATAAGTGTGAACCCGGGTTCTCTGTCAACATTGCATCAGAAACTGGTTGTAGCCGCAGGGCTGACACATTTAAAAACCGGACTGACCATATACTCTCACACCGGCCCATCCCTGCCCGCTTTCGAAGAAATTGAAATTCTCCACGAATTGGGCGTACATGCCAGTGCATTTGTTTGGGTGCATGCAAATAGTAACGATGAAAACGACTTCATCAAAGCTGCGAAAATGGGGACCTGGATTAGTCTGGACGGTATTGATGAAGGAAATATGGACAAAAACGCAGCTATTCTTCAGTTGTTAAAGTCTAACCGCCTCTTGAACAAAGCGCTGATTTCGCATGATGCCGGTTGGTACAAGCCAGGAGAAGAAAATGGCGGGACGTTCAGGGGATACACAACAATTTCCGATCAATTCATTCCATTGCTTAAAACGAAAGGTTTCACAGAAAAAGAAATTGAGCAATTAATAATTAAAAATCCGGCTGAGGTTTTTATGATAAAAAGACGTACCTTATAATATATTTGACCCTGATTATCAAAAGTTTAACCATCACTCCTATAACTTGATGATAACACTTTCTACATTTACAACTAACCAGCGGAAACTTTTATTACTAACACTTTTTGCTTTTGCATTTTTATTTTTTGTGAGTTCCGCCGGTATTAATTGTTCTAACGATGGAAGTCATTTTGCATTGGCAAAATCCATTTATTACAATCATACGACAGAAATAAAACCATTTTTTGGGTATGTAAAGTGCTGTGATTTTGCAGAGAAAAATGGCAAGATCTATTCCGACCGGCTGCCAGGAAATGCGCTGTTGATGTTACCATTATTGGCATATTCCAATCTTCTCAAATTAATTGGCTTGCCCTATTTGGGTCAAAAATTCGAAACGGATATTGTTGCAATTTCCCTCTTACCGAATGTTTGTGCACTGCTCAGCCTGGTCATTTTGTTTCTATTGTTCACGCAATCCGGTTTTGGATTTTCGATTTCATTTATATCAACCGTAATTTACGGCTTAGGAACGCTGCACTGGCTTGAAGCAACGCATGCGTTTTCGCACATGCCGTCTCTGCTCTTCGTAGTGGCCGCAATTTATGTTACATTTTCTGTCAAGGATTTTGTAAGAAACCAGAATCTGGTTTATACAATGGCAGCACTTATTGGCTTTTCTACACTCATTGAGCTTCAAAATATCCTATTTATCGGGCCAGTTTTCATTTACTTTTTTGTAACAATGAACCCGGCAGACCGAATTAATTATAAAGATTGGTTACCTGTTTTTATAAAATCCCTGATAATTGCCGGCTTCTTTGTTGGCTGTCTTCTATTTTATAATTTTCTCACTTTCAATGAGTTGATCTTAAAAAGTAATACTTATAACCCAAACTTCCCGGAAGAAAAAACCTTCTCAGAATCGCTTGGCGGTGATTTTGTAGCTGGCCTGGGAAAATTGCTGATCGACTTTTCAAACCCTGATCTTTACTATAATTGGAATGAAGGGAAAAATAATGATATTCCAGGTCTTTTGGTTACATCTCCGATATTATGGATTTCAATGGCGGGATTTTTACTTTTTTTCAAAAAAGCGTCATACAAAGCGCTTCTTTTTATAACATTGATTTCTATTTCTGTGATCATTGCTGCGCTTCATAAGACTACGCTTACCAGGCATATTTTCACGATTCTCCCATTCTTTTTCTTCCCTTTTGCTTATGTTCTTGAAAGAGTCTGGTTTTCGAAAAAGTATAAACTTCCCGGTCTTATCGTGATTGGTTGTTTGACGCTAATAAGTATCATGCGCATATACTATGTCACCGCGACTTATTGGGGATACGGGGGCAGAGATTTTTTTAAGTTTAAAACAGAACTTCCCTTTTTTCTTGCTTTTTACATTCCAGTTCTGGCAATTGCCCTGTTTTGGAGAAAGAAATTAAACCGGTCCTATGAAAAGACTATTGCATCTTCCCAATTGTAAATGCTGTCCAGCCGTCGTTATCGGACCTCAGAGAAAATGAGAATCCATGATTTAAAAGAATTTCCCGCGTAAGTGTCAGGCCGATTCCCTGACCGTCCTTTTTTGTACTGAAAAATGGATTAAAAAGCTGACTTGCGATTTCCTCTGAAATAGGCAAACCGTTGTTTTTTATTAATATCTGCGAATCAATGATTTCAATAACAATATTCTTTCCGCTTTCACAAACGTCAATTGCATTTTTTATAACATTCACAAAAACCTGCTCCATTTGCGCAGGATCCGCCTGAACTGATAAATTTTCGTCATCTCCGATCCCGATAATAACATCAATTTCCTTTTGTTGCGCTAGCGCACGCATGAAGATTCCAGTGTTTTTTACTAATGCTGCCATGTTAATCTGCTCCTTTCGTGGAGTTGGTAAGCGGACTACATCAGCAAAATTCCGCATAAAGTTTGCAAGCTTTTGATTTCGTTCTGACGCAACCCCCAACGCTTCCCTTAAATCCAGGAACGAATCTTCTGACAAATAGTTTCTGGTTGTTTGCAAGATCGAATCCGTCGCCCCCAAGGTGTTATTTACCTCATGCGCCATCATTCTGATCACCTTCCCATACGCTTTTTTCTCAGATTGAAGAATGTCATCAGTCAGTTCTTCAATCATCAAAAATGATCTTCGGAAGCCCTGATCCATAAAATGAGAACGCTGAACTTTGTAGGTTTCGATTCCATTTATTTTTACAGTTTTGGAATCTCCATCCTCTAAATTTTGAAGTTGGTTCAGCAAAGGAAAATCAAGCTCGCTTAGCTTTTTATCAACAAAAAAACCAGGCTCACAATTAAACAACTTTCTGGCTTTGTCGTTGATCTGCGCTATTTTTTCGTCAAAATCAAAAATCAGGATCGCTATTGGCGAGGCTTCTATAAGCTTTTCTAAAAAGAAATGTTGTTCATTTAATTTAGTCCTTTCCTCACGAAGCTGGTCAATCATCAGGTTGTAAACTTCAATCAAAATATCAACTTCACTTTTCCCGGTGGACACAAATTTTATTGTAAAATCCTTATCCTTGATCGCTTCAATACCCGAACGAACAAATTCGATTGGTCGTAAAAAATCACGGTAAATCTGGATTGAGAACAGGACTGAAATAACGATCAAAATCTCTGATGCGATGAAATATAACTTGTTCTCATTGAGCCATTTGAAGGCAAGAAATATTAATGCTAAATGAAGAATTACTATAAAAATAATATATCTGTAACGCAGAGAAATTTTCATGAATGCGGTTTTTGATTAACTTTCTGATTCATAAGAAATTCCATATTTTTCCAGTCGCCGGTAAAGTGCAAACCTGGTAATCCCCAAAGATCTTGCAACTTTTGAAATTTTCTGCTGATGAAATTCCATTGCGCGAATGATCATTTGATATTCCATTTCTTCCAGCGTCAGAGCTCCAACTTCTGGTAACGTACTTTTCACAGAAGATTGAGAATTGTCAATATGTTTCTTAAAATCTTCTACATCAAGAATATCTCCGACAGACAAAAGAACAGTTCTTTCAACGATATTTTTCAATTGCCGGATATTCCCTTGCAGCGTCAGCGTTTTAAGCCATTTCAATGCCGGCTGACTTAATTTTAATTCAGGGCGCTGATAAATTAATTTAAGATTATTGACAAAAAATTCGGCTAAAACAGGAATATCGCCCGGGCGCTCGCGAAGTGACGGAAGTTTCACTGTGATCAGGTTGATACGATAAAACAGATCTTCACGAAAACTTCCGTCAGTGACCATTTCTTCCAGATTACGGTTTGTGGCACAAATGATACGCACGTCTGCTTTCCTGCTTTTGCTGCTTCCAAGTGGTTCAAAGGTACGTTCCTGCAAAACACGCAATAATTTGACCTGACTGGAAAGATCCAGTTCGCCTATTTCATCCAGGAAAATTGTTCCCTGGTGGGCCATTTCAAAACGTCCGATCCGGTCGGCTTTTGCATCTGTAAACGCACCTTTGACATGACCGAACAATTCACTTTCGAATAAAGAGGAAGAAATTCCGCCCAGATTTACTTTGATAAACGGCTTTGTTTTGCGCTTACTATTAGAATGAATAGCCTCGGCAATCAATTCTTTTCCCGTTCCACTTTCTCCGGTAACTAAAACCGGCGCATCCGTTGCTGAAATCCGGCCAACGGTTTCGAGAATTTCTAACAATTTCCGGTCGTCACCGACTATATTTTCAAAATGATAAGTTTGTTCCAGTTTTCTGCGATTTGCAGATTGCGGCGTTTGTTGTGCGAGATTTAAAATTGTTTTCACCGATTGCAGTAGATAATCATTCTGCCAGGGTTTGGTGATAAAATCCCGTGCACCTTCTTTCATTCCCTTCACTGCCAGATCGATCGTTCCCCAACCTGTTATCAGAATCACTGGAATTGCTGCATTGATTTTTCTGATTTTGGTGAGTAATGTCATTCCTTCATCGCCGGAGGTTTCGATTGAAAAGTTGAGATCAAGCAGAATTAATTCCGGGGTTTCTTTATTCAAAATTTCAATGGTATCCTCGGGAGAAGCCGCACCTCTGACGCTAAACCCTTCTTTTTTCAGGAGAAGGGCTAGTGAGGTTCTAATGGCTAAGTCGTCGTCTACTATGAGGATCATAAGTGGGTGAGTTTCGGGTATTTCACGCAAAGCAAAAAAGCGGACGCCGCGAGGTTAAAAACGCAGAGGGCGCAAAGTTTTTTCTAAAGGTTATTGGCGATTCTGTGAATTCCTTCTTTTAATAGTTTGGTATTAAAATTAATTAGCAAGCCTAATTTTAAGTTCGATAATTTTAGGTATGTAAGAAGTTGAGAATAATGCACAGGCGCTAGTATTTCGATCGATTTAATTTCTAAACTATTTTATTTTCAACAATTAAATCTAGTCGATACCCAACATCTAATCGCACTTCTTTATAATGAAAAGGCATTGCTACTTGTTGCCTAACTTTAAAACCAGCTTCTCTTAAATCATAAGCCAAGGCATTTTCGTATGTAGATTCCAATAAAACCCGGACCCACATTTTTATGCAATTCCAAAGCAATCCCTATAATCGCAAAGGATAATTCGTTCTCATTCATGAATAGTATGTATTAAGTTTAACACAAATGACGTCAAAAAACTTTGCGTCCTTTGCGTTTAATCCGCGCGGCGTCCGCTTTTTTGCTTTGCGTGAACCCCTTTAAACCCTTAATCCTCATGCAAAGCAATTGCCGGATGAATTCTTGACGCCTGCCGACTCGGATACCAAGCACATAACGTGACGATGATAAATATGACTACGATGGCGATTATAATTGCTGTAACATATACCCCACCAGCTACATCAAATACATTCATCAATGGAAACTGAATCGCAAATAATATACCTAACACCAGGCTAAAACTAGCCAGAACCCATATTTCACCCAGGAACTGTGCTGTTACGCTCCCTTCAGTAGCACCCATCGCACGACGTAAGCCAATTTCTCCGCGCCTTCTGGCTATACTTAAATTTAGAATCCCAAATAAACCCAAAGCGACATTGACTAGCAGAAAACTGCAAATAATCAGAAAAATAATGACCGGGATAAGTGTAATATTATGTTGTGTTTGACGCGCGTCTGTCAGATATATAATTTCGGAGCTCCAACCTTTTCCAATGCCGGTAATTGCCTTCACAAGTTTGGCTTCAAACACAGCATCCGTCCCAGGCTTGACTCGAATTACCAATGTTTTGTTATAAATCTGATCGGCCTTTAATAGCTCAAACATGATTGGTTTGTTGAGCATAAATTCAGCTTTGTCCTTATAATAATCTACAACACCTGCCACAACCCAAGTTGCTTTTCCATAATAGTCATTAAGTACTTTTCCAACAGCCGGTTGATTATCAAAAAGTGCAGTTTCTGCCATTTTGTTGATCACAACAGGAATGTATTTACCTACACTATCCGTATTTCGATACCATTTTCCAGCTATCAGTGGAATATTGATAGTTTTTGAAAGATTTTCATCTGCAATAACAACCCCTATTTGAACATTTGAATTTTTATACTTAACGGTTCGGCTGTTATTGCTGTGTGAAAAAGGATAAGCATCGCTCATCCTTGAAAGTGATTCTACTTCTGGAAACCCCTTAACGCTTTGAAATATAGTTTGCACCTTTTCTGCTACTGCCATAGTATCCTGATTGTTGTTCAGGGTAATCGCCCAAACATTTTCATACTCAAATCCGAGTGGTTCCAGGTAATTTTTGACATTGTAAGTAATCAGCGTTGCCAGTCCAAAAAGGACCATAAAGGAAGCCCAAATCTCTATGATCAGCAGTGAATGGGTTTTCTTTTTATTCCATATTAATTTGAAAAGATGGCGTATCATGGGGAAGAATTAAATGAGTGAATGATTGAATGGGAGAATGAATGAATATTTCGAATGAGACGCTTGTTCTCTCATTCACTCATTCACTCATTCAAAATTAAATTTACGCTTTCAGCGCTTCGATGATGCTTAATTTTGACATTCTGAGCGCTGGTAAAACTCCTGAGAGTAATCCAAAAATCAGACAGACTATAACGCTGATTGAAAACACGGCAAGATTGATTGTAAGGTCAGCGTAAGCAATCCAGCCGCTTGCATTGATGATCTGAATAAGTGTGAATGTCAGGATCAGTGCAATAACGCCTCCAATGAAAGTGATAAAAATATTTTCAACAATAAATTGCCACATCAACGTTTTTACCGGAGCTCCAAAGGCTTTCCTGACACCAATTTCAGAAGCTCTTTCTAAAATTCGCCCGACATTTAAATTCACCAGATTAATTGCCGGAAGGCCCATGAGCATGAGTACAATAAATACGATCACTCCATAAAGTATATTTTTCAATCCCGGACCTCCGTTTAAAATTGAGGTTATAAAGTTTTCCAGATATGGATCACTTCTTACTTCAAGCAAACCATATTTAAATCCACCCTGCTTACCTGGCAACGGAATTTTCCTGATATTACTCTGAAATTCACTTTGGACTGTTTTAAGATCTGAGGGATCTTTCGCCAAAACCATTGCTATAAAGTTACCTACCATACCGCTATTCTGGTAATTACTTTTAGGTGCGGTGTAAGGAAAATAAACATCCGCATGAGTAAACGGTCGCGTTATTGGACTACCTTTAACAACACCGATCACTTTGTAATTAATATTTTCAATTTCAATACTTTTGCCAACAACCGGCTCATCAGAATTGGAAAAATAATGCTTTTTAAAGTCGTCGGTGATTACGGCTACATAGTCGCCGTTTGCTATATTCTGCTCATTATACGGCTTTCCCTCAATAAATTTAAAATCCGAAACACGCCAGAAATCTGCGTCAGAAAAAGTGATGTTTAGCTTAATTTTCTGAGAACCAACATAAGCGTTTGATCCGTTGAAGTATGAAAAAATCGTGACCCGCTCAGCTGTTTTAAGAGTTTTTGCATAATCTGTCAGAAATCTAAAACTCATAGAATTGGACATCATCGATTGCCGGGCGGAATCCTGCATAACGATTCTTTCAATATAAAGTGTCCTGTCTCTTTTTGTCTCGGGATAATGCGCTCCAATTAAATGATCAAGAAACGAAGTCAAAAGCATAAGCACAGTCAGCGTGAGACTTATCCCAAATAAGGTAATAAATGTATAGAAAGGATGCCGCAGCAAAACCTTCCAGGCGATTTTTATATAGTTCGAGAGCATGATGGGGAATTTTGAATGAGTGAGTGGGTGAATGATAGAGTGATTGAATGAGTGAATGAGAGAATGTGGCGGGATCCTGATTTTTGGACATTATTGAGTTTTGATAACAGAATGGGTAAGTCGTTGTGTTAATTAAAATGTCTCAACTATCCACACATTCTATCATTCACTCATTCTATCATTCAAAATTAAAGTACCTGCGTTCCGTCGAATAAACGGATTAGTCGGTGGGTTCTTTTTGCCATGGCATCATCGTGGGTGACCATGACGATCGTTGCTCCGCTTTCGTTCAGGGATTGTAAAATGTTGAGAATCTCGTTTCCCATCGCACTGTCCAGATTTCCCGTTGGCTCATCGGCTAGGATTATTTCCGGTTTTCCAACAATCGCCCTCGCAATAGCTACCCGTTGTTTTTGTCCACCGGAAAGTTGTTTGGGAAAATGTTTCATCCGGTTTGATAAACCTACTTTTTCAAGCGCTTCTTCCGCCAGCTCTCTTCTCTGTTTTGCAGTTGTTGACCGATACAGCAAAGGAATTTCCACGTTATCGATAACAGATAGATCATTAATTAAATGGAAACTTTGGAAGATAAAACCCAGCATCTTGTTTCTTAAAGGCGCGACGGCTTTATCCTGATAACTTTCAACCTTCTGTCCGTCTATCTCGATAATGCCTTTGGATGGCGCGTCAAGCAAACCGATGATATTAAGCAAAGTACTTTTTCCGCAACCGGAAGGCCCCATGATCGATACAAATTCACCTTTTTTGACATTTAAATTAATGTTATTCAATGCTAGTGTTTCTATCGAACTTGTCCGGTAAACCTTCTCAACATTTTGAAGTTTTATCATGGCAGTGTTAAAATTGATAATGGTTGATAATATGATTTATGGCTAATAGTTAATCTTTTGTTTCTTTTCAAAATCGTATAAAGTAAGTAAACGCAGCGTATAATACGTTTGCCAGTAATCCCGTAAGGCCAGAATATAATCTCTTTTTGCCCTGTCTTTCTCCTGCATAGCAATACCCAGATCGGTCACACTTAAATTGCTCAGTATAAACCGGTCCTGCGCAATTTGATACCGGTTTGCCGCAATCTGATCGGCAAGTTTTGTTAGTTTCACCTGTTTCTGCAACATTTGCAAAAGTGTTACCTGTGTGAAAATTTCCTGCTCAAAGGTAAGTTTATCTTGTTCCACCGACTGTTGTGCGAATTCCTGATTCGCTCTGGCCACCTCCGTTCTAGCCTTATTTCTTCCCCAGGTCATGATCGGTAATGTAAACTGCAATTCTACAAACTCGCGATCTTGCGGTTTTATATAAATATCACCCGGCCTTGGTCCCTGATTTGACAACCCAAACGTGGCATTCAACGATGCATTCAGCCCATTTTCTTTTTTTGCAGAAACCAGGTCACGCTCAGCTTCCAGCAATTTCCGGCGAAAGGTAATGGCGTCGGCCCGATTGGCAAAGGCTTCATCCAAGGCCATTTGAGGGTTTATTTCAAACGCTTCAAGTTCCACCGGCACTTCCAATTCCAGCTCCCGTTCATCCCGTGAACTCAAAAACATCTTCAACTTTAATGTCGATACTGCCGCAGACTGCTGCGCTGAAGCCAGATCTTTTTGCGCAGTCAGAAGTCCCATTTGAAGTTGTAATAAATCATTTTGGGATATCTTTCCAAGTTCAAGCTTATGTCCGGCTATCTTGTACAAAGTGTCATTGTTGCTTCTGTTTTTCTCTGCAATCTGCAAATTCACCTGCGCGACAAGTAGATCAAAATACAGCCCTGTGGCATCCAGCGCAACCTGTTCAAGATCTCCAATGTATTTTTGGTTTCCTTCCTGAAATCTTAACGGCTCTATTTTTCTATCCCATTTCATTTTATTAAAACGGAACAAAGGCTGGCTGATTCCGAATTCGAAAGGAATTCCGTTATAACGCGTGGCATCTCCGGCAAAATCATCAAAACGCTGCATCTGTTGCTGAACATAAATGGTTCCTCCCGTCGGTGCTATTTTCTGTTCCAAAGAAAGGCTGACAACCGAATTGTTATAAGAAACAGATTGAAACGAAACCGTGCCGTCGGGTTGGACAACCTGAATATACGAGTTCGTAAATCCGGGCACCGTACCGTTCAGGCTCAGTTGCGGTTTAAAATCAGCCAGGAACGACCTGTATTGCCAGAAATTGGTTTTCTTCGATGTCACAGCCTGCTTGGACGCGACTGATTGTTCCCTGGCTTTCTGCACCACCTCAGACAAGGACAACTTTTGAACCTGCGCCTGACAGAGCGACATTTGAAAAATGAATAAAAGAACGTAGAAATATCTCATGTCCATGGTTATTGCTTAATTGAGATTTCCTCCATATTTTCCAACTGGCTCATATCCGTTATTATTACGGTTTCACCTTTTTCCAAGCCGCTTTTTATTTCAACAAAATCGAAGTTGGAGAGCCCTACTTCAACTTCCCGCCGGTAAGCAATTCCGTTTTTAAATACATAGACAAACTGTTTTCGTTTTCCATTAAAAGTTGGCCCGTTCGCTACACGCAGCGTATTCGAACTGCGGTTGGTGATGATGAAAACTTCCACTTTCATATTCGGTCGCAGCGATTCATTTTTTGCATTATCAAGCTGCACTTTGAATTCTATAATCCCATTTTTGATCGACGGCTTCACCTGTGTGATGGCTCCGCGCAACAGCGTTTCGTTTAATTTGACAATAACCGGCAGCCCCGTTTTGACCTGATCAGCATATACGTCTGAGCACGAACCATCGATCCGAAAACTTCCCAGATCAGCCACTTTCGCCAGCATTTCACCTTCACTGACCGACGAACCGATATTCTCATTTACCCAGGTCAAAACCCCCTTCCGGTCCGCTACGATATCAGCCATTTTTAATTTGTGCTGTAACTCTTTCAAATTATTTCCTTCAATCTGCGCGCCAAGTTCTGTTTCTTTCAGACTGGCACCCATGGATTCACGGTTATAGTGCAGATCATTTTCAAGCTGGCGTTTTTCCAGTTCTGCGATTTTCAATGCGTTTTCTGCCCGCGTGATGTCTTCTCCGGTACCGCCGCCAACTTTCTGCAAGCGTTTGGCATCTTCAAAATCAGCAAGAAGTTTGTTGATATTAAGTGATTTTATTTTATCATTAATCTCAGCATCAAACAAATTCTTGTTGAGCTTCATCCGTAACTGTTCAATGCTGTTACGTTTTAATGCCAACTGATCTTTAAATTTCTCTGATTCAATTTCAGTAAGTGATTTATCAAGATCGACAATGGCTTGTCCGGGTGAAACGGGTGTTCCGGGTGTTAACAAAATCCTTCGGATACTGGCGCGAATAGGACTTGTAATAATCTGTTCATAAGCAGGAATTATTTCGCCGGTCGCTGTCAATGTATTTTCGACATCGCCAACCTGTACAATTCCCGTTCTGATTCTTGAAGCCTCTATGGTGCCTTGCAGCGATCGTCTAAGAAAAAAGACTCCTGAAATTAAAATGACAACGCTTAAAATTCCGATAACCCAACGGCGGCTTTTTTGTTTCCTGACATATTCCGGTTCTACTTCCCGATCCATTTTTGCAATCTTTAAGATATAGACAATTTTCTTTCATGGCTAACTATATCTTTTGTCTTACAACTTTATGCCAAAATTCAATTTATTGATTTACAGATCATTGTATTTATTTTATAAACAAAAAACCGTGCGATTATGCACGGTCTGTTTGTTTTCGAACTTTTGAAAATCTGAAATTCAGGTTTTCATCTTTTTCTTTTTAGCCGCAGGGAAAAGTATATTGTTTAAAATTAAACGATAACCTGCCGAATTAGGATGCAAATTCAAATCTGTCGGCTCCTCACCCACCCGATGCTGATAATCCTCCGGATCGTGTCCGCCGTAAAAAGTAAAAAAGCCTTTTCCATGCGTACTGTGAATATACCTCGCTTCACCGGCAGCCTTATTTTCTGCAAGCACAACAACTTCCGGTTTTACAAAACGATTTTTAAATGCAGTCGTCTGGCCTAAAAAACCTTTGATGATGGTCTGATGATTTTGCGTCAGCATACTCGGAACCGGATCCCATTTTGCAGAAAACTGGAACAATGAGAAAAAATCATTCGGCTCCGAAAGCCCCCGCTCCTCCGGCTGATTGTCTATATCTGAAAACTCGATTTCATACGGATAAGGAATCGTTTTGAAATTCTGGAAGGCAAAAGTATTTCCATAATTCAGCTTCGAGTTTGCAGTCGGATCGGCTGGCGTGCCATCGTACATTGTCTCCACAATATCCACACCCTCAGCAGCCAGGGCGATATCGAATGTATCTGTTGCATTACACATTGCGAACATAAACCCGCCGCCCGAAACAAATTCCGATATTTTTTTTGCGACGGCCAGCTTCATCTGAGGCACGTTTGAAAACTGAAATTTCTCGGCAATACCTTCGGCCTCGCGCTTTTGCTCACGATACCAGGGATAATCTTTGTATTGAAAAAACTTGCCAAACTGCCCGGTAAAATCTTCATGATGTAAGTGGAGCCAGTCGTATTCCGGCAATTTTCCTCCCAGTACTTCGTCGTCGTAAACTACGTCATAAGGAATTTCAGCGTAAGTTAAAACCAACGTTACGGCGTCATCCCAGGGCAATTTTGATTTGGGAGAATACACAGCAACTTTTGGTGCTTTTTGCAATTTTACTGCATCCATATTCACATCCTGGGCACTGATCTGGCTTAATATCTGGCTCGCCTGACCATCAGAAATCACTTCAAAACTTACGCCGCGAACGGTCATTTCCGAAGCGAATTGCTGGTTGTAAGCCACCATGAAACTTCCCCCACGATAATTTAAAAGCCAGTCCATTTCCATTTCGTAACTTTTCAATATCCAGTAAGCGATGCCGTATGCCTTCAAATGGTTTTTCTGAGATTCATCCATCGGAATCAGTAGCCTGTTACCCAGACTTTGGGCAGAAATCGCTAAAAAAATGATAAACGGAGCAAAGAGCCGTACCATTGGTTTGATTCTTTCACGCATCATGTGCAGCTTTACAAATTAATAAAAACAGAATTTCTTTATCCTGAAATCAGGTTTTAAAGATCTTCTGCTACCCTATAAAATTCCAGGATTACCGATTTTGAAGTCGACAACTGAAAAGTTTTCCTCAGACTATAACGAAAGATACACTTATCGAAGCGCATTTTTTGCCTGAATAAATGTAATTTTATTAAATATGGCACGTAAAGCATCATTATACAATGAATATTAAAGAAAATGTAGACGAAGGCCTGCGTTCCATTCAGTCGAATTTACTGCGTACTGTACTTACTGCATTGATTATTGCGATCGGTATTACGTCGCTCGTCGGCATTTTGACAGCCATTGAAGGTATTCAAAATTCTGTAAACAGCAGCTTTGCCGATCTTGGGGCGAATACGTTTACAGTCCAGAACCGGGAGCAAAATAATTTCCGGTCAGGAGGCAGGAGAGAAAAACGTTATCCTGTCATCGACTACCACGAAGCAAGTGAATTTGCCGACCGGTTTCGCGACGATTTTAAAGCGACGGTTTCACTTTCTGCCAATATTGGCGGTGCCGTTCAGGCAAATTATCGTTCTAAAAAAACAAATCCAAACAGTTCTGTGATCGGTGCAGATGAACAATATCTGGCGATCAACGGATATAAAATGGATTTTGGAAGAAATTTAAATAAAAACGACCTCGAAAATTCCTTGAACGTTGCAGTTCTGGGACAGGAAATTGCCAGAAATCTTTTTGACCAGCTTGATCCGGTGAACAAAGAAATTACGTTCATGGGTTCCAAATATAAGATCATCGGCGTTCTGCAAAAGAAGGGTTCTATGGGCGGTGGAACGGATTCGGATCGAGTGATCATTATTCCTCTGGCCAGCGGGCGCGGACTGGCAGCAAACCGTGCGCTGACATATAACATAACGGCCTCGGCTCCCAGTATTTCCGACGGCGAAATGATCCTTGAAGAAGCCAGAGGACTGATGCGCCGTGTGCGGGGCGATAAGTTGGGCAATGAAGATTCATTCGTCGTGGAACGGGCGGATGCTATGGCCAAGGATTTTGAGAATATTTCAGGATATCTGAGGATCGGAGGATTTGGAATTGGTATCATTACACTGCTCGGTGCCTCGATCGCCCTGATGAACATTATGCTAGTGTCCGTCACGGAACGCACGCGCGAAATTGGTATAAGAAAATCGCTCGGAGCCACGCCGCAAGTAATCCGCTTTCAATTCCTGATTGAAGCGATTGTAGTTTGTATCATCGGTGGAATCGCCGGATTATTTTTAGGAATAATCATCGGAAATGTGATTTCAAATTCCATCAGTGAAGGCAGCTCTTTCGTGGTTCCCTGGCTTTGGATGGCTTTGGGAATTGCAGTCTGCATCATTGTCGGTGTACTTTCAGGAATTTATCCAGCCATAAAAGCCTCACGCTTAGACCCTATCGAAGCGTTGCGTTATGAATAGGAAAATTTATTCAAATTTTTAGTTGTCAAAATTTGGATAAACTAATTTTCTCGCTACTTTTGCACTCCCAACACAACACAATGCCCGGATGGCGGAATTGGTAGACGCGTTGGTCTCAAACACCAATGAGGTTACACTCGTGCCGGTTCGACTCCGGCTCCGGGTACATTTAAAGAGCGCAATGATTGAAAGTCAATTGCGCTCTTTTTGCGTTATTGAGTTACGCATTGTTTTGTTACGCCTTCTCAAACGTGATCAATACTTTTTAAAGAAAAAACAGGTTTATTCTCGCCGTCAATTTTGGTTGTTACTGTTTTTTCAAATGTAGCGATACAATTTAGGTTCAGAAAATCATCAAATTCAGCAGCCTCCTCTTCGCTTACAGATGGATGGATAGGACCATGTATTAATTTATCGGTTGAATCTAAAAAATCAAAACTCCATGTATCTAATAAAATACCTCTAAATTTTCCGACAATTTGTATATCTTCACTATCAATCGCAATTTGCGATATTATTTCAAATGCTAATTTAACTTCCTTTTGTGAAAAGGTAGATGTGATATGCCCTGTTTCGATCTTAACTCCGGCATCACTTTTATCTAAAACTCTGAAGAATTTCTTTAAGGCAGATAATTCTCTGGGTGCAGAGTTTTTAATTTGCTTTAAGAATGCATTTTTGTCTTTGCTTGAAGCAATTAACTCAACTACCTCTTGCAACGAATCTGCTAAATGTGATTCGTGATATATATGTTGATTGGTAAGCTTCTTTAACTCCACCCCAAATGAACCTCGAGGCAAAGCAGTTAAGTATAGTTTTGAATCATGCAAATCTTTCATCTTGCCTTTTTTCTGAACTTTACCTTGCCATTTTTTTGCAACTCTTGCTGTTACAAGTTGCTGGAAAGGCGAAAGTGCCGAGCTTAAAAAGTTTGTTTCTATTCCAGCAGACCCTATTACTGGTGCTCCATAAAAATATAGCAAAGCCTTTGCCTCGGGTTCTTCATTGTCCAATTCATCTAACTGTTTGTTTAAATCTTCAAGCTTTTTCGTCATTGAATAAGCCATTATTCGGCTTTTCCCGACTTTTGAAAGTAAATCTTCGGTAGATGCAATTTCATATTTTAATCGATCCTTTTCGCTGTTAGTGATCATGATTGTAAATTTTGCATATATACTAACGCGTCTTCGTCTTCATTTGGTGTATTTATTTCCAGCTCTAAAATTCCTTTCCAAATCCCAATCCTATTATGTGTAAATAGCATTGTCCAATATTTCACCGCATACAATGTAGAAAGTGGATCAGCATCAATCTCCACAGGATAATGATCTACTTTATAATTAAGTTTCGATATGATAGGATCCTGGAATTCAGGCATATTTTGCACAAAATTATCAAGAAAATTTGGGGTGTAGCCAAAAAAGAACGTAATAACATCAATATCTCTTGGAGCTCTTTGCTCGAGAATCTCTATATTTTCAACAAAACTACCATCAATCCATTGAAATGCACTGCCTTGCATTCCGAATTGCCGAATTGCTTTTCTAAAGTTAATAAATTTTGTCAATATCTCAATCCTCTCTTTCGAAGTAGCAAACTTTTGAACCATATCAAGGGTTGTGCAAACGTATGGGGATAGGTCAGATGCAATTCTTGGATCGCCCTTATGCGGCGGTAGAACGTTATTGTAATCAAAATCAGGAATCACACGGGAAAGTTTTAGTTAGTCGTAAGGGTCTATTTGTTATGATCGAGTATTATTTCTACTCACTGCTTTTCAAATACGAATGTCTCAGAAAGCGTCACATTATCCGAATGCGTGGTTTGTTTCAGATTAACGTTTAGATTGTTACCGCTAACCACGCCAGCTATGTATAACTGCGTCTTTTCTTTTACTCCATCGAAGGTAAAATCCACTACCTGATCAACTTTAAGCCTTCCCGAGTTTATTATTTTAATACCAGTAATCGTTCCCGAGAACGGATCCGAAGGTTTGTAACCATTAGGATTTGAACCAATGATTTTTTCTACGATTTCGTGCTTTAAGATCACTTCATTATCTGAGCTCTTCGTAATTGTCCATACAACCGTGTATTCTGAATCGACCCCTAAAAATCTGTCTACATGTACGAAAAGATATTTCCCTGTAACAGTGTCCGCTATATCGCCATCAGGTTCTGGAGGCTTATTACAGGAAATGAAAAGAAGAATAAATAACAGAGCGTAGAGGATTTTTTTCATGTTGGCGTTGAGTAGTAATTAACTGTAAAAGCTGTCTCGGCTTCCGATTTACTTAGCCATAACAGACGGCAGCTTTGAAGTAATTCTACAACTATTAAAACGACCAAAAAAGATAAACCTATTTAACGGTAAAATTCAAATTATAGAAACATATATCGTCGTCATCGAACTAAAAAAATAGAGAGTTCCAATCAGAACTCCCTAAACGCAATATTCACCTTTGCTCAAACAAGACCAATAAGGTAAATAAACTATCCACCTCTCCATCACCTCATTCCAGCACCAAACTAGCAACCGTTGTCATTTCAACACGAGCGAGTTTAGGCAAAGCAGCGACGGCAATGCAGGTGCGGGTCGGAAAGCGGTCTTTGAAATATGTCGCGTACACGAGGTTCAGTTCATCAAACCATCTCATATCCGTCAGGTAAATAGTAATACTGACAACATGTCCAAAAGTAAGCTGATGCTCAGCCAATATATTCTCGATGTTAATTAACACTTGTCTTACTTCGTCGGCAAAGGAGGTATTCACCAGTACACCGCCGGACGTGCCTAGCTGGCCTGAAATAAATAAAAATCCATTCGCAACCAATGCCTTTGATATAGGCACCTGGGGTTTTGTCTCTTTTGAATTCATATGCATTATTCTTACTTATTACTTGAATGAAATTGCTACACGCAATGAACCATTAAAGTCGCGGTTTTACAAAAGTTACTTCTAAACAACACCAAACTGATCCGTGCACCTCACTTGTCCTTAATTCTCCAAAATAGAATTAAAACCACTATTCTTTCCGCGTGGAAATCACAAAACATCAAAATTCTTTTTGGAAGCCGAGTACCAATTTTCTAAAAACTCCTGGTTTTTCCATGAAAACCAGACCAGTTTATTTCTGCCTTTCAGTTCGAGTTTGTCTGCAATGCGTCCGCGGTAATTTTCAACACTTTTGGGTTCAACACAGATTTTGGCAGCAATTTCAGGCGTAGTCAGCCCTTTTGATAAATGGATAATTACTTCCCATTCGCGTTTAGTAAGCCGCATCAGAAATGCCGGAGGTATAGGCGTGTCGTTGTTAAAAGATGTTAGGGTATTTGTAGAGATTATTGTCATATTATTTGCTGAGGAGAGTTGTAAATCAAATGTACAGTAAGGTTACAAATTCTACGAATATTAGCCTGAAAATCGTAGAATAATTTAAAAATGAGGGGTAAATACTCCAAATAATGAGGGGTTTGATTTAGGTAGTATTATTTTTTCTATAAATAGTTTTACAGAAAATATTACTGGGGTAATAAAATTTACTTTTTACTGATCGAACTCCCTCTATGTCCTCTATGCAAATGCAAACTCCCTGGGTGGAATCCCCGTTTTTTGAAAAAGAGTTAAAAAACGCCAACCTTGATCCGGAAACTGCCGCAATGGTAAAATTTTATTCCGAAAACGGGTATGTCATTATTGATCCGCAGATCGATGATGAGCTCATCGAAAAAGCATTGTCTCAGATCAAGCCTGAATTTGAAAAGCATAATACCAACCGATTGCAGGATGCCTGGAAGGATCATGAAGCAGTTAAGCAAATTGCTGTTGCGCCTCGTGTGATCGAAATTCTCGAAATATTATATAAAAGAAGGCCAATTCCTTTTCAAACACTGAATTTTTCAACGGGCAGTCAGCAGAGAACGCATAGCGATTCCATCCATTTCAACTCTGTGCCGGAGCGGTATATGGCTGGCGTCTGGATAGCGCTGGAAGATGTGCATGACGGAAACGGCCCGCTGCATTATTATCCTGCCAGCCACAGGTTGCCATTTTATGATTTGTCCATTTTGGGAATGAAAGGCTCGACGAGCTCGTCCATTGAAGATATGCTCGCAAATTATTACAACAGATACGAGGATTTCATTGAAGAACTGGTTGCGCAGAAACACCTGGAAAAGAAAGTTCTGAATCTTAAAAAGGGGCAAGCACTGATATGGTCGGCCAATTTGCTTCACGGAGGTGAAAAAATTACAATTCCCGGCTCCACCCGATATACACAGGTGAATCATTTCTATTTTGAAAACTGTGCATATTACCGGCCCATGAAAACGGATATGGCACTGGAAAGAATTTCAATTCAAAAGGTAACTGACATTTCAACAGGCAAAGAAGTTCAGAGCACTTACCTGGGAACACCCATAAAATATGTTGGTTATTCTTATAAAATGTACTTACCGGGCACATTGATGAGGAAAATCATCCCTTCAAATTTCCGCCAATGGGTTCAGAAAATGATCAATAAATAAGACGCCACTCTCCTACCAATTTACAGCAACCTTTAATGAATAAATATTTATTTTCACTGGATTATTTAAGAGGATTGGCAGCAATTGCTGTTTGTTTATTTCATTTTACTACAAATCTTGATTACCTCGAAAATGATGATCCGATCAAACATTTTTTCAGTTTTGGTCATTTCGGAGTGCAAGTCTTTTTTATTATATCAGGTTTAGTAATCCCCTACTCGATGGCGAAGGGGAATTATACAATTCAAAAATTTTCAACATTTTTCAAGAAACGACTGATAAGAATAGAGCCTCCATATCTGTTCTGCGTTTTTCTGGCGTTGCTATTAAATTTTATCACAACGTTGACTCCCTTTTATGTAGGAAAGCCATTCGAAATCGACTATGCTCAGGTCTTCTATCATTTTGGATACCTAAATATTTTCATGGGTAAGGATTGGCTAAACCATGTATTCTGGACGCTGGCAATTGAGTTTCAATATTATTTGCTTATCGCGCTGATATTCCCGCTGGTCAGTCATAAAAAGTCTTATGTCTGGATAACTACGCTAATTCTTTTCAACGCAGCATCATTTTACCTGAACAGGAATTTTGTTTTTAATTTTTCCATATTCTTCACAACCGGAATATTATTATATCGCTATTTCTCAGGAATTTCAGGAAAGTTGGAACTAACCCTGACCCTAATTACCGTGTTAGGATTTCTGTTTTTCAGGTATACCTATGAGGAGATTATTGTTGTTGCGTTTACAATAACCGTAATATTGATTCCTCTAAAACCGACGCTGTTCAGTACTTTTTTTGGAAACATTTCATACTCACTATATCTATTTCATACACCAGTTGGTGCGAGGCTCCTGCATATTACCCGTAGATTTTCAGATTCCGAATCATTACGACATGCTATGATTATCGTCGCCTTCCTTTTTTCGGTAATCGTTTCCTATTTTTTGTATAAAATGATAGAAAAACCCTTTAAAAAGTTATCTCAGAAAATCAAATATAGTGATGTGGAGCAAAATGAGATACCAACTTTGGCTGCTCAGCCGGTTTCTTAAATTTCCGAGTAAAAAAGATTTAAAGTCAGAGTGACATTATTTAGGTTTTATTAACAAGTATACCCGTTATCGCACTGTTCTTTTTTAGTTTATTAAGACGGATTGCATTTTACAGATTTTATCCGTCTTCATAAACCCTATTCTAAAAAGCCATGCATAAAAGTCACTACTACTTCGGGATTTTCTTTCTGTCACTATACGTTTTCATGTGTATTTTTGAGAATTTGTTCCATCTGAGTTTTGGTAAACAAACTTATCAATTACCTTCCTTTTTAACTGGTTCGGATTTAAAGGCTTAGTCCATACCTTGTCAACAATTTTGGTTGTCAAGTATCTATATTCAAAAAATTACCGGTTTGCTTTTTTCTTCGGGCTGGCGCTCTGCATCGTCTTTGTTTTCGACTATGCGCTTATATACTGGATGCAAATGTTCAGAGCATTGGTAAAATTTTACATTCCTGTCTATTCCTTTGTGTTATTCACTGCGGCACTATACGGTTTATGCCTTCTTTTTTCCAAAGCTGCCGAACGTCCATGGCTCAAAGCAGCGGGAGCTCTCACAATCCTGCTTGTAATACTTATAGGAGCTGGCATGATTACGGCGTCTCGGTCGCTGGATTTTGACGTAAATATATTTTTGGAGAAATTAATGCAAGTAACGACTTGGCTATCAATACTTCTTCCAATTTTCATGATTTTGAATTTGGTCAACGAAGTCAGGCACCAAAAGGTTATTAGTATTTCGAAGAATCTGTTTACTTATTTAATGAGTCTAATTACATTTTCAACATCACTTCTGGCGATTTTTCTTGCACAAAATCTTATAAAAGAACGCTTGCTAAGCCAGGAATCTTCCGGAGTGAATCAACAGGAATATTCCACCGCTCAGTTATTTGAAGAGCGGACTTTTACAGACAAAAGAGGAAATAAAATCCGGTATCGATTTATGAAACCGGTTAATTACGATCCTAAAAAAAAGTATCCTATCGTTGTTTGTCTTCATCATGGTGGAGCTCATGGATCAGAAAACATCAGGCAAGTTGAAGGTTCCGAGGCACCTTGGTTGGCAAATTATGAGAACAAACGAAAGTATCCTGCATTTCTCTTTGTTCCCCAGTGTCCAAAAGGTCGAAGCTGGCTGGATCCCATAATCGCGTCAACTGTCTTTGAAGCAATGGCTGCCCTGGAACTCGAATTTTCCATCGATGTCAAGCGGCGTTATGTTATGGGTATATCAGGAGGAGGTTACGGTTCATGGCACTTTGCCAGCGTACATCCGGAAATGTTCGCAGCTGCGGTACCCATTTGCGGAGCTGGAAATACAGGCTTCGCCAGTAAGTTGGTTAATGTAGGAATCTGGGCTTTTCATGGCGAAAATGATGCCCTTGCACCAGTGAGCGGATCAAGAGACATGATCGCTGGTATAAAAAAAGCCGGCGGAAAACCCCGATATAGTGAGTTCCCCGGTGCTGGTCACGACATCTGGAAAAATGTTCACAGCACACCTGGTTTACTGGACTGGCTATTTGCGAACAGGCGAGAGTAGCTCACAGTTCAATATGTAAGTGCCAGGCCGCATTATACCCAATGAAGCAAGTAGCTCGCCAATAATTCACCCACTTCTTCAAGCCCTCCTACTCCTTCGGATGTCCATGTCTTTTTACCACATAACTAAACTGGTCCATCACGCCATTTTTGATCAGGAAACTTTTACTTAACACTACAAAGAAGTGCACATCTCCCAGCGCATCAGGAACCATCAGATGATCTCCAACCCTCGGCAGATTCCATTTATAAAACTCCACTTCGAATTGGTTGATATCTTCCTTTTTTGTGTTTGATGTGATCTCTGTATCTTCTACGAACAAAACTGATACGAATTTTTCCATGACTTTATTTCTTGTTTGTTAGTGGAATGTATGAATTGCCTTTTGCAGGAACAGGCAAGAATTATTCCACCTACCCATTATTAGAAAGGCGCTGTGTTTTCCATACGAGAAAACACAGCGTCATTTCCTAAATCCGACTCATTATTTCACCACAGTAGCTTCCAGCTCAACTTTCAGCGTCTCAAAAAGACTGGTAACTTCCAGCATTGTAGTCGCTTGTTTGATATTGTGCTTTGCGATCCAGCTCTGAAAAATGTTGAAATGTGGCCAGAGTTCTGCGGTTGATGTGGTATAAATATTCAAACGGACTATCCCGTTACAAGCAAATCCAGCTTCGTTGATAACCTTTTCCAGATTTTGCAAAGCCTTGATTAATTGAGATTTCATATCTTCGTCACTCGATATTCCATCATCGTCAATCGCTGTTTGTCCGGAAACATACAATGTACTTTCTACATTTTTGACCTCCACGGCTTGCACATAACTGCGCTGATCCTGCCATTTCCACGGATTCGTTATTTTCTTTTCCATTACTATTTGCGTTTGAGTTCGTGTCTGTGAAGACATTTAAATTTACTATGCAAAGTTCCGGATAAGGGCTGAAACTAGGTATTGACAATCCGCACGATTACTGTGTGAGGTATATCACACTACGAAGAAAGCCTGCTCAGCGTTTCGCGGGAAACTCCCAGATAAGCAGCGAGGAGACTTTTTGGCACGCGTTGAAAAAGGGCAGGATATTGTTCCAGAAGCTGTTCATAGCGCTCCTGCGAATTTGATGTCAGCGAGGAAATGATGCGCCGCTGCGCTCCGAGAAAACCAAAATTCGCTTTTTCAAGAAAGAAACGGTTCATTTTTGGAACATCGTTACATAACTTTTTATAGTCGCCAAGCGTAAGACATAACACCTCCGTATCTTCCAGGCATACTAGTGACATCGTCGCTTCGGTCTGGGTGTAAAACGCGTAAAAATCACTTTCCCACCAATCTTCCATCGCAAAAGAGACGATGTGCTGTTTGACAGTATCATCGGTGTAAACCAGTTTCAGAAGTCCGGATACCACAAAATAATGATATTTCACAGCTTCGCCTTCCTGGATAAGAAATTGGTGTTTTTTGTATTTTTTACTGATAAAATGACTGGCAACAAATGCGAATTCATCGTCCGTGAGTGGTACTATTTTTTCAATATGTTCTCTTAATATTTGATGCATAAGAATTGGTATGCCCGGATTTTACAGTTGTGGCTAATAAACTATTTGGACTTCTTACAGTGAAATGACTACTAGGAAACAAACAATTTTCAACTTCCGATCCACATCTTCACATAAAAACGGGAATAAGTGTCGCTTATTTAATTGCTGACCACCTATTCCCGTCCAAAGCCTGCATCAGGCCTTACTTCAAATATTCAGAATAAATTAAAACGTATTCATACGATCATGAATTTAGCATAAAGACTGCGCGTCATATCCTGGCTAAAAGCCTATTTCGAATTTAGCAATAACGTAGTTTCTTTAATTTTTCTCCTGCTTACTGCTACCTCTTTCCCGCCCGCAAGTTTCAGGAAACGATCATCATCGACTCTTGAAACAATGAAATCAGAATTGATAATATAGGCCTTGTGGACACGTATAAAGTTCTTTTTTAAATGTTGCGATACCAATTTCAGCGTTTTACTGACCACAAAACGCTGACCTGATTCGGTGTGAATGATGGTATAGTTTCCTAAACCTTCAAGCAAAGTGATCGTTTTGGGTGGTACGATAATACTTTCGCCTTTAAGGTGTACTACAACATCTGTTTTCCTAAGTGTAGGTTTTTTACTGATTTCTTCTTGGTCATTTAACACTTTCATTTTAAGCTTTAAGTTTGTTCAGCTAATACATACGCAGAAAAAGTAAATTTCGATTAAACAAAAAAGGATTCGGATATTTCCGAACCCTTTAAACATTTTACTCAACGTCAATAAGAATAGCCTCAGAAGGCTGAGACCGTTTCAATGATACCTCTTCAATGCTCATTCGAGCAGGTAATCAATTAAAAAATCAATCCTATGCCTTTTAGTTAAGATCGAAGGATATAAAATGGGGAAGTGGGAAAAGAATGAGTATTTAGAGACGCAGTTGAAGAGATTGCGACAACCTGAACGCTCTGAAAACATTTCCGGTTTGGGTCAAATATCCGGGATTATACTATGATTTGCGTCTTCATTTCGATTGTAATATTTCTTTTTGCAGCACACTTTCTACAAAAAAAATACCGGATTTTGAGAGCCGGTATTTTTATGCATTGCTTTAAACTGATAGCGGAGGATTAAATTGTAATGCAAGTCTAAAAAATACCGTTAGATAATTAAAGCTAAACTTATTTAGCGGTAAAGACTTTGGATCATACCTCCAATGAGATAATCGAATTTTATCGAGAACTATATTCGTAACGTATTGATTGATAAACCTAATTTTGCAATTTATGCTAATTAGGATACATTTAAAATCTTCTAAAAATTAATTCAGAATAAATATTAAAAATTGACTTTTTGCCTTGAAATATCGACCTTGATTCTGGCCAAGATAATTTCGAATAAATGCAGAGAGTATGCTAACTTTCAGCAATGCTAATGAACCCTCTTTAAGCAGCCAGCCAAAGCTGACAAATTTTACATAGTATTTAACATTTCAAGAGGACAAATAAAACCCGGCGACAGTACCAGATAAAAACCAGGACGGAACGGAATCGCTCAGACCAGCTCGCAGCTATTTTCGCTAAAAAATTTCACCTCACCTGTTTTCTCATTTCTACATTTCACCTTACCCGTAAACTTGACCGTTGCTCCTTTTTTTATGTTCTCGTGTTCCAAAATAAGCCAGGTATCGGCATTGTTTTTAACTTTTACACGGACACGGTCATTGTATTTTTGAACAGGCATAACTTTCTTTTTTGATATATGGGGATCAAAGTAAGGAAATAATCAAGAAATAAACTACGGAAAATGACAACAAAAAAGGAGACAACAGCCTCCCTTTCCTCTTCTCAAACATTATTTTCTGTTACTTCGACGAGCATATATTCATCAATTTGATTCCAGGAATATCGATAAATGATACCGCGTGGAGCTTCGATGAAATCGCTTCCTTCGGCATCGCGATACCCTGGACGCCATTGATGCGTATTCTTAATCCTGAATTTGACAGTAGAACCAGGCTTCGGCAAATCTTCTTTCGTAACGATCTTGACTTTCATAATTTACCTTATTTGGTATTCCTGAAAGTTACGACAATTTAAACTTGCATCCGGTTAATACCGAATTTCAATTATTTACATGATACCTATTGAACAAAACAAAGTCTTTCAATTTGTCTCCTGTTTATATAAAATATTTATAAAATCCGGAATCGTTCTAACAACTTGAATCCACCCGATAAGGTATATACGTAACAGCAGTCTAATATTGCTCCTTTTGTGCTACTAAAATTCATAAATTTAAAATTTACGGCAAAGAAGAGGAACTTGTATCATGTCAACGTTCATAATTAACTAAGTCAGGAGCGGGCGACAAACACCTGATTATTAAAAACCGGTGTTTTTACGCGGGTGCACGTTCTTTTTTACGCTGACAACCTTGACATCTTTCGCTCTATCATCCCGGTTTGTTTTATTCTATATTCAGCTCCTTTTCATATATTTAGTATTGAAAATTCAACTTAATGAATTGAATTATCCTGCCTAAACCGTTTTCTAAAAATTTTCTTAAATTTTATCAGCATTATGAAATTAAAACTTCTGCTATGTACCTTGGCGCTTGCCAGTGTTCATTACAAATTGGTAGGCCAGGCATTCAACAACTTTCCGGTAACAACGCAGAAACCGCCGCTGCATGGGAAACACTGGATGGCTATTACCGGAAAACCATTAGCTGCAATAGCGGGAGCGATGATTTTCTCAAAAGGTGGGAATGCCATTGACGCGTCCTGCGCGATGCTGGCATCCACTTGTACAATGTGGGACGTATTAAGCTGGGGCGGTGAAACGCAGGCGTTAATCTATAACCCCAAAACAAAAAAGGTGATAGCGCTCAATGCGATGGGCGTTGCACCAACCGGAGCTACCGCGGATTTTTTCAAAAACAAAGGAATGAAATATCCCCCTGACCTTGGTCCTCTTGCAGCAACTACACCGGGAACCGCCGGCGGTTTGATGACGATGCTTGCTGAATATGGCACCATGAGCCTGAAACAGGTTCTGGCACCAGCCATGCAACTTGCCGAGGGATATCCGATTGAAGCACAAACTGCAAATTCCATCGAACGGGGAAAAGATAAAATCAAGCAATGGCCGTATTCAAAAAAAGTCTTTTTGCCACATTTGGGAGAAAAAAGAGAGGCGCCGGATGCCGGAGAAGTTTTCGTTCAAAAAGATCTTCTGGCGACCTTGCAGAAACTGGTTGATACAGAAACTCAGGCTTTGAAAAAAGGTAAAACCAGGAAGGAAGCGATTTATGCGGCTTACGACCGTTTTTACAAAGGTGATATTGCGAAAGAGATTGCTCGTGGCTGTCAGGAACAGGGCGGGTTGATTACGGAACAGGATCTTTCGAACTGGAAAGTTAAAATTGAAGAACCACTCATGACCACCTATAAAGGTATTGAAGTGTACAAGATGCAAGCCTGGACGCAAGGCCCTGTCATGTTGCAGGCTTTGAATATGCTGGAAAATTTCGACCTGAAAAGCATGGGCTACAACTCTTCAAGATATGTCCACACGTTATACCAAACAATGAACCTCGCTTTTGCCGACAGGGATTATTATTATGGTGATCCTGCGTTTGCTCCTGAGGAACCGATGAAAGGATTGCTTTCCAAAGAGTACGCGAAGGAAAGAATCAAACAAATTAATTGGGAGAAAAACGATCCGAAAACTATGCCGGGTGATCCGTATCCTTTCGAAGGAAAAACGAATCCTTATACGGATCAGATCAAAAACTGGGGAGTTAAACAGGTTTCACAAAGGAATGTGAACGGACTTGATGAAAAATTTATGGAAGAATTTACGGCAGGCACAACCTCTGTGGAAGCAGCCGACGAAGAAGGATGGGTTGTTTCAATCACGCCGAGTGGTGGATGGGTTCCTGCTTGTATTGCAGGAAATACCGGCGTGGGATTAAGCCAGCGTATGCAGTCCTTTGTTCTGGATCCTAAGGAAAATCCGTTTAATGTTGTCGAGCCAGGAAAACGTCCGAGAGTAACTCTAACGCCTAGCTTGGCACTGAAAGATGGTAAGCCATTTTTATCATTTGCTAAACAAGCGGGCGACGAACAAGATCAGTTGTTACTTCAATTCTTTTTGAATATTGTAGAATTTGACATGACCGTTCAGGAGGCAACCGAAGCACCAAGTTTTAAAACATTACAGATGTATGCCAGTTTTGGAGATCACGAAAAAGAGCCGGGCGGATTAATTCTGAATGAAGCCATGCCAGACTGGACCAGGAAAGAGTTGTCAAGAATGGGTTATAAAAATTCATATCAGCCACGAACCAGTGGGCCAATTAACGCCATTTATTTCGATTGGATCCACGGTACCCTCTGGGGCGGTTCCAGCAATCATGGAGAGGACTATGGAATTGGCTGGTAATCTAAAATATTCAACGAGCCAACATCTGATTTTATAGTATCATTATGACTTGTTTTGCCGTCATAAAAAATAAAGAACCCCGGAAAATCCAGGGTTCTTTACGCACCACTACTCAACGTTAAGAAATAAAGTTAAAAGGAATCATGTTATAAATAAATAAAACTTATCAAAAGGCATGAATGAAAGAGCGATTTGAGTTGAAAAGCTGTGAAATTATACGCAACGAGCTTTTACCTACAATATTTCTATTATATCCGGATCCGAACTTTCCTGATCGTCTTCATATTCCCATTCCAGAACAGATTCGATAGGATAACTGATACCAATTTCTTCCGAGGTTTCCTGATCAATTTTTTCGACATATACATTTAAAAGTTGATTGTAAAATCCTTTATGCCGGGTTCCATTCAAGTCAGTAAACAAGAGTGGAATATGGGGTGATGGTATGTCTGAGCTTTTCATCTTTAGAATAATTTTGAAAATAAAACAATTGATCTTTTCCTGTTGGGTAAGTAATTAAGCGATTATCTTCTACCAATAATACGCAATGTGACCATTTTATTTTGATACGTATTAGATAAGGGCACCATTTCGCCACGCCAAAGTATACCATCACGATGCGTAGAAAAAATGATATCCTTTTAAAAAGTGCTTTCGAAGAGGCCTTTCCAGATTTGCTCACATTCTTCTTCACAGATGCGGAATCCATTTTCGACATAAGACGAGGTTTTGAGTTCATGGATAAAGAATTGAACGAATTATTTCCCGAACTGGAAAAGAAAGGCGGCAGCCGGTTTGCCGATATGCTTGTCAAAACATATCTTCTTAACGGTCAGGAAGAATGGATTTTGATTCATCTTGAAATTCAGGGTGAGGGCACTCAGGATTTCGCCGCGCGAATGTTTCAATACTGGTATCGAATTTACGACCGTTACAGTGTCGATATTATTGCGCTTGCAGTATTTACGGGTGGTAAAAACCAAAAACGTCCTGATTCTTTTCACAAAAGTTTTCTAGGAACGGAAATTCACTATAAATACAATGCTTACCACATTCTGGATCATACCGAGAAGCAGCTACTGGAAATGGAAAATCCATTTGCTCTGATTGTTTTGGCGGCCCAAAAAGTATTGCTAATCGACAAAATACCGGAAGAAGAACTTGCCGAACAGCGACTGACAATTGCCCGGGCGTTAATTAAAAGTCAGCGATACAAAAATGAGCAGATCAGGCGGTTTATTTTCTTTTTGAAGACTTTCATCCACATTGATAATCAGAAAATAAATAGTAAATTTGAAAGAGAAGTTGACCTATTAACCGGAAATAAACACGCTATGGGAATTATTGAAACCATAAAAATGCTTGAAAGAGAAGAAGCATTTGAAGAAGGGGTTGAGAAAGGTTTAGAGCTTGGGGTTGAGAAAGGCGAAGAAAAAAGAAATCGTCTTTTTGTGACCAATCTTCTATTAAACACAGATTTTGACATCTCTAAAATTGCAAGTCTGGCTGGCCTGACGCACGAATATGTACAAAAAGTAAAAGATCAGCTTGAACAATAACAAGTTTAAATTACCCTAAGTCGCTCACGATTCAGATAACGCTTTTACTTTTTCCAACGCAGTTGCCCAGGCCTTCGACATTTCATCAAAATATTCTGGTCCCATATCACTTTCGATTTCCAGGTAGGTCATCCCATCTCTCTCTGAAATATGGTATGTCTCCCGCCCGCCTTTTACCTGCTTAGCCAGATCGCTGTCATAGTCCTCCGTATCATTATAAAGTATTCCCTTATACTCAACAGAAAGCTTTTCATTCGCCTCGTTCGTAATTATTTCTCCGATCAATCCACTGTTACTTTCATCAGAAAATATTGCTTTACTACCGACTTCCCAATCCGTGTTTGCGCGGGAGCCTTCACCGAACGCTGTATACCAGATTCTTGTGTAGTGATCAGTAAATAACACATCCCAAACTTTCTCCTTGGGAGCACTGATCAGGATTGACTTTTTGATTCGTTTCATTTCCGTATTCATACGACTAGAATTTTAAAGATTAAACATTCTTGTTTATTTATCGGAGGCGAGGTTTGCGTTTTGAATGGACAATAGTGCCTGGCGCACCGCACTTTAATCCGTTTTTGCAAGAGTCCGACTCGCTTGCAATGAAAATGTTTACAATACCAAAAGCGACAACGATGCTGTCAGAATGATCAGATCACCATTGATATCAGAAAAGACAGATGATATAGTATTCATATCTTCATCCAAAATTTCAATAGAGAAACCCGCTTCCATAACGAGTCTGATAATTAGATTCGGATCAATATTTTTTGTCAGCGAACAAACTCTTAGTATTTTGTCGCAATCTTCAAGATCAAAATTAGCATCGTAGCCATCGAATGTCATGCGGATCCTGTCGACAATCTTAGCTGCTTCTTCCTGGTATTTAACGTTAGTTTTAAAAACTTCTACCATAGGATTTCTTGATTTGTGGATATAGTATTCTCTGTCAACCTTCCAGATTGATAATTCTCACACGTTCGTAAGGAGCTTCTTCTCCCAGCCTTTTCCTTAACAATGTAATTTGCTGACAATCAAATTCTCCGTAATATTCTAACTCAGATAAACCAGGTCCGTTCTGCACGTATTTTCCAGCATAAATTTCTCGCGCAATCGTCAAATGCGGATCGAATTTATTTTCTGTTTTTGAAAATGTAGTTTGCAAGGTGGAGTGAAGATTATGCAACGCATCGCATTTTTCAACCTCCATATACATTGTTCTGTCAAACTGTTCATTGCCAAAAAACTTTATACCATCCAGTTTCACCTGAAAAGATTTGATCCCTGAAAGAGCTTGCAGACTTTTCTTCAAAATCGAATCAATATCACTTGCGCTGTAAAAATGATACAGGGAAATGTGCGGAATCGAGTTTAATACCTGGTTCGACAATCCAAAAGGATCATGAAGTTTTTGTCTGACGATACGCACATCTGCCTCCACTTCTTTGGGAGAAATGACAAATATATACTCGTAAGTTATCGCGTCAAACAAACTTACCTGATTCTTATTTTTGCCATCTTTCATAACTTCAATCTTTATACGTTGGGGTTCGAAAGTGTGATTTAAGAAACTGCTTTATCAGCCGGATTTCTAAAACCAGGTACATGATACGAAATACATCGATCCACTCCGCTGTTTCGGGCAGAATTATTTCATAACCAGCATCGATGAATAATGTTTTCGATAATAATAGGCCAAAAATAAATTCCCGCCAAACATAAAAATTGCGATTGGTATACCTTCCGGAGCAAGGAAAAGATGCACCAAAAATATGTTCACCGTGATCGGTAGAAGCACAACTGTTGCCAATGGAACAAACAGACCGGCAATTAATGCAAGACCGGCGATTGTTTCGACACCTTTTAAAAATGGCATAAAATAACCGGAAGCGGCAAGTCCTTCATTAAAAGTCTTTATAGGTCCGGTCATTTCCGGAACCGGTATTATTTTAAAGAAAAAAACGGCTGCCGAAAACAAGAACATCAAACCCATCAGAACACGAACAATAATTGCTGCAATTCTCATAATTTAAATAGCTTAACGATTGAATAAAATGGTGTTGTTTTAATTTAAACTTTTATTAACCCTGCAACGCTGCCGGATCCATCCAGGATACTTCCCACAAATGACCGTCCAGATCCGCGAAACTATGTCCATACATAAATCCCTGATCCTGAATATCATCACGAGCTACTCCACCAGCTTCCACAGCCAGATTCACAACCTTATCAACTTCTTCCCTGCTTTCGGCCGACAGGACGATGCCAACCTGGGCATATTTATTCGTATCAGGAATCTCCTTTTGGCTTAATTCTTTAAAAAAAGATGCCTCACTAAACATCACGAAAATATTGTCAGCGATGTTCATCGTAGCTCCTTTTTCACTACTGAACTGCGCATTGAAAGTATAACCGAGTTTTGTAAAAAAAGCCACAGTTTTGTCCACATCTTTTACTGGTAAGTTGACGAAAATATGATTTGTCATGATTTCTTTTTTTTAGAAATTGATGATAACGAAATTTAATATAACCATTTATTTTTCAAGTATATTTTTCAGGTTCAAAAGACTCTTTTCCAGATCCTTTCCAAGCATGGCGCGCGTAAAAAGATTGGTGATATTCATTGGATATTTGCTATAACCTGCCATCGACCACGAAACAATGGTATGGTTTTCTGAGGCAGGTTTTGTTATCATTTTAGTGTGTGCTGTTCCTTCGAAGGGTCTTATAAAACGAATTTCCAGATCCAGTTCTTTCCCCGTTTCGATTCTGGTAATTTCCTGTTCGCCTTTTCCAGCTTTGTCATTTCCATCCCAGGCATATACAAAACCGATCGAACCATCCGAACCTTTGAATTCCTTTTTCATATCCGGATCCGTCATGACCCACTTATTATAATGATCCTGATTTTTCAAATATCTGATATAATCAAAAACTTCGGCGGCGGGTTTATTGATCGAGACTTCTCGTTCAATAGTGTAATCTTTTTTAACAAATAATGCAACGATTAGTACCAGGCCGACCAGGGCAACGATAACGAACAATATCACTTTTAAAGCATTCATAATTTAGTCGTTTGGGCTTTGTGGGATGATACAAATGTAATCTCAGAAATTAATTTCGAAAGGGGGCAAACACGGCAAGTTTAGGGGTTAATTGCGCCATTTTATGAAACGGCTTTTCGGTGTTATAGTTGATTATTTAATCGTTAACTTTTACTGTAAAACTATTTTATACAATCGACTGCCACTCGGAATGAAACAGACTACTTCTGTCTGAAAGCGCAACATGGATACGACAAAAAGGCGAATTGGTTTCCAAAGTTCCGGTTGAAAATCCTGAAAAGTAAATAAATATGTCCGCGATCTTTTGATATTGTTGCAGTTCGTCGACATCAATGCTGTTTTTGTCGACGGATATACTCTTATGAACCCTGGACATTTTCGATTTATTTATCTTTGATATATGAAGTTGAACCGCCGTCTGATCCTGAAATTAGCATCCAAAAGAATTGTTCAGCACTGCGTTTTTTGGTTCATTGCTATGCTGTTGCTGGCTGCCATGTATGGCGTAGGTTTGCCGGGGTTCGAGCTACCGTTTGTCATGATTTCCTTTTTCATGCCCTTACATACCGTTTACTTTTACACGATTGCAAATGTTGGTATTCCGCGGTTTCTTCACACGAAACAGTATCTTAAACTCACCCTCTTTCTGATTTTCTGCGTTATCCTTTTTACCCTGATTTTTAGATTAATCGAAATTCTCATAGCTGATCCCATTGTGTATGAAGCCATTAGAAAACAGGATGAAACTTTTGTCTGGCATAAACTGGATGGAACTTTTAAAGAGCAGCTTTTCCGGTATACTTACATATTAAATGCATTTGAACAGGCAAACCTGATTGTCTGGGTTGCCGTCGCTATAAAATTTTTCAAAATGTGGTATGAAAAACAACAAGCCGCACTCGAAGCGGAACTGGTTTTATTGAGGGGGCAGCTGCATCCGCATTTCCTTTTTAACACGCTCAACAACCTGTATGCACTGACGCTGACACAGTCGCCCCAGTCGCCGTCAGTTGTGATTGGCCTGTCGGAAATTTTGCGTTACATGTTGTATGAAGCCAATGCGGACGTTGTGGATTTGCGACGTGATGTTGAAATAATAGAAAATTATGTGGCGCTGGAAAAAATCAGATATGAAGAACGACTTGATTTAAATCTGACTATAAACGGTTTGGAACCAGGCCAACGCATTGTGCCTCTTTTGATTTTGCCATTAGTGGAAAATGCATTTAAACATGGAACAAGTGAAAAAGTCGGAGAAGCCTGGATCAACATGGATTTGCAGGTAAAAGACAACTTACTGAAATTTAAAATATCGAATAGTAAACCTGAACAGCCACCGAAAAAGAACAATGAGAAAAGTCATTCAAGCATAGGACTGGCGAATGTGAGGAAGCGGCTGGCGATCCTTTACCCTTCGGCGCATCAGCTCAGGATCCTTGAAGAAGAGGATATTTTTGCTGTAATTTTGGAAATAAATTTAGATAAAAGACTGCAAATCGGACCGATATGAAACTGAAAACGATTTTGGTAGACGACGAACCGCATGCCATTGAGGTACTGTTACAATACCTTCAAAATTTTAGTGAGATTGAAGTCGTAGCGAAGTGTGAAAATGCGATCCAGGCTTTTCAAACCCTACAGCAGCAGAAAATTGATCTGATATTTCTAGATATCAAAATGCCAGGTCTGACGGGTACCGATCTGATGCGGAGCTTAAAAAATCCCCCAAAAGTTATTTTCACAACTGCCTACCAGGATTATGCTGTTGAAGGATTTGACCTGGACGCTGTTGATTATCTGCTGAAACCGATCCCATTTGACAGGTTTCTGCGCGCCATGGACAAAGTTTTTACACTTTTTGAAGTAAGTAGCCGTCAGGTTAGTATCGCAGAAAAGTCTCCGGTTAGTAATAAAGATGTTTTTCTATACCTGAAAGTGGACCGCAAGATGGTCAAAGTGAACGTTAATGATATTTACTGGATTGAGAGTTTGAGGGATTATATAAAAGTTGTTTTGAAAGACAAAGTGTTAATTTCAAAACAAAAAATCAGTATGCTGGAAGAGCTTTTGCCCGAAGACGATTTCATAAGAATTCATCGGTCCTTCATCGTTTCCATTCCCAAAATTGAAGGTTATCATTCCCATGCTGTGGACATTGCCGGAAAAGAACTTCCGATCGGGCGTAATTATAAATCCGACTGCCAGCGCCGCTTCAAAATAGCATACTAATACTTCTCCTGCAACTAAGCTTCGCTCATCGTCATATAACTTTTTTGTGTCGCAGAGCATATTTCGAATTGATTTACTGGTACGATAAGTACACACATACCAATAACTTATAAAATTTTATTTCCAAACACTCAAAATCATTGATGCTTTTTTACAGCCATTCAAAAGCGATTATTATCCGTTAGTCGATGAAAAACGTTGTCCGTCGACAAGGGCGTTACCTTCCGTTTCCAACTCATTTTTTTACGCTAAAATTGCAGAAAAAACAGGAATTCAAGTCGCTCATTTAATTATAACACGTATGAAGAAACATCCTTTTATCTACATTGCTCTATCATCAAAATCTTTTCAATTTCATTCCAACCATTTTTTTGTAGAAACTCTCTTTTAATTAAAATCATCATTAGCCATGTCAAACAGAAATTTATCCACAACGTTGAAGGAAAATCACCGTATCAGTTTTCAGGAAAAACGCACGCCTAAGTATCAACGTCAATGAAAATTGTCGATCCATTCTTCCTGTTCAAAGTTCTTAGCTTCGTGATTTATTTCACGTTGGCCTCACAGGGCGGATTTTACATTCTTTCGTTTTACAA
The DNA here is from genome assembly GCF_021502725.1 of Dyadobacter sp. CY345. Classification (GTDB taxonomy): domain Bacteria; phylum Bacteroidota; class Bacteroidia; order Cytophagales; family Spirosomataceae; genus Dyadobacter. The sequence goes on along the minus strand of NZ_JAKFFS010000002.1, from coordinate 685,580 downwards.
GGTTTTACAGAACCTGCCAACTGAAAGTTTTATCGAAATCCGGAAAGCAACGGACAATGTCATCGCAATGCCGCTCAAAATTCTATATCCTTCCGGGCTGGCATTTATTCTGATATGGCTTGTATTAGCCGACAAGTCTTCCGGGATCCTGGGCTATGGCTTTCTCGCGGCTTCATTTATTCTGCTCGCCACGGATCTGACGCTGGCGGTGAACGTCAATATTCCGTTGAATAAAATCATTCAGCACATGACAGTTGATAATGGTGGAGAAGCAGCATGGGTGCAGCAGAAATGGTTAAAATTTATTTTAATCAGAGGTTGCCTTTCGGTGACTGGATACTTTTCACTCACCCTCCATCTGTTAATCCAGGCCGACCGGTCTTATACATTCCATTAGCGTATAAGCCACTCCGTTCAATCGAATTACCATTCTTTAATACTCAATTCTTAATTTAATTTTAGCCATGTTTAACAAAGTAAAAATGAAAACTCTTTTCTTCTCAGCTAAAAAGCTAGCCTTCGTATTGCTCGCAACAGCGACTGCTTTTACCCAGATTTCTTGTAATGACAACGATGTCGTTGGTGACGGCGGACCCAAAACAGACGCGACAGCCATCATTCCGACAAATGGAAAGACTTATACCTATCAGATTAAGGAAGAAGACGGCTCTGTCGCCACGCAGATTACGCGTGTCAAAAGTGTGAGGGATTCTTCCGGAATAACCGTTTATGATATTGAAAATAAGGTTTCCGAAGATGATGACGAAACAGTGGTGATGATGAAATCATTCAGTAAAAATGGTGTCACTACAAATGAAATCCCTCTGCCTGCTGCGTATGCAAGCATTTTGGAGGAATTTAAAGGGAGCGAATTTGTGAAAAGTGTCAAGATATCCGGGTTTCCACAATACCAGCTTTTGGAAAATAATGCTGTCGTTGGCAGTAAAATGACGTTCAAAGGAGAACCGGTCAAGCTGAATCTGGTTTTAGCTTTTGAAGAAGACGGAGAAGAATTTACCACTGAAATCGACGCGGTGCTAACGCATGATGACGGTGTTGTGAAAAAAGTTGAGAGTATCACCACACCAGCCGGAACTTTCAATTGCAGTAAATGGGAATACAGTTATGAGCTCATCACAAAAACGTTTCTCAACGGCGAGCTTCAGGAACAATCCAATGAAATGCGATTGGTGAGCGCATGGACGGCGCCAGGTGTAGGCATTGTAAAATCTGTTGAAAGTGATATGCTGGAAACGCAGACTTCTGTAACGGAGCTTATAAAAGTGGATTAGCTTTTAGCTTTTAGCTTTTAGCTTTTAGCTTTTAGCTTTTAGCTTTTAGCTTTTAGCTTTTAAAAAGTCAAAATCAGGCTGAATAGGTTCATTTAGCAATTCAGTATCGACAGCATTCTTTTCAATTCTCAAAATTATGAACACTTCCGTTAACCATACATTTCCTGGTGTCGTTCGCCGGGCCCGTAAGAAACGCAGAAACGTTGTGACGGTTCATCAGGGCACCAGGGTTTTCTATCTTGAAGCGCACCAAATTACGTATATGCAGGGCGAAGGCAACTATACCTACGTGCACACCACGGATGGAAAACGTCACTTGGTTTCCAAGACGATGAAAACGATACAAAAGATTTTAAACGCAGATTTTCTTCGTGTGCATAAATCATTTATGGTCAATCCGGACCATGTTCTGTCACGCCTTCGGTGCGACAAAATACTTATGAGCGGTGGAGCGCAGATTCCAATCGCGAGAAGACGTATTCGCGAAACAGACAAAAATCTGACGACCGAATATTTGGGAGCAGGATAAATTTTAGGGTTTATTAGAGTTAGGTAAGCGGAAGGTTCCCGGCCAGTTGACTGGGAACCTTTTTGTTTTATGTCTACCAAACCGATACAAAATTAATTTCCTGCAAGCTGTCAAAGCAAAAAAAACAGGCAGGATCATTACCTTTGAGAACACACCAACTGATACCGTTTTTCCTTTTTTATTATTAAACCTACTCCGCAAATCCGCATGACAGATCGTAAATTCCCAATCGGCCCGTTTGTAAAACAGGAAAATTATTCCGCCGAAGAGCTGGATTCATTTATCAGTATCATCGACACGATCCCTTCCCAATTTCGCGCGCTTGTCGCAGACCTGTCTGAATGGGAATTGGAAAAAAAATATCGTGAAGACAGCTGGACGATCCGGCAAATCGTTCATCACGTCGCCGATATCCATTACTTATATTATTTGCGAATGAAAAAAGCTATTTCAGAACCCGACTACAAAGAACTGACGCTTATTGACATGAACGCCTGGTCGGCCATGCCGGATTCGCTTTCCGCCCCGGTTTCCAGTTCGCTGCTTGCGCTTGAAGGTATTAATCAACGGTTTGTATTATTTGCAAAATCACTCACAGAGGAGCAATTGAATATCCGTTATTTCCATCCGGCAAGACAGCTTTGGTTCTCACAAAAAGACGCGCTGGCAATTGCGGTTTGGCACGCAAACCACCATATCGGGCATATAAAATGGGCGTTGGAAGGAGTATGACTTACTGGATTTCCCAGTTTACAGATGAAGTTCCGGATGGCAAAAGTCCGGCACTTTCTTCTATTACGCCAACCAAGGAATTTACTTTACTTTCAGCAAAGCTTTGAGATCCGAGTGATATTGCGAAGTTAAAAAATGAATAATTTCAAATGCCGCCAGTTTGAGTTTAAAAAACGGATCTTCGCTTATGATTTTCCTGACTTCCTCCTCCGATTCAGCAAGTGCCAGAATAATGCCACCCTCCCGAGGCACTTTCCTCCCCGACGCCACGAATATATTTTTCTTATAATACTTTTTGAGGTATTTGACGTGTGCAGCCATGTGCTCGTCGAGCTCTTCGAGAGGGACGATGTAGGTTAGGGAGATGATGAACATTTTGTTTTAATAATTTAGCGTTGCTGATTTTCATGTTCAACCGGGTAAAATTTGTGCCAGAAGAATTTAGTTGTTTTAATTACGCTATTTTAGGCGAATAATATAATCCTCAATTTATGCAACAAGGTCTTTACGAGCAACGTATTAACAAACACAATAACTCTGCAGTTAGTGAAACGCTATTTCATTGGCAGTCTCAAAATAGCGCAAGACTTGAAACGGCAAAGCGTTATCGTATATAACACAAGAAGAGACAGAGAAAACCATTTTACTTTTTGTGCAAAAAAAAACGACGACGAATCTGGAAATACCTTCGCTTACCTCTTTCTTGGAGCCGCAAATTATCTGGATCATTACGGCTCAAAACCGACGAATATTCACTGGAAATTGGAAGAGCAGATTCTGCATTATATGCGGAAGGAGACTGCGAAGATGGCGGTCGGTTAAAAGTTCGTATTTTCTTTTTACTTGTACATTTTTTATAAACGAAAATAACATTTTAATGATAACAACAAGTTTTAAGCTTTCAGAATCCGAACTCTATGAAAGTTTAGTTGACATATCAAAATCAAAGTTTGTGGTTAAAGCATTTAGAGTAATTGGAATTCCACTTCTTTTTATAACAGTTCTCTTGATCGTTTTTAATAATGTTATTGGAAATTCCTTCCTAAATTTTAGACTTATCTTTCCCATCATTTTCTCTGTGTATATGGTTTTCATCTCAGAAATATCAGCTAAGTTTCAAGTAACCAAACTGTTAAAGAAAAAAAATCCAGTAATAGAAAACATGCAGATCAGCGTTGATTCAAACTATTTTACTCTTACCGGGGAAAGTTTTAATATCAATATGTCACTAGAAAAATTACATTCCATAATAGAAACCAAAAAGTTTTTTCTTTTAAAAGTTTCGGATGGTAGTGCAAACATTATTCCTAAGCGAGCTTTGACGATAAATGATGTAATTCAATTCAAAAACATCATTTCTACTGTACCTGGACTTCAAGTGAAACTAAAATGATATGGCTTAAACCCGGTAATGAATTAATTTATATCGGTTAACTTTTTTAAGGGACAAAAAGAACTGAATGATGTGGTTTTAACTAAAATAATCCTGTGGACAGATTCAACCTAAATAACTTTTCCCAATCAAAATATCCAGAGAATATTGTCCAATCAAAAATCCCCCTCTTTCAAAAAAAACTTCTCACCATCACTTTCAATCATTTGCCAGTCATCACCACTGAATTCAGCCTCACAATATTCGTCATAACAAACTTCTGCATCGAAAATTCTTAGCATAACGGTCACGATCAAGGGGTATAATTCCATGTCATCAATTTCAAATGCGAGTTGGATGATATCAACAGAATCATTGTAACAAGCCATAAAAACCTGAAATTGCCGCCAGGATTTCTCTTTGGCTTTGGCGAGGTTTTTTGTATCGCCACCCGCATTTTTCATTTCTTCATATTCATTATCCCAGAATATTTCCCATTCCAGGAGCATTTCTGGAAGGAAAATATGCTTTTCAATTCCACCGGCGTCGTTATAAATTTTACTCCAGATAAATTTGCTAGTCATTGCACCCATTTCGGCAAATGATTTCTTTTCGATGAAAGACCTTAAACGGGTTTTCAACCCGGCTACCGTATCCATTTGAAAATCATCACCATCTTCTGTTCCAAATTCCAGGGTATTATCGATCACCAAAGCTTCAAATTCGCCATCTTCAAGTCCGGAAAATTTTTCAAATGCCTGGATAAACGCATTGTAGGACGGGATACCTTCCGGCGTATTTTCGTTGTCAAACATATTACGCGCAATGCTCTGGATTCCGTTTTCGGCGGTAATCGCCTCCACTTCACTTTTTAATACATCTAAAACATCCGTTTCACCGGCAAATGACAATGTTTCATATCTTTCGGCTAGGTAATTTTTGAAACTCATCAGCGAGTAAAAATAAGGATCGTCCGGGGATACTTCCGCGTTTTCCTCATCCCACTCACCATCTTCCACAGTATAACCCAATGGAAAAGAAACCGTTTTCCCATCCTCGCTGATATTGCAAAACAGATTTTCCTCTTCTGTTTCGTTTAAATAATAGGTAATTTCCATATCGTTTTATACTAAAATATCTTGTTAATAAATCCTGATCCCTTTTCGCATTTCCATTCGATTACTTACCAAACCAGCAAATACGCGCTGCTCCTGCCGCCGCCCCTATCTTTAGTTAATAATCCTTTCGCGATTAAATCTGAAATGTCACGCCCGGCGGTATCCTGCGAACATTTGATCATTTTGGCCCACTTGGAAGATGTCAGTTTACCGAAGAAATCTTCCTGCATTTTTTGTATCATGAGCCGCGAGGATTCTATCCCTGCAAAATCCGTATCAAATCCTCATTCAAATAATATACCTCTTTTCCCTGCTTTCGCGGGATCAATATTTTCGCAGTGACCAGTTCGTCCATGTACTTTGTAAGTGTGGTACGGGATGTTTTTTGCAAAACGGGGGCAAGATTTTGCGGTTTGCAATAAGGCTGAGAAAATATCACTTCGTTAATTTCCTTGTTGTACCATTTGATATGCGCTTTTCCATAGGCAAGTGTTTCTGCCATTTGTTTGATAATCTCGTCAATAAGAGAGCTGGTCAAAAGTGCAGTATTTTCAACTGCATCCAACATAAAAAGTATCCAGTTCTTCCAAGCTCCACGTTGTGTAACAGCACCTAAATGATAGTAGTAGTCTTCCTTGTTGATAATTATATATTTGGAAAGATAGAGAACAGGTTGGATCAGCAATTTCTTTTGAACGAGATAAAGTAGGTTTAGAATCCGTCCGGTACGGCCATTCCCATCATGAAACGGGTGTATGGCTTCAAATTGGTAATGTGCAATGCACATTTTTACCAGGGCATCGACTGCATACTTTTCGTCATCGTTCAGGAAGTCAATCAGGTTATCCATTAAAACTTCGACAATCCCTTCTCCCCGTGGCGGCGTATAAATGATTTCTCCTGCCCGAAATTCACTCTGTCCACGTTTGATAACCACCTGCGCCTGTGGTGAACGCCAGGTAGAGGTGGTATTCTTAATTTGTTGAAAAATATGAGTGATCAGATCCACATCAATCACATTTTTCAGTTCCAATTGCTGATAACCTGCCCACATCGCTTCCCGGTAACGCAGCACTTCTTTGGTGGCGGTGTCTGTTTGCTCTTCTTTAAAAGTGTCGGTAATCGCCTTATAAAGTTCATCCTCAGTGGTGAAAATATTCTCGATTTCTGTGGAAGTTCGCGCCTCTTGTAATGCAATGGTATTCACCAGCATCAATGGGTTTGGCAATCTCAATACGTTGCTATTTACGGTAGCCAAGGCCCTTGAAGAAAGAACCAATTTTTTTAGAATTTCAAGATCATTGACAATTTCCTCGGATGGAGGCAATGGTTGAAGGTCATTAAAAGGTTTGTTGCGATCGTACATGGTTAAATAACATGTCCAGTTTTTTCTAATACTTGAACACGTTACAAATATATGTCCATTTTCTGAACATAAAAATCAGTCATGTTCAATATTATAAAAATAATGAACAAGCAAATTATAATTAAATGTATTGGCTTTAATAAGAACTAAGTCAAAACAGTTGTGCTTCGATCGCGCGGTAACCTGACCTTGCCAGACCAACCCATACGCTGTACTTCTCCCACCACCATTTAACAAGTTTATTCTCCGCATTTTCCCTTTTATAAACTTGATTTCAAAAATGATTATTATCTTGTAATTATTTTATAATCAATGACTTATAATAAATAATTATCGCAATAACGATTAAGTAATTAAGGTTAAACATTTTAATCTCCGCAATTTTGCGGAGATTAATCTACTTATTCTCCGCATCCTGATCAAAATCAACAAAAATATTAATCCAGATTGCTCTTCCCAGGCGAATGATGATCGGTTGTAAGGAGAATAAAATGACGGTGATTGTTACAAAAAACCATTCGAGCTGCATTTTTACAAAAACAAGAAAAAAAACGGACAAAAGCGTCATCAGGAAAATGACAATTGGAAAACTTGTCCATAAGGCACCGATGTAAAAACCGGGTTCAATTTTGAAATCCTGTCCGCAAACAGGACAGTTATCCGGCATTTTCAATCCGTCGTTCAGGCTGTATGGATTCTGTTTTGTGAACAGCATCCCCCGATGACAACGCGGACATTTCATCCTGATGACGTTAACTATTTTGGACATTTTAATATTTAACTACTGCTGATTTGCGATATTATTCGCTGCTTTTTTTCTCGATGCTTTTTTTTCTCGCTGTTTTTCTACTCGCTGTTTTTTTACCGGTCCGACGGCGGAAAAAGACGTCGGACCGGTGGCTCGTTGCGTCAGATCGCTTTTTGCACCATTCAATTCTCTTTTGAAAGACAAAAACTAACGACCAGATAATGTCCAGCCAGGTGCTGATTGAAGAGCTGTTTCCGTTAAAAATATTCGACAATTACAGAAGAAAATGACACGATCAAGCAACCAACAGATATTGAATATCACCTTTAAACTAAAAAACAAGAGACGCTTTTTACCTTATTTCCCCACAAGTTTCAAACCTTTCATTGCTTTCATACCGATGGCAGGCATTTTTTGAGGCACTTCTAACAGTTTGGTCGGCGCTTTTGGATATTCCTTATAATTGACAAGATAACGGTTGATCACAAAATCTTCTTCACTTGCAAAACCTATGGAAGGATTATTAACATAAGCAGTCAAATCGTATAATTTTTTATGCCAGATTGCAGCGTCTAGATTTCCATCCAGCTGATACACATTTGAAAATCCTTTGTCAAATTTAAAATGGATTCCCTTTTCGGCATTGACGATCAGACTTTCCGGATTTCCGGTCAGCGTGATCGGCATGTAAGTTTTTTTATCGTACACAAATCCACCGTGTGCACTTTTGATATACTCGCGCATAGCTCTCGGCGCGTCACCCACATACAATACATCTACGAGTAGAATTTGTTTGGCAGCATGAAACTGCTCGGCCGAAACAATCAGTGGGAGTTCAGAAATTTTTATCATTTTAATCAAAAAAATCAATACAAAATTTACTTATCAGAACCTTATTCAAGCGCTATTCAAAAGTAAACAATAGTCACAATAGAATTCGATCCATCGACGGAAATATTTAATGAGTTTTGGCAGGAAATATACTGCAAATAGTACAAATCAAATGACATAATTGTATTTTTATAGTTCTGTAATTCAATAGGTTAACCAATTAAAAATTATAACTTACCTCTTAATAAAAATTGCAGCCCAGATTGAACTAACATCGCATTTTATTAGTATTTTTAATTGAGAAGCTGGGATAAACACTAAGTCAATTTTATTTCAAAATGACTGAAAACTTAGCAATCTGCACAGCGCTGGAAGCCGCAGAGAAGCGCTGTTTTTAATAAAAAAGCTGGTTAAACCGACTCAAAAAGCCGGAACTAATATTCTTTTTTCCATTGATAAAAAACACAGTACCTGACTTCTACCTGGCCGCAATCTTTGGTCTGGCTGCCGGGAAAAATCAACGTTATTGTATCTGATCGTATTCATTGATTTAAAACACACTTCAAGCCAAATGTTAGTTTTAAATTTCAACACTTTCATCATCATAAATCGTACAATCCATGGAAGAAGAAGCCAAAGCAATGGAATTAGCGGAGAAAATAATGGCAGAAGTATCTCAATATTCACTTGAAAGACAAAATGAATTATTGGAAACTGTGGTCAGAAAATTGTCCAGCGGCCGCGACCGGGAGGCGCTGGAATTGGAACATAAGGCGATGTTGATACGAAATGCCTCTCACGATCTTAAAAACCGGTTATCCATTTTAAATCACAATAAATAATTCAACTCTAACCTCAGTCAAATCCGATGTACGAACGATACTTAGAAATAGTTTGTAGTATTTGTATTTAGACGATTGTAATAGTATATTTGTAACTGACTGCTACTCACCGGTAGATATTTTTAGATAACTGCTCGTGTTATCATTATCAGATATAAAATTTCAGGCAAGATTTTTTTATAAAATATCATCAGCAAACTAATTACGAGCATTTTGTATTGTTAATTGTCTCTATAAGAGAAAAAACACGGTTAGCAAATCGTAAAAAATACATAAGGTTTTCGTAAACCTCGCTCTATTAACACCAACCGGGGAGCCACAATTTAGTTGTGGTTCCCTTTTTTAATGTAATATAATACGTCGTTTGCTAAGTTGATTATTAAAGATGCAATCTGCGTTTCGGGAATGATAATTGTCTTGTACCTTACTATTGAAAAACACCCAAATGAATTCTGTAAATAATTTGCTTCGAGATTATGATCAAATCGCTTAGAAACATCGCAATATTAGGAGAAGGGACCGCAAATTTTAACGAAAAATACGCTCAGCTTGAAAGAGAAAACCCAACTGAAGCTGTCATCATCGACCCAGACGGAATTGTAAATGCTTACTCTTACGATGGATTTGCATTCCTCAACGAAACCTGGTACAAAAAATACAGCAAAAACTGGCAAACGGATACTTCCGAGATTGACCGATTATTGGTAAATCTGGTGAAAGCATCATCAAGTCACGCCGCGTCGCCAAACCTGAATAAAATCAAAGATTACCTATCAAATCCACCGGAAACGATCGAAAAATCGATCGAGGTCTGGGAAGGGTTTTTTGACCCGCATTTTAAAGATATTTGATGAATTCTGAATCAAACTCATAAATAATATTACCCTTATCTACCTGTCAGATTAGTCTTGGCGTGGTGTTACGGTTATCTGAATACGTATCACAAATCGGACGTCAACTCAATTTTTCAAGTCAAACCTGGAAACGTAAATTTGAAATTACGTCGCAATCATCTTTAAAATTAGCATGATGATAAAACAGAGAAAGCTGACTGGCAGTGGCCAATCAGCTTTCTTCTATATAAAATCAGAAATAACGTGTAAATTATTCCTTAACGATCACATCATGAGCGCCGCCTTCAACAATACTGACAGAAGACACCAAGGTGATTTTAGCTTTTTCTTTTAACAGACTAATTGAAGTTGTTCCGCAGCTACACATAGTTGATTTTATTTTTCCAACCGTAATAGCCAGGTTATCTTTCAAACTTCCGGCGTACGGCACATAGCTGTCGACACCTTCTTCAAACTTCAATCCGTCGGCCGTGTCGCCCATGTCGTAACGCTGCCAGTTGCGCGCCCGGTTAGAACCTTCTCCCCAATATTCCTTCACATAATTACCCTGAACAATTAATTTACGTGTCGGACTTTCATCGAAACGGGCAAAATATCTTCCCATCATCAGAAAATCGGCACCCATCGCCAAGGCCAGAACCATGTGATAATCCTGCGCAATTCCACCATCAGAACACAATGGAACGTAAACTCCGGTTTCTCTGAAATATTCATCCCGAGCCTCAGCCACTTCAATCAGCGCTGTTGCCTGACCGCGGCCTATGCCTTTTGTTTCTCTGGTAATACAAATTGAACCGCCGCCAACACCTACTTTTATGAAATCAGCACCTGCTTCAACCAGATATAAAAATCCTTCTTTATCGACAACATTTCCAGCGCCCACTTTCACTTTATCACCAAACTCAGCTTTGATATATTGAAGCGTTTCTTTCTGCCATTCTGAAAATCCGTCGGAAGAATCGATACAAAGTACGTCAGCGCCAGCATTAACCAAAGCCGGAACTCTTTCTTTGTAATCACGTGTATTAATTCCTGCGCCAACGATCAATTTCTTTTGAGAATCAGAAAGTTCCAGCGGGTTGTCTTTATGGTTGTCATAATCCTTACGGAATACGAAAAATTTGAAATTGTTATTTTCGTCAATCACCGGCAAGCTGTTCAGCTTGTGATCCCAGATAATGTCATTGGCTTCCTTTAAAGAAATTCCCAGTTGAGCGGTAACAAGATTTGCAAAAGGCGTCATAAACTCTTTGACCTTTTTATCCAGCCCGTCAGTACTTGTGCGGTAATCCCGGCTTGTCACAATTCCCAAAAGTTTTCCTTCGGCAGTTCCGTCATCCGTTATCGCGATGGTAGAGTGACCCGTTTTCCCTTTTAACTGAATGACATCTTTTAAAGTATGCTCCTGCGTAAGATTTGCAGTACTGATAACAAAACCAGACTTATGATTTTTCACTTTCCGGATCATTGCTGCCTGCTCTTCAATACCTTGTGAGCCAAAAATGAAAGAAAGCCCTCCGTTTTTAGCCAGAGCAATCGCCATTCCATCGTCAGAAACAGACTGCATGATGGCCGATACAAAAGGAATATTCAGTTCAATATCGGATGTTTGTCCTTTACTGAATTTGGTTAGCGGGGTTTTCAAAGAAACGTTGTTAGGAACACATTCCTTGGTTGTCAGACCTGGAATCAACAGGTATTCGCTAAAAGTCCTTGATGTTTCGTTTAAATACTGAGCCATTTTATTTGTTTTTTAGATTTTATGACGCCCTTGGCCGCAAACATATTTTCAGCTAAAATCTGAGCTATGAAATGCATCGCTGCATAATCATTATTAGATTTTACCGATAAGTATGTCAAACCACCCAAGTTTTTAAGCGCCGCATTTTGAAGTTTTAATTTAAAAGAGGATCTTGTTTCCGGATCAGACGAAACGTCAAACATATTTTCCGGAGATTTTTCTAAAATGTATTCTGAGGAGTGAAAACTATTCCGAAGAGTAAAAAAAGCAGAGCTTATATTACAAAAAAACCTGACAGTCAGATTCTTATCAGGAGTTTCATATCTTTTCAAATTTGCCGTTCTGTGCCCTTGTTGCTTTATTCCTGCAACTTTCCGGCTTTTCAACCCGGGCAACTCAACAATTTTGAAACCTTTTTTCATAAATATATTTATAGAGAACACTATTTCGGTGAAATAATTCACTTCAAACCGAATATAATTTTTCTACGGACAACATTAAATCCGCCAGAACAGAATACAATTTTGATTCGGTATTAGGTGTTCTTTATATAAAGGCACAAAAGTAGTACAATTTAAAACAGTTTTCACGATATTATCATGAGAAATTACTATAAATGAGATTATCCCCGAAGTTCTCAGGGCAATAATTCATCAAATGTAATTGCGGCATAGTAGACTGCGCCAATGGAAGCCGTACAGTATGCCTGATACACTTCTTTGTTCATGAAATTATTCGTGCCAAATTTAACTACGAATTTCATAGTTGAGAACTAATTACTTATCCGTCCATCCAATGTCGAGAAGGCCGCGATTAAGTATTCGGAATTTGGCCTTCCGCTGATTTCGAATTGTAATTGATCACTTTTTCAACTTTGAAAATGATACTAATAGATACGCCGTCCTTACTTTCAATATTAAAAGTCCCACCGAGCTGAAGGCTCAAACCAGACATAAGACTCATTCCGAGCGTCTTACGTTTTCCAATATCAATGTCTTGAGTTAAACCTATTCCATTATCCGAAATTTCGAGAGATACTTCGTTTGCGTTGAGCCATTCCATAATAATCGTAATTATTCCTTTTTCCCGCCCTTGAAATGCACTTTTTATGGAATTGGTAATCGCCTCATTTAAAATCAGGCCGACAGGTACCGCCTGAGAAACGTCTAGTTCTATAAAATCGATTTTCGTATTAAAATCAATATGACTCTTTGTATCGAAACTATCCAGCAAATACGCTATCAGCTCCTTTATGTATACGAGCATTTCCACCTTCGCCACGCTTTGAGATTCGTATAATTTCTGATGAATTAATGACATGGCAAACATTCTATGCTGACTATGCCGGATTGCTTTTAAGGCAGCCTCATTGTCAATAAATGCTGATTGCGTGTTAAGAAGGCTCATCACAATCTGAAGATTGTTTTTTACACGGTGGTGAATTTCTTTTAAAAGCCACTCTTTCTCATTGAGCAGTTTTCCCTGCTCCCATAGCAAACTTTCTAGTGAAGCGTTTTTCTGATTGATCACTTCCTGTTTTGCTTGCAGCTGTTTATGGCTTTGCTGTTTGATATAATATCTGTAAAACCCTATCCCCATCAAAAAAAACAGGAAAATTCCGCCGGTAATAATGATATTCCTGGTTTGCGCAGCCTCCTGTAATTGCGTCTGGTTGCGAAGTATTTTAATATCCTTCTCTTTGTTTTCAGTTTCGTATTTTATCTTCAGCTCTTCAATCTGACGGCTATTAATTACATTGAAAACGGAGTCTTTCAACATACTGTGCTGCCGAAAATGTTCGATGGCTGAAACATAGTCAGACGAAGCAGAATCAATTTGAAATGACATCAAATACGCCCTTTGCAAGATTGATACAGGCACAATTCCTGGTGGCGCAGTCAAAACCTGAGAAAGGTATCTTTTTGATTTATCGTATTTTTTGACATCGAAATAGAATTTTCCAATAGCGTAATACAAATAGATCGCCCTGATCCCTCCAATTTTTTTACTCCAAACCGACATTTCATCAAAGTATTTTTCTGCAAGAGGAAACTCTTTAAGTGCATTGTAACAATGACCAAAACTTTCGGCAAACATGGTTTTCGTGATCGGGTATACGGGCGGATGCTTTTTTTTCTGATTTTGCAAAAACGCGAGTGCCTGATGTTCTTTACCTTGTGCGATCATCACACGGACAGTATTACGAAGGGTGGCTGCATATAAATATTCAAACTCACCCTTTTCCTCAATTAACGTCAGTGCTTTTTGATATTGTTCCAGACTTGATTGATTGTCCCCCATATCGCGGTAAATATTACCGAAATAGAAAAAAACGATGTCCAGATTATTATAACCCTGCGTATTTTCCGCACTGGTCAGCGCCTGCATTCCATAACAGAGTGCTTTGCTAAAATCACCTCGGAAATAGTTTAGACCCATTAACCCGCTGTACGCCTCTTGCATTTTAGACGTACCAATCTCCTTTTTGAATGCCAGTACCTGATAATAAAGATCTTCTGCGTCGGTAAGGTTTCCTTTTTGCAGGTAAATAAAGTCAGCCATCTGAACAAGTATCCCACTTTGTTTTTCCTTATTATTTCCTTTCTTCACAAATTTTAACGCTGTCTGAAAACAGGTCATCATTTCATCATAATTTCTATCATCCACCAGTTGTGGGGAAAAATGCGATTTAATACGCATGAAGGCCTGGCCAAACCTGAACCATGCCTCAGACATTTCATCAATATTATTTGAATTATCGACACTGTTTATGACGCGCCGGAAAAACCTTCTACCATTAACTAAATCGCCCCGCCGGATAGCAGCGGTACCGAGTAAAAAGAGCGACTCTTGCCAATGAAATTTTAATTTCGTCGAATCGCTCATAGTAAAAGCTCTACCGAAATAGGATTCAGCTTTTTTAATATCTGGGAGACTGGCATCGGGTTTATCGAGAAAATATGAACCCGTGTGAAGAAGTTTAACTATGTAATTTGTATCGTTGTTTGTTTCACCTTGTGACTTTGTTAAATCATTGTTACGCACTTGTGCAGCCCCATTGAGATGCATGGCTGCAATCAGCAAAAAAAGGGTCCATATTATATTAACATGCCTCAGCATAACTCTTAATTGGCTAAATTAAACACAGCACCTTTAATTTTATAGGCTGAGACCGCCTTATAATCAGCAAATTAGAAAGCGTGTAAATAGGTGTATTATTCTAAACACTATCGAATTAAGTAGTCTAAAATACACAAAATCGAGCTTTCAAAATCGCAATCGATAAGATGTACAACATTTAAAGTAATTGGTACAACAAATAACAAAAATCAAAAAAAAGGACAACCATGATGCATATACGCAAAAAGGGTCGCTTTCCAGGAAAGCGACCCTTTTTGCGTATTAATATCTCTCAGTTATTTATAGCCATAAGCAACAACTGTTTCTGTCTTTTGGTTGCTGAATTCTGCACGCCCGTCATAACCATCAACTACCAAAACATGCGCTCCCATACCCGCTGCCTGCTTCTTCATTTTTTCCATATCGTGGGATTCGAAATTGGCCATTCCATGTCCCTGGCGACCTGATTTGACCTTAATTTCTCCTTTTTTCATCAAGCCGACTACTAAAAGCGGGTTTGTGGTTAGAATAATTTTCTGCCAGTCTTCCTGCCCGTGAATTTCTACTTTTTGACTTATTGGCTCAATTCTGCCAGACTTGTAAATGATTTTTTCGACTTCTGCCTTCCCTAATTTTGAAGTATTTGAATTCTCAGGTTCTGTGTAGACAACAGTACTTTCTGTAATATAATTTACCTTACCATTTAATTTTGACCCATCGTGTTTGACAATAATATCCTGACCATGAACTAGTTTAAATGAACTAAGAATAATAACAATCGCGAACAAATATCTATTCACCTTTTAAAGAGTTTAGGGTTATAATCAGGCAAATATATCGATAGAATTTATTCTATAAAAATAATAACTATAAATATCAACAAATCAACTTAATTATTTCTAATAAAACTATTCAAGTATAAAATTATACTATAATATCAAACTTACAAAAGTCGAACAAATTCGCAGGGCATTTTACTGTTTTTTAATGGCAGTTCATCATAACAGAGGATAACCTCAAAATGAGCAGATTTCTGATTACATTTGAACAATATTTCCTGCCTGCTCAACGCAAAATCTTAAATGGTTGATCACTTCGAAGATTAGCCATAAATAACTACGATACAATTGCTTAATTGCTAAGCTACCTCCTTGTAATAATGAATAAGATTCTGGAATTTTTTATCAGAGGCATAATTTCTCTGATCTGGCTTGTTGCCACAATTGTAACTTCGGTAATTCTCTCTCCCTTTTTACTGGCAGGATGGCTATCGCAGTTTATTACAAAAGAGGAAAAGGATAAATCCGGTGAGGATTAATGTAATTGGGGATCGTCAACTTTTTTTCAAAGCGTGTTTCAGAATGTCTATTGCCTGCGTCATTTCGGATTCTGTCAAATTCCCAAAACCCAGGCGCATTGCCGTTACACTTTCTGTTTGATATAAGAGTTTTTGAGGTAAATGTAAATTTTGGCTTGCGCAATTTTTACTGATCCGCATCAGATTTAACTTCGGATCCCATTTTGTCCAGATCGATAATCCACCCGATGGCGATGAAAAAGACACATATTCGTCTAGCTCTGAGGATAGTAACCTACAAAGAGAATCTCTTCTTTCCTGATAAATTTTTACGGCCTTTTTAAGATGGCGTTGGATTTCACGTTCTTCCAATAATTCGCCCAGGGCCTGTTCCATCAACATATCACCCTGACGATCAACTATTCTTCGTAATTTCCCCAATTCCTGAATCAGGTTTTCCGGCGCTACCAGATATCCGGATCGAAAGCCAGGCGCCAGGGAGTTGCAAAAAGATCCGATATAAACAACCATCCCGTGACGATCAGCACTGGTGAGCGGCAAAACCGGACTGCTGTTATAGTGAAAATCGTAGTCATAATCGTCTTCCAGGATAATAAAACCATACTGGACCGATAAACTCAACAATTCAAGCCGGCGTTCAGCAGTGAGCGTTACTGTTGTAGGATAATGATGATGTGGTGTCAGATAAAGCATTCTAATCTTCCTGGTTTCGCAGAGCTTTTTGATAGCGTCCACAGAAATCCCGTCTTCATCTACAGGTACCGAAAGAATTCCTGCCCCGGCTTCCTGAAAAATCATATTGGCAACATAATAACTCAGGTCGCCAACCACAACAAGATCGCCTTTATCAATAAGCAAATTAGCGGCGAGGTAAATGCTCATGTGAATCCCGCGGGTCGTCAAAATATTTCGCCTGGTGATATGCAGCCCCCTTGTATTATTCAAATAACTCGCCAGCGTTTCCCGGTAAAATTCATTGCCTTCAACATGAGAATAACCGAAATGCTTGTGGCTGCTTTTTCGTTTCAGAATACCGCCATAAACTTTGGAAAGCCTGTCCAACGGAGCAAGTCTGATATCGGGAAGTCCATCTGTGAATTCCAGCCTGGAATTTGTACTTACGGTTGGTATGTCAAGCAATATGTTTTGCCTGATATGAAATCCAGTTTGGGAAGGATAACTTGTCAGAAATTCGGTATTGTATTTTAACGAATCCGATCGCTTCGCCGGTGATTTACTGCTGACAAATGTCCCTTTATTCGGGATAATTTCCGTCCAGCCTTGCGCATTAAGTTCGTCGTAAACTGAGACGATTGTCTTCCTGTGAACCGCCAGTTCCAGCGACAAAGCTCTTGAACCGGGCAGTTGAATTCCTGGAATAAGAACGCCGCGCTGAATGGCATTGATCAACTGATGTACAATCTGAAGATAAATGGGTGTATCAAGAAGACGGTCAATGACGACCAAACTTTTAAAGGGAATCTGAACCGGACTACTCATACCCCAAAATTAAGAAACTTAAAGGATCCGGCAATAAGGTATCAAATCCGAAATACATGTTTTGATGATAAGCCTTTTGAGTATCACTGAACCTTGACTGTTAGAGATTTTTGCCATCTCTAAAATAACATACCGTTATTCAGTATCAATCATTTTGCATCAAGGTTGAAATAATAATTTATTCCTCTGAAATTCAAGTGGATAAATAACTTTTAATTCGTTAAATTTGATTCTGCTCAGGTTTTAAATTGGGTGATATACCGGTTTCGATTATGGTAAAAAAACTTTTATCCATTCTCCTGGTTTTCCTTTCGTCGGCTTGCCTGGCGAACGCTATCCTGATTCCAATGGATCAGACCCAAACCAATCATTTAAAGGCATATGGACTGGCTTATCTTCTGTTGAAAGACGAAATGGACGTAGAGTGGCTTCTCAATTACCGTGGCGGAAGTTTTATGGTCAGATATTCCAAAGCCGTTGAAAGTGAATGCAAGCTTCGTGCGATTTCAATTGAAATAATCTCAGATGCTTCCAGCCAAATGATCGTTTCAAAGATCGCAGATCAGGATGTGAATATGGAGGTAATAAAACTGCATACCGCGGCAAAAATTGCGGTCTATTCTCCCGTAAAAATCAGCCCGTCGGAATTTGAAAATACGGATGCAGTTTTGCTCGTTTTAAAATATGCCGAGATACCTTTTGAAATTATTTACGACGAGGAAATCCTGAAAGGCGACTTGCCAAAATATGACTGGGTGCATTTACATCATGAGGATTTTACAGGCCAGTTTGGACGAAATTTGAGGCGAATGTCTGAAAATGATGTTAAGGCTCAGGAGGCTATTGCGAGTCGATACGGTTATGGAAAAGTTTCGCAAATGAAACTGGCCGTCGCCAAAGCGATCAAGGAATTTTGCGCCGGAGGAGGATTTTTGTTTGCCATGTGTTCCGGTGCGGAAACTTTTGATATTGCGCTTTCCGCTGAGGGAATTGATATTGTAGATGATATCGACGGCGACGGACACGATCCGGATGCACAGTCGAAGCTGGATTTTTCCAAAACTTTCGCCTTTCAAAATTTCAAACTTCACCTTGATGACGATCAGGGAAGCTCTTTCTCAGATATTAATGCAACCGGAGGAAGATCGTGGTATAGCGAAAATGAAGACTACTTTTCTCTGTTTGACTTTTCTGCAAAATGGGATGTTATTCCTGCCATGCTGACGCAAAATCATGAACATTTGATACGCGAGTTTTTCGGGCAGACCAACGCTTTCACTAAAAACACGGTTAAACCAAATGTGCTCGTAATGGGAACAAGCAATTCTTCGGACCGGTACATTTATGGTGAGCTTGGCCGCGGTCAATGGACATTTTATGGCGGTCATGACCCGGAAGGGCGCCGCGGCGGAAACCGGAGAATGGCGACTGACCTTCACTTATATCCCAATTCTCCCGGATATCGGCTCATTTTAAATAATGTACTTTTCCCTTCTGCTAAAAAGAAAAAAAGAAAGACCTGAAATTCATTTGAAACAATCCAGGTATAATCCCGGCAGCCCAACTTTAAATTTATATATTTCCCAAAACATCTATACTTTCGAATCTGAGCAAAATAATTCGTCGGATCAGAAGTATTAATTACGGAAACTGGAATTAAAGTGGGTAAAAAAGTTGTCGAATTTATATTTTTTGGAAATTACTTTGTCGGCACACTTGCGGTGGCGCTCTCCATTGAATCCGCCTTTCAGTTACAGCTGCATTTTAATTCTGTCTACTATTATTTGCTGTTGTTTTTTGGTACCGTGATGTATTATACCTACGCCTATTCGGGAATATTAAGCACCACCGAATCAGTCAATCCGCGCACAATCTGGTACGCAAAACACTATCATTTTATTCGTTACAGCCAACTCTTATTATTAGCGATTTGCATATCCTTGTCAATCGTTTTATTCACCAGGTATTATCAAAATATTCTACATTTACCGCTTAAATACTGGCTGATTGTAGCCGTCGTCTCTCTGGCTGCCATTTTTTATTATGGCTTGTCATTTTTAAAAATAAATCTAAGGAACACCGGCTGGCTGAAAGCTTTCATTATCGGTTTCGTCTGGGCTTGTTGTGTAAATTTATTGCCGCTGGTTATCCTGCAAATAGAACGTGGAGTTTATTACGTCGATCCGGTTCTCATGTCATGGCTTTTTATGAAAAACTGGATGTTCTGCACTGTAAATGCTATTATGTTTGATTTGAAAGATTATGAAGACGACTCCAACCAGCAGCTGAAAACATTTGTGGTAAGATATGGTTTAAAAAAAACGATCTTTTTTGTACTCACGCCACTACTCCTGATCGGTTTAACTTCTCTTTTGATTTTTGCAAGCTTTATGCATTTCAAACCAATTGTGTTACTTTTTAACCTGACACCATTTGTTCTCATGTTAGTGGTTGCCTGGACAATGCTGCGTCACAAAAATATTATGTATTATCTCATTGTCATCGACGGATTATTACTGGTCAAAGCAATCTGCGGTATCGCCGGATCACAATTTATTCATTAATCAAGATGTCACAGAGTCCTGATTTCAATCGTGTTGCACGTCCTTATGACTTCATCAGTCGCTTAGTTTTTGGAAATGCACTGGTTGAATCCCAGGTGAGTTTGCTGAATCATATCCCGGAAAACAGTCATATTTTGATTGTTGGAGGTGGAACAGGCTGGATTTTGGAAGAAATATCTAAAATCCAAAGTGCTGGCCTGAACATCGTTTATGTCGAAGTTTCTAATAAAATGATCTCATTATCGAGGAAGCGAGATGTTGGACAAAACATTGTTCATTTTATTCATCAAGATATTGAAGCATATCGTTCTGAGAAATTATTTGATATCATCATCACGCCGTTTTTCTTTGATTTATTTACAAAAAGTGATGTCTCAAAGTTGTTTTTACATATTCATAAAATGCTAAAACCAAACGGATTGTGGCTATATACTGATTTCGTCCCACAAAAATATCAGACCAGATTCTGGCAAAAAATGTTGCTAAAATCCATGTATCTGTTTTTTGGAATACTAAGCAGCGTCGAAGCCCGTACGCTGGTTAACATGGATGACTACTTTGAAAAAGATTATACTACAATTGTCGAAAAATGGTTTTTCGGAAAATTTATCAGGAGTAATGTTTATCAAAAACGATAAATAATTAGATAACCAGCCAGATTGCGCAGAAAAGAAACAAGACCAGAAGCATTGGCCAGATAAATTTCCACCAGGCTTTCAGACTAACATTGGCCAGCGCTAACGACGGCAAAATCATGCCGGTTGGTGTGATCAAACCCATGATTCCCATTCCAAATAAATAGCTGTTGACAATATCTTTTCCCGGAACTCCCGCTACAACTGCCAGTGAACCGAGTATTGGCATAGTAACAACGGCCATACCAGATGACGACGGAATTACTAGGGTCAAGAGCATATAAACGACTAACAGCGAGATGATAAAAAGCGACGGAGGCATTTGACTTACCACGATAGAAGCATAATATAAAAGAGATCCACTGATATTTCCGGCATCTAAAATGGTCGTCACGCCTCTCGCGACTCCGATAATGAAGGCTACGCCCAGCAGACTTTCGGCCCCTTTAATAAACTTTTCGATAAATTCTCTCTCACCCATCCGCATCACCAGCGCCACAACGATGGATGCAACTACAAATAACGCAGACATTTCCAGCAACCACCAATCCAGAACGACTACGCCAAAAATCAACACAGAAAACGTCGCAGCGAAGATCACAAGCAAAACACCTGAGCGAATATCAAGAGACTCTGCAAATTTATCATCTTCATTTATTGATGGATATGGTGATTTAACAATACCATCGGTTCGGAATACAAGGGAAGTTGCAGGATCTTTTTTGACTTTTTTGGCATATCTGACAACATAGACTACAAAGATGGAAGTAGTTATGATCATCACGGCCAGTCTTCCATATAGTCCGTCTGCCCAGTTGATCCCGGCAGCATTTGACGCAATAATGGTTGAAAACGGGTTGGAGAATGACGACAAATAACCCAGTGTATTTCCTCCATGAATTACAGCGACCGGGACCAGCAGATCGTAACCGGCCGCAAGAAAAAGCGGGATTAGAACCGGATAAAAAACAAGTGCTTCTTCCGCCATTCCAAAAGAAGATCCTCCGAGGGAAAAGAGAAAGGTAAGGACAATGATGAGCCATGCTTCCTGCCCTTTCATTCGGTGAGAAAGAGCAATTAATCCTTTGTCCATGGCGCCGGTCGAGTAAAAGACATTAATAAAACCGCCGATCATCAACACAAAAAGTATGATATCAATCGTATCATAAATCCCTTTTAACGGTGCCTGGACAATGGCTATTATTCCCTGCGTTTTTTGAGGCAATTGATGATAACTGCCGGGGACAGAAACGGGTTTTCTGATATCACCATTTTCAAATTTTTCAAGCTTGATCAGCACATGCAAGCTGTCGAGCGTATGCTGTGTAAATGGCAGAGAAACTTCCTGATCCGATTTGCTCAGCTGAAAATTGCTTCCGGAACTATAACCAAGCGTGTCATATTTCCCGGCTGGTACAAACATTGTTGCAACGGCAGCCAGAATAATTACTAGCATTAATATCGTAATCGGCGTCGGAAGTTTTTTGATTGATGGCATCTGAAAAAGCACTTTTAACTGAGCATTTAAATGTACAAGATTAAACAAACACAGCAGAGATTTTGATAAAATATTGTCGCCGAGGAAAAGAAAATGCTGATCAAAGTCATTAGTATTTCCCTCTCAGGTCATCTTCTCCCCCAGCCTAAACCACCAAATTTGACTATCGTTTTTTATATGTGTGAAATACACTTCACAGCCAGCTAAAATACTGTTTTTCAACAAAATGAAAACTCCATTCGATTATGAAACCTGGTGAAAATAATATCCTCGAAAAAGAAATTCACGAAAAACACACCTGTTATCATTGTGGGGAAGAATGTAAGGACGATGTTATCCAGTTTGATGAACACGAATTTTGCTGCGATGGCTGCTCTGTTGTTTATGACCTTTTGAAAGAAAATAACCTGTGCCGGTATTATACAATTGATGGCGCGCAAGGACTTTCTCCTGATGAATCTTACTTCCCAGGCAAATACGATTATCTGGACTTGCCCGAAGTGGCTGATAAGTTATTAGAATTTACTGATGGAAAACTCTCCCGCATCAACTGGCTTGTCCCAAAAATGCATTGCAGTTCCTGTATATGGCTTCTCGAACAATTGAACAGACTGAATCCTGCGATTCGCAGTTCAGTGGTGAATTTTCCAGAGAAAAAAGTACGGATTACCTACGATTCGCAGCAAATAAAACTGAGCGAACTAGCCACGTTAATCACGCGAATCGGTTATGAACCTTACATCAGTTTAAATGATGTCGAGGGAAAACAGATCAAAAAATGGAACCGGACGAGGTTATACAAAATCGGTATATCCGGTTTTGCTTTCGGTAACATTATGATGCTGAGCTTTCCCGAATATTTTCATCT
This sequence comes from Dyadobacter sp. CY345, assembly GCF_021502725.1. Taxonomy (GTDB): domain Bacteria; phylum Bacteroidota; class Bacteroidia; order Cytophagales; family Spirosomataceae; genus Dyadobacter. The sequence continues at coordinate 662,652 of NZ_JAKFFS010000002.1, read as the reverse complement.
AGGCGAAAGCAGATCCGACGAAAATCTGGGATATCTTTTCAGCGTATTGAATCTGGTATTGAGCCTTCCCGTATTTTTCTATTGCGCCGCTGATTTCTTTAAATCTGCATGGTCGGCTTTAAAAGGGAAATATCTGAATATCGACGCACCGATTGCCTTGGCTTTGCTTTGTGTTTTTCTCACCAGTTTATATCAGATCATCAGCCAGACCGGCCCCGGGTATTTTGATTCTCTGGCCGGTGCTGTGTTTTTCATGCTGATTGGCCGTTATTTTCAGGATAAAACCTATGCCGGAATTTCTTTCGACCGCGATTACAAATCTTATTTTCCAGTTGCTGTAACTGTAATTAAAAACGGAATAGAAAATCGTGTCCCGATCACAGAACTTCAACCCGGCGAACAAATGTTGGTAAGGAATCAGGAATTGATTCCAGCCGATGCCGTTTTATTGAGCCCGAGAGCCTTGATTGATTACAGTTTTGTATCCGGAGAATCAGAACCTGTTGAGCGAAAAAAAGGCGACACGATTTATGCCGGGGGAAAACAGACAGGCTTGTCTGTCGAACTGGAAGTACTTCGTAGGGTTTCCCAAAGTTACCTGACACAGCTCTGGAATAACGACACATTTTCCCGTGAAAAGGAAAACCAGGATCAAACGCTCGCTGCGCGTATCAACAAGTTTTTTTCTATGATCGTGTTAGGCATTGCGGTTATCACATTCCTGACCTGGTTTTTTATTCTAAAAAATCCGGAAACTGCTTTTAACGCATTTACAACCTGTCTGCTCGTTGCCTGTCCATGTGCCTTGCTTTTGTCCTCCACTTTTACCAACGGAAATTTATTAAGCCTTTTTGGAAAACACCGCTTTTATCCTAAAAATGCGCATGCGATCGAAAGGCTTTCCAAAATTGATACCGTCGTATTTGACAAAACCGGAACCATCACGCAGATTAACGACGCAGAAGTGGAGTTTATCGGAGAAACTTTGACTGTTGAAGAGTTGATCATGATCAAAACGCTCGCATCCCAGTCTTCACATCCGCTTAGCAGAATGCTTGTCAAGGAACTTGACCATGTGAATACCAGTAAACGTATACTCACAGCGTTTGTAGAATCCGAAGGACTCGGGATGAGAGCGCTCTGGGGAAAAGTGGAAGTAAAGCTGGGCTCGGCAAAATGGGTTCAAAGCGCAAATCTTCTTGAAAAATCAGACAATGCTTCTCACGTCTATGTTTCTATTGACGCTACAATCCGGGGATACTTTACATTAAAAAGCAAATATCGCCCTGAGTTAAATGATACAGTTTCGCGTCTGCAAAATTCCGGATTTGATACCTATCTTTTATCGGGAGATAAACCGACGGATAAGCAGCTTTTAACGCCTGTTTTCGGAGCCGAATCAAATCTTTTATTTGAACAAAAACCCGAGGAAAAGTTAAGGTTTATCAAACATTTACAACTTCATGACCACAAAAATGTTTTGATGATCGGTGATGGACTGAACGATGCCGGAGCGCTTCGCCAAAGTGATGTGGGACTTGCCGTTTCGGACGATATCAACAACTTTTCTCCTGCCTGCGACGCCATTATTGAAGGGAATCAGCTTGTTCGGTTGCCTGCCTTTATCAGTCTTGCCAAGTCTGGGCAAAGCATTATTAAGCTAAGTTTTGGGATTTCGCTCTTCTATAATATCCTTGGATTAACCTTTGCCGTTTCAGGAAAACTGTCGCCGGTGATCGCAGCCATCCTGATGCCTGTCAGTTCTATCACCATTGTGCTGTTCACAACCGTCGCCAGCAATCTTGCAGCGAAGAAATGGTTGAAAAGCTGATTAAGATCAGTTAAATGGAGGTCTAATGTCATCGTTCAGCGTATCCCCATCCGGTAGTTTTGGGGTATTAAATAACACAATCCGAAAGTCATGAGCGCCCTTTATATTTTAATTATAGCCAGCCTGTTTGTGGCGATTGGCTTCCTGGGAGCATTTATCTGGTCGGTCCGCAAGGGTCATTTTGACGATGATTATACGCCTTCCATCCGAATTCTGCTGGACGATACGGACACCAAACCTTAAATTTCAAAAGCAATAATTTTCAATAACCTTCTCAGATATCACCCAAATTTATTCACCATTCTTTGCTCAAAATTATGTCAAACCATCCTAATCCGGGTATCGCAACCGTCGAGCTGGACGAGTTTCAATATGACAATAAAATCGTCCGAAACTTTGCCATCGCCACGATTTTGTTCGGACTTATCGGTATGCTTGTCGGCCTGCTGGCAGCATTTCAGCTGGTATTCCCAGACCTTAACATGGACTTACCTTACCTGACTTTCAGCCGGATAAGACCACTTCATACCAACGCTGTTATTTTCGCATTCGTGGGTAACGGATTTTTCACCGGTTTGTATTATTCCGCGCCTAGAGTTTTACGCACACCCATGTGGAGCCCCGCGCTTAGCCGCTTCCATTTCTGGGCCTGGCAGTTTATAATTGTCTGCGCAGCGATCACACTTCCTATGGGACTAACCACTTCGAAAGAATATGCTGAGCTGGAATGGCCGCTTGATATCGCCATCGCGGTAGTCTGGGTTTCTGCTTTGATCAACCTGATCATGACCACGATCAACCGTCGGGTTGAACATATTTATGCTGCGATCTGGTTTTACATTGCTTCTTTTGTAACGGTGGCGATGCTTCATGTCGTGAACAGCATGGCGCTTCCAATCTCATTCTTCAAAAGTTATTCCATGTATGCCGGTGTGCAGGATGCACTTGTGCAATGGTGGTATGGGCACAATGCCGTGGCCTTTTTCCTCACAACGCCATACCTCGGCCTCATGTATTACTTTCTTCCGAAAGCTGCAAACCGCCCCGTTTATTCATATAGGTTATCTATTGTCCACTTTTGGTCGCTGATTTTTCTTTATATCTGGGCAGGCCCTCACCATCTACTTTACACCGCTCTACCAGAATGGGCGCAGACTTTGGGAACCGTATTTTCTGTTATGTTGATAGCGCCTTCCTGGGGTGGTATGATGAACGGACTGATGACACTCCGCGGCGCATGGGACAAAGTGCGTGAGGATGTAGTTTTGAAATTCTTTGTCGTCGCGATCACCGCTTATGGTATGGCCACTTTTGAAGGCCCGATGTTGTCTTTCAAAAACGTAAATGCCATTGCACATTATACCGACTGGATCGTTGCACACGTTCACGTCGGTGCGCTTGGATGGAATGGATTTTTAACTTTTGGTATGCTTTACTGGCTTTTCCCACGCCTTTATAACCGTCCGCTTTTTTCTTCAAAACTGGCAAATTTCCACTTCTGGATCGGAACACTCGGAATCCTTTTTTATACTATTCCGATGTACTGGGCTGGTTGGGTGCAAAGCTCTATGTGGAAAGAATTTACACAGGAAGGTTTGTTAAAATATCCTAATTTCCTTGAAACTGTAACGCAGCTCGCTCCATTATACTTTCTCAGAAGTGTCGGCGGCACGCTGTATATTATCGGATTTATTGTGATGATCTACAATTTGTGGATGACTGCGCTTAATGGCTCACTAGTAAAATCTGAAACTGCAAGAGCTATGCCTTTGTCCGCTATCTGGCAACCTGCGAAAAATGAGTATTGGCACCGCAGATTACTGGAACGTAAACCATTGGCTATTACCATTTTCGCCCTAATTGCCGTAGCCATTGGCGGGATGATTGAAATGATCCCGACGTTTATGATCGAGTCCAATGTGCCAACCATTGCAAGTGTAAAACCATATACTCCGCTGGAATTGCAGGGACGTGATATTTATGTCAGAGAGGGTTGTTATGTATGTCATACCCAAATGATCCGCCCATTCCGTTCTGAAATTGAACGATATGGAGAATATTCAAAATCAGGCGAATTTGTTTATGACTATCCGCATCAGTGGGGTTCAAAACGCACCGGACCGGATATCCACAGAGTTGGTGGAAAATATCCTGACTCGTGGCATTACAACCACATGGAAGATCCAACTTCGATGTCACCGGGATCAATTATGCCACGTTATGGCTGGTTGCTGGAAGACGATCTGGATACTTCAACAACGGCTTCCAAGATCAGGGCAATGCAAACACTTGGTGTTCCTTATGAAAACGATTACGACAAAATTGCCAATGCGGAGCTTCATAAACAGGCAAAAGAAATTCAGGGCAGATTGAAACAAAGTGGTATCAAAGCAAATGAAAATAAAGAAATCATTGCCTTGATCGCTTACCTGCAACGACTTGGAACTGATATAAAAACGAATAAATGATCGGACTTCTGAGCGGCTGATCAGCCGCTCAGAACAATTCCTCCCTACATTTCACCAATACTTTTTCACATCATGAAATTTCGAAATTATCTGGAAACCATTGCGGGCGTTGAAATTTTCCCGCTCATTTCGCTGCTCATATTTTTTGTCTTTTTTGTAGGATTGCTTGTCTATGTTGTTCGTCTTGATAAAAAATCTGTCAACGGCATGAAGAATATTCCCTTAAACGATGGAAGCTTAAAAAAGGGAATTCTTTCCCTAATCCTGTTTACATTCATATCATCATCTGCATTTGCACAGGGCCAGCAAGAGGAAGTAAGGGCACTTTCTGGTACTGATCTGTTGCTTCTTTTACTGCTCGGCATGTTATTTTTCGTGGCCGTTTTGGTGATAATTCTGCTGGTCAACGCGTTTTCTGTTTTAAGACAAATCAATAACAATATTCCTGAAAAAGCTTCTAAATCTATTCTGGATGCCGGATGGTGGAAAAAATTCGGTGGTGTCGGGGTTTCGCTTCATGAAGAAAAACATATCCTGATTGAAGGCCACGATTACGATGGAATTCAGGAACTTGACAACCGTATGCCTCCCTGGTTACAATCTCTTTTTGTATCAACAGTCATCATCGCTATTATTTATTCAGCGTATTATTTCGGAGGATTTGGTGATTTTCAGATGGCTGAACTGGACAAGGAAATTGCGCAGGCAGAAGTAGAAAAAAAGGCATACCTGGCAAAAGTAGGTTCGAGCATGGACGAAAATACTGTTACGATATTAACCGAAGAGGAAGGAATCAATCAGGGAAAAGCACTTTTTCAGGAAAAATGTACTGCATGTCACGGTGCTGATGCAGGTGGTAGTGTTGGACCAAATCTAACGGATCAATATTGGCTGCACAGCGGCGGAGTAAAAAATATCTTTAAGGTGATCAAGTATGGTGTTCCTGAAAAAGGTATGATATCGTGGGAGAAACAACTTTCACCTATGGATATCCAGAAAGTTGCCAGTTATGTTTTGTCATTGAAAGGAACAAAACCTGCAAATCCGAAAGAACCACAGGGAGATTTGTTTGAAGAAGGAAATGCAGCGGGAGACAGCGCAGTAGCGCTGAATTAGCAGTCGGCAGTCGGCAGTCGGCAGTCGGCAAAAAATACGCTTATTCACTCTTTCTACTGCTTAAAGATATTTTTATTAACAATTTCAGTTCATGGCAATTCGAAAGCCGATTGCCGAAAGCCGAAAGCCAAAATATGAAACCAACAACCGTCACTTCCGAAGATTCCTTCCGTGACCATTTCAGTGGCGTGAGTGAAGATGGTAAGCGAAACTGGTTCTATCCCCAAAAGCCCAAAGGTTTATGGCATCATCGCCGCGTACTTTTTACGGTGTTTATCTTAATAATTTTGTTTGTTACACCTTTTATTAAGTACAATAATCAGCCGCTATTGCTTTTCAACGTTCTGGAAAGAAAGTTTATCATTTTTGGCTTGTTCATCGGACCGCAGGATTACTGGCTTTTTGGACTTACCATGCTGTCCTTCATGGTTTTCATCGTTCTTTTCACCATAATTTTTGGTAGATTATGGTGTGGCTGGGCTTGTCCGCAAACTGTATTTATGGAAATGGTTTTTCGTAAAATCGAGTATGCTATTGAAGGTGACAGTGGTAAGCAAAAATTGTTAAATAACGCACCTTGGACCGGTGATAAAATCCTGAAAAAAGCAGCCAAATACAGCGCGTTTCTACTGGTTTCGTTTGTGATTGCGAATCTGCTTTTGTCTTACGTGATTGGTGTGGATGAATTATCCAAAATTGTCAGTGAACCAATCGATCAGCACGTTCCGCTCTTTTCAGGAATTGTCATATTTACGGCAGTATTTTATTTCAATTTTGCCTGGCTCCGCGATCAGGCCTGCACGGTGGTTTGCCCTTATGGCCGCTTGCAAGGTGTTTTAATGGACCGAAACTCAATTGTCGTAGCTTATGACTACAAACGTGGAGAACCCAGAGAAAAATTACACAAAGGACAGGATCGTAATGCGGGCGATTGTATCAGCTGTTTTCAATGTGTAGCAGTTTGTCCGACTGGCATAGATATCAGAAATGGCACGCAGATGGAATGTGTGAACTGCACAGCTTGTATAGACGCCTGCGATACCATGATGGACAAAGTTGGTTTTGACAAAGGACTGATCCGTTATACTTCTGAAAATGCAATTGTCAGTGGCGTTAATAAATTGATTACCAACCGCACGCGCGCTTATATCGTTGTTTTGATTTTACTATGGTCAGTGCTTGGTTATTTGGTTGTATCCAGAAATGATACACAAACCACCTTATTCCGTGCTCCTGGCAGCCAGTATATCGAAAATAAAGATGGCACGATCAGTAACATTTATACCTTTAAAATTTTCAATAAAACAAACAAGATCGTCAAGCCAACGATTCAACTGGACTCACCAAAGGGCACTTTGTTATTTGCCGGAAAACCTGATTTGACGCTAGACGGTGCTGGTATGTCCGAAGGTACAGTGTTTATCATCATTCCTAAATCTGCACTTAAAACGCGCAAAACAAAACTTCAATTATCCGTATTTCAAGGAAAGGAAAAGTTGGAGACTTTTGAGACAACCTTTATGGCACCGGAATAGTCAAAATTTAGGTCAGCGGATTTGGTAAGATAACCGCAGAGCGGTGAAATATTTTTAGCACCGAAATAATTAATTTAAACAACTCCGACATGAAACTTAACTGGGGTACTGGTATTGCAATCTTATACATAGGATTTGTAGCCATGATTTTGGTACTCGTCGTGATGAGTACCAACCAGAAGATTGATCTGGTCACAGACAATTATTACGCAGAAGAGTTACGTTTCCAGGATAAAATAAATAAAACCAAACGTGCCAAGGCATTGGAGGATCCACTGAAATGGGAAGTAAATGAAACCGGGATTTTGATCCATTATCCAAAATCATTTTCTGAGAAAAACCTGACAGGAAAAGTGAATCTGTATTGTCCATCCGATGATTCAAAAGATCTTTCTTTCGAAGTAAATTCCACAAATAACATACAATTTGTGCCCTCTTCGAAAATTCCGGAAGGACGGTATCATTTGCAGATAGACTGGAAAAATGGTGACGAGACGTACTGGAATGAAGATTTGATCGTCATTAACAAAAATTTGTAGTGATAAGCGCGCTACCATATCTGGCATTTTCAATGGGGCTGATGAGCAGCTTCCATTGTGTCGGTATGTGCGGACCCATCGCTCTGGCGCTACCTATCCAAAAAGGGAATAAGTTTGTTCAATTTGCAGGACTCCTGACTTATAATCTTGGCCGCTCTTTTACCTATGCATTGCTTGGATTACTGTTGGGTTCTGTCGGATCGTCTCTTGTCTGGATCGGCTACCTACGTTATCTTTCCATTTTTTCGGGTGTATTGATGCTGGCTTATGTTTTCTGGCCAGCCCATCTGGACCGTTATTTTCATACTCCTCCTTTCTGGCAAAAGTTTATCAGACAATTAAAAACAGGTATGGCTGGTTTGCTGCAAAAGAAAACTTTTCTGAGCTGGTTTTCACTGGGAATATTAAACGGTTTGCTTCCCTGCGGTCTCGTTTACCTTGCATTGATCAGTTCAGTCGCAACCGGAGGTCCGCTTCCCGGAAGTTTATTTATGCTCATGTTTGGAGCTGGAACAATACCCGCCATGATGGCTGTGGGATTCTTTAAACAGTGGTTTACCGTTTCCTTGCGGACAAAAATGAGAAAACTTATGCCTGTTATGCTTGCGCTGGCCGGCATAATGCTTGTTGCCAGAGGTTTATTGATTCAATATCCGGATAATGCCCAAACCAATTCCAAAATCATTACCATTTGCCATGGTAAATAGAGCTGATTCACGAACAATTAATTACTCCCATTCCTTGCCAAAGTAAGTTTTTAAGATGACGACAGTCATGTTTTTACCTCCGGCACCTGACTAGTTTTGATGAATAGAAATTAATTCAAAACACGACTCCGATGGATAAGGATTTGCTTTTTAAATACAATACTCCCGGGCCCAGATATACCAGTTACCCAACAGTTCCTTATTGGCAAAAAACGCCACCGACAGAACAGACATGGAAGGAACTTGCGAGTGAAGCATTTATAGTTTCCAACCAGAAAGAAGGAATTAGTCTATACATACACCTGCCCTTTTGCGAAAGTTTGTGTACTTATTGTGGCTGCAACACACGGATTACAATTAACCATAAAGTTGAAGAAAAATACATCAGTGTCGTTTTAAAAGAATGGGAATTGTATTTTTCAATATTCGGTGAAACAAAACCTGTAATCCGCGAGATACATTTGGGAGGAGGCACTCCTACTTTTTTTAGTCCGGAAAATCTGACGAAACTTATTCAGGGATTACTGCAAAACGCTGACGTGCACCCAAAAGCACAATTTAGTTTTGAAGCACATCCGGGAAATACGACTGACGAACATTTACAAGCACTATATAATGTTGGATTTCGCAGGATCAGTATCGGAGTTCAGGATTTTAATCCATTGGTTTTGGCTGTTATCAACCGTCACCAGACTTACGACCAGATCATTCATTTAACAAAAAAGTCGCGCGAAATCGGTTATACTTCCGTCAACTACGACCTTGTTTACGGTTTGCCTTTCCAAAAAGTTTGTACGATGATGGAAACGATCATGCGCGTTGTGCAGCTTCGTCCCGACCGAATTGCTTTTTACAGTTATGCACATATTCCGTGGATCAAACCCGGGCAAAGAAAATATTCAGAAAAGGATTTGCCCGATGCAGATAAAAAAATGGCCATTTATGAAACCGGGCGGAATGCTCTGGAACTTTCGGGATACCATGACATCGGCATGGACCATTTTTCTCTTGAAACAGACGAATTATTTAAAGCACAGCAGGAAGGGAGATTGCACAGAAATTTCATGGGATACACTGATACCCACACGCAGCTATTAATTGGGCTGGGCGCTTCATCGATCAGTGACAGCTGGACAGGATATATCCAGAATGAGAAAACTGTTGAAGCTTATTATGAAAGAATTAAAGCCGGGCATCTGCCGATTTTCAAAGGCCACGAACTAACAAAAGATGATCTGATTTTGCGGAAACATATTCTTCGGATTATGACTCAATTTGAAACGAACTGGGAAAATGAGACGGAGGTTTGTGATGATTTCTATAAAGCCATCGATCGATTAGAAGATATGGAATTTGATGAACTGGTCGAGATTAAACCTTATCACCTGCGCGTGACTGAAAAAGGAAAGGCATTTGTGAGAAATGTCTGTATGGCTTTTGATGCAAAATTATGGTCTGAATCATCCGCAACAATCCAGTTTAGCAAAACTGTTTAGATGAATAGTTGAAAGCGGTAGTCGTCCAGTTTGCCTTATTCAATCATTCTCTCATCCTATCATTATTTTCGTTTCGTTTGTTCCATTCAACTATGTCCTGTAACTTGGTATGTTTAGTTCGTATATAGAAAAACAAACCGAAGCCATGACACGGCATATTGAAATGCTCGATGCCCTATTCAAACATGCAACCGAAGGAATTGTAGTAGTTAATAAAGAGGGAGTTATCGTAATGTTAAATCCCAAAGCACTTGAACTTTTTGGTTTTGAAGATGGAGAACTGGTAAATCAAAAGATCGAAGTACTGATTCCCAGAAGATTAACTAATAAACATGTGCATCATCGCGATACTTACCTGGAATCGCCTCATGCCCGGGGTATGGGTAATTCTCTGGATTTATTTGCCCGACGCAAAGATGGAAGTGAATTTCCGGTTGAGGTGAGCCTGAGTCCATTCAAAACCAGTGAGGGACAATTTGTAGTAAGTTTTGTCATTGATATAACCGAAAGAAAAAAACAGGAAAATATCATTCAGGAAGCTAATAAGGAAATTCAAAAACTGAATGCCGAATTAGAAGAACGCGTAAATCAACGAACGGAGGAATTGGCAAAGGCGATACATAAAATCGAACAATCACAGGAGGAAGTGATGCGTGCCTTGAAAAAGGAGCGCGAACTGAATAATATGAAAAGCCAGTTTGTGACAATTGCTTCCCATGAATTCCGTACTCCGCTTGCGACAATACTTTCATCGGCCGCATTAATTGGCAGATATCAAAAATCTGAAGAAGAAGATAAGCGACAAAAGCATGTACAGAGAATTAAATCTGCTGTTACCAACCTGACAGAAATTCTTAACGATTTTATGTCGATTGGCAAACTCGAAGAAGGTCGTATTCAAAGTGTTCCGGTGTTCACAATCTTACCCGATTTTTGTTTGGGCCTGATAGAGGAAATTAAAGGTTCATGTAAAGAATCACAAAAAATCTTGTTTACTCACGATGGCAATTCAGAGGTTTGGGTAGATAAGCAGTTGCTTCGGAATGTCATTTTTAATCTTCTTTCCAACGCAATTAAGTATTCGGATCCTGGAAAGTTAATTATGTTAAATGTTAAAGCTGACGGAAAAACCATATTTATAGAAATTATCGACCAGGGCATTGGAATTCCTGAAAGTGATCAAATACATATTTTTGACCGTTTTTTTCGTGCGCAAAACGCCGGAAATGCACAAGGGACAGGTCTGGGCCTGAATATTGTCCAAAATTACGTAGAACTGATGGGAGGCGAAGTTTCATTTTTGAGTGAGGTGGGAAAGGGAACCACATTTACCTTAAAACTGCCTGATCACTTACCCACAAACTAATTACCTCAACAAAAATGGAAGCTAAGAGAATCCTTTTGATAGAAGACAATCCGGAAATGCGTGAGAACACAGCCGAAATTCTTGAATTGGCTAATTATCATGTATTGACAGCGCAGAATGGAAAAGAAGGCGTGCAGGTTGCACATCATGAAAAACCCGATTTGATTATCTGTGATATCATGATGCCGGAGCTCGACGGTTATGGTGTGTTGCATATGCTCGGAAAAGATGACCAGACTGCCAATATTCCCTTTGTTTTTCTAACGGCGAAGGCAGAAAAAAACGATTATCGCAAAGGCATGACCATGGGAGCAGATGATTATCTGACGAAGCCTTATGATGATGTGGAACTTTTGAACGCCGTTGAAATCCGATTAAAAAAAAGCGAAAGATTAAAAGGACAATTTACTCGCACAGCTGAAGGCTTGGACGAATTTATTCACGAAGCAAAATCTTTCGATCTGATCACAAAACTTGCGGATGACAAAAAAATAAAAGTACTGAAAAAGAAAGAAACGGTCTACACAGAAGGCAGCTTTCCGTCCAATGTATTCTTTCTCCAAAAAGGGAAAGTTAAGGCTTATAAGTCCAATGACAACGGCAAAGAGTACATCACTGATTTATACAAAGAGGGTGATTTCTTCGGTTATCTGGATTTGCTCCAAGGAGAATCTTATCAGGAAACGGCAATTTCGCTTGAAAAATCAGAAGTGGCGATGATACCAAAAGATGACTTTTTCAATCTTCTCCAGGGGAACAGAGAAGTGGCAACAAAGTTTATTAAAATGTTGTCGAATGAAATAAAAGACCGCGAGGAAAGATTACTTCAGCTTGCCTATAATTCTGTTCGTAAAAGAGTGGCACAGGCGTTGGTTATGCTGGTTCAGCGTTATCAGGAAGATAAATCCAAACCATTTTCGATGGCGATAACCCGTGAAGATATTGCATCGATGGTCGGGACAGCGACAGAAACGGTGATCAGAACTTTATCAGATTTCAAGGAAGAAAAACTTGTGGATATGAAAGGCAGCCTGATAACGGTTCTGGAATACGATAAGCTTATCCGGATGAGAAACTAGCTAAGCCAGCACGGGAGTTTTCATCAGATTTTTCATTTCAACCAGACTGGATATCATGAGTTTATCCATAATTCTTGATTTATACAATGCGATTGCTGAAATGTGAAGGGATAAAATATCAGCGATTGCGGCGGGAGATTCATCTTTTACAAGGTGGGAGAAAATCTCGAATTCCCTTTCGCTGAGACTTTCAAAACGATCCGTTTTTTTGTTATACAAAGCATCCTCAACAATTAGCGAGATCATTTCCGGACTGATAAACCATCTCCCCGAAATGATTGTCTGGCATGCTTTCAGGATTTCGTCATCGTCGTCGCGGTAAAAGCAATATCCATTTACTCCGCTCGTGAGATATCTTTTTATAAGAGTATATTCTAAAATTTTAGAGTAAGCCAGTATGGGAAGTGTTTGACTATAAGCTCTTATTCTCTTGATCAAACCGAGCATATCGGTATTTGGAATAGCCAGATTTACGATGACAACGCTGTAAGAATTATTGGTGATTTTTTTCAATCCATCCGCAGCACTTTCCACCTTTTCAATTAATAAATTCTTGTGTCCATCACCTTCAAAAAGCTTTTTCAAGCCAGAATGCATGTCTAAACCGTCATCTATTAAAAGTATTCGTTGCATAACTTTCTTAATTGAGCAGGGAGGGTTTTCCAGTTAGTGCCAACTGACTCAAAATAATTCAAGTTATGGCACCGCGCAAATATAGTTTTCTTTCCCGGAACAATAAGTAGTTGCAATTCAGGTCAGTTGTAGAAATATATCGACGAAACAAAAACTTCAACCGCATCAATCTGTCTTACCAAGATATTTTACCATTAATGCGCCTGCTCTCTCAGAAGCACCTGCTCCACCCACGAGTGACTGCAATGTCGAATAGTCGGCAAGCTGAGTTTCTCTTTTTGATCCATTTTTCAATATGGCTCCCAATTCCGTTACCAACTGCTTTTCATTCAATTCATCCTGAATCAGCTCACGAACAACCTCTTTTTCCATAATCAGATTTACAAGCGAAATAAAAGGAACCTTGATCAGCTTTTTAGCAACTGCGTAAGAAATTCCGCTGGTTTTGTAACACACAACTTCCGGAATGTTTAGTAAAGCCGTTTCAAGTGTGGCAGTTCCTGAAGTAACCAAAGCCGCCTCCGAAATTGCCAGTAAATCATACGTAGCTTCGTAGACAACTGAAACATTTTGAACTGCTTCATATTTTTGATAAAGCGATGAAGGAAGATTTTTTACACCGGCAATTACAAATTGATAATCAGGAAAATGTGGCTGCACAGTCAACATCAGATCCAGCATATTGATAATTTCCTGGCGACGGCTTCCTGGCAACAAAGCAATCACTGCCCGATTCTCATCAAGATTGTTCTTCTTTTTAAAGTCAGGATCAGGTTTGAAAGCGTCTATCGCATCCATCAGCGGATTGCCGACATAGTCCACTTCGAAATCAAACTTTTTGTAAAAATCTATTTCGAATGGAAATATGACAAACATCTGATCGACGTTTTTCTTGATCTTCCAGGCACGTTTCTGATTCCATGCCCAGACTTTTGGAGAAATGTAATAAAATGTTTTTATCCCGTTTTCTTTTCCAAATTTAGCAATTCGCAAGTTGAATCCCGGATAATCGATCAGGATTATGACATCCGGTTTGTAAGCAAAAATATCTTTTTTACACTTTTTCAGAAATCCTGCAATTTTGCGGATGTTAAGCGCCACTTCCAGAAAACCCATGAAAGCAGTATCCTTATAATGGGTTACGAGATCAATTCCTTCATTCTGCATCATATCTCCTCCCCAACCACGAAATTGTGCTTCCGGATCGTTGGCTTTAATTCCTTTCATCAGGTTGGCGCCGTGCAGATCTCCGGAACGTTCGCCGGCTATGAGGTAATATTTCATGCTTGAAATTTAATTGAGAAGAAAACAAAAAGATCTGAAACGCATCTTAAAATTGATGTTTTCAGATCTTCATAGGCGAATTATTCTCCGTAATATTCAACAAAATTCTTCGGAGTTTCTATAAGTTTTATGTAATGTAATTGTGAGCCCGGAGATACTTCCTGAATTGCCGGGGCAAGAATATTCCAGATTTCCAATACAAAAATTTCACAGGAAGCCATTTTTCCCTGCATAAATTCAACGTCAAGGTTCAGGTTTTTATGATCAACCTTATCCACCACTTTTTTCTTCACCAGATCGCCCAAAACTTTAAGATCTATAACAAAACCTGTATCCGGATCTGGTTTTCCTTTTACAGTAACAATTAATTCAAAGTTATGTCCATGCCAGTTATTGTTGGCGCAAGGCCCGAATACCTCCTGATTTTTCTCTTCTGACCACGCCGGGTTAAAAAGCCGGTGGGCTGCATTGAAATGCTCTTTTCGCGTTACGTAAATCATAAATTTTTCCTTCCCTATGTAATAATGTTACAAAATTACATCTTGTATCGGTAGTTTTGTAAAATTATAAGCAGTAAACTAAAAAAAATACAATTTAATAGCGAAATTCGTGAGTAGATTGATGAATTGAATTACTCTTATCAGGCATTCTTTTCACAGTTTAAGCTCTTTAAACAAATAATCTCACCATATGATTATAGTAACAGGTGCAGCCGGATTTATCGGTAGCGGTCTGATCAGCAGACTCAACCAGGAAGGCTTCAGTAGCATTATTGCAGTTGACGATTTTTCAAAAATTGAAAAAGCAGAAAATCTTGTAGGCAAAACGATCAAGGAAAGGGTTGAACGAGATTCATTTTTTGAATGGCTCGACAAGAACAATCAGGACGTGGAGTTTATTTTCCATATCGGCGCAAGAACTGATACGACAGAATTCGATAAAGATATATTTGACGAGCTCAATCTGAATTATTCTAAAAGGATTTGGGAAAAATGCATTGCTTATCAAATCCCGTTGGTATATGCTTCATCTGCGGCCACTTATGGATTAGGCGAACTTGGCTATGACGACAATGAATCTCTGATTCCTCAGCTTAAACCGTTGAACCCTTATGGAGATTCTAAAAATGATTTCGATATATGGGCATTGCAGCAAGAGAAAAAACCTTTCTTCTGGGCTGGGCTGAAATTTTTTAACGTATACGGACCGAATGAATACCACAAGGGTCGTATGGCTTCGGTTATTTTCCATGCATTTAACCAGATTAAAGCAACAGAAAAGATGAAGTTATTCCGCTCTCACAATCCTAATTTCAAGGATGGCGAGCAAATGCGTGATTTCATTTATGTGAAAGATCTGATCGAAGTATGCCTGTTTTTCATGCACCATCGTAAGGATTCGGGCATATACAATCTTGGAAGCGGAAAGGCGCGTACCTTCAAAGATCTGGTGACGAGCACTTTCCAGGCCATGGACAAAACGCCAGATATCAGTTTTATTGATACGCCGGAAGATATTCGTGACAAATATCAGTATTTTACTCAGGCAAATATGAGTAAATTGCGTTCAATTGGATTCACAAGGCCTTTTTATACACTTGAAGAAGGCGTCAGCGAATACGTGAAAGAGTATCTGACTTCGACAAGTTACCTTTAATTTTTAACGGTCTAAATAACCGATTTTGAATCACAAGTTATGACAGTAGTCATAACTTGTGCATATTTTTATGTATTTTTGAGTCTATATTTAAACTCAATGTCATTTCTATGTGTTATTAATTTAATGACAACCGTAGCGTGATATAATTAAGACTATGAGCAAAGAAGATGAATTGTTGGAGGAAATCACCAGTTCGGAATACAAATACGGATTTGTAACTGATATTGAAGCAGACGAAGCTCCCGTGGGCTTGGATGAAAGCACTATACGGTTTATTTCCGCAAAAAAGAATGAACCAGAATGGATGTTGGAGTGGCGTTTGAAAGCATATACGATGTGGTTGAAAATGCCGGAACCAAAATGGCCGAATGTTCATTATCCAAAAATTGACTTTCAGGCAATTAAATATTATTCAGCACCAAAAAAGAAAAAAGTTGTTGAAAGTCTGGACGATATAGATCCTGAATTACGTGACACTTTCCAGCGTTTGGGAATTTCTCTTAATGAACAAAAAAGACTTTCCGGAGTATCCATTGCGGTCGATGCAGTGATGGACTCAGAATCTGTTTTTACGACTTTTAAAGAATCACTGAGAGAGAAGGGAATTATTTTCTGTTCGATCAGCGAAGCAATACGTGAACATTCAGATCTTGTAAAGAAATACCTGGGATCAGTTGTGCCGCCAAAGGATAATTATTATGCCGCTTTAAATTCGGCTGTTTTCTCCGACGGATCATTTGTGTATATTCCGAAAGGCGTTAAATGCCCTATGGAATTATCTACTTATTTCCGTATTAACGCGGCAGGTACTGGTCAGTTCGAACGTACATTGATCATCGCTGATGCTGATAGTCATGTAAGTTATCTTGAAGGTTGTACCGCACCGATGCGTGATGAAAATCAGTTACATGCGGCAGTTGTTGAGATTTTCGCGCATGAAAATTCGAATGTCAAATATTCAACAGTGCAAAACTGGTATCCTGGTGATAAAGACGGAAAAGGCGGTATCTATAACTTTGTTACAAAACGCGGTTTGTGTGATGGCGCTTTCTCAAAAATATCCTGGACGCAGGTTGAAACAGGTTCTGCTATTACGTGGAAATATCCTTCGGTTATCCTGAAAGGTGACAATTCGATTGGGGAATTTTATTCTGTTGCAGTAACAAATAACATGCAACAGGCGGATACCGGAACAAAAATGATCCATATTGGTAAAAATACCAAAAGCCGTATCGTTTCAAAAGGTATCTCTGCAGGAAAGAGTCAGAACTCGTATAGAGGTTTGGTTCAGGTTTTCAAAAAAGCCGAAAAAGCGCGCAATTTCTCACAATGTGATTCATTGTTATTGGGAGATAAATGCGGAGCCCATACTTTCCCTTATATAGAAGTCAGCAATCCGTCAGCAACTGTTGAGCACGAAGCGACGACTTCTAAAATTGGAGAAGATATATTATTTTACTGCAACCAACGCGGAATTCCTACGGAACAAGCGGTTGCATTGATCGTAAATGGATACGCAAAAGAAGTTTTAAACCAACTTCCTATGGAGTTTGCAGTGGAAGCTCAGAAGCTACTGGAAATCAGTCTGGAAGGAAGTGTAGGATAAGTTGTTTGCCTTTCATTTTTTCAAGTTATGCCAAAAAGCCTTTGATTCATCAAAGGCTTTTTGTATTTTATTGGTATTATTATATTTCAGTAAAAATACCAATCCTCAATGACCCACGTTCCACAGCTGATTGTAGATCTTTCTTTAATCCTGACAATGGCTGGTGTTATCACCATTATTTTCAAAAAATTAAAGCAGCCGATTGTTCTGGGTTATATACTTGCTGGTTTGCTTGTAGGTCCTAACTTCACGATTTTCCCAACTATAACAGACATTAAAACCATTGAGATCTGGGCGGAAATCGGTGTTATCTTTCTTCTGTTCAATCTGGGATTAGAATTTAGTTTTAAAAAATTAGTGAAGGTTGGCAGCACGGCGGCAATTACCGGACTACTGGAAGTGTCGCTTATGCTGGGAACCGGATTTATTACCGGCCAACTTCTGGGATGGGATAAAATAGACAGTTTATTCCTCGGCGGTATCATCGCAATTTCTTCAACAACCATTATTTTCCGTGCTTTCGAGGAGTTAGGTTTAAAAACACAAAAATTCACAAGTGTCGTTTTCGGTATTCTCGTGATAGAAGATTTAACGGCCGTTTTGTTAATGGTTTTGTTATCCACCCTTAGCATAAGCCAGCAGTTTGCCGGGATGGAAATGCTGGAATCGATCGCAAAATTATTTTTCTTTCTGATCTTATGGTTTCTAGGCGGCATTTTCATTTTCCCTACCCTGCTTCGTCGGTTCAGAAATCTAATGAACGATGAAAGCGTGTTGATCACTTCCATAGCACTTTGTTTCGGGATGGTCTTTTTGGTTACCAAAGCTGGTTTCTCGGCTGCGCTTGGCGCATTTATCATGGGATCAATTCTGGCCGAGACAACACATGCGGAAAAGATTGAACATTTGTTAAAACCTGTCAAGGATCTTTTTGGAGCCATTTTCTTTATTTCCGTTGGTATGTTGATCAACCCGGAATTATTAATCGAATATGCCGTTCCCACCGCGATTTTAGTTTTTGTTGTCATTTTGGGTAAAACAACATACGTCACAATTGGAGCAGTTATTTCTGGCCAGCCATTAAAAAAATCAATTCAGGCTGGGATGAGTTTATCCCAGATCGGTGAATTTTCTTTCATTATTGCAAATCTCGGATTGTCATTAAAAGTTACCAGTGAATTCTTGTATCCTATCGCAGTTGGGGTTTCTGTAATTACCACATTTACGACGCCTTATATGATGAAAGCGTCTGAACCATTTTACGAATGGCTCGACAAACATATTCCCGAAAAATGGAGAAATAAACTTAACCGATACAGCAGCAGCACAGAGACTATTGCAAAAAATACACATTGGAAAACTATTCTCCAATCCTATGCGCAGACCGTTGTTTTAAATTCCGTAGTAATCGTTGGAATAATCCTGATTTCCGCCAAACAAATTTCTCCGTTAATTTATCAGCGTGTACCGGAAAGTGATATTTCCAGATGTTCAATATTTGGCGTTACGTTTCTATTTATTTCACCGTTTGTCTGGGCGCTTATTTTCAAAAGATCAAACACAAAAGCATATTCTGCTCTTTGGCTGAGCCGGAGATTCAGTCGGGGGCCTTTGTTGCTGCTGGAACTATCACGCGTCTTAATCGGAATAATTCTGATGGCTGTCTTGCTCGATTCGTTTTTCGCAACACCAACCGCTCTTATGGTGGCAGGCGGAATAATGATTATGGCTGTCGTTCTGTTTTACCAACGCCTGCAATTATTTTACAGCCGAATTGAAGATCGTTTTATACAAAATCTCAACGCAAGGCAGCTGGAAGGAAGTGGAAAATCTAAGAAAATACTGCTTCCCTGGGACGCTCACTTTGCATTTCTGGAAGTAAGCCCGGATTCATCACTTATCGGTAAAAGTTTGCAGGAGCTGGGTATCCGTGAAAAGTTTGGCATCAATGTTGTCCTTATAGAACGCGGTACGAAAACGATTCAGCTTCCCCGGCCAACAGAAGTTTTATATCCTTACGACCGGATTGAGGTAATCGGCACGGATGATCAACTGGATAGTTTTCGAGGGCATGTCGAAATCAGCAGAAACGGAGAAGCTTATTTTGCCCAGGAAGATAAAATCACGTTGCAGCGCATTGAGGTTAAAAGTGAATTTAACATTATCGGAAAATCAATCCGTAACAGCCAAATCCGCGAATCTACGCACGGGATGGTGGTTGGTTTAGAAAGAAACGGAGAACGAATTCTTAACCCGGATTCTTCCATGATCATTGAAAAAGAAGACGTCTTATGGGTAGCCGGGGAAAAAGATCTGATAAAGGAATATATTCAAAAGAAGGATAGTATTTGGTAGGGTTTTTGAGTTTCGGTAGTCCCAACGGCTCATTGTCGGGATAAATTTGCCATCAATGCAAAATTATAGTAACTTGAACTAATCTGTCCACATTAACCGGTTAAGAAATGGAAACCGTCCTTATCCAAGTAACAAATAGCAAGGCATATAAACTTCTGGAAGATCTGGAAGACTTGCATCTTATTAAACTTTTAAAAACTCGCGATCATTCAAAACAAAAACTTTCTGAAAAATATCTTGGTAAGTTGTCTCCCAACGTGGCTGATGAAATGCAAATTCATGTAAAAAAAAGCAGGGAAGAATGGGAAAATCGGGATATCTAATTGATACGAACAGCGTAATCGATTTTCTTAATAATAACTTGCCCGATTCAGGCAGTCAATTTCTTTCGAAAGTTGTTGATGATGTGCCAATCATATCCGTAATTTCAAAAATGGAAGTTCTCGGGTATAACACCCCCGAAAAATCTTATCAAACCCTTCTGGACTTTATAGACGATTCATTTGTAATTGGATTGACCGAAGAAGTGATCGACATGACTATTAACCTGCGAAAAATCAATAGAATCAAACTACCGGACGCCATCATTGCCGCAACTGCACTTGTTTATGACTACACCTTGATTTCTAGAAATATTTCAGATTTTAAGAATGTGAGTGGCTTGGAGCTACTTAATCCACATGAGTTGTAAATTTCAACTCCGCCAACATGCCCTGCAGACCACCCGTGTGAACGGCCACTACGCAGCTCCCTTTTTCAAAAAATCCCTGGGCTATCAAATCATA
Organism: Dyadobacter sp. CY345; assembly: GCF_021502725.1. Classification (GTDB taxonomy): domain Bacteria; phylum Bacteroidota; class Bacteroidia; order Cytophagales; family Spirosomataceae; genus Dyadobacter. Next base: position 642,193 of record NZ_JAKFFS010000002.1, on the reverse strand, counting down.
TAAGCCAAAGAGCATCTTACCGGTATAAACCTGTTCCAACTGAATGGAATGTTTGTTTTTAAATTTTTTAATAAAATCAAGAAGTTCTGGTGTATGACGCGCGTAACCTTTAAAATGATATTCGGTCAAGAGTTGCAGATGGCCCGATTCATTATTTCCTTTAAGTAAATCCAGGATATCATTTTTTAAAAACGACCCACCTTTTAATGAAGAAAAAGCCAGCACATCAGATCCCGACGACAGAATTCCGGCAGCAGTACCACCAGTTCCGGCAGCAACGGCATAATAATCTGGTTTCTGATTTAATTGGCCTTCTACTTCAATAGTCATTTCTCTTACCCCTTGTAATGCCCATTTAGAAGTCCCGCCTTCCGGAATAATAAATGAATTTTCAAATTGCCTGGAAAGTTGATCTACATACTCCGGCGAATTCTTTAGCTTATACTCTTCGCGGGAAACATAATGAAGCCGCATACCCTGCTGCTCACAAAATTGCAGCGTTGGGGATTTTCTTTTCTCAGGATCTTCACCTCTCACAATACCAATAGTTTTAAAACCCAGATAAGCACCTGCTGCCGCTGTGGCGTAAATATGATTAGAAAAAGCACCGCCAAAAGTTAAAAGTGTAGTAAAACCCCGATCCTTCGCTTCTTGCAAATTGTATTTTAATTTCCTCCATTTATTTCCGGATACAAATGGATGAATCAGGTCATCGCGTTTTACAAACAGACGAATCCCTGCCTTGTCGGTAATTTCATCTGATATCTGCTGGATAGGTGTCGGTAAAGAAGGAACCAGTAAGTCCACGAATTTTGGTAGTTTTGTAACAAAATAACTTATGATGTAACGATAATCGCCGGCAAGTTTTACTGGCTTTATCTGACATTTTCCATATTACACCATTCCAGATGTCATTAGAAATAATTGATAACAGTGCCGACGAAGAAGACGATTTATTTGAACATTACCGCATCGTAGCCGACAAAGGTCAGACGTTGATGCGTTTGGATAAATTTCTAAATATCCACGTTCCGAATGCTTCCCGCACAAAAATACAAAATGGTATCGAAGCAGAGGCGGTAAAAGTAAATGGGCTTGCAGTTAAATCAAGTTATAAAGTCAAACCGCTTGATGTTATTACGTTACTGCTTCCTGAACCTCCGCGTGATACCGAAATCATTCCTGAAAATATCACGCTTGATATTATTTATGAAGACGATGTATTGCTTTTGGTCAACAAGCCGACCGGAATGGTTGTGCATCCGGCTTTTGGGAATTGGACAGGTACATTGATCAATGCATTAGTTTATCATTTTCAGAACCTACCGACTGGTAGAAATGGAGAAGGTCGGCCGGGCCTTGTTCATCGAATTGACAAGGATACTTCCGGGCTGCTTGTGATTGCCAAAACAGAATTTGCCATGACTTTTCTGGCAAGGCAATTTTCCGACCATACGATCGAAAGGACTTATAATGCGTTGATTTGGGGTGAGCCTAAGGAAGCGAAGGCAACGATCACAGGGCACATTGGCCGCAGCGTGCGTGACAGGCGTGTGATGGATATTTATGAAGACGGATCACAGGGAAAACACGCGATTACACATTACGAAGTGATCAAACCGATGCGATATGTTTCTCTGATCAAATGTAACCTGGAAACCGGCCGGACCCATCAGATTCGTGCACACATGAAACATATCGGGCATCCAATATTTAACGATACAGTTTACGGTGGTGATAAAATTTTAAGAGGGGGAACGACAGGCAGTTTTAAGGTTTTTGTCGAAAATAATTTTAAATTACTTCCTGGACAGGCGCTGCACGCGAAATCGTTAGGATTTATTCATCCGACCACAAAACAATGGATGCAATTTGATACGGAACTTCCGGGAAATTTCCAGGCGATCGTAGATAAATGGGAAAATTTCGTGAAGTATCAATAGCTATATCCAGTAGATATTAGTCACCAAAATGTTTTAATTAGAAAATTTTGCTCATGAAAATTACTACCCGCCAAGGTACACTTGAAGATATCCCTGCCGTTTTTGAATTAGTAAAAGAACTAGCCATTTTCGAAAGAGCACTTGATCAGGTTAGTAATAATGTTGACAAGATGTCGAGAGATTTTAAGGAAAATCTTTTTGAATTTTTCGTCGCAGAAGTAGACAGCAAGATTATCGGATTGTCTTTGTATTATTTCCGTTACTCCACCTGGAAGGGAAAAAGGTTGTATATGGAAGACATCATCGTTACCGAAGATATGCGTGGTAATGGTATTGGAAAAGTTTTATTTGATGCCACTGTGACCGCAGCTAAAAAAACAGGCTCAACAGGAATGATGTGGCAGGTTCTGGACTGGAATACTTCTGCTGTGGGTTTCTACCGTAAATACGGCACCAACTTTGACGACGAGTGGATCAACTGCAACCTGGATTTTTAATAATCCTCAGGTTGATATCAAATACAATATGAAGCCGGATTTACTTCAATAAATCCGGTCTTCTTTCTTTTGTGCGTTTGATAGATTGTTCATATCGCCATTCTTCCACTTTGGCTTCATGTCCGGACAATAATATTTCCGGAACAACATTTCCTTCAAAATCAAATGGACGCGAATAAACCGGAGGAGCCAGTAAATTATCCTGGAATGAATCTGTCAGGGCGGAAGTTTCATCATTCAGAACACCTGGCAACAACCGGATAATCGAATCTGCAAGAACTGCCGCCGCCAACTCTCCACCTGATAAGACGTAATCTCCAATACTGATCTCTTTGGTGATAAACAGATCACGAACGCGCTGATCGACACCTTTGTAATGTCCGCAAAGCATGATCAGATTCCCTTTCAGAGAAAGCTGATTAACCATTTTCTGTTCCATCAATTCTCCGTCAGGCGTCAGGTAAATTATTTCGTCGTAGGCTCTTTCAGCCTGCAAGGCACGGATGCAGCCAGCGATCGGCTCAATCTGAAGTACCATTCCAGCACCACCGCCAAAAGCATAATCATCTATCGAGCGATGCTTGTTGACTGAATAATCGCGCAGGTCATGAACAACAACTTCCACGAATTTCCCTTCCTGAGCACGTTTCAGAATGGAGTGTGCAAAAAAGCTATCCAAAAGATTCGGAACGCAGGAAATAATATCAATCCGCATCATCAGGCGTGTTACTGTTGGAAGAATCGTCAAGATATACTTCCAGTAAACCCTCAGGAAGATTTACCAGCAATCTGTTGTTCTCCTTATCTGCTTTCAAAACAATATCTTCCGCCGTTGGAATCAAGACCTCGACGCCTTTGTAATCCATGGCGATCAGGTCTTGCCCATTCAAAGAGTAAACTTCCCGAACCGTTCCAAGTTCACCCATTTTTTCATCGACCACAGTATAACCTTTGATCTCATGATAATAGAACTCTTCCTCGTCAAGTTCAGCAAGAGAATCGAGTGGCAAATAAAGCGAAGTTCCTACCAGAGCCTGTGCTTTCTCAATGGTATTGACCTCTTCGAATCTTACAATGGCTTTGCTCTGTTTCTGTAAGTTAAAACTCTCAACAAAATATGGAACCAAATCGCCCCTCATTTCGAAATAAACAGAATCCATATCTTCATATTCTTCCGGATAATCTACGTCCAGAAAAATAACTACATCTCCCGTTGTACCATGCGTACGAACGATATAGCCCAATAAAAAACAGCTATCTTGTGTCAAAGTCTTATTGATTAAATTATGCCTGTCCTTAAACAAATATGAGTCTGCACGGTAAAACCGGCAGACCCACAAAGAAAGTATGTTATACTAAATTATTCAGCAGCTGGTGCTTCATTAGTATCTTCTGCCGATACTTCATCAGCAGCAGTTTCGTCAGCCGGAGCTTCCTCAGTTGTTTCCTCAGCAACAACTTCTTCAACTACAGGAGCGTTTTTCTTAGCAATTGCGTCAGCACGTGACTCATTCACTTTACGTTCCGCGTCCAATTTAGCTTGTTTCGCGCTATCTAATTTTTGAGATAATGAATCTGCAGCAGAAACATTACGATCAGTTTTAGATGATTTCCATTCTTCAAAACGTGCGTCAGCAACATCCTGACCGATTGCACCTTTGATAACACCAACTTGTAAGTGTTTGCGAAGCATAACACCTTCGTGGTGCAGGATTGAACGGGCTGTATCCGTTGGCTGAGCGCCTTTAAGCAACCAGTCAACAGCTTTTGCTGTATCTAAAACTACGGAAGAAGGATTAGTACCTGGGTTGTAGCTACCAATCTTTTCGATGAAGCGACCATCACGTGGTGCTCTGGCATCTGCGATTACGATATCATAAATCGCTTTTTGTTTGCGTCCACGACGCGCTAATCTAATTTTAACTGCCATTATTGAATTTGTTATGAAAGGGAACTCGTCCCTGAATTAAACAGGGTGCAAACTTACGGAAAATTATCGGTTCCGTAACTATATATCATAAAAAAAGGGAAGTGAATAATCACCTCCCTTTTTTTGTATCGCAAATCCTATTATTTCTGGAAACCAGCTGGATATGATGAGCGAATTGTGTTGTTAGGCAAAATCTTGATTTCAACACGACGGTTAGATTGAAGACCTTCAACAGTTGTGTTTTCAGCAACCGGACGATATTCACCGAAGTATTCAATTAGGATTCTGCTAGTGTCTTTTAGACCCTGACGAACCAGGAAGCGTTTCGCAGCATCCACACGACGACGGGCAAGAGCCATGTTATAAGAATCAGAAGCACGAGCATCAGTATGTCCTACAAGAACGATACGGCAGTTTGTACGAAGATTCAACAACTCAATAACTTTACTAAGCGTTTCTTTCGAACCGTCACGGATAATCGCTTTGTCAGTATCAAATTCGATGTTACTAAATAACGCTTCGCATTCGTCTTTCGGCAAGTTGTTTTTGATAGCGTCTCTGATAATTTTATCAAGATCCATTGCAACACCACCACCCGAAACTACACTTCCCGCAGGAGTATTCGGTTCTTTGTCGAACAAGTCAGCAACACCGTCACCATCAGTATCTGTGTAAAGACGTGGATCAACTGGTTTTGGCATGTTAGCCTTCGCAACAGAATCTGCATCGTCCATTGTTGGGTTGTAAGGAACCGGAATCAATGACTGTGGATTAGCCCAACGTAAATGGTAACGTCCGCTTCCTGCATCGTAAACTCCTTTCTTAGCTCTTACTGCATTTTTACCAAGTTTGTAAGTTAGAGCAACTTGCAAAACACCCCATCTGTCATTTTTTGAATCACCTTTTGCGAATGTCCAAAGATTAGATTGTGTCTGGTAATCAGTCATGTCACCTACTGTCAAATCCAGTTTTTCAGTATTAACATAGGTATAAGTATAATCAAGACCTAAATCGAAACGGGGAGACAATTCATAATGAACTGCCAAACCTACGGGCATAACCCATTCACGAGTGTAAGTAGATCCGTTGCGTTCCCAGTCACCAGCAGTTTTCGAGCTACCAGCCGTGTTCGAGGATACTTCAAAAACCTCACCTGTACCAGTGTTTGTTGCAGTTAGGTCAGTGTGGTAATACATGATACCAGCTCCCAAATGCGCATCAACTTTCCATCTGCGTAGTTTTTTGTAACCAAAAAGCAAACGGTTAAGATTCATTGTTCCATCTACCGAAACCTGAACGAAAGACGGGCTATTGAAGTAAGCATCGTAAGTATTTGTGATACTTGCATCTCTTGGGTTGGTAATTCTGATACCCTTTTTAGATCCTTGCAGCCAACCGTTGTATCCTGTTAACTGAACACCGAAGATCGGCGATAATTGTTTGTTGATAGAAAGTCCCCATGATCCGGTCAAATCTTCATTATCACCTCTTTTGAAATCGTATTCTTTCAAATCACCAAAGAATTTTGTGATGCCACCATATCCGGTGATCGACCATGTATTCATTTTGTTGGGTCCATCATACGTTCGGTTTTTTTGAGCCAAAGCATCCAGGCTCATGAGTGACAAACAAACTAAAGCAATGTAAAGATTCTTTTTCTTCATGGGAAACACTAGTTATGTGATTCAATTATTCATTAATTATTTACTTAAAAACAGAAAAAGGAAGAAGCCTGTAAGCCGGATTCTGTATCCTGATTTGCATCAGAATTCCTATCATTTATCCAGGATTCCAATCACTCGAAACCTCTAACGATCTACCCGTGTTAACGTTCCCTAAGAAACGGAGACGAGAAGCCTCACAAATTAACACCTATTTGATCTTTCAGCCCGTAAGGTTTACCCTGCCTTCAAAGTCACCCTTGAAGCGGTGGGCTCTTACTCCACCTTTTCACCCTTACCTGACATAAAAAATGTGCCAGGCGGTATATTCTCTGTGGCACTTGCTGTCAGTTGGCCGTTTCCAGCCCGCTGCCTTCCCGTTAGGAAGTACGGCACTCTGCGCTGTCCGGACTTTCCTCCTCGGCATTCACCGCGGCGATAGGACGGCTTATTCCTTTCACTGACCACAAAGCTAAGAAATACTTTCCTTTGATCAGCAGTCAATTTACCATAAAAAGTAAAAAATATGCCTTTTGTTTGCGCAAGTGACAAATTTATTGGTCAAAACCACGCAATCCTTCTACACGCAAATTGATATTCCCCTCTGCGAAAACAACGGAATAAATGTGTTTTGGGGTCAAATATACCTTATCTGGCGTGATCTCCAAAAGCCTTCCCTTGATTTGTACACCGTCAGTAACTTTATAATCAGAAAGTATCTCCTGGACACTCTTTTTTGCGTCGTTCATCTGGCTACCCACCGGAAAAACCATTTGCTTCTCCATCATTTTACTGAATTTGCCTTGCAGTAACCAACCAGCTGTCTTTACAATTGTATTTTTTGTATCAAGATCATAATCCAGATCTTTCAAAGATAATTGCTGCGTGGCAGGATCATAATATGGTATCCCCTTCAAATATATACTTCCGCTCACACTGCCTTTAAGACCAGCTTTGATAATAAGCCGCTCGTTTTGACCATACATTTCTATTGATGTAACTTCTATATTATACTGTCCCCCCAGAAATGAATATTTCTGACCTGATAATTTCGCTGTGGCCAGTCTCGCTGCGTCCTCATAAGATATGAGGCTTATCAAACCAATCCGAAAATCTGAGGTAACTTTATCCGTCAAGGTCAGATCCGGCAACTTTGGCGCTGGTTTCACCAAGGGTTTGTCAGTAGAAGTAATGGTTTGAGTAAAGCCTTTGATACCAATCGACGATCGCAAAACATTGTTGGTCACCAGTAATGGCGTCATAACAATTGCCGTGGGTGTCACTACCAGCCATGTGTCATATTCTTTCGACAACAGAATGGGTTGCCTTGCCAGGTTCCATGCCGCTTCAACATATTTTTTTATCTCAATTCCCCCGGCTACCTGCTGGTCAATAGCTTGCGTTATTTTTTCAAAATTATTGTTCAATAATCTGCTAACCATGCTTTTAATCGGAATCTTGATACCGGCAACCTTCACATTGGGTTCACTGATCCAGTCGTAACTATCGACATACGTTTCCGTATGCAGTTTCCAGTTAGGCAATACCCCGATTTTAGAGATTAACCTGATTTTTATAGAAAATTCTGTATCCTTATATCCCGATAAATTAATTCCCAGCGGACTTACGTTGTAACCAGCGTTAACCCAGATTTTAAGTGGTACTTCAAACAGAAAAGTTGAATCTTTTGCAACAACTCGTATCGGATTTATCTTCCAGACTTTTGCTTTTAAATTGTCCCCGCCGTTATCTGCAAAACTGTTGTCTTCGTAGATAAGGCCTTTCAACTGTGCATTGATTTGCGTTTCCAACTCAGAAACAGGCATTTCTATCGGCAAATTAAGTACCGATAAATGTTTTTCATTTTGAATTTCCGCGTCTGAATACAAATATTCTTCCATAGGCTTTTTGGGCGAAGTGGTTTTTGAACGACAGCTCAACTGCGCCAATCCAATGGCAGCGAACAGCAGAACCCATGTGAGTTGCTTAAAGCAATTATTTAATTTTAACCAGGGTTGCACCGTATCCGAATTTTTCCTTTTGAGCATCTTTAAAATACTGAACATGTTGGTTTTTGCTCAGTCTGCGGTGCAGTTCGTCGCGTAACACGCCACTTCCTGCACCGTGAATAAATGTAATTTCTTCCATTCCATTTCCAATTGCCTGTTCAAGAGAAGTCTCGAAAACGTTCAATTGTTTTTTCAAAATTTCGTCTTTTGATATCCTTGTAAAATCTTCAACGAGCTTTTCAATATGCAGATCTACAATACCTTCCGGTTTTGGAAGTTCAATCTTTGGCGTTGTCGCGCCGCCCATCAAACTGGTACGTAATTGTTCCTGAATATTTGTTTTATCAACAATCACCTCCTCTTTTTTAACATTCTCCTCATCCAGCTGAAATACAAAAGCATCCTTTCCCAATACAGGAGCCGTTCCCTTACTTTTGTAAAAAGACTGCGCTCTGCATTTTATTTTTTTCTGGAAAGGTAATACTGCTTCGTAATTCCCGTCACGGTAATGCAAAATATTAAAAGCAAAAACCGGCCAGGACTCAAAATCTTTCATCTGAAGTTCAGTAAGTTTTTGAGAAGTACGCGGCTGCAACAGTCCGGCTGCAAGTCCGGTATGCGCATTTTCGTACTGGGTGGTAGCAGTAAATGGAAGTATCCAATCGGAATTGTTAATGATATATAAAATTACTGCCTTGTCATTAATGGAAACAAAAGCGATATAAATTCCCTTTTCAGCAAACGCAGCTTGCCTTGGCGCAATTCGTTCCCGTTGCGGCGCAATACTCTGTCCCTCAGGAGTTCTGTTTAATCTCTGAGATTCGACTGGTGAAATCGTTACTAACTCACTGCGCAATACCGGAATACGAAAACCATCTTCAATTTCAACTTCTATAACATTGCCAGGTAAAAAGGCATAAACAATCCCTTCTTCGCGGCCATGAACCAATCTTACTTTATCTCCAATATTCATAATCTTACATTTAAAATAATCCACAGTATACCTAAATCAGGCATCTGTCGATCGCTAAGTTACTTTATTCTTTGCATGATCTTTCGCAGAATATTTCTTGTTAAAAATATAATGGTTTAAAATCAATGCCGTTTTTACTAAACTGTAAAGCCGGAGCCGGAATTTTCAGCGAGTTTGCTAAAAAGGCGACAGTTCTCACAAATTTGCTGCGTGTTTTGATTTTTGTCAGATCAATATCCATCGACAAATAATATTGCCTGTACGGTCGAAAACCCATTTCGATGCTTTTCGATTTTTCGGACGCCACCATATCCTGGATACCATATCCGATGGAGAAACATAACCAGGCCGGCCAGCTGCTTCCTTTAAAAAAAGACTTTGGACTACCTGAATACCAATAGGTTTGGCCATTATAATCTTTCAGCCACCGCTCAGTTGGTTTACTGCCCAACAGATTTGGGCGCTCTTTTGCAAGTGAAGTAAAGTGAAAAGAAAATTTCGGCTGGATTCTCACTTCGTCCCAAAGTGCAATTTGTCCAAGGTAAATCGCTGAACCAGTCAGGTTTGCAACCATGTCGCCGGGCGAAAAACCATATTCGGGAGAAAAACCATCAAGGATTTCAATTGGCGTCTGGAAAATGACTCCTGAAATGGCCCCATAAATCATCATCTGCTTTTTTGAAATTCCTGTTTTTTTATAAATTTCAGCAGTGTGGCGTGCGATCTGATAAGATGTGTAAACGTGCCCCATTTTGTCCATTTGCAGCCACTCATAGGTGTCATCCTTTACCCGGAAGTTCGTTAGCGGGTTTTTATACCAGGATTTGCTCAGCCCGTAAATCGTCCCTAAGTACAATGTTGACTGAGCCGCGAAAATTCCCCGAAGCATTTTGTAGTTCGGTCTTATCTCCCTGACAGAATCTTCTTGAATAAAAGCGATTGAATCTGTCTGACCGTTTGCAGATATCCGGCAAAAAGCCAGGATCAATAAAAAGAAGAGGACTTTTATTTTATAAAAATATTTCATTAAAAATTACCTTCCATATATCGTGACTTACATGGCTTTCGATATCTTCAGGGTTTGCTTTTGATGTATCATTTGCGCAAATTTTGACAAATAATTACAGACTATATTCAGTTATGCTAAAAATAATTGGTACCCAAATCGAAATCTCGTCCGGGCTTTAATATCCGCCATGATATCTCCTCAATCCCCACTCAGCCGCGAGCAATAATAAAATCAGGAAAAACAGCCATTTTAGATGAATCAGCTCAACCATTTCTTCGCTGCTGTCTAACTGATCCGGAGCCCGGTCCGTTTTTAATTTTTCGATAAGCTGCGCCAATGTTGCAGGCTGAACGAAAGTACCACCGGATTTTTGCGATAATTCTCTCAACATACCAAAATCAGCTGTTGTGTTTGCCAATTCAATATCTACTTTTTGTACCACAAACTGCCCGTTTATCTTTTCCTGAACACCCTTGATAAGCGTTGTTGCCTGGAAACGATACACGCCTTCTAATAATCCGCTGATGTTGTAGCGTGGATTTTCGGCAGTATGAGTGTAGGAATATTGTTTTGTTTTTCCTTTTTCATCTGTGATATCCAGTTTCACTTCCTGTCCATAAACCGGCTCATAAATATCATTGTAAATTTCTGTTTGAAAAATCACCTCTTCGCCTTCCTCAAATTCCGGTCGGACAGGATAAATCCTGAATTTACGCTTATCGTCACGAACTGAAAGTATCTGAATTATTTTCTGAAAAAGATTATCTACCAGTTGATGTTTTCCCGTAAGAGCAAATTCTTCCTGCCTCCATTGCCAGATTCCCTCGCCAGTCAAAATTGCCGTCTTTTGGTCGGTTGTTGTATTTAAAACTAATAGCGGTTTTCTGGTATTTAATGTCCCGACTTTTTGAAATAAAATCGTTTCAGTACCAGGTGAAATAGTATACTCACCAAACGGAACAGAAAGCGGTGGCAGACGTTCGAGCAATTTCAGACTTTCTTCGTTAAAATTAATTTGTTGAAACAATGGATTATACCGCGCCGCAACCTTATCAAATTGCCCTTGATTTACATTGATAGTCAACGACCGATTAAGCGTGTTCAACAAGGAAACTGCCGACTGATTTCCCAAAATATACAAAACCGGCTTTTTGGTATCTATTATTTTTCGAACCATCGGATTGCCCAGACCAAGAATATTCGGGATCTGATGCAAAATAACCAGATCGTATGGCTTATTGCCAATTACATCTGTATTGGGATTTGGAGAAGCTGTCAGAATGTTGACGTCCAGTTCATAATTGTCATTGCTTTCAATCAGGCTTCTCATGGCTTTCACATCCGGATGTGGCGTCAGCGCTAGCAAAAGAATTTTTTGCCGCCCGTCGATAATATCAATGTAAACATCCCGCTTATTATTCCGGTCGGATGCTTCGCCCTGAACTGTTCCTAATTCGATGGTATAATGCTGAATGCCTTTTACTTTCGAAGACGCGGTAAAATCGAATGATTTGAAAAAAGAAGCGCGATCAATTTCAACTTTTTGTGTTGCAATAATTCTTTCGCCCTGTTTTAGCGAAATGGTTGTCGTTTTTCCGGCTAATCCGTTAGCAGAAATATCCGCACGAATTGGAAAATCGTTGCCCAGGTAGGCCACGCGATTATTGACGACATCCTTGATCCGGATATCCAGAACAGGAACAGTATCACCAACAGCAATGGAATTTATTTTAAAGGGAAATTGGCCAAAAGTCGGGGCTACACCTTGATTGACAATACCATCCGAAAGCAAAATAACATCTGTTAGATTTCTTCCTTCAAAATTACTTTTAACGGTTTGAAGCAAACCCGACAAATCAGTTTTACGCTGATCGAAACGGATGGAGTCAATCGTTATATTTTCGGCCGTTTTATCAAAAGTCTGAACGCTGACTTCATATCCGGCTGCATTTAATTCCTGAGCGGCCTGGGTGATTTGTTTCAAAACCGGCAACCCCACTCCTTTCACCGACTCCGAATTGTCAATAGCAAAAACAATTTTAGCCTTGTCCACAATACTTTCAGTCTTGCGAACCAAAGGGCTGAGCAGTAAAAAACAGATAAAAGCTACAACGATTCCGCGAAGAGCAGCCAATGCATAATTAAGTTTCTTACTCCATGAAGCTTCCGGTTGGTATAAAAGAAATGCATAAGCACCGCCCGCCAGAAGACAAAAAATGATAAACCAATATGGAGTTTGAAATATAAGCTCTGAACGCATAATGATGAGTAAGCAGTTTTGCCGAAAACAGTATCACAGAAATATAGCAAACAGTTTTGCAGAAAGCACAATTATTATCAATATTTAGTTGAATTCTGCCAATTCCGGCATATAACACAAATCCCGCTCCTTCGTAACGAAGAATCGGGATTTGTGTTATATTTTTCAGTTTCTACGATTAATCTTATAGTCACTAAGTCAGCATTCCGCCGTCAACCTGAAGAACCTGTCCGGTAATGTATCGAGACATATCAGACGCAAGGAAAACGCATGCATCAGCAACTTCCTCAGGCTGTCCGCCACGTTTCATCGGAATAGACTGTTTCCAATCTTCCACTGCTTTCGAATCTACCGCATCGGTCATTTCAGTTTCAATAAATCCTGGCGCAACAGCGTTCGAACGGATATTTCTAGATCCTAATTCCAGCGCGATCGATTTTGTAAAGCCAATAATTCCCGCTTTTGAAGCCGCGTAATTTGATTGTCCTGCATTTCCGCTGATACCGACAACGGAAGTGATATTAATTATAGATCCGAATTTTGCACGGATCATCGTTTTTGTAGCTGCTTTGGTAAGATTAAATACCGATTTCAAATTGATATTGATTACAGTATCCCAGTTTTCTTCACTCATACGCATCAGCAAACCGTCGCGTGTTACGCCGGCGTTGTTTATCAGGATATCAAGTTTGCCAAAATCAGCAACAACGTCTGTAACCAACTGGTCTGCCTGCTGAAAATCCGCCGCATCGGACCGATATCCTTTTGCTTTGATACCGAATTGTTCCAATTCCTTCACCAATGCCTCTCCTTTTTCTACGCTGGAAAGATAAGTGAAAGCTACATTTGCTCCTTCCTGAGCCAAACGCAAAGCAATTGAACGCCCAATACCACGAGAAGCCCCGGTAACCAAAGCCACTTTATTTTCTACTAATCTCATAAACAGGTTTAAAATCGGATAGAATGAATTTCGAACCGCAAAAATAGAGTATTTATACTGACGGGCAAAAAAAGAGGTTATGATGTCAAGTTCTTTTATTAATTATCATCGAATCAAAACCAAAAAACACTTTTACGGATAAATAATATTAGTAAATGGTATAGCAGGGCAACATTGTTCGCAGCCGGCAAAAAAAACAACCCCGCCGAAAAGCTCAGCAGGGTTGTAAACAAAATAGGAGAATCCACTTAATTTGATTGCAAAATCTATTTTAATCCTTTGGACAAAGGAATGAAGTAAATCACATTTTGATCTGTCAGCATTGTTGAAGGAAGTATCTTCTGGATAATCGTATTGTTCGGTGTTGCCGGGCTCACAATTCCAAAATCGTCATCATTAACAACAGCAATCATGTTGTTATTAATGATGGCAAGGCCTTCTGCTTTATCATGCGCATAACCACCAGGAACGGCCAGAATATCAGCAACCAGCTCTTTGGTAACCGGTTTGATATTGTTAGAAGTAATTTCCGCATCTGTCAATTCATCAACTGTTTTGCCGCCAAAAAGCAAACCACTTTCTTTATTTTCCGGGTCTGAAATATCGGTAGCCGCTGAGATGTCAATTTTATAAACTCTTTTTACAAGAGATGCAGGATTGCCGCCAGCATAATCCTGGTCACGTTCCAAAACCAGAAATGTATTACCCGTAATCGCAACGATTTCGCTCGACAAAGTTTTTATCGATTCTGTCAGAAAGGCGTACTGTTTTGTTTCGCCAGAAGCAATATTGAAAACAACCAATCGTAATACTCTCGAATTAGCAACCTTTGCTTTTGTCGGGTTATAGATTGGCGACTGCATCATCCCTACAAGGAATTTCCCGTCAGGAGTAATTGTCAATCCTTCCATACCGCGGTTTGGACGGCGACGCGCCAAAACTTTCGGCAACTTACGGCCACCAGTTCCAGTTCCGAACGGGTTGATACGTTCAATTGTTTTTCCTGATTTATCAAAATGGACAATATGCGGGCCATATTCATCGCTCACCCAAAATGTGCCATCAGTCGGATCAACCGCCAAACCTTCACAATCGATTCCTTCCGGATCGTTTGCAATAGGTGCTCCTGTAAAGTCAAGGGCAGTTTCACCAGCATTTCCTTCACCAGGTAGGTTCGGACGGCCTGTAAGTTTCATGCCTGCTGCGTTTTTAAACTCAACAGAAGATTGGTAAACAAGCTCATCACCAACCAGTCTGAATTTAGCAATATGCGGATTAAATTCCGGGATTGGGAAAATTTTAGCCTCATTCGTTCCGTCCACATTTGGACCGCGATCTGTCATTAAATAAAATGAATCCCATTCGCCAGGAACCTGAGCCATGGAAGACCCATATCCGCTGCCGTAAACTTTGGCGCCAGTTGAAGTGGTTGATAAAACCGGAGCCGTTTTGAAAGTCGCTTTCGCGGGATAATTTCCGCCGCCGGGATTTTCGATATTATGGTCGGTACAAGAAAAAATAGTTGACGCAGATAAAGTCGTCAGGAGGGCGAGACGTAAAGTGTGGTTCATAAAATCAGTTTTTTGGCAAAACTACTTTTATGGCATTAGGCGAAGATTATGGAGATGTTATGAAAAGGTTAAATCGGTTTACTATTTATTATAGGTTGATATGATCCAAATCCATTTATAATTTGTTTTCCCTCTGTAAATGAATAAACTTGTTAAAACTATCAGGATGGAAACTTTAATTATTGAGATTCAAAATCCGAAGGCAAGAAAATTAATCGAAGATTTAGCTGATTTGGGTTTAATTACCTTGAAAGAGACATCGTCATGGAGTGACCGATGGAAAAAATTCACCAGTGTACTCCCAGAAGTAATTTCAATATCCGAAGAGGATATTTTTGATGAAATAGATGATGTTCGTCAAAAACGCAAATCTTCATAATGCGGATTGTTATTGATACAAACTTGTATGTGAGTGCACTAATAAATAGTAACTCAAGAAGTAGGCTGAATTAAATATTAGAAAATCAAAAAATTATTATTATACTGGACAGTGCTCTTTTAGCGGAATTGCACGAAGTTATTTCTCGTCCAAAATTTATGAAGTATATTTCCCAACAGCAAATTGATACATTTATGAAATTGCTGTTGGAACGTGCTGAATTTATTTCAACAACTTCGGTTGTAAAAGTTAGTCCAGACGAAAAAAATGATTTTTTATTAGCTCTCTGCAGAGATGGTAAAGCAGATTATTTGTTAACAGGTAACAAAATTGACTTGCTTGACTTAAAAGAATTTGAACTTACAACCATTCTAAGCCTGACCGATTTTTTAAATTTGGATATTTAAATATAAAAATTTTCCACAAACCTTCCTGGCATTGTCTTTGTTGTCTCCATTCATATAATTCACTAATGCCGCTTACCGGTTAAATTCAAATACAAAATGGCAGAATCAACAAAAACAGCACTGATTACAGGTGGCTCAAAAGGCATAGGATATGGCGTAGCCGCAGTTCTTGTTAAAGAAGGAATTCGCGTTGCAATTACAAGTCGTTCTCAGAAAAGCGCAGATGAAGCTGTGGCTGAGTTGAATAAAATAAAGGAAGGTTATGCGATTGGTATCGAATCAGATGTTCGCAGCCTTGAATCTCAGCAAAATGCTGTAAAAGTTGTTTTGGAAAAATGGGGACAGCTGAATTATGTGGTTGCAAATGCTGGCGTTGGCCATTTTGCTTCCATCTACGAACTGACTCCTGAACAATGGCAGGAAACAATTGACATCAACCTGACGGGTGTTTTTTACAGCGCCAAGGCCTCGCTTGAAGCATTGAAAGAAACAAAAGGATATTTTATTAACATTTCAAGCCTAGCCGGAACAAACTTTTTCCCGGATGGAACGGCTTACAATGCAAGTAAATTTGGTCTGGTTGGTTTCTCTCAGGCGATGATGATGGATGTCAGAAAAGACGGCATCAAGGTTACAACGATTATGCCGGGTTCGGTAGCTACGGAATTTGCCAATCACCAACCGTCAGATAAAGATGCATGGAAAATTCAGCCGGAAGATATTGGCCAAATGGTATCAGATTTGATCAAAATGCCTGCCAGAACGCTTCCAAGCAAGATTGAAGTGAGACCAGCAGTTCCTGGTAAATAAGGTAAATTATACAGTTTGTCTGGATTTGACTCCAGACAAACTGTAATAACAATCATACGCTCTTTCTATACCAATTTCCAAAGAAATAACGGGAAGTTACCAGTCCCATCAAGGCTATTCCTGGTATTGGAATTTTATACAAAATCATCAAAGTTAAAATGATGAAGCCTGTCAAAACCGGCTTCATCATATCCTCTAAAAGTCCGCTTCTTTTGTATAAATATGTGTTAAATAATAACAATGCGGACAAACCCACACTGTATAAATGCGCAACTTCCAAAAATGAAATTACCTGGTAACGTATTGCTATAAGTGTTTCAGGCAAGAGTAAAAAAGCGTGAATCATTGCTATTCTGAAAAATCTCCTTCCAGTTGAAATAGGTAAAGAACTGTTCCAAAGCCAGATTTCATTTTCCCAATAAAACAATTCAAACGACAACCCGATATTTAAAAGGTAGCCGAGCGAAAAACCAATTGCCGGTAAACGAATATCGTACGTATCAGTTTGGTAATAAATGAGCGTGCAAATGATGACACCAAATGCGCCAACCTTACAACACAGAAATGTTAAACCTCTTTCCCTGATTAACCATTCGATCGACCAGTAAGTCCAGGAAACCGGACGCGGGAATGGCCATGCAAACGAGCTTTTTGTCTTTAAATTGAATAATTGAGGATAACGGATTCTCCATTCTGCAACAAATATGAGACTTGTACTTAGGAGGAAATAAATAATTAAAACCGGCCAGAAATGTTGTAAAAGTTTATCCTGACGGGCAATCGAGAAAAGATATATCCCGTAATAAAGAATGGGCTGTAAAAAGCCCAGCGCCATAATAAAAAAACGGCTGATTCTTTTATAATTTGGCCAAAGTCTGGTCTGGTATATGAATGCGTATTCCGGTTGAGACCAGAGGTTACTGATAAAATGGCCGCATAAAGAAGCATATAAAATCCAGATTACAGCCAGATAAAACATACCGAAAGGATCGGTCAGAAAAAAAACTGCGAAACCATAATGTTCTCTTCCGCCCATAAATCCGAACAGAACCGCCAGCAAAACAAAGAACATTCCAGCACGTTTCCTGAAAAAAGCCTGCACGGTGGAAAGCATTAATATCTTCATTACTTTTCCAATTTGAGCAAAGTTTTGTTTTCCAACGCGTAACTTTCCGTCACCTCCAACCCTTCCTGCTGAAAAAGCTGGTGGGAAGAAATTAAGAAGGTTACACCGCTGTCATAATAGTTTTGAACTAACCCGAATAAAGCTTGTCGCGCCTCTTTATCGATGGTAATAAGTGGCTCGTCCAGAATAATGACAGAAGGATTTCCGAGAAATGCGACAGCCAGCGAAACCTTTTTGACCATTCCGCACGAACAACTGCCGAATGGATGTTTAAGATAATTGATCCCCAAAGCTTCGATCAACATATCCATTTGCCCGGACGGACTTTTTTTAGCTTCGGCAACGAATGATAGCAAATCAGCGGGTGTTAAGAAGGAAGGATATAATGGCTCCGCTTCACCGAGGTTGATACGCCGGCGATATTCAACTGGCTGCGCTTTAAAATCAAACTTTTCATCCACAATTATACTTCCTGAACAAGGAAGCATACCAGCTAGTGAACGGAAAAATGTAGATTTCCCCGCCCCATTTTCTCCATGAATCCAGAAAATGCCATGACCTATTTTCCAGGAATCAATATTGAGGACTTGAAGAGTACCATAATACTGTTCTAAATTTTGGATTTCAAGAACCATTAACACATATATAAGTTATCAATATATCAAAGATAATATTCAAACAGAGAACTTAAAAACATCGTGTTATTTGTTTTAAAAATATTATTTTTACTTAACAACAAATGCTTCCGGATATGCAGTGGCTTGTTGATTATTTCGGTGATATCCCATCCTCGCATCGCAGTATTATACTCGTGGGCGGAATACTTTTCTTTTGGCTTATTGAAGGTGCATGGCCGCTTTTTCATTTTAAATATCACAAATGGAAGCATGCCGGGGTTAACTTCTTTTTCACATTAACTACCATCCTGGTAAACTTCCCGCTTGCGTTTATTTTAATCAGGTCAAGTACCTGGGCTGTTGACAATAATTTCGGACTTTTAAATATCATTCCAAACCTCCCGTATTGGACTCAGGTAGTTTTTGGACTTTTTATACTGGACCTGATCGGTGCGTGGATGGCGCACTGGATCCAACATCAGGTAAAATTTCTCTGGCGATTTCACATCATTCACCACGCCGATCAACATGTTGATACTACTACAGCAAACCGCCATCATCCCGGCGAAAGTCTGATCCGGTTTGTATTTACCACTATGGCGATACTCGTCTCCGGCGCACCGATGTGGTTAATTTTTCTTTACCAATCCTTATCTGTAATCCTCTCTCAATTTAATCACGCAAATATTATATTGCCGCGTCAGATAGATAAAATTGTAAGCCTGGTTTTTGTGACACCGAATATGCACCACATTCACCATCATTATATTCAACCATTTACAGATTCTAACTATGGAAATATTTTTGCAATCTGGGACCGCTTGTTCGGAACTTTCAAAACATTCGATCAACGAAAAATAATATACGGGATTGACACTTACCCGGAGCCAACCGAAAACAATACAGTATCAAACCTCCTTCAAATTCCGTTTCAAAAATACCGACCACAGTCTGCAGAAAATTTGGGCAAAAAATAATTTGCCGAAATTTTAATGCATAATTATTTCAAAACAAGAAAGATAACGTCCGGCAGACACATTTCTCTTCTACTTTTTAAAAAATTTTAATAAATTGTGTGCTCGTTCACATTTTAATTGCCGGCTGCGGCAATCAAATGACGAATCCGAAAGAACTATTTATATATATCTGATAATAACCATGAAACCTACCCGTCGGTCATTTTTGCGTCTATCTGCGCTTGCTCTGCCATTTACGCAATTTAATAGAGCTTTTGCTTCCAAAGCAGTTAACAAGCCAATCGTCGTTTCCACCTGGGATAGCGGACAAATTGCCAACGGCGCCGCCTGGCCGGTTCTTGAAAAAGGAGGCAAAGCCATTGACGCAGTTGAGCAGGCTGCCATTGCGATTGAAAATGATATCAACTGCTGTGTTGGTCTGGGTGGAAACCCTGATCGCGACGGATATGTGACCCTCGATGCCAGTATCATGGACGAAAAAGCAAACTGCGGCTCTGTTGCTTTTATGGAAAAAATAAAACATCCGATTTCAGTTGCGCGAAAATTGATGGAAACAACACCGCATGTATTTCTTGCTGGCGTGGGTGCACAACAATTTGCCATCGCCAATGGTTTTCCTCTTGAATCGGGGAAATTATCTCCGGACGCAGAAAAAGCATACAAGGAATGGTTGGTGAAAGCGGAATATAAACCCGTTATTAACGTTGAGCACCAACAATCCAAAAAGGGAGGCCACGGCCCGTTTGCCCCAAATCGCTTTGAGGATGGTTCATTTAATCATGACACAATGGGCACAATCGCCTTGGATGCCAATGGTGACGTTTCCGGCATGTGTACTACCAGCGGCATGGGTTTCAAAATGCGTGGACGAGTTGGCGACACGCCAATCATCGGCGCCGGTTTGTTTGTTGACAATGAAGTTGGTGCTGCAACCTCTTCTGGCCAAGGCGAGGAAGTGATCCGGGTTTGCGGAACACACCTGGTTGTAGAGTTTATGAGAAACGGACTTTCTCCTTATGAGGCTTGTAAAAAAGCCGTGGAAAGAATCGTAAAACCAAATCCTGAACGCGCCAAAAGTTTTCAGGTTGGGTTTATCGCGATCAATAAACAAGGTGAAGTGGGTGCCTATTCTGTTCAGAAAGGATTCAACTATACTGTGACTGAACAAGGCGGAAAAGGAAAAGTGATCAATGCAGAAAGCCATTTTGCATAAGAAGGTTTACGGGATTGTCCACGCGTAACGTCTGCCTTTTGCGTGAAAATAAATTATACTACAAGCTTATCCATTATATCTTTTAAGTCAACCCTGATATGAAATTCAAGTTTATTTTAATTTTTGCCCTTTATATTTTCTCAAAAACCAGTACATCGGCACAGCAGCATTCTGAGCAAAATCACGCTAATTATATTGCGCCAACAGATCCGTTGGTCCAGCAAAAACTAAGTAAATGGCAGGACGTAAAATTTGGTCTGCTGATGCATTGGGGTACTTACAGCCAATGGGGAATTGTTGAATCATGGTCGTTATGCCCGGAAGACGAAGGCTGGTGCGAGCGTAAAGGGCCTCATTCACATGACTGGTTTGAATATAAAAAGGCCTATGAGGAAATTGGCAAAACGTTTAATCCTGTCAAATTCAATCCGGAAAGATGGGCAACGGCTGCGAAAAATGCGGGTATGAAGTATGTTGTTTTTACAACAAAACATCACGACGGATTCGCCATGTTTGACTCTAAATATACCGATTATAAAATCACCAATACCCCGTTTAAATCCAATCCCAAAAGCAATGTAACAAAAGAAGTTTTGTCGGCATTCCGCGATAAAGGATTTATGACCGGTACTTACTTTTCAAAACCAGACTGGAATACACCATCCTACTGGTGGAAATATTTCCCGCCGAAGGACAGAAACGTCTCTTACGATCCTAAGAAATATCCGGAACAATGGAACAAATTCAAGGATTTCACCTACAACCAGATTGAAGAATTAATGTCGGATTATGGTTCGGTTGACATTCTTTGGCTGGATGGCGGTTGGATTCGCCCGAAAAGTACTATTGATCCAAATATCAGCTGGCAGAAAAGTATTCCTTATGACCAGGATATTGATATGGCAAAAATCGCTAAAATGGCGCGCTCGCATCAGCCCGGCCTGCTGGTTGTAGATCGTACTGTAACGGGTGAATTTGAAAATTACGTAACACCTGAACAGCAAATTCCTGATCATTACATGGATATTCCATGGGAGTCTTGCATGACAATGGGGGATTCTTGGTCTTATATTCCAAAAGAGAATTTCAAATCGACCAGAAAACTGGTTCATACTTTAATTGATATCGTCTCAAAAGGCGGAAATCTTTTACTGAATATCGCACCGGGCCCGGATGGAGAATGGCATGAAGAAGCTTATCAACGTTTGGATGAAATTGGAAAATGGATGAATGTGAATGGTGTCGGTATTTATGAAACAAAACCTTTGGCACCATATCGTCAGGGAAAATGGGCTTATACTAAAAAAGGAAACACAACGTATGCTTTTTACCTTGCCGAAACAGGTGAAGCAATTCCAGGGCGCTTGAAACCGGAAGGTCTTAATATTCCTGCATCAGCGAAAATCAGCCTTGCAGGTGATAAAAAACTGTTAAAACTAAAAGACGGCATCATCGAAATTCCTGCCAAAACGATTTCAGCACTTGGTCAGCAACCTGCTTATTTGTTTGTAATTAATTGAGGTCAACCTTAACCGCAATGGGCGCAATAGGTTTCCCAATGGACACAATAGTAAACACATGCGTCCATTGCGAATTCTATCGCGCCCATCGCGGTTAAATTTTGATAAGAAATCCTATATTTGTCAGGATTAAGACATACACATGCTGGATTTTGAAATAGATAAATTAACCAATTCGATTGAAAATTCTGTTACAGGAGAAAAGTTTGAAACTGTCGTAGTTCCACTAAATACAGCTCCAAAGAAAAAAGACTGGTTATTTGATTGGAAAATAGAACAAACGAGACAGGAAAGGTCGATTTTTAAACTTGTAACGACGCAGAATCCAAACGTGATTCACGGACTGATTAGTTTGAGTATTAATCAGGATCATGTTTTTATGCATTTGATTGAAAATTCAATCTTTAATAAAGGTGCAAAAAAAATGTATCTTGGCGTAGCAGGCAATCTTATTGCGCACGCCTGTAAACTTTCATTTGAACTTGGTTTCGACGGAATTGTTGTTTTTGAATCAAAGACCAGACTTATTGCGCATTATCAATTGTCTATCGGTGCCAAAATCCTCGCTGGAAACAGGATGTTTATTGATGTTAATGAATCTAATGCCTTAGTTAAACGATATTTCAAATGAAAACTAATATCAAAATACTGGATCAAGAAGATCCGGAATTTGTAAATGCCAGTCTTGATAAAAAATCTTTGGACGAAATAAGTGTACAGCTGGGAAAAAGAAGATTTTCGCCTGTTAAAAGTATAAAGCAAGCAATCAAACAAAAAGTTGATGGGCAGGTCAAAAATTAAAAGACTCTTGATTAATAACTAAAACGAACCCTTGAATCCGACATGATAAAACAAATAGCCGCTTTATTTTTCCTCACGGCATTTACCTCGTTCGCACAAACTCCTCCAAAACCGTATGGTGCCCTGCCATCTCCAAGGCAAATTGCCTGGCACGAAACGGAAGTTTATGGTATCATGCACTTCACGCCTACAACTTTTGAAAATAAAGAATGGGGTTTTGGCGATGCAGATCCTAAGACTTTCAATCCGAAAGATTTTAATGCTGAACAGATTATTCTTGCGGCGAAAGCGGGCGGATTAAGAGGAATTGTTTTTGTGGCAAAACATCATGACGGCTTCGCACTTTGGCCGACAAAAACGACTGAATATAATATTTCAAAAAGCCCTTTCCGTGATGGAAAAGGAGATATGGTTAAAGAAGTCGCTGATGCGGCACGTAAGCATGGATTGAAATTTGGTGTTTACTGCTCGCCTTGGGACAGGAATAATGCAAAATACGGCACGCCGGAATATTTGGCGCTTTACCAGGAACAGCTTCGGGAGTTGTATTCCAATTATGGTCCATTATTCATGTCGTGGCATGACGGAGCAAATGGCGGAGATGGCTATTATGGCGGAGCGAAGGAAAAACGTTCGATCGACAACACGACTTATTATCAATGGGATTCTACATGGACGAATATTACACGGAAGCTTCAACCGACAGCCAGTATTTTCAGCGATGTAGGCTGGGATGTCCGCTGGGTTGGTAATGAAAATGGAGAAGCCGCCGAAACTTCATGGGCTACGTTGACTCCGGTTCCGTCAACAGGAACAAATGTAGCAGTTCCCGGACAGGCGAACGCTGATGAAAATCCGGGCGGAACGCGAAACGGGAAAATGTGGATTCCTGCTGAGTGTGACGTACCACTTCGGAAAGGCTGGTTCTACCACCCGGATCAAAAACCAAAAACGCCGGAAAAACTTTTTGATCTGTATTTTAAAAGTGTTGGTCGCGGTGCTGCCCTGGATTTAGGACTTGCTCCCGATACAAGAGGACAGCTGCATGAAGACGACGTAGCCGCATTAAAAACTTTCGGCGACCGTGTGAAAAACACATTTGCCACAAACCTGATTACCCGCGCAAGTTCAAAAGCAGTCAATGTTCGTGGTTATAATTCAATTTACAGTGCAAAAAACATTCTGGACGGAAAACCTGAATCATATTGGGCGACGGATGATGATTTTAAAACTCCGGAAGTGACAGTCGAAATGAGTGCACCGATTACTTTTGATATTATCAGCTTACAGGAATATATTAAGTTTGGACAGCGTATTGAAGGTTTTGCAGTAGATGTTTGGGAAGGCGCTGATTGGAAAGAAATTCATGCCGGAACGAGTGTCGGAGCAAAACGTCTGGTTAAACTTTCTGCACCGGTAACTGGACAGAAGTTCAGGTTAAGAATCACAAAATCGCCGGTTAGCATTGCAATAAGCGAATTCGGTTTTTATAAGGACGCACAGTAGAATTTATTCAAACAAAAATCCCTTCGACGGTATGTTTGAAGGGATTTTTGTTTTTGTAGGCTGATCAGTTGTATCCCGGATTCTGTTTAAACTCTTCCTTATTTGTAATCGCATCCAGTTGCACTTGCGGTATCGGACGCAGGTTGTGGATTTCCTTGATGTTTGCTTTCGCATCCATGTTATATTTCTGAACATAACTCACCAGTTTCCCCGTCCGTTTAAGATCGTACCAGCGGAACAATTCACCGGCAAGTTCACGTGCGCGCTCTTCCAGAATAAAATCAATCGTCAGGTCTTTCGCAGCAATTTCCATATCTGCCTCCTTACCGGCGATTGCTCGTTTCCTACGCAGGTCATTCATATATTTCAGTGCTTCTGCCGGATTTGTATTCATCAACGCTTCTGCCGCGATCAGGTACATTTCAGCGATACGAATCACGAAACCATCACGGGAGCTCCACTCCTGGTTCGCTGTCAGACGCGTAGGATCCATAAATTTACTCATCTGAATAAATTGTGATCGAAGCTGAAGCGTCCCATCCGATTTATACATGGTGTTACGGTCAAAGATTTTATATCGTCCTGCGGCGTTGGCAGTTTGCTCAGCGGTTGCAACTGTTTTCAAAAACACCATGGATGTATCACCCGCCGCCATTTTAGGATATCCGTTCACAGTTCCGGCTTTCAGGTTTGCTATATTTGCCTTCCAAACTGTTTGAAATGTTCCTGCGTAACGCTGATCGATGTTTTCATTAAACAAATCGAGCAAATGTAAAGTCGGGACGTAGCGCTGATAAGGACGGCCATAAGCAACAGACCGTTCCATTCCAGGCTGTTTGTCATAAACCATTATGTAATGCAAATGACTATTGTTTCCCTTTCCAGCGGCCGGATCGTAGTCGCCGTTCATGGTATCGTCATTGGTATAATTTACGTAATAAACAACCTCCGAATTGGCTCCGCCTTCCGAATTTTTCATATCCCACAAAGACTTGAAATCTGAAAACAAAGTATAACGACCGGAAGCGATTACCTCTTTTGCCAACGCCGCAGCCTGCGCATACATCGCGGCGTTGTTTGTAGCGCTCGCCCGAGTCAGAGACATTCTTGCCTTGAAAGCTTTGGCTACATCCTGCGTGATCCGTCCGGTTGTGGATTTTGCCGGAGCAAGATTAGCAATCGCAACATCCAGATCTGCAAAAATGACTTTATAAAAATCTTCGACGCTGGACCTTTTCGCCGTAGTCACAACACTAATCGTAGGTTCAGTTGAAAGTACCACATCACCCCATGTTTCAGTGATCAGCCACAAATAGTGCGCACGCAAAAATCTGACTTCTCCTTCATATTGTTTGTTCAGTGCTTCGCTCAAAATTGGTGACGGGAGTAATTTCAAAGCCGTGTTACAGGTATTCAGCGCTTTGTATAAGTTCGCCCAATAGTCTTTCAAATTTGTTTGCGCTCCGTTTAAATCTACTGTGTAATCCGAAATTTGGTTTGCTTTATTATCACCGCCTCGCAAGAAAAGATCAGTTCCGGTTTCGGCAAATGCAGATGGAAACTCTTTACCATACCACAACCTGGTTCCGGAATAAGTTGCGTTCACAGCCGCGGTGATACCCAATTCTGTTTGAAAAAAGGGATTCTCCGTCAAACCGCTTTTATTTGTTTCAGAAAGATAATCCTCACAGGAAGTAAGCCCGGCAAGAGAAAAAGCCAGAAGTAAGGCTGATATTTTGACTTTCATTGGAATGTCTTTTTTAAAATTTTAGGAATACATTTCAGGAATAATTTTCCCGAATGATTAAAAATCAATGTTTACACCAAAAATCATTTGTTTTACCAAAGGGAAACTCAAATCCCCACCGCGCTCAGGGTCATAATCTTTGATCTTGCTGAAAGTGAAATAATTTTGAAGCGTTCCGTAAACACGCACACGGCCAACACCAACTTTCTTAACCAGTGCAGAAGGAATATTGTAACCCAAAGAAACATCTCTGATTTTCACAAAAGAGCCTTTGACATACCCCAGCGTCGATTGGTACAGATAATTAGTCGTGGAGTACGAACTGTTTGGTCTCGGGAAAGCATTTGTCGGATTTTCCGGCGTCCAGTAATCTACATTGGAAGAATTTTCCAGCGCACTCGGTTTGTAGGCCGTGTTGTTATACTCATAGTTGATATAATGTCCGATCCGGCCATAAACAAAAACACTCAGGTCAATATTTTTATATTCAAAATGGTTGTTAACGCCGAAGGTAAATTTTGGTACCTGAGAAAAAGTTGTACGATCTCCCGGATCAACGACGCCATTTCCGTTGGTATCGGCGACCTTAACATCTCCCGGTTTGTTATTGCCAAAATTCAAAGCGGCCTCTTCCTCTCCTAGCTGCCAGATCCCAATTTTTTTGTAGTTATAAAATACTTTGGTTGGCTCTCCCACAAACCAGCTATTTGCTTCATTACGGGTAACTCCGTTATTGAGTGCAATGATTTTTTCACGGTTCAAAGTAAATGTCCAGTCTGTCGACCAATTAAAAGATTTCGCGTTAACGTTTTGAGAAGTGATTGCGAGCTCGACACCTTTGTTTTCCACCTGCCCGATATTTTCAAGAATTTCTGCATAACCAGTGTGTGTTGGCAGCAAGCTTGGTAACAACAAATCTTTGGTTCTGGACCGGTAAACATCAATTGTACCTGAAATCCTGTTTCCTACCAAACCAAAATCAAGACCGGCGTTCCAGGTTCCGGTGGTTTCCCAGGTCAGATTTGGATTAGGAATCACGCTGGGTGCATAACCGAAAGCCGCGCTTGTCCCAAAAGCATAGGCAGACAATCCCAAACCGCCTTTGGTGGCATAAGGATCGATAGCAGAATTACCTGACTTACCCCAGCTCACTCGTAGTTTCAGATCATTGACAATTTTGCTATCCTGTAAAAAAGGTTCTTCGATCAAACGCCAGGCTACCGACACAGAAGGAAAATATCCCCACTTTTGCCCTGCCGCCAAAACAGAAGATCCATCAGTACGAAGAGATGCCTGGAAAATATATTTATTGCTTAGCTTATAGTTGATCCTGCCAAAGAATGAAGCAATGGTTGTCTCTCTTAATTTGCTGCCAATCGCTTTTGAAATAGTATTCGAATTCAAATCATGAAAAGAAGTAAGCGGAGAAGCCTGGTTATTTCCAGCCGAAGTATATTCCTCATATTTTGTCCCGAGCGAACTTGTACCCAACAGACCCTGAATCTGGTGACGACCAATTGTTTTGTTGTAATTAAGCGTATTTTCCCAGGTATAATTAAAAAAGTTTTGCAACTCAACACCTGAACTCGAATTACGTCCCACGTTGGCAATCGTATTATATCCCTTATAATATCCACGGCGATAATCTCTGAAATCTAAACCGATTGTGGATTTCAGGAATAATTCATTCGTAATTTTCATGTCCAGATATGCTGAGGAAAATAAACGTTTGTCGACAATGTTATTCACGAAAACGCCTGGTTGTTCATCTGCCAAGGGAGTGAATTGCGCACTGTAACCGGGTGCAGGATTCAAAATTAATGTTCCGTCATCGTTAAACGCCTTGGCAATCGGCAAAATTTTGTTTGCCATGTTTAATGGATTATCGCGTTTATCCTGATTTTTAAAAGAATAAATTGCGCTGACGCCTACCCTGATACGATTGCTGATTTTATGATCAATGCTCACTTTTCCATTTAATCTGCGGTAAATGTCATTGAGTAACAATCCTTTATCTTTCTGGTAACCGAAGGAAGTGGCAAAAGTGGTTTTTTCACTACCACCCGTCAGGTTGATCTCATAATTCTGCATTAATCCGTTGTGAAAAATGTAGCTCTGCCAGTCTTCAAACTGCTTGTCTTTCAAATATTGCAACTCTGTTACCTGAAAAATATCTTCATCCTTCCGATATACATCGCCATTGGTCGTCCGGTAAGCCTCACGTTTTTGCTGCGCATATTCTTCGCCATTCATCATGCGCGGATACAAAGCTTTCTTATTCATCGAAACATAGGAATTGAACGATATCGTAGATTTTCCTGATGTTCCTTTTTTTGTTGTAATGATAATTACCCCATTTGCCCCACGCGTTCCATAAATAGCTGTCGAGGCAACATCTTTTAAAACTTCAATGGACGTGATATCGGTGGGGTTAATATCAATAAACGATCCGTATGGAATTCCGTCAACCAAGACAAGTGGCTTATTATCAGCCCTTAACGATCTATTGCCACGTAAAACGATATTAATATCCGCGCCTGGTTGTCCTGAACTTTGGGTGATATCAATTCCGGAAACTTTTCCCTGCAGCGACCGCAAAGCGTTTGTCGTCGGAATAGCCGTAATATCTTTTGCTTTCACGGAAGTAATGGCTCCGGTGACATCACTTTTCTTCATCGTTCCATAACCCACCACTACAACTTCTTCAAGCGCTTTGGTATCAGCCAGCAATTTGACATCGATGATCGAACGATTATTTACCGGAATTTCCTGGCTCACATAACCGACATAAGAAAAAACGAGCGTCGCGTTTCCAGCAGGAATTGTCAGTTTGTATGTCCCATTGGCATCCGTGGTCGCTCCGGTTGTCGTTCCTTTCAATAAAATACTTACGCCCGGCAGTTCTTCCCCATTATCGCCCGTCACTTTTCCGGTGATATCAAAAACAGAATTTGTCCTGTTTTTTTCGTCCGCCGATGCTACCCGATTTTCGATGAATTTCAGATGGTTTCCGGCATAAACCTTCTGACTTCCAGCCGGAAAAATTCCGTACATGAGTAACAAACCCATGGCAGACGCACTTTGTAGTTTTCTAAACATACATCACAACAGTTTATATTATTATATTTATTAATACAAAAATCATATTCGAAATCGAACATTCTTAGGTTACGAAGTGAATCATGAAGCTGAGTTTTTATTGAATATGTCGAATCCCATTGTCCGACCAGAATTAGAATAATCGAAGAAATAATTGATTTTAAATTTTAATAATTCTCCGATTGACAGAAGGAAGATTAGACATTAGCAAGAGACGCCAATGGCTTTTTGAATATTTTTTTACGCAAACGATGTCGGGAACGTGCCCAAAATAGACTTCATCTATTTTTTTATTGGATAATTTGACAATTTTTTCAATAACAGTAAACATTTCTCAAAGTAAGAAACTGATTTAAAATAGGATAAAATTTACAATCCGACAGAATATTTTGGTACAACAAAATACAGCCCTTTTCAAATTTCCAGGACTTATATATTTTGATGTGAACTGTCACAAATTGTAGTATAAAGCAATTAAATTTTGATATTCAAATAATATGCAAAACACTATTTTATATAATCATAGGTTTACCTATTTTTGATTCTACCATGTCCATTTTTAACAGAATTAATATTGACTCAGATCACGAAATTTACTGATGATTCAATACTTTGGGACTGTTTCCGGGATGGGAACGAGGCGGCATATACTGAACTTGCCACGCGGTATTATCGCACCTTACTTCACTATGGCCTGAGATTCACGCCAAATGTCCAGATTGCGGAAGATACCTTACAAGACCTCCTCATTCACTTGTGGCTGCATCGTGAGAAATTAAATGAAACACCTTCTGTCAAATTTTATCTTTTAAAATCCTTCCGACACCGAATAATTAAAACGCTGAAACCGCTTTCCGGAGAGCTCGAACTTACCGGCAATCTTGAAGACCATCTGATGGAATTTTCCTCTGAGGAAATTATTATCCAAAATGAAAGTGAAACTGATTTAAAAAATCACGTGAAAGAATTGATGACACAGCTTCCGGCACGTCAGAGGGAAGTTGTCTATCTCCGATTTTTTCAAGGCTTAAAATCCGATGAGATCGGATCTCTTCTTGCCATAAAACCTCAATCTGTAAGTAATATCCTCCAACGCGCACTTTCAAATTTGAGAGAAATGTGGCCTATTACGCCTTCATTTTCTTTTATATTTTATTCACTTTTCGAAATTATATTATAATATTCCAATAAGTTTAGAAATATCCTTTGGCAAGTGAGTATCTAAACAGAAATAATAGATAATAACAATAAACACGTGTAAAACGGTTATTGTTTATGAGTCACTCAACGGAAAAAGTAGTAAAGGATTTACTGAAAAACCCAACTTTCATAGCCTGGGTTCTGGAAGAAAATCCTGAACTCGATCAATACTGGGATGACTGGACAAACGGAGATTATTCTAAAAAGACCGCACTGAACCACGCACGCTTCAAACTGCTCACCTCAAAAAATGAAATTGCAGGAATCACAGATGAACATATTGCATATAAAGTAAGCCAGTCGCTGGAAATTGCAAAACGGCGGGAGAAGTCATTCAAAACAAAAAAGCCTTCCTTCAATTTATTAAAACGATATTGGCTAACAGCTGCGTCGGTTATTTTTATTCTGGCATCGGCTCTGGGATTTTACAAAACTTATATTTCCAATTCAACTTTTACTGAAAACCAAAAACAGTTCCAAGTCAGCAGCGATATTATTGAGATAGAAAATTCAAATAATACTGTCAAGTACATTCAGTTGCCGGACGGAAGTTCGGTTGTTCTTCAAAAGAATAGCCGGATAAGTTTTACAAAACAATTTGACGCCAATAAGCGTGTAGTAGTGCTTTCAGGCGAGGCATTTTTCGAAGTTACCAAAGATGCCGACCGACCATTTTTTGTATACGCAAATGAACTTGTAACAAAAGTTCTTGGAACCAGTTTCAGTGTGAGCGCAAATGAAAATGGTAAAAATGTTTTTGTCGCTGTGAAAACCGGAAAGGTTTCTGTTTTTTCCAACAATGACAAACACGTTTCGGATTACAAAAGCGGAAAGAAATTGTCAGCGTTGTTATTGATGCCAAACCAGCAGGCAACATTTGAACGGGATAAGTTCACCGTTGCTAAAATAAATATTAAGAGAACTGCCTTACTGAAAATCCCAATTGAAAGTCAAAGTTTCAATTATAAGGAAACGCCGGTTTCAGAAGTATTTTCTTCTCTGGAAAAAGCATACGGAGTCAGGATTGAATATAATGATAAGGTGATGGCAGATTGCAGCATCACGGCGACTCTTGGCGATGAACCGTTGGACAACAAACTGAAATGGATTTGTGCAATTCTGGAAGCTGATTATCAGATCAATGGTGATAAAGTTAATATCAAAGGCAATTCGTGTAACTAATTTCTAAACCTAAAACCCAGACTATTTGAAAACAAACAAAAAAGGTGAACGATGTGGCAACATCATTCACCCCGACTAAAACTCCCCACCTATGTTGGCACTAAGATGAAGTCCCCCAAAAAAGGGACACGGGAATTATTTTGCTGATTTTTTTACAACCATCAAAACATCCAAAAGTATGAAAAAAACCTTACAATGGCCCCCAAGCTTTTCTAAAATTATGAGAATCAGCCTCATACAATTATTCATTATCATACAATTTTCCGGGATGTCGTTTGCTATCGACAGCAACGCCCAGGAAGTGCTCAACCGCCGGTTGACAATTAATATCAGGGAGCAGAAGATTGGTGTGGCATTGGAAAAACTTGGAAAACTTTCCGGCGTAAATTTCATGTACAGCCCTGAATTAATACAGTCCCAGCGCAAGGTTAACCTGAATGCCAAAGAAGAAAAACTCGAAGCAATTCTGGATAACTTCCTTACGCCATTAAAGGTTACCTACGAAGTTTCCGGTAAACAGATTTTGTTAAAACGGATGCCATCAGCTAAAAATGCAGCTCCGGCGACTGAGGGAATGGGCACATCTATCCAGACCTTAAAATCGATTCTTTTCCCAATTAAAGGAAAAGTTATTGACGCGGCAGGAGCTACGATTCCGGGCGCAACGGTGGTTTTGAAAGGAAGTTCGAGTGTTGGAACTACGACGGATGGTGATGGAAATTTTTCGCTTGAATTGCCGGAAGGCAGTACAACGCTGGTAGTCTCCTCCATCGGTTTTTTAACCCAGGAAATCAATATTGCCAACAAATCGATGATTGAAATCACGCTTCAATCGGATGTAAAATCATTGAGCGAAGTGGTTGTTACCGGTTATTCTTCGCAGTCTAAAAGAGATATCACAGGGTCGGTATCTACGGTTGACACGAAAGAACTGACGAAGGTTTCGGCGCCCAACGTGGCACAGCAGTTACAAGGCCGGGTTGCCGGGGTGACGGTTACATCTAACAATACGCCTGGTGGTGAAGCAACAGTTCGTATCCGCGGATTTGGTACGATCAACAACAATGATCCATTATATGTCATCGACGGCGTACCTACAAAAGGCGGTCTGAACAGCATTAACCCGAACAATATCGAGTCGATGCAGGTTTTGAAAGATGCTTCCTCGGCTTCAATTTACGGTTCACGTGCGGCGAATGGGGTAATCATTATCACAACAAAAAAAGGAAAATCAGGAGCACCACAATTCAGCTTCAACAGTCGCTTTGGTGTACAGACCGGCAAAGTTGATTTAGGACTGATTATTGATCCGCAGCAATTTGGTGATCTTTTGTGGACGCAGCGTAGAAATGCAGGAGTACTTACAAATGGCAATCCTTCGCATCAGCAGTATGGCAACGGTGTAAATGCGGTTGTTCCGGATTATATTCTTGCGGGTTCACAGTATGGCATTACCTTAAACCCAAACAACCCGACTGACCCGGCCCTGGCACTTATTGACCCTGCGCGTTACAACTATAACCGTACCGGATTTTACCAGATTGTGAAAGCAAGCAAGCAGGGAACAGACTGGGAGAAAGAAATTCTTCGCGATGCGGCCATTCAGGAATATAATATCGGTGCAACCGGCGGAAGCGAAACAGGACGTTATGCCCTTTCCCTGAATTATTTCAAACAGGATGGTATCTTGAAAAATACTTCTTTCAACAGATATTCTCTTCGGTCAAACACAGAATTTTTATTCAAAAAGAAAATCCGCTTTGGTGAAAATCTGGAGGTAAGTTATACTGAAAACAAAGGTTATTATAGCAATAACGGAACGGCGAGCTCGACAAATAACCAGGATGGAAATCCGATTGGAAACGGTTTCCGGATTCCTTCGATTATTCCGGTTTATGATATCATGGGTAATTTTGCTGCAACCCGTGCGGCTGGTTTGGGACCTGCAACAAACCCTGTTGCGCAATTACATCGTACCAAAGATAACCGCGTAAACACTTTCAGAACTTTCGGTAACGCTTACGTAGAGGTTGATATCTTGAAAGACCTGATTGCAAAGTCAAGCATCGGTGTCGATTTTACAAATTCAAACCGTACATCTTATGTATTGCTGGATTTGGAAGAAGCGGAAATTGAATCGAACAACTCGTTGACAAACGCCTACGCTTATGACGTGAACTGGACATGGTCAAATACTTTGAATTATTCAAAAACATTTGGAGCACATAAGTTAAATGTACTTGCAGGAACAGAAGCGATTAAAGGTTCAGGAAAAGATTTTTCAGCAGTACGTACTACATTTTATTCTGAGGATCCTCAGTATATGTACCTGAGCGCAGGAACTGCTGGTATCAATAACACAGGCGCTGGTTATCAATGGTCACTTTTCTCGATTTTCGGAAAAATTAATTATGCTTTGAAAGATCGTTATTTACTGGAAGCAACCGTAAGACGTGATGGTTCTTCCCGTTTTGGACAAAATAACCGTTACGGAACTTTCCCTGCTTTCAGTGCAGGATGGAGGCTGTCGGAAGAAGCTTTTCTGAAACCAGTGAGCTGGCTCGACGATTTGAAATTAAGAGCAGGTTGGGGACAAACGGGTAACCAGGAGATCGGAAATTATAATGGTTTCAGTACCTACCGTTCCACACTTAATCAATCGTCTTATGCAATTGATGGTTCAAACAGTTCAGTTCAGGCCGGTTTTGATACACAAGCTTTTGGAAACCAGGATGCGAAATGGGAAACGACGACTCAGACAAACTTAGGTTTGGATGCGACTTTCCTGAAAGGTATGTTCAATCTTAATCTTGATGTTTACAGCCGTACAACCTCGGATATGTTGTACCAGGTTAGTTTGCCAGCTACGCAAGGTGTTGCAACAATTCCTTTTGTCAACGTCGGTGAAATGAACAACAAAGGATTTGACCTGGCGATTGATTTTAACAACAAAGCGTTGGACGGCGAGCTTACCTACTCGATCGGTGGAAATATTTCAGCTTACAAAAACAATGTTGAAAAACTGAATAATAGCGCTACTGCTGTTCTTCTTGGGCCAACAATACGCAGTTATACATGGACTCGTTCTGTTGCAGGAATGCCGTTATACTCTTTCTACGGTTTGCAGATTGACGGAATTTATCAAAACCAAGCCGAAGTAGATGCCGGACCAACTTACCCGGGATATGCTGCTGTTGGTAAATACAAATACCATGATACAGACGGAAACGGCGTGATCACCGATGCTGACAGAAAATTCCTTGGCAATCCTCACCCGGATTTCACTTACGGTATCAACCTGAACGTAGGTTATAAAGGATTTGACCTTTCTGCCTTTTTCCAGGGAGTTAAAGGAAATGAAATTCTGAACATGGTAAAACGCTGGACCGATTTCAACAACCAGGCTGGAAACAGAAGCCTTCGTATGCTAAACGATTCATGGACGCCTGAAAATCCTGATGCAGTGCTTCCAATACTGGACGCAAACGACAGCAGAAGCCAGCAGCCGTCGAGTTATTTCATTGAAGACGGATCTTATTTCAGAATGAAAAACCTGACAATCGGTTATACGTTACCAACGAAGGCATTATCTAAACTCGGTTTGACCAGTGCGCGGATATATGTTCAGGGACAGAATTTGTTCACAATTACTAAATATTCAGGAATTGACCCGGAAGTTACTTCTGTTGGTTCTGCGCCGGGATCTACGGTTTTAGGTGTTGACCAGGGAAATTATCCAAGATCAAAAATGTATCAGGTTGGCCTGAACTTTGGATTCTAAGAAAAACAAACCGACACGGATTTTTAAAATCAGAATACTATGAAAAAGAAAATTTTAATATTCACAGCTTTGGTTTGCATGGGAGTTATCACTTCCTGTAAAGAAAAATTTCTGGAAACCACGCCGCTTGGTGTTGGAAACGAGGCAATGCTTTCTAACAAAACTGGTGTTAACTCAGTACTTATAGGTGCGTACAGTTTGCTGGACGGCGTTGGGGCAGGAGGAACATATTTCTCAGCAGTTAGTAACTGGATCTACGGAACTGTTGCTTCTGACGATGGGTATAAAGGTAGTGATGTGGGTGACCTCGCCCAGATCACTACCATTGAAAAATACATCCAACAGGCGGATATTGGCGGATTTAACGAAAAGTGGGTCGCTTTGTATGATGGTGTTTCCCGATCAAACGATGTACTTCGCCTGATTGCAAAAGCCACAGACATGACCGACGCAGAAAAAACGCAGGCAACTGCCGAGGCAAGGTTTCTGCGCGGCTGGTATCATTTCGAAGCCAAAAAGATGTGGAATATGGTCCCTTATGTTGATGAAACGGTCACAGATTATATCAACCTGCCAAACGATAAGGACATCTGGCCGATGATTGAAGCCGATTTTCAGTTTGCTGTCGACAACCTTTCTGCCACAAAATCACAGGCAGGAAGAGCGAGCAAATGGTCTGCGAAAGCGATGCTTGCAAAAACGCACATGTATCAAAGTGATTATACTGCGGCAAAACCTTTACTTGTTGATATTGTAACAAACGGGCCGTTTTCACTTGTTCCAAACTACCACGACAATTTCAGAATTGCTACTGAAAATAACAGCGAATCTGTTTTTGAAGTACAAATGTCCGTTGCGGATGGCGGCAGCGGAGAAAACGGAAGCTGGGGCGATAACCTGAATTTTCCATACGGATCAGGCCCTGGCGGATGCTGCGGGTTTTATCAGCCATCTCAGAATCTGGTAAATGCTTTTAAAACAGATGCAGATGGCTTACCTCTTTTGGATACATTCAACGATACGGATGTGAAAAACGATGAAGGCCTGGCATCAAGTGATCCTTTTACTCCATATACAGGCACACTTGATCCAAGATTAGACTGGACAGTTGGTCGTCGCGGCTTGCCTTTCCTTAACTGGGGAATTCATCCTGGAAAAAACTGGATTCGTGACCAGAGCTTTGCAGGACCTTACACGTTCAAAAAGTTTTTCGCGAACAGCGGTGACAATGCAGGCGCAGAATCTCCACGTGCCAATGCAAATAATTATCGTGCAATCCGTTTCGCTGATATCCTTTTGATGCGTGCGGAAGTTGCGGTTGAAGAAAACGATTTGACGACTGCATTGACAATCGTTAATCAGATCAGGACCCGCGCGGCAACCGAACTAGTAAAAAACAGTGACGGAACGCCGGCAGCAAATTATCTGGTAAAACCTTACGCCTCATTCGCAAATCAGGAATATGCCAGAAAAGCTGTTCGTTTTGAACGCCGCGTTGAGTTGGCCATGGAAGGTCACCGCCACTTTGACTTGGTTCGATGGGGAAATGCCGACATAGTTTTGAACGCATACATTGCGAAGGAAAAACTAAAAAGAACATACCTTAACGGCGCAGTTTTCGTAAAAGGCAAAAGTGAATACTTCCCGATTCCACAAGCGCAGATTGACATCATGGGTGCAAGTGTTTTGAAGCAAAATCCATAAAATTTTCAGATCGCCGGGCAAAGATTAATGTCCGGCGATTTAATTTAAAATAACTATTCCTACCTTTAATTATCTTTTACCACTATTCCTAACCTTTAATATTCTATGCAAGAATCTTTAAATCCGCACGTTCAGGAAGTTTCTTCATCCCGAAGAAACTGGTTAAAAAATACTGCGCTGGCGGGTGCGGCGGTACTAGCCTCACCTGGAATCAGGGCATTTGATGCAATTGTTGAACCTGCTCCTGCAAAACGCAGAATTCCACTCGCAGTATCGACTTATTCTTATTGGCATTTTGAAGAAAAAAAGTATCCGATTGAAAAAGTGATCGAAGATGCCGCGCGTCTCGGTTTTGACGGAGTTGAGATTCTTCACCGCCAGATGACTGATGAAAGCGTACCCTACATGAACAAACTCAAACGGCTTGCTTTTGACAGTGGGCTTTCTCTTCCGATGCTTTCAATTCACCAAAGTTTTGTTCAGCCAAAGGCAGAAGACCGGAAGAAAGATGTGGAACATACAATTCGCTGTATTAATCTGGCTGTGCAAATGGGAATTCCGTGCATACGTATGAACACAGGAAGCTGGCGAACAGTTAAACGCGATGCAGCGTATTACAAAGACGGACAAGAACCGCCGATTCAGGGATATACTGATAAGGATGCTATAAAATGGTGTATCGATTCTTATGGTGAATGTCTTGTTGCGGCAGAAAAAGCCGGCGTTGTTCTTGCCATTGAAAACCATTGGGGCTTGTCATCCAATATCGATTATTTGCTGGAAATATATAAGCCGCTTTCTTCATCGCCCGCTATGGGTATGAATGTGGATACGGGAAATTTTGTTGGAAACCCATATCCGCAATTTGAAAGACTGGCTCCTTATGCTACAATCGTTCAGGCCAAAACCTATTATGGCGGTGGTCATTTTTATGACCTTGATCTGGATTACCAGAAAGTTGCCGACATTCTGCGAAAAGCAAATTTCAAAGGCTACATTTCCCTTGAAATGGAAGGAAAAGAAAATCCGGAAACGGCCGTTCCCAAAAGCCTGGAATTGTTTCGTAAAGTTTTTAGCTGACAGACGATCTTAAAGAGTATATCATAATTTTCTTCTGTAGTTAATAAAGTGCGCTTTCTTTGAGAGCGTACTTTTTTAACGTTTGAAAGATACTTTTAATAGAAAATATGGCGTTGATCTTGAGATGTTTGAATACTTAGAAGAATCTGCGCCTGGTGTATAATTATTTAAAAGAGGTCCATCTTCGATATCGATTCTTATTATTCTTTGAAAGCTAACAATTTGATACTAAATTTGCACCTCATTCAGCAAACATTAGTTTGCTATTTTATTAATACTTTACTCTATCATAATACTATACTAGATAGACTTTGAAGGACTCGTCAGAATCATTGCCCTCATCAGAAGTTAAGGATCCGGATCATTGGGAATCCTTGCAGGTCGCATACATATCAAGTGGTGATCCTGAGGAAGATCGCCGGTTGGCCTCTATTGCGAGAGAGCAGGGAAAAATAGTTTTTTTACCCGATCTGCCGGAAGAATCAGATTCCCGCTTCAATACCGGAGCTCAGAAGGTTGAATTGCAAAGCACATCATCCGACTCAGCTAAGAATAATACAAAACCACCGTTTTCCTGGGACCGGATCCAAGACAAGATCTGGGCTGCTACTTTGCGCAAAAGAAGCCGGACCGAAATTGGTATGAATCTGTTCGCAGCCATCGCTCTGATGATTGTCGGACATTTGATTTTTACTTACATCACCTACGACCGACTTTCTGTTCTTTGGGATGAACTGGAATTGAACGAAAGCTTTTTCTATTATATTCTTGGTGGTTTCATCGCGCAAATGATTGACGGCGCGTTGGGTATGGCCTATGGCGTAACGTCTGCTACTTTTCTACTGACACTGGGTGTTCCGCCTTCTGCTGTAAGTGCCAGCGTTCATGCATCGGAGATTTTCACAAGTGGCGTGTCCGGTTATATGCACCTAAAATTCGGAAACGTTAACAGTAAGTTATTTAAAAAGATATTGATTCCGGGTGTGATTGGCGCGATTTCCGGTGCTTATTTATTGACATCACTAGAAAAATATATTTACATCATCAAGCCGTTAGTGGCAGTATATACCCTGGTTCTGGGAATTCTTATCATCCAGAAAGCGTTAAAGAAA
This sequence comes from Dyadobacter sp. CY345, assembly GCF_021502725.1. GTDB lineage: Bacteria > Bacteroidota > Bacteroidia > Cytophagales > Spirosomataceae > Dyadobacter. Next base: position 603,139 of record NZ_JAKFFS010000002.1, on the reverse strand, counting down.
CGGATTGAAAAGCGACCAATCAGACAAATCGGATGGCTGGCTTTTGCCGGAGGATCACTTGATTCCATTGGCGGAGGAGGCTGGGGACCTATTGTTACGTCAACTTTAATTGCAAGAGGCCGTCACCCAAAATATACGATTGGATCTGTGAATCTGGCTGAGTTTTTCGTGTCACTAGCGAGTTCAGTAACCTTTATAACGCTGATTGGATTTTCACACTGGCAGGTCGTTTTAGGATTGATTTTAGGTGGAATGGTTGCAGCGCCAATCGCAGCAAATCTTTCCCGGAAATTACCAATAAAAACGATGATGATCATGGTTGGAACAATCGTCATTATCGTGAGTTTGAGAATAATATATATGGTTCTTTTTTAGCTTTTAGCCATTAGCTTTGGAATCAAAAGATTAGAATCGAAAAAGAAAAAAAGACATACGTCTCACAAAGTTAGAAATATTAATTACGGGCTAACAGCTAATAGCCAACAGCTACACCAGTAACCTATGAAAAAGCAGACCAGAGCAATACGTACCCAGACGAAAAAAACACAATATCGTGAACATTCAACGCCTTTGTTTTTGACCAGCAGTTTCACTTTTGAAAGTGCTGAACAAGGGAAAGCATTGTTTGAAGAAACGGAAGAAGGCAATATTTATAGCCGCTTTTCTAACCCTTCAGTTCAGGAATTTATAGACAAAGTTTGTGTTCTTGAAGATTGTGAAGATGGCGTGGCTACTGCTACGGGTATGGCTGCGGTGTTTGCAAGTATGGCTGCATTGCTGAAAAGCGGTGACCACATTCTGGCAAGCCGGGCTTTGTTTGGCTCTGCGCATCAGATCATTACACAAATTATCAGCAAATGGGGTATTACCTATACCTACCTTGACGCTGACGCAAGTGAGGCTGATTGGGAAGCGGCGGTAACACCAAACACACGCATGGTTTACCTTGAAACGCCTTCAAATCCAGGTCTGGATCTTGTAGATCTTGAAATGATCGGCAGACTTTGTAAAAAACATAATCTGATTTATAACGTCGATAACTGTTTTGCGTCTCCTGCACTGCAAAATCCGGTAGATTTCGGAGCGGATCTGGTTGTACATTCAGCGACAAAATACATGGATGGACAAGGACGCGTTTTGGGTGGAATTGTTGTTGGAAAAGAAGAATATATCAAACATATACGCTTTTTCTGCCGCCACACCGGACCGTCAATGGCTCCGTTTAATGCATGGGTATTAAGCAAGAGCCTTGAAACCTTAGAATTGAGAATGGAAAAACATTGCTCAAACGCCTTGACTTTGGCAACGGCGCTGGAAAAACATCCGGACGTGAAATTGGTTAAATATCCGTTTTTAGCTTCTCACCCACAGCATGAACTTGCCAAAGCGCAGATGAAAGCGGGCGGTGCCATTGTTACGATCGAATTAGAAGGTGGTTTTGAGCGTGTTTCTGCATTTATGGATGCACTGGAAATTGCTTCTCTGTCTTCAAATTTGGGAGATACGAGAACGATTGTTACCAATCCGTTCACCACGACACATGCGAAACTGAAAGCAGATGAAAAACTGGCATTAGGCATCACAGAAGGCCTAATTCGTATTTCAGTTGGCCTGGAAGATATCGAAGACCTGATTGAGGATTTCACAAATGCAGTGGAAGTATCGGTCAAAAGTGATATATTAGAGTAAAAATCAATAGATTAAATTGGTCGTACAATGAAAACGCTAACCATCAATTTGCCGGAAGATTTCGAGAAGGAGAAGGTATTGCTTTCTATTGCAGGCCAACTATATCAGCAAGGAGCGCTCTCCGCAAAACAGGCGAGCGATTTGGCGGGTGTTACGATGAACGAATTTGTTTATAGTACACTTTCCGATGATGATCCTTTGAAATCTATGATCAGTAATCCGGCGGATAAAAGTTTGTCATTTGAAGATCGAATTGAAAAACTGAAAAATAAACAGGGGTACAAAGGTTTAAATAAAGAAAGGCTTGAAGCTCTGAGAGATGCAATTGATATTCAGGAGCCACTTGAAGTTCTTCTTTCGCAATTGACAAAATGAGATATGTCCTGGACACTAATGTCATCCTGGCATATTTGAGAAAACATTCAATCTGGGATCTAATTGAATTGCAGCTTGGAATATTTGAAACAGATTCGGATGTATATATTCCAGCAGTCGTAATAGGAGAATTAAGATCGCTTGCTGTTCAAAATAAATGGGGATTTAACAAAAGGCGAGAGCTGGAAATATTCGCAAAAGAATTTACAATAATCGATTTCATATCAGAGGAAATCATAACTTCTTACGCAGAAATAGACGCTTTCAGCCAGGGAAGACTTGAAGAAAAACCACTTACAGGTTCTTCAAGAAATATGGGCAAAAACGATTTATGGATTGCAGCGACGGCCAGTGTTTTAAATGCAACATTGATAACAACAGATAAAGATTTTCAACATTTGCACACGCACTTTTTGGAAGTTGCATATTTTGAAATAAAATAAAAAAATAGGTTACACAGAGTTCCACAAAGAAATAAAGAGACTCGCAGAGATTATAATGAAAAAACTCTGTGCCCCTCCTTTTAACTCCAATTTTCTCTGTGTAACAATACGAGAAGCAATACAAGGCGAAACACCATGAACACAAACATAGACGCATTAACCGCCGCCCTTGAAGGCAAAAGCGAAATCGAATCGCTGACAATTCTGGCAGATCTTTTTCCGGGTCAGGTCGTATTTTCTACCAGCCTGGGTTATGAAGATCAGGTTATTACAGATTTTATTTTAAAGAACAATCTGGATATCAGCATTTTTACTTTGGATACCGGAAGAATGTTTACCGAAACGTACATGACGCTTCAAAAAACAAACAACCGTTACGACACCAAAATAAAAGCATACTATCCGCAAACGGATTCTGCGGAAGCTTTGCTAAGTACAAAAGGCCCTTTGAGTTTTTACGATTCTGTTGAAAACCGTAAAGAATGCTGCTTTATCCGTAAAGTTGAGCCTTTGAACAGAGCTTTGAAAGGAGCAAAAATTTGGGTTACTGGTATCCGGGCAGAGCAGTCGGGAAATCGTCAGTCTATGCATAAGCTGGAAATTGATGAGGCTCATGATCTGATCAAATTCCACCCGATTCTGGACTGGAGTTTTGAGGAAGTAAAAACCTATGTAAAATCCAATGGTATTCCATACAATCCTTTGCACGACAAAGGTTTTGTAAGTATCGGTTGTGCACCTTGTACCCGCGCCATCCAGGAAGGCGAAGATTTCCGCGCCGGCCGTTGGTGGTGGGAAGATGAGTCGAAGAAAGAATGTGGTTTGCACGCGAAGTAATAAAAGCATCCCAATGCTACGTAAATAAAGAAGAAGTATTAAATGTCTAATGAAGTAAGTATGTCAATTTCAGTAAAAGAGGCGTCGGATCTTAGCGACCAGGGAAATATTGACCGTAGAAAACCGGACTACCTGGATCAGCTAGAGGCAGAGGCGATTTACATTATGCGTGAAGTGGCTGGTCAGTTTGAACGTCCGGCGTTACTATTTTCAGGTGGAAAAGATTCTATCACCCTGGTTCGTCTTGCTCAAAAAGCTTTTGCTCCGGGTAAAATCCCATTTCCGCTAGTTCATATTGATACGGGCCATAACTTCGTGGAAGCTACGGATTACCGTGATATGCTTGCTGAAAAAACAGGTTCTAAACTGATTGTTCGTTATGTGGAAGATACCATCAAAGCGAAAAATCTGAAAGAACCGACTGGTAAAAACGCGAGCCGTAACTGGTTGCAGACTTTTACTTTACTAGACACGATTGAAGAATTCGGATTTGACGCCTGCATCGGTGGCGCACGTCGTGATGAAGAAAAAGCGCGTGCAAAAGAACGTATTTTCTCTTTCCGCGACGAATTCGGTCAGTGGGATCCAAAACGTCAGAGACCTGAACTTTGGAATCTATTTAACGGACGTATTCATAAAGGCGAAAACGTACGTGTTTTCCCGATTTCTAACTGGACTGAATTGGACGTTTGGGCATATCTTCAAAGAGAAGGCATTACGCTTCCAAGCATTTATTTCGCTCACGAACGTGAGTGTATCCTGCGCGACGGACGTTTGTTATACAATACGCCGGTAATCGAAAAAGATCCGGAAGATCAGATTGTAACCAGACAAGTTCGTTTCCGTACCGTTGGCGATATGACTTGTACAGCTGCCGTAGAATCAAGCGCTGCGACCTTGGAAGAAGTAATTGCAGAAATCACAGTTTCCAGAATCAGCGAACGAGGCGAAACCCGCATCGACGATCAGCAAACAGAAGCTGCGATGGAAGACCGTAAAAAAGGAGGATATTTTTGATTGAGTTTTAAGTTTAAAGTCAATGAGTTCAAAATCGAACAACTCATAAACTATTAACTCAAAAACTCTTAACTAAAAAAAATGGATTTACTAAGATTTATAACAGCAGGTTCCGTAGACGATGGTAAAAGTACGTTGATCGGGCGTTTGCTTTTTGATACTAAAAATATTCTGGCAGATCAGATGGAAGCCATCGAACGCGCCAGCAAAAGCCGTAATGATGGTGAAATTGATTTGGCTCTTTTAACGGACGGACTTCGTTCTGAACGCGAACAAGGGATTACGATCGATGTAGCTTACAAATATTTCCAGACGCCAAACCGTAAATTTATTTCGATCGATGCGCCGGGACATATTCAGTATACCCGTAATATGGTTACTGGTGCTTCGAATGCAGATCTTGCGATTATCCTGGTTGATGCGCGTCATGGTGTTGCTGAACAAACTCGTCGTCACTCGCTGATAGCTTCCATGTTGGGAATTCCTCACGTGGTTGTGGCGATTAACAAAATGGATTTGGTTGGAAATTCAGAAGATGCGTTTTTGGAAATTGCAAAAACATACCAGGATCTTGCCCAGAAACTGAATATCAAAGATCTGACAATCATCCCGGTTAGCGCGTTAAACGGAGATAATATCGTTGACAGATCTAAAAACATGCCCTGGTATACTGGCGAAACTTTGTTGTCAGTTCTTGAAACCGTTAATGTTTTAAAAGACAAAAACACAACAGACGGACGTTTCTCGGTTCAGTATGTAATCCGCCCTCAGACTGAGGAATTGCATGATTACCGTGGTTATGCAGGTCGTTTACAGAGCGGCTCGTTGAGAAAAGGCGAAGCTGTTAAAATTTTGCCTTCCGGCACAGAATCGAAAATTGCAAGAATTGAATTCGGTGGACAGGAAATAATCGAAGCTGGCGTTTTTGAATCGGTTACCATTCTTCTGGAAGACGATGTGGATATCAGTCGTGGCGATATGATCGTGTCTGTTGATAATTCACCAATCGTAAGTCAGGATATCGAAGCATTAGTTTGCTGGATGGACGACCGCAAAACATTGAAAGCCGGCGACAAATATCTTCTTCAGCACGGAACTGCAAGAACAAAATGTTCTGTTAGAAGTATAGAATATCAGATCGATATCAATTCATACGAAAAACTGGATGAGGTTGAAAGTTTGAAATTAAACGATGTCGCAAGAATTATTTTAAGAACAGCGCAACCGATCGCTTACGACCCATATCAGCAAAACAGAGCAAATGGCGCCGCTATTCTGATTGATGAAACGTCGAACGTGACCGTTGGCGCTTGTATGGTTGAATAAAAGGCGTGGTTCAGCCGCACCTTTTTTCCCGATATAAAGTTAATATACTATTCCGATAGGTTATAAGAATACATCACCATGAATAATTTAGTAATTTCAGACAAAGTATCATCCGTAGCAAAACGTGATATTGTTGATTTACACAACAAGATCAACGCATTTAACACGGGTGAAACGCCGGAAGAAGCTTTTCGTAAGTTTCGTCTGACGCGCGGTGTGTACGGTCAGCGCCAGCCAGGCGTTCAGATGATCCGTATCAAGCTGCCTTATGGACGTATCACGGCAGATCAGCTTGTTCGCATTGCAGATACTTCCGACAAATTTGCGACTGGAAATTTGCATGCAACTACCCGTCAGGATATTCAGCTGCACTTTGTAAAACTTTCAGATTCTCCACAATTATGGGCAGATCTGGAAGATGCCGGAATTACTTTAAAAGAAGCGTGTGGTAATACAATCCGTAACGTGACGGCTTCGTCGGTGGCAGGTATTGACCCGGAAGAACCTTTTGATGTTACACCAATAACACATTCGATTTTTACCTATTTCCTTCGTAATCCTATCAATCAGGATATGGGAAGGAAATTCAAAATAGCGGTTTCTTCGTCTGAAAAAGATTCTGCCTTAGCGTTTATTCACGATGTTGGCCTTATCGCCAAAATGGGAACAAACGCAGCGGGTGAATCTGTTAAAGGTTTCAAAGTTTTGATCGGTGGCGGTTTGGGGGCACAACCTTTCTCGGCGCAAACTGCTTTTGAATTCCTTGAAGAAAAAGATGTTATTCCTTTTATAGAAGCTTTGCTTCGTGTTTTTGACCGTTACGGAGAACGTGTTCGTCGCCATAAAGCGCGCATGAAGTTCCTTTTGAACGATCTTGGTCTGGAAGGAATGATGGCGAAAGTGGAGGAAGAACGCACCGCCGTTAAAAACAAAATTTTCCAGATTCCGGACGATTTGTTCGGTACCAACGAAGCGGAATCAATCAACCACGCTCCTCGCCCATCTTTGAGCGAAGAAGAAATTTTGAAAATTGCTTCTGAAAGTATTTCAGATATTACTGAATTCACGAAATGGTTAAAAACCAACACTTTTGAACAAAAACAAAAAGGTTGGTACGCCGTTCAGTTACGTGTTTTGCTGGGTGATATGAGCTCAGATACAGCACGTTCATTGGCTGATATCGTTCGTCAATACGCAGCTGATGATATTCGTGTAACGGTTAACCAGGGATATATTCTTCGATTTATTAAAGGTGAAGACCTTGTAGCGATATACAACGAACTTTCGAAATTGGGATTAGTTAATCCTGGTTTTGACAGTACTATGGACATTACAACTTGCCCAGGCACAGATACTTGTAATCTTGCTATCACGAGCAGTTACGGAATTACCCGTGTTTTGGAGGATGTCATGAAGGAAGAATTTCCTGAAATGATTTACAACCAGGATATCAAGATCAAAATCAGTGGCTGTATGAATGGCTGCGGTCAGCATAACGCTTCTAATATTGGTTTCCACGGAAGTTCAATAAAAAATGGAAAACTGGTTTTGCCAGCTTTGCAGGTTTTGTTAGGCGGTGGATTTTCCGGAGACGGCATTGGTTTGATTGGCGATAAGGTGATTAAAGTTCCAGCGAAACGCGGACCGGAAGCACTTCGTACGATCTTCAACGATTACGAATCAAACGCATATGACGGAGAATACTTTAACCAGTATTACACACGTCAGACTAAAAATTATTTCTTCCAGTTATTGAAACCAATCGCTGATCTTTCTACGATTCAGGAAGACGATTACCGCGACTGGGATCATGATGAAATGTTCAAAACTGAAATTGGTGTTGGTGAATGTGCCAGTGTTTTGGTCGATTTAGTAGCAACAACAATTACAGAAGGACAGGAAAAATTAAACCTTGCCAAAGAAAACTTTGAATCGAAAATCTGGGCTGATGCGATTTATCATGCTTATAACGTTTTGATCACAGGTGCGAAAGGATTGTTGATGACCAAAGATGTGAGTACAAACACACAGTACGGTATCATCAATGACTTCGAAAGTAACTTCGGAAAAGAATTTAAATACAATATTCCGGCTGAATATGTTCTTCCGGATTCAGAAGAAACGCCTTTCCGTTCTCTTGCTTTCAGTATCAACAAATTCGAACCAACTGAAGCGTTTGCTACCTATTTTGTAAATACGGCAGAAGACTTTTTAAACTTCGTTCGTAATACACGTGGAGCTCAATTGATGGAAACTGGCGAGCCTGTTTTGCAGGAACTTTCGTTTGGAAAAGATTCATAATATTGTGGCTGTCGGCTTTCGGCAGTCGGCTATCAATTGGTAGCCAACATTTGGATTAGTGAGAGTAGTTAAATTTAAAATTGACTTCTCTCACTAATCTAATTTTCTCCCAAGCATCGTCTTCCTTATGATTCAAGGATTCGTATAAAGTAACCAACCGACAGCTGATCGCCGAAAGCCAACAGCCATTCCCTATGAAACTTACATTAATCGGTGCCGGTCCCGGCGATCCTGACTTGATCACTTTGAAAGGAATTAAAGCATTACAAACCGCAAAGGTTGTGCTTTTTGATGCGCTTGTGCATCCTTCAATTTTAGATTATTGTCCGGAAGATTGTTTGAAAATTCATGTTGGAAAACGTTTTGGAAAAGTAAGCTGCGGACAGGATGAAATTAACAAACTGATTGTTGCCTCTGCCAGTGAATATGGTGAAGTTATCCGTTTGAAAGGCGGTGATTCTTTTATTTTCGGTCGTGGTTATGAGGAAATTGAATATGCTGCCCAACACGGTATTGAATCGGAAGTTATTCCAGGTATTTCCAGTACTTATGCAGTTCCGGCTCTGGCAGGCATTCCGTTGACTTCCCGCGGTGTTAGTGAAAGTTTTTGGGTTGTTACCGGAACCACAAAATCGCATGAATTATCCGCAGATCTTCCCTGGGCAGCACGCTCTTCGGCAACGGTTGTGATCCTGATGGGCACGCACAAACTGGAAGAAATTATTACGATTTATGCTGATCTGGATAAATTCGATGAGCCGATTGCCATTATTCAAAACGGATCGTTGCCGGAACAAAAAATCGTTTTAGGAACGATTGGAAATATCTTATCACTTGCCAAAGAAGCCGAAATAAAATCTCCTGCTGTGATTGTTATCGGAAAAGTCGCCGCGCTCCCAGGGTTGACATTCCAGAAAATTGAAGAAGTGATCAGCAAACAGATTTCATAATTAATCTGCTCTCCGGATTCCTTTAAAGGATAAAGAAATAAACAATTCCAGCCAATACAAGATAACTAACAAACAGCCATTTCTTCTTGTACTCGTAAGCTTCGCGGTGATGAACATAATCAAATACCATCGAAGCAGAGAATCCTACCACCATTAAAACCACTGAAAAAACACCACAATCCAGGCGGTAGTGTTTATAAGCATGCAGTGCAGGCGCGCCAAGTGCCAGATACATCAGCCACATACCGAATCCCATTCGATAGAGGTATACGCTCAGGCGCCGATCATTTTTTATGTCAAATAAGCTTTCTAACACAGATACGCTTTTGATTGGTCTAGTGAAGCTAGCTAATTTTAAAAACAAATGCTAATTTTTAATACACATACGTTATATGTAATATTGCAAAAAATTATATATGAATAAACTAGTTGCAAAAATTTCAATTTTCTTTCTGAATTCCACTGCCGGCCTTTCCTGGAAAAATATATTCCGAGTATCTACTGCCCTCAGCTGGATGCTATTTGATATAGTTGGTTATCGAAAAAAGGTAATTTTTGAAAATTTACGGAATAGTTTCCCTGAAAAATCAGAGGAAGAAATTGGAGTTATTTCACGCAACTTTTATATCCATTTCACAGACCTTATTTTAGAAACCTTAAAATTCAGGACCGCTTCTCCTGAGATCATCCGCGAGCGCCTGCAAGGCGATCTTACTATCGTCAATAATTTATACGAGCAAAACAAAAGTGCCATTTTCCTTATGGGCCATCGTGGAAACTGGGAACTTGCCAATTTATTTTCTTCTCTTGAATTTTCTCACGAATGCATTGTTGTATATCGCCCGCTACAAAATAAAGAATTTGATAAATGGTTTCTGGATTACCGGACACGTTTTGGAGCAAAATTGGTTCCGATGGACAAAATATTTAAGGAGCTGCTGACACCAAGAACCAAACCGTTTTTTGTCGTTTTGGCGAATGATCAGTCCGCCAATCCAAAGACAGCTTTCTGGACAAAATTCCTTCATCAGGATACCGCTGTTTTTCGCGGCGTGGAAGCCATAGCACGAAAACTGAACCTTACGGTATTATATGCAGAATTCAGCAAAGTGGAGAACAAACGGGGTTATTATCATGTTGACATAACAACAATAACTGAGACGCCTAAGGAGGTTCCGGTCAACGGAATTTTGGAAAAGCAGATTCAGATATTGGAGCAGGATATCCGTCTCCAGCCGCACAACTGGCTTTGGAGCCATAGGCGATGGAAACATTGTAAACCTGAAAGCCTGAAACCTGAACAATTACTAAATTTGGTACCCTGACAATTTTATTTGCCGCTGTAAAGTTTTCATTATCAGATAATTGTTATTATTACATGCTAGCCAACGAGCCATTTGACAACTGGTTAAAGATGTCCGGACTCAGTTTGGTACAGAAATTACGGCTATGGAAGAGGTTTTCCAGCGTCCATTACATCCTCGTAAAAAACCATTTCTCTTCATCCTTATCAATGACTAGTCGTCTGCGCAACAACGCGCTTACCGGACCACTTTTCTAAACCGGCACACTGGCGTTTTGGCAGAGTTAAGCTTATCCCCAGAAAACTTAATGCGTCAGTCTTGTATATGGGTGTATTAAGAAATAATTTTAAACGGGTATTTTATAAATTTTATTTTAAATTGATTACCAAAACGCAAAAACTATATTATCCCGCAGCCCGATAATTGTTATGGAGCCACAAACGTTGGAAACACAAACGGCCGCAAGTATTGCACCGGGATCAAACATTGGAAGTAAAAGATAAATCGTGAATAAACCTGTCAAGTTTTTAATCCTCCGCTTTTCCTCGATCGGCGATATCGTCCTGACTACTCCCGTTATACGTTGTCTGAAACAGCAATATCCGGATGCAGAAATACATTACTTTACTAAAAGTAAATTCGGTTTTCTGCTGGAAAATAATCCTAACGTGGATAAAATCTGGCTGCTGGATGGGAGTGTGAATAAAATGATCAAAGAATTGCGTGCTGAAAACTATAATTACATTATCGATCTGCATACCAATTTACGCACACTGCATATCAAGCTGGCACTTTTCAAGCGATCCTTTTCTTTTAAAAAATTAAATGCGCAGAAGTGGCTGCAAACCCAGTTCAAGATTAATTACCTGCCGGATATCCATATCGTGGACAGGTATCTGGATACGGTTTTACCCTTGGACGTCAAAAATGATGACCTTGGTCTGGATTATTTTATTCCATATAAAGACAAAGTAGAAAGAGACTGGATTCCTGAAACGCATAAGAGAGAATTTGTCGCTTATGCTATCGGAGGACAGCATACAACTAAAAAACTTCCCGTTCACAAAATGATCGAACTTTGCAGGAAAATCAATTTCCCGATCATTTTACTAGGTGGAAAAGAAGATTTCGAAGCAGGAGAAGAAATCCGAAAGGCAATTGGCGACAGATTGATTTTTAACGGATGTGGAAAATATAATTTCAATCAATCCGCATCGCTGATAGAACAGTCATTTATCGTCTTTACCCACGATACCGGACTGATGCATGTGGCCGCAGCTTTCAAAAAGAAAGTTTATTCGATCTGGGGCAATACGGTTCCTGCTTTTGGCATGTATCCTTATAAAACGGCTTTTGAAGTAATAGAAAATAATGATCTCGAATGCCGTCCCTGCTCTAAGATCGGTTATAAAGAATGTCCTAAAAAACATTTTAACTGCATGAACAAGCTTTCCTTCGATTTTGATATCAAAGAACTTCCATTCAGTAAATAATGTTTTTAAATCCGATTACTCAATCAATATAAACAACCGGAATGAACAAAAAAGTAAATATCGGAATCGTTCAGATGAGCTGTTCTGCGGATGTAGAAGATAATTTCGAAAAAGCTAAGTCTAAAATAAGAGAAGCGGCTGCCAAAGGAGCACAAATTGTTTGTTTGCAGGAGCTTTTTAAATCATTATATTTTTGCGACGTTGAAGACCATAAAAACTTTGAACTGGCAGAAGCGATACCTGGTCCTTCCACGGAATCATTAAGCAGTCTTGCCAAAGAATTGGGTGTCGTCATCATTGCTTCGTTATTTGAAAAACGTGCACACGGTTTATATCATAACACCACAGCAGTTCTTGACGCGGACGGCTCATATTTAGGAAAATACCGTAAAATGCATATTCCGGATGATCCCGGATACTATGAGAAGTTTTATTTCACTCCCGGTGATGCGTCGCAGGAAGAATCTGATACTAACGGATACCGGACTTTCGATACAAAATTCGCTAAAATAGGTGTTTTGATTTGCTGGGATCAATGGTACCCGGAGGCAGCGCGTATCACGAGTTTGATGGGAGCTGAAATTTTGTTTTACCCAACAGCCATTGGCTGGGATACAAATGAAACGGACCCGGTTATCAACGACGAACAATATGGCGCATGGCAAACAATCCAGCGAAGCCACGCAGTTGCTAATGGCGTTTATGTTGTTTCGGTTAATCGCGTTGGCCGGGAAGCTGATCAACAATTTTGGGGCGGCTCCTTTATCGCTAACCCGCATGGACGTTTGTTATATCTGGCTCCGCACATAGAAGAAACTGTTCATGTTGAAGAAATCGATCTGCAAAAACTGGATCATTACAGAACCACCTGGCCATTCTTCCGCGATAGACGCGTGGATTCTTATAAACCAATCCTAAGTCGCTATATTGACGGAAAATAAGTTACCTCAAATATAATTATTCCGATAATCACAAAAGGATTGCCATAGGCAATCCTTTTGTCGTTTCCAGCTAGCTGAAAACTTGTTTTATTCATTTTTGCAAAAAATACAAAATAAATTAACGAAATTTGAACTTGATTTTCGAGTTTATACATAAATATATGCGTATATAGGTAAATTTGAAACTTGTTAAATAAGGGTTACTTGTTCTAAGTCGAACTCTATTAAGCTTATAGATTGGATCAAAGTAAGATAATTTTAATTTAATATTAGTAAAGTGCAATAATATTCGTTCATTGACCACATCAACCAATTATTATTGCAATAAAATTCAATTTTTAAATAATTTCTCTTGCATTTGTACGCTTTGTCAGTATATTTGAAATGTCATTAAACGAATGACTAAACTTCTTAACTGTCAGATATGTTCCAGCCGCACTGAATATATCTAAATGTAAGAAGGGGAACACGACCCTCTAAACCTGTTTGATCCCGAGTGGACGGCAGCAAAGAAGTTCTGCCTTTTTACAGAAAATATTAACAATGAATTGCCTGTCAGCGTGGACAAACATTTTTATCAAAACCTGGACCTGGTTGCCAGATTTCAGAAAGATTCCACTGTTTGTCCTCGATTAAGAGGGTATTGCTTTCCGGAAAAGCAGTTTTGTAAGCTTATGGCTGTGCTGTTCTGTCCATGCGAAAGTGTGTGCGGCGCACAGAAACGTGGACACCACAGCCATAACTTTTTTTTACCGACTCTACTAATAGTACTCACCTAATTAATTTAACCGGATTCCCATGCGTAAAACTTTACTATTGTTCTTATGGGCCTGTCTGCTTTCTCCGCTTGTCAATGCACAAACGCGTGAAATTAGCGGAAAGGTAACTGCGGCCGATGATGGTCTGGGACTGGCTGGCGCTTCTATTATTTACAAAGGCACAAATACGGGTACAAATGCCGATGCTGACGGAAAATTCTCATTTTCTATTCCTGGTGACGGCGTTTTGGTTGTTTCTTATGTTGGTTTTTTAATTAAAGAGATTCCAGTTGGGAATCAATCTGTTTTTGACATCAAATTAGATGCTGATACGCGTCAATTGGCAGAAGTTGTGGTTACAGCTTTTGGTATCGAGCGTGAAAGAAAGGCATTAGGATATACGGTTCAGGAGGTGAAAGGTTCAGCACTTACTGAATCGCGTTCAACGAACGTTGCTAACGCACTCTCCGGTAAGATTGCCGGTGTGAGAATTCAGTCAAACGGCGGACCTGGTAGTGGTTCTACCATCCAGATCCGTGGCGCTGGTTCTATTTCTGGTAACAACCAGCCACTTATTGTTATTGATGGTGTACCGATGCAACAGGCATCAGCTACCTCACAGACAAACCAGTACGGTGGGGGTATGTCAGAAGTTAACCCCGACAACATTAAAGAGATTTCTGTTTTGAAAGGTCCAAACGCAGCCGCTTTATACGGTTCACGTGCAGCCAACGGTGTTATTTTGATAACAACGAAAAACGGTAAAGGAACAAAAGGAATTGGCGTTGAAGTGAATTCTAACGTAACCTTTGAGCGCCCATGGATCAAACCTAAATTCCAGAATACTTACGGTGGTGGAAACGGATACAGAACGTGGTATAACAATGGATGGAGCGGGGCGATCACCGACCCTCTTGAAATTCAGCAATACCGCGCAGCTTACGGACCGACAGCTCCTCTTTCAGGAACAGAAGGAACGGATGAAAGCTGGGGCGCACCGATGGACGGCCGGTTGGTCAGACAATGGTGGACAGGAAATGACGTAGCTCCGTTGACTCCGCAGCCAAACAACTGGGAGGAATTCTGGAACACAGGTAGCACAGTGTCAAACAGCGTTGCTGTTTCAGGTGGAAACGACCAGGGTTATTTCCGTTTAGGCTTGGGACATACAAAACAAAGTGGGATCGCTTATTACAATGATTTCCACCGTTACAACATGAAAATTAACTCTGGTTACAACATGACCAAGAATTTCAGTGTAGCGCTATCTGCTGAATACATCAAGTCAGGTGCTGACAACCGCGGATATACTTCTGGCCAGGAATTTATCTGGGCTCACAGACACGTATCCTGGAAACAGCTTCGCAACTACGAACAATATACTTCTACGCATAACCAGATTCCTGGTGACACAGATCCACCGAACTGGCAACATACCTTTTTCACTAACCCATATTTTTCACAGAAAAAATTGACAAGTGGAAATGATAAAGACAGATTATTAGGAAACATTTCCTTCAATTATAAAATCCTTCCTTCGCTTAGCGTGATGCTTCGGACAGGAACAGACGTTTGGAGTGATACCCGTATCAATGTTACAAACTTTGAAAGAGTAAGAAACGGTGTTAAAACTCCGGGCCGGTATAATGAAGAAGTTCTTCGTAATCAGGAAACAAACTCAGACGTTATTTTCACTTTCAACAAAGATGTAACAAAAGACTTTTCTCTAAATCTTCAGGCAGGTGCGATAAAAAGAACCAATAATTACAAGAGAAACTATTTCGCGGTTGGCGAGCTTGTTGTCGATGGAGTATACAATGCTGCTAACTCGATCCCAAGTTTGAATACGATTGAAAGTACAATCACCAAGTCGGAAAACCAGAGTGTTTTTGGTGCGGCTCAGATCGGTTGGAGAAATCAATTGTTCATGGATTTGACTGCAAGAAATGACTGGTCAAGTACGTTGCCTTCTAACAACAACTCTTACTTCTACCCTTCTATTTCCCTTAGTGCAGTACTGACAGATATTTTTGATGTTCAAAGTAACGTGCTAAGTTTCGCAAAACTTCGTGCAAGTTTGGCTCAGGTAGGTAACGATGCTGATCCATATGCCTTACAGCAAACTTTCAGAGCAAACGGTTCCTGGAACGGTAGCCTAAGTAAATTCGCTGAGGCTGTAAAAATCGCAAACTCTACTTTGAAACCTGAGATCACAACAGGTCAGGAATTCGGAGCTGATTTGAGATTCTTTAAAGGCAAAATCGGTCTTGATATGACTTATTACAGCCAAAGTACGAGAGACCAGATCCTAGCGGTTGAGATTTCAAAAGCGAGCGGCTATGATACCCGCGTTTTAAATGCAGGAGAGATTACTAATAAAGGAGTTGAGATTATGTTGACTGCTAACCCGGTCAAATTGTCAAATGGCTTCTCATGGGATATCGCAGTTAACTTCGCTAAAAACAAAAACAAAGTTGTTGCGCTTGCCGAAGGTCTTACAACCTACACGCTTGCTACACAACGCGGTATGACTTCCGAAGCCAGAATAGGCGAAGCTTATGGTACTTACTACGGAAAAGGCTGGTTACGTTCACCAGATGGCGAAGTAATTTATGCAAACGGTTTACCACAAGTTGCACCTGGAACAATCAAACTTGGCAATATTCAGCCAGACTGGACAGGTGGTGTTTCTAACACATTTACTTATAAAGGTGTAACCGTTTCAGCACTGGTTGATGTGCGTATGGGCGGCGATATTTTTGACGAAGGAACAGGAACTGGTCGCTGGACTGGTCAGTATGAAGAAACCGCGATCGGACGTGAAGAAGGCGTGATCGGAGACGGTGTTAAACAAATGGCTGACGGAACATTCGCTAAAAATGACATCATCATTCCTGCGAAAGAGTTTTACGCTTATAACAATCCTCGTAACTACCACGAAGCTGCAATTTTTGACGCAAGTTATGTGAAACTACGTGAGTTGACACTTGGATACAGCCTGCCTCCTTACCTTTTGAAGAAAACATTCTTCCAGACTGCTAAACTTTCACTGGTTGGACGTAACGTTTGGATGATCTTCAAAAACACACCACATGTGGATCCTGAGTTCGATGCAAAAGGTGGAAACGCACAGGGATTTGGTTATGGCCAGCTTCCAAGTTCAAGAAGTATGGGTGTTAATTTAAGCTTTTCATTCTAATCTTCCTGTTGATCTGGGATCTTTTAATTGACTTTCATTATGAGAAAAATAGCATACAAACCACTAGTACTTGCCCTGACGGCTGCGATGTTCTCGATGAACAGCTGTACAAAGGATTTTGAAGAACTGAACTCGAATCCAAACGATCCGACGCTTGTTAAGGCACAGTATCTTCTTACCTCAGGCCTTGAATCTTCAATTGATCGCTACTGGGGACATAGAGACCGGTTTGAACGTATCAACATCGATGCGGCTGAACTTTACATGCAGCATCTGACTCGTAATATTTATTCCAACGAGGGTGATGACTACACGGTTTCGGTTGCTGTAACTAATAATAACTGGAAAGGTTTTTACAACGATGCACAGGTTAACTTCCAACGCATCATCACAATTTCCTCTCCTGACGGCGCAACTCCAAACGCAAATTATGTGGGCGTTGCGATGGTGATGAGAACCTGGGTCTTCTCTCTGCTTACTGATATGTACGGACCAATTCCTTACTCAGAAGCAATTCAAGGAACGGCTGCTACGCCAATTTACACGCCTAAGTATGATTCACAGGAAGCTGTTTACGCGGCGATGCTTGCGGATCTTAAAACAGCAAATTCCTTGCTAACCGTAGGCGGTCCTGCCGTGGCAGGAGATATTGTTTATAACGGTGATGTGCTGAAATGGAAAAAATTCGCAAATTCACTTCGTTTGAGACTTGCAAACCGTCAGGCAAAAAAGAAACCGGGAGAATCAAAAGCTGTTTTTGCTGAAATTCTCGGAGACGCGACAACATATCCGATTTTCACTACAAACGCGGACAACGCTCAGTTGAACTGTTCAGCAGTTTTGCCAAGTAACAACGAGTGGAACCAGATCATTATCCAAGGCGGTCGTACGGACTGGAATTTGAGTAAAACATTGGTTGATCAGATGAATTCAATGGGTGACACAAGAATTACGGTTTATGGTAACCCAAACAAAGATGGCGTTTACCAAGGTCACCCGAACGGTTTGCCAGATGCGATTGCTACTACTTTCCTTTCATCAAGTTCAACGATCGGAAACTATTTTACGAGAGCAACCGCACCGGAGGTTATCATGACTTTTGCTGAATTGAACTTCATACTTGCAGAAGCTGCAATCGATGGCGACATCACAGGAGACGCAGACGCTTATTTCAAAACTGCTGTGAATGCTTCTTTCACACAATACGCCTTGACTCCGTCAGCTGCGTTCCTTGATAAACTTGGAACTGCCACAAAAGAGAAAATCATGG
The DNA here is from genome assembly GCF_021502725.1 of Dyadobacter sp. CY345. Classification (GTDB taxonomy): domain Bacteria; phylum Bacteroidota; class Bacteroidia; order Cytophagales; family Spirosomataceae; genus Dyadobacter. Next base: position 585,236 of record NZ_JAKFFS010000002.1, on the reverse strand, counting down.
AGCAAAAGTGGGTAGCATTGTTTGGTCAGGGTATCGAAGCTTGGGCAGAATGGCGCCGCACGGGTTTACCAAAATTCCCTGCCCCTGATGCACGTGCTGTACTGAACAACGATGGAGTTTTGCCAACAAGGTTTACCTATTCAACCAACGAGTATTCGCTAAACAAAGAAAGTGTTGAAGGTGGTGTTGCCTTGCTTGGTGGCAAAGATGATATGAAAACAAAACTTTGGTGGGCTGAATAATCCAAACCGGAAAAATTAAGTGATCGACTTAACAAAACTGAAAATGAATTCATATACAAAACATATCAAAATTCTGGTTATCTGTTTGCTTGCCGGTGCTGCTTTTACCGCTTGTAAAGAAGAAGATCCCTGGGTTGACGCCACAGTTGCGCCGGTTGTTGTAAACATCATCGGAGCACCTTTCGGATATCCTCAGGAAAAAGATCCAGCTGTTGGATACCCTGCCGCCTCCACAAAACTGACACTTTCTGCGACAATTTTAGAATTAGATAAAAGCGGCATCCTGAATAACGCAGTCGGTATTGACTCGATACCTGTTTCAGGTTTAAAAGTGGCGATCACCATGCGAACAGGAGCAGTTTTAGGAGAAGTAACTTCCGGCGCAGACGGTAAAGTTTCACTGGACAAAACCTGGGCAGAATTAGGAATCGCTGCTCCCGTTAAAGGTTCACTTGCAAGAATATCATGGACCGGAACCTACAAGGGAGTAACCTTCACAAGGTTCTCGCAGGTTCAGGCACAATAAAATTACCAGTCAGTCAGGTAAATTCCTGGCTGACTTATTTCTGTTTTTATTCATTGCTTTTCTAATACCCATTTGCTTAATCTTTACAATCCCATTACTAAAAAACTATTACAATGACTCAAAAAATCGACCGTCGCAATTTGTTAAAATCAGGCTTATTGGCTCTTGGTGGTATGACTCTGGCTCCTCACATGAGCTTTGGTGGTGCATTCGACGACATGCCATTATCACTTGATCCTGAAAACCGCATTTACCGTAGCCCAATGGTGCGCGAGCACTTCCTGGACAAAAAACCAGATCTTTCTAAAATGATCCGTATCGGCGCTAACGAAAACCCATACGGACCACCAAAAAGCGCTCAAAAGGCTGTTTGTGATTCAGTAGCTGGCGGAAACCGCTATGCTTGGAAAGAAATGAATGACCTGGTTGATAAAATCGCTAAAAAAGAAGGCGTTTCGAAAGATTATATCATGATGGGTCCCGGATCTTCGGATCTATTGGAGAAAGTAGCTTTGGTACTTTTCATGCACGGTGGAAATATCGTATCTGCTGACCCTTGTTATATGTCACTTGTTCAGGTTGCGAAATCTGTTGGCGCAACATGGAAGGCAGTTCCTGTTACAGAAAACCACTCCCATGACTTGAAAGCGATGGAAGCTGCTGTTGACAAAGACACTAAACTTGTTTACATCTGTAACCCTAACAACCCAACGGGTGCGATCACAACAGGTAAGGACTTGTTAGACTTCTGTTCACGCGTTTCTGAGAAAGTGCCTATTTTCGTTGACGAAGCATACATCGAACTAGCTGTTGGTGCGGATACTGAAAGTATGGTTGGATTGCTTCAGAAAAACAAAAATGTAATCATTGCACGTACGTTCTCAAAAATCATGGGAATGGCTGGTATCCGCGTTGGTTACATCGCTGCACAACCGACATTCATTAAACAAATCGAGAAAATTACTCGTGGCGGTATGGGTATTTCTTATACTTCAATCGCTGCTGCTTCTGCTGCTATGGATGACAGTGAATTCCAGGTGATGACGCGTAAATTGAACCACGAAGCAAAAACCTATCTTCTTGGAAATCTTGATAAAATGGGTTACAAATACATCCCATCTTACACCAACTTCGTGATTTTCCCTATCAATATTCCTGGTAAAGATATGCTGTCCAAACTGGCAGCAAAAAATATCTCATGCCGTGCATTTGATATTCAAAACAAGCCTTGGTTACGTGTTAGTATGGGTACAATGGACGAAATGAAAGCATTCGTAAGCGCCCTTGGTACAATAAGCTAATTATTGCTTACTGAAAAATGGCTGGTTTTCCTGACGTTTATCCAACCGGATATCTGTTTCTGAAAACCAGCCAATACTTTTTCTAATCATTTTTAATACGCTGGATAACATCCGGCATCCAGTCAATAAAAAGCTTTAACCATGAGTGATGCCTTACAAAAAACCATTACTTTACTTTTACTGATTGCATTGGGATTACTTCTCCGCGGGAAGTTTAAAAGTAAGGAGCAAACCAACGGTATTAAAGAGATCATTCTTTCTGTTGCTTTGCCATCCACGATCTTTATCTCGCTGATGAAGATTGAAATGGACTCATCGATGATCATCATTCCGCTTGTGACATTGGTGTTTAACTTTCTTATGTTTTTTTCTGCACCACTCGCTTTTGCGCTTTTCGGTATTGAAAAAAACAGTCCAACCGGCAGAACGCTGATGATGTTAATTCCATCGCTGGCTCCGGGCCTTTCCTGTTTCCCTTTTATCGCCGAATTTCTAGGTGAAAAGAGTCTGGCAATTGCCGCCTTGGCCGACGTAGGAAACAAGTTTTTCGTTCTTATTTCTCTTTACATTCTGGCGATGAACATGTTCCTGAAAAACAGCCAGGACAAGGAAACCAAATTGGGAGGAAAACTTAAAAGTTTGTTCGGAAATATGCTTCAGGAGCCTATTAACGTACTGATCATTCTTGCCATTGTTCTATTAAGCGTTGGGATTAACTATTCTACACTACCCTTTGTAATCACTGAAATTTTTGACAAAACGAGTGCCATGATGACCCCGCTTGTTCTGGTTTTCATCGGCCTTGCAGTACAACTTAAAGAAGGAAAAAAACGTATCGTCGCAAGTATTCTTTTGTTCAGAGCTGGCAGCACAATGCTGATCAGCGCCGGAATGATTTATGTTTTGAATATCACCGATCAGTCCATGATTCTGCTTGCCATTGTCATTCCTTTGAGTGCCGCAAGTTTCTGGCCTTTGGCGCATATCTCCGCTTTCAATTTGCGTGAAGATGCCATGGGATTACCAAAAGAGAAGAGAACGTTTGATATGGAACTTGCCGTATTGTTGCTTGCATTTTCGCTTCCGTTCTCAACGATTTTAATTCTCGGTATTTTGACAACCGGCGCTTATTTCACGCACATGTCAACTTTGATTATTGCAGGAGTCGTCTTGATTGTCCTTGGCGGATTACCTAACCTTTTCAGTAAAGTATTCGTACGAGTTTCAAAAGCCTAAGTAAACTGTTATGCGCAAAGCGATCATTATTCCATTTCTTTCTCTGCTGTCTTTTGCTGCAATAGCTCAGACTAAAAATGGCGAAACTGCTACGTTAAAAACGGAAGTTGCCCAAAAGGTTTCGGCAAAAGAAAAAAAGCAGGATAGATATTTTTGCGCAAATGCAACAGTAACCATGGCCGACGGAACTGTCAAGCCTATACGAGAAGTAAAAGTTGGGGAAAAGGTAAAAACCTGCCGGAAGGGTAAAAGTAGAGAAACGAAGGTAAAAGCAGTGGAAGTTTATGATAACCCAAATGCAGCTTTAACGGCAGTATACCTGCGACCCGTCAACGAATCTTCGGTCTCCAAAGAATCCTGGCCGCTTGTCCCTGCCCTGCTTCTGGAAGCAACGCCTCAGCATCAGGTGCAGACGAAAAAGGGAAATAAAACAATGAAACAATTATCAAAAAATGATGTGTTGTATCATTACGAACCTTCAACTGGAAAGGTATCTTCCTGGAAAGTCGGAATTGTACAGGCCAATGCGCGCAAAGTTGAGATTGCTTATAATCTGACAACAGAAGACGGATCTTATTTAGTGGAAAACGTTCTTGTATCAAATAATTAACGCCTATTTACTTTAATCAACGTTTTGAAAAAAAATCCAAACCCGCGAGGTGTTTGGATTTTTTGTTTTAAGAGAAAGATTTTTGATGATATAAGCGAATTTGGCATTTCATCGCGCTATTTTTTAAAACGATTTCAAAAACCTTTGCGACCTTTGCACCTTAATTTGAAGTAATTTCAGCAATTCATATCCAATACCATCGTGTCACAAAACAATCTTTCATCGACGCCCAAAGCATCAGGATTTACATTTCCAGCCGAATGGCACCCACACCGAGCCACGTGGCTGACATTTCCACATAACGAAGCTTCCTGGCAGGGTGACAGGCTGAAAAAAATGTATCCGCAATATCTTGCTTTCATCAAGGCCATAAGCCAGGGGGAAAATGTCGGTATCGTGGCAAACGATGAAAACCTGAAAGATTTTATTACAAACTCGCTTGATGGCATCGGCGTGGATTTGTCTAAAATAGAATTTGTTATCAAACCTACGAATGACGCCTGGTGCCGGGACCACGGACCTGCTTTTTTGATCAACCCGGGTACAAAAGAAAAGATGATCGTTGACTGGGGCCATAACGCCTGGGGTGGCAAATATCCTCCTTATGACGATGACAATCGCACGCCGCAGGCGATTGCTAAATATCTGAACTTGCCAAGTGTCACGCCCGGAATCATTATGGAAGGCGGTTCTGTTGAATTCAATGGCGCTGGCACTATTCTCACCAGCAAATCATGTCTGCTGAATCAAAACCGTAACGCGCATTTAAATCAGACGGAAATTGAGCAGTATCTGTATGATTATTACGGAGCTGAACAGGTTCTCTGGGTTGAAGCCGGCATTGCTGGTGACGACACTGACGGACATATTGACGATACGACGCGTTTCATCAGCGAGGACACGGTGATTGCAGCAGTAGAAAATGATCCGCATGATGAAAATTTTGATATTCTTCAGACCAATCTTAAAATGATGAAGGAGATGCGTTTGTTGAATGGAAAACAACTGAATATCATCGAAATACCTATGCCAAAAGCAGTTATCATCGATGACTTCCGGACACCGGGTTCTTATGTCAATTTTCTGATGTGTAATGCGGGCGTGATCGTTCCGGTTTTCAATAATCCAAACGACCAGATTGCGATTGATATTCTGGAAAAAGCAATGCCTGACCGGAAAATAATTCCTTTGGATGCCACTGAAATTATCTGGGGACAAGGCAGTTTTCACTGTTTGAGCCAGCAGGAACCACTGGTTTAAAGTTTTGATCTGTATACAAAAAGCAGCCGGTTAAGCATAAAATCTTAACCGGCTGCTTTTTGTGATAACGGCGACCAGAATTAAAAAACTTATTTAATTTCCTCAATTCCACCATCGTTAAGAGAAAACGGATGTGCTTCCTCCTTTTTGAAAATCCCTTTTATCGAATCCAAAAGTGTTTTCTTTTTTAACTCAACAGGCTCATAAGGTGTAATTGTTTTCCTGCCGATCTGCTTATGAAAAGGCTGTTTTCGTAATTCTTTTTCAAAAACGACAATGGAGTCGTAGAACGATATGCAGTTGATATGGCGCGTGATTTCATCGATCCGTATTTTACTTTTGTCAACCACATGATGGTCATAAATTGAATCAACCAGATCTTTCGATTTTTCAATAAAAGAACCAGGATTTCTCAGACCTCCATGAAATTCGTCCCAGTAAGATGTGTGTGTATCTTCAACGATATACAGCCCGCCCTCTTTTACTTTCATATATAACATTTCAAAGGATACCAGCTGCTGATCCATTGTGTGCCCGCCATCGTCAATAACAAAATCAAGTTCCGGCAACTGGCTAGCCACATGACCTAAAAAATCTTTGTCACTTTGAGAACCGATAAAAATCGTGGTATTTTCCTCCTGCAACTTCTTACAATCCGGATTGATGTCGATTGCATAAATGTGGACATGCGCACCAAAATATTTCTTCCACAATTGCAGCGAACCGCCGTGAGAAATACCGATCTCTAAAATGTTGATCTTTTGACCCCGATATTTCGAAAAATATTTTTCATAAATGTCAAAATAGTGGTCCCACTTATGGATAAGGTTTCCTGTGTGGTTATAAAATATATCACGAATACTGTCAGGCGCTGATTGCATACGGCTTTAATTTTAATAATGGCTAACAGTTACAAATGTATAATAACTAAAAGCTTGTTAAAACCTAAGAGGAAATAATTTAGGATTGACGATTCACTGGTTCGGTATTTCACAAAAAAAATGACAACACCCAGCTCTTTATTCCCGGATAATATTTCATCAAAAAACGACCGCCGAAAATAATAATTACAACGCGGGTTGCGATTTTGAGCGATTGAAGATTTGTACGGTTCATGATCATTATTTAGCTGTTTACCTAAAATCCATAATTAAATAATTTCGTTGCAACTAACTGAAAATCAAAGTCTCATTCGGACACCACATGTGATCGACATAGGAGAAACTGCAACACGGATATTCGCAGGCGTAATCAAAATATCATTGGACGGATAATCTGTAACGATATTCTTAGTAACCCAAAAATTTCTATTCTCCCTGAGAACCAGAATTTCTTTCCGGCGGAGATTCTGGGTGTAATTCAGCTCGGAAAAATAAGAAAGTCGCTTTTTGCGGTATTCCAGACCCGCACTTGCTAAACCACTTACATATTGATCTCCCAGATAAACTTTTGGGGTATTTTTCAAAACTTCTCCACTAATAACCAGGCCTTGGGCATCTGTCAATCTGCCCACATACAAAGCATTTTTACCTGCCGATAGCCCTAGCGAGGCCGACAAAAACAGCGGATTTCCTTTCGGCTTTATCAGGAAATATTGATAAAATTTGATTGCTGTTGATTTGTAAATATCGGATGCAAATAATTCTTCAACAAAATCGATTTTTAATAACTTGTAGGGTGTCAGCTCATATCCAATGCTGAACATGCCTGCCGGAATAATGCGGGATCCAGGAATTTCAAAGGCGTTTTTATTTGTATCACCAACATGACCTAACCAGACAAGCCCTTTGCCCGGAGATTTAAAGAACGTCGTATGTAGCGCGTAGCTGACCATTAGTCGCTTTGCTACCTTGTATACTTTGGCTTTGGTGTTCATTTTAAATAAATCCAAACTGCCATAATCGTCTGCCGAAATTCTCTCTTTTGAAATCACAAGCCTTTCTAATCTTAATATTGAATCAAGTTCAGTTGTCGCATACTCGTCCTCAAAACTTACATGGTTACTGCTTTTTATTTCGGAAAACAGTTCACCAAATTGAAGCCGTTTTCCTAATGGTATTGGTGTAATGTCCCGGCCAAAATTAATTGCAGAAGTAATAAATTCCAGTGCATAATCAATATCCTGACCGGTTTTCTTGTTGTGGTTCGTTCCTTTTATCGCAGTATATTTCAGGACATATCTTTGATTCTGATAGCCATAAAGCGTCAGGTAGTTTCTTGTAAGTCTCTTCAACGGGATCAGCGGATTAACATTTTTTGGATCGCTGTCTTTCCATTCAATTATTTTGTAGGCCAGAGTCTTTTTATCAATCCAGATTCTACCTTCCTTTGTTTCCTCCCTGTCAGTGGAATTGAAGCGAACGACATAAACAGAATCTTCCCCATGGTTGTAAGTTGAAATAGATTCCAAATGATAGCTGAATCGTTTCTCAAAATGCGCTGGATTCAAAAATGTCGCTCTCATTTTAACCGGGTCATTCCAATTCGCCATAAACGCACCACCAAAATATCGCACATTATCCACACTATCTCTGTGAGGCAATACGAGATTTTTTAATTTGAGCACCTCCACTTGCGCATCCTGATTTGAGTGCTCGTATCCGCTCTGTTGTATACGTAAGGATGATTCGGTAAAATTCAGATACCGGTTATTTTGAGCTGATTTATGGTAGGATCTGTAAAATCCCACTAATTCCAATGGGTTTTGAGGATAGTTATCAACAATTTTCCTGTAAGCCTTCGTAAGCAAAGCTTTTAAAGAACCATCCGGAAAAATGACAATCGTTTCCAGTTGTTTTATATCCGGTTCAAGAACAATAGAAATATTTTTCATACGGCCATTCAATCGCACACGCTGCGTCTGAAATCCGACGGCAGTTATGATCAATATCTGCACATCGGATTCTCTCATTTTTAAATCAAAAATCCCTTTTTCGTCGGTTAGTGTGCCCTTAGTCCCGCGATCAATTTTTACGGAAGCCAATGAAACCGGCTCGCCCGTTAAGTCTTTTACCTCTCCCGTAACATGCCTGATTTGTGCAAAGCACTGTGTCGTCATTACAAAAAACGTGAAACAGAAAAAATATAATTTTTCACTCCTGACCATATACGCTTTCTGGTTTTCACTGAAATAAAGTAAATATCCACATCTTAATATCCGGATAATATCTTGCCAGCAACCGGCCTGCAAAAATGACGATCAGAATACGGAAACTATCTTTAAAATTTCGATACAAAAATATTATATTATTGATTATCAGACCCATAATACTTTTCTCGCTACGAATATGTTAAAAAAACAAGTTAAGAACTAAGTTAAAAAGTCGCTTAATTTTAAAGGCAGTTTTTTAATCAAATTTGGCATAAACGGATAATTCCAAATTATGAGCAGCAACGGAAGGCTGGCCGTCCATGGTCATAACATTTCATTATTTTGGCAAGCAAACTTTTAATAAAAAATTAGAACTATTGATTTTAATCTTTAAAACAATTCCGTGACTAATCTATGGATCTGGCTAGCTGAATTGATGGATGCGTGCAAAAGAAACGGCCATAATAGCGAATTGAATCGGATAGCCAAATAACTAAATACGATACCAGATACGAACTGCGGAAGCACATAAAACGGGTATAGGTAAATGAAGGACCAGTTTAATGGAGTGAAATTATAGATATGAACCAGTCCAAAAGCTACCATTAAAACCCAGCTCATATAATTGTAACTTTTCTTCTGAAAAATAGTTTGGAAGTTCTGATCAGAGATTTTCTCAGAAACGAGTATACCTGCTAAAATGATAAGTAATACGATACCATATGACCAGGACAAATATTTGAAATTAAAAAGCTCAGGAAACAGGAAATCCACCCAACCAAAAAAAATAGCCAGGCGAAGAAAAGTAGATTTGGTTATCAGCGGTAATCGAAAAAGTACTTCTTCACTAAATGGGCCAATAATACTAACTTTTAGAAAAGTGTCCAGAGGTGAATTCCATGCTCTAAATTCATTCCATGTATTATGCAGATTTTCAATTATCGAAATATTAAACTTCGATTTTAAGATTTCTTCGATGACAATGATGATACATAAAACAATGACAATACAGGAACAAAGGCAAAAAACAAACGCCTTTTTTAATAGTATTAACCGTTCCCTGATTGACTCGGTTTTTCCAGTATTAAAACCGGCATACGGATTCCGGTAAAATGTGAGGATATTTTTAAGCATGGATAGTGTGGTTTGCATAAAGAATTCCGGATTATACTATTTTGCTATTTCAGGTGTAATACTGATTTCTGTACATAACAAGAAAGGTCACTTATCTTGTAAGCGCTTATTTTTCAGCAGAATAAAAAAAATAAAGAATTAGGTTCGGATGTGTATTACAAACTACCCATCCAAAGGATTTAACCAATCATCCGCTTTGTCATAAATCAACTGATATAAGCTACGTTTGGCAATCACAAATTCAGCGCGAAGACTTAGTCCCTTGGTAAGCAAAACTTGATAACCGTTTTTCAATTTCAGCCTTTTCTGATCCAAAGAGCATTTGACTTTGAACACGGGCTGATCCTGCATAATTGTAAAATCCCGGGCAATATCCACCACGCTACCTTTTACCATACCCCATTCATTATAGTTAAAAGCATCCATACGAAATAAAACATGCTGCCCCTTTTTGATAAGTCCTATGTCTTGCGGCGAAACATAACATTCGGCGATAACCAGGGAATCGTCGGGAGAAATGATGCCCAAAGACTCACCCGCCTGTACAAAACTACCCACGTACTTTCCTGAGATTTGCTGCATTGTTCCTGCAACCGGCGCACTGACTGCATAGTTTTTCTTTTGTTCTGCAAGCTGTTTTTCCTCTGCATGTAATTGCTGCAAGTTTGCTCGCTGATTACTCAAATCGGACTGCCACTGCCCCATTTGCTGACGAAAAACAGATTCATACTGTGCAACCAGCTGCGTATGTTCGAATTCTTTGCTGTCAAATTCGCGCATCGCAATCACCTTTTCCTTAAAAAGTTTTCTATCGGCGTCCAGCTCTTTTTTGATTTTTTGCTGGTGAAATAAATTTTCCTGCATTTTCGACTGGAAGGAAAAGAATTGTTGCGCGTAAAGCGAAGTTTTGAAAACCTGTTCTGTGTATAAACCAGCCTTATCAAGTTTGACCAGTTTTTCCAGATCATGGATAAACGTGTTTATCTGCTCTTGCTGATCCTTATTTAGCTGTATCCGTGAAGATAATTCCTGCGAACTTATCTCGTAAAGCATTTCTCCTTTTTTGACCGTCTGGTTTTCAATGACCGTTACATTTTGGATGACACCATTGACCAGCGAACGGAGTTCTGTTTTCTCGTTTGCAGTTCGGAGACTACCAACGCTTTGGACAGAAATATCAATGTATAAAAACGGGAGCGAAAACAAGGTGAGCAAAATAGCAAAAATGGTTACGCCATATATCCACTGGCTCCTGACTGCCACACGCGGCAAATACCCTTCTATACTGTTTTCAAGGACATTCGAGGGGAAAAGTTGTTGCTGCATACCTGGCTTCCGGATTAATTTACATGATTTGTTTCAAATACCGATACACCACTTTGCTGGCTCCACAGTGAAGCGTACTGCCCTTTTTCGACCAACAGTGTATCATGAGTCCCTTTTTCGATAACTTTTCCCTTATGGACTACGATAATCTCATCCGCCTCCCGGAACTGTGGATAAGCGATGGGCAATGAGGACGACCGTCTTTCCAACCGCACAAAGTGACTTGATCGTGTCCTGCACATATCGTTCTGAAATGGTATCCAGAGACGATGTCGCTTCGTCAAAAATAATAATCTCAGGTTCGCGGTATAGGGCGCGTAGAATAGCCAGACGCTGCCGTTGTCCTCCCGACAAATTATTACCGTTCTCAGTAAGTTCGGTAATATATCCGTTGGGCAACTCTTCGATAAATTCGTGAATACCCAATTTTCGGGCATAATAGAGTATCTTCTTCATATCAGGCTCAAATTCTCCAAGGGCAATATTTTCCAGGACAGTTGCCGCGAAAAGATGAATCTGCTGCGGAACGACACTAACCAACTTTCTTAAACTTTCGTTACTAAGATGCTGAATATCAAAATCACCGATACTGACCCGTCCATTTTTTAATGGATACAAATTTTGAAGTAATGAAATGAGCGTCGACTTACCCGAGCCGCTCTCTCCCACGATCGCCGTAATTTTACCCTTCTTAATCGTAAGGTTCAATTGTTCAAAAATAATGGCGCGCGTTCCATATCTGAAAGTAACATCTTCCAGATTGATGTCCCCGACCATATCCCTCGTGAGCTCGATTTTATGTTCTGTTTTTTCGCGTTCCAAATCCATAATCTCAAAAAGCCTGTCAGCGGCAATCAACGCATCCTGTATGGTTTTGTTCGCACCAATAAGTCTGCCGGCAGGTCCGGTAAAATAACCGATCAATGCGTAAAAAGAAAAAAGCTCACCAGCCGTCAGTTCATTGGTCATGACAAACGAAGTACCAACCCACAGCAAAATGATCGTAAATAGCTGTGAAATAAACCCACTGGCAGTACCGACCGATAGTGACGACATGAAGGAGTTGTAAATGGTTCGGAGTAGCTGAATAAACCGTGTTTCCGTTTTATAGTTGGCATAAGCCTCCATACCAAATCGTTTGATGGTCGAAGCTGCATTTAGCGATTCTACCAGCTGTGCCTCCAGCTCAGCGGCGTCCTCCATAAGTTTCCGCTGAAGACGTTTATTAATCCGGTTGGATATCCAATAGAAAAACACGTAAAACGGAATGATAGCCAGCATAATCAGCGCCAGTTTCCAGTAATACGTAAACATCAGCATAAAAGAAAACAGCACAATAAACACGTTCACGACCAGATCCAGAACGGTCTCATTGATAAAAGACCGGATTTTCACTGCGTCATTGACCCTGGAAATGATCTCTCCCACCCGCATGGTATCAAAAAATTGCTGTGGAAGCGTAAGCAAATGTTTGTAGTATCCCAAAATTAGCTGCGCATCAATCTGCTGACCGGTTTTGAAAACAAAAACCGTTTTTATGGTACCCACTACGGTTTGTAATACCAGGATGAGCAACATACCGACACTCAATAAACGTAGCAAGTTCATGTTAGCTGAGGGCAGGACATGATCGGTTATTTTCTGAATATATATGGAGGTAGATAAGCCAAGTAAGGTTGCCACAGCTGCACCAAATAACGCCTGCACCATGACACTTTTGTGCGGATTGACAAGGGTCCAGAAGCGGTGCATGACCGAAATCCGCTGATTAGTTGCCTTAAACTCTTCTGACGGAAGCATGATCATCAAAACACCAGTCCACAACAGCTTGAATTCATCAAAGGATTTTGTATGCAATTTCCCATCACCCGGATCCATGTAGGTGACTTTCTTGTCCTTTATACGATACAGCACTACATAATGGTGAAGACCGGTGCCCGCATTCGTTGCAACGGCCTGGTGTTCCTTTTTGATAATAACATGAGCAATTGCAGGCAAAGGAATTTTCGCGATATTTTCAACCGTTCCTTTTACACCTTTGGCCTGAAAACCCAGCTTTTGGGCAGCCTCGATAAGCCCCAGCATGTTGGTGCCTTTCTGATCAGTCCCGGCGTACTGCCTCACCCTGGCGATTGGAAGGTGTAATTTATAATGAGCTGCAACCGAAGTCAGACAGGCTGCGCCGCAGTCGGTGATGTCGTGTTGTTTTATGAGGGTGCGTGTGGTCAAAGTATTTGTTTCGTATTATCTAATGGATTAAAAAGCAGCTGTTACCAACCTGCTTAGCTCGGACGTTGCATTAATGCATGCATGTAAAAAAAAAGGCCATAGTATAGATTTGTATTTGATTGTCAAATAACTCTGAACTGCACCACGAACAAATTGCGGAAGGACATAAAGAGGATACAAATAAAAAACGTCACCTTGCAAAGGCAAAAAGTTGGTGACATGAAGCATCGCGAAAGAAATAGTCAAAATCCAGCATAAATAATTATATTTTTTTTGACCGAAAATCGGTTGAGGATCATCATTTTTAAAAATAATTATCCCTCCGAAAATGATAATTAACACGGCGTAGTACCACCAGAAAGATACATCGAGTTGAAAGCTTCCTGAAAAAAAATACAGTATAAAAATAAAACTAATGACCCATTTTAAAAGATGAGACTTCGTTAAAAGAGGCAGACGAAAAATACATTCTTCAATAAAAGGCGCAATCAGACACATTTGAACAAAACTGCTTATGCGGGAGTGGGAAGTCCAAAATGAATTTCTATTTCGGGATAGATTTTCATAAATAGAAATACTGAACTTTGACTCCAAGAAATTATCTACCCCCATGATCATACAAATAATTAAAACCCCTGCGCCAAGGCAGAAGAGATAGCTTCTTTTTAAGACTATCACTTTCTCTCTTAAAGATTCTTTGTTGCCTGTGTTAAAGAAGGCGTATGGATTTTGATAAAATTGAAATATGTTTTTTATCATGGATGTCTAATTTTGTGAAGTACTTAGCATTAAGAAGCATCATTCAAAAACTTATAAATTTCAGCCGCTGAATTAATGCCAGCATGTAAGAGGAAAGGCCATATCATTGAGTTATATCTTATGGCCAAATAGCTGAAGACAATGCCATATATAAACTGAGGCAGAACGTATACAGGATATAGATAAAAAACCGACCAGTTCAATGGAACGAAATTGCCTAAATGTATCATACTGAAACTCAGGATTAATACCCAACATAAATAGTTGTAGTTTTTTTTCTCAAAAATCGGTTGGTTATCAGAATGATTAACCCGATTACTGATCAGAATTCCGACAAAAATCAATAGAATAATAACATGATACCACACGAATGAAATTTGGAAATAAAAGAGATTCGAAATCAGGTACGCAACAAGGATCAAAAAAATAATCATATTCCAAATCTGCGATTTGGTAATTAGTAATAATCTAAAAAGAAACTCTTCGTTAAATGGCCCCAATAAACATATCTTCATGAAACTAACCCAACCAGAAGAATTAGCTGATCTAAATTCATTTCTGTTATGATTCAAATTTCTAGCTATTGAAGTGTTAAAACAATATCTCAAAATGATTTCAATAATTGTTATCAGTATGACAAGCGCCAAAGTGGAGCCAATGCAGACCATAAATGCGTCTTTCATTAAAGTGATTCTCTCTTTTACAGAATCACTCTGACCTTTGTTCAAGTAAGAGTAAGGATTCCGGTAAAATGTGATGATATTTTTAATCATAGATAATTACTCCAATATTAAGATTCTATTCGAGCTTACAAAGCTAGTCCGAGTAGATTTGAAGCTAGAATTCGGAGAAATTTTTATATTTTATTGTCCAGATTAACACTATTGAAACAAGGAAATTATAAAGCCTTTGATTATAGGATAAACCTTGGATACAAATGGTCCAAGTGCTATACCTAGTAACATATATAAGAAATTTTCGAGTTGTTTATTGATTTTTCGAGTTTCCAAAATATGCATATTAGAATATTAAATAAAAAAAATTCATTATAAATAATTCAAGCGGTCGTGTATATTTAAGTAGTGGAGCTAAAAGACTCCACTACCCATTTACATTAACAACCGCATTTAGCCTTAGCCATGGCATAATCACTCAACGCGCTTTGAGCACCTTGTGTAACAACCAAGTGGGCGAATCTAAACAACATACCAACATCATATCCGAAGGTTCCTCCTTCTATCAATAGCAATTCGGATAAGTCCATTTCAAGTATAGCATTGTCAACAGACGAATTTTGCACTGAATCTTTCATAAGATTTGTAATTTAAGTAAATACAATAAGGTTTTATTTTTTAGGACATTCCCCAGACAAACCAGCCTTAAAATCATCCCAGTCTGCAATAACCCCGGCCAACAAACCTGCTGCGAGAATAGGCCAGAGAATTGGCCAAATAACACCGCCTATTGTTTCTTCCAACTCAATGCAAGACATAGAGACCAAATCCGTGTTTTCAAATTCGAAAGACTCCATAATTTCAAAAATTTAAAGTGAAAAAAGATTCTTAAAACTCATCACCTGATTCAGTTGGCCAACAGCATTTTAATGATGATGTCGTAAAGCTAAACAACGCCAGTGCACTATAATTGCACCGGTGATATTTTTGTAAAATATTTTTAAAAATATCGTTTTTTTTGGTTACAAAATAAATCACATTTCATTAAACACTCATTATCAACAAATTGAATAAATATCCACTTAGTAGATTACTTTATAATTAGTTGATACGGGTCATTTTTTTCAGTTGTGAACTAAAGGTACTACAATGTAAAGTCAAAAAAATAACTGAAAATTTAAAAAGGTCATTGTCTTTAAGATAACTCAGGGCTTTATCCATACTGACCACATCGTCCGTGACGAGTAAGTTAGAAAGGGAAAACACAACGATACTGATAAATGCTCCAAAAAACGTCTGAAAGAAACAACGGTACCTTAACCTTTCGATTTCAGCAGTCTCATTTTTCTCTCTGGAAACAGTAACCAATATCAATCCACTAAGGCCAAACCATTTCAAGACACCAACCCATGTCTCCATCAATGGTGAAAAGAAGTCAAAATTTAACATGACGAAAAAAAACATAACCAACGACAGGATCACAATCCCGTACCCGATCTTTTTGAAATAAAATGATAACATCATGGGTGCTGTTTAAAATTGGTTCTCAAAAATAAAATAGCCTCCAATCACAAGGCTGTTGAACAAAGCATGCAACAATACGCCATACCAAAAACCATAAATAATCCGGATGTAACCCAGCATTAACCCGCCGAAAGTTTGGCTCATGGTAATGAATGGAATGAAGAGATAGTGAGAACTATTGATTTGGTAATTGAAAATATGAATCCCTCCAAAGAGCAGTGCTGAGATATAATATAACCATTTGAAATAGTTCCAATGCCGAAAATATCCTAACCAAAACCGGAACATGATTTCTTCGATAAATGGGGCCAGAATGATCGCTGTAATTGTTTTAACAATTATGCCCACATTTATATCTTTTTCCACTAATTCGTCAAACAATCCTAATTTTTCTGCAATCTCCAAAGGCAGCCCAAAAACAATCAAACTAATGCCCATAGATATGAACAGAAAGTAAAAGCAAATATGTAAAAGCTTTTGTCTTTCCGTTAGGACTATATAATCAGGATCATTTGGATTTCTGACAAACCCAATAAAATGCAGCATCAAATATTTGAAATGAATAGTCATGTTAAGTGTGTGTGTTTGATTGTTCGAGGGCTTATGCTTCGATTGCACTGCTACCATCTTCGTCTTTTCTTGCGCACCTGTTGGTTGGTTTACCCTATTAATAAAAGATAAAAACGGCTGGACTAAACATGGCCTAATTCATTACGTTGCAACCATAATAAACCCGACAGTACGTTCATAATAATAGGTTTGCCTGACATGGCAAAAGGCAATCGGGGCTCCCATTTCCCTCATGATACGTATGTATTCATACACCGCCCTTTTGGAGAGATCCAGTTTTTCAGCTAATTCGGCAGGGGTGCCAGTCGACTTTTTACCGATCAAGTGATGTAACCGGTCGAAACGTTCCAGATATTTTGTCAGGTTCATATTTAAAAATAGTGCTGATGTAATTCGGAGCACAATGTAGAAACAATAGGTAAACATAAACCAAGTTCTTCTATACTATTTTAATCAAATTTTGAATAAACCAAGAATAAGTTTAAAATAACATATAGATCACGCTTAGATTCAGAACAATTATTCCCCCAAAGCTTCCCAATCCCCACTCTCGTGCAGAAAAACATTATAATCAACAAAACCGCGAATACCGACTGCCCAGCCCTTTTCGCTGTGCTGCCAGAAAAGCACATGGGCATCAGAAGCCAGATCGTCAATGTGGTTTCGGGAATAACCAGCCAGCCAGAGCGGATAATCATCGAAATTGCCGGCTATATATTTTTTGTAAAAATGTTCATTGACATAAATGATCGGGCGGACGCCGTAATGTTTTTCAATCAGAACGAGCCAGTTCCTAACGCCTTTCACGATAATATCATTCGGTTTTCGGGCATCTGTTTCGAGGTCGAGGACAGGTGGAAGATCGCCTGGCAATAATTCAACCTGACCGATAAAGTTTGCAACCTGGCGGTCCGACATTACCCGTGGATTGTAGAAATGATATGCGCCGCGTTTCATGCCGATCCGCCTGGCTTCCTTCCAGTTTCTTTGAAATTCTCTGTCTAAATGGGTAGCCCCCTCGGTGGCTTTGATGTAAACAAAATCGATCCCCATCTCCTCAGTTCTGGATTCTTTCAGTTTGTCCCAATTGATACGGGCATTATGGTGCGACACGTCGATCCCATGCACGGCGTATTTTAACGGAAGTTTTATACCAGCTTTCGCGATGTAGGTCCACTGGTTTTCATCCTTCTTGTCGCGCCACCATACCAACGCCCCAATGACCAAAACAACGCCCGCAATAATTGCCCAGCCTTTGGCAGGTAAGGGTTTCAAATAATCAGGTTTCGCTAATATGCTGCTTTGTGTTTTCTTCTTTGCCATAGGTTGGCAAAAGTACAAAAAGATCAGGATCGGACGGTATGGTATGTTTTTAACTCAAACTAGTTGGGTTACTGGTAAAGATTTTACGAAAAAGGTAATGATAATAAACAATTGAATATCAGCGACTAACAATTAAAAACTACACGATATATCTTACTTTCAGAATTCCATCTACAAAAAATATACGTTTAAATTCGATAAAGGTGTGACGATTATTCCAACTGATAGTCTAACGATTACAGACAAACCTGTATCTGCACGTTTACGATAAACCCGCTGTTGGCTATGAAAACCAAAAAAAAACCAAATGATCTCGCCAAAAGAATTAAAAAGCTTCGTCTCCTGCATGGATTTAAGCAGGAGCGGATGGCGCAGGAAATCGGGCTCAGCCAAACTGCATACAGCAAAATTGAAACGGGAGATACCAGTCTGTCTGTCGGAAGGGCGGCAATGATTGCCAAAGTATTCGGAATGTCCTTAACCGCTCTATTGGAATGGGAGGAAAATATTTTAAAATAATTTCGCACAAATTGTGACCTACAACACAAACACCAGTCTAGATACCAGAATTAATCTAACACACGCTATACTTGCTTTAACTAAGACCGACACACACAATTGTTAACACTTCATCAACAACTTATTTTAAGCTTACTTATTCCTCCAATTTACACACACTCAAAGCCTGTTCGAACCTATAAAGTTCTGAACGGGCTTTGTTTTATTACGGGGCAAGTAACCAATTCGCATCGTTTTACCACTCATTATTGTTATTCACCATTCATGTACTTTGCATTGCATAGTACCTGCCATAACACATACATTTGTTACGTTCTTTAACAGCAACAGAACTTGAACTTTATAAATTTATTAGCCATGAAAAATCCATTCAAAACAATCATCAGCGTATTTGTATTAGCTTCCGTTATTTCTTTCTCAACTTTTGCCAACGATAAAGAAATTAAAAAAGTTACCGGATTTAACTCGGGGATTTATGCCTCCAAAGACGGAAAAATCAAAGTAAATATCGATAAATATAATAGAGCGAGCACATCAATCCTTTTTCAGGATGCGAAAGGGAAAGTGATCTACAAAGAAGTAGCCGGAAGAGGCGACAAAAAATTGAGACGCGAAATTAATACCAATGATCTGGCCGCTGGAAAATATACTTTGGAAATATCCAGTCAGGGAGAAAAACAAACTAGAGAATTCCAGTTAGAGGAAAAAGTAACAGAACGTTCTGTGAAAATTGATTAGCGAATAGGAGAAAATAAAGGCCGGGATGAAGTTCATGCCGGCCTTTTTTTCATATAACTACGTTCACTATACGTTTAGGAACAACGATGACTTTTTTAGGCGCATTACCTTCCAGCCATTTAATTACAACCTCGTTCGCCAGCACTTCTTTTTCAATTTCCGCCGGTGCGGTATCCAAAGCAAAAGGAAGCGTTACCCGAACTTTTCCGTTGATCTGGATCGGATATTCAAAAATGGCATCCACAACATATTGCTGCTCCCATTTTGGGAACGAAGCTTTCGAAACGCTTCCTTTTTCATTGCCCAATGCATCCCACAATTCTTCGCTTAAATGCGGGGCATAAGGAGAAATCAAAACAACAAGCTCCTGCAAAACCGATCGTTTGTTACATTTCAAACTTCCGAGTTCGTTCACACACATCATAAATGCGCTGACGCCGGTATTGAATGAAAAGTTTTCAATATCCTCTTCAATCTTTTTGATCGTCTTATGCAAAACGCGTAATTCCTCGGGTTTCGCAGCTTCGTCTTTTACCAGCCATTGTCCCTGGTCGTTGTAAAACAAACGCCAGAATTTTCTGATAAAACGATAAGTTCCGTCTATACCATTGGTGTTCCACGGTTTTGCCTGCTCCAAAGGTCCCAGGAACATTTCATACAAACGCAAAGTATCAGCACCATATTTGGTTACGATATCATCCGGGTTCACAACGTTAAATTTGGATTTCGACATTTTCTCGACTTCCACACCACAATGATATTTCCCATCTTCCAGAATAAACTCAGCATTTTCGCCAGCGATATCACGGCGCGTCGCTTTGAATTTTTCAATATCCAGAATATCGTTTTCTACAATATTAACGTCTACGTGCAAAGCAGAAACCTCATATTGAGATTTTAGCCCTTCACTGACAAAAACAGGTTTGCTGTATTCTTCACTTTTTACACGATACACAAAACTGCTTCTTCCCTGAATCATTCCCTGATTAATTAGCTTTTTGAAAGGCTCTTCCTCCGGCACAAAACCTCTGTCTTTCAAGAATTTATTCCAGAATCGACTGTACAATAGATGCCCGGTTGCATGTTCGGTCCCGCCGATATACAAGTCAACATTCCGCCAGTAATCGATCGATTCTTTCGACGCAAACGCTGTTTCATTTTTGGCATCCATATAACGATACCAATACCAGCTGCTTCCAGCCCAACCCGGCATCGTGCTTAATTCATATCCATTTCCGCTTCCATGCCCCCAGCCTTCTGCGCGTCCCAATGGCGGTTCGCCGTGTTCTGTTGGCAAATATTTATCAATCGCCGGCAAATTTAACGGCAATTCTTCCTCTTTCAATAAATATGGCAAAGGCTGTCCCGTGCTATCATTTTTGTAATAAACCGGTACTGGCTCACCCCAATAACGCTGGCGACTGAAAACGGCATCACGCAAACGATAATTGATTTTCCCCTTACCAACACCTTTTTCTTCCAGCCACTGAATTAATACTTTATTTGCCTCATGAAATGTCAACCCATTGATCATTCCAGAGTTGATATATTTACCCTCTTTGGTATTATCCGCCTGGACATCCATTTCTTTCTGAGAATCCAGGATTGGAATAATCGGCAGATTAAAATGTTTTGCAAAATTCCAGTCGCGCTGATCACCTGAGGGAACGGCCATAACCGCACCAGTTCCATAACCAGCCAAAACATAGTCGGCAATGTAAACCGGTATTTTTTCGTCGTTAAAAGGATTGATTGCGTAAGCGCCCGTAAAGGCTCCTGAAACCGTTTTCACGTCACTTGTCCGGTCACGCTCTGAACGTTTTTTGGTCAGATCGATATAAGCGTCAATTTCGGCTCTTTGCTCAGGCGTAGTAATTACGTCCACAAGCTCATGTTCCGGCGCGATCACCATAAACGATACGCCGTAAATTGTATCAACCCGCGTTGTAAATACCGTAATGGTTTCCAAACCCGCCTCACCTGTTGCGGAAGTTGCCACAGGAAATTTCACCAATGCACCCACCGAGCGGCCGATCCAGTTACGCTGTTGCTCCTTCAAAGATTCTGTCCAGTCTACATGATCCAGACCATCCAAAAGACGTTGTGAATAGGCAGTAATCCGCATCATCCACTGGCGCATTAATTTCTGAATCACCGGAAATCCGCCCCGTTCAGAAACGCCGTCTTTCACCTCGTCGTTAGACAAAACCGATCCTAGACCGGGGCACCAGTTTACGGTCGCATCAGCAACATACGTGATGCGGTACTTTAATGTGATCTTATATTTTTCTTCCTCAGAATATGAATTCCATTCCTCAGCCGTAAATGAAGGTGTATCTTCATCACAAGCTGCATTTACAAGCTGATTCCCATTTTCCTCAAATTGAGCGATAAGCGTTTCAATTCTTTCAGCCTTATCTGCTTCATTGTTATACCAGCTTTCAAAAAGCTCCGTAAAAATCCATTGCGTCCATTTATAATAAGAAGGATCGGAAGTACGAACTTCGCGGCTCCAATCATAGCTGAAACCAAGATTTTTTAATTGCTCAATATAACGGGTAATATTTTGTTCGGTAGTAATGGCCGGGTGCTGGCCAGTCTGAATCGCATACTGCTCCGCGGGAAGACCAAAACTATCAAATCCCATCGGGTGCAGAACGTTAAATCCTTTCAGGCGTTTGTATCTCGAATAAATATCAGAAGCAATATATCCAAGTGGATGGCCTACGTGCAAGCCGGCTCCGGAAGGATACGGAAACATATCCAAAACATAATATTTAGGAAGATCAGACTTATTTTCAACCTGAAAAGTCTCATTTTGTTCCCAAAAACTCTGCCATTTTTTCTCTATTTCCCGGGGACTATATTCACTCATTCTTTCTCAACAATTTAGTCTAAAATTAGCTTTGGCTTTTACAGCCCGCAAAAATAGCGTTTTTGATCGTAATAAGCCTTCTTTTCGCACTAAATCCTGGTATTAATTACTTCGTGAACTTGTTTAGACTTTCATGATTATTAAGGTCTTACGTTCGAAATGCATCCGGTGAAGCCTATCTTACCAGTTACTTTTGCGGGTTATTGACGTATAAATTCCGAACTGTGACTTAAATACACAAATTTTAAAAAAATTTAAAAATGGTCAGAGGTTGTGGAAACAAATGCTCACAATTTCACTATTCAATGTTGTTAGGGCAACGGCATATATTTTATATGTTCATTGTGACGATCACTACAATCGACAAAAAAACCACAGTAATTAAAACAATCATTAAAATTAAAAGAGAAAATGAAAAAGTTATTATTAATAGCTCTTTGTGCGGTAGGAATAAGCTTCTCTGCATCAGCACAATATGACCCAGCAGTTCGTTTTGGTATTAAGGCAGGTGCAAATTTATCCAACATTGCAGGAAACGATTTGTCACTGGGATCAGGAGGAAATGCATTCGACTTCAAAGATAATTCAGATCGTACGTTAGGTTTTGTAGGTGGTGTATTCTTCCGTTTTGGACGTAATTTCTACGTTCAGCCAGAATTTTTGCTTTCTCAAAAAGGTGCTAAATTCAACTTTGATAACTCAATAAACGACGATAAAGTAGACGTAAGGTTTTCAAACCTGGATGTTCCTGTACTTTTCGGTGTACGAATCGCCAAGTTTTTCAGAATTAACGTTGGTCCAATGGCATCATATCGTCTGTCTAGCAATGGCAAATTAGGTGATTCATTCGAACAAGCTACGAATACTGATTCAAGAGCGGAATTTAACAACCGTCTTGCATTTGGATACCAGGCGGGTGTAGGTTTTGACTTTGGACGTTTAAGTCTTGATGTTCGTTATGAAGGTAACTTCAACGATATCGTGAAAGTTAATTATGATAACGCGACTACGGCAGCACAATTTGGCAAGAAAAGCAATTTGTTTCAGGCAACTTTGGGTTTCTCAATTTTCTAAGATACCAAATACCTGATATAAAAGTAAAAGAGAATCATTCACTGAATGGTTCTCTTTTACTTTTGTGCGTATAACATTTCTTAATGAACCCGAGCGGGAATAATTGGGAAGTTAGGGATTTGAAGTATATAGACTAATTTTGCAGATCATTTCAATTGATATATAGATACCGCGGATCACTTTCTGAAATTTTACGTTTCAGGGTACCATGGCTTTCTAACATTTTACCTTCTTTATTGTGGCTTTAAATACTGACAACGTACGACTGGTTTTTGGACTAAAACTAAAACAGCTCCGCCTCGACAAAGGTCTGTCGCTGAGTGAGCTTTCCCAAAAGTCGGGCTTGTCAATTTCCTATATCAATGAAATTGAAAAAGGGAAAAAGTATCCGAAATCAGATAAAATAATTGCACTTGCTGCGGCGATGGAAGTGGATTACGATACGCTCGTGTCTCTAAAACTTAGCAAAAGGCTTGAACCAATTTCTGAACTTTTAAGCTCAAATATCCTTACTGAACTTCCGTTAGAGCTTTTCGGAATCGATCCTGCCAGTTTGCTGGAACTGCTTTCCGATGCTCCTACTAAAATCAGCGCATTCGTTGGGACGCTGATCGAGATTGCGAGAAATTACAATATGTCTGTTGAAAAATTCTATTTCTCAGCATTGCGTACTTATCAGGAAATGCACGACAATTGTTTTGAGGATATCGAAGAAGAAGCTGAGCGTTTCATGCTGGAACGAGATATTCCGGCAGAAAAACTTTTGGATGAAAATTATCTCGCCGAAGTGCTCCGGTCAGAATATAATTACAAGATTGAAAATATCAACGAAAAGGCCAATCCTGAATTTGCAAGTGTGCGCTCGTTGACCATCACACGGCCACAAGGCAACAGGCTCCTGATCAATACGCACCTTTCTTCTGTTCAGCGTGCGTTTATATATGGAAGAGAAATCGGTTATGTTTATTTGAAACTTAAAAACAGGCTGCATACCACGGCGCTTGTCGAAGCAGAATCGTTCGAACAATTGCTGAATAACTTCAAGGCGTCCTATTTTGCCAGTGCGATTATCATCAAACGTAATATCCTTATCCCCAGATTAAGAGAATTTTTTGAACTAAAAACCTGGCAGCCTGAAAAACTGGTGGCTATGGTGGAGGAATTCAACACTACACCTGAGTCTTTCTGTTATCGGCTGAGCAATGTTTTACCAACACACTTTGGCATCAAACAGATTTTCTTTTCGCGCTTCAATAATTTCGCCGGACAGAATTTATTTGAGATGACAAAGGAGATGCACATTTCCAGAAAGCACAATCCGCATACGGTTAAAGATGAACATTATTGCAGGCGGTGGATTGCACTGACCGTACTGAACGATCTTGCTGAATCAATTAAAAATAAAACCTATACCAACACCATTTGTGCGGCGCAAAAATCAAGATATATTGATACGCAGGATAACTATTTGATCGTCAGCTTTGCCCAGCCGACTGCCACGACACCGAATCTGAACGTGAGCGTTTCCATGGGTGTTTACCTGGATGAACACACTATCAAAACAATAAAATTTCTGGATGATCCCGAAATCCCTTCACGTGATGTCAATGAAACCTGCGAAAGATGTTCACTTTTCGATTGTAGGGAGCGGATTGCTGCGCCAGTAATTTTACAGAAAAAACACAAAAACGAAGAACTTAGAAAAGCGCTTAGGAGGTTGATTAATTAATTCGATTGCATAAGGGTAACGATCAAGATGGTTGTCTAAGCACTATGAATTAAGAAACAATTATTTTGAGAAGTGGAAATCCATATTAGAATATTCTTAAAAAGCAGAATTAGTATATTTGGGTTTACCAACCGTTCTATCTTTGTTAAATTTTTGCAGACATCACTATGCCCGGCACTTACGAATTTGAGGATTTTCTATTAAAACTGTCTACACCGTTTTATGTATCCCTGATTTGTCTTGAAATAGTTATAACCTATCGGTCGCATAGGGTTTCTTACAGTGTTAAAGATACTTTTACGAACGCTGTACTGATGTTGCTCAATGGTAGCGTTGATTTGCTTTTTCGTGCTGCATATATCGGGGTTTTAATCTGGTTTTATAATTACAGAATTATTGAGCCGATTGAAAATCCATACATTTACTGGGGAGCTCTTTTCCTGCTTGAAGACCTGGCTTTTTACACACTTCATTATGTCGATCACCATAGCCGTTTATTCTGGGCAGTTCATGTAACGCATCATTCTTCCGAACATTTTAATCTTACCACAGGATTCCGTTCGTCTGTTTTTCAGCCGTTATATCGTTTTTTATATTTCATCCCTTTGGTATTGATCGGATTTAATCCGGCGGACATTGTGATTATGTACTCTCTGACACAGATTTACGGCATTATTGTACATACAGAATATGTCGGAAAACTTGGCTGGCTCGAATATATTTTGGTTACACCCTCACACCACCGTGTGCATCACGCCAGCAACATTGAATATCTGGACAAAAATATGGGCATGTGCCTGATTATATGGGACAGAATGTTTGGCACTTTCCAGGAAGAATTACCTGCCGTACCTGCTCGTTACGGACTAACAAAACAGACCGAAACGAATGGTTTGACGGAAACTATTTTCCATGAATGGAAAGAAATCAAAAAAGATTTTGAGCAGCCGATCGATATGAAAACCAAACTCAAATATCTGATAAAAGCTCCTGGCTGGTCGCCTGACGGATCAAGGCAAACGAGCAAGGAGCTTCAAAAAGAGATTTTAAGCAAAAATATTTGATTTATTTAAACGCCGGATTACCCGTTATTTCTGCGCCTAAAATCAGTAAATGGATATCGTGTGTTCCCTCATAAGTCATGACAGATTCTAGGTTCATCATGTGGCGCATAATTGGGAATGAATCCGTGATCCCCATCGCACCAAGTATCTGGCGGGATTCTCTGGCCACCTGCAAAGCCATTTCCACATTATTCCTTTTTGCCATTGATATCTGACTTGTCGTAGCACGTGAATCGTTCATCAACGTCCCCAAACGCCAGGATAACAATTGCGCTTTAGTAATTTCAGTTAGCATTTCAGCCAGTTTTTTCTGAACCAACTGGAAGGAGCTGATCGGTTTATTAAACTGAAATCTTTCTCCCGAATATTTAAGCGCCGTTTCATAACAATCCAGGGCAACGCCGATGGCACCCCAGGCAACGCCAAAACGCGCGTGATCCAGACATTGTAAAGCCGCTTTAAGACCAACAGCATCCGGCAAAATATTTTCTTTTGGGATAAGTACCTTATCAAAAATCAATTCACCGGTAGCACTCGCACGAAGCGACCATTTTCCGTGAATAGTTGCTGTCGTAAAACCCGGCATTCCCCTGTCTACGATAACACCCTGCACACGGCCATCTTCATTCCGCGCCCAAACAACTGCAATATCAGCAAACGGGGCGTTTGAAATCCACATTTTCGAACCATTCAGCAAATAGCCTCCCTGAGTTTTGGATATCGTTGTTTTTAAACCTCCGGGATCCGAACCATAATCCGGCTCCGTCAGACCGAAACAGCCCAGAATCTCTCCTTTACCCAGTCCCGGCAGATATTTTTGCTTCTGCTCCTCAGAACCAAACTGATAAATCGGCCACATGACCAGTGAACTCTGAACAGAAACCGTTGAACGCATGGAAGAATCGCCACGCTCAATTTCCTGGCACATCAATCCATAACTGACATAATCCAGTCCGCCGCCGCCATATTCCCTAGGAATTGTGGGACCAAAAACGCCAAGCTCACCAAATTTTCGCACGAATTGCAGCGGAAATTCTGCCCTTTGCGCATATCCTTCAATGACTGGTTTTATTTCAATATCACAAAATTCCTTTACGACCTGAGTGATCAAGCGCTGCTCTGGCGTTAGCAACTCCTCTATTTTAAAAAAATCAGTGGTTAGCATGGTGTAGTTCGTTTGATGAGGATTTCAAAAGTTACGACTTTAAAACACAAAAAACCTTACCAAAAGAGCCAAAAGTCATTCTTCTCATCATTTTAATATTCAAAATTTGATTAAAATAGGGTAAAATCACCGGAGTTATTTTGTTACGGTGTATTATATTTATAGCAATCAAAATAAGATATTATGCCCTGAATTTAAACTGAGTAAATGACCAAATCCTTGGTTTTTAGAATTCAAACGACTTTACTGCCTATCAATCATGAGACCTGTTTTTCCACAAGAACGCCTTGACAGACTGAGAAATACCGAAAATCAAAAGTTCGAGATAACTAAGAAACAGAAATGGTCATTTGTATTTTTTATGTTAAATTCAAGTGCACTATATCAAATTGGTGTGATGTATGCAGAGTATTATTTCAACAACTCCCGTCTTCCTCTAAGTTATCATTTCCTAATTTGGATGGTAACTTCCAGTATAGCAGTTTTTATTGGATACCTGACTAAAAACAAATCTCTTCGGTTTAATAAAGTGTTAGCTGCACTGATTACGCTGGCGATGGTGCTCGTAGCTCTTTTTATCCCAAGACCTATCTCAGGTTGAAATAGGATTTAGTAAAATTCATTGTCTCGCAGAAATCGCCAGCATATACCAGGCCGCATGCGGAAGCCATTGTTCTGCCCAGCGCCAGTCATTGTCTTTACCTGTTTTTGCGTAAGACAAATTGAAATCAATATCATCTTCATCTTCCAGTCCGGAAGTAATTCCATTGGCGATTCCACCTGGCGCATTTGTATACTCAAAAGTTCCGAAAAAACCATACGCAGGATTGTTATGTCCCGACCCTTGCAGCATACTCGCGTCATAGGGATTCAGTCCTAAAATCCAGTTAAGCTGATTCAGCGCAAATTTTTCCAGATTTTCTTTGAATACCTTGTCATCAGCGAAAAGCGGCGCAGCTAAACGGGCAGCGGCAGCCATCGACGCAATCCGGGCATTTTCTCCCTGCCACCAGGGCGATGCGTCACTGCCGTGAGAAAAGAAAAAAGTCGCCTTCCTGCGCCCCAGCGTATCCTGCACAAACTGCCTGCTATATCCAAACGGATTTTTGACTTCAATGGTAATTTTAAGCTCATGAGCCAGAGATCTTTTAATTGCTTCTTTGATTTTTTTCTGGTTCTGTTCAGCAGCGAATGGGAAATAATAAATCAGACTTGTCACAGGGAAACCTGCGTCAGAAGGATGAAAAAACGGACGATCTTTATCATCGGCCCGCCAATAGTCGGTTTGGTTATCTCCGGAAACTAATCTGGCCAAAAGCTGATTAGCTCGTTCGGCGGCGGCTTTTGCATATATATCTTTCCCTGTTGCCTTCAATAATTCGGTTGCGGCGCTCAATGCGCAATAGTCGTCCACGATATTTTCCTTGCCATCATTGGTCATTTGCACATTATTTTTTTCGAGAAAATCGAACGCCCGTTCCGCAGCAATCAAATATTCTTTATTAGAAAACTCACCGGAAGTATCATATGCTGACGCCATCGCCAGTGCCGCAATGCTCACACCGCCACCCGACCGATAGCTTACCTGATAACTTTTCCAGTCATTTGATTTGTCACTGTCATTAAATGATTGGTCCTTATTTTGTTTGATCCGGTAACTCTGGTCTTCCGCTCTGATCACCCGGTCTTTTGCAAGTTTCCCTGGTCCGGGTGCCGAAACCGAGCGATAAAACGAGCCATTTTCAACTTGCATCCGTACTAAATAATCCGCACCATACATGGCTTCATCCAGTAACCTTTGATTATACTGACGAAAATCAGTACCTGTTTTTTGGGTTAATAAAGCATAGGTTTTGAATAAGCTCCATGCCGTTAATGAAATTTGCTGCGGATTGAAATAGGATGAAAAAGTAAGATGCGACAAATGTTTGCCATAATCTCCGGAAGCATCATACCAGCCACCATGGGCATCGATCGTATCTTTTGTTTGACCAGAAAGAACCAGGTGATGATCAGCCGCGTCCAGCAATCCGGAACTTCGCTGACCTTTAAAATAGTAAATTACGTTAGAAAGCGTTGACTGTTCAAGCACATTTTTACCGATAACAAACGGATAAGAAGCGGCTAATTTATTAGCGCTCTGAGCCTGAATAATATAGGAACCGTTTCCATTGAAGGCGCTGAAATCGATTGTCCAGAAAAGCCAGTTTTTCCATTTCCCAACCGGGCCGCTGAAAACCGGCTTCCCGGAAAAAACAACTTTTCCGGTCTCTGATTCGACCAATTTGAAAGAAGGAATGTTTATCTTTTTTTCACTTATAATAATGGCTTTTTTAGCCTGAGTACTTTCATAACCTATATGATTGGTCAGCACTTTAATGTTCTGCGCTTTAAGAAAAAAAGGAAAGAAAACGAGTGTCCAGAGGATTCGATTCACAAGAGGCGTATGTTAAGGTTCAGGATTTTTTGTTCCGCAATATTGGGACAAAATTTTACGTTCCAAAAAATCCTTATTTAAAATTCACTCTTCACTGGTAGTAAGCAACTTAAATTTCAATTAACAAGGGATTTTTTTGTAAATTTTAAACTTTTTATTCACCTTTATTATACTTATCTGCTACTCACGTAAACCTGACAAAACCATGAAAAAAAGTTATGCTTTTCTTACGTTGCTGCTTGTTTCGATTTGTATTTTATCATGTAATAAAGATAAAGATTCACCTTCCCCTTATACCAACATTGATAACCCGTTAAAGGCTGGCGAAATTTCAATTCCTGTCAAGGCAGACCCTTCTTTTGCATGGGCGCCGGCGGCAGGTTCCGTGAATTTGGGCGATTTGAAAATTGCCAATGGCCTTGAACCTTTTATGATCGCGATCGGCGACGGCAATGCTGCCGGCTACCGCGACGGAGGATTATATCGCCAGGGGCAACTTACCTCCTACCCTAATCTCGTTGCCAGACAAATGGGATTAACAAATTTTAACCAGGCGCTATTTGAAACCGAGAATGGAAACGGGACGGGTTATCTGGTCAGAGAAAAATCTTCTTCGATGCCATTTTTTCAGGAAGTAATAAATAATACCGCACGGATGGAGAAAGGTTCTGTTTATATGAAAACTTACAATGGAAAACCGGTAAACAATTTTGCTATCCCTGGAAGCGGAAACAATATTTTTTACCTCAATCCCAAACAGGAACTGGACCATTATGTTGATTTTTATAAGAACAATCCGATGCCAGCCAACCTTTCAAATATCAATTATTTATGGGATCATAAGCGACTGAATGCTTCTTTGATAGGTAGGTTTGTAGGTGAGGAATATGAATCTCTGAATGAATATGCTAAAACATTAAAACCTGATCTTGCTTTGGTCGAAAGCGGTCTTGATGTTTTGATTTCAGCAAATATAAATGGGGGAGGTGGGTATGGCGGAAGTACATTTACATGGGAACAGACCATCAGGAATTATCTGCAAGAAAAAGGAGCCAGGTATGTCTATGCAACTGTTCCTGATGTGATTGATTTCCCATATTTCCACTGGTTTTCTTACGAGACTTTGATGAAAAAAAATGGAAAAGTCATTGGTGTACAAGCCGAAAATACCGATCATCCCATGGCCGTTAACGCTGAATCACTTTTTTTACCAACCGCAACCGTAGTTAACTTCTACGATGGGTCAAACAAGAATTCAAATCTGACAGATATTGATGTAATAAGAAAAGCGGAAATAGCCCGTCCGAATCTTTATAATGATCTTTTGGTAAGATGGTCCAAAGAATACAATTACGGCGTTGTTGATTTTTATGTTGTTTATAAAAAAATAATGGCTGGTAATTACATTTCTGAGGACGGTTTTAAAATTGATCCTTCGTATCCAAATGGCAACTTTTTCTCAGCTGACGGCATTTACCCAACCGCAGTTGGACAGGCTGTGCTGGCCAATGAAGTAATCAAAGTTTTAAATACAACCTATCGGGCACAAATTCCATTGATTAATATTGGCAAGTATGCCATCGAAATGGAAAAGGTTAAGTAAAATTCTTCAAAACATCGCAAGCAAAAATTTCTTAACTTTGCATTATTAAAGGATAAATCCCTTTCAGATCAATGCAGCAGACATTTCAACTTACACTTTCACCAGAGGTTGCTCTGGACGATGACGCCTTTCGTCAGTTTATTAACAAAAAACTTCGTTTACGGCCCGATGATAACCCGTTTATCAGAAAAACCCGCCAGTCCATTGATGCCCGGAGTAGGCAGGTAAAGATAAATGTGCAGGCAGAAGTTTATATAAATGAATTACCGCCCTCACTTATTCAGACGCCTTTACATTATCCGGATGTAACCAACCGCCCAAAAGCGCTTATCGTTGGATGCGGACCTGCGGGTATGTTCGCAGCCTTACGTTTAATCGAATTAGGAATAAAACCGATCCTCTTCGAACGTGGTAAAGATGTCCGGGCAAGACGCCGTGATCTGGCGGCCATTAATAAGGAGCACATCGTCAATGCAGAATCTAATTATTGTTTCGGAGAAGGTGGTGCCGGGACCTATTCTGACGGAAAACTATATACCCGCTCAAACAAACGCGGAGATATACGCCGGGTGCTGGAAATATTTGTTGGCCATGGTGCTAATGAGCAAATTCTTATTGATACACATCCGCATATCGGCACCAATAAATTGCCGATGGTTGTCGCTGAAATGCGTAAAAGTATTCTGGAAGCAGGTGGAGAAATTCATTTCGATACGAAGGTTACCGACCTGATATTGGAGGGAAATATCCTGAAAGGAGTTATTACCGATGACAATACAGAACATATCGGAATTGGGGTAATCCTTGCAACAGGCCATTCGGCAAGAGATATTTATGAATTACTGGATAACCGGAAAGTTCTGATTGAAAGTAAATCCTTCGCTATGGGTGTGCGGATCGAACATCCGCAAAATGTGATTGACAAAATTCAATATCACTGCGAAACTGATCGTGGACCTTATCTTCCTGCTGCTTCTTATAGCCTGGTAACCCAAACCAGATATCAGGGCGTTCAGCGAGGCGTTTTCTCGTTTTGTATGTGCCCGGGTGGTTTTATTGTACCGGCGGCGACAGCTTCGGGCGAGGTTGTCGTGAACGGAATGTCTCCCTCCCGTCGTGATTCCCCGTTTGCAAACTCCGGCATCGTAGTTTCCGTTGAAGATATTGACATTGCACCTTACCGCGAGTTTGGTGCCCTGGCTGGATTACAGTTTCAAAAGGAAATTGAACAGGCTGCATGCAGTTTCGCAGGCGCCACGCAAACTGCACCTGCACAGCTGGCTACGGATTTTGTCAACAAAAAAATGTCTGGCCAGCTTCGTGAAACTTCTTACCAACCTGGTATAACGCCAGTCGATCTATATGAAGTACTTCCGTCAAACATCGCTTTCCCCCTCCGGGATGCGTTAACTGATTTTGGAAGAAAAATGAAAGGTTATTTGTCCGGAGATGCGCAGCTGATCGGAGTGGAAAGCCGCACTTCCTCACCGGTAAGAATCCCGAGAGAGCGCGACACTTGTGAACATCCTGTTGTGAAAGGACTTTTTCCGTGCGGAGAAGGCGCAGGTTATGCTGGTGGAATTATGTCTGCGGCCATGGACGGACAGCGTTGCGCCGAGCAACTTGTTGGCCTGTATGCTTCGGTTTAAATTTATCATTTGGCTTACAAAAAAATATTTAGTAACATTGTTAAACTCACAAAATCAGCCGGGGAATTAATAAGTAACCGTTATTCAATTAACCGGTTTACTTCGTGGAACCCAAATAATTCCCGTGAAACTCTAAGCTGATTTGTTCTGTTACTGGTATACTGACACTCAATAAAGTTAATTTTAATCGCCTCTATGGCTCAGGGATCTTTCTCGTTTTTTACGAATGAATTGCTTAAAAAATTAAAAGATCCACTTCCTGGTGAATCCGCTCACCAGTTCATGCAGTCAAGTTCCAAGCTCCGTCTTACGGTCAAGCCGAATGAACGGACTAGGAAGAGTGCCGTGCTTATTCTTTTTTATCCATACAAAGGGGAGATTTATTTCCCATTGATACTTCGTCCGGCTTACGATGGCGTGCATTCCGGGCAGGTTGCTTTCCCGGGAGGACGTTATGAAAGAACAGATGAAAACCTGATAAGGACTGCATTACGCGAAGCACAGGAAGAAATTGGATTGCGGCTGAACGATGTAAAAGTCCTGGGTATTTTAACGGAGCTGTTCATTCCACCCAGCAACTTTTATGTTTTACCAGTTGTAGCCGCAATGCCGTATCGTCCCGATTTTTTTCCTGATCCGCGGGAAGTTGAGGATATCTTTGAGATCAAATTAAGTCACATTTCCGATGTTTCAATCATTGGATCCAGCGAGATGCAGGTTCGCGGCGTCAATATCACTGCACCGCATTATGAGGTGAACGGATATAAAATCTGGGGAGCCACGGCCATGATGATCAGTGAACTCCTCACCGTGTTAAAGGCGGTTGATTCTGATGCCTGAAACTGGGAAATAATGTCTTTTTTTCGTATATTAGCGAGTATTTTAGTCCTGGCCAGCCGGCAATCTTCGTGCATTTTAATCCTTCAAAAATCGATTATCCATGTACGGAAAACCGATAAGCAGACGATTTTATAAAAATTTTACAGCATTTAAACCCTTAGTTTCCGCCTCAATTTATGGACGAAAACGGAGCTACGCCTAACGTAGAAGATAGCGAATTACACAGTCAATTACCCGTATCGGGCCTTTACGAAAGTTGGTTTCTTGATTATGCCTCTTATGTAATTTTGGAACGTGCCGTGCCAGCCATTGAAGACGGCTTAAAACCTGTTCAGCGCCGGATTTTGCACGCGCTGAATGAAATGGATGATGGTCGTTTCAATAAAGTTGCGAACGTAATCGGATCAACGATGCAGTATCACCCACACGGGGATGCTTCAATTAATGATGCAATTGTTAACCTTGGCCAAAAAGAACTGCTTTTTGATACTCAGGGAAACTGGGGAGACTTACGTACGGGCGACCGTGCTGCTGCTGCCCGGTATATTGAGGTACGACTTTCAAGATTTTCAAAAGAAATCGTTTTCAACAACGATACAACCGAATGGCAATTATCCTATGACGGACGGAAGCGGGAGCCGGTTACTTTGCCGGTCAAATTTCCGCTTTTGTTATCGTTGGGTGTTGAAGGTATTGCCGTTGGCCTTTCAACCAAAATATTACCGCACAATTTTTGCGAACTGATCGAGGCTTCGATCAATATTTTACAGGGAAAAGAAGTAATCATCTATCCTGATTTTTTAACCGGCGGCCAGGTTGATGTATCCAATTACGGCGACGGCCACCGCAGCGGAAAAGTGCGGGTACGAGCCAGGATTGAGGAAGAAGATAAGAAAATGCTGGTGATCCGGGATATTCCATTCGGGACTACCACATCTTCGTTAATCGATTCCATAATCAAGGCGAACGATGGGGGTAAAATAAAAATTAAAAAAGTAGTTGATAATACGGCTGCCGATGTAGAAATCCAGGTGCATCTTGCTCCCGGCGTTTCTCCTGATATTACCATTGACGCACTTTACGCATTTACGGAATGTGAGGTTTCCATTTCTCCGAATGCCTGCGTCATTATCGACAATAAGCCTCATTTTGTTGGTGTAACTGATATTCTGAGATACAATACCCAGCAGACGGTTCATTTACTGAAACGCGAGCTTGAAATCAGAAGACTAGCACTTCTTGAAAAAATTCTGTACGGTTCTCTTGAAAAAATATTCATAGAAAACAGGATCTATCGCGATATTGAAGAATGTGAAACTTTTGAAGCCGTAATCCGAACAATTGATAAGGGGCTTGAACCTTACAAACCGCAATTTTACAGGGAAATTACAGACGATGATATTACAGAATTAACCGAGATCAGAATCAAACGTATATCCAAATATGATGGATATAAAGCGGACGAACTGATGCGCAAGTGGCAGGAGGAGTTGACCGAAACGGACGACAACCTTGCTAATATCACCCGTTTTGCTGTTGATTACTTCCGCGACCTTTTGAAGAAGTACGGAAAAGGAAGAGAAAGAAGGACGAAAATTATGGCCTTCAACCAAATCTCCGCAAATATTGTTGCTGCCAACAACCAGAAACTTTATGTCAATCGTGCCGAAGGTTTTATCGGTTATGGATTGAAAAAAGACGAGTATGTCATGGACTGCTCGGATATTGATGATATTATCGTTTTCAGAGGCGACGGAAAATGCCTGGTAACGAAAGTGCAGGATAAAGTTTTTGTTGGAAAAGACATTATTCACTGCGCCGTCTTTGTCAAAAATGACGAGCGTAAAGTGTATAACGTTGTATATCTGGAAGGGAAAACCGGGGTTTCCTACATCAAAAGATTCCAGGTTACTGCCGTTACCCGCGACAGGGAATATGACCTGACGCAGGGTACGCCGAAATCTAAAATCACCTATTTCACTTCAAATGAAAATGGAGAAGCAGAAATCATTACTGTTAGTCTGACGGCTCAAAGTAAGGCCAAAGTAAAACAGTTTGACTTCAATTTTGCCGATCTGCTTATCAAAAACAGAAGTGCCATGGGCAATATTCTTACCAAATATACGGTTCGGAAAATTGTGATGAAGCAGGCTGGCCGCTCAACGCTTGGTGGTGTGGATATGTGGTTTGATCCGATTATCGGACGCTTGAACCGAGACGAGCGTGGTGAATATCTCGGCAATTTCGGATCGACGGATAATATTTTGGTCATTTACAAAGATGGCTCTTACGAGCTTACCAACTTTGACCTGACGAATCATTATGTCTCAAATGAGGTTTTACTGGTAAGGAAATTTGACAGCAAGCTGCCGATAACCGCGTTATACTATGACGGAGGCCAAAAACAGCATTTTATCAAACGTTTTACAATTGAAACTTCGTCGCTGGATAAGAAATTTGTATTTATCAGTGATGCAAAAAATAGTAAATTAATATTGGCGTCGACGGACAAACGCCCGCGTTTTGAAATTGTTCATGCCAAAAATGAAAAAAGAGATCAGCTGCACGAAGAATTTGTTGTAGAAGATTTGATTGATATCCGCGGTTGGAAGGCCATGGGTTATAAGCTGTCGATTGATAAATTTAAAGAAATTCGCTGGCTGGAACCGTTGGCTGATCCGGAACCGATCGAGGAACCTGCATCTGAGGAAGTAGAAGCCGAAGAGATCGAAGATCAGAATGAAGATGAAAACCAGGATTCTGCGATGGAAACTGAAGAACCTGAAACGCAGGATATAACTGAATCAGAGGATATCAGCACCGAGGAGGAAAACCCGGAGATTAACGAAACTGAGAGTAAAAAAGAGGCGAAATCCAAAAGAGCTCCTAAAAAGGATAAAGATCCTGATTCGGAAAAGTCACAGCTCGGTCTGTTTGAATAGAAGGTGACGACACTTTCTATTCAAACCAATTTTTCGATAACAGCAACAAAATATACCTGTTTGCGCGTATTGAAAAAGAGAAACTAACTGTTATGCTTGTGATGACACTCAATATATCTATCAACTTAGAGGTTAACTTTAAGGAGGCACGTGAAAAAATTGATCAAAATAGTTATTGCCCTACTCTTTGCCAGCCTGGTTTTTATCCTGCTGTGCAATTTCTGGGTGGTTTATTGTACCAAACAATATAACTATTTTTCAATTCAAAATCTTCCGTCGAATGATGTTGCGCTGGTTTTAGGAACGAGCAGAAATACAGAAAGAGGAAAAGAAAATCTCTTTTTCAAATATCGGATGGAGGCAACGGCCCGGCTTTTTAAAGAAGGAAAAATTAAGTACATTATACTCAGTGGAAATAATGATTCTGAATATTATAATGAGCCGCTGGATATGCAACGGGCATTGCTGAATCTGGGAATTCCAGAGAATGTGATGACGCTGGATTATGCCGGGTTCCGGACTTTTGATTCTGTTGTACGGTGTAAAGAGGTTTTCAATCAGGACAATTTTACCGTTATTTCACAAAACTTCCACAATGCGCGGGCTCTATATATCGCGCACAATGAAGGAATTAATGCAATTTCATTTGCGGCGCAGGATGTGCCTGATGGTTATTCTGTCAGGACTTTGGTACGGGAATATCTGGCACGGCCAAAAGCAGTTTTGGACGTACATGTTTTGAGACCAAATGCTGATATTACGTCTAACGTGGAGATAAAAAAGAAAAAGGATAACGAATTAGCGAAATAGATTTTACTCACGGAGCTTGGGATGTTAATATGAAGATAATTAAACTATTATTTGTTTTTCTAGCGGTATCAATAGCTATCCCATCCCTCGCACAAACGACTTACACGATCAAAGGGCGCATTACCGATGCCACTACCGGAGATCCTGTCCCCTTTGCAAACGTCGCAATTAAAGCTTCATTATCCGGAGGAACTACCAATTTTGATGGTTTTTACTCAATTACTTTTACACCTCCCGCCGATTCCCTGCTCATTACTTATGTTGGATATGGGACAAAAAGCAAAGCCATAACACCAAATTTACAAGAGCAAACGATCGACGTCCAGCTGACACCAGGAGCACTGCAATTGAGGGAAGTTCGAATTTTTGCCGGAGAAAATCCTGCCTGGCGGATTATGCGCAAGATTGTCGAAAATAGAAAGGCAAACAATTCGGAAAATCTGGAAGCTTATGAATATGAAAGTTACAATAAGATCCAGATTGATATAGACAACCTTTCCGAGAAATTCAGGAATCGGCGGACCGTTAAAAAAATGACGCATATTGTTGATAAATATGACGAAGTCAAGGGCGAAGACGGAGAGACAATCATTCCTATCTTCATATCCGAGTCTGTTTCAAATGTTTATTTCCGAAAAGATCCGAAGAAGAAAAAGGAGATTATCAATAAAACAAAAGTTTCTGGAGTTGGTCTGACGGATGGAAGTTTTGTTTCACAGATTGTTGGCTCCTCTTTTCAACAATATAACTTTTACAACAACTGGCTGAATGTCCTGGAAAAGGACTTCATCTCTCCTATTTCCGACAGCTGGAAATTGTATTATGATTATTATCTGGCAGACAGTATTAAAAATGGGGAGACTTATGATTATAAAATCGATTTCGAACCACGCCAGGAGCAGGATCTGGCGTTCAGCGGATCTTTCTGGATTGATGGTGACAACTATGCACTTACCCAGATGGATGCGAATGTCGGAAAACGCGCGAACCTGAACTTTATCGAAAAAATTAAAATCCAGACGTCATATGACCTTTTTGAAGATGATAAAACATGGGTCCCGACTAAAACGCGTGTGTTGATCGATGTTGATGAGCCGACAAAACAGACGGCTGGTTTGCTGCTTAAATTTTATTCTTCAAATACCCATTATAAAATCAACGTTCCCCGCGGACCGAAATTTTTCGATACCTCAATCGAGTTGAAAGAAGATTATATGGTTCATGATTCTGCATTCTGGCAAAAAAGCCGACCAGAATCTTTAACTAAATCTGAGATTTTAAGTTTTCAGCTTGTTGATTCGCTCAAAGTATTACCTGCCGTCAAAACTTACACAGAAATATTAAACATCTTTGTTAATGGTTACAAAAGGATCGATAAATGGAATATTGACATTGGCCCTTATCTATTTTTGTACGCCAACAATAATGTTGAAGGGCATCGGTTGAGGCTTGGATTTAAGACAGATCCAGGGTTTAGCAGGAAGGTCATCCTGAGTGGTTATGGCGCTTACGGATTTAGCGATCACGCTTTCAAATATGGTGCAGGCGTTGACTATATTTTCTCCCGAAAACCTTGGACCATGGCGGGCATTTCTTATTCCAAAGATCTGGAACGGCTAGGAGTTTCTGCTGAAAACATTGGCACAAACACGATTTTTGGTGCATTTTCAAGATTCGGACAATTTAGAAGACCTTATTGGCAGGAAGATATTTCGGCTTATGCCAAAAGAGAAATTGTTAAAGGATTTACAGCCAGTGTTCAGCTTCGCCACCGGAATTTCCGCCCTCTATTTGATTTTGCATACCGAAGCAAACCAGAAATGGGTTTTGAGTCCCCACTCCGTAGTACGTATGAAATTACAGAATTAAATGTTGAAACGCGGCTGGCAGGAAATGAAACCTTCCTGCAAAATGACAATGAACGAATCAGTATGGGAACGGGAAATTCGCCGGCGTTTACTTTCAGATATACACTTGGCATGAAGAACTTCCTGCAAGGTGATTTTCACTACCATAAATTTGCGGCAAATGTCAAACAAACTTTTCGCGCCGGTGTTTTCGGACGAACTTACTATAATTTGACGCTAGGTTATATACCATCGACAATTCCTTACACGCTGCTTTATAATCCGTTAGGAAATGAATCGTTATTCTATGTTGACAATGCTTTTAATTTGATGAAATACTTTGAATTTATCGCAGACCGTTATGTAACGCTCCGTGTTGAACATAATGATGAAGGGTTTATTCTAAACAGAATCCCGGCAATCCGTAAATTAAAATGGCGATTGCTTGCGACAGGAAAATTATTCTACGGGCAGGTTAGTGAGAAAAATATGGAGCTTGCGTCCACAGTCGACGCTGAGGGAAATCCAATCCAGACTTTTAATAAATTGGGAAACACGCCTTATTTAGAAGTAGGTTATGGTGTTGATAATATTTTCAAATTTGGACGCGTGGACGCTATTCACCGTCTTACCTATAAAAATAACCCAAACGTTACGCCGTTTGCCGTGAAGATATCCTTCTGGTTCAGCTTGTAAATCCCAACATACTATAACGACATCACATCTTTTTGAGAATAAGTGAGATAAACCTGATTTCCAATCTCGACATCTTTTCTATTGCGATAATAGACCAGCTCACTTTCTTCATTCACACAGCGAATTTCCCAATGGTTTCCATGGAAACGAACGGCTTCAACTTCGCCTGTCCATTTGCTTTTTTCCTGATATTTTGTTCGTCTTATTTTTTCAGGGCGAATAAAAGATTTTTGAGTTTCAGAGCCAGAATTCAGCCAATTAATATCGCCAGTCAGTTCTGCTACATAGCTGCTTACTGGTTTATTGTAAACTTCCTGAGGCGTTCCAATCTGGATAATCTCTCCATTTCGTAACACTGCTATTCTGTCTGACCAGGCAAGAGCATCCTCAGATTCATGCGTGACAAATATGCAGGCCATTTGCTGTTCAGAACGTAATTTTTCAATCGCCTCAGCTAGAATCCGGCGATTCCTATTGTCAAGATGCGCAAAAGGTTCATCCAGTAATAATACATCCGGCTGTTCCGCAAGCGACCTGGCAATGGCCGTCCGTTGTTTTTCTCCTCCTGACAAAAGCTTCGCTTTTTGATTCCGGATGGCTGATAAACCCGTAATCGTCAGCAGTTCTGCCACTTTGTTTTTTCGATAAGCCGGTTCATAGAAACGCAAAGAATATGAGATATTTTCTTCAACTGTCTGATTTGGAAAAAGCTCAAACTCCTGATGAATTAATTTGATGGCGTTGTGCCCGGGAATAAGTTCACCACGAACGGCTGGAACGAGCGATTCCTGGAAATAAACATCTCCGCTATCCGGATCTACAAAACGACCTAGAATGCGCAGCAAGGTGCTTTTTCCGGAGCCGCTTTCTCCTAATATCCCAAGCCACTCACCAGGATTTAATTCGAGAGAAATATCTTGTAAAACCGTTTTATTATCAAAATTTTTCGAAATGGATTCGGCACGAAGAACGGTCATTGGGTTTAATTGAAATGGAGAATATTGAAATTTTGCTATCGGCTTTCGGCAATCGGCGGTCGGTCTTTAAAAAAAACAATTAATACAATTATCCAAACGCTGACTGCCGAAAGTCAATGAGTAGCTAATCTATCCAGGTTACTTTTTCTTCAATTGGCGTACGACGTGCAGGTATGTCTCCCAGATTATGATAGCCCATATAAAAGAATCCAATACAATTTTGATTTTCTTTCAAATCCAGAAATTGGCGGAGTGATTCAGTTACAGACGGGCTGCTCCAATATGCTCCGATATTGTTGGCAGTCGCTGTCAGCCACATATTTTGTACCGCGCAGGCTACTGATGCCACTTCCTCCCACTCAGGAATTTTCTCTGGATGCAGTTCCAAGATAATTGCGATAACGGCTGCTGATTTCAGTGCTTTTGAACGTGTTCCTTCATACTTTGCCGGCGAAAAAGTCTCCGCAGTTGTATTTGCCCGGTAAGCTTCCGCCATATAATCGGCCAGTTTCACACGTCCGTCACCGGTAAAAACAGTAAAACGCCATGGCTCTGTCAGCTTATGCGTTGGCGCAAAATTGGCATTTTCGAGAATGGAATTAATTACATCGCGGGGAATTTCTTTTTCGATGTAACTGGGTGGAAAGATACTCCGACGCGTTTTGATAACTTCGTTTATAGATTTTATTGTGCTGCTCATGAAATAGTTAATTTAATTTTCCGCTCAAAAAGTCAGAAAGCAGACTAAATATGCGATTGACCGTTAAAATAGTAATTATTGTGTCCAGACACGAAAATACTGTAAATTGTGTGCTATAACGTTAATAAACTTCTTAACCTTTTTAAATATCGCAAGATTTATATGCTGGTTACAACTACTCCGAACATCGAAGGCAAAAAAATTATCAAATATATTGGATTGGTTAATGGCGAAGCCATTATCGGTGCCAATGTGGTTAAAGACTTCCTGGGAAGTATCCGGGACGTGGTAGGCGGTCGTTCAGGATCATATGAACAAGCGCTTCGGGAAGCTAAAAGTATAGCGCTTCGGGAGATGATGGAACAGGCGCAACGTTTGGGAGCACACGCAATAATCGGAGTGGACCTGGATTTTGAGACCATTGGCGGAAACGGATCAATGCTGATGGTTAGCGCCAATGGTACTGCTGTTTGTCTGGAATAATCAGAAAACTTTACTGGCTATTTGCGCGACGTTATCCGATTTTCCCATTGTATAAAAATGTAAAACCGGAGCTCCGTAAGCAATCAATTCCTTACATTGCTGAACACTCCATTCGACACCAAGCTGACGAATTTCTTTATCACTGGCACATTTCTCAGCTTCCTTAATAAGAGCCTGTGGAAATTCCAGATGGAAAATTTCGGGTAAAATTGTCAACTGCCTTTTGGTAGCAAGCGGCTTCAATCCTGGAATGATTGGAACTGTAATACCTTCTGCGCGGCATCTGTCCACGAACCTGAAATATTTCTGATTATCAAAAAACATTTGCGTCACGATATAATTTGCGCCTAATGCAATTTTGTTTTTTAAATGTTCAAAGTCTGTGTCAAGACTTTCAGCGTCTAGATGTTTTTCAGGATAACCTGCAATGCCGATACAGAAATTGGTATGCGCAGCTTCTGTTTCTGCATGCATCAAAATACCGTTATTCATATTGACAACTTGTGTAACCAGTTCTGAAGCATAACTGTGTCCACCAAGTTTTGCTTTAAATACGCCTGCCGATTTTTCAGGATCGCCACGTAAAACCAGTACATTGTCAATACCTAAATAATGAAGATCAAATAAAACATCTTCCGTTTCATCTTTGGTAAAACCACCACAAATGACATGCGGAACAGCATCAACTTTGAACCGTTCCATCAATCTGGCACAAATACCAACCGTGCCCGGACGTTTTCTAATGGGAATTCTTTCTATAAGTCCGCCTTGACCTTTAACGTCAATAAGTTCCTCACGATGGTAAGTAACATCGACAAAAGGTGGCTTGAACTCCATCAAAGGCTCAATTCCATTTAATAATTCGTTGATATTTTGTCCTTTAACTGGCGGAATAATTTCGATTGAGAATAGTGTTTTGCCCTGAGCCTGGCTAATGAAGTCTGTAACTTTGGTCATGTATAGTATTTCTTTATTTACATAAAAGTTTACAAAAGAACACCAATTCTGCAACCAAAGCAATCTATGGGGCACAAAAAAATGGCCTACCGCATAACAGTAGGCCATTCCACGTAAACCCTCCTCTATCAGTGTTCGTCAAAACTACCGTGTTATATTGACAGGCGTCAATTACAGGCAGTAGTTTGCTTGACTGACTTCTAATTGTTAAATATTCGTGCCAATAGCGCGTCCATAAAACCGTTAAGAATATTTTTTGCAGAAATATCCTGAAACTAATTGAATTCGGGCATTCCGTAAGGCAGATCTTGACTTTAAGACCAAAAAAGCGATTTAACTTTTTATTTGAAATAGCACCAATGGCGGTTGCTTTGATGAATAATTCTACATATTGAATGTAAATATACCCTATAATTCCCCAGAGGCCGGCAAGCGTGTCATTTCGATGTGATCGATGCCGTCTTCGTCGTATATCTCACTGCTTTGCTCAAATCCAAATGACTCGTAAAACGCTCTCAAATAAAGCTGAGCTCCTATTCTGATCG
This sequence comes from Dyadobacter sp. CY345, assembly GCF_021502725.1. GTDB lineage: Bacteria > Bacteroidota > Bacteroidia > Cytophagales > Spirosomataceae > Dyadobacter. The sequence continues at coordinate 541,781 of NZ_JAKFFS010000002.1, read as the reverse complement.
CAGATAGGCCATATAAATCTTCCAGAAATTGAATTGACATACGCATCAACTCATTACCATAAGATTTTCCACGTCCGGCCGGAGACACGACAACTCTTCCGATGGATGGATATTCATAGGACAATCCGGGAGGAACAATACGTGTGTAGGCCATCAAACTTCCGTTATCTATTCCCAACAAATGGTGACATTTCTGATCCTTGTTATCTTGATCCAGGAAAACGCATTTCTGCTCAATTACAAAAACCTCATTTCTCAATCGCAGTAATTCGTATAGTTCGTAATTTGTCAGTTCATCAAAGCTTTTAAGGCTCCATTGCAATTTTAGATTCATTTTTAAGTAAAAGAGATTGAAAGGTTCTTATTTTTGCCTGAGTTTACCAGTCTTTTGTAAATTTACAAATTATTTACAGCTGCAACTTTTTGCCTAATTGATATGTAAGAATCTAAGTAGCTGACAAACTGCGATTTAAAAAGCAGATTTTGTTTAGCTACTTAAACCATTATCAGTAACCAGACCGGCAATATAAAGGCGACAGCTTTTTTTTATTTAAAAACTATTAAAACCTAAGTAAGAATACGCATGGGAAGAGCCTATGAATATAGAAAAGCGCGGATGTTTAAGCGTTGGGATAAAATGGCCAAAACATTTACCCGGATTGGAAAAGATATCGTTCTGGCCGTAAAAAGCGGAACAGCTGATCCTGCTACCAACGCACGTCTCAGAGTTTTGCTTCAAAATGCAAGAGCTGCAAACATGCCGAAAGAAACGGTTGAACGTGCCATCAAGCGTGCAACTTCAAAAGATCAGGAAGATTACAAAGAAATTGTTTACGAAGGATACGGGCCATATGGCGTCGCTATTCTTGTTGAAAGTACCACTGACAATCCCGTTCGTACAGTTGCAAACGTCCGCAGTTATTTTAATAAACTTGGCGGAAGTTTGGGAACAATGGGTATGCTTGATTTCATTTTTGATAGAAAATGTATTTTCAAAGTTAAAAATGACGGCACGCGTGATATGGAAGAACTGGAATTCGAATTGATCGATGTTGGTGGAGAAGAAGTTTTCCTGGATGAAGAGACAAACCAGATCAATATCTACGGGGAATTCACCTCATTCGGGGCTTTGCAGCATTACCTTGAAGAAAATGGCTTTGAAATAGTTGAAGCTGATTTTGAACGTATTCCGAGTGATACAAAAAAATTGACAGAGGAAGAGATTGCCGAAGTTGAAAAGTTAATTGAAAAAATCGAAGACGACGACGACGTTCAGCGTGTTTATCACAATATGGGTTAAAGAGCTATCGGCAGTCGGCTGTCGGCTTTCAGTATTCGACAAAAACTATTTATGTCTGAAAACTGACAGCTGATAGCCAACAGCTGATCAATAAATCGCGATGATCTTATGCGGTTTGTTCAAGAACTGAAATACGTCTCCCGCCTCTTTTCCCAAAAACGACAAACCAACCGGAGACGATGATGATATTGCCAATACGGTTTGATTATTAAACTTCACAGCACCCAGGCTTACGGAAATAAAAAACCATCCGGCAGTCGTTTCCATTAGTGCTCCCACGGCTCCACGTGACAATTGTTCTGCGTCGCTGATTCGTTCCAATATTACCCTTTCCTGCCTGACCTGCTCATATTGTCGCGCATGCATGTTACGGTCGAGCTGCCCCATAGATCTTGCCGTTTCATATTTATCTCCTGCCGAACTTTTGCTCTGATCATTTGCCGAATCCTGTGCAGCTTCCATAGCCTCCCATGCAACCTGCATCCGCTCGTCCAGAAGCCCCTTCATATACTCGACTAATTCCTGTTTGTTCATTTATTCTTAATCTTAATTCTCTCTTTTTGCATAATTAAACAATTTAGTCAGAACATCAGGATTTTATTTGTATTGCGTTCAAAACAAAAATCGTGTTACTAAATCAATAAATTGATCCGGTAACACGACTTTTAAAATTTTCCTGAGATTATAACTTCACCATCTTTTTACGGATCGTACGCCCACTTTGCGTTTTTGCCTGCAAGATATAATTGCCTTTCGTTAATCCTGATACGTCAATTTGCTTAGGAGATTTTTCTGATAGAACAACTTGTCCTGTTCCATCAAAAATGGTAACCTCAGAAACGGATGAACCTTCCGCGGCAACTTCAACAGTACTTCCGGTTGGGTTTGGATAAATATAATCCGAATTTTTCTGCTCGGCTTTCATGATCGCAATTATTCTTGAAAAAGCCGTTGTGCCATCAATATCAACTTGTTTTAAGCGGTAATATACGATGTCGTCAAACGGTTTTTCATCAGTAAAACTATACTCAATCAAACTTTTTGTTGTGCCTTCACCGGCCCTTATCCCTATTGTTTCAAAATCGACAGCATCCTGACTCCGCTCGATCTCAAAGTGGTCATTGTTCGTTTCAGAAGTAGTAGCCCATTCCAGCAGGTTTTTCCCGCCCTCTATTGATTTTCCCTGGAACTTGACAAGCGTTACAGGAAGCGGGGTCGGAAGGTCAGGAGTTTTTGCCTGCAACGGTTTGCTATTCGAAAGAAAGTTATTCGCCAAAATAGCATTTGACCACTCCTCTGCAGCAGCTCCTTGTCCGACTGTGTTAAAATGCACTTTGTCATCATTTCTTCCCCAGTTTCCTACATTATTCAAATTGGCGCCCTGCCATACTTCCGCTGTACTTAAAATAATTGATCTCTGTGCATTTTCGAGATAATCAATTCTACCGTCTGCCCAACCTGAAATGGCAACCATCCATGGTAAATCACTATATCCGGATTCTGCACGGGTTTTTTTAATCACATTAATAGTATTGTTACGGAAACTAGATTCGGCATTAGTCACAAATCTGTCGTTTACACCATGTCCTGACAAAACTGCACGAAGGCCGGTCTGCGGCACATATTTTTGCAAGCCATTTCTGATATTAACATAAGGCATCCGGATATTATAATTTACAAAGGAATGGGTGAACGGAATATCATAAGCGGCCATGTAAGTTTGCTCCATATTTGTTCCTCCGAAAGCCGCACTATAAAAAAGCACTGGAACATTCAGACTTCTTACGAGGTTATCTCCTACTCTTCCCCAAAACCACGAAATATCTTTTATCCCTGGCGCCATACCGCAACTCCCGCATAGCTGAGTGAATTTCAGAGGTGGCAACAAATCCGGATTACCGGTATTGAAATACTGATCATATTGTCCGGGATTGTTTTGCATTGGGTCAATTGAACTAACCATATCGCTGGAAGCTCCAAGGCTCGGACTTGAACCGCCAGCTGCATTAGAGTGACCAACAATAAAAAATACTTCGCCAACGCCGACTTTTTCAACAACAACGGTGTTCCCAACCTGAGAATTTCCATTCATTGCCCGAACTTCTAAATCATATCGACCACCCTTTCCGGTTAAGCTTCCCCGAAAAGACCCTCCACTAGGATTGTTACTGATCGTAGTCCAGCCAACTGCTGACCCACCTTCTCCCGGCCGGGTTTTCAATTGCGCCTCGACACGTGTAACCGAAGGAGTGACGTTACCTGTTATATTTACTTTTGCCTCGTTATTAACATTGTCTCTCTGCAAGACAATCCGGGATACCGGAAAAACAACTTTTAGTGGTTGGCCAAAAACTGATGATGCGAAAAGCATCAGAAAGAAAGCCGGCGTGTAAAGTTTTAATTTCATAATTAGTGGTTATTATGATGGAAACCCATCGACAGATACAATTTTTTGTGGTGAGTTGGGCACAAGAACATTCCACTGAATGAAAATCATCAGTTAAAAAATTTGACATGAAGTACCCGATAGGATTAAGTATCGTCAGGAACTAGAAACAGGGAAAATATCATCAAACCCATTCGGCGATAGTCGAATTAAAACTTATGTCCTTCCCGTCTGGAAATGGACCTAACAAATTTCCTTGATGATAATTAAGAGGAGGTATGCGAAATAAATGTGTTGTAACCCATTTACAGAATCAAAACTAACAATAGAATTTATTCTAAACAAATTACCAGAGAACTATTTAATTCTTTTATTTCAAATATCAAAATTATTCTACAATTAAATAAGATTATTTAAAAAAAAAGGCTTGTTACGACGTTTTTAAATAGGTCAGCGATATTTCTGAAAAAGCCAGAATCAAAGTTTTCTCCAAATTCAAATTTGCGGTTGGGCTCTTCCTTATTATCTTTGCAAAACTTTCTTATACTGACGCAATGACAAAACTTTCGGTTCGGCACTTACTTGGAATTAAAAACCTGAACGAGAATGACATTCATACAATTTTAGATACTGCAACCCAATTTAAGGAAGTAATAAACCGACCCATCAAGAAAGTCCCTTCGCTTCGCGATATTACAATAGCGAATGTTTTTTTCGAAAACTCAACCCGTACAAGACTCTCATTCGAGCTCGCAGAAAAAAGATTGTCGGCAGACGTTGTTAATTTTTCCGCTTCCGGCAGTTCTGTTAAAAAGGGTGAAACTTTGCTGGATACAGTAAATAACATTCTGGCAATGAAAGTGGATATGATCGTTATGCGGCATAGCAGCCCGGGAGCGCCACATTATCTTTCGAGCAGAATCCCCGCCAATGTGATTAACGCAGGTGATGGAACGCACGAACATCCGACGCAAGCTTTGTTGGATGCATTTTCAATGAAAGAAAAACTGGGAGATCTGGCAGGCAAGAAAATAGCAATTATTGGTGACATCCTTCACTCACGTGTAGCATTATCTAACATATTTTGTCTTCAAAAACTTGGTGCAGAGGTGATGGTTTGCGGCCCTTCTACCCTTATTCCAAAATATCTTGCAGACCTTGGCGTGAAAATCGGACATGATGTTAAAGAAGCACTTCAATGGTGTGATGTTGCCAATGTCCTTCGAATCCAGCTTGAAAGACAGCAAATAAAGTACTTCCCTTCGCTTAGAGAATATTCGCTTTATTTTGGTATAACAAAAGCAATGCTTGACGAATTGGATAAAGAAATTATACTAATGCATCCAGGACCAATAAATCGCGGAGTCGAACTTTCCTCAGATGCTGCGGATTCATCTCATTCCATTATTTTAAATCAGGTAGAAAATGGCGTGGCGGTGAGAATGGCTGCCTTGTATTTGCTGGCTCAACAGTAGGGCGCATGATTGTGCTACAATTATCAGGGTGCTCTGCACCAGACCCGAGAGTCAAAACCAGAACTTTTTTGCTAAAAATATTGCGGTGCGCTGCACCTCCAATCCAAGGTGCAGCGCACCGCAATAATTTTAAGTTTCTTCTCACGCAACGGATTCTAGTATTTCTTTATCTTGAATCCGGGGATTAGTAACGTGGCCAGGAGTATTGCATCAGGATTACATTATAATATTCTGATCGTTTTTAGAAAACATTTCACTTTGCGCCTGAATTTCTCATTTCTTCAATTCGCAATCTTAGTCAAAATACCTTCAAACTTCGCACAAAAGAATCATCGATAAAATTCTATTTTTAATAAAAATTTTCATGAAATAGTTTATATACTAAAAGTAAATAATATATTTGTAATGGTATGCATGCATACCATTACACTTCATCAACATATTAAAAATAATTTTTTATTTTCTTTCAAACACCCTGGTCATCAGATTAATAATCAACTAACTTAAACTCACACTAATGTCATATAAAGAAGGAATGCTTCGTGAAGGTTCGCTTGATAACAAAACGATAATCGTTACCGGTGGCGGGACAGGTTTGGGAAAATCGATGGCTACATATTTCCTTAAATTGGGAGCCAACGTCGTTATTTGCAGCCGTCGCCTGGAAGTTCTGGAAGCTACATCCAAAGAACTGGAAGATTCAACCGGTGGTAAAATTCTGCCCGTTGCTTGTGACGTTCGCAAAACTGAGGAAATTGAAAACGTTATCGCCAAATCCATTGAACGTTTCGGACAAGTTGATGTACTGGTCAATAATTCCGCAGGGAATTTTATCAGCCCGACCGAAAGGCTCTCATATAAAGCAGTAGACACGGTTGTTGATATTGTTTTACGCGGAACCTATTATTTCACGCTGGCTTTGGGCAAATATTGGATTGATAATAATATAAAAGGAACGGTCTTAAATATATCTACAACGTATGCCTGGACAGGTTCAGGTTGGGTCGTCCCTTCCGCCATGGCGAAAGCTGGCGTTTTGGCTATGACAAAATCACTGGCTTTTGAGTGGGCAAATCACGGAATCAGATTGAACGCCATTGCTCCGGGCCCTTTTCCTACCAAGGGAGCCTGGGACCGTCTTTTTCCTGAAGAATTATCGAAAAAATTTTCTTTTGAAAATAGAATTCCTTTGCAAAGGGTTGGTGATCATCAGGAACTTGCCAATCTTGCAGCTTACCTAGTTTCTGATTTTTCATCCTATATCACTGGTGAAGTAATCACGCTTGACGGAGGCGAAGTTTTGTCTGGCGGACAATTCAATTTCCTCAAAGAAGTGAGCGAGGAGCAGTGGGACGCGATTGAAAATCAAATAAAAAGTGCCAATAACACTCCCAAGAAATCAGAATAATAATTTTCTTCCATTTTTATTGGGTAAATTTGGTGCTTCGTTCGTTATTTGACAAATGAAGATATCTGGTATATGAAAACAACTTTTAGAATTTACCTTTCTCTGCTGTCAGCATTGTTCGTTGTGGGATGTTCGTCCTCCAATAAAACAATGAAAAAAATCCCTGAGGCGGAAGTTCGTATGTCGAACCCGGAAACAATTTCTGCACCTGAAGAATTGTCTCTTGTAGCTATCCAAAGTAAGTATTTGATTAAGGACACAACGCAAACACGTGTTTTCTTATACGTAGATGCCCTGAAAGGCAAGAGTTCCATAGCTGCCAGTGATTTCATCCGGCTTTATAACCTGAATTATGTTATTTATTCGGATTATGGAACGAGAGAGCGTCTGGGTTATGGCAATATCAAACTTGATTCAACAAATGTGACAAAACTAGGAGACAAAATAGTCATCGGTTTTGACATTAAAAGTCCGAATAAAGAAACGGGCGTGTTGTTAAGTGAAATCAGTCAGACAGGAACGCTGAAAAAAGTTTTGAATGACCTGACCATTCGGTTTAAAAAACAATCTGCCAGTGAATTGTACGGAATTTATACGGATGCAAGTGCTGAGCCTTTACAAAGACACTATATCAACACAAATACGCCTTTTACAGTTAAGCGACTAACGCAAGAACCAGGAACGCTCCACGTATTTTATTATGGACACAGTTTTGAACCGGCAAGTTCTCCGATGAACACGGCTCCTAAAAGTGGAATTTCTAAATCATTGACTATTGATAGCACTTTTACTATCAATACGAATGAGAAGATTCAATTTACAAAAGAAGGCTTATACAATATTTTTGCAGATACTACGCAGTCAGAGGGATTGGGATTGTTAGTTGTGAATGAAAGATTTCCAAAGCTGACAAAACCGGAATTGTTGCTCGAACCGTTGGTTTACATGAGCACAAATACTGAAATCAACGAAATCAAAAAAACAGAAGAATTTAAAAAATCCCTCGACAAATACTGGCTGACGCTGATGAACGGAAATGCGCCCCTGGCTCAGCAGTCCATCCGGTCATTCTATAATCGGGTTGAAGAGGCAAATCAATTATTTACCAGCTACAAAGAAGGCTGGAAAACTGATAAAGGAATGATCTTTATTGTCCTTGGCCCACCGGATAAAGTGCAGAGAAGCAAAGACCGGGAAGTATGGACTTATGATCAACGTGCTAATGCACAGAATGTTAATTTTACTTTTAATCGCAGAACAAATCAATTCGTAGATGACCATTATGAGCTCGTTCGCTATGCCGAATATCAGCCAATTTGGTACCCTATTGTAGAAGCATGGAGAAACGGAACTATACGCTAAGAAAGCCCGCCCCTCGTCCGTCACAAGCCGACATGGTTTTTGGTACACAATCTGTACTGGAAACACTTCGTTCAGGCAAAGAGATCGAACGTTTATTTATTCAAAGAGAATTAGGTCTTAATGAAATTGAAAAGACCGCTAAGGAGCTTGGAATTCCTTATCAGCGTGTGCCGGTAGAAAAACTAAACAGAGTTACCAGAAAAAATCACCAGGGTGTGATCGCCTTTGTATCCCCAATTCAGTATATGCCTTTGCATAATGTGCTGACGCAAGTATACGAAGAAGGAAAAACGCCTCTTTTGTTATTATTAGACCGCGTAACGGATGTTCGAAATTTCGGAGCTATTGCGCGTACGGCTGAATGTGCAGGCGTTCAGGCATTGATTGTTCCGACAAAAGGTGGAGCACAAATCAATGCAGATGCGATGAAAACTTCATCAGGTGCGTTGAACTTTCTTCCCGTGTGCCGTGAACCAAATTTGTATGAAACGTTATTATATCTGCGCAACAGTGGATTACAAATTATAGCAAGTACTGAAAAAACAGACAAATCACTTTACGATATTGATTTTTCTATCCCTACGGTGATCATTATGGGTTCAGAAGAAGATGGTATTTCGAAAGAATTTCTTCTTTTGGCGGATAGTGGTGCCAAAATTCCTTTGAACGGACAAGTTGAATCGTTAAATGTTTCCGTAGCGAGCTCAGTTATTTTATATGAAGCTGTGAGACAACGTGTTGTAGCGAAAGTTTCTTGATCCCGATTATAGGATTTTTGGATTAAAAAAGCAAAATGAGTCAACTTTTTAAAATTGACTCATTTTGCTTTTTAATAACTCTCCGGCTCACTGCAAGCCAAAGTTATTTTAAAATATTTCCTTATCCTGACGGAAGTTTTTCATAATCCAGCCACCACCTACAACGTCATCACCTTCGTAAAAAACGGCAGCTTGTCCCGGCGCGATGCCATTGACGCCATCGTGGAAATGAACTTTGATTTTTCCCGGTTCATCGGGAATTAACAATGCCGGCGTTCCATCGTGTTTGTAGCGTACTTTCGTTACAGTCTCTAACGGCTTATTAAGGCCATCATATTTTTGCCAGTTCAATTTACTAACATACATTCCATCACGGAACAGATCAGGCAAATCTCCAAGAACAACTTCATTCGTATCCTTCCGTACTTCGGTAACAAAAACAGGCCTGCCCAACGCAATACCTAAACCTTTGCGTTGACCAACAGTATAAAAAGGGTATCCCTCATGTTTTCCTACAACTGTTCCATCTTCGTAGACAAAATTTCCTCCTGCCACTTCCGCTTCCAAACCTGGAATTCTGCGTTTTAAAAACCCTCGATAATCATTATCTGGAACGAAACAAATCTCATAACTTTCTGCTTTATTGACCAAATCAATAAAGTTACGCTCACGCGCCATTTCACGAATTTCTGATTTATGAAGATAGCCCAACGGCAATTTTGTACGGCTCAGACTTTCCTGAGACACACCCCAAAGCACATAACTCTGATCTTTCCAGCTGTCAATTCCTTTTGAAACATAATGACGGCCATCGTTAAACTGCATATTTGCATAATGCCCAGTTGCAATAAACTCACAATCCAGTCGGTCGGCACGTTTCAGAAGTGCATCCCATTTTATGTGGGTATTGCATAAAACGCAAGGATTTGGCGTGCGCCCTTCCAGATATTCTCCCGTAAAATGGTCGATCACATAATCGCCGAATTCCTCACGGATATCCAATATATAATGGGGAAAACCAAGTTCGACGGCTATACTTCTCGCGTCATTGATAGAGTCAAGAGAACAGCAGCCGGTTTCTTTTTTTGAGCCACCGCTACTGGCATAATCCCAGGTTTTCATGGTCATACCTATGACCTCGTAGCCTTGCTCATGTAACATAACAGCTGCAAGCGAGCTGTCGATACCGCCACTCATGGCGACCAAAATTCGTCCGTGTTTACTCATTGCGGGAATCTGCGAAGGTTGAACGCCTTCCGATTTTGATTAGTTTGAAAAATCCAAACAGAAAAAATTATCTGATTGGTTCCGCAAAGATAGTGATTTTAATGGTTAAGGGTTAATGCGTTTGATTTGGAATGGATCTAAGCTAAGACTTATTCTACATCACGGATGCAATCATGAAAACCACAAATGTATTTTGGGACACAAACTTCAATTATCCACTATTAACAATTAACCCTTAACAATTAACCATTAAAATTTAACCCTTAACAATTAATCATTACAACCGTACTTGCCTGATTACATTTTTAACATTCAGCTCAATAATATCAGTCATTGTCAAACATTTATAATAATCTGAATTATTGTGGTATTGAGCAAGTCCTGCACGTAATTCGAGGATTTTATCGGATGTAGAAATATTATCTTTTTTTGAAACATCGCGTAAGGCAGCAAGCCGGTGGCGCTCACTTCTTACCTGGTGAACGATGGAAGATTGTTCTTCCTGTTGATATTGAAGAACGGTTTTGTCAGTCAAATGTTCCATTGCCAGTTTTACGTAAGGAAGATTTTCCTTGAAATATTGAGGCATATAAACTTTCAGATTTCCTTCATAAAACTGCTGGTCAAAATCAATTGCTCTCAGCCGAAATTGAAAATCGTCGAAATCCGGCGTAATCTGCATAACGAAATTATACGCCCTCATGTCGCCCAAAAGCGTAATCATACAACGTTCATTAAATTTAACGAACTCTTTGGCAATACGTTTTGGATTATAATCGGTGTGATCCAGGCGCATTTTCAAAAAAACATCACCAGGTATTCCTGCAATATGCTCTTCAATCAACGAGTTTCCGTCGACCAAGTAATTGACCTGGTTTGGAGAAAAAATTTCTTCCAGTTCGAGCCCGTAAATTCTGGAAGCATCGGCCCGTTTTACATAAAAATAATCGTAAATATCATTCAGTCTGTTGACGATCTTGATACGAAAAGGGTTCGAATTTCCGAACGTACAATATTCGATTTTATCAATATATTTATGCTCAACAATCCTAAGATTCCCGGAAGCTTTTAACATGGCATAAGCTCGTTTCAAACCATTATGCAATCTTTCGATATCATGCGGCGGATAAAGCGGACTTTGCCAAAGTGTATCTTTTCCATTTTTATCTATCACAGGGAAAGATTCGTAAAAATTCATCAGGTCGTTATAACCAACAGGAAGCCGGGCTTCGCGTTGATATGATCGCAAATATTTCCGTAACTCAACACTGACCGGATAAATCGGCTTTTTCCTAGAAATCTTTACATCACTCTTTTCCATAAGTGCAATTTAGAAAATATCGACTGCATTTTGGAATAAAGCTTAAACAAGAAAAGCTTCCTCTCGGGAAGCTTTTCTTGTTTGGTTGTCTAAACAAATATTAATTCATAATCATACCATGCGGATCGATCACAAATTTCTTCGCCGCGCCTTTATCAAAATCACGATAACCTCTCGGCGCGTCCTGTAAACTGATCACTTCCACATTGACCGCTTTTGCAATTTTTATTTTATCAAACAAAATAGCATTCATGAGCTGTCTGTGATATTTCATAACCGGACATTGGCCTGTATAAAATGAATGCGATTTTGCCCAGCCCAAACCGATACGGATACTCAAACTACCTTCCTGCGCTGCCTTATCTTTTGCACCTGGATCGCCCGTCACGTACAAACCCGGAATGCCGATTGCGCCTCCCGCTCTTGTAATAGCCATTGCAGTGTTCAAAACGGTTGCTGGCAGTTCTTCGGAAGCATGAGATCCATGACCTTTGGCTTCAAAACCTACACAATCGACGAAACAATCCACTTCGGGCACACCAACGATTGCCTCAATCGCTTGTTCCAGTGGCGTATCTTTTGAGAGATCAATAATCTCGCATCCAAAACTTTTAGCCTGATCCAGTCTTTCCTGAATCATATCACCCACAATAACGACGGCCGCGCCAAGCAAATGACAAGAAGCCGCACAAGCCAATCCAACGGGACCTGCGCCTGCGACATAAACGATCGAGCCCGGACCAACACCCGCAGTCACAGCACCGTGAAATCCGGTTGGAAAAATATCCGACAGCAACGTCAAATCCTTTATATAAGCCATTCCCTGATCCTTATCCGGAAATTTCAACAAATTAAAATCTGCATAAGGCACCATCACGTATTCGGCTTGTCCGCCGACCCAGCCACCCATATCCACATAACCATAAGCAGCGCCAGGACGCGCGGGATTTACGTTAAGGCAAATACCGGTTTGACCTACCTTACAATTTCGGCATCTGCCGCAAGCGATATTAAATGGCACTGAAACCAGATCGCCAACTTTAATAAATTCAACATCGCGACCTGCTTCAAGTACAATACCTGTTATTTCGTGTCCCAGTACCAAACCTGCCGGAGCGGTCGTTCGTCCGCGGACCATATGTTGATCGCTGCCGCAAATATTGGTTGAAACAATTTTAAGAATTACCCCATGTTCACATTTCCTGTCGCCGATAGCAAGTTTCGGATATTCAATTTCCTGAACTTCCACTTCGCCCGGTTTCACGTAAGCCACTCCATGATTTTGACACATAAGAATCGGTTTAAGGGTTTAAGAATTTATTTTATTTTACCGCATCCGCACCGCTTTGGGCAACAGTGTGATCATTTTCAACAGTACTACCTGAAACACCGATCGCACCAATGATTTTGCCACTACTGTCTTTTATACAAACGCCGCCCGGAAAAGTGATTAATCCGCTGTTGGAATGTTCAATGTTATATAAAGGACTACCTGGTTGAGATAATTTCCCGATCTCGCCCGAATCCATATTAAAAAATCTTGCTGTTTTTGCTTTCTTCTGCGCTATGTCAATGGATCCAAGCCAGGCGTCATCCATATGCATAAACGCAATCAGATTCGCTCCTGCATCTACCACAGCGATATTCATTAACGTATCAATTTCCTTCGCTTTTGTTTTCGCAGCCTGGATGGCCATTTCTGCCTGTTCGAGTGTAATGTTCATAATCTCCATTATTTATAAAGTTATCTAATAATTATTAAACTCAACGAATCACTTTCAGATTAATTTTGAATTATCTGTTTATAAAATATAATTAAAACTAAATTGTCTTAAAAAGTCATACCTGTGGCATATCGTTAGTATGGGGTTATCTGTTAACTATATAATAATCTGCAAAAGAGGTAACTTTTCAATTTGTAGCACTTTCACTCCTGTAAACAATTGAATGAAACATGAAGAAGGAACTGTATGGACTTGTCGTATGCGGTGGTAAAAGCAAGCGCATGGGAACTGACAAAAGCCTGATCAATTACCATGGTAAGCCCCAGCGTTATTATGTTTATGAAATGTTGGAATGGGTTTGCGACAAAGTTTTTATCTCTTGCAACCGCGAACAAGCAACGGGTATCATTGCGCCTTATCAGATCATGGCAGATCTGCCCGATCTGGGAGATGTCGGACCGATGGCTGCGCTGTTGACAGCTTTTTCAACCTATCCGGATAAAGACTTTTTGGTTGTCGGTTGCGATTATCCATTTATTACGACGAAGGATTTGAAAGAATTCGAGAAAGTGTTGGATCGCGAGCAAATCGCTTCTGCTTTTTATAATGAAGAAAACGATATTTACGAACCATTGCTGGCCTATTATTCAGAAAGATCCGGAAATGAAATTCAGCGTATGTATACAAGCAATCAATATTCGCTGCAACATTTTTTAAAAGAAAACGGCGCTGAAAAGTATAATCCTGTCAGACCAAAACGCATGATCAGTATTGATACACCTGAGGATTTTCATGCAGCAAAAGAAAAAATAGCACTAAAAATTAATTTATAAGAGAATTCGTTTCATGCAAAAAAGTGCAGTAAGAGATATAAGAATAAAGAAAGTTAATAACGAAAGTTTCACAGAAGAAAATGACCTGATCGCGGTTGAAGAGCCGCTGGAAATTCAGGTTTTATACCAATCCGAAGGGCAACTGGTCAGGAAAAGTATATCAGTCACGATGAGAACGCCTGGTAACGACGAAGAACTGGCGACAGGTTTTTTATTTACAGAGGGTATTCTTCATAACCCCAACCAAGTCAGCAAAGTTGAGACTGATATATGGGACGAAAATAAAGTTTTGATCACGTTCGCAGATCAAGAGACTCCGCGATTGCAAACTGCTGAGCGAAATTTTTACACGACATCCAGTTGCGGAGTTTGCGGAAAATCCAGCATTGACGCTATTAAAACGGTATCTTCATTTACGGATCAATCCGACGATCTTTCTGTGTCAGCCGATTTATTTTATAACTTACAAAATGTCCTAAAAAAGCAACAGGAAGTTTTTCAGAACACAGGAGGCCTTCATGCTTCTGGCTTATTCGATCTCGAAGGCAACCTGATTATGCTGAGGGAAGATGTCGGCCGGCATAATGCTTTGGACAAACTTATAGGTGCTTCTTTTTTGCAAGACAAGTTACCTTTGGACCAAAATATTTTGCTGTTAAGCGGAAGAGCAAGTTTCGAGCTGATCCAGAAAGCAAGTATGGCCGGGATTAAAATAGTGGCAGCAATTGGTGCGCCATCCAGTTTGGCATTACAACTGGCCGAAGAATTTGGTATGACCCTGATTGGTTTTTTAGGTAAAAACAGATTTAATATTTATTCGGGAAGCAGCCGGATCAGGATTTAATAAAATTATGAAAATACGCATTCAGGGAAATTCCATTCGTATCAGACTTTCTAAATCTGAGGTCAACCAATTGGCAAACGAAGGTATGGTTGAAGAAAAAACATCATTTCTAAACTCCTCGTTTGGTTATTGTCTGAGAAGTATCGCTGGCATCAAGGAATTGTCGGCATCCTACGATGACAATCAAATTATCATGTTTGTTCCTGAATCATTACTGGAAAACTGGCCAGCCAATAACATCGTCGGATTTGAAGCAAATATGCCAATCAGTGAGACGGATTTTTTATATCTTTTGCTGGAAAAAGATTTCAAATGCCTGGACAATACTTCCGAAGACCAGTCGGACAATTTCGAGAACCCGAACAAAAACTGTTAGTTATGAGCAAAGAAAATTCATCAACGCCGGCAGCAGAAAATCCGGAAAAATTTACCGGATTAAAAAGAGGAGAAATTAAAACGATAGCAGCCGGAATCCCTGCGGTTGTTTCCAGCATGGAGAAAGTTGTTGGCGAAGCAGGGTTTGCAAGAGGCATGAAAGCGCTATGGAGCCTGAACAAAAAAGGGGGATTCGATTGTCCGAGCTGTGCCTGGCCGGATCCTGACGACGAGCGTTCCGGCGTGGCAGAATATTGCGAAAACGGTGCAAGAGCGGTGGCAGAGGAAGCAACAGCGAAAAAGTTGACCCCAGCTTTTTTCTCACAAAATGCTGTCCAGGATCTGGCTAAACTGTCGGATTACGAGATCGGTAGTAAAGGAAGGGTCGCTCAGCCGATGTTTCTAGCGAAAGGAGCAACACACTATCAGCCCATATCCTGGGAGCATGCTTTTGAAAAAATAGCATCTTCGCTGAAAAATCTATCCTCTCCTGACGAAGCGATTTTCTACACCTCCGGCCGAACCAGTAACGAAGCTGCATTTTTATATCAGCTTTTAGTAAGGCAATATGGTACAAATAACCTCCCTGATTGCAGCAATATGTGTCACGAAAGTAGTGGCGTTGCATTGGGCGAATCATTGGGAATTGGTAAAGGTTCTGTAAAACTTGCTGATTTCTACGAAGCCGAAGCAATTATCATTCTAGGGCAAAATCCTGGTACGAATCATCCAAGAATGCTCACCGCGCTGCAAAAAGCGAAAAAGAATGGTGCAAAAATTATTTCAGCAAATCCATTACCAGAAACCGGCTTAATGGGTTTTAGCAATCCACAAACGGTAAAAGGAGTTCTTGATATTGATACCGATCTGACTGATCTTTTTTTGCATATCAAGATCAACGGGGATATGGCTTTATTGAAAGCGATCCAGATCTTACTGATTCAGGAAGATGAAAAAAATCCGGGATCGGTGCTCGATTTAAACTTTATTGAAAAAAACACGCTCGGCGTCGCTGAATTTAAACAGCATTTAAAGCTTCAAAATCTCAATGAACTGGTAAAAATCTCCGGTATCCCGCTGGAACAAATTCAGAAAACGGTTGAGATTTTAAAACATAAAAACAAGATTATTGTGTGCTGGGCAATGGGTCTGACCCAACATAAAAATTCGGTTGACACGATTAAGGAGGTTGTTAACCTGCTGTTGTTAAAGGGAAGTATTGGAAAACCCGGCGCCGGCACTTGCCCGGTCAGAGGGCATAGTAACGTCCAGGGTGACAGAACAATGGGAATTTTCGAAAAGCCTCCTGTTGCTTTACTTGAAAAATTAGAAAAGAATTTTAAATTTACTCCACCCAAAGAACATGGGCTGGATGTAGTGAATAGTATCAAAGCCATGCACGCCGGCAAAGCAAAAGTATTTTTTGCCATGGGAGGTAATTTTCTTTCCGCTACGCCTGATACTAATTTTACGGCCGCGGCTTTGAGACAATGCAGCTTAACTGTGCATGTTTCAACAAAATTAAACCGCAGCCACTTGGTGCATGGTGAGGAGGCGATCATCCTGCCTTGTTTGGGAAGAAGTGATAAGGATCTCGTCAATGGTGAAAATCAGTTCGTTTCCTGCGAAAATTCAAT
Organism: Dyadobacter sp. CY345; assembly: GCF_021502725.1. GTDB lineage: Bacteria > Bacteroidota > Bacteroidia > Cytophagales > Spirosomataceae > Dyadobacter. The sequence continues at coordinate 525,131 of NZ_JAKFFS010000002.1, read as the reverse complement.
GGGTGTTATCCAGTCTTCAAAAGGCGTTTTAGAGCCGATTTCTGATGATTTATTAAGCGAACCGCTGATCATATGCAAATTGGCAAAATCACTTTTCGGTGAGAATAGTATCGTTGACTGGAACAAATTCACCGAACATTACGATGTTATTCGTGATGCAATAGAAAAAACGATACCTGGTTTTGAAGACTATAATAACAGGGTAAGAATACCCGGAGGTTTTTATCTGCCTAACTGTAATCGTGACGGCGTCTTCAATACGGAATCTAAAAAAGCGCACTTCAATGTTGCCGAGATAACGACAATGCCTATGGAAAATGACGAGTTGATGATGATGACGATTCGCAGCCATGACCAGTTTAATACAACGGTATATGGTTTGAATGACCGGTATAGGGGAATTTACAATGAACGACGGGTGATTTTAATGAATGAAAAAGATATCGCCAGCCGTGGTTTGCAGGACGGTGATATTGTTGATCTATTAAATAACCATGACGGAATTGAACGTGTTGCCAATAAATTCATTGTTGTAAAATATCCAATTCCGGAAGGTTGTTCCGCCACATATTTCCCTGAAACGAATGTGCTTGTACCCGTCACCAGTGTCGCTGACAAGAGCAATACGCCAACATCAAAGCAGGTTATTCTGAAAGTCAAAAAGCATGTGGAAGAAATGTCAGTGAATAATGGCTAAAGCCGGAAGGTTGGTTTGGTCTATGCTACCCAAGGCTGAAACCTTGGGTTAATGCGATGCAGTGCTGACACTGATAGTTTCAACGTCTGAATTAACTCGCCTAACTAACCCAAGGTTTCAACCTTGGGTTGTTTCACAACCAGGGAAAGTCCCGGGCTTTAGCCATTGCAAGACCCACTTTGGCTTTTAACAGAATTTTTGATATCGACCTCCGGAATTGACTCGCCCTAACCCAAGGTTTCAACCTTGGGCTGTTTCATATCCAGAAACTTCTCAGGCTTTAGCCATTGCAATACCTACTCCGGCTTTTTCGCAGAATTTCTTAATAAATTCCTAACACCTCCCGACTTTCTATTGTGTATTTTCGCGACCTTGTAGTAACATTTAAATCTAATAAAATGAACAAAAACATTCTGGCATTTGCCATTTCCTTGTTTTGCCTGATCTCTATTGAAGGTATGTCTCAAAATAAATCAAAAGTTATCGCCCACAGAGGTGCCTGGAAAAATACTGGTGCTACGGAGAATTCAATCGCAGCATTGGAGCACGCCATCAAGTTGGGTTGTTATGGAAGTGAGTTTGACGTACACATGTCTGCTGATTCAGTGCTTTTCGTAAACCACGATCATACCATCAAAGCAACAGATATTGAGAGATCGACATCTCAGGAATTATCTCAGATTAAACTGGCAAATGGAGAAACCTTACCTACCCTTGAAGCATATCTGAAAGCTGGTAAAAACCAGAAAAAAACACGCCTGATTCTCGAAATCAAAACGTCACGGATCAGCAAAGAACGCTCACTGGCTCTGACAACAAAATGTGTTGAGATGGTTAAGGCGCTGAAAGTTGAAAAAATTACGGACTACATCGCTTTCGATTTTGACGTTTGTTTAAAGGTAAAAGAACTTGCTCCAAAGGCACACGTGGAATATCTGAACGGTGATAAAACGCCAGCCGAAATCCTTGCAGCAGGTTTGTCAGGTATCGATTATCATTACTCAGTATACAAAAAGAATGAGACTTACATTGATGATATGCACAAGGAAAAACTGACCACCAACGCCTGGACGGTTAATGATAAAGCCACGATGCAATGGTTCATTGATAAAAAAGTTGATTTTATCACGACCAATGAACCTGAACAATTGTTTGAGCTTTTAAAGTAATTAATACTGTGTTGAACGAGTGTAATAAAAATGGGCGATCAGCGCAACAGGAAGTCCAACGCCTAAAATAATGATGCTCATTCCAATAATGGCGGCACTGGGATCCATAGGCAGCATACCTGAAAACACAATAGGGAGCACGATCAGGTTCATGACCATCCAGATAAAAATACCGTAAACAATACCACTGATTACGCCATGATGCCGCAAGAATTCTAAGCGCGCGTATACAAGGAAGTAAAAGATGGTGAAGAGCAGCGAAATCATAAAGTGAAACACGATACCGAGCGCAGCCATCTGAATCCCTCCGGCGTAAGCAGCTTTTCCGAAAGCGCCACTGGCAACAGATTGCAGGATTTGAACAGCCGTAATTTTATCCAGTAAAACTGAATACACGATGATGGCTAAAACCAGGTCTAGGAGGCCCGCCAGAAAAGCCGCCAGAACAATTGTTGGAAATGGAGAACGGTCATACATAAGGCTCGAATGTTACTGATATTTCCAATTAAGATACACAGTAATTTTCAATTTATAAAATATTTATTTTCAATTTTATATTAATTAAGTTATATCTATCAAATACCGCCTGTTTGACCATAAAAAATAATCTCGACTATAAGTATCTGATAGATAATATAATACGAAGAGACCTGGATAAATTCACAATGAATTCTATCCAGGTCTCTTAACATAGTAATTATAAATTTATAGGTTCATTCCACCAGATGCTTCAATACGTTGAGCGGTTACCCAGCCAGCTTCTTTACTGCACAAAAATGCTACAATTCCACCAATATCTTCCGGCAAACCAACGCGGCCCAAGGCTGTGATAGAATTTATATATCCTTCCATTCCTTCATGAGAAGCAAATGCTTTCTTTGTGAAATCCGTATGGATAATGCCAGGCGCAACCACATTTGCTGTGATTCCGCGACCACCAAGTTCTTTGGCCAGATACTTTGTAAACACTTCAATGGCACCTTTCATGGAAGCGTAGGCTGCGTATCCAGGTGTTGAAAAACGGGCAAGGCCTGTGGACAGATTTACTATTCTACCACCATCTGCAAGAAATGGAAGCGCCTTTTGTGTAAGGAAATAGACACCTTTGAAATGTGTGTTGAACAGCTCGTCAAAATCTTCTTCCGTGGTATCTTTGAAAGCCGAATTCCTGTCAATTCCGGCATTATTAATAAGGAAATCGAATGTATCGCGGTTCCATTTTTCTTTTAATAAGGAAGAGATTGTTTCAAAAAATTGATCGAAAGCTTTTGTGTTTGCAACATCCAGCTGTATCGCTGCGGCTTTCTGACCTAATTTTTCAATTTCTGAAACAACTTCATTTGCTTCGCTTTCATTGCTGCGGTATACAACAATAACGTCATTTCCTTTTTGCGCCAGGCTGAGTGCCATGTTTTTTCCAAGACCTCTGCTTCCGCCTGTCACTAATGCTATTTTATTCGTCGATTCCATTTGTTTTTATTTTTTGTTTGATAAAACAAAGGTATCATCAGCAGTCATCAGCTCTTTGCGGAATTCAAATCAGGAATTGCAAATTTCAAATCAAGGCTCTGAAAGATTTTGGGGTAAGGCTTGTATGTTTTTTGAAAAGGTTATTAAAATGCGCGGGTTCCTCAAATCCGAGGCAGTAAGCAATTTCCGAAATATTCCAGTCTGTATGTTTAAGAAGTATTTTGGCTTCCTGCACAATCCTTTCCAGAATAAGTGCCGTCGTGGTTTTGCCGGTCATTTCTTTCAGCACTTTATTGAGATAATTCACATGGATCGATAGCTGATCCGCATAATCTTTTGCTGACCGTAATTTCAATTTCTGGTGCGGAGGTTCCAGAGGAAATTGCCTTTCCAGCAATTCCATAAACAAAGAAGAAACGCGGCGGGTCGCGTTTGTCTCAACGTGAAGTCCTGAAACAGGCTGTAATTTTTGACCGGTATGGATCAGCTCTATGATGTAATTTCGAATCAGATCATACTTAAATGCATAGTCCGACGCCAACTCTTTCATCATTTTGCCAAATATCATTTTCACTTCTTCGATTTTTTCGGGATTGAGAAAAAAGATCGGATTGCCTCCTGGTTGGAAAACGGGGAAATCTGAGATGGGCGAACCAGCATAATTTTCTCTGAAAAAATCTTCAGAGAAAATGCAGAAGATTCCGGCCTGTTTATCGGTCAGCGGATGATAATTGTAGGGGATCTGAGGTGTAGCGAACAATAGCGCATTTTCTTCAATTTCAATAACCTTATCAGCATATTCCGCCGTGCTTTTACCGATAATCAAACTGATCTTATAGTAAGATCTTCGGTTGTAAGGCATTTTTCCTTTGGAAGTGGCAACGATTTCCTCCGTTCTGAAAATATTAAAATGGCCAATTTCTTTCTGAATTCTTTCCGGAATCAGCAAAGAAGCATCCTTATAAAAATCCTGAACTGTGATAATTTCTGACATAGCGCAAAGTTACAAAATTCAATTTTTATACTTCTGCTGAACCGTATCTAATTTCTCTTACGCTTTAAAAAACCGCAGTGTTTATCAAAAAACAGTTGTGATTTCTTATTGGAATTTTTTTCTTTAAAAAATTCCTTTGAAAAAGAATCCGGGTTAAATCCGGCTTGGGTTGCGTAACCAATGCCAAGGTGATCCGCCTCATTTTCTTCCTCCTCATCATAATTAAGCGTAATGAGATCAGACAAATATTTCGAAATCATCCTCGGCGAGAAATCTTTGACCAGAATGGTATCCTGCGTTGATATTCCTTCAAAAACACTGCTTTTAAACAACTTCTCAGAAGCATGTCGTCCGATAATATGGCCTATCTGATGGCTTAAAATTACGGCGATCTCGTCATTGGTTTTAAGTTTTTTATACAAACCCAATGTTAAGAATATTTGCCCGCCGGGAAGTGCGAATGCATCAACAGTATGAGAATCAGCCAAAACGTGAAAATCAAACTGGTATGGAGATTTGGCAATATCAGATGATGAAACAAGTATTCTGCCAATAGATTTAATTTTCTCGTCTGCGTGGTCTTTTTGATATATCCCACCAAACTGGATCGCCAGTTGCGGTGCCGATTCAATCCCTAATGTAATTTCCTGATCTGGTGTTAAGGTAATTTGCTGCTCTTCACCAGTAACCGGATTGATCTGCGCTTTTCTTGACAAAAGCAAAAACACCATCACTACAATAATAAATACCGCACTTATAATCAGAAATTTGTGGCTGCGTTTGAAAGGCATTTTAAATTATTTTCTCATAAAATTTTCTGTCACCTTAAAGATTACTTATCTGCGGCAATTCACTTTTTTCTATAAAAGTAAAAAGTCCTGCGTAATCAAACACAGGACTTTTCAAAAGTTTAAATATATGGAGCTAGCCGATTTTAGCGATCTGCAATTGTCCGTTTGTTTCCTGCCAGGCCCGTATCACCTGCGTCAGTTGTTTGTATTCGATCAGGAATCCATCGTGACCATATAAGGAATCGATTTCCTGGAAAACGGCGTCAGGAATATGTCTTGCCACAAATTGCTGCTCGGTAAGCGGAAATAACAAATCAGACTTTATGCCTAAGACCAAAGTTTTTGCTTTAACCAAACCAAGCGCATGCACAATTCCTCCACGGTTTCTTCCAACATTATGCGAATCCATAATTTTTGAAAGAATCCAGTAAGAATATGCGTTAAATCTTTTCACAAATTTATCGCCCTGATATTGCTGATAAGACGACGCACGGAAATCATCGATCTGGTCAGGATTGTCGCGCGCCTGGGTGAAATTATAGGTATCGTAATTTCGGTAAGAAAGCAGAGCCATTGAACGGGCCGCACGCATACCCATTTTCCCGGAATCTTCGGTGTTGTCATTCCAGGTCTGATCCGCTTCGATCGCCATCCGCTGTGATTCATTGAAAGCTACGCCCCATGGAGAATGCAGCGCATTGGATGCGATCAAAATAAGTTCTTCGAAAAGATCCGGTACTTCAACGGCCCATTCAAGTGCTTGCTGTCCACCCAAAGATCCGCCGATGCACATTTTTATCTTATTGATATTCAGTTCCTGGCGAAGAATTTCCAATGTTCCAACAACGTCTTTTACAGTAATCGTCGGGAAGTCGCGAAAATAAGGTTTTTGTGTTATTGGATTGATGGAAAGCGGCCCGGTTGAACCATACGCCGACCCAAGGACATTCACACAGATAATAAAATCTTTCTCTGAATTGAAATATTTACCTTCTCCAACCAAGCCATCCCACCATTCAGCGGCGTTGGAGTTTCCGGTTAATGCATGACATATCCAGACAATATTATCATCTTCCGGATTTCGGGTACCGTAGGTGGTATACGATAATTCAAAACCAGGCAGTTCACGTCCCAACTCTAATGGATAAGCGTAGGGATATCTAAAAATCTTTTGTTCCGCTTGCATACGTGCCAGAGCACAAAGTTTAAATTCTACAACTATTTAAAAGTTCTGAAGTGAATTTCAGTCATTCACTTCAGAACAAATTCACTACTTCACAGCCTCGAAAGCCTGTTGAAGATCTGCTTTTATATCATCAATATGTTCAATTCCAACGGACAACCGGAGTAATCCCGGAGCAACGCCTGCACTGACCTGCGCCGCTTCAGAAAGCTGTGAGTGGGTAGTACTTGCCGGATGGATTATCAAAGTTTTAGAGTCGCCAACATTGGCCAAATGGCTCGTCAGTTTCACTGAGTTCACAAAACGATCCGCTGCTTCTTTTCCCGCTTTTAGTTTAAAAGAAAGAACAGAACCGGCACCTCTTGTCAAATATTTGTCAGCAAGTGCCTTATATTTGTTGCTCGCCAGCCCCGGATAATTTACATATTCCACATCATCATGCGCTTCCAGCCAGCTAGCGATGGCCAGTGCGTTTTCGCTCTGACGCTCAACACGCAAAGTCAATGTTTCCAATCCCTGCAATAAAAGGAAAGAGTTGAACGGACTTTGAGACGGCCCCCAGTCACGCAAACCTTCAACTCGTGCGCGAATGATAAACTGGATATTTCCAAACGGACCATTTTTACCAAAAACATCGTTAAAAACCAATCCGTGATAACTTCCTGATGGTTCTGTAAATTGAGGATATTTTCCATTTCCCCAGTCAAAGGTTCCTGCATCGACGATCACGCCGCCCATCGTGGTACCATGTCCGCCAATCCACTTCGTGGCCGATTCAACAACGATATGAGCACCCCATTTGATAGGCTGGCAAATTGCTCCGCCCGCACCAAAAGTGTTGTCAACAATAATCGGCAGGTCATATTTCGCTGCCAGTGCTGAAAAAGCTTCAAAATCCGGAATGCTGTAACTTGGGTTACCAATCGTTTCCAGATAAATCGCCTTTGTTTTCTCATCAATCAGTTTTTCAAAACTCGAAACATCATCGCCGTCTGCAAAACGCGCTTCAACACCAATGCCTTTAAACGAGTTTTTAAATTGATTGTAACTTCCTCCATATAAAAACGAAGTAGTAACAAAATTGTCACCGACTGTTGTAATATTATTGATGGCAAGAAATTGCGCTGCATGGCCTGATGCAACACCCAAAGCTGCCACACCGCCTTCAAGCGCCGCAAGTCTTTTTTCAAAAACATCTGTCGTCGGATTCATGATCCGGGTATAGATGTTACCAAATTCTTTCAAAGCAAAAAGATTTGCCCCATGTTCAGAGCTATCGAAAGTATAAGAAGTCGTTTGATAGATTGGAACTGCACGCGAATGGGTTACCGGATCAGGTTCCTGACCTGCATGAAGTTGTAGTGTTTCGAACTGATAAGCTGTGTTTGACATAACTGTTTGTAAGGTTTATTTGTGCGGCAAATATTTAGTAATGGCAACATTCAGTAGAAACCGACATCGTTCTGGTGGTAAAACGGCATACGGAAATAGCATTGAAAAGCTTTTGCTTATCAAAATCAGATATGAGGATAAAGCCCTCCGGCTAGCGGAATTTTCTTGTAATAAGTTCATGCGCGTTTGATTTTATATCTCCTAAAACAGCTTAGGTGGGAATTAGCACCTTTCTCCGACGCAGGAGTAGGTTGCCAGAGGTTCGTAGAGCCCATTCTCTCGCCTCTTCTTTATAAATCAACCGCTGAAAAGTGAAAGCGAATTGACTTGATGTTGCAATAATAAGCCCGGAAGTGCGGAAAAACAAATATCGCGTGGAAAATTTGATGTAAACAGAAATTCACAATTTCGTTATACCCAAGTTTTAAGCGTTTCAAAAATTTTAACTTCCGGCGTTCGTCGCTTTATTCTATCTTTGTCCAAAGTATCTGTTTATGGCCATACATTATCGTTTCGACAAAGAAAAATCTTCCAGAAAACCTGGGATTACTCCGCTGAAAGAAGCGATTGATCAAATGCTCGAACGCTACAAGCTCAGAAGCAGGTTTGACCAGTCCTATGTTGTGGCACATTGGGATAAAATCATGGGATCGGCCATCGCTTCCAGAACAAAGAATATTTATATTAAAGACCGGATCCTATTTCTTCAGATCGAATCTGCACCTTTAAGAAACGAACTTGTTCGTGCAAAATCCAAGATCATCGAACTCATCAACAGGGAAATGAAATCGGACCTCGTTGAAGATGTTGTGTTTATCTAATACCAAACCAGCAAAAAACTGCTAACTGCCCATCGTCACTGCCTAATTACTTTATGCCCACCATCCAAATTCCGCCATTTTTACAACCAGGTGATAAAATAGGGATTGTTGCTCCCGCAAGTTGCATCCATTATGAAGATTTACTGCCTGGAATCAGCCTGCTGCAAGATCAATGGAAATTAAAAGTTGTTGAAGGAAAAACGCTAAAATCTTCTTTCAATCAGTTTTCAGCCAGTGACGCAGACCGGATCGAAGACCTGCAAATGATGCTTGACGATCCATCTATCAAGGCAGTTATTGCAGCGCGTGGCGGTTATGGCTGTTCACGGATTATTGATAAAATTGACTTCACCAATTACCTGAAATCTCCAAAATGGATTGTTGGTTTTAGTGATCTGACTGTCGTACTTTCTAAGTTATATCAGTTAGGTTATGCAGGAATTCATGCGCCCATGGTGAAATCCATGACATTGGAGGGTGCTGAAAAAGCCGCGGAATCTTTGCGACAAATACTATTCGGCGAACTTCCGGGTTATTCTGTCGCTCCTCATGACTTTAATACAACGGGTAGCGCTGTGGCCGAAATGATTGGCGGCAACCTTTGTTTGCTTGCACATATGATCGGCTCAGAAATAGAAATCGATACCGAAGGAAAGATTCTTTTTATTGAAGATGTAAACGAATATCTATACAATCTGGACCGTCTGATGATCCAGATGAAACGGGCAGGTAAACTAAGTCATCTGGCCGGTTTGATCGTTGGACAATTCACTGACATGCGGGACAATTCAAATCCTTCATTTGGAAAAACTGCCAACGAGATCATCAAAGAGCATATTGCAGAATTCGATTATCCGGTTTCCTTCGATTTTCCTGTCGGCCATGTGGCAGATAACCGGGCGATTGGCGTTGGACTGAATGCTTATCTGGATGTTAATAAAGACGGCGTGGAACTGCACTTTTTGTCTTCCGCTCCTACGATTATATAAAACACGAGTAAAAAAAATGGATACTTTCCAAAATAAAGTAGTTTGGATAACCGGAGCATCTTCCGGAATCGGCGAAGCGATTGCCATGGCTTTTGCTAAGGAAGGAGCGAAACTTGTTTTGACAGCAAGGAGAAGAGAAGAACTCGAACGCGTTAAAGTAAGGACAGGTTTGCCCGATTCTTCGGTTATGATTCTTCCTCTGGATGTGACAGAATTTGAGAAGGCAAATGAAGCGGCTGAACAAATTATTGCAAAATTTCAGCGTATTGATATCATGGTTCACAACGCCGGCGTTAGTCAGCGCTCGTATATAAAGGACACGGATCTGGAAGTTTACAAGAAGCTGATGGATGTCAATTTTTATAGTACCGTTGCCTTAACAAAGGCGGTTTTGCCGGATATGATAAAGCAACAAGGCGGCCATTTTATTATTATCAGCAGTGTGGCCGGAAAAATAGGAACCATCATGCGCTCTGGTTATAACGCGTCAAAACATGCTTTGCATGGTTTCTATGATTCTCTACGTGCGGAAAGTTATAATGACAATATTAAAGTAACGACTGTTTGTCCGGGTTATATTAAAACAAATGTTTCCGTAAATGCGCTGGACGAAACGGGCGGAAAATTCGGAAAAATGGACAGCAACCAGGAAAACGGTATCGCCCCGGAAGAATGCGCCAGACAGATTTTGAATGCTGTAAAAAAAGATAAGAAGGAGATTTATATTGGTGGTTTTAAGGAGGTTGCTGCAATATATTTAAAAAGATTTTTGCCGGATTTGTTGTTTGATCAGGTGAGGAAAAATGTGCCGGAATAATTGTTAATGGTTAAGGGTTAATTATTAATGGTTAATGATGTGGCACGTTCCGCATTTGTTTGCGTCTTCGCGAAAATGAGGAAACAATATTTTTAAAATATTTTGGCCCATCAATTAACCATTATTTTTGCTTTTTTTGATGATTGATGTTAGCAGTTTTATTATTTCGATTGAGTCAGCGTTGATGCTTTCGAATTGCTCCTTTGTCAGATATTCAGTTTCGAGTAGTAATTCTAACCAATAAATTGTCTCGTTAATTTCTTTTTGCGCAATTCCCATTTTATGGCGAAAATCGGGTTTGGTCTCAGCATGTTCGGCCTCCCTAACCATTGCACCAACGCTTGTCCCGCTTCTTAACAACTGTTTCGATAAAACATACTCCTTTTTATGAAAGGACAAGTATTGGTAAAGCCTGACAATTCGAACGGCGAGAGCAAAGCTCTTGTCTTTTACAATGTTTTCTCTCATTATAGTGCGTGTAATGTTTAGTGTTCTCCGAGAATAAGAAGTGATCAACAATCTCTCTCATTCCACCAACAGGATGTATTCATGACCTCCGAACGATCCATCATTAACAATTAACCCTTAACAATTAATAATTACTTTTTCTCCATATAATCCACCGTAAGCCTGCTCAGCGAACGAACACCCAGAACCATTCCACTGTCATCAATAAAAAAATCAGGTGTATGGTGAGCCGCAGCTGTTAATGGATCTTTTCCTTTTGGCATTCCTCCGAGGAAGAAGAAAAACCCTGGTACTTTTTGCTGGTAGTATGAAAAATCTTCGGCACCTGTTACGGCTGGTATCAGTTTCACATTTTCCTTTCCTGCTACATTTTGCAGCGTTCCGATCATTTTTTCGGTTAAAGGAACATCATTAAAAGTTACCGGATAAAGTGTGTTGATATTGACATCTGCTTTCGCACCGGCACTTTCTGCGATATTTGTAGCAATTTCCGTCACGCGCTTGTGCACCTGCGCATGCATATCCTCATCAAATGTCCGGATCGTTCCGATCATTTTTACTTGTTCCGGAATTATATTCTGCCGGATTCCTCCATTAATTGCACCAATCGTTACCACAGCAGGTGCTTTTGTAATGTCAAGATTCCTGCTTACGATGGTTTGTAACCCCATCACAATTTGGGAAGAAGTAACAATCGGATCAACGCCTGACCATGGATAAGCACCATGCGTTTGTTTTCCTTTTACATCAATAGTAAAAAAGTCGACCGCGGCCATGGTAGCGCCCGGTTTGTAAGATATTTTCCCAACTTCGGTTTGTGAATTAATATGCAAACCAAAAATCGCATCTACTTTCGGGTTTTCCAATACGCCTTCTTTAACCATCAATTTAGCCCCACCTTCTTCCCCTTCCGGAGCACCTTCTTCTGCCGGCTGGAAAATAAATTTCACAGTTCCTTTCAGATCGCCTTTTATGGAAGACAAAACTTCTGCAACACCCATCAAAATTGCGATATGCGTATCGTGGCCGCAGGCGTGCATAACGCCCACTTTTTGCCCGTTATAATCTGTTGTTACCGCTGATTTATATGGCAGATCTCCCCGTTCGGTTACCGGCAAACCATCCATGTCTGCGCGAAGCGCCACGACCGGGCCGGGCTTTCCACCCTTTAACAAACCCACCACACCCGTTTTGGCAACGCCAGTTTGTACTTCAATACCCAGACTTTTCAAATGATTCGCAATTTTTTCAGCCGTCTTAAATTCCCGGTTACCAAGCTCAGGATTTTGGTGAAAATCCCGTCTCCATTCGACAATTTTAGTTTCAAGTGACTGCGATTTTTGATCTATTTTGGCAGAAAGAGCAGTTTGTGCAAAAACAAAAGCAGGAGAAAATCCAAGCGACAGTATCAATAATAGTCGTTTCTTCATAAGGCGATTGACGTAAGGTTTTAAAAAACTTTACCAAAATAGTGAAATAAACTGCTTGTTAGCTGTTTTAAAAACAGTCTTCGCACAATTTACCACAACAAAAAAGAGGCAACATCTTGCGATGTGCCTCTTTTAGAATTATTCAAATGTTTAGTGAGCCTTTGACATTATCAATTAAAATCAATGCTCATCTTCACGAAAACCTGTTCGACGGTAACCAGCATATTCGTATTGAGTACCGGCATCATCAGAGAATTCAAATTTTACGTAAATGGAATCCGTCTTGTTGCCGCCAGTAGTCGTCGCTGCACCTTTTAATATCTTACCTTCAATAACTGACACCTTAATATCCGGGTCATAGGAGTTAGCAAGATTCGGTGCCGCTGTGAAAGTCATCGAGCCAAGGTTTACTTTTGTCACAACTTTTGCCGGCCATAATTCATGATCATCCAATAGAAGATCCGTTTCGTTATTAGCAGCGGTATTTGAAGTTGTGATCATATTAAAGCCTGCACCAATATCTTCACCGTCCACCAACACATTGATCCACCATTCACCGGCCATAGCCTGCAATTTTGTTCCTTCGATATCAGGTTCGCTACCTGCATCGCACGAGAGCAATCCAAACACCAGAAAAATCGATATATATTTAAAGTATTTCATATTCAAAAGATATGTAGTTGATGTTACTGTTTAATAAATGTACGAACGGCAGTACCGTAACCTGGATTGATTACTACCCAGCTATACTGAGTGCCCTCAACGATAGTTCCATTCGTTGCCGAGAAGGAATTGCCGGGCGTTAATTGAAAAGGAACGCCTAATTTTCCTTTGGCATAGTGATAGAAATAAACGCCTAAGCCTGAATTGGTCGTTGCTACACCACCAATATTATCGGTGTAATAAAGATTACCGGAAATTTTCGAGACATTTGAAATACCATTTTCTCCGGCATTTCTTCTGTATGCCCCGGAAATGTCAGTGCCTGCAACAGCCGGATCGATAACGCCGACATATCTGTATTCTGTTGATGCAAAGCCGTCCTTGTTTACAGCATCATACTGAATTACATATACACCTGCTTTCGTTTCGTCAACAGTTCCTGTAATTTTCGTAGTGATTACCTCACCGTTCTCCTTCGACTCCACGCCGGGATCAGTATATTTTGTACCAACCGGTACTTCGGCCCACTGATCACCTTTCAGGGTAATTATGGGAAAAAAGGTAATATCTGAAATCCCTTCGGTAACCTTGTCTGGTTCGCACGCAAAAAGCAACCCGGTAAGGACTGTTATTGCTATATATTTTATTCCTTTTATCATGATCGTTTTTAGAATTAAATGGTTACTTCATCCACCAGATTTTGTCAGTAACTTTTGCAGGTGCCGGCGTATTTCCCGGATTCACATCACGTGATGCGGAAGTGTAAAGAATTCTTTTCGGGAATACTTTTCCTGTCACACCGTTGATCGCATAAGTCCATTGACCAGGAATATAGGAGGCATCAGTTGTAGCAACTGGCGAAATCTCAGGATAACCCGTACGCGCCTGGTCCCAGAAAGATTCATAACCTTGTTTGTACATTGCAACCCACTTCTGAACAATAATCGCTTTCAATTTTGCCTCAGTTGTACCTGCGGTGGGGAAAGCATAAACGCCTCCCGCAGCGATTTTAGAAGCATCAAAAGTTACGTTGAACTTTGCGTAAGCATCTGCAACTCCTTTATCATAAAACGCTTTTGCCTGTGCGTCATTACCTGAACGCAAATGTGCTTCGGCAAGCATGAAATCAACTTCATCAAGACTGAAAAAGAAGAAAGGATCTGTGGCTGATAACTTCGTAACACTTGGAACATTAGGTCCGACAACGGTAGTACTTACATCATAATTTCCCTGCGCAAGTCCAAATTGTCCGGAGCTTCCGGGAGTAAAATAAGCATTCAAACGAGCCTGATCATTGTTCGCTTCAAGAAACGATTGCAAAGTTTTGCTTAAACGAAGGTTCGTACCTGTGTTCAGCTGACGCACGTTACTTTCATACAGTGGGTTACTACGGCTTGGTTCATCAACAAATGATGTTACGGAAGCAGCCGTTGTCAAAAATTCTGTATTGGCGGCTAACATCGCTTTGATTGCAGCCAAAGCAGCAGCTGAATTCGGACTGCTTGTCTGACGCAGGTACATTTTGAGTTTAAGTGTATTGGCAAAACGTTTCCATTGAGCAATCTGCTCAGCTCCGCTCAATTTACCAAAGACAAGATCTGAAGAAACCTGCGTTGAAGTTACATTATTAAAGTCAAGTGCAAGCGCTGCATCAAGTCTTTTAATAAGTTCTGCATAAACCGCAGGACCATCATCATATTTTGGCGTTTTGGTTACTTCGATCTGCAACGCTTCGCTCAAAGGAATTTTATCAAACCAGTCAGCCAGAATTTGGTAACCATAGGTTTGACCTGCCACAGCCTGAAGAACCATGTTATTGTTTCCAGCTGCCGCTGCTTTACGTTTTACGTCTTCAAAGTCATTCAAACCGCCGGCATACATTTCCGTCCATGCGTTGTTATAATCTGCCGGCTGCAAATCGTATGAATCGATCGTTTTGTACTGCGTACTCACGTTTGCCTGTGTCCAGTGCTGCGACCACATTCCGCCGATGATTGCGAAACTTCCCCCAGTAACCGCCATGACCGATGCCTGGGCAACTGGCAGAACGTATTGAGGGGCAACATTGGTTGGGTTATTCGGGTCTTCATTCACATCCAGCCAGTTCTCGCAAGAACCGAGTGAAAGCGCACCAAGAAGTAATAAACTATTTTTTAATATGCTTTTCATTTTCGGATCTAATTAGAATGATAAGTTTAACTGAACACCATAGCTCGCTGTTGACGGACCGGCAGCAAATTCACCATAAAGGTTTTTAAGGTCTGTTCCGAATGTGTTTGCCTCAGGATCTACGTAATGGTTTTTCTTTGGCGTCCACATAACCAGGTTACGACCGAATACCCCAAGAGAAGCCACGCGGATTGGCATTTTTGCAAGGAAGCTTTTAGGTACAGTATAGTTCAGCGCTACGTTTCTAAGTTTGAAGAAAGTTTTAGGCAACACGTGATTGTATTGATAAGCATTGTTTACGCCATAATAAGTTGCCATGTCTGATCTTGAAATCGGCGTAGTGTTTTCCACGAGCGTTCCGTCAGAAGACTGAGCAACAGATCCAGGAATAATGAAAGGCTCTCGGTCATTATACTGCGATTCATACGCGTTACCATTGAAATAATTCAAACGCGCTGTGTAAGAATAGAACACACCACCTTTCCGATAATCCGCGTTCGCACTTAATCTGAAACCTTTGTAAGTCACATAAGTACCGATACCCATCGTAAAGTCAGGGTTTATTGATCCTCTGTAATGTTCATTTGGATCAACAAGTGGCAAACCAGTTTCCGGATTCACGATGGTTGCACCGGTTGCCTCGTCACGCAAAACATCTGGAGAATAAATGGCACCAAGCGGTTTTCCAACGACAGCTCTCAATTTCACATCATAACTATTATTCAACAAAATGTTCGTACTGTCTGAAAGACCCAGCGCTTCTACTTTGTTGTTAATTTTATTGTAGTTGAATGTTACCCCCCACTCTATTTTATCCGTACGAACAGGCACAAGTGTTAACATCGCCTCGATACCTTTGTTTCTAACCTGACCTAAGTTGACCGTCTGGTTTTGGTAACCTGTTGCTGGTTCAAGGTTTAAGTTAATAATCTGGTTTTTTGTAACCTTATCGTAGTAACTCGCCTCGATTCCAACACGTCTTCCGAAGAAACCAAGTTCTACACCTGCTTCATATTCATTAGATATCTCTGGCTTCAAATCAAGGTTACCCGGATTGTTAGCAACCTCGTAGGCGTTGATACCCCCGAATGGAAAATCGATTGTACCAAAACTACCAGTACTCACGCTACCTGAGGCATAAACCGGAAGAATCTGATAGGGATCCGCATCATTACCAGCAGAAGCCGCAGCAAAACGAACTTTAACAAATGGAATTTGAGCTGGCATTTTAAATACATCCGAAAGTACTGCACTGATACTTGCGCTTGGATAGAAATAAGAATTCTTTCCTTTTGGCAAAGTACTGGTCCAGTCATTTCTTGCACCAACGGTCAGGTATAACCAGTTGTCAAAACCGAAAGTAGCTGTTCCATAAACACCTACAAGTCTGCGCGTGCTTTCTGTTGTGAATGTTGTCGGTGTTACAGAACTGTTTTTCAGGTTATAAAATCCTGGCAAATCAAGATTTGTCACACTGGCGTATTGTGTAAATGCTGTACGCTGGTTGATATTGTGACCGATAAATGCCTGAACATCGATGCGACTTCCAAGGTTACTGTTGAAATTCAAAAGCAGATCGCTATTGAACTGACGGTTTCCTCTGGCAATCTGGGAAACACTACCAAAAACATTGTTTGCACTGCTATTAGGACTTCCTGGCGTGATAATACCAACATTACCCCAGTCTTTCTGGAACGCATCAGAATAGTCACCACCCACTCTCCAAAGCACATTCAGGTTTTTAAGAAGGTCATATTTAAATTCCAGGTTACCGAAAATACGGTCCTCCGCATAGTCATTACCTTGGTTGTATAATGTCCAGTATGGATTTTGCGCGTAAGGAGTAAAATAATTATCCAGACTATAAAACTTGTTAAAAGGATTATTCGGATCATTATAACCTTTTGAATCCACAATTGAATGATCTCTCGGGATCTGGATAATTTCCTGCCAAAGTACTTTTCCCGCTCCGGCATCATTTCCCTGACCCGTTGCCACTGCTTTCTGGTCCTTATGAACATAGTTCATGTTCGCATTGGCAGAGAATTTTTTAAGTTTCAGACCACCATTCACACCAACGGTATGTCTTTGGTATGAGTCTGCGTTGGTTGGGATAACACCGTCAGCATCTGCATAAGAATACGAGATACGATAATTCGCAGCGTCGGTACCACCTGCAACGGCTAAACTGTTGTTCCATTCGTAGCCATAATCCAGAAAGTCTTTCAGGTTATCCTTTTGAACAGAAAATGGTTTTAGCAATTGAGAATTGTCAACAACATTTCCCCAAAGGCGCGTCTGGCCATCCATTTTAGGTCCCCATGAACCATTTTCAATTGGGTCAAACAAACCGCTCCATCCTTGCCCGTATGTATTTTGCAAATGTGGAACGCGCAAAACCTGAGATTGAGCAAATGAACTTGAAAAATCAACCGTAGTCTGGCCTGATTTTCCCTTTTTCGTCGTAATCAGGATTGCGCCATTCGCCGCACGGCTACCATACAACGCAGAAGCAGAAATACCTTTCAGTACTGTGATACTTTCAATTTCATTAGGATTGATATCATTCATCTGATTCCCGAAGTCCATAGAACGGTTGAAATCGTCGTTCCCGTTGGCCGCATTGGATGAAGAAGTATTTCCACGGTTGTTCATAGGAACACCATCCACAACATACAAAGGCTGATTATTTCCCGTCACCGAGTTAAATCCACGAATGTTTAAAACCGTTGAAGCTCCCGGCGCACCTGATGCCGTAGATACTGAAAGTCCCGGAACGCGGGCATTCAACGCATCCAGCGCACTTGTGTTTCTCCCTTCCGTAATTGATAAGTTGGAAACTGTGGCAGTACTATAACCGATGGATTTTCTTTCTCTTGAAATACCAAGCGCAGTTACAACAACTTCCCCAAGCTGCTGGGAATCGGAAATTAGCTTAACGTCAATATTTGTCTGTGAACCCAGAACAATATTTTGGGTAACATAACCTACAAACGAATAAACAAGCGTTGCTCCCTGAGCAGCCGCGATTGAATATTTCCCATCCAGACTAGAGGTAACTCCTCTGGTTGTTCCCTTGATGGAAATATTAACACCGGGTAATGTAGAACCGTCATCCGCCGTAACGGTCCCGGTTACTTCACGATCCTGGGCATATACCTGCATACTCAAAAGCAGCAAGCTCCCCAGAAATGATAGTAAAAACTTTCTCATAAAATGATTTAAAGTTTGATTTAATAAGACAACTAGAATCAAAATTATAAAAATAATACAAGTTTTTTTTATTCTAAAAGTAATATTTTTTAAATCAGAATATAATTTGGCGAAAATGGCATTTTTGACATATTTATCTATGGCTCTATCATCAAATTCATGGCAAAATAATCCCATAAACGTAGATTATATAAGTTTAATCATTTTACTACTTTGAAAATGAAAATTGCAACGTTTATGCTTTATGACTGAACAAAATTTTAATGAATCGCTAAATTCATTAGATCACGTACAATGCAAACCGTGCCTGCTTCAGTATTAAAATAAGGTTAAGAAGAGGGTGAAAAAATTAATAAATGACGGAGACATACGATTCTGCTGAACTATAAATAATTTGGGATTGTAAGTAATTTTTATAATAATCTTTACCGATATGAAACGTAGTACCAAACTTTATTTCGATAAATGCATAAAATACCTTGTAATGGTTAAAACAATAATTACTTTTGCAACATTAAATTTTCTTAATACAACCTAACTTAATTTTAACGTATGATTAAGACTTTATTATCCTTACTGGGATGCCTGATGCTGTTGACCGGCCAGGTGTACGCCCAGGAGCGCTCGGTTACAGGACGCGTTACGGCAGATGACGGCTCAATTCTGCCAGGTGTTAACATTTCAGTGAAAGGTACAACTCGTGGTACTACCACAAACAGCCAGGGAGACTACACGATCTCGGCAGACGGAGGCGCAACACTGGTTTACAGTTTCATCGGTTTCCAAACTCAGGAAGTTGTATTAGGAACCCAATCGACAGTTAATGTCTCTCTTAAAAACGACGTGAGCCAGTTACAGGAAGTTGTTGTAACTGCCTTGGGCCAGGAAAGAAAAAGAAACGAGCTGGTATATGCTGCGCAGCAGGTAAGTGCAGAACAGATCACACAGACTCGTAGCACCAACCTTATGAACGCGTTGTCAGGTAAAGTTGCCGGTTTGGCAATTACTGCTACCAACAACATGGGAGGTTCGACAAGTACAGTAATCAGAGGTTACAAATCTATCACTGGAAACAACCAGGCGCTTTACGTAATCGACGGTGTTCCGGTATCGAATGCTAATAACAATACACCTACGCAGGCGGCAGGTGGTCAAGGAGCGGATTATGGTAATGCTGCTTCTGATATTAACCCGGATAACGTAGCATCTGTGAACGTACTGAAAGGTGCGGCGGCAACTGCTCTTTATGGTTCTCGCGCTGCTAACGGTGTAATTGTGATTACAACCAAAAAAGGAAAGAAAAACAGCTTTGATGTAACAGTTAACTCAGGTGTTACCTGGGGTAAAATTGACAAAAGCACTTTTGTTAAATATCAGAAAGAGTATGGTGCAGGATACGGTGGAGCAGAGGATTTCTACCAGGGAGACCTTGGATCTGGTGTAGGTCCAATTGCCGCTTTTGACGCGGATGCATCTTTCGGTCCTAAATTCGATCCTAGCCTGATGGTTTATCAGTGGGATACTTTTGATCCGACTTCGCCTAATTTTCAAAAAATGCGTCCATGGGTAGCTGCTGCCAATGGCCCTGACAAATTCTACGAAACTGGCGTTACTTCCAACCAGAGTATTAATATTACTGGTGGTGGTGACAATTCCACTTTCAAAATCGGTTATACAAGAAATGACGAAAAAGGCGTTTTACCAAATAGTAAATTGGATAAAAACCTTTTCAACTTCTCTGGTTCTTTTGATTTAACGAAAAAACTGACAATAACTGGTGATGTTAACTTTTCACAGGTTAAAGGTCTAGGTCGTTATGGAACTGGTTATAGCGGTAAAAACCCTAACCAGCAGTTCAGACAGTGGTTCCAGACTAACGTGGATATGGTTGAGCAAAAAGATGCGTATTTCAGAGATGAGAAAAACGTGACTTGGAACTGGGCAAACCATACGGGTACAATTGATACCAATTATCCGATTTACTCTGACAACCCATACTGGAGCAGATACAAAAATCCTTCTTCTGATACGAGAGACAACTTCTTCGGTTATGCAAGTGCGGTATACAAAATCGCCCCGTGGGTTGATTTCACAGGACGTTTTGCTTACAATGGAACAAGTGATTTTCAGGAGGAAAGAATAGCAACTGGTAGCCAGGCAACTACTCAATATACCAGATTTAATAGGTTGTTCAATGAAACAAACCTCGACCTAATCTTTAACTTCCATACAAACATCACGAAGGATATTACTTTTGTTGGTTTGCTTGGTAGCAACATGCGTAGATCTAAGGAAACATCTATCCGCGCAAGTACAAATGGCGGTTTGGTTGTTCCTGATTTGTATTCTTTGAGCAATTCGATAAATCCAATCGAAGCACCAACTGAAGTCTTGCGAAGAATCGGAGTTGATGGTATTTTCGCTCAGACATCATTTGGTTACAAAGAGTTTATCAACGTTGAATTGAGTGCAAGACAAGACAAATCAACAACTTTGCCAAAGGAGAATAATACTTATTTTTATCCATCTGTTGGAGCGAACTTTGTATTTTCAGAATTACCTGCTCTTAAAGCAAATTGGTTGACAAGAGGTAAACTTAGCGCTAACTACGCAGAAGTTGGAAATGATGCGCCATGGGGAAGTGTTGGAAATGTATATGACAAACCAACAGGTCTTGGATCAATTCCATATTTCTCTCTTCCAAATACAAAGAACAATGCTAATCTTAAATCTGAAAGAACGAGAAACCTTGAATTTGGTCTTGAAACTGCATTCCTTGATGATCGTTTAGGTGCTGATATTACGTACTACCGCAGTAGCACGATTGATCAGATCCTGCCTGTTTCTACAAGTCTTTCAACGGGATATTCTTTCCAATATGTGAATGCCGGTGAAGTTGAAAATAAAGGAATTGAAATTTCTGCCTTTGTTGAGCCTATCAGAACACAGGATTTTTCATGGAAGGTAAACGTAAACTTTTCTCGTAACCGTAACAAAGTATTAAGCTTGTATGGTGATGTTCAAAACTACGCGATTGCTACGTTGCAAGGTGGTGTTTCTCTAAATGCAGGATTTCAGAAAGATCCTGAAACCGGAAAAGTTACTGGCTTACCATTTGGTGTAATTCGTGGTACTAATTTCGTTTACCACGAAAACGGTCAGAAAATCGTGAAAGCAAACGGTATGTATGCAGCAACTCCGGGTTCTGCAGAAGTTATCGGTGATCCTAACCCAGACTGGATTGGTGGTTTTGCTAATACGCTTAGATACAAAAGCCTTGCTCTTAACTTCCTGATTGACGTACGTCATGGCGGAGATTTCTGGTCACTTGATCAGTGGTATGGTGAAGGAACTGGTATGTATCCTATCACAGCTGGTTTGAATGACCTTGGAAATCCAAAAAGAGATCCGGTTACAAATGATGCTACCAGTGGTGGTGTATTATTCCCAGGCGTTCAGGCTGATGGAACACCAAACACTGTAAGAGCTGCAAACGTTGATGGTGGTGGTTCTACTGCCTACGGATACCCAGCAAACCCTCCTCGTGCGATGTATATTTATGACGCGAGTTATGTTAAATTGAGAGAATTGGCTTTGACATTTGGTCTACCTCAGTCGGTAGTTTCAAGACTTAAAGCTTTTAAATCAGTTGATGTATCGCTTATTGGTAGAAACTTGTGGATCATCCACAAAAATTCAGAGTTTTCTGACCCTGAAGAAAGTTTAGGTTCTAGTATCGGCGCTGGTGCTGGTGGATATCAGACAGGTTCTTATCCTGCTGTGAAGAGTTACGGGTTCAATGTTAAATTGCGTTTCTAGAAATTCGAAATATGAAAAAGTTAATTATTCTATTTTTGCCCATTTTGCTTCTGACGGCCTGTGTTGACAGCCTTGAAGAATACAATGTTGACGAGAAAAGAGCATCTGCGGTTCCGGCCGTGACGTTGTTCACCAACTCATTAAAAGGTTTGGCCGACGTACTGACAACGCCAAGTGTGAATACAAACAACTTCCGTTTGTATGTTCAGCAGTGGTCAACAACTACATATCTGGATGAGCCTCGTTATAACCTGACTGCAAGAACGATTCCTCAATCTATGTGGCAGTTCATCTACAGAGATGCTTTGGCGGATCTTGAAGAGTCGAAAAGAATCGTAAACGAAAATACGGATCTTGCTGCTGCTGTAAAAAGCAACCAGTTGGCTCAGATCGAGATCATGGAAGTTTATGCATGGTCTATTCTTGTTAATACTTTTGGAGATGTCCCATATTCGGAAGCACTTGATGCTTCAAACCCGCTTCCAAAATATGACGATGCAAAAACGATCTACGATGACCTTTTAGCTCGTTTGGACGCTGCGCTTCCAACAATTTCTACGGCTGCTACCGGATTTACAGCTGGTGACTTGCTTTACAAAGGAAACATGGCTGCCTGGGTTAAGTTTGGCAATTCCCTGAAACTGAAAATGGCAATGACAATTGCCGACAGCGACGCTGCCAAAGCTAAAACTTTGGTTGCAGCAGCAGCTCCTAACGTTTTCACTTCGAACGCAGACAAGGCAGCATTTCCATATATTGCCTCGCCGCCTAACTACAATCCAATCGCGCAAAACTTGAATATTCTGTATTCAACGCGTCAGGATTACGTTGGAGCTGCTACTTTCATTACACCAATGAATCAATTGAACGATCCAAGAAGATCTTCTTTCTTCACAACTGTTAATGGAAACTTTGTAGGTGGCAATTACGGATTCTTGAACACATACGCCAACTTTTCAAAAGTAGGAACGAAAATTATCGAACCAACATTGGAAGGTCTGTTTATGGACTATTCAGAAGTTGAATTCTTTTTGGCAGAAGCTGTTGAAAGACAGTTTATCACAACAGGAACGGCTGCTGAACACTATGAAAAAGCGATCACTGCATCAATTACATATTGGGGTGGAACAGCCGCAGAAGCAGCTGCCTATATCGCTCAGCCAGGCGTTGCTTATGCAACTGCTCCTGGTGATTACAAAACAAAAATCGGAACCCAGAAATGGTTTGCACTTTATAACCGTGGTTACGAAGCATGGGTTGAATGGAGAAGATTGGACGCACCGAAATTGTCTCCTCCAACAGGTGGAAACGCTCCTGCCGGATTGGCAATTCCAGTAAGAATTATCTACCCAATCAACGAGCAAACATTGAATCCGGAAAGCCGTGAGGCAGCCGCTACCGCGATCGGTGGTGACCTTGCTTCTACTAAACTTTGGTGGGATAAATTCTAAACAGTAAATTCTTACTGAATTGTAAAATCGGGCAAACATCTGTTTGCCCGATTTTTTTGTTTATAATAACTAGTATTTTAGCTGGTATCCCGGCAAAGGTTGAAGGTTGGAAGTGGCAGTCTTCCAACTTTGAAGACTGCCTTTCTTAATTAATATAAATTACTTTATTTTCATGCTGGGTAAAAGCGGCACAGACTCAATTAGTTCAAGGGATTTCACCATGTCTTTTGTACCATTCTTGTATTTCAGAAATTGTCTGGTTTGGATGTGCGACTTATAGGCAGCTGAATCTGCATAAATTTCCAATATGGTAATATGATTTGGCTTAGTTCTTTCAGAGACCGCATATAAAGTCAACACCCCGGGTTCAAGACGGACCGACTCTTCGATCTCCTCTTTAAGAAATCCATTGTAAGCTTCCAATTGAACGGGATCAACGATGATTTTGGCGATTCTTACCATCTGGTTATTATTTTGACTGAAAGCCTGTTCAGCTGAAAACATCATCAAAATACCACTCGCTGCTATCCCTATCTGACGAAAGCCTTTATTTGAATTTTTCACTTTGATTGTATTTTTTGTTGATCTTGTTTTTATAATATCTACCAGGTATTAATAAAACAATATACATATATCTCAGGTACACTGGTGGAAATTGACTTTTTTTAATTGCTATCTGCTTCTTTAAAAACACCAGAAAAATTCTCTTACACCAAGGATACTGCAAGATTAAAATAATTGTCTTTGATCAACAAGAGAAGAATAGATGATAAAAGCTGATTTTTCTTAACTTTGGATTACAATATGACCTTATTAAACGCATGGAATTTTTAAAAAGTCAGCGCCTCAACAATCTCAAATACGAAATTCGTGGGGCTACTTACCAAAAAGCGTTGGAATTGGAAAGCCTGGGCTTCAAAATTCATAACCTTAACATTGGTAATCCTGCCCCATTCGGCTTCGATTCACCGGATGAAATTGTTCACGATATCATCATGAATATCCGCAATGCGCAGGGTTATGCTGACTCCCGGGGTTTATTTTCAGCGCGTAAGGCCGTAATGCACTACACGCAAACAATTGGAATTCAGGATGTAGAGATCAATGACATTTTCATTGGAAACGGAGTAAGCGAGCTAATCCTTTTGTCGATGCAGGCGTTGCTGAATCCTGGTGATGAAATCCTTGTGCCTTCTCCGGATTATCCACTCTGGACAGCAGCGATCGCTCTGAGTGGTGGCAAGCCTGTTCATTATGTATGTGATGAAGAATCAGACTGGAATCCTGATCTGGAAGATATGGAAAGCAAAATCACATCCCGTACCAAGGGAATTGTTTTGATCAATCCGAATAATCCGACAGGCGCAGTCTATGAAAAAGATGTTTTAAAAAGCATCGCTAAGATGGCAGAAGAACATGGTCTGATCATTTTCGCAGATGAGATCTATGACAAAATATTATACGATGGAGCCTTACATCATCCGATGGGAACGTTGGTTTCTGAAACGCTTTGCGTTTCTTATGGCGGGCTTTCAAAAAATTACCGTTCAGCAGGTTTCAGAGGTGGATGGATGATTTTGAGCGGTGCAAAGCAAAAAGCGAAGTCGTATGTTGAAGGTTTATTGCTTTTGGCAAGTATGCGTCTTTGTGCCAATGTTCCGACGCAATATGCAATCCAAACTGCACTGGGCGGGTATCAAAGTATAAAAGAGCTGGTCGCACCGACAGGCCGGCTTCACAAACAGATGAATCTCGTTTATGACCGTCTGACTTCGATTCCCGGAATTACTTGCGTGAAACCGAAAGGTTCTTTATATGTTTTTCCAAAAATCGATATGAAGAAATTCGGATTGAAAGATGATGAATCCTTTGTTTACGATTTGTTAAGTGAGCAAAAAGTATTGGTTGTCGCCGGAACCGGATTTAATTACATCACGGACGACCATTTCCGGATCGTTTTCCTGCCAACGATTGATGAATTAAATCAGGCGATGGATAAAATCGAATACTTCCTCGAAACGCGAAAAGTACTTTCTACACGCACAGTGGAAGATGTTATTGCCTGATTGGTAGCGCTTGGCAATTAGGTTTTAGCTATTAGCTTTTTGAGGCTAATAGCTAATTTTTTGCCTTTTATTTAAAATTTCAATTAACAAATAATCTATTTTTCAGTCAATTTCGCTAACAACTAATCGCCAACAGTTTTCTTCAACCACTCCTTTTATTATGGAACAACCTTTATTAGCAGAACAAAAACGTCAGCGGCTTTTTCTATTGCTTTGCGGTATTTTTCTTACCAACGCACTGATCGCGGAAATTATCGGGATGAAAATATTTTCAGTTGAAGCATTGCTGGGCTTACCACCGGCACAACTGCCTATCGGCGGAGAAAAACTGGATTTTAATATGACCGCCGGCGTACTCAACTGGCCGGTCGTATTTATCACTTCCGACATTATCAATGAATATTTTGGAAAGAAAGGTGTTAAAAGAATTTCTTACCTGACAGCCGGATTTATCGTTTATACCTTCATCACCATTTATTTTTCCACACAACTACCGCCAGCAAAATTCTGGCTGGATGTTAACAATACAGATAGTCACGGAAATCCATTTAATATCAACGATGCCTTTTTCCGGATTTTTAATCAGGGGCTTGGAATCATGATAGGCTCGATTGTCGCTTTTCTTTTAGGACAAATTCTGGATGTTTCCGTTTTTTCCTGGCTCCGCAGAAGAACAGGAGGCAAATATATCTGGCTCAGAGCGACCGGTTCCACGATGTTTTCCCAGCTTGTTGACAGCTTTGTCGTTTTGACGATTGCCTTTTACGTTTTTGGAAACTGGGATATGAAACAAATATTCTCTGTTGGTAGTATCAATTATCTCTATAAGGGTTCCGTGGCGATTTTACTAACGCCGGTATTATATGTCGCACATTATTTTATTGACCGTTATTTAGGGAAAGAGTATGCCGAGCAACTGGCGCATCACGCGGCGCATGATGGGGAGGTTTTGTGAGGTTTTTTGTTACTAATATTGGCTGGTTTCTTACCCGTCCAACGGTAGAAAAAACCTTCGGACGGGAGCTCGAAATATATTACGCCATCCGACAAGTAATAAAGATAGCTACAAACAACTGTCATTTACTTTTTAACTAATTAATTCGTCTAACGTTGGTTGCTATCCCATTTCGCTCCATGAATTTTCCAATTTCTGGCATGGCGTTGGATATTGCAAGTAAATCGTTATCGTTGACTTTTAACTGTGCTGGCCATATTTTAGCAAAAGTTTCTCTATTTCCAAAAAATCTATTTAATAATGATAAGTTCTTAAGAGCTTTAGGTGTAATTGGTATTAACTGTTGAGAAAAGTTTTTAATCTGTTCTAAAAAAATTCCCCTAATTGAAGCAGCAGGAATGGTTGCAGCAACAATGAATAATTTTCCATGTATCATTACCGTGCATTGACAATTGTTTAGGCGATCACATGCAGAAAATCCTGGAATTTCTAAATCTTTCGGTTCTAGCGGTATATGTGTAGCATGTCTATATAGTTGAGTTTCCTTTCCGGAATATTCTCCTATCCATATCAGCCAATTTTCGCTTGGTTTTCCTTCTTCTCTAATTTTTTTCCTTTCATCTTTGTGAATTGCTCGATCACTAATGTGAGTATTTTCGCCCATAATAGTGGTAATCGCAATCCAATTAACGAGAGAAGCTATTTTTTGATCCGGTATTTCTTTTTCCTCTCCAAGAATTAATTCACCTAATAATGTTTTTAATTCTTGTTCTATACTATTAATCCATTCACTATTGCATATCGAACAAACGTTGCGAATTTGTCGAACTCCCATATCTCCTTTATCAACCTTGTGTGGGATTTGCTTTTGCAACTCGCTTGCCTTTTTGAAACCGTCACTTCCGAAATAATGCCGACTGCCTTTTTGTGTTCTCGGTATATACTGTTTTAGCATATTTGAAAACACATGTTGCTTTGTTAAATTACCTGAATTTCCGCAAAAGATGCATTTACCAGGAGGCTTCTGTTCCTTTTTACTTTTTGTCTTTCCCAAAAGAGTTTCAGTTTTAGCAGCTAATTGAATTTACTTACTCTTTCTTACCCGTCCGACGGTGAAAAAACCGTCGGACGGGGCGCCCCGGTCGGATGGCTTTTTTCTACCATCCGACCGGTAAAAAAACATTCCGGAAAGACGAAGAAAACCTATCTCAAAACAAATAAATCTTCACCCCACCACCCGCCGCAAATTATCCAGCATCACAGCCGTAGCAATTCCGACATTCAATGACTCAGCCTCTCCTACCCGCGGAATGGTTATCCGGTGTGTGATAAATGACTCCACCTCAATGCCAATTCCATTTGATTCGTTGCCCATTACAACATAACCACCATCAGTTGAAAAAGCGTGTTCATAAATTGAAGCTCCATCCAGAAATGCGCCAAGAAGATTTCTATCTTTTGCGTGCTGAGCCAAGAATTCAGACAGATTAGTATAGAATAAATTTACCCGCGTGAAAGAACCTTTACTCGCAGCGATTACCTTTGGGTTATATACATCCGTCGTGTCTGGCGAGCAGATTATTTTTTTGATACCATACCAGTCGGCAATACGGATAATGGTTCCCAAATTTCCGGGATCACGGATATCGTCCAAAATCAATGCATACTCACGCATATCTGCGCTCAAAAAAACGTTATCTTTCGTCTTTGCCACGGCCAGACAAGAATCATTTGTTTGAAACAATCCCAGACCTTCGAGTTCCTTGGCTGTGACAGTTTCGATAAGAGTTTTATGGTCAGACAAAATAGTTGAGTATTTTTGCTGAAATTCCGGGGTGGCTAATACAAATTCCGTTTCAAACTCTGATTCCAGCAATTCAAGAACACTTTTGGCACCTTCGACTATAAAAGCCTCATGAAGCTGCCTGTACTTCTTGATTTTCAGAGCATTAATATATTTTATACGATTTTTAGACAGCATTGAATATTAGGTGTAGGGTTACATATTTCGGATATTTCTTCCTTTTTTTTCTGGGAGTGACAGGTTGCGCCCGCAAGACCAGTACTGACTCAGGCAATTATTTCCTGGGCAATTCTACTTTTAAAGGTAACAAAGTGGTCAGCGATGACGACCTTGACGCCTTGATCCCTCAAAGACCAAACAGCCGTTTTCTCAGTCTTCCGATATTTCCAAAAGTTGGTATCTATCAGTTCGGACAGCTTTTTTACAAAAAAGATGAAAAACAGCGTAAGGTTATCGAGGTGACGCAAAATTATCAGAAAGAATCGCGTTTACACGAAAATAATGTCAGACAATTAGAAAAGATTCAGCGACGGTATGCGAAAAAGCTTGCACGTGCGCAAAAACGGGTAGATGAAGGCAATTTCTGGATGCGGGTTTTGGGAGAAGCTCCTGTATATTATGACCGGAATGAGGTAGTGAAAAATGCTGAAAAGATGCAGAAATATCTTTACAACAACGGCTTTTTTCAAAACACAGTCAATTTCAAATCAGATACCACTTTCAAACGCATCAGAGTAAAATACCTGATTGATGAAAAACGCCCGGCCATTCTTGATGACATCAATTATCAGGTAAGAAACCAGATGATCGACAGTTTATTAAAATCTTCAACAAAAGAAGCCACGCTGATCAGTAAAAAAAGATATGATGGCGACGCATTTGAAGAAGAAAGGATAAGAATTGAAACATTGCTCCGTGATCAGGGATATTTCGGTTTTTCCCGTCAGAACGTTTCCTTTTTGATCAACGATACCATAACAAATCCAAAAACCGACAGTTTATTTAAAAGTATTGATGTAAACGTCCGTGTTAATCTGCCTGGCAAAGAAGTCAGCCCCGTTCCTTATTCGATAGAATCTGTTCGTTTTGAAGTACTTCCCCCCGCCGGTTTGCCCGATTCTCTTTTCAAAAAAGACACAGTATACTCTCAGGGAATTCAATATATCTTCGCAGATAAAAAATTTGCGCCCAGAATTCTGGATACAAAAATAAGGGTCCGTCCGGGTGAACTTTACAGTCAGAAAAACGAAAGAGATACCCAGCGGCAACTGTCACTTACAGATCAGTTCCGCTTTGTTAACTATAATTTTGACTCAACCGGGCATAAGATCAAAGTGCATTATCAGGCAATTCCACTGGAAAAATACCAGGTTTCAGCGGATGTCGGATTGAACGTAATTCAATTGCAAGGCGCGCCGGGACCCTTTGCGAATTTATCATACAAGATAAGAAATGTCTTTAACGGACTGGAAAACTTCGAAGCCAATCTTCGCGGAGGTATCGAACTTGTACCGGGCTTTGTGGAGAATAACGGGATTTATCGCAGCCAGGAAATTGGTTTGAACACCTCCCTCACCTTCCCGCGTCTGTTGATTCCCTTCCGTCGTTTCCAAGATAAATCAGCATTATATAATCCCCGTACGCAGATAGGATTGGGTTATAACTATGTGGAAAGGCCGGAATATACCCGCACGAATGTTAAAGTAGCGATGAGTTATTCGTGGCAGCCGACGGTTAAAACACTGTGGACATTATCCTTCATTGATCTGAATATTCTGAACACAACTAAAACACAGGACGCGTTTCGGGCTTTGCTGGATCAACTGCTCCTTCAGGGCAATAATCTTAAATACAGTTTTAACAGATCATTTGTTTCAGACGTCAATTTAACATTTGTTCACAATACGAATTCGATTATCGGTCCTCAGAAAAATGCACATTATTTTCGGGCGTCTCTGGAATCCGGTGGCACAACGCTGAATTTTCTTCCTGCACAGGAAAAATGGATCAATAACGTTTTTGGAAGAGATGGGGATACGCTACAATTCTATAAATATTTAAGGGGAAATATTGACTTTCGTCGTTACTGGACAACCGGTCGCCGTTCTTCGTTTATCGCACGTATCAACACCGGAGCGATTTACAGTTATGGAGATAATAAAGTGCCTCCCTATGAAAAATACTTTTTTGCTGGTGGTTCGAATAGTTTGAGAGCGTGGCTTCCCCGTCGTCTGGGACCTGGCTCTGCGGCGCCGCGTGTCACTGATACCAATTTATCAATTGAAGCACCCGGAGAATTTTTGCTGGAAGGAAATCTGGAATGGCGCGGACATCTGGCCAAATTCTTTGGTGATATCAATTATGCATTATTTATCGACATGGGGAATGTATGGAGCTTTAATGCTCAAAATAATGCACAGAAGTTGAAAGCAAGTTCATTCCCAAAGGAAATCGCTGTTGGAACCGGCTTCGGTATCCGCTATGACCTTTCATTTTTTATTCTGCGTTTTGACTTTGGAACCAAGGTTTACGATCCTAACCTCCAGGAATTTGTTTTGGACCGACTTCAATTCAGCAAACTTTTTAACAGGAGACAGGAAAACTTCCTGAACATCAATCTTGGCGTAGGTTATCCGTTTTAAGTTGGCGTCTTGTCATTATTTTAATCGGGGTGACTTCCTTTTTGTGTTTCAAATATTTTGGATTCCTCTTCCTTTAACTATTCTTAACAGGCAACTTCACTGCCAGTTTGTCAGTTTTTCACGTTTTATTTGTAGCTTTGCGGTTCGTTCCCGGAACAAAAGCTTATCATATTTGATTGTTAGAGGCATACCGGAACAAAGAAATACAAACCGTTCAATTTCACGGATAAATGGAGAATAGAATAGCGGAGACACTAAAAATATTAACCGAAACTGATAAGGAGGCGTGTGAAACTGTGCATGTTTCGGAAAACGAACCGATAACAAATAAAAAACGCTTATTTATAGAAAGTTACGGATGCCAGATGAATTTCGCAGACAGTGAAATTGTGGCCTCTGTGATGCGTGAGGCAGGTTTTGCCACAACATCCGACGCTGAAAACGCTGATCTGGTTTTCTTGAATACCTGTGCAATTCGTGATAACGCAGAGCAGCGTGTGCGAACAAGGCTGAAACAATTAAACGTTTACAAGAAAAAAAAACCGGGAATGCTGATCGGTGTTTTGGGCTGTATGGCAGAACGGTTAAAAGCCAAACTTCTCGAAGAAGAGAAAATGGTGGATATCGTGACTGGTCCGGATGCCTACCGTGACCTTCCCAGGTTAGTAGAAGAAGCTGAAACGGGACAAAAAGGCGTAAATGTATTTCTTTCAAGAGAGGAAACTTATGCTGATATTTCACCGGTCCGTCTTAATTCCAATGGTATCACAGCTTTGATTTCGATCATGCGTGGTTGTGATAATATGTGCAGTTTTTGCGTGGTACCTTATACCAGGGGACGTGAGCGCAGCCGCGATCCGCAATCCATTATCAAGGAAGCACAGGATCTATTTAATGATGGTTATAAGGAAGTTACGCTTCTGGGACAAAATGTGGACAGCTATAAATATGCTGATCCCAATAACAAAAGCGAAATCTTTTCTTTTGCAAAATTATTAGAACAAGTAGCGCTGATCAGTCCTGAACTGCGCGTTCGTTTCAGTACTTCACACCCAAAAGATATTACGGACGAGGTGCTTTACACGATCAAAAAATACGATAACATTTGCAAATACATTCACCTGCCTGCGCAAAGCGGAAACAGCCGCGTGCTGGAAATTATGAACCGTACCTACACCCGCGAATGGTATCTGGAAAGAATCGACAGCATCAGAAGAATTCTGGGAGATGAATGTGGAATTTCTCACGACATGATTGCGGGATTCTGTACAGAAACTGAGGAAGAACATCAGGATTCACTTTCGTTGCTGGAATATGTGCGATTTGACTTCGGTTACATGTTCTCCTATTCGGAACGCCCGGGAACGCCAGCTGCAAAGAAATTTACAGATGATATTCCAGCTGATATCAAGCAAAGACGTCTGGCAGAAATCATTGAAGTTCAGCAGAGAATTTCAACTGAACGCAATAAAAAACTGATCGGTACTATTCAGAGAGTTTTGGTTGAAGGCACATCCAAACGTTCAGAAGCTGATTTTTCAGGAAGAAGTGATCAGAATAAAGTGGTGATTTTCCCGAGAGAGAATTTCAAAAAAGGTGATTATGTTAATGTGTTAATTACAGATACTACCTCAGCTACACTGCGTGGAAAGGCCGTAATCGAGGAAGAAATAATACAGTTAGCTTAATTAGAAAGTCCGTTGCATTAACCAACAAAAGGCTAATTGCCAAAAGCTAACAGCCAATCGCTATTAATGAATCCAACAGAGATACAAGCAATAAAAAACCGGTTCGGGATTATCGGAACATCTCCGGCACTCAATCACGCTATCAACGTAGCGGTACAGGTGGCGGCGACGGATCTGACGGTTTTGATAACAGGAGAGAGTGGAAGCGGAAAAGAATCTTTTTCTAAAATTATCCATAGTATCAGTTCCAGAAAACATGGGCCTTTTATAGCGATCAACTGTGGCGCTATACCCGAAGGCACCATTGACTCTGAACTTTTCGGTCATGAAAAAGGGGCTTTTACAGGTGCGCTGGATTCCAGAAAGGGTTATTTTGAAACCACCAATGGCGGGACAATTTTCCTGGATGAGGTTGGGGAAATGCCTTTGGGTACGCAGGCACGCTTACTTCGCGTTCTTGAAAACGGGGAATATATTAAGGTCGGTTCTTCGAAAGTTTTGAAGACCAATGTCCGCGTTGTTGCAGCTACTAACGTGAATTTGCTGGATGCTGTTAACAACGGAAGATTCCGTGAAGATTTATATTACCGACTTAATACAGTACCTATTTATGTTCCGCCTTTGCGCGAACGCGGTGAAGATGTACTGTTGCTTTTCAGAAAATTTACGAATGATTTTTCTGAAAGATACCGCACAAAAGCAGTTCGTCTTGATGTAGATGCGCGTGAGTTATTAATGCGGTATGAATTTCCGGGCAATATTCGTCAGCTTAAAAATATTGCAGAGCAGATCACCATTCTCGAAACAGATAAGGATTTGCCGATCAATGGAGCGACTTTAAATAATTACCTGAATCCTGTCCAGCCATCAAGCAGAAAAGCACTTGTACCGCTGCGTCAGGGCGAAGATTCTGCGACATCATTTTCCGAAAGAGAGCTTCTCTACAAAGTTTTGTTTGACATGCGGCGCGATATGACAGAGTTAAAAAAGCTTGTCCGTAATGTTTTGGAAAATGAAAAATATGGTGGTGACATATTAAAAGATCATCAGGAATTATTCAGTTCTATCAATAGTCCTGAACCTGTTGTTAATGCACCAACGATCGAACCGACCCGGTTGTTGACACCGCCACAATCCAGAACCGTTGATTTGGACAGATACTCTGATGAGCGTGGTGAAATCGAGGATGTTTTGCATGTGACGGCGGAAGAAGAATCACTTTCCCTGGAAGATAAAGAGAAGGAAATGATCATCAAGGCACTTCGGAAAAATAATAATAAACGAAAGTACGCCGCCAGTGCATTAGGAATTTCGGAGCGAACGTTATATCGCAAGATCAAACAATATGATATTGAAGAATAAATATAATAAGACAAACGAAACGCCTGCGATGCGCTTTAACATAAAAAATACCACTATCATCTCTCCTGCTACGAAGAGATTTCTAATGGTAGTTTTTATTCTTAATTCCTCATTTTTGATTTCCGGCTGTGGAGTTTATTCTTTCACCGGAACAAGCTTGTCGCCTGATATAAAGACTTTTACTATTGTCAATTTTAATATGGCAACAGCCGGAGGACCTTCGGATCTTCCGCAGAGACTGACAGAACAGCTGAAAGAATATTTCCAGAAAAACACCAGCCTTACCTTGCAGCAGAACGGCGGCGATTTGCTTCTCGAAGGTACGATTACCGGCTATGATGTTTTAGCAGCTGCACCGACGGCCAATGACCAGGCAGGACTTAACCGTCTGAATGTAACAGTTCAGGTACGTTTTACAAATGCGCAGGACGAAACAAAAAACTTTGACCAGTCTTTTACGTATTATGCCGATTTCCCTCAGGATCAAACGTTAAATCAAAATGAATCGCGTTTGTTGCCAACTATACAGGAGAATTTAGTACAGCAGATCTTTAATAAATCAGCAGCCGACTGGTAAGACGATTCCATTTGTCTTAAATTCAATAATTATTCAAAATTAAAACTGAGCGATTTAATGACAATCGTTGATAAGGAAACGTTTAGTCGTTTGGTAAAAGACCCGAATGATCTTGACATTACGGTAATCCCAAAACTTGAAGCTACGATCAAGGCTTTTCCGTATTGTCAGATCTCCTATTCATTATTGGCAAAAGCTGCGCAATTGACTGACAATGATCAGCTTACTGACAGTACGCCGAAGGCTGCCGCGTACGCGCTTAGTCGCATTGCTCTTCAGCAACTAGTGGAAGGAAAATATAAGGCTTATGAAACTTCCGCTGATGTGGAAGTCGATATTTTTGAAGAAGAGCCAGTTATCCAAACGGAAGAAATTCCTGAGATCATTGAAGTTAAAGAAATTAAACCAACGCTGGCTTCTCAAATTTCCGAATTGCAAAAAAAACAGCAACAGATCATTCAGGGTTTTATAAAAAATAATCCAAGAATGGGGCCAATCAGGCAGGATCTTAATGCTGAACCGGTAGCGCTTGACCTTACCGGACGAGTGGCGCAATCCAATTCTTCCGATGCTTTTGGAGGGGGAATTGAAACAGAAGCATTTGCCAAAATCCTTCTTCTACAAGGAAAAAGAGACAAGGCAATTGACATCTATCAAAAATTGATTTTGAAAAAACCAGAAAAAAAGGATTACTTTGCGAAAAAATTAAGTGAATTAATCCATAATCAGTCTTAATTTCGCTTACTTATTTAATTGCGTATTCATTCATTCTATATTATATACAAGGCATGTATTTGGGTTTGATTATTCTGGTTGCGATCATCGCAGTATTATTGATTCTGGTAGTATTGGTTCAAAATTCAAAAGGAGGAGGTCTTTCCAGCGAATTCAGCGGAGCAGGTACTGCACAAATGTTCGGTGTTAAGAAAACCACTGATTTGCTGGAGCAAATCACTTGGGGACTGGCAGCCGGTATCATCCTGATCTCTTTGGCATCTTATGTTGTTGCCAGCGGTGGAGCATCTGATGCAGGAAGCATCAATAGCGTTAACATTGAAAAAGCACAAAACACAGTGATCCCTGGCGCAAAATTGCCAACAGCACCTGCGCCTGGCGCGGTAGCTCCGGGAGCCACAGCCCCTGCAGAAACAGCACCAGCAGCTCCTGCGGATACTACAAAATAGTTAAAACTTCAAAAAGGTTTTTAGATATAGCCGATAAAGATGGATCAATCTATTTTTATCGGCTATATTTTAAAATTCTGGTTTGCCAGAAATGTATTGCTTAAAAATTTCATTCTGCCACAAGCCGATTGCTGACCGCCATCAAGCCACATTAATCTGTTTCACCATAAGTCTTTGAACAACAGGAAGTAAAGTTTCCTGCAAAGGATAGTCATATCTGGATTCTACAACATAAGTAGCAGGATTTGGCAACGCCTGAAATTTTCGAGTCAGGTCAATTTTTATCTGCTCGATTGGAGTTCCGATCGAAGTCCGTACTGAATCTATAAGCACCGTCTTTATATATCTTTCACGCATTTCATTGAACAGCGCCAGTTGATATCGGAAAATCGTGACCATTCTGTCATAGCTGTTCAGGAAAAACAGATATCCTTCCTCCGTCCTCAACGGAACAATGCCCACAGGTGAAATTTTTATATTTCCCCCCACCTCAGAAAACCGGTCAACGCCCTCTTCCATGGTTTTAGAAAATCTCGGGATTGCAAAATCGAGGATATAATTCAGCTCGGAAAGATATAGATCGTCATGAAGCGTATCTTCATATACCAACCTGGCGGAAGTCATATCAACTCCTTTTAATTTTTTCGGGAAAGAACTACGGATCGCATTTTTGCTGGCCTGCAAATTCTGGCAGGTTTCCAGATGCCATTTCACTTCCTGAAGATAAGGATAAAGACGATTGGAAGTAAACTCGCCGTTGATATGCTGCAAATAATCCAGCACTACATATTTTTTATATTCAAAATCAAAAATACCTTCTGTCAACCAATCATCATGAAGCTTTGCCATCTTATGCAGTTGTTTTGATCCTGCTAAAATTTAATGAATTCCGTTGATATCTCAAACGATTGCAATAACCTGACACATAATTTACTTTAAAAATCATATCGCAGCCAGTTTACATACAAAAATGTCATAACACCCTGAAAAAATGTCAGACGAATCAGGCTGGCATAGATTGTGCTTTATGGTTGCAAGTCATATCAATACTGACAACATAAAAATAAACGTTTAATATCTATGTCAACTTTAGCAGAAATACAAGTGAACGTACAACCTCTGGCTGATCGTGTTCTTGTAGAACCAGCCCCAGCCGAAGAAAAAACAGCATTTGGTATCATCATTCCTGATACAGCAAAAGAAAAACCACAACGCGGTACAGTAGTAGCAGTTGGACCAGGCAAAAAAGATGAGCCTATGACTGTTAAAGTAGGAGACACCGTATTATACGGAAAATATTCAGGTACTGAATTGGCATACGAAGGCAAAGATTGCCTTATCATGCGTGAATCAGATATCTACGCTATCATTGGCTAGTCATCTGACACGGTTGGTATTTAAAATCTTAAAAAATTAAAATTAAAAATTAAAATGGCTAAGAAAATATTTTTTGACATTGAAGCCCGCGATAAAATAAAAAAGGGTGTTGACACATTGGCTGACGCCGTTAAGGTAACATTAGGACCTCGTGGTCGTAACGTAGTTATCGATAAAAAATTCGGTTCACCTAGCATTACAAAAGATGGTGTAACTGTTGCGAAAGAAATCGATTTGAAAGATCCTTTCGAAAACATGGGTGCTCAATTGGTTAAAGAAGTAGCTTCTAAAACTGCTGATTCAGCGGGTGATGGTACTACAACTGCAACGGTTTTAGCTCAGGCTATTTACTCTATCGGAGTGAAAAACGTCGCAGCGGGTGCTAACCCAATGGACTTGAAACGTGGTATCGAGAAAGCAGTTTCAGCTGTTGTTAAGAATCTTGAAACACAGAAAAAAGATATTTCTACTTCAAAAGAAATCGCTCAGGTTGCTACTATTTCTGCTAACCATGACGAAGAAATCGGTAACATGATTGCCGAAGCGATGGAAAAAGTAGGTAAAGAAGGTGTTATCACTGTTGAAGAAGCGCGTGGTACTGAAACAGAAGTTAAAACTGTTGAAGGTATGCAGTTTGACCGTGGATACCTTTCTCCATATTTCGTAACAAACACTGAGAAAATGGAAGCTGATCTTGAGCGTCCATTTATCCTTATCTCTGAGAAGAAAGTTTCTTCAATGAAAGAACTTCTTCCAGTTTTGGAAGCAGTTGCTCAAACGGGTCGTCCTTTGCTTATTTTGGCAGAAGATGTTGACGGGGAAGCGTTGGCTACTTTGGTAGTGAACAAAATCCGTGGCGCCTTGAAAGTTGCTGCTGTTAAAGCTCCTGGTTTTGGTGACCGTCGTAAAGCTATGCTTGAAGACATCGCGATCATCACTGGCGGTACTGTAATTTCAGAAGAACGCGGTTTCAAATTGGAAAACGTTACTTTGGATTACCTTGGTACTTGCGAAAAAGCGATCATCGACAAAGACAATACAACTTTGGTTAATGGTTCTGGAAACTCGGAAGATATCCTTGGACGTGTTAATCAAATCAAAGCACAGATCGAAAACACAACATCTGATTACGATCGTGAAAAACTTCAGGAACGTCTTGCTAAATTGTCAGGTGGTGTTGCCATCTTGTACATTGGTGCAGTGACAGAAGTTGAAATGAAAGAGAAAAAAGACCGTGTTGACGATGCATTGCATGCAACGCGTGCTGCTGTTGAAGAAGGTATCGTTGCAGGTGGTGGTGTTGCTTATATCCGCGCGACCTCTGCTCTTGACGGACTTGTTGGAAACAACGACGACGAAAACACTGGTATCAACATCATCCGCGTAGCGCTTGAAGCTCCATTGAGAACAATCGTTTCTAACTCTGGTCAGGAACCATCTGTTGTCGTTGCGAAAGTGAAAGAAGGAACTGGTGCTTATGGTTACAACGCTAAAGACAATGTTTACACAGACTTGTTAGAAGCTGGTATCATCGATCCTAAGAAAGTTTCACGTCTTGCTTTGGAAAACGCAGCGTCTATTGCAGGTTTGTTGCTAACAACAGAATGTGTAATTGCTGACGATCCGGAAGAAAGTGCTGCACCAATGGGTGGCGGACACGGCGGCGGAATGGGTGGAATGATGTAATCATCCCCAAGTCATATAGATTAAGGCAAAAAATAGCCGTTCGGAAAATCCGAACGGCTATTTGCTTTACTCAACGTTATGAAAATCTCCAACCCTTAGGAAATTTACTTTTAGACTCAGGTTTTTAAAGCAGGTCACATATCTTCTAAAAATAAATCACATTATTTTTTCATTACTAAATTTTTTCAAAAAAATAACCGTCCGGAATCTCCAGACGGCTATTTACTTTACTCAACGTTATGAAAAACTTCGCCCTTATGACGTTGTCATAATAATGAAGTCACATGTAAAACAAAAAAAATTGATAATTTGTTTATTTTATTTTATTCTTAAAATAACATTCTTCCATCCTGCATAACCAATCGCCTGTCGGCCATTGTGGCCAAATCTTCGTTGTGTGTTACAATGATGAAAGTATGCCCCAGCTCGTCTCGTAATTTGAAAAACAATTGATGCAGGTCCAGCGCATTTTGTGAATCGAGATTACCACTTGGTTCATCTGCTAAAACTATTGCTGGTTTATTCAACAATGCTCGCGCCACGGCCACGCGTTGCTGCTCTCCACCGGAAAGCTGAGACGGCAAGTGATTCATTCTGTCAGAAAGCCCCAACAATCCCAAAAGCTCCTCCCCTCTTCTTTTTATTTCTTTTTCACTAAGTCCTGCATTTATATATCCTGGCATACAGGCGTTTTCCAAAGCGGTGAATTCTGCCAGCAAATTATGAAACTGAAAAATAAACCCAATCTCCTCATTACGAAATTTTGCCAGATCTTTGTCGCCCAAACCCGAAACCTTGGTATTTCCGATAAATACTTCTCCCTCATCCGGCCTGTCCAATGTTCCTAAAATATGCAAAAGCGTACTTTTCCCAGCACCCGAAGCACCCACAATAGCAACAACCTCGCCGCTATTCACCTCGATATCTATTCCTTTCAAAACTTGTAGGGCACCATACGTACGCTTTATTCCTCTGGCTTGAAGTAAATTCATGTTATGAAAAGATAATTAGGTAAAAAGCTACCCCCGTTTTGATTAATTCCTTAATTTGCCGTGAAAATACCAATTTACTTTTATACTCATGAATATTCACGAATATCAAGGCAAAAGTGTCCTTAAAAAATACGGCGTACGTATTCAGGAAGGACTTGTTGCCGACACCCCCGACAAGGCGGTGGAAGTCGCCCGTGAGATTAGCCAGCAGACAGGTACCAAATGGTATGTGGTTAAATCACAAATTCACGCGGGTGGGCGTGGTAAAGGCAGAATTGTAGGCAGCGAACAACGTGGTGTTGCTTTGGCAAAATCTGTTGAGGATGTGCGTACAATAGCAAATAACATTCTGGGAAAAGTACTTGTTACACACCAAACTGGTCCGGAAGGAAAGCGTGTAAACAAAGTTCTTATTGCCGAAGATGTTTACTACCCAGGTCCTAGTGAGCCGAAAGAGTACTATCTGTCTATTCTGCTTGACAGAGGCAGAAACTGTAATGTCATCATGGCAAGTACAGAAGGTGGTATGGATATCGAGGAGGTTGCTGAGCATACTCCTGAAAAAATCATGAAAGAGTGGATTGATCCAAAAGTTGGATTACAACCTTTCCAGGCACGCAAAGTTGCATTTGCTCTTGGTTTGGAAGGCGACGCTTTCAAAGAAATGGTTAAATTCATCACCTCTCTTTACAAAGCTTATATTGAGAGTGATTCAGCGATGTTTGAGATCAACCCGGTTTTAAAAACATCTGATAATAAAATTCTTGCAGTTGATGCAAAAGTGGATCTGGATGACAACGCATTGTACCGTCATCCTGAACTTGCTGAAATGCGTGATACCAACGAAGAAGATCCTTTGGAAGTAGAAGCAGGCGCTAACAACCTGAACTATGTGAAACTGGATGGAAACGTAGGTTGTATGGTAAATGGTGCAGGACTGGCTATGGCTACAATGGACCTTATCAAGCTTTCAGGCGGTGAGCCGGCCAACTTCCTTGATGTTGGAGGTGGAGCGAACGCACGTACCGTAGAGGCAGGTTTCCGTATCATTTTGAAAGATCCAAATGTTAAGGCTATCCTGATCAATATCTTTGGTGGTATCGTTCGTTGCGACCGTGTTGCGGCAGGTGTTGTTGAGGCTTACAAAGCAATCGGCGAAATTCCTGTTCCAATCATCGTTCGTCTGCAAGGAACAAATGCTGAAGAAGGAGCGCGTATTATCAACGAATCAGGTTTGAAAGTTCAGTCTGCGATTGAATTTAAAGAAGCTGCCGCGAAAGTTTCTGAAACGCTTGCGCAATTGGGCGTTTAATTTTTAAGAAAATATATGGAAGAGGACGATCAATTGGTCGTTCTCTTTTTTGTTAAACGTATAAATCTGTCGGCCACTTTTTTACTTTTAGTAATGGGGCAAACAAGCTTTGATCAAAAAAAAATTATTGACCATTGGATTGAAAGTTCCGATGAAGACTTTCTTACTATGATGGCGATGTTTGAAAGTAAACGATACAGCTGGAGCTTATTTGTGGGTCATATTATGATCGAAAAATTATTAAAAGCTTACTTTGTTAAAGTTAATAATGAATTTCCACCATTGATCCATAACTTGCTTAGGTTATCTGAGAAGTGCAACATTGAACTTAGCGAAAATCAAAAATTATTCTTAATTTCAGTTACAGCTTTCAATATTAATGGCAGGTATGACGATTATAAAATGAGTTTTCAGAAGACTTGTACGCCGGAGTTTACAAATGATTGGATTGAACAATTGAAAGAACACAGACAATGGATAAAAAACTTATTAATACCATAGAGAAATATATCTCTTCTGTTTCTGAAAACCAGCCAGGATTTTTGAAAGCATTTTTATTTGGATCATATGCCAAAAACAATTTTGAGGCTGAAAGCGATATTGACATAGCTTTGGTGATCGATAATTTAAGCGACATAGAAAAATTTAATGTCCAGGTCAAATTAATGTTACTTGCCTCTAAAATCGATACCCGTATTGAACCTCATCCGATATCATTACAGGATTTG
The DNA here is from genome assembly GCF_021502725.1 of Dyadobacter sp. CY345. GTDB lineage: Bacteria > Bacteroidota > Bacteroidia > Cytophagales > Spirosomataceae > Dyadobacter. Next base: position 483,222 of record NZ_JAKFFS010000002.1, on the reverse strand, counting down.
ATGTCCGAGAACGACCCTTTTGGAAGTGAAATCCGTAAAACAGGAATTGAATTTCAGTTAAGTTGATCGACGTTTTTAAGCCAAAATAAAATACAACAACACCGTCATCAAAAAACTCACCATTCCCTGCAAACCCGTCAAAATGGTGTGCGTCTTATAAGTATCCTTTGCTGAAATGCCGGTAAATTGTGATACGACCCAAAACCATGCATCATTTGTATGGGATACGATCATGGCGCCGCTCCCTGCCGCCATAACCAATAACGTAATCTGTATCGGTGTTACAAAACCCAGCGTCGTGAGCAATGGCGCTATGATACTTGTAGTCAAAACCATCGAAGAAGTTGTTGATCCCTGTGCAGTTTTAAAAAATGCAGCGATCAAAAATGTTATGATTAATAAAAAAACACCTGACATTTCATTTCTCGTAAGCCATTCGCTGACCATATCTTTCAGAGAAGTTTCTTTCAATACCGCACCAAAGGCACCGCCGGCTCCCACCAACACGAGCGTAGTACCACAATGCTCAATTCCACTTTTGAAACATGAAATCATTTTCTCTGCTGCCTTTTCAGGAAAAAGCGAATAACTGAAAAATATAGCGAGTAAAAATGAAACGAGCGGACTACCAAAGAAGCCGGTCCACCGCGTCAGATTTTCCGGAAAATGTAAAATCCTTGCGAAGGATGCGAGTGTGATCAGTAAAATTGGAAGAAGAATGGGCATAAACGCTTTCCATGCAGGAGGCAATTTTTTCTCTAAACCGGACATGGGCTTCGCTGCAAAATCTTCCATGATCGGGACATTTTTTGCATACTTGCCGGCAAACCAGGTAGAGAGAAATAAACTGGGAATTGAAACAATCAGGCCTATAAGAATTACGAGTCCTACCGAATCAGCAATTCCAAGATTTCCAGCTGCCGAAAGCGGCCCGGGCGTTGGCGGAACAAGTGTATGCGTTGCAAATAATCCGCCGGAAAGTGAAAGTGCCACAACAGCCAATGGCTTTCCGGTTCTGGCTGCTACAATCTGATTTAGTTTATGTAAAATAATATATCCCGAATCGCAAAATACCGGAATACCCACAATTGCTCCGATCACAGACATGGCAAACGCAGGACGTTTTTCTCCGAACAATTTTAATATAACATCCGCCACTTTTATTGCCGCTCCGGATTGATCGAGAATTGAACCGATGACACAACCCAGTATCACCATCAGACCGATTTTTGACATTAACTCGCCAAAACCCTTTCCAATTGTCTCTGCCAGTTTATCAATGGGTAATCCTGCAAAGACTCCAACACCCAAAGCTGCCAGAAGCAGACCGGTTAGCGGGTGCATTTTCAGAACTGTTGAGCTTAGAACAATGAAAACAATAGCAACAAAAACAATCAGAACGATCATAAAGAAGCAAGAAGGCGGTTTATATTATAAAATTTTTAAAACTGCCTCATCTCCCATTACAGCATTCGCCGGTCTTGGATGTTCAGCATCGAATACTGCAAGGTCTTTTTGTTCCAACACTTTTGACGGAACTTCATCAATATTTCCCTGTGTATCCGACACTGCCTTGATATCCAGATTCAGATGTTTCGCCATAAAAATATACATCGCTTTCCGCTTATTCGGACCGTAATCGTGTTTTTCATCCGGCAAATGAACACTTTCGACAAGATTCTTTTTTCCGTAAAGTGCATATATTTTTTGCGTAAATGGGAATTCGACATTTGGAGTGTTTTTCGTCCAGTCGTCTCCATCAGAAGTTAACAGCATCGGTCGCGGCGCAGTAAGTGCAGCGATTTCAACATTATTAGTCTGGTATTCACCTTTTTTGTGGATAGGCATACCACTCTCGCAGACACAACCGCCAAAAAAATGTGCAGAAACCATCACGGTTGGCGCGGTCACTTTAACACGCTCATCTAACGCTGCCAGCAGAAAGGTTTGAGTTCCCCCACCCGACTCGCCGGTAACTGCAATACGTTGAGGATCAACACCTGGTAGTGATAGTAAAAAATCTATCCCACGCATGGCATTTATGGTTTGAAGCTTTAAGGCCTTTGAAAACTTATGCTGCGTCTGTTTGGAATCGCCTTGTCCGGCCATGTCCAGAACAAAAACGACAGCGCCCATTCTTGCCAATGTTGCGCAGCGCTTCTGGGTTTGTTCGCGGAACCGGCCATGCGGATTTTCTCCATGTCCGTGCGGACATAATATACCAGCATAGGATTTTTGTTTTTTAACAGGACGATATAGGTTTCCGGTCACATAAATTCCCGGCAAACTCTCGAACGCAACATTCTCGATCGTGTATCCATCCATTACCCGTTTGGTATGGATAATTGGTGCTGATTTAGGTTTTGGAGGGATATTTTCCAACTCCATTCCTTTACGTATCTGCGCTCTGATTTTCTGTGCTCTGGCTTCCCATTCCGCTTTGGTGGCGGGTTTATGGCTGTCTAGAAAGGCCTTTCCCTGAGCTTCGGTAAAATATGGCCCCTGGCAAAGCTCAGGCATTTGGGCAAATGTATTTAACCCAAATACCACGGCAAAACCTAGTAAAATCGTTCTTAATATTTTCATTTTCAGGTATCGTCAGATTATAAACTATCCTGAAAAGACGTTTCACCAATTTGACTACTGATATGCAGTCAGGTAATTCGTCATTTATTTAATATAATCTAGCCAAAAATAATTATCGGGAAAACTGTTCAATTATGGAACCGCTATCCTAACAAAACCTTTTAGAATTGAGGCATTTAACTCTCTCACTTCCCCTTTATATTCTCCATCGACCTGAAAATAAACTTCACGGTCAAGACATTCGATTTTCGCATTTTCAACAGAAAGCACTTCCATTACATCATGATCAAAAGATGCATTTCCGGTTAGAAACTTCGCCGTTTCAATAAAATCTATTCTTTTAGCAATCACAATTTCAAAAAGCCCGTCTGACATATCGCCAAATGGATTGATACTGATTCCCGTGCCATACTTTTTCGCATTTGCTATAATGACAACCAGTGCTTCCGTTTCTACCGTTGCACTTTCAGTTGTTATACGTACACGAAAATTTTCATGTTCATTAAGGGTTTTAAACATTTCCAAAGCATATCCCAGCTTCCCCCGCATATCACCATTTTCGTAATTTTTCACCAAAAGCGCATTCAATCCGATATCGCTCAGGTGGAGACTAATGTCATCATTAATGCGCACTGCATCGATGTGGCTGGAATTATCTCCGAACGCTACCTCAATCGCTTCATCGAGTCCGGACGGAAGTCCAAAATCGGCAGACAAACCGTTGGCTGATCCGGCAGGTATGATTCCAAAAACAATGTCAGTACCGGTCACTGCCTCAGCGACCATCGATATCGTACCATCACCGCCAGCAACCAGAATTCGGTCAGGGCACAGCTTTTTTACAAGGTTTCTTATTTCACCAAGATCATTGACACCCGTTGTGGAAAATATACTCAGGACATAATCATCCTCCTCCGCCTTGGCGGCCACTTTTAATAAAATTTCTTCTTTATCCTTATCACCGGATATAGGATTAACAACTAACAAAACCTTTCGTTCTGAAAACATATTGTCTAATTTAGGCACTTCAAGTGCATAAGGGTAAAGGTAAGATATGAAACGATGCGACTTAAAATTATACCGGGGCTACGCAAATAAAAACGAATTGGTTGTTTTTGGCCACGTAGTAGAAAAGTACCCGGAAGGTGATCACAAATATACCCGAAAAGGTTTCAGGTATGCACGGACAATCCTTCAACTCTTCTCAATAAAAACCATACCAAATTTAAGGGTTATTCTGAGAGTTGGTTCCGTTGTAGCGGAGACACAAACCCTGGAAGATGGCTACTTTCGCTTTCAAGTTCCTTTTACGGAACCCATGGAAGGAGGATGGCATCCCTACGAAGTGACTGTCGATGACCAGATTGATAAGCATAAGTATCAGGCGACCAGACAGGAAGAGTTTTTTAAACCATATGAAAGTTCTTATGGTATTATTTCAGATATCGACGATACCTTTCTGATCTCGCATAGCCGACGATCGTTTAAGAAGCTTTTTGTATTGCTCGCGAAAAACGTCCAGGCAAGAAAACCCTTTGACGACGTCGTAAAACACTATCAATTGCTTTCACTGGCGAGCAGGACAAATCCGATCCATCCAGCGAATATATTTTTCTATGTATCCAGCAGTGAGTGGAATTTATATGATATGATCATCCGTTTTGCTGAATTGAACGGTCTGCCAAAAGCAGTTCTCAAACTCAAAAAAATAAAATCCGGGCTGGACGATTTCATGATGACCGGCGCTGGTTCCCATGATCACAAGTTTCAAAAAATTCTGAATATAATTGAATTTTATCCGGAATTACAATTCATATTACTTGGCGACGATTCACAGCAAGATCCCGTGATCTATGAAGAAATATGTCAAATGTTTGCAGGAAATATAAGAGCTGTCTACATTCGCCAAACCCGGAAAAGGAGTAAATCTGACACAACGATACTTTTAAAGAAAATTCAGGACATGGGAATTGACACTTGTTACTTTTCTCACAGCAACAAAGCCATCATCCATTCGCTTGAAACAGGTATCGTATTTAAACAACCAACAGAAAATAATTTAACCTAATTAAATGGACATTTCCTACATTCTGAACGAGCTTGGAGAAGATCGCAGTCAATATTTTAATGCGGTTTCTCCTCCGATCGTGCAGACTAGTAATTTCGTATTTGATAGTTTTGAAGAGTTAAGGAATGCTTTTGCCAACGAAGAATCTACTTTTTTATATTCAAGAGGAAAAAATCCTACAATAGATATTTTAAGTAAAAAACTGGCAGCATTGGATGAAGCGGAAGATGCTTTGGTTTTCAATAGTGGTGCTTCGGCAATTTATTGCTCTGTGATGGCCAATGTAAAATCAGGTGATCATATCATTTCAATCAAAAAACCATATAGCTGGGCGATACGGCTTTTTGATAATGTGCTTACCCGTTTTGGGATAGAGACAACATACGTAGACGGGACAAGAATTGAAAATTTCAGAGATGCCGTCCGTCCAGAAACGCGGATTATTTATCTTGAAACACCTAATACATTAACTTACGAAATCCAGGATCTGGAAGCCGTTTCAAAGCTTGCCAAAAGCCTGAATATTATAACGATTGTTGATAACAGTTACTGCACACCTGTTTATCAAAAACCGCACGATTTCGGTATCGATCTGAGTTTACAATCCGGGACAAAATACCTTGGAGGACATAGTGATGTTCTTGCAGGCGTGTTGACAGGTTCCCGGGAAATGTTAAAAAAAATATTTAATGAACAACTGCTAAATACCGGATCAGGAATTTCGCCATTTAATGCCTGGCTGATTTTACGGGGATTACGGACTCTGCCTATGCGTTTGGAGCATATCTCAAAATCGACCATAAAGGTTATTGAATACCTCAAAAAACATCCAAAAATTGAAAAGGTACTGTTTCCATTTGATGAAAATTTCCCCCAGTTAGAACTGGCGAAAAAACAAATGAAAGGAGCGTGCGGACTTTTTACAATTGTTATTAAAGCGAGTTCACATCAACAGATCGAACGTTTTACGTATTCTTTAAAACATTTTCTGGTGGCAGTTTCCTGGGGCGGCCATGAGTCGTTGATTCTGCCTCAGGCCGGCGGACTTGCGCCGGAGGATTTTGATCCATCAATCGAGCTGCATCGGATGGCGCGTATCTATATTGGTTTTGAGGATCCTGATTATCTGATCAAAGACATGGAACAAGCATTGGAAGTACTTTAGAGAGTTTTGAATTAGTTTTCCCGTAAATTTAAATTCAAAGAAACGACCTGAACAATTATATGAAAAATATACTCATTGTCGAAGATGACAGGCGTATCGCGCAAAACATTTTCCGGGGACTACACGCTGAAAACTTCGAAGCAGAAATTGCTTATGACGGAATCACAGGTAAAAATCTGGCACTAAGCAAAAAGTTTGACCTGGTTTTGCTGGATGTAAATCTTCCCGGCCTGAAAGGATATGACGTTTGTCAGCAGATCCGGGTTTATAAGCCTCTACTGCCCATCATTATGCTAACAGCTTATGGTGAGATTGAAGATAAAGTGGAAGGTTTGAACAAAGGAGCGAATGATTATATCGTCAAGCCATTCGACTTCAGAGAATTAATGGCACGGATCAATGCTGCCCTACGCGTTTCTGAATTGAATAATCCTGAGTCTGAAAACCAGACGTTACGCATTGCAGATCTGGAATTAAATGTAGGAACCAAGGAAGTTATTCGCGCCGGAAAGTCGATTGAATTAACTGCGAAAGAATTCGCTTTGTTAGAATATTTTTTACTACACCGCGGACGAGTAGTTTCCAAAATGGATCTTGCTGAGCATGTTTGGCACCTGAATTTTGACCCGGGAACGAATGTCGTTGAAGTTTATATCAATTATCTACGTAAAAAAATTGATAAAGATTTCACTACCAAATTGATACACACGCGGCCAGGTCTGGGATATATCATGAAAGAAGAATAATCTGGCAAGGCTTATATCAAATACCGTTACATCAAAAAATTACTTTTTTGTGAAAATAAAAGACAGGATTGCGCTGCAATTTACCTTGATGGTGGCAGTTATTTTACTGCTTTTTTCAATAGCCGTTTACAGCGTATCTGCACGATATCGTCAGGAAGAATTTTATGACAGGCTTAAAAGTAAGGCGCAAACAACCTGCCGGCTGCTTGTCAAAGTGAAGGGTATTGACAAGGATCTTCTCAGGACTATTGACATGAACACGCTTACCGAGATGCTTGATGAAAAAGTCCTGATATTTAATACAAAAGATGAATTGGTTTATTCCAGTGTGGATGACAAGCTGATCACCTATCATAAGGAGTTGCTCGGGCAAGTCCGCCAGAATAAAGAAATAGAATTTTTGCAGGATCAAAGTGAAACGATTGGTCTGCTTTATGAGGAAGGAGATGAACCTTTGGTTGTGCTTGCTTCTGCGTATGACAAATTCGGCCGCAATAAATTAGAAAATTTACTGCAAACATTGGCATGGGGCCTCATCGGCGGAATAGGATTAACTGTGGCATTAGGCATTTATTTTGCCAGTAATTCCTTAAAACCGATCAGTGCTATTAACAGTCAGGTTTCAAAAATCACAGCCAATAATCTTGCTCAAAAACTGGATGAAGGAAACCGGAAAGATGAAATCGCGCAGCTCGCTATAAATTTCAATACTGTTTTAGGTCGGTTAAATAAAGCTTTTGAACAGCAAAAAAGTTTTGTTTCCCACGCTTCACATGAACTGCGAACGCCCCTTGCTGCATTGAAATCCGAGATTCAGTTAGGACAGCGTTTTGCTAAAAATGACCCCAATCTTGAAGAAGTTTTTGCCAATCTTTTTTCAGATACTGAAAGGTTAATTAGTATTACCAACAACCTGCTTTTCCTTGCCCGTTCCATAGAGAATATGGGTAATATGAAATTCACACCAGTGCGGGTCGAAGATCTGGCATTTATGGCGAAAGAGGAAATATTATCCTCTTTCCCGAATTACGCAGTTTTCATTGATTATGTAAATATACCTGATAATGAGAACGATACGATCATTGAAGGTAATGAAGAACTACTAAAAAGAGTATTGCTCAATCTAATCGATAATGCCTGCAAATATTCTTCGAACAACACTGCCAGGATTCTTTTCGAAACCAACGAAACCGACTGTATCATTAAAATTACTGACGAGGGAATTGGGATTAATAAAGAAGATATCCCCTATCTTTTTGATCCATTTTACCGCTCATCACACACGAGCGAAGTTCCGGGTTTTGGTATTGGCTTGTCAATTTGCCAACGTATTGTCGATCTTCATCACGGCAGTATTGCCGTGCAAAGTGAGCCTGGAAAAGGGAGTGAATTTAAGGTGACATTAAAGCACGTATAGCATTCTAATTTTTTTCTAAGGTTATTCTAAGCCTCCTGTAATACCGGGTTCCGAATATCGCATCTTTCTAACAATGCGTTTATGCGAACTCACATCACCGGACTGCTGCTACTATTTTCATTAAGTTTACGAGCCCAGGACACGCTGCGGCTTACAATCCAACAAGCGGATAGTATTTTTTTACAACACAACCTCCAGCTTTTGGCGGAGAAATATCAGATTGATATCGCCAAATCGCAGGAGATTCAGGATAAGCTCTGGAATAATCCAACATTGACTGCTGAAATAAGCGCTTATAACCCATCCCGCGGGTTTCTGGATGTTGGCCGCCAGGGTCAGAAAGCTTTCACCATTCAGCAATTAATTACCAGGGCGGGCAAGAGAAATAAACGTGTGGCACTGGATGTTGAATCGACCCGGAAAAGCGAATTCCAGTTTTATGATCTGATCCGCACGTTGAAATTTGAACTCCGAGAAATTTTCTTCGAATCTTATTTCCTGAACCAGACAATCGCTTTATACGACACGCAGATCGCAACTTTAAACACAACCGTTACTGCTTTTGACAAAGAATATGATCGTAAGAATATTTCTTTAAAAGAAGTAGTCAGACTTAAAGCATTGCTGTTTCAACTAACCAATGATCGCGCCGATATCCTTTTTGAGCTAACCGAAAATCAGCGAGATCTGAAAACGCTTTTGAATTCTGAAAATCCTGTCAAGCCTGTTGTCGATAGCTCAGATATCAGTCGTTATCAGCTTAAAAATTACAATCTCGCTTTGTTAAAGGATCGCGCTTTGCAAAGTCGCCCTGATCTAAAAGTTGTCGAATCCGAAACAAAACAGTCAGAATTAAATTATACTCTGCAAAAAGCACTGGCCGCACCGGATATTCAGATTGGCGGAGTATATGACCAGGCGAGTAATTATGCCAATAATTATTTCGGTTTGAATGTTACCGTTGATCTTCCCTTTTTCAACAGGAACCAAGGCAATATCAGAGCCGCCAAAAGTAATATCAGTTATTTCAAAACAGGAGAAACGGCGAAACAAAGCAGTATCAAAAACGAAGTAGATGCTGCTTTACAAAAAGTATTTGTTGCTGAAAAGGCTTACAAAAGTGTCGAAAATCATTTTACAGATCAATTCACATTACTAAGCAAGGGCTTCTACGACAACTTTCAGAAACGCAATATCACGCTGCTGGAATTTATAGACTTTATTGAAACCTACAATGAAAGTACCAGAGAATTCAACCGGTTACAAGCCGACCGGATTAAGGTATATGAGGAGCTCAATTTCGTAGTTGGCGAGGAACTGTTTAATTAATAAAGACTGAAATTCTTATAAATATCCGGATGAAAGCTGAAAGTAAGCAACAAAATCGATCATTTTACGAAGCAAAAACTGGCCTGAGAACAAGTTTGGTCTATGTATGTTCACTTGCTTTGATGAGCCTCTGTTTCCCATCCTGCCATAAAGCAGAGGAAAAACAGGAAGAATCAAAGGCATTTATGTTATCTGATACCATGATGAACCGCATCAGACTCGACACTGTAAAAACAGAGATCGTCAGAAATGAATTGACATTGGTCGGGAAAGTAGTGCCTGATGAAAATCAAATCATCAAAATTTTCCCTCTTGTAGGGGGAAATGTGGAAGATGTAAATGCGGAGCTGGGCGACAACGTGAAAAAAGGTCAGAAACTGGCGACAATCCGTTCCGGAGAAGTAGCAGATTTCGACCGCCAGATGATCCAGGCACAATCTGATCTTCTGATCGCTCAGAAAAATCTATCCTCTACGGAAGACCTTTATGAGAGTAAGTTAGTACCTGAAAGAGACGCGATTACCGCCAGGCAGATGGTGGATAAAGCGCAGGCCGAAGTAAGCAGGATGAAGGAAATATTTTCGATTTATGGTTTAAGTAAATCCACCAACTATACGGTCAAGTCTCCAATCGATGGTTTCATTATTTCAAAAAATGTGAACCGGGGGATGCAGCTTCGTTCTGACAATTCTGAAGCATTGTTTACTGTCGGACAAATCGCCGATGTCTGGGTTTTGGCTAATGTTAACGAAAGCGATATTCCAAGAATCAAAATAGGAATGACCGCAGATGTGCATACGATCAGTTTCCCTGATGAAACTTTCAAAGGAAAAATTGACAAGATATATAACGTTTTAGACCCGGAAACCAAAGCCATGCAAGTGCGCATTCAGCTGAATAATGTCGGTTTTAAATTAAAACCGGAAATGCATGCAACTGTGACCCTGAATTTTGAAGAGAGTAATCAAATGCAGGCTATTCCTTCCCAGTCAATCATTTTTGACCGCAGCAAAAACTGGGTAATGATTTTCCATAGCCGCAGCAATATTGAAGCACGTCCTGTGGAAGTATACCGGACATTGACCAACCGCGCTTATATAAGCAAAGGACTAAAAGATGGCGAGCAGGTGATTTCAAAAAATCAATTGCTAATCTACAATGCAATTAATGATTGAATGGGTGAATGATAGAATGAGTGAATGTTGACTCATTCTATCGTCGTACCAGCGACCCAATCAATATTCTGTCATTTAAAATTCCATCATTCAAAATTTATTTTAATGAATAAATTCATTAGAGGAATCGTAGGTTTCTCTCTCAAAAACAGATTTTTTATTTTCTTTCTGACGGGCCTGCTGATCGTGGCCGGAGTGGTCAGTTACAAGAGCACTCCCCTGGAAGCATTTCCGGATATAACAAATACACAAATCATTATCGTATCACAATGGCATGGCCGTAGTGCCGAAGAAATTGAGCGGTTTGTGACCCAGCCTATTGAAATTGCGATGAACTCCGTGCAACGGAAGGCAAACGTAAGAAGTGTTACGATGTTTGGACTTTCAGTCATCAAAATTATTTTCGATGACGATGTGGAAGATTTTTTTGCTCGTCAGCAAGTTAACAATCAGCTACGGACCGTTTCCTTGCCTGATGGCGTGGATCCGGAAGTTCAGCCACCATATGGACCTACCGGAGAAATTTTCAGGTATTCACTTGAAAGCAAAGACCGGGATAGCCGGGAATTACTGACACTTCAAAATTGGGTTATCGACCGCCAGCTTCGCAGTGTTCCCGGCGTGGCCGATGTTGTCGCTTTTGGTGGAAGGGAGAAAATCTATGAAGTTCAGGTAAACCCAACCAAACTGGTAAAATACAACATCACTCCCCTTGAAGTCTACGAAGCCGTCACCAAAAGTAATGTAAACGTGGGCGGAGACGTGATCGAAAAAAATAGTCAGGCGTACGTGGTAAGGGGAATTGGTCTGCTCGAATCAACACAGGATATAGAAAATATTATTGTCCAGTATGTGAAGGATTATCCCGTACTGGTAAAAGATGTTGCCGAGGTAAAAGAGTCAGATCTTCCACGTGTCGGTCAGGTCGGTTTAGGGAAAAATGATGATGTCGTTGAAGGTATTGTCGTACAGCGAAAAGGTGAAAATCCAAGTGAAGTACTGGCAAGAATCAAAGACAAGATTGATGAACTGAATACAAAAATTCTCCCACCGGATGTTAAAATGGTCACATTTTATGACCGTGATAATCTGATCGAGTTTTGCGCAGATACTGTGAAACACAACCTGGTTGAAGGTATCGTTTTTGTTACAGTTATTGTATTCCTTTTCATGGCTGACTGGCGTACAACGGTTATTGTTTCCATTATTATTCCCCTCGCGCTGCTTTTTGCATTTACCTGCCTGAAATTGAAAGGTATGTCGGCGAACTTACTATCGATGGGGGCGATTGACTTCGGGATAATCATTGACGGGGCCGTGGTCATGGTCGAGGGAATTTTCGTGGCCCTGGACCACCTTGCCCATAAAAACGGAATGGACCGGTATAACAAACTGTCCAAACTTGGATTAATAAAAAAGACGGGCGGTGAAATGGGGAAAGCAATTTTCTTCTCAAAATTAATCATCATTACTGCTCTGCTTCCGATTTTTAGTTTTCAGAAAGTGGAAGGGAAAATGTTCAGCCCATTGGCATTTACTCTTGGTTTTGCGCTGCTCGGTGCGTTGTTCTATACGCTGACACTTGTACCGGTTTTATGTTCATTCTTACTAAATAAAAACGTCCGGGAGAAAAATAATCCGATCGTCAATTTTTTTGATAAGATCGTCATGGGAGGTTTTAACTGGTGCTTTGGACATAAGAAGATCAGTTTCATATTTGCATCTTTATTTTTGGGTATTTCTCTTTTCTCATCCACATGGCTTGGAACTGAGTTTTTGCCGCAACTCAACGAAGGCGCGCTTTGGGTCACGGCCGAGTTGCCCATGAGTATGTCACTTCCCGAAAGTGTAAAAATGGCGGGAGATATCCGAAAAGACCTGGCTACTTTTCCAGAAGTTAAACAGGTACTTTCGCAGGTAGGCCGTTCCAACGATGGCACTGACCCAAATGGATTCTACTTTTGCCAGTTCCAGGTAGATTTGGTTCCAAAGAAAGAATGGAAAAGAAAGATCAGCAACGAGCAACTTACGGACGAGATGAACAAGCTACTGAGCGTTTATCCCGGTGTTTTGTACAATTATTCTCAACCTATTGTTGACAACGTTGCTGAAGCGGTGGCTGGATATAAGGCCAGTAATGGTATCAAAATCTTTGGCCCAAACCTCGAAGAACTGGAGAAATATGCTAACCTTTCAATGGATGCCATCCGTGATGTCAATGGAATTAAAGATCTTGGACTTATCCGTAATATTGGCCAGCCAGAAATAAGTGTGATTCTGCATGACCACAAGATGGCTCAGTATGGAGTCAGTACTGCTGATGTTCAGGCGGTAATCGAGATGGCCATTGGAGGCAAGACAGCCTCAGTGCTTTATGAAGGTGAACGCAAATTCGATATTCGTCTTCGTTATCAACAGCAGTACCGGCGCGATGAACAGGATATTCAGCAATTGATGGTACCGACGATGGCCGGTGGAAAAATTCCATTGAAGGAAATTTCGAGTATCAAGAAAGTGACTGGCCCAGCATTCGTTTACCGTGACAATAATAAACGTTTCATCGGGGTGAAATTTTCTGTACGTGGCCGTGACTTAGGAGGTACCATTGCCGAAGCACAGCAACGTGTAAAAGAAAAATTCCCTGACCTCCCAAAGGGTTATTCAATTGAATGGGTTGGAGAATTTGAAAACCAGGTTCGCGCTACTGACCGTCTCGGACAAGTTGTCCCCATTAGTCTCGTTGGTATTTTTATTCTGCTGTTTATTATGTTCAGTAATGCGAAAGACGCCGGCCTTGTTTTGGTTAACGTCCCGTTTGCCCTGATCGGTGGTATATTGGCGCTACATGCGACCCATATGAATTTCGGTATCTCGGCCGGCGTAGGATTTATTGCACTCTTCGGCTTGTGTGTCCAGAATGGCGTAATTCTGATTTCAGTCTTCAATAAAAATCTTGCAGAACATATGCCACTTGATGATGCCATCCGAGAGGGTGTCAAATCCAGGATCAGGCCAGTGGTCATGACCGCACTCATGGCTGCTATCGGCCTGCTTCCCGCCGCCACTTCAACCGGTATTGGTTCTGAAACACAAAAACCACTAGCCATCGTCGTAATCGGCGGATTAATTACAGCGACAATTCTGACCTTATTGATCTTCCCGATCATCTACGGTTTCTTTAACAGGAAGAAAAGAGTTACTGCATAAAATTATCTGGAAATTCATCTTATCCCCGCGTCAGAACCTGATGCGGGGATTTTTTTATTTATAGGTTCCTAGTCAAAACAGGCCATCTCGCAGACAAAAACTGCCTCCCTGTCGATACCATTCCTAAGCGATTAAACTCAGTTTAAAAACTGCTGTCTTACTACCATGAAAGCACAGAAAGTGCCGAATTTTAACCTTAAAAAACCAGAAACCATGAAAAAGATAATGTTCTCAATAATCGTGTTATTAGGTCTTTCAGCAGCTCAGGAATCCAATGCTCAGATCAGTTTAAGTATCAACATCGGAAGTCAGCCAGCATGGGGACCAACCGGTTACAATCATGTTGATTTTTATTATCTGCCGGATATTAATGCTTATTATGATGTGACAAGATCGCAATATGTTTATCAAAACGGGCCGCAATGGGTTTATACATCATCTTTGCCGTCTCGTTATCGCAATTATGATATTTACAATTCATACAAGGTGGTTGTGAACGAACAGAGACCTTTCCTACATAACAATGTTCATATTTCTCAATATGCAAGATATAAAGGAAACCATAACCAGCAGATCATTCGTGACAGCCGCGACGAGCGTTATTACCAAAGCGCAGGACATCCGAAATACCAGGTAAAAAAAGATGACCGTAACCGTGGATACGTAAATAATAACGATAGAAACGACCGTTATGACAGAAATGATAATGGAAGAAGTAATGACAAAGGTTATCGCAGAAACTAAATAAAGATAAACCCCGGACAAGCACGTGGCTTGTCCGGGGTTTATCTTTATAATTTCAAATCAAATCAGGTTAAATTACGAGTTAATTTTACCCGAGAAGCTGATCGTAAATGTAGTCCCCACTCCTTCTTCAGATTGCACATCGATTCGCCCGTGATGCGTATGCAGAATATTCAAAGTTGTAGCTAAACCAAGTCCCATTCCATGTTTCTTGCCTGTGAAATAAGGTTCGAATATTTTATCCATATTCTCTTCACTAATTCCGGAGCCGTTGTCAGCAAAAATCACCTGTAAGGAATCGGATTGCAAACGCGTCGTAATTCTCAAAACACCGGTATCTTCGTCCATTGCTTCAATGGCATTCGTGATCAAATTCAGAAATGCCATTTGCAGAGAAACTGAATCCAGCGGAATAGCAAAATCCTCTTCTGCAAAAACCTTAACGATTTGAATTCTTTTCAGCTGAACGCGATCATAAGCGGTTGCAATCGCTTCATCCAAAACCTGATGAATCGATTGATCCACAAGATTTACGTCCGTAGAACTGGATGGCTGTAATAACTGGGTGATCAAATCATTGATCCGCGTACAGTTCCGTTTTATAATTTGCGTATAAAATTTCTGATCTTCATCTACCAGCTCCATTTCCAACTGTTCAGCCGAAAGGTTTACGTTGGTGAGAGGATTCCGGACTTCATGTGCCAGCATCCTTACAAGCCGGCTTGTAACCGCCAATTTCTCAGAAAATAAACGCTCTCGTTCCGACTGCTTTCTTGCCGTAATATCATGTAACCTGCCTTGGACATAAGGATTGTCCTCATCCATTTCCATAGAAGCAGAGAAAACGCAATATTTTTTCTCTCCGTCATTGGTTACTAAACGCACCTCAAAATCCTGAATTGATCTATCCTGAATTCCTTCCCAAACACTTCCGAAAAGTGGATCATCCACCATTTCCAGAATATTTTTACTTTTCAGTTCTTTGGGCAAATAACCTGTCAAAGTGCATGCAGAAGTATTAAAATCGGTGATGACACCTTCAAGGTCGCTGATAAAAAGAAAATCATTTGATTCTTCAAAAACACGTCTGTATCTACGCTCACTATGGCGCAGGGCTTTCAACACAGAAGTACGTTCCAACGCGTAACGGATGGTACGTTCCAGTTTCTCTGAATCAAGCTCATTTTTGATAAGATAATCCGCAGCGCCAAGCCTTAATGCCTCAACTGCTACTTTGGTATCGCCTTTTCCTGTCAAAAGAATAATGGGCTCTTCGCATTCCAGTGTGCAGGCCTCCTCGATCAGGTCAATACCGTTGCGTTCACCAAGCAAATAATCAAAAAAATACAGATCGAATTTCTTGTTCTGAATATTATGAATAGCCTCCTTATACGTAGAGCACCAGGTAATATCGAATTTCCAATTAATCAGATCACCAAAATATTCTCTGGTTAGAAAGTAGTCATCTTCATCATCGTCAACCAGAAGTACGCTAATAACTTTGCTATTCATTATAATCCGAAATTGATATTTATTCTTTTAATTGGAATGGTATAGTTAAGACAATGAAACGCCTCATATTGTTTAATATTGGCTCACAGGAAGAATGATTTCAAAGGTCGCTCCCTGATCAGGAACTCCAAAGGCATCAATAATTCCGTGATGTCCTTCCACGACCTTTTTGCAAACAGATAACCCGATGCCCGCCCCTTCATATTCGGAACGACCACCTAAACGCTGAAAGATCGTAAAAATACGGGATGCATTTTCATTTGAAAACCCTATCCCATTGTCCTCAACTTTAATTTTGATATATCTTATATCTTCTGATAACTTCCGCTGCAGAACTTCTGCAAAATGTACATCAGCTAATTTGATAGAAATTATCGGATCCGTATCTGCTTTGGCAAACTTTAAAGAATTTGAGATCAGGTTAAGAAAAAGCTGTGACATCTGCGTTGGATTTGCATCAATAACAGGCAGGTCATCGACATCAACGGTTGCTTTTCTTGTCTGAATCGTCACTTCCAGATCACTTAATGTAGTTTTTAGTATTTCATTAAGATCAGTCGGTTCGAAGATTTTTGACGAACTTGTGACCTTTGAAAATTCAAGCAGATTGTTGATCATATTCTGCATTCTACGGGACGAGCTGAGAATCCTATCCAGATACAAACGGTTTTCCTCATCCAGACTATCCTTTGATCTGGTTTGAAGCCGCTCGCCAAACGACACGATTTTGCGGAGTGGTTCCTGCAAATCGTGAGAGGCGACATAGGCAAATTGTTCCAGATCTGAGTTGGAAGTATTAAGATCACTTACTTTTTGTTCCAATTCACGCTGAATATCACGAAGCATGGAAACGTTGAAAGCGGTTCCGATAGAAATCGGGTTTCCTGTATTTTCATCAATCGTGTTGTGACCTTTGGCATACAAGTGTTTTTCCTGACCATCCTCGGAAATAATCCTGAATTCCAGAACATAAGTTTCTGTATAAGCAAGAATGTTTCTCAATTTCTCGGTGATCATGTCGACATCATCCGGATGAATATTCTTCCTGAAAATATTGATGTCCGATTTCGATGAAATCAAATCTTCAGACTTGTAACCCATCAGCCTGTACATTCCCTCTGTCCAATCAAATTTCGAAGTTTTAATGTCCCAGATCCAGCTGCCGAATTCCATCGTTTCCTCAGCTTCAGCAGACAGCTTTCTAAATTGTGAGGTATTAATCTCATTCTGTTTTTCAACAGAAATATCAGTCAGGGTATATAAAAAATTGTCATCAAGAGAAGACCTTGTAATTCTGCACCAGATGCCCGATTTCTCAAACCTGAAATCCAAGCTTCCGGACATATTAAGTCCATCAAAATTTGTATGCTCACCAAAAATTGACTTTTCGGTGAGTCCTGTTAATTCAGTTATTCCTGTCAACTTTTGAGCAGTTGGATTTATAAAAATGCAGCTTGATTCTCCGGCATTGCTACCGCTTCTGTCAGCAGGTATACTGCAAACAATAAATCCCGTTGTTGATGCATTGATAATCTCCTCAAATGAAAAAAGGCATAATTGATTTTCCAATTTCTTAAATATCAAATTGTTTCATTTTGTTATACAGGGTTTTACGATCGATGTTCAATAAACGCGCAGCTTTACTTTTATTGAAATTTACATCACGTAATACTTGCATAATCATATCATATTCCGCCTCGTTTGCGACTGTCTTCAAACTTGGCTTAGAATCTTCGCTTTCCACAGCCTCCTGTGTGACTGGTGCAGTAATAACGGGTGCAGAAATTTCTTCATCAAGATCTTTCAGTTTGCTGTAATTGACGATTTCAAATGGCAGAGACTTTTCTTCAATAAACTCCCCATCAGAAAGTAAAGTGGCGCGTTTTATCACATTTTTCAGTTCGCGCAAGTTTCCTGGCCATGAATAATTTACAAAATCCTTCATCACCTCATCCGAAAATCCTTTTACATTCTTGCCTAATTCCGCATTCGTTGTATCCAAAAATGTTGTAGCGAACAGCAAAAGATCATCTTTACGGTTTCTCAAAGCAGGCACCTCAATTGTGAATTCATTGAAACGATAATAAAGATCTTCTCTGAATTTTCCATTTCTGGCTGCATCCAAAAGTCTTTCATTACTCGCCACAATAATCCTCACATCCAGATCAATTTCTTTGGAAGCACCGATTCTGCGCATTTTACGCTCTTGCACTACACGTAACAGAGCCACTTGTATTTCATAAGACAAGTTGGAAACCTCATCCAAAAATAAAGTTCCGCCATTTGCCATTTCAAAATGACCAATTTTGGTTTGTAGCGCGCCGGTAAATGATCCTTTTTCATGACCAAAAAGTTCGCTTCCGGCAAGTTCTTTTGAAATTGCACCGCAGTCCATCGCTACAAACGGCATATCCTTTCTGCGCGACCGGTTATGAATTTCATGCGCGATCGCCTCTTTTCCGGATCCACTTTCACCATAAATAATTACGCTGAAATTAGTAGGTGCGACAAGATCAACCTGACGAAACAAATTATCAGCAATTTCACTTTGACCCATCACGTAACCCGCCTTCATTTTGTGGGTCGTTTTGCGGCCTGGTTTTACAGCCGTGACAGTATCAGTATTTCCAGCAACATATTCCGTTTCTCCTGATTTTTCAGATTCCGCATCTGCCAAAGCTTTTTTAACAGTTACCAGTATCTCGTCTGGAAAAAGAGGTTTTGTGATGTAATCGTAAGCACCAAGTTTCATTACATTTACCGCCACCTTGATATCAGAGTAACCGGTAATGATCAAAACAGGAACGTGAGGGCGTTTTGATTTAATGGCATTTAGCAACTCGGTACCCGTGATATCCCCAAGACGGAAATCGGTCATAACCAGGTCTGGCTCAAAAGATTCAATTAACAGCAGCCCGTCTTTTCCAGTTTGGGCTGTTTCAACAATGAAATCATTTTTAGATAAAAATCTCTTTAAAAGGAAGCAAATATCCGCTTCGTCATCAACCACTACTATTTTTTTCATGTGGAATAAAATGCTTTCTTAATTAAATGGTAACCCGAAGTCGGGCGGTTGGTATATTTAATTGCTCTCTGTATTTGGCAACTGTACGACGTGCGACTGAATATCCTTTTTCTGATAGCAAATCGGTAATTTGCTGATCGTTAAACGGATGTCTCTTATCCTCTGCCGCCGTAATTTCCCGAATAGCCTCCTGAATTTCACGGTTGGATACTTCCGTTCCGTCCTCGTTGGTAACTCCTTCGGTAAAGAGATCCTTTAATAAAACAATACCAAAAGGTGTCTGAACATATTTATTCGTCGTGACCCGCGACACAGTCGAGATGTCCATATCAATAATTTCCGCCACATCTTTCAGGATCATTGGTCTTAATTTTTTGATATCTCCTGTCTGAAAATAATCGTATTGAAGTTTGACGATAGCTCTCAAAGTGCTCAACATGGTATTTTCACGTTGTTTGATCGCATCGATAAACCACTTGGCGGAGTTCATTTTATTTTTTAAAAACTGATTAGTCGCCTTATCAATTTTCTGTTCTGCCATTTGCGTAAAAAGCTTGTTCAGGCGCAAGGCAGGACTATTTCCCCAGGTAAGCTGCACTTCGATTTCACTGTCTTCGATATACCGAAGCATAAAATCCGGCTTAATGCTCTCATTTACAAGGCTGTCATTGCGAAGTCCTGATGCAGGTTTTGGATTTAGTGTAGTAATCAGCTGAATGGCCTTTTTCAAACATTCTTCGTCTATTCCCAAAACGCGCATAATTTTGTCGTAATTACGCGAACCTAGCTCATCAAACGTATCAGAAACAATTTTGTAAGCCCAGCCCCAGCATTCGTCCTGGTTTTCTATACGTTGCAGCTGAATTAACAAACATTCTCTCAGATCTTTTGCAGCAATTCCGGGAGGATCAAGCTGCTGGATTACACGAAGCATTAATTCAACCTCCTCAGTATCGATGAACATGCTATTGGCAAAAGAGATATCATCCGCAATCACTTCGCTCTCACGTCTCAAAAACCCGTCTTCATCAAGAGAATCCAGAATAAAATCTGCTACAAGCTGCTGTCTTTCATCCAGTCTTAAAAAATGCACCTGCTGTTTTAAATCGTCTCTGAAAGATATTGACTCGACCATCGGCCGCGTATACAATTCATTATCAGCAGATTGATTATTGGCATATGTTTTGTAATCCGGGATGTCGTCATCTCTGAACTCGTCCCAATCCTGATAGTCCTGTACGGACGGATAATCATCATCTCCTGATCCCACAGAATCATCAGTATCCTGGAATTCCTCCACAGGATCCTCAGATGCAGTTTCTTCCTTACCCTCTTCAAGTATAGGGTTTTCCTCCAATTCTTCTTTAATTCTTTGTTCAAGCTCCATTGTTGTCAAATGCAATAGATTGAGCATTTGGATCTGGAGGGGAGAATATTTAAGGGTCTGTCGTTGCGTCTGCGTTTGTCTTTGCATAGAGCAATTATTCTAATATTAAAAGTTCTCTTTAATGATATCGTTTGAAACTGAAACCTGTATATTTCGGACGAGCCGAAAACGCACATCAAAAGGGCCCCATTCGTTGATTTACTACGTACATCATCTAAATTTACTACACTTTATCCTAACTTACTTAACCTTAGTTGGCAAAATGTAAATATTGCGTACATATTTCTACATTCTGAGTATATTAATACGAAATGTAGATTTTTCGCACAAAGCCTGAAATATGAAACTATCTACGTCCAGTCTTTTAAACCGAAGTCTTTCTGAAAAACAGCTATCACGCATTACAAGGATTCTTTTTGGCATTTCATTGATACTAATTATTGCACTTTCATATAGTTACAATGAAATCAATCAGGAACTTGTCAACTATTCAGAAAAAGTCAATCAGACGCAGCAGGTGATCAGTGGCCTTAATCGGCTTTCATCCGCTATGTATGAATCAACGCATCACACAAATTCTTACGTATATCTACACGATACTATCTATATTAACAAAACGCTTGCCGCCGTTTATGCTGTTCCGAAATTGGCAAAAAAAATTGACTCTCTAATTACCGACGACGGTGCTCAGCAAAAACGACTAAATTCCCTTCAAATACATATAGAAAAATTTCGTGATTACACCGAGCGAATCGCTCGGCCAGCCACGCTGGTAAATCCTGCTGCTGTTTATGCGCTCTACAGAAAGAGAAATCAGGAGATTGATTCGATGACTAAGCTAATATCAGAAATGAACAAACTCGAAAATCAGCTTATGTATACGCGTGTCCAAAGCCGGGACAATTACATGCAGCAGGTGTATCGCTATAACTGGATTATCATGCTTGTTGCCGTTGTTTTACTTTCTTCTGCATTTATCCTCCTTGACCGCGAATTACGGCGGAATCGGTTTTACCGTATTGATCTTGAAAATAAAATTGAAAATTTGAATCGGTCCAATAGTGAATTGGAACAGTTTGCTTATGTCGCTTCTCACGATTTGCAGGAACCGCTGCGAAAAATCCGTTCATTTTCCGACAGGCTCTTGAACCGCCACCGATCGGAACTATCAGATGAGGCATTCCAAATGTTAGCTAAGATTGATAGTGCAGCGCAGAGAATGCAAAATCTCATTTATGATTTATTGTCGTTTTCCAGAATTGTTAGAACAAGTGCTGATTCAAAACTGATTAACCTGAACACGATACTGGCAGAAGCCAAATCCAATCTTTCGGAGATGATTATGGAAAATAAAGCTTCTATCCATAATGAACCATTGCCTTCAATAGATGGTTTCGGCTCTCAAATGGTTCAGCTTTTTCAAAACCTTATTTCTAATTCCGTAAAATATCATCAGGAAAATATAAGACCTGTTATTCGAATTTCGCATAGATTAGTCGAGGGCCAGGTTATTCCCGGAGTAAAGCCGTCGCATCAGAACATTCAATTTCACCAGATCAAATTTGCTGACAACGGAATAGGATTTAAAAAAGAGTTTGCTGATAAGATCTTTATCATCTTTAAGAGACTACACGCAACTACCGAGTTTGCCGGAACGGGAATCGGACTTGCGATTTGCAGAAGAGTCGTATCGAATCATAACGGATATATTTTTGCAGAAAGTACCGAGGGGGAAGGCTCAAATTTTTACATATATTTGCCAAAAGAATCCATGCTGACCTAAATAACCCAGATAAAACGTAATGATTGAACTGAATTTCAGAATCCTAAATGTGCCAGAATTCCTCCTATGAACAACGGATCAATTTTAATGGCAGACGATGATGCCGATGATCGTTTCCTTGTTCAAGCTGCATTTGAAGATAATCGCTTGGTAAATACGATTGTGTTTTTTGAAGACGGCGAGCAGTTACTCGAATATTATATCACAGAAAATCCAAATATACCTCACTTGATTTTCCTAGACCTTAATATGCCAAAGAGAGATGGGAGAGAAGTTTTGAAAGTGATAAGAAAGAGTGACAAATGGGACAATGTCCCAATCATTATTTTCAGTACATCCAATGCCCCGGATGATATTTTAGCTTCATATCAACTAGGCGCAAATTGTTATCTTGTGAAACCTTCCAGTTACGAAGAGCTGAAAGATTTAATACTAAGCGTGCATAAATTTTGGCTGCGGAGATTATAATGTGATCCTAGTTAAAGGACCACATTTTCCTTCGTGATTCTGATATTATCATCAGTTTCTTCTGTCGCGTTTTTAACCCACCGTAAACCTTTCAACAAAACTTCTCTACCTTCCTCTACGCCATATTTGAGAATGACTTTCTCTACAATAATTGGCGCCAAAAAGTTTAAGGGAACTGGAAGCCTTTTCAGTACAGTTTTGGCTAGTATCGCTCCCATACCAAGCTCCACACCCTTACCTGCAACACCACCGGGCGCCGAAGTAGAAAATAAATCTTTTGCAAAAGAAGCGGCAGAGAAAAGTGACTTTTCCGCTTTTTCAATAGTTGTATTTTTCATAAGTATATTGATTATAAAATCCAGATAACCTTTTGAGGTTACCTGGATTTAAATTTTTTAGCTATATCTGTTTACTTCATCAGCAGCATCATCTGCAAGATCTTCTGCTTTGTCTGTAAGATCATTTTTATATTGTTGTCCTTTGTCTTTCAGTTCCTCGGCTGAACTTACAACTTTGGCTTTGCTTTTTTCAAGGGCATCAATCAGCTCACTTGCCAGGCTGTTGGTTCTTTTCTTGATTTTCTTTCTTGTCTGCGTTCCTTCCTCAGGAGCGAAAAGCATTCCTATTACTGCACCAGCCGCTGCTGCGGTTACGATTCCCCAAAAAACTTTACCGTTTATCATGACAATGGATTTAAAATGATGACAAATTTAATTTAACAAATAAAAATATTAAAAACTTGTTCCCGATAAATTACTCAATTATTGAATAATTATAACTATTTAAAAACCAGATATTTACGATTATAGATATAATTATTCAAAGATTAAATTAACCATAGCGAACGAAAATTAAAAAATACTACTACACATTTCTGGAAGCCGTTTCTACAATGTGGGTAAGCTTTCGACTTAGCATATCATTTTACACAGGAATATAGCATTCTGGCTCTAATTAATGGCAAGATTATTGTTGAATGTCAAATTAGAAATGTGTAAGTGAGACTTCTAGACGCACATTTATTTAATTTTTTTACAAACTAAACACTTCCGTTTTTCAGTTTATTAAATCTTTTTAGAATTCTGGCCATGAAAATTGTAATTATTGAGGATGAGAAAGACTTAGGAATATTGATGCGCAATTTTTTGGTCAAACAACTCAATGTAAAGACACCTGATATCGTTAAAATTGCTACAACACTTGCCGAGGGAAAAGCTTATATCAACCAATTAAATCCGGAATGGGTCTTTATTGACAACAATTTGCCAGATGGAAAAGGGATTAACGAAATTGAGGATATCAAAAAATCAGGAAATGAGTATCACAGGAAAGTTGTGATGATGAGCGCGATGACAAATCTTCGCGAAGAAGCGTTGAAAAAAGGAGCTGATTACTTTCTAGACAAACCGATCAGTTTTGTGGAAGTGAGAAGTCTTTTCGTTGCAAACAATGACTGATTTTACCCCAATTCCACACAATTTTTGCAGCATTTTCCCACTATGAGTACATAATTCTCAATATTGTGGAGCTTTATTCACAATAAATTGAAATGCCATCTTTGGAAACTCTTAGCTAAGCACTGGGCATTTGGTTCCACTTCTACCCTTTCTCCCAGGCATTTTGACCTTTTGCGACTTATATGACGGCTCCTTCTTTTTCGGCCCGGCCTTCTTTTTAGAATATGGTATTAGCTTAAAATCGTATTCCGGTATAAAATAGTCTTCCTTATACGCTGCAACAGGTAATGGCATATAGTGCCGGCCCTGAAATGCCAGTGTATCATATTCGTAATCGTACAGATAAAGTGTCACAAACCCATCCCTACTATATTTAATTGCGATATCAGAGTATGGCCCGTCATCTCCCGCTGAGGCAACGAGTTTCATCATTTCCTGCTGCTTACCTTTCAATAAAATGGCAAGGTTATACTGAAAAACCCGGTGCAGAGAATCAATCTGAATTGCAACTCCCAGGTAATATTGAGCATCTTTCATCCGTTGCTGACCAGCATACATCACGGCCGTGTTGTTTAGAGCGCTTTTATCCTGATAACTTTGATAACTTAAAGAAGCATCCTCATACTTTTGCCAGTAGCGGTAAACATTTCCTTGATTAACATTATAAAATTTTCTGGAAGGCGCTACTTGCATAGCCGTCTGAAAATCTTTGAAAGCGCCATCGTATCGATTGTTTGCATCTTCGATCTGGCGCCTTTGTTCGTGGCGGTTCCCCAGGTAAGCTTGCACGATCCCGTGATTGTTATGAAGATAGGATAAGTCAGGATTTTCTTTGACCAAACTGTCAAAAAGCGCCATAGATTTGTCGAGCTGATCATTTTCCAATAAGACAACGCCCCAACCATTCTGCGCTTTGATATTTTCACGATTCAGGGAAATGGCTTTTTTGAAAACGTTATAGCCCTTTTTGAACATATCAAAATGCAAAAGCAGGTTTCCGTAATTGCTCCACATCCGATCATATTTTTGTTCATAGTTCAGCGCTTTTGCAAGAAATTGACCTGCCTCAGAAAATCTTTTCTGGTCGATCATAATACTGCTCATTCCTGCCAAAGCCTCATAACGTGTTCCATCCAGGCGGATAGCCGCCGCGAAATCTTCCTGGGCTCCTTTCGAATTTTTTAAGTAATACCGGGCAAAACCACGGGTAACAAACAGGTCTGCATAAAACTTATTATCTGGATCCATAAGCGATTCCGCCTTCTTAAAATCTTCCAGGCACAGATCAAACTTTTTCATTCCGTACTGCGATACAGCTCTTCCCAGAAAGGCAGGCAAATAAGAAGTATCCTTTTTTATTGCGCGGTCAAAAGAATTATAAGCCAGCTGATACTCATGATTTGAAAGGTGCGTATTTCCAATTCCTGATAGCAACGAAGGCGTTTCCCTTTTAAGCGTAGAAGCCATGCGATAATATTTTTGCGCTTCCCGTACCTGATTCAGACCGTAGTAGGAATGGGCAATTCCCAGGTAGGCGTCTCCGCGGAAAGTCTTGTCCTCACTTTCCAGGTATTTCTGAAAAATGGAAAGTGCATTTGAAAACTGATTTATTGAAAGCAAAGCATTGGCGTAGCGTATTTGCGCTTTTGGATGTTTTCGCGCCACTTTTTCAAAATCCTTTACCGCTTTTTTCTGATTTCCAGTCCGCATGTAAAGATCGCCACGCTGCAATCTGTAAGCCATAAGCTCATCTTTCTGACGAATGGCTGACGTAAATTCATCCACTGCTTCCGGATAAAATCCACTCAGTTTTTGCATCAGCCCGATGTTGAAATTATACTTACCAGCAGAATTTTTTTGTTGATTTCCCTGCGCAAACGATAGCCCGTCAGCAAACTTTTTTTGTTTTCCGTATGATACCAGTGAGTTCAAAACACCAAAGGAATTTCCTGGGGTGTCTATAAAATCAGTTCTCGCCGCGTCATATTTCCGGTTGAGCAGATTGAACAATCCGCGATTATATTTTGCCTGAGCGTCCTTTCCGGACAAGTCCAGGGCTTCCATGATGTGGAGTGATTTATGGTAACTTCCGGAAAGCGCAAGAATTATCGCCTCATTATTTAGCCGCTGAACCGAATCGATCGGCATATAAGAAAGCTTATGGTATTTTAGAAATTCTGCTTGTAGCTCACGGATTTGTCGCTGATATTCAGGGGATTTCAGTAAAGCAGGATCATTTTCTTCGAAGGAGCGATTGAAGGTCGTGAGCAGATCTTTCAGGTTTCGTTGACAAACACTAAAATCCTGCGATGATGCGGGATGGTTAAAAAGTACCATAAACACCATCGAAAACACTACGCTCCAACCTGATCTGACGACTTTTCTTATCATGATTTATAAGACACCGAGGTCACTAACCTACTATAAATCAAGAACATTACCAATTAATAGTTACCTACCGCTCAATAATAACGTTTTAATTTAGTTTTTTCTTGTAATATCAAAAATTATAACCGAAGTAGTTTTATGTTGCGATACCAAACTGTACTGCCCCAATCTTGCAGTCCAATTTTCCCCGCGTAGTTACCCTTTGAGATGGGTGCTTCTTTCAAACCGCTTTTGGCAATTCTATCTTTCCAGTCTTTCCCTGCCAGGTCGTGTTCCTGGACGATAAAACCATTTTGAAGTACCGTAAGTTTATTTTTGCGGACAATAAAATGAATTTGATTCCATGCTCCTTCCGGATTTCCTTCGCGAAGACGCGCATTGGCTATACCAAAAAAGTCACCTGCACGGTGTGTATTCTCTTTTGCACCTTCATAAATTTTGTCATCGATCACCTGCTATTCAAGGCCGGTATCGTGCATATTTTTGTATTTCGGCGATTCAGTCACGAAGAAGAAAATGCCGCTGTTCGCATACTTGCTGACTTTCCATTCTGCTTTAAACTCAAAATCACCGGTAACTGGCTCATCAATAACAATATCACCACCGTTTTTTGCTTTGTTGCCAGAACGCTCCGGAACATTAAGTTTGATCGCTCCACCTTCAATGATCCAGGCGGATCCAACGCTGCTGCCACCATATGCATGCCATCCTTTAAAATCTTTCCCGTCGAATAACAGCTTCCAGCCATCCTTCTTTTCTTTTGCCGTTAAAGTATTAAGGATTTGAGCGTTGCCATTTGTTAAAACGAAACAAAAGAGCACGGAAAGCAAAGAAATTCTAAGCATATAGAGGATTTTATATTTATTGATCCGAGACGAAAAAAGTATCCCGGATCAATAAAATACTGCTTGACTTAAAAATTATTATTTGGTTACGATTTCGTTTGCAGGTACAAACAATCGTTCTTCGTTAACGAAAATAGTGACTTCCTGATCAGAAGTATTTTGTACGGATACACCTTCCTGTGTCACAGATATTTTCAGCCATGAACCCCGGAATCCGAGCCGGAAAGAATAAGAACTCCATTCCTCAGGAATGTATGGGTTTAGATGTAAAAACCCATCTTTAACACGCTGACCAGCAAAACCTTTAACGACGCTCATCCAGGTACCTGCCATGGACGTGATGTGCAGACCATCTTCGGTATCGTTGTTGTAATCATCCAGATCAAGCCGTGCCGTTCTTACATACATTTCGTAAGCTTTTTCTTTCAAACCTGTTTTTGCAGCCAAAATCGCGTGAACACATGGCGAAAGTGAAGATTCATGAACCGTCATAGGCTCATAAAATTCGAAGTTTCGCTTGATATCATCTACCGTAAAATCATCTTCGAAAAGATATAGACCCTGCAAAACATCAGCCTGCTTAATAAAACATGAACGTAAAATTCTGTCCCACGACCAGTTTTGATTGATAGGCCGCTGATCTGCAATATCATTTACGCTCAATAATTCTTTGTCCAGAAACCCCTGCTGCTGCAAATAAACCCGACGTGCCGAATCGTATGGAAAGTGCATAAATTCGACAATATGCTTCCAGTCGGCCATTTCACCATTCAGATCAAAATTCGTCTGTAAAATAATTTCATTCAAACGCTGGGTGTCCTTTTCCCACATTTTATTAATTATTTCCAGCGTATAACGAAGCGTCCAGCACGCGATGTAGTTGGTATACCAGTTGTTATTGACGTTATTTTCATACTCGTTCGGCCCAGTCACGCCCAACATGACATATTGGTTTTTCTCACCAGACCAGGTAATACGCTGTTTCCAGAATCGCGAAATACCGATAAGCACTTCGAGCCCAAACTGCAATATATAATCTTCGTCACCCGTGTATCTTGTGTAATCATAGATTGCGAAAGCAATCGCTCCGTTCCGGTGAATTTCCTCAAAAGTTATTTCCCACTCATTATGGCATTCCTCACCATTTATAGTCACCATTGGATATAATGCTGCACCGTTTTTAAAGCCTAATTTCTCAGCATTTTCTATGGCCTTCGGTAAATGTTTGTGACGATATATCAATAGATTTCTGGCAACCTTTTCTTCGGAAGTGGATAAATAAAAGGGAATGCAATACGCTTCCGTGTCCCAGTATGTGCTTCCTCCGTATTTTTCACCTGTAAATCCTTTCGGACCGATATTCAAGCGCTCATCTTCGCCGGTATAAGTTTGTCCGAGATGAAAAATATTAAACCGGATTCCTTGCTGGGCCGCGATGTCTCCTTCAATGGTGATGTCATTTTTCTCCCATTTCTCAGCCCAGGCCTGGACATGTTCTTCATACAACTGCGCAAAACCTTTTTTACAAATCCTGGCAACATAGGTCTTCGCCTCGCTCAACAAATTTTCTTTTTCATAATTCGTCGAGCTAAGATTGACGGCATATTTATAAACCGTCAGTTCACTTCCTTCTTTTACTTCGATATGAACAACGCCTGAAACATACTTTTCCCGACGCGCCGGCAACGACTGATAATCCGTTTTCAGTCCGTTCATCTTAATATCGAACGCCATCCCGGTAGCGACCTGAAACCGCTCAACGCCGTATGGATTTTCCTTGGTTTCAAGAATTAAATAACCTTCGGAAAAGCTCGTTTCCTTATGTATTTCATTCCAGAAAGTTTCGTCATAATTCGAATCCCGGTTGCTGATGTTTCCATCGAGATATGGTGTTATGGTAAAAACATCTGTAAAATCAAGTGGTGTGAGAGAAAACTGGATCGCGCCCGATTCGTCATCGACCATGTTACAAAAACGCTTCGAATAAATTTTCAGCCGTCGTCCGCTTGGAAGTTTCACTATGGCATTTCGTTCAAGAACGCCTTCCTTCATATTCAGTTCTCGCCGAAACTCCTCAACGAGGCAAGTATTCAAATCCAGAACTTCCTCGCCGACTTTTACATCAATACCGATCCAGTTACAAGCATTCAGTACTTTTGCAAAATAATCCGGGTAGCCATTTTTCCACCAGCCGACCCTTGTTTTATCAGGAAAATAAACTCCGGCTACATAATTCCCAAGCAGCGTTTTTCCTGAATAACCTTCCTCGAAATTACCTCTTTGCCCCATCCGGCCATTTCCCAGACTCATGAGACTTTCCGTAATTTCGTTGTGCGCAGCATGGAAACCTTCTTCCACGATACTCCATTCATCGTGCGTTATGTAGTTTTTCATTTTATATGGGCTATCAACTTTGCCGTCTGGCGTAGTTGCGTTTTATCAGATTTAAGATAATTACTTCAACTTTTCGAAAAGGTCACTGACAGTGACGCCTTCAAAGCCTTTGATGACCAGATCAGCTTCGGTCAAAACAGAGGCTTCTCCAATTCCTACGCCAATCATTCCCGCTGCTTTTGCAGATTGAATCCCGGCGACGGCATCTTCAAAAACGATACAGTACTCCGGCGAAACAGCCAGATCTTCGGCTCCCATAAGAAAAACCTGTGGATCAGGTTTCCCTTTTGTTACCCGGTTTCCGTCCACCAGCGTATCAAAATAGGAAAGCATATCCAGATTTGTCAAAATGGTTTTGGCATTTTTACTGGCAGATCCCAGTCCGACTTTTATATGATCTCTTCTTAATTCATCCAGAAAATCCCGCACGCCAGGCAACGCGTCATCTGGTGTAATTTGCTTACAAAGTTCCAGGTAGCGAACATTTTTTTCAGCCGCCAGTTTTAATTTTTCCTCTTCGCCCAATTCAACGCCACCAATTTTCAGAATAATATCCAGCGATTCCATCCGGCTGATTCCTTTCAGTAACTCGTTTTGTTCCAGCGACAAATCGAATCCGAGCCGATTGGCAAGTTGCCGCCACGCGAGGTAATGGTATTTGGCAGTATCTACGATCACTCCATCCAGATCGAAAAGGCAAGCTTGAACAGTCGGCATATCATTTTTAAATTTAATATCTTGCAAAATAGTAAAAAGAGCGTTTTCACTCATGAAGTCAAACAATATTTAGAAAAAGTAATTCTATAATAATTAATATATCGAAACTTTATAACCGGCAAGTTGTTTAAACACCATTGCCGGTTTCATTAGCATGTTATAAATTATCAATCCATTTGTAATATGTGTCTAAAATAACACAGAAACGAATTATGCCTGTCAACCGCGATAAATTTGTCGTCTATCAGATTTTCACGAGATTATTTGGTAATCAGAACACGACCAATAAAATATACGGAACTATTGAAGAAAATGGGTCCGGGAAATTTAATGACATCACCGACGTAGCGCTGGATTCCATAAAAAATCTTGGGATAACCCATGTATGGTATACTGGTATTATTGAACATGCGACCCTAACCGATTATAGCAGTTTCGGCATTTTACAGGATCATCCGCTTATTGTCAAAGGTATGGCTGGGTCGCCTTATGCGGTGAAAGATTATTATGACGTAGATCCGGACCTGGCCGTTGAAATACCAAACCGGATGCAGGAATTCGAAGCATTAATTTCCAGAACGCACCAAAATGGTTTGAAAGCCATTATCGATTTTATTCCAAATCATGTTGCCCGTCAGTATCATTCAGAAGTAAAACCGGCTGGGATCAGGGATTTTGGCGAAGATGATGACGTTTATGTTTCTTTTAAGCCTGACAATAATTTTTATTACATCCCTAATCAGGATTTTATTGTTCCGGAAGGCCATAAGCCTCCGGTAAATGTAGTGGCTCCCTATTACGAAAGTCCGGCTAAGGCAACTGGAAATGATGTTTTTAAGGCACAACCTAGTCAATATGACTGGTATGAAACGATTAAACTCAATTATGGTGTCGATTATCTGAACGGCCGGAAAACGTATTTTGATCCGATTCCATCTACCTGGGTGAAAATGTATGATATACTTCGTTACTGGACTGAAAAAGGTGTTGACGGTTTCCGCTGCGATATGGCGGAAATGGTACCGGTTGAATTCTGGGGCTGGGTGATACCGGAAATCCAGAAAGTCAATCCGGATATTATTTTCATAGCTGAAATTTACAATCCGGCTGAGTATCACAATTATATTAAAAACGGAAAATTCGCTTATCTGTATGACAAGGTGGGTTTGTATAATTCGCTCAGACATTTGATGGAAGGCAACGGAAGCGTGGAAGATATCACCAGGATCTGGCAGCAGGAATCCGGTGATATCGCCGAAAACATGCTGCGTTTTCTTGAAAATCATGACGAACAACGAATTGCTTCCAGATATTTTGCGGGAGATCCGTGGGTTGCTGTCCCGGCGATGACATTGAGTGCGACGTTGCATACCGGTCCGCTCATGATCTATTTTGGACAAGAACTTGGCGTAAATCCTGTAACTTCGGAAGGTTTTCAGGGTGAAGACGGACGTACCACTATTTTTGATTATTGGGGCGTAACAGAATTTCAGCAATATGTGAATGGAGGTAAATATAATCTCGAAAAATTAAATACAGACCAGCAGAAACTCCGGGCATTTTATGAAAGACTTAATAAGTTTGTAACGCAGAATGAAGCTGTTTATGCTGGTGGTTTTTATGATTTGCAGTATATCAACATTGACGGACAAAGTGCCGATTATGATAAGACCAGGGTTTACAGTTATCTGCGATACACGGAGAATCAAAAACTGCTTTTCTTTTACAATTTTGATCTGGAACGTACAATTCACACGAACATTCGCATTCCCGAAAATGCCTGGACGGATAGTTTAAAATTGGGTGCTACCAGTTCATACACGATGAAACAGGTTTTTCCGATGCTCATATTAACGCCGAACATCAGAACTTCCGAGATCACGTCGACGGGTATTCCAGTAACGCTGCCGCCGAATTCAGTCTATGTTTATGAGATTGTAGAAAAGTAGTCGGGAATATTTTCTCAAAAAGGCAAAGTCGTTGGGAAGTATCTCGACTTTGCCTTTTCTTATATTCGACTTTATAGAAACACATTTGAATTATACCAACACAATTTTGCACAATTAGGTAGCACTACCAGTCTGTTCCGAAAGAATGTCTAAATTTACTTGAAGGGCATGTTAATTATCGTGACGCCAATTATTCACCAATACAGAAATTATTGAAATCAATAAAAGAACAATACGGTTCTTATTTCCGGAATCCGCTTTGGCAGAAACGCATCTTACTCAATGTAAACGCTTAACTTTTAATATTATATGACCAGCGTTTCTATCCAAAGCCGTCTAAATTATTTCGGAAAATTTATAGAGATTATCCGAAGTTCATACAAAGCGAATACGAATAATAAGCCTTTTGAAGAAATTCTGGAAGGCATTCTATTGGATCGAAGGGAGAAAGATCTTTTGGCTGAACAAATTTATTCTATTCTTTTATCCACCAAATTCGTATCGCTTCTGACCGAAGCTGAAATAGGCTCTAACAAAGGTTTTTTTTCTGATGCCTCTACAAGATTAAGTTATAAATTTCTTCCCCCGGTTGATGATCCTGTTGAATTACGGACACAGTTCAATAATTTTTTCGATAACAAAAAAGATTATCATTGGGTACAGGCAATTCCAGACGAAAGCTGGAGTAATTTCTTTGCTGACATTTTCCGCGAAATTAGCCCTGCATTGTCAGAATATATTGAACGCGAGCTATTAAACTCCATTCTTGTACTTGCACAGCGTGCTGCCAATTTAGGAATTGAACCGGAAGTAGTATCAAAAATTCCAAGAATTGACGATCTGGATTCCCCATTTCTGGGTTTGAACAGGGAAGTGATGCTGTACGTGGAAAAGACATTAAATCAATATAATTACAGCGAAGAAGGCCGCGACAGTGACTACAAGCACATTTTAGTCATGATCAGTCAGTGTAAGACGCAGGTTAATTACATATATAAACATAAAGACGTTTTCGGCATCAGTCTTCAGCTGACCTATATGATGCGGCAGCTGGAACAATATCTGAAACGTTTGTCGCAATTGCTCGAACTGCTTCAGACAGATGGAAAACAGCGGCAGTGGGAGATTGTTACCGATCTTTTTAAAGAATTTGTTTATGCAGAAAATACAAAGTATAGTCTCCGGAAACATTTTTCGATCAATCTGCAATTACTGACGTTTAAGGTAATTGAAAATACGTCGAAAACAGGGGAGCATTATATTTCCTCGGACAGGTCGGGATATTGGAGATTATTCAGAAAAGCACTTGGCGGCGGCGTCATTGTTGGTTTGCTTTGCTGTAATAAAACGCGGTTATATTTCCAGCATTTACCGATTTTCTGGGAAGCGTTTTTTTACAGTCTGAATTATTCGATTGGTTTCATGATCATCCATATTCTTGGATTTACCATTGCAACCAAACAGCCAGCGATGACCGCTTCGACAATTGCAGCGAATCTCAGCAATAACGGACAAAATCCAAATTGGCTGGAAACGACGACGGAGCTTCTTATAAGGCTCGTGCGAAGCCAGTTTATTTCGCTTGTAGGAAACGCGTCGATCGCTTTTCCGGTCGCTTACGGACTGGATTGGCTTTACTTTTATTTTAACGGATTTCATATTGCAGACCCTGCCAAAGCACATAAATTAATCGGAGAACTGAATGCCTGGGAAAGTCTGGCAATTCCTCATGCTGCGCTAGCCGGTGTGTACCTGATGATATCAGGACTGATTGCCGGGTATTATGAGAATAAATGGATCTATAATAAATTCTCCCTGCGACTTGTCAACCATCCGAGATTAATCCGCTTGTTGGGGCAAAAAAGATTAAACCGGGCGGCAACTTATTTCGAACATAATTTCGGCGCGCTTGCTGGCAATTTTGCACTTGGGGTTTTCCTCGGCTCCACGAGTGCGATCGGATTCACTTTTGGCTTACCTCTGGACATCCGTCATATTACTTTTGCTTCGGGAAATTTTGGTATTGCTTTTGCTGGTTTAAATAGTCAAATTTCTACCGATCTTTGGATTAATTCCGTAATTGGAATTACATGTATTGGAATCATGAACGTGGTGGTAAGCTTCGGGTTGTCCATTGCATTTGCTTTAAAATCCAGGAATGCGAAATTTAGTGAGGTGAAGAGTTTGTTAGGAAATCTTTCATGGCAATTTTTCCATCATGGGTCTGCCTTCTTTTTCCCGGTCCATGAAACCGTTAAAGAAAATGACGAGTTGCCCGAAGCTTTTGTTCAAAAATGAAAACTGTAAAATGATCACCT
The DNA here is from genome assembly GCF_021502725.1 of Dyadobacter sp. CY345. Taxonomy (GTDB): domain Bacteria; phylum Bacteroidota; class Bacteroidia; order Cytophagales; family Spirosomataceae; genus Dyadobacter. The sequence continues at coordinate 448,542 of NZ_JAKFFS010000002.1, read as the reverse complement.
CCGATCAAATAAGTAATGATATTTCTAAAATGTGAATAAATTTGTCCTGGCAGTCATAAAAATGATCATTTTCGCGTTCTAATGCGTCAAATGGCACACATTTTAATATCTTGTTCTCAATTCATTATATTATAAAGGTTATCACGTTATGAACAGCGGTAAATCATTACCTGCAATGAAAATAAATATCGCCATTTTATCCGTAGTGGCGTTTTCCCTTTTTATTCTTTCAACGCAAAATTCCCAGGCGCAGTCAACGCCGCAAAAGGTTTTTGCGCAGAAAATGGAACTTCCTGGTAATGGCGATTTAGGCACGCAGGTTTTAAGAATGGCTGAATCTTTTCTAGGGACTCCTTATGTTGCAAGCACGCTGGAAGGTAATCCGACTGAAAAACTTGTTTGCAGATTCGACGGGCTGGATTGTACTACACTCGTGGAAAATTCACTGGCGCTGGCGATTTCTAAAAACGAAAACCTTAATTATGAAGGTTACAAAACCGAACTTACCAAAATCCGTTATCGTAACGGTGTTATCGACGGATATCCGTCCCGTTTGCACTACGTTTTCGATTGGATGTATGAAAATGAAAAACGTGGCTTACTGGAAGATATCACTGAAAAGGTCGGCGGTGTACCTTTAAAAAAGGAAATTAATTTCATGAGTACGCATGCAAATTTTTATCCGGCGCTGGATGCGACAGAGGTTTGGGAGAAAATAAAAGAACAGGAAAGTATTATCAACAGCAGGGAACATTCTTACATTCCGAAAGCAGCTTTACAAAAAGCTGAACCGCTTCTGAGAGATGGTGATATAGTGGCTTTCACTTCATCTGTGGAAGGGCTTGACTGCAATCATATGGGTATAATCACAAAAATAGGCAGCCGGGCATACCTACTCCACGCTTCGCTTGCAGGCAAAAAAGTTATTTTATCATCCTTGCCGCTGGCTGAATATGTTGCATCCGTTCCCAAGCACACAGGGATGATCGTGGCACGCATGACTGAACAATAAACAATGAATGAATTTCTGGAACTACTGGATTACAAGAACTCGCCATGGCTGATCATCCTGGTTGCGGGTTTGGCAGGCTTGGTATTGAGTGCAATTGTAATAAAAGCAATTTCCATAACAGCAAGAAAAAAAGACTGGCCAATTATCAGGGCTATTCATGAGAATCAAACAAGTGTTCTTTATTTTTTTATACCGCTGCTGATCATTACGCTGATCACAAAAACATATATTTTATCGCATCCGAGATACGGATTTACCCATGCTATTAGTAAAATTGCACTGATTGCCGTCAGCACCTGGCTGATGACACGTGTTGTCATTATTATCGAAAAAATACTAATAGGCAAACTGGATTTTGATCAACCTGACAATAACGATGCGCGGAAACTTTTTACAAAAATAAAATTTGTAAAAAGAATGTTCATTATCCTGATTATTGTCTTCGGCGTTTCTATCCTGCTTTTAAGTTTCGATAGTGTTCGGCAGTACGGCGTCGGGATTCTTACGTCTGCTGGTATTTTTAGTGTTATTATTGGTTTTGCGGCGCAGAAGTCGTTGGGAAATTTATTAGCCGGGATCCAGATTGCATTCACACAACCTATCAAAATTGATGATGTTGTTATTGTAGAAGGAGAATGGGGAAGGATCGAAGAAATTAATCTGACCTACGTGGTCGTTAATATCTGGGATCTTCGAAGATTGATATTGCCGATTACCTATTTTATTGAAAAACCGTTTCAAAACTGGACCCGCAACGACAGCAGCTTAATTGGTACTGCATTTTTTAATCTCAACTACCAGACTCCGGTAGAAAAACTTCGGGAAAAACTTCACAATATCCTGCTGAATACGCCATTGTGGGATGGAAAATCCTGGGCGTTGCAGGTAACGGATACACAAGCACAATTTATGGTTATCCGCGCGCTAATGTCGGCGAGAAATTCTTCACAGGCATTCGATCTTCGTTGTCTGGTCAGAGAAAAAATAATAGAATTTATCCGGGAAGAATATCCGGAATCGCTACCAGGTTTGTTGATCGAAGATAAGAAACATGATCAGCCGGGAATATCAAATAATTTTAGTAACCCATAAAAAAATGGCCCTCGAAAATCGAAGGCCATTTTTTGTCTTACTACTCACCTCTCAATTTAACCTATTACAGTTAAGCATTGATTCTTTCTGGCTGCCAGCGGATGATCTGACAGCGCCTGATAATTTTCAAATCCTATCAATTCTATTTTCCCGCCTATCTGTTCGTAATTGCATTTAAAACGGGTTATATTTTCCATTACCGTGTGGTCAACATAAGTCGCTTCGGATAAGTCAACTATAATATTTTCCCCTTTTGGCAGTCTTTCCAGTGTTCTTTTAAGGGTAAGGTAATTTGTAAAAACGGCGGCTCTCAGGACTTTTATATAAAAAGTATTTCCCAGTGCCTCAATTTCAATTTTTGGCGTAAAAATGTTTGAAAATTTAACTCCATAACAAAATTGAATAATCACGTTTGTCAAGGTTCCGCATAAAATTCCAATAAGTAAATCCGAACCAAGGGTAGCAATGATAGTGACCAGAAAAATGATCAGCTGTTCTTTACCGATGTGGTAGATATCCTGGAATTCTGATGGTGATGCCAGACGAAACCCAATGTATATCAGCATGGTTGCCAACGCAGCGACCGGTACCATTTTTATAACCGGAACTAACAGCACTACAAATACCAGCAGGAAAACACCATGGAATAAATTCGCCCAGCGCGTTTTCCCGCCGTTCTTCACATTGGCAGCGCTTCTAAGTATTTCCGAAATCATCGGCAACCCTCCCAACAAACCTGAAACAATATTACCCGCCCCTATTGCCACAACGTCACGACTGGGATCAGATTTACGCTTATATGGGTCTAAAAGATCAATGGCCCTTATTGTCAGCGATGATTCCAGGCTACCAAACAGCACGAACATTATTACATACTTGATAAAAACCGGAAATAAGTTTCCAGTCACTCCTGAAAAATCAGCGTTGTATTTTAATGAAAACTCGCCAGGATTGATCAGTGGCCTAAATTCCCTGAACGTTGGTTCAAATAGATGAAATAACCGACCAAGACAAATTGAAACGATCAATACAGCCATCGCCGGCGGTATTCTCTTAAAAATTGAAAAGGACAGATAGCGCCATCCAAACATGATCATCAAACCAACCAGGCCAATTATGCCGATATGATACTCCATATTCATCAGGCTGTGCGGTACCATTTCAATAAGCTCCAATGGTCCTTTACCGCTCAATTCCACCGGAGCAACACCCACGGCCAGATGAATTTGTTTTGACATAATGATAATCCCGATCGCCGCCAGTACACCGTGGATTACGGATAACGGGAAAAAATCAACAAACCTGGGCAGTTTAAATATCCCCAGAATTATTTGAAATACTCCCGCCACAACGATAGCTGTAAGCGCAAGATGCCATCCTGCTACCGCATCCCCACGACCGAGTTCATCCACTGCGCCTGCCGAAACAACAATCAGCCCTGCGGCCGGGCCTTTGATTGTCAATTCTGAATTCGTGAAAAACGAAACCAATATACCTCCGACAATAGATGTCAAAACTCCCATCAGCGGTGGAAAATTACTGGCTCCTGCAATTCCCAAACTTAGTGGCAAAGCGATCAGCGAAACCAGAAAACCGGACAGAAGGTCATCCTTCCAGTTTTCCAAGAATCCTTTGAAACCCGCGGCAGGTTTCCATGATGCTGATCTCATATCCAATCGATTGAAAAATAAAACCATCCATTAAGATAGTTCGACCAGAAGCGCCACATTTAAGTATTCAACGGTCAACAGAACACAAAATGCCTTGCTAGCAATTTTATGATACAAAAAACCACTGACCTTGTTAAAGGCAGATTAAGGCAGAATTAAAAACAAATTAAAATGAATTGGGAGTTAAAATGGAGGAAATTTGAGAATAAAAGTACTTCCCTGCCCGATCGTAGATTCGACTTCAATACTAGCTCCCTGCATCGTTATGATGCGTTTTGTAAGTGCCAGGCCAATACCATAACCGGCCTTGCTCATTGTTTTTGAACTACGATAAAAAGTGTCAAAAACGTAAGGTAGTTCCGCAGCAGCAATCCCGGTGCCTATGTCCTTGAAAGAAATTTTGATCAGGTCTCTATCAATTTCCAGAAAAACGTTAACTGTGTTATTATCTGAATATTTACAGGCATTGTCCATCAAATTCATGAAGGCAGTTTTCAGCAGACTTTCATCGCCATACCGAAGCAGTTCTTCCTCATTTTCGGGAATCTGGCCATAGTTGATATGCACATGATATGCAGGATTTTTCTGCTGGATTGAAGCCTGCGCCTGCCACAATACTTCGTCAATCCGTATTTTTGAAAAAGTTACCCGAAAGGCATGTTCTTCTGTTCGCGCGAGTTCCAGCAATCTGCTCACAAGTTCGTTCATTTCCTTCGCCTCTTGCAGTATACCTTTCAGCGCGTCTTCATAATAACCCGTTGTTCGTGCTTTCATCAGTGTTACTTCCACCTCACTCATGATCAGCGCCAAGGGAGTCCGTAATTCATGTGAGGCGTGTGAAACAAAATTCTTTTGGGCTACAAACGCAATTTCCAGACGGTTAAGCATGAGGTTAAATGTTTGCGCAAGCAGAGCCAGTTCATCTTTTTCACGGCCAACAGTCACCTTGTCATGTAAATTTCCGGCAGAAATATTATTCACCTGCGCGATGATATCAGAAACCGGTTTGATCGCGTCCGTTGAAAATTGCCAACCCGCAACGCCTACAAGAACCAGCGAAAGTAACCAGCCGATTAATAGAATCTCCCTCAGTCTTTTCAGCTGGTCCGTACCCAGATGATCATTCGCAATCGCAACAACAACCCACGGTCTTCTGTGATCCTGTAAAATATGCCTGATTACGATGACCTCTTTTTTTGCGTGTTTGGTATGAATTTCCTTACCATTACGCGCATCAATAAGCATCTGCCGGGTTAAAACGAAGTTAAAAGTGCCGCTGTTAAAAATCACCGAGTCTGCGCCATCATAGATTGTTATCTCTTCATCGAGCAGCACTGTGTTATTTTCCTTTTCAATTTTTGCAATATCCGCCTTACTTATCCCTTTGCTTGCCTCCACCAATTGCGCAATCGTCTGACCTCTCTCATTGAGAAAAGAATAAAACTGTTTTTCCCGATATTGATCATAGAAATAGTAGATAGACAAACAAAAAAGCGCCATGATGGAGCCAACCAACATGGTAAAAAGTAGCGTCAGGCGGCTTTTGATGTTCATTCTTCTTTGAAAATATAACCCATTCCAACAACCGTATGGATCAATTTAGTATCATAATCTTTATCCACTTTTTTGCGTAAAAAGTTGATATACACATCAATAACATTGGTTCCTGTGTCAAAACGAATATCCCACACCTGCTCTGCAATATCAACCCGGGAAACAACTCTTCCACGGTTTCGCATTAAATATTCAAGCAAAGCAAATTCTTTGGCGGTCAGATCGATACGGTTTCCTCTTCTTCTCGCTACTTTTTCGTCCAGATTCAATTCCAGATCTGCCAGTTTGAGTATTTGACTGGACTGTTCCCGGTTGCTGTTTCGCTGCGAAAGAACTTTTATGCGGGCAATTAATTCTCTGAATTCAAAAGGCTTTACCAAATAGTCATCACCACCGGCTTCAAATCCATCCAACTTATCGTCGATGGTGCCTAAGGCAGTTAAAAACAAAATTGGTGTGGTCAATCCGTCGTTGCGTAGCTGCTTAGCCAGATCGTAACCGTTGACAATCGGGAGGTTTACATCTAGAACGATGACATCAAACCGATAGTTGGACGCCATTTTTTTCCCAACCTGACCATCATATGCCAACTCAACTTCCCAGGATTGTTCTTCAAGTCCACGTTTTAAAAAACCAGCCAGTTTGGGCTCGTCTTCAACAATTAATATTTTCATATCTTAACGTTCTTCTGAATATTTTCATCAAATGTGGCACAGATTTTAGACATTTCATAAAAAAAGCCACTCGATAAACCGAGTGGCCTTTTGACATATATCCACACCATTAAAGAAATTGTATCCAAGCGGATACTACCTTTAATTATTATGCAAACTATTAATTTTTCTTATTATTTAATACTTTAAAGACAAGAAATACAAAATTTTCTATAACTCAGATCAATAGTAGTCACTATCGCTTCCAGTGCCTGAACGGTCGTCAAACGCGCCAAAATCATCTTCTTCCTCGATCTGCATTCCTTTCAACGCCTTCTTGATCAGACCAATCTGCCCGGCATGATAAACGTCGTGCTGAATCACTCCATGAATCATGGTATAATACGAATAGTCTCTTCCTGGCACAAATTCTTCCAGAAAACTGTCATTTTCAAGCTTTTCCAGTTCTGAAACCAATTCTTCCTGCGACAAACTTAACTCCATCTGAATGGCCTCCCACTCGAAATCGTCAACAATCGGGATTTTCTTCCAGTCCTTATCCAGTGTTTTGATATCAAATTCCTCATCACCCTGAATTTTACGCACCGCAAAAATTCTCCATGTCGTCATGTGATAAACGATCTCCGCGATTGAGTGTGTATTTGCGCTTAATCTCAACTCGGCCATTTTAGGCGTTACATCACGCAAAGCCTCTACAACAGAAGGGCCATACCAGGCTTCCTCACTTTCATAAGTATCATTGAGTACATCTATGATCCTTAAAATTTCTTCTTTTGCTTCCATATATTTTTTTGATCTAAGCTCGAATTATCCAGGTATTTAAGATTTTTTAATATTACTAAAATAAAGCAACGAACAGGACATTGTCAAATAAAGTTCGCGGTCAGCAAATTCTATTCCTGAAAGATTTCTTTACTACTGCGTCCAGGCCGTTTGAATTTCAAATTATTTTTTCGCTTTACAACGAAATGACTTTTCAGATAGTCACTTAACAATGAGAAGGTGCGGAAATATAAAAAATAACCGCGCTAAAACGAGAAAAATAAAATGATTCAAATTTAAAATTCGTTAATCAGATAACTAAAACGCAAAGTAACGCTATGTTAAGAAAAGCATCATATTTAATTATTTCTGCCACCCTTTGGCTGACCTCATGCAGTAACGATCCGGTAAATGACTTATCTGACCTTGACTCACAGGTTTTTATAACCAACCATGATAAAAGTGCCAATTTCAAATCTTTTAAAACATTCAGCATATCAGATTCTGTAACCGTTGTACAGGACAGCAGATCGGGGACGGCACTTACTAGTATCGATCGTGATCTTTTGACACGCATTATAACTAATATGCAGAATCTTGGATATACTTATGTGGCCGTCGATAAAAAACCTGACGTGGGCCTGACAGCTGCCAGAATTACCAACACTTATTTGAATGTAGCCTCCAATCCCTATTCTTCATATTGGGGCGGATATTATGGAGGGTTTTACGGATATCCCGGGTACTATACCTACGAAACCAGTGAAAGTTATTGGGCAATTTCAATGCTGGATCTGAAAAATGCCGATAGCACGGCGGAAAGATTGAACGTCATCTGGGATGCCCAGATCCGCGGCGCCGGTCTTGGCAATCAGGATTATATTGATCAAATGGTGGATTCGGCTTTCGGACAATCCACTTATTTAAGTCTTAAATAACCCAGCGGATTCGCTTTATAAATTAACTATCACGGTTTTGCCGTGTATTTTCAATTGATTTTTAAAATGAAAAAAATAATCATAGCAGCACTCCTTTTAGCTGGAATACTTCCGGCATATGCACAGGAACAAGCACCAAAATTGTATACATTACCCTCTCCTTATGACCGTTACACGCATTATCAGGTAACAGCCAGATATACAGGAGCGATTCCGGTTGGCTCTTTTTCAAGCAATTATATTGACAAATCTTCTTTTGAAAATTATTCGATTGCATTGGAATGGGTTTTCCAAAATTCTTTCTCTGTCGGTGGCGAAGTGGGATATTCTTTTTTCAAAAAAAGGATTCCGAGAGCGACTTATCAGCAAAGCGACGGAAGTGAAATTTCTGCTGTCCAAACCAGAACACTTATGCAATATCCGATTCAGGCGTTCGCAAATTACAGTTTCGCGCCTAAGAATGCGAGGGTGCAGCCTTATGTTCAATTGAGCGCCGGTGCCAGTATTCTGGACTACACATTGTACTATGGAATTCTTGCAGACCAGCAACAAAAAATTCGTCCGACCTACGGAATTGGAGTTGGTTCTAAATTTCTGTTCAAAAAAGATGGTAACTTCGGCGCGGATATCAGGGTAAAATACCAGGGAACTTCCTACGATTACGACTATGTGGACAAAGGAGTTTCCTCAGTAAATGCCTCGGTGGGTTTGTTTTACCGTTGGTGGTAAGCAATTTTTAGCCATTACACACTTTGTTTTAATTTTCAGTTTTGCATAAAAAAAAGATTTTGTCGAAAACAACAATTATTTGGATCAGCACTGCTCTTGCCGTTTTTGTGGGAACAGGATTCTGGGCATGGAACCGGTTTGGACCTTCACAAGGTAAAACATACACTGAGATTTCAACATTACCGGTTGCGATCACGATTGATTCAGCATCCAATGCTTGTGACCTCACGGTGCGTCGATACAAACAAATTGGCAGGGAAATGCAGTTTGAGCTCGCCGCAAATGCCGGCGGACTGGCTCCATACCGCGTTGAAATTTCACAAAATGGCAAAACACAATTATTTGAAAGGGTGCCGCACCGGACTTCAATGTGGCTGACGCTCGAAAATTTGAACCTAAATGCAGGCAAAACTAAGATAAAAGTCAGCAGTCTGGGACAACCGGGCTGTGAGACGACCGCGGAATTTAACTATAATAAACGGCAGGACAGTGAAATTCTGGCTGCTGAAAAGTGGATCCGGCAAGGCAGCAAAGACAACTGGCTTGACATCCGTCCGGTTATGAAAGAAAATAAGGTTTTCCTAAAAGATTTTGCCAATTATCAGGATGGCCGCACACGGGTGATCATGATTGACAACATTGTCGTGGCTGGTCTGGAAAATGGTGTTGAAGTGCAGCCCGGTTATCTTTATACCGTCACGGCCAAGTGGATCGATGCGCCCTATAACGATTGGTGGAATCCTCTTAAAAACAGATCTCTTCGGCAGCAGAACATCTGGATTTCTCCGCAAGGTTTGAAAAAGGAAAATACAGCGCTCACAAAAATAGATATGCCTGCGTGGTTTTCTCCTTCACGCGAGGTAAATGTTCATTTCGACACACAGTTCCCGGAATTTCAGCCCATTGCCGGAAAGTTGGTGATGCATTACCGTTTAAATAATTGGGTGTCTCCACAGAATTATTTCAAGCGAGGGGTAACGCATTTGTCTGCTTTTGAAAAAGATATTCCTTACGAAAAGCTGCACTGGACAGTTCCACCAAGTTTTTTCCAGGATAAAGACCAGGCATGGTTTGGAAAATTGTCGCGGGAGGAAGTTATAAAAGCAGCAAATACGGTTCCAGGATATGGCGTGTATGCCTTTGATTTTGAGTTCTGGAATCAAAATTATCCGCCGGAAGTAAAACAGCGGCTGATATGGTTTGCTGAGCAAATCAAAAAAAGTCATCCGAAAATGAATTTGTTTGATTATTGGGGTGGAAGCGCGTACACAAATCAGCATTTTAATACGATGAGTGACAAAAAGCCAGCGAATTTCCTGAAAGACTATAAAGATCCGCATCCAAACCATTCAAATTTCGATCCATTAAAAAATGGAGAGAGCTTTCAGAAATTCTATAATATTTCGCCGACAGATGTTTATCCAAGGCCAACGTCTGTCGCTGATGAGCAGGGAAATACTCAGAATAATTTCACCTTACTTTCTGGTATACACGCCTTGCGAATCAATAAGCTGATACCATTTCAGAAAAATAATAAATCCATTTTTTACGCCTGGAACAGACATATGCCTACGTCCAGCGATCCGATCGTTCCGTGGTTTTTCCATACGACAAATCCGCAGGGAGATCTGATCATAAACCAGTTGGAAATGATGCCGGCGAGTCAGGCGCTCAGTATGTCACTTTTTTCGCTTGTTCTTTTTGATGGATACTATTTGTGGCACGATAGCCAGCCCTCGGGCCGGGGAGCGAATGCACACCGTTTTGACCCGAACGATAATGGATGGGGGAAAGAATGGTATCCGGCAGATGGAAAAACGGATGTTTCTGTTTTTTATAAAGAACAGCCAAACGGCGATTCACCACGTTATTGGGATTTCCCGACAGAGTTTTATGCTTTGGGCAACTGGATGGCAAAACAGGTCGAAGATGTCATTGTTGGCGGTAAAAATCAGGACCTGGCGTACGAATTGAACGGTACCTGGAAAGAACCTGAAACAGGTCAGGCTGCCTTGGCTGCGGATCGCAAGGAACCGTTTATTTCCGCTATTATTAAAGGAAACAAAATTGTTGTAATCGGAGTTGATTCATTTCAATCACCGGTAGCGACCAGGAAATTAAATATCCGCCTGCCTGACGGAACGAAAACTGCAATAACACTTTATGGCAACTGGCCGTCGCTGTATCGCGGGGTTCTAAAATAATATTTCAATATTAAAAAAGCGAACGGCAAACCTTTTAGAAGTTGCCGTTCGCTTTTTTTATTTTGTTTACAATCAGGATACCCGGACATAACTTCCAAGCCATTTGATATGGCTGCTTCCGTATTTTTGCATAATCTCCTGAACCGGTGCATCGTTAATATGACCGATAAATTCTACCAGAAACCAAAACCGGAATGCTGATTCACCGCGAAGCGGCCGGCTTTCTATTTTAGTAAGGTTAATTCCTCTGTCATTAAATTCTTTCAAAAATTCATATAGTACCCCCGGACGATTGGTGTTCGGCAGGTTTACGATCAATGTGGTTTTATCATCATCACTTTTCTGATTGACTACATCCTTTGAAAGGATCAGGAAACGTGTTCGGTTCTGATCATTATCTTCAATATTATCAAAAAGGATCGGAACACCGAATAAGCGCGCTGAAATGGATGAACAAATCGCAGCAGCATCCGCTTCTTCTGCTGCCATCTTGGCCGCTTTCGAAGTAGAATCCACAGAGATAAGCTCAACTCCCAAGCCTTCCAGATATTCCCCGATAAACTTGCCGCATTGCCTGAAAGCAATATCTTTCGAATAAATCCTTTTGATATCTTTCAACGAATCAGACTGCGAAGCGAATGTAAAGTGGATCGGCAGTAATACCTCCGCAACAATTGTTAATTCTTTTTCACGCAGAAAATCGGCAGTTTCAACAACAATTCCTTCCTGATTATTTTCAATGGGAACAACCCCAAACCTGGCACGACCTGTTTCTACACTTTCAAAAACGGAATGAATTGTTGGCAAAACGAGGTATTCGCTCATACCGCCGAACCGGCTTTCCGCGGCTTGGTGTGTAAAACTTCCTTCCGGCCCCAGGTAAGAAATTCTCTCCGGTAATTCCAAATTACGTGAAACGGCAAAAATTTCAAAAAAGATAGCATCAATTGCTGTGCGTGTCAACAACCCGTTGTTCCTTTTTTCGAGACGGTCCAAAATTTGCTTTTCGCGTTCCGGACGATAAATAATTGAATTGGAAGAACGTTTCAAATCTCCCACACTTTTAACCAATTCCATCCTTTCGTTTAGAATAGTCAGCAACTGATCGTCAAGTGCGTCGATACGTTCTCTTAATTGTTGTAAATCCACAAATAATCTAATTTTTCGTAATCGGTATTTTGTCTTTTCAGGCTATCAATTGCCTCTTAAATAGCAATTGCCAGCTCTTCAATATTCGTTTCAATTTTCAAATTATCAATAATAAAACGCTGACGTTCCGGCGTGTTCTTGCCCATATAATAGGTAAGCAATTTCTGAATCGAAGTTTCCTTTTGCAGGATTATCGGTTCCAGATGCATATCTTCTCCAATAAATTTCCCGAATTCTTCCGGTGATATTTCTCCAAGTCCTTTAAACCTTGTGATCTCAGGCTTGCTTCCCAGCTTGGCTATTGCCGCCTGTTTTTCGTCATCATTGTAGCAATAAAAAGTTTCCTTTTTGTTACGAACACGGAAAAGCGGAGTTTCCAGAACGTAAAGGTGCCCATTTCGAACCAGATCAGGAAAGAATTGAAGGAAAAAAGTCATGAGCAATAATCGGATATGCATACCATCCACATCCGCATCTGTGGCAATAACGATCCGGTTGAAACGTAAGTTTTCTACGCCGTTTTCAATGTCCAGCGCATGTTGAAGGAGATTAAACTCTTCATTTTCGTAGACTATTTTTTTATTTAACCCAAAGCAATTCAGCGGCTTACCTCGTAAACTGAATACTGCCTGAGTTTGTATATTTCTTGACTTAGTAATTGAACCACTTGCTGAATCACCTTCGGTAATGAACAAGGTACTCTCATGACGTAATTCATTTTTAAGGTCAGTGAAATGCAATCTGCAATCACGAAGTTTTTTGTTGTGCAGATTCGCTTTTTTCGCACGGTCATTCGCCAGCTTTTTAATACCCGCCAATTCTTTACGCTCTCTTTCCGACTGCTCGATACGCTTTTTCATTGCATCGCGCGCCTCGGGGTTCATGTGCAGATAATTGTCAAGCCTTTCCTTCACAAAATCATTTACAAAAGTCCGAATTGTTGTACTGTTTGGATCTGGCGTAATGGTATTTGAACCGAGTTTCGTTTTTGTCTGTGACTCAAAAACAGGCTCCTGCACACGAATCGCGACAGCGGCAATAATAGACGAACGAATGTCCTCAGGCGCATAATCCTTCCCAAAATGCTCACGGACCGCCTTAACAACCGCCTCCCGAAAAGCAGCCAAATGTGTTCCGCCCTGCGTGGTATACTGACCATTTACAAATGAATAATACTCTTCACCGTATTGATTGCCGTGGGTCATGGCGAATTCAATATCTTCTCCTTTCAAGTGAATTATAGGATAACGGATAGATTCCGCGTCAGATTTGCTGACAAGAAGATCCATCAGACCATTATGCGAAATGTATTTCTGTCCGTTGAAATTGATCGTCAAACCTGCGTTCAAATAACAGTAATTCCAGATCATATTATCCAGATATTGAGGAATATACCTGAAATTTTTGAAAATTATCCCGTCGGGTTCAAAAGCGATATGGGTTCCATTTCGCTGAGAAGTAACAATTTCACCGGATTCGTTGACAAGATTTCCCTGATGAAATTCAGCATTTTTCGATTTTCCTTCACGAAAAGACTGGACCTTGAAATAGTGCGAAAGCGCGTTTACAGCCTTTGTTCCTACCCCGTTCAAACCTACCGATTTTTGGAAAGCACCGGAGTCATATTTCCCGCCTGTATTTATTTTTGAAACGCAGTCGACCACCTTACCAAGCGGAATCCCCCGTCCGTAATCACGCACTTCGACACGATGTTCAGAAATTTTTATTTCAATATTTTTCCCATTTCCCATCATGTGCTCGTCAATCGAATTGTCGACGATTTCCTTGACAAGCACATAGATACCATCATCAATTGAGGAACCGTCACCCAACTTCCCAATGTACATTCCAGGTCTCAAACGAATGTGTTCTTTCCAATCCAGTGACTTTATGCTATCCTCGTCGTATTGTATGCTGGCACTATTTTCCATAATCTATGAATACTCTAGTTTGGATATTAATGAAATTAATGTTGTATTTTAATATTTTGGGTCATATATCGTTACCCTATTGTACCTTTGCTCCTGAATAAGTTTCGAGCCGATTAGTAGAAATTCTTTAAAAATAAGAAAAATCTAATTTACTTTGTCCTAAACTAGGAAAACTAAAATTCCATTTGAGCTTGATTTTAGTGCAAAAATAAGAGCTCAATTACATTTTTTTAATGAAACGGTCGCATTTCATAGTACAATAAACTTCATATGAACACATTCAAGTTGGCTAAAAATTGCAAATTTATCTTACCTTATTTTTTAAGTTTGATTATTTCTTTACCAGGCCTTTCGCAGGTTGTCGCTCCACAATCTGCACCCACTAGCGCACCTACATCAACCGGAACAAGTCAAAGTGGCTCCCAATCTGGTACTCCCCGCTCGCAATCAGGCGCACAGGGAAATCAGGGAGCTCAGCAAGGAACACAACAAGGAAACCAGCCTGCAAATTCAAATCAGCAGTCTAACCAACAAAAAGCAAGCGACGCGCAAGCCGCTGAAAAAGCAAAAGCTGCCGCTGCCGATAATAATGATCCTGATGCACCTAAGGAAGGCGCAGACCAGACTAAGATTAATACATCTACAACCGGAACACTTAGTGCCGAGGAACAGGAAAAACTTGCTTTGCGCCAGAAAATCTACGGATATTCAATTTTCGCAAACAAACAATTCGATCCAATCCCTGATTTGCAGATCGCTACACCAACCAACTACGTAGTTGGTCCTGGTGACGAATTGAATATTTACCTATATAACTATGCGGAAGCAACTTACAAAACAATTGTGAGTCGCGACGGGTTTATAACCATTGAACGTCTGGGTAATATAAATGTAAGCGGAAGAACCATTGAAGAAGTAAGAAAAATACTTATCGATAAATTCTCAAAATTCACCCCGGGGCTTATCGGAACTAATGGTGAAACGGCCAGAACAAAATTAATGGTAACGCTGGGCGCTATCAGGAATGTAAAAGTCTTTGTTACCGGAGAAGTTATCAATCCTGGAACGTACGAAATTACCTCCCTTGCTTCTGCTTTCAACGCGCTTTATCAGGCAGGTGGGCCAAACGAAATCGGTTCATTCCGTGACGTGCGTGTTGTTCGTGCAGGAAAAGTGATTTCTCACCTTGACATATACGATTATCTTGTTAATGGTAAAATTGACGGCGATATCCGCGTTCAGGACAATGATAACGTCGTTGTCGGCTATTATAAAAAACGTGTTGAAATTACCGGGATGGTAAAAAGACAGGGGATTTATGAATTGAAAGAAGAAGAAAAGCTGGCTGACGTACTTAAATATGCGGGTGGTTTCAATGACAATGCATATAAAGCACGTGTTAAAATTGACAGGATTACAGCAAAAGAAAGAAAAATTGTAGACGTCCCTCAGGAAGAATACGCAACAGCAGAAGTTTCAACTGGTGACTTGATCAACGTTGAGACTATCCTTGACCGTGTTGAAAATATCGTAACCATTGAAGGTGCCGTAATGCGCCAGGGAAGATATTCGCTTGATAATAGCGGCACTTTGAAAAAATTAATTGAAAGTGCGCAGGGGCTTCGTGAAGATGCTTTTACTGGCAGGATCTCTGTTTTAAGAACAAAACCTGATTTAACTATTGAAAGTATCCAGCTTAACCTTGCTGATGTTTTAAACAACAACGTTCCTGACCTCGTGCTTACGCGCCTTGATCAGGTTGTGATTCCGTCGAAATTTGATATGGCACAGTCTGCCATTGTAACCGTTGAAGGTGAAGTGAACAATCCTAGATTCGGAGAAAATGATGGCAAATATCCTTATGTTGCTAACATGACTTTGGAAGATGTCCTTGTAAAAGCAGGTGGTTTTAAAGAGTCAGCTTTTACAACAGAAGTTGAAGTAATCAGAAGAAAAAGAAACAGTATACCTGGTGCCGCAAATGCGCAGATTGCTGAAACTTTCAAGTTCAATGTAAATCGTGACCTTTCAATCGGAAACAAGGAAAGTAATTTCGTGCTTCTGCCATTTGACCAGGTTATAGTTAGAAAATCGCCAAATTATGTAGAACAGCAGTCTGTTTTTCTTGAAGGTGAAATTCTGGTTCCGGGGTCTTATACCATTATCAACAAGAGTGACAAGATCAGCGATATCATTAAAAGATCAGGTGGATTGACTGAACTCGCGTACCCGGAAGGAGCAACGTTGTTGAGAAGAACTTTTGTGAAAAATATTGCGGCGCCGACCGACTTTACCGAAGAAGAAGCAACGCAGGAAAGCATCAAAGAAGGAAAGATTACCGGTGACCTGTCAAACGTAAGGGAAGAGTCGATCGGAATCAAGCTGAGTAATATCATGAAGAACCCGGGATCTTTCGAAGACCTTGTTGTACAGGAAGGTGATATTATCCGGATTCCTAAAAGACTTGAAACGGTTCAGGTTACAGGTGAAGTGCTTTATCCTAATACTGTTAAATACGGCAAAGGATTATCATTCATTGATTATATCTCATACTCGGGAGGATTTACTACGAGATCACTCCGTAAAAGCTCATACATCAAATACCCGAACGGATCGGTTGATCGTACCAGAAAATTCATGTTCTTCAATGTATATCCAAAAGTGCAGCCAGGATCAGAGATTTTCGTGCCAGTTAGAGGCGCTCCTTCACTGACTCCGCAACAGGCTATTCAGACAACGATTGGTGTGTTGAGCTCGGTAATGACGCTTATTGTAACTATTCTGGCCTTCCGTACTTTAAATTAAAAAATTAAATATAATGTCGAATACGACTAATCAAGCTGAGGAACAAATTACCCCCAGGGAAGTAATTTTAAAAGTAGTTGAGGCAAAAAATGCGGTTGTAAAAAGCTGGAAAATCATTCTTCTTTTTATTATACTAGGGGTAGGCATTGGTTATGCAATGGATCTATACCTGATTAAACCAAACTCGTATGAAGCGACGATCGTCTTCAACATGGGCGGCGGTACATCTCCTAATGATATGGGGAACCTTGCCGGGCTATTTGGTATGGGCGGTGGAGCAACTGATGCGAATATTTTCACGGGAGATAACTTCTTTTATTTCGTTAAATCCCGTCCCGTGATGGAAAGAACATTGATGAAGATGGTGGACGTGCATGGAAAAAAAGTCATTCTCGCCAACTTTGTAATTGATTCAAGTGGAATTAAAGAGGATGAATGGGACGGAAGAAACGATGTACAAGGCTTCCATTTTACACAGCAAAATCTGGATTCTTTGAAGGGACAGGGACGTACGGTTTTAAACGAACTTGTACTTAAAATGAAAGGTACAACAGAGATCGGTGTACTGGAACGTAAGTCTTCTTTTATATCCCTGACTGCCACCATTCAAAACGAAACGCTTGCAGCTCTTTGGGCTAAAACTTTGCTTAAAACGGTTGAAGAAGTTTATACCGAAAAACAAACAAAAAAATCTCTGACGACGTTGAGATTATTGGAACGCCGCGCAGATTCCCTTGCTTATATTCTGGGTAAAAGTGAACACAGATTGGCGAGAGAAATGGATTACAGTACGCAGTTAATTGTTCCGGAAGCAAAGATTTCTGTTAACAAACTTGAAAGAAATAACAGTTTCCTGCAACAACTATATTATGAAGCTGTCGGAAATGCGGAGAAAATGCGGGTATCTCTTGTAAAAGAAGCTCCACTTTTCACTTTGATTGAAGATGTTAAAGTACCCCTGGATTTAAAATCCGAAAGCAAGAAAAGAGCAAAGATTGGAGCACTTGTTGGTTTGATGCTTGCGCTGATCTACGTATATGTTAAAAGTATATACAGAGCTATTTTGGACGACACTACTCAACTGCCAGCAAAGGCGTAAATAATGCAGCACACAACTACAATTAAGGCCGGAGGATCGGAAAAGGATTACTGGAAGGATTTATGGAAGAATAAACAATTGTTGATAATCCTTTCCAAAAGAGATATATCAGTTCGTTACAAACAAACACTATTAGGAGTTGCCTGGAGTGTGTTGCGGCCTATCATGACAATGACCGTTATGGTCTTCGTTTTTAGTTATGTCGCTAAATTAAAGGGTGATGAAGGAATACCCTACCCACTGATGGTTTTATGCGGAATTACAATCTGGACGTTTTTTGCCAATACTTTTTCTCAGATCAGCAGCAGTATCCTTATTAACTCTAATCTGGTATCTAAAGTATACTTCCCCAGGTTACTTATGCCGCTAAGTTCGGTAGCCGTAGGTTTTGTCGATTTTTTAATAACACTTGGAATCTTCCTTATCCTAACGGTATTTTTCAACCACCCGCTTAGCTGGAACATTATTTATCTGCCTGCATTTTTATTGCTCGCCTTTATTACATCGATGGGTTTCGGCCTCTTCTTTGCTGTTTTAAATGTGCGTTTCAGAGATATCGGACAACTAATTCCTTTCATCGTTCAGGTGGGTTTTTATGTTTGTCCAATCGCTTACAGCAGCAGACTTGCACAAGGCACGTGGTATGAAAAATATTACAATTTGAACCCAATGGTTGGGATTATTGATGGTTTTAAATGGTGTCTGTTGGGCGACAAGGCTTATTTTAATCCCAACAGCGTGTACTCCACTGCAATAATTTCAGTTGTTATTCTGATATTATCCTTAATTTACTTTCGTAAAAAGGAAAATACCTTCGTAGATCATATTTAGAAACTGTTACTTTTGGCCATGTCTGTAATCACAGCTGAAAATATCAGCAAGAAATATATTATTGACCACAAGCATAAGGCTGGTGGTCCTACAACTTTTCGCGACGTTGTCAGCGATTTGTTTTCCCGCAAAACTTCCCATTCTGACTATACCGAAAAAGAAGAATTCTGGGCGCTTAAAGATGTAAATTTCACAATTGACCAAGGCGACCGCATCGGGATCGTTGGACATAATGGTGCTGGTAAATCCACACTGTTGAAAATTTTAAGCCGTATCACAGAACCAAGCACCGGACAAATCACAATTGATGGCCGCGTTGCAAGTTTACTTGAAGTTGGTACAGGTTTTCATCCGGAGCTGACAGGAAGAGAAAATATTTATCTTAACGGCGCTATTCTTGGAATGGCGAAAAGAGAAATTAAGGAATCCTTCGACGCAATTGTTGATTTTGCAGGCGTTGAAAAATTTCTTGATACGCCTGTTAAACGTTATTCTTCCGGTATGTATGTGCGTCTTGGCTTTGCTATTGCTGCGCATTTAAATCCGGAGATATTAATTGTGGATGAGGTACTGGCCGTTGGTGATACTGAATTCCAGAAGAAATGTCTTGGAAAGATGCGGGATGTTTCAGAAAGTGGAAGAACCCTTCTGTTTGTAAGCCACAACCTGACAGCAATCCAGGCGCTTTGTAATAAATCCTTCTATTTTGAAAAAGGACAATTGATTGATCAGGGTGAAACCACTCATATTGTTACCAATTATCTGAGCAAAGTTTCTCACAAGAGAATGGAGCGTCATTGGGACGATGTAAATCAGGCTCCCGGTAATGATCAGGTTCGAATCAAGAGTTTCAGACTGCTTGCAGAATATCAGGACAACCTGATGCACATTGACGTGAGAACGCCGATGAACTTCCAATTTGAATTCTGGAATATGGAAGAAGGTGCTAATCTGAATTTAAGTATGCACCTTTACACCTTCACGGGTGAATGTATCTTCAACGTGGGAACAGAATCCCAGCAATTTGGGAAGGGACTTGTCACAGGGGTTTGTGAAATTCCGGGACATTTCCTGAATGATGGATCTTATGTTGTTTCCATGATGATTGTAAAAGATACCAGTACGGTGGTTTACAACATGGAAGAGGCACTTATTTTTGATATCGAGGACTATCGTGAAAACGTGACCTGGTATGGAAAATGGCCTGGTTATATCCGCCCTAAACTTAATTTTTCTATTAGACAAACTGAACACCTGGTGAATGATTAACGTCACGAAAGCATATTTACCCGACCAGGAACAATATATCAAATACGTTCGTGAGATTTGGGATCGTGGGTACCTGACCAATAATGGTCCTTTGGTGCAGGAGCTGGAAGCCAAATTGAAGGAATATCTCAACGTAGATTATCTTTATTTTTGTGGTAACGGAACAATCGTTCTTCAGATTGCCATGAAGGCTCTGGAGATTAAAGGCGATGTGATCACAACTCCATTTTCGTATTGTGCAACCACCAATGTAATTATCTGGGAAAACTGCACACCCGTTTTTGTAGATATTGATCCTGAAACTTTCAATATCAATGCAAATCTGATTGAAGCTGCGATCACGCCGGAAACAACTGCAATTCTTGCTACGCACGTTTATGGAAATCCATGCGACGTAGAAAAAATTGAAGAAGTTGCTAAAAAGCATAATCTTAAAGTGATTTACGACGGTGCGCATGCTTTTGGTGTCACGTTCAAAGGAAGATCATTGTTTTCTTATGGTGATTTAAGTACGTGCAGTTTCCACGCAACCAAGGTATTCCATACCATTGAAGGAGGAGCGTTGATATCCAATCATCCCGAACTTGATAAAGAACTTCATCTTTTGCGCGCCTTCGGCCACAAAGGTGATGAAGAATATTATTTTGCCGGAATAAATGGTAAAAACTCGGAATTCCATGCTGCGATGGGACTTTGTAACTTGCCAAACGTCCCGGATATCATTGCGGCACGGAAAGAAATTTTTGACGGTTATGACAGTTTCCTGAATTGGGATATACTTTCAAAACCGAAGATCAGCCCTGATATAGAATACAATTATGCCTATTATCCTGTTGTTTTCCCGTCTGAAAAAGTATTGAGAAATGTTCAGCAGGCGCTTGCAGCAGAAGACATAATACCTCGAAGATATTTTTATCCATCGCTCAACACATTGGCTTTCATGCCGAAACACATATCCTGCCCGGTCTCGGAGGATATGTCCGAAAGAGTGTTAAGTTTGCCACTTTATGTTGGCCTGCCTCTTCCGGATGTAGAGCGAATCAGTAAAATCATCAACGGTCATTTATCACCATAGTCTCATGGCTATTCTCTATTTACTTTCTTTTTTTCTGTTTTTATATAGTGTTGGTTATACTGCAAAAAAAATAACACAACCATCACTTACCGAATGGCTCATCACATCATTTGTTCTTTTCACTGGAAGCATAATCCCAACAGGGTTTGTGCTTTCAGCATTGGACCTCACCGCTAACACACCCGCCTGGATCGTTGGCACCTTCATCGTAATTGCGCTGCATTTCACCCTCTGGACAAGACTCTTTCCACAGCAGCAGGCATTTTCAGTTCGCCAGATAATAGGTAACCGGATCGGAACATTTAAATTATGGATGCGGGAGTTATCTCCTTATCTCAAATTTATTTTCCTGGCGATGTTTGGCACATTAGCCATCGTTGGCATTACCAATCTGATTCTTGTTATTTTCACTGTTCCAAACGAATGGGATAGTATGACCGGGCACCTCAACCGCGCCGTTCGTTACATCCAGCGGGGAACAATGGAGCATTTTGGCGGCACAAACTGGAACATGGATACGTATCCCAAAAGTGTTACCACCATCCAGATTTATTCTTACCTGGTTACCGGAAAAGTTGAGAATGCTTTCAAAATTATCCATCATCTTTCATATTGGATTACGCTAATCTCTGTTTTCGGGATCGCGCAACGTATCGGCAGAAATCTTTCGGCAAGTTTTTTCTGTGCATTGGCTTACGGAATGTTTCTGGACTTTTTGATGCAGGCTGTCACGACCGAAACCGATATCGTACTTACTGCCTATCTTAGTTGTCTGCTTTATTTTATTTTCACCTTTTACAACACACGCGAAAACCGGTATCTCTATTTGATAGGTATGGTCTTCGGAATTGTTTTTGGTCATAAAATAACTTTTGCATTTTTGCTCCCGTCGGTTTTTGTGATCATGATTTACGCCATCTTCATCTCGCCGAATTTTAAAGTGTTTTTTGATCGTGTAATCCGACTTGCCATTGCAATATTTCTGTCTGTTTTGATTTACACTTTACCGACAGGTTATATAAAAAACATACAGGTTTTTGGCCATCCAATTGGCCCTCCTACTGCTTTAAAACATCAATCTGTTGAAAGATTCGGAACGCCCGCAAATCTTGCCAAACAAGGAACCCGAAATGTGATCCGCTATGCTTATGACTTTTTCAACCTGGATGGGATACGTAATGCGCAGTGGGGTTACGATTTGAATACGCAGATTCGCAAACCGATTATCTTTTTAGAAGATAAACTGAATTTACGGCTTGACGAGGAGACTGTATATGCCATCGTTCCTTTCACCTTCCAGAGAAGATTCGACTTTTACAATGCCAATCCTTACTGGGGTGTCTTTGGTTTTGCGCTGATATTACCTTTAATATTCCTTGTTTTTTTCAGAGTATTCTGGTCCAGGGTTCACTGGTTTCTGGCTCTGGCCTTTGTACTGGATTATATGGCCATTTCTTACACGGCTGTTTACGATCCTTTCAAAGGAAGATATTTCATAGAACCTGGTTTGTTCGGTGTTCTATTTTTACTGCTGCTTTTCTCAAATCATCGCCTATCGATCATTAAGCCGCGTAGAAAAATTTGGAAGGGTTATGTGTTAATGATTGTTTTGCTGGGATGCACTTCCGCTTTGATGTCTGTATTCCTGAATGTTCGTTGCCTGCCGTTTGGTGTTTATGGACATGAGTCTGCACTGAAAATGGATCGTATCCAGTTCCAGACTTTCGCGAGACCGGATATTACCAAACCTTATTTGGCGTACGATTCGATTGTTCCGCAAGACGCGACAGTCGCCCTTGCTACGATCAACGATGATTTCGAATATCCTTTATACGGAGCAAAACTGACCAGAAAACTGATATCAATTAATCCGTTTGAAAAGGGTTTACAACCGATTCCGGAGGAAGCTGATTATTTGTTTTATGCAAGAAGCGTAATAAACGATACGACGAAAATCAAAGCATTGCCAACGGATCTAAGATTAGGGACAGATACGACCATGAAACATCTGATCGTAAAAGGTGAGGATTATTACCTCAGAAGGTTGAAATAATAAACAGTGATAATCAATCAATTAAATTCGTCACACTAACCAATATTATATGACTATTGCCATAATGCAACCTTATATTTTCCCGTATATCGGGTATTTTCAGCTGATCAATGCTGTGGATAAGTTTGTAATTTATGACGATGTAAATTTTATCAATAAAGGGTGGATCAATAGAAACCAGATTCTCGTTTCCGGCAAACCGCATCTTTTTACCATACCTTTGAAAGACGCTAGCCAGAATAAACTTATCCATGAAGTAGAGCTTGGTATCGATGAGCCATGGAAAAAGAAGTTCTTGAAAACCATTCAGCAATCCTACCAGAAAGCACCCACTTACCAAAAGGTTTTTCTACTAGTTGAAGAAATCGTAAATTTCCAGTGTGAAAACATCGCTGAGCTTACCCTGTATGCTCTAAAAAAGGTTTGTGCGCACATGAATATCCATACTGAAATTGTTACCTCTTCGAGAGTTTACAATAATTCAGATTTAAAAGCTCAGGAACGGATTTTGGACATTTGCAGGCAGGAGAACGCTTCCCACTACATCAATCCGATTGGTGGCATGGAGTTATACGAAAAAAATAAATTTGAAAAGGAGCATATCAGGCTCGATTTCATCAAAAGTGTTGCCAGCCCTTATCCTCAATTTAAAAATGCTTTCGTACCTTGGCTATCAATTATTGACATACTAATGTTTAACGATGAAGAAAACATCGCTAAACTTCTTAAAGAATTCGAACTTATATAGAGAATGGCAAAGGTTATTATTTTTGGAGTTTTGGATACGGCAGAATTGGCCCATTATTATCTTGAAAACGATTCAGAACATGAAGTAGTAGCTTTTTCGGTGAATCGGGAATACATTACTGAACAATCATTTCGCGGGCTTCCTTTGGTAGCTTTTGAAGATGTTGAAACGGTATTTCCTCCATCGGAATATTCCTTTTTCGCTCCCATGACGGGCAGGAATATGAACAGAAACCGGGAAGCGATCTACAATCAGGTGAAGGCAAAAGGTTACCAGTTCATATCTTATATCAGTTCGTACGCGACAATTCTTGACAGAAAAGTTATCGGAGAAAATTGTTTCATTCTGGAAGACAATACGATCCAACCCTTTACAACCGTTGGAAACAACGTTGTAATGTGGAGCGGAAACCATATAGGTCATCACGGGAAGATTAAAGATCATGTGTTTTTCACGTCCCATGTCGTGATGTCCGGGCACTGTGTTATTGAATCCTATTCGTTTTTTGGTGTAAATAGTACAATCCGTGACTATATGACGATTGCACAGGGAACATTGGTTGGCATGGCTTCTGCCATTACGAAGGATACAGAAGAGTGGGGAATTTATGTAGGCAACCCTGCTAAAAAAGTTCCTGGCAAATTAAGTTACGAAGCTTATTAAGAGCGTCTTAATTAATTTAAGATCTCAATTCGATATCAACGAACTTACCTTAATGACTCCGCAAAAAATACTATTTATAAGTCACGACGCAAACCGGGCAGGAAGTCAGCTTCTTTTGCTTCAGCTACTTCGGTTGCTGAAAGAAAAAGGCGTTCCTATGCACCTGTTGCTTTGTAACGGCGGCGTATTGGAGCAGGAATTTGCTGAGGTAGTGACAATTACAAGGTTATACAGCACCAAAAATACCGTTTCAAACTTTTCAGGCAAATTTTTACAAAAAGTAAGATTGCACAAATTGTATGAAAAACATGCAATCGAAAAGGAGAACGAACGCGCCATAGCCGAATTAAAAAGTCAGAATATTGGATTAGTCTTCGTGAACTCAGTGGCAAATGCCGAAGTTTACTACGACTTTCTTAAATTCTTACATGATTTACCTGTTGTCCTTTTCGTTCATGAACTGGGCATGTCTGTAAAAATATATACCTATCAGGAACATCTTTCTTTATTGCTAAAAAAGACGAGTCACCTGATCGCAGTTTCTAATGCAGTTGCAAGCCATTACATTAACGATTATAATTTTCCGGTAGATCATGTAAGTATTTTTACACTGATCGACCATGATCATATTGACAATAAATTAAAAGCCGCACAGCCTGAACTTCTTGAAAAAACATACGGCATTCCGAAAGATGCCGTTGTAATCGGAGGTTGCGGCAATGCGGAATGGCGGAAGGGAAATGATATTTTCAACTGGATCGCGAGAAGAGTTCTTCAAAAAACCAATCCGCTGGATGTGTATTTTGTCTGGGTTGGTGCTGGTCCGCAGCATGAAATTTTCGAACTGATCAAAAGCGATATTCATTTGATGGGGTTGGAAAACAGAATTATTCTGATTCCTCCTACACCGCAAGCACTCGATTATATCAGTCGTTTTGATGTTTTGTTATTGAGCTCACGGGAAGATCCATATCCGCTGGTTGTGCTTGAAGCAGCATTGAACGAAACGCCTGTTGTATGTTTTGACGGAGCCGGTGGAGCACCTGAACTGATTGAATCTGACGCTGGATTTGTGGTTCCTTATCTGGATATTTCCGCGGCTTCAGAAGCGTTGATTCAACTTATCCTGGATCCATCCCTTCGGGAAACCATGGGGCAAAAAGGTCGTACCAAAGTTTTGGAACGTCACAATACTGTGAACAGCGTTGCAAAAATTGAAGCGATAATTCAAAAGTATCTACCTTTGCAGGTTTCCGAAAAACACAATCAATGACCATTGCCTTTACCATTTGTTCTATAAATTACCTGGCTCAGGCGCGCACACTCGGTGATTCGCTGGCTGTTACAAATCCCGAAATTCTTTTCGTCATCGGTCTGGTGGATAATCAGGAAGGTGTCAGTTTCGAACAATCCTATACACCTAAGTATCCGATGATCGAAATTGATAAGATCGGAATTGAAGGTTTTGAGGATATGTGCAGCCGCTACAATATCACAGAGCTTAATACCGCCGTAAAACCATTTTACTTTACCTATTTTTTCAAAAATTATCCGGAGGCAAAAAATGTCATTTATTTTGACCCGGATATTATTATATATCAGCCTTTGACAGGGCTGCTCGATTCATTGAAAAAACATGAGGCGGTTTTAACGCCGCATGTGAATACGCCAATTGAAGACAGACTTACCCCGAATGAGTTACATCATTTAAACACCGGAATTTATAATCTTGGTTTTGTAGCTTTCAGAAGAAGCGAGCCCAATACCGAATTTATCAAATGGTGGGAAGAAAAGTTGCGCTACGAGTGTTTAATTGATTTGTGTAACGGGCTTTTTGTGGATCAGAACTGGATGAATTTTTTACCGGTTTTTGTCCCGAATACACATATCGAACGAAATCCTGGTTACAATGCCGCCTATTGGAACTTGCATGAACGCGTTTTTTCAAAAAAAGAAAATGCTTTTTATGTAAATGAAGACAACCCGCTGATATTTTTTCATTACAGCGGATATGATCCGGAAAAGCCGGAAGTTTTATCCAAATACCAGGACAGATTTCAGCTTGCTGAGCGAAAGGATGCGACTGAACTTTTCGATATTTATCGCAACAGCCTGATCAATAATGGCAATGCATATTATCGAAAATTCCCCTGCTCCTATATAAAACCTGCGAAAGTGAAGAGATATGTTCGTGTCAGAAAATACCTGAACATGCCTGTTAAATACCTAATCGATCAGATTGATACCCTATAATGAAAGAGCTGGTATCTATACTGATTCCCATATTAAATGCAGATTTGACTGTCCACGAAGAAACGGTTCTAAGGCACAGTCTCGAAGCGTTGTCAAAATATCCGATCATTCTGTTCACATACGAAGGAGCCGATTTGTCGGCTTTTGAGTCTGAGGACAAACGGGTAGAAGTACTGACATTTAAGTCAAAATATTTTGGATCAAGACAGGCTTTATCAAACCTGTTATTAATGGAAGATTTTTACACGCGGTTTACTTGGAGCGATTTTGTTCTGATTCATGAGCTGAACAGCTGGATCGTAAAAGATGAAATACACTACTGGTGCAAGCAGGGATATGATTATCTGCACGCCAATCCAATAGAAAATACCGGCTCGAAAAACAGCATTGGAAATGACTTTTCTAGAATCTGGGGTTTGAATGAAAACGAGAAACAGGAATTAGGCAAAAGTTTTGAAAGTGACGGATTGAAGTTATGCAACGTGCAGCGGATGATAAAAACGCTGTCTGCCAGGAAAAAGGAGGCGCATGAATATCGTCAAAATGATAAATTTGAAAACAAAGACTCTTTGTTTTGGGAAATAGAAGCAAATCGTTTCTGGCCGCAATTAAGAAAACCAACGCCAATTGTACAAAGCCGGTTTTCTCAAAATGCCAAAAATATTTCCGGATACACCGATAACCGGGATGCCTGGCCAACCGGGATTTGCGGAATTGATATGAATAACCTGAATAGTCTTCCATTTTATAAATAGGAAAGAGAACACACAGCATGACTATAGTTTTTACCGTCTGTAACAGATTACAATTACCGAATGCTTTGGCTTTGGGAGCTTCTGTGTTGCAGTTTCATCCCGATTCTCTTTTTTACATTGGCTGGGCTGATACCTTTCCGCTGCCAAAAGTTCAGAATGGAATTAAAGTGATCCCAATTGAAGATATTGATGTGCCGGAATGGGGACAAATGTGTTCAAATTATTTTGACTTCGAGATCGTTGCTGCTTCCCGGCCCTGGTTTGCAAAAGGTATTTTAAAAAAACAGAAGGATTGCAAACAGCTAACATTTCTTGCACCGACAACTTTGCTTTTCAACTCCATACAGGAAATTACCAATAACCCGGCTGAATTGCTATTAACACCGCATATAGCAAAACCGCTTAGTAAGTCCAATATGCTGGATGACAAGCGAATTCTTAATATTGGGATGTTTCATTCCGGAAGCTGGGTTATAAAACCAGGCGAAGCAACGTCGAAATTATTAGACTGGTGGTCGCATCGTACCATTGACAGGGCAAAGTTTGATCTTTGTAACGGGATGTGTATGGATCAACTTTGGCTTAATTACGCGCCGGTTTGGGTGAAAAACACGATTCAGGTGCAGCATGCAGGCTGGCATTACGGTTTACACAGCGTTTTGAATAAAAATCTGAAAGAAGAGAACGGAAGTTTTTTTGTAGACGAAGAGAAACTGATTTCGATAGACTTCGCCGGACTCGGAAATTACCATCCGGTTTGGTCAGAACATACTGGTTTGATTAATCAAAACAGTGCCTTTAAAAAGTTGTTTAATCAATACCAGCATAGTCTAAAAAAATACGAAAGTTTAAAAATAAACGGTGAGCCAGCATTTGGCAAACCTTCTAATATCAGCAGCCAGAGAGCTTTACGCAAGAATATTGCCGGCAAGCTAAAAGCTATAACAAAATTCGTTGATCAGTTTTAAGGTCAATAAACAGGAATTAATCAAGTATGAAACCTCTTCAGGAAAGTACAGCAGAGCTTCGTGATTTTACATCAAAATTGACGATCAATAATTTAGCTGATAATACCGGCAAGGCATTCCCCAAGCTGACGATCATAACACCTTCCTACAATCAGGCAGATTTTTTGGAACGCACCATTTTAAGCGTTTTGAACCAGAACTACCCGAATCTGGAATATATTATTGTCGATGGAGGATCTACTGACAGAAGTGTTGAGGTAATAAAAAAGTATGAAAAATATCTGGCTTATTGGGTATCTGAAAAAGACAAGGGTCAGGTTCATGCCATAAATAAAGGACTTGAACGAGCTACCGGTGAATGGATCAGTTTTCAAAATTCGGACGATGTATATTTCCCCGGCACTTTTCAGCGTTTTGGAAAAGCGACTTTGGAACAGCAAGCAGATATTTTGTATGGCGACCTGTTCATGATCACCACCGATGACGAAGTGACGGAGATATTAAAAACAACGTCTTACAGCCTGACTTGTCAAATTCTGGAAGGTATGCAGATCCACAATCAATCTTTATTTTTCAAAAAATCGCTGGTTGAAAAGTACGGCAATTTTGATGAGTCGTTCCGGTTTGCATTTGACTATGAGTTTATCACGAGATATACCCTTCATGATTCGACAAAAATCGTAAAGATTGACGGTCTTGGAGGTGCGCTTAGAGTTCATGCTGATGCTAAATCATCAACCATTGCCTCCGTTGGATCAGAGGAGCATCTTAGAATACAAAAATTGTACAATTCTGCGATATCATTCCCTGCTCTTAACAAAATACGGTATCTTTGGTGCAGGATTCGAAAAGTATCCTATTTTTTATTGCGATTTGATTTCAAATACATACGTTTCAGATTATCAAGATGAATTTGAATCTAACAACTTTAATAAGAAACTTTAATTTTTTAAGGTATTCGGTAGGCATCGCAATGATGTTTAACGGGTTTCCTTTGATATTCTTTTTTCGTGATACCCTGGGAATTGGTCCCGCAAGTAGTACGTTTACAGCCGGTTTCTTTGTTTTGGCGCTTCTCTTGATGACGCCAACGAACCTTTTTCTGAGATTTTAC
Source organism: Dyadobacter sp. CY345 (assembly GCF_021502725.1). Lineage (GTDB taxonomy): Bacteria > Bacteroidota > Bacteroidia > Cytophagales > Spirosomataceae > Dyadobacter. The sequence goes on along the minus strand of NZ_JAKFFS010000002.1, from coordinate 419,194 downwards.
AAGCCAAACGCCATCCTTTTTTACCTGGGTGTGGGTTTTTTGGCGATTTCAATGTATTACTTTGCGTTTTTCAATCCGGTTGGTACTGCTGTCACAGATATTGGTAATTACGTTTTTATTTTCGCGTTCCTGATATTATTGCTCAGTATTCCCAGCGATGTCCAGGAAACAGTTGTTCCCGTTTTCTTTATTCTTTCGCTGTTCTCAAACATTACACTCGTTTATTCGCTGATGACGGATCCAAGCTGGTCCGTCGGTATGCGTGCAGCGGTAAGTTTTTCAAATGAAGGAGCACAGGCGGGAGGAAATCCTCACATTACTGCCCGGAACGGCGTAATTTGTTTACTCTCTGCACTTGTACTTATACCGCGATACAGAAGCGTTCTCGGAAGATTATTTTTATACTTTTCGGTTCTTTTCAGTCTTGGAGTAATTGTAATTTCTTTGGCTAAATCCAGTTATCTGGGTGTTGGGATTATGGTGGCATTGTATGTTTTCTATAATTTTAAAGTAACAAGAATCTTCTCGGCGATTGGCAGCATTTTTACTTTCAAGAACCTGATTGTCCTTATCGTCGTCATATTCGGAATCAACTATTTCCTGCAAGCTTACAGTAATGTTTATTTTAGTCTCATGAATTACTGGAGTGTTTTTGAAGACAGGATCATGGACGTAATTTTTACATCACTTGGTGTAAAACTTACTGAAACAGCTGATATTGATGCCTCTGCTATGGGACGGGTCAGTGGTTTTGCAGACTTTCTGGATACCATTTATTCATGGGACGTGTTTCTGGGCAGAGGCTATAAATTTGGCTTTCTCGATATTCCTATTCTTGAAGCCTGGGTTAATCACGGGATACTTGGTTTCTTGTTTTTCAACGGCTTTAATCTATGCCTTTTTATCTATGCTTTGCAGGAAATTAAAAGAAACACAAGCCCATTATCGACATTTCTGGCCTATTTCTTCTTGTCGCTTATCGTGTTACTAATTTCCGGCGGACGGCCATATGACATCGCATATTGGTTCCCTTATGCTGTTATGATCCGCTTCCTGGGCATAAAATACTTTGATAAGTTCAACGCAAAACCAGTACAGGAGCAATTAGTAACGGCCAATCCCTAGTTAAAATACAGCACTATATTGAGAAAGCAGCCTTAGATTATTTTCATATTTGAGGCTCATTAAATCTGCACATGAGACAAAGAGTTGAACAATTGGATGGATTACGGGGGATTTTTTCCATTCTTGTGATCGCCCACCATCATAACGCATTTCGGGATTCAATTTTCTATAATAACTTTTTTGTCATCAATTCCAGTCTTTTCGTAGATTTTTTCTTCGTTCTCAGCGGCTTTGTTATCGCAATGAACTACATCGAAAAAATCCAGACAGGAGAGGATTTCAGCACTTTTATTAAAAAACGATTCATCAGGCTTTATCCCCTGCTTTTTTACACGGAAGTGTTGTTCATCATCGCCAATCTGATTGGCGATCAAAGTGCGCTGAAAAATGTGAGTGACCTGGAATTGTCGTATTATTTGCAAGCAGGATTTGATACACTTACTTTCATGGGCTCAACGCCTGTCTTCGGTGACTGGATGGGAATCAATTATCCGGCATGGTCGATATCCTCTGAAATGATTTCCTATATCGTTTTTGGTCTGGTACTGCTGATCGTCCCGGCAAAAAAATATTGGGCGTTTGTTTTCCTGAGCGTCTTGTGCGTCGCTTTTATCATTTACAAGGGCGAATATATGCTTGTTTATGATTACGGTTTCATCCGTGGTCTGCTGTGTTTTTGCATGGGAATTTTCACTTTCGCCTTTCTGCGCGACCGGAAGCTGCATCTGAATATTTTCGAAATTCCTTTTCTGATTGTTTTGATAGCAGCGATGTATATGACCCATCACTTTGAATGGAATTTAATCAAATTGATCTTCCCAATCCTATTTTCTGCCGGAATTATCATTTTTGCATCTTCAACCGGAATCATCACGCAGCTTCTTTCAAGTAAACCATTTCAGTATCTGGGGCGAATTTCTTATTCCCTCTATCTGAATCATGCCATCGTATTGATTTTTGTAAATATCTGCCTTTTTCGTGTGCTCAAATGGACGCCAACAGAAACACATATCTTCTGTTCGCTGATTATTTCAATTTCTTTAACAATCCTGTATTCGCATTTTACTTACGAATTTATAGAAAAGCGTTTCGGAAAGTTTCTGAAAACAAAGCTTGGCTAACGGATCCTCGTACGATTTTTGAACGCTGAAATCATATCAGGTTTGTTAAACCATTCCTTCCCGGGATTGGTTATTATGTCGTACTAAATAATTAGAACAGATGTCAGCATTTTCAGATTTAATAAATAGCAACAAGCCCGTTTTAGTTGATTTTTCGGCAGAATGGTGCGGTCCATGTAAACTGATGAAACCTATCCTGGAAGAATTGAAAGCTGGTTTGGGCGATAAAGCAACAATTGTGAAAATTGACGTGGATAAAAATCCATCTGCCGCACAGGCATATAAAATTCAGGGCGTCCCTACTTTGATCGTCTTCAAACATGGGAAAGTTATGTGGCGTCAGTCGGGCGTGGTGCAGGCCAATCAGCTGAAAAGCGTCATTAGTAAATATTTGTAGAAATTCATAAGTCCTAGTTTAATGTACAATAAAAGAAACGTCGAGTCAATCAGTAATATCGATTTCACAAATCAGTATCTGGCTCAGCAAAGTTTTGAACAGGTTGAATTTACCAACTGCACGTTTACTGATATTTCCGGAACTGATTTCACCGACTGCTCTTTTATTGGCTGTAATTTGAGTAACGCGGTCATCACGAATTGCAAAATGTACGACGTCGAATTCGTCGATTGCAAGATGATCGGTGTAAATTTTTCCGATACCAAAGACTTCGGTTTCTCTGTCCGCTTCGAGAAATGTATGTTAGACTATACGAATTTTGACAATAAAAAGCTGAACAAAAGTGCCTTCATCGATTGCAAAATCAACGGAGCCGATTTTACGCAGGCCGATTTGTCAAAGTCGAAGTTTACAAATTGTGATTTGTTCGGAGCAGTTTTTTTATCTACCAACCTGAGTGGAGTTGACTTCACGACGAGTCAAAATTTTTCTATTGATCCTGCGAGTAATAACGTTAAAAAAGCAAAGTTCTTGTCTACCGATTTGGCTGGTCTTTTGACTAAATTTGACATTGTCATCAAGTAACAACTAAATTATAATTCCTAAACCGTCGTTTCAATTATTTAAACTTATGTCCAATCAGATATTTGCAGAGAAGGTGTATACCGGCCAGGAGGTACTGCACAATCAGATAATTACCATCGAAAACGGAGTCATTGCTGGTATTGAAGCTTCTGCTAACAATCCTGGCTTAAAGCATTTTCAAAATATCAGCGCCGGTCTTTTCGACATACACATCAACGGCGGTGAGCAATTCCATTTTACGGAAAAGGCTGACGAAGAGACGATTGACGACATTTATCAGTCAAGTCTTTTACAGGGCACGGCCTATGTTTTTCCGACGTTGATAACTTCCTCACTGGAAAATATTTTAAAAGGAATTACTGCGATGAGAACTTATCAACGCAAAAATCCAGATTCCGGAGTTTTGGGGATGCATCTGGAAGGTCCTTTTTTGAATCCAGTAAAACGGGGCGCGCACCTTGCCGAGTATGTTAGAAAACCGACGGATACAGAACTGGAAGCGATCATTAGCCATGGTCGGGATGTGATAAAATTAATTACAATTGCCCCTGAAATGTTTACGCCTGAACAGATCGACAGGCTCTTAGCATCTGGAATTACGGTTTCAGCCGGACATTCCAATGCCACTTATCAGGAAGCTACGGACGCATTCGGACAAGGAATTAAGTTGGTCACGCATTTGTATAATGCCATGTCGCCATTCGGGCATCGTCAGCCTGGGCTGGTTGGGGCAACTTTTGATACGGATTCCGTTTACGCGCCAATTATTGTCGATGGTGTCCATTGTGACTATGCCGCTGCGCGAATTGCCTATCAGGCTAAAAAAGATAAACTTTTCCTGATTTCCGATGCTTTGTTTGTTGGAGAAAAAGTGACAGAGTTTAAGTGGGGAGAGTTTGATGCTTTTTTACAAAACGCTCAGTATGTGAATTCAGAGGGAAATTTGGCTGGTGCGACAATTTCTTTGGGTGACGCTGTTAGAAATGCGGTGAAAGAAGTGGGTATTCCGGTTCAGGAAGCGATTGAAATGGCAACTATTCGTCCTTCACTGGCGGTTGGTTTATCGGATAAGGTTGGCAGCATTGCGGTCGGGTACCCGGCTATTTTTACCGTTTTTGATGATGATTTGATGAATTTTGAGGTTTTCAGGTAGGTTTTTATTAACCGCAATGGACGCAATGGGTTTCGCAATGGACGCGATAATTCATTGCGTTTGTTTTATACGATCAATAGGCCGCCGCTTTTTAGTTCTTCCCATTCTTTCGATTTCATAAAAAAGTCGAAGTCTCCCAGGCCCAGCTTTTCGTAATCTTTTTTTAGCTGTTCAAATGGGTATGGTTCGTGTTTTCCGATCAGCAATTCCGGCATTTTTTCTTCCAGCCACTCTCCTATTATGGGTGATGTTTCTAATGCCCATTCCTGTTTTTTATTATAAAAAACCAGTTCGGCAATTTCTACAATCCGTTTTCCTTGTTTTTCCTGAAAAACTGAAAGTGTCGGCAAACTTCCCATCCAGATTACCATGGCATTGGTGCGCGGTATCGCATCGGGGAAGTGGCTGATACTTTTTTCGATGTATCTTGGAGGAATTGTGGTTGCCGGGATTTTAAAATCAAACCATTTTGACAATGGAAAATCAAAACAGACGCCGTGCATATAATTGAATAATGACTTTCTGAGTCCTTCTGCAAAAAGATCGTGGTTTGCGCCTAACGGATCGTTATGTTCAAGATCATTATTGGCAAATTCTCCCAGGGCCGGTCCTATCCGCATCACGTCAAATTCTTCGGGATGAAGCCCGACGGGGCTGTGGGCCGTCATTGCAAACCTGTGCCAAAATCCTGATTGGACTATTCCCTGCTGAAATAACTGGCGAACCATTTCCAAAGCATCAACCGTCTCCTGCATCGTTTGTGTAGGAAACCCATACATTAGATAGGCATGAACCATTATTCCGGCTTGTGTAAAAGCATCGGCAACACGCGCAACTTGTGCGACAGTTACCCCCTTTTTCATGCGTTCGAGCAATCGATCGGAAGCTACTTCCAGTCCACCAGAAATGGCGATACAGCCGGATGCTTTTAAAAGAAGACAAAGGTCATGCGTGAAATTTTTCTCAAAACGAATATTCGTCCACCAGACAACTGTTAGTTTTCTTCTGATAATTTCCAGCGCAAGGTCACGTAGCAACGCAGGAGGAGCAGCCTCATCAACAAAATGGAATCCATTCTGCTGCGTTTGTGCTATTATTTCTTCGATGCGATCGCATAATAAGGCGGCCGTCATCGGTTCGTAACGTTTGATATAATCTAGCGAAATATCGCAGAATGAGCATTTCCCCCAATAACAGCCATGCGCAAGCGTCAGTTTGTTCCAACGGCCATCGCTCCAAAGCCTGTGCATCGGATTGACGATCTCAATGACCGACAAATAATCATGCAGCGGCAGATCGCTGTAATCGGGCGTTCCGGTGTCGCGTTGCGGGACGTCTCTTTCTTTTGCTCCGTTATAATAAATTACCCTTCCATCTGTGCGCGCATAAACCCGTTTAAGCTGGTCAATTTCTCGCTCGCCGTCCAGAAATTCAAGCAGAGAGAGTAGAGGCGCCTCGCCGTCGTCCAGACAAACGAAATCTATATAATCGAAAACCCTTGGCTCTTTTAGTGATCGTAATTCAGTATTGGCAAAACCACCGCCCATTACGACGCTTATTTCCGGGTGAAATTGTTTGACGTATTGTCCACATTTCATACCGCCATATAAGTTGCCGGGGAAAGGCACAGTGATACAAAGAATATCAGGCTGGTAGGTTTTGATTTTCTCTTCAAGTATGTTAACCAGCAAAGTGGTTAACAAAGTATTGGGCATTTCCAGTGCTTCACACATTTCATCAAAATGCGTCGCAGATCTTCCCAAACGTTCTGCATAACGGCTAAACCCAAAATGCGGGTCCACAGCCTCCTGAATCAAATCTCCGAGATCTTCCAGGTATAAGGTTGCCAAATGCCTGGCCTTATCATGGATCCCCATTGTCCCGAAAGCCCAGTCCATATCTTCAAGTTGCTGAAAACGTGATGCTTCCGGCAAATAAGTCCGGTCGCAGATACTATGCGCAAGCGTTGGATTTCTATTTTTCAGAAAACGAATGACTGGGTCAATCGTACTGATATATTCATCCCGAAGGGAATAAATCCTGAAACTGTTATCTGTCAGTTCCGCGTCCGAATTGTCCAGATCTTCAAATAATTTCTTTAATCCTTTTGAAGAAAAAAGTGCGAGAATAACCTCAATACCCAAATCTGCCTGACGTGACTCTCTTCCCAGCGTGTTCAGAAAACCTTTCAGGTAAGCCGTTGCGGGATAAGGCGTATTCAGTTGCGTAAAAGGCGGGGTAACAAATAAGGTTTTCTTTTTCAAAGCACTTCGGATCTCTATTTTCACGCCACAAAGGTACGGAGAGTTTTGGATCGGATTATCATTAAACGCAGCGATATGGGTAGCAGTAAATCAATATTTCTGGTAACTTGACATCCGATCAGACTGATTTGTTCGTTAACAAAACCAGTGTTGCTAATTTTAACCAACCAATATTGATTTACACACTTCCTTTGTATAGAAAATTTAAATTTTTGCTGGTCGCTGTTTTTTTATTTTTATTTCAATCTGGTTTTTCCCAGACAAATAAATCCTACCCGCCATCAAACTTCCCAGACCGGATCATAATGGGTTTGAAAGGTGACCCTGCGCATTCCAGGGCTGTTAATTGGCGGACAGACATATCTGTTAAAAAAGCGGTTGCGGAAATTCACGAGGCTGATCCATCTCCGGATTTTGAGAAAAACGCCAAACGTGTAGATGCAAATAGCCAGTCGCTTGTGCTTGACAAAAAAGAGGTTCAGTATCACGAGGTCAACTTTACAGCTTTAAAACCCGCGACGCAGTACATGTATCGCGTCGGTGACGGAAAAAGATGGAGCGAATGGTTTCATTTTACAACCGCGTCGGATCAGCAGGCACCCTTGTCGTTTCTTTATTTTGGAGATGCGCAAAGTGATGTCCGGTCCTTGTGGTCACGTGCGATTCGCGGTGCCTATTCAGCATTTCCAAAAGTCGATTTTATCCTTCATGCCGGCGACCTTATCAACAACGCAAACGAAGATTATCAATGGGGTGAGTGGTTTGAGGCAGGCGGGTGGCTGAACGGCATGATACCAAGTTTGTCGACGCCGGGAAATCATGAATATTTTCGGGGTAAGGATAAAAAAGCCCAGCTTTCAATGCACTGGCGGCCGCAGTTTGTTTTACCGGAAAACGGGCCAGAAGGGCTGTCAGAAACGGCTTATTATATTGATTATCAGGGAACACGTTTTATTACAATGGATTCAGAAGCAGCATTTTCAGATTCGCTGGTCATGCAGAGTCAAACTGCCTGGTTTGAAAAAGTCGCGCAAAATCATGGATTGCGCTGGACTGTCGTCATTCATCACCATCCGATTTACTCCACAAACCTTGGCCGCGACAATCAAAAATGGCGAAAAAAAATGGAGCCGTTGTATAAGAAATATAAAGTTGATATGGTTTTGCAGGGCCATGATCATTCTTATGCTCGGGGAATTAATATGCCAATAGGTGAAATCCGTAAGAAACCGGATGGGCCGGTTTACGTCGTGTCGGTAAGCGGACCGAAGATGTATGATATCGGTTTGCAAAGCTGGATGGACCGCGCTGCTTCGAACACGCAGCTTTATCAACACATCAATATCACCGATTCGTTACTTGCATTCAAAGCCTACACGGTCAATGGCGATTTATATGATTCTTTTGATTTGCAAAAAGATGTCAACGGAGAAAATACGTTGATCGAATATTCAAATTCCCTGCAAGTGCAGGAAAGATTGGAGCTCCCTGAGCGGCTGCAAAAGCGATTCAACAAAAAGGAAATGAAAGAATATAACCAGCGGTTTTTGGATTATAAAGCACGAAACAACAAGCATGAATAAAAGTTTCACGCAAAGATCGCAGAGATAAAAAAGCAAAGGTCGCAAAGAATAACCTTTGCGACCTTTGCGCAAAACCATTTTTGCTTTGCGTGAAAGTTTAGTTTATTGATGAAATGTATCTAGTTTTTCCGGCCGGTATAAAGCTGTTCATCCACGCCGCGCCTCTTCAGCTCTGCCACAAGATTTCCGTTTTTGATGGCAGTCCCGGATATTCCAAAATTAATCATCGCCTCATCCAACGCTGCGTTTAGCAACACGACCGTTTTGGGGCGATCGACATCAAGCGAGATCTTTCTCAGATGCTCTTCATAAACCAGTTTCGAATCTTCGGTATAAAAACGAATGATAGACCCACCCGGCTTTTTCGTGTTCGTTTCAACTGTCCAGTAACCTTTTGGAGGCGACGTAATTTTTAATTGCTCGTCAAATGCAAACGCCTGACTGACATTTGCCACGAAAAGCGCAATCAGCAAGATTCCGCTCTTAATGATTCTGAAATTTTTCATGGCTATTGATTCGTTAAAATAGGATATCTTATAATTTTCAAGATCACAGATCAAAGACTTCGCGCCAATACGTTCCCCAAATCTTAGTCGAAAAACGATTAGGTATGGAAACAGCCGGACTGATTTCTTTGAATTATTTTAACAAAAGTATAGGGCAGAGAAATATCATAAGCAAGTCAGAATGCGCTTGTTGACATACTGTTTGGTTTTGGAGACGGAGGGCTTTGGAATGGGGATGAATGGGTTTTGGGGTGATTTTGGATTTTGGGACAGACAGTTCGCCTACAAAAAAAAGACGCGCTAAATTTTCATTTAGAGCGTCTTAAATTTTTCACACTAGGCCGAAACGGCCAATCATGTGACCCATAGGGGAATCGAACCCCTGTTTCAACCGTGAAAGGGTCGTGTCCTAACCGCTAGACGAATGGGCCGACTGGTCTCCTACTTCGCTTAAATTAAAGCACTTTTCTTTCTTTTTCCGACTCCGTTTCCGTTATCGTGGTGCAAATATGCACGGTTGATTTTTTAATTCCAAATGTCACATAAAAATAATTTTAAAATAATTTTTAGTTCCTTTATTATCAGTGTTTTAAAATGAAAACTTTTTTTTCATTATTATTACCTGGTGTTAAATTCACTTAACTTTTTAAATTTGGACAGGCAAAATCCCAATCTCCCATTCAGCACATTTATGATCCGATATATTTACGGCCTGGTACTCACATTTGTCATTCTTAACGTCAATGCCCAGAACAAAACGCCTGAGCAATTTCTGGGTTATCCGCTGGGCAATAAATTTACTTTCCACCACCAGATCCTGGATTATTATAAAACGATTGCCGCCCAAAATCCGGATCGCGTAAAACTCGTTCAGTACGGAAGCACCTACGAAGGCAGGCCATTGATGTTCGCGATTGTGGCGTCCCCTGAAAATCTTGCCCGTCTGGACGACATACGCAGCAATCATTTAAAGAGCATAAAGTTGGCCACCGGCAATGCTGATGGAAAAACGCCCGCGATCGCCTGGCTTGGTTATAATATTCACGGCAACGAGGCGGTTTCTTCGGAGACGGCCATGAAAGTGATTTATGAATTATTAAACAAAAACAATAGCGCAACACAGGAGGTTTTAAAAAATACAATTGTCATTCTCGATCCATGCAGCAACCCTGACGGCCGTGAGCGCTATGTTTCCTGGTATAACCGCGTTCAGAATACCATACCCGATGTGACGCCTTTTGCATTGGAACATGACGAACCCTGGCCGGGAGGACGTTTTAATCATTATCTATTTGATCTAAACCGAGACTGGGCATGGCAAACGCAGAAAGAAACACAGGAACGTGTCGCTTTTTACAATCAATGGATGCCGCATTTACACGCAGATTTTCACGAAATGGGCTCCGCACGGAGTTATTATTTCCCGCCGGCTGCAAAGCCATACCATCAGGATATCACCAAATGGCAAAGAGAATTCAATGAAATTCTGGGAGCCAATTGCAGAAAATACTTTGACCAGAGAAACTGGACATATTTCTCCAAAAAGGACTACGACCTTTTTTATCCGAGTTATGGCGATACCTGGCCAACTTACAACGGCGCAATCGGGATCACTTACGAGCAAGGCGGCGGCGGTCGCGCGGGTTTGGCACTTTCACGTCCTGACCAAAACGATACCTTGACGCTGAAAAGCCGGATCGAACATCATTACATTACGAGCCTTGCGACGCTGGAAACCATTTCTGCACAGAAAGAAAAAATTGTCAGCGAGTTTATCAGCTTTTATGACAATGCGGTCCAAAAACCAATTGGCAATTATAAAACGTACCTGATAAAATCTCAGGGAAATGAGGAACGCGTGAGGGCGTTTGGTGAATGGCTGACCAAACAAGGTTTTGAATACGGGATTGCAGGAAAAAATCTGGCACTAAAAGGCACTGACCTGACAAACCAGTCGGAACAAAATTTTAAAGCGGAAACGAACGATCTGCTGATCAGTGCTTATCAGCCAAAATCGAATTTACTTAAAATACTTTTTGAAGCGCAACCGGTTCTTGAAGACTCGATTACTTATGACATCACCAGCTGGGGACTCTCCTATTTGTACGGTTTGAAAGCGTATGGTTTAAAGGAAAAACTGACACCTGCTGCCTATCAGCCTGAAAAAAATGAAAATAAAATCTCTGCTATAAAACCTTATGCCTATCTGGCAAGGTGGAACAGCGTGGGTGACGCTGTTTTTCTTTCTGAATTATTAAAAAGAAAAATCCTGGTCCGTACTTCCAATGTTGCGTTTGAAGCAAACAAAAATTCCTTCGAAGCTGGCACTCTTATCATTACGCAAAAAGGAAATAATCTGTCCAATTTTGACAGTTTGGTTACTGCGCTTGCTACTAAAAATCATGTGAAATTATTTCCAACATCGACTGGTTCAGTAACCTCGGGCGTCGATTATGGCTCTGATGAAGTGGTTTCAATAACACCGCCAAAAATCGTGACGCTTTATGGCGAAGGAATTTCGACAACTTCTATGGGAGCTGTCTGGCATTTTTTCGAACAGCAGATTAAGTATCCGCTGACTTTGATTTCTCCTGGCAAGATCGCTCAACTACCCTGGGATCAGGTTGATGTGCTGATTTTACCAGATGGAAATTATTCTGGTGTTCTGAACGACAAATTGCTTACCACTTTGCAGGAATGGATTAAAAAAGGCGGAAGACTTATCGTTATGGAAAATGCAAACGAAGCTTTTCTGAACAAACCAGGTTTTGATATTTCCAGAAAAATTTCAAGTCCTAAAAAGAATACAGATTTGTTTAAAAAATTCGGGAATAAGGAACGTGATGAGAGCAGTTATGCGTCGCCGGGAAGCATGTATCAGGTTACGATGGATACCTCCCACCCGCTCGCTTTTGGTTGCGGAAAAGAATATTTCAGCATCGTCAGAAACGCTTACGGTATAGATTATCTGACGGAAGGATGGAACGTCGGTTATCTTTCAGAAACTGGTTACAAGGCTGGTTTTGTAGGAAACAAGGCGACTGAAAAGTTAAAAAATACACTGATAATTGGCGTACAGCAAATGGGCCAGGGGCAGGTCACCTACCTGATGGACGACCCGCTTTTCCGCGGAATGTTATACAATGGCAAAATACTTTTCAGCAATGCTGTTTTCCGATAAATTTATAGGAAATACCTAACAGCCATTTCATAACCTTTTAACCCCAAACCGCAGATCATTCCTTTGCATCGGTCTGTCAGAAAACTGTGGTGACGAAATTTTTCCCGGGCATGAATGTTGGAAATATGCACTTCCACAGCCGGCGTGGTCACAGCTGATAATGCATCTGCCAGGGCAACCGAAGTATGAGAGTAGCCACCCGCATTCACAATAATTCCATCAAAAGAAAAACCTACTTCATGGATCTTGTCAATTAAATCGCCTTCGTGGTTGGACTGGTAATAATGCAGCTGTACTTTGGGAAATTCGTTTTTTAACGTCTTAAAATAGTCTTCAAAAGTCTGTTTTCCATAAACAGTTGGTTCCCGCGTACCCAAAAGATTAAGATTCGGACCGTTAAGAATTAATATTTTTTTCATACAACAGGATTCGGGCCTTACATTTACAGATTAAACAATTTGTGAATTAAAACATTCACTCACCAGGGAATTATTCACGACAACTATGTGGCAAAGCTACATCAAACATTTTAAAAATTACCTGCGGCTGGAAAGGTCATTTTCCGACAATTCTGTGCAGGCTTACATTCGCGACACAGAAAAACTTGCTGAATATCTTGAATTAGCCGCAATAAACCTATCGCCGGTTGATATCAAAGAAGAACATTTACTTGCATTTCTGAAATATTTATCTGAACTGGGGCTGTCAGCACATACCCAGGCCAGGATGCTTTCGGGTATCAAAGCGTTTTATAAATATCTGATACTGGAAAATGAAATCACAGAAGATCCGACAGAATTAATTGAAGCGCCACGTCTGCCGCGTAAACTCCCAGACGTGCTTTCGTATGAAGAAATAGAGCTTATTTTGCAATCAATCGACCATTCCACACCGGAAGGAACTCGAAATCGGGCTATCATTGAGGTTCTGTATAGCTCCGGCTTGCGCGTTTCTGAGCTCGTTGGCCTGCAATTAACCTTATGTCATTTCGACATCGGCTTCATTCAAATTTTAGGAAAAGGAGACAAAGTCAGGCTGGTTCCGATAGGGAAAGAAGCGATTAAATATACGCAGCTCTATATGGAACATGTCCGCAGCGAAGTTGTAGTAAAAAAAGAAAGTGAAGACATCGTATTTCTGAACCGTCGGGGTGGACAACTTTCCAGGGTAATGGTTTTCCTGATTATAAAAGACGCAGCAGAAAGAGCCGGTATCGCTAAAAACGTCAGTCCGCATACCTTCCGTCATTCTTTCGCGACCCATCTTATTGAAGGAGGCGCAAGTTTACGTGCTGTTCAGGAAATGCTAGGCCATGAGTCGATTACTACCACTGAAATATATACGCACCTGGACCGGGATTATCTGAGACAAATAATCACTGAATTTCACCCGAGAAAATAATAAATTTCTGGTTACTTAACTTCCCTCAACATCGAATCCAGACCAAGCGTATCAGTCTCGGGCGCATTGATCGGCAGAGCCCGTTCCAATTGTTTTGGTTTATTCCATGGCGCCGTCGTCCTGCTCGCCATATCATAACTGATATAGACGAAGATTGAAACAAAAAGTATAAATACAATGATAAAAATCCGGCGGTTCCTGTTTGGTTTTTCTTCCATCACTAATTTAAATCCCGCAATTCTTTCGGTGTTTGATATAAAATAAATTTGCCAGTCTTGGCAGAAACCTCAGCCCATTCCTGGTTTTCAAATTCAACAATCACAAGGCTGCATTTTGACATGGAATCTAGATCTTTTCCCGACAGATATTCGCTGAAATAGGTAATATCAGGATTATGACCAAAAAGCGCAACCACATTACTAGTCTCCGGCAAGGCATTTACGGCTCCAAGATATCCCCGCGGCCCGCCATCATATAAAACGTCAACCTTAACAATATCTGCTGCCTGAAAATGCAACTGATCGCCCATGATCACGGCCGTTTGATACGCTCGCGCAGCCGGGCTGGACACGAAATAATCAGGACTGATACCTTTTCCTGCCAACCATCTGCCCATCGCAGACGCATCCGTTTTGCCTTTTCCCAACAACTCTCTCTCAAAATCCCGAACCATTAATTTCTGGTCTTCGGCTGCGGCATGGCGCACAAGTATCAATGTTTTTTTCATTGTAATATTTTCTCCAAAATTAAAAAATCTGATAAAGGGAATGTAGGGATAGCCAGTAAATAAATATAAAAATAGCTGACATAGAAATTTTACCACTCATTTAACTAAAATTACCTTCGAACATTATTTCATACCATATCTGGCATAATAAATAGTTAATTTTGTTGAATCAATATCTGTGAATCAAAAATCATTGCTATATATCGGTATGTTACAGTTTTTTAAATATGTCCTCGCCACACTTGTTGGCATTTTTGCCTTCTTCGTTTTATCAATATTCATAGTCGTCGGCATTGGCTCGAAGCTTTCCTCGGAAGAGAAAGTAGTAGTTGAAGATAAGTCGGTTCTTAAACTTGACCTCAATAAACCAATACAGGAAATCGGCGTTGAAAATCCACTGGCAGAAATCGGCGGCCCATTTTCCGGAAATGAGAACGTGACCGGTTTGAAAGATATCATTGACGCATTGAAAAGCGCTCAGAAGGATAGCAAAATTAAAGGTGTTTATCTTAAAGCAGAAGGACCGGCAGCTGGATGGGCTACACTGGAAGAGATCAGAAACCAGCTTTTAGAATTCAAAAAATCTAAAAAGTTTGTCGTTGCTTACGGCGAATCTTACTCTGAAAAAGGATACTATCTGGCGTCTGTTGCGGATAAGATTTATCTGAACCCGGCTGGTGCTATGGAATGGAACGGTATGTCAGCTGAATATAGTTTTTACAAGGGCACATTTGACAAACTGGAAATCAAACCGGAAGTTTTCCGTGTAGGTTCGTTTAAAAGCGCTATCGAAATGTTCTCGCGTGAAAATATGAGCGATTCCAGCAAAAAGCAGTCTGCCGAACTGATCGGAGCGATTTATGGTAATTTTTTGAAAAACGTTTCAGCGTCCCGCGGTGTGTCTGTTGACAGGCTGAAAAATTTTGCGGATTCACTTACAATAGAAAATCCGGAAGCTGCACTGAAAAACAAACTGGTTACAAATCTTGGATACTGGGATGAATTTGAAACAGTTATCAAGAAAGATATAAGTATCGATGCGGATAAAAACATCTCCTATGTCGGCGTTGATAAATACATGAAATCTGATGCGACGCCGGAGGAAGGCGATTTCAATAACCGTGTGGCCGTTTTGGTTGCCGAAGGGGAAATCAACTCAGGTGAAGGAAGCAGCGAATCGATTGGTTCTGATGATTTCGTAAAAGAGCTGAAAAAAATCCGTGATAATGATAAAATCAAAGCTATTGTAATCCGTATCAATTCTCCGGGCGGAAGCGCACTTGCTTCGGATGTGATGTGGAGAGAAATTCAGCTTACGGCAAAGAAAAAACCTGTCATTGCTTCCATGTCTGATGTTGCTGCTTCAGGCGGATATTACATGGCGATGGGTTGTGATAAAATTATTGCACAGCCAAATACGATCACAGGTTCAATCGGAATTTTCGGACTGATCTTCAATGTGAAAGATTTCATGAATAATAAGCTGGGCGTTACTTTTGACGCGGTAAAAACCAGCGAACATGCAGACTGGCCAACAGCAACACGTGATATGACTGAATTTGAAAAATCGATGATTCAGAAAAGTGTTAATGAAGGTTATGAGAAATTCACTGCAAAAGCAGCAGCTGGTAGAAAAATGCCTGTGGAAAAACTGAGAAGTCTGGCGCAGGGCCGCGTTTGGTCTGGCGTCGAAGCGAAAGCAAACGGATTGGTTGACGAACTTGGGGGCGTTGATGATGCCATTAAAGTAGCGGCAAAAGCTGCAAAATTAAAAGACGGCGATTATCGCGTTCGTTATTATCCTGAAAAGAAAAAGCCTTTCGAAGAATTACTTTCAAAAATGATGGATGATTCAGAGGAAAAAGTGATGGACAAAAATCTTGGAGATCTTTCTTCTTACGTTAAAATGTACAAAAAACTAATGAACATGGGCGGTACGCAAACAAGAATGCCTTTTGAATTAGTTATCAGATAGTATAGCAGTAAACAATAAAAATCCCTGATCGCTGGTGCGGTCAGGGATTTTTATATGCCATTTGCTCAACAAAACTTAAACAACTTTTCCGGTTTCCTGATCAATTTCTTTTCGCACGATAAGTACGGCATGTTGATTTGGAGCGATTTCTACCCCATCCAATTTGGCATATACCTTTGTGAATTCGGCACCGAAATAAAGTATAATCGAGGAGTAATAAACCCAGGTCAGCAATATCACGATGGACGCAGACGTGCCATAGGTTGCACCAAGGTCCGCCTTTCCGATATAGAAGGTAATCACAAATTTACCGATCAGAAACAAAGTTGCTGTAAAACCGGCGCCCACCAGACATTCTTTCCAGCGCAAGTATCCGTCCGGAAGTACTTTAAAAATCACCGTGAAAAGGGCTGTTATGATCGCCAGAACAATCGCCAAGTTTATGATATAAAACAGGATCACGGAAGCTTCGGAAAAATATTGTGAAAGCTGTGCGCTCAGTAAATCCACCATCGCATTAACGCCAAGAGAAACCAGAAGAAGAAAACCCAGCGTAAGGATTATTGAAAATGAAAGCAGGCGGTTTTTTAAGTATTGCAGCCAGCCCTTTTTAGGCTTTGCTTTTATGGACCATATAAAATTTATAGAATCCTGAATCTCAGCAAAAACCCCGGTGGCACCGATAAGTAATGTTGCAATGCCTATGCCCGCCGCGAGGCCGGATTTGTTAGAAACTTCTGCATTTTTCAGGATTTCCTGTAATTGTGCGGCGGCATTATCGCCCACTAATCCGCGTATCTGCCCAAACAATTCTCCCTGAATTGCGTCCCTTCCAAAGAATAAACTAAAAATTGAAATGATTACCAGCAACATCGGCGCCAGTGAAAATACTGTATAATAAGACAAAGCGGCACTTAATTTAAGCCCGTTGTCATTCATAAATTCACTAAAACTTTCGGACAATAGATGGAAGGCGAATTTGATTTGTTTCATCATATGTGTGTTAAAGGAGCATTTGATTTCGCTGTAAGAAACCAAAAAGATTCATGCCAGCCAACCTCGAAAGCAAAAGAAGTCAACTTTTTGGAGCTGACTTCTCTTTAATATAATTTAATCTATTTTTTTATCAAAGCAACAGTCCAGCCAAAGTAGCAGACATATAACTCGCCAAAGTTCCGCAAATCAAAGCCTTAAAACCCAGACGCGCCAAATCCGCACGGCGCGATGGAGCCAATTCTCCTATTCCGCCCACCTGAATCGCGATCGAACTGAAATTGGCAAAACCACAAAGTGCAAAACTTGTGATCACGATGGTTTTCTGATCCAAGGTATCCTTCATTTTTACCAAATCGAGGTATGCAACAAATTCATTGATTACCATTTTGGTACCCATTAGTGAGCCCGCAGCTTCAATATCTTTCCCGGGCACACCCATGGCCCATGCAAAAACAGAAAATATTTTTCCCAAAACAAAATTGAAACTTAGTTGAGGAAAGGCAAAGATACCTCCGATCAGGCCCAACAAATAATCCAGCAGTGCAACGAGTGCAATGAACCCGATCAACATCGCGATAACATTGAACCCAACTTTCAGTCCTTCGCCTGCTCCGGCAGCGATTGCATCAAGCAAATTCGCGTGTGATTTTTGAATTTCAAGTTTTACAGCACCTTTTGTATTGGAAGTTTCAGTTTCCGGAAAAACGATTTTTGAGATAACAAGCGCACCCGGAGCCGCCATTAAACTTGCCGCGATTAAGTAAGGCGCAGGAACACCAAGTGAAATATATACCGCCATAACACCTCCGGCAATACAGGCAAAACTTCCTGTCATCGACGCAAGAAGTTCCGAATTGGTCATATTTTTCAAATAAGGCTTAATCATAATTTGAGCCTCAACCTGGCCCACAAACGTACTCGCAACATTAGAAACAGCTTCCGCTCCGCTGACACCCATCAACCAGTATACGCCTCTTGCCATAATGGAAACTACGCGTTGCATAATACCCAAATGGTAAAGCATGTTAACCAGAACAGCTACGAAAATTATGGTTGGAATAACCTTAAAAAAGAAAACAAAATCATTTCCGGGTCCGAAAGCTTTCGCCATCAGTTCCGGACGAACCAGCGTACCGAATACGAAATCAGCACCCTTATCAGAAAAAGAAAGTAATTTTTGAACCTTTGCACCCAGCCATTGAAAAATGGCCTGCCCTGTGTCTGTCCGCAGGATGAATACTGCCAGCCCAAACTGAATAGCCAGCCCGACTCCAACCGTACGATAATTAATTGCTTTACGATTGTTTGACATTGCGTAGGCAATACCCAAAATCAATACAATACCAAACAGACCAGTAAATCTTTCCATGAAAATAATTTGTTATCATCAAACCAAGGTGCAAAATAACAAACAAATCTATTGGAAGTTACAGGTATCACAAAATAAGATATTGATCCGCCGCCGGATCATTGTTAAACAATAAATTTTTCGCCTAATATCTAATAGTTATTTAGCGGTTGGTACTAAGTGTAAAATTCTTGATGATTATGGTTTTGGTTTAACTGCATCAATAACAGTCGTCTGGCGTGCAGTCAATTTCCAGCCATCTGCATCTTTCAGCCACATATTGGTAAATCTGCTGATGGAAGTTACCTTCGTTTCTGGTGAAACTTTTCTGATCTCATGCCCCATTACCACAGCGACATTTTCAGTTATGGATATTTTTTCAATAACCCGTTCTCCCTGGATTTCCCTCACCTGGGAATTACTTAATTTAGTTTTTAAATCGGCTAAGGTCTGAATTTTGTTTTCAGAAGTATTTACAACCAGATCAGGCGACCACATTCCGTATAAAGTTGTCGTATCCAAATTCCTTAAAGCCTCATTTTCCTTCATTTCCATGGTTCTGATCTGCTCTTCCAGATTTTGTACGGGAATTTTGTTATCCGTTTGGGTATCGGATACATGTTCGATAAAAACCCGCGAATCAGAATTTAGAATTCCTGCTGGCGTTTTAGATCTTAACTTGAATGAGGTTGCAATTAAGATTAAGAAAATAAAAATAATTATATTCTTTTTCATGGCTGGGTAATGTTAAAGGTGCTGGTTCTTTGTTTTTTGCGAAAATCTTATGCCAGTATTCCGACACTCCGATTTGGTTACAAATATTTAAATAAAATTATTTCTAAAATAGAGTATAATTACCTGATTTATATATACGTACGAAAATCTACGAAGTAACGATTGATGAAATAAAAAAAGGAGAGCCAGTTTCCCGACTCTCCCCAATGATGAACCTTAAACTTATTTAATACCCAAGAACGGGCGCCAGCCATTTCTCGATTTCTTCAAGCGGCATATCCTTTCTTCTCGCATAATCCTCTACCTGATCTTTGAAGATTTTCCCGACTGGGAAATATCGGCTTTCCGGATGCGAAAAATACCAGCCGCTCACACTGCTCGCAGGATACATTGCGTAACTTTCCGTCAGCGTAATACCCAGTTGCTCAGCATTTAACAGATCAAATAATTTACGCTTTTCTGTATGATCCGGACAAGCAGGATAACCCGGTGCCGGACGAATTCCACTATATGATTCTTTGATTAACTCTTCATTGGTAAAATTTTCGTCGGGAGTTTGTCCCCAAATTTCTTTACGAACCCGCTCATGCATCAATTCCGTAAGTGCTTCAACCAGACGGTCGCCCAATGCCTTCACCATGATGCTGTTATAATCGTCA
Organism: Dyadobacter sp. CY345; assembly: GCF_021502725.1. Taxonomy (GTDB): domain Bacteria; phylum Bacteroidota; class Bacteroidia; order Cytophagales; family Spirosomataceae; genus Dyadobacter. The sequence goes on along the minus strand of NZ_JAKFFS010000002.1, from coordinate 399,438 downwards.
TGATCCGCTTCGAATTTCTCGATCAAAGGCTCAATTCCGATACCGGCAGTCACGGCAAAACCTCCGATATAATCCAGATGCCCGCTTTCCAGAGGCGCTACAAAATCAGACAAACAATAATTGGCCAAACCTTTCGCTTTTTCACTTTGCTGACGCAGGTGATGCAAAACAGTCATGGTATCATTTACAAGTTCGCCACCACTAATTTGCTCAGCTGTACGCTGGCTAATTTTGTATTCAATATGTTCATGTGAACCATGACGCTCGCCCGAATCTTCCATTGCTACTTCTTCAAAGTGATGCAAAACAATATCATCTTCAATCGAATTAGCCGGCCAGAAACCGATAACAGCCTTTGCTTTTAAACTTTTATCACGGATTATCTGACCCAAAAGAACGGCGGCGTCTTCATACAACCGCATCGCCTCGGCGCCGACCACTTTATCTTCAAATATTTTAGGATATTTTCCGTGCAACTGCCAGGTCTGGAAAAATGGCGTCCAGTCAATGTATTTGGCTATATCCGCCAGATCATAGTCGTCGTAAACCCGTGTCCCTAAAAACTGAGGTTTCTTGGCCTTGAAGTTCGTCCAGTCTATTTTCGCTTTATTCTCACGCGCTTTATCTATTTCAACGTGCGCCTTTTCACCGCTCCGCTTTGCATGATCTTCCCGCAATTTTGCGTACTCACCTTTGATATCCAATAAAACCTGGGCCTGGCTCAGATCACTCTGTATCAATTTCCCCGCAACAGGAACCGATCTGGATGCATCCAATACGTGAATTACAGCACCTGAATAATTCGGATCGATTTTAACAGCGGTATGGATGCGAGACGTGGTAGCTCCGCCGATTAACAATGGCATTTTAAAATGACGGCGCTCCATTTCTTTCGCAACACCAACCATTTCATCCAGTGAAGGCGTGATCAATCCTGAAAGACCAATGATATCGACATTATGCTCAATCGCAGCGGCAAGAATTTTATCCGTCGGCACCATCACGCCAAGATCAATGATCTCGTAGTTATTACAACCCAAAACCACTCCAACAATATTTTTTCCAATATCATGCACGTCACCTTTCACCGTAGCAAGCAAAATCTTACCGGCAAAAGACGAACCTTCCTGTTTTTCTGCTTCTATATAAGGTTGTAAAAATGCCACTGCTTTTTTCATTACACGTGCAGATTTCACTACCTGAGGAAGAAACATTTTCCCCTCACCAAACAAATCGCCGACAATGCTCATCCCATCCATCAACGGTCCTTCGATAATTTCAAGCGGCCGGGCAAACATTGGCAAACATTCTTCAACGTCTTCTTCAATGAAATCTGCATTTCCTTTTACCAAAGCATGACTGATTCTTTCACGAACCGGCAGCGTGCGCCAGGTAAGGTCCGGGCCACTCGCTACCTTTCCTTTATCTTTTACAGTTTCAGCGAACGCTACTAATTTTTCCGTCGCCTCTTCATTACGGTTCAGAAGTACGTCTTCCACCATAATCAAAAGATCCTTTGGAATTTCGTCATAAATACCGATCTGTCCGGCGTTTACAATTCCCATATCCATACCGGCTTTGATCGCATGGTACAGAAACGCAGTATGGATTGCTTCGCGTACCAACTCATTTCCGCGGAAACTGAACGAAACGTTTGAAACTCCCCCTGAAACTTTCGCCAGAGGCAAATTCGCTTTGATCCATTTGATCGATTCAATAAAGTCGACCGCATAGTTATTATGCTCTTCCATACCCGTTGCGACTGTCAGGATGTTTGGATCAAAAATGATATCCTGAGCCGGAAAACCAACTTCGTCAACCAGAATTCGATAGGCGCGGCTACAAATTTCTTTTCTTCTTTCAAGATTGTCAGCCTGACCGGTTTCGTCAAATGCCATTACGACCGCAGCGGCTCCATAACGCAAAACCGCTCTCGCAGATTCTTTAAATTTCTCCTCCCCTTCTTTCAGAGAAATCGAGTTTACAATGGCTTTTCCTTGTACACATTTCAACCCGGCTTCGATCACTTCCCATTTCGAGGAGTCGATCATCAAAGGTACACGCGAAATATCAGGCTCAGCGGCGATCAGGTTTACGAAAGTTTTCATCGCTTCCGCCCCGTCGATCATCCCTTCATCCATATTGATATCAATTACCTGTGCACCATTTTCAACTTGGTCGCGGGCAACAGATAATGCTTCATCAAATTTTCCTGTCCGTATCAGACGCGCAAACATTTTCGAGCCTGATACATTACAACGCTCACCGATATTAACAAAATTGGTAAGCTTGGTAATATCCATCGGCTCCAGACCTGAAAGTTTTAATATCTTTTCAGATTCTGGAATGACGCGTGGTTTATACTTTCCGGCAAGATCAGCGATTACGCGAATGTGACCCGGCGTTGTTCCGCAGCAGCCTCCGATGATATTGATCAGACTGTCCCTCAAAAATCCGTCAATGACCTCGCCCATTTGCTCCGGCGATTCATCATATTCCCCCATCTCGTTCGGCAGACCCGCGTTCGGGTGAGCAGAAGTATAAAAAGGCGAATTGTTTGCGAGAATCTGCACGTAAGGACGCATCAGATCTGCTCCCAAAGCACAATTCAAACCAACTGACAACAATGGTAAATGTGAAATAGAAGTCAAAAACGCTTCCGTCGTTTGCCCAGAAAGGGTACGGCCGGATGCGTCAGTGATCGTTCCGGATACCATAATCGGCAGGAATCCGTCTGCTCCGGTTTTCCAGCTTGGCAAAACTTCTACCAAACCATTTTTCGCATCCGTAAAAAATTTATCTATGGCGAAAAGCGCGGCTTTCGCATTCAATGTATCAAAAACAGTTTCAACCAACAGCAGATCACAACCTCCGTCGGTCAAGCCTTTTATTTGTTCATAATAAGCTTCAACAAGCTGGTCAAAAGTAATTGCGCGGTATCCGGGATTATTTACGTCCGGAGACAATGAAGCAGTACGATTCGTCGGGCCCATCGAACCTGCGACAAAACGGGGCTTTTCAGGCTCGCGTTCTGTAAATTCATCGGCAACTTCGCGTGCCAGTCTTGCAGATTCAAAATTTAATTCATAAACCAGCTCCTCCATACCATAATCTGCCATGGCAATTGTGGTTCCGGAAAAAGTATTTGTCTCAGCGATATCAGCACCGGCTTCGAAGTAGGCGGCGTGGATTTCCTTAATTACATCAGGACGGGTTAGCGAAAGCAAATCATTATTTCCTTTTACATCGTGAGGCCAATCCTTGAATCGTTCTCCGCTGTAATCATAATCTTCTAATTTATAGCGCTGAATCATCGTACCCATCGCTCCGTCAAGAACAAGAATACGTTCTTTTAATATTTCCCGAATGTCAAACTTTTGTGCTGTAATCATTATGTGTCTTTTCTGTTACGAAAATAAATCCCGCCATTATAAATTTACAATAATCTTATGCAGACCAAAACCGCACACTTATTGACAATACAAATTTACATTACCAGATGTTTTATTCAATAATTTGAAAAAAAATAGACGGTTAGTCTGGTTTTGGATCAATCAGTAAATTATTTATCTACTTTTGAACATTATAAGTTAATTGTAAAGATAATCTATCTATGTATAATCTGGACGACACGGACTGCAAAATACTGCACTACCTGCAACAGGATGCTACGTTGAAAACAAGGGAATTATCAGAAAAACTAAATCTTTCGTATACGCCTGTCTATGAACGTATCCGGAGATTGGAAAAAGAAGGCATAATTAAAAAATACGTCGCGCTGGTCGACAGGGAAAAAGTAGGAAAAAAACTGATGGTTTTCTGTAACATCGCCTTAAAAGAACATTCCCTGACAATGGGAGAAAAATTTGTGAAGGCAGTTCTGGCCATGCCGGAGGTTATGGAGTGTTTTAACATTTCCGGCGACTACGATTTCCTTCTAAAAATTGTGGTGAATGATATGTCGCAGTACCAGCATTTTCTAATGCAAAAACTTGGGGCGCTTGAAAATATCGGCAGTTCTCACAGTCTGTTTGTCATGGGCGAAATTAAAAATACTTCGGAGATAGAAATGCTGGATTCGAAAACGAAGTGAGCAATATTTTGGGTGCAGTGTCAAAAATAAATACGGAGCCGGAAAATCCTGCCCCGTATTCCAACTCACCCCTAACAAAAATCTTTAATTTCTTTTCCTGCCTTTTCCGTTTGCAGGTTTTTCCAATTCCTTATTGAAAGTCCCGTCGGCGTTGAATAGGAGTATTTTGATCTTGCTGTCAACCACTATACCCACAAAATATTGTCCTTCCGCATTGGTGCCAGCTTTCTTAATCTCAGCACCTGCATAATTGGTTGTTATATAACTGATTATTGCTGCCGGAAGACTGGCGATTGCCACTTCGGTCAGTTTAGCTTTTTTTGCATGACCTTTTAATTCTGCACTGAAACTTCCGTCGGCGTTAAAAATTAATCCTTTTGGCGTCCCGTCTGAAAGCAGGATGGAAACCACCGTTTTACCACTTTCATCCTTGGCTGCAAATTTTAAAGTTGAAGATGGATAGGTTGTCGAAATATAACTTGTGATCACCGCCGACAGATCAGCGAGCGCCACTTCTGTCAGTTTTCCTTTACAAGTACGCGTAGTAACAGAATCTCCTTCCAAAGAAAAACGTGCTGCGGTAGTTGCAACCGTTTCCAAACTTACGTCATCAGTATCAGTCACAGGACTCATATCTGTGTTTTCCTGTTGACAGGAAACAAACCAAAAACCTACCGAAGCGATCAGCAGCAAAATCAACTTTTTCATAGTCCAATTCTTTTAAAGTGTGTACCGGGTAAAAAGCACCGTTGCTTTAAACGCCATTACGTACCCGAAAAGAAGGTTGTTGCAAATCGCTGAATTTTATTTTCAAATTTTTTACAAAAACATTTCTCTATATAGTTGCCTTGATAAGCTTCCAATTTATTTTATTCTTATTACGATTATAAATACAAACACTCGCTGGTGATTCTCCCTGACTATCAGTTTGATGAAACAGAAAATATATAATTCCCTTCAATGAATTAAACCACAAAAGTTTTAACTTTAAAAAAAGATTTCCGTGGGAATAAATTCTTTTGCAACAAACAATCAGACTTAGGCGTAACTCCTATTACAAGATTCATATCCTAACAATTTGACACCCTAACTTTGCTATTTGGTAAGAAATCTTCCTTTAATGAAAACGATTTCGGAACAGTCGTTTCTGCATGCATAGCTGGTAACCACCAGGCTCAAAGGTATCTGTATAAGCATTTTTTTGGATATTCGAAGAGCATTTGCCTGCGCTATACCGCAAACACAGAAGAGGCTGAAGAAGTATTGAATGAAGGTTTCCTCAAAGTGTTTAACAACATGGAAAAATACGATTCCGCGCACCCTTTCAAGGCATGGCTTCGAACGATCATGGTGAATACGGCGATCAGTTATTACCGTAAACATAAAAAACACCACGAGGATATGATCTCGCTCGAAGATGCACCTTGTCCGCATTTTGATGAAGATGTAGTGAGCCAGATAACAGCGGATGAAATTTTACAGCTAGTGCAGGGGATTAAGCCGATCTACAAAAACGTATTCCTTTTATACGTAGTGGACGGTTACAATCACCGTGAAATAGCAGATCTATTGCAAATAAATGAGGCTACTGTGCGCTCGCATTATGTGCGGGCAAGAGCCCGCCTGCAACATTTGATAAAACAGCATTACCCACATCTCTTTCCCAGTGATTGGGGCATAAAGTCATTCAAGAGCAATGAAAACTGACAAATTTGAAAAAACTATACGCCGAAAGCTAGAAAGCATTACGCCCGAATTTCATGAAGATGACTGGACGAAAATGCAGAACTACATGCATGCCCATACGCCTCCAACGTTCTGGCAGCAATATAGTTCGTGGCTCGGCTATGCCGCGGCGGCAGCTGTGACTTCCGTCATGGCCTTTTTGTATGTCAACCAGCTTTCGCAAAATAATGTTTTGCTGACTGACGTAAAAACTTTGAAAAATCAGATCGAGGTTATAAAAAATTCGCCGACGGTTATTCAGAAAACAGATACGGTGTATCTCGTCCAGCAGCAAGCGGCCGATCAACAAGAAAATGGTCTGCCCTATCGCGATGCGCAGAGATTTGTTACTAGTCAAAAAACTGGTCAGGAATCGCTTGCGAATATTGAATCGAGTGAAAACAGTACGGGCGAAAATGTAATAACATCGACTCCAAAAACTGATAATAATTCAAATGTTGTAGAAAATGGTTCTGATCAGACTCTGATAAGAAATCGTGAAATTATTGCCGGCAACGACAAACCGGTAACGGATCGGTCTGCCGTAGAAGCCATTAAATCATCCGACATAAAATCCAGCGATGATATCAAAAAAGATTTTACTGATAAGAATAGCGAACGTGGTTCTTTGGCTGTAAATAGTGAGAACACTGGTAGAACTAACAGCGATAATTTTGGCAATGGAGATATCGGTAACTCGGGAGCTGGAAATGTAACTTCGGGATCTGGTAGCGGTTTTAAATATAATGGTACTGAGAATAACGTTGCATTTTCTAAAACGCTTGATGAAAAATTTGATGCTCTTGACATTCAATCGCCAGTTCAGGAAAATAATGTTCAGGCCTTGTCCCGCAGAATGAATTATTCTTTGGCCAGACGAATTTCTCCAAGTCGTCTGAAAAGTGTCTTGCTCGCTTCAAACGTAAACAGCGCGAAACTGCCTGTCTCTGGAAAAAGTGCAGCTTCTACGAAAAAGGCGGAAAGAACAATTCCAAGGCTGAATCTTAAAGTGCCTTACCGCTTTGGTTTTGCGCAACAATGGGAAGGAAAAAATCAGGTAAGAACAGCTGTCGCGGAAGTAATCGTTGCTAAACATTTTTCCATTTCCACCGGTTTTAGCTGGCTAAAAATTAAACCAAAAGATTTTTACTCAGAAAAATCCTACCGTGAAAAAACGAAAAAGGATTTCAGAGACGACTACAAACCGCATCTGATGCCGTTTGAAGGTATTGAAAACATTAACATCGAACCTTCTGTTACGCAAATTCCGCTTACTGTTGCTTATCGTAACGATCTTAAAAATGACTTTGCATTCTTCGTTGGTGCAGGAACAAACTTTACAGTTAGCCAGAAACAGGACGTGGAATTCGATTGTTACAGAGATTTTTATAATCCGACAAACCCGAAACCCACAATTATCAGGGCTATAAGAAGCGAAAAAGTCACAGAAAAAATGAACCTGAACCTGGTGAACTCATTAAACTTTTCCGCCGGGATTGAGAAAAGCTGGCATCCTGTTGTATTGCAGGCGGAGGCTTATCTATATACCTATTTCTCACCACTTTCTCCTCAGGCGTCAAAGAGTGGTCCGGGACTGAAAATTAAAGTTTTATACCAGATCGGGAAAAAGATGTAATCACCATTTAGTACGATTCTGAGCATAATAATTGAAAGATGTTCGTGAAAAGCTCTAATTTTGGTTTTTATTATATCATTATGACACTTCGCTTTTGAAATTTGCTGCAATAGATATTGGATCCAACGGTGCCCGTATGCAAATCTCCTCGGTTTTGCATGACGAAGGGATAACTCGTCTTAAAAAAGTTGAGTATGTGCGTTTTCCACTTCGTCTTGGACATGACGTTTTTACAGAGGGTAGAATTTCCCCGATGAGTGAAGACCGGATGATCAAACTCATGCTTTCGTATCAGCTTTTAATGGAACTTCATGAAGTTGAAGATTACATGGCCTGCGCCACTTCTGCAATGCGTGAAGCTGAAAACGGTTACGAAGTTCGGGCTCATATAGAACAGAGAACCGGAATTCATATACAAATTATCGATGGTCAGCGTGAGGCTGAACTTGTCAATAATGTGGTTGTAAAATCACTGAGTGACGGACAATATTTGCATATCGACGTAGGTGGCGGCAGCACGGAATTGAACCTATATCAAGACCGTACGAAGATCGTTGCAAAATCCTTCAAACTTGGTTCTGTGAGATTGCTGGAAGGGAAAGAATCCAAGACAGCATTTCAGAAGATGCAGGAATGGATTGTAAAATATGTGGATCATTCTCAGCCGATTGAAGCGGTTGGTACGGGAGGTAACATCAACAAATTGTTTGATCTTTCTTCAAAACTTACGGAAAGTTCAACAAGTCTGGATGAAATATTGCGGATGCGAGATTATATTTCACAATTTACGCTGGCTGAAAGAATTAATAAACTTCAATTGAACCCTGACCGTGCAGACGTAATCGTACCGGCGGGAGATATTTATACTTCTGCTATGAAGTGGGCCGGAGCTACTGTTATTCACGTTCCCGATGTGGGTTTGAAAGACGGTATGCTGCAACTTCTTTATGACAGAGCGTGCAGAAAAAAGAGAGCTTAAATTAAGCTCTCTTTTTCAAAAATGTTTTTATAACAATTACCAGACTTGTTCCAGGTCCTTCGGAGTGTATTTGTGATTTCGGTCAACAAATACACTTTTTTTGCTTTCACGTTTCAGCGATAATGGATTCTTCTTTCCCATTTTCGACATTATCGCTACCGGTACCAGAACGATAAAAAATACAATCGAAAGCAGTATCCTTCCGTTAATTGCACCCATTATTTCTGCCAGTTTATACCAGCCTTTCACGATAAGATCGCCTGCAACCGGAACGGCAATACTAATCACGCCAACCGCAGCTGCTGCAATTAATAAATAAGGATAACGGGATTTAAAAATAAAGTATAATACGAGCAGACCGGTTACGATTACCAGCTGTGCTTTGGCTTTTTCTGACTCACTCATTTGTTTTAGTATAGGATATAAAAACCCAGACTTCCAAGGTAAAAGCAATAGGAAGCCTGATTATCAATTGTTACAAAAAACCGTCAGCAGGCAATCTGCTGACGGTTTTTATTTAGAATAAGGTATAAATGAACGGTGCTACTGCTGAACCACCGCCAATCACGATCAATACACCAATTAATAACAATACGATGATGACAGGAGCAAGCCACCATTTCTTGCGTTCCTTCATAAAGGCGAATAAGTCTGTAAGAAAATCCATTTGTTGATATGTTTTAAATTCAAAGGTATCAATTTTTTTTCATCGCCTCAAAGAGTCGGTCTGCGATAAGTCCGTTAAGCACAGCACTTCCATGCCCGTCGTTCTTTCCAACAACGCGGTCTTTTTCAGGAATTTTAGCTATTCCGTCATTTAAAGTAACGACAGTTACGCCATGCGAGCGTAGGTAATCTTCAACCGGTTTGGTATAACCTGCGCTTTTATCTAACTGAAACAAAAATGGAATAAAAACTGCATACATTTTCGCCCCGGTGCTATCCTTGTAAGCAACCATTTTGGAAAGGTCGCGAAGGTGAGCATTAAGTATAGTTGTATCAGTGTAAGCAGTCTGTACAAATTTTTCAAATGTGCTGAAACCTGTGTGAGGAAGCTGCCAATAGATAAAATTAGGCAGATAAAAACGTTTCACCAAAGTTGCCATCGGACCTTTCAAATCTCCATAAGGTGCCGCTCCTGAAAGTGAGAGACCTTTTTCTCTCCCAACTTTTTCAATATCATTCGGAAAATATTGAAGAACAATGACGTCAGGTTTTACGGGAAATTCTTCCAGACGTTTTGCTTCATCTCTTGTATCTGCTCCTGAAACACCCAGGTTATAAACTGAATATTGTGATTTACCAAGTTTATCTTCAAGCTGGTCAGAAAAACGTTCGGTTACACTTTTCAGACCATGGCCCGCTGCAAATGAATCGCCTATTACCAATACCTGTTTTTTGCCTGCCTGCGCCGTTACCTCTTTATCATGATAACCTAATTGATTAACAGGATTCCAGTATTTTTCCCACCATATCTGCGAAGCTTTTGATAAAACACCTTCGTGACTTTGCGGAATATACATGAAAATAATTTCGAGGAATATCAGTGTGATAATCAACGGCGTCGCGATCGTGACAATATTTGCAAGAATCCCTTTTGCTTTACTTTTTACAACACCGTAATAAAAAATCCGCAGTATTTCGATGACTAGTAAAAGCCAGAAAAACGATTTTGTAACACGAATATACCAGTTATCGCTTTGTGGCGCGCCTGGATATGCGAAAGTGATATTAAAACGATCCGGGTAAAAAAGGAAGATAAACAACACTCCTAAGAAGAGGATCCGGATTATACTGGTAACAATTTTAGACGTCATGTGAATGCAGCGTGCGGTAATTTAAACGAAAAAATAATTGGTCTAATCTAAAACGAATTCTTCCTGCCAGTTATCCTTCTCCATCCATTCCGGCTGTTTTTTCTTGTCAAAAATATAATTCCCTACGACAAGGTAATCCATTTCAGTTCTCATGAAACAACGATATGCGTCGTTCGGCGTATTGACGATAGGTTCTCCGCGAACGTTGAAACTCGTATTTACAACCACCGCATATCCAGTCAGATCCTTAAAGGAATTGATAAGTTCATAATACCGTGGATTTGTTTCCTTATGAACAGTCTGGATCCTTGCCGAATAGTCAATATGCGTAATTGAAGGCAGATCCGAACGCTCAAAATATAATTTTTCACGAAGGTCCATCGCACTGTAATTTGCAGGAACAGGCTTTCTTCTGCTTTCCGCAACCGGATGAACCAGCAGCATGTAGGGAGAAGTGCCATCGTAGTCGAAATAATCCGCACAATCCTCTGCCAGAACAGAAGGCGCAAAAGGACGGAAAGATTCGCGATATTTAATCTTCAAATTCAACTTTTTCTGCATTTCGGCATTTCTTGGGTCACCAAGAATACTTCTTCCGCCCAATGCACGCGGACCGAATTCCATACGTCCCTGAACCCAGCCTACAACATTACCTTCTGAAAGTAATTTTGCGGCATCATCGGCCAGATCTTTAAAGTTTTCATAATAGGTAGAAACCGCCTTATATTTTTTTGCAGCAAGTTCAACTTCAAGATCAGAGAAAGTTGGACCTAGATAAGAACCGCGCATCGCATCTGCTTTCCAGGTAACCTTGCGTTCCTGGCCGAAGAAAATGTGATAGGCAGCTTGTGCCGCACCCAAAGCACCGCCTGCATCACCCGCAGCCGGCTGGATAAATATTTCTTTAAATATATTAGCCTTCTGCAATTTCCCGTTGGAAACACAGTTCAAAGCAACACCACCTGCCATACATAAATAATCTGCACCGGTAAGGCGTTTGGCTTCTTTGGCCATACGGATCACGGCTTCCTCAGTAATATTCTGAATGGCCAGTCCTAAATTACAATGAACCGATTCGAGCGCATCCTCAGGTTTTCTGGTTTTAAAACCAAAAAGTGCTTCCCATTTATGCTCGTTCACCATTTTCAATCCGGTCGCATAATCAAAGAATTCCTGATCAAGCCATACCGAACCGTCTTCTTTTAATTCAATTAATTCTTCAAGAATGATTTTCTCATATTTTGCAATATCAGGTGAAGTAGGATCACCGTAAGGCGCCAATCCCATCAGCTTATATTCGCCGGAATTAACTCTGAAACCAAGGAAATAGGTAAATGCAGAATACAACAACCCCAATGAGTGCGGGAATCTTAGTTCTTTCAGATTGGTAATATCTTTCCCTTCTCCAAGACAAATGGAAGCAGTTGCCCACTCACCCACGCCATCGATCGTCAGAATGGCGGATTTTTCAAAAGGTGATGGATAATATGCACTTGCCGCGTGAGATAAGTGATGTTCAGGAAAGAGCATCTTCACAGGCTTCTTTTTATCGTAACCCAGCTTTTCAAGTTCCTCATTGATAAGCCTTTTAAGAAACATTTTTTCTTTTATCCAAACGGGCATAGCCGTAAGGAATGACTTAATACCTTTTGGGGCAAAAGCGTAATATGTTTCTAATAATCTTTCGAATTTTAAAAGAGGCTTGTCGTAAAACACGATGGCGTCCAGATCGTTCAATGAAACTCCTCCGTATTCCATGCAAAAACTTACTGCATTTGAAGGGAAACCTGGATCGTGCTTTTTGCGCGTAAAACGTTCTTCCTGAGCTGCTGCAACTATTTCACCATTATCGATAAGCGCTGCGGCTGAATCATGGTAAAAAGCTGAAATTCCTAAAATTTTCATTTAGAATTAATTAATGAACTAAATTCCTTAGTGTGAACGTGATTGTCAATAAAATGCCAAATATAGGTAAATCTGCCTTATGCACATAAATTAATTCCTTTGTGTACGAGGACAGCTATCTAACGGTCACAAGAAGCTGGCGATATTTTTTTAATCCTAAATCTGTTTAAATCTGAAACAGGCATATTCAGGCATGTTTCCTGCATGAAATAAGCCTGTGAACTATACCTACGAAACCCAATATTTTTTGGATTAAAGGAAAAATTAAATTTTTGTTAAACGCTTTCTTTGCTTAAAACTTTGGTCGGTTTGTTATTTTCGTCCAAAGCGACAAACGTGAATAAGCCGGAAACCGCCTTTTCTCTTCCTTGTTCATACATCTGTTCAACAAAAATATCCACCCGTACTTTCATACTCGTATTTCCGATTTCTGCGACAGTCCCAACAAGTTCAATGATAGTCCCGGCCGGAATCGGGTGGGTAAAATCGATCCTGTCGGATGAAACCGTAACGCACCGCAAACGTGTGAAACGTGTGGCTGCGATAAAGGCAACCTCGTCCATCATTGACAAAGCAGTACCACCAAAAAGCGTGTCGTAATGGTTTGTATTATTTGGAAAAACAGTTTTAAAAACTCTTGTCTCCGATAGCTTAATTCTCTCTTCTAAATTCATAATCTTAGAAAAAACAAATCTCCCGGCATCTGTGATAACCGGGAGATTCTATATAATATTGATATAGTTTTATTACTGCGTTATTGTTACCGATTCGCGCAGCAAGTTAGCCGCAGTAATCATATTTCGCAAGGCAGCCTCGGTTTCCGGCCATTTTCTGGTCTTCAAACCGCAGTCCGGATTTACCCAGAGATTACGTGCAGGAATTACATTTAATGCCTTTTCCAGCAATACCGTAATTTCCTCAACAGTAGGTACCCGCGGCGAATGAATATCATAAACGCCCGGTCCGATTTCATTTGGATAATTGAAGTCAGCAAAAGCATCCAGTAATTCCATTTGTGAGCGGGATGTTTCAATCGTGATTACATCTGCATCCATCGCAGCAATGGAATCGATAATATCGTTAAATTCTGAATAACACATGTGCGTATGGATTTGCGTTTGATCGGCAACACCGGCTGCGCTCAAACGAAACGCATCGACAGCCCATTCTAAATATGTTTTCCAATCTGATTTCCGTAGCGGCAGACCTTCCCGAATAGCAGGTTCATCAATTTGTATCACTTTAATTCCCGCTTTTTCAAGATCAATGACTTCATCACGAATCGCAAGACCGATCTGAAAAGTGGTATCTTTTCTTGGTTGATCGTCGCGTACGAACGACCATTGCAAAATCGTAACCGGCCCTGTCAACATTCCTTTTACCAGTTTTTCAGAATTTGCTTGTGCAAAAGCAGACCAACGGATGGTCATCGGTGCCGGGCGCTCTACGTCACCAAAAATAACCGGCGGTTTCACACAGCGGCTGCCATAACTCTGAACCCAGCCATTTTCAGTGAACACAAATCCGGAAAGTCTTTCTCCAAAATATTCCACCATATCATTCCGCTCAAATTCTCCATGCACAAGTACATCGATACCCAGTGCTTCCTGCCAACGGATCGAGCTGATTACTTCCTCTTCAATTCGGCTTTCATATTTTTCAAAAGACAAACTTCCTTTCTTCAAACGCGCACGTAATTGGCGGACTTCATCTGTCTGCGGAAAAGAACCGATGGTTGTAGATGGGAAAAGCGGGAGTTTCAGTTTTTCCAGCTGAACGTTTTGTCTCAAAGAAAATGGGCTGACACGCTCAAAATCTTCTTCTTTAATAGCAGCCACGCGTTCTTTCACATCCTGTTTATGGATCAAAGTGGAGGTACGGCGACTTTCGATTGCTTTCTGATTTATAATAAACGCTTCGTTAGTATGATAGCTGGTACCAGCCAGTTTTGACAACGCAACAACTTCATGCAATTTCTGTTTTGCAAAAGCCATCCAGTTTTTGATCTCAGGCGTTAAAACTTTTTCGTTATGTTCAAGATCCAGATCATGCGGGCTGTGCAATAAGGAAGATGACGGCGCGACTAAAATACGTTTAGCTCCCAAAATATTGATGGCTTGCTGAATAAAATTTAGCGATTTCCGATAATCGTTTTTCCAGATATTTCTTCCGTCAACGACACCAATAGAAAGCAGTTTGGAAGAAGTAACAAACACCTGATTTTCCAATATTTCAGGCAAACTTTCAGCACCTCGCGTCACGTCAATATGCAAAGCAGCGACTGGCAAATTTGCGGCAAGTGAAAGATTAGTATCCAGCGCACCAAAATAAGTTGCCAGCAAAATTTTCAAATCCGGAACAGCTGCCTGAATTTTCTGGTAAGCAAAGTTTAGCGTATTTTGTTCTTCACTACTTAAATCCAAAACCAGGCAGGGCTCATCAAGCTGTACCCATTCGGCACCTCGCGTTGCCAGTTCCTGCAAGATTTCTATATAAACCGGAAGTAGTTTTTCTATCAAAGAAATTCTGTCGAAACCTTCTTCCTTTTCTTTTCCCAACAATAAAAAGGTAACCGGACCGACCAGTACCGGTTTTGTTAAAATTCCCTTTTGCTTCGCATCTTCAAATTCAAGGATGACCTTATCGGAATAGCGGTTAAATTCCTGATTTTTAATAAATTCTGGTACGATGTAATGATAGTTGGTATCGAACCACTTTGTCATTTCCATGGCTTTTATATCCAATCCGTCGCGCTGAACACCACGGGCCATGGCAAAATAAAGGTCCAGCTCGCGGTTTGATTTCCCGTCAATCAGTTGCAGATAACGTTCCGGAATCGCTCCCACCATCAGGGAAGTATCCAAAACCTGATCGTACAATGAAAAATCGTTGGAAGGAATTAAATCAATACCAGCCTCTTTTTGAAGTTTCCAGCTGCGGTGACGAATTTCCCGTCCCGTTTTCTGCAATTCATCTTTTGTGATTTTTCCAGCCCAGAATTGTTCGTTGGCTTTTTTGAGTTCTCTTTGGCTTCCGACGCGTGGATAGCCCAAATTGTGTGACAACATAAACATTAGTTAAAGAGTTAATAAAAACCCTTTGGAATGCCCTACCCGTCCTGGTTTAGTTTAAAGTTGAGAGTTAAAAGTTGAAAGCAGCCGCCGCGCGGTTGAAAGTGACTTTCACCCAACAGCTTGACTTTCAGAAATTCCGACCATTTTGTAAACCTCGCTAATCGAAAACCATTAACTCACTACTTACCGCTGTGGCGGCTGCTAAATCAGTACGTTTTGTTATCAGATTTTGATCAAATTGTCAGATACAAAATTGACCAAACATATCTCCGAAAATAAATTTTGAAGATAATAACCTGACAGCAATACATTTGTAAAATCAATGCGTGACAAAACCCCTGACGTGAGCGAGTGGCCATTGAGGGTAAAGGCAAGTCTCCTGGCTTGTACCATTTTCACCGCCCTTCTCATCATAAATATGACAATGGGTCGCGAGGGTAAAAACTTTCCTGATCTGTTCAGGACGGCACTTACAGTAGCACGACTGCCCGTGAATTTCACACGGTTCCTTTTTAATTTCTGCTTGATTGGCTGAGGGTACCAAAAGCGAAAACCATTACCCCGATTGACGGGCGTTCACAAAGAACGTTAGCAAAGTTAAAGAAAAAAGAAGTCGGAGAAATTTAGGTTCAGGATTTAAGTGAAGCGGTTACTTATTGAAAATGTGTGGTAGATAAAATATCTTTTTGGCGGGGAGAATTCCAGTCTGAGCAGTGATTTTTTCACTATGATTCGTGCACATTGATAGAACCGGTTTCAGCTATCAATCCAATTTTCTAGCTTAATTCCATTAAGATTAATGAAATCTTTGGTATTTCTGGTGACCAGTATTAAATCATTCACAATCGCAGTAGACCCAATAAGTAAATCGAACTCTCCAACGGTCCGACCAATTCTTCTCAAATTTGATTTCTGACGGGCATATTCAAAAAAACAATCTCCGATAAGGAGCGTACGATTCGAGAAGGCCAATATTAGCTGGTTTATATTTTTAAAATTTGTCTCTCTTTGTTTAACCGCGCCGTTCTCAACACCAAAGAGTAGTTCGGCCACGGTAATTTCTGAAATACAAATTGAAGACAAACCGATTTCTTCTATTTTTTGAGCAATACCAAACTGGTCGTTCAACAAATGAATACAGATGTTTGTATCTAGTAAATACTCTATCATAATTCTACGTCACGAGGAGCATCATTCCTTGCATTATGAATTCTGGCAGCTAATTCATCCCCTGTCTCATCCCCTACCCAACTTCCTACCAGATTTTTAAATGCTGCTTCTTGCTTTTCCAATAGTCCTTCTACATGCCGTTCCTTCACGGGAAGTCCAAGTCTGTCTGCCAAGCCCTTTATGAGCTCAAAATCCTTTTTATCTTTTGTTTCTATAATGATTGTATGTGTCATAGTTACTTTCCAGTACTGTTTTGATTCTAATTAGTACAATATTTTGTACTAATTTAAACTGTTTTTACTGATAAAGCAACTTAATCAATTCTATATCATCGAGTCAGCATTAATTCCTGACCAAAACATTTATCCACAAAAAAATACTAAAAACTCCTCGTCCAACCCTAACTTTACCGTTCAAATCTGATTCATTCATTTTACATTATTATTACCGTCATAAAATGGAATACCGTATAGAAAAAGATACCATGGGCGAAGTGCAGGTACCTGCTCATGTATATTGGGGCGCGCAAACGCAACGCTCTATCCAGAATTTCCCGATTGCGCAGGATATCAATAAAATGCCGAAGGAAATTATCCGGGCGTTTGCATACCTTAAAAAAGCCGCAGCGATTACAAATTCAGAAGCTGGTGTTCTTCCAAAAGAAAAGAGCGATTTGATTGGAAAAGTTTGTGACGAAATTCTGACTGGCGGATTGGAAGATCAATTTCCACTGGTGGTTTGGCAAACAGGTTCAGGCACGCAATCCAACATGAATTGCAATGAAGTGATCGCTTACCGCGGACACGTTTTGCAAGGCGGCGACCTGGCTGACAAAACTAAATTTTTGCACCCAAATGATGATGTGAACAAATCACAATCATCAAACGATACTTTCCCGACTGCAATGCACATTGCGGCCTACAAAATTCTGGTTGACGTTACAATTCCGGGTATTACCAAACTGCGTGATACTTTGAAAGCAAAAGCGGAAGCTTTCAAGCATGTTGTTAAAATCGGCCGTACCCACTTTATGGATGCTACGCCGTTGACGCTTGGACAGGAATTCGGTGGTTATGCTTCTCAACTGGATCACGGTCTTCGCGCGATTTACCATACACTTGCTCACCTTTCTGAACTTGCTTTGGGCGGAACTGCGGTTGGAACGGGTATTAATACCCCGGAAGGTTATTCAGAAAATGTCGCAAAACACATTGCACTTTTAACTGGTTTACCTTTTATTACTGCTGAAAATAAGTTTGAAGCTCTGGCTGCTCACGACGCGATCGTAGAAGCGCACGGCGCTTTGAAAACAGTAGCGGTTAGTCTGATGAAAATCGGAAATGACATCCGTATGTTGTCTTCAGGCCCACGTTCAGGTATTGGTGAAATTCACATTCCGGATAACGAACCGGGAAGTTCGATCATGCCTGGAAAAGTAAATCCAACGCAATGTGAAGCCATGACGATGGTGGCAGCCCAGGTAATGGGAAATGATGTTGCTATTAGCATCGGAGGCTCAAACGGACATTTTGAACTGAACGTATTCAAACCTTTGATGGCGTATAACTTCCTTCATTCTGCACGTTTGATTGGTGATGTTTGCGTTTCGTTTAATGATAATTGTGCGGTTGGTATCGAGCCTTTGCATGAAAATATCAAAAAACACGTTAATAATTCGTTGATGCTGGTAACGTCTTTAAATACAAAAATTGGTTATTACAAAGCAGCTGAAATTGCGCAGACGGCTCATAAAAACGGCACAACGTTGAAAGAAACGGCTGTTGCTTTAGGTTACGTTACGCCGGAGGAATTTGATGCCTGGGTTAAACCGGAAGAAATGGTTGGCGAGATCAAATAGTCCGAATTATCCTGAATAATATCACAGCCCTGCGCATTTGCGTGGGGCTTTTTATTTACTTTGTGCAACAAATTCCTAAAATCCTTTCTTATGTTGTTTCGCTATTCCAGATTTCTAATCCTCTGTATTTTTCTATTCAAAATTTCGCTCAGTACTTATTCTCAAAAAGCTGATCATAACAAAACCGATCTAAAACTTTGGTATGATAAACCTGCAACCGACTGGATGACACAGGCTCTGCCAATAGGAAACGGATATCTAGGCGTTATGTTTTTCGGCGATCCGGCCGAAGAACGTTTACAATTTTCAGAGGGAAGTTTGTGGGCAGGCGGAAAAGGCGCGAACGAAGAGTATAATTTTGGATTGAGAAAAGATGCTTATAAAACACTTCCAAAAGTAAGAGAACTGCTCGCTCAGGGAAAGCTGGCAGAAGCCGATAAACTCGCCAGTGCAGAAATGACCGGTATTGTTCATGAGAAAAAAGGAAATACTCCTTCCAGTGATTTTGGCGCGCAGCAAACCATGGGCGATTTGTATGTCAGCGTTTCGCATACCGGCGCTGTAAAAAATTACCGCCGGGAACTGGATATTTCGACTGCAACAGGCAAGGTTACTTACGAGGTTGGTAAAGAAAAATTTGAGAGAACTTATTTTGGTAATTATCCTTCCCGCGTAATGGTTTACAATTTCAAATCCACCTCGATGGAAACTTACTCCATCCGGTTTTCTACGCCACATAAAAAGGAATACGAGAAATTTGAAAAGAATCAATACACTTTCGGTGGGAGTTTGAAAGATAACAAACAGGAATTTGAAACAACTTACCGGATTGACACGGATGGAAAAATAAGTTATGACAGCGGTATTGTCACGATAAAAAACGCCAGAAAAATTATACTGATCCACACAGCATCAACAGATTACACCTATCAATTTCCGACGTATAAAGGAAATAATTACAAGAAAATAAATCAGCAGGTAATGGCTGCCGTATCTAACAAAAATGAAACGTCTCTTCAAACTGAGCAGCAAAAGGATTATAAAAATCTTTTCGATCGCGTTTCTTTGAAACTTGGTACTGATCATATCGGTTCGGACCCGACAGACAAAAGACAGATCGCTTATTTCCAGGGCACGCCTGATCCGGGTTTTGAAGTTTTGTATTTCCAATATGGACGTTACCTGATGATTTCTTCCACACGGCCGGGAACGATGCCCATGAGCTTGCAGGGAAAATGGAATGACAGCACAAATCCACCGTGGGCCAATGATTATCATACCAATATCAACATACAAATGTTATACTGGCCAGCCGAGGTTACCAACCTTTCGGAATGTTATCTGCCGCTGTCTGATTTTACCAAATCTATTGTCGAACCAGGGAAACTGGCTGCGAAGGAATTTTTCGGTACCCGCGGCTGGACGGTGAATACGATGCTGAATGCTTATGGTTATACTTCACCCGGATGGAGTTTTCCCTGGGGATTTTATCCGGGTGGTGCTGGTTGGTTAAGTCAGCATTTGTGGGAACATTATGCTTTTACAAACGATATTAATTATTTAAAAAACACAGCTTATCCAATTATGAAGGAAGCTTCATTATTCTGGATTGATTATCTGACCAAAGGAAAAAGTGGATTTCTGGTTTCCTCTCCTTCCTATTCTCCGGAACATGGTGGAATTTCCACCGGCGCATCGATGGATCATCAGATTGCCTGGGACGTACTTTCCAATACGATTCTTGCCAGTAAAGTTTTAAAAACCGATACTAATTTTGCTAATGAAGCACAAAAAGTAAGAGATCAGATCCAACCTCCGCAAATCGGTCGATGGGGACAATTGCAGGAATGGAATGAGGATGTGGATGATTCTACCAATAAACATCGGCACGTTTCACATCTTTTTGCCTTACATCCGGGTAATCAGATTTCCCCGACCGCAACACCGGAATTCGCCAAGGCAGCAAGAGTAACTTTGGATGCACGCGGCGATGAAGGAACCGGATGGTCGTTAGCCTGGAAAGTTAATTTCTGGGCGAGGTTACTGGACGGTAACCGGGCTTATTCATTGTTCAAAAGAATCCTTCGTCCGGTTGGTGATAAAGCAGAAAACATGGTAAATGGCGGCGGATCTTATTCCAATTTGCTTTGTGCACATCCGCCATTTCAGCTGGATGGAAACATGGGCTCAACAGCCGGAATTGCAGAAATGCTTTTACAATCGCAGGCTGGTGTGATTGAATTATTGCCTGCCTTGCCGGATTCATGGCCGACCGGCGAAATAAGAGGTTTGAAAGCACGTGGAAATGTTACAGTTGATGCGCAATGGAAAGATGGTAAATTGGTTTCAGCAACCTTGGTTTCAGGGAATTCAGGAAAGCAAAAGGTGAAGTTAGGTACGAAAACGTTGGAAGTTGATTTGATTAAAGATCAGAAGAAAGTTGTTTCGGCGGGTTTGTTTCAATAGGAGTTTGTGGCATAGGTTACGTTTGTTTCGGTTTAAATTCATAGGCATGATCATGATAAAAAATTAATTTTTCGAGTTGGTTATGTCACCCTTTCAGGGTTACGACCTATTCGTCAAGCGGCTTTGCTATAATAATGTCATCCCTTCGGGATTGTGAAAAACCGTAATCCCGATGATCAAATTATTATAGAATAAAATTGGAAAATCGGTTCCCATACCACACGATGGGTTGACATAACACATGCAATAATATATCCGTCCCTTCGGGATTTCGACCGACCACAATTCCGAAGGGCTGACATTATTGTAGAAAACGATTGGAACATACGTTTTCCAACCCTGACGAGGTGACATAACACGAACCATGAATAACGTCCCTTCGGGATTTCGACCGACCACAATCCCGAAGGGATAACATTATTGTAGAAAACGATTGGAACCTAGTTTCCCAACCCTGACGAGGTAACATAACACGAACCATAAATAACGTCCCTTCGGGATTTTCATTCTACCACAATCCCGAAGGGATGACATTATTGTAGAAAACGATTGGAACCTAGTTTCCCAACCCTGACGAGGTAACATAACACGAACCATAAATAACGTCCCTTCGGGATTTTCATTCTACCACAATCCCGAAGGGATGACATTATTGTAGAAAACGATTGGAACCCAGTTTCCCAACCCTGACGAGGTAACATAACACGAACCATAAATTACGTCCCTTCGGGATTTCGACTGACCACAATCCCGAAGGGATGACATTATTGTAGAAAACGATTGGAACATACGTTTTCCAACCCTGAGGAGGTAACATAACACGAACCATAAATTACGTCCCTTCGGGATTTCGACCGACCACAATCCCGAAGGGATGACATTTTTATAGCATCTGATTGGAATTCTAGTTCCCCAACCCCGAAGGGGGTGACATAACATGAACCATAAATAACGTCCCTTCGGGATTTCGACTGACCACAATCCCGAAGGGATGACATTTTTATAGCATGAGATTGGAATTCTGGTTCCCTAACCCCGACGGGGTGGCATAACATGAACCATAAATAACGTCCCTTCGGGATTTCGACTGACCACAATCCCGAAGGGATGACATTTTTATAGCATGAGATTGGAATTCTGGTTCCCTAACCCCGACGGGGTGGCATAATCTTATCGAACCAATATTTTATATCGTAATCAACTGATTAATCAAATCTTGGATATCAAAAACCAAACCCCATGAACATCCGGGAAGAACTTTTAAAACGACAAATTCACTTCAAAAAACACGCAATCGCAATCACTAAATTTGCGGTTTCTTCTGATAAAAACTTCAAAGAACTTATTGACTGCTTTTTATCAATGGATATGCGTGTGGCTCAACGGGCTGCTTGGAGTGTCAGTTGGGCGGCTGAGAAATGCCCCGAAATGGTTCAGCCATATGTTGGCATTTTAGTTGATCAATTAAAACGGAAGGATGTTCACAATGCAGTAATCCGAAACAGTTTGCGTATTCTGGAAAATTTAGACATACCGGAAAAATTTCATGGAGAAGTCATGGATGCCTGTTTTCAGTTTCTTCAAAATCGTGAGACGGCCATAGCGATCAAGGCATTTGCGTTGACTGTACTTTTTAATCTTTCAAAAATTTATCCTGATATTAAAAATGAGCTTCGTATGATTATTAAGGAGAATATGGAATACGAAACGGCGGCTTATCGATCAAGAGGAAAGAAAATTCTCGCACGGTTATGACATTTTCTGGTCTGCGGCTCGGTAAGCAGTTTGAGGGTTTAATTTACTTAGTGTAGTTTTAAAGAATAATCAGGAAATCATTCGACATAATTGGAATGATTATTTGAAAAACACAGGTAAAAAACAGAAATTTTCGCTCTTAAAATAAAAGCAATGAATATATACTGTCACGCAAAATTCGATGAGACACTTCGGAATCGCTTAACCGAAGTTCTTTCGCCAAAATATACGATTCATTTTCAATCTGATACGCAGTCCAAAACAGAAGCGCAAAATCTGTTCTATGAAGCTGATTATGTACTCGGAAATCCGCCACCAGACTGGTTCTCAGAACCTTTGGATAATCTAAAATTCTGGCAACTGGATTCTGCCGGTTTTGATCAATATGCCTCAGTAAAATTAAACGGGCAAACAAAAGTAGCAAACATGGGCGACTGGTTTGCCCGACCGTGTGCTGAATCGATCGTTGGCGGCATACTGGCACTTTATCGCGGCATTGATAAACTGACTTTATTGAAAGAAAAAACAGAATGGGTTGGCGCGCCGTTAAGAGCTGAATTGCGTTTGCTTTCCGGTCAGGAAGTTGTGATTCTTGGTGCAGGAACAATTGGCAGCACGGTTAAGCTTCTTTTGCAGGGATTTGGGTGTACAATACATTTAATGGCCCGAACTTCTCCGGATGCAGATCTTCATTCGAAAGAAGATTTGTTAAATGTTTTACCAAATACCGACTTAGTAATCAATACTTTACCAGGATCTGCTGCCAATTTTGCTGACCAGGCCATGTTTCAAGCCATGAAAAAAGGCAGTGTTTATGCAAGTGTAGGCCGTGGAAGCACAACCGACGAGAAAGCACTTATTGAAGCACTAAATTCGAAACATCTGGATGGAGCAGTTCTGGATGTGACAGAAGTAGAACCAATTCCAAATGACAATCCGCTGTGGAATATGGAAAATGTTATTCTCAGTCAGCATACCGGAGGCGGACATGCGGATGAACATGTTGGAAAAGTGGATTTATTCCTCAACAATATGATGACGATTGAAAATGGAGGTGCTCCGATTAATGAAATAAATCTTGCAAAAGGATATTGATATCAGCATTAAAACGATTATCTATTTAACCGATAATCAACAAACTTAGAATAAATGACAAGTACAGAATTGAGCACGGCAGAACGGATTCGTGAAAAATATACAGCGCATTTTGGATATAATACTGATGCAAAAGATTTCAGGCTTTTCCGTTCGCCGGGAAGAATAAATCTGATTGGAGAACATACCGACTACAATAATGGATTTGTCTTGCCGGCTAGCGTAGACAAGGCTGTCTATTTTGCAATTTCTCCCCGTACAGACAATCAGGTAATATTGTATGCGGTGGATTTAAATGAAACCTATACTTTCCAGGTTGAAGATATTTCCAAACCGGATCAGAAATGGGCTTACTTTCAGCTGGGTATTATTGAGCAGATTTACAAAAATGGACTGAACATTGGTGGATTTCAGGCTGCATTTGGCGGAGATGTCCCGCAGGGTGCAGGTATGTCGTCTTCGGCTGCTTTGGAATGTTGCTTACTGTTCGCTTTAAATGAAGTTTTCAACCTGGGACTGGACCGATTTTCAATCGTAAAAATGTCTCAGAAAGCAGAAAACGAATATGTTGGCGTGCAATGCGGCATTATGGATCAGTTTGCTTCCGGCTTTGGAAAAAAAGAAGCTGTGATCCGGCTTGACTGCCGGTCGCTCGAATATGAATATTTCCCATTTCCAATGGACGAGTATATTCTCGTGCTTTGCAACACGCTTGTTGAACATTCGCTGGCAAGTTCGGAATACAATACCCGACGATTGGAATGTGAAAAAGGCGTTTCGATTCTTCAAAAAAATCATCCTGAAATCAAAAGTTTACGCGATGCTTCACCCGCCCTGATTGAAACCTACAAAGATGAAATGGGTGATGTCGTTTACCGTCGTTGTAAATATATGACAGAAGAAATTGAGCGTGTGCAGGTTGCCTGTGATTTTCTGACGGCTGGTGATCTTATTAGTTTTGGCAAAAAAATGTATGAAACACACCAGGGATTACAACACGAATATGAAGTAAGCTGCGACGAACTTGATTTCCTGGTAGATCAGACATTTGACGATCCGTCTGTAATTGGCGCGCGAATGATGGGTGGCGGATTTGGTGGTTGCACGATCAACCTTGTAAAAAAAGAGGGTGTTGAAGCTTTTGAAACAAAAATGAAAAAAGCTTATTACGATAAATTTCAAATAGAATTGCCCTGCTATCGCGTACAGATAACAGATGGAACCGAGGAGATTGTACTAAATGCTTAAACCTTAATATTTCCGGAAATACCTTTATGAAAAAACGATCATTAATATTCGCTGCGCTGATTGGACTTGGTCTGATGAGCTGCTCAAAAACCAAAAACGAGAAAGAAAACGAAAACGAAAGTAAAACAATGACCAGTACGATTTCGAAAGAAGTATTCGGAGACCTTCCGGATGGTACAAAAGCGGACCTTTACACGCTTAAAAATGCCAACGGAATGACGGTGAAAATCAGCAATTATGGTGGTATCATCACAGAATTAACTGCCAAAGACAAGAACGGAAAATGGGAAGATGTCGTGTTAGGATTTGATTCCCTGGCCCCTTACATAGCAGAAAATCCATTTTTTGGAGCATTGGTTGGCCGCTTTGGAAACCGCATAGCCAACGGAAAGTTCACGCTTGATGGAAAAACGTATTCCTTGCCAATTAACAACGGACCAAATTCCCTGCACGGTGGAATCAATGGCTTTAACAAAAAGCTATGGAATGCGACTGAAATCAAAAAGGATTCAATTGTCGGCCTTGAACTGACTTATGTAAGTAAGGATGGCGAAGAAGGTTATCCTGGAACGTTAAATGTAAAAGTGACTTACACGCTGTCAAACGAAAATGGTCTTCGTATTGATTATGAAGCGACTACCGATAAAAATACTGTTGTTAATTTGACAAATCATTCGTATTTCAATCTGACCGGATTGAAACGTGATATCTTAAATCATGAAGTTTATATCAAATCAGATAGTATGGTTCCGGTAAATGCAACTTTGATTCCAACCGGAAAATTGAGAGCGGTAAAAGGAACTCCGTTTGATTTTAATGAGCCTGCACTTGTTGGAAAAAGAATTAATGACGTAGCTGATGAGCAAATCAAAAATGGCGGTGGATATGACCACTGCTGGGTAATAAGCGGTGCGGATAAAAGCTTATCACTTTTTGCAACGGTGAAAGATCCTGAAAGTGGTCGTTTTATGGAAGTTTATACGACAGAACCTGCCGTTCAGTTTTATTCTGGAAATTTCCTTGATGGAACACTGACTGGAAAAGGGGCAACATATGGCAAGCGTTTCGGACTTTGTCTGGAAACTGAACATTATCCGGATTCACCGAATCAACCACAATTCCCTACCACTGAACTGAAACCGGGGGAAACTTACAAGACTTCTACGGAGTATAAGTTTTCGGTGAAGTAGTTGTTGAAAATATTTGAGGAGCTGCCGGAGATAGAATTTCCTGGCAGCTTTCTTTTTTTATATATTTGAGATATGTGGCTATGGCTGAAGCCGGAATGATTTTGGCTCGCTCCGACCCAAGGCTGAAGCCTTGGGTTAATTTTTTCTCTACGGGAAAATAGTTCCCGCCATATCACTAACCCAAGGTTTCAACCTTGGGTTAGTGATATGGCGGGAGCCAGGCTTTAGCCATCTATATTTCCACCCAAGCTCCAAAAAGTAATTTATTAACAAGATAATCGTCCTGAAGAATTATCTTTGCAGGAAAGTTTCTTTTGAATAAATATCATCAACATGCTTACCAGAACCGTAAAAATCAGCAATGTTACCAACCTGTCCGACGCCCGTTATTGCGCTGGTATGGGTGTTGAAATGCTGGGATTTTCTATCGATCAAGATTCCCCGAATTATATATCTCCAAAAAAGTTTGAAGAAATTTGCTCATGGCTTGCCGGCGTTCAGCTTGTTGCTGAGTCCAGCCAGAGCGACCCTGAACAACTTTTAAAATCACTTGCCGAATATCCTGTTCACTACGTACAGGTAGAAACTCCCGGCCTGCTAACTTATCTGCAAAGTGAATTAAGTTTGCCGCTGATACTGCGCGTAAGTGTCGACACTTATGACGCAAATGATATTTATTCCATTCTGAGCCGTTATGGGGATGAAGTCGCGTATTTTCTTCTTGAAAGTGATGCAAATTTGAAACTAACCGAAGACTGGCTGGATGTATTAACAAAACTTGCTAAAGAATATCCTATCCTGATCGGTTTTGGACTTGATGATGAAGTTGCCGTAAATAAATTGACCGACACATTTCCGGAGATCGGCATAGCATTACGGGGAAGTGAAGAGATTCGCCCTGGTTACAAAGATTTTGGAAGTATGATGGATATTTTGGAAGCGTTGGAAGAAGATTAATTATTTCAACTCACCGCTTTGAAATAACCCGTTTCAGTCCGAATTCCTATCATAGTCGCTATTATTTGTTAGTTAAAAAAAGTTTAAATATCGGAAATCATTCCAGATTACCTTTTAACACGTCAACTAACCGATAATAAACTTCCAGCTTGCAGTATCTTGTATCACCCACTACCTTTGATTACAACATAAACGCAAACAACGAAATGGAAAAGAAATTGCACCGCATACCCGATCAGGCCGTATTTGGAGGAGTTGCTTCCGGTATTGCCCAATATTTACAAATAGATGTCGTAATCGTTCGTGTTTTATTCGTCGTCATGTTATTCCTTCCGATACCGCCAAGTTTTGGCTGGACTGGAATTCTGTACATCATTTTATGGGCAGTACTGCCAACTGGATCGGCAGACGTCCATAATTTTGATACCGTGGCTTCCAAACCACACGATCCGGAAGCAGAGAAAAAACGTAACGATCAGACTATAAAAATCCTTGGTGGTGCGTTAGTATTGTTCGGTATTTTCATGCTGATTGATGACTTTCCGCTTTGGTATGAGATCAAACCATATTTCTGGCCAATTGCACTAATAACGATTGGAGCATTTTTAATTCTTCGTCAGAGAGATAAGGAGCAGGAAGGAAATACAACAGTGTATCCGACAACGCCTCCGCCAACAGACCCGGTAGAACCATATACGCCAACGCCGGATCCGCAGCCATACACACCTTTCGGAACGACAGAATCCACACCGCCAAATACTTTCCCGGAAGATCCGAATGGAAAAAAAGCCGATGATGACGACGAAATTATCAAAGTGAATTAACAAAAACAGCCATGAATTTTAAAAGTATTTTCTGGGGACTCCTGCTCATCATCGCAGGCTCCCTCTTCCTTATCGAAGAATTTACAGGTTTTGATTTCAGAAGCTTTTTCTGGCCTGTCATGCTGATCATCGCCGGTGCGTTGCTTCTGCTCAAAAACTATATTAACTCTGATTCTTCCAATCACTCTAATATTTAATCGTTATGAAAAATTCAAAAGGCGTTTTCTGGGGTGGAATTCTTATTGTGATTGGGATTGTTGCGCTGCTTCGCAAACTGGACTTATTTTATTTTAACTGGGATTCGATTCTGCCTTTCTGGCCAGTGCTGCTTATCCTCGCAGGATTACTGATTCTGGTTACCGACAGACATGCGCCGGCGAGAGCATTTGTTGGAATACTTATCGCATTTGCCGTTTTTGGTGGATTAGCGCACCGGACTGACCGCGCTTTCGATCGCCACAACGATGACTGGAATTTTAACTGGAATGATGGTGATAACGACGATCAGGATGAAGATAACGATGACGAAGAGGAGGATGAGAATAAAGACGAAGATTACGAACGCGAACACAGCAAGCGACAAGAAGATGGCGATACCAGGCTGAAAAATAATTCCTATGAATATGCGATGGAAGATTTTATCCAGAAAGCGAACTTTAATCTGGAAGGCGGAGCAGGTTCATTTACTTTAAAAGGAAATACAGACAAACTTTTTCAGGCAGATACGCATTCATCTATTCTTGGTTTTCTGTCAAATACGACAATCAATAAATTGGCCAATACAGCAACTGTCAATTTGAAAATGGAAGATGGTAACGTAAAACTGAACAAGGGTGAACTGAGTAATAAGGCAGAGATCGAGCTCAACGAAAAACCTATCTGGAACATTGATCTTGGATTAGGAGCCGGAAAAGGTGATTTTGATCTAAGTAATTATAAGGTTGAATCTTTAAAAGTAAGTACAGGCGTAGCAGACATGAATATCCGTCTGGGTGATAAACTCGAACGCGCTGATGTGAAAATTGAGGCCGGCGTGGCTTCAATTGATATGGAAATACCAAAGTCAGCAGGGTGCGAAATTGTTCTCGAAGGAGCACTCAACCTAACCTCATTTGACGATCTTGAAAAAATTAATGACAATCTTTATCGTTCGCCAGGATTCGAAAAAGCTACCAGGAAAATTAATATTAATTTCGAAGGTGGTTTGTCAAAAGTGAAGATCAGAAGATACTAATACATTATTTTCCTCCTTTTCGGCGCTCGGGAAGGAGGATTTTTTTATTTTTAACGTATGCGTTTTATTAAATTGTTTTGTTTACTGATCTCCTGTTCATTTATTTCTCCACAAATAAGCGCACAAGGCAACAAGAATATTTCAGCCACCGAGAAAAAAATATTGGATCAGGGATTGGTTGATATACAAAGCGTTAATCCGGAAATTCTGGTAGAATTAAAGTATGCAACGCCAGATAATTTCATGAAGAAAAATGTCTACGGAGATCTGACACACGCATATCTTCAGCCGGAAATTGCCAAAAGACTTTCCAAAGCCAGCAGCCTGCTTAAAAAGGCAAAACCTGGCTACAAACTTTTGGTTTATGACGCCGCCCGTCCAAATACAGCGCAATATAAATTGTGGGATGCGCTTGATGATTTAAAAATCCCTGCTCGTCAGAAAACCCAGTATGTCGCTGACCCTAAAATTGGTTCAAATCATAATTTTGGCTGCGCGATCGACTTGACGGTTGTGGATGAAAAAGGCAATCCGTTAGATATGGGGACCAAATATGACTTCTTCGGTCCCCTCGCCTATCCCCGTTCCGAGCAGGAAATGCTGCGACAAGGTAAACTCACTACGAAACAAATTGCCAACCGGAATATTTTGCGCATGGCAATGGTCCATGCTGGTTTTACCGTAAATACCACCGAATGGTGGCATTTTGACGGCATGTCAAAAAAGCAGGCAAGGGCAAAATATGGTATGATCAAATAATTACGCTTTATTTACCGAACTTCCGCCAGATACTTTCTTATTTACATCCGGGTTACCTTTGTATCGCAAATTGCTTGCACCGCTCACGTCAACTTTTAGATAGCGCGTTACTGAAATTCTGCCTTGACTTGCTCCGGATAACTTAATATCTGACTCTTCCGCCTCAAAATCAAATCCATTAATTTCCGACGCTCCGGACAATTCTCCATCAATAAATTGACCGCTTCCGATAAGGTGCAAGTAAGAGGCACCGGACAAATCCAGCTCGATAGTTTTTGCAGAACCGGTAAAATCACATTTTGACGCACCGGAAAGCTCAAAGTCAATTTCTCTTGCATTTTCAAAACCGGAAATGTTGGCCTGAACGGCACCCGAAAAGTCAACGCCTGATAAGGCGGGCATTGTGATGTCAATCGTCATTTTGCGACGACGATCTCTCCAGGGCTCTTTATACCGCACAATCAACTCCTTGTCTTCTACAAAAATTTCAAGATCATCCAGATCATTTAATTCGCCCGTAGCAGAAATCAAGTAAAAATTACCAGCTTTAACATTAACCTCAAAAGCATTTCCCATTTCGAGGTGATCGAAATTGTCCATGTCAAAAACGTGCGTGCCGGTTCCTCTTGGCTCCAAATCGTCATCGATCGAATCGCAGGATTGCAGGCTGAATAATGTGAATGCGTAAACAAATAAAGGAAGAAATAATTTTTTCATGGCTAATAATTTTTGGCTAACATCGGGAACGTCCCGTCTTCCCATTCAGGACAATTCAATTTTATTTTCCCCCTATCAACAAAAATTTTTTTTTGCGTAGGGGGAAAGTTAATTCCGCTTGTCATAATAAAAATGAACTTGAACTGTGGCAGCAACCGCTCTTAGAAATCGGAATTTTATAATCGGCGGAGATTATATACTTTTGGCGGAAAACCAAAAACGAAAATCCGTGCACGCCACCGATCCGGAAATTGTACAAGCGATCAGACGAGGAGACGAAGCTGCTTACGAGCGGACTTTTCGTTTTTACTATCAGCGGCTGTGCAATTACGCCAGTTCGTTATTAAAGGATGAGGAGGATGCAGAAGAGATTGTCCAGACGGTATTTATTACAATTTGGGAAAAGAGAGAAGATCTGGAAATTACACTTTCGTTGAAATCTTATCTTTACAGGGCCGTTCATAACCATTGTCTGAACCGCTTCAAACACGCTTCGGTGAAAGAAGCTTACCGTGAATATGCCGTAAATTATATACCGCAATCTTATGAGTCTGTTACAGAAAGTATTCACGCGGACGAGCTTGCCGAAAGAATAGAAAAGGCAGTTCAGCTTTTGCCTGAACAATGTCAGAAAGCGTTTCGGATGAGCCGTTTTGAGGAACTGAAATATCAGGAAATAGCCGATCGACTTAACATTTCAATAAAAACAGTTGAGAATCAAATCGGAAAGGCACTGAAAATTTTACGCAATGAACTGGCAGATTACCTGCCATCGCTGCTGATACTTGTTTATTTTTTACACCAACAGTTTTTCCAATCGTAACCATGAACAATTCTCATGAAAACATATCGGATGAGCTGTTAGCGCGATATCTGGCCGACACTGCCACGGCGGAAGAAATATCCGAAGTGCAAAACTGGCTTAATTTGTCGCCCGAAAATGAGCAGGACTTAGCGGCGTTTGAAGTGCTTTGGGAAAAATCCGCGCTTCTGAAAAACAGAATCTCGGAAGTAGACACGGATGCAGCCTGGGAAAAAGTCAGGCTAAAAATGAGCGCTCAGAAACCAAGCGAAAAAACTCCGTCATTCGAAAATGACAACGTCGAAGATGAAGTTATCATTAAGAAATTACCGGTTGAAAAACGAAAACCGTATACCTTATGGATTGCAGCGGCTATATCGTTGACCCTGATGGCATTTGGTTTTTACATTTTCAGGACGCAATTTTATAAAGCTGAATTACTGGAAGTTGCCACCACGAACAATACGACCGAAGCCATACTGCCTGACGGAACGAAAGTTTTTCTGAATTATAATTCAAAAATAAGTTATCCTGAAAATTTCCATGGAGATCTTCGCACTGTTTCCTTAAATGGTGAAGCATTTTTTGATGTAAAACCTGACGCTACACATCCTTTTGTGATTGACGCAAATGGAACTGACGTACGGGTT
The DNA here is from genome assembly GCF_021502725.1 of Dyadobacter sp. CY345. Classification (GTDB taxonomy): domain Bacteria; phylum Bacteroidota; class Bacteroidia; order Cytophagales; family Spirosomataceae; genus Dyadobacter. Next base: position 367,484 of record NZ_JAKFFS010000002.1, on the reverse strand, counting down.
TTGGGTACTTCATTTAACGTGAAGGCATATAAAAAAGAACTTGTCCGGGTTGATGTAAAAACCGGAAAAGTACGGGTGAGCAAAGCCGATCAAAAAATTGAGCTGGTAAGGGGAGAAAGTGCAGAAGTTTCGGACGACACGTTGAGAAGTTTGCGCGCCGACTTAAATGTTATGGGGTATCACACGCATGTATTTGATTTCAACGGAGCGAAACTGGGTGAAATTATTAACTCCCTGAACGAAGGTTACCACGCGGATATCCGGCTGGCCAATGCCGATCTTTCGAAATGCCGCCTGACCATAGGTTTCCAGAAAGAACCGCTGGACACAACGCTTTCGGTGATCGCAGAAACGCTGGATTTGAAACTGAGAAAAGAAGGCAAAACATATTGGCTCGACGGCAACAGTTGTCAATAATCAAAAATTTGCCCTTCCCAGGAATTAATCAACCCGATTCTCTTGAAAAAACTTTATCCGCTCTCCCTTCTGTTTTTAGTTAATTTTTTCTTTGCTACACCTTCCTTCGCACAGGAATTGTTGGAAAGAAAGATTTCAATCCGCGTTACCAATCAGCCTGTCGATGAAGTTTTGCAGCAAATTGGAAATCTTGGAGGGTTCAGTTTCTCTTACAGTCCCGATGTTATCGACATCAAAAACCGTGTTTCCGTTAATGTTAGCAACAAAAGTGTACGGGAAATATTAAACGAGCTGTTTAAGGGAAAAGTAATTTTTAAACAACGGCACCGGTATATCATCCTTCAAAAAAACCAGAAAGCCGAAAATGAAGTACCTTCGGAATTTAATCTGAATGGTTATATTATTGATAAAAACACGGGAGACAAATTAGCAAATGCCAGTATTTATGAACCCGTTACCCTGGCCTCAACAATCAGTAATCAGTTTGGTTATTATAAAATACAACTGCCAACTGCGCCAACTTCCGTACGACTTGAAATCAGAAAAGAGCAATATGTAGGTAAAACGATTATTATCTCTAATCGAAAAAACACCTATTTGCCGATAACGCTGAACCCAGACACACTCAAAGTTTTGTCAGCACGAAAACCGAATATTCCCAGCCGGGCAGAATCGACTTTCAATCCAAAAATAGAAATTCCTCAGATTGAGTACACTACCACGACGTATGTGTTGCCAGATACTATTATTGAAAAAGATACTCTGCTGTTTGTGAGTAAATTACGCGGAACTTATCAGCGTGTAAGAAAAGATTTTAGCCTTGCCTTTGCCTCTGCAAAACAGGCGATCAATACGCGCAATATCACTGATACTCTATACCGACCAGTGCAAACGTCTATTCTGCCGTTCATGAGTACAAACCGTGAACTAAGCGGTAACGTCGTGAACGATTATTCTTTTAATGTCTTTGCAGGCTATTCTCTGGGAACAAACATACTCGAAATTGGGGGATTCATTAATGCCGATCGGGGGCATGTGAAAGGAGTTCAACTAGCTGGAATTGCTAACGTTGTGGGGCATAATGTTACTGGTTTTCAATATGCTACGGCCCTTAATGTTGTTATGGGCAATGTCAAAGGATTCCAGTATTCTACTTTACTAAATTTCACTGGCGGAAATTTTAAAGGTGTACAGCTTGCCGGTGTGGGAAATGTTTTACTGGGAGACCTGAATGGCTGGCAAATTTCCGGAGCGTATAATTATGCAAAAACTGTAAAAAAAGGACATCAGTTAAGTATCTTTAATTACGCAGATTCCTCCGCCACCGCGCCTATCGGGTTTTTCAGTTATGTCAGGAAAAACGGATATCGCCGCTACGAAATTTCGACAGATGAGTTTAATTATTTTAACACCTCGTTTAAAACGGGTGTCAATGCATTTTACAACATTTTCACGGTCGGGTTTAATGGAATGGTAAATAACAAACCGCTTGGAAGCATCGGCTACGGATTTGGAACAGGAGCCAAACTTGGCCGTGGATGGATGTGGAATGCAGATATCACTATTAACGTGGTTGCCATGAATAAGGATTTCAACAGCAATTCCGCCGCCGGATTATTCAGGCTGAATACTTCCATTGAAAGGAATCTTGGCAACAGATTATCAATCGCTTTTGGCCCTTCGATAAATATTCTGGCAGGAAATAATGAAGGTACCGCGAAAGACGACAGAACTTTCCTGTCCACAATCTGGCTCGGCGGGAAGCCGGATAAAGCTCAGAAAGATTATGCCTGGGTAGGTTTTCTGGTAGCGATAAGACTTCGAGATAAGTTATAAATTTCGATTTCACGAAGAGCAGAAAAGCGGACGCCGCGGGGTAAGATAAGCAGAGATCGCAAAGATTATACTTCGCGATCTCTGCTTATCTTCCCTGCTCTGCGTGAAAACCCCTTTAAAAACCAATTCTCCCCCTGCTATTTCTTCCTATTCGTCCGCCGGCGAAGTCTTTCAATTCTTCAAGCTCCTTTTCGAATCCACCGGAAAGTATCGGGAATCGGCACCACGAACGTGGATCAAGATTAAGATCATCCAGATGAAAAGATGGCGCGTAACGCTCCCTCTTCCACTGATTACGGCTCCAAAGTTTGAAAAATCTTTCTGTCCAGCCAAGAATCTGCTCGTCTGAATAAAGGTCTTTATAACGCACGATCATATTTTTGAAACATTCAACAGGCGACTTCTTATCTCGGATGGCTACCTTTTCCAATGCATCAAGGAAATCATAAGGCATCAGATCAGCCTCATCTGTCTGGTTTAAAGCCAGGGGACGAAGTTCAGCTGTTGGCTGCAACGAGTTCACTTTTTTCAAACCTTCAATACGGATATGTTTTCCTTTAACCTCGCACCCAACCGTTTCGAGCCAGCGCAGCCATTGACGCAGATAATGTTTGTCAATACCTGCCAACGGACTGATACTGCCGGAAGTGTCGCCATCCATGGTCGCATAACCAACGGCAACTTCTGAACGGTTAGAAGTGGCCAAAAGCAGATGATTGGAAAGATTTGTCAAAAGCCAGACACCCGGGGCACGAACCCTCGCCTGGATGTTCTGCAAGGCGATATCGTCTGAATCCCAGGACAATTTTCTGCCAATCTGATCTTCAATCAGGCCTTTATAAGTTTCAATGAGACCGTTTATATTGATATTATAAAATGTAGAACCAATTGACAACGCCAGCGAACGAGCAGATTCCAGCGTATCCTCAGAGCTGTTATCGGTTCCCTGATAAATATTGTGGATTAGAGCCAACGCAATATCTTCCTCCGTTACAGCCGATTGAATACCTTTAATAAAAAAGAGTTTTTCTTTAAAACGCGCCATACCTATACTCTCATCAGCCAACCGGATCATTAATCCGCAAAGTGCAGTGCAGGCACAAGAATCTGCTCCGCCAGACAAAGAAATTGTAAATCCATTGGAACGGCTTTTCCTCAAATAATCAAAAAGTCCGAGTGAAACAGCCCTGGCAAATTCCTCCTCTTTCAGCGCTCCGCCCTTTTCAAAAGCTTCCAGTTCTGCTATTTGTTGCGGCACGGGACTAATATCCGGAAAGTCAAAACGAGCAGCGATCCGCCAGGTTTTGTCTTTATTACCAGAAGAAATTTTATTTTGTAATTGATTTAAACGGGTATTATCCGTATCAATAACGGCGGTAATAATCAGATGATCTTCATAACTGAAACGATCACTCGTCACCAGCATTTCGCCATTGGAAGCAATCATCGCATCACCATCATAAATGGCTCGCCCAGCCTCATTGCCTAATAAGTTGGTATAAATATAACTGCACCCAAAAGATCTGGAACCATCCAGAACCAACCTTTCCCTGGTCAGGAATTTATGAAAAGCGAAGTGACTTGCACTTGGATTAAGGATCACATCCACCCCTCGCTCGTAATGTCTGCGCCCCGGACGGTTTGAAACCCAGGCATCTTCGCAGATTTCAAACCCAATTTTTATACCCGATAAATCAAAAATAATATCCCCGATCGGATATAACATTTGATCAATTTCTATGCTTTCGACCAAACCGACGGGCCATGGGCGAAACCATCTTGCCTCATAGTGAATTCCGTTATTTGCAAGATTTTGTTTACAGTAAAATCCGATAATCTGTTTGTTTGCGATCAGGCAGGCTGCGTTGTACAAACTGTTATTATGACGAACCGGCAAACCAACAGCAACAACAATTCCCGCGGTGGCCTGAACAATTTCATGAAGACATTTCTGAGCCTGATCGGCAAGATCATGCGCAAAAAAATAATCCTCACAGCCATATCCCGAAATACAAAGTTCCGGCAGACAAAGCACGCTGACATCCTGCTTTTTTGCCTCCTCAATCGCCAGTAAAATATGTTTGGTATTAGAATCCCACGCCATAGGCGTTTGATTCACTACCCCAGAAGCTACTTTTATAAATGACATAATTTAATAATCCGGTTTTTAGTAGACATAGATAGTCAATTCTTAATCACAAACTACCTGGCAACTTAACAAAAAATTGAGGAGAAGAATTGAATTTTACAATTTTTGATTTCAATGATAAAGGTTTAAAATCATCCGACTTGGAAAGTCGCTTTCGTCCCGGATAAGTTTTTCGCTACTTTTGTCAAATTAATAGTAAAATCTAACCAGTCATTTTCTTTGCGTTTTCCCTCATTTGTCGCCAAACGTATCCGGAACAACGAAGCCGGTTCCTTTTCAGCAACGGTTTCACGTATTGGCGTAGCCAGTATAGCGATCGGCGTGGCGGTTGGAATCGTGTCATTTGCAGTACTGATCGGATTTAAAGAAACAATCCAGAAAAAAGTTTTCCTCTTCGGCGCGCATATCAACATAACAGCTTTTGCGCTCGGAAATACATACGAAGAAGGCGCAATGAATGTTAAAAATCCTGTTGCCGACGAATTAAGGAATATGCCTGAAATAAGTCACTGGCAAGCTGTGGCGCATAAATCCGGAATTTTGAAAACACCAGATGAAATAAAAGGTGTTTTATTAAAAGGCGTTGGAAAAGATTACGACTGGAATTTATTTAAAAATACACTCGTCGAAGGCCGGTTAATCGGTAAGACTGATTCGTCTTCATTAAAATATGGTTACTCATCCGAAATTCTGATCAGCCGAAAAATTGCATCGCAACTGAAATTAAAGCCAGGTGATGACGTGATTATGTATTCTCTGCAAGATCCGCCAAGGCCAAGAAAACTCACAATTTCCGGAATTTATGATACCCAAATGGAGGAGTTTGATGACCGTCTTATCATCGGAGATCTTGCACTTGTACAGCGGCTCAATGGCTGGGGGCCGGATTCGATTGGTACTTATGAAGTCTATCTGAAAGATTTTCAGCAGCTCGATAATGTCTCTTTACATTTAAAAAAATTATTACCTCCCGCTGTTTACCTGCAAAAAGTTACGGATGTATTCCGCCAATTATTCGACTGGCTGATTCTTCTGGATAGAAATACGGCTGTTTTCCTAACGCTCATTCTCTTTGTCGCATGCTTCAATATGATCTCCATTTTACTGGTAATGATCATGGAAAGGACGCCACTGATCGGATTGTTGAAGACATTGGGAAGCCCAAATAAACAGATCCGGATGGTATTTTTCCGGGTTGGCTTACATATGGTTCGCAAAGGCTTATTGATTGGAAATATCACAGGTCTGGCTTTCTGCTGGATACAGCACGAATTCAAAGTGATTCCTTTGGATCCTGTCAATTACAATATGGATACCGTTCCAATAGTATTCGACTGGGCGACATTTTTACTGATAAATATCATCACGGTCATTGTTTCTGCACTAATCCTGATGATCCCAACCCTGATCATTACCAGAATCCAGCCGATCAAGGCGCTGTTATTTAAAAAGTAATTTCACTAGTATTTACACAGAGAATTTGGAGTAAAAAAAGAGGTACACAGAGCGTAAATAAACTCCGTACAAGTCTCCCCTTTTCTCTGTGTAACCTACAAAATCACCAGTTAACCTTATTCAAAAGTTCCCCAGCCCTCAAAAGCGTTTCATTATTTTTTGCAAAACAAAAACGTAAAACCCTGAAATCCGTCGGTTGATCGTAGAAAGAAGATATTGGAATTGACGCCACACCTGCTTCCTTCGTAAGCCTTTCGGCCAATGCCAGATCATGTTCATCAGACAAATTTTCATATGACACATTCTGAAAAAAACTTCCTTCCGAAGGTTTTAGTTTTAATCCGGTATGCTTAATTGCGTTAATAAAAATGTTCCTTTTTGTTTCGTAAAAAGAAGAAAGACTGAGATAATGCTCAGGGTCTTTCAGGAATTCTGCGATGGCAAACTGAAATGGCGTGATCACACTAAAAACCATATACTGATGAATTTTACGAAACTCCGCTGTGAATTCTTTTGGGGCCAGACAATAACCTACTTTCCAGCCGGTGGCGTGAAAAGTTTTTCCAAAAGAACCGCAAAGAAACGTCCTCGCGGCCAAAGACGGAATTGATACGGCGGAAATATGCTGCAATCCGTCGAAAATAATGTGTTCATAAACTTCATCACTGATCACAAAAAGATCGTGTTTTTCCGCCAGGAGATCCAGTTGTTCCAGGTCAGTTGAAGTCCAGACTTTTCCGGTGGGGTTATGCGGCGTATTGATGATAATTGCCTTCGTTTTTTCGGTAATTTTCGAACTGACAACTTCCCAATCGATGTATTCATACTGCGGATCCAGCGTCACAAAAACCGGAATTCCGCCATTCATTTCGATCGCAGGAACATAACTGTCATAAGCCGGCTCAAAAACGATAACTTCGTCGCCAAGATTTACAACCGTTGAAATTGCTACATAAAGTGCTTCTGTGGCCCCGCTGGTGATGGTAATTTCAGTAACCGGATGATACTCTGTGGAAGTTGCCTCGAAGATTTTTTTGGAAATCGCCTCCCTTAACGTCAACACGCCAGCCATCGGCGCGTACTGATTTTTACCTTGTCTGATATATTTATCTACCAACATCTGCAAGTCTGGCGAACAGTCAAATTCCGGAAATCCCTGTGCCAGATTTATTGCCTTGTAATCCTCGGCAAGTTTAGACATGTGGGTAAAAATGGTGGTCCCAACTTTGGGTAATTTCGACTGAATCGCAGATGTTGCGGAAGGCATATTAGAGTTGACAAGAGTGATGATTAAATAAAAAAGTGAACCGGCAGCAGGTCTGGATCAAATATAATTGAAACAGCCAAACTGCCGGTGCGGCATGCTATAAATTTTGTCTACTTTCACTTTTTAACTTTCCATTCAAAAATAGATTTCAGTAATTCTTTACGATCCGGCGTTCCATCGAAGTTTTCATCAACGAAAGTGTAAGCTATTTTCCGATCATTACCGATAACAAAAAGTGAGGGTGTGAAAACTTCCTCAGAGATTCCAGCGATACGGTCCCAGATCGGTGAAGTTTCTGAGTACACACCATAAGAACGCGCGACATTGAAATCCTTATCATGAATAATCGTGAAATCTAGTTCCAGTTTCTTAGTCATACGCTCGATCTGCTTTGAAGATTCATTTGTCAATACCAAAAGTTGTCCACCAAAAGCTTCGATTTTTGGTGCCAGTTCCTGCAACGCAGCCAAATGTTTAGGCGCATAACTTCCCCAGCATGGACAGTAGAAACTCAAAACGAGCGTTTTGTAGGATAATAAGTCAACTAATGACCTGGAATCGTTGGCAACAGAAAATCCTGATACAGAAGTTGTCTGCACGCCATCTTCCGACCGCAAATAAAACAAAGGTGCCAAATCGCCGACAGAAAGTTCTTGTACAAGCTCATCGGGTTCACGCTCTTTTAGCTGAATGGTTGAAATGTTCCCTAATTCATCTTCGAATTCGTAATACATAATCGCCAGGGTTGTGTTGTTTATTCGAGTTTCTATAACAAAGGTATTATTAATCTATTTAATCTACAAAATTTATAGAGTAATAATTTGATAGTTAAAAATTGTTGCGAAACTTCAGTTTGGTTTTATGAATTATGTTATCAAAGTTTTTTTGCTTTGACATATTTCTTACACGGCAACCGGAAACTCCTACGGAGTTAAAATTAATTGCCAATCGTTTCTTCTATAAACAGGATGCTCCGATGGAGCTGGTTGATCAAGTCAAACAATTTATAAGATAAGAATTTCAAAGGAGGCCGCGTTCTAGAAAAATTCCTATACCAAATAAAGCTCGATATAGCTCCCTGTTTATAGAAATCGAATGAGCCAATAAACACGAGGCTCCTTAGGAGCCGCCTTGGATACGTATTGCGCGAATGAATTAGCAACAACAGGAAACTCCCACGGAGTTAAAATTAATAGCCAATCGTTTCTTCTATAAACAGGATGCTCCGATGGAGCTGGTTGATCAAGTCAAACAATTTAGAAAAAAAGAATTTCAAAGGAGGCCGTTTTCTAGAAAAATCGATATGCCAAATAAAGCTCGATAGAGCTCCCTGTTTATAGAAATCGAATGAGCTAATAAACCCGAGGCTCCTTAGGAGCCGCCTTTGTTAGCCATCTTTTCCTGACTATCATTCAGATTTTTAAAATCAAGCGTAATATGCCTGATTGAAGAAGAATTCAGAAGTAAATCCGTGGTAATAAATTCCGGATAAATACTTCCTGGATCAATATTTTCAATATTTTCCCAATGGAATAATAATTCACTATCATCTTCCTGCACAACAAAATCACGCTGGTCATTAATATCCGGAATTTCCATTTGATAGTAAAAACCGATCTCGTGATGTTTAATTTTGTTGTATTCGAAGAAATTTTCAACAACCCAAAGCAATTTTCCGACAATCACTTTCTGGCCAATTTCTTCCAGCATTTCCCTGAGAAGCGTCTCTTTTGAAAACTCGAACATATCGACCCGACCGCCGGGCAAGCTCCAGAAATTATCCGTGGGTGTCCGGTGAAGTAATAATTTTCCATTTCGGACCGAAACGCCTGCGACGCGAAAATTGAATAAGGCGTCTTCAACAGGAAGACAGATTGAAGAAACACCGTTCATAATTTAAACAATTCTAACATCAGGCATTTACAATTTTTTCAACAGTAGAATCCCGGATAATCAGAGATGTTTGTAAGGATCTTGTTTCAAAAATCGTAGGTTTTTTAGGGTGTTCGATCAGGCGGATCAATAACTCAGTCGCCTGGTGCCCCATATCAATAGCAGGCTGAACAACCGTCGTCAATGGCGGGTTAAATAATTCAGCGACGCTTGTATTTGTAAAACCAAGCAAAGCCATTTCCTCCGGAATTTTTATATTTTTCTGGATCAAAACAGACATGCAACTGGTAGTTAATCGATCGCTTGCCGTAAAAATAGCATCCGGAGGCTCAGGTAAATTCAGTAATTCCTGAACTGCAGTTTCATTTTCCTCCAACATCATACCTCCGTGATGGCAATATTTGACATACGATTCATCAAACGAAATTCCATTATCTTCAAGCGCCTGGCGGTATCCGGCAAGCCTTTCCGTAGTGATCGACAGATACAGCGGACTCGTTACATGTGCAATTCTTCTTCGACCAGTTTTGATCAGATGCTCCGTCGCCTGATAGCTTCCAAAAAAGTTATCAACAACAATTTTATGGATATCTATATTTTTTGGAACCCGGTCGATGAAAACGATTGGCATGCCCTTTTCCAGTAGTTCTTCAAAATGCGTCAGGTCTCTCGTAAGGCTTGACAAAGAAACCAAAAGCCCGTCCACCTTCCTGGAAACAAGGTAATTGGTGTTCGCGACCTCCCTTTCATATGACTCATGACTTTGAAAAATAACCACATGATAGCCCATATTATAGGCGATCGATTCAATTCCGTTGATGAGCTGGGAGAAAAAATTATTGGCAATTTCGGGAATAATTACACCAATCGATTTGCTTTTACTATCTCGTAAACTCAGAGCAATCGGATTGGGCCGGTAATTCATTTTCTCGGCATATTCCAATACAAGCTTCTTCGTTTCATTGTTAATTTCGTAGCTGTTTCTCAACGCACGGGAAACCGTGGATGTCGACAAATTCAGTGTGCGGGCAATATCTTTTATTGTAATTGTTTCCAAAAAATATATTCGTTTATTACAACTTATTCCTAGATAAAAAATACTTATCTAAACACTCAGTGAATATACTAAATTACCTTTTAATTCTACAATTTTCATAACCTAAGTTCGCTTTCGCAATTTCTGGTAACGTTCCCGATAACGATTGCACAAAAAAAGACAATCCAATATTTGATAATTCTAATTAATACATCTAAACTCGTTTATTCTTATCTATCTTTTGCAAAATTCGGCTAAATTGGTACCGTCCGTGAAAGAAATCAACAGAAACATTTAAATGAATAGTACAAATTTATTCAACCTGACCGGCAAAACCGCGCTGGTAACTGGTTGTAACCGCGGTATCGGCAAGGCAATGGCCGAGGCACTAGCAGAAGCGGGAGCTGATATTATCGGAATATCTTCTTCACTTCCGACAACGGAAAGCGAGATCCAAAAATCAATCACAACAATCGGCCGGAAATTTTATCCATATCAGGTGGATCTGGGTAATCGTGAAAGTCTTTATGACTTTATTAAACAAGTAAAAGAAGATCATAAAGTCATTGACATTCTGGTGAATAATGCAGGGATAATTCTTCGTCAGCCTGCGGCTGAGCATTCTGATGAATATTGGGATCAGGTTTTGAACATCAATCTGGACGCGCCGTTTATACTTTCCCGTGAAATCGGAAAAGAAATGGTAACAAGAGGACATGGCAAAATTATTTTCACCGCTTCACTTTTGACCTTTCAGGGTGGTATTAATGTTCCGGGTTATACAGCATCGAAAAGCGCCATCGGCGGTTTGGTGAAAGCTTTGGCAAATGAATGGGCTGGTAAAGGGGTCAATGTCAACGCCATTGCGCCGGGTTATATCAACACGGATAATACGGAAGCGTTGCGTAATGATCCTGTTCGCAGCAAATCAATTCTGGATCGCATTCCTGCCGGTCGCTGGGGATTGCCGAAAGATTTTAAAGGGCCGACATTATTCCTGGCTTCCGACGCCTCTAATTATGTAAACGGAACAACGCTTACAGTTGACGGAGGCTGGATGGGGAGATAGTATTGAATGATGGAATGAGTGAATGATAGAATGGGATTGCTCAATCTAATACTGATATTAAAATTATAAAAGTGCCGTTTGGGCGAATACTAATCGCTTAAAGCCAAAAGCTACTAAACTATGGAAATCAGATTTGCAGGCAGTCGTAAAGAGGTTTCTCAGATGAATACTGAGACTTTGCGCGAGAATTTTTTAATTGAAAATATATTTGAATCCGGTAAAATCAACTGGGTTTATTCGCATTATGACCGCGTCATGATCGGCGGTGCCATTCCTGTTTCCACGCCTTTGGTTTTAGAAACTTTTGATTCTCTGAAAGCCAATTATTTCTTGGAAAGACGTGAGATTGGTATCATCAATATCGGCGGTGACGGGACAGTAAATGCCGATGGAGAAGAAATTGCGATCAGTAAACTGGGCTGTATTTATGTTGGTAAAGGAACACAAAAAGTGATTTTTACAAGCAACGACGCGGAAAATCCGGCTGCGTTTTATTTGCTTTCTTCACCGGCACATCAAACTTGTCCGACACGTTTGTTTACAAAGGAAGATGCTACGCCGGTGACAATTGGAAGTATGGAAACCTCAAATCATCGGACGATTTACAAATATATCCACATGGATGGCATTCAAAGCTGCCAGCTTGTGATGGGCCTTACGGTTTTGAAAACGGGCAGTGTTTGGAATACGATGCCGTCGCACGTGCATGATCGGCGGATGGAGGCATATTGCTATTTTGATGTACCGCAAAATCAGCGTGTTCTGCATTTGATGGGTGAGCCATCAGAAACGCGCCACTTATGGGTGGCCGACCGCCAGGCAATTATTTCTCCGCCATGGTCAATTCATTCCGGCTGCGGGACTTCCAATTACTCATTTATCTGGGGAATGGCAGGAGAAAATAAGGATTATACGGACATGGACGCTATTGCGATCGGTGATTTAAGATAATCATCCGTTCAATTTTACAGGGAGTTTGGCAAAGCTTAATACTTTACCAAACTCCTTTTTATTGATATAATACCAAATTTACTTTGTGTACAGATTCATATATCGAATCCTGAAATTGACTAAAAACAAACATTCTTATACCGTTTCATAATTGTCGCAATAAAATTCTATCACTGGCAACGTTCCCGATAACGATTGCACAACAAAAGACAATTTTTTATTTGATAATTATAATTATAAGCTCTAAACTCGTCTTATTCCTGCAATAGGCTTATTAATAATATACCATTTCAGTTATTGAAATAAGTCAATTCGCATTTGGTTTTTTTGAAAATAAGCGCGTTAATAAATTAGAATGAAAAAACTCTTATTCCTCTCTTTTCTGATCATCACAGGTTTTAAACCTGATCAGGATAAAATTCAGGTTTTTCTGATCGGCGATTCAACACTTGCAAATAAGGCTCCTGGCGACGCACCGGAAACGGGTTGGGGAATGGTTTTTCAGGAGTTTTTCACCGATAAGATCAAGGTGGAAAATCACGCTCAGAACGGGAGAAGCACAAAAAGTTTTATCAACGAAGGTCGCTGGGCAAAAGTAACCAAAAACCTGAAATCCGGGGATTGGGTACTTATTCAGTTTGGACACAACGATTCAAAAGATAAGGATACCAGCCGGTACGCTGCTGCAAATACCGATTACAAAAAAAACTTGATCCGCTTCATCAACGAAACGCGCGCAAAAGGTGGAAATCCGGTTTTGATCACGCCAGTTATGCGCCGTCGTTTTGATGAAAAAGGCACATTTTTCGATACGCACGGAAATTATCCAGCCGCAGTAAAAGCTGTTGCAAAAGAGCAAAAAGTTCCGATGATTGATCTGCACGCGTTAAGTCAGGAAGTCATTGTACAACATGGTTTGGAGGGTTCAAAAGCACTTTTTATGCATGTCGAAGCCGGACACTATCCCAAATTCCCGAAGGGACTGGTTGATGATACGCATTTTACAGTTTATGGAGCGAAAATCATGGCAGGCCTTGTTGCAAAATCGGTTCATGAGCTGGACCTGGATTTAAAAAAACATCTTAAACATTTTGGCGATACAGACAAGTTTGTCTATGACTTGCCGGTTGTTCAGCAGCCGTCTTTCCGGAAAGATACTTTTAATGTAATTTCTTACGGGGCAAAAAATGATGGGCTTGTGTTAAATTCAGCTGCAATCAATAAAGCAATCGAAGCGTGTGCTGAAAAAGGTGGCGGCACGGTACTTATTCCTGAAGGTTTCTGGCTTTCAGGGCCAATCACTTTGAAAAGTAATATTAATCTTCATCTGGCAAAAGGTGCATTGTTGCAGTTCAGCGACAATTACAAAGATTATCCGCTTGTGAAAACAAACTGGGAAGGACTGGATGCGATCCGTTGTCAATCGCCGGTGAGCGCGACGGATGCCGTAAACATTGCAATCACCGGCGGCGGAATTATCGACGGAGCAGGCCAGGCATGGCGCTCTGTCAAGAAAGAAAAACTCACAGATTCTCAATGGCAAAAACTGGTTGCGTCGGGCGGTGTTTTGGATCAGGCACAGAGAATCTGGTATCCAAGTGAAGGTTCAAAGTTAGGAAATACCACGCCTGGCGCCGGGAATATTGCGGCAGGTTATACCATGGAAACCGTTACGAAATTTCAGGAATATCTTCGTCCGAATATGATCCGTTTTTCCAATTGCAAAAAGATTCTTCTGGAAGGCGTTACTTTTCAAAACTCACCTGCCTGGAACCTGCATCCGATGCTTTGCGACCATATTACTTTAAAAAATCTGACTGTACGAAATCCTTGGTATGCACAGAACGGTGATGGCGTGGATCTTGAATCCTGCCGTTTTGCCCTGATCGACAACTGTACTTTTGACGTCGGAGACGATGGAATCTGTATTAAATCCGGTCGCGATGAAGAAGGCCGCAAACGTGGCGTTCCAACTGAAAATGTAATTGTCCAGAATTCAACAGTTTTTCATGGCCACGGAGGTTTTGTGATCGGAAGTGAGATGTCGGGAGGTGTTAAAAACCTTTTCATTAACAACTGCAATTTTCTCGGAACAGATGTGGGCCTTCGTTTCAAAACAGCACGCGGTCGTGGTGGCGTTGTAGAGAATATTTTTATTTCCAATATTAACATGACGAACATTCCGGGCGAAGCAATTCTTTTTGACATGTACTATATGGCGAAAGATCCGGTCCCGAAAGCAGGTGAGAAAAATGAATTGCCTGTGATGAAAGCGGAACCTGTAAATGCAGGAACGCCACAATTTCAGAATTTCAATATCCGGAATATCGTGTGCAAGAGAGCGGAAACAGCGATAATGGTTCGAGGGTTGCCGGAAATGAGCATCAAAAATATCACAATCGAAAATGCTGTTCTGCAAAGTAATAAGGGTTTTGTTTGTATCGAAGGCGAGAACATTAATCTGAAAAATGTTTCCTTTTTCACGAAAGATAAAACCGTTATGCAAATTCAAAACAGCACGAACGTTACGATGGACAAAATTTCCTACGCGGATGACAGAGACTTGCTTTTGAAAGTAATAGGCGACCGCTCAAAAGGAATACGTTTACTAAACACCGACGATAAAAAGGCAAAAAAGAATATTGAATTCAGCGGCAATGCTTCATCCAAAGCATTGACCAGAAACTAAAAATCCAGAAACAAAATCTTAGAAAATAGCATGAGCGATATAAGAGCTAATGAATTTATTGTTGATTCAGAAATTGAATGGGAAAACCTCGGAGGTGGACTGAGGAGAAAAGTGCTATCATACGACGACAACCTGATGATGGTAAAAGTAGCATTCGAAAAAGGCGGGATTGGTGCATTACATAGCCATTTCCATACCCAAATGAGCTATATCGACAGTGGCGTTTTTGAAATCGTGATCGGCGACCAGACTCAGATTTTGAGAAAAGGCGACGGTTACTATATTCCACCAGATGTGATCCACGGCGCGACTTGTATAGAAGAAGGTGTGCTGATTGATATTTTCACCCCTTTACGTGAAGATTTTATTTAACATAAGACAAACCCAAACAACTCATTTTAAGAGGAATTTATCCGTATGAATTTCAATAAGATCAAACCAGTTTTTTGTATAGTATTACTTTTCGCAGCAACGCCATTGTTCGCGCAAAACCAGCAGGCAAAGGCTGCAAACGGAAAACAGTTTATTGTAGACTCAGAAATTCCCTGGCAGGATCTGGGTGGTGGTCTGAAAAGAAAGATCATGTCCTATGACCCTACCATGATGATGGTAAAAATTGATTTTCAAAAAGGCGGGATCGGCGCGCCGCATAAACATGTTCACACGCAAATGAGCTATGTTGAAAGCGGTGTCTTTGAGTTAACGATTGGAGATAAAAAACAGACATTGAAGAAAGGCGACGGTTATTATATCCCATCAAATATTATGCACGGTGCCGTTTGCCTGGAGGCAGGTGTGCTGATCGATATGTTCACGCCCATGCGCGAGGATTTTGTAAAATAATTTACCAAAAATAATGCTCACCAAGATTATTGAAACGCATGAAATATTTATCTGACCGTACTTTAAAACTTACTTTACTAACACTTTTCAGTCTGATTGCGACAGCCGTATTTGCCCAGCAAAAGCCCTGGTCGACACAAATGGCTGATTCCTTTATCTCCTGGAATAAAGACTCCATTCTCGTTGGGGAAGCCAAACGTTCTAACTGGAATTATGAGCAGGGACTGATGCTCAAAGCATTGGAAAGAGTATTTTACCGTACGGGTGAAGGGAAATATTTTGAGTATATCAAAAAAGATGCAGACCGTTTTGTAAAGGCAGATGGCACCATTCTCACCTACGATTACAGTTCTTTCAACCTGGACAATATTCCGTCCGGACGACCATTACTGACACTTTATCAGCAATCTCTGCCTGATAAGGACAAATATAAAAAGGCAGCAGATCTGTTGTGGAAACAACTTGCAGAGCAGCCACGTATTAAAGAAGGAGGATATTGGCATAAAAAACGGTATCCTGAACAAATGTGGTTGGACGGCGTTTTCATGGCTGAGCCATTCTCTGCTGAATACAGCATGCTTTTCAATCATCCTGAACATTTTGACGAAATCGCAAAACAATTTGAGCTTATCGAAAAGTACGCGATCGATGAAAAGACAGGCCTGATTTACCACGCCTATGACGATGCAAAAGCACAGAAATGGGCGGATAAAAAAACAGGCAGATCTCCACATTTTTGGGGACGGGCGATTGGCTGGTATGCGATGGCGTTGGTGGACGTGCTGGATTATTTCCCGAAAGATCATCCAAAGAGACCTGAGCTGATCAAATATCTGCAAAGACTTGCACCAGTTCTGGCGAAATATCAGGATAAAAATTCAGGGGTTTGGTACCAGATCATGGACCAGGGGACACGTAAAGGAAATTATCTGGAAGCGTCCGCGTCATGCATGTTTGTGTATGCTTTGGCAAAGGGATCACGATTGGGTTACATTCCTGCGACCTATGCGGTAGCGGCTAAAAAAGGTTATGAAGGGATTTTGAAAACCTTCATCGAAAAAGAGAAGGATGGAACGATCAGCCTCAATAAGACGGTCAGTGTTGGCGGACTTGGTGGCACGCCATACCGCGACGGAAGTTATGAATATTACCTCAGCGAGCCAATCCGGAAAAACGATTATAAAGGCGTAGGTCCATTCATAATGGCTAGTGTAGAAATGGAAATTGCTTCTGAAAATACAGTTGGAAAAGGAAAAAAAGTGGCGCTGGATTATTATTTCAACAAAGAAGTTCGTAAAAACGCAGCTGGGCAGGAAGAGCCGTTCCATTATACCTGGGAAGACCGCCAGCATTCTGGTTTCTGGTTATGGGGTAATGTGTATCGCGAACTTGGCGCACAAACCGTTTCAATTCCCTCAGCACCAACGACGGAAAATCTGAAAGGAATTGATGTGTACATCATCGTTGATCCTGACACCAAAAAGGAATCACCTAATCCCAACTTTGTTCAATCAAAAGATATCGCAGAAATTGAAAAATGGGTGAAGGCTGGCGGTGTGCTCGTACTGATGGCGAATGATACAGCAAATTGCGAAATCCCTCATTTCAACCAGCTGGCAAAAGTTTTCGGTATCCAGTTTACCAATAAAAACAGAAATATGGTACAAGGCCTGCAATTTGAGCAAGGCCGTATCGATGTTCCTGCAAACGACAAGACGATTTTCAAAAACGCCGGCAAATTATATATCAAAGAACTATCCCCTATTGCGGTAACCGCTCCTGCGAAGTCGATATTGACTGATCATGGTGACATTATTATGGCAGTTTCGAAATATGGAAAGGGAACAGTTTACGCCCTTGGCGATCCCTGGATTTATAACGAGTATCTGGACGGCAGAAGAATTGATAATTCTTTCGAAAACTTTGCAGCTGCCAAGGATCTTTCCATTTGGTTATTGCAGCAGACGGCAAAAAAATAGATTCTGACTTTTAAATTTTTAGACATAAAGCGTATGAATCACCTATATCGCGAGCATTTGCGCCGTCTGCGGAATAATCCGAACGTTACTGTGCCGGATGATGCCGTGTTTGAATTGCCGGAAAAAGTGATCCAGTTTGGTACCGGAGCGTTCCTGCGCGGGCTTGCAGATTATTTTGTAGACAAGGCAAACCGAGAAGGTATTTTTAACGGCCGGATCGTGGTGGTGAAATCTACTGATGAAGGTGATTTAAAGGCATTTGATCGTCAGGACAATTTGTATACGCTTGCCATGAAGGGTGTTCATAATGGCGAGTTGGTTGAAGAAACAATTATTTCCTCATCTATCAGCCGGGTATTATCCGCTAAAACCCAGTGGTCGCTGGTCTTGGATTGTGCGAGAAATCCTGCCATTAAAGTTGTGTTTTCAAATACCACGGAGTTGGGTATTCAGCTTGTCCAGGACGACATTTATCAATGGCCGCCAGTTTCGTTTCCGGGAAAACTGCTTGCGTTTTTATATGCCCGGTTCAGAGCTTTCGCAGGAGATCCAAGCTTTGGGCTGGTGATCGTTCCAACGGAATTAATTGCAGATAATGGAAAAAAGCTGGAATCTATCGTACTGGAACTGGCGCATAGGAACGGGCTTGAACCTGGCTTCATTGATTGGCTTGAACAATGCAATTCGTTTTGTAATTCGCTCGTTGACCGCATTGTTCCTGGCCGTCCGGATGTTGAAATAAAAAAACAGATCGAGAACGAGCTCGGATACATTGACGACCTGATGATCATGTCGGAGTATTACCGGCTCTGGGCCATTGAAGGTGACGAAAAAGTGAAAGAAGTTTTGTCATTTGCCCAAGTTGATTCCGGAGTTATTATTGAACCCGACATTCAGTTATACCGTGAATTGAAACTTCGATTATTAAACGGAGCACATACTTTGGGATGCGGATTAGCATTTTTAGCTGGCTTCCAAACGGTTAGAGAGTCCATGCAAAATCCGTCCTTCGAAGCTTTTTTATCTCATCTGATACAAAATGAAATTGCCGTTTCGATCCCATATCCAGTGAGTGAGGAGCGTGCGATAAAATTTAGTCAGATGGTTTTGGATCGATTTAGAAATCCTTATATCGAGCATAAATGGATCAATATCACCCATAATTACTCAGCAAAAATAAATTCAAGGGTCATCCCGGTTTTCCTGCAATTTTATAAAGCGTTCCATACTCCGCCCGACTACATGACTTTCGGGTTCGCTGTATATATCTATTTCATGAAGTCGGTCCGGAAAGAAGGTGAAAATTATTATGGTTTTTCGAATGATGCCTATTACCTCATCCAGGATCAAAAAGCAGCCTATTTTTATCAAAAATGGCAAAATCATCAACTCAACGAAATGGTCCATCTGATCCTGAAAGATTCATTTATTTGGGGATCTGATCTCACAAAACTGGGGGTATCTGAAGATAATGTCGTCCAATATCTTGAATCATTTGCGAGTTCAGGTGTAGCTCAAACCCTGGACATTTTTCTTGCAAAAGTCGAATACGTCAAAATATAATTTCCTATTCCAGAACAATAATCTGTTGTTATTATGCTAACTACCGAAGCCCCAAAGTTGGAAAGTCACATGACCAGATACCGCTGGCGCGTTGTGGCTCTGCTCTTTTTTGCCACCACAATCAATTATCTCGACAGACAAGTTCTGGGGCTATTGAAACCTGCTTTGGAATCAGATTTTGCCTGGACAGAAAAAGATTTTAGTCATATTGTTATGGCATTCCAGGCGGCTTATGCTATTTCCCTGATCGGTTTTGGTGCTATTATTGATAAAATCGGAACAAAATTAGGGTATATCATTTCAGTTGTCGTTTGGAGTATCGCAGCCATTTTACACGCCGCAGCCACAGGAACTTTAAGTTTTGGATTAATGCGCGCTTTACTAGGACTTGGTGAAGCTGGAAATTTTCCGGTCGCAATTAAAGCTACGGCAGAATGGTTTCCTAAAAAAGAACGTGCGCTGGCAACCGGTATTTTTAACTCCGGAGCCAACATTGGTGCAGTAGTTGCTCCAATAATGGTACCGTGGCTATTAGGTGCTTACGGATGGCAGGAAGCATTTTTAATCACGGGAGCACTGGGTTTCGTTTGGTTATTTTTCTGGTGGCGATATTATGAAGTACCTGCAAAACAGGAACGTATCAACCAGGCTGAATTTGATTATATCCACAGCGACAACGAGCCTGATACCAGCAAAGAAGCACCCGTAAAATGGCTTGATCTTTTCAAAGTGCGCCAAACCTGGGCCTTCGTTTTTGGTAAAATGCTGACCGATCCGATCTGGTGGTTTTTCCTATACTGGCTCCCATCCTACTTCGCAGAAGCTTTCAAACTAGATCTTTCCAAGCCAAGTCTTGAACTGGTTATTGTTTATACTGCGACTACAATTGGTAGTATCGGCGGCGGTTATCTTTCAGGTTATTTTATCAATAAAGGCTGGCCGATTTTCCGCGCACGAAAAACTTCCATGTTCATTTTTGCAGTACTGGTGACGCCGATTATGCTGGCGCAGTATACCACCAACATCTGGCAGGCTGTTTGTTTGATCAGTTTGGCGGCGGCAGCTCACCAGGCTTGGAGTGCGAATATTTTCACAACAGCATCTGATATGTTCCCTAAAAAAGCTGTCAGCTCTGTTGTAGGTATCGGTGGAATGGCCGGATCAGTAGGAGGAATACTTTTTCCTCTTATGGTAGGTATTATTCTGGACAATTATAAAACAGCCGGAAATATTGGCGGAGGCTATAATGTTATTTTTATCATTTGCGGATTTGCTTATTTGCTTGCATGGGCAGTTATGCACTTCTTTGCACCTAAAATGGAACAAGTTAAAATTTAAAGCGGCTTTCAGCATTCGGCTGTCGGCTATCGAATTCAAAAAAATCCTTAATTGTTATGAAAAAAACATTTTTAGTTGCCGCGTTATTTATGTTTGCCAGCCTTGTTTCATTTGCTCAAACGGCTGATGAGAAAGCAGTCGGTGAAGCGGTTGAAAAATTGAAAAATGCAATCGTTTCTGCTGATGCAGCGGTTTTGGGGAAATTAACATCCCCTCTTTTATCCTATGGACATTCGAGTGGTTTGCTGGAAGATCAAAAAGAATTTATCCGTGCTCTAACAAGCGGTGAGTCACATTTCACGCGGATTGATATTGCGGATCAAAAAATTACGGTCTCTGGTGACGTTGCTATGGTTCGTCATACTTTGTCGGGCGATACACATAACAAAGGAAAAGATCCTGCCCCGGTGAAATTAGGCGTGTTTTATGTTTGGCAAAAAATGAAAGGAAACTGGATATTAGTAGGTCGTCAGGCGTTTAAAATGCCGATGTAATTTCGAACCGAATTATTGAAAGATTATAAAAGGCAGTCAAACTGGACATCCGGATTGACTGTCTTTTTATTTTGCATCATAGAACTTCAACGCCCCGTGGTAAAAACCGGATATCTTCTTCCCGTCAGAACCTTCAACACAGTCAAAAGAAATATCGTAAATATCTCCTACTTTTTTAACTGTAACCTTTCCTGCAATGATGGCGTGGACTTCGCCGCCGGAAGTAATGTAGTCAGCATTTAGAACGATATAGGAAAAGCCGCCAAATGTTTTAGAGAGAAAAGTGGAGGAATTGTCAAAAGCATACGCACCATCGCCCAACACATTTGAAACGGGACTATAAATTTCGAAATAAACGGCGTGCCCTTTCCCGGAAGTTGAATCGATCTCACCCTCAGCTCCATGAATGGTGATACCGGATGAATATAGAAACAGCACCTGCTGATTACCCTCTGATTTGGAATATTGACCATAATCAATTAGCAGGCCATTGGCCAGCTCATAAGTGGCACCGTCGAAAGAAATTTCACTTCTAGGAACAATTTCTTCGTCGTCATTTTTACAGCCTGAAAATATAAGAAGTGTGAATAAAGCGAAAAACAGAGATTTGGAAAGGTTGAGCATAAGCATGTTTTTTAGAAGTGAAATCGTTAATCAAAACGGAAAATCTATAAATTTTCAAAATGGATAATCAGCTTCTAAATCCTCCCGGGATATGCACTATACTCAGCCTGATGTAAAAATAGCATTCCGGTTGTACACTAATTACTGACAACCGGAATGCTATTAAATATTTGCTTCTAAATGAAACGAGAATTAAATTAATGCGTAGGACGATCAGGTGCCGGTGCGGAAGCGTGATAATCTTCCTGAACAATCTCAGCATATTTATCCAAAAGCTCCATCACTCTGTCCCTTGATTTTGACCGCACGACTAGTCCGATATGATATTCCTCGTTCATTCTCCAAACAATTTCAGGATCATTAAAAACTGACGTGTCCGGCCATTGCTGCCTGGTCAGCGAAATGATTATTCCCGCATATTCCTTACGGCTCGGCGGTAATTTAAAAATTTCACCCTTGGCTTCCGCAGTCTCCATTTTCGCCCATTCTTTCCAGAGATTGATACCGGAAGAGGCCTCTACCAATTCAGAAAGGTGAGCACCGCCAACTCTCGATGATGTTTCAAGAAAATAATATTTTCCATCGTCTTTCGAGCGGATCACTTCTGTATGCGAAGCGCTGTGACGCAGACCAAAGGCCTTCAAAACATCAATCGATAGAGTTTCTAACGCATGTGCTTCGGAAGAATCAAACGGAACAGTTACTGATCTGAAAATGCCTCCACCGTGCGCGACATCAAACGGAGGAGCAAGATATTTACTGTTCCAGGTAAAAATTACCCGGCCGTTCATCGACAATGAATCTACGTGATAGACGTCTCCCGGTTTGAACTGCTCAACCAGGTAGGCGTGTCTTTTATCGCCCAGCTCATGAATTGTCTCCCATAATTCTTCCCGGGTATGCAGCTTTTTTATACCAGTTGCCGAAGCTTCTGAACGCGGTTTGATCATCCACGGACCGGCATTTTCATCTATAAATTTATTAATCACTTCATCATTGAACAATCCGCAAAAACCCGGAACCAGAATTCCTGATTCAGCTGCTTTGGTACGCATCGCGAGTTTGTCACGGAAATATTTTCCGGTTGTCTGCCCCATACCGGGAATACGGAAATATTCTCTGATCAAGGCTGCTTTTTCAACATCGAAATCATCAAGCGCCACAACCCGATCGATCATCCGGCTGCGCATGATGTAGGCAAGGCCGGTAACAACCTCGTCCATGTTGTATGTTTTGTCTTCTCCTTCTTCTATGTAAAAAAACTCGTCTACGGATTCTCTCGCCCAGGGTTTCTGATCCAGTTTTTTGGCTGTTAGCAAATAGACAATATTGCCGGCATTTTTGCAGGCTCTCAGGAAATCATTTCCCTTGAAATAGGTTGAAATACATAAAAAAGTTAAAGGACGCGCCATAAAATGTAGTTTGAGTGATACTATGCTGATCGGATCCTGATTATCCGACAAGAAAATTTCAGAAAACTTCCTTTTCCAAATCTAGCAAAAACTAGCTATTTATCAAGTAAGCCGGCAGTTAATTTTCTGTGATCCGAAAATTTAAAATTTACTTATCTGTTAATTTAAACTAAAACACAAAATTGCAACAAACGACAAATAAATGTGAGTTACAATGCTGATAAATAATCTCTTAGCAAACGAATTCCGTATCCGGTTCCCGCACGGCCAGGGGCAAATTCATTATCTCCAAACGCCATTCCGGCAATATCTAAATGCGCCCATTCAGGATGTTCATCTGTAAACACTTCCAGGAATTTGGCAGCAACAATCGCACCGGCCAGCGGTTTTCCATGATAGTTTTTCAAGTCAGCGATATCTGAGGAAATCTCTTCTTTATACTCATCCCAAACCGGCAAACGCCATAAACGCTCACCCGTTTTTTCTCCTGCTTTTGTCAGATCAGCTGCAAGATTATCACTTACAGAAAATAATCCCGCAGCCTCATAACCAAGGGTTTGAATAACGCTTCCTGTTAACGTCGCAAGATCAATTACAACATCAGGCTTGAATTCTCTGACTGCATAACTCAATCCATCAGCCAGAATCAGTCTCCCCTCTGCGTCTGTATCAATGACTTCGATGGTTTTTCCTGCATAGGATTTGATAACATCACCCGGTTTCATCGACAATCCGTCGATGGAATTTTCTGTTGAAGGTACTACACCAATAATCCTGACCGGCAGTTTGAGCTGTGCAGCCAGTTCAACAATTCCAAGCACTGCCGCTGCGCCGCCCATATCACTCTTCATCAAGTGCATACTGGCAGAAGGTTTGATCGATATTCCACCCGTATCAAACGTTACGCCTTTACCAACAAGCGTAATCGTTTTCTCATATTTTTCAGGAACGTATTCGGTCACGATCATCACTGGCGGCGCATCACTTCCTTTGCTGACAGCCAGCAAAGCATACATGTGAAGCTCGTTGAGCTTGTTTTTATCCAGGATCGTGACTTTATAATTGTTCTTTTGCCCGGATTCAACTGCCCATTCCGCTAACTTTTCAGGGGATTTATAATTGGAAGGCGCATTCATCAAATCCATAACACGCATCTGAACCGCCGCAGTTTTGGCAGCAGTATTGATTGCTGCCTCGTTTTCATCCGAAATTTTATCAGTCAGAATAAACAACTTACCGTTTTCGCCAAAAAATGAACTGAACAACTTCGGCTCGGTCTTGTATAGCTGTAAATTATAACCACCTAAAATAATGCCATTCACCGCGTTTTCAATCCATTCCGAAGATTTACCCATTGCGTCCAGAATGATATTTTCAAGCCAGCGGTCTTTGCGTTTAAAAAAAGCCGAACGGAAAGTTTTTAGTATAACAGGGAGTTTTGGTGTTTTTCCTAATCCCAGCCAAATTTCGTTTTCTGTAGGCCACCAGATCTCGCCTTTGTCCGCCTTAAATAATTCCTGATTTTCAGGTTCCGTACCTGCCTCAAACGTACGAAGTAGAAGTGTCTTTTCCGGTGCTTCTATGGTCTGGATGAAATGCATAATCTCTAATGACAAGTTGATATCATTCAAAGCTAAGCATTGTAGGCACTTATTTTTAAATTTTTGGCAACAATATTCTTTGAGTAAGCAGGTAAGTACGGGAATGTCAAACTACTTTAAATTATCATATTTGTATACCATGTTAATACAATTTTACAACCAGCAATTTGAGGCTACACATGTACGTAAAATCTATATCTAAAAATTTTATATTTCAGGGCGCTATACTTGGCGGATTGTTTTTGGGCCGGTCGCAGTACGTTGCAGCTCAGCGCAATGAAACAAAAGCAAATGATTCCAATACGCCTTTGCATTTGTTACAGCCTGATTATCCGGTTCCGTATGGTCTGGTAAAAAAGGAAAATATTGTCAAAGATCTGAACCGCATTTATGCTTACCTGAACAATGTTACGCCTACTGCATTTGTAGACAGCAAAACCGGGAAACCAGTAACTGATCTAACCAAAATTGATCAAAATACAGCATTGCAAAAAGGTGATTACCGTATTGTGAGTTATGAATGGGGCGTTACTTATTCATCCATGCTTCTGGCAAGTCAGGTTACCGGCGATCCGAAGTTTAAAGAATATGCAGATAAACGGCTCCAATTTATCGCTGAATCGGTTCCATATTTCAAAAAGACTAACGCCGAGCATGCCGACTGGGGAACAGCTGGTCCCTTGCGCGGACTCGTGGATCCGCACGCGCTGGACGATTGTGGAGCTATGTGCGCGGCGATGATCAAAGCAACCAGGGCTGGCACCACAGGTAATTTCAGGCCGCTGATCGATAGCCATATCGATTATATTTTAAACAAAGAACATAAGTTAAAAGACGGATCACTGGCCAGAAACAGGCCTCAACCAAACACGATCTGGCTCGACGATTTATTTATGGCTGTTCCCGCTTTGGCACAAATGGGAAAACTTACCGGCGAAAAAAAATACTACGACGAATCCGTAAAACAGGTATTGCAGATTTCCGGGCGCATGTTCAATAAGGACAAGGGCGTATATATGCATGGCTGGGTGGAAGGCATGACTGATCATCCGGAATTCCACTGGGCGCGTGCAAACGGCTGGGCTATTTTAACAAAAGTTGAGTTACTGGATGTATTGCCCGCCAATCATCCGGGAAGACCTAAAATTTTGGAATTATTAAAAGCACATGTCCGTGGTCTGGCTTCTTATCAGTCCGGCTCAGGATTCTGGCATCAGCTTTTGGATCGGAATGATTCTTACCTGGAAACTTCTGCCACTGCTATTTATGCTTATTCCATTGCAAAAGCAATAAATAATGGCTGGGTCGATGGATTAACTTATGCGCCGATGACGCTGCTTGCATGGAACGCAGTTTCCACAAAAATCAATAAGGAAGGACAAGTTGAAGGGACTTGCGTCGGAACCGGAATGGGTTTTGATCCGGCATTTTATTACCACAGACCAATCAGTCCGTTTGCTGCACATGGTTATGGGCCTGTTATCATGGCTGGTTCCGAGGTTATTAATTTATTGGCAAACAAGTCTTTCGAAATCAATGACAGTTCCGTTCAGCTTATTCAAAAAAAGTAGAAACTATTTATTTTTAATAAAAATCACCAAAAAAGGGCGTCAGGAAAACCCCTAAACGCCCTTTTTTGATATTAAAACTAAAATCTAAATTTTACCCAATCAATTTTATTAACCCTTAATCATTAACAATTAACCATTAAATCAGTCCATCCCACCCTTACGTGTAGGACTTCTCAAAGCCGGCCAGGCACCAGGTTCTCCTTTGGCATTTGCAGGGAGAACGCTTTTTTCGCGTGATGTTTTCACAGGATCCTCACTAGCCTGATAAGCCATGATCGCAGCTAAAATTGCATTGTTACGAACATCATCGAAAACGATTTTATCGTACGTATCACGGTTGGTATGCCAGGTGTAAGTTCCATAAGACCAGTTAAGCGAGCTTAAAGAAAATGCAGGAGCACTCGCCGCAACAAATGAAGCAAAGTCAGAACCGCCTGCTCCCGGCGCACCAGGAAATCTTGTTTCGATCTGATCCTTGATATTTGAAGGAACTTTTGACAACCAGCGTCCCAGGTAATCATAAGAATTCAGGAAGCCCTGACCGGCAAGATTTACAACACGGCCGGTTCCATTATCCTGATTAAAAACAGCCTGAATATTTTTTACAATTTCAGGATGATCCTCAACGAAGGCTCGTGAACCATTCAAACCCTGCTCCTCACTTCCCCAGTGACCAACTAGAATTGTTCTTTTTGGATTTGGATAAATTTTCTTTAAAATCCGCATCGCCTCCATCATCGTCAGCGTTCCCGTTCCATTGTCTGTCGCTCCTGTACCACCGTCCCACGAGTCAAAATGCGCCGAAAGAATTACATATTCTTCCGGCTTTTCTGTTCCTTTAATTTCCGCAATCGTATTAAAAGTTGGTACCACGCCATTTTCTTTTGAATCAGCTCTTACGCTGATTTTGGGTGTATGTCCCGATTCCGCTAAACGATATAACAGACCATAATCTTCCAAAGCAATGTCAACTGTTGGTACTTTTTTGGTTGTTGCGCCAAAAATTTTGTTCGCGCCAAATCCTTTTGACCAATAAGAAGCGACAACGCCAACAGCACCTGCTTTTTCCAGTGCTACGGGAAGTGTACGTAACGAATATCCTGTTTTTGAAATACGTTTAGCCCAGGCTTCGGTCTGGATATCACGCTCCTTTTTCATTTTTTCAAATGATTCTTTCGTTGCAAATTCCTGCCAGTTATAATCCGGGCGACCTGTTGGCTGCAACATACTGATCATTACGAATTTGCCTTTAACCGTTGGAAGCCATTTTGCAAAAGCCAGTGAATCCGCAAGGTCCGGAATAATTATAACATCAGCAGTGACCGTCTTCCCAGCCGTCGAGGGGCTCCATGCGAGCTGCATACCTTCCAGTGATTTTACTCGCGGCGAGACCATATCGATATGCGACGCACCTCGTTCCCATCCGCGCCATTCGCCCCATTTTTCATTTTTCGCAGTGATATTCCAATCCTTATATTTTGCAACCGCCCATTCATTTGCCTGTTGCATTTGAGGAGAGCCGACAAGACGCGGCCCAATCACATCCATTAATTCATGTCCAAGCTTTTCAAGCTGGGAATTTTCATTGGCTTCTTTTACGATGCCTTCAATAATCGGATCTTTTGTTTGTGCCTGGGTTAAAATTGAAGTTGCCAGAAGCAACCCAAGCGAGAGCCCGGATAGTTTTTTCATAGGTTGTCTAACTGTATTTTGGTTTCGGATTTCCTAAATTAGGAATATTGATTTAACCATTTGCCTAATCATGAAATATTACTGATTAGTCCTTGAATTACCTTATTTATACTATTTTAAAGTATAATGCTAGAAGATTGCGCCTAAAAACGGAGGACACTTTGAGGGAAGATTATCTTCGTTTAACATATCTTTAAGATCGATCTCAATATTTCGAACAATGGTTCTTACCGGAACATCATTCAGCAAGCCTTCGAATGGATTTTCACTGACATCGCCGGTGTATTCCATAAACATAAAAACCCAGGAAACGATCATATTAAATGGAATGAGAAGCCACATATATTGATCGCCTAATTTCAAAAATTCTGTCAGCAAGCCGAATGGCAAGAGCGTCATAAAAATGAAAATGAAGACAATTGAAGTCGTCGCATACTGGCGTGGAAAAGGTGTATTTTTAATTCTTTCACTCTTTCCCTGTTCATCATACAACGAAGCGATCAGTCTTTGCAACTCTATATGCTGGTAAGTGTCAATCAGCTCTCTTTTTCTCAAATGGCTGATATGTTGAGATTGCCTGTCGAGCAATTGCGTCGCCATATTCTTCTTTGTTTTCATCCATGCAACTTCCTCTGATGACAGATAACGAACGATTTCTTTATCAAAAGTTTCAAGTTCCGTCCCCAATGCTTTTCGTTGGCGCTCACTCGCTTTGTCTTTGTGTTCCCAGCTTGTTCGTTGCGCCATGGCATTTTTCAGTGCATATAACCAACCGATATGCCGGTATATGATTATACGGATTTCTTCATCAACCGCCGTGCCATTATCATTTCCAACAAAAGCCCGCAGTGCTGCACTTAGCGAACGACTATTGTTGGTGATGGCGCCCCAGACCGTTCTTGCCTCCCAGCTTCTGTCGTAGGATTGGTTGTTTTTAAAACCAACAAAAAAAGCCGTTGCCGTACCAATCAGCGATACCGGCAGCCAGGGAATCGCAACCCATTGCCAACCCAGATATTCGTACGATAAAATGGCGGCAGATCCGGTAAAAAGCGAAAGCAGAATCATCCGCCAGGAATAATAATAAAGAACCAGGGGATGTAGATAGCGATTGATGTACATAGTAAGGTGTTTGAGTAGTAAGTTTTTATTTTAAATCAAGCACAAAGTTCGGGCTTATTCAGGTGAATCGGCTTACAAGAAAAGGAGGCTCCTATGGAGCCGACAAGATTAGTTTAATTCCTAAATCCTAGAAACAGGGAGCTCTATCGAGCTACTAACGTTATGGAAATTTCTGAAATACGATGCTTGGAAGCTACTCTTTATTTCAAATACCGCTTCTTAAATTCCGACGGATTTTCGCCTTCTATTTTCCTGAACAATTTGTTAAAATAAGACAAACTTTCAAAACCAACAGCGAAGCAGGTTTCAGAAATAGTTTTATCCTGCAATAAATAATTTTTCGCCTGGTTGATACGATACTGATTCACAAAATCTGTAAAGGTCATCTTCGTATTTTTCTTGAAAAACCTGCAAAAAGCGGCAGTTGTTAGATTGACTTGTTCTGCTATAAAATTAACATCCGGCCGCTGATCAAAATGCGTTTCTACATATTTATAAATTGAATCCATGCGCATTTGCTCCTTTTGAAGCGATTTGTTACCGGCGGGCAAACTATTTAAAACGGTTATATCGTCTGACGAAGCCAGTAATTTTAAAATTTGGAGCAGCGACATAAGCTGATCGAAATGTTCAAGTTTTGGCAATTCTTTCAATTTTTCCCCTGCAATTTGTTTTGTTAATCCCGAAAAAGAAAGCCCGTAATGTGAATTTTGAAAAAGTGATTTTATTGATTTTAACTCAGGAATGTCCAGGAAGTCTTTCCCAAGAAAATTTTCCTTCATTTGAATAATCACCTGCTCACATTCCGTGCGAACGCCATAATCAAAGTTCAGATGCGGAATATTTGGGCCAATAAAAACCAGATCACTGCCCTCATAAACAGAGGTGTGGTCTCCCACATGTCGTGTTCCACTCGTTCCCTCGACAAACACAATTTCATATTCCGGGTGAAAATGCCAGAGAAAGGTATCATTCAATCCCGGCGTAAGCAGGACCTTGAAAGAACTTCCCTCGTCTGGTGCGATATTCTCACGGATTATTTTCATGATCAGCGGTTAGCTTTTAGCTGTTGGCAATTAGTATGGCTTGAAGTGTCTTGGGTTAAGTTTACTGATTCAATTTTGGCAGCGTTCTTTACCACTTTTACCTATTTCAGAATTTAAGCTATTAAAAATATCAATACAGAGCAAATACCGGATATTGGAGCGGTGGAAATGACAATCGAGTATATGGTAACTTTATCCTATTAAATCACCATAAAATATTATATCAAATGGAACACCAAAATATGACTCCAACGATGGCGCCTTCCAACGCACATAAAGATATTCCCGGCAATCCTTCCACGGCCAAATCCAGCAGCGTGAAATTGAATGATAGAAGTAACGGAAAACCTTTGCGGCTGCTGAGCGAGGACGACTGGCAATTCTGGATTACCAACGGATACATCGTTGTCAAGGATGCCGTCCCGAAAGATCAGGTAAAAAAGCTGGCAGATTTTCTCTGGGAATTTGAAGAAAAGGACCCGAATGATCCTGAAACCTGGTACACGTCGCCGCGCGCCGAAATGAAAATGAAGGAGCTTACAAATACCGGCATGGTGGAAGTTTATAATCATCAATACATGTGGGATAATCGTCAGTTCCCGAAAGTTCATGATGCATTCACTGATATATGGGGAACGGAAAAATTATGGGTCACTATCGACCGCGCCAATCTGAATTTGCCGTTACGACCAGGTTTTGATTATAAAGGTTTTATCCATTGGGATTATGATCCTGAAACAAAACCACAAAATGTTCAGGGTGTTTTGGCTTTGGCTGATCAGGACGACGAAAATATGGGCGGGTTCCAATGTATCCCTGAATTATTCAGAACATATGATACCTGGAAATTGACTCAGCC
The DNA here is from genome assembly GCF_021502725.1 of Dyadobacter sp. CY345. Taxonomy (GTDB): domain Bacteria; phylum Bacteroidota; class Bacteroidia; order Cytophagales; family Spirosomataceae; genus Dyadobacter. The sequence goes on along the minus strand of NZ_JAKFFS010000002.1, from coordinate 336,578 downwards.
CGAAGATCGTAACCATTTTCAACCGGATATTACAGGTTTTGAATTGGTTAAGGTAAAAATGAATGCAGGCGATCTGTTGATCTTCAATAGTTCTCAGCCACACGGAATCAGACCAAACAGAAGTGAAAACAAATTCCGTTTAGCGCAATATATCGCAATGATGCCGGCTCAGGAAGATAACGAAGAATTGCGCCAGTGGAGAATAAATTCATGGAAAGAAAGACAAGCACCGGAAGGTTACGCTTTCCCGGGCGATCCAAGGAATTGGGAAAAAACAAAATATAAAACGGCTGAATTGTCGGATTTGGGGAGGAAATTGTTGGGGTTGAATAAGTGGTAATAGAAGTTATTTATTTCCCAGAATGCCTTTGTATAAAATACAAAGGCATTTTATGTAATTTCTAAATGTCTTATGAATTTGATACTTATAAGATTTTGTTACAAAGCAATATAAAAGTAGTCTAACTGGTATATCCGATAGACTATGCCAAAATTTATATTATCAAAACATGCGGCTGAACAAATCCAAATCAGAGGGATTTCACAGAACATTGTTCAAGATGTAGTCTCTTATCCGCAGAAAGTTGAAGAATTAGAGGACGGTCAATTCATTTATCAGAAAACCGTAGTATTCCCAGATGGTTTCGATTATTTGGTACGTGTTTTTGTGAATTCAAACAAAATACCTAACTTGATTAAAACCGTTTATCGAACTACTAAATTTTCAAAATACGAATGAAAGTTAAATACGATAAAGAAACTGATATTCTTTATATCAGACTAAGCGATCTAGCAATTGCTGAATCTGACGAAGAAAAAAAGGGCGTCATCCTGGATTATACAGCTGACGGACAACTTGTCGGAATTGAAATATTAGAAGCATCAAAAACTTCCATTCAACCCTCAAAAGTGGAATATGAATCGGTATGATCCGTCATTTCTCTTAGCCGTAATTTTAAAAAACTTTAATCTAAACAGAATTGCCTTACACTAATTTTTAAGTGTCTCATTAACACAAATTTTCTTCTCCTTTGCGATTTTTTCGCCACACTCAGCGTTCTTTGTATATAGATCAATAAATACATTAAAATGTCAGATATTAAGCTGGTTGCAACCGACATGGACGGGACGCTTCTCAATTCAAAACATGAGTTAAATGATTCATTTTTGCCTGTTTTCAGAAAGTTGAAAGAGCAGGGAATTATTTTTGTCGCAGCCAGCGGAAGGCAGTATTACAATCTTTTAAAAACGCTGGATGAGGTTAAGGATGAGGTCATTTTTGCTGCGGAAAACGGAAGTTATGTCGTTTACCAGAATGAAGAAATTCATGTTCAGGATATGGATCAGCAAATTGTGCGGGACCTTATCGTGAAAGCCAGAGAAATTGGCGGCACTTATGCAGTTATTTGTGGAAAGAAAAGAGCGTATGTCGAAAGTTCAGAACCTGAATTTCTTGACCATCTGAAATTATATTTTGAGCGATATGAGATCGTTGAAGATTTACTGGCAGTAGAGGACGACCAGTTTTTAAAGTTCACGCTTTGCGATTTGGCAGGTTCAGAAGCTAATAGTTATCCGCATTTCAAACACCTTCAGGAAACTTTGCAGGTGAAGGTATCAGGCCCGATTTGGCTGGACATTTCGCACAAACAGGCAAATAAAGGAAAAGCCATGGAGGTATTGCAGGAAAAATTCGGGGTTACTTTTGAAGAAACCATGGTTTTCGGTGATTATTTCAACGATGTTGAAATGCTCCAAAAGGCATATCATTCTTATGCAATGGCCAATGCGCATGAAGATGTAAAAAGTGTGGCAAGATTTATTGCGAAAAGTAATGATGAGAATGGCGTCGTTGAAATCTTATCGACCTTGGTAGAGCAGACAATCACGACGAACGATTAATATAAATAAGACAAAAAAGGCCTGATCCATCCGGATCAGGCCATCTATTTTATTCCTCAAAACTAATTTCTTATTTGGCACTTACACGCCATATCGTTTTTCCTTCATCGTCATTCACCAACATTGAACCATCGTTCAACACAGTAATACCAACAGGACGACCGAAAACTTTTTCTTCGCTCTCAACAAATCCAGTTAAAAAATCTTCTGGTTTTCCTGACGGCTTTCCGTTTTTAAACGGAACAAAAACTACTTTATAACCAGATATTTTTGAGCGGTTCCATGATCCGTGTTGTCCAACAAAAGCGCCTTTTTGATATTTTGCCGGAAACTTGTCTTTATCATAAAAAGCCAGGCCCAAAGAAGCCGTATGTGATCCAAGCGCAACATCAGGAACAATTGCCTTAGCAACCAGCTCTTTCCCTTCACCTTTCATACGTGGATCAGGATGATTACCAAAATAGGAATATGGCCAGCCGTAAAATCCACCTTCTTTCACGCTTGTTAAATAATCCGGCACCAGCTCATCTCCTAATTCATCTCTTTCATTTACCGCAGTATACAAGACATTCGTCCCTGGTGCCCAATCCATTCCAACCGGATTTCTCAGTCCGCTTGCATATACCTTCTCTCCTGTTCCATCAGGATTAATCTGCAAAATATTCGCACGTCTTACCTCCTCGTCCATACCGTGTTCCGCAACATTACTTGCAGACCCAACAGAAACATAAATTTTCGATCCGTTGGCATTCGGAAGCAAATTTCTTGTCCAGTGGTTGTTATACCCGCCGGCAGGAAGTTCAAGAATCTTCTCCCCTTTTCCTGTGATTTTTGTATCGCCCTCTTTGTATGGATAACGCGTAACTCCATCTGTATTAGCTACATAAAAATAATTTTTTAGTATCAGCATTCCAAATGGCTGCTTTAATTTCTCGATGAAAATTTCTCGCATTTCCGGGATTCCATCTTTATTTGCATCACGAAGAAGTGTAATTCTGTCCGCACTTTTTTTCGTTGCCGATTCTGCAACGAAAACATCTCCGTTTGGCGCTTGGTAAGTCCAGCGTGGATTGTCAAGCTTGTCCGCATATTTCGTTACGACAAAACCTTCCGGAGCTTTCGGCATTTGGTTACCTTTCCAACCTTCAACTTCCGGTCTTTGTTCTGTTGACTTTGTAGCAAATGGAGCCGGCAGGGTTACGCTGTCGACAGCCGTTTGTTCTTCGGTCAGCGTCGTGTCCGCGCCACTTTCCGCCGTTTGTTTTTCTTCCTTATTTCCACAACCAAATAAAGTTGCGCCTGCAAGTGTACAGGCAATAATCAGGTTTATTCTTTTCATAATCAGGTCTATTTGCATCAAAAAAAGCATCAGTCACATTGACTGACGCTCTCATCTTTAAATAATAATGCCAGATTAATTTCGGAGTAATGTTTTATTTAGTTTACTGCTAATTTCCCCTTCAAAACCGGACGGGCATCTTTTGTATTTCCCAAAATAGCGAGACTTCTCAAAAACTCGGTTTCAAGATTACCTTTATCAAACTTGCACTTGACAATTTCATAATGCGCCGTTTCAATAAACCGCCACGTCATTTCAAAAGTATTCTCATCAGTCCATGCGCCGCTTGCTGCGATCTTCGTTTTCGTCTCGCCAGGAATAATCGTCTGTGTAAGTTTTAATGGCAAAGTGCTGATATCTGTGACGCCGTGATTCCATTTGCCAATTCCACAGCTCACCAGATGCTCTCCCTTATCATCTCTCATTTTAAAATCACATCCACCTTCTTTGAAAGTGAGCGAGATGCTGCTAACTGACAATTTATTTTCATCAATCGCATAATTTTTTCCACTTACGGCCCCAACAAGTTCTGAGACAGGTTTTCCCTGCACCACAGGAAGAGCAAGCTTGGATAGTTTCTCTTTCAACTCCACCCTTCCAGGTTTATCGGCAGCGATTGGCTTTGTACTTAGTGCTGGTAAAATATGGTCCCAAACCTGATCAAGAATACCCTGCATATCGGCAGTTTCACTGGTTATGGCGACGACCAGATCTTCTTTGGGCAGTACAATGCAATATTGACCATAGGCGCCGTCACCCCGGAAAGCATCATGGCGACAACGCCAGAATTGATATCCATATCCTTGTAGCCAATCATTTTCCTCTTTTTTCCGGGAGCCGCCTTTGGACTGCACCTGAAAACTTGTGGCATCTTTTATCCAGTTCTCAGCCAGCAATCTTTTCCCGTTCCACATGCCCTTTTGGATCAGCAGCTGGCCAAACTTTGCTATGTCTTCGGTTTTTAAACGCAGTCCCCACCCGCCGGTATTGATTCCGTTTGGATCAACTTCCCAATCTGCGCCTACAATATTTAATGGTTTAAAAAGTCGTGGCGTGAGATAAGTCAGCACATTTTCTCCTGTCAATTTTTGAATAATTGCGGAAAGCATATAAGTTGCGCCGCTGTTATAGACAAAAAAAGTCCCCGGTTCATGCTCAACCGGAAACGCCAGAAAACTTTTCACCCAGTTGGTTTCATTAGAATTTCGCAGCGCAGGCGTACTGTCCGTATCATGCCCGGTTGACATCGTTAGCAGATCCTTTACCCGCATCGCAGCCAGGTTAGGACTCACCGTTGCAGGAAGATCTTTCGGGAAAAACGACACGACTTTATCTTCCACAGTCAACTTCCCTTCCGCGACAGCCATCCCTATTGCGGTAGATGTGAAACTTTTGCTCAGCGAATAAAGTGTATGTTTGAGATCAGGGGCATAAGGTCCCCACCAGCCTTCGGCCACAATGTTTCCATGACGGACAATCATCAGGCTATGCAGGTTGAGATTTTTTGTTTCCACTGCGCTTACAAAATCCAGAATGCCTTTCGAACTTACGCCCTGTGCTTCCGGCAGACTTCTTGGCAAACCTGTATTCACAGCAGACGAAGCCCAGGTTGATGAAGTTAGTTGGCTGATCAATCCAACCTGAAGGGCGCCAAACCCTACTTTTTCTAAAAATTCTCGTCGGTTTAGTATCATTTTGGAAAGTAATAATAGCTGTCAGACTTTGATAATACTGTATTTGAAATCGTTATTTTGTTAAAAATTCTTCACCGGCATTTTGTTTCGAAAGCTGGATTTTCCCGTTACTGAAAAAGGATAGCTGGCTTATTGGTATATTTGTAGCGAGCAAGTAAAAATTGTTCGACTTATCATTTTCCACAACAGTCCAGAAATTTATGTCTTTCCAAAAACTCGGCTTATCCGAACCCTTATTAAAAACCATAGCAGAACAAAATTATACTCAACCATATCCGATTCAGCAGGAAGCAATTCCGGCAATTTTGGAAGGGAAAGATATTTTGGGAATTGCTAAAACCGGTTCGGGAAAAACAGCCAGTTTTGTATTGCCTATTCTGGAAATGTTTCAAACGAAAAGTGCTCCGAAAAACAGATACATCACTGCGCTCGTTTTGGTACCAACCCGGGAACTTGCCGTTCAAATAGGCGTTGTTTTTCAAACTTTTGGAGAAAAACTTCCGAGAAAGGTAAAAACGCTGGCGGTATATGGCGGTGTTTCTATCAATCCGCAGATGATATCAATGCAAGGCGTCGAAATTCTGATCGCTACGCCGGGGCGTTTGATTGATCTATTGTCGCACAAAGCACTCAATATTTCCGAAACCGAAATTCTTGTTTTGGATGAAGCTGATAAAATGTTGAACCTTGGTTTTGCGGAGGAAATGAAAGATATTTTTTTCCTGCTTCCTAAAAAGCGTCAAAGCATATTATTTTCCGCAACCCTGGGAGATGAAGTTGATAAAATAAATAAAAGCATTCTTAAAAATCCGCTGACCATCGAGATTGCAGAGGAAGAGCAAAACCTGGATCTGATCAAACAGAGTGGATATTTCGTTGATCCGGAAAGAAAAGGTCCATTACTTCGATACCTGATCAAACATGGGGAAATGAAGCAGGTGCTGGTTTTTGTTTCTTCGACCAGAACGGCCGACAATCTTGTTGTAAAACTTGAAAAGAACGGAATTCAGGCAGCTGCTATGCACAGCAAAAAAAGCCAGGGAGCGAGGACAGAGGTTTTGAACAAATTCAAATCTGGAAAACTGACCGTTATGGTAGCGACGGATCTCGTTTCCAGAGGTATTGATATCCAGTTTTTACCGCACGTAATCAATTTTGAATTGCCACGCTCACCCAAAGATTATATTCACCGTATCGGTCGTACTGGTCGCGCCGAAGCCACAGGTGAAGCCATTTCTCTGATCACACCGGAAGAAGCACATCACTGGAAAATTATCCAGAAAAAGATGGGAAAACGTGTTGAAATGACTGAAACTTTTGATCTGGATTTGATGGGATATTGACAAATTCGCAATGCACACACTTAATTCCTACCTAATTCCTGCCCCACTTTCTACGCTGCTAACGATCATTCTGGGGCTAAGCGTGGCCATTGTAGCGGATTTTGCAGGAAAAAAAATTGTAAAAGATCACACGCCCGTTTTTCAGGCAATGTATTTTTTTGCAGGGCTTTTGGTTTTGAGCTGGACGACCTGGATCATTTGCCTGCTGTCGCTCGCCACAATCTTCGTCTTTCAGGGATTGATATGGACCATTATGTTGGCAGCTGCATTTTTATTGATAACAAAACGTTCTGCGCTAGACGTTAGTCTCAACTTACGTTCTGCTCCTTACCCAAAACCAGCGTTCAGTTATCTTAGGTACATCCTGATTTTCATTTTTTTTTGTTACCTGCTTTTATCTCTGTCGGTTCCCACGGATGCTGACTCGCTAAGTTATCATCTGGCTTTGCCTGTGGAAATTTTAAAAAACCATAGCATTTACTATAATCCTGATAATATACATTTTCGAATGGGCGGATTTGGTGAGATGTTAAATCTTATCGGAGTTGCAAACGGCTGTCCTCAATTCGGTGCGTTTATCCAGATCATTGGTTTAGGTTTCTTTTTAAATGCTTCTGTTAGCTGTATAGATTCCGGTCAAAAGTCAGACCTGATCACCATTTTTCTGGGAATTCCCGTTCTCCTTTTTCTGATACCAAATCAAAAACATCAGCTTACCGGGATTTTATGCACATCGCTTTGCTTTCTTTACCTATGCAGCACAAACAATTTTACATCAGGAAAACTTACGCTCTTTTTGTCCGTATTATTTTTTGCAGCAGGTATTAAGTATTCATTTTTACTAAGTTTCGCTTCGTTGGTATTACTGTTAATTCTTAAAAACCCAGTCGGGGTAAATCCTTTTGGAATGCTGGTGAAGCTGTTTTTTTTAGGTGCTGTTATTCTCGGACCTCAGCTTGTTTTCAAATGGTTTTATCTGGGCGATCCGCTGTCTCCATTACTAGAGCTTTTCATGCCAAATGCTGACCCGATTGTCGTCAAGTTGTATCAATATATCAAGGCATACAGCGACTCATCCTATCCTTTTCCGATCAGTTTGGTCTACACCAATTCTATTGGCAAACTTTCGACGTTGGTTGGGATTTCAGCTATAACTCTTGGACTGCTACCTTTTCTATTTCGGTATTACAAATTTGAAGTGATCAGCATAAGCGCATTGATTTTTTTAATTTTGATTGGCGGACAAGTATCGTCGCGCTTTCTCCTTGAACCTGTATTATGGTCAGTTCCACTGGCTATCTCAACTTTTTATAAAAGCAAAATTTATAAATATTTTATTCTTGCAGCCAGGCTTCAATTATTCTGTATACTCCCGCTGCTTTTAATAGGAATTTATAATCTGGCGCCGTCAATATTTTCTGATTCCGGAAGAGAAAAAGTGATGCTAAAAGCATCCAACGGCTATGCTGAAAATAAATGGATCGATGAAGTTTTACCACCTGATGCGCGAATTTGTATGACGAGCAGATCAAGAGCCTTTATTGCCAGAAATTATTTTCCCTGGGAATATCTATATTTCACCTCGATGGAAAATAAAAAAGAAGCCGAAGAACTCGATCGTAAGTTAAAAATTCAATATAAAACAGAATATCTTATTCTTCCATCAACTGGTTTTGACGCATTGAGAAATAAATATGCCGGTGAGATAATTGCCGGACCAAAAAAATTTCATCTGGCAACAAGAAATCCCTTCAACAGCTCTGATTACGAGATGGTGATATACAGGATGAAAAAATAGCATACAGGTGACAACAGGAAGGTCATACTACGTTTAACTATAATTTTACATTCCAATCGTGAATAATATAAATTTTCATGATAAAAATCTGTTCCGCTTTTCCGTTACTATCCTGACCATCGAAGGCCGATTATTATATTTTCTGACGCATGATAAAATTTAAATTCCTGATTATTATTGCTTTGGCAGTCTCACTTGCTGCCATCAATCCAGCCGCTAAACCGACATTATTTCTTATCGGAGATTCCACAGTAAAAAACGGATCTGGAAAGGGCGCGGATAGCCTTTGGGGCTGGGGAACATTATTACCGCAGTTTTTCGATACTACTAAAATAAACATCGAAAATCATGCGATCGGAGGCAGAAGCAGCCGGACTTTTATAACAGAGGGCCGTTGGGAAAAAGTCTTGTTGAAATTAAAAAAAGGTGATTATGTGATCATGCAATTTGGGCATAATGACGGCAGTGCAGTTAACGACACTTTACGCGCCAGAGGCAGTATAAAAGGTGTTGGAACGGAGACAGAAGAAATTGATAATCTTATCACTAAAAAACACGAGGTCGTTTATACTTACGGCTGGTATATGCGCAAATACATCAACGAAGCCAAAGCAAAAGGTGCCATTCCGATCGTTTGTTCGCCAGTGCCACGTAATATTTTTAAAGATGGAAAAATAGAAATCCCCGAAAGCGGCTATACTGTCTGGGCGGAGCAGGTTGCACTTTCTACCAGTACCTATTTTATTGATCTGTACAAAATTGTTGCACGAAACTATGATGTTATTGGGGAGGAAAGAGTAAAAAATGAGTTTTTCACTCAGAAAGATCATACGCATACTACCAAGGCAGGTGCAGAGGTTAATGCGAAATCTGTTACCGATGGAATTCGCATTTTGAAAAAATCCGATCTCAAAAATTATCTGCTTTAAGAAACCCTCCTCATTTTTTATCAATAGAAATTATGCAAAGACGCGAAGTTTTAGGCATTATCCTGGCCGGAAGCGCACTGACGAAAGCGTGGGCTTTTGAAGACAATACCGATTCAGACAAAAAAGAATTACTTAAAGACCTGCGTCTTGCAAACGAATATTTTGTAAAAAAATGGCCGGATACAGGAAAGGCAATCATCACCAATCGGGAGCGGCCGAGCAATATCTGGACGCGCGGAGTATACTATGAAGGACTTATGGCGCTTCATAAAGTTGATCCTCAGAAAAGTTATTACGACTATGCTGTATCCTGGGGCGAAAATCACAAATGGGGTTTACGCAATGGAATTCAGACGAGAAATGCGGATGATCAATGCTGTGGCCAGACATACATTGACCTGTATTTGATTGATAAAAAAGAAGAGCGTATTAAAGATATCAAGGCATCCATTGACTTGATGGTTGAGACTGACAAAGTCAGCGACTGGACCTGGATTGATGCTTTACAAATGGCGATGCCGGTATTTGCAAAACTGGGTGTTATCTATCAAGACGACCGCTATTTTGAGAAGATGTATGCGCTATACACACATACAAAAACAAAAGAAGGCGGTTCGGGATTATATAATCCGGAAGAAAAACTTTGGTGGCGCGATAAAGATTTTCTTCCGCCCTACAAAACACCAGCAGGAAAAAATTGCTATTGGTCGCGTGGAAATGGTTGGATTGTGGCCGCCCTGGTCAGAGTTTTGGATATTATGCCAAAAAACGCGCCGCATCGGGCTGAGTATGAAAAAACGCTGCTGGATATGTTATCTGCGCTGCTTCCCTTGCAACGTGCAGACGGTTTCTGGAATGTCAGCCTTACTGACGAAACTGATTTTGGCGGAAAAGAGCTGACAGGGACAGCACTTTTTATTTATGGTATGGCCTGGGCAATCAATACTGGTTTGGTAAAAAGCAAAACCTACGATACTTCGATTTTCAGAGCCTGGAAGGCAATGGAAAATGAATGTCTGCATAAGGACGGATTTTTAGGATTTGTTCAGGGAACGGGCAAAGAGCCAAAAGACGGGCAGCCTGTGACCTATACAAGTAAACCGGATTTTGAAGATTATGGCCTGGGCTGCTTTCTTCTGGCAGGAACCGAAATTTATAAAATGAAGTAAAAAAAAGATTTGCCGGAGGATTATAAAGATCCCCGGCGAATCATATAAAATGGATTTTTGACCTTAATTTGCTGCTTATTTAAAATTAAAGATGCTGCGGAACGGCCCATCGTTTCAAAATCAGTCGTAATGACCGTGATATCCAAAAGCTCTTTTAAAGTAGTTTCGTTGAAAGAAATTACGCCAATTTCTCTGCCCATCGTGTAGGCCGACTGACGCGTTTTTTTTACAAGTTCTGCAAGATCATTTTCTTCAACAACAACGTACGCAGTACCTGGCCGAATAATTTCATCGTTGATACTTTCCTTTACGTCAAATTGTTTATTGTAATTGATGCAATAATTTTTGAACCCTCTTATGATTTCTCTCGGGTAATTCCCGTCAAATGGAAAAATCAAAACGAGCCTTTTGTAGTTATCAAGCAGGTCATTCGCACTTTCCAAAGAACCAAAAATATCCTTATCAAAACTCTGATGGATACTCAAAGTCGGTTGAGTTAGTTCAGGAATATCTCTGTCGAGCAAGACCAGTTGTGAAGAGGGTATACTTTTAATTGTTGTCATATAATCTTCCTCTTCAGCCGGATTGAAGTGGGGCATAATGACATAATAATTATAATTGCCAAGGTTTTTCTCTATGATTTCCTTAAAACGTTTCGCACTGTAATGATGGATTTCAAGATCCACGACAGCCTGATCGCCCAATGCTTTTATGAAAGAATAATAAATGATCTTTTTGTAGGAACTTAACTTATTGAAAACCAATAAAATCTTGTCTTTTTTATCACCGCCAGACTGCACATAATAACCTTTTCCCTGTACCGAGGTGATATAACCCATGTTACGCAACTCCCGGTATGCCTTTTCAACAGTATCGCGAGCCAGCAGATAGTCGACACTCAGCTCACTTATTGATGGTAATTGTGTTCCTTTTTTCAAAACACCTCTGTCAATATCCGTTCTGATAGACTGCACGATTTGCTTATACTTTGGCATTTTGTCTTCCGGATCAAACTGCATTTGAAAAACAGCTTCAGATTCCTGAAAATATACATCTTTGAAAACAAAATTTTTAGTACCAGGATTGGCTCGGGCAGTGGAATATCCGGTCATCGTTCCAACAATTTATTTGAACATTTTTAAGACAATCCGATTTTTGCTTTGGTTTTCCAATGCGAATCAGTAATGTATATTAGCCAATAAATCACCTGGAAAATGTAATTGACCAAACTATTTTAATGCAATCGTTATCGGGAACGTTGCCAAAATGTATAACAATGAAGATAATATTGTATAAAACACTGATAATATCTGATAATACAGACATTCATGTGCTATGCAGGTAGATTATAATTTTACATTATTGTTATAAACTGGGGATTACTGACGGCGGGAAGTATTGAATGTAAACCTTATGCCCAAATTCAAATTAATAATTTCCCGGGGAATATTACTTTCAAGAATGCTGATAGAAGGCGTATAACTTAAAAAACCTTTTATTGTTTCCGATCCTGCACTAAACCGGAAAGATGGCTCCCAAAAAACCACAAGTGAGCGATTAACAATTCTTGCTACGCGTTCAAAATCATAAGTATCAAGGATTGTTGCACTTTTCAAATTATAATCTACACCTGAAAATTTGGAACCGATACCAAACTCAATATTTTTCCTCGGGAGAGAATAACTTAATGAAGGTTGAATAAAAAATTTGTTCATATTTAACCGGGCAAGTTTCTCCGGATCGTAGCGAACTTTATAATCTCCCATACCACCTCCGCCGAATATTTCCAGTGCCCAATTCTGATTTTCTTCAAATTTGGTGAAGTATCCAAGCCCAGCTTCCAGATATCGGCTCTTTGTATATTCCCGCTCGCTGAAATTGGTTGAAGATTCACGACTGCCTGTTAGGGCGCCATTTGCCATAATACCAACATGAGATGTGATAGCATAAGCCGCCTGTAAGTCAGCACCTTTCATAATCCATCCTCCACCGAAACCCGCATCAAGGCGCATATCATTTCGTTCCCTGAGATTCGGGATATTTACTTTGTTAGGCGAATAGTAATAGGGTGAGCAGCCACTAAGTAAGGCCGTCGCGCAAAAAATTAGTGTTGAAGTTAGTTTCATGGCTGTCTATATTTGGTCCGGAAAACACTTTATAGTAACCGAATATAAACAAAATTTCAAAATAAAATTATAATATGTAACTGATTTTGCCTAATCAGTCTTTCTTAATCAAACGTTTTATATCATCTTTTGTACCAAGCCAGAAGGCAATTTTCTGACGATTCCAGGTATAGGTTACCGCAACGGAATCGCCCCAGCTTATTATAGCCGGATAAGAGAATTCGTCCGTCTTTTTCCCGGTTTCAATATCAATTTTATCCTTCCAGGTTTTTCCGTTATCAAAAGACAAACCTATGGACAACGGTGACCGGGAGCCCCAGTTTTTTGCATCAGGATTGTAGGCGAGCGCGAGTGTTCCGTCAGGGAATTTGGTAAGATCTATCCCGCTGTTTGGATTTGGAAGTTTGGTATCATAAATACGCGTCCAGGTTTTCCCAAAATCCTCAGAGTCGCTTCTTCCGATTATTCCGCTTGTCGTTCTTACCAGCATATGCACTTTTCCGGGTTCGGTTTCCCATAAAGTAGGTTGAATTGCCCCTTTGCCTTTGATCTCGTTCGTGTCTATTTTAAAATATGAAGATGCTTTCCATGTTTTGCCTTGATCCTCACTACGGTCTACAAACACCTCCCAGCGTTTGATCTCGTTAGACGCACCTGCAAGCCAGGTACCGTCAGAAAGTACAATCAGTTTATTTTTTACAGGCCCCCTTCCGCCCTTGTCGCCTTTGACAAGCTCATAAGCATCTGACCAGGTTTCTCCGTTATCGTTCGACTTTTTTACCCAGGTTTCCCAATATGGAATTTCTTTTCCAACCTTAAAATAAAGGTAAATCGTACCGTCTTCCGCAATCTGCAATACTGGATTCCAGTGCGCGTCTTCCCTGATTTTTGCCACTTCTTTCGGCTCGCTCCAATTTCCGGGCCTGCCTTTTGAAAGCCAAATCCCTACGTCCGGATTTTTTTCAGCCGTACCTCCAAACCAGGCAACCAGAAACTGGCCATTCTTCAGGCGAACCAGCGTCGAGGCGTGACATTGCGCAAAGGCCCGTTTGTCACCAAAGACAAAGTCCTTCGAGATTGCAGCATTTGTTGAATCCACTGTTCCGGACGATTCCGATTGTTTAGACTTACACGCAATAAGTAACGACAAAATGGAGAATGACGCAAAAACAAGGCGGTTATACAAATTCATATTATTTTTTCAAAAAGGAAGATCTGGATATAACTAGTACTCCGGATAGAGGAAAAAGGCTATTTATTTTAGAACCTTTTTCAATTCCTCTATCACTAGGGAAGGTGATTCTTCCTGATATAAAATCCGGTATACTGCGGTTGTTATCGGTAAGTTTACGTGCAATGTTTTGTTTAATTCGAAGATGCTTTTCGTCGCATAATATCCCTCGGCAATCATTTTCATTTCCAACTGCGCGGCTTTTACACTATACCCACGGCCGATCATATTGCCAAATAAACGATTTCTACTGAACTGAGAATAGGCGGTAACCAGTAGATCACCAAGATAAGCGGAAGTACTTAACTCGCGTTCACGAGGATCCAGACCTGTTACGAAATGTCGGATTTCCTGCATGGCATTGGCAACCATCACGGCCTGGAAGTTATCCCCATTGCCCAAACCATGGGTAATACCGCAGGCGAGAGCTATGATATTTTTCATAACCGCTGCATATTCCACACCATATAAATCGGCGAGCGGATGCGCAGTGACAAACCGACAAGTCATTATTTTAGAGAAATCCTCTGCACAAACGGCGTCGGTTGAAGCAATGGTCAGGTATGACTGTTTTTCCAGAGCAACTTCTTCGGCATGGCACGGACCGGCAATGACGGCTATATCTTTCAGCGGGACTTTAAACTTTTCAGAAACCCAGTCTGTCACAAGAATATTTTGCTCAGGAATCATTCCTTTAATAGCAGAAACAATTCGTTTCCCTTTCAAATGAGATTCATTCAAATCCTGCAAAGATTCCTGAACAAAGGCTGCGGGAATAGCCAAAATTACGTAGTCAGCTCCTTTCACTGCTTCCCGTGTTTTTTCAAAAACTTTAACCTTTTTTGGAGAAAGATAAACATCGCTGAGATAACTCGGGTTGTGATGGAATTTTCGGATATGCTCAATATCCTTACCGTTCCTCAGCCACCACCGCACCTGAATATGCTGGTGTTCACATAAAATCTTGATGATCGCGGTGGCCCAGCTGCCTCCGCCAATTACTGCTACTTTTGTATTATTCAAAAAACTCATGCTGTCACCGAATACAATGAATCAGAATTAAAACCTGATTTCCTGTTAAAGAAAATAACGTCAAAAGTAAGGTTTTCTTCCCACTCGTAACTCATTCTACTGCACTGCCAGCTTCAATATCTTCCCGGCTCGGTAATTTGCAAAGTAAACTTCACCTTTTGAATCTTGTCCAAAAGTTGATATCGACCCTCCGAATTTCATCAGAAGTGCATTGCTTTTTACCTGATTTCCATCCAACTCCAGCGCCCAGATCCGGCCACTAACGTAATCTCCATAAATATATTTTCCAATCAAACCTTTGATCGTTTCACCTCTGTAAACATATCCGCCCGTGATCGATACGTCGCCATCCGAGCGGCCATAATCAAGAACTGGCTCAATAAGTCCTGTTGCATCGCAGTTGGAAGAAGGGCTGTAACAATCTTTTCCTTCTTTAATTTTCCAACCGAAATTCCCACCCTTGGTAATCAGATTGATCTCTTCTTTTACATTCTGACCAACATCAGCGACGAAGAATCGGTCGGAACCGGTATCGAAACTCATTTTCCAGGGATTTCTTAATCCATATGCATAAATTTCTTCAAGTGACCCGTTGGCATTTCCAGCAAAAGGGTTGTCGGCCGGAATGCCATAATTACCTTTTGTTGTTGCATTAACGTCAATTCTTAAAATCTTTCCCAGATAAGATTTCATATTCTGAGAATTATTCTGCGGATCACCACTTCCTCCTCCATCACCGGAAGCAATGTATAAATAACCATCTTTTCCAAATTCCATAGAACCTCCGTTGTGGTTTGAAAATGGCTGATTGTAAGTCAATAAGATCATTTCGCTGGAAATATCTGTCGTGTTTGCCGTAGGCGTTGTTGCCTTATATCTTGCAATAACTGTCTGCAACGGATTCGCACGGGTATAGTTAACGTAGAAAAATCCGTTCGTCGCGAAATCAGGATGGAAGGCAAAACCTAGCAAACCTAATTCGCCGCTGGAAGTTACCTTACTTCTGATATCCAAAAAGTTGGAACTCGCGGATGTTCCGGCGGCATTATCGAAAACTTTAATAACGCCCTGTTGTTCCGCTACAAAAAATCTGTTTGACGCGTCAGGGGATTGTTTGAAATCTACGGGTGATGTGAAAGTAAGCGAAGGAAAGGCTTCAACTGCCTGGATCGTCTCAACTGTCCCTGCCTCACCTTCATCGTTATCGTCGTCTGAGGATGAACAGGCCGATGTTAATCCAATCAGGATGAGGGAAAACAGAAATGGTATGTGTATATTTTTCATATCGTTGGTTTATTTTATTAATGAACGTTGCGGTATTTGATTTGTTTTCTTTGCGAAGTATAAAATAGTATACCAATTGGATACATCTGTCGAGAAAGGGAGAAGCCTAAGACTTAGTTGTAAATTTTTGCCTGGAAGCTTATTTGTTTGTTAGAGGCAGAAGACCGAAAATTTAAACCTTCACAAACAAAGGCGAAACGGTTATCGGGCAGGTTATTTCACGCGTTGCAAACGCTGAATCAAAAACGCACCGATTTCAAACCGGTGCGTTAAATATTAAACCAAATGCTGCCAGATTATATCGTATACATCAACCGCTTGTATTTCCTTATTTATCGCCTGGTCGGTAACCAGGATAGGAAAATATTCCTTCGGGACATTTACGCTTCCGTGAGAACCTTTTACCAAAGTTGCATCCAATGGAATAACATCCATCAAGTATCTAAACCCTAAAAGTTTTCTGCCGAGCTTATAACCTGCACGAAGTTTGATAAATGGATTTTTGGGATCCATGAACATTTCGACAGGGTCGTAGCCAGGTTTCTTGAAAATCTCAACCAGATGTGCAAAATCCGGTGCTTTGGCATCGTCCAGCCAATAGTAATAAGTAAACCAGCTATCGGGTTTTGCAACGAGGACCAGATCGCCTGAGCGGTCGTGATTTAAGTGATATTCCTTTTGCTGCTCCTTATCCAAAACCAGATCAATTCCGCGCGTTGCCTTTAAAATCTTGACAACCTGCTCTTGAACTGTGGGATCGTTCAGATATACATGCGCGATCTGATGATCGGATGCGGCGAAGGCTTTTGATGCACCAGCGTCCAGCAGTTCATACCAACGTTCAGTTCTTACGGAAATAAGGCCTTCTTTTCGTAAAATCCGGTTTATATCAATATGGTTATTAACCGGATTGATACCATATTCCGAAAGCAAAATAATCTTCGCGTTTTTCGCTTCGTAAAAAGTAACCAAGTCTTCCACAACCTTGTCAATCTCACCAAGTTCCTTACTGATTTTAGAAAAATCCGGGCCGAATTTTTGAAGACAATAATCCAGGTGAGGTAGATAGATAAGTGTTAATGTCGGGTTATGTTTTTCGTCGACATACATGGAAGCGTCTGCAATCCAGCGTGTTGATTTGATATTAGCGTTCGGACCCCAAAAACTAAAAAGCGGGAATTGACCCAATTTTTCCTGCAATTCATCTCTGAGTTCCGGCGGATAAGCGTAACAGTCCGGCGCTTTCACACCGTCGGCATGATATTGCGGACGCGGTGTTACTGAGAAATCAGCGGTTGAGTACATGTTATACCACCAGAACATTTTTGAACATGTAAAGGTTGGATCCGCTTTTTTAGCTGCATCCCAGATTTTATCCGCCTGAACCAACTTGTTTGATTGCTTCCAGAATTTTATTTCCGAGTCGTCCTTGTCATACCAGCCATTGCCTACAATTCCATGATCAACCGGCCATTTTCCTGTGATATAGGTACTTTGCGAAGTCGTGGTAACCGCGGGAAGAACTGGTTTTATTGACCTTAAGTGACGTTTTTCAATATATTTTTCTAGAAATGGCGTATGCTCGCCAATCAAATTAGCACTTAATCCTACTATATCAATGACAACAGTTTTATTCATTTTGGTCTTAATTTTGAAGCTAATTCAGCAGTGAATTATTCAAGATAATTATCCAATAACAGGAGGCTCCTACTGAGCCTTGGATTATTGGGTGATGGACTTTTCTATAAACAGGTGGCTCCAAAGGAGCCGAAAAATTTCTAACACCTAATCTTTTCCATAAACATGAGGCAAAAAGAATTCATGAAATTTCTTGGCTACCAATTCACTCTAAAAATGAAAGACCCAAAAAGAGTAAAAATCGCTTAAAATATAATTCCTCCTATAAGAAGTTTAGAAACTATAAAAGACATTTCTACTCTCCACCATTAACAATTAACCCTTAACAATTAACCATTAAAAAGCACTTCTTTCACCCATTCCATTTCCCGGACAATTGATTCACCAATCGGTTTTTGTATATCTTCCGGCAGAACTCCCCAAGTATAGGTTTCTACTTCCAAACAGGGGGCAAATGGTTTCTGTTTATGAATTGCTAATGTTTTGATAATGGCATTTTGTGTCGAATCAAGCGCACCATACGATTCTATGAACAAGGGAACGTGAAAATGAACCCGCCATTCTTTCTGTTCACCTTCTTTATAATCTGCTAATGCTTCGGGAAGATCAGGATAATATTTTTTCCCGTTTTCATAAGTTTGAGCTACAACCTGATGCAAATAAACAGGCTCATCGAACGCTTTGATAGCGTCATATTTTGTTTGAGCATCAATGGAGAAGTCAACTTTTAAAGCCGAACTTACCTGTATTCGCCCGACTTTTATTCCAACTTCATCAAGCCTTGCCAAAATATCTTCCGGCTCTTCATAAGCTACTGCGGCGTGGCAGATATCGTAACAAAGACGGATATAATGTAGAATCGTCTCCTTGCTTTTTTCATCCGAAAAACTGTATTTCTCTTTTAGGTAAGTAATGCCTATCGGTAAAAGATCATGCTTATACCAGTTTACAAAATCAACCGTGTTATCTAAAATTCCGTCAGGTTCAGGCTCTATGTGCAGGTGTAATATTTTTCCCGATTCTTGTTCGATCGTAATTAAGTGATCAATAACCGTCAGGATGTTTTTAGTGGCAATCTCAATTGTATTTCTTTTTTCTTCTTCCGTTTTCCACCACAAGCGATAGGATAAAGGAGGTGTTGAAACGCCACCTTCAGTATTTTCCAAAATGATTTGTGAAAGAATTGTAAAAAGACGTTTGGTATACTCCACCCGGTCAGAAGTTGTCCAATCGGGCGTATGTACATCATCTTTGACAGGTGTCGCATGAAAACCGCCGTAGGGAAAGCCATTGATTACGGTTACATAAACGTTCTGCGCTGTCAGCCAGTCTTTAAATTCTGAAAGACGTTCTGGTTTGCTCAGTTCAATCGACGCTTCATTTGCGATTCGCAGTCCCAGCGCAAACGGCTCGCCGGGAGCGAGCTGCTGCCTGATGTATGGAATGTTTTCTTGTAATGCCTTAAAATGATCATTCCATTGTTCGCCAGGATGAATATTGCTGCAATAGGTTAGGTGTCCGTATGGGGTAATCATGATAGCCGGTTTAGGGGAAATTATTTTAACGCGAACGAAAGTTTTTTACAGACAGACTATCCTTCTGCCAGTACCTTTTTATCAGTATGAAATTTTTCCAGAACATCAACTGACTCAGCAATGATATCGGCGTCCATCTCATGCACTTCCACACCCTTTCCTATTTTTTCCAGAAGCATGATCGTAAGTCTTCCTCCAAGGTGTTCACGGAATTCATGTAAGCCGTTACGCAGATTTATCTTATCGTTTTCAGCAAGTTTGACATGATACAGATCAAAACCCAACTTCAACAGCACATTGTAAATCCTGTCTAGATCAGCATCTGAAAGCATACCGATCTTGTTCGCATATACACAATCCAGTGCAATACCAATTGCCACAGCTTCACCATGACGCACTTCAAAATCGGTCAGATATTCAAGTTTGTGAGCTGCCCAGTGGCCAAAATCCAATGGACGGGAAGAGCCAAATTCAAACGGATCGCCGCTTCCAATATGTTCGGTATGCATTTCTGCACAACGATGGATAAGATAAGACATTGTTGCTTCATCACGTTGCGCAAGCGCCTGAACGTTTTCTTCAATCCACTCGAAGAACGACTTGTCTTTAATCAAAGCCACTTTTATAGCTTCTGAAATTCCGGAACGCCAGTCACGATCGTCCAGCGTTTTTAAATATGTAAGATCGTTGAAGACAGCCACGGGAGGTGCAAAGGTTCCCAGAAAATTTTTCTTGCCGTGAAAATTGATACCGTTCTTCACGCCAACACCTGAATCGTTTTGGGACAAAACCGTTGTCGGAATCCGGATTAGTTTAATTCCTCTGTGTGAAACCGCAGCGGCATACCCAACCAGATCCAGTACAGCTCCGCCGCCGATACCTACAACGAAAGAGTGGCGGTCAATACCATATATATCAATAGCTTGCGCCAGTTTTTCAAATAAATCCGGGTCATTTTTTGATGCTTCACCACCAGGAACCACGATAACATCTTTGGCAAGCTGGATATGTTTTACCTTTGTTGCAAAATAATTTTTGATAGCATCCGACAATTCAGGATGGTGCGAAAGAAACCCACCATCGATCACAACCAAAACTTTACGCTGAAATCCCTGTTCTTCATAAGTGCTGAAAAAGTCACTTAACTGATTATTAGCGGTGTCAAAAAGATTATTGGTAAAAAAAATAGAATAATTGTATTCTACTTTGAAGCTCTGTTTTATGGTTTGCATTTTAAAAAACAATAATGAATGACCGAATGTTGGGTTGACTTTTTTCAAGCCTTTTTCCCTGTATTCTATAATTTATGTTACCGCAAAAACGCGGGCTAAAAGTATGGATAATGGCAACAAAACCAGAACCGCCAATGCAACAGGCCAAAGCCCAAAAGCCATACACCAGGATGCATTCATGACGATCAGGGAAAGCACACCAGCCTTCACCGCTTTCCCGATTAAAGGTCCAACAGGATTCTGGATCGCATTGTATAACGGACGACCGATAAGCCAGGCATGCAAAAGAACGAAAGGAAGTGCAAAAAGAACATTCCCCTGTGTTTGAGCAATATATAATTGTGCCAACAACACGATAAGATATAGAAAGACTGCAATATAAAGCGTTCTCCTTTTGCCACCATGCACCTCATCCTGACTGATTAAAGTAATTGCCGCAATGTATGCAATTGGTAAAATTGCTACAAAACCCCACTGCTGAAACGATTCCGGCAATACGCTCATACCCAGGAGCAGATTTCCACCGCGACACATGCCCATTGTCAAAGGCCCAAAAAAGACGTGATGTTTTGCAAAACGATTATATAAAACCGTCAAAGCCGCAACGACTACCGCAATCATTCCACTTTGAAAACTAAATAAAGCAGCAGCTAAAACTCCTCCGAAAAG
The DNA here is from genome assembly GCF_021502725.1 of Dyadobacter sp. CY345. Lineage (GTDB taxonomy): Bacteria > Bacteroidota > Bacteroidia > Cytophagales > Spirosomataceae > Dyadobacter. The sequence goes on along the minus strand of NZ_JAKFFS010000002.1, from coordinate 315,657 downwards.
CAGCGTCATTCCGAGCATCGTTGCAGCCGGAAGCGGTACTTTCCCGCTCGGGATTGGTCGCTCGGGTCTTTCAATGGCATCAAGTTTTGCGTCAAAAACATCGTTCATTACCACACCGCCGCCATAGAGACCGAGCGTTGAAATAACCAGTAATGCCGGATTGAAACTTGAAAAAGTAAATTGTGCTATCGCCATTCCAGCCAGAATATCAGCTACGGCGGTCACCAGATTGGCTGGTCGTGTTAATTGTAAATAAGGTTTTAAATCAGCCACTTTTATTGGATTACCAGGGAATTTTTGGAAACGTCAGGTTGCTGACCTCCGCGTAAAATTGAATTACCATGAAACTTTTCCGTTTTCTCAACCGACAGTCCGCTTTCAAAATCAGAAACATCGATCTGGCCGCTTTTTCCAAATGCATCGATTGCATTCTGGTAGGTGACCAAACGAATGGCTTCGTCTGAAATTCCTCTCATTTTCATAAGCGCAGCAGTTTTGGGTAGAGCCAGCGGATCAGAAATCCCCCAGTCGGCGGCAGAATTTACCATAATGCGCTCAGGTCCATATTGTTCAACGACTTTTACCATCCTTTCATTACCCATTTTTGTAAAAGGATAAATCGTGAAGGCAGCATAAAAGCCCTGATCCAAGACACTTTTTACTGTTTCTTCATTATTATGGTCAATTGTTACCCAGGAAGGATCGAGTCCATGTTCCAGCGCAATTGCCATACTTCGCTCAGTTCCACGCTTTTTGTCGCGGTGCGGCGTATGGACCTGGACTGGTAGTTTTGCCTCTTTTGCCAATTCAAGCTGCAAGCGATAATATTTTTCTTCGGCCGCCGTCTGATCGTCGAAACCGATTTCTCCGATACCCACAACGCCTTCTTTGTAAATATATAAAGGCAGGATTTCCATCACCTGCTCAGCCAGCGGCTCATTATTTGCCTCACGGGAATTCAGTCCCATCGTGCAGTAATGTTTTATACCAAACTGAGAAGAACGGAAACGCTCCCACCCTACCAGACTGCTGTAATAATCTTTAAAACTCGAAAGTCCTGTACGCGGCTGACCTACCCAAAATGAAGGCTCGATCAAAGCAACAATACCAGCTTTTCGCATCGCCTGATAATCGTCGGTCGTACGCGAAACCATGTGGATATGCGGGTCAAAAAAACGCATTCCCTGGATCAGTTCATTATATTCGCTCAACGCCATTTCCACATGAGCAGGAGAATTTGCCAGTCCATCGCCTTCCTCGAAATGTGACGGGTTCGGCGCGCTACTATCTTTGCAATGTTGGCACATAGGTATTTAAGTCTGTAAATTCTAGATTGGACCAGGTTAGAACCCCTTCATTAATTGATTTTTCAAATTCGGGATACGTCGATAATAAAGCTTTTGCGGGAGCATATTCGGAATCAGCACAAGCCAACGCCGCCGCTTCCTGATTTTCCGGCTGACCCGAAGCAAATAAATACTTCATGTCAGATAAAAGTGGCTCATTCATAAATTTACTTACCAGACGCCACACATTCGGAGCCACGGAACGACCAGCTGCCCAGCGTTCATGCGCGAAATCAGAAAGAATCAATGCCAGATTTTCGTTTTCTCGTTCTTCCAGTCCTGTTATAAAATGTACAGGTTTGTCGTTAAAAATAGTTTTCAGCACAAGCTGGTTCCAAGCCAGTTCGCTGAAATAGTTAGAGGGATAAGGATTGTGCAAAGCGATTGCATCAAAGACAAAACCCATATTGGAACGAACTGCATCGGTGGCGCGGAAAAGCCATCGTTCGGGATAAGACAAAACCGGCAACGCAGAATAAAGCGCAACCAGCTCATTCATTTCCGCCGTGTCAAAAAGCGTTTCTATATTTTTGATAAAAACATTTTTATCGGAATCATCAAGTTGAGTCAAAAGCCAGACACGAGCGGTGCGAACAAGGCTCCAACCGGTTATTGAGAAACCAGAAAGTGCCTCCATCAGCTTTTTTTCCTGTTCCTGACTAACGCTTACAATTTTTTTAGTTAAAAACCTGGGCGAAGCGACAAAGGCAGTCATTAGCTCGATGGCCGATGCACTTCCCTTTTCTATCAACCAACCGGATTCGGTTTCCGAAGTATTCAGGCTAATAACTTCCCAGAGCGTTGTCTTAATAATATCAGACATATAAAATAAATTTCATTTAGGACATCACTGTCCTAAACTTTTAAGAAAATGGGTTATGGTTCAATCTTAACTAAAACACTAAATTATGAACACTGGTTTACTGATAACGTTATTTATTTCCTGATTTGTGTCAGTTTAGGCACTGACGCGAGAAATCTAAGGAAAAAATAATTTCCAATTGTATCTAATAGTTACTAAAAATCGAATTCTGTAATTTCATTGTCATCTAAAAGATATTCTGTCAGCTCTTCATGTGTTTGAAGCGAGCCCTGCAAAAGCCAGCTTCCGGTTATATAATTGCCAGACCGGTTTTGTTCCGCCCCGAGTATTGTCATTCCAAAACGTTTGAAAACAGCTTCATAATCTTTCAGCGTTTTTTTCTGGTATACACACTTTAACCGATAACTTTTGATCTGGTTTTTATTCCTGATCCATTTTTGAAAAGGCGTTAAAATTACCAAAGACATTCCTGAGATCACAAAAGAATATAGCGCGATTACATAATAACCGGCACCAATCGCCATACCCAAAGCAGCAGTTACCCAAACGATGGCCGCGGTCGTAATACCCACCACGCGATTATTTTCCCGAAAAATTATTCCTGCGCCAATAAAACCGATACCCGTTACAATATTCGCAGCAATTCGTCCGGCATCTCCGCTAATTTGAATGGATATTAGTGTAAAAACGGTGGAACCGACGGCAATTAAAATCATGGTCCTCAGCCCGGCCGACTTACTTCTATATTCTCTTTCAGCACCGATTATAGCGCCTAACAAAAATGAAAAAAGTAATTTGTAAAGGTCCTCGGTAAAAAAATCCATTTGATTGTGTATCGTCCATTTATATGATCGAAAGCCGGAAGCTTTTAAAATCTTCCGGCTTTCGGGGTATCAAATATAACTATTCTTATGAATTCATTAATTCTTCAATTTCCTCCGCCTCAATTGGGATATGAGCCATTAGATCAATATTGCCGTCAGCGGTGATAAGAATATTATTTTCCAATCGTATACCCAGACCTTCTTCTTTGATATAAATACCTGGCTCACAAGTAAATACCATACCCGGTTCGAATCGACGATATTTATTTCCTACATCATGAATATCAAGTCCCAGAAAGTGGGAATTGCCGTGTGGGAAATATTTTTTATAAGCCGGCCATTCCGGATCCTGCGTTTCAATATCGTGTTTTGTGATCAACCCTAAACCAAGCAGCTCGCTTTCCATGATTTTCCCGACTTCCACATGGTATTCATCCCAAAGTCCACCTGTTACGAGCATCGCTTTTGACGCTTTGAAAACTCGTAAAACAGCATCATAAACATCACGCTGACGTTTTGTAAACCGACCATTCACAGGAATACTTCTCGACAGATCGGAACCATAATTGGCATATTCGGCAGCAACATCCAACAATATCACATCGCCGTCTTTGCAAGGTTTGTCATTTTGGACATAATGCAAAACACAGGCATTTGCGCCGGCTGCAATAATCGGCTGATAGGCAAATCCTTTGGAGCGATTTCTTATAAATTCATGCAGCAATTCCGCCTCGATTTCAAATTCTTCAACACCAGGTTTTACAAATTTCAGCAATCTTTCAAAACCCAATTTTGTGATATCACATGCTTTTTGCATCAATGCAATTTCCTGCGGCTGTTTGATGGCGCGCAGCTGATGCATCAAAGGCGCCAGCCGAACGAGCTGATGCAAGGGATATTTTTCTTTAAACTCATACACAAAACGCCCGTCACGGGTTAATACCGGCGAGTCGTTGCGGGTATGCTCGTTAGCGTTCAGGTATACATTTTCAGCTTCGTAAACGATGTTCCGGAAAACGGTTTCATATTGATGTGTCCAGAAAATAGTTTTGATTCCGGATACCTCACGTGCTTGCTCTTTGGTTAACTTTTCGCCTTCCCAAACCGCAATCAGTTCATTGGTTTCGCGGACAAACAAAACTTCCCTGAATTTTTCGTCAGGATGTTCCGGAAAAACAAGCAGAATTGTCTCTTCCTGATCAACTCCCGTAAGATAAAAAAGATCCGTATTCTGACGAAAACCCATCGAACCATCTGCATTTGTTGGCATGATATCATTCGAATTCAAAATGGCCAACGATTTTGGTTTCAACAAACCGGAAAGTCTTCGACGATTTTCTATGAAAAGGTTTTTATCTATGGACGAATAACGCATAAACTCTAAATTTTTGTAACTGGTAATTTAATTTGTAAAATTACGTTTTACTTCTTAATTTAAATAGAAGAAAAGTAAAGTGACGCTGCTCAGATCTTTACTGAATGTGACTTCAATATTCGGTTACATATATTGCGAAAGACAACAACCTAACAACTTAAATAGTACATGAAGAGATTATTTTTACTGGCGTTATTATGTATTCCCGGACTGCTTTCTGCACAGCCAAAATACTGGATCTACTTAAAAGACAAAAACTTAACTGACGCCCCCGCAGTTTCAAAGGCGACGCTTGAAAACCGACAGAAATTCGGCAATGCCTTATCTGATGAAACCGACCTTCCTATCCGTGATGCATATCAAAAAATATTGAAGGAAAATGCTGTCAATATTGTCAACCGTTCGAAGTGGCTAAATGCGGTTTCTGCGGTTTTGACTTACGATCAGGCAGAAAAAGTTCGCCAATTGGGATTTGTAAAAGAAGTCATTCCGATGACCTCAGGTTTTTATATCGCACAAACGCAGCCGGTTGAAAAAGCGCAAATGGCCCAGGTGATGTCGCAGGTGCAGGCCGACGCTTTTCAAAAGGCGGGAATTAATGGAAAAGATGTTACGATTGGCGTGATTGATGCCGGTTTTTATGGCGCCGATTCTTCGCTTGCCTTGCAGCATATTTTTAAAAATAAAAGAATTTTAGGTATCCATGATTACGTGAAACCGGGAAGATCCGGTGAGTTACTTTTTAGTACTGCCGAGTCATTTTCCGATATGCACGGAACGGAGGTGTTAGCTGCAATTTCAGGAATTGACAATCAGGAACAAATGCAATACGGGCTTGCGCTAAATGCTAAATTCTATCTGGCACGTACCGATTATTCCCTGCGTGAATGGCGTGGTGAGGAAGATAACTGGATCGCAGCTATCGAATGGATGGACAGCCTTGGTGTTCGGCTGATCAATACTTCGCTGGGTTATGCCAAAGGATTTTCTGATCCGAAAGAAAACTATAAACCATCTCAGATGGATGGAAAAACGAGTGCGATCACACGTGCCGCACAGATCGCTTCTGACAAAAAAGGAATGATGATCGTGGTCTCTGCCGGAAACGAAGGCGAAGATAAAAGCTGGGAAATTATCTCGGCTCCTGCGGATGCGAAAGGTGTATTATCAATAGGCGCCACCAACGCAAAACTTTGGAACCGAATTGGATACAGCAGCGTAGGCCCCGAATTTTTGGAATATGTAAAGCCAAATGTTTCCTGTTATTCTCTATACGGAACTTCGCTTTCTGCACCTGTAATCACCGGTTTTGCGGCATGTCTGATTCAGGCAAATCCGAAATTAACCAACAAGGAATTGATTGATCTGATCGAAAAATCGGCACACCTATATCCTTATGGAAATAACTTTGTGGGTTACGGCGTACCGCTGGCTTCCCGTGCACTGGCGCTTGCAAAAGCGCCGTATTTGCCTAATCATTCAAAACTTATCAATGCAAAAGGACGGACTTGTGAGGTGGATGTGACGACAGACGAAAACCTCGTTGCTATTTACCGCAAGAAAAATAATAAGGACGTAATGTCCCAGCAAACAGCGAAAGTTCAAAATGGAAAAATTTCACTAAAACGCCAGAATGGTGAGCATTTCACAACGATTGATTTGAAAGATTACGCGGTGGAAGTTCAGTGGAATTAGCTGTTGGCTGTCAATTTTTAGCTTTTAGCCACTAGTCCGCTGAGAGACATTTCTACAATAAGAAAACTCGTTCGATTGTTTAGAACGAGTTTTCTTATTTTTCAGGGTGAATCGCGCAGTCGGGCTTCTTCGAAATCCAGCTCTCGTTCTCTGGCTTTTAATATTTCATCGGAATAAATTCTTTCTCTTCTTAATTTTTGAAGTTCATCTCTTTTTATCGCTACAATTTCTACCAGCATCGTTCGGTATTTTGGTAAAAAATCAGCTGTGGAGCTTTTGTTCTCCTTTTCCACCAATCGATTATTTGCATTTTCAATCATGCGCTCATACCGATCTTTCAACCGGCTAAATGCCTCTATCATCTGAACATCTTCACCGTAAGATGACTGCATATGACTCAAACTGGCTGTCGCCAGGCGCAGACGCACCGCAATTTCCTGCTCTTCCTCGTTACCTCCATCATCTTTGATATTCAACCATTTGATCAGATAAGGAAGACTCAATCCCTGCAAAACCAACGTAAAAAGAATTACGATAAAAGTGATGAACAGCATCAAATTCCGCTGAGGAAAAGCCTCTGTGCCATTTGCAAGCGTCAACGGAACAGCCAATCCGGAAGCCAAAGATACTACGCCGCGCATACCGCTCCAGGCAACAACAAAGACGGTTGGCCATGATGGCTTAGGCTCAGTTTCCCTGATTTTTTTACTTAAAATCCGAGGCAAATAAGTACTTGGAAAAACCCATATGATTCGGATAACGATGGTGACAATACTAATAACGACGGCATAAAATACAGCTTCTCCAATGGAGTTGTTACCGAGACCTTCAATAATGTCAGGCAGCTGCAACCCGATCATGATAAACACTATACCATTCAACAAAAACACAACTGTTTCCCACACGTATTGCGACTGCATCCGGGAATTATATGAAAATATTTCATTTGATCTGTAACTGAGAAATAAACCGCCGCTTACGGTTGCAAGAACGCCAGAAAAGTGAAAATGTTCAGCACCAATATACATCAGATATGGAGCAATTAAAGTCAGTGCTGTGTCAATGCTTGATGTTGTGGGAAATAATTTGTGGACCAGGTAAAGCATATACCCGATGGAAACGCCAATGACAATTCCCATAATGGCAACGACAAAAAAGTCTATTCCAGCCTTCCAAAAAATAAACTGACCAGTCAATACCGTTGCTAACGCAACACGGAAAACAATCAGGGAAGATGCGTCATTTACGAGACTTTCCCCTTCCAGAATCGTGACTACCCGTCTTGGAATTTTTAATCCCTGAAGAACAGAGGTTGCGGCCACAGCATCCGGAGGCGAAATTATTCCTCCTAAAACAAAACCCATCGCCAGCGTAAAATCCGGGATCATGGCATTGGACAGATACGCTACCGTAGTTGCTGTAAATACAACCAGACCAATTGCCAAAAGGCCGATCGGTCTTTTAAAATACCAAAAATCTTTCCAGGAAGTATTCCAGGCGGCAGAATAAAGAAGCGGAGGTAAAAATAACAAAAAGACCCAGTCTGGTTCCAGTGATATATGAGGAATTCCGGGAATGAAACTAATAAGCAAACCGGCGATAACAAGAAATATCGGGTAGGAAATCCGTAGTTTTTCACTCAACATAGTGAGCATCGAAACACCAAATAATAAAGAAATAACAAGTAATAAGTTATCCTGTACAGAATCCTGAGCCATAAGCCAAATGGACATTTTAACCAAAGTTGTGACGAATTAATAAGAAAGGAGTCTGTAATATTACGGAATTTTAAGCGTTTCAAAACGATTTGCAATGGTACTAAATTTGGAGCTGAACCATTAAACCTGATGATTTTTAAAATTAATTAGCAAAACAATTGATAGATTTATTTAACTTTAAATCTTTGCATGGAATATTAAAAGCAGTGTGACTGCTCCAAGATCTTATGTAACAATATTATCAAACCTAATCCCTTATAGAATATGAATGCTTCCCGTAGAGATGTTTTAAAAATGGCTGGCGTCGCAATAGCGGGCAGTGCTTTGCCAACGATTACCATCCTCAACCCCAACAAAGCTTTCGCTGGCGATATCAACGCTGATACGCTAAAAATAGGCCTGATCGGTTGTGGCGGACGTGGATCAGGAGCTGCCAATCAAGCTTTAAAAGCAGACCCAAACGTCGTTTTACATGCGATGGGTGACATATTCCCTGATAAATTACAATCGTCACTTGAAAACCTAACGAAAGTACATGGTGCAAAAGTAAAGGTAGACGATGGTCATAAATTTGTGGGTTTTGACGCATACAAAAAAGTTCTTGAATCGGGTGTTGATGTGGTAATTCTTGCTACACCTCCACATTTCCGTCCTGAACATTTAACAGCTGCGATCACCGCCGGAAAACATGTTTTCTGCGAAAAACCAGTTGCGGTTGATGCGCCCGGCGTTCGTAAAGTTTTAGACGCAGCGAAATTGGCAAAACAGAAAAATCTTTCCTTAATGTCCGGTTTCTGCTGGAGATATCATGAGCCAAAACGGGCGAGTTTTGGGAAAATCCTTGACGGTGCGGTTGGTGATATTTCGGCAATTTATAATACTTATGATACGGGTACACTGTGGTCTTTCCCACGCGTACAGGGTTGGACGGATGCACAATACGTATTGCGTAACTGGACTTATTATACGTGGCTTGCTGGTGACCATATCGTGGAACAGGCTGTGCACAGCATTGACATGATGTCTTGGGCGATGGGTGGAAAATTACCGATTTCAGCAACCGGAACTGGTGGACGCCAGGTTAGAACGGAAGAACTTTTTGGTAATATATTCGACCACTTCGCGGTGACTTATGAATATGAAAACGGCGTAAAAGGCTTCCACCATTCAAGACAGCAGGCAAATTGTGAAAACAGTTACCTTGTAGAAACGATCGGAACAAAAGGAAGAGCAATGGTAAACTGCGCACGCAACGTTCACGAAATTTACGGTCAGAATCCATGGAAATATGAAGGAAAACAAAATGACATGTACCAAACGGAACATGACGAATTGTTTGCCTCAATCCGCAAAGGAACTCCTTTGAATGATGGCGAATTTATGGCGCAAAGTACGCTTTTGGCTATCATGGGAAGAATGGCTGCATATACCGGAAAGCGCGTAACCTGGGAAGAAGCTATGAATTCAACGGAAAAACTGGGTCCTCAGAGCTCAGCTGATTTCAGCTTTGATATGAAGCCTCCTGTTGTTGAAGTTGCCAGACCTGGTATCACGTCATTCTCGTAAATTGACTATGCAGAGAAGAGAATTTCTGAAAAATACTGCATTTGCAACAGTTGCAACCACCGGTGCGGTTATGGGAATTGGCTCGTTAACCGATGTCATTGCCGCACCGGCCGCAAACCTGGCCAGACCCATGATCAAGAAAAGCTTGAAATGGGGAATGGTGAAGGAAAATTTGTCTGTTATGGACAAATTTAAAATGTTGAAAGATATTGGTTACGACGGTGTTGAACTGGACTCGCCGGATAATCTTGATATGAAGGAAGTGCTCGCGGCACGGGACAAGACAGGCCTGGAACTTCCTGGAACTGTTAACTCTATGCACTGGAAACTTCCATTATCAGATCCGGATCCAAAAAAACGCGAAGAATGTGTAAAATCCATTGAGAAAGCACTTTGGGATACAAAACAATATGGCGGAACTACGGTTCTGGTAGTTCCGGGTGTCGTCAACGCGACCGTTACTTATGCTGAGGCTTATGAAAGGTCCAGGGCTGAACTCGCGAAACTGTTGCCGATTGCTGAAAAGACCGGTGTAAAAATCGCACTGGAAAATGTCTGGAACCAGTTTTTGATCAGTCCTATCGAAGCGGCTAAGTATGTTGATGATTTCAAAAATCCGATGATTGGCTGGTATTTTGATGTCGGTAATGTCCTTCGTTATGGCTGGCCGGTCTCCTGGATTGAAGTGCTGGATAAGCGGATCCTGAAACTGGATCTTAAAGAATTCAGTTTTAAAAAACAGAATGATCTTGGACTTTGGAAAGGATTTGACGTCGAATTTTTTGAAGGCGATTGTAATTGGCCGGAAGTAAATAAAGCACTGCAAAAAATAGGTTATTCAGGCTGGGCATCTGCGGAAGTTTCCGGCGGTGATCGCAAAAGATTACAGACTATCAAAGATTTCATGGATAAGATTTTCGCAGCATAACTCTATTTAACAATGGCAAAAGAAACCCTGGGAGCTAATTCCGGGGTTTCTTTTTATAATTTATAGAAAAAATTTATATACATCTGTCACATAATGGATGGTTTTTGTAGATACATTTCTGTCAAATTGGTGTTCATAAATAATTAGATTTGTGAATATTAAGTATACACACACTCTTCATGAACATACTAATTATTGAGGACCATCCCTTAATAAGGCTGGGACTGCGACAACTGATTGCCGACTCTGATCCAAAAGCAACAATTTCACAAGCGGATAATTTCCCCGCTGGATTATCCTTGCTGGAAAGCGAAAAATTTGATCTACTCATTCTTGATATTGATGTTCCGGGTGGAGAAAATATCCGGATGATGGAAATTGTCAGAAAACGGCAGCCAGAAATACTTATTCTCATTCATTCCGGATATGATGAAGATGTTTATGCACTGCCGTATATGCAGGCAGGTGCTGATGGCTTTCTATCTAAATCGTCTTCGCATGAAGAATTTCAGTTGGCTTACAAAGCTCTGATTAACCGCGGAAAATATGTGAGTTACCATATACAGCAAACCCTGCTTAATAACCTCGGCGACGCTTCTTCAAAAAAACTCCAAAATCCGATAATGACCCTGTCGCCAAGGGAAATGGTGGTTATGCAGCTTCTGACAGAAGGAAAGTGGACCAAAGAAATCGCGCTGATATTGAAGGTGAAGGAAAATACGGTAAGTACTTATAAACGTAGAATCTTTGATAAACTCGAAGTCGCTGATGAAATTGAGCTATCAAAAAAGGTTTCTCTTCTGAAAAATTTTTAACTACCGGCAAAGAAAAATATTAAATGTCAAAATTAAAGTTTCTCTACAAGCAGAAATCAATTATGATAGAGATATATCTACATAAATGTTCCTGTATCTCGACAAATGCTTCCAAAAATGTCCGTTAGATTTGATAGAAAATTTAACATATCAAACACATACCGGACACACTTATGGATGAACAACTCTAACATTTTTAGGACCAATCTGACTTATTTCTCAGCGCTACTTCTCCTTCCCAGCTATGCCCTAAATCAAGCAAAAATCTTTGATTTTGGGCTGGTTATCATGATTACTCAATCGATTTATTAATACGGGAAACTTTCCGGTATTACCGAAAAACTTCGCTTAAAAAAGGTCGTTACTTTTTAATGCCGTTTGGATTTGTCTCGAAAGATTCAAATCCATTCTGAATAATCATTTATCAGCATCTTAAAATCGAAAATCATGACAAGAATATTGCTTTTTATCAAAAACGACTTTTTCCGTCTTGGCATAACTGCTTCGATTCAGGAAAATGTCAGCGACGCATCAATTGAAGAAACCGATAATTGGGAAAACGCTCAGGCAGCGCTAAAAAAGTCTTATTACGACATTCTGATTATGGACATTCGTTTATCTAACTTATCAAACCTACAAAGCTTCGACAGCATCAGACGTATACAGCCAAATATAAAGATCCTGGTGATGGGCGAAGAAAACGAAAAGGTATGGGCAATCCCATATCTGAAGAAAGGCGTTGACGGCATTTGTCTAAAAACGATGACGAAATATGAGTTTCAATCCGCACTCAGTACAGTTATCAAGGGGAAGAAATATATTTTTGACGGCATAACAGATTTTCTGCTGGAAGGATTAATGGATCAAAATCTGATGACTTTGCTTTCTACAAGAGAATCGGAAATTCTGCAATTTCTTTTGAAAGGATCGCGGACAGCGGAAATAGCCAAAGAACTCAAATTGGCTCCTTCAACAATCAGCACGATGAAATTCAAAATTTACCGAAAAATGCAGGTTAAAAATGTAGTAGACCTGGTCAATAAGGTTGAATCTTACCAATCAAGAGCATAAGTGACTAAATCTGTCTAGATACCCTTCATGCCCAAATTATTCCGAAGTTGCCTCAGTCAATAGGGGCAACTTCGTTTTTTTTAACTTGAATCTGACCGCAACTTAGTGTAAGAAAAATGTTACAATGCCGACCAGGATCAAAATAATGCCTGTGATACGTTTTTCATTATGTTCAATAAAATCTGTATCAACCAAATGAATTCCTTTGAAGGCCAACATAACCAAACTGACAATTCCGACGATACTAGTCACCGCGTAAACCAGGGCCAAGAGTAATACATTTTTCACCCCAAATGCACCGGCAGAAAGAAATAAACTTTCTACTTCCAGACAGGGCGATAAAAACATCATCATGACAAAAACAAAGATCCACCTCGATTTTGATTTTTTGTAATTGTTTACGTCTTCCTGAGCTCCGTGATGATGGTGTGGCAGGTTCACGGAAAAATAGATTAATCCAAAAATAATTAGCAGAACCGGAGCGATAATATCAACGAATCCGCTGTACTGGCTGGCAATTCTTGTTCCTATAATACCGAGAATTATGCCCAGAGCCACTGTACCAGCGACATGCGCCAACGCAATAATAAACCCAACACTTAACAATTCAGTTTTTTCCCATTTTTCAGCTTTCGCCACAGCCACCAGTGGCAGCCAGTGGTTAGGAATCAGGGCATGCACTAATCCTAACAATATCGTAGCAGTGATTATACTATACATTTTTTCTATCTCAAATAAGCAATCTTGGAATTTTATTAATGTTCATGCCCGCCTCCGCCTTCACTTTTCAGCAAATGGCTTTGGATATAATATGAGCCTTCCAGAACAATTTTTGCATCTTTATTTAATGTTTGGAGCGGCGTTACCTGGATATATCCTAATTGTGCGGTCCCGGATTTCACTTCGATGCGTTGAAAATGATACAACTTTTTCGAGCCTTTCGACTCAGCATTTTCACCGGTTTTATTACTCACGTCATGAATTTCTTCCAAAATAAATATGAATTCCCTGCCGTCTGCCTTTACAACAGCATCGACAGGTAAAGCGTTTACTTCATTTTTCCCGATGTCGATCAACGCGTTTACGTACATACCCGGGATGAGGATCTGTTTGTCATTCAGAATGTCTGCATGGACAGCAACTGATTTTGTTTCATTTTCAAAGGCTTTTCCAACGCTGAAAATTTTTCCCTGAATCTCGGAATTATCCTGATTGGTTAATACAAAACGAACAGTCTGGTTAGGTTTCACTTTTTGCAAATCCTTTTCATAAACCAACAGATCGACGTGCATTTTACTATTATCCACAATACTGAACAGCGGATTGCCGGGCTGAACGTTGCTGCCAATTTTGATATTTACCTCTGTGATATAGCCGGAAATTGGAGCGGTAACTGCCACTGTTGACGAAATATTTCCAACGCCATCACTTGCCAGATGCAGCATATTCAACTGTTTTTTCAGAGAATTGTATCTCACTTTTTCATTTTCGAAATCCGATTTTGTTTTTTGAAAGGCTTTTTTGGCATTCACATTTTCTTCTGACAGTGTTTTTTGTCTCTCAAACTCAGCTGCTAAATATTCAAGATTACTTTCCGACGTCAAATAAGCCTCCTGAAGTTTTGGAAATTCAGGACTTTCCAGCGTCGCAATCGTTTCGCCAGCTTTTACGCGCTGGCCTTCAATCACTTTAATTGATTTGATTATTCCGGGCATGAATACGGAAACGTCAGCCTGGTTCTGCGGCGGAAGTTTGGTATACCCATTCGCATTGATCACTTCACTCAGGTTTTTCTTTTCAAAATTTCCGAGAACAATATCTGAAGCACTGTACTGCGCTTCGTTTAGCTCAACTTCCTTATTTTCAGGCTCTTGATGTGCGGCCTGCTCTTCTACATGCGTCTGTTGATCGTCATGCTCCCTGACCTCGTCAGAAGTTTTTTTGCAGGAATAAATACTGATAAAAAATATCAGCATTAGCCATCCGTATATGTTTGATCTTAATTTCATTTCTTCCGATTATTGATTTAATAAGTACTGTATCCCGACGTAAACCTGATTGAAATCAGCAATAGCCCGCAGATAATTTATTTCAATATCCAGTGCCGTTTGGTTTGCCTGAAGATATTCAACATAGGAGATTTCTCCGCTCCCATATCCCTTTTCCGCATTGACTGAAATTGTTCGTGCGTTCGGCAGCGCTGATATTTTGTAATAATCAATCAAAGACTGGTAGGTATATAGCTGGGTAAGCTGCTGCTGATATTGACTTTGCAACTGAGTATGTATATAGTCAACATTTTTCTGCTGCAACTGAATATTGGTTTCTGCAGCCTGAATTCTGGATTTATGACTTTTAGCAAAAACAGGAATCGAAATCCCAGCCTTGACCCCCTGAAAACGTGGCATTCCGTTGTAGCTGATATTCTGTCCATAGATATCCTGATTTCCCGTCAGCGACTGAATAAAATATCCGGCGGTAAAATCAGGCAGCAACATCGCTTTTTCCAGATTTTTGCTTGATTTCGCAATTTCAATTTGTTGCGCCGCATACAAAAAAGCAGGATTTTGCGTCATTGAGGTACTATCCAGGAGCTGGTTTATTGACTTAGGGATGAAGCCGGTATCACTCACGGAAAAGTCTGAATTCAAATTTAGCAGTACCCGGATTTTAGATTTCTCCACGTTGATCAAACTCGCATTTTGCTTGATCCGCTGTTGAATTTCCTGTTCTCTGGTTATGGCTGTTGTTTTCTCCAAAAGATTTGTCTCACCTGTCTGGAATCTCAAAGAAGCTGCTTTAACAAATTGCGTAAGTAATTGACCTTGCTTTTCAAGTGATTGATTCAGTTTATTGAGATAAATAACCGTATTCCAGTTTTGACGGATCATGTAAATAATCTCGCGCCTGGTCTGTTCCAATTTCAGCTGGCTGCTTTTCAGATTATTCTGTAAAACTTCCTTCCTGGCTCCATATACGAACGGATTAAACGTTTGCGAAATACCATAATTCTGATCAAAGGCTTTGGTATTATATTGTCCAAACATTCCCTCAATATTCGTTTTGGGAATATCGAAAGCAGTTCCGGTTAACTGAGACTGCATTTTTATTTCCAGCTCGCCAGCCGATAATTGCTGATTATTTTTAATTCCTATATCAATTGCTTCCTGTAAGTTCAATTTAGTAACAGGTTGCGCGTTAGCGAAAAACGTAATCAGTAAAAGAACGGCAGTCGCGATACCTGGCTTGATCAATTTTATGCTTTTCTCAAAATACCAATATAAAATCGGCAGCACGATAAGCGTCAGAAGCGTTGCACTGACAAGGCCACCGATCACAACCGTTGCGAGCGGTTTTTGAACTTCCGCCCCTGCACTTGTGCTTAACGCCATGGGTAAAAAACCGAGAGATGCCACTGCCGCAGTCATAATTACCGGACGAAGACGCACACGGGTACCCAGCAAGATTCGATCCATTAAATCCGTTTTACCCTCGGATTTTAATTGATTTAAATAACCGATAAGAACAATGCCATTCAGAACGGCGACACCGAATAAGGCAATAAAGCCAACGCCAGCCGAAATACTGAACGGCATATCCCGTATCCAAAGCGCAAAAACACCGCCAATCGCGGAAAACGGAATTGCTGAAAAAATGAGCAGCGATTGCTTGACTGACCGAAATGTAAAATATAACAGCACAAAAATCAGCAGCAGAGCCACCGGTACAGCAACTGCCAATCTTTGATTTGCCTTGACAAGATTTTCAAACTGACCTCCATAAGTCACATAGTATCCAGGCGGGAGTTTCAGTTTTGCATCCAGCTTTTTCTCAATTTCATCAATGACCGTTTTTACATCTCTGTTCCTTACATTAAAGCCAACCACAATCCGGCGTTTGCCATCCTCCCGACTGATCTGCATCGGACCGGGTTCGTAGTTGATATCCGCAACCTGTTCCAGCGGAATCTGACTTCCGGATGGCAGCGAAACAAAAAGTGTTTTTAGATTGGAAATATCCTGGCGACGATCGAGCGCGAGGCGAACAACCATGTCAAAACGTTTTTCGCCTTCGTAAACGACACCAGCCTTTTCACCGGCAAAACCTGTTCTGATCACTTTATTCAAGTCGCCAACATTCAACCCATATAACGCCAATTTGTCTTTGTTATACCGGACTGTGATCTGCGGTAATCCTGAAACGCGTTCGGCCTTGGCAGCCGTAACGCCATCTATTCCCCGGATTAATTGCAGGACATCGTCACCCGAGCTGACAAGCCTGTCGATATCTTCACCAAAAATCTTGATCGCTACATCACTCCGAACGCCGGTCATCAATTCATTAAAACGCATCTGAATTGGCTGGGAAAATTCTGTTGTAGCTCCGGGGATAGTTTCCAGCGCTTCCTCCATTTTCTCCATCAATTCTTCCTTGGTTTTAGCGGAAGTCCATTCACTTTTTTCTTTTAGAATAATAATTATATCGCTCGCTTCCATTGGCATCGGATCTGTCGGAATCTCCGCGCTGCCGATTTTTGTAACGATCATTTTAACTTCCGGAAACTTGGCTTTAAGAATTTGCTCCGCTTTTGTAGTCGCTTCAATTTCCTGTGAAAGTGAGCTTCCCGAAGCGATAATTAAATGCGTTGCGATATCGCCTTCGTCCAGGGTTGGAATAAATTCGTCGCCTAAGGAATTGAAAATCAATACCGCGACGAGCAATAAAACGACAGCGATTGAAACCACAATTCCTTTCATTTCCAGAGCACGTATCAAAACCGGCTGATATATATTTTGCAGCGCATTCATGATTTTATCGCTGATATTGATTTTGTGACCGGTCTGTTTTTTGAGAACCAGCGCGCTCATCATCGGAATATAGGTAAGTGATAAAATGAAGGCGCCCAGAATGGCAAACGATACCGTTTGTGCCATGGGACCAAACATTTTTCCTTCAATCCCGACCAGTGCCAAGATAGGCAGGTACACAATCAGGATAATAATTTCTCCGAAAGCGGCACTGCTCCGGATTTTTGCGGACGCTTCGTATACTTCCTCGTCCATCTGCGCGGTGGTGAGTTTCCCCCGGGTGCTTGTCTGCAAACGGTGAATTATTGACTCAACAATGATCACGGCTCCATCGACGATTAACCCAAAATCGATTGCTCCTAGTGACATCAGGTTACCAGAGACGCCAAATAAATGCATCATACTCACAGCAAATAATAAGGACAAAGGAATGACGGACGCGACGACCAATCCGGCACGAAGATTTCCGATGAGCAAAATCAGCACAAAAATCACGATCAGTGCTCCTTCCAGCAGGTTGCGTTCAACAGTTCCGATCGCCCGATTCACCAATTTCGTACGATCTACAAAAGCCTCTATGGATACACCCTTGGGCAAGGATTTCTTGATCTGCTCCATTTTGGCTTTCACTCTTGAAACAACTTCGGCGCTATTTTCACCTTTTAGCATCATTACCATTCCGCTGACCTCCTCCCCTTTTCCATCTTTGGTTACGGCACCATATCGAATACTACTGCCAATTTGGACAGTCGCTACGTCGCGGATAAGGATGGGAATGTCATTTTTTGTTTTGACAACAATCTTGTTAATCGCATCAATACCGTTGACCATACCAATTCCACGAATGAAATAGGCATAGGGTTTTTTGTCAATATAAGCGCCGCCAGTATTTTCATTGTTAAGCTCCAAAGCATCCAGAATCTCGGCAATGGTCGTATTCATCGCTTTCAGCTTGTCGGGTTCGATCGCGATTTCATACTGTTTGAGACTACCACCG
Source organism: Dyadobacter sp. CY345 (assembly GCF_021502725.1). Taxonomy (GTDB): domain Bacteria; phylum Bacteroidota; class Bacteroidia; order Cytophagales; family Spirosomataceae; genus Dyadobacter. The sequence continues at coordinate 297,691 of NZ_JAKFFS010000002.1, read as the reverse complement.
AGCGTATTTACTTCTGCAATGCCCGGCGTACCGATCAGCTGCGGACGAATAATCCAGTCCTGAATTGTTCTTAAATCCGTGGCGGAAAACTCTTTTTCGTAACCTTTTTCAGGGAAAACAACGTACTGGTAAATTTCGCCAAGTCCGGTACTGATGGGAGCCAGTTCAGGGTTTCCAAGACCTTTTGGAATTGCATTTTCAGCTTCTTTCAGCCTCTCAGAAATTTGGGCGCGTGCCCAATAAATATCTGCATTTTCCTCAAAAACGACCGTAACAACACTTAAACCAAACCGGCTTATCGAGCGTAATTCAACGATTTTTGGGATTGATTTTACTGCCAGTTCAATCGGATAAGTAATAAATTGTTCGACTTCCTGCGTAGCCAGTGTCGGCGATGTGGTAATAATCTGTACCTGATTATTGGTGATATCAGGCAGCGCATCAATAGGCAGCTGGCTGAGCGAATAACTGCCAACGCCTATGAGTGCCAACATACACAAGCCAATAATGAACTTGTTATGTATACTGAAATGAATAATTTTATCTAACATGGAAATTTAATTGCCGAATAACGAATAGGGCAAAGTTTTGATAATGAGCCATAAATGGCTTAATACCTTAAAACTTCAACCAAAAAATAAGATGTTATTAAGCAATTTTTGGCGGCTGCCAGATCGAGAAAGAGATTTCCGAAAGGTCCAGAGTTTTGTAACCCGGAAACTTTAAAGAAGCAAAAATTATTTTAGGCGTATCAACAGCGGCGGCCGTATACTGAAAAACAGTCGATGCCGAGCAGCAGCTACATGTGCAAAAAGGAGTGCAGGCTTCGGTGGTATGCGTGTGATCTTTATGCTCCGAAGTTGCAGAAATTTCAGGCTCTGTTCCATCATTACACTCCCGAACGTCGCCACACGGAAAGCATGACAATGTCAGTATGTAAAAACACAATATGAGCTTGAATATTTTCATGAAGGGCAAAGATAAAGAATGAAGGCAGAAATTGGTTCTCGCATAGCAAAAATTATCGTTAGCAAAAATAAAACTGTTCGCTAGAATCCCAAACGTTGAAATTAACTTACAGTTTTGTTTAAATTCATGTGAAAAAATGAAATTAGTATGAACAACGAAACAAATAAGTTCTTCACACTTGATGACCTGAAGGACAAATATGTCGGAAAGCCTGGTTCCGCAGAAAGAGAAAACTATAAATATGAACTGAGAATGGATGTTTTGGGAAGAGTGATCAAAACGGTCAGGTTGGAACGAAAATTGAAAAAGCCTAATAACTTGTTTTGATTTCAATCAATAACCATAGTCGTTACAGACCTTGCCGGCAGCACAATCGTATCAGTTATTTTTTGTTCAGGATAAGGTTTTAGATTGTCGTTTTCAGCGGCGCTGGTAATATATTTTTTGATCTTACTCGCTTTCCCTGAGTTTTTCAAATCAAGCTTCACGGGCTTTTCAACGCCCGTATAATTTATTGCGACGACAACTACTTTACCTTTATCATCCGTATAAGCAGAAAACATCACATGCTGAGCAGCTTGTAAATCTGTCAGTTTATCGCTTCGTTCGGTATGGATACGTTGCATTCCGGGACGGATAAAACGGCTAAAATTCCCGAAAGACCACAAACCTTTCGTTTTAAAATATTCACCATCGGTATGTTTTTCATTCGGTTTTAAAGCAATCAGAAAATAACGTGTGTCAAAATCCGGACTGCCAGGTTCATAGGAATTCCATAATTGCCACGCCGAAGCATTACCTACAACCAGATCATTGTGGATCACTTTGGCTAAAAATAATGCACAATCAATTGCCGAACGTTTCCCTTTCGTACCTTCCCGAAAACCATCTGCCAGCATTGAATACTCCGTTTGCCAGAATTTGATATTATATTTCTGTGCCGTATCAGCAACACTTTTCCGAATCTGCACCAGACTGCTATCACCATTTTCTGTAAAATAACTATGTCCTCCGATGAAGTCAGACATATTTTTCAAGTTCCTGACTTCAAGTTTACTGTCTTTTCCAAAGAAGTTTTGAATCTGACGGTTTGCCATTCCTGAGCCGGCGTAGAGATAATTGAGCATACCAGCCTCCACCAGCATAATCTTTGATGTCAGTCTCTTGGAAGTCAACGCACTATCCAGCGCAGTGGTAACTTTATAAATTTCCTCATTTTTCCAGGGCGTTCCTTCCTGACTTGCCTGACCAGGCTTGTTAGACCAATCCCATTGCGGCTCATTCACGGGACTTATATAATTGAAATGCAGATTTTCAGCATCGAAATGTTTAATTACATCCGCAAGAAATCCGGCATAAGCACTGTACTTATCTGCTTTCAGATTTGATTTATAATCTTTCTCCGTTTTGAAACCATAACCGTTCTGTGTGAAATGAACAGGCGGAGTATTTGAAAATGCAATCAGGTTTTCAACGCCATACGACTTCGCTTTTTTGACAAACCAGACATAACCGGCCTGTTTGTTCCAGTCGTATGTTCCATCTGGATTTTGAAAACTTTCAACCCGTTTTCTGAAATCTTTGATACCACTGCTCTCGCCTTGTTCCGCAGTTCCGCCACCAATATTAAAGCGCCATGCCGACAAACCAATCCCTTTCGGATTTCCATTTTTGTCAAAAGATTTACTAAAAAGCCATTCTGCGATTTGTTCTTTTTTCTCTTCCGGCCAATACTTCCCGATACCTTCTGAAAACCAGCATCCAGCCGCTCCAAAATTTTCAATTAGCTGTGCTTTATTTTGACTATCGATGGTGAAAACAACTGGTTTTTCCTTCTTTGGCTGGGCAACAGATTTTTGAAAAATCCCAAAAGAACAAAAAATAAGCGCAATAGCTTTTATAGAAATCTGCATAAACGTTAAGTCAAAATCAAATTATTCAACAATATGCCCAACGAACTGAGCGGTATTGTCAAGAATTTTACCGCCTCGGCGAAAACCTAAACCACATGGTTCTCCTGCAAAAAAAACACCAGCCTGATATGAAAATCCTTCCGCATCCGTAGGGAATTCTACATATTCCTGATATATCTTTTTCTGTTCTTCATACTCACCATCCACTTTTTCAAGCACTTCGCCGCCTTTTTCCAAAATTGAAACATTGGCGCCCTCTCTTCCAAACAACACTTTACTGACCGATTTTTTATGCGTAATCGGATGTCGTTCTGTTTGAAGCAGAAGCGGATGGTATGGGTACAAATCCCACAAAACTTTCAGGATATATTTTGATTGAAAAAGTAAAGTATAAGCCGGATTTAAAACCACAGCTTTGCGATTCTTTATGATATCTGTCAAAGTTGTCGCAAGCTCTGGTTCTTCGCCTCCAATATATTCCCATGGAACAAGTTTAAACCAAAAATCAAACCGCGTAAACTCGCCATTACCGGACGGATCCTGTTTAAAAACCCCTTCATGAGAAAATTCTACTTCATCAACATAGGCAAAATCTGCATCAAAACCTGCTTCCTTTGCTGCTTCCGAAAGTATGTTCACATTGGTATCATCTTCCGGAAACCCGCGCATCGTCGAAAACAGAATTGACGCAGTCAGATCGTTATTGACGAGCTTGATATACTGGAATTGTTTTACAAGTGTTTCGTAAAGTGTATTAAATTGCTGCGAATCATCTTCGTTATTTGTTTTTAAGTGTGCCCATTGCACCACCGCAGTTTCGGGCAGACAAGTAGCAGTATCCGCGTTGAATTCAATCAATTTAACAGGTTGGCCATCAAACCCGCCAGCCAGATCGAAGCGTCCGTAAAGATGAACATTCTTGTCCTCCTGCCACGATAATTTTACAAGCTCAATAAGGTTTTCAGAAATCCCTATTTCTGAAAATAACTGATTATCAATCGCATACTGACCCGCTTCAACAAACATATCATAAAGTGTCGCAGCCGCTTCATAAAAAGCCGTAGCCGTTTCGTCATCCACGACAACAATATCTTTGACCAGATAAGGCGTCGTATCAGTTCCTAACATCCAGTTCCAGCCAAGTTTTTGCAGACCGCTTTCCGGGGTTTGCGGCAGGGATTTTAATTTTATCATAAGTATTTGAAAAGTGAAATTCATCAGAAAACCAGGCGCTATCTTAAATCAACCTCCGCTTCTACCTGATGACCGACCGAAAAACCCGCTTCTTCCTCCTGCCGGACGGGATGATACTGTCCGTGTCGTACGGGACGAATTTACATCCTGAACTGCACTTTGTGATTTGCTGAAAGTGCTCGGACTGCTGTAAACATTCCCTCGGTTAGGGTTTTGATCGCGGTAATTATTGATATACCCAAAACCTGAATTGCGTCCAAGCATATAACCCATTCCCCCATACAAAAGCATACTGGAAAGTCCGCTGTGATGACCGACATAAGACTGATTATTTTGAATATCCTTATCAATCAATGCTTTGGCGGCCGCTGTGCTTAATGAATCCGTGTGCCCGTCCAGGTATGTAACAATTGCCAGAGACTTATCTGCGGCAACACTTTCTTCGTCTGTAATTTTAAACTCACCTGGCTTAACCTCTTTGATATGCGACCGGATTCCTTTGGAATAAGTCGTTTCCTCATAGCTGTAATCCGACTCGTCCTCATTCGAAGAACATCCGGTCATCATTGAAGTTCCGGACAATATCGCCAGAGTCAATGCGCTGCTTAGTGTAATATCTTTGGCTCGTTTTATAAAAGAACCCTTTCGTTGTTGTGTCATAATGTATTTAAATTGTTCCGATTAAAGGATATACCAAATGTAACAGTTTGCCTTGCAGTACTAAAACCAATTTTGTCAAACGGTTATGAAGGTTAATTTTTAAATCGTTAAATGCTGAATATTATGGATAAGTGGTTTGTCCTGATTCTTTATAACAAAAAAATACAGCAAAAGCACCAAAGTACCATGCTGTATTTCACTTTACTTCAATATAAAATTCAGGCCTTCTTCGAGATTTTCTCCAAAGCGTCCACTAACTTATCTAAATCGCTGATTTTAGTGTAAACGTGGGGCGTAACCCGCACACAATTCACACCTTCATAACTTATCGGCGTAGTATGGATTTTAAATTGGGTAAAGAATTTACTGTCAAGTTCTCCCGGTTTTAAGCCGTCAACACTGACACCTGCAATCGCACAGGAATATTCGGGTTTCAGCGAAGTATGAATTTTCACTCCCGGAATTTGCTGCGCTTTTTCTGCCCAGTATTTTTTAAGATAGTGAATCCGTTCCTGCTTGCGTTTTGTACCAATTCCTTCCTGAAAATTAATTGCTTCGCCGATCGCCTGTTCAATACAGAAACTTCGCGTTCCCAGGGTTTCAAACTTACGAATGTCAGCACTGGTAGGCTCATGATTGCAAACCAGTGGCCAGATTTTAGCAATTTTATCCTTCTTGATCCACATCATACCACTTCCAACCGGAGCGCTCAGAAACTTGTGGAGACTTGTGCCAAAATAATCACATTCAAGATCGGAAATTTTAAAATCGAGTAATCCAAAAGAATGCGCACCGTCCACGATAACTTCAACGCCTTTCTTGTGGGCCATCTGGCTGATTTTTTGAACCGGCATAATCTGCCCAACCCAGTTGACAACATGCGTCACATGGATGATTTTCGTTTGCGGCGTTATCGCGTCTGCATAAGCCTTAACAATCTGGTCGTCATTTTCTATGGGAAAATCGAAAGACAACTGCTTATAAACAATCCCATCCCGAAGCTGCCGTTGACGCCATGCGTTCATCATATTCGGATAGTCAAATTTCATTCCGATCACCTCGTCGCCCTTCTGCAATGGCAGACCAAAAATGACTGTATTCAAAGCTTCGGTAGCATTTCGGTTGATGGCAATTTCCTCAGGATCGCAGCCGCCCAGCGTTGCCAGACGTTTACGCAAAGGTTCGCGCCCTTTGTCCATAATCCGCCACATATAGTAAGACGGTCCTTGTGCTGCCTGACGGTTATATTTTTCAAGTGCCTCCTGAACAACCAGAGGAGAAGGAGAAACGCCGCCATTATTTAAAATAATGACATCGCTTTTACTGGCAGTATATGCCTCCTGAATTGTCGCCCAATAATCGTCATTGGTTTCACTGGCAGGATCCCAGAATTTTTCAGCATTCTGAAAATCAGCTGCATGCAGTTCGTTAAAAAGACTGTTGATCCCAAATGCGCCCATACCAAGGGCGGCACTTTTTTTCATGAAAGACCGGCGGTTGTTCATAATTTCAGAGATTAGGAAGTAGTAAAAATGGAGTGAAAATGAATATTATTAAATCGTATTAATGCTAATTCTTTGTTCAGCCATCTTTTCCCCAATCTCTGCGCCCGGCTATTGTTTTACTATGGAATTCATCAACCAGTCGTATGTATCACCTGGCTCTGGCAAAGCATCCTGGTTTAATTTCAAAAACATTAGATGAAGATGAGTCGGAGAACGTTTTTTGAAAGCATTATATCCACTGCGACCCATCTCAGAAATTTTGTCGCCCGCGTTCACCCATTGTCCCGGTTCAACGAAAACGACATTATTATGGGCATAATAAAACAACCCATCAAGGCAAGGATCATAAATCCATATCCAGTTCCCGCCTCTTAAATCACTGTCGTACTTCCAATCCTTTTCCGATGCCACAACAATGCCCGATGTAAAAGCAAGTACCTCAATGGGTTTCCAGGTTCTGTCGTCAATGGCATCCTGATTTCTGTCGTAAACAAAAAGATCCTGTGCCGGGTGGCTACCTCTGACGTCCATGTCAAAAAGGTCAAAACCCTCAGCTCTATAACCCATTCCCCGTCCTCCAATCGAGTTCCTGGGCGTGTAACCTTTTATCGGAAAAACAAAATAAGTTGAGTCTCCCATCCGGCACGTATCTCCACTGTGAAAAGTTGCCCTTATGTTTCTCATATTCTGCTGCCAGGCTCTTGCCGCCGAATCAGGGGTGATCACACAATCCCGTATATCCTCCTGAATTTGCCGGAATGTACTGGAATAATTCAGCATACTATTTTCAGGAATGGTCTGCGTATTCCATCCTGCCATCCCCACAATCAGCAATAAGCCAATTACTCTTTTCATTATACTCTCAAACAATTTTCTACTGCTAAACGACATTTTATTACTTACAAGCCCTGGCATCTTCATAAATATAATAAATTGCGGCAAATGTATTTCAATAGCATTAAAAATGTGCTATAAATTCCTTTAAAGTAAAACAACTAAACATAAACAAGATGCAATATCGCCGTTTTGGACGTAGTGGCTGGCAGATCAGCGAGATAGGTTATGGCATGTGGGGACTGGCAGGCTGGACAGGTTCTGACCGAAAAGAAATTGAAGACTCACTTGACCTGGCCGTAGCGTCCGGATGTAATTTTTTTGACACCGCATGGGCTTATGCCGATGGTGTGAGCGAAACAATTCTGGGAGATCTGATTCGCCGGAATCCGGATAAGAAGTTATACGCCGCGACGAAAATCCCTCCGAAAAATCGTCAATGGCCTTCAAAACCAACGTCGTCATTGAAAGAAGTTTTTCCTGCTGATTATATTATTGAATATGCAGAGAAAAGTTTGAAAAACCTGGGTGTAGAGCAGATTGATCTGCTTCAATTCCACGTTTGGGAAGATGCCTGGGCGCATGAAGACGAGTGGAAAGAAGCGATTCAGAAACTTACAAAAGACGGAAAAGTAGAACGCTGGGGATTAAGTATCAATCGCTGGGAGCCGAACAATGCGTTGAAAACATTGGAAACAGGCTTGATTGACGCAGTTCAGGTGATCTACAATATTTTCGATCAGGCTCCGGAAGACCAGTTATTTCCACTGTGTCAGAAAATGGATATCGGCGTAATTTCCCGCGTACCTTTGGACGAAGGAACCTTATCCGGAAACCTTACCAAAGAAACAACGTTCCCGGCAGACGACTGGCGCTCGACATATTTCGTTCCTGCAAATCTCAACGCAAGTGTTGACCATGCAGAAGCGCTTCGCCCGTTTGTTCCGGAAAACATGACCATGCCAGAACTGGCTTTGCGTTTTATTCTGGAAAATCCGGATGTCCATACGACCATTCCAGGTATGCGCAAACTTGCTCACGTGAAATCCAATATTGCTACAAGCGACGGTGTGAGACTTGCTGATTCACTAAAAGAAACGCTAAAACAACACCGCTGGGACCGCGAACCAACGGAATGGTCGCAGTAGGTTTTTTTTGAATTATATGATTTGTTTAAATCCCTTGCAGCTTTGTGGTTGTGAGGGATTTTTATTATTCATGTAAAACAGACGTTTTCGACAATTGTTAGTTTTGAAATGATTTCCTCATTTTGACGATATGGTGTCTAATAAGAATTTTATATTTCTGATCACGGCTTTTGGATCATCACGATGGACAAAATGGCCACTTTGTGAAAGATAAATTAAAGAACCTCCTTTATTTGTTAAGTAAATAAACTTCCTCCATCTTTCGATATTCACACGGGTTCTTTCCATAAAAAATGCTTCCTGATCAAAATCTTTGCTTCTTCTATCCGCGGGCACTTCAAACTTCCCGCCCATAAAAAAGTAGATGGGCACTTGTGGTAAAGGAAGTGTATTTATTTCTAAAAAATCAGTACGCCTCAGCTCACCAAGTATTTGACTTTCACTCCAACTACCATAATGTAGAGAATCTATTTTTGAAGTGACATAAAGCCGATTATAAATCATTTCTTCAATCTTCTTTTCTGGAACGCCGATCGTTTGAAAGATCTGATTCCAGTTTATTTTTGTTTCTGTGAAATCAGCAGGATCAATGAATACAAGGCCTGCAACATCACCAGGATAAAGTCCGGAATATGCTCTGATGTACAATCCACCCATTGAATGACCAACAAGTATATATGGAGGTTTAATATTCAGTTTGGTAAGAATGGTTTTTAAGCTCTCAGAAACTCTCCTAATGGACGGCAACCTATAATCTTTACCTGATTTTTCAACATTGGCTCTGTCATATGCGAAAACAGGAGCTTTTTTTGATAATTCATCAATTATTGAATCCCAAGTACCAAGCCCCACTCCCATCCCATTCTCAAAGATCAATACCGGAACATTGTTTTTCCTATTCTCAAATCCTTTTGTATAAACATTAAAATCGATGCCGTTTACTTTCACAAACTTTTCTTGCGAGAAAGTTTTAATTGAAAAAAAAAACATAGTAAGAAAATTGACACCTTCATTTGATTTTCAATCATTTAAACTAAAAAATACATCTCCATCGCACTAATATCAATTTTTGCAAAATCGCAAATTCTAAGAATATGCTTTATCACAATGATGGAAGTTTAAGCACTCAACATCCGTATATATACTCCAATGTGTCGTACGACAACATTATCATAAAGGCAAAAAAAATCAAATATATCCCAAACCTTTTACAACCAATATTGTACTATTCTCATCTATACAAATGGAAGCAAATCATACTAATTTATATTTTGATTTTTTACAAAATGCTTCAATAAATTGCACCAGAAGCCGTTTTTTGAATAATTTCATATAACTATTCAAAGACAAACGAAATTTATTCTGCTGATATTCATCAATTTGTACAATTATTGATTGTATATTTGTCTCATCAACTAAAAAAACACTACATAATATGGCAATCACAAAACAGTATTTGAAAAGCAAGCCCGTTGTAAAAGTGACGTTTACCTTGCCTGCTGAAGCCGTTGAAAAAACAGAAAAAGTTTCACTTGTCGGTGAATTTAACGGATGGAACCCGGAAGAAGCAGTTGCTTTGAAAAAACAAAAAGACGGTTCATTTAAAGGAAGTCTTGACCTGATTCCTGGTAAAGAATATCAATTCCGTTACCTTTTGGATAATGAGAAATGGGAAAATGATTGGGAAGCTGATAAGTATGTGTCTGCTGGTGTAGATGCAGAAGAAAATTCAGTAGTAGTTCTTTAATAGCTGTTAGCTGTTAGCTGTTAGCTGTTAGCTGTTAGCTGTTAGCTGTTAGCTGTTAGCTGTTAGCTGTTAGAAAAAATGGCCAGTAGAGCTTTATCTACTGGCCATTTTTATTTTTTAAGCTAAAAGCTTTTTTCCTAACTGCTTAACAGCTCCCTAAATTGCGAAATTATCGCTTTCAACATAGGCTTTGATCAAAGCGTCTTCCCCTTCTTTTCCTTTTTGGGAATTTCCGTGTTCCATGCCCATAATGAAACTCTTGTTTTCCTTTTTGCTACGGTCGTGAATGTATTTGAATATATTTTTATAATTGATTTCACCAGTAGTCGGCTCATTTCTTCCCGGCTCGTCTCCTATCTGGAAATAATCGATTTCACTCCATGTTGCGTCAATGTTATAGATTATGCGTCCTTCATTTTTCTGCATATGGTAAATGTCGTACAGAATTTTGCAGGATTTGCTGTTCACGCCACGACAAATTTCATAAGTCTGATCGGAAGTGCGCAGAAATAAATTAGGCGTGTCACTTAAAGGCTCTAAAACCATCACTAATCCGTGAGGCTCCAATATTTCTGCACCTCTGCGAAGTGCATCGATCACGTGACCAGTTTGTACGCCGATTGGTAATTTACGCTCGAAATCACCTGGAACTACGGTCATCCATTTCGCATTAACACGCTTCGCAGTTTCCACTGCTTTTTTACATCCATTCAGGAAAATGTCGATATATTCTTTTTTTCCGGCTGCCAGCGTATTAGCTCCGTTACCACCTTTATCTACAACAAAAACACCCATTTCCATGCCCAGACGGGTCATTTCTTTGGCAATTTTCTCTTGCTCTTCCACAGGACGGCCCATCATTCCGTTATCTTCCAAGGCTATAAAACCCTGGTCGGCCATAAATTTCAGCTGATCAATCACATCTTTTCCGGCACTGTTCTGGAACATTCCGAAATGGGAAGCATATTTAAGTTTGAATTTATTCTTTGCCATGGATGAAGTTGAAGAAGCGCAGGCCTCTCCTGCCACAAGTGCGGCGCCAGCTAATCCAAGTGACGATTTAACAAAGTTTCTGCGGAGCATGATTTAATTTTTGTGTTATGGTTTCAGGGAATAAAGAATAGTGTTACTGTTTTATACCGGTCAAAATTTCAATTATTGGAGGTTTCACGCAGAGAAGCAAAGAAAAAGGGCAAAGAACGCTAAGTATAACTCTTTGCGGTCTCTGCCCTTTCTTATCTGCTCTGCGTGAAACTTTAATCTTTTTTCCGTCTTTTTTTCTCTTTCTTACTTTTCCCTTTTGGCTGAGCTTCTTCCACTGCGGTTACTGTTTCAACCGGCTTAGGGAAATAAGGAGCTAAATCTTCCTTCACATTCTCTCTGAAAGCATTTTTAACGCCCTGCAAAGCCGCTTCTTTTATCGATCCGTCAATCTGATTCTGTTTTAACAACTTGACCACAGCATCTTCACCGGGCCAGCTTCCGCCGAGATAACGTGCAGCGTCAGCCCGAACAGATTCTTTTTCATTTACATCCAAAACGGTATTACTCAAAATGTAAACAGACTCAGAACTTCCCGCTGTTTGTAATGATGCAAGCAATGCTGATTTCTTTGTATCATTTAAACCAGCCAGTTTGTCCGTAATGAACGAAACGCCGGCTATATCCAGTAATAAAGCACCTGCATCTCGACCAAGTACATCGCCTGATTTATTGATTGCCATCTGGAATAGTCTGTTATTCTCAGATTCCGGCGCATAACGGGTCACTAACTCGATATAATCTTCTGTACCGTAAGTTTCGTCGAGCAGCTTATTGAGCGCGGTAAGTCCCTGCTGGGAATTGGTTACGAAGGATTTATCCAAATGCAGCAAAGCCAGTTTGCTTACCTCAATCCGGTCAGAAGATTTGACATCCATCACATGCATCAACGCCTGAGATTTTTCATAACCTGCATGAAAAAAGTCGAAAGCGCGGAAATAACGTAACCTGCTTTTAAAAGAAACGCTTGTATCTGCGGCAAGATCAGTCAGGTATGGGATTGCCTGTCTGGTTCTGGCAAGCCAGATAATGTCTTTTCCTGCATCAGTACCACCAGGATTCTTCCCTGCTTTGGCAAGCCAGGCCGGGAAAATACGCTCCCACTGACCTATCGCGCCAATGCTCAAAGCTTCAACGGACCACCTGTCATTACCTGGATATTGTTGTGCCAATTGCAGCCAGACATCCAAAGCCTCATAGGTATGGTTATGATTAATCGCCAGGGCGCACTCGCGACGAACCTGAGGATTTGGATCTGATGTTAATCTTTTGATATACTCTGTCGGATCGCTGTTACGCTGGCGAACTGCTCGCAAAGTTGTGATACGCAAGTTTGGATTTAATTCCCGAAAACCTACATCCAGACTTCTGTGGTTAAACCCTTCAATCCGGTTTAATACCCAAAGCGCGCGAGCTCTTAATTTTGGATTTCCGTTGTATAACCTAAACAAATTTTCAAGCTCCGGCTCTGCTGCCCAGCCCAGTTTTACGCAGGCATTCCAGGCGAGATAACGCTGGGATAAATTCGGACTTTGTAAGGCCTTTACAGCCTCAACCGGATTGTTAAGATCATAAACAGGAATCTTATAAGGCGTTTCAGGAGGCGCAATACGAAAAATTCTTCCGCGGCTGCGGTCTTTCATTTTATGAGAACCAGCAACCGGATCATACCAGTCAGAAACGATCAGCGATCCGTCTGGGGCAACACAAACGTCTGTAGGACGAAACCATTTGTCTCTTTTTCCTTCAACAACAGGGTTTATTCCAACAGATTTATAACCAGCACCATCAGGCACCACAGGATAAGAAGTCACAGAATTCTGTCCGGCATCGGCAACTATAACCTGATCCCAGAACTTTCTTGGCAACAATTCCCCTTCATAAACCACCATGCCCATAGGAAGTCCGGAACCGGTTTCTAACAGATTTGGGACAACACCCGGGTCGTTCTGATGCCAGTGGCGACGCGGAATTTCATCTTCCAGATTTGTATGGTTAATCCGCCAGCTCGCTCCGTTCATTTCATCGATATAACCGAAATTCCCGTTTTCCATAACATAACTCACACGGTCAGCGCCATTGCCCGGCTCTTCCTGATCCGACTGCCACATCGTGCCGTAACTATCGACAGCAACCTCAAAACCATTATGGAAATTTTCTGCCAGAATTTCAACGTTTCTAAATTCCTGGTCAACTCTGAAAACTACGCCCTGACGGTATTGACGAAAATCAATTGGTCTTTCATATTTATCCAGCAGAGGCCTGTCCTGGCCGTCAACCAGTTGTTTCCCAGCATTTCCATAATTAAAATAAAACTTTCCATCGGGCCCAAACACGAAAGAGTGAACACCCGCATCTTGCTGCGTTCCGCCAATTCCTTTAAAAAGAACTTCTTTTTTGTCTGCTTTGTCGTCTCCATCAGTATCCGTGAAAAGCCAGACGTAAGGACTTTGGGAAACAATTGCCTTATTTCCCATAACCCAGATTCCAAGCGGAGAATTCAGCTCAGAGCCCTGGTAAAAAACTTTGGTGACATCCGCTTTGCCATCGCCTGTGGTATCTTCCAAAATCACGATTCGGTCACCGATACTAAGCTCAGATTTTCCGTTAACAGCGGGCCGATAATTATAAGATTCATTGACCCAGACCCGGCCACGGTGATCAACGTCGATATTGATTGGATTAGTAATTAAAGGCTCGGAAGCAAAAAGTGTAGTTTCCAGACCGTCATTGGTATGCAGCCCGGCCACGGCATTTCTGGAAAATCTTTTCTCAGATTCAGAAAGCTTGGCATACACACTGTCGGGATGTAATACAATCAGGGAATCAACTACTTGGCAGGTACCACTCAGAACAGAAAAGCAAAGATTGGCGGCAACCAGAAATGCGGACTTAAAATAATTTATTCGTTTCAAAACAGAATTCAATGGAGCAAATACTACTGGACAACCTCAAAATTACCAGTTCTTTTTCAGATTAACGAAACAAAAACTGAGAATTAGATTACAGGTGACAATAAAAAAACAGCCTGCCAAAACAAAAGTGTTTTAACAGGCTGTAATCGTATATAAGACCGGGAGCCGGGCTCCGGAAAAAAATTAAATTATTTTTTCTTTAAGCTGCTCATATATTCAACAAGATTGACAAGTTCGTCTGTGGTCATGGCATCCTGAAGACCTGCCGGCATCATGGAGTCAGTCATTTGTTTTATAGATTTCACCTGAGTCATTTTAAATTCCTGTGAAGTACCACCAGGAAGTTTCATAATCAGGTCGGTTTCTGTCTTACTGGAAATTATTCCGGAAACAGAAGAACCATCTTTCATCGTCACTTCAAAACCTTCATAACCAAATCCGATTCCGGCACTTGGTTCAAAGATAGCGGCATATAAAGCTTCTTTCGGAAGTTTAGTGCCGATCTCAGAAAGTTTGGGACCAAAATCAATTCCTTGTCCGTTCACCTGGTGGCATACCGTGCAATACATTGCGAAAATTTCCTTTCCCTTCGCTGTATTCCCATTCATACCAACCAGTGTTTTCAGATCAGGATGTTTTTTTACTTCCGCACCAGGACCGTCAAGATATTTCGCCGCTTCTGTTTTTACGGATTTCCTCCACGCACCGCTCAGACCTTGCACCGCAGTAGTTTTCAGGTCGCCGGTTATTTTGCCTTCTTTTAATAAAACCAGAACAAGATCTTCACCACTCATTGTACCGCCCAAAGAACGGGTTGCTTCAGTGCGTAAATCTAGTGGTTGTTTGGCGTCCAGCGCAACCGTTTTCAAAATATCCAGCGATTGTTTACTGCCAACACTCCTGATCGACGCCAATGCAGACGATGCTTTTTCCGTATCCTTTCCCTTGATAACAGTCCAGAGTAGCGGCGAGCCATTTTGTTTCAAAAGCTGCTGCCCGGCACTTCTGCCCAGGTTAGTCTTCGCCTGGCTTGTGGCCAGTTTTAATAGACGGTTATTTTCCGATGGAAGCTCATAACGCATAACCAAATCCATATAAGTGGCTGTGCCGTAAGTTGCATCCAGCAGCTTTTTCAACGCAGCCATCGCTTCGGGCGACTGCTTCACAAAACCAGGATCAAGATGCCGCAAAGCAAGTTCATTGATCTCATTCTGATTTTTTGCGGTTCCCTTCATGATTTTCAGAAGCGCTGTTGACTTTTCTTTTGCTCCTGGATTGAAATCAAAAGCCCTAAAATACCGAAGACGGCTTTTTAGATCCACGCCGGGATCACTTGCCAGAGAAGCCAATAAATTGACGGATTCTTTACTTCTTGAACGCCAGACAATATCTTTTCCGGCTTCCGTTGCGATTGGATTCGGTCCGGCTTTATTTACCCAAGCTTTAAAAAACGAATCCCATTGACCCGCCGCCCCGATTCCAAGTGCTTCCAGATACCAGCGATCCTTTCCGTCATACTGCTGAGCAAGCTGTGCCCAGATTTCGGGAGCGTCGGGCGAAATTATTCCATGAAGTGCCAGTGCGCATTCCCGACGAACCTGCACATCTGAATCGCTTGCAAGCAACTTTACATATTTTACGAGATCCGCCGCCCTTTTCTCACGAACCACACGCAATGCCGTGATACGAATGTCAGGATTTGCGTCACGAAACGCAGATTCAATATCTTCCGTGCCTTTCTTATCAATTGTTGCGATAGCCCACAACGCGCGTGCACGCATTCTTGGATTTTCTTTATTTTCAAATAACTTTTTCAATTCCGCAAGCGCTTTGGATTCCATTTTCATCAAAGCTTCCCAAGCCTGAAAACGAACTGAAAGATTCGGGTTTTGCAAAGCCTTCACGACACCTGCCGCGGTCGAATAATCTTCTTTCTGGATTCGGTATGGCGTATTTTCAGGAGCCAGACGATATAGTCTTCCTTTATTCTGGTCACCAGCCTGGTGCCCGCCAACGCCTGGATCATACCAGTCAGAAACGATCAGAGAACCATCCGGCGCTACACAAACATCGGAAGGACGAAACCACTGATCGCGTTTTCCTTCCAGTACATTTACGATCCTGGCAGAATACCCAGCACCAGATTTTTGAACCGGATAAGAACGAACGACATTAGGACCTGCATCACAATGGATCATCTGGTCCCAGTAAACTTTTGGCAATAACCGCCCTTCGTAAACGACCATACCTGTTGGAGATCCTGCACCTGTTTGTAAAAGATTAGGAACTACGCCGGGATCGTTCAAATGCCAATGACGGAATGGGATAGAGTCCTCAATATTGGTGCGGTTTGCACGCCAGCCTGCTCCTGTCATTTCATCCGTATAACCGTAATTTCCATAAGGCATAACGTAATTAATCCGTACACCTTTATTGCCGTCGTCGTCATTATCCGATTGCCACATAGTTCCGTAGCTATCTACCGCAACTTCATAATTATTCCGGAAATTATTTCCCAACACTTCGATATTTTTAAAATCAAGGTCACATCGGAAAACCATTCCCTGTTTATTTGTTTTAAAATCAATAGCCTTTCCATCCTGACCAACGACCGGATTTCCTTTTCCATCCAGCAAGTGCCCGCCTTCGTTACCAAAATTAAAATACAATTTCCCATCTGGCCCAAACACAAACGCGTGCATACCATGGTCGTGCTGATCGCCTCCTACTCCTTCAAAAATTACTTCTTTTTTATCAGCCTTTCCGTCGCCGTCAGCGTCTGTAAATAACCAGACATACGGACTTTGGGATACAATAACCTTATTTCCCATTACCCAGATTCCAAGCGGAGAATTCAGTTCAACCCCCTGGTAAAAAACGGTTGATTTATCAGATTTCCCATCACCGTTGGTATCTTCCAGAATTAAAATCCTGTCGCCTTCATTTTTCGTTGGGTTGCCATTAATTGCCGGCCGGTAGTTATAAGCTTCACATACCCATACTCTTCCAAGGTGATCGACGTCGATGTTGGTTGGGTTTGTCAGAGTCGGTTCTGCGGCAAAAAGTGTTGCTTCCATGCCATCCGCGACTTTTAAACCAGCAACAGCATATTTCGGCGAACGTTTCTGCTCCGTGCTTAGATTTTCATAAAGACTGTCGAGACCGGCACTTTGAATTGTACTCGGATTCGTTCGCATATACGACGCAGCCAGAACGCCGAGCGCCAGCATACCAGTTGCAGAAAGAATCAGCGGATTTTTAAAATTCATTGGTGATATAATTTTAATCAGTTGTTTGCTTTATTTAAATGTAAATCAGCCAGAAACTGGATTTTGTAACATTCTTTTAGTAAAGATTACTAAATTTAGATAATAAGAAACAAGCCACATATCATTTACTATGATGAAACAGATTTTTTTTGTTATAACCCTTTTTTGCATAGCTCTTCAAGCAAATGCACAGACTGTAATTCCCGCCGCCGATATCCAGATCAAAACGGCTTCGCTTGCAGCTCCAATGGATAAACAGGCCGGTGCAAAAGTTTACGGATATACTTCCGACGGCACTTTTAAAACATTACGGAACGGAACTAACGACTTTGTCTGCATCGCCGACGATCCGAAAAAAGAAGGAATAAATGTATCCTGCTACCACGCAGATTTAGAACCATTTATGGAAAGAGGACGTGTATTGACCAAGGAAGGGAAAAATCAGAAGGAGATATTTGATATTCGTGAAAAAGAAGTAAAAGGCGGACAACTCGCCATGCCAAAACAGCCTTCTACTTTATTTTCTCTTTCAGGGTCAGCGGAAAATTATGACAGCAAAACGGGAGATGTTAAAGATGGCTATTTGAGATATGTAGTTTACATACCCTTTGCCACCGCTGAAACTACCGGCTTGCCCTTAAAACCGGATGTCCCCGGAATGCCTTGGATTATGGATCCAGGGACGCACAGAGCGCATATTATGATCAATCCCGCAAAAAAATAGGATATTAAAAATTATCATCAGGAAAGTTTTTCAACTGAAAAGGCCAAAGGTTTGTCCGCAAAAAGTGCCTTTGTCTTTTTCCATATTATCCCAAAAAAAGCTGTTTTTCGATAGGTGTTCAAATATTCTTCGCTTTCCCAGTGACTGCAAGTGACAAAGATATCCGGATTGTCTGTATCACGCCAGAGTTCCAGATGCAGACAGCCTGGCATTTGCTTGATATCATTTCGGCATTTTTCAAAAATGGTTTCGAATTCAGTTATCTTCTCTGGCAAAAAAGTCATTCTTACAATTCGTATGATCACCATAATGTAATTAATGTTTCGACTTAGATTAACCTAAATAGAATGATTAGTCTGTTTACAAACTAACTTTAAAATTCTTCCATTCCTTTTTACTTGGAAACTGATTCTGAAAGACTTATTAAACTCAAAGTTATTTAAAGTAGAATAAATAATAACTTATATTCTATCATTTTCGTATAGCGTGTTTCTTCAAAATAAAAAATATTTATATTATGTAAAAACAGAATTCCGTTTTTATAAAAATAAAACGATTTTGAATTTGTTGCTGACAAAAATATGAGGTAACTGCCAATAAGATGAATAAGTTGAGGGTAAAGATGAGATGCGCTCGTCTTTTCTGTGAAATGTCCATTATTTATGAAAAAAACAACCTTAATAACGGCCGTGGGCCTTACTATTCTATCACAACTATCTATGGCTCAAAATGAAGTAATATCGTTATGGCCGGAAGGAAAAGTACCAAATAATAAGACAAATACAATCGAGGAAAAATCCGTCACCACAGACGGAATTTTACGAATAAGTGGGGTTACGATTCCAACAATCGCAGCGTATATAGCTCCAAAAGAAAAAGCAACAGGTGCTGCCGTTATGATCTGTCCCGGTGGAGGATATGGCATACTTGCCGCGTCGCATGAAGGAAGTGATCTGGCGAAATGGTTTAATGAGCGGGGAATTTCTGCTTTCGTTTTGAAATATCGGCTGCCTGACGCGAAAGCTATGGAACATCAACACGAAGCACCACTTCAGGATGCGATGCAAGGCATGAAAATGATCAGGCAAGGTGCAAAAAAATGGAATATTAATGTCGAAAAAATTGGTGTGATGGGATTTTCAGCTGGCGGACATTTGGCTGCTACGCTTGCTACACATTATAATATGGGAGAAAAGGCTTCCGAAGAATCGAAACCTAATTTTTCAATATTGATGTATCCGGTTATTTCTTTGTTGCCAGAACTGGCACACGGAGGTTCACGAGATAATCTTTTAGGTCCGGACAAATCAGAAGAACTTATTAAATATTATTCCAATGAATTGCAGGTAACCGACAAAACACCACCTGCATTTTTGGTACATGCGATGGACGATTCCGCCGTGCCTGTTGAAAATAGTATTGCTTATTATCTTGCACTTAAAAAAGTTAAAGTGCCGGCGGAAATGCATTTATATCCGAAAGGTGGCCACGGATATGGAATGCGTACAGAAGGAAAAGGCTCTCTCGTCAATTGGCCAGCCGCTCTGGAGGGATGGTTGAAAGCAAACAGTTATATCAAATAAGAAAAAAGCCGGTACAGATTTTACTAGGATCTGTACCGGCAAGAATTTAATTGAATGCTATAAGCCTTCTCCCGCTAACTTCGGCTATTTCTGTTGTGGATAAACTTATATTTTTCACAACACGCTCATCTCCGTTTAGAATTTCAATTCTATAATCTCCATCATTTACGTCTGAGAAATCAAATTTCTGCCCCACTTTTCTCAATCCTTTGGCGACATATTCCTGATGTAAGATCTTCCCATTCGAATCTATTAATCTGATATTCAGCGAAACACCTTTATCTTTTTCCAGAAGAAGATTCATGACCAAAGAGTTTTTCACACGGTACATACCGACCCTAAAAGATTCGTAATAGTGTCCTTTTTCTGAATTTTGTAATTGTTCGGCTGAGACAAGATTCGTCAATAACAAGCCGCAGAGCGCAGCAGCAAAGATTTTCCGGAAGTTTTTCATGGCTTTGAAGATTTATATTGGCTAATTTTTCACCAATGATGTCATCACCTCAGGCCATGTTGCATTGAATTTATGAGCGGTTGAAAAAGCGGGTTGAATGGTTTAAACCTTTTACCATTACACAAAATGTTATATTCCTGAACAGATAAAATTTGTCATCAAATTCGTTATCTTTGAAATAAGCAGCAACCTTGTACTTCCGATATTATGCAAACAACATATCATATAAAAGTAAAAAAAGACTATGCAGCTTCTGTAATTGAAGATTTGCAGAAAATGGATGCCATTGAAATAATTAGAAATAATGAAGAAGATCAAGTTCCAGAATGGCAAAAGAATCTGGTAACTCAAAGAATTGAAAAGTATAAAGGCAAATCAGAACTATTAGTTGACGAGAATCGAGCCTTCCAAATTCTGGATTCTGAATGATGAACTCTGTGTACCTTCTTAAATTTACTCCCGAATCTTTAAGAGATATAATTGAATCCGCAAATTTCTACGAGAATCGTCAAAAGGGCTTGGGAAGAAAGTTTAAAGCTGAGATTAAAGCGAAGCTCATTCTAATAAAGAAAAATCCGTTTGTTTATGCTATAAGATATAACAGCGTTAGACTCGGCATAACGGAAGTTTTCCCATTCTCGATACACTTCTCAATTTACGGAGAAGCAAAAATAATTCTGATTCATGCAGTTCTGAGTCATTATAGAGATCCTGACGAATTTTGGAATGATAAATCCTAATTCCCTATCCGCCAATCGAAATCATTCGCCGATTTTGTTCGTAATCTTCTTTTGCATTCTTTTCAGCAAAATCGATGTGCCCGCCGTGCGCGAAATGTTTTTTATGAAAATGGGAATAAATCAGCGATTTGACATCCTCTCCACGTCTAAGCGGCGTAAGCAGATCCGCTTCTGTTGTATCAAAAAGGCAATTTTTTAATTTTCCATCTGCGGTCAGACGGATGCGGTTGCAGCCGGAACAAAAGGGGTGAGTGACTGTACCAATAATTCCAAAAGTTCCCTTTCCACCATTTACCTGGAAATTATGTGCAGTATCGTGCAACTCGCCTTCCAGTTTTTCAAAAGTAAATTGGGTACTGATATCCGTCAGCAGATCCTTATAAGAAACTATTTTCGACATATCCCATTTATTTCCGTTAAAAGGCATAAACTCTATAAAACGAACATGCAGGTTGGGTTCGTCGATAGTAAGTCTGACGAAGTCATTTACTTCTTCATCATTTACTCCACGCATCACCACCATATTGATCTTAACGACAAAACCCTCAGAAATCAATAATCTGATACTATCCAGTGTTCTGCCAAAATGATCGCGTTTGGTAATATTTTTAAACGATTGCTCATTCAGAGTATCCAGACTTACGTTCAATGAACGAACTCCTGCATTTTTAAGATCATCAATGAATTGATCTACAAAAACCGCATTGGTGGTCAATGTGAGTGAAGTAGATAACAAACCCAGATTCCGAATAATCTGACTGGCATCTTTCCTGATCAACGGTTCCCCGCCTGTCAATCTTATTTTTTCAACACCCATATCCACGAAAATACCGGCAAGCGTCTGGATTTCATCTGCTTGCATCAGCCATTTGGAAGGCATAAACTGCATATCTTCCTGTGGCATACAGTAAGTACAACGAAGGTTACACTTGTCTGTCAGCGAGATGCGCAGATAAGTGTGTTTACGACCAAATGTATCCGTAATGGGTTGAGACATTATTAGTTAAATTATTACTCGTGCTTTTTTCCCTCCATAACACCGAAAACATGCAGGACGTGCGGAAAAAGGGCATCGATATATTCTATAGCGCCACCAGTACTGCCTGGCATCGTCAAAACCAAAGTATCACCAATCAACCCCGCAACCGAACGTGACAGCATGGAGGTTGGCATTCTTTCCTGTCCATATTGCCTAGCTGTTTCTGCGATTCCCGGAATTTCACGGTCAATTAATTCACTGACAGCTTCTGGGGTAACGTCACGCGGCGATAGTCCGGTTCCACCTGTTATCACAATCAGTTGATATGACAAATCGCAAAGACTTTTTATTTTTTCCTGAATCGTCTGTTTATCGTCCGGAATGATGCTGTAATCATTGACTTTAATCGCCATCGCCTCAAATTTTTCGATAATCTTTCTACCGGATTTATCTTCGCCTATTCCTATCGAAATACTGTCGGAACAAACGATAACGGCAGTCTTCAAATTTTCAGGAATTGCTTTTCTGTCACTTTTCCCGCCCTTCTTTTCCAACAAACGGATATTCCTTATCTGAACACCTTTATCAATTGGTTTGAGCATATCATAAAGTGTGAGTGCCACCACGGACGCGCCGTGCATTGCCTCCACTTCCACGCCGGTTTTATAAATTGTTTTAACCGTCAGCTCGATTACTATTGTTAATTCCTCAATTCGGTAAGCTACGGCAGTATATTCGATTGGTATCGGGTGACAATCAGGCAAAAGATCAGGCGTTTTTTTCACCGCCAAAAATCCGGCAGCCTTCGCCATCTCGAAAACATCTCCTTTTGGAACTGTTTTATTTTGGATGGCAAGTATAGTCTCAGCCTTACTTACCTGCACACTGGCCTGAGCCGTCGCAATTCTTAACGTATTTGTCTTATGTGTAATGTCAACCATTCTTGTAAAAGCAACGAGAAAGTGATAATTCAATTCGTGAGGCGGTAGATAAAAACATCACTTATTTTCCTTCCAAACGTACGATCCGGTAGGGCCAACCAGCTCTTTACCGAAAATTGGAACCTTGTTTTTTATTTCATCCACAATATATTCTGACGCTTCAAAAGCGGCACGACGATGGGCCGATGATACGAAAACAAAAAGGCTTATTTCTCCTGCAGGTACTATTCCGAGACTATGATAAATATGCAAACATGTCAGATCGAACTTTGAAAAGGCATCTTCTCTTATCTCATGAAACGATTGTTCCGCCATCTCTTCATAAGCCGAATATTCAATCCCAGTCACAATACCTTCTTCTTTTTCATCAGCACGAATTTGCCCCAAGAATATCGCATGAGCACCTATACTCACCTTAGATTGATGCTTGGCAATCGCGTCAGCAACAAACTGCGGACTAATCGGCCCTTGCATGAATACCTTTTTAGGTTTATGAATCTTCTTCATTATATCTATTAAACTTTTAGCTTTAATTTACCACCTAAGAAATCGAAGAACATTTAAGTTAATATGTAACAAATGTTTTTTAGCAGAGCTTATATAATAACTTCTACATGAAACCTGTATGTAAAACATGTAAATGAAAACTCAGGTTTCCTCAGGTTTCTTAAATGGTTGAAAAATCACCCTCCTGCGAATGGTGGTAATAAAGCAACCTCCGATTGTATCGAAACAAAGGTTTGATCGTCGCCTATTTGCTGGTCAACAGCGACTTTGAATTTTTTATCACGCATTTTCGGATATCTCTCCAAAATCAGCTTTTTCAAATCTCCGACTGTCAAACCATCCTTGATTGTCCAGATTTCGTTTGCTTGTCCGGTGATTTCGGCCAGCATACCGAAATATAAAATATTTATGCCCATTGTATTTTTGTATAATCAAAATGGCAGTAAATGAACCTCCACCAAATCTCCCGCCTGTACTGTTTGCTGGGAGACCGGCAAATAAATTAGCGCATTTGCAACTGCAAACGACCTTAATGCAAATGACTCCTGTCCTTCCAGCGACGTGACTTTTCCTCCTGAAACAAATGCCTTCAAAAACTCGTCCCTTTCGCCGTTGAAAGAATATGCATGAGAAATTGGCAATTGGTATGCAGGCAAAAAGCATTCCTTCCTGCCAGACATTAATCTCAATGCCGGTAAGACATATTCATAATAACAAACCAACGAGGACGCAGGATTCCCTGGCAGCGCATAAAAGTTTGTATTTTCGTTTCTAGCAAAAAGTAAAGGTTTACCAGGTTTCTGTCTGATCTTATAAAAAATCGTCTCAGCACCAATTGTTTCCAACGCTTTACCAACGTAATCATAATCCCCGACCGATACACCTCCCGTTGCGATTACTACATCATTTCTTTCCGATAATACTTGTAAACTCTGAATTGTTGCCTGCAAGTCATCCTCCGAATAATATACTTCAACATCATTAATCCCTTCCAGTTTCAGGGCCGCGACCAACATGGATGAATTGGATTCAAAAACCTGTCCGTGAGATAACGTTTCTCCGGTTTTTACTAATTCATCACCTGTTACCAAAATCCCGATTTTAGGTTTACGGTAAACGGAGATATCCTGAATATTCAGCCCCGTGAGGAAACCAACGGTACCTGCCGTGACAAAACTACCTGCCGGAAGCGCAACATCTCCTTCTCTGATCTGCTGTCCTATATTTCTGAGATTTTTATTTTCATGAACCGGATATTCATTTATAGTAACGCTTCCATTTTCGATCGAAGTATGTTCTTGCATAATTACGGCCGTTGCTCCCTCGGGAACCGGCGCACCTGTAAAAATCCTGATTGCAGTCCCCGGTTTCAAAAATAGTTTCTCTGCCTTTCCCGCTTTGGACTCGCCGGCAATCGTGAGTTTGGTTTTACTTTCGGTAATGTCTGTATGCAAAATCGCATACCCGTCCATAGAAGACTGTCTGAATGATGGCAAAGAAAATCCTGCCAAAATATCTTCGGCCAGAACATATCCCAGGGCGTCCGAAACACTTCTTATTTCAATATTTAGCGCAACGGTATAATTTAATATTCGTCTTTTTGCTTCCTCAACTGTGACCATATCGCAAGTTTCATGTCAAACAATGCAAGTTACTTATTAAAACATACAAGAATGTTTGTTTTAGAATAGATTTATCAGATCAAATAATTGGCAAATCCTGCCGTTTTAACTTCAAAATGAATCAAAAGTTAAGCGTAAATTCAGATTATTAACTGAAATATAATTTTAATTTAAAAGTGACATGGTCATTTACACTTTGTTAATTACAATTTTTAGAAGAAAAAATTCTGTTTGTGTCTGATAGTGATTTCCAACGAATATTTTAGAAAATCAGCGTTTAACAAATAAAAATGAATTGTCACCAGCAAATACAACGAAATTTTATCATCTTAAATTAGTGCTAAATCAAAATTATACAAACAGCTGCAAATCAAGTTTTTACCTTAAAATGAAACATTATTAATTCAATAGCGTTATCTTTGCTCCCCGGGAAACCGATTAAATTATGTTGTACGAAACAAAAAATGGATGATTAGAATTATCTTTATTGCCTTCTCAATTGCATCAATGGGGATGTTTTCTCTTAGCAACTTGAAGGTAGAAAAGAAGGAATTGAAGTCTGAACTAACAATCAATTCAAACCTTCTTGCCATTAATTTTTGTGGCGAAAAGGTGCCCCTTTCGGAAATGCGCATAGCCGAGCGGTACCAGAAAATGATCAGAAACTACGATACCTATGCTTTTCGTAAACTGATGACAAGCGCAGAAAAAAGGATGAAAGTTATAGAACCAATCCTTAAAAAGTACGGAGTGCCATCCGACTTTAAATACATTCCAATCATTGAGAGTGCCATGAGTAACCAGGCCACTTCTCACAGAGGAGCAGGCGGATACTGGCAACTAATGCCCGCAACAGCCAAATCACTTGGCTTAACTGTAAACGGAACGGTTGACGACCGTAGACACCTGGTTAAATCCACGCATGCAGCAGGTAAGTATCTGAAAGATCTTCACCGCCAGCTTGGTTCCTGGACACTTGTAGCGGCTGCCTACAATGCGGGACCACAGCACATCCAGAACCGAATGAGCTCACAAAATAAAGACGACTATTTTAAGCTTCGGTTAAACTCAGAAACTACTAAATATATTTATAAGATTATTGCCGTCAAAGAATGGTTTTCCAACCCCGAACGAAGCCGTGAATGGGGAAGTGGTGATGTTTTGGAGAAAATGGCACAAATCCGTGAAGAGAAAAAACTTTCGGAACTCAGCAGCGATTCAAAACAATTAGCAAGAGCCGCAACTGATTCATAATTCTTTTGGTTATAGTATCATTACAATGCAAGGAAACAGCCGCAATATGCTTTTCTTTGCATTTGTTATGTAAAACAAGCTGTTTAATCAGCAAATCATTCAATAAATTTTTACCCAAATACCGAATTATAATATGATAAAGGCAGAAATGATCACCGATAAAGGTACTATGCTCATCGAATTCTATGAGAAAGAGACACCTATTGCTGTGAAAAACTTTGTAGATCTTTCTAAAAAAGGATTTTATGACGGACTTACTTTCCATCGCGTAATTAATGATTTTATGATTCAGGGTGGAGACCCTAAGGGAAATGGAAGCGGCGGCCCTGGATACACAATCAAATGCGAAGTGAAAAGTGAAAAACAATATCACGACCGTGGTGTGTTATCAATGGCACATGCTGGACGTGATACTGGTGGATCTCAATTCTTCATTTGTCACAGTCGTAACAATACAGCTCACCTTGACGGAAACCATACTTGTTTTGGTAAAGTTATCGAAGGCGTTGATACAGTTGATTTGATTCGTCAAGGCGACAAGATCCAGAAGATCAATATTATTGAGGAAGAAGTAGCTTAACAGCAAAACTTATTCAAAAGAAAGGCGGTCCGGAAAATTTCCCGACCGCCTTTCTTTTGAATAACTTATATTTTTTACCAAAAGTGGTAATATAAAAATGCGATAATGGCGATAACGATAGACGCCCAGATTATAAAACTGCGGTGAGGGATAAACATCGAAGAATCGATTTGCAAACCTTTTTTCTCATCAGGCAGTACCAAACCAAGGATAAACATAACTACGACACAAATAAGGAATACCAATCCCATACGATCAAGGAACGGAACCTGCGTCCAATCCATAAACGGAAGATAATTATTGTGCATTCCAAGAGCGATCACAAATCCACCGACAATCGCAAATAATGCGCCCGCCGAATTGGTGCGTTTCCAGAAAAAGCCCATGATAAAGGAAGCAAAAATCCCCGGCGACAACAAACCTGTCATTTCCTGAATAAACTGAAATCCTCCTTTTTTATCAATTCCCATATAAGGCGATACTACGATGGCAAGAACCATTGCAACAACTACAACCCAGCGACCGATCCAAACCAGCTTTTTCTCGTCAGCATCTTTACCAATATAATTCCTGAAAATGTCAAGCGTAAAAATTGTAGAAATACTGTTTGCTTTTCCGGCCAGAGAAGCAACCACCGCCGCTGTCAGGGCTGCAAAAGATAATCCTTTCAAGCCCGTTGGTAATAAATTTAAAAGAACTGGATATGCTTTATCTGGATTGATCATCCCGTCTTCTCCTAACATTTCTGCCTGAAATAATCCTTTGCTGTATAAAGCGTAAGCCGCGATACCCGGTAAAACCACAATAACGGGCATTAATAATTTAAGACCAGCAGCAAATAAAATACCATTACGGGCAGTTTTCAAATCAGCACCCAAAGCACGTTGGGTGATGTATTGGTTACATCCCCAATAGTTCAAATTCACGATCCACATACCTCCTAGCAATACAGTAAGTCCCGGAAGCTGCATGTAAAAAGGACTGCTTTTAGGAAAAATCATGTGGAAGTGATCGTCGTGGTTTTCGCGCATCATTTTCATTCCGCTCATCAGACCATCAATTCCGGTTTGCTCTGAAACAAGATTAATTGCAAGATAAGTTGTAGCCAGACCACCAATTACAAGAAAGAATACCTGGATAACGTCTGTAAAACCGATAACTTTCATACCTCCGATGGTAATGATTATGGCGAAAACAGCCAGCGCAATCATACAGAAAGTAAAATCCAGTCCAGAGATACCCGAAACAGCCAGTGCGCCAAGGTAAAGAATTGAAGTAAGGTTAACGAGAATATATAATGCGAGCCAGAAAATAGCCATAATTAAGCTCACCGTCGGATTGTAACGCTGACTTAAAAATTGGGGCATCGTGTAAATTTTATTTTTAAGATAAATCGGCATGAAGAAAACAGCAACGATAATCAGTGTTGCGGCCGCCATCCATTCATAGGTTGAAATTCCCAAACCCATGGAAAAACCATTCCCCGACATCCCGATAAATTGCTCTGCCGAAATGTTGGACGCGATCAGAGAAGCACCAATTGCCCACCAGGTAAGTGATCCTTCCGCAAGGAAAAAGTCTTGGGTAGATTCCGTTGGGGATTTTTTTCGCTGGTAAATCCAGTATCCGTAGCCCGAAACCACGATAAAGTAGAAGAAGAATACTATGTAATCCAGGGTTTGTAACTGTTGCATTTCAAATAGAAAAAATTAGATGAGTGGATAACCGATTTTCTGTTCAGACCGAAAGGTACACTATTTTCAGAAAATAGTGCAAGTAAGAACTCCCTATGGCTACCGAACTTTCAACCTTTATTTTCACAAAACTGCTAAAACAGCTCAACAAGGAGAATAATGCGCGACTTTACTCATCTTTTTTATCTAATTCCTGTATTCTGAGTGGATTTTCAGGAAGTTTAATTTTACTTGTTGATCTGGATTTTTTTTCAATTTGAAGATAACTTTCTGTAAAGTCATCCCCGTTCCTGACTTTGGAAAGCAGTTGCTGCATACCATTTTTCCCTACGAACGAAAGCCAATAGGACACCTCTAACCCGGACGTCATATACGCAAGCATCACATGTTTTGAGTTTCCTGCAAAAAAACCTTTCACAGATTCGATATCTTTCAGTTCAAGAATATTTTGCCCGCCGCCTGTCTGGTAAAGCCATTCATCCATATATTCAAGGTAGCGACCGATCGAATCAGGATTATTTACAAAACGCCGATCAAGCATCAATGCAGTTCCTTCATTAAACCATTGCGGAATATCCATTGTTGTTTTCCACCAACCCAGACGTTTCAATAACTCGACATGACTCATTTCATGACTGATCACATCAACATTTAATCCCTGGATATTCAGCACAACATATGATTGTCCCCATGGAGTACCTAAGCTGCAACCAGCCCCTTCGGTACTTTGACAATATTTTTCATATTCCCGCTGATTTCCGCAAAGAATCAATTTGGGTGTTGCTTGTTTCCCAAGCCAAAATGAACCAATCCGCGCTTCTGCTTTTTTGATCACTTTTATGATATGCGAACGTTGCCCGATGTCAAGATCGGGACTTGCATAAGTATTTTCTCTGATTTTTTCGAAGTCAGAGAAACCAATAATTTCACAATGAAAGATTTGGGGGTAAAGAAAAAAATAGCCCGGAATTACCAGAAATAACCCAACCAGAAGGAATTTGCCAAGAGCGGCGAGACGGGAGTCAGGTAATGAGTTGGTTTTCAAATGGGCAATCTTATATATAAGTGACTTTTAAACACAGCGTCTCTAATATAACGAAACGCTGCGTTTAAAATTCATATTAATGTTTAAAATGACGAACACCTGTTGTAACCATCGACAAGCCATTAGCATTGCAGAAAGCCACTGAGTCTTTGTCACGGATAGAGCCGCCCGGCTGAACAACAGCTGTAATTCCGGCCTGTGACGCAATTTCAACACAGTCGGGGAATGGGAAGAAAGCGTCAGACGCCATCACCGCACCCTGCAAATCAAAACCGAAATGTTTCGCTTTTTCAATCGCCTGGCGTAATGCGTCAATACGCGAAGTCTGACCGGTTCCACTTGCAAAAAGCTGATTTTCTTTTGCTAGAACGATCGTGTTGGATTTTGTATGTTTACAAACCTTTAAAGCAAACTCCAACGCTTTCAATGCATCAGCTGTTGGCGCTTTCTCAGTTACCGTTGTCATTTGTTCTGCTGTTTCAGTCGCAAGATCTTTATCTTGTACCAACACGCCATTCAAAATTGTTTTGAACATAATTCCCGGAAGTTCCACGGACTTACGTTTCAACAAATTTCTGTTTTTCTTCGATTTCAACAATTCCAAAGCACCTTCTTCAAAATCCGGCGCGATGAGAATTTCCATGAAAAGCTTATTTAGTTCTTCCGCAGTAGCCAAATCCACCTTAACGTTTGTAATTACTACACCTCCAAAAGCTGAATCCGGATCACAGGCTAGGGCATTCAGATAAGCCTCTTTTGCAGTGCTGGCAGTGGCTACACCACACGCGTTGGTATGTTTAATAATTGCAAAAGTTGGTTCCGATCCTTCAAATTCATCGATCAATCCGATGCAGGCATCTACGTCAACCAGGTTGTTGTATGACAAATCTTTTCCGTGAAGTTTGTCAAACATTTGTTCAAGATCGCCGTGGAATGTTGCACTTTGATGCGGATTTTCACCATAACGAAGTGTTTGTGCAGGAAGATTTGCAAA
Organism: Dyadobacter sp. CY345; assembly: GCF_021502725.1. Taxonomy (GTDB): domain Bacteria; phylum Bacteroidota; class Bacteroidia; order Cytophagales; family Spirosomataceae; genus Dyadobacter. The sequence continues at coordinate 267,379 of NZ_JAKFFS010000002.1, read as the reverse complement.
CTCAAAAAGCGCACTGTCTGCTGAGTCATTTTTACTCAGGAAATAGTTATTGATCGCACCATCGTAATGAGAAGAAACACCAAATGCCTCCCCAGCATACCAGCGACGGTCTTCAAGGTCAGTTGCCGCCGATTTTTCAGTCAACAATGTTACAACGCCTTCATACTGTGCGCGGGATGAAACGATCAAAGTATCTTTAAAATTTTTCGCAGTAGCACGAATCAGAGAAATTCCTCCGATATCGATTTTTTCAATAATATCTTCCTCACTTGCCCCGGAAGCAACAGTTTCCTCAAAAGGATATAAGTCAACCACAACCATGTCCAAGGCCGGAATGTTATACTGAGCTGCCTGAGCAACATCACCAGCATCATCGCGTCGATAAAGAATTCCTCCCATAATGGCAGGGTGCAAGGTTTTAACTCTTCCACCAAAAATTGAAGGATACCCCGTAAGTTCCTCGGCAGCAGTAACCGGAATATCAAGGTTTTCTATAAAAGTTTGCGTACCTCCGGTCGAATATAGTTTCACACCATTTTCATGCAAAAGACGAACCAGTGGTTCAAGACCGTCCTTGTAATATACCGAGATCAGAGCAGATTGTATTTTTTTTGACATTGGTCAGAATTTGACAGTAAACATTACAGAATTAGGAGATTTTCAGGATTGTAAAAGCTAAGAAGTCGCATCATCTTTTTCCTGGCATCCCTTGTATTAAAATAAACCGCAAAGATAGGTGTTAATTATTAAGGGTTAATTGTTAAGGGTTAATTATTAATGGGCGATGACTAAATTAATAGGTAGTGAACTAATAAAGGCATTTGCAGTTGACAAAACCAAAGATATTATTTGATTATTCACCATGTATGCAGTTATTACCATAAATCTTTAATCCTTAATAATTCACCCTTAATCATTAATCCTTAACCATTAATAATCAACCATTAAAAATGAATCTTGACCTGACAGAAAAAACCGCGATCGTTTGTGGGAGCACACAAGGTATAGGCCTTGCATCTGCAATTGAACTGGCACTTATGGGGGCAAATGTTACTCTTATGGCCAGAAATGAGGAATCTTTAAGACAAGCAGTCGAATCACTGGATACTTCGCTAAATCAATTGCATCGTTATATTGTCGCAGATTTTTCAGATAATGAAAATGTGAAAGAGGCGATTAATAATTATTTGAGGTTATGTCCGGAAGTGCATATCCTTGTCAATAATACAGGTGGCCCATCCGGCGGTCCAATTATCGAAGCAGAAACCGAACAGTTCATTAAAACTTTCCAAATGCATCTTGTCAACTATCAGATTCTTACGCAGGCAGTTGTTCCCAGCATGAAAAAGGCAGGTTTTGGTAGAATTGTTAACATAACCAGCACTTCTGTCAAACAGCCGATCGTCGGACTTGGAGTTTCAAATACGATTCGCGGCGCAGTGGCGAGCTGGTCAAAAACCATGTCGCTTGAATTAGGGCCGTTTGGGATTACTTCCAATAATGTTTTACCAGGTTTTACCAAAACCGCTCGTCTGAATGCTGTTCTTGAAATGCGCAGTCAGGCTCAGGAAAAATCAGTTCAGGAAATTTCTGAACAAATGCAGGCCACTATTCCGATAAGAAGATTTAGCGAAGCAGAAGAAGTCGCTGCGGCGGTTGCTTTTTTATGCAGCCCCGCTGCTGGAAGTATTAGCGGAGTCAATTTGCCTGTGGACGGTGGAAAAACAGAAAGTATGTAGAAGATATTATTGGTTAAAAGGGTTTGGAATTTAATCTCCTGCCCTTTTAACCAGTACTCTTAATCGATAACGGTCCCTATCGCAAATCTTTTGATTGACTTGTCATCACCATACTGAATAAAACCGATCAAACTTCCATCCTCGTACAAACTCCAACTGTTATAAGAAATAGCGTTTGAAGTAACTGCCCCGACATTATAACTGGTTAAAAAACCAGGTTTCCCATAGGCATCGGCTTGATCAGCACTTTCAGAAACAACCAGGTCAAAAGTATCTGTAAATTTTGTTGTGGAATCGTCAATGGTTACTGTTGCCGTCAGGTACTGATTACTCTTCCGTTTCAGATTGATTCTGGCAAACCGGGAATCACCCAAATCAGCTGATATCGCTTCTTTTTTATCCAGATCAATAATCAAATATGAAATATCAAACTCCCCAACAAGTTTTGAAGCATAATCGGGAAATGGATCCCGGTTTTTGCAAGATTGAGATATAATTGAAATAAGGATCAGCGATAGAAAAACGAGTTTTTTCATGGTAAATTTTCATAGCTATTTGTAACCTTAAAATTACTAACTTGGAAGTATTAGTGCAAAGAAATTTACTAAGTCAATAATTATTAACAGTTACAAGAGTAAGAACCTACTCCTGCCCACTTTGAATTTCTTTAAATCCGACAATCTTGCCAATGATCTGGAATGAATCTAAATCGCTGATTTTCCTTTGCCTACTTCTTATTTCTTCTTGCAAAGACCATGAATTACTTCAGGAAAAACGTTGTCAATTTATAGGTGTAAAATCCAAGTGGACTCAAAAATACTACCAGACCAGTACGACCGAAGATTATGAATCAAATTTATCTAGAAACGATGAAGATTTACCTGAACAATATACCACAAGTAGAAAGAATGTAGTAATAGACACATCTGACAATACCGAAATTTCTACAATATTTGAAACACATCAATACTTGTACAAGTACGATACTCAGGGTTATTTAACTGAATTTATTCATACCACAACAAATTTGAATAAAGGCAGCGACAGGGCTGTTTTTATTCATGAAAATTATCCAGCATATAAAGAAGGAAGCGTCGAAGTAATAGAAACGACCAAATACCAATACCAGGACGGTTTTTTAAGCTTAGAACTTAAACAGATTGATATCAAATTTAGTAGTGAAAAAACCACTTTGAAAACTAACACGGTCCATAGTCAGAAAAGCTTTGCTTACACGAAGGACACAGACGGAAATATTGCTCAAATGACACAGAAAACTCCGGATGGATCAACCGAAACATCTAATTATATCAAAGGCAAGCTAACGTCAAAAGTTGTTCGAAACAATAGCGGCGTTATTGGAACCACCTCCCTGTATGACGAACAGGGTAAAATTCTCTCTACAAATTTCGCTGATACAAAAATTATATACAAATATGATACACGTGGAAATCTTTTGAGGCTTGAATATTTCTATAACAACAGCTTAACTTCTCTTTACGAAAATGCGTATGATAATAATCCAAATCCCGAATTAACAACAATAACTTCTTTTAAGGGCATTGTCGAGCCTTTCCAACTACTACTGACGAACGAAGGAGTTAATAATTTGATCAGCAAGAAGCTTACTAATTTTCAGAATAAACTGACTTATGAAGAAAGTTTCACTTATAAGTTAAATTCAAAGGGATATCCCGAAACATCCACTTCTATTTCCGATTCCGAGAATGCAATTTTCACCTCTCAAAAGACATATAAATATGCAGATTGCGATTAGGAATTGCGAAAAGACTGTTGTCACAAGGTTCCTTTAAATAAACTTAACGCCAGCCAAAACCAACCGCCAGACCCGCCACAGAAGCATATCGGCTCTCAATCAATGCCGGAGTATACCGCGCTTTTAAGATATATATAAACTTTTCTGATACAAAGTGAAATCTTAAACCCGCCAGTCCAAGCGGTGTAAACAAAGGCTCCCTTCCTGTTTTCGGAACATAAAACATACTTTCGTTGAATTTTGTATCACAAAAAAATGAAGCAACACCTGCTTCCAGATATGCTTCAAAATTATTGTGGCCAGGGACTGGGTTGCATTGGGTACGTCGGTAAGGATTGAGCAAATAAGAATAGGTCAAGGCACCGGAAAACGAATACGTAAGAAAATCACTACCATCAATAATCCCCAATCCAGCCTGCACATTCCAAAAAGACCGTGGCAGATTGCCGAAAAATGCTTCTGCATATACCTGGCCTTGCGGAGCAATCCCAAAGGCTTCGACACCTACCCCTGCCCGGACAGAAGTATAACGGTTTTGACAAAATCCATTGACACAGATTAGGCACAATAGAGTCGCTAATTTGTACATGCTTTTTGATTGAAGGGTTTTAGCATCAACGAGAAATCTGCCGCAATAGTCTTTGAAATGTTCAATATGAGTTACATATTTTATTCAATAAAATTTTTCGAATTGAGATCGAATAAAACTATCGTCTGGCAGTGACTTATGGGAATTTTTAAGTAAAACTTTTATCCAAATAAATACCAATTATTATATTAAATTTGGATAATAAACATTTTATTTTGTTTTTTTTAAATCCGATTGAACACATCTTCGCCATTTCAATTGTGCATGAATAAATTTTACTGGTTTCTTTTTTTGATATTTTTTTATGATTCTTCCTATGGACAAAGTGCGGGCAACTTTGTTGGTTATGAGAAATCAGGGGAAAGTCTTATCGTTCAAGGAACCAGCGGAGTCTTAAAAATTCAGGCGATTACATCTGAAATATTCAAAGTTCAATTTTTGAATTCCAAAACAAGTCTAGCTTTCGACAGTTCTTACACTGTCAACTTGAAGTCAAATATAGGCTTCGATAAAATTTCCGAATCCAACAATTCCATTCAGCTTTTATTTCAAAACTGTTCCCTGGAAATAAATAAAATTCCGCTCTCCATCGCCTTGAAATCCGGTAATGAAGTGAAAATTGAGGACGATCAAGGCATTAGATATTCGCAAGATTCCGTTTTTCTTTCCTTCCGCATTAATCCTTCTGAAGTTTTTCACGGTGCGGGCGGACGGCCATTTGGCCCTGATTTAAATAAAAAAGCATTTGAATTTTACAACACCTGGGAACACGCGTATTATGATCAGGCAACGGGTTTGTCCCAAAGTTTTAATGTTCCTTTCATCATTTCCTCTCATAAGTACGGCCTTCTTTTGGATAGCGATCAGCCAGGAATGATGCGGATGTACGTAGGCTCGCTCGATTCCACCAGGCTTAATATCGAGATCCTCAGTGCGGGCCGTTGGGCATATTATCTCATCCATGGTGATAGTAATGATAAAATTTTGGAAAACTACACGTTGCTTACCGGACGACAACCACTTCCTCCACGCTGGGCCCTGGGATATATTCAGTCAAAATTCGGTTACAAAAATCAGAGTGAAGCCACGAATGCGGTAAGTAAATTACAAAATCAGGGATTTCCTCTGGATGCGGTTGGGTTGGATTTATACTGGTATGGCGACGAAACAAAAATGGGAACTATGGATTGGTATGCGCCAACCTGGCCATCGCCGGAGGATATGATGACGAGGTTAAAAGCGAAAGGAGTCAAAACAATTCTGATAACCGACCCTTATATAAGTACGAAATCTGACCAATACCAGAGCGCTGAAACTTTATCACTTTTTGCCAAACGATATGACTCAGGCCAGACTTATACGCAGGATATATGGAACGGAACCGTGGGATTACTTGATATTTTCAAGCCAGAAACACAAACCTGGCTTTGGGAAAAATACAAGAAACTTAGCCTTCAAGGAGTTGGCGGCTGGTGGACTGACAAAATAGAACCGGACTATCACCCTTTTGACGCTTATCATATTCTCGGCAACGCACGTCAGGTACATAATCTTTATTCGCTTTTCTGGTCCGGAAATCTATTTGAGCATTACAAAAAAGATTTTCCCGAAAAACGGCTTTTCAACCTTACCCGCTCGGGATGGACGGGTTCGCAACGATACGGCGTGCTGCCTTGGAGTGGTGATGTCGCACGTTATTGGGCTGGTTTGAAATTACAGATTCCTATTATTGTGCAGGCTGGAATGTCCGGACTCGCTTATATGCATTCGGATATTGGCGGGTTTGCAACAATGTCTGATAAAACGGACAAGGACGAAGAACTGGATTTACGTTGGTTCCAGTTTGGCACTTTTTCACCCATTACCCGAAATCATGGCCAACGTCCAAATCCTGAACCGTTCAATCTGAGCGAGCCGTTTTACAGCATTGTAAAAAATTATCTCAACATACGTTATCAACTGCTGCCGTATACTTATTCTCTTGCCTGGAAAAACAGTATCTCAGGCAGACCGATCTGTATGCCGATGGACTATTTTGAAAACAGGAAAAATCTTGGTGATATCAATGACCAGTATTTTTTTGGCGAAAACATGATCGTTGCTCCGGTACTTCTACATGGGATGCCTTCGCGTAAAGTTGTATTGCCGGGAGGAAAATGGTTCAACTTCTGGACGGATGAAATGTATGAAGGCAATAAAAATATCTTTCCTACACTTACCGTCGAACACATTCCAGTTTATGCCAAGGCCGGAAGTTTTATTCCGCTTTCGTCTTCCAAAAAAAGATCCACTGATTTCTATACTTCAGACAGTTTAACGGTAAAATTCTTTCAGGATATTTCCACTCCTTCTTCAACATTCAGTATGTTTCATGATGATGGCATTGACCCTAACTCGCTGACAAACGGAAAATATGAGTTAGTTGATTTCACCGGCCGAGTTTCGGCTGATAGTATTCAAATAACAACGGTCAGGAAGAAAAGCTTTGAAAAATCGATTGCAAAAAGAAACCTGGTTTTTGAAATTAAAAATTTGACTTCTCCTCCTGTTGCTCTAAAAATCAATGGAAAAGACTATCCCGTTGTGCAATATGCCAACGAATTTACCAGTGCCTCAGCCTATTATAATCTTGCAAATAAAGAACTAAAAATTCGGTATGACTGGGAATGTAAAGATCCGCTAATCATAACCATAACCCGGGACGGACTTGGTATTATCACTGCAACTGAACCACCCAAACCAGCAAACATATTTACTGTTTACCCCAACCCAGGTCTTTCGCGCGACCCTTTATCGGTGAAAATCAAGTTTGTGGAATCCGGCGATTACAGTCTTGAAGTTTTCAATAATACCGGGACAATTGTTGCCGGCAAGCAGCTGGGAAAACAGCAAAATGGAACTGTCGTTAATTTTATGCTGGATGTCAAAAAACTGAAAGGAGCATATATTTTCAAGCTAAGTAATGAGAAAGGCAAAATTCAAACTAAAACAATCGTCATTGAATAGGTCTTTCGTATCTGCAAAGTTTTCGATTTTCCTGATGATGTTATTCACTTTTTTACACGGATGCGTGGAACCGTTCAGTGTCAGGTTTGACACTCCTAAGGAATACATTGTGGTGGATGGCGTAGTAACTGATATGGATGGTCCGCAGTATATCAAACTTGCAAAAACGAATCCTGATGCTGTCAATGAAAGTTCTGAATTCTCGCAAACGATCTGGACAATAGGTGAATCCACTTTTCCGCTGACCAAAGCAAAAGTAAAAATCATCGTAAACAGCACACAAACCTTCAATCTTGCGGAAACAGATCCCGGAGTATATCAACTTCCAGCCGCTTTGAAAGGAAAAGTCGGAGATTCCTATCAGTTGCAGTTTGAAACTGAAACGGGAAACAGTTATGAATCATCCTCAGAAAAAATGCTTCCTGTTGCGCCAGTGAAAACGGCCTACGATGTTTTTAATCCAAAAGGTTTGCCAAATTATTCAGCGTATTACCGCGACTTTACACCAAGTAACGACATCTACGTAAATTTTGATGACCCGGCTGGTGAGCAAAATTTTTATCGCTGGCAATGGACTTTATGGGAAACTCAGAAAACCTGTGCAACCTGCAATCAGGGAAAGTATTATCTGTTCCAATCTGAAAATGGTATTGACGGTGACTGCTTCAAAGACCTAACTTTGAAATACAATAATATTTATGATTACACCTGCGCAGATCTGTGCTGGGATATCTTTTACAGCTCTGAGATTACCATTTTTTCAGATATTTACACCAACGGACAAAGTCAAAAAGACAAATTGGTTGCACAAATACCACTACTCCAGGCGAATCCTTGTCTCGTTAGCTTACAGCAAAACTCCCTGACTCCAAATGCTTACCGGTTCCTAAAACTCATTCAGGATCAGGCGGTAAACTCCGGAACACTTGCAGACACCCCACCTGCGCCAATTCAAGGAAATGTTTTAAATGTTAAGGATAAAAATGAATTGATCATTGGATTTTTTACGGCTTCATCGGTTGCGGAATATAAAACCATGCTCTGGCGAAAAAATATTTTGAACCTGGCCGTGCTGAACCAATTGTTTAAAACGATTAACAATCGCGACCCTATTCTGGAAGAGAGGTCAGCGGAAAGGCCTTATGTTCCTTTGGCGATATGTAAAAACAGCAGATCACGCACGCCATTCCTGCCAAAAGACTGGAAGTGGACTCAGTAACCATTGGTATATGAAGAGATTTTATCTAATATTTTTTTTACTGACAGCTGCATTTTTTTGTAAAGCACAAGGTCTGAAAATTACAGGGACAGTCAAAGACTCTGCTACGCTTGCTCCATTGCCGGGTGCTACAATTGTTGTTGACTACCGTAAAAACCTGTCGACAGACAAAGTTGATGAAAAAGGCAATTTCCTCATTGACCTGCCAACGGGAGAACACGTGATAACGATCCGTCATGTAGGCTACGAAACCGTCAGGACTTTCATCAAAGATGGAGTCCAAAAATTTCATATGGATGTGTTGATGACGACGACTTCCAGCCAGCTTGAAGAAGTAATTGTTACCAGCAAAGGATACGATAACACAATTCGCCAACCGATTTTGGGATCACTTCAAATTAACATCAAAACCCTCGAAAAACTTCCATCTGCATTTGGAGAGTTGGATATTCTGAGAAGTTTACAAATGTTGCCCGGCGTTTCCAGTGTTGGTGAAGCGTCAAATGGTGTCAATATCCGGGGCGGAACAACGGATCAAACATTAATTTTGCTGGATGACACCCCTATTTTCAACCCAACGCATATGTTCGGATTATTTTCTGTCATACCGCCAAATACAGTTAACAGTCTGGATTTATACAAGGGGAATGTCCCGGCACGGTTTGGCGGGCGCGTTGCATCTGTTCTTGACATTTCTACAAAAAACCCGAATCTGGACAAGTTTAAAATGTCGGGAGGAGTTAGTCTGGTTTCAAACCGGTTGTTGCTGGATGTCCCCATTATCAAAGGAAAACTTGGTATTTACGTAGCTGGAAGAGGCGCCTTTAACGATTTTATATTACCTAAACTTGACAAAAGACTAAACAATATTCGCGCTAAATTCGGCGAATTATCTACGAAATCTTTTTACAGAATCAATGATAAAAATACACTCACGTTCATGGGATATTACAGCAATGATTTTTTCAAAACTGATTTACTGACTAATCTGCCAAATGTCGTCGGAACTGATACTTACTATAAGCATATTACAACGAACGGGATGCTTCGCTGGCTTCATGTTATTTCACCAAAACTAAACTTACAAACAACGGCGGTATATGCTCGTTACGCTCCTGAAATTGGGACAAAGGAACAAGCAACCGGGATCGTTGTAAAATTACCCTCTTCTGTTGCCCAGAAACAAATTAAATCCAACCTGAATTATCAACTGACAAATCATAAAATTGAAACGGGTTTGGTGGCGACAAATTATGAAATTAAACCTGGAACTTTGGAGCCGGGGTTGAGTACCAGTGTCAATTATATTTCAACACCAACAGAAAGAGCGAATGAACTGGCCTGGTATCTGGATGATGAAATAAAAATTTCGCCAAAACTCGCGGTCTCATTTGGGCTGCGGTATTCTTTTTTCATGTCAATTGGCAGTTCAACGATCAGAAATTATATTCCGGGACAGCCGAGAGACGATTTTGCGGTTATGGATTCAACGGTTTTTAGAAAAGGTGAAATTTCAAAATCTTACGGTGGATTCGAACCCCGGCTGGGCATCAGTTATGCACTAAACGATCAGATTTCTTTAAAATTCGGCTATAATTTGATGCGTCAATATCTTCAGGTGGTTTCAAATACAGCCACTCCAATTCCTACTTCGAGATGGAAAACGAGCGACACGCATATCAAACCGCAAGTAAGTAACCTGTTTACAGCGGGCATTTACAAAGCCTTTGACGAAAATATTTACGAAGTGACAATGGAAGGATATTATCGTCTGGCAAATAACATTATCGATTACAAACCTGGCGCGGATTTTCTGCTTCAAAAATATCCCGAAACACAACTAATCCAGGGAATAAATAAATCTTACGGGGTGGAATTGATGTTGTCTAAGAAAAAAGGCAATCTGAAAGGTTGGGCGAATTATACTTATGCCAGATCATTAAACAAGACTGATAAAGGTGCCGCACTAATTGAACTTGTTAACCGGGGAGACTGGTATTCAGCTAATTATGACAAGCCCCATACCTTTAATGCTTCCATGGATATTACGGTTGATCGTCATAATTTCTTTGGATTTACGTTCGCTTACAGCACGGGCCGGCCATATAGTGAACCAATCGGCTTCATTAATTATCAGAACAACGTTTATCCGTTCTACGACAAGCGGAATAATAAGCGCATCCCTGACTATCACAGGCTCGATTTTGCATGGAATATCTATAACCCAAGCATGAAAAACAGAAGATGGCAGGGACACTGGACTTTTTCTGTTTACAATTTATACGCCAGAAAAAATGCTTATTCTGTTTTCTTTAAAACGGAAAACACAGTTACCAAAAGTTATCAGCTCAACATTTTCGCCACGCCAATCGTAACTGTTGCCTATAATTTTGTTTTTTGAGCCCTGCTTTTATTTCTTTCTGCTTATCACAACCAGTTTATCGTCATTTCTTGCAGCAACAATGGCGTTCCCGCTTTTCAGCTTGATTTCCCCTAGTTTTCGCACTTGACCTTTTACTTGTAATCCATTCAATGATTTTGCCGTAAAATCACAATTCCCTTTGTTGATTAGCACAGTACCAAAATCTGCGTCATACCGTCCCATCTGGATATTGATATTGTAAAAATTACCCATGATCAGTATGTCAGGTAATTTATCTCCGTTGGCATCGATGATCTGTGCGTCATAATAAGGCGCCCATTGTGCTTTGAATCCTAACGGTTTTGCAGAGAAGTTTCCTTTACCATCATTGACGAAAATCGTATTTTCAAAATAATTAGCTTCTAAAACGTTGGCCTCTTTCAACTTTTCCTTCCCAAGAACATCGTCCATTGATGCTTTGGCAAATTGGGTTGCATAAATATACTTCTTACGAATAAAGGGCATTTGTTTTTCTATTTCCAGCTTTGTCGGAAACAGTGCTTCCTGCGCATTCAGGTAATAAGTCAGTATCGGCTCCTTCCTCCCATTGTTATCAAAATCGTTGATATACATTCTAACCGGCTGCTCCTTAGTGGCTTTCAAACGACTGTTTAATCCAAGATTGCCCGCAAGAATATCCATATCTCCGTCACCGTCAAAGTCATACGGCATCACAAAATTCCACCAGCCTTTCCGCTCGGTGATCATTTTTTTTGCGAAGGTTTTGCCTTTATTTTCCAACATGCAAATCCCATCCCATTCCAGAGCAAGCAACAAATCCTGATCGCCATCCTTGTCGACATCTGAAATCTTTGCATTTTTCACATATCCTATGGAAGACAATTCTTTTGCATACTGATCTGTAACGTCAGAAAACTTACCTGCCCCATCATTTTTCAATAAGTAAGATTTCGGAATCTCGCCATAATTCAGCGGCACAGCTCTTCCGCCGATAAATAAATCCGGGAGGCCATCGCCTGTAAAATCAAAGGGAACGATGCAGGATGCAGTCACAAAAACATTAGTAAAAGCATCCGTTTTGACAGTCAGATTTCCTTTGCCATCGTTTAAATAAACTCTCGGCAATTGATATTCCGAATTATTTGAATACTCATTTCCACCAGTAGCCACGACCAGATCCAAATGTCCATCCTTATTGATATCCACCCATTGCGCATCCACCTCCTCATAGGTACTGTCACGAAGCAAAGCTGGCTGCATCGATTCCTTGAACAAGCCACTTGCCGACTGAATAAATAAATGGTTCTTAAATTTCTTGGACGATCCTACAAAAATATCATCCAGTCCATCATGATTTATGTCCGCTATTGCCAAAGCCGGACCATCCGCGGATACTTCAAATGGTATTAGAGAATTACGGTCAAATTCGATAAAATTATTTTCCTCATGTCGAACGTCTAATCCCAATTTCGCAGCAATATCTTCGTAACTATAATCCTTACTAGCTCTGGCAACCTTAAATTTTTCATAATCAAATACCGGAAGATCCTTACGAAAAGTTAGTTGCAAGGAATCTTTAAGAGCCATTTTCCCCAAAACCTGATACTTGTTATCCGGCCAAATCACCAGCATTGAGTCAACATCGTTATTTTTCCCCAAGCCAATGTTAAGAGGAACTTCCATGCTGGACTGAAAGCCGCGAACCGGAAATTTTTCATAACTCTCCACTTTATCCTTTTTAAATACAAGGCATTTTGCTCCGATCGCATTCAAATTTCCCTGTGCACCTTTTAAATATAACCTGGTAAACTTGTTCTTAACAGGTTTTTTATCTGTCAGATTTTCGTAAACAAATACCTTTTCATTGATATTATTCGTGATAATATCCAGATCGCCGTCATTGTCAAGATCTGCATAAACTGCACCGTTGGAATACGAGACTTTATCATTTTTCACCAAGCCTTCAATATCCTTGAAAGCCAGATTATCCTGATTGGAAAAAAACTTGTTAAGCAGTTTTATTTCAGGCAGTTTATCCGCCAACCTTGGATCATTATCATCAATCTTTTTATTCTTGATACCTTCCTGAACCACATTATCAGATACAAATTTGATATAATCCGTATCATTCATCCGCTTAGGGATTCCGTTGGAAATAAAAAGATCCTTCAATCCGTCATTATCAAAATCAGTAAACAGCGGTGACCATGACCAGTCCGTAGCATGAATTCCGGAATAGAGCCCGATTTCGCTGAAAGTGCCATTTCCATTATTGAACTGTAAATTATTACGGGCAAATTGGTAATTATAACCCTGCCGGATTTTGTACTTAAAAATGCTGTACATATCCTCGCCTTCCGACTTCTTTAATATCTCATAATTCGAGGGAAGCATGTCGAGCGACACGATTTCGGGTAAGGCATCGCCATTTAAATCCCCAATATCAACGCCCATCGAAAACTGGCTCGTGTGCATGATAGAAGTTTCCATTTCATCTTTAAAACTTCCGTCTTTCTGATTGATATAGAGATAATCATTTTCATGAAAATCGTTACCGACATACATATCCGGATAACCATCAAAGTTGATGTCACCAATGCCTAGTCCAAGCCCGTAGCCTAAAACCGAACTGTTTATACCAGCCTGTTTTGAAACTTCTACAAATTTCCCGTTTTCATTTTTGAAAAGTTTGTCTCCTGCAAGTGGATGATAAGTCCCGTCAAAAAGTGCGCGACGGCCAAATGTTCCATTTTGATGAACCGAATGGCTCAATTGAAACATATCCAGATCGCCGTCCAGATCGTAATCAAAAAACGCAGCCTGCGTACCGAAAACGACAAGATCCAAGCCATATTCTTTTGACTTTTCTTCGTAAACCGGAATTCCTTCCTTCGTTATTTCCTTACAAATGAACAGCAGATTATGTCCTTTAACACCTTCAAAATCCCCAACCTGGCTGATATAAATATCCAGCATACCATCCTGGTTCACATCAACAATGGAAACACCATTGGACCACCCCTTACCGCCTTTGAAATTTGCCTTTTCCGTGATGTCATCAAATTTCATCCCTGACCGGTTCAGGAAAATTTTATTAGATTCCTGATTTGCAGTGAAGCATAAATCAATTAATCCGTCATTATTCAGATCTCCTGCACCTACACCTCCACCATTATAGAAGTACATATAGTTGAAGATATTGAAGTCTTTTGTAGATTTTAGCGTATTAGAAAAATCGATTCCTGTTTTTTCAGAGGTTAATAATTCAAAAGAAAAATCCTGATCGCCTTTCTTTTCAGAACAGGAAAATACACTCGCCACAAGACCCACTACCCAAAGCTTAAAAAGCACTTTTTTCATAAAACTCAGAGACTATCCATTATTAACCCGAAACAAAACAGGTTTTGAATTATTAACAAGGTTAATTAAGTAAGGTTTTCCCCCAATCGTGATCGATGTGATTTGTTTCAGCTCGCCGTCGATAGCATAACCGCTTTGCTTACTAAGCAATACATCAAATTTCATGTTACCTTTATTGATCAGAATATTTCCACGGCATGCATCCAGTGCACCTAATTGTGGAATAAAATGTGAGAAATTACCTCCAACGATCAAATCGAGCTTACCGTCTTTATTTATATCCTGACTTTCAATCGCATTCAGACAGGAAAACTGCATAATATCCGGTAAAGGAGTAAGTGTAAAATGCCCTCTGCCATCATTTACGGCGATTGCAGATTTTAAATAATTGACAGATCTTTCGTAAGTCGAACGCATAAGATCAGCTGGGAATAATTCCTGAATCGAGTTATTGGCGTACTCGGAATGTTTAATATTTTGCTTTTTCAGAAACGGAAATTGTGTTGTCAAATCACGTTTAAGTAAAACCGGCATATCTCGGTCGTTGACCGTTTTGGTCATTACCTTATCAATATTTCCGTTTTTATTAAAGTCATTGATCCAGATTTTAATCGGAGCTTTTTCAGATGCTTTCAGGCTAAAATTCTCTCCTATATTCCCCATTACAAGATCCATATCGCCGTCATTGTCTATATCAGCAACTTTGAGACTTCCCCAGAAACCACTGTATTGTTCCAGTCCAGAGCTTAATTTCTGAAATTTTCCATTTTTAAATTCAAAAATAGAAGGTGCCATCCAGTCTCCAACAACGATCAATTCCTTCTTTTTATCACCATTCACGTCAGACCAGAAGGCGTCACGCACCATACCTATTTTAGCAAGATCCGGCGCGATTGATTTCCCTACTTCTTTAAAAATTCCCTTTCCGTCATTCTGATATAAATAACTCGTCGGCGTGATTCCATATTCACGGGGCACACTTCTGCTTCCAACGAATATGTCGAGATCGGCGTCATTGTCATAATCATAGGTCACAATTACGGCCGTATTCATTCCATTCGGCGGAAGCGCTCTCGTGTTAATTGAGAAGTTACCTTTTCCGTCATTCAGATATAATCTCGTTGGCAATTCCTGTGTGCGCGGTGCCGATTCATTTCCTCCGCTTCCTACAATTAAATCCAGATCTCCATCCTGATCACAATCAAAAACTGATACGGCTGTATCTTCAAAACCCGCAAGGTCATGGAAAACTTTTTGATCTGACTTTTTGAAGGTAGTACCCGATTGTAAATAGAGCTGGCCACCCTGCCCTTTTGCACCGCAAATATAAATATCCTCTTTCCCATCTCCGTTCACATCCCCGATCGCAGCCTTCGGGCCCTCCTGAGAAAGCATCATCGGAATATTCCGCTCATTAAAAAAATCGTCATACCGGTCTTCAACATGTGCATCAAAAACAACCGGAGCTGCCGAAACCAATGGATCAACTTTGCTGGCGGTTGGAGCAAAAATTCTGTTACCAGCATCTTTAATTGAAAAATGATGGATAGTATCCGGTTCAGGATTTAGTTTCACAGTAACCCTTCTGTCTGGCCAAACAATTCTGATCGAATCTATTTTTTTATTTTGACCAAGACCAATCGTTATAGGATATTCAGTACTGGATTGAAATCCGCGTGCAGGATTTAACTGCTTACTGATAATTTCTTTACCTGCAAATACCTCTGCTTTGGCACCTATGGCAAAAGTATTTTTCCCATCGCCAGTCAGTTTAAGTCTGACAAAGTGATTTTTCTGTTTTTGAGCTTCTGATTTGTTTTTGTAAACGAAACAAGGCTGATTGACATTGTTCACAATAAGATCCAGATCGCCGTCGTTATCCAGATCGGCATAAGCCGCACCATTTGAAAAAGACTTCTGATCAAGACCAAATTCTTGTCCTTTTTCGGGAAATTTATAATCTCCTTCGTTATGGAAAAAATTGTTTGAGATTGGTGAAGACGGCATTTTGTCAATAATCTTCTGCATACTTTCCTTTTCGCCTGACATTACCATTTTTTGCACCACTTCATTGGCGAAAAAATCGATAAAGTCCTGATCCAGAATATCGTGGTAAATTCCGTTGCAAACGTAAATATCAGTTTTCGAATCATTATCTGCATCGAACATCAGCGCCCCCCAACTCCAGTCGCTCGCAGCTACGCCGGCATAGTTTGAAATTTCACTGAATGTCCCGTCCTGGTTATTGAATTGCAGGCTATTCTGCATGTACTGATTATAAAACCCCTTCTCCTTTTTCAGATTAAAGAGATAGTGATTCTCAAAAGATGTGGTTGTTTTCAGGCGATATTCATCACGGGGAAGCATATCTGTTACAAATAATTCCGGATAACCGTCATTATTAATATCACCCATATCGGCACCCATCGAAGCGAGGCTGGTATGCTCTACGCGTTTTTCCAGTTCCTCAGAAAAAGTGCCGTTTTTGTTATTGATGTAGAGATAATCCTTTTCATAAAAATCATTGCAGATGTAAAGATCCGGGTATTGATCTCCGTTTAGGTCACCAACGGTAACTCCTAAACCAAAACCAATCAAACTTCCATAAATTCCCGCTTCTTCGCTTACATCGACAAACTTTCCATTATCATTTCTCAACAACTTATCGCCACCGCCTTTTTTTAGAAAATCCTTTACCGGCCAGTCTTTGGCTCTTAATTCACGGTTGTTGGCGTAATTGAGCGTATTTACCGGAATAAAACTATTATTCAGAATAAAAGCGTCCAGATCTCCATCCAGGTCGTAGTCAAAAAATGCGGCATGGGTTGTATATCCGTCTTCATTTAAGCCATATTTTGCGGCAGATTCTGTAAAAGTCAAATCTCCGTTGTTTATGTATAAAGCATTTTCTTGGCTCACACCTTTTTGGTATCCTGCATTACATACATAAATATCCAGCAGTCCGTCACTGTTAATATCAACCATAACAACGCCGGTGCTCCACTTCATCGATTCAGCGACACCGGCTTTTGCTGTAATATCTTCAAACTTGAAATTGCCATTGTTTAAGTACAATTTATTGTCACCCATGTTAGCAGTGAAATAAATATCCGGCAATCCGTCATTATTGATATCACCCACAGCGACTCCGCCTCCATTGTAGAAATTGCGATAGGTGAAAATGTTAAAATCTTCTTGATTTATAACTTTGTTTTCGAAATCGACACCGGACTCTGAAGCGTCTACAAGTTCAAATAAATGATCTTTATTTTGACTTTTTTTGCAAGAGAAAACTAAAAATACTGCAATCAGAAAAGCTCCAAAATTTACAAGTTTGGAAATGTTGTTCATAGTTAATTCGGCGACTTTATAGCACTAAATAATTCTTCTTCGGTTATGTTCAAAAGATTAAAAGCCGGTTTTTTGTAGACCACTGTGCCATCAAAGTTTTTAAATTCAGTTGGCTGCTCAAAATCACTATATTTACCGACCTTTCCCTGAATTTTTATAACGATTTTATCCTTCGAAAATTCCTGTAATGTGACTGTTCCTTCCGATAATATCATTCCCTCACCTACCATTTTTTCTCTGTCGGTAAGTTTTCCCATTTTAACGCCGGCATTTACCTGATCATTTGAGAATACATCCTTTTTTGAGGGAATTGACAGATACCAGTCATCTCCTCCATAACTAACAATACTTCTTCCGTCAAATTGGTCAATTAACGTAATGCTGAGAAGTTTGTCTGAGACGCTAACCTCACCTTTGAATATACTTTCCGGGGGATAGAATTCTTTTCCGTCAATCTTATAGATTGCTTTTGCCTGGTTTTCTCCCAGTTGCCCATACATCTTGTCGTCGTCGGATGAAGTGCAGGAACTAATAAATATGGTTATGAAAAAAAATAGATAAAAAGTCGGCTTCAAATAATTCATAAATGTTCAAGTCAGTTAAAAACAAAAATGCTCGAAATCATCGAGCATTTTTGCAAAAAGAAAAAATGTTTTTTTAATATCCCGGATTCTGGACAAGATTTGCATTTGAAACCAAAGCAGCAGAAGGAATAGGATATAGCGTCGTGTAAGCATCAGTTACAGAAGTACCTTCACCGGTTGTAAATTTACCGAAACGAACTTCCGTAGTTCTTTTGCCACCCTCCCAGTATAATTCTCTACCAATTTCGTCAAACAAATTTTGTTCGGTCAACGAGCCGAGTGCAGTTGCACCACGCGTAGTTCTTAATGTATTAATCTGAGTAAGGGCGTCAGCAGCACTTCCGCCTCTGAATTGTGCTTCCGCCTTCATCAGGTAAGCTTCGGCATAACGCATCAGTATGTATTTCCCGGAATTAGCAGGGTGATACTTGATCACACGAATACCTTTTTCTGGTGATGCACCTGCCAAAGGCACATCTCTTGTAAAGGATAGTGGCTTTTGATTACGAACATCAATCACAGGGGCACCTTTATCATCATACTGCAGACCGATCAAAAATCCTAAACCAATACCCGAATACTCAGTCCCATCTTTTTTAGCAGGTGAACCAATTCTTTTGTCCTGAGTTTCGAAAGTATCGTAGAAGTCAGCCAAGGTTGAGAAGCCGTTCCATCCC
The DNA here is from genome assembly GCF_021502725.1 of Dyadobacter sp. CY345. Classification (GTDB taxonomy): domain Bacteria; phylum Bacteroidota; class Bacteroidia; order Cytophagales; family Spirosomataceae; genus Dyadobacter. The sequence continues at coordinate 248,694 of NZ_JAKFFS010000002.1, read as the reverse complement.
GAAGGATTCTGACCATAATGCAATGTCATCATCCAACGGTTTTGAGCAGTTCCTTCCATTACAAGTAATATAGGCTCTGTTTTCGCAGCCGAAGAGAATGTTGAGAAATAGTCTTTTTCAAGCGCATATCCATCAGCCGTTATAGCATCGACATAAGTAACGACCTTATCCATATCAGCTTTATCAAAGGTATAAGGACCACCAGGAGTTGTACCTTTATAGATTGATTTGTTCAGATACAGCTTAGCCAAAAGAAAATTAGCAGCGGCTTTCGTTGCAGTACCATTGGTTGCAGAAGGTCCGGATTTAACCAAATTAGGTAAAGCTTCTTCAAGATCTTTTACGATATAATCGAAAGCTTCCGAGCGCGACAACACCCGTGGCAGGTCATTGACACCCTGCGTTACTTCACGAACCGGTACAACACCCCAATAATCCATTACCCAATACATGTTATAAGCTCTTAAAAACTGAGCCTCTGCTTTTTGTACCGGTGTCGGATTTGAAGCAATAATTTCTGTCGCCTTGTATGCTCTTTGGTTCAAAGCATTCCAGGCACTTAGAATATACGAGTGTGAAGCATCCCAGGTATGAGCGTCAAGCGTACGCCAAACTCCATTGTCACCCCAGTCAACTCCGCGTGTTGGAGGAATCATTTCTGCGGTGGTATGCTCTCCCAAGGCATAGATACCCGCCTGATCTGAATAAGTTGATAAATCTTTGTAAGCAGAAGCCAAAGCCTCCGGAACATTAACGGGTGCAAATCCCCCCTCAACCACCTCATTTACTACGGAATCCTTTTCCTCATTGATTAGGTCGGTACAGGAAGTTAGGGTTGCAAGACTGGCACTCAGAACCAGTAATTTATAGATATGACTTGTTTTCATTATCGTAGGTTATTAATATTAGAATGAGAAATTTGCGCCAATAGTCCAGGTTCTTGAACGTGGATACGCCGTGTAATCTATTCCAAACGATGGAATATCATTCAATGATTTGTTAGTACTAACTTCCGGATCTTGTCCGCTGTATTTGGTTATTGTAAATAAGTTCTGTCCTGATACAAATATCCTGGCATTAGATAACACTTTGCTGCTCTTCAATGGAATACGGTATCCAAGAGAAAAGTTCTGCATTCTAATGAAATTACCTTTTTCCAGGAAGCGGGTTGATACGTCCGGAGCATTAAGTCCACCCTCACCATTTCCGATTACGTCTTTCGTAACATTACGACCGTTAGCAAAAGAACCTTGTGTAAAGAATGCATTCGCTGTATTCGAATACAAATAATTTCCAAAAACACCGTTGAAGAAGATACTCATATCAAAATTACCATATTTCAAGTTGTTCGTCAAACCGGCGTTAACCTTTGGAAGTGGGCTTTTTCCTCCAAGGAATTGCTGAAAATCGCCATTTGGATAGATCGAGTTCCCGTTGTCGTCAAAACCACCAAACTCACGAAGGAAATAAGCGAACAAAGGCTGTCCTTCGGCAAGACGTTGTGCAAACGCACCTGAAAGTCCCTGACCATTGATTTCACCTGTATCATACGTTCCAACAAGATTTTTAACAAGGTTTTTGTTGTAAGATGCATTTACCAAAACTTCCCATGAAAATTTAGTTCCTTCCACAACGATACCATTTAACGCCAGTTCAATTCCTCTGTTTTGGATATCAGTGTCAAGATTGGTATACACAAATGGGTTAGGAGCTGGCTGTGCAGCTACAACTTTGAATAACAGATCTTTTGTACTTTTATTGTATGCATCGATGCTACCTGAAAGTCTTCCCTTCAATATAGAAAAGTCAATCCCAAGGTTCAATGCAGCGGTAGATTCCCATTTCAAATCAGGGTTGTTAAAGGCAACTGCGTTCAAACCTCCACCAGTGATACCATCACCATTCTGATTAATTACGTAGTCACTATAACGATCTCTTCTATCGTATACGTTGTGAGGAATTGCCTGATTACCAGTTACACCATAACCTACTCTCAAGGAAAGATCCGTAAATACTGTTTTAGGAATAAATTTTTCTTCGACAAGTTTCCATTTGAACGCTCCTGATGGGAAATATCCGTACTTGTTGTTTCCCCCGAATTTAGACGAACCATCTACACGCAAAGTTCCTGTAAAAAGATATTTATTACCAAAGCCAAGATTCACACGACCAAAATATGACTGAAGCTCATCTTTTACATAACTTGAATTCTGAACTACAGAACCAACGCTGCTCAAAGCAGTCCCATCTTTAATTTCAACCGTTCCGGCAATCCCTAGGTTGTTAATCATCAAGTCCAGGTTTGTTGTTCTGAAATTAGCCGCTGAAACATTTTTGCTGCCGTTTTCAAAACTTTGGTAAGAGTAACCCAGCAAAGCGTTAAGTGTTACCTTACCGAATTCTTTGTCATAAGTAAAGTAATTTTCCCAAAGCTGGTTATTTGCTTCAACATCTCTGATGTAAACCCGTCCGATCTCTGTAATTCCGGTAACTAACAAGTCACTACCATAAGCTTGCTTTCTTGAAGACATTGATTTGTCAAAACCAAGCACTGTTTTGAACTTCAAACCTTCAAGCAGCTCCATTTCAGCGTTGATATTTCCAAGAGCACGAAGTGTACTGTTTTTATCTCTTGACAATTTTACAAATGCCATCGGGTTTGGCTCAGTTGTTGTAACCTGATTGAAACCTCCTCCTGCATTATATACAGATCTTGTCGGGTTTGCTTTTAGAATACTACCTAACAAATCTCCTTCAAAACCAATATTTTCAGAGATTGGAACACCTGTGTCAAGCGTGTTTGCAAAATTCAGGTTACTCCCAATTGTAAGCTTATTATTGATAAACTTTTTTGTACCACTGAAACCTACACTGTATCTCTTCACATTCGAAGTTTGAACGATACCGTCCTGACTCAAATAACCAAGAGAAAAACGGTAGTTTCCAGTATTGTCTCCACCACCATAAGAAAGGTTGTGCTGATGCGTCATCGCCGTTCTGAACAACTCTTTTTGCCAGTCTGTTTCAGATCCCTGATCTTGTCCACCTGCCGCTATATATTCCTGAGCGTTCAGAAGATCATATCTCTTTGTAATGTTACTAACACCAAGAGAATATCCATAATCCAAAGATCCTTTACCTTTACCTCTTTTTGTAGTAATCAAAACAACCCCGTTAGCACCACGAGAACCGTAAATTGCCGTTGCCGATGCATCTTTCAGGATATCGATACTTGCAATATCGTCAGGGTTAAGAAAGTTAAGCGGGTTTTTAGCAGGCTGACGACCAACACCCTGGTTGTCACCACCACTTGAAGTATTATCACCACTTAGGGGAACACCATCAATTACAAATAATGGGTTATTTCCACCAAGAACAGAGGATGTACCACGAATACGAACGTTAATACCACCACCCGGCTCACCGCTGGATTGTGTAATCTGAACACCTGCAACTCTTCCTTGCATCAATTGCTCCGGAGAAGTTACAATACCTTTCTGGAAATCTTTTGATCCCAAAGCTGATACCGCACCAGTTGCATCCTTTTTCTTTACAGTTCCGTAACCAACAACGACAACTTCTTCCAAAGCTCTTACATCCTCGGAAAGTGTAACACTAAGTGTTGATTTATTACCAACAGGAACATCTTGTGACTCAAAACCTATGGAACTAAATGTAAGCGTTGCGTTAGGAGCAACACTGATTTGAAAATTACCGTCAACATCCGTGTTAGTACCCGTCGTGCTACCTTTAATAGTAATCGCAACTCCTGGAAGACCGGATCCTTTCGAATCTAAAACCTTTCCCGAAACGGCATTTTGGGCATAGCCCGTCAGAGTAATTATTGCAAACGCAAGTGTTAATAAAACTGACCCCAGTCTTTGGCTGTTGAGGGACGTGCCGCCCCAAGGGGATCTCGCTGCCTTAAATTGACCAGACATAAGTCGATTAGAATTGGAGAATTTCATCATAGATTGGTTAATTAATTTTTGTCATCCTTGTACTTTTTGTCTGCGTAATCAACTTATCAAAAACAACTCAAAACAAGGCTTTCAGACCTTTTAGGAATAATTTAAAGATCAAATTGGAATATTAGACAAATAGTTATCGAAATTAATATATTAAGTTGAAATATCACAACTGCAAGTGACAAAGAATTATTCAATTATTATTGCTTATTGTTCAATTTGTCACTTTAATTCAAATAGAGGCACTTTTTAGCTAAATCACGACATCAAATTTTTAGCAAAAAATTATGTTATTTTTTCTAAGATTATTAATAGTAAACTATAAGTTACATTTTTGAATCATAGGTATAATTGGAGTATCTCATTGAACCTTTCTATAAAAATTTCATGATTTGATCATCGGTTGTGCGTAACTTTGGAGCAGTTTCCTTTCTGTACTTTTTTTGTTTATGACACCGCAGTCCTCCGTTTCGAATACAGATTTACAACAACTGGCTCGTCAGCTTACAGGTGATTTTTACGATGACAATACCATGCGTACTTTATACGCTACTGATGCATCGGCTTACCGTGAAATGCCGCTGGCGGTTGCGATACCCAAAACATTAGAAGATATAAAAACGCTGCTTGCTTTTGCGAACAGTAAAAAGATCTCTCTGGTACCACGCACAGCCGGAACTTCACTTGCGGGACAGGTGGTTGGCAGCGGGATCATCGTTGATACTTCGAAACATTTTACAAAAATTCTCGAAATTAATCCGGAGGAACGTTATGTCAGAGTGGAGCCGGGCGTCATTCGTGACGAACTGAATATGGCGTTGAAACCTTATGGGCTATATTTTGGTCCGGAGACATCTACGGCCAACCGTGCCATGATCGGCGGAATGGTAGGAAATAATTCCTGCGGTTCAAACTCGGTTGTTTATGGAAGTACGAGAGAGCATTTACTTGAAGTGAAAGCGATTTTAGCTGATGGAAGCGATGTGACTTTTGGAACGGAAACGTTGGAAACATTTAAAAGTAAGGTGCCGGCTTCCGCCAATTCACTCGCTGATAAAATTTATGCTAAAACTTTCGAAATTCTTTCGAACCCTGCAAACCAGAATGAGATTAGAAAAGAATTTCCGAAGCGTAGCGTAGAAAGACGTAACACTGGTTATGCGCTGGATATGCTTTTGGAGACGGAGCCTTTCACACCAACGGAAGAAAATCAGGAAGTTGTACCTTTTAATATGTGTAAGCTGATCGCCGGCTCAGAAGGGACGCTTTGCTTTTTGACAGAAATCAAGCTGAATATTATTCCGCTTCCTCCGACCACGCAGGGATTATTGTGCGCACATTTCACATCCATTGACGAAGCTTTACGAGCGACAATCTTAGCGTTGAAATACAAACCGCAAGCTGTCGAATTAATCGATAACTACGTTCTGGAATGCGCCGCTACGAATAAAGAACAAAAAGCCAACGCGTTTTTTGTTCAAAATACGGCTTCGGGCGAATATCCGGCTATTCTGGTCGTAGATCTTTCGAGAGAAACAAAGGAAGAAGTCGAGGCATTGGCCCAGGCATTGGAAGCTGACTTTATCCAGGCGGGAATGGGTTACCATTATCCGTTGCTTTTTGGCGATGATACTAAGAAAATATGGACGCTGAGGAAAGCCGGACTGGGATTATTAAGTAATCTTCCTGGTGATGAAAAAGCGGTTGCAGTAATTGAAGATACTGCGGTCGACGTTTACGATCAGCCACAATATATTATTGAATTTAATGATATCCTGAAAAAACACGGGATGTCTGCCGTGCATTATGCACACGCCGGTTCGGGAGAACTGCACCTTCGCCCGATCATTAATTTAAAAACGAAAGAAGGTCACGAACAATTCAGAACCATTGCAGAGGAAATTGCCACGCTTGTAAAGAAATTTCAGGGATCGCTTTCCGGAGAACATGGTGACGGGCGTTTGCGCGGAGAATTTATTCCGCAAATGGTCGGACAGCATAATTATGAATTGTTCAAAGAACTGAAAAATACCTGGGATCCTAACAATATCTTAAATCCTGGAAAAATTGTGGATACGCCTCCGATGGATACTTTCCTTCGTTATGAAGCAGATCATAAGACACCAGACTTTAAGACTTATTTCCGGTATCAGGATCAAACCGTTTTGCAGCATGCGGAACAATGTAACGGGTCAGGCGATTGTCGTAAAACGGAAATGAGCGGCGGTACGATGTGTCCGAGTTTCATGGCAACAAGAAATGAAAAGGATACAACGCGTGCCCGCGCCAATATCCTGCGGGAAATGTTGACCACTTCACCAAAAGAAAATCGTTTTGACAATAAAGAAATAAAGGAAGTTTACGACTTATGTCTTGCTTGCAAAGGTTGCAAGGGCGAATGTCCTTCCAATGTGGATGTGGCCAAACTTAAAATGGAGTTTTTGCAGCACTATCACGACGAGCACGGTGTTCCGGTGCGTTCATGGCTGGTTGGGAATTTTTCAAAACTAAATAGATTGGCCAGTTATGTTCCCTGGGCATATAATCTGGTCTTCAAAAATGCGCCGCTTCGTAAAATCGCAAATAATATAGTAGGCTTTCATCCGGAACGGACGATGCCACTTTTACATGATACGACTTTAATTTCCTGGTATAAAAAACGCAAGAAATCGGGCTTCACTTCTGAGAAAAAAGTATATCTTTTCTGTGATGAATTTACCAATTACAATGACGTTGAGATTGGTAAAAAAGCAATTCAGGTTCTGGAAAAATTAGGATATGAAGTAATTATTCCAAAACACGGCCCATCGGGACGTCCGCAGTTATCAAAAGGATTATTGAAAGACGCGAAGAAAATAGCGGAAGAAAATATCAGACTTTTGAAGGACGTTATTTCTTATGATACACCATTAATCGGTTTGGAACCGTCCGCAATCCTGACTTTTCGTGATGAATATCCGGATCTGGTTGGTGAAGATTTGATAGAGGATGCGAAAAAACTGGCAATGAATGCGTTGCAGTTTGATGAATTCATTTCACGCGAAATTGAATTAAAACACATTTCAAAGAATTCGTTCAGCAAAGAAAAACGGCTGATCAAACTTCACGGACACTGCCAGCAAAAAGCAATTTCCAGCATGGTGCCCACCAAAAGAATGTTATCGTTACCAGAAAATTATACCGTTCAATTAATTCCTTCGGGATGCTGCGGTATGGCCGGTTCTTTTGGTTACGAGAAAGAACATTATGATATCTCGATGCAAATCGGTGAGTTGGTACTTTTCCCGACGGTTCGTAAACAGGCTGATGACGTGATTATTGCTGCGCCGGGCACAAGTTGCCGGCACCAGATACACGATGGAACAGGTCGCAAAGCACTGCATCCGGCGGAAATATTATTTGAAGCTTTGGTATAAATTATTGTTCAACATAATCCAGTTCCTTACCATAGGTTTCTTCCATTTTCCACAAGGAAAGTAAGGCCAGCAAAAAGCAAACGGCACCTACCGCAGCACCTGCCTGAAGAACTCCCCAGTTCGGTTTAAGGAACTGGAATATTGGCAATGTGATCAGAACCGTCGCGCGAACATTATTCGCAACCGACGTAGTTACGGTTGCACGAAGATTCGTACCAAATTGTTCAGCTGTGGTTGTCAGGAACATGGCAATGTACCCGATTGAAAAACCGAGCCATGCATAACAGAAATAAAGTGTTTCTGCTGATTTTATTCCTCCATAAAGAAGAATAACCGCGCCAGCCAAAGTCATCATTAGCATAATCAAAATAGCTTTTTTTCGCGATTGAAGCCACTGGCTTAAAAACCCGCTAAAAAAATCTCCAGTAACGATTCCAATGTAAGTATATAAAACGCAGGTTCCGGCAGGAATATCTCCGGGAATTCCAATTGCCTTTGCAAATTCATTTCCGAAGGTTGCGTAAATTCCAATCACCAGATAAGTTGGCAAGGCAATTCCCATACACCGCAAATAACGGATCAGCCGCTCTCGTTTTGTGAAAATCGTCCACCATTGTACTGATTTTGAAATACTATTTTTGATGCCTTTTTCAAAAAGAAAAGATTCCAATACGTTGACGCGAAGTGCTAAAAGTAGTAAACCCATGCCGCCCCCGATAAAATAAGCAACGCGCCAGTCTGTGAGTTTCACAGCGAAAAATGCAGCAATTGCTCCTGCAAGACCGACGCTCGCTACTACGGACGCACCATAACCACGATATTCTTTCGGTAAAATTTCAGCGATTAAGGTAATGCCTGCGCCAAGCTCACCGGCCAGACCAAGTCCTGCAATAAATCTTAAAATCGAATATAACTCGACGTCGTTTGTGAAACCGCAAATAATATTGGCAAGAGAATAAGTAAGAATAGAGCCAAAAAGCACAGAACGCCTCCCCATTTTATCACCCCAAATCCCCCAGAAAAATCCTCCGATCAACAACCCCGCCTGTTGCCAGTTATAAATTTTAGCCCCAATCAGTGAGATTTCTGCTTCGGAAAGTCCGAGATCTTTCAGGCTCGGAACCCGGACGATATTAAATAAAAGCAAATCATAAACATCCACAAAATAACCCAGCGACGCTACAATAACCGGGAGTGAAAGTACAGAACGAAGCGCAGAGGTATTATTTGATGTAGAAATTGAATTCATAGTTTAATAAAGCATAACGGGAAAACAGGAGCGATTCACTAAAAGTAAGGACAAAATACTTAATCATCAATGGGTTTTCTCCGCATCGATTTTACCTGTGATTTTTTCTGTTTTCCAGCCAATCTGTCAAGTTTTGAAGCTAAGGTTGGCCGTGTGGGTTTTCGTTTTTTTGGTACGAAAAAAGCCTGCCGGATCAGTTTATTAAACTTGTCTACAACCTTATCCTTATTTGCAAGTTGCGAACGTTCAGTTTGATGATAAATTACCATCACATTTTCGTTCGTCAGCTTTGCACTTAACTTATTGATCAGGATCTGCTTCTCTTCTTCCGATAATAAATTCGAATTTGCAATATCAAAGCGAAGCTCTACTTTCGTTTCAACTTTGTTAACATTTTGCCCGCCGCTTCCACCACTTCTGGCTGTCTGGAAAACGAGTTCGGGGTGTAATTTTTCAGGATTAATCATGACCTGGTTATGAATATTGTTAATGTCTGTTAAGGTATATACGAACTTGATAACATTTTACGCTTTCTGGATGTAAAAAATCAGATGATAGAATTAGATCTGACTTTTATAACAAACTATCTATCAATAATTTACATAGAAATACATATCAAACTAAAAGTTAAAAATACGCTTTTCGATTCAAATCAACTTGTATTATCACTTTTAGCACAAAAAAGCAGCATTAAACCCATTTCAAATTTTCGTGTCAAACAATCGATTTTAATTTAGAAAACTATTAATTCATACGGCCATGTATCACATGCATAAATTTCGGATTCTTGCCTTATCATTATTACTTCTTGGAGGTATTTCGATTCAGGAAAAGGTAAAAGCTCAGCCGGGAGTTTCTATCTCGTTTCAAACATTTTACAGCGAGCTGTCTCCTTATGGCCGCTGGATTAACTCGCCGCAATATGGCTCCGTGTGGACTCCTTATGTTGATGCAGGTTTTCAGCCTTATTCAACCAACGGTTATTGGGAAGTGACAGAATATGGTAATACATGGGTTTCCGATTACGACTGGGGTTGGGCGCCTTTCCACTACGGCCGCTGGTCTTTCGACGATTATAATGGCTGGTTCTGGATTCCCGGTTATGAATGGGGACCTGCCTGGGTAAACTGGCGTTCAGGTGGCGGATATTATGGATGGGCGCCGCTGGGGCCTGGCGTGAACGTAAATATTTCCGTTAACATTCCTTCTTTCTGGTGGGTTTTCGTTCCGCAGCAATATATTGGAACACGCGGATGGTATAATTACTGTGCGCCGAGAGGACGGTATAACCAGATCTATGGCCAGACTACGATCATCAATAATTATTATCGGAACGATAACCGTACGTATGTTTACGGTCCACGACGTAATGAAATTGAACGGGTGACAGGACGCACGGTTGTTATTCGTGACATTGACCGTAACCGCCGTGGTACCGTAATCGTTGATCGCTCGAACGGGAGAAATGGCAATTATGGAAACGACCGTGGGAGAACTTACAATGAACCAGGCAATAACAGCAGATACGGTTACGATAATAACAATCGCAGAGGAACAATTTCAGGAAATAATCCGGGTAATAGAAACAGAGATAATGACTATCGTTCAAACAACAGAACCTATGATAATGGTAGTGTGAACAGAGGCCCGGAAATCAGAAACGACCGTGGTACCCGATCGTCAATCCCGGACCGCCCGTCAGAACGTTCCGCCCCGGACAGAGGTTATTCGTCTCCAAGCCAGGCGCCCCGGGATATGAACCGTTCAAGAGGTCAGGAACAACCTGTCTACAATAATAATGACAATCGCTCGAATCGCACTTATGAGCAGCCTCGTACTGCGCCAAATGTAGAGCAGAGCCGTTCTCGTCAAAGCGAGCCGTCTAATAATTCCGGTCGTTCCAGAGATTATGGAAATAGTGAAAGATCGACAAACACTCCTGCTGCTCGCTCCAACTCTCCTGAAAGAAATTCCGGTGAGTCATCGCGAGGCGGGAACGGAGGCGGACGAACTTACGAAAGTTCAGGCGACAGAGGTGGCCGTTCGCCAAGATAACAGTATAGAATAAATGAAAGCTCCTCAACGAAACTTAAAGTTTTTTGAGGAGCTTTTTCATTTATCGTACTTTTATAATAAGCGCATTTCCGGTCTATTGCGTCTTTATATAAACATTCCAATTCTAAGGAAATGTGGTAATTTTAGCACACTTTTAACCCATGACGCTTTAATGGAAATCCAGTTTGACATTGATTTTAAGGAGAGTGCGCCAAAATACATGCAAATTATCAAATCGCTGTTATTGGCCATTGGTAAGGGAAAGCTGAAAAGAGGAGATAAAATACCGTCAATCAACCAGTTAAGCGAAGAATATTTATTATCCCGTGATACCGTAGAGAAAGCTTACAAACATCTGATCAAGGACGGTGTGTTGATATCTGTGCGCGGAAAAGGATATTTCATCAATCGTGTTGATATAGAAACTACTTCCAGGATTCTTCTGGTTTTTAATAAAATCAGTAATTACAAAAAACAGATTTATAATTCCTTTGTGGAAAATGTTGGTCGCAATGTGATCGTTGATCTTCATATCCATCACTCGAACATCAATATTTTCAGCAATTTAATTAAGAACAGTCTCGGCGAATATGATTATTATGTGATAATGCCGCATTTTTATGAAAATGAAGAAGAAGCTATCAAAATTTTAAACCTGATTCCGCCTGAAAAATTGATCTTACTCGATAAGGATATTCTGGAAAATGGTCTGTCAAAACACTCGGCAGTGTATCAGAATTTCGAAAAAGATATTTTACATGCGCTGAACGATGCCATAGATCTGTTGCAGGTTTATAAAAAACTGATCCTGATTTTCCCGACACTCATCCCATATCCGAAAGAAATTATCAAAGGATTCCGGCTTTTTTGTATCCAGCATCAGTTCGAGCATGAAATTATGTATGAAACAGATGAAAATATCACTGTTTTAAAAGATGCCGCTTATGTGATTATTGAAGAAACGGATCTGGTCAATCTTATCAAGAAATGTAACGAACAGAAACTTGTCATTGGAAAGGATGTCGGTATAATTTCCTATAATGAGACCCCGCTGAAAGAAATTTTACTGGATGGTATCACGACGATCTCAACGGATCACGAACAAATGGGAAAATCAGCTGCCCGCCTTGTGATGATGAATAAAACGGAAAGCATCAAAAACCCATTCACGCTAATCAGAAGAAAATCATTATAACAAAGAAAGCCATTCAGATTTCTCCGAATGGCTTTCTTTGTTAAAGACCAGTAGCAACAGTCACAGTTCCACGTTCGCTGATCAGATTTTCTCTGATTTTAAGATCACGAAAAAGGCCGATCGGATCCAGAGAACCGCCGCTGTGCAGCATAGCTTCTCTAACTAATGGGCGAACATCTGTTCTGAACGCATTCTGCAATAATTGTTGCGCTAAAACTACATCATTATTCTGACGTGCGATTTCAAGCTTTTTGCTATCCAGGATAAGCGCCTGCGCATAAGAAAGCAAAATTGCTTCTACCGATTGCATCAAATCTTCCAAAGGATCTTTCACATTGTGACTTGCGTCAATCATCCAGGCAAATCCGTCACTGCCTTTTCCAGCGCGTTTCATCCCCTCAACCAGCTCAACAAATATCAGGAACAACATATAAGGTCTAATACTTCCAACCGTCAAATCATCGTCACCATATTTGGAATCATTAAAATGGAAACCTGCCAAACGGCCTTCCATCATCAACGTAGCAACTATTTGTTCGATGTTTGCATTGGGTAAATGGTGTCCTAAATCAACCAAAACATCAGCTTTCGGTCCCAATTTCTGACAGAAAAGCAAAGAACTTCCCCAATCCTGGATAACGGTCGAATAGAAATTAGGCTCGTAGGCTTTATACTCCACGAAAACTTTCCAGTCTTCCGGAAGAGCCGCATATATTTCCTGCAAAGATTCCAGCGTATTTTGGAAAGATTTTACAAAATTAGATTGTCCGGGAAAACAGGATCCATCCGACAACCAGATCGACAATGCCTTTGAACCTAATTCTTTTCCGTACCTGATAACTTCAATATTATGCTCAACCGCCTGTTTCCTAACTTTTGGATCCATGTGCGACAGAGAACCATATTTGTAAGATAATTCCTGGTTTTTCTGATCCTGAAAAGTATTGGAATTCACCGCGTCAAACTTCAAATCCAATGAAGTCGCCAGATCAATCATTGCGTTGGCGTCGCTTGGTATATCCCATGGAATGTGCAGCGAAATTGAGCCGCTTGAACGATTCAGAGCATGGAGAATCCCAACATCTTCAATTTTTTCAACCAAAGATCCTGGCTCGCCGGCACCTGAAAAACGGCCGAAACGCGTGCCGCCCGTTCCAAGCGCCCAGCTTGGAATAGCAACCTGAAATGCCTGCAATGTTTTTACGATCGCGTTGGCATCAATGCCTTGTTCCCCTAGTTGTTCCTTCGCAAATATGAATTGATTGTTGTGTTTTCCTAGCAAACGTTCATTATGCTGATCAATGCGATATTGTTCTATTTTCATCTTTTTAGCATTAAAGATTGAAGTATCCGGCCGTATTCAAGTAAATTATCAGATTAATTTGAACCGCCATTATTTTAAAAAAAAGAGCTGTGCCAAAAGCAATTTTACTTTCGGCACAGCTTTCATTTCTAGTACTAGCGAACAAATGCTGCCGGTACTCCACCATCAATGTTCAGGACATTTCCGGTACTTTTCCCTAACAATCCACCAACGAATACAAAAACGCCGTTTGCAATGTCTTCTGTGTGAATTTCAGCATTCAAGACCGTACGTTTTGCGTAATATGCCGGCAATTCTTCGATTTTGATTCCATAAGCTTTTGCACGGCCAGCTGCCCAACCGCTTTCCCAGATTTTACTTCCGGAAATTACTGCATCAGGATTCACTACATTCACACGAATTTTATCAGGGCCTAACTCTGCAGCCAGAAGGCGGGTCATATGCTGCTGAGCTGCCTTCGCAGTTCCATAGGCAACATTATTTGGACCAGAAACCAGGCCGTTTTTACTTGCAATGTTAATAATATCCCCTCCTAAACCTTGCTGACGCATAATCGCAACGGATTCCTGAGATACGAGGAACTGGCCTTTTACCAAAACGTCCTGTAAAATATCCCAATCCTTGATAGTCGTTTCGGCAAGCGGTTTAGAAATGGAAAGTCCGGCGCAGTTCACAACGATATCAACACCACCGAATTTTAGTTTTGTAGTATGCAATCCTTGCTGGATCTGATCAATTTCCAGTACGTTCGCATTTGCGGTTGCTGAAAAATCTTTACCAAACTTGGCGTCAAATTCATTTTTCGTTTCAGCCAATGCTTTGTCATCAATATCTGAAATCACAACACAAGCACCTTCTTCGAGAAATTTCTGCGCAATTGCTTTACCAATTCCACCAGATCCTCCGGTAACAAAAGCCACTTTTCGTGAAAGTGATTTTTCCTTCGGCATACGCTGTAATTTAGCTTCTTCCAACAACCAGTATTCGATATCAAAAGCTTCTTGTTCAGGTAACGAAACGTAGGATGAAACCGCCTCCGCGCCCTTCATTACGTTGATTGCATTGGTATAAAATTCTGCGGCAACGCGGGCAGTTTGTTTATCTTTTGCAAAAGCGAACATCCCAACGCCCGGATATAAAATAATTACCGGATTTGGGTCACGAACGGCCGGGCTGTTATCATGTTTGCAGCGATCGTAATAGGCCTGATAATCCACACGGTATGCCTCAAACTGCGGACGAATAACATCCAGAATCGCCTGGGTATCGCCAGTTAACGTTTCCAGCGACAGATCGAGTACCAATGGACGGATTTTTGTACGAAGGAAGTGGTCAGGACAACTTGTTCCCAAAGGAGCCAGTTTGTCAAGATCATTGCTGTTGATAAATTCCAGAACACGTACATCATCCGTGAAATGACCAACCATCGTCTGACGGTCAGAGGCGAGGCCGCGAAGGTAAGGTGCCAATTGACCTGCTAATTCAAGACGACGAGCTGCGTCCAGACTTTCCTGTTTTGCACCGCCAAAAACAGGACGTTTTTTGCCGTAATTAGCTTCAAGATATTCCGAAGCTTTTTCAATAACGTCAAGTGTATTGATATAAGATTCGTAGGCAGTGTCACCCCAGGTAAACAAACCATGACCACCCAAAACGATTCCGCGAATGCCAGGATTATCAGCAAGTGTTTTTTCCAGTTTTAACCCAAGGTCAAAACCTGGACGCTGCCAAGGTACCCACGCCAGTTCGCCATTAAATAATTCCTGCGTAATCGCCTCACCTTCTTTCGAAGCCGCAATAGCAATTAAAGCATCAGGGTGTAAATGGTCAATATGTTTGAAAGGAAGCAAACCGTGCAAAGGCGTGTCGATTGACGGCGCTTTCGATTTTAGATCATAAATACAATGATTGAAGAGCTCAACCATTTCGTCTTCAAATTCAAGACCGCGATATATATTTTTCAGAGCATGCAGACGGTTCTGATAAAGACCGGCCAGGCCGCTTCTCTTCAAAGTCCCGATATCTCCGCCAGAACCTTTGATCCACATCACCTCAACAGAATTTCCTGTTAAAGGATCTTTTTCAATGGTTTTGCAGCTGGTGTTTCCACCGGCATAGTTGGTAAGACGAAGGTCTGCTCCAAGCAAATTGGAACGATATAAAAGTAATTCCACCTGATCATCACCCAGGGAAGCTGCTTTTTCTTCATCCCAAAGATAACTCACATACTTGTACTGCTCTGCTTTTAAAATGCTCATATTATTTTGTTTTTTATAATCCCTTATTGGTTAAAATCACTTAAAAGTAACAGGTGGGCAATTCAGATGATTTGACTTTTTATTACGATACAAGATTAAAAAACTTCGATTTGCGTACCGTCCTGTGGTATCCTGCATACTAAAAAAATATAAGATAAATAAGTTATTTTTTAATTAAAACGGCCTGAGCAGAGAAATCTACCCAGGCCGTTCAGCGAAAATGTATTATTACCTTCTAATTTTGAATGACTACTTTTCTCGTTTCTTCCCCTACTTTAATCAAATAAAGTCCGTTCGATAGTTTGCCCGTCCGAACTGGTTGCGCAGGATTTACCTTTTGTTCCAGCACAACCCTTCCCTCATAATCCCTGATTTCAACGGCCTCCTCCCTATCCAATCCGGAAACAAAAAACTCATTTTTTGCAGGATTCGGATAGACGCTCAGTTTTGTTTTATCCTGTTTCACAGTAATAATACGGGAGTATTCCGATTTCCCGTTCCAGTCCAGTTGTTTCAGCCGGTAATAGGTTTTGAAATAGGGTTTTGCATCCAGAAAGGTATAGGTTTTATCTCCCAGATTATCCCCAAGCCCATCCACAAATCCAATATTTTCAAATGTTTTCGCATCAACACTTCGTTCGATCTGGAAGCCTTTGTTATTGGTTTCTGAGGTGGTTTTCCAAGTGAGGAGGTTTTCAGATAAATTATTCTTGACACTAAAAAAAGTTAGTTTAACAGGAAAGAAAGTTTCAAAATCTACTTCGTCACTAACAAGTGTAAGACCTGGAACACTAGCATCCGTCGCCTCTATTCTATATTTACCTGGCCCTTTCCATGAAAACATTGGCATATCTGTTCCATTAATTGTTTGTATTATCTGGTTATCCCTATAAAAATAAGATACACTTGACCCGCTACCACCGTGCGACGCATATATTGCACCATTTCCCTGATATAGCTGAATCTTTGCTTGATTGGTATAATGATCAAGCCTGCTAATATTAGACACCATTCCCTCAAATGTGAAAGAGTTGCCAGAAATATCAACGTTTGCAGAAATTGGAATTCCAGATAAGTCCGGGATAAAATCCCCCAAAGCACCGTACTTGATAGTTCTAACCGGATTAGCGGTGTAGCTTAAATTTAATGCTGTCAGATTTTGTAGGTTTGCAAATGATGCCGGTATAGGTCCGTTGAAAAAATTGTCCGATAAGTCTAGGTGCTTTAATTTTGTCAGATTACCCAGAAAAACTGGTATGGCTCCACTCAAATTTTGCCTGCTTAAAATTAAAGTTTCAAGATTCACCAATTTTGAAAATGAAGTTGGAATACTCCCTGAAAGGCTACCAAGAGAGGTCTGACCGGGGTAATCCTTATAGGCTATGCTTAGG
The DNA here is from genome assembly GCF_021502725.1 of Dyadobacter sp. CY345. GTDB lineage: Bacteria > Bacteroidota > Bacteroidia > Cytophagales > Spirosomataceae > Dyadobacter. Next base: position 231,838 of record NZ_JAKFFS010000002.1, on the reverse strand, counting down.
TATCTTAATTGGACGAGATTACCAAAACTAGCTGGAATAGATCCTGAAAAGTTCAGAGAGGAGAGATCCAGATGCCGAAGGTTAACTAACTTCCCAATTTCCGGCGGTATTTGACCAGTCACAGCCGAATAGTTATTTGTTCCAAAACCATTTCCACCTCCTAAACTTAGTGTGATCAAAGCAGTTAAATTGCCTATTTCTTTCGGAATTTGTCCATCCAATTGCTTTTCAGATAGTGATAAACCTGTAACTCTGTCGTTTTCGCATGATATCCCTGCCCACCCACAAGGACTATCTCCTGGATTACCCGGAAAGTTCCATGGCACGTAATGAACATTTGGTTCACCTGGGAAATGAAAACTCATGTTCTCATAAATAGCCTTTAATGCCAGCCGATCATCTTCCAAAGTCTGTGCAAAACTACTCGTAACAGAAAACAAAAGGACAAAAATTAGGTAATAGTGTTTCATAGTGCTAAATGTAAGCGTGAACTAAAAAATAAAAGGCGACGAAAATCTGTCAGAATGAAAGAGAATCATTCTTGTCACTTAATTATAAAGAAGTTGTTCAGAGACGTCGAAAAGAAAAATCGACAGCGACATGTGCCACTGCCGATTTAGTAAGTCAAATTTCAAACAAAATATCAGCAAATCAAATTACCAAATCAATAATTTAATTTTCGGTTACTTATGTTGATGTTTAAACCACATTACTTCCAGGTCAACCCCATATTATAAAACAAAAAAGCATAAATATCCGCCTGGGTTTCTAATGCCTTTTTGGTATTGCTGGCTCCGTGTCCGGAATTTGTGTCAATACGAATTAAAAGCGGATTTGTAGAAGACTGGCCCGCTTTTGCTTGCAGCTCAGCCGCATACTTAAATGAATGCGCCGGAACAACCCGGTCGTCGTGATCGGCCGTGGTGATCATTGTTGCCGGATAATTGACACCCGATTTGATATTATGTAATGGAGAATAACCGTAAAGCATTTTAAATTCTTCCGCATTGTCGCTGCTTCCATAATCGGCAATCCAGTTCCAGCCAATCGTAAATTTATGAAAACGAAGCATATCCATCACGCCAACAGCCGGAAAAGCAACTTTAAACAATGCTGGCCGCTGGTTCATCACAGCACCCACAAGCAAACCGCCGTTCGACCCACCCTGTATGGCTAAACGTTCAGGCGATGTATACTTTTCCTTGATCAGAAATTCTGCCGCCGCAATAAAATCATCAAAAACATTTTGCTTTTTTAACTTCATTCCTTGCTCGTGCCATTTTTCGCCATACTCACTTCCGCCACGTAAATTTGCCTGAACATATACACCACCCTGATTTAGAAACGGAATACGTGTTGGGCTAAACGATGGCGTCAGACTGATATTAAATCCACCATATCCGTACAAAATCGTAGGATTCGTGCCATCCAGTTTCAGCCCCTTTTTATAGGTGATGAATGCAGGAATCTTTGTCCCGTCTTTGCTTGGATAAAAAACTTGTTTTGTTTCGTAGTCTTCTGGTTTAAAAGAAACTTCCGGTTCACGAAATACAGTGCTTTTGTGGGAAGCAATGTCATACCTGAAAATGGTCGGCGGGTAGTTGAATGAGGTGTAGGTATAAAACACAAAGGTATCTTCCTTCTCTCCGCCAAAACCGCCAACAGTTCCAAGTCCCGGCAATTGTACTTCGTTTTCCAGTTTCCCTTTCAAATCATACACATATACCCTCGATGTTACATCTTTTGAATAAGAAGCAAATACTTTCCCGCCAGCCGTTCCTGCGCCTTGCAACGGTTCAGGTTTTTCCGGCAGAAATATTTTCCAGTTTTTCGACTTGCTTTCGTAAAACATCACTTTTCCGTTTGGAGCGTTCTCGTTAGTTTCCACTAAAAAACCGCCTTCGGCATTTTCAATGATGTTATAGCTAAAATCGGTAATTTCTTCCTTGATCGGCGTAAATTTCGTTTCGCCTTTTTTCATCACCCATAAGCCATTTCCGTCTTTCCCTTTTCCACGGTCGCTCACATAAAGTGTGGCAAATTGTTCGTCCTCCGTCGTGCTGACCGTATGAAACCTTTGACCATTGGCAGGATCTTCGAATATCAACTTATCCTCAGACTGTGCTGTCCCGATTTTATGAAAAAATACCTGATGATTCTCATTTTTTGCAGCCAAAGCACTGCCCTCAGGTTTTGGATAACTGCTGTAATAAAAACCGTCTCCTTGCCACGCCGCACCCGAAACTTTTACCCATTCCACTTTGTCCGATAACATTTTCAGGGTTTTCATATCCATCACCCGATATTCCTGCCAATCAGATCCGCCTTTTGAAAAACCTAAAACTGCATGATTTCCATCTTTTGAAAGTTCGAAAACAGTCAACCGGGTTGTTCCGTCAGCCGACAGTTTGTTAGGATCGAGAACCGTTTCGGGAGTTCCGTTCAAACCCTTTTGACGATACAAGACAGCCTGGTTTTGCAAACCGTCGTTTTTGTAAAAATAAAAATAGTCTCCCTTTTTTGAAGGTGCCGAATATTTAGGATAGTTATAGGCCTTTTCCAGATCGGAAAAAATCTTTCCCTTAAATGAGATTTTATCCAGATATCCAAACGTCACTTCATTTTGTGCTTTTACCCAGGCTGCGGTTTCTGCTGAACGGTCATCTTCCAGCCAGTGATACGGATCAGAAACCTTTGTTCCATGATACTCATCAACATGTTCAACCTTATTTGTTTTGGGGTAAGTTATTTTCTGAGCGGATCCATCCGTGCCGATCAGTGTGGCAGTAAGTGCAGTCATTCCTAAAATTTTATAATTCATATACTAAGTTTTATTATAATCAAAACATGCGAATTAGCCTCTATTTTACCAATCGATAAGATTTTATCCGTTTTGTTTAGAGATTTATATGACGTTAAAGTAAAAAAACACAATTTTATTATTTTAATAGCATGAAAGTTACTTTCTGCACCAATTTTGTCATTTAAAACCAGTGTACGGATCCTTAAATTTTATTATACCTGATACAAACACATCACCGGTCAACTTTTATTCATGAAAAAATGACGCGGAACTTTGTATCCTATTTAACGTTTTTGCTGCTGTTCCTGAACATGGCTCTTGTGGTCAAACCATGTTTTGCGTCCAATCCAATATCTGCGCCCATTGCAAAAGCAGGAATTCTCGATCTGCGAAATACCGACCTTGAAAATTTTACAGTTCCAATCGATGGTGAGTGGAAGCTTTATTGGAAAGTTTTGAAAAAACCCGGAACGACAGAAACATATCATGAAATTACAAAATTCCCTCAGCTGTGGCGCAACACACTTTGGAAAGGCAAATTTTTACCGTCCCAGGGATTTGCAACTTATGAATTAAAAGTTCTACTGCCGAAAGAAAGAGACCAGCTTGCGTTCAATATCCGGGACATGTATAGTGCTTACACTTTTTATGTCAATGGAAAGATTATAGCTGCTAACGGAGTTCCCGGCACAGACAAGGCCAGCACGGTTCCTTATTGGTCAACGCAGGTAAAACCATTTCAGCCGACTGATACGCTTTTTTTAACCTTACAAATCGCAAATTTCCATCATTCAAAAGGCGGAAATACCAAGTCAATTGAGATTGGTTCTTTCAGTAAATTACAAGCAGAAAATAATCTGGACTATGCTTTCGATTTCCTGCTGACGGGTTGCATGGTCATGGGCGGGCTATATTTTCTTGGTCTTTATCTTTTAGGACGGCATGATAAAGCAACGCTTTATTTTGCGCTCTTCTGTTTCTTTTACAGTTACCGTATTATCGGCACAGGAGATTACGCGATCCATTCCATTTTTCCGACATTAGGCTGGCATCTGGCCATTCACTGCGAATATATTTCGCTATTTATGGCCGTGGCTATGTTTGCGCTTTACACACGGAATCTCTATTGGGAAGACACCCCTCATAAAATTATTTTCGTGATGACAGGCATCTGTTTCGCCCTTGTTGTGATCACGATGATTTCACCTCCGCTTTTATTTTCCAATTTAATTAATCCATTTATTGGGCTACTAATCTTTTACATAAGTTTCGCCACCTCAATTTACATAAGAGCGTATAAGAATAAGCGCATCGGAGCAAAATATGCCCTATTGAGTACAGGAGTCATATTTATCATTATTATTGCTCTGATTCTGGATTACTACGACATTACATACCCCGAAAAGATTTTCCTATTTGTGGGATATCTCGGATTTTTCTTCTGTCAGTCATTAATACTTTCGTTTCGATTCGCATACACCTTGAAAAAGGCTAAGACGGATGCAGAAATGGGATTAAAAGTGAAAAGTGAATTTTTAAGCACAATGAGCCATGAGATCAAAACGCCTCTCAACGCGGTTGTCGGGATGACACACCTGATGATGAAAGAAACGCCGAGGCCGGATCAAAAACAGCACCTTGACGTACTTCTTTTTTCAGCGAACAATTTGCTTGCGATTGTCAACGACATCCTGGATCTTAACACGATAGAAGAAGGCAAAATTCAAATTACCAACGCGCCAGTCGACCTTTCGGAAATTTTAAAAAGCATAGTTTCAGGATATAAAATGTCGGCTGAGGATAGCGGGATTGACCTTATCATACGACTTGACGATAAACTCCCTGCCAAGATTTCGGCTGACGCTAAACGTATATCACAAGTAGTTGGTAACCTCGTCCAGAATGCTATAAAATTTACTAGCAAAGGATGGGTAAAATTAGAAGTCGAAATAATTTCAAGCACAGAAAAAGATATTACGCTCAAAATATCTGTTCAGGATACCGGCATTGGTATTGCCGAAGAAAAGCAAAAAATCATATTTGATCAATTCACGCAAATTGAATCTTCTTCGACCCGGGGTTTTGGTGGAACCGGCCTGGGCCTTGCCATCAGCAAAAGATTGTTAGAGCTTCAAGGTTCTGCACTGCACCTTGAAAGCGAAGAGGGTAAAGGATCAAATTTCTACTTTATACAAACTTTTCCAATATTGGAGGAGACCGCAAAACAGAAAGATGTCTTACCTGAAAACATCGAAGAAAAACCTTTAAAAGGAATTTGTGTTTTGATTGTTGAAGACAATCGTATGAACGTAGTCGTTGTTCAGAACTTCCTGAAAAGATGGGGAGCCGAATCAGAGGTCGCTGTCAACGGGCAGGAAGCCTTAGATCATTTTGATGTAACCCGTCACCATATCGTGCTGATGGATCTTCACATGCCAGTGCTGGATGGATATCAGGCAACGAAGCAGTTGCGTGAACGTGGAGAAACGGTACCCATTATTGCCTTAACGGCAAGCCTGGCTCCGGATGTGAAACGGGATATGTTTAGTATCGGGATGACTGATATAGTTTCAAAACCCTTCAATCCGGATCAATTATTAAATAAAATCCTTGACCAGACTGTCAGGTTATAAAACAGGGTGAAGAAATATACTTCACCCTGTTTTTTTATTTCAGAATCTCTACCACAAGTCCACTTTCTGCGCCTTGCTGATGAAAGACTTTTTGAGTCGCTTTAATAAAATCTTTTTCCTCCGCTTTATAAATGTTGTCTACATATTTCTGCGGATTCCTGTCAAATAATGGAAAAACAGTACTTTGAACCTGAACCATGATGCGGTGACCCTTCTTAAAAGTATGCAGCACATCCTGTAACCGGAATGAAATATCAGTCAGTTTATCGGCAACAAGCGGCTCAGGTTTTTCCATACTGTTACGGAAACGGGCGCGAACAATTTCACTTCTTACCATCTGCTGATACCCTGCCATCACAACATTCGGGTTGGGTTGGAACGGGCTATTCTTTTCATCATCAGGATATACATCAATCAATTTGACAAAAAAGTCAGCGTCGGTTCCGCTCGTGCTGATTTTTAGTTGTGCCATTATTTCGCCGCCCAGGGTCATATCTTCTGTCAGCACATCTGTTTTAAACACCAAAACATCGGGACGCGTTGAGGCGAAACGCTGATCTTCCGACATGTATTCGAATGGCGTAAATCCGGACATTTGCTTGTAATTCTCAGTATAAGGAACCGGTTTCATTGGATCGCTGACATATTCCGAGAATGACTTTGCAGTGGCAGGAGCATTAAAACTCAATTTTCCATCTGCCAGAAAATAGAGTTTCTTCTTTTCAGCATTGGCAACCGGCCACTTGTCGTAGGTTTTCCATTCCTTTTTTCCTGTATCAAAAAGATATGCTTCCGGCAATCCTGTTTTCCCATCACCAGGACCTTTTAAGAAATGATCAAAAAACTTTCCTTCGATTGTATTTTGGTAGAAAGTTGCGATACTGTCCCCAAAATAAATATCGTTGTGAAAGGTATGCCCGGTTTCTCTGCTCCACCTCCCGTGGCCAAATGGACCGACAACCAGCGTATTATAAATCCCGGGATTATTTTTTTCAATTGTCTTATAGGTATTCAGCGGACCATACAAATCTTCTGCATCAAACCAGCCACCAACCGTCATGAATGCGTGTTTCAAGCCTTTTAAATGAGGTAAAATATCTCTCTTTTGCCAGAATTCATCTTTGTTGGGATGATTTACAGTTTCCTGCCAGAAAAAGTTTTTCGAATAATGTTTATCAAAGTTTTTCAGCGGGCCAACATTCATATTGAACGTGTAACCATCCGGAGCAGGTTTAATGAAATCGTTAGAGAACCATGAAGCATCAGTTGGCGCATCCGGCTTGATTCCGAAAACCGGGAAAGTGAGATAATAACCTTGCGTAAAAACGCCGTTATGATGAAAATCGTCATGAAAAAAGTCTGCGATCGGTGCCTGCGGAGAAGATGCTTTTAAAGCTGGGTGATTGCTGAGCGCACTGGCGGTTGTGTAGAAACCAGGATAAGAAATCCCCCACTGTCCTACCCTTCCGTTGTTATTCGGAATATTTTTTAAAAGCCATTCAATGGTATCATAAGTATCTGAGGCTTCGTCAACTTCTGTTTTATTTTTCTTGGAATCGATATGCGGCGTCATGTTGGTCCAGACACCCTCACTTTTATACCTTCCTCTGACATCCTGATAAACAAAAATATATTTTTCCTGCATAAGTAACGTGCTTGGCCCCAGGCGAGCAGGATACTTTTCCTCGCCATAAGGCGCGACGCTGTAACATGTTCTTTGCATCAGAAACGGATACTTTTTTGATGTTGCAGCGTCCTTCGGAGCGTATACAATGGTGTGTAATTTCACACCGTCCCGCATCGGAATATCGAATTCCTTTTTTGAATAATTATCCTTGACGAAGGTATCCTGGGTTGAAGTCTGCTGCGACAACACGTTCAGAGACATCAATAAAAAAGTAAAAAGCAATAGATTTTTCAACATAAGATTTAAACTTATTTTCTTTTGTAATAATTAAGATTCACACTTGCCGCCTGACCGATTTCTCCAAGCGTATAAAAACCTTTCGCCTCAAGATCAAAACAAATTGACTCTCCCTGCGGCTCTGGAGCGAGAAACATTTGCTTCCGCGGCGCTCTCAAAAGTGTCTGACCAACTGTTTCGCCAGTGCTTCTTATCCAATAAAAAGCTGAGGTATAATTCCTGATCAATATTTCGCCGCCACTCACTGAAATATTACCTCCTGTTGCAAAAACTACCGAAGGAATAATTCCCACTTTTTCCGCTGTAATGGTTGCCGAAGTTGATTGAGGATATGGCAGACGATACAATCCAGCATTATCCATTTCTTTTGAAATTATAAAAATATCCTTCGTTAAAGGATCCAGTAGAAGGCTTTCCGCATCACGGGGGCCATCGGGGTAATTATATGTTATTTTTTCTAAACCACTTTGATTAAACGATTCGTTAATACCACCGATTTCCGGGATTCTGTAAATAATATTGGTTGAAGTCATCGGAAGATTGTTGTTGCCGATTTCACCAATGTACATATACTTAACCCCATCCGCAGGCCCTGGACCACTTGCAAGATCTTCCCAGTCATGGTTTGACGAGCCCGGTATATTAAATTCTTTAATCGTTTTTCCGTCAGTGCTGACAAGGTACAGAGAGTTCGGTTTCCCCGAATCCTGCAAAGTCCATAAATAGCCATTCATTGAGAAACTATTGGCTAGCCCGGATGCTTCATTGATGATTTCCGGTTGTATGGCAAATTGTGCAGGAACAGTTTCAAAGTCAATCGAATCACCCGTTTCCGGATTTACTTCGGGATCACCGCATGCAGTCCAAAAGACCGCCATCGTTGCGAATAATAAAAACTTTTGCGGTAAGAACCTGAATTTATATAATTTCATAAATAACGTTTCATGTTAGATTTAGTAAAAATACGTAGTTTTGCGGCATTTATTATCAGGCAGTTTCTTTATATCAGTATTAAAATAATTATATGTTACGTACACATACCTGTGGTGAGTTAAGCTTAGAGCATGTAAATCAAGATGTTGTGTTGTGTGGTTGGGTTCAGCGAATCCGTGACAAAGGAGGAATGGTATGGCTGGATTTACGTGACCGGTATGGTTTAACACAGCTTCTTTTTGAAGAAGGTAAAACACCACCGGAGGTATTGGAAACTGCACGTTCGCTGGGACGTGAATTTGTGATCTCCACAAAAGGCGAGGTAATTGAACGCCTTTCTAAAAATGATAAAATTGCGACGGGTTCAATCGAAATTCGTGTTTCAGAATTATCGATTCTTAATCCTGCAAAACTTCCTCCTTTTTTAATTGAAGACGAAACGGACGGAGGAGATGATATTCGTATGAAATACCGGTATCTGGATCTGCGTAGAAATACAGTTCGTAAAAATCTTGAACTTCGTCACCAGGTTGCTCGTCATACACGTGCCTATCTTGATGATTTAAGTTTTATCGAAGTGGAAACTCCCGTGTTAATCAAATCAACACCGGAAGGAGCACGTGATTTTGTTGTGCCAAGTCGCATGAACCCAGGTGAATTTTACGCTTTGCCGCAATCACCGCAAACTTTCAAACAACTTTTGATGGTAGCTGGATTTGACCGTTATTACCAGATCGTAAAGTGTTTCCGTGATGAAGATTTACGTGCCGATCGTCAGCCTGAGTTTACGCAGATTGATTGCGAAATGTCGTTTGTAACACAAGAAGACATTTTGAATACTTTTGAAGGCTTGATCCGTAATCTTTTCAGTAAAGTTAAAGGGCTGGATTTGCCGGAAGTTCCACGTATGACTTATGCAGATGCCATGCGTTTATACGGTTCCGACAAGCCGGATATCCGTTTTGACATGAAGTTTGTTGAATTGAAAGGAAAGGATCAGGATCTTACCTCTGGTAAAGGTTTCGGTGTGTTTGATGATGCTGAGCTTGTTGTTGGTGTTTGTGCGCCGGGTTGTGCCGTATACACCCGTAAACAAATGGATGAATTGACAGACTGGGTTAAACGTCCGCAAATTGGCGCGAAAGGATTGATCTATGTGCGTTATAATGAGGATGGAAGCGTAAAATCTTCCGTCGATAAGTTTTACTCAGAAGAAGATCTTAGAAAATGGGGGTCGGCATTTGATGCAAAACCTGGTGACTTAATTCTGGTAATTTCCGGACAGGCTGATAAAGCCCGCAAACAGCTGAATGAAGTTCGTCTGGAAATGGGTTTCCGCCTTGGTTTCCGTGATCCAAATGTGTTCCGAGCATTGTGGGTGCTCGACTTCCCGTTGTTAGAATACGGCGAAGAAGAAAACCGCTGGTTCGCGATGCACCATCCATTCACAAGTCCAAAACCGGAAGATATTGCGCTTTTAGCGACGGACCTTGGGCAGGTACGCGCAAACGCTTATGACATGGTTATCAACGGTGTAGAAGTTGGTGGTGGTTCTGTCAGGATTTTCGAACGCGATTTGCAGCAGCAAATGTTTGAAATACTTGGCTTCAGTCCGGAAGAAGCGCAGGAACAATTTGGCTTCCTTATGAATGCTTTTGAATTCGGAGCACCTCCTCATGCAGGTATCGCCTTCGGATTTGACCGTCTGTGCTCAATCTTTGGAGGCGTAGATTCGATCAGAGATTTTATTGCGTTCCCAAAAAATAATTCAGGACGTGACGTAATGATTGATTCGCCGTCTAGTATTGAAGATAAGCAATTAAAAGAATTGTCAATTAATGTAATTCCATTGAAAACATCTTAGAAATACGAAATTCTATCAAACGACTTTCAATTATAATATCTTTATGTACTTTTGAGTGAATTCTTTGATTCTATCAAAAGTATATAAAGATGTTTCTTAGAATTTAAACAAACATTTACGCACATTACATGTACTTCTCCTTGCTTCGAAAATCCCTTTTCTCGGGAATTCTTTTTTTATTTTCTGCATTGTTACATTCTGAGACATTTGCTCAAAATATTGACCCTAATTCAATATCTAACGAACAAGCTTTAGAATTTTACAAGAGAGCTAAGTCCAGCGGACTAACTGATATGGCTATCGAACAGGCTGCTCTTGAAAAAGGATATACACTGGATCAAATCAGTACAATGAGAAATCGGTTACAGCAAGCGCAGACCTCCTCTCCGACTAGCCCTGACCGAAGTAACACAGATGAAAGTAGAAGGCAGGTTGCTGATTCTATGTTGGTAAAAGCGAAGCCGATATCCGTTCTTCCAAGTGCCGATAGCGTGAAACAAATTTTTGGTGCTTCTTTTTTTTCTATCCCGTCTATTAGTTTCGAACCCAACCTACGAATTGCTACCCCAAAAAATTATATTTTAGGTCCGGACGACGAACTGGTTGTAGATATTTACGGAAATTCAGTTGATAATTTTCGATTAAAGATAAGTCCGGAAGGAACGGTTAAAATGTTGAATCTCGCACCTGTACAGGTGAATGGTTTGACTATTGAACAAGCTTCTGAAAGAATTATAAACAGATTAAGATCCGCATATTCAACCCTTAATCGGCCTGGTGGAGGGACATATTCAACTATTACGCTAGGAAATGTAAGGAGTATTCAGGTGATGATAACCGGAGAAGTAACACGTCCGGGATCTTACACAATTTCATCGCTTGCCACTGCATTTAATGCGCTTAATCAGTCTGGCGGACCAAATAATAATGGTTCATATAGAAGTATAGAGATTATCCGAAATAATAAAACAATACGCACAATAGATTTGTACGGCTTTTTAGTTGATGCGAATCTGAAAGATAATATCACTATGCAGGATCAGGATATCATCCTGGTTAGGCCTTATTCGAAGAGAATTGAATTATTTGGCGAAGTAAAACATCCCGCATTGTTCGAAGTAAAAGATGGTGAAACACTGAAAGATATGATTCGATACGCCGGCGGATATACTCCAACTGCATATTCTGCTTCTATTCAATTTAGAAGAAATACTGGCAAAGAGCTTTTGGTTGGCTCCGTTCAGGATGCGGAAATTGCAAATTTCATTCCTCAAAACGGTGATGTTTATAAAGTCGGAAAAATTCTTAATAGAATCGAAAATCGGGTTGTTATTGAAGGCGGCGTTTTTAGAGATGGCGAATATCCGATTGACGAACAAACTAATACAGTAAAAAAACTGATAAAAAAATCTGAAGGCTTAAGAGAAGACGCGTTTTTAAGTCGGGCAATTATCGAAAGAAAAACAGAAACGCTTCGGCCTGAGATTATTTCTTTTGACCTCGGAAAATTGATGAATGGTGAAATTGATGATATAGTTCTGAAGCGTGAAGACCATATCTATATTAAAACCATTGATGAACTCAAAGAAAACTATGGTCTGACAATTCTAGGCTCGGTAATTAACCCGGGGACGATTGATTACCATGAAGGGATTACCGTGGCGGATGCCATTTTTAAAGCTGGTGGATATACAGAAGGGGGTATTCCTTACAGAATTGAAGTATCAAGAAGGATAAAAGGAGACACCGCAAATATTCCTCAGTCTCAAAATGTCCGTATTTTTTCATTGGAAGTCAGTGAAAATCTACAGCTAAATGCAGGAGATCAGAAATTCACACTTTCACCTTTCGACGTAGTCTATGTACGCAAGTCGCCAAGATATGAGTCTCAGAAGTCTGTGACAATTTTAGGGGAAATTATGTATCCTGGAACTTATACCATTTTAAACAATTTTGAAAGAATAACCGACCTTATTCCCAAAGCAGGAGGAATGAAAGCGGAAGCGTATCTGAGCGGAGCCAGATTTTACCGGAACAAAGAATTAGTTGCTGTCGACCTTAAAGCAATAATTCAATCCCCATCGCTCCCATCAAACTTATTATTACAAACAGGAGACACCCTGCTTATTCCAACGAAATCTGAAACTGTGCGTATTAAAGGTGGAGTGCAAAACCCGTCATTAGTTAATTTTGACCCAGGTTTTACGTTCAGAGACTATATATCTCAAGCGGGTGGTTTTGCAGAATATGCCTGGAAAAGTCGTGTTTACGTATCCTATCCTAATGGACGTACGTTCAGAACCAAAAAATTTCTATTTATCAGATCATATCCAAAAATTGAATCGGGATCTGTTGTCACAATTCCGCTAAAAGATCCTCAAAAAGAACGTCAGATAAGTCCATCTGAGAGAATCGCTATTATTTCACTTGTGACTACGGTTTCACTGGCATTGATCAGTTTATTCAGATAAGATAAGTCTTACCTAGGAAACAACTAATAATTACCTCAGATAAAAATCGATCATGAACGAAGAGATAGCTGGAAATAAAACACCACCAGAAGCAGACATATTGGAACGTTCAGTGATGTTTCTGATTTCCTTATTTAAGAAGAACCTTAAGAAGATTGTTTTGGCGGGTTTTATTGGTGGCATACTAGGCGGAGCTTTTACCTATTTACTACCTAAGCAATTCACAGCAAAAGCAGAACTACTTCCTGAATACAAGGAAAGTCGTTTTTCAGGATTTAGTTCCTTGGCAAATCTTGCTGGTATTGATTTAGCTAATTCATCCGAGAGTGATGCTATCCGGCCCGATTTATATCCAAATATTTTGCAGAGTACACCTGCAATAATTCATCTTTTAAAACAGCCTGTAAAGACAATTGACAACAAGAAATTTCCGACATTGTTAAGCTACCTCGAAAGCACAAACAAAGATCAGGAAAAGTCAAAAATAGCAGCAATCCTTGCCGACAAAGCAGATACTTCCGTGTTGAATTTTTCGAAGGATGAGGTAAGGCTCATTCAAAATTTAAGAGGTTCTCTAACTACTAATTTCGATAAGAAGACTGGAATAATTTACATTGGTGTAGAAATGACAGATCCAGTCATTGCCGCTGCAACCCTATCCCAGGCAATACAATATTTGTCAAATTATGTCTCTGGCTACCGTTCCAAAAAGAAGCATGATGAATCTGAATTTATCAAATCCAGAGTACAAGAAGCTAATAACCAGCTCAAAAACGCAGAATATTCTCTTCAACGTTACAGGGATAACAATAGAAATGTATTTAATAATGTAGCGAAAATTGAGGAGCAAAAATTGCAATCTAATTATGTACATGCTCAAAATCTTCGTAATGATTTACTAAATCAATTAGAGAAAGCAACACTTGCCGAAAAAGAAGGAAGGCCAATCATCCAAATCCTTGAACCACCAATAGTTCCTGTAAAGAAAAGCAGCCCTACCAGAATAATTTACGCAATTGCCAGCGCCTTCTTGTTTTCCTTGACTGCACTAGTTGTATTATCCATAAGAAATAGATAATTGCATGAAGTTAAACAAATCAGTAATTAACTTCGCCTGGCTATTTATAAGCTCAATAGCCATTAAAGGACTTGGCATATTAAGAGAGTCTATCATTGCTTACATGATAGGAAACACAATAGAATTTGCAACTTTTAATACATTAAGGTCGATAGTGGATTTCTTTCTGGCATTTGTGATTGGAGTTCCCGTAATTGAGAGCATTCTGGTTCCTAAATATGCTGGATTATATCTTCGAAATACTTCAATTAACTTTCAACCAATCTGGAATCAAACATTACAATATTCTAAATACCTTTTCTTAATATCCTGTGTACTTCTTTTCTTCGTGTCTTATTTTAAGTCTGACATTTATGATTGGGATCTGGCAGTGTGGGTACTACTTTTTGCTTCTTATTTGGCCATAAATCTATCCAATAGCATTCTGTTTTCACTTCAAAAAACGATAGGAAATTTTCAAAACTATTCTACGCAGTCATTTATAAATGCAGTTATCACGCTAATTATAATCTTCCTTCTTATTGGACAAATTGGGCTTAAATCAATTTTGGTTGCATCGGTCCTTGGAATTCTGTTTTCCAACTACCTTCTGAAAAAAAGTCTAAACCAAAATTTCAGTAAAGTTGAGCCCCAGACAAAAGACAATTTAATCAAGTTAAAGGACATAAATTTTTACAGGCTTATTACGGTGAATCATGCAATTTTCATAGGTTTCACGGGCAGACTTTTAATTAGTTTTGAGAATGATTTTCAGATTAATTATTACCAGTATTCCTTTATAATCATTTCCTCATTTATGCTAATGATTGTATCAAATATTGCTTCAATAATACTTTACAAATCATCTGTTTCTGATTCTTCATCCTTTACAAAAACAATTTTTTTGACATTTTTGATTGCTCTTTCAGCAAATTTGGTATTATACTTTTTTGGGAACTATATCATCAGCATCCTTTATGAAAGAGGCAAGTTTACTCAGCAAGACACACGTAGCGTTTTTGAATTTCTAAAAATTTTCCTAATTCCGTACACTTTTTTTTCAATTACTCAGGTAATGATACAACCATTTTTAAAAGTAGGTCCGGGTGACAATACGCGCATCAATAGAGTAATCAAAAAAATAGGTCAATTAATTTTCATTTCAATCGCAATTAGTCTGTCGGTTGGATTTGCGATTTCAAATTATAAAACAGCGGTTGAAGTCCTTTTGTATACTTCTTCATTATCAATACTCTTATATTTATTGTTAAATTTAAAAAGGTTAAAGCACACAAATCTTAATAAACATATTGTATGATAAAAGTAATATCAAGAACTGTTCTGGGACTTGGATTCAACCCAATTCAGTTTTTTAACTCATTGAAGGGAATTCCATCTTTTATAAGCGACTACATAAAAATTTCTAAGGCAATAAGCCAGTATCCAAAGTTTGGCAAAATAAGTATTTCTCCTTTTTTAGGCGATCGCTACGAGCAGGGAGGCGATATGAAAAGCATTTATTTTCAACAGGATCTGTTTGTCGCTCAGCAGGTTTACAAATACAATCCGGTCAGGCATCTTGATATTGGTTCTCGGACAGATGGATTTGTAGCACACATTGCTACATTCAGAGAGATCGATGTTGTAGATATCAGGGCAATCAATAGTATCGTTCCAAATATTCAATTCCAGCAGTCAGATATGATGAAAAAGCCGGATCAGTCTTTATATGGCAAATACGATTCAATATCTTCCTTACATGCGATCGAACATTTTGGTCTAGGAAGATATGGTGATCCCATTGATCTTGATGGACATATAAAAGCTATCGAAAATATTCATGGTTTGTTGACTGATAAAGGTATATTCTATTTCTCCGTCCCAATTGGTACACAACGAATCGAATTTAACGCACATCGGGTTTTTGATGTCAGATATCTATTGGATGTTTTTAAAGATAAATTCGTTGTAGAATCCTTCACCTACATTGACGATAATAAAAACATTTTCAGACATCAGGCTCTTACAGCAGATCAAGTTCAGACCAACTTTGGATGCACATACGGATGTGGAATATTTATTTTAAGAAAGGTGTAGTTTTAAGAAATACCCCTTAGGAAGCGACTACAAGAATTATCAGCAACAACAATAGTCTATTTTCAATTTCAGAAATAAAATGGCAGGACAATATAAATGGTATCTAATACTGCTATTTTTCCTTGTAACTACACTGATACTTCAATTCTGTGCCAAGTATCAATATTTGCCAATAGCCAACCATTTTGTATACGATTCTTACACATATGAGTTAAGAGTGCTATACGAAAGAAATATTGACCCTTTTGCCGACGCATTTACATCGCTAAACGGCTTGTTTTACAAGATCGGTCCGTTTACATTCATTTTGATAAACACAACAATGTTGCTTTGCTGTGTTTATCTCTGCAAAGTTTTTGCAGTGATTTCTGAGCAGTCCGTTTCTATTGCAAGATTCATCATTGTTTTCAATCCTTATCTGCTCATTGGTGCAGTTGGTCCTAACAAAGAAACGTTTTTGTTATTTCTTTCACTGTTGTGCTTTTACTTATACTTTCAAAGACTATCAACTCTCAAATTTCTAGCTTTTTTAGTTGCTATATCCGCCTTATTTGTTCGGCCTGTTTTTGGATTAACCTTGATACTTACTATCTTAATTACCCCATTGACTTATGTAATCAAAAATCCAGTGAATGTCTTTTTAGTTATTTTACTAGGATACTTTGCAATTAATTCGATTCCACCGATTAATGTGTTTATTACAGAATTTCAAGGTGAAGAATTGTATTCATTTCAAACATCAAACCTTTATGAGATTGCACTATTCTTGAAGGCAATGAATCAAAATCCGATATTGCAATTTCCAGCTTTCGCAATTAAGACATGCTTAATTTTGTTCACACCAATTGTCAGACCAAATTCTTTTTTTTCAATTCCATTTCCTATCCTGGATGTTGGCTACACATTGATGGCTTACGCTCTGTTTCCTTGCAATTTCGCTCTCTTGCTTACGTTTATAAACAAAAAAATCCTTTCATTAAATGCCGTAAATAAAGAAACTCAGATTATTTTCATTTATACTTTAATAGGAGTATTAACTACGGTCATAAATTCTAACATTACGTTTAGATATATCTTTCCGTATTCTCCTATGATTGTTTCCCTTTTCTATATACACTCCTTAAAGGTTAGAAACCGGGTCATTATTCTATCAATCGGATTAATTATCCTGACCTTCACAGTTACATTAATATTTTTAAAAAGGGACTTTGAAATGGACAACTCCATTGTTCCTCAGTTTATGTCCTGGTTCTAATAATATTTTTTGAAGCTGCTCGGTTGAGATAACTTTAGTCCTTATACATTCATCAAAAAATAAGAGGTTATGAATAAATTCTTGATTCCCCTTGTATTAATCCAGATACATGTTTTCGGGCAGAAAACATCATCCGGTGGTAAAGTAACGACTAGCAAGCAAGAATTAAATTCAATTATCCGAAACAACAGTTATGAAGTTGGCAACCTGACCCCGGTTATGAATATGAACGAATTAAGATCGGGAAAGGCAGATACATCGAACGTAGTTTATATTAACGACGAACAAAAGTCAGGCATTTTTAGATATAACAGAAAAAATCTGAGCTCCAAAGATGATAGCGCAATGGTAATTCTTGTTGGAAAACGAAGGTATGAAAGAGAATATGTATCCATTAAACCTGAATTTTTTGGGGCCAATGCTAAGGATAATCTAGATGATGGACCGGCAATTCAAAGAGCCTTGAATGCCGCAACGGAACGAGGGATGAAGGTGACGTTTTCTGAAGGAACTTATCTAACATCTATAACATTAATACCCAAAATAGTCGTACCCGCTCCCGTCTATGCATATCGGCTAACCTTGGAAGGATCAGGATCTGGTTTAACCAAAGTTAAATCAATGCACAATAATGACATTCTCAGAATCACTCAGGGAGAGAAAACCTTTGCAGGAAGAGAGAGTAATATATTGATTAAAGACCTGGACTTTGATGGAAACGCAAAAGCAGCTCACTGCATCAATGCTAATCATATCGCAAATTTTAAAATAATTGACTGTAAGCTTACCGGGGCGACGCAATCTAATCTCAAAATCGGCGAGGGAATCTCAGAGAATTTTGGGATTGACATTATAAGGTGCTATAGCGGGGGAAGATCTGTTAATGATGCCCACAATAACGCTGGAGTTGAACTTGTTAATTGTCGATATGCCTACATAGAAAGATTGACAACTGATGGATCCAAATATGGCATCTATATGGATGGCTCCGATAAAAGTTTCATTACAAACTGCCATTTGGAAGGTAGTAAAATTGCAGCAATTCGAATAACAGGAACAGGAGGTGGCGAACACAAAATCAGTAATAATATGCTCATGCCCTATGTCCAATACGAATCATCCGCAAAATTTGATGGTGAGCTTGTTGGTATCAACATAGATGGATCCAAAGGTGGAAGCAGTGCAAATATTATTTATGGAAACATATGTATCGTTCCGGATTCAATATCATTACCTGTAAAAACGAGCCTATCACGAGCTAATAATACACTTAGAGCGAACCCTACGCTTATTATTTCGGGAAATACAAGCAAGGCAACTGGATTTTTACTTGGTTATGATATTGGTTTGAATAAAGCACTGATCCAAATTACTAATGGTAGGTTTCAAGAAGGTGAAAGCATTACTCAGTCTTCGACCGGGGGCATGGCCATATTAGGAAAGATCGTTAATCCTTCAAGTAAAGGCATTATGATTAGTGGAAGTTCAGAGTCAAATATTATCAGTAATAATCAAATACGCTTAAACCCAACCGTAGGAATAGATATCTCTACTAATAATAACATTGTTAGCAACAATATTATTGAAGCCAATACAGGTGTTTTAAAAAATGGAGATTTTGCTATTTTAGTTGGAAACATTATAAAATCAAACAATAATATTGCCGTTAAAAACATAAAAGGTAAAATTGAGTTAAATGCTAATCAATTAAACGGAAAAGTAATCGGACTGAACGATGCCAAATAAGGTATTCTTGTTTTTTGGGGTTTCGGGTTAATTAGGTTCCATTAGTATATGTAAACAGTAAATTAAAAAATCAGCTATATCACTTGTACATCATAATAAAAATTAGAATAATGATTTTGTTTTGATTTTATAGCAAGTTTTTTACTACAAAATTATGCAAAAGAGTAAACTTTTCGTTGTTGAGCAATATCTTTCCTGGAAGGGGCATTATAGACAATATTTTGAAAATCTGCTTTGTAAAGATTTTTTTTACCTATACTGCGCAAAGAAGCAGCACAAGTATCCGAATTCTGTATATGTAGAAGCCGAATTGGAAGACAAAGATGTCAGAACCTTTATAGACTTTATAAAAGGGCGCTTTTGGGATTCTTTTATAACTTATAATAAGCTGATTGAGCAAAAACCCTCCGTAGCTCATTTACTGGAATTTGAACCATTTTCTTTCCTTTATCTATTGTTATTCAAAAAGAATCAAATCCCGCTTCTCATTATTACGGTGCACTCTATTGAAAGAATGAGATATGCAAATAAAGCAAAGGACGCAGTTTCGTATATTCAAAGACTAATTTATAAATATACCCTTTGCAAGGCTGCATCTATGAATGCTAGCTTTGTTACACATTATCAACATCACAAAAATCAGTTACTTTCACTTATTGGAAGTGAATTTGAAAACGCGATTCATATTATACATTACCCATGCCCGGAAGTATCAATTGTTGATTTTAAGAAAAGTAACACTAGTAACAAACTACTTATTTATGGCCAAATAAGAGAAGATAAAGGGATTTTTGAATTTTTGTCTGATCCGGAAACCAAAAATTTGCCGATAACAATAGCCGGTAAAATTCATGACACCAGAATACTGAATTTCAACTATCCAAATTTAAATATTATTGACAAATTTATCAGTGACGATGAACTGACCAACCTAGTTAGTTCTCACAAGTTTATGCTGCTTCCTTACGTTAAAACTTATACTGGCGGAGCCGGCACTCTCAAAGACAGCATTGCTTACGGTCTTCCGGTCATTGCATCGGAAATCCCAATTTTTGAAGAAGTGATTAAGACGGAGAACTTGGGCTTCGTATTTAAGTCTGTAAACGAAATAAAAACGTTCACCAATACCATGGACAATTCGCGTTATGAAATATTGGTGTCGAATTGCTCGGATTATGCAAAGAAATATAGCTGGGAGAGTATGCGAAAGCAATACTTTGATCTATACAAGGTACTAATTGAAAGGGCTGGTAATCAATAATACGGTGATTGCTGTAATATGTCCGACATTCTTTGATATTTATCTAAAGAATACCGGAGATAATTTTAAGACAGCATTCTCACTATATTGTTGCTTAAAAAGATATATTTGTAGGCTTTTAATTGCGCAATTTACTTTATACACACCTAATTAATGGAATACCCTCTTGTAAGCGTACTATATCCTGTATTTAACGACTCTCCTGAGCATATTCAAGAAAGTATGTACAGTATCATTAATCAGGATTATCCAAATCTTGAGATAATTATCGTTGATGATAGCAATGACGCGTCAAGTATTGAAACTCTGAATTTATTCAGATCAGATGAAAGAGTAAAAATTTTAAGAATAAAGCATCAAGGTGGCTTACCGCAAGCGTTAAATAATGGACTTTCCATTGCCCGTGGCAAGTATATTGCTCGTGCAGATGCTGATGACATCCAGTTTCCAAATCGCATAAAATCCCAGGTTGATTTTCTAGAGAAAAATCATTCTATTGGCATTCTAGGTTGTAATATAAACTATATCGACGAAAGAGGAAATCATATTAAGGTACGCCAATATCCTGAAACAGACGACAGTATACGTAAATACTTGCATCTTCGAAACCCTCTTTGCCATAGTGTAGTGATGATAAGAAGAAAAATTTTAGATGAAATTGGTCAATACAACCCCGAATTCAAAAGGGCAGAAGATTACGAATTATGGCTAAGAGCAAGTGCTAAT
This sequence comes from Dyadobacter sp. CY345, assembly GCF_021502725.1. Classification (GTDB taxonomy): domain Bacteria; phylum Bacteroidota; class Bacteroidia; order Cytophagales; family Spirosomataceae; genus Dyadobacter. The sequence continues at coordinate 211,068 of NZ_JAKFFS010000002.1, read as the reverse complement.
AATGTTAAACTGCATAACCTTCAACAGGTTCTAATGGATTACAGAATGGCCACTGGGGAAAAAAGAGACCAGCTTAACTGGAAAATGAATCTTAAACTTAAAAAGAAATATTTTTCTTCTCGGTATCTATTTGAAAGCGCCATTGGTATCCTATCTATTTATCTATATGTTTTAACTCCCATTTCCTTACAAAACTACATTTATAAAAAACTGGCATAAGCGCCATTTCATAGGCTTATTATTTATTTCACTATCAATAGTGAAATACCAAATTTATACACAAACTATAACATCAATGAAAATACTCATTACAGGTGGAGCTGGATTCATAGGTAGCCATTTATGCGACGCATTAATACAAGATACTGGAAATCATATTTCAGTATTAGACAATTTATCATTAGGCAGACTTGCCAACATTGAGCACTTATTTGGGAATGCAAGATTTAAGTTTTTTGAAGGTGATATTTTAGATGAAGTTTTCGTTTCAGACGTATTCACTAACTCCAATTTTGATATTGTATTTCACCTGGCCGCTAATTCTGATATTGCGATTAGTCATACTAAGCCAGCAGTAGATGTTAATAATACATTTTTAACGACCTATAAAATCCTCGAAATGATGAGGGTACATGGAGTCTTTAAGATTGTATTTGCGTCAACATCGGCAATTTACGGCGATCCGGCAGGAAGTAAGCTCACAGAAAATTTTGGGCCCTTACTTCCTGTATCCCACTACGGAGCTTCAAAGCTTGCTTCTGAGGCTGTAATATCTTCTTATGTTGCAAATTACAAAATCCAGGCATGGATTGTTCGTTTCCCAAACGTTGTAGGAGAGCGAGCGACGCACGGAGCTATTTTTGATTTTATAAGAAAGGCCTACAATAATCCAATTTTTTTAGAAGTACTTGGAAATGGGGAACAAAATAAACCATACGTATATGTAAGAGATTTGGTTGAAGCTATTCTATTTGTATGGAGTAATACATCTGATCCGATTAATATATTTAATATAGGAGTCGATTCGAGAACAAAAGTCAAAGAAATGGCGCAAATAGTGCTAGAGGAATCCGGCCTGGATCGTGAGATTAGATATACTGGTGGCAGTAGAGGATGGGTTGGCGATGTTCCTGAGTTTGAATATGATCTTACAAAGATCCATAATCTTGGATGGAAAGCAAAACATTCCTCTACTGAGGCTGTCAGAAAGGCGGTTCAACAGATTCTACTACTTACTCCTCAAATCATTACCTTATGATTGCCGTCATTCTCGCGGGAGGGAAAGGAACGCGACTTGGCTTGAATGATTTACCAAAGCCAATGGTATCCGTCGCTGGAAAACCCTTGCTGGAACATCAGCTCCTCCTTTTAAAAAGATATGGGATAAACGATGTCATCATGCTGACCGGATATCTATCTGAGAAAATTGAGAACTATTTTGGCAATGGCTCTCAATGGGGTATGCAAGTCCGTTATTGCCGTGAAGACATTCCACTTGGGACATCAGGAGCTCTTAAACAGTTAGAGGCTATTTTGAAAGAGCGATTCCTTGTTCTTTATGGAGATGTGGTTATGGATTTTGACATAAAACGATTTCAGGATTTTGACGCAGCGGCTCCGTCATTAGGATCACTGATTGTTCATCCAAATGATCATCCATATGACAGTGATTTGGTTGAGCGCAAGGGAGATATAATCACACGATTTATCTCAAAACCACATCCAGATGGGTTGATCTACGAAAATTTGGTAAACGCGGCTGTATATATTCTGAGTCCGGAGATTTTCAAATTTATAGATAGCAGTATTGCGTCAGACTTTGGAAAAGATATATTTCCTTTAATTTTAAAGCAAGGAGGGCGTTTGCGCGCATACAGTACTCCTGAGTATATAAAAGACTTGGGAACTCCCGATCGCTTGCACAAAGTTGAGAAAGATTATACCAGTGGCAAAGTTGAAAATTGGAATCGCAGCAACAAAAGACCGGCTATTTTTTTGGATCGTGACGGTGTACTTAATGAAGAGGTCGACAACCTGAGAAGAATAGAAGATTTTAAAATGTTACCAGGTGTCGCAGAAGCGATTAGGCTTATCAACCAGTCAGAATATCTGGCGATTGTTATTACCAATCAACCCGGTATTGCAAAAGGTTTTCTGAGTTTTGAAAAATTAAAAGAAGTTCATAACCTCTTAGAAACAACGTTGGGTAGGGAAAAAGCTTTTTTAAATCAAGTATATTTTTGCCCACATCACGCTGACAAAGGTTTTGACGGCGAGATAGCTGAGCTTAAAGTGTCCTGTGAATGCAGAAAGCCTGCAATTGGGATGATCTTGCAGGCTGAAAAAGAATATAATATTGATTTATCCAGATCCTTTTTTATTGGTGATACTACAACCGATATAAAAACTGCTTTAAATGCCGGTTTGACGTCAATATTAGTTGAGACGGGATATGGCGGAAACGATAACCGCTACAGAGTAATACCTGATTTTGTAGCCTCCAACCTCGGTCAGGCAGTCGATTGGATTCTCACAAAAAATAAAACAGCTCAATGATTATATCCAGAACTCCGTTCCGAATTAGCTTCGCAGGTGGCGGTAGCGATTTGAAGGAATATTACAGCAAGTACGGTGGTGCTGTATTAAGTGTAACAATAGACAAATACGTCTATCTTTCAATGCACCCATACTTTAATGATCAAAAAATATTTTTAAAATACTCTCATAATGAACTCGTAGACAAGGTCGAAGAAATCGAACATAGAATAATTCGTCAGGTTTTCACTAACTTAAACATCTCAGGAGTTGATTTTAATTCTAGTGCCGATATCCCTTCCGGGACTGGATTAGGTTCGTCATCAGCATTTACTTCGGGGCTGATTAACTTGTCGCATACTTATCTAGGTAAATTTATTAGTCGTGAGGCTATTGCAAAAGCCGCTTGCGACGTAGAAATCGGACAACTCGGTGAACCAATTGGAAAACAAGATCAATATGCTTGCGCAATAGGTGGCCTTAATTTTATAGAGTTTAAACAGGATGAACAGGTTGTAGTAAACAAGATTCATATCAATGTTAGTAAGCAGAAGGAATTAGAAGGGAATCTCCTTATGTTTTATTTGGGTAATACCAGGAGTGCTAGTGCGATTTTATCCGAGCAACGTCAGAATATTATTACTGATGAGAAAAAAAATAATAATTTGCATAAGATGGTTAAGCTGGCATTCGATCTTCAAAAAGACTTGCAAACAAATAATATAGATACTTTTGGAGAAATACTGCATACAGGTTGGCTGTATAAGAAGGAAATGGCTTCTCAAATTTCCAATCCTCAAATTGACTATTATTACGAAACTGCAAGAGCTGCTGGGGCGGAAGGGGGCAAATTATTAGGCGCAGGGGGAGGAGGCTTTCTCTTATTTTATGTCCAAAAGGAAAAACAGGCAGCCGTTAGAACAGCGTTAGCTGAACTTAGCGAACTTCCTTTCCGATTCGATTTCAGTGGAAGTACCATAGTTTTTGCAGATCAAAGATAAATACATATACTATAACTAAAAGGAAATGACAGATAATCTAGTAAAAGACTACATAGAACAGCTAAAAGACACACTTGATAATCTGGACAAACAGGAAATCGTCAAGTTCGCTTCTATTCTTGAAAATGCCAGACAAAATGGTAATAAGGTCTTCATTTTCGGAAACGGTGGAAGTGGATCAACTGCTACGCATTTTGCATGTGATATAAATAAGGGGGCTTCTTTGGGGAAAGAGAAAAGGCATAAAATTATCGCCCTTACAGATAATATACCGATTATGCTGGCTTACTCCAATGACTTGTCATACGATGACGTGTTTGTAGAGCAGTTAAAAAATTTCATCGAAACAGGTGACGTCGTCGTGGGAATATCAGGAAGCGGCAATTCCAAAAACATAATCAAAGCTATTGAATTTGCAAATGAACGGGGTAATACCACTGTTGGTATCACAGGTTTTGATGGAGGAAAATTAAGACGACTGGCAAGTTACAGTGTTAATGCCAATCGAAATGACATGCAAATTTCAGAAGATGTTCACATGATACTGGTCCATTTAATGATGAAGATACTGGAAGCAATTGATTGATAAGACCATATTAAATCACGTATACACATAAACTAAACTTCCCCATGAAAAGAGGCCTTCTAAAATTAGTCCAACAAGTATTAAATAATTTTAACCTAGCACTTACTAGGCCAAACAACAATTTGGGAAGAGAGAGATATATCAGTCTTTCAGAAAGGATGGACTATACACGTACTGCAACTTTAGATTTATTGGCTCATGAAATAATAAAAAATAATGTAAAAGGACAGATTGCAGAACTTGGCGTTTTTAAAGGCGAATTTGCTAAATATTTGAATAGGATATTTCCAGACCGTCCTTTACATTTGTTTGACACCTTTGAAGGATTTGATGTCAGAGATATAGAAAACGAGAAAAAAAATAAATTTTCCACGGGTGATCAAAACTTTTCTGATACAAGTGTGGAGCTCGTTTTAAGCAAAATGTATTCCCCAGATAAGTGTTTAGTTCATAAAGGATTCTTTCCAAATACAACCGCTGGTTTGAGTAACGATTTATCCTTTGCGTTTGTAAGTATAGATGCTGATTTGTACCAACCAATTTATGAAGGATTAAAATATTTTTACCCAAAATTAAGCTCAGGTGGATACATTTTCGTCCATGATTTTAACAACCAAGAATACTCAGGTGCAAATAAAGCAGTTCTCGATTTTTGCAATGAGAACAATATACCTTACACGCCCACAGCAGACGGCTGGGGAAGTGTGGTTATAGCAAAATAGTGGCTGCACAGGACATAAAAATAGATTCTACCTAATATCAACTATTTTAGTTATCAGCGATTTATTAGACTCTCCATCTTGAATTGCTAGTTTTTCTACTATACACTATTAAACATCTTTATAATGTTACAAAAAAGCTGGTTCAGAAAATTATTTAGGTTTAATCAATACGAACGTGATCAATGGATTGTAAAGATCGTAAAACAAATCCCTGACAATTCTCGTGTTTTAGATGTTGGAGCTGGCTCTTGCCCATATCGTAGCTTATTTAAACATTGCGAATACAAAACACATGATTTTGTTCAGCTGAGAGCTGATCAGCTGTTAGGTAAGGATTACGGTCAGATTGATTATGTAAGCGATATAAAAGAAATTCCTGTTCCAGACGCATCATTTGACGTTATCATCTGCACCGAAGTTTTTGAACATATTCCTGAACCAATACCTGTTGTAGCTGAGTTTGCGCGAATTCTTAAACCTGGTGGCAAACTAATACTAACCGCACCCTTACAATCCGGAATACACCAAGAGCCATATCACTTTTATGGTGGCTACACCCCTTTCTGGTACAAGCACTTTCTTGTAAAAAACAATTTTACAAATATATCTGTTGAGGAAAATGGTCTTTTCAATCGTTTTTTTGCCCAGGAAGGTATCAGATTTATTCGAATGAATCATCCATTCAAAAATATTTTCTCATTCCTATATTTACCTATTTGGCTTATTCTAACACCCATAATTCTATTAACTGCCATTTTGGCCCCGATATTCGACAGGTATGATAGCGAAAAAAGATTCACGATAGGATATCATGTTCTGGCGGAAAAATTGTAACAATTGTAAGGTTATTCCAATAAAACTGATGTGTTATATCTAAATAACTTACTTATATTTCATTAAATCTGATACAAAATAATCGTAAATTTTATTTGGTGTAAATAATAAGGCACTTTTGTATGGGTATAGGATTTACATTGCAATAAATAATTATAACAATGATTTCATAATTAGAGGTTATTTTTTTATAATTGTATCACTAACACACAACTATCTCCATTTATATGGAAAAAACATTTATAACTAACCGCACATACACCCACACGTTACGCAGTAAGACTGCAACAACGAACGAGGTTCTAATCATAACTAGTTATGATTATTTCCTCCAAAAACACGACCTTAGGATTCTTCTAAAATTGTACAAAGAAGTAATTCTGATCCCCTATTCGGACGATGATGATTATTTGTTAAATCAAACTGTCAGTCCTCTCCTCGACAAGTTTGAGAAGATACATCTTGTCACTAATCCCCAGCACGATCAGCGGAACCGTATAATTTATGAATTGGTTGTCCGAAAAAACAAGTCAATCAAGATTACTACTGTTTTCGACTTTTGCGAAGACTATCTTTACAAAGTTTACATTCCGGATAATGTCACGGAAAGTAATCCATCGCTCAATTCTTTATTAACCTTTAAAAGAAGAGTACGATATCCTAAGAAAGTGATTGATATAGCTACCTCAGCTTTCTTGTTCTTCATAAGCCTCCCTCTTTGGATTCTTAGTTACATACGCATCAAAATGCAGTCTCCGGGACCTGTTTTTTTTCGCCAGGAAAGAGTGGGAATGAATAACAAAGCGTTTTACTGCGTCAAGTTTAGATCCATGCGCCTGGATGCAGAGTCTAATGGAGCAACTTTTGCTACAAAGAAGGATTCTCGTGTGTTCTCTTATGGAGCTTTTATGCGCACAAGCAGAATTGATGAGTTGCCGCAAATCTATAATATCTTTCGTAGAGATCTTTCTCTAATTGGACCACGTCCCGAAAGACCAGTTTTTACTGAAACTTTTAATGAGACCATTCCGTACTACAATGTGAGACACCAGGTCAAACCAGGTATCACTGGTTATGCTCAGGTGATGTATCCTTATGGAAGCGGAGTATTTGATGCAAGGCATAAGCTAATGTACGATTTGTATTACATTAAAAACTGGAGCATTAAACTTGAACTCAAAATTATCCTGCTAACGGTGTGGGTTATTTTAGGCAGAAAAGGCATATAAAAAACATGAGTATACAGCTTTCCATTTATAAATGGAAAGCTGTATATAATTCTAAATCCGTGAATCATGTAGTTTTTGCCTATGCTGACAGCATTATTTTTTTAACATACAGGATAAGCCTGCGTTTTTTATAAGCGGAAAATTAAATTGAATTTGGAACATAGATGTTTTCATCATAAGTTTAACCATTATAGCCAATTATCTCGTTGAACAATGTTAACTAAGCTAGACAACATTATTGATAATTCAGTCAGGTTATGGGTGGCGAAACTATTATGTATCCTAAATTTTAAATGTCAATATCAGACCGTACAGCACGTATTTTATTTTTTTTTGTTTTTGTATTTTTAACCATAAAAGCTTGCGCGCAGGACTCAACTTTAACATATAACGCTGCGCTATTAGTCGCCGCCTCTACGGGTCAATCTCCATTATGGCTACACGCTAACAAGGGTGGAACAATCCCTTTAAATGGAACATTTGCTAATGGCAGGTTAGGACTTAACAAAATTTATAATCCAAATAATCCGAGAGTTTTTCAGTGGTCCGCAGGAGTCGAATTGATCACTAGTTATGAAAAACGGGCAGACATCTTCTTGACAGATATTTATTTAGCTAGTAAATCCGGGCCCGTTGAGTTGCTGATTGGGCAAAAAAAGAATACTTCTGGACTGGTCGATACCTTACTCTCGTCAGGCTCACTTGCATTATCAGGCAATGCAAGGCCAATGCCAAGAATACAAATTTCGATCCCTGAATTTTTACCACTCGCGTTTACGAACGACTTATTAGCAATTAAAGCGTCCTATTCAGATGGAATTCTCGGTGATAGTCGCATCGTATTTGGGAGTACAAATAATGTAAATTCCACGTATCTGCATCAAAAGTCACTTTATTTAAGAATTGGAAATTATAGAAATAAAGTTAATATTTTCACTGGTATTAATCACCAGGTAGTTTGGGGAGGAGAGGATGAGATAATGCCTGTATACGAGCTAACTCGCTCAAAGGCTTATTGGCATGTTGTTTCAGGAAAAACATTGGATTTTAAAAAAATAGGCTCTCATTTTTGCACAATTGACCTGGCTGCTACCTACAAAGGTAACAACTGGACATATTATATATATCGACAGAATATTTATGAAACCGGTTCTCTATTTAGAGTCAATAACTTCTCTGATGGATTGAATGGCATAAAAGTTCAACGAAAAAATCATAGATTTAAATCTGGAGGTAACTTTATCATAAATTCTTTTTTAATTGAATTTTTAAGCACACAAAATCAAACTAACCTAAATCCACCGTTTGGCTTATCCATTTTTGAGAAAGGAAATTATTTCAATTCACTTATTTACAGCAACGGCTTGTCGTATAAGAGCAGAGGGTTAGGTACTCCATTAAGTTCAAGTAAAAGTTTGACAAACAAAGATTTGCCAAGATCAAACACTGAATTTACAAACAACAACAGAATTACTGCAATTCACTCGGGAATTAGTGCTTCCTGGCTCAACACGTTGATAATTTTTCGCGGAACCTACTCTATTAATAAGGGCACATTTGTAAATCCATTTCCAATTAGTATCAATCAAGTTTCTCTAGGGATAAATGCCGAAAAAAGAATCAAACAATTAAATTATACGACGATAACAGCCGGGGTTTATTCTGATCTCGGCAAGTTGTATCCAAACTCGACAAGTTTCACCATTGGTGTCCGAAGAAGTGGGTTCATAAATTAGGCGATCTCTTTAACAAGTAATTATGACCAACTATTGTCTAGCAAAAACTTCTTCATACTTTTATACTATTGATTGAATATAATGTACACCACTAATATAAAAAACAAAAAGGTAGCCCTATGAAGTTAATTTCCCTAAGCCTCGCATTTTTATTTTCGGCTACCTTGATTACCAAAAGTCACTCACAAAACAATATTCAATCGTTGATAGAATACAAAGACTCCACGAATTCATTTGTAGAAGTATTTGGTATGGCAAGCTCCACTTCACGAACACCATTTTGGATACAAACTAATCAGTTTGGCATTGTTCCAAAAACTGGACCCGCAGGCAGTATAAATATTCAATTGGAACAATTTTGGTCATTAAATGGCGGCGAAAAAAAAAATAAATGGAGAATAGGCGGAGGAATTCAGGCAGTAGGTAACATGGGCAAAGATGCAAAGTTTCTTCTTCCACAAGTACATGGTTCTCTTCGATTTAAAAATTGGGAACTATTTGTAGGACGTAGGAAACAATGGATAGGGCTGGCAGATTCAACGTTAGGAACTGGATCCTATGTATGGTCGGGCAATGCAATTCCAATACCTAAAGTTCAAATTGGAACAATAGGATTTGTCTCCGTCCCACTCACGAAAGGCTGGATATCGTTCAATACATTCTATTCAGAAGGTATGTTTGAAAATAGTCGTCCCATTACGAGCAAGCTAAAATTGCACCAGAAAGCTTTCTATCTTCGTATAGGAAAAACATCCTCTAAATTTAAATTATATGGTGGATTTAATCACCAAGTTCAATGGGGCGGTAACTCGCCATACGAGACTATTGATGGAAAAATGCCAACCGGATTTGGTAACTATGTTAACCTTGTAATAGGTAGATCAGGGGACGCAAATGTTGGACGAGAAAACTATTTCGACAACCATAACCGCGTAGGCAATCATTTAGGCACAGTAGATATGGCGATGGAAATCGAAACATACTCTAATTCCTGGTTTTTTTATCGTCAAAACATTTATGAGGATGGATCACTTTTTGCACTCAAAAATGTTGCCGATGGATTAAATGGCATAAGGTTCCGTAGTAAAAATTTTTATGGTTCTAACTTCTCTATTTACGAAGCTAATATAGAATTTCTATATACAAAGAGCCAAGGCGGCTCAGAATTTAATTACGGTGATTTGGACGCCCCAAGAGGAATATTAGGAAGAGACAATTATTTTAATAATACTCAAGTTCGGGATGGTTGGTCTTACTACGACCGCACGATTGGTACTCCGTTTATCACACCTACCTCTGATACTCAGTGGAAATATCCTAAATATGCAGATAGTTTCACCAGCAATAATCGTGTTTCAGTATTTCATATCGGGTTAAAGGGCACGCTTTTGCAAAAAGTCATATGGTCAACAAAATTATCGTATTCAAGCAATGAAGGCACCTACGACGCTCCCTTTGCAAGCAAGCCAACCCAATTTTCTGGCCTGATAACCATGCAAGGAAAGATAAACCTTTTCGGTGGTACAATTTTGAAAGGTTCTGTTGCGGCAGATCTTGGAGAACTTTATCAGGATACTTATGGATTTACGCTGGGATTACGCAAGGAAGGTCTTCTAAGCAGATAATGAGTGATCAAAACTCAATATCTACCTCGATATCAGATATTTAGACGTATTTCTTTTGCAAGCTCAGCGAGCTCATCCTGCGTTATCTTAATTTTCTTACTAAAATCTGCATCTTTCATTGAATTTAATGGAAGAAGGTGAATATGGACGTGAGGCACCTCGAGACCAATCACACTAACGCCTATTCTTAAACATGGTACAGTCTTTTCCAGAGCTGGCACGATACTCTTTGCAAACAAGAAAAGTCGCGAGTATACATCATCTTCCAGATCAAAAATATAATCAACTTCCTTTTTCGGAATGACTAACGTATGTCCCTTAGCGATAGGGAAAGCGTCCAGGAATGCCAGAAACTCGTCATTTTCCGCAACTTTGTGAGACGGTATTTCACCACTTACTATCTTCGAAAATATGGAAGCCATAATTTAATTGTTTTCATTCGTGTAAACAGGTAACGTTTAGAACGCGTTAAACTTTAATAAGATTTTAAGTAGTTCCAAGTCCAAAAGTACTTAATATTGTGTTCCAAAACTTTTAAAAATATTGAATATGAATTTGACAAAATGGCAAGGATTTGGCAAAACAGCCTTGATCGCCTTATTCTCATTAGCCTTTACAGGAAACGAATCACAAGCTCAGACAACAGGAAAATGGGTAAAATTATTTGATGGTAAGACACTTAACGGATGGCACAGCTGGCAGGAATCTTCGGTTTTACCTCAGTGGAAGGTAGAAGATGGTGCTATCGTTCTGGCTGACAAAGGAGGTAAAGACTTGGTTACCGATAAAGAATACGGAGATTTTGAATTGGAACTTGAATGGAAGATCAGTGAAGGTGGTAACAGCGGGATTATTTATCACGTAATTGAAGATAAAAAATATTGCTGCCCGTATTCTACCGGTCCTGAAATCCAGATTTTGGATGATGTGAAACATCCTGACGCGAAAGCTGGAAAAGATGGCAATCACAAATCTGCTTCGTTATATGACATGCTTCCTCCAAGCGATTTCTCGGTTACAAAACCAGCTGGCGAATGGAACAAGGCGAAAATTGTTATCAAGAACGGTCGTGGAGAAAGCTGGTTGAACGGCAAAAAACTTGTTGAATTCTCTTCAATGGGTCCTGAATGGGATAAATTGGTAGCCAACAGCAAATTTAAAACCTGGGACGGTTTTGGTGTTTCTCAAAAAGGTAAAATTGCTTTGCAGGATCACGGAAATAAAGTTTCATTCAAAAATATCCGGATCAAAGAACTTTAATCCAGGTTCATCGATCCGGCCCAATATTCCCGGCTGTAAATTCGTCTGGCAGGCCAGTTTTTCAGTCGTAAAAGAAGGGGTAGATAAGCGTGTGGTTCTTTTGACGATTTACTTCGATGATACAAATCATCGTCCGTCAGGATCAGGCCTTTATATACCCCTTCTTTCTTTATGGTAAGATCTGAAAAAGGCAATTCCTTTTGGAGCTCTGGCTTCATTGTTGCCAACCGATCTTTTAGCAACCAGTTTGATCTGAATCTATCTGTTTTTAATGGTTTTGGTATATAACTCCCTTCCGAAACTTCCTGGGCATATTGAAGATATGCTTTCAAAAGTTTTGGGCCCTGATTTGCGGCATTTTCAGTTTGTAATTGCGACGGCCACAAACTGGTGACAAAATATATTTTCTCCCTTGCCCGCGTAACAGCAACATTAAGCCTGTTCTCCCCTCCTGCCGCATTCAGGCTCCCAAAATTTGCTGAAACTTTTCCTTTTTCATCAGGAGCATAACCCATTGAAAAAATGATAATATCCCGCTCATCGCCCTGAACATTTTCAATATTTTTCACGAAAAGACCTGCTGCAGTAATATTAGCAGCCTCCAAAGTTTCCTGAATAAGTTGTTGTTGGTAAAAATTAAACGTCACGACACCGACCGTCTTACCACTTTTTCCAAGTTCTGAAATCAGCTCAACTACTTTTTCAGCTTCAATCAAATTCGTGTTTTGTTTCCAGACTCCTTCTGTTTTTATATAACTTATGCCGGGTTCCTGACTATTAATCAGATTAAAATCAGGAAGTAAACGTAAAGAATCTTTATAAAAATGATGGTTTGAGAAGTCAATCAAGTCCAGGGAAAGACTTCGGTAATGACCTGAAAGCTGATATTGGTCGAGACTTTGTGCAGCCAAATCGAGCAAAGATGCGACTTCGAGCGCGACAGTAATCTCATCTTCTTCTCCTCGCTCCTCATACCGCACCTTATACAGATCGCTTGGAGACAATTGCTTGCTATCACCGGCGACAACGACTTGTTTTCCACGATAAGCCGCCGGTATTCCGTACTCCGCATAACACTGCGAAGCTTCATCAAATATCACCAAATCAAACAAACCGGCTTCCATCGGAAAGATTGCAGATACCGCTTCGGGTGAGGCCATCCAGCAAGGGATCAAAGAGAACACGTCATCCGAATAGTTTTCAAGCAATTTCCTGATCGGCCAGATCTTACGTTTTTTTGTAACCTGATGATTCAGTTCCCGATAAGTAACCCGGTTCCCTAGTCGGTTTTTCTCAACATTTTTATACGTCGTTTCCCGCAACTTCATTGTTGTAATATCACGGCTCAAATCTTCTTTTTGGCTAATGCTACCCTGCAACTGCTCTTCCCATTGCTGCATTTTTAACGAAGTAACAGCGCGTAATTCGGGATATTTATTTTCAATATGTTCAATCCATTCAAGCGTGATACTATTTTCAAAAAGATTGAGAATATCATTAGCGTTGTTATAATTTAATTTGTCGCCTTTGGAAAGAACCTTTCTTGACACGATTTGTTCCGGGTCATTCATTTCCGCCCAAATTTTATCCGTTTCTGCCAATGAATCGAAATCTCTGCTTAATGTTGATAGAAGCTGTACGCTATACTTATCGGGCTCTTCAACCAATTTTTCAATTTGTTCGGGCAGAAGATACGGAAGCATCATCGCTTCAATCGTATCCCAGGATTTTAACCAGGTCAACAGTTTTTCGATATGTCGCTGAAAATCGAAAATAGTCGATGACTTAGAAGCAAGATATTTTATAACCTCAGTCCAGGGCTTTTTTGAGGCCCTTTGTACTGCGTCTGCGGCGCTTTCAGCTTGTTGAAAAAACTTCGTATGCTGTGTCTGGAAAGATGCATTAAATTCCAGGTATTTTTTATCAAAATTGAGCAATGGATTCGTCAACCAGATTTCCAGTTCCATACGGTTCCTAACCCGCAGATCCAGCGTCTCCAAATCCTGTGGAGATATAGTCAGATTATTTTTCTGAGCGATTTCACTAACAATAGCTTTTTCATTCCCAAACAAACTCCACCAAACAGACGATACCGAAGACTGTTTTGCGTCAATCGCTTTCCTTAATTGTCCCCGAAAAATGGATAATTCATGTTGCCCTAGTGTCGTTTCAATTCCATCTTCGGCAAAACCTTCCAACGCGTCCGAAGTTTGCCGGATAAAAGCGAGACGTTCTGTACTGTTTTTATCGGAAAATAAATACGTTTTGAAAAGGAAATAGATCGTGTCATTTTGAACAAGCTCCGCTATATCGGCCAGCCTTTCCAAAATCTCATTTCTGTTTTGTATATAATCAATAGAAAAGGGACTGCCTGTAACACTTTCAAATTCCCGGCTTTGATGGAGATATGCTTCCGGCCAATCAGAAAGCATGCGTTCCATACTCCGCAAATCTCCCAAACCAAACCTTGCGAAACTCCTGCGTTTATACCAATCATGCTTTTGGTCGAAGCGCAAACTATAACTGGAATATATTTTGAAGCGCCGCTTAAAATCATCCCACTGATCAAGCCTGAAATGTCGATAAATATCTTTCAAATCAACATATTCTGATTTAGGATCGCTGGTCAGATACAATTCTTTCACAGAAATACCAGATTCCTTTTCATCAAAAAGTGCCTCCCGGAAATTATCGAGCTCATTGACCGTTCTGTCGATCTGCCTGCTTTCCTGGGTAAATTGTCGCTCTAAAAAAACAGCATCCAGACTATAATTCTGTTGTCGATAAGACTCTACCTGCTCAATCTGCGTTGCAAATTGTCTGTATAAATCAGCCCTGTCGTTTTTAAAATCATGAATTAATCCAACAAAAGGATCCATACCAACCGTTTTCAAGCGCTGGTAGACCACATCTAAGGCAGCTCTTTTTTGACAAACCAATAAAACCCGTTTCCCTTGTGAGGCAAAATCAGCCATCAAATTGCAGATCAACTGAGATTTTCCACTTCCCGGAGGTCCCTGAACTACTACGGATTGACCTGTCTTCACTGACCGGATAATGGCTTCCTGGGATTCATCAATTGCAAAAGGCGTGAGAATCTGTTCCTCTTTTATTTGGGGTTGAGAATCCTTCACAATCATTTCTGCCTCTTGTTGATCCCAATTTTCATCAGCCTCCTTTTCTAAAAGCAACATTTGAAAATTGTCATCTTCAGACATTTCCAAAAGAGCATTGTAGTCTGGAACAAGATAAGACCCAGCCTGAGGAAAAATTCCTAACACTGCTTCAGGAAAGAGTTTCAGTTCTCCATTTTTTTCTAGTAGCTGTAAATCTGAGCTTTTTTGAATATCAAAAGGTTGGAGTTTCTCTTCGAAAAGTTGTTGATTGAAGTTTATTTTAAGTGGCGTTTCTTTGAGCCACTCATATAGCTGCGTCCGAAATTCGAGCATATCCTTCGAGAAATCTTCAAAAGACTTTTCGAGAATTTCATCTGAAATCACTACCTCATTAAAATGTGCATACGCCAGCGCAAAACTTCTGTTCAGCGTAATACCAATATCGTTTCTTTCAAATAAACACCATTGTTCGCGGTCGATACGAAGTGTTACCGGAAAAAATAAAAGCGGCGCGTGAATAGGAGTTCCATCAGAAAGTTTTCCACGGATGAAAGGATAACCCACATACAAATCTCTGGAACCGCGTTCTTCTTCAATAAAATGTTCAGTTCGGGCTATTTTCCTTAGCCTTTTACTGACTTCATTTACTTTTTCAAAACGCGGATCCAGTATATCGCACAGAGCAATTCGAGTCTTTTTTTGTATGATGTTCTGAATTAATTCGAATGAAGATTTCCCCAGAAGAAAATCCGTTTCGTTAATATCCAAAAACTGTTCAGCAGGCAATGTTGTTAACAGTAACGACTTATTGCGTGTGCTAAGGTTGGTAAGACGTTTTAAATAAGCTTTAAGGATTCGATTCATAACGTCCTAAACGAACCTTTCCGTTTAACTATTGGATACAATTTCTTTCTTCTTTTCAGGAAATATGACAGAAGCAAGGATACTCACAGCAAGAATTCCCAAAATAATATAGAGTGAATAAACGGTTTCAAAACCCATTTCTTCAAGAGGCTTATGAGCAAGCATCTTTCCTCCAATAAATACCAGCAGAACACCCAGTCCATATTTCAGGAAGCGGAATAATCCCATAATGTTACTCAGGAAGAAGAACATGGAACGAAGTCCCATGATGGCAAAAATGTTTGAAAAGAATACAACGTAAGGATCTTTTGTCACAGAAAATACAGCCGGAACCGAGTCAACTGCGAAAATTAAATCTGTAAATTCAACAATCAGGACAACCACGAAAAGCGGTGTTACAAGCCATTTTCCATTTTTCTTCACAAAAAAATGCTCGTATACATAACGAGGAAAAACAGGCAGATACTTGGACGCAAACTTTACAACCGGATGTTTTGCAGGATCAATTTTCTCATCTTCATTACCTTGAAAAAATATCTTCCCGCCTTGATACACAAGCAGAATACCGAACAGATAAATGATCCACTCAAACCGCTGGATAAGCGCTGAACCAACGAATATGAATACAAAGCGCATCAGGATCGCACCTAATACCCCCCAGAAAAGCACCTTTTTGTAGTACTTGGCTCTTACGCCGAAAGAAGCAAAAATTAAAATAATGACAAATATATTATCAACAGAAAGTGCGTATTCAAGCAAGTACCCCGTGATAAATTCAAGAGACATGTTTTTCCGGTATATTTCCAGACTACCTTCAAAGTCTCCGGGAATCAGCGTGAGGTGCGGTGCATATTTTGATCTTATTGTTTCAAGCTGCTCAAAATTCTCCACGCCGTGCACAAGATCTCCGTGCGTATTGATAATAAGATAAAAGACAAGCGCTAATGCGATCCAGGCTACCGTCCAGGCAGCTGCTTCACCAAATTTAACAATGTGATCTTTTCGATTGAAGACTCCCAGATCCAAAAGGAGCATAATGCTTATCACAACAAGAAAACCTCCAAAAAACAGAACTTCGCTAGAAAACATGAAAATTGATTTTTAATTAAACTCAATATAGCAGGAATACGAACGTAAATCCGAATTACCAGGGCAGGAAACGTTGGTCATTATTTTCCAGACTATACAAAGGTAATCAAAAATTAAAGTGGAGGATTGAATTTGGACAAACGGTTCGCAGTATAATTTAAGTATTTGATTTACCTGAAAGACGGATATATATATATCAAAGCTTCTCCATCCCCTAAATTTTCATTTTCGCTGAAAATGATTTTCAGGATTTGACGTACTTACTTTTCAAAATAGTACTAGATAATGCGATAAAAGCAATTTTTAACCCGTGTACACACTTCATGAATGTGTTGACTAAAAATATTTTAAATTTATTTTCTGAGGTAACTATCATGATTTACAATTTGTTAATAAAAGCATCATTTTTTTTTCAAAAATATTTTCTCTCAACGCTTGCGTCGAATACCCCAGATGACTACCTTTGCACCACGTTAATCAAATAACGACACCAGAAAACGCAGAAGTAGCTCAGCTGGTAGAGCGCAACCTTGCCAAGGTTGAGGTCGCGAGTTCGAACCTCGTCTTCTGCTCAGAGATATCAAGCACCGGAAACGGTGCTTTTTCTCATAAAAACCGACAAACTTGTTTGAAGGTGGGTTAATGCCAGGGTGGTGGAACTGGTAGACACGCAGGACTTAAAATCCTGTGAGCTGTAAGGCTCGTACGGGTTCGATTCCCGTCCCCGGTACATCACTTAGAAAAGACTTCCAGTTTGGAAGTCTTTTTTTTTGCCCCTCTTTATCCTATATTTGATATTTTTCAAATTCCAACGAAGCGGACTATCTCACGATTGGATAGCTTTCGTACGCTACGTCATCGTTTTGTGAACTGAAAGTTATGAAAGTATCTACCTCTGAACCTTTTAAAATAGTATATTCTGTTCTGGATCATGAATATCTGGGCTACATCTTTGAGTCCTTTGTAGTACAGCTAAATGCCCAGGGGGATTTTTCTTTCCAGATACAAAATATTTCTTCCAAGAATATAGAAGAGTTCAGTTCAGGGCTTGACAAAACAGATTTTGAGCTGGTAAGTCTGATCGACGACATTCAGCAAGACACAATTTTAAAAAAATTCAATCCTAAAAGGCTTTCTCCCGTTGATTTTTTCCTGAAAATATATGACGCGCAGAAAGGTGATAAAGTCGTTCAGGAAGCGATAAATGCGTATCTCGAAAACAGTAAGGCCAGAATTCTTGCCAAACTTGCAGGCAAAGATCTTTTCATCATGGGAAGTGACGGAAATCCTCTATGGAAGCCGATTGCCTGGGAAGCCGAAAAGGCTACGATTCGCTTTCATTTTATGCGGAATGAAGATAATACGCATTATTTTCCAGCGATCAGACATAAGGGACAGAAGCTGGATTTTCAGTATAAAAATGCAATAATACTGTGCGAAGAACCTGCCTGGCTCGTTGTAGACGGCCATTTATATCATTTTGAAGGCACCGTTGACGGAAAAAAAATTAAGCCTTTTTTAGCTAAAAAGTTTATCGCAATACCGCGTAAAGTTGAGGAAACTTATTACGAGCGCTTTGTTGCTCCGCTGATTGCATCTTACGACGTAGTATCACGAGGGTTCGATATCCGAAATATTTCAACGCCTCCAAAACCAATTTTGACGATCACGGATGTTGCCGTAAAAAGTAAGTCTACCCCTGCCCTTCTGTTCGCGGAAGCTGATGGCGAAGAAATTCCTACAACGGAGTATGAAGACGGTGAAGTGTCGTTTGGACTGGCTTTTCAATATGGAAATTATACTTTCCCCTTCGACAGTTTCGCTACGCCTTCCAGCGTATTTATGGATAAACGTGGCGAGGATTACACTTTTTATAAGGTGAAACGGGATAGTGTGACCGAACGTCATAATTTAAATCAGCTGAAAGATTGGGGATTGGCTATCAAAACCGGGCAGCTTTTACTTCCGAAGTCTGAAGCGTTTGGATGGCTGCAAAGTTATGCAAAAACGCTCGCGGAACATGGATTTTCGCTGCGCCAAAATAACGCAGATACCAAAAGATATTTTCTGGGTTATTCTTCTTTGGACGTTTCGATCGAAGAAGGACGTGACTGGTTTGATATCAATGCACGTGTTCAGTTTGGGGAGTATGAAATCCCTTTTATTCAATTACGAAATTATATTCTCAATCAGAAAAAAGAGTTCACACTGCCAAATGGAGAAATCGCGGTAATTCCAGAGTGGTGGTTTACTAAATATTCCGAACTTTTCGCCTTTTCAGAACATGACCGCGACAGTAACGAAATCCGTCTGCGTATGCATCATCTGGCACTTGTTCAGGAATTGAAAGAAGAAAGTTTGGCAACGGCAGTTATCAGCCGAAAGCTGGAAAGACTTAGGGATTTTAACCAAATTGACCCGACAGAGGCTCCTAAACATTTTAAGGGAACACTTCGTCCTTATCAGAAGGCAGGTTATGATTGGCTGCAATTTTTAAATCAATACCGTTTTGGCGGCTGTCTGGCCGATGATATGGGGCTTGGTAAAACGGTGCAGACGCTGGCGCTGTTACAATCACAGAAAGAAGCTGGCATCAAAGAACCTTCCTTGCTGATTATGCCAACTTCTCTGCTTTATAACTGGGCATTGGAAGCAAAACGTTTTACTCCGAAATTGAAAGTGATGTTCCATACCGGAACTTACCGCGAGAAAAATACGGAGCAATTTGAAGGTTTTGATCTAATTCTGACTTCATATGGAATTGTCAGGCTGGATATTGATTTCATACAGTCTTTCAGGTTCAATTATGTGATCCTGGACGAATCGCAGGCTATAAAAAATCCCGGGTCAATTATTACAAAAGCGGTAAGAAAATTAAATTCAGCACACAGACTTATCCTCACCGGAACGCCGATTGAAAACAGCACGCTTGATTTGTGGTCACAAATGTCTTTTGTAAATCCCGGACTTTTAGGCAGCCAGACATTTTTCCGGGACGAATTTCAAATTCCCATTGAAAAGAAAAATGATGAGGAGAAATCAAAACGGTTATATAATCTGATAAAACCATTCATTTTACGCAGGCATAAATCACAGGTTGCAACGGACCTCCCGGAGAAAGTGGAGAGTATTCAATATTGTGAAATGTCGGAAGAACAGGAAAAGGCTTATGAAGAAGCAAAAGCATATTATCGTAATCTGATTTTACAAAGTATAGATTCTGATGGGATCAATAAATCTCAGTTCGTTGTCCTGCAAGGCTTGACCAA
The DNA here is from genome assembly GCF_021502725.1 of Dyadobacter sp. CY345. Taxonomy (GTDB): domain Bacteria; phylum Bacteroidota; class Bacteroidia; order Cytophagales; family Spirosomataceae; genus Dyadobacter. The sequence goes on along the minus strand of NZ_JAKFFS010000002.1, from coordinate 191,202 downwards.
ACTGCGCCAATTAGCAAATCATCCTAAAATGGTAGATCCGGAATATGCCGACGGATCCGGAAAGTTTGAGGATGTACTGCATAAAATGGAAACTGCCATCAGTGAAAACCACAAGATTCTGATTTTTAGTCAATACATCAAACACCTGGATTTATTCCGTGCATATCTTGATAAGGGCAACATTAATTACGCTTATCTGGATGGATCAACCAAAGATCGCCAGACGGAAGTTGAAAATTTTCAGAATAACGAGCATATCAAAATATTCCTAATTTCTCTAAAAGCAGGCGGACTTGGCCTTAACCTGACCGCGGCAGATTATGTATTCATTTTGGATCCATGGTGGAACCCCGCCATAGAGGCTCAGGCAGTAGACAGAGCACACAGAATTGGACAGGACCGGACGGTATTTACTTATAAATTTATTACAAAAAATACGGTTGAAGAGAAAATAGTGGCCTTACAAAGAACAAAGAAACAATTGGCCGATGACCTGATCTCAAATGAGGACGGCTTCATTAAATCATTATCAAGAGAAGATGTGATGTCGCTTCTTGAATAACTTGATAACGAAATTATTAAAAAGGGTCTGAAACAAATTGTTCCAGACCCTTTTTGATTATTGCCTTAATTATATTTCCTAGTTCAAAAGCGCAGTCGTTTCACGCGTGATCAAAGCCTCGCGATCTGGTCCTGTTGAAATAAAAGTAATTGGCAAGTGAAGTTCTGCTTCAAGAAATTTCACATAAGCCATTAATTCCTCAGGAATTGCATCGAAATCGCGGATACCATCAAGAGACTGCTGCCACCCTGCAAAATCTTTATAAACCGGTTCAGCAGTATTATCACAAAGGTCATAAGGAAGCTCGTCTGTTAATGTTCCGTCCGGCAGACGATAATGTGTACAAACGCGAATGTTATCAAAAACGGTAAGTACGTCAACTTTCATCATAATCAGCTGCGTAACACCATTGATCATGATCGCATACTTCAAAGCTGGCAAATCCAACCATCCGCAACGACGCGGACGTCCTGTTGTAGCTCCGAATTCGCGACCTTCCTGTCTCATTTTATCACCCGTTTCTTCAAGTAATTCTGTTGGGAAAGGCCCGCTTCCTACACGTGTGCAATAAGCTTTGAATATACCAAATACTTCACCAACAGCACTTGGAGAAATACCAAGACCAGTACAAGCACCGGCAGCCATTGTTGTAGAACTTGTGACAAAAGGATAAGAACCGAAGTCGATATCAAGCAAAGAACCTTGCGCACCTTCTGCCAAAACTGTTTTACCTTCTGCAATCGCATCGTTGATAACGTATTCACTATCAACCATTTTGAACTGCTTCATAAATTCAACAGCACCAAAGAAATTTTCTTCTGACTGAGGAAGAACTGAAGTGTAGTCGAAAGAATAAAAGTCAAGAATAACCTTATGCGCATCAACAAGTTTCTTATACTTATCAGCAAAATTCGGCGATAAAACATCCCCAACACGCAGACCCAGACGAGCTACTTTATCCTGATAAGCTGGTCCGATTCCACGAAGCGTAGAACCAATTTTCGAGTCACCTTTTGAGCGTTCGTAAGCAGCATCAAGTAAAGCATGGGTTGGCAAAATCAACGATGCTTTTTTAGAGATAAATAAATTTCCAGCGAGATCAAGATTGTACTTGGCAAGATTTTCGATCTCTCTTTTAAAAACGATCGCGTCTAAAACCACCCCGTTTCCGATAATGTTCTGGATTTCGCTGCGAAAAATACCGGATGGAATCTGGTGCAAAACATGCTTAATACCATCAAATTCCAAAGTATGTCCTGCATTAGGACCGCCCTGGAATCTTGCTACAACCTGATAGCGTGGCGCTAATACGTCCACGATTTTACCCTTACCTTCATCTCCCCACTGGAGACCAAGCAATACGTCAACTTTCATCCAATAAATGGTTATTAAAAACTAATATTTGCTAAAAATGACAAGGCGTAACAAACCATTAAATGTCTGTTACGCCTCATCTAAACTTACTCTCTTATTTCATGCCCTTCTGATACTTCCTCAGAGATTTCATTCCGGTTCTGGCAATTTTCTTTTGTGCAATTGCCGTAAAATATCAGGGAATGATGCATCACACTGAAGTTAAGCATTTCGCCAACCATGTTCTGGATAGACTGGATCCGGGGATCGCAAAACTCCATTACTTTATGACAATCCGTACAAATTAAATGATCATGCTGCTTGTTCCCGTACGATTTTTCAAACTGTGCAAGATTTTTTCCAAACTGATGTTTAGTCACCAAATCACAGTCTACAAGTACGTCTAAGGTATTATACACCGTTGCACGACTTACACGATAACGTTTGTTTTTCATGCTGATGTAGAGTTCATCCACATCGAAGTGATCTTCACGAGTATAGATTTCTTCCAATATCGCAAACCTTTCAGGGGTTTTGCGAAGTCCTTTATTTTCGAGGTAAGCCGTCAGAATTTTCTTGGCGGCTTCAAAATTTGGTTTGCTGGCTTGTGGCATATCTTTTGAAAATCTTGCGCAAATTACGTGCTTTTTTTCTTAAATCACAGTGGTAATTATGCTGCGGTAGTCATTTGAAGCTTCATGTTGTGACTCGTACTGTCCAGGTCTTATCGGTCAGTGAGACTATAAACCAATTAATTAACAAGTCACACACGTAATGGTTCCTTATTTACCGGTTTCCCGTCAGATTCGTATCAAATCTCTGGACCTGATAAACACCCTCTACTTGTTCCAGCTTACTGATCAATACATCCAGATGGCGCGTATCCTGCACATATAAGCGAATGTCGCCGTTGAACACACCATCCTTTGTATCAATTGTAAGTCCTCTCATATTGATATGTAATTCGTTGGAAATGATCCTTGTAACGTCATTAATCAGTCCAACCCGATCCGTTCCGGAAAGATAAAGTCCGGCAAGAAAAGCTTCATCTTTATTGGATTCCCACTTGGCTTTGATAATACGGTTACCATGTTTTGACATCAATTCAGCAGCATTCGGACAAGTCGTTCTGTGAATTTTAATGCCTTCATTGATCGTCACAAAACCAAAAACGCCATCACCTGCGATTGGATTGCAGCAAGGTGCCAATTTGTAATCAATCTTATCCATGTCGTCACCGATCAACAACGTATCGCTGTCGACGCGGTCGCCATGCAGGTTTTTAAGAAGTTTGGTATAAGCTTTGCCATCCGCACCCTCTGCCGGCGGGATAACCGCTGTGATAACTGCCTTCCTTTCCTTCGCCTCCTTGTCCCGCTTGAATCTTTTTAATTCATCAAGATGAACATATCCTTTTCCGATTTTATAGAAAAAGTCAGTCGCCGTTTTACATTCAAAGAATGCTCGTAATTGGTTTACAACCTCCGCCGTAAGCTCTATACCAAGAACTTTCAGTTTTTTCTCCACCATTTGACGGCCATCCGTCTCATAGTGCCGATTATCTTCTTTTAGAAAATCCTTGATCCTGGCTCGGGCCTTCGACGTCCTGACAATCCTAAGCCAGTCTTCGTTTGGCTTTTGTTTATTAGAAGTAATAATCTCGATCTGGTCACCATTGCTCAGCACATAACTGATCGGAACCAAAACGCCCCCTACTTTTGCAGCCATACAATGCACACCGACTTCGGAGTGAATGTCAAAAGCAAAATCCAGCGCTGTTGCGCCGCTCTGCAATACTTTCAACTCGCCTTTTGGCGTGAAAACAAAAACTTCCTCATTGAAAAGATTTGTTCTGAATTCATCCAAAAATTCGATTGCCGCAGTTTTATCCCCAGAACCTGTTTCCAGCGTTTCACGAACCTGGCTTATCCATTGCTCAATGTTGCCACGAACTTTGGTATCATTTCCTTTATACTTCCAATGCGCAGCATATCCCTTTTCCGCAATTTCATCCATGCGGGAAGTCCGGATCTGCACTTCCACCCACTGCCCGCTTTTGCTCATAACGGTCGAGTGCAGGGATTGATATCCGTTCGCACGCGGCGTACTTAAAAAGTCTTTCAGGCGGTCGGGGTTTGGCTTATAATGATCCGTGACGATCGAATATGCCTGCCAGCAAAGTGCCTTTTCACGATCACCTTCCTGCGGAGATTCCAAAACGATACGAATTGCAAACAGATCGTATATTTCTTCAAAAGGTTTATTTTGCTTGCGCATTTTATTCCAGATCGAATAAATCGATTTTGGACGGCCTTTGATGATATAATTCAGACCTGCCTGTTCCAGATCCTGAGCGATTGGCTCAGTAAATTTCGAAATGAAACGATCACGAGAGCTTTTGGTTTCCCTAAGTTTTCTGGAAATCGCACGATATTCCTGCGGCTCTGTATATTTTAAATACAATTCTTCCAGTTCAGATTTGATACTGTAAAGTCCAAGTCTGTGTGCAAGCGGCGCATAAATAAATATCGTTTCCGAAGCAATTTTCAGCTGCTTGTCACGCGGCATACTGTCGAGCGTACGCATGTTATGCAGACGATCGGCCAGTTTTACTAAAATAACCCTTACGTCGTCAGAGAGCGTAAGCAACATTTTCCGGAAATTTTCAGCCTGCTGAGAAGTTCCGTATTCAAATCTTCCGGAAATTTTTGTCAGTCCGTCAATAATTTTGGCGACTTTCTTTCCAAACAACCGGTCAATATCCTCGATACGCATGTCCGTATCTTCAACCACATCATGTAATAAAGCAGAAACGATACCTGTGGTACCTAATCCAATTTCCTCCACAACAATCTGCGCTACGGCCAGAGGATGATAAATATAAGGTTCGCCAGATCTGCGGCGCATGTCCTTATGCGCTTCAACAGATGTATAAAATGCTTTCTTGATTAATTTTGCATCATTGTCCTTCAAAAACGGCTTGGCTGTTCGTAACAACCTGCGATATTTTTTTAGGATATCCTTACGCTCCTGCTCCAGATCTATGCTCAGGGTTTCAACGAGTTGCTCCAATGCTTAATAGTAATTAGTACGCTTCACCAAAATAACAAATTTTAGCGAGATTATTCAACAAAAAAACTTTTCAAAAAATATTTTTTAAAAAGTTTGCATGTTTAAAACAAACTTTGCTACCTTTGCACTCCCAACCAACGACAAGGGTTGAAGATTGAAAAAAAATAAGAGCGGGCGTGGCGGAACTGGTAGACGTGCTAGACTTAGGATCTAGTGCCGCAAGGCGTGGGGGTTCGATTCCCTCCGCCCGTACAACTAACAAGGGATTGACGGGGCGTCATGTTTCCTATCTGAAAAAAAGAAGATGAACTGCTCCGTAGTAAACCCGTCAAATGCCCTCAGGACACTGTTTTGAGGGCATTTTTGTTTGCGTTTTATCTAAAAAAGCACATTTACTAATAGCAATAAGCATGGAAGTTTTATTAGAGAAGAATTCGCCAACAATGGCCTCTCTTAAAGTTACGCTAACCAAAGATGACTATCAGCCAAAAGTTGATAAGTCTATCAAGGATTACTCGAAACGTGTGAATTTAAAAGGCTTTCGTCCAGGCAAAGTACCATCCCATGTAATTCAGCGCATGTATGGAAAAAGCATATTAGTGGACGAAGTAAATAGTCTTTTGAGCAATGCAGTAAGCACTTATATCCGCGAAAATAAATTACAGGTTGTTGGAGATCCAATTCCTAACCGCGAAAAAGCAGAAGAGGCTAACTGGGACAAGCCAGGTGATTTTGAATTTAGCTACGATCTTGGTGTTGCAACTGATTTCGAAGTTAATCTTTCAGAAATTCCTGCTGTAAAACGTTATACGATTGAAACGGACGAAAACGAGTTGACAAAAACTGTTGACAGCCTTCGTGAAAGATTTGCTGACAGCATCCACCCTGAGGTAAGTGAATTGGGTGACATGATTTTTGGTGAACTGAAACAAGAATCTACTGAATTTACAACCCGCACTGCGATACCCACAAAACAGGTTGCAGAAGAAAGTCAGGCTAAATTTATTGGTTTGAAAAAAGATGACGTTGTAACATTTGATATCCAGAATACATTCGCTGACCAGGCTGCGATTGCGCATGTGACAGGAAAGAAAAAAGAAGATATCGGCGAACTTTCAGGTGATTATACTTTGATCGTTGAAGATATCACGCGTTCGGCACCAGCTGAGGTTAATCAGGAATTTTTTGATAAAGTACTTGGGCCAGGTGTTGCAGACAGCGAAGAGTCTTTCAATGAAAAAGTTACGGAAGTAATTAAAGGAAACTACGAGCGCGAAACAGAAGCTTTGCTTCGTCGTGATCTTGAAACTGCATTGCTTGACTCAATCCAAATCGAGCTTCCAGGGGAATTCCTTAAAGATTGGTTGGAGCGCACAAATGAAGGAAAATTCACTCGTGAGCAAATTGAAGAACAATTTGAAGATTTCCAGAAATCTTTGAAACTGAGCCTTATCAAAAATAAGATCGCAGATTCTCAGGGTGTTAAAGTTGAATACCCGGAAATTCTTGAATTTACAAAACAAATGGTTCGCGGTCAGTTCGGTATGTACGGAGACGACGACAGCATGGCTGATACCATTGACCGTGTTGCGGCTGGTTACCTTGCAGACAAAGAACGCGACAACTATTCGCAAATATTTAATCAGGTTTTTGATAACAAAATCATCGATATCGTTCGCAGCCAGGTTGCTACGGATGAAAAAACAATCGATGTCGCAGAATTCGAAAAACTTGCAAAAGGTGAAGTTGCTTAATTTTTAAGTATTTGAATTTGATAAAATAAACGAGGTCAACTTTTTCGGAAGTTGACCTCGTTTGGTATATGACTATCATTTGCGTTGGTAAAACTGCCGTGGAAAGTTAGCGCTTAAAAGGAAAAGAACGATCGCTGCACTCGGCGCCCAGAGGATACGGAACAAATGTGAAAGGCAATTTAGTCTCACTAACTTAGGGCAATTATTAAAACGATATTTTGATTTGTGAAATGACAAAATAATACACTTTTTGATTCATTTTAGGCAGTCAAATCACGGCCGGCACCGGTCTTAGGAAACGGAGGTTTACTGAGACCATAATGTTGAGTTATTAACAATAAATGCTGCTGACCACAAATAAACAATTAGATGGAAAACATTTATACAGCAGCTAGATATTACGTTTCTGGTTTGCTCGTAATGATTTTAATTACTTTCTGCTGGGGCCTCGGAGATGATGCTTACACCACCAATTATACTTCAAAAGTTTGGTACGAAATGCCTTATGGTGCACTTCAACACTACTTTTTATGGGTGCTTCCATATTGGTGGCTACTAATATTAATAGGAGCAGGCATTTTTACCAAAATAGCCTTCGTATTCAAGATTATTTCAAAAAAATATTTTAAAAATTAGCTTGTAATTTCAAGATGCAGCTCCTTCTCCGGGACAAACTGAGAGAAGCGCGCTGTGTTTGTACAAAACCAAGAACTTCGCCTAAACCCCTCAGACCCCCTTGTTCTGTGTTCAGTCACTTAACATAACACGGGTTATATGAAACTTTTTGAGATGGACTCAATTTAATTTCTCCCGACTGGACTTTCTCCCGCCATTGTCATTTATCCTTTAATGCCTTCTTAATTGCTTCCGGCATCGGCTTCTCAAATTTTATATACCTTTCCATTTTAAGTTCTGGTTAGCTTCATAAATACACAAATTTATTCTGTAAATAAACTGGTTGTCAATTATATCGAAAATATACTTTATTCTTAAAAGCTTAAACATCAAAACCCAATCGGCTCACGATGCTGCTGCACCTGTCTACCAATTTCCAAAGTTACCAACGAACCAAACCGCTGCTTCCACTGATCCAGTTCATTTTGCAGCTTTGCGTTTGCAGTCATTAATCTTTCATTTTCCTGACGCAGCCATTCGGTTTCCGAAAGCGTTTTTGTTTCAAAACCTAAAAGAGCAGGTAATGAAATATCAAGCAGTTTTGCAATATTTTCAAGGCGGGAAAAGGAAAGCTCTGTCCGGCCTCTCTCCATATCACCATAGGCCGTAGTTGAAAGTCCAAGCATATCGGCCATATTTTCCTGTGACAAATCCTTTTGCAGACGCAGCTGCCGAATTCTTTCTGATGGGCTTATTGTATCGTTCATAGTCTGTAATTGCAGAATAAATTTTAACACTGATTTTCTGAAAGACTAAATTTTACTCGTATTATTGGCTTTTCCGTAATAACAAATGCAAGTTAAAAAGCATTCAAAGAATTGCTTCTCGCAATTTTCGACAAATTATAACCGAAACAGACAAGGATTATACAATGAAATAATCAATTTTGTGAAGAACAAAGAAACAAATCAGCATATTCGTATTTCGAAACTAAGCGGTGCGGCTTTTTGTTCTTTGAAAGATGTACTCTATCCATTACATATTATTTTTAAATTAAAGTTTATTCATGAATCACGGAAATGAATTTAGAAAATATGCCGTTCATCATTTAGGAATGAGTGGCCTTACAGTTGACGGTTACATGAACCACTCTGTTGAAAACATGACCCGTTCGGTTATTGAAGAGCGTCCGATGAACTTTCGTGAAGTGGATGTTTTTTCAAGATTAATGGCGGATCGTATCATTTTTATGGGAACCGGTGTTGATGATAACATTGCCAATATAGTTGTTGCACAGCTTTTATTCCTGGAATCTGCTGATCCTAAGAAAGATATCCTGATGTATATCAATAGCCCGGGTGGATCGGTTTACGCAGGTTTAGGGATTTATGATACCATGCAATACGTTCGTCCTGATGTTGCAACGGTTTGCACGAGTCTTGCGGCTTCTATGGGCGCAGTATTACTTGCAGGTGGTGCGGCAGGTAAACGTTCTGCCCTTCCTCATGCACGTGTGATGATTCACCAGCCATCTGGCGGAGCTCAGGGAACTTCGGTTGATATCGAAATTACAACACGTGAAATCGTGAAACTACGTCACGAGCTTTACGAAATTCTTGCAAACCATACTGGCCAGACTGCTGAACAAATCGGTATTGATTCGGACCGTGATAAGTGGTTGCGTGCTTATGAAGCAAAAGAATACGGACTTATCGACGAAGTTTTGACTCGCGATAAATAAGTTTTTCGACCTGATTGTTAAAAAAATCGCCCGGAGATCACTCTTTCGGGCGATTTCTATTTTCCGGTAACTTAGGAATTTGGTATCACGCTCAAAAAGCCGGAACTTTGGCAGAAGTTTTCTTATATCTTGATGGAAAATTGGGTTACATCATTTTTGATTCAACCACAACTTTGTGGATCAGAAACTTTTTTGAGGATAAAAGATATGCGATATACTTTCGGAAATTATGTATTCATTAGAATCTCAATCTTTTGAAACAATGACCTTTTTATTTTTGTTGTAATCAAGTATCCATTAATTTTTCACGGTACAGTTGTTTTGATAAGTATCTGATTAATAGTTGTAAATTTAATAACTGTATATATTCACCAATGGCACAAGTAAGTTGTTCGTTTTGCGGACGCAAAAAAAATGAAGTTGAACTTTTACTCTCTGGTATTGATGCCCATATCTGCAACCATTGTATTGCACAGGGATATCAGGTTATTACCGAAGAGCTAAATGCAAAAGACGATAAGAAGGATAAGAAAACGAAGTTACCAAAACTTAAATCGATCCCTCCAACGGAGATCAAACGTTTTCTTGAACAATATGTGATAGGTCAGGATGAGGCCAAGCGTTCATTAGCTGTGGCTGTTTATAATCACTACAAACGCCTTAATCAAACCGTAACGGATGATGATGTTGTGATCGAAAAATCAAACATTATCATGGTTGGAGAAACAGGAACGGGTAAAACCTATCTTGCCAAATCGATCGCACGTATTCTTCAGGTTCCTTTTTGTATTGCAGATGCAACCGTAGTAACAGAAGCGGGTTACGTTGGAGAAGATGTTGAAACAATTTTGACCCGCCTTTTGCAGGCAGCGGATTATAACGTTGAAGCAGCCGAACGCGGAATCGTTTACATTGATGAAATGGATAAAATTGCCAGAAAATCTGACAATCCGTCTATCACACGTGACGTGAGCGGTGAAGGTGTTCAGCAGGCTCTTTTGAAATTGCTTGAAGGTTCATCCGTCAACGTACCGCCGCAGGGAGGACGTAAACATCCTGATCAAAAGATGATTACGATCAATACCGAAAATATACTTTTCATTTGTGGAGGAGCATTTGATGGTATCGAACGCCATATTGCGAAACGTATCAATACCCGCCCGATCGGATTTTCCGGTGACAACCGTATCATAGAAATTTTTGACAAAGGCAATTTAATGCGTTACGTAACAGCTCAGGATTTGAAATCTTTCGGATTAATTCCCGAATTGATTGGCCGTCTTCCTGTCCTGACGCATTTGAATCCACTTGATCGCGAAACGCTTCGCCGTATTTTGACTGAACCAAAAAATGCTTTGGTAAAACAATACAGCAAGCTTTTTGCAATGGAAGGTATCACGCTTCATTTCACCGAAGAGGTACTTGACTTCATTGTTGATCAGGCCATGCTTTGTAAACTTGGTGCTCGTGGTCTTCGTGCCATTTGCGAATCCATCATGACTGATGCTATGTTTGATCTTCCATCTCAAAAAGAGATCAAAGAATTTACAATGACCTTGGATTACGCTCAGGAAAAATTCAGTAAATCATCGATGTCTTTGCTTCGTTCCGTAGCTTAAACATTTCTGTCAGAATAAATAGACGCCCTGCAACGCTTTATGCGAGATGCAGGGCGTTTTTATTTTATATTCTATATCAATAGTTCTATTTTGCATAAAAAATTAAAAACTATTATGGAAAATTGGCTGTCAAATAAGAATATCGTCATTATAGGAGGAACAACAGGGTTGGGATTTTCGGCTGCCAAAGCTTTTGTAAAACATGGTGGAAATGTAGTCGTAGTAGGTAGAAATCCTGAAAACTGCCTCGTAGCAGAACTACAATTAGGGAGCCAGTCACGGGCAAAACAAGGAGATGCAACCCAGCCTAACACTGCTTTGGAAGCGATTCAATTATGTATCCGTGAATTCGGAAGTTTCGATGGATTATACCACGTGGCCGGCGGAAGTGGTAAAAAATATGGAGACGGGCCTTTGCACCAACTTACTTTAAGTGGCTGGAACAATACGCTGGATCTTAATTTAACATCCCTGATGTTGTCCAACCAGGCAGCTGTCCAGGCTTTTCTTGGTATGGGCAAAGGTGGAACAATCCTGAATATGAGTTCTGCGCTTGACTTCACTCCTTTTCCGGGACATTTTTCTGCGCACGCTTATGCCACGGCAAAATCGGCAGTACTTGGATTTTCGAAATCGATTGCTGCAACTTATGCACCAAATAATATCCGTATCAATGTTTTAGCACCTTCTATCATCGAAAGTCCGGAAAATAAAGATCAGCAGATTGAGGAATTTATCAGTGCAAAACAAACGCTGAACGGAGGAAGATTTGGTTTACCGTCCGATCTTGACGGAGCTGCCGTCTATTTCATGTCCGATATGTCAAAATTTACAACCGGACAAATTTTGACAGTTGATGGCGGATGGAATCTTACCGAGTAAAACGGGTTAGACCTTTCAATTTTATCGGAGATAATGTAAAATGAAAACGGCGTCGGTCACTTTTATATTTATATTCACGTACTTTCGTCAAGTAGACATGATCCTTCGTAACTGGTTTCAATTTTATATTAAATTATTTCAAAAAATATGGCTACCGGACCCATCGTAACGCTCACTATTAACCCTGCTCTGGATAAAAGTGCAAATGTAGACCGCATCGTACCGGAAAATAAACTTCGCTGCGATACCCCAAATTTTGAAGCAGGCGGTGGCGGGATCAATGTTGCAAAAGCTATCCACAGACTGGGCGGAAATCCTATTGCCATTTTTACGATTGGCGGCCCAACCGGCCAACGTTTGCACAAGCTTGTGAAGGGTGAGGGGGTGGAAACTCTGGTTATTGAGACAAAACAATGGACACGTGAAAACTTTCACGTATTGGAAACAAGTACCGGATTTCAGTATCGTTTCGGTGTGCCAGGGTCTGAATTAATGCCGACAGAAGTTCGTTCGATTTTGGAAACGATAGAAGAATTTGATCCAAAACCTTCTTACATCATTGCGAGCGGCAGCTTGCCTCCCGGTGCCCCAGATGATTTTTATGGTCAGATTGCAAAAATTGCACATAAACAAGGCGCACGATTTATTGCGGATGCATCAGGTGAAGCACTTAAATCCGCGATGGAAGCAGGTGTTTATTTGTTAAAACCAAATATTACTGAGCTGAGCCAACTTGTTGGTGTTGACAAATTGGAAATGGATGATGTAGATGATGCTGCCCGTTCATTAATAATCCGTAATCAATGTGAAGTCGTCGTGGTTTCTATGGGCGCAATGGGCGCGATGCTTGTAACGGAAGACCAGGTGGAGCACATTCCGGCTCCACCGGTGAAGAAAAAGAGTGCAGTTGGTGCCGGTGACAGTATGGTTGCAGGAATTGTGTGGACACTTTCACAGGGAAAATCCTTGCGGGAAGCCGTTCGTATGGGCGTTGCCTGCGGATCCGCGGCCACCATGAGTGCGGGAAGCGAATTGTTCAAAGTGCAGGATGTAAATAAATTGATGGATTGGCTAAATCGTTATGGAAAACGATATTCCGGAAATTCATAACAACATTTAATACGCTCAAATATTTAAAATTATACTTATCAGAAGAGCATATCGACTAAAAATCGGTATGCTCTTTTTTGTAAAAAATAGGGAGAAAATTTGTCCCCTTGCCTTTTCCATGAAAACCTAAATCCATGGATCAGAAACACACCCGCCGACAATTTGCCAAGTTTGCTGCCGCAACGACAGCTGCATTGACCTTTAAACCTTTTTATATACTTCATGCCAAACCCAAAGTGGATGGAGAGACAATTGGGCATGGTTCACACAAATATCGGGTTCAACAAGGTTGGGGAAATCTTGATTCATTGAAGTTTCCGATTGATAACTGCCACGAAATGGTTCAGGACAGCAAGGGACGCCTGATCATGATTGGCGATGAGGTTAAAAATAATATTCTAATTTACGACCGTTCAGGAAAATTACTGGATAGTTGGGGCCATCAATTTCCAGGCGGACATGGACTGACATTATGGAATGCGAACGGAGCCGAGTATTTATTTATCTGCGATACGAACGGGAAAGTTTTTAAAACAGATTTAAAGGGAAATGTTTTAATGACGATTGAGCACCCTTCAAAAGTCGGGGCATACAAAGAAGCCGACCCTTTCAAACCAACGGAAACAGCCATCGGTCCTGACGGCACGATCTATGTTGCTGACGGATATGGTTCGCAATGGATTTTACGATACACCCCGAAAGGTGAGTATATAGACAAATTTGGCGGCTCGGGAGATCTGGACAGCCAATTTTCTACTGCACATGGTATTACAGTAGATTATCGCGACAAGGCTAATCCAACCTTGCTGGTAACTTCTCGTGCTCATAATTCTTTCAAGCGTTTTACGCTGGACGGGAAATATTTATCCACGATTTTTCTACCGGGCGCTTTTGTGTGCCGGCCAGTTGTCAAAGGCGATAATCTGTACGCCGGCGTTTGCTGGTCGCGACTGCGCTACTACAATCAGACACCAAATTCAGGATTTGTTACCATTTTAGATAAATCAGACAAAGTTGTTTCCAACCCGGGCGGTACTAAACCTGAATATATTGGTGGAAAATTACAAATGATGGTTCAGGAAAAACCGATTTTTATGCATTGCCACGATGTTTGTATTGACCAGGATGAAAATATTTACGTATGCCAATGGAATGCTAAGAAGACTTATCCTGTAAAACTGGAAAGGATTTAAATTTCAAATTCTTCATTTTATCAACCTGATCATCAACGCATTTACTGTCATTGTCACAATTGCCAGTATACCGTAAGCCAATCCCAAAGGCATTTTTGGAACAATCCACCAGACACCTAATAGAAATATCACGAAGCCATATCCTGCAAGCAGTAGCCCGTATAATATCCTCGCCGCTGCTTGCGGACCTTGCTGCGAATGTGTAAAAACAGCAAGTGTGGAAGTCATAATAGGAAATGGCGTAAGAATTCCACTCCAGGTTGGGCCAAGTTTATCAGAGAGCTGCGTTAATAAAACGACAAACAATGTGGCTACAAACATTCGTAACGGAATGTCATATACCGGATGTTTTCTATACTCTGCTTTTCCTTTTGGCTTTGGAAAAATAAATAAAACGCCTGAAAGAACCAGTACATTCAGCCCTATTGCGAAAGGCAGTGATGGAGTTCTACCCAGAGAAGCCAGCGCCACAACGAAGAATGCAACATAACTAATCAGGACAGTCGGAAGCCAAGATAGTCTTGGTGCGACGACAGAATATATCAAAGCAAAAAATGTGGTACCGATAGACCCCATCAAAGCAGATGGAATCGTAGACGCAGCGAAAATCGGCCCGTTTTCCATGGCAATAAAAAACGAGATCGGCCCTGCAACCCAGGGAAACCCTCCTATCCACCCTCCAAAACCTTCTCCCCATTTCCTCACGCTGAGTGTGACACCTGCAATGAGAGGAGGCATTAAAAGTAATTTTATTAATAAAAGATCAGACACTTTTTTAAATTTATAATACGCTAAAACGCGCTTTCTCATTCATAATCAGCAAGCAAAATTAATCGGATTAAATATATTGTTAAAAATAAAACCTAAAATAATATTGCAACACAGTTGCATGTATTGTATTTTTGCAACATTGTAACATTACAGATTTGTCCTGTAAACCGCTTTCACTCCTTTTATAGAACATAAGACGGAGATAATAGGATTTAGATAATTCTGTTCTCCATATACCGGATGAGAAATTATTTTTTATTGATACTTATGCTGGTCATTTTTTCCGCCGGCTTTGCGCAAAATCCAGATTGTGCCTGCTTTGTTAAAGGTATCGTTCGCGATCAGCATAGCGGACAACCAATAATTGGGGCGACGGTATTGCTTTCAGGAACGACAAATGGCGTATTTACCGATGAGAAAGGTCGGTATGAAATTCGAAATTTGTGTCCTGGAAACTATAAACTGGAAGTGCGAATCGTCGGATATATTGCCCACAAAGAGTCGCTCGATCTTACTGCCGGGCATGAAGAAAATTTTGATCTTGAAGAACAGGAAGTTCATTTAAAAGATGTCGAAATCACTGCACACCGGACAGATGCGCCAAGTTCTCAGCCTTTGGAAATTTTAACGGGGAGTGCACTGGAAAAAACGCGTGGACAAAGTCTTGGAGAAAGTTTAAAAGGTATAACGGGTGTTACCACCATGCAAACCGGGTCGTCCATTTCCAAACCTGTTATTCATGGCCTGCATAGCAACCGGGTTTTGATTATGAACAACGGCGTTCGGCAGGAAGGCCAGCAATGGGGCTCTGAACATGCGCCGGAAATTGACCCTTTTGTAGCCACACGCATGTCGGTTATCAAGGGTGCCGCGGGTGTCCGTTATGGTTCCGATGCAATTGGTGGCGTCATTTTGGTTGAACCGGAAGAACTGCCGTTTGACAAAGCGATTAGCGGCGAAGTCAATCTGGTCGGTTTTACAAACGGCCGCCAGGGTGTTGCTTCTTCCACTTTGCAAGGCGGCATCAAAGGCGTTTCAGGTTTTGGATGGCGTGCCCAGGGAACAATCAAACGCGGTGGAAATATTCGTACACCTAATTATTTTCTCGACAACACGGGGATCAGCGAGAAAAACTTTTCGTTAGGTGCCGGATATCGCAACAAAGGTTTTGGTATCGATCTTTTTTACAGCCGTTTCGATACTAAAATCGGAATTTTCTCCGGATCTCATATCGGAAGTGTCACCGATTTACTTAACGTTATCAAAAACGGAGAGCCATTTGTTAAATCAGGATTTACCTATAATATCGGAAGGCCCAACCAGAATGTGACCCATGACCTGATAAAAGCAGAGGCGCATTATCATTTCAACGATGGTAACCGTTTGCAGTGGACAATAGCCCAGCAGATCAATAATCGAAATGAATACGATTTGCATGTTCCCCGTAACGATTCCATAGCTTCCCTGAACCGTCCTGAACTGACCTTTAAACTTAATACGCTGACAAACGATGTGATCTGGGACCACAAACCGATTGCAGGAAAAATCACAGGACAGGTTGGTGTGAGCAGTTTATATCAGTATAATTTGATGTCAGGGCGTCCTTTGATACCAAACTTTAATCAATTTAATATCGGCATTTTCTGGATTGAGCGATATGTAAAAAACAATTGGGAATTTGAAGCAGGTGCCAGATATGATTACCGGACACTGAGCACGCACCGGATTGTAAGCCGTCAGAAAGTTTCAAATGATTTTACATTTTCAAATGCATCAGGAACGGTCGGTGCGACAAGAAACTTTTCCCAAAAACTTTCTGCGCGGCTAAACGCCGGAAGTGCGTGGCGCGCACCGAATGTCAGTGAATTGTTCAGCGATGGCGTACACCATGGCGCTGCGGCATTCGAGCGCGGAGATTCTACTTTGCGTCCTGAAAAAGCGATTAACACCATTGCAAGTGTCAAATATCAGAGCGAAAAACTAACTATTGAAATTGGCGGGTACTTTAATTATATCAGGGATTTCATTTATTTAAAACCTCAGCCAGATCCGATTCTGACCGTCAGAGGTGCTTTTCCATATTTTAAATATACACAAACCGATGCAAATTTTAAAGGAGTTGATGTTTCGGCCGACTGGGAATTTATTAAGAATCTTACACTGACAAGTAAGCTGAGTTATCTGAGAGCTTACGACACGCGTAATGACAATTATCTGGTTATGATTCCGTCAAACCGTTGGGACAATCAGATGAAATGTACCATTCCGGAATTTGGAAAATGGCATAATTTGTTTGTTTCGGCCGGAAATTTGTGGGTAGCACGGCAAAAACGTGTTCCGCCTAACAGTGACTTTTTGCCACCACCAGCAGCCTATTCTCTTTGGAATATCCAAGCTGGCGGAACAATCCATCTTTCTGAAAAACAGCAGCTGGAAATCGGAATTTCTGTGACAAACCTTTTCAATACAATTTATCGAGACTACATGAACCGTTTCCGGTATTACTCGGACGATATCGGCCGGAATGCTTCGCTGCGTATCAAATGGAAATTTGGTGCCTGATTTTAGAATCTTTTCTTTTTACAAAATAAATAAATACCATATGATTATGAGCCGTAAATTAACCTGGATGTTGCTGATTGGCGTGGCCACATTATTTACTCAATGCAAAGACTCAGGCGACGAAGTTGAAGCTGATGACGAAAATGAACTGATCACCTCAGTTACGCTGACTTTTACCGAAGTGGGTACAGGAACTGTTACCAAATTTGAATACAAGGATCCGGACGGTGATGGTGGAAATACCCCGACTAAATTTGATACGATTTCCTTGAAAGCAAACGCAAGTTATACGCTGACGCCGGAATTTCTGGATGAGAGTAAAACACCTGTTGAAAACATCACCGAAGAAATCAAAGAAAAAGATTTCGAACATTTACTGATCTACACGCCTACCCCAGCTTCGTTGCTGACTTATACCTATGGAGATAAGGATGCCAATAATTTCCCCGTTGGTTTGACCGGAACGGCAAAAGCAGGAGCGGCGGGAACAGGAAAACTAAAAGTTCAGCTTCGTCACCAGCCTAATGCAAAAAACGGAACTGCTACGCCGGGAAGTGATGACGTAAATCTTGATTTTAACCTTGTTGTAAAATAATTGGGTTGTATAAAAAAGCGGGTTCAGAAATTTCTGAACCCGCTTTTTTATGAATATTTAAATCTAGTTTGCAAGACATTCCGGGCAAGTTCCCTGAATCAGCAAATTGAAACTCTCCGGCACATATCCACTCGGCAGAGCGACATTTGGAATGCGAAGATTTTCAAGGCAATTTGTTTTGCCACAGGCATTACATTTGAAATGGATGTGATCGTGATGATGTTTTTCTTCCGAACACTGGTGCGAACAAAGCGCATATCTCAACCCTTCGTCATCTAAAACTTTATGAATAATACCTTTTTCCAAAAATGTTTTTAGCGTACGGTATATCGTCACACGGTCATAATTCTCGCCCAGCGCTCCTTCAAGATCTCCGTGAGAAAGGGCATTTTTTCTATTTATAAATGTAGAAAGTACATCTTCCCTGCACGTGGTCGTACGCAGGTGATGGCCTTTCAATGTTTCTCTTAACTGCTCCATTTTCAACCAAGTTAGATTCTTTGTCTGGTTCTCTTCATTCTAAAACCTAGCGTTCCAAAGTTAAGTTCTAAGTTTAGCAAAACCCTTGAAAAGATAAATTCTTTTCAAGATTCACATAAATATTGAACAAAATATTCTGCAACATCGTTGCAGATAATACGGATTACTGTTACTTTTGCAACCTTATTGTATTTGCGCATGAAAATCAGCCATACTCACAACAAAGCGGATTATATAGGAATACTTGGCTCAGTGCTCTGTATTGTGCATTGTATCGCTATGCCGGTTCTTGCATTAGGCTCAACTTTTGGTCACGACCACCACGCGCACATTGGCTTTATTTCCCTTGATTACTTATTTATTTTAATAAACGCCGTAGCCGTATATTTTGCAACACGCGGGCACAAGAAATCTTTTGTGAACCTTTTCTTATGGGTTGCACTGGCGATTTTTGCTGTTTCACTAATTTTTGAAGAACGCAATATTGTTTTCCAATGGCTGGGATACCTTGGTTCAGCGTTATTAATAACCGGACATTTGATCAATTTATATATTTGCCAGATCGCTCCGCAGCCGAAACTCAAAGTGTCCTGATTATTTGTCGTATCTGACCTCAAAGTTACTTAAATCCGGGCGCGTCGACCGGTGTCTGCCTAATTCATAATCAAAAACTGCTTTTCCGAGATCACGCATAAATGGCAGGCCAACTGTCTCATAATCGTATTTATCATCGTTGAAGATTTGGTCTTCATTACAATAAATCACCGCAGTCAGCATAAATTCAATACCCTTCTCAAAATCTGCGATATAGGCATTATCCAGCAGATACCCGTAAGCATCTCCTGCTTTGTTAAATAATCGAATATGTCTTGGTAAGCGGGTTTTTGTTCCGCCGAATAGAAGAAATTTACAGTAACCATCGTAATAATCATCCGTATAATGCGCCGGAAACTCAGTTTCGACCGGAAACTGCGACATATATTGATACAGAAAACTGTAATCTTCTTTTGAGAGATCAAATCGTTCACGTGCCGGAACCGACTCCGGGAAAAATATAGCTTTCAAAAGCTTATGCTGTTCGTCTAATGCGAAAAAGTTTTTCTCAGTAAAATCAAACGGCTCGTTTACCAGAATGCCATTTTTCAGATATCCCTTACCCTTTTTGATTGTCTCAGTTCCAGTATATTTTTTATCTGAATATTTTCCTGGCTGTTCATAAATCACCTTTCCATCTTTCTCAAATTTTACAGGATTGGTATAACGATTATTCTCCGTCCCAATGGATGATTCCAACCGATGCGTAATTCTTACATTTTTGTATCCCTTCGCATGCAGAGAATCATTAAAATCTGCCTGTCCTATAAATTCGTACAACCTGTTAAAAGCATCGTTATCACTTGCCAGCAAAATCTTTTTTGCATAGTGAGCGACTGAGGGCAGTTTATTTTCTGCGGTGGTATCCGTTTTGACATCTGTTTGTTCCGGTCTGTCTGCACCGGTAAGCATCGGTGTGTTTTTGTCAATTTTAAGTTTATTGACTTTTTCCAAAGCCAGCAAAACGGCAGGTAATTTGACCGTACTCGCCGGATAAAAATATTGTTTGTTATTTAGATGATATCCGTAGGTCGTAAAATGCGGCTCGTTTTTCTTATTCCTGTCAATTTTAGTATACAGAATCTGGACTTCGTACTTATCAGGGTTATCCAGGACACTTGTCAAATGCTGTGAGTGCTTTTTAAGAAGCTTTTCAAGAAATTGTCCGTTGTGAATTTGCGCAGATGCCGGAATTGCAAGCATGCCAGAAAGAAAGCAGGTAAGTAATTTTAACGAAAGTGATCTGATATTATCTGATGAAATCATAGGTAACCGGGAGCACGTGTTTTAACGAAGATACTATATTTTACTTTTTAAAGGGCGAGCGGAATTATATTTAACTACTTTATGCCTTTACTTAAACGAATATAAACATTGGCGAATAATGGAAGAAAATAAATTGCGCAGCCGCGGCTGGTTTGGTAAGTCAGGAAAGGACGGTTTTATATACAGAGCATGGATGAAAAATCAGGGATTTCCAGCGGATGAATTCGAAGGACGACCTGTCATTGGTATTTGTAATACATTTTCTGAACTGACACCCTGCAACGGTCATTTCCGTGAATTGGCTGAATCTGTGAAAAGAGGGGTTTGGGAAGCTGGCGGATTTCCATTAGAATTTCCGGTAATGTCGCTGGGTGAAACATTGATAAAACCAACGGCGATGCTGTACAGAAATCTGGCTAGTATGGACGTGGAAGAATCTATCCGCGCCAATCCGCTTGACGGAGTTGTGCTGCTTTGTGGTTGCGACAAAACAACGCCTTCGCTGGTAATGGGTGCTGCAAGTGTGGATATTCCTACGATCGTCGTATCGGGAGGACCGATGCTGACCGGCCGTTATCGTGGAAAAACAATTGGGACCAGCGACGTATGGCGTTTTAGTGAAATGTATAGGAAGGGTGAAATTTCACAGGACGAACTGACGACGGCAGAAGCGTGTATGTGCCGCAGCCAGGGACATTGCGCGGTGATGGGAACCGCCTCAACGATGGCCTGTATGGTGGAATCGCTTGGTCTGACGTTACCAGAGAATGCTGCAATTCCAGCCGCCGACTCCCGCAGGAAAGTGATTGCACAATTGTCCGGCCGTCGCATTGTTCAGATGGTAAAAGATGATCTGAGATTATCGCAAATATTAACGCGCGAAGCTTTTGAGAATGCGATTATGTTAAACGCTGCGATTGGTGGTTCGACAAATTTTGTAATCCATTTGCTGGCGATTGCAGGCCGAATCGGTGTAGAGCTTTCTTTGGACGACTTTAACGCATTATGCGAAAAAATCCCATTGCTTCTTAACCTGCAACCATCAGGTGGATATTTTATGGAGGATTTCTATTATGCGGGTGGCCTTCCGGTGGTAATCAAAGAAATGATTTCTCTTTTACATAAAGATGCGATAACGGCAAATGGAAAAACAGTAGCTGAAAATTGCGAATCCGCCGAGTGTTTCGATCCGGAAGTTATTGCAACACTGGAAGAACCTGTAAAAGATCTTACCGGGCTGGCAGTCGTTCGGGGGAATTTGAGCATTCATGGTGCCGTGATCAAGCCGTCGGCTTCGCTAAAACCTGAATTAATGCAGCATCGCGGAAAGGCAGTAGTTTTTGAAGATATTGACGATTATAAGGCACGTCTGGATGATCCAAATCTGGATGTGGATGAAAACAGCATTCTTGTGCTGAAAAATGTTGGTCCAAAAGGTTATCCGGGTATGCCGGAAGTTGGAAATATGTCGTTGCCTAAAAAACTTTTGGAAAAAGGAGTTATTGATATGGTACGGATTTCTGATGGAAGGATGAGCGGAACGGGCTTCGGAACTGTTGTGCTGCATGTATCTCCGGAAGCAGCTGTTGGGGGTGTTCTTGCTTTGGTAAGGGATGGTGATTTCATCGAACTGGATGTCGAAAACAGGAAACTGAACCTTGAAGTTTCTGACGAAGAACTTGAAGAGCGCCGCAAATTATGGAAACCTCTGGATATGGGTTACAATCGTGGTTACGTTAATCTGCATATAAAACATGTGATGCAAGCTCATGAGGGTGCCGATCTTGATTTCTTGAAAGGAGGATCGGGAGACAAGGTGACAAGGGATTCTCATTGATGCGTTTGGATTGATTTGTTGGCGAGCATTAAAGTTTCTATTACCGGTCCGACGGTAGAAAAAACTGTCGGACCGCTGGCACATAGACAGATCTGAATTCGAGCGACCCGGTCGGACGGCTTTTTCGCTGTCCGACCGGTAAAAAACATTACACAACACACACTTATAGAATTCAAAGCACACACACTATACCACGTGTATAACCGGGGAAATAACAGCCAAAAGATATTTTTTTCTTATGCAAACTATCTTTTTTTCTTAAAAAAATAGAAACACACTTACAAAAACACTGTGATTTGCTAGCATATTGCCTGATGCCAAATCACTTTCATTTACTAATAGCAACGAAGGTAAATTTGTCCGATGACCTGATTAATAAGGCTATTCAAACCATTTTAAGTTCGTATTCACAAGCCATTAATAAACAAGAAAACCGGACTGGCTCGTTATTTCAGCAGCATACAAAAACAAAATCGTTAGAAAGTAATGCTATATATGCTGAAACTTGTTTTCACTATATTCACCAGAATCCACTGAGAGCTGGACTTGTTAGAGATATTGAAAATTGGGAGTTTAGTTCTGTAAAAGACTATGCGTTTTTAAGAAGTTATACAATTTGCAATTTGGCAAAAGCACGTTTATTATTTGATCTGCCTGATGATGGTTCGGCTTTTCTGAAACTTTCTTACGGAATTATTTTAAAGGAAAATTTAGATAAAATAATGTAATTATTGCAGTGGTTTGTTACCGGTCCGACGGTAAAAAAAACCGTCGGACCGGTGGCACATAGACAGATCTGAATTTGAGCGACCCGGTCGGACGGCTTTTTCGCCGTCCGACCGGTAAAAAACCAAAAGTCCAGATAGATTAAGCAAAATCAGCAGGCAAAAAATAAAACCTAACCCACAAAAATTATGAGCACCCAATTATTCAATAATCACGTAGCTATTGTAACCGGCGCGGGACAGGGAATTGGATTTGAAATAGCGAAACAACTGGCTGCAAAGGGAGCAGGAGTAATTTTAAATGATGCAGATGCTGAACTTGCCGCACAAGCAGCTAAAACGATCCGTGGTCTGGGTGGAGAATGTATTGCGTTTGCGGGCGACGCGTCAAATTCAGAAATTATAGATGGCATGGTTGAGGAGGCTGTCCGCTGTTTTGGCAAACTTACCATAGCCGTTGCCAATGCAGGCATTACACTTTTTGGAGATTTTTTTGAGTATCCAAAAGAGAATTTACAAAAAGTACTTGAAGTAAATTTGATGGGGTCTTTCCTGCTTACCCAGGCAGCGTCCCGACAGATGCGTTCACAAAAATCAGGTGGGAGAATATTGTTGATGTCTTCTGTTGTTGGACACCAGTCGCATCAGTTTCTGGGCGCCTATGCCATGACAAAAGCAGGATTGGAAATGCTGGCAAAAAACCTGGTTTTGGAGTTATCTCCTCACGGAATCACGATCAACGCGGTGGCACCCGGCGCGACCTTAACCGAAAGGACATTAACAACAGATCCGACATACCCGAAAACCTGGTCGGCAATTACGCCCATGGGCAGACCTGCAATTTGTGAAGACATAGCCAATGCAGCACTTTTTTTACTTTCTCCGCATTCCGGACATATCACCGGTCAGAGCCTGATCGTAGATGGAGGCTGGTCGTCCGTTAGTCCGCTACCCGACCTGAGTAATATGGATGTTTAGAAATAAATCATTCTCCTTCGCCCAAACCTTCCGCAAATAACTGAGCTTCCAGATCATCAATATTCCCCTCTTTGGAAATAAAAAGTTCTCTTGGTTTTGCGGAAGATGCAGGTTTAACAGTCATGAAATTGCGGTATTGTTCGTCTGTAATAATCCTTAATTGCAGCGCTCGTTTCAGCACCATTGGGAAAGGGACTTTGAAAAAATTAGCAATGTCAGATGCTAAAAATGCAGGAATTTTTGAAATATCATCTCTGAAAAAACTTTCAACATCTTTGTATGGCAGCAACGCCTCAAAAATCAATTGCTCGGACCGGTTAGCAAGTGAACCCGGATTTGCGTAAGAACTATGCAGACCGAGCGAAACGGTTAGCAAGTGAATATGGTAATTACGCTCATTAATCTCAGAAGCCGCATTCACAAAAACCCATCCTTTTTGATGGTACATACATGAAAAACCCTTGAAGATCGGATCAATGTTATGAAGCTGTGCTATTTTAATACCTTCGGGGTATGGCAACTTATGACCTATTTGATGCACAATATCCTGCGCATAGGAAACATCTGCGACTTCTCCGGCTGGTTCAATAACCCAGTCTCCATTTACCAAACCCTCAAAAAGCTGGTTGGCAGCGCGCTGACTTTCAGTTTGTCCCAGATGCAGAATAATTCTGTTTCCGCGTACTGAAAAATCAAGTGGGAGCTGATTTTTGATTTGCTTTCTGGCCATTTTTTGAGAAGTGTTAAGTATTAATTTCAAAGATACGCCCTTAAATTATTCACAACAATATTCTTGTTGAGATTATCTCCACTGCAAGGTGTTGAGAAGGTGAATCATATCTTTTTGTATAAAGTTAATAACCGGAGTTAAAGAATCATTTTTTGTCGCCGTTGAAAAATAGATCGCACCACGTAAAAAGTGCCTGGTACTATCTGTCGTATAAAATTGATACGGGCTGGGGACATCACCTTCTATCTTGAAAATCATCGCTGTCAGATTGTTGTCTGTCAACAATCTCTGCTCCTGAATAGATGACGCTCTGACCTGATGTTTTCCAGTCAGTTTAAAAGAATCGTTGATGTAATCTTTCAACAATAGCTGGCTGTTTTTCACCGGCTTGTAGGTCAGCTGGATGTTGGCATTAAATTGCGGATAGTAAATAAATATCCAGTCTTTTCCTGCCAGCGCAAATGTATCAGGGAGAATTCTTGCCGATTTGGAATATTCAAATGAATAAGGCCGTTCCTCAGTTAGCTTCTGGTAAAGCTGCAGCGGCAAATTAATACGATTAAATCCTTTTGGTTTGGGAACATAAGCCTGTTCTTCCTTTCCACAGGAAAAAAACAGCGTTGTTACAATGATATAAATTAGAAAAGCAGGGAGACGA
This sequence comes from Dyadobacter sp. CY345, assembly GCF_021502725.1. Lineage (GTDB taxonomy): Bacteria > Bacteroidota > Bacteroidia > Cytophagales > Spirosomataceae > Dyadobacter. The sequence continues at coordinate 166,105 of NZ_JAKFFS010000002.1, read as the reverse complement.
TTAAACATTGATATGGTGATTTCTCTTAAAGGAAATTTTGCCTGCAAAGCTAACGAAAAGAGTTTTACAATATTTTGACTTATTGACGAACCGAACCTGTCTTAAGAAAATAAGAAACCAAAGTCGCAGGGACTGGTTTCTTATTTTTATTCAAGGAGAGAAATGATAAGATTTATTCTACCGTAACCGATTTTGCAAGATTTCTAGGCTGATCCACATTTCGCCCACGCATGACGGCGATGTAATAAGATAATAATTGCAATGGAATTACAGATACGAGCGGCGTCAGTATTTCGTGTACTTTGGGCACTTCAATTACAAAATCGACCATTGTTGGAATAAGTGTGTCACCTTCTGTAACAATTGCAATAACACGTCCCTTCCGTGCTTTCACCTCCTGAATATTGGATACGATTTTCTCGTAGGAACTATCTTTTGTTGCCAGAAAAACAACCGGCATATCCTCATCTATCAGCGCAATCGGCCCGTGTTTCATTTCCGCAGCTGGATATCCTTCCGCATGGATGTAGGAAATTTCTTTCAATTTTAGCGCGCCTTCCAGAGCAACCGGAAAATTCAAACCACGGCCGAGGTAAATAAAGTTTCTGGCGTACGTAAAGATGAAAGCGATCTCTTTTATTTTCGCTGCATTTTCAAACACCTGTTCCACTTTTGCCGGAATTGTTTCCAGTTCAACCAGAAGCTGACGATACGTTTCTTCTGAAATCGTGCCTTTGCGTTTTGCAGTTGCGATGGCGATCAGTGTCAATACGGTCACTTGCGCAGTAAATGCTTTCGTACTCGCAACACCAATTTCCGGGCCTGCGTGCGTGTAGGCACCTGCATGAGAAGCCCTTGCGATGGATGACCCGACGACATTACAAACGCCAAATATGGTTGCACCTTTAGATTTTGCAAGTTCAATCGCAGCCAGCGTATCAGCTGTTTCACCAGACTGGGAAATTGCGATAACAATATCATTTTCTTTAATTACCGGATTTCTGTAACGAAATTCAGAAGCATATTCTACTTCCACATTAATTCTGGCCAGCTCTTCGAAAAGATACTCAGCAACTAAACCAGCATGCCAGGAAGTACCGCAGCCAACAATTACAATCCTGTCGGAAGCGGCAAGTTTGTCAATATAATTAGCCAATCCACCAAGCTGCAAATGTCCTTCATCAGCCCTTACACGCCCACGCATACTGTCAGCAATCGAGCGTGGCTGTTCAAAAATTTCCTTGATCATGAAATGATCGTAACCACCTTTTTCGATGGTTTCCAATTCCATTTCAAGTTTTTGAATATAGGGCACTTTCTGTGTGTTATCCAGATTTTGAATACTAAGTTTTCCATCACGAATAACCGCAACTTCATAATCATCCAGATAAACAACGTCTTTGGTATATTCAATTATTGGTGTAGCATCGGAAGCAAAGAAAAATTCATCCTTACCAACACCGATAACCAATGGACTTCCCTTTCTCGCAGCAATAAGCTGGTCGGGAAAATCTACCGACATAACGACAATTGCATAAGCCCCCACAACTTCTAACAGCGCAAGTCTTACAGCTTCTTCAAGCGAAGTGCCAGTTTCTTTTTGAATATCTTCAATAAAATGAATAAGAACTTCTGTATCCGTAGCGCTTTGAAAAACGTGACCCTTATTGATCAGGTTTTGCTTAATCGAAGCGTAGTTTTCAATAATACCGTTATGGATTATGGCCAGTTTATGATCATTTGAAAAGTGCGGGTGTGCATTTACATCATTTGGCTCACCATGTGTTGCCCAACGCGTGTGGCCAATACCAATTTTTGCACTTAGCTTTTTATCAACCAGCTGGCTTTCCAGGTCGACAACTTTGCCTTTTTTCTTATAAATATTCAATTCTGCATCTTCCAGCAATGCAACGCCTGAGCTGTCATATCCCCGGTATTCAAGTCTTTTCAGGCCTTTGATAATTAGTGGATACGCTTCCCTACATCCAATATAAGCGACAATTCCGCACATAAATTTGTAAATGTTTAGTAAATGTGTGTATAATATTAGATGCAAATAAATGCCAATATAAGGTCGATAACAAATAAAATACTAAAAATTATCCAATTTCTAGTGAGTGCTCGAACACACCCTAGCATATTCATTATGAAGGATTTACATCTTAAAAAATATTAAAAAATAAAGATTGTATCATTCCGTGATGATCTGGAAATTTACCTTTATGCAACAATCCGGCGGATTGCATAAAAACATTGGCAAAAAAAAGCGGCGACCAGAATCTGGCCGCCGCTTTAATAATATTTTATTTGACTAGTTCATCAAATCAGTATACAGATTGTAGTAAGATTCAGAGAATTTTTCATCCTCTTCGTCAAGCTCTACACGCTTAGGTGCGTCATTGAAAATCTGGTTCAGACTATCGCTGCAATGTTCCTCCGCTTTAACAACTGCATCAGCGTAGGCACATCCAATTTTAACGAATCCTTCGAAATCAGCTGAATGAAGGTGTGACAAAGCCTCATCACTCACATCAATCGCTTTTGCTTTGCTCATCAAATCTGCATCGAATTTATAATCGAAAGCATTATTATGAACAGTAAAAACACTTTTCGTATCCTTAAACATAGGATCGTTACGATAAGTTGTTTTAAGATACATCGGTATCAAAGCAGTCATCCAGTCGTTGCAATGAACAACATCAGGGGCCCATCCTAGTTTCTTAACTGTTTCTAAAACGCCTTTACAAAAGAAAATTGCACGTTCGTCGTTATCATCGTAGAAATTATTCTCCTTGTCGAAGAATACAGATTTACGGTGAAAATAATCATCGTTATCTATAAAATAAACTTGAAGCTTTGCGTTTGGAATAGAAGCAACCTTAATTATAAGAGGTTTTTCTTCGTCACCAACCGTAATATTAATTCCTGACAATCGAACTACTTCGTGAAGCCTGTTTTTACGCTCATTGATTAGACCAAATCGAGGTACCAAAATTCTTATCTCTGCTCCGCGCTCCTGCATTGCCTGCGGAAGTCTTCTTACATAATCGGCAACATCTGTGGTCTGGAGAAAAGGATTGATTTCACTGGCTACATACAAGATTCGTAGTTTGTCCATAGATATTAAAAGCAGTTTGTGAAAAAAAGTTTTGCAAAATTACCTAAAAAAATCTGCATTTTCAATAGAAATTCAAAACTAATTGTAATATTGCGCAGAGTTTGGGCTTATCTATGCCAAATATTTTAGAAACCCCCTGCGAGCAAGCCGGATTAACCATTTTTTCATAACTAGGAAAAACAGGTTCAGTTGGTATTAATCCTGCACCTTCCCTACTTTATAAGCCATTTCATGGAAGTTTTTACTTCAATACACAGTTTAAAAAATTACCTTCTTCAATTACGTCTCCAAAATCAATCCGTCGGTTTAATCCCGACCATGGGCGCGCTGCACGAAGGCCACATTTCTCTGATAGAAGCTGCAAAAATACAAAATGATATTGTTGTCTGCAGCATCTTCGTTAATCCTACGCAGTTTAACAATCCGGAAGATCTGGCAAAATATCCGAGAACATTAGAGGAAGATTGCGCGATGCTGGAAAAAGCTGGATGTTCCGCCGTATTTGCTCCATCGGTTGAGGAAATGTATCCAGAAAAATCATTGCTAACAATCAATTTCGGATTGCTGGAAACAGTAATGGAAGGCGCTTCAAGACCGGGCCATTTTAACGGCGTTGGAATTGTCGTATCAAAGCTGTTTAACATCGTCGAACCGAATCGTGCTTACTTTGGACAAAAAGATTTACAGCAGGTGACAATCGTCAAGAGAATGGTTGAAGATCTTTCTTTTAATCTTGAACTGATCATTTGTCCTACGATAAGAGAAACGGATGGCCTCGCGATGTCGTCACGCAACAGACGTCTTAGTGAAGTAGAAAGAGCGCATGCTCCGATTATTTACAAGATACTTCTGGACGCAAAAAAGAGACTTAACGCTAGCGAAGATATCGGCGAGGTGAAAGAATCTGTTCAACTGGAATTTCACGCACTTGCCGGTTTCGAACTTGATTATTTTGAAGTTGTGAATACAAAAACTTTACAGCCAATCCATACTATCGGAAACGAAGGAACCACAGCACTTTGTATCGCTACTCACCTCGGCCCGGTTCGATTGATCGATAACATCATTTTTTAGACTTTTATATTTCTAACCAAAAAAGGCCTCGTTTGAGGCCTTTTTTGGTTAGAAATAATTTTATGATTCCAACTTCCAGTCACCGCGATAAGTGCGTTTCACAAACTGATTTGCTTCTTCGAAATTGGTAATCTTCATGTTTTTACCATCCCACAATAGTTTCTTACGTCCTGGATAGTCAAAGCCTTTTCCATCAGCCCTGGCCTGACGAAGGTTATAACTACGAATACCCAAGTTACCCATAATGACGGTTTCAGTCAAAGGTCCGGCGTAGTCGAAAGATGAAGTCAGCGCTTTGTGCTCCTTACTTTGGTAACCCGCCTTACAGGCGTCAGACCAGGAAACATGATGCCCAAACTCTGGCATTACGGTGTATTTATTACCGAAATCGCCATCCTTGTATTCAAGTTTTGTTCCGTTTTTAAGATACACTTTCGGATCTTTTCCATACGTTCCGCAAGTCATTACTCCTTTTTCACCAATTAGCAAAACTCCATTGCTGCTATCCGGCTCGCCCAGCGGATCATTCGCAGGTATCAAATCCGGATGGAAAGGACGTAACCCGCCGTCATGCCAGGTAAGCGTAACTTCTGATTTGTTGACTTTGTTTGCAGGAAATTTCAATTGCACACGCGACGATGGCGGGCAACCTTCTGGAATATATTCCGGTGTCCAGTCTTTAATAAACACTGAACCCGCGCTGCATTCCAATTCTGTCGGATAGCCCAAACCTAGTGTTCTAAACGCAGGGTCAATGAGGTGACATCCCATATCGCCCAACGCACCGGTTCCGAAATTCCACCAGCCACGCCATTTGAATGGATGCCAGGCCGGGTTATAATCTACCCAATCAGCAGAACCAACCCAAAGGTCCCAATCCAATCCTTCCGGCGTCGGCATTTTGCCAACGGGTACCGGAATCCCCTGAGGCCATACCGGGCGGTTTGTCCAAACGTGCGCTTCATGCACATTACCAATCAGGCCTTTTTTAAACCACTCTTTCATCTGGGTCTGAGCAGGGTTCGAAGCGCCCTGATTTCCCATTTGCGTCACGACTTTATATTTTCTTGCCGCTTCGGTAAGCATACGTGCTTCATATATATCATGCGTCAGCGGTTTCTGCACATACACGTGTTTTCCTCTTTGCATCGCAGCCATCGCAATGATAGCATGCATGTGGTCGGTAGTTGAAACCGTCACTGCATCTATATCTTTTTCCATCTCATCAAACATGCGTCTGAAATCTTTGTATTTCTTGGCAGTAGGATGCAGCTCGAAATTCTTTTGAGCCTGGTTCCAGTCCACATCACAAAGCGCAACCAGATTTTCAGCTCCTTTATTCCATGCGTTATTTGTATCCGAGAATCCTTTTCCTCCCACGCCAATACCAGCAATATTCAACTTGTCACTTGGCGCTATAAATCCTTTTCCCAGAACGTTTCTGGGAACAATAAAGAAACTTCCCACAGCCGCTGCGGTCGTTTTCTGTATAAAGTCACGACGGGTGACCCCTTTTGGTTCATTCTCTGTATTCATCGGGTTTTGGTATTAAAATAAAGGTTAATATTGATCAAAAGCGTTGGTTCATTAAATCATACTGAATTGAATTAATCAGGGCTTAAATATAATGATGTTCGGATATAAGTGAACAGCATATTCAATTAATTCATAATTAAGATTTCAATCAGGATTTGATTTCGCCAAAATTATAACCTACCAAATTGATTCACAGGTATTTAATGCACCCCGAATCCTTTCAACAAAACCTCATTTTAAAATTGGAACTACGCCTGATAGCCTGATGTTTTGAAGGCTGTGTATTATTCCTGTAACTTTGCCGGACTGATATGCGAAAATATTAATATTCACTCATCTAGCTGAGTAATGCAAATAACCATAATGAAATCGAAGATTCACCGTGTGAAGGTGACTCAGGCAGAATTGAATTACGTAGGAAGTATCACGATTGACGAAGATTTGATGGATGCTGCCGGATTAATTGAAAACGAGCAAGTACATATCGTGAATAATAATAATGGCGAACGTTTTGTTACGTATGTTATTAAAGGAGAGCGCAAAACAGGAATGATTTGCCTGAATGGTGCTGCGGCCCGAAAAGTGCAGATTGGCGATATCATCATCATCATTGCATACGCGAGCATGACGCCGGAGGAAGCTAAAACCTTCAAACCGATGGTTGTTTTTCCTGACCAGAACAACGAGATTATCAGCGTCACAGCACGAGGTTAAAACGAACTTACTCATCATCAATATTTAATTTATGAAAAGCGCTCTACGCTACATTATCTCGCTGGGACTGGCGGGTGGTCTGATTTGGTTCGTATTCAAGGATATCAATCTGGCAGATATGCTCGACAGATTCAGTCAGGCCGATTGGCGTTGGATGGCGATTTCATGTTTTCTTCTGATTTGCGCCCACGTGACCAGAGCATGGAGGTGGGGCATGCTGATGGAGCCGCTTGGCTACAAACCGGGAATTGTTAATAGCTCGATTTCTGTCTTAACAGGTTATTTTGCCAATTACATAGTACCAAGAATGGGCGAAGTTACCCGTTGCGGAACCTTATACAGACTTGAAAAAATTCCGGTCAATCTTAGCTTCGGTACCGTCGTGGCTGAACGTATTTTTGATGTTATCATTCTTTTAGGACTGATCGGTCTAAATTTCATTCTCGAATTTGATCGTTTGAGCGGCTTTTTTACAGAAATTTTTCAGAGCAAAATTCAGGGAAACGGACAGCCGAGCACTGGCATAAGCCCGATACTAATTATTATTGGTGTGCTTATCCTTGCTGTTATTATCGGAGCAATTGTTATTATCCGCAGTGCATCTTTGCGTAACAAACTGATGGAAAATGCCATCGTTCAAAAAATAGCTGTTTTTCTGCAAGGCATGCTTGAAGGGTTGTTGAGCGTCAGAAAATTGAAAAACCCAGGCATGTTTTTTCTGAGTACTGTAATGATCTGGGTATTTTATTACCTGGTATCTTATGTGTTATTTTTCTGTATTCCTGAAACTTCTCAGCTTGGCTTATTGGCCGGACTAACCCTGCTTGTTGTTGGTTCCATCGGCATGACCGCACCCACGCAAGGCGGAATTGGTGCTTATCATTTACTGGTTGGAAGTGTTATGGTGCTTTACGGTTTGACACAGAAAGACGGGATTACGCTGGCAACTTTCATCCACGGCACACAAATGTTATTCATGCTCGTGGTTGGCGCACTTGCATTCCTCTACGTTTTGATACAGAATAAGACAGAAGAGGAACCTGTGGTTGTTACCCAAAATAGCTAAGTCCGTCATACAATCCGAAATCAGTTCAAAGATGAATGCAACAGAAAATAAAATATTACGGTTAGAAGAAGCCCAAACAGTTATAGAAGACTGGCAGAGAGCCGGTCAAAAGGTGGTTTTTACTAACGGTTGTTTTGATATCGTACATTTGGGACATATCGATTATCTTGAAAAAGCACACGCTTTGGGAGGTCGTCTCGTTTTGGGATTAAATACTGACGCCTCCGTGAGCCGCTTAAAAGGGCCTCTTCGTCCGGTTGTAAATGAATATGCCAGAGCACGTTTGATGGCAGCTTTGTCCTTTGTTGATGCTGTCATTTTGTTCGATGAACAAACCCCAAGTCAGTTAATTGAGGCATTAAAACCTGACATTTTGGTAAAAGGTGACGATTATACAGTCGAAACAATCGCTGGCGCAGATTTTGTTCTTGCTAATGGAGGAGAGGTAAAAACAATAGCTTTGGTAAAAGGTTATTCAACTTCGGCGCTTATTGAAAAGATTAAGGAAGGATATTAGAAATAGGATTTCTTAGATTTAAGGCAGAAATATTTACGCTCATTTTGTCGTAAAATGTAATTTTCTTAACAAAACTAAAAAAGAAATATGGCTGGTTCATATGTAATTATTATACTCGTCATGGCCGTGAGCATGTATGTGCAATGGAGATTGAAGAGTAAGTTTGAAGAGTATTCACAAGTTGGCCTGAGCAATGGCATGAGCGGCCGTGAGATTGCCGAGAAAATGCTCCGGGATAGTAATATTTTTGATGTGAGAGTAGTATCGGTGGAAGGGCAACTGACTGACCATTACAACCCTCAGGACAAAACGGTCAACCTTAGTCCCGATGTATTTCATGGCCGAAGCGTTTCTGCAGCGGCTGTTGCGTCACACGAATGTGGTCATGCTGTGCAGCACGCAACGGCTTACCAATGGTTGAAATTCCGTTCACAGATGGTGCCGTTTTTGAGCATCTCATCTCGTTATATGCAGTGGGTTATTTTGGGTGGTGTTTTATTGTTGAACACAACGCCAATTCCATTAGCGATCGGTGTTGCATTGTTCGCTGTGACAACATTGTTCAGTTTCATCACTCTTCCTGTGGAATACGATGCGAGTAACAGAGCTTTGGCCTGGATTCAGAACAACAGGATTGTCAATGAAAGAGAATATGTAATGGCTGCTGATGCCTTGAAATGGGCAGCAAGAACTTATCTCGTAGCCGCAATCGGTTCTCTTGCAACTTTGTTATATTATGTAAGTCTGTTAATGGGAAGAAGAGATTAATTGGAAGATTAAGCGAATTTGGAATACATACTGAAACGTCAACCTTCAACGGGTTGACGTTTCTTTTTTATTTTTTATCTTTGATAAAAGACGACCAAAAAACACACAACACTAAATCAAAAGATCTAAGACATGGATTCAATTTCAGAAGCCCGTCGCCATTTAGCTAATGCCAAAGAAATATTAAGTGGACGAAGCAAAAACTTAGTCCCGCGGTAGCCTAGATTCTTTTTAAGTGAAAATGTGGAACGCGACACTGAAAAGTTAAAATGTTATGCTTCGAATTTTTTATAATTTCTTCAATTTACTTCTTCTGATTCCAATATACCACGACGTTATGCGTGGAACGTCCGGAAGCTATGACATCCAGATCTCCGTCTCCATCCAGATCCGCTACTGTCAAATCTTCACAGGCAATTTTAATTTTATCGTCCAGGGAATATTCCTGCCATTTTTTTCCTTCCGGATCCATACCTACGAACATGCGTACACCCATAATATCAGCGACGTTTGGATTTCGCCAACCAGCAACTATCTGGTCACGGCCTTGTCCGAAAAAATCGGCGCAGGCCAACGCGTGTCCTTCTTTCATTTTATCAGTCAATACTGCCCGGTTATCTTTCGAGTAAACAACCAGCGAGTTACCGTGCATAGGTTCAACAGTTGTAGAAAATAATTGATTTTTGCCAAGAGTCCCCATTCGGATTTCACCAACACCTTGTCCGGGCACCATCCAGTTTCCAGAAGGAGCCCAGCCATCTGCACCATTCAGAAAAACCTGAACACCTTCCTTACTTCCAACAGCCAAACCCGCAAACCGCCCGGAAACTTCCATCGGTTGAAAATTATGCGTCATGTGCATATTTGTTTCAATAAGGTCATAACCCCAAAGACCTTTGCGGTTTTCCGGCACATCAAAGGCAATCATTTTTACGCCCGCTCCTACTCCATTCACATTTCCCTCACCATGTAAAGGCAACACGATGAGCTGGAAAGTATCATCCGTTCTTTTCACCCAATGCATTCTATGAATTGTAACTTCATGATGCAGGCGTACCGGCTCCCAAAGCTGGGTGCGATCTTCGGTCGGCGATAAATAAAATACAGCTCCTGAAAGTTTACTATTTTTTGTCTCACCAGGATTCCATTGCGCGCCAACGGCAACTTCAACTTTTCCATCACCATCAATGTCACGGGCCGCTATGCAGACATTATCCTGCTCTGTTAAATCTTTTGCGATCACGTGGCGAATCCACTTGCCGGCTTTTGCTCCTGGATTTTTATACCACACAATCTCTTTTTTATCCGCGAGCAGAATATCCGGCTTGCCATCTCCATCCACATCACCCGTCACAACACCATATCCGATGCTTATTTGGTCATCAATCACTTCTCCTTTGAAAGTTGCTGTTTGTGCATTGGTACTCAGATGGAAAAGTGAGAGGATAACGAATGGTAATATTTGTTTTTTCATAGATTAATTTTTCAATTTTGACCTCAATAGAAGCCTTAAAGCCTACTTTTTCACAATATACTTCAAAAACCTCGTTCGCTATATTTCTAAACATACATTTTTGCGTCGCTTTGTTCTGCTTTTCATACTTTTGTACTTTAAAGAGAACCAAAAACCATTTTATGAAAACTGTTCCCCTACATCAGGTCCATGTTCAACTAGGTGCCAAAATAGTACCCTTTGCAGGTTTTGAGATGCCAGTACGTTATTCTTCTGATATGGAAGAGCATCACACGGTCCGCAATAATGTAGGCGTTTTCGATGTGTCACACATGGGGGAATTCAGTGTTAAAGGCCCCAAAGCACTGGATTTGATCCAGAAAGTATCAGCTAACGATGCTTCTGTTTTGTTTGATGGAAAAGTGCAGTATAGTTATTTACCAAATGCAGATGGCGGTGTCGTAGACGATTTGTTGGTTTACCGTTACAATGCTGAGGAATATCTTCTTGTGGTAAATGCTTCCAACATAGAGAAAGACTGGAACTGGATCCAGAGCCATAATACAGAAGGCGTTGAAATGAAAAACCTTTCTGATGATTTATGTCTGCTGGCTGTTCAGGGACCAAATGCGACAGCAACTTTGCAAAAACTTACGGAAGTTGACCTGGCTTCCATGGAATATTACACATTCCAAATCGGAAAAATGGCTGATATTGATGGTGTAATTATTTCAGCAACGGGATATACCGGTGCAGGCGGATTTGAAATTTATATTCAAAAAGAAGATGCCGAAAAAATGTGGAACGCCATTTTTGAAGCAGGTAAAGAATTTAATATACAACCGGTTGGTCTGGGTGCTCGAGATACTTTGCGACTTGAAAAAGGCTTCTGTTTGTATGGAAATGATATTGATGACAAAACTTCACCTTTGGAAGCTGGTTTAGGCTGGGTGACTAAATTCACAAAAGATTTTATCAACTCGGAAAATCTGAAAGGCCAGAAAGAAGCTGGTTTAAAAAATAAACTGGTTGGTTTTGAAATGATCGATCGCGGTATCCCGCGCGGACATTATGAACTGTGCGACGCCGAAGGAAATAAATTAGGTGACGTGACTTCCGGAACACAATCGCCAACTTTGCAGAAAGGAATTGGTTTGGGTTATGTTCCAACCGCTTACAGCAAACCGGATACCGAAGTTTTTGTTAAGGTGAGAGACCGCCTTTTGAAAGCGAAAGTTGTAAAATTACCTTTCGTAAAAGGTTAAAATCTGATACCGGATCAAAAACCAATATCCGGTATCATCCATTATCTCTAAAACTTTGATACTTATATTTCCGTATTTGTTTTATTATGAAACACCTTGATGTTTGTTTAACGCCTGATTTACTGCATTTACATAAACTTGATAATTCAATTGTTGTCGTTGCCGATATATTTCGGGCGACGTCCTGCATGGTCACCGGCCTGGCCTATGGTGTAAAATGTATAACACCAGTTGCAACCATTGAAGAATGTAAACTCCTGCAAGACAGAGGTTTCATCGCAGCCGCTGAGCGTGATGCGCACAAAGTTGAAGGTTTTGATCTTGACAATTCTCCGTTCAGTTATATGAACGAGCGATTAATTGGATCCGAAATTGCAATGACGACGACCAATGGAACGTTGTCTATTGCAAAAGCACGGGCATCTGCTGTAAAAGTGATGGTAGGTGCTTTCTTAAATCTTGGTGCGTTGGCAAATCATTTAAGATCGGAACAATACGATGTTTTGGTGCTTTGCGCAGGCTGGAAAGGCCGGCCAAACCTGGAAGACACTTTGTTTGCAGGAGCCCTGGCTGAAGAGCTGAAAGATCAGTTTATGTTGAGAGAAGATGGTACGCTGATGGCACAAAGACTTTACAATCAGAGCAAGGACAACTTGCTTGCTGCCGTTTCAAATTCATCGCACGTGAGGCGATTACAGCGGTTAGGCATTCATAAAGACATTGCCTATTGTTTGCAGAAAGATCTATACGATGTTGTTCCTGTTTTAAGAGGGACCACACTTGTTGCCATGAATTGATATTCAAAATCGTAAATTATTAAGTTTCAACAACTATACATGTCAAAATTCTTCATCATTGCTTTCCTTGCTTTGTCCATAAGCACGACGTGGGTTCACGCGCAGGAAGTACCTTCTACGCCGCAAACCGACAGTACTTTAACCAATCCGAAGGAAAAAAAGGATAAAATTTCAAATGAAGTTGTTGCTGATACCTTATCAGAAGCACAGGCAGAGGAGCAGGTTTTGAAGGCTGCAAAGGCAAATGGTGATACCGTTTATGCTTATAAAATTACAACCGCCGACTTGTCCTATCTGACCGTTTGTCCTGGGACGACAATTACCGTTCCATTTATCCCGGAAGGGCCTTTTGATGCTGACAATAACTTTATCGTTCACCTGATTGATCCGGCTGGAAGATCCATCCCAATTTCATTGCCTAGCAAAGAAGGGCCGATTCGTGCCGTTATTCCCTCCTATAAAATTGGCGGGGAAGTATATAAGATTCAGGTGCTAAGCACAATTCCCGTTATTAAAAGTCAGGAAGTTCCTATCCGTTTGTTACAAACACCAACGGCCCGGATTGAAATTATTGATGGAACTCAGGCTGTTCGGGTAATGCCAGGACGTGAGGTTCAACTGAAAATTAATCTTCAAGGCACCGCGCCCTGGTCTTTCCGCCTTTCGGATAGTACAACAGTATACCAAACCTTATCAAATCCGCATTACCTGACTGTCAAACCGACGCACGTTCAGGCTTACAGCATTGTTGGCATTTCCAATGCTTGCGGGAGCGGAACGTCAACAGGCGAACCGATCGTCAATGTGGATGACAATCCTGAACCAAAACTGGAACTGAAAGAAGTTGACAAACTTGTCAGACTTTGTTCCGGTATTCCTTTTCAGGTTCCGTTTAGTGCAACCGGAAAATTTAAAGCCGGAAATAAATTTGTAGTCCAGATTGCAGAGCGCGCAGGTGCTTTCAAAACAATATCTTCACCGGATACAACAGGTTATATCACGACGCAAATCCCCACGACGTACAAGCCGGGCGACTATCGTTTGCGCGTAATGTCGTCTGCGCCTTATTTAATTAGCCAGGTTGCCAATATCAGCATTGCCGCACCAACCGTAGCAACATTACAAAGGGATTCTCTGCATCTGCCGGAAAATGGATCAGGAGACTTACACGTTCGTTTTGAAGGTGGGGGACCCTGGTTCGTGTTATTGTCTGATGGCACTTATGAAAATAATATCATGGACTCTCCGCATAAGATTACGGTGAAACCTTATCACGATACAAATTTCCAGATTTCATCAGCAGGAGGACTTTGCGGTGTTGGAAAATTCTCTGGACGAGCGAAAGTGACGGTTACTACTCCGCCGGCCAGTATCACGATGGAAAAATTACCACAATCGATGGTATGCGCAGGAAGTACAATTGAAATTCCGTACAAAACCGTTGGCAGGTATTCCACAACCAACCGGTTTGTAGTGCAGATAACGGATAAAAGCGGACGCTTCGTTGACCTGCCTACGACGGTAACACCGACCACTTTTACCGCAAAAGTCACCTCCGCCGTTTCACCCGGCGATACAGTCAGAGCTCAGAAAATCAGAATTATATCGTCGTCGCCTGCGGTTTCGAGTAAAGAAGAGGAAATCAGAGTGATTGCTAATAATAAAGCTGTGGGTGAAGTATCCGGAAAAGCATTTATTTCGGGAGGCAGATCTACGCGTATCACACTTAAATTTAAAAACGGCTTGCCGCCCTGGTCTTTCACTTTATCGGATGGAACAGCTGTGAATGGTACTTTTTTAAATCCATATTTAATTACTGTTTCCCCAAAAGTTACAACGGAATATACTATCAGTTCTTTGAAAAGTGGTTGCGGAACTGGCGTTGCCACAGGCTCAGCCATTGTTACCGTTGATAAATAACTTACAAACCCAAACGAAGAAGCGGAATGATACGCACCTTTAAACTGCTTTTGCTTTTGGGTTTTTTAAATACCTGTTCGATCGCTCAAACTATCCCGCTGGGATCCTGGGAAACGCATTTCAGTTACCGCTCTGCCAGGCAAGTTTTAAAAGTTGAAAACAAAATTTTCTGTTCATCTTACAACGGACTTTTTAGTATCGATCCGGATAATGATCAGATTAAAATCTTTTCAAAAGCAACCGGCCTGCATGATGTTGGGATCAGTGCTATGGCATACGATTCCACAGAAAAGTTGCTGTTGCTGGCCTATCGTAACGGAAATGTGGATCTTGTTTATTTAAATGAGAATCAGGAAGCAGATCAAGTGATCAACTGGCCGTTTTTGCTGGATTCTCCTGACCTTCCTGCCAACAAAAAAATCGGCAAAATACTATTTAGAGAAAACAGGGCATACCTGACGACCAGTTTCGGGATTATTGTTACTGATCCTAAATTAAGAGAGGTGGTTGAAAATTATCGTTATATCGGAGCAGATGGTGCCGAGGCACGGGTCACCGACATAACTTTTACGAATGATTCGCTATTCGCCGCAACCTCCCAGGGTTTACTCGGAACTTCATTGTCTGCCAATATTAACAGGCAATATTTTGCAAATTGGAAAAATATTACAACACCCTATAAGGCGGTATCTGTTTCGTTTCAAAATGGAAATTTATATGCAGGTTTAACTGGTCAGGGAATCTTTAAGAGAAAAAATGGAAACTGGGAATTGGTCTACGCTTCTTCGAGCCCGACAATTTCCTTCTCCGAAAATCTTGTTACTTTATCAGACAAAATCCTGGATATCGGTAAAGAAAAACCTGATGTTTACGAAAATCCTTTATTTAACTTTTTAGGTTCATCATTATTAAACAATACAGATTTCTGGACTGCAGATGCAAGGCAAGGTTTGTTGAGCAATAAAGACGGAGCTTTCAAATCTTACAGTCCCTCGGAAGGAGATACGACAATTATTGTCAAGAAGGATTCGTCCGTTATTGATCTCAATGGATTGGTATGGACAAAACTTCCCTCCTATTTAGGCGGTGGAATTTCAGTCAAAAATCCGTTAAGCAATCAGCAGCGCATTCTTTCAGTGGCAGCAGGAAATGGCGGTTTGCCCTCGTCGATCATCAATAGTCTGGCCGTTGACGATGATGGATTAATCTGGTTTGCCAGTGAACGTGGCATTGGATATTTTGTCCCTGATGAGGTTTTAAACGGCTCGCGGCAGGATGCGATTTTTCCGATTTATGGCCAGCGTAGATTATTTGCCAACGAACGATGTAACGCAATTGCCGTTGAACCGGGAAATCGCAAATGGATTGGAACTGAGACTGGCTTATTTCAGTTTTCAGCGGATGGAACAGAACTTCTCAGACAGTTCACGTCTGAGAACAGCCCTTTGCCTTCCACTTTGATTAACGATTTGTCATTCGAGGCGGAAACCGGTTTACTGTTTGTTGATACGCCAAACGGTATGGTTGCCTATCAAAGTGATGCCTCCGTTGCGCAGGAAAATTTATCATTCGTAACGATTTTCCCAAATCCGGTCAGACCAGAATTTGAAGGAAATCTTGGACTTAAAGGACTAACTGATAATGCTATTGTTAAAATAACAGACCTTTCCGGCAGACTGGTTTTCGAGACGCGATCACAAGGAGGAACCGCGTCCTGGAATTTGAATGATTACACTGGCAGACGGGCAAGGGGCGGAATTTATTTAATAATCGTTGTATCTTCCGATAGAACTGAAAAAACAGCGGGGAAACTTGCGATCATCGATTAAACATACCTGACTAAAGTTATAAATCACACATTGTGTGCAAATCCGGAGCGAATCCGAAAATTAACGAAAATGACACCCCACGATAAACAACCTTACATCATCGGTATCACTGGCGGCAGCGCTTCCGGAAAAACTTTTTTCATGAAATGCCTGATCGACTCGTTCGCGCCAGAAGATGTTTGCCGGATTTCCCAGGACAATTATTACCGTCCTATTCACGAAATCCCGAGAGACGAAAACGGGGTTGAAAATTTTGACCTGCCGGAAACAATCGACCATCATCTTTTTGCGGAACATATTGCAGTTTTAAGAGCAGGCCGTGAAGTTCAACAGAAAGAATATACATTCAATAATCCGCTGATCAAACCTGAAATTTTAGTTTTTGAGCCCCGCCCCATTATCATTGTGGAAGGAATTTTCGTTCTTTACTTTCCTGATATTGCGCGTCTTATTGATTTAAAAATATTCGTTGATGCGAAAGAACATGTTAAAATAAAAAGGCGGATTATTCGTGATAATAACGAGCGGGGTTATGACCTGGACGATGTTTTGTATCGATGGGAACATCACGTGGCACCAACGTATGACAAATATATTTTGCCATTGCGTTCGGAAGCTGATATGATTATCAACAACAACACACGTTTTGATACGGGATTGGATGTTTTGGTTGGTTTTCTAAAGAAGAAGTTGGCGGAACGGAATGATGCAGCAAACTAAACATCAGTTTGATCGGCACTAATTATCTCACAAGCAGGTATTTTTTATTGACACCAAAAATTATTTTTTGATTCCGGTATAAGCTAAATTTACAGAAGAAAACCTTTCATATTTCGAATAATAGTATGCACCACTTTTACATATATCACACACGTATTAATCGTAACTGGTTAAAAGTTGCCCTAATTCTACTCTCAGCTTACTGGTTCACATCTTGCGGTGATTCATCGACTGAGCCGGTAAATTCTCGTAGTTATTTCCCGTTATCGATTGGGGTATATCAGATCTATGATGTAAAAGAGGAAGTTTATTCATCCGGACAGACGGGCCCATCCGTTAAGACGTGGCAGGAAAGAGATGAAGTAGTGCGTGAGACGAAAAATGCAAACGGGATATCCACTTTCATCATTTCCAGATACTCCCGCAATACAGCGACAGATAGCTGGTTAAAAGTTAAAGAATATTCCATAGAGCAATTTCCAGATAAATTAATATTAAATATAGATAATCAAATAACCGTTCCTTTTATTTTCCCAATTGATTCAAAATTAAAATGGAATGGAAATATGTATAACACACTGGATAGCAAAGAGTATCGTTACGAAGAGATTGATCAGCCCTTACAGTCTGGCAATTTGTCTTTTGAAAAAGGCATAACAGTGGTGGAACAGAGCGATACAACATCTGTTATTACATATTCCCTCGGAATAAAACGTTATGGACTCGATGCAGGCCTGATTTATGACGAACAGGCTTCCTTTGAATACTGCCAATCGACCCCCGATTGTATTGGGCAAGGTATCGTTGATTCCGGATCAAGAAAGATAAGAACGATTGTAGAATTCGGTGGATTACAATAATTTTTTTATTATAGGTCGTACCATACAGAACCTGAAAATCACTGCAATAGGATACTGTTTTGATTTTAAAATTTGGAAATAAAAAAAATCCTATTAATTTTACACCGGATATATTGTAAACCATTAAAAACGCTAGAAATGACAAATTTGCACTCTACACAGACGAAAAAATCTTACCGCAAACCGGTATTAGTTAAAAGAGGAAATGTTGCTAAATTGACAAGAGGAGGTACTGGTGGATCATCAGATAATTTCCAAACTCAGAAAAACGGCTAATCCTTTCTTAGGACAAAGAATTGTGGTAATTGAGGGCTCAATCTTTTTCAGAGAAAATAAATCAGAAAAAGGATTATTCATAGACAGATTAAAACGAGATAACTTTCATTTAGAAAATATTTCTTTAATTATTTGTTCTGTTGAGGAGCAGCCAGATGACCATAATTATATAGTCATTAACTCTAAGGAAAGTTCTTTACGACTTGTAAATTCTAATCTGATCCAAGATTCGAAATTTACAAGTCGTTTTGATTTTGACGAAGTTGTCAAATCAAGTCAACGTCAGCCATATTTATCAATCTGGTATGATGACACCACTGCTGAAATCAGCATATCAAGACACGCACTCGGTGTGATACCGTTGTATTACGTATACATACCTTCTTCCCTATTTGCTTTCTCGACAGAAATTCATTCTTTGGTAAGGATAGGTGGTTTTGTTGATAGGGTGTCAATCAATGACAGCTGGGTATCAAATTATCTGATCAGCAATGACAGTCATTACTATAATCCAGATACGGCATATTCCCACATCAAAAGGCTCTTGCCGGGGCATAATATCCTGGTTAATAAGTCTGGAAACAACTTCAAGCAAACTCCATATTTCACTTTTAATCCGGAAAAGTGGTCAAATCTTAAATCTGTTGGAGAGTATGGAGAGGCATTTAAGAGTTTATTTGCCAAATCCATTGAACGTGGTATAATAGATAACAAACCAATTATTGCTCAGTTAAGCGGTGGGTTAGATTCTTCGTCAATTTCTTGTATGGTACGAGCATTATATCCCAACCAGCCTATCCATACCTTATTTCTCGACCTGCAAAAAATAGTACAAAGTGAGAAACATCTGGCGCATGAAGTTGCTAAAAAAATTCAATCCGAGCATCATGTCATTCCTCCCTCTGAACATGACCTGGACGCTCTGATACTTCATACCTCACTATACGGCTACCCTGAACATATGATCTCTGGATCTGCAATTACACATACACTTTTGAAAAAAGCTAGTGAACTCGGAGGAAGTACGATGTTCAACGGGCACGATGGAGATGGTATAGTAGGGATTGGAGTTGAATATCCAGAGATTCTTTACGATCAATTTAAGTGGACTGAATTAACTGAGATCCTTAATATCGCTGCGTGTGTCTATCCATATTATCATATTGATATACAATGGAATACTTTCTCAGGTAAAAGGAAGAAAGAAGTCTATTTGAATCATTTTCTTTATAGGCAGCTGCAAAGAAAAATGAGTCAACTAAGTATTTCTGATTTTATAATGCATGTTTACAAGGTTCATGATTTTTTTGGTATGTCTTCTACCGTCTCGTTGTTCCTCAAGATTGCATCTGTCGCATCAAAAAAATTAAGGAATAGAGAGATTTATCCGAATACTGTCCTAAACAAAGAGTTTTCCAACAATCTTAAGATTGACAGTTACACAATAGATCTTCCCAAGATTATGTCACGTGGTTTGCAAGGTATTGATAATATATCTTTTCAAGATATTTATGGTGGCGAATCCTTATCTGCGGCAGAACATCTTTATGCGCTTCGAAAACATTATGGAGTAGTCGAAAAATTTCCGTTTTTCGACCACAATCTATTCGAATTGACGATGTCTGTTCCCTTAGAAATTAAATATAGTCAGGGAAAACGAAGAGGCTATTTAAGAGAAGGAATGAAGGACATTCTGCCAGAAAGTATCAGAAACCGAGGAGATAAAGGCAAATTTAGTTTGTACGGCAGAGACGCTGCTATAAGGTTGTACAAGCAGTCTGCTGACTTTTTAACACCTCAAAGTCACATATGGAATTTTGTGGATATGAAAAAATTCAATTCATTTGTAACCCTACTCCATAGAGACAAACAGCCAGGAAGAGCAACTTCTCCTGTTCTAAGAGTTATATCGTTGGCCGTGTGGTTGGATTGGTGTAAAAATAAATACTCTTAGTTTTTGCAGGCTATTTAACTACAATAATCTTTCCGGTTACTGAACTTCGCTCTCCCGCGCTATCTTTAAATACTATTTTGTATAAGTAAAGCCCAGATTGCCCCGTTGGGATCCAATACCAGCTTCTTCTGCCATCGATCACAGTTTTACTTTCGATGATGTTTCCGCGAGTATCATATATGTAGCTTTCTACAGAGCCTAATGTTGTGTTATGGTCTTCATCAATTCTAAATTGAACATAATCCGTAGCAGGGTTAGGACTGGCTATAACTATCAGTCCATTTTGCGAATCAGACACTTTGAACATTATCCTATATTGGTATGACGCAATATTTCCTGCTAGATCTCTGGCACTAACAAGGAGTTCATATTCTCCAGCAACTAAGTCGGCAGGTAAATATTCGACACCAAAAACTTTTTCGGATATTAATGACCATTGCATCTGATTGCCGGAGTATGTTACACGTTTAAAATCACATGAATTGTCTCCACATAGTTTTAGCGAGATATCAACTAATGAAGTATCCCCTAAGAGAAGAGAATTATCTTCTAAGACTATACTTATAACAGGATTTTTTCCAACCGTTTCGCCATTTTTAAGAATCTCACTATTAAATCTGACATTTAAAATTGGAGCGATAACATCTTTGACTGGTCCACCCGGGAAACTCTTTTCATTTTTGACCAGATCCCAGTCAATAAGCAATTCCGAGTCGTTATTAGCTTTGTTACTTTCTTGAATTGTATTCGCTGGATCTAGCTTTACTTCAATGCGTTGTAGCGGACGTGTGTTGGCAAATGTCAGACGAACCGTATCATTATTAGAAATAGGGCCGGCACTTTCAGTTCTGGTATCTATTGATCCGTCAGAATAGACGTATCTCACCCTCACTGGCAATATCTTACTCTCATTTCTTCCAAGATTTTGTAGAGCTACTTCAACGCTAAGCTTCGAAGACTGAGCAATTGTTTTATTCTCTTCTGCACGAATTACAATACCTAAATTCCGATTTACAGTATAGTCAGGCAATTCTTCACGAATCAGGATCATTGACGGATCTCCCTGTAGAACAGATTGATGTAAATTAGAAAGCTCATAAGCACCGTATGAGCCGCTCGTAATTTTTGCTGCCATATCTTTCTGAATCAAACCAATAGACGAACCAGCGCCTAATGGATCTTCAAAAACTCTTGTATACAGTTCTTTTATGTAAATAGAGGATGATGTTAAGAAAGTGTAATAAGAGTTGGCAATGATTGCTATTGCTCCTTTTTGCCTTGCACATAGCCAGTCAGCTGATAATGGCTCTCGCAGTGACGAAGAATAATCCTCATCTGTATTTCCTTTAAAAATGTTTCCTACGCCGCAGCCGTTGAAATACATTAATGGGTATTTATTAATGTTTTGATAGCCCCTCGTTGCATCTGATACGTAGCCCATGTCCAAATCAGTAATTGTTGGAGAACCATGCCCAAAATAAGAAATCATCCCTACACCATCATTCACTTCGGGAGTAATGTTTACCTTTTCTACATCAATTGTACTTTGTTTCTGAAACACCTTTACTGAACCTCCCACACTTCCATTTTCTACCAAAGGTACCAAGGACTCTAATGCACTTCTTAACTGAATAATTTCACCTGCTGATTTACCTCCTGACAAATGCAGCACATTTTTTTTCCAGCCAACATCTATGTTTGATTCTCCCTCATAACTCTTCACTTTGTCCAGATAATTTCGTATCTGAGTTATATTTGTCGCGGAAATTCGTCCAACAGGAATAGCAGGAACATCAAGTTTGGCACCTGCCAGACCGCTAACTAATAAGAGGTCTGATCCCGGATAACCAACTGTTGGAACCTGATTTTTCAACTCTTTATTTTTGATGGTTGAATCACCATAGGAAATTGAATTACCGATCAGCAATAAATTATGTTTTGTCTTTATTCCTTTCGAAAGCATATAATCAACAAATCTTCGTATAGCTACCGGACTTGGCTCTCCGTAGTTGAATTGATTGTAGACATCATTAATCGATATTACCAATGGGTTATAAGAATTTCCGGCGGCCGACTTCCTGTAATTGGCATACTCAATCGCGCCATCTTTAAGCTTTTCAGTCGTCAGGATTAAATAGTCATACTCTGAAGGTTCTATTAGTGGCATGTGAACAATCTCCATCTTTGCAGATGCTACCTCGCTTTTTTCATTTGTTACTAAAAGAGAAAGAGATTGCGTGGAAGTACGTGGCACTGTCACTTCGAGCATACCGCCAATCAAAGAGCCAGTTAATAAAACTGGATTTTCAGAGTCAGTTACATCATAAATTAATGGACTGTCAACTGGATTAGTTATTCTTATCCGACTATAATTTTCAGCAGTCGGTAGCAGAGTAAAAAGTTTACTTTTTTTATCCTTCATATCAAAAGACTGAGGATATACTATTTTGTAATAGGTAAGAGAATACATCCCGACTGCGTTCCAGTCAGTTGAAACTTTATTTGAAAACAATTTAAAAGTAAAACTTCCATCAGACGAAATATCAGAATCATCTGCAACATTTAATTGATACTTCTTTTTTCCGTCACCAAAACCCTGAACTGTTAAATTTCCGGAAAGGGTTCTCAACACTTCCGGATTTTTCCCTACTTGAAGTGATATGTCATTATTCGTATTCGTTCTACCGTATACCAACAATTCTATTTCCGGTTTCTGATTTTCGGCTCTGACAAGATTGTCAAACTTGTAAGAAAAAACAGGATCGCCAAATAATAATGGATGGGTTAAAGTAGCGTTTTTACCATAAATCTTACTCGTCATACCTTTCCCTCTCTCCAGAAAACTATAAATTAAATTCAATGTAAAAAAGTTATTTTGAGGACTGTAAGAGTCTTGATCGGTAAAAGTGATAATCTCCGTTTGTAAGTGATAACTTACAGGCACCTGTCCATTATCAATAGGTCTCGAAATATTCTTTGCTCTACTTGTAGAGCCACTAGCTGCATTTGTAAGAAAATATGCACTCTCATCAGAATATATACTTAAATATGGATTTGTTCTCGCAGCAGGATCTGGTTGAAATGAGCTATTTCTATAAAGCAACTCATCTGATTTACCGTCATTTTTGACTCCATAAAAAACAATCTCAGTGCTGTTAGCACTAATAATCGCTACCTCTTTACCGCGCCTCCATAGTTGAAACCTTGATGGATCGCTCTTAGGAAACGAGGCGGGAAGGGAGGCGACTGGAATCCTATATATTCCATCTTTATTAACTGCAACTTTTACAAATTCTTGTTTATAGCGATCGTTTAACCAGCTATTGGAATAAGGGGCACCCCATTGTGCATTCGAGTCCGTGTTACATAAGAAACAAAATAGAACGGCAATAATTGACACAATAGAGTGCTTCCTAGACATAATTATTAAGAATAGTATGTATTTTCTAATTTTTTATCAACTTTTTACTGTATACGTCACCATTGCTGGTAATCATTTTCAATATGTACTCTCCTTGCTGAAGGTTTCTCAAAGATATTTCATTCGAAGAAGTTCCTCGTGATAAAATGCGTCCATTAACATCGATCAATTCCCAAGATTGGAGGGATGCAGGAACACCCATTTCAACATTCACCAAATCATTTGTTGGGTTAGGATAAACCGATATTGCACCTTCTTTAGATACGTTAACTGATATGATATTTGAATACGTTGCTTTTTCTACATCACTACCAGTAGTCATAAAATCCACCTGTTTTAGGCGATAGTAGTTAGTGCCTTTAGATGGACTGGCATCAAAAAATTGGTAGGCACTTTCTTGATTTGAGTCCCCCTTTCCTTCGACACTACCAATTTCCTCAAAGTTTTTGGCGTTGTAACTGCGCTCTATAACGAACCTACGGTTGTTGATCTCCCATGCTGTGTTCCAATCCAGTCTAACCTTATCTGATTCATACTTCCCTTTAAACCCGAAAAGCTCGACAGGGAATGGTGTTGCTGATGTTGATAAAATTCGAAGAGCCGGATCACCTTGTAGCAGTGATTGGTGCGTGTTTGCCAGAGTGTAATCATCCGGTGCGTTATTTGATCTGACAGTGATAATGTAACTAGCTGTACTTTGGTGAATTTTGCCAATATTTGGTCTTTCATTCTCACTTTTCGGAAATATTTGATCGTATAGTGCAAATAAATAATCCCTGGAAGAGGACTCAAAAGCGTAAAAACTATTTCCAATAATGGCAATAGCACCTGCCCTTTTTGAAAGCATCCAGTCTGCGGTCATAGGCATAATCTCTTTCGCAAGATTCTTATCACTGCCTGTATATCCCGCTGGATAACTTGTAGTACTGCCTTTGAATATATTTCCGACTCCGCAACCATTAAAATACATGACCGGATATCTGTCGTTAGCGGTGTATCCTTTCCTACTATCTGAGATATAGCCTAAATTATAATCTGTGTAATGAGGATTACCATGGCCAAAATAGCTCATAAAGCCCAGACCCGAATTGACATCTTGTGTTATATCCAGCGCTTCAGGGCTCCCCAGCAGGTTATTTGGCTTTTTTTGAGTGATAACACTTCCTAGGAACGGTGCAGAAGTAACTTTTGTATTCAACGTATTTGTGTAATAAGCACCGAAGCGGTCGCTTTCGCCATTGTTAACACCACCGTTGATGTGCATGGACCTTTTGCGATAAGTAAGATTTTCGGTACTATGCTCATAAGAACTGACTTTCTCAAGGTAATTTCTAACCTGCTCGACAGTGGTAGCTGTAATCCTGCCAACAGGAATTGCCGGCACATCTTTTGCCACACCGCCCAACCCTTCAACTAATAATACATCCGATCCGGGGAAACCTATACTAGGTACCTGATTAGGAAGTTCTTTATTAGTTTGAGTCTGATCACCTTCTGTAATTGAATGTCCAACAAGAAGTAAGTTATGTGTGCTCCTTATACCTTTGGAGATCATAAAATCAACAAACCGACGAATAGCCACAGGACTGGGCTCTCCGTAATTAAATTGATTGTATACGTCAACAACGTCAATAACCAAGGGACTGTACGATCCACCTGCGGTAGAAGCCCGGTATGTTTTATATTCCTCAGCGGCAACTTTTAAGTTATTTGTTGTCACTATAAGATAATTATATCCCAGTGGATCATAATCAACCATAACAGGAGTAGCTATGGTAGACGTAATATCAGTTGCAGCTGCCGAATTTACCAACAACGTAACAGGTTGATTTGCTTGTCTGCGAACCATCACGTTTAACTCTGATCCAGTGTAGGAAGCCGTCAACTCAATAGGCTTGTCGGGATTTGTTACATCAAAAACTTTTGCAGAAGCTGGCGCGTTCGTAACAGTCACCTTACTCATCGTCGTCCCGGATGGTTTCGCTGGCAAATTCAATAAAGCTGAAGTTTGTCCACTCATGTTAAATTGTTGAGGGTACTTTACCTGAATATACGTCATTGAATATATCCCAACGGTATTATAATCGGACGTAATTTTATTTGTAACGAGTTTAACACTAAGATTACCATTTACTGGTAAATCTGAATTTGCAGGTTGATCTGAAACATTTAATACATATTGTCTTTTAATGCCTGCGAACCCAGCAAAGGTCATTGATGAGCCCAAAGACCTCAAGGTTCCAGCATCTTTCCCAGCCTGAACACTTACATCATTGGTTGTTGGCGTTCTACTATAGAGCAACACTTCAACCTCTGCATTAGCTTCCGTGCTTGCATATAAATTCTTTACAGGGAAAAGAATCGTTGGGTCACTTAACAGCAAGGGGTTAGTTAGTGTAGCGTGCTTTCCATAAGTGGTACTTGTCATTCCCTTTCCATTCTCCAGATAACTTTGCTGCAGTGATTGAGTGAAGAAATTTTTATCTATACTGTATGAATACTCGTCAGTAAAAAGTTTCAACTCTGTTTGCAAATGATATTTTTCTGCTTCAATAGCAGTAACCGCATCATTAAGCAAAACTGCTCTTTCCCCATTGGTCGAAGAAAAATAAGTAAGAAAATAAGCACTAACATCAGAAAACATGCTATACTTATCGTTTGTACGCTGACTTGGATCTACATTGTGATTTTTATCTCTGTAAAATAGCGCATCCGAAGCACCATCATTCGGAACACCGTAAAATTGAATTTCAGTATTTGTTGCACTGGTGATTGCCACTTCAACACCTCTATGATAAAGATGTAATTGATTAGCCTTATTTTGGAACCCAGCGGGCAGGGTAACTTTATGAATTCCCTTCTGCCTAACACTTATTTTGATCCAATTAGGCCCAAACTTCCCAGCAAGCCACTCATTCCCATAAACTCCACTCCAAGGGCTCTGCGCCAAGGAATCTGAAATCGGGAGCATAAAATTAAAAAGCGTAATAGCTGCAATAACAATCAGTCTAATTGCCTGTAAAGTAAATTTGTTGTGCATAATGTGGACTCGTTTATGTTACGATATTTTTTATTTAACTGATTAATAGCCATACTATTGCCTAAAACCTCAGATTAAAGAAGGATAGCGGATCGTAGAAGTTAATCAATTGAGGATAAAATTACAACAAGTTAAATATCTGTACAAGTAAAGATTATAATAAGTACTATTAGTTACCATACTTTGATCCTTTCCATGGCAGAAAAACTACCTAAACAATTTGTTTTCAATGGATTCTTAGTCAGCTATACATGCTATTCCATGTGAGCTATGCATGTTATTCTACAAATATCATATTCTGTTAATATTTAGTCTACTGCCTTTTTGAAGGAAACGCCATTTAAAAATAAAATATATAAAACGCTGATTAATCTAATTTGCACTATTTCACAGTACTAATCCCACATTAAATACGTTCATAAAAAAATCGGTAGCCCGTTAAAATTGTTAAAACTTTTATATTAGCCAGAGAAATCATGAGAGAACGTATTATTAAAATACTGAATAATTTTGGCGTTGATAACAGCGCGGTTTCAGATGATGCCAATTTTATTAAAGATCTGGGATTTGATAGTCTGGATACGGTTGATCTGATGATGCAGGTTGAGCAGGAATTTAATATCGCGATTCCTGATGATGATTATCCTAAAATTGTCACTTTAAAAAGCCTGGTCGAATATCTTGAAGAACGTCAAAGTATAATGGCTTAATCAATTTCCAAATTTCTTCATAAGTCGGTGCCTGACATCGACTTATAATGGTCTCCCAATCACCCATTTATTCGAGTTCGCAATTTTTATTGCGTCAGCTTTACTGGATACTTCCAGTTTCCGATAAATATTTTTGATATGGGTCCTGATTGTCTCTTTACTAACAAAAAGATCTAACGCTATTTTAGAATAACTTTTGCCTTGAGCTATACTTTGCAAAACCTCAGTCTCTCTTTCTGTTAACGGAGAATCCTGCTGCTGGCGAAATGATTGAACGACCATTTTAGCGATCGATAAACTCATGGGAGCACCGCCGGCAAGTGCCTCGTCAATGTTCTGGACAATTTCAGAGAGGTTTGAATTTTTTACAATGTATCCGCCCGCTCCCGCGCACAAGGAACGAAAAACTTTTTCACTATCTTCAAGCACCGTAATAATCAGCACGATACAGTTTGGAATCTGTTTTTTCATTCTGACAGTTCCGGCGATACCGTCCATGCCCGGAAGCTCGATATCCATCAACACAATGTCCGGATTATCTTTATCGATATTAGACAGTGCGTCCTCACAGTTATCGTATAAATTTACTACTTCGTAACTTTCAACAGTATCGAGCACGGCACTGAACCCTTCCCGGATGGAAGAATTGTCTTCAATAATAATTATCCTCTTCCTCATGCGTGAGTTTTTAGCTATTCAATAATTGTGAAATGAACAGGCGCTTCCAATTGCAGCCTTGTCCCTTGCGGACTTCCATAGACATTCAGCTTGAATCCGTTGTCCTTCGATCTCTTTTGCATGTTATGCAATCCATTATGGCGTGATCCATTATCTGGCTCTTTCCAGGTACCGTCATCCTGCAGAGCGATGCTGATATGTTTTTGATAAACCGACATTTCCAGGACAACCTCAGTCGCTCCCGCATGTTTTGCAACATTGGTCATCGCTTCCTTAAAAATGAAAATGATATGACGTGAAGCAAAGGGCTCCAACTGTGCAGATTCATTCCCGGAATTAACCGACGAATTCACAGAAAACGCGATATCAAACTGATTATAAAATACTTGTCCAAACGATGTAAGATAAGCAAAAAGCTCCTCAGGATCGTCACTGTTATTATTTACACTCCATAAAAAATCCCGGCTGGAAGCGTACAACTGATCGCTGTTTGCTATTATGGTATCTACAACTGGGATTACGGCCGGGTTGTCTTTTAATTTTAACTTAAGCATGGCCGCCTGTCGCGTAATTGCGGACAGCATATTTCCGGTTTCATCGTGAAAGTCACTTGCCAGATTCTGACGCATTGTCGACAGCTGCTGCGTCCGGTCTTTTACCGCCCTGTTCAATAAATCTATTCTGATATGCTGCTGCTCTCGTATCTGTAAACGAGCGGCGTCGTGCTGTTCCTGAACAAACCAAAAGAAGGCTCCAAAAAAAATCGTCAGAACAGTATGTGATACCGCAGCATACAAACTCTGACCACTGGCTTCGGGTATGGCGTAATAAATAACCGTTATCGCAATAATGTTCAAACCGATCATGACAAGACCAATTTTTCTATTAAACCAAAAACCGGTCAGTAATACAAGATATAGTGTCGTGACAGCCGGGGAATTAATGCCGCCTGTTTCTAATGTATCCGTTATGATAACAAAATAACTTGTCAGCAGTACCAGAATTAACGGAGGCCAGTAAATTCCAAAAAATTTAAGAGATAATAACGTACAAATCCCTAAAAAGGCAAGTACATAATAACCAATAAGAGGAGGCGGAAAAAAGAATAACGGAATTGGCAAAATCAGCAGAAGCGCTGTTGCAACTATACCACCACTCACAATGGTACGAACCTGATCATATTCCGGATGCAGTTGGTTACGCATGGCGGGCGTCAGGAAATAATGTATAAGTCTTTCAGGAATCATGCTTTCAATATTGGCATTACAAAATTAAGCAGTGCAACTTCATTTTTCAGGATCTAAACTAAGTAAAATACAAAATCACCCATTTTGGGTGATTGCTTACCGTAGAATATGCTTATAATTTTGAATTCAGTTCTATACACACATATGCCATCGTTTATCTCATTAAAACCCTCCTCCATAAGCTCAAAAAATTGAGCAAGCAGTAAACGCTGGTAGCTATCCAGGCTACCAGCATAAGTAAATCTCCACTTACAGGACTATCTGTATCGATTCATCTCTAAGGAGTTGTCGATTTTATTCTACAAAAAAATATTTTTTTTATCAATAGCTTTACAGGAGAATTCTGTATTGCACATCTTTCTGTATTCATAACACACACTATAATCTTAACGTGGATGTCAATTCCACCTCAATAAAATGCAAAAAAAAATTACGACTAATTTTACCATAATACTCTTGGCATATATTTTTATTCCCTTACTTTCAAAAGCTCAAAGCAGTCTCCTAACGTCCTGTGAACCAGCGAAAGACTATTCAGTGATAAAAAAAGGTGATACAAAATGTATTACCGGAAATACCACCATTACCTATCTCACATTAGAGGGTGGAACCCTCATTATCGACGGAAATGCGAGGATCAATAACCTCGCAATTGATGGCGGCAAAATAGTGATTTCAAAGTCAAGTTCTGCGCTTTTACCACCGATGACAATGAACGATGTTACGCTTAGTAATGGTGGCGCCATTACGTATATGGGTAACGTAAACATGTCTTCGGGAAATAATTATGTCATAAATGAAAATACTGAAAGCAGAATGGATTGGGGATCTTCTGAGCTCAATATGGCCGGAGGAAATTCTACTTTTACCAACAACGGCACTGCCTCGATAGGAACGTTAAGGATTGAAGGCAGAGGAGCGAAAGTCATTTTGGGCAACAATTCTTTAACGAATGTAACAAATCTGATCAGCACCAATGACAACAAAGTGACCGTGCCGCAGGGCACTGCCAAATTAGGTCAGGCCGGATATGCGCAATTGTCCAAATCACTAACATTAAGTTCTAATCTTACTATCTGCCCGGGGCCAGCCGCAGAAATCCGTCCATTATCAAATTCGGTCGGAGGGTATGGTAAAGCCATTGTGATGGAAAAAGGTTGTAGTTTTTTTCCATTGTCAATTAAATAATAGTATTCCAAAGAATAATAATCAACCTATATAGTACTCAATTTGCAAAGGTTTGCTCTTCGGAAGTCTTTGCGTTATGTAAAACATGATCAACATATTTTTATGAAATTAAAATTTCTACAAGTTTTTGTTATCCTCCTTTGTATTTCAAAAATAAGTTTTGCCCAAGTCTCGGTAACATTTCCTTCCGACCGCGTTGTTTTCCAGCGTGATAATTCAAACCAGGCAGTACTTGCCGTTGCAGGATTTTTCTCAGGTTGCGTTGATCGTGTTGAAGCGCGTTTCGTACCCCGGGTCGCCGGACAGGGCACCCAAACCCCTGCTGACGGAAGTTGGGCTGTTATTCAAAACAATCCTGTTGGCGGTAATTTTTACGGTACTATGCCTGTTAGCGGTGGCTGGTATAAGCTTGAAGTTAGAGCCATTTTAGATAATAACCCGGTGGGCACAAGTTCAGTTGAACATGTGGGCGTGGGTGAAGTTTTTGTTGTTGCCGGACAATCCAACGCAACCGGTGGCGATGACAACCCCAACGGGCCGGGCTCTACTGACGACCGTGTCAATAGTGTAAATTTTCAGAATTTCAATGCAAATGGCTACTCTGGGATTGCTCCGTATTCTGAACTCAAGCTTCCTTGTCCTGAATTTGTTCACCTGGATGCAGAAACAAAAACTGCTCCTTTTGGTAATTACGCCTGGTGTTGGGGAGCTTTTGGTGATAAGATGGTTCAAAAATTACAGGTTCCGGTTATGATTTTTAACGCGGGATGGTCTAGCACAGGAATCAAAAACTGGCAGGAAACAATCAATCCGAATGGTGTTACAACCAGTGAATTCAGCTATACATTTCCTACTGGCCTTCCTTTTGGCCACATGCGTGTAACTTTGAATAATTATGTGGCCCAACTTGGCGTACGGGCAATTTTGTGGCATCAGGGAGAAACGGATAATCTTGCAAACCGGACTCGGGTTGATTACTTAAAAGATATTCGAGACGTGATTCAAGCATCGCGTGATCTGTCCGGAAAAAGCAATCTTGCATGGGTTGTGGCCAGAGTATCCCGTTTTAATGTTGGCGGAAGTACGCGTACCTGGCAGCCTGTTATTGATGCACAAAATGATGTGATAGGAATTGGTAGTAACGGTGCAGACCCGGCATATAAATTACCCGGAGTTTTTGCGGGTCCCGAAACGGATCCTTTTTATGATATCAATTACAGAAGGGATCAGGTTCACTTCTCGGGCCCGGGACTTATAAGCCTTGCTGATTGGTGGGCAGAAAAACTGAATACCGACTTTTTTGCTCAATCCACACCCTACTCGGCTACTCCTCCGCCAAACGTTTCTGTATTTCGTTCGGAAACAGCTGATGTTACCCTTAACGCTCCCAACGGCTGGCTTAATTACAATTGGTTGTCCGCAAATAACTGCAACAATACTTTGTCAGGTAACCAGCAATGGACTTCATCCTCAGGAGATTTTAAACTGAAAGTAACAGACAACCTGAATAATACTGTTTTTTCTCCAGCTTTGCGAATTCCTGCAAACACAACGCCTACTGCCATTGCGAAGAACAACGATTTGGCCCAGCAGGTAATTTACAATGCAAAAAATAAATTGTTAGGAAGCGACTGCCGCATTATCGCAACGATTGCCCCGCAGTCAAATTCAGGCTTGATAAACGGAACATTGACTACGAAAACAATTATTGATGCGACACCCGGCACCTATCTTAATAATAAATATTTACAGCGCCATTTTGATTTAAAAACAGACAGGACAAATTTAAATTCGAAGGTTGTTATTTATGCCTTGCAGTCCGAATTTGATGCCTATAATGTCAATAGCAACATTCAGTTACCAAAAAACCCTACCGATCAGACCGGAAAAGACAATTTGCGGGTTGTACAATTCCAGGGAACTTCATCAAACGGATCTCTTGGAAGTTATAATGGAAGCCGCACTGACATCACGCCTTCTGGCATAATATGGAACGCAACGCTCAATAGCTGGGAAATCAGCTTTGACATGAATGCCGCCGGTGGCTTTTTTGTTAGCGTAAATAACAACGCGCTGCCGGTCACTCTTACTCGTTTTTCAGGAAGCACCAACGGCAAGTCAGTTTCATTGGAATGGGCGACATCATCAGAGGTTGATGCATCACATTTCGTAATTGAAAGAAGTTCGGACGCAATCAATTTTGATGCACTTGGAAAGGTTATCGCGGCGGGTGATTCTCACACAGAAAAACAGTACAATTATCTTGACAGCGCTTTACCGACAGGACTTTATTACTATCGCCTGAAGCAGGTTGACAGAGATGAATCATTTGAGTTCAGCCGTATTATTGGGGTAAAAGTTGAATCCGGATTAGCCTTAAAAATATTTCCAAACCCAGTTAAAGACTTCTTAACCGTTCAGTCAGAAATAGAAATAAACTCAGTTGAAATTTTCAATTCCGCTGGTGTCAGGTTAAATTCTGTTAGGGTTAAATCTAACTTTTACTCTTTTGATATGACCAATTATCCGACAGGTTTATATCTGGTTAAGATCAATGATCAAGTATATAAAATCGTGAAGAATTAAGTATTGCACTTATATAATTTCAGTGACATAAAAATTTATGTTACATAAAATGTTGTCAGATTAATTCTGGCAACATTTTTTTATTTGTGGCTAAACTTTTTAAAATCTACTTTTGTCCGGAAATTAATAGAATCCTTAGATGTTTTAATTGATCTTAAAAAAGAACTTTTCACGTATAGACTAATTTATTTTTTCAATTAGCTTATTTTGGAAACAATTAGTACAAGCAATATTGTTCATTATAGAGATTTTGGATTTTTCCGGGCTGACATGCCTAATGAACTATAATTCTTTCTTACACAATGAGTACCATAAAATCTATAAAATCGATTACTCCTGATGTCGTACTGATTGGGGCCGGTATCATGAGTGCAACGCTGGGCATTTTACTTAAAAAGTTAAATCCTGCTTTTACAATCTCTATTTTTGAGAGACTGGACCGCGTGACTGCTGAAAGTTCCGATGCCTGGAACAATGCAGGAACAGGGCACTCTGCCTTTTGTGAGCTAAATTATACGCCTCAAAATGCTGACGGTTCTGTCGAAATATCAAAGGCTATCAAAATCGCCGAATCTTTTGAAGTGTCAAAAGAGTTCTGGGCGTATCTTGTAGAAAATAAGATCATTGAGTCTCCGGAAGAATTTATCCGCCACATTCCTCACATGAGTTTTGTTTGGGGTGCTGAAAATGTAGACTATCTGAAAAAACGTTTTGAAGCGCTTACTGCTCACCATTTATTCGAAGGAATGAAATATTCTGAGGATAATGCAGAAATTGAAAGCTGGGTTCCGTTGATTATGGATGGAAGAGATCCAAACGAAGCGGTTGCCGCAACACGTATGGAACTCGGTACGGATGTAAATTTCGGATCGCTGACCAGAAATATTTTTGATTATCTTGAAAAACAGGACGGTGTAAATCTTTACCTGAACCACGAAGTTGAAGATTTCAAGCATGAATCTGACGGCACGTGGACAATCGCTGTTAAAAATTTAGAGACAAAGAAATCACAAAAGGTCACGACGCCATTTGTCTTTATTGGTGCCGGTGGCGGTTCACTTCCTTTGCTTGAAAAATCCGGAATTCCGGAAGGTAAGGGATTTGGAGGATTTCCTGTAAGCGGACAATGGCTGGTTTGTAATAAGCCTGAAATTGTTGAACGTCACCAGGCGAAAGTTTATGGAAAGGCTGCGGTCGGTTCTCCTCCAATGTCGGTACCTCACCTTGACACCCGGGTTATTGATGGCAAAAAAGCGTTGCTTTTTGGACCTTATGCAGGTTTTTCAACAAAATTCCTGAAAAACGGTTCATACCTTGATCTTCCTCGTTCAATCAAGTTGAATAATATTAAGCCAATGCTTGCGGCTGGTATCCATAACATACCATTGACAAAATATCTGATCGATCAGGTGAGACAATCGCCTGAAGATCGTTTGGCGGCTTTGAGAGATTATATGCCTAAAGCGCGACTGGAAGACTGGGATCTGGAAAAAGCAGGTCAGCGTGTTCAGGTAATTAAAAAAGATAAAAAAGAAGGCGGGGTTCTGGAATTTGGAACTGAAATGGTAACAGCCTCGGATGGTTCGCTTGCGGCTTTGCTGGGTGCGTCTCCCGGCGCTTCTACATCTGTTTCAATCATGCTTGATCTGATCCACCGCTGTTATGCAAAAGAAACACAAAGTTCTGAATGGAAACAGCAGCTTACAAAGCTGATCCCTTCATTTGGAAGTTCTCTTGCAAAGGATGCGAAACTGGCAGCCAAAACACGCAGCAGGACGACAGAAGTATTAAAACTTAGTGCTTCAAGAAAGGAAGAAGAGATACACGCATAAGAAATGCGTTTTAAATAAATGAAAAATCCCTGGACGACTTTGGTCATCCGGGGATTTTTCATTTATAGCTATATGAATTATGTCAATTCCTTCTGCGCCGATTTCTCTTCTACATCCGGCCTATCCAGAACTAATGGAAGCGCAATATAAAAGGTCGTCCCTTGATTTTCCTGACTTTCAAACCATATGCTGCCGCCGTGCGCCTCAACGATTTGTCTGGAAATTGATAATCCCAGACCGAATGGTTGTTCTCCGGACGTTCCTGCACGTTTGGCTTCCGTGAACGGGTCGAATATTTTATCTTTCAGATTATCCGGGATCCCTATTCCCTGATCCAGAATTGCGAGCTCCAGCTTTTCATCTTTCACTTGCATCTTAACTTTGACAGTTGCTTTAAGATCGCTGAATTTTATCGCATTAACCACAAGGTTACTTAAAACGCGCGACAATTTTTCCCGATCACCCATGATTTTGACATCATTCCAGATCTCCAATTCCAGCTTTTGATCTTTTTCATCAGCCTTAAATTTCAATTGTTCCAGGCATTCTTGCACCAAGGCTGATACGTCGATTGATTCCATTTTCATTTCCTCAGCCCTGTAACTTAGATTCGCTGCCAACAAATCGCTGATCATATCAACGGATTGCAAACCAAGCGTTTTTAGCATTTTCCCTAATTCCCGTTGTTCTTCGGTGAAATTATTTTCATCTAAAAGCAAAGAAGAAATGGAAACGATTGCACCTAACGGATTACGAAGATCATGTGCTACAATTTTAAGAATTTTATCTTTGTCACTATTGCTCTGTCTTAAATCATCCAGCGTTTGCCCAAGCTGCGTGTTTTGAAATATGATCTGCTTATTTAATTTGGTCAAAGCCGCGATATTGGATTTCGTATTTCGCCAGTTGTACCAGATTAGTAAAAGAATTACCAAAGCCATAACGGCAAAAATCAACGCTATATACAAATATCCTTTTTTCAAATCGTTTGCCTTGCTTAGCAGCGAATAATTATACTGCTGTTCAATATTTTCAAACTCCCTGTCAACATCGGCACTGACCAGCTTTTTATTCATCAGATCCAATGAATCTTTTAGTCTGATATACTTTTGAAGATATACATAAGCTTCGTCAGGTTTTTGCAGTTTGTCGTTATACTTCCAGTTTAACTTATTAAAACCGATGTCAACAAACAGATTATAACTCGTATCCAGCGACACCTTTAATCGCTCTCCGATCTCGCAGGCCTCATAAAGCATGTCCGAATCGACATAAATTTCTCCCAGTTTAGCCATTGCGATCTGAGCGTCAGGCAGATCAAATCCTTTCCGGGTATTTGTCTCAATACTCTTTTGCAATAAAGAAATGGCTGTGAGCGTATCACCTTTTTTGTAATACTGCTCAGACTGATTACCGAAAACCACTGCTCTGGCCATATCAACATAATCCTTTCTATCCGGATATTCTGTACTTCCCTCTGCTATAAAAGCGAGCGCTTTGTAGCTGTAATTCAATGAGCTATCAATCATTCCCAGTTTGCCGTAGCTCAGCGCAATGTTAGAAAGCAATTCTTGTCTTAAAGCAAAATTCGGAAAGTCTTTGATACAATAGGCAGAATGTTCAAAACACTGCTTGAAATTGTTAATCGATTCATTGAACTTCGATTGCTTGAAACTGACCATACCAAGCCGATAGGTATATTCACTTACAGCACAAGGATCAAGAATCGTCTGGGCTATCAATTTTCCACGATAATAATATTGATATGCATCGTTAAAACGCCTCATTTCAAATAACAAGTCACCTTTTTGAAAAAGTGCAGTAGAATAATCCCGGATATATTCCTTCTTCAAATCCTCGTTTGACAGCAAGAGAAAAATGCTGTCCATTTGGGTTATCGCACTATTGTAATCTTTTAGTTTCTTATAATAATTTTGTCCTTTAAAAGTAAATTTTCTGATTTCATCCCCCGTACCAGGATTTTCGATAGCCTGATATGCCGAATCAAAAAAGGCCAGCGCCCTCGTCGTCTCTCCTTTATCCATCATCCGGCTCGCCTCTTCCCGAATATTGTCTACATAAACAATATGATCAGAATCCTTCCGCTCCTGATCGTCACAGGAATATAAAAAAATTGCAAGAAAAGCGATAATAACGGTCCTGCCGACCTTACAATTTGTTGATGCAAAACTGGCAGAAAAACACTTCAGCATAAATTCCTTATGAGGATTATGAACTTTGTTGAAAAATTTCTATTAAACAAATAATCAAGACAATAAAATTACTTCATTACCAGTATATTAAAAAGCCCTGACAACATTTAATTGTAGATTTTATTCTATTACAATTTTAAGCTCTGTCTGATTTTAGTTACTATTGAACGTAGAAGTAATCAAAGAGCAACGAGAATAAATTTGTTCAAATTTATGTTATGCAGGAGCTAACTAAATTCTACCCCAAAAATCTCAGTAGAATAGGCCGATTTCAATAAGATCTGAGACTAATACTTAGCCTTTAAACATGCATAAATGAGCTCATAGGCCACACGACTGATAACCTGTCAATTGAACCTATATTAATATACGTCAACACACAGAATTATTTTATACACAGCTTTTAATTGTCGCTTTTTATTAAATTTATTTGGAATCCAATCAACCAGATTTTATCTAATTAACCAATTTTTTCCGGTTGAGGGTCATGTTAGATATGCCTCTCCATTTTAATATGTTCAATATTTTCTTCAACAAATGTTTCTCCAAATGGAGAGAAGCCATTTTTTTCGTAAAATTTAGCTGCCCGCATTTGTGCATGAAGATAAGTTCTTGAACCTTTTGGCAAATCCGCTAGCAAGGCTTGAACCAAAACTCCCCCCACCCCGCTGCCTCTGTACGCATTCAGCACTGCAAATCGTTCAAGCTTATAACCATCCTTTGTTTTCCGCCAGCGTGCAGTGCCCGCAGGAAGATCATTAACTTTTGCAAGAAAATGCGTGGCTTCGTCATTTCCGTCTTCTTCGGCCGCAGCATTCACATTTTGCCCAACCACAAATACCTGCCTGCGTATTGCGAACGCAGTTTTCAGATCTTCCGGATTCGTGATTTTTTCAACTCGCACCTCATTCAGGTTTTCAGGTGCTAAACTTGATTTATTATTTTCCATAATTGTTAAAGCTCTTTCCAGAAAACTCATTTTTTTAAATGCTGCTTCCACTTCATTGATCGCAAGCATTATGTTATTTTTTGTATCGGTCAGATCCGTCATAGCCTCAACCATAATACCCCAGACCGGTTTCATTTTTTCTATCAAATCTTCCGCTTTCGGTGTCAGTTGTATCAACCTTTTCCTGTCATCGGTTTTGTCCTTAACAGAAAAAATCAACTTTTGCTTTTCAAGTTCTTTCAATAAGCTGATTGTAGACGGATGAGCATAACCGATCTCGGAAGCAATTTCGCCAACACTCAGACAGTTTTTTTCATATAAAGTATAGATAACGGGAAACCACTTTGGCTCAAAATCGATACCGTTTTCTTTGTAAATCTGAAAACCATCCTTTCGCAGCCTGTCGCTGATCCGTTGCAGCCGTGTGGAAAGTGCCAGAATTCCGGATTGATCGATACTGTTCATTTTATTTCAAGATGATAAAAAACATTGTCCGCAGACATAATTGGAAATGTCTCTGGAAGATTATTCTTTTCAACTGCTACAAATCCATTTCTTTCATAAAAACGAATCGCTGCTTTCAGGATATCAACGGTTCCCAGATACAGATCGGTAATTCCCTTTGAATTACTGTAATCGATAAGCTCATTCAACAGATTCTGGGCAATTCCAAATTCCTTTCCCCGAAAATCTTTATTGACAAACATCTTGCGGATAACACCTTTTCCATCGCCAATCGCAATTAACGCAATCGTGCCGACAACTTTCCTTTCGTGAAAGGCTGCCCAAAAATTCCCGCCAGTTGAGTGGTAGTTTTTTTCAATATCCATCAAATCCGGCTGGTCTGCCAATGTGATCGGGACGCCGAATTCAATCTGCTGAATCGGGATAATTAAGTCTACAATTTGTTGAGAATACAAATTGTAGACGGGTTCAATATTTGGTTTACTGATCATCGCTTTATCATTTTATGTACAAATATATGTAGTTGACTACATAAAATGATAAATCTTGATAATTTTTAAATTAATCGAAAAAAATGGCAGAGTGATATTTAAGATTTCAGGTAAGCAGACAAAGAAAGAATCCAACTATAAGGTGGCTGTCAAAATATTATAGTCAGATTTTGGTAGAAGATATATCAGAGCGTGCACCACATTTCAGTCGACGCCGCAAATGGATTTGGATATACTTTTTCGACGGCCGACACTTCGCGGTTGGCTTGAATTAATCTTACAACAGAATCCAGTTCATTTAAATGAGAAACTTCAACAGTAAGAACACCGACGGTGTCTTTTCCTTTACTCATTAAATTCAGATGTTTGATTTTAACACCTTTGACAGATTCTATCAGCGTGGTAATCTTGTGAAGGCTTAAACTGTTACGGTAAGCTATTTTTATTTGATATGTGCTTTTCATTGATTAGGAAGTTTAAAGCCATTGATGTTTGAGCAATTGTTTCAATCTTTTCCTCTGTTTGAATATTCAAATTTACAAACTCTTTTCTATTATCCTATATAGTCTACTAGTTTTATATATTAATAACATAAATAAATCTGGTATCGTACCCAAAGTATGTTCTGGAATCCAATAAAAAATGTTCTCTGCCGGAAGTGCGGCTTCCGACAGAGAACATTTAAAAATAATTACACGAAAAAAATATCGCAGTTACTGAACATCAAACCATAATCTGGTTGTCAATTTATCTTCCCCCTGACTGGCCACTGCCGCTTTATAATTAGCGCTGTTGAGTGCCTGTTCGCCCGTCGGGTATGTGAGACGCAGTGGGAATTTTCCGTTCAAAACACCGGCGTATGCTGGTTTTAATTGTGGATAATCCAGTCTTCTCCACTCAGTATACGCTTCCAGACCCTGACTAAATAAGGCAATCCATTTTTGCTCGCCTATTGATTTTTTATAATTGGCAGCATTGTATTCAACCGCAGGCTGGGCAAGATACGTGGCAATATCACCGCTGTTTACTTTGAATTGCTGCAATGAAGCAGTAATGGCATTTTTGTATAAAGTGGCTGCATCATCCGTGATAAATCCACGTTGCGCTGCTTCCGCAAGATTGAAAAGCACTTCTGAATAACTTAAAAATACTGCCGGTGAAGTTGGAGCTGTGAAATAATCACCAAGCTTGGAAGTTTTTGTAAAACCAAGTTTTGCCGCGGAATCTGCCGGCAAGCCGTTGGTTACACCAACATAATTATTTGGAGTAGCATCCACCGTTTTATTTGCAAAAATTGCCAAACGCGGATCTTTCAATTCCAGTAATTTATCAACCACCGACTTGCTCACTCTGTAATCATCACGTGTTTCGCGATCTCTTGAAACCGGATTTTGATTTGGCGAGCTTAGATAAACCAGCTGTGCAATTTCATCATTGCTGGCGATCAGCAGTGCTGGATTTGCAGCCAATTCTGCAACTACCGCTTTTGCAGCCGCCGGCTCTTTATCGGCAATACGAAGAGCAATACGTAAACGAAGCGATTTTGCAAACTTTTTCCATCTTGTAAGATTTCCGTTATAAATCAAATCACCGCTGATCGGACTCCCACTCGTATTGATCAACTCACCGGCTTTCTTCAAATCATTCAGCAAACCCAGATAGACTTCTTTTTGCGCATCGTATTTTGGTGTCAGAAATTGATCAATCTTAACTGCCTGGCTGTAAGGAATGTCGCCATAAAGATCCGTAAGTAGTTGAAAAGACCAGGATTTCAAGATCAGACCAACAGCCTGATAATTCACATTTCCGGATTCTTCGCCCAGCTTGATAACCTTATCAAAATCAGTAAGTCCAAGCGAATAAAAGTTCGTCCAGACATTCTGGATGTTGGTAACGCTGGCCGTGTATTTATCAGGATCGGTATACTGGATTTTCGCCCAATGCTGCACATACAAAGTTGTGGTTTCCATTGAAGCATCGGACCCCAGAATTATATCAGCGTTGGATTTAATAGCATTTGCAAGCAAATATTCCGGCTGAGCAATTACTGCTTCGTTTGGATTATTATTCACTTCTTCAAGATCATCCTGGCAAGCACCGAGGAATCCTGCAAGAGCCAAAGTGAAAATGCTTCTGAAAATTATATTTTTATGATTCATTATTTCTGTAATTAAAAATGGAACTGTGACGTCTGCAATTAAAATCCGATTGACAAGTTAAATCCGTAAGAACTGGTGGTCGGCAATTGCAATGACTCCAAACCTTGTCCCGTATTGCCTGTATTAAAGGCAGTTTCCGGATCGATATTATCCGCTTTTTTCTGCAAAAATGCCAGATTACGACCATATACGGAGAGCACCACATTCTGTAAACTGTATTTCCCAACCCAGCTTTGCGGGAAAGCATAACTAAGTTTCACTTCTCTCAGTTTAATAAAAGAAGCGTCTAAAACACTGGCTTCGTTGATACCGGCACTGTTACTGTAAACGCCTTTATAATAACGTTCAGCGGAAACAATTGTAGCATTTGGTTTTCCATCCGCAGTCACACCTTTTGCAATAATTCCATCGTCATATACCGCTTCACCCGCCGGCGCACTTCCGCCCGTAGCCAATTGAACAGCCGCGCCTGATTTGTTATTTCCAGGATAATAATAGGTCAGACCGCCATGTGCCGCGTCACGCCCTTCCAGTGTCTGAACCAAGACACCCGTATATTTTCCGGTTGCATTCGTAGCTGAATAAATTGACCCACCTTGTTTTGTATCAATTAACACGCTCAAATTAAATCCTTTGAACGAAAAAGAGTTTGTAATCCCGCCCAGCCATTTTGGTGTATAATGTCCCAAAACTTTCAGGTTTGCGTCCCGAACCGGTAATCCGTTTGCGCCTATAACAATATTTCCCGTCGCATCTCTTGTGTAAGCCGTTCCAAAAATAGCTCCATAACCTAACCCCTTACTTGCGTAAACTGTCGCCGAACCATTGGATCCGAGTTTATAGTCATTCAAAAATCCTTCATCATCAAGTGAAATTACCTTGCTTACGTTTTTAGAAAAATTGATACCTACATCCCATTTGAATCCCGAAGCTGTTTCAATTGGTTTAATATTCAGCATCGCCTCAAAACCGCGGTTGTTGATGTGGCCAGCGTTTAAAAGTTTTTGTTTGTAACCTGTCGTCGGGCTTACATCCGCTTTAAGTATCTGGTTGTAACTATCCGTATTGTAGTAGCTAAAATCAAGACGAGCTCTGTTTTTGAATAAAGCAAGATCTAAACCTACTTCCGTAGAACGGGTAATTTCCGGTTTCAGATTTGAGTTTAAAAGCACATCTGAAACTGTCAGTAAAGGGCTGCTTCCATATGGCTGGTTAAATGGATAAGTATTGATCAGCTGATAAGGATCTGTATCCTTTCCAACTTCCGCCCAACCACCCCGGATTTTCGCAAATGTCAGTACGTTGCTTTTGATATTAAATGCATCGGTAAGTACCAAACTTGCATTAATTGAGGGATAGAAATAAGAATTATTTCCAGCCGGAAGCGTCGACGACCAGTCATTTCTCGCTGTAAGATTCAGGAAAGCATAGTTTCTGAAACCGATCTGGGCCGAAGAAAATCCGCTGTAAACTTTTTGTTTTCGCAAAACATTATAAGAAACTAACGGATCGCGCGAGTTATTTAAAGTGTATAAATTACTAACCGCCAGCTTTGGTGCCTGCTGGTAATTCTGTTCGTTAAAATTATATCGAAAGCTTCCGCCGACTAACCAGTCAATTTCAAAATCAGCTCCGATGGCTTTGTGCAGGTTAAAATTAAAATCTGTATTGTTCTCATTTACAGCGTAACCATCTTCCGTATACGAACCAAATGGTGTTCCGTTCGTCCCGTATGCAACTTTAAATTTACGTCTGTCTGTGTAATAGTCATTTCCTGTACGAATGGTTGCAGTCAGCCAGTCTGTAATTTTGTAGTTCAGGTTCACGTTACCAAAAAATCTATCGCGGCGCTGCTGCACTGTATTTTCGTATTGAAGTAAATAAGGATTGCTGTAATAGCTGTGGTTCCAGTTGTAATCGAATCCACCTTTGTTATAATCTTTCAGCAATTCCGTGTCAACCTGACGACCGAACCATAAAAATTGAAGCATCACACTACTTCCCCGGCCAGAAGTTCCGGGTAAGTTGTCAGAACCCGTACGAACGAAATTCGCACTCGTTGATAAAGTCAGTTTATCGTTAAGCCTGTATGTTGTGTTAACCCCAAAAGCGTTTTTGGAGATATCTGTATTAGGAATAACACCGGTTTGTTTGCTGTTGTTGAATGAAAAACGATAATCTAATTTTTCATTTGATCCAGAAACCGATATGCCTGTTGTTCTTGTATGACCTGTTTCAAAGAAATTTTTAACGTTGTCCGGATGCGCTACAAAAGGAACAGCTTCACCATTTGAGAAAAATTGCGGTATCAGGCGACCATCCATTTTTGGCCCCCAGCTTTCGTCAGTAGCATCATTAATTCCGCCACCTTTTCCATCTTTATAGGAAAACTGTCCGCCGGTTCCTTGCCCGAAAAGATTTTGATATTCTGGTAAAACCAGAAGCTTGTCAAGTGTGTAACCAATATTTAACGTCACGCCCACCCCTTTCTGAGCAGACTTCCCTGATTTCGTTTTGATTAAAATAACCCCGTTTGAGGCGCGTGAACCGTATAATGCAGCTGCATTTGGGCCTTTTAAAACACTGATAGATTCGATATTATCAGGATTGATATCTGCTATGGCATTTGCAAAATCACGTGATCCGTTTGCTCCCGCGCCCAGTTGTGAGTTGTCAACCGGAATTCCGTCTACTACAAATAACGGTTGATTGTTCCCGGCAATCGAGGTTTCCCCGCGTATCACAATTCTTGACGAACCCATTCCTCCCTGGCTGCTGGTAATATTTACACCGGCAATTTTTCCGGCCAATGCATTCACCAGGTTTCCTTCTCTCGCCTCCGCCAAATCTTTTGTTTTTAATTCCTGCACCGCATATCCCAGCGATTTTTTTTCTTTGGCGATACCCAAAGCTGTCACCACCACTTCCTGCAAAATCGTATTATCATTGTCAAGAACTACGTCCAGTTTTCCATTTGCCGGCACTACAACTTCCGTCGTTTTTAAACCAATAAAAGAAAAAATAAGCGTTGAGCCCACTTCCGTTTCGATACTGTAAGTTCCCTCTACATTTGTCGTCGTCCCACGGGAAGTTCCTTTCACTAAAATAGAAACACCC
This sequence comes from Dyadobacter sp. CY345, assembly GCF_021502725.1. Taxonomy (GTDB): domain Bacteria; phylum Bacteroidota; class Bacteroidia; order Cytophagales; family Spirosomataceae; genus Dyadobacter. The sequence continues at coordinate 122,142 of NZ_JAKFFS010000002.1, read as the reverse complement.
GGCAAAGCCTCCTTATCTGTCTGCGAAGTAACCGTTCCTGTCACCGGGATATTCTGAGCGAAGGCACTATTTATTTGCCCGACAAACATGATCAGGAATAAATAAACTAAATTTTTTTTCATATAATTTGGGTACTGGTGTAAGATAAATAATTCTCAATTAGTGAATCCAGGTGAAAGATTGATGCAAAACATTTGGCTCAATAGGTATTGAGTCTGCATTGTAGATATTCACGATGGTCTGCACGATATGCTCAACTTCCTCAGCCGTATTAAATTTGCTAAAAGAAAAACGCACATTTTCCTTATCTGCTTCGTTATTAATTGCCCTGATCACGTGTGATCCGCCATTTCCAAGATTCGAACAGGCGCTTCCGCCGGACACTGCGATACCGAACTGATCAAGCTTACTGACAAGACTGCCTGATTGAAGACAGGGAAATGATACATTTACAATAGAGCCAAGACTTTTGGTTTCCGATCTGCTTTCGCCATTGTAACCAACATTCTCAATCCCGCTATTTTCGATTTCGGAGATAAAACGCCTTTTTAAAGCTGAGGTTTTTTCCTTAATCAGGTCAAAATCGCGGTATGCAATTTCCAGCGCTTTTGCCAAACCCACTATGCCGATAACGTTTTCCGTTCCGCCTCTTTGTCCGTTTTCCTGACCGCCGCCCAGAATCCGGGGCTTTAACTTATGCCTCATATTAATGAAAATAAATCCCACTCCTTTTGGTCCATGAAACTTATGAGCAGATCCGACCAAAAAATCGACTGGGAACTCGCTCAGATTCAATTGAACTTTACCAATTGTCTGTGTCGTGTCCGTGTGGAAAACAGCATTGTATTTTTTTGCTAATCTGCTTATTACCTGAATATCAGTAAGATTTCCAATCTCGTTATTTCCGTGCATTAAGCTGATCAAGGATTGAGGGTTAGCATCTAGCAGCCTTTCCAGATGTTCAAGATCAACATTTCCTTTTTTGTCCAGTTTCACATAACTAATCTCAATATCACCTTCTCTTTCATGTCTGAGAAGCGGCTCTAAAACTGCTTTGTGTTCGATTTTACTGGTAATTGCATGGTTTAAACCATATTCTCTGATCGATTCTGACAAAGCAAGATTATTCCCCTCCGTAGCGCCGGAAACAAAAAATATTTCTTCGGGTGTAACATTCAGCAACTTGGCAATTTTCTTGCGCGACTGATCTATCGCTTCCCTGACCTTACGCCCAGCCCAGTGACTTGACGAAGGATTCCCAAAATTTGTTGTCAAAAAAGGCAGCATTGTTTCAATTACCTCAGGATCAATGGCGGTTGTCGCAGCGCTATCAGAGTAAATTTCCATAGTAAGGTTTTTAGTTTGAAGATTTAACTTGAGTATTTATCAAGGAAGCGGCTCAGCAATAAGTTTAGCAAGATCTGCATTCCATTTTTTTACATAGTCATTATAAAATTGGCCCGTCCCTTTTCCCGAAAATCCGGTGTGAATTTCTTTTACCTTACCGTCACGACCCACGATGATCGTCGTTGGAAAAGCTAAAAATTCTTTCAAAGCAACCAGTTTTTGTGCTACGACCTCTTTGTCTGCTTTACCAGCAAAAAGCAAATCGTACTGAATGTCGTAGCGGTTTTTTAATTTCGTCAAGGTCTTTTTCGCAAATTCAAGATCGTCTTTTGCTTCAAAAGCCAGACCGATTGCCTCAACGCCAAGGTGTTTATTTTCTTTATACCAGGGTGCCATAAACTGGACCTGATCAATACAATTCGGACACCATGTTCCAAGCAATTCAATAATCACCACCTTCCCTTTGTATTTTTCGTCACTAAGAGAAACCTGATTTCCGTTCAGATCCGGAAACGTAAAGTCCAGTTTGTCATAACCCGGCTTCAAAAAAGTCAGTGCGTACGCATCAGCAAGCGCTGCATTGTCATCTTTGGTACCGCTGAATTTAGTCGGTGTTGCGCTTGCTCCAATCGCTCCTTCAATTGTTTTTCCGTCAATGATTTTTCCTTTAACATAAGAAGGACCAGAACCAGTATATCCGGAAAGTACAAATTCATCGCCCTGAACATTCCCCTGCAACTCGCGGCTGTCACCTGTGATTGAAAGAATGATACCGTTCAGTTTATTCCCCTTCTGCTCAAAAACAGCTACGCGGTCAGCCGTCGGCTTATCACCTTGAATTTTTATCAGCCATTTCCCGCTAATATCAGCTGTTGGTTTTATCTCTTTTCCCGGTTCAATAAAACGGTATGCTTGTCCCGCCTTTGCTATAAACGGAATTACCCGGCCAGCACCAGGTACCAGACTTTTGTGGACACCAGTTAAACTTCCGTCATTTTCTATCTTGGCAAAAAGTCCAGCCTCGAAAGTATTCAACGTAACCAGAAGTGAATCCGGAGTGATGTATTTTGCGTTGAAATCATCTCGTCGATCCCCGTTGACAGCCGTTACAACAAGCTCATTACCCTGCTTTTTTTTGACTTCAAAATTGAAGGGTACATCCAACTCACCTATTTTAAATACGCCCCGCCAAATGCCTTCCTTAACCGGCTTATTTTGCGCCTGAGATTTTACAGATACTCCCGAAAACAAAACTGATACTGTCAGTATAAATAATAAATTATTGAATTTCATACATTTAAATTTAATCTATAAACTTTTAATATATATTCTCTACCATCTAACTAGACAAAAGTCGAATAATTTAACCATTTGTAGGTCTGTTTATTCTCAACAGGGAAATCTGTTGAAAACTTATTGGTATTTTGTTTCAGTGGATTCTAAAGATTTATCATTAGAATTAGGTTGGGGCACCTTATGAGTCATAGGTTGCCAGAAGATCATTGAGCCTAACCTCTCCCTTCGTTCTTTATAAATCTACTAATTCGATAGGTAAAGTTGTGACAGAAAAAATTCCGGTGCAAATATTTTCCTAAAAATTTTTAGCAATTTGGGATTCGGGAGAAACGACTACATAATGCAAGATTTTAAATTCTTCTGTTTCTGAAAAACATTTGTGAGGTTTTGTTTTATCTACCATCTAAGACATATAAGATAACCTTAGTATTGCAGTATAATCTTAGGTTGTCTTATATGTCTTAGATGGTAAAAAATTATAAGTTTAATGATTTGAGGAATTTCAGACCTTCGGTCGCGATTGACTCTTTGGATGGTTCAATCTTGCGCCAGATGGATGCTGCTTTGGCGATAATTTTTACGTCTGGTGTAAAAGATTCTATGACGATATCACCCAAGTAATCAATTTTATCGAGCGCGACAAAAATTCTTTCCCAGTTGATCTGGTCGCCGCCAGGGGTACCCCGGTCGCTACCAGATGCGTGAAGAAGTGCCAGTTTTTTTCCTGCTCTTATAATTGCCAGAGCCGGATCTTTTTCTTCGAGATTCATGTGAAAAGAATCAAGATGGACATAAAGCGAACCAGAGTCGACATCTTTTATCAGATTCATCGCCTGCTCGCAGGTATTAATAAAATCTGTTTCGTAGCGGTTCAAGGGCTCAATAGCCAACCTTATCTGCTGTTTTTCAGCTTCGTCGCAAAGCGATTTTAAATGTTTTACAACCGTGAGCCATTGTTTTCTATGCTCGTCTTCGGATACCAGTTCAGCTCTTCCAACTGCTGAGTAAATCGGGCCGGCGACGAGAGAACTTCCTAAAATCGGAGCAATATCAATCAACTTCTTTATGTATTCCAGGGAAACAACCTGCTCCTTCCGGTTTCCACGCAAATCGCGGCCAGGGCCGGTTGCGGCACAAACGGAACGGCATTCGAGTCCGTTATCATCTAATGCTTTTCTGATCAAAACCGGATCGAAGTTAGCCGGATCTTCAACTGCAATTTCTACAAAATCAAAACCCCATTCTTTAAACTTTGGGAAAAAACTCACACTCTCGTTCGTAAATGGAGAGGAAAACAGATAGGTATTAATACCGAATTTCATGAATATGGAATTGAAAGTGTGTAACTGGCGACGATTTGAAATTATTTTGTACTTCGATTCTCAAAATAATGAACACCCTTTTTATTTCCTACAACAATATCCGGTAAGCCATCTTTATTCATATCCTCAACTTCAACGTGCAATCCAGCACCCGCTTCTGTGTCGATCTGATGAGCAGTCCATGTTGGATTTTTGCCGGGTTTTAATTCATACCAATAGGTCAGTGACGCATCCTGAGCACCCGGGTCACCACCATTGTGGGCATACCAGCGCTTTCCTGTTATCAGATCTGGAACACCATCCCCGTTCATATCCTTGAATCCCAAACCATGCGACTGAGAAAATTCTCTGCCAATTTCATGTTCAGTCCAGATAGTATTTCCCTGCTCATCTTTTCCCTGCTCATGCCACCAAACGCCGTAATTATGTGCTGACGAACTAAGCACATCATTTAAACCATCCTTATTAACATCGTAAACATACATTTGTGCGCAATCCTGACTCAAATTAGTAGGATGAAATTTCCAGTCCCGGGTTTTGGGATTTCCCGTACCCTCCCACCAGCCATTTTTCACGAGCACATCCGATTTGCCGTCTCCGTTGATATCACCATAGCCAAGCCCGTGCGTATACATGTGCGTTGCGAGTTCCGGGTCGCTGCTGATTATATATTTCTCCCATTCATAACTTCCTTTTTTTCTGGGCGGGCTCAACCATATTACTTGTTTGCTCTCAGGATCGTTCGCCAGCAAATCCAGACGTCCATCGCCGTCAATATCAACAAACATAGGCGATTCATTTCCGATAGACGGATAAATCTGGCGGGCAACCCAGTGCCCCGGTTTCCCCTTCGGATTTTCATACCATACCGCAGGTTTTGCAGCAATGTCGATACGTATCAGATCAACCCATCCATCCTGGTTCACATCTGCGCTGAAATCTAAAAACGAATCGCTGTAACCGTCTTTCCATGAAAAAGTTTTTGGCGGCATAATTTCATGCTTTGTCCATTTGGGTGCTTCGAACCAGAAAGCACCGGAAAGAATATCCTTTTTCCCGTCTTTGTTAACATCCCCGATAGCAGCACCCTCTGCAATAAAGTCGGTTGTGACCACATGTTTCTCGAAACTCGTTGGCCTTGCGTTCTTCTGGGCAAATGAGGCGGATGCTCCAAGAATAAATATTGTTGTCAAACAAAACAAACTGATATACTTTTCAAATTTCATTTTCATAGCTATTCAGCATTTGGTTCGTTTACATAAGTATTATGCACTAAAATTATACCTGAAAAGACAATCCTAAATTAAGAAATATTGAATAACTAAAAGCACTGGTGACAATTTGCAAAAATGGCCAGGTTATACCCAAAGGTACTTCCTGGCCGGTCCATTTTCTCCTGTAGTTTTCAATAACAAAAAATCACTCGTGCAGATAATTTCCGTATCCGACAATCAATACAGATAAAACGATAACCAAAATTCCTGCAATAATTGTGTTTAACGTTTTCTTTGTAACCCCTTTCCATTCATTTAAAACAAGGCCCCAGGTGTTTGCAATCAAAATGATAAATGCCATATGCAGAATCCAGGAGCTTGGTCCATTACCTAATTTGCTTTCACCCATTCCGTAAAAGAAAAATTGCAAAAACCAGGTCGTTCCGGCCAGGGCTGAAAAGATATAGTTTGACAGGAGCGGCGTACTTTTATCCGTATAATTACTGAACGTCTTATTGCGCGCATTCAGCAGCATACACCAGATAAAATTTGTAGTTAAACCGCCTAAAAGGATAATAATATAGGTTACATTATTTTGGAAAAGGAAATTTCCTTGTCCAGGATTTGACGCCTGCCAGATCGTATTCGCTTCGTCTGCCATGACTTTTCCGGCATCTATACCAAAGGCAAAACAAGCACTCAGTATACCTGAAATGATGGAAACGGTTAACCCTAAACCGATCTTAAATTCAGTATTACCATCAGAAACGATACCACTTTTTTTCAAGTCGTTGTCTTTCATGGCACCAGCTTTTCCGCAAATGATAATTCCAATCACGCAGACAAGCAAACCTAACAAAACCATTTGTCCCCAATCACTATTGATCAGATCTTTGATTGAATCCTTTCCAGGCGTTGGTTCAAATAAATAATAAACGGAAGGAATCAGTGCACCGAAAACGGAACAAAGTCCGAGAATAATTGAACTACCCAGCGATACCCCCAGATAACGGACACCCAATCCATAAGTCAAACCGCCGATTCCCCAAAGCACGCCGAAGAAATAGGTAAGAAATAAAATACCACCATCGGTATGGGCAATGATGTCCATATAACCCGGAATGGTAAGATATGCAGCAAGCGGAGGAACGATCAGCCAGGAAAATAACCCACCGACAATCCAGTAAGTTTCCCAGGCCCAACCTTTTACTTTTTTGTAAGGAATATAAAAACTGCCGGAAGCAAAGCCACCAATAAAATGAAAAATTACACCAAGAAGTGCTTGCATGAGGTTACAGGAATTTAATGTTTTTATGGTCAATGAATGTATAACGCGAACTATATCATTCATTTAACCGGTAAATTGCTATCCATAAGGAATTAGCGCATCCTGTACCGTACTGCTTCAAATAAGGTTTTTCGAATTAAGTTTTAAATAATTCCGCGGTTGCAGTAGGGTAAGTACCTGAGATTAAGTATTTACTTAAAAAAACCAATATTTATAATTTTTGATTATTTTTTAGAATTAATTCAACGCAGCATTGATCATTGAAACAGATCTGTTACTGAATAACAATCTTCCTGACCACGCTTGCCGAGCCGGTATTGAATTCCAGAAGATATAAGCCGGGTATCCATTTTGACGTCGAAATCTCTTTTTCCTGGTTCGCTCTGACGGGTACATCTTTCTGAATCATGATACCATTAACAGAAAATACTGTAACAGTTGCGTTTTGTGTAGAGAGCACTTTTACAAATTCTCTGGCCGGATTTGGATATACTTTTACGCTTTGTTCAATTGGCGGTTCAACGGGTGTAATGGTTATATTCAATTTATTTTGAAGCAGTATTAAACCTCCCGCTCCGTTACCAATGGCGATATCCGGTTTTCCATCACCATTATAATCTCCAATTGCTGCATATAAATAAGCTCCAAAAAGTGACGAGGCGCCTATGCCGTTATAATCAATCAGCGAACTTTCCCGCTCCGTCCAACTGCCGAACTCTGCTGAGTGAAAAATTCTTAATTTCCCGGAAAAGTCTACCGTCACCAGATCTTGCTTGCCGTCAAGATCAATGTCTGCAACAGACAACTGAACATTTCTTCCTTCATAATTCGGCGTGATTCCGGCAAAAGCTTCGGTTTCCAGCTGTAAGGAAAATTGTGAATTTGTACCTGTATTTTTATAATAATTAACATTTCCCTGCGGTTTCCCCACCAGCAAATCCAGATCTCCATCGTTATCTACATCATAAAAAAGCGGATAATCTGCAATTTGGGATTGCGCAGGCATAGCGATCGCAACCATTTCGGCAACATTCAGTTGAACTGCTTGTCCCTTCGCTGCCTTGTTCGGAATATAATAATATGCCAAACCACGAATTGTTGTTCCTGCAAAACCAAGATCAGGAACACCGTCACCATTAAAATCTGCCCATTGCGGTTTTATGTTATACAAATCCAAAGCCGCCGGAATATTCAGGTAATTATCAGAAGCAATTTCGTAAACTGGATTTAACCGATCCCCTACATTTCTAAGCAGCCAAAAACGCCCGCGAAAATTATTTCCATCCCGTGTTCCACCGGCTCCCACGACCATATCCAGATCTCCGTCGCCATCAACATCGAAAAACGAAGGTGCGGCATTTTCACCTACATCGAGCATTTGATCCTGAAGAAAGTTCTTTTGGACAAGACTAAAACTGGCATTGTCACTTGTACCAGCATTATGATATAACCAGTTTGACGATTGGTAGTTCATCAGATTTCCGTCATTGTTCGGCACATTTGGCGCAGCGATCAAATCCTTTATGCCGTCAAAATCTACATCTTCGTAGTACGCGGATGGGAATATATAAAACGATATTGGATCAACTGTGGGATAATTATGCGTATAACTCGTAAAATTAGCAATAAGGTTTTCGCCGGTATTTTTTAAAAATGAGATATGGTCATTGCTCACGTGACCGATGATCAGATCTTTTTTTCCATCACCGTCAAAGTCGTGGAGCAAAATAGAATTGCCGGCGTGCATAACCCGTCTAGGTGAATTATTGACAACGCCGCAGTCTTCGCCCAACACAAAATCCTCACCATTACCTTTGTGGAAATTACCCCAGCAATTTCCATTTCTTTTGTAAACTAAACTGTCCGGAACGTTGTAACGCTCCATGCTCATGTTCTGGTGAAATTCTATGTATGCGCCTTGCGAGTCAAAGGTAATTACGTCCAGATCTCCGTCATTATCAAGATCAACAATACCAGGAATATCCTGGCTGGAAACCTGCAAATTTACTAAACCAGAAAAACCCTCCGTATATAATCCATCTTTAATAAGCTTCCACGACCAGATTCCGCCATCCTGCATCTGCTTATAAATCTTTATTCCAAGTGGGGTAAATGTAAAAAGATCCTTATAACCGTCGTTGTCATAATCGGCGAGGATCATCCAGTTGTCGATTTTAGGAAAACGATATTGATAAACCGGAGCATGTACCCAGGCTTTTTTTTGCGCGTTTTCCGGATCGACACCGGCAAGGAACGTAGAAATATTACCGCTTGTTCTCTCGAAAACAATGAGATCTTCAACGCCGTCGCCGTTCAGATCCATTTTTGTATACTGTGCAGCATTCAAACCACCAGCCCACGGATTGATCAACTTTTTTGCATTCACCGAAAGTGCGGTGGTCGTATCCATTTTAAACCATGGATTTTGAGCATGCCCTGGCGAAATGAGAATAACCGAAAATATAAAGAATAAGAGGCAGGTAAATTTCGTACGCATCGTTGAATAATAATCTATTAATTTTGTCAGCCCGTCTGGCCGATCACAGCTACCGTAAACCTAACGAAATTACAAAGCATTTGATTGAGCTGAACGGGCAAAGTTTATGAACCGATTTTTTACTTTCTGAAAATTCCCATGCATACCTCTCTGGAACAGCTTTACGATATTTACCTGGAAGGCCACACCATCAGTACCGACACCCGCCAAATAACACCCGGATGTATATTTTTTGCTCTGAAAGGAGATACTTTCGATGGTAATACCTATGCCTCAGAAGCATTAAAAAAAGGAGCTGCTTATGCAGTTGTGGATAATCCGGATGTAGTAACAGGAGATAAATTTTTATTGGTCGAAGACGTATTGACCGCTCTTCAGGATCTTGCCCGCCACCATCGTAAAACATTTACTTTTCCCGTCATTGCTTTGACAGGCTCGAACGGAAAAACAACAACAAAAGAGTTGATTGCGAAGGTGTTGTCCATGAAATACAAAATTTACGCAACGAAAGGTAATCTAAATAATCACATCGGTGTCCCATTGACGCTACTTTCTATCGACGCTTCAAAATATGAAATGGCAGTTGTTGAAATGGGTGCAAATCATCAGGAAGAAATTGCTTTGTTGAGCAGTATTGCACAGCCTACGCATGGCTTGATCACAAATATTGGGAAAGCGCATTTGGAAGGTTTTGGCGGTGTAAAGGGTATTATCAAAGGCAAAGGTGAACTTCTTGATTATTTGTCCAAAAAGAAAGGAATTGTTTTTGTCAATGTAGAAAATGAAGCTGTTATGGAAATGGTCAGCAAGCGCAGAGCTTTTGGCGAAATTGTTTTCTATAACACAGAAAGCAGTCCAGTGAACCCGAGATTAATTCAAGAAAGTCCGGTGGTTACTTTTGAAGGAAATAAAGGAAAAATCGTAACGACGCATATTCCAGGTCAGTATAATTTTGATAATATCTGCGCCGCACTGGCGGTTGGGAATCATTTTGGAGTAACGGATGAAGATGCATACGAGGCTGTCGGAAATTATCAGCCCGACAATAACCGTTCACAGATTGTCAAGCGCGGGACCAATACAATCATCATGGATGCCTATAACGCAAATCCATCATCAATGGCCGCTGCTATCACCAATTTTGCCAACATGGAAGCCAAACATAAGATGGTTATCCTGGGTGATATGTTTGAGCTGGGCGGCGCTTCGGAAGAGGAACATTTAGAATTAGGAAAATTGGTTGCAGATGCCAAATTTGATCTCGTTATTCTTACCGGAAAACATATGCAGGCCGCACTGCCGGCACTACCAAAAGCATACTATTTCCCTGATAAATTTTCACTGCATAACTGGGTGATGGACAATCCGCAGCATGAAACGCTGATTCTTATAAAAGGATCAAGAGGAATGGCTTTGGAGTCGGTTTTGAGTGTGATGGCGTAGTAGCAATCTTAGATTTGTATAATTATCTATTTTGTTAATATAATCATATAGTACAAATTGATACATATATAGGTGAAATTTATAGAGACTGTATTTTCAATAGAAAACATAAATTCATTTATTTAATTCAAGCATTGCCTGGAATTGTACCATGTCAAATCTTGCCATGCGTTGTGGTTGTGATTAGTTTTGTAACAAGAAATAGTACAAACCAAAGCAACCATAATAACAATGAAAAATACAATTGTATCCGTTGGATCAAAATTCCCTGAATTCAAAAAAATCTCAGTAGTTTCTCTTGAAAAAGGAAACGAATTTTATGATATCACTTCTGAAGATCACATCAATGCGGAAAAATGGATGGTGATGTTCTGGTGGCCTAAGGATTTTACTTTCGTTTGTCCTACTGAAATTGCTGAATTCAACAAAAAAACTGCTGATTTTGCTGACCGTGATGCAATCCTGATCGGTGCTTCAACAGACAGCGAAAATGTTCATTTGGCCTGGAGAAAAAGCCATGACGATCTTCGTGATCTTCAATTCCCAATGCTTGCAGATACTTCCAAATCTCTTGCAGAAGAATTAGGAATTCTTGAAGCAAACGAAAAAATTGCTTACCGCGCAACTTACATCGTTGATCCACAAGGAATTATTCGTTGGGTATGTATCAACGATCTTTCTGTTGGACGTAACGTTGATGAAGTTCTTCGTGTACTTGACGCTTTGCAAACTGACGAACTTTGCCCATGTAACTGGGTTAAAGGAGAAGCTACGTTAGCTTAATTTTGAGTTCAAAGTTCAGAGTTAAAAGTTCAAAGTTGACAGTAAGCCGACATTAAACTTTTAACTCTAAACTCTAAACTCTTTCACACTTCCAATCCAACCTAAAATGTATCCATTTGCAGCCACAGGGAATACGCAAGATTCTCTGTATAAAGAAATTAATTTGCCCGCAGAATTTGAAAGCGTGCTTATGAATAAGTTGGCGGCGTTAGACCACCGTTACCTTAAAGACTTGAAAATCAACATTGGTAATGTTTTAAAATCTCAGAACATCAACCGCAAAGAGGCTCTTTTGATTGCTCTTTCTGTTGCTATAAATGAGAAAAACGCAGCACTTATTTCGGCTATTGAAGAACTTGCGGTAGCGGAAGGCGCTGACGAAAAAGAGATCGCAGAAGTAACTGCCTGTGTATCTCTGATGAATGCGAATAATGTGTTCTACCGTTTCAGACACTTTATGGACAAAGAGTTTTACAACAATGCTCCTGCCGGAATTAAAATGAGCATTATGGTTAATCCTGTGCTGGGCAAAGAGTTTTTTGAATTGTTAAGCCTTGTAGTTTCCGCGCTGAATGGCTGTGAAATGTGTGTTACTTCTCATGAACAATCCGTAATTAATCATGGCGGAACTCAGGCACGTATCTTCGACGCAGTTCGTATCGGTGCAATCTTCAAGAGTTTCACTGTTTTAATTTAAACTTCTTATCAAGGCGGTTTCACAACCAGATTGATAATTTTTATATATAAGGCGTTGCTCAAAAGGCAGCGCTTTTTTGTTAGCCTGGCAGCAACTATTTTGATAATCAGGCAGAAAAAACATTTCAACGATCAAAAAATCTTAAATGTTGCCAAGAGCGAAAGTCTTTGAACTTTTACAAGCAGACAAAATATCTACACACCCAATTATAGGATACCTTAATCGCTTTAAAATGTAGATATCACTACCGATTTCAGATAGAATATCTAATTTTTAAATCAAAACCCCAATATTCATCTACAAATTTGAATCCTGATGGTTTTTCTACTTAATTTTGTGTTATTAATTAGAAAACAAAAATCCAAATAGAAAATGGCTACGTCAACAGAAACAACGTACATTCCTTACAAGGTTAAAGACATATCGCTGGCCGAATGGGGTCGCAAAGAAATTACATTGGCAGAGGCTGAAATGCCAGGTCTTATGGCAATTCGCACTGAATACGGTCCGTCACAGCCTTTGAAAGGTGCACGTGTTGCGGGTTGTCTTCACATGACGATCCAAACTGCTGTGTTGATCGAAACACTTACAGCTTTGGGTGCAGAAGTTACCTGGTCTTCATGTAACATTTTCTCAACGCAGGATCACGCAGCAGCGGCAATCGCGGCAGCTGGTATCCCTGTATATGCCTGGAAAGGTATGAACGAGGAAGAATTCAACTGGTGTATCGAACAAACGCTTTTCTTCGGTGAAGATCGTCAGCCATTGAACATGATCCTTGATGATGGTGGTGACCTTACTAACATGGTTTTCGACCAATACCCTGAATTAATCGAAGGCATTAAAGGTCTTTCAGAAGAAACGACAACGGGTGTTCTTCGTTTGTACGATCGTCTTAAAAATGGTACGCTTCATTTGCCTGCAATCAATGTAAATGACTCGGTTACTAAATCTAAATTTGATAACAAATACGGTTGCCGTGAATCACTTGTTGATTCAATCCGTCGTGCAACTGACTTGATGCTTGCTGGTAAAGTTGCAGTAGTAGCAGGTTACGGTGATGTAGGAAAAGGTTCTGCAGAATCGCTTCGTGGCGCTGGATGCCGTGTTCTGGTTACTGAAATCGATCCAATCTGTGCGCTTCAGGCTGCAATGGACGGTTTTGAAGTTGTGACTATGGACGAAGCTGTTGAGCGTGCTAACATCATCGTTACAGCAACTGGTAACTTCCGTATCATTACTGAAAGACATTTCCTTAAAATGCGTGATAAGGCAGTAGTTTGTAACATCGGTCACTTCGATAACGAAATCGATATGGCTTGGTTAAACTCTGCTTATGGTTCTACAAAATCTCAGATCAAACCACAGGTTGATATCTATTCAGTAGAAGGAAAAGATATTATCATCCTTGCAGAAGGACGTTTGGTGAACCTGGGTTGTGCAATGGGTCACCCATCTTTCGTGATGTCATGCTCGTTCTCTAACCAGACGCTTGCACAGATCGAACTTTGGACTAACACGGCTGCTTACGAGAAAAAAGTATACGTTCTTCCAAAAGCTTTGGATGAAAAAGTTGCTGCTTTCCACTTGGCACACGTTGGTGCGAAACTTGAAACTCTTTCTGATGAACAAGCTGCTTACATTGGTGTTCCAACAGAAGGTCCTTACAAAGCAGATACTTACAGATATTAATATTTAGGTATTGGCTTTTAGCGGTCTGCTTTTAGCTCAAAATCCCGGCCTGGAAATTATTTCCGGGCCGGGATTTTTGATTTTGCCCGGTGTAAGTTTTTCGAAGATTTGTTATGTCACCCTGCGCGGGCCGCCCTTTTAGGGTTTCTTTAAGGCTGTTCTGGCATTTTCTATAATAATGTCATCCCTTCGGGATTATTCTGCGGGAATTAAGTAGAAACTATTTCCTAAATTTCTTATTATCAAAAGCTATTTATTTAGCTAAAATCCCGAAGGGATGATATTATTATAGTAAGCCGGAATTTCTGAATTTGTATGAACCCCGAAAGGGTGACATAATTCTGGCTGGATGTTCTTATTTCAATCAAAAATCCTACAACTATTCCTTTTTAACATCGCCAGCAACTTCTGCCGGTCGGGCAGGAATCGAAATCCCATGAATATCAAAAGCAGTTTTCAACGCTTTAATCGCTTCACTTTTCGCTGCGCCCGGCCCAATTTTTACCTGGTCAATCCAAAACTGAATCTGAAAATCAATGGTGCTGGTTCCGAATTTGGTATAGCTAAAATCAACTTGCCTGGTTGTGCTTAAAAATCCGAGAGACTGAATCGCCTGCAAACTAATTTTTTCAATTAAAGCAAGGTCCTCAGTAAATGAAATCCCGCAGTCAACCTGAACCCTACGCTCACCTGAATAAGTAAAATTAGTGATCGGTTTTTGGAAAATATCTTTGCTTGGAATCTCAATTTGCTGTCCGGCCAGATTATCTATAACCACTGAACGCAGGTTGATCGACTTCACTCTTCCCGTAAAACCATTGGTTTCAATAATGTCCCCAACTTTGATCGGACGTTGTATCGCTATGAAGGCACCGGAAATAAAATTAGTAGTCAAATCCTGAAATGCGAACCCAAGTGCAAGCGCTATGACACCCGCACCCGCTACCATAGACGTAACCGTTTTTTCCAAACCCAAAATGCCTAAGGCAAAAAATAACCCAGCAGTCAGAATAACGATTCTGGTAAGCGCGGAAATAAGACTAACCAAAGCCTCGTTTTCAGTGGCTTTCGAAAGCCCTTTGGCCATTATCCGACCACCATATCCAGCAAGATATCGAAAAACAACGAGCAACAAAATTGCCATAACAACATTGGGGATATACCCAATACTGAGATCAAACCATTTATCGAGTTTAACGAAAACAGGATCCACTTTTTTTGAAATTTCAATCAACAACATGTACTACACTCAAAGAATTTACTGCGCCGAAAATCAGAAGCTGTCGTTTTCGGATATTTAAAATGTAAACAAACTTACTGCTTAAATGTTGTACTGTCGACATCATTTTGTTTGTCGAAATTTATTTTTCAGTGGGAACAAAAAAAGGAAGCTGATATCAGCCTCCCCAACTATAAATAAATTATCTAACCCTTATCGCTTATCGCTTATCGCAGATCAACAACTTCTACGCCTGGAAATTGTTTCGAATTGAATGTAAAATAGGTATCCGGCACAGTAACATCAGGCTGGAATTGTTCCACTTTATAAGTTACCTTTTGTCCGTTTTTCTGGAAAATTTTCCAGCTATTAATCGATTTGTCCGCTTTGTTAACCTGGATCTGAACTTTATCCACCTGGCTATTTTTCCCTGTTGAAGTTAACTCAACCACTTCGTAGGTCTGAGTACCCTCTTTCTTTTCTTGCAGGTAAGCATATTTAAAACCTTTTTTATATGCTGAATAAATTCTTGTCGGATCCAGATCTCCTCCTGCCGAAGGATCGAAGTCCTGCAAGTTTACTTCGTTTGTTTCTTTGATATACGTAGCCATTAACTTTCCATCATTGTAAATTTCCTGTCCGGCCATTTTCAAACGAAACTTGGTCCCTTTCACTGTCGCGTCACCTTTAAGTGGTTTTCCGCCATCCGGTGTGTATGTAAAGATCGCCTTGAACGATTTTATTTTTTGGTACTTATTACTCATTGCCTCCAAAATCGCAGTTGATTTTTTATCTCCCTGCGCCTGAACTGTTGTCGTAAACACATTTGAAAAAGTGAAAACTGCAAGTACAAAAGAGAAAATTGTTATTTTTTTCATAATCAATTATTTAATTCTAATTAAATTCTTTAAAAATTATGCCAGGTTGAAAGGTGACTACAAATTTAGACAAAACTGCGAGACGTTGGTTTAAACAGCAAAAGAAGTCCTGGCCACATTGTCAAACGCTGTTTTCAGCATCCGGCAATATAACCAGGACTATCTTTATTTTTTATTTCGAATTTTATAACAATGCCGCGCCAAAGACACCGGCACTATCTCCCAATTTTGGCTTCAAAATCGGAGTGGTGATAACACCGTTGTTAAAAATATATTTCTTGATCCGCTCGTAACCTTCGGCATACAACAAATCAATATTACCAACCCCGCCGCCAATCACGATTAATCCAGGATCAAGCACATTGATGAGCGTAGAAACTGCGCGGCCATAAAATTCAAGCATACGCTCGATTGTTGCCGAAGCATGAGCATTTGTTCCTTCACGATATTGTTCCAGAATCGTTTTAAGAGACATCTTCTCACCGCTTTGCTGCATATAAAAACGCTCCAGAGCAGGACCGGAAATAACTTGTTCCACACAACCTTTTTTCCCACAATAACAAGGCTGACCATTTTCTTCAAGAATATTATGTCCCCACTCACCGCCGATACCATGGTGACCGCCAATAATTTTTTTATTGACAACCAATCCTCCACCGACGCCTGTGCCCATAATAACACCGAAAACGACCTCTGCCTGTGGGAAATCTTTTCCGGCACCCATTAATGCTTCTGCCAGTGCAAAACAATTTGCATCATTGGCCAGTTTAACAGGGATACCTAAACGATCTTCGAGATCTTTTTGCATCGGCTTGCCGTTCAGACAAGTCGTATTGGAGTTTTTCATTAGATTGGTATCCGGCTCCGAAACGCCCGGCGTAGCAAACCCAATTTTAACAGGCTTCTCACCAATTTCCTCTGCAACAAGGTCAATCAGTTTTTTTATTTGGGATAAAATGTGGTCATATCCCTTATCTGACTCAGTCGGAAGCCTTTTACGGATAACAACTGCTAAATCATTTTCAGAATCCAATACGGCACATTCGATCTTCGTGCCTCCTAAATCTATTCCCCAGAGTTTCATTAAATACTATTGAACTTTGTAAAACTTATAACCAAACAAAAATATCACGAAATAGCAGATGATTGGCAAGTAGTATGCCGCGGCTACATCATGTTCAGCCACTGCACCCATTGCAAATGGAAACAGCGCTCCACCTACAACACCCATCGAAATGAATGACGAAGCTTGCTGCGTGTGTGCTCCCAGGTTTTTTAATCCTAAACTAAAAATCGTTGGGAACATGATACTAAAAAAGAAGTTTAGCATGAGTAATGCAATAAAAGAAGGCCATCCAAAGCTTTGGCTGATCACCAGACACATCACAATATTGCATGCTGCAAAAATAGCCAGCAATCTAGGAGGTGCAATGTATCGCATCAGAAAAGTACCTACAAAACGGCCGGTAAGCATCAGCACAAAAAAGAGGATCATCCATTTACTGGCAACAGCATCCGTAAATCCCATTTTTTCATGACCATAATTGATGAAAAACGCCCAGGTACCTGCCTGTGCCGCCACATTGAAAAACTGCGCGACAACGGCCCATTTAAAATGTCTGTGTTCAAAAAGTCCTTTTTCAGGATGCGCATCTACATTAACACCATCAGGGTTTGCTACAGCCACGTGTGGATCGATCAATGCCGGTACTTTTACGAACGAAAACAACACAGCGATCGTAGCGATTACCGTTCCGATAGCGATGTACAACATCTTAACCGAAGTAAGATCAGTGCTTCCCTGAACATGATTTCCAAAAAGAAAGTATGAACCCATCCAAGGCCCGATGATCGTGCCGAGTGCGTTGAAAGCCTGTGCAAAATTGATACGCATATCACTGGTCCGCTGGTCGCCCAAAGAGGCTACAAACGGATGTGCTACTGTTTCCAGTGTGGAAATTCCACAACCCAGAACAAACAAGGCAATTCCAAAAAACGGGAAAGACGCAGCCGCAGCGGCTGGAACAAATAAGAACGCACCACCAGCAAAAAGGGATAACCCAAAAAGAACGCCGTTTTTATAACCAAAACGCTTCATGAAGAGTCCGGCAGGAATACCCATCACACCATATGCACCAAAAATTGCAAATTGTACGAAGGCCGACTGCGTTTTGGTAAGGCTGAGCACAGTCTGAAAATGTTTGTTTAAAATGTCACCCATTGTGATGGCAATACCCCAAAACATAAAAAGGGAGGTGACAAAAATGAGGGTAACCAGGTATCTGTCTTCTGTAAATCGGGCCTTGGTAAGTTCCTTACCAGACGAGGAAGTTGTTTGCATTGAGATATTTTGTAAGATTAGTTGTTTAGATGTTTTTATTTTTGGAGATGTAAATTAGAGAAAATTAAGAACTGTTTCCAATCAAAACTTGTAACATCATGTCCGCCCTCCCGAATATGGTATCCAATTTGTCCCATAACAGGTTGATTTAACCGAGGCATTTCCGTCACCGGCAGCCCTTTTGTTTTCAAAAAGCGGTAGACTTTATCCGCTTCGAGAGTGCTGGCAAATTCACCCGCCGGATCAGAGCCTTTATCTCCTTCGGCACTTGCAATGTAGACTGGCGAGGCGCTATCAGATCCATGATAAAGTACTGATCAAAAGGCATTAGTGTATCTTTATCAATATGTTTTCTAAAACTTTTGGCATACCAATGTGGGAATGCGTTAACTAATCTGCGGATATTTTCACCTATTCCACGGTGAAATAATTTTGCTCCTCCAGCACCAGATTCGCTACTGATTACCATAGCAAAACGACTGTCATTTGCCACCGCCCAGAGCGCTGCTTTGCCCAATCTTGAAAATCCAAAAACAGCAACTTTTTTTGAATTAATATCCTTGTCCGTTTCCAGATAATCCATTCCACGGCTCAGTGCCAATCCCCAGGCAGCTGAGCTTGATATCAAATTTGAAATCTTATTATTTGATCAAAAGCACATATTAAATTTCGTTTACTGATTTATGCTATTTCAAAACTGACTAATTATAGTGGAGTTAAAATAAAAAACTGCCGGCTTTGTCGCACTTAAATTATGCTCAAAACCGGCAGTTCAATTGACATCTAAAAAATTTATCCACTTATTCCCATTGAACGCATGTGGTCATCCACCCCATTCAAATCATGGAACATCACATCCCGCGCTTTGCTTCCGGTGAACGGCCCGACAACGCCAATTAATTCCAGCTGATCCATGATTCGACCGGCGCGGTTATATCCTAATTTCATTTTACGCTGAATAAGCGAGGTGCTTCCCTGCTGATGTGTTACGATCAAACGGGCTGCTTCCGGAAGTAATTGATCGAAATCGTCCGTATTGACTTCACTTCTTGACTCTGATCCTTCGTCTCCTTCATATTCCGGTAGTGCGTAAGCTTCGTCATATCCCCGCTGTCCGCCAATAAATTCGCAGACATCTTCAATCTCTCTGGTATCAATAAATGGGCATTGTAACCGTATAACTTCTGAATTAATTGCCAGAAGCATATCCCCTTGTCCCACCAATTGTTCAGCACCACCCATATCAAGAATTGTCCGGGAGTCAATGCTGGATGTTACACGGAACGATAAACGCGCCGGGAAGTTGGCTTTGATCAAACCAGTAATAACTTTCACAGAAGGCCGCTGCGTGGCAACAACCAGGTGAATTCCAACGGCACGTGCAAGCTGGGCCAAACGCGCAATCGGCGTTTCAACTTCTTTTCCTGCTGTCATCATTAAATCCGCAAGCTCATCAATCACCAGCACAATGTAGGGAAGGAAACGGTGGCCTTTTTCAGGGTTCAATCGGCGTTGTGCAAATTTTGCGTTATATTCTTTCAGGTTTCTTACCGCCGCTTCTTTCAAAAGGTCATAACGGGAATCCATTTCAATACACAAGGAATTCAGCGTAAAAATTACCTTTTTAGTATCAGTTATAATCGCTTCGTCTGCATTTGGAAGTTTCGCAAGAAAATGTCTTTCCAGTTTATTGAAAAGCGTTAATTCCACCTTTTTTGGATCAACAAGAACAAATTTCAACTCCGCCGGATGTTTTTTATAAATCAACGAAGCCAGAATTACGTTCAATCCGACCGATTTCCCTTGTCCTGTCGCCCCTGCCATCAATAAGTGAGGCATTTTTGCGAGATCGGCAATATGGATTTCATTGGAAATTGTTTTTCCGAGAACGATCGGCAAATCATACGTAGATTTCTGGAATCTTTCATTCATCAGGACCGAGCGAATAAATACAGTCTCCCTGTTTTTATTCGGAACCTCAATCCCAATCGTACCGCGGCCTGGCATCGGCGCAATGATACGAATACCCAACGCAGCCAAACTCAGCGCGATATCGCCTTCAAGGTTTTTAATTTTTGAGATACGGACACCAGCTTCCGGGATAATCTCATACAGTGTAACCGTCGGACCGATCGTTGCTTTAATTTTGGAAATATTGATTCCATAACTTCCCAAGGTTTCTACGATCTTGGTTTTATTACTTTCAAGTTCTTCCTGCGTAACCTTCTCGTGCTGATTATCAATTACATCACTCAATAAGTTATAAGTCGGAAACTGATAAGAAGGCAAATCCAGCATTGGATCATATTGACCGAATTCCCGCAGCACCGACGCATTTAAATCTTCATCGTCAGGAATTTCGATTACTTCTTTGGCCGGGGGACCGTCCGCGACTTCCAGTTCAAGTTCCACATCAACATGAGAACCGTTTACCTGCGTGGGCACAAACGGAACAATCACCGGCGTGACAGCCAGTTTGCTGACTTCTTCTTTATTAATGACTTCCAAAACATGACCGTTGTTTTGGGTAACAGGTAATTCTTCTTCTTCCGTATTTTCTTCAACTTCCGGGACAACATCGTCGTCGTAGGTATCATTTACAACAGAAACATACTCCGATTCTTTTACTTGTACAGTTTCAACTTCAATCTCAGCCTCCTGCTCATCAACGGTCATCTGCTGATTTCCAGCTACGGATGTTCCCGCCAATGCTTCTTTTTCAGATCTGCTGGCCTGCCATTGATCCAAAAGATTTTTCGCGTCATAGAAATAGACAGCAAAAACAAAAAGTGCAAAAATAATTGGCAAAATACTACCCCATTTCAGCCAGTCGAACAGCCAGACATTAACCATATAACCGATTCCACCGGAGACAAAGCTTAGGGTATTTTCGGTATTGCTCATTAAAACAATGTAACCCATCAACGCACTTACCCACAAGACGTAAAAAACGACTTCCTTGGTAGCTCTGGTTAATGGCAGCAATTCTTTCCCAAAAGCAATTTTCCAACCTGCCAGTATCGGCACAATCGGAACCAGCAAGGCGCCCACACCAAACCATCGATAGACAAAAATATGTGAAAAAGTGGCACCGACTACCCCAAGAAAATTACGCGTTTGTCTGCCGGCATCCCGGATAGATTCCTGCCCGAAAGCATCAACAACGCTTTGATCAGCGAGTCCGGTAACGATATAGGATAAAAAAGAAACTTCCAGAATTACTCCGGTCATCAGGAAAAAAATCCCCCAGGCCAATGTACTTTTCGGACTAGAAAAAATACTGTCCCAATCCAGCGCTAATTGAAAACCTGGTCGTACGCCCTCCTCTCCTTTTGGTCGTTGTGTGTTTCCTCTCGGCTTATTTACAGACATTTATCTCGGCTCTAATTTTTTATGAATGTATGAAGTGCTTTCTACTTTGTCAATCAGGCTGGCTATTATTTTGCCAACATCGCCTTACAAATTTTCTTAACCAGCCCAGGTCCTTCGTAAATAAAGCTGGAATAAATCTGTAAAAGCGCCGCTCCGGCATCGCGTTTTTCCAGTGCATCGGCTGGTGAAGCAATCCCACCGACACCAATTACCGGAAACGCATTACCTGACTTTTCACAAAGGTAACGAATAACCTCAGTAGCACGGTATTTGAGCGGCTTCCCACTTAGGCCACCCGCACCAATCTTATCAAGCGTTTCTTTTGAAGTCTTCAAATTCTCACGACTGATCGTTGTGTTGGTAGCGATAACACCAGCAATTCCGGTTTCTTTAACAATATCGATAATGTCATCAAGCTGACTGAACGTTAGATCCGGCGCGATTTTAAGAAATATTGGTTTGGGGTTGGGTCTTTGTTTATTACGGATTTGAAGTTCCCGAAGCAATTCCGTCAGCGGACCTTTTTCCTGCAAATCACGCAGGCCAGGCGTATTCGGCGAACTTACGTTCACTACGAAATAATCTACAACCTCAAACAATTCATTAAAGCAAATGATGTAGTCACTAAGTGCCTGTTCATTAGGCGTATCTTTATTTTTACCAATATTTCCTCCAACCAAAATAGAAGATTTTCTATAACGCAGTTTTGCAGCAGCTACTGCGGCGCCCTTGTTATTGAATCCCATCCGGTTGATCAGCCCTTCATCCTCTTTTACACGAAACAGGCGCGGCTTATCGTTTCCTGGCTGTGGTCGCGGCGTTACTGTCCCGATTTCAATAAAACCAAAACCCAACGCTTCAAGCTGATCGACCATTTCAGCATTTTTATCAAAACCTGCGGCAAGACCGATGGGATTACGAAAACGCAAACCTGCCACTTCCTGCACAAGATCCGGATGTTCAAAAGTGTACAAGCTCTTCATCAAAGCCGGAACGCCAGGAATTTTAAATGCGAATTTCAGCAGATCACAAACGAAGTAATGAATTTGCTCGGCATCGAACCTGAAAAAGATGGGGAGAAGAATATATTTATACATTCTGCAAAAATAGAATGTTTGAGGGGAAGGGAAGGAAGGTGTGGGTTTTTTATTTTTTGCAGCTTAATAATTTAGAATCGTTTTTTGAAATTAATCTCTTTATAAAGATTTTGATAGGATTGGGCTCTCACCATTTTGTCCGATTTTTAGCGATCTACTATAAAAAGTTAAATCAAGAGTCGTAGAAACATTATTTCGGTAATAATCAATGCTTTTAGCATAAAACTACCATTATTCAAAATGAATTTGTTAATTACGAATTCATTTGTGCCAGATATTTAATGGACCAAAGGTAAAATCTGCAATCTCCTCTGAAACACAGCTTTTACAATTAATTTAAGGATAAAAGCGATAAAAATTATTGATTATGGCTCAAAGTTTCACAAAAGTATTGGTATCAGCAGCAAGAGCCGGAGCCCGGGCATCAAGAAGGTACGAAGCTACTCAGCGTAGGGAAGAGTCTGCGCGACTTAGATATGAAAAAGCATCACATAGCCAATTCTTAAAGATTGAGAAAGAGAATCTTAAAATCGCTAAACAAGAATATCTGGAATCTAGACTTACAGAAGTCGAAGAATTAACAAATGAAGACAGAGAGAAATTCACCTATCTTAATTCAGAAACTATAAATGAAGCACTTAAAATTAATAACGCTTTAAATTTCGAAACGTTAAAGCCCCAATACTTGCCTCCTTCTGAAAACCTGCCATCTGAACTACTTGTATTTCCATCAGAGCCATCTGAATTATCCTTCTTAGAAAATCACCGTAAAATGCCTTTTTGGGGATACTTTTTTGTACCAGTCAAGCAGCGTTGGCTAGATAACGTAGAGAAATCAAAATCAGATTATCAAATGGCAGTACTCCAATGGAAAATGGATATAAAGGAAAAAGAAGGTATTATTGAACGCTATAAATTAAATTTGAAAGAGGAAAGAAGAAAATATGAATTAGAATTTATTAATAAATGCCGGGAAGTCGAAGATTTTAAACATATATATTTTTTAGGTGATGAAGAAGCAATATCTGCGTATACAGGTATTATTCTTGAAAAATCAAACTATCTTGTTGATTGGGACCGAGATTTTAAGATTGCATATAACAAAGATTCAAATGAGCTTCTAGTTGATTTTAAGCTTCCTACGATAGAAATCATTCCCTCGATTTTAGAATACAGATATATCAAAACAAAAGACATAATTGAGGAGAAGTATCGAAAAAAGATTGATATTGATAGATGTTACAAAAATCTAATAACAAGTATCGCAATTAGAACCATACATGAAATACTTGAATCTGACTTATCGAATGCAATCGCTGTTGTAATTTTTAACGGTTATGTCGAAACCATAAATAAAACAAATGGAAACGCCATTTCACCAACATTACTAAGTATCTCGGTAACAAAAAGAGAGTTTGAGCAAATAAATCTTTCACGAATTGAGCCCATAAATTGTGTAAAGGGATTGTCAGCAAAGATATCATCTTCACCAAGTGAGTTTATCCCTATAAAACCTATTAAAGAATTTTCAATGGTAGATAAAAGGTATGTTCCAGAAGAAGACATCCTATCATCACTTGATCACCAACCAAATCTTATGGAGTTAAATCCATATGAATTTGAGAACCTAGTAACAAACTTGTTTTCAAGAATGGGACTTGATACTAAGCAAACAAGATCATCAAAAGATGGTGGAATTGATGCGGTTGCCTTTGATTTAAGACCAATCTTGGGTGGAAAAATCGTCATTCAAGCCAAAAGATATAAAAACATAGTGGGGGTATCTGCAGTTAGAGACTTATACGGCACTATGCTTAATGAAGGAGCAACAAAAGGCTTATTAGTTACTACAAGCTGGTATGGTCCGGATGCGTACGAATTTTCAAAAAATAAACCGATTGAGTTAATTGATGGTAGCGGCCTTCTATATCTATTGCATGAAGCCGGGATTGAAGCAAAAATAATTATGCCCTTGGAACTTTGACATAGGCATTTTCACTTCCATTCATTTAATTTATTCACTCAAAAAATCATCAATCATAATAACATCTCTCATGTCTTGTGGCCTGCGAGCAAGTACTTTTAGTTCTCGCAAATCATTTAAATGTAAAAAGTGAATTACGCTTCCTTGCGCGTTAGTCGTCATTCTGGATCGTTCAAAAAGTACGTCAAAATCAAATTTATTGTGAACATATGTCAAAATATCTAATTCCTGATTTAAACCGAAAACCTGAACCTGGGTAAAATCAAGCCGTCTCAATTGTTCTAAATCATCATCGTCATAATTCATACAAGAAACCACCTGAATCAAAACCTCTCCATTTTTTTTTGTTGGTTTGATCCAAATGTCTACATCCTCTGTGGCTCGATTCAAACCATTTAAAAACATGGCAAAACCACCTATGATCATGTACTCCAACTTATACTTCTGAGCACATCTAGTGAATTCGAGAAACTCATTGTTTTCTAAATCCATGTTACTTTTTTTATTTCAATGGTTTTTTTAGCATTAGGATCTTTTTTTATCCCCATAAATTCATTAAACTTTCTCCTGTTCTCGAAGAACTTAATATAACGTTCCTCAGGCGATTCCTTCCTTCCTTCGCCCAAGGATTCGAGGTAGGGATCGTTTTTGTCTTTATATATAATTATCCGTTTTTTCTTTTCCATATTCCGGTAAAGTATTGATTACGTAAATATAACAAAAAGCATCCCAAACAGCGAAATGGCTTTTTTTACAGAATAATCCACATACAAATAATCCGGGAGCACTCTCTCCATACCTGTACGCTAAGCAATACTACATCTTAAATTTTTAACATTTGGTGCAATTAAATTTTATCGCGACCCGTTGATTATATTTAAGAGCTAAAACGCTTTATTGAGTATATATCAATTGAATATATACTAATTTGATTCCCAATCCTGAAAAATTCCTATCCCTAACAACTATAAAAGTTAATAATGATTAAAAATTTATTTAATCCTCAAAGGCTCCATGTCCTCGCCATTTCAGGGTTTCTAATTACTACCAACCTGCAAGGTTTCGCTTCCGAAAAACATCCTGAACATTTCCTGATCGACGGGGGAAAGCTGGTAGGAAAAATTGTTGAATCGCCAAAAAATACGCCTGTAAGTTTTGCTACGGTTGCCGTGTTATCTGCCAAAGATTCGACAGTGACGGACGGCGTGATTACTGATGAAAATGGAGTTTTCACAGTTCCGGAAGTTAAACCGGGAAATTACATATTGAGAGTAACGAATATGGGATATGAAACACTTTTCGTACCTGATATCCGTGTTGCAGCCGAATCCAACATTGTTGATTTGGGTACGTTAACGGTTATTGTTTCTGCTCAAAAATTGAATGAAGTTATAGTTAAAGGAGAGAAAAGTATGATCGTGGAAGACATTGATAAAAAGATGATCAATGTTGGAAAAGATATGCTGGCTACAAGTAACAACGTAAGTGATTTGCTCGAAAAGGTGCCGGCAGTTTCGCTGGATGAAAATGGAAATCCACAGATTCGTGGAAAAGGTAATGTGATTGTTTTAATTGATGGAAAACCTTCGACATTGTATGGAAGTGATCTGCCAACTGTCTTGCAGTCGTTTCCGGCAGATTTGATCGAACGAATTGATGTTTCAACCACACCTTCGGCCAAATATGAAGGTGAAGGTGCCTCCGGTGTTATTGATATTATCACGAAGAAGAATAAAATCCAGGGAATAAATGGCAGCAGCCGTTTAAGTCTTGGCCTTAAAGAAAATAACAATGCAAATGGAAATATAAGTTTCAGGACCGGAAAACTTGGTTTAAATGCCTCAGTAAACGGACAGGCACGAAATACTTTTTGGAAACGTGAATTGAACCGGGATAACTTTCTTGGCGATCAGCCATCAAGACTTGAACAAAGCGGAACCGGGAATAATAACAATAAAAATCTTTTTGGCCGGATTGGAGCCAACTATGATATTGATGATAAAAACTCTGTTGAAGTGGGTATTAATTACTCCCGGGACCAAAACCGGAATAAGAGTAACCTGCTGAATAACTCGGAGCTTTTAACAGGGCCGATTCTGGATCGGTTTGACAGAATAAACAGCAGCAGAGGAAACGGAAATAATCTTAGTACCAGTTTTGACTATCGTCATAAGTTTAACAAAACGGATCAGCTTCTAACTTTCACAGCCAATTACTCACAAGGAGAATCCGAAGCGCAGTCAGATTATGATCAGCAAAATGTGATTGACAGTTTGAGCCGTTTTCAGCAGAATTTCAGAAACAACAACAGCAGATCCATTTTCCTGAATTCTGATTACACCTGGCCGATCACACCAAAAGCTACTTTGGAGGTGGGATTCCGGACGCGGATCAACACCAATGACAACACGAATAATTTCTATTTGTTGAATACAGAAACCGGAACTTTCGAATTTGATAATAACATCAGTAACATCTTTAATTATAAGAATTCGATCTACACGGGGTACATGACTTTCTCTAAGAAAACGGATCTGTGGGGAATGAGGGCCGGTCTGCGTCTTACGGATTCTGATCAGCAAATTGATCAGGTCAATGCAAACAGACAGTTTTCGGTACAATTTTTAACTTTGGTTCCGTCACTTTCATTATCCAGAAAACTGGACGAAAATTCATTGTTAAAATTCAATTATAGCCGTCGTGTGCAGCGCCCGCAAGCGGATTGGCTTAATCCTTTCACCGACGTATCGGATCCGAGAAATCTTCAAACAGGAAATCCTGAGCTCCGCCCGGAATTTACGCACAAAGCTGAAATGGCATACTCAAATTATGAAGATGCCGGTGGCTGGGGACCATCTTTGTTTATGGATTATTCAAATAACGCAATCACCAGAATCAGAACGGTAGATGCAGAAGGAATCTCACTAACGCAATACGATAACGTAGGAAAAGAAATGGCATATGGATTTGAAACCGATTTTTCAAGGAAGATCGGAGATATCCTGAAGATCAATGGAAGCGGCCGGTTTTTCAGAAGTGAAGTAGTATCAACTATGGCGAATATTGACAACCGCACGTGGAGTTATTCAGGAAATCTGAACGCGTTTGTAACATTACCTATGGATTTTCGTGCTTCCGCATATATCAACTACGAAGGTCCAAGAGCAATTGCGCAAGGAACACGTCAGGGTGTATTTGTAGCTAATATGGGAATTAGAAAAGATTTGCTGGAAAAAAAGGCAACACTTTCATTTAATATTCAGGACATATTTTTGTCAAGAGCCTATAAAAGCCAGCTTGCAACGGATACTTACATGCAGAATTCACTGTGGCAACAAACGAACCGGCTTGTTAACTTGACCTTCCAATATCGCTTCGGAAAAATTTCTATGGCTGGCAACGAATCTTGATTTGTGTCTGATTCAATAGATAATTTATTATTGCCCGGGGGAAGGACGAAATCATCGTTCTTCCTTTTATTTTTAATCAATTTCAAATTGAAACTTAAAAATTCAAAACCAGTATAATTTCATGCAATTTCATAACTATACGTACAAGTTAAACTTTTATCTATAATTTTCACCGTACATACACGTTTCCAAGACAGCCTCTGGAACAGTTTTTGCCACATGCTACTATAAATATGGTATTTTTACTTTCACCAGAAATACGCTTAACGTATAACTGCATATCTGTAAAATTTGGTTACTTATTTTAAGTTAAACCGTACCATTATTTTAACTTATAACACAACCCGTTCACATGAAAAAATCCATAAGTATTTCGTTGGTCCTTCTGATGTTCGCAACGCTTACATTTGCCCAGACAAGAATACCGGCTGATTCAATTTTCGCTAAATATTACAAAGCAACAGGCGGGAAATCGCTTTGGGATGGTGTCAAAACTTATAACTTAAAGCGTAATTATACTTCTGCCACGGCAACTCCCTATACAGCAAGTATTTCTGCTTCCATGGCTGACCAATCGATTTACAAATCGAAGACTATTATGAACAGAAGTTTTGTTTATGCGGTAAAAGGTGCTGAGGGATGGATAAAAGTACCGATGGGTAACAAAGTGGAAGTAAGAGATTTGAGTCAGGCTGATAAAGACAATATGACTTTTGAACTGTACGAAAATCTTGCTCCGTTCATCAATTACCAGAGCCGTGGTTTAATTGCCTCAACTGTCGGCACCGAGACAATCAACGGCGTGGCAACCAATAATGTTGAACTCCAAGGAAAAGGCATCAAGTATAATTTATATTTCGATGCAAACTCGGGACTTTTGGTACGTCAGAGAGAAACGCTTGCCGGGGTTGAAACCGTGACGGATCTTTCTAATTACACGAAATCTGCTTTTGGCATTTTGTACCCTGCAAAGCTTGTAGAAACGAACAGTACTGATAAAAAGCCAATCTCGATAACTTCCTCAGTGACTATCAACGACGCAGTTAGTCCGGAGTTATTTAAGCGTTAGATTTTCATCACGACTTCCTGATGAGTAGCATATTTGTCTGCCAGCCAGAAAATATACTACTCATTTATTTAAATAGATACGCTGTTACGAAAACTTCACCCATCCTGATTTTTTGAAACGGATGGAATAACTTGATAGAATGAAGAAAGCACTAAAAGTATTGGCTATAATCGTACTGACAGTTTTAATCCTGATTGGTGTAATGATATGGGGAATACAAACTCCCGCAGGGCAAAACTTTCTAACCGCTCAGGCAAATACTTATTTGCGCAAAAAGCTTAAAACAAAACTCAATGTTGAAAAAATACGCTTCGATGTTCCTGACTGGATTGTCTTAGAAGGGGTTTTCTTTGCCGATCAAAAAGGTGACACACTTGTTTCCGGTAAGATGCTGCGTGTCGATTTGGATATGTATTCTCTGATCAAAGGAAATGTAGGAATTAATAAAATTGAGTTAGAAGGAGCTGTGGCCAATATCTCCCGGACCTTACCTGATACTGTTTTCAATTTTCAATTTATCGCTGACGCATTTGCAAGTTCCGACCCGGATGCTCCTGTTGACACAACAGCAGCGCCAATGGAAATGCGTTTGGACAGAATATTATTGAAACAAGTTCGTCTTTCATATAAAGATGCAGTGATTGGTACTGACGCAGACGCTAATATTGATTCTGCGAATGTACAGTTTGATAAGTTCAATCCTACCCTATCACAATATCATCCGACAAAAATTGCTTTGTACAATAGCGCTGCGAAGGTCAGGATGTATCAGGCGTTAAAGGTTGACACCACCGAAAGTGCCTCAAATCCTGCTGATTCTCTGGATTTGAAGTTGAGTGACATTGACATCAATAATTTTAACTGGGTCTTCACGGATGAAACTTCGGGACTAAATAATGGCATAACTGTTGGTCAGTTGAAAGGAAAAATCAATAGCATATATCTGGGCAGTCAGCGCGTAAATGTAGAAAGTGTTCTGATTGAAAACATGACGGCCTACGCAGAATTTGCTAAAAAAGAAGCTGCAAAAACAAGTCCTCCCGATACCAAAACGGACTCAACGGAAACGCCTGGCTGGTTTGCAGTTGTGAAAGATATTCAGTTGGTTAATAATAGCCTGCGTTACGATGACTTCAATTCCAAACCAATTGCCAAAGGTCTTGACTACGCTCATTTAAATGTAAAAAAATTAAATGTTGATCTTAAAGATTTTCTTTTTTCATCCGACAACATTACAGGAAAATTAAAAAAAGGATCGTTTGAAGAAAAAAGCGGATTCAAACTTCTGACACTTCAAACTGATTTTGGATATGGTTCAAAACAGACTTACCTGAGAAATCTTTTAGTAAAAACACCAAAAACAACCTTGCGTGATGAACTGACATTACGTTATAATAATATAGACGATCTGACGAATAACTTGCCGAATGTAAAAATCCGGTTAAACTTGAAAGATACAAAACTTGCCTTTTCAGATATATTACTACTCGTTCCTGATCTTGCGACTACGCCACCATTTAGCAAAGAGCCAAACGGAATGGTTGAAGGATCTGGCCTGGTGACAGGCAGTGTTGATGATATGCTGATTTCGAAGGCCCGTTTCAGTATGCTTGATGGAACGGTTTTGAGTCTGGATGGACGAATTAAAGGTTTGCCAGATGCAAACAAATTATCGGCAGATATGACAATTAATGAATTGTCATCAACCAAAGCTGATTTGATGAAAATGCTTCCTGACAGCGCAGTTCCTTCCAGTATTGAACTTCCGGAACAGATTAAGATTTCAGGCAAGGTCAACGGATCGATGGCTAATCTTACCATGAATACCACCATCGCAACTTCATTTGGAAACGGAACATTCGATGGAAATCTTCAGAATATCACGGATAGCATCAAGGCGCAGTATAACGGAACGCTGAGTTTCACAGATTTTGATATGGGGAAAATGCTGAAACAGCCTCCTCAGGAATTCGGAAAACTGACCTTATCAACCCGCCTTGAAGGAACTGGTTATACGCCTTCCAGAATGAGAGCTAACCTGGATGGAACAATTCAAAGCGCTGACATTAAGGGATATGTTTATCATAATTTAGTGCTTAAAGGAGCTATTGATCATAGCTTGGCGAATGTTTCAGCCAATATGAAAGATCAGAATATCGATTTATCGCTGAACGGACAGGCTGATCTTTCGAAAGAATTTCCTAGTGTCAAAGGTGAAGCGAATATAAATCACCTGAACCTTACGGCATTGAACCTATATAATGATTCTTTGCAGATCAAAGGAAATATCAAAATTGATATGCCCTCAACGAATCCTGAAAATCCCCTCGGAACTGTTTCGGTAAATGATTTTGTTCTGACGCATCATAAAAGGCCTGTCAGTATTTCCGATATGACGGTTCAGCTTAGCGACACGGCCGGAAATAAAAGAGCTACTATTGCCTCTCCTTTCTTAAATGCAAAGATGGAAGGTGATTTTGTTTATACTGAAATTGCAGATGCGATTTTTACAGAAACAAGCAAACACTTTTCCGTTCCTGGTTTGACTTATAAACCGGTTACCAAACCGGTAAATTTTACGCTCGATGCTACGGTAACAGATCACCCGTTATTCAAAATATTTGCTCCTCAGCTGACAGAATTGAAGCCTGTCCAACTCCACGCAAAATTGAACAACCAGCAGGACTCTACGCTTGTCGCAAGTCTGAATATTCCACTGGTTGAGTATGACAGTATTCATACCGAACGCGTTTTGGTCAATCTGAGCAGCGTTAAGGAGAAAGCAGCCATGACTGCAAGTATAGGAAATGTTCAAACGGGTGGCTTTCGAATGCAAAATGCAGGATTAACGACTGACATTGCCAAAAACGACATCAAATTCAATTTTATCGTAAAGGATTCTGTACAGACAGACAGACATGGAATTAACGGCGATCTGGCGCTGGTTGACAATCGATATCAATTACGTCTTCGTGAAGGGTTGTTGATCGATTATC
Source organism: Dyadobacter sp. CY345 (assembly GCF_021502725.1). Taxonomy (GTDB): domain Bacteria; phylum Bacteroidota; class Bacteroidia; order Cytophagales; family Spirosomataceae; genus Dyadobacter. Next base: position 90,197 of record NZ_JAKFFS010000002.1, on the reverse strand, counting down.
GTAAATGGGCGACAGATACGGAAGGTTACATACAATATGCACCGGATAGTGTTTTAGTCAAAAACTTTGTCATCCGCCAGGATTATCAATCCATTTCTATTAACTCTTCGACAGATCAGCCAAACAGTCCTCTGGATATTGTCGCAGACAGCATTTCAATAGGACCATTTGCCGCACTTGTGACCCGGGATTCTACGATGGCGACGGGTACGTTAAGTGGAAAAATCAAGTTAAGCAATTACATGACTTCGCCAGTTTATACCGGCCGTCTGGATATTAATAATTTTGCCTTTACCAAAATCCCGATTGGAAATTTATCGATCCGTTCCACCAATGAAACCGAAGACCGAATTCGTGTCGGTGTAAATCTTATCAGTGATAAAAACGATATGCGACTATATGGTAGTTATCGTCTGAAAGAAGAAGAGCCGCTGAATTTCACATTGGACATGAAGAAATTTGGGGCAGAAACAATTGAAGCATTCAGTTTCGGACAACTGAAACGCGCAACAGGAAATCTGTCAGGAAAGGTAGCGATTACCGGATCAACGGATAGCCCTAAGTTAAATGGAAATATGGGTTTTGACGATGTCGCTTTTAGTGTGACACAACTTGGAACGCGTTATTCTTTAACAAACCAAAAACTTCAATTCGCCGATCAGCGCATCAATTTTAATAACTTCACGGTCGCAGATTCACTTAACCAACAGTTGAAGGTTAACGGGAGCGTGAATATCGCCACACTTCCTGATGTCGCTTATGATCTGAAAATAGATGCTAAAAACTTCAGCGTGCTGAATTCCACCCAAAAGGAAAATGATCTTTTCTATGGTAAGGCACTTATTGATGCTAATTTAACGGTAAAAGGAAAGGGCAGTAGATCTGTCGTGGATGGAAATATTAAAGTTGACCCGGAAAGTAATGTGACCGTGGTCATGTCAAACAGTGTGACAGAAGCCGGTGACGCGAGCAAAGGCGTCATCGAATTTGTGGACATGAGTGACCCTACACAGGTTGCCAAGGCGGACTCGGCAGATGCTGCCGCGCAGATCATGGTGGATTTTGCGTCTCAAATTTCTCTGGATATTGACGTTGATGACAAATCCCAGTTTACGGTGGTTATCGATGAGCTGAATGGAGATAATATCAAGCTAAAAGGAAATGCCAAGCTTAACACAGGTATATCTCCAAACGGGCAGCTTTATTTGATCGGTGCCTATGACGTGACGCAAGGTTCATATGACCTAACGTTGCAAATTCTTAAACGTAACTTTGAGATCAGAAAAGGAAGTAATTTGATCTGGACAGGCGATCCGATGAAGGCGGATTTGAATATCACGGCTGTATATCCGGTTATGGTAGATCCTGGATCGATTGATAATAATTACAAGGGTGATAGAAAAGTACCAATTGAGGTTCAGATTATCATTACTGGAAATCTCTCCACGCCGAACATTACCTTCAATGTGGAGCCAGGTATTGAGGCACCGGAAAGTTTTAAGAATGATCTTACGAATCTGACGTTTTGGGCCGACATGAAACAAAGTCCTTCCGAAATGAACAAACAGGCCTTTGCTTTGTTGATTACAAATAAATTTATTACCGACCAGGCTTCACCAGGTTTCAACATTGGGTCAAGCGCAGAGCAAATTGCACGTCAGAGTGTTAGCCAGCTTTTGAGCGATCAGCTGAATAATTTGGCGGGAGATTTGGTAAAAGGTGTCAATCTTGACCTTAACCTAAATTCTTCAACAGACCAGATAGCGGGTTCGAGGACGGACCTTAATGTTGGTTTGAGCAAGGCTTTTATGGGTGACAGATTAAAGATTTCTGTGGGTAAAAACTTTGAACTGGAAAGTAAATCTCAAACACCAAGCTCTACCGAAGTCTTTGATAATATTCAGCTGGATTATTCACTTAGTAAAGATGGACGGTACTTATTCCGTGGATTCAGAAAAAACCAATATCAGTCAATTTTGGAAGGATTTATAATTGAAACTGGTGTGAGTTTTATTATAACGGCCGACTACGATTTATTCCGTGAAATTTTTCAAAAACAAAAAAATGAAAATTAATTCTTTAGCCATCTTAGTGATTTGTATTTTGCTGGGCAGCTGCTCAGTTAGAAAGTACGTCCCGGCTGGCCAAAGCCTGTATGTTGGGAATAGTGTAAAGGTAATACCGGACTCTCTGAGCAAGCCCAAAGTCGGCGAGCTTGCAACCAGTCTCGAAGCTATAATAAAACCGCCGCCGAATAGTACACTTTTAGGTTTTCCGTGGAAAGTTTGGTTTTACTATTGGATTGGCGAACCAAAGGATGAAGGTGGATTGCGCAGCTGGTTTAGAAAAAAACTTGGACAGCCTCCGGTTTATGCCAATCAGAGAATTGTGGACATTAATGCAGCCAATATGGTTGGGTTTATGGACAACGAAGGTTACTACAAATCCTCAGCAAAAGGCGTAATTAAACACAACGAAAAGAAAAGGACTGCGATCTCTGAGTATGAGGCTTATGTTATGCCGCGATATTTTATTAATGAAATTAATTTTGTTGTACCCGACAGCGCGCAATTTAATAAGGACTTTGTCAGAACAAAAAAGGACTCCTATCTCAGAAAAGGCGATCCGATTCGGCTTGATGTCGTTACTGCTGAACGTTCCAGGATTGAGCAATTGCTGAAAGGAAAGGGTTATTATTATTTCAACCCTGATTATCTTATTATGCGCGTTGATTCCACGATTGGTAAGCAGGATTCTACTTTGGCTCAGCAACAGGTTAATTTATACCTTGAGGTGAAAAAGGAGACTGCTCAAACAGCTTTGAAACAATATTATATCAATAATATTTTTGTCAATACCGGTACCAATGAGGACAAAAGTGCTGACAGCGCGACGAATAAAGGACCTGTAAGGCGTGGTTTGAATATTAACGATCCTGGAAAGCTCTACAAACGCCGGATATTTTATGATGCGATCGCTTTTCGCAAGGGAAATCTTTATACCAATACCCAACAGGATCTTTCGGTTTCCAGACTTGTCAATTTCCAGAATTTCAAATTTGTAAAAAACAGCTTTGAACTGGTGCCAAGATCCGATTCTGCGATGTTAAATGTGTATTACAATCTGGCGCCGCTGAAAAAGAAATCGTTGCAAACGGTATTGAGTGCGAGTACAAAATCCAACAACCTCGGAGGTTCTGAACTTAGGGTAAACCTTAAAAACAGAAACTTTTTGCGCGGCGGTGAGATTTTCACACTAAGCCCTTATTTTGGATTTGATGTGCAGCTAGGTGGAAACCGGGTAGAAAACCCGGGCAGGGTTGGAAATGAATTTGTTAGATATGGTGCTATTGCCAGTCTTTCGTTTCCAAGATTTGTTGTACCTTTTGTCAGAATCCGTCCGGAAAGAAGCCAGGTTTTACCAAAAACAGTGATGGCTCTTACCTATGAAAACAGGATTCAGCGAGGTTTTTACACAACGCGCTCTATCCGTTTTGATTATTCTTATGTGTGGAGTAAAAGTTCGAAACTGGAACATAACCTGACACCGATTGCGATAAACTTTGTTGAGCCTCGTAATGTCGATGTTCTGAAATATGCCGAAATTATTGATAGCCCTAATTTAAGTCCTCTTGAAGCCAGGAGGTTAATAGACTTATTTGAAACCAAATATATCATTATGGGCTCCAATTATTCTGTCTCTTACCGCCCAACACCCCGCCCATTTAGCAAAAACCAGTTTGTCATGCTCGGTGGTATTGACTACGGCGGAAATTTACTAAGTCTTTTCGGTAAAAAACCAGATGCTAGTACGACGGATAATCCTGCCAAAGAGCTCTTTGGCGTACCTATTTTACAGTTCGTCAAATTTGATGGAGACATTAGGTATTACAGAACGATCAATTCAAGAATAAAGTGGGCTAACCGATTACTGGGCGGGGTGGGTATCCCATTTGGAAATTCCAGAGCCATGCCAATGCCTCAGTTTAAACAATATTTTGGCGGAGGAAGTACCGGCCTTCGTGCATTCAGGGCAAGAGCAATTGGACCTGGTGCATATTATCAGGATACATCCTCAATCAGACTGTTTGGGTATCAATCGTTTGGCGACATCAGGCTTGAAGCAAATTCGGAGGTCCGTTTGAAATTTACTGACATTATCGGTGGTGCTGTATTTGTTGATGCCGGAAATATCTGGTCCTATCGTGGAGACGCATCGGAAGGCTACGGCTCTGAATCTGTTTTTAAGAAGAACTTTTTAAACCAGGTTGCCGTAGGCGGTGGTATAGGTCTTCGTCTGGATTTTTCATTTCTGGTTTTCCGTCTGGATCTTGCAACACCATTCAGGAAACCATGGTATACTAATACGCCCGTCGCCACAGACCCGGATGCACCTTTTGATCCTGATGCTCCCGTGAAATATAAAAATCCCTGGGTATTCAAAGAAATTAATTTTGGAAGTCAGGCCTGGCGAAAAGAAAATTTAGTACTTAATATTGCAGTAGGACTTCCATTCTAACCAAAATAATAAAGCCGGATTTTTAACGATCCGGCTTTATTATTTCCTGGCATAGCTCAATCAGTATGCCATTGGTTCCCTTAGGATGTAGAAAACAAACAAGTTTATTATCCGCTCCCGGCTTTGGTTTATCGTTCAATAAGGTAAAACCTTCACCTTTCAATCGCTCCATTTCTGAAACGATATCATCTACTTCAAAAGCAACATGGTGGAATCCTTCGCCTTTTTTTTCTATAAACTTAGCAATCGCACTGTCAGCATCCATAGCTTGCAGCAGCTCAATTTTAGTCTGATTTATTTTAAAAAACGATGTTTCTACCAGTTCAGAAGCGATTGTCTCTTTTTTGTAAGGTTTACTATTGAACAAAGCACCGAACAATTTTTCAGCAGCTTCAAGATCTCTGACCGCAATTCCAATATGTTCAACATTTTTCATGCTCAGAGATTTTAGAATCCTATCTGCGGTTATCTCCTCCCCCAACCATACTTAAATAACTTTCGTAGCGACTAAATGCGATTTCATCATTGCTTACGGCGTCTTTAATTGCGCAACCTGGTTCATTGATATGCTGACAATTATTAAACCGGCACTCATTCAACCGCTTACGCATTTCAGGAAAATAGTGACTGATCTCTTCCGGTTTCATATCTGCCAGACCAAGTTCTTTGATACCCGGAGAATCGATGATGAACGTTCCGGGTTCAAGTTCAAACATTTCTGCAAACGTTGTCGTGTGTACCCCTTTGTTAGCAAATGTTGAAACTTCCTGGGTTTTAATATCCAAAGTTGGCGCAATCGTATTGACCAATGTTGATTTTCCAACACCTGAATGACCTGACAAAAGCGAAACCTTTCCTTTCAAAAGCTGCCTGAAATCTTCCAGTCCTTCGCCTGTTACAGCTGTTGTAGCCATGCACGTATAACCCAGACTGGTATACAGATCCATCAACTGCGTCTGAAATTCCTTGATTTCATCATTCAGCAAATCCTGCTTATTAAAAATAATAACACCGGGAATCCTGAACGATTCAATGGCTACCAGAAAACGATCGATAAAACCTAGTGAGGTACGTGGAAAAACCAATGTCGCAATTAGTATAGCCTGGTCAACATTTGCCGCAATTAAATGTGAATGCGCCGTTTTATGCACCGAAGCGCGGACTACATAGTTGGTCCGAGGTAAAATTTCATAAATAATCCCTGAGTTTTGATTTTCATCCTCAATTTCAAATCGCACATAATCTCCCACCGCGATTGGGTTTGTCACTTTTAAACCCATCGTTTTAAATTTTCCCTTCAACCGGCATTGCCAGATATGTCCGTCGCGGTCGTCCCGGACTTCATACCAGGAACCTGTCGAGCGAATTACCAATCCTTTTTCAAACTCCATTCTAACGATTTCAATAACTTATATGATGACGAATATAACAGAACTTTTAGGTAGTCGGGCGTGATATGGAAATTATTGTAAAAAGGGTGTTAAAGATAAAGTAGTTTATTTGCCGTATGTGCCTTTTCCTGATATATTGATATACTATTAACAAATTGAAAATAGTTTATTAAGTTATTTTAATAAAATAGGGTGAATTAATGTATTATTTTATATATTAGTCCCTGACTATCATTTTAATTGGCTGATAATAGTCTGAACCCCTAAATTGCCACATGTTTTAAATATGCTATGAATTCTGCTGTTGAGGAGCCAAATTCCGTTATTGATATTAGAAAAAACCGTCTCAGAAGTAATCTTTTACTAGAATTATACCAGTCAGGCGATACCTCCATTAATAAAATGGCCCGTTTGTTTCATGCCAGTATACCATCTGCAACCGGTATTGTGAACGAACTTATCCGTGAAGGCTGGATTACCGAAAGTGGTACTGGCCCAGCACGAGCCGGCCGCCCTCCGGTTTTATATGGATTGAATAGTAAAAAATATTTGACTTTGATCATGGATATCAACCGCCATGATACACATCTGGTAATTTTTGATTTACATAATCAGATCATCGTCAAGCGTAAAGTTGATATCAGGCTGGATGATTCTTCAAGTTTTCTCGAAGAATTATTTCAGGAAACTGAATCATTTTTGAAATTTCACGATATACCACGTGAAAAGTTATGGGGAATCGGGGTTTCAATGCCCGGTTTGATTAATGCAGGACAAGGAATAAACCTGACCTATCTTAATCTTACACCTCCTGGTGTTCCATTATCAACCTATCTAAAAAATTATTTTAATCTGCCAGTATGCTTATGTAATGATACAAAAGCTACGACAATCGGAGAACATCGTTTTGGTTATGCAATCAATAAATCGCAGGTTTTAACGATTAATATTGACTGGGGCGTTGGTTTAGGAATTTTGTTAAATGGTGAAGTTTTTAACGGTGCGTCCGGCTTTGCGGGTGAATTAGGGCATATTCAGGTCAAACCTGATGGCTTACTTTGTCATTGTGGAAAAATCGGCTGCCTTGATACAACAACTTCTGCAATGGCTTTGATTCGCAGAGCAAAAGAAGGTATTACGAGTGGGCAAGCCACGATTCTCTCTCAATTGGTAAATGACAATCTTGACTTATTGGATACAAGCCATATTATTGAAGCCGTTCACGCAGGTGATGAGTTTTCAATCGATTTGTTGAGCACTGTCGGAACAGAATTGGGTAAAGGGCTGGCGACGGCTGTGCATCTTTTTAATCCGGAAGTAATTATCGTAGGCGGTTTATTGGCAGAAGCTGGTCCGTTTATATCCAATCCGATTGAGCAGGCGATCAACAAATATTGCTTATCTGATTTCAAAAATACGCTTTCCATTCATATTTCTAAATTGGGTCCAAAAGCAAGATTGCTTGGAACACAGGCACATTTGTTTGAACACCTGATTGTTAAAGAATTTTCGTCTCCTTTGGGATAAAATTATTACCGGGAAGATGAAAATTATGTCTTCCCGGTTATCTATAAATTATTTCGTCAGAATATTCCTTACCTTTTTCATAACTATTTCCGTTGCTCCGATTCTGGAAGCGACATAGTTTTCGCTGATCGCGTTAAGTTTAGTTCGCTTTACATCATCAGTCATCCATTCTCCCAGATATCGTTTTGCTTCATCAGAATCCGCGATTGCCTTTGCACTTCCTTCCTTAATCAGATCAACAGCTTCCTGAAACTTTTGATACTTTTTATTCCCAAAAAGAATCGGCAACCCAAATGTTGCGGCTTCAAGTATATTGTGTAAACCCGAGCCAAAAGATCCTCCGATGTAACCAATGTCGCCGTAACTATATAAAGATGACAACATGCCGATATTGTCAATAAACAGATAATCGAAAGGCACAACTGGTGAATTTGAATCAACCGCTTTTTTATATTGAGAATATAACATTGATTTTCCCTTCAACTGCTTTTGCCAGCTTTCCATATGCGATTGGTCAATTTCATGCGGCGCAAAAATGACCTTCAAAGGCTTCTCAATTTCATTCAATGTAGGAATCAGCACCTGCATATCCGCTTCCCAGACAGATCCGGCGACCATACAAAGTGTATTATTTTTGAAAGAAGCAATTTCTGGCAAATTTTTTATCCCTTTCGCAATGGCATAAACACGGTCGAAACGCGTGTCGCCAGCAAGCGAACATTGGTCAATGTCGATACCTCTCAATAGTTGTAAAGACACATCATTCTGGACAAAAAGATGATCAAAATAAGAGAGCATTTTTCTATAAAAACCACCGTAAGTTTTGAAGAAAAGCTGATCCGGACGAAATATTGTTGAAAACGAAAGAATATAAGAACCGCTCTTTTTGAGCTCCGACAAATAGTTATACCAGAACTCGTATTTAATAAAAAAGGTAATGGTTGGCTGAAACAGTGTTACAAATTTCTTTGCATTACTTTCAGTATCAATCGGCAGATAACAGATATAATCTGCTCCGGCATAATTTTTCCGAACTTCATATCCGGATGGAGAAAAGAATGTCAACAGGATAAAAAAATCCGGATATTCTCTTTTAAAGGCTTCCATTACAGGTCTTCCCTGCTCGAATTCTCCGAGAGAAGCGGCATGAAACCAGGCCACCGGCCGACCATTGATCAGGGATGGAATCGTCTTTTCAAGTTTTTCAATGAGTCCTTCACGACCTGTTACACCCAATTTCACTTTTGGGCTGAATGCTGCCGCAATATGCATAAGCCCGGAAAAGGCATTCATTGCCAACTGATACAAAAATTCCGACAAAACGATAGGTTTATTAAAAATTAAAAGACAATTTATACAACTAATGAAGCTTAAAACAGGCTTTTTTGATTCTTTTTACGTTTAAAGAACATAAATGTACAAAAAACCGTTAATGTGGAATTAGGATGGGAAAGGATATACGATAATTTTGTAATTTCACTCCTCAATTCGCTTTTATTTAGTGATCACAAAGAGATATATTCGTGTAAATATGATTCGTGTAAAACTTTTACTTTCGATCTGTATTCTGGTTTTCCTATCCACGGATATATATGCCCAACGCAGGGCAAAAGGCGAGGATATTGATGAGGTATATAAATCATTTACTTCCTTCGGTCTGACAACCAATACCAACTCAGGAATTTTAGGTGGAGCTGTATTTCGTAATTCGAGTGCTATTCCCGGCAAATTATTTGGTAAAAACCAATATCGTTATTTGGCCGTAGAACTGGTGAACGTAAGACATCCAAAGGAGCTTGCCCAAAGTTTTAATACCGGCGCACGGTTTGTTTATGGAAAACAAAATTATCTTTTTGTTCTACGTCCGGAATACGGAAGAGAAATCACGTTATTTAATCGGCATGAGGATGAAGGAATAGCGATCAGTGCGATTGTTGCCGCTGGTCCTTCGCTGGGATTTGAAAAACCTTACATGATACAAAGACAAGTAGCAGGAGGACAAGTGGTTACGACTCCTTTACGTGTTGATCCTAATTCCACGCAAGATCCTTATGAAGGCTTTGTAGGTGTTGGAAGCTTTTTTTCCGGTTTTGGACAAAGTAAAGTTGTGCCGGGATTACATATAAAAACCGCTCTCAGCTTTGAGCTAAGTGCATTTAGAGAAAATGTTACTGGTGTCGAAATCGGGTTTCTTGCAGAGACTTTTACCCGTAAGATTGATATTATGGCTTATGCGCAGAACAAGAGTTTCTATACATCAGGCTTTATCACACTCTATTTTGGCAGCAAAAAATAAGTCGTTAAATTTATAGTATTCCATCGGCTCGTTATTGCAGCCGGTGATTATTGACTTTGATTAGAAAATCATGATTGAACTTCCAGTTATACCTTCCGAACGAAAAAAACGCCCGGACTGGTTACGCGTAAAACTACCGGCAGGACCAGAATTCAGAAAAGTCCGTCAGTTAGTTGACAACTATAAATTACATACAATTTGCGAAAGTGGCAGCTGCCCTAATATGGGCGAATGCTGGGGAGCGGGAACGGCTACGTTTATGATTTTGGGTAATGTTTGTACGCGGAGTTGCAGCTTTTGTGCCGTGGCGACTGGCCGTCCAAATGAATATGACGTAGATGAACCACGCCGTGTTGCCGAAGCAATTAAGTTAATGCAGGTAAAACATGCTGTTCTTACTTCTGTAAACCGGGATGAATTGAAAGATCGTGGCGCAGAAATATGGTATCAAACCGTTGTTCAAGTAAAACAGACTACGCCGGAAACAACGATTGAAACATTGATTCCTGATGTTAAAAATAACTGGGATGCTTTGATCCACATGATCGAGGCCGGACAGGAAGTGGTTTCACACAACATGGAAACCGTTGAGCGCCTGTATCGTTCGGTAAGACCGCAGGCAAAATACGAAAGAAGCCTCGAACAGATCAGAAGAACTAAGGAATTCGGACAACGTACCAAGTCCGGGATTATGCTTGGTTTAGGTGAAACAATGGATGAAGTCTATAAAGCAATGGATGATCTGGTTGCAAACGGACTGGATATTCTGACGCTTGGGCAATATCTTCAGCCGACCAAAATGCACCATGAAGTTATAGAATGGATCACACCGGAAATGTTCGATACATACAGAGAAGAAGGTTTGAGACGCGGATTGAAATATGTTGAGTCGGGTCCTTTGGTTCGTTCAAGCTATCATGCCGAACGGCATGTAAATGTTCCAATCTGATCATTGCGATAAACAATATTTTAGAAAGCCTGATTATACTTTAATATAATCAGGCTTTCTTCTTTACAAGTGACCAGAGATTCTTCTACAAAATGGCGTAATGCCCCTATCTTCTTAATTTTTCCCTGCTGATTATTTGGTTAATGTCTTAAAAAAATTCAATTTTGTTAGTCTTAAGACAGTCGTTAATTATTTAGCATAAATTTAATATAGTAAATAAAACCTAGTACATACTATGCCATATCTATTTACTTCGGAGTCCGTGTCTGAAGGACATCCCGACAAAGTAGCTGACCAGATTTCAGATGCCCTTATTGACAATTTTTTAGCTTGGGATACAAACAGTAAAGTAGCCTGTGAGACTTTGGTTACAACAGGTCAAGTAGTATTGGCAGGAGAGGTTAAAACAAACACCTATCTGGATGTACAAAAAATCACGCGTGAAGTAATCCGTAAGATTGGATATACTAAAAGCGAATACATGTTTGAAGCAAATTCTTGCGGTATTTTATCAGCAATCCATGATCAGAGTGCTGATATTAACCAGGGAGTTGATCGCGCTGTTGCAAACGAAACTTTTGAAGAAAAAGCCAATGCACAGGGTGCCGGTGACCAGGGAATGATGTTCGGTTACGCTACCCGCGAAACTGAAAACTACATGCCTCTTGCGCTGGATCTTGCACATAAGATTCTTCAGGAGATGTCTTATATCCGGAATAATGAACCGGAGCTGATTCCATACCTTCGTCCTGATGCCAAATCTCAGGTAACGATCGAATATAGCGACGAAAATGTGCCTTTACGTATCGACACAATCGTTGTTTCTACGCAGCATGATGACTTTGATTCTGAGGCGACTATGCTTGCTAAAATCAAAGAAGATGTTATTAATATTGTAATTCCACGCGTTAAGGCTAAACTGACTGAATCACTTCAGGAATTATTCTCAGGCGATATAACATTCCATATCAACCCAACTGGTAAATTTGTTATCGGAGGTCCGCATGGTGATACCGGCCTTACTGGTCGTAAAATTATCGTGGATACTTACGGTGGTAAAGGTGCGCACGGTGGTGGTGCATTCTCTGGTAAAGATCCATCCAAAGTTGACCGCTCCGCTGCATATGCGACCCGTCACATTGCTAAAAATATGGTTGCAGCAGGACTTTGTGATGAAGTTTTGGTACAGGTTTCTTACGCGATCGGTGTTGCTCAGCCTTGCGGATTGTATGTTAATACTTATGGAACAGCGAAGGTTGCAGGACATGACGGAGAGATTGCTTCGAAAATTGAGCAGATCTTTGACTTACGTCCATACGCGATCGAGCAGCGTCTAAAATTACGTAATCCAATTTACTCGGAAACAGCTGCTTATGGCCACATGGGTCGTAAAAATGAAATTGTCAAAAAATCATTTAAAGGTGCTGACGGAAAGGAAAAAGAAGTTGAAGTTGAACTCTTCACTTGGGAAAAACTAGATTTCGTAGATAAAATCAAAGAAGCGTTTGCTCTGTAAATTCTTTTAATATTATCGATGCGTATTAGGCCAGCCATTATGGCCGGCCTAATTTTTTGTTTGATTTAAGCGCTTCCACATTATTTTATTATGAATTCTGACCATTATTTAGAATATTTAACTGGAATATTCTTTTAATGTTTACTTTTGGCTAATAATCAATACTCTCATTCGTTGTTATGAAGTGGGATAAAAATTATTCTTCTTCATGACCAGAAGTCATACCTTTTATGCAGTACCAGAAAATCAAGTTTAATAACAAAGAAAAGTCCACTTTCTTTCCTACGCTAAGACAACGAGTTGACCTCTACTTTTCTGAAAATAACCTTTGCAAAACGGGTGGTAATCAAATAATCTTCAAGGCTTTTTTCATGTTGAGCCTTTACCTTATCCCATACTTTTTAATATTAACAGGATCTTTATCCGACATGACTATGCTGGCACTTTCTGTCCTGATGGGCGTGGGAGTTGCAGGTGTTGGAATGTCTGTCATGCATGACGCAATACATGGCTCACTGGCAAACTCCAATATTTTAAATAAAATTTTTGGTGGTTCAATATATCTTTTAGGTGGTAATGCTTACAATTGGGAAGTTCAGCATAACAGGCTTCATCACACCTATACCAATATCCACGAAGTTGATGAGGATATAACCGGGAAATTTTTACTTCGTTTATCTTATCAGGAAAAACAGAAATATATTCATCGTTTTCAGCATATTTATGCATTTTTGCTTTACAGCCTGATGACGATTTCTTTTCTATGGAAAGACTTCAAAGAGATTTCTTTGTTCAATAAAATGTCGGAGACCGGCATGACAAAGCCATATCCGAAAAAAGAATTAATCAGGTTAATTGTGAGCAAACTGGCTTATGTTTTATTTATCTGCATAATACCGCTCGCTTTTACTTCTCTAACTTTTGGAGAATGGGCAATCGGATTTATGGCTATGCATTGCACAGCAGGAATGATTTTGAGCACTGTTTTTCAAATGGCGCATGTCGTAGAAGGAACTGACCAACCCGTTCCTGATAATGTTGGGAATGTGGAAAATGCTTGGGCAGTGCATCAGCTACAAACAACTTCAAATTTTGCAGGCAAAAACCGGATATTATCCTGGTATATCGGTGGGCTGGATTATCAGATTGAACACCATTTATTCCCTTCAATCTCACATATTCATTACCATGCACTTTCCCCCATCGTAAGTCAGACAGCCGAAGAGTTTGGTCTGGAGTATAATGCTAAATCTGATTTTATGAATGCGTTGGGATCACATGTTCGGATGTTGCGGAAGATGGGAACTGAGCGTTCAGCGTTGGAATTGGTTTGACGCGATCAGGAAGACTGTGTTATTATTTCCAGAAATTGATTTGCTTGGCAAGGACACAAGAAGGACTTCTGTATCCAATACGATATTCATATTTTATTGATTATTTTCATTAAGCATATTTTCCATATCCTGTTGATCCCATCCATTTTTATCCCAGGCACTGTCTGCCATTGTAGTAAGTCTTTGAAGGAAATATTGACCTATTAAATCTCTAATATTAGCCAAATCTTCTTCACTTATTTCTCTTGCATAAAGCTTTAACAGCTCTTGCTGAAGATTTGTAAAAGAAGATTTAATCAATGTCGACATATTACCCGTTTTTATTGGAAGTTAACGAATTCTATTTCTAAATTCAAGCGCTGAAGGACTGACTTGGCATCAATTAAGCATGCGCCGCCTGCTCGTCCATTTCACTTTCCCGGGCTATTCTTTCAATCATCTTCATTTTATTCAGATCCTTTTCTCTGGACAGGAAAGTATACATAGCCGGAATAACATAGAGCGTCAAAACAAGAGAGAACAGTAATCCTCCCATAATTACAATACCCATTGACATCCGGCTTCTCCCTGCCGAACCGAGAGCCATGGCAATTGGCAATGCTCCTAATATTGTCGCTAAACTTGTCATTAAAATTGGCCGGAAACGCAAAGTCGCAGCTTCAAGTGCAGCTTCTCTTTTGCCCAAACCGGTTTCCCGTAACTGGTTTGCAAATTCTACGATCAGAATACCGTTTTTCGTTACTAAACCAATCAGCATGATCATTCCGATCTGGCTGAAAATATTTAAGGTTTGGTTGAAATACCACAAGGAAAACACCGCTCCACCTATGGCTAACGGCACAGTGATCATAATAATGAACGGGTCTACAAAACTTTCAAACTGTGCTGCCAAAATAAAATAAATCAACACCAGAGCCAGAAAAAAGGAGAACATGGTATTCGAAGAACTTTCGGCATAATCACGTGAAGATCCGCTTAACGAGGTTTGTATTGCCTCGTCTTTCAGCTTATCCCTAATTTTATCCATGGCCGCAATACCGTCTCCAATCGTTTTTCCGGGGGCTAAGGAAGCCTGCACCGTAGCACTCATATAACGGTTAAAGTGAAAAAGCTGCGGCGGACTGCTTTCTTCAACGGTCTTTACAATATTATCTAACTGAATCAAACTGCCGTTGCTGCTTCTCACAAACATACTTTTCAGATCAAGCGGCTCGTCGCGATTGATACGATCATATTGTCCGATTACCTGATACTGCCTTCCATTCATCGTAAAATAGCCAAAACGCTGTCCGGCAAAAGCGAACTGCATCGTTTGTGCAACATCCTGTACTGAAATTCCCAGTGACTTTGCTTTTTCCCGGTCGATCATAATCTGCAATTCCGGCTTGCTGAATTTCAGGTTGACATCAGTAATGGCGAACGTAGGATCATTCGACGCCTCTTCCATAAACCTGGGTAGATATTCGCGTAATTTTTCAAAATCCGGAGCCTGAATCACGTATTGAATCGGCAGACCACCTCGCGAATCCACAGCAATTGTCTGCTGCTGGACTACAAAGGATTTCGCGTCCGGGAAACGTTTTAATTGTTTTGTTACCAAATCCGCAATTTCCTGTTGAGATTCCTTACGCTCCATGCGGTCAGTCAGTGCAATCCGTCCGCTGCCTGTATTCGCAGCGCCAAGGCCGGAATTTCCCGGTGATGTGATCAACATTATCCCCTTTTTACCAGGCATTGAATCCGTCAGCATCTGGCTGATACTCTGTACATATTTATCAGTAAATTCGAATGACGAACCTTCGGGAGCAGTCATTTGGATACGAAACCAGTTACGGTCGTCCAAAGGTGCCAGTTCTGATTGAAGATCTTTTCCAAAAAACCAGATCATACCAAGTGTTAAGAAAATAAGCGGTATGGCAACCCATCTTATTTTTAAAAAAGAAGCAAGTGCTTCGCCATAACTATTGGTCATGTTGACAAAAAATGGCTCTGTTTTTTCATAAAACCAACTTTTCTTATGCGTTTTACGAACCAGATAAGCATTCAGCATTGGCGTAAGCGTAAGCGACACAAATGCGGAGACAAGAACAGCAGCGGAAATAACGATACCGAATTCCCGGAATAATTTCCCGACAAACCCCTGCATAAAAATTACCGGCAGGAAAACCGAGGCCAGCGTAATTGACGTAGAAAGAACAGCGAAAATGATTTCATTCGATCCTTTGATCGCCGCTTCAATCGGCCCCATACCCTCTTCTATTTTCTTAAAAATATTTTCGGTAACCACGATACCATCATCTACCACCAAACCAGTCGCCAAAACAATCGCCAGCAGCGTGAGTACGTTAATGGAAAAACCCATGATATACATGATAAAAAACGTCCCGATCAAGGAAACCGGAATATCAATTAATGGGCGGAAAGCGATAAGCCAGTCGCGGAAGAATAAGTAAATAATGATCACAACCAGAATAATCGCAATCAGTAAAGTTTCTCCAACCTCTTCAATCGAGCGTTTTACAAAAATAGTATTATCAATCAGCGTTCCGAGTTCATAATCTTTCGGAAGCTCTTTTTTAATTTCCGCCAACCGTTTGTTTACCTCCTCGGAAATATTAATATAATTCGCTCCCGGCATAGGCGAAATAGCCAGACCGATCATCGGTACGTTATCAAGTCTTAAAACAGTTTCTTCATTCTCAGGACCTAATTGAGCGTAACCAATATCCTTTAAATGAATCGTTTGCGTGGTTGTATTTTTAACGATCATATCATTAAAATCATCTTCCGTTCTGAAACGGCCAACCGTCTTTACTGTCAATTCCGTATTATCACCAGCCAGTTTTCCACTTGGCAGCTCCACATTTTCTTTGTCCAGAGCTGACTTTACATCTTGCGTTGTAACGCCAAGTGAAGCCATTTTTACTGGATCCATCCAGATCCGCATCGCATATTTTTTCTGACCAAATATGCGTATTTCGCTTACACCTTCAATGGTTTGCAGCCGCTGCGCTATCACATTTTCAGCATAATCACTTACTTCAAGATGTGATCTGGTATTACTTTTAAAGGTTAAAACAATGATCGGCTCCGAGTTTGCATCGGCTTTACTTACTACGGGCGGGCCGTCAATATCCAAAGGCAGCGTTCGTGACGCCGATCCGACCTTATCGCGCACATCATTGGCAGCGCGCTCCATATCGACACCAATATCAAATTCAACCGTGATCTGGCTTGTTCCCTGGCTGCTTGTCGAATTGATCGATTTAATCCCTTCGATACTATTCAGCTGTTTTTCAAGCGGTTCTGTTATTTGGGACTCGATAATATCCGCATTGGCACCGGTATAACTTGTACGAATGGAAACTACCGGCGGATCAATGGAGGGGAATTCCCTCATCCCCAGAAATTTATAACCAAGAAATCCGAAAAGTATGATGAGAAGATTCATCACAATGGCTAAAACCGGTCGCTTGATAGAGAGCGTAGAAATACTCATAGTTGATATTATTTGATGCGAATAAGCCGCAGAAGTATCTGAAATTGTCGGGCTAACTACCTGGCTTTGACCGGCGAACCGGGTTTCAAAGCCATAATTCCGGAAGTGATCAATGAATCACCTTGCTGTAAACCACCAAGTACCTGAATTTTTTTATCGGTACGCAAACCAGTCGTTACCATTCCTTCCTCTGCCTTACCATTTCTAACAATGAAAACTTTTTTTCCTTTTAACACAGGAACAATTGCTTCTGTCGGGATCATCACAGCTTTGTTATTTGCTGCGAGGTTGGCTTTAACTTTTACAAAAGTACCCGGCACAAATTTGCCAGCCGGATTTGAAGCAACTGCACGAATCCGCAATGTTCTCAGGCTTTCGTCAACCTTGGGATCCAATGCAATAACCCTGGCTGAGTGATTTACGTCATCTCCGTCCAAATTGAAGGTTACCGTACTTCCTACGCGAATGTTGGAAGTATACTTTTCCGGAACCGTAAAATCAATTTTGACCGGATTACTTTGAATAATAGTCACGATTGGCGTACCCGGAGCGAGATATGCACCTTCACTGATATTTTTCAATCCAATTCGTCCGTTAAATGGTGCACGGATTTCTGTTTTTTCAAGCTGTGATTCTATAACTTCTTTTTCTGCATCCAGCACCCGGATATTGTTTGAAGTGACATCGTATTCTTCCAGGTTTATTGCTTCCACTTTCAGCAGTTTCTGCTGACGGGTTTCTATTTTCCTGGCGAGTTCCTGATTATATTCAACTTTTTGAAGCTGCGCTTTTAAGTCGCGGTCATTAATCTTCGCGATCAACTGGCCTTTCGAAATCGATGAACCTTCCTGAATGTTAAGTTTTACGAGTCTGCCGGAGATTTCTGACATAAGTGTCACTTCTTCATTCGGCAGTATGGTTCCGGATGCAAAAATCTGATTATCGAGAGATTCCATACCAACGACATATACGCTGACAGGAATAGCAGCCGCATTTGCAGACTTCCCGCTTGATTTCCCACCTGAATTACCTGCGGACTTCTCGCTTTCAGATTTAGGAAACACATAAATTTTCCCTAAAACAAGAACGATCACGATTGTGCCAATCAAAATAACTGTGCGCATATTTGATAAAACTAAATTCTGTACAATTTGTATGTATATAAATTATATTTCCTGAATGCCGTATTTAAATATACTTCATATTGCACAAAGGGACAAAAGGAAGGTTTTATACTTTCCGATTTGTCAAAATGTAAATAGATAAATTCAATAAATAGACAAGTCTAGGCATCGGGTTAAATTTATCGAGATAATATTCTTCGGATACTTTCCAGCCTATAATGTTTTATTATTCAATGAGCAATTATTTTATATTATTTAATCGCTTATTCCAACTATTGATTGGATTTTTAAGTCTATCAGACATAGTAGAAGCAAATCCCGAACGCAATGAAAAAACTCATTTTCCTGATTGCCCTGATTGGGCTCAACAGTTGTAAAGAAGGGCGTATTGTTGATAATCCTCTTTCACAAACGATGGATTTGCCAGGGTTTACTATCAACGCATCGCGCGACTGGAAACATTACGTCAGACAGGGTATAGATTCACGAGTAGGAATCATAACAAATGAAGCTGATACTTTACACTATGACTATGGTTGGTATTCCTATAATTTTGACGATATCACAACCGCAACACACAACAAGGAAAATATTATCATTGACGGGCACGCTGCACTTCTTGTAAAACCTAAAACTTCAGGCAAAGGAGTTATTGGCTTTTATGCAAAAATCGATGACATGAATCGATTGTCTCTGACTGGAAGAAGCAAGAACGAAGCAGAGATAATTTCTATATTTAAATCCGTCAAATTTAAATAACCAGCCTAACTTAACTTTCCATGAATGTTTTATCCCTGAAAACTAGAATTTTCACTATTTCATTAATTATCCTCACCGCACTTAACAGCACATTTGGCCAAGTCCGTCATAATGACCTGATCATCAAAAAAGACAGCACCAAAATTGAGGGTAAAATTCTGGTTGTCGAAGAACGGATTGTACAGTATAAAAAAGCCAGTGACCCGAATGGACCAACGTTCCATATCCTTAAATCAGATATCGCCATTATCAATTATGGGAACGGCGAAACACAGACATTTCCTTCCCAACCAAATGTTTTATTAGACAATAATACCGGTACGGTGATTTACTACCCAACCAATCCGTGGATTCAAAGAGATTTCGTTGACAATCTGAGCATTTGGCGTCCGCAAGATTTGAAAGGCGCGTACCGATTTTATCAGGACAGATCCAAATCTTCAAAAGCTGCTGCAATCATCTTTGGTGTGTTAGGCGGCGCAGCTTCTATAACCGGGATTGCCCTGGTCATCAGCGGTAGCCGGAAAGATCCTTATGGCTATCGCTACAATAGCATAAACAGGGACATTGGCATTCCTTTAATTGTTAGCGGTGCCATAACCGGGCTTGTTGTAGGTATCGCTGGCACTGCAACTTCTAAAAAATACAGCAGAAATATGATCCTTATCGAAGAAGAGCTGATTAAACGAAAAGAACCAATTTCTAATGTTAAAATCTGTCCTGGCTATAATCCCTTTAACAGAAGCGGCTCATTGTCTATTTCTCTAAATTTCTGATTGTATGCATTTCAAAAGTTGTATAAAATCGAATTTTACCTTCATGGTATTAATTGCGATTGCTAGTTTTCCAGCCATAGGTCAGCAAAGAAATGCAGATAGAATTGTTACGGTAAAAAAAGACACACTAACCGTTAACATTCTGGAAGTGGGGCTTACTGAAATAAAGTATAAAGAAGCAGACAACGGGATAATCCGTTTGATGTCAAAAGCGCAAATTTTGAAGGTATTTTATGGAAATGGAGAAACAGAAGAATTCCTGAATTTTGCGCAATATCAGGATAAAACAATACCTGATCAAACGGATTTAAAATATTACAAAATGGTTGTGGCAACGCCATTTCAAAAATCGATAGCGCAATGGCCAGATCAGAAATTGTTTGCAGAACAGAAACGCTATCAGAATATTTCCGGTACCACACTATTTTTGGGTATTACTTCCATTGTCACTGGTTCTGTACTGTTTGGCCATGGAATTGCCACCATTTTTAATTCCGACCAAGCTCATGAATTTTTGAGGGGCGGGATATTTACAGGAACGCTTGGAATTCCATTGCTAGCATTTCAGAACAAGTTTAAAAAGAAAAGAAAGTTTATCAGCATGGAAATCGAGCGACGAAGTTTTCGACAAGGACTGCCATGATTAATAATTCTTTACGAGCAGATTTTAGTCTTATTGTTGACTGAAACAATTCGGCACTAACTAACCAAAATACAATAAAGACAAAATTCCCTTTGTCTTTATTGTATTGTAATAATCAGGTTACTTAACTATCTCAAAAGCATCCTTCACAACACCATCAGGATTCAGACATTTATATGTCAACTTGTTTCCTTTCATCGAAATGTGTTGATATAGTGGGCCATCCGGATATCTTTTTACTGCGTAGTCTTCTGCCGGCCATTCTGGCTGTTTGCCAGGAATACTTATCGACATCGTGTAAATCGTACCTTTTGCAGGTGAATTCATTGATTTCCCATTATTCATTGGTTTGGTTCTGAGATAATAGTGCATGTGCCCGCTCATAACCATATCCACATGATATTTATCAAACAATGTACACCACTCCCTGCGGATTTCATCGTAAGGCTCTACAAAATTGTACGGAGGAAAATGAAAAAAAACGAATTTCCATTTCGCTTTTGAAGTTTTAAGTTTTTGTTCAAGCCAGGCCGTCTGTGCAGGTACCGAAAGCGTCGCATCGATCATGACAAACAGTGCATTCTGATAATTGAAAGCATAAGTCATTTCTTTTGGCAAGCCGTTAGGACCATTTTCTGGTAGGCTAAACATATTTTGATACATTTCAGCGCCTAATCCGTCCTGGCTATCATGATTTCCCGGTATTGGCATTAGCGGTTTATATCGAAAAACTTCGCCGGAATGTTGCCACAGTTCATCCCATTCATCCCGGTGCAGACCCGTGCTTACAATATCTCCCGCAATATTAAAGAACGAAATTTCAGGATGTCGTTTCAATGACTTTTGAGCCATGTCACCCCAGATCTCAGACTTGTGTGTATCGCCAAACCAAATGAATGAAAATCCATTATTAGATAAATCTTCTGTTGTAAAACCAGAAACATCTGACCATACTCCATTTTCAGATCCAACCTTGTAATTATAAACAGTCCCTGGTTTAAGTTTTTTGAGCTTCGAAGTATGACGAAAAATATATCGGTCATTTTGCAGTAGTCTGTCCTCCATTTTTTCCGAAGAGGCTTCGATCAACAGTGTATCTTTCTCATTTTCATTCCAATATTTAACCATACCGCCAGCGGTAGTGCCATTTGTCCGCCATTGAATATCCATGGTCGTTTTGGGATCATCACTTATCGTGAGCAAAATCTGATCCGGTTTTGTCGACGAAGGTGTTATAGTTTTACGAAAAGCATCGACCAGGTGAGCCTCCCGCGCTCGTCCACGAACGGTTGTAAAAAGAATCTGCCCGTCCAGCTCGGCCGGTACTTCTGTCAAAACCAAACCGTCCCAGTCATGGTAGGTAAACGCACCCTTTTTCATAACCGACAATGGAAAGTCTGACGGATAAACGTGCATTACTTTTAGCTCCTCGCTCTTCTTCTGCGGTGCAACACTTATAAAATAGACAGGACGATGTTTGTCAAAACCATTTATCCCAAGTTCAACTTTCCCCTGCTCAAAATCTTTTTGCCAAACCTCGTAATCATATTCTTCATTTTTTACGATCAAACCTGTTTTCTTAAAGCCGCTCTCTTTAATCCAAAAAGGAATTTCCAACTGTTTGGTATGCCTCATCAGTGATACAGTAACTGGAACATTTACATCGAATGTCCAGAATTTGGTCGCCAGTGTGCGCTTTTCGTCATTCGTTAAAAAATTGAGAATAAAACGATCATTGATAGCGTCAAGCTGTTGAACAGTAAGATCTTGATATAGTCTTGTTACAACATGATCAATCACGTTCTTCACCGTATCGGAATTTGCAGTTTGATACCTTACTGCCGAACAGCAAATAAAAATCAGCAGGATTGAACCTGTCAAATTATTAAGGTTAAAATTTAGCTTCATTTTAAATATTAATTTTTTCAAAGCAGTTCTTTACTGTTTGTTAGAAATACGCGGGTGCTTTCAGTATATGTCCCGCCGTTTTTATCCTTGTATTTTAAATCAATATAAAATGCACGAAAACCGCTGGCAGGAAATGCCTGGCTCACTTTAACCTTGCCTTGATTTTTGATTCCCAGACTTTTTCCAGTCCATTTGTCATCACGAATATCCTGATCTTTCGAATCCGCCGACCATAAAATCACATCAACCAAGGGATCCGCCGAGGCATTTACAGAAAGGTTGACGCCCTTTTTATCAATCGATTGTGTCCATTCACAAACCGGATATGGCGTCCCCGTAAGCGTATTACCGAAAAATGCCCCCAAGGCTTCCAATGCCTGTTTTCCACCGCCGAGGTCATGCCCGGCATTTGGTACATAGTGAAGCATATTATTCCCGGGAATCTCTTTTAAATAATTTTTGATGTTGTCTACAACCCAGTATTCGTCATTGGTTCCCATCACGATTAATTTCGGCATTGTAAGTTTTGAACGGTAGGAATAAGGGTCGATCATGGTGGTAATCGCAGAACCGTCCGGCGTGTTGCTGTTTTGAGGTATCCCCAGTTTTACATAATCCTCGATCTGGACGCTGTAATCTCCCCAGGATTTAATCTGATAATCCAGACTTACCGGCATGTTCAGGATATCAATTACCATCGGTGCAATCGCTGCGACTCTTTTGTCATTCGCACCCGTGAGCCAGGTTGTCCATCCTCTTTTTGAAGCGCCGGAAACTACAAATCTATTTATATCATGTTTCAATTTCTGCTTAGAAAATTCCTGAACCACATCCATTGCACGCACAGCACTTTTCACCATTGGGAAAAGCAGCGGCCATGTATAGTCTTTATCTTTTTTGAAATTGTGTAAGGTGTAAGAAATCAAAGCATCCTCGGTAAGATCACCGAAAAATGGTTGATTGGGTGTTTGTTTTAATAATGCTACAATGGCCTGATTTTGTTTGGCAACATTACTTAAAGAGACGAGTAAATTGTCGTCCCGCTTGTTGCTCCAATTGGGAAGTCCTTCCTTATTGGACCCGCCGGTAATAAACAAGAGGGCTCCATCATAATTATTTTTCTTTGGAACGATGATTGTCAATTGATGCGTCCATGTAAATTCCCGCCATTTTTGAGAGGTAACGAGCAGGTTGTAAAATGTATTTTCATCTTGTAAGAAAGTCTCTTTAATCTCCCATTTCAAAGATTTATCTCCATTGTCAAGATATTTTTGAAGCGCATTTTCTGGTTTTATCTGCTCCTGCGCTTTCACGCTCACGCCAAACAAAAAAGAAAAAATCAGTATATTAAAAATCAGTTTTGGAATATTACTTTTCATCATGCAGAGGTTAATTGATAAGTCAGTATGGTTGTTTTTTTCAAAAGCTGAGGTTGATCATTTAGAACGATTACAGCAGTCGCCATTTTAAAAAGCAAAAACGGGCGACAATGATCGGCCCGTTTTTGCTTAAACTAGAATTGCATCAGGACTACCAAGGCTTATTGGTACCCTGAATCAGCCATTGCTTCGACCAGGGACTATTTTCCTTATCTGCTTGCGAGAAACTGGTAATCTGTAATTTGCTTAAAGCCTGTTCTGCATTGACTTTGTTGATATTTATCTCATTACGCATATAGTAGAACCGCACAGGCAAAACTTGTCTCTTCGCAGCAGGGCCAGCTTTCAATTCAGGCAAACCTGTTCTTCTGTAATCAAACCACGCTTCTGTGGCCGCTGTCCAGCTTGCAATCCACTTTTGTTCGATCACTTGCTTCAACGTATTATCAAAAACAACACCCGGTTGCGCCATATAAGTTGCGTAAGAACTGGCAACGGTCCAGGTATTGAAAGAAGCTTTGATAGCTTCCTCATAATGTGTTTTCGCACTTCCCGCTGACCAACCTTTCAACGCAGCTTCGGAAAGAATAAAATGAACTTCCGCGGCAGAAATCAGGCGTACTCTTAACAACGGCCCTTTGGCGAATTTGTAAATATTATTTAAAAATGAAACGTGCGGGTTATAAGATGTTTGCCCCGGAGTCGGATTTAGATTATAGGCCGACGGCAGTGCTGAAAAACTTGGTGGCAATCCGACATATTCCGGATCTGTATCGATTTGCGCGCTTCCCACTTTATCGGGAGAAAGCATTCTTTTTCCATTCACAATTTTATCCGTTCCTGCAGGAAGCGTCGCATCAACGACCAACGGAACCTGAACTTTATTTGCCCATATCGCAAGTCTCGGATCTTTCAGTGCCTGAAGTTTTTCTACGAAAGTTGCACACATTTTTAATCTTCTGTAATTACTTCCGCTGGCATCAATAACTGTATCAGCAGGCCAGGAATCACCTTCGCTATTTCCGGCAAAACCCATCGTGGCATCGTCTGTGTTTACCGAAATGATCGGATATTTATCAGCACTCGCTGCTATTTTTTCAATTCCTGCTTTTGCAATGTCAGGTTGTTTAGCAGAAATACGCATGTAATATCTTAAAAGCAGCGAATTGGCCATTTTTCTCCATTTTACAGGATCACCGCTGTAATAAACGTCGACATTATCAACAATACCGGAATACTCACTTTTTGATTTTGACAACAAGGTATTTGCTTTTTCAAGATCGGCAATGATGCCTGCATAAATTACCGACTGGTCATCAAAAACAGGTTTGATATCAGCAGTACTTCCCAGTTCACCTTTTAACGCATTGGTATAAGGAGCGTCGCCCCACAAATCCGTGATCAGGCCGAACATAAACGATTTCATGACCAGCGCAACGCCCTGGTGAAATTCCAGTTTCATCTCGACAGCTCTGTTATAAAGCAAATCGTTATTTCTTAAAACGTCATAGTAACGGTTCCAGCTTTGGTCGCCGCCCCAATCATAATCATTGTGTCCGCTTGACCAAGCGTCCTTCTGCGTATGCTGTACAACGCCGGCAATATCCTGATAACCAAGTTCTACATAAGTCCTGGCCGCTTCGGTCAAGACCGTTGGCATAATAAGATTTGGGTTTACCGATTCAGGTCCAACTCCATTCGGATTCTCGTTCAATTCCGTCAGATCCTTACAAGAAAATGTAAGCCCGCAGAAAAGTAAGGAGAACGCTATTATTTTTTTGCTAATAAGTTTCATATTGATATTTTTAAAACAATTGTGTTTTGATTATCAGAAAGTTAGTCCAAGTTTAAAACCAACAGGTATAACCCATGGCGTCACATTGTACCGTTCAATTCCCTGACGGAACTGCGTTCCTGCCTGCGCAGATGATTCCTGCTGGAACGCCGTTTCAGGATCAATACCAATTTTGGCTTTTGTCCATAACATAATGTTACGGCTGTATACCGAAACGTTGGCAGCCTGGACTCCGATCTTTTTCACAAAACTGGCTGGAAGATCATATCCAAGAGAAACCTCACGTAGTTTAATAAACGACGCGTCAAAAGTTGCCGCGCGCATAAAACTCCATGGATAATTATCGCCATAAGGAATATATTTCGTGTCTTTTCCGCCAAGGTTTTCAGTGTAACCTGTAATATTTCCGCCCTCGTCATACGTTGCGATCACACCCGGATTGAATACTGCATAATTGTAGGTATTCCCTCCATATTCGTAAGGAAATCCACCATATTCAGCGGTCGGGCCACCGACGATTGGAAAACGGTTGCCGCTGATTTTTATATACTTGTCAGGATCAGAAGTCAGCATATTGGCAAGGGCATCTCCTGAAAGTCCGTTCGGGTTTATCAACTGATCCAGGAATCTCTCAGACCGCAAATCTGACTCAGCATAACGGTAAGTCTGAGAAACAAAATTTCCGCCATTTCTCCAGTCGAAGGTCATGTTCAAGCTAAATCCTTTGTAAGTAAGTGATGTTTGCATACCCAGTATAAAATCAGGATTAAAATTTCCGATCTTGTTTCGGGTGTTTGAGTAACTCACACTTTGCCACGAACCATCACTGTCGAGGATCGGATATCCGAAATATTTTGAAGATTTATCCGTAACAGTGACAACTTCTGCATCATACAAATCTCCGATTTGTTCGCCCACATATGTTCGTGCACCACCTTTGGCGTCTGCCCACAAATCGTAAAATTCCAATCCGTCAGACAATTCTTTGATTGTAGTCCGGTTACGCGACCAGTTGGCCGTTATATCCCAGCGCCATCCGTTTTTATCCAAAGGTGTTCCTCCCAGCGAAAGCTCAACGCCCTTACTTACCAACAAACCTGCATTGATGTTTTTAGAAGTAAATCCACTCGATCCCGGCAAGGTTGTCGGAATGATCTGATTTCTGTTTTCAACCTGATAATATGTTCCGGCAAAACGTAATTTATTATGGAACATATTCAAATCCACACCTGCTTCATAAGACGTTGCTATTTCCGGTTTCAGATCAGGAAGCAAAATCTTACCTGATTTTGACAGACGCGGAACTCCGTCCCACGCACCGGCATTCTCCAATGTTGCAAACAAACTATAAGGATTGGTATCCTTTCCAACTTGCGCTGCACCACCTCTTAATTTAAACAAGCTGATCTGTTCAGAGACAGGAATCATTTCGTTTAACAAAATACTAAGTGACGCGGACGGATAAAAATAGGAACGGTTTTCTTTCGGAAGCGTGCTTGACCAATCGTTACGCGCTGTAACGTCAAGGAAAATCATATCGCGGTAACCGAAGTTCGCCAGACCATATACGCTGAAAACAGCTTTTTCAGAAAAATAACTATCATAGCGAAGATTTGCAGGAGCAATGTTAGCGATCGTAAACAACCCGGGAATGATAAGACCGGCACCGTTTTTCGTAGCGTTATTGACATCTGTATTTGTTTGGTAACGTGTATTTCCCCCGGCTGAAAAAGATAAACTAAAATCACTGATATCTCTTTTATAAGTAGCGAGGAAATCCGCATTACGCTCGAACCGCTTCAAATCAATAATACCATATCCGCCTCTTGAATCATTGGTATAACTATTTCCGATTTTTGTCTCCCGCTGCTCATTGTAAGTATCCAGAGCATACCGGGCCATCAAACTTAAATGCGGAGTGATTTGCAAATCAGCTTTAAGGTTTCCAAAAACACGATCACGGACAAAGCTGTTGTTTACCTCATAAGCTAAAAAGTATGGGTTATTGTAATCGCCCTGCGCCTGGGATAATTGCTGTAAACCTTCCTGTCCGGGAACCCAATAATTTTTCAGGTCCCGAATGTCAATATGCGGAGAAACTGCGTAAGCCCATTGCAAAGGATTCGTTCCGCGGTTTCCCGATGGACGGTTATTCGAATTGTTTCTGCTAAAATCAAGGTTTGTACTGATCGTCAGTTTTTTACTTGCTTTCAGCGAAGTACTCACGTTCAAAGAATTACGAAACAAATCAGAATTCGGGACGATACCGCGATTGGTCATATTGGAATAAGAAAGGCGATAAGTAATCGATTCCGTATTGTTCGCAATAGAAACGCCGTTTGTCGTGGTAATCCCAGTTTGGACAAAATTCTTCACATTGTTAGGATGTGATACCAGTTCCGTCGCGACTGGATTTCCATCTGCATCAAGCGGGCTGTTCCATTGAATTGCCTTATAACCTTTATCCAGTTCCGGGCCCACGCCTCCTGCCGAACCTTCATCTATCTGCAAAACTCCGCCCGGATATGGATTATTATCAGGTGTAAAAGGTAAAATCCCGGTTGCAAATTTTGAATGCATTTTCAAAAAACGATAAGGCTTATCAAACACAGTATTTGAAGTTATAGACACCGTCATTTTCTTCGCTTTGCTGCCACTTTTTGTTGTAATCAAGACAACACCGCTACCGGCTCTTGATCCATAAAGCGCTGCGGCACTTGGGCCTTTCAGAATCGAAACACTTTCAACATCGTCCGGGTTAATGCTTGAAATCGCATTTCCGTAATCGACACGGTTATCATTACCAACCTGGCTGATGTTGTTTAGTGTGTTCGCTATCGGCACACCATCCACCACAAATAACGGCTGATTATCACCGCTCAGCGAAGTTGCCCCGCGAATAATCATACTGACAGAAGAGCCTGTTCCGCCTGTTGCACTGATCGAAACGCCCGGAACTTTTCCTGATAAGGAATTAAGAATGTTTTCCTGGGCAACTCTACTGATTTCTTTTCCATCAACCTGGCCGACTGAATAGCCAAGCGAGCGCTTTTCACGATTTAAACCTAGTGCTGTCACGACATGTTCCTGCAACGTTTCTGATCCCTCTTTTAGGGCAACATTAATCACAGATTCATTCCCGACAGAAATTTCCTGATTTTCAAAGCCAATAAAAGAGAACACCAAAACAGGATTTTTGGCTTCATCAATAGATATGGAATACATACCGGATGCATCAGAAGTTGTTCCTATCTGCGACCCTTTTAAAATGATGTTGACTCCCGGTATGGCTGTTCCATCGTTCGATGAAGTTACGCGACCTGAAATCGTCCGGGCCAATTTTGTCGTTTTTGACAACGCGGCTGGCTTTTCTGCGGCTACAACCGAAGCTCCAAATCCAACCGTCATCAGGAGGATAAGCAAACATCGGAATGATGATAAAATAATTGTTTTTGTGTTCATTTTACAAGAGAGTAATTGTTAAAAACATAGATTGTAGATTTAGACAGAACTTTTGACTTCATGCATTTTTCTTTACTTTCCTTTTATTCATGCTCATCCCTGTTTTCTCTCAGGAGCTGATTAAAATAAATTTCAAGAGCATCGGAATATTTTTGCTTTTCATTTTCATTACTTATACCGGCTAATAGTTCGGTCAATTCATCCCCGGAAAGCTTGTTAGCGATCAGTTTATTAATCAAATCTTCGGCACGGGATGGTGTCATATGATCGCCTGTTAGTCTTGTGATATGATACTCGCGTCGTCAAAAAACAGACTATCATTTGTCTTGGTTTTTTAATTATTAACAATTACATAACATTCGGTAGCTGACCGGCTTGCAGAAGAAAACCGTTAGTTTATTTAAGGCAGAAGCACTGTTCCAAATGATTTAGGCGTATTTTTGACAAAATATGAAGCAGACCAAAATTAAAGATCGTTTCAAAACAGAACATGGAAAGAGCAGAATGAAGGGAACCCTACGCTATCAGGATATTTACTTTATATTTTTATTTACACTTCTTTCTACGGCATTGCACGCTCAGATTCCTGCGGATAGCATACCGCAGGTTATTTTGGGAGATATCATCGTGGAAGGCAATCACCACACACGAACCAATATTATCACAAGAGAACTTGTCATTAAGTCCGGCGACACCATACCGACAAGTTTACTCGCTGAGACACTGGAAATTGACCGAAGAAAAGTGGTTAATACCAATTTGTTCATAACGGTAGAAATGATCCCCGAGGCAAATGCAGATTCTATCCGTACCAATATCAGAATCTTGGTCAAAGAGCGCTGGTATTTTATTGCAACGCCGGTTTTTCAGCTGGCAGACAGGAATTTCAACGAATGGTGGTATGACAGGAACCGCGACCTGAGCAGAATTATTTACGGTGTTTATATGAGCTACGGTAATGTTACCGGGAGGGCTGACAAATTAAGGGTCCTGGCTGAATTTGGTTTTATTCCAAAATTTGAGGTGACGTATTCCTTACCTTATCTTGATAAAGCACAAAAAACGGGTATTACAGTAGGCGCTTCTTATTCAACAAATAAAACGATGGCTTTTCGGACCTGGCGGGATAAGTTGAGCTATCTGAATAGTGAGGATATCAACAAAAAACGTTTTTATACCTTCGTCTCTCTAACACGAAGGAATAAATATTATACCTTTCATTCGCTGGATTTACGATGGAGTTCGACGCAGATTTCGGATACCATTGCTATCTTAAATCCAAATTATTTACTAAAAAGCAGAACAGATCAAAAGTATTTTCAGCTGACATATTCATTCAGTTACGACAAGCGGGATAATTTTCAATATCCTTTGAGAGGAAAAGTAGGCGGCGTTCAGTTTTCAAAGATTGGTTTATTACCTTCTGATAATATAAATCAGGCATACGTGTATGCATCCTACAAGCAGTTTTTCCAATTAAGCGAGCGATTTTTTGCCAATTCCGGTATCCGGGCAAGAACTTCTATACCGCAGCGACAGCCTTATCTCCAGACCATCGGACTGGGATATCGCAACGATCTTGTGCGCGGATATGAATTGTATGTAATAGACGGCCAAAGTTACGGGTTGCTGAAAAATGAGTTGAAATACAAAATATTTTCTACCCAGAAAACAATACCGTGGATTCCAATTCGTCAGTTTAACACCATTCCGCTCGCTGCTTACCTGAATACTTTCGCAGATGCTGCTTATGTTAAAAACAGCTATCCTGAGTTAAGTAACACCAGATTGGGGAATAAATTTATCTATGGCGCAGGTGCCGGCTTGGACGTTGTCACTTTTTATAACATCGTCGCACGTTTTAACCTCACCATCAACGGAAAAGGTGAACGTCGTTTTTTCTTCAACATAGGCAGAGAGTTTTAATGCTCTCAAAAAGCTGTGTAACATTTTCCTGATATTCCATTTTCGATTATTTCAGAATCAAACGGCATAAAATTTTAGTTTCCCCAGGTAAAATCCGACAAACATTTTGGTATAAATGATGGCGGCTTTGAAAAAAGATATTGATTATAGTTAGATTTGCGGTATATATTCTTTTAGCGAAACATGACATACTCTAACACACTTAGAAACATTTTTGTACTAATTCTTCTGGCCGTTACGCTTCAAAATTGTAATACCAAGACAAAAGATGAAGAAGAGACACCCAAACAAGATTCATCTTCCGTTGTAAAGGCTGCGCCGGAAGAACTTAACAGTGACCAATCGGCATTGCTCCAGGAAGTGCTTGGCACATCGACAGACGGCGTTTTTCGCAGTATTTCTTTCGGCGATCCGCTGAGCAAAGTTAAGGCTACTGAAACGTATGAAATGTTTGAAGATGCGGCTGACCATGTAGGTTTTACCAAAGAAACTGAAAAGCTGGAAACGATTGATATCCAGTATTTTATTACTTCCGACAAAAAGGTAAATAAAATTATGGTAGATGTATACCTGAACAGTCCTGATGCAACAAAACAACTATGGAACGCTGCAAAAGGACATTTCACCGAACTTTACGAAACTCCGAAAGAAAAAGATAAAACCGTATCCTGGTTTAAAAACTCCGTGCATGTGACGATGGAAGATGTGTCGGAGGGGAAAGATTATGGCCTGAAATTTCAATTCACGCCTGATAAAAATGTACTTGCCGTTAAATAATTGAAAATGAAATTGAATCGACTAACGTTATTGACCGTTTTCTGTCTGCTTGCTTTAAACACACTTGCCCAGAAAAAATCCAAAAAAGATTACCTTGTTACGATTGATACAGATCAGGGAAAAATGCGGGTGATACTCTATGACGAGACGCCCAAACACAAGGAAAACTTTATTAAACTTTCAAAAGACAAGTTTTACAACGACCTTCTTTTTCATAGGGTTATTAAAGATTTTATGATTCAGGGTGGTGATCCTGATTCGAAAAATGCTAAGGCAGATGACGTTTTGGGAAGAGGCGAAAACGGATATAAAATTCCGGAAGAAATCAGACCAAATCTTTTTCATCGGAAGGGAGCATTAGCCGCAGCACGGGATAATAATCCTAAAAAAGAATCAAGCGGTTGCCAGTTTTATATCGTGGAAGGTAGAAAATGGAGCAAAAATGAGCTGGATAAGCAAGCTGCCCGTGCAGCCAGAAAAATTACTGATGCTCAGAGAAAGGTTTACGAAACAGAAGGTGGAACGCCTCACCTGGATGGCGCATATACGGTTTTCGGTCAGGTTATTGATGGAATGGAAGTTGTGGATGCGATAAGTGCAAAGCCGAAAGACGAGCGCGACAGACCGGATAAAGACATAAAAATGAAGGTCACTGTCAAAAAGATGAAGAAGAAAAAAATCACTAAAAAATATGGTTACGTTTTTGCAAGTTAGATTTTGATGCGCTGACAAAACGGAATAAAGCTGTTTCCCGACCTGGGAGACAGCTTTATTTTTTAGATTTTTATATTCTATATTGCACCAGACAAACATCGTTACATTTTCATGGCAGCTGATTCCAATAAAAGACGCTTTCTTATCACGGGTTCAAACGGACTTCTAGGGCAAAAACTCGTTGAATTACTAATTCAGGATTCTTCCATAAAAACGATAGCAACAGCGCGTGGAGAGAACCGGTTACCATTCACAGATTCTTACGAATATTATGGAATGGATATTACGGATCCCTTGCAAATTGAACAGGTTATTTCGGAGATAAAGCCCGACGTCGTCATTCATACCGCTGCTATGACAAATGTGGATCAATGTGAGATGGAAAAAGATGCGTGTTGGAAACAGAATGTTAATGCGGTGGAATTTCTGGTTGAAGCATGCAAAAAACATGATATTTTCCTTGTCCACGTATCCACCGATTTTATTTTTGACGGAAAAGCAGGGCCTTATAATGAAGAAGCGGATCCAAACCCGATCAGTTTTTATGGATGGAGTAAGTATGCAGCAGAAAAAGTTGTCATCAATTCAGATATAAAATGGGCCATTGCACGAACTGTCCTGGTATACGGGATTGCCCATGATATGAGCCGTAGCAACATTATCCTCTGGGTGAAAAAGTCTCTTGAAGAAGGCAAAAATATAAAAGTAGTAACCGATCAGTTCAGAACGCCGACCCTTGCCGAGGATTTAGCCCAAGGCTGTTTTCTGATTGCAGATCAGAAGGCGGAAGGTATTTTTAACATTTCCGGAAAAGAGCTTTATACACCTTATGAAATGGCGATCATAGCCGCTGATTATTTTGGTCTGGACAAATCTTTGATTTCTCAAACGGATGCGTCAGCATTTACCCAACCCGCTAAAAGACCGCCACGAACTGGCTTTGATCTGACAAAATCAGAAAAAATCCTGGGTTACAAACCGCATACGTTCCGGGAAGGAATAGCCATTCTTGCAAAACAAATCGGCGCCTAATCGCCCACAGCGGCTAACACCGACTTGCATATCGGTGTTAGCGCTTCTCGTCTTTATAAATCATCACCTCACTTTTCCCTTCTTTAATATAACCACGATACATGCCTTCACTATTGAAAGGCATTGCAATATTTCCATTTCGATCCAAAGCAATCACACCACCTTCACCACCACGACCCACCAATTTTTTCATAACAACTTCATCAGCAGCATCTTTGACTAACAAACCTTTGTACTCCATCAACGAAGAAATATCATAGGCGACAACAGATCGGATAAAAAACTCACCATGTCCCGTAGCAGAAACAGCACAAGTAGCATTGTTGGCATATGTGCCCGCACCTATTATGGGCGCATCTCCCACTCGACCATATTTTTTGTTGGTCATTCCACCTGTTGAAGTTCCCGCCGCTAGATTTCCAAATTTATCAAGCGCAACACAACCAACAGTTCCAAACTTTTTCCCTTCCGTAAAAATCAGATCTTCGTCTTTTTGGTAACCTGTTTTAGGAGCTTTTTTTATTTCCTCTTTTGTCTTTTCTGTATGATCCAATTCTACTTTTTCCTCTTTTATCGCTTTCTGCAATGCTTTGTAACGCGCTTCTGTATAAAAATAGGATGGATCAACAATTTCTAATCCCTGTTCTTTCGCAAACTGATCCGCACCTTTTCCAGCCATCAGCACATGCGGAGATTTTTCCATCACAGCAATCGCGCCCTTGATCGGATTTTTGATTGTCGTAACACCAGCCATTGACCCGGCCATCAAATTATTGCCTTCCATAATTGCTGCGTCCATTTCATTCTTGCCTTCATGTGTAAAAACTGCACCTTTTCCGGCATTGAACAACGGCGAATTTTCCATGACCATAATCGCAGCTTCAACAGCTTGCAGACTTGTTCCACCTTTTTTTAAAATAGCATATCCGTTTTGAAGCGCCGTATCGAGCACTTCTCTATATGCTTTTTCTTTTTCAGGCGTCATGTTAGCCCTGGTTATTGTTCCGGCTCCTCCGTGAATAACCAAAGTTATTTTGTCGGAATAATCCTGAGCAAAAGCAGTTGGAATAATGAATAGTGTTAAAATTAGG
The DNA here is from genome assembly GCF_021502725.1 of Dyadobacter sp. CY345. Taxonomy (GTDB): domain Bacteria; phylum Bacteroidota; class Bacteroidia; order Cytophagales; family Spirosomataceae; genus Dyadobacter. The sequence continues at coordinate 55,781 of NZ_JAKFFS010000002.1, read as the reverse complement.
CTGTAAATAGTTTTCATTCAGGAGTGTAGTTTTGATTTTTGACTTTATCAAATCTACTAACTATCACTTGGATTCAATATGTTGATATTACTTTTTTTGTTTGGCTTTGAAGTAGGTTAATGCTTTTGACAACCGCCTTTCACGCAAAGCAGGTAAGTAAAAAAAGCAAAGAGCGCAAAGGATAAAATTTGCGCTCTTTGCTTTACTTTTCCACTTTGCGTGAAACCCTGACTTCTTAGTATAGCTTCTCATAATATTCACGAGCCATGCGATCCGAGTTAAATTCTTCGCTGACGTCGTTCATACTGTTCAATATCAATCGCTGCCATTCTTTCTGATCTTTATAATATGTCGGAAGAACCTTGTTTTCAATCACTTCGAAAAGATTATCGCAGTCTATTTTGTTGATATCATCGCCTTCGGCAACCGGCAGAATAAAAGAATTTTCTTCATTTTTGGCAAATTCACAAATCCATCCGTCAAATGTGGAAACGTTCAGCGAAGCATTCATCGCAGCCGTCATTCCACTAGTTCCCGATGCTTCGCGGGTTACGATCGGCGTATTCAACCACACATCTGAACCATCTTTCATCAACTTTGAAAGTTCAAGTTCATAACCTGTCAAGACCGCCATGTTTGGAAAATAGTGACTTAGATAAAATAGATGGTTGAAAGTGTTAATCGCACCTTCGTCTTTTGGATAAGGTTTCCCGGCCCAGATTATTTGAATCGGATAATCAGTATTTTCGAGTAATTTTTTAAATCGCTCAACATCCCAGGTCAGAATGTCCGGACGTTTATAAGCGGCAAACCGGCGGGCCCAAACGATCGTCAGCACATTGGGATCAAAAATCCTTCCACATTGATCGGCCACTGTTTTGAAAAGCGTCGTTTTCAAAACTTTTTTTCGCTCTGAAATTGCCTTGGAATCTTTTTCGAGTCTGGCTTTTTCCAGAACTGGATCCACCCAATAAGTGTTATTCTGGGCGTTTGTAATATGAGTTATTTCACAAATTCCAGGATAAATCTTCCACATGTTCCTCGACACTTCACCATGCAATTTCGAAACACCATTGGCTTTCCTGCTTAATCGTAACGCTGCAAGGGAATGATTAAAAGTATCGTCCTCAATACCCGTAATTTTCCTTATTACATCCATTTTCAGACCAGAAAAGAAACCTAGTCCCTCAAGGAAATTGATGTCATGTTTTTCATTCCCCGCTTCCTCCGGCGTATGAGTCGTGAATACCATCCGTTTCTTCAATTCCGGCAGTTTTTTATATTTCTGATATAAATAAAAAGCCGCAGAAATGGCGTGAGCTTCGTTGAAATGATAAACATCCGGCTGATATTTCAGCTCGTCCAGTAATTTCGCGCCACCTATTCCTAAAACCATACATTGCGCCACTTTCATCGTAACATCTGAATCGTAAAGCGAATAAGAAATCGCCCTTGTCGCTTCGTCGTTTCCATCGGTATCGGTGGTTAGGAAAAACATAGGTGCAGTTTTGAAAACTTCCGGCGCAAGATAATAAGCTCTCACCCACACATCTTTCCCTAAAATCGGTATTGAAAAATGAATTCCGGTGTCTTGCAAAAAGTGATAAATCTTCTCATGAAACTGAGGTTCCATGCTGTTATCCTTTTTTCTTCCCTGGTCATAATATCCATATTTCCAGAGCATTCCTACGCCTGCAAGATTCTGATTTAAGGCATAAACGCTCTTCATATGCGACCCTGCCAGAAAACCCAAACCGCCTGAATAAGTCTTTAAAGCTTGATCCAGAGCGAATTCCATGGAGAAATAAACGACTGATTTTGAATAATTTTTATCCGCTTGGAACGGATGTTTAAAAGGCACAGAAAATGGCTGCTTCATCGAAGAATGATTAAAATGAAAGATATTTTCTAATGATTGGCGTGCATCTTTTGATAATGCGATCGCAGTAAGTCTTCACCGAAGTCGTTGGTTAAATCTCTTACAACGGTGTGAATGTGGTTACCGTTATTCTGGGTATTGTCCAGCTCGATCAGGATTGACGGTCCCTGTATCCGATAATAGTACCCGGCACCTTCCGCAATTCTCGGCTCCTTGTCTCCCATCCAAGCAAAATGTATGCCATTCAGCCCGGATTCCTTTAATTTAACCATTTGTTGATCTTTCAAAGTCACGTGATACCGATCCAGATATACAGCAATAAGTCCAAGAAAAAGCGTCTTTTGCGTGGCGGACATATCGTTCATGGCTATACCTTCTGGTTTCAGGTTAACAAGATTACTTCGTTTATTCGAAGACAGAATTTCCCAGGGCGCCTTTTCAGACAGGATTACCTGCTTGTTTTGTTCCGGCGAAAAAGATTGCAATAATGCAAACGCAACATCCTGCTCCTCCTTTAGAATTCGCTTGCCTTTTTGAGGAACATCAGCTAAGACTTTGCCGGGGTTAGAACCGAAAAAACCAGGAGTAAAAGTTATTTTTTCGCCGACAATCGTAAAATGCAGTGAAATATGATGCCCTTCCATTCGCCATCCCCAGGGTGCTTTCTGACCCGGCAATCCGAAAATCAGGAACGAATAACTTTCAGGGTCGCGGTATGTGTCTGTGGATGATTTATTTTCAATAACCCGAAGCACATTTTCCATATCTACGATATCCGTTATCTTTTTATAACCTTCCACACTCAAAACAGATTTTACCATCGCAAACGCTTTCGCTCTCTGGCTTTCGTTCATGTTTTTCAGGGTTAATCCCTTTCTGGACCTCGGCACATAGTTCCAGTCGAAACGGAGGGAATCGTCAAAACCGACACACGCATCTTTCTTTTTTCCAGCGTCGAGACTATTTATAAAATCCTGAACATTTGACGTCATTTTAGCCAAAACGACTTTATCCTGCGCTACTGCATTTTTTGAAGTTAGAAGTATCAAAAACAACAATCCGAAATGGAAAAACCTGAAAGTACTCTTCATAACGTTTGTTGATTTTGAATTGTTTAAATTAAAAAGAGCAGACTTTTCCGATTATACTGAGCCAGGTTAACTGCTCTTTATTACCGGTCATTCTATCTGCGTCTTAATCCCGCAAAGTCAAATATTGCGCGCTGCAAATAAAACTTCCATTGAGTAGCGAAGGCTTGTTATATAAAAACGGCTCACCTGACAGCGTGGTCATCTGTCCGCCGCTTAACGTAAGAATTGCCTGCCCGGCAGCAGTATCCCATTCCATTGTTGGACCATGACGACAATAAATATGCGCCAGTCCTTCCGCAACAAGACAAAATTTTAAAGAGCTGCCAATGGCGACATTTTTAACGACCGGATACCGTGCAAGTACTTCATTTTCAAAATCAGATGCATGAGACCGACTACCAACAGAAATCCAGTCTATACTATTTTTATCTACTTTGATTGAAGATTTCACGCCTTCCGAGTCAATTTTCCAACCGCCCGTTTCCTGATTTGCATAATACATGGTGTTGGTCACCGGAATATATATTATTCCTAAAACTGGAATCCGATCCTGGATCAGCGCTATATTAATCGTAAATTCTCCGTTACAGCTTATAAATTCTTTGGTGCCATCCAGCGGGTCAACACACCAGAAATGTTTCCATTGTTTCCTTTCTTCGTAAGTAATATCTCCACCTTCCTCAGATAATATTGGAATGTCAGGAGAGAATATTTTTAATCTACTAACAATCAGATCGTTTGAAGCCTGGTCTGCCAAAGTAAGCGGCGATTGGTCAGATTTGAGTTTTACTTCTCCAAATTTATTCTGATCATTATATACATCCAAAACGACTTTTCCGGCATCTCTTGCGATTGATAGTAGTTCTTCTATTTCCAGTTGCATAAAAATCTAAATTGTAAATTCGCAAGATTAATATGCAAATAATAAAGTTAAAAGTAAAATTTCAATTGTTGAATCCGAAAAATAATCTCACACTTCACCATTTGCGCAACTAATCCTATTATCCTGCATGAAAGGCTTAAATAAAAAGTACCTGCCGGAATGGTTTATCCGACAGGTACTTAATTTTACTCTTATATTTTCTTACTTACCAAACAACCTCGCCCAGAAACCTTTGGCCTTGGTTTTGGTTTCTTCATAAGTTTCTGATGCCGTCGCTTTTAATTCTTCCAGTTCCTCCGCTGCTTTTGCTTTAAGCTCCGCAGCCTTAACTTGCGCCTCTGCCAGTTTTTCAGCGGCAATCTCTTTTGCATCCTCCAATTTCTCGGAAGCCAGCTCTTTCGCATCCGCAAATCTTTCAGTGGCATCCTCTTTCAGGTTAGCAAATTTTTCAGTTGCCTCCTCTTTAAGATCTGCAAATTTATCAGCGGCTTCTTCTTTCAAATGATCCGCTCTGCCTGATAAGTCAGAAATAATTTCCTCTGCCTTCACCCTCCCGGCTGCAATATTTAACTCAACTTCATTTTGCAGTTGCTCCACTTTTCCCGAGAAGCCAGATTTCACTTCTTCTACTTTCTCAGCAGTCGCCGCCTTCACTTCTTCAGCTTTTTCAACAACTTCCTCTTTTACTTCTGCAACTTTCTCCTCAGCGATTTCGGCTTTATCGGAAGCTTCTGCTTTCAATTCTTCTACCTTATCCTCCGCGTCAGCTTTTACATCAGCAACTTCCATTTTTATGTCCTCTACTTTTTCTGCCGCTATTTCCTGTACCTCATCCACTTTTTCAGCAGCAGCGTCTTTTACGTCAGTAAAAGTCTCTTTGACTTCTTCAAGTTTTTCTTCTCCGTCAGCTTTTAATTCATCCGCTTTATAGATCGCTTCAGCCTTCAAATCGGCTGCTTCCGCTTTTAATTCTTCAACTTTTCCGGATGCTATATGCTGATATTCCTCTGCTTTATCCGAAGCTTCTTTTTTCAATACTAACGCCTCCGCTTTTACCTCATCTATTTTTTCCGAAGCAATTTCCTGGTATTCGTTAGCTTTGTCAGCTGCTTCTTCTTTCAATTCTACCGCACTTTCCTTAACCTCCTCAACTTTGTAAGAAGTTTCATCTTTTACTTCTTCAAACTTTGTTTCAGCTACAATCTCCACATCATCCTTAATCTCCGAAATTCCTTCGGCAGCTTCATCTTTAACTTCTATCGATTTGTCTTTAATGTCTTCGATTTTTTTATCCAATGTCTCGTCTGCATTGGTTGGTTTAGGATTCTCATTGTCTGCCATATCAGTGGATGATGTTTGGTTGAATGGATTGAAAAGGTTCGACACGTAAGCTACAAAGGACTTACCAACCTTCCAAGCAACAAGCAGACCTTTTTATCAGGATAACCTTCTAATGATCAATTTTTTAACGATTTCATAAAAGATGTCCGGTTGAAGCGTCCGCCAGTTATCGAGTTGTAATGTCCCGCCAAAATTCAGATAATAATCAAGCCTGAAACGTTTCCATTCTTCCTCGACGTGATCTCTGAAATTCACCGCAGCAATCCAGCCGTCTTCAACATCATCAAACCATTCAGCATAATAGTCGTCTTCTGCGCCATGAAAATTCATGACATTTTCACCTAACAGGATAAATTGATTAATTCCCTCGTCAATTAAAGGATCAACGACCTGACGTTTGAAATACATAATGTCATTATGCAGTGTATCATTCCACTCACCAAAAAGTTCGATGATCACATAATGTTTGTTATAATCTGCATAAAGAATTTTGACGTAAAGCGTCTCAGAACCGATATGGTCCCAAAGCGGATGAATGTAATATCCATATATCGCATTTTCGTAATAATCAAGATTGTAGGTCCGGCCATAAAATGGAGATTTTCGATCACGGCTGGCAACATAATGTTTTTCCCAATTGTAATAAGGCTCTATTTCCTGCATGTTTCTTTTTCGTTCAATGAAGTAAGTTCAGGAATTAATCCTTTGAATTTAAAACAAAAAAGAGGTTTAAGGTGGTTCATGGATATAAAAAAAGAGAAGCCAACTATTGAAAGCTGACTTCTCCACTAAGTGAATTTTTTGTTGTTTTATATTTTTTCAATTAATACTTATTTCAGACCTCATATCTTCCAAATATAAATTTAAGGCGTCGTGAATATTTTCCATTACCTCATTTCGGTCAATTTCTTGCGTAATAACGCCTGGAATTTCTTTGATGGAGCCTACTAACTGAGTCTCACCCTGAATAATCACAACTGTCAGTTTCATTGTGTGTAAACTTTAATCCGATCCGAAAAACAAAATAGCACTAGAAATTACATAATGACCGTAACCTGCTTTGGCATCTCTTCTGAATTATCAAAATGGCATTCCAAAGCCTCTCTTATCATTAATTTCAGTTCATCAAGGTCGTTTCCTTCGGTCACAATTTGCTCGTTCTCGTTCTCGTTCACTTTAGCTTCTGCGACAAAACCTCCGTCTTCTTCCTGCTCTACGATAAAAACTATTTCTTTCATATTTTGATGTGTGAATTTATAATCAAAGATACTTTTTTTATAACCCATCAGCAACAACAGTATATGCCAAAAAAAGTTGATTTTAAATAAAAAAAAGAGAAGCCAACTACTAAAAGCTGACTTCTCTCTTAAATTCTAAAATCCTGATTTATAGATCAGAACTTATTATTAAATCTCACGAATCCAGATATTACGGAAACTTGTTGTGTTGTTATGATCCTGCAATTTGATCGGACCGGCACCGTGCGGCGTGATGTTTGGCTGACCAATATAAGGCGTTGTTCCCTGAATTGCAGTATGGTTTTGAACAACTACTCCATTGTGAATTACCGTAATGTATGGAGGAATTGTCATTTGTCCGTCTTTATTAAAATGCGGCGCTGTGTACACAACGTCGTAAGTTTGCCACTCACCCGGCCCAACCGTTGCATTCACTAAGGGCATCGTTTGCTTATAAATTGAACCAGCCTGGCCGTTTGAATAGGTCGGATTGTTATAGCTGTCAAGTACCTGAAGCTCATAAATTCCCTGCATAAAAATTCCGCTGTTACCACGTCCCTGGCTGCTTCCTTCTACTTTTGCAGGCGTGCGCCATTCGATATGCAGCTGGTAATCAGTAAAACTTTTTTTCGTTTGAATATCTCCTTTTTTAGGTGCGCAAGTTAAAGCTCCGTCTGCAACAGTCCACGGCGCAGCGCCGCCTCCTTCATTAGCAGAAACCCACTGATCAAGATTTTTTCCATCAAACAAAACGGTTGCATCCGAAGGTGCAGTAAATCCTGATACTGCCGTTGAAGGCTTACCTGGTGTCACAACACGCGGAACCGGAGTCCACAATTCACTTGATTCAGGCGTTTGTTTTGAGGGCTGTAACTGTGCATGCGATGCAGCTGCTGTCAAAATACCAGCCACAATCATTGTAATTTTTTTCATAGATTATCAATCGATTTTTATTTGGAAATTATAAGGTTTAAAGAATACTGATTTACTCATTCTTCCGGGAAAGCTACAAAATTCGTTTATCGAAATATGGTAATAAACGTTAACTTTCAAGAGAGATTTCAAATTTACAGTTCTTGAATTGTATAATTAGCACAAATTTTAAAAATATAAATTGCTTTAAAGCTGGCTAAAACGATTTATTTATACTTTTAACCCAAAGTTAATCTTCGATCTTCACCTCTATGTCCCTATTTTCCTTAAACACAATTTACAAACCGATTTTGCGGAAAATGTTTTCTGCGATTTTCATTTTCGCAGCTGTGAATGTTTCAGCGCAATCCACAAATGAAAATTTTGTAAAATATGCACATCCTTTAATTGGAACTGCAAAAATGGGACATACCTATCCTGGCGCAACAGTTCCATTCGGTATGGTTCAGCTGTCGCCTGATACGGACACGCTTCCTTACGGTGTCAATGGAAAATATAACCCGGATGTTTATAAGTTCTGCGCCGGTTATCAGTATGACTCCAAGACAATTGTCGGATTTAGCCATACGCATTTCAGCGGCACCGGACATTCTGATCTGGGTGATTTCCTGATTATGCCGACGACCGGGAAATTGCAGCTAAATCCCGGCACAGAAGACAAGCCGGAAAGCGGTTACCGTTCCGCGTTTTCTCACAAAAATGAAATTGCAGAGCCTTCGTATTATAAGGTAAAGCTGGATGATCACAATATTACCGCCGAACTCACAGCCAGCAATCGCGTCGGTATGCATCAGTACACTTTCCCGAAATCGGATGATGCGCACGTTATTCTGGATTTGATGGCTGGTCTTTATCAGTACGACAACAAAAATGTATGGACTTTTGTCCGTGTTGAAAATGACTCGCTGATCACAGGTTTTCGCCAGACAAATGGCTGGGCAAGAACACGTATCGTTTATTTTGCGATGACTTTCAGTAAGCCGTTTAAAAATTATGGCACTAAAATCGACGATAATAATGTCTACAAAGGTTTCTGGAAAAAATTTGATCAGGAGCATAATTTTCCGGAGGTAGCCGGCAGAAACCTGAAAATGTATTTTGATTTCCAGACTACGGAAAATGAAAAAATCAAAATCAAATTTGCAATATCTCCTGTCAGTACCCAAGGTGCTCTGGCCAATATGAAAGCGGAAATTCCGAATTGGGACTTTGACCGTGTGAAGCAGGAAGGACAAGCGCTTTGGAATAAAGAATTTAATAAAGTCGCTGTAAAAACAATCAACGAAAACGATAAGGTAAATTTTTATACCGCAATGTATCATTCTTTTTTAGGGCCAACAACCTATATGGATGTCGACGGTTCTTACAAAGGTCTGGACATGAATATTTACAAAACGCAGGAGTCAACAAATTATACAAGTTTCTCGCTTTGGGATACTTACAGGACACTTCATCCGCTTTTCAACGTTTTGCAGCCTGCAAGAAACGCGGATATGATCAAATCCATGATGGCGCATTACGATCAGAGTGTACATAAAATGCTGCCGGTATGGTCGCATTATGCGAATGAAAACTGGTGCATGATCGGTTACCATTCTGTGCCGGTTATTGCAGACGCTGTAATTAAAGGAAATGCAAATTTCGATGTCAATAAAGCGCTGGATGCCTGCGTGACCACGGCCAGAAATAAATATTACGACGGGCTGAATTACTATATGGACAAAGGGTACGTTCCGGATGACAAGAATACCTCGTCGGTTTCTAAGACGCTGGAATATGCATACGACGACTGGTGTATCGCGCAAATGGCAAAAAAACTGGGGCGGAATGACATTTATGAAGAATTCAGCAAGCGGTCGCATAACTACAAAAATGTCTATGATGCGTCCATCGGATTTATGCGCCCAAAATTAGATGACGGCAGCTGGCGCAAAGAATTTGATCCGCTGGATACGCACGGACAAGGTTTTATTGAAGGAAATTCCTGGAATTACAGCTTATATGTACCTCAGGCACCGGCAGAAATGATCGAGCTGATGGGTGGCAAAAAGCGTTTTACAGCGCATCTTGATTCTCTTTTCAGTATGAATTTGCCTGATAAATATTTTGAAAATACGGAAGATATTTCCCGGGAAGGGATCATTGGAAATTATGTTCACGGTAATGAGCCGTCGCATCACGTAGCTTACTTGTATAACTGGCTGGACCAGCCCTGGAAAACGGAAGATAAAATCCGGATGATCCTGAAAGCAATGTATAAATCTACTGTTGACGGATTAGGTGGAAATGACGATTTTGGGCAAATGAGCGCCTGGTATATATTCAGTTCCCTTGGGTTTTATCCTGTCGCACCGGGCTCTGATCAATATATTATTGGCAGTCCGGCCATACAAAACGCAAAGATTAACCTGGAAAATGGAAAAACTTTTGAGGTTGACGTAAAGGATCAGAGCGACAAAAACGTATACGTGCAGAAGATTGAACTGAATGGTAAAGTTTTGACACGCAACTACATTACACATACCGAGATTATGGATGGCGGCCAGATTAAATTTTATATGGGCGCCAAACCAAACAAGAAAAGAGTGACTGCACAAATGAATAAGAAATGATTGTGTATATTGCTTTCTGAATTTTTTATATAAAGATATTGGAAATGAAAATTCATTGGAATCCATTGATTCTGATGAATTTTCATTTTAACTGCTATCATAACAATACAAATACCGGCCAGTAAGATGAGCAAAAAACTATCCATTCGTGATATTGGGAAAGAATTAGGGATATCAATCACCACGGTATCGTTTATTTTGAATGGAAAAGCCAAGGAGAAAAGGATAAGTGAAGCCCTTACTGAAAAAGTATTAAAATTTGTTGAAGAAGTAAATTTCAAACCTAATATGATGGCTCAGGGATTGCGGACAGGAAAGTCCAAAATCATTTGCCTGATGGTTGAAGATATTTCCAATAATCTTTTGTTTGCTCAGGTTGCTCGTCTGATCGAAGAAGAAGCGCACAACAAAGGTTACAGAATTATTTATTGCAGCACTGATAACAAAAAGGAAAAGGCAATTGAGCTGATCCGACTATTCCGTGATCGCTCCATAGATGGTTATATCATCACACCTCCGGAAGGAATTGAGAAAGAAATCCAGTCACTTTTAGATGAAGGAATACCTGTAGTATTGATCGACCGAAATTTGCCATTGCTGGATTGCAACCACGTGGTGATCGAAAATCTGAACAGTACCTACCAGGCCATTATACACCTGATTGAAAATGGTTTTAAAAATATTGCTTTCGTCACCCTCGATTCTGATCAGATGCAAATGGCCGACCGTCTCGGCGGTTATCAAAAAGCAATTGCTGAACACAACCTGAAACCGTATGTTAAAAAAGTTGGATTTCATGATGCGGGTGAGCAAAATGTAAACGAAATCGCCTCTTTCCTTAAAGAAAATAAAAATATTGATGCCATATTTTTCTCTACAAACTATATCGGCGTTTGGGGGCTCCAAGCGATCAAAAGCCTAAATCTCCGGATTCCGAACGATATTGCTGTTATTTCCTTCGATGATCAGGATCTGTTTAAATTTTACACTCCATCCATCACTGTTGTAGCTCAGCCCGTTCCGGAAATATCCAGCCACATTATCCGGCTTATGCTAAATGCCCTGGAAGAAAAAGACACACAAATTCATGAAATTGTTTTGCCTGCAAAATTGATTATCAGAGAATCTTCATCTCTGTTGAACACTTAAATTTTTTGTCGATCGTTATGTATTTTTAACATAACATTTGCATGATACTAAGATAACATTTAACTTGGCTCCCAAATGCAAGTCAGGCTCCGGCGCATAGACGCTCTTGAAAATTTATAACTGACAATCACAAAATCCCTACTATTTCTTTTTTAATTACTATTTATCAAAAATAAAACATTAAAAATTAGAAAATTGCTAAATCGATTTAGCGAAATATTAAAATGTAATTTTAAGAATATCAAAAAATTGAGGTCGGTTTGCCTTACCTCTGAGCCAAAGCTTGTTTAAATCCTAATTGAATTTTGTAACTGCATGACGATAAAAAATATAAAAGAAAAATAACAAAATACTAAAACGATTTAGCGCCTATTAATTATTCTTAAACACAATTCAGTTTCATGAAAAGAAAAGTACTGGTAAATCATTTCAGGCCACGAAGCGGAAAATTCAGGATGTTATGCCTGGGCTCCCTTTCCCTGGCGTTATGCTTTTCCTCTCCAGCAGCGCATGCAGGAAACGGAAAAACTTTGATTACTCCGCTGATCACAAAAACGATATCCGCAGCAGAGATTGAGGTAAAAGGTAGAGTAGTAAGTGCGAAGGATAAATCCGGCCTTCCTGGGGTTTCGGTTATTTTGAAAGGAACACAGAAAGGGGTCACTACAGATGTTGAAGGAAATTATACCATCACCGTGAATGGTCCCGAGGACGTCCTGGTTTTTTCTTTCGTTGGAAGTATTACGCAGGAAGTTGCAGTCGGGAATAAATCCGTAATCGACGTTGACCTTGCCGAAAATGCGAAACTGCTGGATGAAGTTGTTGTTGTTGGTTATGGTACGCAGACGAGGGAAAGAACAACTTCTGCTATTGCCAATATCACTTCAGACAAATTCAACAGATCTGGTGCGCGAAATGCAATGGACCTTATTCAGGGGAAAGTTGCCGGTCTTAATATCAACAGAAGCGGCTCAAATCCGAATTCAGGTGTATCCTTGCAGCTTCGTGGAGTAACGTCGCTGACAGGTGGCCTGGCTCCGCTTGTCGTTATCGACGGTATTCCTGGTGGTAATCTTGACCTTTTGCAACAGGATGATGTTGAATCGATCAGTGTTTTGAAAGACGGTTCGGCAGCGGCTATTTATGGTACGCGCGCAAATGGCGGGGTAATTCTGGTTACCACCAAAAAAGGTGCTTCGGGAAGTGCAAAGTTCGATTACAATACATATTTCAGAAAAGAATATGTCCGCAACCGTCCCGATTTCATGACTGCATCGCAGTATCGAGCCAAAATTGCTGACGGAACAATTCCTGCCAGTGCAGATTACGGCGCCACGACGGACGCGTACGATGCGCTGATCAACCACGGAAATCTGAGCCAGAACCACAACCTTGCCATGTCTGGCGGTGGAAAAAATACAACTTACCGTGCAAGTCTTTATTATCAGGATTTGCAGGGAATTGCAAAAGAAAACGGCCGTAAACAATATGGTGGACGTTTGAGCATTATGCAGACTGGTTTAAAAGATCGTTTGACGGCACAAGTCAACCTGGCAACCAACTTCAACAAAGCCAACCTTTTGGGCGGTGGCGGTTGGGAAGGTTCGCTGATCAGAAACCCGACGTTATCGTTCTATAACCCCGACGGAAGTTATTATTTTGAACAAACCAGTACCAATGAAGTTGCCCGTCTCAAACAGGAAACAAATCGTCGCCAGCAGCAAACGACTTCCGCAGATGCGAAAATGAGCCTCCAGATTTTGCCCGGCTTGCAAGCTTCGATCTTTGGTGCTGTGCAGAGAGATAGCTATATCGACGGTGCCTACCGCTCACTGGCTTCTGAGTTTTCGAAAGAAAATGATGTTTATCCAAACGGTGGCTATGCAAGCAGATCCACCTATTTAAGAAATAACTACACCGTTGAACCAACGGTATCTTTTGACAAATCATTTGGTGCAAACCATACGATTAACGCAGTTGGAGGTTATAGCTATCAGTATGCGGTGGAAGAGAGTTTTGATGCCGCCAACTACGGTTTTGTAAATGATGTCTTCGAAGAAAACAATCTGGGTGCAGGAAATCAGCTCGTGGCCGGAAAGGCAACAATGGGGAGCGGAAAAGGTGATAATACCTTGATCGCTTTTTTTGGACGGGCCAATTATTCCTTCATGGACAAATATCTGGTTTCTTTAATTCTTCGTCACGAAGGTTCTTCTCGTTTCGGTGTGAACAATAAATGGGGAAATTTCCCGGCTGCTTCTGTCGGCTGGAACCTGAGCAAGGAGAAATTCATGGAAAACATCAAGTTTGTTAACAGCCTGAAACTGCGTGCAGGATTTGGGGTGACGGGGAACCAGGATATCGCCAATTATTCTTCCCTTGTAACTTTGGGAACAGGTGGTGTTTATATCAATCCGGACGGACAATGGAGAGAAACTTATGGTCCGAACAGAAACCCGAACCCGAACTTGAAATGGGAACGCAAAAAGGAATATAACGTTGGGGTCGATTTTTCTGTCTTGAACAAAAGACTGAGCGGATCGCTTGACGTTTTCAAACGCGTAACCAATGACCTGTTATATGAGTACACTTCGCAGCTTCCTCCTTTTGTACGTGAAACAATTTATACCAACGTTGGGTCAATTTCGAATAAAGGAGTTGAACTTACTTTGAGCGGTGTTGCTATCAAAACAAAGGATTTTAGTTGGAACATCGATGCGACAGGAAGTTTTGTAACCAACAGAGCGGACGATCTTTCCAATGATGTATTCAAAGTTGAGGCCATTGCTACCGGAGATATCGGCGGATATGGCGCGCTTGGGCAAGCGATGCGTATTGAACAAGGTGGAAAATTGGGTAACTTCTACGGGAAGCGTTTTGCAGGATTTACAGACGACGGAAAATGGTTATTCTACAACCGTAATAACGAGAAAGTAAGTTTTGATCAGATCAATAATTCAACTGATCCAAACGTATCAGATCTGGCAATTATCGGAAATGCGATTCCTAAATTCAACGCATCTTTGACAAACAACTTTGCATATAAAAATCTAAGTCTGCGCGTATTTTTCAGAGGACGTTTTGATTACGATATCCTGAACACGATGGCACTTTCTTATGCCAACAAAGTTTCGCTTCCAAACAATGTTTTGAACAGCACATTTGGTAAGTATGCGCAATTGAATGATACCTACCAATATTCTGACTACTACCTCGAATCAGGAAGTTTCCTGAAACTTGACGAGATCACGCTTAGCTATAATTTCAATATCAAAGGTGATATCATCCGTTCGCTTCGTGTGTATGCAACAGGTTCAAACCTTGCCACATTTACAAAATACACAGGTAATGATCCTGACTATGTCAATGACACAGGACTTGGAAAAGAAGAAGATGGTCAGCGCCGCCTGGGTATCGATGGCCGCAGTGCTTATCCAAACACCCGTTCATTCTTAGTAGGTCTTAGTTTCGGATTTTAATATTAATAAAAAATGATAAATATTAAGAAAGCATTCAAAATTGCTGCGATGGCTTTGCCATTATTTGCAACAACGGCCTGTACTGATCTTGATGAAAATATTTATGATCAGCTGGTAACCGATAATTTTTACAATAATAAAAACGAAGTTATTTCGGCCGTGCTCCGTCCTTATACCCACGCAAACGCCTGGGCTACTCCGGGACAAGATGGCTGGTGGCGACTGAACGAACTTTCTGCTGATCAGCTTGCATGGCCGGTAAAGGGTCGTCACGGACAAGATGGCGGTAAGTGGCTTCGCCTGCATTACCATACCTGGACTGCGGATGAGGATGCAGTTTGGGGCGCGTGGAGATTAATGTGGTGGGGACTTGGACTTTGTACCGATCCGATCGAAGCGCTTGAAGGCCGTACTCCGGCATCCATGGGCATTACCGATACCGAAAAAGCGGCTTATGTTTCTGAATTGAAACTTTTGCGCGCTTTCCATTATCTGAAAATCATGAGTTTGTTTGGTAACATTCCGACAGTAACCAAAGTGGGAGATCCTGTCAGCCCTCCTACGCAGCCGCGTGCTGAGGTTTTCAAGTTTATCGAAAAAGAAATCCTTGACAATATCAACGCAGCGCCAAAGCTTTCACAAGCGATGATCGGGCGTATGACACAGGCGGGTGGATATGCCATGTTGGTGGAATTATACCTGAATGCAGAAGCCTGGACAGGCACTGCGCGTTGGGATGATTGCGTTGCGGCAGCAAACAAACTCATCAATGGTGAAGCAGGAGGACTTAATGGCGCACCGGTTCTGGATGCTAACCTGACGGATACATATAAACCAGCGAACTTCGAATCAAAGGAAATTCTTTTTCAACTTGCTTACGAATTCAAAAAAGCTACTTTTCAGCCACAATGGACAAGCGACTTTTACCATTTCCAGCAACGTTTTATTTATGGCGGTGCGCGTAACGGAAATGATGGTGTTGTGGTAATTCCGGGTGTTTATACAACATTTAAGGCAACGGATAAGAGAAAGAAAGAATGGATTTTGGAAGGAACGCAGTATCAGTATGCTGATCCTACAAAACCGGTTTTGGCAACGGGTGGAAATGAATATGACAACCAGCCACTGGTTTTTGTTGACAATATCCGTAAAAACAAAACACTTCAAGCCGGACAAGATCCAAATTCTTTGCCGTCTGATATGACGCAAGGTGAAGAAAACAGCGGTGTTCGTTTCAATAAGTATAAATTAGGTGCACTTGAAGATCCTAACTATAATGGTTCCGACTGGGCAATTTACCGTTTATCGTGGGTGATGTTTGCGAAAGCAGAAGCATTGATGCGTAAAAATGGCAAGGTTGCTACGGCAGAAGCTGTTGACCTGGTCAATCAGGTGAAACAACGTGCTTATACTGCTGACGCATGGACAACTGAGAAATATACGACCTCAACTTTAACAATGGACGAGTTATTGGCTGAACGCGGTCGTGAGTTTATTTTTGAAGGCTTCCGCCGCGATGACCTGATCCGTTTTGACAAATTCACAACGGGTAGCTGGTGGGATCACAAACCGACAGAATCTTACAAAAAGTTGTTCCCTATCCCGCGCAGACAGATTACGCTTAACGCCAATCTGAAACAAAACGAGGGATATAACTAAGATTTCATTATTCCTTACACTTGACTTTTCTTAAAATCCAACGACGGTTCTGTCAGGAATCTGTCGTTGGATTTGTTAATTTCTTAAACCGCGTATATTGAAAAACAAAACCGTCCCGGATTTTCTCAGGACTCCAATATTAACCAGTTAAAAAATGGATCAGAAAATTATATTCCGCTCAAAAGAAATGTGATTTTCCCGATTCTTATATCGTAATTTGTTCCTCTTTTTAATATAAACCAATTAAGCTTACGTAGAGTATGTTTAAACCTACCCGTTTCTTTTTCCAATTCATCGCCTGGGGTCTGGGGGTGATAGCCGTGCAAACGTCTTTTGCACAGGAAGCTATCCCTTTGAATGATCTCAGCGCATTTACAAACAAGGCCGGCAATTGGAAGATTGTTGGCGACGCCTCTGTCGACATTAGTAAAGTTAATGTTTTAAGCACCAAACCTGGTAAAGGAGTTTTAGCGTGTCTGCACGAAAAGGGCAAATACGGCCAGGAATATGAACTTGTATCAAATTTCAAGCACGGAGACCTTGACCTGGAATTGGATTTCATGCTTACGAAAGAATCCAATTCGGGCATTTATCTTCAGGGAAATTATGAAGTCCAGCTTTTCGACAGCTGGGGTAAAAAAACTGCTAAATACAACGACAACGGAGGAATCTACGAACGTTGGAATGATTCAAAACCAGAAGGCGAAAAAGGTTACGAAGGATACGCTCCTCGTTTCAATGTTTCAAAAGCACCTGGTTTGTGGCAAAACATCAAAATTTCTTACCAGGCACCTCGTTTCAATTCAGCCGGAAAGAAAATCTCAAATGCTGTGTTTTTGAAAATTGTACTGAATGGTGTTACGATTCATGAAAATGTAGAAGTTAGCGGCCCGACACGTGGTGCTCTTACAGCGGAAGATGTTGCATCCGGACCGTTGCGTATCCAGGGTGACCACGGCTCTTTGGCTATCAAAAATATTACGATCAATAATTTTGACAAAAAGCCGGGAACGTTATCAGACCTGACTTACAAGACTTTTTACGGTACTTTTGATTCCACAGAAGATTTCCTGAAATCTAAACCAGCTGAGACTGGAAAAACGGATGCCATCACTTGGGAGATCCTGAAAGAGAATAATAACTATGCTTACGTTTATAACGGAAAATACAATGCCGTTACAGCTGGTGAATACAATTTCAGGTTGCAGGCTGCGGGTAATGCGTACATCAAAATTGATGGAAAAAATGTTTTACCTGCTGAATCCAAAAACAACAATACTTTCCGCACCGGAAAAGTTGATTTGACAGCCGGATCACATACAATCGAAATTTTCAACAGCAAAACCGAAGGTTATATGAGACCTGGTCTGGCTGTTTGGGTTTCTGGCCCTGGTTTTAGAGAAGTTTCTTTGAACACGGCAAGTTCTGTAACAACAGGCGGCGGTGTTGATCCAATTTTGGTAACTGCTCCAACCAACGTGGTTATGCGTAGTTTCATGGATTTCAAAAAAACACCAACAGCTAAGAATGTTCGTGTCGTTCACGCCGTTTCTGTGGGAAGTCCTTCCAATGTACATTATACTTATGACCTTGAAAAAGGCGCTATTTTGCAAGTTTGGCGCGGCGAATTTCTTGACGCAACGCCGATGTGGCATGACCGTGGTGACGGTTCATCCCGCCCTCGCGGAAGTGTAACACTTTTGAATAATGAAATGCTTCTAGGTAAAGCGAGCGGACAATCCGCCTGGACGGCAGATACTACAGGTAGTGGTTTCCGTCAGAAAGGATATACTTTGGACGACACAGATGCTCCGACTTTCAATTATACTGCATTCGGTTCGCCGGTTTCTGATCATCTTTCGGTTGTTGACAACAAATATTTCGAACGTGAAGTGAAAGTTGCAAATCCTGTGAAAGATCTTGTTGCAAGAGTAGCAGAAGGAACGTCTATCGAAAAAGTTTCAGAAGGACTTTACGCGGTTAATAACAAATCTTACTTTATCCAGGTGGCTGACAAATCAGTTAAACCTGAGATCAGAAATGTTAACGGCCAGCAAGAACTGATCATTCCTGTGAAGAATGGTGGGGTTAAGTATGCCATCTTATTCTAATTTAAAGTTACCCAAAGCTCCGGGCCAATCGCTCAAAGCTATAAGCTGATAAAAAACAATGAAAAAAATTGCTCAGATAGCATTAATCATTTTGGCGGCCCTGCCGATGGCAAAAGCCCAGGAATCGCCAAAAGAAGAAGATTTCTATAAGATCGTGACACCACCGATTCCGGAAGGAATTGTGCTGGAAGTAGGTGGTCTGACCAGCCTGCCAAACGGATCGTTAGGAATTTCGACACGTCGCGGCGATGTGTGGATCGTAGACAATCCGACAAGCCGTACACCGTATTTCAGAAAATTTGCTACCGGCTTACATGAAGTGCTTGGTCTTGCTTACAAAGACGGTGTTTTATATTGTGCGCAACGTGGTGAGCTGACCAAACTGATCGACAAAAACGGTGACGGAAAAGCAGACGTTTATGAAACTGTTTATTCCTGGCCACTATCAGGCCACTATCATGAATATTCTTTCGGACCAAAAGTGGCTCCAGACGGAAGTTTCTTCGTGAGTGGAAACGTAGCTTTTGGTGATGAAGAATGGTGGAGAGGCGAAAGCCGTGTACCTGGCCGCGGATGGATTTTCCGTATCACGCCAGACGGAAAGTTTGAACCTTATGCAACAGGTGTTCGCTCTCCAGCCGGAATCAGTATGTTGAAAGGTGAACTTTGGTATACAGATAACCAGGGTGACTGGATGGGTACTGGTGGAATTTTCCCTGTAAAAAAAGGTGGTTTCATGGGCCACCCGGCAGGTTTGAAATGGGCAGAACTTCCAAATTCTCCTGTTAAATTAACTGAAAAACAATTCTTCGCTGAACGTGATAACCGTCAGGAAAGAGATGAGAACAATCGTGCTATCAAACCAGAAAACACGCGAAAGGAAGAACCTCAGTTTTTGTATCAGTTGAAAGAAAAATATGATATGGTGCAGCTTCCGGCTGTATGGTTGCCTTATGGTGTTCACGGAGTTTCTACTTCTGAGTTGATCATGGATGAAACCAACGGAGGTTTTGGTCCATTCACAGGTCAGGTTTTCGTAGGTGACCAGGGACAAAGTAATATCATGCGTATCGTTCTTGAAAAAGTAAAAGGTGAATATCAGGGGGCTTCGATCGGATTCCGCAGCGGTTTCCAGTCAGGTGTTTTACGTATGGCTTTTGATAAAGACGGTTCGATGTTCGTAGGTGAAACAAACCGCGGATGGGGTTCAGCGGGTGATGCAAACCAAGGTCTGCAGCGTCTGGTATGGAATGGTAAAATGCCTTTTGAAATGTATACCGTGAAGGCAATGCCAGACGGTTTTGAGATTGAGTTCACGATGCCGGTTGACCGTAAATCAGCAGAGGATCTTGATTCTTATAAAGTGAGCAGCTACCTGTACAAACATTATCCGGTATACGGAAGTCCTCCGATCGATACCAAAGATGTAAACGTGAAAGGCGTAAAATTGTCAGAAGATGGCAAAAAAGTAAGAATTGTTCTGGATGGTATGCGTCAGTATTTCGTACATAAAATCGAATTAGCAGGTGTACGTGCTGAAAATAACTACTGGTCACTTGTTCACCCGGATGCTTATTATACTTTAAATAATATTCCTGACGGGGAAAAACTGAAAGCATCTGACTTGAAAACAACGAGATCAGGCAATGCAAAACCGGCTGATGCAGCTCCTGTAAAAGAGCACGTTTCTCCGGATGGAAAAGGCAAAGCTCCTGCGACAACTAAAACCGCAAAAGCACCAACATGGGAAGAAGTGAAACCACTTCTAGCAAAAAATACATGTTTGGCTTGCCACGCAATCGACAAAAAAGTTGTAGGTCCTGCCTATGCTGACGTTGCAAAACGTAAATATAGCAATGAAAAAATCGTTGAACTGATTTATGCTCCGAAGCCTGAAAACTGGCCTGATTATTCAACGCCAATGGCACCGATGCCGCAGGTTCCAAAAGCTGAGGCAATGAAGATTGCTGCATGGATCAACTCATTGGCAAAATAATTGCTTTGAGAAATTAGTTTTAAAAACCAGGCCACTTCTGAAAAGGAGCGGCCTGGTTTTTTTTATTTATGTCATTGAAATCCAAGCAATTACCATAATCGATGTCCACGTATCGGGAAATAAACTTTTTTTTCGCAAAATTGCGTTAATAACTAGTAATCATCGGTTTCTCAACTATGTCATCTCTACGTAACCGCTCAATTTCCAAGTCAGTCAAAGGTAAAGTGCTTCTAGGCTTCCTGGTGGCATTTATTGCATTGGCTTCTTCGTGGGTTATCAGTAAGCTGGCATTTGAGAATATGGTGGACAAGCTGGAAATACTTTCCACGCCCAATGAAAAACTGAGAATTGTCAATAAGGTTTTCAAAGATATCCTTCAACTGGATCAATTGCAGAATGCACGGCCAACTGCGGAGCAGCAAGATTCAATAAAACAGCAATTTTTCAACCAATCCGGACAACTGCAAAGTACATTGGATACATTGAGTTTCCTCTGCCGCGACAGCAAATTACAGGTCAGCAGGATTGATTCAATGAAAATCTTGCTGATGGCGAGGGACAGCATTTTCAGTGATTATGTAAAAGTCCGCTCTAAACTGGTTAATAACAAAGCACTTTCAGATGAAGTACATTCGATTTCAGGACTGATAACGACAAAGAAAAAAGCAAAACCTGACAGTACGATTATTACAACGGAAAGGCGTACAACAACCACTACGACTTATACAGAACCGGTAGTCCCGGCCATAGTAACGGAAGAAAAAAAAGGATTTTTAAATCGGGTTTTTGGGTCAAAAAAAACCAAAACTCCGGCTCCAATTCCTGTACCTAAAACGATTCGAAAGGAAGAAGTTACTTCCCATATTGATACGCTTTCCATCGCCCAGGAAGACAGTGTGATAGAGAAAGTCGAAGTTGCGGTCCAGGCGATTGAAAAATCACAACGGATGCGGACCAATAAATTTGTCAGCCGTGAACAGGAACTTACCGCTGCTGGAAATTCGCTTGTTGGCCAGCTTCGCAATGTAATGCAGGAAGTTCAGGGAGAAGTTGTTCGGCAGGTAAGTACGGACGGTTTGCAGGTTCAGAATACGGTTGGTGACAGTATCAATATGATCGAATATATCATGATCGGCTTTTTGTTTTTGACCGCATTACTAGCATATCTGATTTTCGCTGACATCACAAAAAGCAATAAATACCGGCACGAACTGGAAGAAGCGAAGGAAGAAGCGGAATATCACAGCATGGCCAAACAACGCTTTTTATCCAACATGAGCCATGAAATCCGTACGCCACTGCAATCCATTATTGGCTATACCGAAGCTTTAACGAAAGACGAGAAACCAAAAAAAGAAGATCTTGAAACGCTTCATTCTGCGTCTGAACATTTGCTCTACCTGGTTAATGAAGTGCTTGATTACAGCCGGATTATTTCAGACCAGTTTACTTTTGAAGAAAGGACTTTTGCCATCACGCCACTTCTGACTGAGGTTGTTAAAATGCTTGGGCCGACCGCCTCTTCAAAGTCTCTGACTTTATCGTTGGAAAATGAATTAGAGCCTGACGCATATCTGCTTGGTGATCCATTTCGTCTGCGACAGATTCTATATAATCTGTTAACAAATGCGATCAAATTTACTGAAAGCGGTGAAGTCAGGTTGAGAACCAGCAGCGTGGAATATGACGGAAAAATATCTATAAAATTCGAAGTGACCGATACAGGGATTGGTTTATCAAAAGAACAGATGCATCGGGTTTTTAACCAATTTGAACAGGCCGACCCTTCAATCGCGAGAAGATTTGGTGGGAGTGGTTTGGGTTTAAGCATCGTAAAAGCTCTGGTGGATGGCATGGGCGGAAATATCAGAGTTTCCAGTGCGTTAGACAAAGGAACCACTTTTACCGTTGAGGTATCGTTTGAAAAAGCAGTCGCGCCTTTGAACAAAACGGATGATTTAAAAGAAAAACAATACAAGATCAACGGCAAGGTATGGCTCGTGGACGACGATGCATTTATTTTAAAATGGTGCGCATCCATTTTGGCATCGCATCACATACCGCATGAAAGCTTTTCATCTGCGGAGGCGGTATTGAACACAGAGTGGGATAATGACGTAACCGTCGTGCTAACAGATATGCGTATGCCAGGCATGAATGGCGGTGAGTTGTGTATGAGGCTCAGAAAAATTGCCCCGTCTTTTGTGAAAATTTATGTGCTGACCGCACAAGCGTTACCAGAAGAACAGGTCAAATTGATGGAGATGGGATTTGACGGAATTTTGATGAAGCCATTCCATTCTTACGAGTTACTGGATTTGTTACAAAAGAATTCGGATACGCATAAAATCCTCGTCTCGAAAAAACCTTCCGAAGAAGCTTCTGATGAGCCAGATTTAAGTGTTCTTCAGGAAATGACCTTCGGTGATGAAGCGCTTTTAAAGGAAATTCTAGAACAGTTTGTAAAAGATACCAGATATGATCTGGACCAACTTAGAAGTGAAATCGAGAGAAATAACATAGAAAACATTCCAGAAATTGCTCATAAATTATCCGGAAGAATTGGCCAGATAGGTGCGTCATCGCTGTCGGGCACATTCAGGAAATTCGAAATATCGCTTCGTGAAGATCCTGAGAGTATTTCAAAAAATGAATTGGAATCTGCCATATCTCAGACAGATTCCCTCATTGAATATATTGAAGAAAAGATCTTTTCTTACTCGATATGATACTTTTCGATTTTATAATAAAGCGTTTTCCGATCAATATTCAGTAGCTTGGCAGCCTTGCTTTTATTGTAACGCACATCCTGCAATACCTTTTCGATCATTTCCTTTTCATGCGTTTCCTGCAATAATTTCAGATCAGAACCGCTGGATACCGTTGGCTTTGCGGCAATACTCTCCATCGACGTGATCATTTCCTGCGGCAATGCTTTCAGATCGGCGGTTTCTTCCTTTGAAAGCAATACCAGTCTTTTGATCACATTGTTAAGTTCGCGCAGGTTACCGGGCCAGTCATATTTCATGAAGATATCCATAACTTCCTTCGATAACTGCCGAACATTTTTTTCGAGCTCTTCATTTGCCTTATCGACAAAATGCTGTATAAAAACGGCTAGATCTTCTCCCCTCTCCCGAAGCGCAGGAACCTGAATTTTAAACTCATTCAAACGATGATACAAATCTTCCCGGAAGTCACCATTTGAAGAAATTGTAAGCAAATCTTCATTGGTGGCTGCAATCAATCTTACATCAACCTTTACCGGCTGAGTACTCCCTATGGGTACTACAATCCTCTCCTGCAAAGCGCGAAGCAATTTTATTTGCACATCATATCCAAGGTTTCCAATTTCATCCAGAAACAGTGTTCCGCCATCAGCAGCTTCGAACTGGCCAATTTTATCAGTTAATGCACCCGTAAAGGCACCTTTTTTATGTCCAAAAAGTTCGCTGGCGGCCAGATCTTTCGACAGAGACCCACAGTCTATAGCCACAAAAGGCCCCTCAGCACGCTTGCTTAATCTATGGATTGATTTGGCGACGTGTTCTTTACCTGTCCCGCTTTCTCCCTGTATAATTACAGACATATCAGTTGGAGAGACCAGACGAACATATTCATACAATTGCTTAGAAATTTTACTATTCCCTTCGATGAAATCAAGCGACTGTTTTTCTGGTTTTTTAGAAATTGTTTTGACTGAAACCTCTGTTTTTCTATTCAGAGCTTCCTTTAAAACCATAAGTAACTCTTCCGGATTTACAGGTTTGGTAATATAATCAAAAGCGCCGCTTTGCATCGCATTTACGGCAGTCCTGATGTCATTAAAACTTGTCATGATCAGGGCAGGTGTCCGATTGCCTTCTTCACGAAGCGACTTTAAAAGATCCAGAGAATTACCATCCGGAAGACGATAATCCAGCATAAATACTGCAAAATCATCTGATGCGCCGGCCTTTGAACGAATGGCATCCCTGGCACCGGCTATTGTTGAGCAAACCTGTACTGCATGGCCATGCTTACCAAGAAAGTTACTCAGTAATTTGGAAAATGTAGTATCGTCTTCAACAAGAAGCAAATGAGCCATAAGGGCAAAATAAATTAGTGATTAGAAAAATATCCGTAAGTTAACGATTTACGAGAATACAAAATTGCAAAATTTAAAGCCAAAAAGCCGGAGACTTCTCCGGCTTTTTGGCTTTAAATGATTAAATATCGCTATTCGACCTTCCTGCCGTCTTTATCCAGATTTATTTTAGCTGTTTCGCTTCCGTGTTTAAGAGATATTTCGAAAAATTGCGTTTTATCTGGCTTCGTAATAATGAAGGCTTCTGTTATTTCCCATCCTGAATAAACGTCAGTCTCCAAGGTTGTTTTAATAGGCTGCGGCAAATCCTCCGGTTTAACTGAAACCTTATCTTGTAATACTGATTCCACAAAAAAGCCATTTGTAGAACTATTTGCTCTCGGACTGACGATCGCAACTACTACGAAAATCAAAATGATCCTAATATTCTTCATATTTCCTGTTAATTTAATATGGGAACTCGGTTTTATTTATAAATAGTGTAAAGGATCAAAACATATGCCAAAACTAGTAAAATCATCCAAAAAGTATCAAGAAAAGAATAATGAATTATAATATTAAATTATTCCCGGTACGATTTATCACTTTTGGAGTATTTCAAAAGATTCGCATCAATTTGTTGCGTGCAAAGCTTGATAATTAAAATGTTCACAGCAATTTCTGACAGGCAGAATAAAATTATTTTTTTGTTAAGAAACTGGTAAAAATCTAAATTGTTTATATATTTACAGCGAAGTTATTAGATACAAAGTTGTAGTATAAATATTACATCTATTGCCCGGTAACTTTGTTGATTCGAGAGTTTATTTTTTCCAAGGTTTTTAAATAGTATCTAATATAGAACAACCTTTACTCAACGTTATATAAGTCTTTTGAAGGATAACCCGGCAATACCCATTGTTTGGTTATCCTTTTTTATTTTCGGCTTTGCGTACTTACTAACACTTTTGAATTTTTCTTCTACCGATAGCGACCAAACCTCAGTAATTTTCTACGTCTTCATCAGAAATATCGCTAGTATATCACCTCAAAATTTTTACCGAAAACTAACTTTTTCTACACAAGCGAAATTAATTTCTATAAAATTTGAAAACTACTATTTGTATATTGTAGAAACTTTACTATGTTTATGATAGCGTAGCATCTTAGCATATTGAGGCTTATGAAATGAGCTCTTTAAATACTTATTAGCACATGAAAAATTTGAACCATATGACAGATCTTGTAACAAAGCATATATAGTTTCTAAAATGCGCTATTACTTGATTGCATACCTTACCCCTCAGAAGATTGCCGGTTATTGGATTACTTTTCGGCTAAATTCGTCTGGCTTGTTGCCATCCGGTAGCAATGTCTGCAATTACTTTCATGGATGATTATGACAGTGAATTAATGATACGAATACTATCATTTGGCATGATCATTTAAGATTTAATAAGGTTGTCATTTTCTAAATACGAAGAGTAACAAAAAGAGGCATCAGATATCAAAAGCGAATAAATATTTCTCACCATATATATTATTTTTATGAAAAGCACACCACTACTACTTTTCTCGCACTACCCGGTCAACTGTGAGGAGCAGTTTGACTTCGGTATCTCGGCATTCCCCTGTCTCCATTGCTGCTCACCTCCGGCATTAGTTTAGACAGTTCAAAGTCAAAAAACATATTACTTTCTTAACAGGTTTGAAATTGATTCAAATCATGAACAGGAAAGCTATGCTCTGACTATTACAGATTTTTTACTAAATATTTCTCACTATAAAATTAATTGACAATGAAAATTTCTACTTATGGCAAGTGGCCGGCTAGGTTGACCTACCGTTCACTTGATCAAGCAGTTCTGCACAGATACCAACTGAAACAAGTGGGATACGCCATTCCAAACTTTGGATGTCCTCAATCCACCATTCCTGGATTGCACTATTTAAACACACTACAAACCCTATAAAGAAATAGTCATGGTATCACATACTCGTAAAACGGTTTTTAGAAAAAACTCGTTTGTCATCTGCTGTATAGCTATTATAAGTTTTTTTGTCTTGAATTTTCAAGCTTTGGCTCAACAGGCTAATCTTCCATTGAACTCGACAACATCAACACCCTGGGTGAATGGATCAACGCCAAGCTTTACTGTAACGCAAACGAATACTTCCCCTGGATTGAGCTTTTGGACGTCCGCTTCGAGAGCAATCGATGACAACTTAACGCAGCCAGCAATCGGAACGATTGTTATTGGTGGTTCTCTTACGATGAGAGTTGCCGATGCCAACACATACCAGGCTGGGAATTTCGTTGGTTTTTTAATAAGAAATTCCTCCTTGCTCGGCCTTTCTGTGTTAAATGGAATAACCATCAGAACATATCTTGACAACGCATTACAGGAAACCAGCACATCGATAAACTTATTAGGCCTTAGTTCATCATTAGTTTCAGATGCAACGGAAGTTGGAATTTACACGACTTTAAGTTACAACCGGGTAGAAATTGAAATTAACAGTCCACTAGGCGCAATAACTACATACGACGTTTTTTACGCGGTGCAAAGGGCTTACAAAGCAGGACCTGCGCTGGTATGTAACACGGCAACTGCTGTAAATTATCCGGAATATCCTGTGATAGTTTCTCCTGCGAGAACAACTACTGACGGTCTTGGCTCAGTGACGAATACCGGAAATGCGGTTGACGCCAACACTTCAAATGCTGCCAGCCTATCAGTGACTGGAATTGGAAGCGCTTCTTTGTCTATTAAGGACCAAGTAACGGACTATCCGGCGCAGACATTTGCAGGCTTTGAAATTGAAAATTCTGCAATACTTAATCTTGGTGTGTTTAAAAGTATCACACTAAAAACCTATTTGAACGGAGCAGAGCAGGAGGTAAAAACTGCAACAAATGGCTTGTTGTCGGTTGGATTACTAAGCGGCTCAGGACGACAGCGCGTTGGTTTTGTGAGCACTGTCCCTTTTGATGAAGTGCAGATTACGATAGCCGCCACGGCAGACTTAAATCTTGGTGCAACATTGGTTTACAATGCTGTATTCCAGACTTTCTGTGATGGAGTTGCACTATCCTGCAATACGCCTACTGCACTCACCAGCCCAAATTATCCAGTTCTAATAAGTACGCCAAACACTGGGGTTGACGCAAATATTTGTGCTAATTGCCAGGTTTCAAATACGGGCAATTTAATTGACGGAGATCCTGCCAATCATACGGATATTGTATTAACCGCGGGGGTTGGCGTAAGTGGTTCAGTTGCAGTCAAAAGTGTTGAGCAGTCTTATCCGGCCGGAACCTTTACAGGGTTTGATATCAATAACCCAAGTATAATCGGGGTAAACGCTTTAAGTGGGTTAAGAATTCAGACTTATCTGAACGGTGTAGCTACCAGTGATGTTTTTGGAAATGGAAGCCTTTTATCTGTCGGAGCCCCACTTTTGAGTGGATCTGGCAGGCAAACCATTGGTTTTGTTGCCACACAAGAATTTGACGAAGTCAAATTGACTGTGGATCAGACCGTCGGCTTGACCCTGGGAACCACCGAGGTTTATGGTGCAGTATTTACGTCCTTCTGTGCAGGAACTCCTTTAGAATGCAACACGCTTACTGCGCTTACAAATCCTAATTTTCCTGTTTATGTTGATGGCAAAAATACAGGAATAACTTCACCGGCCTGTGTCGCATGTACTATAAACAATTCCGGAAATGTGATTGACTCCGATGCTGGCAATTCAGCCACAATCGTGCTGGCTGCTGGTGTTGCAAGCTCTGCTGATTTTGCAGTTGCGGATGCACTTAATACTTACAGCGCAAATTCTTTTGCAGGGTTTGATGTGGAAACTACGACATTACTTTCTGCTGGCGCGCTGAGCAGTGCTACAATATCGCTTTACAACAACGGAGCTTTGGTGCAGACCGGTACCGGAAATGCACTTATTGTGGGAGCAGGTACATCTTTGCTAACAGGATCGAGCCGCCAGATTGTAGGAATTGTCGCGAATCAAGCTTACGATGAAGTAAAAATAACCTTCACACAACTCGTTGGTGCCGATCTTGGCAACATCAGAATTTATGGAGCTATTTTCGATAAATTATGCCAGGGTACTATCGCCTGCAATAATAGCTATTTCTTAACGCAGCCTGCGTTCCCAGTCGTAATCGATGCTGCGAAAACCGGTATTTCTGGTGTGGCATGTGTTGGTTGCTCCGTAAGAGATCCATGGAATGTAATATCTTCCAGCAACTCTGATTTCTCTCGTGTGACACTTGTTGCAAATGTTGGCGCATCCGCCGCGATTTCAGTGGTCGATCCAATTTCTACTTATCCAGTCGGTACTGCTGCCGGGTTCGTTATCAGAAATGTTAACAGTATTGCGCAAGTGGATCTTTTGAATTCCATTACCATTCAGACTTACAACGATGGTGTTTTACAGGAATCGAGATCGGGCTCAGCGCTGCTTAACCTGGAATTATTGAATGTAATCACGGTTGGCGTAGGCACCCAGATCAATCCAAGTTTTGTCACGACGCAGCCATTTGACGAGGTAAGGATTGTCTTTTCAGCATTGGCCGACGTAATTAATGTTGTTGATGTATTTGGTGCATTTATAGATACCAGAACTTCTGTTGGCGGAGGTGCTTTAAGCTGTAATGCTATCAAAAATCCAGACTTTACTGCCACACAGATAAATGTTCAGGTTTCTGCAAGTGTTTCGACAAATGACATTTTACCTGCAGGCAGCACTTATGGTCCAACTGCAACAGCCGCTCCGGGAAATCCGGCAGGTGCCAATTTGGTATTGAATTCAAATGGAACGTATACCTTTACAGCTACGACCAAAGGGGTTTATACCTACGATGTCCCAGTTTGTATTCCTGAAACTCCTTGCACAAATGTTCCTTTGGTTATTACAGTTAAAGATCCGCTTACGGATAGCAATGTGCCATTCGCGAATTTTGACATAGCTGTTGTTACAGGTGCTACTACTTCACCCGGACAAGTCACGATCAATGTCAGAGCAAATGATGGGGTTGGAAATAAAGATGGCGTGCTGGGAAATCCTACACCAACTACGCCGTCAAACGGAACAGTATCGGTATCAGGTGGAAATATCCTTTATACGCCTAATGCAGGATACTATGGTCCAGACTTATTCACGTATTCGGTTTGCGAAACGCCGTCAGGTTTGTGTACTAGTACCACGGTTTATATTTCTGTGAGAGAGCCTAATACTGCGAATGCTACATCGGCGACGGACGACTACTTTAATTCTGAAATTGGTATTACTACCACTGGAAATGTGTCAGTTAACGATATAGATCCGAATGGAAATGATAAGGTCGTCTCACCTCAGAGTATCTCGGATGGGTCTGGTGTTTTCACCTTATTGTCAGATGGAAGTTTCACTTTCGTTCCCGCCACCGGATTTAAAGGACCGAAAAACTTCGCATACACAACATGTGACAATGGTACGCCATCAGCTTGTGCTACTGCTACACTGCATTTGCTTTTGGATCCGACGAATCCACTTCCTGTAACACTTACTTCATTTACGGTAGCAAGAGAAGGTCAGACTGCATTACTAAACTGGGCTACAACGACAGAAACAAACAGTGATCGTTTCGAGATTGAACGCAGCCAGAATGGTAAACAATGGGGTATGATCGGAACGAAGAAATCGAACGGAGAGAGCACGTCAATCAAAAATTACAACTTTATTGACAGCGAACCTCTTAACGGCGAAAATCTTTACCGTCTTAAAATGGTAGACCGCGACGGAACATTTGCTTACAGCCGAATTGAGTCAATAAGCTTTGACGGCCTATCAGCATCGTTCTATCCAAACCCGGTTGCAGAGAAGCTTATAATCAAAGCAAATGATTTCACTCAGATTAAGAGCGTATCGATCTTTGATGCAAGTGGTAGAGCTGTTTATCAGTCCGCTTTTGTTCCAAGCAAAGAAATCAATGTTCAGAATTTGCCTTCAGGACTTTATCTTGTGCAAATGATTCGTACTAACGGAACGGTTATCACAAGTAAAATCGTGAAAAAATAAAATTCAGTTTTTGATCAATAACACAAATGCCCGGAAAATTAATTTCCGGGCATTTGTGTTTTAATGTTACCAAATCTCCCGAAATAAATATGATTAATAACAAATAATTTATACGTTTTTTCTACTGTATCGATCTAAAGCATTTTTCCAGGCGTAGGTTTTCCAAATACTCTTTTCGATGGGCGAGAAGAAAATCGTAACCTTTAATTGCTATGATCAATAATAACATCACACAGAAAGATTCCGAAACCAAGAAAGGTGACGGATCCGTTTTGAACAGAAGACTATTCTTACGTTCAGCCGGTATTGCAACAGCAGTGGGAACACTGGCCATTGGCGCATGTAAAGATGATGACGATGATATGATAACTCCTCCTTCGGGAACGGTTGATCTTGGAAGTGGCGACGTAGGAATTTTGAATTATGCTTATGCGCTTGAGCAACTTGAAGCAGCGTTTTATGAGCAAGTTATTAAAACTCCATATACAGGAATTACGGCTGCTGAAACTACAATTCTTACTGACATCCGCGATCACGAAGTTATCCACAGAGATTTCTTTAAAGCTGCTCTTACAGCCGCTGCTCCAACACAGATCATTCCATCTCTTGAAGTTGATTTCTCTTCCATTGACTTTTCAAATCGGGCGCAAGTTTTAGGAGCTGCCAAACTTTTTGAAGATACTGGAGTCGCTGCTTATAATGGTGCAGGCAAATTTATAAAGGATGCAACTTACCTGACATTAGCTGGGAAAATTGTCTCGGTTGAAGCGCGTCATGCCGCAGCGATCAGCGATCTGTTAACGCCAAAAACAGCTGGTTTTGCCAGTGATACGCAGATTGATTCAAATGGTTTAGATAAAGCGACAGCATCTGCAACGATTCTTGCAGCAGTTCAGCCTTATGTTAAAACTAAGATCAGCGGCGCTAATCTACCTAAATAATTTTCCAACAGACTTCAACTTTTGACCAATATGGACATTTTCAAAATAGTAGACGAAATTCAAAAAATAGATGGTGATGCAGTGGGCCGTTTGGAACATGCAACCCGCCGTCATTTTATGAGCAAAATTGGAAGTAAACTTGCCGCAGCAGCAGTGCCGACAGTTTTTGCATCCATTGTTAACAAAGCTTATGCACAGTCAGCAGGAGCAATTGATATCTTAAACTTTGCGCTTACGCTGGAATATCTGGAAGATGATTTCTATCAGCAAGCAAATGGAACGGCAAACCTGATTCCGGCAAGTGATAAAACGATTTTTACGCAAATCGGAAAACATGAAACGCAGCACGTAGCATTTTTAAAAGGTGCGCTTGGAGCTAAGGCAGTCGCTAAACCAGCTTTTGATTTTACAGGAAAAGGTGCTTTTGCTACGGTCTTCTCTGATTACAACACATTCCTGACTGTTTCTCACGCATTAGAGGATACAGGAGTTAGAGCTTACAAAGGACAGGCGGGTGGCTTGATGGCTGACCCAGCTCTTCTTGAATATGCGTTGCAAGTTCACTCTGTTGAAGCAAGACATGCTTCGATCGTTCGTAAATTACTTGGTGCTGCAACTGGAAATGTTGCGATTAAATCTTGGATTACAGGAAATGAAGGCGCTCCGGCTGCTGTTTATGCAGGTGAAGATAACAAAATGCAGGGCGGTGTTAACTTAACAGGTCTTGCAGGAAAATCAGATGCTGCGATAACCGAGGCATTCGACGAACCGCTTACAAAAGAGCAGGTACTTGCCATTGCAGGCTTGTTCTTATAACAACTTTAAGGTAACTGAATGAATAACGCATAACCCACCCTGTTGAACATATACATACACTTTCAGTGCAAGTGATAGTTCAAAATCAGTGTTACACGCTATAATTCATGAAAATGTAAAAAGGTTATCCTCAATAGGGTAACCTTTTTATTGTAAATTCGGTAAATTTGAACTTCTGACAGCTTTGAAAATAAGGTTTCCTGAACAAAGCCGTTATAATTGTTATTAAGCTGAACCCATAGTATGAATTATCTCTTTGACAGACGCGGTTTCCTGAAAAAATCAAGTCTAGCTGCAATCGTTGCCACACTTGGAAGCGAAATTGTTTTTGCTGAAAATCTACCCAAAAATTATATACCAATTGGTTTCGGAGAAAAAGATGCTCTGAAAGGGAAAAATACGAACCTGATCGTTCAGGGAGATCGCCCATGGAATGTAGAAGCTCCGCTTGATTTGTTGGACGACCGCATTACGCCTGTTGACAAAATGTTTATCCGTAATAATGGTTTGATCCCGGAGACTATTGACGTCAAAACCTGGACGCTGACTATCGACGGAGAATCTGTCAAAGCTCCTAAAACCTATACGCTTGACGATCTGAAAAAGAAATTCAAGCATTATACCTATCAGCTTACACTTGAATGTGGAGGAAATGGCCGTTCAGGATATCTTCCCGCTGCTTCGGGTAATCAATGGGGACAAGGTGCCGTGCATTGTTCGGAATGGACGGGCGTCAGACTAAAAGATATTCTCGCCGATGTAGGAGTTAAAAGTGACGCTGTTTATATCGGATATCACGGAAAAGATCTCCATTTAAGCAAAGATCCAAAAAAAGAAGCCATTTCAAGAGGTGTACCTATTGCGAAAGCCATGGAAGACGAAACCTTGATTGCGTGGCAGTTGAACGGAAAAGATATTCCGGAATTTCATGGATTTCCTTTGAGATTGGTTATCGGCGGCTGGCCAGCTTCCGTTTCAGGAAAATGGTTAAGTGGCATTTCCGTTCGTAATAAAGTGCATGATGGAGCAAAAATGGAAGGCCATAGTTACAAAATGCCGAAAAGTCCTGTTGCACCAGGAACTGAAATTCCAACAACTGATGAATTTTACAGAATCATCGAGTCTATGCCTGTGAAATCGATGATTACGTTTCCTAAAACAGGAGCATCGATTTCCTCAAACGACACGCTACCTTTGCGCGGACATGCCTGGGCGGGTGATTTTTCTGTAAAAAAAGTAGAGGTTTCCATTGACTTCGGAGCGACCTGGCTTGATTGCAAATTGGAAGCCCCAGCGAACCGGCTTGCCTGGCAACACTGGAATACCAACATCAAATTTCCTGTGAAAGGTTATTATGAAGTTTGGGTTCGCGCGACTGATGAAAAAGGAGTTGCACAGCCGATGGTTATTCCGGCATGGAACCCGGGAGGTTATTTGAACAATGCCTGCGAAAGAATTGCTGTTAAGGTTGGATAATACGATCCGGAAAATAATATATAAATGAGAATCAAAGCAACACTCATCGTTTTTCTGGGACTGGGAATTTTATTCAGTTCATTTCGACAGGAAACAAAAACTCAAAACGGAATTTCTTCTGATGAACTTCCGTCAATTTCTACAACCAGATTTTTATCTGACACAACAAAACTGGATAAGGAAACCGGACTTGTGGTGGATGAAAATCTATACATGGTAAAGGCGCAATGCACAGGCTGCCATTCTACAAAGCTGATCAGCGCTAATCATTTCACCCGGGATGGCTGGAAACAGAAAATCCGCTGGATGCAGGCAAACCATAACCTTTGGGATTTGGGCGAAACTGAAAAACAGGTTTTGGATTATCTGGAAAAAAATTACCCTCCGAAGCAAATGGTTTCGCGTCGCGCGCCATTGAAGGATTTTAAATGGTATGACTTGAAATTAAAATAATTTATTCTGCAAAGATATCACCGACCAACATTTCGAAGCCAGGCAGGATAGAGGAAGTTATTATTTCTTCCTCTATAAAAGGTTTCAAGCCAATGTATTTACCCTCGTCATTGAGGATGTAAACAAGTACCAAGTGTTCAGTAGAATTTACCAGCCAATATTCTTTGACGCCGTTTTCTTCGTACACCTCAAACTTTTCCTTCATTTCCTTTTTAGAATTTCCAGGCGAAAGAATTTCAATAATAAGGTCCGGCGCGCCAATACAGCCACGATCATCCAATTTTTCCAGATCACAAATCACACAAATGTCAGGTTGCACTACGGTGTAAACCTGAGTTGGGCTCGCTTTCCTTTTCAACCGAGACAATCTGACATCAAACGGTGCCATATATGCCTTACAGGTCGTCTGCTGTAAAAAGTTATATACTGCAACACCTAGTTTAAAAGAAATATCCTGGTGACGTCTGTCAGGAGCTGGTGACATTTTGAAGATTTTCCCTTGAATTATTTCCAAACGCTCTTCAAAGGTCCATTGAAGGTAATCTGCGTAGGTATAAGTACCATCCATGTCAAGCTGGTCAATGGTCATAAGCTGTTGGAATAATTTGTCTATTTAAAGATAAACAAATCTTAACAAGTCTCTGGCTGCGAAGTATTCCTTACCTTTGCAGTCCAAACTTTTCAGTATAAATGCGCGTGCCAATTTCCAAAATTTCAAGTTACAGATTATTAGTTCATTATCTTATTGCGTTTTCCCTATTGCCAGGATTGCTGTCTTTGAAACAAAAAGAACAACCTGTTGACAAGTATAAAGGGATTGTTAAATCCAGCACTTTGCCGAGCCCGCTGAAAGCAGAAGTGATCGGTATTCAGGATGGTGATACCATAGAAATGAAATTTATTTTTGATGGTAAAAAGGCTGGTTTACGCCAGGGAAAGGCTATCAGAATTCGATTTTTGCATATTAATTCTCCCGAACGCGGAAAGCCTTTTTATAAAGTTGCCAAGCAGTATACTTCTGAAAAATGTTTTCATAAAATTGTTACGATAAAACATAACGGTGAATTTGACAGATACGGAAGACTTTTAGGTGAAGTAATTTTACCAAATGGCTCCGTGCTTAACAAAGAACTGGTCCAGCGAGGTCTGGCGATCCATTTCAAAAAGTATTCTACGAGTCAGGAATATGCTAATCTTGAAATTAACGCACAAAAGAAAAAGCTGGGCATTTGGAGTATTCAGTAATTTCAGATTAGGATAGTTATACAAACGATGAATTCAGCTGCACTTTTCCAGATCTTATATCAGCATGACGTACTTTTTCAAGTGCCGGGAGAAATTATTATAGCGCCTCAGCAACAAGAAAATCTCCCTGAAATCATCGATCAACCTGAATTAGTTGAGACAAAAAGCGAAACTCCGACACTGAAACAAACTGTTTCAATTCCTGTTTCAACTGTTAGAGAAGAAGCTGTACAACCAACAAAACCTGCTGTTCCCCAAACCCAGTTTCCTGTTTTAAATCATAAAGTCCTCATACTGGTTGATGAACCGAAACAACGCGAAATGCTTGTATCTGAAGCTTTATTTTTGGATAATGTTTTGAAAGCTGTCGGACATTCCCCGGAAAATTCGGATATACTTAATTTCAGTTTTCTTTCAGGACCAGATGCAAGAAGTGTTCTCTCGGAAAAGCGCATCAATTATTTCATTACGTTTGGAGTTCCTTTGATAAAACTGCATCTCGATCTTTTACTCCCGCCTTATACGCCAAAGCAAGTGGAAGGAATATGGTTTTTACTAACTGATCCACTTCCGGTCATTGAAGCTGATCGTGATTTAAAGAAAAAACTCTGGACTGCATTGAAACAAATGTTCCCAAAGTCTTAGTTTCAAGCGCTTTACAGTACTAAATCACCGGTCATCACAATAATATTGGCTAGTTGCCAGTTTTGATGGATACTTGCGGGCTAAATCCATGAAAAACTTATGGGAAAATTCACTGAACGTATCTCAAACTGGTTCCGTTATTTCGACAAAAACGAAGAAATTTTTTACGACACCAATCCTGAAACAACAATAGAAGCTACCTCCGGCTTCAAAGATACCATGCCCCAAAATACACCGAATTTATCTGTCCCATACCCGACAACAGTTAATAATAATTTCACCCAGCCTGAGAAAAATCCTGGCTTGACAGTCAAAAGCGAAGTGGCTATTCCATATTGGTTGCAAGACGAAGATACCTTACGCGATGAAGGCGTTCTTTTTGGGTTATCCGAATCCGATCCAACTGAAAAAACGGATATTATCCATAAATACTTTTCACACCTGGCTGCGGAACATTTGAGCAGCATCGAACAGCACAACGAACGCATTCAGGAATTGAATTTATTTATTGGTCAGAAAAACAATCGTTCGGAAGAACTTAATGAAAAACTCAGAAATCTGGTAGCTTCCGGGCCTAATGGTGATCATCAGTTGCCTCGCACATTGATTGGCCTGACACTTTCCATAGCGATGTGTACCGGCAACTTTTTTCTGATCAGAGAATCTCTGAAACCCGCTTTCGCCGAAAGTTCATGGATCGCCCTGGGCATTTTTCTGGCTGGTATGTTCAGTTTATTTGGCAGAATTTCAATGTTTCATGATACCGAATCCCGTGTTTCGTGGCGTTCGTTGCTTGAAGAAGTTGGTTTACCCTTTGCAGCAGCGCTATTTGTTTTTGCCAATGCTTTGCCATATCAAGGCGCCTGGCAGGCAGTTGCGCTTTTTGTATTTGTTTTCTTCCTGTTTCTTTTTGCAGGAAAATTGTTGCTCAGCAACGTAACTGTTTTGAGAAACGACTTGCTTATTCTGTTCAATGGTAACCGTAATCGTAAAGAATTCGTCGAAAATTCAGAAAACTGGGAGAATGAAATTCAGATTTTAAAAGGTGAAATTGATGAATTACGCATCAAAAAGTGGCAGGTTCTTCGTGAACAAGGCCAGTCCGAAACAGAGCGCGACCGTATTTATGCAAGACGTGATATGTTAATTAAACTCTTTGAAAGCGAGTTTTTTCTGGCAAGACGTATGAAAAACCAGCTAAGCAATAAGCAATTGCAGGAGATAAGAAGAAGTGCGGAATAATTTTTGCGCATCACATCGAATGTTATAAAAACTTAAAAAATGATGGACGAACAAAACAGCGACTACCAACATGGCTACGCAAGCGGCCTTGAAGGATTGGACCGCCAGGTTTATGAAGCATATTTGTCGAGTAATGTTAGCCACGATTGGGTGCTGGATCGCCTCAATCAAAAGCGATTTGAACTTGATGCAATAAAAAACAAAAGGCAGGAAACAATTCGGGTTCATAAGCAGTCGTATGATAAGCTTCAGGATCAGGTTATGGGTGTAAACCACAGCGCAAAAAAAATCAAGGATCTTGATACTTCCATCTGGAATATTGGACAGCAGACAGAACAACTGCTTGATAAGAGGAAAGAATCCGCACCATATTATTCGTTGGTCGCTGGCCTTATCTTTCTTGTTGCAGGAATTTCATTTATAGCTGGTGACCTTATTATTTCCCATGAAATTGTCGCATATGCCCTGAATATTCGTAACCCAAACGAAGCATGGGCGTTTGCAATTGGTCTGGCCATGTTATCTGTCTTGTTAAAACCTGCATACGACCGACTGATTGAGGAACCTTATCAAAAGGAAGGTACTGAGAAGGCCAAAAGTCGTTATGCAAAATTCAAATTGATCTTATCAGTTTTTGCGATTGTTACGCTGATCATCCTGGGTTGGTTTCGTTATGAGGCATATCGTACCGACAAATTGAAAGAAGCGATTAATAAATCAGTGAAGGGATTACAGTTGAATGCGGTTGACCCAATGACCGGTGCTCCGATCAACAGCCCGGAACTTACCAATAAAATTGAACAGGCACTTCGTAACTCCGACCAGCTAAATCTTAACTTGGTAAATAGTCCCTGGGCGCTTTTGTCTTTCGTAATGAGTGGAGTACTTTTTGCAATTGCTGGTGCAATCTCGCTAGGAATGGCGTTGCCCGTGCTGCAAGGTTTCTGGATGCGCTGGTTACAGATTGATCCCAAATTATGGCGGTTAAGAAGACGCAAAAAGAAGATTGAAAAACAAATGGACGAGCTGCAGGTGACATTGACCCAACAACTTGCTCAGAAAAATATTCTCGAAAACGATATTGCTGTCTTGCCTACCTGGGAAGAATTAAAACAGGAAGAAATCGATATCCGAACTGAAATCGAAAATCTGGAAGAAGAAAGGAAACTTGCCCTTACAGATAGTCGAATCCAGTCTTTCGGAGACGGTTATGCCCACGGACAAGTGACCCGTGACATCATGACGGAAGAAGAATTTGAACACTGGAGAAACGGACACATGACGGTATCCAATCTCGCATTACGCGCAAAGTCGAATCCTTCTGACAGAGCTGTTACCCGTTCAAAAAGTTCAGGAATGCGTCCTCATCAGGCGATACGGAAAGCGATCACAGATAAATTCGATGAAGACAATTCGTTGTGATTTTGTAAATTCGGCTTTGATTTGACAATTTAACTTTAAAATGCTTCAAAGCCCTCGTTTAGATATTGTTCCGTGCGACGACACACTTTTTGATGCGATAAGAATGGGCAACAATGTCCTTGGTCGTGTCATGGGTGTAAATGTTCCAAAAAAATGGACTGAATTCCGTGATACTTTTACGCCTTCCTATCATCGTTGGAAGGCACACCCACCTCTTCGCCTTTGGTGGGTTTATTTAATTATATACAAACAGGATAACATATTAATTGGCTCCTGCGGCTACAAAGGCGAACCGGATTCTAATGGAATGGTAGAAATTGGTTATGAAATAACGCCATCACATCGCACCATGGGTCTTGGTACTGAAACAGCCCGTGCACTTTTGGAACATGCTTTTTCACAAAGTGGAGTATTAAAGGTAGTTGCGCATACGCTGGCCGAAGAAAACGCTTCCGGACATATCCTGGAAAAGCTAGGTTTTGTAAGAACTGAGGATGTAAAAGATCCGGACGAAGGCCCACTCTGGCGATGGGAAATTTCGAAGAGATAAACAATTTGTTGCTTTGTATTACCTTGTCGTATGTTTTTCGTTTAAATGATCAAGAAAATAAATTGGACAGATTCAATATTAATTTGTGTCAATTGTTTAACTTAAAATCCTGAAAGCGACATCATCAACTTTTTGCGACAGAACCCATGATTGCCATATCCAAAGAAACATATCCCTGGCTAAAATTTTATACGCCAGGAGTGCCATACGAAATCGATCCTGATGCGTATTCCTCACTCATTGAAATGCTGGAAACCGGTTTCAGGTTATTCAAGGATAGGTCTGCATATGCAAACATGGGTAAAGAGCTCAGCTTTGGAAAATTAGATGAGCTTTCTCGGAATTTCGCAGCTTAC
Organism: Dyadobacter sp. CY345; assembly: GCF_021502725.1. Classification (GTDB taxonomy): domain Bacteria; phylum Bacteroidota; class Bacteroidia; order Cytophagales; family Spirosomataceae; genus Dyadobacter. The sequence goes on along the minus strand of NZ_JAKFFS010000002.1, from coordinate 16,117 downwards.
CTGCAAGGTCTGGGTTTAAAAAAAGGTGACAGGATTGCTATCCAAATGCCAAATCTATTGCAATATCCGGTGGCGATGTTCGGTGCATTACGAGCAGGACTGGTCGTTGTAAATACGAATCCGCTTTATACGCCACGGGAAATGCAGCACCAGTTCAAAGATTCAGGTGTTAAAGCCGTCGTAATTCTTGCAAACTTTGCTTCACACCTCGAAAAAATAGTTAATAATACTGAAATTGAACATATTATCATCACACAAATTGGCGACTTACTGGGTTTCCCAAAAAAGGTTATAGTCAACGCAGTAGTTAAATATGTCAAGAAAATGGTACCGGCTTATCATATCCCGAAAGCCGTTCCCTTTGCAGAGGCGCTTTCAATAGGTTCAAGTCTGGAATATCAAAAACCGGTTGTCTCCAATATCGACATTGCATTTATCCAATATACTGGCGGAACTACGGGTGTGTCAAAAGGCGCGCTACTGACGCATCGTAATCTCATTGCAAATGTGGAAGCAAATAATGCCTGGCTCAAACCGATCATGACGAATATGGAAGTGCCAATTTTCGTAGCTGCACTTCCATTATATCACGTTTATGCATTAACAGTCAACGCTTTGTCCGGAATAAAAATTGGAGCAATGAACGTTCTGATAACTAATCCAAGGGATATGAACGCATTTATTTCAGATCTGAAAAAATATAAAATAAATGTTTTCACAGGCGTTAACACGATGTTTAATGGCCTGATGAACAATCCAAAATTCAGCGAAGTTGATTTCAGTGAGTTAAAAGCAACTTCCGCAGGAGGTATGGCGCTGCAAAAAATTGTGGCAGAAAAATGGCTGGCATCAACAGGATGTGCAGCGACCGAGGGTTATGGACTTTCTGAAACTTCACCTGTTTTGTCTTCCAATTTGCTCGTAGGTGAAAATCGTATCGGGACAATTGGTATTCCCTGGCCCAGCACAGCCATGCGAATTTTACGCGAAGATGGTTCGTGGGCAGATCTTGGTGAAGTAGGTGAAATATGCGCGGCAGGCCCGCAGGTTATGCTCGGATACTTCAACCGGCCGGAAGAAACCGCTCAGGTTATTTTTGAACAAGACGGAATGCGCTGGTTCAAAACCGGAGATTTAGGATATGAAGATGCTAACGGCTATTTTAAAATTGTGGACCGAAAAAAGGATATGATCCTGGTTTCCGGATTCAACGTTTATCCAAATGAACTAGAAGATGTCGTGGCACAATGCCCGGGAGTTTTGGAAGTGGCCTGTGTCGGGATTCCTGATGAGAAATCCGGAGAACTGGTCAAACTTTTTATCGTAAAAAAAGACCCTGAACTTACTGAGGAGCAGGTAAAAGCATACTGTAAAGAAAATCTTACGCCTTATAAATGTCCAAAGAAAATCGAGTTCCGTACAGAGTTGCCTAAGACAAACGTAGGTAAAATATTACGCAGGGCTTTGCGCGAAGAAGAAATGGCGAAGCTGAACAAATAGATTAATTATCTGGTTTAAATTGATGTATCTTTCGATCCACAGAAATTTTTATTTGAATAACTTTTCAATCATATTATGAAACAAGTAATTCTAAACGTTCCTGAAAGTCAATTTGCTTTTTTCATGAAGCTAGTTCGTGCATTAGATTTTGTAGAAATTGAAGAATCGGCAAAGGCAAACGACGGTCTTTCGTCAGAACAGAAAGAAACTTGGGAAAATATTAAAGCTGGTTTTCAGGAAATGGAGATGGTAGATAAGGGGTTAATTACATCACGCCCCATACAGTTTCTGCTAAACGAAGTCGAAAACTAATGTTTAAAATTTTCACTGTTAAAAACTTTGATAAGGAGTTAAAAAAACTTTTGAAAAAGTACCCATCACTTCTAACTGATTTAAAAAAACTTATCAAAGAACTTGAAGAAGATCCATATCAAGGTATTTTGCTTGGAAAAGATTGCTATAAAATCCGAATGGCTATTTCCTCAAAAAACAAAGGAAAATCCGGCGGGTGAAGAATCATCACTTGCGTTAAAATTTCAAAGGAAACCGTAACGTTACTTTCTATCTACGACAAATCTGAACAAAATGCCATTTCAGATAGTTTTTTGATTCAGCTTTTACAGGATAATCAATTGAGTTAAAATTTTGTCTTGTCTCTATTTCCCCCACTACTTCCAACATTAAGTCTCCATTAATTTACAATGAATTCCTGATCAAAAGCTGATTTTACTCTCGGTTTATGTATATTTAACCAAAGAATAACTCAACCTTTAAGAGTAAACTGCTATGAATCTACACAGAAAGACACTTGTATTACTGCATGGCCATGGCGTTGATGATGCAATTTGGGATAATATTGATGCTTTGATAAATGAATATTACACGGTCATCAGACCAAATATTTCCCTCTTCACTTTTTGCCATACAGTTGAAGAATATGCTGATGAATTACATCGATTTCTTACGACAGCGGTAATAGAGAAATGTACACTGATCGGCCACTCGATGGGTGGTTATATCGCTCTGGCCTTTGCTGAAAAGTATCCGGAAATGCTCGAAGGTTTTGGACTGTTTCATTCCACTGCTTACGCCGATGACGAATCCAAAAAACATCAGCGCAACCAGACCATCGATATGCTCCGGAATTACGGAACAGAAATGTTTTTAAAAAATATGGCTGCAAACTTATATGGAGACAGGTTCAAAGAACTTTATCCGAACAAGATAAAAGAGCATATCGAGCGTTATGGAAAACTTCCCGCCGAAGCATTGATCACAGGACTTAACGCAATGCGTGAAAGACCTGATCGTACAGCCGTTTTAGCTGCGATGCCTTTTCCTGTTTTGTTCATTATCGGTATGCAGGACAAACTGATTCCTTTTGAAAGTTGCATCAGCCTTTCAGAATATCCGAAACAAAGTTATCCATTTATTCTGGCCGAAGCTGGTCACATGGGAATGGTGGAAAGACCTGACGCATCTGCCCGAATGATAAGTTGGTATATGGATAAAATATAATTATCAGAAAATCAGATTATCTTTATCAAAAACAAGTCAGTGTTCGTTATCTCAGACAGAACACTGACTTGTTTCCTTATAACGGTATGAAAAAACACATTTCTACATTTCTCTTTCGTAAAAGCTGGGCGCTTTTAATCTGGAGTTTACTTCTTCTGACCGCTTGCAGCGACAACGATAATCCTGTTGACCCAGCACCATCTGAGGAAAATAAATATTTAGTATCAAGTACATTCATTAAAAATTCTACAAGAGACGATATTCTGAAAATCAATCCTCTTTTGGCATTCTATGTTAAAAATGATATTAAAGTTTACAAGATTACTTATAAAACCAAGAATACTGATGGGTCTGACATCATCGCTTCTGGTGCCATTTTAATGCCCGTAACCGATCAACCGGTCTCTATGATTAGTGTCCAGCATGGCACTATAACATCTGATGATGCTGCACCCTCAAATTTCAAGGACGGTTCAGAAGCTGCAACATTTGGTTCAGTTTTTGGCTCTATTGGCTATATCATTTCCTATCCCGACTATATTGGCTACGGTGCATCGAAAGATTTACCTCATCCATACGAACATCGTGCAAGCCTTGCATCCTCAACGTTGGATATGTTACGAGCCGCAAAAGAACTTTTGAAACAACAGACGGATGTGAAATGGAATGAAAAATTATATGTAGCAGGATATTCAGAAGGCGGATATGCAACCATGTGTTTACAGAAAAAAATTGAGGAGGAAGCTTCATCTGAATTTAATCTGAAAGCATCTAGCTGCGGTGCCGGTGCTTATGATAAAACGGCATTTATGAAATATGTCATTAACAGCTCTGTCAATGATGTGGCTTCTTATAACTCTTTGTATCTATGGGTTATGCTTACTTACGACAGAATCTACAAACTCAACAAGCCAAAAACATATTATTTTAAGGATCCTTATGCTGCTCAGATAGAGCGACTTGGTATCGAAAATCCGATTAATGTCAGTTTTAATACCATATTAAACGACTCTTTCAAAACAGCAATAAATACTGGAACCGATACCGGCTTTATCGCAGCAATTGGTGATAACGATGTTTATGACTGGAAGCCTAATACGCCTACCCGGCTATTTCACGGTGATGCGGATCCGCTGGTGTTTTATTTTAATTCAGTTAATGCAGAAGCGGCCATGAAAAAAAGAGGTGCTACAGATGTACAGCTGATTCCTATAATCGGCGGGACACATTCTTCGTCTATCACTACGTTTTTGCTTGGAACTTTGGCATTCTTCACAACTCCTAAATACCAATAAACCATTACCTTTGCAATCAATTAAGTCTATCAGACAAATATGGTTGTGATCAAAATTTATTATTTCTGTCTTTCACATAATCGGTTCGAGATGAACCTGAATGTTGCTGTGCGATGTTGTTTGTTTATAAAATGACATTACAAATTCACATCACATTTTATAATTTACTTCATGTCCGCACTTCTTGATTTAGTAGGCAATACTCCATTGGTAGAATTAAACCGTATCAATCCGAATCCAAACGTTAAACTTTACGGTAAATTAGAAGGAAATAATCCTGGCGGCAGTGTAAAAGACCGCGCTGCTTACAGTATGATTAAGGGCGCTTTGGATCGTGGTGAGATTAAGTCTGGTACAAAGTTAATTGAGGCCACGAGTGGTAATACTGGTATTGCATTGGCAATGATCGCCCGATTATTTGCTATTGAAATAGAACTGGTTATGCCTAAAAATTCAACCAGGGAACGTGTTTTGATTATGGAAGCTTTCGGCGCGAAAGTGACATTAATTGACACGATGGAAGAGTCTCGTGATTACGCAGAAGAAAAAGCCAAAAATGGTGATTTTTTTATGCTGAACCAGTTTGCAAATCCTGATAATTGGAAGGCACATTATAATACGACCGGCCCTGAAATATTACGTGATACCAATAAGGAAGTAACGCACTTTGTCTCTTCAATGGGTACAACCGGGACCATCATGGGCGTTTCCCGCTATTTAAAGGAACAGAATGAAAATATCCAGATTGTTGGATGCCAGCCAACAGATGGTTCGAGTATCCCTGGAATCCGTAAATGGCCGGAGGAATATCTTCCAAAAATATTTGATAGAAATCGTGTTGACCGAGTAATTGAGGTGACTCAGGAAGATGCCACTTTCATGACGCGGCGTTTAGCAAAAGAAGAGGCAATTTTTGCTGGAATGAGTAGTGGAGGAGCCGCCTGGGCTGCTGTTGAGCTGGCAAAAGAACTCGAATCCGGAACAATCGTATTTATAATCTGCGATCGGGGCGACCGATATCTTTCAAGTGATTTGTTTGGGTAAGCTATCGGCAGTCAGCAATCAGCTTTCGGCTTTCTTATGGAGACTTTAAGCTAAACCTGTCAAATACAACGACTTCCAGCGGGCAGTCGATGGCCGACCGCCGAAAGCCGATTGCCAGATCAGAACCATGCTGCTCCCAGGTTCCTGAAAGGCCAAGGAATAGCTGCCAAAATAATGATTAATGCCATTCCGTAAAAGTAAAGAACAGTACGATGTTTGTCGGCGCCCGCTAATTTTTTTGAGCGAACGCGTCCTACTGTAATAAGGACGATAGCGATTACCATCATGAAAACGTGCTCGATCGTATAGAATCGTATGACCTTGTTACTGATCTCTCCAAAATTCACCAAAGGGCTCATCGTATAAAGCACCAAGCCAATCAGCAATTGCGTATGAGTGGCAATCAGAGCGAATAAATAAACTTTGCTGTCGCCTTGTTTGTTATTCTGCCAGTTTGAGTAAGCGATTATAACAGCTGCAATCAATAATCCTAGGACAACATAACGTAAGCCCGAATGGGCACGTATAAGAGCGTTCATATGTAAAACGGGTTATGGTGAATCGTACGCCTGCAAAGGTAATTGCGAATTGAGCATATCACAACAATTGATGTAACTGAAATGATAATAGTTAACGATTAATATTTAAAGCGCGATATTTGCGTAAGTTTTCAAATTGAAATAAATAAAACATGATCCTTTTTAATATCACTGTGAATATCAGCCACGCCGCTGAAAAAGATTGGTTAAAATATATGAAGGAAGCGCATATTCCGGCCATTATGGCCACTGGGCTGCCGGTTGAAACAAAGTTGTTAAGGCTTCTTACGGAAATCGAAAACGAAGGCGCGACCTACACAAACCAGTTTATTTTCCGAACCATGGAAGATTTCATGGCATACCAGACCGAGTTCCAGGCAGATTTGCAAGAGCGCCATCATGAAAAATTTAACGGTCAATATGTCTCTTTCAGGACACTTTTAGAGGAAGCCTGAGAGGATCTTGCCAATTTATTGAAGCAAAAAAGTTTTTATACAAATCCTTAACATTCGCTTGACATTACGGTAATCTTTCTCTTTATTTAGTATACCGTAAGTCTTCGAAATCTTTTGGGAGGAAAGGGCGGTTTGGAATTTGCAACGTGAGATGCGAGCCGCTTTAGTAACCAAGAGAATTTTCAAGGCCCGGTTGGAAGTAATGTTTTACCATAAAACTTAAGTGCTTATGAGACTGCAAATGCAAGCAATTCACTTCGACGCTGACCCAAAATTGTTGACATTTATTCAACAAAAAATGGATAAACTCGATACTTTTTACGATAAGATCACAAGCGGTGAAGTATTTCTTAAATTGGACAAGAGTGACAACGCCAAGTTACATACTAAACTTCTTGAAGTAAAAATATACGTCCCCGGTGGAACAATGTTTGTGAGGGAACAAGGGACAACGTTTGAAGAGGCGACTGATTTAGCGATTGATACCTTAAAAATGCAGGTAAAAAAGTTTAAAGACAAGCGGAACAAGGCAAGGGCTCCAAAAATAATGGATGGAGTTTTACAGGCGGACGAAGTGGCTGCCATAACGGAGGACATAGAAGAATAAAATCATATAGGTAAAACAAAAATAAGGCTGCCCTAGCGGGTAGCCTTATTTTGTTTTAAAGCAATTTCCAAACCGATTTGGACAGATCAGCGAATTAGCCGATTTTTGCCAAAAATATAAACAAAACTATTTATGAATATTGAACCTGTTGTTAATGCCACCTTCGATCATCCTTTTCGATTTTCACAGGAGCAGGTTATTCAATTTGCAGCGCTGACTGGCGATAATAACCCGCTTCACCTGGATGCGGAATATGCGGCAACAACAACTTTCAAACGCCCGATTATCCATGGGATGCTGGGCGCAACAGTTTTCACAAAAGTATTAGGAACTCAGTTTCCTGGATTTGGATCAATCTATCTGAAACAAACAGTGGAATTTTTAAGACCTATGTTTGTAGATACAGATTACAAAGCTGTTTTTACAATTAAAACCATTGATCCGGTTAAACATATTGCTGAAATATCAACTGAAATTGTTGACATAAATACAAAGAAAGTCGTGACAAGAGGCATGGCCACGATGATCAATCAGGAGAAATTCTAAACAAAAATAGCCCGATTAAAACCGGGCCTTTTTTGCAAACCGTAAAGCCGGTTACTTATTCGCCTTCGTTCTTTTTATTCTGTACTTCCGAACGGATTTCCTGAGCCAAAGTTTTTAGCTCTTGCATTCCTTTGCGTACACGCGTTCCGGCAGCCTGGTTCGCTTTATTGTAAAACTTATCGAAATCGCCTTCAAGCGATAGGATCAAATCTTTAACTTCATCAAATCTTGCCATGTTTTTGTTTGTTTTTAGTTAAAATGCCTCTAACAAGCTAGAAACGCATGTTTTGCCCGAAATTTAACAATTAAAAGCATTACCGCAACCCTAAAAACAAAAAAAAACAATCTTATAATCCAATTTTAGGTTAGTAACCTACATAACTATTTAAATATCAATTAATTACGTTAAATAAATATTTCAAAGTCAGCCCACAAAAAAAGAGGACATTTTGCTAAAAAACGTCCTCTTAACTCAATAGACAATGATTTTGCTACTCGGCAACCTCTTGAACATCTTCAATCTGATAAACTCTATTCTTCAATTTATCAGCTAAGGTTGTAAATGCTTCCAATGTATATTCTACATCCTCCAAAGTATGTGATGCTGTCGGAATGATACGTAACATAATCTGTCCTTTCGGAACAACTGGATACACAACAATCGAACAAAAGACACCCATATTTTCTCGTAAATCACGAACCATACGCGTTACTTCCGGAACTCCTCCTTCGCTGTGAAGGAAAACTGGTGTTACAGGCGATTCCGTCTCTCCGATATTAAATCCACGGCTTCTCAAACCATTTTGCATAGCCGCAACATTCTCCCATAATTTGGTACGAAGCTCCGGCATTGTCTTAATCATTTCAAGACGTTTTCTGCAACCTTCCACGTAAGGCATAGGAAGTGCCTTGGCATATGTTTGAGAACGCATGTTATATTTTAGATACATAATGATTTCAGGATCATCTGATGCTATAAATGCTCCAATGGCTGCCATCGATTTTGCGAACGTAGAAAAGTAAAGATCTACTTCTTTTTGAACACCTAGCAATTCATGAACACCGGCACCGGTTTCACCCATAGTCCCAAATCCATGCGCATCATCTACCAACAGTCTGAACTCGTACTTTTTCTTTAATTCAACGATGGATTTTAGATCTCCCACTTTCCCGGACATCCCGAAAACACCTTCCGTGATTACCAGTACACCACCACCTTTTTCATTTGCAGCTTTTGTCGCACGGATCAGATTTTTTTCAAGGCTAGCCATGTCATTATGGTTAAACTTGTAATACTGACCCATTTTTGCCTTATGCAAACGAATCCCGTCGATCAGGCATGCATGAGATTCAGCATCGTACACGATCACATCGCGGTGATCACAGATACACTCAATTGCCGACATGACGCCCTGGTATCCATAATTCAGCAAAAAGGCATCCTTTTTACCTACAAATTCCGCAAGTTCTTTTTCAAATACTTCATGCAACGTTGAATTACCTGACATCATACGTGCACCCATCGGATAAGCCAATCCCCACTTTGCCGCAGCTTCGGCATCTACCTTACGCACCTCCGGATGATTCGCCAGACCCAAATAGTTATTAAGGCTCCAGTTTAAAACTTCACGCCCCATAAACCGCATTTTGGGACCCAGATCACCTTCCAGCATTGGAAATGAAAAGTAATGATGGCTATTCAGCATTTTAGCCGGTGTTCCTATCGGGCCTGAGTTATTGTGCAGTTTCTCAAAAATATCCACTCTCTCTTAATTTATGTGGGTAACAACTTGTAATATATGTTAGATAAATGCAAAAATAAAAAAAATTATAATACATTAAGTATAAACCTTATATTCAAGGAATTGTCACTAGCTAAAATATAAAGATACAACTTTTATATTTTGAATTAATTTCGCATATCTTGTTGCCTCATAGTGATCTGATTACATGACTGAAATTAAAAAAATTCTGGTTGCAAATCGTGGTGAAATCGCCATGAGAATACTGCGTACAGCACGCGAGATGAATATTGCCACAGTCGCAATATTCAGTGAAGCCGATCGTAATGCCCCCCATGTTCGCTACGCAGACGAGGCAGTTTGTGTCGGCCCGGCTCCTTCATCTGAGTCCTATTTAAATACAAAAAAAATTTTGGAAGTTTGCCACCATTTAAACGTTGATGCAATTCATCCAGGTTACGGCTTCCTTTCGGAAAATGCTGAATTTGCGAGAAAAGTGGAAGAAGCCAATCTCATTTTCATTGGCCCATCGCCGGAGGCAATTGAAATTATGGGTAGTAAATTGGCCGCAAAACAAGCTGCTTCGCACTACAATATCCCGATGGTACCCGGAACTGCCAGCGCTATCGAGGACCGCGAGGAGGCAAAACGCGTTGCTTCTGAAATCGGCTACCCCATCCTGATAAAAGCGAGCGCCGGTGGTGGAGGTAAAGGAATGCGTATCGTTGAGAAGGAAACAGAATTTGACGAACAAATGGATCGCGCAGTAAGCGAAGCTATTTCTTCCTTCGGTGATGGAGCTGTTTTTATTGAAAAATATATAACATCCCCTAAACACATTGAAATTCAGATACTGGGCGATCAACACGGAAATATAATTCATTTATTTGAACGCGAATGCTCCATACAACGTCGACATCAGAAGGTGGTAGAAGAAGCTCCGTCAATTTCCATAACGCCCGCCATACGTGAGGATATGGGCCGTTGCGCCATCGATGTCGCCCGCTCCTGTGGATATTATGGAGCAGGAACGGTAGAATTTATTTTGGATGAGAATAAAAATTTCTATTTTCTGGAAATGAATACCCGCCTGCAAGTTGAACATCCGGTGACTGAATTAATAACGGGTATTGATCTGGTCAAGCAAATGATTTTTATTGCTGAGGGGAAGCCGCTGGCTTTTAAACAAGAAGAATTACACCTCAAAGGCCATTCCATTGAGGTAAGAGTTTATGCGGAGGATCCGGCAAATAATTTCTTACCAGACGTAGGTACGCTGCGAAGATATATCAGACCGCAAGGAAATGGCGTAAGGGTCGATGATGGCTTTGAAGAAGGAATGGAAATTCCGATTTATTATGATCCCATGCTGGCAAAGCTGATCACTTATGGACAAAACCGTGAAGAAGCGATTCAAAAAATGATCAGAGCCATTGAAGAATACCACATTTCAGGCGTTCAGACAACTCTATCATTTTGCCATTTTGTGATGCAGCATGAAGAGTTCACTTCCGGACGTTTTGATACTAATTTTGCTAATCGTTTTTTTCATCCGGAATACCTCAATTTTACTCAAAACGAGACTGAAAAAGAACTTGCTGCTATGATATCTGCTTATTTAATGCGACAGAAAACTCCTCATAACGCTGGTCAAACGGAAGTGCAAACCCATTCTATCTCTAAATGGAAGACACAACGGTTAAGTCGTCACTAAAAAATAAGATTTTACTGGGAATTCTTCTTGCAAATTCATACTTTTGCGGTCTTAATTTTTTGCTATATAAAATTATTAGGAATTTGCGGGAGGACTTATCTAAAAATTAAGTTTCCACAGAGAGGTTTATCCTTTATGAGTTAAGATATTATTGTCCAGTAAGATATAGTTAATTGAACGTTCAGTAGATATCCTATTTTTTGAATAAAATTTTCGACCGCCCCATTTTTGTCTCACGACTTATCGACTTTCACCGATTTAACAAGCTATGAAGCTATCCGAATTTAAATTTGATCTTCCTCAAAGCCTGATTGCACTTCATCCTTCCGACCGCGGCGAATCACGCCTTATGGTAGTCAACCGTGCCACCGGAGAAATAGAACATAAAATGTTTCCTGACCTGATTAATTATTTTGGGGACGGAGACGTAATGGCAATCAATGATACCAAAGTTTTTCCGGCTCGGTTATATGGCCAGAAGGAAAAAACAGGAGCTAAAATTGAAGTATTTTTATTACGCGAACTTAACCGCGAAATGCGTCTTTGGGACGTACTGGTCGATCCGGCACGTAAAATTCGTGTTGGTAATAAATTATACTTTGGTGACAGTGACCTTGTTGCAGAAGTAATTGACAATACAACGTCCCGTGGTCGTACAATCCGTTTTTTATATGACGGAGATAACGACGAGTTTATGAAACTTGTTGACCAATTGGGCGAAACACCACTTCCTCCGGAAATTATTTCGCGCCGTAAAGTTGAAAGCGCTGACCGTGAACGTTTTCAAACGATTTTTGCAGAACATATTGGAGCAGTAGCTGCGCCGACAGCCGGTTTGCATTTTACGAAAGCAATGATGAAACGCCTTGAAATTAAAGGTATTAATTTTGCACCGGTTACTTTGCACGTTGGTTTGGGCACGTTCCGTACAGTAGATGTCGAAGATCTAACAAAACACAAAACAGATTCTGAAAATTATCGCATTACCCAACCAAGCGCTGATATTGTAAATGCAGCTTTGGACGGTAAAAAACGCGTTTGTGCTGTTGGTACAACTTCCCTTAAGGCGATTGAATCATCTGTTTCTGCAAGCGGACACCTAAAAGCTGTTGAAGGATGGACGGATAAGTTTGTTTTTCCTCCTTACGATTTCAAAATTGCAAACGCCATGGTATCTAACTTTCAGCTACCTGAATCAATTTTATTGATGTCAGCTTGCGCATTTGGTGGTTTTGATTTGGTTATGAAAGCTTACGAAATGGCGATCAAGGAGAAATATAAATTCTTCACTTATGGAGACGCGATGCTGATCATCTGATCCTGGCATCAATAGAATTATTTTTGTCATTTATTAACATATTAGCTAAGCTTTGTGTTGATAAATGACATTTTTTTGAAATACCGAAACCGTTTTATTATGCAGGAATATGTGATCATCGTCGCAGGTGGCTCAGGAAGCCGGATGAAAAGTAATATCCCAAAACAGTTTATTCCTGTCAACGGATTACCCATTTTGATGCATACGATTACGGCATTTAGAAATTACTCTGACACCTTACAGATAATTCTTGTTCTTCCAGAGGCTCAGTTTGACTATTGGAATCACCTTTGTAAAACGTTTTCATTTACTGAGACATATTCACTTGTAGCCGGTGGTGAAACAAGATTTCACTCTGTTAAAAATGGTTTGGATAGTATTACAGCAACTGATGATGCCTTTGTGGCAGTTCATGACGGCGTGCGTCCTATGATTAGTAAAGAAATAATTTCGGAAAGTTTTCAAAATGCTGCCCAGTTTGGTACAGCAGTGGTTAGCGTGCCATTAAAAGACTCAATCAGAATTATTGAAAATTCTGAGAAAAATACGGCTATGGACCGGTCAGCCTTCAGATTAATTCAAACCCCGCAAACTTTTCGAATCGACTGGATGAAAATAGCTTTCGAAAATCCCTACCAATCACTATTTACAGACTGCGCCAGCGTTCTGGAATTCCAGGGTTACCAAATTCATTTGACAGAAGGATCTTATGAAAACATTAAAATAACGACTCCGGAGGATTTGAAGCGGGCTGAGATTTATCTTAAAAATTAAGTTTAGTAGACATTCATTGCCGCTCAATCTCAACCAAGGAAATCTGTCGTAGATAGTTAACGTATACCTCGTTATCTTCATTCATACTATATCCTTGATTAAAATATTGCTTTGCAAATTTAAAATGCAAATCGGAATCAGGATTTCCAATTGCCTTGAATAGTTGTCCTAAAAAATAATTAGCCTCTGGCAATTGTGAATAATATATAAGACATTCCTTGAGATTTCTTTCAGCTTCAATATAATCCCTCTTTTCAAATTGAACTATCCCCAAATAAAGCAAAGAGTTAAAATGGATATCATTGTCTTTTCCCCTGCTCTTTTGTTGTTCGATATCCTTTAAAAACATTTTCTCCGCTTCCTCCAAAGCTCCGGTTTCAAGATAAGCCAGGCCGCAAAAAAATGAATAGGTATGGTCCATTACACTAGCATTGGGCACTAGTTGCTCCGCCAGCTGGAAGTCAGTTAGAGCCTTTTCACAATTTTTTGTAAAAATGCAGTGCAAAAATCCACGGTATGCAATCCATCTCTTCGGATCAAGCTCCACCGCTTTATCTTCCAGTTCAAACGCCTTAGCATAATCTCCGCTTTTCAAATAAGGAATAGCCTTTTCCTGATAAGCATCTGCGATATTGGGACAAATGGAAATCAGGCTGTCCCAGTTTGCCTCCCAATCCGGATGATTATATCCAAATTTCCAGGCTTTTGCAGAGTATACTTCCAAAAGGCTATCCTGAGCAAATTTAGAGCTGCAATCTATTTTTTGCTGTGAACGACTTGAAGTCGGAATAAGCAAAATGCTAAGGAATAATATTAATAATTTCCCCATTTTTTATTTTAAAAGAAACGAAAGCGACGTAATTGATATTATTAAGATTTTCCACCCGAAGGTGTGTCTTCCACAGACGCATTGTTTTTAGATAACTGTACAAGTCATTCACAAATTCCTTTTCAAAATGGAATGGTTTATAATTTTCATCTGTTTGTTGCACCAGAACACGGCTCATAATACCCTCACAGTCAATAATAAACCGAAAAGTAACATAGCCGCTACCAGAATTTATTCGTTCTTTGGACTTAATAAAGTTTCTTGATTCAGCCAATAAAAGCGCCGAAGACACTGGATACTTGGCCTTTACCTGATAATAAAATATCTGATACGGCGGAGCACAACCAGGGCTATACACCCTGGTTGTATCCATAAATTCTCCTTTTGGAGTAATATAATTTTGCCCAAACAGACTTATGGATGACAGTAATAAATATAACCTAAAGACAACTTTCATTTGTCCAGCGGATTAACAGATTGGAAACACTCCTGGGATCTTATATAACAAAGAGACTGTACGCTGAAAACATGTGTTATTCTCAGACGGCAACTTCACTATGGAAGTCACATGTTCCAATTCAATGTTTTGCAATATGTACTTATTTAACTTCAGACGTCAAAGATAAAAATCTAGCTCAGCCTAGCTCTCAAACCAGGATTAATTTACTTGTATATGATATATAATTAAAAAATAGTATTTTAACCCGAAATATCATAAACTCAATCGTTGCATGGCAAATTTTTTGAATAATCTTAGGTTATACTTTGGCGTATGTCGCAGAGTTGGGTCCACCCTTACAGTCGGCATGTTGGATGAAAAACGCAGAAACAATCTTTTAGCCCTTTATAATCACTACGAAAATAAAGATAGCCAACAAGATGTCACACCTATTGATCCTTTTATACTTCCTAAAACGGATGTATTTGAATTGTTTGGAAATGACAATGCTCAATATGAGGGAGTTTATGAATGTGGTTTCGGTCACACCACCGAGTTCGAATTGAAGGTGATCAGTAATCTTGTCAAAAAATTCGATCCGAATAGTATATTCGAAATCGGAACTTTCCAAGGAAGAACGACATTGAATATGGCTTTGAACACAAAATCTAACGCTGTAATTACGACTTTGGACCTGCCGAGTGAAGGTTTGAGCTCTACTGCTATGGAAATTGAGGAAGGGGAAATAAGGTATGTAAAAAAAGATGTATCCGGAGAAAGATTTATTGGGCATCCGATGGCACAGAAAATCACGCAGGTTTTTGGGGATTCTGCTACTTATTCGTTCGCCAATTATCAAAATACGATTGATCTCGCTTTTATTGACGGGTCGCATGCCTATGAATATGTTATAAATGACAGCAAGAAAATTTTATCAACCATGCGCCCAGGAGGACTAATTATTTGGCATGATTATACCAATTGGGAAGGAGTATGGACTGCCCTAAATGAGTTGTATCTTTCAGATTCGAGATTTAAAAACATTAAGCACATAGGAGGAACCAGCATCGCAATTTTACAGGTTTAAATAAAAAGTAAAATTTTATTTATACCGCAAGTAAAAACGAAGATATTATCAAAAACCATCCCGATAAACGAGGTGGTTTTTTTGATTTTACCGCATTGCAAGTGATAAAATTCTTATGTGAGGGTGGCGGAAATTGCTACATTTTCTATCCACAATGTTTTGAATTGGAGTAAACTCAGAGCGGATCCCGGCGCTTAGGCAATCAACGTGGGCAGTCGGCCAAGCCTTGGACTGCGCCTCCCTTAGAGGCGGTGGCGATAAACGAAAAAAGACCATCCTTTCGAGATGGCCTTTTTTTATTGTAATAGTATTGTGGCGACTACCTACTTTACCAGGTTTGACCCAAGTATCATCGGCGGTTCCGGGCTTAACTTCTCTGTTCGGGATGGGAAGAGGTGAACACCGGGCCAATAGCCACCAACAAGATCTTTGTGAGTGTACAATGATTGAATGAGAGAATGATAGAGTTTTGAATGGTGGCTGCAGATGCAGTCATTCATTTATTCACTCATTCAAAATTCATTCATTGAATTTCATGTCATATTGGAAGCAAAAGAGAATGAGTTAAAAGTTGTGCAAGCTGTTGGGTAATTAGTACTGCTCAGCTGAATGTATTTCTACACGTACACCTGCAGCCTATCAACGTCGTAGTCTACAACGACCCTTGTGTGGAAGATTCATCTTCGGGCTAGTTTCGCACTTAGATGCTT
>NZ_JAKFFS010000001.1 GCF_021502725.1 Dyadobacter sp. CY345 | reverse complement strand
TGTATAATTTTTTACTATTTTTGACATGCATATTGGGATTGGTTTGGCGACTTTAATATACTGAAATTCAGTATATTAACCCAATATGCATCCTTCTATTTTCGCTAATTCATTTCACCCAACGGGTAAAATATAAATTTTCCTCACAGCCATTTCATATTGATCAACTTCTCAAACTCCTATATCCTTGAAGAAAACATATATACTCCTGTTTTTTATTGTCTTGAAATTTGCAATTCAATATGTAATAATCGGTCCTGAATATGATCTGCACCGGGATGAATACTTGCATCTGGACCAGGGAAAACATCTTGCATGGGGATATCTGTCGGTTCCTCCCTTTACTTCGTGGCATTCCTGGCTGATCCTGGCTTTGGAAAATTCAGAATTTTGGGTTAAGTTTTTTCCGGCTCTATATGGGGCGCTCACGTTGCTGATCGTCTGGAAAGCTATTGAAATTTTAGAGGGTGATTTATTCGCCTTAATCCTTGGGTCAACTGCTATAACTTTTTCTGTACTGCTCAGGATCAACATGTTGTATCAACCCAATTCCGTTGACGTCTTTTTCTGGACCTTGCTTTACTATACACTGTTAAGGTATATTAAATCAGAGAACAACAACTGGCTTTATGCAACGGGGATTGTTTTGGGTTTAGGTTTTTTGAATAAATACAACATACTTTTCCAGATCATCGGGCTTATTCCTGCTTTACTGATAACGAATAGAAAAATTTTCACAAACAAACATTTATACTTCGCCGGCGCGGTTGCTCTTCTCATTGTTCTGCCTAATTTAATATGGCAATACCAAAACAATTTCCCGGTTGTTTACCACATGAAATTACTCTCAAAAACGCAGCTTGTGAATGTGAAAACGGCTGATTTTTTGAAAGAGCAAATACTGTTTTTTATGGGTTCGATTTTCGTTTTGATTACTGCCTTTATATCATTTTTCCGATATCCCCCATTCAGAAAATTTCGGTTATTCTTTTGGGCCTTTGCATTTACGATGGGACTTTTTATTTTCCTGAAAGCCAAAGGTTACTATGCAATCGGTCTATATCCCATCTTTCTGTCTTTCGGTTCAGTCTACATCGAAAAATTATTGACCTCTAAAATTAAATGGCTTCGTCCGGTAACTGTGGCGGTAATTTTGCTTTCATCTATAATCCTTTTCAGAGTTGGCTTTCCGACCATCAGTCCGCAAGAGATGGCCGAAAACTCACAACGCTATAAAGATCTTGGATTGTTGCGGTGGGAAGATGGACATGACCACGCGCTGCCGCAGGATTTTGCAGACATGCTGGGCTGGAAAGAATTGGCGGCAAAAGTGGACGCGACTTACGAAAAACTGGATGACAAACAGCACACGCTGGTGCTATGCGATAACTACGGGCAAGCAGGTGCGATCAATTATTATTCAAAATATGGTATTCAGGCGGTTACGATGAATGCGGATTATATTAATTGGGTACCGCTTGATGAAGAAATCAAGAATGTTATCCTTGTGCAGAATGCGGATGATGACGATAAAGAGAGAATAAAAGAACAGCCACTCTTCGAAAAGATTTCGCTGACTGGTAAGGTTGAGAATAAGTATGCGCGGGAATACGGCGCAAGTATTTATCAACTGGTTAGTGCCAAGGTTTCAATTAATAAAATAATCAAAAGTGACATCGAAGAAAATCGTTGGCACTGATAAGCAGAACAAGAATTAAATTTGAAAATGAAAAAACATTTCCTGATCATCAGCTGCCTTTTCCTGGCGGCTCCCTTTGCCGCGATTGCTCAAGAAACAAAGAGTCTTTTTAATGGGAAAGATCTCAACGGCTGGCATATTGATGTCCCCGATATGGATAAAGATCCAAAATTGAAGACACCTTTTATTATAAGAAATGGGCTTTTAGTCAGCTTAGGTGCGCCTGGGGGCCATTTAATCACGGATGCGCAATACGAAAATTTTCGATTGACTTTCCAATATCGGTTTGCCGGAAAACCTGGGAATTGTGGTGCGCTGGTTTTCGTTTCAACGCCAAGAGCGCTTTACGATATGTTCCCAAAATCGATAGAAGTGCAGATGATGCATCAAAATGCAGGTGATTTCTGGTGTATTCAGGAAGACATAACGACGCCGGATATGGAAAGACGTCGTGGCCCAAAAGCAAACTGGGGTGTAAATGGCGACAAACTACGTCGGATCCCAAACCTTACCGACGGCTCTGAAAAACCACTTGGCGAGTGGAACAGTATGACGATTGAATGTGTAAAAAATTCTATCAAGGTTTGGCTGAACGGCGACTTTGTAAATTATGGATATAACGCCACAGCACAAAAAGGACAGATTGCCCTACAGGCAGAAGGTGCAGAAGTTGAGTTTAAAAAAGTAGAATTAACACCGATTAAAGCACTGACAAAATAGAAACTCAATAATAAGATTTTGAGTTTATCTGGTTTTTCATACACTGAATAAAATCCGAGTGAATCACATAATTATCTATCCGCAAAACTAAAATGATTTCTCCGTTTCCCGTTACCAATTCCACATTATCAACGATTCATCTGGCCGAATTTATACAAAAAGAATATCAACTGGCAAATTCTGTTAGTTGTAAATTATTGAAAACAGGAATAAGCCATACCTATCTGATTACTACGGATACAGAAAAATTTGTCTTTCGGATATATTCCCTTAACTGGCGGACGAAAGCTGAAATTCTTGAAGAAATACGCCTAGTTAATCTTCTCAAAGAAAATGAAGTCACTGTATCCTACCCGATCGCAGATGCCGACGGTGAATTTATCAAAGAATTGAATGCCCCCGAAGGAACGCGTTTTGGTGTATTATTTTCACATGCAAAGGGAGCTAAGCTTATAAATTATTCTACGGAAACACATTTCGCAGTTGGGCAGTCAATGGCCCAAATCCATCGTTTAACTGAAAATTTCAAATTGGATCGTGTGAACTATACCTCTGATATTCTGCTCACACAGTCGTTCGAAAGGTTAAAATTATTTCTTGATGCTCAACATCCGGAAATGATATATATGGCAGATTTGAAAGACCGATTAAAGCAATGTTTTCTTGAAACTGATTTTTCAAAAGTTCGTAACGGCGCGGTGCATCTGGATATTTGGTTCGACAATATGCATTTTACCAACCAACAGGAAGTAACTATTTTCGACTTTGATTTTTGTGGAAATGGTCCGCTGGTTCTGGATATTGGGTATTATGTGATGCAGCTTTACCATCTTGAACGAGATGAAACCGAATATAAGTTAAAGCTTGAAAGTTTCCTGAAAGGATATGAGTCGATAATACAGATAAGCGATGAGGAAAAACGAAGTCTGCCTTTTTTCAGCACCTCAATTTACTTTTTCTATCTAGGCATTCAGTGCCAACGCTTTGATAATTGGGCGAACGTTTTTCTGAATGAAATTTATCTGGAACGATATATTAAGATGATTATCAAACGTTGGGCGGATCATAACAAAATTTTATCAGAGCCAGAATTAATTTAATCAAATAGCTAAACAAATTCTAACAATATTATTTTACCTGACATGATAAAAACAGCCAAAATCATAATCCTGATTTTAATGATCACTGAATATGCAGGTGCACAGATTCCGGAAAAAATCAAAAATATTTTTCCGGCCGGAACTGTGATGCACAACGACCTTAGTTATGCAAGCGACACATTAAAACGTCATAAACTGGATATTTATCTACCAAAGAATGTCAAAGGCAACCTTCCTTTGATCGTATGGATTCATGGCGGCGCGTGGAAATTGAATGATAAATTTGCTGATATGGGGTATATGAAAAAAACCGTGAGTTCTTTTATTGAACAGGGTTATGCCTTTGCCAGCATTGATTATCGTTATAGCACTGACGCTATTTTCCCGGCTCAGATACAGGACTGCAACCAGGCGATAAGCTGGCTTTGCGCTAATGCCCAGAAGTATCACATTGATAAAAGTAAAATTGCAGTTATCGGTTTTTCAGCCGGCGGTCATTTGGCTTCACTTTTAGCCTTGTCGAATAACAACAATGTCAAACAATTTTCAGTAAAAGGAAAAAACATTCCTTTCAAAATTAAAGCTGTAATCGACTTCTACGGACCTTCGAATTTCCTGGCGCTCATACCAAAAGTGGAAATTAATGATCCTACGGATGCCTTGACTTCTCTGTTGGGAGGAACTGTGTTGGAAAGACCGGATCTCGCGACGATGGCGAGTCCGACTACCTATGTCGACGCAAATGATCCACCATTTTTAATTTTTCATGGAGAAAAAGATGAGTCGGTTCCTTATACCCAATCTGTTCTGCTAAATTCCTACCTGCGCCACGTGAATGTAAAAACCGAATTGATTGTTGTTCCTAATGCACCACACTACGGCGAAATGTTTGACGTTGAATCTAACAGAACAAAAATCGCTGCTTTTCTTAAAATGCATTTGAAATAGTGGCCACTCATCAGCTCCGAAATGAATACAAAGAAGTTATTAACCAATATTTCCATTTTGGCAGTTCTTGTCGCTAACATCGGCTGCGACCAGATTTCTAAGAGTATCGTCCGGCAAAAAGTCGGTTACTATGAAAATATTAGTTTGATCAGTAATTATCTGACACTGACCCGCGTGGAAAATGAGGGGGCAATGCTGAGTATCGGAAGCGCGCTTCCTGAAACCCTGAAATTTATTCTTCTTGCAGCGATCCCAATGCTGGCTCTTGCTTTCGGCGTCTATTACATGTTCATGAGAAAAAACATCTCAAAAATGAGCATGCTGGCGTTAAGTTTTGCCATTGGCGGTGGTATTGGTAATATTTATGACAGGGTCGTTCACGGCTCAGTGACGGACTTTTTGCATATCAATCTTGGAATATTTCAGACAGGAATTTTCAATATGGCTGATGTTTCCATCATGGTCGGAATGGGATTGTTCCTTGTTCAGTCTTATTCCAACAGAAAATTATTATCCTGGTAAAAAAACGAAGTCGCTCTTTTTCACGTCATTACGAATATATTTTGGTTTTGATATCATCGATAAATCATGCAACGTTTACAGCGTAAATAATATAAAAATCACCAATTTGAGGTTTGAATAGCGCGGTGCGCTGCACTTTTTGAGACTCGTTGACTTCATGTCACTACAAATATTTAGGTGCTCTGCACCTCCTATACGCTGCCCTTATTCTTGCACCAATGTTGCCAAATGCACAAACCACATCCCTCAATGATGCTACGAATATCATGCGCAGAGCGCCGAAATATTTTGTAGCATGAATGATGATAGCTATCAGAAAAGGTGCAGCGCACCGAAATACTTTAATAAAATGAATTTTTATTCCTCATCTTCCAAATAAGATCCATCCTCCGTTTTAACAGAATTTTGCACCGATTCATTTATTTGCCTTAACTCCTCAACCGTCATATCCCTCCATTTTCCAATAGGCAGATTTTCCAGGGTTACATTCATGATCCGCACCCGTTTCAGCTTTGTAACATTGTAACCAAGATATTCACACATTCGACGTATCTGCCGGTTCAATCCTTGTGTTAAAATAATTGTAAATACATAAGTACTATCCTTTCGGACAAAACACTTTTTGGTTATTGTATCCAGAATCGGAACGCCCTCGCTCATTCTTTGAACAAAATCCGGCTTGATTGGCTTATCCACCGTGACGACATATTCCTTCTCATGGTTATTCCCCGCGCGTAGAATTTTGTTAACAATATCCCCATCGCTCGTCAAAAAAATCAGGCCTTCCGAAGGCTTATCCAGTCGCCCGATAGGAAATATACGTTCAGGGTGTTTGATGTAGTCGATAATATTCCCATTTATCTGTCGCTCAGTGGTGCAAGTAATTCCTACCGGTTTGTTGAAAGCGATGTAAATGCCAGCTTTTTTAATTTTTAGTGGTTTCCCATCAATCAAAACCTGGTCGCCGGCAGTCGCCTTATCACCCAATACGGCTTGTTTCCCATTCAAAATTACTCGCCCCTGCTCTACAAGTTTGTCAGCCTCACGGCGTGAGCAGAATCCGGTCTCACTGATAAATTTATTTATGCGGATCAACTTATACTAGAATTGCTGATTAATGATCGATTTTTTCTTACAAGATAAAGATTGCAAAAAAAATTGGATTGAAATCAAAGAAACCGACACGTTAGCTCTTTCTATACCAATGGTTCATAATTTTCAATATTTTTTATGCGAAACACTATAAATTCTAATTTTACGGGCAACCGTATTTATCTTTTAATATGTTTCTTCTGGCTTTCTCTCGCGCAGACATTTTCCCAGCCAATTGAACGCGCCATTAAGATCATAGTGGCACCGGATCGATCAGACTGGACTTACAAAACGGGCGATAAGGTAAAATTCACAATCTCTGTATTCCAAAACGGAAATCTTGTAAAAAATTCCCCTGTACGCTATGAGATCGGATTGGAAAAAATGGAGCCAATTATCAAGGAAAGCAAAACAGCTGCAAACGGAACGCTGACCGTGGATGCAGGCACTTTAAAAACACCAGGTTTTTTAAGATGTATCGCGTTTACGAACGTGGATGGCGGGGAATATAAAGGACTGGCAACAGCTGGATTCGAGCCCGAAAAAATACAGCCAACGGTGACAAATCCAACTGATTTTGATGCTTTTTGGGATGCCGCAAAAAAAGAACTAGCGGCTGTTCCAATGGACGCAAAAATGACTTTAATACCTGAACGTTGCACTGAAAAAGTAAATGTATATCACGTAAACCTTC
This sequence comes from Dyadobacter sp. CY345, assembly GCF_021502725.1. Lineage (GTDB taxonomy): Bacteria > Bacteroidota > Bacteroidia > Cytophagales > Spirosomataceae > Dyadobacter. The sequence goes on along the minus strand of NZ_JAKFFS010000001.1, from coordinate 2,299,326 downwards.
AAAATTTCAGACCCAATGCACGCTTATACGGCATTTTAACAATCCCGAAAAAAGAAGGAAAATATCCGGCCTTGTTAAAAGTTCCTGGCGCCGGCATTCGTCCATATTACGGCGACGTGGCGATGGCAGAAAAAGATATTATTACATTCGAAATTGGTATCCATGGCGTGTCGGTCATTATGGAGCCAACTGTTTACATTGATCTGGGACAAGGCGCATTAAACGGATATCCGGCCTACAATCTGGATGACAGGGATCGGTTTTACTACAAAAGAGTTTATTTGGGATGTATTCGGGCAAATGATTTCCTGACCAGTCTTCCTCAATACGACGGCACTAATCTGGCTGTAACAGGCGGAAGTCAGGGCGGCGCATTATCCATTATCACGGCCGGAATTGATCCGCGCGTTAAATGGCTTGGAGCATTTTATACTGCTTTAAGTGATGCGACAGGTTATCTGAGCGGCAGAGCTGGCGGATGGCCACACTATTTTGATAAGTCGAATTTGAAGTTTAACAACACCAAAGAAAAACTGGCGACAGTAGGTTATTACGACGTAGTTAATTTCGCCAGACGTGTGAAAGTTCCTGGTTTTTATATGTGGGGCTATAACGATGAAACCTGCCCGCCAACTTCGATGTACGCTGCATACAACGTCACCACAGCTCCAAAAGAATTGAAATTGTATCTTGAAACCGGCCATTGGACTTACCCGGAAGAACGTGAGATGATGAACAACTGGCTGGTAAGCAAACTAAAACAAGGAAAATAATCTGACCAAGATATTGGACCGTCCACCCCATTCTATCATTCACTCATTCTTTCACTCATTCCCTATGGATCGTAGAAAATTTATCGAGCAATCTGTAATGGCCGGAGCCGCATTTTCTTCTCTGCCGCTCTTGACGTCTCTAAAAAGAACTACGCAATATAAAACCGCATTGATCGGCTCCGGATGGTGGGGAACCAATATCCTTCGCTGTGCGATACAAGCCGGAGAATCCAAAGTTGTCGCATTGTGCGACGTGGATGAAAATCAGCTGAAACTAACGTCCGGTGAAATTTCTAAACTTACACCAGATAAACCCAAACTATACAAGGATTTCAGGGAAATGCTGCAAAAAGAAAAACCCGAAATCGTGATTGTTGCCACGCCCGATCACTGGCACGCGCTATGTTGCATAGCGGCGATCGAATCCGGCGCCCATGTTTATGTTGAAAAACCAATATGTCATACCATTCAAGAGGGACGGGCTATGGTGAATGCCACCAGGAAACATGGCCGGATTGTACAGGTGGGCACGCACCGCAGAGTTTCTCCTCATAACATTTCAGGAATGGAATTTCTAAAATCCGGCAAAGCAGGGAAGATTGGTATGGCACGGGCATTTGTTCACTATGGTGGCGGAGCTGGTCAAAAAACGCCAGACTCGGAAGTGCCAAAAGGATTGGATTGGGATATGTATTGCGGTCCGGCAGCGCTTGTCCCTTACAATAAAACGATACATCCAAAAGGTTTTCGCAATTATCTGAACTTTGCTAACGGTACCCTTGGCGACTGGGGAATTCACTGGCTGGATCAGGTACTTTGGTGGTCAGAGCAAAAATATCCTAAAAAAGTTTACTCAACCGGTGGGCGGGCTATTCGCCAGGATAATACGGATGCACCTGATCATCAGGTGGCGCTTTATGATTTTGATGGATTTACGCTGGAATGGGAGCACCGGAACTTTGCAGGGAACAATGCTGAAAAAACTCATCCGCAGCAGGCAGTCGGCGTATATTTTTATGGTACCGAAGGAACATTCCATATGGGCTGGCTTGACGGCTGGACATTTTATCCCTCCAATCCAAATAAACCGATCATACATCAGGATGCGCAGCTGAACAAACCTGACGACCAAAATATTCAGCAATTATGGGCGAATTTCTTATCTTCCATTAAAACAAATACTCCGCCGGTCTGTGAAATTGAAGTTGGGCAGCGTTCAACCAATCTGGCGTTGCTTGGTATGTTGTCCTACAAATTAGGAAGAAGTATTGTCTGGGATGGAGAAAAAGAAATCATTCCCGGAGATGACGAAGCAAATAAGTTACTAAGAAGAGACTACCGCGGTGAGTGGAAATACCCGACAGTGTAAATTACAAAAAAAATGCCGGCCTGAAGTTCTTAATGAACATCAAGCCGGCATTTCAATTTCTTGACGGCAATTAGTCAATCTTGATAACTTCTGCCGGAATGTTATATTGTGTGATTATTTCACGTGTAAAACGGACGTGACCACGTGGCGCCATCAAATACAATTTAGCACCTTTCATTCCTGCCAATTCGCTCAAAAGCTTCCATTTAGAAACGCTTCCACGAAGTTGGTCTGTTTTCATGGACACTTCCAGATAATGTCTGTTAAACATATTCACACCCGTAACGTCCGGCGTAAATTTCTCATTATCAGCAGCTCTTTCATAAGATTTAGGTGTTTCAAAGCCTTCCATATTGGCCTGAATTTCCTTGAATCCATGAGCTTGTGCCCATTTTACAACAATGGGAATAAATGATTCCTTTTCCATAAATAACAATGAATGATTTTCTCCCCGACCGACGAGGAAACTCAACATAAAATATTAAAACTAAAACCTGAGAAGAGTGAAAGCGTCGTAACCTAAAAAAGTCGCCAAACAAGCCGCATTTCTTACCAATTGGGAAAACTACTACTTTTTTGCCAGACTACAAAATAAAATCTAGCCAAGATGGACTAATCTTCCAGCTCGTCAAGAAAAGAACGGTAGGCTCTCAGCAACTCCTGATGCGTCTTGGTGTTCTTAACATTTAACGCCAGATCGATACCTTTCTGATAAACAAGCTCTGCTTTTTCATTTTTTTCAAGCGCCGCGAAAAAGGCCGCTGCGTTGTAATAGGTTGCGAGATAGTCGGGATGTTCGTCAAGAAGTATGTTAAAATACAATTCTGCCTTAGCCACATTCGTCTTTTGATATTCCAGGGCCAGCGCATATATGTTAAATGGATCGTTCGGGTCCTCTTCGTAAAATATTAGTAGATTTTCCAGCAATGAGTTTTTCATTTTTTAATAATGTTATGCTTGCATACTATTTATGTTTTTCTGTATATTCGCCACAATAAATTTATTCTTAAAAAAATTATAACGAACGATTGGTGTATCACATTTAAGTTTGAAATAATATTATTGACCGAATTTAAAGGTTATACATCAGCAACTTCTTGCCATACCATGAAAATACTCGTATGTATTACCAATGTGCCGGATACGACGGCCAAAATAACATTTACCGATAACGACACCAAACTTAACAAAGCCGGTGTACAATATATAATCGGCCCTTATGACGACTATGCCCTGGCGCGCGCAGTGGAACTCAAAGAGCAGCTTGGCGGCTCGGTGACCGTACTTCATGTCGGAGAAGCAGATGCAGATCCACAAATACGTAAAGCACTCGCAATCGGCGCAGATGACGCAATTCGTGTCAATACCGATCCGGTTGATTCGTATTATACTGCTGTGCAGATTGCCCATATCGCGTCCGAAAATAAATATGACCTTATTTTAATGGGTCGTGAATCCATCGATTTTAACAGTGGCGTTGTACACGGTCTTGTGGGAGAAATGCTCGGAATCCCCTCCTATTCGCCTGTTATGAAATTGGAAATTAATGGAACAACTGCAACCATAGCGAGAGAAATAGATGGCGGAAAAGAAACACTGACCGCTTCTTTGCCGCTCGTCCTGGGATGTCAGGAGCCAATTTCAGAATGGAAAATTCCGAATATGCGCGGAATTATGACAGCCAGAACAAAACCGCTTGTTGTGGCAGAACCAGTTTCAGTAGAAGAAATGACAACGCCTGAAAAGTTTTCGCTTCCTGCTCCCAAAGGTGCCTGTAAAATGATACCGGCGTCAGAAGCGGAAACGCTTATAAAACTGCTGAGAACAGAAGCGAAAGTTCTCTAATAAAATATTTCGTTGACAGAGAAAATTTACGCTCCGTCAGAATCCTAAAATTTGATCAAGATGTCAGTACTCATATTTATTGAATTGGATAACGGTTCCGTGAAAAAAACTTCACTGGAAGCCGTAGCCTATGGCGCAGAAGTCGCCAGATTAACGGGAACAACAGCTACCGTTTTGGCATTGGGCAAAGCAGACGCGGCTGAATTGGAGCGAATCGGAAATTTCGGCGCGACAAAAGTTTTACATGCTGCTGACGAAAAGCTGTCGCATGAAAATAGTCTTGCCTATGCAGACGTATTGGCCCAGGCAGTTGAAAAAGAAAATAGTAAGATTATCATTATTTCTAAGTCTGGCTTAGGCGATGCCGTTGCAGCGCGTGCCTCTGCAAAATTGAAAGCCGGAATTGTTTCAGGAGTTACCGATCTGCCGGTAATCAATGGCGGATTTAGTGTAAAAAGAAGTATCTACACAGGAAAGGCTTTTTCAGTAGTTGAAATAAAATCCGATATTAAAATTCTGGTTGTTAAGAAAAACGCAATTGAAGCTACGGAAGGTTCAGGGACCGCAACCGTTGAGACTTTCACACCGGTACTCCGTGATTCGGATTTCCTGGCTTCTGTCGGACAAATTGAAAAGGCAAGTTCTGAACTTTCATTAACGGAGGCTGATATTATCGTTTCGGGCGGTCGCGGTATGAAAGGCCCTGAAAATTGGCAACCGTTGCTCGATTTTGCTAAATCATTAGGCGCGGCGACTGGTTGCTCCAAACCAGTTTCCGACCTGGACTGGCGTCCTCATCACGAGCACATCGGGCAGACTGGTATTAAAGTTGCGCCAAACTTGTATATCGCCTGTGGAATTTCAGGAGCGATCCAGCATCTGGCCGGAGTTAATGGATCAAAATATATTGTCGTGATCAATAAAGATCCGGAAGCTCCATTTTTTAAGGCCGCAGATTATGGAATTGTCGGCGATATTTTTGAGGTATTACCCAAGCTGACTAAGGCAGTTCAAGACCTTAAATGACGAATAGTTTTGGCTTATACCCCGCCCTGCATTTTTTTATGCAGGGCGGGTTTTTTATTTTTGCATACTGAAACAATAGCATGTTGTAGAAAATGTAAAATATGCCGTATTTTTATCAGGATATTTGTCTGATTTACAGCACTATCTCATAAAAACCGGACATAGAAGACATTCGACATAATTTGTTTTAAAGTTTTATGAATCATAGTACCCATTGCGCAAAATCACCAGAACTGTTTGCAAAAACGTTGCGTTAGTCCAATAAAGTCCAAACGTGAAAAAAATTAAGTTAGAAATATTAGGGCTTTCCCCTAGCCAATCTCAGGCCGGTTCATTCGCTCTTGTTTTGGGTGAAGAATTAGGAAACCGACGCCTTCCAATTATCATCGGCGTGTTCGAAGCACAGGCAATCGCTGTGCAGATTGAGAATATCGTTCCGAACCGCCCAATGACCCATGATTTGTTCAAATCATTTGCGGAAGGGATGAATTACACCCTGAAAGAGATCGTCATATCGGATTTGAAAGAAGGCATTTTCTATGCCAAAATCGTTTGTAAGGATAGTTTGAGAGAGGTAGAAATTGACGCTCGTCCTTCTGATGCCATCGCAATTGGATTACGTTTTGATATTCCTATCTATACCTACGAAGCAATTCTCTCAGAAGCCGGAATCATATCAAGTTCAATTTCTGAGGACGAGGATGAGGACGAAGAGGATGCAATAAAGGAAACTTTGCAGTCTCGCGGAAGTTTGACAGATCAGTTGAGAGATCTTTCTTTTGACGAGCTTCAACGGATGCTCGACGAAGCCCTTACAAAAGAAGATTACGAAAAAGCGGCGAAAATCCGTGATGAAATGGGTCGCAGAAATTAATTTCTGGCGGATTACATTCGTTAAAAATAGTTAAGATTGATCCGTATAAAGTATCAGTCTTAGATTAATCAGTATTTTTGCCATCATTACTTCATTCGAAAGTTTGAGTAAAACAGGATTGTACAATATCCCTTTTTATGCCTAAAAAGAAAAAAATTGGAAGTTACCCCAATGCAATGATTGTTATGAGCCTGACGGCTGCACTATTCCTGATTGGTTTTTGCGGACTTCTGGTCATTCAGTCTAAAAAGCTGGTTTCTATTATCCGTCAAAATATTGAAGTCAGGGTATTCATTGACAAAGCGGAGACGAAGGCCGGGCAGGACTCCATATTGACTGTTCTGAAATCTAAACCTTATGTTTCCGCTACTGTTGAAACGCCAAATCCTATCACCTTTGTTTCAAAAGAAGAAGCGGCCAAAGAATTTATTGAAGGTACAAAAGAAGATTTCACAGCATTTTTAGGTGAAAATCCGTTGCGCGACAGCTATCGGGTTAAAATCGGCGAGGATTATTTTGAAGAGTCAAAATTGCAGCTGATTAAAAAGGATATTGAGAAAATAAAAGGTATTTACGAAGTGGTTTACCAGGAAGACCTTGCTGATAATATCAACCGTAACGTTACCAAGATTTATATCGTGCTGGCAAGTTTCGCCTTGATCATGCTGATCATTATCGTACTACTTGTCAATAATACGATCAAACTTGCCATTTATTCTCAGCGATTCCTGATCAGAAGTATGCAGCTTGTTGGCGCTACAAATGGATTTATTCAGCGTCCGTATATTCTTCGCGGCGCTATGCAGGGAACAATCGGCGGTGTCTTAGCTGGTGGTTTACTGATTGCCTTGCAGCAGGTGGCTGTAAGAAACGTAGAGGGTTTGGCCATGTTGCAGGAATATGACAAGATCGTTATTCTGGTAGCCGTTGTTCTTGCGCTTGGCATAATGATTGGCATTGCGAGTACTTATCAATCTCTTGCACGTTATCTGCGTATGGCTTTGGATGATCTGTATTGATCGAAATAAATATTTTTGACTATCACAACAAAAGTTATGAGCAACACAAAAAGCAGTCTTCCATTTGGTGCATCAAACTACAAAATGATGCTGATCGGATTAGCCGTAATTCTCGGCGGTTTTTTAATTATGAGTCTTGATACCGAAGAATTTGGTTTTGGTACGCTTGGATTAACTGTTGGACCGATAATCGTAATCATCGGTTTCATCATTGAGTTTTGGGCTATCTTACGTAAACCCGCTAATTCATGACCATCTGGCAGGCAATTATTTTAGCTATTGTTGAGGGAATCACAGAATTCCTACCCGTTTCTTCCACAGGACATATGATCATAGCATCCTCGTTCATGGGGATCAGCCACCTGGAATTCACTAAAATGTTTACTGTGAATATCCAATTCGGTGCTATTCTTTCGGTTGTTGTATTATACTGGAAGCGTTTTTTTCAATCCACAGATTTCTACTTTAAGCTTTTCGTTGCATTTCTCCCGGCTGCGGTTCTTGGTTTTCTGTTGAACGATTTTATTGATTCGATGCTCGAAAACGTAATAGTCGTTGCAATTTCACTTTTGGTTGGTGGTATTATTTTGTTATTCATTGACCGGATCAATAACGACAATACGCGCGAAAGAGAAATATCTTACTTTGATGCTTTGAAAATCGGGTTTTTCCAGTGTATTGCTATGATCCCGGGTGTTTCCCGCTCAGCTTCAACGATCATCGGAGGTATGTTGCAGGGACTTTCCCGCAAACAAGCTGCTGAATTCTCGTTCTTTTTGGCGGTACCGACAATGGCTGCGGCTGGTGGGTACAAGCTTTTGAAAACATACGATACCATTCAGGCAGCTGATATCAAAACTTTGCTGATAGGTAATTTAGTCGCATTCGTCGTTGCGATGCTGGCGATTAAATTTTTTATCAACTTTCTTACGAAATACGGTTTCAAGGTTTTCGGGTATTACCGAATCATTTTAGGACTTATTCTTTTAGGTCTTTTGGCATCCGGTTACAAACTGGACATCGTATAAAACTTGCGGGGCAGACCGGGGGAATTTAATTAGATAAAACAATTTGAGTAACGATACTACCATACCAGACGAAGGGGAAGTCTTGCTGATTGACAAACCGCTAAAATGGACATCATTTGATGTTGTCAACAAAATAAAAAGAGCCTGTAAATACAACAAGATTGGTCACGCCGGAACATTGGATCCCCTTGCCACCGGCTTACTTATTTTGTGTACAGGCAAAAAAACAAAAACCATTGATTCCTACCAGGCGCAGGAAAAAGAATACACCGGCACTTTCGTTCTGGGTAAAACAACTCCCTCAGTTGATCTTGAAACAGAGTTTGATGCTGACTACCCGGTAATTCATATAACACCAGAAGTACTCGAATCGGTAAGAAAAACTTTTCTCGGCATGATCGAGCAGACTCCTCCAATCTATTCTGCAGTTAAAGTGGATGGTGAACGGCTTTATAAAAAAGCGCGGCGTGGAGAGGTGGCTGAAATCAAGAAAAGGACCGTTGAAATTTCGTTATTCGAAATTGACAGTACCAATTTCCCGGCCATAGATTTCAGGATCATTTGTTCAAAAGGCACTTATATTCGTAGTATTGTGAGAGATTTCGGGGTAGCGGCGGAGAGCGGCGCCTATTTAAGCGCGCTTTGCCGGACCAGAATTGGCACTTTTGAGCTAAAAGACGCCCATAATCTGACCGATTTCATTTATCAAAAACGTGTTGAATTGAAGTTACCGGTTGACGAATGAATATATACCACAGCCTGGATTCCTTTGAGAGATTGGAGTGTGCCGTAGTAACCAGTGGTACTTTTGACGGCCTGCATATTGGCCACAGAAAAATTCTTGCGAGATTAAAAGAAATCAGCATTCAGTCTGGCGGTGAGTCAGTTGTACTTACATTTTGGCCTCATCCACGTATGGTGGTTTCAGAGGACAGCCAGGATTTACAGCTGCTTTCGACTATTGACGAAAAGATCGCACTCTTCGCAGAAATGGGTGTTCAACATCTGGCGATTATTCCATTCACAAGAGCATTTTCGGAACTTTCATCAGACGATTTTATTCGTCAGATATTGGTTGAGAAAATTGGCACGAAAAAGCTGGTCATCGGATATGATCATCGTTTTGGGAGAAATCGTGAAGGAAGTTTCGAATTTTTACAAAAAAATGCATCCAGTTATGGATTTGAGGTCGAAGAAATTCTCCGTCAGGATATAGAAGATCTTGCGATAAGTTCTTCCAGAATTCGTCAATCCTTATTATCAGGAAATGTAGACGAAGCACAACATCTTCTGGGCCGCCCCTATGCTATCACAGGTGTTGTCGTAAAAGGTAAACAACTGGGCAGAACAATCGGATTCCCCACTGCAAACATCCATTTAAACGAATCTTACAAATTAATTCCGGCCAATGGCGTGTATGTTATCAATGCCATTTATGATGGGATAGTGTATAAAGGAATGCTGAATATTGGTGTAAGACCAACGGTTGACGGAACATTCAGAACGATCGAGGCCAATCTTTTTGATTTTGACAAAGAAATCTACGGAGAAGATCTGACTGTTGAGCTGCTTCATTACTTGCGCCCTGAACAAAAATTCAGTGGGATCAATGCTTTAATCGAACAGATTAAAATTGATAAAGAGAATGCGTCCTTATTTTTTGATAATCAAAAATAGAAATTGATAATTAGTCAAGAAAAACCCTGAATCGGCCTACATTTGCCGGTTCAGGGTTTTTCTTTAGTTGACGACTACACTTATCGATACGAGAGTTTAATTTTGCGCCAAGAGTAAATTAATCTTATTCATTTGATTACCAATGTTTAAAATGAAATTACAATAATCCATGTTAACAATAAATTCACAAAAACGCTGGTCTCGGGTTATCACCGCTCTAATGGAAGCATTCTGTTTATAGCTCAACGTTCATCAAGGAAGTTGAGGTTGCAATCGGTGGTTACCTGGTTATCACCGCTCCAATAGGAGCATTCTGTTTATAGCTCAACGTTTTTCCCCGCCGCTTTTCAGACTCCGGAGGAGTCGCCTAAGAAATTTCGATGGTGCGTTTTTTTTTACCTCTATTCATCTTGCTTAAAACAAATAATTTGATCACAAAATCCATGTTCAAGATATCTGATTTTGGCCAATGAATGAATGAATGAATGATTATCGCAAAATCAGGAGGCTCCTATGGAGCCGCATTTCGGACGTATGCCAAATTTTCTATAAACAGGGAGCCACGATGTGGCTTGAAATACCCGAGATAGAAAGGTATTAGACAAGATATCAAACTGACTTCAAATTAAGCAAAATAATGAATTCTCTTCAATTGAAAATCAATATAAAAAGTTGATATAAATTGTCTTGATTAGCAACTTTTTACTCAGCTTTGGTATAATTATAATGCATAATCTGTAAACTAAAAACACGATGAAACTACATTTTCGCTACTTGATTTTTTACGTATTATTGTTGTTCACGGTTACCGCACAAGCGCAGCAAGCTGATTTGATTTTGTTAAAAAACGTAAATCTGATTGATGGAACCGGGTCTGCGTCAAAATCTGATGTTAATATATTAATCAAAAATGGAATTCTTGAATCCATTCAGCGTGGATTAAAAGAACCAGCTGCAATGCAGATTGACTTGAAAGGGAAAACAATAATCCCAGCAATCATCAGTGCGCACACGCATATCGGGACGTTGAAAGGAAACACATCAAGTGCCGAAAATTATACCAGAGAAAATATTTTAAGACAATTGAAGAGGTATCAGGACTATGGAGTAAACACGATACTGACCATGGGAACGGATCGTCCGTTAATTTTTAATGGATTTATAGATTCCACGCAAGCCGGACTTCTTCCAGGTGCCAGATTATATTCTGCCGGTTATGGATTCAACACGCCTGAAAGTTCGCCAGCTTCCTGGATGAACCTGCTGCTTCGCCCCACTGCTGCTGACCAGGTACCAAGCTTGATAGCTGATCTTGCCAAAGTAAAACCAACTGTCGTCAAAATGTGGGTTGATGATCACGGCGGAAAAGCTGAGAAAATCAAGCCGGAGATTTACAAGGCGATCATTGCAGAAGCCCATAAAAGGAAAATTCCGGTAGCCAGTCATTTGTATAACTTAGAGGACGCGCGTTCGTTGACAGAATCGGGGCTGGATATTATGGCACACAGTATTCGCGACAAAGAAATCGATGATGATCTATTGAAAAAAATGAAAGAGAATGGCGTCGCCTATATCCCGACACTTTCCCTGGATGAATTCGCCTATATCTACTCCCGAAAACCTGAATGGGTGGAAGAGCCATTTTTCAAAGCTTCGCTCGAACCGGGGGTGTATGAGATGATCGTTTCCGAAAAATATCAGAACCAGGTTAAAAATTCGCCTGATTTCGAAAGAAATATGAAGGGTTTCAAGATTGCACTTGTTAACGTAAAAAAAATTCATGATGCAGGCATTTTGGTCGCCCTCGGAACCGATTCAGGTGCATTTCCAATCCGTGCACAGGGATTTTCGGAGCATTTGGAACTGGAATTATTGGTTCAGGCAGGACTAACGCCTATGCAGGCCATCACAGCGGCAACCAAAAACGCAGCGACTGTTTTGAAAATTGACAACAAATATGGCACACTGGAAAAGGGCAAAGTAGCTGACTTTATCGTATTGACCGCAAGTCCAGAAAAGGATATCAGGAATACCAGAAAAATTGAATCGGTATGGAAGGATGGAAAGCAAGTAAGCAAAGGACCGCTGAATAAATAATTTCAAAAAAATATTCCGGCATTATGGAAAACGTACCTGAAACCTATTTTTTTGAAGATGATGGGAATATTCCTAACAGCAAATATCCGCTAATCATTTACAAAGCGGCATTTTCTGAAACGGGGAATCCAGGCGCTCAGTGGCTTGAACAAAAATTCGAATCTAACAATTGGACAAATTCCTGGCGAAATGGCGTGTTTCCCTATCATCACTACCACAGTATAACACATGAAGTTTTAGGCGTTTATTCAGGAAATGCGTTACTGCAACTGGGTGGTGCCAATGGTAAAAAAATTCAGGTTGCAGCGGGCGATATCATTATAATTCCGGCGGGTGTCGGACATAAAAATATTGAATCCTCGAAAGACTTCGCAATTGTTGGTGCTTATCCAAATGGAATGGAATATGATCTGATGAAAGGAAAAGCAAACGAACGTCCGCTGGCTGATGAAAATATTTCAAAAGTTCCCTTCCCTGACAAAGATCCGCTGCTGGGAAAAAATAACGGGCTGATTAAATTCTGGAATAATCAGGACTGACATTGTGATAAATAAAAAAAGAAGTTTTGCAGAAACAAACCTGCAAAACTCCTCATAGTTCGAATAAGCATATTTTATTCGCTCATTCTTTCATTCACTCATTCAACATTAGTACCCCGTATTCTGCTGCATATAACCTGGCAAATTCGAAGCTCCGTCAATAGCGGTTTGAGGTATCGGGTAGATACGTTTATGAACGTCATTATTGGTCTTCTCCGTCCAGGTTCCTTCATATTTTCCAAAACGGATCATATCCGTCCGACGAACCATTTCCCAATATAATTCAAATCCTCTTTCACGATACAAAAGGTCAAGCGTAAGAGATGTTAATGCTGGTGGCGGCGTAGTAGAAGTTCTGGCAGCTCTAACAGTGTTCACATCCGCGAGTGCCGTTGCATCTGATGCGCTTTTGCGCAACTTCGCTTCCGCACGCATTAGGTAAATATCTGCCAGACGCAGAATTGAAATATCGGCCTCTCCTTTATTTCTTCCGGTATCTGATACGCGGCTGAATTCATATTTTTCAACACGGTATCCCGCGCTATACCCACTTCCAGCTGTTGTAAAGTCGATTTTTTCTGTAAAATTAACTGGCAGATCACCACGGTTGCGGCTTAGATTCGTCAGCCTTCCTACTTTCAACTTTCCATCAGGACATCTCAGAAAAACACCATTCACACGGATCGCTCCATACTGCTGGCCACGCAAAATTCCGCGGTTGATTTTATAACTCGCATCTGCTATGCAGCTATCCGCAGGATTGCTATATCTGGATAAATTTTCCTGATAAAAGCGTGGATCGCGTTTTGGATCTTCGGCGCCATAAGCCTGAACCCAGGTTTGATAAAAATCAGATGTGATCGCAGGACCATCTGTACCGTTTGCAGCCGGAAAAGCAGCAAGCGGAAACTGATCACCAGCCAGTGAAAAATAAGCAAGTCGATTATGACCATTCAAATCAGGACGCTGGTCAACAGCAAAAATCAACTCAGTATTGTCATGGTTTGTATTTCCGAAAATTGAGAAATAATCTGCTGATAACTTATATTCTCCCGAGTTAATAATTTTGTCGGTATACTCGATCACCTTATCCATGTCATTGCTGGCGAAAGTAAACTGAGGGGAATAAATATTTTTATACACCGCAGAGTTCAGATACAGTCTGGCCAGCAGTCCCCAAACTGCACCTTTCGTCAAACGTCCGGGACCAACAGCTGCTTTGTTTTGCAATAACGGCTCAACTGCAAGAAATTCTTTCTCAATGTAAGCAACCGCCTCCGCGCCGCGAACGATTGTCGAAGTTGTTCCAGCATCTTCTTTAATGAACACGATCCCGAACAGATCTAACATCATCATCGAATAATATGCCCGCATTCCCCGCGCCTCAGCAAGATACAGAGCCGAGTTAGCGTCCCTCGCAGTAGACAAGGTTGTTATGGCAGTGATCGATCTGGAAATACTTTGCACGATCTGGTCCCAGGTACCTTTGATGTTAGGGTCGGTACTGGTGGAATTGTGCGCATGAAGTGCCAGATAAATACCATTATCACCCCAGTCAGTACCGCCACGGTAAGGCAAAATTGCTTCATCCGTAGAAATTTCCTGTAAAGCGAAATAATTGGTATGCTTGTGCAATTCAGGTAAAAGTGCGTAAACAGGAGCGATCAGCCCATTCGCTGTCTGCTCATCCGTCAACGTCGAACCAAGGTTTTCGTCAAGCACTTCTTCTTTTAAATCGGTACAGGCGTTACTGAATATCAGCATGCCGGCAACCGTCAATAGTATAGGGAATTTCTTATTCATCGTCGTAAGAATTAAAAACCAATATTTAAACCAAAGATTATCGATTTTGCTTTTGGATAGCTCAGATAATCAATTCCGTAAGATGTGATACCATTGATCGATCTGTCGTTGTTCACTTCCGGATCGTATCCGTTATATTTCGTAGCCACAAACAAATTCTGGCCAGTTACCGAAATACGGATTGTCTGAACCCAGTTATTGATTCCCAATGCAGTTGTATTTACGTTGTATCCCAACGCAAGATTGTTCAACCGTAAGAAAGCACCATTTTTAAGGAAACGAGTTGATACCGGCGCCGAGTTGTTTGTGGATTCCTCCGGTCTTGAAATCGCTTCCGGCGTTACGTTGATACCTTTTGACAATCTCAGTTTATAAAAATTGGAGTTCGCAGTGTTGTCATAAAGTTTATTACCAGAAACCCCGTTGAAGTTCGCAGCAAGGTCAAAACCTTTAAAGCCAAAGGTTCCGCTGAAATTATACATCTTCGTTGGAAGCGCCGATCCGGCAGCCACACGGTCTTTATCTGTGATAATTCCGTCGCTGTCAACGTCTCTGAACTGGTTAATTCCCTTATCGTCAAAGCCGATAAATTCTTTCAGGTAAAAAGTACCAATCGGTTCTCCACTGATGTATCCGTTGATAGTCGCAGAGGTAAGACCTGAACCTTGTGCAGAACCGGAAGGGATTACCGAATATGGAGAATTTTTAACGTTGTTTTTGATAAAGGTAATGTTACCTGCCAATCCGAAACGAATACCGTTTGTTAGATTTTTACGATACGAAAGGTCAATTTCTGTTCCCTGATTGATGATTTTCATATTGTCAACATTCGTCCAGTACGTTCCGGCAGGTTGAACAGGATCAGAAGGAATTACTTCTAAAAGGATCTTTTCTGAAGTTTTGCTGAAATAATCTACCGAACCGCTCAGAGCCCCTTTGAAAAGGGCGAAGTCAATACCTAAGTCAGTTTGTGCCGAAGTTTCCCACTGAATATTCGGGTTTGCCAGACGAGCGTATGTTGTTCCTGACGGATAAGCGCCTGTATTGAACAATGGGTAGGTTGTTTTATCAGTAATTGTTGACGTAAACAAAGCCTGGGTAATTTTCGAAGGTATTTCCTGATTACCAGTCTGTCCCCAACCTGCACGAAGTTTCAAATCCGTAAATGGAGAAGACTTCATGAAGTTTTCCTCAGAAAGTCTCCAGCCCACAGAGAACGACGGGAAAACTCCGTATTTATTATTTGCACCAAACTTCGAAGAACCATCCACACGAACTGTCGCTGTAATAAGATATTTGTCTTTGAATGCATAATTCACTCTTGAAAAGAATGACTGCAATTCATTTAATGTTGCCTCACCAGTTGGACGGTTGTTCACCAATGTTAGGTCTTGGCCTACACCAGGATTGTAAATTGGCTCGATACCACCCACAGAGAACTTGTTAATACTGTAAGCTCTTTTCTGTAAAGATATTTTCTGATACGAATGGCCTACCAATGCAGAAAAGTTGTGGCTGTTTTTTTCAATCGTGTAGGTTATGTAATTTTCAAGTAACCTGTTGCTATTTCTTACGTCCCTTGTTTCCAGGCGACCGTCCTGAAAAGGAACTTTGTTGGCAAGAGATTGTAAATCCTGTGTTGAAGAGGAATTATCGACACCAAAATTCAACTTATAAACCAAACCTTTAAAAAGTGTAACCGATGGAGAAATATTTCCGATAACCCTGTTCGTTGTCGTCTGATCTTTTTCCAATGCCAACGTAATCAACGGATTAGTCCCATCCTGATATTGAAACGGAGCTCCGGCTTCATCATAGGCGGGATACGTTGGATTGGCGGCAAGCGCGCTTCCGATCATTCCCTGATTTGGCCTTAGATTTTTTGTGTTGGTAGCATTCAAATTCACATCCACACTGACCCTGTCATTCAGCAATTTCTGATTGACGTTAATCCTCCCGGTATAACGGTCCAGGCTACTGTTTTTAAGAATTCCGTCCTGTTTTTGCATACCGAAAGAAGCGTAATAAGTAGACTTTTCCGAGCCTCCGCTTAATGCAACATTATGATTTTGCGTGAAAGCCGTTCTCGAAATTTCTTTCTGCCAATCCGTATTACCTTTTCCATCTATAAACGTTCCGCCCAATTTTGTCGCTTCTGTGAGAAATTCCTCCGCAGAAAACACATCTATCGGACGCGCCATCTTAGAAATACCAAAGCTTCCGGAATAATTTACCGTTGCCACGCCTGATTTTCCTCTTTTCGTTGTAATCAAAATTACCCCGTTTGCTCCTCTCGCTCCGTAAATTGCTGTCGCTGACGCATCTTTCAATACGTCAATCGATTCGATATCCTGAGGGTTGATAAAACTTAAAGGATTTGTCGCTCCACCAGTACTGCTGTTGTCCAGAGCGAGTCCGTCGACAACAAAAAGTGGTGTGCTTCCCGTACGAACGCCACCAGGACCACGAACGGTAATGTTCACTGCTCCACCAGGCTCGCCTGTCGCAGAGGTAACGTTTACACCCGCAACTTTTCCCTGAAATAATTGCTCAGGAGAGTTAATGATACCTGTGTTGAATTCACCGCTTTTCAAAGATTTTACCGAACCCGTTATATCTTTTTTAGTTGTACTTCCATAACCAACAACAACCTCGTTCAGGTCAGCAGCTGATTCTTTTAAAGTTATATTGAGTGATTCACTGTTAGATTCCGTCAAAACAAATTCCGCGAGAGACTGCTTTTCGAAGCCTATATAACTGAAATCAATTTTATATTTCTTCCCGGCTTCCAGACTGCTGAACGTAAACTCACCGTTTTCGTTCGTTGTAGTACCTTGTTTATTGTTTCCGTCAACACCGGCAATGACAACCGTAACACCTGGCAATCCTTCGTTTTTAGCGGTAACCACCTTGCCACGAAGTGGAATATCCTTCATTGTCCTGACGGACAAATGAGATGTTTGCCGTACCTTCTCTGCGAAGGCGGTTCCTGCGTTTGCATCCAGTCCGAACACAGCAGTGACGGATAAGAAACAACAGCAGATACCTCTTTTGCTGACTAATAGAGTTTGTCTCATAATGTGGATTATTTGTTTTTAAATTATTTGAAAAATGCGCAGAAGGCTTTAAAACGTAAAAATTATCAGAGATTCACCAAAAGTACAAATTGCATTATTAATATAAAAAATATAAAATAGTCGACAATTAAATGCAAACGTTTGAATATTTATGCAAACGTTTGAAATAATTTAGTTTACCAAAATAATGCAATCTGCTAGCATTGGAAAGGCTTGTACTTTGTAGAAATACTGATAATATAGTTGTCAAAACAATTAGCACCTGATTGAGAAGGCGCAAAATTGCATTGCCTATATTACCTTATGATCAACAAAATGTGATGAAGACATTGTGAATTGGAAAATATAAAGAAAGACAAGGTCTGTCCGACTGGTCTTTTGTACAAAATTCATAATGTATACGATTATAACAACCGCAAGGGTTATTTCAATAATTATCCCTCTTATAGACATAGTACTGAACTCCCCATTCCTTGTCAAAAATTTTAATTGGCTTACGGTCTTTCAAGAATTTTTCAGTCACTAAATATTCATATTTTCCTTTCTCAAAATCCTGGAAAGCAAGATCGGTTTTAATACTGTGGCTTGCCAGTTCAACAGCTTCAAAGTAGACATCATAGTCGTAAACTTTTGACTTCTCGCCAGGCGTATATTTCAATAATATCTTATACTGCGAATCATATTGTCGTTCATCTTCGAAAGCAAATGCATTTGCTATAATTGGGAGATCCTTCCCTTCAACTTCCATCCCGGCTTTGCTGCCAAGTAAATAGTTGAGCTTCCTAATCATTTTCCGGTTATCGTTGTTCAGCGCCTGTTCCCTCAGCAAGCACTGTTCGGACTTTGGTACATAAAATTCAAATTCCAGATTAACCAGCATTCTTGTTTCGGATGGTAAAGTAGAAATCCAGGCGCATGCATCATGCATATTCAACCTTTTGTGGACTCTGAGGTGATACTTAGCAGATGAAACTATATTTGTAGTCGCAATTATGATCATGACTACTGCCGCAATACGTATGCCCCAGATATTTATTCTTTCAGCCACAAATCCCAGCCCGAGCCCAACCAGGAACATGGTTACGACTGCGGCTGGCAGAACATGTGTGTCGTAAATAAGTGAAGAACGCAAGACGAGGAAAAGGAATAAAAACGTATTCCCTATTAAAAGAAAGTACAGTATTTTTCTAGTACGAAGCATAGCATAAAGACCCAGCGCAGCTAAAATTAGTATTACTATATTGACAGGCTCTTTAAGAAATTGACCGATGTATTCACGGTTGAAGAAAGTACCCATCGGTTTATCGTTAATTTTTGCAATTATGCCACCGACGAAGGATTTCATGATCACGAGTGTATCTGTGATAATAAAAGGACAAAAAATTACAAATGTGATAAAAATCATCAATAAGGAAAATCCAGCATTTTGAAACTTTTTCCTGTTTGCCAAAAGAAAGACAGCACCGATAAAAAAAGGAACAAAGAATGCAAAAATCAGTCTCTCGGCCAGAATCAAGCCGAAAACTCCGGAATAAACTACTATTTCTTTCTGCGTTAACGAATCGCTGAAAATCATCCGGGCGAGCAGCAGTATAAACAAATTACCTGATATCGCTTCTGGTCTAAGCACTGGAGAAGTATTCAGTACAAGCATTGAAGTGATGAAAATAATTGGCAAAAAAAGCTTGACGGGTTCAATCAGCAATTCGTGATTTTGCCGGTAAAGAATTACTGAGGTTCTATACAAAATAAAGCCAACCGCCAGGATTTGGAAAGTTCTGCCAATCAAAATGAAAGGTTCACGGTAGGTCAAAAACTTATATGCCTGCAAATCAAAAATATCAAATACTGAAATCAGGCCCGTTAAATTCCCAATGTTCTGGATCGTGGCAAGCAAACAGGATACACCAAACGTCAGATAGTAAAATAACATATGAGGAGCCGCCGGCCAGTCCAGTCCTCTGGGCGTATTGCCGTACCATAACAATACACCGGAATCTGCTACGAAATTTTCATCGGTTGTATAATACCCATGAAATGGAGGAAAGACAACGCTGCAAAGCAACAGCGATAATATGACTAAACCCAGTATTGTGTACGTGATGGTCTTGCGATATTTAGCGGAAATCATGGCGTGAATTTCAATAAAAAATCAAATATGAAAAAGTAATTCTAAATTTGCATCAGCGAACATCGCAAAATTAGAATTACTTTATGCTAAAATTTATTTTCAGGTTTATTATTTTTCTGATAATCGTTGCCGGAATTGCGGAGCTTGTGCTTCGTTATAAATACGGTTTTTGCAACGCTCCCCTTTATGTCTCAGACCCTGATTTTGAATATATTTACGCACCAAATCAAGAAGTAAAACGATTTGGGAATGTCGTAAGAACCAATAATTTTTCGATGCGGAATGACCCGCTTTCTCCGGCGGATTCCATAGTAATTCTTCTCATAGGAGATTCCGTTGTTAACGGTGGCAGCCTAACGGACCAGGATAGCCTCGCATCCGGTTTTCTTGAAAAAAGGCTTTCTTCCACATTAAATACGCGGGTCCGTGTCTTAAATATTTCTGCCGGTTCGTGGGGACCAGATAATGTCGCCGCTTATTTGAAAAAGTTCGGCCTATTTAAAGCCAAACTCATCTGCCTGGTAACCAGCAGCCATGATGCTCATGACATTATGGGACACGAAAGCATTATTGGCATAGATCCAAATATGCCCGACAAACAGTATCCGTCCGCGATTCTGGAAGTCTGGGAGCGTTATAAATATCTTTATCCATATTACATCGAATATTATTCCGCGAAAATTCCATTTTTTTCTACGCAAAAAGAAATAGATCCCGTAGCGCAGAAACCCAAAACTGATTCTCTGGCAATCAAAATAGAGGCTAGAAGAGATGAAAAAATCATATCCGAAAAGCCCGACGACGGCGGAATCCGCAAATCCGGAATAGGATTTAACCCAGGATATGCGGAGCTTGTTAAAATGGCAAAGGATAATAACATACCGTTTTTCATCTATTTGCACCCTGAAATTTCCGAAGTTGAAGCTGGTAAATTCAATGACCAGGGAGATGAAATAATTTCCTTTGCAAAGGAAAACCACGTTCGGTTGGTAAATGAATTTGATTATGGAATTACGACAAAGCTTTACAGGAAAATGGACGTTGTGCATTTCAATAATCCCGGCCAAGTTTTCCTAGCCAACAATTTATATCCTCTGTTTTTGGACTATCTAAATAAAAAGCAATAATGCGTGTACTGGTTATTCACAATCAATTATGGGCGCATTATAAATCAAAGCTCTTTTTTGAAATTCACAATTGTTTAAAAAAAGACAACCCGGAAAGTACCTTTATGGTTGTGCATATCGCTTTGCATGAGGCTAGCCGCAGCGTCATGAAAGATGATGAAAATTTTCAGTATGATTATCCATATCAGGTTTTGTTTAACCGGAGTTTAGACACTGTTAGCTTTAAAGAAAGACTTCCGGCGCTCCTAAAAGCTTTCGATGATTTCAAACCGACTGTATTAAACGTAACTGGCTATTTTGATTATGCACAAGTGCTGCTGATGATTTACGCACGCAGGAAAGGCGTGAAAGTCGTGCTCTCATCAGAATCGTCGACGATGGATCATAACAGATCTGCTTTAAAAGAAAAAATTAAAAGCTGGATTGTAAACCGTGCGGATGCGTTTTTCTGTTTTGGTAAATCATCAGCCAATTATCTTTTGTCGCTAGGTGTAAGAGAATCGCAGATCGCAGTGCGGCATGCTGCGGTAATTGATGAGGACATAATCCGAAAAAATTATCTGGAAGCAAAATCCCGGATATCTTCTGGCTTATCTCGGAATAGAAAATTCATTTATGTGGGCAGGCTGGCGGAGGAAAAAAACCTTGAACTGTTGATTGAAGCTTATAAATCCGTAAGTGAAAAAATATCAGCAGAGCCATGGGATCTGCTTTTTGTTGGAGACGGGCCTATGCGTCAAACACTGGAGTTATTGTCTGGTTCTTATCTTTCTGATAATCGCATTAAGTTTGCAGGAGGTTTTCCCTGGTATAAGGTTCCAAACTGGCTTGCCGACAGTGATGTTTTGGTTTTGCCTAGCAAATCCGAGCCGTGGGGTCTGGTCGTGAATGAAGCGATGGTTTGCGGGATGCCAGTGCTTGTTTCTGAAAAATGCGGATGCGCTGAGGATCTTGTTATGAATCAAAAAAACGGATTTACATTTAATCCTGAGCGTCCAAAGGAACTTGAAGCTGCCTTACGATCATTTATTGAAAATCCTGAAAAAATCGAGCTGATGGGTCAGGAGTCATTGAAATTAGTACAACCATTTTCATCAAAAAAAGTAGCCAAAGAGATGGTAGCCTGCTATAAGAAACTAGACGAAAATTCTAAATAACCGTCGCTTATCTCAGCTACCTCATTCAAAGTAATTATGCGAATTTTAAATATTTGTGCCTATACATGGGCAATTGGAGGCCCGGCAAGAATCATTTATGATCATACTACCGAAGTTTTAAGGCAAGGACATCAGGTCGATATTTTAAGCCCGATGACGCCGGGCGAAAAAATGTATCCGGCACCCGAAGGTTCCCGATTGATTCCATGCAAGCGGACTACGCCGATCAGTAACTTTTACCGTGAATTTTCTGTTGAGATGTATGATTTTCTGAAAAAAAATATTCAGGATTATGATATCATTCATATGCATGGGATCTGGCATTTCGGAAGCCTGGCTCCCTTTCTGATTCCACATAAAGCGGCTCTGGTTATCACCATTCACGGTTTGCTGGACAAATGGGCGGTTGCGCACAGCAAATGGAAAAAGGATATTGTGACGGCACTTTATCAAAAAAGGATTCTTGGAAAAGCCGATCTTATTCAGATTAATAATACAGATGAAGAGGAAGATGTGATACGTTATTTGGGTTACCGGCCTGCCAATATGGTCATAGTTCCAAATGGGATGAAAGTATCTGAATATGTCAACCTTCCCGAAAAAGGCACATTCCGGAAGAAACATGAAATATCTCCACAGCAGCAAATGATCCTTTTCATGGGTCGGCTTAATATAAAAAAAGGGCTGGACTTATTGCTTCCGGCCTTTAAACAGGTTTACGAAAAATTGCCTGATGCTGTTTTAATTTTAGCAGGCCCGGACGACGGTTACCAGGCGGAAACGGAGGAATTTATCAAAAACAATAATCTTGGCGACCGCATCAAGCTCGTTGGAATGCTTACAGATACGATCAAAAAAGAAGCGCTTTCTGATGCTGACCTTTTCGTCCTGCCCTCCTATTCCGAAGGTTTTTCGATCGCGGTCTTGGAGGCGATGACTTCAAAAGTTCCTGCTCTTGTTTCTGATCGTGTCGGCTTTGGTGATTACATCAAAAAATACGATGCGGCATACCTGACTCCACTTAACAGTGAAGGTGTTGCAGCAGGACTTCTTAAAATATTGCAAGATAAAAGTTATGCTCAGGATTTGAGAAATCGGGCTTTCCAGATGGTAACTGATAATTTTGATATAACCGTTGTGGCAAACCAATTATTGGAAGAGTACAAGAAAATTAAAAAAATGTAATTACCTTTGATATAGATAAAGCATACACTAAAACCAATTCCCCACAATCCGAGTCCACAATATGGTTGATTTATCCGTCATCATTTTAACGAATAATGAATCAAAACACATTGGGCGCTGCATCAAAAGTCTGTTGCTGATCACGGATAAAATTTTCATCATAGACTCTTTTTCAACTGATAATACTGTCGCCGTAGCCGAAAGCCTCGGTGCGGTGGTTGTACAAAACCCGTGGGTTTCTTATGCTTTCCAGTTTAATTACGGAATTCAGCATAATCCGTTTCAAACAAAATGGCTTATGCGCATGGATGCTGATGAGTATATCACTTCCGAGCTCGCAGAAGAGCTTAAAACCTCTCTCGCCACTACTCCCGAGAACATTTCAGGACTTTATGTAAAAAGAAGAGTGGTCTTTATGGATCAATGGATCAATCACGGTGGATATTACCCGATATGGCTTCTACGCATCTGGCGTCGCGGTACCGGCGTTTGCGAGGAACTGTGGATGGATGAACATATCAAATTAAGCAGCGGCACAACGGCACAGCTTCAAAATGATATTGTTGACCACAATCTGAACAATTTAACCTGGTGGACTCAAAAGCATAATAATTATGCAATACGTGAGGTAATTGATTTATTGAATATAAAATATAACTTTGGTAATAAAGAAACTGTCACGCCAAAATTCTGGGGAAGTCAGGAACAGCGAACACGTTATCTGAAAATCAAATATGCAAATCTGCCTCTATTTACACGACCATTCATGTATTTCCTCTTTCGGTTTGTCATAAAGGGTGGTTTTTTAGATGGAAAAAAGGGATTGATCTGGCATTTTCTTCAAGGTTTCTGGTACCGCTTTCTGGTAGATGCCAAAATTTTTGAGGTATATCAGCGGGCCGGAAAAGATAAGGAAAGTATTGTATCACATTTTAGGACAGAATATGGAAAAGACCTCCAGAGCCCAAACCAGTCTGTCAAGTTATGATAACAGCTGGTACCGACCTGGGAGTAAGACAAAACAACTGGCTTGGTTCATTGTTGGCCGGATTATAGTTAATACTTACCTGCCAATTCCGGTGTCAATTAAAATTTTCGCCCTGAGAATTTTTGGTGCGAAAATTGGAAAAAACGTGACGATAAAACCGAAGGTAAATATTAAATATCCTTGGTTTCTGACCATTGAGGACGACATTTGGATAGGAGAAAATGTCTGGATTGACAATCTTACAGACGTTACTTTATGCAAAAATTGCTGTCTAAGTCAAGGCGCAATGTTATTGACTGGAAACCATAATTTTACCAAAAGTTCTTTTGATCTGATCACCCTGCCCATTACGATAGAAAGTGGCGCTTGGATCGGCGCGAAGGCCACTGTTTGTCCGGGCGTTACCGTTCGTTCTCATGCAGTACTAACAGTCAATTCTGTCGCTGTCAAAGATCTGGATGCTTATGGAATTTATCAGGGCAACCCTTGTACATTTATTAAAACAAGACACATAACACATTGAAAATAAGCATAATCACCGTTGTCTTCAATGGCGTTTCAACCATAAAACATTGTATTGAATCTGTTCTAAGTCAGGATTTTGATTCAGTTGAGTATATAATTATTGACGGAAATTCGAAAGACGGGACGAAGGAAGTTATCGAATCTTATGGCGATAAAATTGATAAATTTCTGAGCGAACCCGATAAGGGAATTTACGATGCCATGAATAAGGGTATTGAACTCGCCTCCGGAGACGTTATTGGTATATTAAATGCTGATGACTTTTACGCTGATCAGACAGTCATTTCAAGTATTGCACAAGCCTTTAAGACGACTGGTGCTGATGGTTGTTACGCAGATCTCGACTACGTTGACGGGCAGGATAATTCAATTATCAAACGGAAATGGGTGTCTGGTAAATATGAGAAAAACTCCTTTCTCATGGGTTGGATGCCCCCGCACCCGACGTTTTTCGTTAGAAAAGACTGTTATAATAAGTTTGGGAAATTTCGCCTGGATATGGGCAGTGCTGCTGACTATGAATTGATGCTGCGGATGATTTTCAAAAATGGTATAAAGCTTGCTTACGTTCCAAAAGTAACTGTAAAAATGAGAACGGGCGGCGTCAGTAACAGCACTTACAAAAACAGAATTGAAGCGAACCGCAACGATCGGAGGGCATGGAAAATAAATGAATTAACACCCTGGTTTTTTACCCTCTGGCTAAAACCTGTTCGTAAAATTGTACAGTTTTTGTAAAACTAATTAATAGTAAACATACACTAGACCTTAAAATAATCACACAAGGCCTTTAAATAAGTATTTTGACGATGGTGGGGCACATAAGTTATTATTTCCCAAATTAATTCGTCAAATTTGACGTACCATCAGATATAAATATTTAATATTTAGTCGGGTCATTAGTAACTAAGAATATGGAATTACAGCTACCAACATATATAATAAGCGAGGGAGGATTTAATAATATGGTACATCACGATGTATACCAATGTATCCTTTCTTTCCTGATCGCTTGTTTTCTTTCCATTATCTCGATTCCGATCATAATCAATCTGTCAAATCTTCTACATTTGACTGCAAAACCCGGATTCAGAAGTTCACATCAGACCGAAACACCGACGCTGGGCGGAATAGCCATATTTGCCTCAACGCTTATCGCTTACTTTTTGTGGCCCCATTCCGAAAATATAGTTGACTCCAACCTGATCAGTTTATCGATGACGGGGGTTATAATTTTATTTTTCCTGGGATTAAAAGATGATATACTTGCGCTGGATTCAACAAAAAAATTGCTGGTACAAATCTGCGCTTCGCTGATACTTGTGGCGATGGGCAATTTCAAGGTTGACAATTTTTATGGCATTTTCGGAATTCATCAGATCCCGTATTACGTTAGCATCCCGCTTACTGTTTTCATTTTCATTGCCATTATCAACGCCATCAACCTAATTGATGGAATTGACGGACTTGCCGGGGGAATCAGTTTAATTGCAGGCGTAGGTTTTGGTATATGGTTTATCCTTAACGACCACTTCTCTTTCGGCTGTCTGGCTTTCGCGATGTCTGGCTCATTACTCGGATTTCTAAGATTCAACTTTTCCAAAACGAGTAAGATATTTATGGGTGATACCGGATCTTTAATTATCGGTTACCTACTTTCCATTTTTGCAGTTGAATTTTTATCGCTTAATGTCGGCTATAAAAATGATGCAACTGCATATTTCAACGCCCCTATCATCGTAATGGTTTTATTGATCGTTCCAATTTTTGATACGTTACGCGTTTTTATAGTTCGTATCGTAAAGGGTGGATCTCCATTTATTGCGGATAGAAATCACATGCACCATATTCTTATAGACTCAGGTCTCAATCACTTTTGGGCATCTTTCACCCTTTGGATGGTTACGATCTTAAATACGGTTTTATTTTTTGCCTTCCATGGAGATATTTCAAATACGGCTTCTCTTTACATATACATTGGAATGTTCGTGGCCTACATGGTTTTGGCTTACTACTTGAAAAAGAGAAGTGTCGAGATCAAAGCACGCAAGAATATTATTAAACCTACTACGTTTGAGAGTAAGGAAGTAACTTCAGGGAAAAAGTTATTTAAAGATTTATAATTTGAAAACAAAAATAAGGCGACCTCTTCTGAGATCGCCTTATTTTTTATCAAGGATAAATAAATTATTCTACGCTAAGTTCTTTGTCGATTACAGCAATTAATGCATTGATTTCTTTCTGCACCGTTTCAAGTTGCTTGTCAGTCATCGGACTTTGGATTTCAAGAATGTTTGCCTGTAGCTGATCGCGTTCCTTTGTTAATTTATCTTGTTTTTCTGTCAAACGCTTCTTGGCATCTCCATCTGCTGAAACCAATTTCTCATTGTTCTTTTTCAAACGATCATTCAGTTTGCTCTCTTTTTCACGTAATGAAGTCAGATATTCGTCTTGCTTTTCCGATAATTTCGCACTGGCCTCCTCTAAGTCTTCCTTCACTTTCTTCATGTCGCTGGAATCAGTTTCCTGAGGTACCATCTTGTTGGCTTCTTCCGCTTTTTCCAAAGCTTCCTCTTCCGCATTCGCCAGTTCTTTCCTATCCTTGTCAGTTGAAGAATTACAAGACGTTAGCAACATAGCTGCGGCTAAAAAAGTATTCGAAAACAATAATATGACTTTCCTTTTCATCTCGGTTGTTGTTTGATTTAACAGGGCACCCGAAAATATGATACCACTCATTTTTAACCACTTGATTTATTGTAATTTGTGGAAAACCGTATACTAATTGCGGACAATCGTATACTAATCAGCTCTAGAATTAGCCGGGCACGGATTGCCAGTGACATTGTCAAAAAAGTGAATCAGTCATATCAACAAGAGGTCCGAAAAATGAAGCCGCCCGGAAACATTCCAGACGGCTTCATTTTTCGCTATTTTAAATTAATTTCCCCAAGCCGGATTATACAATTTGCTGTGAATTGCTTTCAACTTTGCTTCCGGCATTTTTATAACCTTTCTGTCATAAGTCATCAAACCATTTATCTCAACCTCAACATCCGTTGTTTGTGTGTAAACTGCTGCGGATAAACCTCGTTTAATTAAAGGTTCGAAACGATCAATGAAAGTTTCGTACTTGTCATACAATTCTTCTTTTGTTTTAAAACTCTGATACCCCCAATTATCTTTCTGCTGCCAGGTATGCTGATCAACTGGTAAACCCAGTCCACCAAATTCTCCAAGAACGATCACCTGTTTCTGTCCAAACAAATCTGGCCGGGGCATAACCGGTGCAGGATAATGATGAAGGTCCATGATATCGCCCACCGGGAAAAAGTTTCCACCACTGGCACTGTTGACCAGGCGGCTTGGGTCGTATTCCTTCGTCCAGTTGGTAATTTCCGCAGTCTTGAACTGCCCCCAGGCTTCATTGAAAGGTACCCAAACGACGATGCATGGAAAATTATGATTAGCGTCCATAATCGCCTTCCATTCGGTTTTAAAAATATTCTCTGATTCCGGCGTCCTGTCGCGTTCGGTTTCGTTACCGGTTATTCCCGGGTTTGGCTCCCAATTGTTTCCCATATCCCCGCTCGGCATATCCTGCCAAACGAGCATCCCAAGTTGATCGCAATGGCGATACCAGGTAGCAGGTTCAACCTTCACGTGTTTGCGGATCATATTGAAACCCATTTCCTTTGTTTTTTCAATATCGAATTTCATCGCTTCGTCAGTTGGTGCAGTATACAAGCCGTCTGGCCACCATCCCTGATCCAAAGGGCCATACTGAAAGACGAATTTGTTATTTAAAAGCATCCGCTGAATTCCATTTTGATCAGGTTTCATCGATATCTTCCTCATCGCGAAATAACTTTTTACTTCGTCAACAACCTTACCTTTGCGGACAAGCGTAATCTTCAAATCATAGAGAGTCGGACTTTCCGGCGACCATAATTTTGGATTTTTGATAGTCACAACAGCATCCTCTTCTGGGGAAATTTCTTTTTCAGCGATTTGCGTCGTTCCGTCCAAAGCCAATATTTTAACAACATCGCCAGGTAAAGCATTTTTCACAACTGACTTTATTGTGATTGTCTCTTTATCAATATCCGGCGTGTGTTTTGTTGAAGTAATATAACTTGTCGGAACCGTTTCCAGCCATACAGTTTGCCAAATACCAGTAACAGGCGTATACCAGATACTATTTGGGTTTTTAATTTGTTTTCCCCGAGGCTGCGGACCGTCGCTGCTCGGGTCCCAAACGCGTACCGCAATATCCTGATTTGAACCTTTAACCAGAAATGACGTAATATCGACAGAAAATGGGTCGTATCCCCCTTTATGCGAACCTGCTTTTTTACCATTTACGAATACATCACATTCCCAGTCAACAGCCCCAAAATTCAAAAGGACACTTTGATTCTTTATTTTTGAAGAATAAGCGAGTGTTCGCTGGTACCACAAAACACTGTCTTTACCTACCGTTTTGCCCACACCCGAAAGCGCAGATTCCACAGCAAACGGAACAAGAATTTCCCCCTGAAAAGCTGACGGTTTGATATCGGAAGAAGACTTCGGAACAATTGAATAATTCCAAAGCCCGTTCAAATTCACCCAGTTCGCCCTTATTAGCTGCGGCCGGGGATACTCCGGATGTGGTGCCGAAGCTGTAACTTTTTCTGCCCATGGCGTTGTGATTTTCCCCGGAACAATCTTCCAGGTATCTGACTGCTGGGCATTGACTAAATTAAAAGACAAAGCGATATAAAATGCGATGCCGGCGAGCAATTTTTTCATTCAATAATTTCAGGTTGGTAATCAGGAAATTTAACATCGGTAAAAGTTTATTTCCCACCGACTCTACTGTCAAATAAAAAATATTGGTCAAACTAAAAAGGTAGATTAAACGCTTTCAGCGCATTAAATTCTGCAAATTTTAAAAAGAAAAATTCAGGTTGCAATCTGGTTAACAATTCTGCTATATTGCAAATACGAATTGTTTCATTTGTTTCGTTGAAGAGTTACATAACGACTTCTCGACGAAAAACCCTGTTCTTTATGCAAACTTTTTACAGAGCACTTTTTTTTATACTCATATCAGCCTCTTTCGCTTCTGCAACGCATTTGTTGGGAGGTGAGATAAGGGCGACCAATCTGGCCGGACTTACTTACAGAATCTCTGCCCAGATTTATTTCGATGCACTTGGAGGCGGTTCGGCTACGGATTCTCAAAAAACAATTGAGATATGTTTTGGAGATGGTAGCACCGCAATTGCCAATCGCAGCAGTCTGACCGCTTTGAGTGGAGAATCAAAAGGGATTTCCGTAGGCGTTTACGAGGTCACGCACACCTACCCTTCTACCGGGCTTTTCCAGATTTCATCTGCAATTGATAACAGATCTTTGGGAATCATCAATTACAATGATAACTCTACACCCATGTTCCTATGGACGGTAATTAATACACAGTTCTCAAACAGTACTCCGATCCTGGCAACTCCGGTTACGACAGCCGGGGCAAAACAAATTTTAAAGATTGATCTGAAACCAACGATTTCAGATTCTGACAGTATATCAGCTCATTTACAAAAATTAAGCTCGCCTTCACCTGGTACTTGTGGCGTGCGGATGCTGGATGAAAAATATATATTCCCGAATGATGTAGTCAAAAAAGGTACTTTTTCTCTTGATCAGGTTGATAAAAAATTAATTTGGAATGCGCCTGAGGCTCTGGGTAATTACATATACGCAGTTGTCATTGATGAGTGGAGAGAAGGAATCAAAATTTCTGAAACATATCGGGAAGGTATCATTACGGTTATTGATAAAGAGGGGCCGACAGTAGAGATTCCTCCTTATGTGCCTGCCACAACTACGGGAGTAATTGCAGGAAACCCTGATGGAGACTATTCAGAACTTACGCTTGCGATAGCCGCATATCCAGTTCCTACGCAGGATTATCTGACTGTTAAAGTCGACAGCAAATATGCGACAACATTAAAACTACAATTGATAAATCTTGAAGGGAGGGTTGTACGTGAAATTAATACAACGTCGCCGACTGTCGAATGGAAAGAACAACTTGATCTTCGCCAGCTGACTAGCGGAGTCTACATTATCAAGGCATCAGACGAAAATGGTAAGTTTGTAACCAGAAAGGTTGTACGATAAAAACCATTTGCAAGTTGAAAACACTTCTCTCCATACTGCTATTAGGACTACTCATCTTCAATACACTGGGTTTTTCCTGTTATAGTATACTGGAAGAAGATTTTTCTAATTCAAATATCGCCTTGTCGGGTGATGATGATATTATCTTAAAGTTCCCGCTTCAGATTCCATACCTAACTGATTGGCACAACACAGAACCGTCCGACGAGGAAATTCTCAGAGGCAACGAATATTATAAAGTTGTCTCCAAACAAATCGTCAACGACACGCTGTATGTTCATTGTCAATTCAGCCAGACTTCCCGTGAACGTTTTTGGACGCTTGTTTCTTCATTCGAGGATCATGCAAAAACGGAAAGCGATAGCCATAAGGGAAGCTCAGCAAATATTCTAAAAAATTTTTTGAAAGAATACATGGCCATTTGCCGTAAACATATCTTCTACTTTTTCGAGTGGAACGAACCTTCAAGTTTTGAATATATTTTATCAAAGCTGGTGCCGCCCACAGAAAGTATCCAATCTCCTCCGCCAGACCTGGCGTAAATTTTCGATAATTCATTTTTTTTAGAAGCCTTAACTTTTAGAGCTGTTGCGTAGCGCTAAACGCAGTTATTAAAGGCTGAGTCACCATTTTGGTATTATTCACTTGTTTGTTTTGCTTGAAACAAAGCGAAATGACAGTGCATAATATCGCAAATCTCCATTTAATCAATTATGTATTGTATAAATTTTACTATAAATAAAAGTCGGATTCCCTTTCAAATTACTAGGACCGGAATATTCTCCTTCATACTTATTCTACTTTCACAGACATTATCTTTTTCTCAAAACACCATTTCAGGAAGAATTATCAGCACCAACGGTATTGGAATTGAGGGAGTTAACATCACCGTCGGAGACACTAAGAAAGGCACTGTTACGAACAATGAAGGCTTTTTTCAGATTGGCAATCTTTCTTCAAATGATGAGACACTAAATATTTCTATCATTGGGTATCATTCTAAGAAAATAAAAATCAAATCATTTAAAACTCAAACGCACTATCTGACAATAACTTTACAGGAAGATATTCGTAGACTGGACGAAGTTGTTATTGAAGAAAAAAAGAATAATATTCAGGTTGAGCGTCTGCCCGACGTCCATGATTTTCTGTTGCCCGCAGGAAAGAAAAATGAGGTTATTCAGCTGGGAGGCGTAAATGCCAATATTTCAGAAAAAACAGGAAGACAGATCTTTGCCAAAATTCCCGGTGTTTTTGTGTACGATATGGACGGAAGCGGAAATCAGATCAATATTTCTACGCGTGGATTAGATCCTCACCGTTCCTGGGAATACAACATTCGTCAAAACGGTATCATTACAAATTCTGATATGTACGGCTACCCAGCAAGTCACTACAGTCCTGCAATGGAATCGATTGAACGAATTGAGCTTGTCCGCGGATCTGCGTCTTTGCAGTATGGAGCACAGTTTGGTGGCATGATAAATTACGTAACCAAGCAGGCTGATACCACAAAGTCATTCTCTTTTGAAACAGTCAATTCCGGCGGATTATACGGACTTTTCAGCTCCTACAACGCAATAAGCGGGAAAATTGGAAAACTCACTTACTCAGCATACTACCAGAAAAGGCACTCGGATGGATATAGAAAGAATTCCAAATCAGATGCGGAATCACAGTTCGCAAGTTTGACGTATGAATTTAATAAGTCGTTCAAAATTAAGGCTGAGCTAGGTCGTTCTTCCTATGTTTATCAAATTCCGGGGCCATTGACAGACGCTATGTTTGACCAGGATTCCCGTCAGGCAACTAGATCGAGGAATTATTTCAACCCTGATATTTATATTCCTTCCATTGTTATAGATTGGAAAATCAGTTCATCTACAAAACTTCGTTTAACCAATTCAGGCGTTTTCGGAAGTCGGAATAGCGTAATGTTTGATGCGTTTGCAAACATTCCTGATGCGATCGATCCAACAACGAACCAGTACAAAACGAGGCAGATTGACATTGATAATTTTAAAAGTTTCACCTCCGAACTACGCCTTGTTCATCAGTATAAAGTTGCCGGTATGACCAACTTTGTCTCAGGTGGTATCCAAGTGATGAAAAATAATCTGCGTCGCAGGCAGTTAGGAAAAGGAACAACCGGCAGTGATTTTGATCTGACTTTAACAGATCCGGCATGGGGAAGAGACTTGCATATGAAAACCACCAATGTTGCTATTTTCGTCGAAAACCTCATATACCTTACTCCTAGGTTAACAGTTTCGCCGGGAGTTAGGGTGGAAAGCGGGACAACCGATATGACAGGCAAAATCACATATTACCAACCAGAAACGCTTCCGAACAGTATCAAACACAAATTTCCGCTATTAGGAATCAGTTCGCAATACAAACTGGGAACTGAAAGTAAAATTTACGCAGGTTTTTCACAGGCATACAGACCGGTTGTGTTCAAGGATATAATTCCAGGTTCAGTTTTGGAACAAGTCGACAAAAACCTGAAAGATGCGAAAGGGTACAATCTTGAAGCAGGAATTAATGGCCGGATTGGTGAGGTGTTTTCCTATGATATGAGCGTATTTCAAATGCTGTATAAAAACAGGATGGGAACTCTGGCTTTGAATGACGACCAGGGCAAAGCATATATTCTACGTACTAATACAGGAAATACCATGACAAAAGGGCTTGAAGTATATGCAGAATACAAACCACTTTCCGTCAGCGGGCTGAAAGGTTCTAAAACTGAGTTTTCTGTATTTACATCAACCTCATATTTTAATGCCCGCTATCTTAAAGGACGCTCCATAGTAAACAACGAAAACACAGATGTGAAAGGAAATAAATTAGAGGGAGTTCCGACCTGGATTAGTAGAAATGGATTACAATTCACTCATAATAAGCTACTTGCTACACTTCAATATAGTTATGTGAGCGAGCTATATTCCGACGCACTTAATACCGTGGAGCCTTCTGTTAATGGTGCAAGAGGTAAGGTGCCGTCATATGGCATATGGGACTTAAATGGCACCTGGCGTATTGCAAAAAGTTACACGCTAAGATTTGGTGTTAATAATTTTCTGGATAAAAAATATTTCACGAAACGCCCAACCATGTATCCCGGAGCCGGGATCTGGACATCCGACGGAAGGAGTATTGTAATTTCCTTCGGAATCAAAATCTGACACGGAGAGAATCCGTGTCAAAAATTGTTATCATAGGTTAATAATTCAGACAAACGGCTGGTCTTTGACCAGTCGTTTTCTTATTATTAATCAAGGTGCAAAAATATTCTCTTATTTAACAAAGTTTTGGCATGATGTTATCTTATTCAGAATTATTTAAAACTAGCCGGTTTTTTAACTGAGCAAGGCTTATTCATTATTTCGTCGAATGAGCTACAATTGCCTCGACAAGTTGCCTGAACGCATTGTCATAGTGATGGCCACCCTTTATAGTCAAAAAACTCAGTCCGGCGTTTTTAGTTTTTGCTTTGATTTCGGCATCTTCTTCGGATCCATAGATACAAAGCAATTTCACATTTGTCACCTTGTCTATTTCCGAAACAACATCGTATTTTTTCTGAGCGCTGCCAAGGCTTAGCATGTCGCTGATATGTATTTCAAAATCGCCGTCTGTGGCCGGAGACATCAGTACGAGCGACTGGATTTGATCTTGCATCGATTTATTCATTTTGTTAAAAACAAACGGAATGACATCAGCACCAAATGAGTAACCTATTAAAACAATCTTTTCCTTTTTCCATCTGTCTTTATAAAGACCAATTAATTTCTCAACATCAGCTGTTGTCGATTCCGGTGTCTTTTCGTTCCAGAAATACTTCAAAGCGTCCAGCGCAACAACTGACATACCTTTTGATGCTAATTCCTGGCAAAATGATTTATCAAAACTGGTATATCCTCCATCGCCGGAAATGAAGAAAACCATCGGTTTATCAGAAGCAGATGCAGAAGGTATTATGTGTACAGGAAGATCTTTTGTTTCAGCTTCGAGCTTTAGATCATTTTCCGGTTTATGTTCGTTTTCCGTTTTTACCAAAAATTCTTTGTAAGCTGACATTAACTGGGGTACCCAGTTTTGTTTCACCGAAAAACCGTGACCCACTTTCTCCAATGTAATCAATCTGGCGTTTGGAATCTGTTTAAAAAAAGTTGCTGTTGTTTTGAAATCACAGACCTCGTCTTGTTTCCCCTGAAATACCAGAAAAGGTTCCTGCAAATTTTTACTAACTTCGAGAAAGAATCCCTTTTCTTGATCCAAAGGATGAATTTTCAAACCAGAACCACTACACAGCGGGCGGGAAATTTGAAGATCAGGACAAAAACCAAAAGCAATGGCTCCGGAAAAAGTATTAGCTGGCGACTGAGCCAAAATTCCATATATCAAAGTTGCGCCGGAGGAATATCCGGCAAGAATAGGAGTTAAATAATTTCTATAATGGTAGCGCTTCTGAATGAATTTGCTTAGGTTTTCAAAATCAGATGCAGGGTAAAAGCATTCAGATTTAGTTTTCTGCAAGTTTTTAAAGTATGTCCTGATGTCAATTCCAACAACGGCAGCGTCCATTGCTAAAAAGTTTCCTGCAATATCGATTACCCCCTTATTCCATCCACCGTCACCACTTACAAATAAGACGATCTGTTTTGGCGTAGTATTAGAATGATAAACTTTCAGTTTTCCGAAGCGACCATAGTCAAGAGAATCGACGATAAAGCCGTTTGCGTTTAAAGTAAACAGGAAAAAAAGCAATGTTAATGGAGTTTTCATAATCCCCCTTTCTTCATTTTGACCACCTTGTTCAATGCTGCCGGAATGCGGATTAACGCATAGGCATCGTCATAAATTAAATATTTACTTTTCCAATCGGGAGAAAATTTACTTTTATAATCACGAAGTGACTTATAGTAGCTGAATTGTTTGACATTTTGATATGCAAACTTGATAGCTCTTTCTGTTATATCACGTCCTTCTTCTGCCCCCGAAAGTGGTACCATTCCGATATTTACATACCGAAAATTTAGAGATTTAAAATAATTAATAATTTCTATCATCATTGCGTCCAGCGTAGTTCCGGGTGCATCTTTCGTCTTGCGAATCAGGTCATATGTCCCCTCTCCTTTTTCATAGTCGGGGATAATATTTGCGAAAGCAATTATTTTGTCATCCTCATTTTCCAAAGCCAGAATGGTCTGTTGCCTCAGTTCTTCCTTGTCGAAAATACCTTGTGAGAAAACCATTTCATCATAACCCGTCGTTTCAATCCACTCATCACTTACCGCTTTCAGTCGCTGTAAAACTCCATCTTTAACGGGTGCTTCGTAAATTTTGATGGAAAATCCTTTATTTGAAATATTTTTTGCTGCGTTTCGTAAAGATTTTTTCTCTCCGCCTTCCAATGAGAATTTCGACAGATCGATCACTGCCTCCTGTCCGATGATAATCGAATTCTTTCCAAGTTTGTGAAAAACGTCTAATGCTGATTGATCACATCTGTAATAAGTACACTCCAAATCATTTTCCCGGCAAAACTGATCAAATTCTCTGACCAGCACTATCTGGTCCAGTTCATTCGCACATACTGGTTTTTCCAAAACCACAGCAAATCCGACTCCAATCCGGTAGGCAACGAAACCTTCGACTTCTTTTCCAAAATAAAGGAGCTTGTCATGATAAGTCTTAAAATAGTCCAGAGAGGAATCTCCGAAGCGGCTGACCAAATCTTTTGCCCTTCGCCAGGATTCATCCTCCATCTCTGGTTTGAAAATGAAAGGTCGAATGAATGCATACAACAAAAAGGATATGCTCAATGCTCCCAATAAATTGATCGAATAAAGGAAGTCACGGCCAAATATTGTCCGGGCATCCAGATTGTTTCCTATCAAGAAAAAGTACAAAAGCGTATTTTTTACAGATGCTGTTGACGAAAAGTCAGTCCCAAAATGCTCAGTATCCAGAAAGTAAAACCCAACAATGCCGTAGACTAATACTGCGCATATAGCAATTAAGACCGTGCGAATCCCAAAAAGCTGGTAACTTTTATTACCCTTCCTGAAATACTGCTTTCTTGTGAACAGCAAAGTCAGTATAACAAAAATCGCAAGGCAGGATTCTTCATAATCTATCCCTTTCGTGAGATGGCCAAAAAGTGATACAGCGGATAATATGAGTGAAAAATAATAAGAAGTGCGATAACCTTTAAGCAGAAAGACGGACATGAATAGAAGGATAATGCCTGTCAAAAGGACAAAATAATTTGAAGCGACTATCAGATTCAACGGGAGGAAATCCTGCAATAAATGGACGCGCGACGTGATCGCGGGAGTGAGAACCGAAATAATATTAATTATGCCTAGAAGTAGAATCAAAAACGCTGGTAATGTTCGAAGTGCCAGGTTATTTTTCTTGAAAAGAAATGTAAACATCCCAGCGAGCAGTGGCACCCAAAATTCGAATAACCGATAAATCATTGTGACAGAAATGGCCGCAACACTATCCATCCCATACTGAACCAGAAGTACGCTAAGCGATAATTCAATCGCGCCTATTCCGCGTACGAACGGCGACAGAATTAAAAAGATCGTGGCAACCAGATATCCTAGAAAAGCTGCCTCGAACGGTGCAGTAACATTCAGCGCAAAAAAGGCAACATATAGATGCAAAACTCCTGCCAAATCAATAAGTATTGAAACCGTTAAACATTTAAGCACGGCGGCCTTGGAGAAACTTCCGTCCTGCATCTGCCCCATTACAACATCTAGGTCCGGTTGATATTTCAAAAGAAAATGATAGAATTTCCCTCGATTAATGAACGAGTTTATGCCGGAGAACAAAAGCGCAATGAGCACAACAAGTCCTCCAAAAGCATAGAGCTCATTACTCGATATAGTCTGTTGAAAAAGCAGCCAGATAATTGCGGGGATAGCAATGACAAACACAGAAACAATCCCGCAGACTGCGTAGATTGAAGAGGCAAGATGAATCTCTGTTTTGGTAACGCCTTTTCTTTCTGTTTTGGAAGTAAAAAAAGCAAGAGAAGAAATTCCGCCAGCGGGTAAAAAAACGCTAATAAAATTTCTTTTTAGGAAAAGCTCTGTAAGGGTTACCAGATCAATATATTTTCCGAGCGCACGAAAGGAAAATTGGTACATTAAGCCCTGCAAAAAAATATAGGCAACCGTCACCAACAGACCAATTATGATATAAAAAGGAGATGCTGTCTGAATTAAGCCAAAAACCTTCCGCACTTCCGCTTCCTCGTGGCGAATAAACCAAACGGCCATAATAATGCTGGCCGCAGCGACTAGCCCTCTTGTAATAATCTTTTTATTCTCAGTCAGAAAAATGAAACCTGAACTGAATAAATTCGATTCTTTTTCCATGGCAATTCTAACAAAATATCGGAGGGATAATTGAAAAGCATCTAATCTTTACTGAAAGACAACAAAAAAGACAACCAAATTAGTTGTCTTTTTCAATGTCAATAGCGGAAATTTTTTCTTTAAAAAGCTGACTCCTTAGCAACATTTCTTTAATCATATCTAAATGTGTGTAGGTGATCATGTGGCCAGCATTGTTTAGGAAGATATATTGCGCTTTTTTACTCTTGATATGTTTTCGCGCGAAGTCAATATTTGTAGGATCCGCGATCCAGTCATTTCCGCCTTGGATTACTGTTGTCGGTACAAGAAGATTTTGCCAAACAGGTAACAACTTTTTCAACTCGTCAGAATGACTATATTTTTCGGCTGTCGCCGTATTGAATGCACCGGGCAGGAACAACTGTATTAACGCATTTCTACCCCATTTGGAAAACCAATAAAACTTCTCCTTGTCCGGATCAATTACCGGTGAAACCATGATGAGCTCTTTCACCTTCTCAGGAACAAGCGTAACCATTTTCGCGGCAATCGGAGCACCGTAAGATCGCCCGAGCACAATTACTTTCTGGTCTGAGTGATTCAACTGAAAAACAGGCAACAACGCCTTCGCTTGTGTTGCTATTGATGTAACGTATTTACGCTTTTTCTTCATTTTTAGAGCAGACTTACCATAACCCACCCGATCGACAGAGACAATATGAAAATGTTGTTGAAGATCCTTATCATCCATTAAATTCATGTAACCCCACAATGAGCCTGGCGCCCCGTGTATTAACAAAAGCATCGGCAGGGTATCGGCACCGACGCTAGCAACAGACAGTGACAGCGTATCATTTTTTATGATATGAATTTCGGGTTTAATATCTTTTGACGCATAGTGTTTTCTTACCTGTTTTTCAGAAATCAGGTAACGGGAAAAGCAAGATGTAAGCAGCACCGACAGAATTAAAATAATAACGTTGGATCTGAAAAATTTAACACTAATCATAAGCTTCTGTAATGTTCCAAAGAATGCATACCTTCACGTAAGTATTACATTTACGATAAAATTTAGGTAAAAAACATTTTTGCCGCAATAAATTCAAAAGAATTAATCAAAATATAATTTTTATACGGCATTTTTTGTTCCTGATATATCGTACAAAAATAATGCCGTCCTTTCTGAAATGCAGGACCAAAAATATAAGGAGTAATGACAGACCACCAGCAAGAATTATTTTTTCAAAGACTGAATGAGCAAAATGTAATTTTCCAATACAAATTACCTTCAAGACAGGATGCAGGACTTTTCATTCAAAGGCTGATCAATTTTTTATTTCCTATCAGTCAGGATTGCCAGCAAAATGAGCGCGCAAAGGATATGCAAAGCGCATTTTTGGAACTGCGGAAAAGACTGGACTGTATGCTAACTCCGCTTATGCCGCAGCTTGAGCGTAATAAGGAAGAGATCATGGATACCGTTTTTGCAGGAATTCCGGAAATTTATGAGATGCTTTTGAAGGATGCCAAATCAATTACTGAGAACGATCCCGCTTCGGTAAGTATGGAAGAAGTGATTGCTTTGTATCCGGGTTTTTCGGCTATTGCGACTTATCGGGTGGCGCATAGTTTCGCTAAGTGTGGCATTCCGCTATTGCCAAGAATGCTCACTGAGTATGCCCACAGCCAAACAGGCATCGATATTCATCCTAATGCTGTTATTGGTCATTCATTCTTTATTGATCACGGAACCGGTATTGTTATCGGTGAGACCACACATATTGGCAACAATGTGAAATTATATCAGGGCGTTACTTTGGGAGCAACGCATGTTTCAAAATCCCTGGCGTCAAAAAAACGGCATCCGACTATTGAAGATAATGTCGTGGTGTATGCCAATGCAACAATTCTGGGAGGAGACACCGTGATTGGACACGATTCTGTGATCGGCGGAAATGCCTGGCTAGTGCATGGCGTACCTCCGTATTCTATGGTTTATCACCAAAGCAAACTGGAAGTACGCCAGCAAACAACCTCTGCTACATAATACTTTTTATAAACCTTCTGACGCCCTCCATGTATATCGGTTCCGCCTGTGCGAATGCATATGATGGCTGGGTTGTCATGGTAATCGATACAAAACCGTAGGTAAGGCACCACCATTCGTAGTACGTTTTAGTTACAGCTTCTCCTGATTTTGGACGCAGCACGGCGATCATTTCCCAAACCGGATTGTCACGAATGTTCATCGCCTGAGAATACACGCGTTTCGAGTCGCAATAGGCCCCTTCAAGATTAAACATGACCTGATAAATTTCCGGATTTTGAACCGCAAATGCCCAGATTGAACGTGCAACCTCGGTAAGCTGCTTTTCCGGGTTTCTGAAATGACTCTTGATTTTTATGAATTCAGCCTGAAGAAAATCGAAGCCTTCTACTCTGATCGCTTCAAGTAATTTATCCTTACTTTCAAAATATTCATACAAAATTGGCGGGCTATATTCAATAACCTCAGCGATTTTACGAATCGAAACGGCGGTCCACCCATCTTCGCGGGCTATTTCTTTGGCTGTCTTGACGATGTCGGAACGTACCTGAGTTCTCAGCCGTTCTCTTCGCTCTACTATTCCCATATTTCGTATTCCTGTTTGTTAATTGAGATACAGTTGTATACTTTCAAATATAGTCATAACCTTCTTACATCTCAAGGACATTTGGGACCGATAAGAAGTCAAACACTGGTAAATTAGGAGGGGATTTTCAAAAAGTATAGCCTCAGTAATTCAAAAACGGCATGTTGAATATACGTTTTCGATCTAAAATTTATTCTAAAATTTTAAAAATATTTATTCTGCCCGACGAACCACTCCATTTCTTTCAAGTCTCTCGGCCAGACGATAGTTTGCTTCCTGGGCCCGAACTTTCGGAGTCGCCGGATCGTAAGGAATTCTCAAATTATTTTGATATAAATCCAGACGAACAGCTTTCTGATTATCGTTCAAATAATTTTTCAACACTTGTCGCATCTGTCCTTTGAGCACATCGTCGAGAATTGGAAAACAGACATCTATCCTTCGATGAAGATTGCGATAAGTCCAGTCGCATGAAGAAAGGAAAATCTCGTCATTTCCACGGTTTCCAAAATGAAATATTCTCGTGTTTTCCATGTAACGATCCACATGGCGGCTTACCGTAATGTTATCACTAATCGAGGGGAGACCAGGAATTACTCCGCAGCTTTCACTTATAATAACGTGAACCAGAACGCCCGCCTTACTCGCCTGATATAACTTATCAATCAAAGTATGGTCCTGAATCTGGTTCAACTTAATGGTGATAAACGCTTTAAGCCCAGCGTTTGAATGCTTAATTTCCCTGTCGATCAAATCAACGAGTTTCTTCTGAATCGTAAATTGGGTGACTTGCAAGAAGTTGAACGGAAGATATTTATATTTTTTAGGTTCATCCTGCGTATACAAATAACCAAATAACAATTCGAGTTCATTGGTAAGCTCACGGTGGCTGGTCAGCAGGGCATGATCCACAAATTCCCGGCTGGTTAATCTGTAAAAACCGCCTGTACCCAAATAAGCATACCGCTCCCACCCTTTCTGTACGCGGCGTTTGATCAATGCCATCTTTGCATGAACTTTCAAACCCGGAACGCTGAAAATAATCTTTACGCCTGCATCCCGCATTTTCCGGGACCATTGCATATTTTCATGTACGTCCAGTTTTGCGTTTAGTTCGACATAAGTTACCACACGCTTTCCATTTCTCGAAGCACTTATTAATGAATTGAGAATAAAAGAATTAGAACTGATTTTATAAAGCGAAACATGGATTTCTTTAACATAAGGATCAATCGCTGCCTCGTTGAAAAGCCGAACGATAGGATCATACGAATGATACGGCAGATGTAGAAGTTGATCAGCACGCTGAATTGATTCAAAAACGGATTCCCGCTCTTCAAAATCAATGTTCAGAATTGGTCTTTGGTAGGGATAATCGAGCTTTTTTGAAAATGAAGGGAAATTTAGAAAATCCTGCATGTAAATATATTGTCCGCGCTCCTGGAATTCGTTCATGAGCATTCCGGCTCTGTGAGACAAATATTCCTTCATATACAGCGGCATACCGGATTCGTAAAAAAACAGCATCGGCTGCACAAAATTCCTTTTTTCAAGCTGCCTCAAAATCCGCTGAGCGGTGATCATCGGATACTCGTCCTCGATCGTCAACTCTGTTTCTTTTTCTGCACGCAAAGCATAGGAATCAATCACCTCATATCCCGGAAATAAAACCGGCAGATTTTCACGGATTATATCTTCTACAAATGCCACATGCTTTTTTCCATCCAACTCGGGCAACTCAATGAATCGTCCAAAAGGCTCCGTCGGAATATTGACAATGGCATACCAGTCATCATCAGGATCTTCTCGTCTCACCAGCTGGATAACTAGGTAAAGCTCTTTGGATTCAAAGAAAGTGATTTTGGAATTTCTTCTCCCATCCAGGAAAACGGGCTGCAAATACCGAAACAGCTTATCAATGAAAAACTTTTTTATAAAGGGCAAATGTTCCGAAGCGAAAGACTCCTTAAAGTACAGGTGAATTCCCTGGTCGCTCAAGGCTGGCAAAATCCTGGATACCAAGATTTCGTTAAATTCTCTTAACTGATTATCAACGGTTTCGTATACATGTTCTAAAAGTGATTCAGGATAAACATTTAATTTTGACCGAATATCCTTGCTTACCTCCCCCATTGCAAGAAGATTCGGAATACGTACCCGAAAAAATTCCTCGATCTGATACGAATACTGTCCCATAAATTTCAGCCGCTCACGCACGGGAACAGTTTCGTCGTCCGCTTCGATGAGTAACCTGAAATTATTAGAAAGCCAACTTAAATTAGTATCAAAATAGGGATAGGAAACATCAATCATGCAACAGTTCGAATTTTTTCTACAATATAATAAATGATTAATTGATACAAAGAGAGAATGACAGAATGTTGGAATTTTCCATCATTCTGTCATTCTCAACAGGATCGCAAAATATCTTATTTACCCCACTGATCTGGTTGAACGCGCCATGCGCTCAAACTTTCAACCTGCTCC
The DNA here is from genome assembly GCF_021502725.1 of Dyadobacter sp. CY345. Taxonomy (GTDB): domain Bacteria; phylum Bacteroidota; class Bacteroidia; order Cytophagales; family Spirosomataceae; genus Dyadobacter. The sequence continues at coordinate 2,256,416 of NZ_JAKFFS010000001.1, read as the reverse complement.
TGAGTGACATATTCAAGTTCTACCGCAGCATTTATCAGCGCGTCATAATTACTTAAAACACTTAACTTCACCTCCTTTTCTTCAAAGTTATTTTCAGCTAATTCAAAACCATAGGTAAAAATAGCCACCATCCCAGCGACTTCAATTCCTGCATTTCTGAGTGCATCAACGACTTTTAAAGAACTTCCGCCTGTCGAAATAAGATCCTCCACAATAATTACAGACTGGCCTTTTTCCAATCGTCCTTCAATCTGGTTTCCCATACCGTGTTTCTTAGGTTCGGGACGCACGTAAGCGAAGGGAAGTTCCAGGACGTCAGCGACCAAAGCTCCCTGAGCAATTCCGCCCGTTGCAACACCAACAACTGCGTCAACATCAGGATATTCTGACCTGATCAAATCAGCCAGCGCCTTTTTGATGAAAGTACGCGTATCCGGAAAAGACAATGCCACACGGTTGTCACAATAAATAGGTGATAACCAACCTGAGCTCCACTGAAATGGTTTGTCTGGGCTTAGTTTAATCGCTTGCGCTTCTAAAAGTAATTCTGCAACTCTGCTTGATATTGGGGTTTCCTCGGCCATTTTATTCGTCGGTATCTTCTTTCTTGTTATTAGTAACCAGTAATTTGTCAATTCTACTTTTATCCATGTCAATCACTTCAAAATCGAAATGTTTCCATTTAAATTTCTCACCGGTTTTCGGAATATTTTCAAGTACATGAAGCACAAATCCGCCCAGCGTATTGAAACCTATGAATTCTTTTCGATCCGCTTCCTGCATATTCAGATCAAAATATTGAATAAAATCATCGAAAGGAAGCTGCGCATCGATCAGGTAAGTTCCGTCGTCGCGTTTAATAATTTCAGACTCTTCCTCATCTTCTTCGGAAATATTTCCAACCAACGCGTCCATAATGTCGTGCATCGTAACCACGCCCAACATTCCGCCATATTCATCAACGATAATCCCGAAATAAACTTTTTGCTCTTTAAATTTTTCCAACGCCTGGTATGCCCGGTTACTTTCAGGAAGATAAACCGGCTCGCGTAAAATATCTGTTAAATCAGCAAGTTTTACTTCAAGATCGGTTGCGAGGAGATCTTTTATGTAAATTAAACCGACAACATCATCCACGGTATCCCTACAAACCGGATAAATCGAATGTCTGGATTCTAAAACTTTTGCTTTGTTTTCCTCAACCGTATCTTCCACATCAAGCCAGACAATTTCCTGGCGGTTCGTCATCAGGGAAGTAATTTTCCGGTCGCCAAGCTGAAAGACGTTATGCACAATTTCCTGTTCAATTTCTTCAAATACACCGCCAGTCGTGCCTTCCTGGATCAAGCTTTTTATTTCTTCCTCTGTTACTGAATTTTCGCTTTGCTTGATATTCAACAAACGGATAATTAAATCACTTGAAAAACTCAGCAGCGAAATGAATGGCGCAGTCGCGACCGAAATCAGGTTCATCGGACGAGCCATAAATTTCGAAATTGCCTCTGGATTAGCCATTCCAATGCGTTTGGGAACTAATTCACCAAGTACAAGTGAAAGATAGGTAATCGTAACAAGCACAGTCCCGACTGCAAGCGTATGTGCATAGGGCGTCAAAATCGGAATGTTTGTAATTATTTTTTCAAAGTCTGAGGTGATGTTGTCACCACTGTACATACCAGTAAGGAGGCCAATTAATGTAATACCGATCTGAACTGTTGACAAAAATCTGTTTGGAGAATTTGCTAGATGAAGGGCAGCCTTAGCACTTGAATCGCCGTTGCGCGCCGCTGATTCAAGCCGGGATTTTCTTGATGATACCAGTGCGATCTCAGACATGGAAAAAATACCATTGAGGAGCACTAAAAGTAATATGATAAGGAGTTCCAAGAAATTATTATTTATTATTACTGCAAATTTATCAATAATAATCACTGTCTAAACTAAACTCTTTACTTAATTTTGCTCATCGACATCCGTACCCACAACAAATGACTATTTTTTTCGACGACCGTCCCTTCCGAATTGTACGGACAAATCAATTAACTGCGGCAGAAACCTCTGATTTTGATCACATTGTTGACCTGAGATTAGAGAAGCTTCAAAGGAATATGCTTGCAGGCCATGTTCTTTTTCTGAATGCTAATGCAACAACGGCTATTCAGGCAATTGGCTTACTTGAAAAAGAAATTCCGAAGCAGATGCTTTCGATTACGATGGCAACCCGCGAAAAGACTGATGTGGAAGAAAAAGTAAAAGGGTTATATAAAGTCATTAAAGCAGCAGGAGGCGTAGTTGTGAAAGGTGATAAATGGCTTTTTATGTACCGCCGCAAAAAGTGGGATCTGCCAAAAGGTAAACTTGATAAGGGAGAAAACTCCAAAACAGCAGCCATTCGTGAAATTGAGGAAGAGACTGGGGTGAAAGCACTTGTCCGCGACAAAATTTGCACGACCTGGCATACTTACACAATGAACAATAACCGCATTCTGAAACGTACAAAATGGTATCTTTTCGACTGCCTCGATGATTCAAAGATGAGTCCGCAGGAAGAAGAGCAAATTGAAAAGCTCGAATGGTATACCCCAACAGAAGCCAAGTCGATCCTCATTAATTCATTCAGCTCGATCCGTTACGTAGTTGATCATTTGAAAAAAATCCAGAATCTGAAAGAGCAGTAAATAATTGTGCTGCACAACTCGTTTATGCGGCACAATTATTCAATTTCATTATGATCAATTTCCATGTTTAAGGGCACCAAATTATATAGCATCTTCACCAATACATGTCCGAAATGCCAGACTGGCCGTTTCTTTCAGACGAATAATCCTTACAATCTTAAAAAGTTCGACAAGCTGAATGAGAAATGTGAGTATTGCAAGGAGTCATTCACCAGAGAGCCAGGTTTTTACATCGGATCCATGTACGTCAGCTACGCGTTATCCGTCGGGCTGATGGTCGCGTTTTTTGTCGGTTTTGTCCTTATCCTGGATCTGGATATGTATTATGTGTTGACAGGACTCGTAATATCCTACGTGATTTTGATACCTGTCATGTTCCGTCTCGCACGATTAATATGGATTAATATTTTCGTTAAATACGATCCGGAAAAAGGCCGCGTGGCAAAGGAAGAGAAAAAAACTGTAATAGGAAAGTAGATATTGTCAATAGCTAAACACTCGTTTAAGCTATTGACAATAATATTATAACCCGGAATTTTTCAGCTCTCGCAGCTTATTTAATTCCGAAAGCGAATACGGTAAAAAATCATCAACCCCTTGTCCGTAACGATGTAGATCGCGAATTATACTCGAACTGATCGGGGCAAGATTAGGCGATGTTATTAGAAATACGGTTTCGATTTCTTCATAGACAAATCGGTTTACCTGGGCGATACCGTTTTCATATTCAAAATCGGTTGTATTTCTCAAACCCCTAAGTAAAAATTTAGCTCCGATTTCCCGCGCAATTCTTGCAGTTAGGTCATTGTAGGTAATCACACGGACATTCTCCTCTTTTTCAAACGTCTTCTCGATCAATTCCTTCATTACATCAAGAGGAAAATAGCGTTGCTTGCTGGAATTGTTTCCGATACCAACAACAACCTCGTCAAAAAGTCTTAATCCTCTCAAAATAATATCTTCATGTCCTTTTGTAAAAGGATCAAAAGAGCCCGGAAATAACGCTATTCGCTTCATAGTAATTAATAACAGGAGAGCTTATCTATTTTGGAACAATAATACCGAAATAATTAGAATGAAACACCGAGACAATTCATTCTAATCATATTATAACAAATTTACCACCTGAGGATAAAATTAGGAGGAAACTAAATAAGTATTAAACAAACCAAAATAACGATGGCCCGGAATATCACCACAATGGGTGCTATACTTCAGCGTGGTTGGACCATTACCAATTTCAATGTTGGGGAAAAATTTATTTAATTCTTCGAAAGATTCTGACGTCGGATTGACTTCGCCATAACACAGGACTTTCATTTCTTCGGGAAGATAATTCAGTTCGTTTAGCGTGAAAAGTACGATGTATGCAAGCTCCTGCGGTTGGGAATATTTAAACCTGTTACACAAAATAAGCTGCTGACTCTCCGTGACAATTAACGTAAAATACCCCTTTTCAAGATAAATGGATACCATTTTCAATTCCTGGTGTTCGGCGTGACTTACCAGCGCGCCAATAATTAATGGACTTGTCAAGTGATAAAATGATATATCTGACGATTCGAAGTGCGTCGCCATCCAATCATACCAAACTTTCGGAATGCTGAAAACATTATTTGCGTGAACCAGCGGAATCTCGTGATATAACACGCGTTCCTCTTTGTCAACCGGATGGCCCAAAGCAAATTCCAGATAACTCGGCGCTGAGTCCTTTTCAAAAATGAGCGTAGGTATTAAACTGAAAGCGTGAGAATTAATTGACACCCGTACGTTTTTCCAATGATTCGAAGACCATAGCAAATGCCCTGTGAAAATCTTTTTTAACCTTTCAAAAACTTCATCCTGACTCAATACGACATCAAAATTATAATCTTCCAGCCAGATACATTCCATCTTTTCATCCCGGACGATACAAAAACGTATTCGTCGCTCATCCACTTCAATGCATAACGTACAAAACGGTATTGCATCTGCATCAAATGAATTATCCCCCACTAAAAGCGTAGGAATTACTTCAATTGCCTGGTTTTCAATTTGTGCCACAATCTGATTTTAAGTGATTCTCAATTAATTATATGCTTGCTTTCAATCCTGATTGGTCATGTATCCCTGCAATAAAAGTAGATCTTCCAGGGTTTTGCATTTTTGAAACACATTATGCACATGATTTTCAGGAAGTTGTTTTACTTCTTTCATCGTCAAATAACTGACCTCCTGAAGAATTTGGTTTTCTGCCGAAAACTCTGGATCAAAACCTTTCGTTAGAGACCCAGAAACAATTTCTACATGAAAAAAAATTTCAACTGCATGCAAAGGTGGTAGAATTAATTCATTTACAAAAAGCATTTGGCCAACTTCTACTACCAAACCGGTCTCTTCAAAAAATTCACGTGCAACCACTGCAGGCGCAGACTCGCCAAACTCCATACCACCACCTGGTGGGCTCCAAAATATATTTTCAGAACCAACAAAGTTATGCCGAACCAGTAAGATTTGATCGTCTTGAATACAGATTCCACAAACGCGCACCCGCAGTTTGTTTCCGTATAAGTTTTGTAGTGCTTGTTTTCCAGCTTCCAACTCACATTATTATTGCTGCAACAAATATAAAGAACCTCTCAAATCTGACAAGCTTATAATTTATGTGCAATACGATACTAGCTCCCAAAGCTAGCTTGGCAGTAAAACTCCTTGCATTAACATTTGATCAAGCGTATGGAGTACCAGAGATATAACCTTCCAGTGATTTGATATGGGCCTTTTGCTCTCGGATAATGGCTGATACGATGTCGTTAATAGATATAATTCCTACCAGCTCACCTTTTCTGTTGACCGGTAAATGACGAATATGTTTATCAGACATAATCTGCATACAATCTTCGATTTTCTGATCCGTTTCTACCGTGATTACTTTATCCGTCATTACATCTCCGATCAGTGTATCGCGTGAAGCCCGGCCCATCAGGATCACTTTTCGCGCGTAATCACGTTCAGAAAATATACCGATCAGTTCTCCATATTCAATAACCAGGACAGCACCGATATTTTTTTCGGCCATAAGCTCCAATGCCTGGAAAACGGTTGTCTCTTTTGTGATTGAGAAAATAGCATCGATGGACTTGTTGGCGAGCACTTGATATACTTGCATAGATCTGAAGGTTATGATGAAAAGATGAACTCGAAAACTAATATAAGAATTTGCTAAGAAAAAGTCCAATAAAATCAAAGTATATTTTTGTTACTGACAGTCGACTTTGATATTCCCTTTGCATCGTGTAGTTTCGCAATTATGGAAGCGAATCAAATGTTACCGTCCCAAAGACTTGTTAAAAAATTTCCGTTCAGACCTACCAAAGGACAGCTTCGTTTCTTTGCAAAAACGGATGATTTTTTGATCGAGGAAACTGGGCTGGAACGCTATCGGGACTGCTTTTTATTGAAAGGTTATGCGGGAACGGGAAAGACGACGATTGTTAGCACTTTAATCCAGGTGTTAAAAAATTACGGCTTAAAATCTGTTTTGCTGGCTCCGACCGGACGAGCCGCCAAAGTAATGTCTAATTATTCTGAAAAGATAGCGCTAACGATCCATAAAAAAATTTACAAACAAACTGCCGATTCCTTCTCAGGAAGCCTGGCTTTTCAGAGACAAAAAAATTATCACGACAATACACTTTTTATCATTGATGAAGCTTCGATGATCAGTGATGAGGCCGATTATGGCAACCGCAGCCTCCTGGCCGATCTGATTGAGTTTGTTTTTGAAAATCCGGGAAATAAGCTGATGCTTATCGGTGATATGGCTCAGCTGCCTCCGGTCGGAAAGGCACTAAGTCCTGCGTTGGATAAAGATTATCTTGAGAAAAACTTTTACATGTCAGTTTTTGAAGAAGAATTGACGGAAGTTATGCGCCAGGATGAACAGTCGGGCATTCTATACAACGCCACAGAATTACGCGATCAACTAAAAAATGAAAAGCCGGATATCCAGATCACAACGAAATCATACCGCGACACATTCCGGATGACTGGTGAAAAACTGGAAGAAGGGCTTCGGTATGCTTTTGATAAACATGGTCAGGAAAACACAATTATTTTAACGCGTTCCAATAAATCAGCTGTTCAGTATAACGAATATATACGGCGTCAAATAAATTTTTCGGAGGAAGAGCTGGACGCAGGCGATCGGCTAATGGTTGTACGGAATAACTACTCGGTACTTGATGAAGATTCACCAGCCGGATTTATTGCAAACGGTGATTTCGTCGAACTTCTTAAAATTAAAAAAACACAGGAAATACACGGCTTCCGATTCGCGGATGTTGTTTTGCGCCTTACGGATTATGACAAACAGCCAGAATTTGAAGCGAAAATTATGCTTGACACGCTTCACTCTGCTTCTCCTGCCCTATCTTCCGAAGATAACAGAAAACTTTATGAAAGTGTTTTGGAAGATTATTTGGATATTAAGTCTAAAAAGGATCGTTCGGAAGCGCTTAGGAAAGACCCTTATCTGAACGCTTTGCAGGTGAAGTTCGCTTATGCCCTTACCTGCCACAAAGCTCAGGGCGGTCAGTGGAGCGCAGTTTTTATTGACCAGGGCTACCTTCCTGAGGAACAAATCAATAGCGAATTTATTCGTTGGTTATATACTGCCATTACACGTGCGACTGATGAGGTCTTCTTAATGAATTTCCATTCCTATTTCTTCAAAAGTTAAGGACAAATCAGTCAATCGCGGCCGCCCTTTTCAGACGATCATTTATGGCTTTTCCAAGATTGCGGTCTGGTACAAATTCTGCGAAAATGTGGTCGACTGGCTGGGCATCGAGCTCTCTGAGGAAAGCGAATAAATTGCGTGCTGCCTCCTTTAAATCTCCCGATGGACTTAACAAACGTTGGTTTTTTTTATCGATTTCTTCGATAAAACGATCAAACAAAAGATATGCCGAAGTATCGTCAGACATCTCGGACATCTCATTTCTATCTTTCAGGAAGAAAGGTTTTCTCGGTGCGTAATGACTTTTTAACATTCCCGGAGCTTTCGGATTTGATGAAGAATGGGACATCAGAACTACTTTGCCAATCACATTTTCAATATCCTCAATCGCCAGACCACCCATTCTATAAACCGTTGGAACTTGGTCAACAAACCCGATAATAGTGGATTCTATCCCAATCCCACATTCTCCACCATCAAGAATATAAGAAATCTTTTCACCTAGTTGCTGATTAACGTGTTGCGCTGTGGTCGGGCTAATATATCCAAAAGGATTCGCGCTGGGCGCGGCCAATGGGAAATCCAGTGTAGCAAGTAAACGCAGCGTCAATGAGTGATTAGGGATTCTTACAGCCACTGTGTCCAAGCCGGAGGTAACAAGATCAGGAATAATGTCTTTTTTAGGAAGCAATAGCGTTAACGGCCCGGGCCAAAATTTCTCGGCTAATTGCTGTGCCTCTTCAGGTATTTCTGTTACATATCTGCGAAGCTTATCCAGCGAGTCCGTGTGAACAATCAGCGGGTCAAATGAAGGTCTGTTTTTTGTCTCAAAAATGGATAAAACTGCTTTTTCATCGAGTGCATTTCCAGCCAGCCCGTATACCGTTTCAGTGGGAATTGCAACTAACTGATTATTTTGAAGAAATTCCTTCGCCAGATCTATATCCTTACCAATAATAGCCAAAATGTAATGCTCTTTTTTTAGACTATAAAGGTAAGTAAAACGTTTATAATCCTTAATTGAGAGGTGCATTTTTATGTTAAGTAAATATTTCCAAATATCTCATTTATCTCGTTTTCATAACAGTTTGCTAAATCGATTTTTCAAAACTTCCTATTGAGTGGCGGCAGTCAGGAACTTCCCTCATTTAGATTGTTTTTAAATTAGTTTGAAAAGTATTCGGATCGGCTACTGTTACAGTTTACGTGTTTATATTTATTGAATAAATAGTATTTTCTAAATCAATCCTTTACTATGTTCCAAATTAAAGAACAACCTGCTGTTTTTGATGTCTGCATAATTGGATCAGGAGCAGGAGGCGGGATGGCTGCTTATCAGCTTGCAAAAGCAGGTGCAAAAGTGGCACTCCTGGAAGCTGGTGGATATTTTGATCCGGCTGATCCTAAATACATTACCCAATTAAAATGGCCTTGGGAATCTCCTCGTCGCGGTGCAAGTACTACCCGTCCTTTTGGAGATTTTGATGCTGCATGGGGAGGTTGGGAACTCGAGGGAGAACCATATACACATAAAAATGGTACAAAATTTGACTGGTTTCGCTCCCGTATGCTGGGTGGACGGACCAATCACTGGGGAAGAATTTCTCTGCGTTTTGGGCCAAATGACTTTAAAAGACACAGCATCGACGGACTTGGTGACGATTGGCCTATCGGCTATGATGATGTAAAACCATACTATGACCAGGTTGATAAACTGATCGGTGTTTTTGGTACGGTTGAAAATATTCACAATGAGCCGGATGGGATATTCCTTCCACCGCCTCCACCACGTTTGCACGAGCATTTTTTAAAGAAAGCAGGGAAAGCAGCCAATATTCCGGTTATCCCATCGCGTCTTTCGATCCTGACAAAACCGATTAACGATCAACGTGGTGTTTGCTTTTATTGCAGCCAATGTAGTCGTTCTTGCCAGGCATATGCAGATTTTTCTTCATCTTCAGTGTTGGTTATCCCGGCAGTAAAAACCGGTAATGTTACGTTGATCAACAATGCGATGGCTCGTGAAATTTTAACTGATCCGAATTCAGGATTGGCAACAGGCGTTTCTTACGTTGATCGCGAAAAACTTACCGAACATACGATCAAAGCAAAAGTCGTTGTTCTGGCGGCAAGTGCTGGTGAATCCGCCCGTTTGCTTTTGAACTCTAAATCAAGCCGTCACGAAGCTGGACTTGCTAATTCAAGCGGTGTTGTTGGCAAATATCTTCACGATTCAACGGGTGCGTCACGAAGCGCGTTTCTTCCAAATTTGATGGATCGCAAGCGTTACAATGAAGATGGCGTAGGTGGTATGCACGTGTACACGCCCTGGTGGCTTGACAATAAAAAACTAGATTTTCCTCGTGGATATCACATCGAATACGGTGGAGGTATGGGTATGCCAAGTTATGGTTTCGGTTCAGGAATTGAGGGATTAAATGGTAAATATCCAACGGCCAACGGAACTACCAAACAGGCCGGAGGTTATGGAGCTTCACTAAAAGAAGATTATCGTCGCTTCTATGGTGCTTATGTGGGAATGGCCGGACGTGGGGAAGCAGTTCCTAACGTAAATAATTATTGTGAGATCGACCCGAATGTCGTTGACAAATATGGTATTCCTGTTTTGCGTTTCAATTACAACTGGACAGATTACGAAATCAAGCAGGCAAAACACATGCATGAGACATTTGAAGAAATGATTCACGCTCTGGGAGGTGTCGCACTGGGCAAGAAACCAGGTGCCGATACTAATTATGGTATTGCTGCTCCTGGCCGTATTATCCATGAAGTGGGAACAGTTCGTATGGGAGACGATAAAAAATCTTCTGCCTTGAATAAGTTTTCGCAAGCGCATGATGCTAAAAATGTATACGTTGTCGATGGTGGATCATTTGTATCTCAGGCGGATAAAAATCCAACATGGACGATTCTTGCATTGTCATGGAGAGCGTCTGACCACATCATTGAACAGATCAAACAAAAGAATATATAATAGTCACTTCGTCGTGATTTAAATTATAGAAAAATGAAACGTAGAGATTCATTAAAAGCATTAACACTGAGCTCCCTGGGATTTGCGGCGATGAACCCACAGGAAGCCCTTGCGGAAGCGCGGGAGATTGAAAGTCAATTGCCGCCAGAAACTCCTCTCAAAATTCCGGGGGGACGTCAGAAAGAAGAAGCGATTCGAGATGCTCAGTTGATGAAGGAGAAATTCTTCACAGTATCAGAATTAGCGACAATTAAGGTTTTGGCAGACATCATTATTCCGGCTGATTCCAAATCCGGAAGCGCATCCGATGCAGGAGTTCCTGCCTTCATTGAATTTATCGTGAAGGATATGCCGCAACATCAGGTACCGATGCGCGGTGGTTTGAAGTGGCTGGACCGTGAGTCAAGTAAACGCTTTCAAAAAACTTTTACGCTTCTGACGCCGGCACAAAGAATTCAAATTGTAGATGATATTGCTTATCCTGAAAATGCTAAACCTATTTACAGTCAAGGTGTTGCATTTTTCAATTTGATGAGAAATCTTACAGCATCCGGATTTTACACGACCAAAATTGGTATCGATGATATCGGTTATGTTGGTAATACGCCCAACATGTGGTCTGGCCCTCCTGAGGAAGTTTTGAAGCAATACGGCTTTACAAAAGAGTAATCAGTAAACTGTTATATAAAAAATAGCGGCCATCAAAAATTTGATGACCGCTATTTTTATATACTTAGATATTATTAGTACAACGCGTTCCGCTGTGCTTTAACAGTTTCGTCTTTAAGGAAATCATCATAAGACATCAGTTTATCCAAAATACCTTTTGGTCCGATTTCGATGATGCGATTTGCGATGGTATGTACGAACTGGTGATCATGAGAATAGAACAACAGGCACCCGGAGAAATCAATCAATCCATTGTTCAATGCTGTGATTGATTCAAGGTCAAGGTGGTTGGTCGGGTCATCCATGATCAGGGCATTGGAGCCTGAAAGCATTGTGCGAGAAAGCATACAACGCACTTTTTCCCCTCCTGAAAGTACCTTTGCTTTTTTAAGCGATTCTTCTCCCGAGAAAAGCATACGACCTAAGAAACCGCGAATAAAGCTCTCGTCTTTTTCTTCAGAGTATTGACGAAGCCAATCCACCAAATTCAAATCTACATCGAAAAATGACGTTGGATCCTTCGTGAAATATGACTTGGTGATCGTAACGCCCCAGTTGAAAGTTCCTCTGTCTGCTTTTTGTTCACCATTTAAAATGTCAAAAAACGCACTAATCGCCAACGTGTTACGACTTACAAAGGCAATTTTATCTCCTTTGTTAACGCTGAAACTCATATTGTTAAACAAAGTGATTCCATCCTCAGTCTTTTTAGACAAACCATCAATAGCTAGAATCTGATCTCCAACTTCACGCTCTGACTTGAAAGCGATGTAAGGATATTTACGTGATGACGGCTTAATGTCTTCAATTGTAATCTTTTCCAGCAATTTCTGGCGAGAAGTTGCTTGTTTAGATTTAGATGCATTTGCGCTAAAACGACGAATAAATTCTTCAAGTTCTTTACGCTTGTCATCAGATTTCTTATTCTGATCCTGGCGTTGTTTCATCGCCAACTGGCTGGATTCGTACCAGAATGAATAGTTACCCGAGAACATTTGCACCTTACTGAAATCGATATCGACAATATGCGTACAAACCTCATCCAGGAAGTGCCTGTCGTGAGAAACAACAATCACTGTATTTTTGAAATCGGCAAGGAAGTTTTCCAGCCACAACACCATTTCAACGTCAAGGTTGTTCGTAGGTTCATCCAGCAAAAGTACGTCCGGATTTCCAAAAAGTGCTTGTGCCAAAAGAACACGAACTTTTAGGTTCACATTCAAGTCGCCCATTAAGATATTGTGCGCCTCTTCTCCTATCCCCAAACCGCTCAGTAATTGTGCAGCTTCGGTTTCAGCTTCCCAACCATTCAAATCAGCAAATTCTGCTTCCAGATCTGCTGCTTTTTCTCCGTCAGCGTCCGTAAAATCTTCCTTTTCATAAATCGCCTCACGCTCCTTCATGATTTTGTAAAGACGTTCGTGTCCCAAAATCACCGTATCCATGGCCGTATATGCGTCGAACTCAAACTGATCCTGTTTCAGGAAAGTCATCCGTTCTCCGGGATTCATGCTGATCAAACCTGTCTGAGCTTCGATTTCGCCTGAAAGAATTTTCAAAAATGTTGATTTACCTGCTCCATTCGCCCCTATTATACCGTAACAGTTTCCAGGTACAAACTTTATATTTACTTCATCAAACAACACCCTTTTGCCGTACCGCAAGGATACGTTCTGAACCGTAATCATCTTAAAATTGATTTTTATGAATGAAAGTGCAAAATTACGAAATTTAGAGGGATAATCTATGACAGGAAGCTACGATATCCTGAGTTTCTATCAACTTCCCAAACAAAAGAGGCCGATGGAACACCGGCCTCTACCTAAATATTTTTAGTTTTCGATTAAGGGATAACGCGTAAAGTATGCGCGCCTTTTCCAACGCTTACTTTGGCTCCTTGTTTTTTCAACGCTGGCGCGTCACCTTTGGTGACTGCCCAGAACTCAACGCCACCTGTTCCATTGCCGTAATCAAGATATTCGTAAACAGATACAGCAAGGTTAGATCCGTCTTTGTCAAATGCAACGCTTTGAGGATACACACCTTCGAATGGGTAGTCAGAAACTTTTGTCAAAGCTCCATCCGCAGCCAATTTATATAGACTTAACGAAGCTCCTGTTGCAGCACCTGCTTGTGACCAGGGACTGCCACTCTTAGCAGCATTCACAGTTACCAGAGAAGTACCGTCAGGGCTGATTGCGAAAGAACCCGTATTTACGCCAATGGCAGTTTTACTTGCAATTTTGTGTTCCACTGCACCGTCCATCGAGAAATCGACGACAAATAATTCACCTTCGCCGGTACCTTTACCAGCTGCGCCTTTGGAGTCAACAACGAAGTAATGTTTTCCATCTGGTGAAAACTTGCCAAAACCAGGTTCTGTTCCAACCACGACTGGTTTGCCAACCATCTCAACGTTTTTCAATTTTCCGGCTTCACGTATAACTTTGTACAGCCCTACCTCGTGGGTTGTTCCAAGCGTAAAAGCAATAAAGTCACCAGATGGGTGCCATGTAACGTCAACAATTTTATTTGTCGAATCAATGCCAGAAGGTAAATTTAAAAACCTTGCAGGCTTTCCATCTGGCGCGGATTCAATAAATACCAAATCTTTTCCCGCCTGACGTGTGGAAATGATCAGCTCATTTTTGTTAATGTCGATTGCAGTAGGATATTTCCCTACCGGAAATCCGAACTTCGCTTTGGGCGCCGCCAAATTTGTGATATCTACCACAAAAAGTTTCTCTCCTGCCGGAAACTCCAAAGCTGCATCTTTGTATTCTGCAACGCCGTCATCCGGACGCAAACGACTTTCTAAGACATAGGCGAGCCCTCCTGTCGTTGGAACTGCCATTGTTTTTCCCGATCCCAGCGCTGAGTTTGAAACCAAGGCTGTCCCCACTGACTTGCTCCTCTCAATAGGAAATTTAATTGATGTTAAAAGATCTTTTGCTGTGTTGTCTCTTAATAGCTTCCCATCAACTACCGCAGAGGCTGACATATCAGCATCAGAAACAACCACAAGGCCTCTCGCGTTAAAATTAATAGGCGATTGAGCAACCGCAGGAATTGCTCCCATAGCTACCAAACCGGCAAATAATGCGACTTTTTTCATAGAAAAAGAAAGTTTTAGATAATTGAATTTTAATAAAACATAAACTGGTTATTATTAAAAGAAACCTTGTGAGCCTGTTTTCAGGTGCCACAAGGTTTCTTTTAACAGATTGCAATATAGAGTATAAAAGATTTAATACACAAAATTTACTCGCTGGCAAGTTCCATTTTTTGGTCTTAACCGACCTTTCAACTTTTAACTCAAATTTATCTCAAGATATTTTCATTCATTTCGTTTCACATGGCAGATAAAACAGAAAACCCTGATAGTAAACTATCAGGGCAAATATCTTAGTAAAAAAGCCGCTTATGCTGCTACCGCTAACGAATTAACTAACTTAGCCAATTTCGATTTTTGGTTAGACGCTTTTTTCTTATGGATAATGTTTTTCTTAGCCAAACGGTCCAACATAGAAGAAACAGTTTTGAAAACTTCTATTGCAACAGTTTTGTCAGTCGTTTCACGTAGTTTTTTTACGTATGAACGAGTAGTTTTGTGTTGGTAACGATTACGCAAGCGTTTCGTTTCGTTGGCACGAATTCTTTTTAATGCTGATTTATGATTTGCCATTGTATAATGATGATATTTTTCAATTCTTAGAATCGGTCTGCAAAAATAGTCATACGATATTAAAAACGCAACTTAAGTTGCAAATAATTTAAACAAAAGCATGGTTTCTATTTAACCAGTCGCTGAACATCCGAAGATAAATACTCTGCGATTCGTGTTTCCAGTTCTGCGACAGGAATATTGCTTAACAATTCACCCTCCACGGCAATTGATATTTTACCGGTTTGTTCAGATATCACAATCACCACAGCATCAGTCGCTTCACTCATTCCCATAGCAGCACGGTGACGAAATCCGAGTGAAGATGGAACATCTACTCCATCAGCGACGGGCAACACACAACGCGCAGCTTTTAAGCGTCCGTCAACGATGACAACTGCTCCATCGTGCAATTCACTATATTGGTTGAAAAGGGAAACTATCAAAGGCTTGGAAACTCTTGCGTCCAATAATTCACCCGTTTCAATGAATTTCCCCAAGTCGTCACGCTTATTCAAAACAATCAATGCACCATTGAAATTTGATGCGATGGTCTTGCTGGCATCTATTATTTCTCTAAGATTCTTGTTTTTAAGATCAAGTACTGTATTTCCAAGGATTTTTTTCAGAAAGTCGTTATTCGTATATATGGTAGATTTCCCTATAATGAGCAGAAAGCGGCGAATCTCCTGTTGAAAAATCACAATAAGCGCAACCGCCCCAACGCCCATGAAATATTGAAGAATTGCTGTGAGCAACCCTAGCCCTAGTCCTTTAACGACAAGATAAAAGACGTAGACAAATAGATATCCCAAAAATACTCTGCTTGCTATACTGCCGCGAACAAGAAAGTAAACCTGATAAAGAAGTATCGATACCAAAAAAACATCCAGAATATCAGTCCAGTTAACATTCAAAAAACCAACACGCATAATAACATTAATATTATTTCAAGACTAAATTACCACTTTTTCATTCATACCAATAGTAGTCATCCACAGTTTTACAGCTTCAACCGCAGGTTTCACATCATGAACACGCAAAATTGACGCTCCATGCTGTAAAGAAATCGTATTCAAAATCGTCGTACCGTTCAAAGCTTCCGCCGCAGTGATATGCAAAGTGTTATAAATCATACCTTTCCGAGATATTCCTACAAGCAGCGGACAACCCAGCTTATGAAATTCAGACAGATTTTTCATCAATGAAAAATTCTGAGGGATTGTTTTAGCAAAACCAAATCCCGGATCAACGATGACGTCTGAAACACCCATGTCCCGTAAACGAACCAATTTCACCTGCAATTCCTGCAATATTGTTGGCACCAGAGGATCATAATCGGTAAGTTTGCTCATGGATTCCGGCGTGCCGCGCATGTGCATCAATATATACGGTACGCCAAGTTCAGCAACAGTCTTGAACATTTCGCCATCCAAATTCCCTCCGGCTACATCATTAATTATGTGAGCACCATTCAAAACAGACTGGTGTGCCACTTTTGAACGAAAGGTATCAACGGAAATTATAAGTTCGGGAAAATACTTATTTAACTGCGCTATCACCGGAACAATACGGTCAAGCTCCTCCTCAGTCCCCACTTCCCGCGCCCCTGGTCTTGTGGAGTAACCACCAACGTCAAGCATCGATGCACCATCTTCCAGCATTTTCCCGGCACGATCTGTAACCTCCTCCATCGACTTCATCCTGCTTCCGGAATAGAACGAATCTGGTGTAATGTTCAAAATTCCCATCACCTTTGGAACCGAAAGATCCAGTAGTCGTCCCCGAATTTTGATCGATTTTTTACTAACTTGCGCCATATTAAAGCAATGATATTAGAATAAAAAGCGTGTTTTTCTAGTTTAATGACAGACGGTCAAGTAGTCCACAAATAATTTATACAAGGATTTTCGCCTGATGTTAGCGGCGCCGTAAGATATTATTGCTTTACGTTTTAAAGATTTAATTAAGCCAAACATTTTAAGTACGCGTGAAATCGACCGAAGCGGAATATCAGGAAATCATTCAGTATTGCCAAGATCTTTTTACAAAAAAAAATAAAGATTACGGAACTTCATGGCGTATTTTGCGCATTCCTTCTATAACGGATCAAATTTTTATCAAGGCCCAGCGGATCCGGACGATCCAGGAAAAAGGTGTTCAGAAAGTAAATGATGATATCTCCGGAGAATTTGTCGGAATTATCAATTATTGCGTTATGGCCCTGATTCAGATTGAACTTGGCTCCGACAAAAGTGATATCAATGCCGATGAACTTACACGGCTTTACAACAACCAGGTTGGCATTGTGCGACAGCTGCTTTTTGATAAAAATCATGACTATGGTGAAGCCTGGAGAGATATGCGTGTCAGCTCGATGACAGATATTATTTTAATGAAATTGCTTCGAATTAAACAAATTGAGGATAACGAGGGATTTACGCTTGTTTCCGAAGGTGTCAAATCGGGGTATCAGGATATTATAAATTATTCTGTTTTCTGCCTCATCAAATCGAACGGCCTTCAAACTAATTAATAATACGGTTGCCTAACAAAATTGTCTACATGAAAATTCTTGCGCACATTTCCAGAGGTATTGTTGGTCTGTTATTTATCTTCTCAGGATTAATAAAACTAAACGATCCTGTCGGGACTCAATACAAACTCGAAGAATATTTTGAAGTTTTTGCAACAGATTTTTCTGCTTTTCAACATTTTTTTGAAGCACTCATACCGTTTGCGCTTTACTTTTCCGTATTTCTCTGCGCGGCAGAGGTTGTATTAGGAATCGCGTTGCTCGTTGGATATAAGCCAAAGACAATTTCATGGCTATTATTATTAATCATCGTATTTTTCACGTTCCTGACATTTTATTCAGCATACTTCAATAAGGTGACCGATTGCGGATGTTTTGGTGCAGCAATAAAACTGACTCCGTGGACTTCTTTTGGAAAGGATGTATTTCTGCTGATTCTGATCGTATTCATTATTTATAATCGAAAAATATTCAAGTCTCAGCCAACCGGTTTTATCGTTGCGCTTTCAACCTTCGCTTCTTTAGGAATTGCTGTTTATTCATTAAGACATTTACCAATATTTGATCTTTTGGCATACCGTGTCGGCGCCAATATTCCCGCTCAGATGAAACCTTCCGAACCTTTGCGTTACAAATATGTTTTTACCAAAGGCGGTAAAGAGTTAGAATTCGAGCAATATCCAACGGATACGACCATGGTTTTCAAGGATATGATTGTGATGAATGAAGACGCAAAACCAACAATTACTGATTTCAGGGTCTGGAATGACGATGGTGATTTTACCGAACAAGCTTTTAAAGGCAAAAAGCTTTTCCTAATCATTAAAAACCTGACTGATATTAACACGGCTGCTTTTCCTGACATTCAGAAACTTGTTAATGCGGTAAAAAAGCAAGGAGTTGAGCCGATTGTCCTGACTTCGGCCAGCAGCGCCGAAATAACAGAATTCCTGACCCAACACCAGCTGTCTCTACCGTACTATTATGTCGATGCAACGGTTTTAAAAACAATTTCCCGTTCTAATCCCGGTCTGTGGCTTTTAAACGAAGGAACGGTAAAAGGAAAATGGCATTATAACGACACGCCAACGCCGGAGGAAGTCTTAGAAGATGCGGCGAAATAATATTACCCAAAGAGCATTTAATTGATGAAAAACATATTTCTTATCGGGCTGCCCTCTTCGGGGAAGTCTACTTTGGGAAAAAAACTTGCGCGGCTTCTGAATTATCGCTTTGTCGATATGGATAAACTGATCGAGAAAGATCAAAATATGACAATTCAAGAAATTTTTAGTCAGAAGGGAGAATCATATTTTCGCGAGGTGGAAAGCCGTGTTTTAAAAAACACGATCGAAAATCGGCGAGTGGTTATAGCGACTGGCGGCGGAGCTCCATGTTTTTTTGACAACATGGATTTTATTAAAAAAAGTGGGATTAGTATCTTCCTTGACGTCAGCCCAAATGAGCTTGCCAGACGTATCCAACATCACGGAAAAGATGACCGACCGTTATTATCCGGCGCAACATCTCTTCAAAAAGAACTTGAACAGAAATATCAACAACGGCTTCCCTATTATTCCCGTGCGGATTATACGCTTTCGGGAGACAGCGATGTGACACAATTGTCGACGATTGTTCAGCCGTTGCTATAAAAAAAAGCAGAGCCCGATTTGAGCTCTGCTTTTTTATGACCATTTTATTTTAGAAAAATGTTCCTATTGACAAAACTACATTAACAGTATTATTTGTGATTCTCGCGGACGCATAGTCCTCAGAATTGTTCAAAACATAAGGAGTATAAACGGATTTGAATGTATTGTAAGTGCCTGAAATATCTGCGAAGAAACGGCTGTTACGCACACCAGCTCCCAAGGAAAACAACAATTTGTCTCTGTTTATATCATCCGACGCGAATCTATATGGGTCTGACAGATAAGCCAGCCCCAATCTTCCTCTCCAAATTCCTGCGCGATATTCACCACCCAACCGGGCATTCACAGCACCTTTGTAAGTATCTTTTATTTCAGCCTTGTAATCATCCCTGAATGCGTTGTTGTCTGCACTGGCAGAATAGAAATTTGTTCTTACCCGCATCGCGCCATAACCTACGTATTCCAGCGAACCCGTTAAAAAGCCCTTGTTTGACAGGAATACAGTGGCACCGACAGAACCACGTAGCGGACTGGTAATTGAGTATTCAAAATCGTTTGGAGCGACCGGAATATAATTTTCAACCGGCCCAACATCATTCCCATTATCATCGAGAATTGATCCTCTAATGTAATCAGCTCTCAAACTTTGGGTAAATGTTTCTTTAATGGCCATAAATGTTGGAGACGTCAACGCGCCACCGAATTGAAGTGTGGGAGAAACTTTATATATCAAACCGAAAGTTGCATTTATACCATTTCCGGAAGCTGATAATTCCTCATTCTGCGATGCGCTGTTAAACACAGTAGGATTGACGAAGCTATCGGTAAAAGAATGTGAATAATCATATTTAATTCTGGTGAAACCTATCGAGCCACCGATATACAATTTATCGTCATAATTTCCGGCGTATGCAACTGTCCACTGCGTCTGGCCACCTTTCGAATCAAATATTCCTGATTGATTTGATGCCCTCTGTCTGTCGTCTCTTGCATATGGAGGACCTGCGCTCGTGGTTGGATAAATGTATTGCATCCCAAAATAAGCAGCTGCTTCCGAATATGCCAGAGGCAGCTCCGTCGATGTCCCAGGCAAATAATCTTGTGCTAGTGTAGACTGCGCGAGATTTGCATTATTTGCATCGTCAATCACCTTGTCAACATAGGCGCTCCGATTATTTAATCCTGAATAGCTAAACCTATTTTGGAAAGACTGCTGACGTGAGTAAGAAATTCCAAGTGATGATCTTTTCCATTTTCTTTGAAAACTTGGCTGACTGGTGATGACTAATGATGCCTGCGCAAGATTAAAGTTAGATTTACTATCCGATGTAGTGTTATCAATATAACTCGTCTTTGTTCCGAAATTAGTTATTGACGGGCTAAGGCTAACCTCAGACCTTGAATAAAAACCAAGCCCGGCAGGATTTCCGCTTATTGAACTTGGATCGCCCCCCAAAGCCGTATGATTTCCCCCAAGCCCCTGGAAACGGGCACTTCCTGTTTGATTAATTTCTGAATATCTAAAAGCATCGGACGCATATTGTGCAAAGGTTGGAAAAGAAAACGTTAGACTGCAAAATAGCCCGATCCATATTTTGGGTTTTGTCATGGCGAGAGTAATTTTTTAATTATATATACTGGTTACTAAACGAAGACCCTGCAAAAATATGACATTTTGCAGGGTCTAAATTATATTTTCAACGTATAAAAATCATTCCTGATTATCAGCGTGGACCTCTCGAAGAAGACGAACGACCACCGCCTCCTCCACCACCGCTACTTGGCGCACTGTAAGTCGGTGCACTGTAAGTTCTCGCTGGTGCATTATATGTGTTATTGCTTCTCGCCGGAGCATCGTTATAACTTCTGGTCGGCGCCTGATAAGATTGCGTACTGCGTGAAGGAGCAGAATAGTTAGACTGGCTTCTCGCTGGTGCGCTATAGGAATCGTTATTGTTAGTCCTTGACGACCGCGGCGTGTAAGTATTCAAATTATTGGAATAGTTACTTCCTGATGATTGTCGCGGACGAGAATAATAAGTATTTCCATCACTTGAATTATTATCTCTCGAATAAGTCCTTGCATTCGAATTACCATTCGCATTAGAAACCCCACGGCCACTGTTCGAGTAAGAACGTGCGTTAGACCTTGGCGCAGTATATTCACCAGACGTTCTGGCATTGCTGCGACCAACCGAATTCGATGAACGCGGAGTGTTTACAAAGTTAGAGTTATAACGATCTGAAGCTCTCACACCATTGCCTGAAACACGATTGCCGTAAGTTCTTGAATATCCTCTGCGATCAGTATTATTTACAACAATAACCGGAGCGTTGTAAGCCCATGGGTTATATCCGTACCCATATCCTCCGTAGCCTCCATAACCACCATATCCGAATGCATCGTATCCATAAAGCCCTGAACCGAAACCACCGTAGAATGGATCATATCCAAACGGACTGTAACCATACATCGAATATGGCGAGTAACCGAAGCCACCCATACCATAACCCATTCCTCCCATGCCGTAACCCATTCCCATACCATAGCCCATCGCAATCGACGGTCTCATTCTAAACATATTACCAAAGCCAAAGCCCAAGCCAAGGCTTAGACCGCTTCCTCCGAAATATGGATTAAAATTTGAATATGGGCTAAAACCGTAACCACCTGATAAACGTGTAGCTTGATTAAAACCATCCGTGAATCCAGCATTGTAACCAACATTATCGTTCAAATTTCTCTGAACACCTCTTGCTGAAAGGTACGAATCATCGTAGTAATCAGCACTACCAGCTAGTTGCTCTTCATCTGACCCCTGATAATCAGGATTATTTGAACGAGATAGCTCCTCTTGTGAACGCCCGCCTCTGGCACGCGAATCTCTTCTTACTTCTCCCGAATTTGGATTCCCTCCGTAAAGGTCATCATATCCCCCCTGAGATGCATATTGATTGTTGGTACAGGCACCAACACCAAATAGCAACATCACTGAGAGATACTTTAAATTATTCATGCTCCCCATGGCTCTTAGTAGTTTATAATGTTGTCTCTAATATACATAAAATTTTGTACCAGACTTTAATAAAACATCATTATTATGACATTAATTCCAAAGTTAACATAAAAAACTATCTTTGCAACTTGATTAAAAAGCGAGTTGACAAACCGTCATACTGCTTTCCATTACATAATATTTAAGAAGAATGAGTAAAGCCTTACCAACACGCAGTGAAAATTACTCCGAATGGTACAATGAACTTGTAAAAAGGGCCGATTTGGCTGAAACTTCCGCTGTGAGAGGTTGTATGGTAATTAAGCCCTACGGCTATTCTATCTGGGAAAAAATGCAGCGCGCATTGGATGATATGTTTAAGGAAACAGGCCATCAGAATGCTTATTTTCCCCTATTTATCCCGAAATCATATCTGAGCAAAGAGGCTTCCCACGTTGAAGGATTTGCAAAAGAATGTGCAGTTGTAACTCATTATAGATTAAAAAATGACCCAAATGGCGGTGGCGTAATTGTTGATCCCGAAGCCAAATTGGAAGAAGAATTAATCGTACGTCCAACATCGGAAACGGTGATTTGGAGTACATACAAAAACTGGATTCAATCGTATCGCGACTTGCCGCTTTTGATAAATCAATGGGCGAATGTGGTGCGTTGGGAAATGCGTACAAGATTGTTTCTAAGAACCACTGAATTTCTTTGGCAGGAAGGACATACTGCGCATTCGACTTCTGCGGAAGCGGTAGCGGAGACGAAACAAATGCTTGAAATCTATGCTCAGTTTGCAGAGGAATGGATGGCACTTCCGGTCGTGAAAGGTGTTAAAACAGCAAATGAACGTTTCGCAGGCGCTGTGGATACCTATTGTATCGAAGCACTTATGCAGGACGGAAAAGCGCTACAGGCAGGAACATCCCATTTTCTCGGACAAAACTTCGCTAACGCTTTTGATGTTAAATTCCAGGATAAGGAAGGAAAACTTGAATATGTTTGGGGTACCTCATGGGGTGTAAGCACACGTTTGATGGGTGCGCTGATTATGGCACATTCTGATGACAGCGGATTGGTTTTACCACCTAAACTTGCGCCTATTCAGGTAGTGATTGTTCCGATCTATAAAAATGAAGAACAACTTACCCAGATTTCTGAGAAGGTGAGTGAGATAACAAAAGAATTGAGGAAAAAAGGTATCAGTGTTAAGTTTGATAATAACGACGCTTACAAACCTGGTTACAAATTCGCTGAGTATGAATTGAAAGGCGTCCCTGTTCGTTTGGCGATGGGTGCCCGTGATCTGGAAAACAATACTGTTGAAATCGCACGCCGCGATACAAAGACGAAAGAAACTGTTTCACTGGAAGGTATCATCGAGCACATCAGCGCTTTGCTTGATAATATTCAGGAATCGATTTATAATAAAGCCCTAGCCTTTCGTGAAGAAAATACTTATAAAGTAGATACTTTCGAAGAGTTTAACAAGGTATTGGATACCAAAGGCGGCTTCATTCTGGCGCACTGGGATGGAACGTCCGAAACGGAAGAAAAAATTAAAGAAGAAACTAAAGCAACTATCCGCTGCGTTCCTTTAAATTCCGAAGATGAAGAAGGCGTTTGTATTTATTCAGGCAATCCTTCGTCGAGGCGTGTTGTGTTTGCAAGAGCTTATTGATAAGAAAAACTTTCAAACACTAGCAAGCATCACCTTAATATATTTTTTTACCATTATATCTAACAAAATGAAACAAGCACAAGCAGGTGATACTGTCCAGGTACACTACACAGGCACCCTTCCGGATGGCCAACTGTTTGATTCCTCAGCAGGACGTGAACCATTGTCATTTCTATTGGGAAGCGGACAAGTGATCAAAGGGTTTGATGATGGCGTTACAGGCATGGCAGTTGGAGATAAAAAAACAATCCATATTCCTAACGAAGAGGCATACGGACCTTTGAATGAAGATATGATCGTAAATTTCGAGCGCAGCCAGATTCCTGCTGATATTCCACTTGAAGTTGGTATCACGCTAAATATGCATCAGGATGGTAATGGCCAGGTTATCCCGGTTATCGTTAAAGAAGTTACAGAAACTCATGTGCTTCTGGATGCAAACCATCCATTGGCGGGTCAGGATTTGATCTTTGAACTGGAACTTGTTGGTATTGAGTAATTTATTGATAATACATAAAAACGGCTTTGAATTTTTGATTCAAAGCCGTTTTTATGTATATCCTTTTATTCAACCCATTTTAAACTGAATAATTCCGGTTTACCTTTTTTCAATCTCAACAACACCTGTTTCTCCGCCAGATCATTCAGCAAGCGTTCTGCCCTCTTTTCTGAAATATTTATTATTCTTGAAAACACTTTGGCTGTTACCGAATCATATTCCTTTAGATACTGAACCAAAGTTCTGACATGTCTGGAATCAAGTAAGGTTCGGGTGTCAAAGTCACTTTGTCCTTCAATAAACAGCCTTAAAGTTGGGACACTTTTATCTTTTACCCGGATATAAATCATTCTCTGCCCCTTTTCGTTGATTGCATAATGCGGACGTTCCTGGCTTTCGTCTATCTCTATTCTCAAAAGTGTCCTGTTGTCAAGCTTTTCGGATTTGAACCTGATGGGAACCATCTTATCGATTAATTCGGTACAGGCCTTTTCCAGTTTTTCCAGTTCACCCAGCTCCGAAGTGATTCCAAACAATTCGCGATTATCACCAACCCCCACAAGTAAAACACCTCCCGAAGTGTTGGCAAACGACGCAATCGTCTTTGCAATTTTAAATGGACTGTCTATTGTCCTTTTAAATTCAACAGTCAAACCCTCACCCTGTTTAATTAACTGTATTGTACTTTTTGTCATTATTTAAATTAATCCGTATTTCTTCCCCGGAAAGGATTTAACTATTCCCTGAAATTCAAGGTTTAACAATAACGTTGCCAGTTTATTCAGATGCATACTACTTTGCCACGACAATTCATCCAGCTGCATGCTCCCCTGCCGTTTTAAAAGTGAAAGAATTTGCCCCTCATCTTGTGTGAATCCGTCAAATACTAGGTTAGCGCTTTCAGAATCTTTCAAATTAGTAACACGCAAATCATTTTCTTTGTTCTGTAAATTCCAACCTATCGCCTCCGCCATTTCGTTCACGGAAGTGAAGATTGCGGCTTTGTTATCCCGAATTAGTTGGTTACAACCTTCCGACTGTGGATTGTTTAAATTTCCTGGTACCGCAAACACTTCCCGGTGATAGTTTTGTGCAAATTCCACAGTAATTAAACTCCCGCCTTTTTTCGCAGACTCTACCACGATTGTAATGTCACTCAACCCGGCAATGATCCTGTTCCTTGCTGGAAAACGCATAAAATCCGGTTTTGTATTTAATGCATTTTCTGTAACTAAACCACCGTTATCTTGCATCTCACGAGCAGTTTTCTGGTGTGTCGCCGGATAGATTACATTAAGCCCACTGGCCATAACTCCTATGGTTGTCAGTTCATGTTTAAGGCAGGCTCTGTGCGCAGTAATGTCTACGCCATAGGCCAGACCGCTGACAACAAGAGGATTAAAAGGAACGAGATCCTTTATGATACTTTCAGTTACACTTTTGCCGTAATCAGTAATTTGCCTGGTACCGACAATGCCAATTGTACGCTGATTATTGTAGTCAAAATTACCTTTCGAATACAGCATCACCGGTGCATCATAAAGTGACTTCAAGCGATTGGGATACGTTTTATCCGAGAAAAAATGAAGATCAGCACCGCTTTTTATACATTCATTCCATTCTTTTTCTGCCTCCGCGATGCCGTCCTTTTTAAGTATAAGTCTTGCAACCTTATCGCCGATGCCCGGGATTTTAATCAGGGTTTTATAATCCGATCTAAATACTTTCTCAGCACTTCCGCAGTAACTAATCAACTGTCGTATAGTGACTGATCCAATGCCAGGCGTATTGACCAAAGCAAGCGTGCAAAGCTTTTCACTTTCCGGTGATTCCAACATAGTAGTGTGTGTTTTGAATCGCAAATTATAAAATATTGATTCAAATTCAGTTTTTTCCGCAGTATAAAAACATATATACACGTCGCGATTTAAGGATATATACGTGGCACAGATTTTGCCATACATATCATAAATTCAAAAAGTCAAATCCCTACATGGAAAACCTAAATACAGACAACACCGACATCATAGAAAATTTTGAAGGGATGGGCGCAATCTGCCATCCGGAAGGAGTTCATTACAGAGTATGGGCGCCGAATGCAGACAGTGTTTCGATTATTGGAACATTTAATGACTGGGATGTAGAGGCGCATCCAATGCACAAAGAAGAAAATGGAAATTGGGGCCTTTTGGTTGAGAATTCAAAGGAAGATGATGAGTACAAGTTCGCTTTAAAAACACCTTACGGCGATTTTCAGCGTAATGACCCTTATGCTTTAAAAGTTACCAATTCAGTTGGGAATAGTGTTGTTTATAATCATGCAACTTTTGACTGGCAAGATGTAGATTACGCGATGCCTAGTTGGAATGAACTGGTTATTTACGAATTGCATATCGGAACCTTCAACGCAAAGGAAGAAAATAAGATCGGGACGTTTTATACTGCGATTGAGAAGCTAGATTATCTGAAAAGCTTAGGTATCAATGCTGTGGAGATTATGCCAAGTACCGAATTCCCGGGCGATCGCTCATGGGGATATAATCCGTCCAATCCATTTGCAATTGAGTCGGACTACGGTGGACCTGACGGTTTGAAAGCTTTTGTAAAAGCGGCCCATGAATATGGAATCGCGGTAATTTTGGACGTTGTTTATAATCACTTTGGCCCGTCTGATCTTGATCTTTGGAGATTTGATGGTTGGTCGGAAAATGAAGGCGGAGGAATTTATTTCTACAACGATTGGAAGGCAGAAACGCCATGGGGAGGAACGAGACCGGATTTCGGACGTGGCGAGGTCAGACAATATATTCATGATAACGCCATGATGTGGTTGCGTGATTACCGCATCGACGGTCTTCGCATGGATATGGTTGTTTATATCAGAAACGTGAAAGCCGACGGAAACCCTGGAAACGATCTTGAAGAAGGAATTTCCTTGATGCAGTGGATCAATAAAGATATAAGCGACAATTTCCCAAATCATATAACCATCGCAGAGGATATGCATTCTTTGGATATGGTGACTAATTCCGTCGAAAACGATGGTATGGGTTATGGTTCTCAATGGGATGCAGAATTCGTTCATTCCGTTCGTGATGCAATTATAACTGCCAACGATCAGGATCGAAATATTCCAAGCGTTGTTCACGCGATTACCAGTCGTTACAATTCCGATTCGTTTCAACGAATTATCTATACTGAATCACATGATGAAGTTTCGAATGGTCAGGCCAGGGTTGCGGAAGAAATTGCCAATGGCGATGTGAATAATTGGTACTCCAAAAAACGTGCTGCACTCGGTGTTGCGCTTGTTATGACTTCTCCTGGGATTCCAATGATCTTCCAGGGACAACCTCTTTTGGAAGATAAATGGTTCTCCGATACTGATCCGCTTGATTGGTCAAGACAAGAAATTTTCTCAGGATATACAAATTTACATCGGGATTTAATCCATCTTCGCCGAAACTGGTATGGAGTAACCGAAGGTTTGTTAGGTCAGGATGTTCATATTTTACGTGCTGATAACGAGAAGAAAATAATCGTTATGCACCGATACAAAAATGGCGGTCCGAAAGATAGTGTGGTTGTCGTCCTGAATTTTTCAACTGAAACTTTTCATGACTACAAAGTTGGTTTCCCGAGAGAGGGCTTGTGGAAACTTCGCTTCAATAGTGATAATACCTATTACGATCAGGAATTCTCAAATCTTGGCGTTTTTGATATCAATACAATGCCTGGTGATTTTGATAATATGCCTAATTTCGCAGCACTTGAAATTCCACCATACAGCGCATTGATATTCTCACAAGAAGAGTAATATTTAGTTCTCAAATATCAAAAAAGCTTCCCGGTCCGGGAAGCTTTTTTGCTTAATTAATCACTCTGAATAACCTGTCCCAGCGAATCTTATCGATAAAACGCAAAGGATCAGGATCAATAGACATCCATACAAATACCGCTTTTCCAACAATGTGATCCTTCGGTACAAACCCCCAATAGCGTGAGTCCGCAGAATTATGACGGTTATCCCCCATCATAAAATAATAATCCTGTTTGAATGTGTATTTTGTGATCGGTTTACCCGCCTGACTTAATACGCCATTGTTATTTGTTATGTCTGGATTTCCTTCAAAAAACTGAATTACTTCTCCATACAGGGCACTGTTTGAAGCGGTTAATTCAACTGTCATTCCTTGTTTTGGCACAACAATGGGCCCATAGTTATCCTTGTTCCAATTAAGCAAATCAGAATTTGGGAAAAGATAACTTTCCTTTATCCCTTTTGGCAGGACAGACAATTGAACGCGTTTTATAAAATCATAGGACTTTAATTTCTCAGCGGTTTGAGCTGCCGTTTTAACGATATATCCATTCTCATCATTGCCTGGTAAGGTATCGTCAAAGGTTTCGGTATATGGAGAATATTCAGTGATCCCGTTTTTTCGAAAAATATTCACCTCATTAATTGCTGTGCCGGATGAAATGAAGTAATCACTTTGCATACCAACTGGATTTTCACTTACTGTACCATTTACGTAAACCTGGCCAGCTATAATTTCCAGTTTATCTCCTGCCTGTCCCAAACACCTTTTAATATAATTTGTGCGAAGATCAATCGGATGCGGTTTTAAATTTGGCAGCACATTACTATACTTCTGATAAACACCCGGGTTTTCAGAAGGTATGTTAAAAACAACAACATCACCTCTTTTCACGTCAGAAAAACCTGGCAACCTCATTTCAGGCATTTTAATCCATTCGAGATAAGAAGGTATTTCGGTTCCCCAAATTGTCTGGTGCGTAAGCGGAACTTGCAGCGGCGTAATTGGCGTACGGGTTCCATAATGCAGCTTACTCACAAACAAATACTCACCAACCAAAAGCGTGTGCTCCATGGAAGAAGAAGGAATTACAAATGCTTCGAAAAACAACCATCTGATCAATGTTGCAGCAATAACGGCAAAAAAAACTGAATCCAGCCACTCCCGAAACGCAGATTTGGTTTTCTTTGTACTGATTGATTCGGCAATAGTATTGTTTTTCGGAAAGGTTATCATAATAGCAACATTTTAAATACAATATTGCAACATTTCAATATAATAAACAAACAACTATATATAATTTTATTATATAATTGAGGATTAAAATAAAAAAGGGAGAAATGCATTTAGCATCCCTCCCCCTTTTTCCTTAGTTCAATATTGCTTAGTTGATCACGCGGAACAATCTGCTCCATCTGATTTTACCGAAGAAAGTGGTTGGTGCAGGATCAATCGACATCCATACAAATACTGCTTTGCCAACAATGTGATCTTTTGGAACAAATCCCCAGTAACGCGAATCCGCCGAGTTGTGGCGGTTATCTCCCATCATGAAATAATAATCCTGATCGAAAGTGTAAGATGTAATTGCCTTACCAGCAATTTTTACATTGTTCTCTTCGAGCTCCACAGCATCTTTTCCTTCATAATTTTTGATTACTGGCCCATACAACGCAATGTTTTCGGGAGTAAGCTGAACTGTCATACCTTTCGCAGGAATTGTGATCGGTCCATAATTGTCACGGTTCCATTTGAATAGCTGAGAGTTTGGATATAACATCGGCTCACTTATTTCTTTTGAAGCCTTTACCAAAGTAACGCCCTTAACGAAATCATAAGTCTTTAATTTTGCCGCCAACTCAACTGTCGTGAAAACCAGATAACCCGACTGATCGTTGCTGGCAATCGTGTCGTTGAATGTTTCCTGATAAGAGTTGTATTCAGAAATTCCATTATCCTTAAAAACTTTCGCTTCGTTAACGCTCGTCGTAGTTGCAACAAAATACTCGTTTTCCATTCTTACAGGATTTTCAACGGCTTTTCCGTTAGCAAATACCTGAAGATCCCGAACTTCTAGTTTATCGCCGGGTAGTCCCATACACCTTTTAATATAATTGGTTTTCAAATCAACCGGATGTTGAAGCTCTGGTGGGTAATTAAAAACCACCACATCGCCACGTTTTACATCACTGAAACCCGGTAAACGAAATTGAGGTAATTGAATAGCATCGGTGTAGGAAGGAATATTTGTACCCCAAATGGTTTGGTGCGTCAATGGGACCTGTAAAGGTGTTTTTGGTGTACGCGTTCCGTAGTGAAGCTTACTTACAAACAAAAAATCGCCAACCAGAAGGCTATTTTCCATGGAAGGCGTTGGAATTGTAAATGCTTCAAAAAACAGCCAGCGAATAAGCGTAGCCGCAATTACTGCAAAAAGGACAGAGTCGAACCACTCTCGGACTGCCGATTTTTTATGTTTTGGTGATGTCGTAGAGTTTATTCCCTTATTAAAAGCCATATTAGAAATTATTGAGCGTTACGTGTATTAATCTAAATTTTTTAGGAGATCATCCATGCCAAAAACACCTTGTTTTCCAGGAAGCCATTCAGCTGAAACCACGGCACCAAGTGCGAAACCAGCCCGGTTATGAGCCGTATGCGAAATTTCAATCGTATCCACGTCTGATTCGTAACGGATAATATGTGTACCCGGAACTTCGCCTTCTCTTTCAGCAGTGATCGTGATAAAGCCACCTTCAATTTCCGGAGCCAGTTTCCATCCTTGCACCGCTTTGTTTTCAGCCGCTACTCCTTCTGCAAGCGTTATTGCTGTTCCGCTTGGGGCGTCAAGTTTGTGGATATGGTGAATTTCAGTCATAGAAGCCTGATAGCCCTGACCATTCATCAATTTTGCAAGATGACGATTTAAGCGGAAGAAAAGGTTAACACCGATACTGTAATTGGAAGCGTAGAAAAACGATCCCTGCTCAGCTTTGCATAACTGCTCAATTTCTGTCCGATGTTCAAGCCAGCCCGTTGTACCACATACAATTGGCCATCCTTTTTTAAGACAATAAGTAATATTTGAATAAGCAGATTCTGGTGAGCTAAATTCTATGGCAACGTCAACATCATCTTTTCCCAAAGAGTCCATTTCGGACCGGTTTTGAAGATCGATTTTTCCAGCAATACTGTGGCCTCTTTCAAGAGCAATCTTTTCGATCGTCTTACCCATTTTGCCGTAACCCAGCAATAATATTTTCATTTTAAAAACTTAAATTCCAATCAATACTTTACTAATAATCTATCTCTTAAAATTAAACACCAGACTAATGCCGGGTGTTGGTCTGGTCATATTTGGCTGCTGAACCTTTGGTGCTACATTCAAAGATAAATCTTCTGAAAGGTCAAAAGTCTTTAAATGCGCTGCCACGTTTGCCTCAATAATGGAAAGTGCGTAAAGTGCTACGGTGAAAACAATCGCCGTCTCGCGAAAACGTCTGTAACGATTTTTTTCTCTCCTTACCTGGTCGACTGTCAATGCAAGTGAATCAACCCGTTCTCCATTTAAGATACCTCCGCGATAAAATACCGGCAAACGGGTATCAGATGTTACGCCATCTTTCAACTGGCCGTATTTTGCACTACCTTCATTGAGATCATAAAAGGTCTTGTAACCTCTCACAAAATCCTGATAACGGACATTCCAGTAAATTGCCGTCCACGTCCCACCTGCAAAAGCAGCGTAGACCAGTGGGACTTTCCAATAATCACGGTTATAAATTTGCCCGGATCCTGGTAAAATTGCCGCCAATTTAGTAGCTTTCTTAGGATTAGGAACCCATTTTTTGTTTGTTTTTAACAAAGACGTATCCCCTTTCACAATCGCTGCCGTATCTGAAACCACGATTTTGACAGCTGCTCCTTTCTCACCATCCGGTCTGACAGTCTGCGCATTTCCTCTACCTGAGATAAAAAGAACGATGCCGATTAAAAACCACTTTTTCAAGCCTTCCCCTCAAATTTCAATGTTTCCAAAATCTTCTTCAATTCATCCTGCGAACCAAAAGGAATTTTGATTTCACCCTTATGGTCATCACTGCTCTTTACAGAAACCTTGGCTCCAAAAAACGAAGACAGTTGAAATTGCAATGACTTTATTTCCTGATTAAGCGCAACAGGTTTTTTTGTTTCAAAAGACATGCTGCTCATCATACCTAGTTTCCGAACCTCTTCTTCTACCTTCCGCACCGACCAGCCTTCTTCAATAATTTTATTAAAAATCTTTAACTGTATCTGATCGCTGTTGATTGTGATAATCGCACGTGCGTGTCCCATACTGATCCTGTTGTCACGCAGCGCAGCCTGAATCACCGGTGGCAATTTCAAAAGACGGATATAATTATTGACAGTTGTCCGGTTTTTACCAACGCGAATACCAAGTTCTTCCTGTTTTAAATTACATTCCAGAATCAGTCGTTGATAACTTAATGCAATTTCAATAGAGTTAAGATTTTCCCTCTGGATATTTTCAATAAGCGCCATTTCCAGCATTTGCTGGTCATTGGCGGTACGTACATAAGCAGGAATACGAAGCATACCAAGTGACCTGGAAGCCTGCAAACGCCGTTCTCCTGAAATAAGCTGGTACTGATCCGGGCCTAATTGCCTGACCGTTATCGGCTGGATTATTCCCTGCACCCGAATCGAATCTGCTAATTCCTGAAGCGCCTCCTGATCAAATTTTGTTCTTGGCTGATAAGGATTTGCCTCAATCTGGTCCAGCTCGATTTCGTTCATGGATCCAACGGCATCCATAGAAGACGGCCTCGTGTTTGGGCGCGGGGTGTTATTGACCTTGTCAGAGTCCTGCAACAGTGCTCCCAGGCCTCGACCAAGACCGGTCATTTTTTTATTTTTATTGCTTGTTTCCATTCTGCGCTATGATCTCCCCTAAATACAATTGATCAATTAACTCCCTGATGTGCATCCGTTGACAGCAATCCGTTTTTAGTCAGGATTTCTCTGGCCAAATTAAGATAACTGATGGCACCTTTGCTATCTGCATCCTGCGCCAAAACAGGGATCCCATAACTTGGCGATTCACTTAGACGGATATTTCGGGGAATGATTGTATTAAATACCAAGGATTCGAAGTGACTCGTGACTTCATTAACCACCTGGTTCGACAAACGTAAGCGAAGGTCGTACATGGTCAGAAGAATACCCTCAATCGCAAGATTCGTATTCAACCGCGACTGAATGATTGTGATGGTGTTCAGAAGTTTCCCCAGACCTTCCAATGCAAAATATTCACATTGAACGGGTACGATGACAGAATCTGCCGCTGTTAAACTATTGATCGTTATTAAACCAAGCGAAGGAGAGCAATCAATGATGATGAAATCATAATCGTCACGAACTTCGGCAATCGCATCTTTCATGCGCTGCTCACGATTTTTGAGGTTAATCATTTCTATTTCCGCCCCGACAAGATCTATATGCGAAGGCAATAGATTGAGGTTAGGAAAATCGGTTTCCAATATTACCTCGCTCGTACGAACGTCCTCTACCATACATTCGTAGATGCTGTTCTGCATTTCCTGAGGATTAAATCCCAGTCCTGAGGTGGAATTCGCCTGCGGATCTGCGTCAATAATAAGCGTACGAAATTCTAATGCTGCCAGGCTGGCAGCGAGATTTATTGCAGTAGTAGTCTTACCTACTCCGCCTTTTTGGTTTGCAATTGCAATTACTTTGCCCATGAATTGTTTGAGTTACCAGTGCCAAATTTCAATTATTCGGAGCAAACCACCAAAAAATGTTCCACGCAGTTTTAACAAAAACTGATTAATCACTGAATATCAATCGATTGAATCAGATTAATATTTGTTAATTTTCTTAAAAATTGGAAAATTGACGAATGTTTCACGCCCAAACCTCAGTTCCTTCGGTGCAATTCTTGCACATTTCAATCTCTGAGCGCGAGCGAATCAGTGAAGCACGGAAGTCAGTATATTTCTTTCCACGCCATAAATCTTTGAAAGTTGAGCGTTTCATATCGCCTAACTGGTACTCTGCGTCCTTGTCAAAACAGCAAGGCACAACGGCTCCATCCCAGGTAATAACACAGGAATGCCACATTTTCCAGCAATGGTCTACAAACTTATTTTTGATTGAAAAGCGCCCTGACTCTTCCTTCTTATAGCGGGAATATTTATCGATGGTTGGTATAAGCTCAGAACCTTCTTCATAGTCATAGATCTGAGCTGTTTTCAAACCCACTTCATCCACACCCATTTCCTCGGCCAGCTTTTTCACATCTTCAATCTGATGTTCATTAGGCTTTACAACTAGAAACTGGAAAATCACATGTGGCGTGCTCGATTTCAATTCTTTTTTCCACTTAATAATATTTCGTGTCCCTTCCAGCACTTTTTCCAATTTTCCACCGATCCGGTATTGTTGATAGGTTTCCTGCGTCGTGCCATCGATTGAAATGATCAAACGATCCAGGCCAGACTCAACAGTTTTCCTTGCTTTTTCATCCGTTAAATAATGAGCATTGGTAGAAGTTGCAGTGTAAATTCCTTTATCATGTGCATATTGCACCAGTTCAAAAAACTTAGGATGCAGATAGGGTTCGCCCTGGAAGTAAAAAATCAGATACAAGAGCGTATCTGCCAATTCGTCGATGGTTTTTTTATATAATGCTTCTTCCATCATACCGGTTGGCCTGGTGAACGACCGCAAACCGCTTGGACACTCAGGGCAACGTAGATTACAGGAAGTTGTCGGTTCAAAGGAAATTGCAATCGGCATACCCCAATGAACTGGTCTACCCGTAGATTTTGAGTAAAAATAACTGCTTAATATCTGAATGGCGTTCCAGGCACGCTTAGGCGTTACTTTCGACATCAGGTTCAAACCATCTTTTAAATTCTTATTCATTCTATTAATTTTTAGCCAGCTTACCGGCATCTGCAATCCGAACTGAGCTTATAAACAACACTTTGAACACGGCTTACCAAACAAACTCCAAATCCTTCAACGTAAAGAAATACCGGTCGAGTACTTTATTTCTGAGATTACGAAGTAACTGCTAATGTGTAACACGCTTTTTAGTGCAGAAAGTTTATGCTGGTAAAATTGATTATAAGCCTCGCCGTCTTCTACCACCACTTTCAACATATAATCAAAATTGCCTGAAACAACCGAGCATTCCAAAACTTCACTCATATTAACGATCGCCTGGTTGAAATCTTCAAAACTTTCACGCTTCTGCTTATCTAGTGTTATGTTGCAATAAACGATGAGCGATTTCCCAAGTTTTCTGCGATTTAAAAGGCAAACATATTTATCAATAAACCCTTCCCTTTCCAGTTTACGGATACGGTCGTGGACGGGTGTTACAGAAAGATTGATCCGGCTCGCAATTTCTTTCATTGTGAATTGTGCATTTTCTTGCAGAAGTTCCAAAATCCGGCGATCTGTGGTATCGAGTTGCATAGAAAGTAATTTTTTATAGTTCAGGCTGATTTTGGGGTAAATGAAAGAATATTTTTCTTTAAAACTTAAATCTAATAGTTTTTATTTCTATATTTTTCTATCAGAAAAGAATGTTTTTCCTCAATCTGGTAATTTTACAAACCAGACAAGATTCACTCTTTTCCAAAAATAAAACATTCGATTACTATGATCATCGGAGTTCCGAAAGAAATCAAAAACAATGAAAACCGTGTGGCCGTTACGCCAGCCGGAGTAACTGAGTTTCGCAAACATGGCCACGCGGTTTACGTTCAGACGGAAGCGGGAAAAGCAAGCGGTTTCTCAGACGAACAATATGCCGAAGCAGGTGCGGTAATTCTTCCCTCAATCGAAGAAGTTTACGCAATTGCTGAAATGATCGTAAAAGTAAAAGAGCCAATTGCAAGCGAATATGCGCTTATCAAAGAAGATCAATTGTTATTTACCTATTTCCACTTTGCTTCGTCAGAGCCGTTGACACATGCGATGATCGAACGTAAGGCTGTTTGCCTTGCTTACGAAACGGTGGAAAGAACTGACAGAAGCCTTCCGCTCCTAATTCCAATGAGCGAAGTAGCCGGACGTATGGCAATCCAGGAAGGTGCGAAATATCTTGAAAAACCTATGGGTGGATTTGGAATTTTACTTGGCGGCGTTGCCGGAGTAAAACCTGCAAACGTACTGGTTTTAGGTGGTGGAATTGTTGGAACACAGGCTGCGAAAATGGCGGCAGGTTTAGGTGCCAATGTCACGATTGTAGATATAAGCCTTGCGCGTCTTCGTTATCTTGAAGACATCATGCCTGCAAATGTTGACACGGTGATGTCAAACGAATACAATATCCGTGATCTTGTAAAAAGCTCAATCCTGATTATTGGCGGCGTATTGATCCCGGGCGCAAAAGCTCCTTCATTAATTACCCGCGACATGTTGAAACTGATGAAGCCAGGCACTGTTATGGTCGATGTAGCGATCGATCAGGGCGGATGTTTTGAAACTTCCCATGCAACCACTCACGAAGATCCAATCTATGAAGTTGATGGTGTTGTCCACTATTGCGTGGCAAACATGCCGGGTGCTGTGCCTTATACATCTACACTTGCATTAACAAATGCCACGCTTCCATATGCTTTGCAGCTCGCAAACAAAGGATGGAAAGCAGCATGCGCGACTAACGAAGAACTGCGTAAAGGACTTAATGTTGTAAACGGAAAAATTGTTTTCAAAGGTGTTTCCGATGCTTGGAACTTATCTTATACAGAGGTGAGCGAAGTGTTATGATTTATATATAATGTTAAGACAAGGGCTGTATCCAATCGATACAGCCCTTGTTTTTTACAAGCCAAAGTTTTTGGACATCCCAAATCCCACGCCGCTGCCGAAATTCAAGCCGAAACTATTTGTTTTATTCTGGCCCTTTACTTTGCCGGTTGCGAAACCAAGACTTCCGAAATTAAAGTTTAGTGCAAACCCGTTTTTCAGATTGACTCCGATTGCTGGAAAAAGCGTGGATTCAAATCCATTCATTTTTACACCAGCCGTTTTGCCCGCCAAGAAATTGGTATTCAACTGGCCATACACTGCAAAAATATCCGACAACGGATAGGCATAACGAACAAACGGGCCAGCACCAAAAGAAGTTGTTTTGATCTCAGGTGAACCTGTCTTTGCTGAGGTTGTCTTCAAATTCACCCCTCCCGTCCAGTGGTCATTCCACTGATATCCTACCCCCGGTGAAAATTCGAAACTGCTGGTTTTAATATCCATAGCAGATTTACTCGAATTGATCCCTAAATTTCCATAAACAAGAACTGTATTGCTCTGAGCATAAGAAGATAAACCAGCGCAGGCAAGCATTACGCCTAAAAGGTACTTTTTCATTGTAGTGTGTTTTATATTTGCGTTAAAACTTTCACCTGATTCGGTGATTTGCTACTTTATACGGGCTTAATGCAAAAAAGTAACTGTGGCCCGACATAAAGAAAAAGTTATTTCCTGCATGATAATGGATCATTTACAGCAAGCTAGACTATCCGGTAGACTCAGCTTTCTAAAAATATTACAATTATTATTTCCCAGAGATTTGCATATTAAATATTAATTCGTACTTTTGTAAAAAAATTAGAACGAACATCCGTTCGCTTCTCTGCTTCATATCACGGTCCGGCGATTATTATTTAACGCCACCAACCTTTAAAACGCCTGGTTGGTTTTACCCGTTTCGTCATGCAGAGCCCCACGGATGTCTTGTGGTGGGCTTAGCGCAATCCCTTAAATTTAAAATACTCGAAGTCATCAGCGTTGTTGTACCAAACCGGTTTCGCGGTTTACCTTAACAATCAGACATGATTTCAAATTGTGCAGGTTTTCAATATTGTATTTGATATTCGTCATGAAGGATATCGGGTCTGATATTGCTGGCAACCTACTGACTTCTAATTCTTAAAAATAATTTTTAAAGAATTTAACAATAATAAGATAGATGACTACTGAAACAATTGAGACAATTGAAGATTTTGAGACCTTCGCTGATTTAGGACTCTCAGAAAACATCCTTAAAGCCTTAACTGAAATGGGGTTCACCAAACCCTCTCCAATACAAGCGCAAGGTATCCCTGCTGTTATGCAAGGATCTGACGTGATTGGTCAGGCTCAAACGGGAACCGGAAAAACTGCTGCATTTGGAATACCTGTACTTGAACGTATTGACACATCTAGCAATGCTGTTCAGGCACTTATACTTTGCCCTACAAGAGAATTAGCTGTACAGGTTTCTGAGGAAATCGGAAGACTTGCTAAATTTCAACGTGGAATTAAAATTGAAGCTATATACGGTGGTGATTCTATTGATCGCCAGATACGTTCGTTGAAAAAAGGTGTTCATATTGTTGTAGGAACTCCTGGCCGCGTAATGGATCACATGCAACGCCGCACTTTGAAGTTTGATGAAGTACGTATGATGGTACTTGATGAAGCGGATGAAATGCTTGACATGGGTTTCCGTGAAGATATTGAAAGCATTTTGGCTGACATGCCTGAAGATCGTCAAACGATTCTTTTCTCGGCTACAATGTCTAAGCCGATTATGTCTATCACAAAACGCTTCCTAAATGATCCGATATTGATTAAAGTGGTTCGTAATGAGCTGACTAACGTAAATATCGAACAGGTTTGTTTTGAAGTAAAACCACAGGCAAAAGTGGAAGTAATGACTCGTTTGATCGATATGTATCATTTAAAATCATTACTTGTATTTTGTAACACAAAGCGTAAAGTTGACGAGATCGTTGAAGATCTTCAGCTTCGCGGATATGCATCAGAAGGTATCCACGGTGATTTGCGTCAGCAACAACGTAGCAATGTAATGAGCAAATTTAAGGCTGGCGTAACCACCATCCTTGTTGCAACTGACGTAGCTGCCCGTGGTATTGACGTTAGCGGTCTTGACGGAGTTATCAACTACGATATTCCATTGGATGAAGAATATTACGTACACCGTATCGGCCGTACAGGTCGTGCCGGTATGTCCGGAAAAGCTTTCTCTCTGGTTGCACGTGACGAAAAGTTCCGTTTGAAAACTATTGAGAATTATACAAAAGTAAAAATCGAGAAAGGCGTTATTCCTTCTTATGAAGATATCGTTGGTGTTCGTAAGGCTCGTTTTGTAGAAAGTATTTCTGCTGCAATTCAGGAAGGCGACACAGATCTTTATCAGGATGTTCTGGAAATGTTGCGTCACAGCGGTTTCACAACAGAACAAATTGTTGCTGCTCTTGCTAAGCAAATTATGGGGGTTCAGAAAAATGAATACTCAGAAGGAAATCTTGCATGGGAAGAAAGACGTGGCGGAGAAGGTCGTCGTGAAGGCGGAAATGACCGTTTCGAACGTCGCTCTTCAAGCGCAACAGGCGGACGTTTCGACAGAGGCAGCCGCGATGGTGGAAGCCGTGACGGCGGAAGTCGTGGAGGAAGTGACCGTTTTGCAAGCAGAGAACGTTCTGGCAGCGAATCACGTGCACCGCGTGAACCACGTGAGCGTGATGGAGAAGCAAAACGTACAGCGGCACCGGAAGCTGGTATGACTCGCCTTTTCCTAAGTCTTGGACGTAAGGATCATATCATGCCTCGTGATATCGTTGGAGCAATTGCTGGTGAAGCAAATATTCCTGGTAAAACAATCGGCGCAATTGATATTTATGATAAATTTACTTTCGTTGACGTTCCGGAACGTGATGCTCGTACAGTATTGCGCGCAATGGACGGTAATACGATTAAAGGTAAAGCAGTACAGATTGATATTGCAAAATAATCAGTTGGTTATTTCTGACACCAATATATGAATTGAAAAGGGACTTGTAAAAGAGTCCCTTTTTTTGTTGTTTTCAGGATGGAAAATAATCAAAAACCCGAAGTCTGGCTGCGCGGACCGCTTGCTGACATACCTCCGCTGCTGCAACCTGTCGCGCAGGCAATTTTGCAGGTTCAAGAGGAAATAAATTCTCTTGACAACAGCTTCCCAAACGAATTATTATGGAAAAAACCCGCAGGACTCGCATCCGTAGGATTTCATATGCAACATCTTGCCGGTGTTCTGGATCGTTTGCTTACCTATGCGCGGTCTGAGCCACTGACTGAGGAGCAGCTTCAATATCTCAAAAGGGAAAGTGAGGAGCCATTTCCAGGTTGTACCTTTATTGATTTACTGGAAAATCTGAATAAGCAAATTTCCAGCACAATCGCGCAAATAGAAGGTACTGATTCTGCAACCCTTTTAGAAGTTCGCATGGTTGGCCGGTCACAAATTCCTTCAACACATCTAGGATTACTTTTCCACGCCGCAGAACATACCACCAGACATTTTGGTCAGCTATTTGTCACTTTTCAATTCTTGCGCTCAGGTTTGTACAATATACCAATTCCAGATTAAGCTGTATAACTTAGACAATTAACGAATGTTGAGTAGTTCGAT
Source organism: Dyadobacter sp. CY345 (assembly GCF_021502725.1). Taxonomy (GTDB): domain Bacteria; phylum Bacteroidota; class Bacteroidia; order Cytophagales; family Spirosomataceae; genus Dyadobacter. The sequence goes on along the minus strand of NZ_JAKFFS010000001.1, from coordinate 2,216,003 downwards.
AAACACCCGAACTTTTCTAGGTGTTTATTTTACATTATTATTCAAATTCATGAAATTTTCAAAATCTACAATCCTTTTCTCGCTGTTTGTTTTATGCAGCTTTGCTGCTTTCGCCCAAAAAACTCCCGAGGATAAAATGGGTTGGAAACTTGGCGCTCAGTCATATACCTTTCGTTTATTCACTTTCGATGAAGCCCTACGCAAAATCGACAGCTGTGGATTGAAGTATATAGAAGCATTTCCCGGGCAGAAATTGGGCGGTGGTTTGGAAGGCAATATGGATTTTAAAATGGACGCCGCCAAACGCCAGGAAGTAAAAGCGCTTCTTAAGAAGCACGGCATAACGATGACTGCCTTCGGCGTTGTGAACGCAAAAGATGAAAGCGAATGGAAAATATTGTTCGAGTTTGCCAAAGATATGGGAATCCTGAATATCAATACAGAGCCTAAACCTGAGCAATTTGCCTACATCGCTCCGCTTGCCGATCAGTATAAAATTAATGTTGCGCTTCATAACCATCCGAAACCTTCACATTACTGGCATCCGGATTCTGTTCTGAAATATGCCGCAAAAAGTAAATTTATTGGGTCATGTTCGGACATTGGACATTGGGTTCGTTCCGGACTGGATCCTGTGGAATGCCTGAAAAAGCTGGACGGTCATGTGCTTGGATCTCATTTTAAAGATGTGGTGAAAGACACGCCCGATGGCAAATACCATGATGTTGTCTGGGGAAAAGGTGATAGCAAAGTGGATGCGGTTATTTTGGAGCTGAAACGTCAAAAATTCAAAGGGCCAATATCTGCTGAGTATGAGTACCATTGGGAAAATAGCAGTGCGGAAGTGGCGGAAAGCGTCAAATATTTCCGAAGCTCTTTCGAAAAATCAAAATAAAATTGCCGGAAATACAGTTTAAAACCAAGACAATAATTTCCTTTTAATCCTAACAGTACCTTTTTTATGACTTATAATCGCCGATTATTTTTAAAATCAGCTGGTGTTGCCGCCGCAGGCACTCTGGCCTTCTCCCTCTCGTCATGTGGTGGATCCAAAGAAAAATCGTCCGAAAGTACCGACTCAACCAGCCTTTCGTCGACAGGCGCATCTGGCGCTCCTTCTATCCCGGATTTCGGTTTACAATTATATAGTGTGCGTGATATCATTGCCGCAGATCCAAAAGGCGTATTAAAACAAATTGCTGGTTTGGGTTATAAAAAGATTGAAAGTTACGCCGGCGACAAAGGATTTTTATGGGGTATGAAACCAAAGGAATTCAAAGCATACATGGACGAGCTTGGGATGACCATTGTAAGCACCCACGCAGATACGACAAAAGATTTGGAAAAAGCGGCGGCGGAAGCCTCAGAAGCCGGCATTTCTTACTTGCTGCAACCGTATATCGGCCCGCAGAAAACATTGGACGAATGGAAAAAACGTGCGGATGAATTTAACAAACGAGGCGAAATCTGCCAGAAAGCTGGTATTAAATTCGGCTACCACAACCACGATTATTCTTTCAAGGAGCAGGACGGAAAACTACCACAAGAAATTTTACTTGACAACACAGACAAATCGCTTGTTCACTATGAACTTGATTTGATGTGGATCGTGGCTGCGGGTAAGGATCCTGTTGCACATTTGAAAAAGTACGCCGGCCGCTACGATCTTTGCCATATTAAAGACCTTGTAAGCAAGCCAGAGCCACATTCTGTTGATTTGGGAACTGGCGAGATCGACTTTGCAAGTTTATTAAAAGTAGGTTCCGACAGCGGTATCACACAATTTATTGTTGAGCAGGAAGAATATCCGGGATCGGTTATTACAAGTATTGGAAATGACGCCGAGTATATGAAAAAACTAGTTTTCAAAGAAGCCTAATCATCACTTTCTGACCTGATACGCAGAAGCCGCTGTAACCAACTCCGTTGTTCAGCGGCTTCTGCTTTTTTCTCCTTTTCATCTGGAGCGAAATCTTTCATTTTTCGCAAATCGGGCTGTCCCGCGTTTATCCAGCACGTGAACCACAAGTTGCCGACCATCTCAACTGACGCCTTCATTTGCCGTTCGACCTGACCTTTTAACAAGTTATGGTACTGTTCTGAAAATTCCTGAGAGTAGGTTCTCACCAGGAAATTATTCCTCAATTCATAACTGAACTTCTTGTCCGGATCGAAAGATTCGCTCAGATGCTTTTCAAACAAAAAAACGGAGTCACTGGCCAAATGTGCACGATTCACAGAATTCCAGACAGTTTCGGCGAGATTATCAATATAAACAGCCTGACCAATCCATAAATCGTAGTCCTGCACATAAAGCTCTGGAAGACGGGATTCCCAAAATGCATGAATCCCCTCCTGCCCCGTTAGTTGTCCGTTATAATTTCTGGTCGTGTGCAACGGTACATTTGAATCCGCAACGTAATGTCCCAGATCCGCAGAAATCCGTAAAATTCGCCGTGTATCCTTTTCCTTAAATGCATCTGTCAACTGGAATGCCGCCGATTGAATAAACCACGGAACAATGCCGTGTTTTCTTAAACTGTCCTCTCCTATCTTTTTAACAGCGGCAGACCAGAATTTGGGCAAAATTGCCAGCGCACTATCTCCGTAAACATCAAGATCGATAAAATGTCTTTCAGCTTCGCCAACTACGGCATATCTTCTCCGGTCGGGATTTACTGCATTTTCCGTAAGATAGTCGATATGTTTTTTGTAAAAATACTGCATCTCCGGCGGCAACCTAAACACAGCCAGACGGTTGATTCTTTTGTGCGCCCAGAATCCCCACTTAGGCCCAAATCCCGATTCAAGCGTTAAAATGAGAAGCACGAAAATCAAAATCATCGGTTTTTTCAAAAAAACTTTAAATTTTTTTCGAAAATTATCATCACTTATTATTGACGAATCCATATAAAGTTTGGTGTGTGAACATTGCTATTTATCACCGCTTTATACTTGTTTTCACGAAAAAAGTAACGTTTTAACCAATTTTTAAACTTGATTTCAGTATTACATAAATTTTAAAAATCATCTCACTAAATTTTAATCCCTACCTCTACATTTCTGACAAAAGAGGCAAAACAGCGTTTGCAAAATAAAATATCGCAGAATTAAACTTGACAAATTAATATTTTGAGAAATACGTAAAATACAGAATACATTATATTATTTATAAAAATAGTGCAATGTTAATTATTTGTTTTATTTTTGTTTAGTAATAGAATTAAGGGTTAAGCCGACATAGAAATAATGAGAACTAAAAATAAAACACTAGGATATTTACTGCCAGTATTTCTGCTGAGCATTTTTATGCTAATCATTTACGGAGCTTATGTTCCGCACAAACCAGCAGAAACGCAGCGTGTTGTTTGTATCAAATTCAAACCTGGTACAACTTCGGAAGACATCGAAAAACACATGCGTGATTTTGCTGTATTAAAAAATAATGTCAACGACGTCGTAGCCTATTCGGCTGGTCGTGTACAAAATTCAGAAGGAGGCGAAAAGGAATATGATGTTGTTCATTATTTGACTTTCCGTACTAACGAGGCAGCGAAACAATATGCAACGAATAAGGATCGCACAGCTTTCGTGAAAAGCAATGAAGCCCACTGGGATAAAGTATTGGAAATGAATTCCAATATCGACAGGTAATTATTAAATAGTAATAGGAGTGAAAATTATTAAAAAGAGTCGGGAATTCCCGACTCTTTTTTTGTTCCTTCGATTACCAGATAATTGGTTTCAACCCACGTTGGCTTAAATAATCATTGGCCTGACTGAAATGTTTACAGCCGAACCACCCTCCGTAATTTGCAGCCATTGGCGAGGGATGTTTGGCTTTTAAAACATGATGTTTATTTTCATCGATGATTTTCCCTTTATCCTGAGCATATTTACCCCAGAGCATAAAAACCAGATCTTTTTTTTCGTCAGACAAACATTTGATCACAGCATTCGTGAACGTCTCCCAACCTTTATTCTGATGAGAACCGGCCTGACCTGCTTCGACCGTCAGTGTAGCGTTGAGCAATAAAACTCCCTGATCAGCCCAACGTTCCAGATTTCCTGATTTTGGAATATCAATTCCCAAATCTTCCTTAATTTCCTTAAAAATATTCAGTAGCGATGGAGGCATTCTTACACCATCGTTCACCGAAAAACAAAGTCCGTTTGCCTGTCCAAATCCATGATAAGGATCCTGACCTAAAATTACAACATTACAGTTGTCAAATGTGCAATGATTGAAGGCGTTGAAAATCTGTTTTGCGGGTGGAAATATTTGTTTTGTTGTGTATTCCTGCTTTACAAAATCAGTCAGCGCACCAAAGTATGGTTTTTCAAATTCCGCTGACAGTCGTTTTTTCCAGGATTCTTCTATTTTAACATCCATGCTTTTTTGTTATTGAATTTAAAACCAAATTAATTGTTTTTTGATTTGGTTTTATCACTAAATGATGACTATTTTCGTTTAAATTGAAGTTTACAAAAGACATACCACCAGGCTTTGTCTGCTGGAATATTTGATCAATATCCTTAATGCATATGGTTTCGAAAGTAACAGACGGCGTTAAAGTCACAGTATTAACTGAGTATCAGCCGGATTATTCGAATCCGAGACAGGATCACTTTGTGTTTACTTACAAGATTCTCATTGAAAATCATAGTGAGCATACAGTGAAATTGCTTCGTAGGCACTGGTTAATATACGACGCTAACGGAACTGTCAGAGAAGTAGAAGGAGAAGGCATTGTGGGTTTACAGCCTGTTTTGGAACCTGGCGATATACACGAATATGTATCAGGCTGCAATTTACGTACAGATCTTGGGAAAATGTCAGGTACCTATCTAATGGAAAGAGTGCTGGACGGACGCCAGTTTCGTGTAATCATCCCCGCATTTTCACTCGTTGTTCCATACCGGCTTAATTAAAATCTTTCACACCAACTGTGAAAGCCGAAAGAATTTAAAAATAAAAAATACCAAAATTGATTACTTCTTATTTTAAGTATCTCCTTCGCTCGGGGAATGAACACGCAATCCACTCACCCTTCTTGTTTGAACTCTACACGAAGGTAATTAAGGATAAAAGTGAAACGCACTCAGACTATAAAAATCTAAAATTGCTGCGTCAGGAATTGCTTGCTTCAAATGAAACGATAGAAATTCTTGACCTTGGTGCAGGATCCCGTATCAACAAATCGAATCTAAGAAAAATAAAGACAATTGCTAAAAACGCAGAAAAGCCCGAAAAATTCGGAAAACTTTTTCATCGGCTGATCCGTCACTTTCAACCCAAAAGTATTTTAGAATTGGGCACATCGCTTGGTTTGACGACATTATATATGTCAAAAGCCAAACCCGACTCCCATATTTTATCATTTGAAGGATGCCCTGAAACAGCAAAAATTGCCCGGAGAAATTTCGAAAAATCTGGTGCTAAAAATATTGAAGTCATGCTGGGAAATATTGATGAGACTTTGCCAGCAACATTAAGCAAACTAACAAACGGGTTGGATTATGCTTATTTTGACGCAAATCACCGTTATGAACCAACGGTAAGATATTTCGAAGAATGCCTCCCCCATGCGAAAAACGAATCGTTATTTATCTTCGATGATATTTACTGGTCGGAGGAAATGACACAGGCATGGGAATATATTAAAGCGCATCCTCAGGTTACACTTACCGTCGATTTATTCTGGATTGGACTGGTGTTTTTTCGTAAAGAACAGGTAAAGGAGAATTTCGTTCTAAGGTTTTAGATGCGTAATTAGTATTGCTGCTGCCGATTGCTGCCAGCTTCCTTTACGATCTGGTGTATAAACCGTAATTTTTCCTTGATCGTTTTACTGATTACAAAAGGATATAAATCGCGTAGTCCCATACTTCTGTTAAGGCTGTTCATGGCAAACGTTAGCGGGAGCCACATGTCAATAATGTTGTCAAAATCCGCAACTGAGTAGGGATCGACAAAAGATGTTTTCATGGCTCCGGTCGTTACTTTGGGCTGCACATTTAACCCAAATGAGTCGGCTGTTTCCAGAGTATCTACAATATGCATGTAATGTGCCCACGTCTCTGCCCAGTCTTCCCAAGGGTGTGCGCTGGCATATTTACTAATAAAATGCTTCTTCCAGATCTTTGAAGTATTATTGGAATAATACTGTTGTAAAGCATAACCATAATCAGCGCGTTCGTCTCCAAAAAGATTACGAAACTCAATAATTTTTGAACTTCGCCCGATGAGAATATCCCAATAATAATGCCCGATTTCGTGCCGAAAGTGTCCGAGAAGTGTACGGTAAACTTCATTCATTTGATTTCGGGACATTTCCCGATAAATATCATCCGCTTCGTCTATATTCATGGTAATCAAACCATTATCATGTCCGGTTAGGACGCGGTTTCCATCTGTAACATTCCGGTCCGAAAGAAAGTCAAACATAATGCCGCCGAATGAAGCAGCGCTCTTGCTCTTAACTTCCAATCCAAATCGAAGTAGCGAATGTATCAGCCTTCGTTTAGCTGTTTCAACACGATACCACTTGTCGTAATCATCCTTTTGTCCTAAATATGGAATTGTCCGGTTCAATTCACAAGCTTTACAAAAAACAGAATTACTGCCAACCGGCACAAGCCAGTTGCAGACATTGTAGCCATGATTTTGACAATATTTGTAGGCTTTCTGATTTTCAGAACCATTTATAAGCTTGTAATTTCTGTTACTTTCAGGTTTAAGCGCATAAAGATTGAGTTCCTGCGTTTCAAAACCCAGGGAAGAATGACAATACTGACAGTAAATGTTTTCGAAATAAACGGCGTGGCTGCAATTACTGCACTTAAATAACTTCATATGCGACTACTTATTTACGGGCAATATACAGATTCCAAGAATCAATTATCTTTATAAATTATATCCTGATTCTCCCCCACCTTGAAAGCCGATGAATACCAAATCAATACTTGAAAGTCTTATTTTAAAAGAAATTATTCCAAGACAACAAGCCGAAAAGATCCTGGAATTTGAAACGCAAAAACCGTTTTCCATTCACTGGGAACTTCGTTCAATTTTATATCTTGGCATATCGCTGCTAACCTCCGGTCTGGGAATTCTTGTCTATGAAAACATCGATACCATTGGACATCAGGCAATTATTACCGTCATTTCGGCACTGATTGCCACTTGTTTCTATTACGTCTATAAAACCAGGCAACCCTTTCAATGGTCAGAAATAAACCAAACCACCAAATATGGCGATTACTCCCTACTATTTGGCTGTACGCTTTTCCTTATTCTGGAAGGTTACCTGCAATTCCAATATAATTTTTTTGGTACGCGTTATGGTATAGCAATATTCATTCCAACTCTGCTATTCTTTTTACTTGCATACCGATTTGATCATCGAGGCGTCTTGTCAATGGCCATAACCGGACTCGCTTCCTGGTTGGGAATCACTATATCTCCTATGTCTATTTTGACAAAAAATGATTTCAGCTCTCCCGGACTTATCGCCACCGGAACCATTCTCGGTCTAGCCCTTTGCCTGATCGGTTGGCTATCTGAAACAAGAAATTTGAAAAAACATTTTGCTTTTACTTATCTTATTCTGGGCGGAAATCTGGCCGCTGTTACCGGGCTGACGGGGGTATTTAATCAAGAATTTAAAATCGTCTATTTGCTAATAGTTGCGATGTTATGTTTGTTTCTGGTATATTATGCAAGAAATTCTCAGTCGCTCATATTTCTCCTTATGGGCGTTATCTATGGATATTTTCTGATTAGTTATTCGCTCTTCGCATATCTCCCCGACACAATTTTAGCCGCATTTAGTATCTATTATTTTATGCTCAGCAGCGTCGGTGTGCTGTTTTTCCTGTTGAATGTCAAAAAAATCTTAGGACTTAAAAAATGAAAAAAGGTTATAACGAATCCTGGGTTCAAAATTTGTTCATTCAGAGTACTGCACGTTCCTGGTCGAAAAATAATTTATTGACCGACGGGCAGATCGATCAAGTTGAAGCCACTTATCCTGAGTCGTTTTACAGGCCGGGAATATTTGTTAAAATTGGATTATTTCTTTTTACAATATTTGGCGGCAGCTTTTTTGCAGGTTTTCTTTCGTTATTTTTTTTTGAAAGTGCGGGAAATAAAACTTTTGCCATTCTATGTCTGATCAGTGCTGTTTGCTACTATTTTGTCCTTGAATTTTTAATCAAGGAACGTAAACTGTTTCATTCAGGTATCGACAATGCCCTTCTTTATATGGCCAATCTAGCCGTAATTACCTTCCTCTTAGTATTATTTGAGGGTCTGGAATTTTGGCAATATTGTTTGTTTGTGCTGCTAGTCAATGGCATTACTTCATTACGTTATGCCGACCTTTTTACAGTATTCATTACAATAACATCCGTTTTTGTTCTCTTTGCCTCTTTTTTGATCAAATTTCCCATTGGTAAATCGCTGTTGCCATTTGCCATCATGATTTTGTCCGCAGCCGTTTATTTATTAAACAAAAAAATAGAGAGCCTTTATTATCAAGAGTGTCAGAAACTGATCAAAATAGTTGTCCTGATTACTTTCTACCTGGGAGGAAATTATTATATCGTCAGGCAAGGAAATGCGTTACTTGCAGATCTCGCAACCAACAATGCGCCAGAAATCCCGTTTGCGATAGTTTTCTACATATTCACTGCCGCGATACCGCTTTTCTACTGTTTAAAAGGACTTAAAAGTAAAGACCGTATTTTTCTGGTCGTTGGTCTTCTGGCTGTCGCATTTTCTTGTTTCACTTTTCGATACTACTTTGATATGCTTGCTATCGAAATTATTTTATGCATCGCCGGTTCCGTACTGATCCTGTTCAGTTTGTTGATTATACATTATTTGAAAACCCCACGATTCGGTATTTCCGATGATGTTTCTGAAAAAAGAAAGCTGGCTAATCTGGAGGCTTTACTGATCGCCAATCAATTTGGCCAGGCTCCGGAAGCAGATTCGGTTAAATTCGGCGGTGGAAACTTTGGTGGTGGTGGAGCCGGAAACGATTATTAAATGGTCTGTTAAATAGTATAGTATTTGAATTCCTTAACAGTGCGCTTATCTTGCATCAAAAAACTACATATGAAAAAACAATTCTTGTTAGTCATCCTTGTCATTATTTCAATTTCTTCATACGCCCAGAAAGCCAAAACGACTTCCGGCAATCCGGTATTTCCAGGCTGGTATGCCGATCCTGAGGGAATTATCTTCAATAGTCCGAAGGGAGGAAAGGAGTATTGGATCTACCCTACTTTTTCTGCGCCTTATAAAGACCAGGTTTTCTTTGACGCATTTTCTTCAAAAGACCTGGTAACCTGGAAGAAACACGATAGAGTTCTAGACACCTTGAACGTAAAATGGGCTAAAAAAGCAGTCTGGGCTCCTTCCATTATAGAGAAAGATAAAAAATACTACATGTTTTTCGGAGCTAACGATATTCAAAGCGACAACGAATCGGGTGGAATTGGCGTGGCTGTATCCGACAAACCAGAGGGCCCGTTCAAAGATTATCTGGGAAAACCGCTGATAGACAAATTCCACAATGGCGCTCAACCTATCGACCAGTTTGTTTTTAAGGATAAAGACGGACAATACTACCTTTACTACGGTGGTTGGAAACATTGTAACGTGGCCAAACTGAAAAACGATTTTACAGGATTTATTCCCTTTGAAGACGGAAAAATTTTTAAGGAAATAACGCCGGCAAGTTATGTTGAAGGACCGTTTATGTTTATCCGTAATGGAAAATATTATTTTATGTGGTCAGAAGGTGGTTGGACGGGACCCAACTACTCGGTGGCCTATGCAATCGCTGATTCTCCGTTTGGTCCGTTTGAAAGAATTGGGAAAATTCTTCAGCAGGATCCGAAAGTTGCAACCGGGGCAGGTCATCATTCCGTTATACAAATTCCCGGAAAAGACGAGTGGTATATTGTCTATCACCGCCGCCCACTCACTGAAACTGATGGGAATCACCGTGTAACCTGTGTAGATTTAATGACATTCGATGAAAAAGGCATGATCAATCCTGTAATCATCACGAACGAGGGTGTGAAACCGCTGCCTTTAAAATAATTGTCCGGCATAGGAATGAAAATTTATTCCTATGCCGAATTATTACTTTTTCCTTCTTTAAAATATTTGGCTGATCGACGCACAGATTCAAATCTCACAACGACATTCGATACTTATGCTAACAAAACATTCTGAATTTCAGGATTATCTGTCGTATGTTTTATTAAGGAATTTTAGAATATCCTCTCGCCGAAGACTTTCGTCATGATTCAAAAATTGAGTACATGGAGTAAAATTAACCACTCGGCGCATCATAGATCATTTCTTTTATTAATCTTATTTCACAATTATTGGATAAAATGAAGTGCATGGAATAATTTTTGCTATGACTCATACACTAAACGTTGAAGGTGCTTCGATATACCAGAATCGCACAATTTTGACAAAAAAATTACGGCCAAATCATTTAATACCATAATATAGGTTATCAACTTTTGCACAATTTTTGATGAGCACGAAGCCAAAAGAACATGTTTTTACAAAAAATTTAGATCACGCCTTTCTATCAGTATACAACGGCTATAAGTTTTTTATCCGCTTTTTCGTAGAAGCCTTTCGTGGGCGGATGGAATTTCAGGAATTGGTCAAGCAATGTTATGCAATTGGTTACAAATCCCTAATGCTTATAGGGATGACCGGTTTCATTACCGGAATGGTATTTACAAAACAATCCAGACCATCGTTGGCGGAGTTTGGGGCGACATCATGGCTCCCTTCGCTGGTTTCCATTGCGATTGTAAGAGCCTTGGCTGCATTGGTAACTGCATTGATTAGTGCCGGGAAAGTGGGTTCCAGTATTGGTGCAGAACTTGGTTCGATGCGCGTTACGGAGCAGATTGACGCTATGGAAGTTTCCGCAATCAATCCTTTCAAGTTTTTGGTTGTGACACGGGTACTGGCTTCAACCATTACAATTCCATTACTTATGTTCTATTGTACGCTGGTTGGTTTGCTTGGAGCATTCCTAAACGTTTACTTGAACGAAGGAACCAGCGGCGTAGCATTCCTTGAAAAAGCATTTGAGCAGATAACTTTCCTGGATCTTGGAACCTCAGTTGCCAAGGCAGTTGCATACGGTTTCACAATCGGAATGGTAGGTTGTTACCAGGGTTATAACGCCACCAAAGGAACCGAAGGTGTTGGAAAAGCAGCGAACACTTCGGTTGTTCTTTCTATGTTTTTAATTTTTATTGAAGAGGTTATTATAGTTCAGGTATCTAATTATTTCAGAGGTTAGAATTGTATGTCAGAAAATACAAATCAGGAAGATCCAATCATTTCAATCCGGGACGTGTATAAGTCGTTTGGCGACTTGCATGTTTTGAATGGAGTGGACCTGGATGTATTCAAAGGTGAAAATGTTGTCGTGCTTGGGCGGTCAGGAACCGGAAAATCGGTTTTGATTAAAATAATCGTCGGGTTACTTCTTCAGGATAAAGGAACTGTAAATGTACTTGGTCAGGAAGTTTCAGACCTTCAGGGCAAAACACTGAATGAGCTCCGTAGAAAAATTGGTTTTTCGTTTCAGAATAGTGCGTTGTATGATAGTATGACGGTGCGGGAAAATCTTGAATTTCCTTTGGTGAGAAATGTTGCAAATCTTTCCAAGGCTGAGGTGAAAGACCAGGTTGAATCAGTATTGGAATCTGTCGGGTTATCGCAGACAATCAACCAGGTTCCATCGCAGCTTTCCGGTGGACAGCGTAAACGCATTGGTATTGCCCGTACGCTGATCTTGCAGCCTGAAATCATGTTATATGATGAACCGACGGCCGGACTCGATCCGATCACATGTATCGAAATCAATGAATTAATCAATGAGGTGAAGGAAAAATATCACACCTCTGCAATTATTATTACCCACGATCTAACCTGTGCACGACAAACCGGCGACAGACTTGCGATGTTACTGGATGGCAAGTTTGCGATGACGGGCACTTTTGAAGAAGTCTTTGCTTCAAATGAAGAAAGAGTTAAAAGTTTTTACGATTATAATTTTATTCAATAGTAATGGAAACAAGCAATAGAAAACGCTCCGTTGTAGTAGGCCTTTTCGTGATAGTCGGACTGGTCATTTTACTCGCCGGAATTCTTACGATCGGGAGTATGAAAAAAGTATTTTCATCCAATATAACGGTCAAAACGATTTTTGAAGATGTTAATGGTTTGAAAGCCGGCAACAATATCTGGTATTCGGGTGTAAAAATCGGGACTGTAAAGTCGCTTCGATTTCTCCCAAACTCACAAGTTGAGGTGATGATGAATATCGAAGAAAAATCCCAGGAATTTATCAGAAAAAATGCATTGGCGAAAGTCAGTACAGATGGACTAATTGGTAATAAAATTATTGTAATCTACGGAGGAACTCAGAAAGTGCCGTCCATAGAAGATGGTGATCAATTGGCTGTTGCAAAGGTTGAAAGCACTGAAGAAATGTTGAGCGTGTTGTCTGAAAACAACAAAAATCTTTTATCCATTACTGATGCTTTTAAGAAAATCAGTAAGAATGTTCTTGAAGGAAGAGGAACGGTTGGTATGCTTTTAAATGACGACAAATTATATCGGGACGTGGACGCTACGATGGCGGGATTGAAGAAAGCATCTATGAATGCGCAGAATCTTACGGCGGCATTGTCTTCCTACGGAGCCAAATTGAATCAAAAAGGTGGTTTGGCAAATGACCTGGCGACTGATACTATTATCATGCGTGACGTTAGAGCAACCATGGTTCGTTTGAACGAAACGGTTGCTTCGGCCAACACAATGGTAAATAATTTAAAAACAGCAAGTGCTGATATAAATTCTAATACGAAAAGCCCGATGGGTGTTTTGCTTCATGATGAAGGCACCGCGTCAAATTTGAAAAACACGATTCAAAATCTTGAAACAAGCACAGCAAAATTAGATGAAAACATGCTTGCTCTTCGTCAGAACTTTTTATTTAGAAGATATTTCAAGAAAAAAGACAAGAATGAAGAAAAAGCTAAGGAAGAATTAAAAAAAGAGGAAGAAAAAGAAACTGAGGTGAAACCTTAAAAACTGGCGGGGAAACTAATTGTGGATCAGGGCAGTCCTAATTTCAAGCGGCGATTTTAGGTAGTATTACGAGAGATTTAGAGAAGTACTTATAACTTTACATTATAATGTATTCTATATTGTTATTTCTGTTGTAGAAAAAAGTTAAGATATTCGTTACAATTGTTCAAAAGTTTTGAAATCATTTTAACACCCATATAATTCCAAAGAAATATCTGAATGGCTCTATCTCTTAACCCCGCACTCGACGTTAATTACCTAAGTCAAATTTATGGTGATGACGCGTCTATAATACAAATAATATTTGAAGCATTCCTTTCGGACTCTTTACCTAGGTGGAAAAGTTTAAAATCACTTATTGAAGAGGAAAACATCGCAGAAGCTGCCAGTGTAGTTCACGGGATAAAGCCATCCTTTACAATGGCAGGGCTAACGGGTATCCGACTGAAAGTGGAAGCTCTGGAACGTGATATTCATAATGAAGTTGAAACAAAGGAAATTGTTGCCCATTATCTTCGGATCAACGAGGATGTTGAGCGTATTATTCCAATCCTGGAGGAGGAAGCTGAAAAGCTAGGGCACCTCGCTTCCTGATAACTTATAACATTAGCTAGGCCTCTGAAATTCTCAAGGGAGTTCAGAGGCTTTTAGTTTTTAAGCGGTTTTTCTTTTGGCTTTCTCCCAGGCTGCGCTTTGGCTGCCTTTATAATATCTATTAATTCCTGCTATCACGGCGTAGTTCATTACACAAAAATAGTAAGGAACGAATAAGGCTTTCACTTTTATTTTACGCTTCTCCAAAACCCAACCTGCCAACGCTCCCCCATAGAAAAGCACTTGTCCAGCCATGATGAGGAAGTATATAATTGATGGATCCTGAAAACAAATGATAAAATTTAAAATAAAGACCAGAATCATTAAAAATGGTGTGACGGTCCATCGAAGAACACGGTGGCTGATATACTGAAACCATAACAAAGGAAAACTGAATGGCAGAAACAACTTTTTCAGCCTAAGAATTGACTGAATTCCACCAGCCGCAATCCTTACTTTCCGCTTTAATTCCTCTTTTATATTATCCGAAGACAGCTCCGACGCATAAGCTTCCGGTTCGTAAATGATACGGTATCCCTTCTGCGCGATCAGCATGGAAATCATGAAATCGTCCAGAATCGTATCCGCCTCAACCTGCTCATAAAGCGAGCGCCTGACACTAAATAATTCTCCTGCAGCTCCTACGACAGAATACAGCTCAGAATCCCATTTCTTCAAAGTTGATTCGTATTTCCAATAAAACCCCTCTCCCGCAGTTGCATCTGAGACATCGTCCTGCAAAACTCGTTTCTCACCCGACACTGCTCCTACTTTCGGGTCTGCATAATGTCTTGCAATTAACAACAGCGCATCTTTGTTCAAGAAAGTATTGGCGTCCGTAAATACTACAACCTCCGTATCAACTTCGTACATTGCACGATGAATCGCATGAATTTTCCCATTTCGTTCCGGGGAGTGCATGAGTTTTATATCAGCAAACCCACCAATTAAATCAGGCGTTCTATCTGAAGATCCGTCTGTAATAAACAATAGATTCAGCTTGTCTTTTGGATAATTAAGGCTCAGCGTGTTAGCAATTTTTTCCAAAATCAGGTCCTCCTCATTGTAAGCTGCCACAATCAGAGTCAGCGTGGGAAAATCCTGATCTAAACTTGGAATAAGCCGCCTACCTTTAAAAAATCTCCTAAGCTTAACAAGAAAAAAAAGTAGAATTCCGTAACCGAGAAAGGTGTAAAAAATAATAAATAAACTAAGCCAAAAGAGGATTTTCATATTTTAAAATTTGACGGGGTAGCCTAGATTTTTACTATCGACAGAATTCGAGAAGTGCCAGAGAATCGCCTTTAAGAAAAAAGGAATAAAGTTGAACTCCTTATTTTTTATATAACCGAATAGATTTCTCGGTATCACCATCAAAAAAAAGTATACACAGAAAATAGCAAAAGTGGTAGTTGGCGTATTTTTCCGAATGAACAGAATCCTGTTTCTAGTCATAAAAAATTCTTTCAGCGTCGATCGCTTGCCAACAGAAACTGATTCCTTATGATAAATCAAAGCCTGTAAATTGACATGAATTTCATAACCAGCCCTTCGAATACGTTCGCACCAATCCAGCTCTTCGTAGTATAGGAAATAATTTTCTGCCATGAAACCCGCTTTCTCCACCGCAGCTTTGGAAAGCATCATTGCAGCGCCGTGCGCATATCCAGTTGCGCCAGTTAGGGAATCAAATTGTCCTCGATCTTCTTCAAACTGCCCTATGCAGGCATTTCTGGCCGTGAAATAATTCATTTTTGTATATCCTGCATATTGGAGCATTCCGGGCTGATCGAAATAGTGAATTTTTGGCGAGACAACACCAATTTTCGGATTTTCTTCCAGCGTTCCCACTAGCTTTCCGATAAGATCCGCGGTTACTTCTGTATCATTATTAATCAGAAAATAGTAATCTCCTGCTGCGACTTTCAAGCCGATATTATTTCCGCCTGCAAACCCGGTGTTCAGCTCTGATCGAATAAATGTGACGTCTTCGTATCTTTTTTGCCAATCAGGAACCCAGTTATCTTTACTCCCATTATCAACAACTATAATTTCCAGATTAGGATAGGTATTTACCTCCGTCAGCGATCTGAGTAAATCTTCTGTAACCTTTGGTTGATTAA
Source organism: Dyadobacter sp. CY345 (assembly GCF_021502725.1). GTDB lineage: Bacteria > Bacteroidota > Bacteroidia > Cytophagales > Spirosomataceae > Dyadobacter. The sequence goes on along the minus strand of NZ_JAKFFS010000001.1, from coordinate 2,200,133 downwards.
AATTAACAGTAACAATAGAAACTCTTTTCATCAGGTCGAACTGTATCGAATTATTATCTATAAAATTGAAGAATTAATTTCAATGATTTGTAGAAGTATTTCAAAATTAACAATAAAAACATAGCTTTAAACAAAATTTGTCTCGCGGCTGTGTTTTTTGACCAAAAAGCATCCTGGGCACCCTTCAAACTAATGAAAGTGTAATCAATTGTAAAAAAAGTGAAAATAACTCGCTTACCAGACATCAATAATATTCCGACTTCAAAGTCGCCGGCAAATGGCGACGGAAATATTGCTTTGGAACAAAAAGTGAGTGAATTAATTGCAGTAATTGACAAAACAAGCGTCGACAGTATGAGTTCCAAACGCTATCAGCAGCAAATTGCAGATGCGTTTCAGAGGTCATTGTTCACGCCAAAACAGCTCGAACCTTTCGCCACACTTGACCAGGACAATAATTTGTCGCGGGAAGAATTATTGGAAGGATTGGAAAAACTGTTGTCAGAAACAAAAATTGATAGTGAAATAAGTAAGAATTACATCAAGAAAAATGCAGTACAAAAAGGTGTCATGTTTATTCTGGCCCTATTATTAATTGTAGTAGGTTTTGCAATGATCATAATGCCGGCACCGCCAAGTTTTGAGCTTTTCACTGTATTTTATTTTAATGCAAATGACGGCGTAACGATCATGGATCTGGTTTCGTTGTTAATTATTTTCGGCGGAGTTCTATTGTTTGTTCTAAATTTCAATAAGAAATGATCGCCTTCCCCGAAACTCCTACAAAAGTAAGAACGATTCTGATTGTAGAAGATAATCTACTTTTCAGAAAAGTTATAGAATCAGCTTTGAAACGAGCGGGTTACACATGTCTGCTCTCTGATTCTGCAATCGAAGCGCTGAAATTGCTGGAAAAGGAAATGCCAGATCTGATCTTGTCAGATTATGATATGCCTGAAATCAACGGCTTCGATTTTAGACAGACCGTTTTACTTAACCCGAATATTCGTGATATCCCGTTCGTGTTTCTGACCTCGTTTACGGACGACTCGATGATGCTCGAAGGACTGAATATGAATGCGTTAGATTATATCAATAAGGAAACGCCGATTCCCGTCATCATTTCTAAGCTGAATAATATCATCAAGTCGCTTGAAAATGAACACATACGTTCCATCCGCGAATTACGCATAGCAGCTGAGACCTTAAACGTAAAGTCAGTCCCGGAACGAAGCCCGGAATTGCAAAGTTTTAAAGTGCACTTTTGGCATAGAGGATACCTTGGATATCCGGGTGGCGATTTTATTGATTTCATCAAAGTCGACGAACGCTACTGCTTCGCACTTCTGGGTGATATTATGGGAAAGAAATGGAAAGCATGGTTTTTCACATTCGGGTTTCTAAGTTATATCCGTGCTGCAATCAGGTTTTGCGTGCTTGATAATGATCTCGCATTAAACACCATTGTTCAAAAAATAAACAAGTTGGTTTGCCTGGACGAAAGCCTGCAAAATATTTTATCGAGCCTTTCGCTGCTCCTTCTGGACAGTCAAACGGGCCAAGTATCTTATACCGGGGCTGGAGATTTACCTCTGATAAGTTTCAATGCGGAGAACGGTAACGCAGCCACCGTTCTCTCGGGCGGCCTTTTATTAGGACTTTTGGAAGATGGATTTTATGATGAACAATTTATTCAAATGAAGTCCGGCGATCAACTGGCGATATTTACAGATGGCATGATAGATATCCCATCAAACAATTCCAAAAAGAGTGATTATCCTTTTTTCGTAGAAAAAATAAAACCATACCTAGGTAAGTTAAAAAGTTTTGACTTGATCAGGACGCATGTTTTAGATCAGATCAATGATAGTAACCAAATGGACGACGCAAGTATAATTTTTATCGAAAAACAATAACCCATCATGATACTTCAGGTTAATCAAATCGACAAAGTCGTTCAGGCGACAATTTTAACAGACGAAGCAAGTCTTTCAAATGCTGATCAATTTAAGGAAGAAATGATAACGCTTGTTGCCAACGGCGCAAGTCTGGTTATTGTCAGTTTTGAAAACGTAAACTATATAGACAGCTCATTTCTGGGAAGTTTAGTCGTTGCGCTGAAATATGCAATGCCCAGAAAAACAGACATTTACCTTGTATCATTAAAGCCCGACGTCAAAAATCTGCTTACGTTGATTCGAATGGATAAAGTGTTTAAAATTTACAAGGATTTTAATCAGGCAATGGAAATGTTAAATTAATGCATGAAAAATAACGGGTATAGTAAGTCTTTTGTGTTCTCAAACAAGGCGGAAGACGTTGCTTCGGTGGTAAGAAATTGTGTTGAATTTATTGAAGAGCCGAAGGATTTGGTACCTGTGTCGTCAGAAATTTTGGCGCGGATAAAATGGGCATTAACCGAGTTACTGATTAATGGTACTAAACATGCCGGCACAGACGAGAGCTTTCTGCTAATAACCTTAATTCAAAGTTCTTTGACGATTGAAAAGGAAGACCGTGGAAACCCATTAAAGCTGCTGGTTAACAGTGGCGAAAAACTGCTGGTCTGGCCATTAGAAGATTTTGAGTCACATCAGCAATTTGAAGTATACCAAAACGGAATGGATTCTTTGCAGGTAATGGTCCGATCTGAACTGAGCGCTGAATTTGTCGTAAAAGAAGTGGAAGATGTTGAAATGCCCCAACTTTTGATTACGACCAGTGAACATTTTGGACTGATGATCATCGCGAAGGCTGCCGAAGAATTTCGATATCTATATGATCCAAATACCAAAAAAAATATTTTCAGCGTGACATTTAAATATTATGAATGAACACTTTACTTAATCAAAAACACAGATTTGAAGTATTAGACATGTTTCGGGGTATTTTCGCATCCATGGTTTTCCTTTTTCACCTGGGCCCCTTTGCCGAGACACCCATAATAAACAATAGTTTTATCGAAAACTCGGACATGTTTGTTGATTTTTTCTTTGTATTGAGCGGATTTGTGATCGCTTACAGTTATAAAAGCATGGAGAACTGGCAGCAATTCAGACTATTTTTGACTAAAAGAATTTATCGGATTTACCCGCTTCATTTTATAATGCTGATCGCATTTGCGGGAATGGAAGTTGCCAAAAATCTGCTTAACCCTTACATTAAGGTAAATAATCTTGAAAATCCCGCCAACAATATCATTACGTTTTTCACTTCACTTTTTCTGATAAACTCCACCCCGATCCCTGGTGTCAAAGACGTTAGCTGGAACATACCAAGTTGGTCGATCAGTGCAGAAATGATATCCTATGTGGTATTTGCAAGTTTACTCTTAATCCTTTATTTATCCAATCAGTCTTTACGGCGCAATCTCTATTTCGGTATTGTTATCATCATTTCAATTGCCGGTTTATGGTTCGTTTCGGATAGTTTCCAAATCAATTATAGTTTCAATTATGGCTTTCTGCGCGGCATACTAGGATTTTTCACTGGCGTAGTTTGCTTCAGTGTTTTCGACAAAACAAATCAAAACGTTCGGGTGTTATCAGTAGGCTTTTTTACGATCGCCGAGATCATATCGCTGGTCATTATTATTTTTTGCATCACGAATGGTGATCTTCTGAAGCCTTGGGGAATTATCTTTGAAATCTTATTTTTTGCTTGTGTTTATATTTTTTCCTTCCAAAAAGGTTTGATATCAGAACAATTAAAAAACATCGGAATATTGAAAAAACTCGGTCAGTATTCCTATTCCATCTATATGTCACACGCACTGCTGATCAGCCTGTTTAACGTACTATTTATCAGAATTCTTAAATTCCCGCCAACTGCTTATTCGTATCTTTTCATTTTAAATTTCCTGATCATTTATCTGGTATCCTCCTGGACCTACAAAAATATAGAAATGAGGTTTCAATATAAGAAGCAAAAAAATAATTCAGGGTTGCCTGAAACTGCTACTTTGAATCTTGAGAAATAAACTTAATTATTTGGCTGATAACTTTAGCCAATATGTTTTTATTAAAATTAGTGCTTCATCATATCCAGTTTTAAAGACGCTCCAGACATTAAATGGCTGCCAACGGTTCAGTCCCCAGTACCCAATACTCACACCGATTAAAGTTGGAACAATGCCGGCTATCGCAACGCCATAGATATTTCCGGTTAGGTAAATCCCTGCAAAAGTAGCTGAGACACTACCCAGGAGCATTAATAAAACCTTTATAAAATTGATTTTGGGTTGATGAATAACGTCAAGCGTTAATGCAAAAAATCTGTCGAGCGGATATAGCAATGCAAATGTCATAAACAGCCGCATGATATTAGCTGCCTCAGAATTTACATATTTGCTCCCACCAATAATATGGATCGCAACGTCTGCCAAAACAACTGCACCCAGACAAGCAGGCAGCAATGCCACTGTAATCAGACCGGTGTATCGTTTCATGGTATCAATCACCCTTTCCCTGTCTCCGGCATTGTATGCAGCAGCAAGTTCAGGCATCCCTGTCGCAGCAAAACTTCTTAGAGGAATTTCTATTATCTCCATCAAGCGTTGTCCCAAATTAAACACGGCGAGCGCAGACGGTCCTAGCATAAAGTTAACAATCATGGTGTTGGACGTACCGAATAAATTTGAACTCAATGTAGTCCCGACACTGTACTTACCGAAATGAAAAATCTCACTAATACATGCCCAAGTTCTGTTTTTGAAACATGAAATCCTGGCCCAGCCCATTACAATGGTCAATAAACTTGTTAAAAATGCGCCACCCAGATAAGCATAAATAATATTTTGAAGCGTAGCAGTTTTTGTAAATGCCATAATGATTACAAAGACGATAAAAATGCCCTGACTTGAGAAGCGGATATACAAAAGATTATCAAAACGCTGCTCAGCCTGAACAACACACGAGGCAATAAAATAGGGCAATGAAGCCACATAAATGATCCCGAACCACTCAACAAATAAAACAATTGATGGGTTTTTTAAATAAGAAATCAAAAAATAGGCAGGAATATTGATCAGTACCAAAATGGCCGTAATCGCTCCTCCAATGAACCAGGCAGAGCCGACAACTTCCTTCGCTCTCTCAGGATTAGCACCTGCATAAAACTTGATAAAAGCAGTAGTCAGAAAACCAGACCGGAAAGTATCAACTAATAAGAGTATCGAAAGAAAAAATACCCACATTCCGATACTGGCAACCGGCAGCGCACGGTAGAGAATAATCATATTTAACATGCCCAAAACCGACATGATACCGTTACCAGCAAGAGAAAGGAAATGCTTGTTTTGTAACTTCTGTAATAATTGTGTAGTCATTTATCTGTTGAGTAGGTTTTGGCCAGTGCATTGCAGAAGTAATGCAAATACGTGAATTTTTTTAATATTAATTGTCGAGAGTACGAATAATTTCTACAAAAAAAATCGCTAATTTGCCACTGAACTCATAAAGATACTTTACAATTCATTGATCAATAAAAATTCCTGCCCGACGCATGACAAAAACGTTTACCAGCTCTAAAAATATTTTCAAAAATCATCGTTTTCCTATATTACTAATTCTGTTCGCCGGGTTTTTTTTTCGGGTTTTTCACTACCTGAACAACAGATCTCTTTGGGAGGATGAGGTTTTCCTGGCATCCAGTCTGATCCGGATGAACTTTACAGAACTGGCGACGTTACCGCTCGACTATCAGCAGCGCGCGCCTATTGGTTTTCTTTGGCTGGCACATTTGGGTGTTTTCTTTTTTGACAAAAAGGAGTTATCTCTCAGACTTTTTCCGTTTGTCGCAGGCATTGCTGCGCTTTTTACTTTTGTGCCGGTAGCGCGTTATTTTTTACGCTCGAATCAAAGCATTTTCGCTGCTATTTTTGTCGTAGCACTTGCTCCGCCCATCATCTACCATGCCGTAGAAGTGAAACAATATGGTACGGAATTCTTCGCTTCGGTTTTGTCTTTATACCTCTATACTCATTTTGTTCAAAAAGATAATATTAAAGATCTTTTGATCTGGGGAATTTTGGGAGCCATTATTTTATGGTTTTCCTTTTCATCTTTATTTGTTTTATTCGGAATGGCTGGTTCGGTTTGCCTTACCTGCCTGATAAAAAAAGAGTGGAAACAGCTTTTCTTATACATGATCCCCTTTTCAGTATGGCTTATAAGTTTTCTAATTCAGTATGCTTTTTTTATAAGTAAATTTCCCGAAGAGGAATGGCTTATCCAATTCTGGCGCAACAGGGATGCTTTTATGCCAATTCCGCCACACTCTGTTAAAGATTTACTTTGGCCATTTAAACAGATATATTCACTGGTCCGGTATCCCATGGGCCTGACGTGGTTTGACCTAGACTACAAAAACGACTACAGCGACAAATTGCGAATTCTGGCGAGGATGCCTGCGCTACCGATTTTGACCGGGCTTCTCGGGCTTTGGACGCTTTTAAAAAAAGAACGCAAACACCTGCTCTTGTTTGCTCTTCCCGTAATTCTGGCGTTGATTGCCTCAGCTTTGGAATTCTATCCGTTACGCGAAAGGTTAACAGTTTTTCTTTCACCGATATTTATTTTGGTTATAGGCAAGGGTGTTGAAAATATTTATACCTGGCCTGTATCAGCATGGGCGAAGAAAATTTTCCTTTGCGCTTTGCTGGCAGCACCCTTACTGAATTCTACTTTACAAATGATCGATCCTGAATTATTCGGGGACTATAAAAAATCCAGCCAGCGGGAAGCTATGCAATATTTGCAGAAAAATTATCAGGCTGGTGATGTGGTGTATGTATATTGGAACAATCAGCCTTCATTCAGGTATTATCAGCAAGCATATGGCTTTAATTTCAAGACGGTTTTTGGAAGTGATGTAAGGTATGTTTCACATAATTTCGATAGTTACTTTAAAAATCTATCCTCTGATTTCAAAAAATTGAACGGGAGTAGAAGATTGTGGTATGCATACAAACCATACAACGGGATTAAAATAGGTGACATAGAAAAAGAACCTAAATGGTACTATTACAAGGTTGATGCGGTCAAAAAAATGCTGGAAAAAATTTCTTCATTTGGTGTTTTAAAAGATTCATATCCCTCCCGGGAAACTGGTACCGATGTGAAATTATACTTATTTGAACTCGATCCTGAAAGACGTTTATGAAAGCCGAACTTATAGTCTCAACGTTATGAAATTTATCAAAATATGAACTTCTTGGGTTTACCGAAATGGATTCATCCGCACCTTTTTAAAAATAAACAATTTCAGGATTTATCCTCTGGTGAAATTGATATTCTTAAAACAGCTATTAACAATTTCAAGCATGAGCATCCGGACATTTCTGTCGTGATACCGGCATGGAATGAGGAAAATAATATTTACAGAACATTGTCCTCTTTGTCTGCAAGCAAGACTAAATATAAGGTGGAGATTGTTGTTGTGAACAATAATTCTTCCGACGGGACGCAAAAAGTCCTCGATACGCTTGGCGTTAGAAATTATTTGCAACCTATACAAGGAACTCCTTTTGCAAGACAAATGGGTTTGGATTCGGCTCGGGGAAAATATCACTTATGCGCTGATTCTGATACCTTTTATCCGCCAGACTGGATTGATCTTATGGTCGCCCCCATGGTAAAAGATGCCAATATCACGGGCGTTTATGGAAATTATTCATTCATTCCTCCGGAAAATCAAGGCCGGTTCGGGCTCTGGCTCTACGAGAAATTTGCCGGAGTAATGATTCAGATCCGAAAAAAAAACCGCGAATATCTAAACGTTTATGGATTCAATATGGGCTTTGTGACTGAAATCGGCCGGAATACAGGCGGCTTCAAAGTTAGTGGCACCAGAGTCTATGCAAATATCGTTGGCAGCGACTATGAAAATGAAGCCGAAGACGGACGTATGGCAATGAACCTGAAAAAAGCGGGCAATCTGAAAATGGTAACCGATTCCAGAGCAACTGTTTTCACTTCTCCCCGCAGACTTCTGGATGATGGAAGTATTTTCAATGCCTTTTTGAACCGTGCTAAAAGGCAGTTAAAAGGTATGCGAGATTATCTATCCTTGTTTTAAAAACTCATGAAATATACATTCCCAGATACGACGCTACTAATAACACATTACAACCGGAGCGAATCCCTTGATCGTCTTTTAACCACTTTCGACAAATTAGACTGCACTTTTGGCGCTATCATCATTTCAGACGATGGCAGTCGCCCAGAGCATTTAAGAAGAATAGGTGTTTTAAAAACCCGCTACCCTATACAGCTAACAACGGCCGATGTCAACAAAGGTCTTGGTAACAATATAAATAAGGGACAAGATATCGTGAAGACGCCCTTCACTTTGTATGTCCAGGAAGACTTCGAACCATCTGAAATATTTCCGGCTCATTTTGAAGATGCCCTAAATTTTATGCGCGAGGATCCAAAATGGGATATCGTAAGATTTTACGCTTATTTCAAATATCCGAACTTGAAACCATACAAGAAAGGATTTTCAGAAATGGTCTATTCTTTCTGGGACATGAATCACTTAAAATTCTATTATTACAGCGACCATCCGCATTTAAGAAGAAGTGATTTTTTAAAAAAATTCGGCAGATATCCGGAAGGTATCAAAGGTGATTTAACCGAATACCGAATGGCAATCCATTTTCTCCAGAGAAAAGGCAAAGGCCTCTTTTTTGACGATTTCACGAAGTTATTCTATCAGAAAAATTCTTCTGATGAGCCAAGTACAATGGAGCGCCCGGATTGGCGGCTAAGTAAAAATCCTTTAATTCAGCTGAGCCGCCTGGTGTATCTGCGTTACCGCTGGCTGAAAAACACACTGGATCTTTTAATAATGAATTAATTTTTTGCGGCTCAACAACGATGGAAAACGACTATTTTTTTAAGGATATAACCTTGCTGATTACCCATTACAACCGGAGTCAATCGCTTGAACATCTGTTGCAATCCTTTACGGACCTTAACTGCAGGTTCGAAGAAATCGTCGTTTCCGACGATGGCAGCAAGCCGGAACATATTACATACCTGAATGAACTTCAAAAGAACTTCGATTTCGAACTTATAACTACCAAAAAAAATAAAGGGCTGGGTAATAATATAAACAAAGGTCAGGATGCTGTAAAAACGCCGCTGACACTGTATGTCCAGGAAGATTTTACACCTACTTCAATTTTCCCGGAAAGTTTTAAAAATGCAGTCGGTTTGATGAATCAAAAAGCAGATCTGGACGTGGTGCGTTTTTATGCCTATTTTGAATATCCATATCTTAAAAACTCAGAGCACGGTTACTATGAAATGGATTTTAAGTTGTGGAAACCAGGATATCAGAAATTCTACGTTTACAGCGATCATCCCCATCTGCGCAGAACAAACTTTTTCCAAAAGTTTGGCCGCTATATCGAAGGAGCTAAGGGAGATGTAACCGAATATAGTATGATGATGTCCTTTCTGAAAAATAAAGGGAAGGCCATGTTCTATAAAGATTATACAAGCATTTTTTTGCAAAAAAATTCAGAAGCCGAGCCAAGTACGATGAAACGAGATATCTGGCGGGAAAGTGATAATGTCATCCTGACCCAGTTACGCCATTTATACCGGCATTTGAAGTTTAATCTGGATTATTTGAAATAAGTATTTACAAAATAAGGCAACGTTTAAAGCGATTTCTCAATCGCTTTATAAATTTCTGCAACACTATTTTCCCAGGTATGCGAACTTGCAAATTCCCTGCGCTCAGCTGATTTTGACGTCGAATTTTCGGCCAATGCCTGCTCGATCAGTATGACATAGTCCTCCTTGGTTTCTCCGAGATAAACGTGTTTTGAAAACACGCTCATAGCATCCGTTTTCGTTGCAACTGTCGGCTTTCCAACCGCCAGATATTCGTCAATTTTACGAGGATAATTCCCTATCGTCACTTCATTGAGTAGCTGAGGATTCAGACAAACGTCGAATGAATTGATATACGCAGGCAATTGGTCAAAGGTCTTTGATCCGGTAAAAACCACATTTGGTAACATGTGCAAACTACTTTCCCTGAATTCATTATCCTCAGGACCAACCAGCACAATGTTCCAGGTTGGACGCGAAATTGCTATATGACGAAGCAGATCCAAATCCAGTCTCAGACTTTGCAATGCTCCAACATATCCGATTCGGGGTGAATTAATAGCTATCATGTCCTTTGGTGTCGGATCGTTCGTGCCATTCATGAAAATATCCAGATCACATCCTTGTCCGACGTAATACGATTTTTCATTAAATTTTCGGCAATAATCTGCCAGATATGTGGAATTCGCAACGCATAAATCGCTTTTAGCAATGAGTTGAGGTTCTAATGCAGTTCCATGTTTCTTCCAGTAATCCACGGCGAGCATGAAATCCCGGGAATAATAAATTGAAAGACGCGGCTTCAAATACTCTTTCAGATAAAAGCTACGGAACATATCGTTGTCGTTGAAATGAATGCAATTCTGAAACCCGAGCTTATCCGCAGCGGCCCTGATACTTTGAGCAAAAATCCTGTTGTTCCGTTTATTAAGAAAATTAAAGATTAAATCTGATGAAATCCAGTTGACCGACTCGATCATCTGATCAGGATTAAGTACCCAAAGGTTCTCCTGAATTTCTTCCAATCCGCTTTCTTGCTTATTAATTACTCTTTTTCGCTTTGCTATTTTAGGATCATTACCGTTTTTCATCAGACTGATTCTGTCAAGCGCGGAATTGACATACAAAACCCGATTCGTCTTACTGAATTCCAGGGCGATGTTTTTGCAATTACTGCCAATTTCCACGTCCCAGGCCTGTTGTCCGGTAATAATAATGTCCATATAAATCTTTAATAACGTGAGTATAATCCCTGAACTGAAATGCTAATTTCCTAATCTTAATCCAGTAGATCCATGATCTCCGGATGTTTTGACATACTAAATTTCCGGGCAAACAATGCGTTTGAAGCTTTCAGCGTTGGCAGATCGGCTTCTGTCAAAATCTCCGGACTTGCTTTCCCTGCGGACCAGTCTATATACCGTAAATTATTGTTGACCAAACGGTCCTTAAACTCCGAATTATACAGAATGGTCTGGAAAATAATCTCGTCAGGTGCCCATGTTAACTTGAAAAAACGCACCACTTCGGGATATTTTTCCAAATAATTTAAAATAAATTTCACTGCCTCTACACTTATGCTGAACCATTGTGACTTCCCGACTGGTATCAGATTATTAGGCATTTTTCGTGTTGGTGTCAATCGATTGAGCCACTTCTGAGCGACGTACTTTCCCGGAAAAGCGTAGTTTGTCAAATGATATTCCGTCAATCTGGGTATTGCTTCCGTCCATTCATCGTAAACGGACAGATATTCCATAAAATTTTGACCGCTATGTTCTTCAAAAAACTGATGGATCTGACTGGCTTTTTTTAGTGGATAATCTGCACCACTCAACAGGTTTACATAGTCAACGCAAAGATCTGAACTTAATATTTCTTTAAAACCATTAATTGTGGCCTCAATAATACTATACGCTCCCCAGCCCACGTTCACCCGATCTTTTACAAAGTAAACCTGCTTCTTGTCTTTCAAAAACATGAATGAATCGAGCTCTGTTTTTTTATCAATATGTATAAAAAAAAACGCGTCCGGATTTTGTAATCTGTCAATGAGTCGCCCCAATTGTTGAGAATCGCAATGAGCCAGTATCAAATGAGCAATTTTCATCAAACAAAAATCAAATTTGTAAATTATTAAACCACAACATTCATCCTGGCAGCGTAAACCTTATCTGACAGATCCGCCTCTTTTTGCCTCTTTGCGATTTGCTTCAATTCTATTCTTCGGGTGATATTGATCAGTGCCGTTGCCAGATAAAAATAAATATTTGACGGAAACTGCACCAGCGCCTCCTGCGGATAATTTCCGATATTATAGGCAAAAACGATCATAAGCATTGTCATGCAATATGTTTTGAGTTCCTGGTCTTGAATAAGAAAATAGTTGTTTATTCCTTCGCGAAGAATGAAAAACATGAAAATGCAAAACAATAAAAGTCCCACCCACCCTAGCTCCACGGCGATCCTGACATATCCGCTATCCGGGGGAAAATTTGCCAGGTAAGAATTCGGAGCAAAACGTTGTCCCCAGGCACCAGTAGCGCCTAACCCTCCTCCTATCGGATGAGCCCAGATATAAGGCTGGATCCGCTTTTGATTGGCTGTCCGCAATTTAAAAGATTCGTCATCCGATGGTTTAAAAGCAGTTTGGAAGCGGACGATATTCGAGTTTGAAGTAGGAACAAAAATAAGAAATACCATAAAGACACCAGCGATTGCAGTTCCGAACAATACCTGTCTGTTAAACCTCAGAATAAGAAAAAGAACCATTGCAGCTGGTAAGAGCACATAAGCGCCTCTGGTCCCTGAAAATAACATGGCTGAAAAGAACAAGGCAATGAGTAACATTAACACAATTTTCTTCCAAAAAGTCCTGACATAAGTTAGCAATCCGATGCAAAGAATACTGCTTACGACCATGTTATAAGAGAACGCTACCGGATCAGAAAAGATGGAAAATTTCCGCCAGTGACCGGCAATAAAAAGCAAATTGGCAATGTTTGGATCTGAATGAAGCCACTCGTCTTCAGCAGCCGAGAAGCCAATATATTCTTGCTTGTAGGCATAAAGTGCTGCAAAAATTGAAAGCAGCAACCACATTTTTATAATTCCTCTGATCGCACTTACCGTTTTTATCTGGAACATAAAAACGAAATACATGAGCATCACAACAGCCACCGATCTTATTGTATACACCCAGGCAAGCCTCGATTCAGCAATTGGATTGATGACTTCCATAATATTATACCCGATCCATACCAGGATCATGAAACTGATGGGACCACGAAAAACACTCCAGTCAGGGTACTTTCTCTGATAAATAAAAAAACCTAATATCAGTAAAGCCTGAATCCCGTCCATGGCAGTTCCTAATGGAAAGTTAATTCCCACTCTCATGATAAAAAACAGCAAATAGGCCATTATTAAGAGAATAGTGATACCAAAAACGGGATAGGCTACAATACCAAATACGACAGTGGGGACAAACAGGACGACTAAAATCAGCGCTGCTGCAGTGATACCTTTATAAGCGATAAGAGTCCCAAAAACCACGGAAATAATCAGCAGCGTGATGATACCAACGGGATTATTAAACTTTTCAATCCAATACCATTGCTTTAATTTCCCCATCAAATTGTGGCGGGTTGCCTTCTTATTGCCCAAAAAAAGGATATTCTCTTCCACTTATAAGAATAGTATTTTGACAAAAAAAATAAAAACACTCACAAACGCCAGTAAAAGTGCCAATTGCCTCATTATTTTCTGTAAGGGGGTCAAATGGCCAAAAATGGACGTTTCTTCGTCTTTTTCCTTATTTTTTTCCGGGTATATTTTCATATTATTCTATTCCTTCCCGGTTGGCTGTCCATGGCGAGTTGCTACGGAAATCTGATTTGCTTTGCCCGCTTTGAGTAAAGCCATTACCTGAAAGAAAATGAATTTTGGTATATTAACCAGCGACTGATAAATCCGCTGATCTGTCTTTGAAACTTTCAGGGAAATGTAAAATCCGATAACAAAAACGACCATTGCAAGAAACCAGATCAAAGCCATTACCGGTGCAATGAACAGATTTATAAAAAGAAAGAACCCTGAAAGCAAGAGAAAAATGAATAAGGGGGGCCGTAAAAGAACCAACCCGAAAACGATCTGATTCCAGTCGAAACCAGCAATTCCCTTAAAGAAAATCTTAAAGCCGAGCGTAAAATATTTAAACCAGGTATTGATCCATCGCGCTCTTTGATTTACAAGCTGATCTGTTCCGCTGGTTTTTTCATCGTAAACAATAGCCTTTTCAGCAAAAGCGATTCTAAACTTTCTGCTTACAATTCCATCTTGCAGAACCTTGTCAAAACCAGCTCCGGTGACGTCCAGATGTTCGAGACATTGTTTGTAAAGAGGCGTTGTAAAGGCCATTCCTGAACCCGCAAGTGTAGCTGAAGAGCCCGAGCCGAAAAGAATTTTCCCGTCGTAAAAATGATAATAAATATCACGTGCTGCATCCAGGCATGCATAAGTACTGTCGAGATTTTTAGCTTCCCTGACACCTTGCACCGCATAAAAACCTAGATTGAAGTATACATTTAATTCGTTGAGATATTCTGGATCTGTTAAATTGTCGCTATCAATAATAGTCAGATGTGAATGAGGCCTGATAAAATTTCTGATTGCATAAAAATGAGATCTTGTATTACTTCCTAAAACTTGCTCAGGCCTGAGAAGTGATACTTTCCCTGATTCGAAATGCAAATTTGTAATGTCGCACTTATCGGCTACAACGTAAATGTGAAAATTTGAATAGTTAAGTTTCAACAGTGAATTTACCACTGCAGGTAGCTGCTGTATCTGTTCATAAGCAGTTACTATGATACCATAATCCGGCATTTCGGGCAAGGTCGAATTTCTGACCGCATTTCTGACAGATCGACGCAACAAATATATCAATAACAAGAGAACAGGAAAGACGAGATTAAACCCGATTAAAACCTGAACAAAAATCCATAGGTAGCTTATTACTTTCATACTTCTAGTATTTTATCCAGCTTGCCTGCCTGTTCAGGAATATCCTCGGTATTCGTTAAAATCCAACCCGAAAATTTGTCTCCAACATTTTTCAGGTACTGAATTTTAGATTGATCATCTTCTGCAATGGTGTGACCGGCAGAGAACACAGCGACAACACGGTCAGAAAATGTGACCCATTCTTTCGCTTTGTTCATTGCTGCCAAAGAATCTGTTTCAATTAAAATGATATCAAACTGGTTTTTTAATATCTTAATTTTTTCGCCGATCAGTTTCTCGTCGTTCAATTCAAGTAAGGAAACATCCCCGCCTTTATTTCCAAGAATACTTATTTGTCCGCTAATTCCTTCCAAGGAAGACTGATTATTCAGAAAAGTTTCAAAAAGCGTTGCATCAGGGTTTAGTTTGGAAATATCCGGTTGACCAAAATTTCCATCAATAATCAAAACAGTTTTACTGATCTTCGAAAAAGCCCAGGCCAAAGCGAGCACAAAAGATGTTTTCCCAACACCATAAGTTAAGCTGGTAACTGCGATAATTTTAGGATCATTTATCTCATTATCAATTTCATAACGAATTGAACGAACCAGGTTTTTATATAGTCGTATTGATTTCCCGTCCGAGGAATTCATCCCGGAAAGACTTATATCTGACTCCCTTCCCAGTAAGTTTAGATAGCCGAGTACAGGCATATTAGTCGCGTTGGCCAGTTGCGCCGGGTAACGAATTGACTTATCCAGATAAAACAGAATAAAGAATACGAACACGCAAAATGTCAAACTGATTATCCCGGAAAGTATAACTAGCACCATCTTTTTCGATGCCTGAACTTCACCTGGTAAAGCTCTTTCAATCATTTTGAGATAAACTGGAAAGCTAAATTCCAGACTTGCCTCATTGTATCTTTGCAGCGCCTCGATATACTCTTTACTTGCAATATCAATCCCCGTTTCAAACTCCTGAATTTTAGCTTCATTGGGTACCAGGCCATCAAATTTCCGATTGAGCCTGTCCAGCTCGCCCTGTATCGATGAGACACTGTTTTTGGCTAATTCTAGCGATATTTCCATCGTAAGTTTCTGCGTTACCAGATCCTGTTTCAATGCCATCGGATTATAAGCATATTTATCAGAAGCCAATGCAATCTGCTCTCCAAGTTTATTTTTCAGCGAATCGATGCTGAACTTTAATTTGGAATCAAAGTTATTTTGGATGTATCGCTCATTTAAGGATTTTAGAATGATCTTGTTGGCGACAATACTCTGGTTAATCTCAGTAAGCGCGCTTTCAAAGTACTTTCTGTCTGTCGGATTAAATTTATTGTCAATATTTTTGATCGCTGCACCATAGGCAATAATATCTTTTTGTGACATTTCTCTACGGGTTTCAAAATCAGACATTTGACCATAAATACTCTTCGCTTGCTCATTCAGGTTCAATACCCGGTTCTTGATTTTGTAATTTCGCAGCGCATTCATTCGCTCGTTTAGAGCAGTCATCTTCTGCTGCATGAAATTTTGAAGAAAATCAATTGTTTTCCTGTTGTTGTCGACAACGCGGGAAGAGTTTAAGGAAATAAATTCTTCGGCTAGTGTGTTGACTACATATGCCGAAAGGTATGGATTGTCTGATTCGTAATTAATATCGATATAATCACTGCTGCCCGTACGATAAATGGTGAGCTTTTCTCTGAGCGATGCAGGGTCATAATGCATGTCCTCAATGATTTTATTCAATTGATTTTCATACGGATTCCAATCAAAAAGCTCCTCTCTCGCCTTATATTTCTGAGTGATTACAGCGATGGCCTTGGCCCTGTCAGCCTTACTCATATCCCTGAGTTCCCTCACAGGCTCCCGCCACGTCGAATCTTTAATTCCCTTTAAATCATTTAATATCAGACGATAAGAGACCTGTTCCAATGTTCTTTTCAGGAATACCACCTGAATAAGACTTTCGAATTTTCGCGCGATCTGGTTTTCCTGCTCATCTTTCGCTTTGGTGACGACCTGATCCGTTTTGTCCACCAGACCAGTCGCTATCCGTCCACGGGATTCAAAAGAGTCCGGGAGTTTTTTGACCAGAAAGTAACACACAATCACTGTGATCAGTGGGACCACAATAAGTGTAATTTTGTTCCTTTGCAGTAATTTTAAAAATTGTAAAAAATCCGTCATTTTATCTCTTCCAGTTTTTGCCCCAGCAATTCTTCCAAATTGCTTTTTGCATTTAAAACATCAGCTTCCGCATTGATAATATTCTGCACGTGGTCAGATTGTAAAATCAGTGCTTTGTTGTAATTGTCGAGCGTTTCCTCTCCTTTTTCAAATCGGTGCTTAATGATTGTAAGCATATTTTCAACATCCAGGATGGCCCCGGATCTTATTTTAAGCACTGCAACTTTCTGAACATAAGTGAAATACCGTTTTTTTACCTCTGCCTCCATACTTAAATCAAAGGCTTCTTTGTCGTGTTTTGCAGCAGCAAACTCTCCTTTTGCCTGCTTGATAATACTGGGCTTCTGCAGCAAGGAACCTACGTTGGCGAAAAAACCTAACTGATATCCGCCAAGGAAACTGGCAGTCCCGGAGGTGGCGTTGCTGTTGTTGGGACTGTATAAATAGCCTGCGGAAAAGATATCAAAATAAGATAACTTGGCTCTTTTTACTCCATACTCAGCCACACTCACACGGTCTTCAAACATCTTGATCTTCGGGTAATTTTTCTTGCAGACTGCCAGCAATTTTTCGAGATAATCGTATGAAATATCCCTGGCCAGCGATTCTTGTGCTTGCGCATTTTGAACGATGAAAAAGGAAAAAAACAAAATCACTGCGTATCTCATCTGCATTAATTTTTGAAAAAATAAAATATTAAAAACTACATTTGTTTGGATAAGGCAAACAGCCATCTGTTAAAAAAGCAAGAAACTCAACGTTCTTAAAATAACTCCTAACCATGTCGGTTTCCGAAAAAATAAAAAACAATCCAAGACTTAAAACATTCATTCACTGGATGTTAATTCCTACCAATCAGGCTCGTCCAAGATTATGGGTAAGAATTTTCTTAAATCCGTTTTATCATCAAAAGGGAAAAAAAGTAATTATTCGACGTTGGGTTAGAATGGATGTTGTTCCGTTCAACCCGTTCTCAATCGGGAACAATT
The DNA here is from genome assembly GCF_021502725.1 of Dyadobacter sp. CY345. Taxonomy (GTDB): domain Bacteria; phylum Bacteroidota; class Bacteroidia; order Cytophagales; family Spirosomataceae; genus Dyadobacter. The sequence continues at coordinate 2,182,316 of NZ_JAKFFS010000001.1, read as the reverse complement.
CTGTTATTGAAGATTTTAGTACCATTAACAACGGTGTCGGTGCGGTACAAATCGGGAAAAACGCTCTGGTTGGGCTTGGTAACGTTATAATTGGCCCTGTTAAAATTGGAGATAATGTCATTCTTGCTCAAAACATTGTAGCAAGCGGATTGAATCATACTTACACAGACATTAGCCAACCCATTCATAAGCAAGGTGTCAGCATAGCACCCATCATTATTGAGGACGATTGCTGGATTGGCGCCAATACCGTGATTACCGCCGGAGTGACCATTGGTAAACATTGTGTAGTGGCTGCCGGAGCTGTTGTAACCAAAAATATTCCAGCTTATTCGGTAGCCGTTGGCAACCCTGCGCGGGTAATTAAGAGGTATGACGATACGCAAAAAGAATGGGTAAAAACCTCTTAACATAAATTACTCAAAGTAAGTCTGTTGCGTGAAATTGAAAATGTCGGAATCTTAAATTATTAGACATTTTCAGATTGAAACAATGCCGGAAAAGTTTTTAGGATAATTTGCATATCCATCTTAAAAGAAAAATTTCTTGCATACGTGATATCAAGTTCCGTCCTTTCTTCTTCCGACATGTCAGATTTCCCCTTGCCTCTTTTGGTAACCTGCCAAAGACCAGTAAGTCCCGCAGGACCTGCAAAACGTAAAATGGCATGATCCGTTGTCAGCTTTTCCGCTTCATAAAGTGGCAAAGGCCTATTTCCAACCAGAGACATATCCCCTTTCAGAATATTGATGAGCTGGGGTAATTCGTCCAGACTGGTATTCCTCAAAAAATTTCCAATTCTTGTAATTCTTGGATCGTTTTGAAATTTCATGAAAGCGGCTTTCTGTTCTTTTTGTGTCTGATAGACTTTTTCGCAAATCTCTTTTCCATCGAGAAATAATCGTCGGTTACAAGATCCGCCTCCTCGACAAACTTCACAGAGATTTGAATTTTCAGCCTTCACTTCGGCAGAAGGCGTTTTGACGTTATACATATTCAACGCAGCCATTTTGCGGATCATTTGATCGGCATCGGTACGCATAGTCCTGAACTTGTAAAGGTCAAAAATCTTATATCCGCTCCCCACACGCTTAGACTTGTAGAAGACCGGACCTTTGGAGTCGAGCCGGATAAGCAGCGCCACAAGAAGAAATATTGGAGATAACAGAATTACAGCTGTTCCTGTGGAAATAATATCGATTGCTCTTTTCCAGAACGGCGTCTGATTTTTTTCGGATTCTATTTTTTTGGAAGCTTTGCTGGCAACATACCACTTGCGTTTTGTGAAATAGTGCAGCCTGTTCAAAAGGTCTCCCTCTGAAAAATTAGTTGCAAAAATATCGTCTGCCTTCTTCACCCGGGCATTTTTAACAACCGCAGGGTTCAGATTTTCCACTAAAACGATAAATGGAATATTCCCGAAACCGGGACTGTTTCTCACAGTATCTAAAAGCTCCCAGGCGCCGCTTTTTACATGGGCCAGAATTGCATCCGCTGGAAAATAATCTTGCAACGCTCTCAAAAGTTCTTCCTTTTCCTCGAAATATTCTATCCGAAGAAAAGCGCCGTAATTAGCCACGAACCATAAATATTGGTCAAAATCTTTTGTCAGATAAGCAATTCGGTATTGTGCAGAAGGGGGTACTTTTGTATCAACAAAAGTAACTTCAGACTGACTTGTCCATTCCATCGTGTTGCAGGTTTACGGTATCAGGAGTATCTTTTGCTACGTCTCAAAATGGCGTTAATCTTGGCATGAACTTCCACCGGATTAAACGGCTTCACCATAAAATCATCTGCGCCAAGGTTAAGACATTGTATTCGTTCACTACTTTCATCGGAACCGGAAAGTATGATGACAGGAATATCCGCATAAAGATTACTAGCTCTTGCAGTTTTCAGAAATTCCTTGCCATTTAAATTAGGCATTTGTAAATCAGCAATGATAAGATCGACTTCGTTCCCTTCTTCCAGCCATAACATACCTTCAGCGCCGTCGCTTTTGACAAATACATTAAAATCCTTCTTCAAAAAATGCTCAAGTATCTTGCAAATACTTGGCTCATCATCCATTACAAGTAGATTTTTTCTAGGGTCCATATGTTGAGTAAAATCGGATATACTTTAAAAGTCTTTTATAGTGCGTGTATAGTCCTGTAAAATTTTGTAGAAATAGTTCATCGAGTAACTTTGCATTAAGGTCTGCTCAAATGCACTAAAATCTGCCTTCTCATCAAGATATGGGAATAGTGATAAATAATCGGGTATGAATAGTGCTAAATACAACACAGATTTGAAGTTATTGTAAATAGTATGTGTATTTAACTTGTCGAATAACTTGCAAAGTAAAATTACGAACAATGTCTACAATCACCAAGTCAAACTAAATATTATTTTATTTAAATTCTCAAATCGACTAGGATTTAAGAATTTTAAAGTTGTTTTCTGATAGTAAATAAATGGGTAATCCAGCCTGCGAAGCGGCTAAGCGGTCGTTTTAGATATTAAATTTTACGGTAGATGCAATAATTTAAAACTTGAAGAAGTACAATAGAAATAATACTAACAGTTAGTTTATTTCAACATTAATAAATTCAATTATCACGCAAAGCTTTTGTAATCAAAGCGGTTCCAGCTTCGCTAAATTTTAAATCCAGGGCATGCTTTCTTCCGGGCTCGCTCATTTTACCCCATGTTTTCCGAAGTATATCAATCATTTTTTCTTCATTTACCTTCTCAATCAGGTCGTCGAACTGGAACTGAAGAAAAACCAGGCAAAGCGCATTTTCAATAGTCTGAACATCTTCGTCCGTTTTTAACCGTTGTTTTTGGATAATTTCCCGCACACGTTTAATGGTTTCATCATCATATCCAACTTCCTTCAACAGCTCTGACGCAGTTTGAGCATGAAATTTACCCAGGTCACTTCGCCACTTTAAATAACCAACTCTACCCTCTGGATAAGATTTACGGGAAATTTCCCAGCGACCAATATGTTGTGCCCGGGATGCCAGCAGCAGACTTTCTGACGCTTGTGGTTCCAGTATTTTCACCCAGTCGTACAGTTTTAACGCGTAAAAGTATTCAGATGGAAATTCCTGATTTTCCCAAAAAACAGTTTCCGGCGATTTTTTATTATATGCGTCAAAAAGGGTAAAAGCTTTCTCTAATTTGTCCATGGTGATATTTTCTGCATTAAATCGACAATGTTACAAATAAAAGATAAATACGATAGAAATTTAAAATCCTGATAAAACATCTAAAACTAAAAAGGCTCTGAAACCACAAAGGTACTTTGTGATTCCAGAGCGGATGCAAAATCTTGGGCAGGGTTACAAATGTTGTAAATGAGCTGGCAGCGAAATATTTTCACTTAACGAATCACTTATTGGAGATAATCTTTTGTTTGACAAAGGAATAAGTCCTGACCAGATCGGCAGCTCCAAATCTTCTTCTTCATCGTTTGGCATACCTGTTCGTGCTTTCGCAGACGATTCGTCAAGTTTAAAGGCCAGGGCCGTTGTTTTTTTAACCTCATTTGGCTTAACCGGCCGCAAATATTCCCAACTATCCGGTACCACTTTGTTGGTCAGCCATTCAAAGGATGCCAGTTTTTGCTCATAATCCTCGATTATTTCTGCTTTGGAGAAAATTACAACAGACCGATAGTTCACCGAATGGCTGAAAGCAGACTTGGCAACTACGAGTGCGTCTACCAGCATGACTGTGATGCAAACGGGAATCCCTGTGGCTATTTGCCTGATAAAATGACTACCTACTGAACCGTGTATATAAATCTTATCTTCATATCGCACGAAGGAAGTCGGAATGGAGAATGGCTGATTATCAATTGAATAACTTATAGTGCAAAAAAGCGCTTCATCCAGGATTGGATAAATTGAATCAGAATCAAAACGGGCCTTTTTAGCGGCGCGGCTAGGGACAAGATGTTCGAGTGGTGCTGACATATCGTTTGTTTTTTTACAAAATTGTTTGTTTATTGGATCAAGAGAAGACTCCAATTCACACAAAATAGATAGTCCAATTGATGCAGCCAATTTCCTCTGAACTGATTATAGACAAATTAGAAAAGCTTCCGGTCTATTTGCAAATAGCAAATCAGCTTACCGATTTGATCAGAAAAGGAATTATGCAATCCGGTCAGCAATTACCAAGTAGCCGGCAATTGGCAGACGCACTAAATATTCACAGAAAAACAGTTGTGCGCGCATACGACGAACTATTAGCACAAGGTTGGCTCGAAAGCAAAACCGGCAGCGGAACTTTTGTCGCCAAACACTTTCCGGAAATTAATCCGCAACCGCTGAATGATAATCCAGACAAAATAATTGACACAAAAAAATTCGCCGGATTTTCGTTTGAAGATAAACCTCATTTACATCGTGGTGTTTTGAAAAACGCATCATCTTTACGTCTTGATGACGGCTTCCCGGATCCGCGGATTGCTCCTCTAGAAGAACTTTCTAGGGCTTATCGGACCCAGCTGATCACTGGAAATTCTTATGTAAAGTTAGGTTACGGTGATACCGCGGGCAGCTATTGGCTCCGTCGCCAACTTTCAACTTACCTCAACGAAACCCGCGGTTTAAAGACCGGGCCAGAAAATATTCTTATTGTCCGTGGGACGGTAATGGGTTTGTATCTATCCAGTACAGGACTTTTAAATCCAGGCGATAATGTTGCACTTACTGAACTTGGCTGGTCGGGCGCCAGGATGAACTTTATGCAGGCAGGAGCAAATATTTTACAAATCCCTGTGGACGAGCACGGAATTATTGTTGACGCACTTGACGATATCTGCAAAAAAATAAAGTTACGCATGTTATATGTAACTTCTCACCACCATTACCCTACCACCGTCGCCCTTCGTGCTGACCGCCGTCTGCAATTACTGGCATTGTCAGAAAAGTACGGCTTCATCATTTTTGAGGACGATTACGACTACGATTTTCACTACCTGAGCCGGCCATTGCTTCCGCTCGCAGGAGCGGATCAGGCGGGTATGGTACTCTATTGCGGTTCATTCACAAAAACCATTTCGCCAGCCTTTCGTGTCGGATATCTGGTAGGGCCAGAAAACGTGATCAAACATCTCTCTCTTCTGCGCCGCATTATTGATCGTCAGGGAGACACCATGCTCGAAAATGCTATGGCTGAGCTTCTTCAAAATGGTATTATCCAACGGCACTTGCGAAAGTCTCTTCGGACGTACCGCCAACGACGGGATGTTATTTGTTCATTGCTACACTCACACTTATCCGATTTCGTTCAGTTTCAAATTCCTGATGGCGGTATGGCAGTATGGACCAAGTTTGATAAAAATATTGATCTCGAAAAGCTGGCTCAAAAAGCCTTGAAAACAGGTTTGTACTTTTCCGATGGAGCTGAAAGCAATTTACTCCCGGAAAGATTAAACGCAACCCGATTTGGCTTCGCTTCTTCGACAGTACAAGAGCTGGAACAAAGTGTTGAAATCCTCACTAAACTTTTGAAAAATCAATAATGTGAGTGCTTATAAATCAATATTTCAACATCAGGTTAAGCAATTTTCTGTCGAGTTTATGGCCGTGAAAATCCTCGTAGACAACATCCGTTCTGCCCGAGTCAAGAACACCAAAATCTCCTGCGAACTCCCATAACGAAAAACCGATGCCATTTGAAGAAAGAATATCAAGCACATCTTCAAACCAGGCCAAAAATACTGCGTGCGGGGTTTTATTCCAGCAGCCACATTCTCCGCAATGAACCCCAACTCCCTGTTTTACAAGATCAATCCACGGTTTATAGTATTTTTCAAGCATCTCCCTGCTCAGATATTGATCCCCAACCTGGCCCGGCCATTTAGGCTCAGGAAGATTTTCCGGATCCTTATGTGCCCAAGGAGCTTTATAATGTGAAATAGTACCAGGGTGGTATCCACGACAGCTTTGACCAATGTTTAAATCTGTAATTTCAGGAATTACGTTGGAGCCGACATCATTTCCGTCTGCAATGATCAGGTGGCCTGAATTTTCTTTCCGAATCGCTTCCGAAGCAGCAATGACAAGTTTTCTATATACAGCACCCGGCACAGCGCTTCTTTTAGAAAGCTGTTCGTTCATGTCCTCACGCATACTAGGCTCATTGAGCAGATCAAAACTTATCAGCCTTGAAGATACTTTTTATATCGTTTTGCCCACATATTCCAATGAAAACAAAAAGCGTCAAGCGCTTCCTGGTCTTTCCAAAGATTATATGGCTCATTAAATCCAGCATTGACGCAATAACCTGGAGCCCTGTGGAGGTTCAGGCTGACATGTAATTTATATTTATGGGCAAGCGAAACCAGATTGTCAATTCGATCCACCGCCTGCTCGTCGATCTGATAAATTTCTTTTGGCGTGATATTTTTGGTTCTGTCAAATTTGAGATATGACGGATATGCCATAGGAAGGCGAATGAAGTCAAATCCCCAGTCACTGATCCATTTTAATTGCTCCACTTCTGTTCTTTTTCTCGAAGAATTCGGGTCTGGCGAGAAGAAATCGAGCAAATTGAAACCCTTCCATTTGGGTAATTTATTTTTTGAAACAGATGTGCCAACCGCTCCCATTAAATCAGGAAGTGCCAAACCGGCACCGGCGAGCATACCTGCGCTTTTAACAAATGTCCTTCTATGCATGAAGATTTAAAAATTTATTTAGCCAAAAAGAAAGCTCAATTTTGCTGCTGCTAAAACAACAACCACAAATTGCTTTTTAAAATCACTTCGTGGTTGTGCTGGTATTTGGAATCATTTTATCAGTAAAACCGGCCTAAATATTTATTTTCAACTACAATCTTTTTCATTTTTTTAGGGTCGATGGGCCCTTGTTGTGCATATACTATTTTGCCGCCCGGCTCCACCAGAATTGTATAAGGAAGCGCTCCCTGCCATTTCGGATCAATCGCTTCGATTAGCTTATATTTATCTTCACTTTGAAAAATAAAGTTCTTGTTCGAAGCCCTTTTTCCTTGCAGAAATTTTAAAGCTTTACCTTTCTTATCCGGTGTATCCGCGCTGATCGAAATAAACTCAAAATCCCGGTTTCGATACATGTGATGCATCTGCATAAAATCCGGAAATTCGGTTACGCAAGGGCCGCACCATGTCGCCCAGACATTGATCAATCTTAGCTTATCAGATTTATTGGAAATTAATTCTTTGATACCTGCCTCGTCTATGGTCTCTAAACTTACAGGCTCCTTTGCCCAGCCCGCTTCCTCATCCTGCACGTTATGCTCTTTCGTAGTCCACTTCATTGAACAGCCGAAAGTTTTGGTTGTTGCAACAGTGACAGGTTTGCCGGCGATCAATTCCAGGATCGCATTGTGTGCATCTCTGTTCTTGGGAGTTCCGGTAGGCTTTTCAACATCATCAATTCTGCCTGTATACCGAAGTTTTCTTTCCTTATCAAAAATAAAGATATGCGGAGTCGCAACGGGGCCGTAAGCCAAAGCCGTTGCCTGATCATCTCCATCATATAGATAGGGGAAGTTATAACCTTTGTCCTTTGCGCGAAGCTGCATTTCATCAAAAGTGTCGCCCATGTCTGTATATCCCAACTCATCCAGCCGGATCGCCTTGGGATCATTAGAAGATATGGCCAAGACCGCAACCTTTTTGTCTTTAAATTCAGATGTCAAAGCGATTAATCTGTCTTCGTATGCCTGCGCGGTAGGGCAATGGTTGCATGTAAACACGATCGCCAGGACGTTGGCGTCGGCGAAGCTCTTCAAGGAATAATTTTTCCCGTCAACATTTTTTAAATTAAAATCCGGTGCGGCCGAACCGGTAGCCAATGTCGCTGGCTGGGCCAATGCATAACCTCCTGAAAAAGAAGCAAGCAAGATAAATAGCCTGAGAACTGATAACTGTATACGCATATCTCGCAGAATTGATAATTTGACTCTTACAAACACAGTATATTAAAGTATTTATAAAAATCATTATACTTGCCAGGTCCTACAATTTCTGAGACGACCAATCCTACTGTTTGGCAACTTCCAATTCTGATTCAGGAAATGGCTCTGACACGACATGCTCATTTTCATTGATCCACGTACACCAGACTTTCCCATTGTACTGCCTGTGAATATGTTCAGCCGATTTTCTTCCCGCTAATACTTCTACAACCAGCTCTGTCTGATATTCATCGATTTGCATTAGTTGCGAACTACCTTTCCTCCTGACCCAATCGTCCTTCATAAATTTTGGCACGAACATACTATATTGTTTTTTAGGTTTAACCCGTGTAATAATCTTGCTATACAGCCTTTAAACGTTGAATATTAAATTTTCTTTTATGTTTTATTAAAATCGTACCAATTTCAAAACAATTTAATAGCACTTATACCGGGAACTTATATCCAGCTTTCCGGCAACTGTTCCTGACAATTTAGAAATCAAATTGTTGCGATAATTCACAGGATCGAATATTTATTGCGAATTAATATTACAAATAGGTAATATTAATTCTATTATTTGCTTTGTTATTAAATTTTCACCTCCTACTTTTGTGCCACTTATTTTACAAGTGTAGAGGAGGGTTAAAATGAGCAAAAGAGCCTTGATGATATCAAGGCTTTTTATATTTATTGCTATGCAGCACTTTTTACATTATTCAATCTCGTATAGGTTATAAAAAAGCCCCTAAACTTCAAAACAAGTTCAGGGGACTTTGTGGATGAATAATCACTAACAATCTATTCTTCAAACTTTTTAAATACACTTGTTGCAATATGTCCACCGAAACCAAAAGTATTGCTCATCGCATAATTGACCTTTCTGTTTTGCGCGGCTCCTAACGTCAGATTAAATCTGCCCTCAAAGTCGGCATCTATTTCTGTTGTGTTGATCGTTGGCGGTACGATGTCGTGCATGGTCGCTTTGATACATGCAATTGCCTCGATCGCTCCGGCTCCACCCAATAAGTGTCCGGTCATCGATTTCGTCGCGCTGATGTTAAGCCCGGAATTAAAACCAAAAACACGTTCCACAGATTTCAATTCGCTTGCGTCACCCATTGGCGTTGAAGTCGCATGAACGTTCAAATAATCAATTTCACCTGGCTGCAAATTGGCCTCAGCCAGCGCTTCCAAAATTCCAAGATAAGCGCCTTCTCCCTCCGGATGTGTCCCTGTTAAATGATAAGCGTCAGCTGCCATACCACCACCCACAACCTCAGCGAGAATCGGTGCGCCACGTTTTACAGCGTGCTCATAACTTTCAAGCACCAAGGCACCGGCCCCTTCTCCCATGACAAATCCATCCCGTTTCACATCGAAAGGACGTGAAGCTTTTGAAGGATCTTCGTTGTAAGTGGATAAGGCTTTGGATGCGTTGAACCCGCCAATTGATGTTTCATTGATGGGAGCTTCTGACCCACCGGTGATAATCATGTCCGCTTTGCCCCAACGTATGTAATTAAAAGCATCAATGATCGCTGTGTTAGAACTGGCACAAGCGGATACCGTCGTAAAGTTTGGTCCTCGAAGACCATATTTAATCGAAATAACGCCAGAAGCGATGTCCACAATCATTTTTGGAATAAAATAGGGATTAAAACGTGGCGTACCATTTCCCAAAGCAAATTCCATAACCTGCTCCTGAAAGGTTTGAATACCTCCATTACCACTTCCCCAGATTACACCAACCCTATTTTTATTGAGTTTATCAAAATTTATATTGGCATTTTGTACCGCCTGGTCCACTGCGATCAACGCATACTGCGTGAAAGGATCGTATTTTCTTGCTTCATTTCTTTCAAAAAAATCCTGTGCATTTATGCCTTTTAGCTCACATGCAAATTTGGTTTTGAAATGTGTGGTGTCAAACTTTGTTATATTCCCGGCACCGCTAACGCCATTAATCAATGAACTCCAAAAATCATCTACATTGTTTCCGATCGGCGTCAGTGCACCAAGGCCTGTTACTACCACACGGTTTAATTCCTTATTAATTTTCATTTTCCAGACTTCGATTTTATATTAACTTTTTAGTTAGTTGCCGATTTCAGGGGACGAAATTAAAGTTTGTTTAATCTAAAACCTCCCGAAAAAAACTTTTACAGCTAAGAAATTGTAAATTTACCGAACGATCGGTAAAATAAAAATTATTTTCTATTTTATTTCTTCTGAATGCCAAGAAGTTGGGGTATCGCTGAAATACTCGTTTTGAAGATATCATTATCACCCATCGCGCGGGATAACACCAGGGAGCCCTGAATATTTATAATCGCCTGCATTGATCTTTCATTTGCTTCTCTTTCAGACAGACCGCTTTCCCTTGCAACGAAAGAAAAACCATCGCGCAGAATTTTAAAACAACTCGCAATGATTTCCTGGAAATAGGCGGCCTCGCTGCAAGCAGACAACATTCTTAACGAACAGTTGCGGGCGCCATCTTCAAATAAAAGACTTATTTTTCCAATCGCTTCCGATAGCCGCTCTCCTATTTCACGATCCTGATCATGAAGCAAACTCCCGACCTGCTCCTGAAACCACGTTTCTGTGTTTTTCAAAACATGAGCAGCCATATCCTTTTTACCGCCGGGAAATCGATGATACAAACTCGCCTTTTTCAAGCCTGTCGCCTTTGATAACAGTTCCATTGATGCGCCGTCATAACCATATTGCGTGAAAACTTCTGTAAGTTTTCTATCCACATCCTCAGGAACAACTTTGATTACTGGCATATCTTTTCACTTTACCGACTGTTCGGTAAAAATACTGCAATTTCAGTTAAAATTAAAATTGCCGTAATTAACTCAGATAAAAGTGTAGAGATTTTAACAGAGAAAAAAAAAGAAAGCGGGAAGAATGGTTTCCCACTTCCCCGCTTGAATATTTTTATGAAGGTTTTTAAAACAATTAGCTTGCCTAAACTTCGAAGATCAGCTGTTCATCCCGATCCGAAATAGGAATTTTTCTGATGAAATTATCATATCCTTCTTCGTCATCATGATCGCTATACACGCCGTATCTATCCATACTGTACCCAGTCATTCCATCTTTTGCCTCAATAATATATAAAATTGAAGTATCGGCGGGATCTGACTCTCCTTCAAAACGATATGTCTTGATAATGGTCAAATCTTCCGGATCGTAGTTTTTACCCTTTCCGGCGTTAAAACCTTCTTCGGTCCACTTATATTCATTATCGATTTTCCTTAATCTTAATCTTTCCAATACTTGTGATAAAGTGGACATGTCGGTCACCCTATGTGAAGAATCAGGCTCGTTGGCGGTGGTGTTGTTTTCCATAACAAATCTTTCGGTTTGGTTTATTTCAATAATTTTTATGGTTCAAATATTGTGCCATAAAATTATAGAATAGCTACAATGACTTTGCAAAAAGCAAGAATCGATGCGCATTAATACACTGTCTCAGTTATGGAAGGAATAAGCGTCGAAACTTCGTGCGGCAAGAAGAAACTATTCGGAAGTATTTTCGGAAATTTTTGGAAGGGTTATCTCAACAAGATATTATAATTGATCTTGTCCTTTTTTAATTCAACATTAGAGAAGTTTCTGTCTTCACCTGAATTACGCTGCTCTGGCTTCTTAAAAGCCAAAACGACAATCATAACCACCGTCAACATAGAGATCATGAAAACTCTATCACCATTCTTTTTAGTGTATGTATAGATGTCGTTAAATACAGATTTCCTCATAATTGTGGACTCGGATTTTATTAATTATGCCGCAATATAAATATTTTATTTTTTAAATTGGCTAAAAACCAAGTTTTTCTACTTCTCTCAAAAGAATATTCAAAATATTTAATTTTTTCCGCATGTTGGCATGAGATCGGACTTTTCTTGCTATATGACCTGGTTGGCATTGAATTTATAGGTATAATTGAAAGTCAAATTAAGCGACTTAAACGCGATGACGCTACAAATTAAACTATCAAACCATGGAAATAAGCTATGAAAAAATCCTTCATCGTCCGATGGGAGGTAAAGTAAAAGTGATTGTAACAGCGAATGTGAGCCAGGATGAAACAAACTGGGACTATCGTGCAGAAACATACGAACTGGATGGCTGGGTTGATCCGGTTGTCAGGGCAAAAAACCAGGGTCGGGAGGAGAAGTATATTGACTATGTTACTCCGGAAGAAGCTTATGATGTTCAAATTGAGTTTTGGGAAAATTTGAAACCTATTAACAATGTCGAGAAATCGGCATAAAACATCTTACCAACAGTTTGTGAGTAGAAATTGGGTAAATTCTCTACCTTTGATTCAAATTATTCTACTCACAAACTCATGAATTATTTTGATATTTTTCGGATTGATTACGACGATCTGGCCATAATCGCTTCAAAGCCGGAAGCTATTATCACCTCAGTCGAAAAAATTAATGAAGGTTATATCGGAAAGATAATTTTATTAGGTGAGTATACTGAAAGGGAAAGTAATGTGTTGTTTGTCCATGAGAACGAATTCCCCTCCGTTGAAGAAGCATATTCCGACCTTGACCAGATAATTGAAACAATAAAGATCGCTTTTGAAAATACAAAACGGAGCGAGGCAAAAAATAACAATTATTTGTCGGAGTGGTAATCTACCCATTTGAACCACCTGATGCGCCCTAAAAAATTATGGAAAAAACTTTCAGCATATTTATTCTTGATCCTGAAAAAGGGATATTGCCGCATCCGGTCAGTGCACAAAATGAAATCGGAAAATGGTATACTGAGTTCCTTTCCGAACGCCATGCCGAAAAAGTGATTGAGCGGCTGATGAGTGAATATGATTACAATGGTTCAAAATATATTATTCTTCCGGTCTATACCAAAGAATAAGTAATAAGAAAAATGCCCGGAATTGATCAGGGCACTTTCCTTTCAAATCATTTAATTTTCTTCACCAAAATTCTGGTCTTATTGTCCAGATGAATAGTATCGCCGGATAATTCTATCTTATCCCCTACTTTCAGTACCTTATAATCTTTTTGCATCCGGACTACGCTGATCAGCGCATCGAAATCATTTTCATCCTTATCTTTCAAACTGGCCGTATAACCATCCTTGCCAAATTCAATCGCTTGAACCGTTCCGGATGCCGAATATTCTTTACTTGTTGCACAGGATTCCATCAATGCACTTGCTGATAAACCCGCCAAAATTACGATGGCCAAATACTTACTTTTCATTTTACTTTTTTCAATTTAAATAATTCAAAATCGCGTTCTCTCGTGGTTAGACTGGAAAAATGCAGGATAGTAACCGCTCTCTTAAAGCAACAAGAAAATGTCAAGAATATTCAGATTTCAGAACTATTAATTTTACCAAAAAACGCATTTCCCTTGATTCTCTGTCAATAAATGCCAAATTATCTGGCTATTTGGATGTCATACTGATTGGATATACAAAAATTTTCTGTCCATATTTTTCCCCGATCGAAGCTGTAAACGTCTGTCAGTCAACAAATAAATTACGGCATAGATTTTTCAGGAATAATTTCACTAACAAACCATGAAAACTTATGCGAGCGATATGGACAGGGGCAATTGGATTTGGCCTCGTAAATATTCCGATTAAAATATTCAGTGCAGTTCAGAATAGTGAGCTCGATCTCGACATGCTTGACAAAAAGGACAAGGCAAATATTAAATTCCAACGAGTCAATGCCAATACTGGAAAGGAAGTTCTCTGGGAAAATATCGTGAAAGGTTATAAAGTAGACGATCAGTACGTGGTGCTTGACGATGAAGATTTTGAAAAAGCCAGTCCTGAGCAGAGCAAGATTATTGAGATCGCTGAATTTGTAAATGAAAAGGAAATCGACAGCATTTATTATGAGACGCCTTATTATCTGCAACCTGAAAAATCTGGGATAAGAGCGTATGCATTACTGCGTGAGGCCCTCGCCAAAACCGGAATGGTCGGTTTAGGTAGTTATGTGCTGCGAAACCGGGAAAGTCTGGTAATAATCAAGCCAATTGGTGACGTTCTGGTTTTAAACAAAATTAGGTTTCATGCTGAGATAAAAGAAACTGATGAGCTTAATATTCCCGAGGTAAAGGTTAAACCCGCGGAAATGAAAATGGCCGTTCACCTGATCGAACAATTGACCACCGATTTTGATATAAGCAAATATAAAGATACCTATACAGAAAAGCTTTTGTCATTGATAAAAGCAAAATCGAAGGGCAAAAAACCTGCGGCTTCAACTATGAAGGTGGTTCATTCGCGCAGTAAGGATTTGATGGCACAACTGAAAGAAAGTCTCGAAAACAGTAAAAGAAAAGCATCCTGATGTCACTTACCAATTATAAGAAAAAGCGAAATTTTAAGGAGACGCCCGAGCCTGAGGCACATGATGAAAAAGAAAGCCTTTTTCGATTTGTGATCCAGCGACATGAAGGCACGCGACTTCATTACGACTTCCGGCTGGAACTTGGCGGCGTTTTGAAAAGTTGGGCGGTTCCGAAAGGTCCTTCCATGAATCCGGAGGATAAAAGGCTTGCTGTGGAAGTGGAAGATCATCCTGTGAATTACATCAACTTTTTCGGAACAATACCAGATGGAAACTATGGTGCCGGGACGGTCGATGTTTGGGATCATGGCGCGTTTTTTCCGGTGAATGAGGATCTTGAAAAAATCACGGAAAAGGAGGCCTTGAAAGCATTGGAAAAAGGTGAGTTGAAAGTATTTTTAAAAGGCCAGAATGTCGAAGGCGGTTTTGTGCTAGTCCGTATGAAAAACGGCGAAAAAAACTGGCTTCTGATCAAACACAAGGATGAGTTTTCTATTGATAAAAAATATGATATCAAGAAGGTAAAATCCTTGGAACCGTTCGATTCAAAGAAGGAAAAAAGCAAAAAGACGCAGGGCAAGGCAGAAAAATCAGAGCCGGAAACAGCAGATAAAGTACATACCGCCAACGTCAAAAAAGCTTCCAAATCGAAGGCAAAGCTTGAATTGACAAATCTGGACAAAATTTATTGGCCCGACGAGAAAATTACGAAAGGCGACCTGATTGAATATTATGACTCAGTTTCCAAATATATTCTTCCGTACCTAAAAGGCAGGCCGCTTTCGTTGAAGAGAAATCCGAATGGAATCAACGGACAGGCATTTTTCCATAAAGATGCGGGAGATAATGCGCCGGACTGGGTAACAACGGCAGAAATTCATTCCGAATCGAATGATAAAATGATTGATTACCTGGTTTGTAATGATAAAAAAAGTTTGCTGTACACTGCGAATCTGGGTTGTATCGAAATGAATCCGTGGAATTCGACGGTTGAAAATCTCGACAATCCGGATTATATCGTTATTGATATTGACCCGTCAGATAAAAATACTTTTGACGATGTCATCGACGTGGCGCTCGCAACCAAGGAAATTCTGGACCAGGCTGGTATTGTTGGATACTGCAAAACTTCCGGTTCTTCCGGACTGCACGTTTATGTGCCTTTTAATAAAAAACATACCTACGACGAAGCCAAAGAGTTTGCAAATATCATTGCGATCATGGTTAATGAAAAATTGCCGGATATTACGACACTTGAAAGATCGCTATCAAAACGTAAGAAAAACCAGATTTACGTTGACTATCTTCAAAATCGTATCGGGCAAACATTGGCCTGCGCCTACAGCGTTCGCCCGAAACCAGGCGCAACTGTCTCCACCCCGTTGGAATGGGATGAAGTGAAACGTGGGCTGGATTTCCATGATTTTACAATAAAAAACACGCTCGAAAGAATTGAGAAAAAAGGAGATCTTTTCAAAGGTGTTCTTGGCAAGGGAATCAATCTTGAAAAAGCCATCCAAAAACTGGAAGCATCGCATCACTCATAACCACTCGTTGGAAGTGCTTTTTTATTTAGTCCCAATCTTTCCAAAGCCTTCGTAAAACCAGAATTTCCCCTAAATGATACGATGTATGGTCAGCGATCAGAAGCGCTTCTCTGAAAATATTCTGACCCTCGCCATAAGGAAAAGGCGCTAAAAGATCAATTTCATCATTTTCCAATAAATCGAAAAACCTTTCCCGGTCCTGGTGAATCTGTTCTATACAGTCTTCCCAAGTCGTATCTGAGACCTTATCCGGATTTTTTGACCAATAATCATCCGGCCATTTCGGCGACTTATGATTTTCAGACAAACAGAATTCAACGATATCCCACTGCGTGATTCTTATGTGATCGAGCAGCTGCCAGATACTATAAGGAAGATTTGCAGGTACAACCGTGCGCAGTTCAGGCGATAAATCTGCCACCGCATCGTCCAGCGAAACATGGGCATTCCCAATTTTGATAAGCTTTATCAGCTCATCGTTAATTAATTTCCTTTGCATTTGTTGGATACTTTTAAATTTTAAATGTACGAGTTGATACTATTTGACACAAAATTTTAGTGCCTGGTCAGGCTATACTTTTTTACGTGATTATTGAATAATTGTCATGAGCGTAATTACATCCTGTTTTTATTACTTATTTTAGGGAATTGAATATCCCCAAACGTATAACACTAAACCCATGAGTAGTAACCGCCGTCATTTTATCAAAAGCGTGACAGCCGCTTCGGCATTAATTGCAACAGGAAGCGTTGCCAAGCCATTTAATATCATTCGTGATCTGAGGAAAATCAGTCCAAACGACAAAATCCGTTTTGCAACAATCGGAATGGGTATTCAGGGAAATCAGGACACCAAAGCAGCTCTTCGGGGCGCACCTGACGCTGAATTTGTTGCTGCGGCAGACCTGTATGATGGCCGTCTGACGCATGTCAAGGAAACCTATGGAAAAGATATTTTTACAACCCGTGATTATCGAAAGATTCTGGAAAGAAAAGATATCGATGCCGTGCTTGTCGTAACGCCCGATCACTGGCATGACCATATCACCAAAGCGGCTTTGCAAGCTGGCAAACATGTGTATTGTGAGAAACCGATGGTTCAACACATTGACGAGGGGAAATCAGTCATTGATGCCTGGAAGAAATCGGGAAAAACTATGCAGATTGGAAGCCAACGGATCAGTTCAGCTTCTTTCAAAGAAGCGAAAAGACTTTTTCAGGCAGGGGAAATCGGTGATATCAATTTTGTAGAATCTAACAATGACCGCTTCAATTCGCTTGGTGCATGGAATTACTCTATTCCAACTGACGCCTCGCTGACAACGCTGGACTGGGATACGTTTTTAGGAGATGCACCGAAAACTGCTTTTGATGCCAAACGCTTTTTCCGATGGAGAAATTATAAAGATTACGGAACGGGTGTCGCAGGTGACTTATTCGTTCACCTGATCACCGGCGTTCACTTTGTAACCAACTCTATGGGACCAGAACGAATTTTTTCATCAGGAGAATTGAGTTACTGGAAAGACGGACGTGATGTACCCGATGTTCTTGTTTCCATTTTGGAATATCCAAAAACTGATCTTCATTCAAATTTTCAAATGGTTCTGCGGGTAAACTTTGCAAATGCTGGCGCTGTCGCCAATAACACTCGGATTATCGGCACGGAAGGCCAGATTGAATTCACAGAAAACAATCTGATCCTCACCAAAAAGAAACTGCCAAAAGCGCCGGGTTATGGTGGATATGACAGTTTCGGGACTTTTTCTGCTAGCGAGCAAAAAGAATTTGAGAAGCAGTATAACGCCAGATATCCCGCCGATACCAGAAAAGCAGACCCTGTGAAAGAAATCCGCTTTGATGCGCCGAAAGAAGATGATGCGCACGCAAATCATTTCCGTGATTTCTTTGAAAATGTGAGAAAAGGCACTTTGGGAACCGTTGAAGATCCTGTTTTTGGCTTCCGTGCAGCCGCCCCGGTTTTGGCCTGCAACGACAGTTACTTCAAGAAAAAAATTATTCAATGGGACCCTGTTGAAATGAAAATTAAAAAGTGATTAATTTAAAGTAAAATATACATTAATAACCTCGGTTGGTACAATTATAGTGCTTTTTAGCTTTGTAATTTAGCGAGCCTAAACATGTCAATTAGAGTTACTTTTTTACACTGACTTATTAAACTTAAAAAATCTTACCAATGAAACCAGGAATCGGAATATCAGATGAAAACAGGAAAATCGTCGCTGACCAACTTGCTATATTACTGGCAGACGAATTTATCCTATATACTAAAACGCTAAATGCACACTGGAACCTTGTCGGCCCTGATTTCCATTCGGTACACGTTTACTTTGAAGATTTGTATGGACAATCCGCAGAAATTCTTGACAGCGTAGCCGAAAGAATTCGTCAGCTTGGACATTTTGCTCCGGCTAAACTCAAAAATTATTTGCAGCTTAGTCACCTTACCGAGCAGTATGAAGGTGGAAATGATAGTTTGAGCCTGATTAAATATTTGCTTCAGGATCATGAAAGTATTATTGAGTTCATCCGTGGGAATATCAACACATTTGCTGATCAGCATAAGGATGCCGGAACCAGTGATTATGTTACGCAATTAATGGAACAACATGAAAAGATAGCGTGGATGCTGCGCGCCCACATACAATAACATCACTAAAAAACACCGGACGGCTTTTCCGGTGTTTTTTATTCAAATCCAAAAAATATTTTAAACTCACAGATGAATAAAGCGGCAAAGTTCAAATTAAAAGAAGACGAAAATTCCGAAATAGCCATTAACCAGTCTGATATTCAGGAAATTGTGCCGGATGCAGATTTCAGATTCAGCCTTATTATCCTGAATAATGGCGATAAACATTTCGTTCACGGCACCGAGCAGGAAATCAGAAACACGCTATCAGGACATTAATTTGACTGCATCAAATTATTGATAAACTTAGCTAAAACAACGACATGATTATGCTTTTCATCGTCAGATGCATAAAGCAACGTAACCGTTTTATGTTTTTTTATCCTGTCAACAAGGTCATGCACAGACGACATGCAATGCCGCAATTCGAAGGTATAATCCTGCCTGAATTCCTCCCATTTTTCAGGGTCGTGATTAAACCATTTTCTCAAATCGGCCGATGGAGCTACACCTTTCAACCACTCATCAACATTTGCCTCTTCTCTCTTCAACCCGCGAGGCCATAAACGATCCACAAGAATTCTGAAGCCGTCCGCTTCATCTTTTGGGTCATAAATTCGTTTAATCTGTACGGTACTCATATCATAGTTAGGGCTTTACAGTTCTTAGACTAAATAAAAACTAGGGAAATTTAAAAATAGTTTCCATAACAACCAATCTAGTTTTTGAATGATTTTCTCGCCCAGTTAATTATGCGTTTCTTTTGTCACAATTTAAATATTGATGAAAAAAAAGTCGTCCGAAAATTATTGAAATCGTTTCGTAATGGTTGCATTAAATTGGATTCAACTAACAGATAAACAGGGTATTAAATGGAAATTAAAATAAAGAAGAGAAAATCACTTCCTTATTTTATGCTTGGTTCTGAGTCAAATAAGTTTGAGATATCTTATATTATTATTTTATTAAAATTTTAATCCCTATCGAAATAATATGACAAGGTCAGTATCCATTATCAGACTATAATAGTCAGTTGGTATGCAACTGCACGTTTTCAATCCAGCAATAGCGGATTAAATATCTGCTAAATTGCTCAAAAGCCGCTGTGAAATCAGGTTGGATAAACGTCGGTTAATATCTGTTTCTTCCGTCAGATAAACCTGCCATTCCTCTTCGGTAAAATGACCGATAATGACACCTTTTAGAAGCGAATGGAGTTTTACATCTTGCCTTAACGCGTTGGTGATATATATTTTCTTATCAGCTTCTGTCAATGTGTTGAATGTGTTTTTTCGTTCGACCACATATTTTCTGAAAATGCGGATCAAAGTATCATTCTGGAACCTCAAAATAGGACGGAGTGTCAAATTCTGGAAATGCTCTGCCGGATTTATTGCGGGTTCAGTTTTAACAACGGGGCGAATAGAAAGTAATAGATTGGATTTTTCTGACATGCGGAATTTAAATTAAGAACCTGGTGCGCAATTAACGAAAGAAATCGCAAATAAAAACCGGCAGCTGATCTTGTAAAGATCTTGCTGCCGGTTTTTATAAGAAACAATTATAAAATTAAGGCTCCGGAACAGGTTTTACTTTCTTTTCCATTTTACCAAAAATATAACGGATACCACCTGTAACGGTAATCGACTGATTGCTGTTTTTTACTGAATAAAGCTCATTCCCGATTTTAGTAGCATCTACATTCACTGAGTTTGCCGAGCCGATAACAACATCATAAGAACCTTCAACCATAAATTGTAAACGTCTTCCCATTGGCAAAATAATTCCAACCTTAGGGGAAACACCCGGTCTGATTGTAGATTTATCAACGATAATATTAAAACCTTCGATTTTTTGAATATTCAAACCCACTTCAAGACCTACATAGGGTTTTATTCCTCTGCTTCCAAAATAATATTCTCCCATTAAATTAACAGGAATATTCGTTGCCCTACCTCTGATCGTTTTTAAAGAAAGCTCGCGATTTATATCTTCTGTAATATATTTGGCTGACAAACCGATTGCCATATTGGGTTTCACAAAATAGCGGTACTGCGCTCCGAAACCATAAGCACCATCGGAATCATCGCTCTGGTTTGTGATTCCGTAAGTACCGAGTAACGTAAGGGATTTTTGTGCTGATGCAGTTCCGGAAAAGAAGAAACTTAATAATAGCAGCGTGGAGAGGCCAAATAACTTTTTCATAAACTCTGTTGATTTTATTATCTCTACTGTTTTTACTCGATACGCGAAGAAATGGCGTTTTGTTGAGAAACTGAGGTTTTTTTTGTCCTTCTAATATTCTTTTAATCTGAAAAGGGAATATTTCAGCGACTGAAATATTCCCTTTTCAGATTAAATCATTGAATGACAAATATTTAAAAATTACAATTTTATAACTCTGAAAACTTTCTTTTGTTCCTGAGAAGTTACTTCGACAACATACAAACCTGATGCATACTTGGAATCTGTCAAGTCCACTGAAAGTATTTGTCGTGTTCCGTTGCCAATTAATGTCTTTTGATAGATTCTATTTCCTTTCAAATCCAACACTTTGAAATACACAGTGGAGCCCGCGCTTGCCTGGAATTGTATGTCAAAATTCCCGCGGGTCGGATTTGGATATGCCCGCCAATCAGCAATCGCGTCGAAGCTGATTGACTTTACCGCAGAGTATTCAAAACTTTCGTCCGCATCGATCATCTTCAAGCGGTAGTAGTAATTCCCGGATTTGTCAGCCTGATTATCTACATAACTATAAACTTTGGTGGAAATAGAATTGCCAAATGCACGGACCTCTCCTATTTTTTTGAAGCGGCCGATTTTAAATGCGTCATCTCCATCAGCCCGCTGAATTTCGAAATGATCTGAATTCATCTCAGATGAAGTCTCCCAATGAACAAGCACCTTATCAGGGTTTTCAAGAGCCGGATCTTTGCTGACATTAAAACTGATAAGTTCAACAGGAAGCGGATTATTATCGTCGTTTCCACCGTTATTTATCCAGAATTCGGAAAAGTTCCTAACTTTGATTTCTGCATAATATCCGTTGTCGTAAGGGACTTTTACAGTACTGGCCGGAGCGATGAATGACCAGATACCTGATGAGTTGTTGCTGATGTCTCCATCCTCTTTACTCTTATCCGCGTCTGTGTACTTGGAAATACCAGCCTCATAGGCGGTCGAAATTTTAGTACAATTTGTGCAGCCCCCAGCATTGATCAACTTCTCAATTTCCGAATCCAGGAAATAAATACGAACAGTCGCGTCGGCACTCAAACTATTGTTGGCAGGTTTGATCGTCACATTTCTGTCCAGATAGTATTGGCTGCCATTGTTGCGCACTGCACCTGGGTTAATGAATGCCTGAACGCCGGTGTTACCAATCTGCTGCCCATTCGGATTTATTGATGCGACGAGTTTTCCGTTTTGTTTGAAGTCGATCCAGCCGGAAGCATTTGCAGGTTGCTGAGAGACGGCAGATAAGGTTGTTCCCTCGTCATAAATGCCTGCGTTGCTGTCGTATATATGCACATCGTCAATCGCAATTCCTTCGCGTGTGGTTCCAGGATCTGCCTTCATAACCACCCTGAGACGAATGTTTCCATTTGTTACAGGCAGAGTAATCGTACCAACGTGCCAGCGCGTATAATTTTCGATACTCCAAGCTTCCTGGTCGGTGGCCACCTTATTGTACCAGTTCGTTCCCTGCCCTTTCGCACCTAACCGAATCCAGGTATTTCCATCGATTGAATATTCCAAAAACGCCAGATCACAGTCTTCCTGGCCGCAGAATTCAATGTCAAGCGCCAGGCTTAAACTAAGTGTCGGGTTTGCCATACCCGTAATATCGAAACAGGGAGAATACAAATAAGATGTTTCTTGATTATTATAATTGCCTGTCAAATTTGTTTTCCAGGCTTTCGAACCGCTGGCAGCTCTGTTGATCTTCGTTGAGGCGGGTGTGCCATAAGCCCAGGAATTATTTGTGCCGGAGCTATGCCAGTTCCCGTTATTCGTCTCGAAGTTTTCGAGATATGGAAAGGCTGAAATCAAGGCATTGTTATAAAACGAAAGGTTCAGAACGTTGTTTTCCAGATAGGTATCAGTTGGCAAACTTACAGCTACCTTTACAGCATATCGCCCCTGAGCAGACAAATTCAATTTTGTCGTGAAAGTATATTGGATCGTTTGCTTACCACCAATTGTCGGAATTGTTTCAACCACTTCCTGGCCGTTCCCTAGTTTATATGATACAGAAACATTATTGACTGCGTTATCAGCACTATTACGAATGGTGACAGTTACCGGATGTTGCGCACCGAGACCGCAGCTATTTTCAGTGATACTATTCAGACTTAAAAGCTGAACATCGTCTGTCTCAACTTTCAGGGTTATGTCATCAAAGGAATATCCTGCTCCGCTGGTAGGATCTGCGGTTATTCTTGTTCCATGTTGTCCCCATCTGATCTGCGTACTTGTTGAAAAGTTCTGATTGTTCTCCAGAAGAAAATTCCTTAACTCTATGCTTTTCGAAAGTTTATACGGCCTATCCGCAGGATTTTGCTCAGCATCCAAATCGTAAATCGGTATCCAAGGATCGTTATAACTCCCTCTTGCCCAAACACTATTATCCGGATGAGCTGTCTGGCCGTGGTTTTTATATCGAAAATAAAGTCGCACATCGTTTGTTAAATTGTAGTTTGATAAGTTGAAAGTACCATCCAGGAAATTACTGTTGCCGGCTGGAAAGTAGCGATCAACATCTAAATTGTAAACTTTATTTCCGGAAAATGCCATACCCGAATTAACAAAAGTTCGTAAGCGTCCTGCCGTGGTAGTATTTGTCAAATCATATCGGTCAGCTCCTTCCAGTCCCGTCACATCAACAATTTGAGTTTGAATTGGTACGGATTCAACATTGTCAATAAATGGCAAGGCCAAAGCTGCGTTAGGAAGCTGTTTGAAGATTTTTGTAACGGAATTATTTGAAGTTACCGGATCACCCGCTTTACTTACCGCTGCCGAAACAGAATAAATACCTAATGCAGAAAAATTTTCCTGGACGGGAAAAGTGTAATCCAAGGTCGCCCCACCATTTATTGACAGAGGAACGGTAAAACTATTTACGACACCGTTATTTACGGCATAACTCAGTGCCACATTGCCGGAAGAAACCTGGTCATCAAGATTTTTTATTCGAATGGTAATCGGAGTATTTGGAGAAAACATTGTCGGCGTAAACTGCCTCCCGGATGAAGCAGGCGACACGATACTTTCTATTATTAGATCGTTATCGGAAATCGCTCCTGCGCAGGTACCAGCGTCTGGCTTTCGTGACAACGCATTTGCTCTTGGTCCGGGGTTTCCATTTACTCTGGCCCTTACAGAAAACCAGTAGGTATCATCTTTTGATAATCCGTTAAATGTGTAATTTAAATTGGAAGTAACTCCTGCTGAAACCATCTCATCACCTTGCAATATCATCACTTCATAATCGGTGGCAGCCGGAACGGCATCCCATTCCAAAGCAATATAACCTTCGCATTGAACATTCGAGAGTCGAATTGATGGCGGCCGAACGATAGTAAAGGCTTCACTTATCGTTTCTGCACCTGTGGCCGTATTCATAATTTTGATCCTGGCCTTGTCTGTCACATCGTCAGGAACGGACCAGGCTATTAGAGAATTAGTACTGAGCGAATTTCCTGCAATATTATTCCAGGTCACCCCATCGTCTTTGGAATACTGTACCCTGAATTCGTTGGATGTATTACCGAATGCGTCCCAACTGATATACACGACGTCGCCAGGTGCCAGACGCTCCTTTCCAATCGGATAAGTCAACGTTGTTGAAGCAGGAACAATATCATAAACCACGAAATATTCCTGATTCGCACCTTGCGTGATGGCCGTACCGTTTACGTTAATTTTATAAGTACCGGCACCTGGATTATTGATGATTACCTGCTCCATATTGTTGATATGGTCAGCTCCCGTCGTGGCCGGAACGTTTACATTTGCAGGATTTGGATCCAATAATTTTGGTAACGTCACGACCGAAGAATTCTCAACGGTCAGATCCAGATCGTTTACCAGTGTTTTTGCAGCCAAAATAGAGGCCGCAGGATCGTTCCAGTAGAGCATCACTTTTACCTGCGCGGTATTTGCAGGAATAACAATATCGAAAGAATTTACAGCTGAATTCGCAACCGTTGCGTTTCTATAACTATTACTTTCCAGCATTTTAACGGAACGCAAAAGATTCATCCAGCCAAAGCCAAACTGATAATCCGGACCTGCGTTTCCCTTATCTATACTTCCATTGCAAATCAACGCTTTCATTAAACCATTCTTTGGATTCTCCTGATTATGCAGTTTACGGTATTGCTGATATAACAACGCCAACCCGCCAGAAACCGCGGGAGCAGCCATACTGGTGCCAGTAGAATTGATGTAACCATTATTTACTGCATAAGACGAAACGACCTGAGTTCCCTGGGCAGAAATTTCCGGTTTGGTCCTTCCATCCGACACAGGTCCTTTACTTGAATTAAAATTAACAATGGCTTCTGCCGTAGTATTTCCAACCGTAATTACATTTTTAGCCGCCTGATATCCTCCTACTACATTTCCAAAACCATTCGTGAAAGGCGCACAGTTAGTCGCTCCGCTATTTCCGGCAGCAAAGACGTGTTGTAAGTATGGCATTTGAAATGCCTGCTGATCAAGGATATTTGAGGTGAGATCGTAGTCGCCGAAGGTCGAACAATTCGATACGTCATTCCCATACGAATTATTTGTAATGACCATACCAAAATCCTGGACATAGGTCGGCGCATAAGCCAGAATATTGGAATATAACTGCGCAATCATTTTTACTTTTGGCGCGTAACCTGCGTATTTCTCAGTCACAATTCCGGCCCCGCCCAGTGTCCCCATCACGTGAACGCCGTGGGCACCCGAGTCTAATGCCATCCTATTGATGATCCGATTTGTTAAATCGATATGCTGCATCGGGTCAGCGTTGTCTCCCACACCGACCACCACTCCTTCCCCATGTAAATTCCGGCTTTCGCCAATGGACGAGCCCAATACATTTGCCCGCCCGTTAACAATGCTATGATTGTTAACGGGTTTGTCCTCCTTTGGTTTCGCCTGGATGTATTGTATATACGGTAATGCGGCCAATTCCATCAACCGCTTTTCAGTGAGTCGGATTTCCAGTACCTGATAACTTTTATACACATCCGAAGTAATCTGATAACCGCCCTCTTTCAAAGCCCCAATAATTTCGTCAGCTGTAAAAGATTTTAGAAAACTGACCCACACGTCGATAAAACCGTCAATGCTTTTTGCATGCTCAGGGACAGTACCGTTCGCCAGAGAAACCTGCAATTTTTGTTTTGGTGTTGGAGAAATAACGGATCGTGCGCCTGATTTTCTCAAAACTTTATCATCTAGTGAACCGGCGACAGTTGCTGTATATGCGTTGTTGGGAACATAATCCAATAATTCTATCCCATCTTTTTGCAATTGCTCACGCTGTGATGCTGACGGAATTTGGTCAAACTGAATGATAACAAATACCTTTTTTTTGAACGGGACCAGCTTTCTGGTTAGCGCGCGAAGGCTGGCCGGATCTATATTATTCGACGGAGCAAATGAGCCGTTTTTCAAAATAAGCTCTTGCGGCTCCGGCTTCTGGGCACGTGCAGAAAAAGATATGGTAAGGCAAAACAGAAGAAGTTTGAGTAGTGGTCCTGATCTCATAGTAGTGTGAAAAATGTGTGGCTTCATTAAAAGCTAATTTCAATAAATAAATTCATATTCCAATTCCGTGTACCAATCAATTCAATGGCGAGATATTCAACAACCTGGGGTATCTAGTAAACACCTTTCAGCTATATTTATAATTACAAGTTATTAGTTATCAGCACATTGAATCGACAGGCATAATACTATTACAAGACTTCACAACGTGCAAGGGCACAGTAATACTGATTTAATAAAATAAACACAGATTATGAAAAAGTTAATAATGTCGGCCGTGGCCTTAACACTTATATCTTTTGCCTCTGTTCAGGCTAATCCAGTTCTAAAAACGAAGGCAGAAATTAATATTAACCAAGACAAGGTTTCAGTAAAACCAGAGGATCTTCCCGCCGCAGTCAAAGAGACCATAAGCAGCGAAGCATTTGCGGGATGGACAGTTGTTGAAGCATTTCTGGTAACCGCTGACGATAAGACGCAATATTATGACTTATCGGTCAAAAAAGGTAAGGAAGCCGCCCGTGTAAAACTCGATAAAAACGGACGTAACGTAGAATAATTTTCAAATAGTAATAACATCAATTCTTTACTCAACGTTGATATAACCGGAGCTTGCTCCGGTTTTTTTTGTTATATTACATTACTAAGGTTCGAAATCTAAATTGAAGTTTCATACAGGAAATATTAATATATCAAACCTGTTTTACTTTAAATATAAATTAAAAAAGAGCTCCAAAGAAGCTCCGTTTAGCGATTAAATTCTACCAAACTTGTTTTGGGAATCATAGGCGAGACCAAGCCCCACACTGGAAAGCTTATTCTCATCAGCCAGTGCAGCATTTGGAAATAGTTTCTTGAATTCTGACTGAATCAACGGAACTTCTGTCGATCCTCCTGTAAGAATTACCAAATCTATATCCTCTTTTTGAACCCCGGCATCAGACAAACACTGCAAAGCAGAATTGGAAATTTTTTCAATTTTCTGAAAAATAGCCTCGTCAAACTGCTCCCGGGTAACTCTTGTTGTCAGCCCGTCTTCAAGAAAGTCAAAAGGCGCGTCATATTCAGCTTTTGACGTCAGTGCGATTTTAGTTTCTTCCGTAGCAGCCAATAAGGTATGGCCCGTTTCCTGTTCCAATACTTGTAAAAGTCTTTTATAACGGGTTTTGTCGTGCGCCTCAAACAAGATTTGTTTTGTCTGGGAGATTATTTTTGTGGTGTATAAAAAGTTAACTTTACTCCACTCTGATAAGTCAAAATAATGATATAATGGCACTTCCAGGTTTTTGGCGCCGTATGTACTTCTATACCCAAGCTCAGGCATAATGGCAGCCAAGCTCAAATCTTTATCAAAGTCATTTCCGCCAACCCGGATACCTGTATTAGCAAGAATATCAGACGTGCGATCGGCTTTATGAATGTATTTGTTGGATAAACGAATAACGGTAAAATCAGAAGTACCTCCGCCCAGATCGACTACAATTGCTAATTTTTCACCCGAAATATTAATCTCATGTGCGAACGCTGCTGCAATCGGTTCAAATTGAAAATCAATATTTTTAAAACCTAATTGTCTGGCAATTTCTTTCAATTCTGCTTCTGCTCTTAAATCCGCCGCACTGTCTCCATCTACGAAGTGCACCGGCCTACCCATTACTACGCTTTCAATTTCCAGCCCTGCTTCTGCGTCAGCTTTATCTTTTAAGTTTTTTAGAAATGAAGTAATAATCTCATTGAAACGCATTAGTTCTCCATTTACCATGGTTCCCTGGCGCATCACTGGAGTACCTAAAACACGTTTCAGACTTCGCATGAAGCGGCCTGGATTTCTTTCCAGAAACATATTCACGGCCGCTCGTCCATAAAAGGGTATATTCCCCTTGCGCAGAAAAAACATGGCACTTGGTGTTGTCGTACTTGAACCTTCTACCTCAACGAGATGGACGTTACCCTGATTTGCTATTGCTATGCTTGAATTGGAAGTTCCGAAATCGATTCCGCAGGAAATACTGGTCATTATAATCTGTAAAAATTTGGGCGCGCAATGTCCGATTTTTTATCAAATTTTACAATTTACAACCGTATTATTATCGATAGCATTCAAATTTAGAATTTTGAAATTGTCTTAGCCATTTTGTTCTGGCAGATAAATGATAAAGGTTGCGCCCCTACCTTCCTCACTTACAGCAGTTAAATATCCGTTGTGATTTTGGACAACTTTCCGGCATAACGCCAAACCAATACCCGAGCCGGAGTATTCACTTCTTCCATGCAGACGCTGAAACATTTGAAAAATTCTGTCCAGGTTATCCATATTAAATCCAATCCCGTTATCCTCAATTTCTATTTTAACGTAGCTCTGTTCTGGTGAAAGGTCAGACGAAATTTCAGAATCAGTCTGAGATACTCTTGAACTACGGATTTGAATAATGGGTTTTTGCTCGTGGTTCCTGTATTTTACAGCGTTACTGATAATATTTTGGAAAAGCTGTGCGAATTGACGGGCATTTCCCCAAACCGGGATAAGTTCTCCTGTAATAATATGGGCACCGGATTCCTGCACGACAATCTCTAAATCAGATAAAACTTCCGCTACAACTCTGTTCATATTTACCACTGCAAACTCGCCGTCGCGCGTTGAAAGTCTTGAATAAGCAAGCAGATCGTCAATCATCGCCGACATCCTTTTTCCGGCGTCCTGCATTCGGTTCAGCATAAAGACACCGGTGTCATCCAGAACATCTTCGTACTGTGTCTGCAGCCGCGAACTAAATGCCTGAATTTTCCGAAGCGGTTCCTGCATGTCGTGGCTGGCGGCATAAGCAAATTGTTGAAGATTTGCATTAGAAAGGGTCAAATCGTGGTTGGCCTTCCGAAGCTCGTTCGTACTTTTTTGCACGCGGTTTTCCAGTTCGCTGGCCAGCTGACGGTATTTATCCTGACTTTTTTCAAGCATAGTCCTATACTCAATCTGCGAGGTCACGTCAATAGCTATATCAACAATTGCATAAATCACACCGTTTTCATTACGTAAAGGCTGATAGGTAAAATCAAAATAAAAGGTTTTCATGACGCCGTCTATTACCAGATCAGCTCTTGCCGCGTCTGAATGATAAGCGATACCAGTGGTGTAAACATCATCAAGAATCTGCATAAAGGGTTGATCCAAAAGCTCAGGCAGCACGTCAGCTAGCTTTTTACCAGCAACATCGTTACCTTTTCCGAAAATTTTGAGAATTGCGTCGTTTGGATTTTCGATAATCAAATCCCGCCCTTTAAAAAGGCAAATGGCAATAGGCGCCTCCTCGATCAGATTTCTAAACTTCCGCTCGCTTTCAGCTATTTTCAGCTTTGTCTGGACTTGCTCGGTAATTTCACTGGCAACAATAATAATTCCTGTAACCGTTTCTGATTCAAATAATGGAGTATAAACAAAATTGAAATACACATCCTCTTTCTGTCCGTTTCTTATCAATTCAACCCTGCTCTCCAAACCATGATAAGGCACACCAGAATTATAGACATTTGCCAGAATTTCCGGGTACGCCTGCCCTGCCAGTTCAGGTAATCCTTCAATGAGCGGCATTCCAATAACACTTTCATCCTTTCCCCAGACCTGAAGAATGCAAGGATTTGCCTCCTCTATGATAAAATTTTCTCCCTTCAGAAGTCCTATGGCAACGGGAGCCTTGCCCATTAACGTTCTAAGTTTTGCCTCACTCTCAGAAAGCTTTTTCTCCGCTTCCACGCTATCTGTAATATCCAACACGATCCCAGACAGGGTAATGGCTTTACCGGAAGCGTCAACCAGGTTTTTACCGATAACTCGCACCCAATGCTCTGAGCCGTCCTGCCAGATAAATCTCGCTTCATAGCTCAAAACGCCAGTCTTCCTCAACAGTGCCAGCGCCTCATCACGAAACGGAAGATCGTCCCTATGAATATGATCAACAAAAACCTTTCCGCTTTTTGCAACGAACTCTGTACCTGTAAGAATCCTGACGAAAGTTGGTGAATAAGTGATTTCATTCGTTGCCAGATCCAAAACAAACGAACCTGCCCCAAAACCCTCGATGGCAATGGAGGCTTGATGATCAGCTATTGCTGCCTTTTCTCTGGATAAGACCTGATCAGTAATATCTTTCGTCACCCCTGAAAAGCGATAAGGTTTGTTATCTGTCCCAAAGTAAGCTTGCCCTGACGAATGAATCCATCTCAAACTATTGCTCTTTGGGTCGCAAATTCTGTATTCAATATCAAAATAACCTCCCGAATCCCTGGTAAGCGCACGATTTACGGCCTCAGTTAGTCGGTCTCGATCTTCCGGATGAGCATTTTCTAACATTTGGGTAGATGGGACGGATTGCGCATTTGTAAATCCGTGAAGCCTTTGAGTTCCTTCTCCCCAGTGAACGATCTGGTTTTGTGTATCGATGTCCCACGTAAATAACTGAGCTGATGAAAGGGCAAATAGAAGGCGGGCTTCGCTTTCTTCCAGCGCTTTCTGCATCAAAACTTGTTCCGATGTATCTTGCATGGATGCTACCATACGCACAGGTTTGCCGCCATCGATAATCGTATAACCCCGGTCGTGAACAAATGCGTAGGATCCATCAGCTCGCCTGAACCGGTAATGTTCAGACCAATTCGATTCTTTTTTTTCTATCAATTTGTGGATACTCGTAATGACGCGTTCCTGATCCTCAGGATGGATTCTGTTATACCAGGAGTCGGGTCCAGGTTCCAGATCCTCGGTTATATAACCAAAAAGAGATTCCATCACGTCATTCCACCAAAGTGTCTTTTTTTCAAGATCCCAGTCACGGATTACATCATGGGTTGCCTTTGCCACCAGATCAAATCTCTCCTGTAACAGAAGACGATCATTAACGGAGCTTTTTTTATCATTCATTAGTAGCGTATTATAACTTGAAATTTGGCTAGATTTTATCGAGATGCAACTTTAATCGTAACAGCTTCAGACAGGGCATCAAGATAAATTTAATGTCCGATAAACTTTAACAAAATATGTACCAATTGATATCTACTTATAGTTTGCTTCTAAAATCTGATGTTTTCTATCTCATTTTGCGATTACCCAGCCAATGGGCGTAATTCAATTCAATTACATATTTTCGATGAATATGAACATTTACACATCACATTAAGGGTAGTTAATTGGGAAATTAGTCTTCCTGTTTAATAGAAAATGTTACAAAAAAGAAACACTTCCCATTTCAGCCAAAATGAAAAAAACAGAAGATAACCGACGTGAATTTATTCGCAGCACCGTAGGTACCGCCGCTGGAATTATGATGATGTCTTCCCTTCCGGGCGAGGCTAAAAATAGCGCCGTCTCCATAGGAACATTGAAATCTGAAACGGTCGAGAAAGAAATAGTGGAGCCTGGCAGAATCAAATTTGCGGTGATCGGTATGAACCATGGGCACATATACGGACAAGTTGAAGCAGTAATTCGCGGCGGCGGACAGCTCGTCGCATATTATGCCGCTGAGGCTGATCTTACGGCAGCTTTTGGCAAAAGATATCCTGACGCGAAGATGGTGGCGAACGAAAAAGAAATACTGGATGACAAATCTATTCAGCTTGTATTAAGTTCAGCAATTCCCGATCAGCGTGCCCCGATCGGTATTCGAGTTATGCAGAGCGGTAAGGATTATATGGCTGACAAACCAGGAATTACTTCTCTGGAACAGCTTGCTCAGGTTCGGAAAGTTCAAAAGGAAACCGGCCGGATTTATTCTATCATGTACAGTGAGCGGCTCGAAAACCGGGCAACTGTGAAAGCTGGTGAACTTGTGAAATCCGGTGCAATTGGGAAGGTAATCCAAACCATTGGACTTGGACCTCACCGTATGTCAGCCAGTTCCAGACCCGAATGGTTTTTTGATGCAAAACGGTATGGCGGTGTCATTTGTGATATCGCGTCTCATCAATTTGATCAATTTTTATTTTTTACCGGATCAACCAAGGCAGAGGTTGTCGCTTCGCAGATTGGCAACGTCAGCCATCCGCAATATCCGAAATTTGAGGATTTTGGCGATTGCATGATTCGGGGAAATGGCGGTACAGGCTACATCCGTGTGGACTGGTTCACGCCGGACGGTTTAAAAAGCTGGGGCGACGGTCGCTTAACAATTTTGGGAACAGAGGGGTTTATTGAAATTCGCAAGAATGTCGATATCGCAGGACGCGATGGTGGCAATCACCTATTTCTGGTAACACAAAAAGAAACGCAATATATCGATTGCAGCAAAGAACCACTGCCTTACGGAAAACAGCTTGTAGAGGATGTTTTGAACAGAACTGAAACTGCGATGTCGCAAGAGCATTGTTTCCTTGCAACAGAACTCTCGCTGAAAGCTCAAAAACAAGCGCAGTTGGTAAAACTGACTGTTTGACAACGAAAAACACATTGATATTTTATCAACAGACTAGTACATATCATCGTTTAAAAATAAAACCTGAATTAAAATAGTTTACTTGCAGTTCGACAAAACCATTAAGTACCAGCCAACTTTTTGAGCGCCAAACTGCATGCAATGATGTGTGACAAGATCCTGATCGTTGAAGACGAATATATCGTGGCTGGCGATATTCGTATTACTTTGGAAAATGCGGGATACACAGTTTGTAGTATCGCCTTTTCTGTGGACGAAGCACTGGAAATAATCGCTAATGAAAAGCCATGCCTGATCGTCCTGGATATTTACCTCCAAGGCGCCCGCACAGGAATTGACCTTGCGTTGTTACTCAATGAAATGAATCTGCCTTTCATTTATTTATCTGCAAATTCAAGCACTCAGGTATTGCAGGCAGCCAAAGCGACGAATCCTTATGGATTTCTTGTCAAGCCATTTCGTGAAAAAGATTTGCTGGTAACACTGGACATCGCCCAGTATCGCCATCATTATGATCAGCAACAAAAACCTAAACTTCGCAATATTTCCGAATATCAAAGTGCTTTCAAATCAACCTTTTCTGAAAGGGCGGATATTGATAAAAGTAAAATCGAATTTGAGGGAATTATCGGAACCAGTGAAGGCATGCAGGAAGTTTTCGAACTTGTTATGCAGGTTGCAGCCAGCACAACATCGGTTTTGATTTTAGGTGAAAGTGGTACAGGAAAAGAGGGAATAGCCTCAATTATCCACAAACTATCCCCGCGAAAAAACAAACCTTTTATCAAAGTTAATTGCGCAGCGCTCCCTGCAAATCTGATTGAATCCGAATTTTTTGGGCATGAAAAAGGCTCTTTTACAGGTGCTTATGAAAGGCGTATTGGAAAGTTTGAGCAAGCTTCCGGCGGTACGATAATGCTGGACGAGATCGGTGAGATGCCGGTGGATTTCCAGGTCAAACTGCTCCGGGTTTTACAGGAAAAAGAAATCGAGCGAATTGGCGGAAAGGGTTCTATTAAAATAGATGTTCGTGTGATAGCCGCGACCAGCCGTAATCTGGAAAAAGAAATAGCAAGCGGTCGTTTTCGGCTTGACCTGTATTACCGGCTTTTCGTTTTTCCTATTGTGCTGCCGCCTTTGCGTGAGCGGCCCGTGGATATCCCCTTACTAGCTTTCCACTTTCTGAAATATTATGCCAAACTAACCGGTAAACGCGTAGATTCGATTTCAGATTCTGCGATGGAACGGTTAATAACTTACGCCTGGCCAGGAAATGTCAGAGAGTTACAACATTTGATAGAGCGAAGCGTGTTACTGACATCCGGCAAACAGATAGAAGAACTCACGTTACCATTTCCCAATGACGCAAAAGTTGACATTGCAGCGAGAAACACTGGTTTTGCAGTAAAAACAATGGAAGAGCTTGAACGGGATCACATACTTTCTGTTTTGAGAAAATGCAATAACAGAATCTCCGGACCTAATGGAGCAGCGGTACTGCTGGATCTGCCCGTATCAACAATGGTAAGCAAAATGAAAAAACTCGGCATCGTAAAAATCAATATCGCTTAATTATTACTGCTACCATTTTGATCATCTCTCACTAATTTAACTTCACCAAAACATGACGTTCCAAGATTTCTTAAAGTCAATTTATTATCAAGTATAATCTCGATCAGGATTTTTCAGGCTGATACCTGGCATAAAAATTAAGCTGACTGTTAAGATTTGAACTAAAAATACCAATCAGGTATTTTAGGATCAGGAAATTTTATATACACGTTTTTCAATTAGAACATTAAATAAAATGTCAGCAGATTCGAAAATATCATTAACCTATAAAATAGGTGATGAAATAGAAATTAAACGTTTAGGTTATGGTGCAATGCAATTGACAGGCTCAGGCGTGTTTGGCGAGGTTGCGGACAGACCTAACGCTATAAAAGTTTTACAGGAAGCTGTTGCATCAGGCGTCAACTTCATTGACACAGCAGACGCTTACGGTCCTCACTTCAACGAATCATTAATTGCCGATGCTTTGCAGCCTTATAAACACGATCTCGTTATTGCCACCAAAGGTGGATTCAATCGTCCGGGACCAAATGAATGGGTGCCGAACGGAGATCCAAAATTCATCAGTGAAAACATTGAGGGAAGTTTGAAAAGATTAAAAGTTGATACGATCGACCTTTGGCAGCTTCACCGTTTTGATCCAAAAATTCCTGTTGAAGAAACGCTTGCTCCTGTTGCAGAGGCAGTAAAAACAGGTAAAATTAAATATGTCGGCTTATCCGAAGTGAACATTGAACAGATCGAACGGGCAGAAAAAGTTATATCAATCGTATCGGTTCAAAATCTTTACAACCTCGGTAACAGACAGTGGGAAGAAATTGTAGATTATACTGCCAAAAAAGGGCAAGCTTTTATACCATGGTACCCACTGGCGTCAGGGCCTCAGAAGCTTGCAGAAAAACTTGGTAGGATCGCCGCAGATCATAAGGCCACAACTGCACAAATTGCACTCGCGTGGCTTCTAAGGAGATCTCCAAATATACTATTGATCCCGGGAACCAAGTCCATTGGTCACTTACA
This sequence comes from Dyadobacter sp. CY345, assembly GCF_021502725.1. Lineage (GTDB taxonomy): Bacteria > Bacteroidota > Bacteroidia > Cytophagales > Spirosomataceae > Dyadobacter. The sequence continues at coordinate 2,147,024 of NZ_JAKFFS010000001.1, read as the reverse complement.
TGAAAATTTGAAAGCTGCGGACATCCAATTGACGGATGAAGAATTCGAACAGCTTTCTAAGTAGATTTTAATTGTTTTACAAGACGCGGTTTCCGAAACATTCAGGAGCCGCGAGTTGTTTTAAACATAGATACACTACTTACTGCTAACGGTGAAATTATTTGGATGCAGGCAGGATTTCCAATATTCAACAATCAATTCGATTTGTTGTCTAAAGGCATCAAAACCGCTCGCCTTTTGGTAATATCCCTGAATCGTCGAAGCATAAGCCTCCTCCACCAACTTCGGACTTCCCGAGGTGCTTAAAAAAACAAATGGGATAGATTTCCTTTTTAAATATTCTTCGCTATCGATTCTCTGACGCAATTCAAGGCCATTCATAATCGGCATATTGATATCGCAAAGGATCAGGAATGGCTGTTCGGTTGTAACTTCCAGGTATTGAAGCGCTTCAAGCCCATTATTAAAAAAATGAACAGTATTCGGTATTTTCATTTCATCCAGCACACTTTTTAAAAGGTACTGATCATCTGCGTCGTCCTCAATTGAAATTATCGGGCCCCTCAATGACATATTTCAAAGTTAACTGGTTAATACTTACTACAAAGATCGTAACTAATTTCTATTTACAAGTTTTTCAGGATTTTTCCAAAACTGCACCTCACCCTCTTCCTGACTAATTTTAATCAAAACATAATCCACTGATATGTACAACAAAATCGATAAAACAGCTCTTTATGAATTAATTATATAAGCCCAACTTTGTCATTCAAAAAACTCGGCTTGATAAATTGCCCACATCATCGATATCCACCTGGCAGCAACTCAGATTAAAATATTTGGCATAAATGTTATACTAAACCTCTCTGCCGGATAAGAATAGAATTTTTAAAACAAGTCAGGTAACTTAATTTTTAATTGGTGAAATTATAAAATCAGTTTGAAAAAGTATTGATTAAATATGTACTTAAAAGGTCAGGTCATGCTTTCGAGAGTAACCGTTTAATAGTTTTACCAAGATAACTAATCAATCAGCATAGCTTAAAATGGGATCAGATACGAAGGAAATTGAACAATTAGGCATCAACACCGCAAGATTATTGTCCGTTGATGCAGTGCAAAAAGCAAATTCGGGACATCCTGGAATGCCAATGGGAGCCGCGCCAATGGCCCATGTTTTATGGTCGCATTTTATGCACTATAATCCTAAAAATCCAGATTGGCCAAACCGGGACAGATTTGTTTTATCCGCGGGCCATGGATGTATGCTTCAATACAGCTATCTGCATTTGACAGGTTACGATCTTTCACTCGACGACCTCAAAAATTTCAGACAACTTAATAGTAAAACAGCAGGACACCCGGAATATGGACTTGCTCCCGGAATCGACGTAACAACAGGACCCTTAGGCCAGGGATTTGCCAATGGCGTTGGATTTGCAATCGCCCAGAAACATCTTGCAGCGAGGTATAATAGACCTGGTTTTGACATTTTTGATTACAATGTCTACGCAATTTGCAGTGACGGCGATATGATGGAAGGCGTAACTTCCGAAGCAGCGTCGCTGGCGGGACATTTGGAATTAGGGAATATCATCTATCTGTATGATGATAACCATATTTCGATCGAAGGCACGACAGATATCGCTTTTACTGAAGATGTGGCAAAACGCTTCGAGTCGTACGGCTGGCATGTGCAAGTTGTCGAAGATGGAAATGATATCAGTGCTCTCAACATTGCTGTAAGAAATGCACAGGGAGAAAAAAACCGTCCCTCACTTATCAAAGTTCGCACGCAGATCGCCTATGGAAGTCCGAACAAAGTAGATACGGCTGGTTCTCACGGATCTCCGCTGGGCGCAGACGAAGTTAAGCTGGTTAAAGAATTTTTCGGCTTCGACCCGGAACAATCTTTTGTCGTGCCGGAGGAAGTCGCTGCATACTACCAGGGTGTCGGAGAAAAAGGTACGAAACTCGAAGAAAAATGGAACGAGCTTTTCAGTGAATACAAGGAAAAATTCCCTGATCTGGCGGCAGAATATGAACTGGCAATTAGCGGAGAATTGCCCGATGGCTGGCTCGACAATCTTCCTGTTTTCGAAGCTGCTGACAAAAAAATGGCGACACGCCAGGCCTCGGGAAAAGTGCTGAATGCAATCGCAGCAAGCATTCCAGGTTTGATAGGCGGAGCAGCTGATTTGGCTCCCTCCACCGATACGAATCTCAAAGAATTTGATTCCTTCACGCCTGAAAAAAGAGATGGAAGAAATTTCCATTTTGGGATACGCGAGCATGCGATGGGTTCAGCGTTAAATGGAATGGCCCTTACCAAGGGATTGATACCTTTTGGCGCAACATTTCTGATCTTTTCAGAATATATGCGCCCACCGATTCGTTTGGCGGCAATTATGAAGATCAAGCCAATATTTGTTTATACCCATGACAGTATCGGTCTCGGAGAAGACGGCACGACACATCAGCCTGTTGAACAATTGATATCACTTCGCTCGATTCCGAATATCACTGTCATTCGCCCTGCTGATGCTAACGAAACTGCGCAGGCCTGGCGTGTTGCGTTGGAACATAAGGGCGGGCCGGTTGTATTGGTTTTTACACGTCAGGGTTTGACAATTTTGGATCAGACAAAATATGGCGATGCAAAACAGTTAGAAAAAGGTGCTTATGTACTTTCTGATTCAGAGAAGACACCGGATTTAATTTTAATTGCAACCGGTTCGGAGGTTGAATTGATTATGTCGGCGCAGGCGAAGTTGAAAGAGGAAGGAATTGCGGCAAGAGTGGTGAGTATGCCGTCCTGGGAATTATTTGAAAAGCAGGATGCAGCATACAAGGAAGAAGTTTTCCCGAATGCAATCAGAAAACGTCTTGCCGTTGAAACAGGCTCTCCGCTGGGATGGCATAAATACGTAACGGACGAAGGCGACATCATTGCGATGACAACTTTTGGGGAATCTGCGCCTGCCGATGAATTGTATAAAGTTTTCGGTTTTACGGTCGAAAATGTAATTAATAAGGCGAAAGCTTTGTTGAATAAATAAGGCGCAACTCGAAAAATGTGGTTCTGCTAGGGTTAGAACCACATTTTTCTCGTCCTGATTTAATAAATTGTAAAAGGTATTTTTTAATTCAAATAACAGTTAATTATGGCAAGTAACAAAGTAAAACAGATCCACGATTTTGGACAAAGCATCTGGTTGGATTTCATTGACCGTAAGATTATTAACACCGGTGAATTAAAAAAACTGGTTGAAGAAGACGGCGTAAGAGGCGTTACTTCCAACCCGGCTATTTTCGAAAAAGCCATCAGCAGCAGCTCAGACTACGATGCAGATATCAATGAATTATCAAAAGGTGATAAAACCAACGAAGAGATTTTTTTTGGTCTTGCTGTAAGTGATATAAAACGTGCATGTGACCTTTTGCGCCCGGTTTATGATGCAGAAATTGTTGGTGCAGATGGATATGTAAGTCTTGAAGTATCGCCATTCCTTGCGTTAAATACAGAAGGAACGATCAAACAAGCACTTGAACTTTGGAAAGCGGTTGATAAGGAAAATGTGATGATCAAGATTCCAGGAACTGAACCTGGTCTTCCTGCAATCCAAAAAGCAATTGCTGAGGGCTTGAACATCAACGTTACCTTGCTTTTTGGCCTGGATCGTTACGAAGCAGTTACCGAAGCGTATATCAAAGGTTTGGAAGAGAGAGCCGAAAAAGGCTTGCCAATTGATAAAATTTCATCCGTTGCAAGTTTCTTCCTTAGCCGTATTGACGTTCTGGTTGATCCAATGCTGGATGAAAAAGGACTTGGTGAGCTTAAAGGCGAAGTGGCAATTGCTTCTGCTAAAAAGGCTTATGAAATTTATAAACGCGTATTCAGCACTGAACGCTGGAAAAAACTGGCTGATAAAGGTGCCGTTCCACAACGTCTTCTTTGGGCAAGTACAAGCAGCAAGAACCCTGCCTTCAAAGATACAAAATATGTAGAAGCGCTTATTGGCCCTGATACAGTTGATACTATTCCATTGGATACATTGGAAGCATACCGTGATCATGGCGATCCTGCGAGCCGTCTGGAAGATGATCTTGAAGGAGCAACAGAAATCATGGAAAAAATCAAAGCGGCTGGTATTGATATCGACGCAGTGACTAAGCAATTGGAAGACGAAGGAATTGATAAGTTTAATAAGCCTTTTGAAAAATTATTACAGGCTATTGAAGACCAAAAATCCAAAGTCAACTAAAAGCAATAATGGAAAGTACTGATCTTAAAATTCTGTTTTTTGATATCGGTGGCGTGCTCCTCAGCAATGGCTGGGGGCACGAATCCCGCAAAATTGCCTCCGAACAGTTCGGTCTCGACTACAATGAAGTTAATGTGTTACATAATTTCATTTTTAATGTGTATGAAATTGGCAGCATAACACTTGACGAATATCTGGACACTGTCATCTTTAATCATCCCCGCGACTTCGCAAGAGAAGATTTTAAGGCATTTATCTACGCACAATCTGTCGAACTGCCGGATATGCTTAAATGGCTGAAAGAGTGGAAAAAAGACTGCGGTTTCCGCGTTATTTCCATCAATAATGAAGGCAAGGAATTAAATGATTATCGCGTCCGGAAGTTCAAACTCCATGAATGTTTTGATGCCTTTATTTCGTCCTGTGAAGTGAAAATGCGTAAACCTGATCCAGGATTGTTCAACCTTGCGATGGGTATCGCGCAGGCCACTCCGGCGCAATGTGTTTATTTCGATGATCGCATTATGTTTACGACCACGGCTCAAAAGTTAGGTATCCGTGCCTTTCATCATACCAGTTTCGAGTCTACGAAAGAAATTCTTGAAGGTCTTAAAAGAGAAAAATTTCCGCAATCATGAGTGAGCAACAATATAATTTTGGTATGATCGGCCTGGGTACCATGGGCCGAAACTTACTTCTCAATATCGGTGACCATGGCTTTGCTGGCGCCGGATATGACAAAGATGCTTCAAAAGGTGCCTTGCTTGAAGAAGAGGGCAAAAATATAAAAGTCAAAGGGTTCAGCGATATCAACGAATTTGTTGCGAGCCTTACCACGCCTCGTGCAATCACAATGCTCGTTCCGGCTGGAAAAATTGTTGATAGTGTTATAGAGGAGCTATTGCCGCTTCTAGACAAAGGCGACATTTTGATTGATGGAGGAAATTCTCACTTTACTGATACCAACCGACGCGTTGAATACCTGCAAAATCTTGGTTTTCATTTCTTTGGAATGGGTATTTCCGGAGGAGAAGAAGGAGCACGACGCGGTCCGAGCATTATGCCTGGTGGCGATAAAAAAGCTTACTCCGTTATGAAGCCCATATTGGAAGCCATCGCTGCAAAAGTCGACGGAGTACCTTGTGTCACGTATATCGGACAAGGTTCGGCAGGTCATTTTGTCAAAATGGTCCATAATGGTATCGAATATGGCATGATGCAATTACTCTCCGAAACATATGAGATTCTGAAAAATGGATTGAAGATGGAAGGTGATGAAATCCAGAAAATATTCGCCAGCTGGAATGAAGGCCGCCTGCAATCATTTTTGGTAGATATTACTGCCGATATTTTTAAATACAAAGAGCCTGGTTCCGATCATTTACTCCTGGATGACATCAAGGATGAAGCCAGAGCGAAAGGAACAGGAAAATGGACTTCGCAGGCTGCCATGGATCTCCAATCTCCAATTCCTACAATCGACACAGCAGTATCAATGCGGGATCTGTCTAAGTATAAAACACTTCGCGAACAGGCATCTGGATTATATAGTGCTGACGAGACGGTTAGTTTTGACGTAGATCAGGAACAGTTCCTGTTAGAACTGGAGCAAGCATTTTATTTCAGCATGATCATAACGTACGCGCAGGGTATGCAGATGCTTTCAAATGCATCAACGGAATATAATTATGGTCTGAACCTTTCGGAAATTGCCAAAATCTGGCGCGGCGGATGTATTATCCGTTCTTCGTTTTTGAACGAAATTTACAATGCCTACGAAAAAGACAACGGACTCCAACATCTTTTGCTTGACGGAAATGTGGCAAAAATAGTGAACGAAACAATTCCGGGAATCCGATCTGTTTTGTCAAAATGTGTGGCGAGCGGCATCGCGGTTCCAGCCTTCGCTTCATCCCTGAGCTATTTCGATTCCTTCCGCAGCAAGAGAATGCCATCAAACCTGATTCAGGCGCAACGCGATTTTTTTGGCGCTCATACTTATGAACTTATTGGGAAAGAAGGTGTTTTTCATACACAATGGGTTCCGAAAAGCGGTTCGGAAATTTAAAAATTGTCTGTAAACCAACGACATCATGTATTCAACACTTAAATCTCAGCCGACGATATTTATTATTTTCGGTGGTACCGGCGATCTTAATTCCCGTAAACTGGCGCCGGCTTTATATAATCTATTTCTAGAAGGCTGGCTTTCAGATGAGTTTGCCATTATCGGAACCGGGAGAACTCCCCTTTCTGACGACGATTTTAAAGTAAAAATCCTTGAAGGTATCAATTCGTTTTCAAGAAGCGGAAAGGCCGCTGACGACAAATGGGCTGAATTTTCAAAGCATCTTTTTTACCAGGTTTCTGACATTAATGATCATGAAACTTATAAAGAGTTCGGTTCGAGAATTGAAGCACACAATGCTGAATGGGGCAAAAAAGCGAACGTAATTTATTATCTGGCTGTTGCCCCGAATTTTTTCCCGATTATTGCTGAAAATATTTCAAAAAGTAATCTGGCTTCTGATCCTGAAAAAACAAGAATCGTTATCGAAAAACCTTTCGGCCACGACCTTGACTCGGCTGTTTCGCTTAACAAACTTCTTTCAGGAATTTTTGACGAAAAACAGATCTATCGTATCGATCATTACCTCGGCAAACAAACGGTACAAAATATCATGGCTTTCCGTTTTGCAAATGCAATTCTGGAACCAATCTGGAACCGGAATTATATCGAGCATGTACAGATTTCTGTAACTGAACAACTTGGCGTAGAAGAGCGTGGTGATTATTACGACGGTTCGGGTGCCATGCGTGATATGATTCAGAATCACTTATTACAACTTCTTTGCCTGGTTGCGATGGAGTCTCCGGTAAGTTTTGACGCAGACGAAATTCGCAATAGAAAAGTGGATGTATTGAAAGCGATGCGCAAATTTACGCCAGAGGATGTTCGTTTGTCAGCGGTTCGAGGGCAATATGGTAGCGGCTGGATGAAAGGACAGGAAGTTCCGGGTTATCGCGAGGAACCAAAAGTCAATCCTGAATCGAACACTGAAACGTTCGCTGCAATTAAATTTTTTGTAGATAACTGGCGCTGGCAAGGAGTTCCGTTTTACGTGCGTACCGGAAAAAGGTTACACCAATCGGCGTCTGTAATCACCATCCAATTTAAAGATGTTCCGCATTTTGTTTTCCCGAAAGAGGCGAATGAAAGCTGGCAGCAAAATCGCCTTATCATCAGTATTCAGCCGGAAATGAGCATACGCCTGCAAGTACAGGCAAAACGTCCGGGCTTGGATATGTATCTGAATGCTGTCGACATGGTTTTTGACTACAAAGGAACGTATACGGAACAGGCGCCGGAAGCTTACGAAACTTTGCTATTGGATACCATGCTGGGAGACCAGACCTTATTCATGCGTGGAGACCAGGTTGAAACTGCCTGGGAGCTAATTATGCCAATTTTAAATGCATGGCAGGGCAGAAAAAGTCTTAACTTTCCAAATTATTCCGCTGATTCATGGGGCCCGGAAATCGCCGAAGCACTTATCGCAAGAGATGGTTTTCACTGGTTTACCTTGCCAATAAAAAGCAAGAAATAATCTGACAGAATTAATAAAAATAAAGGGGAGAAGCCGAAAAGCTCTCCCCTATTTTAGTATCAATTAATTGAAAAAACTATTTGGCTATATATTTGTCGACTGCGTTTTCATTAAAATCCCTCTTTCTTCCTTACGCTTTAGTCTTTCAAGATTTTTCCTTTTCCCAAATTCCAGCAACTCACGCCCGTATCCGGTCTTGAAAAAATGAGATTCCAGAAGGCAAATCGTTGCTTTACGCCATTTACCGCTATCTATTTTACAACCCATTTTGCGTTCGACCTCCTCATGCATCAGCATATCCCTTTCTGAAAATTGTTCTGTTCCAAAGTGAAACAGGTCGGCATCACACATAATTTGCTGCAAAAGATTTTCCGGCTTTTGAGGCATCACAGTTGCCATGATACACTTCTGGATTTCATGGATAAGCTCCTCTCTGACGCCCAATTCTCTTAAAAATCCAGCCGCCATGTCGGCGCCGCGCTGCTCGTGACCGCTTGGCTCTCCTGTGTAGTATCCGGTGTCATGGAACCATGCAGCAGCCACAACGATAAAGGTATCTCTATCATTCAGTCCATAATGATGCGACATCTTCGCAGCATGCGTTACTACGTCAAGCGTGTGAGCAAAATTGTGAAAAGTAAGCGTTGAATCCTCCTTTGCACCATAAAACTGCTCGATATATTGCTCAACCACATTTAGAATTTCCGTATATTTCATATCCTGGAAATAAAAATCGACATCCGACAAAATTCCTGGTTCATCTTAAAATACCATATATTCATCATACAAAACCTGTACCAATTTACAGCAGCAACCAAAATACTTTCTGAATTTATGAATACAGAACGGACTTTTCAAGAAAAAATTTTTCGATCTGCATTTTCCAGTTGGAAATTCTGAAAATAGTGGTCATTGCAATACATAACTAACGTATTTTCTAATCAGATTTTGATATCTTCTGTGAAATCTAGTTGCCGTTATTAGTCTTCCGCCTTTTTGCTGATTACTTTTCCATTTTTATCATAGGTAACGTCCACCTCGGAACCAGTATTTTTTAGTTCAACCTTGTAAGTAACCACACCTGCATTATCTGTCTTTTTCGGGTCATGAATCTTATAACCTTTATAGTCTTTGTTTATTGCCGCCACCACTTCTTTCGGAAGCTGCTCTGATTTTATTTCTTCCTTATGTTTGACAATCTTACCGGATTTTTCCAACCACACTTCGTGATCATCTTTTGCGATTTCAAACTCAGCTTTATACATCTCTGCTTTTAACTTCCACTCAACCTCAGCTGCTTTTGGAAATTGTTGCTTAAATGTGTTTAGTACAACGGACGGCACTTCGGTTTCTTTTAGGTCCTGCCCGAAGCTAACGGTTGCATAAAACATACCACAGACAATAACAATTAACTTTTTCATATGATTTGGATTTAATTTATACAAAATAAATACTCAATTCCGGAAAGAAACTGGAATTTGCTACTTTCTTTTGGGGGGCTCAAATATTATACGGGCCATGAAACTGATGCCATGATCATCTAAATTTACAGGAATTCCAGTCACCAATCCTAAGGCCAGATTAGAGGTTATCATCAATTTCACCTGCGGCCTCACTACAGTAGCAAACTCCCATCCGGAATACTCCTGATTGACTTCCACACCGATCAAATTCCCTCCATTATTTAACTGGTAATGCGTACTTGCGTTTACCTGAAAATACTTTTCCGGATTTCTGTCACCAGAAGTAAATTCCCATTCAGGACCCGTATATATCATCGAGTGAATCCGTTTTCCCCATCGTTTGGCTGCCACAAAAAACGGGTTTAGACTATGTCCTTTTAAAGGTGCAGATCCATGCCTTAATGAATAAAATGAGTGTGTTTTAAATTCATGAATATAACCAATCGCCATCGATAAGTTGTATTTTTGGGCAACCAGAAATGTATATTGGGAGGCCAGTTTTACTCCTTCCATTCTATTTCTTGGCGCCGATTCTCCGTCCTGACGTTCAAATTCAGGCTTATAAAAACTAAATGGTACTTCAACTTCCAATCCTAATCTGTTCACAGGCGAGAACTCATATTCAAAAAAACCTGTGTTGGCAACAAATCCTTTCTGATCTTCCATGCCCCAGCCCAAATTCAATTCTTTTTCGCCCTTTCGTGCACCGAGGTCTCGAATAAGGTCGATAAATAGTGGTTCGGCGTGGTGAATTTTGACAGGAAGGTTTGACAAAGTATCTGATTGTCCAAATGCTGCGGAACAGGTGGCCAGTGCGATGAAGGTTTTGATGATGTGTTTCATACTTCTAACGGTTGATAACACAATGTTAAAAGTCAAAACCGGAAAGAATTGGTAATCGAAATCCTTCGACTTTTATTTAAAAAGTTACGGCCATCTTATGTCCTTCATCAAATTGATAAGTAACGGATAATCCATACAGATCTGAAATTGCCTTGACAATTGCCAGACCAAGCCCAGTATTATTTTTCTCGTTTGATTTTTTATGAAAGCGCTCAAAAATTTTCTCTGCGTTTAGGGCAATTTCGGTTCCGGAATTATGAATTGTAAAAGCATTCGCTTCAATAATAATTTCAACCGTTCCGTTTTCACGATTATGTACAATTGCGTTTTTCAGGAAATTAGTAATAAATATTCCGGCGAGATCTTTATTCATATTAGCACTCAACTGACCATTTTCCTGTATAGAAATCCGGACATTTTTATAATCTGCAAAGTCTGAAAATTCGTCAATCAGATTTTTAAACGTTGCGTTTATATTAACCTGCTCGCGATCCTGAAACTGTTTATTTTCGATTTTTGATAACAACAGAAGAGATTTATTGAGCCTTTTCAAACGTTCCAGAGTTTGTATCACTTGCCCTATGGCGACCAGATTATTTTCAGTCAGATCTTCTCTTTCAGATAATAATTCGAGTTTGTTGATACTGATCGCGAGTGGAGTTTGCAGCTCGTGCGACGCATTTTCAATAAATTGTTTTTGGCCCTGATACGTTTCCAGGGTCCGGTTGAGCAGTAAATGAACAGCCTCATTTAACTCTTTAAATTCTTTGACCTGTGTTTCAGCCGGGGCAATAATGGGATCTTTCCCAAGCTTGAACTGTTTCAACTGATCCAAAAGCAAGTAAAACGGTTTCCAGGTTTTTTTCAGGAGAAAATTATTGACAATCAATATACTTGCGATCATCGCCACGTAGAGCCAAATCAGTGAATAAAGAAGGTCTTCGATCAGATCATCTTCCTCCACCATAGAAGAAATTACCTTTAACTCATAAAATTTATTGTTGAGCGCAAACGCCGAAGTGAGCATTCTGACTGGCTCATAATCTTCCTCATTCAGCATATACATGAGCGTATCCTGATGGACATCCTTCCTTAGAACCGCAACAGATTCAGGTATTTGACGAATTTCATAATTACTTTCTGCAAATTCCTTTTTATTCAAAATACTGGAATCTTCCTCCGCTTTTTTAATAATCAGGAGCTTATAATTTTCCAAACCGTCGTCCAGACTGTCATAGACTTCATCGAGCATATTGATATAGAAAATCGCCGCCCAGATACTGATAATGACAAATAACGTTATGGACAAATATTTTAAAGTATGATTGAGCAGTTTCATACCACAACGAGTTTATAGCCCAATCCATACACCGCCTGAATTTCTATACCTGCGCGGTTTTCTTTCAGCTTTTTACGAAGATTTTTGATCTGTGAATAAATAAATTCATAGTCGTCAGCCTCATCCATATGGTCTCCCCATACATGTTCGGCAAGTGAAGTTTTGTTCACCAACCGATTTTTGTTAACCACCATATAGCTGAGAATGTCAAATTCTTTGCGGTTTAAAGGCAATGGCTGATTGTCAATTTGTAAGGTTCTGTCATCCAGATCCAGCCTTATATTAGCTAAATCAACCGTATTTTTCCCGCCGAACGTTTTTCTGCGTAAAACGGATTTTATACGTGCGTTTAACTCTGCAATATGAAACGGCTTGGTAAGATAATCGTCAGCTCCCAGGTCAAGTCCGGTCAGTTTGTCGTCAAGAGAGTCTTTTGCAGAAATAATGATAACATTATCGGACTTATTCAGTTTTTTTAATTCCTGCAGAATATCCAGTCCACTGCCGCCCGGCAACATGATATCCAACAAAATACAGTCGTAATCAAACGAAATTATTTTGTCCAGCGCACTGCCAAAATCTTCCGCAGTTTCCACGAGAAAATTTTCCTTTTCCAGCGACTGACGGATTACTTCCATCAATTCAGTTTCGTCCTCAATAATCAGTATTTTCATAACCCGTAAATATCAAAAACAAAACTGGAAAGAATCTGGAAAAACCTTATTTATTAAATTCAAATAACTTCGAAAAATATTACGGCCAGCGAATTAATTTTGAATTAGATATTGGGAAATACAACCTGGCTAAACAATATCGTTGCCGAATCAGTCCACTGTATTCGCACAAAAAGAGGTGACCACAATGTGACCACCCCTTTCCATATTAAAACCTATTTACTCACCAACAAATCTTTAACGACGTCCTCCACGGGTACCGCCTCCGCCGCCTCTGGATGCACCGCCTCCATAAGAACCACGGCTATACCCTCCGCCATAAGACGGACTCCGGAAGTTACTTCCACCATTATTATAACTTCTGGGTGTATTATTATATGTTCTTGGGGCACTGTAACTTCTGTTGTACGCACGCTGTCCCTGCATCATACGCGATCCCTGCGAGTAACTGCGAGGAGCATTGTTATAAGTTCCTGGCGAGGATAACCAATTCGAACGCGCTCCCATTTCAGGATTGTAATGTCTTCCGGCAGCTCCTATAAAACCATTTCTTGGGGAAATATAACGTCCCCGCGAAATATAATGGTTTCGGTAGTAGTTGCCGTAAGTGCGGTATAAGTGAGGATAATACCGGTAAGCTCCGCCAAAGAACCAGGACGAAAATCCAAGCGTCGGGAAACCATATCCGTATAAACCCATTCCGTAATACATGCCGCCACCAAAACCGAACGCACCGGGGTACCACATAGGTGAACCATACCAGGACGGATAACCAAACCAATATGAATATGGGTTGTTGTAATAATTAATTACCTTATCGCCTGTCGGTGCAGGGTAGCTGTATCCTTTGCTTTCCGCATATTGTTGCGCCGCCTGGTCGTACTCACGTTGGGCCTGAGGATCCTGCGCTAATTCCTGTTTGTAATTATCCAGATCCTGTTTGTTTTCTGCTTCTATTTTCTCGTGCGCATCAGCAAGTTTTTGACGAGTCCCGTCCGGATTGTTTTTAAATTCATCTCCCAAACGAGCGGTCAAATCGCTATGATCATTCAGAATTGACAAAACATCCGGCATTTCCTGCAAAGCCTTAAACGCCTCCTGAGCATCAGAGTTTAATGGTCTGATCAAATCCGTGAAAGACGTTATGGCTTGTTGATTCAAATTGTCAACCGCTACCAAATCACTATGGTGATTGCGATAGAGCTTCCAGGCGGCTTCCCGCAATTCTTTTGACGGATTATTCAACAGGCCATTGATCTGTTCCTGCGATTGCTTCCGGGGCAACGTCGCAAGCGTATGCATCAATTCCGGATACCGGGAAACTTCGTAAAACCAGTTTTGTTTTTTCTGAGAATATCCTTGAATGGTTGTCTGAAATCCCTGAGTTGTGTACTCACGAATACGCGCCACCTTCTCCAAAACTTCCGGATATTGCGTGGCAATCAAAATGTTATTTCGTACATCCTCACTATAAGGCGCAACCGTAGGAATGATGCTTTGTTCAACTGGTCCTGCCTGGCGATTTTCATATGGCTGACCGTTATACCCTTGTTCATCCTGGCTGTATGCTGTCAACGAAAAAGTGAATATTGCCAGTCCGGCAATTATACTTGTGAATAAACGATTATTAGAGGCATATTTCCCATTTATAACTTCTCCGGGAAAACCTTCTGTATGCGATTTCATGAGCTTCTGTGTTAAAATTTAAATTACTTGTTAACCTTTAACATATTAAAACTACAACACAATTCTGTCGAAATTTTGTAGTTCAGATCCGTGTTTTTAAAATTTTACAGTTTTTTAAGAATGATCAAGACAGGTGCCTTTTCAGACACCTGTCCCATCAATTCGAAACATTTTATGCAAAGAAAAAATTACTAAGACTGACGAATCGGGAAACTTTTCATCAGCTTTTTGACTCCCTTATTTATTCTTTTGTCCAGGTTATTTGGATTGGTCACATCACCGGAAATGGCTCTTTGCCACACAATTTCTCCAGTTTTCGCATCAACAACATCCAGGATCAACGTTCCATCCGTGCTTCTGGTTGACGAAGGAAATCCGCCGTAGCCATAACCGCCATAAGGCATTCCCCATATTCCCCATCCAAATCTCCCCCAGCCCATCATGGGATATCCCATCATCGGGTAACCTCCATAATAATTTCTACGAACGCGTTGCGTATACGTATGGAACTGCAAAAGGAAATCCGGATTTTTCGTTTCCCTTACCAGACCTTTTCCGTTCAAAGCTTCATCGAACGCACGTTGTATCCGCTGACGAGAGTAAGTACTGCTATACATTGGATTTTGATTTGTCTTCATGTCTGGTACAATCCAGTTATATGTCTTAACCGGAGCACTTTCCAAAACTTCTCGTTGCGGATTATTAGCGAAAACAACACTGCTTAACATGGTAAGCATTCCCAACAAAATCAGATTCTTTTTCATTTTTACGATGATTAAATTTTTAGGATTTAAAAAAATAAACATAGCATTCGTGTAGGGGCGGACACAAAGCCCGCCCGGCCAACATCACAAACCAATCGCATAATATTGTGTTTCCTGACTTCCCGGATAAACTCCCTCAATCATTACCCCACCCTTTTTACCTTCCAATGCTTTCATTGCCTGCTGCACGTTCCCTACCGGTGTTTTATCTATTTTAGTTATAACGAATCCGTCCTGCATATCAGTATTCTGACGTACTTTTCCTGCATTAATCTGGCTCACTTGAACGCCTTGTTCAACATCCCACGCTCTTTTTTGCTGAGTAGTAAGATCCTGCAATTCGATACCCAGATTATCTAAAGTTTGTACTGATTTTTCTGCAACCAAAGTTCCTGAACTGCTTTTTAAGGTAACGGCAATCTCCGTATCAGCGCCGTCACGGTTCACTGTCACCAACACTTTGTCGCTTGGCTTATGCTGTGCGATTGCTTCCTGCAACTGTGCAACACTGTTGATGTCATGTCCATCAATTTTAGTGATGACATCTCCGACCTTTATCCCGGCTTCACGTGCAGCACTTTCGTCGGCGAAATTTTCAATGCGGACACCCTCACTTACTTTCAAATCGTAAGATTTAACTTTTGCACCATCCACTTCGCTGATACCAACGCCAAGATAACCACGCTGCACCGAACCAAATTTTGAAAGATCTTCAACGACTTTATGAGCAATGCTGGCAGGAACGGCAAATGAATAACCGGCATAAGATCCTGTTTGGCTGGCTATTGCAGTATTGATTCCAATTAAATTACCGTTCAGATCAACCAGCGCTCCACCCGAATTTCCTGGATTTACGGCAGCATCGGTCTGAATAAAAGACTCAATCGGGGCTTTCGAATTTTCTCCCAAAATATTAATACTGCGTCCTTTCGCACTGACGATACCTGCGGTTACAGTGGAAGTCAAGTTATACGGATTGCCAACGGCCAGAACCCACTGCCCAACTTTCACATTTTCTGAATTTCCAAAAGATAGAGCGGGGAGATTTTTTGCTTCGATCTGGATCAATGCAATATCGGTGTTTGGATCCGAACCAATAACTTTCGCTTTATATGTGCGCTTATCCGCAAGCGTAACCTCCAGGGATTCCGCACCCTGGATCACGTGGTTGTTTGTGACAATAAACCCATCTGAATTAATAATCACACCTGAACCAGAAGCCTGTGGCTTTTCACCCCTGCCTCTTCCCTGTGGTGCGTCCTGACCAAACGGGCTGCGGCCGCCAAAAAAGTCCTTCAATTCATCCGGGACTTCCATTTGGCTTACATTTCTTTCTGCTTTCATTGTGGATTTAATATGCACAACAGCAGCTGTCGCTTTTTCAGAAGCAAATGAAAAATCAGCAGGAATCATTGCCACATTTGCACCAGTACTTTTGTCATCCAGCCTGGCTTTGACGACCGGCATATTGGTTTCAACCCAGTTGGTTAATGTATCTGATTTATGAAAGTGTTCATAAGCTGCGAAAGATGTACCCCCTAAAAAAGCAAACGCCAAAGCAACAGGAGCTAATTTTTTAATATTTTGTTTTTCGAACATGACTACAAAATTTGATAAGTTGATAGATGAATAAATGACCGTGGAGTACCAGAAAGAAGTCCAGCTGAAACTCATTTCTGCGACTTTGCCACGATTGTTAATTCAAATTTGCAACACGATCCTGTGGTAATCTTGTGGGGATTCTGAAGAGATTCTGAAGTTTGAAAAAAAATGAAGAAAAACTAAAAATTTTCGAAAATATGGAAGAAGCAATAGCTGAAAATCAACTGGCACCGATTCGTCTTTCGAGTTAAATTTGGGCTATCATTATTAGATTTATTGTCAATTAGCGAAACAAAAAAAAGGAAGGTTAAAAACCTCCCCCTTTCCTTTGTTATTAGCCATGAAAAATCTTTATATCACCAACTTACGGTCAAAACGTGCCACTCGTTGTCTATGTCGTATTTGAGGTTTTGCCCGTTCACTTCGCAAATGGTTTTTACTAATGCCAAACCAAGGCCTAGTGAAGAAGATAACGTACTTTCTTTGCGAAAACGTTCAAAAAGCTGCTCTGGATTCGCATTCAGCGGTTTCCCGGTATTTCTTATTGATAACATTCTTTCGCGTAAGATAATAATAATCTTTCCTTTTTCAACGTTATGGCGAATTGCATTTGTCAATAAATTATTTACAAGAATTTCTGCGAGCGCCGGATGCATTACCGGACCCACCGCATGCATGTCCGTCTGGACACTTAACTCTCTTTGTTCAATCAAATCTTCCAAATCCCTGAGTTTGCCGCTAATAATTGGCACCAGGTTTATCGGATCCGATCCAGCTAGAAACTGCCGGTTCTCTATTTTGGTAAGCAATAATAGTGCCTGGTTCAAACGCCCCAACCTGTTCGCCGCTTCGCTAACACTCGACAATGCAATCAGCTGCGATTCTGTAAGTGTCTCATCCTGAAATAAACCTTCAATTTTTGAAAGTATAACGGCCAAAGGCGTCTGGATTTCATGAGACGCATTTTCTGTGAACTCTTTCAGGTTTTGGTAAGCAGTGGTAACCCGGCTCGTAAGATGTGTCACGGATTGATTCAACTGATCAAATTCCAGCGTTTCCTGCGGTTCGAATCTTAAAGTTTCATGCTGCTGAATCTGGTAGTCGTCCAATTTCCCCAACGTTTTATAGAAAGGTTTCCACAATCGTTTTGAAAGCCAGCTGTTTAATAGCAAAAGTGAGACCAGCATCAGGGTCACAATAAAAGTAACTGTCATCACCACAGCTTCCATCAGATGTTGCCTTTGCAGTAACATTTTGCTGATCGTCACGCGGTACCACCGACCAAGTGCCCGTTCATAAAAAACAAGCTGTCGGTATGGCTGAACTTCATTTTCAGCCAAATTGAGCATCGAGGTTTCTCTGATAAAAGATCTTCCCGGATAGCGCACGGGTTCAAGCTGCAAACTATCTCCGAGCTGCAATATGTAAACCGGTAAAGTTTCAAGATGTTTTAACTGCCATCGAACTTTCACCTGACTCTGAAACAATTCTTTATTAGCTTCACGATCAACTAGATATCTAACAGAAACATAGAACAAACCTGCTCCTAAAAAAAGGACCACCATGGACGTCACCAATTGATAGCGCAGGATCTGGACTAATAATTTCATTGTTCGCTAAACTTATAACCGACACCATAAATCGAACGCAGGTAATCCGGACAGCCTTTGTCCATCAATTTTTTTCGCAGGTTTTTAATATGTGTATAAATAAAATCGAAATTATCCATCAGGTCCGCGTCGTCGCCCCATAAATGTTCGGCAATAGATTCCTTTGTCAACACCCGGTTTTTGTTAGCGATCAGATATATCAAAAGATCATATTCCTTCCGCGTCAAAATAATTTCCTGAGCATCCACAGAAACAAAATGCTCTTGTGGTTCGATAACAATTTTCCCAAATCGAATCTGCTGATTTCCCTGAAAATTCCTTCGTCTTATCACTGCCTGAACCCTTGCATTAAGCTCAGACAGATGAAAAGGTTTCGTCAAATAATCATCCGAACCCAGATTCAGGCCTTCAATGCGGTCATCAAGCGAATTCTTCGCCGAAATAATAATAATGCCCGTCTCCGGAAATTTCTTTTTTAACTCCCTGACTGCATTCAAACCGTCCCCATCCGGAAGCATAATGTCAACCAGGACGCAATCGTATTTATAAATATTTATCTTCCCGATTGCAGATTCATAATCCTGCGCCCATTCACAAATGAAATTTTCACGCTGAAAATAATTCTGGATACTGGTTGCCAGCGCTTTCTCGTCTTCTATGAGTAATAGCTTCATGACCTAAAATTTTATACAAATGAAGCGACCAAATCTGGTGTAATTCTGTACTTATCGAAAATATTACTGTTTATGATTCGCAAGCCACAGAAGTCCGTCAACGATAAGTTTGTTTTGAATTTGATTATCAAAGGTATACGACAAAGTTTTGTTTGTTTTATTTTCATAATCGATGTCATTATGCCCCATATTTAAATATAACATTTTGAAATTTTTGTTCGTCCAAACTACCGGATAATAGCCGTTTTGCCAGATTTCATGCTGTTTTGGTCCGGTCCCAAGAGGAAAACTGGTCGAATCGATAGATAAAAGAATTTTAATATCGGGATTTTTCCGTAGGTCGTGCTCCCAACGATACCATTCATTTGGAGAGGATTTAAATGTTACCGGCAGATTTTTTGTTGCTGGAAATACAGAATCTTCCACACGAAGAACCGCAGAAGTAGGTCGCCAGGTATTGCTGGCATATTGACCGGAGCCCAGAAATTTTTCATGATACCAGTCCCAATCCTGATTATAGGTCGACGGAGTCAATGCAAATGCAGCGAAATGGAATCCCATCCAGGCACCTCCATTTTCCATATATTTTTGAAAAGCTGCCCGCTGTTCAGGCGCCTCCGGTCTGGTATCCAGGAAAAGTACTACCTGATATTTCGATAAAAATTCGGCATTCAGTTTGCTCCAATCCGAAGTTGAGTCATAAGTAAAGTTATTTTCCAGCGCAATTTTTGGAAAAAACCTGTTTGCCTCATGCACATAACTAATATGCGCCTGATCGTTTTTCGCAGTATAAAATGCCAGAACTTTGAATTTTGCTTTCCTGCTCTGAGCGAAGCAATCTGAGGTATAACAAGCTATCAGTAACAATAAAAAAGAGGCCAACCGTACACTTCGATTGATGAAAAATTTCATCGTATTTTTTCTATTTATTTAAGTTTAGGAATTCAGAGCAAAGTTGTAAAAACGAACAGCCTCGTTTTGCAATTTAATAGATTATATCCAAACTAAGTTTATCCAGCAGCTTTGCTTCGTTTACAACCATCCGCGTTTTTTGAACCAATAATAAATCCCACCCGTAATAGCAGCCATAAGCAGCATCACACCCGGGTAACCAAACTTCATTTTCAGCTCAGGCATAAACTCAAAATTCATACCGTAAACTCCAACTATGAACGTCAGAGGCATAAAGAATACCGAGAAAATGGTTAGAACGCGGATTGTTTCGTTGGTTCTTTGCGACGATAATGAGAAATAGATATTTAAAAGATGATTCGTATTTTCAAAAAGTGTATCATAAATACTGTGCAGTTTTACATACAAATCCCGTGTATCTCTTGTGTAGGTGTTCCCAGGCTGGTTATCGATTTTGTCAACAATTTCGAAAGTTAGAATCAGGATACGGCGAGTTACATCAACCTTTCTTTTTAGATAATACAACTTTTCCAGCAGAGAACTTTTTCTATTTTTAAGAAACATGTTCGTTTCGGAGACTTCGATTTCTCTGTTCAAATGCGAAGCGTGACTGTCATAGGTTGCCAAACCAGTTTTGATAATTTCATTCAATATATGGTGGGTCGATTTACAATTTTCTGAGTTCAAATACTCTTTCTGAATTTCTTCCGACTGCGGCCATGCCTTTTTATGAATAGTAATAATTCGATCTTCCTTTACAAATATTGAGACTTTATCTGTCAGTTCTCTAACGGTGTCCGCCTGGCTGGTAACCTCTTCCGTATGCATGCGAAATATGATAAAGATGTCACCTTCATCTCCAACGATTTCATATTTTGGAAGGTGATCCGGCTGCATGCAGTCATTCACAGAGGATTCGTGCAGATTAAATTTTTTGGCAATTTCATGCAATTCCTCCGGATCCGGATCCGTAACATCCAGCCATTCAAAAGGATGTTCAGGTTTTTCTGCAAGTACTTGAATCATGAATATTTTAAGTTTACGACAAAAAAATCAGGTAGCCGAAATGTTTCCCATTTCCGCTACCTGACTGCAAATTACACAACTATTATTCCAGCATTAAATACCCTTAAAATTTGCCTTAATCTTTTTCAATTCATTTTTAAAAGCGGCCTTCATATTCTGCTCATAAGTAGCAGAAGTGCGCAGTCCACCGGACGAAAAAGGTACATAAATGGCGACAAGGCCCAATTGTTCTTCTTCAAGAAAACCGACCACAACTTTATTGTTAGTAAAATAATAAATCGACTGATCCTCTCCCACATAGTCGTATCGTTCAGCCAAAAACTGGACAGCTTCATCTGCCACGGCCTGGGTTTCAGTAAAAGCGAGCAGCGAATGCGTCAGGGCATTTTTCGTAAAAAGATACGCCACTCCTCTCAGCTTGGCATTTTCTCCTGAGTATTCAATAGCAGAAGTATCTTCTCCTACAAGCGTCCGCTTTTCTTTTGCCTTAACCGCTGCCTGGTTTGCATTAAAATCTAAAACCGGTTCCGTACATAAAGTGCTGTAAGGATCGATGGTTACCTTGGATTCAACAGTAGTTTTACCATCTGTCGAGACTGCTTTAACGATGGTTTGCCCTATCCGACGACCAGAGAATTTACCACTCTGATCGATCCTGCCCACCAACGTATCACTTGATGTCCATTTGAAATTCGTAGCATTTACTGTTTCCGTACCTTTTGTCAGGGTATATTGATGTGTATCGTCAAAGCGCAATGTCAGATTACTATCACTCAGAACAGTGGCTGGCTCAGCATCCTCGTCCTTTGAACAAGCAACAGACAATACCGCCAGAAGTAAAAACAAGGATAATTTTCTCATATTGAAAAAGTTAGGACGTGAAGAAATGTAATAATATAAATAATTACAGCAAAAAACTAGTCGCTGGATAATTGGCGTACAAAATCATTTCCAAATAGAATTTTTTCCAACTAACTACCTCATACCTGGTTACAATGTCCTATGCTCTGCTGGTCCAATTTTAATAGAGAACGGGAAGAAATTTTGCAGGTTTTAAATCCAAATATGTTGGCAATAGCAATTCCCAAAAAATTGATGCACAAACGCCATTAATTAGTCACTTGCTGAAAGAATTTTAAGTACAGGAAAAAACAAAAAAATTTCCACTTGGTCCATTGAGGACAGTCACCCTCCAACATGACGGCCGTCATACTTATAACTTACTGACTAGACGAACTTTACATCAATTTAAAATCAAGACTAAAATATCATCATCGTTATGCTTCCAAAAACCATGAAAGCCGCTGTTGTCCGGGAATTCGGTAAACCTCTGCAAATTGAAGAAATGCCTGTGAAATCGCCGGGTAAAAATCAGGTGCTTGTTAAGGTAATTGCCAGCGGAGTTTGCCATACGGATCTACATGCAACGGACGGAGACTGGCCAGTTAAACCTAAACTTCCGCTGATACCCGGTCATGAAGGAATTGGCTATGTCGTTGCGCTCGGGTCGGATGTCGCAGGTGTAAAAGAAGGTGACGTTGTGGGCGTTCCATGGCTTTACAGCGCTTGCGGGTGCTGCGAATATTGCATCACGGGCTGGGAAACTTTGTGTGATACGCAACAGAACGGAGGTTACAGTGTCGATGGGAGTTATGCAGAATATGTTATCGCGGACGCAAGATATGTTGCTCACTTGCCAGCAAACACCAATATGATTGAAATGGCGCCTATTTTGTGCGCGGGTGTAACGGTATATAAAGGTTTAAAAGAGACAGAGACAAAAGCAGGCGAATGGGTTGCTATTTCCGGCATTGGCGGTTTGGGCCATCTAGCTGTTCAATATGCAAAAGCGATGGGCATGCATGTCGCCGCGATTGATATCAGTAAGGATAAACTGGATCTGGCTAAAAAGCTTGGAGCGGATATTACAGTCAATGCATTGGAAGAAGATCCGGGTTCATATCTCAAAAAAGAGACCGGCGGAATGCATGGTGTTTTGGTGACTGCGGTTTCACCAATTGCTTTTAAACAGGGAATTTCAGCATTAAGAAAAAAAGGTACTATTGCGCTGAACGGATTGCCTCCGGGAAGTTTCGATTTGCCTATTTTCGAAACAGTATTAAATCGTTATACTGTCAGAGGTTCTATCGTCGGAACGCGTAAAGATTTACAGGAATCAGTTCAGTTTGCGTTGGAGGGAAAAGTGAAAGCTACCGTGCACACTACCGCATTAGAAGATATCAATTCCGTATTTGATGATATGAAGGCAGGAAAAATTGAGGGTCGTGTCGTCATGAAAATCGCCGATAAATAAAAACTAAAAACCGCTGCTTACGTTATATTTATCGAAAGCACAGCCTGAATTTTCAGTTGTGCTTTCGGTAAATATTTAAAGTGATTGCCTGTCCTTTAAAGATAGAATTTAGATGCTCATTGTTTTGTTTACTAAAATGAAAAGACACGTTACATCGTCATGAAAAGGATTTTGGTACCCTGTAATTTCTCATCCCAGGTGGAGACCGCTTTTAAGTTTGCCTTGGAAATTGCGGCAGTCAGGGAAGCACAGATTATCGTTCTCACTGTGTTAAAGGAATTTGACAGTAATAAGTTAAATGAAGCTGAAAATCTTAAATTCCAGATTACCGAGAACGAAAATAGGTTTAAAATACTACTCGAAAAACAGGCAATGAATCGTGTCAAGGTAACTCATCTGCTTCGTTCCGGAAAAATTACGCCACTCATTCTGAGTATTATTGATGAAGAAGAAATTGACCTCGTAATCATGGGTACCCATGGTTCACGTGGATGGGACGAATTTTTTATGGGTTCAAATATTGAAAAAATTGTACGAACTTCGCCAGTGCCGGTTTTTGCAGTTAAAAATAGCACCTCGATCAGATCTGTTCACAATATTGTTTTTCCTGTCTCGCTGAATCCTGGAAATGGCAGCCTGGTTGAGAAAGTGAAAGACCTTCAAAAATTGTTTCGGGCGAGAATACACTTGCTACGAATAAATACCGGAACCAGCAAAAAAGACTCTGGAACGCTGCAAAAGCTGGCTGAGTTCGCCGAACGTAATACATTGTCAAATTTTACCGTTAACGTACGAAGCAGTGAAGATGTCAAACATGGGATTATTGATTTTGCACGAGAAATAAACGCAGATATGATAACTATGGCGACCCATGGGAACCGTGATTTAAACCATCTTTACGCGCCAAGTATTGCGGCTGATGTCGTCAATCATGCAGGACTTTTGATTTGGACATGTTGCACTTCCAAAGTCGCCAGGACGGTCCAGAAAGTTATTTAGCAGTTTTCATTACTGTCTAAAATCCCCTGCTGTCGTGACAAAAATCATAGCTTAAATTTGTGGCAGTAATTATATTTATACTAAATATATTACTTCAACCCTAAATCTACGAAGCCATGACTTATGAAGCTGCAACCCATCAGATTGCTTTCGTTCTGCCGTTGTATTTTTTAAAAGCAGAGATCACTTTCTTTGGAAATTCAATGACAGACGAATCGGTAAGTATTCCAATTTCATCCGCACCGCAATCCCGTTTTGTTATTTCAACCAAAAACCTTTCGAAAGGTTATTGGCGCGTGCAGCTGAACTGGTCAGAAGGAAAATCAAGATACTGCAGTGAAAAAGTTATTGAAATAAACTGAAATTTAATCCTTGCTATTCTCTTTTTTTCTAAGATCTGAAATCGACCGGTGGTTGTTTGTTTATTAGTCTGCAAATTCCCAGGCACTTTTATATGCATCTAAATTTTCAGCGTATGAGATGAAACCTGTATAAAACGGTAAAGCTGAAAGTGTGGCACTATCGCCTATTACCACCAGTTTTTTTCTGGCCCGGGTCATTGCAACATTCATCCTGCGAATGTCCGATAGAAAGCCAATTTCTCCTTCCGGATTGCTTCTCACCATACTGATATAAACGATGTCGCGCTCCTGCCCCTGAAAACTATCGATTGTATTCACCGAAATTTTGTTTCCATATTTTTGCAGCAGCGGCGCATGAAGCAACTGATCTTTTAAAATATGGATTTGTTGTTTGTATGGAGAAATAACCGCAATAGTCGGGAAATTTGCGATCAGATTATTGTCAGCTTTATTTCCCGGCTGATTTTCCAACTCGCCTACGAGCATGTGTAAATGTTTGAAAAGAAAGGAGGCCTCTTCCGGATTTGTCGAACTTGTGCCTTCCAGTTTTTCGTCAAAACCACAACCAGCCGTATCAATAAATAAGAGAGGAGCGTCGTGTTCAAATAACAGATGGTGTGCAACAGATGCGCTGGCTTTTAATTTATTTTCATAAAAAACGCGCGAAGAATACTCCATAATTGACTCATTCATACGGTATTGCTCTTCCAGCAGCACAACCGATTCAGGATGGAGTGACACACATTTTTCGAGCAAAGTTGTAGCCAGACCTTTTTTCGCCGCCTCACCGGATTTTATCGTTGGCGATAATTGACAATGATCACCAGCCAAAACTACTTTCTGTGATTTTAGAATCGGGATCCAGCATGCAGGTTCCAGCGCTTGTCCGGCTTCGTCGATGACGACCGTATCAAATTTTAAATTTCTAACCGCATAATGATTTGCGCCCACCAAAGTTGCTGTGATAACCTGTGCTTTCGACACCAGATCATCGATGATATATTGCTCCGCTTTACCAACATCTTTCATAATCCTGTGAGCTTCGTCAAAGAGCGCCTTTCGCTGATCGCGTTCCGATTTGCCAAAACTCCGCTTATACTTATGCGCCATATTCTTGAATTCATTTGCCTGTTTTTTCAGGTTTTTGATTTCTTTCATACTCGCATGCCCGGTCATTTTACTGTCCAGCGTAAGCGACATAAGGCGTTCTGAAACACGGGCGGGATTACCTACGCGAAGCACATTTAATCCCTGGTCTGATAACTTTTCACTTAGTAAATCGACGGCGGTATTACTTGGCGCCACCACCAGGATTTGCTTTTTATCCTGTTTGATTAATGCCTTGATAGCCTCAACGAGCGTGGTGGTCTTACCTGTACCGGGAGGCCCGTGTACAATAGCCAACTCATTTGCTGTCAATATTTTGCTTACCGCCAACTGTTGTGATTCATTCAGCTTCGGGGCTGCGTAAAAAGGAATTTCAGGTTTGAATGTCGGTTCTTTGTCGCCAATTAGAATTCTCATCAGACGACCTTCTCCGGTACTTTCTTCAAGCGACGATGCTGATTTAAGCGCGTTTTGCATTTCGTCATAACTATTGTCATCAAAAAGCAAATCAATCCCTAATTTCCCATCCCTGGACCAGTCTGGCAACTCGTCAGTTCGCAGCGTTATTTTTAGCCGGTTTCCGCTTTGATGGGTGATAGTTCCTTCTACCCGGTCCTTCTTTGGTTCATGGTTTGAAAACAATACCGCAGGCATCCCGAAACGCAGCTGATGCGAAAGATCCTGATGCGTGGTGCGCTCAACTTCGACCGTCAAATAATCTCCCCGGCTCATTTCCGAACCTCTGATTGCGATGGGATACCAGGCAATTCCGTTGGCCCGGCGCTCTGCAACTGAGGTTGATTCCGTAAGTTTTAAATAAGACTGTCGGTCTTCTTCCCGCTCGATTTTTAATAGTTCAAGCAGTTTTTTAAAATAATCCATGAAACAAAGGTAATCAATCGTAAAATTTTTCGCGTCAAGGTTTGCGCTCAATGGATAATCAGGTCCGCTCATATTGTTTGAATATTACAACAATCCGTTTGTTTTTTGTAAATGAAAAGACATTTGGATGAGTAATTTTGTAAGATGGGTTATTAAATTATTAGCGTATATAATCTTTAACGGACGAAACCATCAAAAAAAAATTTGGTGGAAGTTAAAATACAGGCCAGGACATGAAAACGAATACCGAAACGATCGAAGAATTTTATAAGCATAAATTCAACCACTTACCTGAAAACCTGCGGCAGGAACTCGGGCATTTCAATGTTTTCAGATTAGAGGATTGTTCAGGAAAAGACGGAACACCGGTCAAATATAGTCGTCGGGATTTTTTTAAAATAAGTCTGGTCAGAGGAAAATACCTTTATCATTACGCAGAGAAAACAGTTGAAAGTGAAGGAAGTACTTTGATATTTTTCAATCCTCAAATTCCTTACACTTTTCAGACCCAACCCGGAAGCGAGGAAGCAACAGGTTATTTTTGCATTTTCAAAGAGTTCTTTTTCACAGAAAAAATGCGTGGCGGAATCAGTGACTTGCCGATGTTTCTACCAGGGAGCAAGCCCTCTTATGCGCTGACACCTGAACAGGATGAACACGTCAGCGCGATTTTCAATAAAATGATCGATGAACTGAATTCAGATTATCGATTTAAATATGACCTCATACGAAATTATGTAACCGAACTTATTCATTATGCTTTGAAGATGGAGCCAACTGAAACTTTGCATCAGCACACGGACGCCAATACACGGATCGCATCAATATTTTCAGAGTTACTCGAACGTCAGTTTCCTATTGAATCTCCAACTCAGCGATTTACGATGCGTTCCGCGCAGGATTTTGCTGAAAAATTATCGGTGCATGTCAACCACCTCAACCGTGCCTTGAAAGCAACAACCGGGAAAACCACTTCGCATCATATAGCAGAGCGGATCACCAATGAAGCAAAAGCACTTCTGAAACATTCAAATTGGAATATTTCTGAGATCAGTTATTGCCTGGGATTTGAAGAAGCTGCTCATTTCAATAATTTTTTCAAAAAACAAACAGAAACAACTCCTTCGGCTTTCAGAGGTATTTAACTTCTTGCAAAAAGAGAAAACTTGCCAGTTCTTTCAGGAACTGGCATTTTTTTGTTTTATGCTTAAAACAGGTGATTCACAAGAGACTGTTTAATAAACCATACTCGTCAAATCTCAAATCTATCCTACAATGTTTTCATTGTTTGAATTTCGTAATGATTGGTTTGGATGCCGCAAGCGACGCCCAATATTTCCGATCTACCTTTGTATTACAAATTTAAACAAACAACAAAAATGGAAAATCAACAGGTATGGTTCGTTACGGGCGCTTCGAAAGGACTGGGATTAGTTCTGGTGCAACAACTATTAAAGGCAGGACACCAGGTAGCTGCGACTTCAAGGACTAAACAGGATTTAATAACAGCAACAGGAAGCGAACAGTCAGAAAATTTCCTGCCACTGGAAGTGACACTGACAAATGAAGAAAGTGTGAAAAATGCAATTTCTGCAACGGTCGCCAAATTTACAAAAATTGACGTCGTCGTGAACAATGCCGGTTACGGACAAGTTGGTACGCTGGAAGAATTATCTGATTCAGAAGCACGTCGAAACTTCGATGTTAATGTCTTTGGGTCATTGAACGTTATCCGGTATGTAATGCCTCATTTCAGAGCCCAGCATTCAGGTAAGATTTTCAACATTGCTTCGGTGGGTGGCTTTTTTGGAAACTTTCCAGGATGGGGAATTTACTGCGCCACAAAATTTGCTGTCGCAGGATTCACCGAATCACTTGCAGCGGAAGTTAAGCCTTTCGGTATCAGCGCGACAGTCGTTTATCCGGGTTACTTCCGCACAAATTTTTTATCAAAAGAATCTCTGACTGTTCCGGCAAATCCGATACCTGAATACACAGAAGTCCGGGCCGGACAGGAGGCACATGAAAATGAAATTAACGGAAATCAGGCTGGGGACCCTGAAAAAGGTGCAGAAGTTTTAATCAGAATCGCTTCCGAACAAAATGTTCCTGTCCATCTTTTCCTTGGCCAGGATGCGTATGACATGGCTGCATTGAAAATTAAGACGATTGAGTCAGATCTTGAAAACTGGAAGGACCTGGCTACTTCAACAAATTTTGACAATTGATTGAACATCAGCAGTCAAAAACATCTCTAAAATAATACCTGCTTTTTATGAAAAACAATGCATTTCATATGGGTATTTGGGTAACCAAAGATGGCCATATACGTCATGAATTATTGCCGGACGGAAGATATGATGAGGCCCGTGGCAATCGGATAAGCGCATACCAAGGTAAATATCAGATTACAGGAAATCACATTGATTATAAAGACGATACCGGCTTTACCGCTGACGGTGATTTTATAGATGGGATTCTATATCACGCCGGAATGATTCTCTATAAAGAAGAGTCAAATTAACAATTAAACTCCGGGCAGGTAAACGCATATTTATCTGCTCTGAGTTATTTTTTTTCTTGCCAATCTCATTCATGCCCAATTTCAAGAAGCTAAAAATATGACAATCGTCATATTTTTTTACCACTTAAAGTCATTCACTAACGGGCAGAAAAGAAGGAAATTTACATCATAATATCAGCTCCGAGCTATGACTCCGGGCATTTATTATGCGAGTATAACCAATGTAAAAAGCTTCAAATGATACCGTTAACATACATAACCGCTGAGCAGGCAGTCAAAAATATCAAATCAGGAAATCGTGTTTTTATTCACGGAAGTGCAGCAACGCCAGCGCATCTAATCGAAGCCTTGCAACACAGACACTGGGAATTGAAAAACATCGAGTTCGTAAGTATCACAACGCTCGGAGATGTGGACTTTAACAATCCCGTTCACCATCAGAGCTTCTTCTTCAATTCATTATTCGTTTCCGCCAACACAAGAGCCGTGGTCAACAGCGATTACGGAGATTATGTACCCATTTTCCTTAGTCAGATTCCACAATTAATAAAAACGGGAAGATTACCGATCGACGTAGCTTTGATCCATGTTTCGCCACCGGATGCCCATGGTTTCTGTTCGCTGGGTACGTCTGTGGACATTGCCCGGGCGGTTGTTGACAATGCTAAACACATTATCGCGATGGTCAATCCAAATATGCCCAGGACGCATGGTGATGGATTTGTCCATATCAGCAAAATTAATTCGATGGTTTGGCACGAGGCCGTGCTTCCGGAAGTTGATTATTCTTTGAACGCAAAAAGCGCAACCATTCAGATAGGCAAAAATATTGCGTCACTTGTTGAAGACGGCGCTACACTGCAAGTTGGTATCGGCGCCATACCCGATCAGGTTTTGAAAAACCTTGGACACCTCAAAAATCTTGGGCTTCACACAGAAATGTTGTCGGACGGGGTAATTCCGTTGATTGAAAGCGGTGTGATTAATAATAGTATGAAGAAGCTAAACCGCGGCAAATCGGTTACTTCTTTTATGGTGGGCACCAGAAAACTCTATGATTTTGTGGACGATAACCCGGCTGTCCGCGTGATGGATATCGGCTATGTGAATGACACCAGTATTATCCGCCAGAACCCGAAAGTTACAGCGATAAACTCGGCGCTGGAACTGGATCTCACCGGACAGGTTTGTGCGGATTCTCTTGGAACTTATCAATATTCCGGCATCGGCGGACAGATGGACTTTATTCGCGGAGCATCTCTTTCAGATGGTGGAAAACCGATCATTGCTTTGCCATCCGTTACTTCAAACGGCGTTTCCCGGATTGTTCCATTTCTTAAAGAAGGAGCTGGCGTGGTGACGACTCGCGGTCATATCCATTGGGTGGTAACAGAGTTTGGGATCGTCGATTTGTTTGGAAAAAGCTTAAAACAACGCGCTCGCTCGCTAATCAGCATTGCCCATCCGAACCATCGTGAAGATCTGGAAAGAGCATTTTGTGATCGGTTTGGAAGTTACAATCGCCCCGCGATTACCGGAATATCCGACCGTGTTTTCCATCCTTAATGAATAAAATATTTGCCAGCTATTCGATAACGAACATCTTCGAATGGCTGGCAAATTTGTCCTAATTATCCGACAATCGTTTTTTAAGTATTAATGCGCTGATTGCTGAAACGATAAGCCCGATTGGAAGCACTTCTGCATAGGTGAGTAAAACTACAAACAAAGGATTTTTGTACATCTCTTTATAGGTGGCCATTTCTTCTGTTTTGGAACTTATCTCGGCGGTCGTTTCCCCACTTGCCTTCGCCTGATTGATTACATGGGCAGAATAAACTTCCATGAAGTCAGGGATAAAAAGATAATATTCAAAAAGCCAGACGACCACATACATCGTTGACCCGATCAGTGTGATGTAAGCACCGATCTTGAATGCTTCTCCAAACGAAACAATGCCATTGTTATACTTGTCGCGATAATTTTTCACACCCACAAAAATCAAAGAAAATGCGAGGATCATCACGGCATATCCAACCACCATGTTTCCCTCGAAATTCTCGTTTTTATAACAATAGGCTGTGGACGTAACCATCATGGCCGTCAAGATAGCACCTGAAATCAACCCGCAAACAATGATATTCCTTTTCATAAGTTTGAATAGTATATGGTTTTACATGCTGCAAATTTGATTATCAATGTACTTCCGCCACTCATACTTTTGAGTGATTTTTGAATAATCGGCTATTTTCACCCGAATGTACCAGCCAAATTAAGCGATGATTTGCATTTTCTTCGCCTTGTCAATTGCCTGCGTTCTACTCTTCACATCCATTTTCCCAAAGAGATTTGACGAGTGGGTTTTGACTGTGTTCAGTGATACAAAAAGCGTTTCTGCGATTTCCTGATTACTCATTCCTTCCGAAATCAGCTGTAAAACTTCAAGCTCTCTTTTGCTTAGGCATAGCTTTTCAAGCTCATTTTCGTTTTGAACAAATGAAGTTTCCTGGCGGATAAATATTTGTTTTTCTACTACGATTGTTTCAATTTTTGGCTTTGCTAGTCTGAGCGCCAGCCAGATACCGAGGGCAGTAAAAATCAGCGCGATGGCTCCGGCGTAGATTTCAAAAGCATGGTCAATGATGACAAAACGAAGTTCAAGCCATTTCAGCAAAAAAAGCAGTCCGGCCAGCGAAGCACCATAAAGCAAGATCTGTTTATTTTTTTTCAGTAAATCGAAATGCATATCCGGATAGATTTTCTCTGATCAAAAATAAAACTTTTTGTGAATTACAACATACTCGAAAGTATTGCCGCCCTTGATTATCGGGCAACATAAATTTATTTCCTGTTCTGAGTATTTAATACACAACACAAACTTTTTAACCAAAAGATGGCTCTCGAGAGTCAATAAATCCATTCATCTGTCCGATTTTTGAGATGCGATCAACACCACTTTACTTCATACCTGCACTCTTCTTTTTTGCAGCTTCTACCCTCTCCTACGCTCAGCAAGCGAACGTAAACCTTGATTGGAATCCGCAAAAAAACACCGAGAATCTTATACCGTATGGAGGAAATATTGTTTCGCCCGATGTCCGTGACGACCATACCATCACTTTCCGCTTGAAAGCACCTGTGGCAAACCAGGTCATGTTAACCGGCGGACCGATTTTACTTGCATTAAAAACGAAAGATCCGATCCCTTTCAAAAAGGGTGATGATGGTATCTGGACACTAACCGTCGGCCCCGTCAAACCGAATATTTATGTATATCGATTTATTCTTGACGGGGTTTCAATTGTAGATCCGAACAATACGATCACTGGCTCATCCAACCAGCCTGGATATAGCAACGTGGTAGTGCATGGCGATGGCCCGGCGTTTTATGACGCGAAAAAGGTCCCGCACGGAACTGTCACCCGCCAGATTTATCATTCCGATGCTTTGAATGGAGAACGGGAAATGTTCGTATATACACCGCCAGGTTATGATTCGAAGAAGAAATACCCTGTTCTGTATCTCCTTGGCGGCAGTGGCGAACTGGCCTCCGGCTGGTCGCTGGACGGTCGTGCAAATTTTATCGCAGACAATTTGCTTTCGGAAGGAAAAATGGTCCCGATGATCATTGCGATGCCCAATAATCAGGTTCTGCACCGAAGTGATCCAAAACATCTTGAAAAAACATATCTGCTTTTTGAAAAAGAACTTAGAAATGAGATTGTTCCTTTCATAGACAAAACTTACAGTACCATTCAAAATCCAAAAGGCAGAGCGCTGGCTGGTCTGTCGATGGGTGGCAGACACACGCAAATGGTGGGAATGAATGATCTTGATCTTTTCAGCTCCTTTGGTATCCTGAGCGCCGGAGATATGGAAACAGAAAAAATGAATGCCAAGTTTTTTTCAGATCCGAAAGTGAAGGAAAAAGTTGATTATTTGCTGGTGGGACTTGGCAATGGCGAGGTGAGCGAGAATGTCGGAAAACGCTCAGCCTCAACACATGAAGCCCTTCAAAAACACGGAATTAATCATGAATATTTCATCGGCGGAGACGGAGCACACGATTGGGGAACATGGCGACTTTTGCTAAACGACAAACTATTGCCAAACCTGTGGAAGAAAAAGTAGGCTTGCAGTTTCGAGTGTGATCGATTTTAATTAATCAATCTCAGTAATCTCCATCCTACTCAATATTTTATAATCAACATAAAAAGTACCGAACGGAATAAAACAGGCCAGCAACACTTTCCAGGTTGTTTCCTTAAATTTCCATTTATACTCGATACCAACGCTCACAGTATTCAGTACAAAAAGCAGGAACAACATTCCGTGAATTGGCCCCATCGTTTTTACGAGCGACGGATTTTGATAGAAATATTTAAGTGGCACGGCTATTCCAATTAGAATAATAAGTGACAATCCTTCCAGAAAAGCTACGATACGTAACCTCCCGATTTTTGTTTTTAAAAATTTCATATAATGTTAGAAAGATCTGTAATAAGGCCTGTTGGCTAGCGGTGAAAATGGCCAGGGAATAGACACGAAAATAATTAGAAGTGCAATAGCAAAAAATAATGTCATTGTTCTGAATTTAGCCTGATCGTTAGCCTGACGCTTCGCCATAGACGAACCGATTGTAATTACAAAAATGGCTACGGTCATTAATGCGATATGTACCAGGCCGAAAAATTTTAGATCAAACTGCTTGATCGCTTCGTCGTAATTGGATCGAAAATAGGCGATAATGGGACTTTCGAAATAAAGCACATATCCTATCGTAAGTTGGATATGTGAAATCGTCGCCGTGATATGGCGTATCCTGTTATCGTTCCCGGAATAATGACGATTCCTTAACCAGCCCAATAAACCGCTTATGACTGCGTAACACAAACTAATCAGAACAAGCCATCTGAAAACAGAATGAAAGAATAATAAATAGGGATACATCTTTAACTATGAATTTTGTACCGCAAAGTTCTGCTAAAAATGCAGCTCGGAGTTAGGACGAATACTGACAGTTTCAGGACTTATCAATCATCTTTCGAAATTCTGTTGGTGTTACGTTTTCATACTTCTTAAAAAGTCTTGTAAAATAAGACTGGTCCTCAAAGCCGACGCTTGATGCTATTTCACTGATGCTGAATTGTGACTGACATAGCAGAACTTTGGCTTCTGCCAGAATAGCCTCATCAATCCATTTTGTCGGAGATTTGTTCGTGATCGTCTTAACGGTTTTGTTTAAGTGGTTAGGAGAAATATTTAGCAGCGACGCATAATCTGTTACCAGATGTATGCTTTTTATATTGGAAAATATAAGCTCTTTAAACCGGTTGCTTATGCTAATGGCAGAAATTAACTTACTGCTTGATAACGGCTTGTAAGCACTTTGCATCTCGCAGAAAAGAGCGTGCAAGTAGGTTTGATAAATTTCCTGGTTTCGCAAGCCATTCTTTGAATATTCTGTCAGCAGACGATCAAAAATGTTTAGAATAAATCCTGCGGTTTGCTCGTCTGGTTCAATTTTGGGATTCCCCCAAACTCTTAAAAACTCGAAGTCCTTCCACAAGTCTGTTTTCGCGAATTTGCCAAGCAAAAAATCACTATGAAATCCACAGATATACCCTTTATTTACATCACCAGTTTGAAAAGAAAATACCTGACCGGCCGGAACAATAAGTATTTCATTTTTATGGATCTTGTACTGCTCACTGCCGATTTTCATAACAGCTTCTCCTTCGGTCACAAAAAGACAATTATTGATCGTAGACCGCGAAGCCGGAACATTTCTTGTCACCAGCTTATACATATCTTCCAGCCTGGTAATAAAAAAGTTATCCCGCTCAACCTGAACAATAGCCTTCAAATCGTCAGAAGGCATAAACTTGCTGGTGAAAGCCTTTGTGCTATAAACTTTTATGGTGTCCTTTTCTGACATATTTTCTAAAACCGGCGCACGGAAGGTTTATTTTTTTGCAAGAATAATGATAATCGGCCGCTTAATATTTTCTCCGGAATTATTCTGAATTGTTTCTAATTCTTCAACAGTTTCTAAAACTTCAAAACCTGAATTTCTTAAAAGTTCATGAGCCAGATCTTTGTTATATAAAGAAAACTTGTATTTCGTAAACGGCAACTGCTGCATGAAATTCTTATCAGAAAACACCAGACTGAAAACACCGCCCGGTTTCAAAACCCGTAAAATTTCCGTTCCGTAAGCAGCAGGATTTTGCCAGAAATAGATTGTATTTACCGTTAAAATTTTATCGAAATAATTATCAGAAAATGGCAAAATATTTCCATCAGATTTTGTGAAAGAAACAACTCCTTTTTCAACCCATATTTGATTTATTTTCTCAGCTTCGCTTATCATAGTCTCTGAAATGTCAACGCCGCAATATTCAATTCCGTCCGTCAAATTCACAAGTTCCGAAACGTGGAAACCGTTGCCAGGTCCAATTTCCAGAATACGATCTTTTTTATTTATAGCTGGTAACTCAAATCCGCGGCTAATCATATTTGCGTTGCTGAGGTTCATAAACTCACCGGTTTTGATACCTGCTTCGCCGACAGGATTACATAGCTGACTGGCGATTTCTTCTAACTCTTCTTCACTCCATTCTTTTTTCATTTTCAATCAATTTTTTATACGTAGACAATTTTCATTATTTTACCTGAAATAAAAAATCTGATGTCCCAAGTTCCTGAATTTAAAATTGCCCGATTCGGTATCCAGGCACCGTTTATCTTTGCAAAAGATCCTCTTCTTGCAATAAGAAAAGGTTTTGATACGTGCGGTGATACTTTTCGGTTGAAACTTTTTCGTGAGATTTTGGTCAGTCGCGACCCAGCTTTTTTCAAGCATATACTCGTTACCAACAACAAAAATTATAAAAAAGGCAGTTCCTCCAAAATGCTGAATCCGGTTCTCGGAAACGGGCTGGTGACAAGTGAAGGCGATTTTTGGCTGAGACAGCGCAGACTGGTTCAACCGGCTTTTCACCGCGAACGGTTGCAGGAATTGTTTGTCACGATGGGTACAATCACAGCCGCATTTCTTGATGAGATGGAAGAATTTCGCGGAAAAGCAGCGGTCGATATTGATGCGAAAATGATGGGAATCACGGCGGATATAGCACTGAGAACTTTGTTTGGAAATATTTCCAATGAGGATAAAATGCAGATTTACCACCAGGTTAACCGGACGCAAAAGTATTTGGTGAGTCGCGTACGAAGGCCGTATCGAATTCCGTTGATGGCTGTTAATGGTGAACAAAGCCGGTTCAAAACCGATATCGCTTACTTCAATAAACTCGTTTTTGAGTTTATTCGCCAAAGACATGATTCTGTAGAAAAGCCGAATGACTTGCTTCAACTATTGCTGGATAGTCTGGATGAAGAAACCGGTGCGAGGATGAATGACCAACAAATACGCGACGAGGCTATCACGATGTTCGCTGCCGGCCACGAAACTTCCGCGACTGGTCTTAGCTGGCTCCTTTTAGAGCTGGCAAAACAGCCTGCAATTGTGGCAAAAATGCGAAGAGAAGCAACAATATTTGATATTGTTCCGACCTTTGATCAGCTGATGAAATTGTCATATACCCGGCAAGTGATTGAAGAAGGTATGCGCCTATTTCCGCCTGCCTGGACGATGACACGAGAGGCGCTCACGGACGATAAGGTAGGATCGCAGTCATTCTCAAAGGGAATTTCTATCATGATGTCCATTTATGAACTGCATCGCAATCCAAACATCTGGGATAATCCGCTCGTTTTTGATCCTGAAAATTTCAGTCTGGAGCAGGTTAAAAATCGCGAGAAATTTAATTATTTGCCATTTGGAGCGGGCCCGAGACTTTGTATAGGTCAGCAATTTGCGATGATGGAAATGCAGCTTATTCTGGCATCGCTGATCAAACGGTTTGATTTTGAAATCGACCCGGCGCACAAAGTGGGAATTTACCCGCAGATCGTTCTCAAATCAGTTAACGGCATCAAACTTTTTGTAAAATAACAAGTGACAAACTACATTCTGGTTGTGAAAAAAATCTCATTTATACTTGCACTTGTGCTGTCTTCGCCCTTCGTTTTGCAAGCTCAAATTCCTTCAAACATCAAATTAAAAACGGGAGATTTCATCTTCCAGGATCTTGATTGCGGCCCATTATGTGACGCGATTGAGCAGGTAACCAAGAGTTATGGCGGAAAGCATTTTTCTCATATAGGACTGGTTTCGGTTCAAAATGACGGCACTTTTATCGTGGAGGCAATCGGAAAAGAAGTACAGCTTACACCACTTGACATTTTTTTGAAACGAAGCAAAAACCAAATGTTGATTGGGCGCGTGAAGACAAAATATTCCAAAATAGCAGAAGACGCAGTGACGTTTGCGCTCAAAGAATTAGGCGTCCCCTATGACGACGAGTTTTTGTATGATAACAAAAAATATTACTGCTCCGAATTAATTTATGATGCGTTCAAACAGGCAAACGGAGGAAAGGATTTCTTCGTATTGGAACCCATGACTTTCAAAAAACCGGGAAGCGATCAATTCTTTCCAGTCTGGGTTGGATATTACAAGAAGCTGGGAATGGATATTCCCGAAGCCATGCCGGGTATCAATCCTGGCGGAATATCTACGTCTCCCAACATCATCATGCTGAACCCCTGACATTCGTTCTTGAAATCAAAACAGATAAATAAAAAGTTTTTATTAGTTAATTGTAAAACCATTTGGTTTCATTAAATTTGAAACCAAATGGTTTCATTTATATAATCTCTTATAACGCTGTAAAAGAATCTTATGCGAACCGGATTACCATGTATAACCTGTAAATGATTATGAATGTACCGAGACGTGACGTTTTCCAGGCCATAGCTGATCCGACCCGCCGGGAGATTATCAATCTGCTTGCCTATCAGTCGCTCAACCTAAATGCTGTGGTGGATAATTTCGAAATGAGCAGACCGGCCGTGGCGAAACATATCCGAATTTTAACAGAGTGCGGGCTGCTCATTATAAAACAAAAGGGTCGTGAAAAACATATCCGTGCTGATTTGAAAAAGCTGAAACAAGTCTCTGACTGGACAGCAAAATACCAGCAATTCTGGTCGGACAAATTGGATGCGCTGGGAGATTTCCTGGATCAGGATAAATAAAGATTGCAATTATTTCTATTTGAACCTTCAAAATTTCTAACGATGGACACAACCAAACCTAAGTATGAAGCTTTTGTAATTGAAAGGATCTATGATGCTCCCGTGGAAAAGGTGTGGCAGGCGATCACCGACAATGCTAAAATGAAACAATGGTATTTTCAGCTGGAAGATTTCAAGGCGGAAGTCGGTTTTGCCTTTGAATTTACGGCAGAAAATGAGGGGATAAAATACGTTCATGAATGCGTTGTAACAGCTGTTGAGTCAGGGCGGAAGCTTGCATATAGCTGGCGGTACAAAGATTATCCCGGCGACTCGATTGTGACTTTTGAGTTGTTTCCGGAAGGCGACAAAACAAAAATAAGACTGACGCACGAAGGCCTTGAATCATTCCCGGATCTGCGCGACTTCAAACGAGAAAGTTTTGCTGCGGGGTGGAATGAATTCATCGGCAAAATTTTGAAAGAATTTGTGGAGGAATAATTTCATTTCCAGAAAACCATATAGCGTAAAAATGCTATATGGTTTTCTGGCTAACGTATCACTCATTCTGAACCTTCACTGTACAGATTGAATGCTACCAGGTGCTTTCTGAAAATAGCCTCATACTCTGTGGCAACCGTATCTTGTTTTGCCTGACGACATTCCCTGACAATTGTCTGCAAAATGTAAAGATCCGAATGGATATCCTGGCTTTTCGATGCCGTATTATTCTTTGCAAATTCAAGATTTTCATCTGCGCGAACGGCCATCGCCCTGGCAGTATCAAGCGCTTTTTTATTTTGACCCAGTTCAAAAAGAGGACCGATAAAATTAGACGAAATCTGGTCATAAGGAATGCTGCTGTCTGGCATTACGGCGAGTGCTCTATCAAGAACTTTCCTTGCCTTATCCTTTTTGTTTTCTGCCAATAACTGATTGGTAAGTCTTAAAAACGCAATTCTGGCTGTGGCGACCGGTGCTCCAACATAGGTATTATCATAATAAGTATTTTTATTATCTACCTCCCGCCAGGCCATTTTATTCATCATATTGTCATACATCAGATCCGAATTCACATATCCGTCCTCCGCGCCGGGCACTCTGACCGGAAGTAAACGGTAGGCATATCCTTCAAGCTGCATGTATTCTTTCAAGCCGAGATTATTCGAACTTCCCATGGTGCTCGAAAAATAGATTGGCCGCTTCCAGTTATTACTCGCGATGATATCTAACATGACCAGATCGCTTTTATACAGATCTTTGTTACCAATCGTCCAGCTCATTGAGTCAGATATCAGCGATGCAAAATCTTTTTTTACAATGTTCATTTTTCCAATTTCATTGGTATTGACCGGAAGAAAAAGAATAGATGACGGCAGGATAGATGCCATATCACCACTCATGAGCGGAACCTGAATTGCCTTATTTTCCTGTTTGATCAATTCCAGATATTCTTTGAGATTGATACCCTTCTTGACGCTCGGGATTTCGTAAAACGGAACATACTCATTCTTGCCAAATGCATAACTGTTGGTATCAAGTGAAAAAGGAAGTGCTTCTGATTTATTGATTTTCCGCATTAACTGTTTGATATACCAGTCCGCGCCGAGAAAAGTTTGGACACAAACCCGCACATCCGTCCGAAATCCTTCAACTTCCTGCACATACCAAAGAGGAAATGTATCATTGTCACCACCCGTAAATAATATCGCATTGGGCGCACAGGAATTGAGAAGATTCCTTGCAAAATCAACGGAATGATATCGGTTACTTCGGTCATGATTATCCCATCCTTTGACCAACATAATCCCAGGCACCACCAAACAGAAAACACTAGCTAAAACAGCGGTTCTAGATGTATTTCCTACCAATTTTCGAAGTCCGTCAGCAACAGCAACAACTCCCAGGCCGATCCATATACAGTAAATATAAAATGACCCAACATAAATATAATCCCGTTCCCGCGGCTCGACCGGAGGAGAATTAAGGTAAATGACCAATGCGACGCCTGTAAGAAAAAAAAGCAGACCAGATACCAGCAGATCCTTCCTGTTTTTTAAATACAGCGCCAATATGCCAGCCAAACCCAGAAAAAGTGGCAGCATGAAAAAGTTGTTATGCGCCCTGTTTTGAGAGATGGATGAGGGGAAAGTTTTGGTGATATCCCAGGGAAGCAAGGTGCCTGCGCCTTCCACATCGCTCTCCCGTCCGGCAAAATTCCATAAAAAATATCGCCAATACATATGCCCGAGCTGATGCGAGAACAGGAACGAAAGATTATGGCCCATTGTCGGTTTTTGATCTTGAACCAAACCTGTCATCTGCTGGTAAAGCTGCGGATGCCCAGGCTGATTGCTGTACAACCGTGGAAAAATCATACTGCTTCCAGGCTCATAGTTATAATCGAAACGGTAATCCTGAATGACATACCTGCCATCCTTTTTCTTATAAACCGGGGTCTCCTTTTTCTGGCTTATTGGTTTGGATGTAAATGATGGTCCATAAAGTAAAGGCCGACTGCCGTATTGTTCTCTTTTTAAATAGGAAACGAAGCTCAAAATATCACTAGGGTCATTTTCATTAATTGGCGTATTGAATTCCGATCTTACCAGAACAGTGAGATATGACGCGTAACCAATCAGTACAAAAGCTAACGAAAGCAGGGCAGTATTCAGTAATACCTTCTCACGTTTATGCGTAAACCGAATAGCCCAAATCAGCGAACCGAGAAAAAGTACTATAAAAATTAACGTCCCGGATTTGTAGGGCAAACCAAATGTGTTGACAAAAAAGATCTCAAATTTTCCAGCCAGCGTTGGCAGTCCGGGAATGATTCCCGAATTAATTAATCCTAAAATGCACAGTCCGCTACAAAAGGCTGATAATATGCCGTTGAGGCTTGGTTTTGGATATTTTTTGAAATAATAAACGAGTGCCAGTGCCGGGATTGTTACCAGGTTCAATAAATGAACACCGATGGAAATTCCAGTCAAATAAGCAATCAGAATAAGCCAGCGATTTTCTTCGGCAGGATCTTCGATTTGTTCCCATTTAAAAACAGCCCAGATTACGATCGCAGTAAAAAATGACGACATCGCATATACTTCCGCTTCTACTGCTGAAAACCAGAAAGAATCTGACCATGTATATGCCAAAGCCCCAACGACCCCAGCGCCGACGATAAGAATTATATCACCGTTATCCAGCGCATTATCAGGTTTTCGTATCAGCTTTCTAACGAACAGAGTGATCGTCCAGAATAGAAAAAGAATTGTGAAAGCGCTGCAAAGTACAGAAACCATATTGACCCAAAATGCCACTTTCAACACATCTCCAAAGGCAAGCATTGAAAACAAACGCCCTATTAACAGAAAAAACGGAGCTCCGGGCGGATGTGGAACCTGTAATTTGAAAGCGCAGGCGATAAATTCACCGCAATCCCAAAAACTGGCTGTTTGCTCAATGGTAAGGCGGTAAGTTAGAAAGGCTACTCCGAACAAAAGCCAGCCGGCGAGGTTGTTAACTCGTTTGAAAGTAATCATTTTTCCATGTGGTGTTTTGGTATTTTATTATCTTCGAAATTTCGACAGGAAATTTTGCGTTGATAATGAAACGGTTGTAAAAAATTTAGCTGACCAAAACTATGGAATCAAAAAATGGCTCATCCTATACACCATCTTAAAAAAAGTTAACAATCTGTGCTTGACGTCTGAGTTTAACTTTCTTTAACGATAAACAGAAACTTCGGGCACTTTTTCCTTTTAAATCAAATTCTAAAATTGAGTGAACAGTTTTGCACATCGAATCCGGATAGCCGTTTATAAGCATTTTTTAAACGAAGTTTAATAATTATGTTAGTATGGAATTTTTAGTGGTCCTGGCTGTTTTTGGCTATATCTATTATCTTCGAAATTACGCGGACCTGAGGACCAAATCTGAAAAGGAAGCTGCGGATGTGGCTGATGGGATAAGACTTTTCAAAGACAATCAGATCTCCCAGGCCTTTGCATATTTTGATGCTAAAATTAAGGCAAAACCAAAATCCAGTTTTGCATATTTATACCGCGGACTCTGCTACAAAGCTCTGGGTGATCAATCGGCTGCCCTGAACGATATGATAACCGGTCTAAGTTATGATGGCACAATAGCTGAAATCCATTTGGAAAAAGGCAAACTTGAATTCGCAAGCCAGCAATTTAAGGAGGCATTGGAATCTTTCGATAAAGCTGTTTCATACGGTGGGAAGCAAAATCAGATACCGTATCACTGGCGGGGAAAAACGCGCCAGGCACTTGGAAATGATGTTGAGGCGCAAAAAGATTTCTTTAAGGAAGCAGATATTTTAAAGGAAAAACTGGCACAAGGGCCAAGTTATGAACAACCGAAAGTCCCGTTGGCAGATAAGCGACTAGCGATAACTTCAGTACTCGTGCTAATAACCAGTGCAATTCTCGTCTTGTCAATCAAAGATGCCGAAAGTATTCACCTACCTTATTTGCTCGCTGCCGTTTCGGCCATTTCAATTGGCTTTTTTGAGCCTGTCAGAGGATGGATCCTGGCGATTTCGCAATGTGTACTTTTGCTCGTCGGCTACTTTGTTTTCACGGATATCCCCGAAAGTTCAGGAAAACTGGAACTAGAAAATTTCAGCCTTTATGGGAGCTGTATTCTTACTTTTGCGGGTAGTTTTATAGGTGGTTTTTTCAAAAGAGCGCTCAATGCGGGTTGATCCTAATTGATTTATGGAAGCTTTAAGAACATCTGAGTTAGATTCTCTGATTGAAAAGGAGATTAAAGATTCATTCTCCATCAATCGATGGGAAAATTACCTTGTCTCCCAGCCCGAGGTCTTACGGGCTACTTACAACCGCATTCTTTTGATCAGCGACGGGTACGGAACCTTGTTTATCGACGACAAAGCCTTTTCAATTTCTGGAAATGAAATATTTTTGCTCGGGAAAGGACAGGTATTCTCATTTGGAAAGTTTAGCAATCTGAACGGTTATGAACTCAGTTTCGGAGATTGTTTTTGGGAAAAGACTCCCGCAAGTTCAAACAATTGCAAAGCTGTTTTGTTTAATAATATCACGGGCAATCAGCATCTTCCCGTAAGAACTGAGCTTTTTCAGGAGTTTTCCTTTCTTTTCCAGACCTTATTTTTAGAGTACTCCGGAAGAGACTATTTGAACAAGCCCGACGCGTTGGCAGCATATTTGAAAATCATCATGATAAAAACAGGCAACCTGAACAGATCGCTGTCTGAGGCATTTAATAGCTTTGACAATCAGCTTTATAACAGCTTTCTCGATCTTGTGAACCAGCAGTTCAGGCAAGTTCATGACGTTTTTGACTATGCAAAACAATTGAGTATATCCCCCAGAAAACTTTCCGAAGTCTGCAAGCAACGTGGGGGGAAGGGACCCAAAGACATCATTAATAATAAACTGATCGCAGAGGCAAAAAGGGCTTTACAATTCAGCTCAAAACCAGTTAAAGAAATTGCCTTCGAGCTGGACTTTTCTACCGCCGAGCAATTCAGTCATTTTTTCAAAAAATACACAAAACTTTCACCTCAGCTATACAGGGCTGGCTTTGTAAA
This sequence comes from Dyadobacter sp. CY345, assembly GCF_021502725.1. Classification (GTDB taxonomy): domain Bacteria; phylum Bacteroidota; class Bacteroidia; order Cytophagales; family Spirosomataceae; genus Dyadobacter. Next base: position 2,103,630 of record NZ_JAKFFS010000001.1, on the reverse strand, counting down.
AATTGGCATGTAATTGACCGGATTTGACATTCTCCGGGGTTAGCGACTTATCTAGTTTTGTATAAATAATATTATCCAAAATTTTTTAAAACGCTTTCATTATGTTAGTTAACCAATTAAAGTCTATCGCTGGAATTACAATTCCAGACAGCAAAATTGCCACACAGGCAACAGAGCTTTTGCTGGAACACGGCACAGAATTTATTTACAACCATTCGCTGCGGGTTTTTCTCTTTGCATCGCTGAATGGACAACGAAATGCATTGCAGTATGATCCGGAGCTTCTTTATGTGAGTTCGGTATTTCATGATCTTGGCCTGGTACCGTACTACAGCAGTCCTGATCTGCGTTTCGAAGTCGACGGTGCTAATGCAGCCCGGGAATTTCTTAAAAGCCACGGCTTACCGAAAGAATCCCTTCAACTGGTTTGGGATACAATCGCCTTGCATACCACAATTGGAGTCGCAGAACACAAGGAAGCAGAGGTTGCTCTGATGTATTCTGGGGTCGGACTTGATGTAATGGGAGAAGGTTATGAAACCCTAAGTGAAGCGAACCGGGAGGAAATTATTGCTGCGTTTCCACGAAACAATTTCAAAAAGAACATTATACCAACGTTTTTTTCAGGATTTGAACATAAAACAGAAACGACTTTTGGAAATATCAAAGCAGACGTCTGTGCTTATATGATCCCAAATTTTCATCGCAAAAACTTTTGCGAATGTATTCTGCATTCTCCTTGGTCTGAATAATCCTTGATTCAGCCCGCTTTCATACGATATGAAGCGGGCTGAATAGAGATTGAATATTTCTATATGCCTTTCTTTAACTCAATTACAAATGATTCAGAAACATTGGCAAAGTTGGCAATCTCAGCAATTGTAAATCTATTGGAAACGAGAAGATTTTTCACAACTTCCTCTTTCCCTTCTTCCTTACCCTCTTCTTTCCCGATAGCGATACCCTTTTCATACCCCTCCTTTTTTGCTAGATCAAGCACTAATTCCCTGATACCCATATTGTTTTGGCTTTTCGTTATTCCCTGAATTTCTTTATCAAAATTAACATTATATTCCGGATCAGCAAAGCTTACATAACGCTGCAGAAATATCAGCAGATCGTCAATCTTCTTTCTGCCAATTTTCCGTTCCAGCAGATTTTTAGCGAGTGAGTATTTCAGCTTGAACAAATCTTCATCGTTCAATTTCTTTTGTCTCAGCGCGATCAGGACAGTCAATATTACTATTGCAAAAGGATTTTCGTTTTGCATAAGATCTTGTTCATCCTGCTCAATTACTTTATACGTGTTGAACTGAAAAATATTCTTAGTTCCTAAAAATTCATATTCGTAAAATTTTGGATGAAACTTTTTATTGCTATCAGTAAAAATTGCTATGGCGGTTACCGGTTTCCCATATTTGTCAAGAATCCTGTAAAAATAAGTAAACATGCGCCGGGCAAAATCGTGATCATTATATCCCTGAATCTCAATATGGATCAGCACCCACTCTTCGCGCCCGGACAATGAAAAAACCTTGACCAGTTTGTCGACAAACTTTGGCGCTTCGAGCTCATCTGCCGGGAACAATTGTTCAAGTTCTTTGTCTAAAAACTCGAATCCTTTATGCAGATCGAAAAGTTTGTCTGCATTTTCAAAAAAATAATATAGAAAGTCGTCAAAGATATTTTCAAGTATACCTTTCCAAAGTGTGTCATTTCTTTTCATTTACCAGTTTGTAGATTCAGTGCGTGTAACCTAAACCTACAAAAACAAAATTACACTGCCATCATTTCTTTAAACTAACTTCGGATGCTTGTGGGTATAAAGCTGACGGTAATTCTGAGGGCTTAGTCCCGTAGTTTCCTTAAATCTTCTATGAAAACAACTGAAATTCATAAATCCACTTTCGAAACCTAGCTGCTTAATACTTAGATTATCATCAATCAATAATTTACAGCAATGCCCGACTCTGATCTCATTTAGAAACTGGGAGTATGTTTTCCCGGTTCGCGCCTTAAAATACCGACAAAACGAATTGGGTACCATACCAGCCACAGAAGCGATTTCTTCAAGACTGATTTTCTGTTTAAAATGAGACAGCGTATAATCATAGATGGCGTTGATCCTGTCATTTTCCAATTCAGAAAGATCAAATTGAAAGCCAACGGATGAGAGAGAGACAAATTCTTCAGACTTCGCAATGACAAGCAAACTTTGCATCAACAAAATAATGCGCTCTGCTCCCTCCGCAAGGAGCATTTTAGCTAACAATCCCGCCACCTGATCTTTTGCTTCTCCGGTAAGCATCAAACCTCTTTTCGACTTATCCAGAATTACTTTTAAAGGCTTATTCTCTGCCAATTCAAGGAAACGGTCTCCCCAAAAATTTTCAGTGAAATGGACCACCGTCGAGTAAAGTTTTGGCATTTCGTGATGTAAAATGTCTCCTTCGTCGTCACGCCAATAATGCGGAACATTCGCGCCGACCAAAACGATATCATCAGCAGCGAAACGTTTGATGCTATCCCCTACAAATTGCGTTCCGGCCCCCCGATGAAAATGGATCAGTTCTATTTCCGGATGATAATGCCACCGATTATTGAGATTCGGAACAAGATCCTGTCGCACACTAAATGAGTGAGCCGGCGCCGTCGGAACTTTCAGCAGCTGTGGTTTCATAGAGATATTTATACACGCAATAATGACCCAAAAAGAAAAACATGTTAATATATCTTATTACTTGGATAAATAAGATTCAATTCTTTATAATAAAATATAATTCCTTTGCATTGTTTAATTTTAAACTCCTTAAACCACTAAACCAGTTCTACAATATGACAGATCGCAAAACCCGTCTGGCAATAATTCTTATCACTTCACTTTTCTTTTTGTGGGGTTTTGCGCTGAATCTCAATCCAATTTTAATTCCGCACTTGAAAAAGGCCTGCCAGTTGACGGACGTTCAGTCTGCCCTTATTGACTCGGCTTCTTACATTGCCTATTTTCTGATTGCATTACCAGCAGGGCTTTTTATGAAAAGGTTCGGGTATAAAGCCGGAATAACGCTTGGTCTTATCCTTTTTGCATTTGGCACTTTCCTTTTTTATCCTGCTGCCGAGTTGCGTCATTTTGGTTTCTTCCTGATCGCACTGTTTATCATTGCAAGTGGGCTGACTTTATTGGAGACAGCTGCAAATCCGTACATCACGGTGTTAGGGGATGCTGAAACTTCCACACAGCGATTGAATTTCGCACAATCCTTTAACGGACTTGCAGCTTTTCTGGCTCCTCTAATGGGCGGTGCGTTTATATTGTCAGGGAAAACGCTTTCCGAGCAGGAACTTCAATCGATGTCTGCGCAGCAACTTAATGATTATCTATCGGAAGAAGCCGCTTCTGTGCAAATTCCATTTATCGTCATCGGAATTGTAGTTCTGATCGTAGCGGTCTTGATCTGGAAAACCCAACTTCCGGAAATAATCGAGGAGACCGAAACAGATGAGCAGGCAAAAGGATCAATATTCGCTGAGAAAAACCTTATTCTGGGGACAATTGCTCAGTTTTTTTATGTCGGGGGCCAGGTTTGTGTAAGCAGCTTTTTTATCCGTTTTTCAGATAAAGTCGCCGGAATAGATGAAAAAACAGCAGCATACTTATTGTCGGGCGCATTACTGAGTTTTATGATCGGCCGGTTTATTGGCACCTATCTGATGCGTTTTATCTCTCCTCCACGTTTGCTGGCGATTTACAGTGTGCTCAATATTTCACTTTTGATTGTTGCCGTCGTTACTACTGGTATGGTTTCTGTTTATGCACTTGTCGGTGTGGAATTCTTCATGTCGATCATGTTCCCGACAATTTTTGCATTGAGTATCCGAGGTTTGGGAGCGAAAACAAAAATCGGCTCGTCGCTAGTAATTATGTCCATCGTTGGAGGCGCAATTTTCCCTGTAATAATGGGTTGGGTTTCTGATCTGTCTTCAATCCAAACGGCATATATCGTTCCGGCGGTATGCTTCCTGGTTGTATTATACTTTGCAATAAAAAATAATTCGGTTAAAAATGTTACGCTTGGCGTATCGCATTGATATCCTTACATCATACTTTCAAAATTATTAAGTTGTAGAATATGGACTTAAAACTAAAAGATAAAATTATTATCGTCACTGGAGGAGCCAAAGGAATAGGTGAAGGCATTGTTCAGGTCCTTGCTTCCGAAGGAGCTGTGCCAGTGATTGTTGGAAGAAATGAAGCAGATAACCAAACAGTGGTAGATAATATCACAGCCAAAGGATTTCGTGCTTTTCAGGTTTCGGCGGAGCTTACAAAGCCAGAAGAATCTGAAAAAGCAGTTCAGGAAGTTCTGGCAAAATTTGGCCGGATCGACGGTTTGGTTAACAACGCAGGCGTAAACGATGGTGTTGGTTTAGAAAACGGTAACTATGAAGATTTTATAGCTTCACTTCACAAAAATCTGGTTCATTATTATCTGATGGCGCATTATGCGTTGCCTGCATTAAAAGAATCAAAGGGTTCCATTGTTAATATCACCTCCAAAACAGCGGACACAGGTCAAGGTGGAACTTCTGCCTATGCTGCGGCAAATGGTGGCAGAAATGCGCTGACTCGCGAGTGGGCAGTTGAATTATTAAAATATGGAATCCGCGTAAACGCCATTGTCGTGGCAGAATGCTGGACACCTCTCTACGAACGTTGGATCCAAACGCTTCCGGATCCGGAAGAAAAGTTAAAATCAATTGTCGCCAATATTCCTCTGGAAAACCGAATGACAACCTCGGAAGAGTTGGCCAACACTACTGCATTTTTATTATCTGAAAAGTCGAGCCATACCACCGGACAATTGCTATACGTAGACGGCGGTTATGTTCATCTGGACAGAGCTTTGGCAAATTCCTGACATATTGGAAGTCCATTGCAACGCAGTAATTGCTGCCATTTTAATTTTTAAATCTATTTTATCATTCCCCAAATGGAAACGCTTGTCTGCACTACGCCTGGACATTTTGAATATCAGAAAGCTGAGAAACCAGTTTTGGCACCGGGACATACCGTACTTAAAATCAAGAGAATTGGTATTTGCGGTACTGATCTGCACGCTTTTGAAGGAACTCAGCCTTTTTTTAGCTACCCACGGATTTTAGGCCATGAACTAGCCGGTGAGATTGTTGAGACGGATGACGCGCCAGGTTTTGAAATTGGAGAGTCTGTTACATTTGTTCCTTATTTCAACTGCGGAAATTGTATTGCCTGTCGCTCCGGGAAACCTAATTGCTGTACCAGTATTAAAGTTTCGGGCGTACATATAGACGGTGGCATGACTGAATATCTTTCTGTCCCTTCGTATTCCCTGGTTCATGGAGAAGGACTGAGTTTTGACGAGCTTGCCTTGGTTGAACCGCTTGCAATCGGTGCACACGGTGTGAGAAGAGCTGGTGTTAAGCCAGGCGATGTGGTTTTGGTCGTAGGTGCAGGACCTATTGGACTTGGTACGATGGAATTTGCCAGAATAGCTGGCGCAACCGTCATTGCACTGGACATAAACGATTCCCGATTACGATTTTGCAGAGAAAAAATTGGAGTCAGTCATACGGTAAATGCTATGACGGAAAACGTTACAGACAAATTGAGCGCGCTGACGAATGGTGATATGCCGACAGTGATCATCGATGCAACGGGAAACTTAAAAGCAATCAACAGCGCGTTTGCATATCTCGCGCACGGCGGAACTTATGCATTAATTGGACTGCAAAAAAGCGAAATCAGTTTTAGTCATCCCGAGTTTCATAAACGTGAAGCTACTTTGATGAGTAGCAGAAATGCAACTCGCCAGGATTTTGAACATGTGATCAGCAGTATGAAATCCGGACTTGTGGAACCGACAAATTATATCACACACAGAGTTCATTTTGGAGAAGTGATGGATAACTTCGAAAGCTGGCTGGATCCTGAAAATGGAGTAATTAAGGCAATGGTTTCTATTGACTAAATTTGATATTAGTGAAAGTCCGGTAAAATTTGCCGGACTTTTTAGAATATGTTTAGTCAAAAGGAAAATCGATGAAGGTGACTACCCTATTGGGCAGCGTAACGTAAATTGAATATCCTGACGAATAAAGGCAGTGTCTTAAATCTGTTCATATTTTTTCAACAAGAAGATAGATTTCTTTTAGAACAGATTCGTCTAATAATATAAACGCAGTCTGTTGATTATCAAATTCATCAGACAGATTTTATTTGATTTTTTGGTAAAACAGTTCAAGTCCAATATCTGAGAATTTGTTCGAAAAGGCATAATTCTCTTATCCCCTACTTCGGTAAAGAAAAACTGATGCTACTCTGAAAACATAAAGACTACGTTTGGATATCAATCCTTTTCGGTAGACTGATGTTAAAAATTAGCTATTAGCCATGAAAATTTCTTACCAATGCCTCTGCCTGGTGTTTTTATCTGTTGCCTTATTCATTAAGCCTGTATCCGCTCAGCCGGTAAATCCATTTTTAGTAAAAGGAATTGTCACAGATTCATCAACAAAAAGGAGTATCGAATTCGCAACGATCAGTATTCTTGACCTGGATCATAAAGTGTTAGCTCTTACCTATTCCGACGAAAATGGATTCTTCAAATCAATTGTTGTCAGTCCAGGAGTATACCTGCTGAATATATCCTTAGTCGGTTATGGTCAGAAAAGTTTGCCGTTTTCGATTAATCCTGAAAAACCCGTTTTTGATTTTGGCAGATTATTACTCAAACCCGGCGCGAATGAGTTGAATACTGTGACTATTACCGGCACCAAACAGCTTGTGGAACAGCAACCAGGTATGTTGATCTACAATGCGGAAAAAGATATTAGCAACAGCGGCGGAACTGCGGCCGATGTCCTGCGAAAGGCCCCAATACTAAATGTTGATGCGGCGGGAAATGTTACCATGCGTGGCAATGCCAACCTGAGAATTTTAATCAACGGAAAATATTCCGGCCAGATGGCGCGTAGTCCGGGAGATGCTTTAAATATGATGCCTGCCGGTTCAATCAAGTCAGTTGAAATAATCACAAGCCCTTCTGCAAGGTATGACGCAGAGGGTGCGGCCGGGGTGATCAATATTATTACAAAAAAAGGTCAGAAAAACTTAAGTGGGACCATGGAACTCGTGGCCGGAAATCTGGAACAGGCTATTAACCCCAGACTTTCGGTTAACCGGGATAAATGGAATATTAATTCAACACTCCATTTACATAGATTCAGAAGCAAGGAATTAACAATTTTGGAACGGACGACGCTGGAAAACGGACAAGCCGCAGGAAAATTATTTCAGGAAACGACTAGCGATAACACCAACCCGCACAGCTCTGGCGATGTGCAGATCGAATTTACTCCGGACTCGCTGAATCTATTTAATTTTTCCTTAAATGGATGGTTGGGGAAATGGCCGCAGGATAAAGAACAAACCAACCAAAAATATTCACCTAACGGTTACTTGATTGACGTCTTCCAACAGCGTGCGCAGACAGATGCTCCGAGCAAAGGCATAGACGTGAATCTTGGCTATACGCGTAAATTTAAGAAACCTGGTGAAGAGCTTTATCTGATGATGCAGCATAACCGTTCGGTGGATGTTTTCAATTACAACTCACTGCAAACGAATATTGAGCAAATCCCGCTTTATCGTGAATTGAACTACAACCGAACAAATAGTAACGAATGGACTTTCCAGAGCGACTATATCCTTCCGCTGGCCGAGTCTGGAAAACACGCCCTGGAAAGTGGTTTAAAGGCAATACTCAGAAACGGTAGGACGGTTTACGATGTTAAGGAAAGTGTCAATGGTCAGACCGAGGTTATGGTTCCTGTTTTATCTAGGTCAGATGTTTTCAATTTTAATCAAAACGTGCTGGCTGCATATAGCCAGATTAAATTAAAATGGAGCAGCGGCTGGGCACTGCATGCGGGCGCAAGAATGGAGGGAACTTTTATTGAAGGGATACAACGTGATCTGGGAAATTCCTTCGAAAATAATTTCTGGAACTTCGTGCCGAGTGCCACAATATTTAAGAAAATCAATACAAACAATAATCTGACATTAAGTTTTACAAAACGCATTTCCCGTCCTTCGCTATGGGATCTAAATCCAAATATCAATAGCCAGGACCCAAACAATATCACAACTGGCAATCCCAATTTAAGACCGGAAGAAGTGAATCAGGCAGAGCTTACGTATGCCCTACAATCGGATAAAGACCTGTTTCTGAATTTTTCACTATTTGGTAGAAAAACGAATAATTCCATTGAAACCATTGTAAAAATCAGTGAAAACGGTGTCGCGACTTCAACCATGCAAAACCTTGCTTCAAACGCGCAGTACGGAATTAACTTCTCGACTTCACTGGCTTTGCTTCCGGGTTGGAAAATAAACAGTAATGCCAATGTTCGTTATGCAAAATACCGGAGCGGTGCTCTTGATATCAGCAATGACGGTATGGCGTGGGGAATCAACTTGAACAGCAGCGTTAAACTTCCTGACCATTACAGCGTTCAGTTTTATGGGGATTATGATGCTAAAAGCGTCACTTTACAAGGTTTTGAATCGTCCTGGTTTTATTACAGTTTTTCAGCAAAAAAGGAGATCCCTGCTAAAAAACTGACGATCAGCCTTACAACGGTAAGCCCTTTCGGAAGCTATTTGTCCAGAAGTGAAATTGTAAGAGCATACGATTTCGAATCTACGTCTCACAATCGCTACCTGATGCGTTCATTCAGACTTTCACTTAACTGGGAATTTGGGGATTTATTTAAACCCACAAATACGCGAAAAATCAGCAACGACGATCAAAAAAACACGAAAACGGGAGGATGATAAAACCTCTAAACAACCTTATCTATTTCTGAAACATCTTCAACTAAAATAAATTATTTGGTAGTACTATTTCTGCTCGTCAGTTAATCTCATCAGAAAAATCTTAATAATTCACATACCTTTCCAGGAAACGTCCATCAGCAAACAGATCTAAAACGCCATAACCTGGTGCTGTTTGTCTGCGATTGCCTTCCCACCAGGCTCCGCTTACCGCGCCATTACAAATGTATGTCACGTTGTTATACTCAACCTTATCACGTAAGTGGATATGCCCACTCAAACAAAGTTTTACATTCGGATGCTTATAGAAAAGATTTATTATTTTGGAAGTATCGGTATGCATATCACCACCAAGCATCTGCCACTTGTTGACAATATTATCTTCGATCATAAGCGTGGCGGTGAGTATTGGAATATGAGAAAGTACCAATACTGGTGTATTGACATTTGTATTTTTGAGCTCATTTTCGAGCCATAAAAATTGCTCGTCTCCCAGCTTGCCAATATACCAGGTATTGTCAATGTCAAGATGGACACTATCCAAAACTATAAATTTCCAGCCTGCTTGTTCAAAGCTGTAATAGGGTTTCGCCATCTGCAGCTGATCCAGCGAGTACTGTTTCCCATAAACGGCCTGTCCTTTATTATTTTCACTCCACCAGATGTCATGATTACCCAGACAATAATGAACCGGAATATTATTTTCGGATTTTAAAATGCTGTTATATAGCTTCCACTGATCGTCGATTGTTTTGATATTTTCTTTGTTCATATCAAAAACAATATCGCCACCATTCAGAATAAAATCTACCTTGGGAGTTTGTTGTTGAAGATGGTGAAGACATTTAGAGAATTTTGCCGGCGCGCCAAATTCGTTCTTCAAATGCACATCAGTAATATGCGCAATCCTCAAAACGGGTTTACCAATACTTGCAGAAACCTCCGTAACCAGAGATGGAGCCAATAATAACCCTCCGATATTTTTAAGTGCAGACCTTCTTTCCATACAGCATTTTAGTGAAAATAATGGCTGCAAATGTAGATGATTAAGAAAACTCTGCTCTTACTTATCTGTTATGGTTTTGTTATCGTTGCTATCGATAATAATAACCACGACGTTAAGAATTAGGTTTATAAAATTGAAGCTACGCCAGTAAATATCTTATTTTGTCCAAAATGATGTAAAAAATGTTATCCGGGCTATTGATCTGATTTAAAGAAAAATATTCCGCCCCGGAATTAAAATTTATTTTTGCATAGATTTTGGCTTCCCTTAACGATGGAAAATGTTTTTCATCACCAGTCACGTTTTCTCTAACCGTGCTATCACACAGACGTTCTTCAATAAATGCAAGATCCCAGCTTGGTACATGGTTCGTGACACAACAGTCGTAAACCGCATAATATTTGTAAGACCTAACCGGTCTTTTTTCTATTATTTCCTCAGCAGTTGAAATGGTAAAATCAGTCATTATTCTTTCGTTCAAAAACCTTGAAACATTCCAGGGCTACGTATGGGCACTAATTGTTAAATACCAGAACGTAAACAAAATTAATAAATCATGAACTGATTCTAATATTAATAATTTAGAGGTAACATTTAATGACCTGTTTGTCAACCACATTTGGCCAGATTGATGCTTCATTTATTTTTGACACAGTGTTACGCTACTGAATTTTTACAGAATTTCAAATCTAGTTGTATTGGAAAAATTCAATTTTTTGATGTGTTATAACTAAAATTGCATATCCTAATTTCATAAAAAAGCCAGCCATGAACTCTTCACTAAATAGTGACCAACATGACCGGCTTTCTGAAAGGTTATTATCAAGTACTGGAAATATCTACCTGACTTAAATAAGCTTATCCGGTGTAATTGGCAGTTCTCTAACCCGTTTGCCAGTTGCATTAAATACAGCGTTGGCAATTGCAGGTGCAACGCCGATAATAGCAATTTCGCCTAAGCCCTTACTACCAACCGGATCGGCCAGCAGATCTGGTTTGTTCACAAAATAAACGTCGATATCTGGTACGTCTGCGTGCACAGGTACGTGATAGTCACCAAAATCCTTGGTTACGTATCTCCCAAAACGGTGATCCATGACCGCATCTTCCATTAAGGCCATACCGATGCCGCCCGTCGCTCCACCTATCATCTGGCTCTCAGCTGTTTTGGGGCTCACGATTGTACCTGCGTCTGCACAGCAAACAATTTTTTTAACCCGCACCTGTCCGGTTAACGGATGCACATGCACCATGGCGAAATGCATTGAAAACGCATTCATCGAATATTGCTTGCCGTTTTCACTGGCCTTGGATTCCTGAGTCGTCTCGATTTTTTCTACATTATTTTGTTTAAGCAAATCACCAAGTGCCAGCTTTGCAGACATGTTTCCAGTGATCTGCATATTACCCTGATCCAGCATAATATCTTCCGGTTTTGCAGAGCCAAACGCTGACGCGTTTTTTCCAGCAGCCATGGTAATCAATTGCTGTTTGAGCGCATTACATGCCGCCTGTACAGCCGGCCCAACACTATTAACGGTCGACGATCCCCCTTGTAATCCTGCGTTAGGAAACTCCGAACTTCCCAGATGAAAAACGATCTTTTCTGTGGCAATTCCAGTCGTATTCGATGCAATCTGAACCATAGCCGTTGCAGTTCCCGGACCAATATCAGTAATGGCACAGTGCATAACCAGATTGCCATCCTTATTAAGTTCGGCATGTATAGTTGCCGGCCCGCGGTTAGCACCGAAAGTTCCGGTACCCATACCGTAACCTACAAGCCACTCTCCATCACGCAACAAACCTGGTTTCAATTTCCTGTTTTCCCACCCGATTCGCTTTTTTCCTTCTTCATAACATTCCCTGAGAAATTTGGTAGACCAGGGCATATTTTTGTCCGGATCTGATTCGGTATAGTTCAAAATCCTAAACTCGATTGGATCCATTCCAATGGCATGCGCCATTTCGTCCATCGCAGATTCCAGGGCAAATGCACCAGTAGCTTCTCCCGGACCACGCATCCATATGGGTGTGGCAACGTTAAGCGGTAGTAACCGATAGCGTGTACTGACGCTTGGCGACGCATACATCATACGAGTTTGCGCGAGTGTCGATTCTGTAAATTCTTCATAAACAGAAGTTTGTCCAATGGAGTTATGATTGATCGCAACCAGCTTCCCGTCTTTCGTCGCTCCCATCTGAATTTTCTGCCAGGTACGCGGGCGGTAGCCTACCATCGTAAACATTTGCTCCCTTGTCAGTACAAGTTTTACTGGTCTTTTTACTTGTTTTGCAGCGATGATTGCCGCTGACTCATGAGGCCAGCTATGCAGACCGTTTCCAAAAGCGCCACCGACAAAAGTCGCGATGACTTTTACATTTTGATCAGGAATCGCCCATTCTTTCGCAAAAGTTTTTTGGGTAGTTTTAGTACCTTGAACTTTATCATATATTGTTAACTTGTCATCCGCCTCCCAATGTGCTGTGATAGCTTGCAATTCCATTGGATTATGCATTTCTGTTGGTAAAACGTATTCGGCTTCAACCTTAAATGGCGCAGTTTGAAATGCATCTTTTTGTCCACGATCGTAATCTGCCGTCGGTGATTTGGGATTTTTTTTCGCAGCCGCTGCCACAACTGCCTTGCCGGCATTCGCCTCAAAATCAGTTATATGCTCCTCCTTATTGTACTGAACTTTCACCAGCGAAGCACCGTATTGTGCTTTTTCCAGACTACTCGCGACTACAATCGCAATAGGCTGATCATTGGAATAAACTTTGTTGTCGTAAAATACTCTAAGCGGTCCTCCGCCAACCTTCGGTTCGGTAGATTGCGTAGCATCTGGCTGATAACCTGGCACCTCAATCACATTTTGATGTGAAATAACAGCAATGACTCCCGGAGCGCGCTCTGCGGCTTTGGAGTCAATACTTCTAATCGTTCCTTTCGCGATGGTGCTACCTACCAATACCCCGTATGCCAGGTTTGGTAAGGTGTATTCCGCTGAATATCTGGCGGCACCTGTAACTTTCATACGTCCATCCACCCTATCGAGTGGCTTGTAATCTTTTTTATCAAAAAATGTATCGTCCATGTTTGTTCATTCAGAGATTTAGGAAACTTACACCAGGCCAGCTGCGTTTTTCAACGCCTCAACAATCACGTTTGGACCGAGCTTCAATTTGAAAGCATTGTATTTGTATGCTTTCGCACCTTGCATAGCGATTTCAGCTGCCTGTTTGAAAACTTCTTCCGTGGCTTGTTTACCAACAAGTGATTTTTCAGCCTCTTTTAAACGCCAGGGTTTATGCGCAACCCCGCCCATCGCGAGCCTGGCCTCCTTGATCACTTTTCCATCCATATTTAATGCCGCTGCAACAGAAATTAAAGCAAAAGCATAAGAAGCGCGGTCACGCACTTTAAAATAATGGGCGTTTTTATTGAATTCGTTATCCGGAATTTCTACCGAAATAATCATCTCATTATTTTGCAGCGTATTATCTTTCGCCGGTTGGCTGCCAGGAAGGCGATGAAATTCCTCAAATGGAATACGTCTTTCCCCCTTCGGACCAGCTACAACGACTGTTGCATCCAGCGCTACCAATGCGACACACATATCACTTGGGTGCACGGCTATGCAATCTTTACTTGTACCGAAAATCGCATGCATCCGGTTGAGTCCATCCAAAGCGCCGCAACCACTTCCAGGCTGACGTTTGTTGCAGGGAAGTGTGGTGTCGTAAAAATAGGAACACCGAGTTCGTTGCATAATATTACCCCCTACGGTTGCCATATTTCTGATTTGTGCCGACGCGCCTGCATTAAGCGCCTTGGACAAAAGAGGATATTTTTCCTGAATTATTTTGTTATCGGCTACCTGACTGTTTAAGGCCAGTGCTCCTATGCTGATAACTCCATTTTTCTGCTGAATATCTTTAAGCGGAACTGCATTAATATCTACCAATTTGGTTGGTGTCATTACGTTTCGCTTCATGAGATCAACCAGGTTTGTACCTCCTGCAATGAACCTGGCATTACCATTATTTACCATGGCATTAACAGAGGCTTTAACTGTCGATGCGCGTTCAAATTGAAACTGTATCATATTTTCTGCCCTCCGTTTTTAACTTCCTGAATTGCTTTTACAATGTTTGGATATGCACCGCACCGACAAATATTTCCACTCATAAATTCTTTAATGTCCTCTTTATTTTCGGCATGTCCTTCGTTGATACAGGCCACTGCCGACATAATCTGCCCAGGTGTGCAGTAGCCACATTGAAAACCGTCATGTTTAATAAATGCCTGCTGCATAGGATGCAACTCATCACCTTTGGAGAGTCCTTCAATTGTAGTAACCTGCTTTCCGTCCTGCATAATCGCAAGGCTTAGGCATGACAGTACCCGCTGTCCGTTCACGTGCACGGTACACGCTCCGCACTGCCCATAATCACATCCTTTTTTGGTTCCGGTCAGGTTAAGCTGCTCTCGCAAAACATCCAGCAGTGTGGAACGAGGTTCAACCGCTAGCTGCTTTTTTATTCCATTGATGGTTAGGTTTACCGGGGTGGTTTCAAGTGCATGGTTAATTTTTTCTCCCAGATTGTATTCCGCCGCTTTGGAAACCGCAACCGGCGAAACGGCAATTGCTGTTAGGATGGAAGTCGTTTTGAGGAAATCACGGCGTGATTCATGATTTTCTTCCTCTTCAGACTTACCTGTGGTCTTATTTTTGTTCATGGTGAGTATGTTTTTTAGCAATAAACTGATCTTTACTACTTATAAGAATACCAGGAAATTTCCCGCTTGTATCCATTGATTATCTTAAAAGAATTGAACCAGTCAATAATTTATCCGGCCTGGTTCGCAAGTTTTTTGCAACCCTGATGTATAAAAAAACTTTTGAATAAAAGTTGTGGGAGAAAACGCTGCGTTCCAAGATATTGATCACTTGTCTGACGCAAACTATAAAAATTTCCTGAAAGCATTGTTTTGCTCGAAATACAATTGTAATTTTACAACTGTAAAAATTAATACCTATTATGACTTACATAAGTGCTCAACCATACATGTCCACTAACTGGGAAGACATCTGTTATCCAGTCAGTCCAGTTTGGCTCTCAGATATTTTGCCTGACTATGATATAATCGCAACCGATCGCCAGCAACTAATCGTTGGAGAACCGTTAGGAGGTCGGAAAACTGTTTTTGGTATCCAAAGTGCTGACTACGCCATTATTTCCAACATACTGATTAAAGAGATAGTTGACGAATTGTTCCCAGATTATACGCTGCAAATTAAGCATACTGCAACGGGTGAATTTAGCATTAGTATTATTTTTCCGCAACAGGTTTCCATCGGCGGCGAACGCGTGCAAAGGAGCATTATTTTAACAAACAGCTACAATGGCAAAACGCCGTTTACAATTCAAGGGCAAACGCTTACCGCTATGATGGACAATTCCGCCGCAGCCGGGAGCAGTTTGTACAGAGATTTGTGCAAAAACGGGCTCATGGGCTGGGCTGATTCATTTGGAAATTTATCTGCCTACCGAAGCTGGCTTACGCAGAGCTCTCCTGGAAAAGAGAAAAAGAAAACCGGTAAAAGTCTGCCTGCTGTCAAGGGAAAAAAAGATGACGGAAACCAGCGAAAGATCCACCACAGCCGTTTAAGTCCGGAGCTTTTTCAGCAGCAGCTTCGAGAAATGCTCTCAAATCAGGCTCCAAAACAGTCGACCTTGACCGAGACAGTTTATGAACATTTGCAGCAAAAAACAGTAAGCAAGGCGGATGAGAACATTTTCAAATCCTTGCCAATACCTGTGCAACTGGCCAAGCAAGCTCACGAGCGTATGCGGTTAGAACAGCGGCTTTTAGGAGCAGATACCTCCTACTGGCTTATGTACAATGCAGTCAATCATGCGCTTTTTAACGCGCGCAGTAGCCTGACACTAAACGATCGTTATAAACTTGACGAGCGCGTTTTTCATCAAATCGCTGTCAGTTCCTTTGCATAAAATACTTTAATCTTGATCCATCAGACTTCATCAACAATTAAAAACCATACTATAATGAATATGCAAACAGGATCAGCGGAAATTCACCAGGCATTATTAAAAGTTGAAAATGTATTTCAAAAGTCTGGTACGAAGAACATTCGCCAGTCGAACGAAGAATCTGACTTCTCAGTCTACGCCAGCTTTATACTTGAAAATACAGTACTACTTGAAAAGCTCAGCCGGATATCAAAAATGCCTGAGACGTTCCAGAAATCATTTCCTGTCAACGAAACTAATACGAAACGCTTTTTAAAAATTCTGTTTCGTGTAGCAAAAGGAAATGAGGGCGTATCCCGGCAAGACCGCATCTTTTTGTGTCAGTTCTGGTACGCCTTTCAAAAATTTTAAACAACAATACCGTACAAAACTTACCGATGCTTTGCAGAATGGATAATTACATCTCTCACGGGAAGTAAAGCAAAGTTCCGTGCTGCATCAACGGACTGTGAAAACAATATATGAAATAACTGATATTCAATGATTTCCAAAGAATTTCAGATTAAATCAATTGATTATGAGCAACCTGAAAAACAATGTCATACTAGGAGAAGATGATTTTCGCATGCTAAAACAGTATGCGGAGAGCTTTCCGAGCAGTGTAAAGGAAAGTGAAATGTCGCTGTCCTACGAATTAAACCGGGCGATTGTGGTCGAAAACGACGAATTGCCCGCACATAGTATTCGCCTGAACTCTTATGTTAGAGTCAGAGAATTAACGACCAATAAAGAAATGGAATTTTACATTGTAATGCCCGCTTTGGCGGATATTAAACAAAAGAAAATTTCTGTGCTCACACCGATGGGAGCAGCTTTGATTGGCCTTTGCAAAGGAGAAACAGTGGAGTGGAAAATGCCAGCGGGTATGAAAAAATTTGAAGTGCTTGACGTGATCCAAACGCATGAATGAAATCGGGTAAAGCGACAATGACTGTTTAACCTGAATCATTTCCCTAAACAATAAATATCATGTATGAAGAAACATTCAGAAAACAAGGAAAAAGATCGGCCGAAGCAGTAGGCTCCGCTCTGATCTGTGCCATTTTTATCATTGCAGTTTACATCGCTTTCTGCATATTTACCCATACAATTTAAAAACCACCTCTGAAATTCAAATGGTCATCGGGATAATTTTCACTTAGCCTTCCTAGTAAAGGCTAAGTGAAAACCCTTATTTAAACCAAAATAAAAGCGGAAAAATAAATGTTACGATCAATGCCCAAATGAAATACACTGGCAAGTAGTGTGAAATAACTTTCCCAACTCCTGTTATTGTGCTTTTATTTGACAAGACCTGAAAAAGCTTGGCCGTCACCAGAATCAGATTCACTAAAATAAGGGCATTTCCTCCAAGCACCGCTGCCCTATTCGGCGTTATCCCCCATTCTGAAATACGGAAAAGTATGGCTGAAATCGCAATACCGTTTACTAAAACCGTAAAGACCGATAATATAAAGAGAACCCATACAGATATACGATTTATCGTGTCTTTTGACGTCTCAGCAACCGAGAAGAAAATGATGGCCATTACTCCAACAAGCAAGGCGTTAAAAACCAGCAAAAATTCCCGGTCGCTGTATGGATTCTTTCCTGAGTATGCGATTGCTGCCAGATAAATAACCAGCATAATCAAAACCAGCGGACTGAATATTTTCGCAATAACCGGCGACACTTTCCCAACAAGCTGAGGATTGGTTTGCGTGAGATGCGTACCCACTATCGGCGCGGCAGAAAGACCAAAAATGGCCACATAGTCGAAATAGTACTTGTTGATATCAAAACCAATAAGCTCAAAAAGACCGACCGTGATAACACTCATTAACCCTCCGGCAAGTAATATCAATGTGGTCATAACCACCAGATCTCCGCTGTACCTCAAAAATCCCAGTCTTTTATCTGATTTATTTCCTGTTTGCCCGACAAATGCAAAACCCAGCGTGGCCCACAAGCTCAACGGCAAATGGATACAGGACAACATTAAAGTATCGCTATTCTTTACGTCCGGTAATAAATTAATATAGATCGCACCAAGTATTAGCATCCCGATAATCAATGCCATGTTTATTTTTTGTACCTTATTTTTCCAAATAAAGTATGCACATAGCGCAGGAAATACAACAAAGCCGATATTTCTTGGATAGAAAAACTCTTCATTAATCGAGAATAATACAGGAAGTTTTGCAACGAGTCCCGCCATTAACGAAACAATAATCACAAATATCAATTCAGCAGTACTTCCCCAAGATACATCCTCGCGAGTATACATCAGGCGTTCATTCCAATAACCAACAAGTTTATTGTCTGAAAGCTGTGGATAAAGCGATTTGAACGTGCGCTTGAAGTCTGATTTGTCTGCCCGATACAGCCGTTCAAGCTGAGCAGGATTTTCGAGATTTTCTAAAATTTCCTCTTTCATAGCAAATAATAAGAATAATAGTTTCGATAAATTAAAAGTACTTTGTATTACAAAGTAACTGAAATTAATATTTAATCTCCTACACAACTTCATTAATTATTTTCTACGTTGCTACCTAGCTAACTTTTGATTCGTTCATTTGCTTGATACCACAATATGGCTTTATGAAAATATGGAAAACCGATCACTTCGAGAAGGCATGGGTTTACAGAAAATTTATCGTAAATGTCTATTAATTGGGGGACCGAAACCTTTTTATGTAAACAGAAATACAATACTGGAATAAGAATTTTAGCAGGATCCAGCAAAACAGCTCCTTTTAAGCTTTTATGAAAACACTTTGGAAATATCTTAAACCGCAGCAAAAACTTATCGGCATATCCCTTTTTCTGGCAGGGTCGGCGCAGTTATTGACATTGCTCGATCCTCTGATTTTTGGACGGATCGTCGATGATTATGCAGGGAACCCCAAAAATCTAACAGAAAAAGAACTGGTTAATAGTGTGATTTATTGGCTTTTGATTGCTGTCGGTATTGCTATTGTTGCCAAGCTAGCCAAATCTTACCAGGAATATCTAACAAGAAAGGCGGTAGCACGTTTTGGTATGAGCATTTTCAACGACGGGCTTAAACAAACGCTTCGACTTTCGTTTCAGGAATTTGAGGAAAACCGGAGTGGTACCACATTATCAGTCCTTCAAAAAGTTAAAACTGACACCGAACGTTTTGTCAATTCTTTTATCAACATACTTTTCTCATCGGTTGTCGGGATTGGTTTTCTTCTTTGGTATAGTATCAACAAAAACGGAATGCTCATACCTGTCTTTATCGTTGGTGTCGTTGTCCTTGGATCGCTGACGGGGTTATTGTCAAAAAAAATCAAGAGTATTCAAAGGAGCATCAATAAGCAAACCAACGCACAGGCAGGTATAATTACCGAAAGTTTGAGGAATATTGAACTGGTAAAAAGTCTTGGCCTGACATTCTCCGAAATCAGAAGGCTTAATAAACAAACATTAGAAATTTTTGAGCTCGAAATGTTCAAGGCGCGTAAGGTGGGGTTACTCACTTTTCTGCAAGGGGTAACGCTTAATCTTCTTAAACAATCCATTTTATTCATCTTGCTCTGGCTCATTTTCCGGAAAGTACTTACTACGGGTGAACTTATAGCCATGCAATTTATATCCACGGCCATCTTTGGACCGTTGCAGGATCTTGGTAATCTGATCCTGCAATTCAGAGAAGTTGATGCGTCTGTCAAAATTTTTGATCAGCTCATGCAAAAGCCAATCGAACAGCGACCAGAAAATGCCGTTGAAGTGGGTCCACTGACCAGTCTGGAATTCAGACAGGTGATTTTCAGACACCAGTCAGCGGACTATAATGCCATAGACGAAATTTCATTCAGCGTCAAATCGGGTCAGACCATCGCTTTTGTCGGGCCATCCGGATCTGGAAAATCGACGCTTGTCAAACTGCTTATCGGTCTGTACCTGCCTGTCGAAGGCGCGATTTATTTCAATGAAGACAATTCTTCAACGGTCCGTTATAATCCTCTACGAAGACAAATAGGATTTGTTACTCAGGACACGCAATTATTTGCCGGAACAATCCGGGAGAATTTATTGTATGCCAATCCTTCCGCGACTGACCTTGATATTTCAGAAGCACTTGAAAAAGCTTCTGCGACGGCACTGATCGCCAAGGCATCGCTCGGAATTGAAACAGTGCTTGGAGAAAATGGCATGAAACTTTCAGGCGGTGAAAAGCAGCGGATCTCGATTGCCCGGGCACTTCTAAGAAAACCAAGGTTATTAATCTTCGACGAAGCCACCTCTGCGCTTGACTCGCTGACTGAGCAGGAAATCACGTCCACCATCCGGGATATATCAACAAATCGGGAGCAAATGACTATATTAATTGCCCACCGTCTCTCAACAATTCTTCACGCTGACGTTATATATGTGCTTGAAAAAGGCAAAATTGTAGAGCAAGGATCGCACGCGGATTTGCTCGCGCAGAACGGATTGTATTATGCGATGTGGCGTCAACAAATAGGCGAAAGACGTGTTCAGTCAGAATACGGACAGGAATAATTTACCCGCCAAAATTTCTTCAATTGGCAAATTCCCTTGTAAAAAATCAGTAAATGGCAATGACAACCATCAGCAAAATGAAATGTGCAGAAAAACTGCCAGCGACTATAAACTGAATTTTGTCAGAGATTAAAAAAGAACAAGGGAAACCTGTGCAATCCGGAATTTTAGTGCACATTTGTTACGCACTTAAAGTCAGTGACTTGGCTAATATCCAAATTTCCTAAAAAATATATATTTAATCTTAGATCTATGCTGTGAACCGCAGGACGTTTTCATTTCTGTGTCAGATCTTGGCTTATCAGGTATAATTTAAGTCTTTTCGGAGTTAATTAATTCACTAACATTGCCAATCTTAAAACTCAGCGTTGTAAAAAGTAAAATGACGCCGGATATTTTACAAAAATTCCCCGGCCGCCAAAAATTTTAATGAAAGAACGATTTCAAGAGGTGGTCCTTCGGAGGATGGAGCCTTTGCAGTATGTCAAATGTTTACAGACCGAATTTGTAAATACGTTAACTCTTCCGAAAGATTATTTGTCTGATATGCAATATGATCAGTCGGAAATATATTACGAACAGATTCATAGCGGCTTTTGGGTGTTCTCCATAAAAACCGAAGAAAAAATAGACTCATGTTACGTTTTTGAGCCGAAAAATGCCAAGAACCCCTATTTTTCTATTAACTTTTATGAGACTCGAAGTTCGGTAGGATATCAGCAGGGAAACGAAATTAAATGGGTTAAAAACATTGCCGTATTCAGCAGCCCATCGACAACCTATCGAATATATGTCCGAAAAAAAGAGCCTGTCGTTTGTTACAAATTAGTTTTTTCTCATAACTATTTAAAAAAGCTGTTAACGTTAACAGCAAGTAATGTGCCTTCATTTTTGTCGACTGAACATGACGGTAACATTAGCAAAGGCCAAATAAGACATACGTCGGAGATTGAGTCTATGGCTCTTCAAAAGCTCCAATATCTGCTGAAATATACACGCACTGATTTTATTAGTCATCTTTCGATCACAGCGAGTGCCTTTGAACTCGCCAATCTTTTCTTTAAGTTATCAACGCCAGACAATAATATTTCAACAATACCAAAAGCAGATGAAGAACTAATGGCCCGGATTGTTCATGAGCTCGAAAGCAATATACAAAACAAATTCCCTGGGATAAATGCCCTTGCCGCAGCCTTTTACATTTCTCCCAGTAAACTTAAAAATACATTTAAATTAATATATGCAGTCTCGCCGCTGGTCTATTTCAGAAAGGTACAAATGATATATGCCCACGACGTCCTAAAACGTAAAGAAATGACGATCAAAGAATTAGCTATAATCCTGGGTTTTAAAAAATCCAGTACGTTTTCAATATGGTTCAGGCGGTATACAGGCAAACTTCCCCATGAAATTATAAACTCAACAACCCCATGAAAAATCCCAATTTTAATGTTGCCATCGTAGATGATAATGTGATGATTAGGTATGCAACACGGTACATGTTAGCTAACAACAAAATTAACATCGCATTTGAAGCAGAAAACGGACAGGATTGCATCGACAAAATGTATCAATCCGAACAGATACCTGACGTTATCGTTTTGGACATGGAAATGCCTGTCATGTCAGGCTTTCAGGCAGCTGTGATTCTTAAACAAAACTGGCCGTCGACAAAAATCATCGCATTTTCGGGACGAGACGATTCCGTAACTATTAATAATATTATGGCAGCCGGAGCGGATTATTTTTTATCAAAACAATCTGAACCCGCTACTTTTATCGGCCTGATCCGAACTGCTTCCGGTGCCGGTCGAGAATAATTGTATAGCGTTAACTTACCCTCCATCTTATCTTATGAAAACGAACTCAGAGACACTCCATGTTATTGAAAATTTATTACAACGTTACGCACAGGAAATTGAAGCGTCGTCAGCGAAACCTTTGACAAAAAAAATTTACATAAAAAATACGCAAAATTTCGTGCGATGGATCGCGGGTGATTTCCATCCGGGTAAGGGGGTTCAGGCAAACAGGAAAGGCAGATAAATTTCAAATACAGCCTTAATCTAACCAATTCCCGCGTAACGGAGAATATTTTTTTAAATACTGAATTAGATGCATATTAAAAAAGCATCAGCGAATCAATTTTCGCTGATGCTTTTTTTAGACAGTATTGAAAAATCAGTACGTAAATCGTACAGTCACACCATAAGTACGCTGATCACCAACAATTCCTGCATATTGTCCGTAACTTCCCGGAGCAGCCAACAGTTGTTCGTAATAATTTTTGTTGAAAAGGTTTCTGCCCCATAAAAAGAAAGATAGGCCGTTGGAAGCCCTGAAACCGATACGGGCATTGGTAAGACCATAACCACTGATGTTCAAGTATTGCGAAGGGGAAGCACTTGAAGAGAATTCTGAGCGCAGGAACTCATCAACAGCAGCAAAATAATTACCTTTCAGTCCAACAAAACTTCCCTTAACCACTACTTCGCCGCCAATAGAACCAGACCATTTTGAGATACCCGGCAATCTTCCGCCTGATACATCCTTGAATGCTTGTGCTCCACCCACTTCTTCCAGAGGAACCGGAGCATTTTCAAAACGCACGTATTTCCCATCTGTGTAAGCTACTGCCGCATTTAGGGTAAGATTTGCGAAACGAATATTTCCATCTAATTCTGCTCCCTGAACACGTACCTTTTCTGCATTAGCCAGATAACCACGGTTTACGCCTGGTTCCGGAGTTTGTACCTGCGTCTGATAATCATCAATATCTGAGCGGTAAAATGTAAGATTCAAAACCGAATTCCCGGACGGCCTGGTTTTAAAACCAATTTCCTTGTGGTCTACATATTCAGGTTTTACGTTAGCCAGGTCAATAAGTACCTGACCATTTGCAGTTGGCAAACCTCCCACGTTAACCCCGATTGGCTTATAACCAATAGAATAAGTTGCGTATGCGTTTAAGTTGCTTGCCGCCTTATATTGTAACGAAAGCTGCCCTGAAAAATTTCCTTCCGAATAATCCGTGTTGAAAGCCTGGTTACTGTATACACCATTTTTTAAAGCAAGTAACGCTGGATCAGTTGTTTGTAATCCACCATACGCAACCCGGTCATAATCAACAACCTTTTTGTCGTAGTTATAACGAATACCTGGCAAAAGATGCAGCTTGTCCGTGATAACCCAGTCAGCCTGTGCGAATACTGCTAAACTGGTACTTTTAATACGGTTTGTTGTACGGATACCAAAATTGTCAAATAATCCAGGTGTTTTCCAAAGCGCACTTGTTGAACTTTGGGCAAATCTCCATTGCGCGGAACCTGCTTCTTCTGTCTGAACAGGATCCGAAGTTAAGTCTTGCCAAAGTCCAAAAACACCAACGACTCCGCTTAATTTCGGTGAAATTCTTCCTGAATAACGTATTTCCTGAGACCATTGATCATGCTTCGAGTTACCGGAGGAAATCGTAAATACCGGCAATCCAATATAATCTCTGTCATTTAATGGAGTCCACTTCCAGTAACGCCATGCCGAAGTTGATGTCAACGTTCCTTTGCCAATTTTGATATCGGCATTAACAGAAACACCGCCCAATTGATTATCTGCTTTCGAAGGTGTATCCAGGTCAACCTTACGTTCGAAAGCACTTTTATATGGAAGTGTGTATCCTAAATCCGCAATGATGGCATCAAATTGACGATACGCCGCCCTTTTGGTAGGCACAACTCCGGCTACCGGCCATCCGTAACCGGTAGGTTTTTGATCTGAAATATCGCCGATCACCGTGATATTTACATTTTCGCTAGGCGTGTAAAGTATCTGCCCTCTTACCCCGATATTGTTGATATCGTTAATCGGTAGCTGCGTATGAAGGTTAAAAAAAGTACCGTTTCGCTGCGTTCCTGTAAAAGACATACGAGCCGCCAGCTTTTTACTTATTGGTCCGGTCACCGAGGCTTTCGCCTGGATGAAACCCAAATTACCATAACTCATTTCAAAATTTGCTCCGGGCGTGAAACTCGCGGCTCTCGTTGTAATATTGAAAGCTCCTGCTGTTGTATTTTTTCCAAAAAGGGTTCCCTGCGGGCCACGAAGTACTTCAACGCGCTCAATATCAATAAAGTCAAGCGCAGTGGCAGCAGGGCGAGCATAGTAAACTCCGTCTACATAAAACCCTACACCCGGATCTACCCCGTCGTTGGTCAGACCAAAAGTTGAACCAAGACCACGAATATTCAGCGTTGTGTTTCGTGCATTGGAAGCATATAATTGAACCGTAGGCACTAATTCTTTCAAGCGGTTTACATTAAATGCGCCAGCATCTTCTGCCCTTGTTCCGCCGATAACGGAAATTGGAATAGGAACATCCTGCGCCGATTCCTGCCGACGCCGGGAAGAAATAACAACGTCTTCCAGCTGTGTATTATTTGGATCAAGTTTGATTTCAACTTTGCTATCCGCAATCAGAATTTCTTTTTTTAAATAACCGATATAAGACACAATCAGCGTAAAAGGTAATTTTTGTCCAGTCACCAGACTGAATTCGCCGTTTGCGTCGGTCACGTCTCCGTTGGTTGTTCCTTTAATAGTAACTGTCGCTCCAATGAGGGCTTCGTCCGTTTTTGCATCCAGAATTTTCCCGGAAACTGTTGCATTGATCGTAGGATCCTGTGCTGATAAAAATAAGGGGAAAAAGATCGCAACTAAAATGGTGGCTGACTTTAAAACTTGTTTCATGCTTTTTTATTTGGTGGTATCTGTATTTTCAGGATTATTTGGGCGGGATAAAAATGCATCTGCCTCAGTCTGGGCTCTGTAATTATTTCATCCATTTATTTTCAGAGAGGTTGCGACAACAACTAAGCATCATATTTCGGAAAATTGACTTCATAAAATCCATGTTTTGTTTGTATGCAGCAAATGTATTAAATTTTATATAGTATATAGAACTAGTAGGGTAAATAAATTTTTCCTTTGGTGAAAATAAATTAGCATCACAAAATTGCAACAAAACTTTAACCAGTATAACTTATTGTTTTTCAGGGATTTATTTAATACATACCTAATAAAAACAAATGTGAAGGAGATTGTGAGAAACTATCATTAAATAGAAGAACATTAAATATTGACAAAAAAAGCTTGTTTTTAACTTTTTATATCTTGCCATACCGGAAATTTAATAATCAGCAATTTTCTTAAAATAGCGATATATTACAATTTCGCGCTAAAAAAAATCGTAATGCAAACCACTTTTGAAAATTGCTTTATCGAAGTATAAGTTTTGGAAAGTTGATTTTTAACGCAAAAGAGGCCATCTGTTTCCAGTGGCCTCTCCTTAACTATTATTTTTTCTCGGCTTATTTAGATTCGCCTTTTTTCTCTGTAACCTCAGCTCTGATTTCCTGAGCAAGGCCTTTCAATTGTTGCATAACGCCGCGAACTCTTGTTCCCGCAGCCTTATTTCCTTTTTCATAAAATGCTTTAAAATCACCTTCTGCGTCTGTAACTAGCTGCTTAATTTGTTCGTACTTTTCCATAGACTGGTTTTCGTATTTGTTGTGAAAATAATTGATTTAAATAATTCAGGCTGCAAAATAGTATTTTCTGCTTAACTCTTAACTATATTTTGCAGTCATATTGGCTAAATTACCAGTTCTCCTGCCGATTTGGGGACAATTTGTTCGATTCCGGCTCTGTAATATGCTAGTTATGATTGCGATCCTGTCACCGGTTAATACTAATTTGTTTACCTAAGCCATTTGACCACGCGCCAAATTTTTCTATTTTTGCTCTTGATACCCACTATAATATGCAAAACGGAAAAACAATTTACATTGTTGATGATGATATTGATGACATGCTTCTTATCTCAGAGGCCGTTAATTCGACCGACAAGCATATCAAAATCGTCTCTTGCGAAAACGGAGTGGAATTAATTGAAAAGATTGAACTTGCCTCATCTGAACAGCCATCATTAATATTACTGGACATGAACATGCCGAAGATGAACGGCATAGAGACACTGGAATATATCAGATCAAATCCCGCGTTTGATCATATCCCTGTGGTAATGTTGTCTACAACAGATAATCTAAACTTAATCGAATCAGCTTATAAGGCTGGCGTTAATACTTTTTACACCAAACCTGTGAATTATCAGGATCTCAAAAGCATTGCGTGTGAGCTGACATCTTTTTTCATGAACGGGCAACAGAAATCCGCAGAACAATAATACTAGCGAGGCCTGACAAAAGCTATGATAGCGGTCTTTCTGCGGCATTGTCTTTAAAAACAAATTCCGTATTAAAAGGCTGCAATGGCAAACCAGTTAACACGGAATAAGTAAAAAAAACAGGTCGCGGGTACCGATACTATTTTACCCGTTTTGCAGTTGCATCAAACATACCCAGCAAACTTCCTTTCAAATTATCTTCGTCTACTTTTTTCAGATTTATTGTGACGTCATAACCCTGCGCATTAAATGCAAGGTCTATTAAATCTCCGTTTTCGTCAACCGTGATAGGTGCTTTTTCAGCTGTTGGTTCTGCTGGGTTCGACATTTGTCCCGTCAGCTTACCATCTGTTCTCACAAGATCCACAATCATTTTCGAATCCCCGTTTGGGGTACCGATAATCGTAACTTCCCATTTTCCGACAAAGAAATCAGCCGGTGCAACCGTTTGAGAATTGCTTGTAAAAACGATTCCAAGTATTAAAAAAAGCCAGATTAAATTAAATCTTTTCATTGTTTGGTTTATTAAAATTGATTTAGATAATTATTGTAGCAATCGCCTTGGCTAGGTATCCGAAGGCTAGTGAAATATTACTTGACTTTAAACTTTTGAAACGCAGATTTTTTGTTCCCAAGTCGAAATTACTGTTCTGAATTTTCCAGTAGCTTAAACTCTGAACCCACCACGATCATCAGCGAACGTTCTTCGGCCTTCGGATTGACAAAAACAACATACAAGTCATGCAGCTTACCAACAGAATTTGAAGCGTTCTTTATAGGGACAGTAAGTAGCGTCGGTTTGAAGTCCATCGCCTCCGATGGTTCCAGGACAACGGATTCTCCAACCAGAGCTCCCGTGGGACTATCCATCCGCAATTCGACTTTTCCTCCCGCCGCGTTAAGCTGTGCCTTTGGAGCTATCGCTTGTATTTGTAATTCTGAAATAGCATTCAGATCAATTTGTTTCAATACCATGTAAGAGCCCGGTTTGGAAGCAATCGCCAGATTCATCCCGTTGTTTGAAACCTTCATGATGTTTTCATAATCATCAAAACCATGCACATCAATTTTTGAATTTCTCAGCGCAAAAGACTGCTCAGATCTGACAGAAGGAAGCCCGCTTGCTCCGCCATCTTCATAAGCCGCTCTCACAATAAAGACTCCTTTCCCCTTGTCACCAGATGGTACTTTTGCGACATAGGTTCCTTTCAACGGCAATGACTTTTCTTTTGGTTTTTCATTTCCAATGTTCAGAATATATTTAACCATCTCAGAAGCGTCCGTAGCAGACAATTGCGGATGCGCAGCCATCGCAGTTTCGCCCCAAACTCCGCCACCTCCGGAAATTATTTTTTTAGTCAGTTTTTCAACGGCCGAATTATCGCCTTTATATTTGGCAGCTACCTCCCGGTAAGCAGGTCCAATTGACTTTTTGTCGACGCTGTGACACGCTTTACAATCGCTGGCTTCAATAAGCTTTTTCCCATTCGCAAATAAAGCACTGGCATCAGCAGAACGGTGGCCCTGAGCTATGGCGATCTTGTCAAAACCTTCTGCCAGGTAGTCGATGTTAACGGCAACCTGCTCCGGATCGATACCTTTCCCTAACGACCCGTCTTCTTTATCACTAACCTTGATGTCATAACTAAATGGCTTGTTAGCTGCATAAAAAGATTTGTTACTGCCAGGCATTTCCAGCGTTAAAACCGGCGGTTCGTTTCCAACTGTGACTTCCATCGATTGCGAACTGATTCCGCCTTTTCCATCATTTACCGTAAGTGTGGCTTTGTAAACGCCTGTTTTAGAAAGGATAAGACTTGCGTCCGCTGTGTTTAAAATTTTCTGAAAACCATTTTTTGATGAAATTTTCCAGGCATATTTCAGAATGTCGTCGTCAGCGTCGGTGGTGCCTTTCGAACTTAGTTTGAGCGTCATAGGTGCGGCCCCGCCCATTTGGTTCGCACTAATTTGGATCTGTGGTTTACGGTTACCGCCATTATATTCAATACGGACCAGCCGCGCGTCATTGTTTGCAGAAAACCAGCCTGTACCATATTCGAGCATATACAAATCGCCATTGTCGGCGAATTCCATATCCATTGGATTAGAGAATTTATAACTTGGCATGAAGCGCTCCATT
Organism: Dyadobacter sp. CY345; assembly: GCF_021502725.1. Taxonomy (GTDB): domain Bacteria; phylum Bacteroidota; class Bacteroidia; order Cytophagales; family Spirosomataceae; genus Dyadobacter. The sequence goes on along the minus strand of NZ_JAKFFS010000001.1, from coordinate 2,074,799 downwards.
GAAGCAAAATCTCCTTTGCTGTCCATAGTCACGGCCATAATCCAGCCTCTCATCCAGTCATACGCGAGCAGTTTGCCGTTGTAATAATCAGGAAAAACACCAGGCGCGTTTTTGAATTGGTCAGCATAAAAAACGGGACCTGCCATAGCATTTCTTCCGCCAGATCCTACTAACGGGAATTCCTGGGACGCTGCATAAGGGTACCAAATAAATGCCTTTTGTGCCGGAGGCAAAACCTTCAATCCAGTGTTGTTAGGTGAAGTGTTGGAAGGTGCGTTTTCATCCCAACGATCCATTGATTTTTTATTTTTAAAATCAAATTTATTGTATGCCTTATTATCACCGACAAAATGTGGCCAGCCAAAGTTACCGGCTTTTCGCGCCTGCCCTACCTCATCATGACCCGCCGGCCCTCTTGAAGAATCTGGTTTGGAAGCATCCGGTCCGACCTCCCCCCAGTATACGTAGTCTGTTTTTTGGTCAATTGAAATACGAAATGGATTTCTATGCCCCATCGTATAAATTTCTGGTCTGGTATCCGGTGTACCTTTCGGAAAAAGATTTCCTTCCGGGATGGTATAAGTGCCGTCCGGTTGCGGTTTTATCCGGATAATTTTTCCACGAAGATCGTTAGTATTTGCTGAAGATTTTTGCGCGTCCCAGGCACTTCTTCCCTCCTGTTCGTCGCTTGGACTAAAACCATTCGAGCCGTGCGGATTTGTGTTATCTCCCGTCGAAAGATATAAATTTCCCGATTTATCCCAGGCAATTGACCCTCCCGTATGGCAGCACTCTTCACGTTGCGTTGCTACATCTAAAAGTACTTTTTTCGACTCCATCACCAGTTCATCACCTCGCAACTCAAACCTGGCCAGCACATTTTTAGGCTCCTCGGGTACTGAATAGTAAAGATAAATCCAGTGATTCTGGGCAAACTTCGGGTCCTTGTTCAGCCCTAGCAACCCATCCTCCCCCATTGATTCCTTTCCTTGTTTGTTTTTATATTTCAAGCTGACCGGAATTTTTGCAATGGTTTTCAGCTCTTTCGTTTTTGTATTATATAACCGCACTTCTCCTTTGCGCTGAATAAATAAAACCCTATTATCATTCAAAACGCTCAATTCCATAGGTTCATCCAATTTTTCTTCAAGGATCACTTTCGTGAAACGGTTTTCTTCCGGTCTGGATTTTTTGTAATCCAAAGGTTTCGGAGCGTCACCTCCGGCAGCATATTTAATTCCTGCCGAAAGATGATTCAGAAAAAGAGGTTCGGCAAATGTTTCATCCGTATGCCCCATCGCTGTATAAAACGACCGACCGCCATCAAATTCCTGATACCAGCTAATTGGGTGAAAGTCAGGATTTTTTCCGCCTACGTAACTTTTTTCATCGATTTTCAGGACGACATTAATTTTCGGAGAAATGTCTTTAAAGCTGTAAAACTCATCTTTTCGCTCAAATTCGTCAGGCATTCCTTGCGTAGACCAATGATTTTTTTCAGTTACAATAAATTTGCCGTTTTGAACATTGCTCGGCGTCATTGGGTGATCCAGGAAATAAGCTCCCGCCAATTTCCCGTACCACGGCCAGCCATATTCCGTATCCGTAGCGGCATGGATACCAACATAACCTCCCCCGGCCTGGATAAACCTTTCAAAAGCGACCTGCTGTTCATCGTTCAGGATATCGCCGGTCGTATTTAAAAATAATACAGCGTTGTATTTTTTAAGATTCTTGTCATTGAACTGTGTAGCATCTTCGGTGAAACTCGCAGTGAAGCCTTTCTCAGTTGCCATTTTCGCCAGTGCTTTTTTACCTGCATCTATTGAGGCATGTCTGAAAGAAGCTGTTTTACTAAATACGAGAATATTGACCGCAGCCTTTTGTGCAAAAGAAAATTGTGTCGATAACAATAAGCCCAAACACATGAGCCTGATTAGTGTAGATTTTACCTGCATCTTGGAAAAGAATTAAGTGATGGATAATCAAAAGTATAACTTATTTCAATATTGTCTACAAAATAGACAATAATTATTTTAATGTTTTACATTTGCATTGTACCATATTGTCAATTCTAACTTGTATATAGTTTCTGTAAAAAGCTTTCCGTCTATCAGCGCATCACAATCAGGAACATTTAATAATTTTATATCTTTATCAAAAGCAATCAATAATGCACATTCCAAGTGAACAGGATTTTATTCAACAACTTTCGATCGATTGCGTAATCTTTGGCTATGAGGATAAGAAATTAAAAGTACTGGTTTCAACACTCAATTTTAATGGAAATTTTCAGGCTCTGCCCGGCGGCTTTGTATATCAGAATGAAGATATCGATGATGCCGCCAACAGAACTCTGAAGGAGCGAACTGGTATAAGCGAAATATATCTTGATCAGTTTTTCGTTTTTGGCAAAGCAGCCCGAAAAAATCAAAATTTTCTTGATGAATTGATCAGGCTGAATCCACAAATGCCTTTCGATGGTAAACAAAATAAAGATCAGTACGACTGGTTTACTAAAAGATTTGTTTCCATAGGCTATTATGCGCTTGTCGATATTAAAAAGGTAATTCCTATGAAAACAGACCTGGATAAATCGATCCAATGGTGTAATGTATATGAGTTGCCGGATTTGATTATCGATCACAATGAGATTGTTTCAAAAGCACTTGAAAGCCTGAGGCTTAATCTGGATAAAAAACTTCTGGCGTTCAACCTTCTTTCTGAAACCTTTACGATGAAGGAAGCTCAGGAACTTTATGAGTCCATTTTTAACAAAACATTTGCCCGAAATAACTTTCAGAAAAAAATTCTTGATATGGACGTGTTGGAACGTCTGGAAAAAAAGTTTACCGGTGCGGCCAACAAAGCTCCATTTTTGTACAGAATTAAAGATAAAGCAAAAGCAGATGAAAGTCCAAAAATGATGTGAAAACGACTTAACAGCAAAAGTTGTCCCAAATCCCCCGCTTGATTTCGTAAATAACCCACGCCAGATTTAGTTGCAAGCCAATACATTTGGGTTAATTTTTGTAAAATATGAAAGCGATACTTGCCGTCTTTTTAACCGCCATAAGCCTAACATCCTCCGGCCAAAATAAAACATTGCTACCAATGAAGAATACGGAAAAAGCTACCACTATGAACACTATAAAATTCGAAAGTGACTATGCCGATGTTAACGGTATTAAAATGTACTACCAGGTATATGGTGAGGGATTACCGCTTGTATTGATTCATGGTGGCGGATCCACCATTCAAACAACCTTCGGGCGCATAATACCAAAGCTGGTAAATTTCAGAAAGCTGATCTGCGTGGAATTACAGGCGCACGGGCGTACAGGTGACAGAGAATCTGAACTTAGTTTTGAACAGGACGCAGACGATGTTCACACACTTCTTAACCATCTAAAAATTGAAAAGGCTGATTTTTTCGGATTTAGCAATGGTGCAAATACGGCTCTCCAGATCGCAATCAGGCATCCTGAAATATGCAGAAAAGTCATTGCCGGATCTATGCTTCTAAAACGGGACGGCACATTTCCGCAATTTTGGGAATTTATGGAAAACGGAACATTCGAGCAAATGCCGCAGCAATACAAAGATGCCTTCCTTGCGGTCAGGCCGGACAGTACAAAACTTGTGAATATGTATCAAAAATGCGCGAACAGAATGATCCAGTTCAAAGATTTTAGCGATGACGAAATCAAATCAATTCGGGCGACCGTTCTTTTGATCAACGGTGACGCTGATGTAGCAACGTCTGAGCATGTTGTAAAAATGTCCCGATTAATACCTCACTGCAATCTGGCCATTATTCCCGGCGGACATGGTGAATACATTGGTGAAATTACCACGGTCAGCGGTGATAAGGACAACACATTTATCGCACCGTTGATCGAAAAATTTCTTTGGTATAATTAGCTTATACTTTGAAGTAAACCGGTTCAAAATAATGATTAATATCCCCAAATTTCATTGCATTTTCAATACACCATATTGCCACATACCAGTGATCCTGGCATCATGGTACGTATCGGAGACGGGGAAACTGAACCATAAAATTGCTCAAACTCTTTCACAGCCTGCCGGATTTGTTTCGCTGAAATACCGCTGTATTTGATTTGCATACCTTTAATTTGCGCTGGTTCCAACCGTTTCAGTTTCCAGTATTTTGGATGAGTTTCCCCTATCACGGCATGAAAATCTTCATCCAGGGAATCCTTGATCAGCACGTCGATATCAATTGATACTTTTTTTAGATCCTCCGACAAATTCCCTTCAATGATCACTTGAATCAATCTTCCGTTCGGATGTTTATAAACTTTAAATCTTTTCATTTCATGGTTTGTTGATTATTTGACCGCTTTTCTTTGCTTATATTTCAAAAAACGCTCGTTGTATTCTTTCAGATCTGCTTCTTTAAAACGTTTCTGTAAATCTGTCGGCAGGTCCAGTCGCTCTTGCATTTTTAGCGACGGCGCTAGTTCAACCAAAGTATTTTGTCCTTTTGAATCTTTCAACAGATCAAAAGCGTCGTAGGTATCTCCGTTGACGGTGTATGCCTTGAAGGATAATTTGTTATGATCAACATGTAAAGCCTGGTAAAGCTGGGTGTTAGAAGCCGCTCTGTCCATCCAGTTTTCAAGTCCAAGTTCATACATTTTAGGACCACTGACCGAAACAACATAAATCGGGCCGTCAGGTTTTTTTCTGCTCTGTCCAAGCGGAATATTTATGCCGCGCGCATAAGTATGGTCATGACCCTGCAAAACAATATCGACATGATATTTTTTATAAAGAGGCTCCATTTTTTCCCGCCACGCCTTGTTGTCTCGTCCATCTGCCGTTGAATAAATCGGATGGTGATGAAAAACAACCGTCCACCGGTTCGGATTATTTTTACACGTTTGTTCAAACCAGTCGGCCTGCGTCTCCATTATCTCCGGCCTGTTTATCGCTTCCTGAGAGTTTAGTGAGATAAATCTGACTCCTTGATAATCTATAAAATAAGAAGTTTCGGCCAAACCTTCCGGCCCGTTTTCAGGTAAAGCAAATTGTGGTCGCCAGTGTTTGGAAATTACTCCAATCTGGTTGGCATCCTTATAGTACTCGTGGTTACCCGGCGCCGACAAACTAGGAACCATCCCGTTGATCCAGCCACCTGCCTCGAACCATTCCCCCCATTCGTAATCAACATTGGCGCGGTTGATTAAATCTCCCGCATGAATAATCAGATCAGCTTTGGGAAGCGTCGCAAAAGCCCCGCGTATCGTTCTTGACCAAAGTGAGCGAATATCATTTTGGGCATCTCCGAAATAAAGAAAAGACACAGGCTCACTTTTGTCCGAAGCCGTTTTGAAATGAAACCATTCACTCCACTGCGTCCCATTACCAACGCGGTAGACATATTGAGTTGCCGGTTTCAGATCTGTAAAATCAGCCTCATGATAATTGACCGACTTACCATCGATCGAAATTTGCTGGGTTTTTGCTTTTATTATCCTGGCGTTTTTAGTAAAATCCGGTGAAGGGTCCGCTTCATGAATGGCAGCCACAGCTTCTAAGACGGTTGAGTCGGTGCGCCAGTTTACGGCTTGCGAGAAAGCCGGATTGCCCTTGAACCCCAAAATAACACGGTCCGGAAACAAAGAAGCTGGATAATATTTATTTGCCTGAGCGCGGGCTGTTGAGGATAATAAGCTTGTTACTAAAAATGCGAAAAGAAAGGGTTTGAAATAGACTTTCATTTTAAAGAAGTAGCGTTTGTAAGCGCAATATTAGGTGATTTCAAATTAGTTCTACCAAAAATAAGATTAACAAAATGTGAATTTCAACGACGTTAACGCAGCCGTAATTCTAAGTCCATTTTTGTTGCAAAAAACTGGCTGATCGTTAACAATTACAGAAATCAATGCAGTGTTAATCCTGTATTGTGGAAAAACTTGGAAGTACCAACTTTCGCCTATTCATTTAACAAGATATTAAAACTATGTTGATCTGCGGGAAATACTGTGCGGCTAATTTTATGGTTTAAAATGATTCATAAACCATGCTGTATGAAAAGTAAGAATACAATTAACCGAAGAGATTTTATTGGAAAATCCGCACTTGGTGTTTCTGGACTTATACTCTCCTCTGTGCTGGTTGGCAGCTGCACGGACCACAACATTCCCGACCCGAATGATCCAAACCAAAACGGAAGTTTTGATTATGGGATAGCAAGCTTTGATCCAACAGTGAACAGCATTATTTTATGGACACGGGTTACGCCGTCGGCCGGCACGCAAAAGGTTACTCTTTCATACAAACTTTCGAAGGATCCTTCATTCAGCTCCGTTCTGAAAACAGAAATGATCGATGCACTAGCCGGTGATGATTTTACAGTAAGCATCGATATCAGCGGACTCGATTCTAACCAGAAATATTATTACAACTTCACCATCGTCAATACATCAACCGTATCTGCCACCGGTGAAACTTTAACACTTCCTAAACCCGGCGAACGCAGTGAGGTAAAACTTGCCGTATGTTCCTGTTCGAGTTATCCAGCCGGATTGTTTAATGTTTATGGCGCGATGGCCACTTCCGAAGCAGATGTGATATTACATTTGGGTGATTACATTTATGAATACGGTGAAGGCCAGTATGGAACGAATGATGATACTGCTACACTTGGACGGACGCATTTGCCAAAAAATGAGATTCTAACACTGGAAGATTATCGTACACGTTTCAAACAATACCGGAGCGATCCACAGCTTCAATTAGCTCATCAGAAGAAGCCGTTTATATGTGTCTGGGACGATCACGAAATAGCAAACGACACCTACAAAGATGGTGCGCAGAATCATAACTCCGGCGAAGGAAGTTTTGCAGAAAGAAAGCAAAATGCAATTAAGGCATATCATGAATATATAGGGATTAGGACAATTTCGGACCCGAAAATCTACCGGACCTTTACTTTTGGAGATATCATTGATTTACATATGCTCGACACCCGAGTAATTGGGCGGGACAAACAGCTTTCCTACACGGATTATTTTAACAGTGCCGGCCAACTTGATGCAGCTGCGTTTCAAAAAGATTGGCTTAATCCGACGAGAACAATTTTAGGGACTGAACAGTTGGGTTGGCTTGGTGCAGCACTTAATGCCGGAAAATCTTCCTGGCAGGTATTGGGGCAGCAGGTATTGATGGGAAAAATGTATGTTCCCGCTGAGCTTCTTATCGGGATCACCCAAATTGTCGGCGAAGCCACAGCGCTGGGATCCGCAACGCCTGCGACATTTCAGAAATTTCAGGCGTTATTGCTTGCCTTAACGACGATCAAAGCGAGATTCCTGGCAAAGGACCCCTCTTTAACAACACAGGAAATAGCCCGGATAAGCACAGTTTTACCGTATAATCTGGACGCCTGGGATGGATATCCGGCTGAGCGCGAAAAGGTTTATGCTATGGCAAAAGGGAAAAAACTTGTAGCACTATCCGGCGATTCGCACAATGGTTGGTATTCGGATCTTACAACCGCAGGGGGCGAAAAAGCAGGAAAAGAGTTTGCAACATCTTCGGTGACCTCGCCTGGTTTTGAGGAATATCTTGGGACAAATGCTACCTCGCTGGCTGGATTCGAGCAGGCGCTTGCGCTTCTTGTAGATGACCTGAACTACGTTGACGCATCCAGACGCGGATATGTACTGACCAAATTTACAAACAATCAGGTGATCGCGGAATGGCGGTATGTCTCTACGATAACAACATTGAATACCACCACGACAACAGGTCACCAGGAAACAATTACAAATCTGTAATCTTTTGTTTAACAAATTCGGACTGCTTTCATAAAATGAAGCAGTCCTGATTTTTTGATATGTTTATCACAGACTAGTTAACCAGTGATGAATTTACATTTTTTTGGTGCGCAATAGAACAAATGTTAATCATTCTCGCGCGATTGCCATTATTAAGTGCCGGAATTGTAAAGTTCAATTACTTTTCGTCCGGCTGTTTGTTCAAACTGCATGACAATTTAAAGTCCGTAAATACCGCCCGAAACTGAAATTTTTTCGCCTGTTATCCATGCAGACTCATCTGAGGCAAGAAACACGGCTACTTTGGCAATATCTTCCGGCCGGCCAGTACGGCCCAGCGGGGTATTGGCAACTAATTTCGCCTCGAAATCGCTGCCTATAAATCCTGCACTACGGGAACCCTCAGTTTCTACGACACCCGGCAAAATCGAATTGATACGGATATTCCTTCCACTAAATTCTTTGGACAAAGCAATAGTGACAGCATCCAAAGCCGCCTTTGTCGCGGAATATATCGAACCAGTCGGAAGTGGTGTTTTGCCTGCCTCAGAACTGATGCTGATGATATTACCACCTTCTTCACCAAACAATTTCACAGAGGCCTGAATGGCGAGCAGTGATCCCAACACATTGATATTAAATTGCTTATGAAACGATTCTGTGGAAATCTTTTCAATTGCTTCGTAATTATAAATACCTGCATTGTTTACCAGAATATCCAATTTTCCGAAGGCACTTTGCGTTTCATCAAAAATTCGGGTGATATCTGCCTCTTTGGAAACGTCGCCCTGAATCGCAACGGCAGTACCGCCGTTCTGGGTTATTTCCTCAACGACTTTATCTGCATCCTCCTTGCTGGAAGCATAATTTAGAACAACTTTCGCACCCTCTGCCGCGAAATATTTTGCAATAGAAGCACCTATTCCTTTTGATGCCCCAGTAACAACCGCGACCTTATTTTTTAATTTTTCCATGATTCAGATTATTTTAAGTTTGAGATGCAAAATTATAGAGAAGAAGTTTATTTTAGTAACTTTGTAACGAAAAGTAACAGTAACATCGAGGTAACCAAGTCACCTATGGAGTGCAAAAATGATTTTCCGGAAGAACGTAAGAAAAATATGATGGCCGTTCACGATGCGATGGACGTCCTCAATGGTAAATGGAAAATTTACATCATTTCATCCATTTGCCATTATAACAAAAGAAGGTTTTCTGACATTTTGAATGATGTCGTCGGCATCTCCAACAAAATGCTAAGCAAGGAATTGAAGGAACTTGAAATCAACAAGCTGATTGTACGAACCGTTCTTGATACGCATCCGGTAACAGTCCAGTATGAACTGACCAAACACGGAAAAACACTGAAGACAATCATTGACAATCTGACTGAGTGGGGAAAAGAACACCGTAAGGAAATTATAGGAAATAGTTAAACAACCAGACCCTTAGTTTTTAATTCAGGCAATTGCACAATATCCAGGACAATCGAATCTTTTGGCGCTACTCCAAAAATATTGCTTAGTAAAAGCACTGATAATCTTCTGTAATTAATGGAATACTTCCAAAGTCTGCCCAGGCATTTCGATGACTTTGGAAGTATCTTTTCTTGTTATTCTTTCAATTGCTAAGGATCTTCTGAAAATTTAAACTTCAACTAATACTACCGGACATCCCCGGTATCTGCACCGGATTGTTTAAGTGGAATTCTAGTTATTTCCCGTAAAAACCAATGTGTAGAATCAATCGCCTGACACATGAATACATGCCCGTTAATCTGACCCGTACAACAAACAAAACTTGAACTCCACAACAAAGCAGCACAGCCATTCTTTTTCGAATTTTGCATCATAGTAAATGACTGGCTAAACAACTCTGGGGTTATTCTTAATCAGAAACCCGGAACAATTTTCAATTTTAAATTTAGAAAAAATGAACAACAACGTATTAGTAACAGGCGGGACCGGATTTGTCGGCATCCATAGCATTTTGCAATTATTGCAACAAGGATATAATGTAAAAACCACACTCCGTTCTCTATCAAGAAGAGAGGTAATACTTCACGCATTGGCAGAAGCAAGCATCACCGATTTTAGTAATTTGTCTTTCTACGAGGCTGAATTAACAGACGATACCGGCTGGAAAGAAGCCGTAGCTAACTGCCAATATGTTTTACACATCGCATCGCCGTTTCCTGCGCAACAGCCCAAAGATGAAAATGAGCTGATTATACCTGCCAGGGACGGAGCGTTGCGTGTGTTGAAAGCGGCCCGGGATGCCGGTGTAAAAAGGGTTGTGCTTACCTCCTCTTTCGCTGCCATTGGATATAGCAAAGATCCGCAAAACCACGTATTTACCGAAGCTGACTGGACAGACGAGCAGGCGCCAATTATGCCTTATGTCAAATCAAAAACCATAGCAGAAAAAGCAGCCTGGAATTTTATTGAAACGGAAGGTGGTGCTATGGAGCTGGCTGTAATCAACCCGGTGGGTATTTTCGGTCCCGTGATGGGCGACATCTCGTCTGCTTCCCTGGATACGATTGTCAAAGGAATCATCAGCGGGTCTACCACTGAAAGTCCAGCGTTTACCTTTGGGGTTGTAGATGTTCGCGATGTTGCCGACATTCATATCAAGGCAATGGTGCATCCCCAGGCGGCCGGACAGCGCTTCCTGGCCACTTCTGAAGGCGTGGTCAGTTTTTATGATGTGGCGCAGCTGATTAAAAAAGAACGGCCTGCACTCGCTTCCAATATTGCGGACATGCAGCCTACGGATGAAAAATATTATACACAAATGTCAAATCAGAAAGCAGTGAAATTACTTGACTGGCACCCGGCAAATAAAGAATCTGCCATGCTGGCGAGTATTGATAGTCTGTATAATTGATTAAATTCGCAAGAACAATTAAGCGCAGTAAGTTGAAATTCAACGACATTCAATCCTGCCACTTGGGCCCGGAAATCTCGCCGGAACAGTTTATACCAGAACATTTTTTTCTGTATCTACTGAAAGGTTCGATGAAGGCTTATGATGGTCACAAATACTATCAGATGGTTCCTGGCGATTACTGTATCGCCAGGAAAAACCATCTTGTACGTTATACGAAGTATAAAGACAAGGACGAATTTAAAAAGATCATCATTACGCTGGACGAGCCATTTTTAAGGAGATTTCTTGAACGGCACCCATTTGAAGTTGAACCGACAGATCTGAACGACTCATTTCTTTTCGTCCAGGAAAATAAACTGATCAAAAATTACATCCAGTCACTGGAACCCTATTACACCGGAGATTTACAGCTGGACAAGACTTTTGCAGATATAAAAAGGGAAGAATTGTTGATGATCTTGTTGAAATCTGAAACGGATTTGGCCAACGTATTTTTTAATTTTGGTATTCCGGAAAAGATCGATCTGGAAGCTTACATGAACCGCAATTTCCGTTTTAATATCAGTCTGGAGCGTTTCGCTTTTTTAACAGGCAGAAGTTTATCTTCCTTCAAACGTGATTTCCAAAAAACATTCGGGACAAACCCCGGAAACTGGCTGAAAAAGAAACGATTGGAAGAAGCCTATTTTCAGATAAGTCAGCATAAACAAAGACCCAGTGAGGTTTACCTCGAAGTCGGTTTCGAAGACCTCTCGCATTTTTCATTTGTATTTAAAAAAGAGTTTGGCCAGACGCCGTCGGAAGTTATGCAACTTTGATAAAACATAAAAGCAATAGCTGCTACCGGCAGAACAAAATAATGATTGAGCAATACAGAAAGTTGTAAGACTGGCTGAATATTCAAAATTAGCAATGAGGGTTTACTTAGCAGTAAGCCCACATTTTTTATTGATATAAGCTGTCATACATCATTTTTACTGACGAATGATGTACACATTAAAAATATTCTTGTCGTATATATATGCACGGTTTTCGTTCTATTAATTTAAATTTAGTACAACTTCATCCTTAATATTGTTCAAGACAGCAGGGATTGGCACGAAAATAGTACAATTACAGGTTCACGCAAATTTTCAATGGTTAACTCCTTTCTGAGGACTCAGTCATCGTTTCTATATTAATTCAATATAGCAGAAAATTGTCCTACCTTGTTGTATTATAACCTTACCCATAAAGATATGTTTGTATCCGAACCGCACCACGTTATTGCAATCGGCGCTTCCGCCGGCGGCCTTGACGAACTTAATACCTTTTTTGACCATACTCCCTCTGACGGCGTTTCTTATGTCATCGTCCAGCATTTATCCGCGGAATTCAAGAGTCATATGGTTGTACTGCTTACCCGGCACAGCAAACTTGTGGTGCAGGAAGCAGAAGATGGGATGTTGATTCGCGGGAACCAGGTATACATTATTCCAAATGATAAATTTATGACCGTCCGTGGCCATAGCTTATACTTAACAGATAAGAAAGACGACCGCGGTCCCCACATGACGATCAATACTTTCTTTACTTCATTAGCTGCAGATTATGGGCCGAAGGCTATCGGAGTTATACTTTCAGGGCTCGGATCTGATGGAACCAATGGCATCAAGGCCATAAAAAAAGCGGGCGGACTGGTGATTGTCCGGGAACCGGAAGGGACAGAATTCCACAGTATGCCTTCTAACGCAATCGCTACCGGAATGGTAGATTTTATTTTAGAACCTGAAAAGATACCTGCTGTCATTGAAGATTATGTGAGACGCGAACTCGACTTGCTTGCCGTTGGGATACATGATGAAGAAAACGTAGGTACAATCATCGAACTTATCAACCACGAATTGCCTCTTGATTTTTCTGATTATAAACATTCCACTATTCTAAGGAGAATTAAACGAAGGGCTGCTTCAAATAATTTTGGTGAGCTGGGAGGTTATATCGAATTTATCAAAGCCAACCCGGGAGAATTGGAGGTTTTGGCAAAGGATTTCCTGATCAGCGTTACCGGATTCTTTCGTGATACGGAATCGTTTAAATTTATTGAAAGTCAGGTCGTACCAGCAATCATCGAAGATCTTACACCACAGCAAGAAATACGCATGTGGGTCACTGGCTGCGCAACTGGTGAAGAGGCATATTCGATGGCCATGCTAATCAGTGAACAGCTAGGCGATAGAATTAGCGAGCACGTGGTGAAGATTTTTGCCACAGATATAGACAGTGATGCTTTGTCTCATGCCAGCAAAGGTCTCTACAAAGCCAGTACAGTATCCAAAATTTCGGAGGAGCGACTGAAAAGGTTTTTTCAACTGGAAGGTGATGATTATAAGGTTAAACCAGGACTACGCAAAATGGTTATTTTTGCTCAGCATGATCTGGTGAAAAATCCGCCGTACTGCAATATGCATTTTATTAGCTGCCGGAATGTGTTGATCTATATGACACCGGCACTTCAAAAGAAGATTTATCTTATGCTCCTTTTTGGGCTGAAAAAACACGGCTTTTTATTTTTAGGTTCAAGCGAAAATCCTTTACCGATCCTGCATAGCCTGAAAGTGATGAGTAAAAAATTCAAAATTTATAAAAACCAGGAAGCCAACCAACTTGTCAGATTTGAATCATTTTCGTTGCCAGAAGTTTCATACAAAAAGCGGGCAGACTTAACCCATCCTCAGGACCAAGCCTACAAGGCTCCGGACCGGACGCTTGGTGATGCTGTCAATGAGACTTTGATGAAAGATCTCGGCCAACTAGTGATATGCATTGACCAGAATGAAAAGATATTGAAGTTTTATGGAGATACTACAAGATTTCTACTTCAAAAAATTATGACCACTGATTTTTGTGAGCTGCTTCCGCCGCCTTTGGCCATAGCTTACAATGCAATTATTAACAAAGTTGTGCAAAACAACGAATCCTCATCAGTTTCAGGGATTAAAATAACACAGGGCGAGGAGGTTACAACTGTGACGTTATCGATCAGCCCGATGATTTATAAAGGCCGCAGCAACGGTTTCCTGGTAGTGCGCATTTGTGAGGAAACTCGTCAGGACACAGTTACAAATGATCAGCATATTTTTAACGAAGAAATATATTTAAATCAATACACCCAAAGCCTCGAACAGGAAGTTAAAGAATTAAAAGACAAACTTGTAGCTTCAAATGAAAAGTTATATTCACTGGATGAAAATATGCAGTCTTTCAATGAAGAGCTGCTTTCTGCTAATGAAGAAATGCAAAGCACGAGTGAGGAAATGCAATCGATCAATGAAGAATTGCATACCATTAATTCGGATTATCAATTAAAAAATAAAGAACTTTTAGAGCTCAACGACGACCTCAATAATTACTTCCGAAGCAATATTAACGGGCAGCTTTTTATCGATGAACAGCTGCGGTTGATTAAATTTTCACCCGGTGCTGTTAAGCTTATTAATCTGCTCGAAAGTGATCTGGGAAGGCCTCTCGGCAACATCTCAACAAATTTCAAGACTGAGACAATTATTGAAGATAGCATGTCGGTATTGTCTGATGACGCCGTTATCACCAAAGAAATCGAGACTAAAGATGGCCGATGGTTTCAGGTGATGACCATGCCTTATATCAAACAAATTAACAACAAAACCTCGGGTGCAATCATTACTTTCAATGATATTACTGAATTAAAAACGATTCAGCATCAACTTGATAAGAAAAACGAGGCGCTTCTGCGGATCAATTCCGACCTGGATAATTTCGTGCATACTGCGTCTCATGATTTGCTTGATCCATTAAATAGTATTGAAGGAAGTATTTCACTGATGAATGCTATTGATACCAGCGATCCGGAGATTAAAGAAGTGCTGCCGATTATCAACGGCTCGATTAAGAAATTCCGCTCACTGGTCAGCGAAATAGCCGTAGTTGCTAAAATTGAAAACAACGCCCTTGAAACAGAGCTTGTTGACGTAAATGAGATGCTGGACAATATCGAATGGAGCCTTACAGAACGAATTAAAACCAACAAAGCGCAGATCAAGCGGGATGTTAAGGTGAAACATATCACTTTTTCTAAGAAAAACCTCCGAAGTATTCTATATAACCTGATCGCGAACGGTATAAAATACCGGTCTGAGAGACAGCCCCTTATTCAGGTTACAATTACGGAGGAAGCCAACCAGACCATACTCACAGTGGAGGACAATGGCATGGGAATTGATAAGGATCACGTCAATACGATTTTTCATAAGTATACCCGGTTACACATAGATGGTGACGGCAACGGCATTGGACTTTACCTGACAAGTAAAATAGTCAACGCTTCCGGCGGCCGAGTCGATGTTGAAAGTGAACCGGGTAAGGGCAGTAAGTTTACAATATATTTAAATAAATAAGATGTCCAGCCACCCCAGATTTGTTATAGTTATAGGTGCATCCGCCGGTGGTTTGAACGCACTTGCCGAAATGGTCCAGTCATTGCCTGTGGAGCTAGACGCCGCCTATTGCGTCGTTCTTCATTTGTCGAGAAAAGGGATTGGTGATTTCGTCGTCCACCGTTTAAACAAAGTAACCACTTTAAATTGCAGTATGGCAGTAAATGGCGCTGAGATTGAAAAAGGACATATTTACGTTGCCCCGCCCAACCAGCATTTACTTGTCAAAAATGGCAAAATACTGCTTGGATCAGGTCCCCAGGAAAACCGTTTCAGGCCTTCTATTGATGTACTTTTTCGCTCAGCCGCTGTTGCCTATACTTCACATGCCATCGGTATCATATTAAGTGGGATGCTTGATGACGGCACCTCTGGTATGTGGGCGATTAAGAGAAGTGGAGGAATTTGTATTGTACAGGACCCCAACCATGCTGAATATCCCGACATGCCGCTTTCTGTGATAAATAACATGGAGGCAGATCATGTGAGTGAGCTCAGCGCTATGGGAGGTTTGATCAGCCAGATAACCAGTCTCGACAGGCGAACGGATATACCCGCACCGCAGGATGTTATTTTGGAATCACAAATTGCAGAAAAAACCGCAGTAGGCATCGATGATATTGAGAAAATCGCAGATAAGAGCGTCTTTGCCTGTCCGGATTGTGGTGGAAATTTGTGGGCAGTACAAGGCGATATTCTAAACCGATACAGATGTCACATTGGTCATTCCTACACCGAGCGGGATTTGGTGGTTAAGCAGGCCGAAACTGCCAGTACAACTTTGTGGGTAGCTCTCCGGATGATGGAAGAGCGCAAACATTTGCTGCGAAAACTTGAAGTTGACTATGCCCAGAAGGGTTATACCTCGCTGTCTCATGCACAATATGAGAAAAAAGATGAAATGCAGCGGCACATTGATACACTGAAAGATATTCTCGCTGACTTACAAAGTCATGATACGGATATGGCTTATTGAGCTGAATTTACGTTCTAATTTGGGAGAAATATCATAACACTCTAATCTGAGACAACTCCGATTCCAACATTTTTTACTCCGCGGACAAGACTCTCTAAATTATTGAAATGCAATGACTTGACACTCCAATGCTCTTTGATGCATTTTATCAAATGCAGTAATTTATAAGCTTACAATGTGACTGGATTTGCTTAATTTAAACAAAGAAGTTTATAACCTGAATAAAGAATGTCAGAAACATCCCGCCAAGCACAATCTCCTGAATCTGGCAACCTCCCTTTAACAGATCAAAAAACCGGATTATCCAGCGAGGAAGCTACCCGGCGCACAAAGAAATTCGGATTGAATGAGCTGGAACAAGTAAAACCGGAAAGTTTATGGTCCATCCTTTTGCGGCAGGTAAATAGTATTATTGTCTATATCCTGGCAGCGGCAGCAATCGTGTCGTTTTTTCTGGGCGATAATCTGGAAGGATTTGCTGTGATCGCTGTAATTCTGATCAACGCAATTACCGGTTTTGTGCTTGAATACAATGCACGGCAATCCATGGAAGCTTTGCGAAAACTGGATACCACACCTACCAGGGTGCTGCGCGATAAAAAGATTACTGAAATTCCATCCGATCAGGTAACAATCGGTGATATACTGATTTTGGAAGCAGGAGATCTGATACCTGCTGACGCACTTATCCTGGAAGTAAACCAGCTAACCATCGATGAATCGGCCCTCACTGGCGAATCTGTTCCTTCCCAGAAAAGCACCGACAAATCCCCCGCAGACGCGCCCTTGGGTGACAGGCACGACCGGCTATTTAAGGGTACTGCCATAACCAATGGAAATGCAAAAGCAGTCGTAACCGGTATTGGGCAGGCCACTGAGCTGGGCAAGATTGCCACGATGGTGAGCGAGGCGAAACGTACTGCTACTCCTTTGGAAGCAAAACTGGATGCTTTGGGGAAAGTGTTGATCTGGGTCACACTGGGTATGGCGACGCTGTTTTTAATCGTCGGTTTGTTAAGAGGACAGGAAATTAAACAACTGATAGAAACGGCAGTCGCGCTGGCTATTGCGGCCATTCCGGAGGGTATGTCGGTGGTGGCAACAGTTGCGCTGGCTTATGGAATGCTTCGACTGGCTGAGAAAAAAGTGATCGTAAAACGTTTGTCAGCCGTTGAAACTTTGGGCGGTACAAACGTAATTTTTACCGATAAAACCGGAACGCTTACCCAGAATAAAATTGAAGTACATACGCTTCGCGCGGCTGGAAATGATTTTATTATTAAAATGGAAACCAACGAGCAAGACGTTCAAAATCTGGAAGTGAAAGAAGGAGACCAGTTGCTTTTTCATTCCCCCGAACAGGAAATGCTTGCCCGGATCGGCGCATTGGTCAATAACGCACAATTGACTTCAAAAAAATCAGATCGGAAAGAACTGGGAGATCCGGTGGAGGTCGCGTTGCTTTCCTATGCACTTGCTGCCGGGATCGATCTGCATCAATTACATAAGGATTATAATCGCCAGGCTGAACAGGCTTTCAGCTCTGACACAAGAATGATGGCCACTTTGGATCAGGTTGGAATAAATTATTTTATTGGAGTAAAGGGAGCCGTTGAAGAAGTTTCTGCACTTTGTAATTGGAACAGCCAGGAAGATCGGGACAAGGAACTCGAAGTATCCGAGCTCATGGCAGCGGACGGGTTGCGGACACTTGCTTTTGCATACCTGCAAACGGATATCAAACCGAGCGAAAATTTTACAAAAGATGAAAAACTTATTTACGCCGGCCTGATCGGATTTCTTGATCCGCCGCGCAAGGAAGTGATTAAATCATTAACGGCCTGTCATGAGGCTGGGATCAAGGTTATTATAGTTACCGGTGATCATCCTGCAACTTCGCTGAAAATTGCGAAAGACGTTAATCTGGTTGGAGAGCATGAGCAACTGGTACTGACCGGAAAAGACCTCGAATCATTCGATTTTTCGTCTGCCGATGATCAGAAAAAAATGATGGATTGCCATGTTTTTGCGCGGGTAAATCCGGCCCAAAAACTTGATATGATCGATTTTTATCAAAAACAA
This sequence comes from Dyadobacter sp. CY345, assembly GCF_021502725.1. GTDB lineage: Bacteria > Bacteroidota > Bacteroidia > Cytophagales > Spirosomataceae > Dyadobacter. Next base: position 2,056,584 of record NZ_JAKFFS010000001.1, on the reverse strand, counting down.
GGTGATATTGTCGGCATGACCGGCGACGGGGTGAATGACGCGCCTGCTTTAAAAAAATCAGACATTGGCATTGCGATGGGACTGCGCGGAACAGCCGTTGCCGCGGAAGCCGCCGATATGGTTTTGAAAGATGATTCGTTCGCTTCGATTGTTCATGCGATTGAACAGGGACGCGTCATTTTTGAGAATATCAGAAAGTTTATCGTCTTTCTTTTGTCGTGTAACATGAGTGAGATTTTTGTAGTTACTTTTGCCGGTTTCCTCAATGTGGGAAGTCCACTCCTTCCGCTGCAAATTCTTTTTATAAACATCATTACAGATGTTTTTCCGGCTCTTGCACTGGGCGTTGGAAAGGATAATAAAAAACTGATGCAATCCCCGCCGAGAGATCCCAAGCAGCCTATTTTAGAAATGGCAGATTGGAAAAGAATTGTATTTTATGCCTTAGTCATGACCATTTCCGTCCTGGGAGTATACTGGTATGCAATCAATCAATTGGGATATAGTCCGGAGGAAGGAAATACGATTACTTTTTTCGCGCTATCACTTGCTCAACTCCTGCATGTATTTAATATGTATTCCGGTAAGCTTCGTTTTTTTAACAATGAAATTACAAGGAACAAATTTATCTGGATGGCACTTGCGTTATGCATCCTCGTTATGTTCATCACATACTACATTCCTTTCTTCCGGGAAATTCTCTCACTGCAAATACTTGACACTAGGGCGCTTGAATTAATTTTAGCTGCCGGGGTTGGTCCTGTTTTTGTAATACAGTGCGCGCGCATATTTTTCCCGATAAAATAGTAATGATGTTTTTATGATCTGTGATAGATGTAACTTTTGACAAAAAATCTGTAACATTTTGTATCTGCTGTTTGCTTTTCTTGACGGTTAAAATTGGCAGCTAACAGGCGTTCAGGTAAAGCCTGAATAAAAGTTGGTGGAATGCATATTTTCCAAAATAAAAGAAAACGAGGTGGCAACAGAAAATAATAGTTATATCCTAATCATCAACGGAGGCTCATCGAGTATCAAATTTGCCTTTTACGAAGTCGGGAAGGCATTATCACTGGTTCTTGCCGGAAAGCTTGCGAATATTGGAAGTAAAACAACGGAACCAGTATTGACTATCAACACTTCCAAAAAATCTGAAACTGTTGGAATCCAGGAAAACACTTTTGAACACGCCACTGGCTTTCTGACCAATTGGCTGGAAAACCGAAGTGAATTTCCCGGAGTTTCTGCCATCGGCCACCGCATTGTGCACGGCATGCAACACACAGACCCTCAGGAAATCACACCTGAATTGCTTGAATACCTCAAAAAGATCAGCCCTTACGATCCTGAACATTTGCCTGAGGAAATCAAACTGATTGAGCTTTTCAGCAAAAGACATCCGGATTTAAAACAAGTCGCTTGCTTTGACACTTCGTTTCATGCTGAAATGCCTGATGTCGCAAAACGGATTCCTATTCCAAGAAGATTTACTGAAAAACATATTCAACGTTACGGTTTCCACGGCCTCTCCTACGCTTACCTGATGCAGGAACTTGAAACCAAGGCAGGCAAAAAAGCCGCCAACGGAAAAGTGATATTGGCACATCTCGGAAACGGTGTTAGTCTGGCCGCTGTAAAACAAGGGAAAAGTGTTGATACCACTATGGGATTTACTCCTGCCTCCGGCGTGATGATGGGAACCCGCAGTGGCGATCTTGATCCGGGTGTCGCCTGGTATCTGATGCAATTTGAAAAACTAAGTCCCAAACAATTCAACCATCTGGTTAATCACGATTCCGGACTTTTGGGTATTTCGGAAACGAGTTCAGATATGCAGGAATTGATTAAATCCGAAGCTGCTGACCACCGCGCTTCCGAAGCGATAGAAATGTTTTGTTATCAGGTAAAAAAATCAATCGGCTCATTTGCGGCTGTGCTGGGCGGCGTTGATACACTTGTTTTTTCAGGAGGTATCGGAGAAAACATTCCTGAAATCCGCAGCCGGATATGTCAGGATCTTGGCTTTTTAGGAATTGACCTGAATGAAAAAGATAATCAGAAAAACGATCCGGTTATTTCCACAGATACCGGAAAAGTGGTAGTTCGGGTGATTGCAACAAATGAAGAACTAATGATCGCACGGCTGGTAAGCCAGGTTTTGAATCACATCAACAAACGATAAAATATGGAAAATGAAGAAACCGGTCTTGAAGAAAAAACTTTAACGCCCGAATTGTTACGAAAAATGAATGCTTACTGGCAAGCGGCCAATTATTTGTCCGTCGGCCAGATTTACCTATATGGCAATCCGTTACTCAAAAAACCGCTGACGCTTGAACACATCAAGCCAAGACTTCTCGGTCATTGGGGTACCACGCCGGGACTGAATTTTATTTATGTTCACCTTAACCGTATCATCAAACAATACGATCTGAACATAATTTATGTTGCTGGTCCAGGGCACGGTGGTCCCGGATTAGTGGCCAATACTTATCTGGAAGGCACATATTGCGAAGTTTATCCTAATATCAGTGAAGACGAAATCGGAATACAAAAACTTTTCAAACAGTTTTCATTTCCCGGCGGGATCCCCAGTCACGTGGCCCCGGAGACACCCGGCTCCATCAATGAAGGAGGAGAATTGGGTTATTCGCTAGTCCATGCATTTGGTGCTGTTTTTGACAATCCATACCTGATCGCAGCCTGTGTGATCGGTGATGGAGAAGCGGAAACCGGCGCACTGGCGACAAGCTGGCATTCCAACAAATTCCTGAATCCTGTTCATGATGGTGCTGTACTTCCGATCCTGCATTTGAACGGTTATAAAATTGCCAATCCTACTATTCTGGCCCGGATTCCAAAGGAAGAGCTGGAACAGCTTTTCCGTGGATATGGGTATAATCCATATTTTGTGGAAGGTGATGATCCAGATTCGATGCATGAATTGCTGGCTAAAACGCTGGATATCGTGTTGGAAGAAATCCGGCAGATCCAAAGTGACGCACGGGTTTACGGATATAAAAAACGTCCGGTCTGGCCGATGATTATTTTCCGGACGCCCAAAGGCTGGACTGGCCCAAAAGTGGTTGACGGACTGCAAATTGAAGGCACCTGGCGCGCGCATCAGGTTCCTCTGGCCGAACTCGCCGCAAAACCTGAGCACGTGCAAATGCTCGAAACCTGGATGAAAAGTTATAGGCCAGAACTGCTTTTTGACGAAAATGGAAAACTAACTGCGGAACTGGCAGAACTGGCTCCGAAAGGCAACAGAAGAATGGGTGCCAATCCAAGTGCCAATGGCGGATCACTTCTTGTAAACTTAAAAATGCCTGATTTCAAAGATCATGCGGTGGACGTGCCGACGCCCGGCAATATTACGGCCGAAGCGACCTCGGTTATGGGCGGGTTTCTTCGGGATGTGATGAAAGCAAACTGGAATGAGCGGAATTTCAGGATTTTCGGACCGGATGAAACGGCTTCCAACCGACTTTCTCATTTGTTTGAGATCACTGAAAGAACATCTACCGCCGAAATAATTCCCGGAGATAATCATATTTCTCCCGATGGCCGCGTGATGGAAGTATTGAGCGAACATCTTTGTCAGGGATGGCTGGAAGGTTATTTATTGACTGGCCGGCACGGGTTGTTTTCTTGTTATGAGGCCTTTATTCACATTGTGGACTCGATGTTTAATCAACATGCAAAATGGTTACAGGTTTCAAGAAATCTGCCGTGGCGTAAACCGATCGCCTCGCTGAATTACCTGCTCACCTCGCATGTCTGGCGACAGGATCATAATGGAAACAGTCACCAGGATCCTGGGTTTCTGGATGTGGTGGCCAATAAAACAGCCGATATCGTCCGTATTTATTTACCGCCAGATGCTAATACTTTGCTTTCGGTGACAGATCATTGTCTGAGAAGCCGGGATTATATCAATGTAATCGTTGCCGGCAAACAACCCGAAATGCAGTGGCTTGATATGGATGCAGCGATAAAACATTGCACCGCTGGTTTGGGTATCTGGAAGTGGGCGAGCAATGATGAAGGTTTTGAGCCAGATGTGGTGATGGCCTGCGCCGGAGATGTACCTACGTTGGAAACAATCGCAGCGGTACAGATACTCAGGGAACAATTACCGGAGTTGAAAGTCCGGGTGATTAATGTTGTAGATCTGATGACACTTCAACCAGAAACCGAACACCCGCACGGCTTAAATGACCGGGATTTTGACATTCTTTTCACCAAAGACAAACCCATTATTTTTGCCTTTCACGGATATCCGCTGCTTATCCACCGCCTTACCTACCGCCGGACAAATCACAAAAATCTGCACGTGCGTGGATACAAAGGTGAAGGAACAACGACAACGCCGTTTGATATGGTGGTACTTAATGACCTGGACAGATTCCACCTTGTAAGCGATGTCATTGACCGACTCCCTGATTTGGGCGCCAAAGGTGCATATACCAAACAATATCTGCGTGACAAGCTGCTCGATCACAAAGCTTACATCCATATGCACGGCGAGGATATGCCGGAAATCCTGAACTGGAAATGGAATTTGGGTTGACCAGTAAATTAATAATTTTCAATAAATTTTTACAACAAAATTCCCGACCGGGTCAGCCAAAATGCCAGATATTATTGAAGAAAAAACACATCTCATCCACCACTGGTGGATGTTCCTGCTATCAGGAACCGGCATGGTTGCATTTAGCATTTACGTCATTGTAAACCAGACCCTGACCTATGACCAGATAAGTATCATTTTTGCAGCTTTGCTTTTCACAACAGGTCTGCTGGAACTGGCTTTTTGTATCCTAAACCGTAAATGGTTCAGCGGCTGGGGTTGGTATCTGACTGGTGCCATACTGGATATGGTCCTGGCGGTAATATTTTTTACAAATTCCATATTGGCTGCCATTTCATTACCATTTTTGGCAGGATTCTGGCTGCTGATCCGAAGTGCAGTTATGATCGGAAGGTCGGTACATGTGAAGAAAAGCGGCCATCCCGAATGGCCCTGGCTCCTGTTTTGGGCTGTGACAGGATCTTTCTTCTCGATCATCAATATCTACAATCCTGTCTTTGGAGAAGAACGACTGATGATATGGACCGCGGCTGCGTTGTTCACCGTTGGTATATTCTACCTCCATTTTGGCTGGCTGATCCGGAACAGGGTTGGCTGGCTTGATATGCGGAAGGTTAAGTGATTTGAAGTTTTTGGCTTGAAATATTCGCTTATTAATTTGAACAGCACAGAAAAAATACAAAACCTACGAGAGAATTTTTGTATGTTTCGCTGCGAGCGGATAGCCAAAAGACAACCCCGACCAAATGGAATATCTAGTAAAAGGCCAAAAACTTGAATTGAAATATGAACCAGGCAAAGGTGCCTGGACATACCATATTCAAATTCCTGATACAAAACATATAGTTGGAAAATGGGGTTCGTTAAAGGTTTCAGGCTCGATTGACGACTATAAAATTGAAAGCATCAACTTGTTTACCATAACAGGACAAGACAAATTAATTTCAATAAATGAGAAAATCAGAAAAGCAATTAACAAAAGTGGTGGCGACATTGTAACGGTAACACTACACTTGCTACCGTTAGAAAATCAGATTACAGAAAAGGAAATTTTAGAGACTTTCGAAGAATCGGATGTGTTGGCAACATTCAAGAAATTATCAGAAGATGAGAGAAAGCAAATTATAGCAAAAATTATGTCTCAGAAATCTGAGGACAAACAAATAAAGATGATTCTAAAATTTGTTGACCAGTTAAGTAAAAATAATAGTTAAGCAAACTTGGTTAGTGACATCAGCAAAATCATAACATCAAAAATTTTAAAAAATTTTCCAGGAGATAAGGCACATGGAATCCAAAACAATATTAATTACCGGAAGCACGGATGGGATTGGAAAAGTAACTGCAAAGGCTTTGGCAAAGCAGGGACATACGGTCATTATACATGGACGAAATCTTAATAAAGCTAAAACTGTATGTGCAGAAATAAAGTCTGAAACAGGTAATGAGAAAATCGATTTTGTGGTTGCTGATTTGTTTTTACTGGCAGACGTACAAAGAATGGCGGGTGACTTCAAGAAAAAATATGAACGCCTGGATGTCCTGATCAATAATGCAGGGGCAATGTTCGGTAAAGACAGAGAAACGACAAAAGAAGGTCTTGAAAAAACCATGGCACTTAATCTCTTTTCACCATTTCTTCTAACACAGTTGCTATTAGAGATTTTAGCCAAAAGTCCCGCTGCACGCATTATCAATGTTTCATCCTCAGCGCATGCTATGAGTGGTGTACCAAATTTGAACGATATTCAGTTAACAAAAAACTATTCGCTGGGTAGTGCATACGGACAATCAAAACTATACCTGATTTGGGTGACACAATATTTGGCTGAGGAATTGAAGAAAACGGGTTTTAACAATATCACTGCGAATTCGCTACATCCAGGTACTATAAAAACGGAATTCGGGCAAAATGCTGACAAAGGTTTTATCATAAATCTGCTTTTCAAATTATCCATGTTATTTGCGGTTACGCCAGAACAGGGAGCAGAAAACACGATTTATTTAGCAACTTCGAAAGATGTTGAAAATATTACCGGCAGATATTTTGCCAACAAAAAAGTGGCAAAACCTAATCCAAAATACTACTCGGCCGAAAATGAAAAAATAATCTGGGATTATTGTATGCAAATAGTTCAGCCATATTTAAACAGGTAGTTGTTGGAAAATCAGTTCCCCTACTGACCACACAAGACAAAAAAGGTATATGGCTGGATTTGCCGCTGGCTTGACCAGACACCATTAAAATTGATAGTACAAAGGCCATTGAATAATTTTGAAAATAAATCTGTCATATCCCAAAACCTCCAATCTAACTTTTTGCCAAATGACAAATACCGACCAGACGACATTTGTTAACTTGCAGCAATGGAAACACTCATAAATTATTTATTGCAATTTGGACAGTTGAACCAGCAGCAAATTGAGTTGGTAAAAAGCAAAGCAAAAGTTACTGAACTTAAAAAAGACAATTACTTTTCCGAGGCTGGAAAAATCCCCAGAGAAGTTGCATTTTTGGTGGAAGGTATCTTCCGAGTTTGCTATTACAACAGCAAAGGCGAAGAAATTACAAAATATTTTATTGACGAAAATAATTTTGTCGTGGATCTCAACAGCTACAATCAAAATATTCCTTCTTCTGAATACGTTCAGGCCGTAACAGATTGCAGGCTTTTGATTTTTTCGAAAGAAGCACTGAAGGAATTGTCTCTGACTATTATTGCTTGGGACAGTATCATCAATCAAATCACGACGAAGGCATTGGTGGAAAAAGTAAATAAAATCAGCCCCATGCTGGCTGAGGATGCAACCGTTCGTTATCTGTCTTTTCTTGAAAAATTCCCAACGCTTGCCAACCGGGTTCCTCTATCATATATGGCTTCCTATTTGGGCATTACACAATCCTCGCTAAGTAGAATCAGAAGAAATATAAGCAACTGATTTGTTTTTTGCCAAATGGCAAATGCAGCCTAAAATCTAATTCTGAGCTTTGTACTTCACAATTCAAACGAATAGAAAATGAAGACTGTATTGATCACCGGAGCAAACAAAAGTATTGGATACGAAACTGCAAAACGACTTTCTAAAAACGGTTATTTTGTTTATTTAGGAAGTCGAAATATGGAAAACGGACAAAAGGCAGTTGAGAAATTAAGAAACGAAGGCTACGAAAATCTGGAAGTTGTTCAAATTGACATAACAGATTTAAATTCAATTCTTGAAGCCAAAAACAAGATTGAAAGACAAAACGGGCATTTGGACGTATTAATTAACAATGCAGGTATCAGCGGAGCGTTACCGCAAAATGCCTCGAATGCACTCATTGACGACATCCGTAAAACGTTTGACACCAATTTTTTTGGAACGATTAATGTCGTTCAAACTTTTCTCGATTTGCTGAGAAAATCAGATAGTCCGCGAATTGTCAATGTAAGCTCCGGATTGGCTTCGCTGACTTTGCAAAGTGACCCCAGCTGGAATTTTTATGCCTACAAAGGTGCTTCTTACGGTCCATCAAAAACGGCGCTGAATGCCTACACCATAGCGTTGGCTTATGAATTAAAAGATACCGCTTTCAAGATTAATGTTGTTGATCCTGGTTTCACGGCGACGGATTTTAACCAACATAGAGGTACGGGAAGTGTTGAAGACGCCGCAGAGTTTGTAGCGAGATATGCATTATTAGACACTGATGGTGAGACAGGGAAATTTTTCAGTAAAGAAATTAAAGAAGAAGGAAATCAAAGTCCCTGGTAATTTTAATACCACGCAAAAAACAGTTTAAAAAAATTTGCTGCTGCAAGTGGGGCGAAAGTTCAAAATATCCTGCTTGCAGCAGTATGTGCTCATTTTGGAAAATAATTTTGGCAAAATGAAAATGCAAAAAGCCTATATCAGATAATACCAATTCCTTTATTTAATCCGGCTTTTTCATTAAATTCCACACGTAAATTCCACCGTTTCAAACCGATGGCTGCGAGTATACAGCGAAACGAAAAACCCAGGAAATAAACAATGATAGAAAATCTGCCAACCTACATTCCACTGATTTTTGGACTGACAACATTTGCGACTTTATTGCTTTTTATCTGGACAATCAGAAACTCAGATATGGAAAGTACCAGAACAAAAGCTAAACCGATCTTTATCAGTTTACTTATCTGGCTGGCTTTGCAGGCGGTTTTAACTTTGCAAAATTTCTACAAATCAAATCCGGAATCCTTTCCTCCAAAAATAATGCTGACCGGTATTTTGCCTGCGATGCTGGTTATTATACTTTTGTTTTCAACTTCAAATGGAAGGCAATTTATTGATAGTCTTCCTCTCAAAAATATAACGTATCTGCATATTGTCAGAGTAACGGTTGAATTGGTTTTGTTTTGGCTATATCTTAACAAAGCAGTTCCTGAACTGATGACTTTTGAAGGACGTAACTTTGACATTTTTGCGGGAATTTCTGCTCCATTTGTTGCCTATTTTGGATTGACAAAATTAAGGCTCAGCCGTCAAACAATTCTAATCTGGAATATTATTTGCCTCGGACTTTTAATAAACATTGTTTTAAACGCCCTTTTTTCAACGCCTTCGCCGGTCCAGCGATTTGCTTTCGAGCAGCCAAATATTGCGATTCTGAATTTCCCCTTTAGCTGGTTGCCTACTTTTATCGTCCCCATTGTTTTGTTTGGACACCTGACATCCATTAGACAATTATTGAAACACAAAATTTGAACCCTGCTCCTATCCCTTCAACATTTCACTAACATCCTCATTTTCGTTATGAATTCCCCCGATTAGGTTACTTCTGCTTTTGACTTGTTGCTGAACTTTGCATCAACAAAAAAAATCAGAAATATGAACATCGTAATCACAGGTTCTTTGGGGAACATTGGAAAACCACTTACAGCAGAATTGGTACAAAAAGGACATACTGTAACAGTTATCAGCAGTAAAGCCGAAAGACTAAAAGACATTGAAACATTGGGAGCCAAAGCATCAATCGGATCAATGAAAGATGCTGATTTTCTTACCAAGACTTTTACAGGCGCAGATATTGTCTATCTGATGGAAGCGTGGGAAGGCATCGGCAGCATCTTCGACCAAGACATTGATTTCACAGCCGGGTTTCATGAAATTGGCAACAATTACAAAAAAGCAGTTACAGCTTCCGGCGTAAAAAACATTGTGCATTTAAGCAGTGTCGGCGCGCATAGCGCTACTGGATACGGATCACTCTCGGTTCATTATGACGTTGAAAATATCCTGAAACAGCTTCCCGATGACGTCTCCATCAAATTTATGCGCCCCGTCGGTTTCTATACCAACTTATTCAGGTCACTGAAAAACATTAAAGAAAAGGGTGCGATTATCTCTACTTACGGTGGTGATAAAAAAGAGCCCTGGGTGTCGCCACTGGATATTTCATCTGCAATTGTCGAAGAAATGGAATTGCCTTTTCAGGGCAGAACGGTTCGTTATATAGCCAGCGATGAAGCGTCGCCAAATGAGATTGCCAAAATTTTAGGAGAAGCCATCGGAAAACCGGATCTGAAATGGCTGGAAATTTCTGATGAACAGATGTTGGATGGGATGTTGGCGATGGGTGTAAATCCGGAAATTGCCAGCGGCATGGTGGAAATGCAGGCAAGTCAGCGCAGTGGTTTATTATTTGAAGACTTTTATCGCCATAAACCTGCGTTTGGTAAAACTAAACTTACCGATTTTGCAAAACAGTTTGCTCTGGCTTATAACAATTAAAAACTCAAAAAATGAAAAACGTATTAATAACAGGAGCAAATAAGAGTATCGGTTATGAAACAGCAAGGCAACTTTTGCAAAACGGATATTTTGTTTTTTTAGGCAGTAGAAATTTTGAGAATGGTTTGGAAGCAGCAGGAAAGCTAAAAGCCGAAGGGTTATCTAATGTAGAAGCCATACAGCTTGATGTAACCGATGATGAATCCGTCAAAATGGCCCGCATTGAAATTGGAAAAAGAACTGAAGCTCTGGATGCGCTCATCAATAATGCCGGCATCAACGGCGGATGGCCACAAGCTGCTCTGGAAGCAAGTATTGACCAGTTTAAGCAGGTATTCGAAACCAACGTGTATGGCGTAGCGCGAGTAACGCAGGCTTTTATTGAAATGTTAAGAAAATCGCCGCAGCCACGCATCGTCAATGTTTCTTCCAGTGGCTGTTCGCTTACCTTGCACTGCGACCCTACCTGGAAATATTACACGCACAAGGCGGCAGTTTACCCGGCATCAAAAGCCGCGATGAATATGTATACCATCAATTTGGCTTACGAATTAAAAGACACTAAGTTTAAGGTAAATGCCGTTTGTCCTGGCTTCGTGGCAACTGATTTTAATGGTCATCGCGGGACAGGCACGGTTCAAGAAGCGGGCACACGCATTGCTAAATATGTCATGATCGGCGAAGACGGACCGACTGGCAAATTTATCAGCGAAGAACATAACCCGGAAACAGGCGAATGTCCCTGGTAAATCGTAAACTTGCATGATGAAAAAAGAAGAAAATTCGTTTTACAAATTCGAATCTTTGACAGATTTTCATCGGGTGTTCGGGCTGCCAAAGCCCCTGCACCCGATGATAAGTTTCGTTGACTTAAAGGATATGAAGATACCGGAAAATGTTTTGCCCGGTTCAATCATATTGAATTTTTATAAAATTGCTTACAAGACAAATACTTGTGGCAAAGCAAAATACGGCCAAAATTATTACGATTTTGGAGAAGGCGGTTTGGTATTCACATCCCCAAATCAAATTTTTGAAAGTCCAGGCAGTAACCAGGCGAGTGGCAATTTGTTACTTATTCATCCCGATTTTCTTTTGACATACCCTCTGGCGAAAAAAATAAAACAATACGGGTTTTTCTCGTATACTGCAAATGAAGCATTGTATTTGTCAGACAAAGAAAAAAATACCATCTTATCAATTTTTGCGATACTCGACGATGAATTAAATAGCAGAATAGACGATTTTAGTCAGGATGTCATTATTTCGCAAATTGAATTATTATTGAATTATGGAAATCGTTTTTACAAACGTCAATTCATAACGAGAAAAGCGGTTAATAATGACATGATCCAAAAATTTGAAGAGATTTTGAGCGAATATTTCAGCAACGAAAAATCGATGATGTCAGGAATTCCTACGGTTCAAAATCTTTCAGAACAATTACATATATCCCCGAGTTATCTGAGTGATATGCTGCGTTCTTTTACGGGACAAAATGCGCAGCAACATATTCATGATAAGCTTATTGAAACGGCAAAGGAAAAATTATCCTCTTCCAGTTTATCAGTGTCAGAAATTGCTTATCAATTGGGTTTTGAGTTTCCACAATCATTTAGCCGGTTATTCAAAACGAAAACCAAACTTTCTCCGCTGGAATTCAGACAGACATTCAACTGAAAAATGAATTTACTACGTAAAAACTGGTATGATTTAGGTTAAAACCATTACACACGCACAAACCCATGAAATTTGAAAAACATGATCCGACAGAGAGACTTAAACCCTACATCAAATATTTTGTAGTGTCGGAGAACGAATTGGAAAATGAATACAAAGTTTTTCCATCATCCGGGCTCGTTATTGGTTTTCAGTACCGAGGACAACTGGCAACTATCCATAGCAGCATAGAAAACAAGCTGAATTCCGCTGGAATTACCGGGCTTACTGATGGTTATAAAATTTTCAAAAACTCGGCTGACATAGGAACCATATTGATTTATTTCACTGAAATTGGCTTCACTCATTTCGCATCAAATCCTGCCAACGAATTATTTAATTTAAGCCTTTCCCTTGATGACGTTTTTGATAGAAAAAGTGTCAACGAAGTCGAGGAAAAACTGGCCACATCTTCCACCGACAAACAGCGAATTAATCTGGTTGAGCAATTTCTATTAGCTCATCTCAAAGACATCCAGACCGACAAACTGATTGTTGAAGCGGTAAAACTTATTTACAAAACGAATGGAACAATCCGTATAAAAGAACTGAACGAAAAATTATCCATCAGCCAAAGTCCGTTTGAGAAACGATTTAGAAAAGTGGTTGGCACAACAGCCAAAAAATTTGCTTCCATTGTTCGTTTCAATACAGTGCTTGAAAATCTGAATGAGACAAAAACGCTCACTGAAATCTGCTATGAAAACAACTTTTTTGATCAGGCTCACTTCATAAAAGATTTCAAGCAATTTACCGGCGACACGCCTGAAAACTTCAAACGATTTTTGTAAAAAACGATTTTTTACAATGACAGATATTTTAGCATTACAATCTTTGTACAGTAATCTTTATTATGGTTGCGTGTAATTCAACAATCGTTTAACATTTAAAACAAAGAAAAATGTTTACAGCAGAACAAATCAAAGCCGCACACAGCAAAGTAAAGTCGGGCGCAGAATTCCCGTCGTATGTCAAAGAAATCAAAGCCTTAGGAGTTACGCATTATGAAGCCTATGTAACAGACGGACATATTGACTATCATGGAGCCAACGATCATATCGCAAAAGTGCCTGCGAAATATGACCCATTAATTATTGCTGACCATTCCAATGGCGAAGAATTCAAATCGGAGCTCGTTGCGCATCAGCAAGGCAAAACCGATTTCCTGACTTTCATTACAATGTGTGCAAATTATGGCATTGAAAAATGGGCAATCCGTATGGATAGAATGACTTGCACTTATTATGACAAAGCAGGAAATGAAATTCTGATTGAACAAATTCCGCAATAAAAACCGAATTGATAAGTCTTGTTCATTATTCAGGCCGAAGTGCAAACTTTGGCCGCTTTCGTTTTTATTCCCGAAAATCACTCCTAAACTTATTCTTCGATTTCCAAAAAATGCAAGTTCCTAAAAAAATTAGATCGCTCATGGGATCGGGAACATTTAAGTATTATCTAAATAATCGTTAGTTTTAGTTTCAAACCTTCAACAATAGAAAATATGGAAAGCAAAAATGTACTAACCTTTACATTTACAATCATAGCAATCATTCTGGGTGTCACTCTATTTAAACAATTCGATTTCGAAACTCTGAAATTTAAGAACACCGGACTGGCCATTATCTACATCATAACCTTTTTGTTCGCGATCTATTTTCTTGTGAAGAATCCGAAAAAGCAGGCTTAACAAAAAATTTCCACTAAAAATACCCTTCGTTGTTATAGCTCGTTGCGATATTCATCCAACGATGCTCAAAGCTATTTTTTTGAATTAAAATAAACTTGGTAGCGTCGATGTTGTCCGATTTTGTGATAAAATTTATGCCCGACGTAAATCCATCAACAGTAAATCATTTCCCTCTAACCAAACCGCAAGAATGAAGAAAAGCCTACTAACAGTTATTCTGGCAATATTATTACCATATTATGGATGCCAAGGACAGAATATCAAAGAATTTGTAACCAACAGCATTTCACATAAAATTGACACACTGCTAACCCCTGAAATTGGCGGAATAAAACAGGTTATAGAGATAAAAACCGATGATGACAAGAGACCTGTACTGCTTATTTTAGCAGGTGGCCCAGGAAGCTCGATGATGAATAATGCAGAATCTTATTCAAATATCCTGAAAAATAAATTTACGATTGTTCAATGGGATCAACGGGATGCCGGAAAAACATTGAAATTAAATCCGTCGCCAACCAAACCTTCGGTTGAGCAAATGGAAAAGGATACTTATGAAGTTATTCGGTTTGTTACCAATGAGTTAAACCAGAAAAAAATATACTTATTGGGCAGTTCCTGGGGAAACGTTCTAGGCTTTTATATTGTCGAAAAACACCCTGAAATATTACATTCTTATTTTGCCGTAAATCCTGTTGTCAGTCAGTTGGAGAGTGAGAAAGAATTGCTCAAATATTTGAAAGTTCACTTCAAAGAAAACGCCATAGCCAGTAATGAATTAGCGAGCGTAAATATTCCTTTCAAAGCCGACGAAGATTTGTTTTTTTTGAGAAAATGGCTTTTTTACAAGGAAGGAAAGGAATATGTGACAAGCGATGATTTCAAAACCGGTTTCCTTCAATGGTCAAAAACCTGGTCGCCGGTATGGAACGAAGTAATGAATGTTGATCTGCCAAAAACTCTAAAAAAAGTAAAATGTCCAATTTATTTCTTCGTTGGACAGAACGATATTCAGACATCTACTAAAATCACAGAAGACTATTTTGAGAACTTGACAGCGCCTAAGAAAGATCTGTTTTTGTTTGAAAAGTCCGGACATCAAATTCATAAGGACGAACCGGAGAAGTTTCAAACTTCCATAATCAAAACGTTGGAGTCGGTTAAGTCTGGAGAATAAAAAACATAGCTTTGGCCTACTTAGGACATTTCACCAAAAATGATAATGATATCGAAAATTTTACACTTGTGGATTTATGGTATTTGTTATAACTTGGCTGCCACGTGCATTATCTTGTTTTTATTGTGAACAAAATGTAATTCGCAATCAATATAAACACGTCTAATCGGCCGGCATTCAACAATACGCCCCAGATACTACTCACAAATCAACTTCTTTATCATGAACAAAAATGGACCAATCGTCATAATTGAAGACGATCCCGATGACCAGCTAATTTTGACGGAAATTTTTGCTGAACTTCCTTACAAAAACGAACTAGTATTCTTTGACGACGGAGTTCAGGCTTTGAATTATCTAATTGAAACAGAAGTAGAGCCATTTCTTGTTCTATCGGACATTAATATGCCCAAGTTAAACGGGATGGAATTACGGGACAAAATTCACAACAACGAAGACCTGAGATTAAAATCCATTCCTTATCTTTTCTTTACTACATCTGCCGAACAGAAACATGTCATAGATGCTTATTCAAGGTCGATCCAGGGCTTTTTTGTTAAGCCAAGTAATTATGACAAGCTAAAACAGGTTATGGTGAAAATTGTCGAATACTGGCAGGACTGCGAATCGCCGAACTATATTAAAGATGTTCAGCAATAGTAGGTTTGGAAGTTAATAAAATATCAAGAAACTCTTTTATAAAAGAGAGCACAGGACTGGGAAAAACCGGCCTGACGCTCTCTTTTTCCTTTCTATTTTGTAACAACATCTAACTCTGCATAACCGGTATTTCCCCCGGAAGTTTTCAATGCTCTTAGTTTGATATAACGTCCCTCAGTCTGATCGAAATTTTTGATCTGCAAGAAAGGGTTGTTGATGATATTCGAAAATTCTCCGGAACTTACCATTGTCCAGTTATCCTGATCTTTGGATACATAAAACTCGTAATGCGTAATTACCCCGCCGCTTCTGTCGCCCGGGAAATAGCGGAATCCTGTCAACGATTGCATTTTCCCCAAATCGATCACCAAATCATCCGGCGACGGAGCATCCTTATCACGATACCAGGATGTATTAACATCTCCATCGATAATCACAGACTTCGCATTACCGGGGCTTACGATTTTCCAATCTTTTCTGGCTATGTCGTAAATCTCTTCTGTCGCATCACTGCTCTTTTTACTGGCAACATCATAGGCCATTGCCCGGACTGTAACTTTGTTCCCATCCGTATCAACCGGACCAGCATATTTTTTTGAAGATGTTGTTGGCTGTGATCCATCAATCGTATAGTAAAGCTCCGATTCCCTGTCTCCGGCTGTGATATGAACGGTCCCGGATTTATCCCGAACAATGGTAGGCGGCACCAGAATCTGCGGCGCGTTATATACCCCAATCCCGGATATCAGTGGAGAAGCCTTCGAGTCTGTAATTGTAAAACGAAGGTGGGTAGCTTTTACTGTTGGGAAAGTGATGATGCGCCTGTAACCAATGGTTGTAGTTCCAGGCCGGTCGGGAGATACCAGCTGGTCTTTCAGTTCTTTCCATTGTCCGTCGACCAAAGCCTCAATCTTAAAAGCCTTCACCCGTTGCCCAAGACGGATATATTCTTCCGCTGTGAACCTGTTGAAACTCGTGGGTTTTCCGAAATCGAGGGTTAATGATGCTGATTTTGTTTGATCATCCGTAGACCAATAACTTTCCGTATTGCCATCAAGCACATTTTCAGGAGCAAATTTCTTATCCTTGCCACGTGAATTGGTTGCTGAAACTTTTGCCTTTTCAGCAAGGTTTACCGCAAATGCCTCCTTAACCGCATTCGCCAGACCAACGGCTTCTTTATGATCATTTTCATGAATTAAACCTCTTTTATCAATGGGGAAATTCAGCAAAAACGTACCGTTCCGGCCAATCGATTTGTAATAGGTTTCCATTAATTTAGGCAGATTTTTCACACGTTTGTCTTCACTTTCGTGATAAAACCAACCCGGACGGATGGAAGTGTTTACTTCACCAGGGACCCAGGCATTTCCATTTTCCACACCATACCGCAGCATATCTTCAGGAACATCACCGGTTGCATTCAACAGACTCCAGTTTGTTTCTCCTACATAACCAGATTCAGTACCTACCCAGCGAAGATCCGCTCTGTCGCCATTGTCATTCCAGATAACAATTTTTGGCTGTAACTTTCTGATCATGCTGTACGTATTTTTCCAGTCATAATAAGTTTTACGGTCTATCATACGGTTAGCGTTTATGCCGCCATAATATCCGTCTCCCCCATTGGCTCCGTCAAACCAGATCTCAAATATGTCTCCGTATTTGGTAAGACATTCTTCAATCTGTTTTCTGAAAATATTCTTTACATAAGGTGCACTTCCATCGGCATCAAGAAGTCCGTAACTTGGATTATTTCTATCCCAGGGTGAAATATAAATACCAAGTTTAAGACCGTATTTCCGGCATGCTTTGGCGAGATCGCCAACGATATCACCTTTCCCGTTTTTCCAGGGACTGTTTTTAATAGAATATGCTGTCGTTTCTGTTGGCCAAAGGCAAAAACCTGAATGATGCTTGGCTGTCAGGATAATACCAGTCATCCCGGATTCTTTACAAACGCGCGCCCACTGCTCACAATCCAGATTGGTAGGATTGAAAAGTTTGGCATCTTCCGGCGCTCCGTATCCCCACTCCTGGTTCGTGAAGGTATTGGTTGAAAAGTGAATAAATGCATAATACTCCATCTTCTGCCAGCGCAGTTGATTTTCGGTTGGAACTGGTCCGACAGCCTTTGGTGCCATTGGCTGACCAAATATGGCGGTTGTGAAAGACACAGCAAGCAACGCTGAAAGTATTACTTTACCCATGCTATAATCACTTTTAATTGTATTCTCTTTGATACTGGATACTTTCATATTCTGATACTG
Organism: Dyadobacter sp. CY345; assembly: GCF_021502725.1. Lineage (GTDB taxonomy): Bacteria > Bacteroidota > Bacteroidia > Cytophagales > Spirosomataceae > Dyadobacter. Next base: position 2,038,720 of record NZ_JAKFFS010000001.1, on the reverse strand, counting down.
ATGCTGTTTATTTTTACTTTAATTAAGCGCATTTTAGCCTTCCGGATCTGCCCGTAAATCTTTCCGGAACAAGATTCATTTTTGCATTCTGATGAATGTCAAAACTACTTGGCTCGTTTAACAATTATAACACCAAAACAGACTTTCTTTTGACTTAAACAGACTTTTGCTAATTTCAGGTCTATTTTGTCATGAATAATGAATAAACGATTTTTGAAGCAAACGCTTTCCCTGCTCAATACTGACCATCTAAAGCTGGATTCGAAGTGGAATTACAAAAATGTAATCAGCCCATATCACCGTATTTATTACATTGACGGAGGCGATGGGCAAATTTCAGATACTTCTAAAACGCTGCGTCTGGAAGCTGGCTATCTTTATATTATTCCTTCCTATACTCTTTGTAATCTGGTTTGTGACACCTATCTCAGCCAGTATTTTGTTCAGTTTTTTGAAGAGTCAGATAATGGTGTTTCGTTATTTTCACATCTGAGAAATATTCATAAAGTGAAGGCCGGTGATATCGACCAAATCAATTTTCAACGACTGGTGGATATTAATCCCGGAAGAGGAATCAACCGTTCTGACAATCCGGAAGTATATGAAAAAAATATATACTACAAAGAATATCAGGAACTTAATAATCAACAGAAATTTTCAAACTTCCTTGAAACGCAGGGTATTCTTTTTCAATTATTATCCAGGTTTACTATGCTGGAAATGTTCCAGACGGAGGATACCAGGATCATACCTGTCAAAATTCTTGACGCGATGCGTTACATTTATATCAATCTGCATTTACCGCTCAGTGTTAAAATACTTGCAGAAAGAGCCAACTTAAACACAGAATATTTTTCCCGGCAATTTGAAAAATATTGCGGAACCAGGCCTCTGTCCTACATATACCAGACGCGCATCGAACGGGCAGTACACATCATGGCCACCAGCAACGCATCCAGTTCCGAAATTGCTGAACTTACCGGCTTTGAAAGCCTCTCCCATTTTAGCAGAACTTTTAAAAAATTTACCGGGCGCCCGCCTGGGATTTACAGAAGAAGTATTTCGGTTTCGTCTGTTTTAGGTTAAACAACTTATTTTCAGCAACGATCACGTAAATTCGAAAGGAATAAAAATTTTATTGAACAATTCACTGCCTTTAAGCTTTTCATAAAAGATAACCCTTCTTTAATATATGTCTTTCGATTGCGGTAAAAATTACACGCCGAAAATACTTTAATACCCCTGCGGATTCTCCAAAATTCTTGGACGCCTCACTTTGAATAAAAAAAACCAGAACAATAGCCACATTTTTTTACCTAGTCAAACATTCCTACCCGAAATTTGACGATTTGTGTCATAGTTTCATTTCTTATCTCCCTTAATTTGCTAAATAAAATTACATTTTTTATTAATCAAATTATAGATATGGTAAAATTCTGATCGCATTCAGCTGCGATAAATCCTCCCGAAGCTTCAAATTAAAATTCCCTCCGAAAACCTTATAAAGACATAACTACTAACCATTAATCTCTTAAAACAATGACGGGAAAAATACTCAGACTTTTCAAAAAAGCAATTTTATTGGTACTTTTGAGCATGTTTCATCACCAAGTTTTTGCACAGGCAAAAACTGCAACTATTAAGCTCAACAAGGACGTTTCGTATCAGAAAATTACAGGTTTCGGCGGCTTTGTAAATAGTCCGCAGTTTGGCTACAATCACATGACTGATGACGAAATCAGAAAGATGTGGGGACAGAATAGTGAAGCAGGTTATAACATCATGCGTATATACATCCCGATCGGAGAGGAAAACTGGCCGCAAGCGCTTAGCACTGCTCAACTGGCGCAGTCTCTCGGGCTGAAAATATTTGCATCTCCATGGAGTATGCCCGCAGAATGGAAAACCTATAACACAACCGCCTCCCGTTATACGGATGAAACTGGTACTGTCAGGCCCGTTTATCTTGCAGAGGAACATTATGCAGATTATGCTCAATATCTGGATAACTTCGTAACTTATCTCAAAACCAACAACGTTGACCTGTACGCCATCTCACTGCAAAATGAACCTGATTACCAGGTAGACTATGCCGGTTGTATCTGGACGCCTGCTCAAATGGCCAAGTTCATTAAAGAGCAGGGTGCCAAAATTAATTGTAAAGTTATTGCTCCTGAAAGCGTGGGTATTACTGATACTTACGCCAACGCTTTTTTGGATCCTGCGGTTTTGGCCAATTTTGAGATTTTCGGAGGCCACCAGTATGGGGCGATCCAACCCGGCTTATTAAATGTGCAGGCTCATGGGAAAGAAGTGTGGATGACAGAATTTCTGATCAACTGGAATTCGAGCGGAACTGCCAGGAATTACAACTGGCAGAGCGAAGCATTCGATTTTGCCACGAAGATCAATGATGCTATGCTCGCTAACGTAAACGCATGGGTGCATTATGCTACCAAGCGTTATTATGGCATGATGGGTGACGGACAGTTTGGAACGGTTGCAGGAGAGATAAACAAACGGGGAAATATTCTCTCCCATTATGCAAAATATGTCACGGGTTCACAGCGCATCCAAAACACTTGGAACGATAATACAGGCCAATTGAGCGGATCTTCCTATCTTTCGGAAGCTGGCGACAAAGTGTTTGTTATGGTGATCAATTCTTCTGCGAATTCCTACAATTTATCTGTGGATTTGCCATTTCTTTCCACCTCCGGAAAAGCAATAACTACCACAGAAACCACAAGTTTGGTAGAAAACAACATCACATTTACAGGAGAGACGGCCCGTCCAATCGTAACCATCGGCGCATCAAGCATCACTACACTTGTGTTTGATAAAAGCGGAGAGCGGGAAGTTTCTAAAATGGTCAGCCAGCTGATTAATTACCAAAAAATAGAATCACAGACTGTTACCAACCCAACCTTTGGAACCGCCTATCAATTGAGCGGTAAAACAGCTGGGCATAAAGTTGACATGCCACTTTTTAGTGCCAATAAAGATGCCAGTAATGGATTTTTGCAGCTCACCGGAAAATTTAACCGACTGGTATTCCGTGTAGAAAGTTTGTCATCCAGTAATCTCTACACGTCAAGTAATGCCACGCTGTACTATGTCAATAAGGCGGGTGCAGTAGCTTCACATAATTATGGTACGATTAATTTTGCGAGAAGGGATAATTTCGACTGGGTTTTCGACATTTCAGAAGATGTGCTTCCAGATGGCATTACGGGGATAATATCGATGTATAATAATAATTTCAGCTCCCTGCTTACCTTCAAATTCCAGGATGTTTATCTGGCAGTTGGTAGTGAGAAAGGTTATAAATTTTCAGGCATTTACGGTGATTCGGATAGCTACCTTTTAGACTGTCTTGACGATCCTGGTTATACCTCTCTTGATTTTACCGAGGCAACCGATATTGATCCACAAACTGACTGGCATGCTGCTGCGGCCAACAAAAACAGCGTATTTTACACACCAAGCAGTGTTTTGAATAACAAAACAAACGTTGTAAACGGAACGATTGCGGAAAAACTTGAACTCAGTGATATGGGTGGAGATTTTTACCCTCCGATGGGTTTCACCGCTACATCTGCTACCTATAGCGTTACGCTAAACGGGATGAGAATGCTGGTTTTACCTTTTGAATCCAACATTCCAACAGGCGTCAAAGCTTATACGCTGGAATTTGCAGATCCGAAAGTCGTTGGTAAAATTATTACAACCTCTAAAATTCCAGCCAATACGCCCGTTTTGGTTAATGGCGTGGGGGCTTTCACATTTGAAGGAACTGGTGCTATTGCTTCTTCTGCAAACCTGAGACAAGGTTCGGCAAACGGCGAAATCCAGGCCAGTGCGGCGCGTAATATGCAGGTCGGGATAACGGGTGGCGTTTTTATCGCAATTAAAACACCAGTCAATGGTTATTATCTTACCAATAACAACGGAACCGTCACATTCACAAGGGCAACCGGTGCGTCCCAACCGACGATCAATTCCTTTGGCGCATACCTTGCACTGGGCCTGCCTACTACGGCGACGAGCCTTGAACTGACTTTGGATGAAAGTGCCCTACCCGTTCGTTTGGGAATGTTTAATGCCAAGTTTATCGAAAATAGCGTACGCCTGGACTGGACCACCTATTCAGAAGAGAATAATGCAGGCTTTGACATTGAGCGAAGCACCGATGCAAAACGGTTTGAGAAAATAGCATTCATTGAGGGTAAAGTTAACAGCACATCCGAAAACCACTATACCGCAACTGACCCTCTCCCACTCGCAGGCATAAGTTATTACCGCTTAAAACAAACGGATCTGGACGGAACCTACGCGTATTCTCAGGTAAAATCGGTAAATAATACTTATGCAATGCCGGTAGTTATATATCCGAACCCGGTAAGGGACATGCTCACAATTGATCTTAAGGGTAATAAAGTTGCCGGGAAACTGACCATCCTGAACATGCTTGGCCAGGAAATTCGCCAGACTGACCTTAAAGGAAATGGACAGAATATCATTGATGTTTCAGCTCTTAGTCCCGGTATGTATTTATATCGACTGGATAACTTTACGGGATCATTTGTAAGGGATTAAATATTTTGTTTGCGTGTAAAAAATGAAGGTTTAAGGTAGAAATTGATAAAAAAACTGGTGCGCCTTACTATTGTTCGGCGCACCAGTTTTTTCAGTTTATAATAAAGTTTAAAATTCATATCAGGTGCTTTCGTCATTTTCTTCTAATATTGAATATGAGGAACAAATCTTAGCCCTTTTTTTAATTGTTATTTGTAAAACGATCCCAGAAAAATGGTAATGGTTATTAAAAATATGTTGGTATCAAGGAATGCCCGGATAATCTATTTGAGTTGTCTCGGGTTCTTGTCAGGGTTCCTGTTTAACAAGATAGGCGAAGGCAAAAGCTGGGTTTGGTATTTCGCGATACTGCTGAACTTAATACTGCTGGTCAGTACTGCCCGCTGGATTAGGAAAAAAGATGATTGATTATCGTGACACAGAATTTCAAATTAACACAAAAAAAAGGCCCCAGGAAAACTTCTCCCAGGGCTAACTTTCTAAACTTCAATTGAAAAAAATCTACCAGAAATAAATATATAAACCAATCAGCATAACCAAGATAACTACCGCCCCAAATACAAAACCCTTTTGCGCTCTGAACATGGACGGATCAATCACCAATCCTTTTTTCTCGTCAGGCAAAATATAACTCAGAATAAACATTCCTATTATACAAATCACAAAAACCCAACCCATCCGGTCAAGGAAGGGAACCTGGGTCCAATCTGCGAACGGAAGCCAGTTGTTGTGCATCGCCAGTGCGACAATAAATCCGCCGACGATGGCAAATAGTGCTCCTGCTGAATTGCTGCGTTTCCAGAAAAATCCCATAATAAAGGATGCGAAAATTCCCGGCGAAAGTAGTCCTGTCATTTGTTGAATAAACTGAAAACCTCCCGCCTTGTCTATACCCATGTAAGGAGAAACCAGAATCGCTAAAATCATCGAGATTACAATCACTATCCGGCCGATGGTCACAAGCTGTGCTTCTGTTTTGTTCTTGCCAATATAAATTTTGAAAATGTCGAGGGTGAAAATCGTTGAGATACTATTGGCTTTTCCCGCCAGCGACGCCACGATTGCTGCGGTAAGTGCTGCAAAAGAAAGTCCTTTCAATCCCGCCGGTAATAAGTTCAGTAAAACAGGATATGCCTTATCAGCAACGATGACGCCGTTTTCAGTCATTTCCTGTTGAAATAATCCCTGGTTGTAAAGTGTGTAGGCTGCAATTCCGGGCAGAACCACAATAACAGGCATCAAAAGTTTTAAAAACGCAGCAAACAAAAGTCCGTTACGCGCTGTTTTGAGATCAGCTCCAAGGGCGCGCTGGGTGATATACTGGTTACATCCCCAGTAGTTCAGGTTTACAATCCACATACCGCCGAGCAAAACGGTCAGGCCGGGAAGCTCCATATAATGTGTGCTGCCTTCTTTGAAAATCATGTGAAAATGGTCGTCGTGATGCTGTGTCATCATTTTCAAACCGTTCAAAAGACCAGTCGTATTAAAATTATCAGAAACCAGATTGATGGCGATATAACTCGTCGCGAGTCCGCCGATGATCAGAAAAAATACCTGAATAACGTCTGTAAAACCGATCACCTTCATCCCACCGATGGTAATGATGATGGAGAAAATAGCAAGTCCCCACATACAAAGATCGAAATCCAGTCCGGAGATACCGGATACCGCCAGCGCACCCAGATACAGGATCGAAGTCAGATTGACAAGTATATATAAGCCCAGCCAGAAAATCGCCATGATCAGACTAACTGTCGGATTATAGCGCTGACTCAGAAACTGCGGCATGGTGAAAATCTTGTTTTTCAGATAGATCGGCATAAAAAAGAGCGCGACGATCACGAGTGTTGCAGCCGCCATCCATTCATAACTTGAAATGGCCAACCCCATCGAAAAACCATTTCCGGACATCCCGATAAACTGTTCGGCAGAAATATTGGAAGCGATCAAAGATGCTCCGATTGCCCACCAGGTCAGCGATCCTTCGGCCAGAAAGAAATCTTTGGTGGAGGCGGCTTCGCTTTTTTTACGGTGGTAAATCCAGTAACCATATACTGAAACAATGATGAAGTAAACAAAGAAAATGATGTAATCCAGCGACTGTAACTGCTTCATTGATAAGTATAATTTATTTTTCGATGATGTATTAATTGAATATAACTTCCCGGTTAACAGCGAATTAAAGCACTAATATTTTTATATTTTTAAACCAGACCTCATCGCCGTGTTCCTGAAGCAGGATGTTGCCCTGCGCAGCAGCTCCAAAATCAGCGTATTCCTTATACTTGCTGTAATTGACCAAAGCCTTCCACATCTGGTTGTTTCGTTCATATTCCACGACCTTCACTTCGTTCAGCCAGTGTTCAACGTGGTTGCCCTTCACAATGATCATCGCAGTATTGAACTGTTCCTTGTTAAATGGTTTGTCGGCTGAGGCGGTAATGAGGTCATACAAAGATCCCAGCGTACGATTTCCGGCAACGCCACCCTTGGCATCCGGATGTTTCTGATCGTCCAGAATCTGATATTCACAACCGATCCCGCCACGGTTTACAAAATATTTGATACCGCTATTGGCTCCATCCGTAATTTTAAAATCTACTTTTAGGATAAAATTTTCGTATTTCTGATCGGTGATGATATCTCCACCTTTACCATCCTTCAAAACCTTCAAGACACCGCCATCCACCGACCATCCCTTTGTCGGAAAACTTTCGGAATTACCGCTTTTCCAACCTTTGGTTGTTACCCCATCCCAAAGCAACTTCCAGCCTTCTGACTTTTCTTTTCTGGACAATTTATTATCCGCCTCAACTTTTTCCTGAGCGGAAGCTTTCCAGAGAAATAATAAGGTGATGGCTAATATCAAAAGACTTTTCTTCATCGTGATTGCTATTATTTTATTGAAATTACTATGGTGTGAAAGTATTGTTCGAAAAGCACTATACGCAGCCCGGCTTTCTCAGGATCTGATTACCTAATAAGTAGGCAAAGGTATGGCGAGCGCACAGTTTTAAGTGAGCACATTTGTTCGAATGAAGGGTAAGAATGTCAATTATTCCACGGTTTGACAGCCGATATGTCCATTAATTATCCTTATTTCATCAAATAAATATTAACGGATTTTTTCACTTCTTCCAACGTCTGCTTCGGTGGCTCGAAGCCTTTTGGAATTGGTTGGTTTGCGAAAGTTTGCAGATATAAAACCCAGGAATCTCTCCACCAGATCGCTTCCCTGTGCTGGACTTTCAGTCGCGCGGCCACATCGGTATATACCTGCGGATCAAGATTTGGTTTGGCCAGATCCCACTGCTGCTGCATCCAGACTACCGAATCAGCGCCTGTGTAAAAACGGGTGCAAAGTTCCTCCCAAAGCGTTCGTTCACTGCTTATCTTTTTGTCCCAGGCTACATGATGAAACCACAAAAGATACCGCAAAGGGGTTTTGTCAGGATTATTCCACTGCTGCTGCACTTCCGGACGGTACTGACCAAGGGCATTACTTCCGGAAGCAGTTCTGTCAAATCCCAATCCAGTGGAATCTGCACGATGGTAATATACGGCGGTCCAATCAGGCCGGGAACCTTTGTTTTGCCAGGGTTCGGGAGCAAAGTGAACGCCCATCCAAGGCCGCGAGAGTCCGATTGGCGTATTGTAATCCACATAAATTTCACGCGATTTCATCATCAGCCCGACAATATTCTCCTGCGCTTTTTTATTTCGGGTCAAAGTCAGCTCTGTCCATTCTTTTGCAATCTGCTCGGAACTCAGCGTATGATCCCAGCTCAGTCTGCCGAATGCATACCAGTTTGCCTGGGCAAGCGGATGGCCTGTCCAGTTTTTCGCGTTTCCCGTGTTGGCCACACCCGCCATGAGCGTGCGTGAATAACCATGCAAACTTCCATCCACCACTTTCGCGACTGTCGATCCTTTTCCATTTACATAGGTATCAGAATCCAGATTTTCTTTAAAAATGGGTGCTTCATAAACGGCATGGGTAGCAAAACCCAGATATTCCTGCGTCAGCTGAAATTCTACTCCCAAAGGCGTTTTTGGCATATTGCCAAACAATGGAGAAAACGGCTCGCGTGGCTGAAAATCAATCGGCCCGTTTTTTACCTGCACAATGACTTTCGGATCAAATTTTCCATCCAGCGGCACAAATTCTTCATAAGCCGCTTTAAAACGATCCGCATTTGGATCCGCTTTGTAGACAAATGCCCGCCAGATAACAATACCCTCATAAGGCTGAAATGCCTCGGCAAGCATGTTGGCACCGTCTGCATGGGTACGCCCATAATCCTGCGGACCGGGTTCACCTTCCGAATTTGCTTTCACCAAAAAACCACCAAAATCCGGAATTTCTTTATAGATCTGCGCTACTTTTTCTTTCCACCAGGCGCGTACCTTCGGATCCAGCGGATCGGAAGTAGGCAATCCACCAATGGTTTTTGGCGCGGCAAAGTAAACAGACAAATACGTTTTGATCCCGTATTTCCGCATCACATTCGCAACCGCCGCAACTTTTACAATATACTCCTGCGACATAAACCGCGCACTGGCGTTTACGTTATTAAGCACCGTTCCGTTAATTCCCAGAGAAGCATTGGCGCGGGCATAATCCTGGTAACGTGGGTCAACACGCTCCGGCAATTCGTACCATTTCCAAAGTGAAGAACCTGCATATCCGCGCTCAACCGTTCCATCCGGATTGTCCCAGTGATTGAGCATGCGGTATCGTACTTTCGGGCTGCTTGTCAGATTCAAGGTTTTGATAGAAAGCTGGATTTGCATGTGTCTCAGCAAGGCGAAAGTACCGTACAAAATACCACTTTCCGATTTTGAACTGATCACAATATTGCCAGCCAGCAACTGAATACGATAACCTTCCTCCTGTTTTATGTCTGCATTGGGTTCCAGTCTTAAAACAATTCCACCGGATTTATTTCCAACCGGATTATTCACCGACACATTTTTACCCAAAAGATCCTTCAACCCTGTTTGCAGCTCCCGGGCAGCACTTTGCATAATGTCACCCTTACCTGACTCTGAAATAAATACAGTGTATTTTAAGTAATCAGCTTTTATAGCCGGATCCGTAACGGGCTCATATTTTAGCCAGAGCCGGTAGCCGTCATCACCGTCAGTGGATAAAGTGTCGGCAGAAATAGTTGGAGCACTGATCAGGATATAGCTAAACAGTAGAAGTTTGTATATTCTGGTAGTCATATTTTTTCCAGTTACAGATTTGTAATATTTCTTAAATTCGGGTCGCACTTTATAGCAGCAAAGTCCAACACTGGACAATATTATTTTTTCATTTTGTCAATATGTTCTGCCACATTCAGCATCGTATCCACATAAATATCTTTTTCATTTTCTTTCAGATAGTGCAGTAACTGACTGTGCGCCTGATTGGAAACATTCAGTGCATGTTCCCCTCCCACCCCGTGAAAAAGAAAAACCAGCAGTTTACCGCTTTGCTGTGCTTGTTTGACGAGTTCGATCATTTTTTCACCGCTTTCGCCAGACATGCCGTAACAATCGATATCCATCAAATTCTGCTCATCAAGTGAATGCATTTCATGTCTGACGGCCCTTGCCGCTATGAATTCATCAGAAAGCGTTTGAATAAATTCACCTTCGGCTACTTTTTTATGTCCACAGGTAAATGCAAAAGTTCTTTTCGTTTTGCCGTCGATCGACTTTAAATACGCGTTGCACATTTTGATCTCATCCTGTATTCTTGCCAGACTGTATTTGCTCAGATCATACTCCGGTTTCACCCAGCTCATACCCGGGCCCGTCGCGTCACAAGGATGATACAGCGTGTGATTTCCCAGTTCATGACCATTTGTTGCCGCAGCGCGCCAGTCTTTAATTCTGTTTCTGGCGGCATCTGATGAAGCGGTCAGATAAAAACTACCTTTCAGACTGAGAGAATCCAGCGCAGGAATGACATTATCCAGATGCACATTCAGCGCATCATCATAGGTCAGCACAACCGCGCATTTTTTCCCTTTCCAGGGTTTTGAATCGTCCAGCATTTCTACATCGGTCCGGAATGGAGATGCGGGTAAACCTTCGGAATTATAAAGATTAATTCCTTCCGGATTATCCTGCCAGCCATAGCGAACATATTTTGGCGTTTTCACCAATTCGCTCGACAATTCGATCTGATCTTTTCCAATAATCCGCGCCGCTGCCCAGACAAACTTTTTATCATAATCTGCGATGGAAAACCAGCGCAAGGATTCCGAATCTTTGGAAGTTATACCCTTGGCTATATGATCAAATGTCAGGATAATTTTATCTTGTTCGATAGTCTGTGATTTTAGCGTCGGCCCGGAATAAACCACATCCCTTTCATTGTAAGCCAGGTTTCTTGCTGACAACGCCAGTCTTTTTCCGATATCTTTTTTGTTCAAAGGATGAATATCATTCCATTCTCCCAGGTCCAGCGTAACCGTCACAGCCGTATTTTTCAAGGCAAGCGCCTGGTTTTGCGCTTCCCTGATTAAGGCCATATTACTTTCTGCCGGCGTATAATTCACGTCCTGAAAATTGGGCAGTTGCACGACCAAAAAAGGTGCATCCGGATTTTTCCATAAACCTCTCCAATCATTGATCAAAGCAGGCATCAATTTCTTATATGGCTCCGGATTATCTACATTTGACTCTCCCTGATACCAGATAAAACCTTTGAGTTTCATAGGTAACACTGGTGCAACCATGGCGTTGTATAATGCTGTCGGTTGGTTTTGATGAACGAGTGGACTACTAGAATTTCCTTTTTTCTGAGGTTGGTATACCTCTCCAACTTTATATTGCCAGGTCCCTTTTAAATCGATCTGCTGATCATCGACCGTCATGAAATAAGGTTTATCAGGAACAAAACCACCTTTTCCAGTCTGATTGGTAACTTTTATGACAAATGTATTTTTACCCGCTTTCAATAAACCGGCGGGAATCTCGTAACGGCGGGGCGGATACTGGTAAGTGGTATTTCCAATCTTTTTGCCATTGACATACATTTCATCCGCATCCACAATGCGGCCCATATACAGTTTCACAGGCTTCCCAATCCAATTTTCAGGAATTTCAAACTCCCGGCGAAACCAGACAAAACCGTTCAAATCCTTCACGCCCTGATCTTCCCAGTAACCCGGAATGTTAAAATTTCGCCATCCTTGTGGTTGATAGGAAGTATTTTCCCAATGTTCAATCTGACCCAGATCTGTTACCTGCGGCTGTGATCTGTTATTTGGAAAAATGCGTTTGAATGAACTGACATAAGCCGTGTCTTTATTTTTGGCAATGATCTTCTGTATATCAGCAAAATCTTTATACCCTCCCTCGCTGATCCAGGCTTGTATGGGCGTACCTCCTACGGAGCTGTTGATAATTCCGATCGGCACCTTGTACTGATCATAAAGATCTTTTGCAAAAAAATATGTGACCGCTCCCATGGTAAGCACATCTTTGGGATTGGCCGTTTTCCATTCCCCAACTGGAAATTCTTTTTCAGGGCCATTTAAACTGGTCAGTGTTTGAACGAAAAAATTGCGGATGTCAGGATAATTAGCCGAAGCGATATCGTCTGCAAAACGCTCTTTCACTCGTTCCATATTGATAACCATATTACTTTGTCCGCTACAAAGCCAAACATCACCAAAAGCAATATTTTTGATAAGGATCTGATTTTTACCTTTTAACACCATTTCAAAACCACTGCCAGCGGGTTGTGCAGGTAACTGAATTTTCCATTCCCCATCCGCAGACGTAACGGCGTTATAACTTTTGTTTTTCAACGTCACCGTAACCTTTTCCTTTGGAGCCGCCCAGCCCCAGATGGTAACGGGCTGATCCCGCTGCAATACCATATTGTCACCGATCAGCTTAGGCAAACGTATCTGCGCCGAAAGATCGCAGGAAATCAAAAACAGGAAAATTACACACGTAAAAAATCTCATCAATAAGCCTGATAATTGACATTTCGGTATGAGCAGCCAGTGCCATACCGAATTATCAACATGTTAAAAAATGATTGTATATCTAAAATAAAAACCACCTAGCGCAGTCAGGAGTAGTTGTTCAGGCAAGAACAAATCACCATTTCATCATAAAACCCCTACCTCCTAACCACAATAAATGACTAAACCTGACAATCCTTGACTACACTTGACAAATCCTGACCACACTTGACAACACCTGACATTTCCTAATCACTTCCGAAAATCAACAACCCCTTCAAAAGCTTTTTTCGGCTTGTAATTCTGATCGAATAGCAGAGGATAATCTTTACGGTTTGGAACCGGGAAATTATCCAGCCAGGTATACTTGTCCGACACATTCCAAAAAGTCACTCCCGTAACCGTGCCTTTATATTTTCTGAAAACACCGAATAACATTTTGTACTGAGCAGCTTGTTTTTCAACCATTTCAGGAGTCAATTCACCCGTATCGGTTGCCTTTTTTGCGCGTCGTTCATGTTCTTTCGGATGGACTGAAACGTCGAGTTCCGTAATCTGAACGGCCAGACCCAGGCTTGCAAATTGTTGGATAGACTTTTCAAGCTCCTGTGCGGTAGGCTCATAAATAGACCAGTGTCCCTGCAAACCTACGCCGTCTACCGGCACTTTTTTATCCTTTAACTTTTTAAGAAGCTGGTAAATTTTCTCTCTTTTCGCTGTGCTTTCGGTGTTATAATCGTTGTAAAACAATTTCGCATCCGGATCGGCAGCGTGTGCATATTCAAACGCCTTTTCAATATAATCTTCTCCTATGATTTCATAGAATTTGGACCGGCGATAAATGCTGGTGCTCGTGTCGGGCACTGCCTCGTTAACCACATCCCAGGCATAAATCTTTCCTTTATAGCGGCCAACCACATCATTGATATGTTGTTTCAAACGTGCCAGAAGCACTTCGCGACTTACCTGTTTGCCGGTAGAATCGGTAAAAAACCACTTCGGTGTCTGGTTGTGCCAGCACAACGTATGTCCCCTCACTTTCATCCCATTTTTTTGGGCAAATGCAACAATAGCGTCCGGATCCTGCCAATTGTATTTGTTTGGTTCAGGATGGATTGGCCCCATTTTCATCGCGTTTTCAGGCGTCAGACTGCTGAATTGTGTGATGATTAATTCGGCATCAGGCCCGGTAAGACTCCTGGGTGCTACGGCGACACCGATTGGAAAGAAATCTTTATAAGCACTTTTTAGCGTTTTTTGAGCCAAAATCTCATTTGAAGAAAGTAACGTCGCCGATACAGCCACACATTGAAACCAAAACTTTAATCCTTGCGATTTTACCATAACATAGGTTGATTAAAAAATGAAATATTATTCGGCTGTCGGAAGTCGGCTATCGGCTGTCACATTTTTGCATACAACACAACCCGACCATTTTCTATGAGTGCTCGCCAACTGCCGATTGTCTAGGCTGCACCGCCGACCGCCGACGGCCGACAGCTTTATTTAAATAATAACTGCGAATACTGGAACAAATCATGTCTCCAAACCGGCCAGCTGTGTCCGCCGGGATATTCGCTGTACTTGTACTTCACGCCCAGTTCATCGAATTTCGCGAGCATGATCTTGCAATTTTTAAAAGCAATATCTTCCTCACCGCCCATTGAGATCCAGAAGTTTTTCAGGTTGCCATTAATCTTTTCAGCATTGGTTTTCATGAATGCATATTGCGGATCAGAAAGGGCAGTATTATTCGCAAACCAGCCAGAACTGAAAACACCGAGCGAGGAGAACATTTCTGTATTTTTAATTCCGGCATATAAAGTTTGTAGTCCGCCCATCGAAAGGCCTGCTAGCGCCCGGTTTTTTGCGTCCGTCTCAACCCGGAAATTGCTTTCAATGAAAGGAATTGCACCCATTTTTAATTCGTTTTCAAATTGTTTCAACACATTTTCATTGAAACCGGCAAGGCCACCCGAGCCTCCCATATTTCCATCCAGCATAACAATGACCATCGGTTTGGCTTTCCCTTCCGAAATCAGATTATCTAAAATCAGATCCGTTTTACCTTGTGTAGCCCAGCCGCGCTGATCTTCTCCGCCGCCATGAAGCAGGTATAGAACAGGGTATTTTTCTGTTGATTTATCATAACCAGGTGGCGCGTAAACATACATTTCACGCCAGTTACCCATTGTTTTTGAAAGGTATTTTTTGATCCGGATATCGCCATGTGGAACATCACGCTGCGCATAATATCCACCATTCCGGTAAGGGATTTCGATACCACTGGCCATGCGACCCATGCCATAAAAAGTTTCACTCGCAGGATCAGCCAAAGCGACGCCATCAATCAAAAGCGAATAATAATGGAAACCTTTGCTGATAGAATCTGTCGTTACGGCCCAATAACCTCCGGTATCCTTTTTCATTTCATACTTTTTGCCCAGATCGATCTGGACCTTTTGTGCTTCCGGCGCTTTTACCCTGAACACGACCCGGTTATCCGGCAGAATCTGAGGGTATTGCGCTGTACGAATATTGGTAGCCGCCCGCGTTCCCAGAATGGTGTATTTTGACAAAGAAGCATTGTCAACCGGCTTGAACAAAAATTGTGAAAACAAGTATAAACCATTTTTCCAAACCTTGAAATCATGCACACCGGGTTCGATGTAATAGATATGCGGAACCTGGTTTTCAAACATATAATCATGCGTCCGTTTGCTGAAAGTGATCAGCCTGTCGTTGTCGCCGCAGGAAATAAAAAGTAATTTCAATTTCTTTTTTGCTTCCTCAGGATTGGGCATCAGCTCAGTTGGTATTTTGGTATTCGGCGCGGATGAAAAACCACCCACCCAGGCGAACTGATCCAGATTTCCCAAACCGAAGTTAAGCGACTGCCCGCCTCCCATCGAAAGTCCTGCAATAGCGCGATGCTCACGATCTTTTAAAACAGGATATTTGCTTTCTACAAAAGGGATCAGATCTTTCAACAGATCCTGTTCGAAAGTCGCAAACGCAGCAACTTTGTCGGGTGCCATGATATTTCCTGTAGCCGCGTCATCTTTCATTGCCCTGCCATTCGGCATCACGACGATCATTGGTTCAATTTTCTTTTCAGCATACAGATTGTCCAGGATCAGCTTCGGATTACCTCCTTTCAACCACTCCTTTTCGTCTCCACCTATGCCATGCAACAGATACAAAACAGGATATTTTTTCTTTTTGTTGAAACCCGGAGGTGTATAAATCAGCGCCTTGCGCGTAGTTCCAACCGTCTTCGACTGGTATTTAACCGAATCAATTTTTCCAGTCTGAATTCCGGCCTGCAACGCATCATACCCTTTGGGCATTTCTTTCAGGATTTCCTGGGCATTGCTTATCAGCGCAACCAGCATCAGGCTCGTGACAATCGATATAAATCTTTTCATGGTTTGAAAGGGTAATTGTTTGTTTATTAAAATCAAATTGACAGACAAATGCGATTTTATTTTGATGAATTGACGACCAGATAGAAGTAGTCAAAATCCACATATCCTCCAATGTTTTTGGTTGCATAGTTGAACAGTCCAAAACGATAACCCATAAAATGCGGAATGGTATAAGACATTTTCAATGGTTTACCAATCGGCAACCAGGATTTGCCGTCCAAACTGTAATAGAAACTGGCCGTATCCTTCTTGTCTTTGAAATCACATTCAACTTTTAAATAGACTTTATTTTGAGCCAATGATATACTTTCGATCTCCTCGGCCTTACCTGTTAAAGAGCGAACCATAACAACTGACGATTTGCCGTTGCCCATCTTGACCCCTGCAAAACCATAGTTTTTTTGCAATAATCCTAATCCTGCAAAATCTCCCTCTTTCATTTTTGAAACGTCAATCAAAGTGGAAGCTGAGGATTCAGGGCCGATGGTACGCTGCGTCAGCGTATTTCTTGCACTTACAAAAGAGGTATCAATTCTCCCGGTTTTTAACCGCAGAAATCCCTTCCGTTCTGTCACCGACCAAAGGTTATTATCGGGATTGTGGTTCCATTGCCAAACCAGTGGTAAAGAAGGTTCTCCTTTTTTACGTGAAAAATCATCCGATGCAACGATGCCTGGCATCAAACCCTTACTGGCAGGTAAGTCAAGTATTTCCGGCACTTTTCCATCATTTCCCAGAACCGGCCATCCATCTTTCCACGTAACCGGTACGAGATAAGGAATGCGGCCGACGGCACCATAATCCCGGAAAAGATAAGCATACCATTTCCCTTCCGGCGTATCGATCAGGCCACCTTGCGCTACACCTGAATCCTGTAACCCAACACGCCCCTCATAAGGTCCGGTGATTTTATCAGCCCGGTGAATGACCACAGTTCGCATTCCGCCCTTGGGCCAGGTGATGTTGAAAAGATAATATTTACTGTTTACCTTAAAAAGCTGTGAACCTTCTGCCGGAAGACCTCCGCCGGTACCGGAAGGCAAACTGGCATTTTCAATTATAACCTGCTCATTCACACCTTTTTTCACCGCCGAAGCATCCGCTTCCAGCTCAACCATTTTGATTTTTCCCGCTCCGTAAATCAAATAAACCTTTCCATCGTCATCAAAAAATAAGGAATGGTCATGGTAGGAAGGCGAGAATGAGGACATTTTCCAAGGCCCTTTTTCAATGTTTTTTGTCGTAAAAATATAGGTCTTGCCAGTTGTCTGAGCAAAGGTTGTCACGTAGAATAACCCATTGTGATATCGAAAACTGCTGGCCCAGGAGCCACGGCCATATGTACTTTTTCCATTGGTCAGATTCAGCGCATCCATATTTGCCAGCGTGTCATATGCATAACTGACCAACTGCCAGTTCACCAGATCGTTCGATTTCATGATCGGCAGTCCCGGGCTCATGTGCATGGTGGTGCTGCTCATATAATATGAGTTTCCAACGCGTATCATGGCCATATCGGGCACGTCGGCAAATATAAGCGGGTTGCCTGCTTTTTGCGCTTTGGACAAATCGCTCAAAAACAACACACAAAAAAGCAGGCAAAACAAAGATTTTTCTTTCATTGAGAAATGGCGCTTAGGTCAGTTTTGTTATTCAATCGGCCCGATCAGTTCTATAAAAGTTCCGTCCGGATCCTGCACCAATACAAAGTGCGCGTCTTTGTTTAGCTGCGTTGGCGTACTGCCCAGAAAAGCTACTTTCTGTCCTTTCAGCCTTTCTATGATTGGTTTTAATGATTTTACATGGATGGTAATATACTGGGCACCAGTATCATCCTGTATGAATTTTTGTTTTGGATGTGCGGCTTTTTTACCGAAACTCATCAGTTTCCACTCGGTGGCTTCGGGGCTGTTTTCCAATTTCAGAATATTGACATTGGTGGCTTCTCCACCGGTCAGGCCACCTCTTTTTCCAAACTCTTCATTGATCGTGAAATTGCCGGTTTTTACCATACCAATTCCATTGACATAAAAATCCAGGGATTGCTCCATGTCGGCAACCACCACACCTACGCCGATTGACTTGTTGGTAAAATTTGACTGAGCATGCACGAGACTGCAAAAAAGCACTGCGGAAATGGTCAACAGGTTTCTGAAAATCGACTTTTTCATAAAATTTAATCTGACTATATTTTTAATAATTAAATAAAAGTTGAATTTGAACATTGAATAAAACAAGGTTCAGTTTCACCTGAACTTATTTTGATACCTTTGGGAACATCGGATCATTTCCGCTGTATTTCAAATACTTAAACGAGGCAAAATTAGTTGTTGCCTCACCCGATGAAGTAGCGTACATGCCAAACAAACAGCCGATAAACCCTCCTGCAACCTGCGTGCTCAAGAATTTAGCGTCAACCTTATCTTTTAAAAGCTGCCAGGAAGATCCTTTTGAAAAATAAAAACTGTAAGAATCGCCTTCGGCTGTGATGCGTAGTTTAACCGGTTTTGAAACATCGGTAACAGGCATCTGCGCCAGCAGTTCCATGTCTTTTTTATCGGCAACGCTTCTATAAAGCTGGATCATGGGCTTACCATTTTCAACGGATTTACTCAAAAAATAGAAATGAGATTCATCCTGAAAAATGGTCAGTCCTGCTTTTTCTTTTTCTGATTTGGGAGAAAAGTCAAGTTCAACTTCCGTTGTGCAGAACAAATGCTGCTGACGTTTTCCGATGAAGGAAGGATTACCCATTTCCATAATCGTTTCCGGTTTCAACTTCATCGTCAGGCCGCTTTTCTGTGACAGTGAAAATGAATTCTTATCAATAGTCCGCATAAAAAGAAGCGCAGGATCAAGCGTTTTTTCAAAAGTCAGCGTGTAGGCAAAGTTGCCAGCCTGCGGAAGCGCATCCTTTTGTTTTACTTCCTTATAATTTACGGCATACTCATATTTGACCTCTTTGCTATCCGGATTAATGATCGGCCAGTCGTTTTTCCATTCCACAGGTGCAATGAAAGTTTCGCGGCCGGTATTGTAGAAATTGCCCTCGTAAGGTCTAACGGCAAGAAAAATAGCATAGGTTTTACCGTCTGGGCCATCCACAAACTGCGCGTGACCAGCAGAAGTAATCGGATCTTTCCGGTCATCCGGCAAACCTCTTTGCGTCAGGATCGGGTTGTTCTCATACGGAACAAAAGGTCCCCAAACAGATTTGCTCCGAAAAACAACTTCTGTATGATTGACGGAAGTCCCACCCTCGGCAGCATACAAATAATACCAGCCATTTCTTTTCATGATATGCGGTGCTTCAATCCAAACCGGCTTTTTGCTTAGATCTACACCGCCGTTAACCAGCTGTTTTTCTTCGCCGATCACCTTCAAAGTGGCAGGATCAATTTCATAAATACGGATTGTTCTGTGACCCGGATATAATGACTTTCTCTCTGGCGGATCGCTGTTATAGATGATGTAAGCTTTATCGTCTTCATCAAAAAACAGCGACGGATCTATACCACGGACCTGGGGAACCCGGACCGGATCACTCCACGGACCGGCAGGATTTTTGGAAGTGACGATAAAATTTCCGTCGTGATCGATATCCGTGCAAGTAACATAATACGTCCCGTTATGAAAACTGATCGCCGGTGCGAATAACCCCCTTGTCAGTTTTTCACCCATAAAGTCCATCTGCGACGGGCGGTCAATGACATTCCCTATCTGTTTCCAGTTTTTAAGATCCTTGCTATGAAAAACTGGAATTCCCGGAAAATAAGAGAAGGTAGAATTGACCAGATAATAATCCGTCCCTACCTGTACAACACTCGGATCAGGGTAAAAACCGGTTAAAATCGGGTTTACGATAGTGGTTGTCTGAGCGCTCGCGCATTCACTAAAAAAAATGCTGCCGGCAAAAAACATTGTATATAAAAAATGCTTTGTCTTCATTTAGTAATCTTGATCAACGATTCGGTTTTCTAAATAAGCGGTGGTAAAACGCAGATACTTCTGCCTATATTTTTATTACTTTCCCTGCGGCGGCCGATTTGTAAATCGCTTCCACAACCCTGATATCCCGAAGTCCTTCCTCTCCCGGTGCAATCAGATCCTTGTTGCCAAGTATAGCTTCGCAATCTTCATCCATTTGTTTTGCCTGCTGATTTTTAATCGGAAATTGAATCAAAGTTCCATCAGATAGGCTTCCTTTATTTCCATTGTAGCCCGACTGCGGTTCAAGCTTCGCCCAGCCTTTTTCATAATTAACCTGCAAGTGATTCATATTGATACCAAAACTGGTCTGGCAGGATGCTTTCGCGCCGCTTGGGAAATCAAGCATGAACATCATCGTTTCTTCAACTTCCTTATAAATATCCGGACGCGTGGTGGATGCCTGTGCAAAAACACTGATTGGTTCCTCACCCGTGGCAAGCCGAGCTCCCTGCAAGGCGTACACACCCATATCACCCATTACACCGCCGCCGAGCGACTTTTTCTGTTTCCAGTGATCAGTACGTGCGTCAAAATATCCAGCGGCACTTGTCACCATTTTTACCTTACCAAATTTTGGCTCTTTGGCAAGCTTCATGATTGCCTGGATATTAGGATCATGCTGACAACGGTAACCAATCGCCAGTTTAACTTTACTGCTGCTGCAAGCCTTGATCATCGCTTCGCAATCTGCTACTGATGGGGCCATTGGTTTTTCACAAAATACATGTTTGCCTGCTTTGGCAGCGCGCACGACATATTCTCTGTGCATGGATGGAGGCAAAACCACATATACAATATCGATATCCGGATTATTAGCGATCTGATCGAAATTCTGATAGTTGTAGATATTTTTATCAGGGATCTTATATTTCGCTTTCCAGGTTTCAGCTTTGGCCGGAGTACCGGTAACGATACCCGCCAGGTAACATTTTTCAGTCATTTGAAGCGCCGGAGCCAATAGATCTGTGCTGTAATATCCAAGTCCCACCAGGGCGATACCTAGTTTTTCTTTTTTCTGAGCGGTAGCTGCCAGCAAGGGATTACCGGAAAATAAGGCAGCGGCCCCTGCCAGAGTCAGGGTCGATAAAAAATCGCGTCTTTCGATTTGCATATTAATTTTTGATAGGAATGAACAATAATATATTAATTATCAAGGAGTTATTGTCTTAATATTTCCATTACTATCTCTCAGTAGCTCTCTGACTTTTACACTGCGAAGGTGCGTTTTTCCGGAAAGTTCAGCGTCATGATAGAACAGATACCATTTTCCCTTCACTTCAACAATCGAATGATGCGTTGTCCAGCCTTCAACCGGATTCATGATCACGCCTTTGTAGGTAAACGGCCCGTAAGGTGAAGTTCCCTCTGCATAACAAAGCAAGTGCGTATCACCTGTTGAATAAGAGAAATAATATTTTCCATTGAACTTATGCATCCATGCACCTTCAAAAAAGCGTCGGTTAGTATCCGAGGCAAGCAGAGGTTTTCCATTTTCATCAAGGATCTGAACATCACGCAAAGGCTCGGCAAACGAAAGCATATCATCTTTCATTAGAGCAATCTTTGCATTCAATGCTGGTTCATTTTCGTGGCCTTTGCCAAGATCAGTCATTAAAGATTTGTTATAGGTTCCCGTGTGCCAGCGTTGAAGCTGACCGCCCCAAATACCTCCCAAATACATATAAGTTTTACCGTCAGTATCGGTAAAAACAGCCGGGTCGATGCTGTAACTTCCTTCAATAGGTTTTGCCTCAGCTTTAAAAGGGCCGGTTGGCGATTTACTTGTAGCTACGCCCATCCGGAAAATCCCCTCTTTGTCTTTTGCAGGAAAATAAAGAAAATATGTACCGTTTTTGTAAGCTGCATCCGGTGCCCACATTTGTTTATCCGCCCAGGGCACATCTTTTACATCCAGCGCAACGCCGTGATCCGTTACTTTTCCACCGATCTTGTCCATGGAAAAGACATGATAATCGCGCATCTGGAAATGTCCGCCTTCGTCATCCTGCGGCACGTCTGCTTCAACATCATGAGAAGGATAGATATAAATTTTTCCATTGAAAACATGGGCTGAGGGGTCGGCAGTGTACAAACCTTCTATAAGCGGCTTGATCTTTTCAGGTGCTTTCTGACAGATCGCCTGTCCGGCTGTGGCAACAATAATCGAGAAGGTGGCTATAAGATTGTTATTGAATCGTATCATCATTTATGTTTTTTATACAAAAAGCAAATCGTTGGACTGTTACTACTTATGTTGTTTTATTGAAATCCTGACAAAACTAATCCTGAGACACAGAACTGCATTTTTCGCAGTCCTGCGTCCCAGGTTTATTGTTTTTAATCAACAATTTGAACTAGTATCCCGTGTTTTGCGGAAACTTTGGACCTTCTACTACCCTGTCAATCTGAGACTGCGGGATTGGTCTTAACATATGAAAATCTTTGATGTATGGAGCAGCCTCTTTGTTCCATTCCTGCACACGGCGGACAAGCGAGCGTGTTCTTACAAGGTCATGCCAGCGCTGCCATTCTCCGAAGAATTCACGGCTCCGTTCGTCAAGGATAAAATCCAGGGTTACGTCCGCGGCGGTAATGTTCATGGCCGTTGCCGCAGCGGTATTCTGAGCCGTGGTATTAGTCTTACGGAATGCTGCGCGCTGCCGCAAAACATTGATCATCGTTGCAGCTTTCGATGCGTCACCCGCTTTGAAATATGCCTCGGCACCCGTCAGGTAAACGTCCGAAAAGCGGTATAAAACAGCAGGACGCGTAGAGGGATCATTAAAATTTGCTCCGCGGCTTGGATCCATGTATTTTTTCAACGCTGGATAAATACCATTGTTCCAAAGACTTGGCGGCACAACAATACCTTTAAATGGTCTTGATCCTACAAACTGAGGTGCGCCCGGCACTTCATAATCAGGCAGCCAAACGGCCGTGTCTACTCCAGGTACGGTCGTGTAACCGATCCCACGGGTATTATTAGCGGTTGTTGGCGTATTCGTTACCGCAGTGTTTGAAATGTAAACCGTATAAAACGAATTGGCGAAACGTGAATCGACATCACGATTTGTGAAAGCCTGATCAAGGAAATAGTTTTTTCCTGTACGCGTACCCGTAGTCTGTTTATCCGAATTTGGGCGCATTCGCACATACGGGCGACCGTAGTACGAATCGCGGATCATCCCGGAAGTTCCGCTGTTGGTAAAGACACCTGCAGCATTTTTGATAGAGTTAATGCCACTGTTGTTAGGATAATTCCAGTTTGTGAACCATGGACTCAGGTTTTGTGCCGCGCCGCCTCCGGCTGCTCCACCGACAGTGTAATAACCATATTTAGGATCCAACACATGGTCGCTGACAAACATCGTTTCTTTTCCATAGTCGTTTGCAGGAACAAATGCATCTCCATAATCCTGCCACAGATCCAGGCCGTAAGCCGATTTATTGGCAATAATTTCATCACAAAGTTTTGCAGCCGCCGTAAAATCACTGACCGTATTGTTCAGCCATCCGCGGGTCAGGTATGCTTTGGCAAGCAGGAATTGCGCGACAGGCTTGGTTGCCGCTTTTCCGAGGAATGGAGCTGTTGGCTGGTTGGGCAAGTCAGCCGCAGCTTCTGTAAGATCCTTGATGATCAGCTCATAAACTGCCGCCGCAGGTTGACGCGAAGCCGCCTGCGATGGTACAGTAATGAATTCTGTATGAAGCGGTACGTCGCCCCAGGTCTGCACCAGATAGAAATACCAGAATGCCCTCAAGAATTTGGCTTGGGCAAGATATTGCTTCCGCGTTGCCTCGTTCAGATCAATAGTCTGACCATACTGAAGCACGCCATTCAATGTGTTAATATCCTGAAAAGCGACACCCCAGGCAGAACCGAAGTTACTACTGTTCAAACCATTGTAAGTATAGGCATTACCTGTACCGGCATTTACTCCTTGAATAAATTCGTCGGTTCCAGCCTGCATTTCAACCGTAAACCCTTCCGTACCCCATTGGCCGCGGATATCGTTATAAACCCCTGCTATTCCTCCGAGAACACCCGCTGGGCTGTTAAAATAAGATGGGACAATCTGGGACTGGGGGTGCTCTTCGAGCACTTTTTCGCAACCGGTGCTAAATGCTGCGATCAGCCCGGCAGTAATCAGTATTTTTATGGATTTCATGATCGGATTAGAATTTAAGGTTAACGCCCACAGTGAATTGTCTTACCGGAGGATTATTAAGATTTACCGAAATCTGACGTTCTGGCGTACCACGGTCGCTGGCTGCATCCGGGTTTAGCGTCGACTGACCACTTGCATAGCTGTTTCCTTCCGGGTCAATAGCCAGATTATCTCTCACCAAAGGAGAATAAATTATGAACGGATTGGTCAGGTTTACGTAGATCCTGGCCGATGTTGCACCAATCTTTTTGAAAACATTACTCTGGAAAGTGTAACCCAGGTTAATGCTTCGGCATTTGATAAACGAACCGTCGTAATAGCCAAGCGTTGAACCAAAGTTTGCCACAGCGCCGCTAGCATCAGGAGCAGGAAATGCGTTGGTTGGATTTGTTTCTGTCCAGTAATCCGTTTTCACCTGATTCACACGGCTTTGGTTATAGAAGGCAAATCCACCTGATCCTGTGGAGTTACCGGTAAGGTAAGGCACAATTACTTTCATACCCATTCGGGCATAAGTAACAACAGAAGCATCAAAGTTTCTAAAACTGAAACGGGTAGTAAGGCCTCCCTCCCATTTAGGCTGAAAATTACCTAACAGCTGACGGTCGTTGGCATCAATTTTTCCATCACCGTTCAGGTCTTCCACTCTGATCTGTCCAGGGTGTTGAACAGGAGATGTCTGCTGAGCCAAAGTGCCGTTTTCTTTATCTGCGGTCTGCCATATACCCAATTTTTTATAATCATAAATAACCGAAAGCGGTTGCCCTACAAACCATCCCGCGCCGATGTTGGATTGTTCTTCCGGTGTCGTCAACTGCGTGATTTTCTCGCGGTTGAAGAAATAAGTCGCGTCTACACTCCAGTTAAATCCTTTGGGTTTTCTAACAATCTCAAAGGTTGTCGTTACTTCCACGCCTTTACCTTCAGTTTTACCAAGATTTTTCAAAGTAGAACTTGCACCATTACTGGCAGGAAGTGGAACTGACAGTAGGATATTTTTGGTTTTTTGATGATACCAATCCACCGAACCTGTAATACGATTGTTCAGAATACCGAAATCGATACCAATATCCAGCTGAGAAGTCGACTGCCAGGTCAGGTCATTGGCAGGTAAGCTGGTCACAGTATAAGCCAGCTGCTGTCCGGCAGTACCTGTTCCGAAATTGTAATACCCGGCTGTTAATGCGCCAAGCGTTGAATAGGCACCCACATTTCGGTTTCCTGATATACCCCAGCCACCGCGCAGTTTAAGATTAGAAATAAATGGGGCCGACTTCATAAAAGTTTCTTCAATCACATTCCACCCCAGACCAATTGCCGGATAATTAAAATACTGATT
The DNA here is from genome assembly GCF_021502725.1 of Dyadobacter sp. CY345. Taxonomy (GTDB): domain Bacteria; phylum Bacteroidota; class Bacteroidia; order Cytophagales; family Spirosomataceae; genus Dyadobacter. Next base: position 2,013,219 of record NZ_JAKFFS010000001.1, on the reverse strand, counting down.
ACCAGGAGATAATGTAGAAGATCCATCCCGACGTAAAGTCATGGTCAGCAAATACTTGTCGGCGTAGCTATAATTAAGCCTTCCCATATAAGACAACAATCCCGTTTCAGAAAATGAGTTACCAAAATCAGAGCTGGCCACAGGCTGACCCGATGCAAGCGAAAAGTTTGATGTTTTGATATAATCCGCCGGCACCCCCGTTACTGTGAAACGGCTGCCCAAAGAGTGGTTTTTGGTATACTCATAAAGTGCGGTAAAGCCCAGTTTATGCTTGCCAGCAAATGTTTTATCGAAATAAAGTAAATGCTGCAAATTCACATCCCAATATTCTGTGTTACTGATCTCGGCATTGGATGATGCCTGTGTGGTAGCAGAATTGAAATACGTCAGCGGGCCATTGTAGCCATTGTAATTAGACTGGCTGAAATTCAAACCTGCATTGAACCGGTATTTCAGTCCTGGTAAAATATTCACCTCTGCATAAATACTGTTGAATGTCCTCAGCGAGCGTGTACGTCCGAGGTAGGAATCTTTTTTGGTCAAAATTGTAAGCGGACTTACGCCGGCTGCATCAATTGAACCTTCCGAAGGAAATGTATTAACCGTACCGTCCGCATTGTAAGGCGACGCCAGAGGTGTAAGGCGCACAAGTCCGCCAGGTATGCCGCCACCGCCAGGGGTATTCTGGTAAGTCAGTGTGTTTAACGTATTAAGCCCGATCTTTACATGTTTGCCTATTCGCTGATCAATGGTCGCGCGGATATTGAAACGCTGAAAATTCTGGCTTGGAATAATACCGGTTTCGTTAAAATAACCTAAACCCAAAGAATACTGAGTAGTCTCGCTACCACCTTGTACGCCTAACTGGTGGTTAGACATAAAACCTGGTTTGTAAATCAGATCCTGCCAGTCGGTCGATACGCCATTATCAAGTGCTTCCTGCTCTTTTTGAGTTAAAACATAACCGGAAGTTCCCGGGCTTGTGCGGTTATATTTGGCAGCATCAAGTTTGAACTGAGCATATTCGGGGCCATTCATGACATTGAATTTACCCATCACCCGTGTTTCTCCGTGATATCCGTCATAACTGAATACCGGTTTACCAACCTTACCTCTTTTGGTTGTTACCAATATTACCCCTCCTGATCCACGGGAACCATAAATCGCTGTCGCAGAAGCATCTTTTAACACTTCCAGGCTGAGGATATCGTCCGGGTTAATATCATTCAAACCGCCAAATGGAATCCCGTCAACTACAACAAGTGGACCATCCTGGCTGTCCGCTGTACCTGAACTTGTCGTAAGCGTCCGGTTTCCCCTGATTCTGATCTGTCCCTGAGAACCTGGCGTACTTCCGTTACTAATGATAGAAACACCTGCGGCACGTCCTTTCAACTGGTTGATCAGGTTTGGCGCAGGCACTTCTTTCAGCGTAGCTTCACTGACAGATACAACGGAGCCGGTCACATCCCTTTTACGCTGCACGCCATAACCTACTACTACAACTTCGTCCAAAACTTTATTGTCTCCTTTCAAGAGAACATTGACAACTTTTTGTGTTCCTACAACAACTTCCTGGGAGACATATCCAACAAGCGATACAACCAGAATTGTATTTGCATCGTCGGCAATAAGAAGTTTAAAATTTCCGTCAGTGTCTGTAATCGTTCCCCTTGTGGTGGATTTGATCAAAATGCTTGCGCCTGGAAGCGCGGCACCGTCTTCACCGGTCACCTTGCCTCTGATCTCTACGTCTGCAACAGACATTGATCTTGGTTGGATGCCATGATTAATTAAAGTCCCGCTGGCAAAGGTTTCGGTAGAAAACCCGCCCAGCAGTAATATAGGAAGGCCGGAGATCCCCAGGACTCTTGCCAGCATATTACGATTTAATAAAGAGTCTTGCATAACTTCTGAATAATTAAGTGTTTTCGAGTTGATTGATTTTTACATACTGAATGGTTGTTATTCAGTTTTTGAAGCATCAAAGTACTTTCCGGTAAATGTTTCAATTGGTGCAGCAACATGTCATAAAATTTGGGTTAGATATGGTTTTCACAAACGCCTTCATTTGGTTTTTAATAAGTAATAGTGTCAATTTGACATCATTTGGTGGCAGCATTATTCCAGCACTTTAATTACCCAAACAGAAGTTTTCGCATCGACGGGTAATTATTAAACTGATACTGATATTCCTGTTTTAATATTTAATCTGGTTCATCATTTTTCCCAGATATTATTTAATTAATTATCGACAAATGTAACATGGCAGCTATGTCAACTGTGAGCAGATTTGTTCATTTTACCGCTACAAATGTTCAAATCCACTAAAAAAATGCCGTATTCAAGGAGAAACTTGCATTTTTAGGATTAAAATGCCGTTTTTCGCATGTAGAATGTTGCAGTAAGCAAAAAATACCTCTGCCGATTTTAAATGAAAGATTTTTTACATTTTTATGGGGCATACATGATATTATTTTTTCAACACTGGCTGGCTTTTTAAATTCTTTCTGATAGATGCGCTTATTACTCAATTTTATATACTGCGTTGCCTGCTCGCTGATCATAATATGTACTGCTCTGTTTACAGCCCAGGCTCAGCGTCCGGAACCGAAGTTCACGTCGATTACCTCCATGGATGGCTTGTCGTCCAATACCGTGACTGCAATCTTAAAAGACAGTTACGGGCTGATGTGGTTTGCAACGGATGATGGTCTTAACAAATTTGATGGTACCGATGTGACGGTATACCGCCACTATAAAAAGGATTCGACCTCACTAAAATCCAGTGATATTGCGAGCTTGCACCAAGACCGGGCAGGTGGTATCTGGGTTGGTACTATTGAAGGCGGACTACATTATTATGATAGAAGAAAAGATTCCTTTTTAAGCATACCGTCTCCTCACAGTGTCACAACCATAAGCAGCGATGCAACAGGTAAATTGTGGGTAGGAACGACTGGTGGATTACTTAACGTAGATGCAAAAAGTCACCGGATCAGTACATTTGCATCAATACCCAACATTCCCGACGAGATTTCGAAAGGATTGATACTGAGCGTTACAATAGACAGTAAGCAGAAAGTATGGGTTGGCTCGAAAAACGGTCTGTATAAAATTGATCCTTCCCGGAAGGACAACGAATACATTAATTACCTTCAGGCGTTGCCCGACGAAACTGGAGGCCGAACCGTAAAATCTATCATCGAAGATCGGGATGGGAATGTATGGGTCGGTACATATAGCGGCGTATTAAAGCTTAATTCCAGTGGGCAGATATTACAGCACATCCGGTATGAATCCGGCAATAAAAATTCTCTGAGCTCCAACATGGTCTTTGCGATCACGCTGGAAAATGACCATAATATGTGGATAGGCACAGACGCCGGACTCAATATTCTTGATACCCGTAATGGAAATATTCAACGATATGGGCCGGATGCCAGAACGGAATTCAGTTTAACAAATAAATCGGTACGCAGCATATTGATTGATAATCAAGGTATCTGCTGGCTGGGTACATATAAAGGTGGAGTAAATAAGTACGACAAAAATTTAGCCATTTTCGGATTGAAAAGATCTGATACCAATGATCCGTTTGGTCTTAGTGCACCATTTGTCACTTCATTTGCCGAGACCCCAACCGGTGACCTGTTCGTCGGCACAGACGGCGGAGGTCTGAACCTGTATGACCGGGAAAGGAATCTTTTCAAAAAATTCAATATCAATCCCCAAAACAGGAATGCCGCTTCGGGACTAGCCATTTTGACACTGGAACTGACTTCTGAAAACGAACTTTGGATAGGCACGTTTCAGGACGGCTTGTTCCAGTTAAATCCAAAAACCGGAGCTTACAATCGATATATCCGTGGGAAAGATTTGTCAAGCCTGAATAATAATGAAATCTTCTGTCTGGAAAAGGACAGATCCGGCAAGTTGTGGGTGGGGACCAATGGTGGTGGTGTCCATTTGTTTGATCCCAAAACGAAACGTTTTGAAAGATATTTTGATCTGGCAATTCCCGCTTCTCAGCGGATTATTCCACTCAATGGTTATATCAGGGATATTTTACAAGATAGGCAAGGAAAAATCTGGATAGCCTCACATGGCACTGGTGTGGCCGTTTTTGATCCTGTCAATCGACAATCCATATTGCTGGATAAACAATCCAGTAATCTCCCGGGTAATATCGTCTCATCCATAATAGAAGATAAAAAAGGAAATATCTGGGTTGGCACGTTTGGTGAAGGGCTGGCTCTTTTTGATCAGCGGTTACAAAAATTTATCTCCTACGGAGAAAAGGAAGGACTGGCAAGCAACGTCATCAACAAAATCCTAGAAGACGATCAGGGTCGCATTTGGGTGAGTACCAATCAGGGAATCAGTTTTTTTGATCCGAAAAATAAAAAATTTACCAATTTCAGCTCTTACAACGGAATTCAGGACAAAACATTTGTATTGGGCTCTGGTATCAGGACATCTGATAATATCCTGTTTTTCGGTGGAATTGCCGGATTCAACTACATCGACACACGCAGTCTGCCGGATTGCAAAAACATAGCGCCTATCGTCCTGAAAGATCTGCGTATTGGTAACCGAAGCATCACGCCGGCTGATTCAAATTTAATAGATGCGGATATCTCCGTTGCCAAAACAATCAACCTTGACTACAAACAGAATTTTTCACTCGGTTATGCCGCGTTGGACTATACCAATCCGAGACAGATGCATTACAGGCACAGGCTCGTCGGTATGCAATCGGAATGGAATGAAACCGGACTAAATAATTTTGCCAGTTATACGAATCTGAGTCCGGGAAGTTATATGTTTGAAGTCCAGGCAAGCGGTGACGGCATCACTTGGAGTCCCCAGACTACCTCAATAAATATCAATGTAAAGCCACCGTTTTATCTGACCATTTATGCCTATATCTTTTATCTTCTTACGCCAATTGCTGTTGTATTTGCAATGCGCCGCCGGGGTATTCAAAAACTTCAACGGGAGTTTAAAGAGCAGCAAAAACATGCGGAGGCTGAACAGGCAAAAGAACTGGACCGACAAAAAATCAAGTTTCTTACCAATTTAAGTCATGAACTGAGGACGCCCATTTCTCTGATTCTTGCTCCTACTGAAAATTTATTGGTTAAAACGAAGGCAACAGAATTAAATTCACCCGTTCTGGCAATTAAAAGAAATGCCAAACGACTGCTCAATCTCGTTGATCAGCTTTTGGATATAAAAAATATGCAGCAGCAGGAAGTGAAGCTGAATCTTGAAACGAAGGACGCTATCCTATTTATCAAAGATACCTGTGAGCAGTTCAGCGACCTTTCGTTTAGAAAAGGTATTCAATTTAAAATAGAGAGTGCCATTGCCCAGTTATACATGGATTTTGACCCGGAAAAATTGGAACGGATACTTTTCAATCTGCTTTCAAACGCATTCAAGTTTACACCCAAAGGAGGAGAAGTAAAACTGGAAATTTCTCAGCAAGATTCTCCCGATGATAAGTCGTGGCTCAACATTTCGATAACAGATACCGGCGTGGGTATTACGGAGGGAAATCATGAAAAGATCTTTGAAAGGTTTTTTCAGGATGATACCGATATGTCAATACTGAATCAGGGCAGCGGAATCGGGCTTTCTATTGTGCGGGAGTTTGTTCAGTTGCATCAGGGAACAATCACCGTAAAAAGCCAGCCGGGGTTGGGAAGCTCGTTTTTAGTCCAGCTTCCTGTTGTGCTAAATTCAATACCAATTCTGCCGGTTGAACTTTCTGCTTATGATAGACCTGGAACGCCTTCGTCCGATCATGATATTTCGGGTAGTAAAAAAGAGAAACCAAATCTGGAAGACCCTTCAAGTGTATTAATTATCGAAGACAATGAAGAGTTCAGACACTATCTGAAAGAAAGTCTGATGCCTTTTTATCATGTGATCGAAGCAAATAATGGGAAAGAAGGCTGGCAAAAAACGTTGAGCCACCACCCTGAGCTGATCGTCAGTGATATTGCCATGCCGGAAATGGACGGAATTACTTTAAGTCAGAAGATCAAGGCGGACAAAAGGACGAAACATATCCCGATCATCTTGCTTACTGCATCTAATGGTGAACAGCAGCAGCTGGAAGGACTCAATTCAGGAGCCAACGATTACCTGACAAAACCTTTCAATTTCGAAATTTTGAATGCCAAGATCAATAACCTGATCCTATTAAACAGACTTTTGAAAGGTGTATATTCAAGACAGATCAAAGTTTCGGACGAGCCGGTACAAATGGAATCAAGTCAGGAAAAATTGCTCAAAGACATGCTTTCTTACATTGAAGACAATCTTCACACTGCACAACTTAGCGTAGAAAATTTGAGCAGACATGTGGGTATGAGCCGGGGGACGCTTTATAGTAAAGTACTGGAAATGAGCGGACAAACACCCATTGAATTTATTCGCTCCATAAAACTTGAAAAAGCGGCAATTTTGTTGGAAAACAGCGATCTTAGTATTTCACAAATATCTTATATGACCGGTTTTACGGCACCGAATTACTTCGCGAAATCATTCAAGACCAAGTTTAATATGCTTCCAACAGAATATAAACTAAAAAAGCGAAGACGCCTTCCACAAATCGTTAGCTAATCTGAGTTACTTATCCCTTGTTACGATGCAAAAACAAAAAGGTAAAACAGAAGATGAAACTCCAACTTTTTGCCCGAAAAGCAGAGAGGAATGGCGTGAATGGCTTCAAGAAAACCATGATGAAAAACAGGCTGTCTGGCTTATATATTACAAGAAAAAATCAAATCAACCTTCCGTATTATACAGCGAAGCTGTCGACGAGGCACTTTGTTTTGGCTGGATAGACAGTAAAGCAAAACCGCTTGACGATGAAAGATTTATGCAGTTTTTTACCAGAAGGAAAGAAAAAAGCGTTTGGTCAAAAGTAAATAAGAATAAAATTGAGCGTCTAATAAAGGATAATCTTATGACGAAAGCTGGTTTTGAAACAATAGAAAAAGCTAAAAAAAACGGCTCCTGGACGATCTTAGACGAAGCAGAAGCACTTATCATTCCTGCTGACCTTGATGAAGAACTTGAAAAAAGGCCCAATGCAAAACAATATTTTTCAGGTTTGAGCAGGTCAGATAAGCGAAATATTTTGCAATGGCTGGTACTTGCCAAAAGAGTGGAAACGAGAGAAAAACGAATATCTGAAATTGTGGAACTTGCCGACAAAAACCAGAAACCGAAACAATTTAGTGGACAGAAAAAGAGTATATAAAATCGTTTCAAAAGAATGTCTTAAAATGTAAAATTCAAAAATCCCGGATTCTCTAATTTGTCGTCGTCCTTTTCTTCATTTTGAGACTATCAGCCGGATATTCATTCTTCAAAGTCATCATTTGCTGTTTTGCCCAGGTTACCAGTACCTCCCGCTGCTGATCAGTCAGATTTGCTTCTTTATGCAGTCCAAAAAAAGTATACGATTCCAGCGGCATTTCCTTTTCTTCTACAACTTCAATGATTTCATCAAATTTGTGGTTTTGAACAGCGATAGGAAGTTTGGTAAACGTAGAGAAGTTTAATTCACCTTTCCCCTCCTGCACATGATTATCCAGAAACCAGGCGACCGGCTGAATGTTAACGTACCATGGATACGCCGTTTTGTTACTGTGACAATCATCGCAAGCCACCCTCAAAAGTTGCTTTACTTCACCGGAAACCGGATATTTCAGTGCCATATTATGCGACTGGTCGTCTGAAAGATTTTTTTCGGGTTTGATAAACTGAATGATTAACAAAATGATAAGTAAACCGAGTGCGATTTTTTTGAACATGATCAGGGAGTTTTATGGTGAAAAATTGAAAAGAGTTAACCGGCCACTGAAACACCTATTAATTTGCCGATTCCAAACGTAATCGCAGCGGCTGCAAGTCCAAAAAGCACTTGCCGGAAACCTGAATACCACACACTTTTCCCGGTAAATAAGGTAATGGCTGCACCGATTAAAAATAAACCAAATGCACTAAAAACGGTACTAGCCAGAATCGCCTGTGTTCCGCTCAGGAAGAAAAATGGAGATACAGGAATAATGGCACCCACAGAGAACAACAAATATGAAGTAATAGCCGCTTCCATAGCTGAGCCTTTCAAATCCTCCACGTTGATGCCCAGTTCTTCCTTGATCAGTATGGCCATTGTGTTGTCCTTATTCAACATGATCTCACTGGCCATTTTCCGGGCTTGCTCCGCCGGAATTCCTTTGGCCTGATAAATGAGCGCAATTTCTCTTTCCTCTCCTTCCGGATTCGTTTCCAGTTCATCCATTTCCAGCTGCATCTGATTTTCACTGAGTTCCTGCGAGCTTTTCACTGAAATCCATTCGCCCAAAGCCATGGACAACGCTCCTGCCAGCAGACCTGCCATCCCGGTAAGCAGTATTTCCTTTTGCCCGATGGCAGCACCCGCTATACCCATCACCAAACTAAAATTCGAAACCAGGCCGTCGTTTCCTCCAAGTACCGCTGCGCGTAGAGCGTTACCTCCCACCGACCGGTGTCGTTTTTCAAATCTGGTCAGGGCCGATCCGGCGACCTTGGGGTTATTCTCCAGTATGTTTTTTAATATCGACACATGTGCCGTATCCGAGATAGAGCTGGCAGATCTGTTCTTATTTCTTGCGTTGGCTACCGACGAAGCTATGCTTTTTTCTGTATCCAGAAGCACCCCCAGAATATAATCGTAACCAAAAACTTTACCGATTGTATTCAGGATTTTTGCTCTGGCAGAAGGGCCCGGTAATTGCGACAAATGCAATCCATTTTTTGCCATAAATGCCAGCGCATGGCCATGTTCTATTTCACTCATTTGCCTGAACACACTCGCCACATTTTCGTCAGCCTCGTTTTTGGCAAGAATTCCGTAAAGAAAACCTGCATCAATTTCCGTTTGAATGTTTTTTAGACTGACCATGGTTGTTTCACTAAGTGAAGGTTTGGGTTTGGCTTTTTACAAAAACTACTCTTCCGATTTATTCTTCAACGACATCAAAAGTGAATACGCGCCATTGACCACACATGGCTGATTTTCAATTTTTTCCTTTGAAATAATCTCTGTAAATCCGTTTTCCGAAGTACCTGTCTGCACTGCTTTCATTTCAAACTTGCCCGTCCTCTTTGGAATAAAAATATACTGTTTATTTTCATAAGTAACAATGGCATCATCAGGCAGTACGAGCACCGAACGGGTGTCGAGTTGGATGTCGGCGTTCATGAACATGCCGGCAAGCAGTCCCGGCTCATAATTTTCAAAATGCGCATGCAATTCTGCGGTCCGTTCCGATGATAAATCCTTACTGATCAGAATAATTTCGCACTGGTATTTTTTGTCCGACGCATTGTTGGTATAAGCCAGAATCTGCTGACCAATTTTTATTTTATCCAGATCCTTTTCAAAAACTTTAAGCGCGAGATGTATGTCGGTAGGATTGATCAGTTCAAAAAGTACTTCCGTAGGAGAAACATACCGGCCAATATTGACATTCACTTTGGATACATAACCGTTGATAGGCGAATGAATACTGACACTTCTGGATATGTTTTCCTTCGTCAGCTTATCCGGATTGATGCCTGCCAGTTTCAGTTTTTCCTGCAAGGATTTCATCATCACCTGCTGGCTGCGGAATTCGGATTCCGCCTGCTGGAAGATTTTATCACTGCTCGATTTGCTTTTGTTTAAATCTTTCTGGCGCAAATAATCACTTTCGAGGTAATCGACCCTGGCCCTGCACGTCAGGTAATCCTGCTGCAACTGGATATATTGCTGGTCTTCCATCACCGCCAGCACCTCCCCTTTTTTCACCCGCGTGCCCGGCAACAGTCTGGTCGTTTTCAAATAGCCACCCAGCGGCACACTGATTGACACCAGGTTTTGCGGTGGCACATCAATTTTCCCATTGAGTTTCAAAACCGAAGAAACCTGTCTTTTTTCCGGCACGGCCGTTTTAATCCCCGCATTCTGAATTTGCTTTTCACTCAGTGATGCCACATTCGACGTTGTCTTATTTTCGGTCGTTGCTGGTTCATTTTCTGCCTTTTTCGAACAAGCCAAAAACAGGCAAAAAAGTAGGCTATATATCAAATATTTGGTCATGGCAGGTTTAATTTTGGAGGTAATAATCAAGATCAATGGCTTTGCTGTTCAGGTTCATCAGGGCGTCCAGGTACAGGCTTCGTATTGCACTGGCATGGTTGATCAGCTGTACCCATTGCAGGTAATTGATGCTACCGCCCGACAGTTGCTGATTGGCCGTCGTGGTGATCAATGCGGCGTTATTTAGTCCGGTCGTTTCATAATATTGGACTGCTGTCAGAAATTTACGGTATTCTGCCAAGGCCGACAAATATTGTAATCTCAACGCTTGTGCCCCCGCCTGATAAGTCTGACGGCTGATTCCTTCATTGATCCGGGCAGCATTGACCCTTGCCTTTTGCGCACCTGCAAAAATCGGAATTCCCAATCCAATTTGTGCGGACTGAAATCGTTGAGCGCTACCATAATTCTTGTCGTCCGCACCCGTGCCACGCATGCTCATGTTGTTGTAGCCAATATTCAGCTGCGGCAAAAGTTTAGATTTTTCCACATCAATACCGGCAACTGCGATCTGTTGCTGTTGCATGAGCAATCGCATTTGGGGGTGGTTGTCAAGATTTACCGAATCAAAAACTGATACTGAATTATAACGGTTTCCAGCCGGATGCGGCTCGGGATTATCCGATGAATTTAATAACAATTGAAATTGTAATCTGGACAAATTCAAATCGGATTCCAGCTGCTGCCTTTGCATGTTGATATCTGCCAGCTGGGTTTCGATGGTTGTTTTTTCGAGAACATCACTTTCGCCCTTATCAAACCGCTCCTGAGCCCTTCGGTAAAATCCGGTATACAGACTGTCTAGTGAGATCAGCAATGCTTCCTTTTTCTTTTGGTATAAAAACATATAATAAACCTGCGCAACATTTCTGCGCAGTTCATTTTCTCTCACCGCTACATTTAAAACACTTCCCGAAAGTTCACGTTGCAGAAGTGTTTTTTGTTTTGCGTAAACAACAGGTAAACTGAATGATTGCGAAATGTTAAGACGCGTGTCGGTGTAAAAACTGTTGATCTGCCCGGCTTCGATCTGGAAACCCGTTTGCGGTAAAACAACTGCCGTTTTTACAAGTGCTTTCTGGTATTCTGTCCTGAGTTTTTCCGTTTTGAGATTTCGATTATTCGCCAACGCCATCTCCTGAGCTGTTTTCAGATCCATTTTATTCTGAGAAAAACCAGTTGAATTATTAGAAAAAATAATAGCCGGAATTAATAAGGAAACGATTTTCGCTTTACCATTCATTTTAAACTTAAATCCATTTTCAAAAAACAAGTACAGTACCGGAAGGACAAAAAGCGTGAGAAAGGTTGCGACCAAAAGTCCGCCGATGACCACCGTAGCCAATGGCCGCTGCACTTCGGCACCTGCGCCGGAACTGATCGCCATCGGGAAAAACCCAAGCGACGCCACAAAAGCCGTCATCAGCACAGGCCTGAGCCGGTGTTGGGTCCCTTCCAGAACGGCCTCCCTGATGTCCTTCTGTTTTTCTTTTCTGATCCGGTTAAATTCGGCTACCAGCACAATTCCGTTTAAAACGGCCACACCAAAAAGCGCGATAAAACCAATTCCGGCACTGATACTGAACGGCATACCACGCAGTGCCAGAAAAAATATCCCGCCAATGGCAGAAAGCGGAATGGCTGAGTAAATCAGCAGCCCGTCTTTCACCGAATTGAAAGCAAAAAACAAAAGGACGAAAATAAGCAGCAACGAAACCGGCACGGCAATCATCAGCCGCTGTTTGGCAGCATTCAGGTTTTCGAAAGAACCTCCGTAAGTTACGTAGTACCCCGCCGGAAGTTTCAGGTTTTGGTTTACCTTCGTTTGCAGCTCATTTACAATGGTTTGCACATCCCTTCCGCCAATATTAAATCCGATAACGATTCTTCTTTTAGCATCCTCGCGTTGGATCTGGTTCGGTCCATCCTGAATGATTACCTCCGCAAGTTGATAGAGTGGAATCTGTGTCCCGTTCGGCGCGGCTACCAGCAGGTTGCGGATATCTTCCAGGTTTTTCTTGCGTTCGCCGCTAAGCCGGACCACGAGTTCAAACCGCTTTTCGCCTTCGAAAACCATACCGGTACTTTGTCCAGCCAGCGCGGTGTTTACCGTTTTATTGACAGCAGAAATATCCAGTCCGTATTGCGCCAGTGCGTTGCGGTTGTAACGGATCGTGATTTGTGGCATACCGGCAACAGCCTCGACATATAAATTTTTCGTACCCTCGACCTGATTCACCATAACGCCAAGTTTCCTGGCATAAAGCGCCAGTGTATCCAGGTTTTCACCAAAAATCTTACATACCACATCCTGACGTGCGCCAGTCATCAGCTCATTAAAACGCATCTGCACGGGAAACTGAAACCCGGCTGTGATACCCGGTACTTCTTTTAACGCCTCACCCATTTTTTCAGAAAGTTCAGGAAAAGTTTTCGCCGACGTCCAGTCTTTTTTGTCTTTTAAAATGACCATCATATCACTGGCTTCCATTGGCATCGGATCCGTCGGGACTTCACCGCTGCCTATTTTGGTAACCACTTTTAAAACCTCCGGAAATTGGGTTTTAAGAATATGCGCCGCTTTCGTCGTATTTTCTATTGTGGTGGTCAGGCTGCTTCCAGTCAGCACGCGGGTGTCTACAGCAAAATCGCCTTCTTCCAAAGCCGGAATAAATTCTCCACCCAGCGTGGTAAGCAGGTATACAGCAGATGCGAAAAGGATCAGCACGGATGTCAGGATCATTTTGGGATAACGGATTACCCGTTCAAGCGCATGGCGGTATTTCTTTGCCAGCTTGTCCATAATCCGGTCCGAAAAGCCGGGTTTTGTCTTGATCTTTTTGCTCAGAAACACAGCACTCATCATCGGTATGTAGGTCAGCGACAATATGAATGCGCCCAACAAAGCAAACGCAACGGTTTGTGCCATTGGTTTAAACATCTTTCCTTCAATACCCTGTAAAGTGAAAATGGGCAGATACACGATCAGGATGATGACCTGGCCGAAATCGGCACTGTTCATCATCCGGTCGGCGGACTCATTCACCTCTCCATCCATCTGCTGCTGGGTCAGGCGCGTGAGGCCGGCAAACTTTTTATTGTGTGTGATCTGGTGCATGACCGCCTCGACAATGATCACTGCGCCATCCACGATCAATCCAAAATCAAGCGCGCCGAGGCTCATCAGGTTACCGCTCACGCCAAAAGTATTCATCATAATGACCGCAAAAAGCATCGCGAGCGGAATTACCGACGCCACCAGCAACCCTGCCCTAAAATTTCCCAGAAACAGCACGAGCACAAAAACCACGATAAGCGCGCCTTCCAGCAAATTTTTTCCAACTGTTCCAATGGCATTGTTGACCATTTTCGTCCGATCCAGAAAAGGTTCGATCACTACACCTTCTGGCAGCGTTTTTTGGATCTGGGCCACACGTTCTTTGACGTTTTTGATCACCTCACTGCTGTTTGCGCCTTTGAGCATCATCACCACGGCACCCGAAACTTCCCCTTTGTCGTTGTAGGTCATGGCGCCATATCGGGTAGCGAAACTCGTTTTTACATCGGCAACGTCGCGGATAAACAAAGGCTGACCATCGGCCAGGGATTTAACAGCGATATTTTTGATGTCTTCCAGATTTTCTACCAAACCTTCGCTCCGGATGTATAGCACCGTCGGGCCTTTTTCAATGTAAGCTCCACCCGTATTCTGGTTGTTAATTTCTAATGCGGTGAAAACATCATTGATGGTGATGCCGTATGACAGAAGTTTCTGAGGGTCGATTTCGATAGAATATTGCTTCAACTTTCCGCCAAAACTGCTGACTTCTGCAACGCCTTTTACGCCAAGCAGCTGACGGCGGACAATCCAGTCCTGAATCGTGCGCAGATCTGTGGCGTTGTATCGGTGTTCGTAACCTTCTTTGGGACGAACCACATACTGATAAATTTCACCCAGTCCGGTACTGATAGGCCCCAGCTCAGGCGTGCCGATTCCCTTTGGAATTTCATTCTGCACTTTCAAAAGCCGCTCGGAAACCTGCTGTCTGGCCCAGTATACATCGACATCGTCGTCAAAAACGATGGTTACCAGTGATAATCCGAACCTTGAAAAACTCCGGATTTCTTTCAAACCCGAAATATTATTATTGGCCTGTTCAATTGGAAAAGTAACCAATCTTTCGATATCCGTTGCGCCGAAAGAAGGTGCAATCGTAATGACCTGCACCTGGTTATTGGTAATATCGGGCACGGCATCTATCGGGAGACGTGTGAGCTCATAACTTCCATAACCGATCAGGGCCACGACGAGCAGTCCGATGATAAGCTTGTTATTTACTGCAAACCCAATAATTTTATTTAGCATAACGATATGATTTGACGCTGAGCCGGAATATTGTGATCATATCAGCTCTTTTTAGGAACCAACACAAACTTATTTTTAACAGCAATTGATTCAGAGATCTTGGCGATCACCAGGGTTGGCACCTCGATTTTATGGTCCGCCAGTTTTACATCAAAATCAGAAGTCAACGTGATTTGTCCGCCACTGATAACCATCTGCCCTTTGATACTTTGGTTCTGTTTTACACCATGCATGTCCATAATCCCGTCCGCATGAACAGCGTAATTTCCGTCTTTACTATAATCTACCGGTTCCTTGATTTTTCCGGTAAACACTGCCGCCGGATATTTTTCGGTTTCCATATAATTTTCATTGAAGTGTTCTTCCATGAGTTTATTCGGAAAATGAAAACTGCGCTGCTGCATTTTAATCGCAATTTCTCCGTTCGCAGAATTGAGTATAACCAAGACCTGCTTATTAACCGCAGCAATATTTTCGAGCGGCGTTTCGGAGAAAAAACTGGTCTCGCCCGTTTTGGTCATATACAGTTGTCCATAACAGGTAATGGCAATAAGCTGGCTGATCATCAGCACCAGCATCACTTTAAATGTTTTAGTATCCACTGGATTTGCGTTTTTTACTTTTGTCAAAACTGAAAGTCCTGGCCACGTTAAAGCCGTAGAAAATATCGCCGTTGTTCCATTTTCCCGTTGTTTGTCCAATGAACTGTTTTTCAATCATTCCTCTTGAATTTGTCAGGTGAAGCTGGAACACGTGGCCACCCGTTTCTATATCAAAACCTAGTGATAGCGTATTGGTGAAGCGCGGGTCCCGTTGAACTGTCCCGGCAAAGTTTTTCGGCGTGTACCAGTACTCAACATTGAATGACGTCCGTTTCGTCAGTTTATAGCGTCCGCCCAAGCCCAGCGCATACAGATTATTTGCATCGATCTGATTTTCTGCTAAATTTCTGTGTACAATCGTCGGTGTTAACTGGAGTGACAGTTTCTCGCTGAACTTCCTGGCAATTAGAGCCTTAAAAGTGTAAGTCTGCCGCTGAACAATAGTATAAAATGGAAGTTCAGTTGAAGAGGTACTAGCATTATGGGCGTCGCTGGCAAAAAGTGTAATCGAAACAGGCATGTTTTTAAAGCCCGATGACTGTCTGAGCAAACGATATTTGGCGAAAACGTCAATGGTTTTCTGGTAACTGCTTCTGCCGATTCCGATCATCAGACGATCGCTAAGCCCATATTCCAAAGCCAGCCTTATCTGCGATTCGTCAAGACCGAAGAAATTATTGGCTCCGGAATTAACCGCGCCGAAACGGTGAGAAATGATAAAATCCATGTTATTTTTGCCGACCGTCTCTACCGAATGTCCGTTGATAATCCGCGTTCCTTTGAAAGTTGCCGCGCTATACACCGTCGCCGAATCCTGAACCTGATCCAGCTGTTTTAACAAATCCTCCTGCGCATAAGCCCATGAACTCATCATGACCATTGCAATGGCTAAACGTATTTTCATTCTCATGTTATGTCAGGCTGTGATGGTTAGAATATTTCCGGTCAGACTTGTTGTATATACCCGAATCCCCTTTTTTCCTTCACTATTCAGCCCTTTTCCGGTGTTATCGTATTTTGCTCCGTGAGCAGGGCAGTAAAAATGATCTGTTTGGTACATGATCTGGTTTTTTCCTTCGTGGCTGCATGTAAGCGTGGCGGCAATGTATTCGGTGGTATTACTTTTAGCAATCACAACACCCTCTTTGACTACATAACCGCCATTATTTTTCAATGCAGCATTTTCAGATGCAGTTAAGTCCACCGTCAGGTTTGTAGGCACAGGACTGACGCGTTCATTGGTACAGGATTGAAGATTTCCCGCAAAATATACCGCAGCCAAAGCCGACCCGGCAAAACCTAATTTTCTTAAAAATTCGTGGCGATTAATATTTTCGGCATTCTTTGTGTGGTCCATAATCTTACATAATTAAATGATAGTCTGAATGACATCTCAAATGTAGACCTGGCTGCCTTAGCGTTTCCTGAAGATTATCTTAAGGTTGGCTTAAGATTTTATGAAACGGAATCAAATTATCGGCAATAGTAGTTACTGATACTTTCTTATAATTGATTTTAGAAGCACTATCATCTTAAAAGATCAACTCTGCCGAGGTGCCCTGTCCTGGCTGACTGGTTATATTAAATTCTATTTCCAGCAGCTGGCACATTCTCTTTACAATAGAAAGTCCCAGTCCATTTCCTTTAATTTCAGGGTGCTGTAAAGGATTAGATCGGTAGAACGGTTCCTGGATTTTCTCTATCTCCTCCGGTGAAATTCCTATGCCCTTGTCAATAATTATGTAGGATACCCGGTTCTCGTTTTTTCTGATTAAGATAGTAATATTTTCGTTTTTTAAAGAGTATTTAACGGCGTTCGAAATCAGGTTCTCTATGACAATATCAATCATATACGGATCAGTATATACGTTAGTTTGCTTATCACTTTCAAGATTTATGGAAAGTGCTTTTTCAATAATCTGCTGCTCTTGTCTCTGCAAAATAGATTCAGTCAACTCAGAAAGATCAACCTGCTGATGATCCATGGCTTTTTTCTGGCTTTCAAAACGGGCTAACAGCAACAACTGATCCACCAGATAACTTATCCTGTCAATTTCCCTGATCGCCAAAGCAACTTTGTCGATATATTCTTCTGCGGACCTTGGCTTACGGATTAAAACTTCCAATGTTCCTTTGATGACTGCCAGCGGCGTTCGTAGTTCATGCGATGCATCGGAAGTAAACTGTTTCTCGCGTTCAACAGCACTTTCGATCCGGTCCATCAGATCATTAATGGTAACAACGAGCCTGTTCAGTTCATCTTTTCCTGATGGAATTGGAACACGCGCGCTCAGATTTTCATTGGTAATTTTACTTGCTGTATTGATCACGCTCAGTACCGGTTGTATACTTTTACCTGCAATCAATCTTGTTACAAAAAAGAGCACCAATAAAACGATCGGAAAGGCAGTCAGCAACACAACTCTAAGATTATCCAAAACTTTTTCAGATTCATTGATCGGGATCGCAACGATAAGATATCCCGCCAATTTTTCATTTTCTTGCAATTCGACCTGAATCTGGGCAATGGCGCGTCCTTTCAGTTTTGTCTGAAAAATTTCCTTATTTTTTTGAGATAAATCAGCCGTTAAAAAATCCTGTTTCAGGTTTGGTGATTTCTCAATAACCGCTCCGGATTTATCCGTTATCTCTACGAATACCGGATTAACTTCCAGCTCACGATGTTCCCTTTCAAACCACTCTTCCTTGTCAGCAATGAAAGGAACGCCGTTTTTCACACCCACCTCATAAAAATGCTTGTCAGCCTGGAATGTGATATCCTTTTCCAAACCTCGAAAAACGGTAAGACTTACAATATGATAAATCACAAAAAATATCAACGTTACCAAAAGCGCTGTACTTAACGTGAAGTTGAAGGCAATCTTATTTTTGAAAGAAGTAGTCATCTTTTTAGGGTTCAGATTTCTTTTGCAATATAGCCTATACCCCGAATGGTCTGAATGTAGTCTTCTTCTTTGGCAAGTTTGAGTTTCTTTCTGAGTGAATTGATATATACGTCAATAACGCCGGTGTTGTACTCAAAATGTATGTCCCAGACACTTTCAATAATTCTTGTCCGGCGGCAAACTTTTCCCTTGTTTCTCAGCAAAAACTCCAAAAGTCCGAACTCTTTTTGCGTTAGTTTTATTTCTTCATTTTCCCTGAAAACCTGATGCGACTGGGTATCAATACGGATAGGGCCTAAGGTAAACTCGGCTTGTTCCCCGGTTGCGGGGCGCAGTTGTACCTTAATTCTTTCTAAAAGCTCCTCGAAGCTGAATGGCTTTTTAATATAATCGTTCGCGCCGGATTGTAATCCAAAAATAGTATCCTGCACAGTATCGCGGGCAGTAAGAAATATGACAGGCGTTTTTGCAAAATGTTTTCTGAATTCACGGCAAATCTCCACGCCGCTTTTACCAGGCAGCATCCAGTCTATCAATAAAAGATCATACTCGCCTGTTAGCGCCATATCCAGCCCTATTCTTCCTTCCGACGCCGTATCCACGGCATAAGATTCCTCTTCCAAACCCTGTTTTAGAAAATTCAGTATTCCGATTTCATCTTCTATGATCAGGATTCTCATAAAGTTTACTTTTAAAATTTTTCGCGACAAATGTAAATCTAACAGTTTGATACCAACTGTCGCTGCAAAATAAAAGGTACGAGCCTATAATCGATCTTAAATAATTCTTAAGATCGTCTTAAAATATGTGTTTGAAACAAGATAGCTGTTCCCAGATATAACCTTAATAATCTCCGTAATCGAGAATAAAAATCTTGAATTTTCATCAGGATTGGCCTCTGTGGATAAATTACAGATTCACTTTGATATCGAAACCAACTGACAGAAGTTTTTTACAACTAATCAATAGCCCTGTTGACCGGCATACGATACAGCTTTTCATCTTCTCCAAAATAATAAACATATGACCCATGAACTCCTAAACCTATTTTTGGTCTTTTGTCCGGGTTTGGCTGTGAAGAAGCAAAGGATTTGCTCACTGTTAAAATGAAAATACTCAGGCTAAGAAAAACCAGAGCGATCGACAAAGAAATAACCAGAATTTTCTGGTTTGTGCTTGTTAATTTTTGAAAGATATTTTCCATCAGGATAAAATGTTGAAAGATTGTACAGCTCGCAATATCAAAAATTGTTTATGATTTCAGGTCAAATTAACGATTAATTAACAGGCTCCACATTTAAACAGTACCAGATTTATCGCAGCATATACAACAATAGTTTGTATTCATAAGGCTTTCTCCAAAGCAAAGACGCTAACCTCCAAAACCTCAGACTTCTATCTCAAAAACTTAGAAAAATCTAAATCTAACCTTTGGTATTTTTATTACAATTTATTCCATAAATAATTCATTAACAAAGCCTTGTCTCGTCTGTGCTTCTCGGCAACCTGGATATTCCATTCCTAGCTTTCGGAAATTATCATATTGTTAAATAAGCTGCGGCGGAAAGTTCGGAATAGCCGGATTATCTAATTTCGCCGCCTCAAACCCATTAATTATTTTCCATACCAAAAATTTACTCCTATGTATCGATGTAACAAAAGGATGTCCGCATTCACGGGCCCCTTGTCCAAATCGATTGCCCGGTTGGCGTTGATCGCAATGGTCAGCGGCACAGGCTGGGCAAAAACACCTTTTGAAACGGACCTTAAAACCGCAGCCAAATCTGTGAAGATTGCCAATGCTGAAAGACAAGTCAAAGGAAAGGTGACCGACGGCGACACACCAGAAGGAATCCCCGGCGTGAACGTAGTAATCAAAGGAAGCCAAATCGGTACCGTTACCGATGCGAGTGGTAACTATTCCGTCGAAATCCCGGAAGGCGGTGCCATTTTGGTATTTTCTTACGTAGGCTACCTAAGCCAGGAAATTGCCACAGGCACACGCGGCACAATCGATGTAGCATTAAAAGCCGACAGCAAATCATTGAATGAAGTGGTGGTTGTGGGTTATGGTACGCAAAAGAAAGTAAACCTGACCGGCGCTGTGGACCAGGTTGGACAGGAAGTTTTGCAAAATCGTCCGATTCCTAACCTCGCACAAGGCCTGGTGGGCGTAGTACCTAACCTGAACATTCGGATGTTCGACGGCAAGCCTACACAATCGCCGAAGTTCAACGTTCGCGGTACAACCTCGATCGGTCAGCAGGGAAGTGCCCTCGTCCTGATCGATGGAGTTGAAGGCGATCCGCGTATGCTAAACCCGCAGGATATTGAAAGTATTTCGGTATTAAAAGATGCTGCTTCCGCTTCAATTTATGGAGCACGTGCCGTTTTCGGTGTGGTACTCATCACGACAAAGCCAGCTCCGGAAGGAAAAATGAGGGTTTCATATTCGGCCAACTACTCAGTAAAAGCGCCTACCGAAGTACCTGATAATATCACAGATTCTTATCCATGGGCACAAGGTTTTAGCGACGCATGGTCACGTTGGAACGACAACGGAAGCACGCCGACTGCGATTAATAAAACCATCAGTTTCTCCCCTGCCTACCTGGCCGAGATAAAGAGAAGATACGAGGATCCGTCATTGCCAAAAGTGGAAGTAAATCCTACGACCGGTGAGTACCAATATTATTACAGCACCGACTGGTATAAAGAATTGTACAAAAAACGACTTAGCGCTCAGGATCACGCCCTTTCAATCGCAGGAGGTACCGATAAGGCTACTTATTTAATAAGCGGTCGTTTCAACAATCAGGATGGTTTGTTCCGTTACAACACGGATAAATACAGCATGTACAACTTCCGCGGTAAGGGTGGACTTCAAATAACCCCGTGGTTGCGCGTTGACAATAACACTGAGTATTCGCAAATGAAGTACCATCAGCCGATCAACGTTGGGGAAGGAAGTGGTATCTATCGAAATATCGCCGACGAAGGTCACCCGCTTGCTCCATTGCTAAACCCGGATGGATCACTTTCATTCTCTGCGGCTTACACAGTGGGAGACTACTACTATGGACGTAATGCGATAGACCAGACGCAGCGTTTTATGAAAAACCAGACGGCGTTGAAGGCGCAGTTCTTCGAAAAGGCCCTGACCATCAGAGCCAACATGACGTTCCAGAGTACAGACCTGGCTACTCAGCAAAATCGTGTTCAGGTTCCGTATAGCCGCACCAAGGGTATTATTGGTTACACTGGTACAAATACAAATGACATATCAGATGCAAGAAATACGATCAACTATCTGGCGACCAACTTTTACGCGGATTATGTAAAGTCGTTCAACAACACGCATAACTTCACTTTATTAGGCGGTTTTAACTATGAGCGGTCACTTACTACCAATCTGGCTGCTCAGCGGAACGGGATTGTTTATAGTGGCGCCGACGATATTAACCTCGCACTGGGACAAAGTATTACAACAACAGGTGGTTACAAAAAATGGGCCGTCGCAGGTGGTTTTTTCCGTTTGAACTATAACTTCCGCGAGCGTTACCTGCTTGAAGTGAACGGACGTTATGACGGTTCTTCAAAATTCCCAACCGATCAGCAATGGGCATTCTTCCCGTCCGTATCAGCCGGATGGCGCGTATCCGAGGAGCCATTCTGGAAAGTTGACCCGAAAGTGATCTCGAATTTGAAGGTTCGTGCTTCTTATGGCTCATTGGGTAACGGTAACATTGATCCTTACGCATTCAACGAGAAGTTCAACATTTTGCAGTCGGGCCGCGTGATCAATGGTATCCGTCCGCAAACGACCAGCCAGCCCGGTGTGGTGCCTGACGGTTTGAGCTGGGAAACTTCCACTACTGCCAACCTAGGTCTTGACTTTTATGCTCTGAACAGCCGTCTTCAATTTTCAGGAGATATTTATCAGCGCAAAACCACGGATATGTTCACGGTTGGACCAACTGTTCCAGCCATTTACGGCACGGCCGTTCCCTTTGGCAATTATGCTGACTTGAAAACCAACGGATGGGAACTTTCGATCAATTGGGATGACCAGTTCAATATGGCATCCAAGCCTTTCCACTACAATGTGCGTTTAACGTTGGCAGATTATAAAGCGACAATTACGAAATATAATAACCCTGACAAAAACCTGACTGACTATTATGAAGGCCAGCGTGTGGGTGAAATCTGGGGATACAAAGTTGCAGGTTTGTTCAGGTCGCAAGATGAGATCGCCAATTCTCCTTCGCAGAGCAACATACCGAATACGAACACGCGGAAAAACTTCCCTGGTGACATCAAATTCGAAAATCTTGATGGCGATAATATCATTTATCAAGGCTTGAACCGTGTTGGAAATTCAGGTGACAAAACCATTGTTGGTAACTCTGAACCTCGTTATACTTACGGTGTTAACCTGTCAGGTGATTGGAATGGCTTCTTCGTAGGTAGTTTCTTCCAGGGCGTAATTAAACAAAACTGGTACCCTTCGGCTGAAGCGCGTTTTTGGGGACAATATAACCGTCCTTATAACGCCTATCCGCGCTGGCAGCAGGATAATATGTATCGCGAGGAGCTTGGAAATTTCGATGCTTACCTCCCACGTCTTGTCGGTTATATAGCGCAAGGCACAGGCCGCACCTTGCAGGTGAACAACGACCGTTTCATGCAGAACGTTGGTTATATCCGATTGAAGAACCTGCAAGTTGGGTATACAATACCGGAACGCCTAACCTCGAAAATTCATGCACGCGACCTTAAAGTGTATATCTCTGGCGAAAACCTATGGACTTGGTCACCACTATACAAATGGACACGTGATACAGACGTAACAAGTATTTACGGATCTGACCGCGATCTTGGCACAGGCGGAAGCGGCGACGGATACAATTATCCAATGTTAAAATCTGTGTCAATCGGCTTGTCACTTAATTTTTAATGGAATTTATGAAGACTAAAAAAATAATCAGTTATACCTTGGCCGTTATGCTTCTTGCCACGGCCAGCTCATGCGACCTCACTGAGGTGCCGGTGGATACCGCTACCAACGAAGCTGTTTTTGGCTCAGAAAGTGGTTTGGAACTTTATGTTGGCTCGTTTTACAACCTATTGCCTGATACCGATGTGGGTGTATTCCAGATCGACGACAACTCTGACCTTGTTGCCCGTAATGGCGTGGACGACTATCTGGCCGTAAATGCGCTTAGCCCGATTACCAGCACCGGCTGGAACTGGGTGCAACTACGCAACATCAATTATTTTATTGAAAACGCAGAAAAAAGTACGATACCAACCAAGAATCATTATCTGGGTACTGCGCGCTTCTTCCGGGCTTTGTTTTATTTCGACAAAGTAAAAAGATTCGGCGATGTGCCCTGGATCGATAAGACAATCGACGTTAAAGACGAAGCAACATTGTATGGTACTCGTATGAGCCGTTACGAAGTGATGGAAAAAGTTCTTGCGGACCTCAACTACGCGATCGAAAATATTTCTTTGACATCCGACGCTTCGGTAACCCGGATTACAAAAAACGTTGCACGTGCTTACAAAACGCGTATTGCGCTATTTGAGGCGTCGTGGCGAAAATATCATACGGAGGATAATAAGCAGTCGACTGCTAACGTCTGGTATGAAGAGGTAATAAAAGAAGCAAATGCGATCACCGGATATACACTCCATACCAGCGTGCCTGATCGTGCTTATCGTGAAATGTTCATCACAAAGACGGCCTATACTGACGAAACGATTCTTTCAGTTGCCTTAAATGCGAGCTTGCAGGTTTACAGCTCGGCCAACCGCCGCTTTATCAGCCCGACTTATGGTAACCGCCCAAGCCTGACGCGCCGTTTCGTCAACACTTATCTGAATCTGGACGGAACGCCATTTACCAGCAAGGCTGGATATGAAACAACACCTTTTGTAGAGGAAGTAAAAAACCGTGATCTGCGTTTGAAACAAACCATCCGCACCGGCGACTATACGCGTACTGAAAATGGAACACCTGTTATTGCGCCACCGAATTTTAGTCAAACCTACACAGGTTATCAGCCAATTAAATGGAGTTACGACGAGCGTTTTCCTTTTGATGATGAAAGCCGCAACGACAACGCGCACATCGTAATGCGATGGGGAGAAGTCCTTCTGAATAAAGCAGAAGCATTGGCTGAGCTAGACAGAATGACGGCTACCGAATGGACCAACACAATCGGCGCGCTTCGCAAGAGAGCTGGCATCACAGGTGCTACTTTGACTACCGTCCCAACGACTGCTGATCCTTATATGGTATCTTTCTTCGCTAATAAGTTCAGCAATCCTGTTTTGCTCGAAGTGCTTAGGGAACGCGGTACAGAAATGATTTTTGAAGGCCTACGTCCGGATGACCTGAGAAGATGGAAGCTGGGAAATCTATTCCAAAATGCACCTCTGAATGGTATGTATGTACCAGGATTAGGAGAATACGACCTCAACGCTGATGGTAAAAATGATGTATATTTTTACCAGGGAACAAAACCAACTTCTTCAACCGCAGGAATTGCGTTTGTTGATGTTTCGCCTTCAACAGCTGTTGGGCGTATCCAGTTATCAAAAGGAACATCAGGTGAATTGATATGGAATCCAGGCCAACGCGAATGGGCAGATAAAAAATATCTCTACCCAATTCCCGAAGCAGATCGTACCCGAAACCCCGCATTAGGGCAGAATCCAGGTTGGTAGTAATTTTTTCGAATTTGAAGAATTTGATAAGCGAGGCTATCGGAAACGGCAGCCTCGTTTTTTTGCTAAAATATATTTGACAGTTGTTTTATCTGATTAAGCGCATGCTGATTTCCCACATGTTAAGGAATTGTAAAGATTTCATTTCTATTATTCAATAGCCTATACCCAAGTTTACCTTTATGATGTTGATTAAAAAGTTGTAATTGCATAATGAAAAAAATCAAGATCGCGTTTTTTGCTGAAATTCTTATTGAAGATTTCGACGGGGCTTCACGTACTATGTTCCAACTGATCAGGCGAATTCCCTCAGATGAATTCGAATTTCAGTTCTTTTGCGGAAAAGGGCCAGCGCAAATCAATGGTTTCAAATGCGTTGTTA
Organism: Dyadobacter sp. CY345; assembly: GCF_021502725.1. Classification (GTDB taxonomy): domain Bacteria; phylum Bacteroidota; class Bacteroidia; order Cytophagales; family Spirosomataceae; genus Dyadobacter. The sequence continues at coordinate 1,988,078 of NZ_JAKFFS010000001.1, read as the reverse complement.
TTCCCAGTGTCACCCTGCCATTCAATAAGAATTATACAATGGCGTTACCCTATCTGACCGAAACAAGCCTTAACGAAGAGCTTAAAGCATTCGGTCCGGATGTAATTCATATTGCCACACCTTCACCGCTTGGCCATTTTGCGCTGGACTATGCGAAGGATCGAAACATATCTGTACTGACTATTTACCACACTCATTTCATTGCCTATCTGGATTATTATTTAAGCAAGGTTCCTTTCCTGATCGGACTTGCCAAAAACAAAGTGGCCGCTTCACAAAACAGTTTTTATAACCGGTGTGAGATTGTCTATGTTCCGTCGAAGACGATGGCATCGGAGCTTACGCAACAAGGTATCGAGCAAGACAGAATCAAACTTTGGAAACGAGGGATTGATACCTCGTTATTTTGCCCGACAAAAAAAGAGTCCGGTTTTGCGCAGTCCATTACCGGCAACAATTTGCCGACTATTCTTTTTGCCAGCCGTCTGGTATGGGAAAAGAATCTTGAAACACTTATCCGCATCTATAACCATTGCCAGGTCAATAAATTGCAATATAATTTTATCGTTGCCGGCGACGGCACAGCAAAAGAAGCTTGTCAGCGCCGGATGAAAAATGCATTTTTTACAGGAAGTTTACCGCACGATCAGCTGGCAAACCTGTATGCTTCGAGCGACATTTTTGTTTTCACATCCATTTCTGAGACTTATGGAAACGTTGTTTTGGAAGCAATGGCATCCGGATTGCCTTGCGTTATAGCAGACGGAGGCGGCTCTGCAGATTTGGTCATTCAGGGCGAAAACGGGTTCAAATGTGATCCTGAAAATGAGACTGAATATGTTCAGAAAATTCAGATTCTTCTGGAAAATTCCGGGCTAAAGGATCACATGTCACAAATGGGAAGAAATTTCAGTCTGGGACTTGACTGGAATAATCTGGCTTCTATTTATTTCGATGACCTGCAAAATCTTGCCGGAGTTCTTCACTCATAACAGACTTTGATCAGGATTACGAATGAAAATTTTCAAAGTTATCATGTTGGTTGTTGTTTTGCTGTGCCTTGCATTTTTCGTGCAGGCCACAGATTGGCAACTGGCGGCCCGCTCGCTTCACAACTTCGGTTATCGATTTTTGTATCTTATACTTATCTCCGGCTTTGCTTATTTACTGGCAACCATTGGATGGAAATTTTGCCTAGGCGAGGATGGTAAAAAAGTGAAGCTTACCGACCTTTTTATAATCCGGCATCTGGGTGAAATGTTAAGTATCATTAACCCAGCCAGCGTCATCGGCGGAGAAGCCTTTAAAGTTTATCTTCTTCAACAAAAAGGTCTTGAAAACGCAAAGATCATTGCTTCTGTTTTGGTGAGCAGAGTGTTAATGGCTGTTACACAGCTACTTCTGTTTTTTGTTACACTTTTCATCGTTGGCATTCCCGGAAATAAATTCTTCATTAACCCTTCCACGTTACAGCGTCCAGACTGGAAAGTGATGCTTTTGCTGATATCATTTTCGATGATTCTGTTATACTTCATTTTTTCAAAACGACCGAAACAAAAACTAAGACAAAACAAAACACTTGCCTTTCTCGATAAAAAATTAAATATCAGGCACATCATCTCCGAGTTTAAGTTATTCTTTCAGAAAGACAAAAAAGCCGTATTTTTCTCCGCATTGTTTTTTACACTTCACTGGATAGCAGGATCCATGGAGATATATTTTATTCTGAAAGTTCTGGGAGTGAACACCAGCATAACGTCTGTCCTGTTCGTTGATATGGGTATCATTATTTTTAAATCAGCAGGTGCGTTTGTCCCTGGGCAAATTGGTGTGGAAGAGTTTGGCAACAAGGTTATGCTAGATCTGATTGGCGTTTCCGATATGGATATCTGGTTTACACTTTCTGTTTTAAGGCGATGCCGCCAACTATTCTGGATTCTATTTGGACTGGCGATCTACCTGTTGTATTACAAAAAAATAAAAGCTATACCCGGCACCACTTAATGGAGATTTTATTTGTCAGTCATAAATATCCGCCGGCTGTCGGTGGGATGGAAAAACAAAGTCTGGAGCTGATCACCGGAATGGGTAAAATAGCCAAAGTCCATGCACTTGTTTATGAGGGAAAAGGCAGCCGTCTTGGTTTCTTTATATCCCTCGAGAAACGTATCATGAGAATTTTGGAAAGTTTCCCTTCCATTTCGATCATCCATTTTAATGATGCGTTAATTGCAACGGTTTCCCTCCGGCATAAGCGTTATAACCATATCAAAAGGGTGGTTACTGTGCACGGACTGGACATTGTTTTCCCAAGCACAAGATATCAGAAACTAATCCTTCCAAAATTTAATCGTTTCGATCTGATCATCGCCGTAAGCGACGCAACTGCAAAGGCTTGCGTAGACCGTGGAATAGATAAAAAAAAGGTGGTCACGATCTGCAACGGAGTAGATCATAAACTTGCCATAACGGGCAGTCAGGATTTGTTTCTGAGTTATTTTCGAGAAAAATATGGACTCAACCTCATTGGCAAAACGATACTGCTGGCCATTGGAAGACCTGTCAAACGAAAAGGGTTTTCCTGGTTTTTGGAAAACGTTATGCCAGGAGTTCATGGAAATTTTATCGTCTTATTTGTCGGACCATTCGACTTCAAGAGGCCATGGAAAGATATACTTTGGGAATTTTGCCCGGAGAATATCAAAAACAAATTACAGCTGATGTTCGGATATCCTTCTGACGAAAACAACCTGAGACATCAGTTGCACAAACATGAGCTTAAAAACAAAGTTCTACATCTTGGAAAACTCCCGCAGGCTGATTTAGAAATGATCCTGCATCATTCTGACGGATTTATAATGCCGAATATACCAGTTGAAGGCGATATGGAAGGTTTCGGGCTGGTTTGTCTGGAGGCTTCTCTGGCCGGGAATTGGGTGTTTGCTTCTAATATTGAAGGGATAACCAGCGCAGTACATAATGAAAAAAACGGCACCTTGCTTCCTACGCTTGATTCCCAGGCATGGACGCAGGCATTGAATGACTTTATTGAAAACCCGGACATATTCAACTCGGTTCAGGCTCCTGACTACACAGCCCAAAACTTCGGTTGGGATAAAATGGTCCGGCAGTATTACGAACATTTCTGTGCATTGCAAGAAAAAGAATAATCATTAATAAATTCATTCAGCAGTAACACTGAGTTAATATTCAGATGATAACTTGCCGTAAACGCTTCTGATGGATATATTTCTAATGGTACTGGGAGGGCTCGGGCTTTTCCTTTTTGCGGTCAACAATCTTTCGGATACTTTGAAGGAAATTATTGGTAACAAGACCAATAAATGGCTGAATTTGTTTACCCAAAATATTTTCTCAGCCGTCCTGACAGGAACTGTCGCAACTGTTATCCTGGATTCTTCCTCGGCCGTAATCATCATGACCATTGTGCTTGTCAATACAGGCGCGCTAACTTTCCGACAATCTCTGGGAGTGGTTATGGGTGCCAATATCGGTACGACCTTTTCGAGCCAGCTAATTGCGCTGGATATTGGCCAGTACTCTCCTATCCCCATCTTCCTGGGCCTGGTTTTTAGCTTCTTTGCAAAAAGTGAAAAAGTTTCGAGCACGGGGCGTGTCATTCTTTATTTTGGGATTCTGTTTTTTGGCTTGTATACGATGGAACGAGCAGTTGAACCACTGAGAGACCATGAAAAATTTGTTGACTGGATGGCAAAACTGGACAGCCCGATACGCGGAACATTTATTGGCGCGCTGGTAACGCTGGTTATTCAGTCTTCTTCGGCTACTGTGGGTATGGTCATTACCCTGGCAAAAAAAGAATTGATCAATCTTCCTGGCGCTATTGCCGTGATGCTCGGTGCCGAGCTCGGAACCTGTTCCGACACGCTGCTGGCAACAATCCGTTCAGATCGGCAGGCTGTAAAAACCGGCTTATTTCATTTGATGTTTAATATAATCTGCATTGCAGCTGGGCTTGCAATATTCCCGCTATTCAACCAGTTTATCGAATGGATTTCGGGCGGGGCCGGAATTCAGCAGAAAATTGCAAATGCGCACATGATCTTCAATATTGCCGGTGTCCTGCTCTTTCTTCCACTTATACCGCTGTTCGAGAAATTGCTGAATCGTTTCCTGCCGGAGAAAAAATCGGTGTAAATTTAATATGCATGGATGAAATAAACGAAAGATTCCACCAGCTGGTTCTTAACATTCACAAATCTGACTTTCAAAGCACAGATGCGCTGATTGATGCGTTTTACCGGGAATATCCTGAGGCGGCGAAAGATATTGAACTAATACGAAAGATAACACTGCATCAAGCAGTTAGCTATTGGAAAAATGGGGAGCTGCAACGATCGCTGGATTTGTACATGACTCTCTGGAACCAATATTCAACCGACCACCGCAATTATGCATCAGTGAGCCTTTGTATAATTCAGATTCTGGCGGACCTGGAGCGCTTTGAAGTTGCCAGCAAGTTTGTTGAAGATGCATTTTTATCCCAGCCAGACCAAATTTTAAAAACTTTTCATCCCACAGTATTGGTGCATGTCTTACCACTTTACCTGCCCACCAGCGCTGATTATTTTGAAAAAATAAAAGCGTCCATAATACATATCGAAGGCGGGATAAATATTCCAATATCAATCGACCGCGATAATCCGGTAAAAGGTTTACAACAAATTGCCTTCAAGATGCGCGAGGAAGGAATAACATTAACAAAAATCCATGCGTACGCTGACACAGAAGATAAAGACATCACAATTAAAAAGCTCGCAATATTTATTCAGTCTGCTACGACAAAACTTTATATTGAACAAGCTCAAAACTTAATAAGCCATTTGAAAAAGAAGAAGATATAGTTCGATTTAATGTTTATTGAAGCGATGTTTGAAATAGTGCCTTTCTTGTTTAATCATAATTGCACGGCTTTCATTTAGTAACATATGTTATCGTCTGCGCACGCCCTTGTGGGTAGTTTTGTGCCTTACTTTAATTGTTATAAAATGAAAGCAGTAGTAATATATAAAAACGAAAAACAGCCTCGTTGCGCGGATTTCCAGGAACCGAAAGTTCAGGCTGACGACCAATTACTAGTTTCAGTGAAAGCGGTCGCCGTAACCCAATATGAAAAAGCACGCGCTACCGGTGCACACTATTCGAGTGATATCAGTGCTACCGAAGCGACCGTTGTTGGTGGCGACGGGGTATTTGTTCTGGATGACGGAACGCGGGTATACGCAACCAGTGTAAGCGGGTCAATGGCGGAAAAAGCGATCATCGATAAAAAACGTATGGTTAAAATACCTGATAATGTTGATGATGTGACCGCAGCAGCGCTTCCAAACGCAGTCATTGGTGCTGCCATGGGTTTACGCTTCAAGGCAGATATACAAAAAGGAGATGTAGTTCTCATCAATGGCGCAACGGGTTTTACGGGCCGCGTAGCAGTTCAGCTGGCTAAATATTATGGAGCGAAAACGGTGATAGTGACTGGTCGGAGTGCCCAGTCTTTACAAGATTTGTTATCCCTGGGTGCGGACAAAATTATCTCACTTTTACAAACTGAGGAAGAACTTTCTGAGCAGCTCAAAGCCATCCATTCCGAAACGCCCTTTAACGTAATCGTTGATTACTTATGGGGGCGTTCGGCTGAAATCATTTTGGACAGTTTGAAAGGGAAAGGCGCTTTTACAACTAAAACGAAATACGTATCCGTTGGCAGTTTGGCGGGAGATTCGATCCAATTGTCAGCTATGATACTTAGAAGTGTCGACCTCCAATTATCCGGCTCTGGCCTCGGCTCGTGGTCCAAGCCACAGGTTCACCTGCTGATGACAGAGATACTTCCGGAAATGTTTGCCATGGCGGCAGAAGGAAAACTAAAAGTCGAAACCGTCGCTATCGGCATTGAAAGTATTGAACAACACTGGGACACGGCAATTCCCGATGGTAAGCGTTTGGTTGTCGTCATATGAATCAGTCTGGCCTGCTATATACCTCATTATTTAGCAGGCCAGACCAATTTTGAATTAAGGAAGTCACTTCGATAAATCCTGGTCAATTTTAGCGATTACCGTCACATCCTCTCCTTTGTTTATTGGAGGTGTGGTGATTATCAATAACAACAAACCATCCGCTTCTGCGTATATAGTTTGCAGAATGTTACCAAAATAATCAGTTATGTGTCCCAGTTTCATTCCCTTAGTAACCTGATCTCCTGCTTTTTTGGCTGGATAAAATATTCCATCAAATTTTGAGGAGGTGTAAATTCTGTTGGAAATTAAGCTTGGCTTGACCGTTTGAGTTTTTGGCTGAGATAGTGGAAGGAACTTTAAATAATCCAGCAAATTTAATACGCTCGTTTCCACCTTATCTACCGCCGCCTGCTCTACAATCCCCAGTCGTCCACATTCGATATCGACGGATGGAATTCCTCTCTTAAAAGCCTCGGCGGTACAGTATAGACTTGATTCAGCCTTTTTCATATAGGCTTTACCGTCGGTATTAAAAACCACCACATGATCAAATCCCAGTGCATAAGCCATTTCTTTTCCCTTAGCAGAAATCTCAGGCAAGCTGCTGTTACTATAATAGGCGCCATAACGCATCAGATCCTCCGGCGCGTCTCCTGAATGCATATCCAGGAAATAATTGGACTTAGAAATAATCTGCTCTGTTATAAAGTTGGCGACCTTGTCCGTATTTGATCCATTTTTACTACCTGGAAAAGATCTGTTCAAATTCTTTTTATCAACAGGACTCACGTAAGGCGACCTTCCCAAAAAGCTATCCAACCCGGCAAGCTGAACAAGGATGACAACGCCCATTAATTTCTGAGGGTTGATTGAACGAATCAATTTTTGTGCACCCATAATCGGCGCATATTCATATCCGTGAACTCCCGCGGTGATTCCCAAAGTTTCTCCATTCCTAACACCGTTAAAAACAGAAACAGGAATAAATGTTGAATCTTTTCCAGTTACGATCGGTACCAGAAAATGTTTTTTAGTACCCGCCTTGACTTCTTCGTTTTGAAAAAAATATGAAGACTGCGCTATTGCAAAGCCCGACATAAACATCGCACAAAAAAATAGTATAATTTTATTCTTCATTTTTTAGTATAAATTTTTTAAAAGCCTGTTAATAAAATTCTAAGGATAACAGTAAGATTAATGATTTTTATTGCAACAATGTTGCAAATATAGAGACTTTATTGACTTAATCAATGTCAGTTCATGGCACCAAACCAATTCTTTTTCTTCGCTTTAAAATAAAACACCTAAGCACTAAAATTGTAGCAAAACGTTAACATGCATTCTTATTATCGTTTATTAAAACTTTGTTTACTTTGTGTAGGCGTTAGTGCTCGTGGTTTGGTTATGGAATTTGCAATACTCAAATAATATTAGCGATGATACTATTTTTTTTGGCTGGCACATGTTACCAGAGGGCGATCAAATGTTTTGTCGAAGTATTAAAAACCAATCCTTTGTCAATTGTTGACCACCCTTCTACATATTTTTTGTCGCGACTAATATTCGGAGAAGCCGTTGCTGACAAAAGAAAAATATTGATAGATGGTATGGCTTGGTTCGTCTGCGGTTCCTTTTTTATTTTCTTACTTTACCTACGAAAAAAGTCGGGAGAACTTTAAGGCGGAAATTGTTACATTGAATTCTGTGTTTGAAAAAACCTACAATTATCATCTTCAGTCAAGAAAATAGTTATCCATAATATATAAGAATATTGTATATATAAGATTTATTTGTCAATATTAGAGGTTAGTATTGATCCAAACAAAATCCTGTATGTTACATTTCGACTTGCTTAGGAATCACATGAAGACGTCTGTAAGTCATCTGGTAAAAGATAGACTGTCTACTGTTTTTAACCTTGTAGGGTTATCTACCGCCATGACCTGTGTTTTTCTTATTTCTCTTTGGGTTGCTGATGAGCTTAGTATTGATAAATTTCATGAAAATGATAAACATCTCTACCAGGTAATGATTCATCAAAAAAGCAGCAATGGAGTTGTTACCAGCAATGGAACAGGTGAAAGAATTGGTGACATTCTTCGTAAAGAATTCCCTGAAATAGCATTGGCCGTGACATCCACACCTGTTTCCTGGTTTCAAAATTTCAGTCTTTCCACGGATACCAAAACTATTGGTGCCAAAGGAAATTTTATAAGCAGCGACTATTTTAAAGCATTTTCCTTCCCATTATCAATCGGTAATAAAAACGAAGTGCTCAAAGGCAAAAAGACAATCGCTATCTCGGAAGAACTTGCCCGGAAACTGTTTGATTCTCCCGAGCAGGCCATGGGTAAAGTCCTGGAATGGAAATGGCAATCGTTTTCAGAAAAATGTTTGGTATCCGGCGTTTTTGAAAACTTCCCCACCAGTTCTTCCCAAAAATTTGATTTTATTTTATCTATGGACGCCTGGAATCAGATAGTGCCCAGAAGTGACCAACTATCCAGCAGCGGACCTTTTAACAACTTCATTGTTTTAAAAGAAGCCTCGGATGCCGAAATAGTAAATAAGAAAATCGCAGCTTTTTCTAAAATCAGCTTTGACGACTCGACATCCAGTTTATTTATCCGAAAATATTCAGACAGCTATTTACACGACAAATATGAAAATGGTACCCAAACAGGTGGCAGGATCTTGTATGTCCGATTATTTTCTATTATTGGGATAATTATCCTGACAATAGCGTGCATAAATTTCATGAACCTGTCTACCGCAAAAGCATCGAGACGGGCAAAAGAAGTAGGCGTTAAAAAAGCATTAGGAGCGAGCAGGTCAATACTGATTGTTCAATTTTTGAGCGAATCTTTAATGCTGAGTTTCGCTGCCTTACTGCTCGCTATTTTCTTGACCTGGCTTCTTCTTCCACAATTCAATTTTATTACTAACAAGAATTTATCGCTACAATTTAACATCAGATCAATTTCATATATCACTGCTATTTCAACCGTTACCGGATTAATCGCAGGAAGTTATCCAGCATTTTACCTTTCCCGTTTCAGCCCCTCAGTTACGCTTAAAGGGTCCTTGGTCAATTCTTTCGGTGAATTATTGATAAGAAAAGGTTTAGTAGTTTTCCAATTCTCAATTACGATTTCCCTTGTTGTTTCCGTATTGGTCGTTTACCGTCAAATCCGCTATTTACAGGAAAAAGATCTGGGTTATAACAAGGACAATATCATCTATTTTGAAATGGATGGTCTGTTGGCGTTGCAACCTGAACCGTTCATTGCACAACTAAAAGCAATACCGGGGGTAGTTAATGCTTCCAGCAGCCAGCAGAAAATCATTCTCCCGGACGTCACGCAAGGTCTGGGTACGGGCGTACGTTGGGAAGGGAAAAACGACAACGATGAAATCCGGTTTTTTAAAATGCCCGTCAACTATGATCTTCTTGAAACAATTGGAATAAAAATAAAGGAAGGTCGGAGCTTTTCAAAAAGTTTTGGCACAGAAGAATCTAAAATTATTCTCAATGAAACTGCTGTTAAAGCCATGGGTATCCGTGATCCTGTTGGCAAAACCATCAAAATCGGTGGCAATACACACCAAATCATTGGCATCACAAACGATTTTCATTTTAACTCGATGCACGAGCCGATTAAACCATTTATATTCTATTTTTCACCCGCAGAGACAACGATTGTAATGGCTAAGATTGAGGCTGGAAAAGAAAAACAAGCCATCAGCCAAATACGTGCTTTATATAAAAAATTCAATCCTGGCTATCTCTTTAATCACCAATTTCTTGACCACGACTACCAGGTGCAGTATACTTCCGAAAAGCTTACCAGTGAGCTGGCGGGATATCTGACAATCCTGACCATGATTATTTCTTGCCTCGGGCTTTTAGGCTTGACAGCATTTACAACAGAGCGCAGAAAGAAGGAAATCGGTATCAGGAAAGTACTCGGAGCTAACCTCAGTAGTGTAATTATTTTGCTCACAAAAGATTTAATGATACTCATTTCCATTGCGATTGGCATTGGTTTCCCACTAGCATATTGGTTCATCGATTGGTGGTTACAAAACTTTGCATATCATGTGCCAGTCAGCTTGGATGTCTTTATCATTGCCGGATTACTTCTGATAATAATTACTTTGACGACGGTTGGTTATCATTCGTTGAAAGCGGCTTTTGAAAATACAACGTCCTCACTTAAAGTTAATTAAGCAGATAAAGAGCTTTGAATTGTCTTCCGCTCAATAACCCTCCCGGAGAATGTATCGCTCTATCAATAAAGCGTTCTTCCGGCTAGTATAATCTTATGGTTTAATCCTTTGAAAGATACCCCTAAACCCAGATATCCTTGTTAGACGTGAAAATAAAATTGTTAAGCCTTTTTTTAATGTTTTCATCAAGCTTATTTGGTCAAACATTTTCAGGAATAATTGTGGATAGCCAAAACGGAACGCCTCTCCCATATGCAAATATTGGCGTTAAAGGAAAAAGTATTGGAGGAATAGCTGACTCAAAAGGGCATTTCCATATCAATATCTCGAATGCAGTTTTAACAGATACGATCGTCGTAAGTTATCTTGGATATGCCAACAAAACATTCGTAAAGAGCAGCTTATCAGAATCCAAATACGACATTAAGCTGATTTCAAATCCCCTCTTGCTTCACGAAGTGGTGACGCGTGGGAAAAGAGAAATAATTGTTATCGGTAACAAAAATCCGAGTTCCCGGTACACAGGTTGGGGTGATTATGTCAGTTCCAGAGGTCGTTTACGGGGCGTGGCAATTGAAACAAAAGAGACCCCACTGCAACTATCCAAATTTAAAATGCATCTTGACGCATGCGAATTTGACAGCGTGCGTTTTAGGCTCCACTTTTTGCCGATCGGGGAGAATTATTCAGGTAATTTGAAGGAAGAAATAATTAAAGAAAATGTTTTTTTTAATGTTGTTAACGACCAAAAATGGGTGACAGTAGATCTATCTCGTTATAATCTTGTGATTGATCAAAATATTATTGTCGCCGTTGAGTGGGTCGATGCCTGGGTAAAAAACGAAATAAGAAATGAAAGTTATCTTCTAACAATTTCAACATCAAGGGAAGCAGGTTTTTTGTATACAAGAAAAACACCGGAAGAACCATTTTCAGTAACAAAATCGAACGCAACACCAACGATGTTTTTTGAAACGTATAAACCACCTCATAATACTAACAGTGCTCAATAGCTATTGTCCGACGGCCCGTAGCATGTCAAAATTGGCAATAAAGATATAATAAAGGAAATGGCTCTCAGGCGCTGATCACCGCTTTCTCTCACAGATCCTTGCGTACTTAGCTGCTGGTAATTGAGCCGTTTTTGATCTGTGACGTCTTTTCATGTTTGCCTTGCGGCAGGGATTTTTATTCTTGTTTCAAATGAAAAACGGCACGATAAAAGCTTTTAATTTGCCGCACTTTTTCGCATTTGCGATAACATTTTCAAATCTGGTCAGGATTTTGCTTTTGATAGCTTTAACCGTGAATGACCTCTTTCCAATGCAATTTTGATTTCTTCGATCCGTACTGGTTTCGATAAATAATGGTCCATTCCTGCCTGTATGCAAGCTTCCCGGTCTTCCTGCATGGCATTTGCTGTCATAGCAATAATAAAAGGCTGTTCCATATCCGTGTTTCTGATTTTTCTGGTTGCCTCCAATCCATCCAGTATAGGCATTTGCACATCCATAAAAACCACGTCGAACTGTTGGCTGCTCACTTGCTCGTAAGCCTGCTGACCGTCGCGGGTAACGATTGGTTGGTAGCCCAATTTTTTGAGAATATTTACGAAAAGTTTTTCGTTAACCACATTGTCTTCTGCCAATAAGATATGTAAGGGATAATGCTGACCAAACTCAGGTGAAAGACTGGAAGAAACGCTCTGTGTTAGAACAGGTAGTGTCACACCGTTAGATTTCAAAACCATCTGCACCGTTTTAGCAAGGAGACTGTGCTTCACTGGTTTGGTTAAGACCGCTGAGAAAAGGACTTTTTCGTTTCTTGCTGAGTCATCTCCGACAGAGCTTAACAGAATAATTGGCAATTCCGGATGTCCATTCCTGATTTTCGTTGCTAGCTCGATCCCATCCATATCAGGCATCTGTTGGTCTGTTATGACCAGGTCAAAAGATGTCCCACTTCCTAAATGCAAAAGTGCCTGCTGCGCCGAAGAAGCCAGTGTCGCGTCTAACTTCCATTGCTGCATTTGGAGTTGTAAAATTCGCAGGTTCGTCTTGTTGTCGTCAACAATCAGGACAGATTTGCCCTCATTAATTTGGGAACTCAGAAAAACGTACTGCCTGGTGGACTGTGTTGCAACCTGGACAAGGATCGTAAAATAAAAACAAGAGCCCTTTTGCGGAACACTCTCCACCCGTATACCACCGCCCATCAAACCAACAAGGCGCTGAGAAATAATCAGCCCAAGGCCGGTCCCTCCATATTTTCGGGTATGCGAAGAATCTACCTGTGAAAAAGCCACAAAAAGCTTATCAAGCTTGTCTTCGGGTATGCCAATGCCCGTGTCACGGACGGTAAATTCCAATTCCACCTGTTTGTCATCCAGCTGTTTGAGAAGTTTAACACCGATCAGTATCTCCCCCTCCGTAGTGAATTTGATGGCATTGCCGACCAAATTGATCAACACCTGCCGTATTCTGTGACTATCGGCGTTAATCTGCGCCGGAACACCAGCTTCTACTTCATACACCAAATCCAAGCCAACCTCCGCGGCTTTGGATGCAAACAAATCCAGTACGCTTTCTATACACTCGCGAAGGTCAAAATCAATCGATTCCAGTTCAATGTTTCCAGACTCAATTTTTGAAAAATCAAGAATGTCGTTAATTACTGTCAACAAGCTTTCGCCACTTTTGACGATCGTATTTGTATATTCTGCCTGTTCCGATGTTTGTGCAGTATGCGAAAGCAGCATAGCCATACCCATTACGCCGTTCATTGGCGTTCGGATTTCATGGCTCATTGTCGCTAAAAAAATGCTCTTAGCCTGGTTTGCCTTTTCAGCATCCTGACGCGCCAGATGCTCCTGATGATACTGGGTTTGTAGCTCACTGTTCAATTGGCGCAAACGATCAGACTGAGCAAGAATTTCCTGTTTTTGCCTGCTGATTTCTTTTGTCCTTTCTTCAACCTGATTAATCAGTACAGCTTTTTGCTCTTTAAGGATACGCATGCGAAGCAGGTATAAACCAAGCATCAATCCGGCAAATAAAGCTGCCATCGCAAGTTTAAACCAAAGCGTTTGCCAGAAAGCCGCTTCGACATGGACACGTACCTGCGTCCCCTGATTGTTCCACAGGCCATCATTGTTAGCCGCCTTCACACAAAATATATAGTTCCCCGGATCCAGATTGGTGTAAGTGGCCTTCCTGGATGTACCACTAAATGTCCAGTCCTTGTCAAAACCTTTTAACTGATAAGCATATTGGTTTTTCTCTGGCATTGTGAAGTTTAATGCAGAAAATTCAAAAGAAAATACAGACTGCTCGTAAGTGAGATTAATCTGCCTGGTCTCACTGGCACTGGTGACGAGCGGGGAATCTTCACCTATTGCAACCGGCTTATTAAATACTGAAAAACTAGTGATGTAAACAGGAGGTACCTGCGTATTGTCGGTCAACTTATCCGGAAAAAAAGCTGTAAATCCCCTTACCCCGCCAAAAAACATTTCGCCATCCTGACTTTGAAAAAAAGAGTTGCTTTTGAATTCATTGCCCTGTAAGCCGTCGGCAAGACCATAATTCTTAAAACTTTTATTCTTCGGATCAAAATCACTGATCCCGTTATTTGTACTTAGCCATAGGTGACCTTTTTTATCTTCCATGATCCCGTATATCACATTGCTTGCCAGTCCCTGTTTTTCTGTAAAGACGGTAAACTTGTTTTTTATAGGGTCAAAATGGTTAAGCCCGCCGCCCAGGGTCCCTACCCAAAGGTTGCCATCGCGGGATTGCTGAATGGTCTGAATTTTATCGCTGGATAAGGAATTTAAATCGCTTGTTTTGGCCTGGTACCGCGTAAACCGTTTTGACTGCCGGTCAAAAAGATTCAGCCCTTCATAGGTGCCAACCCATAACTTGCCGCTTTGGTCTTCAAAAACTTTGGTGACAATATTCCCGCTGATGCTTCTGCTGTCTTCCGGATCATGCTGATAGTGAGTAATCCTACCCGTCTGGGTATCGTAAAATTCAAGCCCTCCCTTCCAGGTCCCAAGCCAAATGCCACCGCTTCGATCTTTAAAAATATTATTAATATCCGACGTGATCAGGCTGCCAGGATCTCCGGCAACTGGCATATGATGCTCAAAAACGCCGGTAACTGTATTAAACAGGTCAAACCCGCCCATATGGTAAGCCAGTCCAAGAACGCTCTCCGAGACTTTAACAATGGATATAACATAATCGTTACTTGGCGTATTCTTATTGGCCGGATCATGCCGGTAAGCCTTAAATTGCTTGGTTTTTCTGTCAAAGGAATTCAGCCCTCCCCCATCGGTGCCTATCCAGATTTTATCGGGATCGTTATCGCCGCAAATCGACAGAACCAGATTATTGCTCAGCGCATTATTATAAGAATTGGTTTTCCGGAATGTCGAAAATTTCTTTCTAAAATGAGATAAAAAATTTACCCCGCCTGAAAATGTGCCTACCCATACATTTTGCAGCCGGTCCCTGTAAATGCAATACACGGAATTATCACTCAGGGCGGTATTATCACCTTCAATATGCGTTATTCTGTCAAAGTTATCAGTTAATGGATTGTAAATACTGATGCCGCCATTTTCTGTGCCGACCCATAACTTGCCGTCCTGGTTCTGCATCAGGGAAAGAATATCATTATGGGATATGCTTTGGCTATCTGACGGGTTATATTGATAGGTTTTGAAAGAATTGGAACCCGCTTTCATTACCGAAAGTCCGCCGCCACGTGTGCCGACCCAGATGTTATGGTCTGTATCTTTGTATAATACTTTTATCCAGCTTGATTTGAGCGCGCCACTATCGTTTCCTGAAAAATAAGCCCTGTATTTTAATGATTTGGGATCAAACTTGTAGAGACCAATATCCGAACCAATCCACAATTGCCCATCGTCGTCTTCAGCAATGCCTGATATGTTCAGTGGTTTTTTATAGTTTCCGTTCGCACCGTTACTACGCAAAAATGACCTTGCGCTACCTTTGTTAGCATCAAATAGAACAAGGCCATTATCAGTTCCCAGCCACAACCTGCCGCTGCGATCCTGAAATATTTTGTTAACTGCGCGCCTTCCCAGTATACTTTTGAAATTTTTAAATTTTTCTCCTCCCCGGTCAAATAAGTTCAGCCCGCCAGAAGTTGCCACCCACAACTGGCCGCCACGATCTTCAAGAATATGATTGATATAGCTATCGTCGATGCTGCTGGTATCACTCGGCTCATGCTTGTAATGTTTGAAAGTGTATCCGTCATAGCGATTTAGCCCGTCATCAGTACCGAACCACATGAAGCCTTTTTTATCCATTAAAATGGATCCCACATGGCTTTGTGACAATCCGCGGCTTGTAGTCAACTGCCGAAATCCCAGGCCTTGCCCTACCGACAACACTGGCCAGAGCAGTAGTAAAAACGGAAGAAGAAAATTATAGAGAACTTTCAAATTATTTCGAGATTTCGATACCTGTCCAAACAAATCATGTTTTAACATGTCGATGTAATATTACATATTTTCGATCACCTTACGAATAAATATTACAAATATACTTTGGAATATTCAAATGGAAACAGGTTTTTTCTCAACACCTTCGCTGTCGTGTTCAAAGGCTTTAAGTATTCACCGCGACAGAATAAACGTTGAATCAATTTGCAAAGAGTATTTGAAAGTGGACAGAATTCGGAAGATCGGAATTTGATTAAATGTTACAGAACAAACAGCATTGGCCCTACTCCTTGATTACAAACCAGCCAAATCGTTCTAAGTATTTAAATGGCAATACTGTTTTCGGCTACAATTAAACCGGATTTGACTACAACCGTTCCATGGCATTTTAAGGAGCTTTGTATAAATAAAAAACATAAGATATGAAAAGGATATTGGTTATTGGTGCGTCGGGTTTTGTAGGTGGTTATTTAGTTCGTCAATTATTGGCAGATGGATATTTGGTACGTTGCCTCGTTCGCAACCCTGATAAAGTAAAAGAACTCGCTGACAGCGGCTGTGAGATTGTTAAAGGTGATATCACCGATTTTTCATCCATTCAGGGAGCGCTTGAATCCATGGACGCCGTTTACATTTCCATACATACGCTGGCACCGCAACACGCCGGCACTGCCGATCAGGGTTTTATGGACATTGAAATGAATGGTATTCAAAATATTGTTAAGGCTTGTCAAATGCAAAACGTTCGTCGCGTGATCTACGTTACATCATTGGGAATTTCGGAAGATTCCAAAGATGCATGGACGCAGGGGCGGTCGAAAATACAACAATATCTTTTGAACACTAGTCTCGATGTTACGGTGATACAACCAGGGATGATCGTCGGTATCGGTGGATTGGGATTTAATATGGTGCTCGCAAATGCGCAGAAAAATACAGCGTTTGTAGTTGGCAACGGGCGCAACAAGCTTCGCTGCATCGCAATCGATGATCTGGTGTATATTCTTATCGGCGTATTAAATAAACAGGACGCATACCGTAAGTGCTACGAGGTGGGCAGTGACGACGTCCTGACTAGTGATCAATTCATTGACGCTGCCGCTGATGTAATTGGTCATCGTCATCCCCGGAAGATTCACATTCCGTTGGCAGCTTTACGTTTCGCAGCACCGCTGATCGAACGCCTTTCCAAAGCACCGAAAGGTTCCATAAAAGGTGCATTGGATGGCCTGGGAGAAGATTTGATTGGAGATCCTGCTGCAATAAGAAAACTGCTGCCGCGCCAGCCGATTTCCTACAATCAGGCTGTGGAGCAGGCATTCATGGTATATCGGAAAAAATAGCATATTTGTATAATGGAAAAGAATCAACCACACCAGATTGAAACCATCAGCGAGTTTCACAAATTGCTGGGCCTGCCAAGCCCTGAACATCCATTAATCAGTGTCATCGAAATTGGACCGTTCGAAGAAATTCCGGCAGGATTTGCGGGAAGTGTTTTGTATGGTTTTTATAATATATCACTGAAAAAAAACTTTAAATCGCCGGTAAAAGTTAAATATGGGCAGCAGGTATACGATTTTGATGAAGGCGTGCTCAGCTTTATGTCGCCAGGCCAGATTACAGGGTTTGCTCCTCAAAAGTATAGCTCTCCCGATCAATCAGGCTGGATGCTGCTGATCCATCCCGATTTTATGTGGAATACTGCTTTGACCAACAAGATCAAACAATATCCGTTTTTTGATTATTCTGTCAATGAAGCCTTGTTTCTGTCGGACAAAGAAGAAGCTACACTGATGCAAATCATCGGAAACATCAGCCAGGAGTATCATAATAATCTTGATAAGTTTACTCACGATATCATTATTACACAGCTCGAATCTTTGCTCAACTATTCTGAACGTTTCTACGAACGCCAATTCCTGACACGGCGTATCACAAATCATCAGATACTTGACCGCCTCAATCAGGAACTGGTCAGCTATTTTGATGATGTGGATATTACGGAAAAAGGTTTACCGTCCGTCAGCTACCTTGCCGGGCAGCTGCACGTATCCTCTGATTATCTCAGCGGGTTACTTAAAACCCTTACCGGCCTTACAACCCAACAGCATATACATGAAAAGCTGATTGAAAAAGCCAAACAACAGCTTTCAACAACCAATTTGTCTGTGAGTGAAATCGCATACAAATTAGGCTTTGAACATCCCCAATCATTTAGCAAATTGTTCAAGTCGAAAACCAACCAATCGCCATTGGCATTCAGGGAAGCGTTTAACTAGAATGATGGCTATTTCTCTCGTATAGCGGTCATGGATCAACCTCGTCTCAGCTTATGTGTACTTTTCAAAAGTAACATCATTTCGTTGCATTTGTCAGACTATCACCAATCTGGCTGGCAATATTGACCAGTTTATTTTGAGTCATTCCGTCAGACTCGTTAGCCAATACCACGATACCTAATTTACTTTCAGGATAAATTACAACGTAACTGCTAAAACCAAAGGTGCCACCCGTGTGCCAGATTTTCCGGTTGCCTGTATCCGTGTTGCCTAATTGCCAGTTCAAGCCCACGAAGTTCTTAGGACCTTCAACTGTTTTTTGATGACTTAACATCACTGCGCTATTGGTTTCATTGAGTTGAAATCTGATATATTTTATCATGTCCTCGGCAGTTGAGGTCAGGCCGCCTGCCCCCTGACTATCCTTCATCGTGACGTAGGGCATCGTGTTCCCCTTGGCATCGTATCCTTTTGCCATTGGCTTTGTTTGAGAAATGACGAAGTTCGTTTGATTCATCCCGAGCGGTTGCGTAATATATTGCTTAACAAGGAGTTCAAGCGGCTTTTGATACACGTGTTCCAGAATGAATCCTAACAACTGAGCAGCTACGTTCGAGTGCCGAATATTCTTTCCGGGAGCAGACTTCAATTGAACAGACTTCAAGTCACGATAAAAGTCTTGTTGCGTGTAATTTTTATGCAAATCTAATAGCACGTAAGGAATTGAATCCGAGGCGATTCCCTGAAACACTTCCGGTTTATCGGGTAGCCAGTTGGGTAGTTCAGAGGTCAGGTTTGCCAAATGGACCAGCTTGACTGCTTCACCCTGATAGGCTAAATTTAAATAATCCCCCGGAAGATAATTGCGAATATCGTCATCCAACTTTACTTTGCCCTCTGTAACTGCAAAAGCCAATAAGGTGCTGACAAAGGTCTTAGTTATTGAACCGATCTCATATACCGTGGCAGCTGTGGCTGGTTGGTCTTTACCTTTTTCAGTTGTTCCAAAATTGTAATAATTGGCCTTATCAAGATGATATACGGCAATAGAAAGTCCAATAGCCTCAGGCGATTTGATATACTCCTCCCCTAGTCTGCTTATGAGCGCATCCGAAGTTTGAGCGTTTACCTGGCAAAAAAACAAAGTAAGAGATAAAAGGAGAAGATGTATTTTACGCATGTTTGATAAGGATAATGTTTTGAATTATTGAAGATATTTATATTACCAAGTACCTTGCATAACCATTTACATGAGTGGTAAGATCAGGATGTTTAATGGTTAGCCAGACAATATTTATTTACGTCTTTGGAATTCACCCAAAAACAGCTCAATTTTAAGGTTTTTCGAAACTGTGTTGGTTAAACTTATATATTTATCAAACCGATAAGTTTTTATATGCACTTTATATACCTTATTTCTAACCCCAAAATAATTTAACCTTTCAATTCATGAATAAAAGAGAGTTCCTAAAAAATGCAGCCGCCTTATCTTCCCTTGCCATGATACCTGCTGAATCATGGGCATTTTCTGCCGACAAACGTCTGAGAACTGCGCATATCGGTTTAGGTGGAATGGGCCAGGCGGATCTGGCGTCCATATCTACTCATAGCAACGTGGATGTGGTTGCACTTTGTGATGTTGATGCCAATGTTTTGGCGGAGGTAAAAACCAAATTTCCGAATGCAAAAACGTACAAGGATTACCGCGTGATGCTTAAAGAAATGAGCAAGGATATCGATGCTGTGATTGTGTCTACGCCGGATCACACCCACGCGCCGGCATCGATCATGGCCATGGAAATGAATAAACCTGTTTATTGCCAAAAGCCGCTGACGCATTACGTAAAAGAAGCAAGGGCGATGGATAAAATGGCCAAAGACAAAAAACTGGTAACCCAGATGGGTATTCAGGTGCATTCTTTTTATGACTACAAACTGGCCACTTTGCTGATCCAATCCGGAATTGTCGGGAAAGTACATACTGTAAGAGCCTGGTCGCCCAAAAACTGGGGTTACAATGGCCCCGTTCCGGAAACCAGCGATCCAGTACCAGCCAACCTGGACTGGAATTTGTGGCAAGGTACTTCCGCAGAAAGACCTTATAAAGACGGTTTCTACCATCCTGGCAACTGGCGCAAGCTTGTTGATTATGGCTGTGCTACGTTGGGTGATATGGGTGTGCATATTTTTGACACACCGTATAACGCTTTGCAACTGGATGTGCCAAGAACGATCACCAACAATTGCAGAAAACCGAACGGATTTGGATACCCTGAAAAAAACATGGTTACATATGAATTTCCGGGCACAAAATATACTGCGGATACCCTGAAATGGGTCTGGTATGATGGCGTGGGCGCAGACAAGCAACGCGAAGATCTGATGCTTCCGGACGGTGCTGATCTGCACGACCAGGGAGCGATGTTCATTGGAGAAAAAGGGAGATTGTATCTGCCGCATTTCCAGGTAATGCCGAAACTGATCGTTGACGGTGCCTATAAGGAAATCGATATCACGCCATTCAAATTGAGCGAACCTGTCCGTGAGTATAGCTCGGAGGTACACAAACATTACCATGAATTTGTGGATGCTTGTTTGGGCAAAGCGACATGCAGCGCGCCTTTCTCTTACGCTTCCCGCCTTACGGAAACTATTTTGCTGGGCGTAATCGCCGGCCGTTTCCCAAATAAAACATTACACTGGGATGCTAAAAAGGCGCAGTTTGCAGAGGAAGATGCTAACCAATATTTGGGTGGGGTTTATCGGAAGTTCTAGGCTGTTGGAATAAATAAGGATTTTGAGTTGCTATTTTTCATTTTTGGTTTCCAATTCTGGTTTTTAAGTTTTGAAAATCTCCTGCGGGCTTTGGCTTGTGGGGGATTTTTTTGGTTTGGGGGTGTGGTTTAAATCAGGCAGTCAAACCGAAAATAAAAGATGTGAATTTAAGGTAATGTTTAATTTATCTGCGAAGGCGAAAATACCGATCTATCCTATTTTAAACAAATCAGACTCTGATCAGCAACAATTAAATTGGACGGCGAAGGAATTTTATACTACATCTTTGATGAACAAAGACAACATCCGAATCCTCACGCTCCGTGTTCTATAAAACGATCTAAAAAATCTGCCGACTGACTTTTTGAGAGACAGCATAAAGAAGAACCGAGTTGCATCAGCAGTTTGTAAAAAATAACTTTAAGCAAATTCCATGCTACAAAACATTTTCAAAGCCTGTATTCACATAAATGCTGTCAGATAATATCAATACTTAACGCAGACGTATTCAAAAAGTTCGCCATATCTTTCGTAAATGCAACGTTGGCAGTAGTGATTAAAAAACACACCCGACAGACAAAATGAAGGAAACGAAAAAGACATATTTTGAAAGTTTGAAAAGAGCAAAATATTTCATTGAGAATAATCTTGAGATAGTTCTCTTGAAGGACTTCAACTAACACCACCAAGAATTCAAAGAAGTAGTTACTATTGACAATCCATATTGAGGGTTTTGAATTTAATTTTCATTGACCTTGACAAAACAATGAATATTTTTAGGACCAATTTAAACACCAAATCAGAAGGATAAAATGGCAAAGAAAAAAAGCTGGCTTGATAAATTGAATGATAAAAAAGATCCAAAAATAAAACGAACTGAATATGATTTTGCTGATATACCGGCAGGAAGTAATATGTTTATCGCAACACCGCAACTAATCGATCAGTATATTCGAGAAATTGGTTTTGGAAAACGTATTGAAATAAAAAATTTACGGAAAGACCTCGCATTGGAACATAATGCAGACTACACGTGCCCCGTAACAACAGGATTATTCTTACGAATCGTAGCAGAAGCAAATTATGAAAAATTGCAGCAAGGAAAAAGTTTAGACGAAATTACACCTTTTTGGAGAGCAATAGAACCGAATAGCGCACTGGCAAAAAAGCTTACATTTGGACAACATTTTTTAATACAACAAATTAACAGCGAAAGCGAATCAATCGAACCACTTGCGCCAGCAGGCGTTTAGGTCAAAGGTGGTTTTCGTGGTTAACTAAACATTCTACCACGCACCAACATTTATATTGAATTGACAGGTTTATAGTCCGTAATCCGCCACTACGCCAATTAAAAGCGAATTGACAAATCCATATTCTTATCTAAAAACAGTTATTTACAGAAGATTGAAAATGTAGATTTTTTAAATGGCAGTCTGACTGAAATAAGCAGTACAAATTTTGTAATAAAAACATCGGACATAAAAGATGCTCAATATAATTTAAACAAAAAAATGAGTAATCGGCTATTATCCGCCTGACTGATGAGTAAAAATTGAAACGTTTAATAATAAAAAAGAGACTTCATTATTCTTCGAAATATAACAGGACCAAGAAACTCAAATCGAATATTAACAAAATAACAATGAAAAAAATGAAAAAAACATTATTGATTTTTGTTACAACATTTTTAACATCTATTACTTCATTCGCGCAGACATTTGAAGGCAAAGTAATCTACACAAACTCTTATAAAAGTAAAATACCAAATATTGCAGACGATCAATTTACTTCAATGATGGGCGCGACACAAGAATATTTTATAAAAAATGGCAACTACAAATCAGTAGCAAATGGGACGTTATTTCAGTCACAATATTATATAAACAGCGAAAATAAACTTTACACAAAAATGGCGAACGCTGAAGCATTTTTGTGGAATGACGGATCGACAAACCCAGATGAAGTTATAAAATATGAACTTAACAAAGGCATCATTGACATACTTGGATACAAGTGCGACGAATTGGTGTTGACTTGTAAGAATGGAGTTCAAAAATACTATTTCAATTCCAAGTTCTCAGTAGACAGCAAAGCTTTTGTAAATCATAAATTCGGAAATTGGTATGACTTTGTTTCTAAATCAAATTCGTTACCTCTGAAATCAGTAATTGAGAACGCACAATTTTCATTAGAAAGTACTGCAACAAGTATAACAGAGATGAAACTTGACAATTCATTTTTTACGTTACCTTCGAACTCGAAAACAATGAAAAGCCCATACTGACGGACAAGAAAAACTGCTCTCAACATAGGTTAGTGGCAAGTGAGGACTGAGGTGATAAATTGAGCACTAGAAATCTAATTGTGCTGTTGTTTCGGCGGACGGCAGCATTTTGATAATTTATAAGAAATTGAAAATCAACAATTTGCATCAAATTACTTAGGGACGCGCGAGTTTCAAAGCCCCACCTGCCGAAAGCCTTGTTCGTGATGTGCAATAATTAAACGATCGAACACAACATCAACTCACGGATAGAATCTAAAAATGGCCCCATTCGTCATATCCGATTACGGTTCGGACTGATAAGCATTGAGAAACAAAATCTTTCCTCCACAAAATCTTGTTTCATTTTTGGAACAAGGCAAAAAAGTTGTGTATTACGCTGATAACAAAACGACAATTACAGACGACCAATTTGCGGTACTTTCTTCTGGAAATTGTTTGATAACCGAAAAACTTCCCATTAACAACAACTATCGTAGTACAATGCTGTTTTTCAACAACACAGCACTAAAAAAGCTTTTTTGTAAAATACGCTTCCGTTATCGATAAAATTTCTTTAAAACCCAACGAAACAAACAATCCTTTTTTAGTCTTTGAGAAAGAATTCATTTCAAATGCCTTTAATAGGTTAAGGCCACATACCGGTTTATATTTCGTGGACTTTCCGCTTCGGTTATTAGGTAATGGGCAAGGTCTGCTCTTGAAATTTTTCCGACTTTTTTGCCTTTTGTAAATGCAGGAAACACTCCATAATTTTTTGTCAGTATACCATCAGTAAGCATACCAGGTTGTACCATTTCCCAGCTCACATTACTTTTCGCAAAAAGACTTTCCATTAATCCTTTGTCTTTATACTGGTCTTTAAGAAAAAGATTTATCACGACTTTCATCATTAAACCAGTGTGTTTTATACCTTCTCCCACACCAAAACCTGATATTACCAATACAGGTGATTTGCTGTCCAGTTCAGTCATAGCTGTTATGACCGCTTTTGCCATGTCTGAGAAAAGAGTAGTTCCTTTCTTTTTCTTAGTTCCAATGGTAATCAATACTGCATCAGCGTTCTGAATTGCTTTTTTGACATCATCAACTGACGTTGCACTGCCATTTATTTTAATAAGTGCGAAATGGTGAGGAATTGCGGACGTATTGGTTGAAAGAGCTGTCACCTGATGCCCGTTTTCCAATGCTTGTGTTACGGCCAATAATCCTACACCTGCACCTGCACCTATAATTGCTAAGTTCATTTTCATTTATTTAGAAATTTAATAGCAGTTGACTTTGTGGTTACCAGAAGGCTGTCGCTTCCCCATTGCCAGGGATTTCCGGCGGTGGTCAATATTTCAGCACCTGCTTCCTTCGCAATCAATATTCCCGCTATCCAGTTGTAAGTATCCAAGTCGTGCTGAATAAAGAAATCAATTCTCCCGGCTCCAACATAAGCCAGTTGCAGGCCATGCGGGCCGTAATTCCTGACAATACCAAAAGTCTTGATTAATTCCGTCACCGATTCGCCAATGATGTCATTTAAATTATTGGTTGATTTATCCTCATGTCCATATTCGAAAACAGCTAACATCACAGAAAGGTCTGTTTTTTTGGCTGGCATTAAAGGTTTGTTATTCATAAATGCTCCTACACCTGCTTGTGCCCAGAACATTTCGTTTGCCAACGGGTCAAAAATCACAGAAAAACATGGCTGCCCGTCGCGTACCAGCACCAGGTTTATAGTCCATCCTGCAATGTGCTGCAAATATTGAATCGCTCCATCCATGGCATCACACAACCAGTAGTCACTACCAATGACCGGATTGCGCTGAGATTCTGTATCAAACTCATCGCCAATTTGCCAGGGTGCATTTGGAAAATTTTTGGCTAAATCTGCTTTCAGTGATGACAAACAAATTGTGTCGATGGCGGCCAAAGATGCAGTGAGTTCTTCAATGTTTTCTGGAATTGCTTTTTGTTTGTAATCTTTGAGAAAACCAGTTCCAACCTTTCTTATAGCTTCGAGTATGATGGGGATGCTGTTATTTAATTCCATCTTAGTTTATTAAATTATTGATGGATCAAAATTAGAGCGTAATTGTAGCTTTGAATAGGCTCAGAGATGGGAATGACAGTCCTAATCACGGAATTGTTGCCGAAATTCAAGAGGAGTAAGATTTGTTATTTTTTTGAATAATTTCCCAAAGTAAACGGGTTCGTCATAGCCTACTTCGTAACTAATCTCTTTTACGCTTTTGCTTGTATAATATAATTGGCGTTTTGCTTCAAGAATAGATGCTTGTTGAATATGAATCGAAACAGAACTACCAGTTAGTGCTTTTACGGTATCGTTCAAATGTGAAACCGATATCGCCAGTTCAGAAGCATATTGAGCTGGTTGTTTCCATGTTTTATAATGCTGTTTCAGTAACTGGTTAAAAGTATCTTTGATTATTGTACTGCGGTTCTGATTCGTGTTATCCGTGGCCGAAGTAAAAATAAGATTACATGCAATCGAATATAAAAATGCTGTAAGTAAAGAGTGAATAGATTTGGAGCTGTATTTATTTACGATCGTTGCTTGTGATTTTTCAATAAGATTAAGCAAGGTGGTTAAGTGCAGATAAAAATCTGATTGTGGCTCTAAGAACATCGGGCTATGGAATCTGAGTTCAAATAGCTCTTTAACTTCTATGTCAACTACTGCCGGGTCAAAACTAATAATCCAGCCGTTAGGCTTTTGAACTTCAATAATGTGATGTATCTGCTCCGGAAATACACAAAGTAAGGTCAATTCAGAAAATGAAACTTCTTTAAAATCTATGCTGAGTTTAAAATTTCCACCGTTAGCCAGCATTATTAAAAAGTGGTTATCTCTATGCGGTTTTGAAATATTGTGTTCTTCCCTGATTTCATTTTGCATATTCACAACATGAACACCGGCATTGGCAAGCGGTGAAATGTTGAAGTGTGAAATATTTTTTTGTTCGTTTTTCAAAAGAAATCCTTGAACTAAGTTTTAAGGGTAGCTTGATACCATTGATGCTAACTTCAAAGGCTTTACAAATAAAACGGATCGTTGAAGGTCGCAAAACAAAGTTAAAGGTATAAGCCAAATAATACTATTCGTCTTCCATACAAAAAACCAGATTGCGACAAACTGATTTTTTGGTAATTTGAAATTAAATGTCATTTGACGGAAGCGCCAATACATCAGTTAGCTGGTTGCCGGCATACAAGAAGAAGATAGAATTTATCAGAATATCCTTGAAATGATCAAATCTTTAAAAACCATTTTATAGTATTCTGACCACACCATTTATTTTTAAGGAAAAACATATTGAAAGAGGACAAAACAGGGATTTAAACAGCAAACCTATTTCTCCCATTTTCATAATCCGAATAAGCGGTCAATACCGCTGCCCAACTCTCCAACGACCAAATCTGCCTGTTCAACGAATGTTGCCACCAACAAACTTCCCCGCGTGATAACTTCACAACATCAAAAATAACAGAACTATAACTAAGCATACCTAATCTAAAACATCATGGAAAACCCAACCATTTTTGAAAACGCAGTTGTTGATTACGCCGTAGACACGCATTTGGACCGTCAGGTAAAAGACTTTTTGAAATCGCTTAATTCCGGAGGAGCACCTGTGGAAAGCTTGTCGAAAGAAGATGCACGGCAGGTGCTGATCGGTGCGCAGGCATCTGTGGACGTTGACCTTTCCGGTATCGAAGTTTCTGAAAAAACAATTGTATCGGAAGGACTGGAAGTGAGCCTGAACATTGTCCGTCCCACCAGCGTAAGTGGAATTTTGCCGGTTTTCATCTTCGTGCATGGCGGTGGCTGGATACTGGGCGATTTCCCTACGCACAAAAGACTGGTCCGCGACCTGGTGGTTGAATCAGGTGCAGTGGCGGTATTTGTCAATTACACACCATCACCGGAAGCGCATTACCCGGTAGCAATCAACCAGATCTACGCCGCAACCAAATGGGTGGCTGAAAACGGAAGCGAGATTGGTGTAGATGGAAGCCGTCTGGCTATTGTTGGCAACAGTGTGGGCGGGAATATGAGCACTGTAACCAGCCTGATGGCAAAAGAAAAAGGCGGACCGAAAATCAGTCTGCAAGTGCTGATGTGGCCTGTTACCGACGCTGGTTTTGATTACGAGTCTTACGCACTTTACGGTGCGCAACGTTTTTTAACAACGCCATTAATGAAATGGATGTTTGACCAGTATACCACAGATCCGGCAGAACGTGCGCAAAAACTGGTATCTCCTTTGCAGGCTTCTCTGGAAGAGTTGAGCGATTTGCCTCCTGCCCTGATACAGGTGGCCGAAAATGACATTCTGAGAGATCAGGGAGAGGCTTATGGACGCCGATTGAACGAGGCAGGCGTAACGGTAACAACTATCCGTTACAATGGAATGATCCACGATTTTGGCTTGCTGAATGCGCTGGCTACTGTGCCGCCTGTCCGTTCGCTGATCCTGCACGCCTCTGCGGAGCTTAAAAAATATCTGTTTGTTTAGTAACTCCTGATTACAAAGGAAACCCGACATGTTACTGCAAATGATTTGCGATAAACATGTCGGGTTTTTCATTCTAAAATAACCCCAGCTGCATGGGCTCCGCCAGTACCGCCTTCAATTCAATCTGGCTGCGGTCTGCAAATTCCATAACAGGTGTTTTTGGATTGAGCCAGTGTTCGTATTCAGAAGGATCAAGTACCACGAGCATTCGCTGGCCCTCGTTTTTGATCTCCTTCATAAGTTCATTCCCCTCCGCAGTGCAGATGGTATAGCAGTAAGTCGTAAACCCGGTCAGCGGATCGATCCATTCATTAAATAATCCGGCGCAGCAAAAAACGGAATTGTCAGGTTTGCTGACCAGATACTTTGTTTTTTTACACTTGGGATTATTCACATCTGCCCATTGCCACTCATACATACCGTTCATCGGTACCAGACAGCGGTTCCCGATTTTGGCTTTGAAGGAAACTTTATCCTGAAGTTCTTCAATCTTCGCATTCAAACAATTATTTCTTGCTTTTTTTGCCTCTTTATCATTTTTCCCCAGACCCCGAAAACTCAGATAGTCTGCCAACAAGCCCCATTCAAAATACTGAATGATATTTCGCTCGTCCCATCTCACAATTGGATAATCAGGATTTTCAAATCCATTAAATTCCTTCTTAGGCGTAAACCTGTCTTTTTCAAGAAATTCCGCATTCATTGCCCTCGCAATGTCATTCTCTTCTACGGTTAAAGCAGTATGGTAGCACATAGCAACAACAATTAATTGTATGTTAAATATGAAACTTTAACATGTAAAATCCATCCTATTGTTAAGTATTTTTGTTTCTGCCGCCGCGCCATTGAGCACTTATCCTCTATCTTGCAACCAGGGTTTCAATACCTTAATCACCTGCGGCATCACGACCCAGGTGAGCAGCGTAACCATGCTGGCTGCAATGATCAATACGCGGAGCATGACTGGCAGCGGCTGAACAAACGGGCCGATGGTGAAGGATAAAAACAAGCTGGTCGGAAAAACACCGCATAGGGTCGCAATAGCCATTTTCCAGCGCGGAGGCGGCGTGGGCGACCGAAACCATGCTTCCAACCCACTCAGCTGGCGGTAATTTGGCTCTTCGGTGAGCGTGGAGGCGTAGGCTTCCCAATCTTTGAAAAGCTGTGAATTGTAAAACGCGTCGCGTTCAGTTTCGTCGGCGAAAGTCCTGAGAATGCCGATTTCCTGGCTGTCTGTTCCGGGTAAAGGCGATATCATTCCGGCTCCCTGCACGCCTCCATGCAAGAATGACTCACCAAGAAAATGGCGGAGTGCTTCCTTAAATTCCTTTTCTTTTCCCGGTAAAACCTTGCGGGTGATCGCTACGTGTATAGGCATGAGTTCAAATCTTAATTGGGTCAGGTGGTCAATTTGCTGTAAACTTCTTTGGCTTCCTGGACAGCGTGGTTGCAAATATCTTGAACGGTATAAATACAATTTTGCAAATCATCAGAGCCAGCATCTAATTCTTCCAGTTTATCCAGATGGTTTTCTAAAACGGGAGTCAGCCCCATAATGCCGATACTTGTTTTCATATTATGCGCAATATCGCTCAATTTCGCTAAATCCTGCTGATCCAGAGCCTTTTGAAGATTATCAAGATCTTTCGGAATACAATCAATGAACTGGCCGATGACAATTTTTTCATAATCAACATTGCCGCGGCTGATTTCCTCCATACCTCGAAGATCAATATACTGGTGTCCTGTTGTGTTTTCAATCCGATTTTCAGATTGAACGGGATTATTAATACCAGGCACAAATTTCCGGATCATTTCGAAAAGATCCTTTTCGTTGATCGGCTTGGAAATATATTCGTTCATACCGTGGCTCAGGGATTTTTCCCTTTCGCCAGCCATGGCATGAGCCGTCATGGCGATGATCGGCAATTGCAAACCAAGATCCTCCCGAATAATTTCCGCGGCCGTATAACCATCCATTTCCGGCATCTGAATATCCATCAAAACCAGATTGTAATGTTTTTGTTTCAAATAATCTATGGCCGATGCACCGCTGGAAACGATCTCAAATGAGGTATTCCACTGGGTCAGCAGATGTTTCATCAGGCTTTGGTTCATTACATTATCATCCACAACCAAAATTTTCACCGACCGGTCCATGCTGTTTTTAAGGCTGTTCAGATCCGGTGTTGGCGACGCAGTAATTTGTTCCGGGGCAATTTGATAAGGAATAAAAAACGTAAATGAAGTTCCTTTTCCTGCCTCACTTTTCACTTCGATTTCGCCATTTTGCAGCGTGATCAGGTTTTTGACAATGGACAAACCAAGCCCCGTTCCGCCATAATTCCGGGTGATGGAATCTTCCGCCTGACTGAACCGCTCAAAAATACTTTCCAGTTTTTCCTTACCAATCCCGATTCCGCGATCGGATACCGTGAAGCCGAGATGTATTTTATCTTCGGAACATTTCTTAGACTGCACATCCACTGAAATCACGCCCTGCTCACTAAATTTCAAAGCGTTACCAATCAGATTAACCAGAATTTGTGTCAGCCGTGTGGCGTCACCGATAAGCGTGTCCGGTATATCTGCATTGATCCGGCTCATTAAAGTCAGACCCTTTTCTTTAACTCTTTCACGAAATAATGTTTCAATGGAAAGAATCAGTCCCCGCACGCTGAAAGGGTTCACAACAATGCGCATCATCCCCGCTTCGATTTTCGAAAGATCGAGGATATCATTAATAATCGCCAGCAGATTTTCTCCGGCCGACTGGATCGAATTAACAAACTCGGTGCTGTCGGCATCCAGTTTTTTTCTTTTCAAAAGATTGGTAAAACCAAGTATCGAATTGAGTGGTGTCCTTATTTCATGGCTCATGTTGGCAAGGAAATTTTCCTTAATCTGCAGAGCCTCTCTCGCGGTTTTTTCTGAAATATCCAGCTTTGAAATAAGCTCGTTCTGTTTTCGAAACTGGCTGATAATAAACCAGCATCCTCCCCCGCAACTGAGCAGCAGCAGCGTAATGTAGATATTCCCGAACAGTCGGGCTTTTCTTCCACCCTCTCCGATCCTGTTACTCAGTGCCTGCATTGTTTTTTGACGACTATCGTATATCTGATGCGTCGCAACCATGATCTCATTTGAAATCATTCTGGCCCGCGGATTGGCGATCAGACTGGTATCGTTCATTTCGCCAGTCCTGAGAAATCTGGCCATTAAATGGTGTTTGATGCGTATCTTTTCGCTGGCAAGTACTTCCAGCCTGTCCAGGTATTGCGTCGTTTTGGCATCGTGATTGCTTGATTTCAATGTATCCAAAAATCCGTTCACCTCATTTATTTTTTGGTCAACACCTTCCAGATGTGACGTATCTCCGGTGGCAATGGCCGCGCGGATACGGCTTTCCACACCCAACAAATCACGGTCTATAGTGCGCAGATGGTTACTAATGACCAGCTCCCGTAGCAGTTGATCATTCCCGTTTTGCAGAGAGGTCAGGTTTTCAGATGAATTGTATCGCATGATCGTTAGTACAACCGCGGCGGCGATAAATGCGACAAGGATATAATGTACAAAATATTTGTTAGCCATATTCATGTTGATAAAGGCAATGTTCTGCAACAAAATAGCGCTGAAAAGATGAAACTAAATGCCGCGAATCGCCGAACAGGCAAGATAAGTCGCCGAAAAATCAGGACAACAGAAGATCAGAAAATATTGATCCGTGTATTG
Source organism: Dyadobacter sp. CY345 (assembly GCF_021502725.1). Taxonomy (GTDB): domain Bacteria; phylum Bacteroidota; class Bacteroidia; order Cytophagales; family Spirosomataceae; genus Dyadobacter. The sequence goes on along the minus strand of NZ_JAKFFS010000001.1, from coordinate 1,956,756 downwards.
AGCGTTTTGCGGTAAGCATCAGCCACCGGCACGTATTTTCCTCCTACCACCAATCCGCCTTCCTGAAACGTATCAATTTTGCTAACGGCTACAATGTACGACCGGTGGACCCGTATAAATTTTGAACCTGGCAGCCTTTCCTCGGCCGACTTCAATGTCCCGTGTATGGCATAAAAAGTCTGGGTGGTGTAAAATTTGACATAATCTCCCATGGCTTCTGCATACAAAATATCATCAAATTTCAGCCTACGCATAACATTGGAATCCCTAATAAAAATGAACTCATCATTAATCTGCTGCACCTTGTCATTCTTACTTCCCAGTATCTCGCGCGCCTTTCCGACAGCCTGTAAAAACCGTGCAGGTGTGAAGGGTTTGATCAGATAATCGGCCACGTTCAACTCAAAGGCTTCCACAGCGTATTCTTTTTTTGATGTCGTAAAAATAATGACCATATCCTTATTCTTCAGGGTTCTGGTCAGTTCCAGTCCGGTCATTTCTGGCATTTCAATATCCAGAAACAAGATATCTACCTGATTGTTCTGAAGATATTGATAAGCCTCCATGGCATCGCAGCATTCTCCAACCACAGTCAGATCGGAAACATGCGTGGCCAGCTGGCTTAACGTCGCACGGGCAATCAGGTTGTCATCAACAATTAAACATTTCATCGAGTCGGGCGAGTAACTTTTATCAGATTATTTGATCCGGGAAGATGGATTCTAAAAGCTAAGTTATCAAATTTGAAACAAATCGCCCGACATCCGAACGGGAATCATAACGTAAACCGGAATACACCAAAAAAACCGCTGAAAAGTACAGCGGTTCAATGGCTTTATTACAAAGAAGATTGTGAATGAATTATTTTAGGGCATGATTGATGGTCTTTGAGCAAGCAGGAATGCTTTTCTGCTTGCATTACCCAATGTATCCACGTCCCTCACAAGCTCACTGCCATTAAATTTTTCATACTTTACCTGCATTTCACCTTTATCATCATGTTCCGCTCTAACGGTTTCGGCAAATAGCAGCTGATCGGGAATTTTCGCACCCAGCCAATGATCATCTTCTTTCTGTTTCCAAGTCAGCAGAGTGAGCTGTTCACCGGACATGACGGAATCCACATTTTCACGAAGGCGTAAAGCCGTTTTTTCGTTACCATATAAAATGGACATAGTACCGTCTTTTTTGTTTATTAATGAACTGATCACCTTCAAATTCATTTCTGAAAATCCGAAAGACGCAGGTAATGAAGCATGGCTGTTAATTCGTTCGCCTGAGTCTGGCGCAGGACTGCATCCTGAAAAGTAAAACAGGGAGATAAGGCAAAAAATAATTATTGTCCGTTTCATAATCAGTGCTTTATTGGCGTAGTGAACACGAAATCATTTGCGCTCATGGGTTGGTGGCAATTGACGCATTCGGTCGCAAAAGTTTCCGTTTTTCCATAAGGAACCATGGCTGGCGTCTTGAATCTTGCAAATCCCCAGCCTTTTGTCGACGCATATTTCTTGTCATCCTTGATCATATATTCAACCTGTTTGAATGCACCGCTAGATACATTTCCGGATTTATCTTCCACCTCATCCCAGGCAACCTTCGCCAAAATCGTTCCGTTTGGCCATGGGTTGGTATGCTCTTCCTGGATCGCTTTTACTGCCACGTCATTTCCAAAAATGATACGCATCGTTCCATTATCATAACGCTCCGTACTGCTGACGGCCTCCCAGTTTTTATAGTCCGGGATATAGCTGATGCCATTCAAAGCTTTCGGTAAATCCATCGGCGCTTTTAATGCTTTCACCTGCATAGTCTGCTTCGCAAGTGCGTTGATCTTCGCTGTATCTCCCGGTATATTGCGAACACGCAACGACCTGATATACTTTTTCAAAACACCAATATCTGAACCAGAAAGTTTGGCAGACGGGTGAACCAGTTCGTAATCTTTAAGTGGCATCGCCCCTGCCACAATTTGGTTAAGCGATTCCCAAAGTTTGGCTTTCTGGTCAGCCGGGGCCAGGCTGTCCCACGTTGAAAAATTTAGCCCTTTCCTGCCCTGCCTGACATGTTCAGCCACCCGCCAGTAAGCCGGAGCAACCTTATCGTACCACCTCAAATTGGGTTCATTAGAATGGCAGTCGTAACAAGACCGCCTGACAATGTCTTTTACCGCTGGTGGTGCCTGAAAATCACCAGTTATTATGGGGTTTTCCAATTTTGGCCCGGTAAATTGAATACCAATAAAAACCATGGTCAGTATTGCGACCATACCTGCTAAAACTTTTTTGGTTTCAAAGTCTAATTTCATAGCCTTTTTGTTAATGCTTAACTTATTTGCCGTTAAGTTTTAATCAGGCGAAGTGCGCGCGTAACATCCACGCCATTTCTTCATGTGTTTCCAAAAGTCCGGTGATAAAATCACTGGTTCCGGCGTCATGATATTCGTTTGCAAATGGGTTAATATTACCTCGAATGAAGGTGATGATACTTTCGTGATCTTCAAGTAACTCCTTTAAAAATCCGTTGCTGTCATTTTTATTAGCAGTGGCTTCGGTCAGGTGAGTCAGTTTTAAAAGTTGCGATAATGTGGCTGGTGCATAGTGCCCGATCTTGCGTATACGTTCGGCAACGCTTTCCATCACTTCGTCGAGCTGCTGATACTGGCTTTCAAAAAATAAATGCATGGCATGAAAGTCAGCACCTTCAACGTTCCAGTGCGCATTACGCGTTTTGGTATACAATACAAATTCATCAGCCAGCAATTTCGCAAGCTGAGCTGCAACTGCATTTCTGTTTTCCTCGGAGATTCCAATGTTCGCTTTCATGATCCAATCGTTTTAGGTATATTTTAGATTCTGTTTGATGATTTAAAAGTATACGCTTTGTGAAAGAAGCTGATCTTATATTCGGTGAACAGGCAAATGTGATCGATGAAAGCTTTAGATAACCTATATCGCTTGTAAAACTTTTTGTTACTCCGCTTCCAAAAAAGCTTTCAAGCCATTCAATACCTGATTTTCTTCTCCGTTGGGAGTATCTTGAACAGATCCCGGCCGGTTATCTTCCTGGTTCACAACAAGCGTGACCACCCCCTCGTCTTCAGAGAGAAGATAGCTCATAATAAAATAATTTTCAGGTCTGTCCTCCAAATCAGGTCTGGGAAAAAATAATGTGTAGCGGATAATTTCATACGGTGAAAATTCTAAAATATTCCCCCATTGCTCAAAGACCTGGCCTTCCCAGTTATTTCTAAAACGAATCTCACCACCAACCGTCCAATCCGTAATTAAATCGCTGCCGAACTGCCATTTTTTTACCAGTTCGGGTTGAGTTAAAGCCTGCCAGACTTTTGCTATGGGTGCGTTGATTGATACTGCCGATATGTTTGATGCCATGATGTTTTTGAGCCTTGTTTAATTTCAATAAGAAAGTTACGTGTATGCAATTTTATGATCGGATGATTAGCATTTTATAGAACAAGGAAACAATTTCTTGCTTCAAAAACAAACCGATCTTGGTATGCAGATGTCTGAAATTCATTCGGTTGCAAGTAAATCCGAGTGTCTTCAAAGGAGACAGCCAGACGCCGGATTTCTTGAATCCCTTTTCCTGTTTTCTTCCTCTTCTGTATTTATGTGCTATTCTTCCGCTCAAATAGACTATTCCAACGACGCCGGTCGGGATATCTTTGTCTTATCAAGTAACAATCAAAAAAAAGTTGTCATGTCAAAAACAATATTTATAACTGGTGCATCAAGAGGCTTTGGGAAACTTTGGGCCGAGGCATTTCTGAAACGCGGCGACAAGGTGGCCGCAACGGCCCGCAACCTAACAGCCCTCGAAGACCTGGCTACGGTTTATGGTGATAACCTTCTTCCAATCAAGCTGGATGTGAATGACCGTCAGCAGGTTCTGGATGCAGCAAATCAGGTAAAACAGCATTTTGGGAGTATTGACATCCTGATCAATAATGCCGGTTATGGACTTTTTGGTACGGTTGAAGAAACGACTGAGGAACAGGCAAGAGCACAAATGGAAACCAATTTTTTCGGGCTGCTTTGGGTAACGCAGGCAGTACTACCGATTATGCGTGATCAAAAAAGCGGGCATATTATTCAGGTATCGAGTTTTCTGGGTCTGACAACTTTGCCAATGCTGGGTTTATATAACGCTTCGAAATTTGCTGTAGAAGGTTTAAGTGAAACCATCGCTTCGGAAGTTGCACATCTGGGTATCAAGGTAACACTGATTGAGCCAAATGGATTTGCAACCGAATGGGCAGGTAATTCTGCAATTCAAACCTCATCCGATATTGAAGATTACAACCCAGTGCGTACCGCTTTTGCAGAATCGGGCGATAATCCTGAAACCTGGGGAAAACCGGAAGCAACAGTAAACGCAATCCTGACGATTACTGAAATTCCTAATCCACCGGCGCGATTACTGCTTGGAAGAGTCGCATACGACACTGTTCATCAAGTCTATACCGAGCGGATTAAAGATATAGAGCGTTGGAGAGAAGTGAGCATTACCGCACATGGGCATTGATTGACTCCAATATTTCATTAACTAAAACGAACACGAAATGAAGACTTCAACCAGACAATTACTGGATAAAATATTGACAGCCCATGGGGGTGAAAATATAGCTAAATTCAAATCAGTAAAATTGAGGGCGAACATAGGAGGCGTTACCTGGGCCATCAAGGGACATGAAAATGCACTGGCAGATGTTGAATTTACCGGTTCATTAACCGAGCAAAAAGCTCACTGGAAAAATCCTTTCCAACCCGGATACTCTTCTATATTTGAAACGGGAAAAGTGCAATTGTTTGACGAAAATGGAACCCTGCTGGAAGAATTGAAAAACCCCCGGGAATCTTTCAAGGGACAAGTGATCGAAACTCCGTGGTCGAGAGTGCAATTGATTTATTTTTCAAGTTACGCTACCTGGAATTATGCAACAGCTCCATTCAATTTTCAAGTGCCGGGTACCGAATTAAATGAGTTGGAAGATTGGGTAGAAAATGGAGAGACATTAAGCCGCCTGGAAGTTATTTATCCGGATGGATTTGCCACGCACAGTAAACTCCAGATTTTTTATTTTGATAAAAATGGTTTGTTAAAACGTCACGATTATTGGCCTGAAATTCTGGGCGGTACATCAGCCACGCAGATCATTCAAGATCATAAATCTTTTGACGGAATCGTCACCGGCACCAAACGCCGCATTTATATCCTTAATGACGTTGATAACAGCTACCAGTCCGATCCGGTTTTGGTTTCAATTGATATACTGAACGTAAACTTTGAATAATGTCAGACCCAAGTCCGGTCAAATATAATACTATCAAGATCTGTCGCAACCGGTCCGAGAAGTACCTAATGTTGCGGCTTTGGCGGCCCGGCTTAATCTGTCTCCAAATTATCTTACGGACCTTGTTCGCCAGGAAACGGGGAAAAGTACTATTGGCCTTATTCATGAATATGTGATTGAACAAGCTGAAATCCTGCTTCTGCAAACGGATATGGATGTCAGTGACGTCGCCCACCAATTAGGTTTTGACAACATCTCATACTTTTCAAGACTTTTTAAAAAAGCAAAAGGCAAAACACCGGTTGAAATCAGGAATCAGGGAAAAGTATAAGCAGTCCGGGGTTTTGTGTTAGTATACAGCACTAGGTCTGTCTAGTTTTAGAAAAACAAAACGAGATGCCCGGACGTGCGCAAATTTTTCTATTCCCCGGACTATCTACTGCTTCTTTATTCCTGATTCGAATTAAACGCTGTTTGGAAAGGGCTTGCAGCAAAATGGAGAACTTGAACTGAATTTTGCAAACCATATTTCCAATAGTCAGGATTAGCATTCTTAAACCGGTTGATAAAATCGAATTCTATGGAAGATTCAAAGCAGTGATGTGGCGTGTATTTGCAGGCGTGGATCAGTAAGAAATCATGGCCTCTGCACTTTTAAGAATAAACGTATATCTACCATAGTAATCTCATATTTGTGCTCATGAAAACCATTCAAAAAAGTTACGACGCATTGATAATCGGTTTCGGAAAAGGTGGCAAAACACTGGCTGCTTTTCTGGCCAAAGAAGGCTGGACTGTTGCGGTCATCGAACAGTCGGCGCTGATGTACGGGGGAACGTGTATCAATATTGCCTGCATTCCGACCAAGTCACTGGTGCATAGCGCAGAAACAAATGTACCCTATCATGAAGCTGTTAATGAGAAAAATCGTTTGACAAGTTCACTCCGGCAGCGGAACTTTGAGATGGTTGACAACCAGCCTGGCGCGACGGTGATTACCGGGACTGCAACTTTTGTCACGCACCGGCAAGTCGCTGTTCGTCTAGCAGATATAGTTGAAGAAGTACTTATTGAAGCGGAGAAAATATTTATCAATACAGGTGCAAAACCCGTTGTTCCCTCCATTCCGGGTATCGAGCAAAGTCAGCGTATTTTCACAAGCACAACGCTGATTGACCAGACGAAACTTCCTGAGGAACTGGTGATTATTGGTGCAGGTTATATTGCGCTCGAATTCGCCAGTATGTATGCCCAGTTCGGTTCCAGGGTAACATTGCTTGACCGCTCCGCCACATTTCTGCCGAATGAAGACAGGGATATTGCAGACTCGATTCAGACGGTTTTATCTGCCAAAGGAATCAGGATAGAACAAGCTGCACAGATTGAGAAAATTATTACCGGCGAAACCGCGGATACCATCATTTACCATCAGGGAGAAATACAAAAAGAAGTTTCAGCCACCGCTATTCTGGTTGCTACCGGGCGCCGGCCGGTAACAAAAGACCTGAACCTTTCTGCTGCCGGCGTGCAGCAGGATGACAGAGGTTATATCCGCGTAAACGAACATCTCCAAACGACGGCTGAAAACATCTGGGCAATTGGCGACGTGAATGGCGGACCGCAATTTACCTACATATCCCTAGACGATTTCCGCATTATCCGTAGCCAGCTTTTCCCGAAATTTGAACCGCATACAACGTTCGACAGAAAATACGTAGCGTCATCTTTGTTCATAACACCACCTCTGGCACAAGTTGGACTGCGTGAGCATGAAGCGGTTAAACAGGGTTACCGGATAAAAATTGCCAGTATTCCGGCAGCAGCCAGCACGCGCGCTCAGATTTTAAGACAAACAGAAGGTGTTTTGAAAGCCGTCGTCGATGCGGACACGAACAAAATTCTTGGCTGCACGTTGTTTTGCGTCAATTCCAGCGAACTGATTAACCAAGTACAACTGGCTATGCAGGGCGGGTTAGACTACACAGTATTACGCGATACGATTTATACGCATCCTTCCAGCAGTGAAATATTCAACGATCTTTTTGGCAAAATTTAAATGATGAATGCATTAGCATTGGCCGCTCAAACAAATATTGAGCTTATAAACGACACAAAGATCGCTTACCGGCAGTTCGGAACCGCTGAACCACTGCTTCTGGTCAACCGGTTCAGAGGCGTTATGGATACCTGGAATCCGCTCTTTCTTGATGCGCTGGCAGCTGACTACCAGGTGATTTTATTCGATTATTCACTTTTACTGTTGAAAAATCTCCTTTCGGTGGTTTAGTCCCCAATCCCGCATCGCCTCAATAATCGGACCGAAGGTTCGGCCATAATCGGTAATGGAATACTCAACACCAATGGGTTTTGCGTCGATGATGGTGCGATTCAGTAGTTTATTTGTTTCCATATCCTGCAACTCTCTGGAAAGCATCCGCGGCGAAATTCCGATTTCCTGCGCCAGAGCCTTGAAACGGTAAGGCCGTTCGTTGAGGGTCAGCAGGATCAGAATTTTCCATTTACCCCCGATCAAGTCGAGTGTATCCCGCACAGCCATTCTGTTACGGCCGCATTCCTGTTTGCTTATCTGCTCCATGTTGTCCATGTTTATCGGTATACTATATGTAACCAATAACAAAAGTATAGCATAGGCATCTTATTTTTGCATATCATTTAAAAACAGATCGATATGGAAACTTACACGTGGATTTTTAAAATAATTTTAGCCCTGTTTTTTATCATGCCTGGGGTGATGAAACTTAAAATGTCAAAAGAAGAAATGGTCAGAAAGGGCAATATCACCGAGGATCAGTCGGTATATTTTCCGCGGTTTATTGGTGTAGCCGAACTGTGCGGTGTGGTAGTGATGCTCTTGTCGATCTGGCTTAAAGAATTGGAAACTCTGGCCGGGATCGCAGCCATTGGCTTTGCCATTGTGATGGTCGGGGCAATTATTGTCCATGCCAGAAAAAAGGAATGGAAGCTACTACCTGTGTTGTTTTTCGCTTTGATACTATCTGTCCTCCTCGCCATCGCAAACTTATAAATACATGAAAATCAAAATATTAAAATCCGCAGACCGCGGGCAAATGAAGCATGATGAATTTGAAGGCCGCACCCTTTTCAGCAATGGAATGGCTAGTAATATATTACCACAAAGTTTTGGAGCACTCTATGTTTTTAACGACGACATTCTGTACCCTAAAAGTCATTTGGGTATGCACCCGCACAAAAACGTTGAGATTGTCACTGTTATGATTTCCTGTACCGAATCGCACCGGGACACCCTGGGCGCACATGAAGAATACCACGCCGGCAATGTGCAATTGATCAGTAGCGGAGAGGGTTTGTATCATGAAGGCGGCAATGTTTCAGAAACAGACAACGCCCGCCATTTGCAAATATGGGTAGCGCCACGTGAATTAAACCTGACACCGTCTGTCAAGGTATTGAACGCCAGTCAGATCGCTGAAAATACCGTTTCGAAACTTCTGGTTTCTCCGGATGGCGACGGCGACTCACTGAAAATTCAACAGGATGTCTGGATGTATCAGATGCATATTAAAAAGGACCAGGCTTACACTTACTCGTTACATAAAGATCATAACGGGGTATTAATTTATGTTTTGCATGGGGGCGTACTGATCAATGGTGTTGAAGTACAAAAAGAAGATACTGCCTTAATTACCGAATCTGACGTACTGGAAATCAGTGCGCAAGTTGACAGCTCCGAAATTTTTCTGATTGAAACGGTTCTTTGATAGGAGGTCGACGATGCTTCTTTGCATCGACAGAACCGGTTGGTTATATTTAGTTAGGAAAAATCTCCTGCGGGCATTGGCTTTTGGGGTATTTTTTGTTTTAGATTGTGGTTTGGATTGTTGGTTGTATCTACCGGTTAATAAGTATTCTTTTTGATTCTGCCCGAATAGAAACACGAATTTTGTTACTTGTAGAAATAATATAAACCTTCCATGAATTTGACAACGTTATTTTTGAATTTTATAGAATCGTCTTTTTGCAGATTGCACTCGGAAAAATTCTGAATCGTCCGTTTTTAATTTTCATTTAGTTGTTTGTTAATGCGAAGTAGGGCTCTATCGTAGGGTTCGCTTTCGGGACTTTCGTTGCTCTGCGTTGGAAGAGCGAGCGAATAAAAAAATTTAGCTACGTTTCCTTATTTTCTTTGGTTAGTACCAATATCATAAAAAGTACGATTAAACTTTCTCATGTTATACAATTATAGGCTATGTTTGGACAATCATTCAACAATAAGACAAAACAATAAATTTTATTACGATATGACCAAACTAATCTTTAAAAACACACTAAAAGCATATGCTTTCTTAGTACTTACAGTAGCAATGATTTGCTGTAACTTTAACAAAAAAGCAGATACGAAAGTAAATTCAACCACAATTTCTGAAAATGAAAGCATTCCGGATTCGGTTGTTAAGTTTTTAATTAGTTCGGCTTCCAATGATTTTCTTAATCATCAACCACCGACACCTATTGATTTCCGGAATGTAAAAATTGGCTATATTAAATCACCAAACAGTGAAAAGACTTTTCTCTTATGTGGAGAATTTTTATCTCAGGAGAATAAGGAGTGGAAAGAGTTTACAACTATTAAAACATCTGGATACGAACAATATATCGGTAAAACGCAATATTGCCAGGAAGCAAAAATGGTTTTGACAGATGAAAACTTATCACTTGAATTAAAGAAGAAATTGACAGAGAAATGAAATATTCGCCAATCATATCATTACGAGAAGATTTTTCCGAAACAAGACCATTCGTTATTCAACATGAACAACATTAAAAAATGGACTATATCGACCGTTAAAAAAGAAACACTGCCTATAACAGCACCTAGAAGTAAATGCCGGTTACGTGCTGAAATAAGCATTCGTGCTTCGTAGCAAGTCTAGTGCTGGGAAAAATTTTTCAACTTAGAAACTGCCATCTTCTTGCAGTCGTAAAACATTGAACGTTATCTGTTTCGGATACACTCTACTCTTAACGGTTGACAAAATAATTATCTTCTTATTGGCCCGCGTCCCAACAGGGCCATCCCAAGACACCATAAAAACAAGCTTTACAAATTTAAAAATACTCAAGAAAGTCCCCAAAAATACAAAATTCGTCAGATCCAAATTCAAGAAATCTGGCCGAGTTGCAGCAAAAACATTCAGGACGAACTCCTATTATTCCATTTGAAATAAATACATAACATCTTAAATGTCACTTCAAGCTATTACAAACGGATACTAAAAGAAGTGCGCAGTGCAAAAAACACTACGCACGACGGGGAATCGAGAATAAATAATGAAAGTCAAACCTCACCCCATTCTGGTCTCAGTAAAAAGAAGTTTGAAACGACAACAACATGCTATCTATCACCGCCGCTACAAGCGGTCAGGCACCAGGAAAATAAGTCGTTTTCAAATATTCCCGCAGCGAAGTTGGCTTACGGCCAAGCAGACGCTCAACGGTATCGTCTGTCCCGGCGAGCATCCCGTGTTTGGCGGCGACAGCCCACTGGGCAAGGAAGTTTGCGACGAATTCCGGGAAGCCGGCGGCTACTTTCTGCGCGATGTAGGGCGCCAGCTCGCTGTTTTTGTATGTTATAGGGCGGCCTGCCAAAGAGGACAATTCCCGGGCGATGTCGTGAAACGAATAGGCTTCGCTCCCTGACATGTTATACTCCTGGTTTTCATGCCCTTCGCTCGTCAACAGGGCAGCCGTAGCAGCAGCGAGTTCAGTCCGTTGAACGAAAGCTATCTTGCCATCGCCAGCCGGTACAAGAATCTCCGCCTCTGGCACCTCGTTACCAATCAGGTGGCCAAGGCCTTCAAAGTAGAAGTTATTTTTGAGAATGGTGTATATCAGCCCGGAAGCTTTGAGATAGGCTTCGGTAGCCAGGTCGCTTTCCGTGACCTCCGTCATCACAAAATCTGTACTGCGCTGGATACTGGTGTAGAAAAGATGCGTAACCCCTGCTTCTTTCGCGGCATCGATGACGTTCCGGTGTTGGCGTACCCGGTCGGTAAATGCTATGGCGGAAACCAGCAGCACTTTATCAATGCCCTGAAAGGCTTGCACAAGCGCAGGGTAGTCGAGGTAATCGGCTTGCCTTACGTCCACACCTTTCTCAACGAGTTCCGTGGCTTTGCTTACGTCGCGCACAAGGCATGCAATTTTTTCGGCCGGAGTGGTATTAAGCAAGTAGTCTATGGTTTGGCGGCCTAATCCACCAGTGGCTCCAGTTACTAAAATCATGATAAAAGGAAATTAAATTCGCGTATATTTGCTTGCAATTTGCAAGTACAAAGTTAAATATATTACTTGCAAAAAGCAAGTGAAATAAAATAGTTTTTATGAAAGAGTTAAAACAGCGATCTACATGCCCGGTAAGCACATCGCTAGACGTGCTGGGCGACAAATGGACACTGCTCATTCTCAGGGATATGGTGTTTGCTGGGAAGTCAACTTACGGGCAATTTCTGCAATCAGAAGAAAAAATAGCGACCAACGTCCTGGCCGACCGCCTGGCAGCACTGGAATTACAAGGCATCTTAACCAAGGCCGTGGCTGAGGACAAAAAATCGAAGTTCACCTACCGCCTTACGAAAAAAGGCGCAGAAACCATCCCGATTATTGTGGAACTTGTTTTGTGGGGAACCAAACATCTCGCGACTGTCGCCAGCCCCATGCTGCTGGAAGAAATTCAGGCTAATAAAGAAGCGGCCATCGAAAAGTTTCAACGGAATGCCCGGGAAAATTCCCAGGCTTGAGCGACAGCGGTGCGGCTGAAATTGTTGCAGAAATTTCGGCAGTGATACCAGGATTGGAGTTGGACGAAAAAGTAAAAATTGATACGCCTATCAAAGTTGATATGGAAAGATTTTTGCAAATCCTGTGTTTGACACAATTTTACAAACTGCATTTAATTGTGTTGACGATCTGTAACGGTATTAAAATGGTTTGTGTTTGAGGCAATTGCAACTACTTTAAAATGCATTGTTATTGCTAAAAGCCTCAAACACACAACTTGCACGCGCATTTAGCCGATTAATTATCTGCTGACAATCTCGTATCTTCCTTTTCGCCGGCATCCTCTTCGGGTGAAGTCTTTTTAGCATTTTCTGCCGGATCGTTCGGCATCGATCCCATTTCTTCGCTCCCTGCTTTGCCATTAGTAGCGTTCTGGTCTTCACGATCAGGCTCGGCATTTTTTACTTCACGCCCCTCATCTTCATGATTTTGCATAACTATTCTGATTTATGTAATTTAATCTTATGCTTTTAAAATCTCATGCCAATGATTGTCTGAAGAAATGCATGCATACTTTACTTTACGAAGAATACATAGGGCATGCTTGTGAATACAACGGCATACCCTGGACATAGTTGAATCAAAAGAATTTGTTCTTATAACCAAAATTTACAAGATTAGGCCCATATCTTCGCAAGAGCATTTAAGAAGCAACCAAACTCCCCGAAAAAGCATCCAGTAGGAAATCTATATCCATGCCACCAAAATCAACTAAGTTGCCAAGTAATAAAATCTCGCGGGTTATGATTGCCATACTGGCTACGCTCATCGGGCTATATCCTTTGTTCTATTTTTTTCAGCATAACTTTGGAATATTGGGCAACAAAAACAGCGCATTATTGGCAAGTGCGGTATGGAGTTCAGCATTCTACATGCACATTACTGCCGGCGGGCTGGCCTTGCTGATCGGCTGGGTTCAGTTTAATGAAAGGATCAGAATATCTTCGCCTGTCATGCACCGCCAACTTGGGAAACTTTATCTGTTATTTGCTCTTTTTAGTTCAGTTTCCGCTGCATATCTGGCAATTCATGCAAACGGCGGCCTGATCGCTGCAACGGGATTTTTTTGCCTGGCCCTTGTCTGGTTTATCAGCACGTTCATGGGATACACCAGCATTCTAAAGGGGCGCGTAACTCAACATCAAAAATTCATGATTTTCAGCTACTCCGCATGTTTTGCAGCCGTAACGCTGCGCCTGTGGCTACCTTTGCTGGTAGTTATTTACGGAGATTTCATCAAAGCTTACGTGCTTGTGGCCTGGCTGTGCTGGGTACCGAATATGTTTGTTGCATATCTGTTAACCCGAGATATGAATAAGTCTGAGATGCAGCCTTATTCTTAAAATTCACCTTAATACTTTTGAGAAAGAGCTTTTAAAACAGCTGCCTATTCAGTGCGACAAAAAAGAATCAGATCAGCACCGTTTTCAGTCTGTATGGAAAATAATTCGTCTTTATTGCTCTTGGAAAACCTCGAATAATTCGGTGCCACCTCCGGAATGATTAAAACAATATTTGTATTTTTTTACTACGCAATTTTTGGTCCGCCGGTATACTGTTCTTTATACTGAACCGGCGTTACGCCAACAACTTTTTTGAATAGTCTGGTAAAATAAGAAGGGCTTTCAAAGCCAAGCTGGTAGGCAATTCCAGATACATTCTCATCACTGCTCAGCAACTGATTTTTAGCCTCCGTGATCAGATAAAGATGTATATGTTCTAGTGCATTTTTCCCGGTTTCCTGTTTGAGTACGTCGCTCAGATAACGGGTCGATAAAAACAAATCTCCCGCCAGATGATTAACTGTAGGAAGCCCCTGAGTCTGTTGCTGTCCGGTTTCAAAATAATGTTTTAATACATCCTGAAATTTCTTTACCGTGCCTGTTGAAACGTTCGCGCTTCGATCAATAAATTGCCTTTTATAAAATCGGTTGGAATATTTCAATATGGAATCTATATGAGACAAAATAATATCCCGGCTCAGCTCATCCTGAATTCCATCATACTCGGATCTGATTTTATCATATAAATCCCAGATAATTGTTTCCTCAGATGGGGAAACATGCAGGGCTTCGTTGATCTCATAATCAAAATAACCGTATTTTTTGATCTGTTCATGCAGCGCATGACCGGACAAATAATCCTCATGAACAAAAATTACAAAACCTTTTTCGGCAAACTGAACATTGCTCACTTCAAGTATCTGCCTTGGTTTCATAAAAACCATGGAACCGTTATGGTGGTCATACCTGGTCTTTCCATAAAGCACATATCCGGACATTATTTTCTTTAATGCGATCATATAAAAATCACCGGTAAAACGGGATTCACCGAGCGAATAACTCATAAGCTCTTTACAGGTCATCAGACTTATTAACGGGTGCGCTGGAGGCGGATAACCGCTTTTTTCGTGCAACTGCGAAATGGTCTTGTAATGGGTGATTTTGTCCATAAACAGATATTAAACAACTTCGGGCAGGCTTTTACCTTTCTTTCCATAAAGATAAAAGTAATGCCGTATTTCTGTGCTATTCTTTCCGACAAATGAGCTATCCGGCCGCTGAGGGCTATTATACTTTTGTCATATCAAAACAATAACAAAAATTTCTGATCATGACAAAGACAATTTTTATTACCGGTGCAACCAGAGGATTTGGAAGATTATGGGTAGAAGCATTTTTAAATCGTGGCGATAACGTTGCCGCAACTTCCCGGAACATTGCGGGATTTGATGACCTGGCAGATCAATATCCGAACAGTTTTTTACCGATCGCGCTGGATATTACAAACCGGGATCAAAGTATAGCTGCGATAAACAAAGCACACCAGTATTTTGGAAGCCTGGACGTGGTAATAAACAACGCGGGTTACGCTGTTTTTGGAGCAATCGAGGAAGCAAGTGAAACGGAGGTTAAGGATAACTTTGAGGCTAATGTTTTTGGAACGTTATGGATCACGCAGGCTGCCTTACCAATCCTCAGAAAACAAAAACACGGTCATATCATACAGCTTTCCAGTGTATTGGGCGTATGGACTTTACCTACGTTGGGGATCTACAACGCCACAAAATTTGCTGTGGAAGGTTTAAGTGAGGCGCTGGCGAGCGAAGTAAATGCGTTTGGAATTCATGTAACGCTTGTAGAACCCAATGGCTACACGACAGATTTCGGAGGCAGTTCGGCGGTACAAAGTCAGCCTATCGCCGCTTATGATCAAATTCGTGAAGGGCTTGGCAATACAGAAGGTCTGTTGCCGGAAGACTATGGAAAACCTGCGGCAACCGTTCCCGCGATTCTGAAATTAGTGGATAGTGAACAGCCACCGCTGCGCCTCTTCCTGGGTAAACTTGGTTACGAAAAAACGAAACGCGTATACGCTGAGAAATTACAAACCTGGGAATCGTGGAATGATGTGTCTATTGCTGCTCATGGATGAAATGGCTGAAACATTTGCCGAACCTCAGGATTAATCTGTTTTAACTTAAAAAAAGAGTATCCGGAAAAATTCAAACCGGATATTCTCTTTTTTTGGTTTACTTTTCAAACATGATTTTCAATGTGATTCTTAGTTATACGTTATGCCGGCTGATTTTTGACGGACCTTCTCCGTATGCTTTTTTAAACGCATATGAAAAATGGGAAAGGTCCGCAAAACCGAGGTCAAGGTATATATCGGAAGCTAGTTTACCCTTTTCGGAGATCAGGTAATGAGCTTGTTTCAAGCGTTTTTGCTGTATCCAGCGACCGGGTGTGATATTAAATTGTTTCTCAAAATCCCGCTTGAAAGTCGCGAGGCTTCTGCCGGTTAGATAGGCAAAACGATCCAGATGCACATTGAAATGATAATTCTTATTCATAAACGCCTCCAAATCGATTCTGTGCGGTTCATTGAAATCAAACAGGATATTTTTAAGCTCCGGTTTCAAGTGGATCAAAAGCATAATTCCCTCCTTTTGCTTTAAACCGATTAGCTTACCTTCGTTCAGATTTCCATTATGATGGTAGGCCAGCAGCGAATCCATATAAGCTTTTAATAGAGGATTTGCTGGAATCGAAACAATTGGTTTATCATACAGCCGGTGCGTGGCAGACATATCATATTCGAAACAGAATTTTTTTAGTATTTGCTGATCCAGATAAATCGAAAGCGATTGAAAATCACCTTCCCTGGGAGGATATTTTACGAACTTCATCAACTGGTTTCTGGGTATCAATTGGACTGAACCTTCACCACAGATATATTCATTTACCCCATCGTTCAGCACAGAAGATCCAGAGATCAAATAGTTCAAAACATGGTCTTGCACAAACTGTTCACCTTCCCAGCTTTTTTGGTAGTAGCAGGAATAGACAATAGCATCGGATCTTTTGATTTCGTCGGTGTTTTTCATTTACCTGCTAAAATACTAAACAAAATTTCATCAAAGCCGAGCCGGCTTATTCAAAAAAATGCTGATCAAAAAAGTTCAGCTTTTGATCAGCATTTTCATTAAAGTTTAATGCCCTTTTGGGACAAAAACATCTTCCCTTCCTCCGTCGCAAGCATATCTGTGGCATCGTCATGGTCTGTTGAATTGCTCACAGAAAGCCATTTTTCAAATTCTGCTTTTCTGTCTTTATCGGCGTTTCTCAAAATCGCTGTGGCCTCGCTTCCCAGTACCAAATGCACCGGAGGATCAGCATGATAAACAAGATCGAGCATCACCTGCGCAGCTTTTGCGGGGTCTCCAATGGGAACGAAATTTCCTGATTGTATAAACGTTTTTATCCCTCCTACCGTGCTCTCATAACCCTCAACATCCTCCGCAAAACTCATGGACGCACCAGCCCAATCGGTACGAAAACCTCCCGGCTCAACGGATGTAACTTTGATTCCTAATGGTGCAACTTCTTTGCTCAATGCTTCTGTAAAACCGGCTAAGCCAAATTTTGCAGCCTGATACATCGTAAGCCCAGGATTCCCCACCCGCCCGCCGATCGAGCTGATCTGCAAAATATGTCCTGACCCTTGTCTGCGCATGATCGGTAATACAGCGCGGGTAATTTCTATCGGCGCATACAAATTTACTTCCAACTGGCTCCGAACCTGCTCATCAGTGAATGCCTCTGCCGCACCTGTGATACCAAAACCAGCATTGTTGACCAATACGTCAATCCTGCCAAATTTTGCTACTGCTTCCGTGACAGCTGCGTGAATTTGGTCTTTGTCAGAGACTTCAAGCGCTAATGTGAGAATTCTATCCGGAAATTTTTCAGCCAACTCACGCAGTTGCTCCGGATTCCGGGCAGTTGCCACTACATATTCACCTTTTTCTAACGCTGCTTCCGCAAGGCTTTTGCCAAGTCCTTTTGAGCTGCCTGTAATGAACCAAACTTTTGCCATTCTGTCTAAATTTTGTTTCAACAAAGGTCGCTTGTAAATCCAATTACCACTTTGTTAAAAGGCTCAATGTTGGTTTGTTAAAAAGCTCATCATTATCCCGGTATTTCGCCGGAAACGATGAGCCGGATTTAAAAAAATATAATGTCTCAATCAAACTGTTGGCTACCAAACTCAACCTATTGATTTTCCGGCAAATTCAAAAATAGAAAGAGCGAAACAATCTTGTGATTTTCGATAAGTGCCACGTCCATTCCGGAAGCAGCCGGTGTTTGTCCGGGAATACCCAGCGTCCATGCAATGTGTTGAATCTGGTGGTTAACTTGTCCAGGGCCGGTCAACTCAAAATTAAATTCTAACGGCCATTGAGCTTGCAAGGACGAAATAACATCGTTTATCGCCTGATAACCGGTACTCGCCTCATCGTTATTGGATTCATAAAAAGCAATTTCAGGGGCGTAAATTTCTTTCATGACCTCTAATCTGCGCTCTGCATTCCTTTCATTCCAAATAAGTAAAAGGCTATCTTCCAAAAGTTTAGCGGATGTTTCCATTTTTGATTGCTTGTTTTTGTACGGTTCAAAGGTACATCAATGAAAACAGTTTAAAATTGAGTTAAGTCAAGAAAAAGAATTGATTTATGTCAATTGAAAGCAATTGTGCTCTCGTTACAAGAAGGGGTCTCAATCATAATCAATTTTGCGGTATTGAAATAATTGCTGCTGTTTGATACTAACCGCCCACCGCTATTTAGGATACAAAATTGACGTTTGAGGCTAACTTTTTGTATCCGTTATAACTGACCTTTGTCGTATGGAAAATAACATTAAAGGTAAAGTAGTAGCTATCACAGGAGCCAGCAGCGGCATTGGAGAAGCCACAGCGATCATGCTGGCAGGATTTGGTGCAAAAGTAGTATTAGGGGCACGTCGCGGTGACCGCCTGGATAAGCTTGTTGAACGTATCAAAGCAGCAGATGGCGAAGCCATTAGTCTGGTAACTGATATCAAACGACGCAAGGATTTGGAGCAGCTGGTTAATTTAGCTACGGAAACTTATGGACGTCTGGATGTGATGATAAATAATGCAGGAATCAGCCCACTTTCGAGAATAGATGATTTGCAGATAGACGACTGGGAAGAAATGATCGACGTCAATCTTAAAGGGACACTTTATGGAATTGCCGCTGCTTTAACCGTTTTTAAAAAGCAAGGCTCTGGCCATATCATCAACATTATATCAACCTCAGGCATTAAAATTGTTCCGCTTCAAGGCGTATATGCAGGGACCAAAAACGCAGTACGAACAATTACCGAAGCGTTAAGGCAGGAATCGAATGGAAAATATCGGGTCACCGGAATTTCGCCTGGTTTTGTGAATACAGAACTATCCGATCATATTAAAGATGAAACGGCCAGATTTGCCATCAAGGAAAAGGCAGCCAAAATTGCGATTACTCCGGACGCAATTGCCGGTGCGGTGGCCTATGCTATAAGCCAGCCAGACCATGTGGATGTTGGAGATATTGTGATCCGTCCAACTGTGCAGGATTAATTTTAACTTTGCTCAAAAAACATGAAAGCCATATCTCAGCCATTAGTTTTCAAAAGTATTTCTGAGTTGATGCGCGGGATGGATATGCCTAAACCTGTGCATCCTTTGGTGGCATTAGTGAAATACGACATCACAAAAATAAGTCGTGAACACTTTGGACGCAGTTTTCTGATCGACTTTTACAAAATATCCTTCAAAAAGGATTTCAGGGGACAGGTAAAATACGGACAAGGCTATTATGATTTTGAGGAAGGAGGACTGGCTTTTTTGGCGCCAAATCAACTCGTAACCATGTCGGGTGACGAAAGCAGCTACGACGGTTTTACCCTATACTTCCATTCCGACCTGATCAGCGGTTATCAATTGGGCAAGAACATCCATCATTATGGCTTCTTTTCCTATGCCGTCAATGAAGCGCTTTTTCTTTCAGATAAAGAAAAAAAGATTGTAACCAACTTGTTTGAGTCCATAACAGCTGAGCTGGAAAATAATATTGACGCTTTTAGTCAGGATGTTCTCGTCTCACAAATTGAGCTTTTGCTAAATCACAGCAACCGTTTTTATAACCGGCAATTTCTAACCCGAAAAGCCGTTAACAACGATTTAATAAATCAAATGGACCAGTTCCTGACATCTCGCTTTGAAGAATATCAGAACGGGATACCCACTGTCCAAGAAGTGGCTGATTACCTCCGGGTTTCGCCAAGATATCTGACCGATATGCTAAAATCGTTGACAGGTCAAAATACTCAGCAACATATCCATGCGAAATTAATTGAAATGGCCAAAGTTGTGCTTGCCGCTACCAGACTATCAATTGCAGAAGTCGCATACCAAATGGGCTTTGAACATCCTCAATCTTTTAATAAATTATTTAAGCGGTATACGAATATTTCACCCCGCGCATTCAGGCAATCTTTAAACTAGATTCAGTCTTGAATGAAAAGTCATCTATCCAGTTATCGGCAATAGTCCTCGACGCTTTCAAACTGGTTTAAGAAAGAAATTTTTTTCTCAATTCGCTGAGGTATTCAGGCGTAAACCCTAAAAAGGAGGCAAGAAGGTATTGAGGAACCCGCTGAGTAAATGCGGGAAATCTTTCGAGAAAATGCAGGTATAATTCTTCTTTCGAAAATTCGTATAAGTATCTTATTCTCATCTGGGACGCTGCGTATGCGCGCTGGAACACTAAATGAAAATACGCTTCCATTTCCGGGACTTCGCTAAGAAGTTGAAATTGTTTGTCAGCACTTATACATAACACATCGGTATTCTCTGTTGCACGAATAGAAAATTGCGCAATGCCACCAGCAGAAAATGCCATAAAATCCGATATCCACCAGTTCTCTATTGCAAAATCAATGGTTTGCTCGGTACCATTTTGTTTAAGATAACATAATTGAACACAGCCCTTGGAAATAAAAAACTTTTCAAAGCACCGCTGGCCTTCGGATAATAACAGCTCTTTCTTTTTATATACTTTATGTTCAAAAAATGGCTCAATCAAACTGACCGTAGCCGGTTGAATCGGACAGGTTTTACTGATATGGTTATGTAATTGCTGTATCATTATCGGTTTTACAGTAAAAAACAAAAGAACAAGTTAATGGGTAATTGTAGCAGAAATAATTATTTTATTACAATTTCTAACGCTACGCTTATACAGTCGTAATATTTCACCAACAGTTCGTTAACATTCGAACAGCTGTTAAGGTTAAATTTCAACCTAACATCCTTATAGTAGCTCTCCCCGTGTGAATAATATTTATTAAGCTTAATCATTGGGGAAGCAAACAACGATCAAAATAGCTAAGATTCGTGTTATTTTAGGGATACGAGTTAGTTAACGATGCGAGTTTTACAAATCATCCACCTATTGTTTCGAGAGGCGGAAGAAATTATCTTCTTGTTTGTAGACAAGGAATCTAAAAGTGACCACTATAATCGGTGTAATGCTTGCTATCTTCTTGCTGGTAAATCTGGTAATTTTGTGCCCTCATAAGTCTCGTTTACCTATTAAATTCTTTTGTCAGTCCTTTTTTGTCAAAAAGCAAACCAAACTTAGCAGGTAGGACGAGTCTTGTTCCGACTTTTAGCTTATAATCGTTTTTGTATAACTACATTCCATAATTCTTTACACCATGAATCGCAAAATCTTAATCGTCACCGGAGATGGTGGTGAAAGTTACGAAACTCTTTACGCCGTTCACCGCTTTCAGGAAGAGGGCGATATTGCCGTGATTGCCGCTCCCAGTAAACGCCGCCTTAACCTTGTGATGCACGATTTCGAACCTGGTTGGGATACTTATGTGGAGAGACCCGGCTATTGCCTGGATTCTGATTTGACGATTGAAGAGGCAGTCGTAGATGACTATGACGCCATTCTGCTTTTGGGAGGCCGCGCTCCGGAATACCTGCGTAACCACGCCCCTCTTTTAGAAGTAGTGCGTGAGTTTGACCGGCAGGATAAATGGATTTTTGCTATCTGCCACGGCATCCAGATTCTGGTTACGGCCGGATTGGCTAATAACAGAAAACTAACCGCTTACGAACATGTGCGTGCTGAAATTGAAATGGGTGGCGGCACTTATTGTACGGAGCAAGCCGTCCGCGACCAAAATATAATTACCGGACAGACCTGGCAATCTCACCCGGATTTCTACCGCGAAGTATTTGCCTCTCTCAACAAAGCGGAACTTGTAGAAAAATAAGGGGTTGACGAAATATACTATTTTTTTGATTATTACCTTTTAGCCAGTCATTTTTAGAGATGATTGCCACCCAACGCCTCGAATTGGGGCGTTGGGTTATTCTAAATCCAGATGAGCATGGAAATTAACACGAGCCAGTAGAATCGTTGATTTCAAAGGTCCAGTCATCGAATCCTAAATCATAAAACATCTGCCCTTTGTTGGTATCTTCTAGTTGGCGCAGTTAAAAACATGGTGTGCTGTTAGCAGCAGTGATTATCGGAGAATGTATGAAGCTAACCCAATCGAGAAATTCTGAATGCGAAGGTAACTCCTCCTGACCCAAAGTGTAAAAAAAGATTATTGCTCCTGTTTCTCGTTTTTGTCCGAGTAATTTTTTAATCACTGATATTATCATTCCTTTTTTCTTCTTAGCTGCAAACCGCCGTTAATGAGTTTGACTGCATTGCTCACTTGCTTGTCCACGTCTTTGATGCGCGTGATTGCATGTATTATACTACGCTTTTTTCCGAGGCTCATTTTTTCAAATGATGATTTTAAAACTTCATCCTGCTCGATTAAGGCTGCCAGTACTTCCGGCATAGGAACGCCCAGTGGGTCAGGGTCTTCGGTTAATTCGAAATAGACCGTATCCCCCGCAACTTTATTAAGCGCTTTAACATTTTTACTACTTAATATAACAAAGAAATTACCGTCTCCAAGGTGATTCAAGCCACATTGAAAGGTTAGTTTCTTGTCTACGGTACATAGCAGACGGGTTAAGCGTTTGTTTTTTAATTTATCGACAGCGTCAGCCGGAACGATGAGATAAAAATATCCTCCTTTTCGTTTTTCCAATTGTCCAATAACTTGTTCATCGGCGAATACATTCATTATAGCGCGCTTTTATTTCTACAAAAACAATGTTGATATATACACCAAATTAAGCTCATTTAATATGTTTGAATAAACTAAAAACCAGTTGAATATGTCAAATTAATATTTGAAAATACAGAGTAAGCGTTTGTTTGCAAAATCTTAGAGAGGATTGTTTAGTTTACTTAATTTATAAAATTTCCTCTCATCATGATAAAGTATAGGACAGGTAATTATTAAGGCACTTGATATTTTAGAATTGGTTGCGCAATGTGGCGGACATGCGCTAACGCGAGGCTGCATGGCAGATCAGCCCGAAGCTCGGATAAACTTATTGCTTTTAATTAGTCGGGGTGGATTATAGGAAGTTGCCTTATTATGTCCAAATGTATCAGCAATGACTTGCAAGTTTTCAGAATTCACGCGTTTTTAAAGATTCCTACAAGTATAATTACATAATATTAGTTCTTTTTAGAGGGCAATCCCATGACTATGCGTCATAGAAAACACTTTGCGTTATTATTATTTGATTTATAACTGCCAGTTACTTTGAGTGTATTTTTCTTAAACCAATTAATGGTAATTTGGAAAGGTTTTGGAAAGAAAAAATAGGAAGTCGTTAGACGTCAGAATCTACGAGTTAAAGGTATCATCGACGTATTGCTATTTGTCAACTATGCGTTACCGGTTCTCAATTTGCTGTGTTATTGTTCTTCTTTTTCTGGGGTCAACATTGCTGTCTTATGGACAGGTGACCGCTATACTTACCGGAAAGGTCACCGATGCGGCGACTGGAAAACCCATGCCTTTCGCGCACGTTTATGTAAATGGATCAACGCAAGGTGCAATAACCGACGAAAACGGATACTATAAGTTGACAGGTGTGCAATTTGGTACGGTCGAGATAGCTGCTTCATTTGTTGGATATCAGCCCGCTACTCAAAAAATCCGATTTGAAAATGCGTCTTCCCAAAAAGCCGATTTCCGTTTGCAAGTTAGCGAACAAATGCTGGATGCCGTAACAGTACGAGGCAATTCTAAACGGTCAGAAAAACATTTACGCCAGTTTAAAAAGCAACTTTTTGGCGAACCGTTTGGCGGACAGTGCCTGCTCGTGAATCCCGAAGTTCTTAACTTTAAAGAAGACAAAGGTCATCTGTATGCGAAGGTGAACGAGCCTTTAATTATTGATAACCGGGCGCTTGGTTATAGGTTAATCTATGATTTAAAACACTACGATGCGACTCCATCGGGGAAGGTTTATTTTGCAGGAACTGCACGGTTCGAAGAACTCAAACCCGAAAACGAACGACAGGCTGACCGATTCCGGCGCAACCGGCTGACTGCCTACAGAGGATCTACGCGCCATTTAATGGCCAGCCTGATAGAAGGCACTTTCGAGCAGGCCGGATTTCTGGTTTATCAGGAAGATGTTACCAAGGCATTCTCCATGGAACGCCGGGTCATTACGCTTGCCGCTGCAATAAGCGAATACAAACGTTTGGTTCCAATTCAGGTTTCTAAGTTGATTCAACCCGGTCTGTTACCGAACGAACGCAAACTGGTTTCAGCCACGAAACTAATCGTATTTTATACCAAAGCAACATCGGGTTTTTCGCCCTATCCAGATGCCCGCTACGCTTTTACCGAAATGAAACTACCCGCCGGGCAAATGCAAATGACTGTCGATGGAATCATAACGATGCCCGAAGGTATGGAAGCGGAAGGCTCAATGGGTGATGACAGACTATCGACCATGTTGCCCGGCGACTGGATACCCGAAGGGGGTGAAACGGAGTCATCTTCTATCGGTGTATTGGCCATACAGGGAAATTTTGCGCCAACTGACTCATGCCTGGGAAGTCTCAATTCTGCATTCAACGAGCGATTTAAGTTATTGGCGCCTACATTGTTTGTGCACATTGATAAACCTTTTTATGCCACTGGGGACCGGCTCTGGATGAGCACTTATTTGCTCGACGCTACCAGTCACCAGCAGATCGGTGGCAAAACAGCTATGCAGGTTGACCTACTTACTTCAACTGGAAAATTGGTTCAACACCAGTGGGTAAGTATTGCAGACGGACATGGCCGGGGAAATTTTCGTCTGTCTGATACCCTCATGACAGGAATGTATCGATTACGCGCCTATACCGATGAAGATAAATTCCAGCGACGTCCCGCTTTCGAGCGATCTGTGGCGATCTACAATTTGGTGCGAAAAGACCTGCCAATTTCAGTTGATTCTGTTGTTCAGCAACCAGACGTTCAGGTTTTGCCGGAAGGCGGTCGCTGGATTTCAGGAATGCCAGCGCGTCTGGGCGTAAAAATTGTACAGCCTAATGGTCGGGGCTTGCCTATTGAAGGACGTATTGTTGATGATTTGGGCGTTGAGGTGGTTCGTTTTAAAACCAATTCCCAGGGAATGACCAGTGTATCAATGGAGCCGAAGGCGAAGCGGACATATTACGCAGATGTCACTTATAACAACCAACGCCAACACGTGCCTTTGCCTAAACCCGAAAACGAAGGACTATTGCTGGCAGCAGATGCGATCAGCGATACAACCCGCCTGGCATTGACGATCATGAGTTCTAACCGGGCCGCTACTGACCCCGTCTACATTCTCATTCAGCAACGCGGAGTGATAGTTGACCAGCGAAAGATTGTCCTGCAAAATGGGGTTGCGAAGATAAACTTGCCAATGGTTGGCTGGTTACCCGGTCTTTCCCAAGTCACTCTTTACGATGCCACAGCTAAGCCACAAGGTGAGCGATTATTTTTTGTACCGGAGTTTATTCCGCCGGTCCGGTTGACATTGAAAATGAACAAAACCACATATCAGCCCCGTGAACAAGTGATCCTTAGTGTCAATCTGAAAGATAACGGATCTCCTGTGTCAGCAGCTTTATCAGCGTCGATCACAGATGTTAGCAAAGTGCCTGAAGACACGGCTGACGCCACTTTGCTTGCCCACTTGTTGTTAACGGGAGAACTGCGGGGACATGTTGAAAACCCTAACCAATATGTCATGAAACACTCCGCAGAGACGCGTAAAGCGCTGGATGATCTATTGCTGACGCAGGGATGGCGACGGGTTAGTGGAACGCCGGCAACGGATTCACTCGGTGGGGTATCGCTGAGCGGCCGCATTTTAAATGCAAAAAATCAACCCATACCCGGCGCGCAGATTATTGTGGCCTCGACGGAGTCCCGGCAATCGTTCATAAAATCGGCAGATGCTGATGGACAAGGACGCTTTCGAATGGCGGGGTTGGCTATCGTTGATACAGTAAAATTAATGGTTCAAATCACGGGGCCTAATGCAAAAAAGATGTCTGCCACAGAAGCCTCACTGTTTCTGGAAGGGCCTGGAAAACTATGGGATTTCGTTAAAATGACTGCTACACCAAAATTGCCAATGCTGGACGCTCAACTGGAAGCCGCCCGGATCCGGCAAGAGGCCAACACCGAGCTTTACCGCGATAAATCCGCTGAATTGCTAAATGAAGTTACTGTTCGAGCACAAAAATACAATGAAAGGCCTGATGATATTCGAATGCGGAGTCTGCACAATGATGCTGATGCAGTGATCACGTTCAATGAAAAATCGCCAAATTATCCAAATTTATATGAAATGATTCAAGGGCGATTTGCAGGCGTGACAGTAGTACGAAGGACTCCAACACCAAATGGCCCGCCATCGCCTCCCGGATATCAGGTATCTATTCGGGGCATAAGTAGTTATAAAAGTGGTACGCAACCGCTATTTCTTATGGACGGCGTGCCCATTCAGGATCCTGACGGAACCGTTTTGATGAACTTCAATCCGAGCGACATCGAACGTATTGAAGTGCTTAAAAATGCAGCCACGGCGGGCATGTATGGAGCTAGGGGAGGTAACGGTGTGATTGCATTTTACTCAAAAAGTGCCCGATCTATGCAGGCAGGTAAAAAACCGGATGAAGGTTTGAGTCCGATTCAATTCATCGGTTATCCGTCAGTCCAGCGTGAATTTTATGTACCACGTTACGATCCCGAGACAACCGCCAGCACTATTTCTGGCCCCGTTGATCAACGGGATGTGCTATATTGGAAACCAATGATACTGACTGATAATCAGGGAAACAGCCAGCTGCGCTTTCCGCTGTCTGACGTAGTAAAAACACTTCGCGTAGTGATTCAGGGGATTACAGCTGACGGTCGTCCTGTTCTTGGCGTTCAGTTAGTCCGGGTTCAGTAACATAGCCGTTGTTAATAAAAAATCATTTAATCAAGTTTTATGCTTAGATGAGCCTTACAGGAAAATTATTTGAGCCATAGAAGAAAGTGTTGTAGGTTTTCAAGGCTGATATTTGTGACATGAAAAATATCACAAAAATCCAACTTGGTCAAAACGGCCCGTTTGTCTCCAAACTAGGTTTAGGCTGCATGCGTATGTCTTCAATCTGGGGCGGCACTAGACCTGACGAAACAGAAAGTATCGCCACGATTCAAGAAGCGCTGGATAATGGCATTAACTTTTTGAACACCGGCGACTTTTACGGTGCCGGCCATAATGAAATGCTGATAGCCAAAGCGATCAAAGGACGGCGCAAGGATGCCTTCATCAGCGTTAAATTCGGCGCCATTTTTCACAACGGTCAGCCACTGGGAATGGATCTACGACCGATCGCTATCAAAAACTTCATCAATTACTCTATGACCCGTTTGGGTATAGAAACCATAGATCTCTATCAGCCCAGCCGGATGGATAACAGTGTGCCGGTGGAAGATATCATCGGAACTGTTGCTGATCTGATTAAGGAAGGTAAAGTGCGAAATATCGGCGTGTCAGAGATTACGGCAGAACAGCTTCGAATAGCCAATAGTATATACCCTATCAGCGCTCTAGAAATCGGCTATTCGCTGGCCGACCGCCAAATAGAAATTGAACTGTTGCCTGTTGCAAAGGAATTAGGGATCAGCATAATAGCATTCGCCAATACTGCTGAGGGCTTATTGACGGGAGAAATAACAACGCCGCTCTCAGAAAACGATTACCGTAACCATTTCTCTCGTTTTCAAGGTGATAATTTAATCAATAATCTGAAAAAAGTTGAAGCCTTGAAGCAATTGGCGAGCGATAAAGGTTATACATCAACACAGATTGCCATCGCCTGGGTTAATCATCAGGGCAATCATATCGTGCCTCTGGTAAGCATGAGTCGCAGGTCGCGTTTGCCGGAAAATATCAAAGCGATGGATATTATATTTACACCAGAAGAAATGAACTTCTTAAACACTAAATTTGCCATAGGCGAAATACTTGGAAGCACTTACTTACAACGTTAAATGACCAGTCCAGCAGAGATTCTTCCGGGAGTAATTTTCTATTCATACCTTTCCACGGAGCGGAAGGAAAAGGTATGTTTATGGAACCACCACACCCTGATACTTCAGGTTTCAGGCCAGTTAATTCTGGAAACATCTGAACAAAACATTTCGATAAGCGGAGGAGAATTGCTGCTGATTGGCAAAAATCATTTAGGTACGCTCACTAAAACGCCGATTCCGGGTGGAAACTATGAAACAATCGTAATATCGTTACAGGAGGACCTGCTTCGTAAAATAGTACTAGAAGAAAAACTTGAAGCAGACCGGAAATACACAGGCCAGCCAAATATACTGATTCCTATAAACGAATTTCTAGAAGGATATTTCCAATCCATCATCCCTTATGCGCGCAGCTCAGGAGCGGCAATGACTGATGAAATGGGCATACTAAAAGTCACCGAAGGAGTTAAATTACTGATATTGGCCCTGCCTGAACTTCGTAACCATCTATTCGATTTTTCAGAACCTTTCAAAATCGATCTGGAAAAGTTCATGCTTAATAACTTTCATTTCAATATTCCCATAGAAAAATTCGCATACCTTACCGGCCGCAGCCACGCTGCTTTCAAACGCGATTTCATGAAAACATTCGGTGCTCCGCCCCGTCAATGGCTTCAAGAGAAACGACTGACCGAAGCAAAGCACCTGATCGAAACCAAACATCAGAAACCCTCAGCCATTTATCTCAACTTAGGCTTTGAAAGCTTGTCACACTTCTCATATTCCTTCAAGAAAAAGTTCGGCTTTTCACCTACTGCACTGAATTATCGTCTCTCAACAAATGATTTACAACACTAAAACTACCGTGGTTTTATACCGATAACTTCTGTTCGACAAGAGCGATTCATTCGCGCCCTTTCAACCTAAACGTAATTAATCCATTTATGACCTGAGATCATTCTTAGGTCATTTTGAAGGATCGGTGACTGGTGTAAAAAAATTCACGAGGTTTCCATCCGGGTCACGGAACAACATTGAACGATTTCCCCAAGGCATTGTAGTTGGAAGTTGGACAAGATCATTTCCCAAATGCTCTTTTAGCTTATCATATTCTGCATCAACATTTTCTACCCGAAACTCCAGTATTACTGAGCGGTTCGTTTGTGGTGCGGCCAGATGAGCGCCACCAAAAAGTTGTAAAGTCCGGGCACTGCCGATGGCTAATACAAAGTATGGGGTTCGTAGTTCTGCAAAATCCTCGGTGTACTTGGTGATCGGTAAGCCTGTAATTTTTTCATAAAACTGAATTAGTACCCTAATATCTGATGTGATAATCCGAATGGATGCGAAGTTCATAGGATTCAAAGTTTTGGTTGATTTCCTCAAAAATAGCAGGCGGCATTGACAACAGTATGTCAGTAGAGATGAACCATTTTTTCTAACACCGGAAACATTTGGTGACGGAGTAGCACTGTCTGTATTTTCCTGTTAATGTGTTAATGCGCACTGAAATTTCAAAGACAGCTGATCGAGGTCTCACGTAACTGCCTATTGGACCCCATTTTATATTTCACAAAACACTATATTTGATGAAATCAGAAAGCGAAATACAAAAATGAACTGGATCACCCGGGAGCGTCCTAAGATTGACCGCATCGCATGCCCCTGGCTGATTAAAAGATTTATCGATCCGGAGGCGCAGATTTTTTATGTTCCGTTTGACCAGGTAAGAACCAAAGCTCGCGAACTTGATGCTACACCATTTGATATTCCTGACACAGAATTTACGCATTACGAAGACCGGTGCACTTTTGATTTTTTTCTGGAAAAATATGAAATAGAAGATCCGGCTTTAAAGGATATGGCAACAATCATCCGTGGCGCTGATACGGATGACCATTCACTTGCAAGCCAGTCGGCTGGATTATGGGCAATCTCGGCAGGACTGGCATATAACATTACCGATGACCAGGAACTGCTGGAAAAAGGTATGCTCATTTATGATTCCCTGTATAGCTGGGCAAAGCATCTGCAAAAACAAAAGCATACGCAAAATCCCACTGAGAAACTGCTTCTGGACGTTTTTAATACGTATTTGGATAAACAAAAGTCGGAAGAGGTTAGAACCCCGAAATGGGCTCAGGAGCTCAAAGAAATCATACAGGACCAGATTGACACAAATTTAAGTTTGAGTCTGAAAGAAATTTCAGAAGGATTACAGATTCATCCTTCATACGTGTCCAGAGAATTCTCCAAGTATTTTAGTAACCTGTCCTTTGGGGAATATATCCGCAAGCTCCGGATCGAGAAAGCGGTTGATTTGCTTGCAAATGATGATCATACCTTGGCTGAGATCGCCTATTTAACAGGATTTTCTGATCAAAGCCACTTTAACAGGATTTTCAAGGCGCATACTGGCCAGAATCCATCGAATTTTAGAAAAAGTTTGATCAAAAAGTAATTTCTGTACAAATCGTCATTTTTATTCTATTATTTAAAAAGTGTCTGACGTAGTATTGCAATGAAATCGCAATTCGTATGGTCAGTCAAAATATTGAATTAGAGAATCAGCGGAGTATTTATAGCCTGCTCGCCCTAACTAAGTACTTTCTTAAACTGGGAACACTCGGCTTCGGTGGTCCGGTGGCCCTGATCGGTTATATGCACCGGGATTTGGTCGAAGACCGCCAATGGATCAGTGAAGATGAATACCGTGAGGGGCTGGCACTTGCGCAGCTTGCACCCGGACCATTAGCTGCCCAGCTGGGCATTTATCTCGGATATGTACACTACGGTGTCTGGGGCGCTACGCTTTCAGGGCTGGCTTTTGTACTTCCATCCTTTATTATGGTGGTTCTGCTGGGTATGGCCTACAAACTTTATGGCGGACTCCCTTGGATGCAGTCTGTGTTTTATGGGGTAGGCTCTGCTGTTATTGGTATTATTTCCTTGAGCTGTTATAAACTAACGGTAAAATCGGTCAGTAAACTCGAAATCGAAGCAATCAAAAGCAGATGGATGCTCTGGCTATTCTTTGTAATTATGGCCATTGTTACTGCTATCACACAAAGAGAGGAAGTATGGCTGTTTCTGATTTTGGGCTTTATTTACATGATAGTAAAAGCACCTCCCAAATGGCTTCGAAGAAAAGATACATCCTTATCAATTATTCTTTTGGCAGGAACCGGATTCTGGCAATACGAGCCAGGGGAACTTGTCAAACTTGGACTATTCTTTGCCGAGGCGGGCGCATTTGTTTTCGGGAGCGGACTGGCGATCATCCCATTTTTACAGGCTGGCGTAGTTAATGAAATGGGCTGGCTAAATGAACAGCAGTTTCTGGATTCAGTTGCTGTGGCCATGATCACGCCCGGGCCGGTTGTCATCACAGTCGGATTTATCGGCTTTTTGGTTTCCGGATTTGCAGGGGCGGTTGTAGCAGCTTTGGGCGTATTTCTACCTTGTTTTGTTTTTACCGTTTTACCGGCGCCATACTTTAAAAAGATCTCAAAGAACACCAGTATCAAAGCGTTTGTGGATGGCATTTCGTCAGCCGTGGTGGGTGCGCTGGTAGGATCGGTCTTCGTCATTGCCACACGTTCAATTGTCGATACTGCATCAGCTGCTATTGCAATTGTCACCATACTGGCACTCATTTACATCAAAAAATTACAAGAACCATATATTATTCTGATTGCCGCAATTCTCGGCTTTTTTATCAAAACTTATCTATGAATATTTTGTTACCTGCTTTCATGAAGAGACTTACTTTAATAATGCTGGTCCTTTTTTCAATTCCATCCTGGGGTCAAAAGCAGATCAATAGGCATAGCGGCGTTTGGCTTGGCTATTTCAACCAGACCAGGCTCACCGATAAATGGGGTATCTGGCTGGATGTCCACGCCAGAAGAACAGATTTTCTTGACCGATGGTCTACGCAAATCATCCGCCCGGGAATAACCTATTTTGTAAATGATCACCTTCGATTTACGGCCGGTTATGCCTATGCCCGAAGTTATCCAGCTGCTGGCCTGCACACGGTCCGTCCGGAAAACAGACTCTGGCAGCAGATACTTTGGACCAGCCGTCAGAAGCGCCTGCAAACCCAGCAATGGATCCGTCTTGAAGAACGTTTTAACCGCAAAATTGCCAACGATCAGCTGCTCGACGGTTCGAACTTTAATTTCAGGTTCCGTTATCTTTTAAATCTTATGGTACCGTTGAACAGGGATTTTATTGAACCCAAAACTTTGTTTTTTGCCTTCAATGACGAAATTCATATCAATGCGGGCAAACAAATTACCTATAACCTCTTTGACCAGAATCGCTTTTTTGTCGGGTTTGGTTACCAGTTTACAAAGGGGCTGAATTTACAAGTCGGTTACATGAACCAGTTTCAGCAGCTCCCTTCCGGAAATCATTTCAACAGCAACAATGTGCTCAGGTTTTTTGTCTTTCATAACCTGGATCTGCGGGCAAAGAAGTGATGTATTTCAAAACTCCTTTTCTCCAAATTCACTTGCTGGCAGTTTGGCTTTCCGGGAGGTTGGGTTGAGATTATAGTTATTGCTTCCGCCAAAAGTTTGACTTTCAACAATCAAAATTACTATTCAAAATTTGCGTTATTTAGCTGGGCTTTTTTCATTCAGAAATTCAATGGCAATCTTGCATAACACTTCACCCTTTTCGTCAGGCATTTCGTGCCCGACGTTAGGATAAACACATAATTGCCCATATTGGAGCGCTTCAAAAATCGATATAGTATGGTCCAGTTTAATCATATCCTTGTCACCCCGGATCAATAGAACTGGCACCTTAATGCTGGCGATTTTATCGTCAGGAATTTTAATTTCTCTTTCCCACATTCTTTGGTTATCCTCCCAAAACTTGATCCATTTTTCAGGTTCGGGATTCATCCGCTGATACTTTTCTAACCAATCTTTATCTTCTTTCACAGCATCAACTGTATATCCTTTTAACAAATCGCGCGCTTCTTGTGTTAGTCCACTGGCTTTCGAATTCGAAGCACCGCTCACCACTTTCTTTATTTTGTCGGGCCGATTGGCCGCGAGCAACAGCGAAGTGTTACCACCCGAGCTCCAGCCCATCACATAAGCACTGTCCAGTTTTAATTGGTCAATAAGTTGCGAGCAATATTCAGCCATCAATTCTCCACTTAAACTGTCAGCGTGGCTGGAGCGGCCGTGTCCCGGCGCATCAGGCGCTATAACCCTAAAATGTTTTGAAAGTTTGGGTATGATACCAGCAAGGTTTTCTATTGAACCCAGCCCCTGGTGCAAAAGCAACAAAGGAGTTCCTATTCCATATTCCTCGTAATAAATTTTCGTATTGTGTATGGTTACATACTTCCCATGATTTGACCCATAATTAATAGGTATTTCTGTCCGCTTATCAGAATTTTCTACCTGATTACAAGAAGCAATGATGAAATTAAATACAATAAAACATAGGAGTTGTCTCATCTTGATGTGTCTAAATCATGTAACTACAATAGGTACATCTCAAGATTCGATACGCATTTTTTGTGAAAAATGTTGCGTTGCTACGAAAGTCTATAATATGTTACATAAAAATACGATCACCTCCTTGGCCAACGCAGTATTTGACGGTTATGGGACATCCGACCGCCTTGTATTGTGTTGGTCAACAACATAAACCTTAAATATTGGAGCAAATTTTACCTATCAAAGGTTCTTGGGAAACCTGGCTCGCCAACGCAAGGCCGACTCGACCGTCAGAAAGAAACAAGTGGATAAAAGAGCCTGAGCCAGACAGTTCAAGTTCATGCTCGAAAGCGATGTGAACCTGATTTTTAAATTTCGTATGTAAAATCGAAAATACTATCAAGAAATTGCTGCAAGAAGCAGTTGCGTGATAGTATTGTCGACTCACATTATTTGCTGGCCCGGATTGATGCAATCATAGTATTCCTGCTTTTACCCGCAAAATTCAGGTACAACTTGCTACCATTAACACTGCCAATGTATAAACCATCCTTATAGACAATGTATTCACCTTCGCCTTTTCTGATATCAAATAAACCCAAAGGATCTGTATATGGTGTTCCCATTGCAACTCCTTTTCTTAAAATACTAATTTGGTACTCATCCACTTTTGTAATCTCCAATTCTGATGTGATTGCTACCTTACCATCCACGCCCAGTTCAGGAAAGATGAGCTTCTCACCTTCCATGTTATCAAGGGTAGTGATTTGATAAACCCCGGAAATCTCCGGCAACACTATCTCATCAGCATCTTTTTGGCAAGCAAACAAAGTAGTCAAAATGGCAAGAAATAAAGCTGTCAGTCTCATAAAATTTCAGTTTTAACACAAATAAAACATATGAGACATTACCTGAATGTTAAATTTCATTTACTACTTTGGAACGGAATGTATGGCTACTGCATAACAGGAACGATTAGACAAAGTGCACTATTCAAAGAACGCCCCAAAAAAACCTCAGAAAGAAATTAATGGTTTTGTAAAAGAATTAGTTTGTTTTTATTTCATCAATCCTATTTACCAAGGGATAATAAATTTACAAAAACACGATACGCCCCGGGAACGCCGGCCGGTAACTCGCGAAACCATGACAAACTTGTGTATACATAATTTCCTTTGCCATACTTGGCGACCAGAATTCCACCATCTAGGGGCGGACCGTCGGGGTCGTTGGAGGAGATCACGGCCTGATACTTCGTATCCCATTTCTGTGGAAAATATAGGCCCCGTTCCTGTACCCAGTTATCAAAATCTTTCGGCGTAATTTTGTTTGGCGAATTTAAAATAGGGCTTGATGGCATTAGAAAACGCACTTCAGATTCTTCGACGGTGATTCGGTCGCGGGTGAGCTCAAATGGATATGGCCCCAGATCTTTCATTACCAGGTCCATGTTTGTGTTGTATTGAATGACCAGATTTCCGCCGTTTTTAACATAATTCATCAGTGTTGCCTGGTAATGTTTCATCCGTTCATTGGTGTTGTAAGCACGCACGCCTACCACCACAGCATCGAATTGCGTAAGTTTATCCAATGTCATATCCTTGTCTTCCAGTACAGTAACTGAATAGCCGATCTGGCGCAGACTTTCCGGGATAAGATCCCCAGCGCCAATCAGATACGCTATATTATTTCCTTTTTTCACAAGATCAAGCTTTACTGCCTTGGCCGTAGCTGGTGGAAAAAATACCTGGGCAGGAATGTGACCGTAGCTGATGATCGCAAAGCTTTTGTCATACGTTTTACCATCCACTTTTGCCTGTGCTTTAATCTGTGTTTCCTGTGAAGCTGCGGGGGGATAAAGTTGAAATTCCACTGACTGTTCAGCACCTTTCTGGGTCAGGTTGAAGGGAATACTTTGTGGTACTGTCCGCCATCCTGCGGCAATTTCCAGCGTCACCTCTCCTCGGCAATTGTCTTTTCCCACCTTAATTCCAACGATCACCTTCTTTGGTTTTTCATCGGCAAACATATAAACATCCTGATCGATGTTGGCATATACCGGCGGCGTCACCACCAGAGGCTGGTACACCTCCCCGATCACAGGATCTTTTTTCTTGTAAACAACCGGCACTTCAAACTGCAAAGGTTGCCCTTGAACGGTTAATTCAAATAGTACCTTAGCAACAGGAGGATTTTCAGGCAATCCTATTTCAAGCAGATCGTCAACAGTAAAAAGACCCTTGTAGCCAACTTCCTTGCGAAGCCAGTAGGGTTGAGAAATCTCTGTCCCAGCAGGAATTTCTGCTTTAATTTTAAAAGACAAACCATCATTATTTTTCAGCGGAGCAGCCACCACAGAGTCTTTGGATTTAAAAGGAAATACGATTTTTTGCAGGATGACATTCGCTGCTGAGCGGTTTATTGCTTCTACTGACATGGTCATTTCATCACCCGGTGTGTAGGCATAATCGCCAGCTGTTACTTCAAGGAACAAACCGAGGGTGTTTTTAAGAATTTCGTTGACTTCTTTCAGTTTGGTGGTTTTCCAGAACCCATCCGGCAGCTTTTGTATCGCTGTCCTGATTTTAAGCAGTGAGCTTAGGCTGGCATCCGGGACGGCCGGATCATATTCCTTTATAGCAGTCTGTACCATCGTTTCTATGTTTTCACCACCCTTTACCCTACCCCAGGAAGTGTTAACACCTTCAAACAAATCAGTCAAAGTCTTCTCTCCCTTAGTATGTTGAAGATACTCAACCGAAATCCCACGGCTTCCGATGGATCCAAAGCCCTGGCTTTTGTGCATGCTTCGACTTTCTGCTGAAATTTCACCATAAGATTTCCCAAGAAGGGCGTTGTAAGAACCCACGTCGATCTGAAGACATTCTTTTGCGTTTTTGACAAATTCAGCTCTGTTAAGCATACCCCACATCCCAATATTCCAAAGCAGCCGTTTTGCCTGCCAGGGCTGTACATATTTCAGCTGCTCAGGAAAACGTTTAGGATCTGCGGCGGCATCGAACGCCTCCTCCGCCAAAATGGATGACGCGCTGTGATGCCCGTGACCCGCCCTGGAATCAGGTGGAAAACGTGTGACGATCACATCTGGTTTTACATTGCGGATTATCCATACTGCATCGGCAAGCAGGTTCTCCTTTTCCCAGATCGTAAAAACCTCCTGAGGATTTTTTGAAAAGCCAAAGTCATTAGCCCGAGAAAAAAACTGTTTACCGCCATCAATGCGGCGTGCCTGAAGTAGCTCCTGGGTACGGATCATTCCCAGCTGTTCCCTTATCTCCGGACCAATCAGGTTCTGCCCTCCATCACCCCGGGTCAGTGCCAGATAACTTGTATTATATAATTTTTCATTAGCCATGAAAGCAATGAAATTGGTATTTTCATCGTCGGGATGCGCAGCCATATAAAGGACATTGCCCAGTACATTGAGCTTTTTTATGTCCTGTAAAATTTTCGATGAGGAGGGTTTAGCAGGCATTTGAGCCCAACAAACCCGCTGTACAGCGCCGTAGCCAAGCCATAGGCACAGGCATAACACCGCTCTTTTGAAGTTAAGATGCATGGATAAACAGTAAGATGAAGAGATAAATTACGGGTTTAGGAATATCAGTACTCAGTTTTGTTTGAAGGATCCATTTATATCCAGTTCACGCTGCGGAATCAGATACAAAAGCCTGGCGGTCTTTCCCTGAGCTTTCAGGATTTCGGCAGCTTTACCAAACCGCAGTAAGTCTGCCCAGCGGTGATTTTCGAAGGCCAGTTCCACACGGCGCTCCTGAAGCAGTTTGTCTTCAAATGTTCCGGCCGTTGCGGCATTAATAGGTGAAAGTTTTGCCCGTGCCCTTACCTGATTTATGTATCCATAAGCTTCCTCGGATTCTCCAAGTGCCTCGGCAAGCATCAGTAATACATCGGCATAACGAAGCACGACAAAATTGTAAGAAGCATCATTTTCGTTGAACGCATTTTCTTTGCCATATTTGGTGATAAACCGCATATCATTTTTTGAGCTGGAAATTAAAACACCCTGTGCATTGACATAGCTGCTGTCCATAGATTTGAGAAAACGGTCATCACCGGGTTCGTAGGCGCGCATCATATTGACCGTCGGACGATTTTTATATGCTCCGGTTGTTTGCCTTAAAAGCGGCGAAAAGGCATTGGTAAAAGTATTTCCCGTACCTGTTCCGCCTCCCTTGTACTGAACTTCAAAAATGGATTCTGCATTATTTTTATTAGCGATACCCCACAGATTGGCATAATTTGGCAGCAGCGAATAACCGTAGGAAGTTATAATTCGCTGAAGTACTGGGATTGCAGCGGTTTTGTCTCCCATGGTAAGATATATTTTGGCAAGCAAGGCAGCAGCAGCTCCTTTGGTGGCTCTTCCTATATCTGCTGTTGTAGTATATTTGATTGGAAGTCCTGCTTCTGCTTTGATTAGATCCGCCGTGATCTGTTTGTATATTTCAGAAGCCGGGAGCTGTGGGAGTGCACCTCCCTCTGAAACAGATGCAGGTTCATTCAACGGCATCGGAATGTTACCAAACGAAATCGCAAGGTTATAATAAAACAAGGACCTGAGAAAAAGAGCTTCCGACTTTATCCGTTCTTTTAAGGCACCATCCATGGTGATCGGTTCGATGCGGTCCAGCACAATATTACTGCGGGCAATTCCCAGATAAGAATCCGTGTAGGCTGCGGTGATAATTTCGCTCGTTGCAATCTCTGAAAAATTATCAATAACAGTCAGGTCCGCCCCCAAACCAGTACCATCCGGCCCCTGGTCAGTATTGTCAGAACGCATTTCCTGCATAATCCAATAACTCTGGTTGTATGCGCCGGTGTTCTGAAGCACCTTGTAGGCTGCATTAATGGCTGTATTCATATCATTTGCGGTTAGATAGAAACCATTAACATTACGCTGGGAAACAGGATTAAGATCAGTAAAATCTTCACTGCATGATGCCAGTGCAATGGCCAGAAATGGTATCAGGTAAATATGTTTGAATTTCATATCAGTAGACTTTTATAGGTAAACTTTGGCATTAGTGAAATCAAAATGTTACGTTAAGCCCGAAGGTGAAATTGCGTGATAACGGATATGCGCCGTAGTCTTCACCTTGTACGCCAGTCAACCCTGCCTGATTGTTGACTTCCGGATTGTAACCGATGTATTTGGTGTTAGTAAATAAATTGGTTGCTGAGGTATATGCCCGGAGAGACTGGAATTTAGAACCTAAAATGCTTTTAGGGAACGTGTAGCCCAAAGTAATACTTCTCAACCTGATGTAAGACCCGTCCTCAACCTGGAATGATGAAGGACGGTTATTTCCTCCATGTAAATCTGTTAGTCTGTCCGCTCGTGGAATTACACCGTTTCCTGGATTTTCAGCTGAGATCCATCTTTCCGTCCAGTCCGCATAAGAGTTTGTAGCAGCCTCTCCATTCCCTAAATGTCTTCTGGTCAGGTTAAGAATTTTGGATCCTTGTACACCCTGAAAGAACACGCTCAGATCGAGCCCTTTGAAACTAAACCTGTTGGTGATACCCCACATATAATCAGGCATATAATTCCCGATAACCGTGCGATCACTTGCGTCTACCTTTCCATCAGCGTTGACATCCTTAAATTTAAAATCTCCGGGACGCGCCGCTGGTGCCAGCGCATCTTTTGGCGCTGCGGTAATTTCGTCCTGAGTCTGATATATACCTTCCACCACATACCCATAATAGCTGCCGATTGGTGCGCCTATTTGCGTAACATGGCGGATACCCGCGCCACCAGTACTCAGGATCGGATCACCGGTTGGCCCTAATTTCAATACTTTATTTTTATTGGCAGAAATATTGAGATCAGTCGTCCATGTGAAACCGCCTACGATATTGCGACTTGAAATGGTCAGCTCTACACCTTTGTTTTCAACTTCGCCAATGTTTTGAAGAGCAGTTGTAAAACCTACGGAAGCCGGAACCTGGACATTCAACAAAAGGTCGGACGTCGTTTTTTTATACCAGTCTGCAGAAACAAACAACCGGTCGCGAAATAAGCCCAGATCAAAACCTAAATCAACCTGCGTCGTCTTTTCCCAGGTCAGCTTATCGTTATTGATTGTTATCGGCGCGATACCATTGACAAGCACATTGTTAAGTACATAATTAAAGGGACTTAACAGGCCGATTGCCGCATAGTTAGGAATCAGAAAGTTGCCAGTCTTACCCCAGCTTCCACGCAATTTCAAGTCACTGACAAAGGCTATACTTTTCATAAAAGACTCCTCCGACAATCTCCATCCTGCCGAGAATGAAGGAAATGTCCCGGTTTTATTTCCAGCTCCAAAACGCGAAGATCTGTCAGAGCGGATCGTTGCAGTAAGCAAATATTTGTCTTTGAAAGAATAGTTTACCCTGGCTAGTGCTGATACCAAGGACCATTCCTGGCGGTTGTCTCCACCACTGGTTACCTGACCTCCGCTGATCGTTGGCGAAAGATCATCCGGGTGATTTTGGGCATAAACCTGATTTGCATCCAATCTATCTTTCTGCGCGCTATATCCTATAACAGCTGAGACACTATGATCTTTACCAAATCTCTTATCGTATGAAATTGTATTTTCTACGAGCCAGTTGTAATTTAGTGAGGCATTAGATTGTGCATAAGGATCTCCAACCGTTGCATTTCTGTTCAAAAATGCCCGTGCCATGTAAAAAGAACGGTTATAGCTATTCACATCGACACCGGTATACAGCTTGTATTTAAGCCCGCTCAGAATTTCATACTCTGCAAAAACATTGCCAAAAACCCTAAACTGGCGAAGCTCATCCGTCACGTATTTTATAATTGCCAGCGGATTGCTTGCAGCAGTCATATTGGCTCCGCGCCCATCGGCGGTCAACAAGTGCGACTGGTTATCGGTCTGGTTGATAGTCCCATCAGCAAGGTAAGGTTTTACTGTCGGGGAGGTTACAAGTGCTGAATAAACGATTCCCGGGGGATCAGCGAAATAAGGTGCTCCGGCTGGAGAACGTTGGGTGTTGGTAAAAGATGGACTTAATCCAAAACCAACCTTTAATTTTTTCACAGGACTGGCTTCCAGATTGGCCCTGAAACTATATCTCTTAAAGCCGCTTCTGTCGATAATGCCTTCCTGATTGTAATAACCTCCTGAAAAATAATAGTTCACATTGTCGCTTCCTCCTGATACTGATGCATTATAGCTTTGGACCGGAGCTGAATGAAAAATTAATTTCTGCCAGTCTGTGTCTGTGCCGTCAGGATTTGCATAATCGTCCGGTATAAAATAACTTCCGTTTGTAGTTTTGGTATAACGTGTGGCATTGCTGTCGTTGATATTAGCACCAGTGACGTCCTGGAGATAGGCGTTATTTTTCGAGTCAAATACATAAGAGGTTAACTCCGCCGAATTCATCAGCTTTACCTTGTTGGCAACCGACTGCACTCCGTAATAGGCGTCAAAACCAATGATGGGTTTAGAGCTTCGTTTTCCCTTTTTGGTTGTGACCAAAATCACACCATTAGATCCTCTTGATCCATAAATGGCTGCCGCTGAGGCATCCTTTAAAACTTCGATGGATTCAATATCATTCGGATTAATTGTTCCTAGTGGATTGGAAGCCGGTAGCGCAAATGCGGTGGTCCGGCGCGTTATATCGCCTTGGATCCCTGCATCCATATTTTTGGTTACCGGAAATCCATCAATTACATACAACGGTTCATTTCCAGCTGATACCGATCCCAGGCCACGCACCCGGATAGTAGTAGCCGCTCCAGGCTCTCCACTTGGTTCCTGAACCTGCACACCGGCTATCTGCCCCTGAATGGCATTCTCGAAGCTTGTTACCTGAATTTCTTTTATATTTTTAGCTGATATAGAGCCGATTGAACCTGTGATATCGCCTTTGCGCTGCGTACCATATCCTACAACCAAAACTTCACTTAAACTGCTTACCGACGCAGTGAGCCGCACATTCAATGCGGTCTGATTATTGACCGCAACCTCTTTGGTTTCATAGCCGATGAAAGAAAAAACCAGAAGCGAATTCGGCTGGACAATCTCAATTGAATAGTTTCCATCGTGATCAGAAACCGTTCCTTTGCTGCTTCCTTTTATCAGGATACTTACTCCGGGCAGCACTTCACCTTTTTCATCGGTGACTTTACCTTTTACCACAAGGTCGGAAGGCCTTGACTGCATATTTGTCCGGCTTACCAAACTTACTAAATCCGCCTCTACTGAAACATGTTCGGGACTTCCAGAGGCTGATTCTATTTTTTCTTTCAAATCCTTCTTTCTGACAACATAAGCCCTCTTACCAGCCTTCCTAAATTCCAGTCCATTTGGGGCCAGCAAGGTTTCCAATTGCTGCTCCAATTTTGCTTCATTCGTCCTATTATTTATGGTAACAGAAACTCCATGAAGGGTGGACTCCTCGAAAACGATACTCACCTGATATTTTCTACCCAGGTCGAGCAAGACGTCTTTAAGTTTAAGGGTAATCTGGGTGTTCTGCTGCACCATTGCAGCGGTTCCTGATGTTCGGACATACGCGATATCCTGAGCAGCTCCGATGCTGGCAATCAAAATGCCGGTACATACAAGCCACGTTCGTAGAAATGTAGAGTTCATAATTCATAAGATTTGGTAGTACGCAGTTCTATATAATCTGATTTTTGGGTAATTTCTATTTCAAGTAGTGCTGATAAAATCTCAAAAAGCTCATCGGCATCCCTGGCTTTATAGATGCCTCCAATACATGTTTTAGCCAGATTCTTGTCTGGTATTTTTACCTTAACATCAAATCTTTCCTGTATTTGCCGGGCTACTTCTGAAAGCTGCGTATTGTCAAAATAGAAGGTCTGTTCTTTCCAGGCAGTAATGGCCAGGGTTTC
The DNA here is from genome assembly GCF_021502725.1 of Dyadobacter sp. CY345. Lineage (GTDB taxonomy): Bacteria > Bacteroidota > Bacteroidia > Cytophagales > Spirosomataceae > Dyadobacter. Next base: position 1,914,390 of record NZ_JAKFFS010000001.1, on the reverse strand, counting down.
TTTGGGCACTGTTACTTTAAAATCTCCGTCAGCGTTTGCTGAGAAATAATTCCCAGGCTTCATATAGAGGCGTTCGCCCTTGGGTAGTTCAAGCCTCACCTTCCCTTTTGTGAGATATACCCTTTTCCCGCTTTCTCTTGAAAAGGCTGTAAACTCAGTACCCAACACTTCAATCTGATAGCCATCACCCATCAATACCCGGAACCTTCGGTTATTTTGCAAGTGTCTCACTTTGAATTCCGCTTCTCCCAGAAGCTGCACCTGACGGGCTTCATTTCCAAAACCAAACCGGGGGACTTTCAGTGTTGAATTTGAATTTAGTATAACCTGCGTACTGTCAGACAACAAAAAACTCGAAGTTTGTCCAATCGGTGCGGTGTAAATCTTAAAAAAAACTTGCTCCCTGATTATAAATGTTGTCAGCAGCAAAAGAGATACGGCAGCCGCTAACCACCAAATGGATTTTGTAAAAAATGAACGGACTATTCTCTTTTCTGAGATCGCAATATGTTTCGGTATGTATTCGCCGTTTCCATCTAGCAACAAATCAAAATCTTTCTGTGCCTTTTGCCGGTCAGGGGAAAATTGAGGATGCAATCTTTCCCATTCGTCTACACAGCTATAAAACACCTCTTCATTAGCGCTGTTTTCAAGCCATTCTTCAATCAATTTCCTTTGGATAGAGGTTGTCTTCCCATCGAAAAAAGCAAACAAAAACTCCCTGGTTATTAATTCTTTCATGAAAAGTTGATGTATAGTAATCGGAATATAAAGATGGGATCGTGTTTCAGAAAATGGGAACCAGCAAAAAAACCAGAAACCAATTATCTCTTAGTTCGGCACGAAGCCTTAGCAGTGCCCTGCTCACAAGCGCTTCTACTGCTTTGATACTGATGTGCATTTCTGCCGCTATTTCCTCATACTTCATGCCTTCTACCCGTTTGAGAAGATATGCCCTGCGGCATTGCGGAGGCAGCTGCTGAATAATCCATTCTACTTTGATGTGAAGCTCAGAATACAAAAGCGCGTCATCGGGATTGACGATCTTAGAGGCAGTTGTTAGACTAACTGAATCAAGAGGTTCTGTTAATTGAACCTTCCAGCGCAGATAATTGTAGGCCCTGTGCCGAACCGCTTTGTAAAGGTAAGCACGGTATGAGCAGGTGACATGATCAAAACTTCGCTCCTGCCAGAAGGAGGCAAATAGCTCTGAAACAATATCTTCTGCAATTTCCTTTGAATGGACAAACCGAATGGCATGACTGCAGAGACTTTCGTAATATCGACAAAACAGCAGCGAGCAACCCATTTTTGGATTGACAGCAAATGTCTCTCGAAGGATTCGTTCATCGTCAGTGGTAATGACTATTTTATCAGTAAAAAACGGAATGCCCTGATCCGTTTCAGATCTGAATTCCTCGAAATCACTCGATGTTTTGCTAGTCATCCGGCAGGTGTCTGTTACGAGTTAATGGGGTCACTCCTATCAGACAAGTTTTTGATAGTTTCCCCTATATTCAACTTATAAAAAAGTTGGCATTAAGAAAATAATACAAAATAATAAATTGAACAATATTTATTTAACAAAATTTAATTAAGTAATTATCCAATTTAATTAATAAATACAATTCTCGATTTTGGGGGTAGCAGGATATTCAAGCCGCAAAGCGCATTGAATCGAATTTTAAAATATAAAGCCCGGAATTTTACCAGATGTAGTGGCTACAATTGTTTGGAGTCAGAAATAGAAATCAGAAAAATCGGTTAATTTTACAAGGCAATCGATGAGTGATTGGCAACCTGACGATAATTTTCTTATCATGCGAAACCTGTTAAGTGCAGTACTAATCATTTCTATCGCAATCTGGATTTCTTCCAGTTCTGCTCCTAACAAGAAGATCTCTGAAAAAAAAGTCGTTACCGGTGCTGAGCAGGTCGACCAATATTTACATTTGTTAAAAGGAAAAAGAATTGCCGTTGTCGCAAACCCTACTACCATCATTGGGAAGAAACATCTGGTGGACAGCCTTAAAATTCTCGGCGTTAATATTGTAAAAGTATTCGGACCAGAGCATGGATTTCGCGGAAATGCCAGTGCAGGCGCACATGTAGATGACGAAACTGACGCCATAACCGGGATCCCCATAATCTCGTTGTATGGCAAAAAAAATAAGCCGACCAAACAGGACCTGGCCGACGTAGACATGATCGTGTATGATCTGCAAGACGTCGGGGTTAGATTTTATACCAACATAAATGCACTGGCACGTTTAATGGAGGTGTGTCATGAAAATGGTAAGCAGTTGCTTATACTGGACAGGCCCAACCCAAATGGCTACCTTGTTGACGGTCCAATCCTGGACATGCAATTCAAGTCTGCCATTGGCATGTTTCCAATACCGATGTCGCACGGCCTGACTGTTGCAGAGTTTGCGCAAATGGCTAACGGCGAAGGTTGGCTGACAAACAAAGTGAAGTGCGGGCTTAAAATCATTAAGGTACGCAACTACACACATGACACCCCGTATACCCTGCCCGTCAGCCCTTCTCCAAACTTGAATACCCAGCAGGCAGTGCTTTTGTATCCATCAACATGTATGTTCGAAGGCACCTATCTCAATCACGGCAGAGGAACCCTTTTTCCTTTCACGGTTTTTGGCAGTCCTGAATTGAAAGGCATCTATAAGTTTTCCTACACCCCTACCAGCATCAAAGGTATGGCTGAAACGCCGCTGCATATGGATCAAATCTGTTATGGAATTGATCTTCGGGATTATGATGTAGACAAGCTTCGAAAAAGTGGAAAAATTAATCTTCAGTGGATAATCGAACTTTATAATGCTTATCCGTACAAAGAAAAGTTCTTCGATTCTAAATTAAGCAAGGAAATGAATACCATCGAACAGCAGATTGGTGTCGGGACATTCAGGCAGCAAATCGCTAGTGGCACGCCGGAAGCGGAAATCCGTGCCAGTTGGGAGCCCGGACTAGGCGCCTACAAAGAAATGCGTGAAAAGTATTTACTCTATAAATAAGTAAGATGCGACAACCAACTTGTCTTGCTTAACTGTTAATCTTCATTTCCTGTTGCATGGCATTTTTCATAGCCCTGTCCATCATTCGTTCGGGCAGCAATGAGATTAAATAAGTCTGAACGGCGTGTGGCCAGTAAGGGATCACACTTTTTTTGCCACAGCCAACTACACCCAAAACTTTCTTAGCAAAAACCTCGCTGGATGGTCTCAGGAAACTGATCTGTTTTTTGTTGGAGCCAGTATGGACGCTACCTGTTAGTATCGAAATGGTTTCAACATTTTCCAATTCTACTGAAAGTGATTTAGAGAATGCATTGTTGTAAGCCTTCGTTGCTGCGTAAACGGCAAGGTATGGCGGTGGATAAATCCCGGCATAAGAGGATATGTTCAGTATAAGTGCTGGTCCGAAAAAAAAGGGAATCAGATTGTTGGTCAAATGGGTAGGGAAAAGAATATTCGCATTAATGGTCGCATCAATTTCGGATTTAGAAAATTGAGAAAACGCTTTAATCGGCCCAATGCCAACGTTGTTGACAAGCACCGTGATCGGAAGATTTTTGATTGCGGAGATATCCGGCAGGTTGTTCAAACTGCTATCATGAATGAGTAAGCGGACTTCCAATGCAGGATTTATTTCCAAAGCTTTCCTGTTCACTGCTTCTAATTTACTTACATCTCTGCCATGCAGTACCAAATTAAATCCTTTACAAGCCAGTGCTAATGCTATGGCTTTGCCTATTCCGTCGGTAGCACCCGTGACAACTGCGTAAGCTCCATCCGTTTTATATTTCATAATGGAAGAAGGCTTTATATAAGTATAGAGGAATTTCAAAAGAAGATAAAGCCGGTTAGTTAAGGCAAGTAGCCCTATGCCGATTACAATATAACCTGGTGTGATTTGATGCATAGTTGCGTTGTTATTGTTACAAATGCAAAACAACAATACAAGCGCCCCCGTACCAATGGCAAAATGATTGTAAGCGGTGGACTATTCGCGGTACATCTGTCTAAAATACATCGGAGACATACCTGCTCCTTTTGTGAAAAAGCGTGAGAAATAATGATGATCTTCAAAACCGAGTATAGCAGAAATTTGCTTTACGGAACAATCCGTATAGAACAAAATCCGTTTGGCCTCGATGACAATTTGCTGCTGTATCCAGTAACTTGCCGGAAAACCTGTCACCCGTTTTACTGCCTCGTTAAGATAGGACGTTGAGATATTCATTAATCCGGCATACCCCGAAGGCGCCCGCTCCGTTTTGTACAATTGAGATAAAAGTCTTCTGAACTGCTTGGTTATAATTACCGGCCGAAGTTGGCTACCGTGCGTAGAATCATCATCCATATCAAACGCACCTGCAATCAGAGCAATACAGGTATCGGTCAGAGAACGGCTGATTTCTGTTTGAACATTGCCTTTTGCAGTTCTGGATATTATCTCTATTAGCAATTCAATAATCTTCTCCAAAAGAATTGCATCAGTCGCACTCAAGGTGACAATTCCTTGTATCGGGACTTTTTCTTCAAATATAGATTGCATGGAACCCTTGATCAATGCTGGTTCAATGGCAATGAACAGAGCTTCAACATTTTTTGCTGATATCCCCTGATGAACCTGTCCGGGTAGTATGCAAAGTATTGAGCAGCCGTTAAGCGTTACCTCGCTAAAATCAACCATAATCCTGCTTTGGCCCTGAAGCTGGAAAACAAATACGTAATGGTCATCACGGTGGGCAGCTTTTAACAACATATCCTGATCATCTGCCTGTTGGAATCTCGTAACGCTCAGCCCGTTTCGGGTAATTTCTTTCAGAAAGAGAATTGGAATTTCTTTTTGATTCTTCATTATCATGATAATAACCAAGCGGCAAGGTAGCCAGAAAATGGTTTGATTTACACCCGGAAGTTTTTCAGGCGTTGCCCTACATTACCAAAAGTCGCTATCCAACTCAACTATCTGTTGGTTAGTGCTGCCGGTAGTATCGATACGTTAATGATCTATCCATAGAGCTGTGTGGAGATCGGCTGCTCTGCAGTTAGATATAGTAAAATAATGTGACCATCGCCTTATTCGGTTAGAAGGAATTAATCAGATGCAAGCGACACGAACAACTGATTATTCAACGCATTAAAAATCATTCAGATGGTCTCGAATACTGTCGTTTTTATGCACTGAATTACTCACCCATTATTAACAATAATTGAAGAATATTTGGTATTCGACAAAAAGAAAACTCCTGCAAACTGTTGATCGGCAGGAGTTTTACAGCGCGATATTTGATATTTTTATTTATCCATAAAATACTAACTAAAAATTAAACCCAAAGTGAAATCCTGGTTCTCCGAAGATGAATTTAGACCATTTATCATCCATCTGTTTAAATCCATCAGGCAATTTTGTGTGATAGGCACGGTGGGTAATTGCAATTGATGGTTGAATAAAAAATCTGTCTTTAAAAAGTTTGATGTGATACCCAACACGGTAAGTATTGAAAATCTGAAAACCTTTATCATTTTTTTTGCCGCTTTCCTTCACAAAATCTTGCAAAGAAGGCATTACATTAAGTTCGGCATATAAAACCTTTCCAAAAAAATCGTTGGTAAGCCACTGATAAGCCATATTCACGGACATACCCCGGAAATTTTTCTTCCTGCTTTCCGTATGATTTGTTAAAAAACGGGTTAATTCCATTCGGCCAGGCATATTTCCAGGTTTTTGGTTCTATTGTAATCACATCTTTTCCCGTAATTCGATAGCCTAAATTAAGTTGAGCGAAGTTGGGAGGATTAGTAGTAGCCAAATTGCCCAATAGAAAAATAGTGCTGCCAACGAACCATCGTTTGTAAGTGCTGTCTGTTTTAGCATATTGTGCTTTAAGTTGGAGCGTACTTGTCATCATTAAGACAAAACCAATGAATAATATTCTCTTTTGCATTTCTATCCCTTTTATGTTAAACGATAATGCGAAAGTAGATTGGCAATAGGCTTAAAATCGTTCACTTAAGTTAATAAACAGACCTGCAATCTGTTTTCTTTTACAAAATTTTTGGCCTTGAAACTACATAGTGATTGTTATTTTATACCTTAAATCTCGCCGATTGATGTTATCAAGATGCTCGGATTGTCAGTTTAACTACTAAAAATTAAACCCAAAATGAAGCCCTGGTTGGATAAAGTAGTTCGGCCATTTTTTTTCTACTAATTTAAAAGATTCAGGAACATTCGCTCTTACAGGCCAATAACTACATCCAAGGGCTGGTTCAAAAAAGAATCGGTTTTTAAAAAATTTAAATTGGTAGCCCATATGGAAGTTCAGATATAATGTATATCCATTTCCTACCTTTTTTCTATTCTCATCCATATATTTTTCAAAAGCATTCAATGCGTGAATGGATGTATAAACGCCTTTCCACCAGAAACGCTGGTATCCTAATGTCGGTGCAAGTATGCGTGCATGACCGGGATAGTTTTCTCCGGGGGCATCAAATGATGGTCCAAAAGGGATACCTATTGGCCAGGAATAAATAGACCTTTTAAATTCAAAGGAAACGACATCCTTAGCTGTTATCCTATACCCAACATTTAATTGTACATACTCCGGGTTGTTGACTTTGGAAAAATTACCTAACATAAAGAATGAACTCCCAATGAACCACTTTTTGTAAGTACTGTCTGTTTTGGCAATTTGTGCATTTCCACGTAAACTGCTTGCCAACACGAAGGCAAGTCCAATCCATAAAATTTTCTTTTGCATATCTTTTTAATTGAGGTTAAACGATCATGCAAAAATGGATTGGCAATAGACTTAAAATCGTTCACTTAAGTTAAGAAATGGCTTTCAGCTCTTTTTTTCGAGAATTCTTGCTCTTAATCTGCTTAGTGATTGAGGTTTGATACCTAAATAGCTCGCTAATTGGTGTTGTGGAACACGCTGAATAAGGTCCGGTCTATTTTGTATTAAATTCAGATATCGTTGTTCAGGTGAAGAAGTCTTATATTCATCAAAATTGATTTGCTGTTTGGCTAATAATTCTTCCGACATTATTCTACACATTATTTCAAATTTGGGAAATTTACCATTTATCTCTGCTTCCATATCCGAATTGGAAACTGTAAGAATACTGTCTTCAACACAACCGATGAAATATTCGGATGGAGCTTTATTGATAACACAATGAGGTGTTAAGGCGTCCATTTCTGTATAGAAGGCGGTAGTCTTTTCTTCACCATCTATGATGTAATATTTTCGTATACATCCTTTTAAAACAAAATAACAATCTTGTGACTTTTGTCCTTCTCTGAGTAAAGTCGTCCCTTTCTTAACAGAACGAAACAGGTCTAAAGAAACGATTGCGTTCTTTTCATCTTCGGTCAGAGAAATGTATTTTGATATGAAGTCAAATAGTATGTCCTGCATTGTTTTTATATGTCATAATGTTATCAACTTCCATTACACTTGCCGCTAGCTTTAACGTATCTACGTCGTTTTGAGGGTTGTGCAAGTAAATATACGAAAAGCTGCTGCACGTGAAAACATGGTGAATACGACTGTTACAGGAGGAGTTGTCAGGTTTTGTCATTGTGCTGGCATGAAGCCATCGTAAGTTTTGGACTTCGTTATCTGATCATGAAAAGTCTGTAATTTTGAGCGGGCAAGTGTCAGTGGGAGCTTTTCCGTCTTTGGATGCTTTTCCCCGGTAAAGCCAAAGCAGCAGGGATAAATTTTGTTTGAATTTCATTCTCAACACATTTTAAGGTTAGAAATAAATGCTCTGGGAGAACCTTAAATCAAATCGCCTCAATCAAACATTCATTCGGTCACCTAATTTACCAAATCCAAATGGTGACCGAATAGGTGACCGAATGGTTTGATTTATCTTGATTCAGAATAACCTGCTTTTTTGTTAACTGTGCTGAAAATCAATGCATTTTAAACAAGAAAGGCACACTTTCGTGTGCCTTTTGTGATCCCGCTGGGATTCGAACCCAGGACCCATACATTAAAAGTGTATTGCTCTACCAGCTGAGCTACGGAATCAGACAATTTGAGTTGGAATAGCCGAAGCGTTTTCCGTAATTGCGATGCAAAAGTAGAATTCTTAATAGTCAAATGCAAGCCCAGTTGAATAAAAAGATGTTTTTATGGCTTTTTCTGGCCCTAATATTACCTAAATATGAAGCGTTTTCTGCGAATAGAAATGAGTTAAAAAGAGCTGATTCTCTGTTCGCTATGGCGAGATATGCGGAGGCTTCAACACTCTACAAAAAAAATTTCGGAAATGATGAAAAAAATAATCAGAGCCTGCTTTTAAAGCTCGCTTTTCTATCTGAGAAGTCAAATGATTATACTGATTGCCTATATTATTTGAGCAAACTCGCCCTCATAAGCCCGTCCAGAAAACTATTTGAAAAAATGGACAAACTCGCTTCCGAGCAAAATCTGAAAGGATACGAATTCGACGATTATAACTATTTCATCATCTTTTATCGCCGGTATGGCGATTATATTCCGATACTGCTGCTCACACTAGGTGCCTATATTGTTTTGATCATGGTTATGAAAGTCCGTCGAAAAGAACCTATCCTCAGAATTCACAAAATTTCGATTATTTTTTATCTAGGGGCGTTATTGGGCTTGCTGAATATTCCGTCACTTTACAAGACCTGTATCATCGTCAACGAAAATACCTTTTTAAGAGATGAGCCGTCGTCTGCTTCGCAAGTGGTAGAAAAAATAGGAAAGGGACATAAACTGATCATTGTAGGATCTGTCGATCAATGGGACAGGGTTATATGGGATAACAAAATTGTTTATGTCAGACAAAGTGATTTGTGGAATATTTAAAATCGCCACAAGCAAAAAGGAGCTCGCAAGTAAAAGTTTGCGAGCTCCTTTTTTATCTATTACTTTTTATTATTTCTTCTTCTTTTTCTTCTTGTTAGTTTGGTATTCTTCAACCTCCTGCATCAACGCTTTAAGGTCATCCTTGGGTTCTGCACTGAAATCAATGGTTTCTGTATAGTCATTTGCGGTGATTTTTAAAACCTCAATTGGTTTACCTAAGAAGCCTTGAATTTCATCAAGCATCGGCTTTTCTTCCGGACTACAAAATGATACTGCAATACCTTTTTGCGTACCTCGTCCAGTACGCCCCACCCTATGCACATAATTTTCTGCCTGGTCAGGGAGATCGTAATTGACCACAAAATCAACACTGGCAATATCAATTCCTCTTGCACTAACATCCGTTGCAATCAAAATTTTGATATCCCCTTTTCTAAACTGGCTCATCGCTTCCAGCCTGTCATCCTGCACTTTATCGCCGTGAATGGTAATACTTTTAATACCCATTCTTTCCAGTGCCTTAAAAACTCTTTCCGCGCGAACCTTAGTTCTGACAAAAACCAGAATTTTGCTCTCCGGATTTTCACCTACGACACGTTCAAGAAAAAAGCGCTTGTCATCCATTCCAATGAAAGCAACAGAGTGCGTAATGTTTTTTGCAACCTTATCATTCGGAGAAATCTGGATACGGATCGCATTCCTCACCAAGGAATAAGCCAGCTTCTTGATCTTCTCATTAATCGTGGCCGAGAAAAACAAAGTTTGCCGTGTATTTGGCAAAAATTTGATAAGGTCCTGAATATCTTTTATAAACCCTAAGTCCAGCATGTGATCCGCTTCGTCCAAAACCAGAATCTCAATTCTGTTAAGTTTTATATGCCCCTGGCTTACCAAGTCAAACATTCGTCCCGGTGTGGCTACCAGGATATCAATTCCTTTTTCCAATTGGGCTATCTGCGGGCCCTGTTCCACTCCTCCGAAAACACTGAACGTTTTTACTTTTGTGTATTGTCCGATACGATCGAAAACTTCGGTGATCTGGATGGCAAGTTCCCGCGTTGGGACCATGACGATACATTTGATTCCGTCTGGTCTTCCGGTCGATTTCCTGCGGTGTAAAATATCGATTACAGGTATAGCAAAAGCTGCTGTTTTTCCTGTCCCTGTCTGCGCTATGGCAAGCACATCCTCCCCTTTCATTATTGGTTGGATGGCCTTAAATTGTATATCTGTCGGTTTCTTAAATCCGGCCTTTTCCAGACTTCTTTTTATTTCAGGAACAATTTGATAATCTTCGAATTTCATAAATACGGGTATGATCGGGCAAACAATTCTTCATGAGCCCTCATTTAACATGGTGCAAAGATACGCCGTTATTTTGCATTCATATTTTTTTGATTCGAACAGAGCAAAGTCCAAATACCTAAACTGCTTAAATAAGCAATATTTTTAACAGTTTTGCAGTATTATATTTTTTGAAAAAATCAGGCACAAACGTCATTGCAAATCAATCGCCTGTAACAATTTTTCCTATGCGAAAATAAGTCAGACATTTCCATCAAAGAATCGCAGTCTGTTTTTGAGCATTAATATTTCATTTTGCATCGTTTCCACTCGTTTCAGCAAATGGTGCACAACCTCAATACCTTCCAGGTTTATATCAAGATCATCGTGTAAACGTATGATACTTTCCAGCTTTTGCAGTTGAGGAATATGGATGTACTTTGTTTCCTGGATGACAACCGTATCAATTAATCCAGCCTCTCCAAGCGACTGAACAAAGGAATATTCAACGTTATAATTCGTACAAAAAATATCGATTGCGATCAGTTGGTCAGTTTCCATTTTTGATCAGGATTTAGATAATTCCGTAAATAATTCCTTTTGCTTATCGGTCAGGTTCGTAGGGATTTTGACGTTGAAAGTCACGTATAAATCTCCAAACTGCCCCTCCTGTTTATAAACCGGGAAGCCTTTTCCTTTCAGCCGGACTATGCTGCCGTTTTGCGTTTCTGCCTTTACAGGAAGTTTAACTTTTCCGCTTAATGTTTCGATAATGATTTCTCCCCCCAGAACCGCCGAATACAGATCAATATCAACGTTAATATGAAGATCATTTTTCGCGCGTCTGAATTTTTCGTCATTCGCAACTGTGAAAGTAATGAACAAATCGCCGTTAGGTCCCCCGTTGCTTCCTGGTCCGCCGTGTCCCGGAATTTTAATATTCTGACCATTTTCAACACCCGCAGGCACGGTAATACGGATATTTTTTCCGTTCACGTTTAACGTCTGTTTGTGCGTTTCATATGCCTCAGCCAATGTCAGATGTACTTCTGCCTGATAATCCTGACCACGAAAACGGGTTTGTCTGCCGCCACGGGCGCCACCAAATCCTGAAGCTCCTCCAAACATTGACTCGAAAAAATCCGAGAAATTATCGTCGCCGCCGCCATAGTAATTCCCTCCCTGATTTGCAGCCCGCGACTGGCGAGCCTTTTCGTATTCAGCACCATGCTCCCAATCCTTTCCATACTGGTCATATTTTTTCCTTTTTTCAGGATCGCTTAATACTTCATTGGCTTCATTTAATTCCTGAAATTTTTTCTCGGCCTCTTTGTCGTTTGGATTGACATCAGGATGATATTTCCGGGCCAGTTTCCGGTAAGCAGCTTTGATATCTTTTTCCGTAGCACTTTTCTGCACCCCCAATATTTGATAATAATCAACGAAAGCCATGTTTTATTTGATGAAATTATCCGTTACTAAAATATTATTTACAATTTTTTCTTTTTCTAAAACAAACAGATCAAACCTTGGATGTAAGATCTTTAAATATAACCGTTTTGGATTAGAATTTGATCCTTTCAGTTCAATACGAATATTCGGAAAAGTTGATTTGCAAGAACTTCAACATATACATCATCTCGTAAATAAAACGGAATCAGTATTTACTTCCGATCCATCATTTTTAAATACAGATCCTCAACTTTTTTTCTCGCCCAAGGCGTTTTCCTCAAAAATTTCAGGCTTGATTTCACACTCGGTTCGTGTTGAAAACTATTAATGTTGATATGAAATCCCAGTTGCTCCCACCCATAATATTCAACTAACTCATTCAAAATCGCTTCAAGTGTCTTACCATGAAGCGGGTTATTCGGTTGGCCTTCCATGCTTAAAATTTAGTATAATGTTAAAGGTAAAAGGAAATTCGATTAGAATAAATACTTATTGTGCTTACTTAGAAGTTCAATGTAAATTCGGATAATATGGATCAAATACAATGGGGAATAATTGGCTGCGGCAACGTAACAGAAGTTAAAAGCGGGCCTGCTTTCAATTTAATACCAAACTCAAAACTGGTCGCAGTGATGCGCCGGGACGCCGCATTGGCAGAAGATTATGCAAAGCGCCATAACGTTCCCAAGTGGTATAGTGATGTGGACGAGCTGATAAATGATCCGGATGTAAACGCGATTTACATTGCGACGCCGCCAAATGTACATGAAGAGTATGCAAAAAAAGCGATGCGCGCCGGTAAACCGGTATACGTGGAAAAACCAATGGCGATGAGTGCTGCTGCGTGTGACCGTATGAATGCCGTCAGCAAGGAGACGGGCGTTCCACTTTTTGTTGCATATTATCGGCGCGCACTACCTTATTTTGTAAAACTTAAAGAGCTTATCGACAGCAACATTATAGGCGATATACGTTATGTAAATATTTGTCTGCAATGGCAGCCCTACGACGAAGAAATAGGTGAATTGCGCAAACCCAAATGGCGCGTTCAACCTGAAATTTCCGGTGGAGGCCACTTTCACGATCTGGCATCGCATCAGTTCGATTTTCTGGAAAATCTTCTGGGTCCTGTCAAAACGGCAACAGGCATTGCCAAAAATCAGGCTGGGTTTTATGAAGCTGATGATATTACTGTTGCCAATTTTGAATTTGAGTCCGGCGTTTTAGGTAATGGTGTTTGGTGTTTTACCATAAACAAGGAACAACGCGAGGATAAAGCACAGATTGTCGGCTCAAAAGGAAGAATAAATTTTTCATTTTTTGAAAAATTTGATATTGTTGTTGAAACAGAATCTGGCTCAGAAATTTATAATATTCCTTATCCAAAACACGTTCAGCAACCTCTTATTGAACTTATTGTTAAAGAATTGAGAGGTGAAGGCACTAGTCCAAGTCCGGGTATGACAGGTGCGCGTGCCAATCTGATCATGGACTGGATCACGAAAGGTGAGAAATCATCGGGTTATACAAACTGAAAAAAATTAGGTAGCTTGCGATACAAAATATGCTGTTATTTCTGTTATTTACACATCTTAAATATAAATCTTCATAGTCATGGCAAAGGGTAAAAATCTTGACAAGGGTAGTACCAAAAAAGATCCTGAAAAGAATCTGAAAGAAAAACGTGCTGAGAAAAAGGCCAAAAAAGATGGAAAAAAGGACTATTGATTACCCGTCATTCAATCCCGATATCAATTTAAAAAAAAGCTCTTTCGCATCACTGCAAAAGAGCTTTTTTGTTATCCTAATATACTTCACTGTTGGTCTTATATTTTGCCAGCCGCTTCCGTGACCGCACAAGCTTCGAGTTTATCCTGTTTTTTTCATCCGGCGTTACCACACCGTCCGCCTCCGCCTTCTCAATGGTGCCTTTTATGATTTCCTGCTCGCGTTGTAGTTTTGAATATTCGAGAGCAGTTAGTTTTTTACTTTTATAAGCTGTGTTTACAGTTGCGTCTAACTTGCGCTGTTCACTTTTGAAGTTTTGTGCAAAAAGATCAGATGAAAGTGTGATAAAGCAAGACGTCAAAGCCGAAAAAACATAAGTTGATTTCATTTTATCCATTCGTTTGTTGCAATTCTGATTTATTTTAAAACCGTACCTGTTTCAAAACGAAACGATAATTTATGAAAAATTTACTGATTATTTTCGACTTGAATTACTATTATTCGTATCCCTTTCCCTTCAATTCTAACTCTTTCTCATTTTCCATAACTGCAATAAATTCTGTATGCGACATTGGCTGGCTGAACATAGGAAAATCACTTTTGAGTGCATTATCATGTTCCGCCTGACTTAAAGTGGCGCAACAATCGGTAAGTGTAATCACATTATAACCTTTATCATAGGCAGTACGCATGGTTGATTCCACGCAACAATTGGTAAGGTATCCTGCTAAAACAACATTTTTAATTCCGGTACTTCGTAATATATAATCCAGATTGGTACTTGCAAAAGCGCAGAAGCTACGTTTTCCTTCAATGATCACATCTTCTTTTTCAGGCGCCAGGACATCAATTATTTCAGTTCCCCAGGTATTTTTCTTAAACGCCCCATTGTCGATCACGCCTTTCATGATACCGTAAGGTTTCGTTGTAATTTCGCGGTAATCTTCGGTAAATGCTATCGGCACGAACATAACATTGACGCCTGCTTCGCGCGCAGCCTTTACCGTGTCTACGGTATTTTGTAGCATATTGTTGTTTTCCATCACACCTTTGACGGCGCCGTGAAATATGCCTCCTTCCGAGGTGAAATCGTTTTGAAATTCAATCAAAACAAGAGCGGTTTCTTTCGGGTTTAGTTCCATTGTGTTTTCTTTAATAAATTATTAAAACTTGTACGTGAATATAACTACAATCTGTCAGGATTCCGTATGCCCGTTTCAGGTAATTTTAAAAAACAAACAGCAAGTTCTGGGTTGGGCTAATGGTCATTTCAGAGCAACTTTGTGCAACAAATTAATCATCGAATGGAACAGGAAAACTATAATTATGAAAAGATTGCAAAAGCAATTGAATACATATCTGAAAACGTAAAAAAGCAACCTTCGTTGTTTGAAGTTGCGGAAGAAGTGAGCATCAGCCAGTTCCATTTCCAGCGGATGTTCACGGAATGGGCAGGCGTCAGTCCAAAGAAATTTTTACAATATATCACAGCGGACTATCTGAAAGACAAAATTAAAGAATCCGCCAACCTGGTCGAATTAGCGGAATCAGCTGGACTTTCAAGCCAAAGTCGTGTTTATGATCTATTCACAGGAATCGAAGCCGTGACACCGCAGGAATACAAAACCGGAGGAAAAGGACTGCATATCAGCTACGGGTTTCATCAAACTCCTTTTGGTGAATGCTTCATCGCAGTGACTGAACGTGGCATTTGTGCGATGGCTTTTGTAGATGAATACTCGAAAGATCAGCAGTTGATTATACTGGCAAAAAAATGGCATTTTGCCACGATTGAATCAAATCAGGTTATTACTGAAAATTACATCCACAAAATCTTCTATCCTCATCTAAGTTCGCTGGATAAACTGCCGCTGATGGTTCAGGGAACGAATTTTCAGCTTAAAGTTTGGGAGGCATTATTGACAATTCCGCAAGGCGCCGTGACAACCTACCAACAAATCGCAAACAGTATCGGAAATCCAAGGGCGGTGAGGGCAGTCGGGACGGCCGTTGGCGACAATCCAATTGCCTTTCTGATCCCTTGTCACCGCGTGATCAGAAAAGAGGGAAGTTTGGGAGAATACCGCTGGGGAAGTTTGAGAAAAAAGGCATTGATCGGCTGGGAAGCTGCCAGGATCGATGCTGGTTTGATTCTTTGAAAAATTCAAAAACTGTTTCCGAGTGCCCCAGGTTGATGAAAATTTGCATCGAATTACACAATTCTTAAAAACTATCAATACATTGAAATAGACGTCAACAGGAATCATAATTCTGATTATCAGCAATTTTCGTGTCTTGTTATACAACAATTTTATGATGGTTCAATATTGGTAAAATGTAGATTAATAATCCACATAACTACAATTTGAAACATGAAAAAGTTTTTGGTTCGCTTGACAGGAGTCGCAGCATTGATGCTGGTAATTAATTCAGTTAGCTTCGCGCAATTTTCTTTGGGTTTGCAAGGAGGTATTGCAAAATCAGATCTTGAAGATTCCAAAACCATCGCCGGTGGTGGTATCAATTTACGTGTGTTCGCTTCTCCTAATTTCGCAATTGGGGTTGCAGGAAAGATTTATTCTGACGGAACCGACTATCGTGTAGCAGGGCAAACTTTAAGTTATACCGGAAACCTTGTTCCGGTTACTGGTACCTTGGATTACTATTTCGGCACCGGATTTATTCGTCCATATGTTGGAGGTGACGCTGGTGTTTATTTCTCAAAGTATAATGCTAAATTCAACGGTGAAAAAATAGCTGAATCTAAAAACCACAGTAATTTCGGAGCAGCGCCCCGTGCCGGAGTAATATTCGCGCTCAACGACAATATTGGTCTTCAGGTTGAAGGTATTTATCACTTTATTTTTGGGAACAAAGATAACACCGCGAATGCCGGAAACGTAGGAAATGCTGATTTCGAGTCGACTAAACAATTCGGAGGTGTTAACGTCGGACTGATTATCGGTCTTGGCGGCGGAAAGTAGTTTTTAATATTTAAGAAATAAAAGATTCAAAATAAGCCGTGGCTGAATCGGCCACGTCTTATTTTTTGTTTCAAACTGACAAGGTTCATAAATTGCGTCCAATTAAAACACCAGGGCAAAGAATCTTGAATACTAACCACAACTTTTCATTACAAGTTAAAACTTGGCTGTTATCGCTGGATATGAGCTTTGTTGTGGTCACGGATAATACAGATTCATTCGATTCAATAAAAATAATACAAAATGAGAAATTGCTTCTGATTATTAAATTGATCGATATTAAAAACTGGACGTTTTCCCTGCAAAATACAGCTAACAAATATCAGGATTTGAGCAAGAGCCGTGACGAAATCCGGAAGTCCGGCGTTTCATTTGTCACGCTTTGGGAAGATATCTGGTTGACAGAAAATACTATTGTGAAATCGAGATTGAGCGCCCTACTTGGAATTTCCCAACGAATCCCAGCAAGAATGACCAAGGCCCGGCGAATTGATAAACCAATGGCAGATAAATTTCTGGATCAAAATCATTTACAGCATACGGTTTCTGCAAAACTGAAATATGGATTGTTTCTCCCGAAACAATATTTTCGTGTTCTAAAACCTGAATTTCAACCAGATTTGTGCGTTTCTGAGATACTTGTAGCTGTTGCAACGTTTAGCCATCCGCGTATTTTTGAGCGAGGCGACAAACCCTTTCGATCATACGAACTGATCCGATTTGCCAATTTATTAAATACAACAGTGATTGGCGGTTTCGATAAACTTTTGACGTATTTTGAAAAGGAATGCAAACCTGATGACATCATGACTTATGCAGATCTGGACTGGTCGGATGGCGCAAGCTACAGACGCCTCGGCTTTGAAGCTGTTTCGGATAAAGATCCTATGGCATTTTGGCTAAATACCGAGACTAATGAGCGTTTTCCTCAATCAAAAATTACCAAAGAACAACATTTCATAACTGTTTATAACGGTGGAAGTCGTAAATTTGTCAAAGAAATTGTTACACCGCCTTTATCTGAATAACTGTCACTGCATACCCGTTTTCCATTGAATCCATTACTTATCATTTTAGGTCCCACAGCATCCGGAAAAACCCGTTTGGCGACCCAAGTCGCGGCAAAAATCAACGGGGCGATTATCAGTGTGGATTCCAGGCAGGTGTATAGAAAAATGGATATCGGGACAGGAAAAGATCTCGATGAATATCAGATTAATGGAAAACTTACCCCCTATCACCTGATTGATATTCTGGACCCTGGCGAAAAATATAATGTCAGTCTTTTCAAACAGGATTTCCAGGCGGCTTATCAGGCAATAAAAAGTCAAAATCAGGCTGCGATCGCCTGTGGCGGAACAGGTTTTTATTTTTATGCCTTGTTGAATAGTCAAGGGTATACGGAAATTCCGGTTAATGAAACGTTGCGTGAATCTTTGGAGGATTTAACAAACGAAGAACTGAGGATTTTTTTTATCAAAATGGAAACTTCCTATCTGGATCTCGCAGATACCTCAACCAGAAAACGACTTATCAGAGCGATCGAAATTTCTACATACCTGACAGAAAATCCTGAAACTGAAAACCAGATTTCAGAACGTTCCTCTTTTGAATATACTCCGATTATTTTTGGACTTAATCCGCCATCCGAGATTCGACGTGAACGTATCAGTCGCCGGCTAAGTTATAGACTAAAAAACGGTCTGATCGAAGAAGTTCAGTCACTTTTAAATTCAGGTTTGGAGCCAGAACAGTTGATTTATTATGGATTAGAATATAAATACGTCACGGAGTATCTGACTGGGGTTTCGGATTATGAAGACATGATGAAAAAGCTCGAAACCGAAATTCACAGGTTTTCAAAAAGACAAATGACATTTTTTAGAAAAATGGAGAAAGATGGAATGTCAATCAATTGGCTGGAACATTCAAAAACAGAAGAGGAAAATGTTGACCGTATTATTCAAGAGTACAATTTATTTAAACAAACAAACCAAAACTGATTAATCGAGCAAGCGACAAAATCGCTCTCGAAATTATTTTATCAACCTTTATGAATCTTAAATTAAGCAGTGTTTTGCTTTTATTAGTACTAAGTGTCACCGACGCTTATTTGCTCGCACATCCTAATATAATCGGAAAAATCGGAGTGCTCGTTTACAAACATTCCTACATCAAAACTTTTCCGAGAGCACTTATCACCGTTTTACTAGTGGTCGGAATATCTGTTATTCTGGCTGAAATTCTGTATCGTTTTGTCGGCTATAAAAAGGCAACCTTGTTTTATGGTCTCCTATTAGCTGTAAGTGTTTTTTGGTTTGGTTATGTGTTTATAACCTTTTCTTCATTCAGTTACCTGATCACAGGGAAAGCATTTATTTATGGCGCACATCTGCTTCCAATTATTCTGATGGGCCTTTTTGGAAGATATTTGGTCAAGGCCCAATTACATTTGCGCAAGAAGCCAAGCCCGGTTTTGTTTGAAGTGAGTCAGAAATAACCTCAGAAGATGAAAATCCACTCTAATCTGTTTTTAATAACAAAAGAACAGCCAGTACAAATCCATAGAATTTTATCATTTATACTTTAAATTGTTAAAATTTGAGATTTCTATCTTGAATTCACACAAATTAAACATTGATAATAATAGAAAGTACGAGCTTTTTTAAGATATTGCACCTCGGGTCTTACGGCGATTGGACTGGGTTTTTTAAAATTATTTTTAATTTAATATATCGTCACAGTATATCAGAGGTATGAAGGGTCTTTGGCCTTATCAACCGTCATCAACATATATACAGTAAACTAACCTTTTAATTTTATTCTTAATTTATATGTCAGAAATAGCTGAATTGATCATTGAAGGTAAAAATTACCAATTCCCAGTCATAGAAGGTAGTGAGAAAGAAAAGGCAATTGATATTGCAAAACTGCGTGATCAAACAGGATATATAACCATTGACGCGGGCTATAAAAATACAGGTGCGACGAAAAGTGCAATCACTTTTTTGGATGGAGAGGAAGGTATTTTGAATTACCGCGGTTACTCGATTGAGGAACTTGCTGACAAGTCATCGTTTCTGGAAGTTGCCTATCTTTTGATATACGGCGAATTACCAACTCAGGAACAATTTACTGCTTTTGAACACGAGATCACAACGCATACTCTTGTCAACGAGGACATGCGTAAAATATTTGAGGGTTTTCCGGTAAATGCCCATCCGATGGGTGTGTTATCTTCCCTGGTAAGTGCGATGAGCGCATTTTACCCTGAAACACTTGACCTTGACAGTCCTGAAACGACAGAACTTCATATCATTCGTTTGCTTTCAAAATTGCCTACAATTGCAACCTGGTCTTATAAAAAATCACAGGGACATCCTGTTAATTATCCAAAAAACAGCCTGGATTATTGTTCAAATTTCCTGAGCATGATGTTCTCCTTGCCGGTTGCTGAATATAAGGTTGATCCAGTCGTTTCTGCTGCTTTGAATAAGTTACTGATTCTTCATGCTGATCACGAACAAAACTGCTCTACTTCAACGGTAAGACTGGTTGGTTCTTCTCAGGCTAATATTTATTCATCCATTTCTTCTGGTATCAGCGCACTTTGGGGACCACTTCACGGCGGTGCCAATCAGGAAGTGATTGAAATGCTGGAAGCGATCAAAAATGATGGCGGAGATGTTCAGAAATACATTGATATGGCGAAGGACAAATCAAGCGGTTTCCGTTTGTTTGGGTTTGGTCACCGCGTTTATAAAAATTTCGATCCTCGTGCTAAGATCATCAAAAAGGCTGCTGACGACGTTTTGAACAAGCTTGGTATTAATGATCCTGTTCTTGAAATCGCACAGAAACTTGAAAAAGCTGCTTTGGAGGATGAATATTTCGTGTCACGCAAGTTGTATCCAAACGTAGATTTCTATTCGGGAATTATCTACCGTGCCTTGGGTATCCCGACTAATATGTTCACAGTAATGTTCGCTATTGGTCGTCTTCCAGGCTGGATAGCGCAATGGAAAGAAATGCGTGCGAACAAAGAGCCAATAGGCCGCCCACGTCAAGTTTACGTAGGAGCTCCGCGTCGCGATTATGTTGCTATGAGCGAAAGATAGAATTTAAAAAAATACTAAAAGAGGCCGTATCAAAAATTTGATACGGCCTCTTTTAGTATATATGAGTCGTTTACGGCGAAAGTCTTTCTATTTTCCAAACATTGCCTTCGGATAATGTATACGCAAGCCGATCATGGAGACGGCTGGGTCTCCCCTGCCAAAATTCTATATAATCAGGAATGACGCGGTATCCACCCCAATGTGGCGGACGAGTAACTGTTCGCCCTTCGAACTTAGCTTCAAAATCCCTTTGCTTTTCTTCAAGATACTCTCTGTTTTCAATCTCCTCACTTTGATGAGAAACCCAGGCACCAATTTGACTGCCACGTGGACGGATTGCAAAATACTCATCTGAATCATTTGCAGACGTTTTTTCAATTTTCCCCTCAATTCTTACCTGACGTTCGAGCTCTTTCCAGAAAAAAGTTATCGCAACATGCGGGTTTTCTTCGATCTCCTTTCCCTTCTTACTTTCATAGTTGGTATAGAAAGAAAATCCGGTATCGTCTACACTTTTGAGAAGCACAATTCTACCCGTTGGACGGCCATTGGAAACAGTGCTCAGCAGCATCGCGTTGGGTTCTGAAAGCTCCGATTTAAGGACTTCGTCAAACCATTTATTGAACTGAATTAAGGGATTTGAATCCAAATCCGACTCATGTAACCCTTTCAGGCTGTACTCGCACCTGATATTTGCTATTTTATGATTCATTGTCTGTAATATATCAATGTTACGGCCTCAAAATTAGCCAATTCATAGGAAAGATTGTTAGATTTGTATTCTATAACAGGACGTACTTACGAAACATTAATCACGATGGCACAAGAACAACAAGAAGGGGTCGAAAGCAATGCGCAGGAAGACCTGACACAAAAAACGATTGATACCCTTGAAATTGATCTTAACAATGAGTTGACGGAAGAACTGGAAGAGGAGACGCCAGATGTAGATTATAGCCAATTATCTAAGGAACAACTCGTTAACTTACTGGAAAACGAATTATCACTGATCAATAGCGAAGGTGTAAAACCGTCGTCATTGAAGAAGGCAGAGGCTTTGGCTCGTGAAATCCGTCCTGTTCTGGATCATATCAAGCAAACAGATCGCGAAAATGCTTTGAAAGCTTTTGTTGCTGATTCTGGTAGTGAAGATGGTTTCGAGTTTAAATATGACGCGGAAACGCAGAAAATTGATGCCCTCAGCAGAGAAATCCGGGGGATGAAAAATACTTATTACCAAAGTGTAGAAAAGGACAAAGAGAAGAATTTCAATATGAAAACTTCCTTGATACAACGTCTGCGCACACTTTTGGAAGATGAGGGAACACGGGAAACCGATGCTTCCGGGATGAAAACCAGCTGGGAAGAGTTTAAAAAAATCCAGGAGGAATGGAAATCCGCCGGGAATATTTCTTCTCCGCATAATGGTACGCTTTGGGCGACTTACAATGCATTGATCGACCGGTATTTCAGTAATAGAAATATTTACTTTGAACTAAAGGAACTTGATCGCCGCCGTAATGCGGATTTGAAGGCGGAGCTATGTGAAAAAGTGGAAGATTTAGTTAAATCGCTCGAATCGCGTCCTATGACGAAAGAGATTCTTGCGGAGGCTAACCATATTTTTGAAGACTATAAACACCTTGGACCTGCGCCGAAAGAAGAGCAGGAAAAACTTTGGCAGCGTTTTAAAGTTGCTTTGGATCACCTGTATGATGCCCAGCGAGGTCAATTTGCTGAGCAGAAAAAATCGATGCAGGAAAACTACGATCAAAAGCTGAAAATTTACGAAGCAATCGTCCCTTTCACTACATACAACTCGGGCAGCATAAAAGAATGGAACGCAAAAACCAAAGAGGTTATGACGTTCCAGGATCAGTGGGTTGCGTTAAAAGGCATTATGCCCCGCGAGGAAGGTAAAGAGTTAAGTAAAAAATTCTGGGCGACACTGAAAACCTTTTTCCATAACAAAGGAGAATTTTTCCGTCAGCTTGAATCAAAACGTGAACAGAATCTAGAATTGAAAAACCAGCTTTGTACGGACGCTGAGGCGATTTTGGCAACTGGCGAAGACAACGCATCAAATACCCAGAAAATCATTGAGCTTCAGAAGAAGTGGAAAGCGATCGGTCAGGTGCCTGAGAAATTCAAGGATACTATTTATGACCGTTTCAAAAAAGCATGTGATTCTTATTTCGATCAGAAACGCGCTAAAAACAAGGAAGTCGAAGTTGAGTTCGAAGAAAATCTGAAACGCAAGGTTGATTTAATCGAGCGGATTGAAATAGCCGCAGCGAATAAGGATGAATCTTCACTTGATCTACTAAGTGCTTTCAAAAGTGAATGGAGTTCAATTGGCTTCGTCCCGAAAAAGGATATGCAGGCGACCCAAAAGCGCTATATCGCGGCTGTTAACACGTACGTAAGTGCGATTGGAAAATTATCTTCCAAAGAAAAAGAGCAGGCAGTTCTGGAAAGCGAAGTTGAACTGGTGCGTGACGGCGAAAGCAGCCGCGGACTTTTCCGTAAAGAAAATGATATTAAACGCAGAGTTTCTCAGCTCGAAAATGATATTTCTTTGTGGCAGAACAACATCGAGTTCTTTGCAAAATCGAAAACATCGGATCGTTTGAAAGCAGAATTTGAAAGAAAGATAAGCAGCGCGCAAGCACAGTTGGAAGAGTTGAAACACCAACTATCTATCATTCAGGAAGCTATATAGTCAGGCAAAATTATTTTTAAAATAATTACACTAAAATAGATGTAGAACTAAATATTCTACTACTTTTGCACCACGATAACGGAATAACAAACGGTATCGCAATGCAAAAGAGGCCTCCATAGCTCAGCTGGTAGAGCAACTGACTTGTAATCAGTAGGTCGTTGGTTCGATCCCGACTGGAGGCTCTGAAAATTCAAGCACCTAACTTTTATAGTTAGGTGTTTTTGTTTTCTGAGGTTTTAAAATTGTTCGTTGGATGGTGTGGGATTAAGCTGAGCGTTGGGGTCAACCCAAAATTGTGGAGTGAACATTACATGTTCTTGTTTCTATTAATTATTAATCTGATTTTCAGATTGGAATAGGTATTGACTACATTGGGTTTCAATTGTTATAAAAATTCACCTGACCAAACCAACTATAAATCAGCCGTTTCGGAAAACCGACTTTAATAATAAATAAAATTCCATAAAAATAATTACCCATATACTTGCGTTATATATTTCATTCTTCTACTTTTGCACCATGATAACGGAACAACAAACGGCATCATGAGAAAAGAGGCCTCCATAGCTCAGCTGGTAGAGCAACTGACTTGTAATCAGTAGGTCGTTGGTTCGATCCCGACTGGAGGCTCTTAGCAAAAAGGACTTATCAGATTTGATAAGTCCTTTTTGCTTTTAAATTTTACAATATTAAATCAATAAGAAAATGACGAATGAAAATGCATACAACGATGGATACTCGTATGAGACCTTCATTCGTCGTGCCTTTAAAAATGTGACCTCAGAAGGAAAAAACGGCGAACACAGCATACAGATGACGACGTTGATCGATATTGAAGAGGGAAAAGATCTGAGCAAACTTGCTGCTTCAAATATCAAACAGCTTGATAAGGTAAAAGGTTATCTCGCAAAAGCGATCGGGAAGTTTCTAAAAATGAATTTGGACAAAAAAGAAAAGTTCGAATTCCTGGCTATGAAAACAGCCGTTGAGAAAGCTAAAAATTCAACAGATTTAATTGCCGTGGTTGAGCGAGGTTTAGCCATTACCGACCGGTTTTAGTTACCATAACGCATAAAGCAAGAATCGCCAGCAAATCCGGATTTGCTGGCGATTCTTGCTTTTTATGTTAAACGTAAAACAATTCCTTATTCAGTGTTTTCACGATCGCAGCAAAATCGTCCGGATTTGATGCAAAATCCATTTCATTCACATCGATCGTAATTAATTTACCATGATCGTAGTTTTGCCCGAAATCCTCGTAATAGCGATTCAGGTTTTTTAAATAGTCTTCCGAAATATCCGCTTCAAATTCTCTCCCTCTTTTTTTGATCTGCGACATCAATTTGGGAATATCCGCTTTCAGATAAATTAAAAGATCTGGTTGCGATACCGTTTTCATGATCGACTCAAAGAGCAACAGATAACTTCTATAATCTCTTTCCGTCATAATCTTCGAGTCGTAAAGATTGCGGGCAAACACGAAAGCATCCTCATAAATCGTCCGATCCTGGATGATTGTAGCATAGGTCGTGGAACGGATCGTCTGAACCTGCGCAAAGCGATTATTCAAAAAGAATATTTGCAAATTAAAAGCCCAGCGCTCCATGTCTTCATAGAAATCTGCCAGATATGGATTTCCCTCCACCGCTTCATACATTACTTCCCATCCATAGTGCTGGCCAAGCATTTGCGTCAGCGTGGTTTTGCCGGCGCCGATATTTCCAATAATTGCTATGTGCATGGAATTAATTTTTAAAGAAGTAGATTAATGATTAAGCATAACGTTGATGTGCAAAAATATGTAAATGAAATAGAAATCTAAGTCTGACGAAAGTTAGTTTTTCAGATTTCCGTTAAACTTCAGATATTCTTATATTTGAACTTGATTTTAAGGGAACGAACTTAAAAATAGCTCTGCTCCCATTCAGTCCTTGAAAATTAAATTAATGAAACCTTTCCAAGTAATACTTTATTATTATTACGCTCCCATCGAAAACACCGAAGTGTATCGCGATGAGCATCATTTGTTTTGCGTAGAAAATAATCTTTTAGGTCGCATTATCATAGCACCGGAAGGTTTAAACGGAACAGTTTCGGGTACTCGTAAAGACTGCGAGGCTTATATGAATTATGTCCGCTCGGATGAAAGATTTAAAGATGTGCAATTTAAAGTGGACGATCACGATGAAATTGCGTTTCAAAAGTTGCACGTCCGTGTTAAAGATGAAATTGTAAATTCGGACTTAAACGTCAATCCGCTTGTGCGCACCGGAAAACATCTGGAACCATCCGAATTGAAAAAGATGATGCAGGATCCTGATGTTGTTCTGGTTGATATGCGTTCCGATTATGAGCACGAAGTTGGAAAATTTAAAGGTGCTATCACTTTTGATATGCATAATCTTCGCGAGCTTCCGGACCACGTCCATGAGATCGAACATTTAAAAAATAAGAAAATTGTCACCTATTGCACCGGGGGAATCAAGTGCGAAAAAGCGAGTGCATACCTTCTGGAAAAAGGATTTACAGATGTTTACCAACTTCATGGCGGCATTATTCGATATGGCCTGGAAGAGGGCGGTGAGGATTTTGACGGTAAATGTTATGTTTTTGATAACCGCATCACCGTGGACGTTAATCAGGTCAATCCAACAGTGATTTCCAAATGTTATATCTGCGATGAACCTTGCGACAGGATGATCAACTGCGCTAATGCAGAGTGTAATACCCACGTTCCTGTTTGCCATAAGTGCGGGGAAGAAATGGAAGGTGCATGCTCACCGGAATGCAAAGCACATCCGAACAAGAGGATTTATGACGGAACGGGATATTATGTCAGCAACAGTAATCACTATAATCCGTTGCAAGGCATGAAAAGCCTTAAAAAGACGCTTAAAAAACTAAAATTAGCGGAAAAAGCCTGACCTGATAGTTAAGGTTCCAATTGTTTCAGCATGATGAAATCATTCATCCAGTATGGACCAATTGGAACATCTACCTCCTGAATCGTTTTGAAATTCATTTTTTCGTAAAACGATCTTGCTTTATTGTAACGGTTGACATTAAGAGCTAGTTTTTTGCCACCAACAGATTTGACATAGTGTTCTACCCCGGCAAGTAAAAATTTACCTGCACCTGTGCCCTGCATGTTGGGAAGTACATAAATCTTATGTAACTTGAAATATCTGGGTTCTTCCTGGGCAACCGCTGCAAATCCGACAGGAATTTCCGCATCAAATAAAAGTAAAAATTGCTGTCCTCCCTCCGTCATCTGACTTTCCAGGGCCTTGGGAGAATATATTTTTTCAAACATATAATCGATTTGTTCAGGGGTAAGGATTTCACGGTAAGTAGGTTCCCATGTTTTCTCCTGAATTCCGATCACAGTAGGTATATCCGACAGCTTACCATGCTTTATTGAGAATGAAGGCATATTGCTTAAATTTGATTTTTCAGAGCTGTAAGTTCATTTTATTCGCAAACTAAATAAAATTCTTCGACATATTTTCCGTACTGAAATACGCCTTTACGGATTAAAAGCCGCATAAATTTTGAATTAATATATGAAACCACTTATTTTAGTTACAAATGATGATGGAATAACTTCTTTGGGAATCCGCACGCTTGTTGACATTATGAAAACACTGGGAGATGTGATCGTCGTAGCTCCCAACAGTCCGCAGTCAGGAATGGGCCACGCGATAACCATCGGTGAGCCTTTAAGACTTTATGAAACACACATTTTTGAAGGTATTACTGAATATGAATGTTCAGGGACACCGGCAGACTGTGTCAAACTGGCCAAAAATTATGTCCTGCATGACAGAAAACCTGATCTGATCGTTAGCGGCATTAATCACGGAAGCAACAGTTCTATCAGCGTTCTTTATTCCGGAACGATGTCAGCAGCGATAGAGGGAGCGATTGAGGGTATTCCTGCCATTGGTTTTTCGTTATCCGACTTCCGCGAAGATGCCGATTTCAGCCATGGAATTCCTTTTGTAAAATCAATAACTGAGTCGGCTCTTAAACACGGTATACCAAAAGGCGTTGCATTGAACGTTAATATTCCGGCGAAGTCTGATGAACCTATAAAAGGAATCAAGGTTTGCAGACAAGCGCATGCGAAATGGCAGGAGAAGTTTGATTATCGCGTTGACCCGAATGGCCGCGGTTATTTATGGATGGCTGGCCAATTCGTAAATTTTGATACCGAGAAAGAAGATACGGACGTATGGGCATTGGATCACAATTACATTTCCGTTGTTCCCTGTCAATATGATTTAACCGAGTATAAAGCTTTAAAAGAGCTGGAAACTTGGGATTTATAAACCCACGTTAGAAAAATTAGCTATGGCCCTTGTAGGAAGTTTGCTCAAGAGAGGAATCCGGATAAGCAATATCGTTGCCAACCGGAGAAAGGCAACTATTCATCAGCAACAAAAGAAGACATTAGCAAAACTGCTCGCCAAGGCCAGATATACGGAGTTTGGAGAGAAATATAATTTCGATGAGTTGTTATCGACGATTTTATTCGGAGAAAAAGGCTCATTTTATGAACAATACAAGAAGTCTGTTCCAGTATATGACTACAATGCCATTTTCAAAGAATGGTGGCACCGGTCGCTGAATGGAGAAAAGGATATTTGCTGGCCTGGACAGATCAAGTATTATGCATTAAGTTCCGGCACTTCGGAGGCCGCGACAAAGCATATTCCTGTCACAAAAGCAATGTCGAAGGCAATCCAGAAAACAAGTATCCGCCAGATTTTGTCGCTCGGTCATTACAGGGATCTGCCGGACGATTTGTATGAAAAAGGCTTTTTGATGCTTGGCGGCAGCACTAACCTGAACAATCAGGATTCGCATTATGAAGGAGATTTAAGTGGTATTACGGCCAGTCAGATTCCGGCCTGGTTTCGACCTTATTATAAGCCGGGCGAGAAAATCGCTTCTGAAAAGGACTGGGGACTTAAATTGGAAGAAATCACGCTGAAAGCACATGAATGGGACATTGGCTTTATTGTCGGTGTTCCGGCATGGATCCAACTTTTAATGGAAAAAATAATTTCGCATTATAAGGTTAAAACAATCCATGATATCTGGCCTAATTTGCAGGTTTTCGCTCACGGCGGCGTATCCTTTGAACCTTACAGAAAGGGTTTTGAAAAATTGCTTGCCAGGCCGCTGATTTATATCAATACGTATCTGGCCTCCGAGGGATTTATCGCCTATCAGAACCGACCGGGAGCGTTAGGAATGGAGCTTGTTTTAGACAATGGCATTTTCTTTGAATTTGTACCGTTTAATCAGGATAATTTTGATTCAGAAGGAACACTCCTGCCCTCCCCTGAGACTTTAATGGTTGATCAGGTGGAAGAAGGAAAGGAATATGCGCTGTTGTTATCAACATGTTCAGGTGCATGGCGATATCTGATTGGCGATACCTTAAAATTCGTAGATAAAGCAAAAGCTGAAATCGTCATCACAGGAAGAACAAAACATTATTTAAGTCTCTGCGGCGAGCATCTTTCTGTGGATAATATGAATAAGGCGATTGATATTATCTCTGATGAACTGGGACTTACCGTGAAAGAATTTACGGTTTGCGGGGTTGAGCATGACTCGCTCTTTGCACATCAGTGGTATATCGGCGTTGAGGAAGAGAACGTTAATACTGAGGTTTTAAGAAATAAAATCGACGAGAAACTTTGTGAATTAAATGACGATTATGCAGTCGAACGTAAACATGCACTTAAAGATGTTTTCGTGACTGTTCTGCCAAACAAAGCGTTCTATGGCTGGATGGAGTCGAAAGGAAAAATGGGAGGCCAGCACAAATTCCCAAGGGTCTTGAAAAACTTTTTGATACAAGATTGGAAAGATTATTTAAAGAATAAGGGGTATGTTGTGGATGAAGTCGCTCTAAACCCCTGAGCTAAAACAACCTACGTGAGAAATTAACGAATTATTGGTAATTTACGTTGATAAAATTATTAGATATGACGATCCTAGCAATTGAGACAGAGGACAAAGAGGTAATTAAGGCAGTAAAAGCTTTGCTGAAAGGCTTTAAAGTGTCGTTTAACGAGAGGAGTGAAAGCCCATACGATCCAGAGTTCGTCGAAATGGTTAAAGCAGGAGACAAGGAAATTGCGGAAGGCAAAGGCATTAAGGTAACTGCTGAGGAGCTCAGATCCCTTTGGAATTAGTATTAAGTCCGCAAGCGAAGAACCATATCGATTTTTGGAACAAGACAGGGAATCGACAGATTTTGAACAAGATAAAAAAACTGATTGATTCTATTTTGGAGTCGCCGTATGAAGGAATCGGGAAGCCTGAACAACTAAAATATGAACTTAGTGGATACTGGTCACGAAGAATAAATGAAGAACATCGAATTGTGTACAAAGTGGAAAATAATACTATTTACTTCATATCATTTAAAGGACATTACTAATTTTTATATTAAAAAAAAGCGGATCTGGACAAGTTAGATCCGCTTTTTGTTTACAACGGCTTTTTGCTCTATTTTAAAAAATTAATATAAGCGATCTGGCAAGCGATCAGAATGAAAACGACGCCCGTAACTTTATTGAAAATAGTCACCACTTTGGGAGTGAAAACCTTCTTCAATTTATGTGCAAAAACAGCAATTGCACACTCAACAAAAAACACTGCGATAACGCTTGCGCCAAAGAAGACCAACACCTGATCATAGTTATAATGTAAAGTAGACCGGATGTAAGATGCGATTGTTACCCAGCTGATAAAATTCACCGGATTTAATGCATTTAACAAAAAACCCGTTGTAACGTAATACAGCAGATTACCCAATTTTGATCTGGGATAAGCAATTTTGGGCTGCCCTTTGACCAGATTTGACACTCCTAAAATTAGTAAAAACAGTACCCCTGCCCCAGCCATATACTTTTGAAAGTTATGGATTTCAGGCAGTAACGATGTACCGAAAATGGCAAAAAACACAAAAATTACATCTGAAACAAAAACGCCAAAAGCAATCTTAATCCCTGTGCGGTATCCATTATCGATACTATTCTGTACCAAAGAAAAAAACACGGTACCAAAAGTAAGACACAGCGCAACACCCGTCAGGATACCATAAAATAAAGATCCGATCATTTTAAATTCCTTTCAGCCGCGCTGCCATTAGTATACCTGCAATGGAAATAGCATCGGTAATCTCAGACCGCATAACCATCTCAACGGCTTCGGAAAGATGGATTTTCTTAACTTGTAATTCTTCTGTTTCTTCCGGTTCCGCTTCCGTCTGACTCAATCCTTCTGCCAGGAAAAGAAACCCCTCCTCATCCGTAGCTGAATTTGAGGTGTGGATTCTAGACAAACTTGTCCAGTTGGAGGCCAGCAGACCCGTTTCTTCTTTTAACTCACGTTTTGCCGCGTCAAGCACATCTTCATCAAAGGGACCACCGCCTTCCGGAATTTCCCAGGAATATTCATTCAGCGTGTACCGGAATTGACCAACCAGATAAATATTTCCGTTTTCGTCAATTGGAATAATTCCTAGCGCTTTATTTTTAAATTTTACGACACCATAAATACCGTCTTTTCCAGCTGGGTTAATCACTTCGCGATGACTGACTTCGAGCCAGGCGTTTTCATAAACAGTTTCAGAAGAAAGCGTTTTCCAATTATTTTCTGTGGTTATAACCCGCATTTTCTTAGTATTTTTGGTTTCTGATCATTCATTAAGTGATGCAAATAAACCAAAATAAGCGTAAACAACGTCTCATTCTGCTATCTTTTATAGCAAGTATCGTTTTGACGGGCTTGAAGTTTTTTGCTTATTTTATTACAGATTCCAACGCAATTTTGAGTGATGCGCTCGAATCGATTATCAATGTCATCGCAAGTGGCTTTGCTTTCTACAGCATTTACCTATCTGCCTTGCCCAAAGACCGAAACCATCCTTATGGCCACGGAAAGATCGAATTTTTTTCGGCAGGTTTTGAAGGTGCCTTGATTGTGATTGCCTCAATTTTCATCATTGTTGAAGCCATTAACCGAATGATGAAACCGACTCCAATTCAAAATCTGGGTCAAGGCGCATTGTTTATTACCGTGACCATCATAGTCAATACGCTGATTGGTTATAAATTAATTCAGGAAGGCAAACGATCGAATTCACTTGCATTAACTGCCGACGGGCGCCATTTAATTTCCGACAGCGTCAGCAGCGTCGTTTTGATAGTCAGTGTCGGGTTGATTTTAATTACAGGGCAAATCTGGATTGATAGCGCGGCTTCATTATTGTTCGGATTATTTCTTACTTACAACGGTTTTCAGCTTGTAAGCAAATCTGTTGCAGGGCTGATGGATGCATCAGATGAAATACTCCTGAAAAAAGTCGTACATTCCATTCGGGACAACCGAAAAGATCACTGGGTTGATGTGCATAATTTGAGGGTTCAGCAATATGGATCCGACCTGCATATTGATTGTCACCTTACGTTACCATACTATTGGGAATTACAGAAGGCGCATGAGGCAATTCATGAATTTGAGAATATCCTGAAAGAAAATCATACTGGGGAAACGGAGATATTCGTTCATGCAGACCCGTGCATTCCGCAATGTTGTTATTTTTGCAAAATGAGTAGCTGCCCCGTCCGGCAGTATGCCTTTGTTCAGGAGATTGACTGGGATGCCGTAAATCTTGTCAAAAACCAAAAACTTTTCGAAGAAGCCCAATTAAAACTCAAAGTATAACCAATTCATAATTCTAATATCTAAATCTAAATTCTAACCGAAAATGAATTTTTCAAGACGCGATTTCCTAAAAAAAGCCGGTGCAACTGCGCTTGCAGCAACAACGATTACAGACCTTCTTGCAGAATCTGCTGCAAAAAAAATGTTTTTTGAAATTTCTCTGGCTGAATGGTCATTGCATAAGGAATTGTTCGCGAAAAAGATCGTTAACATGGATTTCCCTGAACTTGCCAAAAAAGAGTTTGGTATTTCTATCGTCGAATACGTGAATCAGTTTTTCAAAGATAAGGCAGAAGATAAAACGTATCTGAACGAGCTTTTGCAGAGATGCAAGGACAATGGCGTAACAAATAACCTTATTATGATCGATGGCGAAGGTGGTCTTGGGGAGCTTGATGCTGCGGTTCGTAATAAAGCAGTTGAAAACCATTACAAATGGGTAGAATGTGCGAAATATCTGGGCTGCAAAACGATCCGTGTGAACGCGTTTGGAAAAGGAAGTGATGAAGAAATAGCGAAAGCGGCTGTGGAAGGATTAGGTAAACTTGGAGAGTTTGCTAAAAAAACCGGTATTAACGTGATCGTTGAAAACCATGGTGGCTCTTCTTCGAATGGAAAATGGCTATCGGGCGTAATGAAGCAGGTAAACATGAAAAATGTAGGAACACTTCCTGACTTTGGTAACTTCTGTATTAAAAGAAAACAAGGAAGTTATGAATGCGAAGAATCTTATGACCGTTACCAGGGCACGAAAGAACTTATGCCGTTTGCAAAAGGTGTAAGTGCTAAAACGTATGATTTTGATGAAAAAGGAAACTGTATCGAAACCGATTACACAAAAATCCTTAAAATTGTAAAGGATAGTGGGTTTAAAGGCATTGCAGGAATTGAGTACGAAGGAAGCAAACTATCGGAACGCGAAGGAATTAAGGCAACAAAAGCACTTCTGGAAAGACTCGGACCATTAGTTTAAAATAAAAAAAAGTTGAAAGTGGAAGAATGCCTGCATTCATTTCACTTTCAACTTTTTTTATAATACCTGATTTCGATAAGGAATGTAATTACATTCCCAGGTATGCCAGGAATTCTTTTCTCGTAGCTTCCTCCTCAAATTTACCTCCATAATAAGAAGTAACCGTCGAACTCCCTGCATCACGCACCCCGCGGGACTGCACACACATGTGTTTAGCGTCGACAACAACTGCAACATCTTCGGTTTGCAGAGCAATTTTCAACTCATTAGCAATCTGCACGGTTAGCCTTTCCTGAACCTGTGGGCGCCTTGAAAAATATTCCACTATGCGATTCAGTTTGGATAAACCAATTACTTTCCCGCTGGAAATATATGCGATGTGCGCTTTGCCGTAAATCGGAACAAAGTGATGCTCACAGTTGGAGAATACTGCAATATCCTTTTCAACCAGCATCTGGTTATACTTATACTTGTTGTCAAACAACGTAACCTTCGGTTTGTTTTTAGGATCGAGTCCGCTAAAAACTTCCTTGATATACATTTTTGCAACCCTTTTTGGAGTTCCCTGCAAACTGTCATCCGTCAGATCAAGACCCATTATCTCCATGATATGGCGAAAATGTTTCTCGATCAGTTCAATTTTCACATCGTCTTCCAACGCAAAGGCATCGGGACGCATGGGAGTTTCAATAGAAGAAAGAAGATGCTCGTCACCAATCTCCTCAATATCAAAATTTTCAATCGACCGGGTATTCAACAAAGTTCCGTTCTGTTTCATATAATCTAATTTTCAGAGCATGCTCTGCATCAATTTTTGGTCTGAGAATGTTGTATATGACAATAGCAATATTCTCAGCCGATGGATTTAAATGGTGGAATTCCTCAACATCAACGTTCAGGTTTTTATGATCAAACCGGTCCAGAATGTGTTCTTTAACCAGCACACTCAATGCCTTCATATCGATCACATAACCCGTTTCTTCATTCAATTCGCCTATCACCTGAATGATAAGTTCATAATTATGTCCATGAAAATTCGGATTGTTACACTTGCCAAAAATCTCTTCGTTCTTTTCGTCCGACCATGCCGGATTATTAAGTCGGTGAGCCGCATTGAAGTGTTCTTTACGAAACACAGCCACTTTATGAGCCATAAATATTGATAACGTTAAAAAAATGCTTTAAATGTCGTAACAAAGTATGTGTCCAACACACTTAAAGCCGTCGGGCGGGATCCTTTTTACCCATCGGAGCGTACTTTTTTAGCAACACGATATTGATTCAAAATGTTCAATTTTCGACAATATTATCAGGAAAGGTTCATCTTAGCCGGTATTTCATATTATTTTTTAATTAATAAAATAATTTAAAATATATGGTATTTGGTCGTATCTTGCGCGGTTACAGTACAAATACCTAAACCTTATAATATATTCGTAGGCATTCTTATGGATAGACGAAATTTTATTCAACAGGCAGCTTTGGCAGGATCAGCTACGGGACTTCTGCCTTCTGTTCTACTTAAACAAGAAGCAGCGAAACCAAAAGATAAAGTTAGAATCGGTTTTATAGGTGTAGGTCTGCGCGGTCGTAACCATCTTCAGCAAGCTCTGTATCGCGCCGATGTTGAGGTGAATGCAATTTGTGATATCGATTCGGCCTCCATCAATTTCGCAAAGGATTTAATAAGTAAGGCAGGAAGAAAAGAGCCAGCCGTTTATTCCAAAGGCGACGAGGATTTCCTAAACATGGTAAAACGGGATGATCTTGACGCGATTTTGATTGCCACTCCCTGGCAATGGCACGTTCCCATGACAATCGCTGCAATGAATGCAGGAAAGTATGCGGCCGTCGAAGTTTCCGCAACCGTGACTTTGCAGGAATCATGGGACCTTGTCGATACTTATGAAAAAACAGGTTCGCATTGCATGATCCTGGAAAACGTCTGTTACCGCAGGGATGTGATGGCAATTCTGAAAATGATCCGGGAAGGAATGTTTGGAGAAATGACATACGCACATTGTGGTTACCAGCACGACCTACGCGGAATTAAACTGAACAACGGTAAAAGCAACGAAGGCTTTGGTGTCGAATTTGGAGAGAAGGGATATTCAGAAGCCAAATGGCGTACACAGCATTCCATAGACCGCAACGGAGATATTTACCCGACACATGGTTTGGGTCCGGTTGCGCACTGGTTAAATATCAATCGAGGTAATAAATTCAATTATCTAACATCAACTTCGACGAAGTCGCGCGGTCTGCACAAGTATATTGTTGATCACGGCGGTGAAAAACATCCGAATGCCAAAGTGAATTTTAAGTTGGGCGATGTGGTGACCACCGTAATTCAATGTCACAATGGAGAGAATATCGTTTTGGTCCACGATACCAATTCTCCCAGGCATTATTCGCTTGGGTTCCGGGCACAAGGAACGGAAGGTATATGGATGAACGACGGACACAGTATTTATCTTGAAGATGTATCTCCGAAACGTCATGAAGCGGAACCGGATGCGCCATACCTAAAAAAATATGATCATCCACTTTGGAAAAAATATGAAAAAGAGGCCGAAAACGCTGGTCACGGCGGCATCGATTATTTCGTTTTCCGAGGCTTTATTGAAGCCGTAAAAAGACAAGTCGCTCCCCCGATTGATGTTTATGATGCAGCAGTATGGAGCGCAATAAGCCCGCTTTCAGAATTATCCGTAGCACGCGGAAGCTCGCCGGTAGAAATTCCTGATTTTACCAGAGGGAAATGGAGGACTAATAAACCAATTTTCGGCCTGACAGATGAATTTTAATTTTACAAGAAATAACCCTATAACTACTTTTTAAATGAACAACAAGAACAATTATTTAGGCCCAATGCTGGTGATGGGATTGCTATTTTTCATGATGGGCTACATCACCTGGACAAATGGCCCTCTTATCCCTTATCTCAAAATTGTCTGTAACCTGGAAACCGACGTTCAGGCATTTCTGGTAACATCAGCATTTTATTTCTCTTACTTTTTTATGTCACTGCCATCTGCGGTTGTGCTGGAAAAACTTGGTTTCAAGAATGGAATCATTTTTAGTATGGTAGTTATTGCGCTAGGCTCTCTGCTGTTTATTCCTGCCGCTAATTCCAGAACTTACTGGATTTTCCTTACCGGCCTATTTATGCAGGGTTCAGGACTTGCATTGCTACAAACTGCCGTTAACCCTTACATCAGTATCCTGGGACCGATCGAAGCGGCAGCCAAAAGAATTAGTATTGTCGGTATTGCAAACAAGGCTGCCGGAATTCTTGCCCCTTTAATCGTAGGTGGAATTCTCTTGAAAGGTGCCGGGGATCTGGAAAAGAAATTGGTAACCATCACGGATGAAGGCGACAGACAAGTCATATTAGCCGAAATGGCTTCAAGAATCCAGACACCCTACATTGCGCTAGCAATCGTTCTGATTGTTGTTGCAGTCATAATTTTCTTTTCAAAACTTCCTGAAATACAGACAGAGTCTTCTATAACAGCAGAAAAAGATCAGAAAAAAAGTGTTTTTGCGTTTCCTAATTTGATGTTAGGCGTAGTTGCTATTATCTGTTATGTTGGTGCAGAAGTAATTGCTGGTGACGGAATCGGGCAGTACGGAAAAAATATCGGAATCAGTTTGGACGATGCAAAGCATTTTACTTCTTATACTATGGCGGCGATGCTTGTTGGTTATGTTGTAGGAATTATCGCTATTCCGCGATACATTAAACAAGAGCAAGCACTGAAATATTCAGCTTTGGTAGGTATAGTGTTCTGTCTTATTGCAATTTTTACCACAGGTTATACTTCAATCCTTTTTATTGCCTTGTTAGGACTTGCAAATGCATTAATGTGGCCGGCAATTTTCCCGATGGCTATTAATGGCCTTGGCACTTTTACGAAAGTTGGTTCGGCATTATTGATTATGGGAATCGGGCCGGGAGGTGGAGTGCTTCCCCTTTTATATGCAATGATTGGTGGCGAAGCCAATCCACAAAGAGGTTTCTGGGTAATTATCCTATGCTACGCTTATATTCTCTATTATGCCATGATTGGCCACAAAAAGAAAAGCTGGTAGTCCATGAGAATCTCAACGTCGGGCCGCATCTGTTTTTTCGGAGAACATCAGGATTATCTTGGGCTTCCGGTCATAGCTGCGGCCATTTCAAGGAGGATTAGTATCGATGGAGCTCACAGAAATGATGATCTGAATATCCTTAATCTTCCTGACCTGGACCAGAAAGTCTCGTTTTCTTTAAACGAGACCTTTCCCTATACCATTCAGAGGGATTATTTCAAAAGCACCATAAATGTTTTAAAAAGAAAAGGGCTGAGTTTTTCCAAAGGTTTCGATTGTGTCATTCAAGGAAATATTCCGATTAATTCGGGCACATCAAGTTCTTCGGCGCTGATTGTCTCCTGGGCACATTTTCTGGATAAGATGAGTGACAATCCTTTCCATTTTTCATTAAAAGAATTGGGGGAAATTGCCAACGCAGCAGAGGTTCTCGAATTTGGTGAGCCTGGCGGAATGATGGATCATTATTCAACAGCGATCGGAAACGTGATTTATCTAGAATCTCAGCCTCAGATTTATGTTGAAACATTAACGCCAAAATTAGGAACATTTGTCCTTGGAGACTCTCTGGAACCGAAAGACACTTTGGGAATATTGGCACGATGCCGTTATGGAATGGAAGATGTGATCAAAAAAGTCACACAATTTGATCCTTATTTTTCAATTTTTAAAACACAGCTGGCGCAGATCTCTGATTATAAAAAGGTGCTTTCCCAGGATGAGTTCAGCCTTTTACAAGCCAATGTTGAGGATCGTGATATCCTTATGACGGGAAAAAATCTTTTGTCTCAAAATGTTGACGAGGTAAATGCGGCCGAATTCGATAAAAATTTAGGGGAATTACTTTACAAACATTACAAAAACCTACGCGATCATAAGCGTACCTCTACACCGAAAATCGAACTTATGATGGATGCGGCGTTATCTGCCGGTGCACTGGGAGGGAAAATAAATGGTTCGGGCGGTGGTGGCTGTATGTTTGTCTACGCGCCGACAAAAGCAGAGGAAGTAGCGGAGGCTATTGAAAAAGCGGGAGGTAAGAGTTATATCATCAATATTGATTCCGGAAGTCGGGTCGAAGATTTATAATAAATTCTGAAAATTTTGAATAATAAGGTCGGCTTGGAAATTATTTTCCGGGCCGACTTTTTTATGAAGAATCTTTCTGATTTTGACTTAAATGCACGATTGTAATTCCATTTGTGTTTTAGATTTGTGTAATTTGTACCTTGATTTAGAGAAATCCTGAATCATCAAGATATGAGTGAAATTATTTTGGCATAATTGAAAATGCCTTAGCAAAACAACAAAATAAGATGTCCATCCTGACAGCGCCTGAAAATAAATTGAATATCTATTGCCCTTCTCTGACGGAATATAAACGCAGGGAAACAATTACCATTAAAATTGGCGACATCCCGATGGGTTCTGATTATCCGATCAGGATTCAGTCCATGACTACTGTGGACACGATGGATACACAGGGTTCGATTGATGAAGTAATTCGCATGGTCGATTCGGGTTGTGAGTATGTTCGTATCACTGCTCCTAGTGTTAAAGAAGCGCAGAATCTTGAAAATATCCGTAACGGGCTGCATAAAAAAGGAATCTTTGTTCCGCTGATTGCAGATATACATTTCACGCCAAATGCGGCAGAACTCGCCGCGCGAATTGTTGAAAAGGTTCGGATTAATCCTGGAAATTACGCCGATAGAAAACGTTTTGAGGTAATCGATTACACCGATGCCTCTTATGCCGCCGAGCTTGAACGCATCCGTGAAAAGTTTATTCCACTGATAAAAATCTGCAAGGAATATGGAACGGCCATGCGCATCGGCACAAACCACGGATCTTTATCAGACCGTATTTTGAGTCGTTATGGTGATACGCCGTTAGGAATGGTTGAATCTGCGCTTGAATTTTTACGGATCTGCGAGGAATTTAATTATTTTAATATTGCGCTTTCGATGAAATCCAGCAACACGCAAGTGATGGTGGAAGCTTATCGTTTGCTGGTTCAGCGACTGGATCAGGAAGGTTTGAAACCATATCCGTTACATCTGGGTGTGACCGAAGCAGGCGAAGCTGAGGATGGAAGGATAAAGTCCGCTGTCGGCATCGGAACACTTTTGGAGGATGGGCTTGGCGACACGGTTCGTGTTTCCTTGACAGAAGCGCCGGAAAAAGAAGCGCCCGTTGCAAGAGCATTGGTGGAACGCTACGAACACCGTGCTCCGCACGCTCCTATCAACCCTGTTGAAAACTGCCCGATTAATCCATTTCAGTATACAAGAAGAGAAACGCAGGAAGTTTATAATATCGGCGGACTAAATGTTCCCCGCGTCATTGCGGATTACTCTGATCTTTCGGTAGAACAACATGAAGATCTGAAAAGTATTGGCCACTTTTTCCTGCCCGTTCCTGATAAATGGGCGATGAATGATCAGGGTGCTGATTTTATTTATTCGGGACAAACGCCTATTCCATTTATGCTTCCGAATGGATTGAAAGAAATTATCGATTTTAAGCAATGGCTTGACCAGAATGATAAATTAAATAAATTCCCGGCGTTTACCGTTAAGGAATGGGAAAGCGGTGATCAGTCGGAGCGATCTTCACAATTGAATTTTATTAAAGGAACGATACATAATTTTACCGTTGAATTTCTTGAAAGACTTCGCTTTGCAAATAACATCGTTCTACTGATCCATTCTGAAAATCACCATGCAATGCCGGAAATGAGACGTTTCTTTTACCGGCTGGTTGAAATGAAGATAAAAACACCGGTGATTATTCAGCGTACTTATGAAACAGATCTTGGTGACAGCCTTACATTATATTCAGCAACAGATATAGGCGGATTACTGGTTGATGGTTTTGGCGACGGGACTCTACTTTCTCCTG
Source organism: Dyadobacter sp. CY345 (assembly GCF_021502725.1). Taxonomy (GTDB): domain Bacteria; phylum Bacteroidota; class Bacteroidia; order Cytophagales; family Spirosomataceae; genus Dyadobacter. The sequence continues at coordinate 1,874,492 of NZ_JAKFFS010000001.1, read as the reverse complement.
ATTTTCAATATCCGCTTTCGCATAAACAAAAACTTCAATCAGCGGCGGCCTACAACAGCATCACTTTTGGAATTTTGCAGGCGGCAAGGACTAGAATGTCAAAAACAGAATATATCTCATGTCCATCATGCGGCCGAACTTTGTTTGATCTTCAGGAAACTACTGCCATGATCCGGAAACATACAGAGCATTTAAAAGGGATCAAGATCGGTATCATGGGCTGCATCGTTAACGGGCCTGGTGAAATGGCTGATGCAGATTATGGTTATGTCGGGATGGGAAAAGATAAAATTGCTTTATACCGCGGTCAGGAAGTGATCAAGCGTTCAGTAACAGCAGCGAAAGCGGTTGAAGAATTAATAGAACTTATACGTGAAGACGGTCGATGGATTGAACCCGGCACGGACGAGACCTACAATCTTTCTTAATCGAATCTCATATTTAAAAATCATTGATATGAAAAAGTATTTTCAACTTGGAGATGTATTTCATTACTTCGTCCGGGTATTCAAGAAGCCAAACCCAAACGATCCTACATCATTCAATTTAAGGATGATGCACGGAATCAACCGGATTTCCATCATCATGTTCCTGTTTTGTTTAATTGTAATGATCGTACGCGCTTTTACAAGATGAACCTGGAAACCCTTCGTGATTTTTGTCTGGAACTCCCTGGCGTTACGGAAGAACTACCTTTCGGGCCGGATACGCTGGTGTTCAAGGTTATGGGGAAAGTATTCCTTTTAACACCCATTGACGGATCGAAAGCTCAGTTTAATGCCAAGTGTGATCCTGAAAAAGCGGAAGAATTAAGAGAGAAATTTCCCGATGTAGTTCCCGGATATCATATGAATAAAAAACACTGGAATACGGTTTACATCACGGGAAACATTCCGTCTGAACTCTTATTCAGCTGGGTTAAAGATTCTTACGAGCTGGTTGTCAATAGCTTACCGAAAAAGGACAAGAGTGCTTTGAAAGGATTATGAGTTATAAAAATAAAAGCGATCTCGTCGATCGCTTTTATTTTTATAACTCATGTACACTAAGCTACTTCGCAGCCTTCATCTCCTCGTCCAACTTTTTACTTAATGTTTCGCATACACCTTCAATGGCGTCTGCCATCACTTTATCGTTAGTAGCGGTAAGCAATGTATCTGCGATGCCGCTCATGATTTCAATATAAAAACGTTTCATTTCGAACACCTCCATATCCTTCGTCCAAAGGTCGATTTTAAGTGTACCTCTGTGGTAATGATCCCAAACCGCGATAGCAATGGCACGTGTGTCGTTAATTCCTTCGTTTGGATTGTCGGTAGCGTTCCAGTGAATTTTTTCAGGTATGTTTTGATTGTCGAGTTCTACGGTGAAATGTATCTCAGAATTTTTCATAAAAGGATTAATATTTTTCGCAAAAGTAAGACAAAGTAACAACTACTGACAATTTCAGGTTCGTTACTTTCCCGATTGACCGAAAACAGTTTTTAAAATACTGCTTACCCTGGCAACCGGATCCTTCCTGATTTTCTTTTCTTCCTGAGCAATCAATAGATACAGGCCATCAATTGTTTTCTGCGTTGCATAAGATTTGAGATCAGGATTTACCTTCTTGACCAACGGAATCGCATTGTAAGTTTTCACCATATCACCATAATACTGGGTCGCTTTGTTCAGACTCAGCGTACTGTCGACAACCGGAAAGAATGTATTATAAAGATCAGTATTAGTCGTTTTTTGCAGATACTTCGTTGCCGCGTCATCCTCACCTTTCAAAATACTGACAGCATCTGTAATTGTCATAGAAGTAATCGCTTTCACAAAAATCGGCTTTGACTTTTTAGCCGCGTCTTCTGCAGCCCGGTTCAAAGACAGCGTAAATTTATCGACCTCACTCCCTAACCCCAGCTTACGCAGTGTTTCAGCCACTTTTTGTGCCTCCGGCGGCACGACAATTTTGATCAGTTCATTCTTAAAAAAGCCGTCCGTTTTTGAAGCTTCCGCTGAGCCATTGCTTATTCCAACAGTTAATGCTTCTTTCAAACCTTTTACTATATCCCCCTCCGACAATGAAGTATTGCCTTCCGGTTTTTTAAATGAGTCCAGCACCTTTCCAAGATTGAACTGAGCCATTGAGGCACAGCTCGATGATACCACTAAAAAGATTATTAACGTTATTTTTTTATACATTACAGTTACTCTGTTTAATTCACACTATGTTTCAAACGTAATCAATAACGATTAATTTTACTTATTTTTGGAAAAATAAACGGTTCAATTCAACTTCAATCGCATTTATGAATCCCATTATCAGGGCCGAAATTATTACCATCGGTGATGAAATTCTTTTTGGACAAATCACAGATACAAATACGCAATGGATTGGCGCTGAACTTACTAACATCGGAATACGGCCTGTTCGTAAAACATCGGTTGGCGATCTTCAGGAAGATATCATATCTGCTTTGACGGAAGCAAGCCAAAGAGCGGACGTAATTATTGTAACCGGCGGTCTTGGACCAACAAAAGATGACATCACAAAACACACTTTTTGCAAATATTTTGGATCAGAATTAAAAATAAATGAAGACGCGCTTGCGTTGTTAACGGAGTTTTTTGCAAAAAGAGGCCGTGAAATGACTGAACTTAATATTCAGCAAGCGGCGCTTCCGACTAATTGTACTTACATACCAAATCTTTGGGGAACAGCGCCAGGAATGTGGTTTGAAAAAGATAACGTAATTTACGTTTCGCTTCCAGGTGTTCCGTATGAAATGAAAAGTCTGATGGAACACGCAATTCTGCCGAGACTGAAAGATCGTTTTTCCTTCAATATTATTCAGCACAAAATTATCAGGACGATCGGAATTGGGGAATCTTTTCTTGCCGAAACGATTGAACATTGGGAAAATGCCCTACCCGCTCATATTAAACTGGCTTACTTACCACATTTCGGACAAGTAAAATTGCGCCTGACTGCCACGGGAAATAATCAGGAAATACTGGATAGCGAATTGAAAACCCAGGTTGATTCTTTGCTTCCATTAATAGAAGATTTTGTGTTCGGTTATGATGCGGATGAACTTGAATCCGTTATCGGGCGGTTGCTAAAAGAGAGAAGTGCGACGATTGGTACGGCGGAAAGTTGCACAGGAGGTTTTGTTGCCAATCAGCTTACCAGTATTCCGGGATCTTCTCAATATTTTGAGGGATCCGTAGTTAGTTACAGCAATGCGGTCAAAATGAATGTCCTCGGTGTTTCAAGAGATACACTGGAAAACTTTGGCGCAGTTAGTGAGCAGACAGCCAGGGAAATGGCAGAAGGCGCACGTAAAGTGCTGAACACAACTTACGCTATATCCACAACCGGAATCGCAGGTCCTGATGGCGGCACGCCTGAAAAACCAGTCGGAACGGTTTGGATTGCATGCGCGACACCAACCGAAACCGTCACGCAGTTGTTGACATTGAGAAGTATCAGGAAAGTAAATATCGAGCTGACTTCTTCGTACGTTTTAAACCTTTTGAGAAAAACAATCTTAAAAACGGTAGCTGAAAAAATCTGATAATTTATTTTTATTTGTAGATATAGTATTCGTATCGAGGGGCCGGAAGTTTGGGATGAAATATAGAAAAATATGAAAATAGTTGAAATGTTAATGCCCCCGATGGGTGAGAGTATCATGGAATGTACCGTTCTGACGCGCCTGAAACAAGCTGGCGACGATATAACGGCTGACGATTCTGTCTTGGAAGTAGCCACTGATAAGGTAGATACCGAAGTTCCCTCCCCTTATTCCGGCGTGTTAACTGAATGGCTGGTCAAGGAAGGCGACGTTGTGGCAATCGGTAGTCCGGTCGCAAAATTTCAGGTTCAAGATGGGGTTGATCAGGAAAGCAGCGATTCTGAGCCGGTGCTGGATATTGAAGCTCCTGAGTTTGACGCTGTGGCTTTTCTTGAAAAAGATATACACAATGCGGTTCACAGAACACCTGAAGAAACTTCACTCGCCGATTTAAAAAGCGATGCTGATTCTAATACTTTTTACTCGCCATTGGTTTTAAGCATCGCACGTGAAGAAAATCTAAATGCCCAGGAACTCGCGAATATTCAAGGAACGGGTGCTGATAACCGCGTTACCAAAAACGACATCATTTCTTATCTAAGCACCAGAGGAACGAAAAAGGAAGCAATTCCTGCAAAGGCGCCTGCGGTCAAAGCAGCAACTGAAATAATTGAAATGGATCGCATGCGCAAGATGATTTCTTCACGCATGATCGAGTCGAAACGCATTTCCGCGCATGTCACGTCTTTTATCGAATCTGACATGACGACGATTGTTAAATGGCGCGAGGCAGTCAAAAATGATTTCAGGAAAAAATCCGGTGATAGTATCACTTTCACGCCTATCCTTATCGAAGCCGTTGTGAAGGCGATCAAGGATTTTCCTATGATCAACATTTCTGTTGAAGGCGACAATATTGTCAAGAAAAAAGATATTAACATTGGCATGGCCGTTGCTTTGCCAGATGGCAATTTGATTGTTCCAGTTATTCACCATGCAGATCAATATGATCTGGCTGGACTTGCTAAGAAAGTAAATGAGCTTGCGAAAAGGGCCCGTGAAAATAAATTAAAAGCGGACGATCTGGCCGGAGGGACCTACACGGTTTCGAATATTGGCGCTTTCGGAAATCTTATGGGGACACCAATCATCGTCCAGCCGCAGGTAGCAATTATGGCATTTGGTGCAATCAAGAAAAAACCGGCTGTTATCGAAACATCGCAAGGTGATCTGTTAGGAATCAGAAGCCTTATGTTCATTTCTCATTCCTATGACCACCGCGTGGTTGACGGCTCCCTGGGTGGAATGTTTTTGAAAAGAGTCTCGGATTATCTTGAAGGTTATGACGCTCATAGAACGTTACTATAATGCTGAGATTAACACTTGATATGGATGATGTGATGGCCGACACACACAAGAAATTGGTCAGCATTATCCTGAAAGATTTCAATACAACGTTATTTGAAAAAGATTTTGTTTCAACACCCATCAGGGAGCTGCTTCATCCCAAACAATTGACCCGGCTCAGGAAAATAATGAATGAGCCCGGTTTTTTTGCGGATATCGAGGTGAAGCAGGACGCCAGGGAAACTATATACAAACTATCACATTATTACGAAATTTACGTTGCCACAGCTGCAATGGAATTTCCCAACTCATTTAAGGATAAATTTGACTGGTTACAAAAACATTTTGATTTCATTCCCTGGTCCAATATTGTCTTTTGCGGCCATAAAAGCATAATTCATTCTGACTATCTAATCGATGACCAGGTCCGGAATCTTGATGCTTTTAAAGGGGAAGGGATTTTATTTTCGGCAACACATAACCTACACGATAAATCACATCGGAGAGTAGCGAACTGGAAAGAAGTTGCTGAATTATTTTTACCAAACAAATGAGATTATTACTGATAGAAGACGAACCGAAAACTGTTCAATCCCTGAAACAAGGGTTGGAAGAAAACGGTTATGAGGTGGATATTGCATACGATGGCCTGATTGGAAAACAATTGGCAAAAAAAGGCGGCTATCAGTTGATCATCAGTGACATCATCATTCCCGGTATAAACGGCATTGAACTGTGTCGCGAAATTCGTCACTGGGGCGATGAAACTCCAATATTGATGCTGACTGCCCTCGGTTCTACCGACGACAAAGTAACAGGTCTGGATGCTGGTGCCGATGATTATCTGGTTAAACCTTTTGAATTTAAGGAACTGCTGGCGCGTGTGAGAGCACTCACAAAACGCGGTTCAACGATTTCGCAAACAGCCCAGATACTAAGATTTGCAGATTTGGAGGTATCGATGGATGCAAAAACGGTTCATCGTTCTGATAACAAAATTAACCTGACAGCCAGAGAATTTAATCTGCTTGTTTACCTGATCCGGAATCAGGGACGCGTTATTTCAAAAGTGGAAATCGCAGAACAGGTTTGGGATATCGGTTTTGACACGGGAACAAATGTTATCGAAGTTTATGTAAATTATCTGCGTAAAAAAATCGATAAAGATTATCCTGTAAAACTTATTCATACGCAGTTTGGTATGGGTTACGTTCTTAAAATCGAGTAAATTATGCAGATCCGTACCCGTCTTACTATCCAATTCCTTCTACTGGTAAGCGGTATTTTGGCGGTTACATTTTTTGCAATCTACTTTTTTACTTACTACAACGTCACAGAAGATTTCTATGATCGGCTAAGGTCAAAAGCCAGGTCAACAACTGAGCTTCTGTCGACAGTCCCGCAAGTGAACCCGGAAGTCCTCAGAGCCTTTGAGGGCTCTAATCGGGATCTTATTTATAACGAGAACATTCTGATTTTTGACGAGCGCAACAGGCTTATCTACACGAACACTACTGCGCAGACCAAATCGATTCATGTGTCTAATTATTGGCTTGATGAAATCCGCAAGTCGGGTCAAATACGTTACACGGATGGGGATTATAAGGTAGTTGGACTTTATTATAAATATCCGTTTACACGCGCTGTGGTAATGTTAGGAGCCCAGGATCTATACGGCCAAGCGAATCTTTCCAATTTAAAAACATTGCTGACCGTAATATTTTTTATAGTTGTGATCATCGTTGGACTTGCCGGATGGGTGTTTGCCAAACGCGCGCTTCGCCCGATTTCCAAAGTAATGAATGCAGTGGAGGGAATTCTGCCACAACGGCTAGATATCCGTCTTGACATACCAAACCAAAAAGATGAAATTGGCCGCCTGTCAACGACGTTTAATAAACTTCTCGACCGAATTGAAACGGCTTTTCAAATGCAGAAGATCTTTGTGGCCAATGTTTCCCACGAACTTAAAAATCCGCTGACTAAAATCCGGTCGCAATTGGAAGTAAGTATGTTGAAAGAGCGGAGCCCGGAAGAATATAAAATTACGATAAAGTCAGTTTTGGAAGATATTCAGGAGCTGGCACAACTTTCCAATACATTGCTGGAACTGGCAAAGGTTAGTGAGGATCAGCGTGATCTTTTAACTGAAATTGTCCGTATTGATGATTTGCTCTGGGACTGCCGTCAGGGACTTAGTCAGGCTAATCCATCGTATAATATTCTGGTCGATCTGGAAGAATTACCCGAAGACGACGCCTGGCTCGAGATCGCGGGAAATTCGACTTTGCTAAAAACTGCTTTTTTAAATCTGATGGACAATGCCTGCAAATTCTCTGAGAATCAAACCGTAAGGATAACATTGCGTGCATCAGCAAAGAAGCTAATTCTTCAATTTTCTGATAGCGGCAAAGGAATTCCAGTTCAGGATCAAAGCCTTATTTTTCAGCCATTTTACAGGGGTGACAATACGGCAAATGTGAAAGGATATGGAATCGGACTGTCACTGGTTGAAAGAATTGTTAAACTGCACAACGGAAATGTATCCATTCAGACCAACCTGCCGAAGGGAACCACCTTCATCCTAAATTTCTCACGCCTCTAAGTAAATTCTAATTTTTTATTAAGCTCATCTTAAGCATTACGTCATTTATTTGTATTGTTCTTTTAAGCGTCAGACTAATAGATCGAACGCGTAAAATTAGATTTCATTTTTTGTGGTGTTAATAAGCAAACTTGGCAGGTGTATCTCACACCTGCCAAAGTTTTTATGTAGCTATTGTTATCATGTATTTTAGGGTATAATCAATGTTAATATTCTCAATTTGTGCAGGATTGTTTTAAATTTATTATAAACAAAAAAGCAGTGAACGATCGCCGCCCACTGCTTCTGAACACAAATATCTTTATTTAATTCTTCTTTCTGATCTCAATAATTTTAAGCTTGTTAAGCATTTTAATTACAGGATAGGTTGGATCAACCTCAAACCATTTTGACCCAAAGTTGATTGAATTAGGACGTTTATGGTGGTTGTTCTGAAACAGTTCTCCCATCATAAGGAAATCAAAGATCAACGAGTTTTTGGATTTATCATCATTGTCGAAATTTTGATAACCATATTTATGGCCGCTCCAATTCACAATAGCGCCATGTATCGGCCCCATTAAAAAGTGTATCGGCAAAAGGAAGAAAAATGCCCAGTGCATATCCAGATATAGATAAGCAAGGATATAAAAAGCTGAATAGAGGATTGCCCAACCCGCTCTTGATAACCACGAATCACCCAATTTTTCAATAAAATTCCACTCCGGATAATTTCGTTCGAATTGTGTTTCAATCGCTCTTTTACGGTTCAGAACTGCATTGTAAATATCCTTTGTTTCCCACATCATTGTAAAAACATTTTTTGTATGGTGTGGCGAGTGCGGATCTCTCTCGGTATCGCTGAAAGCGTGGTGCATGCGATGCAATATCGCGTAGGCACGCGGACTCAAATACGAAGAACCCTGGGACAGGTAAGTTAGAAGGTAGAAGAACCGTTCCCATGGTTTGCTCATGATAAACATTTTATGAGCGGAATAACGGTGCAAAAAGAATGTTTGGCAGAAAAGAGACAAATACCAGTGTACAACAAATACGGCAAGAACTATATACATGAAAAAGTGTAATGTTAAAAAACGTCTATTACACAAAAATAATGCCAAGAACTTAAAATTCAATAATACTCAGCGTTTATTTATAGACTTATTTATATTCATTCTACAATACCCTAAAAGTGCTATATACAACGTAGAAAATTACAAAATTGTAAATGCATAATCGAGTAAGTTTGCTCCCATTTGGAGTGCCTTTCTCCTCAGTTCCTCAGGGTCTTTATAAACACTTTGATCTTCCCAACCATTTCCAAGGTCGGTTTCAAAAGAATAAAAGCATAATAACCTTCCCTGATAAATCAAACCAAAACCTTGCGGTTGTTTTCCATCATGTTCGTGGACTTTCGGCAGGCCATTGGTAAAATTATATTTGAGATGGTAGATCTGATGATCAAACGGAAGCTCAACAAAAGATAATTCGGGGAAAACCTTTTTCATTTCCCTGCGAATAAATGGATCAAGACCGTAGTTGTCATCTATATGCAAAAAACCTCCTGATAAAAGATAATTTCGCAGGTTTCTGGCCTCAGCATCCGTAAAAACGACATTTCCATGACCTGTCATATGGACGAACGGATAGGTGAATAGATCCGGACTACCAACTTCCACCACGTCTTCGGCCGGGTTGATATTCATTTTCAGTTCGGAATTACAGAAACTGATCAGGTTTGGCAAAGACGTTTTATTTGCATACCAATCCCCTCCTCCACCATATTTCAGCTTCGCAATTTTCAGTGACGATTGAGCCTGACTTCCTACGATGGATATCAGCATGAAAGTCAAAATATAAAATGTAATCCTGAAAATGTTCCGTCTCATAATACATCGAATTTTATGCAAAACAATTATAATAGTTGTGCCAGGTTAATCGCGTGGCAGCCCGCAACCGCCGCTGTTTCCGTTCTCAAACGGGTTGCTCCTAAAGACACTGCTTCAAATCCATATTCTGTTGCCAATAAAACTTCTTCCGGCGTAAAATCCCCTTCGGGCCCAATCAATAAAAGTGTATCCGAATCTTTAATTACCTTCTTCACAACATGTTCCGTCAGATGATTGTCCGGAACGTATGCGATTAACCGGGTTTTTTCTTTCGAATTTTTTACAAACAATTCATAAGCCGTAATGATCGAAATTTCAGGCATATAATATTGCTGGGATTGTTTCATAGCAGACGCTGCAATTCTTTTCAATCTTCCAAGATTAACAACGCGTGAAACCGTTTCTTTATGCGTATGTTCAGTGACAATAAAATCAATCCGCTCCACACCCATTTCTGTCATTTTTTCAACCATCCACTCATTTCTTTCGGCTTTTCTGGTTGGGGCGACTGCTATATTTACAGCATAAGATCGTCTTGGAATGTGTATAGATTCGACTTTTTCATATGTGACATTTCTCTTTCCAATATTAAGACGACATTTATGTAAAAGGCCGTTCCCGTCTGTTACATGAATAATATCGCCTGTTGAGAGCCGTAACACCTTCGTACAATGCCGGGATTCCTCTTCGTCTAATTCAAGAATTCTGGTATCCGGCTGATAAAACAAATGCATAAAAATAAATTAATTTCTGATGATACTGGTCACCTGTTTCGGTCTGTCAAATGTAAGTAAATATTATGTATTCGCTTAAATACAAAAAGTGACAATACCAAGAATTAACAAGCTATCTATAAAAACCTGTTTTTTGTATTTTTTCAATTTTTTTAATTATTCACGTTATTATAATAACGCATTTTTCTGGTATTTGAAAAATTGTGTTTCGAAAGGTTTATTTTCAAATCTCAGCTTATTTTATTGAAATAATACATTATTTACTGACAATACTACCATAAACACAATTATATTCGGTATTTGACTAAATTTTCCTAGATTTTATTTTTTAGAAATACAATTTAGCATTAATATTGTGTCGTAATATCAATTCGTCACCACTTTATCTAGTATTATTATGTCAAAATCTAAGCTGGAATACATTTGGCTTGATGGCCACAAGCCAACCCAAGGTTTACGCAGCAAAACAAAAATCGAAAGCGACTTTAGTGGTAAACTGGAAGATTGCAGCAACTGGTCGTTTGATGGTTCATCTACCGAACAAGCACTTGGCGGTTCTTCTGACTGTCTTTTGAAACCTGTTTACATTATCCCGGATCCGCAGCGTAAAGATGCATACCTGGTTATGTGCGAAGTTTTGAATGCTGACGGAACGCCTCACGTTACAAACGGCAGAGCTACTATCGAAGATGATGACAATGATTTTTGGTTCGGTTTTGAACAGGAGTATTTCCTTTGGGATATTGAAACAAATAAACCTCTTGGATTCCCGGCAAACGGCTACCCAGCACCACAAGGTCCTTACTACTGCTCAGTAGGTGCACAAAATGCATATGGCCGTGAAATTATTGAAGAACACCTGGACGCTTGCCTTGAAGCAGGTCTTAACGTTGAAGGTATCAACGCCGAGGTTGCAGCAGGTCAGTGGGAATTCCAGATCTTCGCAAAAGGTGCGAAAGAAGCTGGTGACCAAATCTGGTTGGGACGTTATTTATTGGAACGTATCGGTGAGAAATATGGTGTTTCTATCAACTGGCATTGCAAGCCTTTGGGCGATCTTGACTGGAATGGTAGCGGGATGCACGCTAACTTCTCAAACACAGCTTTGAGAACTGCCGGCAGCAAAGAAGTATTCGACAAAGTTTGCGAATCTTTCCGTCCTGTTGTTAAAGAACATATTGAAGTTTACGGAGCAGACAATCACCTTCGCTTGACAGGAAAACATGAAACTGCTAGTATTCATGATTTCAGCTACGGAGTTTCTGACCGTGGTGCTTCTATCCGTATTCCGGTTCTTGTTCCTCAAAAAGGATGGAGCGGATACCTCGAAGATCGTCGTCCTAATTCAGCGGCTGATCCTTACAAAGTGGCGGCTCGTATCATCAAAACTGTAAAAGGAGCTCTTTAAGAGAAACATATTATCGATAATAAAAAAACCACCTTTCGGTGGTTTTTTTATTATCGATGTATTTTAGTTCAATCTACTCTTCGTCTTCTGTTGTGAATGAATAAACATTCGGGTCAAGCTGCAAACGTCCGGAGTTGAAACGAATGATAAAATCATTAATGATCTTTTCATTAATTTCTGTTTTGTTCAGACCGACTTCCAAACCGACACCATAGTCAAATTTATCATCAACCTCAACGTGCTCACGCACACTGATTTCCTCGTTTTCTTCGATTTCTTCAATGAATTCCGTTAGAAGAATTTCCGCTTCTTCATCCTTTTCGAAATCAACTACATCACCTTCTTCTCTTTCATCTGGCGAAATGTAATCTGGCATCTGAAGTTTCAGTTTTTCAAGTGCCGCATCATAAACCAATGTTGAATGATGTAATCTCAAAGTATAAATTAATGCGTCATAAACCACTTCTTTGTCTTTGTAATATCCGACAAATTGAATGTGGGCATGTTCATTATTTTCTTCTTCGTCTTCGAACTCGTCTGTCACATACACAAAGTTCAATCGTTCAGCTTTACATTCCCGTTTAAGCTGTGCAATTTCTTCTGGATCGAATCCCGGATTCATAGTTTTTAATTTGATTATTGTTCCTTTAAGCAATCGGTAAAATTATTCCAAAAATAGCATTTCGCGGTATTTTGCCAAAGGCCAATCTTCATCATCAATTAATAATTCAAGTTTATCTACGTGGTAACGGATCTCTTCAAAAAAACCTTTTACCTCCGAACCATACATTTTAGCACGTTCGTACAAATCTTCAACATTGTTAGCAACCTTTCTCTTTTCCGTCATTTCATGCACGAGTTTTTTTATAACTACCACATGAGATGAAATATCTTTAATAATCTCTTTAATCGGCTCAGCCTCTTCCAACATTTCCAGATCCGTTAAAGCCCGGGCCGTCTGTGCAAGTTTAAACTGATACTTTACAACCGTAGAGACGACATGATTCAGTGCCAGGTCACTAATTACCCGTGATTCTATCTGTAATTTTTTAACATAATTTTCAAGCTCAATCTCATATCGCGCATGTAATTCCCTCGAAGTCAACACGCCTGTTTTTTCAAAGGCCTTAATCGTACTTTCGGTCACATAGGCATAAAGTGCATCATAGGTTGCACTTATGTTGGTTAACCCTCTTCGGCTAGCCTCTTCAACCCATTCTTCTGAATATCCGTTTCCTTCGAACAATATTTTTTTCGATTCTGTAAAATATCTTTTCAGAATTGCCACCGTTGCTACTTTCTTTTCTTCACCAGAGCTCAGCCTTTCATCCATTTCACGTTTGAATTCGGCCAGCTGATTAGCAACAATCGTATTCAAAACAATCATCGGAGAAGCACTGTTCAAGGCACTTCCAACCGCGCGGTATTCAAATTTATTTCCTGTAAAACAAAACGGCGAAGTTCTGTTTCGGTCTGTATTGTCTCTTTGTAAGTTGGGTATGCGGGTAATTCCTAACTTGTAATAAAAGTTCTCTCCCTTTTCAAGTGTAATTTCGCCCTTATTTACCAATTCTTCAAGCATACTCGTCAGTTCTCCCCCTAAAAATACAGAAACTATTGACGGTGGCGCTTCATTAGCTCCCAAACGATGCTCATTTCCGGCAGAAGAGATCGAAGCACGTAACAAATCAGCATGATCATGAACCGCCTTGACAACATTGAGCAAAAAAGTCAAGAAGCGAAGATTCTCTTTTGGCTTTGTCGTCGGAGCAAGTAAATTAATTCCGGTATCAGTTGACAACGACCAGTTATTATGTTTACCGCTTCCATTAATTCCCGCAAATGGTTTTTCATGGAACAAAACCTGAAAGTTATGTTTTTCACCGATTTTCTGCATCAGATCCATCAGCAGCGCATTATGGTCGATGGCCAGGTTAACTTCCTCGAAAGTCGGGGCACATTCAAATTGTCCCGGAGCCACCTCATTGTGTCTGGTCCTTACCGGAATCCCAAGTTTAAGTGCTTCAAATTCAAAGTCTACCATAAAGGCATTAACCCGCGGCGAAATTGACCCAAAATAGTGATCGTCAAGCTGCTGTCCGCGTGCCGGGCTATGTCCAAATACGGTCCGACCTGTCATCAGCAAATCCGGACGGGCATAATATAATGCTTTGTCGACCAGAAAATATTCTTGCTCGATGCCCAAAGTTGGTGTTACCTTGTCAACATCACGATTAAAAAACTGACAAACCGACGTGGCTGCTTTATCCAGCATAACCAGAGAACGTAGCAAAGGCGCCTTGTAATCAAGCGCTTCGCCTGTGTATGAGATGAATACAGAAGGAATACAAAGCGTTTTTCCGCCTGCCCCATTATCCATCAAAAATGCCGGAGAACTCGGATCCCAGCCAGTGTAACCTCTTGCCTCAAAAGTGGCACGTAAGCCACCGCTCGGGAAAGAAGAAGCGTCTGGTTCCTGTTGTACTAATGCGCTTCCCTTAAATTTCTCTACTGCTTTTCCGTCAATCGTTAGATCAAAAAATGAATCGTGTTTTTCGGCGGTACTACCCGTAAGTGGCTGAAACCAGTGCGTATAATGAGTCGCGCCCTTAGAAATTGCCCAAGATTTCATCGCTGCGGAAACTTCTTCGGCAACTTCCCTGTCTATTGTAGAACCGGATCGGATGGCATTTGAAATTTTAATATAAGCTTCCGGAGAAAGTAAAGTTCTCATTACATCGTCACTGAACGTGTTGCTCCCATAAAGATCTGCCACCTTCTCAGTCGGAGGGGTCAATATTGGTGCAACTCGATTTAATGCGATCTCAAAAGCTTTTGAACGAAATGTCATAAGGATGGTGATTTTATATTATTTCTTGCCAAAATTATTTATTTCAGCAGACTAACCGTCAAATCTGCATGAATTTTTCTGATTTTTCATTTTATAAGTTCACTGACAACCCAATTTCAATATATTTTTTGGATTTTTGTAAATTATATACCCCCTAACATGTTTAAGAGAATTCAGTTTCTGGCCTTGTACGGAATATGCTGGATATTATTTTTTCAGCTTTTTCGAATAATATTTCTTGCCTACCATCTACAAAAATCAATCGAGTTAGGCAGTAATCTGCTGATCCAAAGCATGCTGCACGGTTTGAGAATGGACATTTCTTTCGCCGGATACATTTTGGTTATGCCCGCGCTACTTATCGGTGCAACGAGTATAAAGTGGCATTGGTACCAAAAGACGATGGTTTGGTTTAGCGGAATTGTAGCATTTTTGATGGTAATTCTGACCATATTTGACCTTGAACTTTTCAGAGCGTGGGGATACCGGATTGATGCATCCTCATTAATTTATTTAAAAACCCCAAAAGAAGCCTTGGCATCCATGGGCGCTGCGCCCGTATTACCTCTATTGCTATTGCTGATCGGTCTTTATATCCTTGTGTTTAAAACGCTGATAACGATTCAGAAAAGAATAATTCCTTTTTTCGAAAGATCCTCCCCCATCTTCACAGCACTGCTTTTTGTATTCTTAACTGCAACATTAATCATCCCGATCCGCGGGGGATTTCAGTTGGCCCCGATGAATGAAAGCACAGTATTTTTTTCAGACAAAAGTTTTGCCAATTATGCCGCAGTAAACGTTCCCTGGAATTATAGCCGCTCTGTTCTCAATGAAGGTTATAGCAAAAAGAACCCTTTTGTTTATTTTGAAGATAAAAAAGCAAACGAGACCGTTGCATCCTTGTACCACCACAATCCTGTTCACCAGCAGATCATTAAGATCGGCGACCAGCCAATCAATGTGTTGGTTATTATCTGGGAAAGTTTTACTGCGAAAGTTGTTTCAAAACTAAATGGTGTGCCGGGAATAACACCCGAATTTGATGCGCTGACCAAAGACGGAATATTGTTCACCAATATGTACGCGAGCGGAAACCGCAGCGACAAAGGAATGGTTGCCATACTGAGCGGTTATCCGGCCCAACCTACTACTTCAATCATCAAAATCCCGAACAAAACGGTTTCTCTTCCTTCATTGCCCAGGGAATTCAAAAATGCGGGTTACCATACATCTTTCTATTATGGCGGCGAAACGGAATTTGCCAACATGAAAACCTATTTTTTGCAACAAGGTTTTAATACCATTGTTGACAAAAATGCTTTTGAGGAGAAGGATATGAATTCAAAATGGGGAGCTCATGACCACGTTGTTTTGAACCGATTACTCTCGGATCTAGATAAACAGAAACAACCTTTTTTCACAACAATTTTTACGTTAAGCAGCCACGAACCTTTTGAAGTTCCTGTAAAAACCGTAATTCCCGGAAACGATCAGGAGCACCTGTTTTTAAACGCGCACCATTATTCTGATGCTTCAATTGGAGAATTTTTTAAACAAGCCAAAACAAAATCCTGGTGGGCAAATACGCTGGTTATCATCCTGGCAGACCACGGGCATCCATTGCCGGAAAAGCCAGCTACAAAACCGAACGAATTCCATATCCCGATGTTATGGCTGGGTGGTGTTTTAGAAAAAAAGAATATCACAATTGATTCGCTTTGTTCCCAGACTGACTTGGCCTCAACCTTGTTAAATCAATTAAACCTGCCTTCGAAAGCATTTAGTTGGAGCAATGATATATTTATGCCAAACCGCGTCCCATTTGCATATTTCGCGTTTACCAATGGCTTTGGCTGGATGCGACCGAATGGATTTATTGTGCGCGACAATATTGGAGGGAACATTACCGAGAAAGGCGGAAACCTAAATTCCGACGACCTCAACTACGGAAAATCCTATTTACAATCATCTTTTGGTGATTATTTGAAGCGTTAATTGGAAAAGGTGTAAATTTGCACCCTTATTGTCAATACTATGAAAAAAGTTGCTTTTTATACGCTGGGTTGCAAACTGAATTACTCCGAGAGTTCTTCCATTGGGAGAATGTTTGAAGATAAGGGATATTCAAAAGTTGAATTCAACGATAAGCCGGATATATTTATAATTAATACCTGTTCTGTTACCGAAAATGCAGACAAAAAATGCCGCAAGATTGTTCGCGAAGCTCAGAAAATTAATGCTGACGGATATGTTGCGATCATTGGCTGTTATGCTCAACTGAAACCGGCAGAAATTGCAGAAATTCCTGGCGTAGATGCTGTCCTTGGTGCTGCTGAAAAATTTCGTCTTGTAGAATTGCTGGATACTTTTGAAAAAGAACCTGTTAATCAGACAGCAAAGATATTGGCCTCTCCGATTGAAGACGCCGTGGATTATCACACTTCTTACTCCTTAAATGACAGGACACGTACATTTTTGAAAGTACAGGATGGCTGTGATTATCCCTGTGCATATTGCACGATTCCGCTCGCACGTGGCAAAAGCAGATCCGATACTATTGAAAATATTGTCAATGCGGCAAAAGAAATCGCCGCAAGAGATGTCAAGGAACTTGTTCTGACAGGTGTTAACATCGGCGATTTCGGAATCCAGAATGGTGAAAGAAAAGAGACATTCATAGACCTGATCAGGGCGCTAGATGAGGTTGAAGGAATTTCAAGATTCAGGATTTCTTCAATCGAACCTAATTTATTGACAGACGAAGTCATTGAATTTGTTGCGATGTCCAAGCGTTTTGTACCGCATTTCCATATCCCGTTACAATCCGGATCAAATAAAGTTCTTTCATTAATGCGACGCCGTTACAAACGTGAACTTTATGTAGAACGTGTTGCGAAGATAAAATCTCTGATGCCAAATTGCTGCATTGGTGTTGATGTCATCGTCGGCCATGCGGGGGAAACACAGGAATTGTTTTTAGAAAGTTATCAGTTCCTGAACGAGCTTGACATTTCTTATCTGCACGTTTTCACGTATTCAGAAAGAGAAAACACTTTGGCTACATCCATTAAACCCGTAGTACCAAAATCAGAAAGAGCCGAGCGTTCTAAAATGCTTCACATTCTTTCAGAAAAGAAAAAACGCCATTTTTATGATGAACAAGTCGGAAAAACCGGAACGGTCTTGTTTGAGGACGAAATTCAGAATGGACAGATGCTTGGTTTTACAGAAAACTATATCCGTGTTGCTGTAAAGTATGATCCGTTATTAATTAATGAAACCAAAGAAGTTCAATATGTTTTCCAGAATGAAAATGGTTTAATGGAAGTTATGGAATCAGAAAGTTACGAGCCTGCGCATTAATTCAGGTCTGACTATTTATACAGATATAACAAAAAACACCCGGTAGAATGTTCTGCCGGGTGTTTTTTGTTATATATTGAAATACTACGCTTCTACAAGAAACTCATCGTGCTGACTGATATCCAATCCAGCTTTTTCATCTGTTTCAGATACACGAAGCGGCATGATAAGGTCTGTAATTTTCAAAAGAAGGAAAGAACCTCCAAAAGCGAATACAGAAACACCTACCAAAGCAATAACGTGATTGATGAAAAGTGTAGTTTCACCAAATGCAAGTCCCTGATCAGTTACCAACGGGTTCACCGCACTTGTTGCAAAAATACCGGTCATCAACATACCAACCATACCGCCAACACCATGGCAAGGGAATACGTCAAGTGTAT
This sequence comes from Dyadobacter sp. CY345, assembly GCF_021502725.1. Taxonomy (GTDB): domain Bacteria; phylum Bacteroidota; class Bacteroidia; order Cytophagales; family Spirosomataceae; genus Dyadobacter. Next base: position 1,856,367 of record NZ_JAKFFS010000001.1, on the reverse strand, counting down.
CGTCCAAAGTTGAACGTGTACGTAAGTGAGCAACGTAGTTACTGATACAAGCTGCGACAGCACCGATGAAAATTGAAGATGGAACCGTTACGAAACCAGCAGCTGGCGTGATAGCAACTAGACCAACAACCGCACCGATACAGAAACCAAGCGCAGAAACTTTTTTGCCTCTTGCAACATCAAACAATACCCAAGCCAACCCAGCAGCGCCAGCAGCGGTGTTAGTAGCAGCAAAAGCAGAAACAGCCAAAGGAGAAGCAGTCAAAGCAGAACCGGCGTTAAAACCGAACCAGCCGAACCAAAGTAACCCCGTACCTAAAAGAACGTAAGGAATGTTCGCAGGAGGCAATACGTGAGCATCAAGAACAGATCTACGTCTTTTCAAGTAAATAGCGCCAGCTAATGCGGCCCAACCGGCAGACATGTGAACAACAGTACCACCAGCAAAGTCAAGTACACCCATTTTGAAAAGAATTCCTTCTGCATGCCATGTCATGTGACAAAGCGGCGCATAAACGAAAACACAGAACAAGATCATGAACAATACATAAGAACGGAAATTCACGCGTTCAGCCATAGAACCTGTGATAAGCGCAGGCGTAATCACAGCGAACTTCATTTGGAACATTGCAAACAAAGCGAAAGGAATAGTTCCGAAAGCCGGGCCGTCCAATACACCTTTGAACATAAAGTGAGTCATTGGATTACCAATAAAACCACCGATATCCTCACCAAATGCAAGACTGAAACCAATAACTACCCAAAGAACGCTTATCACACCCATCGCAATAAAGCTCTGAAGCATTGTTGAAATAACGTTTTTGTTGTTCACCATTCCTCCGTAGAAATAGGCAAGACCGGGAGTCATTAATAGTACCAGTGCGGATGATACTAACATCCAGGCGATATCACCTGAATTTAAGCCTTCCGTAACAATTTTGGTCGGCACGCTGGGAACAAAAGCTCCGAGAAGAGCAATCACCAGCAAAATAATTAGTGGTAGATAATTACGTTTTTCCATTGTTTTTTGTAGAGATTGTTTTATTGATTTAAGAAGGTATTAGATAAATTAGAATTTATAAATGAACGCCATCCCGAAGGTAGTCTGACTGCTTTTGGTAAAGTTTCCATCAGAGTCTTCAAACTGCTGAGAAGCGCCTGCACCCGAAGCTTTCGGATATGCATCCAGACGAAATTCAGGCTTTAACAAGATATGACCATCTGCCAGGCTAATGTTGCCAGTTAGGGTAACCGAATTTACATTGGTACCAACTGCATCACCGTCATCTCCTTGGGGGAAAGCCAAAAGACCTCTGACACCATTATCGTTATTAAAGTACTCATAACGTGCGCCGATCGCAAAGTTGTCTGTTAGTGCTACATTGGAATAAAAGGCAGCTCCGCCCCATGTTTCTGATCCAACCGGCCCGCCAAATCCTTGGTAATCTCCTTTTTGAGAGCCATATGCCGCATTTAAACCGACAAGGAATTTTGGCGTAACTTGGTAACTGGTGGTGACGTCAAATACGCGGTAATGAGCATCCGGACTATCGCCTTGCGAATCGGGATTTGCCTCATTGCTGTTAATAAAGTTAAGATATACGTTCCAGTTTGCAACAGGCGAAACGAATAACTGCGAAATAATTCCTTTTTTTCTGTTGTTATCTCCAAGACCATCAACATTGTTGACGATACCTGCCATTAATGATACTTTATCGCTAAATGCATAAGTCGCCTTTAAACCAGCATGATAAAAAGGTCCGTTGTTAAATAAATTTGAGAGTGAGTAGTTAAAGTTTGCTGGCGCGTCGATCACTTCATATCCGATATGTGTCCCGAATTGCCCGGCCGTCATGGAAAATTTATCAGTGAACTTATAAGTAAAATAAGCTTGTTTAATTGCAAGAGCGGTCCCGGTGTAAGATCCGTCTAAAGGACTCATCAGGTTGCCATAATTACCATAATCAGCATTCGGTCCGAAAGTCAAATCCACTACCGCTTCTGATTTCGAATTGGTGTACGCCACTTTGGCCTGAACCAAACCTAAGGAAAACTGACCAGATTTACGGTCAAAAACCCTCGCCGAACTTGCCGCGCCCATGTTAGAACGTGACGCCGGCTTATTAAAATTAGCCATGTAATAAGAGTCCAGATAGCCTGAAAATGCAAAAGATCCTTTGCCTTCTTCATCTTCCTTGACCTCTTCAATTTTACTAGTTTCTGTTGTATTAGTTTTTTTCTCCTCTTCCAACTGCGACTTACTAAAACCCAAAAAAGGGATCATTAAAGATAATACTGTACAATAGACCTTTTTCATAATTTTCTTCTGTTTACGTTATTGTTACTTATCCGGACATTTACAGGATCAAATATTGTATTAAAATTATATTTATCAAATATAATAGTCACTTTTTATCATAAAAAACATAAAAATCCTGTTTTTTTAATCTTTTGTATTAACATATGAACATATTTAGCTCAATTTTTAATTTTTAATAAATTTTAATTTATTCTGTTTTTAATCCTTTATGCAAAATTTTCTTAACTTAAATAATCTAAGTCATTAGAGATTATTTATCATAATTTTACCATTCGAAAAAAATATGGCACCAAAAAAAGACCTGCCGATCGGCAGGTCTTTCAAAAATTAAATGCGTTTGTATTAACTATTCACCATGCATCCACGCTTTCTTAGCCAATAAAGTGTCTTCTTCTTCTTCGTTGTCCGGATCGGGTACACAGCAATCTACCGGGCAAACAGCAGCACATTGAGGTTCTTCATGGAAACCCACGCACTCTGTACATTTATCTGTTACTATATAATAGAATTCGTCAGAAACTGGTGACTGTTTTTCCTTACCGCTGATAACGGTGCCATCACCAAAGTCTACTTCGTCCAAACTCGTTCCATCTCCCCAAGTCCATTCTACACCTCCTTCATAAATAGCCGTGTTGGGACACTCTGGCTCGCACGCCCCACAATTTATGCATTCATCGGTTATCATTATAGCCATAGTCGCCGGATTGTTTATATTTGTTCCTATTTTTCTTCTTAATAGACTAACAAATATAACTATTTATAGTTTCCCGACAATCAGAAAAATAAAAACACATTCTTAAATTTAATTATTTTGAGTTACCCTGGAATGATATCAAGAAATCAACGAATAAATGCCTTTATTAATCTGGGAAAATTTATCTCAGATCCTCTCAACGCGGATTATCTGGAAGAATTGGCAACGTTAGCCAACCGTAAAAATAACTGGTTTACACCCGAAAACACCATCGAATCTTTAAAAGCAATCGGTGAAAAATTCCTTGCAGAAGAAAATCTGATCACTTGGCTAAATCAATATCCGGAACTGAAATCATCTCAGAAGATCGGGGTTATTATGGCCGGAAATATTCCTGCCGTCGGCTTTCATGATGTATTATGTGTATTAATAACCGGACATACGTTATTGGCAAAGACAAGCTCAGATGATCCCGTGCTTATTCCGGCGCTTTTGCAAAAGCTGATTGAAATAGAGCCAGCTTACAGCGATTACATACATTTTGTCGACAGGCTTAATGATTCTGACGCATATGTGGCTACTGGCAGCGATAACACTGCACGATATTTCAACTACTATTTTTCTAAGAAACCGAACATCATTCGTAAGAACAGGACGTCTTTGGCAGTCATCACAGGGAACGAAAGTGTGGATGAACTGACGGCACTGGGAAAGGATATGTTGCAATATTACGGGTTAGGATGCCGCAATGTTTCAAAGCTGTTTGTACCCGAGGGATATGACTTTACCAAGTTTTTCGAGGCGATACAATCGGCTGATCATCTGTATCTTAATCACCATAAGTATTTTAACAATTACGAATACAACAAGTCAATTATGTTGATAAATGGTGTTCCGCATTATGATAATGGTTTTCTAATGTTAATGGAAAGTTCGGCTCCGGTCTCACCTATAAGCGTCGTACATTATGAAACCTATGATGACATTGAGACTGTAAAACAATTTTTGAATGAAAATGCTGAAAAGATCCAATGTATCGTAAGCACCTCGGAAGCCATTCCGAATGCAGTACCTTTTGGAAAAACGCAGCAGCCTGAAATTTCCGACTACGCAGATTCCGTGGATACAATGGCCTTTTTGACAAATTTATAATTAGGCGAAGAGTGAAAGATATATGAAGCTTTCACTCTTTAACTTTTCTTCCCAAAGGCCCATTTCAAGAATTCCGGCATAGCCAAAGCCCAGGTTTCCGGATTATGTTCCCCGCCGACCGTTTCGCTATAAATAATATCGGTTCCCCAATTATATCCTTTAATTTCCAGCTCCGCGATGCATTCCAAGGTATCCTGAATGGAATCGATAATTCCATCGCCGTCTCTGTCATCGGTTTCATCATTGGTACCAGTCTGAAACCAGAATTTCAAATCCGGTTTGACAGGAAAATTCCGGATTTGCTCGTGCATAATCCGGTCGGCATCACGATAACCGGCATCAAGTGCTTTCTGTCTCCACCATAACGCCCCTGAAAAGACTCCGGTTTTTGAAAAAACTGCGTCATGATTCCACGCCATATCCAAAGCCATAAGTCCGCCGAGCGAAAAACCTGCATATGTAATATTGGAAAGGCTGAGAGCGTAGTGCTGTTCCAGAAACGGAAGCAATTCTTTGAGCACAAAATCTGTGGTATCACCCGCTTTACTTCCGCGATGGGCATAATCAGGCTTGTGTGCCGTACCATATTCCTGCAATCGATCCGTTCCGGCATGGATCCCCACAACAAGGATTGGCTCAATGGCTTTTTCCCTTTGCAAATCGGTCAGAATAGTATTCAGGTTCAGGCGTTCAAAATCCTGCCCGTCGTTGATCAGCAATAATGGATAAACTTGAGAATCGTTGTAATGAAAAGGCAACCGGACAGAAATTAAAACTTCCCGGTGCAGAAACAAAGAAGAAATACTTTGTTCGATGGACAAAAGTTGAGGATCGGATGAAAGCAAAACAAGAATATCAAGATAAAAGCGCAAGATAATGTAAATGTGTAGCTTATAAAAGCTGACGTCATTTCGATGCATGAAATGGTCTCAATTATGATTGAAAGTTTTTCATAAGTCTCCCGTTATTTATTAATCCGAAAGTAAATTTCAAACCAGAAGTTCTCATTTATAACTATTAAAAGAAAACCTTAAAAACACATTTCTTTCCTTCAAAAACCTCTTTTCAGTATTATTTGCTTGTTATAATATGTTTCGTATATTTCAGAAACAACTTAAAACAGATCACTTTGGAGGAAAAGCACATTAAATACTATTCGCACCACCTCGGTCGTGATATCGACATGTTGGTATTCGGAAATTGGGGCTACCCTATTTTACTATTTCCTACTACGCTTGGGCGTTATTACCAGGCAAAGGACATGGGTCTGATGGAATCCGTTCGCGGCCTGGTGGAATCGGGAAAATATAAAATTTACTGTATTGACTCTGTGGACGCCGATTCCTGGTATGCCAAACATCTAAATCCTGAGGCACGGGTTTTGAACCACATTCAATATGACAAATTTTTGGCCAACGAATTGGTTCCATATATTAAACACGAGTGCAATGTGGATAGGATTGGCGTAAGCGGATGCAGTTTTGGAGGATTTCATGCAGCAAATTTTGCCTTTCGACACCCAGCCGCGGTAGCCTATCTTGTTAGTATGAGCGGGGCTTTTGACGTAAGAAGTTTCATGGATGGCTATTACGACGACAATGTATATTTTAGCAATCCAGTGGATTTTATGCCAAATGAACAAAGCTGGCGGTTTAACCATATGAAAATAATTCTCGGAACATCTGAGTGGGATATCTGTCTGACTAGTAATATTAAAATGTCAGGTATTTTGAGTTCAAAAGGGATAGATCACTGGCTTGATATAAGAGGTTGGGAAAAACATGACTGGCCGCTTTGGAATAATATGTTTCCTGAGTATTTAAGTAAAATGATGTAATCAACAATACGTAAATAATTCATTAACAATAATTGATCATGAAAAAAATAGGCATTCTTTTTGGAATGGAAAATACCTTTCCACAAGCATTTATAGATCGCGTCAATAGTAAAGGAGAAAAGGGAATTATTGCAGAAGCAGTTACCATAGAAAAAGTAGTTCAGGCGGATCCAACAGAGTATGCCGTTATTATCGACCGAATTTCTCAAGATGTTCCATTTTATCGGGCTTACCTTAAAAATGCGGCATTAAGCGGAACTGCTGTGATAAATAATCCTTTTTGGTGGAGTGCTGATGAAAAATTCTTCAACAACGCCCTAGCAGAAAAAATTGGAGTTCCTGTTCCAAAAACTGTTCTGATTCCTTCAAAAGAGCGCCCGACGGATACTTCCGAGACTTCGTTCAGAAACCTTGCTTTTCCATTGGCCTGGGAAGAAATGTTCAAATATATTGGCTTCCCGGCTTATATGAAACCACATGATGGTGGTGGCTGGAAAAGTGTATATCAGGTAAACGATCCGCATGATATGTGGAGAAAACACGAAGAAACCGGCCAGCTGATCATGATGTTGCAGGAAGAAATTCATTTTACAGATTATTTCCGTTGTTATTGCATCGGTCAAAAGGACGTTTTAATCATGCCTTATGAGCCAAGAAATCCGCATCATTTGCGCTACGCTTCCGAAATAAAAGCACAGGGAGAAGAAGCTGAAAAACTTCTGGCCACTGTTAAGGAATACACCTTAAAGTTGAACCTGGCCTTGGGCTATGATTTCAATACCGTAGAATTTGCTGTTCGTGACGGTATTCCTATTGCCATTGATTTTTGCAATCCGGCTCCCGATGCAGATATCAATTCTGTTGGTGCCGAGAATTTTGAATGGGTTGTAGAAGCTGCCGCGAATATGGCAATTGACAGGGCCAAGCAACATAAAGATGGCCAGACAAATTTGACCTGGGGTACTTTCGTTAAGGATTCGATTTCTTCGGTGTTAGTTCCACCAAAACCTTCCGCAGAAATTGAAGTTTCTGAGCCCGTTGAACTCAAAAAAATCGCCCCTAAAAAAACGGCGACAGCTAAGTCCTCCGCGCCTGCTGCCCAGGTAGCTAAAACTTCAAAAGCCGAAGCTGCACCGGCACCGGTTCCTTTTGAAGACATTCCGAAGAAAGAAAAAGTAGAAAATAAGGAAGAAGCAGAATCGATTTCGCCAGCAGCTATTAAATCCAAAGTAAAAACACCTGCTAAGAAACCTGCTGAGGCAAAGGCTATCGCACCGGCACCAGTTAAAAAAGCAGGTAAAACGAAAACTCCTGCGCCTGAGTCAGCAAAAAAGGCTGGAACAACGGCGACCAAGAAAAAATAAGGCTAACTATTTAACCCAAGCTTCATTGTATGCGTACTTTCACACTGGGAATTGAAGAGGAATTTCAAACAATCGATCCCGATACAAGAAATCTGCGTTCCCACATGTCCAAACTGGTCGAGGACGGAAAAATAACGCTGAAAGAACGGGTAAAGGCGGAAATGCACCAGGCGGTAGTAGAAGTTGGTACAAACATTTGTCACAATATCCAGGAGGCCCGGGAGGAAGTAACTTATCTGCGAAAAATGATTCTGGATCTGGCGGCCAAGCAAAATTTGCACGTGGCGGCAGCGGGAACACATCCTTTTGCTGATTGGGTAGAACAGCTTATCACTCCCGATCCGCGTTACGACGAGATTATCGATGAAATGCGTGATGTTGCCAGAGGTAATTTAATTTTTGGTCTGCACGTGCATGTGGGTATCGAAAACCGTAATGAGGGAATCGAGATCATGAATGCAGTCAGATACTTTCTTCCGCACATTTATGCGCTTTCTACGAACTCGCCTTTTTGGTGTGGTAGGAATACGGGTTTTAAATCTTACCGTTCAAAAGTTTTTGATAAATTTCCCCGGACAGGTATACCTGACTATTTTTCCAGCGCGGCGGAGTACGATGAATATGTGAACCTCCTGATTAAGACAAAATGTATTGATAACGGGAAGAAAATCTGGTGGGATATCAGGCTTCATCCTTTCTTTAATACCATTGAATTCAGGATGTGCGATGTGCCGATGAGGACGGATGAAACCATTTGCCTGGCTGCGATCATGCAGGCTTTGGTTGCAAAAATCCATAAACTTCACCGTATGAATCTCGGCTTCCGTCCTTATCACCGAATGTTGATTAACGAAAATAAATGGCGTGCAGCAAGGTACGGGATTCAGGGAAAACTAATCGATTTCGGAAAACAAGAGGAAGTTGACTACAAACTTCTGGTCGTTGAGCTGCTCGAATTTATTGACGATGTTGTGGATGAACTCGGGAGCAGGCACGAAATTGAATACATCCACCAGATCCTCGAAATGGGAAGCGGAGCTGACAGGCAATTGGCGGTTTTTGAGAAAACAAATGACCTGAAAGCAGTTGTAGATTATATCGTTTCCGAGACAAAAATCGGAATCGCTTAAAAGTGGATTTTTTTGTTTTTTGACAATAAAGAAGAATTCTTTTCTGGCTTGCACGAAGAGAATTCTTCTTTTTATTGAATCAAATCAGGAAATTTGCGTTTTTAAATATAACAACAAAGGGAATACCAAGGTTAATACAATCAACTTTTTGGCCCGAAAACAAGATGGACAACGATAAGAAACAGTTCAGGATTGCAATTCTGGATATGTACAACGGCTTTGAAAATGAGGGGATGCGTTGTATAAAAAAAATTATCACCGAATTTGGTGAGAAGGAATCACTGACTCTGAGTTACGAGATTTTTGATGTGCGCCAGAAACTGGAAATTCCGGCAATGGACTTCGACGCATACATTTCAACAGGCGGACCGGGAAACCCGTCGCCTACCGGTGAAGCTTGGGAAAGGAAATTTTTCCGGTTTCTCGACAAACTGACTGAATACAATGCAAGCAGACATAACAGAACCAAGAAACACCTCTTTTTGATTTGCCACTCCTTTCAAATGGCCTGTATTCATTGGCAGATTGGAATGGTTGGAAGAAGAAGAAAAACTTCATTCGGAACATTTCCTGTCCACAAAACATCCGGCGGCCGAAAAGATCCGGTTTTAAATCTGTTGAACGATCCCTTCTGGATTGTTGATTCAAGGGATTTTCAGGTTATCCAGCCTGACCAGCAGGTGATAGATAACATGGGAGCGAAGATTCTTTGCCTTGAAAAAATTCGTCCACATGTAAATCTTGAACGTGCCATAATGGCCATTCGTTTCTCGAAAGAAATCGTTGGAACACAGTTTCATCCGGAAGCAGACGCTGAGGGAATGCTGCGCTACTTTTTAAGAGAAGACAAAAAGACCAGTATCATTGCGAATCATGGTGAAGCAAAATACAATGATATGATCGAGCATCTGAACGATCCGGATAAGATTCGAATGACGGAGGCCACAATCATCCCGTCATTCCTGAAAATTGCCTTGGACAAAATGCCGGTATCTCCGACTGTCCCAGTCTAAACTGTAATCTATCGCTTCAACTTCACGACAACTAAATTCAGTAAAATGCACAAAGAAGCACGGCAGGCTTATAATCAGTCTTTTACCGAAGAAAAGTATAGAAATTTTTTAGCGTCAATCGATTCGGACTTTCCTGGTGCGCTTGACTTTCGGGTAGCTGAAACTCCGGTTTTTGTCCCAAGAGAGTTGAAAGATAAATTGATTGAGGCTTGTGAGGAGATTATAGATACCATTGTATCCGATGACTTCAAAACAAAAACCGATCGGGCTATCCCTACGGACCAGCACGTTCCGGGAGAGAATGATCATTCCTCATTTCTGGCTATTGACTTTGCAGTTTGCAAAGATCAAAATGGAGAATTAATTCCACAACTAATTGAACTTCAAGGATTCGCTTCAATTTACGCCTATCAAGGGTTTCTGTCGGAAAAATTCAAGGAGAATTTCCCGGTCCCGGAAAATTTCCGTTATGTCTTCGGTGCAAACGACTTAAACGCCTATGTAGACAAACTGAAAAAATTAATACTAGCCGGCGAAAATCCGGAGCAGGTTATCCTGCTTGAAATATTTCCTGAAAAGCAAAAAACACGAATTGATTTTGCCTTGACCGAAAATTTGCTGGGTGTAAAGGCTGTGTGTTATACCAAAATAATTAAAGAAGGGCGAAATTTGTACTACGAAAATGAGGGACGAAAAATCCAGATAAAGCGGATTTACAACCGGCTTATATTCGACGATCTGCTTAATTATCCCGATTTGAAAACCAGCTTCCATTTCACGGATGATGTTGACATCACCTGGGTTGGCCATCCCAATTGGTTTTTCAGGATCAGTAAGTTTACGTTGCCGTTTCTCGAAAGCAAGTATATTCCTGAAACAAGATTTATCTCTGATTACCAGGGTGATTTTCCTGATGATCTGGAAAATTATGTATTGAAACCCCTCTTTTCTTTCGCTGGAACAGGTGTTCAACTACATGTAACGCGCGAAATTTTAGATAATATTCCTGATCCTGATAATTATATTTTGCAAAAAAAAGTAGTCTATGAACCTGTCGTTCAGGCACCGGACGGATTGGTAAAATGTGAGATCAGAATGATGTACATCTGGCCTGATAATGCCCCCAGACCAGTATTAATCACCAGTTTAAGTAGGTTAAGTCGCGGAGAAATGATCGGTGTCCGGTTCAATAAAGACTTTACCTGGGTTGGCGGAACTGCATGCTTTTTTGAAGATTAAAGCACACTTTCTAAAATTATTGAAAGTATCAGATATATAGAAATTATTAAAAGTATACAGAACAGTAAATGCATATTTCACACCGACAACATTTTTTTGACCATTTAGCACAAACATCAGATTACCCGCTTGCACTGGAAATTGAGCGAGCGGAAGGCGTTTACATGTATGATACGGACGGCAAACAATATCTGGATCTAATTTCCGGAATTGGCGTAAGTAATGTTGGCCACCGCCATCCGGAAGTTTTGGCTGCGCTTCACAAGCAGCTCGACAAGCACATGCACTTGCTGGTTTACGGTGAATTTGTTCAAAGTACGCAAGTTCAGCTTGCAAAAGCATTGGTAGACACCTTGGATATTGAGTCCGGAACGCCTTCTCCATTTGGCAAAACTGACAATGTCTATTTCACAAATTCCGGCACCGAAGCTGTGGAAGGAGCTATGAAGCTCGCGAAACGATTTACGGGTCGCGCTGAATTTATTTCTTGTTTTAATGCTTACCATGGCGCAACACAAGGCGCACTAAGTCTTTCCGGAGCGGAACATTTTAAACGGGGTTTCCGTCCCCTTTTGCCTGAAATTAAAAATATTATACACGGAAACCTTGACGATTTACAGCATATCACTTCAAAAACAGCAGCTGTTGTTATTGAGATAATTGGTGGCGAATCGGGCGTCCGGGTTCCGTCACTTGAATATGTAAAAGCATTAAGGGAACGGTGCACGCAGGTTGGTGCATTATTAATCATTGACGAAATTCAGACAGGTTTTGGCCGCACAGGATCTTTTTGGGCTTTTGAACAATATAATATTTATCCGGATATTCTTTTAAGCGCCAAAGGTATGGGAGGTGGTATGCCGATAGGTGCTTTTATGGCTTCCCAGCAAATTATGAGTGTTTTTAAAAACAATCCGATTCTTGGGCACATTACCACATTTGGCGGACATCCGGTAAGTTCCGCAGCGTCTCTTGCAGCGTTGCAAGTAACTTTAAAAGATAATCTGGCGGAAAATGCCATTGCCAAAGGAGAACTTTTCAAGTCTCTTCTTGTACATCCAAAAATAAAAGAAGTGCGCGGAAGAGGACTTATGCTTGCAGCAGAAATGGAATCTTTTGAAGCATTGAAGCAAACCATTGACAGATGCATTGAAAACGGTGTGATCACCGATTGGTTCCTGTTTTGTGACAATTCCATGCGTCTCGCTCCACCTTTAATAATTACAGACGAACAAATTCGTGAGGGCTGCGCTGTTATTTTAGAAGTATTGGGTTAATTTCAAGTTTAGTTTGCATATATACCAACATTATGAATCGATAAAATCATGGCTACTATAGAAAACGATATACTAACAGTAGGCGTCAATGAACTGGGCGCCGAGCTTTGTCAGATCCAGTCCAAATCTTCGGGTAAAGAATACATGTGGGATGCTAACCCCGATATCTGGGGTAGTTATGCGCCTGTACTTTTCCCGGTTATCGGTGCTGTCAAAAATGGTTTTGTTTTGATAAAAGGCAAAGAATACAAAGTGCCGAGACATGGTTTTATTAGAAATAATCCAAATTTGAAACTGGTTGAAGAGACTGCAAAAAGTTTGACTTACGGTTTAAAATTCAGCGAAAAAACGCTGCTGATCTACCCGTACAAATTTGAGTTTATGATCACCTTTTCACTGGAAAATAATAAGATCGTCGTTTCGCATGAAGTCATCAATCATGGTGAGGAAACGATGTTTTTTTCTCTGGGCGGCCATCCTGCGTTTAAATGTCCGGTGAATGATGGCGAGATTTATGAAGATTATTACCTGGAATTTGCGAAAACCGAAACTGCATCTACCTGGCTTCTGGCAGAAGGAGGTTTGGTTGGAAACAAAACCAAACCGATGATTGTAAACAGTAATGTTCTCCCGCTGGACCCTGAAATGTTCGATAACGACGCTTTGATATTCAAAAATCTAAATTCGAAAAGCGTAAGTTTGAAAAGCAAAAAGTCGTCTCAGGTGGTGCATATTGACTACACAGGATTTCCCTACCTGGGGATTTGGGCTAAACCTAACGCAAACTTTGTCTGCATTGAACCCTGGCTGGGCATTGCGGACACAGCCGACAGCGATCAGAATTTTGAGACAAAAGAAGGAATTTTGAGTCTTTCGGCCGGAAAGACCTTTGCTGCTTCCTACACTATCGAAATTATAGAATAGTTTATGAAGCATTTGTGCCTTTGGGTTGTATTAATCTGCTTTGTCAAAATTTCTGCATTGGCCCAGCCCAAGCAGAATATTTGTGATCTCCGGCAAAAAATCTCGACTGAACTTCAAAAACACACCGGGACGTATGCAGTTGCCTTCAAAGATCTTGCGACCGGGGAATCGCTGCTGATCAATGAATCTGAATCCTTTCATGCGGCAAGTACGATGAAAACGCCGGTCATGGTTGAAGTTTTCAAACAGGCGGCCGAAGGAAAATTCGCTTTGACGGACTCAATCATCATAAAAAATGAGTTTAAGAGTATCGTCGATGGGAGTTTATATAGCCTCGATTCTATTCAGGATAGCGACCATCTTCTTTACCGGAAGATTGGGCAAAAACGGGCGATCAAAGATCTGGTCTATGAGATGATTATCGTGAGCAGCAATTTCGCGACAAACATTATCATCGATCTGGTTGGTGCTGAAAATGTCTCAAAAACGATGAAGGAACTGGGAGCAAAAGACATCCAGATTCTGCGCGGTGTTGAAGATGCAAAGGCATATCAAAAGGGCTTGAATAATACGACCACAGCCAATGATCTTAGAATATTGTTCGAAGGAATTGCGGCCGGCAAAATTGTTGATCAAAAGTCCTGTGATGCGATGATCAAAATTTTGCTTGATCAAAAATTCAATGATGTTATTCCAGGTAAACTACCAAAAGAAGTCAAAGTTGCACACAAAACCGGATCGATATCCAAGGTATATCACGACAGCGGCATTATTTTCCTGCCTGACGGAAAAAAATATGTATTAGTTTTGTTATCAAAAGGCTGGGATGAAGAAAAAACAACAAAAAACATGTTAGCTGAAATTTCTGAGATGATTTATTTGCATTTGAAATAAGCTCTTCTCGATGAGAAAATTATGAAATAGTAACATTGTATAGATTTCCCCGTTTTTCTTTTAACCATAATTCGTAATTTTTTTGAAGATTAATCCAGAACTGTGGAGTATTTCCAAATACCTCCGAAAGTTTGGCTGCCAGCTCAAAAGTTATTCCTTCACGCTCCTCACAAATATCCGACAATTTCGTGATCGTTATTCCCAGTTTTTGGGCAACCTCAACAATCGTCAGATTGCGTTCCTCTATTTAATCCTCTCTTAAAATTTCTCCGGGATGTACCGGAGGTAAATTGCATTTCATCATATTCATATTTCAGTGATAATCAATGTAATCAATATCATAGACATTGCCGTTTTCAAATCTAAATCAGACGGTAATTTGGAGTCACAGTAAGTAACCAGAAATCAGCCATTCTACCTGATAATTTGTGAATTCCAGAACCCATCTGTTGAATATCTTCAATTGAATCAACAGTATTTAATAAGTAAAACCATAAAAAAGGCTCCATCAGGAGCCTTTTTTATATAATTTCTGAAACTGTTAAAATTAAACAGTCGCTGATATCTGAGCGTTCAATTTATCTTCCAAAGTAGTTTTTGGTACTACACCAACTACTTTATCTACCAATTGACCATTTTTGAAGATCATCAAAGTAGGGATACTACGGATACCAAATTTAGCCGGGATTGCCGAATTCATATCTACGTCCATTTTACCAATAACAGCTTTTCCTTCATATTCACCAGCCAATTGCTCAACAACCGGCCCGATCATTTTACAAGGACCGCACCACTCTGCCCAGAAATCAACAAGTACAGGCTGATCGCCCTGAATAAGTTCTTCAAAAGTGCTATCGGTAATTTCAAGTGCTTTTCCCATGTCAATAAGTGTCTATTTTTTGATATTAATTAGTTGAGATAATAAGGAAATAAGTGGTATAAAAGTTCCTAAATTCTTGAATTTCCGTTCTAATTAAGGGAAAAGTCTACCCCCGGAAAGCCCTTCAAAGTTTTAAATAATTCGTTGGTTGGAGAAACCCGGTAGTTCCGTAAAGCCATTTCAACCTCCAAATGAGTATCCGGATCTTTAACCGTCATATTTACAGGACATTGCCCCGGATTACTGCTAAATGTATTGCTTAACAATTCAATAAATTCGGCGTCTATCTGATCCAGCGTAAGGTTGATTTTAATCTTTTTGCACATCTTATCCCGGATTTCAGTTAATAATTGAATAGAAGAAATTTTAAATTCAAACTGGTCTTCCTGCTTCCATCGATTTTGAATTTTTCCTTTAATATATAAAAACCTGCCAACTTCAAGGTAGTTTTTAAATTTCACGCAATCTTCTCCGCCTAAAAGCATTTCTATTGAACCCTTGTAATCTTCAATTTTGAAAATAATAAAAGGGTTACCATTTTTCGACATTCTTTCCATTACGCTTGTCACAATCCCGCCCACGCTGATATCTTTTCCGAAATTCTTTGGAGCCCGTTCCCCTTCCGGAATAACCATAAGCTCGTTCAGCGTACCATTACAAAAATTGTCCAGCTCAATTCTAAATGTATCAAGCGGGTGACCCGAAATATAGAAACCTACCACTTCCTGCTCATAACGCAACTTGGCCAGATCATCCCATGGCTCCATTTCAATTGCCTTTGGCTTAACGATATCTCCACCGCCACCAGAATTGCTAAACAGATTCGGAGCCGAATCTGCATGATAATTATTCGCATATCGGATAAGCTTTTCAATAAAAGTACCATTACCTCCTGGCTCAACGGCAAAATACTGGGCGCGATGATAATCCGTAAAACAGTCGAAGCCGCCGGCATAAGCCAAACTTTCAAGTGTCTTCTTATTAACAGTTCTTAGATTAACCCGGGTTATAAAATCAAAAATATCTTTAAATGGACCATTCAGATCTCTTTCTTCAATAATTGCTTCAACAGCGGCGTCGCCACTTCCTTTCACACCGGCGAGGCCGAACCTGATTTCCCCTTTACCAGTTGCATTAAACTGACGATCTGATTCATTGATATCCGGCCCTAAAACCGTAATTCCCTGGCTCTTGCATTCTTCCATGAAGAATGTAATTTTATCAATATTGCCCAGTGAGCTCGTCAATACAGCCGACATATATTCAGCCGTATAATGTGCTTTCAGGTAAGCTGTCTGGTAAGCAACAAATGCGTAACAAGTTGAGTGAGATTTGTTAAAGGCATAAGACGCGAACGCTTCCCAGTCCGTCCAGATCTTTTCAAGTTTCTTTAAATCCAGACCTTTTTCTTCCCCACCCTTCATGAAATACCCTTTCATTTTGTTCAGGGTTTCAATCTGTTTCTTACCCATTGCCTTACGCAATGTATCCGCCTGGCCTTTTGTAAATCCCCCCAGTTTTTGTGACAGAAGCATTACCTGTTCCTGATACACCGTAATTCCATAAGTATCAGCCAGATACTCTTCCAATTCAGGTAAATCGTAAGTAATTTCTTCATGTCCGTTTTTCCTGCGGATAAAGTTAGGGATATAAGCGATCGGCCCTGGACGGTACAAGGCGTTCATCGCGATAAGGTGCTCAAAGCGGTCGGGAATTAGATCCCTCATGTGCTTTTTCATCCCATCGGATTCAAACTGGAAAATCGCGTTGGTATCACCTCGCTGGAAAAGTTCAAACACCTTCGGATCATCCAATGGAATATCGTCGATGACAATATCCTCATTATGGTTACGCTTTATCAGACGCAGTGCTTCCTTGATGATAGTCAGGTTTCGAAGACCTAGAAAGTCCATTTTAATTACTCCCGCATCTTCAATAATCTTGCCCTGATATTGGGTTATCAGGAAATTAGATTCTTTTGAAGTACTTACCGGAATAATTTCTGTCAAATCACTTGGTGCTATAATGATACCGGCAGCGTGGATACCTGTATTTCTAACCGTACCTTCTAATCTACGCGCCTCTTGTAACACACTCGCCTGCAAGTCATTACCACCAATTATCGCACGAAGTTTTTTAACATTGTCCAATTCTTCAGGCGCAATGCCTTCCTTCTTCGTCAAACTTCCCTCTCCTTCCAGTGGCGCAGAGAAAATCCTGGCCAAAGTCATGTTGTAGGACGGTTTATCAGGAACCAGTTTTACAAGCATGTTGGCGTCAGATAGATGTAGATCCATCACACGCGCCACATCCTTTATCGCCGACTTTGCGGCCATCGTACCATAGGTCACAATCTGCGCAACCTGATTATATCCATATTTTTTAACTACATAATCGATCACTTTTTGCCGGCCTTCATCATCGAAATCCGTATCAATATCAGGTAGTGATATACGATCGGGATTCAGAAAACGCTCAAAAAGGAGGTCGTATTTAATCGGGTCAATATTCGTAATTCCGGTACAATAGGCAACCACAGAGCCGGCAGCAGAACCACGGCCGGGACCGATAAACACGCCCATTTTCCGGCCCGCATCAATAAAGTCGGCCACAATCAGGAAGTAACCCGGAAAACCCATATTTCGGATCGTGTTCAGCTCAAAATTCAGGCGATCCTCAATTTCCGGCGTTATCGTACCATATTTGAACTTTGCACCTTCAAATGTCAAATGCCGAAGGTATTCCCACTGATTCAAAACGTCTGCCGTCAGCTCCTTATTCCCAACCATTTCAGACAACGTATGTGTCTTGAACTCTTCCGGTATCGGGAAGTTTGGCAGCAAAATATCCTTATTCAGGTTTAGCGTTTTAATCTTGTCAACGATCTCATTTGTATTGTCTATCGACTCAGGTAAGTCGTTAAACAATTTCATCATTTCACTGGTATTCTTGAAATAAAACTGATCGTTGAAAAATGCAAACCGGGAGCCTTTCGGAATTCCTTTATCAT
Organism: Dyadobacter sp. CY345; assembly: GCF_021502725.1. Taxonomy (GTDB): domain Bacteria; phylum Bacteroidota; class Bacteroidia; order Cytophagales; family Spirosomataceae; genus Dyadobacter. The sequence goes on along the minus strand of NZ_JAKFFS010000001.1, from coordinate 1,838,633 downwards.
CGTCAAAATCTTTCGCAGAAGGCGTGCTTTGTTTGTCACCGGTATTGATACACAGCAAAATATCATGCGCATTCCAGTCTTCCTGATCCACATAATGCGAGTCATTGGAAGCAATAATTTTAACATTATATTTTCTGGCGAAACGTATCAGTACTTCATTGACGATATATTGATCCCGGATTTCATGGCGCTGCAATTCAACATAAAAATCGTCTCCAAAAAGGTCCAGCCACCATTTAAATTCTTTCTCCGCTTCCGCCTCTCCTTTTCTGATAATCGTCTTAGGAATGATCGCACCAATACAACAAGTTGTAGCAATAAGCCCCTTGTGATACTTGACAATCAGCTCTTTATCAATTCTGGGATACTTTCCATACATTCCCTCGATAAATCCGAGCGAACACATCTTAACCAGATTTTTGTATCCGATTTCATCCTTCGCCAAAAGCAGCTGATGGTGACGAACATCCTTTTTCTCTTTCGTAAATTGTCGGATATGCCTGTCTTCGACCACATAAAACTCGCAGCCAACAATTGGTTTTATCCCTTGTTTGTTACCCTCAGCCACAAACTCAAATACCCCAAACATGTTTCCATGATCGGTAATGGCAACGGCCGGCATGTTATCTTCCTTGGCTTTTTTGAAAAGCTTTTTGATATCAGCAGCGCCGTCCAGCAGTGAAAATTGGGTGTGGCAGTGTAAGTGGGAAAATTGCATATTTTTATTTTGAAGATTCGCTCAATTCTATGATTCAATCATTACAACATTCAATCATTATAATTGAATATCTTCCGCTTCCGGATTGGCATCGTACAATATATAATTCATAAAATCGGTATAAGGTTTCAGCAATTTCATGCCTTTTACTATCGAATCTGCGAAACCCTTCGAAGTCACATCTTTATCTGAAAAACGATGAATGAAGAAAAGTTGTTTTCTCCTCAGTAGCTCAATTTCGGGGTGATCCTTTGGATAACCTTTTGGTGCTGTCTTCAAAGACTCACCGGAAATTTCAGGGAAGTATTCTCGAAATTCTTTATCATAAATAATCCTTTTTAGTTCGTCAGCATTATAGTCAACCTCCTGGCGGTACTTTGCCAATTGTTCAGCCGTTGCATCCCACATCCCTCCGCCCAGAAATGATTCTCCATCTGGTTGAATGTGCAGATAATAATCGACCCTTCCGGAACTTCTCCCGCCCGGACCGATTCCGGCACTCAGATTACTTTTATAAGGCGCTTTATTTTTAGAGAAACGGACGTCACGATTAATCCTGAAAATGCAGTCTTTCACTTGCAAATTTCCCAAATCATGAAATTTACTGACTTCTGATATCAAAGTCCCGACCAGTTTTTCAAGGTCTGCTTTTGAATCATCATATCGTTTTTTGTTTTCAAGAAACCATTCTCTATTGTTATTTTGGACTAAGTCAGTTAGAAATTTCAGTGTTGATGGTTGAAGCATAAAATATATTCTGGGATAAGAATCTGTTTTTCACGTTTCGTAAACCTTAGACAATTTACAAATATCAAATTTACCACGTTTTTCTGAATCAATTTAACGAATTTTACAAATTGAAAGAACGAAGTTTCCATAAAACTCATAATCAAACGAAAGTTATGAACGTTCAATTTTTGTCAAATGAAAAGGGTGAGAAAACAGCTGCGGTGATACCAATAGAGTATTGGAACAAGATCAAACAGCAACTCGAAGTAGAATCACCTGATTTCTGGGGAGATTTACCCGAACATGTTAAGGATGGTATACATAAGGCTCAGAAGCAGTTTTTGGCTGGAGAAACTAAATCCAACGATGAAGTTATGGAAAATTACAAAAAGTATCTATGACTTTTTCCATCCGCTGGACCACAGAAGCACAAGAAAGCTTTGGTCAAATCACACACTACATAGAGGAACACAGATCGGAAAAACAAGCGCAAAAATTTGTTAGAACCGCTAATAAAAGGATACTTGAAATTGCTAATTTTCCTTATATTTTCGAGGCATCCGCTTCAAATTCTTCTATTCGAAGAGGTTTCGTAAACAAACGTTGCACACTGTTTTATCAAATTGAAAATGACGTAGTTGTACTGCTTTATTTCTGGGATAATCGACGAAAACCACGTTTGTAAAAGATAATATCCACAACAAAATTTGATATCAGTAAATCTGTTAATTAATTAAATGGCCAGAATTCTTACCGGGATACAAAGTAGCGGACTTCCTCATTTGGGGAATCTTTTGGGGGCAATCCAGCCTGCTATCGAACTATCCAAAAATCCAGACAACGAATCATTTCTTTTCATAGCGGATCTTCATTCGCTGACTACACTCAAAAGCGCAACAGAACGTGAGTTGTATGTCCGCTCAATTGCGTCAACCTGGCTTGCCTTTGGTTTTGACACCGATAAAAATGTTTTCTGGAGACAATCCCGTGTTCAGGAACATACAGAACTTTCGTGGTATTTAAGCTGCTTTACACCTTTTCCGATGCTTGCCAATGCAACTTCTTTCAAGGATAAATCTGATAAACTTGCAGATGTAAATGCAGGATTATTTACATATCCTGTGCTAATGGCTGCCGACATCTTGCTTTACAATGCCAACATCATTCCTGTTGGCAAAGATCAAAAGCAGCATCTGGAAATGGCAAAAGATATCGCGTCACGTTTTAATCTACTTGCGGGAGAAGATATTCTGGTTTTGCCTGAGCCACAGATTGATGAAAAAATGATGATCATTCCCGGCATTGACGGCCAGAAAATGAGCAAGTCTTACAACAATTACATCAATATTTTCCTGCCGGAAAAAGAGTTGAAAAATGTTGTAAAAAAGATTGTATCTGATTCCACACCGCTTGAAGAACCGAAGGATCCGGAAACTGATATCACTTTTAAAATTTATTCTTTGCTTGCATCTGAGTCCGAAATTGAAACAATGCGTCAGAATTACCTGAATGGCGGATATGGGTACGGACATGCAAAACAGGCACTTTTCGAGATCATTCTTGAAAAATATGCAGAACCGCGTCGACTGTATAATTACTATATGGAAAACAATGACGAGTTGGAATCAATTCTTATGGCTGGTGAAGAAAAGGCACGTATCATTGCTCGCCAGACCATTTCAAAAGTTCGCCGTGTACTCGGATTTGGAGCATGACTTCCACAATAGACATTATTGTTCACGGAGACCAGGAATTGTTTTTATGGCTTAACGGGAAAAATACGCCGCTGCTGGATTCGATAATGTATTGGATCACTTTTAAATATACCTGGATTCCCATGTACGCGATCCTGCTTTTTCTGACAGTTAAAGCAGAAAAAACGAGATCAATTGCCATTATCATCACTGTGTTGGCAGCTGTGATCCTTGCAGATAAATTAACCTCGGGCGTGATGAAACCCTATTTTGCGCGTTTCAGACCTTGTCATGAACCTGCTTTGAAAGATCTGGTACATAATGTCGGAGGCTGTGGAGGACTTTATGGATTTGCGTCGGCACATGCTTCCACTAGTTTCTCGCTGGCGATAGTCTGGTTTCAACTGACTAAGGATAAGATAAATAATATGGGCTGGCTCTTCGTATGGGCAGCAATTTATGCTTACAGCAGGGTATATGTTGGTGTACATTATCCCTCAGACATATTCGTCGGCGCAGTGGTTGGGCTGATTATTGGATGGATATGTATTCAACTTTATTTAATATTTTTAAAGAAATACTACCCTAATTGATTGATTTTTATTAATTTTGCGCAAATTTTAGTTTGGCCATGGGCTCTTTTAATACAGTAAAGATATTTTCGGGAAGTCAGTCAGAATACCTGGCAAAAGACATTGCACGGTATTATGGCAAGGAGTTAGGAGGGTATACACTTCGCAAATTCAGCGATGGTGAATTATCCCCAAGCTTTGAAGAGTCGGTACGTGGTTGTGACGTATTTTTGATTCAGTCAACTTTCCCACCGGCCGACAATCTGCTTGAACTATTGTTAATGGTTGATGCAGCTCGCCGGGCTTCTGCACACTATGTTACCGTTGTTATTCCTTATTTTGGATATGCACGTCAGGACAGAAAGGACAAACCACGTGTTGCCATAGCAGCAAAAGTGGTCGCTAACTTGTTGACATCCGTGGGCGTTGATCGTTTAATGACTGTTGATTTGCATGCAGGTCAGATTCAGGGATTTTTCGATTTGCCAGTTGATCACCTGGAAGGAACTTCGATTTTTGTTCCCTACATCAAATCACTCGGACTAAAAAATCTTTTGATTGCATCACCGGATATGGGTGGCGCCGCAAGAGCCCGTAATTTCGCCAAGTTCCTGAATGTGGATATGATCCTTTGTGACAAACACAGGAAGAGAGCAAATGAAATTGCGAGTATGCAGGTGATTGGTGAGGTTGAGGGAATGGATGTGGTTTTGGTTGATGACCTTATCGATACCGGGGGAACCTTATGTAAGGCGGCTGAAATTATCATGGGTAAAGGAGCCAATTCAGTAAGAGCAATTAGTACGCACCCGATCATGTCGGGAAAGGCGCACGAAAATATTGCAAATTCTGTTCTGGAAGAGTTAATTGTTACAGATACAATTCCTCTGAAGCAACAGAATGATAAAATACGCGTATTGTCAGTTGCAGAGTTATTTGCAAAAGCGATCGGGCGTATCAGAGATCATGAATCTATTAGTTCTTTGTTTATAAATTATCAGTAAATTTTTATTTTTTTTAACTTTAATAATTATTCTTATGAAAACGCATGAGATTGTAGGGTTTAGAAGAGCGAATCTCGGCAAGGTGGAAGCTCAGGAGTTACGTGCTCAGGGTTATGTTCCATCTGTGCTGTATGGTGGTACCGAACAAGTGCATTTTTATGCACCTGCTATGTTGTTCCGCACATTGCTTTTCACTCCGGATGTTTTTAACGTTACCTTGAATATCGAGGGAACTTTATATAATGCTATTTTACAGGAGAAACAATTCCACCCTGTAAATGATATGTTGTTGCACGCAGATTTCCTTCAGATCATTGATGGTAAGGAAATTAAAGTGGACGTACCCGTTAAATTGACTGGTGCATCATCAGGTGTAATGAAAGGTGGTAAAATGAATCAAAAATTGCGTAAATTGCGTGTACAAGGTTTAGCAGAAAACATTCCTGATTATGTTGAAGTTGATGTAACTGAACTTGATCTTGGAAAATCTGTTAAGGTTGGTGCTATCAAGCCAGAAGGTTTTACAATCCTAAGCTCGATCAGCAATCCGATCGCATCAGTAGAAATCCCACGTGCACTTCGCGGTACTTTGGGTAAATAATAAGTATTTTATTTTTCATGGCTAATAGATGCAAACGTGCCGACCTTTGGTCGGCATATTTGTTATACGGGTAATTTGTTTTTATAACTTACAGAGAAATAACCTTAATTATTGTTCTCCCGATGGACAAGCTTTTCAGTGTTGATTGGCATTCGATGTTTATTCCCAGCCTATCGCTCCTAGAAATATTTATAAGAGGAACACTAACATACTGGATCATCTATCTTTGTATGCGTCTGTTTCGGCGTGGGACAGGACAACTAAGTATTGCCGATCTTTTACTGATCACAATGATCTCAGATGCAGCCCAGAATGCAATGGCGGGAACATACAATTCTGTCAGCGAGGGAGCCGTACTAATTCTCACACTCGTATTCTGGGATTATGCCATCGACTGGATGGGATACAAAAAAGTGATCTTCGGCAAATTCGCTAAACCTGAGCCAGTACTGCTGGTGCGTAACGGCAGACTCCTCCATAAGAACATGGAAAAAGAACTGATAGACGAAGATGAATTAATCGGGCTGCTTCGGGAGAAAGATGTGGATGATTATAAAAAAGTAAAAACCTGCTACCTCGAGGCAACAGGTAATATCAGTGTGATCCTGAAAGAATGATTAATTTACTACCAGCCAGTCTTTGATCTGTCGAAGCAACACTTCGTTGATACGGACATAACTTTCATGTGTCCAGCCGCCGATATGAGGAGTCAAAACAACACGGTTCGAATTGGTAAGATAATCGAAAACCGCCTGCTGATCTTCGGTAAGCGTTTTCAACTTCTCATTTTCCAATACATCAAGGCATGCTCCGATTATTTTGCCAGACTTTAAGCCTTCCACCACTGCGGCAAGATCGGCTACTTTTCCTCTTGATAAATTCAGCAGATAAAAAGGTTTTGAAAAATCTTCGATAAACTTTTTATCGACCAAGTATTTAGTTGCTTCCGTCAACGGAACATGAAGACTTATGATATCGGCTTCCTGCATAAGTTTTTCCAGAGAAGCTTCTTCGGCATACTGGTCGCCATAGTTTTCACGGTATTTGTCGTATGCCAAAACCTTGCAGCCAAAACCACTTAGTCTTTTCGCCGTGGCACCGCCATTATTTCCATATCCGATCAAACCGACCGTCTTTTTCATAAGCTCCACGCCCCTGTTCCCTTCGCGGTCCCAGATACCATTTCGTACTTCCTTATCAGCTTTGACGATGTTAGCCAACAATCCAAGTAACATACCGAGCATGTGTTCAGCTACTGCATCTCTGTTGCCCTCCCCCGCATGAAAAACTTCAATACCGATCTCTTTGGCCACGTCCAGATCAATCAAATCAAGACCAGCTCCTGCACGTGCAATGAAACGCAACTTCTTCGCATTTTCCATCACCTCCCGATCTACAAAAGTCTTGCTTCTGATAAATAGTCCTTCAAATTCCGGAAGTGCGTTTATGATATCCTCCCGCTTGTATTCCGGATGGTAGGCATATTCCCAGCCTTCCGACTCTAACATGGTAAAAAGTGAAGGATGCATTGAGTCTGCGATCAGGATTTTCATAGGAGCAACGGAATTTTTGTAACTTGCCGATTGATTAGTTTGAACAAAAGTAATCAGAAATACAGACAAGGGGAGCTAAAAACCAACATTTGCCAGCAATTTGATAGTTTAAATTATGTCAAACCGAGACAAAATTATTAATATCAGTACCTTGCGAAGTAATTTTCAGAAAATGAGAAATAACAATCAATACAATATCAATTAAATGAGTGAACTATCAACAGATAAACCGCTAATAGGCATTTCTTTGGGAGATTACAATGGCATTGGTCCTGAGGTAATTTTAAAAGCTCTGGAAGGAAATCAGTTAGCAAAATTATGCACACCAATCGTTTACGGCTCCCTTCGCGTTTTGAATCAATACCGGAATCTTTTGGAAATGAAAGACTGGACTTTGCACGGCATTCAGCGCCCTGAACAGGCCAATCATAAACTGACGAATGTTATCACCTGCTGGCACGATCATCAGACTGAAATTCAGCCTGGAAAAATTACGCCGGAAGCCGGGCAAGCATCTTTATCTTCGTTAAAAAGAGCGGTTGAGGATCTAAAAGCAGGAAAAATTCATGCACTGGTGACTGGCCCAATTAATAAAGACAATATTCAAAGCGAAGATTTCAAGTTTCCTGGCCATACTGAATATTTAGCAGAAGCATTTGGCGCACAGGAAGGCCTTATGTTTATGGTTTCAGAGGATCTGCGTGTTGGCGTCCTTTCCGGACATATTCCCGTAAACCAAATTGCAGCACATGTAACGTCTGAAAAGCTGACAGCCAAAATTGAGCAGATGCTTCAATCGCTCAAAGGTGATTTTGGTATAAAAAAACCAAGACTTGCTGTTTTAGGTTTAAATCCCCATGCGGGAGAAAATGGTTTGTTAGGAAGCGAAGAAATCGACGTGATCAATCCGGTTTTGAAAACTTTTAAAGAAAAGGGCAATCTCGTTTTCGGGCCATTTCCGGCAGACGGATTTTTTGCAGCAGGAACATACAAGCAATATGATGCCGTTTTGGCTATGTACCACGACCAGGGTCTCATCCCTTTTAAAGCACTTGCCTTTAACGAAGGAGTGAATTTTACAGCAGGATTGTCTGCCGTAAGGACTTCTCCCGATCATGGAACTGCTTATAATATTGCAGGAAAAAACCAGGCTGAACCAGGCTCACTCTTACAGGCCGTTTATCTTGCCTGCGATGTTTTTAAATACAGAACGGATAGCCAGGAAATAGACAAAAACGCTTTGATCGGGAAACCGCAGCAATCCGAAAGTCAGCATCCGGCCAAATCCGGAAAACCGAGACATAATAATTGATTTTAAAATAATTAAGTAGAAGTAACTCCTGATGATACTTCTGAATTTATACTTTAATAAAGCCCTACATGCTAAGATCTATGACCGGCTACGGTGTAGCAAACATCGAATCCGAATCGATCAACGTCACTGTTGAAATAAAAACACTGAATTCCAAGTTTTTAGACATATACTGCCGTGTTCCGAGAAACTATTCAGAACGCGAAATTGAAATTCGTAATCTCGTAACACAATCCCTGGAACGCGGAAAAGTTGAAGTTTCCTTAACTGTGCAGCCTGTTGGAAAAGCAATTGCGACAACAGCCGTGAACCGTCCTTTGGTGAAAGCCTATTTCTCTGATTTGTCTGAAACGGCTAACGATCTGGGTTTTGCAGGAGATTCGACTGATTTACTGAGAATGGCTCTTCAAATGCCGAATGCTTACAATACTGAATCTGTCAGTGAAACAAACCGCGACAACGACTGGGCGCAGATAAAAGAAGCCGTTTTTGAGGCTCTGAAAAAATGTAATATTTTCCGCGAGCAGGAAGGAAAAATGACTGCAGATAAGTTCGCTGACTATATCGGAACAATTTCATCACTTTTGGAAGATGTAAAAGAACAGGATAAACTTAGGATACCGGCAGTTCGCGAGCGTCTGGAAAAACAAGTCCGAGATCTTTTGTCTGACGACAATTTTGATCCTAATCGTTTTGAGCAGGAATTGATCTACTATATAGAAAAATTTGATATTTCAGAGGAAAAAATTCGTCTTGAAAATCATTTGAATTACTTCAAAGAAACATTGCAGTCGCCAGAAAGTAATGGAAAAAAGTTAAATTTCATTGCTCAGGAAATCGGGCGGGAAATCAACACGATCGGTTCAAAAGCGAACGATTCAGGTATCCAGCGTTTCGTGGTTCAGATGAAAGATGAACTTGAAAAGATCAAGGAACAAACCATGAATATTATTTAAATGTCAAAAGCGGAAAACAGACTTCCACTTTCCTTTTACGAAGCATACGATACTTGCACACTTGCACAAAAACTGCTTGGTTGTGAGCTTGTTCACAATAGTCCCGATGGTCTGACCAGCGGGATTATTGTTGAAACAGAGGCCTATTTACAGGATGATCCTGCCTGCCACGCATACCGAAGAAGGACAGTTAGAACGGAGCCGATGTATTCTGCTGCCGGCACAATTTACGTTTATTTGATTTATGGGATGTATCAATGCGTCAACGTTGTTACCAGAGAAGACGGTTGCGCAGAAGCGGTTTTAATCCGGGCATTGCAACCTACGGATGGTATAGAATTAATGGAATTGCGCCGTCAAAACAGTAGAAAAAATTTACCTGGTATACCTCCAAAACCAGTACCGCTTCGCGACTTATGCAAAGGACCCGCAAAACTCGTGCAGGCCATGGGAATTGACAGATCCGTCCACAATGCTGAATCTCTGGCAACGAGCAGCTTATATATTCGCCCTCAGATCATTAGAGGTTTTGAAGTAACAATTTCTACCCGGATCGGAATTACACAAGGCGCTGACCTACTGTATCGCTACGCTATCACAAATAATAGATTTGTTAGCAGATAATTCAGCTTGTCAAATAATATCCAAAATTTATTCTACAAAAAAGGCAAAAGATATAGCTACATCTTACCTTTTTGACCTACGATTTTCTATCTTTGAAATCTAGTAAAAAATACTCAGCGTTTTATTGAATCCAGCAACTTACAATAATGGTTTCGCCTCGTGTCTTGCCATGCATGCTGAATATTTCTATGGCTAAATTTTACAGATTTCTATTTTTCATCTTTCTCTGTTTTTTCCAGACCGGAAATAATGAAGGTCTGGCACAAACTTCTGTTTCAGAAACAGATCATGTTGTTTCAAGGCACAACAAGATCTTTCCTTTCGATACCATTCTGGTTCACAAATATTACAAGTTGGCCTGGTCAAATTTGTATTATGATTCAGAAAAATCTATGCTATATGCACAGCAAATTTTACGACTTGCGCAAAAGCATCAATGGAATAAGGGCAAAGTGATGGCCTATGATTTGATGAGCAGTTATTATCTTATCGATGGCAGTTATGATATATTGAGGGAGGTATCCAATGAAATATTGTCGCTTTCGAAAAAGACGGACATGCCGCTCTACACCGCAAATGCAAAGAGATTTTTGGCAGAAGCAAGTGCTGAGTACAAACAATTTGATGCAGCCCAGGTAAATCTTCAAAGTGCTATGGAGATTTATACCACTTTACGCCAGGATAGTCTAAGGGCAGTTTGTCTGGAAACACTCGGCAATTTTCATCGTGAAAAATTTGAATATCCCAAAGCTCTACGGTATTACAGCCAGGCTTTTGATGCGTATAAAAAGATAGGTTCGCAGTGGGGTATGGCAACTACATTACAAAATAAAGGCTACATGTATGCCATGAAAGACGAGCTTGATAATGCTGAAAAATATGTAAATGAGGCGCTCGTTTTATTTCGAAAAATGAACAATCGCTATGGCATTCTCAACGGCCTTAATGAAATTGGAAATATTTATTATTTAAAAAAAGATTATAACAACGCGATAGAAACGGAGAAAGAGGCTCTTGAAATTTCGCATCTATACAAATCTACCCGTCAGACTAATTGGGCGCTCATTTGCCTGTACAGATCTTTTAAAGCTCAAAATGATATTGAAACGGCACTTTATTATCTTGAAAAAGTAGATTATAACCGAAGAACAAGGCATATTGAGAACATTGCCCGTGAATACAATATGTATAAGCTGATTTATGAAAATCAGCAAATGGATTCAGAAATCCAGCAAAAAATTATTAGTGAGCAAACCATTATACAAAGATTTCTGGTTGGATTCTCCTGCCTTATCGTCGCCTTTGCAGCATTTCTCTGGTTAAATAACAAAAAACTCCGTCAGAAAAACGCTGCCATAAAAGAAGCAATGATTCAGGGACAGACGATCGAAAGAAAGCGTGTAGCAGCTGAATTGCACGATCATCTTGGCGGCACGCTTGCTTCACTGAACTGGTATCTCTACGGAATGGACAAAAATCTGCTATCTGATAAAGAACAAAAAATATATAACAGCGTCCATCAAATGGTAGGCGCAGCATACAGGGAAGTACGGAGTTTGTCTCACAATCTGATGCCTTTGGAGCTGGAAGAAAATGGTCTCGTTACTGCGTTGCATCGCCTGGTGGGAAAACTGAACGAAAACAATTCGATCAAATTCACTTTTAATATCAGCGGTTTGGAAAACAGATTAAGCAAAAAAGTTGAATTTGAATTATACAGTATCGTACTGGAACTGACAAATAATATCCTGAAACATTCCCAGGCAAATTCGGCGAGCATTAATCTTGCTGAAAATTTAAAAACGATCAATCTATCGATTATCGATAATGGCTCCGGAATGAAAAACAAGGCAAATCATGGCGTTGGACTTGGGAATGTAAAAAGCCGCGTCCAGAGTTTGATGGGTAAAATCAAGATATCAACGGAGGAGAATCCGGGCACTAAAATTGAAATTGAAATACCTAAAACAGGCGTTAATTAGTCCAGTTTCCGTAACGTTTCTCGATTTTATTACGTAATTTAAAACAAATAATCCTCGTTTTTAAACTGTATAGCTCTTCGCGGCGTTAACTTTGAAGGGTGAATCATAAACAGATCTAATGAATATTTCAGATAAAGTGCAGGAATTTGTTTCGACGCTTGCACAGACCATTTCAAATCAAACTTTCATCAGCATATCGCTTGGTAACTATAAGGGCAAGGAAGAAAATCTTAAAAATTTATACGCCAAAAGAATATTAATTAAAAAAGAAGAAAAACTAAGCTTCACATACCGTTACAAAACCCGCGATATTGTAAAAAATTATTCAATCGAAGAAGGTATCGTTCTTGTCCAGAATTATTTAAATGACGGGTTCAAAGTCTCCACATTGTTTTCCACTGAATTTGATGTTCTGTTTGAAATTCAGCACAGTAACAAGATCATTCTGAAAAAGAAAGATCCCACGACCAAAGAAACTCCCTCGCTTGATCATGACAAAAACAAAAAACGCCTGATCAGTGCCAATCATAAAAAGTATCTGACCGACTTGAAAATCACAGATTCAGAAGGCAATGTTTTCAAGAATGGTCAGGACAAATTCAGACAAATCAATCATTACGTAGAGATACTGAGTTCACTGATTAAGGAAATTCCTAATAATGGCCCAATAAATGTGGTGGATATGGGTTCCGGTAAGGGTTATCTGACTTTCGCTCTGTACGATTATCTTCAAAACGTTTTGAACCGCGAAGCAACGGTGACAGGTGTCGAGTTCAGAGAAGATCTCGTAACCCTATGCAATACCATTGCGAAAAATGCATCTTTCCAGAATCTGAATTTTGTTGAAGGTACAATTGAATCTTACGACAGTGCCGGTACTAATATTCTGATCGCACTGCATGCCTGCGATACAGCAACCGACGATGCGATTTTTAAAGGTATAAAAGCGGAAGCTGAGCTAATCGTTGTTGCACCATGCTGCCATAAACAGATACGACGTGAAATTGAGAAACACAAAACACACAATGATGTAGACTTTCTTACTAAATACGGCATCTTTTTGGAGCGTCAGGCAGAGATGGTAACCGATGGAATACGGGCAATGATTCTGGAATATGCAGGATATAAAACTAAGATTTTCGAATTTATTTCAGATGCTCATACGCCCAAAAATGTAATGATCGTCGGGATAAAAAATCATAGATCAACGTCTGACAAGGATGAGCTATTGAAAAAAATAAAATATGCGAAGGCTTATTTCGGCATCGAATATCATCATTTGGAAAGAATGCTTGGCATTTGAGCTGGTGGCACGGGAATTTACATTAATTCTTGTCTTAAAGTAAGTTAGAGCAATTTAATTGCTGTCAAACTTTTTTTGACATATCAAAATTAACGATTACAAGGCCGAAACAGGCCATTTCCTAAACATGCTGCTTATATTTGCAGCTTTTTGCAGAAACCTACTGATTTAAATATGTGGAATAAATTAGCAACTTACATAATCCGCTACCGGCTTTGGTGGGTTGCATTCGTATTAGTCTCTACGGTATTTATGGCCTATGAGGCAAGCAAGATTGAGCTTTCTTACCAGTTTGCCCGTATTCTTCCTTCCGATGACCCTGTTGAAAAAGAGTATCAGGATTTCCGTAAACTCTTTGGTGAAGACGGAAGTGTCATGGTAATTGGCTGGCAGGATCCCGGGCTTTTTCAGGCAGATAAATTCCAGGACTGGTGCAAACTGTCGCAGGAGATCAAAAATACGGAAGGTATCAAAAACGTATTATCACTGGCGAATCTGCAAAAAATTGTTAGAAATGACAGTCTTCAACGCTTCGATTTCGTTCCGATCATTCGGGATATTCCAACAACACAAACAGAAGTAGACAGCTTAAAAAAAGAAATACTGAACCTGCCATTTTACGAAGGGCTGGTATTGAATTCCAAAACAAACGCGACACTTATTGTCATCACTTTCAACGACAAATCACTTAATTCCAAACGCCGACTTTCGATCGTAACGGATATTGAGGCGATGGCAGAAAAGTTTGCTGTAAAATATAAAACAGATCTTCATTATTCTGGTATGCCATATATCAGGACGGTAAACATGAAAAAGATCTCCGGTGAAATGGAGCTTTTTATGGGATTGGCGGTTCTGGTAACCTTGTTTATACTATGGGCCTTTTTCAGATCTTTCCGACTTACATTACTTTCGATTGTTGTCGTATTGATTGGAGTGATTTTTTCAGTCGGGTTATTGCAGTTATTTGGATATAAAATTACCGCACTTACTGGCTTGATCCCGCCATTACTTATCGTCATAGGCGTTCCGAACTGTGTATTTTTTATCAATAAATATCAGGGAGAATTAAAAGCAAACCGGGACAAAAATGACTCGATTTTGGAAATGGTGCGGCAAATCGGTTTATCAACCTTTTTAGCCAACATAACCACCGCCATTGGTTTTGGGGTATTTTATTTTACAAACAGCTCCCTTTTGGTTGAATTCGGAATTGTGGCGGCGATCAGCGTGATGATCACGTATGTGCTTTGTCTGCTTTTATTGCCGATTACCCTGTATTACATGGACACGCCAAAAGCTCGACATCTGAAACATCTGGATGGAAAATGGGCATTTGGATTCCTGTCAAAAATAAATTACCTGGTACATAACCGTCGCAGGGAAATTTACATTGCAATGGTCGTTATGATTATCGTTTCTGCTTATGGAATGACGAAAATCAAGGCGATCGGCTATGTTGTAGATGATTTGCCCAAAAATGATCCGGTTTATACAGATCTTAGGTTTTTAGAGAAAAATTTCCACGGTGTGTTGCCTTTTGAGGTGATGATTAATACCAAGGAAAAAAATGGTGTTTTTGAAGATCAGGCGATTGCTTTGTATAAAATAAAAGCGCTTCAAAATGAACTAGGAAAATATAAAGAGTTTTCAAAGCCAGTTTCGGTTGTTGAGGCTTCCAAGTTTTTATATCAAGCCTATCGTGGCGGCGACGCAAAATATTATGCTTTACCCGGTGTACTCGAATTATCTAAACTGACAAATTTTGTTCAGGGCCAGGAGACGGGTGCTTCCAAACAAATTAATACTTTTCTGAACGATGACAAGAGTGTCACGCGGGTTAGTTTTCAAATGGCCGATGTGGGTTCAGAACGCATCAAGGTTTTGATGAATCAGATTCGTCCGAAAGTAGATTCCATTTTTAGTCCTGAAAAATACAAAGTGAGCATGACGGGGCACAGCCTTGTGTTTCTGAAGAGCAATGATTATCTGTTAGGCAATTTATATGAAAGTTTATTGATCGCCATCGCGCTGATTGCGATTGTTGGTATGGTACTTTTCAGATCGATCCCGATTATTCTTTTATCGAAATTACCGTGCCTTATCCCGCTTGCTTTAACGGCAGGAATCATGGGATATTTCGGGATTTATTTCAAGCCAACAACGATTCTGATATTTAGTATCACGTTCGGTATCGCTTCGGACGGCACTGTTTATTTTCTGACCAGATATCGTCAGGAGATTTATGATAAGGGTCTGAATGCTTCACAGGCGGTTACGAATTCTATTTTTGGTACAGGGCTTAGTATGATCTATACGGCGGTGATTCTTTTCTGCGGATTCTCAATTTTCTCTGCTTCGAGTTTTGGTGGTACGGCAGCCATGGGCGTAATGGTTTCGATTACTTTACTGGTTGCAATGTGTACAAACTTAATTTTGCTGCCTGCATTGCTTCTGACTATTTCAAAATGGCAGAAAAAAGGTGAGAAACCATCCTGATTTTTGATAGCTTTACCGTAAACAAAAACACTCCTGTAACTAACAAATGAAAAAAACTTTATTTTCCCTTGCCTTGCTGGCGTTGGGTTCGACAGGTATGACCTATGCCCAGACGGATTACCAGGCCGATTCCGTTTTCATCCGCCAGATTTTCAATTCGGCTTTAAGTGACGGTCGTTCCTACGAGTGGCTTCGTGATCTTACTCAGAAAGTTGGGCCAAGATTAAGTGGTTCTGAGGGAGCTGCGAAAGCCGTCGAGTATACGAGGGACGCAATCGTCAATGCCAAGTTTGACAATGTTTTTCTCCAAAATGTGATGGTTCCTCACTGGGTACGCGGAGCAAAAGAAAAGGCATATATTATTTCAGGAAAACAAAAAATCAACGTGCCGATTGCGGCACTTGGCGGCTCGGTGGCAACACCAAAAGGCGGAACAAAAGCGAAGGTTATTGAAGTAAAAAACTTTCAGGAGCTGCGTGCGCTGGGAACAGAAAAAGTAAAGGGAAAGATTGTGTTTTTCAATCGTCCCATGGATCCGACCAAAATTAATACTTTCGAGGCTTATAGCGGTGCTGTCGACCAACGCGGTGCCGGAGCCAGCGAAGCAGCAAAACTGGGTGCAATTGGCGCGATCGTTCGCTCCATGACTACCCGACTTGATGATACTCCTCACACGGGCAGTATGCGTTATGCAAGTGGAGCTCCTATTATTCCGGCAGCTGCCATCAGCACCAACGGCGCTGAACTTTTAAGTAAGCTTATTAAGGAAAATGCTGATACAGAAATATTTTTCGAACAATTCTCAGAAACACTTCCAGACGCTCCTTCGCACAATGTGATCGGTGAATTAAAAGGATCTCAAAATCCGGCCCAGTATATTGTAGTTGGCGGGCATCTTGATTCCTGGGATTTCGCACAAGGCGCACATGACGATGGTTCCGGTTGCGTTCAATCGATAGAGGCTGTTCGTTTGCTGAAAGATCTGGGATATAAGCCTAAAAATACCTTGCGCGCAGTGATGTTTATGAATGAAGAAAATGGTTTAAGAGGCGGCGTGGCATACGCTGATTCTGCAAAATCAAAAAAGGAAAAACATATTGCAGCCATTGAATCTGACCGTGGCGGGTTTACTCCACTTGGTTTCGGTGTTGTAGGAACGCCTGCTCAAAAGGCCAAAATTGCATCCTGGAGTAAATTGTTCGCAGCCTATGGAATTCATGAACTTGGGCCAGGCGGCGGTGGCGCGGATATTGGCCCCCTTGCCCAGCAAGGAACAGTTTTGCTGGGTCTGATCCCGGATTCTCAGCGCTATTTTGACTATCATCATGCGTCAAACGATACCTTCGACACGATCAGCAAACGCGAGCTTGAACTTGGCGGAGCGGCTATGGCTGCGATGATGTATCTGATAGATAAATATGGCGTGGAGTAGAAATAATTAAAATCTAAATAACACAAGAGGCCGAAACAAAATTTTGTTCCGGCCTCTTGTGTTATAAACTTAAATCTTTAATTCTGCTTTTCTTTGATTTTATCAAACGAAACGTCCATCCAGTCTTCCGGGATTTCATCCAGGTCTTCTTTCAGTTTTTGCGCCCAGAGTTCCGAAACTTTCTCCATATCTTTTTTCTCGTAACGATGTTCAACAATCGCGAAACTGTCTTTTTTGTAAAGCACCACATCGATTGGGAATTCAACGTCGTTATTACTTACCCGGGTCGAGTCGAAGGATAAAAATCCAGCTTTCAAAGCCTGTTTCATCGTCGAATCATCTTCCAGAACACGGTTTAAAATAGCCTTCCCCTGCCCTGAATTCCCGATGATCACATAAGGAGAACCCTCATCCAATTCGACCCAGTTACCTTCAGAATAAAGCAGGAACAATTTATGCTCGGCATCATCTTTTAATTGACCGCCAACAATCGTATTCAGGTTAAATTTAAGTCCGGCTCTTTCCAGGGCCTCTTTATCTTCAACGGCAACCCGCTTGACCTGCTCTCCAAAGGCATTCACTGCCTTATAAAGCTTATTATAAACAACACCTTCGTCGATCAATTCCTCAAAATAATGTACCGCCTTATCCCTTACAGAACGTAGCCCGCTTGTCATGATAAAAAGTGAATAATTATCTTTCTGAGCAATATACATTTTCTTTTTTGTGGTCGTATTGGTACCCGCCGTAATACGTGTGTCCGCGATGGCAACCAATCCTTCTTTTACTTTAATACCTAAGCAATAAGTCATAATACTGTGTCAACTTTAAGTAATGGAAGGATTTGTCATTAAATGAATCCCTCCCATTCCGCAATAAATCAATTCTCAACAAAAATAACAAATCCAAAAGTCTGCTTTGAGTTTTATCTTGTAATTTATACGACCGTCCCGATTTGGGTTTGCGCCCGCATTTTGTACATTTATGGGAGTATCGGCTGCAATCGGCATTTGGCTTTCAAAAAACACACGTTAAAAAACATCATCTCAAATGTCCAACAAAGAATTAATTACCCATTTCTACACCAGTTTTCAGCAAAAAGACTACCAAAGTATGCAAGACTGTTATGCAGACCAGGCAGTCTTTAATGACGAGGCATTCAAAAATTTGAATAGTGATGAGGTAAAAGCGATGTGGGAAATGCTTTGTAAGACGGGTAAAGAGCTTAAACTCACTTTTGGTAACATATCCGAAACAGCCAGCGGGGCAACTGCGGAATGGACAGCCTCTTATCTGTTTTCCCGAACTGGAAAAACTGTTGTCAATAATATCCACGCCATTTTTCTCATTGAAAATGGCAAAATTATCAAACACACCGACACTTTTGATTTTTATATATGGGCAAAACAAGCCTTCGGACTAACCGGGCTTTTGATTGGGTGGACACCTTTTTTCAAAAACAAAGTACAGACTACTGCCCGTGAAAGTCTGGCTAAATTTATGACAAAAGAATAATTTCAATTTTTAATAACAATATCTGTACTATTCCCAATCTATACGAAAAGAAAAATGAAAAAAGCAATTTTACTATCTTCCCTGTTATTCATAGGAGCTCTTTCTGCGCATGCACAAACTTTTAGAGGGCTCGATAAAAGTCCTGCCGACATTGCTTATTATCCAGATAATTTTGCTCACGATCGCAAGGGAGATGAAAAAGCATTGGTCAAAGTGACATATAGCCGTCCCGCCAAAAACAACCGTGAAGTGATCGGTAAACTCGTGCCATTTGGAAAAGTCTGGCGTATGGGTGCCGACGAAGCTCCGGAAATCAAATTTTACCAGGATGCAACTTTTGGAGGAACAAAAGTGAAGGCGGGTGTTTATTCCCTGTTCGCTATTCCGGGAGAAACAGAATGGACGATCATTTTGAATAAGGACCTTGACTTTTGGGGTGCCTATAAATACAAAGAAGAAAACGATGTGCTGCGGGTAAAAGCGCCAGCGAAAAAATCAGATACGACAATTGAAAACTTTTCGCTGCAATTTGCAAAAGAGGCAGCAGGTGCCGTGATGAATTTTGGATGGGAAAACACCATTGTAAGTGTCCCGATCACGTTTTGATAAAAACAAAAATGGGTGAGTTGCAGTTGATCCGCTGCTCACCCATACATTTAAAGCTGATTTTACTGCATCGAAGGCTTCATTTCCCACACATTCAAATCCTTGAACGTCGTGGCAACTTCTGTTGAAAATAATTCATAAGTTACCTTTTCAGATACCGGGAAAACAAGATCCGTTAAAACCTGTTTACCGCTGTTTGCAAAAACCTCGACACTGTTATTGTCAACCAGGATTCTGATGGCAATATCGCCGCCGTCGTCTGGCAAAGGAACGGATTCGATACTTGGAAACTTCGCACTAAAACTCACATTCCCACTTTTTGTTCTGTCAATTTTCAGCGTGTTGTCAATTTTGTTGTAATAAACCAGCGTTTCATAATTACCATGTTTCAGCAGTTTTATCCCCGCCTGTTCCGCCGAGCTTCTTTTGATAATAAATTCAATATCGAGAGCATTTCCGGACACTGAGTTTAACAATTTACTGCCCGTTACCGCAACTGAACTTTGTTTCGCCAAGAGGTTGCCACGATAATTGTTCACTTCTCTGATCGGGAATGATTTGATCCGGTACTCCCCTTTTTCATCTTTGTAAAGTGTCAGTTCGCGTGGGGCCGCCATCTGTCCCCGGAAACCTTTTGACGGAGTTGTTGCTGCATACTCCCAGCTATTTTCCCAGCCAATCATTATTTTACGAGTGTCACTTTCAGGAAGATTATTGAAAATGATCCCGGCATAAAAATCTTTTCCGTTGTCAAGATAAAGCGGATATGGCAAAGGATCTGCTGTAAAAGTTTTTCCATCAAAATTTCCGATGACATATTGCATACCCAGATTTCCGTTTTGCTGAGGATGGCCGCCCGATAACGTAATGACCCACTTGCTCACCCCAGCTTCATTTTCTACCGGAAGCTCAAAAATATCAGGACACTCCCAAATCTTGCTTTTATCCCCGAGTTTATCTCCAAATTCACTCAACAATGTCCAGCTTTTCAGGTCAGGCGAACTGTAAAATTGCAAACGAAAGTCTAGCGGTAAAGCAACGATCATGATCCATTGCTGCGATTCTTCCCTCCAAAAAACCTTTGGGTCGCGAAAATCCGTCGTTTTTAAATTAATCAGAGGATTATGGTCGTAACGTGTAAATTGTTTTCCATCGAGGCTATACGCCATACTCTGACTTTGTGAAATACCTGTTCCGGCACTATCAATATGCGCCGTGTATATGGCAACCAGAGGAATTTCGCCATCCGTTTTGCTTAATCCGGATGTATTATTTTTGTCAACAACTGCTGTTCCGCTGAAAAACATAGTACTCGTTCCGTCGCCATTCTGATAATCCTGCAAAGCGATCGGTTCGTGCTCCCACTTCATCATATCCGTGCTTGTCGCGTGGCCCCATGACATATGCCCCCAGGTATCTCCCTCAGGATTGTATTGATAGAAAATATGATACTTGTCTCCATAATAAACCAATCCGTTGGGATCATTGGTCCAGTTTTGCGGAGGTGTGAAATGATATATCGGCCTGTAAGTCAGATCGCTTGTAGAATCAACAGATTGTGCATGTGCTTCGGTGAAATTCACAATTTGACAAAAAGCAGACGCCAGTGTGATCGTCAATATCGATTTTAATATGGTCATAATTACCGTTCTGTTAAGCAGGGTCTTAATTTGTCTGTTAGTTAATCATTTTTCGATTAATTCTAAAAGTATTAAATAACAGTGCCGGGCATTTTATTTCATTTGTAACTGGAAAGTCTTGTTTCATTATTAGTTTAATAATTATTGACCCTACAAAAAAGACCGAGAAATTATATCTGACAACGGTACTTATCTTACTCATAACCAAATCATTAATCCAAATTACTTCAAACTAAAAATGGCTTATCAATCTAAATAGTGAAAATTCAGGTATATAGTTAAAAGAATCAGGTTGCGAAATGCGACGATACGAAACATATATATTATGAAACTTCATCTTGTTTTCCTCATTTTAATAAGCTCGTGTTTTGCGTGCATGAAGGATGATGAAAAGGCTATTAACACCAACCCGGAGACGAAAAATGGCTTGACTTATCTCGCACTCGGCGATTCTTACACAATCGGTCAAAGCGTAACCGAAGCAGAAAGATTGCCGGTACTTTTTGCTAAAAGCATGAGCGCCAGCGGCTTAAAAGTTGCCGAACCTGAAATCATCGCGAAAACAGGCTGGACAACCGCTAATCTTCTGAGTAATGTCAATTCCCTGAATGCTGAAAATCCCTACGATCTTGTATCGTTATTGATTGGCGTAAACAACCAGTACCAAGGCCTTGGTTTGGAGCAATACCGCTTGGAATTCGTCAAATTATTACAGAA
The DNA here is from genome assembly GCF_021502725.1 of Dyadobacter sp. CY345. Taxonomy (GTDB): domain Bacteria; phylum Bacteroidota; class Bacteroidia; order Cytophagales; family Spirosomataceae; genus Dyadobacter. The sequence goes on along the minus strand of NZ_JAKFFS010000001.1, from coordinate 1,817,176 downwards.
AAGTATTAGCCTTGCGGGAGGAAGGGCCAATCGCGTTTTTGTCATGTCCATCCCCGATTGGGGCAGCACGCCGGCAGGTTCCGGTGCCAGAGATATAATTGCCAAAGAAATTGACCAATATAACGAAGTTGCAAAGGAGGAATGTGCAAAAGAGAAAATTGTTTTTATCGATATTACGCCCAGCTCCAAAAGAGCATTAACAGACCTTTCCCTCGTTGCGACTGACGGCCTACATTACTCTGGAAAAATGCATCAGATCTGGGCGGACCAGGCAATCCCGGCGGTTAAAATGTTATTTTGAAAATTTTTTAATAAGAATTTTCGGACGCCAGATGTTTTTCTAAGATTACTTTTATGTAAAGTATTCAGAAATTTGGCGCGTAAATCAGGGAAGACTTTAACTTTGGGATATATAATGAATCCAGAGAAATAGCGAAACAGTATGGAAGGTGCATTTTTATTAGAAGTAAGCCGGAGGATCAAGGAGAAAAGAATTGAAAAGAAACTCACATTGCAGGAACTGGCTGATAAATCCAGCGTCAGCAAAGGACTTATTTCGCAGATAGAAAATGGCAGAAGCATACCTTCCTTACCTGTAATGTTTAGCATAATTCAGTCTCTGGAAATGGATGTTGGTGATTTTTTCAAAGATCTGAACCTGATGGAGCCAACAATTATCCTGCAAAAAAAGGAAAACTATGAAGCCTTCGAGAAAGAAAACACAAAAGGCTTCAACTATCAGCGCATCTTTACCAAAAGCCTTCAGGCTACAACGATAGATTTTGTTTTACTGGAATTATTGCCAAATTCTCACCGCGAGGAAGTATATACCGAAGCTTTTGAATTCAAATACATTTTAAGCGGTCAGGTTGACTATCTGATCAATGGCGATATTTACAGCCTAAGCGCCGGAGATTCTTTGTTCTTCGACGGGCGACTTGCACACGTACCAAAAAATAAACATCAGGAAAGCTGCCATATGCTTATTGTATATTTCTTTCTTCAAAAATAAGTGGTTTTTGAAATAATCGGACGCTTATCAGTGTCGGATGAAAGTGAGCTGATGGGCAGAGTCCGATCTTATTCCGGAATCATAAATTCAAAAACACCTGGCATTATTTCAACCGACACTTCACTCTTTTTATCAATTTTAAGAAGCTCATCATCTGCATGAACGTCTTTTCCTTCCCAGGATATCTGGATTTTCTTTGCTGTTATCTTCGAAAATGAGTAATTATCTTCCTGACCGCTAATACGGTTTAGAAGGAACTTCTCAAACTTTCTCTGATTGTCTTCTGAGACTAAAACTAATTCAAAGACGCCGTCACCAGGATCTCCGGAACCGGACAGTCCCAGATTCGGACCAATTGAAGTGGTATTCATTATCTCAACGAGGATATATTTTCCCGAATAATCAACATCGTCAGCAATCACTTTGCACTGCCGCGGCTCATAGGCTAACACCACATCGTGCAGTACCTCACGTGCCGTTTTAATTTTCTCATCCCTGTCGTCACTCAACTCGTCTTCCAGCTTTTGCATCACTTTCATGAGTTTTGGGAAAACACCAAAACCAAATCCTTCCAGAAAAAATACTTCTTCTTTTAGCCCCAAAACTTTTCCAATATCGAATTCTTTCAACTTGAATTTATGCCAGGATCTGACGATGTCCGTAACTTCGCCCGAAATATTCAAGGTAGTTGCCACATTATTTGCCGTTCCATGGGGAAGTAATGCGATCGGAAATTGTTTGTCGAGCACCTTCCTGTTCACAAGCGCTTTCGCCGTCTGCCGAACCGTACCATCGCCACCGGCAACGATAATAAAATCAATTTCATCCTTAAAATTATCCCAGCCGTCCTTTCTGACAGACGAATAAGTAACGTCGAATCCTTCGTTCTCTATTATCTTTGTAAGTTCTTCTTTGGAAAAATCTTTTTCTCCGGCACCTGGATTATGTAATAACTGAGCACGTTTCATAGCTAAAATTTAAGTCAAAACAATCCTAAAAAAAATAGACCAGGCACCATTTTTTTAACCCAAAAAGAAAAAATCTTACGCTTATGAGAATTCTGGTGACAAATGATGACGGGATATATAGCCCGGGAATTGCGGCCCTGGCAAAAATTGCTTCACGGTTTGGTGAAGTGAGGGTAGTCGCGCCTGACGTGGAACAATCCTCTATGGGTCATGCCATTACGGCCTCGCGACCGCTTTCCTATAAAAAATCGCCGATTGCTTTTGATGGTATTGATGCTTATCGGGTAAATGGTACGCCGGCCGACTGCGTTGCCTTGGGACAGCACTTATGGGAAAAAACCGATGTTGTACTATCCGGCATCAACATGGGACCAAACCTGGGGAACGCTATGTGGCATTCAGGGACATTAGCGGCAGCAAAGCAGGCAGTTTTGTTCGGCATGAAAGGTATCGCGCTAAGCACTCCGGTTGGCGACACAGAACCTGACTTTGATCTGCTCGATCCGTTTGTGGAAAAGGCACTCGATATTTTGCTTAAAAATCCTGATCTGAACCTGATTAATGTGAACTTTCCCAAAAACCCAAAAGGCGTGCGCTGGACCAGACAATCGGTGAGGTTATATGATAATAAAATTGTTCCGGCTCTGGATCCTATGGGAAGGAAAAGTTACTGGTTTACAGTCGTTCCGCTTGAAGCCGCTGAGGAAGGGTCAGACCGATGGGCGATTGAAAACGATTTTGTTTCAATAACACCTCTGAGACTCGACCTTACTAACGAAGCTGAACTGGTAAAAGCGCAGTTAAAGTATCCGATATCTTAGTGATCAACCGATAATTTGTCAATTTAATTTGCTACCACACGTAGTAGATTACAGCAAAAAAATACAGAAACCTATCGCGAGGATGATATCCCAGCGATAGGTTTCTGTGTTTTTGAACAAACTTTATATGAATTATGAAAACGTTTGCATAACCAATAAGGGGTAGAAATTAGTTTTGACCGTCTTACTCTGAAAGAAAGATATTATCCCAAACCCCATAATTCCAGTAAATACAGTTATTTCGCGCCATGGACAACACAAAAACCGGTAATTACCGCTGGGTTATTTGCGCCCTGCTTTTCTTCGCAACCACCATTAATTATGTTGACCGTCAAATACTTGGTTATCTTAAACCCACGCTGGAAGTAGAATTTAACTGGACCGAGTCTGACTATGCTAATATTGTCACGATTTTCGCTGCCTGTTATGCATTTGGTTATATTATTTTCGGGAATTTTATTGATAAAATCGGTTCAAAACTTGGTTATTCTGTATCCATAATTATTTGGAGCGTCGCTGCGATTGCACATGCATTTGTGAAAAGTACCTTCGGATTTGGCGCTGCCCGGGCGGTTTTAGGACTTGGCGAAGCGGGAAATTTTCCCGCGGCCGTAAAGGCCGTTGCGGAATGGTTTCCTAAAAAGGAACGCGCGCTGGCCACCGGGATTTTTAATTCAGGAACGAGTATTGGAGCAGTCGCCGCGCCTATTTTGGTACCCTGGCTTTTAGGTGCTTATGGATGGCAGGAAGCGTTTATCATCACAGGTGCATTAGGTTTTATATGGCTGATTTTCTGGTGGTTCCTATACGAAATCCCTTCAAGGCAAAAAAGACTTTCAGCTGCTGAATTCGAATATATTCATAGTGATAACGAGGCTGATACTTCCGCCACCGATAAACCGATCAAGTGGGCGTCGTTATTAAAATTAAAGCAAACATGGGTGTTTATTATTGGAAAATTCCTTACCGATCCTATCTGGTGGTTTTTTCTTTTCTGGCTGCCCTCCTACTTTGCGACGACATTCTCACTTGATCTGAAAAAACCAAGTATCCATTTGGTTGTGGTTTACACTGCAACAACATTTGGTAGTATCGGCGGCGGCTATTTATCATCTTATCTGATTAGAAAAGGATGGGCTCCATTGCGTGCCAGAAAAGTTGCGCTGTTGATCGTTGCTTTTGCAGTTTTACCAATCATGCTTGCTCAGTATGCTACGAATGTTTGGGTGGCTGTCGGGATTATCAGTGTTGCCGCGGCTGCGCATCAGGCGTGGAGCTCAAATATTTTTACAATCGTTTCTGATTTATTCCCGAAACGTGCAGTAAGTTCGGTAGTCGGTATGGGTGGATTTGTTGGTTCAATGGGCTCCACCTTGTTCCCGCTTCTGGTGGGTGCTTTGCTTGACTATTATAAAGCTGCCGGAAATATTGGAGCGGGTTACAACATTCTTTTTATCATTTGCGGATGTACTTATTTCATCGCCTGGACCTGTATTCATTTCCTGACCAAGAAAATGACATCGGTTGAAGAAGCACTGAGGGACCTGTAGTTGAACTATTCTTTAAATAATTTGTACTATTGTTTTCTGGTAAGTTTTTTGTAACATTACATATAGCAAATTAACTGTATAATCTTAAAAATGAAAAAGTTACGTTACCCCTTTTTGCTGATTGTTCTTGCCGGAAGCTTATTCTACTGCAAGTCTAATAAGCAAGGTGGAACAACCATATCGGCAGCTTCCACAACAGAAGTTTCGAATACAGAACCTGAACAAACTGATTTCAGCAAATCTCCGTTTTTAACGGCCGAGCAATCCATGAAAAAAATCAGGATTGAAGATGGATTTGAGGTGAAGCTGGTAGCGTCAGAGCCATTGATAAGTACTCCGGTTGCCTTTTCTTTTGATAACAAAGGCCGGATGTGGGTGATTGAAATGACTGGTTATATGCCCGATACGATAGGTACCGGCGAGGACATTCCTAATGGAAAGATTGTCATTTTAGAAGATAAAAATAAGGACGGCGTCATGGACGACCGTAAAGTTTTTCTTGACTCACTTGTTCTTCCAAGAGCACTATGCCTGATAGAAAACGGTGTTTTGATCGGCGAACCGACCAACCTGTGGTTTTACGAAATAAAAAATGATAAACCAGTTAATAAGACTTTGGTTGACGATAAATATACCGAAGGAGGTAATGTGGAGCATCAGCCAAATGGTTTGCTTCGGGCGATGGATAACTGGATTTACAATGCAAAATCAAGCAAACGCTACCGCCGTAAAGGTGATAAATGGTTGATTGAACAAACGCATTTTCGCGGGCAATGGGGAATTTCTCAGGATAATTATGGTCGTCTGTATTACAACAACAATTCGCAAAACCTGTTGAGTGATTTCTTCATGCCTGGCCTTGGTGCCAACAATAAAAATCAGCGTATTTTGGCAGGTTTTAATGAGAAGTCGGTCGCAAATAATAAGGTTTACCCAATTCGTCCTACTCCTGGCGTGAACAGAGCATACATGAAAGGCGTGATTGATGATAGTCTTCGCCTTGTGGATTTTACCGCAGCATGTAGCCCGCTCGTCTATCGTGGAGATATTTTTGGAAAAGCTTATGAATCAAACGTTTTTGTTGCTGAACCGTCTGCCAATCTTATCAAACGCAACATTCTGAACGATGAAGGGTATGTTGTTAAAGGTGCACAGGCGTATAAAGGGAAAGAGTTTTTGGCAAGTACCGATGAGCGTTTTCGTCCGGTAAGTTTGTATAACGCGCCTGACGGAGCAATGTATATCGTTGACATGTACCGCGGAATCATTCAGCACAAGACTTACCTTACTCCTTATTTAAAAGGACAAATTGGAAAAAGAGACTTGACACAGCCACTTTCTGCCGGCAGGATTTACAAAGTTGTTCCAAAAAATACTAATCCGAAGGCTCCTGCGCTGGCGACGGACGCTGATGGTCTTGTAAAATTATTGAGTAGTAAAAATGGATGGGTTCGTGATTACGCACAAAATGCATTGATTGATGGAAAATTCAAACAGGCAATACCAGCCCTGGAATCCGCTGCGAAACAGACAGAAAATCAATTGCTCGCCATTCATGCTTTATGGACTCTGGAAGGTTTAGGTGCCTTAAAAACAGATGACGTATTGGCTCAGTTAAAACAAACTGCCTGGCCTTTGCGGATGGAAGCACTCGCTGTTTTGCCTTCGTTAATAAATGAGCAGACTGCCAGCAAGTATACCTCCGCATTGAACCAGATGATCGCTCAAAATGATACCTTAGCAGCGCCTTATGTCGCATTTTTGGCAAATTATATAAAACCATATGACAACACAGCTGCGAATAATCTTTTAGTCAGTGTCGCTAAAAAGTATCCTGGAAACAAGTATGTGACGGACGCGGTGATCAGTAATTTGCAGGATACAGAAGATGTTTTCAAAAATGAACTTGCAGCGTCCTTACCTGACTCCAACGTGTTAATAAAAAAGCAGTTGGACAAGATTATTGCTCAGGCAGCTAATACCAAAGCCAACAGAGACCCAAAGGTTTTATTGAAGGATTATCCAAAAGGAGCAGCATTATTTAATACGGTATGCCAAACATGTCACGGTCCGGATGGAAACGGCGTTAAGTCGCTTGGCCCTCCTCTGAACCAGTCTGAGTGGGTTACGGGTGATAAGAATAAACTCATTTCAATTGTCTTATTCGGGTTGACCGGTCCCGTGAAGGTTAATGGCCATATTTACAAAACCCCGGAAGTTAGCGGCGATATGCCCGGAATTGGATATGATAAGGAAATGCCAAGTGAAGACGTAGCTCAGCTACTTAGTTTTATCCGCAAATCCTGGCGAAATAATGGCGATAAAATCAGTACTGAGGAAGTTGCCTCAGCAAGACAGAAATTATCAAGCCGTCAAAAGGCATTTACTGTTGAAGAGTTGAACGGAATGTGATATAAATAATTGAAGAAAAAAGCCTGAGATCGGAATAAAATCCATCTCAGGCTTTTTGTTTTATAGCAGATTATAATTTTACAGCTATCACGATTCCCGTCGCCCAAACCAGTTTTGTTATTGCAAGATCTTTTCGCGCTTCTAAATCCTTGATCAGATTTTTTGCTTTTTGGTCATGTCCCTCCGGCCAGTTTGGCTGCGGCATCATGTCATCGATGATATAAATTCCACCTTTGTTCAACATTTCTAAAACCTCATCCAGCAGCAAATATTTTCCATGCCAGGTATCTGCGAAAATATAATCAAATCTCATTTCCAGATTATTTTCTACCCATTCTTCTCCGTCCGCAAGTACCAAAGCCAGGCGAGAATCTTGTGACAAATACCGATCGGCAATGTCTAAAAACTTCTCATCATTATCGATTGACAGCAGCGTGGAATTTCTATCCATACCCGCAAGAATCCACGAGGTCGACAATCCCGTACCTGTTCCGAGTTCCAGAAACCTACCTGATGGCTTTGAAGCGGCCAGTGTTTTCAGCAATGAACAAGTCTGAATATCAGACGCCATGTTAAAGCCGGAGGCTTTGGTAGCCAGATCAATGGCCTCGTATGCATTTGGTAAGGGATTGTTAATTTCCTGTGTCATCAGAAGAATGTTTCGTTCAGATGGAAAAATAGATAAAATTTTACCGAAATCATACGCTGTACTGTTCAAATTTGAAATATTATTGACTATCAGGTAACTTTCCACGAAGATTCAATCCAAACATTTCCCCGAAACGCATCAAAACTCCGAGGCGAACCGTTACCTTTGCGGCCTTACTTTTAGCATTGAACAAAGTTTTATGTCATTATATACAACCGAATCCTCGATTATCATTACCTGCAATAAACGTCTTGCGCCTTATCTGGAACAGGAAGTGAAGGATCTCGGATTTACAATCGAAGAGGCTTTTGTTACTGGTGTCCGCGTAAAAGGAACCATGAACGACTGCATTGTTCTTAACCTGAATTTGTATTGCGCCAGCCAGGTGTTGTACAGTTTGGAAAAATTTCAGGCAAATAATCCCGATGAAGTTTACACCCATTTACTAAAAATGGAATGGGAGAATATTCTTCCTGATCCAGGTTATTTTTCGGTAACAAGCAATGTTCAGCATCCGACGATCAATAACGGAATGTTTGCTAATCTACGCGTTAAAGATGCTGTTGTGGATCGGTTAAGAGAAAAACGGGGAACGCGCCCGTCAACAGGTTCTGAATTGACAGGTGCGGTTGTACATCTTTTCTGGAAACATGAAAATGCTGAAATTTTCATGGATACCTCCGGCGATTCGCTTGCTCGTCACGGTTATCGAAAAATACCCGGACGGGCTCCGATGCTCGAAGCATTGGCTTCCGCAACAATTCTTGCGAGCCAGTGGGACAGAAAGTCTCCATTTGTCAATCCTATGTGCGGATCGGGCACGCTGGCGATTGAAGCTGCTTTAGTTGCGAGTAATACACGGCCGGGATTGTTCCGTGACAATTTTGCTTTTATGCATATTCAGGGTTATGATAAAGAGGTTTATTACAACGAAATGTACAAACTCGAAGATCAGATCGCGGAAGTGCCTGGACTCCGGATTCTTGCCACAGATCTAAGTGAGCTTGCTGTCAACAATGCTAAGAAAAACGCTATTGCTGCCGGCGTAGCCGATATGATTGAATTCGGTGTTTGCGATTTTGCTGATACCGAAGTTCCGGAAGGCGCAAAAGGTGTCTTTTTTGTAAATCCGGAATATGGCGACAGACTTGGTGAAATTGATGAACTGGAAGAAACCTATGCCAGGATCGGTGATTTTATGAAGCAGAAATGCAAAGGTTATTTTGGATACGTTTTCACCGGAAACCTAGATCTTGCCAAAAAAATTGGCCTGAAAGCAAAACGCAGAATTGAGTTTTATACCAGCACGATCGACTGCCGCTTATTGGAATATGAGCTGTATGAAGGAACCCGTGCGGTGAAAAATGTTGTTCCCGATTCAATATAAGCATTCCTAAAACGTTACTTTCCACAATAGTTAATATGAAGTTTTCAATAAAGCGGAAACTTCATATTTTTGTTTTGTGCGCCATAAATCGGATCCAATGAAAATAAGTTTTGTCGTAATCTTCTTTTTGGTTTGCTTGTCCTCCTGTCAATGGGTTGGCAATACACCGAGTTTTGGAGACGATTATATTACTTATAAAATAAGTAAGGGAAATCACGAAATTGATAATAACTCCAATGGACTTTTTACAGGAAATGAACTGAAATTCCAGGCAATTTTTGACAGCACTTGCATATACCAGACAGCGAATCCCGGAAATCAGCATGACATTAATAAACTGCTCGGATTTTCGGATTGTAATACGCAGCATCATGTAAACAGCGCCCGCTTTGGCTGGAACTGGCGCGAAAATGCCTTACGGATTTATGCCTACGTATATATTGCAGGCCAGCGACAAGAGAAAGAATTAGGAACCGTCGAACTAGGGAAATCGTCAAGTTACAAGCTTAGCACACTGAACGATACCTACGTTTTTGTTTTGAATGGAAATTCGACCATTATGCCACGTCATTGCTCGGGCGGATTAGGAATATCCTATAAACTTCTCCCCTATTTTGGTGGCGATGAAGTTGCTCCTCAGGATATTAACATAAAAATCAGAAATATTGAATAAATCCGTTCAACCGGTTTTAAACAATTCGATGCGCAACTGCACTCCCTGATAATTCATTATTAGAATTTAAGTCTTTTTAGTCATCATTTTACTTGCTATTAAACAAAAAAACGAGCGCCCATTTTCATGACCGCTCGTTCCGCATATTGGGTTATTCATTTAAACTATTCATCAGATATACTTACACCTGTATTTAATCTGCCTGCTTTTCTGGCACGCACTGTTAACCTCGGTTTAAAATAAGGCTCCTCCTTTGTTACTTTTACTTCACGACTGCCTGTTCCCACTTTTTCTAATTTTCTTTCCTGAATAATTGGGTTCATTATCTTGGCAACCTCTTCTCGTTTCCCAGCTTTCATATCCTCGAACGCACGGGTTGAAGTTTTTCGCCTTGTTGTCATATCAAGGCCGTTAAGTTGACTTTCTCTGGCCATAATTTTAATAAGTTAATATTTAATATAATTAAAACAATATTAGTTGTTTCCCCTTCTACTACAAACTTCGTTCCAAAGCGCTAATAAATCGGCTCAGTTTTTATCTTTTATAAAACTTTGTAACAGAGTGAATTGACTTATATCAAATTTGCTATAATCCTTGATTTATAAGGGAATAAATTCCCCAGTTATATAATAAACTGTCAAAATTATGCCGCACAACATTAAATCAGAAAAAACGTCGCTGGACGAAATTCACGCGTTTCTATTAAAAATAGAAGAAAGTAATGAGGATACGGAGTATTCGTCTGACCAGGAATATATTGTGAATGCGATCATAGAGCTTGCAAGAGTAAAAGGGAGAATGCCGATCATCCAGGATTTTGAGAAAACATATATTCATCCGTTGATCACGATTCAAAAATGGATTGAAGAACTGAAACTCATTACAAATGAAGCGATAAACGATATCACATATGGCAGCAGACATTCCTTGTTCAAGAAAAAGATTACAGAAATGAACGGTTATGACGTAAGTCAGTTCATAATTTACTTGAAAGAAGATGGATTGATAAAATAGCAGCCGCTTAATAAATTCCAACTTACACCAGATCGTTTCTGCCTACTGACAAGACAGATTTTCGAATAAATTCGCATTACAGGTATGATATTTACGTATACACGTTTAAATTTGAATTATTTAGTTTTGAAAAGAATTTACGTTATGAATAGTATTGATATATACCACGTTTGGTCGCTCGAAAAATTCGCTTTCTGTCTATGATTCTTATTGTTGACGATAGATCCGAAAATATTCTCCCTCTGAAAAAAATTCTTGAACTGCATAACTTCAAAACTGACAGTGCGGAGTCCGGGGAAGAGGCTCTGAAAAAAATCCTAAACCACAGCTACTCGCTCATAATTCTGGATGTGCAGATGCCTGGTATGGATGGATTTGAAGTGGCCGAAGCTATTTCCGGCTTCAATAAAGCAAAAGACACGCCAATTCTTTTTCTTTCAGCGGTGAATAAAGAGAAAAAGTTTATCACAAAAGGATACACCTCCGGCGGTATTGACTATTTGACGAAGCCTGTTGATCCGGATATTCTCCTTCTGAAAGTTAAAACTTTCCATAAGTTATACGAACAACAGCAACAGCTCAAAGCAATCCAGTTGTCACTTCAAAGTGAGATAGAAACCCGCAAACAGGCACAGGAAGACCTTGCAGCTCATATGCAGGAATTGCAGTTTGTTCTGGAATCACTTCCCCAGATCGCTTTTACGATGTCAACCGACGGGAATATCGAATATGTGAATAAGCTCTGGTTTCAATATTCAGACAACACAAAAAATTTATTAGAGACCCATCCGGACGATCATCTTTGCGAGAGCTGGAAAGATTCGTTGCGAAACGGTTTAGAATTTTCGTGCGACCTACGTTTAAAGCAGCGTTCTACCGGAGAGTTCCGTTATTTTCTTTTAAAAATAATTCCTGTTGTCCAGCAAGGAAATGTGATTCGATGGGTTGGGAGTTATACCGATATTCACCAGCAAAAAATGGCCAATGAGGTTCTGGAACAGAAGGTTGAGCAACGAACCAAAGAGCTCGTCGTGAAAAATTCGGAACTGGAAACGACCAATCACGAACTTCAGCAATTTGCCTGGGTGGTTTCGCATGACCTGAAAGAACCGCTACGAAAAATTCAGACCTTCAATCATCTTATCAAAGACAAATTTCTCGCTGGCAATATTGAAGCGGAATCCTATCTGAACCGATCTATCAGTTCATCAAAACGGATGTCCAGCCTGATCAGTGATCTTCTGGACTATTCGCGTTTATCAATTTCGGCCAATTTCATCCTGACAAATTTAAATGAGCTGATTGACGAGATTCTGGAAGATTTTGAAGAAAATATCCATGAAAAACATGCCGTAGTGAAGGTTGGTCATTTGCCCCTCCTGGAAACAATTCCCAGCCAGATCCGCCAGGTATTCCAAAATCTGATCAGTAATGCTTTGAAATTTTCCAAGCCCGATACTTCACCCGTTATTTCCATCACCGGAGAAATTATTGAATACAAAAGTGAAGATTCCCCGGTTTCATCAACAGGAGATTTTTGCCGTATCACGATCAGCGATAATGGAATTGGTTTTGACGAAAAATTTCTGGACCGCATTTTTGTGATTTTCCAACGGCTTAATAATCAAAGCAGCTACGAAGGTACCGGTATAGGATTGGCGATTGCGAAAAAAATTATGGATAAACACAACGGCATTATTTCTGCAAAAAGCAGTGAAAATGAAGGCGCCAGTTTTATATTAGTTTTACCTCTATCCCAAAAGGGACAGCCCTCAGAGTCCTTGAACACAGACGAGCTTTATCAATAAGACCATGCCAAATACCTCTTCCAACTCCATTATCAAGCAGTTACAGATTGTCTTTTCTTTTTCAGTACTATTATTGGTTCTGAGTCTTTTCGCCTCGTTTTACAGTACCCAAAAACTAATACAAAATTCCAAGCTAGTCAATCATACCAACGAGGTTTTGATTGAAGCAGAGAATATTATGTCCAATATGAAGGATGCAGAAACCGGACAGCGCGGCTTTCTTGTGACTTTGGACGAATCTTTTCTGGAACCTTATAACGGAGCCTACGAAAAAACCACGGCTAGTTATAAGGCTTTGGTTCAGCTGACGAGCGACAATCCTGCACAACAGCGAAATTTGGCTGAGGTGAAGAAACTTTATGAAGCGAAGTTTATCCAAATGCAAAAGATCATCGACCGGACAAAACGGAATGATGCATATGCCTATAACATTTCGGAACGTCAGAAGGAAATGATCAATGGAAAAAAGGTCATGGATCAGCTGCGTAGTGTGGTTGAGCGAATAAATGTGGAAGAAAACAGAATTTTAAAGCAGCGCACCGAAGCACAGCAGGTCTATATTACCTACACACCTATTTTGCTTTTATTTGCAGCCTTGATTTCTATTCTGATCACCGGCTTTGCCTATATTAGAATCAAAAAAGATCTCGACAGTCGTATTAGAAAACAAAAAGAAGCGGAGGCCTTATATCAGGAAACCAATCAACGGATTACCGTAATCGAAGGAATTACAAAGATGGTGTCAGAGGGTGATTATACTGTAAGAAGCACAGATAATACCGACGATGAATTGGGAAGAATTTCGACAGCATTAAATTTTATGACCAATTCCCTTGAACAGACATTCAAGGATTTGTCGAATAAAAACTGGCTTCAGGCAGGTACGGTCAGACTAAGCGATGCGATACGCGGCGAACGGATTCTGTATAAACTCGCTGAGAATCTGATTGAACTCATAACGAGCTATATAAATGCTCCGCTCGGAACTGTTTATATTTTGGACAGAGACTGGAATTATAAGCTGGCAGGCTGTTTTGCTGCGACAAATGCACCGCAATCAATTAAAGCAGGAGAAGGACTTTCAGGACAGGTTATCAAAAACAAAACGCCGGTTATTATTCGTGACCTGCCTGAAAACTATGTGAAGGTTAATTCCTCCATTGGTCAAACCCCTCCGGTTTGTCTTGTAATTTTGCCTTTGGTTTATGCAAATGAATGTATCGGCGTCATCGAGCTGGGACTGCTTCGCGAGCCGAACGATCTTGAAATGCAATTCCTGACCAACAATCTTGAAATGCTTTCGATAGGCGTAAATGCTGCGCTGGATTATGTGAAACTTCAGGATTTCCTTGAAGAAACTCAGGCTCAGTCAGAAGAATTGCAGACACAGCATAACGAGCTCGAAAACCTGAACGCTGAGCTGGAAGCGCAAGCGCAAAAACTCCAGGCTTCGGAAGAAGAACTGAGGGTTCAGCAAGAAGAATTACAGCAAACGAACGAGGAACTGGAAGAGCGCAGCGGACTGCTGGAAGAAAAAAATATTGAAATTCAGAAAAAAGCTGAGGAACTGGAACTGACAACAAGGTATAAGTCCGAGTTTCTGGCCAATATGTCTCATGAATTAAGAACGCCTCTCAATTCGATCTTGTTGTTGAGCCGCTTACTTGCAGAGAATGACGAGAAAAATCTGAACAGCGATCAGGTAGAGTATGCAACCGTTATCCAGTCGTCCGGAAACGGCCTTTTAGGTTTGATCGACGAAATTCTGGATCTTTCCAAAATCGAGGCCGGGAAGATGGATCTTGACTATGCCAATGTTTCGATAAAAGATATTGCCTCTGAATTGAACGGACTTTTTAGCCCTGTTGCCCGTCAGAAGAACATAGATTTTCGAATTATTATTGAGGAAAGTATTCCCTCGATTATCGAGACAGACAGAATGCGTCTTGAACAGATTTTGAAAAACCTTATTTCCAACGCTCTCAAATTTACCTCCCAGGGCTCAGTGGAAATGACCGTAAAGTCAAGTCCTGTCAATAAAAAATCAATTTGTTTTGTTGTCAAAGATACCGGTATTGGTATTCCGCCAGAAAAGCAGCAATTAATTTTTGAAGCATTTCAACAGGCGGATGGCTCAACGAAAAGGAAGTATGGAGGAACTGGGCTGGGACTTTCTATAAGTCGCGAACTAGTTAAATTGTTAGGCGGAGAAATATCGCTGGCGAGTGTTGTTGGTGCAGGGAGTGAGTTTACTTTAGACATTCCGATTTTCCAATCTGCAATTACTACTGAACCTAAAAATAACAACTATTTCCAACATGCTGAGGAGGAAGTCGCGATCAAAAAAGTCGATGAGCCTAATTATCGATACCTCAGTAGCCTCATTCCGGAAAGCATCCCGGATGATCGAAGCGCAATTACTGAGCATGACAAATCCATCCTGATCATCGAAGACGACACAAATTTTGCAAAATCTCTTCTTGATTATACACGTAAAAAAGGATACAAAGGCATTGTTGCAGTTAGGGGAGACGAAGGCCTGGAACTTGCCGAAACGTTCAAGCCGCTGGGAATTTTGCTTGACATCGAGCTGCCGATCATCAGTGGCTGGGAAGTAATGGACAGACTCAAAGCGAACACGAAAACGAGACACATTCCGGTTCATATCATGTCTTCCCACAAGCTGAAAAACGAAAGCCTGATAAAAGGCGCCGTCGATTTTATTGATAAACCGATGGCTCTGGAAAAAATGCAGGAGATATTCAAAAAGATTGAATACGTGTTAAGCAAGAAGTCCAAAAAAGTCCTTATTGTGGAAGACAATCCGCAGCACGCCAAGGCACTCGCCTACTTCCTGGAAACGTTTAACATTAATTCCGAACTTAAAAGTGACGTCTCAGAGGGCATCGAAGCACTTAAAACCGAAGAAGTAGATTGTGTAATCCTCGATATGGGAATTCCCGATAAAAGCGCATATGAAATGCTGGAAGAGGCCAAGAAAAATCCTGGATTTGAAAATTTGCCAATCATTATATTCACCGGAAAAAGTTTGTCACTCTCCGAAGAGCTTCGGATAAAGCAATATGCCGATTCTATTATTGTCAAAACGGCACATTCATATCAGCGTATGCTTGATGAGGTCTCGCTGTTTTTGCATGTGGTTGAAGAGAACAAAAAACCTGCCGTTCGCGACGGAGATTTTAAAAAACTGGGAGCTCTGGAACAAATTTTAAAAAATAAAACAGTCCTGATTGCAGATGACGATGTGAGAAATATTTTCTCTCTTTCAAAGTCTTTGGAGAATTACAAAATGAACGTGATTACTGCGCTGGATGGTAAGGAAGCACTTCAAAAGCTGCATGAAAATCCTTCAATCGATGTAGTTTTGCTGGACATGATGATGCCGCAGATGGATGGTTATGAAACTGCCCGGAGGATACGAGAAAATTATCAATGGAAAAATCTGCCTGTTATTGCAGTCACTGCCAAGGCTATGACGGGCGACAGGGAAAAATGTATCAATGCTGGCGCGTCCGACTATATCACCAAACCTGTTGATATTGACCAACTTATGTCCCTATTGCGCGTTTGGCTTTACGGTAAATCGTAGAAAATATTTAATTTAAAAGAATTTACACATTCGACAATAACTAATAAATATGCATAAGAAAAGGGTGTTGATCGTTGATGATGATGCCAGAAACATTTTTGCACTTTCTGCTACCCTGCGTGCGAAATCATTTGACTGTATTTCATGTTCCGGAGCCCGGGAAGCGTTGGAAATATTACGAAAAGATGAGGTAATCGATGCCGTACTAATTGATATGATGATGCCGGATATGGATGGTTATGAAGCCATTCCATTGATCAAAAGTATTGAATCCAGAAAGAAGACACCTGTATTTGCAGTGACAGCACAGGCAATGGTCGGTGATCGGGAAAAATGTTTGCAGGCTGGTGCAGATGGTTATATATCAAAACCAATTAATGTAGACAATTTGTTGCAATTGTTAAGAGATGTTTGATATGACGATTGAGGATGAGGAAATAGACTTACTTCTAAATGACGTTCTCGAAATTTACGGATATGACTTTAATAGTTATTCCCGGGCTTCGTTAAAACGGAGAATCATAAGGCTATGCGCCCTGGACAAATTCCCCAGTTTTGCAGAATTGCGATACCGAATACGCACAGAAGAGGACTATTTAAAACGATTTGTTGAGGAAATTACGGTGAACGTAACAGAAATGTTTCGGGACCCATCCTTTTTTAAGGTTTTAAGAACAGACATTTTACCCATTCTCGGCACGAAACCATTTATAAGGATTTGGCATGCAGGATGTTCTACTGGGGAGGAAGTTTTTTCTATGGCAATCATGTTGCAAGAGGCTGATCTGCTAAAAAAATCTCTGCTTTATGCCACAGACTTAAACCCAAGTGTTTTAGAAAAAGTAAGGAAGGGAATTTTTCCGTTGACTCAAATGAAGCAGTATTCTGAAAATTATATTGCTGCGGGGGGTACCAAAGATTTTTCTACCTATTATACCGCAAATTATGGGCAGGCAAAACTTAATCAGGAATTATCTGATAAAATTATTATATCGACGCACAATCTGGTTTCCGATGGATCCTTCAATGAGTTTGACCTGATTCTGTGCCGAAACGTGCTCATCTATTTTGATAAAGATCTGCAAGAGCGAGCCTTGAAATTATTTGATGATAGCCTCGGAACGTTAGGTTTTCTGGCACTTGGATCAAAAGAAACATTAAAATTTTCAACCATACAATCAAGATTCAGACAGCTGGATAAAGAAAAAATATGGAAGAAAATGATATAAAAAAAACCTTTAAAGCGGTCGTAATCGGAGGCTCAGCGGGAAGTCTGTCTGTGTTATTTGAAATGCTTCCTAATTTACGGACCAATTTATCCGTAGCCATTATTATAGTTTTGCATCGTAAAAATTCAGGAGATTCCTCACTGTCCTCATTGTTGTCGACTAAAACGCTGATTCCAACCAAAGAAGTTGAAGATAAGGATCCGTTGATACCCGGGAACATTTACCTCGCACCCGCTGATTATCATTTATTAATTGAAAAAAAACGTTCTTTCTCACTCGACTCCTCTGAAAAAATCAATTTTAGCCGCCCCAGCATCGATGTAACTTTTGAATCTGCAGCCGACGTCTTTGGTCCGAAACTGGTTGCTATCCTGCTCTCCGGTGCTAATGATGATGGTACAGAAGGGCTCATTGCGGTGAAGCGAGCTGGCGGCTTTGTCGTTGCACAGAAACCTGAATCTGCTCAAATGCCTTATATGCCTCAACACGCCATAGCCAAAGTGGACATTGACCTGGTTCTGGATGTCGAAGAAATTTCCAACTTTATCAACTCGCTGGTAAAATAGGCAACAACACTCTCAATAAATACATATTGTTCATTGGAATAGTTAATATTTAAGAATAGTTTTGGGACAAACTATTTAGATATGGTAAAAAGAACAGGCTCGCAAGGGGAATATTTTATCTTATTTAATAATTGTCAAAAAGACATGTAAATTTATTGCAAATTGTAAATAACAACTATTTAAAGTCAGACAATGGATTTCAAAACTATTTTAGAGAACCTCTTTGTGGAAGCGAAAGATGTTCCGGCAGAATTCTCACTGCCCTCCGAAGTTCATCAGCGCGAGTACCTGAGCAACGGTGAAATGAAGCAATGGGACGGACCTGTTCATGAGGTGTTTTCACCGATCTGTATTAAAACTGAAAACGGATTAGAACGAAAACTGATTGGAAGTTATCCGGTCTGTACCGAAGCAGAAGCCCAGGAATCCCTCAACGCAGCCGTGGCTGCATATGACAATGGACGTGGCGCCTGGCCGACGATGAGTGTGTCCGACCGTATCAAACATGTCGAGCAATTTACCGGAAAAATGATCGAGCAGAAAGATATTATCGTCAAGCTCATCATGTGGGAAATTGGAAAATCTTTCGCTGACTCGACGAAAGAATTTGATCGGACGGTTGAATATATTTATGCAACAATCGATTCGCTGAAACATCTGGACCGTGATTCTTCAGGTTTTGAAATTGTCGATGGAATAGCGGCACAAATCCGACGTTCCCCGCTTGGGGTCGTTCTTTGTATGGGTCCGTTTAACTATCCGTTGAATGAAACTTTTACGACCTTGATCCCCGCGCTGATCATGGGTAATACTATTTTATTCAAACCCCCGAAATTTGGTACGTTGTTGCATTATCCGTTACAAGAAGCGTTCAGAGAATGTTTTCCAAAGGGTGTTGTGAATGTGATCTATGGACGTGGAAACGCAATTGTTCCAGGGCTCATGCAGTCTGGAAAGATCAATGTTTTGACGTTGATCGGATCCAGCAAGGTTGCCAATGAGTTGAAAAAACAGCATCCAAAAGTTAACCGCCTGCGCGCCGTCTTAGGGCTTGATGCGAAAAATGCGGCAATTGTTACCAAACATGCAGACATTAGTCTTGCAGTGAAAGAGACAATAACAGGTTCTTTGTCTTTCAACGGACAACGCTGCACCGCTCTGAAAATCGTCTGGGTTCACAGAAGTATTGCTGATGAATTTATTCAGCAATTTAGTGCAGCTGTGGCAGAATTGAAATTTGGTATGCCTTGGGAAAAAGGTGTTTCGCTGACTCCGCTGCCTGAGCCAAACAAAATCGAATACCTGAACGATTGTATCGCTGACGCAGAAGCAAATGGCGCGAAAATAATGAACGAAAATGGGGGAACTTCTGCGGCTTCTTTCTTTTATCCGGCTGTGGTTTACCCTGTGAACGATAAAATGAAACTGTATCGCGAAGAACAATTTGGTCCGATCATCCCGATTGTGCCTTTCGACGATTTGGAAGAAACCATCGATTTTTTGATTGAATCGACACACGGACAACAGGTTAGCATTTTCAGTGAAAACGCGGACGAAGTTGCCTGGCTGATAGACCCGCTGGTAAATCTGGTAAGTCGTGTAAACATTAATACGCAGTCACAACGCGGACCTGATGCGTTTCCGTTCACGGGCCGGAAGGATAGCGCGGAGGGTACACTTTCTATTCCTGACGCCATTCGCTCATTTTCGATCCGCTCACTAGTCGCTTTTAAAATGAATGAAAGTAACACCAATCTGATCAACGCTATCGTCAAAAGTGACAGCTCGAATTTTTTAAGCACGAAGTTTATTTTCTGATAAAACCACGCATTAACAACACCCGCAGTCACCGGAAACTCAGAAATTGTCTGAAAATATCCGGTAACTGCGGGATTCTTTTGTTTTATACTGCTATTTAGATTTAGTCAACGTTAAATGATTTCCTAGAACTATTTTTTAAAATTTATACCATAAATTACTGATATAAAATAACTTACAAAGATCAATTTAACGTGTCCGGCAAATAAATTTTTCTGATGAATGCCGAATAATAAAATTTATTTCTATTTTAACTTCAAATACGCTAATAAAAATCGCTCTTTGTGTTGTAGATATACGGGCGTTCCTATATTTGCAAATATTCATAAAACCGCAAGTCAAGTTTTTGATTGAAATGGTTTAAATAATATCAGTACTTAAAAGTCTAAATCACTAAATCCGTGATTAGATTACCCCGATAAAGAAATGTTAAACAAAGCCGTTACTACCATGGACCAGGACACAAAATTGAGTGCAGATTATATTGATTCTCAGATTGGAAATATCATAGAATACTACGACCGTTGGGAATTTGGAGAAGAACCATTTTTTGGAAAAGCTCGTATCAAAGGCCTGGCAGATGACGAATTTGGGAAGTTGAGAATTATTTGTGAAGTGCTGGAAGGAAGTGATCTTGAACTGGCTTATGAAGAAGAAGATAATTTTGTGCATTCAGACAATCGCCCGATTTATGCCGGAGCTCCTCCGTTTGAAATTTATTCTGCAAACTGGGTTACCACAGACGGAAAGAAAAAGAAACAAACTTTCATTTCTCTTCCTAATGAGAACGCCCGCGCTTATGCGGCGCAGCTTACTAATAGCAAAGTTGTTGTAAAGCGTATTTACTAAAAAAATAGAAAACCAGCTTCTTTCATGGAAAGAAGCTGGTGAAATAAATTGAAGTCTAGTGATCAGGCTGGTATCAAAAAAAGGCTGTTAAATTCCCTCTCCACTTCAAGCAGATGCCTGCGGCTAATTCCGCTATACGTTAATATCAATTCAAAGCCCTGTTCTTTGGATGATTTCTGTAATTTCCAGTATTTAGGATGACTGATCCCAATCGGAATTCGGAATGATTTTTCTCCCGGCTCCCGGATCAAAATTTCATATTCAAATTTTAATTTCTGTGTAATCGGATTCGGAATTGATTTAAAAATAACCTTTACTTCTCTCCGATTTTTTAACGTGAATACCTTCTCATGCACCATGGCTATCTTGTCTTTAATTTTGCTGATATAAAAATAACTTAAATTATAAAAATATCGGACAATTCAATGGAAAATTGTTAAAATACTTATCCAACGTTACATTATTGTTCCAATAAAGCAAATATTAGACGGCATTATCTCAGATTAGTAACATTTAATACTGCTTAAACATCAAATCTTTTTTGACAAAGATTTCGTAGGTATGGCTGATAAGATCTTTCGCAATAATCAGTAAAAAAAGTGATCATATGAAAATACTTTTAACAGGCGCTACCGGATATATTGGAAAGAGATTACTCCCCGTGCTGGTGGAAAACGGGCACCATGTGGTTTGCTGTGTACGCGATAAAGGCAGATTTGCCATTCCGGACTTACACCACGATCAGGTGAGCGTTATAGAAATCGATTTTCTTAATCCCGCCAGTTTGAATGAAATTCCAGAGGATATCGACGGGGCTTATTATCTAATCCATTCGATGTCCTCCAACTCTAAAAATTTTGCGCAGCTGGAAGATCAGTCCGCCGAAAATTTTCGTAACCGGATGAATAAGACGCGCGTAAAACATATCGTGTATTTGAGCGGGATTATAAATGATCAGAATTTATCCAAACATCTTGCCTCACGGAAAAATGTTGAGGATATTTTAAAAAGCGGAACTTATAACTTTACGACTTTGCGCGCCGGCATTATCATTGGCTCAGGCAGTGCGTCCTTCGAAATTATTCGTGACCTCACAGAAAAACTTCCAGTCATGATCACGCCGAGATGGCTGCAAACCAAATCGCAGCCCATCGGCATACGAGATGTGATCACCATGCTGGAGAAGGTATTATTTAATGAAAAAACGTTTGGATCAAGTTTTGACATCGGCGGCCCGGATGTGTTGACCTATAGACAAATGCTCCTGCAATATGCAGAGATCAGAAAGCTGAAACGATACATTATTACTTTGCCGGTTCTGACACCCAGACTTTCTTCTTACTGGCTTTATTTTGTGACGTCAACCACGTTTTCGCTCGCTACAAAACTTGTTGACAGTATGACCGTGGAAGTTGTTTGCCATGACAATAGATTGGCCACGTTGCTGGACATGCACCCCATGTCCTATCATGACGCCATTGCCGCAGCTTTTACCAAAATCGAGCAAAATGCAATTATATCAAGCTGGAAAGATTCTCTGATCAGCGGACGAATTAATACCAAACTCTCTCAATATGTGCAGGTTCCGGTTGACGGATGTTTCAAAGATGTAAAAAACTTTAAATTTAAAAACCGGCTGGATACGCAATCAAGGATCTGGGCGATTGGCGGCCATACTGGCTGGTATTACGCAACCTGGCTTTGGCAACTTAGGGGATATTTTGATAAACTGGCCGGAGGCGTTGGTATGCGCAGAGGGAGAACATCCGGAATAGATATCAACGCCGGAGATACACTCGATTTTTGGCGGGTCTTACTGGCAGATAAAAAACAAGGACGTCTGTTACTTTTTGCTGAGATGAAATTGCCGGGAGAAGCCTGGCTCGAATTTAAGATAGACGGCGACCGCCTTACGCAAACGGCAACATTTAGACCAAAAGGACTTTATGGAAGACTATACTGGTACTTATCATTACCATTTCATTTCTTCATTTTCAGAGGGATGATCACGGCCATCACAAAATAGAAGCTCAAAGGCTGTCATCAGCCCTGAGCTTCTATTCGTTAATACTACACCCAATATGGACTTTATTTTTTCAAATCTTTGATTTCATGCTGAACTTCCTGCAACATTTTTAATAACTGCTGCATATCGGTTTGCGGCTCAGGAAGCTGTTTACTATGGAAACTATAATATTCCCAAAGCTCAATGACATCGGAAACAGGGACCGTATAAGCAAAATATTGTTTATTGAAAGATTGCAGAAGCATGGTTCCATCGTCGTTAATCGTAACCTGCTTGAATACGAAATCCTGATCGCCTTTTAAGATGACGATACAAGGCGTTTCTTTTTTCAGTAACCGCCAATCCTGAACGTACCGCGTGATTACATCACTACCTTCCGGAACAGGCAACATCGAATCCCCGACCGTCGGGAACATACGGAATGTCCCGTTTTTTGGTAAGTTCGGCAGGTTAAATTTTGGCAGCCCTGCAAGAAATTCCGGGTCATTATATCCGGAACGGTATCCCGCTTTCGCTTTTACCGGAACATATTCCACATTTTCTGCCTCTTCCTTATCTACGGTGATCGCCAGTACCCGGATTTTACTACCTGACATATAGGCCTCACTCCCATCTTCGAGATCCTGCAACTTCTGCTCGGTAAGCGTAGTCAGATCTATTTTGAGAAGACAATCGATACTCATTTTAAAAAACTCGGAAGTGTTGACCAGATCCTCCACCGTGGGGTTCACCGTCCGGCCACTTTCATGGGCATTGAGCTTTACACGGGAAATTCCCAGTTTTTCGGCCAATGTCTCCTGACTCATTTTCTTACGAAGACGGAGATGCCTGATGTTTCCTGACCAAAATAATTGCTGAGCTGCCATAACGTATCGGATACTTTTGAAATCAATCAATAGATATTTTCAATATCAAATGTAGCAACTTTTTATAAAAAACCTACTCCACACTAAAAAAATCTTTTCAAATCTGTTAACGCGTGACATAGACGAAGGAAAAGGAAGCATACAAATAGTTCTCGAACGATTTTCCCCTGTGCCCGAAAGCTTCTGTTTTCATAAAATAAAATTGATTTATATAATTCGTTTAACTATTTTTAAAAAACATTAAACAGAATTATGGCTCTGTATTCTATCAAAGATCTGGAAAGAATTACCAACCAGAAGGCACATACCATCCGGATTTGGGAGCAGCGCTATGGCCTGCTGGAGCCGGAAAGAACACAAAGTAATATTCGGTTTTACGATGATCAGCAGCTAAAAAAACTGCTAAATGTTTGTATGCTTATCACGCGGGGCAGAAAAATATCCCACATTAGTAAACTCAGCGATAATGAGTTATCAGAGGAAATCGATAAGATAATTGCCGAGTCATTTCAAAGCGAAAAACACGTTGAAGTGATCATCGATCAGGCACTGATTGCAATAACAACCTATGACCAAGTACTTTTTGATCAGTTATTTTCCAACTCGGTTAAGCGTTTTGGTATGGTCAAAACCTACACTAAAATCATGTATCCGCTACTTGTTCGCACAGGACTAATGTGGATAAAGGATGATTTGCTTCCGTCGCAGGAACACTTTTTGACAAATCTGATCAAACAGAAACTTTTTTCAGCGATTGAAGAATTACCGTTGCCTGAAAAAGCAGATCAGACCTGGATATTATTTTTAAACGAATCGGAGGATCATGAAATAGGGCTTCTTTTCGCCTATTACCTAATCAGGCAGTATGGAAAAAAGGTTGTTTATCTTGGGCAGCGTGTTCCGTATGATGATTTATCTAATGTTGCCCAACGGTGCAGTCCAACTCATATGTATTCATTTTTCGTGAGAAATCAGCCTGAAAATGAATTTGACAACTTATTGACCCAGCTGGCAAAGGACTTTGCCGATTGTTCAATTCTGATATCAGGATCGGATGAAGTGATGGGCAAAACCGCAGAACGGAAAGGAATAACAATGATATACACAATTGAAAGTTTAATTCAAATTTTAAAAACACAAAATGAGTCAGGGAAATAGTAATTCCATGCATAAAAAAGAGTCGACAATTGCTGTGATTGGTTCCGGTTTTGCAGGAATGGCAGCCTCGGCAGTGTTGGCGCAAAACGGTATCGACGTTACTATTTTCGAAAAAAACGCGACGATCGGCGGGCGCGCCCGTTCCTTCGAAAGTAATGGATTCGTATTTGATATGGGCCCGAGCTGGTATTGGATGCCGGACGTTTACGAAAGTTATTTCAATTTATTCGGTAAAACAACGGCTGATTTTTATGACCTAAAACAGTTGGATCCGGGATTTGCGGTAGTTTTTGGTGGAAATGAGGTGTTTGACATCCCGGCCGATTTTGAGTCCGTCTGCGAGCTTTTTGAAAGTATTGAACCCGGAAGCGCTGCAAAACTCCGCAAGTTTATAGACGAAGGAGAGTTTAAATATCTGGTTGGAATGGGTGATATGGTCTACAAGCCCAGTCATTCTATCACCGAATTTATTAGCCTGAAACTGTTTCGCGACGCCTTGAAAATTCAGCTTTTCTCCTCGTTTAGCAAACACGTCAGACAGTATTTCAAGGATCCACGATTGCTTGCGATCATTGAGTTCCCGGTCCTTTTCCTGGGTGCCATGCCAAAAGATACCCCGGCGTTATATAGTTTAATGAATTTTGCAGGTCTCAAACAAGGCACTTTCTATCCCATGGGCGGATTTGGAAAAGTAGTCGAGGCTTTCAAAAAAATATCTGAAGATTGCGGAGTGAAATTTGAGACTTCGCACCCGATTCATTCCCTGGAAATCAAATCCGGCTCTATAAGCCATATTCATACGAACGGAAAGTCTATCTCAACTGACGGCGTCATTGGCAGTGCTGATTATCAACATATAGAAAATAGTTTATTACCCGAATCTTTTCGATCTTACAAAGAAGATTATTGGGAGGACCGGACTTTTGCTCCGTCCTGCCTGCTTTTTTATCTGGGCATTGACAAGAAAATTGATAAGCTAAGGCATCACAATCTATTTTTCGACGAAGATTTCGAACAGCATGCTTTTGAAATTTACAAAGAGAAAAAATGGCCAACCAAGCCGTTATTTTATGTTTGTTGCCCTTCTAAAACGGATCCGTCCGTAGCGCCGGAAGGCTGCGAGAATATTTTCGTTTTGATGCCTATTGCCATTGGTTTAACTGAAACAGAAGAAATTAAGGAAGAATATTACAATACTTTGATGACACGCCTAGAAAAATTTGTAGGCGAGAATGTGCGAGAGCATGTTGTTTACAAGAGAAGTTATTCGGTGTCAAATTTTGTAAACGATTATAATGCTTACAAAGGGAATGCATATGGTTTGGCAAATACGCTGATGCAAACGGCGTTTTTCAAGCCAAAAATGAGGAGCAAAAAAGTTGATAATTTATACTATGCCGGCCAGTTGACAGTGCCGGGACCAGGCGTGCCTCCATCCATAATATCGGGCAGGATCGCTGCTCATGAACTTATTAAATTCCTAAATAAATAACCATGAAAGTGATTTTTGATACGTTATCCGCTTCGTGCAGTAAGAAAACAACTCAATTATACAGCACGTCCTTTTCTTTGGGAATTAACTTCCTTGACAAGAAATTTCATGCACCAATTTATGGCATTTATGGATTTGTACGCCTTGCTGATGAGATCGTGGACAGCTTTCACGACTATGACAAACATTTTTTAATTGATAAAATCAGGAAAGATACAGTTGAGGCAATAGAACAGAAAATCAGTATTAATCCAATTCTTAACAGCTTTCAGGAAGTAGTTCATAAATATAATATTGAGTGGGAATTGATCGATACTTTTCTGAAAAGTATGGAAATGGATTTATATAAAACAACGCATACCGTTGATTCCTACAATCAGTATATTATGGGCTCGGCGGAAGTAGTAGGGTTAATGTGTCTAAGAGTTTTCACAGAAGGCAATTATGTCACTTACAATGATTTACATCCGTATGCGATGAAGCTTGGATCTGCTTTTCAGAAGGTCAACTTTTTGCGTGATCTAATGGCTGACTATCAATTACTTGGTCGAAATTACTTCCCGGATATCGATTTCCGCTATTTTACATTTGAAGATAAAACAAAAATTCAGGATGAAATTGAAGCAGAGTTTGACCAGGCGCTAATAGGTATCAAACAGCTGCCTGCCGGAGCGAGGCGTGGCGTTTATCTCGCTTATTTTTATTACAAAAAACTATTTCTCCGTATCAAAGAATGTCCACCAGAAAAAGTGATGACAGCCCGGATCCGAATTCCTGATTATAACAAAATCGGGTTAATGTTTCAGTCATTATTTCGTCATCAATTTGATCTTTTATGACAATTTTTTGTTGTTATAATCAGTAATATAAAAGCAGGTCAGGTATCACCTAGCTTTTATAACACCTAAATCCGGATCAGAATGAGTAATCAGGTTGTTTTAGTAAATGAGAATGATGATGAAATCGGTTTAATGCCGAAACTCGAAGCACATCAAAAAGGTGCTTTGCATCGTGCATTTTCAATCTTCATTTTTAATACAAAGGGAGAAATCCTGCTTCAGCAGCGGGCATTTGGAAAATATCATTCAGAAGGTCTTTGGTCAAACACATGTTGCAGCCACCCCTATCCGAATGAAAGTACGGTGAATGCCGCCAAAAGGCGACTATATGAGGAAATGGGAATACATTCTCCCTTGAACTTTTTATACTCGTTCCAATATCAGGCGGCGGTGGACAATGGCCTGATCGAACATGAACTCGATCATATTTTCTGGGCGGTTTCAGACGAAAAACCTGAGATTAATGCGGAGGAAGTATTGAATTATAAATATATCAGCCCTCGGGAACTTCGGGCTGATATGATAAAAAACCCCGGTAGTTACACCGAATGGTTCAAAATTTGTTTAGATGAAGTTTTGAGTAAAATTAAATTATAGACGATTTTATGAGTCCTGTTTTTGTTAACATTTTGATTGTGATTGCCACTTTTGTTGGTATGGAATGCGTTGCCTGGCTTGCACATAAATATCTGATGCACGGCTTGTTCTGGTTTTTACACCATGATCATCATCAAAGAGATGACGGTGATTTTTTTGAGAAAAACGACTTCTTTTTCCTAATTTTCGCTACCCCAGGAATCCTATGTTTGTTACTCGGCGTACAGAACGATTTCAACGCACTTTTCTGGATCGGTACAGGAATCACTCTTTATGGTATGGCCTATTTTCTAGTTCATGATGTTTTCATTCACCAGCGATTTAAGATTTTCAGAAATACCGAATCATTTTATTTAAAAGCGATCAGAAGGGCGCATAAAGTGCACCACAAACATCTGGGCAAACATGAGGGAGAATGTTTCGGTATGTTATGGGTATCGTTCAAATATTTCAGAGAAGCCAAAGCATCGCTTGATAAGCAGAAACAAGGTGCTAAAACGCAGATGCGCGCTTAAAATTTTTCCCCGTGCGTCAGGGAAACCAATTTGTTCATCAACAACGGAAACTTGCTCAGCGCGCGCAGGGCAATATCCGTTGTATTTTTTTTGCCAAACAGATTTTGAAGATAATAACCTGATTTAATTCGCTTCTCAAAAGCATAATCCCAGGCCTTTTGATAATTCGTAGCTGCGGCACCTAAAGTAATTTTTTCGTCAAAATAGGGAATCAACAGATCTGCCAACAATTTGGAAGCCCGCATTCCCATACTCATTCCATTACCGCACAAGGGTGTTATCGAACCTGCCGAATCGCCTAGCAGAAATATTTCATTTACCAAGGTTTGTTTCTTTTGAAATTGAATATTACTAATAACCATAGCCTGAGAATTCACAAACTCAGATTCAGTAAAATATTGTTTCAACAACGGATTTTTATATAGAATTTGTCCTTCCATTTGTTTGATATCATTCCCATTCTCACGCAGATTTTTCGCAGTGGTTAGATAACATAAGCAGTATGCCCCGGTGCCAACTTTTGATATGCCGCAATAACCATCTTGGAAATTATGCAGCTCTATGCGATTTGCGGCTAGGTTAGTATTGATATAATATTTAACACCGATAAATTTTGTAGATTCAGATTGTTTGGTTTTATTAAAATCCGGATCACTATTGATAAACGCCGGAGTATATTTGCCATAACTTCCGCAAATTATCTTCGATTCGAACAAACCCCGCGTTGTCTCGATTCGACGATTTCCGACACCGCTCCCGGATACGTTGTATACCTTGCAATTTTGTACTATTTCCACTCCTTTATCAGCTGCAATTTTTGCAAGCTGCGAATCAAGCGTGAAACGGCTGATACCAAAACCTCCTAAGCCGAGTTGATGGTTGAGCATAAATCCTTTCTCAGAACTTATTCCCAGTTCATTGATAATGGGCAGATCAAGTTCGTTTAACGGCATACCTAAACGCGCAAGAAAATCCCAGCTTTCCATGGAAATGTATTCACCGCAAACTTTATGAAAAGGATATTGATTTTTCTCAAATAAAACAACTGAAATACCATGCTCTGCCAGTTGAATAGATAGACAAAGTCCGGCTAAACCACCACCAATAATCGCGCAATCATAGGTGTTAGACATCGGTTCCATAAATTATTATTTCATGCCTGAACGCCCACTTGTTTTTAACGGTATAACGGACAGCGCCAGATTTTTCGAGAATTGAAACCCACTCTTTTTTCTTAAAACCCCTGAGAACTGATAACGGTGCATCATTTTTCACAAGATAGGATTTTGAAAAAAGACCTGTTAAAATTTTAATTGCATAGTAAGCCAGCGGATTCCTTTCCAGGTCGTTGATCAGCAAGACTGTCCTGTTGTTAATCGCGAATTTAATAAGGTCAACCAGTTCTGCGGTTGTGAGGTGATGACAAAAAAGACAGGCGTGAACGATGTCGATTTTTTCAACATGCTGATATATATTTCTATAATCGTCGCAAATAAAAGTAATTCCCGCCGTTCCAGAGTTTTTCTCTGCATACTGAATACATACCGGTTTCAAATCAACTCCATACAAATCAACGACATATCCATGTTTCATTCGCCATTTTTCAATTCGCTTTAACGTATCTCCTCCTCCACATCCGATATCTACGATTGTATATTTTTTTTCTGATTTAATTATTTTTTTTAAACCTGAAAAGGATATGTCATAGCCACCTAGCCAATGGTTTATAAAATCAAGTTCACGCAGGTTTTGAAATAAATCTTTTTCCGGAATTTCCTCCTGATCGAGCAGTTCTTTGTCCTTACTTCTAAACTTAAACATATTGAAGCTGCATTGTTTCAATGCTTAATCCAGGTCCGAAAGCTGCGGTGAAAATCTTTTCTCCAAGATTAGCCTGCTCCGCTTTATCAAGCACTTTTTTCAATACAAACAAAACAGTCGGTGAAGACATATTTCCGTAGTTTTTAAGAACTTCATAAGTTTCTGAAAGCGATGATTTATCAAGACCCAGTGCCAGGGCAAAGTCGTCGACAATCTTCTTTCCGCCAGGATGAATCGCCCAATGCGCAATGGAAGAGGGAGAAAGCCTGATTTTATCTAACATTGGTAGAATATTTTCCTTTATTAACCCCGGAACGTAAGAAGTCAGGTTCATAATAAAACCGGTTTCAGATAATTGCCAGGCCATATCACGGTAGCCGTTGTGAAGGATCATCGAATCAAATCTGTTTACCTGAATTTTCTTTTCAGAGAACTCCTGATTGGGCTGAGAACTAAGAATCACAGCCGCTGATCCGTCACCAAATATTAAGTTAGAAAGCAGGTAATCATCGTTGAATCTCTTTTGAAAATGAATGGTGCAAAGCTCCGTGCATACGATCAGGACATTTGCGTCTGCCAGGCTTCTGCAAATGGCATCCGCGCTTTTCAAGGCTATGATAGCCGCATTGCAGCCCATAAAATTAATGCTGCTACGCTGCGTTGCTGGGTTCAGGTCAAGTTCCCGGATCATTTCAATATCCAGACCAGGCGCGAATAATCCAGTACAGGTTACGGTGATCAGGTGCGTAATGCCATGCTTGCGTTGATCAAAATTTTCAATTTTTCGAACGGCCTTAATTGAAAGTTCAGTGGCGTATTTTTTATATACCTGCATCCTTTCAGAAAGACCTAGCTCGCCCATAAAATATTGGTCAAACAATTCGATTTCCTTCACGTCCTCTTCAAAATCCTTAACAACGGAATACCGACTTTCTATACCAGTTTTCGCAGAAACAATCTTAATCTTCCGTTGGGAAAGCTCGTCGTTCGTCGAGTTCATGTAAAAAGTACTCAATCTTTCTTGCGAAAAACAATTTTCAGGTACTGCGGTTTCAATAGCGGTGATATAACTCAAAGGAAATAATTGATAATAATGAGTACTAAAAAACAACTGTTCATACAAATTGCGGCAATCCAATTCATGCGCATCGTATTTTTAAAATTCGCATTCGCAACGCTTGTATTTACAAGATAGAACCAATAACAGAAATAAATCACGATTGGAAGAAAGAACATCTGAATAACAAAAAAAACTGTTCCAGAGTCCTTTTGTTCGAAGTATAAATAGTAAAATCCGTTGCACAAGGCGAACATGATCGCTGTGAAAATAAACGTCCCGCGATATCCCAACTTATAACTAAGCGTGACAACGCCGTCTTGCAAATCCTGTTTATGTTGATAAATCTGAGTCAAGGGATATGCGCCTGCAATTTGAAATGAGCAACCTAGTAAAATAAAGAGTGTTGGCAAGTCCAACGGCAATCCTTTCCCGGTAATTCCGACAATTGACATGTAATATGTAAAAGCGCCCTGAAAAATGGAAACTACGAGAAATCCGGGAACTGCATATTTTTTAAGCCGAATTTGTTTTGAACTGTAAGCTCTGGAAGCGGCTATATACAAAGCGAGGCAACATGCAAACAAAAAGCTTATTAAAATTGACGCCAGGATAAGCGCCAGTATATCCAGAAAAACGGTAACAAAAAAAAGTTTCTCTGTCGGCAAAGGTGGTTTTTCGATACCGCCTATACTGTCTTCGTCACGATCGATGTAGCTGTTGTAGCCGTTACTTGCAGGATAAACGAGCAAATGAATGATTAAAAATGATATGATGGCTTTGGTAATGGATATTGTTTCGGCCTGACTGAGGGCAAATAAAAACAATGGCATCAGGAAAAACGAGAAAGGAATTCTCAGCAATTTTAGAGTGTTTCTGTCGATTAACATACAAGTTTAAATACCTGATAGAACTATTTCACTAGTTTATAAAGTAATTACGAAGCGAACAAATTGATGGGATTATTTTATGCAATTAAATCTGTCGTCCTATAACATACGTCAGCTACTACACATTGGTTGCCTGGGAATTCAAAATAAATGGACAGCTAAATGCCTCATCGTTTAAGAGTAATTTTAACAATTTTAAGACTTTTTGATGTGACACAACAATTATCCATACACCATTTAACCTTTCAATACTATGTCCAGAACATCGTTATCTCCGGAAGGCTTGCAAGAAGAGCTTCTTCAAAATAACGAAAATCAAAATGTGGGTGACACGTTACTTTTTGAAAATGACAAAGTAAAGGTCTGGCACATTGGCCTGCAACCGGGTGAAAGAATTCATTATCACCGTCACAATTATGATTATTTCTGGGTTGTATTACAGGATGGAAAAGGTATTTCTCATCAGGAAGATGGCAGTACAGTTAGTTTTACTTTCACAAAAAACCAAACCTCCTTTCAAAATATCCTGGCAAACGGCAGCGCAATCCACGACCTTGAAAACACAGGAGACGGGATTCTGGAATTTATTACTACGGAGCTGAAATGACGGTCAGCCAAAGCGCATTTGTTTCTGAAACAAAAACCGGAAACCAATGGCTGTAACGACACAAAAGACGACCAATACGATCCAGAGCGTGTTGTAACCCCAATGCGCTGCAATATATCCTCCTCCTGCGGGGCCAATAATTTGGGCGACTGCCCATGACAAGGAATATGCCGCAGAATATTTCCCACGGTTCAACTCAGTGGCCCTGCTCATGATCATGGTGCTGATGTAAGGCAAAGTCAACATTTCACCAGTTGTAAAAAACAAGACCGTGGCGGCAGCGATGACTAATGGGCTAACGCCGGGAAGCACGAGAAAAACGTAGGCTATCGCTGTAAAAAAGACGCCCGTGACAATATAAAAAGTCTCTGGTTTTCGACCTGCCAGATTTTGTATAAGGACCATTTCGACAAGTGCAATGATCACTCCGTTCATCCCCAAAAGAATCCCGATCGTAGATTCACCGATATTTAGCTGTTCTTTCCAATAAACGGGCACCAATCGGAACAGTAGTACAAAACTGATCATATAAACTGTAACCAAAAATATGAATCGAGAAAAAAATGGATCTTTCCAGGGCGATAAGACCAGGATTTCCGCATTGTCGTCCTTTGATTTCACTGGTAATTTCCTTCCTTTTGGGAGGAGAAACAGGATTAGTAAACCGGCAAGTGAATAAACTACCCCATCAACCCAGAACAATAAATGATAATCGATAGCAGCCAGAATTCCGCCTACGGAAGTCCCAAACCCAAAACCAACATTTTGCGCCAGCCGGTTCAAAGCATAGGAACGGGTCAGATTTTCAGGAGCGGAATAGGCAGCGACGGCAGTATTATTGGCAGGTTTAAAACCTTCAACAAAAAAACTTAGCACAACCGTAAGAACGCATAAACCGTTAAAATCATCAATGTGGCCGAACAGGACAAACAATAATCCGCTGGTCATCAAACTAACGATCTGCACGGTATGAAAACCGATTTTATCTGTCAGGTATCCGCCAGCCATGGCACCTAACACCGAACCAACGCCAAATAGCGTGATGATTAGTCCAGCATCCGCTATACTCCTGTGCATACTCTGGGTGATATACATGCTCATGAACGGCACAGCCATGTAGCCGCAACGGTTGATCAGGATTACGAAACTCAATAACCAGGTCTCTTTGCTGAGTCCGCTAAATGAAACTTTGTAGTTGTGTATAATTTTTTGAACCATAAACTTGAATCCGGAATATATACGCGGTGGCGGCCGGAGTTTTTAAGGAACAGTCTGGCACATAACACGGTTCACTGAATCTATGATTTCTTATTGAATCATATTGAATGGCGCTGTAACCTGGAAATCTCGCTTTGTTCGATCAATATTTGCCGTTGCTCATAATTTTATTTTGGATAAGTAATTATCGTGCAACCTTTGATTTATTAATTACATCTGTTGTTCAGGAAAAGAAACACTCCAAAACATCAAATAGCCATGACAGGAAAACAATTGTTCGATCAATACCAATTCGCTGCACAAGTACACGGTTTCGGTTCTAATGAATTTCAATATGGAAACCTCTTGTATCAGGCGTTAAAAATTGAGGGTGAAGAAAAAATTTTCCAGCTTTTGGAGGAAGCAGAAAAGTCCGGGAAGCGTATCTCGCTTGAATACCCGGAAGCGCCCATGGAAAGCTTTCCCGAACCGCACAAAGTGATTTTACTTTAAATCTTTCTTAATTCGTAATCCTTCAATAATATAATCTTACCGGACGATTTTTCTTCGACGGCAGCGTATTAGTTTCGTACAAACTGCTATCGATTTAAAATTATCAAATGTTTTCTGAATTTTTCGCCGACTACACCACTTCCACTTTAATTATACTTAGCGCCCTCGCCTTCGTTGCCGGATTCATAGACGCGGTAGTTGGCGGTGGAGGATTAATTCAAATTCCCGCCTTACTGATCGCCTTTCCAAATGCTCCCGTTGCAACGATTTTTGGTACCAATAAAATCGCGGCGCTGGCTGGAACTTCGGTGGCGGCTTTCAATTATGCCAGGAAAATCGTGTTCGATTTCCGACTCTTGTTTGTCATTTCTTTGTGCTGTTCTATTTCCTCTTTCACCGGTGCCCGAATTGTCAGTTTGATCAATGTAAATGTGCTCAAACCAATTATCCTTTTTATTCTGATTGCTATCGCGGTCTACACTTTTTTCAAGAAAGATCTTGGATCAATAAAAACAAAGGAGCTTTCTTTTCAGAAACAGCTGTTTTACGGCGGGTTGATTGGCCTTGTTATTGGTTTCTATGATGGTTTCTTTGGTCCCGGAACAGGTAGTTTTTTTGTACTTGCTTTCGTTGTGGTGCTTGGATTTGAGTTTGTACAGGCCTCTGCTTATGCAAAAATAGTCAACTGTATTACTAACATTTCCGCTTTGATCGTTTTTATCCGTCAGGGAAATTATATGCTTGAACTCGCCCTGATTATGGCAGCAATGAATATCGCCGGAAACATAATCGGGAGCAAACTCGCGCTGCGAAAAGGGAATGATTTCGTCAGAATAATCTTCCTGGTCGTTGTCTCTCTGATGATTTTTAAATATGGCTGGGAGGTATTTGCTCCTGGTGTTTGATATAGATTTTTTGAAGGACAGGCGGAATGAGTATTTCCAGATGATTTTTCCCTTTGATCGTTTTCGCCAGAATTAGTGAGTCGATAAAAACCTGCTCGATCAATAGCTGCACCATAATATCTCCTTCTATGTAAATTCTTTCTGCAAGCACAAAACATTTCCGTGCAGTGATGAAATGTTCTGATTCGAGATTTTTCCTGGTAAAATCGGACAGACAATAAATTGAAGCGTGGATGGATGAAAATGCCCTTGGAATTTCTGAAAAGTAATCCTTAACACTCATTTTGGGCAGCTCTTCTTTCAATAAACCGATAACCTGAAATTGTGTGATCATAATCAATAAATTAAATCCTGACAATAACCATATCATTCTTGTTCCTTTCAAGCGATATAACTCCTAACCTTTTGTGGCACAAATAATTACAAATTACACACTTACTTCTATGGACTTTTAATTACTATCAAAATGATATGAATTGTATCAACTTGATAACCCTTAAAAAACGAATATTCACAACAATTTAATTGTCATCTTCTTACAATCGGTTTATGAAACAGACTGAACTGGCCTGGTTTTTTAAAGAAAATGCATCATTAAGAAACAAAATACAGAAATGGAAAATCAGAAAGAACGGGAAATAAAAGAGCTACGGGAAAAGATTATGGCCAAAAGACAGGAGGTCGAGTTTGACAAAACCGACATTGATCTTACAGCAGAATTTGCATCAGAAAACCGTGAAAATCCTGACGTGAGTGAAGAATTCAAAAATTTTAATGATCCTGCCGGAAATGCTATCGACAAGGGTGAATTAAAGGAATTGACTGATGCCGAAGAAGATCTGATTCGTTTGATTGATCGGCTGAACAAATTAACGCATGAAGAAAATTAAAGAAGTCGATTTTATAAAAAATCCGCTATCAGGGATATACCTGACAGCGGATACTTATGTTCGGGTCAAATTTCTTTTATTCGAAAACCCTGAAACCAACATACGAAGCGTTTGAGCCTGA
The DNA here is from genome assembly GCF_021502725.1 of Dyadobacter sp. CY345. Lineage (GTDB taxonomy): Bacteria > Bacteroidota > Bacteroidia > Cytophagales > Spirosomataceae > Dyadobacter. The sequence goes on along the minus strand of NZ_JAKFFS010000001.1, from coordinate 1,781,316 downwards.
CGTATAAATTCTATGTTTCGCTGACTGAAAATCTGCCTCAGTTGCCGTATAAATATTCACAAACTTTTGAGGGTTGCGGTCAACCAATGGAAACCAAGAGCTTTGAACCTGAACCATGATCTTGTGCCCCTTTTTAAAACGATGCGCAGCATCCTGCATGTCAAACTTCACATGTTCCACTTTATTTGGTACCATTGGCTCCGGTTTTGAAAAACTGTTTCGGAATTTTGCCCTCATTACCTCTCCCCGAATCAAAAGCTGAAAACCGCCCATTTTCATTGATGGATTCACCGGACTGTCGTTTGGTGCATCACCTGGGTAAACGTCGATCAATTTGACAACAAAGTCTGCATCCGTTCCGGTTGTAGACACGAAGAGGTCAGCAAAAACATTACCAGAGATCGCAATATCTTCTTTCAAAATATCGGATTCATAAACCAAAACATCCGGTCTGGTAGCAGCAAAGCGCTGATCTTCATACATATAGTCACTGCCCCGTATTATTCTTATTTCAGAAGTATAAGGAACTGGTTTGGCCGGATCGCTGGTATATTCATCAAACGCAGAAGCAGCTTTTGCAACCGCAGGTTCGAAGGAGAGCTTACCATTTGGATGAAAATACAACTTTTTTTCAACCGTATTTTTCGGTGGCCATTGATCATATTTTTTCCACTCATTGGAACCTGTTTCAAAAATATAGGCCTTAGGAAGATTAGGATCAGTTTTATCTTTCAAAAAATGATTAAAATAAGGAAGCTCGATCTCTGACTGATAAAAGGAACTCGTTTTTGATCCGAAACGAATGTTCCCCAACGATTCGCCTGTTCCTCTCGCCCAGCCTCCATGAATCCATGGGCCCATAACCAACAAATTCGGAGACTTTGGTTTGTTGTTTTCTATGCCCTGGTATGTTTTCAAGGGTCCATACAAATCTTCCTGATCAAACCATCCACCTACCACCATAACGGCAGGTTTTATGTTTTTCAAATGCGGAACCGGCGTGCGCGATTGCCAGAATTCATCATAAACTTCATGCTCCATCAATTGATTCCATATACGGTTTTCATTTTTGAAGATTTTCTCATTAACATTTTTCAGCGGACCGAGCTTTTTATAAAATTCATAGGAGTCAGGCGTGCCATAATTCGAAAAAGCCGGTGTTCCTTTTGGCGTTGGCACCGGCCTTGGTGCGCCATAGGAGGAGATAAAAGAAAATGTGCCCATCAGAAAAAAAGCGCCATTATGATGACGGTCGTCGCCCATAAACCAATCCGTTACCGGCGCCTGGGGAGACGCTACTTTCAGCGCCGGATGGGCATCCACTGCGGTCATTGTCGCATAGTATCCGGGTGCCGAAATTCCCCAGCTTCCTACTTTTCCATTATTGTCCGGAATATTTTTTAGAAGCCAGTCGATTGTGTCGAAAGTATCAGAGCTTTCATCGATATCAGTTTTACTTTTTTTGTTTGGAATAAAAGGACGATAGGCCTCAAAGTCTCCTTCCGACATATATTTTCCCCTAACGTCCTGATAGGCAACAATATAACCGTCGCGAGCAAAATGCATTGAAGGTCCTAATGTTGTTTTAAAGAAATTTTCTCCATAGGGTGCAGAACTGTATGGTGTTCTGTTCAAAAGAATTGGATATTTTTTTGAAGTCGAAATGTCTTTCGGGACATAAATCGCAGTGAACAATTTAACCCCGTCGCGCATAGGAATCATGCGTTCGATTTTGGTATAGTGCTCCCGGATGTAGAGCGAATCTTCATTCACTTTCCCTTTTTGCGCAAATAAAGTTTGCGAAGTAGAAAGGAGAAAAAAGAACAGAACAATCAGTTCGAAAGAATTGTGTTTTTTTGCCATATTCAGGTTGGGCCAGTTGAGGGAAAAGGCAGTTGTTTTCAAAATTAAATAGCTTAGTGAGTTTCAAAGCTAATTTAGTGAAAAGCTGCCACGAATACACGAATTGCACTAATCCGATTTAACAAATATTAGAATGTCAGAGAGAATGTTTTCACGTATTCGCGGAAAGATCATATGCCGCCTTTGGTAATAGCAAGTCGCATGGATTTTAACTTTTCATTAGTTACTTTTTAATCGCGGGCCGAAGAATCCTTTGGATTGCAGCTGTTTCCAGTCCGACACCGATGAATACCAATTCAGAGATAGGATCTTCATCGTCCCAAGTTCCGTAGTTTTCAAAAGTAAGTCGCTTTCCGGTCGATTGCACAAGCACCTTTTCATTACTTCCCTCGAACTTAACAAAGCCCTTGATCCTGTAAATCTGCTTGTAATGTAACATAAGCGACACATTCAACGTGTGCATCAGGTAATCGCGATAGAAAACATTTTCCGTTTTATACGTAACGGTTTTGATTTTATGGACGTTGGTATGCGTGAAATTACAATTAATCTCTCCAATATTCTCTGTCTTTTCCTGCCTTTCACCTTCCAACGCGTCAAGCGAAATTTTACCATCGGATGATAAAATAATTTCTGCAAATGGATTCAACGACGCCATCAAACTTTCAAGTTTCGTAACATATTCAGGCGAGACGAAACTCGTTTTATTGATGATAATCAAATCTGAAATTACGATCTGACGAATAGTTTCTTCGGTTTCGGTGATATAATCTTCCACCGTTTCCGCATCTGTAACGCAGATTACTTTTCTCAGTTTGAAGACTTTTCCAACGTCTTCCCTTTTGAAAATTTCTGCTACCGTTCCGGCATCTGCAACACCCGTCGTTTCTATAAAAAGATTGTCCGGGCGTTGTTCATTGAAAGCCAGGACGTTCAAAACATCATATAATTCTTCATCCAGAGAGCAACAGATACAACCATTACTCAATTCATAAAGCTGACTATACTGTTTTGTTATCAGGTTTCCATCAATAGACGCTTTGCCAAATTCATTTTCAATAACCACATTTCTGGTCTTTTCCAGACTTTTCAAAATGTGATTCAACAACGTTGTCTTCCCGGCTCCAAGAAACCCGGTGATTAAATATACGTTAATCGGCGATTTTGATTCCATATTAAATTCTCATTTGCATCGAGGTTGCAATATACAATTTTCATTGCAGTGATATGCCTGATAACAATTGCAAACAAGAAAAATTCAACAATCCGGTTTACTCTTAAAATGTTTACCGATAAATATTTTTAAGATCCTTTTCAAATAAAGTGTACGGATCGTTATAAAAATTCATAAAATCAGGAACGCTTATCTGACCCGGGAACGGCGCGTAGTAATGTGTTGGACTTTTGGTATCATTTCTCCAAACAAGAACATAAGCAAGATTTATTTTCTCCGCTTTTAAAGATTTTAAAAGAGACTCAGTCCACCAGTTTTTATCAGGAATCGTTTCCAAGCCGGTTTCAGTGAACGCAGCGAGTTTGTTCGCTTTTTTTGCATAATCTGAAATGATCTTTAATTTCTGCACACCAGCTTTCAAATTGTACTTTCCATCTCTGCCGAAGTCAGCGTAATTGTCCATACCGACCATATCAACAAATTGATCACCTGGATATCTTTCTAAAAATTCCTGCTCAGAATTGAATTTACAGTCCGGCGAAAATACATAGATAAAATTATGAACGCCCAAAGAATCCCTCATATATGAAACTGTAAATTGCCATACGGAAATAAAATCTTCGCGTGAGCAATGACCTTTTCCCCACCAAAACCAGTCACCGTCGAATTCGTGATATGGGCGAAATAACATCGGGACAGCCTCACCGTTTTTCCCTTTCGCCGATTTGGTAAAATCAGCAACGGTCTTCAATATTTCCTTATACTTTTCGTGGTGAGATCCACCCGGCTTTATAAGCTCAATCGCACGAACGGAAACGGAATCTTTCCAATAAAAACCTCCACCCGATGCCGGATTTGAAAAATGCCACGAGATGGTCGTGACACCTCCCCTATTGTAGGTTTCGACAACATTTTTCCGAAGTGACTCGCTGTTTTTTTCAATTTCCTGAACAGGTCGGCCAGATAATCCACTTATATCAATACCAATAACAGCCGGATGTGAGCCTGTCACAGACTTCACATCAGAACGATCAGCATCGCCAGACCAACCGTGTCCATACTCGGTAGCGTGTTGGTGCCCGAAGAGAATATTTGTCTTGGAAAATTTATCAAGATTTTTGTACAAAGCTTTGGTTTCCTTCGTGGCTTTGGCGTCAATCTGAGCAATACTAAAATGACTTAGTGAGAAGGAAATAACTGTCAATAAAAATAATTTTCTCATAAATAACCGGTTATAAAAAGCTGTAAAAATCGTATCTGAAAAACTGTGAAATCTGAGATTTGATGTTGAGAAATACCAACGACGACAACTCCCTCGAATCATGCAAAATTATGTACAATACTACACCCGATTGTAATACTATTTTATCAATGTTTACGCGAATAAAAACGGGCCGACATGTCTATTCAGAGTAATAATTGTATATAAGAAATAAAATACAAAGATTACGCGCCTATTATTACGTTAATCGTATAAATAATATTCATATTTTAATCAAATATATCTGATACAATTATTAATCTTTAATCTGTATATTTGATTAAAATATTAATCTCTGACATCAAGATGATCGAAGTTTACCGGGAAATTACGCCTTTGACCCAATACGATTGCTTTACAGTTTTTTCCAGAAAAAAGAAGACTTTCGACTTTCCTCTGCACAACCACAACGAGTTTGAGCTCAACCTGATCATGGGAGGAAAGGGCGTGAAAAGAATTGTCGGTGACCATACCGAAGTCATCGAAGATGCGGAGCTGGTTTTGGTGGGAAATAATCTTCCGCATGGCTGGTTTACGCATCAGTATAAATGGGAAGAGGGTATGCCGGAAATTGAGGAAATCACATTGCAATTTCACCGTGATTTGTTTGATGACAAACTGCTTCGCCGGAATCAATTGTTTTTCATCCGCTCTTTAATGGAAAAGGCAGTCAAAGGAATTTCTTTTTCCAGGGATACGATTGAGAGAATCATGCCCCGGTTGAAAGCGCTGAATCAGAAAAGCGGCTTTGATTCCATATTGGAATTGATGTCAATTTTACATGATCTATCGATTTCTCGGAACATGCGCATATTGTCAAACAGTACCTTCACGGATGAAAATATCAACTTCAACAGCAGAAGGATTGAGAAAGTTTTTGCTTACATGCGTGACAATTATGATAAAGAAATCACACTGGAAGGCGTAGCGAAGCTGGCAGGAATGACGGAAGTTTCATTCAGCAGATTTATAAAAAAGAGAACGGGCAAAACATTTATTGAAAGCTTAAATGAGATCAGGCTTGGGCATACTTCAAGATCGCTGATTGACACTACCAACACGATTTCCGAAATCGCTTACAAATCCGGCTTTAATAATCTATCGTATTTCAACAGGATTTTCAAAAACAAAAACGGTTGCACACCAAAAGAATTCCGTGAGAATTATGCGGGAACCAGGACATTCGTTTAGTGCAAATGTCCTGGTGTTATATTAAACTTGCTTGACAAGCCATTTGTCTAAAGTCGCCTGAAGTGTCTCTTTTAAAACTGGCTTCGTCAGATAATCGTCCATTCCGGCCTCTACACAACGCTCACGCTCGCCTTTAAGCGTTCCGGCAGTTAACGCAATGATAGGCGTTCGTTTTCCATTATTTTCGTTTTTCCTTATCTCTATCGACGCCTCATAACCATTCATTTCCGGCATTTGCACATCCATTAAGACAAGATCCGGCTGTTCTTTTATAAATAGCGATACTGCTTCTTTGCCATTTAAAGCCTCTATAACTCTGATTTCTGCGACAATCTTTGTCAGAAATGTCTTAACCAGAATCATGTTGATCTTATTGTCTTCTGCAACCAGAATCGTAATTTCTCCACGATCCAACTCAGGAATCTCGGAAGCTTCTGGTTTTGTTATCGGCAGCAACTCCGGTTTTTCACTATTATCCAATTTTTGCAGGGCGTTAAAAAGTTTCTTAATTTTTATTGGCTTCACAAGCTGGTAAATGATATCAAGCTCCTTACTCAATGCGAAAATATGTTCGTCATCAGTCGATTCATACATCAAGATTATATGCTGAACATTTATTGCCGAATTATCGCTGTTCCTTATCTGCCGAATAGTTTCGATTCCTTCCATATCTGACAAATGGCAATCGATAAGCACGACATCAAATTTCTTTCCAGCGTTTAATTTGAAAATCGCTTCTTCACCACTGTGAGCAATTTCCGATTCAATCTGTCGGTTCGCCAGCATATCTCTAAGAATGATGCCATTTGTCACGTTATCTTCAACAATCAGAACGTTATGAACCGATTCAATATTTGACCAGTCTGGCAATGCGCTTTGATAAGATTTGAAAGTAACTTCAAAAAAGAATTTGCTTCCTATTCCCGGCCTACTTTCCAGCTGCAATTGACTATCCATTAATGCCAAAAGCTTGTTTGAAATCGGCAGACCGAGCCCTGTGCCTCCAAATCTCTTCGTAGTCGACGCATCTTCCTGTGCGAAGGCTTCAAATATTTTAAGCAGATTTTTCTCATTGATTCCAATTCCGGTATCGCGGACAGAGAAGCAGAATGTTGTTTCTCCATCTTCTGTCTCCCGCTCAACCTCTACTTTAAGCTCAATTTCTCCACTCTCGGTAAATTTGACTGCATTACCCAGAAGATTGATTAAAATCTGTCTCAAACGAACAGGATCTACCCATACAAATTGAGGAACATCAGCCGAAATATTCAGCAACACTTCCAGATTTTTTTGATGTGCCTGATAAGTTACCATGTCTGTAACCTGTCCGCAAATTTCAAGCAGATCCGTTTTTTCAATGGATAATTCCAATTTCCCGGCTTCTATTTTAGAAAAATCCAGAATATCATTTATGATATCCAAAAGCGAATTTGCTGATTGAAAAACCATTGTAAGATATTGATGCTGTGTCTCATCAAGATCTGTTTTCATCAAAAGATCAGTGAAACCGATAACGCCATTTAACGGTGTTCTGATCTCGTGACTCATATTCGTCAGAAACTCTGACTTTGATTTACTGGCAGCTTCCGCTTGCTCACGTGCATTCAAAATCTCCTGTTCAGCCAGCTTGCGATCTGTAATGTCCTGCAAATAACCGTGCCAAATCAAACTATCATCCAATTGTTCGGGCACAGCTTCTCCATTCAGCCAATGCACTTCCCCAGTGTCATCAACAACCCTGTAGTCCAAACTCCACTTTTCAAGCGTGTCTCTTGAATGAGCAATAGAGGTACTGAATAATTCAACGTCATCTGGATGCACACCATGAAAAAGATCTGCTCTGTCTTTTAAAATTAGACCGTTGGATAGGTGGTATGAACTTAAAGAATCCTTCGATACATAAGGGAAGGTCATCAAACCATCCGGGAATACCTGAAATTGAAACAACGTTCCGGGTATCTGTGCCGATAATTTGCGGAGTAATATGACATTTTTCTGACTTAGTTTTTCAGCTTTTTTTAATTCGTCAATATTTTGGATAATACCAAACACGCGGCTCGTTCTTCCGTTTTCAAAGTCGGCCTTTGCAATGATCCGTATCCAGATTTCCTCCTGATTATCTATAATAATTGTTGCATCAATATGGATCGGTGTTCCATTTTCAAGACAATCGTGAAATGCATCGAAAACCTTGGCCCTGGTAGATTCGTTTTTGTAAAAACTAAACCAGTTTTCAATGGTTGGTATAAAATCCTGAGACGTATGATAAATTTCTTTTGTCAGTGCTGACCAGGTAAGAAGATCCTTGTCCGCGTCGTATTCCCATGCTCCTATTTTTGCTACTTTACTCGTTTGTTCCAAGAGCTCTTTCGTACGGCTCAACTCCTCGTGGGCCTCTTTGAAAACGGTAATGTCCCGCATGACAGCGATAAAATTGGTACATTTTTCAAATTCATCAATGACGGGATTCAAATTTAAATCGATCCAGTATTTAATTCCTGATTTGCTGTAATTTAAAATAGCTTCGTTTACCGGCAATTTTTCACGTATTGCCTTGCCAATTCTTGTTCTGGTCTCTTTGTCAGTTTCTGGCCCATGAACCAAGTCCGAGGGTTTTTTCCCGATAACCTCCGATAATTTGTATTCTGAACGTATTTCAAACGCCTCATTAACCCAGGTAATAACCCCGTTGGCATCTGCAATAATTATCATCTCGGTGGTTTTGGAGGCCACCAGTGCAAGCTCTTTCAGCTTCTCTTCATTAATTTTCCTTTGTGTAATATCATGGCTCGTTAAAACAATTTCGCCATTTCTGGGATCCAGACTTGCTCTGGTATTGCTCCAGAACCACCTTCCGTCCTTGTGCCGAATCCGATGCTCAACCTGCGGTACAGAATCTCCTTGCTCAACCGTAGCCTTCAAAGCAGCAAAGCAGCGTTTTATATCATCTGAATGCACAAACTCGGTGAAACTGCGACCGATCGTTTCACAAATCTCATGCCCATATAATCTTGTCCAGCTTGGCGAAACGAAAGTGAAAATGCCCTCGGGATTTATTATAAATAGAACGTCAGTCATATTAGAAACCAGGGCTGAAAAATCCCTCTCCATTTTGACTTTTCCTGTTACGTCAAAACCCACACTAAGAATCTCGCTAACATTTCCCTGATCATCAAGAATTCCTGTAAACTCCCACTCACTGGCCTGGACCTTACCGTCTTTGGTGTACTTGTGAAGTATAATCTTGTGGGGCTCTCCTGGATTTTCAAAACAGAATCTACCCACATCAAAACACTTTTGATGATCTTCCGGGACAATAGTTGCTACTGAGCTAGTACCAAGTACTTCTTCGCGGCTCACTCCAAAAGCTTTACAAAAGTATTCGTTTACATAAGTATAATTACCCTCCCAGTTTATCCTGGTGATGTATATGGACTGGTTATTCAGGACCAATTGATGAAAACGCGTCTCCTCTCGAATATAAAGATTCCCGTCATTCTCATTTGTGATAACATTCGCTCCGCAAACAAAACGGATAGGCCTACCTTGCTCATTACAAATGCACTTGATATGACAACGCATCCAAACCGTAAACTGAGTCTTGTGCACGAATCGGATTACTTTTTTAAAAACTGCACCAGGAGTATCGCAAAACAACAAGGCTACCTCCGCCAAATTCTCAATATCTGACTGAAATGCGATGGTTTGTAAATTATTTCTGAAAAGTGGAAGATCTTGTGCCGTGTAACCAAGGCTACTCCATAATTTGGGGCTAGCCCATTGATTATCCGGATTTTCTAAATCCCAATACCAGAATCCATCCAGGCCTAATTGCTGAATGAAATCAAATATATCCTCACGTTTACTAATTAAACTGTAAAATTCCTTCTTTAAATAGTCCATCGCTGAGCTTACCTTTCCTAATTAAATTCTGGCAATCTATTATCTACAAAAATTACTATTTTCTCAAAATCCGGCAGAAGCTTACTTTTGGGATATGTCAAAATTCGTCATAATATATCGAAAATAGTACTTTAATCAGTATACTTTCAAATTATATAACCACAAAAAGCGAATTAGTTCGAAAACATTAAAAATCTGAAAGTTCGTCTGAAAAACAAAAAAAGGTAATCCATATACCGGACCACCTTTCCAAATTTCACACTTATTTTTCTAATTCAATATATATAAATTGGCAGGAAATTAATTTGTGATTTTCCTGTCCCCTATCGTCCGGCGGTTTTGTCTCGCCATTGTTCGCATCTCTTTTTCCATTCCTCCTTTATTTTCTCTCGCTCTTCTGAACTTCTCTGCCATTTCTCCCGAAAACCCATACCCCCACCATCATGACGTTTAGCAAAACCAAAACCTCCAAAAAGTATTTTACAAAGCACTAACAATCCGGCAGCCTGCCAAAAATTAATGTATTTCACGCCAAGAAGCTCGGGTAAAATTGCATTCCATAAGAGCATCACAGTACCACTTACAAGACAAATGATAAGTGGAACAATCAGCAAAAATTTGGCCTTGTTTCTTCGGAAATCCTTCGGACCGTTGTACATTATTATATTCTTTTAATTAAAAAATTCTTCATATAAGCGTTTCATCCGCTTGCGCAGATGCTTCACAGCATACCCTTTCCGCGAAATAATTGTTTTTAGATTTTCATTCGTGCGGTTTGCTATATCCTGCAAAGTAAGGTCTTCCAGTTCATTCCACACAAATACCTGACGCTGATTTTCCGGTAATTCTTCCAAAGCCAGAAATAACTCCTTCCAGAAAGCCTCTCTTATATATTCAGTTTCCGGTGTATAATTATCTGCAAGGAGAATTTCACCCATATTAAAACCGTCATCGTCGTCTTCATAGTTGAAGTCTTCGATTAGCTCGGGAGTCTTTTTTCGGTATTTATCAATTATTTTATTCCTGGCAACCTGATGTAACCAGCCACTCATCTGCTCAATCTCATCAATGTTGATCACATTGCTCAGCTGATACCAAACGTCCTGTAAAATATCCTCAGCATCTTCCTCCGAACGCACCTTATTGCGAATAAAACCAAAGAGACGTTTCCCGTATTCTTTGATCGTATCCCCAATTGTATTTCCGGTATCTGTTGTCATTCCCTGGCTAAGCATTTCCCAATTTTTTCAGGAAGACGGATGATTTTCAAGATTACTTTAAAATTCTTTAAATATTTTGAATAAAATAATATTCAAAGAAAAAACGTGTAGCCAACACGGAAGCAGCTATACGAACAGTTCAATCGAAAGAGATTGAGGACTTTAAAATAAGTCCAAAACTATAAATAAGAAATAGTGATTTTCGAGCCACCCGTCGGACGGTTTTTTCACCGTCCGACGGGTAAGAAACCGGGTCACGAAAACTTGTCGAAGTGTATCAAAACAACAACGTATCAACCCGGTGCGACTGAACAATATTATCACATGGCGACCAAGAAAAAATCGTAAAACGACCATCCTGGGAAGCAACCAAGGAAAGGCTATCGCGTTGATCATAAACAAATTGCGCAGCAGACAAATGCCGTGTTCCGCCATTTTGAACCGGGTGAACCACAGACGCTACGTTTCCTACAATAGGTTCTGTAACCATAATCTTATCAACCCGTGACGAAAATGCAGAGCGACCGATTTTTACACCAAAGGCAAGTAATTCAAAGCGATCATTGATAATCGTTGCACCGTCGACAGCTGTTAAGCCGGCAATGTGATTTACCGCGCTGGTAATTTTGTTCAACCAAACCGGATGTTCCGATTCCGTTTCATGTTGTTTATAAAGATCGGCGAGCTCCGTAAAAGTTGGCGTTACGGAATAGGATATCGGATGGATAATCGAGTCGCGCCAGGTTTCTTTCCCGGACGGAACAACCAGCAAAGTTCCGCCGCGTTTGTGATCGCGCATGGAAACGGCCAGTTGCACCATCACATTCAGTGAATCATTCCAGAGCGAAGAAGAATTAAACCCAATCAGCGAAGTTACCAGATTCGGACAATCAGGAATTTTTCCGCTTATATCATCCACAATTTTTATCTGGTCGCCTTTAAGAACTGCCACATTCACAAACTTACCAAAACCATCGATACGGCGGTGTTTGATTACCAGCATGCCCGGCTCGATTACTTCAAGTACGAAACATAAATTGGGAATAATACGTGTAGTTCCCCAGATATAAAGCTCACCATTTTCAATCCAGATACCCAAATGTATGCCCGAACGCTCTACCGCCGGCGCGAGTTTGGTCAGGATTGCGGGCGAAAAATTAAGTCGTTGTTCGAAAATCAAAGGTTGTCCCGATCGTTCCGGAGGAAGAAAAGCCAGGGAAACTGAGGGAGAATGCCCTTCTTCCCTGCGAAGACTTGCCCAGAAAGTGGTATCAATAATTGCCTCAATCACTTCTGCGCTCGGCCTGGGTGCAAAATCATCTATACTGTGTTGTTTTGCTGATTCGTGATGGTAAAGAAAATGCTCCTCAACCGTCTTTGCCACCGCCTGTGCAGCTTGATATGTCGTCGATCCAGAAACTTTACTATCTATTTTCACTTCTTCATTAAAAATACCGGCCATGAGATTGATGGGCAACTTGTAATTAAAATCATTGAGAAACTACAATACAAACGATGGTTACTCCAAGAAAATTCCAGAGTTTCGATAATTAAAACATACACAAGAACGACCGATTAATCGAACATCATAAATAATTATTCAATAAATATTGAATATAATTCTGAATTTAAATAGTTTTACAGAACGATGAACGGATCAGAAATTATATTAGACAAAGTGGATTTAAGCATCCTGCGGCTGATGCAAGAAAACGCACGCATTTCCAATGCTGATTTGGCACGTGAACTGGAAATGGCTCCCTCGGCAGTTTTGGAGCGGGTAAAAAAATTGGAACAGAAAAGCGTGATCCTGCAATACACGACGCGGCTAAATCCTGTCGCATTGCAGCAAAAACTATTGGCTTTTATTTCAATGAAAGCAGCAGATGGACTTGGAAGCAATAATGCTGCGGTGGAATTGGCAAAAATTCCGGAAGTGCAGGAAGTCCATCATATCGCCGGAGAGGATTGTTATCTGATAAAAGTGCGGACGGCAGATTCTTCAACGCTGATGGATTTGATGCGAAATTCATTCAGTAAAATCCCTAATATCCTGTCTACCAGAACAACCATTGTGTTGGAAACTGTGAAAGAGCAACAACAATTGGTAATACCTGAAAAATAACAATCATGGAATCTAACCCAAACAAAAGTGCCTCGACAGCCATGGTGGTACTGGCTTTCGCAACGGTTTATATCGTCTGGGGATCCACTTACTTTTTTATTCAAAAAGCACTTACCGGATTCCCTCCGTTTATGATTGGTGTTCTCAGGTTTATTGCCGCAGGTTTGCTAATGATGGGCTGGTGCGTAATTAAAGGTGAAAAAATATTCGATTTCCCAAGTATCAAGACGGCGGCAGTCACTGGTTTACTTTTACTTTTTGTCGGAAACGGAGTGGTTATTTGGGTAGAACAAACGCTTCCAAGTGCGATGGTCGCGATCATGATCTCTTCCTCCCCTATCTGGTTTATCTTGCTGGACAAGCCAAAATGGAAGGAAAATCTGAACAACCGATCTACGATTATCGGGCTTTTGATTGGTTTCGCAGGGGTCATTCTGTTATTCAGCGAACACCTTATTGCCGCATTTTCGTCCATTCAAAACGGTTCCGAGTTGATCGGTTTGTCCATGCTCGTAATCGGGACAATTTCCTGGGCAGGCGGTTCACTTTATTCAAAATACAATACAACAGGCGGTTCTTCGATGGTAAACACCTCCTGGCAAATGCTTATTGCCGGCGTTGCATTTATTCCTGGTAGCCTGATTCAGGGAGAGTTTACGTTAATTGACTGGTCTAACATACCAACCAGCGCCTGGCTTTCAATCGTTTACCTGATATTTTTCGGATCAATTGCGGCATACAGCGCATATGTGTGGTTGCTTAAAGTTCAGCCGTCCACGAAAGTGAGTACTTATGCTTATGTAAATCCTGTAATCGCGGTTTTACTTGGTGTATTTTTTGCCAAGGAAACAATATCCTCTATTCAGGTCATCGGTCTTGTTGTAATTTTAGGAAGCGTCGTTTTGATAAATCTTGATAAATACCGAAAAGAAGCGAAGGCTATAAGAACTGCCAACGCGCGATAACATCGATATAAAGTTGGATAAATAAAAACTTTCAGCAAGCAAATAACTCAGGCCTTTGTAAAAAATTTGAGTTTTTCAACAAACTTTTCAAAGTAAGCTTTTAACGCTGCCCAATCTTTTTCCTGTATCATTTTCTTATCAAAAAGCTGGCTTCCAATTCCCAGGCCGTCGGCTCCTGCTTTCAGAAACTGATCCATATTTTCAAGATTAATACCGCCCGTCGGAAGTACTTTTAATTGATTTAACGGTGCTTTCAAATCTTTGATATAGTCCGGACCGAGCGAAGTGGCGGGATAGATTTTAACCATCGTGGCGCCATACGTCCAGGCATTGTACAACTCCGTGGGCGTAAAACCACCCGGAAAAACAGGAACTCCTTCTTTCACGCAACGTTTGATTATCTTTTTACTGATCACAGGCGTCACAATAAATTGAGCACCTGCATCCAGTGCATCGTTCAGATCTTCTTTCGTGCAAACTGTTCCTGCGCCAATATTCAAGCCCTCACTGTCATTTTCCAGCGCATATTTAATCATATCAGCTGCGCCGGGCGTATTCATTGTAATTTCAATCGTCGTTAAACCAGCCTCCCGGTAGATGGGCAATATCTGTTTTAAATCTTCCAGAGAGAGGTTTCTGATGATACCAACGATTGGCGCTTTTTGAAATAATCCCTGCGAGAATGAATTTTGACTCATAACTTCATTTGTATTTTTAAATGAATAATGTTGATATCAAGAGTTTTGTGTGTTGTGTGAAATGAAACTCAAAAAAAACGGCTCATTTTTTCACTTTTTCAAAAAATTCATAATTGATTGTCCACCTGACTTCTTTCCCTGGGTCAACGTTCAATTTGATATAAGGTTCCGGGCAAGCGGTTGTTGAACAAGCCCAATATACAAGTTTTTCAATCGGCTGATCACTTGTAATTCTAACGCCGGCTCCCGTTTTGATATTTTCAATTTTTAAATCGTAATCTTTTGGTGATTGGGTTAGTCCCTGAATTCCTGCCGTAAAAACGTTTTCTTTTTTTTCCAGGGTCCGGGTATAACGTAGTGATCTGTTATCGATATTGACAATTGTACCAAATCCTTTGCCCTCAGCCGAGGCATCAAACGTGAATGTCGTTTTAATTCCCGGACCAGTTGGTTCGCCATCGATCATGAAAAAATTGTGATTGTAGACACTCGTAGAAATTGCTTTTTTACCAACATTTTTCAGAATATGTTCTAATACAAGTTCCGGTTTTCCCTTCGTCAGCCTGACCGTTTTAAGGTATATATAAGCATAACCGGATTTGTCCGCCAATTCCTGCTTAAATTCGACCACATCATTTCTTCTTTTCACTGTCCATTTGCCGTTATCAACAATTTCGTAATTCCGCGAAAATGAATACGGTTCTTCGTCCGCTTTTTTCAAAATCCCCACACCTATTTTGACAAATTCTGATCCGGGTTTTGCGTCCATATAGTCCAGCGGCGTAAATTCCTCAACAGGGCCACAGATCGCGTCGTGGATTTTTGGATCATAGTTATCAAACCATTTTCCGAAGTAAGTATGTCCTTTATATTCCAGACTTGGAATCACGCCGCCCCAGTCAAATCGTGTTCCCTGATAATAGCCATTGGTTACGTCGGGCAAATATAATTTAGCCTTAATGATACCATTGGTTATATCTGCTTCCGGAAATTCCGCAACTTTGAAAACGGCACTGCACAAGCTGATTACTAAACCCAGGAATATAAATTTCTTTTTCATTATTTTGTATTTTCTAAGTTTACCAATAAAAGTAAACAAAATATTGTCACCTGGAAAAGCGTCCCGGATCAACAGCTTAGGAACACGTTTGATTAAATATTCAAACTGTTTTTCAGGATTATCTAAAATTCAGGAATGAAGTTTTTGATTGATTCGTTACAATTAAAAAGTTAATATCTAAATTTTGAAACTACCCGTATACCTGGATAATAGCGCGACGACGCCTATGGATCCAAAAGTTCTGGAAGCTATGCTCCCTTACTTTCTGGAAAATTTCGGTAATGCGTCCAGCCGTTCGCATGTATACGGCTGGGCTGCGGAAGAGGCTGTTGACATCGCACGCGAGCAGGTAGCAGATCTTATCGGCGCACATCCAACCGAAATTGTTTTTACGTCCGGCGCTACTGAGGCTATAAATCTTGCCACTAAGGGAACATTTGAAAGTCACTTTGGTAAAGGAAATCATATAATTACCTGCGTCACGGAACATCGCGCTGTTCTTGATTCCTGCGAATGGATTGAAAGAAATGGTGGCAAGGTCACTTATCTTCCCGTTGATGAAACTGGTTTGATCAACCTGCAAAATCTGGAAAATGCGATAACAGATGATACCATTCTTATTTCGATTTTATATGCTAATAATGAAACGGGCGTCCTTCAACCCATCGAGAAAATTAGCGCAATAGCTAAAAAGCATGGTGTTCTTTTCTTTACCGATGCCACCCAGGCAGTAGGAAAAATCCTTGTAAACGTCCAAGACGATGGCATTGACCTACTTTCAATGAGCGGCCATAAATTATACGGCCCCAAAGGTGTCGGCGCGTTATATGTCCGTAGGAAAAATCCAAAAGTCACCATTTTTCCACAGATTCATGGAGGTGGTCATGAGAAAAATATGCGGAGCGGAACGCAGAACGTTCCTGGTATTGTCGGTTTCGGAAAGGCTTGCGCCTTATGCATGGCAAATCTTAATAATGAGAGTGAAATTGTAACACAACTTCGAGATTTGTTGGAACAAAAGTTGTTGGCGATAGATGGGGCAAGAGTTAATGGAACCACAGAAAATCGGTTACCAAATATCACAAATATGTCTTTTGATGGTATAAACGGTGATAATTTGCTTTTGGAAATATGTAATGAAATTGCCTTATCGAGAGGTTCTGCTTGTTCGTCTGTCACTTCAAAACCAAGTCATGTTTTAATGGCGATGAATGTTCCGGACGAGCTTGCCTTAAGTTCTTTCCGGTTCAGTCTAGGAAGATTCACAACGCTTTCGGAAATTGAATATAGTTGTAAAGCCTTTGCAGAAATTGTCGAAAAACACCGGAATAATTTGAAGCTTTCTGCTGTCAATATATAGATGAAAGAAATTACAGATATCATAAAGGCCTACCATCGGGCGCTTGGCGAGGGAAAAAGAATGGCACTGGCAACAGTTGTTCATGTTGAAGGCTCCTCGTATAGGAGGCCTGGAGCGCGGATGCTGGTTACCGAAGACGGGCAGCTGACTGGTGCAATCAGTGGCGGCTGTCTGGAAGGAGATGCTTTGCGAAAAGCATTATTGGCCATTTCCCAGCAAAGTAATAAGTTGGTGACTTATGACACAATGGACGACGATGATGCAAAATTCGGCGTTCAGTTGGGCTGTAACGGCATTGTTCATATTTTATTTGAACCTATTGATTCAGAAAAAGAAAATCACCCGATTGCGCTTCTGATTAAAGCGACAAAAGAAAGAATTAACTCGGTTCTGGTTACTTTATTCTCAATGACCGAACGGACAAATCAACCAGGAACAGGCATATTACTGGCTGATCACGAATCGACAATATTCTTAGCGGATGAATTTTCAAAGTATGTCGATACATTTCTTAAAGACGCCGTAACTGTATTTATAAATCAGGAATCCGTTTTTAAAACAAATTCCTTCGATCAGAAAAAACTGACTGCTTTTATAGAGTTCCTGAAGCCTCCTGTATCGCTGGTGATCGTCGGAGCTGGAAATGACGCAATTCCGTTGGCCGGTATGGCATCGCTTTTGGGCTGGACTATTACTGTGGCAGACGGTCGGGCAAATCAGGCGACGGCGGAACGTTTTCCTATGGCTGACAGAATTCTGGTTACAAAATCTGCCGATTTAGTTTCCCAAATCGAGTGTGATTCGCAAACAGTTTTCGTTTTGATGACGCATAATTATAATTACGATCTAGGTGTGTTGAGGGAATTTATTTCAACCGAGCATCCTGTCTATATCGGAAGCCTCGGACCGAAAAAGAAATTGGAGAAAATGTTTCTGGAATTAGGTGAAGAGGGCATCACGCTTACCGAAGAACAAAAATCAAGGATTTATGGTCCGGTTGGTCTGGATATCGGAGCTGAAACTTCGGAAGAAATTGCATTATCGGTCCTTGCGGAAATTAAGGCTGTTTTGAACAAAAAACCAGGGACATCACTCCGCAACAAGAAAGATGTAATTCACAGCCGTCCCGAAAAAGACCCGGTTGTTTCAGTCCGAACCACGTCCACGAGCAAAGTTCTGGCAGAGGAAGAAGGTTCTAATTTTTGTGGAATTGGACCGATGTAAATATAAAAAAGTATCCGAACATCGAATAAATCGAGATGCGGGTACTTTTCAGTAAAACCTTTAAGGTGTGAGAATAGGTAGACAGCGAAATACGCGAAAAAACTGCCTTTAATCAGACTATATTAGCTAAGCCTTACACTATACAAAGGTTTCAGAATCCGACGACGTTTTCCAGGTTTATTAGCAGTTGTTGCTTCTGCCATTTTCACTTGCGGCATAAATGGATTCGTGCTGTCCTGGAATTGTTCGAACCCGTCGTTTGCGTTGAAATTATTTGTCTGAATATGTTCTGCTGATGATTTCATGATTTTTGGTTTTTGATGATATAGGTCATAAAATAATAAAACCGTGCCTAAATTGACCTCGGTTACAAATCCCAAATTGGCAATTCATTCCTTGGTATTATCTCCCCAATTTTTATCCCACATGTCAAATGTCCATGGACTATTCCCAGTATACCCGGCTGATACCGTCCGAGAATTCGCTGAATGTGATATTGAAAAATACCCATTTTAAAGATGATCTATTAGACGAAATAAAAACGGTCACTGTCCAGATAGATTTCAATCACGAAGCACCAATCATTTCAGTTGCGTTCCAAGAACCGTTTTATGACTTTGAGGAAATTCTCCGAAAGGGTGATTATTCAGGAGATCGCGGAATCTGGCTGAAAAGCGACAATCTTGTTATCAAATTAATGTTGGCAGATTCTGTTTTTGGGGACAAAATTTCATCGCGATCTTTTACTTTTAATGCTGAGGAAAGCAAAAAGCTCAAAGCAGTATTGCATGAGTAATGATAATTGATTTCAATTACATCAAGTCCTTCTGAGCCAGCAACTTTTTGTAATCTTCAGCGGTATCCATGTCTACATTACCCAAAGGAAAATCAACGGTCGCCAGACGATCTTTACTTTTTAGAATGATTTTTCTGGCCCCGATATCTCCTTTGAGTTCCATCATCTCAGAAAAAATACTTTCATCGAATAAAACCGGAGTTCCTACGATTTCTGAATAGGAGCTGGCGATAATACTCTTTCCTGACAAATCTTTTTCCTTTATCAAACTTTCGAGCAAATCACTGGTAACAAATGGCTGATCGCATACCATAAAAATGGCCGATTTCAACTCCGGCAAATCGCTTTTTAAAACACCCAGGCCGCACCGGATTGAAGATGCCATACCTTCCTCCCATTCTTCATTAAATACTATTTTGGCACCACAACTTTTGATATCGGTTTGAATTCGCGTACTATTCGCACCGAGGATTACGTAAACTTTATCAGAAACCTTTTTTGCCGTTTGAACTATGTGTAAAAGCAGACTTTTCCCTTTGAATGGCAATAATTGTTTTGGCTGGCCCAGTCTTGACGATCGCCCGGCAGCAAGAATAACGATGGCAGTTTCTGTGTGCATATACCGACAAGTTTAAGGTTTGACGATCTTTTGACTTATGTATAATTGTATAAATATCAAGCCACGAACTGTAACATTAAACTTCCGACGAGTAGCAAAAAACAAAAGGTTTCAGCTGATGAAAACTACACCAACCTGAAACCTGACGTTTAAGCGTTTTATAACTAAGAAATACTCTTGAACGCTTCCTCCTCAATAAACGGTTGATTACGTAATCTTTTCTTCGTTGCTTTATAAAAGGCATTGGCTGCCGCGGCACCGGCTGGCGGTAAAGCTGGCTCACCAAGTCCAGTCG
The DNA here is from genome assembly GCF_021502725.1 of Dyadobacter sp. CY345. GTDB lineage: Bacteria > Bacteroidota > Bacteroidia > Cytophagales > Spirosomataceae > Dyadobacter. The sequence goes on along the minus strand of NZ_JAKFFS010000001.1, from coordinate 1,761,562 downwards.
GCGAAATGCCGTTGTCTACAAAATGCACATCAACTTCCGGAATTTCACTCATCCGGATTAGCCGGAATCCGTTGAAATTAGTCTGGTCTGGCGCTCCGTCTTTAAAAGTCATATTTCCATACATCGCGTGGCCAACACCATCCACAACGCCGCCCCGTACTTGCTGCAAAGAGCCGCTTTTATTGATGACGATACCACAATCAACCGCTGCAATCACATTTTTCAGAACCGGTTTTCCTTTTTCTACAACCACCTCTCCCACCTGGGCAACATAAGAACGGTGTGAAAAATAAACGCTGAAACCCTGATGAACACCTTTTTTCTTACCCCAGTTGCTTTTCTCAGCCGCCAGTTTGGTTACAGCGATCATCCGGTCGACATCATATTTCACTTCGCCAGCGGGAGATTTTTTCGCTTTTTCAAATAATTCCAGACGGAACTGGATCGGATCTTTCCCGGCCGCCTCTGCTACTTCGTCGAGAAAAGATTGTTCAGCATAAGCAAGGAAATTGGTAATCGGCGCACGCCATGGGCCAGTGGTTATCGGAGATTTATGTTCTACTGAATCAATCAATAAATTATCAACAGCGCCTGACGGGAAATTATCTTCCCGGGTTGGATTCCCGGAATTCATACCCACGCCCCGAAGTTTATAACCGATCATCTGGCCGGATTTATCCAATGCAGCCTCAAATCGGTAACGCACTGCCGGACGATAGGTTCCGCCGGTCATATCATCCTCGCGTGTCCAGACAACTTTTACGGGAGCTTTAACCATTTTGGAAACATGCGTTGCTTCGATTGCATAATCAGCAGACAGCCTCCGACCAAACCCACCACCTTGCCGGGTAATTTCAACCGTAACTTTTTCTGGCGGAAACCCAGTTATTTTCGCAGCTTCATTGCGGGCACGATCCGGCGTTTGTGTTGGTCCTACCAGCTCAACACCGTCTTCTCGAACATGCGCAAAAAAGTTCATCGGCTCCAAAGGGCTGTGCGGCAAAAACGGGCATTGATATTCGGCCGTTATCACCTTGGCTGCATTTTTAAACGCTTCCTCAACATTCCCGTTTTTCCTTCGAACGGTCGCCTCCCCATTTTCGAGCAGCTGTTTAAAAATACGGTTATGGTCTGCCGAACTTTCCAGATCAAATTCTTTTTCGTAATCTATTTTTAAAACCTCACGGGCCTTTTTCACCTGCCAGGTAGATTTCCCAACAACGGCAACGCTATTTCCGAATGTTACCACATCCACAATCCCCGGCATTTTTTTCGCCGCATCCGAATCCACGGATTTCAGTTTTAAGCCAAAAGCCTTTGGACGTTGGATTAACGCAAACAGCATACCTTCCCTGTAAAAATCCAGCCCAAAAAGCGGCTTTCCGGTAATGATATTTTTATTATCAACGTTCCGGACACTTTGTCCTATTAAGGTAAAACTTTTTTCGTCTTTTAGTTTTACTTCTTTGGGAATAGCAATTTTCGATGCCTCGTCTGCGAGCTCTCCGTAGGTTAAAGATTTACCGGACGATTTATGCAACACCTTACCTTTTTCTGTGGTAATTTCTGACGTCGGAACGTTCCAGCGCTTTGATGCAGCTTCTACCAAAAGATACCTCGCGGTTGCTCCCGCCTTGCGCAAACGCTCCCATGAATGAGGTACAGCTCCACTTCCGCCAGTCACCTGACGTTCATATTTATTGGTATCCAGATTTGCCTGAACCGTTTTCACAAGCGTCCAGTCAGCATCCAGCTCCTCAGCCACGATCATCGGAAATGCGGTTTTAATGCCTTGCCCGATCTCTGGATTAGGTGAAAATATTGTTATTATATTATCATTACCAATGGTAAGAAAACTGTTAAAATTTACAGCTCCGGCAGCTAACGCTTCCGGATTTACAATGCTTGGTAGTGCTGCCGCATTCGAACAGTTAAAACCTAAAAATAACCCTCCACCGGTTGCAGCAGCTATTTTCAGGAAGTTTCTCCTTGATGATTGTTCTACACTCTGCATGATTATTTAGTTTTGGAGGCTGCCGATTTCACTGCTTCTTTTATACGGTGGTATGTTCCACAGCGGCAAAGATTACCGCTCATCGTTTCGACAATCTGGGCGTCGGTCGGTTTAGGATTTTTTTTCAAAAATGCCGCGGCAGTCATGATCTGACCAGCCTGACAATAACCACATTGCGCTACGTCCACTTCCTCCCAGGCTTTCTGTACCGGATGGTCGCCTTTTTCAGATAATCCCTCGATGGTTGTTACCTTCGCTTTGCCTACTGCTGAAATCGGCAAGGCGCACGAACGTACGGGCTCTCCGTCCACATGCACAGTGCATGCGCCACACTGGGCGATTCCACAACCATACTTGGTCCCTACGAGGCCAAGATTGTCGCGCAATACCCACAAAAGCGGGGTATCTCCGTCGACATCCGCCTCATAGCTGCGGTTATTGATTTGTAATTTTAATAACGCCATGGTGAATTGTGTTTGTTATATTTATCAAAGCAGTTTTTAGCAAAAACTAATCAAAATCCGGAAGCCTTTTTTGAAATGGTATTAGAAATCAGAAGAACGAAACAATATGATTCTAAGATACATAAAAACAACAGTAAGAGCCAACGGAGTTAACTGAATATTATATGATCATTTAGCTATACCGATTTTTCAATTTCAAAACTCCCGCAGCTTTTGTATATCCGCCTTCTGCTCCGTCTACAAAATGGATATGTGCTTTATCAGCATCGGGAACGTAACAAGACATTACTGATTCTTTGCTTACGAATAAACCATACTTGATTTCACCTGCATTTTCCAGTTCATTGAGCTCTTTCTCCAGAGTGATCCGTTGTGCACCGGTACCTGATATAACGGTATTTATTCTTCCATCGATTACCAGTGTATCTGAAAAATCTACAATGCTGCTCAAATAGGTTTTCCCCTCCTTGGTTCTGAAATAATACCAGCCAAACCAGGTCATCAAAGTATTATACAGGCCGTAAATAAAGCGGTTATGCCCAAACTTAACTTTCATTTCAAGATCCATCCGGGACATCGTTCCTTTTAGTTTTAACCTTGCAACTGAAATCGGCTGGCGCTTTTGCGGAGTTCCGTAAATCTGGTCCAGGAGTTTTACAACTTTACTATATGCAATCCCCTGTTCCTTTTCGTTCATCGCGACGACCAGTAAACTGATTACTTCGTCATAGTTTTCAGGCGGCGCAATCCTGTCCCAACGGCACTGCATTCCTTCCAGATCAAGATTTTCTTCTTCTGATTTTATAATGGAAATCCGGTGATCTTCTCCTTTGATCAATTTTTCAGCAAACATTAACCCATCTCCCAAAACGATCGGAATAGTGAAAGTTGCCGAGCTTTTGAATTTGCTTAATTTCAGTTCATAACCTTGCTTGTAAACCTCATTAACAGGAACATACCCTACTCTGAGGTCAAGTTCAAAATTGCTAAAAGTATTTTCCTTGTGTATTAATAATGACTGAACAACCGCATTCAAAATGGATGAAGGAATGATGCAGGTCGCGCCGTCGCCGCCGAAGAAAAAAGGAATATTCAAGTGGTTTTTATAGGCAATATTAAGGACAGCTACAATGCATCCGGTAGCAATCAGATTCACGGTTTGATGCAAACCATTTTGTACAGCAAGCGTTGAATTTTTCACATCTGTAACCACAATAAACCAATCTTCGGGTACCTGGGAAAACAAATGATCAGCCACTAGTAAATCGCTCAGCGGACTTTCATTTATGGGCAAACCAGCATAAAATTGGTCGTTCGTATTGGTTATTGTCATGTGTCTTGCTTCCTGATTGTTGTACCAATTTACAAGGATTGAAGTAATGTTTTACCAATTTCAGCAAGTAAACATCAAGAAATTATTCCAACCCGGTTTCCAGAAATTCGTGATTATTCCAGGACCAATTGATTCTTCCTAAACTCCGTAGGACTCACACCTCTGTACTTTTTGAATAATTTATTCAAGTGACTTTCGTCAGTAAAACTCATTTCGGCTGCAATTTCTCCGATTCTCATTTCGCTGTGCAAAAGACGGTTTTCGACCATTTTCAATTTATAATTGATCACATATTGCTGCAATGTTTCTCCGGTCTGCTTTTTAAAATACTTGCCGAGGTAATGTTCAGAAACTCCAAAATGTTTGCTGATCAGCTCTGTTCTGATTTTCTCTGGTTCAAAGATATGCTGGTGAATATAATGCAGAATGTTAACTGCTCTTTCCTCCGTTCCCTGGTTAACCTGTTCCGGTAAAATTTTCGCAATATTTCTGGCAACAACAATAATCAGTGTGTTGACCAGCTGCTCAATCAGCTCACGATTATACAAATCTCTGTTGACATATTCCCTGAGGATGCTTTCAACCATCGGTTTTACAAGTGCCTTATCACCCGGCTGACGGAGAATGCAACCCGGTTGATGATTGGCATTTTGAAGAATAAATGCAAGTTTTTGAACACGTTCCGTTCTTGACGCACGGTCCGTATTGGCATAGCTGGATTTAATATAATCTTCGTTAAAGCGGATAAAACAAAATTTCGTGGTGGTAAGAACGTGGAAAGAATGGCAGTCTTCCGGCGTTATCAGAAACATATGCCCGGCATGATAATTAAACGTACTTTTATTGATACACTGTTTTCCGGTACCGAAAATGATGTAAACCAGTTCGAAGAAATTATGGCTGTGTCCATCTTTTGGACTATGGTCAAGCTCTTTAAAAAGAATCTCGAACGGCTGATATATGTTTTCTTTCATAACATCCGCAATTTACTGAATAATGGCAAATTTGTACCTGAATCTAGCGACGGTTACAGTATAATTTTGCATCAACAAAAATATTAAAATATCAGAAAATCTTATGAAAGCATTTGTTTTAGAAACCCCGGGAAGCGTAGAAAATCTGGTTATATCAGACATAGATATGCCAAAATTCGGCGAAAATGAAGTTTTGATCCAGGTAAAGGCTATCAGTATAAACCCCGTCGACGTCAAAACACGCCAGGGAAAAGGAATGTATGGCCGTTTGAAAGAGATAAGTCCATTGATCCTGGGCTGGGATATTTCAGGGGTCGTTGTTGAAACGGGTTCTGCGGTAACCGAATTTTTAGTTGGCGACGAAGTTTTTGGTATGGTTAATTTTCCCGGACATGGTCAGGCCTACGCGGAATATATTGCAGCACCCGCTTCACAACTGTCTATCAAACCGGCAGATATTTCACACGAGGAAGCCGCAGCTGCGACACTGGCCGCGCTAACCGCAATCCAGGCATTAACGACTCATGCAAATGTCAAGCCTGGTCAAAAAGTTTTAATTCATTCAGCTGCTGGTGGAGTTGGTCATTTTGCCGTCCAAATGGCTAAACATCTGGGCGCTTATGTCATCGGGACGTCTTCTGCGGCAAACAAAGATTTCGTTCTCTCACTTGGCGCAGATGAGCATATCGATTACCAAACGCAAAAGTTTGAAGAAGTTGTAAAAGACGCTGATTTTGTGCTAGATACGATTGGTGGTGATAATATGGACCGTTCATTAGAGACGATCAAACCAGGTGGAATGCTGATCACAATTCCCTCCGGTATGGCCGAGTCTATTACTGAAAAAGCGCAGGCGAAGGGCATCAATGGCTTTTTCTTCCTGGTAAGCTCAAATGGTGATGATATGAAGTCAGTTGCGGATCTTCTGTCAAAAGGAATTGTCAAAGCGCATGTTTCTCAAACTTTCCCTTTTGAGGAAATGGGCAATGCGCATTTACAGGTTGAGACAGGAAAAACCAAAGGCAAAGTTGTTGTTACTTTGTAACCACCCAATCATTCAGGATGTGTAGTACTATCACATCCTGATCTTTTTTAAAATTTAACTTTTCGAAGTATTGTAAACAATCAGCGCAACGAAAGCTCACTGATTTTATCGAATTCAGTATGCGGTGCCATTGCTCTTACGATTCCCTTTTTGTCGACAAGCACGAAAAATGGAGTTTCGGTCACTTTGTAGCGGTGGTTGAAACCGTATGAATTAGGTACTGGGACAAATCCGCAATTGCGTTTTGGAATAAATTTCCGGCATTCTTCATCTGTATTTATTGTTGTTCCAAGTGACACGATTTCGATGCCTTTGTCTTCGTTTTCCTGTATAAAATTGGAGATGATTTTAGTGCTTTCCCAGGTATACATCGGCTTTTCATACTTCACCCAAAATCCTAAAAGAATGTATTTGCCGCGAAGTTTTTCCGAATCGTAGGTTTTTCCATCCAGTCCCGTCATGACGAATGGCGGAAGCGGCTGGCCAATTTCAGGCATACCATCTTCGTCAACCGTCAGCGTTATACCTGTTTCAATTTCAGATTTTGTTTTAGGAATTAAGGCAAAAGAGGATGCTTTTCCGTATTTATCGAAAACCGGCTGCGTCCGGTATCTGCCTGGATTTTTTTTAAGCAATTCATCGTAGGCATTGTAGCTGATGCGTTTTCCTGTCGCCTGATTTACAATCACAGTTTCATCATTCATTACAAACTGCTGGTTCATTTTCCCTTTACTCCGCACGACCTGAGCCAGTGAAATATGACAAGTTCCGACAACTAAAATGAAAAGAAGCAACCCGATAAATCTGAAATTCATAGAAAATTATTTTTGATATATAACTGAATTGCCTGCTTCAATATTTCACAAGACATAAGTTTTTAGTTTGTGAAATTCTGAGTTAAGACAAAACAAGGCCTGGTTGAAAATAACCAAGCCTTGTGTATGTATAGGGTAATGTCTGCAAATAACAAAAAAACTTTACAACCGGAATATCAGATTCCTTTGTTTCTACCAGGGAATAATATCATCCAGATAGAAGAAGCCGCCCGTTGGGCCATCGGAAGGAATTGTTGCTAAGCGTACGCTGCTTTCAGCGCCATCCTCAGGGCTCAACGGAGCCGACGAGCCCCCCAGTTCTGTCTGCACCCAGCCAGGATGTACTGAGTTTACCTTGATCGCTGTATCTCTCAACTCGTATGCAAGATGTACAGTGAAGGCGTTTAATGCAGTTTTTGAGGTATTATAGGCAAACATTTGAATTGCATAAATTTGCGAAGTAGGATCCGAGTGAAGGTTTAAAGAACCTAATGTACTTGAAACATTAACGATACGACCCGCTTCCGATTTTCGGATCAGTGGCAAAAGTACCTGCGTACTAAAAACCTGAGCGAAAAAGTTTGCCTCCAAAGTGCCGCGAAGCGTCTCTTCCGAAACACCCGTTGTGGGGTTGCCAGTCGAAAAAGAAGAAACAGGATCTCCTTCCAGTGACACGCCAGCGTTGTTAACCAGGATATCAAGCTTACCGAATTTGTCTTCGAAGTAGTCATACGCCTTTGCATGATCTGCCTTATTTGTCACATCGAAGACAATCGAGTCTGCTTCTATTCCATCGGCCTTTAACTTATCAACGGCCTCCTTTCCGGAAACCTCGTTTCTTGAACCGATGACAGGAAAAATACCTAGTTTTCCCAATTTCTTAGCTGTTTCAAACCCAATTCCGCGATTGGCTCCGGTAATGAACGCTACTTTTTGTGTTGACATGATTTTTATGGTTGATGTAAATTAAAATTAGTTAATTACTTACTAATAAGTAAGTTAAAATAGCAAATTTTTTTAAGGTTTTAAGTCTTCTACTAATTGTTCTACGATTTCGTCATAATGGAGATTCCCTACAAGACGTGCGTGTTGCAATCCGCCCGCCAGGGCTGAGACAATCACTGCTGCTTTATGCTTCGGTTCTCCTTTAAAATGAAAAACGCCTTCTTCCCTACCCTCTCTAAGAAGTTCAACAAACCAGCCTTTTACCAGAACAAGATATTCAGACGCTGCGGCCTGCATGGATTCTGGTAATTCCTGATAGTCAGAGGCGCTTGCCCCAATCAGGCAAATTTTGTTGTTGCTTTCTAAATGTTTCCTGTAACTTTTGAAAAATGTGTCCAGCTGTTCCCATAGCCCGAGGCTAGAAATATTTGAAATCATTTTTTCAAAAGAGCCAATCGCAGTATTCAGGATTTCAAGTCCTAAACTTTCTTTACTTGGGAAATGATAATGCACCGCAGCATTTTTGATCCCCAATTGGGAAGAAATCTGCTGGTAACTTAAAGATGGATAACCAATCGATTCGACCAGATCTGTTCCCAGTTCCATGATTTTCTCTTTGGTATCTGTTCTTGCTTTCATTTTGTTATTAGTAATCGACGAGCCAAAGGTACTTACTTATAAGTAAGTAAACAAATTTTTAAGAAAATATTTTATCCAAAATTATTGACAGCGAATAAAGAAAAATCCTAGAACCGCCTTTAATACCACGTACGCACAAATTTTCACGAAAACTTATCAAAAAGTATTTGTGAAAATTTGTGCGTTCGTAGCATAAAACAGTTTAGTAAAATTTCGGAATTGGATTCAGGGTTGTGTTGCCGCGTTGATGCCAATAAGGATAAATAGGTGGCACTTCACTTGCTTCGTCCAGTTTTTTGATCTGCTCGGTCGTCAGATTCCAGCCGACAGAACCTAGATTTTGTCTTAGCTGCTCCTCATTTCTGGCACCGACGACGATATTAACAACCGTCGGGCGCTGCAAAAGCCAGTTCAAAGAAACCTGAGCTACTGATTTGCCTGTTTCCTCGGCTACTTCTTCCAACACATCAACAATGTTATAAAGCAGTTCATAATTCGTTTCAGGTCCGTGTGACCCGCCCTGGCTTAAACGGCTGCTTTCCGGATTCGGCTGATTTCTTTTGAATTTTCCACTTAACAAACCCGCAGAAAGCGGACTCCACACAATTGTCCCCACTTTTTGATCCAGTCCCAAAGGCATCAATTCCCACTCAAATTCTCTGTTTAACAAGGAATAATAAGCCTGATGTCCCACATATTTCGCCCACCCATATCGCTCAGAAACCGACAGCGATTTCATCAAATGCCATCCGGAAAAATTAGAACAGGCGATATAGCGCACTTTTCCACTGGTAACCAGATCATCCAGAGCGCGAAGTGTTTCTTCGACCGGAGTGTTTCCGTCGAAACCATGCATGTGATAAATATCTATATGATCAGTGTTCAGGCGTCGCAGACTCTCTTCGCAGGCATGAATTAAATGGAAGCGTGACGAACCATAATCATTTGGTCCGTCGCCGGTGGGAAATGTTGCTTTGGTAGAAATTAAAACCTGATTACGTAAACCACCCAGTGCTTTCCCCAGGATTTCCTCAGCCATACCTTTGGAATATCCGTCGGCCGTATCAAACAGATTTACGCCTTCTTCAAGACAAATATTGATAAGTCCTTTTGCTTCTTCTAACTGGGTTTCGCCCCATGCTTTAAAAAACTCGGTTCCACCTCCGAAAGTGGCAGTACCAAAACTTAAAACCGGAACCTTAATGCCGGAAGCACCTAATTGCCTGTATTCCATATTATCTGAATTTTATGATTAAAATTGAAAACAATTCCCAATTTGAATTGACGTAGAATCGGAGCGGATCTCCGTTCTTAACAGAATTGGAAAAGAACAATTTCTGTTCCAGACAAGATAGAAAATTATGGAATCTTATAAGTGGGATCTTCCATGATATTTACATCGATAATTGAATCTGCATTTTTCAGAAGCAGTCTGCAATCTTCGCTCAGGTGGCGAAGCTGCAATTTCTTGTTGGCCTTTTTATAACGTTCCGTCAATTTGTTAAGCGCTTCAATGCCACTCATATCAGCAATACGACTTTCTTTAAAATCAATAACCACAGTTTCGGGATCATTCGCTACGTCGAATTTTTCCGTAAAAGCCATTGTCGATCCAAAAAATAACGGACCAGATATTTCATAATATTTGACACCGTTTTCGTCAACGTATTTTCGAGCCCTGATTCTCTTTGCACTTTCCCATGCAAAAACAAGCGCAGAAATAATTACCCCAATCAGTACCGCCAACGCAAGATTGTGAAGCCAGATCGTGATGAGCGCGACAAGTATACCGACAAAAATATCCTTGTTTGGCATTTTGTTAATAATCTTGAAACTTCCCCATTCGAACGTGCCTATGGCAACCATAATCATGACGCCTGTCAGCGAAGCCATTGGAATTTTTTCTATAACCGGAGCTCCGAAAAGTATGACAATCAGGATCGTGCATGCCGCGATGATTCCGGACAGCCTCGCCCGGGCACCTGCGGAAATGTTAACAAACGTCTGCGCGATCATAGCACAACCGCCCATGCCAAAAAAGAAACCGTTCAGGATATTCGCACTTCCCTGCGCGATGCATTCTTTGTTTCCGTTTCCGCGGTTTCCAACCAGTTCGTCAACTAGATTTAAGGTTAATAAACTTTCTGTCAAACCGACTCCCGCCATGATCAGCGCATATGGAAAAATAATCTGGAGTGTTTCGAAATTAAAAGGCACAGCAGGGATATGAAAAGGTGGGAATCCTCCACTCACAGAAGCTATGTCACGAACCGTTCTGGTGTCAATATCAAAACCGAGAACCAGACCAAAAACCACGATAATAGCAACCAGCGACGCGGGAACGGCTTTTGTGATTTTTGGTAAAATCAGGACAATAGCGATCGTCAGCCCAACCAAGCCTGCCATAATGTAAAGCGGTGTTCCGATTAGCCAGGAAATCTGTCCATTGGAAACCGTTTTAAATTGCTCAAACTGTGATATGAATATAATTACGGCAAGTCCGTTGACAAACCCATACATTACCGGCTGCGGCACGAGCCGAATAAACTTTCCAAGCTTGAAAACGCCTACTAAAATCTGAAAAATTCCGGCCATTGCGACCGCTGCAAAAACGTATTCAATTCCGTTTGACTGCATCAGGGAAATCAAAACAATAACCGTGGCACCCGCACCACCGGAAACCATTCCGGGTCTGCCGCCGAAAACTGCCGTGACCAACCCCATAATAAAAGCGGCGTAAAGACCTGCCAATGGCGGAAGTCCGGCCAGAATAGCGAAAGAAAGCGACTCCGGCATCATCGTCATGGCGACTGTGAGACCGGCTAAGATTTCGTTTTTATAGTCTACTTTTTGTTTAAAATCAAATAAATTAAGGTACCCGGTCATTTTGCAGAATGAAGTTTTCTGCAAAATTAGAAATTAAGCCGGCATACCTTTTAATTTTTTGTGGAATCCAGGGCTTCATTGGCATATCAGAAAATTTGATTAGCAAACCAAGAGTTATTTTCGTCGCATCAAAAATAATGGGTACCCAAAATCCAGTTGATTGTAAATCTCAAATCCTGCTTTCTGATACCATGACAAATTTTTCTCAGTAGATGTTTCGAGATAAATAGGGCGGTTCATTTGATTGGCATCATGGATGATTTCCGTCAGAAGTTTCTTTCCCAAACCTTGATTCTGATTTTCGGGAGCAACGCCGATAAACCATAAATAATAGATCTCCGAAGATGGATAGTTTTGCTCGATCAACTTTTCCCGTGTTAGAATTTTTGAAATATTACTAATCCCGGCAGATTTCGTGATCAGATTTATATCGAGCAAGACGGATCTAAAATTTGTCCTTTTACGATCCGGAAATGAAATAAGCGCGCAAGCTTTTTTATCGTCAGACAGGTAAATTTGGCCAAAAAGTTTGCAATAGTCAAAAGAATACTCCATCAACGCTTCTATTCTTTTTGTTTAAATCCATCCTGCTTGATGATGTAATTTACGCTCCTGTTTTCCAAAAAAGCAGCAGTCAAAATCTTCACTACTAAATCTTTATTCGCTGCGGTTGCCTTGATCATAATCTTAAAAATCACTGAATAGAAATACTTCAAAACGCGATATTAAAATTACAGATATTGGAGACAAAAACGCTTAATTGCAATAACTAACCGTATCAGGCATGTTATTTGCAGGTTGGCCGCATCTGTTAATTTTAAAAATTGATATGAAGAAATTCATTATATCTAAATATTTCAAATCTAATCAGCGCTTCTGTACTGCATTATTTTTCCTGCTAATTATATCCTGTGAAGTAGTTTGGGGGCAAAATAAACCAATTGCCGTCGATTCCAGTGTCGTTATTCCCGATACGTTATTGTTTCGTTTGGAGAAATATCAGGCAGCAATAACTCAGATGAACGGTGCCAATAAAAAAGGCTATGATGGTCCAAACATCAGGCACGATCTGAACCAGATTCAAAGAAACGTTGCTCAGATTGATTCTGCGATGCAGTTAAATAAAACAATTCCTGATAATAAAACACTTTTGAATTATCGGTTGATGCTCACCGACGCCCAGACAAAAACGGCCATGTGGCGAAAATCCCTTTCGAAATATAATGCTGAATTGCAACGTATGTCGGAGGAGATTATTCAGTTTGGGAGAGATTCACTGCTGATGGTTGATGTCGGCGACACTACGCAGCGAAAACTGTACAAAGCGCAAATTGATGATCTAAGAGTCCGCCTGCAAAACACCGGAAAGGTTACTGTCGCAAATCTTGATACCGTCAGCAGGCTGCTTGCTGATGCATCCACAATTTATTTTAAAACCATTGACTTACAAACCGTAGTAGATGATTATGTGAGGGAATCTGGAAGGAACGTTTTGAGCAAGGAATATAATTACCTCTGGAACGCGCCGAAAACCAACAATTCTGACAACATCGGAACATTAGTTAAAACTTCGTACCTCGGTCAGGACAAAATTTTACGCTACTTCTTCAACTCTACCTGGGATAACCGGATTTTTTTATTGATCATGTGCGCCGTATTTTTCTGGTGGGTCTATATCAATTTCCGGCTGGCGTCTCAGCCAAAACTTGCGGCCGATATCGGAGAATTAAAGTTTAGTTACATAGCCAGAATTCCGCTACTCTCCACTCTTGTTGTATTATTCAACCTTACCCCACTTTTCGAACCTGATTCTCCTTCCATCTATATCGAGCTGAACCAGTTTCTTTTGCTGATAACACTAAGCATATTTTTATATCGACGGTTACCTAAAAGTCAATTACGCGTTTGGTTCACAATTTTAGGCTTGTACGTACTGGTTATCTTCACAAACGCATTCGTCAATGAATCGCTTCTGCTACGTTCTTTATTGATTCTTTTGAACGCCATATCCATTTATTTTGGTATCTGGCTTTATCGCAAGATGCAGGAAGCCAAATTCCATAAAAGGTTTATAAAGCCAGTGGTGGTCATCTATGTTATACTTAATATTTTAGCCATTATGTTGAATGCATTTGGAAGAATTAGTCTGGCCAAATCATTTCACTTAACCGCGATCAGCGGATTGGTCCAGATTTTAAGTCTGGCCGTTTTTGTGCAGATTGTTGCAGAAGCGATGGAATTACAAATCCGGGTAAGCTCCTGCTCGGGAGGCATTTTCTCACGAATCAATGTGGCCAGCAGCCGATCCAAGTTTCGAAAAATGCTTTCATTCATTTCAGTTTTGTTATGGATTCTGGTGTTCGCGATCAATCTGAATATCATCGACGCCATTCAGAATCTGTTGCAGGAACTGCTCTTAAAACCCCGTACTTTTGGAAATATTACTTTCTCGTTAGGTAACATCCTATTTTTCGCGGTCATACTTTATCTATCTAATATTCTCCAAAAAAATATAGGAATTTTATTTGGAGAATCTGACAGCAGTTTCGGTAGCAGCGTGGTGGAGAAAAATTCAAAACTTGCACTGATCCGTCTGGTCATCATTATTATAGGATTTCTTTTTGCTATCACAGCGTCCGGCGTTCCGCTTGACAAAATAACGGTTTTGATTGGTGCGCTGGGTGTCGGGATTGGACTTGGTCTGCAAAATATTATCAACAACTTCGTTTCAGGAATTATCCTGATTTTTGAAAAACCTTTTAATATTGGAGATTATATTGAACTGGCTGACAAGAAGGGAAAAGTGCTTGATATTGGTATCAGATCCAGCAAAATGCTGACTTCCCAGGGTTCTCGGGTAATCATTCCAAATGGCGATTTACTTTCGGGAAGGCTGACAAATTACACTCAGAAAAATTCCCAGCTTAAAAGCGAGATTGTTTTTAAGGTAAACGTAGAATCTGATCTTGACCTTGTGAAAAAGTTAGTAACCGAAACAATCGCTAAGTCGGAAGATATTATAAAAAATGCACCAAGTCAGATTCTTTTCAACAGTATTGGTGCAGATAATGTTGAGTTAAAAATTCTGGTGTGGGTAAAAAGCGTTTATGTAGAACCGGTTTTCAAAAGTTATGTGCTCGAAACGCTTTACCGGAGTTTTAAAGAAAACAATATCAAAGTGATGTGAAAATCGCCTTGATCAATTTTCCGATTCAGCCAGCATCATTTGTTTCAGCGAAGCTAATAAGCCGTAAACTGCGTTGTTGACGCTGTTGTTATCAGATTTCATTTCATTCAGCTCATTCTCAGCCAAAGCTTTTTGCTTACGGTTGGACTCTGTTTTGACCAGAACCGACTTTTCCTGAATTTCGTCATTTTGCCTTTTTCCAAGGCGTTTGATTGTCTGGCTTTTGGCAATGCCTTCCAGATCTGTCATCAAGACAGAATATTTATTATCCTGACAATCAATGGTTATCGTTAAACGAAGATATTCATACGCCGCACTCGATATGGGCGCGTAGGTATTAAGCACCAATTTGCCATTTGACCGGTCTTCGGTAACCACAGCATTTTCATAGTTCCCGAAAGTTTTGACAACCCACTTTTGCGCATTCGTAAAAAGTACATCTCTGGTGTGCTGCACTGCGCCAACGTCAGAATAAACAGCGTTATTCTTGCTGTCCAGAGGCAAAATGCCTTCCTGCCCAAAACTCAAATAATTAACCGAAGTAAGTAACAGGAAGGCAACCAATATTCTTTTCACGCGCAAAAAGTTAGTGTGGGAAACTGAACAGAAATGATAAATACTATGCTTCTGTCAAAGCGTTTATTTTTTTAACAATATCCTTTAAAACGATGCTTTCGTGGGAAATATTAAAAATACACTCACCGTCTTTCACGATTAAGACCTGAGGTGATTCGTGTTTTACAGAAAAGGTTTTAGCGATCAGGCCAGAAACTTCGCGATCCTGAATCACGTCCACGATGTGGAATGGAATACTGTAATCTGACTCCGCACCTGATTTCATATTTCTGAAAGCCATTAGGCTTGTCATGCAGCGCGGGCTATGTTTATAAATTAGGGAATATTCGTTGGTCTTAAAAAGTTCTTGAACGTCTGCTTCTGATTTTACTGATTTCCAGTTCATGCTTAAAAATTCTAATTTCTAATTTGGTTAACAAAGTAACAACAAATAACTGCCGTTTGCAGTTTAAAAATATTATAAATAAATACAAAAACTGCATCAAAAACACACTGCAACGGCTTTTTTATTACCCAATTCCATCTCGCAGACAGAGTCTTTAAATTCACTCAGTATTTCGAACAAAAGATTTTCTTTAAGTATCAGGACCACAGATGAGTATCTGACGGTCAACCGTTTCAGGTTATTTTCAAATACATATCTAACGTTTTCTGGTTGACAAATTGACGATTCAGCCATTTTGTATTTGTTCTGATAAACACGATACTGAAATATAAATTTATAACTGATGAAAAGAAGAGATGCCATAAAAAGTGTTGCGCTCATGCTTGGAGGGACATTTTCTGCGCCGACACTGCTGGCTATGAATCGGTGGCAGAATCCTGAAACAAGCCTGACCCTAACTGCTGATTTTGTATTGACAGACAATCAGAAACTGATCATTGCAGAAGTTGCTGAAATCATCATTCCCAAAACCAGCACGCCCGGTGCGAAGGATGTTGGTGTGCCTGCGTTCATTGTGATGATGCTTAAAGATTGTTATAAAACACCTGAACAGGCCAGCTTTTTGGAAGGTATCAAAAATCTGGAACAAAAAGATTTTCTTGCCCTTACCGCTTCTCAGAAAACTGAGACGCTAAAACAAGTGGAAAGTGACACTGTTGACCAAATGAAGGCGTATCAGGTGCAGCAAACCAAGATGGGTGATAATGAAGACCGTGAACAGATGTCAGCCCAGGCTAAGGGTGTGCCCTATTGGCGTCTGATGAAAGAACTTACCATGTTGGGGTATTTTACTTCGGAAGAAGGAATAAAATCATCTTTTGACTATGTACCGATTCCTGGAAAACTGGAAATGATCAAGTTGAAACCCAATCAGAAATCTTTCGCCTACTAACGTCAGATCACCATGAATTTAAATCTAAAATCAGATAAAACACATACATTCGATGCCATCGTAATCGGTTCGGGAATGACCGGAGGTATGGCCGCGAAAGAACTTACCGAACGCGGTTTGCAGGTTTTAATGCTCGAACGCGGACGGGAAGTGAAACATATTGAAGACTACGATACCGCCATGAAAGGCCCCTGGGAATTTGATCACCGGGGAAAAGTTTCGATCCAGTCAGCAGAAGAGTATTGGGCAAACAGCCGGTTCGGAAGTTTGGCGAATGAGGAAACAGCCGAGTTTTTTACTGACGATAAGAAAAATCCATACATAGAAAAACGTCCCTTTGACTGGATCAGGGCATATCATACGGGTGGAAAATCCATGCACTGGGGCCGGCAGTCTTACCGGATGAATAAAAATGATTTTGAGGCTAATGCAAAAGAGGGCATCGCGATCGACTGGCCGATACGTTATGAAGATCTCGAACCCTGGTATGCACATGTTGAAAAATTTGTAGGTATCAGCGGGCAGGCCGAAGGATGGGAAGTTTTGCCGGACGGTCATTATCTTCCAGCCATGCCAATGAGCGCGCCGGAAGTGTATTTTAAGGATACGATGATGAAAAAACTTAACCGACCGGTAACGATCGGAAGGGTTGCCAATCTTACCAAACCGCAGCCCTGGCATACCGAATTAGGCCGGGCATCATGCCAATACCGAAGTAAATGTTCCCGGGGATGTCCTTATGGCGGCTATTACAGTTCTTTATCGGGATCAATTCCGGCTGCAAGGAAAACCCAGAAATTAACGGTTTTGCATGATACCATCGCCAGCGAAATTATTTATGACGAAAAAACAAAAAAAGCAAAAGGTGTCCGGGTGATCAACCAGAACACCATGGCAGTTGAAGAGTTTTTTGCAAAAATTATTTTTTTGAACGCAGGTTCGATGAATTCTGCTGCCTTGCTCCTTAATTCTAAATCTTCACGTTTTCCAAACGGACTTGGCAATGACAGTGATCAGGTTGGGCGAAATATTATGGATCACCATCTTGGCGTCGGTGCAAACGCTACCGTCAATGGATTTGAGAACGACTATATTTTTGGACAACGACCAAATGCGCTGTACATTCCCAGATTCCGAAACTGGGGAAATGACAAAAGAGATTTTCTTCGTGGATACGGATATCAGGGCGGCGCAAGCAAAAGTGACTGGAAACGGGGCATCACGACCGATGGCTTTGGCGCAAGTTTTAAAGAAGATATGACAAAGCCAGGAACCTGGACAATGGGTTTTGGCGGTTTTGGAGAAATACTCCCGGATCCATCCAACAGGATGTTTTTGGATAAAGACAGAAAAGATAAATGGGGAATTCCGATGATCGTTTTTGACGCTGCTTTCGGAGAAAATGAATTGACCATGCGCAAAGATATGATGGCTTCGGCCGTGGAAATGCTTGACGCCGCGGGTTTTAAAAATGTCTCGGGATTTAACCGGACAGACACTCATCCAGGTTTAGGAATTCACGATATGGGAACGGCAAGAATGGGGAAAGATCCGAAAACCTCGGTTCTGAATAAGTTCAACCAGATTCATGAGTGCAAAAACGTCTTCGTTACGGATGGCGCCGCGATGGTTTCTTCTTCCTGCGTAAATCCATCAATCACTTATATGGCGATGACTGCAAGGTCAGCTAACCATGCGGTTGAAGAATTGAAAAAACAGAATTTGTAGGATATCGCTTTTAAGAAAAAAATCCCACAGTCAGATTTTGCAGTCTGACTGTGTGATTCTACATGGTTACCTCCATCCGGTAACCTATTCCATGCACCGCGGCGATTTTGATCTTGGAGTCTTCGGTTAGCATTTTCCTCAGTCTTGAAACAAAAACGTCAACACTTCTGCTCACAATTATACCTTCGTCTTCCCAAACCGATTTTAGAATAAAGTCACGTTCAAGAATTTTGTTTTGATTACTGGTAAACAGGTGAAGAAGCTTGGCTTCCCGGTAAGTCAGATTATAAGTTTTGCTTTCTGAGATTAGAATTAATTTGTTCATATCAAATGCAGAACTCCCGAAATTTATCTTGTTATCGATATAATCATGAAGTGAATCACTATCCGAGCCTGTATCCTTCTTGTTTCTTTTCCAAATAACAAAACCCAATCCTGCAAGCAAACTTCCAAGGGGCAAAATCCACCAGTTACTGGTTGCAGACGCCGTTTTCAATTCCGGATAAAAACTTACCTGCAAAACATAACAACCGCCATCTAATTTTCTTCCATTGCACGGTACGCCTTCTTTTTGATTTAAATCCTGAAAACTATAACCCAGAATAATCGTGCTGTTTTCGCAATGGAGTACCGAAACATCGTAGCCCTGATCTATTCCGTGAATTTTCAATGACTTCTGCAATAAATCAGGAAGGTTGTCATAATCAAAAAGCTTATCAATCCTTACTGCAAATGTGTTCGCGTCCAGTTGTTGAACCGGCGTAATTGTAGATATAGAATCTCCATTTTCGACAAGTAAAAGATGAGCAGTGCGACGCAAAGCAAGATTGACTTTTTCAGAAAACCGGACAGCATCGTTGTTTCCTGTTACTTTTTCAAGCGCTGAAAATATCAGAAAGATCATCACTAAAAAAGTGACTGTCGATGTTGTTTTCGGTCTGACAGCTCTTAAATTCATCCCTTCAAAATTTTATTATAAAATTATCAAAACAAACTCAACTAACATCCTCCCTTGTTTTTATTCAAAAATGGAAACCAGTTAAATGCCGGGAACAGCATAGAATAACGAACATATATTATTTTTCTACCCGAAATATTCGTCTTGTCCGCAGGTTCAATAATGATATCATCCCCCACTTTCGCCGATTCTAAAATCTGACTCAAATCAATACTACGGACTGAAAAATTATGTGTATAGGCATTTACGTCGACGATTTTTCCAGCTCGTCTAAGATAAGCGAAAAATGGCAATCCGGTTCTCGTGCCCGATTTTGAATTTATTTCGATCAATGTCAAACGCCCATTTCTTACGTGAACAAAATTTTCCGGCTTTGTCAATTTTCCATTAAGAAGCAATGAAATACCATTGTTCGTAGTATTTTTAGGTAGAGCGTCGGAAATTGAAACCGTCGATATATAAATCAGAATCACTAAAATTCTTTGGATCTTGTTTTTCATGGGTTCTAATTTATTTTATAAAACAAGAATTTTATTCCCGAGTTCACTTTTACCATTGTCACTATACGCACTGGCCACCATTTTGTTGTTTAGAAACACTGCCGAACAATTGCCGAAAGCTTTTTGTCCGATTGAAATTCCGCTGCTCATCAGCAGGAACGTGATTACCAAAAGACTGCCTTTTCTCATGATTTGTTGTTTTAAATGTAAATGAATTAAACTCTCAATGCATGACCAAAAGTAGGAAAGGCAAAATTTGCTTTGGTAAAAGGCTTGTAAAACATTGTTATGGAAATGTAAATGGTGGAAGTTTTTTTACTAATTCAGATTTACGCCCAAAATTTTTTATTTTTGTTAAGCTTTGGAAATGCAAGTAAATTCATATCATGATCCCGTCAAGTAACAGGCAAATAAGCAATCGCAAACTTAATGACATGCAGATAAGCATGTTACGACTGTTTGATCAAAATTTAAGCGAACTTGAAACACTTGAAGTTCGTAGGATATTGATGGACTTTTTTGACCAACGTTTGAAAGCCGAACTTGATAATGTATTAAGTAAAAAGTCCTATTCAGAAGACGATTACATAAAAATGCTCTCTGACGATAACTTTAAAACCAAATGATCCGTGTTGTAATTGATACGAATTGTTTGCGTGCTTCAATACCTCCGAAAAGTCCGTTTTACCAACTTTACGTCGATTTTAAGGCTGGCAAATTTGAGTGGTTCGTCAGCACGTAAATACTTCTGGAATACGACGAAATACTCACTAAAACATATTCCTCTAAAAGTTCACAGCTGGTTTTACACCAGCTTGCAATTGTTTCAAACGTAATTTTCACTGAACCTGCATTTAAATGGGGTTTAGTTTTGAACGATCCTGATGACAACAAATTTTCTGACCTTGCAATAAGTTGCGGCTGTGATTATTTAGTCAGTAACGACACTGATTTTGATGTGTTTAAACGGATAGCTTTTCCTGAACTTCGCGTTATCGATCTAATTTCGTTCCTCGAAGTTTTAAGACTTCAATAATGTCGTTCTTAATCATAATGAATCTGCTCGGTTTAAGGAAAGTCTTTCCGTTAGATCAATTTTACGTATCAAAAAGAATCCTATCTTGCAGCTTTGTTATAAATCATAATTCAGATGTCTAAAAAAATAATTCCTCTATTCCTGTTTATACTCCTTTCGGTTTCTGCATTTAGCCAAACGGGGGTTGGCACAAAGAAAATTGCACCGTTTCAGATGACGCTGACAAACGGAAAACCTTACAATTTTGCACAACTAATGCCGGGGCCGGTTGTCCTGATGTATTTTTCGCCTGACTGTGAGCATTGTCAGGATTTCACAAAAGCATTATTAAAAAACTACACGGTCATCAGTAATAAGCAACTGGTAATGATTACTTTTCAGTCGATGGAAATGATAAAAAAGTTTGAAAAAGACTACAATCTTGCTGCATATCCAAATATTAAAATCGGGACAGAAGGAACTTCTTACCTGGTACAAAAATATTATCAGATAAGATCATTTCCATACATCGCGATGTACGATAAAAGTGGAAAACACGTGAGAACTTTTGAAGGAGAACAGCCTTATACTGAAATATTTAAGGCATTAAAATCCTTTTAAGATAATCTTATGTAAAACAAAAAAAGCTTCGCCAAAAATATTGGACGAAGCTTTTTTATTGGTTCCTGACTCTACTAACGATATCAATACCAGACTGTCCATCCAAAATCTTAAAGCACCAGCTGTTGAAATAACTTATCTAACGTCTCACCCGCATCTTTACAAAAACCGGGATGAACTTTTGAGGTCTGTACAACCGTACTGCGTGTTGCAGTTAACCAGCGGAAACGAGAAGCAATTGGCAAACTTCCAATCGGCCCTGATTTCGTTCCTCCGATACATATTTTGTTCAATGAAAATAAATATTCGTCCACTTCCGATATGTCAAGAGAGCCTGAAAAAGCATGGAGACGGCCAGAATCGAGATTAAATTTACTTTGTAAAAAACCTTGTTTCTGACAATAAAGGATCACGCCAACATTTAGAAATTCTTCACGTTCGACTCTGGGTACGACGCGAATGACGGCGTACTCAAATAAGTGATGTTCTTGCATTCTGTGCTTCTTTTACAAATACTTCTGACACTGAAACTCTTGAAATTAAAAATCTTGCATAAGCCTGACGGTGCTCGTCTGCTGTCTCGAAAGGAGCGTCGCGCAGCAACCAGTCGTCCGGGATAAGTGAACAAATCGAGTAAATAAGATCGTCTGTCAATATTTCCCGAAATGTTTCGTCAACGGCTTCCAGTTCAGAAGCCTGCTTCAGCAAAACATGATCTTTCACCTGAACAAACGGTCGTTTGGCCTGCTCTTCCCAATTGGTCCAGGAGTGATGGAAATATAGCGCAGCACCATGATCGATCAACCACAATTCCTTATGCCACATGAGCATATTGGTGTTTCTCGCGGTTCTGTCAACATTGGTGAGAAGGCAGTCCAGCCAAACAATTTGAGAGGCCAGCTTCGAATCCACGGTGGTTACTTGTGCATCAAATGTGATCGCGCCGGACAAATAGTGCATGGCAAGATTGAGGCCTGTACTTGCTTTTAAAAGATCCTGGATTTCCTCGTCTGGTTCTGTCATGCCAAACATTTCGTCCAGATTTGCGAACACTATTTCCGGGATTCTCAGTCCCAGGGCACGGGCAATTTCGCCACCGATTATTTCAGAAATCAAAGCTTTTACACCTTGTCCGGCGCCACGAAATTTCAAGACGTAAAGAAAGTCATCGTCCGCCTCAGCAATGGCAGGCAGTGAACCCCCTTCTCGCAAAGGTGTGACATAACGTATTACATTGACGGTTCTTAATTGAGGTCCGTTTTCACTCATATCGTTTATAATTTCAAAATGATGCGTAATCTCCATTCAAATGATGGAAAGCAATATTTCGCAAATCATAAAAGTAGGTGTTTTTGATTTTAAATGTCAAAAAAATGAACGTCGATTGCTTATGGGCAGCCTAATTGTCTGGATTTTCATTTCGGTGCGCTCCACCTTTGGAAAGGCAATGGCGCAATTATTTGCAGACAAAAATTCTAATTAAATTTCGGCTCTAACCAAAGTGCAGTAAGACTTCCCAGAATAGCCAGAAACCATATCCAATCCGGGATACGACTTTCGTTTAATGGCTGAGATTTCGGATCAGATAAGTGTGCCGAATCTAAAAGATTTGATTGCAGATTCATGCGGGATTTCACGAAATCTTCAACCAGCTTACTTTGATAAATTGGGTTAAAATTTAAGCTGTCACTAACTGAAATTTCCGAATCGTCCGCTAACGTTACCCAGGAAGATTTTGCAGGTGTGTAACTTGCGTCGGCTGTTTGGCCGTTAATCGCGGAATAATTCAAAAATAAGGTATCCTTCCCAATCTCAACTGAGCCAGGATTTCCTGCCATATTATTAAATTTCAATTCTGTATGAATCCCTTTATAAACAGGTGCCAACACTTCAATGTTTGTCTTATAAGCAGGATGAATAGCGGCTAAAACGGAAGTCCAGATATTGCCATAGAGCAAACTATCGCCATTCAGCATGGTAGGAAAAGTTTCGTTCAACAAGCTCACAGCAACCTTTCCAGCACTTTTTTCAATAGCAACAGGATATTTTGGCAAATGGATATAACTATTTGATTTAGCAAAGTCGAATGGCAATTTCGTAAGTTCCCCAGTTACAGGCAAGGCCTCCTCATTTGAGACTTTTTTAATCAGTAACTTCGTTCCCAAAGCAGAATTTATGGAAGTAATTTCTGTGGAAGGATTGGTAAGATTTATAAGTAAAATGCTCTTTCCTGCATTAAAAGCTTTTTTAATCTCAGCCTTTCCTGCGTTTTTTGGATCGGTGATGATGATATCCGGATTCCCTGTTTTATTGATAGTCAGTTTACTACTAATATCTTTTGAAAGGCTGGTAGAAATTTCAACAGCATGACCTTGATTGGCAAGCCAGGTTGCCAAGGTTTTGCTTTCGAAATCAGGATTATCTAATATGAATTTGAACGTCAAGGTTGGCAGCGACTGAGCAAAAAACTGAATTTCGCCAAGATTCTTGTCGCCCAAAAATAGATTTACATTTGTCCGCCTTTCGGTAAAGACCGGAAACGACAGATTGAAATATTGCTGTCCTTTTTCAAGTTTTAAACTATCCAAAACCTGGTTACCAAATTTGACTTTGACCCATTGGACATCAGACAAACGTAGAGCCCCTGTAATTTTCTGAAGCTGGCCTTTTCTTAGTATACCTTTCCATGAAATTGATTGTATCTGATTTTCAGGGAAATAAGGAATCCAGTTAATACGACTTCGGGTTGGCAATGACTGGCTAAGTCTGGCAAAAAAGGTTGGACTGAAATCCTGCCCCACCAGGGTCAGCGTATCAAAATATTTCCCTTTGAAATTACTTTCCGAAAAAACTTTACTGACCCGCAAACTATCCTTTATCCTGGCAATTTCTTTCTCAGGAAAATCATTTCCAACAACGAGAATTTGGTTTGATAAGACGTTTGATTTGAAAATTGGTTGAAAAATAAATGCAGCGATAACCAACCATAACAAAAGGTTGAGCCCAATTTTGACATTCAATTTTCGCCTGAGAACTTGCCCTGAGCTCCGCGACAGAAGCCAGGCCTGCAAGCCACCAAGAAGGAAAAGAAGCAGGATCAGTACCAGGTTGAGTGGAGCGAACCAGTCAAAATCAAATGCAATCATACGTTGTCACCGGGTCGGATTCACCCAATTTATTTAAGTTTCTTCCAGAATATATTTTCCAGCTTTTTTTCACTGGCATAAGAACGGGTGCTTTGTAAACCAGTGCCTGCCCTCTTATAAAGTTCCGTTTTTAGCTGCTGTTTTTCTTTTGCCGAAATCACTTTTCCACCAATCACTTTCTGCAAGGAACTAAGTACCGGCCAGTTTTGCATCCCGCCGTTAAACGGGCCGTTGTTGATTAATTGATTTGATAAGCGGGTTCCGGCATTTTGAAACTTAGCTTGTTGTGCAGTATTCATTTTTTCATATTCCAGATAACCCAAAACCTCAGCCACCAATTGCTCTGTCCGGATTTTGTCTACCGTTTTCTCCTGATTAAAACTCTTGCTTAAATCAGTCAATTCTCCGCTTAACCGCTTCTCCTTTTCTTTAATCGGAGGCGGGTCGTAGCTGCTTTTTTTCACAAATGCACGCGCTTTGTGTTGGGCCTGTTTCAAGTATTCGAGTGCTTTATTTTCAAACGGCAAGGCCTTTTCCGGTTCAAACATACGCAAATGCAACTCCGACTGCCACATTTGTTCCAAGGCCATTTTAAGTAAACTCTTCGTCGACTGTTCATGAAAAGTATTGACTTCTGCATCGTCATGGGCATGCACATATTGCTCCATAAGCTCGGCAATGGCGTCCTTTGAACCTGCATCGGCGTGACTTTCATGTTCAAGATGATGCTCTTCAGGCTGTGACTTTCGATTTTCAGCCGCCTCTCCTTCTGAATCTGACTTATGTGTGAATTTATCCAGAATATTCTCTTGATGACCTTCGTCGTGTGGAGCATCACCTCCCCCGCCGCCAATATTTTGTTCAAATTCTTCTCCTAAAAACTGACCGTAGCGTAACCGCAAAACCTTCTGGTCAAAACCTATTTCATTCGAAACACTATTAAATTCTTCTTTTTTAATTTTCTTGCGTCTGGCAATCAGTTTTTCAGTATCGATAATAATCTGGCGCTGACTTCTGAAATATTCCGGAACTGTGTTAACCGACATTGTTGCAAGCTGCGATTCCTCGACCTGCGCGGTGTCCTTATAAACAATAAAATAAGTATCTGATTTTGTGAAATTGGCTTCCGGCTCTTTGTTATCAATAGCTGCCCAATAATAATAGAGTTCGTCGCCAGGTGTAAAATTCAATGCTTTCAGATCGATGGATTGAGTCAGTTTTGCTTCTTTAAAATTAGAAGGTGTAAGCGGAAATTTCATCTCCCGAAATTTGACATTTTCGCCGGACCCGCGTGCCAAAGTTGCGACAATGAAAGCTTGTTTCACCTTGAAGTCATCTGAAATCTTTGCTGAAACTTGAATCGTTTTATTGTCTTTCAAAAAATGATACTGATATAATTCTTTTGAAGCCGGTTCTATTTTTGGAGCAAGATCCGGCTTCGCTTCCAGTTTGTAAAAGTCTGATTGGTATACTAATGAATCTTTCCAATACGCCTTGATCGAATATAGTCCTGAACCAGCCAACTTATCCTGATATGAAAATAATCCATTCGATTTCCTAAATAACTGCTCATCTCCTCGACTATTGGCCAACCGAACCGATAAATTTTCCTGATGGCTGAACGTAACATCCCATTTCAAAAATGAGCCGAAAATTGCACTGACATTCAAATCTTCGCTTTTTAACTTCGGTAAGCCCGTATATGCTGGTGGACTTATACTGACAGAAGCTGATTCAAAAGTGGGCGGAATTGATACAATTGCCTTTTCTCCATTTTTTGTTTTATTTAAAATATCACCGGGACTATTTGTCGAAAAGTTAAGTTGCGGATATAGGTTATAAAAAACCAGTGAGAACAGAAACATGACTGCATAGATCATTGTTCCGTCGTAAAGATTCCGAAAGTGAAAACTTGTGGCGGAAATATTTTTATTAAGCCTTTCCAACTGTAATTGTTCAGCAATATTGAGTTCCTCCTTTTCCAGCAAATGTAGACTGTACTCCGACTCATTCACGGTTCTGTGTATCCAGTTTATGGCCTGAGGTTTTTTACTTTGATACAATTTCGTCAGATAAGCACCGATACAAAGCCCGACTAATCCCGCGATAACGGGCCAAACAACAGAAGATTTTTCAAAAACAGATGCGAGGACAAATGCCGAAACAGCCAGCAACATACACCTGATGAAGGCGTTTGCATAGAGCTGTGTCGTTACAGAATTGATTAATTTTCTTAGTTCATACATAACTTTTCTGTATCGTTTTCTTTAACGCCATCCAGCGTTCAAGAATTAGTAAGATTAGAAAATTGATCAGAAACCAGGGTCTCAGATTACCTTCAACATTTCCGTCCAAAGGTTTTGCCCGAACAAAAAACGAATTAATCTGTTGATTGCTTAATATTCCGTTTGAATCGCCAAGACCAAAATGTTTAGTAAGTAATTCTCCAAGATATTCGGGCAGTTGGCCTGAATTTACCATTTCTGATGTCTGAATACGAAGCGAATCGGCCAAGACAGCAACATTGGGAAGATCAACAGATAAACACCTGGCACCCTTTCCTGACAATACATAAAGCGCGTCCGGAATAATCTTTTCTATTTTTTGATCCGTCAATATCCAGTCGTATTTCTTACGGGCATCGGCTACCTCATCAATTTTAAAGGGCAAAGAATAAACTGCTCCAAGAGCGCCTAACGCTGCTTGCACCGTCTGCCGTTCAGCCTTGTCTTTATAGTCAATCAAAATTTTTAATTCTCCCGAATGTGCCGGATAGGACGCCAATTTTGGTAAGTTCCCAGACTTCGCGTCAGAAGTATGCAATTTTCCATTATCGACAAAGAGCTTTCTGTCATTTCCTAAGTCCAGGTAATTATGAATATAACTTTGCGAAGAATCAATGGCTGTGTGTATTGTGTAATCGCCAGGTATGTAAATTTTTGGCTGATCGAATATTTTCTGGTTATTAAGCAAGTAGATATCAAGCGTCGCACCGGGCTTACCTACTTTGTTAACAACATCCTGCAAATACCGGACCCCACTATTTTGTTGATTGTTAACCGAAGATAAATCTTTTATTTCTTCACGGGAGTCATTTATCCAGTAAACCTTCTCACCATTTTTTAACGCTTCTTCCAGTTCAAAACGGTAATGATCAGACAGATAAACTGATGGATCGACCAAATGTATCCTTTCTGAATGTTCTGCTTTTTTAAACCATTCCAAAACCGGCTGGGTCATTAAAAATACGAGAAGCAAGACCAACAGACAGCGAACAATTAACAACGGCAGGTTGTCAAGGCGAAACCCGCGGCTTTGTTGCTGGCTTTTGTCAATCAGCCATTGCATAGCAGCCCAGTCCAGTTCTTTCCCTTTTTTTTGATGCCAAAAATGGATAAAAACCGGAATGACAATTGCCAAAGCACCCCAAAACATGAAAGGTTGTAAAAAAGTCATCAGCCCTTTCTTTTCGTTAAAAATTCTTTTAAAACCATCCCCAGCGGATCACTTAGTCTCGCCTGAACCAGATTTACATGTGGGATACGGAGTTCTTCTTCCAGCATATCAAAATATGCTTTTGATGATTTTTGGAATTCATCCCGCACAGCTTCCGCCTGCAATTCGATTTCTTTTCCCGTTTCCAGATCCCGAAAACGGAAGAATCCAGTCAAATTAAAATTCAATTCATTATCACCCAAAATCTGAAAAATGACAATTTCCCTCCGCGGACTTGCAATGGATTTGATCAATGTCAGCCACTCCTCACCCACTTGAAGAAAGTCAGTAACAAAAACCAGCTGTTCTTTACTTTTTGTCGCAAATTCAGGAAACTGTAACTTTCCAGTATCGGCATTTGCTGAACGCCATTCTCCTGATGCCAATGTTTTTTGTAAACCAAACAAAATTTTGTTGAACGACTGTTTCCCGGAAGTCGAAGCACCACTGGCAAGACTGTTCACTTTACCGTCCTGCAAAGCATATAAACTCATCTGATCGTTCTGGATGTATCCCAAATAAGCGAGCGACGCGATTAAAAGCTTGGCATATTCCAGACGGCTCATCCCGTTTTCAGCATAATTCATTGAACCTGAAAGATCTAGCAAAAATCGGATCTGACGATTACTCTCAGCCGAAGATTCTTTCACCAAATGTTTATCCGTTCTGGCAAACAATTTCCAGTCGATCCGTTTAGGATCATCGCCGGGCTCATAATGTCGGTACTGCTCAAATTCTGTCCCCATACCCGATCGCTTGCTGGCATGCACACCAAGCATAAGTTCTTCACTCACCAGTTTTCCAACCAGTTGAAGATTCCCGAGTTTGATCAAGTCGGCGGCAAGAAGACCAGTACGTTTCTGGGACATAGGTTTTTTGGGCTTTCGGCGGTCGGCGATCGGCTGTCAGATTTTGGCATGACCAAACTGATAGCTTACTGTCGGGCCGGGATTTTACTTGAATTTAGCTTTTAGCTTTCGGCGGTCAGATTTTGGCGTAACCAAACTGATAGTATTTTCAGACCGTTTGTTTCGTTTAAGATTTAGCTGTTGGCTTTCCAACGCTGAATTATCAGCAAGCCGATTGCCGAAAGCCGACCGCCGAAGTCATTCCAAGTTTTTAATTAAATCTGCAATTACATGATCCGAAGTAATATATTCTGCTTCCGCACGGAAGTTCATTGAAATTCGGTGTCTTAAAATGGGATAGGCAAGCGTATGAATGTCTTCGGGAATAACAGAAAATCGTTCGTTCAAGACCGCTCTCGCTTTTGCACAAAGGACAAGCGCCTGTCCTGCTCTAGGACCCGCCCCCCAATCACACCATTGTTTTACGTAATTTGAAGGACTGCCTTCAGGCCTTGTCGCGCGAACCAACCTGTTAATAAAGCTGATCTGATCATCGCTGATATGGACCTGGCGTGTCAGTTTCTGAAGCTGGACGATATCGATATCATTTAAGATCCGGTCAATTTCGATACTCTGAAAACCGGTAGTATTTTTCAATACGTCCAATTCTTCCTGCTCGCTTGGATAACTCAGTTTGATATACAATAGAAAACGGTCGAGCTGAGCTTCGGGCAACGGATAGGTACCGGATTGTTCGATCGGATTTTGGGTCGCAATGATTAAAAATGGATTTGGTAAAGCGTAATTTGTCCCGGCGTAGGTAACACTTTTTTCCTGCATGGCTTCCAAAAGTGCCGCCTGCGTTTTTGGTGGAGTTCGATTGATCTCATCCGCAAGCACCACATTGGCAAAAATCGGCCCCTGGTTAAACTTGAAAAACTTCTTGCCCGTGTCGTGATCTTCTTCAAGAATTTCTGTTCCGACAATATCTCCGGGCATCAAATCAGGTGTGAACTGAATCCGTTTGAAACTCATATGCAGAGCCTCCGACATCGTTTTCACCATCAGTGTTTTTGCGAGTCCCGGCACGCCTTCAAGCAAACAATGACCGCCAGCCAAGAGAGAAATCAGAATTTCATTGATAGCATCTTCCTGCCCTACAATAACTTTTCCTATCTCTTTTTTAAGAAGTGGCAGCTTCGCCACCAACGCTTTATAATGGGTTAGTTCCTGTGTTTCCAATCGTTAAGCGGTTAAAGCATACATGACAATATTGACACCAAACCTGGTGTTGTCGACTGCCAAAAAACGTTTATTTCTAAAATCATAATCCCATTCGCAGCCGTAATCCTTATTGCTGTAAAGCACTCCAATCCGTCCGTTGATCGTAATCGCTTTCAGATAATCATGCACCAAATCGTCTCCCCAGCCATTCAGTTCAAACGAGGTCGTTGGCGGACCTTCTTCAAAATGGAAGAAACTGTTATAAATCGGATGGTTATTCGGGATTTTTTGTAAAGCCTTTGGACCGAACGTTCTGGACATTTCCTGTTCAAAACTTTTGGCAAACAATCCGTCAATGTCATGATTACAGTCATCAACAAAAACAAAACCGCCGTTCTGCACATAACGCTTGAAATGGTCACGTTCCTGCTGAGAAAATTCAACGAGTTTGTGTCCGCTCAGATAACAGAACGGACTTTTAAAAATTTCATTACTGCTAAGCAATACCACTTTTTCTTTCTCGTCAATCGGAATCGTCGTATACTCCACAAGCGAATGCAGCAGATTCGACGGCATGCGCTGATCGGTATCCCAGTTCCCTGAGGTATATTGAAGACGGGTAAAGAAAAACGGTTTCATAAGTTGGAGAAATATCTTTACAGCGAAAATCAAATTTTCACTGTAAACTAGAATTTAAACGGCGTCCGAAAGTGACGAAAAAGTAAATTCCCGGATTTTCATCGGTGGAATCAGATAATTCTGATTGGTTTCCGTACTGACCACCCTTTCTGATTTTCCAAGTGTTTCAAGATTATTGAGCATAATCACAGGACTTTCATTAAAACGGAAGTTCTTGACCGGATGTTTGATCTTTCCATTTTCAATATAAAAAGTCCCATCCCGCGTCAGTCCGGTAAGCAATAAAGTCTGCGGATCAACTTCGCGGATATACCACAATTTCGTAACCAGAATTCCCTGTTTCGTGGAAGCAATCATTTCTTCCAGCGTGGCCGTGCCGCCTTCAACAATCATATTGTTTGGATATGGAACAGGTTTGACACCTTTCTTTCGAGCCCAGTAACGTGAATAAGCCATATTCTTCACAACGCCTTTTTCTATCCAACTGGTCTTTTCCATCACCTGTCCGTCGCCAGCCCAGGGTGAAGATGGCAATTCTGGATGTGCCGGATCGGAATAAATATTAATCCGCTCGTCCACTATTTTTTCGCCCAGCTTCGTCTTTCCACCCTGTTTACTAAGGAAAGACCGGCCTTCATCAGCGCTGCGGGCGTCGATATTGAAGAAAATATTTTCCAATAAAACAGCCGCTGCTGTTGGTTCTAAAATAACGGTATACTTTCCAGGTTCAAGGGCTTTCGCTCCCAACGAACCTTTCGATTTTTGAATCGCTATTTTGGTCGCAGCCTCGATATCCAGTTTGGATACATCGCTATAACCGCGGGCAACATAACCTGAACCTGTTCCGTCGGGCGTCCTTACGGTTAGTGAAAAATTGACATTCGTGCTTGGATAATAGGCAAAAAGCTGCTTAGAATTAAGCATTGCAGAATATCCATGCTGATCTTCCCAGAAACCAGCCGCTGCAAGGTTTTGTGCTCTCGACAATTCCAGACTTTTGGCAACGGCACCTGCACGAAAATCAGGCGTTATCTTTGCAGTTGAATCAAAAAAACCTGATGACTCTTTATATTGCTGCGGTGCCAGAACACCAACGTATTCAGGATTTTCAGGAGCAAGCTGCGCCAATTCTTCCGATTGACGAACAACTTTCTGAAAAGCTTCTTCACTGAATTCGTTCGTTGTGGCAACACCCACTTTTTTCCCAAAAGCCGACTGAACGACCAGATTCTGCGTTAATTGCGATCCACTGGTTGACACTTCATTTCTCGCGTACCGGATATTTCCACTTTTTTCCCCCGAAATATTGATCTCACATTCGTCCGCTTTGGAATATTTTAAAACCTTTTGTAACAAAGCTTTCGCTTCTTCCTCGGTTAATATTACTGCCATTTTTATATCTGTTAAATCTTTCTGGCTGTATTAATTACGTTAACGCCGTTGAATCTTGCCGTTGAACTTCCGTGTGACACCGCGCTCGATTGGGACGGCTGTCCTTTTCCATCAAAAAAAGATCCGCCAAGACGATAATCTCTGTCGTCACAAACCTTCACGCACGAATTCCAGAATTCCTGGGTATTGGATTGATACGCAACGTCTTTCAACATACCGGCAATTTTACCGTCCTTAATTTCATAGAACAGCTGACCGCCAAACTGGAAATTATAACGCTGCTGATCAATCGAAAACGAGCCATCTCCGATGATATAAATTCCCTTTTTCACATCTTTAATCATCTCTTCAACCGAAAGCGGCGTTTTACCGGAAGCCAGCGAAACGTTCGCCATACGCTGGAACTGCACCGAGCTCCAACTGTCGGCATAACAACAGCCGTGTGACTCTTTTTCACCGATAATTTTGGCCTGATCACGGATTGCCTGATAATTAACCAAAACTCCGTCTTTTACCAAATCCCACTTTTTCGTATTTACGCCTTCGTCGTCCCAGCCAACTGCACCTAATGAACCCACCTGGGTTTTGTCAGCAATCAAATTAACCTGATCACTTCCGTATTTAAATGATTTCGATTGCCATTTGTCCAAAGTTGCAAAGGAAGTTCCTGCAAAATTCGCTTCATAACCAAGTACACGATCAAGTTCCAGCGGGTGACCAACCGATTCGTGGATCGTAAGCCAAAGGTGAGACGGATCCAGAACAAGGTCATATTTACCTGCCTCAACTGACTTCGCACTCAACTTCATTTTTGCCTGCTGAGCCGCAGAAGTTATATCTTCCAGCATATCATAACCCATGTTATAACGGGTCGTGATTCCTGAAATTTTATCTTTCGGATTGGTTTGTAAATAGTCGTAACCCATACCCATCGGTGCGCTCAGCGAATTCCGGGTTTGAAATTTACCCGAAGCAGGATCAATCGCGGTGACTGTAAAATTTGGCCACATTCTATGAACGTCCTGATCGATATATGAGCCGTCAGTCGAAGCAAAGTATTTCTGTTCGTTTACCATGAAAAGAACAGAATTGACATAATTTGCGCCGTTTTTCATTGCCGCATCATTTACACCAAGCAACAGATCAACTTTTTCCTTTACAGGCACTTCAAACGCATTTTTCTTAATCGGTGCTTTCCAGCTTACCTCACCAAATCCTTTCTGCGGAGCCAGTTCCACCGGCTCTTTCATTAATTTCGAATTTGCTTTTGCAATCGCGACCGCATCTTCCGCAGCTTTTGCAATCTGCGCATCACTTTGCGCATCAGCCACCGCCGCAAACCCCCAGCATCCGTTGG
Source organism: Dyadobacter sp. CY345 (assembly GCF_021502725.1). Taxonomy (GTDB): domain Bacteria; phylum Bacteroidota; class Bacteroidia; order Cytophagales; family Spirosomataceae; genus Dyadobacter. The sequence goes on along the minus strand of NZ_JAKFFS010000001.1, from coordinate 1,728,424 downwards.
CAATTACCCGAATACCAACACCATAAGATTCAGTATTGACAATATTTTGAACCTTATCCTCTCTCGTAATTACAAACTGGTTCAGGTAACGCCCAATCCGGACATCCGCGTAAGTCGCTCCTTTCGATTTCGCTGCGTTAAGTGCCGCATCTGCCAATCTTTTTTTAACAGCAACATCAAGCCAAGGCTCCATTAAAGCCTCCGGCGAAACGGTTCTGCCGCTGGCAAAACCAGGTAACATCATTGCTCCGGTTCCAAGTCCGGCCATTTGGATAAAGTCGCGTCGGTTCAAGTTGAGTCCCTCCTTTTTAGTTTCGAATAATGATTAAAAAATAAACTGAATGTTGCATCCGACGGCTAAACAGCATCCGACAAACTCGTAAACGTGAAGTCACGAATCTTCAGCGGAGGTATCAGATTCCCGCTGGCTCTCATCGGTTTCCCTGCTGCTTCGAGATTATTCAGCATGATCACCGGACTCTCGTTAAAGCGGAAATTCTTTACAGGATATTTAATTTGCCCATTTTCAATGTAAAAAGTGCCGTCGCGGGTTAGGCCTGTATAAAGCAAAGTTTGCGGATCCACCGCGCGGATATACCAAAGACGTGTGACTAAAATTCCTTTTTCAGTCCCTTTAATAAGGTCAGCCAGAGATTCCGTCCCGCCCGCAAAAATAAAACCGGACGGTGGAGCAATTGCTTTAACACCCTTTTTCTCAGCCCAATAACGGGAATAGTACATATTTTTCACAACACCATTTTCCACCCAAACGACTTTTTCCTGCGCACGTCCGTCGCTTCCGCCACCGCCAAAACGGCCACCTCCTCCACCAAACGGAGAACCCGGAATTTCCAGATTTTGAGGATCTGAATAGATGTTCACGCGTTCGTCAAAAAGTTTTTCACCCAATCGTGTTCCGCCTCCTTTTTTCCCTAAAAAGCTCCTTCCTTCATCCGCATTACGCGCATCCATGCTTCCCATCATATTTTGAAGCAGATCAACGGCGGCGGTTGGTTCAAGAATTACAGTATATTTTCCAGGTTCCAGAGCTCTTGCTTTCGAAGAAGCCTGTGCTTTTTGAATGGCAACTTCCGTCGCCAGCGCAGTATCCAGTTTTGATACGTCGTTGTAATCACGTGCTGCATAACCTGAACCTAATCCATCATTGGTTCTAACAGTAATAGAAAAATCAACAGAGGTAGCTTTGTTGTACCCAAAAAGCCCCTTACTGTTCGCCAAGGCCGAAAAACCGGTTCGATCTTCCCAATAGCCGGCCGATGTAAGATCTTTTTTAACGCAGGGATCAATGCTTTTAAAAGCCGCTTCTGCTCTGAAATCAGGATTGATTGCCGCGGTACTTTCAGCAAAAGAATTGATATCCAGATAATTTTGAGGTCCAAGCATAGGTACATATTCCGGATTTTCGGGAGCCAGCTGAGCAATTTCCTCCGCACGCCTTACCGTTTTTTCCAACGACTTATCATCAAATTCGTTGATGGTCGCCGTTCCGGATTTCTTGCCATATACGGACGTAACGGAAAGGCCAAGGTTCGTCGCCTCTCCACTCGTCGAAACCGAATTTCTGGCATACCGAATGTTGCCGACGCGGCTCCCCGTAAGGCCAACGCTCATTTCATCTGACTTTGAAAAGGCCAGCACTTTGTCCATTATTTGCTTTGCTTCCTCCTTGGATAAGACAGCCATATTTATTTTTTTAATATTGAAAAACAGTCAATTAAGCACGCATGAATTATTTAACTATATCACTTCCTTACTGATCTCAAAGAATCAGTATCAGATTTTCCTCGCTGTATTGATGACATTAACGCCGTCAAAACGTGTCGTCGCACTTCCGTGTGATACTGCGCTGACCTGAGACGGCTGCCCTTTTCCATCAAAGAAAGAGCCAAAGGTCCGGTAATCGTCTTTATCACAAAGCTGTGAACATGAGTTCCAGAATTCCTGGGTATTGGATTGATAGGCAACGTCGTCAAGCATCCCAACAATTTCTCCCTTCTTGATTTCATAGAAAACCTGACCGCCAAACTGGAAGTTGTAGCGTTGCTGATCAATGGAATAAGACCCTCTCCCGATGATATAAATACCCTTTTCAACACCTTTGATCATATCCAGTACGCTGCGTTTTTCAATGCCTGGTTTTAGGGAGATGTTCGGCATACGCTGAAATTGAACTGAATCCCAGTTGTCCGCATAACAGCATCCGTGTGATTCCTTTTCGCCGATGATTTTTGCCTGATCACGAATCGCCTGATAATTTACCAAGATACCGTCCTTGATAATATTCCATTCCTTAGCAGGCACACCTTCATCGTCATACCCAACTGCGCCCAAAGTATGCGGCTGCAATCTGTCCGCAACAATGTTCACATGTTTGCTTCCATAATTAAAATTTTTCGATTGCCATTTATCTAATGTCGCAAAACTGGTTCCTGCATAATTGGCCTCGTAGCCAAGCACGCGATCCAACTCTGTCGGGTGGCCAACTGATTCGTGAATTGTTAGTCCCAAATGGTTTGGATCCAGAACCAGGTCATATTTACCTGGCAAAACCGATTTAGTTGTTAATTTTTCTTTCGCCTGTTTCGCCGCAGTTATGGCGTCTTCTACCATATCGTACGAATTTCTATAACCGACCAACCCGTTTGGCCCGGCAATTTTTTCAGATGCGAGTCCGTCCAGATACTCATAGCCCATACCCATCGGCGAACTGATCGCGTCACGGGTTTTAAACTTTCCGGCAGCTTTGTCAATCGCGGTGACGGTGAAAGTTGGCCAGATCCGGTGAATATCCTGATCAATATAGGATCCGTCCGACGATGCAAAATATTTTTGCTCATTTATAAAAAACAGGTTCGAAGTAACAAAGCCAGCACCGTTTTCCATCGCCCTGGAATTGACCTTCATCAAAAGATCAATTTTCTCTTTTGGCGCGATTTCAAATGCGTTTTTCTTAACCGGCGTTTTCCAGGAAACCTCTCCTACTCCTTTTTGCGGCGCAAGCTCGACAGGCTCTTTCTGAAATTTTGAATTTGCTTTTGCAATGGAGACCGCCGTTTCCGCACATTTCGCTATGCCTTCGGGCGTTACGTCACTCGTCGCAGAAAAACCCCAGGTTCCATTGGCAATAACCCGGATACCAACGCCATAGGATTCAGCGTTGACAATATTCTGTACTTGTTTTTCACGGGTGAAAACGTACTGCTGCAAATAACGTCCAATACGGACATCAGTATAAGACGCGCCTTTATTTTTAGCTGCATTCAACGCGATGTCTGCTAATTTTTTCTTGATGGCAACATCAACTCCCGGTTCAAGCAAATGCTCACTTGAAACAATACTCCCAAGTACAGGCACGGAAGGCAGCATCAAGGCGCCTATTCCCAAACCCGACATTTGCATAAAATCTCTTCTTTTCATTCGTTGCAGCTAAACTGTATAATTATACGATGAAGAATAATAATATTTTCAATACAATTATTTCTAATCATATTCCTGATTCCATTGAATTGTCAAGATAAAGAAAAAGGCAAAAAATGACAATTTTACCAAATATTTTTTTGACTTTATACCTAAACACCGGCTAGACAAATGCGCGAAATACTTTTTGCCATACATTCTATGGACGTTCGTTAGAATCTATATATGAGGGTTTTAATCGAAGTAATATTGGAAAAATTATATCGCACTGAAAATGGCCAACGTTCAGGTGTTATTTTGTTACCTCCTCGGACCAGGTTAGTATATTGCGCGAATATCTTAAATTTAAAATGGTGACAATGAAAAACGGCAAGTACTCAATTTTATACCTGACTGATTTATATTTTGAAGCAAAGGGGCGAAAATATTACGAAGAAGATTTATACCTGACTTCCCGATTACGCTCCGATTTTGAGATTTTGATCTGTCACCCGTGCGATTCATATAAATTTGAAAGTGCCGTGGATCTGATTGTATTCAGAAATGCAGGTCCGGTTATGCACTTCAAGGAATATTTTGATGATTTTAAAGTTAGAGTCAATTCTCAGAATATCCTTTCTTACAATGCCATGAAAGGCAAAGCGGATATGAATGGAAAAGATTATCTAATTGAAATGACGCATGAAGGCTTTCCTGTCATTCCTACAATTGAAAAATTAGACGATCTTCACCTGCTCCCAAAATCAGAGCACTATATGGTGAAGCTGAAAAACGGTGCTGACTCGATCGGTATGTCTCTTGTAAATCCAGCCGGGCTTACTGAAATAAATCTCGAAGGAAGCGTTGTGCAACCCTTTGTGGATTTCATTTATGAAGTGTCGTTTTATTTTATTGATAATAATTTCCAGTACGCTCTATATGCGCCAGTCAAAAACAAGCGGTGGGATCTGATTATTTATGAACCCACTAAACAAGACCTAGACTTTGCAAAAAAGTTTATTGACTGGAACGCCCTTTCTCATGGTATTCAACGTGTTGATGCATGCAGAACCCGGAATGGAGCATTACTTCTCGTAGAATTGGAAGACTTAAATCCATACCTGTCACTTAATTTGCTGAGCGATGAATTGCGGGAAAAATTTGTTACCAATTTCCGGGACTCGCTTTTGAGGGCGATCCAGAGCCATAAGCAGATTATAAATTAATTAGATATGCAGGAAGTGGCTGTCTGACCAATCTTAATTTCCTCAGGAATATATACTTTTACCGGGAATTTTACCGTCAGATGCACCGGAAAATAATTTAATAAAATAGGAGCGTTTCTACTTTATTATCTCAGTGACAAGCACCAATTATCAGGCAGACACCAATTAAGAGTATGATTTCCAGTATTTGGAGAAAAACGTGGGAAAAAAAATCATATAAAACCACCATGTTCTCCGGCGTTATTACGCTTAGTATTATTTCGTTTTTTCTACATCCGTTTTTCCAGGCGATAGAACTGCGGGAAGGCTTTCTGATTAATGATATCCTGCTGGCGATATTACCGGCAAAGGATTGTTCGGAAGCCATTTTCATTCTGATCTGGTCCTGCGTGGCTTTGGCGACGATCCGGTTTTTGAATAATCCGATGTTATTCATCGTATTCCTGTGGTCTTATGCCTTACTCTGCCTTACCAGAATTATTACAATCGCGCTTGTCCCACTGAATGCTCCTGCCGGGCTGATTCCTTTACGGGATCCTTTGAGTAATTACTTTTACGGGCAGGTATTTATAACGAAAGACCTATTCTATTCAGGACACACAGCAACGTTGTTTCTGATTTATTTATGCCTGGAAAAGAAGAGAGACAGGCTGCTGGTATTGCTCGCGACAGCCGTTGTCGGTTTACTATTGCTCGTTCAGCATGTTCATTATTCCATGGATGTTCTGGCAGCACCATTTTTCGCTTATTTCAATGTTTTCTGTGCGCGGAAATTGCTTAGAAGCGGAAAGCTGTATGAAACGCAGGAAAATTCAAAAGATTGATTCCTAGAAAGTTATTTTTCAGGAAAAACAGTTAAGATCACGCGCTGGTACCTGGTCAACGCTGGTTTGCCATTGTCAGTAACCGCAAGAATTATGTGTATTGTTTCCGGCTTTAAGACTTTCGGTGCCAGAAAACTTGTATTGGCAGCCTTTACATCCAAAATTTTCAAAGGTTCTTTATCTGCATAACTGCCCGGCTCCGGATAGTATATCCATTGATAGTGTAACTCGTCGCCATCCGGATCTGTTGAGCCTTCCGCGCTCAAAACAACCTTGTCTCCACTGTTCGCTTTTAATGCATTATCATGTTTCAAAGCTGCAATTGGTGGATGATTCGCCTCCTTAAAAGGTTTGATCGTCCAGTCCATCCTTGCCGCAAAATCATTTTGGAAAGCAGATCGCCAACGCCAGATCGTAGCCTTATTGCTAGTCTGATAACTGCCATCCTTACCAATGACTTCATCAACCGCATCCGTCCAAAGTGGGCGGGTTTCAGGTTCTAAAAACCATTTTTGAGTACGTGGTGTATAATATTCGTAGCGACCACCCCAACTACCAAAATTTGGTTTTTCAGGATCATTTAATCCATTATTGATCAGCCCCAGAAATGAAGGAGTGTCACCCTCCATCAGAAATTTCGTGAAGGGATATTCGGCACCTAACGGCCCATGATTACGCACATTTTCATCCAGCCAGGGATTGTCCACAATTTCAAAATCAGCGCCGGAAAACCTGCCATGGAACTTATCTCCGCTAATGCCCGACCAGGTTGCGTAGTGATATGCGCCTGCTGCGTGATATCCCGGACTTGCTACGAAGAACAAATCAGGAAAATTTTTGCGAAGCCATGGGCCGGTATCATCCTGATCTGAAATGGAATAGACCCGAATTTTTGATATAAACCTTTTCAGATCTTCCGGAGAGCGGGTCATACTCACTTTCCATAATGCCTGTGCAAGACAATTCGCTCCACCCCAGACAGGAATCCAGACAGGCCTGTCGTCTTTCTTGTCGACAACGGAAATAATCCAGTCTGATCCCTCGGAATCCTTGCCTTTTCCGACAGCATTCATACCAAATTCAGGAAAACTTGCTTTGGTTACGCTAAGCAGATATTCAATTTCCGGATATCCTTTTTCGTGAAGAAGCAGGTTCTTTCTTACCTTCCCGTAAGCCGTAATAATCTCCTTGATTTTACTGACTGCTATCTTATTTTTTTGATGAATTGAAGTCGTTGCAATCAACCCTTCGATATCCCACTGATTTGAATAGGTCAAAAAACGAATTAACGACTGCGTATCATCCGGTTCATTTTCAATATCAGTCAAAACCAGAACACGTTTTTTGACAGTATTCTCCTGCGCTTGACAAATTGTGCAAAGCAGGTTTACGAAAAGTAAAATGAGAATCTTCGATAATTTCATAAATCCGGGTTTGAAAATTTCTTCACTTATTATTGCGACTGAAAGTTTCATTATTAACCCTTACACAATTTTGAAGCAAACTATAAGCGGTTTCGGAATTGATTAAATCGAAAGGGAGGAGTGTTAAAAGAAAACGCTCCGGCTGAAACTGAAATAGCCGACTAACTATTCTTTGCTTGCTCTGCTTTTATAATCGCTTGAATTAAAAATTCGCATTCTGCTTCTTTACGATACAATTGTTCCTCAACATCATCGACCTTCGCCTGCCACTCCGCGTCTTTCCTGGCGAGCTCTTCAACCTGACCTTTTTTGGCTTCGCTCATGATATATAAAGAAAGCAAAAACATTCCTGCGGTGATAAATTTGAAAAAATTATCATAGGAAAAAGCGGCAACCATGTAGGTCAAAATAAAAGTTATAAACCCGATCATAAATCGTGCTATCGAAAATTGTCTAAACATCAGAAACTAATTTTCATGGAACAATTAAATATCTTCATTAAAAATACCGTCCAGATAATACCAGCTTCCGTTTTCAAAAGCGAAAGTAGATTTTTCGTGGTGAATCTGTTGTTTGCCGGACTTGTCTTTAAAATATGCATTGAACTCGACGGTAAACGTATCTGCCGCAATAATTTCCAGTTTTTGCCAGTTGTTACTTTTTGCCCATTGCCTAATATCTTTTTTAGAAAGTGCTGCGCGTTTGGAAACATGGGTGGTGTCAAAAAGGTAATCAACTTCGGCCATAACGTAGGCACTATAACGGGATCGCATCAGTTTTTCCGCAGATGCCGCATTAGCTGTTCCTTTTATAATAGGTCCACAACAACGGGAATAAGGTTGATCAGATCCGCAGAAGCAGGTTTTCATATTCTAAATTCAGCATTTTAAAGGTTGTTTACGTTTCTCAACCTCTTTCAAATGGCTAAGGTATTGAGAATTCGCGTTCATTATCTACGCTGGAACAAAATTTAGGAAAAACACAGATTGAGGTTTTGTTAAAGTATGTATTTTCCACTTCCGTTATAAAAAATGGTTAGTAAACACTCTTCTTTGTGTTTGTAAAATTAGGCCATAAGATTATGAAAATCGAGCCACTCAGTGGAAGATGCGACACTTTCCAAATGGGTAATTGAAAAATTTAAGCGGGAAGAAATTTTGATCGTTACTTCCGATTACCATCAGCATCGGGCGAAGATTATTTTTAGTGCAGTTTATGCACCTTTTAAAAACCTTTCTTTTTTCTCAGCTTCCAGCGAATTCGTTGATCCTGAAATACTGAATTCGTTGGTTGCCCATGAGAAACTGGCAGTTGAGGATTTGTTAAAATACGGCGTTAGGTTTTAATACTCAGATCAGACTTTTTGAAAATAACATTTCTTCATTTTTAAACTCCGATCTATAAAATCGGGATACACTCCGGATCAAATGAAATGGTATTACGATAGAAAAAATATCATCTTTTTCCTGACCGTCGAGCATCATTTTGCATTTAAATCCATCGTTTAAAAGCTCAATGCGTTTTACCGAATTTTTATTCAGGTGAAACGGCTCATAGTCATTCATCTGGGTATCGTAGAAAAAATACCTGGCGTGGATCAAATAATGTACCGAAGCGTCAGATAGGTCTTCGATCGCTTTATAAATAATGGTTTGTAAAAACAGGTCTATCTTTTTCATATTATCCAATTAGTTTGCCAGCATGTTAACCCTTAAAAAGACTGCTGTTTAAATAAGTATGATCTGATTCCGTAAAAGAATATTTTCAACCTGTTTCCGTGACCCATCATTGGATACCAGTGAAACAGAAAATTTGTTGCCCAGGCACGCTTTCCGGTCAGCTCGATATTCAATAGATTCCAGCTCGTAACGGCTCTCATTCTTCCAGTCACCACGGAAATACCAGGATCTTTATAGATAAATTTTTGTAATGCTTTCTGCTCCGCCATTAGCTGGAAATTCCTTGCCAGGTTTTCTCCCTGCTGAATGGCTACCTGAGCTACTTGTGGATGGCCCTCAGGATATTCACTCGAACTTGTTTCAAGGCAATTGTCGCCTATGGCAAAAATATTGTATGTGCCGAAGACCTTGTTATAAGGATCTACCCTAATCCTGTCTCCTTTGCCGTAGACCTCGTCATCAAGTCCATGTATTTTTTTTCCCTTGATTCCGGCAGTCCAGATTAAATTTTCCGTATGGATTATAGCACCGGAAGATAGCATGACTTTATCATCCAGATAATCCTGAACATAGGTATCTAATAGAATTTTTACGCCGGACGCCTGGAGAAAGTTAGAAACGTGCTGTCCAGATTTCTCGGACATTGCAGGTAATAAAACCGAATCTTTCTGAACCAGATAAATTTCACAAGCGACGTCAGAAAACTTGCGGGCCGGCTTTTTATTTATATCCCTTTTTATTTCCGCCAGCAATGAAGCAATCTCAACTCCAGAGGTACCTCCGCCAGCGACGACGAACGTCATTATTTTTTTTATTTCTTGCGGTTCTTCCGTATCAGACGCCTTCTTAGATTGCTGCAAAAGTCTTTCCCGAAGCGCCATTGCTTCGTCAATCGTCTTCAGAGAAAATGAATTTTGCTCGATATTGCTGATGCCTGAATAATCGGTTTCAGTTCCCGTAGCCAACACCAGATAATCGTAGTCCAACGTTTCCGTGTCAAGTACTATCTGGTTCTCCGTCGGACGGATGCTTTTCAGCACACCTTTTTGAAAACTCAGGTTTTCCTTTCCTGAAAATAATTCCAGGAAAGGATTACTGATTTGAAAAGGTTCAAAAAATGCAGAGGCAACCTGGTATAAAAACTGAGGAAAAAAATTGTAGCTGTTCTTGTCCACCAGTGTGACCTGAAATTTGATGTCATGTGCCAGCGACAGTGCGAGTTTCACACCTGCAAATCCGCCGCCGACAATTATTATTTTCATTTTGAATCTTGTTAACGGTCGTCGTATCAAATTTTAGCAAAGCCGGAATCTGATATCTATTAAAAATTTCAGGCAGACGCCAGCTGCTTCGCTGACAAATATTGTTCAATCTGGCCAACCGTTTGAAGTTTTTCATAATCCTCATCAGGGATGGCAATATGAAACTGATCTTCCATTTGCAAAACAAGATCAATCGTGTCCAGGCTGTCTAACCCAAGATCTTTCGCCAAATGCGCATCTTGTGAGATTGATGACACAGGCAATCCTGATGTCATACTTAGCAATTCAAAAAGCTGGTTTTTCATCTTTTAATCATTTAAAAGTTATTGAGCAACAGTGGCGACAGAAGCTTCCGGCTTAGACTTCGACCGAAATGAAGCCCATTTTTCACCTAACCGGTCGGCCATATAATAGGCCATTGGAACAAGATAAATGGTCAGAAGCATTGAACTTGTTAGTCCGCCGATAAGTACCCAGGCCAGCGAATTTTTCCATTCTGCTCCTGCCCCGGACGCTGTTGCAATTGGAATCATCCCGATAACCATAGCAATCGTCGTCATCAAAATTGGACGCAAACGTTCTTCTCCGGCATGCAGGATTGCCTTTCTGAATGGCACACCTAATTCCTTTTGCTGATTTGCAAAATCGACAATCAAAATCGCATTTTTCACAACCAGACCGATCAGCATCAGCATACCAAGCAAGGCAAAAATCCCGATGTTTGAGGATGATAAGGCCAAGGCGAGCAGTGCCCCGATGACGGCAACAGGAATTGAAAAAAGTACGACAAACGGGTAAATAAAGCTATCGTAAAGCAAAACCATGATGAAATAAACCAGAAACAAACCAGCCAGCATGGCAAGACCTAACGATCCAAAACCCTCACTTTGATTTTTGGCGTCACCACCCCATTTGATCGTTACACCTGCGGGAAGTGGATTTTTAGCAAGATCTGCCTGAATATTGGCGACCAAAGTTCCTGAGCCAATTCCCAGGGTATTCGCTGTTACCGTGACGGAAGAGCGACGATCTTTACGTTCCAGAACAGATGGACCGGTACTTAAAGTCACTTCAGCAAATTCTTCCAGACGAACCGTACGGCTTGCAGAAGGACTGAAAAAAGTGATATGTTTTACGTCGTCCGGGTCTTTGCGATCAAAGGCGTCAAGCATAATGCGGATGTCGTAATCTTCTCCGCCGTCACGGAATTTCGAGTCATCATTTCCTGCAAAAGCGTTCTGCATTGTCGCTCCCACCGTTTGAATGTCCAGTCCGAGACGCGCCATTTTCTCACGGTCAATATCAACCCGTACTTCCGGATTCCCTGATTCAACAGACACATTCACATCATTTGCCCCAGGCGTTTTTTTCAATCGGTTGGCCAGATTATCAGCCGAGGCCAGGATTTCGTTCAGATTATCTCCTGCCAAAAATATCTCAATAGGTGCGGAACCTGAATTAACCATCCCCACAATGGCCGAATTAAATTCGATACCTGCGAACTTTTTTTCCAGCTCCTTACGAACGTCAAGCATATACTTTTCCGTTGGCACTGAACCACCTCGCTCTTCCAGCGGTTTCAATTCGACCGTCAATTCAGTCCTGTTTGTTTCTCCTTGTCCAGAGCTGTTCATCCCGGTACTTGCTCCACCAACGTTTGCGAAAATGGTTGTTACGTCCGGTTTTTTCCTCAAATATTCCTCAACACTTCTGGCCGTCAGGTTATTCTGTTGCAACGATGCACTTTTATCCAGCTTCATCGTTAGCAAAAACTTACCCTGATCGCCCTGTGCAACGAATTCCTGACCGATAATCCCAAGTCCCATCACCCAGCCTGTAATCACGAAGAGTACGACAAGTCCGCCGGTAAAAATCAGCTTATGACTTAATACCCATTCAAGACTTCCATGATACCATGTTGTCAGTTTTGTCAATTGTTTTTCAAACCAAAGAAGAAAACGTTGAAATGGATTTTTAGGATCAAGGTGTTCGATACGGGCCATATTCGAAGTCATCCATGGCGTAAGCGTAAAACTTACAAGCAAACTGATCATGGTTGCAAATGCAACTGTCAGAGAAAATTGGCGGAGCAAATCGGCGATAACAGAATTCACCATCGTGATCGGAACAAAAACTACCACGATTACCAATGTGATGGCAAGTGCAGCAAAACCGATTTCGGTCACACCGTCAATAGTTGCCTGCCAGCGATTTTTACCCATTTCAAGATGTCGCTGGATATTTTCCAATACCACAATCGAGTCATCCACGAGGATACCAATTACCAAAGATAAAGCAAGCAATGTCATCAGGTTAAGCGAATAACCCATCAGATACATAAACAAAAATGCTGAAACCAGAGACGCCGGCACAGAAACCATAACAATAAACGCATTTCTGAAACTATGCAGGAAAAGCAACATCACGGCAGCTACGAGAACTACTGCCAGAATAAGGTCGTGTGTTACAGCTTCCACTGATTCAAGCGTAAAAATGCTGCTGTCATAAGCTATCGCAAAATGTACTTTATCCTTCGCGTTCGTCTTCTCAATTTCAGATAATTTCAACTGAACAAGGCGGCTGATTTCAACCGCGTTCGCATCAGATTGTTTTTTGATAAAAAGACCGATACCATTTTGTCCATTATAACGGCTTATGCTTTCCGTTTCTCCCAACCCATCTGTGATATCGGCCACATCGCCTACACGAATCTGGCTTCCCTCTTTGGATGTCGAAATCACAAGGTTACGGATATCATCCAATGAGCTGAATTTTCCGGCAAGCCTCAATGTCATGTTTTCAGAAGCACTTTTTACCTTACCTGTTGGGAAATCAAGGTTTGCCTGATTGATTACCTGCGTTACCTGCAAAAGCGATAATCCGTAATATTTCAGCTTATCGCCATTTACGTTTACACGAATTTCGCGCTGGTCTCCACCCACCATCGTGATTTCGGCGACTCCGGCAATCTGCTGTATAACAGGCAAATACTTGTCCTCCACCTGTTGATAAAAAACTTCGTTAGGAAGTGAAGAAGTTGCCAGAAGCTGCATGATCGGCTGATCACTCGGCGAAATTTTGGATAAAGAAGGTGTTTCCGCGTCATCAGGTAAATCACTGAGCACGTTGTTGATATCCCGCTGCGCATCTTCCAAAGCCTTATCAAGATCAGTTCCCGGTTTGAACTGAACGATTACGAGAGAAGCACTTTCATAAGATTTCGAAGTTACGTCATCAATATTATCAAGACCTGATACCGCATCTTCAATTTTCTTGCTGATTTCTGATTCAACTTCCGATGGCGCTGCGCCTGGATAAAGCGTTGTAATGGTTACGATCGGCACCGAGAATTCGGGTAACAATTCATAACTCAACAGACGATAGGAAAATACACCGCCAATGGTGAGAATCGCGAAAAGCACGATAATCATCGAAGGGCGTTTGATTATGGATTCAATGAATTTCATAATAAATATTTTTGAGAATGAGGTTTACTGCGCTGATACAAGCGTTCCGTTTTGCAGATTGATCTGGCCGCTCGTCACTACCTGATCGCCGGCTTTAAGACCTTTCGTAATTTCATAAAAGTCGTTAGTGGCCACACCGATCATTACATTTTTCAAAACTGCTTTGCCATTTTCAACAACATAAACCTGCGGTTCTTTTGCAGAACCCATGATTGCCTGGCGTGGTATGGCAAGCGACTCCCCTTTGAGCTCATTTGAATTGGCGATCGAACCGTACATACCTGCTTTCAATGGATTGTTTGCTGTATTCTGAACCGTGATTTCTACCGGATAATTATGCGCTTCATCGCCTTGGGCACCAATCATAGAAACTTTACCCTGGAATTTTGCATCCGGATAAACCTCCGTTTGAACGGAAATGACCTGTCCCATACGAAACTGGTTAACTGCCTTCTCTGGAACATTCACCAGCAATTTAAGCGAAGCAATGTCTGTAATTTCAGCCATGGGTGTTCCAATGGAAACAACCGATCCTTTTTCAACTAATTTGGAAGTCACGATTCCTGAAAAAGGCGCAACAATGCTCGTATTGGCAATTTGCTTGTTCAATTGCTTTATCTGCGCCTGCGTGCCACGGATACTAAGCTGTGTTCTTTCAAGATTTACAGCAGGCACAGCATCTCCTTTTACCAAAACCTCATATCGTTTCAAATCATTTTGATAACCTTCCAGCGTAACCTGCAAAGCTTCCACCTGAAAGCGAAGCTGATCATCGTCCAGCTTGGCGAGAAGCTGGCCGGCACCTACATGCTGACCTTCCTGAATATTCAATTTCACAATTTCCCCTCCCGCAAGCGGACGGATTTCGATTTGCCGGTTGGGAGTAAACGATCCTAAAAATTTAGTGTCCTGCGACAGATTTTTCATTTCAGCAACCGTAGCTCTCACTCCAACTTTCAGGTTAGGATCAGGCTGATAAACTTTGGCTTCCGTTGCTTCTTTGTTGCTTAAAAGCTTTGCCGCCGTGAGGCCAAGAACTGCAATGATTGCGACAACTATTAAAAGGCGTTTCATATTTTCTATATTGAAGGTTAGTAGCTTTATTTTTTTATTTATTTGGTCAATAAGGAGCCTGTTGCTTTTTTCCATTCCAGTTCCGCCTGGAGTAATTGCACAAGCGAAGTCAGGTAATTACTTTGTGAATCAAGCAAGGTTTGCTCTGACTGGATCACGTCAGAAAGCGAAACGATACCTTCTTTGAATTGAAGTTGAATTTGTTTGTAGACACGGCTTGCCAGAGCAACCTGTTCGTTTTTTGAGTTAATATTCTGCTGTTCAACGGCAAATTTATTCCGGGCATTTATTTCTTCCATTTCAATGGATTGTTCCAGCTGTTTTAACTGAACCGAAAGCTTATCATTATCAATCCTGTTTTGTGTCCGCTGCGCCTTTCTTGCCATCCCGTCAAAGACATTCCAGTTCAATTGCAGGCCTGCCCAATAACCCGGTACTTGTTTGAAAACCGAGTTTTCTCCGCTTTTACCAAAATAAGTAAGGTTTGCAACGCCATACGCATTCACGGTTGGTAAGTAACCGGATTTCAAATTTTTATCCTGCAAACCATTTAAGTCCTTCTGACGCTCCAAAAGGGTGATATCTGTTCTTCGCATGCCGCTCTTTTCCGATTGTGAAGGAAGCAAGACATTTTTAACCTGGATATCTATACGCAAGGAATCTGACTGTGGAATTCCGGTATAAAATTTGAGCAGGTTGACAAGTTGCACGTAAGAATTTTTTAATGATTTGAGCTGAGTTTCCGTCGCTGTTTTATTAATAAGGATTCTGTCCTTATCAACGCGCTGGGCCAGTTGATTCTGGTATAACAGGTCAGTAACCTTATAAAGCCTGTCTGTTGAAATTAGATTACTATCCAGAAAAGCCATTTGCTGGACAACGGTAACGAGATTATAATATGCATCCGTCACGTTGTATGCAATGTCCTCTTTTGTCTTAACGGTGGTTAAAGCTGTGAGGTCTCTGTTCAGATCGGCAGCCTTCAAAGCATATTTTACCGATGGATTGTAAAGTGCCTGAGTTACTTGCGCGGAAGTTGAAAGATTGTAAGGCAATCCGAATGCAAATGTGCTATAAGTTCCTTCCGGTCCTCCAAAAGCACTCGCCGGAACGACTTGTCCAGGAATTTTGAAATATCGTTTGTAGTCGCCAGTCACGCTAACAGAAGGCAGGAGATTCGATCTGACTTCGTCAATTTTAGCATTCGTTTTCGCTTCATCCAATACAGAAGCCTGAATACTATAATTATTTTTCATGGCTAACTCTACCAGCTGTTCGAGATTATGCTGCTGGGCCTGCACATGGGTTGTCATCAGCACGACAAACAGAAGTGCATAGTGAAATGAAAATTTCATTTAAGGAAGATTTAAATAAATACTTATTTTAAATGTTTGTTTAAAACTGGGGTAAAAAATTTTAGTGATTGTATAAATAGCAAACAATCATCTCTTTGATTCTCTCTTTATGATCTTTCGCATAAGCATCAAACTGCTCCTCGTTCGTTTCAAAAATCTTCATGTGCATATTCTTGCCAAGGAAGATAAACTGGATGTATCCACAAAGCATCGGAACAATATTCTCAATTCCAATAGGTCGAACATTACCTTTTTCGATCTCTTCTTTCAGTTGCTCACCGAATTTCGTACGCCTGATCTGACGTAAAAAATTCAAATCCGGGATCAGGCGTTCGGGGGCCCTGTGAACCTCATTCACAATAAAATTACAAAGATCCGGTTCATTGCTGACCATCTCATAAGTATGATCGATTGTCTCAAAAATTTTGGACTTGAAATCAATATCCTTATTTAATATATCGATTGTATTTTGAAAATAAAGATTTAACAGATCTTTAAAAATCTCTAAAAACAGTTTTTCTTTACTTCTGAAATAGTAATTGGTAAGCGCTATATTCATATCGGCCTCTTCAGCAATATCCCTTGAAGTGGTTCCATCGAAACCCTTTTTCAAGAATACTTTTCTTGCCGCCTCCTTAATCCGCTCTTCACTCGGCTTACTACTGATACACTTCACTGAACTATATTTTTTAACTGCTTTGTAATTACGATTCAAAGGTGTTTAATAATATTCATACTTCCAAATATTTAAATACATAATTTAAACAAACATTTAAAACTATAATTTAAGATAATTAATTAATAGAAAGATTATACACACGAAGTTACAAATTCAGTTTTCGAATTGACTTTCTGTAATATTTATACTACATTTCAGTCGCAAACTACATGTTATAACTCACCTATCAATCTTCTGGATATGAAACATTTTCTATTCGTAATCTTCGGGCTTCTGCTTCTTAATTCTTGCAAGAAAGAAATTGACCCACAGCCTGTTCTGGACAAAAACAGGATTGAGCTTAAATACGATCATGATTATCAGTTGGTTATAAGCAAAGGGGAGAATCTGGTGCAGGCTAGTTCTTACCAGTGGACGTCAAGCGATGCAAATGTTGCATCGGTATCTGCAAATGGAAAAATTAGTGCGAGAAAAGTTGGAAAGACAACGATCACCGCAATTGCTGACGGCCAGGAATTAGTCGCTGAAATAACAGTAACGCCTTACGTTTCGTTTTTTCAGGAACCGCAGTTAGAATTTACTTCCGATAAGGCCACGATCATGTCAAGCGCCCTAGGAAATCTTGTCTACAACCAAAACAATATTTATGTCTATTCTGGCATCAGCGACAAGATCAGCCGAATCATGTATATTTTTGACGATAATAATATGATACTTTCAATGGCTATCGACTTTGTTGATGACGAACAAACCCGGAAAGACGTGACGACCTTTTATGCTGAAAGATACCCCATTACCACGCTTACAGATAAAAATGAGACGATTTATATTAATGATGAAAAGAATAAAGCTGTTTGGTTAACAGCCAACGAATCGCTCGGGTTTTATGTCTCTTACGGAAAAGTCACTATCGTTAATGGCCGTATGTCTGCAGTTCCAAATTATTTTGATCAGAAAATGTGAACGTTACTGGTTTTAGCGGAGTGAGATAAATCTTAAAGAAGACAGAATACACTCCAAAGGACCAAACGTACGAGAAAACAAAAAAGCTGGCGTCGACACGTCAGCTTTTTTGTTGGATCAATTATTTTATCTTTTCCCACCAGGCGGGGTATGTTCTATCTTCATTCAGCTTAACTACCTCCCCGATCATTGGCGTGACCAGCGGAATATTTTTCAATTTGCTGGCTGCCGAAACCCTGATAATCGGCTCGTCCCAATCATGCTGCGCCAGCTGGAATTTCGCCCAGTGTACCGGCATTAATTTCCTTGCTTTTAAATCCTCCGCTGCCTGTGCAACTTCCTCAGGCATCATGTGAATATATTTCCAGTTTTTATTGTATTGCCCGCATTCCAATAACGCCAGATCAAATGGACCGAATTTTTCACCTATGGTTTTAAAATGCGTGTCATAACCGGAATCCCCACCAAGGAATAATTTCTTTGTTGGTGTTTGCAGTACGAATGAAACCCACATCGCCCGGTTTCTTGATAAACCGCGCCCGGAAAAGTGTCTTCCTGGCGTTAGGTTAACCGAAAAACCATCACCTAAATTTACAGCCTCATACCAATCTCTTTCTTCCACCTTTGACATATCAAAACCCCAGGTCTCGAAATGCTCGCCCGTACCCAGCCCGGTAATGATCTTCCTGACTTTCGTTTTCAGCTTCATGATGGTTTCAAAGTCAAGATGGTCCCAGTGGTCGTGAGAAATAAAGAGAAAATCAATTTCCGGAAAATCTTCAACTACGTAGACATCGCTTCCAGGGAAACTATTGGTTGTGAAGCTCACAGGAGAAGCAGCGCCGCTTAATACAGGATCGACCAGCATCGTTTTCCCATCGATCTGCATGAAATAAGAAGAATGCCCGAACCATACCAGAATGTCTTCCTCGGGATTTAAATGAAGCAAATCCGATTTTACAGAAGGTAACGTGGATTCTGGTTTTACCCTTTTACTCTTGTTGAAAATAAATTCTTTCAAAACCTGGAAATAACTTACGCCTTCGGCAAGATCTGGTGTGAAGCTCAGATTTTGAAATTGCCCATTTTTAAAATTTGAAGACTTTTCAATTTTTGCCTGACGGGCGCCCGACGGCATTTTTCCAAATTTTGGCTGATGTATAAAAATATAGATTGAGACAGCAACAACTGCTATCAGCGCAATGATGATGAATAACATTTTTATAATTCGTTTTTTCATTGAAGCAAATTTGAATAGGAAAACTCAATCATCTAAACCTGACTGACCAATCACTCTATAAAACTAGTCAATAATCTTTCATTTGGAAAAATAAATCCGGCAATTATTGATGAATGGTTAGAAATGAGTATTCCCGGATAAGAAGAGTAGATAGATTAACTTAAGATGGTAAAACAGAAAAAACTCCCGTTTCGAGCAGGAGTCTTTTTCGTTTTAACTTAAATAATCAAGAGGCTTATGCAGCGACCGATTTACGAATAATGTTCAAAGCAGAACCTTCTTTAAACCATTCGATTTGTTGTTCGTTATAAGTATGGTTTACCGGGAATTCCTCAGTTGTTCCATCTGAATGATGAAGCACAATGGTCAATTGAACGCCGGGTGCAAATGTTTGCAATCCTTTGATATCAATAGTATCGTCTTCCTGAATTTTATCATAGTCAGCCGTGTCAGCGAATGTCAAAGCCAACATACCTTGTTTTTTAAGGTTTGTTTCGTGGATACGGGCGAACGATTTTACAAGAATTGCACGGGCACCCAAGAAACGAGGTTCCATAGCGGCGTGTTCCCTTGAAGAACCTTCTCCGTAGTTTTCGTCACCTACCACAATTGTTCCGATACCGTTCGCTTTATAATCACGCTGAACCGCAGGAACTTCACCGTAAACACCAGTCAACTGATTTTTAACAGTGTTTGTCTTTTCATTATAATAGTTAACTGCACCGATCAACATGTTATTGGAAATGTTGTCAAGGTGACCGCGGTATTTCAACCATGGGCCAGCCATAGAAATATGGTCAGTCGTACATTTTCCTTTTGCCTTGATCAGAAGTTTTAAACCGTTAAGATCAGTACCTTCCCAGGCTTTGAAAGGTTCAAGCAGTTGCAAACGATCCGAAGTTGGGCTCACAATAACCTGAACGGTCGTTCCGTCTTCGGCAGGTGCCTGATATCCTGCATCTTCAACAGCAAAACCTTTGGCAGGAAGTTCAAGTCCTGATGGTTCGTCAAGCATTACGGTAAGACCTTCCGAATTAACGAGCGTATCTGTCAAAGGGTTAAAAGTCAAACGACCAGCGATTGCCAGAGCCGTTACAATTTCAGGTGATGCTACGAACGAGTGCGTATTTGGGTTACCATCAGCACGTTTTGAGAAGTTACGGTTGAAGGAAGTGATGATAGAGTTTTTCTCCCCTTTTTCAGCACCATGACGCGCCCATTGACCAATACAAGGTCCGCAAGCATTTGCCAGAACCACACCACCAATCTGCGCGAAAGTATCAAGAAAACCATCGCGGTCCACTGTATAACGCACCTGCTCGGAACCCGGTGTAATTGTATATTCAGACGTAACAACTAATCTTTTATCAACAGCCTGCTGCGCAACAGAAGCTGCGCGGCTGATATCTTCATAAGAAGAGTTAGTACAAGAACCGATCAAACCAACAGAAAGCACTTCCGGCCAGCCATTTTCTTTAACCGCCGTAGCAAATTTAGAAAGTGGCCATGCCAAATCCGGCGTAAACGGACCGTTTACATGTGGTTCAAGGGTTGAAAGATCAAGTTCGATCAATTGATCATAAAATGACACAGGATCAGCATATACTTCATCATCCGATCGCAAATAACCTGCAACCGCATTTGCAGCATCTGCTACATCCGAACGATCGGTTGAACGAAGATAAGCAGCCATTTTCTCATCGTATGCGAAAATAGAAGTTGTTGCTCCGATTTCAGCACCCATGTTACAAATGGTTCCTTTTCCCGTACAAGACAAACTTTCAGCGCCTTCACCAAAATATTCAACGATGCAGCCAGTACCACCTTTTACAGTTAGCTGACCTGCAACCCAGAGAATAACATCTTTTGCAGCAGCCCAGCCACTCAGTTTTCCAGTCAGTTTTACACCAATCAACTTGGGCATTTTAAGCTCCCAGGCCAATCCTGACATAACATCACTCGCGTCCGCGCCACCAACTCCGATCGCTACCATACCCAAACCACCAGCATTTGGTGTGTGGGAGTCGGTACCGATCATCATCCCGCCGGGAAACGCGTAGTTTTCCAAAACAACCTGGTGGATAATTCCAGCGCCAGGCTTCCAGAATCCTATACCATATTTATTGGATACCGAAGCCAGGAAATCATAAACCTCTTTATTTTTATCTTTTGCAGTCTGCAAATCGGCAACAGCGCCAACCTCGGCCTGGATAAGGTGATCGCAATGAACAGTAGACGGCACGGCAACTTGTGGCCTTCCGGCCTGCATAAATTGTAAAAGAGCCATCTGCGCAGTAGCATCCTGCATCGCAACGCGGTCAGGAGCAAAGTCTACATAAGATTTACCTCTTCGATACACCTGTGTGGGCGTACCTTCCCATAAGTGGGAATACAATATTTTTTCTGCCAAAGTCAACGGCCGCCCTTCAATTTGACGAGCAGCTTCAACTCTTTCCTGCATACGGGCGTAAACACCCTTAATCATATCTAAGTCAAAAGCCATAGTAATTAAATTAATGTCTAAACATCCACACTTATCAAAAACCGAACCACCGTCAATTCCTTAAACAGATTTTTATCTGGCTAACTGCTTCACAGGCGGTGCGAACTTGGTCAGGTCAATGCCGACCACCGCAGCTTTATATTCTTCCATGTTAGGAATACGTCCAAGAATTGCAGACAACACTACAACCGGTGTGGATGCAAGCAGGGATTCTCCTTTTTTACGTTCCGAATCTTCAACAACTCTTCCCTGGAAAAGACGGGTCGAAGTTGCCAGAACAGTATCACCTTTGGCAGCTTTTTCCTGATTACCCATACAAAGGTTACAGCCAGGGCGTTCCAGATACATCATATTTTCATATTCAGTACGTGCCGTGCCTTTTGGCGCATTATCGTCAAATTCGAAACCTGAATATTTCTGCAATACGTCCCAGTCACCTTCACTTTTCAGCTCTTCTATAATGTTATAGGTTGGAGCGGCTACTACAAGCGGTGCATGGAATTCAACTTTTCCTTGTTGTTCTTCCAGATTTTTAAGCATCTGGGAGACAATTTTCAAATCTCCTTTATGTACCATGCAGGAGCCTACGAAACCAAGATCAACTTTTTTATCTTCTCCGTAATAAGAAAGTGTACGAATGGTATCATGCGTGTAACGCTTGGATACATCCTTATTATTAACATCAGGATCTGCGATCATAGGTTCTACGATCACATCCAGGTCAATAACAACTTCGGCGTAATATTTTGCATTTGCATCCGGCGTTAAAGCTGGCTTTTCGCCCGATTTAATTTCTGTGATTCTCTTATCCGCTTTGTTGATCAATCCCTGAAGAACCTGTTTGCTATTGTCCATTCCCTTGTCAATCATAATCTGCATTCTGCCTTTGGCAATTTCCAATGATTCGATCAGGGTATCATCCTCAGAAATACAGATAGAAGCTTTTGCTTTCATCTCAGCTGTCCAGTCGGTGAACGTGAAAGCCTGGTCAGCAGGAAGTGTTCCCAAATGAACCTCGATAATTCTTCCCTGGAAAACGTTCTCTCCGCCAAACTTCTGAAGCATCTGTGCCTGGGTAGCATGAACCACATCACGGAAATCCATGTGAGACTTCATTTCACCCTTGAAAGTTACTTTCACAGATTCAGGAATCGGCATTGATGCTTCACCGGTTGCAAGTGCAAGCGCAACAGTTCCCGAGTCAGCACCAAAAGCAACACCTTTTGACATCCTGGTATGAGAGTCACCTCCGATAATGATCGCCCACTCGTCTACAACGATATCGTTAAGCACTTTGTGGATCACATCCGTCATGGCGTGATATTCGCCTTTCGGGTCGCGCGCTGTGATAAGACCAAAATCGTTCATGAATTTCATGAGTTTTGGAATATTTGCCTGCGCTTTTTTATCCCAAACCGAAGCCGTGTGACAACCTGACTGATAAGCACCATCAACAATTGGTGAAATCACAGTAGCAGCCATAGACTCCAATTCCTGAGAAGTCATCAGACCAGTCGTATCCTGTGAACCTACAATATTTACCTCAACGCGAACATCCGAACCAGCGTGTAAAACTTTGCCCGGCGTGGTGCCAACAGCATTTTTGTTGAATATTTTTTCAACTGCGGTTAGACCTTGTCCTTCGTGAGAAATCTCTTTTGACGGAGCATATACAAGAGGAATATCAATACCCAGAATCCTGCATGCGATGGTTTGTATTTTTTTACCAAAAACAATCGCGTATGATCCGCCTGCTTTGATAAATTCCATCTTCTGAGGCGTAAGCGCCTTAGAGATGTCAATCAGTTCCTGATCGCCGTTGTATAATTTTTTTGTTCTTGTGTTTATTGTAAGAACAGTACCTGTCGCCACAGAGTAAACTTCTTCAAGCACGGGATCACCACTTTCATTGCGGATAACCTCACCATTAGCATCCACTTTTTTCACCCAGTTTTTCAGGTCAATTCCTATACCGCCGGTAACATCAACCGTTGTAAGGAAAATCGGGGAAATTCCGTTTGTACCTCCAACAATCGGAGCGATATTAACAAATGGAATATATGGGCTTGCTTTTTTACCAGTCCAGAGTGCAACATTGTTCACTCCTGACATCCTTGATGAACCAACACCCATGGTTCCGCGCTCAGCAATCAACATCACGCTTTTGTCAGGATGTTCTTCCTGCAATGCTTTGATTTCCTGCTGCGCCTTTGGTGTAATCATACACAAACCATGAAGTTCACGGTCTGAACGTGAGTGAGCCTGGTTACCCGGAGAAAGCAAATCCGTAGAAATGTCACCTTCACCGGCAATAAATGTAACGATCTTAATTTCCTCAGCTACTTCCGGTAGTTTAGTGAAAAACTCAGCCTGCGCGTAACTTTCAAGAATTTCTTTTGCAATTTCATTTCCGCTTTTATATGCTTCTTTCAGACGATCAACATCAGCGTCGTAAAGGAAAACCTGTGTTTTTAGAACTTTTGCAGCTTCTTTCGCAGTGAAGACATTATCACCAAGCGCGATATCAAGCAAAACCTCAATCGAACGCCCGCCTTTCATGTGTGATAAAAGCTCGAAAGCGAAAGCCGGCGATATTTCTTCAACTACGGATTCACCAAGAATGATTTCTTTTAAAAATCTGGCTTTAACACCCGCAGCACTTGTGGTACCTGGTAATGTATTGTAAATAAAAAAGTTTAGAGAGTCTGCCCGGTGCTCATTATTTGAATCTTTGATCTGCCAAATAATTTCGCTCAGCAATTCAGCACCGTCAATAGGCTTTGGATTAAGCCCCTGGGTTTTTCTTTCTTCAATCTCTTTAATGTAATCCTTATAAATATTCATAATAATGGAAATCTTGTCAATGTTAAAGGTTTGCCTACTACTACTTTGCGGGTAACTTATCTCCGCTCCTGCACGTGGGTAATTTAACCCTTAATCATGTTCTAAATTAAAAGCCATAGTGATTCAACGATCAAATTATTTGTTAACAATAAAACGCATAAAAGTACAAAATTCCTTATAACGTAGCCGACCAGCGTTATTTTTTTGCTTTTATTTACAATGATTATGAACTAAGCCGCTATAAGTACAACCTGCAAACGCAAATTTTTGTTCTTTCTACTGCTAATTCTCAGTGCCAAATGTCGAAATTATCATGTTTTTGGTTTTGACAAAAAGAAGTTTCTCCGACACCTTTTCACAAGTACTTTGATTTTTTCCTGCTTTCTGCCCTATATTTGAGCTCCAAAGAGCCACCTAGTATCTTAATTCAAAAATTATGTCAAAAAATCTGGTGATCGTAGAGTCACCGGCGAAGGCCAAAACCATAGAAAATTATTTAGGGACAGACTTTATCGTTAAATCCAGCTTTGGGCATGTACGTGACCTTCCCGAACATGATATGGGTGTCGATGTAGACAATGGTTTTCAGCCGTCTTACGAAGTCTCAGGTGACAAGGTGAAAGTCATTAATGAGTTAAAGAAATTAGCGAAGGGCGCAGAAGTATGGCTCGCGACTGACTCCGACCGTGAAGGGGAAGCCATATCGTGGCACCTCAAAGAGGCCTTAGGTTTGCCTGACGATACGAAGCGGATCGTTTTTCGTGAAATCACCAAAACAGCTTTGCAAAATGCGATTGCCACGCCGCGTGTTATTGATGTTGATCTTGTTAACGCACAGCAGGCACGACGTATTCTGGATCGTCTGGTAGGTTATGAACTTTCTCCGATTTTATGGAAAAAGATACGGATCGGGAAAACCAATCTTTCAGCAGGAAGGGTTCAATCTGTGGCTGTACGCATTATTGTGGAGCGTGAAAGAGAAATTGACGCGTTCAGAGCGAAAGGAAGTTTCAAGGTAACGGCTCACTTTGATCTTGGAAATGGTAAGGTTTTAAACGCAGAATTGCCGAAGAACTTTGCAGAGGAAACGGACGCAATGACATTTCTTGAAAAATGTGTCAAAGCGACTTTTTCGATTAAAAATCTTGAAGTAAAACCAGCTAAAAAAACGCCAGCTCCCCCATTTACAACTTCTACTTTACAACAGGAAGCTTCACGTAAACTGAGCTTCTCCGTGCTTCAGACGATGACCGTTGCACAGCGGTTATATGAAGCAGGTAAAATATCATATATGCGTACCGATTCGACAAACTTGTCGGAAGAGGCGATGGAAAAAGCCCGTGTTCAGATTACAAGTGAATACGGTGATAATTTCTATAATAAAAGGGTTTTTAAAACCAAAAACGAGTCGGCCCAAGAAGCGCACGAAGCGATTCGTCCAACTGAATTTTCTGTATTGCAAGGAAGCAGCGACCGAAACGAGCAACGTCTTTACGAGCTGATATGGAAACGTGCTATTGCTTCTCAAATGGCTGACGCACAGCTTGAAAGAACAACTGCAACGATCGGAATTTCGTCCACAAACGAAGAATTGGTCGCTCAGGGTGAGGTCATCAAGTTTGAGGGATTTTTAAAGGTATATCTGGAATCAAGCGACGAGGAAGATGAAGAGCAAAAAGGCATGCTTCCTCCATTGAATATTAACCAGATTCTGAACCTTGCTGATATGAAAGCAACGGAACGTTTCACCCGTAACCCACCACGTTATACGGAAGCGAGCCTTGTGAAAAAATTGGAGGAAATGGGCATTGGCCGACCGTCAACTTACGCTCCTACAATTTCTACAATTATAAGAAGAGAGTATGTTATCAAAGAAGACCGCGATGGGACGGAGCGTGCTTACAGAGAAATGACGCTCGCAAAAGATGAAATAAAAAGTGTGGTACTAAAAGAGGTTTACGGTACTGAAAAGTCAAAACTTTTCCCGACAAGTACGGGGATGGTTGTAAATGATTTTTTGGTAAATCACTTTCAGGATATCATTGACTATTCTTTTACAGCAAGTGTCGAAAAAGACTTTGACCATATAGCCGACGGGCAACTTGCCTGGCAAAAAATGATCACTGACTTCTATACCCCATTCCACAAAAAAGTAGATGAGGCAAAAGAAGAAGCGATCGACCGCAGCCTGACTTCCCGTGAACTGGGCGAAGATCCTGCGACGGGTAAGAAAATCACTGTACGTATCGGTAAGTATGGACCTTATGTTCAGATCGGCGATGCGGAAGATGAAGAAAAACCAAAGTTTGCAAGTCTGAAAAAAGGCCAGTTGATGGAAAACATCACGTTGGATGAGGCTTTTGAACTTTTCAAATTACCACGTACGGTTGGTTTATTTGAAGATTCTGAAATGATTGTTAGCGTTGGGAAATTTGGCCCTTATGTAAAACACGGCGGCAAATATTACTCGCTTGCAAAAACGGATGATCCAATGGCAGTTACCGAAGATCGTCTGGTTGAAATTATTGAAACAAAACGTATCTCAGACAGCAACAAAACGATCAAGGAATTTACAGAAAATCCTGACGTGAAAGTTCTGAACGGACGTTACGGGCCTTATGTTGCTTTTGAAAAACGTAATCTTAAAATCCCAAAAGGAACAGAACCGGCGGATTTGACTTACGAAGCGATTTTGCAGATAGCAGCCGATACGCCTGACAAACCGACGGGAAGAGGTGGTTTCAAAAAAGCAGCACCCAAAGCGCCAGCAGCTGAAAAAGCTCCGGCAGTGAAAAAGCCAGCAGCTAAGAAACCCGCCGCAAAAAAACCTGCCGCTAAAAAAACCGCTGCAAAAAAAACGACCAAGAGCTGATTTTACTAGGATTTTGTACTATTAACCTGCCAAAAGCTGACCGCCGACGGCCGAATACCAAAACATGAAAAAGCTCGTTGTTCTCTCTGGTGCCGGAATTAGTGCTGAAAGCGGAATAAATACATTTCGCGATAGTGGCGGATTATGGGAAAATCATCGGATCGAAGATGTAGCGACTCCCGAAGCCTGGCAGAAAAATCCTGACCTTGTGTTGGATTTTTATAATGAAAGAAGAAAACAAGCACTTTCTGTGAAACCGAATCCGGCTCATTACTCGCTGGTTGAGCTTGCAAAATATTTTGATGTACAAATAATCACGCAGAACGTCGACAATCTGCATGAAGTTGCCGGGTCGTCGAATGTGGTTCATTTACATGGGGAATTGTTCAAATCAGAAAGCACAAAAAATCCTGAACTGGTCTATGATATAACATCTTGGGAACTGAAAAAAGGAGATTTGTGTGAGCTTGGGAGCCAGCTTCGTCCGCATATCGTATGGTTTGGAGAAGCAGTTCCTATGATGGATATCGCTGTTGAAATTACTGAGCAGGCTGACATATTCGTCGTTGTGGGTACTTCCCTGGCCGTTTATCCAGCGGCTGGACTTGTTCATTATGTACACGCCCATAAGCCGATTTACATCATCGATCCTGTCAGACCTGACATCACTTTTCGAAAAAATATGACCTTTATTCAGGAGAAAGCGTCGACCGGGCTTGAAAAACTCAAAAATGAACTGAGAATTGCAAGTGACGCCTGAGTCTTGAATGATTCCTGCTTTCATTTAAATATTGATTATTAGACCTTATTAAAAATGCAACTACTTGACGGCAAGGCTATTTCAGCCCAGATTAAGTCAGAAATAAAAATTGAAGTTGAAAACTGGATTTCAGCTGGTGGGAAAAAACCACACTTGGCCGCAATTTTAGTGGGAGAAGATGGTGCCAGCGAGACTTACGTAGCTTCAAAAATTCGCAGCTGTGAAGAGATTGGATTCACTTCTACCCTATTGCGTTTTGGACCTGAAACGACCGAAGCTGAACTTTTGGAGGCAGTTGAGTCCCTGAATAAAAATTCTGACGTGGATGGATTTATTGTTCAGTTACCTTTGCCAAAACATATCTCAGAAAACACGATTATGGAAGCTGTGGATTCGTCGAAAGACGTCGATGGTTTTCACCCGATTAACGTTGGCAGAATGTGTAAAGGGCTTCCTGCCTACATTTCCGCAACACCTTTTGGAATCCTTGAAATGTTGATTCGCGCCGGAATTGAAACCAGCGGAAAACACTGCGTTGTAATCGGCCGCAGCCAGATTGTTGGTTTACCGATGAGTATTTTGATGCAACGTAACGAATATCCGGGAAACTGTACCGTGACAATTACACATAGCAAAACGAAAAATCTGAAAGAAATTTGCCAGACGGCTGATATACTAATCGTAGCTTTAGGGCGTCCGGAATTCGTTACCGCGGATTATATCAAAGACGGTGCTGTCGTTATCGACGTGGGTATTACAAGAGTTAAAGATGCTTCCAAAAAAAGTGGCTTTGCCATTAAAGGCGACGTCAATTTTGCGGATGTGGCGCCAAAAAGCAGCTTCATTACACCGGTTCCAGGTGGCGTTGGTTTGATGACTATTTGTGGATTGTTGACTAATACTTTAAAAGCGGCGAGGAAGGAGATTTATAAGTAAATTGTTGATTAGCTTACCGTTTTTTAAGGGCTGGAAATTGAGTTCTATATTCAATCCCGGCCCTTAAATTTTAACACTAAATTGGTTTGCTGAATAATGTCACCCTTCCAGGGTTTGGCGCCCGGCACATAACATCATTTCTATAATAATCTCATCCCGTCGGGATTTGAATAATCTGCCAGAAAATATTGGATGTATTTTAAATGTTATTTTTCATTTTTAGTAAGAGAGAAAATCCTGTCCTGTCTTAGTCTACTCAGCAAATATCTATTTCTTTAACAATTTAATTACGACTTAAATTTTCAAATAGCGCAATCCCGAAGGGATGAAATTATTATAGAAAGGTATCAATCCTATTCAGAAATAACCCTGAAAGGGTGGCATAAAAATGCCAATACCTACCAACTTTCTACAAAAAACAATCCATTTCAACCCGCTCAAATATAATTTTGCTAAAAATTTTGTCATTTCTTTGTAACTTTCTCGCAAAGGATATTTCATGAGCATCGTCAGCAATAATATAAAGTATCTCCGCAGGCTTAATGGCCTTACACAAGAGCAATTTGCACGTAAAATTGCTATCAAGAGGTCTCTTTTGGGTGCCTACGAAGAAGCACGCGCCAATCCCAATCTTACTAATCTTAAGAACATGGCAGCGGCTTTTGGTATTTCTGTGGATAATTTGCTAAAAAATGACCTAAGGAAAATCAGGGAAACGCCGGAAATGTCTTTGCCGCTAAACGGATCAAGACCGATGACGGTTTCACATTCCGGCTCAACAACAACTCCGCCAAGAATGCCAACTTACTCGGAGCCTCAGCCACTCTCGAAAGTGATGGATCATTATCAGCAGCCGGAGCCACCGATTCGCACAGTTTCCCGTCAGGTTACTTTAAAACCTGTAAATGGAGATGCATACCAGCCAGTGCAGCATCCACGGCCGGCGCAATCTCATGCGCCAATTCCTCAGCCAAACCTGGTTGATCATCGTATGCCTGTTTTCAATAATCAGTATGCGATAAACCCTGAACCAGCACCTGTTTACCGGGAGGAAAGAGCTGCCAATTACCCAACGATTCAGTGGGTAGGGAAAAGCCAGTGGTTGGAATATATTGCAAATTATCAGAATCCTGCTTTTCTAACACACCTGCCCTCGTTTCAGCTACCGAATTTGCCTTCTGGTTATTACAGAGCTTTTGAAAGCGGGTCTGACTTTGAATATTCAGGCGCACTTCTCGTAGGATCATTTATTCGGAACTGGTACGAAATTAAAGATGGGTCGCACTATTTGTTTGTTCTGAAAAACCAGGGTTTCCTTTATAGAAAAGCATATAATCAGGTCAAAACGAAGGGTATTTTGCTTTTGAGCTCTGATATCGCTGAAATTCCAAATATCGAAGCTTCGCTGCACGATGTGCTGGAAGTGTGGGAAGTGAAGGCTTTTATCAGCCTGCAATTGCCCAATCCTTCACCGTCTATGGATCGAATCGGGCAATTGGTTGACGAGTTGCAGAATGAAATTAATCGAAATAAATCGTTCGGCGGGTTACCGTACTAGTTTCGAAAAAAGCGATTCTATCATTTGTAAATCTTTACTTTTGGCCGTTGTTTCAACAACAGCTATGCCAAGTTCATACCAAAGCTGATCCCCTATATAAAGATATTTCCCATTCTTGGTAGGTTTCTTTTCACTTGCATTATCATAGATAAATTCAGCGCGGTACACTGTATCCATCACTTTCTGCAAAAATCCCCAGTCCAGTTGTTTCAGTGGACCACCATTTTGGCTCATCGTAAAAGTTTTGTCTGCAAAAGACGCTTTTAACGCCACCTCGCTTTTAGGCTCAGCATCGAAATCCAGATAGGTCAGCTCGAAAGGAAGTTCACGACCCGAAGTTTCCAAAATCGCCTGCATAAATTCCTGAAGGAAATAGACCCAGCGTTCTTTGTCTACCGGATAAACCGTTACGCGTTTATCGTCTTCTTCGATTTCTATCTCGACAAAATCTTCAAATTCTTTTTCTTCCCGCTGACGGATAATTTTTGAAGAGCTGTAAATCGCATTGAATTCCTTGATCCAGTTGGCAGGAACCGCTCCTTTCCAGGAAAAATCATCGTCTAAAGTAAATCCTTCATCAATAATTTCGTCCTCATCCAGATCTTCGCGATCCGTATATTTGATCGAAAAGTCCAAACTCAAATCGTCCTCAGAAATCAGATTCAGTTTGATCGTTTGAAAATTTGCATAAGGTGCAGGAACAACGCCCGCCGTTTGAAAACGGATGATGTACAACCCGGGTATTTGAAGATTTTTATCCATGTAAAAAAAGCGTAATATTTGAAAAACTAGTCAGATAGATGATCAAAAAGCAGCTGAGCCGTCTTTCGCTTGTCAATCTTTTCAGTTGGTGTTTTTATAAATTCTTTCACAAAGTAAACATGTTTTGGTGTTTCGTACGTCGAAATCCGTTTTCTTATTTCTTCCAGAATATGTTGAGCAGACAATTCCTCTCCTGTTTTTTGAATAATTAAAATCAATTTTTGCCCCAATTTCTCATCGTTTTCATACCAGGAGAAAAATTTATTTTCATAACCTGAGTCATAAAAAACCGCTGCAATAACCTGATCCACTTTATCTAAGACAATTTTTACACCACCCGAATTGATCACATTGTCAGCCCTGCCTATCCAGTTAAATGTATTTTCCGAAGTGATTTCAACCAGATCATTCGTTTGGATTCTTTCATTATTGGTGACAGCTCCTTGTAAAAAAATACAACCCCGATCATCTACACCAAAATTTACTCCGGGCAAAACGGTGTAGTGACTTTCGGATTTTGGCTGATTAAGTTTTTTTAAAGCGATATGCGAAACTGTTTCCGTCATTCCATAACTGTGGTAAACAGGAATATTTAAAAGGTCAATTTCTTTTTGAAGACTCAGATCGACCGGAGCTCCGCCCAGCAAAATTTTGCCGAGACGATTAACCTTGGTTTTAGTCTTTTCGTTCGCCAGACAGGTCGAAAGCTGCAAAGGAACAATGGCCACGAAATCAAAATCAATGTTATCCAGTTCCAGCAAGGGATTAGAGGAAGGTTCCACAATACTCAAATCCCAGCCAAGCTCCATGCCGCGTACCAGCATCATGGTTCCAGCAATATAATTTACGTTCAAACAAACCAGTGCGCGAGTTCCTTCTTGTAAATCAAGAGCAGCACCAGTCATTAGCGCACTGCTACGTAGTTGTTCTCTCTTAATTAAAACATCCTTAGGAGTTCCGGTTGAGCCGGAGGTATGGAGGATAAAATGCTCTTTCCCCGTCAGCCAGTTCATCATGAACTCATACGCCTGGCGGAAATATGGATAGTCAGGAACCTCTTGCGTTTTTATTAAAATGGAGTTGGTATTCCAAATCATTATTTGTCAAATTGATTATAGATTCGGCAGCAAACGGCTGCCAGTCCGATGCATCAGTAATTTTCTACTATGAATAAAAGCAGATCGCAACCTCATAGCCCTTTTTCAGTATCGAAAGTTATGATTTTGTTTTTGACGGAAAGCTAAACAATCCGTAATTTCGCCAATTAATTGGAATGTTACGGTCCTTTGAACCGTTCATTGATATTCACTCATTCACAGATTGCTCATATGTCTAGTTCAATAAAATGGGAAACCATTAAGGAATACGAAGAAATCCTTTTCACCCTGCATGAAGGAATTGCCAAAATCAGTATCAATCGCCCGCATAAACATAACGCTTTCACGCCGCAGACTGTCACAGAAATGATCGACGCAATGCACATCTGCCGCGAGGACACGCGTATTGATGTGATCATCTTAACCGGAGAAGGCGGAAAAGCGTTTTGCTCCGGCGGCGACCAGTCTGTTCGCGGCCATGGTGGCTATATTGGTGAAGATCATGTTCCGCGTCTGAATGTTCTGGATTTGCAAAGAATGATTCGCTCTATCCCTAAGGCAGTTATTGCCATGGTTGCAGGTTGGGCAATTGGCGGCGGCCACGTTTTGCACGTTATTTGCGACTTATCGATTGCAGCAGACAATGCACGTTTCGGACAAACAGGACCAAAAGTTGGTAGTTTCGACGGTGGTTTTGGTGCTTCCTATCTGGCACGCGTTGTCGGCCAGAAAAAAGCACGTGAAATCTGGTTTCTTTGCGATCAGTATGACGCGCAGGAGGCCTTACAAATGGGATTGGTAAACAAGGTAGTGCCTTTGGAAGAACTGGAAACGACCACAGTTGAATGGTGTAAAAAAATCCAGCAAAAAAGTCCTTTGTCCATCCGTATGCTGAAAAGTTCATTCAATGCTGAACTTGACGGACAAGCCGGAATTCAGGAACTGGCAGGAAATGCAACACTTTTATACTATCTGAGCGAAGAAGCAAAAGAAGGACAAAGGTCATTCCTGGAAAAACGGGATCCTGATTTTAGTAAATTTCCAAAATTCCCTTGATTTTTAAGTCAAAAGCCCGGTTGGGAGTTGAGAGTCTGGCGAGCTGATGTATTAAATTCGTAAAACTTGTCCAAATTAAAGAACTCTCAACTTTCCATAATTTTGCCCAAGCACCTTCAACCGGGCGCCGGGCGCTCTTAACTTTTTACTTTCAACTACAAAAATGAACTACTGGCTTATAAAATCCGAACCTTTCAAATATTCATGGGATCAATTCGTTGAGGAGGGAAAATCGATGTGGGACGGCGTCCGCAGCTACGAAGCCCGAAACAATATGATGGCGATGAAAAAAGGCGATCTGGCTCTTTTTTATCACAGTAATGAGGGAAAAGAAGTTGTTGGTTTGGCAAAAGTTTCAAAAGAACATTATCCGGATCCGACCACAGAAGATGATCGCTGGGTGGTGGTTGAGTTTGTTCCGGTTGAACATTTCCCTAAAACTGTTACATTAGCACAAATAAAAGCAGACGAAAACTTGAAGGATATGGCACTCGTACGTCAGTCCCGTTTGTCTGTAATTCCTGTAAAACCAGAAGAATTTGACCATATTGTAGGATTGGCACATGCATAAAAAACATTGTTTCCTTTATCAGGCATTGCTAGCGCTTTGCTTATTATTAGTTTATCTTAATGCTTCGGGACAGGTTGTAAAAAGAATCGAATTACCTTTGCAAAATGCAAATGCTGCTTTTCAGACCATGCCTCTTGGCCCGAAAGGCGTTTTGCTTATATCAAAGCCGGATAAAGGAAATTACAATGTGCAGAAATTCGATACCAATTTGGAACGTATCTGGTCTATCGATGGGCCAGTTGAAGGAAATCTTGACTACGTGGCTTCCTGTTACGACGGGCAGGCTGTTTTTCTTCTATTCAGTAAATACAGAAGCTCAGTTTACCAGATTGTCAAGGTAAACGTTGGGCCTGGTTTTGTTGAAACTTTTACCATTAATACTGTCGACCGTTTTGAAATAACCGATTTCAAAACCCTTGGTTATTCCGTTTTTATGGCAGGAATGGTGAGAAATGAGCCCGTTTTGATGCACACAAATCTCACAACTTCTCAAACGCGGGTTTTGCCTTCGGCCATCAAGGGTTCAAATGCAATTCAAACTGTTGAGGTGGATACAACGCATCACCTTGTCAACGTCTGTTTCGCAGTAAAAAAAGGACGTCAGACAAAAATTGTTGCCCGATCTTATGAAGAAAGTGGCGAGCTCTATGTGCAGGCCTCAATTGATCCGGAAGATGATTACTCTCTTTTGAGCGGCCGTTTGCAGATATTAAATGACTCCGTTCGCATGGTTATTGGTACTTATGGATACAGAAATATGCAAAGTACCAGCAACGCCGCTTCCCAGGGACTTTACATCAGTAAAATCGTTAACGAAGAAGTTGTTTTTACTCAATATCACAGCTTCACCGATTTCAGCAATTTTTTTAATTACATGAGCGAGCGGCAGCAGGAAAAGATTGAGAAAAAGATTCGTAAAAAGAAAGATAGCGGCGATGATCTGAAATTAAACTATCGACTTCTTGTACACGACATCGTGCCAAAAAATAACCAGTTTTTATTGATCGCAGAAGTCTTTTACCCGGAGTATAGATACCAGAATCCTAACATGATGGGCGGTTATGGTTATAGTTCAATGATGATGGGCGGCGGTTATCCTTTCGGCATGGGTCTTTACAATCCCTACTTATGGAATCCGATGTATGGCGGTCGTGGTTTTAATCAGCAGGTTTTTGATGGTTTCACTTACACGCACGCAATCATCGCCAATGTCGACCAAACAGGGAAACTGCTTTGGGATAACAGTATCAGTTTTGATAATGTTAAAAGCATGGAACTACGTGAGAAAATTAAAGTGCAAACCGAGCCAAATGGCACTACGCAACTCGTTTACAGCCACAACGGTGGTATTCGCAGCAAAATAATTAAAGGAGGCAAAGTTGTCGACGACAATCGCGTGATCGAAAATGGTACGACGGTTGAAGGTGATAAAGTAAGAAAAACCAGTACTGATGATATCGATTACTGGTTTGATAATTTTTATCTCTCCTGGGGCGAGCAGCGGATTGTCAATGCGCAGGGAGATGTTCAAACCCGGGGCAGACGCAATGTTTATTATTTAAACAAAATATCATTTTAATTATTGGCGATTAGCTTTTCTTAACATTAGAATAGTCGAAATCAAAGCCATTAACAATTAACCATTAATATTTAACCATTAAAAAGTGATACTTCTTTCACCAGAACAACATACAGAATATCAATTAATTGATAGCGGCGGATTTGAAAAACTGGAACGTTTTGGACCATATATTCTTTCCCGTCCTGAACCTCAGGCAATCTGGGACAAATCCATGACAGAAAAAGAGTGGGCGGACAAATCAAATTCTGTATTCAAGCGTGATAAAAACTCTCAGGAAAAAGGACAGTGGATCGTAAAAGACGATATGCCTGAGCGTTGGGTAATGCAATATAGGTCCGGCTCCCTTCATCTTCGTGCAAAGCTGGCATTATCCTCTTTCAAGCACGTTGGTGTTTTTCCTGAGCAGGCCACAAACTGGGATTATATTGCCAAAAAGGTAAAACAAATTCCTGAGGACAAACCTAATGTTTTAAACTTGTTCGCCTATACTGGCCTTGCTTCCCTGGCTGCCAAGGCCTCCGGCGCGGATGTTACGCATGTCGATTCAGTGAAACAGGTCATTAACTGGTCGAGGGAAAATATGGAATTAAGCGGATTGGATAATATTCGCTGGGTTGTAGAAGATGCTCTGAAATTTGTAAACCGCGAAGTTCGTCGTGGGAATCAGTATAATGGAATTATTCTGGATCCGCCCGCGTATGGCCGCGGACCCGATGGCGAAAAATGGCTTTTAGAGGAGAATCTGAATGAAATTTTAAGACTTTGTGCTTTATTGTTGAAGAAAGAAAATTTCTTTTTTATTATCAATTTATATTCACTGGGTTTTTCAGCACTTATTCTTGAAAACCTTATCAAAGCACATTTTGGAGATCAAACAAATCATGAGTTCGGGGAGTTGTTTATCCCTGATTCATTTGGTAAAAAGTTACCACTTGGCGTTTTCTCCCGTTTTTCAGATCAAAAAAATTAACATACTGTTTCCGGTTTTGCAGATAAATTATTTTTTGACGGTTCGCGTTCTTCTGTTGAAGGAGAATATTTTTGCATGAGAAAAAGTCACTTTTCATTAAACTTGTTGTTAATTTTCGCTTTATTCATATTTAGCGGCATGTTACAATCATGTCAAAGTGATGCCAGGAACGCGACCCGCATACCTCCTACTACCAAAAAATCGAAAGCGCAATGGCAAATTGATGCAGTGAATTCGCTTTCAGACCTGATCTACCGAAATATCGACGTCGATTTAAATTATTTCAAAAGATCCAAGATCTATTTTGACCGCGAGCAATACACCGAGGCGATGGCCGACATCAACGAGGCAATTAATGAGAAGGATAATGTTGCGGAATATTTTCTTTTACGCGGAAAGATCAATCGTGAATTGGGAGCGATAGACAACGCTTTGGAAGATGCTGAACGCGCAGAAGCATTACAGCAGAACACGCCGGATTTATATGTATTGATGGCCGATATCTTTCAGGTAAAAAACCGCTTTCGTGAAGCCGGCGCCTATTTAAACCAGGCGATGAAAATGGCTCCTTATGATGGCTCTGCATATTATGTGAAAGGAATGTTGCTAGCCAGACAAGGTGATTCTCTGGCTAGTTTAGCAAATCTTAACAATGCAATTGCGATGAACCCAAGGCTTGTCAGGGCTTATCAGCAAAGTACGATGATTCATTTGAAGCTAAAAGATTATGGCAATGCGCTTGCATTTAACAACCGCGGATTAAAACGTTTCCCAAACAATGCGGAGCTTTATTTTCAACGGGGAGAAATTTATAAAAACCTGTCCGTACTTGATACTGCCATTGTTAATTACCGAAAAGCGACAACACTGAACCCTAAATTTGGTGACGCTTTTTTTCAGATCGGGGCTTTGGAGATAAAACTGAGGGGATATTACAGTGCTTTACTAGCCTTTCAGCAATTGCAGAAAGTTAACACTAAACATCCCCAAATTAATTATCTGATCGCTTTTTGTTATGAAAAACTGGGGAATGATATCAAAGCGAAGGAATATTTCACCTACGAGACCGAGATAAACCCGGCTGATCAAATGTCGGTCTACGGTTTGTGGCGTATAAGACAAAGAGAAAACGGGCGGATGTATCCATCGTTTTATGCGGATGAAAATAGTGAGCCAGATTTTAAAACGCTCGATACGACGCGCGTTAAAATTGATATGATTAAACCTCGGGGAACCATAAATATGAGAATTGATTCCTCTCGCAATGCTAAAATTCAATAGATTTGTAAGAATTAAGAGTAATAGAATTATTTTTTTGAATGAAAGACGAGTCTCTAATTAAAATAACCCTGCCCGATGGTAGCGTGCGCGAATACGAAAAAGGCATCACTGCCCAAGGTATCGCGTTGATTATCAGTGAAGGTCTGGCGCGTAATGTAATTGCGGCCAAAGTAAATGGCGAAGTGTGGGATCCTACGCGCGCGATTGAAAATGATTCACTTGTCGTGTTGCTCACGTGGAATGATGAAGATGGAAAATCGACATTCTGGCATTCTTCTGCCCACTTACTGGCGGAAGCGTTGGAAGCATTATATCCTGGGGTTAAATTAGGTACGGGTCCTTCGATCGAAAGGGGATTTTATTATGATGTTGATTTGGGAGAAAATACGATTTCGTCCGATGACTTTCCAAAAATTGAAGCAAAGATGCTTGAACTGGCACGTCAGAAAAGTGAATTCAAGCGTATCCCGATCAGCAAGCAGGACGCGATCGATTTCTTTACAAAAAAAGGTGATGAGTATAAACTCGAACTGATTGACGGTTTGGAAGATGGATCGATTACGCTTTATGAGCAAGGCGCATTTACAGATCTTTGTCGTGGACCGCATATTCCTAATACTGGTATTATCAAGGCTATTAAGCTGACAAATATTGCTGGTGCATACTGGCGTAACAAGCAGGAAAATAAAATGTTGACCCGTATTTACGGGATTACTTTTCCGAAACAAAAAGAATTGGAGGAGTATGTAACATTAATGGAAGAAGCAAAAAAACGCGATCACCGTAAATTGGGAAAAGAACTTGAATTGTTCGCTTTCTCAGAAAAAGTGGGTCAGGGTTTACCGTTGTGGCTTCCAAAAGGTGCTATGCTACGTGAACGTTTGCAGGCATTTTTGAGCAAAGCGCAATCAAGAGCAGGTTATTTGCCGGTCGTCACACCGCATATCGGTAGCAAAGATTTATATGTTACTTCCGGTCACTGGGATAAATATGGCAAAGATTCCTTCCAGCCAATTAAAACACCAAATCCGGGAGAAGAATATTTGTTGAAGCCGATGAACTGTCCGCATCACTGCGAGATATACAAAACGTCCCCTCGTTCTTACAAAGACCTTCCCTTACGTTTCTCGGAATTCGGAACGGTTTATCGTTATGAACAAAGCGGGGAATTGCATGGTTTGACCCGTGTTCGAGGATTTACGCAGGATGATGCCCATATTTTCTGTCGTCCTGATCAGGTAAAAGAGGAATTTATTCGCGTGATCGACCTGGTACTGTATGTTTTCAAATCATTAGGTTTTGAAGATTATAGCGCTCAGATTTCTTTACGTGATCCAAATGACAAGCAAAAATATATCGGAAGAGACGAAGACTGGGAACGTGCAGAAAGTGCGATCATCGAAGCTTCGGCTGAACGTGGATTGAGCACGGTTACAGAACTTGGCGAGGCAGCATTTTACGGTCCGAAACTGGACTTTATGGTGCGCGACGCTTTGGGAAGAAAATGGCAGCTGGGAACAATCCAGGTTGACTATCAGCTTCCGCAGCGTTTTGAACTTGAATATACCGGTTCTGATAATCAGAAGCACAGACCAGTGATGATCCACCGCGCGCCTTTTGGCTCTATGGAACGTTTCATTGCCATTTTGATCGAAAACTCAGCAGGACAATTTCCGTTATGGTTGTCGCCTGATCAGATTGCGATTTTACCAATTTCAGAAAAGTATGCGGAATATGCCGAACAGGTATTTTTGCAATTGCAGGAACATGATATCCGTGGTTTCATCGATCACCGTGATGAAAAAATTGGTCGCAAGATCCGTGATGCAGAGGTAACCAAGGTTCCTTTCATGCTGATTGTTGGAGAAAAAGAAGCCGCAGAAGGCACGTTATCTGTCCGCAGAAAAGGAGAAGGCGATTTGGGAAGTATGGCGATTGAAGAATTTGCCAGCTATTTTCAAAAAGAAGCAAAAATAATTGGATGATTTTGCAATTTTTGTTATTATTCCCACAATAACGCACTATTTTTGTGTCAGCATTGTTAAATTTCTGATTTCCAACTAAAAAATAAAAATCACCAAACCAAGTAATATGGCATTAAGACCCCCAAGTGGACGTTTCAGAGTTGTCGAAGAACCTTATAAAATCAATGAACGTATCACAGCTAAGGAAGTTCGCCTTGTTGGCGAGAACATCGAAGCTGGCGTTGTAGATATAAATACCGCGAGAGCAATCGCAAAAACACAGAATCTTGACCTGGTTGAAATCGCACCGACGGCTGTTCCGCCTGTGTGTAAAGTAGTTGATTACTCAAAATTCAAATACGAGCAGAAAAAGAAACAGAAAGAGATCAAGGCAAAAGCAATGAAAGTTGTTATTAAGGAGATCCGTTTCGGCCCTAATACTGACGATCACGACTTTGACTTTAAGCTTAAACATGCTATCAATTTCCTAAAAGAAGGTTCGAAAGTAAAAGCATACGTTCACTTTGTTGGTCGTACGATCGTTTTCAAAGAAAGAGGAGTTAATTTATTAAATAAATTCTCCGAAGCCCTTACAGAATATGGTAAGGTTGAAATGGAACCGAAACTGGAAGGAAAAAGAATGACGATCATTCTGGCTCCATTGCCTCCGAAAAAATAAATTTTACTTAGGTTTTGGCTTTTAGCGATTGGCGGTTAGCTAGTAGAGCGCAACAAAAAGCTTGGCTTAATTTTATAGATATATTTTCTTTATCAAAATAAAAATCGTGTCACTGACATTTGTCTTTGACACGATTTTTGTTTTACGAGGAAAATCACT
The DNA here is from genome assembly GCF_021502725.1 of Dyadobacter sp. CY345. Taxonomy (GTDB): domain Bacteria; phylum Bacteroidota; class Bacteroidia; order Cytophagales; family Spirosomataceae; genus Dyadobacter. Next base: position 1,688,220 of record NZ_JAKFFS010000001.1, on the reverse strand, counting down.
AATTTTGCGCGCTGTTTTATATTTTTTCAACTATTATTTTTTTGTACCATGGGTAAAATGAAAACAAATTCTGGTGCTAAAAAGCGTTTTGCGCTTACTGGTACTGGTAAAATCAAACGTAAACACGCGTTTCACAGTCACATCCTGACCAAAAAATCAAACAAGCGTAAGCGTGGATTGGTTAAAACAGGTCTTATCGATGTGTCTAACCACAAACAAGTATTGGCCTTGCTTGGGAAGTAATTCCGAAAGTCAATAAAATTACCAAATACCATTTCGGTTTTTTGTTCAACCCGATAGCCGGCCTTAAAGTCCCACGACGGGCGCCGTCAATCAAAAACAGTTTATATTATGCCACGTTCGGTAAATCATGTTGCGTCACGCGCAAGACGTAAAAAAGTGTTAAAATTAGCGAAAGGCTATTTCGGCCGTCGTAAAAATGTTTGGACCGTAGCAAAAAACGCCGTTGAGCGTGGATTGCAATACGCGTACAAAGGCCGTAAACAAAAGAAACGTAACTTCCGCGCATTGTGGATCCAACGTATCAACGCTGGAGCACGTTTACACGAATTATCATATTCTGCTCTTATGGGCAAGATCAATGCGCAAGGCATTGAATTAAATCGTAAGGTACTTGCCGATTTGGCAATGAATCACCCGGATGCATTTAAAGCAATCGTTGATCAGGTTAAATAAAACAGCAACCCGCTTCGGCGGGTTTTTTTATGTTTAGGGGTATCGTTACTTTTAGCTGAATTTTAGTCAAAGATATATACAACTAAATATACCGATCATGCTTGACCAACTTATGGGCCTAATTCAGGATAACTCTCAACAGGCCATCGTACAAAACCCCGAAATTCCTAATAGTCAGAATACAGAAGTAATGCAGACTTTGCTTGGATCAATCACCGGCGGGTTGCAGCAACAAGCACAAGCAGGAAACGTGCAGGGCGTTATGGGTTTGCTTTCGGGTAAAGAAACCGGCGGCGGTTTAATGAACAATCCTATTGTCGCTTCCATCGCAGGAAATGCTATCTCTGCTATCACTCAAAAATTTGGTTTAAGTAACGGCGCAGCTGGTGGACTTGTCGCCTCTGTGCTTCCTGGTGTCATTGGCGGCCTTATCAGCAAAGTCAGCAATCCAGGGGACAACAGCCTTGATTTCAACAGTGTGCTGGGCGGTTTACTTGGGGGAGGCAGTGCTGATAATACTTCTGGTACAGCGGCTGCGAGTTCTGGTTTTGACTTCAACCAAATCGGTTATGCCATGGCAGACGGAAAACTTGATATGAGTGACATTATGAACATCGGAGGAAGCTTTTTCGGTGGTGGAAATAACAATGCCGCTCCTCAGGCGGAACAGAAAAAGGAAGGGCTTGATCTTGGAGGACTGCTTGGATGCCTTTTTGGCAAATAGTTAAAAAAATATATATTTTTAGAGCAGCAAATTGGAAGAAGCTTCCGGTTTGCTGCTTTTTTTTTGACTGAACTGTTCAGCAATTCGTTATCAGAAAGATAACCATTATTTAACAGCGCAGTATTCGGAAACGATGGTACTTTTGCAAAAATTTCAGGTAATACTGAAAGGACTCCCAAACCCATAAATTTTACCATGGATTCAAGAAGAGAATTTTTAAAAAAGGCTGCTATGCTTTCCGGCGGCGCTGGCCTTTTCAGTGTGCTCCCCCCTTCTATTCAACGAGCATTAGCCATTGATCCGCAAGCAGGAAGTACGTATCTGGATGCAGAGCACGTAGTGATCCTGATGCAGGAAAACCGTTCTTTCGATCATTGTTATGGATCACTTCGTGGCGTAAGAGGGTTTAACGACCCACGAGCGATAACGTTACCAAATAAAAATCTCGTTTGGCTGCAAACAAATTCAGAAGGAGAAACTTACACGCCTTTCCGGTTGAATATGAAAGATTCTAATGCCACCTGGATGGGTTCTCTCCCACATTCCTGGACAAATCAGGTGGACGCGCGCAATGATGGAAAATATGACAAATGGCTGATCGCTAAACAGGCAGGACATAAAGATTACAGAAAAATGCCGTTGACACAAGGTTTTTACAACCGTGAAGATATCCCATTTTATTATGCTCTTGCCGATGCCTTTACCGTTTGTGATCAAAATTTTTGCTCCTCTTTAACAGGAACAACGCCGAATCGTCTTTACTTATGGACTGGTACTGTCCGCGAAAAAGCTGACCCGGAATCATACGCTAATGTGCGGAATGAGAACGTGGATTATGATAAACAAGCAAATTGGACGACTTTCCCTGAACGGCTGGAAGATCATGGCGTTTCATGGAGAATATATCAAAATGAGATAAGTCTTCCCATGGGATTTGAAGGAGAGGAAGAATCCTGGCTGGCAAATTTCACGGATAATCCTATTGAATGGTTTTCACAATATCACGTCAGATATTCGACCGGCTTTCAGAAACATCTCAAAGTTCAATCGGAGAAATTGCCGAAAGAAATTGCTGACCTGGAAGCTAAAATCAAGAATTTACCAGCAACAGGCAAGGAAAGTGAGACTGCTCAAAAATCTTTAAAAGAGAAAATTGCTTTATTTGAAATTGTAAAAAAAGAGCAGGCAGAATGGAATCCTGAGAACTATGCAAAATTATCGCAGCGTGAGAAAAATCTCCACCAGAAAGCATTCACGACTAATATCAATGATGCAGATTACCACGAAGTAACAACATTTAAATATACTGACGGAGATACAGAACGGGAAGCAAAACTTCCAAAAGGTGACGTTTTGCATCAGTTCCGGGATGATGTGAAAACAGGTAAATTACCGACTGTTTCCTGGTTGGTAGCACCTGAAAACTTTTCTGATCACCCAACTTCACCCTGGTATGGGGCCTGGTATGTATCGGAAGTAATGGACATTCTGACGAAGGATCCGGAAGTTTGGAAAAAGACAATTTTCATTTTATGTTATGATGAAAACGACGGATATTTTGATCATGTTCCACCATACGTTGTGCCTAATCCTTATAAAAAAGATGCTGGATTAACCTCCGAAGGAATTGACTCCAAAGTAGAATATGTGACTTTGGAACAGGACATGAAGAAAAAAGCGGAAAAAGAATCCCGCGAAAGCCCGATTGGTTTGGGTTACAGAGTTCCGCTTGTTGTCGCTTCGCCGTGGAACCGTGGTGGAAATGTCTGCTCGGAAATATTCGACCATACCTCGATCATTCAGTTTCTTGAAAAATTTGTTAACCACAAATCCGGAAAACAAATCAAGGAAACAAATATCAGCGAATGGAGAAGAACGATCTGTGGTGATTTGACGTCAACTTTCAAACCTTACAATGGCGAAAAACTCGCTTTGCCAGAATTCGTCCAGCGTGATGAATTTGTTGAAGGTATTCACAAAGCAAAGTTTAAGGCCTTACCAAATAATTATAAAGCGCTATCGCCCGATGAAATTGCGAAGATAAATCAGGATCCTGCCAATTCACCGTTCATGCCTCAGCAGGAAAAAGGAACACGGCCAGCCTGTCCGCTTCCCTACCAGCTTTATGCGGACGCCAAGCTGAGTTTGGATAAAAATTCCATAGAATTAACTCTAAAATCCGGAAACGAAATTTTCGGAAACAAATCAGTTGGTGCACCATTCGCTGTTTATGCGCCAGGCAAGTATCTGGACCAGAATGTCAAAGTCTGGAATTATGCTGTCAAAAGTGGTGACACATTAAAAGATTCTTACAAGCTCGATAATTTCGAAAATCAGCATTATCATTTACGCGTTTACGGACCAAATGGCTTTTTAAGAGAATTTACTGGCGACGATAGCGATCCACTTATCGAAATAAAGTGCAAATACCAACTGGATAAAAATAAAAAGCCAACTGGAAATATCGAATTGCATTTCAAAAACATGGCTTTCAATAAAACAACGATTGAAATAATTGATAACGCATATAAGACTGCGAAACAGGTGAAAGTATTGGATGCTGCCAGTCAAAAAACGTCGTCTTCAATAGTTATTCTTAATCTTGAAAAAAGCTTCAACTGGTATGATTTCAGTGTAAAAATTTCAGGAAGCAAGTCATTTGAGAAGCGATTTGCCGGACACGTGGAAACAGGCAAAGAAAGTCAAAGTGACCCGTTTATGGGAAGGGTGATCTAAAACTTTTTGAAAATAAGATCAATTTTGGAATACTGTACTTTAACCATTTAAATTTATATTTTTCTAAAATAAAAAGGTCTGGAAATTCACCAATGTTAAGAAATTGTTAACTAGTTTTGATAGAATTATTTCTATCAAAACTAGCAATTCTACTATGGGTAAATTTTTAGCTTTCGCAGTTACTCTTTTATTTCTCACCATATTTCCCAAACTGGCAGAAGGAAAGGAGATACTCTTCATTAATGAGATATTAGCTTCAAACAAGAACGGGGCAACTGACAATACGGGTGCAAAGGAAGATTGGTTTGAAATTTACAACCCGAACAGTTATGAAATTGATCTGGCCGGTTATTATCTTTCGGACAACACTACCAATCCAACTAAGTTTCAAATTGCATCTGGTCCAGGCTCTCCCAAAATTCCGGCGGGAGGATTTATCATCATCTGGGCAAGCAACAGTATCGCCAGGGGTGCATTACATACAAATTTTGCGCTTTCCGCTTCCGGCGAAGCAGTTCTGATTTCGTCGCCTCAACAAGAACTAATAGATCAGGTTGTCTTTGGACAGCAGACGGATGACGTTTCATATGGCAGAAAACCAGATGGTTCGGGAACGTTTGTATTTTTTTCATTACCAACTGCTGCTTCGTCAAATAACAATGCTGCAACGGTTTCGCCCAAACTCGCGTCACCTGTTTTTTCCCAAACAGCAGGATTTAAAAATGCTGCTTTTGATCTCGCAATCACCCATCCCGAACCTGGTGTAAGAATTCGTTATACACTTGATGGATCTGATCCTCAGGATGATAATACTACCAGAGAATTTAAATATAAAAACAAATACAACGACGACGGTACACATCCCGACGTAGGAGGCGTTGGAGAAGGCTGGTCTATTGAAAACTACCGAACAAATTTATATGCAGGCACAATCCGCATTGACGACAGAACCTCAGCAAATAATAAAATTTCCCGAAAAACCTCGTCCATTACGTATGACCCAGGTTATTTACCCACTGAGAAAATTTATAAGGGAACTGTTGTGCGTGCAAAAGTTTTTAAAGACGGATTTACACCAAGCGAAACAGTAACGAGAACGTTTTTCATTAACCCGTCGGGCATCACAAAATATTCCGTTCCAGTTGTCGCTGTAACGGCCCCTGAAACCTCTTTTTTTGACTACGATACCGGAATTTATACGCCAGGAATAACTTTTGATCAATTCCGTAGAGATAATCCAGGGTTACCTGCGGGATTTTGCTCCGTTGGAAATTTTAGCAATAGTGGTGATGTGTGGGAAAGGCCAGCGACAATAGAATTTTTTAATAACAACAGCCTCATACTTTCTCAGGAATCCGCATTTCGTATCCATGGTGGATGCTCGCGTTCTGTTCCCCAGAAGACGCTTCGTCTTTATAGTAACACAGAATTTAACTTTGCGGTGTTTCCCGAAGCCCCGACCAGATTTCCTAAGCGGGTGTTATTAAGAAATTCTGGAAATGACAATAATTCCACGCTTTTCCGCGATTCCTATTTTCAGAAATTGGTTGGAAATCTGTCGTTTGATACGCAATTATCAAGGCCTGCTGTTGTTTTTCTAAATTCAGAATACTGGGGAATCCAAAATATTACAGAGCGTTATGACAAATATTATCTGGAAAAAAAATATGGTGTAAATCGTGATAACGTGGACCTGATTGACGTCGAAGGAATTGAAGTTGAAGAAGGCGATGCCGTGAAGTATAACGAGTTAATGGCTTTTGTTAACACCAATTCTCTTACATCTCCGGTTAACTACGCCGCAATAAAAACGATGATCGATCTTGAAAACTTTACTGATTACCAGATAGCAGAGATTTTCAGTGCCAATACGGATTGGCCGCACAAAAATACCCGGCTTTGGAGAAATAAAGTTAATTACAATCCTGCTGCTAACGTGCCCTATGGCTCGGATGGGCGATGGAGATGGATGTTATATGATACGGATATTGCCCTTGGCTTAAATGTTGGAGCAAGTTTCAACTCGATTCCAAATGCAAGAACTGGCGGTGCGCCATCAGCGATACTTAATAAACTTCTGAATAACGCAGAATATAAAAGCTATTTTATTAATCGCGTGGCCGACCTTTTGAATTCAACATTTCTACCGTCACGTTCTATTCCTTTATTAAACGCTACCAAAACCATATATGAACCTTTGATTGACGAGCATCTGGCAAGATGGAAATCGCCTGTGAATAGAGCTTTCTGGAATCAAAGCATTAACGAAATAGCATCCTTTTTAAATAACAGAGGGTCAAATTTCCAGAACCACATCCGGGCAAGTTTAGGTTCTTCCTATAACAATTTTGCGCTTACCCTTCAGGTGAGCGATCCTGACCGTGGGTATGTGAAAGTTAACAACCTTAATATTTTGCCAACAACTGACGGACTGGCTGCATTACCGTATCCATGGACAGGAACCTATTTTCAAAATAATGAGATAACCTTGACGGCGATTTCAAAAGATGGAAATCATTTTCAAAGATGGGAAAAATCCGGTGTCAGTTACGCGACAACACCCGAGATTAAAGTGACGTCCACATCCGGTGCATTAGAATTCAGGGCAGTGTTCGCAGACGGACCATTACCAGTTACATTGAGCTCATTTGATGCTAAACGCGCTGAAAATAAGATTATCGTGTCGTGGGAAACTACATCAGAAGTTAACAATGATTACTTCGAAGTTCAAAAATCAGCTGATGCCATGAATTGGTCGTTACTAGCAACAGTGAAGGGCGCGGCGACAACGAAAGTTCTTCAACAATACAGAGCAGTTGACGAACAACCTTTTCCAAACCTCAATTATTACCGCCTGAAACAGGTTGATTTTGATCAGACCACAACTTTTTCCCGAATTGTTTCGGTCGATATGGGTAATTTCCAGATCAATAAATTATGGCCAAATCCTGTGGCCGATGTGTTGAATATTTCTCTTGATCAATCCGTCAACTCGGGTGAATACGAGATTATGGATATCAATGGAAGAGTTGTTCAAAGCCATCAAAAGCTATCTCCAACTTCCGCGCTTACCATTCCGGTCAGTAATTTGACCACAGGAGTATACCTTTTAAAGATCAAAACAAAAAACGGTGTCACTCACAGCGGTCGGTTCGTGAAGCAATAAGAATACCGTTGAAATACTTACAGAATACAACTAGCTGACATAAATGGCATGTCGGGAACAAATTGAAGGGAAGTAACTGCAATTTATGCAGTCACTTTTTTGATTTAAAAATCAGCAACAGAATAGTATATCCAAAATTAACGACAAGTGAAGTGCCAAGCGTCAAGCGTAATATGGCAACCGCGAAATAGATTGGAATTTCGTTATTAAATACTATGAATAAGAACTGCTTAAATATTCATACGCACTGTGAATCAACCTATTAATTTAAATTTTTTGTTATTTATCCAGAGCATAATATTTAATAAATAATTTTTTACGATACTGGATAAATTAAGGTGCGATTAAAAAAGCGCCTTCCGGAAAAGGTTCTCAAACATTAAAAACCAAGCTGTCAAAACTGACACTTTGTCACTGCATACGAGGCATTCTGTTCTCTGGTACGGGCTTTTTAAGGATTAAGGGGTACGACAGAAAATCTGAAAATTATCTTCGTCACAAATTGAGAATCAAATAATTTTAACTTATAACATATAACAATGGGAAAAATAATTGGCATAGACTTAGGAACTACGAACTCCTGTGTAGCTGTCATGGAAGGTAACGAGCCTGTCGTAATCGCAAATAGCGAAGGTGCTCGTACGACTCCTTCTGTGGTTGCGTTTATGGATAATGGCGAACGTAAAATAGGTGCGCCTGCCAAACGTCAGGCAATCACCAATCCCAAGCATACGATTAGTTCTATCAAGCGTTTCATGGGTAAAAAGTATGACGAGGTTTCCAGTGAAATGAAAACCATCGCGTACAGTGTTGAAAAAGGCCCAAACAACACGCCGCGTATTCCTATCGGAGACCGTCTATATACCCCACAAGAAGTTTCAGCATTCATTTTACAAAAAATGAAACAAACTGCTGAGGATTATTTAGGGGTAGAAGTAACAGAGGCAGTAATCACTGTTCCTGCTTATTTCAATGACGCTGAACGTCAGGCAACCAAAGAAGCAGGTCAAATTGCTGGTTTGGATGTTAAACGTATCATTAACGAACCAACTGCTGCTGCCCTGGCCTACGGTCTTGACAAGCAACATATCGATATGAAAATTGCTGTTTTCGATTTAGGTGGTGGTACGTTTGACGTATCGGTACTTGAATTGGGCGACGGAGTTTTCGAAGTAAAATCAACAGATGGTGATACCCACCTTGGCGGAGATGACTTTGACCAGGTGATCATTAACTGGCTTGCTGCTGAATTCAAAACGGACGAAGGTGTGGATCTTACAAAAGATCCTATGGCTTTGCAACGTCTGAAGGAAGCTGCTGAAAAAGCAAAAGTTGAGCTTTCAAGCTCTACACAAACGGAAATCAACCTACCATATATTTTCCCGGTAGATGGTATTCCGAAACACCTTGTTCGTTCATTGACTCGTGCCAAATTTGAACAATTGGCAGACAGCTTGTTCCAACGCATGATGGAACCTTGCAAGAGAGCGATGAAAAATGCAGGTTATTCAAACAGCGACATTAGCGAAGTAATTCTTGTAGGTGGATCAACCCGTATTCCTCGTGTTCAGGAAGAAGTTGAAAAATTCTTTGGAAGAAAACCTTCAAAAGGTGTTAACCCGGATGAAGCGGTTGCTGTTGGTGCTGCAATTCAAGGTGGTGTTTTGACAGGTGAAGTGAAAGATGTACTTCTTTTGGACGTTATTCCATTGTCACTAGGTATCGAAACTTTGGGTGGTGTTTCTACGAAACTGATCGAAGCAAACACGACTATACCGTCGAAGAAAACGGAAGTGTTCTCAACTGCTGCTGATAACCAGCCTTCTGTTGAGATCCATATCTTGCAGGGAGAGCGTCCTTTGGCGAATCAAAACCGTACATTGGGTCGTTTCCACCTTTCCGATATTCCGCCGGCACAACGTGGTACTCCTCAGATTGAGGTTACTTTCGATGTGGATGCAAATGGTATCCTTCACGTTTCTGCGAAAGATAAAGGAACTGGAAAAGAACAGAAAATTCGTATTGAAGCTTCAAGCGGATTGACGGATGCGGAAATCAACCGTATGCGTGAGGAAGCAAAAGCGAACGAAGCTTCTGATAAAGCAGAACGCGAAAAAATTGAAAAAATAAACGGAGCAGACAGTCTTATTTTCTCAACTGACAAACAGTTGAAAGAATTTGGAGACAAGTTATCTGAGCCAAATAAAACTGCTATTGAAGGTGCACTTGCTGAATTGCGTACTGCACACTCAACTCAGGATTTGACGGGCATTGATGCTGCGATGGAAAAATTAAACGCTGCATGGCAGGCCGCTTCTCAGGAGATGTACGCTCAGGGAGGTGAAGGTCAGCAAGGTGCTCCTGGAAACCCGCAAGGAAACGGAGCCAGTGAAGGTACCAATGCAGAAGATGTTACTGATGTAAACTTCGAAGAAGTTAAGTAAGGAACAACGAGTAAAAAAAATCCCCTTCTTATAGTTGGGGATTTTTTTTCAGCTCATTTTTTAAAAAGTGCGTAAATAATCTCCATCGGTATGACGTTAAGTTGGCTGAAATCCTGGCATAAGTTTTTAATACTGAAAGCAACCCATACACTGGCAAACAAAACCAATTCTACATTTATGGATAACATGATGACTTTACCTGAGTTGAAATATCTATCTCCTACCACACGTGAGAAAGCTATGGTCATCGCGCAGGATTTAATTAAAACTACCAATATTTCTCCAAAAGATGCCGTGGCGAAAGCTGTGCTGATTGCTAAAAACTGGGCAGTTAAAAGCATTAATCGTAGTGTTTGGAAAAAATTAAAGTCAATTGATCAGGAAACAATATGAGTGATTCAAATCAGAGATTTAAAGGACAAACTGTAATTGTAACTGGTTCCAGTTCAGGAATTGGGAAAGCTTGCGCCGTATATTTTGGCCAGCTCGGAGCAAACGTAGTTGTCAATTATAGTGGCAATCAGGAAGCTGCTGATAAGGTTCTGGAAGAGATCATTGATAATGGCGGTACGGGAATCGTTGTAAAGGCTGATGTGAGTAAGGAAGAGGAAGTGAAAGCAATGTTCAACCAGACGATCAGTACTTATGGAAAACTCGACATTCTTGTAAGTAATGCCGGCTTGCAGCAGGACGCATCGTTCCTGGAAATGACATTAAAAGAATGGCAAAAAGTGATTGATGTCAATTTGACTGGTCAGTTTCTTTGTACAAGAGAGGCAGCGCGCCAGTTTGTTGCTCAGGAAAAAGCTGCAACGAAGGATGGGGAAATTGATCATAGCGAACTTTCGACTGGTAAAATTATCCTGATGAGTTCTGTTCATGATATTATCCCATGGGCTGGTCATGTGAATTATGCTGCATCAAAAGGTGGCGTGATGATGTTGATGAAATCTATTTCTCAGGAACTTGCACCCCATAAAATAAGGGTTAATTCTGTAAGTCCAGGAGCGATAAAAACGACAATTAATAAGGAAGTTTGGTCAGATCCTGAGAAATATAAGGATTTGCTTAAACTGATACCATACAAAAGGATCGGTACGCCACTTGATGTTGCCAAAGCTGTTGCCTGGCTTGCCTCAGACGAGTCTGATTACGTTAATGGCGAAACGCTTTACATTGATGGTGGAATGACACTTTATCCGGAATTTGCAGACAACGGTTGATTATTAATCAACCGTTTTTTATTTTAAACTACCTATTGAATAATTTCCGGTCTTGTGATTTTTAAACGAAATATTCTGTTGCAGCCATTTGTGACGATTTGTTGCCTCTGTAAACATAATATTCCCCGTCGAAATTAATCATTGCCAAACCGTTCAGTCCTTCAAAACCTGGCAGGTTGTCACGGATGTATCCGGTGTCAACATAATCGTAAGTTCCTGGAATAGACAGGAAAACAACGTATCATTTTGCCGTTAAATCGTAAAATACCAAACCTTTCGGTTCGTGACAGTCTTTACAACTATTCACGGATAACAAATTTCTCCGTCAGTAATTGGATCTGCATTTTCTTGCCGACATCCCAATATCGCAACGGCGAGGACTGACATTAAAAACAATATTGATTTAGCCGACTCATGTTAGCGTTCAGATTGTCTTTATTAGTTATTATTTAACTTCATTACAACCATTCTCTCTACATGTGCGTCTTAGGGTTATAAGCAAAACCTTCTGCCATGAAAAACCTGATCATAGTAACATTACTCTGTGTTTCCAGCTTCGCGTGTGATTCAAAAAAAGACGAAGTAGTAGAAATTCAAGATCAAACTATTAGTGCATCTTATCGCAAGACGACTTCTGTAAACATTCCCGGACAAGCGTTAATTGTCAATGTGTTGGAATTAAATGAAAGCCGATGTCCGATTAACGTGAATTGTATTCAGGCTGGCGGAGTCGATCTTCAATTAAGTATATCAGACGGGACAAATAAAGCCAATATTCCAGTTTCATTTAAAAGTGAAAGCAAAGCATCTGGTCATCAGACATTTATGCTTGGAAACCAAAATTATTCTCTGGTTGTGCACGATGTCCTTCCCTATCCGGTAACAACACAAACACCTGACCTTGAAGAATACAAAGTGAATCTTTCTATTGAAAAGATATAGTTAAATCCTCTTTCTACGAAGTGTATAATAGAAAAAGCTGTTTAAGGTACACTTTAAACAGCTTTTTTAACTTTTACAATAATATTCAAATAAGTTCTTGAAGTAAATCCTGAACATTTAATCAGTCTTCAAATTTTTACGAAACTCGGCATAAATTTACCTCAAATTAGATCGAGCCGACTCATGCAAATTTCTATCATACTGGAACGTTTCATAAACTTCTTCGCCAAAAATTCATGGATAGCTATCGTTTGGACTTTGGTCATTCTTGCAGTGTGCACCTGGCCGGGGAAAGATATTCCTGACCCACCGTTCCCTAATTTTGACAAACTTGTCCATGGTGGCATGTTTGTCGTCTGGTCTGTTTTGTGGCTTCTATCCTATCCTGCAAAAAGTAAATTGATAATTATTTTAGGAATGTCCTATGGTTTGGGAATTGAATTTTACCAACAGATCCTGCCATTCGACCGCACATTTGACTGGTGGGATGCCGTGGCAGATTCTGTTGGTGTATTGCTGGGATTCGGTTTTAAGACACTTATCCTTGACCGTTATCTCCAGCGTTTGTATTGATTGATCAGGCCGTTTGTTGAACTATCATGGTTTGATACCGGCCAGTCGTTTTGAAGTTCCGGATAAATTTTATTTGCCAATTGCTTTCCTAACTCAACACCCCATTGGTCAAAGCTGAAAATATTCCAGATAATGCCCTGAACAAAAATCTTGTGCTCATAAATAGCCAAAAGACTTCCCAGAACTTTCGGGGTTATCTTTTTAACAAGGAATGAATTTGTTGGCTTGTTACCCTGGAAAACTTTAAATGGCGTCAAAAAGTCAATTTCTTCCTGGCTTTTCCCGGCTTTTTTCAATTCTTCACTAGCTTCTTCATAAGTCTTTCCATTCATAAGAGCCTCTGTCTGAGCGAAAAAATTAGACAGAAGCATTTTGTGATGCTCACCAATCGGGTTATGACTAACAGCCGGAGCAATAAAGTCAGCAGGAATAACCTTGGTTCCCTGGTGGATCAATTGGTAAAAAGCATGCTGCCCGTTCGTACCAGGCTCGCCCCAGATTACCGGACCAGTCTGATAATTGACAGCCTCCCCATTTCTTCCAACATATTTACCGTTACTTTCCATATCTCCCTGCTGGAAATAGGCTGCAAAACGGTGCATATATTGATCGTAAGGCAGAATGGCATGTGTTTGCGCATCGAAGAAATTGTTATACCAAACACCTAAAAGTCCAAGGATCACAGGAATATTTCTTTCCAGTTTGGTCGTACGGAAATGGTTGTCCATATCGTGCGCACCAGCCAAAAGCTGCTCAAAATTCTGGTAACCTATAAAACAAGCGATCGAAAGACCAATAGCTGACCATAAAGAATATCGGCCACCGACCCAATCCCAGAAGCCAAACATGTTTTCAGGATCTATACCAAATTTTTCAACCTCAGACTGATTGGTCGAAATCGCTACAAAATGCTTTTTAACGTGCTCTTCGTCACCAGCCTTTTCCAAAAACCAACCGCGCGCTGTTAAAGCATTCGTCATCGTTTCCTGCGTGGTAAAAGTCTTGGAGGCGATCATGAATAAAGTTGTCTCAGGATTTAGCGACTTGATCGTCTCAGCAATGTGCGTTCCGTCAACGTTAGAAACAAAATGTACATTCAAACCCTTTTTTCCATATGATTTCAGTGCTTCCGTTACCATCACCGGACCTAAATCACTTCCACCGATACCGATATTGACGATGTCGGTGATTTCTTTACCAGAATACCCTTTCCAGGATCCTGAACGAACTTTGTTTGAGAAATCCTTCATTTTTGCCAGGACTTCGTTCACGTCAGGCATTACGTCTTTACCATCCACCATAACCGGAGTATTCGACCGGTTTCTTAATGCAGTATGTAATACCGAACGTCCTTCCGTAGCGTTGATTTTTTCACCATTGAACATTTGCTCGATTGCATCAGACAAACCACATTCTTCGGCAAGTTGAACCAGATATGATCTCGTTCTCGTAGTGATTCTGTTTTTCGAATAATCCAGCACGATATCACCAAAACGGATCGAAAACTTACGATGGCGGTCCGGATCTTCCAGAAACAAATCTTTAAGGTGTTTTTGTGAAATTGTTTTATGGTGGGTTTTCAGCTTTTTATATGCTGCTGTTTGATCAAAGGGTGTCGACTGAAGCATGAGTTGAACGTTTTTATGTTTAGAGAATCAATTTATTATGAAAGCATTGTGTAAAATAATTTACTCTTAGCCTGGCACAAAAGTAGCCTTTTAAGCCGCTTTTGTTAATTTAAATTACCTAAATATTTGGCCCTTTATGTTTAATAATTTACCAGTCAATGTTTTAGCATATTAATAAATAACACATACTTTCACATTCCGGAATGCCAAAAGCGACATTAGTTCGCCTAACAATTAAGTTGCCGGATAATTATATTTATCGTAGCCAACTTATTTAGACATCATAATCTTCCATTACTTTTTCAACATACGAACGGCCTCCCCAGTTCGTAATTTCTGCAAGTAATTATTCTGAAATGAAAGAAATTGGCACATCCAAATTTGGTCATTGCCAGCTGCATCTTTGCGACTACCATGAAATGTATATCTCAAACGAGTATTTAGCTATTGTCCCCTTACCAGACCAGCGATAATTTTACAACAGTATTAATTCAAAACTAAACAAAACCAGCGAATGAGCTTAACTACTTTTCAGGCGTTAGATTATGCCGTAGATCCAAATATTTCTGTCGAAGTAAAAGCATTTTTGAAATTGCTCAATGCCGGCGGGCCGGCGCTCGAAAGCTTGGGAAAAGAGGATGCGCGTAACGTCCTGATCGGGGCGCAGGCATCTGTTAACGTAGATCTTTCAGGCATCGTAGAATCCGAAAAAACGATTACCGCTGATGGCTATACTGTGAAGTTAAATATCGTCAGGCCAGAAAATGTAGAAGGAATTCTTCCCGTATTTATTTTCATTCACGGTGGCGGCTGGATTTTGGGCGATTATCCAACACATAAGAGAATGGTCCGTGATTTGGTCGTTCTAACAGGATCTTCAGGTGTTTTTGTCAACTACACGCCCTCGCCAGAAGCACAATATCCTCAGGCAATTAATGAAATTTATGCAGCTACAAAATGGGTTTCAGAAAATGGAAATGAGATCGGCGTTGATGGAAAAAATCTTGCGGTTGTTGGGAATAGTGTCGGCGGCAATATGACCACTGTAACCAGTCTGTTGGCCAAAGAGCGCGGTGGGCCTGAAATAAAATTACAGATTATGATGTGGCCAATCGTTGATGCTGGTTTTGATACCCAGTCCTACGAACTATATGGCGAGCAGCGTTTCCTAACCAAAAATGTCATGAAATGGATGTATGATCAGTACACGACTGACTTGGAACAGAGAAAAGAAATTTACGCATCACCATTACAGGCAACTGTTGAACAGCTGAAAGGTTTACCGCCAACGCTTATTCAGGTTGCAGAAAACGATATTCTTAGAGATGAAGGTGAGGCTTACGGCCGTAAGCTTGACGAAGCCGGCGTCAAAGTGACCACCGTTCGGTATAACGGAGTGATCCACGATTTTGGATTGCTCAATGCGTTGGCAGAAATTCCAGCAACGCGTGCACTTTTCGTACAGGCCGCCGCAGAATTGAAAAAATATTTAGGTTGATAAAGGTTGAGTTTGACGACGGGTAATTCGCTGTGATGACATGGACGTTGGTCCATGTCATCCGCTTTTAAAATGTCTTTGTTAAATTTTAAGTTTAATACCTAACCTGTTGATCAAGCCTGTTAACACAACTACGATCAGTGAAAAAAGTAATGATTTAATTATTCCGACAACTCCTGTTCTCACAATCATCGGTAGACTGATGCCAACAAGGGTGATAATTGCATACCATAGATAGGGAATTAAATAGCAGGTCAAAGTCGACGTACCAGCAGGTTTTAGAATTTGCGCCCAGTTTTTCCTGCCGTTCAAATCTGTTAGCCAGTAAAAAAATGCAAAAGCCACGAAACTTATTCCTGAACATATTCCCAACCAGGCAGGCGTTGCCCGGATTTTTGAAATTCCCCAAAAAGGCCGGGTTCCAAAACCATAAGCCAGTGAGAGTATTCCAAGTGTTACTAAAATGGCAATGAAAGTAGCCGGATTCAAACGGTCCGCATACTTCCGATATATAACAGACGCCACAACTCCGCCCATAGTAAAGCCCGGCATGGACCCGCTACCCACAATCCAGACATGTTGTTTTACCTCGTCAAGAAATTTCAGAACACCCTCGAAGTCAGCCAGATTAAAGAGTACAAAAAACAGCCAGGCCATGACGATCAATACGGTACGGTCGAGGATAAAAAGATATATCGTCGCGCAGAGCAAATAAGACCAGCCGATCAGCCCGAGAATTCCATACCAATGCGGTTTCATCCAGGTAACGTCACTTCCTTCTCCTCCTTTGTAAATAACAGCAAGTCCAGCAAGCATCATATACCCAATAAATTTCAGCAAGGTGTAAAACGACTTTTTACCAGGATCTTCGGGATATACATTCCAGATTAGAAAAAACGCGATGACCATCAATATTTGCCATATATATTTACTGACCATCATTTCGCTATGCGCACTTTCGAGATTCACCGTAAAAAATCCCATTAAAAGCAAAGCAACGGTTCTTTCTCCAATATGCATCAAGATGGTCGTATCCGAGTCTCCTTTCGATTTTCGGTTGGCAATTGCAAACGGAATGGACAAGCCAACGATAAAGAGAAATGCGGGAAATATGATGTCGGAAAATCCCAATGCGTCATCAGGACCGGCGCTATGTTCGAGCCATTTTGGAACACCTTCGAGCGTCCATAAGTCGTTTACAAAAATCATCAGGAACATGGTCACTGCCCTGAAAATATCAATGGAATCAAGTCGGTTTAGGGAAATTTTTGAAGTCATTTAGTATCGTTATTTATTTTTTCAAAAAGCTGAGTGAAACAATATCCTGTCAGGCTACTTTAATCGGATCGGTTTTTCTTGTCAGTTCCAGTTTGAAAAATAATAGAAATTGTTGATGCGTTGCATCGGGGAAAGTCGCGAAACAAAGACGCTTAATCTAGAAGTGATGACGGCCATCGGGGCGTGGCCAAAAGCCTGAATGCAGCGATGCATCAGTTGTGATAAATAATATTTCATTTTAACAGGTTCAGGTAGATTTAAATCGAAACCGAATTTAACGTTATTCTGATAATAATCTGCCTGACCCTTAGTATAGCACCAAAAAATTATTATCAAATAGAATGCTCATCCAATATCGGGTCGACAACCAATAAATTAATAAACCGCATCACTCCAAAACCAGCCAGGTATATCCCTTCGCTGGCAGCGTTAGTTTTATTGAAACATCGTAGTCACGATCTACCTGATATGACTTCGCCGTATTTTCCTTTTCTCTAATTTGAATCGTTTGATGTTTGCCCGTATAGTATACCGGCAATCTGATATCGCGGACGATATTTTCGTTCAGCGGATTATAAACCATCACCAAACCTTTCTCCTTCAGTGACGGGTTGACGTGCATCATACCATCCCAATCTCTACCGTCTGCGCGCCGCAAATGGACCATGTCCGAGTTCAAAATATGCCTGTATTTCTTGTACCACTGAATTACATTCTGAACCGTCTTTTTTGTCGTTTCCGTATCATATAACCTCGGACCGCGGTAACAAGCCTGAATACCTGACCCATAATATTGCATCATCAATTGTTCATAGGGGTCCAGATGTTCTGAAAGCGGTTCAAGAATAGCATCCGGGCCTCCACCCTGATATTTGGTCAATGGAACAAATCCCCAAACCATTGAGGGTGTTTCATTCCATGAAGCATCGTAAATATTCTGTCGGTTCAGCAACATCTGCTGCTCACGGGACAACGAAAAATTTACTTCCCGATAACCTAATGCGATTTTATTTGTCCCATCCAGAAAATACCAGTCCGGTGCGTTGACATAAATTCCGTTTTCGTTACACCAGTGATAAAGACTTTTCTGCAATGCCATTTGTTTCCATTGCGAGTCGTGTAAGCCTTCATGTCCGGGATGGGTTGTAGAGGCGCAGACATCGCCGGGATATGGTCCGTCGTTTTCAAAAATATTGAACCCGGTATAAGTCATGAAAAGTTTGAGTTTTTTCAGATAAGCCAATCCCCATTTACTTCCCATGCATGGCGCGTTACCAAAAAAAGCACCGCCGGGTTTTCCGGTTTTGGGGTCAATCACGTCGTCCTCAGAACTTATTTTGCGTGAACTGAATAGAGAATAACTCCCAATAAAAATATTTTTGCTGTGTGCATAATCCGCCAGTTCTTTCCATTTTACCATATTGGCTGCCGATGTATCCTCCATATCACAATGACTCCCAAAACTCAGGATCAAAGCTTCATAACCCGTTTGGGCACATTGATCGATTGCCGTTTTTACTTCCGCATCATTCTTGCTCACAAGATGCATGAAAATCGGGTTGCTCGTCGTCCATGGCGCAATGGTTCTGTACATCTTCCGAATCGCCAGTCCATTTCGCTCGCGATCATAACTGTCCTGTAAAAGCTCGTACGTTCTGACTGATTCAAAAAGCTCTCCTTTTTTCAGGTCAACCCCAACATTAATCTTAGGGTGAACTTCAAGCAGGCAAGGTGTTTGAAAACGATAGTTGACCTGGGAAGTATAAGTCGAATCCCTTTTCCAATGCGTCGCTTGATCACTCAACTTGTAACGCATCGCATTATTAAAGGCAAAATTATTTTCAACGTAGATTCCGTTTGGTACTGCCATTTGCTCTGTGTTTCCTTCCACAGCACTTTCCTCTTCCACAACCGCCAAAATCTCATTGACAACCTGATCAAGCCTGACATTTTCGTCTCTATTATTTTGTAAAGTTACCCACTTGCTGAGCAGAGGAATTCCCTCATAAATGGAATAATGCACAGCGACATCCAGCCCTTTCAGTGCCGGCATTGAAGATTGAAAATAAAATGTGATTGATTTCCCTGCCGGATTTTTGCTATTCCCAGTCCACATGGAAGTTTTCCAGTTGAGATAAGGTTTAATATCTTCAACAGTATATTTGACATAGTGAAAAGCACTATCAGAAATCTCGAACGAATCGATCCATTCCGGTAACAGATAAGCATTTTCCTTTTGTCCATACAAGCCGCCGACAGGATAAGATTTCCCGTTTATTGTCAAACGCGCTTCCGGTTTAACTGCCCTTAAAAGTTGTTGTCCGTTGCTGAGATTTTTAAAATCAATACATGCCAGATCAGGCGTTATGCGAAAAGTCCTTTTTAAAAGTCCGTTGTATAAAACGATATCACGTCCATCTTTACTTTGGAAAACCTGCGCCTTTTCAGCGACAGGTTTAACCAGCCAATCGACAGGTTTTTTATTTTCAAATTCAGCGTTCCAGACGGGAAGTTGCTGGGCAAAAGTAGTGTTCAACAAGCTGCTAAAAAACAGCAAAATAATTTTCAAACGAATATGTAGAGTCGGGCCCATTTATATGTTTAGGAATTTTACAATAAACATAAGATTCCTAAACATAGTATCAGCGGAAAAGGCGCATTTATTTTGGGAAAGCGGATACTATCAATCTTTTTTTGACAGAAATAATGGCGGAGTCCTGTTAAAAATTAAAGATTGATAGAGTGATCAAGTACTGGGCCCGGCTCCCCGATCATTCCGGATGCATTGACCTGTTCAAAGTAATTGTACCAACCTGCATCAACAACCATCTCCTGAAAACTTTTCACCAAATCCTGAGTTGGAAATTTCCAGATTGCAAAGTACTGGAAGCCGTTAAAGTTATCAATCGTGCTATCGTTAAATGACCATGTTATAATCTCGACGCCGGCAGCCAACACATTTTCAACAGCTCCGCCGACAGCGGCTACGTAGGCAGTACGTTCAGAAGCTGGCAGGTCAAGCCAGGCTTGTTTTGGATTCCACATTTCAACGAAAATATACATAAATTTTACGTTTAAGGATGAAATCAAATTTACTCAATCTATAAGTTTAAAAATCAACTTCTTAGCAAACGGTCATCATAACTTTATAACAATGAGTTACTTACAAAAATAAACATGTAAGATACTTCAATTATTCCTTTTTTAGAGTTCCTTTATCAACACTTTCATTGATCAGGTTTTCTGCATAACGCCAGATAGATTCTGAACCATATTTTATTACACTTTTTTTGTAATATACCATCTGATAATCCACATCAAATTCTTTCCACGTCCCGCCATTGTTGGACACATTTTGCAGCAGAGGCTCCAACCGGTCCATTGATTTTGCAAACTTAGCTTCGGCGGTTTTTCCGGCTTCAAATTCTTCCCAAAGTGCAATCATTTCATCGCGCTGCGCATCCGGCAATAACCCAAAAATCCTTCTTGCAGCCAATAATTCTTCGTCTGTATTTGTATGATTTTTTACCGTATCATAAATAAAAGTATCTCCGGCATCGATTTCAACAATATCATGTATCAAAACCATTTTGACCACTTTTAAAACATCAATCGGAACATTTGCATGCTGTGATAAAATGATGGCCATCATTGCCAAATGCCAGCTGTGTTCAGCATCATTCTCATTTCGATCACTGTTAAATAATTTCGTACGACGCTGAATGTATTTTAGCTTGTCGATTTCTTTAATGAATTCGATTTGTTTGATTAAATCTTCGGTTTGCATCGGGATAAAAAAATGGAAAGATCAATTATCAGGAGAAAGTAAAGCTACTGAATTTAGAATTTCATAAAGCAAATTTTGATTGATATTAATTGAAATAAAAAATGCAGACTCCTATACCAGGAATCTGCATTTTAGTCATCAAAATTATCCTATGCCATCAAAGCCTTCCGTGCATATTCAACACATTTTGCTGTTTCTTTAACGGCATCTGAACCTGCTGGAATTTCATATTCGAGCTCAATAGTAGCGGGAAATTTATATTTATTTTTTCGCATCAATTCCAATGCTGCAATGATGGGCGTATCACCCTCACCCCAGGGTACGTTTTGTCCGCCATTCGCTTTTGACTTCCGGTCTTTTGTATGCATGCTGACAATATTTTCATGTTTGGCCTTGATCAATTCCAACGGATCAAAACCGGCAGCCACATAATGCCCCATATCGAAATTAAGTGCATTGTATTTTGACTGTTCAAGTGCTACGTCCCAGGCAGTAAAGGTCTGCTGCAAATGTCCATGATATCCAACATAAATTTTATTTTTTGCAGCAATGTCGCCTAACCGCTTTGTTTGTGCGGGATCGGTTGGAAGCTCAACCGTCGCCTGATTTGCTCCAAGTGCTTTCGCCGCCCGGAATGCATAATCGACCTCTTCATTAGTATTATTTACGCCCAAAGCCGACGGCTTAAATGCATAAATACTGACACCGGCATCATTGTACATTTTCCGAAGCTGCACAAATTTTTCCATCGGTGCTTTTGACCGCCATAATGCTATTTTTTTTGCGTACTCGGCTTGTTCGGCTTTTTTTTCGGGCGTGAGTTCCGGCCGCTGACCAGGTGTGCCGGAAGGACGCGGCGGTGCGATCGGCGCTCCCGAAAAAGTTTCAGCCGCTGGCCCCATCAGTTCGATTGCGCTGATGTTACTATCAATACAATATTGCAAAACCTGTTCGGCACTGCTTGGCATACTGCGCCAGGAATAACTGATCACGCCGATTTGCACGCCGTTAAACAGCGAATTCGGTTTGCCAAGATTTTTTATATAAGCAGGCATACCAAAACCTGATTCTGATATAAGTGCCATCCCGGCCACAGCCAGCGAAGACGCACCTAAAAATTGTCTTCTGGAAATTTCCTGATTTTTCATATGAGATAATGTTTTACAGCTGATTCAGATTATTGGATAAAGGTGAAGCGCACACGAATCTATCGTATTTCAAAAGGGATATTCAGTATTTTCAGGAAGCGGTTCTACAACGACCTTCATCCATTTTCCATTGACTTTGATAACAACAATATTTCTGTCTTTGTCGTAAAACATAGTTCCATTTCCCGCCCCTTTTAATTCTTTGAAATTGACATGTTTTGCATCGTCTCCAAAATTTTGTTCAGCATCTTTTTCCGGTTGTTTTTCCAGAATATCTTCTTTTCCAACATTACCCAAAGTCAAGGCGTTGGTCAATTTTAATGAACCATAAAAAACAGCCTTATCGCGGCCAAACAAAAATGAGTGCTGCCTGACATCCGAGCCCAGCTTGAACCAGTTGTAAGCATTTTCAGAATGATCATAGGCAGTGCTGTAATAGTATGCCTCAGCAACCGGGCGATCAAGTTCAGTATGTTTATTGACCAAAAAAGTGATCCGCGATTTATCGTCGCTGGCATACCCTTCAAAAACGTGATATCCCCAACGTTTGCGATTTTTTTCCTGCGCATTTCCCCGAACCTGAATCATATAAGGTGTGCTTAAAATGCCTTCAATCGTCGTGTACATGGGAGTGATCTTGGGATTAAACCCAAAACTGTATCCCCGTTCCTTCCATTTATCCCAGGTGCTGTCCACATCCGAGGAAAGTATGAGCCGATGCTGTTCCGAATTCCTGGAAGCCGGAATAACTTTAATATAATTGGACAAGAGACCAGGTTTGGGAGTCGTTTGAGCATTTACATTTGAAGCAGCGCTCGACGAAATTATGACGATCAGCAAATAAAATCGGAAGATGTAATTGAGCGACATGGTTTTCAAATAATTAGTGAGTAACGAAGAAGCAAGTTTATTTTGACAACTCAATCTGCTTACTTGTCCTCATATATCCAACCAATGCCGTAATTTCCTTATCCGATAAATCATCCAGCAAACCGGAAGGCATCATGGAAACGGGTGTTGTTTCCCGCGTCTGGATATCGGATTTATTGATGGCCACGGCATCCTGTCCCACAATCCGAAGCGTGATCTGCCGCTCAGTTTCCTTGGCAATATTTCCAACATAAGTCCGTCCATCCCGCGTCGTCACTACAACCATTTTATAATCGTCCTGAATTTCTCCGCTTGGATCCAGGATATTTCCAAGTAAATAATCAAGATTGGCACGGTTTGAACCGGTGAGTTCCGGCCCGATAATCCCGCCCTCGCCATACATTTTATGACACGGCGCACAGGTTCTTTTAAAAATCAACCTGCCCTGACCAACATTCGCCTGACTAATGTTCTGATCAGTTAACAGATTTTTGTATTTTTTGTAAGCATTTTCATCAAACGCCACATGGTCAATCGGCCCCCATACTTCAACAAAGCCGCTGCCGACAACCCTTCTCAACTGCCGGGCAACATAAGTCGGAATGTCCTTTTTTGAAATTATATTTTTAGAAAGTGCCTGCGTTAAAATCCATCCTGATTTAGGTCGGGACGCAAGTGTCTGAATGGCTTCGGCCTTTTCCGCAGTGTTGAACTTTGGATAACGTTCAATCAACAGCCTGGCGAGTGATTCATTGTCAAATCCAGCCATGGCGCGGATCGCGTCTATACTGATATTGTTATCATCAAGCAGTGCAGGTAATTCTTTAACCAGTTCAGGGCGTTGTCTGATCGCTAATAACTGCAAGGATTTACGGCGCTGGTCGGCTGTTGCGTTTTTATTCTTCAAAACAACAAGCGCATTTTTTGCAGCCTCGGTATCTCCGAAATGATTTGATATTTCATAGGCCAGCTGAGCGACGGGTTTTCCCTGCGATTTCAAACCGGCATAGACAGCATTCCAATTCGCAGGTGTTTTCAGATCTGTTCTTCCTTCCAGTCCGTCACGCATGCCTTCCAGCAATGAAACCTGGTTGGTCCACTTTTTGCCTACCAATGAAACCAATCGTTCAAGTACGTCCGCATCTACTGTTCTTCGTGCGATGAACTGAGTAACCATTGGAATTTTACTTTGAACGGCGAGTTCCAGCGCGCGGGAAGTGTTTTCCTGTATCAACGGTTCAATCCCATACCAGATCATCTTTGGCAAATTATGGTCATTCCCATCTTCCTGATGTGACAACAAACCCTTTGCGACATCCCACCGGTCGTCATAACCCAACCGCTGCAAAGCCGAAGCCAGATACAGCCGAACAACAGCCGATTGCTCGCTACTGGCAAGCTGAGCAAATTTTGCAACAACCTCCTTCCCTGCATTTTTCTCTTCTGTCAAAAACTGGATCGCCCAGGCTCTGACATATTCGTCCTCATCCGACAAAGCATCCACCAGCATTTTATTATCCAGACCATCAGTTACCTGCAGACTCCACATGGCACGCAGGCGCCAATCGGGGTTGGTATTTTTGAAAAAAATCGAAAACAACTTATCATAGATTTCTTGTGGTAAAGGTTTTTTTGAGGCACGTTTTTGAAGAATAATCCTAGCCCTTCTGGCATGCCATTCGCTTTTACTCAATTGCAGGTCAACTAATTCATCGTCAGAAAGTTTAGTAAGATCGGCGTATCGGTTTTCCCAATTTTTAGCCTGAGAAATTTTAGGCATAATGCGGAAAATCCGTCCGGTTTCTGAATTCAAAACATCTGATCCGCAAATATCTGCATCATGCCAATCGAGCACATAAAGCCCGCCTTCCGGTCCGACTTCCATACTAAATCCAACCCACTGCGCATTGTTTGCCATCATGAAATCGTCGCCATGTTTGCCTGAAAAACCGGAACCCTTGCGTTCCAGAACGTCTGATAGAATGCCGTGTTCATGAATATTAGCCATAAAAATTCTGCCATTTTCTGTTTCAGGAAATGCATCGGAAAGGTATACACGCGCTCCCCCATGGGCAGAACGGTGGCTATGATCGGCGATGGTTTTGATATCATTATAAACGTAGGGATTGAAATGCTGACCGCCCTGACGGTGATAAATTCCTCCCGGTACAACATGCCACAAATGCGGAATAACGCATGCAGTCATCAACAGCTGACCTTTTGCGTCATAATCTATACCCCACGGATTACTGAATCCATGTGCAACAACTTCAAATTTATCTTTGAGAGGATGGTAACGCCATACTCCGCCGTTAATATCAGTTCCTTCCTTCAAATTGTCGGTCGGAAAAGGATCTTTGTGCCTAAAAATCCTGCCTTTCCCGATTGGTTTCCCAACCTTCGATGGCGTTGCAAAACCCTGCAAACCATATAACCACCCATCCGGCCCCCAGTGAAAACTGTTCAGCGTTTCATGTCGGTCCCGGATTCCCCAGCCTGTCAGCCGAACTTCAATGGCATCCATATCAGCCTTGTCATCTCCGTTTTTATCGGGGACAAAAAGCAAATTTGGTGGAGCCCCGACGAACACACCGTCAAAACCTACCGCGATCGCAGACGGGAACGCAATTCCTTCCATGAAAACAGTTCGTTTGTCAGCCATTCCGTCATGATCAGTATCTTCAAGAATCAGTATTCTGCTGTCACCTGCATTGGAAAATCCTTTTCCTCTTGATTCATAATCTTTATTTTCAGCGATCCACATACGCCCCCGGTCATCCCAGCAAAAAGCCATCGGTTGCGTCATCATCGGCTCGGACGCCCACGCGTTCACCTGAAAACCATCTTTGATTGTCATTGCGGCAACTGCTTCCTGTGCACTTAAAAATTTTGCTTCTCTTCCCTCCTTTTGAGCAATTGCCCACAACGCGGCAGTGTTGTAGGTACCGTTGTTGCCAATAAATTCGCCAAAGGTTTTGGTAAGTTCAACATCATTCAGCACACCGGTGTAGATAACCAGTTCATGTTTGATCACTTCGGTTTCTCCTTTTTTAATATGCCAATCAGCTTTTTTTGCCCTCGCAGGACCTGCGCCCAGCTGACCATCTACCCGCCAGGTTTGCGGATAACCTTTATTTTCGGGATGATCAAGAATGGCAATATGTGCCAGATCATTTCTGCCTTCAACCTGCATGGCAATATCAACCCACATCGCAGGCTGTCCTTCTGCTTTTTCATTTCGCTGGCGGGCGGCGTTGATCACCTCGCCTTTTATTCCTTCTTTCCAGGGCATTCTTACAAACAATCCGCCATAATCATACTTTCCGATTGTCACATCTGTTTTTGCCTCACCACTCCATTCCAGATCAAGCAGATATTTTCCGTCTTTTTGCCGCATCGACCAGTTTTGCGTTTCCGTCAGAACGGCGGTCCCAGTCGAATCCAGTAAATCGTAAACCGTCCTCCATTTTACTTCCAAACCCTTCGCTTCCACAACCGTCGCTGAGACCCGCCGCCAATAAGCTCCATCAGGGTGATGGAAATAATCACGACCGTTGACGCGGGTATATCCCCAATAAATACCTGTTTGATGTTTGTGATGACCAGGACTATATTCGGTCAGAACACCTTTTCCATCCGGTGCTATGATTGGGTGGAGATACGGCCGGAAGTCTGCTTTTGTATTTTGAACCAGGATAGGTTTTACCTCAGTACCCCTGAAAATACTGATCGTTTCCTTTGATGCATTCTGAACAATTGTTAGTACAGGATCCTTTGAGACGGACGAATCCGTAGATTTTTTTGGTTCAGCGAAAGGGTACCAGAAATTTATAATTACAAAAAATAAAAAGAGGGGAACTGACCTTAATGTGTTCATACCAGAATACCAATGTTTTGACTGTTATCGAGATCACTACATTTGGTATAAGGATTGAAGCGTAAGAAATTACTGCAAATGGTATTTTTTTGTTTATATAAAATATTGGATTAAGAATATTGAAGCTAGGTGGTCCATTTTCTTTACTGATTGGTTTCTCCACCTAGCTCACAGTCGAAAGTCCGATTTTTTTATGCGTTTACCGCTTTGACTTCCATGTAAGAATTTAAGGTCGCTCCTAATTCTTTTGAAAAGGTGTAAATGTCATCCAGAGACTTTATTTCATATTTTGTTTCTTTTTTATCCTTGTCAAACAAACCAATGTACTTTTTGCTTGGACTATCTAAATACAGACGACAAATCGGCTTACGGTTATTATCATCTAGGAATATGGCAAAATATGATAAAGCGTCCCTGTGTGTTATACGTATTGCCTTTACAAATGGCCTAAGAATTGACCGGACAATGTAGAATCCTTCAAGTTCTTCTTCGGTTGTAACTATTTCCTTGTCTGACTTGGACGCAAGGTTTGAAGGTGATGGCGATGGCACATCCTCCGCCAATGGCGCGTCTACCTGAGCAATCGCAGATTTTAGCCGTTCATTTATCGTGTCATTGATTATGTTTGTAACTGTCCTCTTAACCAAAGGCCTAAATGCTTCTATAACCTTTGAGGTAACAACTGACGAGTATATTTGTTTTACAAAATATTTAACAAAATCATCGTTTGGTTCATGGAATTCTACTTGTACAAGCTTTCTTATCTCATTGATATATTTCAATTCGCTTGCTGACTGATAGATACTTTCAACATCAAAATATGCCTTATGAAATTCCTTTAACTGCTCTATCTGCCCATCTTTAATTTCTTCAATATTAAATTCTAGGAAGGGTTTTTCATCCATCTTATTTGGCTCTGCCAAATCTGTGTAGAATCTAAAAATTAGGCCATTGGTGAGAATCGAGAACTTAGCCTTGGAGACATGAAAATATCTTAAAAGCTGACCATCATGAACATCAAGTTTTTGTTTCCAATGTTTGCATTCCACTAAAATAATTGGGCTTCCATCGCGGAATATCGCATAGTCAATTTTCTCGCCTTTTTTAATGCCAATATCACAAATAAATTCCGGAACAACTTCAAGTGGATTGAAAACGTCGTAACCCAAAACCTGTAAAAATGGCATGATGAAAGCATTTTTAGTCGCTTCTTCTGTGTGAATGTTGTCTTTCAGTTTTGAAACGCGTTCGCTAAACTGCTTTACCTGATCTTTAAAGTCCATAACGTTAATGAGAAGAGTTTGTAACTATTTCTATATAATATCAACTAGCTAGCTAAGTATACTACTACAACTCTCTACTCATAGATTGAGCATTAATATTAAAAAGTAAAATAAAAAAGCACCTGAAAAATTAATTTCAGATGCTGCTTCATTTCAACAATTCACTATTTATGACAAATACAGCATATACATTAAAAAATAGGATTTCAATAATAGATACTACGGCATACAACTGAGTTAACTATCTTATCATCGTAGTATTTATCGCTTTCCTTGCTCTTTTACCTATCATGCAACTCCATTGATAACGGTC
Organism: Dyadobacter sp. CY345; assembly: GCF_021502725.1. Classification (GTDB taxonomy): domain Bacteria; phylum Bacteroidota; class Bacteroidia; order Cytophagales; family Spirosomataceae; genus Dyadobacter. Next base: position 1,660,034 of record NZ_JAKFFS010000001.1, on the reverse strand, counting down.
ACAAAGCTTTTACAAGTTTCTTCTCCTGAATAACTTTACCATTTCTCCGATGTCTTTCGAGATAAACATTTCCAATAATCAGCAAGACCAAACTGACCGCTGCCTGCAAGTAAATGAACTGCATCAGAACGTGCGACCAGCTCATCTGTTTCATGAAAAATTCTTTATATAACAACAATCCAACGCTTGACAGGTAACCGAAACTTTCACAGATGTAAACAAAAAAACCTGCATTTGCTCTTAATCTGAACAGGGCGATCAGGCGGTCAAAAATGGCGGACTGGATTACTGTGAAAGCCAGAAACATTCCGGTACCTATCGAGAGCATCCAGTAAAAACCGCTTATCAGATTATTCTCAAACAGATATGTTGAAACTGCGCTCATAAGAATACCGGCAAAAATGACAACATTCGTCATCCGGAAACCAATGAGATTATTTTTAATAAAAGCCAAACTGCCAATCACGACTAGAACGACAAAACCAGTTATCATCTCAGTCTGGGACAGAACGCTGCTAACCCAGTTGGTGTCAATTTCATTCCAGATTTCAATGGTAAAATTGTCCCGAAAATCTCTGACGACGATTAGCATAATATAACAAATAAGCAGGCAAAAAACCGGAAGACCAAACTCCGTCAGTACGTTTCTTTTGTCGTCATTCGTCATCGGAACACGTTCCGTCCTTAACCGAATATCTTCTTCTGTCGGCGCAGGCAAAACGTCCAGCATCCACACAAAAAGAAAAAAGAAAGGCAGAAACAGCAATCCGATACTAAAAGGCATCCAGAATTCCGTGATCCAGGGAAACCAGCTATGGACTTCCAGATAGGTTGTTTTCAATACGCCGGATGCAATGATTATACTGATATTTAACCCCATCGCGATCATTTCAGTAAAACGCCGGCCTTCCAGAAAACTGAAAACAACGCCATAAACCATCCCGAGCGGGAGGCCATTGATAAAAAGAAAAACGAAATTATAGGGGTAAGGAACGATGCCAAATAATAACAAAGCAGCCTCGGCAACGAGAATAAGCGAAATAATTAGCCTGACGCGTGACGTAGATTTGAGTTCTGAAATAATCTTGATACCGGTAAATTTTGACAAGGTATATCCAGCAACCTGAGATAGGATCAGTATTGTTTTATAACCAATTCCTGACAGCTGTAATCCTTCATACAAGCCGGAATTGAATGGTTTGCGGAATGCATACATGCAAAAGTACGCGCCAAAGGATGCGATAATTGACCAGGCAATAAATAAAAAATTTGAATCCAGTAATGCCTTCTTAATTCGCATGACGCTCTGATAAAATGCTGATATTTATCTTAAACGGAAGCCGTCTCCAAAGCAGTTTCCAATATTTGTAAAGCTTTTGTTAATTCTTCCCGTGTGATGGTGAGCGGTGGCGAAAGCTGCAAAACATTGCCTTGCGAAACTTTAAAACTTAGCCCATTTTTTAGGCATTCATACATGACAATTTCTGCCTCACGTACCGCCTTTTCCTTTGTTTCTCTGTCACGTACCAACTCGATACCCCACAATAAACCAATACCGCGAACATCTCCTATCAATGGAAATTTATCTTTCAGGCGATCAGTTTCAAATTTCATAAACTGCTCGTCGTCCAGTACTTTTTCCAGAATTTTATGATCTTCAATAAATTCAAGCATGGCCAGCCCTGCCACGCACCCAAGCGGACTTTTCTCATGTGTAAAATGTCCAAGCGAAACGCTTCCGGCGACATTATAACTTTCTCTGGCGACGATTGCCGCAATCGGCATCACACCTCCGCCGAGCCCTTTTCCAAGACAGATAATATCGGGCTCAATGTTGTAATGTTCAAAAGCAAACATTTTTCCCGTACGCCCAAATGCGATGGGTATCTCATCCAGAATAAGCAGTACGTTATGTTTATTACAAATTTCACGAACGCGTGTCCAATAAGCCTGCGATGGAATCTGAACATCTGTATTGCGAATGGTCTCGATCATAAAAGCACCGATATCACTCTCCTTTTCAATGACATATTCCAGGTAATCTGCATAGGCAACGTCGCTGCCACCAGCAGAATTGAAAGGGCCACGATAGGTCATCGGAGGCGGAATTCGTTCGACACCGGGCATTAGCGGTCCAATATCTTTCCTGAAATCCAGTTCGCCGCCCGCTGAAATAGCGTCCAGGGAAGCGCCGTGGAAGGAATCCCAGAGCGAAATAATTTTATGTTTTCCAGTAACAATTCTCGCCAGTTTCAAAGCCATACTGATCGAAGACGTGCCACCTGGCGCAAACAAAACCCGCTTCAAATCGCCGGGTAAGAGCGCACTTAATTTTTTCGCCAGTTCTATGGCCGGGACGTTGGTATAACGCCGTGGAGAAAACGGCAAAATATCCAATTGCTCCTTAATCCGGTCAATGATATAAGGATTTCTGTAACCAACCTGATGCACGTTGTTTCCATGAAAATCCATGTATTTTTTGCATTGAATATCAGTCAGATAAATTCCCTCGCAAGAAGCAAGTACATCCAGACAAGGCGTAGAAAGTGCCTGGTGAAGAAAATATTCAGAGTCTTCTGCCAATAAAGAAAGGGTATCTTCGTCCTTTATTACGGCATACCAGTTACTCCGCGCTGATGTCAGATTGATATCTCCTTCTGTCCGATTGTGTTGTTTTTCACTCATTGCTATTCAAAAAAATGTCGGCGTCAGATTATTTGTAAAATATATAAAGTGTTTAGGAATAATCAGTTATCACTTCGCAAAAAGCTTGTTGGCGGGAATCAATTGTTTGGTAATTCCTGGTCCTTTATAAAAAGCATCAAGCCAGAACCCGCCTCCATTGTTATAATATTCCACACGAATCGGATGTCTGCCGGCTGTCAGTTCGATTGATCCGGTTTCTTCCATCACGCCATGATTTCCGTCATTATCCACGAATTCTTTACCGTCAATGAACAGTTTACTTCCATCATCAGATTGTGTTGAGAATGTATATTTTCCGGGTGTGTCAATCTGGATAAAACCTGAAAACTGCAACGCGAAACTCTCATTCCCTTTTTCAAGTATCCCGTTAATTTGATCGCGGTTGATATTAAACTCCGGGCTGATCCAGGATGATCCTTTCTTTAAAGTGCCAAATACAGGGAGTTTTGAAAGCTCTTTTCCCTGATAAAAAGTGGTAGTTAGGCCATTTCCCGAACCCGGTTTAACCAATCGAAAATAGGCTGTTGACAACAAACTTGCATTCCCCTTTTCATCGAAAGATTTCGCTTTTACAACCGTCGTCTTATTGACTGTAAACGGAGCCTTATACTCCGGTGAAGCTTCATCCGGATCCTTACCGTCGGTTGTATATCTGGTTATCCCTTTTTCCGCTTTTGTATCGATTTTAACCGTTGCTGTTTCAGTGGTAAATAATCCACCAGCTTGCTGATAAAGTTTTCGTTCAGGATAAATAACTGGCGGAGTTACCATTTTTTCTCCCAGCCATAAATTTTCAGGTTCTGAAAATCCGTCAAAAGCAGATTTCACCGGACGGCCCGTCCAGGCATATGGCGGGGTGATATCCAGAGCAAATGCAATTGTTGCCGCCAGATCATAGGTATACACCTGCTGTTCAATTTTATAACCTTTTTTCACATCCTTGCCATAAAATATTCCGGCAATCTCTGCTTCCTGAGGCGTTGCGCCTCCATGTCCATATCCGATCCCACCATGATCAGCCCAGATAATGACCGAAGTATTTTCTTCAATACCTGCGTCTTTGATACCCTTCAAAATCTGTCCGACCAACGAGTCAGCCTTCGCAACTGATTGGTAATACTCCTGGGACCCATGGCCGCCATGGTGGCCTGCATGATCTACATGATCAAAATGTACAAATCCAAGTGCCGGCTTTTTATCTTTGATATACCGGATAAAATCCGTCGCCGTTGAATCCTCTGTTGAAAAGTTTTTATCGTAATTGAGTGCGTTTTTTTGAAACAATCTGCCAAAACCATCCCAGTGATAAACCGTCCCGATTTCTGCTTCCGGTTTCGCTTTATGAAAAACACTGAAAATTGTTGGAAAACGGCCATCCGCTTCCTGAACGATAGGCGGCAATGTGTGGTCGTCCATTTCCCAGTCGTTGCTGATAATGCCATGCTGCTCCGGGCCCGCGCCCATAATCATGGAAGCCCAATTCTGGCTGCTGCTGGAAGTAAGTACCGTACGCACATTCCATTTTACGCTGCCGTTAGCAATCATATCATGAATCACAGGCGTTTTTGCCTTTTGAATCCCATCGGGACTGAGCCCGTCAATGCCAATGACAATGACGTGCTCAATACCAGAAGGAGCCTTTTCGCCATCTTTTTTACAAGATGCGAACAGGGCAATCAAAAAAAGAAATTTAAGGGTTTGGGAATTGAAAGTCATCTTGATTATGGTTTGCTCTTGGTAATCCTTGCATTGCATTTTTCCTTACAGACATGCGACTCGAATTCATTTGTTGGCGCCAACTTAAAACTTATCAATGTCGATCATAGCGCCTCTAAATTTGAACGCCAAGTACTATACGAAGCATTATTTACGTTAAGGTTTTTGCTACATTATTTTTCTTAGATGTTTCAGGTAAGAATCAACAAGGATATAGTTCTCAAAGACAAAATCCTTAATAAGTCCCGCCGATAACCTCGTCGCATAAACCGAAAGACAGCGTCATACCTGCTCCTCCAAGTCCGTTGATAATTGTCACCCCTTCGTTTGGACGTATTACTATTTCCGTATTTCCGTTGGTCATCTTCGGGTATATGCCATGCCATGTCTGAAAAACTTTGGAAGATTTGAACTCAGCAAAAGTTGCCAGATAATCCAGAATCATGGTGTTTATAAATTCTCTGTCGAAAGGGTCAAAAGTCAGCGCATATTCATGAGAATCTCCGACCGTTATTTCACCAAGGCCGTTCTGTGAAGCCATAACATGGATTCCCCATTTCAAATATTCTGCGTATTCCGCTTTGTATCTTTCTTTTAACTTGTCCAGAGAGGCCGCAGATTTAAATCCATCATAATGAATAAGTGATAACCCACCGCATAAGGCTGGTCCGATCTTCCAGTTATCTGGCTGAGATTCCAGACGAAGCATCTGTAACTTACATTTGGTAATGGCAGTATTCGAAAATTCTTCCGGATAAAGCGTTTCAAAATCCTGTCCGCTGCAAACGAAAATCTCATCTGCTGACCACTGGTTTTTACCAGAACTTACGGTTGGATAACTCACTTCGGAAATGGCCGTATCCCAGATAAAATTTACCCCATATTTTTCATTAAGATAAGCAGGAATTCCTGCGATCGCTTCTCTCGGATCAACGATCATCTCGTCCTTACAAAACAGAGACCCTAACAAGCCGTTCTGGTTAACCGCAGGTGATTTTGAAAGCGTTGCTTCCGGTGTAAGAATACTTACCGGCCGTTTGTCACTAACATCAACAATCTGCTGAATGACTTCCAGTTCGTCCTGTTGATACGCCATGTGCAAACTCCCGCCCTCATGAAACCATAACTTTCCGCCAGTCAGAACTTCTTTCCATATACTCTTCGCTTTCAGAGCTCTTTCGTAAAGTTTGCCTTCCGGCTGCCCGATCGGCCAGACCATCCCGAAATTTCTGATTGACGCTCCAATTGCTTTACTTGACCTTTCAATAACCGTCACCTGATATCCTCTTGCGCCCAATGCCCGTGCACTCGCCAACCCTACGATCCCTGCACCGATCACTATTGCTGATTTGCTCATGCTTAATAGTTTTTATTTTACTAGCTTTCTTTTTCGATTAAAATTTTGACATCCTCAGAAATGATCGCGATCACTTCCGAAATATCGTCAATAATATGCGTAGGATTATAAGGCATTAGCTCTTCCCGGGTAAACGCACCGGTGGTTACCCCTATTACATATTTACAGCCGCTATTAATTCCTTCATTTATATCAACTTCGGTATCACCCACTTTGGCTACAACTTCCGAGGAAACAACATCAAGCTCTGCTTTAATTTTTTCGATCATATCGGGAAAAGGACGGCCGTTTTCAACCTCATCGCTGGCGACCATAAGATCAATCTTATCTGCCCAACCCAATCTGCGGATGATGACATCTGCTATATTTTTTGAAAAACCGGTGTCCAGCGCAATTTTCACTCCTGCTTCGCGAAGAACCCTGAACGTTTCCTCTACATTAGGGAGCGGAACTATTTCATTGGAAGTTTCATAAAAATGGACCATACTGGTCACAAACTCAGCATGAATATTTTCAATCAGCTGCTCCGTAATTTTGCTTTTATCTGCTTCATGCTTATCAAGCATCATTCTGATTGCGACTGGTTTTTCATAACCCATAATCGGATTAATATTTTCAATTGCGATATTATAACCGTAGGCATTCATCGCATTTTGAAACGCAAGCCCCACTGCATTTTTATCTTTAACGGTGGTTCCCGCCATATCAAATACAACAAGTTCAATCGACATTTTATATTATTTTTAATTGGTGAACTAATACTTAACTATGCACTTTTTAGTCAGAACTGTATCAACTACAAAGAAACTCCTCACACTTTCTTGTAAAGTATAACTAAACAAAAGATGAAATTTTGACAATCTAACATCAACGACCGGCGCTATAAAAATACTTAAAATTGCAAATATAACCAAACAAAAGTTTACACATATTAAACAAACGGTCAAATAATATCCTTTACTACTGTAAAAGTAGCAGTGAAATTTTAAAAGAATATTATCTAAATGTTAATTAATACTAAACATTTGAAAATTAAGTTTCTTTAAAACAATATAATAAATTTGCTCCCGCGCCTTTTTCCTAATTCCAGGAAGTTGAATTCAACAAAAAAATAAACACATCCCTTGCTCGTCGGTTTATGTATTCTGGCCAGATTCCTTACCAGTATACTCGTCTGTGAAATGTTGTTTTCCTTTGGGTTTGGCAAATTTTTCTGCATTATATTTCCCGGATTCTCCACGGGGAATTGAAAGCGACTCCCAATGGTAATCCTTTAACATTTTTCCGATAAAGACAATCTGGCCGACATGATAAGGATAATGCGAGAGCTGGCGGTTTATGGCCTCCGTTATGGTATGCCCCTGATTTCGTATGTAGACGACAGTGTCAAAGTTCTCTTCGTTGGACGAATCCAGAGCGTTAAATAAACACTGCCAACCATCATTCCATTTTTCAAGAATTTCTTTCCTGTCTTTTAAATCATTATCGAATTCCGAGTCCTGGTTGCGCCAGTCCTTTTCACCATCCAACGTTAAAAAATCTGTCCAGCGAGAAAGCATATTTCCGTGCAAATGTTTTACGATGGATGCAATACTATTGCTGTCTTCGTTGAACTTCCAAAAAAGCTGATCGTCCGACAGCTGACGAAAAGTCATTTCGCCAAGCAATTTATAATACTCAAACTGCTTTCTTACGCTTTCAAGATAGGCTGTAATCATATTTCAGATATCAGAATGAAGAGTTTGATTTACACAAATTGGAAGATCCTAAAATACTTTTTTACGCTGCTAAAATACTTTAACAATTATATTTTTTATCAATAACAAAATAATGACCGGTTGGAATATCGAAAATGAGTCTGACAGTGCAAAATTATCAATTGGATTATATGCCCTGAAACGCGCCAGACTATATTAATTTCAACGAAAAATACCTTTTGTCTCCCATTCTTTAATAATCCAAAAAAAATCATGAGATTTAGAGGAAATTGGAACATCACATACTCAACATAAAAATGAAATTTGTCCCCATCCCTGACAATGAGAACGAACGACTAAGGGCCCTTCTAAACTATCAGATTCTAGACACCCAAACGGAACAGGAATTCGACAGATTAACGGAACTGGCTTCCATCATCTGCGAAACTCCGATTTCATTGGTATCTTTTGTTGATGAGAAAAGACAATGGTTCAAATCCAGAAAAGGTCTTGATGTCCGGGAAACATCCAGAGATCTTGCCTTCTGTCAATATGCCATCATGGGCGACAAACTCTTCGAGGTCGAAGACGCAACGCGGGACGAACGCTTTAGAACAAATGAGCTCGTAACAGGAAAACCAGATATCCGGTTTTATGCAGGATTCCCGCTCGTGGATCCGGGAGGATACTCGCTGGGAACCCTTTGCGTGATCGATACTAAAACCAGACAACTCACTTCTCAGCAGAAAAACGCATTGAAATTACTGGCGGACCAAGCGATATCTCTGATTATTGACCAAAGAAAAAGAGTCGAGCTGAGGTATTTTGAGAAGCTTTTTCAAATGTCAAATGACCTGGTTTGTATTGCAGGAGCAGATGGATATTTTAGAAAAATCAATCCCGCTTTCGAAGAGTTACTAGGCTGGGATGAAGAATTTTTGTTAAAAACAGCATTTTTTGAATTTATCCATCCCGAAGATTTAGAAAAAACATATCAGGAAATGGCCCGGCTTTCGGACGGCCAGATCACCATAAATTTTGTCCATCGTTTTCGTACAAAAAACGGGAAATATCTACACCTTCAATGGACAGCCACGCCGGAACCAGATACTGGAAATTTATTCTGTATCGCCCGGAATATCACGGAAGAAAAAAACAGGGAAGATAAATTAAGGATCAGCGAAGAAAATTTCAGGTCCTTTTTTGAAAATTCCCAGGGGTTGATGTGTACCCATGATATAAACGGTAATTTCCTGACGGTCAACTCGGCAGGTGCCGAGTTGCTGGGTTATACAACCGAAGAAGTTTTGAAGATAAGCCTTTTTGACCTTGTACCAGAGAAACATCATCACATTTTACAAGCTTATCTGAAAGAAATTTCGAATACGGGCAAAGCCAGCGGATTAATGAGCACGGTGCATAAGAACGGCACTTATAGAATTTGGAGCTATCATAATATTCTTGTGAAGTCACTCGACGGAACTGCCCATGTAGTTGGAAATTCAATAGATATTACCGAAAGCCATCAAATGGCAAAAAGTTTGCAAAAAACGCAGGAAATGCTGTTGCAGACAAACCGGACAGCACGTGTCGGCGGCTGGGAAGTTGACCTTGTAAAAGGAATTATAAACTGGTCTGAGGTTACGAAAGAAATTCATCAGATTCCGCCTGGCTTTGAGCCAAGCCTTGATGTGGCAATGAATTTTTATCAGGATGGCGAAAGCAGGGAAAAGATAGAAAAGGCAATAGATCTGGCGCTGACAGAGGGAATTGGATTTGATCTTGAACTGGAACTTAGGACGGCAAAGGGCGAAGACTTGTGGGTACGAGCGATAGGCAATTCTGATATGGAGAACGGAGTATGTAAAAGGCTTCATGGAACATTTCAGGATATTGACGCAAAGAAACGGGCAGAATTAGAATTCCGGAACTCGAAAAAACTGCTGGATGATGTGCTGAACGCTGCATCCGAAGTCAGCATCATTGCCACGGATACCAGTGGAATTATTACGGTTTTTAACAAAGGAGCTGAAAAGTTGCTTGGATATACTGCCGAGGAAATGGTCGGAAAGTCGACATCGTCCATAATCCATCTGGAAGAGGAAATTTTATCAAGGTCCGAGGAACTATCGAGAGATTACCACATGCCAGTTGAGGGATTTAAGACTTTGGTTTATAAAGCTGAAAGAGAAGGATCTGAAATCCGCGAATGGACATATAGAAAGAAAAATGGGACACTTTTCCCTGTCTCGCTTGTCGTGACGACAATCCGGGATGTGAACAACACGATCATAGGATACCTCGGCGTCGCCAGTGACTTATCAGCCAGAAAACAGGCAGAAGAGGAACTGGTCATACAAAGTGCGAGACTGCTGGCTTTTGTTGAACATGCACCTGCCGCAGTCGCAATGTTGGATAAGGATATAAGATATCTTGCCATCAGCCATCGCTGGCTGGAAGAATATCGGTTGGTTGGTCAGGATATTATCGGAAAGTCCCACTATGAAGTTTTTCCGAGTATCGACGAAAACTGGAAGGAAGTCCACCAGCGAAGTCTCAAGGGAGCAGTAATAACCAAAGAAGAAGAAAGCTGGCGGCCGCCAGGATGGGATCAGGATCAGTACTTGAAATGGGAGGTCAGGCCCTGGTATCAATTTGACGGCGTGGTCGGCGGTATCATGATTTTTACTCAGGACATTACAGAAACCGCGCTCCGTAGAGAAGAATTGAAACAGGCAAAAATCCAGGCTGAACAGGCAAGTATCGCGAAATCGGAATTTCTGGCAAATATGAGCCATGAGATAAGAACTCCGCTAAATGGGGTGATCGGGTTTACTGACCTGGTTTTAAAAACCAAAATGACGGATACGCAAAAACAATATTTAGGTATAGTCAACCAATCTGCTAATGCTCTGTTAAGTATTATTAACGATATTCTTGACTTCTCAAAGATCGAAGCCGGGAAGTTAGAGCTGGATATCGATAAGTGTGATATATACGAAATAGCCTCGCAATCGGCGGATATAATTTCGTTTCCTGTCCAGAGTAAGGGATTGGAGATGCTTCTGAATATTCCGTCGGATTTGCCGCGTTTTGTTTGGGTTGACGAAATCAGGCTTAAACAGGTTTTGATTAATCTTCTAAGCAACGCCGCAAAGTTTACCGAAAACGGTGAAATAGAGCTAAAAATTGAAATTCTGAAATATAACCCAACCGAAAGCGAACACATTATGTGCCGGTTTTCAGTCAGAGATACCGGAATTGGAATCCGTGAGGATAAACAGAATAAAATTTTTGAAGCATTTTTACAGGAAGACGGTTCTACAACCAAAAAATATGGCGGGACTGGCCTTGGGCTGACGATTTCGAATAAGCTATTGGGCATGATGGGCAGCAGGCTTCAGTTGAAAAGTTTTCCCGGAGTTGGCAGTACCTTCTTTTTTGACCTTGCCATGCGTTCTGAGACCGGCGAAGCGATAGAATGGGAAAACTTAGACTCGATTAAACGCGTGTTGATCGTAGATGACAACGACAATAATCGTATCATTTTAGCAGAAATGCTTAGACTTTTAAAAATTGAATCGGATCAGGCAAGCAATGGTTTTGACGCTCTAAATATCCTGGCGAGAGGTGAAACTTTTGATGCGGTGTTGATGGATTATCATATGCCATACCAAGATGGTTTAGAAACGATAAGACAAATTCGTGAAACATTTTTTATGAATGCAGACGAGCTTCCTATCGTTTTGCTAAACAGCTCTGCGGATGATGCCACTGTTCTTAAAGGCTGCGAGGAACTGGATATTAATTACCGGCTGATCAAGCCTGTAAAACTTCATGATATTTTTCTGTCTTTAACCCGTTTGTCCCAAAAGGAAAAGGCAGAAGAGCAAAGCAACATCGAAATTCAGCATGAGATCAGCAATGGAAAATTACTGATTGTCATTGCTGAGGACAACCCCGTGAATATGTTTCTAGCAAAAACGATTATTGGAAAAATAAGTCCCAACTCAAAAATTCTGGAAGCTGAAAACGGTTTAAAGGCTGTTGAGATTTGTAAAAAGCAGCTGCCTGACCTCATTTTCATGGATGTTCAAATGCCTGAAATGAATGGATATGAAGCAACTTTGGCAATCAGGGAATTAGTTACGAGCAGACATATTCCTATTATCGCCCTTACTGCCGGCAATGTTAAGGGCGAGCGTGACAAATGCCTGGAAGTAGGGATGGACGATTTCATTTCAAAACCTTTTGTTGAAGATGCCATCTGGCAGATTTTCCAAAAATATACAGGATTGACTAATGGAAATGCAGTAAGTGAACAAAAGGCAGAGATGATCCAAAATGAGCACATCGACATTGATAAGCTGAAAGCAGTTTACATGAGCGATGACGAGTTTATCGCTGAATTTCTAGAATTAACACGAGATAGTTTAATAAAAAATCTGGACGATCTTAAAGCCAGCCTCGCATCTGCAAATTTGAGCGAGATAAAAGCAGCAGGGCATAAACTGAAAGGTGCTTCGGCAGCAGCTTATTTGACAGAGGTAACCAAAATCGCTGGAATACTGGAATATATGGAATCATTCGATAAAAAAATTATTACAGAACTTCTTGATAAACTGGAAAGTGAAATTGAATTCCTGAAACCTTTTTTGGTAAAATAAATCGTCGGTTTCAGTAATAATATTAACAGCATTCAGTCCTTGAAAAATAAAAATTTTTTTTCAGGACTGAATTTATTCGATATTCGTGCGTATTCGTTACATACCAATGCTTTAAAATAATGCAATCGCTTAAACTATTCCTTGAAATTTTTGGAGGTCTGATCATTCTCTTTTCGATCATTCCTCTTATTAAAAATGACTACTGGGCATTCCGGGTATTTGAATATCCCCGGTTGCAAAAACTATTTCTGAACCTGGCAGTTCTGATCGTTTATATTTCTTTGTTTGCTGTCTCAACTCCCTTTCAATATGTTTTCCTGGCCGCACTGCTTGCCAACACCGGTTATCTGATTTTTCAGATCTATAAGTTCACTTTTCTTTCAAAAAAAGTGCTTCTGAAAGCTTCAAAATCAGATGAAAAAAATCAGGTGAGCATCATATCTTCAAATGTTTTTCAAGACAATAAAAACACTTCGGGGTGCCTTAAAATGCTTCATAAGCACGATCCGGATATCATTCTGTTGCTTGAAACCGATGAATTCTGGTACAAAGGCACGGAAGAATTAAAGGAAAAGTATCCGCATCAGGTCCTGGTCCCTTTGAACAACACTTACGGAATGCTTCTATATTCCAAACTGGAACTGATTGATTCTGAGGTGAGATATCTTGTTGATGAAGAAATCCCTTCTATCAAAACAGAAGTAAAATTACCCTCGGGGCAGAAGGTTAGATTGTACTGCGTACACCCTACACCGCCAGTGCCGGGTGAGAATTCATATTCAACAGAACGGGATAAGGAACTATTACTGGTTGCCAAAGAGGTGAAGGAAAATTCTTTTCCTACTATCGTTGTCGGTGATTTGAACGACGTCGCCTGGTCTTACACAACGGAATTATTTACCAAAATCAGCGGACTCCTTGACCCGAGGAGGGGGCGCGGATTCTTTAACACATTCCATGCAAAATATCCGTTTTTAAGGTTTCCCTTAGACCATCTGTTTTGCTCAACAGATTTTAAGTTAATCAGGATCATGAGACTTGAAAACTTTAATTCAGACCATTTCCCGATTCTTATTGAGCTTCAATACGAGAAAAATGCTGATCTGCATCAGGAAGAACCACAAGCCGATGGCGAAGATATCGCATTGGCGGAGGAAAAAATCAATAAGGAAACCGACCAGGATTAACGCTTGCTGATATTATTGTGTGTTATGATGCGTTGCAACGCTGACTTAAACCGGTTGATACCAGGCGTGCGTTTCAACAAATGTTTCTGACTGACACCACTATGCACCCGTTTCCGCCACATGATAAAACTGCTACGTTTTAATTGTTCGCGCATCAACTTAATTACGTCGCTCTCTGATAATCCAAACTGAGCTTCGATCGCTTCAAATGGTGTACGGTCCTCCCAGGCCATTTCTACTACGCGGTCTGTTTCTTCTGATGTCATCATTTTGTGTTGATTAATTCTTAGCAAAGGTAATTGATTATCATTCATTTTAATTGCGTTTCTGATGCTATTGGCGATTAAAATAACCATTCCAGATCATTCCGCTTAGGATCCATCTGATAAGTGAAAATAAATCTTATTAAATGCTCATTTACAGTTACCTTCACTAGCCACGGCGTTCTGCCGGCGTGCTTAACTCAGCTTCTTGCTAAAAGCCTTTAATTCCCTCATCGACAGTTTCATAGACAATAAGGTGGGCATCGCAGAAAACTTTTTAAGCGATGCTTTGGCATCGCATCTAAAAGACAATCTCCAAACATTATTCTTTAATAAACAACTACTTAACGCCGGCACTGGCAACGAGGCAGTTGCTATGCAGGATAAATTGGTCAGGGGAGACAAAATTTACTGGCTGGACCGAACGCACAACGATCCTTACGAAAATGAATTTTTTGATCTGATAGACCAATTTGTAAGTCATCTGAATAGCTCTTGTTACACAGGAATAACGGGGTATGAATTTCATTATACCCTATATGAAAAAGGCAGTTTCTACAAAAAACATCTGGATCAGTTTCGCAATAATGGAAGCCGTCAGTATTCGATGATTATGTACCTCAACGCCGACTGGGAACAAAAGGACGGCGGGGAATTACGAATTCATCAGTCCGGAAGCGAGCAAAATATCGCTCCCACGAATGGGAAAAGTGTCTTTTTCAAAAGCAGTGAATTAGAACATGAAGTCTTAATTACAAACACCGCAAGAATGAGCATAACGGGATGGCTAAAAATAAATTAACGCTATGGAATTTTGGTGATGAAGACTTATGAAGATCTTCATATAAATTATTTCAACCAATTGGTATTAACATCAATGTTATAACGCGTCCGATTCTGCTAATGAAGTGTTCAAATTCGAACATTCAGAACGTCAAGATAAAATTTCAATATTTGATTATCAGGAAGTTAAATAAAAACCTATTAATGGTATAAATTTTTTGGACAAGCATTAATTCTGAAACCTGAGTTTAAATAACATCAGCCATATGTTCCAAAACTACTTCAAAATTGCGATCAGAAGTTTGCTAAAAAGTAAACTTTTTTCATTCATTAATATATTCGGGCTTGCGCTTGGTATGTCTTGCAGTTTATTAATTTGGCTTTGGGTCAAGGATGAACTATCGTTTAACCGCTTTTATGCGGATCTTGAAAACATCTACATCATACGCTCGGCGTCGGATTGGAAGGGGCAGAAAAATGTGGGCGAAGCGACACCGGGGCCTTGGTCTGAGGCCATTCAAAAAGAATCGGCCGACTTAGCGGCAATCACAAAAATTACCTGGAACCGCGACTTACTTGTTAAAGTTGGCGAAAAATCGACAAAGGAAAGTGGACTTTATGCCACCTCGGATTTTTTTAAAGTTTTCCAGACACCATTTTTGGAAGGTAAGTCTGAATCAGCGATCAGTTCGCCAACCTCCATTGCCATTTCAAAAAAACTGGCTGAAAAATATTTTGGCGACACAGGTGCTTTGGGCAAAACACTTCAGCTTGATAATGCGACGAATTTTACTGTCAGTGCCGTTTTTGAAGATATCCCGCAAAATGCGTCGGTAAGGTTCGACTGGATCGTAAATTTCAAAGTTCAGGAACAGGATTGGATGAAAACATGGGGAAATTATAGTTTTAAAACCTATGCACGATTATCAGATAAAGCCGATGTAGCTCACGCTGAACAGGTCATACAGAAGATCATAAAAAAGAATTCCCCTCCTCAGTTTACAAGTTATCCGATACTGCAAGGTCTGAAAGACGTTTATCTTTATTCTGAATATGAAGATCTGAAACCTGTCGGAGGAAGGATTGAATATGTGCGGGTATTTTCTATTGTCGCAATCTTTATTTTGCTGATTGCCTGTGTCAACTTCATGAATCTGGCCACGGCACGTTCGGTAAAGCGCGCGAAAGAAGTTGGTGTAAGAAAAGTTGTCGGCGCAGAAAGGAAATTTCTTGTCATGCAATTTATGGGCGAGTCATTGATTGTCAGTATCCTTGCGGCAGTTCTGGCTATTCTGTTTGTTATTTTATTACTTCCGGCGTTTAACGAAGTGGTGCAAAAACAGATAAATTTGACCGTTTCTGATCCCGTATTGTGGCTTTCAGTTCTGGGTTTAATTCTCATCACAGGACTTGTCGCAGGAAGTTACCCGGCACTTTACCTTTCAAGTTTGCAACCTATTCGTATCCTTAAAGGCAGATTGACTTTCACGAGATCAGGTGGCTATTTAAGAAAAGGCCTGGTCGTTTTTCAGTTCTCTCTTTCTGTGTTCCTGATTACAGGTATGCTGGTGATCAGCCGCCAAATGAATTACATCCAGACGAAAAAACTTGGGCTTGACCGCGAAAACGTGATGTATATTTCTCTGGAAGGCGAGCTGCCAAATAAACTGGAAGCTTTTCGGCAGGAAATTTTAAACTCCCCTTTTATCGGAGCTGCTACAACCACGGGAGCGATTCCTACCAATATTCAGAGCAGTTCTGGCGATCTGGACTGGGCTGGCCGCGACAAGGACCTTGAAAACTGGGTAAACGCAACTTACGTGGGGTATGATTTTGCTAAAACAATGAACATCCAGATGGTCGAAGGCAGAGATTTTTCGAAGGAATTTGCCGCAGATACCGCCAATTATATCATCAACGAAGCAGCAGCCAAAATGATGAAGATGAAAAATCCTGTCGGGCAGCAAGTGAAATTCTGGATGGGAAAAGGCACAATCGTGGGTGTTATGAAAGATTTCCATCTTAGTACTTTCCATTCTGCCATACAGCCATTGATTTTCGTGAATTATAAAGGTTTGAATACTGAATATATGATGATCAAAGCCAAAGCCGGCAAAACTTCAGAAGCAGTAAGTCATGTAGAAAAAGTAGCAAAAAATTTCAATCCAAATTACCCATTCAACTATCATTTTCTGGATGAGGATTATGAAAAGATGTATCGGTCAGAAATCATTGTAAACACATTGATCAAATATTTCGGTATCCTTGCCATCGTAATTTCCTGCCTAGGACTGCTGGGGCTGGCTGCTTTTACAGCCGAGCAACGGACTAAGGAAATTGGTATACGAAAAGTATTGGGAGCAAATGTTGGCAGTGTAATTGCCTTGCTGTCCAAGGATTTTGTAAAACTGATCATCATTGCAATTTTTATAGCCACACCAATTGCCTGGTATGCCGTCAATAAATGGCTTGCAAGTTTCGTATATCACATTGATCTTACCTTTGAAATTTTTGCACTCGCAGGAGCCATTGCAATTCTCGTAGCGATGTTTACCGTCAGCTTCCAGAGTATCAAAGCTGCTTTGATGAATCCTGTTAAATCTTTGCAGAGCGAATAAAAAAAGGGTCAGCTTGTTTGTGACAAGCTGACCCTTTCTATAAATTTATTTGATCAATCTTCGACCAAAACCTTTTTATTTACATTCTTGCGTTCAAGATAAGGCAAATGATACTGTTTCATAAACTGCTCTTTTGAATCTGTGTAAGAGCTTACAGCGCCGAGCATATTCATTAGTTTGATATAATAAAAGGCCATATCAACCTGATGTGCCTTAAATCCGCTTCTCGCGCTTTTAGGGAACAAATGGTGATTATTATGCCATTCGCCGGCAACAAAACCAGGCCATAACTGATTAATCGATTTATCCTTTTGACTAAAAT
The DNA here is from genome assembly GCF_021502725.1 of Dyadobacter sp. CY345. Classification (GTDB taxonomy): domain Bacteria; phylum Bacteroidota; class Bacteroidia; order Cytophagales; family Spirosomataceae; genus Dyadobacter. The sequence continues at coordinate 1,642,718 of NZ_JAKFFS010000001.1, read as the reverse complement.
CAGTTCCTTCCTGTTGCTTATGCTCACCTTTCGCATGCCCCTCGTAATTGAAAGTTCTGACACCCACGGCCCAAAAACCCGCCGCACCAAACAACGTACAGGCAAGACCATGACCGCCAAGAAGATAAAAAGCTGTATACCAAAATGACCAGTTTAAAACCCAGGCAATCGTTGCGCGCCATGGGTTTACATAAGAACCCCATTTTTGATATTGTTCATACGTATTGGCCTTCACACCCGTGTGGCTCATAAGCAGTTTCACACGATTGTAGTCTGCTTCCGAAAGATCTTTCGCGATAGGCTGATGATTTACGTCGGCCAGGAAACAATAGAAAAAGCCAGCCTCTGCGTTGTAAGGATCACCCGGCTGATCGGATTTGGCATGATGAACATGGTGTGATACCACGTAAATTTCTTCCGGTATGACATTGATTGTCAGATTCTGCGTAAAAAACCGCCAGAATTTATTTCGGAATTTATAAGCTCCGTGTGTGCAATAGCGATGATGCCAGATCGTCCCGTGCGTTCCCATAATGATCATGCTGTAAATAAAAGCAGCCACGAACAGGGAAAGGCTAAAATATTTAAAGACAAAGAGAAAAAAGAAAGGCATCAGGCAAAAAACTTTAAGCCAGCTAAAAAATGGGAGCCAGTTTTTTCTTGTCTTAAAAACATTAAGCCGCGTGAAAAACTCTTTAAAGATTTCACCAACGCTCGGTTTTACCAAGTTACCTTCGTCATCCTTCCAGCCATAAGCCGGGGGTTGCAACACGTGATCTAAAAATGCCATTGAAAGTGGATTATAAAATAAATGGGTTTGACAGTCTTATCTTCCATCAACTGTCTTATGTTGGCGGAAGATTGAAAATTTGCTAAAAGCTATCTTTTGATTGAAAGTTGCAGTCCGGTTTGAAGATATTTGTTAAAAATTTCTGCCGGGTTGACCTGATCAGCGGTGGCCAATGCAGTAGGTAGTAGACGTTTGCTGGTTGAGACTTCCTTAGTCCTTGCATATAGAACTCTAATATTGGGTTATTATTGTTTAGTTTTTTTTTATTAGCTGATAATAAATAAGTTAAACGTCAAATCTACGGTAACATTCTAGTTCTGTGGTAAGGTTACTATAAAAGTCGCACCTTCTCCAGGCTCAGAATTTATGCGGAGATTTCCATTTAGACTTTCAATTAAATGTTTTACAAGGGCAAGGCCAAATCCATAGCCGGATTCACCTTCCGTTCCATCTGTTGTCCCAGATGTCCCGTTCAAAATAGCTTTCGCTGATTCTTCTGTCAAACCGATACCTGTGTCCTTCACAGAGATGACCAGTGTTTTGTCAAATTGGTTAATACTCAAATCCAGATCAACGATAACATCTCCGTTTTCGGGAGTAAACTTCATGGAATTAGAAATAAGGTTTCCGGCAATCTGAAGCAGTTTGCTTTTAGAGAATGGCACTGAGGCCGTTTCAAGCGTTGTGTTAATCTCAAACCGAATTTTTTTATTTCTTGCCTGTGGTTCGTAAAGCTTCAAAAGTTTATCCTTAAAGACAGATAAATTGAACTCATTCGTGCCCGCAATCCCTGACTTGGGCTCAGGTTTATGGCTGCTTAAAATTTCGTCGGCTAGATCGAGCACAGAATTTCCACTTTTCTGAATCAGGTTAATAAACTCCAACACTTCCTCCATTTGATTATTAGCGCCCTGATCCTTGATAATTGAGGCAAGTCCGATTATTCCGCCGATCGGCCCACGAATATCGTGAGCAACTTTCTTATGCGTATTATTTGCTTCCAAAAGTTTCGCCTTTAAATTGTCCATTACCCGGAAGGTTTTCAGGCGACTTACAATTTCATCTGCAATTATTTTCAGCAGTTCTACTTTTTCAGGATCCAGTACTTTTTTCTGCCTGTCAATTACACACAATGAACCAATATTAAGTCCTGAACTGACCTGTAACGGGACACCATAATAATAGCGAATATTTGGGTCACCGGTAACATAAGCCTTTTCCCGAAAACGGTCATCCTGAGATAAATCACCAATTTCAAGCGGCTCATTATTCATGATCGTGTACTGACAAACAGTATCTTCCCGAGGCATTTGATCGATATCCATTCCATAGTTGGAAATTGTCCACTGCGTAAGCGAATCGATCATATTTACCAGAGAAATGCTCGTTCCTGCAACTTTGGCTGCAAGCTTTACAAGATCTTTAAAATTATTTTGATGATCAGAATAATCCAGATCGAGATTTGAGAGACTGATTAATCTTTCAAATTCGTTGTCCGGTATCGGTGGGTTAACATCCTGCAAATCGTTCTGAACGTTGAGTTTCATAATTTTTATTTTAGAATTGAAAATAGCCACAAAATCCCTAAACTTAAATACACCTACTTGCGGCACAACTTTATTTTTACACAAATAAAAACAAATAGGAAATATGTGAAAGACTCAAAGGACACTCTTTTTTAGTTCATTCAAATGTTTTAATTTTATATTAACTAAATCCAGATACCGGAATACAATCAATTATCTTCAAAAATGTAGCTGTGAGATTATATGAAAAAGTTTGTAGTCGAATTTTTGAAATCCTTATTACTAACAGTTACTATACTAACTATCGTTAGCTGTAAAAGTGATGATCCCACTGGCGAAGATGCTATGGTATGCGGCTCGGCACGACCTGCCGAGGAGCTCCTCTGGCTAAGAAATCAGGTTAATGAGTTTTATGGAGGCGAGGAAAGTAATGCTGTCGTATTATACAATTTTAATGGCGAACAGGTTATTGAAGTACAAAACTCTGTTTTTAGCTCCACCAACCAGCATCAGTATCTTTGTGATGGCACCAAGCTTGATCTTGACGATGCCAATAAGTTTAAGGAATTTAAGGATAATCGAGAGGAAGTGAAGGTTATTTACGGTACTAAGATATGGAATTGAAATTCTGATTATAAATCCTCAGAGTCACTAGTTACGTAAGAATTAAGCTCATTGAGATTTTTTATGGCATCCCCCATGGTGTTGTTGAAGTAAGCGAAAACAGACTTTCCTTCCCGAATCCAGTCTTTGGCATACTCAGCATATTCATAAACAAAATCATCCGGATAATGACCCTTGTAGTCGCCGTTCGGGCCGTGGAAGCGGAGATATTTAAAATTTACATCAGATTCGATAAATGGAGTTGCTGAACCGGGCTTGTCGTGAATAACGATACCGAAACCATTTTCTTCAAGAATTTCGAAGATTTCCTCATGATACCACGAACCATGTCTAAATTCAAAAGCTGTTTTCCATTGTTTAGCAGTATCGGCCTCAGAGATATTGATAATCAGTTTTTCCAATTGACCACGCATGTCGCTTTTCAGACTTGGCGGAAACTGGATTAACAAGCATCCTTTTTTTGACCCGACATTATTAATAACGTCAATGAAACGCTCGACATCATCCACCTTGAATTGAAGACCTTTATTATGAGTAATTTCACGCCATAACTTAAAAGTAAACCGAAAGTCGTCAGGAACCTGTTCAGCCCATTTCCTGACAGTGGAGCTCATAGGGACTTTATAAAACGAACTGTTGATTTCGATACTCTTAAATAATGATGCATAGTATGTCAGCCGACTTTTATCCTGAAATTCTTCCGAATAAAAAAGTTTATTTTTTACTGGGAGAATAAGGCCGCTTGTGCCCGCATAAAATTCCGGCTGACTAAATTTCTCCATTTAAATCATCTGAAAAATGAAGAAATTATTTACTTAATGCCTTAATCGCAAGCGCAGTAACCAGCCCTCCAAAAACATACCACGCAACCGTCAAAACCTTCGTTTTCGTAGTTTTAGTGATTGGCTCATCGTCAAGACCCAAAGGTTCCGTCAGTGACAGGGCACCGATACCAGCTGCCAGACCGTATCCGGCACCGCGCATTAATATTCCCTTTTTACCCCCAAGGCCGATTGCACTGTAATACATTGCATTGCTGATCACATCAGCGCCCAAAGTGGCGGCGAATAAATTTTGACCCTTCGGAGGTTCAGCTCCCGTCATCTCAACTACCTTCCCCAATGCCTCCTCTCCTACCAGGTCAATTCTTGGTGCATCCGGATCCAGCCTTTTTGCGGTTTCGTGTAAAATATTTAACGCCACTGCTCCGGCCAAACCGCCTGCTATAAATCTGATATCTTTCATTTTCTGAGAATTAAATTTGTGTTCTTGATAACCTAACCGGGATTTTACCAGTTTACAGGAAGCAATCAAATACCGTTCCAAACGAAGAGAATCCAGAGTAGGCACAATCATTTCCCCATCCATTTTTTAAAATCATTTGATTTTTCACGGCTCACAATGGCCTCTTTATCAAATGCGGGTTTTAGCGTGAGTGCCAGCCTGTTGTTGTAATAGGGCTGGATTTGAGCAACTGACTGGTGTGTTACGATGAGACTGCGATTAATACGCAGAAAATGCTGAGGATCAAGAAAATCCGTGAGTTCTTCGATACGGTAATCAACAACAAACTTCTGTCCCTGGTGATTTTTGAAAAAACTAATTCCCTCATCAATATAAAAATAGGCGATATCAGTAACTTCGACAGACAACAATCTCGCCCCCTGTTTCACTAAAAACCGTTTCCGATATTCCACAGCGGGCTGTTGCATCTGAAAACTTTTCAAGATATTTTCCAGACTGGAGGGCAGCGCAATGGCCTCCTCTTTTCTTTGATATCCTGTCAGATCATGAAACTTTTTAAGACTCCGTTGCAGATCCTCCTTCTGAACCGGCTTCAACAAATAATCGATACTGTTGACCTTGAATGCCTGAAGTGCATACTCATCATATGAAGTGGTGAAAATAACCGTACTTCTGATTTCAATCCGGTTAAAGATTTCGAAACTTTGCCCGTCTGCAAGCTCAATGTCCATGAAAATCAGGTCAGGTTCCTTTTCTCCTGCAATCCGATTTTCCTCGATCCATTCGACTGTGGCCGCTATGCTTGGCGCGACGCCTTTCACAACCAGTTCGGGTGCATTTTCCTCCAAAAGTTTGGTAAGTTTTCGAACAGCAAGTTTTTCGTCCTCAACAATTAAAATGTTCATTGATGTACAGGTTTTTCAGTAAGCAGTGGTAGCAAAACTTTAAAATAATCAGGTCCGAAATCTACAATTGGCTGTTTGTCTGATAAGATCAGGTATTTGGCATGAATGTTCGCCAGACCCAGTTTCGTGGATTTCACAGGTGTTGACTTTCCCAGTAAATTATTTTTTACTTCCAGCATTTCACCACCAACGGAAGTAATGATAATATAAAGTGGATTCTTCTCCAGAATGGCATTGTGTTTGACGGCATTTTCAACCAAAAGCTGTAATGTCAATGGAGGAATATAACGTGCCAGTGCAGCCTCATCGACATCGACAACCAATTCAAGCCCAGTATCATACCGCGTCCGCAACAAATGATAATATGACTGGATAAATTTTATTTCCGTGCTCAGTGTCGTCAGTTCATGCTGGTTTGTTTGCAGAAGATACCGGTAAACTTTTGCCATTTCATCCACAAATTGCTCTGCCCTTCTCGGTTCATCAGTAATAAGTGCAGAAAGCGTATTCAGGCTGTTAAATAAAAAATGCGGGTTCACCTGGCTTTTCAAACTTTGCAGCTGCCCTTGCATCCCGGCTTTTTTGATAGCTTCTTTATTTGTTTTTATTTCCTTCCATTTTTTTAGCGAATAATTAACCTCATAAAGTCCGGTAAGGAGGAAAATGGCTAACAACTCAAAAAGGTAAACATAAAGCATTTTGTTAAAATTGAGCTCCGCATTCAACGGTCGGAATTTGATGATGAGCCAGCCATAAAAGGAAACGTAAGCACCTGTTAACACAAAAAATGCTAACGCGGTCAAAAGTGCTCGTTTTGCCGATGAGTGAATCGATGGATATTTATCAGCAATCAACTGCGCGGCCCAGTCGTGAGGAATGAAAGCCAGCGTCGTCATCAGCGTAACCATCAGAGTGCCCCACAAAAAATTGGAAAAGCTTTCCAGATAAGGATCCCCGATCAATAGATAGCTTATCGTCGGCACAAACCATGGCAACAGCAGAATAAACATCCACCTGCCAAAAAGGCTAAACCAGATAATTTTGCCCAACCTATTAAAAACCGACCAGTTTCTCATGTGTAAATCAAAGGCAGCAAAACGGTAAAACTTTCTTCATCTTCTTTCACCTGGATGGTTCCAGCCTGGTTAAAAAGTAACTTGTATCTTGATATGATCGTTGACAATCCGGCACTCGTCATTGGCATTCTAACAGCACGCTTTTGAAGATTATTTTTGATTTCCAGCTGCCCGGTTGCTGTGGTTTTAATGCTGATATGCAACGGATGTTCTGCTGAAACAATGTTATGGCGTATGGCATTATCGATCAATATTTGCAGCGTTAACGGTGCCATTTGCCCATTTTGGCAAAGGTCTGCCGTGTGAATTTTAATATTGATTCCCTCTTCAAATCGTATGTCAAGCAGATAAATATAAGATCGAATAAACCTGAGCTCTGCTTCCAGCGATACCAGATTAGTTTCCCAGTCCTGTCCGTTGACCGTCAATAAGTAGCGGTATACCTGCGACATTTCATCCACAAATTTCTCCGCGGTCAACGGGGCTTCGGAAATTAAAACTGACAGTGCGTTCAGGCAATTGAATAAAAAGTGAGGATTAACCTGCTGTTTCACGAGTTCCAATTCACTTTGCAGTTGGCGTTGCTCCATTTCTTTTAACTCATTCTGGTTTGTTTTCCACTGCATGAAGGTATAAGCCAGCTCCGACAATCCTGAGGCAATAAGCGATACACCGACAATTGTAATAACCGACCATTTAAGATGCAACATATCAAGCTTATAGCTGAATAAATCGATGAAGTCATAAACAGACAAAACCAGATATAGTATTATAACATTTACAACGGAATAAACCATAAACCAAAGCGTAACCCGATAGGCAGTCTGATCGATGCCTGGGTAGATTCCGGCGATAAACTTGGCCGTCAACTGATTGACCTGATTTGCCATCAGACATAATATCAGGTTTATAAAACTCCCGCCCGCAAAAATGCCAAGATCTGTAAAATATGCATTTCCCCACATCAGATAACCGATCAGCGGAACAAACCACGGAAGAAGTAAAAATAGAATATAAAAATACAGACGGTTTTGCCGAACGGAATCAAAATATTGCTCCAAAGAAATAAACCGCATACCGATCAGAAACAAAATGAGTTGTAAAAATAAAAAAGCGTTTTATAGAAAGGAATCGCGAGGTACCTCAAACGTCACAAATAATTATTGAAGTGTCAGAAATCTCGGGTCAATGTATTTTCCTGTGTTTTAATATTTAAAAATAATTGTAAAACACTGAATTACAGGTCAGCCTTGAAAATGGAAAATTCAGAAACCAAAACTCACACTTCAACCAAATTCTGTTTTCAAATAGCTCTTCATGCTAACAATTTTGTATCAGGTTGTTGACACCCGGAGGCAACCGGACGACAATCATTTTATCCAATCAAAATTAAATTTTAGCATGAAAATGAAACGAATATTATCGCAAACATTTATCATCATATCCGCACTGAGCATCCTGTCCGTAAGCATCATGGCTTTCAACGACCCTCAATCCGTAATGAATCTTGTCAATGTGACTTTACCAAACAATGACGCTTTTTCTTCCATACGAGGAGTTTATGGAGGTGCAGGTTTTGCCATTGTCATCAGCCTTATTTATTCTTTCAGAAAACATACAGAAAGCGCACTTGCGTTTTTGATGCTGCTGTGGGGTTTTTATGCCCTTTCACGTGCGATCACAATTTTTAATGAAGGCCCTCTTGGTGATTTTGGCAATTTCTGGATTAAAGCTGAATCTTCACTTTTCCTGACCGCATGCGCACTTTATGGATGGAATAAAAGACCACAAAATGATCAGTCAGTTTTACAAAATTCTGCGAACGTATAGAATGAAACGTCAACTCGCCCTTCTCTCAATGATATTTGTAACCGCTTCTTGCAGCGTTGAAAATACTGAGATAACAACGCCGCAAGAACACGAAGTCGAATGGATTATCTACAATAAAGAAAATTCCAAACTCCCCGACAATCAGGTCAACGCATTGGCTATTGATGATCAGGATAATAAATGGATTGGAACTGCCAAAGGACTGGTTCGAATTAAAAACGAGACTTGGACTATTTTTACTCATGCAAATTCTTCGCTCCCGTCTGACCATGTCACTGCGCTGACTTTGGAAAATGACGGAACAGTTTGGGTGGGAACAGATGACGGCCTGGCAAGATTCGACGGCAACAACTGGTCTGTTTATACAAATGAAAATAGTGTTCTGACTAATAATAACATCAAATGTTTAGCTCACGATACCAAGGTGAATGTCACATGGATTGGTACTGATGAAGGTCTGGTAAAAGCAGATAAAAATCTTAGTCTTGAACATATAAGCGTAGCTGATAACACCATTCTGTCCGTGACAACGGATCATTATGGGGCGCTCTGGGTTGGCTTTTTCAAGTCATTCGCCTTTATCGGGCAAATCAGCAAGTATGAAAACGGAGTCTGGCAACATCACAATCTGCATAACCTTGGTTACCCATCTTCCTTTCCTTATGGTTTGGCAATTGATAAAAACAACGCGGTGTTAGCGGTTTTGGCGGGCACATCAACCAGGGCCGTTATCCGAAACAATGAAAGCAATTGGGAAGAAATCACCCGACCCGATGGAGCCAGAGGTTTAAAAACAATTCTATTAGAGGATGAAAAAATATGGGTGGGTGGTAATAGCCTGGCCATTTTCGGAAGTAAAAACGCAGAATGTGTGCAGATTCCCGGACAGGAAACGCTCATCCAGGCGATGGCTCTGGATAGTAAAGGGCGCAAATGGCTTGGAACGATGGCAGGCGGACTTGCGGGGTATAAACCAATAAAATAAATTTTATTAGCCATGAAAAAACATCTTAGGAAAAACCATGAAGGAGCGTTGAAACTCAGCGTCGCATCGCTAAGCTTAACCAGTGCAGGCAGTGCATCGATTTTAGTTTTAGCATATCCAACCCAATCCTTTTAACCTGAAAGCTAGAAAACAATGAAAACTCAAATTCACCCTACGACATTTCAAAACCTGATTCATCCCAGACGAAAAAAACGCAGAAACATCGTCACTGTACATCTGGGAAATAAAGTGCTTTTACTGGAAGCAAAAGAAATTACTTATTTGCAAGGAGATGGGAATTATACTTTTGTGCACACAACCACAGGGAAAAGATACCTTGTTTCTAAGACAATGAAGACAATTTCGGCACTGCTCAACGCAAAATTCTTACGCATTCATAAGTCTCACACGATTAATCCTGAACATCTGGTGGCACGTATCGACGCGGGCACCGTCTTGCTGAGCTGCGGTCAGCAGCTGCCGATTGCCCGGAGAAGAATTCCCGAAATTCAGGAAATTCTGGCGGGAGAATATCTCCATATCAACTAAGAATATGTCTCTCCGGAACATTAAAACTGCAATTCCGGCAGGTATGTTACGCTTGGTTAAAAAATTCCTTAGTGGAAGCTAATGGATTAGATGAGTTAGTTTAGAAAGGCTTTTGATCATTTCGAAAGCCTTTTTTGTGTTGGAAAACTAATTTTTCTCTTTGTAAGTAAAAGCAACGATCAGCAACAAAACGCCGACAAAACCCAAAGCAATAGGTAAAGAAGAGGCTTCCGCAATAAAACCGATCATCGCTGGCCCGGCGAGCTGCCCCATGTAACCGAGAGTTGTCACGGCAGGTAAGGAGACCGAAGCTGGAATGTTGGGAATATTGCCAGCAGCTGTGAAAAAGACAGGAACAACGTTGGCGGCTCCCAAACCGACAAGTGCAAAACCGATCAGTGCCGCACCTTGCCAGGGAACCATCACCGCGAGCATATATCCGGCAGAAGATACCAAGGCGCCAATTAACACAACTCTTGAAGACCCAATTTGATGGACAATTTTATCGCCGGTCAGCCGCATAACCGCCATGGCAACCGAAAAAACAGCGTATCCCAAACCGGCCATTGAAGGCTCGAAATTTCTGTTGAACTGCAAAAAAACTGCGCTCCAATCTAACAATGCCCCTTCCGCGAGAAAGAATACAAAACACATCAGGCCCAAAGCTAAAACCGGGCCTCTCGGCAAACTGAATGAAAATGAATCAACACTTTTTTCTTCTGATTTTGGAAACAGGTTTTTGTATTGGCTTACCGCGATCAAGACGAGTAAAGCGGAAATACTTACCGCAGCGATGGTGGGAGATAATCCGATTTTGATTAGAAAACCAAGTCCAATCGAACCGAGCAAACCGCCAAGACTGAACATTCCGTGAAAAGACGACATGATGTGCCGGCCATACCTGTCCTGAACGAGAACTGCGTGCGAATTCATGGCAACATCGATGGAGCCAATGGAAGCACCAAATACAAATAATGCAACGGCGAGTTGGGTAGCAGTGGAAGTCAACAGCAGCAATGGAAGCGTAATTGCAATAACAATGGCAGCGACGAGCATTACCCGTCTGCTTCCAAATTTATTGATTAAAAAACCGGTGAAAGGCATCGTCAGGATAGCGCCGGCACCGAGTGAAAGAAGCACAAGGCCGAGAGCGGCATCGTCCAGACCGAGATTAACTTTGGCAAATGGCACCATGGGAGCCCAGCTTGAAAGCCCGATTCCACACACTAAAAATATCAATAAACTTGCCCTTCTTGCCGCCCCGGTTTTTCCAGCGTCTGTGATCACAGCGTTTTCCATTACGATTACGAATAGTATTTTGCAAACATATGCAAATTTGCATATGTTTGCAAAAACATTTTTAATATGGCCAGAGAAAAACGGTTCAATTATATTCTTGAAAAACTTCATGATAATAATGAAGTTGCATTCAGCGAATTAAGCACCGATTTGAATGTTTCGGAAGATACCATCCGACGCGATATCGATGCGCTGGCAAACAATGGACTTTTACTAAAAATCCGTGGCGGTGCGATTCCAAGATCGCATAATCCGCTTTCTTTCAAAGATCGTATTGGGCAACTAAGGGATGATAAAGAGGTAATCGCTTTAAAAGCACAAACGCTAATTAAATCCGGACAAACCATTTTTCTGGATGGCGGGACTTCCGTTTACACGCTCGTGTCACTCCTGTCGACCGATATCAAACTTACCATGATAACAAATAATACGGCCATTATTCCTACGCTTTCCGCTTATTCGGGTGTGGAATTAATTGTTCTTGGAGGAAAATATTTAAAACAATCAGAAACGATTATCGGTTACCAGGCAATTAAAATGGTTGAAAATTTCCAGGCGGATCTTTATTTTATGGGGGTTTGCGCATTGGATATGGGCAAAGGCGTCACGTCCAGCTACATGGAAGAAGCTGAACTGAAGCAGGCTATGCTGCGACAATCCGGTATGTCGATCGCGCTCAGTACTTTCGACAAACTGGAAACTTTTGAGTCATACCGCGTGTGCCCGATCCATTCGCTGGATTATATGATCACTGAAATGGATGCGCAAAATGAGAAGTTCAGACCATTTAAGGAGGTTGGGATCAAGGTTTTGTAACATTTATTTTATTATCAATTCCATCTGGATATTGGCACGTTCATACGGCGTAGGGCGACCAGCAACTTTTTGAAATCCAAGTTTGTGATATAAATTAATGGCAGGTTTCAGTATCGTATTGCTTTCCAGATAAATTTTCTTCGCACCCAATGCTTCTGCTTTTTTAATAATCGCCTGCGCCAGCAGCCAGCCTACATTTTTCCCCTGCGCTTTCGGAGAAACAGCCATTTTCGCCAGTTCAAATTCATATTCGGGATCGTCCATTTTAATCAATGCACAAACGCCGACAGGCTCACCGTTGTAAAGAGCAACGAGAATATGCCCTCCTTTACTCAAAATATAACCATCCGGATTATCCAGTGACTTGTAATCATTTTCTTCCATTTTGAAGTAAGTGGAAATCCATTCTACATTCAGCGCTCTGAACGCTTTTTGATACTCCGGCGCATAATTCACGATTTCCACATTAGCGCTTTCCCGTAACTTTTTCTGTTCCTGCACGCGACGAAGCAGCGTTTTTTGCTCCAAAAGAAACTCCCACTCCCCTATCGCTTTCCAAAGATCATGGCTTGCCTGCGCAGAAACGTCATCAATTCCACTGGCAACATCCAGATATAAATCCCCTATTTTTTCGGTTACCTTCATCCCTGTTTCAGATAGCGACACTACATTTCTGCGCCCGTCAGTTTCATCACGTTTTTCTATAACAAAACCAGCTTTTGACATTTCACTGATAATTTTGCTCACCGAAGGATGCGAATGACCGATTTCCCGGGCGATAGCTGTTATCGTCTTTTCTTCTCCTTTGGAAAGAGCATAAAAAACCGGGAACCATTTAGGCTGCATATCCACATCATAAAGACGGTAGATCTGCGCTGAATCTTCAGTAATTTTTTCAGTTAATCGCCGGAGTCTGCTACCCAGCGCCACCTTGCCAATCTGTTCAATAAATTCCATTATGTATACATTTACGTAATCAGTTACGCAAATGCATACACTAAATTAAATTTCTTCAAATTGTTTTTAAAGTAATTGAAAGTTAATGGCGGGTTGGTTTTAGTTCTTGTGATAATAGATCTTTAACTAATAAATAAATAAAAATCACTCTCAATCATTAAAAAGCTGATTCCACAGAAATCAATCACTGTTCATTTATAATCTGCGCTCTGACTCCTCGATGGCGAGATCATTAATACTGGCAAATCGTTTTTTCATCAACCCATCTTCATCAAATTCCCAGTTTTCATTTCCATAAGCACGAAACCATTGTCCGCTGACATCGTGGTATTCATACTCAAAACGCACCGCAATACGATTATCCATAAACGCCCAAAGTTCTTTTTTCAATTTGTAGTTTAGCTCGCGTTTCCATTTTCCTGACAGAAAATGCACAACATTTTCCCTTCCGTTGATGAATTCAGAGCGGTTGCGCCATTCCGTGTCAAGCGTGTACGCAAGTGAAACGCGAACCGGGTCCTGACTATTCCAGGCGTCTTCCGCCAGCTGAACTTTATGCGTTGCACTTTCAAAATCAAATGGTGGCAAAGGAAATTTCTTTTCCATTTTGTTAGCTAAATAAATAATTTTAATTTTATCAGAAAACAGAACAGTCTGTCTTTTTTGTCATAACAAAGGTATATGAGAACGAAAGCTGACAAGGGTAGAAGTCAACGTTTGTGTGGTACTAATCAAGTTATTTTAATTTCTGGTAACGACTCAGTTAAACATACTAACCGTGGTAGGCCTTTTCCAAAGCAGCTATATCCAGCTTTTTCATTTTCAACATCGCGGCCATTACCCGATTTGCTTTCATCTGATCTTCATCCATCATTAGCTCCGTTAAAATAGTTGGGACTACTTGCCACGACAAACCAAATTTATCTTTCAACCAGCCACAAACCTGCGAGTTTTCATCACCCCCTTCGGAAAGTTTTTTCCAATAATAGTCCACCTCTTCCTGCGTATCGCAATTGATAACAAACGAAACAGATTCACTGAATTGAAAAACAGGACCACCGTTTAAGGCAACAAATTCCTGGTCCTCAATAATAAATTCGATGATCATTATTGAGCCTTCCGGCATTTTGTGTATTTCCTGGCCCTCATTTCCATAACGAACAATTCTTCATAAGCGGGAATTTTCGAAAATGGACAAGTACAAATTTACCGCTTCCTCAGCATTGTTATCAAACCATAAGTTTGGTGTGATCTTCTGCGAAACAATCCGACTTTTCATAATGAATGAGATTTAATAATGATTTAAAAAGTCAAAATTAATGAGAGGAGAATAAATTTTGCGCGTGCAGAACCGACATCTTCAAGGGGCATTTGTGACAATATTGCGTTAGTTTAAGGAATTAAACACCAACCTTTCCACCCTTTTCTAAATCATCAAGTTTTGGAATTTTACTGTGCCGAAGGAGGTGGAACCTGCACACCCCAGGATTTATTTGGCTGACTTCCCATTTTAAAACGCAACGTGCCTCCCGCCATAAGCTCGTCGCGGTATAGCCAGCAATTATCCAGTTTTTTTCCGTTAAACTCGGCTGATTGTATATAAATATTCTCTTTGGAATTGTTCACAGCTTCGATCTTCAACTGTTTGTTGTTTCCCAAGCGGATCAATGATTCAGAAAATAACGGACTGCCAAATTCGATAATAGGCCTTGCATCCGTGAATCCTTTTACGTCAAACAGCCCCAATGATGCAAGCACATACCAGGAACCCAATTGCCCCTGATCCTCATCCTGACCGTATCCATATCCGTGAATTGGCTCGGTTCCGTAAAATTCATTACAAATCGCACGCGTCCATTTTTGAGTTAGCCACGGCTTTCCGGAAAAATTGAACAACCAGCTTATGTGCAGGCACGGTTGATTTCCATGGTTATAAATTGACTTTATTCCCGCAAAAGCATCAATCACTTTTCCTCCGCCAAACCCGTTCTGTTCAGATGCGGTAAAAATACTGTCGAGCCTGTTATTAAAAGTTTCCTTGCCAATTGCGTTGATCAGACCGGCAGGGTTTTGCGGAACATAAAAAGTATATTGTACGGCATTTCCTTCCTGGAAACCACGCCAAGGCTGGTAAGGATCAAATTTATCGATGAACTTCCCGTCCATTCCTTTCGGCTGCATCAATTTATTTTCGGGATTAAAAATAACTTTCCAGCCATTTGAGTACTTTATGAAACGCTCATAGTCCATCTTTTTCCCTAAAGACTTCGCCATTTGAGCGGCTGCAAAGGCACTGAAACTATACTCCAACGTGTGCGAGGCTGAATATTGAGAGCCGGTCGAGTCCGTTATTTCTGTGCTCAAAAATGGCACAAAACCTCGCTCAGTAAACACTTTTGTATCCATTTTCCCGGAACCCTCCACTCGGTTTTTCCAATTAAGTTCATTGGATTTCACGGCCTCATAAGCCAGATTAACGTCATAATTCCGGATGCCTGAGTTATATGCTCCAACGATAGCCAGGCCGACAAAATTGGTCCCCACACCAGAAACATACTCACTGTTTGCAATACCATCGCCCAACCAGCCTTTATCCTTATACAATTGCAGTTGCGTATTCACGTAGTTCCCGTACCACTCCGGATACGACAAAGACCAAAGCTGCGTGATATTCCAAAATGCTCCCCAGATAGCGTCCGTATTCATAAATTCAGGACGCTTATTTTTTCCGGTTCCTACAAGTTTGCCGGACAATCCCGCATGTTTAGGATACGAGCCATTGACATCACTTGCTATGCCCCGCCCCAGCAACGCGTGGAATAATCCTGTATAAAACTTGGTCTTGTTTTGTTCGTTATCATCCTTTATCCGAATCTTCCCCAACTCGTTCCGCCAGATTTCCTGGGCATTCTTTTTTGCATTGTCGAAAGTGAGGCCAACTGCTTCGGTCAGCAGATTTTCTTTCGCATTTGAGATCGAAGTATAAGAAAGTCCGACTTTAATAGTCACTTGTTCATCGGTTTTAGTCTCGTAATTTAAAACAAGACCTGCGCCTTTTCCCTGCGCTGATGAAGTATTTTCCTTAACGTCAGTTCCTGTAAATGCCGTAATATTTTCAGGTTTTCTGCTAAGTTCCCCGAAAAAGTACATCGTGATTTTGCCCTTCGGATCATACAGCTGAACATATTTTGGGTAGGTTACCACGAAACCTTCAAAATGATTTTCATCGATCATTTTGATGCTGGCATCAGTAACGTCACCGCTTTCACCCTGCTTGTTACCGATATCCAAAACAATATGTGATTGTTTTTTTTCCGGGAACGTGTACCTGTGGAAACCTACGCGCCTGGTCGCAGTTAGCTCAGCCGTGATTCCATAGTCATCCAGAAAAACTTTGTAATATCCGGGTTCTGCTATCTGATTTTTACGATCAAATTTCGAACGATATCCGGTGGAATCTCCTTCAAGGTCGCCTGGACGGACTTTAATTTTCCCTGTTGTAGGCATGAAACTTACACCGCCAATCTGCCATTCATGAAAATTCACAAAACCTTCAATGGATTGATGCCGGGTATCATATCCTACTGCTTCCCAGCCCGATGGGTTTCCATAATGTCCATTGGTGGATGGCGCCAGTTTTGCCATTCCATAAGGTAATGCGGCAGGAGTGTAAAAAAACCAGCGACTATGTGCAGTTCCAATTTCCGGGTTGACAAATTTTAGCACGTCCTGTCCTGCTGCCATTATAACCGTCATTGAAAAAATAAATAGCAAGCCGGATCTTCTGTAACTGATTTTCATGCAGAATTATGAATTGTTGAAAAGCCAATTTATGAAAGTCAGTTTCAATTTCAATAAAAAAGGTTTGGAGGTTTTGATACCAGGCAGCATTTTTTGACTTGCAATCACTATTAATCCTTTTCGCCTTGACCAAATTGACCTGGTTAATAATTTTGAGATACTTGATATGATTCACTTTTATGAGTTATATCCAATTTCAACCGCACCCCAAGCTGACACCCTTTATCGACGGCTGCTGGAAAGTAACAGGAGTTGGCCCGGAGCTGAAAACTCAAAAGATTTTACCGGATGGATGTGTAGATATTATTTTGAATATAGGTGATGACCCAGCCCGGTCTTACATTTGTGAAACAATTTAATCATTTCACAACCAACACAACTTCTTAATGATGATCAAATTTGCATATACTATTTTGTACGTCACAGATGTGGCTTCTTCAATTTCATTTTACGAAACGGCTTTCGGTTTACAACGAAGGTTTATTTCTCCGGACCAAGATTATGCTGAGCTGGTAACGGGAGAAACCACGATCTCTTTTGCATCAAAGGATTTGGCAAACACAAATCTGTCGGAAGGCTTTATTGAAAGTAATTCAGCTTCCAAACCTTTCGGTATTGAAATAGGATTTGCCGTTGATGATGTGGAGCAAACTTTAAATGACGCTTTAAAAGCCGGAGCGCTTTTGGTAGAAAAACCAAAAACAAAACCATGGGGACAAACGGTAGCTTACGTAAAAGATATTGATGGATTTTTGATCGAAATTTGTACGTCGATGGAGGGGTGATTGCGGAATTTTAAAACCAGAACTTTTGATAGCCACCGTATGCATATAAAAAAGCACTTAGCAAAGCTCGCTAAGTGCTTGATTTTCTGGTGATCCCGTTGTGATTCGAACACAAGACCTACTACTTAGAAGGCAGTTGCTCTATTATTTTCAGTTAATTTAGGCCAAAGAACCATATCTCCAACTACTTGATTAATAGCATATTTTAAAATTTATTAGCGTTCTGTTGATTAACATTATACTTACATTGTATACATTTACATTGTTAGTTTCATTGTTAGTACATTGTTAGTCTCAGATGAAGAAACCTTCTATCTCCATTTACTTCGACAACCGTAATATGCCAGCTGATTCATATCAGGTAAAATGGTCGGTGTATTTCGATTCAAAGCAGAAACAATACGCCTCCGGTAAAATCGTCACTGAAAAGGAGGTCGCATTCTTGAAGCAAAATAAAACCGGTCTATCCGGCCGCGTAAAAGATGATTATCTCCGAGAGCTCTGGCATAAGATCTACGGTGACGGACATACCGATGAGGTCACAGGCAAATATATACCGAGTGTATTAACTATCGGTAGAAATGCTGCAAAACAAATCGAGGATTATTTTTCGTTTGAAATCTTCGCCAGGGTAATTGCGGGCGACTTTAAACCTGAGACGAAAGCAACAGTTGATGCGGACCTCATCAAGGCTCTTGAAAATAAAGCTATCGAACTCATAGCCGAAGGCGACATGAGTAACGGAAACCTCTTTAACTCAGCAGCAATGAGCTTACGTCGCTATACATTGTACGCTAAGCTAGCTAAGTCCATCGAAACAGCTAAACTACCTATTCCAGTTGTAACAGCTAAATTCCTCCGCCTTTATGAAAAATGGATGTTGGTAAAAGGCAAGGCGCCGCAAAAGAAGGACGGAGAAGAGAAGCCGGCCAGCATAACCACAGTCGCGATATACATAGCCCGGATCCGGAAGATATTTAATGATGCCAAAAGAGCAAAGATTATAAAAGATGAGGACTATCCCTTCGGAGACCAGGGCTACAAGATTCCGGAAGTATTGAATAAGAAGAAGGCACTCTCTGATGAAGTGCTATTGAAGATATTTAATTACCAGTGCAAACTGGGCAGCTCCCGGGATAAGTGGAAGGATATGTGGCTATTTATCTACCTTGGCAATGGATTAAATACAGTAGATCTTTGTAAAATAAAACATAAAGATGTTCATTACAAAAACGCAGAGATTACATTCTTCCGTGATAAAACCATGGAGACGAAGAGAGAAGGCATGTCTAAAATTTCGATAGCCCTGTTGCCTGAGCTTTTAAACATTATAGAAAAATGGAAAACTGATGACAAGGATCCGGAATCATTCCTCTTTCCGTTCCTTCCCAAAAATGTTACTCCTCAGCAGGAAAAGCCACTTGTTAACCAGGTAACAAAAAATATCAATCTTCACATGAACAAAATTGCCAACGAGCTTGGCATCGAAGGAAAGATTAATACCTATGAAGCTCGGCACAGCTTTGCCACCTCACTATTGAGGTCAGAAGCTCCACTGACATTCATTTCAAGATCCCTAGGACACGGTAGCTTGAAGACAACCCAGAAGTACCTTGGGTCTTTTGAAGATATTTCAACTAAACGATTTATAAAGGATTTAGTACCCAAGAATCTTACAGCTGATTCTGCCGAGGAAGCATTTCTAAAACACAAAGCACAACAGTGTATAGAGAAGTTCCCCGCAATTCTGAGTGAACGCATGACAACTCAAATAGATGGCTCAAAGATTGAGGAGAATGCTCCCCTATCAGAATGGATAAAGTACTTTTGCAAGTGGGAAAATACAGTTGAGGGTAGCGACTTTTGGTTTGAAGTGTGGCTGCTATATAAGGAGCATGGCAATGAATTGCCTAATCAATCTTTATTGCAGCTCCTAAATAAACTGGCGTGATAAACAGTCGATTTGCAAGAACAAGTCTAAGTCAAAACCTTATCAAACGACTCCTTCCTGAAAAGCCTATTTCTTTTTGGATCTGTTTTTCTTAAAGTGAACCAATAGCTGTTCCCTTCTTTTTTTATCTCATTTCTGAAAAATGTTAGATCTCGATGCTTGTAGAATGCTAATGATGCCTTCATGAAACCAATAGCATCATCTAACCCTTCTCCGGGGTCAGCAATCAATTCCTGACGCGTTCCGTCTCTCCACAGCTTATGGTCTGGGTATGATTCATCTCTTTTCGACATATACTTTTTAGTTTGATGATTTCAGATTTACTATTATGTACTATTCCATAACTAATGCAGCCACTCATCTTGATGTTCTACATCATAGATGTGCGCTATACAAGACTCAACGTATTCAGCAGTTTTGCCAAGCTGATCCCGGCAAGATTGCCGAAGAGTATCAGAATCCGATGGCGACAAAAGTATTTTCTCGATGACATTATTTGCGGAGCTATTTTTTTCAAGTAGCGTTACCTGAATCCTGGTCTGATCAATCCAATCTGTATCTGCTCGCTCCAATATCTCTGGATAATTAATTTCTTTGAAGAAAGAATCATCCTGAGCTACAAACAAAATACCAGAACAGGAAGTAAATAGTTTAGATCGGTTACTTTAATCTGAAATCTACAAACCCTCCGCTTTATGTTTCCAGAAAAATTAATAAGTCAAGAAGAGTTTTTTGCAAAGTTTCCAAACAGCCGGGAAAATTTCGAGAAGTCTGGACTTGAATGGAATATGCTTGAAGACATTTATACTGACTATTTCCCGAGAGTTCCCTACCTAACTGACGTGGCTAAAGAAATGATGAATCATATTCTGGAAAATGATATCGTCCACACAGCTAAGTTCAGGGTTAAAGATCCCGAGCATTTAGTAGAAAAGATAATCAGAAAGAAAGTTAAAGACCCGCATGTTGTAATTAATGTTGGCAACTATACTTCTCAAATAACAGATTTAATTGGCGTCAGAATTCTTCATTTGTTCAAAAAGGACTGGAAACCACTTTTTGATCATATTAAGGGGAATTTCGACTGCAATAATCCGGTAATAGCAAACGTCCGAGATGGAGACTCCCAAGACTTATTGGATGAATATAAAAACAACGATGTAACAATAAAAAAGCATGATAAAGGTTATCGGTCTATTCACTATGACGTAAAAATTGAAAACGAAGGTGTTCCATATATAGCTGAATTTCAGGCGCGTACAATCAATGAGGAAGCATGGAGCGAGGTTGATCATACAATTCGATATCCATATCATCAAGATGATCCAGAATTAAAGGCTTACTCGATGATTCTAAATAGAATATCAGGACTTGCAGATGAAATGGGCACATTCGCCAGTGGTCTAAAGGATGTAATAGACAAAAGGCAAGAGTCAATTAATGATGAAAAGCAAAAATTGGAGTCCCTTATTGGTGAACTTGATAAGGTTCTTGCTGAATCAGAGGGAGATTTTGTTAGAACATCAATAGTTGCTGAAGTTCTTGGTAAAATAAGGTCAACACAGGAAGTTATAACCGAATTAGAGGCATATGACCGAGATGCAGAGCTGGCTGAATATATAGTAAGTGGAGCAAAAAAAGCCAATACTATTGTCCCGAAATTTATAAGTGTCGTTTTCGGAAGTGGCAATTTGTCAGATCGAGTCTATGAAAAAATCCATGAGATAATGAGAAACCAATAATACCCGACTTGAGATTGTTAAGTATACTTATTTTGATAATAGTTAACTTTGTAGATAACTAAATCAATAAATAATATGATATAAACAATTAAGCTTTTCGCTGAAAATGATTTTTCGAGTTTCAGAAGCGAAAAATTGGAAGAAATTAAATATGAAGTTAGTAAAATCTCAGATAGTGAAATTGAAAATCCGATACTTTCGGAGTTAACAAAGAGGATTAAAGAGCGAGTCCATATTTATTTCCCGGAGTTAGACTACTCTGACATATCAGCAAAAGAGGAGAAAATAGGGGGGCAAAAGATTATTGTTTATCACATACCATATACCGGTGACGCGAGTCTGTTGAAGATTCGATCGTCGATTAGAACGTACAATTCGTCCGGAGAAATTGAAGCTGACCCTGATAAAAAGGTACTTATTGTTAAAATTGTAAATGGAGGAGATGATAAGAAAATTATAAGCGATTTTAACTCTATTGTAAACATTTTGAAGGAAAATACAATTAATCTTAAACGAGATCTGCAGGATTACAACAATGATTTTGATAACTATATTGATCAAATAATTTCGAGTCGGATAGCTAAAATTAAGAGAACAGAAGGGATAATAAATAAACTAGGAGTTCGCATTAGGAAGTAGTTAATAAGGGAGGCGGTAAGCCTCCCTTATTCATATCCTGTCACGTCAACTCTTAAAGCACAATTCCGTTACCGCTAAATTCCTTTTCATCCAGCCATAAAAATACTTACGCTTAACCGGATATTTAATGACAACGGCATTATAGTGATCAATACGACCCTGAGCATATTGCCAGGGTGTAGTCTTTGATGCAGCATTTAACGTTGCCGGGCCAAAAATCCCATCCTGTTTTAATTCCACAATCTTTTGAAGTAATACGCGGGCAGTTTGCTGACCTGCATTTACAGCGAAGTCAAGCACATGCAGTCGTATTTGTGGCGGCAAATATTCAGCTTTTACAGCATTCCAGAAGTCACGGCGGTAGATTGTATAGATTTCAGCATCTGTAAGCTTCTCGATGTCCAAATCAGGATATGAACCCGCGCTTATCCGCTTCTTTGTGCCTTTGAGGATTCCTTTGCCAATAACTCCCGATGTCCAGTTGCCTGAATCATCAGGATCTTTGGTAAAACCTCCTTCTTTATCGGTCACATGATCAATAGCTTGTTCAAATGTCATGAAAATAGTGTGAATTGCAGTAAATAAAGCCACTTCACCAGCTTAAAAGACAGGTAAAGCAGTGTCGATGCGATTATGATAAACGAAGCGGTGTAATGCCACTTAACGCGTCCCTGATAAGGCAAACTATGGTAATATTCAGTATCACCTTCAACATAGACCCAGCAGTGGCCTCCGTTCTTCCAGTTTTTTGAAGTCTATCAGGTTCAGCGTTCCTGCCAATCCAAGCCCGAGAGGAGTTGCTTTGCCAATAATCCAGTTTTTGCCAGCTGCTGAACTTACCTTCTCTGAGCCTTGTCCATAATGATAGCCGCCCTTCTTAATGAACCAATCGTTAAGCATAGTTCCGTAGGCCACACTGCCGAATATATCCAAAGCGCGCGCTCCTTTACCAAAAGCGTTATCAACGTACTTAAATCCAGACTTATATCGGAAAGCACCGACAACCGAGTGAGTAATTCCAGGAATTGAAAGAGCTTTGCTTAGAAGAACTTTCGCTATAAATCTTACCATTAAATAACTCTTCGCACTATTACTTTACGCTTTTTGTTAAACATTATAGATTTACCACATCGAATACATACATTTGCAGACTTTACCGAATGAAAATACACTAATGTGCAGTACGAACTCGTTAAATCGAAGCTTTCAGGGGATGCCGCCACTATTTATTCAATAAAATTAGAAGGGGAAAAGGTGACTCAGTTCGAAAAATTTCTATCGAAATATTATTCTGATTACAAAACTGAAATTAACTCCATTGTGTCTCGATTAAAAGTAATTGGGAACGATACTGGGCTACGATTGGGATTTTATAAGGAAAATGAGGGAGCCTTGCTTGATGGTGTCTGCGCTCTATTTGATAGTCCAAATAAAGAATTAAGAGTATATTTCTTGAAAAATGGTAAAGACAATATAATATTGGGTGGCGGTGGTCCCAAATCGAAGGCGATAAGGGCATATCAGGAGGATGAAATATTAGATAAAGAAGCTAATATTATTAAACAACTTTCGAAGGACTTGACGCAACGAATTAAAGCAGGTGATATTTTTTATTTATCGAATGGTGAGTTTGGGGGGAGACTCAACTTTATTGACTTAAATGATGATGAGGAATAACCTTTAAAAATAAACTAAAATGTCAATAGAAGAAATAATTTACAGCCAAATACCAGATTTGGAAAAAGAAAGCGCGAAAACGCAGATGATAATATCTTCAAGAATAGACGATATTATGGCTGATAAGTCATTAAGCATCCCGGAATTTGCGGCCTTAGTAGATAAAGATGTGGACACAGTTCACGATTGGTTAAGTGGAGGTCATGTTTTTGACACCAATGAACTAACGTTAATAGCGATGGCTTTTAATTGCAAGATTTCAAATTTGCTATCTGTTAAAATCCATTCTCATAAATATAATTTCAATAAGAAAGAGACAACACCATTACTCGACCTAAATGAGTTTTTTGAGCAATTTGCGCCACAAAAAATTCATTTGGAAACAACAAAGAGATATAGTGCAGTTGGAAAAATGGATATGGAATTCGATTTAAATTAAATATATGCCTGATTTTAACTATCATTTAGGGAAAATCCAGATTTTATCCTTGTTTTTAAGTCCTGAAATAAATCGTGTTAACAGCGATAACTTAGTGCTTAATTATGGCATTAACGTCGATAATAGAGTAAGTGAGCAGATACTGGAAGGAAAAGAGTTCATCAACTCTCATGTATCTATAACGATTTCCTACGAGAAGGAGAACTTAGTTATCTTTGAAGTATCTAATATTTTTAACATTGAAGGTCTCAAAAACGCTGTAACCACAGACGACACAGGCAAGCACTTAATTCCAATAGACATTCTTGATAAAGTTGCATTAGTATCTATCTCAGTCACGAGAGGATTGCTTTTCTCGAACTTAAGAGGAACAAAATTACATAACGCCATACTTCCACTCGTTGAGTTGAATCAGGAACCCGAACCTTTGTAGTTTTGCATACATATTGCAGACACAAAAACCGGAATAGCTAAAAGCCAGACCGGTTAAAAGTGATACTATAATGATATCAATATGATATTTGTTATGAAGGTGTTGTTGCATTATCTATTCTTAGCCAGTTACCTCCGCTTGCTACATATGCCCCTCCCGTTGAGCCGGACGGGGAGTCCGTTTGCCACACCATCAATCCGTCTGCGGGACTAACTATTGCCAACTTTTGCGCTCTTGTCATTCTGGGTAGTAAAAATCCTTGCGTTGTTGATGTTATTTGAAGAGCAGCACTAGGATCTAACCCCCCTCCTCCAATTAGTGTATTGTATAAGTAGGTGATATTGCCAGGGGCGCAAGTAAAACCACTTGCATAAACTCGGGAATACGTATAAATTTCACCTTGCACAGATAATTGCGCACTACCAATACTTGATGTTCGCCCAATTGAAACATTACCAGACGCTCTGTATATATCGCTCCCAGAAACACTCCAATTACTTCCGCCTCCACTTGATCCAATGTTTGGATTACTGTTTAAATTGTAAGTATTGCCATTAAAAGTTATCTGCGCACCGTTGCTTAAATATTGGCCTGCGTGGTTCCCCCAAGAGTAAGCAGTTTGGCCGTTATTTATTCGGTAGTCGTTCCCTTGTGCAACTTCGCCAGATCCTGAACCAAATAAAACATATAATGTCCGGTCTGCATAAAGGTTCCCGCCGCCATAAAGACCTGTTCCAGCTGCTATAATACGCGAACCAGGAACACGGTCAATTGCGTCAATATAAGCCTTATTGTAATACAGCCCGTTGTGATCACCCCATGTATATGCAGTCTGACCATTGTTGATTCTGCTATCATTCCCCTGCGCGGAAGTTCCGGCAGATGTTCCATAAATTACAGCAAATGAACGGTCTGCATACAAGTTGCCTCCGCCCGAAAGTCCGGTCCCTGCACTTATGATTCTATTTCCAGGCACTCTGTCTATCGCATCAATGTATGTCTTGTTATACGCATCAGTTATACCATACCCTGCCAGATCGGTTGGCTTGCTGGTAAGGGAGGCAAAAGTATGCGTGTGACTTATTGGTGCATATCTTCCATCTGCATACCCGAGTGTCAACAAATGGTTTGATGCTGTTGGATTAACGCCGGCCACCACCTGGGAGAATGTCAATAATCCACTTGATCTTGTTATTGAAAAAATATTCCCAAGAAATGCACCATTATCAGCAAATCTGGAAAAGTACATATCAGAGCCTGCGTTACCACTACTCTCTGCACCGAGTTTAGATAACTCCCACCTTGCAGTAGTTCCGTTTTTCCAGGCATACCCATAGGCTGTAACAGCGTTCGGCGCTGCATTACTTTCAAAGTTAACTGCGGCATGGGTTCCGGATGTTGTGATCCTTCCTGAGGTTTCGGCCATGATACTGTTAACCGCTGTCGTTGAAGTCCCAAACTTCATAATCTGACCAGCAGTGCCCGATATTGCCGCACTTAAAGCATAGCCCGCAAGTGCATGATTCCCCCATGTAAATGCAGTTTGACCGTTCAGTATTCTACTATCATTTCCTTGCGCCGAAGTGCCAGATGATGTGCCGTAAAGAACCGAAAAGCTTCTATCTGCATACAGGTTACCTCCCCCTAATAATCCAGTTCCAGCGGAGATTATCCTAAATCCAGGAACCATATCCAAGGCATCAATATAGGCCTTTGAATAATATAGTCCGGCATGATTCCCCCATCCGAAAGCAGTGTTCCAGTTTGCCGAGTTGTCAGTAATGTAGGAGATTACCCCACCCGTTGACTTAACTAGCCCCGTCCCGGTTAGTGCAGGGCTTTTTGCGTCCAATGCGGCTTGCAGTCCGGTTATCGTGCTGATGGCCTGCATGCCGGTATGATTTACCCTATCAAGATAATAAGCTCCATGCTGTGAATCCAGGTAATCAGAGTTAAAATTCGACACCAGCGACGTTGAATTAACGACCATTGGCGCGCCAGAGGTGCGGTCACTTATGAAAGATAGCGAAGTTCGAATATTACCGCCAACATGCAATAATTCAGACGCAGCGACAGATCCAAGCCCGATACCAACTAAGCCCGTCCTGGTTATTGTAAAGCGGAAATTGGTATTATCCGAAAGAGAAAAACCGCCGTCTAAAAAACCGGAATATCCAGGGCCGTTTGCATTTACATACCAGACATTTGATCCGATTGCAGAAGTGTTGCTAAGAAGCAAAGATGCAGCAGTACCCGTGCCAGATTCCGCACCAGACACATGCAGTCGTCCGCCTGGTGAAGATGTCCCAATACCAACGCGCGTACCGCTATCGTACATCAACCCAATTCCCAATCCGGCAGACGTATATTTCGCATAATAATTTAACGTTCCAGAATATCCGGTTGCGTTAATTTTTGCTTCCAGTTTCCCGAATGCGGATAGCACCGTATCGGTTGGCGATAATGCTGCGTTTGTTCCGATTGCATACCCAGTCAAAGGCGTAGCTCTTACCCACGCTTCAATATCTGGCCTTTTAAGGTTGAATGCGGTTATAAAAAAAGACGAAAAATAAGAAGGGAAGTTTACATAAGACATGTAATTTACATTCGTCCAGGATTGACTTGCACCCCTATACCAGGCACCGGTCGATCCGCCTGACTTTCTTCTCCACCAGAAAGAATCTTCAACTGTTTCGGATCCTACGGTTTGAAAATGGGATGATCCGTTTCGGGATACTGTGCTTACAAATCCATTATTTGCAAAAGGCCCGTCAATCAGGTTTGTAACATAGAACTGACTTGAATTAATAACTGATGCCAGATTAAAGCTTGCCATTGTATCACTTGCGTATCCAAGGATTGGATTAAGTGATACATACCGACCACCGCCGCCCGTAACCAGCATGTCAATCTGTTTTTGCAGGTCGGCGAATGCTTGCAATACCGAAGTCCCCTCTACAATTGGAGAATTAACTCCGGTAGGAAGACCGACAAGAATCGTGTCAAGCACCCGGATTTCTTCAAAATAAAGATTTTCTTCGCCCTCTGGCAGATCATCCGTTGTCTTTAACCCGAATAGTTCATCAAATATCGCCTGGAAATCTACTGGCTCATATTCGAGATCTTCCGGTTCTTCATCTGTCAACGTGAATTCAGACTGCACTACACCAATCTCAACAGAATTCAGATAAAATGTTGCTTTTACAACAAATTCACCAAGGTCATCAATTGGTATTAACGTTCCGTCCGCAATGCTGCGCAGAAACCGGATGCCGTCTATATTAGTACCTACAACGTAGGCCATATCATCGGATGGAAGCTCTGTAACAATCTCTGTGTGCTCAAAATAAGTAACACAATCAGGATTTGCCACAGTTCGAAGCCATATTCCATCCTTCGACAATTCTATTTTTACGGCATTAAACAACTCGCCATTGAAGCTGCGAGCCGAAGCGCTCCAAAATTCAGGTAAGGGCAACACATAACTACGCCCCTGTTTTGGCATATTTGCGTCAATGACAGTAATGCCAATACCGCCGCTTTGCTTAATCGAAATAAACCGAAGCCCTGAATAATCCTCAGGTCCAAGCGGAACACGGAAAGAAACATCTGCCTGCTGAATGGCGACAACTACCCCAGCTTTACGGTAAATAACTTTTACCCGGACTTTGGAAGGCGCGCGGTGCAGCTTGCCAAGATCCAAAGATGTAAGGTTTCCAAACAAAAGCGTTTCAGCCTTATCTTCTCCCTCAGCATACTTTACAACTTGTGGCAGGTTGGTATACAAAAACAAGTCAACCTCAACCGCAGATCCTGACGTTGTATCAAAGAAAAGATCCTGCTTTTCGTCAAAGTCAATAAGCGCGCCGCCTTCATCAACCGGTAGTAGTATATTGAAATTGTAGTTATCCGGAATATCAACCTCTGTGTTATTCAGAGGAAGATCCTCTAAAACATCAAAGTTGATTGAATTATCGCGCGCTGTTACGAGTTGAATTCCGGGACCAGGTAAAACCTCTGCTGGTATGATTGTCCAGGTAGCAAGACGCTGATAGACGGGAACACCAGCGTTTTCAATATCGATCAGAAGGTCATACTTGCCAGATTCGGCAGGAACGATCTCATCAAACAGATTATATTCGCCTTCCTCGGCGGCCGGCGTGACAGGAATCTCTTTAACAAGAACCTGAACGCCGTCTTTTGAATACGTAAGCGTTATTTTAGTGTGAGGCAGCTCTGAAACAATAATTTTCGGATCAAAGCTGACAGGCTTTTTAAATGCACTCTTACCGCTTGGATCAATAACGCCTATAACCTCATCTTTTGTCGAATCCCACAGCTCAGCAGAAAGCTTTGAAAGATATTCGTCATCATAAAGCGTAAATGGTATTACATCCTCTGTAACAAGGCGTGTTCCGCGTAACGACCTGAGAATATATTTGTACTGCCCGACCTCTGTGTCAATCCCGTCCGTATCCGGAAACATCAGGTATGTACCAAGATTTGTTTCTGTTACAGAAATAACCTTAGTTTCATTTACCGCATCCCCGGAAGGCCCGCCGCCAACAAGTGATCTTTCGACCTTATCATGAAAACCGGTAACAACAGATTCAATATCTATTTTGCCCGGATTCTCAAATGATCCCGGAATAACACCAAGTACACCCGGGCCATCCACACCACGATCAAGAAGATTATGTTTAAGTACGGTTTTCTTGATGCAGGCAAGCGTTATCTCCTCAACATGTATTCTGCCTATGGCGTCTGTCATTTCAAGCGTCAGATACCGCGTTTCGATTTTAACCGGTTTTCCTGTTACCGAAACTTCACCAAAAACAACAGACTGATCAGAAACCCACTCAGGTTTCCCCATGATCCGGTAAGTAAGGTGCTCATACACCAAGTCTTCCGGCATGTAATCCATGATTACAAAACCATCTGTCGTCTGTTTTCCTACTTCGAAGAATAGAGTAGGTAATGGCGGGTCGAAGACTGGCGGCCATGCTTCGATGAATTCTTCGTTTTCCTCAACCAGAATGGGCACTCTGAATTCAATCTTAGTTTCAGACTCCTCATCATACGCTGTGAGCGTAAGATAATAGTCTCCGACCTTTGGGGCCAAGGCCGTGGCCGTCACTTCCAGTTTATCGAAAAGAACTTCACTAACCCAGGTCGGCTTGTCGACAACAGACAGTATCAGAGTTTCCGGATCAAACATATCCTCTTCTTCCTGATCCTCATTTTGCTCAGTGAAAAGTTGGTTGATAAAATCCAGTAAATTAATAACCTCTGTACTTTCTTCTGCAACGACATACGTTAATGGATCAATATCAACGAACATGGCACCTTGCCGGCCATTGTTCAAAGCAATCTCTTCCAGCTCTTCATTTGTAAGTGCTACATCTTCGGCACTTATCCGGCCATTCGTACTGTCAGATTTGCTTGGGTAGTATCCGTCTCCTTGTCCTGGTATTAAATTTAATGTGCCTTGCCCTGGAATGTATGAATCTTGTCGGAGCTCCTCAGACGGTATCTCTTCATATCTAACTTCAACAGCTGTTATTTTAGCAACACGCGTTATATCATTGTAAGAAAAACGGGTGATTTTCAGACGCATATTCCCTTTGTCAGCCAATACCAGTGTATGTAGATAAGATATTTCGGGAGTATTGCCCGTGATCAATATCTCACCTTCAATCACTCTTAGCGGTCTACTTGTTAGGCAGAGCCTATCTAGCATCATAGCGCGGTAAATACTAAGACTTTCACTTAGCGCCGTTCTTCGTTTCCAGGATTTTGTATTCTCATTCGAACCAGGTTTTGTTAGAGATCCGGTAAACCAGGGATTGTAATCTCCGGTAATGAGATTAATAGTTTCCGCCTCTTCCTCTGTTGGCGCGCCACGTTCAAGCGTAGTGGCGTATCTCGAAGATTCCGCAGTAGGGACAAACCCTTCAACAGTTCCACGAAGATTGTAAACTTTGTACCAGTCTCCGCTTTTATTATCACCGATCGCAATTTTATAAAACCGTACAAGTACAGTGTCATAAATTGCTGGATCATTGATAAATCTGGAACTTACAAGATTGTTCCTATCTACCGGGATGGTAACTTCATACGTTCCTTTCTTAGTATTGTTTCTAACATTGATAACATTCCAGTTTTTACCCGTTGCTGCCTGTGAGCCGCCAGTGTTGGCAATACGAGATATTACGAGGTCTCCATTTTCAACAATAACACCGTTCGCCCCTCCGACTTTTCTCACCTGGCCTGCAGGCACTCCGGTAACGATATAGGTCCAGTTAGGCGTAGTGCCATTGGGGTAATTCGGATTGCCTGAAACATCCAGATTCCCCACATAAATAAGGCCTTCTCGATCAACCGGAGGCACGCGGATTAAATGGAATTCCTCTTGGGTTTCAGTATCTCCTACACCGAAGTTTAACCAGCGGTCAGGTGCGTCGGATTTCCATGAACTATGCAGCCTGATGGAAATAAGAACATCGCTCGAATTTGGAGCCGTTTCATAATCAAAGGAGACTGTTAAGTTCTTATCACCTTTAACAATTTTCCCCGCCGAACTTTCTACCCATTGAGCTGGTTCGAGTTCGGTATATTTATTTCTTGCAGCAAGTATTTGGGCACCAAGTGGATTGGCCCCCGTTGCTATTAGAACGATAATTTTAAACCATGGCTTCTTCTTTTTCTTACGGTACGGTTCAGGAGATTTGCCATTGATCTTTAAAATTGAAGCTGTTACTCCTTCACCGCCGAGATAATATCTTTCCCAGCCCGGGTTTCCGTTTGGCATGTGCGTGAAGTCCCACCCTACTAATCCCGAAGAGCTCCAAAGAAACATATTCCCATTTTCAAAAAATGGATTTTGCGTTCCAAGGTCAACTTCGGTCCGGTATTTTGTGATTGGCGCTAATACTCGTTCTTGGGCTCCATCAACTGTGAAAGCATCGGTATCATTGACAATGAAAGTTTGAGGCCACGGCGTTGTCGTCGGTAGAGAACTACCATCCTTTGCATACTCGATATAACTAACCTCATCCCCTGTTGCATGATCAACAATACCCCTGATTACCCAGCGGTTATCCCACTGGGTTAACTCTGCATTATAATGGTTTAGGATATCGTTAATGATAACATCGCAAAAAAGCGCCTCTCCATTGTCATTATAATACCGGGCAACATTAACTTCAAAGGATGACAACCCGTTAAACGCCGGTCCTGTAAAGCTATTTTCCATCATATGTGTAGAAACACGTAATGGAAGATCACTGCCCATTATTGCCAAACACTCCTGAATAATAACCAGTCCTGTTTTCTTAAAAGAAGAATCTGAGTTTACATATTTTTTTTTTGAAAGGTGCGCAAGTCCGCAACTTGCCGTCAAGCTTACAAGGTGTGGCGGCTTGGAATACGCATGAGCTGCATCCCATGGTTCAACCCATCCACTCCACTCAATTTTATTTGTATCAATAATTACAACTTCCAGAAAGAACGTTTTGCGGTCGTAAACAAATTCGGTTAAGTCATAACGTTCCTTAAAAAATAATCCCAGGCGTTTTTGTGAAGTAACAATGGTTTCTTTAAATAAAGAATCTGACGAGCCCTGGCTTTTTTCAACATTGGCATGTGTGACAAACCATTCAGTTATTGGACCTGAATAATCAGCCTTCGAAAACCGAAGTTCTTTTACTTTGCCATCATCTGACTTGTATCTCGCAAAATATTTTAATCCGTATACCATTATATTATGCCGAGGGCTTTATTACGTTGCTCTACTCTTTTAAATTGGATGTACATATCTTCCCCTCGAAGTTTCATTTCAGGAATGAATACATTCCCACCACCAACACCCATGGTTTCTTTTGCTATTTTCTTGAATGAGTCGTGAACCTTGGAGTATGGCGCCACGAGCTCAGGGTTATTTGCCGCGCCTGGATATTCTCCGACTATTGCATTTGTTGGTCCATAAATGGCACCACCGTTGGCTAATTTTGTCCGAGAGGCGGTAGCCATACTCTTACTCATGCTGTTGGTTAGCGTTTGACCAATTGCAACCATGGCAATACCGGCAGGAATTGCAAGAGCGGGTACCGACATTAGCTTTTTAAGTGCAGACCCGCCGATACCAGCAACAATCAAAGCCTTACCCATTTCTTTGAGCATATTTCCAAGAGCGCCCAGAAGTCTTTGACTGAATGTCTCAACCCCACCAACCCCACTAGCTAAGTCTCCCAACATTTCACCGAAGCCAGTTGCCACATTTACCCCCGTTTCTTTGAAAGCTCCTTGAAGTTCACTGTTAAGTTTCGCAGTGGCTGATATAGAATCTTCGTATTTGTTTCTTAAATTATCGAGCGATGAACTCATTTGATCTCCAATCGCCTCCTTAGTCCCGGGAGCTGGGGCGCCTCCTATATTAGCAATGCCCGATATTTCTCCTGCACGACCCTTTAATGCGTCAGCTGATTTTTTACCAGCCAAAGAAGATTGAAACTTGCCAGACCCATCGCCCAACAAATTAGACAACATGCCGGCACTGTTTCCGGATCCGCTGATTGCTTTGATACTAGCGGCGATGTCCCTTATGTCTTCGAGATCCTTCTTTTCCTCGGAAAGAATTTTTTGATATTCCTTTTTACTAGCTGGATCAAATGCGCTTTTTAAAGATTTGCCAGCCGCATCTGCCGCAGGGGGAATTGCATTTAATTCTTCAACAATAGAACTTCTTTGCTTTCTTCGATCGGCAATACTGTCAATACCTTCCGCATTTTGCAATTCTTTTCGGCTTCTCTGTATCTCTGCCTGTAAATCAGTGATTTGCTTCCGCATAACCTCTTTTTCATTCTCTGAGAGTGGGCGCCTCACAGCAACCCCGTTTGATGAGGTTTCATAAGTAATGCCTTCGCCGAGCTGCCTGGATATGCCCGCAATTCTGCTTCTACTAGATCCAATAGATGATAATGCCGCTTCCTTCTGAGTTCGCTGCATTATCTCCAATAACTTCCGTTGTTCGCCTATGAACGTGCGGACTTTGTTAATATTTATATCAACCGCATTCCCATACTTATCAAAGGATGATGCGGCGCCAGGAACAGCCTTAGCGATATCCTCTGTAACTTTTTTGAGTTCGCGCTGTTCATTCCCGCTAAGTTTTGCCTTTGCGGTTAGCTCTTCGTAGCGAGCCATCAGCGGGCCTAGCTTATCTTTAAAACTAGCAACCTTATCAAGTTGATCCGCGGTTTCGGCAGTCTGATTATTAAGAAGAGGCAAAAGCGCAATTAACCCTGATATTGCAGTAGCCGTTGCCACAATTGCAACAACCGGCCATGATATGCCAGCAAATCCGACTGACAACAAAGGCCACAGTTTAATCAATGTACCAACCGCAACGGTTAATGGCGGAATAACCACAGCCATCCCACCAAAAAGCAGAATCGCTTTTTGAGCCTCTGGATTTAATGTCCTGAAATTTGTAGAAAGATTATCTAAGAGCTGACCAATTGCAGTTATTTTGCTGGATGTATTAAAAGCTTTTTCAATACCTTCCCCAATAGTACCTGAGAAAAAAGTAAAACTGTCTGCCACTTGCTCCATAGCGACACCGGCTCCGCCTGCAACTTTCGGTATTTTTTCAAGTCCGGAAACAAAGCCTTCAATGAACTTGTCAATTCCGATCTTATTAAGCTTCTCAGGGTCAATCGCACCAAATTGCTTTTGGATGATATCCATAGCCTGTGGAATTCTTGACGAAAGCTGCCTTAAATCAACCTGATTTATATTTTGAGTTGATTTGAATTGTTTAAGGTTAAGTAGGGCCGGTTCAAGATCAGCAGCGTTACCGCCAGATGCGGCAATGGCATTTGCAAATGATTTAATCGCTCGCTCAGCTAAACCAGCCTCTATTTTAGTCGCTCTTAACCCTATGAGTGTTTTAGCACCATCAAAAACCCCAATATTTGGTTCCTTAGCCAGTCTTCGAACATCATCAAGGGTTGACCCATACAGAGCCAACCCTTTTTCCATTCGCTGTATATCCGCGTAATCTTTGTAAGCTTTACCCGCCGCAAATAGTGCGGGCAATGTGCCCACCAGTGCCATTTTCTTGCCGAGATTAACAAACTCATCTCCTAAACGGGTTAGTCCGCCTCTGAACACTTTTTGTTCAGCATCAGCCTTTTTATAGGCTTGGATAAAATTTGAGTTTATTTCCTTGGTAAAAAGTGAAAATCTTTGACGTGCGTTATCAAGACTTTTAATAAGCCCCGTTTCATCCCCGCCAAGTCTTATATTCGCACCGGCTACATTAGTCATTTTCTGATATTCATTTTAGCCTCCATTTCGGCTTTGTAGTCTGCATCAATTTCTTGTTCGCGAGGCGTGTTGCTTGGCACATCGGGCGACTTTTCGAGCCACTGATCAATAGGTTTAGGAGTCTGCCCAGCCGCTGAGCATCCGCTGGCATATACTACCCATGCTTGGAATTTTGCGATATCCCAAAGGCTCTCCATATTTTTATGGTATCCTTCGCGCATTAGATTGAACTCATAGGGAGTAAGGTCGTTAAGCTCGGAAGGTTGGATTCCCATAGCGCCGGCATCTTTCCACCATTGCCTCCAATCAATCGGCTTTTCTAATTTTTCTGTGTTTCCGCTTGATTCAGCATTTCGGTCGCTCTCTGCACCCATAGATCGAAACGCTGATTGGTAAACCCCAAAGCATTTTGGTAGGCCAATGGAATTAATTGCAATCCATTCTCATCTTTGCAGTTTTCGTACAGATTGAGAAATTCTTCTTCATCTTTCCACTGTCGCAATTTTGGATCAATCCCGTTTTGTATCAGAAATGGGATCACCTCAAAATCAGGCATGGTTGTTCCAATTATATTAAAGCCTGGATGAGATTCCTCAATGCGGCGGCGGGCTAATATTCCAAAGTTGACCTGGTAATCAACCTCACCAAGTTTTAGAGAAACCGAAGTTTCCGAAAATCCTTTATCATTCATAAGTATTCGATTTATGCCATCCCCGATTTACCAGGGATGGTTATGAAGGTTTTAATTACGCTTGATCGCTCAATTCAGGAGTACCTGAAATCTGGAAGCTTACTGAGTACGTACGAGCCTCGCCATTAGATCCAGTTTCACGGAAAGAAGCAATAACCGCTTCAAATTCGCGAACTAAATCACCTGTGTGTCTTCCTGCCAGCTTATATTCCCGAGGAGCCTGAGGAAATTCACTTGCCCACTCTTCGAATTCGCGAGCTGAAACATTTGCAGCAACGTTGGCAGTTGCATACTGAAATACAAATCCCGTCAGCTGTAAGTCAAAATCAGGCTCTTCCGGAGCAATCTTAATCTTTCCGTTATCACAGTTAAGTGTGATCGTATTGATCGCAAGCCCGTAATCTTTTGATGTAGCACATCCAACCATAACAAAGTTGGGTGACGCTGTTGTGCCTTTGTTCACAAAAAGGTTTACCTCGTTGGACAAGACGGCTTCTTGAACTCTTGCAGTAGCCATATTTATTTATTGATGAAGTGTTATTTTATTTGCGCGTATGCTTCGAATTCAATGACTTTAATACTCATTGTCCCCGTCTCATCGTAATCGTCGGCTGTTTCCTGTCCTCGTTGGAATGATATTCCTACGTTGCCAACCATCCCAGAGAAATTATTTAATATTGACCTTACCAGATCCATTATTTGTACGCATTTGCCGTATTCCACAGCGTAAACACCAATTTCTATCGTTCCGCTGTATACACCGTTATTGTTATCACACGGCATACTTTGCATCTCTTATGAGCTTACCCAAATCGCAGGGAAAATTTCTTTTGGCTTAATTACATTCGGCCTTACCCGGTCGCCCACAATTGCGGTTAATGCTGAATTGGCTAGCAAAAGCTGTATGACAGATCTGGTAATCATTAAACTCCTATTTGTGGCCAGGTTGATCTGGCCCATGCAACGAATGATTCTCTGTATGCTTTCTGAAAATCTGCTCTTACAAAGTCGATTGTACTGTCAAAGGCGCGGCCTAAAAAGTTATTGGCTTTGACCGATCCCCGGTTGTATCCCTTTTTCGTTTTACGAACCTTTGTACCCTTGGTAATGAATGGAGTTCTCCATCCAACTTTGCTACTTCTTTTACTAACGCCTACCAATACACGTGACACCTCTCCCGGTTCGGCCTTTACAACTTTTATCCGGAGATCTCTCTTTGTTGCACCGCCTTGCCTATATGCATTGGCGTTAACTCCACGCTTTTTTAAACTGATTCTTTCACGCCCCATTTTCCCAACCGGAACTTCCGCTTGAGCTGCGCGAAACATAGGCTGAGAAGCCTTCCGAAGAGCTGAATTTGCTTTTTGAGTAGGCATGATCATCGCATACTTACCCATAGCCGTTTCCAGCTTTTTCAAATCATCGGTGTTAATGGTAACTTTCATTACTGAATCAGTTTTGTGACGATCCGGATTTCTTGACGACGCCCTATTTCAGTTGGCGGAGCCGTTACCTCATAAGTCTGTCCATCATGCAAATCTTTAAGCTTCCAATTCGTAGCGATATTAAGGTTGGGTAGAAATCTTATTACCCATTCAACTCTCGCTTCTCCGCGGATTAAATTAATGTCTTCGCTTTCATCTTGACTTGATGAACTATCTTTTCTGTGTGCTGGGAAATTAGAATAAACGACTTCAAAATCAGTATTTTCATTATAAGCATCCGCTGAGGCAGAAGGCTTTGAAAATTCAAC
Source organism: Dyadobacter sp. CY345 (assembly GCF_021502725.1). Lineage (GTDB taxonomy): Bacteria > Bacteroidota > Bacteroidia > Cytophagales > Spirosomataceae > Dyadobacter. The sequence continues at coordinate 1,605,876 of NZ_JAKFFS010000001.1, read as the reverse complement.
CCTACGATCCATCTTACTTGAAAGCAATCTATTATCCGGCATATGGTATTTTGAATTGGTCTGCTAATTTTTCGGATAGGGTTTTCTTTTCAGATACACCATCACCTCGATTTTCAAATCTTTCAGCTATTCTCGCCCTAATTGCATCAAGCAAAACGGCTGGCACCTGACCATCTGGAAATCCAGCCTTGAATTTAATTTTGTATCGATTAGAGGAGATTTGAGTATTGAACCATTCAATTTCAGATCGGCGTTTGCTAACCTGGATCAACTCATAGTTATTGGAATTAACACCTAAATATCCACTCTCTCCTCGGTAATCAATTGAAGTAATGCTTTGTATATAAAAGACGTCGTTAAATGAATTAGGGAGGCAATCAGTGTTCCACTCATAGTCTGAAATCCCTAAGGATAGATTACAATAAGTTTCAACCCAGCTAACCGCTGATTCTATGGCCATCAAGATAACTGAATCCTCCCCATCATAGCCCGGAATATCCATACGAAGCCATTCTCGAGCTTGTCGGAGAGTAACGATATCGTGCGTATACTTTTCAGTTATGAAGGGGAGTGATTTCAATTTTTTATTTGATTGCTTTGGCAAATTTTCTTTCAATCAGGTCCTTCGCGGTTTCTTCGCGAACAATCGGCTGCTCACCGACCTCGTGAGCTACAAGAGGATGAAATTTAATGATTTCGATTTGCTGCGTTTTGAAGGCTGCTGTCTCTGCTTTGATTTCTGGCTTTTCCATTTTTTAGTATGATGTGGAGCGACGAATCGCTCCGATTAAAAAATCAATTAAAAATTAAGGGCGAGTTGTAATTGCGTCCTTAATACCTGCGAACGATTTTACTCTGGCAGGTCGCATACCCCAGAATGCATTGGCAGTAACTTCAATTAGTGCCTCTTCCTTACGAGTGTACGGGTCAACAACGTACTCAGTTCCACCCCACATCCCAACCAGGAAGTCTGAGAAATTTCCGAAGAAAATTGGGGACAAATTGGTTCCTGTTCCTTTGGTAAGTGTTGATGGCACTACGTTCGATATTACGGCTTTATGGCCATTCAGCTGACCCGTCGTGTCCCAAACCGGTGCGCCGCTAGTTCCTGTGAAAATCTGAGTAGTTTTCAGGATTGCTTTAACCTTCGAATTAGTTAAGTATGCAGGATTCCCGCGATCGTGGTTATACCCTTCAACAAGTGCTTCAAGAGCAACGATATCCTCATAGTCGGGTAGCGCGCCATTTGTACCCAGTGCCAACAAATTGCCGTTGGCCGACGTGATGTATGTCAACAAGATCGCAACTGCTTCTGCATTCATTTTCTGAGATAAAGCCTCACCAATTGCATTGATTACAAAATTCTGCATATCAATTGACGACTGGATCAATAACTGACGAGAAATAGGAACTGTTGTTCCTCTGCGGCTTGGTTTAAGACTAATAGTACTGAAAAGAATTTCAGACTTATTCATTTTTTCAATCTCTGTCAATTCTTGAATCAGAGGGACAGTATCTTGCACAGGAAATTCAAGATCGCCGCTCAATCCGGTCATAAACCTTGCACCTACTTTATCCAAGAATGTATTGGCCTGAAGAACCTCTAAAACTCCTCGTACATCTTTCGGAACAGTTACGCCACCCTGATCACCGGGATTTGCAGTTTGCAGTGTGACTGTTTGTCCTCGTTTTTGCAAAACCGAATCTAAAACTACAATACCGTTGCCACTTAGCACGATACCGTCTTCCTTTGCGCGAGCCTCAGCAATTTTTTGAACTTCCGCTTCTACCCCGTCTAATGATCGGTTGTCAAGTCTGGCAAGCAGAGCTCTATTCAAACTGTATTTTGAAAAATCACGCTCGTCAGCAGCCGAAGAATCACGATTACCTTCCGATCCTGATCCGACACTTGCAGCACGCGCTCGGGCGAAATCTTCTAAACTTCTTTCCTGAGCAATCTGTTTATCCAATGCACGAACCTCTTCCATCAGTCCGGAGAATTTATTGTATTCATCAGTGGTTAGGTTCCGATTTTCGGTTTCCCCAACTTTCTGAGCTTCCTCAGCGGCTGCGAACTTTAGCGCGCGCTCGTCCAGCAAGTCTTTAAGTGTCTTTTTTGCCATTTTGATTGTTGATGAAGTGTAATTTGTTTATCGGTATAGTTCCAACTGCATTTTTGCGAAGGTGGACCTTAGCTGTAATTCTTGTTTTTTATTCTCATTTATGAAATAATCGAAAGATCGCTTGGCAACATCAGTAGAAGTTGTTAGATATGCCGGCATTGAAACTGGCCCCCATTCATAGACTACATCAATCTTGCGTACATAGCGGATAATATCACCGTTAGGCTCTTCAACCCACTCATCTCCGCCTCGCTCAGCAACACTGAACATAAAGGAGCTGCCAGTCACATCGCCTCTTAAAATAGGTGCAATAACAATATCCTTGGTAGTCTGATTATCAGGTGGCAAAGTATCGTACTCCATAGCCTCAGCAGTTACGGTGAAGCTTGTGGTCTTGTTTCTTACATTTCCCAGAATATGATTCATATCGTGATTAAAGCACGATATCGCATCACTCATATTTGCGCCGTCCAGCGCTTTCGGATCGATAATTTCATAAAAGAATCCGAGTTTACGTGAGCGTTGGTTAAATACAATTCCTTTCCCTGGAATATGCCAAATTCCATCTGTGCTTTGAACTGCCCTTACCTCGCTATGATTCTGTGGAAGTACTCTCTTTTCCTGTACCATTTTTATTATTTTCGGATAATCTTACTACATCAATTATATCCAGCGGCATCATCGCGCCTTGTATGTACGAGCGTGCGCCGACTCCCCCTGGAAGCGGTTTCATGTCATCGAAACCGCGTACCTCATCAATGGTATATATCCCATTGGTTACCATTTTCGCATAATACTCGCCCTGGGATTTTAGATCACCTCTAAGAAATGACTTAAATAAATGGCGGGTAAATATTCCTGCTAATATTTCGTCCTTCCGGAAGCATTTATAATTAAATTCTTGTTCGATCTGGGTAGCGATTGGAGCATATACGGTATTTGTTACGCGAATAAACATTTGCTCTACACCAGTGCCCCAGCTTGTATCTCCCGAAGTGTCGCCTATCATCGAAAGCGGTAAATTGAACATTTGAGCTACATCACTGGATGATTTGCTAAAAAGCTCCATCAATTGAGATTCCACTGGTGGCCTGCCCACATTATGCCACTTTACGCCCGGCCCCAACACAGTAAATCCAAAGCCTCCCCCATCTGCACCCTGTAATGATTCTATAATTCTTTGCTTATAAATCTTTGCCTTCTCTGCATCATTACCTGCATCCGGAGTTTCGAGCATCCCCCCCATGAAGGTTCCCTTTTCGTAATATTTTTGAGCAAATTCCTTAGCGAGAAGATCTATTTTAATTGTTTGACACTGCCAGTTAATGATTGAATGCCCAACATTCCCATCAAAACTTAGATCTCGCAGAAAAATAACATCATCCTGAGATAGGTTTTTTCTTTTGCTTGGAATTTGAAAGAAATACCTATCAGTCTCATCATCATGCAATATTGTCACGTCTTGGGATGCATATGGAATGATCGATACGACATTCCGAAATAGGTCGCGTCTTATTTCTGCGACTGCCCATCCATAAACAAGCCAGTTTGTTATCAGCGCTCTTCTAGCAATGAAAGATGACATATTTTCATTGAATCGTGTGCTTAATGTGTAGTAGGCTGGATGGTCATAATATTTTTCACTACCCTCAGCACCACTGTCACGGTATACTGTATACGGTATTGACGCCATCACATTTGATATGTGTTTTACACATCCAAAAAATGTAGATATGCCCATTGCATTTCTGGCCGTAACATTAGCAGACAAGCTTTCCAGTCCATATTGTTTGAGCAAAAAAGTAGCTGCATCCATCGCCGGCGTGGTGGTGATGGATCTTTCTTCAATATTAGTCTGTAAAGGTGATTTGGAACGTGTGAGAACGTTCTTTAACCAGTTTGCCAAGTTGCTCAATGTTTGATGCAATTTCCAAATTTGAAATCACAAGTTCGGTACTATCAGTACCCTTAATTTCCCACTCTCGCAATTCTGCCGCTGTGAAAAGCTGTTTTGAAAGACTCAAAAGTGTTGTAATAGTTTTCAATGTCGTGTTCGATACAAATACTCTCAATTCTGTCGAACGTCCGTCGCAAGTTTTTTCCTTCCGGATCCATCTTTAAAAACAGGTCAATGAAGGTGGTTTTTTTTAGCTGAAGTTGGTTGTTAGCGATTTTCATAGTCGATGATTAATTTAGTAAACGTGGACTTCACTGGTGTGCTTGCGGAGATCATTCCATTCAGAAGACTGAGCTAATGCCATAATCGCGGCAATAATGCCATCGATTTTATCTTTACTCTTAGCTTTGTTCGGCTTTATATTATCGTTTGAATCCTTGTCCAGTGCAACATTTCCCAACATCCATCCGGTAACTGGATTACCGTCATGAACGATATTCCCATTTATAACGAGCTCTTCAAAGAGGTTTGTAGGCGGACTTAAAGATTTGAATCCTTGCCTAAAACTTTGCAGCCTGGGTTGATATTCCCATTTGATCGTTCCATCTTCCTTTTTAGTCAAAGTATAGTGGGTGCCAAGTATGTCTGTTAGTTTATCCCAAAAAAGCTGAGAGCCCCAAGAATCCATTCCAATAAAGTTGACACTCCATTCATCACATGCCTCAGCAACTTCATCAATCATGTACTCATAATCTGTCGTTTTGCCCGGTGTCGCACATAAAAATCCATTCTCAATCCAGTCTTTATAGTCAATACCGCTCCTAGCTGCGTATTCCGCAGCTTCTTCGGCTACGTAGTACTTGACCCGCAGGAATTTATACTCTGGAAAGTAAAGAGCAAATGCCGAAATATCACTTTTTTGACCCAAATCAATACCACCGTAACACACAGATTCGCGGGGAGGTTTAAAGTCAGGTTTCGCCAACAAGTCCCAAGTTTTCGAAGGAATCCAAGTCACATCTGAATCAACCCACAGATTCAAGTGCTTTGTCTTAAATTCTACCTCCGCACGTCCATTAGATTTCGCGCCTTCATATTCCCCCTGTAAGAAATCCGGACGAACAGAAACTCCGTAGTTCGGATTAGCTTTTTCCCACATGGTAGGATTTTCCCAATCATCCCCCTCATCAAGACTGTAAATTATTGAGAATACCCGATCTTGTTTTTGATATCCTTTTAGAGTATCGATACAGCCTTTTCGATATTTATAACACGGCCCTTGTTTATTGGAACCGGCTGTGGTAATAATAAAAAATAATGGCTGGTCTCTTGCGGCCATCCCCGAACGGAGGGAAGTCTTAACATCATCCGTTTTATGGACGTGATATTCATCAAAAACTACACAGTGAGCATGCTTTCCCTCTGTATTGTCAGCATCGTGAGAAACAGCCGACATTCCTCCTTCAAGTTTAGGATAATAAAGATTATGGGCTAAGACCTTTAACCTACTTTTTATAGATGGAGATTTACTGGCCATCGTCTTGGCTCCCTTAAAGCATATATTTGCCTGGTCTCGTGTGTAAGCTGCTGCATAAACATCAGCACCTTTCTCTCCGTCCATCATCAACATATACAAACCTATCCCAGCGGCTAGCTCCGTTTTTCCACATTTCTTCGGAATTTCTACATAAGCTTCTGTAAATCGCCGTAATCCGGTGCTCTCAACTTTCCAGCCAAAAACATTGGCTACAATAAAGCATTGCCAAGGCTGCAATTCGAATGGCTTTCCCATCCATTTACCCTTCGTAAAGCAAAGCATTTCGAAGAAAGACAAGGCCTTCTGAGCAGCCTTCTCATTAAACACAAATCCTTTTTCCGTGGCATTCTCTAAGTCTTTATAAAATCTTTCAACTGATAATTTAACATACCCACCAACAACTTTTTTCCCTGACCGAACATCAGCGGCATAGTCATAAGCTTTCTGCAAAGGGTTTAACATTAACTATCCATATTTTCGAGTTCGGCGAATGGATCTACCCCCTTATCCAAAGCCATTTTGACCTTATTGCGGCTGGCCGGCGTCATACCGAACTCTGTTAATAATTTTAATAGATTTTTTTCAGACTCAACCAAGACGGCATATTTTGGATGTGTCTTTACAACTTTTGCCCCAACATCAGATGTATAAGAGTAAATATAATCGTCCGTTTTTTTGAATTCTTTTGATAGAATTTCCACGCGATTAAATGTCTTACAAAGTAGGCCGAAGGCTACCTCGTCAGTCTCTTTAAGGATATTGTTTTCTTGTAAAACCTGATACCACTTTTCCCAGATTTTCTTTTCTTTGGCTGTCAAAAAGTTGCTTGGAGATATCGTAAGGGCATTTTCTATATGCACTCGATCTCCGTGGCGATCCTCTCGGAATGTACCCTGTTTCTTTAAAAGCTCCGTTGCTTTTGGATTTCTACCTTGTCCCATTTTCGTTCGGGGAATTTGTTTCTAATTTTGACTTGTTACGAGCCTGTTTGGACAGGCGGTTGCCAAAAAGTCATGATTTAGACTTTTGACCTACCCCTCCCTTTCGACTTCCAGATGTAGAATTACTACTACTTCAAGGAAGTTAGTTAATAGACTATTACTGCGTTAGTATCATAGGCTGCACTCAAACCAGTGGCCTTTTTTTGATTAACCGAAGTCGATTCAGGTCCGACCTCCATCAACTGCCCGTCATAGATATCAACAACAGCATAACTTCCTTTGTGATAATATAAACCAATTATCTTCACTTCATTGGTTGTAACTGATCTTTCAATCGATGTTATCAGCATTACGTTACCTGATAACTGACACCTATATACGCTGCACATCCGTAGGCTTAGTAAATCTAAACCTTTGCTGTTGTACATACATACATTCTCAGTTGTTCCGTTCTCTAAATTCTCGCTGTTTCCCATTTGTATTCTATTTTTAGATGAAGTGATTAGGTGATTCTCTGTAATGGTATTTCAATGATCTTCCCCCAAGGATCTGAGTGATACTGTGGTACATTCTATCGTCACTCATATATTTATTTTGATAAAATAATTAATTTATTAACATGCTATCCCGTTCCATTTGAATAGGTTAGATCGATTTAACCCAGAAGACACCTACTTGTAATACTCTATTTATGAACCACTTAACACTTGTCATTTGTTTATTGCGAAACTAATAATATTAACAATATGAAAGATTTGTATTATCAATTGTCAGATGCATTCAAAGCTGAGTGGCCTGATAAAGAAAATGGTTCCGGCGTTGATCACAATGACCGATTGTTTCATAAGTTCCTACTTCAAAGATCTCCGAAGCGTGCAATAAAACTCGAACTGTCGGATATTGGGCTTCGTGCTTCATATCACATTCAAGGTACTGGCGCTTTCGATAATTATATGTCCGGTTCTCCTGATATTTTTCCTTCTGTATTGATCGAAAAGTCGGATGATGATAAATACACCATAAACACAATCACTGGAAAAACTATGGAAGTTGATTGTTTCGAATGTCTTCAACCAGTGATAATTGATCAAATGAAACAATCTATACTAATGGGTGTTAATCACTAATTTATCCTATCTTTACCTCACTGCATTAATTATGTAGAGGAGGGTAAGTCATTAAAGAATCTCGGTTTCGGGGTTCTTTTTTTTTTATTTTACTGTTATTGATCCAATTGGGCAAACTTATTGACTCGTCAACAAAGAATAGGCATTCTTACCATGTATCTTAGAATTATGATGATAGCCAATACGATTCGCAAAGCTGGTTAAGAGTGAGCAGACATGGGATAGCTGTATTTCATCTGCGAATTCAGGAACCCTCTCTTTAAAACAATTCATTAAAGCGCGACGGTCAAAACTTACGTTCATTGGTACATTGCCCTCGTCGGCCCACAAATCAAACTCTTTTATCACATTTGATGGCAATTTAGGCGGTCTCTTAAAAACCTTGGATTTTATTGATGATCCTTCCACACCTGAACCAATTGCAACTGTCTTGGCTTTAAACATACCAGAGAAATTAACATCGGTACTCAGTGATACAAAGTCAACGTATGAGTTTGCCACTGATTCAGACGTAACAACCTCCAATTCCAATAGGACTTTTTCCCCAGGCTTTAACCTGGATAGAATTCCTGAATTCTGGATAGACGGTAGTCTCGGCACAAGATTTCTTTCTGTGGGTAATTTTCCTCTTATCATTCGATTTATAGTTTATGACGCGTGAATCTGTTTATTCACTGGATCCACCATAACTGGCAATAAATACAATCTATCGAGAGCTGACGCTATCGGTAGATAAGTAGTTGTTACTACCAGAATCATTGATGAAGTATTTATAATATCAAAAGTAAATAAACCAAAACAGAAAATCTAGTACTTGAAAGAATAAATAAAACGGAGCCGATATTCGTAAACGTAGAGATTAATACGTTTACGAATATCGGCATGTTCATTGGACCAGCAAGATTAAAATCCGGGTTTACCATATCCAGAATATAATCTATTCAGAGCCATATCTGCTTTTAGTGAGATGGGACCTAACCCACCTTCTCTATTCTTCGCTAATATATATTCAAGTTTGTTTGTCGGGACAAAGCTAGTTCCAGCCGCTTCGCAAGTAAGCTCATCGTAATAATCCTGCCTGTAAAGGAAAACTACAATGGTAGCATCTTGCTCAATTTGGGACGAGTTTTTAAGATCTGAAAGTATTGGCCGCTTATCTTTTCTATCATCTAAATTCCTAGATAATTGAGCAAGTTCAATGATTGGCACTTTCAAGGTGCCTTTTAGCCTCGTCAGCTTCTTTTGAACACTTGTTACAACCTTTGTGTCATCTACTGAGAATTTAACCTCTCTATCGGTCATTAATTGAATGTAATCGATTATTATCAGGCCAATGCCGTACTTCCTTTTCCAGGCTCGCATAGTCAAACTAATATCGTTGATATCGGATGACTCTCCGTAATCGTAGTAGTAAATAGGAAGCTTCTCAACCACTTTTCGTTTCTCCCGGACAATTCGTTTTTCATTTTCCGATAGCTTTCCTTTTGTGATATCACTGGAAGGGATACTGAACAGATTTGAATAAATTCTACTGGTCAATTTTGCTTTTGCCATTTCGAGTGAAATGATAGCTACCGGAACTCCTGCGGCTGCTGCTCCGTAAGCATGGCAAACAGCAACCAGAGTTTTCCCCATTCCTGGACGTCCAGCAATCACGACGGTGTCATCAATTTGCCATCCACTTGTAACGCTGTTAATATCTGCTACACCGGTATCAATACCTGACAATCCTTTCACGAGCTTTCTATCCATTAAAAATTCCATTTCATTGATGGAGTCAGAAATTGTATTGCCAACTATCGGACGGTTTCGGGTATTAGTAATATCAGCAATAGCATTTGCCAGCGTTTCGAACTTCTCTATCGGGTCGTTAGCTTTTACCAGGGCCTGCATTTGAAGAGAACTATTCAATAAAGCTCTTTTAATCGCCAGGTCAGACAGAAGCATTGAATTCTGCCATAAAAGGGTGTCGGATGTGTAATATTTCTTCATCATTTGATAGGTAGCTAGAATATCCTTGCGCACCGACGCAACCACCTTGTTGATTATAGCGCTTTGAGTAATCTGCTGACCAGTATTATAAATCTCCATAACAGTGTCGAAGAGGAATCGGTAATCGTCGTCGTAGAAACAGTCAGAATAAAGGATTTCATCAACTGTCTCGATTTTTATCGGACTATTAACTAGAACAGACAACATCCCTTTCAAGGTCCTTGTCGTGAGGTGGGTTTATTATTTCCATAGTTTATTGATGTATTCTAGTAATGATCATGCTCATTTTATTAAATTCGTCTAAGGTTATTTCTCCATCTCCCAGCATCTCATAAAGACTTTCGAAGGATTCATCACGGCTTACTGTTGGTACTGGGTTGGGCACTTTCAGTAAATGACCATAATCTCTTGCTGATTGGAGAAAACTTGGGTGTATTGTGAAATTCAGTTTTAAGGGCTTTTGCTCTCCAATCATAACCGATTCGTAGAATTTAGGCCTGAGTTTTCTTTGAGGCTTCCAGAAAAGAATATGATATCCGCAAACCTTACATTCAACTGCATAGAGCACGCCATCTTTCAGGTTTGCGGGTTTATCGCCAATCGGTACACATTTTGAACTGCACTTCGTATTTCCACTCATGAAATCAATTACTTCATTAGATCAGGATCGTTAAGATATCTGCGGGGCCTTTCTGGCTCATCGTAGGCAACCGCAACGTTTGATTGCAATTCATCTTCCCATCTCCGTCCGTTGAGGTAGGTTGCCGGATGTGCCTGAAATTTACCATTGTCCTCAGGGTTGAGAGTTTTAAGGTAACTTGGTATTCTTTCGATTACCAAGCTTCTTTCCTGATCTGTTAATTTATCCCACAAGGAAGCGGCTTTGGGCTTACCAACCTTCTTTCCATACAAATCCCAAAACACATCAAAAACTATATTTATATTTCTTTTAGATACTTTAGTATCTTTTATTTTGCTTCTGTTTGCTTCATTTTGCTTAGCATTTGCTTCGCCATTTTTACTTAACCCGCCCAATCTCCCTGATTCTCTGCGCTTTTCAGAAATATCGGCCATCTTTTTCATATTCCTCAGCACCCTGTCGCACCAAAAAAAGACACCATCAGAACTGAACAATTCGTACGAATCGATGCATGTTGTCAAGTAGTTTTTGATCAACTCTAAATTTGCTTCTTTTTGCTTAGCAAATGCTTCGGTTTGCTTAGCAATTGCTATGAATTGATAATCTTTCATTGGTAACTTATTGCCTTCAGTGGCGTGGAGCATTTCAACTATCGCCCAATAAAGGCCATACCCTTCCATCCCATACCGATCTCTCATAGCGATGATTTTGGGGTCATTTAGCGCGTCATAATCATGCTGGAAATAGTATTTTCCTTTTGCCATGTTGTTCAGGTTAAACGGTTATTCCGTCAAAGTAATTCAAGACAAAGGTGACACATCATCGCCATTCTCGGCCGTATTATCGCCCTCAACCGAATGTCCACGATCAGAATTAAACTGTGACGGTTTTAGCGTTTGAAGTAGATTATGCTGAACAATAGGATTTTGAAGCCAACATTGCATAAAGATGTCCTGGTAAAATTCCAACGTCATGTAAAGATTATCATCTTCCTGATCATAATTAGAGCCCATCGCATGCGAGCTGCTGAGGTAGGATGAAATTACACGGGTAATGATTTTATTCGCCTGCAAATATTCGTAGGTGCTATCCAAAGAGCTGTGTAGACGATAGGGAATTTCCAAATCAGCACAATCCTCATCAGCTCCATTAGAGTTACTTACAAGTCCAAGATTGAGAGCTAGAATCGACTCATTGATGAAAGATACAGCCAGCTTTTTATTGTCAGGAAGATTTGCGAATATTTTTGTCGCGTAGTAATGAGCAAATGCTGCGTTTACCAGTTCGGTCATTTCAATTGCGGCTGAAAGTCTTTCCTCATCAGGTCTTCCGGCGAAATGTGTCTTGTAAAGTGCCTGGTTTGAAATGTTTAATTTGATTGTTTGAGCTTGCATTTTTAAATTGTTTATTGATGAAAAATTAAAACTATGGTGTTTATACGTTTCTGAATTTATAGCGTAATCATTGCAAGTATTTCGTCGAAAGGTCTTTTCAATAAAACCATCGCTCTTGCATGCTCTATAAAGTCTGTATACTTGGATAGACATTCATTAACTTTTAAATTGCGGATAGCAGTGGCAAACTCCCAGTATTCCTCATACTCCTGAGGTAATCCCTCGTCGGATAGTGACTGGTGAAGAAGGGCGCCGAGAAATAAGTAAGGGTCAAAGTTGACATCATTGATATTGACATCATACCCAACCGTCGCATTGACTAAATCACCGGATTTTAGGCGCTCAACGGCGTGTCGAAATTCGGATAACTTAGTAAGCAGGTTTTCGCCCTGCTTGTTTGCTTTCAACATATCCATCAGCACTTCCGATTGTGATAGGTATTCACGATTCGTCCTTTTATGGGACTCAGTAGCATTGTCAAAGAAAAATGACGTCGACCGAGAGCAAACCTCCTGAAAATTAGCTTTTACTGCTTCTACGGCTGCGGAAATAGATGTTAAATTGATCATGGGATTAAGTTTTAAGGTAGTTAGTCTTTTTACATTCGCAACAAGTGCCGAGATTAATGGCGTGATCTTCTTTTACTCGGATCAGGAATAACTCTCCCTTTTTCCAGGTATTCAACAAGATCTGACTTTTTGAAGTACAACCTTCCTCCGCGGATTATGTGCGGAAGTTTCTTTTTAAGCGTGTAGACGTATGGTTCGGATACATCAAGGAATTCAGCAGTCTTTTTCACGGTGAAAAACGATTCTTCGTCCATTCCGTTTCTGTCGGTCTTGGACTGGATGAATTGTGATAGCATCTTCTCTATACTATCCAACTTGTCCAGAGTGATAGCGCCGACGTTAGGGATTTCGTATGACATTGGTTTTTAGTTTGTGGTTGAATGAAGCTGCTGTCGGTATTACCGATAGCAGGTCAGATAGTAAACTTGCCGGCTGTTTGACGGTTGACCGTCTGGATTATATTTAACAGTTCAACAAGATCTTCCCTAAAAAGCACAACCTCATCCCCTTTCTCGGTCTTTATTCTTAGGTAATTACACACTTCATATGTTGAACCGAAGCCATCTCTGATCCCGCATACGGATCTTTCAATCGTACCGGTCGCTTTTATGGATTCTTTCGACAATGCAAATTGCAACTCCTCGATAAGCGAATCGTTTTCATCCACCTTAGGCACAAATCCCGCCAACTCCGCTATTTCTCCGGCTAACAGTATGGCCTTGCTCGCATTTTCATTGTATTCATCTACTTCATTAAAGTATTGGTCCTCATCAACCGCATTGTAATCAATCTTTGACTCCTTGAATGTTATCGCCTGATCGTATAGCAATTTCTTTCCAGCCATCACGGCGCCGGTTCCCACCTCCTTTAATAGCTCCTCAATCTCAGGCATAATCACTTTCTTCTTTCCATCATCATCAGAATGAATGATATGATTGTAGTCTGCAAGGAGACGCTTTGTTTTGTCACTTAAAATGACTGGAATTTGAATTTGTTTGAACATAGTTTTTCTGTTGAGGCTTTTGGTGTAAAGCCAGATTTATGTATGATTAGATTTTGATAATTCTTACTTGATCAATTTCGTCTCAAACGAAACTCCATATTTATTGGCAAGGTGGATCTGACCTTCCGGCGTTACATATGTTTGATAATATGGCCTAACTTCCGACGTGACTTTATTTTTGTATTCCTTTTTGTTAAGCTTAAAGAACTTTCCGTTGTAAGCACTTATAGGATCGTTTTTCCGCTGACCGCTTTTGATTAGATAACCGTCCTCTCTGAGCTTCTTGAAAAACTTATTGGGGCCCCATCCGATCAATTTAGCAAAAACGATTATCTCAATTACCTCTTTGGTTTGCAAAAGCAACTCCGAAGCGTGTTTCACCTCTTCATCTGAAAATATCTTCTGTTCTTGCGATTTTATATCCGATAACACTTCCACAACCATCCTCAGCCGAAAGTAAGTGTCAACTAACTGCTGAAACGCATCCCAGGCCTGATCAGTTCCTAAACTTTTTACGTGATTAAATGCACCCTTTTCGGTCCATAAAATTAAGCGTCGTGTTTTCGGCGAAATTTGCAACCAGAAATTTTCCGGTCTCAAACGAAAGGCTTTTAGCTCCTCTCCTTGCAATACGAAATAATGAACCCCTTCAATGTAGCGACTCTCATTATTTTTGAAATTGTCCGATAGGGTATCGTTCGAGCATCCTAATTTTTCTGAAAGAATGGCTCCCGGAACAACTACCTGTTCTTGGTATGCTACCTGTTTCATGTTTCATGATGAAGTAAATTTTAAACTTGACAATTCCGACTTACAAAGTAATAAGCGAGGTGAATTCGAATAAGGCGGCTGTCACCTTTTTATTTTCCTTAGCCCTCTTTTGTTCCAATTCTTTAATAACAGAAGTTGCCGTCTCTATAAAATGCAGCAAATCATCCGGTGTCGGATTGGCATTTCCATTTCTCCACTTCGAAACAAGTGATCGTGAAGTATTCAGGCGATCGTAGAATGTCGTAATACCGTCAGGGAAAGACTTTAATTTGACGCTCACTTTGTCAATCAACTCCTTTGTTTTAACAACTTCTTTTTCCATTTCTATTATATTTAAATTTACCGTTTGATTAAAATCCCTTGCAACTATAAAAATACAACTGTATGTTTGCCAACATTCTAAATTTATTAAGCAAATATAAAACCAATAATTTAATTTCCTAAGATATTTCCACTTTTTTATAAAATTATAATTGTATCATGAATCAAACCTTTGGTCAAAACGTTCGCAAGACACTCAAATCAAAGGGTATTACTCAGGCGCAACTTGCTAGACTGCTTAATACTTCACCACAAAACATCACAGCAACTCTCAACCAAGAAAATCCAAGTTTTCAAAAAATAAAGAAAGTTGCTGATGTATTAGGCGTCAAGGCTGAGGATCTTATTTCTAATGAGTTTGCCTTCCGGAAGAACGAAAAGGAGAATAAAAGTGACACAATAAAGGTTCATGCCGATGAGCAGTCAATCTCTAACGATGGTGGAATAGTTAAAAGAATTAAACAGTATATTGATTACGAAGGCATCAGAATTAGCGCATTCGAAAAAGAGGTTGGTTTTTCGAATGGGGCATTTGCAAGCCAGGTACGAAATAACAAAACTATTGGATCAGATAAATTAGAAAATATCTTAAAACGGTATCCTAGAATAAGCTCTGAATGGCTTCTGACCGGCGAGGGAGACATGCTTAAAGGGTTTGAAGATGGGCCCAAGATCGAAATTTTAAAAAGTGACCCCAGCACTTCAATAGTTGAACTTGGTGAGGTAATCGGTCTACAAAGTAATTTTTATGTCGTAGTATCTCCTTTATTGGAGAAGAAATACTTTAAGAAATATATACAAAACTATAATGACAATAAATTTTTAACAAATCTACCAAGGCACGCAGTATCTATTGAAATTGAAGATGTAGAATCCGATAATTTCGGACCTTACAGGTCATTCGAGGTGACGGATGGTGAGATCACTGGAAACGTAACCGATAGTATATCCAATGGTAGCATAGTGACTGCTGTTAAGATCGAGAATAATATTGTCGAATTTAATCTAGCCTCACTTACTTACAAGCACCTGGTTTTGGTGATGAAAAGTGGAATTTTTATAAACGCCAATATTACCGCGGCATTCAAAGAAAGCCTAACGTTAGTGCCGCCTATGACTTACAGTGAATTCGAGCAATATGGACTTCTTAAACAATATGGGCAATTTAATATGGGAGACCTTATTGAATTATATGCAGTTGTTGCTATATCAAAGATCATGTAGGTAGTTATTTAAAAGCGGAAATTTATAGAGCAAGCTTATTATCGGCCTCGACAAATATATGGAGGCCGATTTCATTTGATCATAATACAATAGCATCTTTTGGTCGAAAATTGTATTTACCGCTTAATAAATTGTCCTTTTAAGACACTTCTAATTATTGTATGTTACCATCCGTAAGCCAAACTTTATTATACGGCTGATTATTCAAACGTGGACTCCGTATCTATCAGTGACAGATGCACCAAAAGAAAGCTTAAGTCAGACCTACAATAAATAACAACGGATCAGAGCAGTCCGGGACATTTGAGATGAAGCAAAATTTTGAAGTTTGGCATGTTATAGCGATCACTCAATACCCAAAATGAAAATTAATAAGTTATTTATATTAAAGACACCTCGAAGTTTACCAGATAAACATGAGACCAAAAGAAATTATTTCCAAAACAAGAATACCAGAAATTGTCGTAAATGATGTATCACATAGTAGTCTACATGCGACGCAGGTATATGCGGAGATACGTTCTGAATCCCCGATCGACATTACTTATGTTATTGATCTTTCATATAATCTAAATACAAAAAATCCATCTGCCAGCAGCGATTTTGATTATTTCCTCGAACATTACGATAAACTATCGCTGATAAGAATTGATAGCAATAAAGCCGTTAAGATAATTGAAACGCTTAAAAAAGGAAAATCGATTACATTCAGCGACATGAGAATTGAGTATGGATCAAAATCTAAAATTCATAACAGTTTTTGGTATGATGCAATTTTTTCAATAATCAACGACTCATTAATAATATCCGAAATAAAAATAAAACAACCTCCGCAATTTTAATCTTCTCCAATGGAATGTAACAACTCCAATGCTACACTAGAAGACATGGCGTTTCAACTTTTAAAACTACGAGAGGAGAATTTCATTATAAAGGCAGGAATACAAAAGCTATTGGAGATTTCCACCACCAATGAACCTCGTCATCTTCCAGCACCATTGCCTCTAGATATTGAACGGTTTGAAGTCTATTTAAACTCAACAGAGGTTCAAAGAATACTCAACGTAACTGCTCCTGTAATTTATGACTGGATCCGCGATGGTCTCTTATCAACGAGAGACTCTGATACTAAGATTACAAATAGGTTTCTGCTTTCTGAAATCGAGTGGCTCAAAAAACAAAATTTCCGTAGACTAAATACAAATGATATCCGAGCTCTTATAAAGAAAAAGTCGCTTGAATATCGGCGTATTTAAAACAATGAAGCTAAGTTTTATGTAACTAGAAAATCTGGTAATACTGAACAAAACATTCAAAATTAAGCATATGCCACTACTAGTTGAGATAAATAAAAACCTTATCAAAAGCAACGAACTTTCTGCCGAGCTGATAAAAAGCCTCGAAGGAGTCGCAGGTATAAATGAATCTACCGTAGACCGCTTTGAGGTTTACATAAACTCCACCGAGGTTCAAAGAATCCTAAATGTTTCCGAACCGGTTGTAAGGCGATGGGTTACCGATGGACTCTTAACAATCAGGAATGCAAGAAGCGCTTTAAACAACAAGTATTTCCTTTCTGAAATTGAATGGCTAAAAAAGCAGCATTACCGAAAACTAAATGCTGAGGAGATGCGCGCCCTGGTAAAAAGAAAGAATTTTGAATACAAAAGAATTTAAGGTTTAAATTAGATTCAGAAATTTTAATAATCTAAAAGATGAAAGGTAATGGACCTTTGGAAGATATTGCATTTCAATTATTAAAATTGCGAGAGGAAAATTTTCAGATTAAATCAGATATTCAAAAAGTTCTGGACATTACCGAGGGATCAACCGCCTATGCAAAACCAGGAATAGCAAATCGAGAGAAATCTCATCTTGATTTAACTTTTGAGATTTACTTGAACTCCTCTGAGGTAAAAAGAATATTGATGATTTCACACCCTACATTACAAGGGTTTGTGAAATATGGTATGCTTAGAAAACATCAAAACGAATTGACTCCGACAAATTGCTTCCTGTTGTCGGATGTCCTTTGGATCAGGAATCAGAATGTAAAAGGAGTAAAAGGTGCCAGGTGGAAGGAGATACTGCGTAAAAGACAGAGCGACTTAGGATACTAAATCAGAATCGTAGAGGTAATTACAATGCTTGAAGAAATTACTATCAAACTATTATTGAGGCCGTTACCAGAAAATCTTGCAGCGCTGATATTCAACAATTTATAAACCCGGTTTTTAGGTTTTTATAGAAAGTTTCGAAAAGTCAGATCAAAGTTCTATGAAAACAAGCTTTCTCGCGTTTATGAAATGACACATTATAATAATTACCCTGAAATGGGGGCTTGCTGAAAATAAATTAGTTATAACAAGACAACTATTGCATTGAGATATAATGCATTAGATTGTAAATCTCGGCAATATTATTCCTTCTTTGCTTCTGTAGGGTTATGTTCATCAATTAGTGTGATCTTGTCTGTGCCGCTGACATATTCAGAATAGCGTTTTTGGGCTCCGAAGTAAAAACCTACAACCACAAGTGCTAGATCTTTTAAAGAATCTGCGTAATTGACCCCTGCCAAAGCCGCAATGGTAAATCCTGAGATTATTATAATTGCAATCAGACTCTGTACATTCCATTCAAGCTTAAAAGAGGATGAAGTGTCAAACCTGATTCCGAGTTTACTCAAAATCCAGTCAACAAGCACAAGGATTAACGCGAGTTGAAGAAACGGTTTTAAAAAACTGTAAATCTCTTCCCCTAGATTCGTTATGCTTTGACCAAGCTCGCTAAACATTTCTCCGTATTCTTTATCTAGATTTATATTATTATCAGCCTTAATGAATAATTCCAGTCCTTTGAATATTAAAAACAGAAAAAGCAACACCCAGAAGATAGATTTCCCTGCGCTTAAAATCATTTTAATCGGATTAGACCTTTCACTTAAAGGACTTTTGTAAGTATTGGAAGGTTCGCTATTCATAGGAACAACTTGTTAAGGTTCCTTAATATTGTAGAATAAGAACTTGCGCAACAAACCACTCAATAATTATTATAACAATAGTTATCAACAAGCATCCTCGAAATAACCAAGGACAAGATGTCGTTACAAGGATTGATTTATATCAGAGGAGGCATATTAAAGAAAAAGTGCACCTCTCTCATATGGTCGAGAATCATTGTTAGTTTCATTGTTAGAAAAGAAAAAAGCACTTAGCGAAGCTCGCTAAGTGCTTGATTTTCTGGTGATCCCGTTGTGATTCGAACACAAGACCTACTACTTAGAAGGCAGTTGCTCTATCCAGCTGAGCTACGGGACCTGGTAATACTAAAACAGTTGGTGGTATGCAGCAAGCAATTAAAATTGCTTAGTGGTACTGCCAACTGAGTCCTTAATTTATTGTCGGGGAGACAGGATTCGAACCTGCGACCCTCTGGTCCCAAACCAGATGCGCTACCGGGCTGCGCCACTCCCCGAGTTTGCCCAAATTGCCAATTTAATATTACAGTTAAATTGACAATTCCAGAACGTACGGTTTACCGTGTAAATAGAAACAGTGTAGAGGAAGCGGGATTCGAACCCGCGGTACCCTTGCGAGTACGGCAGTTTAGCAAACTACTGGTTTCAGCCACTCACCCATCCCTCCGTCTTTCCGTTCTGGGTTGCAAATATAGCGGGTTGTAATTCAAAAAAACAAATGTTTAAGAAAAAAAATCTTTGTCACAAGCTTCTATTGTCTATTTTTGAAAAACTTTTAATTAGTCAAAACGTTCATTATGAACTGGAATTACCCCTTTGAAACAACTGAATATTTTTTCATATTATTTTTTATTCTTGCGTACGTAACCTTCATTATCCGCACAATCCGTGTGGCCCGACAGCTTAATACCACTGCCAGAACTTTGATATTAAAACTTTTTTTGCGGACCATATACTTTGCATTGCTCGTCATCAGCTTGCTTGGCCCCTCTTTCGGGGAAGCGGATCAGGCTTTACAATCTAAGGGGAAGGATATTTATCTGCTGGTTGATTTGTCGAAATCGATGGATGCCACGGACGTGACGCCTTCCAGACTTGAAAAAGTTAAATTTGAAATAAATCGTTTTGTTCAGAATCAACGAGCCAACAGAATCGGCATCATCGTATTTTCCAATGACGCTTTTGTGCAAGTGCCACTCACCTACGACGCCGCTGCGCTTGAACTTTTTATCCAGAGTTTGCAATCAGATCTTTTGCCATCGAGCGGGACAAATATTTGTGGCGCGGCAGACCTTGCTTATAAAAAACTTGTGAATGGCGATGATCCCTCCGGAAGATCTAAAATGATGGTCATTTTTAGTGATGGTGAAAACAGAGGCGATTGCGTTGGTTATTTACACAATAATCTACGGCGGTTTGGGATAGGAGTTTATGTTGCCGGCATCGGCACTAAAAATGGCAGCAGCATTCCTTCGGAGGGAAAACCATTAAAGGATAACAAAGACAACCTGGTGATAAGCAAACTGGATGAGGATTTCCTTCAAAATCTGGCGACAAATTCGAAAGGATTTTATTACCAGCTTAATAATGAAAAGAACGAAATTAACCGGATGATTACCGATATTAACAACGCGAACGGAACACTTGTCGATACCAGAACGGTGACGGTTGTAAGTAACAAATATTATTATTTTCTTGGCGCTGCACTGTTTTTACTGCTGATGGACGTTTTAATTACCATCGGAACGTTCCGACTCTGACGATCTATTCTTATTTTTGCAGCTTAATCCGAAATGCTATGAATGCCCTGCTACTTTATTTGCTGCTGCTGCTGTGGGACAACCGTACGTTCGATTCTATTACAAAAACGAATGAAAGGAAGATCGGGGCTGAGATGGCTTATGAAAAAAAGCAGTTCATCAATGCTTCTAAACTTTACCACCAGATCACTTACAGCTCACTCTTTTCAGATCCGGCAGCGCGGCTGAATATGGCGCATTCATATTATCAGGCTGGTCAGCTAAAAGAGGCACTATACCATTATAAGCTTTTGCAAAATGTGAGCAATAAGACAATTTCTTCTATTGCGAATTGCCAGGTTGCATTGATCCTTGTTTCTCAAAAAGATACCGCCACAGCACTTGAAGATCTTAAAACCGCGCTCCGTCTTGAACCGAGAAATACGCTGGCCCGGTCAAATTATATAATTTTAAAGAAACGGTTTTCAGGGACAGAACAACCTTCCAACAAAAGCGAAGATAAGCGACAGGCCAGAAATGAAGCCAGTAAAAATCAGCCAGCGCCCTCACAACCAGAACAAAAACCGGAAGGTTATGAACAGGAGGAAGCTGCAAAAAGAGAACAGCTTCTTAAAAGCCTGAGAGCGATGAATATGTCGGAAGAACAGGCTCGTCTGATTTTGGATGCGATGAAATCAAACGAATCCCAATATATTTACCAGCTCAGACGAAAACAATATGCGAAGAAGTCTGAAAAAAATGAGACAATAGAATGGTAATTTTTACTATATAAACTCCATGAACAGTATTCCAGAAACGAACTTTCAATTTCCCGGCCAGACAGCTTTTTATAAAGGAAAGGTACGCGATGTATACTCCTTTGAAAATCGCCTAGTCATGGTCGCGACTGACAGAATTTCAGCATTCGATGTTATTTTACCCAGGGCTATACCTTATAAAGGACAGGTTCTAAACCAGATTGCCGCACATTTTTTGTCAGCTACTTCCGACATCGTTCCCAACTGGCTGCAGGAAGTTCCGGACCCAAACGTCAGCATGGGAATAAAGTGTAATGCATATCCAGTGGAAATGGTGGTAAGAGGTTATCTGGCGGGCCATGCCTGGCGTGAATATGCTGCCGGTAAAAGATCTGTATGCGGCGTTACTTTACCGGACGGACTGAAAGAAAATGACCGATTGCCTCAGCCAATTATTACACCAACAACGAAGGCACATGAAGGACACGATGAAGATATTTCCCGTGAAGAAATTCTGAACCAGGGTCTTGTATCTCAGGATGAATACGAACATCTTGAAAGATACACTTTGGCCTTGTTCAACAGAGGTACGGAGATGGCTGCCGACCAAGGGCTTATTCTTGTGGATACAAAATATGAATTTGGTGAACTTGATGGCACGATTTATTTAATAGATGAAATCCATACGCCAGATTCGTCACGTTATTTTTACAAAGATGTGTATGAAGAAAACCAACGGTTAAACCTGCCGCAAAAACAATTGTCAAAAGAATTTGTGCGGGAATGGTTAATTCAAAATGGTTTTCAGGGAAAAGATGGACAAACAGTTCCGGTAATGGACGACGACCGTATCCAGATGATTTCAGAACGTTATATTGAACTTTTTGAAAAAGTTTCGGGTAAAAAATTCCAGAAAAACAATTTAGATAATCCGTTACAAAGAATAGAAAAAGCCATTCTGCGTGCAATTGCGTAAAAGTCTGGACAATCACTCAACCTATCAAATCATCTGGTTTTAATAAAAACTCGTATGAATTACAGCCTACAAAAAAAAGAGCAGTACGCCTACATCGACCTTGAAGAAGCGGCGTTTGCCAATGATGTTCCGGCCTCTTTCGAGGAAACTTCCCGTGAGCTTTTCCGTGAGGGATTTAATAACCTGATCGTGAACATGCAGGTTACGAAAGATATTGATGCCAATGGGACTGCGATATTGAAAAAAATCAACAGACTTTGTATCAACGATCTCGGTATGTTGGTTATCGTTACAAAAGATGATGACTTTATCGACCTGCTTGAATCACTGAAAATTCCTGATCTAAACATTCTCCCGACACAGGAGGAAGCGATCGATGCGGTATTTATGAATAATCTTGAAAATGAATTCGGCGCTGGTGAAGATGATTATGATGCCGATGATTACGATAACGTCAGCGAATCAAAAGAGCCTTAATCGCTATTCAATTTAGAATCACATTAAATCACCCTCTTTCCGGGGGTGATTTTTTTATTTTTAACGAAATATTCTTAGCTTAACGTTAGAAAGAACTAATGCTGCATTTGCTTCGCTAAAACAACTAAATGTACAATTCCCGTTTGGGAAATTTCCAATAAACTTATCTGATCATTGACATATTATCAATATTTCCAGATTTATTGTAACTAAATAACCGAATTAATAAAGGTGAAGAAAATTTCGTGTTTCTCATATTACACCAAATATTTTTTATCATTATCTTGCGAGGCTTAACACTATTCATAACACAATAGCCGCGGGCAACTCATTTAATTTGCTTATTTATATAAATTCTACATACGAATTTGTAAATAAATCTACACTCTTCGATATATGTCGCAAATGTCTGAAACAATGGTAGAACAACAGGGGCTTTACCGCCCGGAATTTGAACATGATGCATGTGGGATAGGTTTCCGTGCCAACATCAAAGGTCGTAAGTCGCATCAGATCGTGGCGGACGCTATACACATGCTGGAAAGGATGGAGCATCGTGGTGCTACCGGTTTCGATCCAAACACCGGTGATGGTGCCGGTATCCTGATCCAGATCCCACATGAGTACTTTGTTGAGGAGTGCTCGAAAATTGGTTTTCAATTGCCTCCGGCCGGAGAATACGGCGTCGGAATGATTTTCTTCCCAAACGATGAAACCGTAAGGGAAGAATGCCGCGATATTGTCAACCGTAAATTGAAAAGGCTTGGATTGACTCTTTTGGGTTACAGAAAGGTGCCTACGCTAAACAATACGCTCGGTGAGGGATCATTATCCGTTGAGCCTTATGTTGAACAGGTTTTCATTAAACGTCCGGACGATGTCACAGAAGACACCGCTTTCGAACGTAAACTATATATACTACGTCAGGTTTCTGCAAGGTTAATCAGTGATACGGTGAAAGGTGCCAAAGGCGTCTTTTACTATTCATCTTTGTCATGCCGCACAATTTCCTACAAAGGACAACTGACTACTGCGCAGTTAAAATATTATTTCCCTGATCTTGAAAACGAATCAGTGGTTTCAGCACTTGCTGTTGTTCACTCCCGTTTTGCAACCAATACATTCCCGAAATGGGAACTTGCACAGCCTTTCCGTTACATTGCCCACAATGGTGAAATTAATACTGTTAAGGGAAATGTGAACTGGATCCGCGCCGGCGAGAAGGCTTTCGAGTCGGAGTTTTTCACCAAAGAGGAAATGGACATGGTTCTTCCTATTTGCGACAGAGGCCAGTCGGATTCCGCGAATCTTGATAATGCTATTGAATTGCTTCACCTTTCGGGCCGCTCACTTCCTCATGTGATGATGATGCTTGTGCCTGAAGCTTGGGATGGCAATGAGCAGATGGATGCGGAACGCAAGGCATTTTACGAATACCACGCGGCGATTATGGAACCCTGGGATGGTCCTGCATCCATTTCGTTTACAGACGGAAAAATGGTAGGTGCAACGCTTGACCGTAATGGTTTGCGTCCGTCACGTTACTGGGTTCTGGACGACGATACCATCATTATGGCATCTGAGGCTGGTGTTCTTGAAGTTGACCAGGCAAAAGTCGTGACGAAAGGGCGCTTGCAGCCAGGCCGTATGTTCGTGGTCGATATGGAACAAGGCCGTATCATTCCTGATGAAGAAATAAAAGCACAAATCTGTTCAGCGCAGCCTTATCAGCAGTGGTTGAATGAAAATAAACTGCGCGTTGAAGATCTTGATCAGCCAATCCGTACTTACAGACAATATGAAGATTCTTCGTTACTGAAACGCCAGATGGCTTTCGGTTTTACCTCTGAGGATTTGCGTATGATTCTTGCTCCGATGGCGCAAACTGGTATGGAGGCGATTGGTTCCATGGGTACAGACGTTCCGTTGGCAGTGCTTTCTGAGCAGAGCCAGCACATGTCTAGTTACTTCAAGCAGCTTTTTGCGCAGGTAACAAACCCGCCGATTGACTCGATCCGTGAAAGGGCAATTATGTCGTTGATCTCATTCGTGGGAAGTACAGAAAATATTCTGACCGAAACGCCTCAGCATTGCCGTCAGATCGAATTACCACATCCGGTATTAACAGTATCTGAGTTTGATAAACTAAGGTTTATTGATAAAAATCACTTTCAGGCAAAAACGATCAACATTTATTTCCGTGCCGACCAGGGCGGAAAAGCTTTGGAAAGAGCTTTGGCGAGAATATGCCGTTATGCCGAAGAAGCGATTGAAGATGGTTTTGAAATTATCATCCTGTCAGACCGCGCGATTGATTCCGATCATGCGCCAATACCAACTTTACTTGCCACAGCTGCTATTCATCACCACTTGATCCGTGAAGGTTTGAGAGGAAGAGTGGGGCTTCTGGTTGAAGCAGGAGATGTTTGGGAAACGCATCATTTTGCAACGTTAATAGGTTATGGTGCTGCGGGTGTCTGCCCTTATATGGCATTTGAAACGCTTTCCTTCATGAATCGTAAGAACATGATTGATGGCGAGTTCACTGATGAAAAATTATATTACAATTACATCAAGGCGGTTAACAAGGAGCTTTTGAAGATTTTCTCTAAAATGGGAATTTCGACGCTTCAATCATACCAGGGCGCTCAAATTTTTGAGTGTGTCGGTATGAACAAGGATGTGATTGACCGTTATTTTACAGGTACTATTTCCCGTATCAGCGGGATGGGTATTTCTGAGATCGCACGGGAAGTTTTGGTTCGTCATAAAGTTGCTTTTCACGAAGATTCAACCCTTGCTCCCCGTTTGGAAGTAGGTGGTTTTTATCAGTGGAAACAACGCGGCGAGGCGCACATCTTCAACCCGGCGACTGTCCATTTGTTACAACATTCGACGAAAAACAATAGCTACGCTGAGTTCAAAAAGTATTCTAAACTGATTGATGATCAGACGCATAAGGCGCTTACACTTCGTGGATTATTACGTTTCAAAAAAGGAACGCCAATTCCGATCGAAGAAGTTGAGCCGGTTGAAAATATCTTCAAACGTTTTGCTACGGGTGCGATGTCCTTTGGATCTATTTCTTGGGAAGCGCATACTACGCTGGCAATCGCAATGAACCGGATTGGCGGAAAATCCAACTCAGGTGAAGGAGGCGAAGATGAACTTCGTTATAAAAAACTAGCGAATGGCGACAGCATGAACTCTCAGATCAAGCAGGTTGCATCCGGTCGTTTCGGGGTAACAAGCCATTATTTGAGTAATGCCGGTGAATTACAAATTAAAACAGCACAAGGCGCAAAACCTGGTGAAGGAGGACAACTTCCGGGACACAAAGTGGATGACTGGATCGGACGTACGCGTCACTCGACTCCGGGCGTAGGACTTATTTCTCCCCCACCCCACCACGATATTTATTCGATTGAAGATTTGGCACAGCTGATCTTTGATTTGAAAAATGCTAACCGTGCAGCTCGTATCAGTGTGAAATTGGTATCAGAAGCAGGCGTTGGAACGATTGCTGCCGGTGTTGCAAAAGCACACGCAGACCATATCCTGATTTCAGGTTATGATGGAGGAACGGGTGCTTCGCCACTAAGCTCTATTCGTCATGCCGGACTTCCTTGGGAGCTTGGCTTGGCTGAAACGCATCAGACACTTGTAAAAAATAAATTGCGTGGCCGTGTTACCGTTCAGGCGGATGGACAGCTTCGTACCGGTCGCGACCTTGCGATTGCAGCAATGTTGGGCGCAGAAGAATGGGGTGTTGCAACGGCAGCACTTGTTGCGGCAGGTTGTATCATGATGCGTAAATGTCATTTGAATACTTGCCCGGTTGGGGTTGCCACACAGAATAAAGAACTTCGTGCATTATTTTCCGGAAAACCGGAACATGTGGTTAATATGTTCACTTTCATGGCCGAAGAGCTTCGCGAGATTATGGCGCAGCTTGGATTCCGTACAGTGAATGAAATGGTTGGACAGGTTCAATACCTTGAACCTCGCCAGGATTTGAAACACTGGAAATATAAAAATCTGAATTTCGACGCAATCCTGTTCAAGGACGCTGATCTTTCAGTTGCACAATACAAGCAGGAAGACCAGGATCACGGTATCGACCATATCATTGACCAGAAATTAATTGAAGCAGCAAAACCTGCTTTGCAAAATTCAGAAGAAGTATATGGCGAATTCGCTATCAATAACCTGAACCGCGCTGTGGGTACGATGTTATCGAACGAAATTTCGAAACTTCACGGCGGCGTTGGTCTTCCAAAAGGAAGTATCCATTTCCGGTTCCGTGGAACGGCAGGGCAAAGTTTTGGAGCATTCAACACAGCTGGTATCCGTCTTGAACTGGAAGGTGATGCGAATGATTATTTCGGAAAAGGACTTTGCGGTGCAGAACTGATTGTATATCCGGACCGCGATTCGAAGTTTAAGCCAGAAGAAAATATCATCATTGGTAACGTAGCATTTTATGGTGCAACGTCCGGTGAAGCATATATCCGCGGAACTGCGGGTGAGCGTTTCTGCGTAAGAAATTCAGGTGCAAAAGTTGTTGTTGAAGGACTCGGCGACCACGGATTGGAATATATGACAGGTGGTTTGGCAGTGATACTTGGTTCAACGGGTAGAAATTTCGCGGCTGGTATGTCAGGTGGTGTAGCCTATGTTCTTGACAAAAAAGGAGATTTCAAGGAAAAGGTAAATTTCGAGATGGTGACACTTGAAACCATTAATGAAGAAGATCAGCTGATCCTTCGTGATGCTCTTGATAAACATTTCCAGTATACGACAAGTAACGTCGCATTCCAGTTGCTGCAAAACTGGGAAGATGCGATCAAACAATTTGTGAAAGTTCTGCCAAGCGATTTCAAGAAAGCTCTGGATGGACGAGGCATAACACTTGCCCAGCAAATTGCGGACAAAAACGTTGTATATCAGGACATTGTTGTCGACGTAGAACATTTGTAAAATTAGTCGTTTGCTATTCGCTGTTAGCTTCGGCCACCACAGAAAATATACAGCCCAATTGAATCACGATTAATAAGGAAATTATAAGAATGGGAAAGCCAACCGGATTTATAGAGTTTGAAAGGGAATTACCAAAAAAACGTGCTATTGAGGAGCGTCTTCATGACTACAAGGAAATAGAGACGATGCCGGTAGAGTCGCACTCTAAGCAACAAGCCGCACGTTGTATGGATTGTGGAATTCCTTTTTGCCATAACGGATGTCCGCTCGGAAACATTATTCCGGAATTTAACGACGCCGTTTATGATGGCAACTGGGGACTAGCTTATGAAATATTAATATCGACCAATAACTTCCCGGAATTTACGGGAAGAATTTGCCCTGCACCTTGCGAAGCATCCTGTGTTCTGGGTATCAATAAACCACCTGTTGCGATTGAATTTATAGAAAAATCAATTGTAGAAAAGGCGTTTGAGCTAAATCTTGTAAAGCCAAGATTACCTAAAAAACGTACAGGTAAAAAAGTAGCTGTCGTAGGTTCAGGCCCGGCAGGTATGGCTGCGGCTAATCAATTGAACCAGGCTGGTCACACCGTTTCGTTGATGGAACGCGCTGATAAGATCGGTGGACTGCTACGTTACGGTATCCCTGATTTCAAACTGGAAAAGAAAGTAATCGACCGTCGCCTCGCTGTGATGCAGGAAGAAGGAATCCAGTTTATCACCAATGTAAACGTTGGCGTGGACATCAAAGCGGATGAACTTTTGAATGATTATGATGCGGTGGTTTTAACCATGGGATCAACCGTTCCGAGAGATCTGAACATTGAAGGCCGTAATCTGAAAGGTGTGCATTTTGCAATGGAATTTTTAAGCCAGCAGAACAAACGTGTGGCTGACATTTTCCCGGAAGTTGACCATCAAGGCGCGACTTACAAAAACGGACAACTTCTTGCCACAGGTAAAAATGTCGTCGTGATCGGTGGTGGAGATACAGGATCTGACTGTGTTGGTACCTCGAACCGTCAGGGAGCGAAATCGGTAACGCAGATTGAGCTTATGCCGGTTCCTCCGAAAGATCGTGATACAAGTACGCCCTGGCCAAACTGGCCGATGATGTTGCGCACTTCAACGTCGCATGAGGAAGGTTGCGAAAGACACTGGTCTATCAATACAAAGTCTTTTGTGAATGATGAAAATGGCAATTTGACAGGATTGAAAATAGTAGCACTTGACTGGCAAAAAGATGCTGAAACGGGTCGTATGCAGATGAAAGAAGTGGCTGGCAGCGAGCAAACGCTTCCTTGCGAGCTTGCTCTTTTGGCAGCTGGTTTCCTACATCCGCAACAAACCGGACTTTTGAAAGACCTGGAATTGGAGTTTGACGAACGCGGTAACATCAAGGCAAACGGATATCAGTCTATTACAAATGAGAAAGTTTTTGCAGCGGGTGACTGCCGCAGAGGACAATCTTTGGTAGTGTGGGCAATCAGCGAAGGTCGTGAAGCAGCACGTGCCGTGGACGAATTCCTCATGGGCGAATCATTTCTGGAAGCAAAATCGGTTTCCATGCTCAACCCGGTTTTTGCTCACGCCTGATTTTCTGAAAAATAAATATATTGATAGAATAAGCCACTCGTAATGAGTGGCTTATTTTGTTGTAATTTCTGATAAAACAATTTTTAACGGGTTACCAGTGATCGTCCTTATATTTGAATAATAAAATTTTCGACTCTGGTTCTCTGTAAACACACATACTAATGTTTTTACACTACTCTCCTTTTTGGCTTAAAGCATTGTTCCCGCGTTATAAGTGGTCTGTCAATACGAAAGACAAAATAATTTTTTTAACTTTTGACGACGGCCCAATTCCTGATATCACTGAGTTTGTCCTTGAAACATTAAAACAATATAATGCAAAGGCAACTTTTTTTTGCATCGGAGATAATGTACGGAAACATCCTGAGATCTTCCGGCAGATTCTAGAGTGCGGACATTCTGTTGGAAACCATACCTTTAATCACATGAACGGATGGAAATCTGACGATGAAGAGTATCTGGCCAATATTGAGTTATGTGAAAAACAATTAAATATGCCGACTAATCTATTCCGTCCGCCGTATGGGAGAATGAAGAAAAGTCAGGCACGACAACTTCCGGCAAGTACAGAAATTATCATGTGGGATGTACTCAGTGGTGATTTTTCAGCGGATATAAAGCCGGAAATTTGTTTGCAAAAATCCATTAAATATACCGGTCCTGGCTCGATTGTTTTATTTCACGACAGCCTGAAAGCAGCTACCAATATGCAATACACTTTGCCTGGATATCTGAGTCATTTTACAAAAATCGGATACCAGTTTGAAGCCTTGCCGATGTTATAGCAGCATTTCAATACACTGCGTTCATAATATTCAAGTTTCAGTAATAAGACTTTATGTCTAACGAATCAAACCCTGTTTTAGTAAGTATTTTGTTGGCCGCCAGGAATGAAGAAGCAAATATTGAACGCTGTCTACGCTCGCTCGAAGCATTAGGATTCTCAAAAGAAAAAATAGAAATCTGCATCGGCGATGACGATTCTTCAGACGAAACTGCCAGTATTATTCAGAAATATATAAAAGACAAACCATATTTTAAATACTACAAAATTTCAGCTCAGACCGCCGGTTTGAAAGGAAAAGCAAACGTCCTGGCGCAACTTGCAAATTTCAGTACAGGGAAATACTTATTTTTTTGCGATGCTGATATAGCTGTTTCACCCGACTGGATTGAAAAAATGCTTGCCCATTTTGAAGAGAATACTGGCGTAGTCGTTGGCCTGACGAGAATGAAAAAAAGAAGCCTTCTTGCAGATTTCCTTTCCCTTGAATGGATATTTACGTTAAGCCTTATGCGCTATTTTTCTTTGCTGGGTATTCCCGTTTCCGGGCTCGGGAACAATATGGCAGTAACAAGAAAAGCTTACGATGCCGTTGGAGGCTATGAAGGAATTGGATTTTCAATCGTCGAGGATTACGCACTTTTCATGGCCATTACGAATAAAAAATTCGGTTTCGTCCAGGCATATACCAAAGATGTAATTGGAATTTCTGAGCCATTGTCATCTTTTAAAGAGCTTGTTACACAGCGAAAAAGGTGGATGCAGGGAATTATGCAGTCGCCGCTCGTCATCCGGATTTGTCTTATTTTTTCAGCGCTGCTGATTCCAGGAATCATGATCATAGCCATCTGGGATCCGTTGCGGAGCATACGAATGGTTGTATCAAACTATTTCTTTATCACCGGAATTATGCTGCTCGCTACTGTGATTTTAAGACAATGGGATTTACTAAAAACGGTCTTACTTTTCTGGTTTTATCTCATCGGTATCAGCTGTTTGATGTTGATCGTTCATCTTATTCCCGGCAAGACCGTATGGAAAGATCGAACTTATTGAATTAATTTTGAAGGAAATAATAATGTTATGATTGAAACGCACGCCCATATTTATGATGAAAAGTACGATGAGGATCGTACGGAAATGTTACAGCGCGCCTGGGACCTTGGCATAGAACAAATCTGGATGCCCAACTGTGATCACACGACGATTCCGGGAATGATGCAGTTAGCTGAAAAATATCCTGACCGCTGTCTGCCAATGATTGGTCTGCATCCAACTTACGTAAAAGACGGTTTTGAAAAGGAATTACAAATCGTAGAAGAGTGGTTAGATAAGCAAAAATTCATAGCCATTGGCGAGATTGGCATGGACTTATTTTGGGATAAAACTTTTAAATCGCAGCAGGAAGAAGCGTTTTTATTCCAATGTGCATTAGCTCGAAAACATAATTTATGGATTGATATTCATAGTCGTGAAGCTTTCTGGGAAACCGTTGCGCTGATCGAGAAATTTGGAGATTCTTCCTTGACCGGTATATTTCACTGTTTCATTGGATCGCTAGAAGAAGCGCAAAAAGCGATCGAACTGGGATTCAAGCTGGGAATTGGTGGCGTTTCGACATTTAAAAACGGAGGGTTGGATAAAGTTCTTCCATTCATTGACCTTGAAAATCTTGTACTGGAAACCGATAGTCCATACCTCGCTCCAACTCCCTATCGTGGAAAAAGAAATGAAGTTGCGTATATTGACCTCGTGGCGCAGCGCGTCGCTGATCTGAAACAACTTAGAAAAGAGGAAGTTATCGAAGTGACGACAAAGACGGCCAAATCTATGCTGAAATTAAATAATTGACCTTCCCAAAAACGATTTTTAAGTAAATGGCTTATAATAAAATACGCATTAACCCCATTTCTCCCGAGCCGCCACGCGCTTCCGTTTTGGTAATTTATACAGGGGGAACGTTAGGGATGGTTTTTGAAGCAAAAGGAAAACAGCTGGTGCCCTTCAATTTTGAGCAGGTGATTGAAAAGGTACCGGAAATTCGCAGATTGGACTTCGAAATCACTTTTTTGACACTGAATGTACCGATAGATTCGTCCAACATGAATCCTGAAATATGGATTGAACTGGCAAAAATTATTGGCGATCAGTATGCTCAGTACGACAGCTTTGTGATTTTGCATGGAACAGATACCATGGCCTATTCCGCTTCTGCATTAAGTTTTTTATTAGAAGATCTGAACAAACCTGTGATCCTGACGGGTGCGCAGCTACCGATTGGTGTGGCAAGATCGGATGCGCGTGAAAATTTTATTACTGCACTTGAACTTGCGGCATCGGTCACTGACGATGGAAATCCCGTATTATCCGAAGTTTGCATCTATTTTAATTCCCGATTACTTCGTGGAAATCGCAGTAAAAAACAGGAAAGCTCAGACTTCAATGCTTTTCATTCTGAAAACTATCCGCACCTTGCCAATGCCGGCGTCAGAATCGACTGGAATTTCCCATTTATTAAACCTTATGACGAACACAAAAATCTCAATATCTGGGAGAAGCTTGATACGAACGTAGCATTTCTCAAATTATTTCCTGGGATAAATCAGCAGGTTGTACATTTGATTTTGAATATCAGCGGATTAAAAGGTATCGTTATGGAAACCTACGGAGCGGGAAATGCAATGACCGATCAATGGTTTCTTGATGCCATCACAGACGCAATTAACCGGAATATCATCATTTTTAATGTATCTCAATGTGACGGCGGCCGCGTCTCCCAGGGACATTATCAAACCAGCAGATATTTGAAACAGGTCGGCGTAGTCAGCGGCTCAGATATAACTGCCGAAGCAGCCATCACGAAAATGATGTACGTTTTTGGAAAAGAAGTTGATCATGCCAAATGTATTGATATGCTGGCAAATCCGGTTTGTGGCGAGATGAGTCTTTGATTTATTAATCAAAATAAATATCAAAATTCAGTAGATATACCTTTCCGACGAGGAACAATCTTTCTTTATACATTATTACTACGAAACAAATGCCTGTAAATAAATTATTTACGGGCATTTTTATTTTCACATCATCATAGATTTTTCTATCAGCTTCCCAAAAATCCTCCTTTAAAATTCGAAGCATCCCTTGACATTTAGGCTGTCATCAAAACCCTCCTACCCTGACATCAACAAAAAGACAGCCTCTGTAATCTAACGATTTACTGGCATAAACAGATGTCCGGATTGTCTGATAAATTGCTGATATTCAACTAAATAATCGACACCTTATGAAAATAGCATTTAAAGTCGAGGGAGGATTTGGTTTCTTTCCCGGATTAAACAAGAAGCTGGAACTGGATACCGATAAGTTGCCAAGTGAAGAAGCTGAAAAAGTGATCCGCATGGTGGCAGCAATTGATTTCAAGAATCGGACTCAGGAAAAAGAAGAGACGAAAATTGGGGCTGATTTAAAAAAATATAAGATAGAAATAGAAGATAATGGCAAGCACTCCAAACTAAATGTTTCCGATAACTAGCAAAATCTACCTGTTCTGGATCTTTTGCATTACCTTCAAAATAAACAGAAAGATATGCGCCAAATAATTCTGACCGTTTTAATTTGCAAATAGCTATGTTGAAATTTTAGGATGTGAACTTTTAAAAAATCAGGAATTTTTTAAATATCAACAAAGCCAAATTCTTCAATTACCTAATGTATTGAATGTCAACCATACGTACTTCCGATAGTAAAATAAGAAGTTACAAAGCATCAATTCATTTGATAATACGGCCAGAAAAACTATCTTTGCACCCACATTACCTAATAGAGAGGTGTCCGAGTGGTTGAAGGAGCACGCCTGGAAAGTGTGTATGCGGGTAACTGTATCGAGAGTTCGAATCTCTTCCTCTCTACAAAAATAAAATAAAAAGCCTGTAAATTAACCATTTACAGGCTTTTTTTGTTGTCAGAATTATGACAACAGATTATAGATATCAGCCCAAATAGCACAAGGGAATCGAAAAATTTCAACAAAGGAACGGTGAGGATTTGCTATCCCAAACATAATATTTCAACTATTTATTGAGGAGACTAGCCCAATCTTTGCTAGCGTTACTGCCAAATCCCTGGATAACGACAATTCAAAGTTAATATGGGCGCTCTTTACCTAAAACACAGGTTTATAAATCGCTTCTTACCTAAGAAATTCTTACGTTTACTTTAGTTCATCTCCACATACTTCCGCCAGTTATGTTGTTCTTTGAATCCCAAAACTTCACGGATTTTGCGATTTGAAAACAACGCTTCATGTTCCTCCAACTCTCGGGTAATGGGCACACCAGGAAAAAACCGATCAGCCAATTCAGTGCTGGGAACAATCGCACCGTTGTGATCGTTTCCGGCATTAAAAACCTGATAACCAAGGCCATCTTTTTTCAAACATAAATCAACAATCTGTCCTAGATCACGGGCATCAATATAACAGAACGCATTTCTGCGGCGCACTTCAGGATGTTTAAAATAATGTGGAAACAGTTCAGCGTATTCGTGGGGCTCAATTACATTCCCGATACGTAGGGCATAGATATCAAAGCCTGACCGTCGCTGGAAGCTGCGTGCCGTTTTCTCATTAACTACCTTTGATAATCCGTAGCTATCCATGGGATCAACATCATAATCTTCTTCCAAAGGCAGCACATGAGGGTCGGTTTGTCCGTCCGAAAAACAGATACCGTAGGTAGTCTCTGAAGAGGCAATAATTATCTTTTTAATTCCAAGCTTAACAGCTGCTTCAATCACATTGTATGTGCCTATCGTATTGACCCGAAAAGTCTCATTGTCAGGTTTGATCAGGATCCTGGGCACAGCAGCAAAATGTACAACAGCATCAAATGGTTGCACCCCAATACCTGGTTCCAGCTCATTTAACCCGGCGTACGAACTCATGGCATTGAACATTTGTCCGGAGTCAGTAATATCAGCTATCAGATTATCCACTCCTGGGTGATCCAAAGCCACCATATCTACATTCATCACCTTGTGTCCCTCGTCGAGCAGGTAAGGTATCACGTGCTTTCCTGCTTTCCCTGATCCGCCAGTAAAAAATATTCGCTTTTTAGTCATGTATTTTCCCGTTTAATAATGATTTGATTGTTCACTAACGATGAAAGTGTGCGTAGTCGAATCCTTGTTTTTCGGATTGTTTAGACTTATCAGTTTAAAAGATTATTCCTCATGTAGTAAGAGAATTGGCTTGATAAGGGCATTTGTCCCGGAACCGTTGCACATAGTTATCTATTTATTAGCAAAAACGCATCAGAAATCCTGGGCAATACAAGCGAAACCTTGTAAGCTACTATAATCTGTTAAGGCTATGTACTTGACCGAAAATTTAATTTGAACATAAAATAATGAGAGAGCAGATCAAACGCAACCACATCTGAATAACCCGATGTAAGCTTCTGAGACTTCTAAAAAAATCTGAGGTTCATCACGCGAAATATGGACTAACTCATCAGAAGACGATGGACTTTGAAAAATCAATTTATTAATGCTCACTCTAATTAAAAACTAATTTGAAATAACAATCAAAACCGTGGGCGAAAAATGCTTTTTTCAACACGGTTCCGAAAGAAAGTGGGCACGCCTGCACTGTGCAAAAACCCATCTTTTGCTATACGGTGCAATATAATCTACACAAATCTCCCATTTCAATTCATAACAGATTGTCAGGTAAGTGTTTCAAACAGGCACGAACTTAATATAGTTTGCCACCACTTAATGCCATTCCATTTAAAAACCAATCTTGACAAATTTCCTGATTACCTCATTTAGATGGCAATTGGCGATCGTTAAGTTGTCAAGCAGAATAAGTGTTCAACAAATCAATCATCTAATATTTTTAACTATGAAAACTAACTATAATTATTTACAGTTGATATTCCGTTTCAGCCTGGCAATTGCGTTGGGTTCAATTTTCATTGCCAGCTGCAAGGATGGAGATAGCTTTTGGGATAGTATTATTCCTGAGACGGATAAGGAAACGACGCAATCTGAAATAAAAGGTTACGTGTTTAGGCCAGCGCTTGTAGCTGCTAGCGATGAGAATGTAAATCAATTGAAAGTTCCGTCAGGTTTTAAAGTTAACAAGTTCGCAGATGGGCTCGGGAAACCGAGAATATTGCTATCAGCAGGCAAGGGAATGGTCTACGCATCAGACCGGGATGCGGGCGTGGTGATGTTGCTTATTGATGCCGATGGCGATGGGATTGCCGAAGACAAAAAAACTGTTGCTAATATCAAACAAGTTCATGGGCTTTCTCTTTATAACAACAAACTGTATATGGTTGCTGTGAAAGAAGTATACTCAGCAGATATTAATGCGGATGGTACGCTTGGAACTCCGACGATGCTTATTAGTGATTTGCCCGACGGAGGCCAGCATCCAAACAGAACAATTTCTTTTGGTCCGGACGGGAAGATGTATTTAACAGTAGGCAGCACCTGTAATTCATGCCCAGAATCGAACATGGAAAATGCAACGATTTTGCAGGCTAATACGGATGGCGGTGAGAGAAAAATATTTGCGAAAGGACTGAGAAACACCATTGGTTTTGGCTGGCATCCTGAGACGAAAGAAATGTGGGGAATGGATCATGGTATTGACTGGCTAGGCGACGATGAACAGCGAGAGGAAGTCAACCT
This sequence comes from Dyadobacter sp. CY345, assembly GCF_021502725.1. Classification (GTDB taxonomy): domain Bacteria; phylum Bacteroidota; class Bacteroidia; order Cytophagales; family Spirosomataceae; genus Dyadobacter. The sequence continues at coordinate 1,569,349 of NZ_JAKFFS010000001.1, read as the reverse complement.
GATCAAACAGGGAGCTGATTACGGCTGGCCCTACATATATGGCGAAGGAAAATACAACCCTGGCACCAGGCCCGAAGGCGATTCAACTTACCAGCAATATCTCCAAAAGTCTACATTGCCAGCTCTGACCTACGACGCTCATGCCGCCCCAATGGCCATGACATTTTATACCGCTTCCCAGTTTCCCGCAGAATTTAAAAATGATGCTTTTGTAGCTATGCGCGGATCCTGGAACCGTAGTTCACCGGTGGGTTATAAGATAGTACGTATGCATTTTGAAAACGGAAAACCAGTACGGTTTGACGATTTCCTGACCGGTTTTGTAGTCAATGACAATAAAGCTCATTTTGCCAGACTTGTGGGACTTGCGGTTCATACTGACGGTTCATTGTTGGTCTCCGACGATACTAATGGGGTAATATACAGAGTTTCACACCAATAAACTTCGGTAATCGGAAAGGCACATTTAGCTATTAAATCTTCGGTTTCAAGAATAATTCTGAAACATAAAATCTGCCACATTTACTTTAACGGTGCGTGTGGCAGATATGTGTTGGTCACCACTTTGAGGTTAATATCTTCTAATTGTCTTTGACCTCTAAATACTTTGTAGAAGGAGTACAATTATCGAATAACTTAACGGGTTATGGATGGTAAAACTGTTTCCCATCCATAACCTTTTCAGCAAATTAATCTGATTATGGTAGGCGACAAACTTGCTTCATTTCCAAGAAATAGCAGTAACCTATTCGATGCCTTGCCACTATTTTTCAAATTAAGCATAAGATTGCATTTCCAAATTAACCCGATTTAATATGGCAAATTGGTCGGTATGGGTTGATTATTGGCATACTATTTTATGGTAACCAAAATATATTTAACAGAAATTCCATATGGGAAAAGACGCGATATTATACGTAGGAGGCGATTTAGATGATAAATTCTTGGTTTCAACTGCCTTATCAGATATAGGTTGTGAAAGTAAGGTTGTCAATTTTGACAACGGCTACCAGCTATTAGAATATCTCCGCAATACAGAGGAGAGACCATTTTTCATTCTTTGCGACCTAAACATTCCTCAGATCACCGGACTTGAATTAAAGGAAAAAATCAACGCGGATGACGAATTGAAAAAACGCTCTATACCATTTATCTTTCTATCAGATTCTGTTAATCCGAGAGATGTTGACGAAGCATATCTATCTTTGGTACAAGGCTTTTACCTGAAACCGCCGACGTACGACGCTTTAAAAGAGCAGTTATCCTACATTTGTGGATACTGGGAAAGGGCTATATTACCTGGCAGAAATAATTGGGATTGATTAATTTAAGATGTTGGTTCAATAACTACCGAATGTCCAGGTATCTTTCACCCGTCTTCTCCCGTCTTGGCACAAAATTAGTAACTCCGGGTAAAAATTAGATTAACTTATCAGCGATCATCGTAAGGTGCCGCAGTAAATAAATTTGCGAAAATGAAAAAGTCCTTCACAAGCGTCCTACTGAATTTTCTTTTACCGATTTTGATGGTATTTATTATTACTTCTTGTAGTAAAAAGTTTGTATTTAATAACTCGGCTATCGTTCCGGCAGCCGAAGGAAGCATCAAAATGAAAAAAGACAAAAACGATAATTACGGAGTAAAATTATCGGTAAAAAATCTTGCACCGGCAAACGATTTGGTTGAATCCCGGAATACCTATGTACTGTGGGCCAATACACGAAATAATGGAATTAAGAATTTGGGTCAGGTTAAAAATGAAACCGGCCTTTTTTCAAAAGCACTTAAAAGCGAGCTCAATACCGCAACGCCATTCGAACCTCAGAGCTTTTTTATAACCGCAGAAAACAAAGCCGACATCAACTATCCGGATGGTCAGGTTATTTTGAAGACCAAATAATCCTGCAACTTTTGTTATTCTGCCAGACTCAGTTTCTTTTGGCTCAAAAATTAGATCAATAAATCTACCTTATGGTAGTTACTGAACTAAGGTTTGAGCCTTATTTTTTTAGGATTTCAACTTAAAGGAGGGTAAGTATTATACTTCTCCAAAGTGACCGCCACAAGATTTAACTAGCTTCACGCCAATAAGAAATATTGGAAATAATTCTGAGTTAGCTGCGTCTAATGTACCTGCGGATATGTCTACATTTATAATCCTCTCTCTCGATTATCTGACGAATTCGCACTAAATATCATTTAACGAGGAAATAGATATAATTCTACAATTTTAGCCAGTTTTGGCATAATTTTTGTAGATATAATTTGTCATACGATTGAGCTCCTTATTTATTTGCTACAAGATGCTTGCTTCCGACTACCTATTACTTTAATAAATTATACGCCGATATATTTATCTGTATCTTAAAACATCTGATTGTCAAATCGTTTTAAGGAGGCTTTATAATTGTTAGGAAGGCATTGAATAGACCTGAAAAAATCTAAAAGAATATATGAAGCTTCCAAACCGAATACGGTTCAATATTTACCCTTTCTTCTCTACAAGTTTGTTGGATATTATATATCCCGATACCAACCCGATAAATCCTATTCAGCGTGGCAATTATAGATGGCAACAAGTCACTTTCGTATAGCGGGGACGTTAATCACTTTAACGTTTTGTCTGTGACTAGAATGACGTTCATAGCAATTCTCTTCATGTTTTAGGGATTGTTAATAAGGTCAAAGCTTAAAATAAACAGATATTATCATACCGTTTTACCGTCGCCGATTGCCCGTAAACCAACCAACATACGCCCATAAAATTTTACTCAAAGTTATAATGAATCAATCTCAAAAAAACGACAACTTACCTCCAACACGTTTTATGCTTGTTGACGACGACAAAATATGTAACACGATCGCTAAATTTAATGTATTAAAATACAACCCCGAGGCAGAAGTTCAGGTTTATTCAGACCCTGAAATTGCTCTTGCTACTATTCAACAGCAAGAAATTCCTGCCGACGCTAAGACAATAATTCTTCTGGACATCAATATGCCCTTACTAAGCGGATGGGATTTTTTGGATGCGCTCGCCAGGCATGGAGAAGAATTTTGCCGCCGGTTCACCATTATCATGCTTTCATCGTCCCTGGACTATGATGAATTGAAAAGGGCGAAAACGCATCCTTTGTTATCTGGATTTTTATCCAAACCACTAAATCCAAAGGAATTGGAATCCATGTTAATTTAATCATAACTTGCTCACTAACAGATGATCATTTCAGACTGAACAAGTGTAAGGGCAGAATTACTTGCTACAAAATTCTTCGTACATAAATGATATGCTGTTGTAAAATATTTAACATAAAACCGCAAACTGTCTATTTAGACATTAGAAGCCGCTTATTATTCTAAAAGGTGCGCTGCCATAACCTCGGAGAGAATCAAAGGCATCCTGCCTACTATCACTGACCATAAATGCAAAGACAGATCTGTGCAGTGCAAAGTTTCTGCTTTCAATACCTACCACAATACCCGTTCGAGTTTTATTAATTATGACAAATTTCAAGATTTTATTTATTGATAATAGTTTTGTAGTAAGAGCTGGCCTAGAGAAAATAACAAAAGATTACGTCTCGCTTGCGACATCTTTTAAAAGCCTGTCATCAAAAACCTCAAATCTTTCCAAGATCAAATTCGACTCATTTGATCTTGTCATTATCGGCGCAGTCTCAACAGTGACAACTGATGTAATTGAATATGTCAAGCAACCAAGTAGCAAAACCCGAATCTTGATTTTTTCCCGGGATATGAAATATTCCGATGCCCTCGATTGCTTATTGGCCGGTGCCAACGGCTTTTTAACACAGAACGCCGGCTGCGAAGAAATTGCAGAATCCATCGTATCAGTTCTGGGCGGACATCAATATTTATGTCGCGCCTTAATGGAACAAATGGCGCAGGAAACTTTAACCGAAAATATCAGAAGAAGTAAAACCCTGACAGGTAATCCTAAAAAGTGGTCTGCCAGCCCGGTTTATACGCTAAGCAGACGTCAATTTCAAATTGCCCAGGGCATAATCCAGGGACAATCAACTTCTACGATTGCGTATTCCCTGGGAATTGCCAATTCAACTTTGGCGACACACAAGTCTATTTTATTTAAAAAACTGGGAGTCAATAATTTACCAGAGTTGGTTGATAAATATTATGATGAGTTAAATAGTACAATTACAAAATCTTAACAAATTCCTGCGCGATTGCTGATCAACGTTAAAAATTATGCTGTAAAAAAGTTATTTGATAATTATGAATCAGCACCAGATATTATGAAATTAGCGCCGTCATGAATTAAGGCAGGTCGCAGTCTGACACTTTTGAAATCATTCATTCAGGTGCAGACTTTTTGTCACAAATACTGAATAACTATTATGGACAAATACTGTTGGTTGACGTTAAGTAATGGTAATAATAACTCTTAACTAAAAAGTTACTAAAATGGATATTGCACAAATTTTTAAGAATAATCAGAACTGGGTTCAAACGAAGCTTAAAGTTGAACCAGACTATTTTACAGAACTTTCAAAAGGGCAAACGCCGGATATTCTCTACATCGGCTGTTCTGACAGCCGGGTTTCAGCCGAAGAGTTAATGGGAATCGCGCCTGGCGAAGCTTTCGTGTTAAGAAACATCGCCAATATGGTTCCAAACACAGATTTAAGTGTAATGTCTGTTATCAACTACGCAGTTGAACATCTTAAAGTAAACCATATCGTCGTATGCGGGCATTACTATTGCGGCGGTGTTCAGGCGGCCATGAAATCTGGAGACTTGGGAATATTAAACCCGTGGCTTAGAAATATCCGTGATGTTTATCGCACGCACCGGGATGAATTGAATAAGATTGAAGATGAGGAATCTCGCTACAAAAGACTGGTAGAATTGAATGTTCAGGAGCAGTGTATAAATGTAATTAAAACGGCCGAGGTGCAAAAAGCGCAGCGTGACCGTGATTTGACTGTTCATGGATGGGTTTTTGATGTGCATTCAGGAGGCTTGATCGACTTGAATATTGACTTCAAAAAACTTTTGCAAAACATCATGGAAATTTATCGCCTGGATCTGGCTGATCCGATAAAGCAGGAAAAGTAATAATTTCCGACTAGCTTATAAAGCTTGATTTATCAATATCGAAAATTCAGCAGAGTTAAATAGTCTGAGTTGTTGTCAGATAAATATTATACGAAGAAAGCACGGCCGAGGTCGTGCTTTTTTCGTTATGGTGACAATCAAATTATTATGGATGACCATTTCCACCAGCTGCACCGTAGATTTGCCCGGTGGCAAAACTTGCATCTTCGGCCGCGAGCTGAACAAATATAGAAGCTAATTCCGCCGGCTGACCAGGTCTGCCCAATGGTGTAACTTTACCAAATTCCACAATCGAATCTTGTGGCTGTCCTCCACTCACTTGCAACGGCGTCCAAACCGGTCCTGGCGCAACTCCGTTAACACGAATACCTTTTGGTCCTAATTGTTTGGCCAGCGATTTTACATAGGCAACATTAGCCGCTTTCGTCTGCGCGTAATCAAACAGATTGTTAGATGGGTCATATGCCTGAACTGATGACGTGGCAATAATTACGGAACCAGGAGCCAGATGCGGCAAAGCTGCCTTGGTAATCCAGAAAGGAGCATAAATATTAGTTTTTATTGTTTCGTCAAATCCCTCCGAAGTCAGGTCGAGCAAGGATTCTACCGCCTGTTGATGACCTGCATTATTTACCAATATATCCAGACCACCCAGTTTTCCGACAGCCTCTTCTACAAGTTTTTTACAAAAAGATTCCTCAGTGATATCCCCCGGGATCCCATACCCTTTACGTCCCTCAGCCTCGATCAGCTCAATTACCTCGTCTGCATCAGATTGTTCCGACGGCAAATAATTGATAACCACGTCGGCTCCTTCCCGTGCGTAAGCAATGGCCGCAGCACGACCAATTCCTGAATCTCCACCGGTGATCAAAGCCTTTCTACCTGCCAAACGTCCGGATCCTTTGTATGACGTTTCACCATGATCAGGTTGTGGATCCATCTTTGAAGCCAATCCTGGCACTTGTTGCGGCTGTTTATTAAATGGTGGTTGGGGATATTTATCAACCGGATTTTGAAGTGACAAATTTATTGATTCAGACATGTTAATGAAGTTTTGTTAATATAGTACATGAAATCACGACTGGATTTCAAAGCACCATACAATACCAAAACTTTGCCAATGATATATTTTGAAGCAGCCTAAGAAAAAATTTCAAGGATTTCAAGATATGATTCTGTTCAAATCTAATAATTCCGGAAAGAATGATTCTTACTGAAATTCACGAACTTAATTGGAATTGAATTAATAATTGCCGTCTCTGCAAATTTTCCCAGGATTAGTAAAGTTTTTGGCTCTCAGGAAAGGTTTTGAAGATATACTAAATTGTCCTGTTATTACTGCTGAAACATCTTCCAATTTTGAGGTACTTGTTGAACAATACAAGCCGCAACATTTGCAACAGAAAATAGATTTTGACTTTCCTTTGTAAGAACAAGATGATACTTCCAAGAAATCACTCGCCCGTCATATTGAAATCATTTACTAGAAAGAAGCATTGAATTTCTGCCACAAACGTCTATCTGGCAACTTGCTGATAGGCTCAAAAAAATGACTTTTGACGACTGACGTTATCGGGAGTTTTTATGACGCGAGAAGGAATTTGCTAGTATCCTACCCCAGTCCTTAATACTTTTCGGCTTCGAAACTTCCAAACCTATGCTTTCCATAGGATAATCAATCAAAACAAACCATGGTAATGAACAAAGGCAACATGGAAAAATTAGAGACTTTAACTTAGAATAGGTCTAGTTTAAAATAATTTTTCTACCGCCTATCCAGACAAATAATTTTACCCGACGCGTTAAAAGCACTCCTTATCAATACCTATGAAATATTTTTATCTGATCTTATTCCTCATCCTTCAATATTCAGTTTTTGCTCAAACCAAGCCTGTCCAAACGGCAACCGTTAAAGGAAAAGTTAAAGAGAACGGAGGCGATTTTGTTAGTCACGTGACGGTTAGATTGGCGGGTACAAGTCTCGTGACAATGTCCGATGTTCGCGGTGATTTTGAATTAAAAAATGTCCCTTATGGACACCAGGAGATTCTGACAACCTCAGTCGAGATTCAGTCAAAAAGTGTGAAGATCCATGTTAACAAATCACAGCACGATCTGGATATTATGGTCAAAAAAGCCGCATTTGATCTGAATGAGGTACAAATATTACAGAAAACGGAAAAGAAAGAGATCGAAACGCAGGGTTTCGCTGTCAACGTGATTGATACCAAAGAAGTAGCAACCCGAAATATTCAAACGAATGAACTTTTGGACCGATCGGCTGGTATCAGAGTTCGTCAAAACGGTGGTTTAGGATCTGCTGTGACCTATAATTTAAACGGGATGTCGGGCGGCTCCGTTCGCATTTTCATAGATGGCATTCCAATCTCCACTTATGGAGCCTCTTTCAGCTTGAATAGTATTCCACCTTCTAATATCGAACGAATCGAAGTTTATAAGGGCGTGATTCCCGCCCACCTTGCTGATGACGCACTTGGAGGCGCAATCAATGTAATCTTGAAAAAGGGGATGAATAATAACCTGACTGCTTCTGTTTCTTACGGTTCATTTAATACGCTTCAATCCAGCTTGACGGGTATGTATAGAAATAACAAAAACGGATTGACTGTAAAAGGATCAGGATTTTATAATTACTCAGACAATGACTACGAAGTTTGGGGGAAATTTGTAAGAAATATTTTACCTAACGGCAGATACGATTATGTCAGAGCAAAGCGCTTCAATGATGCCTATCGGTCCATTGGCGGTCAGTTTGAAATTGGGTTTACAGACGTAAAATGGGCAGACCAGTTCTTTCTAGGATATAACGGATCAAGTGATTTTAACGAAATACAGCATGGCACCTACATGTCGATACCCTACAAAGGAAGGTTTACGGAATCTCAGGCAAACGTTTTCAGTGTCAATTACCGCAAGAAAAATTTTCTGATCAAAGGGCTTGAAGCGACGTTGAGCGGAATGTCAAGCAGCAGAAAACAAGTTGTGATTGATACTGTCAGATGGAACTACAACTGGTTTGGCGAACTCAGTCTCGGACTTAATGGCGATCCTATATTACGGCCAGCCGGCGCACAGCAAGGTGCACCTACGATGAATCACATCAACCGTCGCGTGACGACTGCCCGTGGTGGACTCAATTACGATATCACAGAAAATCACAGACTGGTCCTCAACCATATTTTTTACACAATTGACAGAACTGAGCAGGACTTTGTGCGCTCTGAAAGAGAGAGAGAATTCATCGGCACGAGAGATCTGACAAAAAATATTACCTCAGTTGCCTATGAACTTAAAGCTTTTGATGCGAAGCTGAGAACCAGCCTGTTCGGGAAATACTACCAGCAGAAAATTGACCGGATGGATCCCGTGCTGGTTGTGGTTGGCGGAGAAAATACACGCCAGGAAGATAGAGTTACGAGCAATAAAACCACAACGGGATATGGAGCAGCAATTTCTTATGCAATCAAAACAAACTTATACCTGCTCACCTCCGCTGAAAAAGCAGTAAGGCTTCCGTCCGAGGAAGAAGTATTTGGAAGTCCTGGCGAGAACATTGTAGAGAATTTTGGGATACGCCCGGAAATTAGCAATAACTTAAATCTGGGGTTCAGAGCAGGTCCATATAGTCTGGAAAGACATAAATTTTCATTCGGATTATCTGGCTTTTTACGGGATACAAAAGACAAAATCGTTCGCCGCGTCAATCCAAGACTCAACGATGCCGTGCAGACTGACCCATTTGAAAACCTTGGCAAAACAAAAGCAATCGGTTTTGAGGCGGAAGCAAACTATACATTTAATAAAAATCTCAACGTGAGTTTTAATCTCTCAAAATTCAATTCTGTTTTCAATACGCAGTACGACGCAAACGGAAGAGAATACGATTATTATAACAAGCAATTGCCCAACGAGCCATTTTTTACTTCCAATGCTTCAATTCAATATGCAGTAAAAGACGTCTTGTCAAAAAGCTCGATTCTGAATATTTATTACGGATTCAGATTTGTTGAGCGGTTTTACACAACCTGGCTTGACATTGAGGATTTCAGAACTCCACGACAATATATTCAGGACATTGGAGTAAGCTACGTTTTCCCAAACAAAAAATTCATCGTCAGCGCCGACCTGAAAAATATTTTTGACCAACAGGCCTACGACAATTTTGCTGTCCAGAAACCCGGAAGAGCATTTTATCTCAAACTTAATTACGCTATAAATAATTTTTAATTAACGCTTATAAATAATGAAAAGACAATTTCTAAATGTTCTGTTTTTCGGCGGACTATTGATGGCTGCGACACTTTCGGGCTGTAACAACGATGATTCTGAGATAAATACCCCCGAACCTGAACCTACGGAAGATCGCTGGATCACGGTTGCCGGAGCATTGATGGGAACCACTCCCGGAGATGGAAACGGTGGCACAATGGTTTACTCTGTAAGCAAAGCCGATGCGAAAAATCCTGATATCTCAATTAGCGTATATGACAATGGATATGCCGTAAAATCAAACCGGACTGCTCGTTTACAATCATCGGAAGACGGAAACACACTTTTCAATATCGCCTACACGGGTGATAACGGCGGAGAATTTTCCAGATATAAAGTAGAAGGTGCTGGAAAATTTACACAGGAAGATGTGACGGTTAACATCTCACAATACGCAAGTACTTCTCCCCGCTGGGTTAAGTTGTTCGATGGCGACAAAACAGGTATTGCTGTGAACGTAGCAAATATCCAGGCTAATAATGCGACGACAGGCCCAACTCCGACAGCGCCTTTCCAATATTATCGTGGAACTGCAACGGTATTAGCATTGAACTTAAAGGAAGTATTAATTTCGGGTTTCAAACAATATCAAATTCCGTTAACGGCTGCGGAAGAACTTGCAGGACATAATATTTTCCGTCTTGATGCACCTGTTTTGAACAAAGCACAAAATAAATTGATCATCGGAACGTGGATGCAGAAAAGAAATCCGGCAACAGGTCTGACAGAAAGCACATTTGAAAGATTGGGCTCGAAAGCGGTAGTTGTTGATTATCCTTCTTTGGAAAATCCGAAAGTAATTACTTCAACCGTTGGATTTGGAGACAACAGCGGATACCGCAGCTTCAATTCGTTCTTGGGAACGGATGGAAACATTTATCAGGCTACGCAGAGAGATTCAAAGGGCTCACATATTTTGAAAATTAACCAAAACAATGAATACGACAATGCATACGTATTCAGCCTGGATGCGGCGCTTGGCGTAAAAGACGTTTATGTAGATTGCTGGAGATATGCCGGTGACGGTATCGCCTATGCACTTTATACGCATGATGGATCAAGCCAGGGATTCGTTGCCCGCCTGGATTTGAATGGTAAAACTGCTTCAAAAGTAGATCTTCCATACGATGCTGATCTGGATTTTGGTCAATATCAGGGTATTTTGGTTAGTGGAGAAGAAGTTTATGTTGCCGTAACCCCGGTAGGAAAAGACGGAAATATCTACGTGATTAATAGCAAAACCGGTGCCGTTACAAAAGGAGCAAAACTGGTTAACAAAGCTGGAAATCACTATATCGGAATTTTCTAAGAACGAATAAATCAAAAATGATTAAAGGTTAATTGCTTGTTTATTACACCGAGTCAGCCTTTACTAACATATTTTAATCCTTATTTATTTTTTCACGAGCTGCATGCCGCCTATGGTATGCAGCTCTTTTTCTTTCTAAACAATACCAAAAGCTGATAAATCTTTCAGAGGAGAATTAATGAAATAATATAAATAGTTTGGAGGAGTAGATAACGTACGATACATTTGCACACCCAAGTTAATTATTCTAATTCTAAATTACGTAAATGAAATATCTTCTACCTATCTCAATCTTCGTGCTTCTTTCAACTTTTTCCTTTGCTCAGACGGGCAGTCTGAGAGGAATTGTGATAGACAACTCGAAAAATACTATACCCGGCGTAACTATTCATATCAAGAATACCAGAAAAGGCACTCAGACCAATGAAGCTGGCGTCTTCGAAATATCCAATATCAATGATGGTAATTATGTTTTATCAATTTCTTCGTTAGGATTTAAAACCAAGGAACTGCCATTTACCATTTCGCAAAATGAAATTGACCTGAAAACAATAACACTGTATGAAGGCGATGAAATTCTACGTGAAGTAGTTGTTGAAGGAGAAAGAGATAATAAGTTTTCGCGCAGCAAAACGGCCTATGTTTCCAAATTGCCATTGAAGGATTTTGAAAATACACAGGTTTACAGTACCGTGACGGATTATCTGTTAAAAACCCAAATCGTTACAAACTTTGATGATGCATTAAAAAATGCAACGGGTGTAGAAAACCTATGGACATCGACGGGCCGTGGTGGTGACGGAGCCGGTTATTTCTCGCTTCGTGGATTTTCCGTCCAACCTAAACTTGTGAATGGTTTGCCTGGACTTACCAATGGAACAATCAATCCGGCAAATATTGAACGGATCGAGGTTTTGAAAGGACCGTCTGCAACATTATTTGGAAATGCAGTAAGTTCTTATGGCGGGCTTATCAATGTGGTTACAAAAAAACCATACGTTGGTACAGGAGGTGAACTTTCGTTTACAACAGGTTCGTTTGGGTTAAATCAGATCACCGGAGATTTTAATGCAGCTTTAAGCAAGGAGAAAAATATTTATTTCAGGCTGAATACTTCTTACGCCACAGAGCGGAGTTTCCAGGATGCAGGTTTCCGGAAATCATTTTTTGTAGCGCCTTCACTTTCTTACAAGGTGAATAATAAATTGTCGTTTTCTTTTTACGGGGAAATTACGCAGGCTGAACAAACAAATCCTATGTTTCTTTTCCTGAACCGAAGCGCTCCTCAACATTCTAAAAATATTGATGAGCTAGGATATAACTACAATCTGTCATTTACAAGCAACGACCTGACGTTACAAAACCCAACGCAGAATTACCGGGTCGAAATGGATTATAGCCTTTCAGACACCTGGCAGTCGCAGACGCTGGTTTCCAAAAGTTCGACTTCTACGAAAGGATATTACACTTATCTGTTCGATTTTGGAATTCTTGAAAATGACACATTTTCGCGGTTCCTGAACAAGCAGAATGAATATACCGGCACGTCGGATATTCAGCAAAACTTCATCGGGGATTTTAAAGTGGGTAAATTGAGAAACAGAGTTGTATTAGGCCTCGATTATTTTTCTGCCGTTTCAACAAGTAATGGAACAGGTTATGCTTTTTATGGAAACGTAACGCCGCAAGGCGGTGCGAATGGTGACGATCCGTTTACCGCGGATTCACTAGAAACGAGGACCTATCCACTTTCCACCGCAGCAGTTGACGCTGTTTTAGCTTCGCAACCCGTATCCAATTCGAAATCAAAATATAACATTTACAGCGCGTATGCCTCCGACGTTCTGAACATTACAAATAATTTATCAGTCATGGTTGGTCTTCGTCTTGACCATTTTGACAACCAGGGTAGTATCGCAACATCCGATGATGATTACAATCAGACGACATTGTCACCAAAATTTGGAATTATGTTCCAGCCGGTTGTCGATAAAATATCGGTTTTTGCAAACTACCAAAATGGATTTACCAACGTAGCTCCTTCGCTTGTGGGAAACCCGGCAGACGGCCCGCAGACCTTCAAATCATTCAGACCTGAGCAGGCAAATCAGATAGAATTTGGAATTAAAACCAACCTGATCAAGAATAAATTAAATGCAACAATAAGTTATTACGATATCAAGGTCACAGACCAGGTGATCACCGATCCGGCCTCGCCTTTCAACAAAATCCAGGGTGGCGAAGTATACAGCAAAGGCTTTGAAATTGAAGTAAATGCCAACCCTGTGAACTGCCTGAATATCAGAGCCGGATTTAGCAATAACGAAAGCAAGGTTACCAAATCCGACAATCTTGACATTCTGAACACAAGACCTCTTGAAGCCGGCTCGAAAACACTTTATAATGTTTGGGCAAACTATGAAGTACCTGCCGGAAATTTAAAAGGTTTTGGTATCGGAGCAGGTTGCAATGGAGCCAGTGAGCGTTTTGCAATAAACTACGCATCTACCGGAGAATTTATTCTGCCAGCCTATACCATCGCGAATGCTTCATTGTTTTATCAAGCAGATAATTATCGTATTGGTCTTAAACTGAACAATGCGTTTGATAAAGAATATTACAAAGGTTGGTCAACTATTGCTCCTCAGACACCACGGGCTTTGTTGGCTAACTTCACTTATACTTTCTAATATCCTTTTTCAGGTTAAAATAACTTAAATCAAAAAGTCGGGAGTTATCGCTTCCGACTTTTTGATTTTATGACCGGACAGGATTTTACTTTTCGGTAGCAATTTAAGTTTTAGGTTGTATTAATATTGAAACAGCTTGCTGGTACCTGAAATTAAACTCATCTGTGATATGTCCGCGATTAAATTAGTTTTTTGGCTATTCTGTTTCTGCTGTTTCTCAGCTCAGGCGCAGTCGGATTCGGTTTCCACGCCAGAACGAACTGTCTATACCATCGCAGAAGAACATCCCCGGTTCCGCGGTGAGGCAGGTGCCCTCCGGGAATATCTTCGCAAAAATTTACGGTATCCGAAAGAAGCTTTGAAGGAAGGAATTGAGCGACGCGTTTTTGTCACTTTTATTATAACTGAAAACGGCAAGATTGAAGATGTCCAGGTTTTAAAGCCGGAAGTTCCAGCGTTTGATACCGAAGCCGTCCGTCTGGTAAACAATATGCCGGGATGGATTCCGGGAAAAATAAAAGGGAAAGCTGTGGCCTGCCGATACAATCTTGTTGTCAATTTCAGTAGACATTAAAAAAACGCTCAGGTTAAATCCTGAATAATGGCCGAGCCGGCATCTTTTTTAATCAATTCAATAATTTGCTCGCGTGGCGGTTCTGAGGTATAGTTTTCACTTTTTGCCACCGTCTGCTGACTGTCATTCTCAATAGTAAAGGTGAAACTCAGATAACTGTCCTGACGCTTGAAACTTTCATCCTCTACCGCATTTTTCCTTACGTATTCAATCCCGTCCAGACACATTTGTTTTGAAGAAAAGCCATCACAAGAAAGTATAAGCTGTGAATTACCGGTAGCTTTTAATAGATAATAATATTGATTTTTAGTGGTGCTTTTGAATACCTGGAAAATTGCCATAATCGAAAATACGTGGGACAAATGGTCAATAACAAGATTATAAAGGTGGAATCAAAACATTTTGATACTACCTACGAATAATATCTCCCCACCTTGCTGACACAGAATTCTTTCCCGACAATATCTTTTACGAATTTCTGAGGTGTTGTTCCAAGGTAATGATGAAAATCCTTGATCAAATGGCTTTGATCGTGGTAACCAAATTCTTCGATAAGGCCATACCAATCTACCTGTCTATTTTCATTTTGCAGGATTTGATTGATGACCTTTTTAAAACGGATAAAACGTAAAAGTTCTTTCGGCGAATAGCCGAGATATTTTTTGAACCTTAATTGAATGGTGCGCTCCGACAAATCAGAATCCATGGCGATCGCGCGTACGGGTTGCACAGATTCCTGCTGAAAATATCCAATTCCATTTAATAACGGAACACTTGCGTCATCCGTGTTTTGAATAAAGGATAGCCCGTATTCCTTTAATAAGTCAACTTTTTGTTCCAGTTCCTTTAATTTATCAAGCTCTTCCCATAATAGTTCAAACCCCGAAATGCCCAAAAGCAGATCCGGATCCATAATGGTTTCCCCATCAAGACTATCGACCGGCAATTGAAACAAACGATAAAACCCGTCGCCATTAAATACCACAGCAATCAGGCTGGTGCCAGGAAGAACTTCATAATTAAACATTTTACGGAGCGGCCCGATCACAGCCATTTTTTCCATAAGCTGTTCCTGAAAAATCCCATCACCGAATGAGACACGAACAGGTTTTCCAAAATTAAAAATCAACATCATTTGCAGATTCGGAGACAGATGCTGTACGAACGTATCAAAATTTTCAGGCGTCCGGATGCAATACAAATGAGATACCACGTCATTAAGCGGTGCGCCAACATCGATATGTGTACCGATAGAATCCATTTATCCGATATTATTTTCTACAACAAAACTACGAAGAAAGTAAGGTCAAAGCATCCGGCGATCAGGTTTTGGATGTTGTTTCGTTTTCTTACAATTTTTAAAAATAAGTCGCGGGTACATTTGTAACAGAAATAAATTATTCAGAAAAAACTTTTATCTCATGTCAGCTAAACCATCCCCTAAAATCCTGATCACCGGAGCAACAGGAAATATCGGAAAAGAACTTACCAAACTTTTGTCAGAAAACGGAATTAAACTCCGTGCGTTAGTACGATCCGTTGACCAAGCAAAAGAATTGGCCCGCCTGCCCGGCGCAGAACTTGTCGAGGGAGATTTTAATGACCCGATTTCATTGGGAAATGCGCTACTTGGAATTGAGAAGGCTTTTTTACTTACCAACTCCTCTGAGCTTGCTGAAAAACAGCAAAGTTCTTTCGTGGAAGTCGCGAAATCGACAGGGCTGAAACACATTGTTAAGCTATCACAATGGGCCGCAGATCTGGAATCCCCTGTTCGTTTTCTTCGCTATCACGCAGTGGTTGAAAAGCTGATCAAAGAATCGGGTATTGCTTACACTTTTTTAAGACCGAACTTATTCATGCAAGGATTGCTTGGATTTCAGGATACGATTATTAACAAAGGTGAATTTTATGGAGCTATTGGTGATTCGCGAATAAGTCTGATAGATATCCGGGACATTGCGGCCGTCGCAATGGAAACGCTGACGATATCCGGACACGAGGAAAAAATATACAATCTTACCGGTCCGGAGTCGCTTACGCATACGGAACTTGCTGAAAAACTTTCAAACAAAACAGGCCGGACAGTTAAATTTATTGATATCACGCCCGAGATGTTAATCGATACATTGTTACAGGTCGGCTTTCCAAAATGGCAGGCGGAAGGTTTGGTGGAAGATTATGCGCACTACAAAGCCGGAGAGGCCTCACAAATTAGATCCGGAGTTATGGAAGCAATAGGAAAAGAACCGAGAAATTTCGATCAATTCGCAGAGGATTATGCAAGGTATTTCGTGCCTGACGTAAGGAAAACAACTCCTATTTTCTGAGTTTGATGACAGCAGAATTTATAATCTCTTTAAATTTTCTTGTCCGAAAACGATAAAAAAAAGAAGACCTGCTGTGAATCATAGCAGGTCTTATGCATTACACTCAACGTTTTTATATTACCAACCCGAAGCCGGGAACGGAAATTGTGTACATTAATACATAATTGTATATAAGAACACGACAAAGCTACAAAGGTTACTTTTCAAATCATATAGAATGTTTTTGATATTCTTGTAGAATGTTTTCTATTTTTCACCAGAAGTACTACAAAAACTCTTGTTTTAGTTCAAATTTAGACGTTTTTGTCAACCTACCGTATTTCAAAGTTATTCCTTCAACAGTAAACGGCAGTAAAGTTTTCGCCTGAGTTAACACCAGATATAGGTTTGAGAAAACGAGAAATTGTACATCATTAGCCATCTTATAGCCATTTCATGCCGGTTTGCAAATTGGGATATTTGTCATAGTAAAAAACTTTGGCACACCCCTAACACTATTTACCCGATGGCAAGAACAAAATGGATTGCGGACGCTGAAAGCAGTGAGGTGCTATTCAATACGACACATCTGTTGCTTCAAAACATCACCGGCTATTTTAAAAAAATCAAGCTGGAAATTGCCACAGAAGACGATGATTTTACAAAATTTCACAACATTGTTTTTATAGCACAAACGGACTCGGTGGATACCTGTGACAACCAACGCGACAATTATCTAAAATCAGCAGGTTTCTTTGATTCATCCAGATATCCGCTATTAAAATTTGTAGGTAAGAAATATCTTGATGCTGTTGAAGATGACATTCTTCTCGGAACTCTTACGATCAAAGATATTACAAAGCCCATTGAACTTACAATCGAGTTTGGAGGAAAGACCATTGAACCAGACGGATTGACAAGAGTAGCATTCTCTGCTCAGGGAAAAATCAACCGAAAGCATTTTGATTTAAATGCAACCACGATGGCAAATCTGGGAAGTTTGTTGATTGGTGAAGAAGTCAGGTTCCATGCCGAAATCCAATTGGTAAAATTGGTTGAAGAGGCGGTGTTAAAAAGCTAATGAATTGTATAACAAGTTCTCCGGTATATCAACTGTCAAATTTTCAATGTTAAGGTACTTTTGTTTTTTCAGTGAGATAATTGCCTGATAAATAATTTTTTATCAATTATTTGATTCTGTTTCAATCAAAATTCAGGTTGCTGATCATCCCATTAAAGAATAAGTAAACCTCCTCTAAACAAGAAAACAGATTGCTCCTAGCTGGTGGGAGCTTAACTGGATGACGTAGCGGCTGGTGCAGATATGTACGAAATCTAATGCATGATTGTTCATAATATGTTCAAGGCAATAGATCCTATCGTATCAGCCGCTTGCATTGCAGCAATATAGGAATCGTTATAGATCGGCAGTCAACAACGCCTTTTAAACTACAACCAATGCAGACAACTTACAAATTTCCGAAAACGCTTTTGGGGATATTCTTGATGCAGGTAAATCTGTTAATCGCGCAAATTTCTTCCCTTTGAGGCTAAGATTTGAGTTTATCGATTAACCCGTTTATCTAAGTTTTTATATACAAACGAAATGAAAAAACACTTCATCTTCATGCTATTTTTACTGGCGAGCTCAGAAGTTATAAGCGCCATTGAGCCAACGATTTCTTCGCAAGACACGCTGCCAGTACCTAATATTCCAAATCTGCTTTTTTACATTCAGCGGGATCCCAATTCCAATACGATTTGTTATCAACTTAATCTGGACAAAGATGGCAAGCTTGATAACAGCAATCCTGTACGTGCTTTCTGGATAAGATTTCATGAAGGCGGAACGGTAAAGGAACTAAGTTACATCCAGAATAAGTTTGCCTATGGCTTAAAAGTAACGCCTATTGGAGAAGGTGAATTTGAATTGAAATCAGTCGCTTTCACTGGCTCAACGATGTATTTACGTCGGGATATTCGGAATCGTTACCGTGTTTTCATTCACGTAAACCAGAAAGAATATGTATTGAAAAGAATTTTTGTCCATATCAATGGAGGTTCCAAACTGGCGCCAAATGTGGTCTATATCGAACTTAAAGTTATGGATCCGGATACGGGAAAGGTTCTGACGGAACGTATAAACAAGCCATCGCCGACAGGATAATTGTTCATTCAAAACATGCAATCATTTATACAATACAAACCTTTATCAATCCATTTTTTCGGGATAGCATAATAGGCAAATTTGTACTTTCTGATAATGGCAATCAACATCCAGCATAACTCAGCAAACGTTATAAAAATCGAATATATGACCATTGGAATTATCGGAGCCGGGAAGATGGCAAGAGCTTTCGCCCGGCAGCTTGTTAGTACTGGTTACAAAGTAATGATGTGTAACAGCAGAGGCCCCCATTCCCTGAATTCCATCGTGACTGCCCTGGGTGCTAATGTGCAGGCGGCGACGACTGAGGAAGTTGCAAGGGCTAAAATTGTAATACTGGCCGTTCACTGGAATCAGCTTCCGCAGGCACTTTCCAATCTTCCGCCCTGGGAGGGCCGGATCGTTGTGGATGCCACAAATCCAAATTTCAGCCTCGAAGACGTTAATAATTTTGTTTATACCGGCGAAAAAACTTCCAGCGAATTGGTTGCTGAACTTGTCCCAGGAGCCAGGCTGGTTAAGGCATTTAACACATTATGCTATAAAGTGCTGGAAAAATATCCCGAACATGAACACGGAAAACGAGTGGTATTTATTTCTGGTAATGACCGGTATGCTAAAAGGGAATTTTCGGAAGTTGTCAAGAGAATAGGTTTCGCACCTGTTGATCTCGGAAATCTTGCAAATGGAGGCAGAATGCAGCAATTCGGCGGTCCGTTGGGAAGCCTGAATTTATTACATCTATAATAATCGACTTTATTACAATTCGTGATATTACTATCGGAAGGAGGCGCAACTGCCTGAGCTTACGCTTATATGATCGTGCCTACAAACCGGCTCAAAATTTCCTCAAAATTATCGATCGTCTTTACCGACACAGGTCAATCCTTCCCGCCAAAGCAAAAACGCAAATACATTTCCCCCTCTTGCAATGAAAAAAAAACTACTTTTCACAATTTTCACATTACTGCCAGGCGTCATAAATTCAACTTTGACTTACGCACAATCTTCGGAAGCAAATCACCTTTTCCGGTTTTATGAGGACAACGATTTCTTGAATATTCGTGGAGCCGGAACAGACAGAGCTTATACAAATGGCGTCCGTTTGGATTTGTTTTATATTCAAAAAAAACCTTCGCCTCTGATTGACCAACTCATGCCCAAAGCCGGAAAAAACAGCCGCGATATCTATGGCTGGTCCGTCATGCAAATGATGGTTACGCCGAGCAACCTGACCATTCCTGACTTTCAGGCAAACGACTATCCTTACTCAGGTGCACTTTTCGTAACGCATTCACTGGCATCCTATAACAGCGAAAAAAAGTTTGATTTGCAGACTGAAATTCTGTTCGGTGTGCGTGGGCCGGCTTCTTTTGCGAGACAAACGCAGGTTTGGATCCATCAGGTTATCAACGATGAAACGCCAATGGGCTGGAAAAATCAGATTAATACAAAAGCACTATTTAATGTCAATTTCACGGCTGAAAAGCAACTAGCATCCAGTGGAAAAGTGATAGAAATTATTGGCGGTACGCAAATTTCTGCTGGTACGCTGACGAATTCAGTCGCAATATATCCTTTAATCCGCATCGGAAAATTCTCTTCCTATTTCAATGGATTCATCAGCCAATACAGTAACCTGGCAAATCCAGGAAAGATGCATGTTTATTTTTTCATGAAACCAAAAATCACCTTCGTAGCCTCTAATGCGCTGATACATGGAGAATTGGATAAAAATGCACAGATATCACGCGAAACAAAATCACCTTACAGTGCAGAAAATAATCAGTTTGTCGGCAGCATCGATTATGGATTTTCATTATCGTCCGGCGCTTTTGGAATCTCGTACACGCAGAAACCAACTATGGCTTATGCAAAAGGATTGTATGGTCACAATGTTGGAAATATATCTATTTATTTCAGCTGGTGAGTGCGCCTGAAAATATTCTGTTTACGGAATGAAACCATCGGTGCTGATCTTTTATGGTAGTATTCTAATTATAACCATAGGTTACAAAAATCACTTATTTTTACGCATGTAGCGCAATTTTTGAGCGTTAATTTATTTTAAATAGAACAAAACAAAGAAAAATAATCTTTTTTCAATATTAAGGTACACATCTGGAACGATCATTCAATAATATCGATTATCTAGTAAATCCGGCAAAAAATGCTTTTCTGAACATGTCGTTATAGGGCAAATATCGGTGGCAACAAGATTAGTTTAATAAGTAATTATTTAGTGTAACAGTACCATTTGAGAGGACATGTACCTGGCAAAATCAAATATCGACTCAAATTCTCTAAAAGGAATGCTCGAAATCAAAAACAATGATTTCCGGCCTGCTCTAACGGAATCTGTTTTGTCGTTCAAGCCATTTGTTGCACACTTGAAAAACATGCTAAAAGACGAACCATCGGTCAAATCTGAATTTTACAGGTTCGTAATTGATAAGTTTGAAAACGAAATAAAAGGTAATCGGACAAACGTTTTAACCGGGGATTCTGCGCGGTACAAAGAGCTGATGGAACTCGTTTATATGATCCTGACACCGTTAGCAACGAATGAAAAAGAGCATTTCTGGGCGTTGAGCACTCCCGTCCCTGATAAGATATTTTTTAGTACCGATGGATTTTATAAGTTTTTGGCTAATAAAACGGCTGCCGGTCAGGCTATAAACCTTAGTCCGGTACAACATTATAAAACGCAGCAAATCCAGTTTATGTACCGGCTGATTTTGGAAAGGCTCTACAATATTCCTTCGCTCATCAAGAACGAAATTTTGTTTGAGTATACCGACGTAGTCACAAATCTGCCAAAGTTTTATAACATCAATACGGATACGCGGTTTATTGATATTCAGCTGAACGGGAAGTTGCCGGCATTGGATTACAAAACGATTGAGCCTTATCTTCAGAAGGGTGCTGATACCACAATTCTTGAAAATATTCTCCCGCTAAACCGTTTTCGCTTTGAAGGTTTTTCAGTGATAACATTGCTGGATGTCACGATTCAACGAGCGACCGAGATTATTAAAGAAGCTCTGGTTAACCATAATTACGAAACGGAGTCGAACGATTCAATCATTCAGGCATTGAAAACACTGGCCGGAGACGATCGTATTGATTTTGGCTTGATTCCCTCCTATCAGATCAATGGCAAATACGTGTTTGCAAATGCGGAATGTTCGCAAAGTATGATTGTGGATGCGGCGAAAAAATTTGGCGTAACCGAGGAAGGATTTAATCAACTGATTAATAAATATTATACGAATCCGCAGACAGCTGTTTTCAACCATATCAATGATCAGCAGGTATTGGAGGAGCCTTTACTTAATATTTTGAAATCGGCAGAGATAACTTCATTCGCGTTTGTTCCCGTTTTTCACAATAGCAAAGTGGCGGGAATTCTGGAGGTTTTTTCAAAACATGAGATCACGCTTGACGATGCATTATTTTCCAGAATCCAAACGGCATTGCCGCTGATTGCACAGTTGCTAAAATATAGCACGGATGAATTCAATGCAAAAATCGAGAATATTATTCGAGAAAAATTTACGCCTTTGCAGCCTTCTGTTCAATGGAAATTCAATGAGGCTGCATGGAATTTTCTTGAAACCAGTATGAGCTCACCCAATGCTGAAATCGAGACCGTTACGTTTGAAAAAGTGTATCCTTTGTATGGAGCAATCGATATCAGAAATTCGACTTTTGAAAGAAATCGTGCCGTTCGTGAAGATATTAAAAATCAGCTGTCACTCCTTGGAAACACTTTTCATTCGGTCAAAAAAATGATTGAATTGGAGACAACCGAGACATTTGTTTGTGCATGTGATCGATGGGCGAGTGAAATAAACGGGTATCTTTCCTCAGAAGATGAGCTTGCACTTAACCGGTTTTTGGCTGCCGAGGTTAATCCTTATCTTTTAAAAATCCGGGAAGAATATCCAGTGACAAAAGATATTGTGGATTTCTATTTTCAAGCACTTTCAGAAACCGAAGGTCTGGTTTTTGAAAACAGACGAAAGCTGGAATCGTCCCTGCAACAGATAAACACGTCAATTTCAAATTATATTGACAACGCTCAGAAAGCGCTGAAATCCGCTTATCCGTTTTACTTTGAAAAATTCAGAACGGATGGCATTGAGTATGACATGTACATCGGGCAGTCGATGGCGCCTGAAAAACCATTTGATACCGTATATCTAAAAAATCTGCGCTTGTGGCAGCTAACGTCAATGGCCGAAATTACCAGGCTTACTGAAAAGCTCCTGCCCCACTTGCCTCGTCCGCTGAAAACCACGCAACTGATATTTATTCATTCAAACCCGATCAACATCAATTTCAGAAATGATGAAAGAAGATTCGATGTAGAAGGTGCTTACAATATCCGGTATGAAATTATCAAAAAACGGATCGACAAAGCGCTTGTGCGAGAGACCGGCGAGCGCCTGACCCAACCAGGAAAAATCGCATTGGTATATTTTAGCGACAGCGAGGCTGAAGAATATCTAGACTATATCAATGATCTTCAGCAAATGGGCTTACTGAATGACGACCTCGAATATCTGGAACTGGAAGACTTGCAAGGCGTAAAAGGCCTGAAGGCGATCAGAATTGGTGTGAAACATCTTTGAAATCCGAATTTCAAATCACCAATTTTTAAGTAAATAAATTTCATTTTTTTAACTTAAAAACGCTTAAATAAGCAAAGGGAGGCAACTTTTAAACATTTTATAAGAAAATCATATAATTTTTGAACGATCGTTCCAAAATAAGCATTATAGGTTCACCACCGCAAATGTTAAGAAAACAGAATCTGAAGTTTTCATCTCTTAATTACAATTAATAACACTTTCATGAAAAATCTAATTTTAGGCGTTGCTGTCCTGTTATACGGATGCGCGCAAAAACAGGAGGCACCAACAACTCCGCCACCACCAACTCTACCGGTTGTGGAAATCACATCGGGACAGGCAACAACCTACCAGGAATATCCAGCTTCTATTGAAGGAAAAGTAAATGTTGAAATTCGCCCGCAAGTGGATGGATACCTTGACAAGGTTTTTGTAGACGAAGGTGCGTATGTTAAAGCTGGTCAGCCTTTGTTCAAGATCAACGACAATCCATACCGCGAACAATTGAACAACGCGAAAGCAAATTTGAGTGCCGCACAGGCTTCAATCATTAATTCACAGCTTGAAATTGACAAATTAACACCGCTGGTTGAAAACAAAGTGATCTCCGATTTTCAACTAAAAGCAGCCAAAGCGGCCAATGCAGTGGCAATTGCAAATGCAGAACAAGCAAAAGCTGTTGTTGGATCTGCGCAGATTAATGTTGGGTATACCACGATTAAAGCGCCTGTGAGTGGTTTTATTGGACGATTGCCTAAGAAAAACGGAAGCCTGGTTTCGCGCGCGGACGTTGAACCATTGACGCAGCTTTCAGATGTACAGGAAGTGCACGTTTATTTTTCACTTGGAGAAGCTGATTTTATTAAGTTCAAAGCACAATATGATGGCGCAACGCTGAATGACAAATTGAAAAAGCTTGAACCCATATCATTGCTGCTTGCTGACCAGACGGTCTATCCAAAACAAGGAAAAGTCGACATGATCGACGGACAGTTTGACAAGAACACCGGGGCGATCACTTTACGCGCAACTTTTGCCAACGCTCAGGGACTTCTCCGTTCAGGAAATACAGGAAAAGTAAGACTTAGCCTTCAGCATGAATCCGCTGTGCTTGTACCTCAATCTGCTACGCTGGAACTGCAAGATAAAGTCTTCGTATATGCAGTAGGGGAAGGTAATAAAGTGAAAAAATTACCGATCACGATCATTGGCAAAAGTGGTAACAATTACCTGATCAAAGATGGCGTCAAAGCTGGTGACCGAATCGTATCGGCAGGACTTGACATCCTGCAAGAAGGCACTGTAATCACACCGGAAAAACCTAAACCGGTGATTGCTCAGAATTAATAAAAACACCCAAATTGAATCTTTATGTTTAAGAAATTCATAGACAGACCTGTCTTAGCTACTGTTATCTCCGTTTTGCTGGTGATACTTGGGATACTTGGTCTGACCAATTTACCCCTGCAACAGTTCCCCGATATTGCACCACCGGCGGTTCAGGTTATTGCAAATTACCCTGGCGCGAATGCAGAAACCGTTCTTCGCTCTGTTGCTCCTTCGCTTGAAGAATCAATTAATGGAGTTGAAAACATGAGCTATATGAGCTCAACCGCCAGTAATGACGGATCTTTGGTGATCACCGTTTATTTCAAACTAGGTACCGACCCGGATCAGGCGGCGGTCAATGTTCAAAACCGTGTCTCTCAGGCGACAAGCCAGTTGCCGGCGGAGGTTGTTCAGGCAGGTGTAACAACAGCCAAACAGCAAAATAGTTTGCTTATGGTGGTTGACCTGTATTCAGAAAACGAAGCACTTTATGACCAGACATTTCTCGCAAACTATGCGCAGATCAATATTATTCCAGAGATCAAAAGGATTAAAGGAGTCGGTCAGTCGATAATTTTTGGCGGAAATAAAGATTATTCGATGCGTGTCTGGCTGAAACCTAGCCAATTGGCGACCTACAACCTGACGCCAAATGACGTAATTGCCGCAATAAGAGACAAAAACCTGGAAGCTGCACCGGGGAAATTCGGCGAAAACAGCCAGGAATCTTTCGAATACGTAATTAAGTATAAAGGAAAGCTGAACAAGCCTGAGGAATACGAAAATATCATCATCCGCTCGAATGCAGATGGTTCGATTTTGAGGCTGAAAGATGTCGCAAAAGTTGAGTTCGGCTCTTATACTTACGGGAATTTTACCCGCGTAAATGGCAAACAAGGTGTGAACATTGCGACGATGCAGCTTGCCGGATCCAACGCCAATGAAATTCAGATTGCGATTCAGGATCTGATGAAAAAAGCGGAAAAAGATTTCCCGAAAGGAATGAAATATCTGATTTTGTATAACACCAAGGATTCTCTGGATCAGTCCATAGAGCAGGTTCAACATACTTTGCTTGAAGCATTTATCCTGGTTTTCATTGTGGTTTATATTTTCCTGCAAGATTTCCGCTCAACCCTTATCCCTGCGATTGCAGTACCGGTTGCCATTTTGGGAACATTCTTTTTCATGTCCCTTTTCGGCTTCTCGATCAACCTGCTTACCCTTTTCGCTTTGGTATTAGCCATAGGAATTGTCGTCGATGATGCCATTGTAGTCGTCGAGGCCGTTCATTTAAAAATGGAGAAAAAAGGATTGCCGCCGAAGGCAGCCACTGCCTCTGCAATGAGTGAAATCACTGGCGCAATTATCTCGATCACCTTGATCATGTCTGCCGTATTCCTTCCCGTTGGTTTCCTTGAAGGTTCGACCGGTGTTTTTTATCGTCAGTTTGCCTTTACACTGGCTATCGCAATTGTGATTTCAGCTGTTAATGCGTTGACATTGAGTCCTGCCTTATGCGCCATTTTCCTGAAAGAACACAAACATCATGAAAATGGAGTGTATGTCAAAAAGAGCTTCAAAGAGAAATTCTTCATGGGTTTCAACGCTTCGTTTGATAAACTGACAAACCGTTATGTAAGCAGTCTTCGTTTCCTGATCCATTACAGATGGCTAAGTCTGGGTGCATTGGCTTTGGTTACAATCGCGACAGGTTATATGGTCACTAAAACGAAAACCGGCTTTATACCTTCTGAGGATCAGGGATTTATTGCAATTTCATTATCGATGCCAGTTGGTGCTTCGCTGGAACGTACAACAGAAGTTGTTCACAGAGCAGAAACCATTCTTGGATCGATGGAATCGAAACAAACTTTGATGGGGCTTTCGGGATTTAATATTCTTACGCAGTCTTCCAGCCCATCATCAGCCGTTGCTTTCGTCTTGCTAAAACCTGCCAAAGAACGTGGTTCGGTTAAAGACATCAACGGAATAATGAACGAAGTCCGCCAAAAACTCGGAGCGATCAAGGGAGCAAATTTCTTCGTCTTTACCTTCCCTACCGTTCCCGGGTTCAGTAATGTCGACGGTCTTGACTTTGTTTTGCAGGATAGAAATGGAGGAACATTGGATAAATTCAGCGGCGTGGCCAATGGTTTTATCGGTGAATTAATGAAACGCCCTGAAATCGCAGTAGCATTTACAGCTTTCAGAGCCGATTATCCACAGCTTGAAATGGAAGTTGACGAAGTGAAAGCAGAACAGCTAAGCGTCAATGTGAAAGATATTTTGCAAACCATGCAAGCCTATTTTGGTAGTGCTCAGGCATCAGACTTTAACCGTTTCGGTAAATATTACCGTGTTATGGTTCAGGCAAATGTCGCAGATAGGGCGGATCCGGCTTCCATGGACGGAGTGCTTGTCAAAAACCGGTTGGGGCAAATGGTTCCGATTAATACGCTTGTGAAAATGAAGCGCGTATATGGTCCTGAAAATGCTTCCCGCTATAATCTTTTCAACTCGATTGGTATCAATGCAATAGCAAAACCCGGGTTCAGTTCGGGGGACGCGATCAAGGCAGTTGAAGAAGTTGCTGCAAAGAATCTACCCAACGGATTTAAGTATGAATTTTCGGGTATGACCAAGGAGGAAATCTCGTCAGGTGGCCAGTCGGTTGTTGTATTCATGCTTTGTCTGGTTTTCGTGTATTTCCTTCTTTCGGCTCAGTATGAAAGTTACATCCTTCCATTCGCCGTTATTTTATCCATCCCAACCGGAATTTTCGGTGTGTTTGCAGCGATTGGTTTGACAGGAATTGAAAACAACATTTATGTACAGGTTGCGCTGATCATGCTAATCGGCTTGTTAGCGAAAAATGCAATTTTGATCGTAGAGTTTGCGGTGCAGCGAAGAAAAGCAGGAAAATCGTTATTATTTGCTTCCCTCGAAGCTGCAAAACTGCGTCTTCGTCCGATCATCATGACCTCGTTAGCGTTTATCGTTGGACTTATTCCCATGATGACCGCAACCGGCCCATCCGCTCAGGGTAATCATTCAATCAGTATAGGAGCAGCGGGTGGTATGATCACAGGCGTTGTTCTTGGATTATTTATCATTCCTGTTCTGTTTATCGTCTTCCAATATCTACAGGAAATGGTGACAGGAAAACCTGTTGCCGTTGTCAAAAACGAAGTCGGCGAATTGGCGGAAGCTATTTAAATTATATTATGAAAAAGTACATCAATATACTCACGTTTTTTGTCTTGCTAACTGTCTTGGCAGCATGTAAGATCTCAAAAAACGTAGAAACACCGAAGGCTGCATTACCTGAAACTTTCAGAAATGCGGTCGCCACAGCAGATACTGCAAGCATTGCAGATTTACCGTTGGATAGCTTTTTCACAGATGCTTCGCTTCAAAAATTGCTTGACAGCGCGATCGCGAAGAACTATGATATGCAGATTGCGCTTAAAAATATTGAAGCATCGCAGCTTTTGTTCAAGCAAACGAAATGGGCTTATTTCCCGGATGCCAGGCTGCAAATCAGTGCCGGTTCGAACCGCCCTTCTGATAACAGTTTAAATGGATTAAGTGCCAGTTCATTTTTGAACACAACACATATTGAAGATTTCACGGCCAGTGTCGGCCTATCCTGGGAAGCTGATATATGGGGAAAAATTAAGAACAGAAATGGTCGGGCACTGGCAGAATATCTTCAGACAATTGAAGTAAAAAATGCAATTCAGACCAATTTGGTTGCTATGGTTTCCCAGGGTTTCTACAACCTGCTGATGCTCGACGCACAGCTTGGTATCGCTGAAAAGAATCTGGCTTTAAGTGATAGTACCCTAAGAATTTTTGGATTCCAGTTTACTTCCGGACAGGTAACGTCGCTTGCCATTCAGCAAGCAGAAGCGCAAAAACTGACAGCCGCAAAACTGATTCCTGAATTGCAACAAGCAATAACATTGCAGGAAAATGCGCTGAGCATACTTGCGGGAGATTTACCTGGAAGGACGGAAAGAAATTTTAAACTTGATCAGGTTTCATTCCCTGAAACGTTGGCAACTGGTGTCCCGACATCAATTCTAAACCGTCGCCCGGATATCCGGCGATCAGAACTTGCCCTGGATGTGGCCAACGCCAACGTTGGAATAGCAAAAGCCAATATGTACCCGGCTCTTACGATTACAGCATCAGGCGGCATCAATTCTTTCAAGGCTTCAAACTGGTTTAACATTCCGGCTTCTTTGTTTGGTGCCGCGGCAGGCGGACTTACCCAGCCTTTGTTTCAACGGAATCAGCTAAAAACGCAGTTTGAAGTTTCGAAATTAGAACGCGAAAGAACGGTGATCGAATTCAGACAGACGGTATTGTATGCAGTTGGTGAAGTATCCGATGCATTGGTAAAAATTGAAAAACTAAAAGAACAGCAAACCATCGCTGACGCGCGGGTAAGGACGTTGCAGCAAGCGATATCAAACTCTAAAATGCTTTTCCAAAGTGGTATGGCCAATTATCTTGAAGTGATTACCGCACAGAGCAACGTACTTCAAAGTGAGCTGGAATTGGTAGCGATTAAGCGTGCGCAGCTTGCTGCAAACGTTGATCTTTACCGATCACTTGGCGGAGGCTGGCGAAATTAAGCTTTGATTATTGTGGTTAAATAATAGTTAAACAGGTCGCAGGAATTTCTCTTCTGCGGCCTGTTTTTGTTTCAGAAAAATATTTATAATTCGCAGAACTATCTATTAAAACGCTGGATAGTTTAAAACCAGAAACCGAGACGCAGCATGATTCTTGGCGATTCTTCTGTTTTTTCTTTTGGAAAAAATGCACCGAGTGATAACGTCGCAATGTCAACGGGTGAAAACCAGACACCTCCTCCATAATCATAATGCCAGTTCTCGGACGGATATTCTTTCAGCCAAACACGACCGTAGTCGAATCCGCCAAATACTCCGAAGGTGAAAGGAAGGGTTTCATTATAACTGCTGTTGACTTTGATGCGAAGGTCAGTACTGTGCCAAAGGCTGCTTTTTCCGTAAAACCGCTGGGTTCGATAACCGCGCAATCCCTGACTATCCTGATTTCCGCCCAGTGTCGGCATTTGGAAAAACTCGTAACCGGAGCCAAAATTTAAACCCGTACCGATCTGCGACGCAACGACAAACCTTTCCTTTTTGTCCAAACTTTTGTAAAAAGCCAGCTGCGCCCGTAAAGCAGTGAAATTATTATCTTCTTTCAAATTCCGCGTCCAGTTCAGATCGGTATGAAAACGGATTCCGGAATGAGGTGAAAAAATATTATCGACATTGTTGAAATCAAACCTGGCCTGGACACCGCCAAAATATTTGGTATCAAATATTTCACTTTTGTCAAGATCACCATCTGTTGTGGTGAGGTACCGGCCAGCCGTCTGTTGAATTTTTGAAACTTCCAGTGATGGCCCGAGCGCGACAAACCCGTTTAAACCCAACCGTTTTTTAATAGCAGGATAAATATGAATGGCTTTCTGGCGCACACGATAAAAATTCGGATCATCGACAGGACGCTGGCTGTCATTTCCTAAGCCGGAATAATTAAAAGCATAGGATGGACCGTGGAAGAAGGCATCCAGATAAAAATCAAAGCTCTTGAAAGCATTTATAAAATCGCCTGTATAATTTATTTTTAATGCCTTTGTTCCAAAAGAAAAACTTCCGCCAATATGCTGGATCGAAGCATAGGGCTCTTTTTTGAAACCATAACGGATCATCGTCAAACTTCCGCCTATCAAAAAACCGTCATCAGGGTTGTAACCAACAATCGGAATCGGCATGTTTATGTTGTAATCACTTCCCGTTCCCCGGCGATCATAAACATTATACCGGTATAAACCTGTCCGCTTGTCCTGAGTTTCTTTGCCTTCAATCACTACGTTTTCAGCAAGGTCATCATAGACAATCGTCTTCTTTAATCCGTCTCGCACTGCCGAGCTATCTATAAATTTATCCCTACCCGTACCACCAATCAACCGAATTTTAATGCCTTTTGTAGAAGATCCTTTCGTGATAAATTCATCATCATTCCCGTTGCCATAAATATTGATGGTTTTGGTTATCTGGTGGTCAAATATTCTTTGATATTCAAGCCGTTTCTCTTCTCCTTTTTTCGATATTTCATGAATCGTAACGCGGGTATGATCGTCATCCATCCTTTCAATTTCAAATCTTTCACGCTCCTCGGTTCCTAAAATATCAACTGATTTACTTACAAAGGCATAATGCTCGCTCGCGATTTTTAATAGATTATCACGCCTCGTTTTGATGCTTTTGATAATCCACGGGGCCGAAAGGTTTCGTGCCTTATCCGGCCATGATGTAAAAGCACTTTCAATAACCTGATCCGTTAGATTTGACTGAATATATTTTACCTGCTTTTCCCACTGTTCCCAATCAAGTTCAGTCAAGAACGTCCGATCAAAAAGCCGCGCACTCCAGCTTGTCCATTTCATGCTTTTGATTTCCGGCTGATAGGTTTGGAGCTGCCTTAAAAATGGCATTGTTGTCAGCTTCGCGATTGACGTAAATAAGCCGTCGTATCTCGAAAAAGCCTGATCGCGATCACGTGGAATCGGCCGGTACAAAGTGACACCATCTTCCTGTTTAATCGACGACCATGTCCATTGATCATCATGCCGGTCCCAGTCGCCGATGATAAAATCGAGTAACCGGGTTCGCAGTGCCCACTCCTCATCTACCTTATACCTTCCGTCTTTGAGAATATTCTCCATGAGTTCAGGTGTACCCACGATCTTATCGGTGTTACCAAAAAATGCGTCGTTTTTCCAACGTTTTCCATCAGGCCGTTCTTCGAATAAGCTCATACTACCCCCAAAAATCGGGTTAAAAACACCCAAAGCTGGTTGTGATGGCACATAGAATAATTGGGGGTTGGTATGATAAACCTGAATAGCATCGGCTAAGGGAGGAATCGCTAGCGGCGCAAACGGATGTGTAGAAAGGAAATTATCTTCCGCGATGTACTTTGCAGCAGTCATTTTATTAAAAGGAAAAGGCAATAACCGACTCACATCTTTGGTCATACCACGAAGAACATATTCCTTACCCGAAGAATCGCTCAGACGAAGCGAATTTGTCTGATTTCCCCCACCCTGTTTTACAGGCGTCAAACCGCCCTGATATGTCGCCAGGTCAAGTACCGGGAATGGGTAGATTTCCTGGTAAAGTGCCCGGTTGTGTGATCCGAAAAGGAAGTTATGACCCTTGTTAACGCTTTTTACTGTGCTTGCCAGGATCGGTTTATCAATAGAATCTTTGTGAAGATTATACTCTGTAAAAACGGGTGGAGAATCATCTTTTGCTTCTGTCAGTTTACCTTTGATTTTCTTCTGAAAAACCATTTCTGCATTAGAGGCATCTCCATCGACTTCCCAAAACTGAACCCAAGATTCTCCATTTTCATAAAAAGCCAAGGTACTGTATCCCAAAGCCGCGGAGGCGAACTGCGAACCCTTTCCAAGTTTGACTGGCGCCGTTCTGGAACCACTTCCGCTTACAATAAATTTCTGCGATTCGTTTTCGATTAACTGCAAAGCATTTTCATGAGCGCTTGCAAAAATAAAACTGCCGTTTTTGCGCACACCAGCCATCATTCCTGCCTTCATATCTTTGTAATACGGATTTGAGACATCCTGTTTTGGTCCGATACTGCTTCGTAACAGGGCAGCCAAACTCCCTAAAACTGGCAATGGGATATATAAATTTTTATTAACGGCTGTTAAGGGAAAAATGTGTTGTTTAACGGTAAAATTTCCACCATGTTCGCCGTAAGAATAAGGCGGATGATGCAGCGCTATCACGACATTTTTGTTCTTATATTTTCGGACAAGATTTTCAAAAACAAACTTAAATGTTGCGCGGTTTTTTACATCGCAGCCATCATTAATGGTCGGTTCCTTATCCCAATCGGTCAGCCACCATTGAGAATCAACCACCAAAACCACAACCTGGTCGTTCAGCTCAACCACCTCCGGACCGGAACAGCCATCATCAGGAATGAAATAGTTTTCAAAATCATCTATGTCAGTTTTGCCTCGGCGACTGTTAAGATAATTTTCAATATAATTCTCTTCTCGTTTTAAGCCTTTCAACCCCCAGCCTTTCCAATCGCGATTTCCCGGCAGAAATATTGGTCTTCCTTTGAAATTTTCAAGCGTCTCTAATTCCGAATTAATCCGGTATTCAGCCTCCCTTCTTTCAACAGAATCTTCCTTCGGCGGCATCCCTTTTTCGTAAATATTATCCCCCAGAAACAGGATAGAACTTTTCGCGGACTCTGTTGGTAATTTTGTTTTTAAATATTTTAAAACAGGAGAATGAGAAGTCGGCGAATCGTCTCCCGCATTTCCAATCAGGTACATCGTATGTGTTAATTTCAACCCCGGATCAGGACTTTCGTTTTTCCAGCCGGCCGCATCTTTCACGTATTGATTCTTTTTATAGGAGGCACAGGAGGAAACCAGCACTAGCCCCAAAATGCCGATCAGGAAAAGTAGTTTTATTTTCATAACGACGATTTAAAAACACGATGCGTTTATAAACAGTAAATCCATAAGCATATAACCATCCCAGCTCGGCCTGACGAAGAGCGAATGAAACCCGAAATACGGTTGACGATAATTACTTCGTCAATCTTTTAAATTTTAAGATGTTCCCATCCTTCATATCATCTCCTTCGTTGGAGATATAAAGATTTCCTGATTGATCAAAGGCAATCCCCTCAGGCTGATTGAAGTTATTGCTGCTCAGGGGATAAGCTAGTTTTGATTTCCAATTTTTGTCTACCACGATCAAAGTTTTATTCAGGCTTGAAAGTATATACCAGTCTCCTGAAACCGGATTTTTCGCCAAAGCGGACGGTTGAAAACCTCGCTTTACCTTTACTCCCAGTGCTTTTATCTCATCCACATTCAATGAAACATTTCCTGTTTTTTCAATCGTATTTCCAACGCTCAAAATGTAACCAGACACTTTTTTTTCAGGATTATCAACTGAACAAGCTTTACACAAAACGTAAATTTTTCCGGTCGCTTCGTCTCCAAATATGCTTTCATACTCACCTTTCGGCAATAAATTCTTCCATTCCATTGATTTACCTGTTTCTACAAACTGAGCTTCGGATACAGGGAATGTGAATAAACTCCCATTGCTTTCTAAGATAACAACTTGCTCTCTGACCAAAGTTATATCTTCATAATCACCTTTTCCAGAGAATTTAGTTTGATTATGTTTTTGATTTTGCCAGTTCAGGCGAAAAACTTTCCCTTCTTCGTCCTGAACTGTATATACGACGTTGCCTTTTCCTTTGTTAAAAGCAATTCCGGAAATTTCTTTGAGGCTTTCCGGCATATTAAAAGTTTCTGGCCGGGATAGATCGTATTCTTTGGGAGTATTTGATTTGTTCCCATCGGAATTACATCCCATACCCAGAAGGCTGAAAACGAACAAAATCCGGAATATAATTTTCTGGCCTGACATTTCTAACATTTTAAAACAGACAAAACTGTCTGTTTTATTTATTTTCAGCGGATAGTAATTCATAAATCGCCTCCTGAGACCGTATCTGCTCCACCCCTTCGTTTTTCAGCGAAACATTATTCAGATCCTTATCAATCAAAACTGCCTGTACGTTATCCTTCCACTGAATGGCAAGAAGGTCAATCATCTGCTTTCTTATAACATCATCATAGATCGGAAAACAAACTTCAATTCTTCGATAGATATTCCGGTTCATCCAATCAGCCGATCCCATATATACTTCGTCTTTTCCATTGTTATGGAAAAGAAAAATCCGGCCATGTTCCAGATACCGGTCTACGATTCTTTTCACTGTAATATTTTCGCTCTGGCCGGGAATTCCCGGAATCAACCGGCAAATACTGCGGACAATAAGATTGATTTTCACACCGGCATTCGAAGCATCGTAGAGCTTCGATATCAAAACCTCTTCTTCCAGATTATTCAATTTTATTGTGATGGAAGCCGCCAAGCCACGTTTGGCATTTTCAATCTCTCTGTCGATCAATTCCAAAAAGCGTGTCTGCAAATTGAACTGCGCGACAAGCAAATGCTGGAAAAGAATATGCTGCGTTGCTTTGCCTTTTCGTTTTCTCAAAAAATCAAAAAGTGCTTCCATCTCGGCCAATATGGGCTGATAGGCGGTCAGCAAAATGTGATCTGTGTAGAACCGGGCGGTGCTTTCATTCAAATTACCTGTCGCCAAAAGTCCAAGGTAAGGGGCGCTCTGATTCTTTCTTTTCACCAACGCAATCTTCGCATGAACTTTCAGCAGGTTGCTGCTATAAATAATTTTCACCCCGGCAGCCTTCATTTTTTTTGCCCACCGGATATTGTTCGCCTCGTCGAAACGGGCTTTTAATTCAACCAAAACTGAAACCTTTTTACCATTTTTGGCAGCACTGATCAGCGCATAACCAATCCGGGAATCACTGGCAACCCGGTACATAGTCGTATAAATCCGCTCCACAGAGGTATCAATCGCAGCCTCGTTGAAAAAACGGATTATGGTATCATACGATTGATAAGGCGCATGGACAATCCTGTCTGTTTTCTCGATTGACCGAAATAAAGTTTCGTCAATTTCAGAAGATTTGATACTCTGAACAGCGGGCCAGGGCTTATACGAAAGCGAAGCATTCGGGACCGGAAGCTGTGCCAGATCTTTTAGGTTATGATGTTTTCCGCCTTCAACAACCGACGCCTTTTGAAGATTAAAAATCTCGATCATTTCCTGCAAATGCATTAACGGCATACCTGGCTCGTACAGGAATCTGGTGGCAAAACCAAAATCCCGTTTCCGAAGCTGTTTTTCAATTTTAGACGCCAGGTCTCCATACTCATCACGAAGATCCAACTCCGCGTCTCTGGTAATTTTGATATTGTACGAACCAATAATTACCGCTGACGGAAAGAGATGCTGTAAATTCTGGCGAATTACATCTTCCAAAAAAACAATATAGTCGCCGTCTTCCTGCGAAATTTTGTAAAAACGCGGCAAGTTATTTGTCGGGATATTGACCAGGAATAACTGCTCGTCGCTTGATGCATACTGAACAATAACTGCCTGGTAAAGCTGGTTATTTTCAAGAAAAAAATCCGTATTTTTCTTAATGGCGATTGGCTGCAAATAACCAGCGACTTGCGTAAAAAAATAATAGTTGGTTTGACCTTCTAACCTCTCCGGAATTTTTTCATTGTAAATTAACTTAAAACAATGGCTGGTCAACCCAGGCAAAACGGCCTGATTAAAAATCTGTCCAAACTGTTCCTGTTGACGATTAATGATCTGAACCGCCTTTCTGTATATCGTCAGGCCGGTTTTCTCTTTATCAATTTTTTTCAACGCCAAAAGAGCGGGCATTCGGACGCGGTAAAATTCATCCAGATTTGACGAAAATATTGACAGAAATTTGATCCTTTCATTTAACGGAACAGATTCTTTTCCTGCCTCCTCCAAAACCCGTTCATTAAAAGAAAGCCAGCTGATATCCCGGTCTGCAAAAAAATAAGCACTCATTAGTAAGGAAAATTAAGATCCGAGAAACAATGAACTGATCACAAAAGCAATCACGGAGATCACGATGCCAAACATAAAAATATTGTAACCGGTGCGTAAAAGGCGATATTTCCTCCCCAAAATAATGCCCTGTGAGTAAACATCTTTGGTCAGACTGCCATATAAAAACTCCCGATCGTTCATCATCTCCTGCATACCGCCTGCAAAATCTTCGTAAGTCATCCGATAAAAATTACCAAAAAAGAGCAGATTTACTTTTCTATTTTCAATGTCTTCTTTCGTAAAAGTGCCGGGCGGGACTGATGGCCGTGTGGAAAGAATGGAGAAAACCATGGTCGTCACGCAGACCGTAAGCAGCATTAAAGTCGGTACAATTAAATTTGAATTATCTTCTAGCTTCCGAAGCAGGACACTCAGCAGAACAGAAATAATAATCGAATTTGTTGTAATCATGATATTGGCTTTGTTGTCCGCCATATCACTCAACCGCTGGTGATTCCCTGAACTAATCCGGAACATCGTTTCGATACCTTTATCCGGCCTGTCATTTTTAATCTTTTTGCTCTTTTCATTTTCCTCCTCAGCTCCTTTTATTTCCACTTTCTTAATCTCACCAGAGTTTTCTTTCTGCGGTACAATAGTCGGCAGATCAGGTTTTAAACTTCCCTCTTTCAGTAGTTTCTTTTTCAGTTTTTCCAGATTTTCCAGCTTTCCACTTTCTAAAAAATTTCTACAAAAATCGGTATGGTATTGATGAGATTCCAGGAACTTAATCGTCTTAATCCGCCAGGCATTCTTATCTATTTTCTCACCGGAATTTAGCTCAGCTTCTTTGCGTAGCAGCTTACTATTTTCTGAAAATTCATCCGTACCCAAATGATATAAATCTGCATCGCAAACTATTTCTTCCAGCAAATTTTTGGGAGATTGAGGAATATGCGTTGCCAGGATACAGCCTTTTAAAGCCATAATGATTTCCGGCTCAACGGTAAGTTCTGTCAAAAAAGTCGCAGCGATTTCAGCACCTCTTTGTTCATGGCCGGAAGCTTCACCGGTGTAATAGCCGCAATCATGAAACCAGGCGGCCGAAACAACTACAAAAAAATCCCTGTCATCTAACTTGTAATATTTCGCGAGTTTTAAGGCACTGTTGACAACATCTTCCGTGTGCCTGAGATTATGGTATGGTAATTCGGATGAATCCTCTCTGTTACTCCCTGATTTAACAAAGTTTTCAACCTCTTCCAGTATGACAGCATAATTCATTTAAGGCGCAGATTTGGTTTAGAAATTAACGTTTTCAAACTCCGGTTACTTTCTTCAAATATCTGCATAAGATTCCATATTTGCGTTTATTCCTGTTTAATCAGTTGAATTTCTCCCGAAAATTTTACTTTGTCACCAACTACAACGCTGCCTGCTTCGGTGACCGCATTCCACATCAGCCCAAAGTCTTCCCGGCTTATTTTTCCTTGTACAGTAAATCCTGCTTTCCGCTGACCGTACGGATCGACTGCAATTCCTCCAAACTCGACTTTAACTTTGACATGGTGCGTAATGCCCTTAATGGTCAGCTCCCCTTTCAATTTGCTTTCTTCATCCTCGACATGTAGACCTGTCCCGACAAATTTGATCTGGCTATGTTCTTCGCCGTTGAAAAACTCGGCAGATTTAAGATGTGCATCCCGCTGCTCATTTTTTGTGTCAATTGAATCAATGTCTGCGGTAAAAATAATGTTGGAAGCCGTCGAAAAATCCTCATCCTCCGTGGTTACTTCCAGATTGAAGTTCTTGAAATAACCCGTAATTGTGCTTATCATCAGGTGTTTCACCTTGAATGAAATCTCGCTATGCGCCGGATCGAGTATCCATTTAACTTGTGCCATAAGTAGAAGGTATTTATTATTAGGGTAGAAAAAAGTTTTGAATTCATGCAAGCAAACTTATTTCATAAAAGGCTTTGAAGAAATGTCTAAAAGCCGGCTTTTGTTGTATTTTTAATTCAAAAGCAAAGAATTTAACTGAACAAAATGTTTAAGTTGAAGTGGAACATGATAGTAGCATGGATTATTTATCCAAAACGCATCCTAAAAACTTAGCTGTCCGTTAATTTCCTTCTTAAAATTGGTGTAACTGCGGCCTGATACATTTTTAAAAAACTTGCTAAAATGGGCGATATCATCAAAACCAAGATCGTAAGCGATTTCCTTCATACTTAAATCTGCATAAGCCGCCTGTCTCTTCGCTTCCAGAACAATACGCTGCTGAATATGATGACTTGCCGGAAAACCGGAGACCTTTTTTATAATCTCATTCAGATAATTAGGCGTCACAATTAATTCCTCTGCATATTCTGTCACCATTTTTTTCTTTGTAAAATTCTTTTCCAGGAGCGAGTGAAATTTCTTGGCTAGTTCAACATTTTTAGATTGTGTCGTTCTATAATTGAGGTTTTCATATTGACGCGTCAAATGAATCAGGAAAATTTTCAAGAAAACTCTCAAAATTTCGGAGCGCAGCAAAAACATATTATCAAATTCTTCTTTCATTTTCAGCGCAGCATGTTCCAGTTCCCGCTCCATTTCTTCATGTACAGAAAATGCAGGGGAATGTGAAAATTTGTTGAACAAACCGGTATTCAAAAGCAGATCGAAATTATTCTCATGAAGACATAAAAACTCGGAATTAAAAGAGATCACATATCCCTCCGTGCGCTCTTCGGGATGAAATAAATGGATTTGTCCTGGCCGGAGGCAGTAAATGGTATTATTGGCGATCTCAAATTTTTCCAGATCAATCAAGTGAGTGCCTGAACCCTCCTTTACCCAAATGATCATATAATAGTTGTGTCTTTGAGGCACAACGTCGTCCTTCCACTTATTCTCCCGCATCCAGTCAATGGTTTGTATTTCAAAAGGCAGATTGCTCGCTGTCTTCAATTGCCGCATCGGCGGCGCAACCGTCTTATTCAGACGAACACCAGGGTTAAGATAATTTTGAAAATTGTTAGTCATCATTGAAGCGTTTTGTTGGTGAGAGATCGAATCTTGAAACCAATCATTTGTAATCAGTTACTCACTTTACTACGCCATAAATATGCCAAAATCTCCTAACCGGTTGAAAAGATAAAACAAACTTACAACTAACTAATTAACAGCACATTATAACATAAAACAGAATTAAAAATAAAGACAAACTTCTCTGACATTTTCGGAGATCACTAAAAATCTCTGAAAATATCAGAGATTTCGTAAAAGTTTTTGGATAAAAATTAAGTTTTACAATCGCCGTCAGGACGAAAAATCCTCTCTTTTTATGCCCAATTTGTTTATCCTCGATTCAAGTGTTGTCGGATTAATTGATAAGATTTTAGCTGCGCCATGCTCACCCCGGATACGTCCTTTTACTTTTTTCAAAACAGATATGATATATTCTTTTTCGGTTTGATGCTGTATTTTTTTGACATCATCAAATGACGCTATCCTCGCCTGCTGTACGTAGGTTGAATTATGTGTAACAGGCTTAGGAACAAGCGATCGCTTCAACGTCAAAACCGGCTGCCCGTCTCCGAGGATGATCGATTGCTCAATAATATTTTCCAACTCACGGATGTTTCCCGGCCAATGATAAGCATGAAATTCCGCCATCATTTGCTTGGAGATTTCCGGTAGTTTTTTATTCATTTTTGTGCAGAACTTCCTTACAAAATAATTGGACAAAGCTTCCAGATCATCTTTTCTGTCACGAAGCGGAGGAAGCTGAACCGGAAAAACGTTGAGACGATAATAAAGGTCCAGGCGAAAACGTCCTTCGGCCACCTCCTTTTCAAGATTTCGGTTCGTTGCTGCAATGATCCTGACGTTTACATAAATCGAAGTTTTACCTCCAATTCTTTCTATTTCTTTTTCCTGCAAAACACGAAGTAATTTAACCTGCATGTCGAGCGGCATTTCTCCAATTTCATCCAAAAAAATGGTCCCACCGGACGCTTGTTCAAACTTTCCGATCCTTCGTTCACTAGCACCTGTAAACGCACCTTTCTCATGCCCAAACAATTCAGATTCTATCAGGTTGGCGGGCAAAGCGGCACAATTAATCTTGACGAAAGGTTTCGTTTTGCGGGGTGACAAGTGGTGCACTGAAGAAGCAATGCGCTCCTTCCCAGTGCCGCTTTCTCCCAGGATCAATACCGAAGTATCAAAAGGAGCGACCTGCGCAATGTCGTCAAGAATGGATAATAGCAAATGATTATTTCCAACGACACCTTCAAAATCAAGCAGTTGTCCTGGATTTTCTTCCAAATTGAGTCCTGATGGATTCATCATCAACAGATGATGAACTTTCGAATTTAGCATCCCGTTTGCAGCGGCTTCCAACGATTGTTTTAAGCTTGTCAGCAGTTCCAGATGTTGCGCAGTGTAGATCGCAGGGCTGCGACTGAAAAACGAAAAATTAAAAACTCCACCGCCTGTCAAAGTCAGTGGAATATCCAGATTAGATTTTAAATTAAACGTCTTGACAATCAAACCCTTGACTGGATTTTTAATACATAATTCTTTCAGGCTTATTTCATCATACCACGCACCGCTCACTGTTGGAGGTGTTATTTCCTGCAATCTCTTAAGCTCGTGCATTTTAATTCTGGAAACGACAAGAAACTCTTCGACACCGATAAATTGATATTCATCAAAACCGATTCTCAAAAAACTTCCTCCGATATACGGAACTTCTCCTTTTTCTTTGGTACCGACAGCCAGATAATCAAAAGGAATAACTCCCTGAAATGCACGCACGATTTTCAACATTTTACTATCCCAACCCACGTCATCTGCGAGAATTTCTTCTAAAACATTTTGCAGTAAAATTTCTCTTCTGAGCTTGGATTCCAGACTATGTTCATGACGATAACGCGCAATGTCCAGACTAATCAGGACGTCTTTTTCTCGAAAAGGTTTGATTAAAAAACCATACGGCTGGGTTGCTCTTGCTTCTTCCAAGACGCTTTGATTTGAATTGGCCGAAAGGTATACAAAAGCGATATTTCGTTCGTTCAGCTGTTTTGCCAGATCAATGCCCGTCAAATTCCCTTTCAACTGGATATCGAGCAAAACCAGCAACGGATTTTGCTGATCAATAATTTCCAGGGATTCAGCCACGGATCCGGCAATCCCACAGACATTATAACCTGCCTTTTCCAGCATCAGGCACAAGTCATTGATATCATCGATCAGATGTATGTATTATTCCTTTAAGGCATCCGCATCAGTATTTCCGGATTAGCCAAAACAATTTACTTTTGCAACATACGTCCACTCTTTAATAATTTATCAACCTTCTTAATGGATTACGAAAAGCTAAATAATATGATACCCGAGACTATATCACTCGTGGATCGCCAATTATTGATTAATCAGTGCAAAATCTTATCCATTTTTGGGGATGCGCAGGAAAAGGTATTGTATGAAAGGAGAATTGAGATCTTGGAAAAAGGTTACACCGGGCTCTACCAAAAAGTTTTTAATACACTTTATGAAGAGGTGCCTATCAGCACGTATCAAGAGGTGGAAAATATTCTAAAAATGTATAACAGGATTAACGATTCAATCCGGTATCTAAATGATGAAGACAAAGAATTGCTTGACTTAGGTAGTCTCGAATTCGAAGGATTCGATGTTAATGGCGGGATGCATTATTACATGATGTCCTATCTTGTTGACCGTATGGACGAATATCACGAGTACAAAGGGAGAGAATTGAAATCCCATACGAACAGCTCCTTATCAAAATATAATAAAATGCTGCCAATTCACACAGAGTTTGAACAATTGAAAAAAGACCGATATTCCACGAGCGATCTTCAAAAATTCATCGAAGCAGTGACCGTAAAAATGAATTAAACTGACTATTTCAGAGAAATTTTGATTTTTTTCTAAAATATTTTCTAAAAATATAAAAAGTTGGAAATTGAGCCCTCTGGTTAAATTTTTACGATATTTTACAAAAAGGTCACGCGAAGAATTTTGAACTATTTGTAGTTGCAGATTTTAGAAAAATATCGGTTAATTCTTCCCATTCACCGATCACGAACCAGACGCATCAAAAAACCAAAAAATGCTTATTACAATTAACTGTACTACAATATAAATTACACGAATTTCTACTATAAAATTACTTCTAAAAGTTAATTAAGTATCAATATAAATTTTCGAAGTTTCTTCTTCATTTGACTTATTTTTAAGCCTTTCCGTAATTGCATTCTACAAAAAAAGCTGGTGATTTTGCAAAAATGAGTTAGCTTTGTGACTGAAAACCAGTTAAATGGTTCTCATAACGTTGAGTAAAATCAGACATCCCCAGGTATTGCCTAAGGGATGTTTTTTTATGCCCTTGTCACAGTAGGTAGACATGAAAAAAGCGACTACGATGAGCCGCTATACAACAATACCTAAAATTGTAACTTTTCGTAGATATGAAAAAATATAAGTTACAGAACACTCCTACTCAGATAAATCTGAAGACATTCACTTAGGTTACTTCAAACAAATTTCAAGATTTCGTCAAAAAAACCCTGAATCAATGGATAACAATTCTTTTATAATCGTTTGCAGAACGCTTCACAAACCATTCGTTATTGCTTGAACTTTTTCTCAATCCTGAAATCAGCCATACTGCACAGGCAAATGTGAATACAACAAGGATCATGAAAAAATAAGGTCCTAAAACGTCAGAATATTTAAGTAGTTGTAACATAGCGAATTAGATTTACGAGCATTTGTTCGATTTCCATTAGAAAGTAAACAATCATACCAGTAATCAAATTAATACGACCATAGTGTTAGAAACTACATTTCTGT
Source organism: Dyadobacter sp. CY345 (assembly GCF_021502725.1). GTDB lineage: Bacteria > Bacteroidota > Bacteroidia > Cytophagales > Spirosomataceae > Dyadobacter. The sequence goes on along the minus strand of NZ_JAKFFS010000001.1, from coordinate 1,526,488 downwards.
GGAATTCTCTATCAATCAGTGTGATCTGTGAAAAAACTGTGGATAAAATTCGCAGATACTGAAATGACGAACACATTTCGTAAACCGTTGCTTACCTGGACAGAATGGTACTGAAATGTTGCCTTATCCCAAAACCTCTCCGGTCTTGAACCATAAAAAGTATTTTTTTATAATCGAAGCATCAAAAAATAAAACCACTGTAAATCAAAGAAATCTAGAATTTAGAAATTGTTTTTATTCAAGATATGATCAAAACATATTCAAATATTATAAACCTCAAAATTTTTGAAATACCTCTTCTGGATTATATTTTAATTACTTTTTGTTTCACTGCCTGCCTTATTTTAAACTTCCATAACTTTGCATCTTTTTAAGAGTGGATTGCAAATTTTATGAAAAGTGAAGCTTCAAAAACAATACGGTTAGCATTGCCCATTATCATCGGTGAACTTGCCCAAATGGCATTGCACCTGATTGACACGGCAATGGTGGGCGCCATCAGTTACAAACAGCTTGCCGCTGCGGCGCTGGTGATCAACACAATGAACATTCCTTTTGTGATTGGGATAGGTATGACCATTTCAGTTTCCCAGATGGTTTCACTTGCACACGGTAAGCGCGATGCACAACAGGTATCGCATTATTTGTTCAATGGTTTTTGCCTCTGTGCTTTGACTGCATTGCTGATTTCGTTAACGCTTGTTTTTGGAAAAAATATACTATTTCACCTCGGCCAGGATCCTGAGGTAGTTACACTTGCGCTCCCTTTTATGCAGCTGATGGGTTTGTCTATCATTCCGATGCTGCTGTTTATGACGCTCAAACAATTTACAGACGGGCTGGAATTTACTAAAACGGCGATGTTGCTTTCTTTGGCGGGAATGCCGGTGAATATTCTTCTAAACTGGCTGCTGATTTATGGTAACTGGGGCTTTCCACGCCTGGAATTGATTGGTGCAGGTTATGCCACACTGATCACCCGTTCATTCATATTTGTAGCTCTCGCAATCACGATTTTAAAACATAAAACTTTTAGCAAATACATAGCCGTTCGTAAAAATCAGTGGAAACTTCGTACAAAAACGCTGGGTGAATTGCTGCATATAGGCGTTCCAAGCAGCTTACAGATTGGTATGGAAGCCGGTGCGTTTGCTGTTTCCGGAATCATTATTGGGACAATCGGTGCGGTCGCGCAGGCAGCGCACCAGATCGCGTTGAGCAGTGCGTCATTTACGTTTATGGTTTCTATGGGATTGGCACAAGCGGGTTCTATACGGGTTAGTAACGCGATGGGACAGGCTAATTGCCTGAAGATTGCGGTTATTGGAAAAAGTACCATGATCACGGCGCTGATCTATGGAACATTTTGCGCCATCGCTTTTGCCGTTTTCCGGTATCAGCTGCCAAAAGCGTTTAATGACAACACACAGGTTCTTGACCTGGCCGCTTATTTATTACTTTTTGCAGCTGTTTTCCAGATTTCTGATAGCACCCAGGCAATTAGCGCAGGACTTTTGCGTGGGATAAAAGACGTCAAGGCACCAACTATTTTGATAGCCATCGCTTATTGGGTAATTGGCTTGCCTACTGGTTACCTCCTCGCTTTTCATTTCAATATGGGAGCACCGGGAATCTGGCTTGGTTTGATTATCGGTCTGACGCTTGCCTCTGTATTTCTGATTAGTCGTTTCCTGAAAATGGCAAAAAGAAATAACTAGAATTATCTCTATTTCCCATCAAATTGCCTCGACTTTCTAAGCATCCAAAATTTCCAGTTTCAAAAGTTCCGGGTATGGATCTCCTTCCATTCCAAGTACTTTTGCAAAAGCTGGTTCTGTTTTATATCCCCGTTGTTTCAATACAATAATTTCTTTTCTGAAATCCTCTCCCTTTTCCGCCAACAATCTATTTTCTACAAGCATATGGCGATATCCAAACTGACTTTTAGATGGAACATTTTGTCCAAAAATCTCAAATTCCAGGTGGCCAATGCGAAAATTTGCAACTGTTGTTGACTGATTGTTTATGCAAACATCGCGGATTAAAAAATCTGCTAATCGCCCAAAATATTTAATGAGTGTTTGTCTAAATACATTCTGATCCTGCCAAAAACAAATGATATCCAGATCGCTGCTATCAATATCGATCCCGATCGGAATCGTACCTACAATGATGGGATCAAAGTCTTGCAAAATATCCATTATCCCATATTTGGTGAGGATTTCATAGGCCGTTCTTTGTTTCAAATTGCCATTTCCCAGATATGAAATAGATGTAAAATCAACCATAGATTTGCTACGCGACAAATTTTTCAAGTCGCAAATTATTGCTTTTTTATTCTCTTCCGAAATATTTTAGGCTAGATTTGTAGTATGGCAAAACTTATAAATCTTAATTCCTTCAAAGAATTTCTAAGGTCAGGATCAATCGGCGGAATAATTCTGATCACCTGTGTTTTCATTTCGCTGATAATAGCAAATACCTCTCTTGGACCATCGTTTGAAAATCTTTTGGCTACCGAAATCGGGTTTAATACTGCATCAATTCACCTTCGATATTCAACATTACTCTGGATTAATGATGGCCTGATGGCGATTTTTTTCCTGCTGGTAGGGCTCGAAATTAAACGTGAACTTATTGAAGGAGAACTATCTTCGTTCAAAAAAGCATCTTTACCCATTCTTGCCGCTTTGGGTGGCGTGATTGCTCCTGCAACAATTTATTTCCTTCTGAACAAAGGCACGGAAACACAGGCCGGCTGGGGAATCCCCATGGCAACCGATATCGCTTTTGCAATTGCCATCATCACCATGTTAGGCAAAAAAGTACCTGCCTCACTGAAAATTTTCCTGGCAGCCTTGGCCATTGTTGACGATCTCATAGCTATTCTGGTGATCGCCATTTTTTATTCCTCCGACATAAATTTTGCCTATCTCGGATATGCCGCAGGTATATTTTTATTCTTGCTAGTGCTAAATAAAGCGGGAGTTAAAAATCTGGCAGCGTATCTTATCCCTGGATTATTTATCTGGTATTTTATTCATCACTCCGGTGTTCACGCGACCATCGCCGGCGTTCTTACGGCTTTTGCCATCCCTACAACGCCGGATGCCAAGGAATCTCCGCTCGAAAAACTGGAACATATTCTGGTCAATCCGGTGAATTTCATCATTATGCCGCTGTTTGCGTTATCAAATACAAATATCACTTTTCAACCTGAAATGATCGGTGGATTAACCACTATGCTCGGACTGGGCATCATTCTCGGATTGGTTTTAGGAAAACCGCTTGGGATTTTTCTTTTTTCCTGGCTGGCAGTAAAATCCGGGGTCGGACAAATTCCAAAAAAAGCATCATGGAAACATATCTTAGGCCTCGGAATGTTGGGAGGCATTGGTTTCACCATGTCTGTTTTCATCGCTTTATTATCCTTCCCCGGCGCTCAATTAATACTGGCAGAAGCCAAGTTTTCAATATTAATTGGTTCTTTATTGTCAGGAATATTGGGTTATTTATGGCTGTCTTCGCTTTCAAAAAAGAAAGCTTAGGTGATATAATTCAGTACTCGTCTTTACCGGATTGAAATTTTAGTTTTCTAGTCCATTGATAAATTTAATGATCCGGCTTTCATCGATTTCGTATTCAATTTCTTTGATAAAGGCAGAGCCAATAATAGCTGCGTCAGCATATTGGTGAACGATCCGGACATCATTTTTTGTATTAATATTGAACCCGACTGCGACCGGATTTTTCAATTTCAGATTTCCAAGCTTTTCGAAATAACCGATATTATCTTCCATTTTAGTTGAAGAGCCTGTCGTTGAACTACTTGAAACCGCATATAAAAAACCCGCTCCGGCTTCATCAATTGCTGCCAGCCTCGTGGGGCTTGTTTGTGGGGAAATCATGAAAATCGGTGCAAGATTATTTTGCTGATAGAAGTCCTGATAGTACTTTTTGAAATCTAACAAAGGAAGATCCGGCAGCAGCAGTCCGTCGACACCCAAGTCACCGCATTTTTTACAAAAATTCTCAAAACCATATTGATAAACCGGATTCATAGATCCCATCAGAACCACCGGAACGGAGATATTTTTCCGGATTACTTCCAGTTGCGAAAAAAGAAAATCCAGAGTCATACCGTTTTCCAGCGCTTTTTTATGGCTGTTTAATATAACCGGTCCGTCCATAACGGAGTCCGAAAATGGTATGCCGATTTCCACAAAATCAACACCTGCACTTTCCAGAATTTTAAGTAATTTAACCGTATCTGTCAGGTTAGGATAACCAGCCGTGAGGTAAATGCTTATCTTTTTCTTGTTGTTTTTAAAAATATTACTAAGCCGGTTTTCAGTCAGATTGCTCATAGGATTAATTTTTAGCAGCAGTATAATTAATGTAGGTTTCCAGGTCTTTGTCACCCCGCCCAGAAAGACATATCACCACGACATCTGTTAATTTGAAATGGATTTGTTCGAGAGCTGCAAGCGCATGAGCCGACTCGATCGCCGGAATAATCCCTTCGTTTTTGCTTAACATTATGCCGGCATCCAGCGCTTCTTCATCAGTAACCGGAAGAAATTTGACTCTTTCGCAATCATGCAGATAAGCATGTAACGGACCAATTCCCGGATAGTCGAGACCGGCGGATACGGAGTGTGCTTCTAAAACTTGTCCTTCCGGAGTTTGCATAAATTTCGTCTTCGATCCGTGCAGAATACCTTCTTTTCCCAACAAATTCGCCGCAGCTGAAAATCCTGAATCCAAACCTTTCCCGGCTGCTTCGGCCGCGATCAGTTTTACCTCGGGATGATCCAGAAAATGATAAAAAGAACCAGCCGCATTACTCCCGCCTCCGACACAAGCGATAACGTAATCCGGAAAATTTTTCCCTGTAAGCGATGGAACCTGATCGAGCAGTTCCTTACTGATAACGGATTGAAGCTTAGCCACCATATCAGGATAAGGGTGCGGCCCGACCACCGAACCGATCACATAAAAAGTATCATCCGGGTTATTAATCCAGTCGCGAAAAGCCTCATTTGTCGCATCCTTTAAAGTTTTACTTCCACTTTTTGCAGGAATCACTTCCGCTCCAAGAAGTTTCATCCGCTCCACATTCGGGGCTTGTCTCACCATATCCACTTCCCCCATGTAAACAACACATGGCAATTTGAGCAATGCACAGGCCATCGCAGTTGCTACGCCGTGTGATCCGGCACCGGTTTCTGCAACAATACGCCTTTTTCCGAGACGCTTTGCTACCAAAACCTGCCCAAGCGTATTGTTGATTTTATGTGAGCCGGAATGGCAAAGATCTTCCCTTTTCAGAAAAATATTGGCTCCGTATTTCTCTGATAAAAAGCCAGAAGGATATAGGGGCGTTGCGCGTCCGGCATACAAACTCAATAACCGGGAAAGCTCCTTTTGAAAATCCTGATCGTCCAGAATGACCTGATAATTCAATCTCAACTCTTCCACATTCGGATACAAAACTTCGGGCACATAGGCTCCGCCATAAGGCCCGTAAAATCCATTTTCGTCAACTTGATAAGACATGATTTATTGAGGATTAGATAATAAAAAAAAGGCTCCCTGCGAACAGAGAGCCTAATATAGATCAGAAAATAATATTCTAACAGGAAAGCCAGCGTTCACAATACCAGAGTTGGGTATTGCGCCACCAGAAAGAAATTGTAAAAATTGTGCTTCGCTTTTTCATGCTGTAAATGTAACAACGAAATCTTATATAATGCAAGTGAAATGATCAAATAAATTCTTAAATGATCAAAATAATTCAATCACATCACTTCCCTGAATAGTTTCTTGATCACATCAGTTTCTTCGTGATACATGTTTTTCTTCCTTGTACCGAAATACAAAGTATTGATCAACTTAGTTTTGCCTTCCCACAAAAGTTTTATCTGGCCGTTGTCAACTTCCTTTTTGCAAAGAAAATCAGGAATAATAGCAAGGCCAATGCCACTGGTCAGGCAGCGGACAATCGAGTTTAGGTTTGGGACGATATAATTGGGACGAAAATCGGGATATTTGTTAAAATTGAGCTGCCAGAATTTCCGGAGATGTTCCATGTCTCCGGTTGTGCCATACCATTTTTGTTGTTTCAGCCATTTTTCCAAAGTTTCCGGATTTTTCTCCATCAGGATCTCATCAAGTTTTTCGTGATCAATTTCATTACCACCAACCAACACAATGGTTTCAGATGAAAAAGCTTCATGTTCAATATCTACGCTGGTCCCCTTCTGTGGCGTGATGATAAGGTCAAGGATACCCTTTTCAAGATTGTCGAGCATTTCGGGATACTGGCCAAACTGAATGATCACGTTGAAAGGCAAGGTTGAAATATATTGCTCCAAAGTAATCTGAAAAGTTTCGAAACACATGCCGACACTGATGGTCGGTGTTTGCTTTTCGGTGCTTTTCTGAAAATTCTTTTCTGCTTCTTCAAGTTTTGTAAGTGGCTCTATTATGAAATTATAGAATACCTTTCCACGTTCTGTCGGGATCATTTTTCTGGCTGTCCGATCAAATAATTTATAACCCACGTAACTTTCCAGAGAACTCAAATGAAGGCTCACGCCAGGCTGTGAAATAAATAAAGTCTCCGCTGCACCCGTCAGGGTGCCCGTTGCGTAAATAGCTTTGAAAGTCCTGTACCATTCCAGATTCACCATCTCGTAACTATCATTTAAATAATACCAAGGTATAAAAGTACTTATTTTTATGATAATACTTTTCATCCCAACTTTGTGAAAAGATTTTTGTGGCGTCGCTGCAAACTATTAAAAATTAAAAATCAATCAACATGTCAATAAAAAATGTTTTCATCACCGGGGCGACAGGTTATATCGGAGGATCTGTTGCCACTCTTCTTCTTAAAAAAGGTTACAGTGTTTCTGCATTAGTCAGAAAACAGGCGGATGCGGAAAAATTAAGTGCATTAGGAATGACACCCGTGATGGGCTCGATCCATGACATGCCCATTTTACGGAAAGCTGCTGTTGATGCCGATGCGGTTATCCACACAGCGGACGCGGATGATGTATATTCCGTGATCACTTTTCTGGAAGAATTAAAAGGCACAGGCAAGACTTTCATTTTTACATCCGGATCAAGCCTGGTTGGCGACAACGCGAAAGGAGAGTTGAACAATTTCGTATTTTCAGAAGACATTCCCGTAGAGCCAAGATTGGAAAAACTACATCGGGTGGCACTAAATAATCACATTCTGGCTGCCGCAAAGGAAAATATCCGTACGATTGTTTTAGTCCCAACTATGATCTACGGAACAGGGACTGGTATCAAACCGGACAGTATTCAGATACCGATGCTGATCGAAATTGCGAAAGAAAAGCAGGCCGGTATATACATTGAAAAAGGCGAGAATAAATGGTCAAACATCCATATTGAAGATCTTGCCGAACTGTATGTACTAGCACTCGAAAAGGCTTCTGCCGGCTCGTGTTTTTACACAGAGAACGGAAATGCATCTTTAAAAGATATTGCAATAAGTATCAGCAAACTATTAAATTTTCAGGGAAAAACTGAATCAATCACACTGGATAGTGCTATCGCAAAATGGGGACCAGATGCGGCGGCATTCGGTTTCGCTTCGAACAGCCTGGTAAGCTCTGACAAAGCGAAAAAGCTTCTAGGCTGGCAACCAAAATACGATTCCATCTTGAATGATATTGAAGATGGTTCTTATAAAGCCATCCATCAGTAGTGTTAAAATCTAATTATCCCGACTGATAATTTCTCCATAATCCCGGTTAATGCTTTCTACCAGAATGTTGTTAACCGGGATTATTTTGTTGCGGTTCATCACCAGTAAATAAGATGGGGTAGAACTAATTTGGTTTTTTGACAAGATTTTCTATAATTACTATGTTTCTCACCAATATGAACCATCTCTAGCATTATGAAAATTATTGAAAAAAAGCCCTCTGTCATGGGGCTCAACAGTGATTCCTATCTTCAATATTTAGTCCTGCGTTATGTGCACAATTCTGAAAACCCAAAGTGGGAATCGTTAAAATGCCTGGACACTGACGAGATTGCTTCGGAAACCTGGATTGAGCTTCACAACATTGCAAAATCAGATGTAGAAAATCAGGGAGGAAGTTTGAAAGGTTATGAATTTGTAAACGATGAACTGATTATACATGAAAAGATCAATTCAGATTGCTGGCCGAAAAACTGGATGTGGGTGATTGAATCTTAAACGTCAAATATGATTTATAAAAAAATTAAAGACAAAGAGGGCAGTGGTTTATATCGCTGCCCTCTTTGTCTTTAAAAAATAACCTATCTATTACTTGACAGCTTTAAAGATATACTCTTTTCCGGGTTCAGTTTCAAAATCAACGGCAAGACTTCCCTTTTTAACTAAAACCATTTCCGCTGCTACTGGTTGAATACTTTTGAAAAAAGGATTTTTATTTTCTCCCTTTGCTGGCGTTAATCTCCCTTTTCCCGATACTTTTAACGAGTTGGGTATACCAATTCTGCAATTACCTCCTAGTTTTGATCTTATAATCAACGAAGTAATTTTGCGATTAGCCCAGGCAACGTCTACCTCAAAACCTCCTCGGGCTTTCAAACCTTTCACTTCACCGCTTCCCCAATCATCGGGAATAGCCGGCAAAAAATTAATTAACCCGTCATGACTTTGGATAAGCATCTCTGTGATTCCCGAAGTACCACCAAAATTTCCGTCGATCTGAAACGGCGGGTGTGCATCAAATAAATTGGGGTAGGTGCCACCACCGTTAGCGTAATTTGTGCCCTCCACACCTGTCAGTTTCAATTGTTCGCGAATCAATTTATAAGCATGATTCCCGTCGAGTAACCTGGCCCAGATATTAATTTTCCAGCCTTTACTCCATCCAGTGCCTCCGTCTCCGCGAAGTTCCATGGTTCGCCTGGCAGCATTGGCATAAACCGGAGATTTTAGAGGCGAGATCTGCCGTCCGGGAAATAGTCCAAACAAGTGTGAGATATGCCTGTGCTCTGGTTCGGTGTCTTCCCAATCCTTGGACCATTCCTGAAGATTTCCTTTTTTTCCTACCTGCAAAGGAAATAATTGGCTCCGTTTCTCAATCAGTATCTTTCTAAAATCAGCATCATTATCCAGGCGCTCAGACGCCTCGATCAGGTTTGTAAATAAATCCCAGATAATGGACATATCCATAGTCGTCGCCACAGAAACGGATCCTTTAAAACCTTTTTCGGTCAGGAAAATATTTTCAGGTGTTGTTGACGGCGCAGTTACAAGTTTGCCATTTTTATCTTTGATAAGCCAATCAATGCAAAACAAGGCCGCAGATTTCATCAAAGGATAAGCCGTTTTTGATAGAAATTCTTTGTTGCCCGTAAACTGATAATGCTCCCATAAATGCTGGCAAAGCCAGGCGCCTCCCATTGGCCAGTTTGCCCAGGATGGACTGCCACCCACCGGATTTGAAGTTGCCCAGATATCAGAATTGTGGTGAACGACCCAACCATTTGCGTTATAAAAGTTTTTCGCTGTCTCTTTCCCGGTCACCTCCATGTCCTTGATAATGTCCAGTAAAGGCGTATGCAGTTCTGAAAGATTTGCAGTTTCTGCCATCCAGTAGTTCATCTGCGCATTGATATTCGTCGTAAAATTACTACTCCAAGGCGGCCGGACTTCGTGGCTCCAGATACCCTGTAAGTTGGCTGGTACTCCGTTCGGGCGAGAGCTGGAAATAAGTAAATAACGACCAAACTGAAAATACAATGATTCCAGACCCGGATCTTTTGCACCCTCAGTATAGTTTTTCAAACGCTCGTCCATCGGCAGATCCACCTTTGGATTGCCGTTTAAAACGAGGTTTACACGGTTATAATATTTCTGATAATCGGCAACATGATCATTCTTCAGGGCGCCATAACTTTTTGAGCCGGACGATTTCAGATAACCTTCAACGAGCTTCACTTCATCCTTCCCTTCCTTATCCGGACATTTATCAAATCCATTAAAACTTGTAGCAGCAGAAACTAAAAGAATCACTTCACTCGCATCACGCACGTGCAAGCCCGAACTGTCAGAAGTCACTTCTCCATCAGATTCCTTTACCTTCATCCGGAGCTCAAACCGCATACCTCTGCATCTGGACGGATCGTTATAGATCACCGGAATTTCCATCGTCTGAATGTAATTTGGATCCGTATGAGAGGGCGCCTGCCCTTTCATAGCCACTTCATCTTTTGCAATACTGACGTTTGTATATATCAATTGACTTTTTGTCGAAGCCGAAAAGTTTAGCGCACCTTTTTTACCTGCTTTTAATTTAATAACCATCAGCTGATCAGGCGCTGAAATGAATATCTCGCGACTGTATTCTATACCATCGACGGTAAACGTTGTCATTGATGTTGCATTCGATATATCAAGTTCTCGTCGATATGCTGTCGGAGTTCCTGCAAAATCCTGCCTGATCATCAGATCACCGAGAGGCTCATAGGATTCTGTAAACAACCCTTGCATGTTTTTTGTAAGTTCCTCCGCAAGTTTATAGTCTTCGTTTTCCAGTGCCTTACGTATTTGAGGCAGAAATTTTACCGCACCCGGATTGGGATTCGGGTTGACCGGTCCGCCAGACCAAAGCGTTTCTTCATTTAGCTGAATTAGTTCTTCATTGACCCCACCAAAGACCATCGCTCCTATTCTTCCATTGCCGATCGGCAAAGCTTCGTTCCAGTTTCTGGCCGGTTGCCTGTACCAAAGTTTTAAATCCTGCTGAGCAAAAAGCTTCGGGGAAGTCAGGACGAAGATCAGGAGGGCTATGAAGACAATACGGCACCTAATCATTTTAAAATGTATTGTTTTTAATCGTAAACGCATATATATTATCGGCAATAGTGTTAGTGAACAAAGTCTTCGACGCGATTTTCTACTTTTCTATAATTCAAAAATGGCATACCGCCCAGTGTGGTCGATATGCCATTTTCGCTATAAATCTATTTTTAAAAATCGTTGAATTGTAAATCAACTATTTAAGGGTTCAGGAACAGACATATAGAAATGCTCAGTAACCAGGATTTTGCTTTAAAACCGGATTAAGCTGCAATGCGACTCTCGGAATTGGGAAGATACGGTGATTTACGTCAGCATCTGTTTTAAAACCCCATTTTCCTTCATATTTTCCAAAGCGGATCATATCATTTCTGCGCCAGCCTTCCCATGCAAACTCACGCGCTCTTTCTGCGTAAATAAATTCCAGATCAACGCTTGCCAAAGCAGGAGCTGTTGTTCTTTCCGCACGAAGCTGATTAACCAAAAGTAAAGGCGTATGGCCGAGTGTCGCAGCTCCGCCTCGCAAAATTGCCTCGGCTTTCATGAGAACAATATCGGAATAACGGAAAATAGGAATATCATTATTCTGATTTCTGTTCAAAGAAGTTGCGTCAGGGTAAAACTTGATATTCCTGTAACCCATGTGCCATGCAATTTCATCGTTTCCCGCATCAAAGGCAGTAACATCTTGTCTCAGGATAACTTGTGGAGTCAAATTTACCTGATATGTATACGGCGCCGACGGGCCGTCGCCTTTGTAAAACTGATCATAACCGATGTTCGTCGTCGTTACGGTCACAGGAGTTACACCGTCGTTCATGAATTGAAGGCCTGTAAGCCATTGGCCGTTTCTGACATCGTCTTTGTCGTTAAAATTTGCGTAGAATTCCGGCAATGTGCTCGCGCATCCGGCTGGCGTGAACGGAAGACTAAATTTCTTATTTTCGCTTCTCGGTACGTCATATCTTGATCGGTTATTTACCGAACGGAAAGGAAACGTGTTGGTTGCCGCAGGGTCATACGGGATAGCAAAAATGAATTCCTTCATCTGCGGGCCATTTGTAGGATAGAACATTTTCAGATAACTGCTCTTTGGTTCCAGCGCATATAACCCCGAACTCATGATCTTGTCACAAGCCGCAATACAATCGTCATAGCGTTTTGTGCCTGTGTAATATTCCGCGTTCAGGTACATTTTTGCCAACAAAGCATAAGCCGTCCATTTGTTTGCTCTGCCGTAAGTAGGCACGCCCGAAACATCGCTTAAATAAGGCAAAGCATCATTGATTTCCTTTTCGATAAAATTGAAAACCTCTGCACGCGGTGTATTGGTGCGTGGGGTAAAATCGCCGTATAGCGAGTCAAGCGGTACGTTTCCATAATTATCCATCATCATGAAATAAGAAAATGCGCGCACCATTTTAATCTCGGCAAGCCCGGTTAGTTTCGCCGGACCATCCGGCATTTTTGACCTGAGAATAGAAATGGTTTGATTCGAAACTCCGATAATTGTAGACATCCAGGTCCAGTTGCCATTGATGTAACTGTTGTCGACCGTCCAGTTGTGGTAATGAAATGTCTGGTTCTGGCCACCGTCATACCAGTTTCCACCTCTCGCAGGCATAATGCCTTCGTCGGTAGTGTATGATTGCTGCTGAAAATATTCCGCTCCGAAATTTCCTCTTAATGCAACATAGGCAGGCCCTGAGGCAGAAATGTATTGTTCCGCAGATGTTGGAAAAACGTCCGTTGTGAGCTCGGTTGTTACCGGCACTTCCAGGTCATGGCAGGAAACCATAACAACAGCCAGCACAGCAGACGATAATATTTTGATATATGATCTTTTCATGATTTCAAGTTTTAGCATTAAATTGAAATGTTCAGTCCGAACAAAAACGTGCGGGTTTTAGGATAGAAATTATTGTAATCTACTCCTGGGGCAATCCCACCCTGATTTACTTCCGGATCAACTCCTGTGTATTTTGTGATGACAAAAAGGTTGTTTACAGAAGTATAAATCCGCAGATTTTTCACAAAAGGACCTAACTTTTTGAAACTGTAACCTAGCGTAGCATTGTCAAACCGGACGAAACTGCCGTTTTCAAGAAATCTCGATGAATAGAAATATGCATTGATATCTTTCACAGATTCATCAGCAGCGTCTTTGAGAATATTGGTATACTGAGCTGTATTTGGTCTGAACAGATCAGCACGGGTCGCATTGAAAATTTTGTTTCCAAAAGCTCCTCTGATAAAGACATTCATATCAAAATTGCCATATTTGAAATTGTTATTCCATCCCAACAAAAGCTTTGGCTGCGAACTTCCCATATAGTGATAATCTTTACCAACTATCGGTGTTGTGGTCAGACTGCCGTCACCGGCCAGGAATTGTGATACGCCATTGTCGTTCTTACCCGCATATTGAAAGGAAAAGAACTGACCGAGCGGCTTGCCGGCTTTCAAAATCTGTAAAGATCTGCCTGACTGCCCACCACCTTCCGGCCGGGAAAGAAGAACTGAATCGCCTCCTGCAAATAATGGGTTTGATAAACTTGTGATCAGGTTTCGGTTGTGGGCAAGATTGACGCTTGTTGTCCAGTTAAACTTTGTTTTGGAAATAACTTTTGCGCTCAGGTTAAATTCGATCCCTTTGTTATTAACACTTCCACCGTTAGCAACAATGCTTCCTGAGGGTACCAGAATCGGGTCAACCGTATAGGAGTAAATCATGCCAGTGGTATTTTTATCATACAATTCAAGCGAACCGCTGATTTTGTTTCCTAGCACTGAGAAGTCTAAGCCAAAATTTGTCGTTGCCGTTTTCTCCCATTGTAGATTCGGATTTTCAGATTTTGTCGGGCCATATGCGCCGGTTAGTGCACCATTGTAATAGTAAGTTCCCAGACTTCCCGAAATAAACTGTGCTGTATACGCATTAAAACCCGTTGCATTTCCTGTTACACCATAACTTGCTCTCAATTTCAAATCACTGAAAAAGGTCTGGCTTTCCATGAAAGATTCCTGGCTGATACGCCACGCCGCGCCTACCGATGGGAAATATCCCCACTGATTATTTTCACCAAATACTGAACTTCCGTCTCTCCGGATCGATCCCTGCAAGAGATATTTGCTTTTATAATTATAGTTAAATCTCGCAAAATCTGAAATCAGCTGTGTTTCCTGGTAAATACCGTCTGGCCCGAAACTGATCTGGTAACCCGAAATTCCATAAGGATTACTCAGCGCCAGGTTGTTGTAGCTGATATTATCTACTGGTAAATTACTGGTCGTTACTTGAAAACCCTCTCCGATTTTATTGTTTTGCCAGGAATATCCGACCACTGCGTTAATCGAATGGTCTCCAAACTCCTTGTTCCAGGTTAAATACGTTTCCAGAATTTTGTTGGTATTCTGGTAAGAACTTCTGCTCGCCTGACCATTTCTCCCAAAAACCTGTACCGAGTGAAATCCAACACCCGGATCCGGATTGTCGTACATGTTGTTGTAATTGGACGTAAAATATTTGTTATAAAACGAACCTTGCAACGCGGTGGAATTCAGGTAAGACAGGTCGATATTATAAGTAAGTCCAAAAGGAAGTTCAACCTGCGTTTTGAAACTTCCGATCAGATTGTTCGTCTTGGTATTCATTTCGCTGTTGTTCATCATCGCAACAGGATTGTAGTAATTCGTATTCTGGAAATTTTCAAAATAACTTCCATCTTCATTTTTAATCGGCGAAACAGGCAGGTACATAGCAGATTGAAGCAAAACCGTATTTCTGTACGGCACGTCGTCCGCGCTGCTATGCGAATTGGTAACTGAAAAACTGAATTTCAATTTATCTTTCAAAGCCAATTGTTCGATACCAAGACGGCCAATAAATCGCTGCAACGAGCTGTTCAGCAGTACCCCGTCTTTTTTCACAAAATTCAAACTAGCGCTGTAAGTTGTATGTTCGCCACCACCGTTGAATGAAAGGTTGTGATTGGTTGAAACTGCTGTTTTCTTCTGGATCGCTGATTGCCAGTCTGTGCTTGCGCCTTTGTCATCTGCCGGAGAAAAACCGATGCTGTTCTTGTCTAAAAATGACCGCAGTTCAGCCGCGTTCATCATATCTAGTTTATTCGATACTTTTTCGATACCTACATAAGAATTGTAAGAAATCTGCATTTGCCCTGGTTTTCCCTTTTTCGTGGTGACCATGATCACGCCATTGGCCGCCCGGTTCCCATATATCGCTGTTGCCGCAGCATCTTTCAAAACATCAACCGACGCAATATCGTCTGGTGCAATAGTGGAAATATCTGCCCCCGGAACGCCATCGATCACATAAAATGGTCCCTGCGCACTATTTATCGTTGATGCGCCGCGCATGACAACTGCCGCCGGTTTGTTCGGATCTCCGCTTGCGGTAATGTTCAAACCGGGAACTTTACCCTGCAATAATTGTCCTACATCCGTGATTGCTCCCCTGTTCAATTCTTCCGTTTTAATGGTACTCACGGCACTCGAAAGATTTTTTCGCGACTGCTGACCATAACCTACAACCGCGACTTCGTTAAGCGTGGTGTTGCTTTCGACCATGGCGATAGTAATATTACTTTGTTTCCCAACTGAAACTTCCTTCGTAGTAAAACCGATATAGGAGAAAACCAGCACGTCCGTATCAGCCGCATTGACCGAAAAAATTCCATCTGTATCCGTTGTAGTACCAAGTTTGCTTGTCTTTACGATGACCGTAACCCCAATCAGTGGTTTTCCATCTGAACCTACCACACGACCTTTGATCAGTTCGAGAATTTCTTTAACCGGCGCGATCAGCTTGGTCTGTTTCCTGGGTTGCAACACGACCGTCTGATCAACAATGGAATATTCAAAAGGCTGGTTTTTAAAACATTTTTCAAGCGCGTTTTCCAGACTACTTTCCCGGATCGTGAAACTTACCTTTTCAGCTTTCTGGATCAACTCGGTTTTGTACCAAAAAGAATAACCACTTTGCTTTTCGATTTCTTTAAGCACTTTTTCCAGTGTCGCATTTTGTGCCACCAATGTAATTTTTTGTGAGTAACTGCTGGCACTCACCTGCATACAAAAAGCCAGCGAAAAAATAAAGATCATTTTCATAACCAAAATAGTTCTGGTTGAAAGAAGCCGGGGAAACCTATCACCTATATACGACAGTCCTGGCCTCTTTTGGATTAAAGAGTTGTGATTCATACTTTTGTTGTTGGGTTTGTACTAAACGGTTTGAGATAATTTGTGAACGTGCTGACTCTTCTGAACGGGACGGTTGCAACGTTCCCGTTCTTTTTTTGCATTGAAGCATAGAGACAACACCTGTTTTCTGATTGTAGTAAAGGTGTCTATTTCGTCATAAGTATTCGTTGGGTTATGGAGTTACAGTAATTGTTTTTCCTTCTATTTTATATTTTAATCCGCTGAGTGATAAAATTTTTAAAACCTTTGAAATATTAGCATTTCGGGGCAAGCGTCCGCTGAAACGTTCACGGCTTACGTTACCTTCGCAGGCAACATCTACATCATACCAGCGTGATACCTGCCGCATAATCGTTTCGAGATTATCATCTTCAAACTGAAAAAAACCATTTTTCCATGCCATTTCCTGTTCGATATTGACATTGTTCAGAACGTTAATTCCATTAGAATTTAACCTGGCCTGCTGTCCGGGCGTCAACAGCGCCGACTTCCCTCCTTTTGACACTTTTACCGAACCTTCCAACAATGTAGTTCTCATAGACTTCTCATCGGGATATGCCATCACGTTAAAATGCGTTCCCAAAACCGCGACCTCGGTGTCGTTAGCTTTTACTATAAAAGGCATTTTCGGATTATGTGCAACTTCAAAATAAACCTCGCCCGTGATTTCAACCCGTCTTTCGTTACCTCTGAAAACGGTTGGAAATTTTAAACTTGAAGCAGCATTCAGCCAGACTTTTGAGCCATCTGGCAAAACAATATGATACTGCCCTCCTTTGGGTGTAGTCAAAGAATTGAAAACTATGGCCTCCTGCTCTGCGTTGTTATGCTTGTAAACCAGCTCTCCATTTTTGGATTTCAAGATATCCGTATTTCCTTGCGTTGCCAGATTGCCGTTTCCAGCATTATCCAAAACAATATTCGAGCCGTCTCCCAAGGTCAGAATTGCTTTATTTCCTCCCGGCGGCAAGTCGCTGTTGATGGTTTTAGAAGTAGAATCAGCCGCCAGCCTCTGCTCTTTCTGTGAACCTATTAAAAAATATAATCCAAAACCAAGTATCAGTATGGCAGCCGCAGCTATTTTTGGCCATAATGATCTTGTTTCGGTTTGACGAGAAGATAAATCGTCAAATGCTGCTTCTTCATTTTGAGAAAAAATATTGGAAAGTATTCGATCAGAGGATGTCTCTGACATTTCTATTTTGGGTTCAAAATCCCGCCAGGAAATTTCCAGAAGCGAAGCAATTCGTTCATCGTTAGGATTTTGATTTATCCATGATGAGAGTTCAAGCTTTTCGGCCTCCGTGCAATTCCCAGCAAAGAATTTTTTAGTCAGATACTCAATCCTTTCCGCTTCCATTTTATACGTTAAAATCTTTCATTACAATTGATTATTCCAGCATAAAACAAATAACCAGAATAGAAATAAACCCCAATAGGTATATAACCAAATAAAAGACAAATGAGAAAGACGAAAGGACTAGTCAGTATTGAAAAAAACTGATTTATTTTTTCAAAGCAAACATTATTGAGACTAGAAGCATCATATCGGCATGAATTCGAAGTTGTGTACGGATGGTCGACATAGCCTGAACGATATGGTTCTTGACCGTGTTGGGAGAAATTTTAAGCAGGTTGGCAATTTCATCATGTGTTCGTCCCTCTTCCCGGCTTAGGTGGTATACGATTTTTTGCTGTGCAGGAAGTTTTTCCAGAATTTCGTTCAACAGTTTTTCAACATCTTTCAATGCAATAATATCCTGTGTTTCATTGTGTACGTAAGAATTCCGTCCATACATTTCTGCCATAATCAATGTTTCTTGCGCCATTCGCTTAAAATAATTGATCGCGTGATTTTTAGACATTCTAAAAAGATAGCTACCGAAATTATCAATGGATGACAAAGTCTGACGGTCGTTCCAGAGTTTCATAAATACATCCTGGACAATATCTTCCGATAGCGTATCAGATTCTGTAAGGCGAAAAAGGTATCCGTAGAGTTTATTTTTATACATATGAAAAAGCGTAGTGAATGCACCCTCGTCCGCTTGTGCAGCGAGTATAAGGAGCTCCTTTTCATTATGTAGATCGCGGGTTAACACACTTATTGCCAGTTAAATTTTACCGCAAAAAATCATCACAAACAATATATTATTCGGTATTTACTGCAAACATATTAATAATTTATTATAAAGTTAATACACCGCAAAAGTTTTATTAACAAAATATAAGTATAACAATGATTACAAAAATATTGCATTGCTCATATTCCAACGAGTATCCATTTAATAAGAGCTATAAAACAAAAGACCGGAGGTTTGTTGAAACCCCCGGTCTTTATCAAATAATTTTTACAAAAAACGTTACTATTTTGTCGCGGCAACCGCATCATTAATGAATCTCAAAGTATCGGAAGAAGCAACATTAACACCTGAAAAAGCAACGAGCGAAACCAAACCCTTACTCGCGGTTTTGGGAACAACTACAACAATTTCACTGGTAGATTTACTTACAAATTCCGTCACTGGCGCCGTCAAACCGTTGAATAATACACCCATGGCGAGATCCAAATCCGCGCCTTTAATTACAAGATTCTTTTCTCGTTCTGCGGGGTTTGGAGTCATCGCTGTGATTGAAGGAAGCGCGACAACGAGCTCCGTTTCACTTTCAATAGACAATGGTTCTGTTCCGCCGGTCGCAAGGAGAATTGGTCCGGTCTCAGCTCCGAACGGAACTGTCACAACCAGCTCATTCATTGTTTGGCTCACGAATTGTACCACAGCCGTGTCTCCTGCAAAACGGACTTCTCTCACCCAATTCATATACTCTCCGGTAATTGTGATATTATCTCCCGGCCTCGCTGCTGCCGTAACAGACTTAATGGTTACAGGTACTTCAAAACTCAATATTGTTTTTGACACAATATCCCCAGCAGCAGTTTTTAGTATCACAAATCCTTCGTCGGTTTCCTTCGGAACGGTCAATACGATCAGCTCGGCAGTATGAGTAACAAAAGCTGAACTTGGTATACTCGCACCCGTAAGTTCGATCGCAGTTACTTTCTCCAGATTATTACCAATGAAACTGATATTTTCTCCCGGCATCACTCCCGAAGGCCCGAAACTTAAAAGCTGAACCTCTTCGGAAGTGGTCACGTCGTCATCTTTACATGCAATCTGGATTCCGAAAAACAGGACCAGGTATAATGCGGTTAAGAACCGCTTGTTAAAATCTATTTTCATCGTCAGATGTTTTATAAGCTATTTTCTAAGAACTTTAGGCACTACCCGGAAATTATCAAGTGCTATATCAGCATCAAGATCGCCACCTCCATGAAAAAGTAAACGGGTGAAATATCCATTCGGATTGACAGCCATTTTAACGCCGGCAGTTGCGTAACTTCCTGCAACTTCTTCAAATGGAATCACGATAGTTACCCATTCTCCTTTGGTATCAATTGGGGGTGCCCATTGGTACGCATCAGTTACAAAATCGTTCAGGCCCACGTTAATTTTGAGCATGTTATTATTGTAAGGCTTCTTGGTATTCACCTCAAATTTAAGGTTATAATCAGCAGGTCTCAGAATCGCATCATCTGGAATATTTTTGCTGATTGCTCCCATAGCATCCGGCGGTCCGCCCGCAACTTCTTTCCAGGCCCAGCCTCCAATAGCTTCTTTAACACGGATATAATTTCCGTTGATAGCAACCGGATCACCTTCAACCGGGTCTGTAACCACGTATTTCTCATTCCACCATCCTGTAAACGGATCACTGCTCAGGAAAATATTACGGTTATCTCTGAACCAAAAGTCAGACTTCGTTTCGCCAAACTTAGTCGTTACAGTGATCTGACCAGGATTTACGCCTGCCGGAACACGAACCTGGATGGTTTGATCTTCTACCGAAACCAGTTCACCAACGATTCCGCCCGGAAAAGTAACGGTCAGGGGTTCGTAGAAAAAGTCACCCTTGATCGTTGCCACAGCTCCATCGGGTACATATTCGCTATTCATACTGGACACAGTCGGTTCGCTGATTTGCACTTCAAAATCGTGCTCCAAAGTTTGTCCGCCTCCGAAAATAATCCTCATTTTGTTGGTAATATCTGCCGGCACCAGACTTGGTACGCTGACAAGAATCGACTTACTGGTGACATATGTTGGCGTCAAAGTCGCTTTCTGGTCATTGAACCAGATTTCCTGCGCCCCGGCCAGGTTTTCTCCAACAATTGCAATCAGACTTCCCTGAAACGCGCCAGTCAGTAAAGAATCCGAAGATTCTGGTCTGGTAACACGAACATACTTGATACTTGGCTGTCCGCCGCTGGGTTCCTCATCTTCCGAACAGGAAAAATTTATTCCAATTAATGCCGCCAGAACGGTCATAAACAAGATCTTGCTAAATATTTTTTTCATTTGAATATCTGTTTTGAGCAACACAAAAATTTAGTTACCGTAATAATCCACCGGAGGTTTTTGCAAATTAGGCGCCTGACTTAATTCGGCTGATGGGATGGGCAAAAGGAAATTACCGCTATTAGCTACAATTGTCCTTTCCGTCGTAGCCCAGCTCGTTTTGGTAAAAGTCCAGGAAGTTGGATTCGGGAATTGATCAGGCGCAGTGAAGAAAATTCCGCGATCCTGGCTGTTCAGGATTGAATAAGCTTTTGCGGCATCGTAATAATGTAGACTCACCAGATCATACCAGGCCATTCCCTCCATTGCAAATTCGCACAGGCGTTCCCTGAAAATCACATCAAAAGTCAGCGGATCTTCAAAAACGGGCAAACCAGCGCGCATATGCACAGTATTGAAATAAGCCAGCGCTTTTGGATCGGTCGTGGATTCATTATTTCCCAAAACTGCTTCCGCATAAATAAGATACATTTCTGCCAGACGCATCATGTAGGTATCGTTGCCATAATTTTGAAATGCTGATAGTCCACCAACGTCTTTGGCTTTTCCGGTAACGTATTTTTTAATTGCCAGGAAGTTATTGTCCGTTCCGGTGAATGGGAACACAAGCCTTTGTTCACCGCCCGTTATGCTCTGTGAGATCTCAGGATAAGATGCCCCCGGAAGCATAAAAGTTGCTTTTAACCTCTGGTCGAGCGTTCTTCCCTGCAAACCGGTTGCTGTCGCTTTGATTCCTTCATATTGGGAAATCATCCACCACGTAGCACTTTTATCTCCTCCCCAACCGTCGCCATTGGCTATATCAGCGCTGTATGCCAGATAGGATGGTGAGGTATTTTGCGTTCCGTATGCCCCGGGTGAGTAAACCCATTGCAAAGAAAAAAGTGATTCCGCATTGTTGTCATAAGGAAAAAGAAACAGGTCTGCGTAGTTTCTCATCAGGCTGGCTCCGCTGTTCGTAATAACTCTGTCTGCGTAATATTTGGCACTGTCCAGAAAGACCTGGTTTCTCTGGCCTGCCCCTTTGGCTTCTACACCTGACCTGTTCAAATAAAATCTGGCTAGCATTCCTTCCGCCGACCATCTTGTAATTCTCCCTGTACGAATTGGAGTTTCGGGAAGATCATTAACAACGGCGCGCATCTCATTCGTTATGAATTTCCAGACGCTTTCCGGTGTGTTTCTTGAAACAGAAGTATCAGAAAGTATTTTGATATTATCCTCGATGATTGGAACTGCGCCCCAGTTCATTACCAAAGAACGATAAGCAACGGCGCGCATAAATCGCGCTTCTGCAATAGCCATTCGCTTAATCGTAGGGGAAACACCGTCACCGGCATACTGATTGATGTTGCTGATTGCAAGATTTGACTGGCCAATAATAATAAAAAAGGATCTCCATGCAGCGCCATTTTCAGGTGTGTTGCCTGTTGTATTGAACAAAACATTACCCCGGTCATTGTAAGCAGAAAATGCAGTTCCAGCTCTGAAATCACCTATATTGTAAGATGCTTTGTCATTATAGTCAAACCAGACTCTGCTGTAAAGCAGCGCCGTTGAAGCCAGCACCTGGTCATCGGTCTGGTAAAAACTTGCATCAACAATTGAGTCCTTAGGAGGACGTTCCAGAAAATCTTCAGAGCAAGCCGACAACACCAATGCAGGAATCAGGACTGCAATCCAGTGGTATATATATTTGAAATTTTTCATGTAAATCAGTTTTTAGAAGTCTAAACCCAAACTAAATGTGTAAACGGGAGTCAGCGGATAACGTCCATAATCCAGACCTATCGCCTGGTTCGTCGGACCTGAGTCTCTTGAAACATAAGCTCCAACTTCCGGATCGAAGCCTGTATACTTTGTGAAAGTCAGAACATTCTGCGCGCCAACCGTAAACCTCGCTCCTCTTACTATTTTCTGTTTTGACATAAATGCAGAAGGAACATTGTAAGTCAGCGAAACATTTTTAAGACGAATAAAAGAACCATCTTCAACCCATTTGTTGGTATGGCGGGTAAAGTTTCCGTTAGGTCCGTTTGAGATCCGCGCCACGTCAGTTTCCGGATTTGATAACGTTACCTCACCGCTTGCGCTGGTAATTGGTTTCGCATAATCCATTGCATGAACCAGCAGGTTACGGCTCAGATTAATATTACTCGCGTTGGTATTCAATTTGCCCAGATAATTGTAGATATCATTTCCGTACGTACTTGTGAACAGAACGCTCAAATCAAAACCTTTGTAAGAAAACGTGTTGGTCAAACCCGCAAACATTTTCGGCCATGGATTACCGATCACAGTTTGATCAGCTTCTGTGATTTTCCCGTCGCCATTGATATCCTGGAACTTCACGTCTCCAACCCAGATATTGTCAACGTTTGTCGGCATTCTGTTTCCATTGTTATCAACAGGAACCGCACTTCCGTCAATTTCTGCGACATTTTGGAAAATACCTTCCTCCATATATCCACGGAAAAGCCACGGAGCTTCTCCAACTTCGGAGCGCTGTGTCCAATCCTGTAACCACCAGGATGTACGATCAACAAAAGCACTTTCAGAATAGAACGATTTAATTTTGGTTTTAAAACTCGAAATATTGAAACTGGTTTCCCATTTAAAACCGCCACGGTTCATATTCGTTGTATTGATCGTAAATCCAAAACCCTTGTTCTGAAGTGCGCCAATGTTTACCGTCGGCGATCCTACGGCACCTTGTCCGTTTGTCCCCATATACCAGGGCAAAGGTTTTTCCATCAACAGATTATCTGTGTTTTTGATATAATAATCCAGTTCAAACTGAATTCTGTTATCCAGCAGGGCAATGTTGATACCGAAATTATTCGTTTTTGTTTCCTCCCATTTCAAACCAGGATTGCTGTATTTTGTTGGAAGAAAACCGGTTGTTGTCGGCGTTGCACCAGTACCCATCGGCGAATAAATTCCACCGCTTCCCTGATTTCCGGTAACACCCGTCTCAAAGCGTAATTTCAGTTCATTAATAAAAGGTACGTGAAAGAATGCTTCCTGAGAAACTCTCCACGCCGCTGATAAAGAAGGAAAAACACCCCACTTATTATCTTTACCAAAATTCGCCGAGCCATCTCTTCTTACAGTACCCATAATGATATACCGGTCGCCGTAATTATAGTTTAGCCTTCCCAGATAAGATTCCATCGCCCAGTCGCCAGAACCACCTGTATTGCTGGAAGTTAATGCATCGCCAGCCGCCAAATCCAGAATATCATTGGTTAGAAAACCAGTTCTAGTGGCTCCCACATTTTTATAACTTGACTCTTGGGCCTCATGGCTGACCATGGCATTGATACTATGCTTTCCGAATGTTTTTGTATATTCCAAAAGCTGGTTCCAGTTCCAATAGGTGTTCGTTCCGTTTCCGTTCGTAAGGTTAGCCGTTACGTTTCTGGCCCATCCAATGGCGTAAGTCGGAATATAATAAGTTGAATTTGAGAACCCGAGATTGGTGTTGAAAGAAGATCTAAAATTAAGGCCTTTTGCAATTTCAATACCCAGATTAAGACCACCCAGAAATTGTCTTCTGACCAATTTATTCGTTGTCAGGTTTGCAATCGCGATCGGATTCACAGGCGCGAACTGGTTTGCTCCGTTATTCTCGTCGCCCCCGCCCCATGAGCCATCGATATTTCTTACAGGAACCTGTGGCGTCAACTGCAATGCACTTGCAATGATGTTTTCTTGACTGGTTGTAAGATTATCATTGGTTTGGTTAAAACTTAAATTTGCTCCGATCGAAGCCCATTTTCTTGGTTTATTATCAAGATTTAACCGGAAACCATAACGATCAAAACCAGAACCCTGCGCCACTCCATCCTGTTTCAGATACTCTCCCGACAAATAATAGGTGGTTTTATCCGTTCCGCCGCTCAGGCTCAACTGATGTTTGTTCATCGGAGCGCTTTTGAATAATTCTTTTTGCCAATCAGTACCAGAGCCAAGCAGCGACGGATCCAAAAACTCCTGTGGTGTTTCTCCGCCCGCAAGCAAATGATATTCACCAACCATTTGTGCATATTGCTGCAAGTTCATCACTTTCAACGGTGCTGGTGCTGTTTGCAAGCTGTACTGATAACCATAAGATATCTTTGTATCACCTGCTTTTCCACGTTTTGTTGTAACGATTAATACACCGTTGGTTGCCCGTGAACCGTAAATTGCGGTGGCCGACGGACCTTGTAAAACCTCAATGGATTCAATATCTGCCGGATTTAAACCAGCGAGCGGATTGGAAGAACTTTGTGCGCCGAAAGAGGCAGATTGTCCCGGAATCTGAACTCCATCAACAACATACAAAGGCTCGTTACTTCCGCTGATTGAATTTACCCCACGAATATTAACAGAAATACCACCACCCGGCTGACCTGAATTTTGCGTAATGTAAACTCCGGCCGCTCTTCCCTGAATAGCCTGTTCAATTGTCGTGTTCACAGTTCTGCCAATATCTTTCGCAGAAACGGAAGTCTGCGCCGTAGTAAGATCAGCTCTTTTCATCTCACCATACCCAACCACCACAACCTCGTCCAGTGCTTTGGTATCAACCAGAAGTGTTACATCGATCACACTTTTATTTCCGACGACAACTTCCTTCGGGACATAACCTACGAAAGAAAAAATAAGCACCGAACTTGTGCCCGGAACGGCCAGAGAGAATTTTCCATCCGTGCTGGTAGTTGTTCCCTGCGGCAAACCTTTAATCACGATACTAACGCCCGGCAATGGCTCACCTTTGTCGTCAATGACTTTTCCGGTTATATCGATCGCCGCAGTCTGGTAGGCCGAAATACGGTTGGTCAGCAAGCCGGCACCGTTAATATCCGTCTTTGCAATCTCCGGTGATGACATACTCTCGCGTGAGCTCTCCGGAAGTATGATACTTTCTGCCGTCAGTTTTCTTTTTTTGACAACAATCGTTTTATCAATAATCGAATAACTCAGCGGCTGATTTTCAAAAACCCGGTCAAGAACGGATTTCAGCTCTTCGCCGGTAACTTTGATATTAACAGGACGCGTGTTTTTCAACAACTTATTGTTGTACAGGAAATTATACCCGGTCTGTTTTCTGATCTCATTAAAAACCTTTTCAAGTCCGCTGTTATTTTCATTCAGCCTAACGGTTTGAGAATATACGCCAGCGCTGACTTGCATAAAAGCCACAAAAAAGAAAAAGGCTGTCAGCTTCATGATTCTAGCAATTTTTAGTTTTAGCCCTGCCGGCAGCAACCGTTCCCTTCTGTGTAAACCGAGTGGAATCAGGCGCGCATACCCGCGTTGATTAAGTAAAGCATATTTCATACTTTTACATTGTTTAGGTGATTGTACATGTTATGGTTCGCAAAAATCGTGGCTGTCTATAACCTTAACATCTGCTATACTGATTCCGGCCAAAGAGTTCAGTGTAGATGATCACACTTCGGACGCCAATCCGAAGTGTTTTTTTGGTTATCCAGCAGCTAAAAAGTTCAACTGTCGTTTGTCATTTTCGTAGGATAAAGGATTAATTGTTTTTTTTAAATGATTATTCAGCCGCCATTACTTCGACCTTTTTGTCTTTCACAGAGAACTTCACTCCACCTCCTTCTTCAAGGATTGCGAGAACATTGGAGACTGCTACCTTTTTTGATACATAACCCGTAAACTGCTCCTCAGGCAAAGGACCGTTGTAAACGACATCCAGGTCATACCACCGCGAAAGCTGCCGCATAACCTCCTGAATATTAGTATCCTTAAATTTGAAAAAACCTTTTTGCCAGGCAATTGCACTTTCGATGTCAACTTTTTCTACCGCAATACCCGATGTATTTGATTTTGATTGTTTTACGATCGACTGTTCGCCAGGCTTTAATTTAACCGATTGACCAACTTTCCCGGCCGAACCTTGCAGTGGATACACTTTGACACTTCCTTCAAGAAGCGTGGTTTTCACAACAGCTTCGTCACGATAAGAATTTACGTTGAAATGGGTACCCAAAACTTCAATCACCTGATTATTACAAACAACTAAAAACGGAATTTTCCGATTATCCCGGCGATAGGAAGCAACTTCAAAATAAACCTCCCCGGTGATTTCTACTTTTCTTTCTTCTCCATTAAAAACAGCAGGAAAACGGATGGACGAAAGTGAATTGAGCCAAACCTTTGTTCCGTCGGAAAGATTGATCTGATATTGCCCTGCCTTGGGTGTGGTGATCTGGTTGAAGATATTTGTTTCAATATCTGCTGAAATGTTGGCTCCCTGTTTTGCATAAACCAATTGCCCGTCGGTAACCTTATTAATTTTAATCCCCGACTGGCTGGCAATCTGTCCAGCATCTGCCTCATTCAGATTTATTTTTGAACCGTCAGATAAAGTTAGCATCGCTTTATTTCCGCCCGGCGCCGCATCGTTCGTCTCGATTTGTTGTTTGGCTATTTCTGGTTTGCGCGTTTTGTTTAGGAAAATATAATAACTGCCAATACCGATAAGCACAATTACCGCCGCAGCTGAAAACCTTCGCAAAAAACTCCATAAACCGAAAACCTTGGTTTCAGTTTCACCAGCCGGATTTTCGATCTGGTCGATGCGGTCTTCAATATTTTTGATCAGGGATGTATTTTCATCTACCTGGCTAAAATCAGGTTGACGTCCAGCGATTTGGGCATAGTAATTCACTACCTGTTGCGCCTGCTGAGAAGAAATGGAATTGAACCATTTCAAAAACAGCTCATGCTCCTCAGGCGTATGCTGGTTTTGGATATACCTTTCAAGAAATTCGACGTAGTAATTTTCTTCCATATACTGAGAAGACGGATTGACCTTCGAAAAGAACCCCTCAGTATTGAAATTATTTTTACTTTTTTTTGAATTAATTAAATAGGGAGAAAGAAATACATGAATATTACCATATCCGCTGTTATTTCTCCATGTCTTTTCAGATAATCTTTAACAAAGCCTGTTGCTGCGTAAAGTTGTTTTTTTACCACTGATTTAGAAATACCGAGCTGATCTGCAATCTCATCAAGCGATAATTCTTCTCTCGTCTTCATTTCAAAAACCTGCTTCCTTTTTTCCGGCAGCAGATTTATCGCGTCTTGCGCAAGCTGATAATATTGTCCATAAATCAGATCGTCGTCTGCCTGTTCGTCACAAGCTTCTGAAAACGGAGCTGTCAGAGAAAAAAAACGGGATTGCGATTGCTCCTTCCGGATATGGTCGAGAAGATGATTTTTAGCGATTTTGAAAATATAAGCCTGAAAACCCTGAACCACAAGCAGTCCTTCTTTTTTCTCCCAAATTTTCACAAAAACGTCCTGAACGATCTCTTCGCTTAATTCTCTGGATTTTGTAAAAAGATAAATATATTTCAAAAGGGCAGACAAATAACCACTATATAACCTGGCATAAGCATCCCTGTCCCCGCCTGCGCAGCGATCCATCAACTCCCTCTCATCTGTCAGTCCGGTCATTATATTTGTTTATCAAAAAGCTTAAATTAAAATGGCGAAATTCTTTAAATATTGAAAGATGTAATAACTGATCACGAATGACAATATTATATTTATTCTCCATTTAATTCAAACCAAATTTAGTCAATATTTTAGTTGCTGTGCAAATGGCAGGTTGCAAAAAAATGACTTGATCAGGGATCGAAAGATTTTGTATTGGTTTATGATAAAATAATATCATAAAAACTTTTATTGCCGAATTATATAAAAGCCGGATGACTTATCGTCAACCGGCTCTTTATATTTTTATTTCAGATTTGCTACACTATTCCACCCATCAACGGATCCGTTTTCGTAACGACACCTGTCTCAACGTGGCCGGCGAAACGTTCTTCAAAGTTTTCGTTTCCTTTTATTTTCACACTGAAATCATACCAGTTAAAGTTTTTGGCGAGATTAAGTGTTATCGAAGCCTGTCCACCAGCAGCGACAGACTTATTTTGCGCACCAGATTTGTAACTATTGTCAAGGATTGATAACGTATGCGGTTTTGTATCAAGGTTTGTAATCGTAACCACAACATTTCCCGTTAACCGCGACGGATTCAAACGCGCTGATTCATAAGTACACTTAATTTTAAGCATTGGATTTTTAGAATCTCCGATAAATTCCCTAAAAAATCCGTTTGGCCCATAAACCCTGAAATGGTAATTACCGTTTTCAAAGTCATCAATTTTATACTCATCCTGTAAAACATCACCAGCCGCGACACTATAATCCCAGGATTTTAATGAATCGTTTTGGTATGGGTTCATAGCATAAACACGGAAAGGCGAACCTGTTGCCTTGTTTCCAAAAACCTTGTTCCCAGCGCTGAACGAAAGCGCAACATTGTTTTTTTCTTTGTTGAAAACATTGTGCACGTAAAGCTCATAAGGCAGCGGACAAGCCGAACGAACGCCTTTCTCCTGTTTTGGAAAATAAGGTGACTCAGCATGATTGGTATTAATCTGCTTAATTTCCTCGGCAGTCAGCTGTTTATAATTCGCAGGTGCATCTTTGAATTTCGCCTGATGAATTCCTTCTATAAACGGTTTGCGGTTCAAGAATTCAGGTTTGGTAATTTCTTCGCCATTGTAAGGACGGAAAACAGAAGTCAGATCGCCGCAAATTGTCCTTCTCCACTGCGTGATATTTTCTTCCTTAACTTTCTTACTGAATTTCTTTTCCAGGAAATTTTCAAGGAATTGCAAACATGAAGTATGGTCAAAAACTTCTGAGTTGACAAAACCTCCACGGGACCAGGGTGACGCAACAATCATCGGAACGCGGTAACCGAGGCCAATTGCACCTTCCCGGATATTACTTTCCGACATAGAAGGGTTCGTCTGCTGGGTTCTTGTCGCGAAATCCAATTTAGGATCAATACCTTTTGATACTTTCCCAGTGTGTTCTTTGTAAGGATTCGGAACTACATACGGAGCCATGTGGTCGAAATATCCGTCGTTTTCATCATAGGTTACAATGAATATCGTCTTTTTCCAGACTTCCGGATTTTGCAGCAAAATTTCCATCGCTTCACTCACATACCAAGGCCCAAACCAGGGCTGTCCCGGATGATCCGAAAAGTGAGCTGGCGGCATCAGCCAGGAAACCGTCGGCAAAGTTC
The DNA here is from genome assembly GCF_021502725.1 of Dyadobacter sp. CY345. Classification (GTDB taxonomy): domain Bacteria; phylum Bacteroidota; class Bacteroidia; order Cytophagales; family Spirosomataceae; genus Dyadobacter. The sequence goes on along the minus strand of NZ_JAKFFS010000001.1, from coordinate 1,496,877 downwards.
CGTTTTTGACATCTTCACGAAATTGATGAAAAACATCTCCTTTCGGCACTTTTAGCTCCCTTTCATTCTCGCCGTCGTCATATTTCAATACTTCCAGTTCGTGGTAATACTGGTCGTTGATATTCGTAATAAATGCTTTATTGTGCAATTCCTTCGCCTGCTCTGAAAGATTATTATAAGTGTCCGTCGTAAATCTTGATTGCGCGGTTTCAATTAATCCCAGCAGTTTTTTTGCTGCCGCAAGCCGCTGTCCTGATTTCTCGTCAGAAGGCTGTTTTTCCAGATCGGAAATCTGCTTTAAAATATTTTCCTTTTTTGTTTGCAAATTCGCGATTCCACCTTCGTGCAGACGAACGTTGTATTGCTTGTAATATTCCAGAACGTTTGTGCCAAAATTACTCAGCCACGCGCTTTCCTCTCCTTTCAACCCATATCCCATGGTCAGCTCATTCTGATAAACTTTCCATGAAACACCGTTTTCCTGCAAGCGTTCCGGATACGTTTTCCAGCTCAATTCAGGATATTCATAGTTACTGTTGTTCCACAAATGCGCCACTGCCTCCACCTCGTTTTTCTCACGAACGGTACCAGTCATCCAATAATGCCGGTTAGGGTGCGTACCCGTTATACTCGAACAGAAATTGTGGTCGCATACCGTGAAAGCATCTGCCAGCGAATAGTAAAATGGAAAATCCTTACGGTCGCAATAACCCATTGTCAATGGAATTTTTGCATAATCCTTGTTCCGCGCTTTCTTGACATCCAGCCACTTATCATATTTCCCGCCATTCATGGCGTCAGTCTGATCTGTCCATCCATGCGGGATTGAGCCCATCCAGGCCACTTTGGTATCTTTCACGTTCAACTGAAAAGGCCCGTAAGTTTCGCCTTCCTTGTTGGTTTGCAACCAAACTTTATTTTTGTCTGGCAGTGAAATCGCCCGTGGATCATTATATCCTCGAACACCTTGTAAAGTGCCCAACTGGTGGTCGAATGAACGGTTTTCCTGCATCAGAAATACGATGTGTTCTGCATCATAAAACGTGCTGCCCAATGCCGGGTTGATTGCCAATGCCTTTTCAATCACTGCTGGCAACATATTTGCCATCGCGCCTGTACCAGACAGAAGCGCTGCCTTCTTTAAAAAATCTCGCCTTGAATTCATTTTGATATTTATACTTTGCAGATTGCCGGCAGAAAATGAGTAAATACATCAACTGCATTTCACCGGAATTGACAATTGATTAACGCTTGCCAAATATATCGCACGAAACCATCAACAATGTTAAGCCGCTGTTAACAGATTGGCACATTTAGATTATTATTCACAACCGAAACTCAGCACATAAACAAAACAGCAAAGGATAAATAATTCTAAACGTTATTAATCAACGAGTTCAAAGACATTTCCTACCTTCTCGCTACCGTTTGCGATTACTGACAACTTATGCTGCCCGATGTAAAACTTGCGTGTTGTGATGAGACGAAAAGATTGTTTTCTGTGAATCTGCGTAGTTTCGCGTGATTGAAAAACTCTCTCACTGATTTTGAAAACCTTTTTTGATAATTGTCCATTCGACTTGAAGTAATAGACCGCATATTCCAATCGGATAATCTGCGCCACGTCAGTATCATTTTTAACCGAAAACGAGAATTCGACACTCTCGCCAATTTTCACTTCTGGCGTCAGAATTTTGAAATCACTAATCAAAATATTTGTACTATCCAGACCAAAATGTCTGAGGATTTCTGAATGTCCCTGCTTCAACAAAGTGCGGCTGCCATGTTTGATAATCGCATCGGTTTCTTTACTCGTTGATTTCCATTTTTCGGCTATGGCAAGTACGATCTGAGGATTATCTTTTGCAATATCATTCAGGCTGTTGGCCACACTTCTTCTTACAGATTCGGAAGGATCATTTTTCAGATTTTCGAGTATGGCCAAAATAGCCTCTGGATTTTTCTTTAATGCCGGTATCGCCATGGCCCAGGGCAATCGCGGACGACTTCCCTCACTCGCGAGGCGACGGACCTTCGGACTTTCATGTTGAGACCAGTTGTACATAAACCGCAGCATCTTCTCGTCGTATTTTAAAATAAAAGGTCGCACGGCAAATTCGCAGCTGATGAATTGTGTTATAAATTCAAAAGCGTTTGCGGATGTTTTCAGATCATCAATTCCGTAAACTTCTATATAATCAGGAAAAAAGATGAAAGCCAGATTGTCATCGGTAAATTTATTTTTCCTCAATCCGGATATTACTTTCTGAATTATTTTGACAGCTTTCGAAAAATCTCCTGGCATAAATTCATGGAAAACCGTTGTGGTATGTTTCATACGCTCCTTCCACTCCATGGACCTAAAATGTTCATTGAAAATAAGTTGCAGGAATTTTTCTTTATCAAAAGATGGTACAGTTTCCGAAAGGACGTCAGCAAATTTGTCGTAAAACGAGGGAGAATATATGTCTTTGATCAGACTCATAATTTCAATAATTTATTGTGAGTGGCGGGTATAATGTGTTGGTTTGGTTTTTGAGGAACAAAAATAATCAGTAAAATCATTTTGCAGGTAGATGAATAATCAATCCCTATGCAAGATCGCATTGTAAACGAAATAACAGATATGAATACGACAAAAATAGGTTGGATAGGTTTAGGAAAAATGGGCGTTCCGATGTCAGATAACCTTATCAAAGCGGAATATGCACTGACCGTTTATAACCGCAGTAAGGATAAAGAAAATGAATTGACTATAAAAGGCGCGCGGACAGCCTCCTCGCCTGCTTCCTTGATTGAACAGTCGGATGTTGTGATCGTGATGGTCTCGGATGATCGTGCGATCCATGATATTTTTCTCGGAGATGCCGGTTTGCTGAGCGCAGAAACAAGTGGAAAAATCATCATCAATATGAGCACCGTCTCCTCTGCCATCAGTAAGGAAATGTCCATTCTTTGCAGTAACCACGACAACCATTACCTTGATGCTCCTGTCTCAGGAAGTGTCAAACAGGCTGAGACTGCCCAGTTGGTTATCATGGTGGGTGGAGAGGAAAATGTGTATGAAAGGGTAAAAGAGATATTTGAAAAACTAGGTAAACTTACCTTGCTTGTCGGAGGAGTGGGCGCAGGAAACGCAGCTAAACTGGCAGTGAATTCGATGATTGGATTTTATACACAGGGCCTGGCAGAGGCAGTCGTTTTCGCAAAGAAAAACAATATCAAGGTTGAAGATTTTTTGACAATCATTAACAACGGCGCGCTGGCAAATCTGTATACCAAAACGAAAGGAGAAGCCATTCTGAATAATAATTTTGAGCCGGCATTTTACCTGAAACACATTCGCAAAGACCTTGGATTAGCACTGGATCAGGGATTGAACACACCGCTTGGTGAGGCTGCGTATGAATCTTTCCGTCAGGCAGAGAAAAAACTTGGAGATCAGGATCTTATTGCGATCATTAAACATTTGGAGCAGCCGGAGTAATTTTCACACCTCTTGTTATTGAAAACCGCTTCACGCAGTCGAAGCGGTTTTCAATAATCGGGTTACTTTAAATTCTTAATAAACCCCGAAATCCTCTCGCCGCGTAGTAAGAATCTGCGCCGTTATGATAAATAAAAACCCTTTCGAACCGACGGTCGCCGAAAATAGCGCCGCCAAGTTTTCTGATTTCAGGAGGCGTTTTCAACCAGCTCGAAGTTTTCAAATCGAAATTTCCAATCTGCTGTAATTGATGATATTGCTCTTCTGATAAAAGTTCGATACCCATTTCCTCCGCCATTTCTACAACACTAGCGGCCGGTTTATTCGCCTTTCTTGATTCGAGAGCCACCAGATCATAGCAAAAACTTCGTCGCTCACCAGGACTTTCCGTCGAACAATCACAAAAAATATATTCACCCGTTTTTTCATCAAAACCGATCACATCCGGCTCTCCACCAGTTTCTTCCATCTTATCCAACGACCAGAGTTTATCCGGATTTGCAGCGATTTTTTCCTGCACCTTTACCCATTCCAGACCTTCATGCCGTTTTGCATTTTTTTCAAAACGGGTTTTTAGAATACCAAACAATTGATCGCAATGTTCTGCCGATAGATCCTTTTTATTGTTTTTCATGATACTTGTGTTTTTGACCTTCCAACGATTTCATTGATCCATATCGGCGCAAACGGCGAAGTGCAACCCTTTGATACTGGATAGTTTCGATAAATACCCAGCTTCTCTCCTATTGCAAGTGCACGGCTGCGATGTTCAGGAAAACGGATGCCAATATTTGCCAAAGTTGAATTCATAGTCCACTGAACTTCCGGCGCGGCATCAGCCATTTCCTCTTCTATCCTGTCAAGAACCGCTGGCAAATCGAGTAACTCTGGGTTTCTGGCCACGCAGCCACTTGTCAGGCTCCATCCTGCCCTGGCGGCCATCACGTTTTCAGAATTCATCCAATCCTTACGAAAGGACTCCGTCTCCGGAAAATCTTTTATTACATACGAATATAACCAGTCTGCAACATGCGTGAATTTTTCCGATTTAACCATAGTCGCAAGCTGCTCCATTGAAAGCTTTTTCGGATTTATAATCAGAATGGCTAAGAAGCGCGCATCAATATTTTCTGTATTCCAAAGTTCCAGAGCCAACGTATGATTGGTCTTTATTTTTTTCGCCAATGCTCTTATATCGCCCATTTTCACGCCGAACTGGTTATCGCCAACACCATGTTTTTTATTAAAATCCCGCATTTTTTCAGTGCCGAGCGTTTCGAGCTGAGAAAGCGTTTCTTGAAGTGTCATATCAACGACATTTATTGATTTATAAAACCGGTTTTTTTATCCAAAGGCCTGAAATACCAGGATATTACTGTCAAAATCAATAATAATAACGGACCGAAAAAGTTCTTTCCGTTATCACCAGCGGCAAGATGAGAAAATATTGCGCCTGACATGGCAAAAAAGAACCCTGCATAGGCCCATTCTTTGACCAAAGGGAATTTCGGAACAAGTATCGCTACGACGCCGAGTATTTTCCAAACGCCAATAATTGTGAGGAAATAAAGCGGATAACCCAGGTGCGCCATCATATCAACCTCTTCTTCCATTTTAATCAGCTGAACGGCGCCGGTTGACAACATGCCCAAAGCAAGCCAGAGGGTCGCGACCCAATAGATAATTTTATTTCTCTTTGACATGATCTATTATTTTAATTGACTCACAATTTCCTGCAAGCGGTTATGTGCCATATTCAGTCCTTGCGCAAAAGGCATTTTCAACATGAGATCTCTTAATACAACCGATCTGTAAATAATCTGCATGATAAGTTTACTCGAATTTTCAGTAAGTTTTTCAAATTCCAGAAATTCAAGCTGCACAGCAAATGGTGTGTTCTCCATCTCAAAAGTTCTGGTAATTTTCTGATTAGCAATAAACTCTGGAATGGTGCCATTGGCACGAAACACAACATTCCCCTGCGGATCCGATGTTTCAAACTGGTAGCTGCCATGTTTTTCACTTTCAAGTTTCAACACTTTCGTTCCCATCCATTGCTCGACAATTTCCGGCTCGACATAGGCCTTAAAAAGCAACTCCACAGGCAGATCAAATTCTCTGGTAATCAGGATTTCCTGTTTCCCCGCCTCGGCATCGACTTTGGTTTTCCGCTCCATATGTTATTATTTTTCTGGTTTATACTGCTTCATGATGGCTTCAAGTTTATTAAACCTGTCGTCCCACATATTGCGGAATGGTTCAATAAAATCGGCTACTTCTTTCATCTTCGTTGCATTGATCTGGTAATAAACCTCCCGTCCGTTTTGCTGCTGCTGAAGCAATTCACACTCGGTTAGTATCTGCAAATGTTTTGACACAGTCGGTCTGGCAGTATCAAAGTTTGAGGCGATCGCTCCTGCCGTCATCGATTGCGAGGCAACCAGTATCAGTATCGCTCTTCTCGTCGGATCTGCAATCGCCTGAAATACATCTCTTCTTAAATTCATTATGTAGCTATTTGACTACGAATATACATGTAGTCATTTGACTACGCAAATTATTTATGATTTAATTTATTTCTTCCCAAAAAGAATCTATTTCCAAAATATTGTTTAATTATTTGGACTAGATATAAATAAGAAACTATATTTGTGAGCCGTTAGTCTACAAAGGACTTTCCATACCTATGAGTTACATTTCGCCCGACAAAATCGCTTTCAGAATTGATGAAGATTCCTTTAAGGAAATCTACAATCTGTATTGGGAAAAAGTCTTTACCGTTTGTTATTCAAATCTGGGTGATTCCGAATCTGCGAAAGGAATGGTTCAGGAAATTTTTAAGTCGCTCTGGGAGCGGAAGGAAGAGCTTGAAATTAATCAGTCTGTGGAACGGTATCTGGTCCGCTCTGCAAAATTCAAGGTTTTCGAGTTTATCCGTAATAAGAAAATCAGGGAACAACATCTTGAAAATATCATTGCCAGCCAAACGTCTTCGTTGAACTTCACGGAAAATGAAGTGATGGCACGCAGTCTTTCTGAGCGGATCAGTTCCCTTATTGAAAACCTCCCCTCCCAGTGTCGAAGGGTTTTTAAGATGAGCCGCGAACAAGGCCTGTCCAACAAAGAGATCGCCTCGGACCTTTTAATTTCAGAGAGAGCGGTCGAATATCACATCTCAAAAGCCGTAACTTCTCTTAAATCCAACCTTCCGGAATATTCCTATTGATTTTATCAATTGTCTGCTTCGTAAATCGATCAGATATGCTACTTTTACTAAAAAGTACTTCTGCGCGTTACGAAAAGCAGCTTAAATGAGGGTTAGTAAGGAGCTTATTGAAAAATACCAATCGGGAAAAACTTCTCCGGAAGAGTCTGCTATGGTTGAAAACTGGCTTCTGGATGATGATACCGATTTTGATATTTCTCTGCCTGACGACCTCAATAAAAAAAAAGTAGAAGCTGAAATGTGGCAAGATATATCTTCTGCATTACCTTCTGCGGAAAACAGGATTTTTAAATTCCGCAAAGGATCAGTTTATATTTCTGCTGCTGCGAGTGCTGCGATCTTACTTATAATTTCCTTTTTTTTATTAAAACATAAAACGCAAGACACGGTTTTAAGGTTGGCAAGCAAACCTGCACCCGTAAATAAAGAAATTCACTCGGTGGATTATACCATTTCACTCGCTCCGGAAAGTAACGCAAGTATCAATTCCGAAAGTGGCCTGATTGATTTTTGTGGAGCCATACTGATCAGCCCTAAAAAGGATGTACTGCTTTCCTTCAACGACGTGTGCGGTGAAAACAAAAACAACACCGGGAAAATGAATTTCAAAAAGGGTGAAACATACATTGCGCTGAATTACCGGAATAATAAAGATAATGAGTTGATTGTGATGGACGAAAAACTGCTGATGGGACTTCCGCCAATTGTAAAAAGGCAGATTATGGATCAGTTTAATATTTGAAATATTCTTCAAAATGAATCGTGCCCACGGCAACCTGACTACGTTAAAAATCTTCGTTCTACTGTCTTTTACCTTTCTTTTTAGTTGTTCTGAAAAACAGACATCTGTGCGTCAGAAGTATAGTATTTATACGATGGCCGATGATTCCCGGGAATACATAAACCAGGTTGACGACCTGTCGTCGGGAGAACTTGATCCTGTTAAAAGCGGAGCCCGCACTTATCCGAAACAAATCTGGTATGACCTCATTGTGAAAGACGGATTTTATTATCGTCTGGAAAGGAAAACTAACTTTTTTCTGAAATATGCGGTTATAAAAAATAAGTATACTCCGGTTGATTCAGTTGCGTTGCCCGGCATGAGTTATTTCGATAATTACAATTGGGTTCATTCGGATACGGTTTTTCTTGCTTCTTACGACCGCAAAACTTCCAGGCTCAGTTATGCCCGTATCAATGTGGAAACGATGAAAGCGGAAACGGGAAATTTACCTGTTTCACTACCAAAATCGCCATTCAACTCGATGTCGATTGGTTTTTCAATGCTTAAAAAAAACAAACTTTTTTTGGGTTATACTTACCACGAAATTTCGCCAACCCATTTCAAAACAACGGATACGGTTTACTTCGATAGACTGACTTATCCCGGTTTAAAGCCAATTAAAACTATTAAAGATAGTCGGTCCACCTATCCCGGCGGTGCTAATACTGCCCAACCAAATACTTTCACTGATCAAAAAGGTGATTTTTATTTGCTGGCGTGCCCCGGAATTGCCCTTGGAAATAACCCTGACCAGCCAACTTCTTTGTATAGAATCAAAAAAAATGACGATGAGCTGGACAGCACTTTTTACTGGAACATTTCCGAATCCATAAAAAATCATGCTTATGGCCTTTGGGACATTGGCAATGGAAAAGCCATGATCCGAAGTGAAAGAAAAGATCTTTTTACAGGTGTTGAAGATCATTACAAAGTGCCACACATCGAATTTTACCTACTCGACCTCAATAAAAAAACGATTAAAAAGCTTGATCTTCCGTTAGACAAGGGGACTTCGCGCCAGTGTGTTTTGGTTGAAAATAGATTGGTCTATTTGTCGATAAATTCTGAAAGCGGCAATTACATCTGGATTTATAACCCAAAAGAGGACACCCTGACGAAAGGGCTGAAGATCAAGGATGATATCGATTATATTCTGCGGATTGAGAAATTACATGAAGATCTGCCGTAACTATTAGATTAACATAAACGAAGACAAAGCTGACTGATTCGGGATTTAAGATTCTGGGTCAGGCAGCTTTTTGTTTTTATTAATAACAAAACAGGAAATTCAAACGATTCCCAGATCTGCGAAAAAAATATTCGTTTCCCACCTTCGGAAAATATTTGCTTGTGCTACTTCTCAAAAGAAAAGGTTGGAATAAGTTCACGACTGTTCCGGCTTAACGCATATTCAGAACATTTATCCCAATGTATTCAGGCAGACTTCTACGCTCCATTTTCTTAACAAGTTTGGTCTTGCTTGGCTCAGTTGCCAATGCGCAGACTTTGATAACCATTTCAGGAACAGTACAATCAGAGGAGGGAAACTCAATTCCCGGTGTTAATTTGACAATTAAAGGAACTTCTTCTGGCACGATTACTGACGCCGAAGGCTTCTATAAAATTGATGTTTCAAAACCGGGAAGTTATACAATTATCGCTTCTTCTGTCGGACAGATCACGCAGTCAAAAACGATTACTATAAAAAATGGGCAGGGGCATACCGTTGATTTTTTTCTAAAAAACGATACCCGGAACATGGACGAAGTTACGGTTCATGGAAAAAATGAAACGCAGGAAATAAAGGAACAGGCTTTTACGGTCAACGCGATTGAAACGAAAAAATTTGCCAATACTACCGCGGATCTGAACCAGGTATTGAATAAAACTGCCGGTGTGCGGGTACGTGAAGAAGGTGGATTGGGATCGGATTTCAATTTCTCCATCAACGGTCTTTCGGGAAAAGCTGTGAAATTTTTTATCGACGGCGTGCCACTTGAACTGATGGGAAGTACGATGTCGCTGAACAATATTCCTGTAAACCTTGCTGAACGTTTGGAAGTTTATAAGGGCGTCGTTCCGGTGAGTTTGGGCTCGGATGCGCTTGGAGGGGCTGTGAATATTGTAACCAATCAACATGTCAATAATTATCTGGATGCCAGTTACAGTTTCGGATCTTTTAATACACACAGACTTGCGCTGAACGGACAATACAGCACAGCCAACGGGTTGATTATCAAAGCAAGTGCCTTCGGAAATTATTCTGACAATAACTATATCATGCGTGGTATGGAGATCTGGGATGAGGCGCAATACAAATATGTCAACAAAGATTTCAGGCGTTTTCATGATCAATATAAATCTGCCATGGGACAGATTGAGCTTGGCGTGATCAATAAAAAATGGGCGGACGTATTTTTCGTTGGCTTCTCCTACTCCGGCACTGAACAGGATATTCAAACTGGTACCCGGCAGGATGTGGTATATGGTGCTGTCACAAAAAACGGTCATGCTTACAATGCATCGGCACGTTACCGGAAAGATAATCTTTTTGTTAAAGGACTGAACGCTAATGTTTTTACATCGAGATCGGTAGATAATTATGTAGTCACAGATACGTCCAGTTACAAATATTATTGGGATGGGTCAAAGGTTAAGACGAGTCTGGCTGAAATAAACGGGTCAAAAGCGATTACCAACATCAACCGTCCGAGAACTTTTGTTCGTGCCAATTTGGGCTACACTTTATCAAAAGTTCATTCATTCAATCTGAACTACACATTTGATCATCTGAAAAACGAAAACTACAACGAGCTCATCAGCGACCGGGCGGATATTCCGGGTATTCTTTCAAAAAATATTATCGGCGCTGCTTATCAGCAAAATCTTTTGAACGACCGGCTGACTAATACGATTTTTGGAAAGATGTATAACATCGGCGTTCAGCAATCGAGACTGGTTACTGCTTCCGGCGAATATGCACAGGCGAATGATTCGCAAACTTACACGGGTTACGGCGTCGCAAGCCGGTTCAGAATTTTGCCGGATCTAGGCATCAAAGCTTCTTTCGAAAAAGCATACCGTTTGCAGGAAGTTGGAGAAATGTTCGGAAACGGATATACCGTGATCGCCAATCTGGATCTGAAACCGGAATCCAGCAACAATTTAAACGTTGGCGCTTATTATGGTATCACGGTTGATAAGCACAAGTTATTTGTGGAAGGATCCTGGTTCTACCGAAATGCCAATGATTTCATTTACGCAGTAGTTTACAAATCAAATTCGAGCGTAAGCCGTTTTGAAAATACGTCAAAAGTAAAAGTTACCGGCCTGGAAGGCGATGTGAAATACAACTACGGCGACCTTTTGTACTTCAATGCAAATGTCAGCTATCAAAACGCGATCAATAATACCAAATATCCGGTTGGCGTGACCAGCGGAACGCCCGAAGCAACCTATCTAAATAAAATACCAAACCAGCCCTGGCTTTTTGCAAACGGAGATTTTAGTATCGGCCAGAATAATATCCTCGGAAAAGCATCCCGAATGCAGCTAAACCTGAGTACGCAATATGTCCACTGGTTTTACCTGACTTGGGAAGCGTACGGTAACAAGGCAGGGAAAAGTACCATTCCCGACCAGTACATTCATAATGCTTCGATCTCCAATTCATGGAACAATGGCAGATACAACGTATCACTTGAATGCAGGAATTTCACAAATAATCTGGCGTTTGACAATTTTCGTTTACAGAAACCCGGCCGTGCATTTTCTGTAAAACTGCGCTATTTCATACACTAAGTTCAATTTTTCTTTTTTCTCAGAACCATATAAAAATCCATAAAATAACCATGTTTAAAAATTTCAGACGCTACACATTTCTGTTTGCTCTCGCACTTATTCCTGTGCTGAATTCCTGTTCAAGCGACGACGATGAAGAAATTGTCGATCCGGTTGAAGAAACGCAGGGAAAATATACTGTCTGGCTGCAAATTGGCAGCTGGCCGAATACTACGCAATATGTTTTGGGCGCTAATTCCTTAACTGAGGGCACGATTGATCTGACCGGTCATGGCGCAGAAGTTACCGGAAAATCTGCCTACGGTATCATCACAAAAGGAGGATATTATTATTACTACAACACCACGAGCGGACGTTTTTCAAAGTTCAAATACGAAAAAGAACTTTATAATACCGTCCTTGAAGTGCCATATACCCACATGGCCGATGTTTCCGGATTTACCTGGATCAATGACAAAACTCTTTTTCTGATCGGAACAAACGGAGATCAGGATAAAGTACATTATTCGGTGGTAGATATTGAAACACTGAAAATGACAAACGGCGTTTTGGATGCACCGGCAGTTCCGGCGGGCTTCAATGATTTCAGCCTTGGCAATATTGAGTTCACAAACGGCAAAGTATTTTTTCAGTTTGGATATACTGCCGAATGGCCGAATCCATGGCAGAAGAAAACCTACATCGGCGTTGTAGATTATGCAACGTTAAAATATGAAAAGACGCTAGAAAGTACAACATCGGCTGGTCCGGGTACAAACAAATTATGGTTATCTTCATCTTTTGTCGATGATAATGGTAATACCTATTTTGCTACCAATGTTGAATGGAGCAGCATTTCCGGCAGACAATCTGCAATTTACAGAATCAAAAAAGGAACAACTGAACTGGACGCAAGTTACACAGTGAACCAGTCGACCCTGGGTTATGAGGGTGTCGGACTTTGGTATATCGGCGGCACAAAAGCGATTTTAAAATATATTGATCCTGCAATCACTGGTACTACGCACATTTATGTATTCGCGGTAATGGACCTTGAAACCGGGAAAATCACAAAGAAACTGACAGAGATTCCTGCTGACGGCGATGCTTATATCCAGAATATTATTGTTGAAGATGGAAAAGTATTCATGATCACCAACGCTGAAACCGGCAAAGATTATGTCTATATCTACGACATCGCTGCGCAAACAGTGAAAACCGGCCTTGAAATCGTTGGCGGTTACGACTGGGTTCTTCGCCTTGACAAAATGAGATAAGCCTAAATATCTATAATAAAACAACCTGGCCGGCCAAAATCCGGACAGGTTGAAAATCTCCTGCTCCATGACAATTCTGAAAAAAATAAATGCCTGGCTTCATTTATGGCTGGGACTCGCATCCGGCATTATCGTTTTTATCGTTGCATTGACCGGCTGCATATTGGTTTTTGAGCAGGAATTTGAATATTTCACACAGCCCTGGATTCACGCAGAGCGACCTGATAATGCACCCTATTTGCTTCCTTCGGTGATTAAGGAAAAAGTTGCCCCCTCATTTCCGGGAAAAGAAATAACCGGTATATGGTACTACGGACACGGCAGAACGGCAAAGCTAAGCATGAATTCTGATTCGGCTGTTTACGTTAATCCTTATAATGCGTCAATTGTTGGGATCGTCAGCGAGGAGAATTTTTTTCACTTTATTCTCGACGGGCATACCTCGCTTTGGGTTGAAGCTAAAAGAGGAGAATTGAATATTGGTGCTGAAATTGTTGAATATGCCACGCTGATATTTTTCATATTACTTATTTCAGGGTTGGTGTTATGGTGGCCAAAAAGATGGAATAAAGCGAACCGGGATAAAAGTTTCAAAATTAAATGGAATGCGAAATTCAAAAGGATTAATTACGATTTGCATAATGTGCTTGGCTTCTACTCCCTGATTGTCGCACTTGTTATCACGATCACAGGCCTGGCTATGGGCTTTGCATGGGTTTCAAAAGGTATTTACTGGCTAAGTTCCGGTGGAAATTCACAGGCTCCGTATGTCAATTCAACTTCGGATACAACCAAAATCATACCTAATATCGGGATGAGAAATGTTGATCTTGCCTTTAAAAAAGGTATAAGCCAGATTGGTATTTATAACAAGGACGCCATCATCATATCTTTCCCGGATGAACCTTCAGAGCCCATTGAGTTATGTACCGACATGCATCATGGATCCTGGCGTTACGTTTATCTTGACCAGTATACACTGGCTGAACTTCCTTCATCTCAGGTTCATATCGACAAATTAAATCTGGCGGATTGGATCAGGCGTACAAATTATGCCACACACGTGGGTGCTATCGGCGGCATCGCAACAAAAATTATCTATTTTATTGTAAGTCTTATTTGTGCCACCCTGCCTTTAACCGGCGCATACGTTTGGTGGGGAAAGAGCAAATGGGGAAAATCTAAGAAGCAAAAGAGACTGAAAACTTCATATCAAACGCAAGTCTAAAAATCAGGTCTCGATTCAGGATAAAAATCGATATTGAATTTTTACCATATCAATTCAAAATACGATATAAATCAAAGAGGATCTGGTCCATGTGGCCAGATCCTCTTTGATTATATTCATTTTTTATTTAATCAGCCGTCATAAACAAATGCCGAAGCTATTTTTCGCTATTTAAAATTTTTAGTGCGTCATAATCTCTATACTGAACAATCAGCGATTTCAGTTGTTTTTTAAGATCTTTCACAACTGCCTCACTTGACTTTTCTGCATACATATTTCTGATTTCGCGTGGATCTTTTTCAAGATCGAACAACTCCCAGGTGTCAATCCCACCATAAAATCTTACCAGCTTATACCGTTTCGTTCTGACACCAAAATGCGGATAAACATGGTGAGGTTCAGGAAATTCATAATAGTGATAATAGGCAGCCTCACGCCATGGAACGTTTGCTTTTGCATTTTTATCCAGCAACGGAAGAAACGATTTCCCCTGAATTGCTTCCGGGATTTTCGCGCCGGCCAGATCCAGAACAGTCGGCGCCCAGTCGATATTTGAGACAAGTTGATCAACCTTTGTTCCTGGTTTGATAACGCCCGGATAACGGATCACGAAAGGCGTTTTCAATGACTCTTCATAAATAAAACGCTTGTCAAACCAGCCATGCTCGCCCATGTAAAAGCCCTGATCAGAAGCATAGATCACCACTGTATTTGTAGCCAAACCCGTCTTATCCAGATAATCCAGAATTTTTCCAATATTGCGATCCAGACCATTGGCCGTTGCCAGATAATCTTTGATATAACGCTGGTATTTCCATTCTGTCAGCGCTTTTCCAGACAACTTTTTATCATCAAATTCCCTGGTTATTTTGTCGTAATAATCTCTTAGTACTTTCTTTTTCTCTTCCGGAAAAAATTTATAGCCAGGCACTTTCTCATAGTCCAGATGCACTTTTAAATCTTCTTTCAAACGCATTGTCTTTTCAATACTCATGTCCTGATCTTTTGCGGCGGCTCTTCCGGTATAGTCATCATAGAAAGTTTCCGGCAAAGGAAAATCGATATGATCATAGGCACCCAGATCCTGCAAGTCAGGATACCATTCCCGGTGCACTGATTTTTGTCCAACCACCAGAAAAAATGGTTTTTTCTCATCACGTTTATTGATCCAGTCCAGGGAACTTTCCGTGATAAGATCAGCTACATAGCCCTGTTTTCTGATGGTATCATTTGGCGCTGTGATAAATTGTGGATTATAATAAACGCCCTGATCAGGCAAAATATTCCAGTAATCGAATCCAGTTGGCAGACTGTTTAAATGCAGTTTCCCAACCCAGGCCGTTTGATAACCACCTTTTTGGAGCAGATCAGGAAATAGTTGCTGCGTAATATCGAATTTGGTTCTGTCATTATTTTTATAACCATTGATATGGCTGTATTTTCCGGTGAGTAAAGTCGCGCGGCTTGGTCCGCAAATGGAATTTGTGACCAGGTTATTTTTAAGTAAAGCCCCTTCTCTGGCAATGCGATCAATATTTGGCGTTTTCGCGATCTTATTTCCATAAGCACCAATCGCCTGATAAGCGTGGTCATCAGAAAATATAAAAACAATGTTCGGACGCTCTCTCGTTTGGGCGAAAATAGCTGACTGGAAACCTATTAAGCAAAGAATTATTGAAACTATTTTTTTCATGTTTAGGAATTAAAAAAATATCAACAAGGTGGTTCAATTGTAAAGATATATTTAAAATCGATCTAATGCCTGGATGCTAAGTTTAAACATTTCGGAATAATAAAATATAACGTTAAGCAGCAAAAACAGCTTCCCAAATCCGGAAAGCTGTTTTACAAAATAAAAAAAGGGTTGATTATTTAAGACGAACCATTTTATGGGTAGCAGCCAAACCATCTGTTTGCAGAATTCGGATAACATACATTCCAGGGTTCAAATTTTTCACATCTATAACATCTGACGGCGTTGCACCAGAAGTATAAACACTAGCTCCGTTAAGATCGAAAATAGTAATGCTTTTTACCTGAGCCCAGTCTGTTGCTTTCAGGTGCAGCTGATCACTTACCGGATTTGGATAAATTGAAGTTTCGAAACCAAATTCAAAATTCAAACTATTGATTCTGCTGTAAGCAAAAGTACCATCACGATCTACCATTTTCAGACGATAAAGATTCTCACCTGTTTTCGGTTGTTTGTCTGTATAGTTATAAGTATGGCTGATCTTACTTTCTCCCGCAGCCTCAACTTTGCCAATACCGTACCACGATTTTCCATTCGTACTGCGTTGAACCTCAAAATAGTCGCTGTTTGTTTCTTCGCTTGTAATCCAGTTTATTACAGCTTTCTGTTCGATTTTCTGGGTTTCAAAAGAAATCAACGTAACCGGAAGCGGGGTATTCGTTGTTATACTGTAAGTCGCCGGTGCGCTTTTCACACCTGCTGCATCGGTCAGCGCATACGTAAATCCGAAAGGATCGCCATTCGTTCCTGAACCAGATTGTCCGTAAATCACAATTTTGGTAACATCAAAATCCGGAATAATTGTGCCCGCCGTAAGCTCAACCGGGCCAGATCCAAAATTGTAATATACCCTGGTATTCGCATTGACCGACTCTATCACAAAAGTTTTAGCATTGTTGCAGCTTCCAGCCTTTGCACAGTCCTCTGCATCACTTCCTGACAAAGAGCCCTTATTCGGGTAACCGCCGTCCAGTGAAGTTGCAGCCACAGCCATAAAACCTGAGATCGCAGGATAACCATTCGGATTAGAAGTAAATGCAGAACTTGGCGCTACGTAGGTCTTAGGGTCAGCAACCGGAGGCTGTTCAATCCCGAAATTAATATCTGTTGTATTCCCAGTTACCGTGATCCGGATTTTACCATCCGTTACAGCATCAATCCCGGTACCCGTAATTTCCCCAGCCTGTTCGCCTGTATTCATCCAGCCCGTCGGTAACTGCGCCGCTGGCGCATCCTGGCCTACTACACCGGGTGTAGTGCTTAAAATGACATCAAAAGTATAACCAATAATATTATTGAATGAATACTTACCATCAGCGTCAACAGGAACAGAGGCTACAACTTTCCCGTCCATACCAACCAATATTGCGTTTAATACGCCTGAAACATTAGTTCCAGTTCCTGCTTCCGTGTGATTGACCAAATTGTTTTTCAAACCGTCGGCATCATGAAATACGTTTCCGCTCAATGAAAAACATCCAAAAGTCAGCGTCGTTGCGGAAGAAGACGATTGAAGCGCCCAACCCCACGAATTGATCACCCTAACATTTCCAAAGTCATCACACTGAAATCCATTGTCGTCATTACCGCCCACAGACGGCGCTGGTAAAGTCAGCTTTAAATTTCCGTCACCATTCCATGCATGTGTCGGCGAAAGTGAACCCAAAAGTGTACGGTTCAAACCTGCGCCGGTGTAATTGTTCTGCGCGTTATTTGTGTTACAATTACCTGTTCCAACATTTTTCAAAGCACTGTCGTCCCAGTACAGCTTGTTATTTGGAAGACTAATCGGTGCGATGGTTTCAATATTAAAACCGTTTGCATTAATTTCTGCATCGTAAATAGGGATGTTAAAACGGCCACGCTGATAAACCGCGCTGATCGACATCGCGGTACCGGATTTTACAATATTTCCCAAGCCATCTTTACCATCCCAGGCAATTGTGTTATCTCCTGCTTTTGCATTCGGAACTTCGATAATCCTGTCCGTAGTACCTTCGTCGAACCCTGCTTTTCCGTTAACGTCAAGCAATAAACGTGCGTCTCCTGCTGCCGGCATAACAAAATGCAAGGCAAAACCGCCACCGCAACCAGTCACCGGCACAGAAGCGAATTGCGCCGATGATGTGATTGGCGTCACCGGATACAATGAGCGCTCCGGGCTGTTAAGAAATAGTTTGTAACCTCCTACCAGGGCAGGCGAATCTGCCGAATTAATTGATTTACGATCTTCAAGCCAGTTTCCATTGTTTGAAACACCATAATCATTCAAAGCGATATCATAAGCAATAGGCTTGAAGCCATATTCAAATGTAACTTTCAAAATCGTTTCATCCGTGGAGTAAGAATAAATTGTTGGAGAAGCCGAGGCGTTAGCGTCTGGGCCAAAATTTGAATTTACTGCTACAAAACCCCATTTTTTACAGAAAACCCTTCCCGGCTTCTTTTCTCCATTAGATGTTGCAACCGTAAGATCGAAATATGGCGATTTACTTCTCGAATCATTATTTTCTGCCGCTGCAACCTGCGTTTTTCCTTTATCAGCACTTCGATAAATTTCAATGTAATGTTCTCCAGTAACCGTTGGAACGAAAACTTTTGCATCATAACCATTCGTCATGTTGCCCAGGTTTGGCCCGTTCACGGCACGAGTATAGGAGGAAATGTAGCCGTCTCCTGAGTTAGGTAATTGAATGGGTCCGGCTGCAAGCGTACCATTTGGCGTGTAAATCCGGATGTACATATCCGTTCCAACTGCTGTTGAAGAACCATATTCCTGCCAGTTAAAACCGTAGTAGAATTTTTCGTTAGTGGAAGCTATGTTGAATTTTATACGGTTATCATCAGGCGAACCTTTGTAAGAACCAGTATTTCGATCAGGCATTAAAACCAGTGCAGAAATACTGCCTGACCTTGGAGAGATTTCTTTCGTTCCCTCGGCAAGGGTCCGGGATTCAGTTGTTACAAGTAATGCGAAAAGTAAGAAAAGAACAATCGATGTGGATAATTTATACATATATTATTTTTGTGTGAGAGGCGGTATACAACCACCATTTTTAATTCCACAAAGGTCATTCTTCTGCTCGTTCTCACTGGTAGAATACAAATTTTGTTTTCCTAGTATTATTTATAAAATTTTATAAATAAAATAATCTGAAATCGAAACGAACTGCTACCATACGTGTAGAAAATCTCGCATTTATTGCTTTGATTCAAGTTTTTTCAAGAAAAATATCATGTCTTAATCGAATTACGCTTAAACGAATAAAAAGTTTGAATGTTTGAATATTTATATGTATCAACATCATAAACGAACTTATTACGACATCTTTCATCTCTTAACTTTTCCTTTTTGTCGAAACCTGGGAAGATTTTTTTTACACGAAATCATTAAATTTGATGTACATATAGTTATATTACACAGTCTGGATCGTCATCCATCCGGATCAGACTGATGAAATTACTATCTCTACTATTTCTCCTTTTTACAGTCAGCACAACAACCTCTGCACAGCTCGCAAGTAAGGTGATGAAGTTGAAAAATGGCTCTGACATTACTAAAAATGTCCCGGTGAGGGATCGGTATCTGTACGATGAGTTTTATGAAGGGAAAGTGCATTTCAGAAATGGAACAATTTCCATAGCTTCTCTGAATTACAGCCTTTTTCATGGAGAAATTCAGTTCATCACACCCCAAAAAGACACACTACTGCTCAGAGACAATGATTACGTAAAAAAAATCAGTATTAATTCCGATATTTTTTACTTCGATCGCAGCCACGGACATGTGCAGGCAATCAGAGATTTTGAAAAGGTAAAACTGGGAAAACAACAAAGGCTCCTGGTCATGGGTCATGAAAAATATGCCGGCTATAGCGAATATTCAGAAACTTCGGCCATTTCAAGTTATTCCCATTTTTCAAACAGTAATGGAGAGATGCAGAAGTTAGAGACAAATGACAAACTGCTGCTGCGAAAAAAGTCCATCTATTACTTGATTGATCAAAACCTCAGATTTTCGTCTGCGAACCGGGTTAATTTTATAAAAATATTTCCAGGCCATCGGACTAAAATATCATCTTTCATAAAAGACAACAACACCGATTTTTTGAAAGAAAATGATATCGTGAAGCTTCTGGAATATTGCCAATCCTTATAATGACAAAACAAACATCTCTCTGAAATTATTTTTATATCAAGTATTTATATCAAAAAATCGCTTTTGATTGTGACTCTAAAACGATTTTTCGATACAAATAAAATGACGAAATTTATACTTCTTTTTCTCGCCCTTACTATTACTCAGGAATTATCTGCACAGGCACTTAAACAGCTCTTTTTCAGGAAACAAATGATCGCATCGGAAAGCGCCGAATCTGCCGGAGTTTTTGATGTGAATGGAGACAAAGTACCTGATATCGTTTCGGGAAGTTATTGGTATGAAGGCCCGTTATATCAAAAAAGACATTTAATTGGTCAGATCAAACGCGTCAGCGAATACTTTGATGATTTTTCTACGGTTCCGTATGATGTGAACGGCGATGGGAAAATGGATTATATCACCGGCGGATGGTTTAATAAAAAGCTCCTTTGGCGCGAAAATCCGGGAACCAACGGCGAGTGGACCGAACATGAATTATTTGAAACCGGAAATATTGAAACGACCCGCGCCTGGGATATCGATGGCGACGGTTTTGAAGAAATTGTGCCCAATACACCTAAATTACCTTTGGTTTATTATACCATGGTCCGGGATCAAAACAAGAAGGCAACCGGAAAATTTACAGCCACCAAAGTAGCGGATACGCACGGTCATGGTCTGGGATTTGGCGATATTAACGGCGACGGCCGAGGTGATTTCATTGTTGCTGACGGCTGGCTGGAAGCTCCCGAAGACCGTAAAACCAAGCCATGGACACTTCACTCCGATTTCAAATTGGGTGACGCAAGTGTTCCCATTATCGTGACTGACGTTAATAAAGATGGTTTAAATGATATTATCGTCGGACAAGGACATACGTATGGGCTGGACTGGTATGAACAAAAACGAAATGGAAAATCGATCAGTTTTGTCAAACATGCTATCGATCCTTTTCAGTCGCAATACCATACAATGGCTTGGGTTGATATTGATAATGACGGAGAAAATGAGTTGATAACCGGCAAACGTTTCAGGGCGCATAACGGGAATGATCCGGGAGAATTTGATCCGGTGGGATTATATTATTTTAAATGGAATGGCGAATCTTTCACCAAGAACTTTATCAGTTACGGCCTTTATGGCGAGGGAAAGGGAGCAGGAATTTATTTCTCAGTCGCCGACCTCCGGAATAACGGAAGGAAAGATATCATTGTAGCTGGCAAAGACGGCCTTGCTATTTTCTTCAACGAAGGGAAATAACGTTTTTCAATAAAAAATACAAAGCTTCTGTGAACAAGTTTTACGGAAGCTTTTTTTTTTACAAAAAAAAATTACTGGCAGTATTATCCACTCTCCATTAACAAATTCTGACAGGAATTTAAGATATTGTAAATACATTCCTTTTACGCCGCACTTTAAGGGATAAGTCAAATTTTTGATTTAATAATACCATCACTCCTGTAGCGTATCCTATGTTGAACACTACTACGACTGAAAAAGAGCGGAGAAATTTTTTAAAAAATCTGGGTGCAGGCTCGCTGGCAGCATTGGCGTTTCCGTCCTTCGCCTATACGAAACCAGATGAAATCCAGAAGCTTACGTCTCATTCTGCCCCTGATGAAAAATATTGGGAGCAGGTTAAAAAGCAATTTGCCGTTCCTTCCAATCTGATTATGCTTAATGCGGCGAATCTCTGTCCGGCACCTGCGCCGGTTAATTTGAAAGTATCTGAAAGTCTGACCGGATTGTCAAAAGATGTTTCATTTCAATATCGCAAACAATTTACCGAGGACAGAAAACTGGCGATATCAGCTTTGGCGCAGTTTACCGGAGTTAGTCCGGACGAAATTGGAATCACCCGAAATACATCTGAAAGCAATAATATTATTGTCAACGGCTTTGATTTAAAACCGGGCGACGAGATCATTCTCTGGGACCAAAACCATCCTTCCAACGGTTTGGCCTGGGAGCAACGTGCGAAACGATATGGTTTTTCAGTAGTAAAAGTCAGTGTTCCGGGCAATCCGCAATCCGTTGCTGATCTTGTCAAACCATTCATCGATGCGATCACGCCCAAGACAAAACTGATTGGCTTTTCACATATCTCAAACACCAGCGGCATCGCCCTTCCAGCAAATCTGATCTGCGAAATGGCGCGAAATAAAAATGTTCTTACCCTTGTAGACGGAGCTCAATCCTTCGGTGCAGTCGATCTTGACCTGAAAGCAATGGCCTGCGATTTTTATACAGGCAGCACGCATAAATGGTTTATGGGCCCGCTGGAAAACGGAATTTTGTATGTCAAAAAAGAAAATATGGCAAAATTGTGGCCTAACATAGTCAGCGTAGGTTGGAAGGATGATACCTTGTCTGTTGATGAAAAATATTGTGCGTTAGGCCAGCGCAATGATGCAACACTTGCCGGAATTTCGGATACCGTAAAATTTCACCAAACCATAGGTAAAAAACAGATTCAGGCAAGAATTTTCAGCTTGAACAACTATCTGAAAGACCAGATTAAATCTAATATTCCATCTATTACGTTCATAACACCAATATCCGACGAATTCAGTGCGGGCATTACGAACATTAATCTGCCCGGAAAGAAACCTTCGGAAGTCGCGCAGAAATTATATGAGCTTCATGGCATCGCGACGGCGCCAACCGGAGGAATCCGCATTGCCCCACATATTTATAACACAATGAGTGATATCGACAAATTGGTCAAAGCGCTGGGAAGTCTGTCGGCGTAAATGACTAATTGAAATAGCACATCGGACACTTCAGGCATAGCATTTTTAAGACATGGCGAAATCATCAACAATTTAATCTAAATAAATTAAATATGGTAACGTCACAAAAATATGCTTTGATCACAGGAGCTACGAGCGGAATAGGATTTGAACTGGCAAAATTGTTTGCGAAAGATCAATATAATTTAGTCATCGTGGGCAGAAATGAAGCAGAGTTATCGGCGGCAGCAAGTCAGTTGGCAACGGATTCGGTTGATGTGATCACAATAGTTCGTGATCTCTTTAACCGGGATGAAGCTTTTTCCTTGTATGACGAGGTGAAAAGACGCGACATTAATATTGAAGTGCTCGTAAATAATGCCGGACAGGGTGTTTATGGCGAATTCAAAGATACGGACATCAATCGTGAGCTGAATATTATTGATCTGAATATCGCTGCGTTAACGATTCTTACGAAGTCATTTCTGCAAGATATGCTGCTGCGCAATTCAGGAAAAATCTTAAATCTGGCGTCAATTGCGAGCAAAGTACCGGGCCCGTGGCAGGCGGTGTATCACGGAACAAAAGCGTATGTGCTTTCATTTTCTGAGGCTATAAGAGAAGAGCTCAAAGATTACGAAAATATTACGGTAACAGCGCTTTTACCAGGTGCAACCGACACTGACTTTTTCAACAAAGCTGACATGAATGCCAGTAAAGCAGTTCAGGATAAAGATGCATTATCAGATCCGGCTGATGTGGCAAGAGACGGTTATGACGCACTGATGGCTGGAAAAGATCAGGTAATTTCAGGATTTAAGAATAAGGTTCAGATGGCGATGACAGCGATTACGCCTGACGCTACGGTGGCCCATTTGATGAATGAACAACAAAAACCGGTAGGTCACGATTAAAAAGAACCAAATTTTCCAGATAACATAAACAAAAAAATCTCCGCCATTTATTGACGGAGATTTTTTTCTGATATTAAAATTTAGACTTCATTAAATTTCACAGCGGCGTCATCCGTCAGAGAGGCAAGCCAGCTTTTCGATAACTTGGTCTCGCTCTCAAAGCCTCTTTTCACTTCATGATCATTTCCACTTTTTGGAAGAAAACGATTTGCGAGTTGCATAATGGAGGTCATGCCGCCAGGGATAACTCCTTGCAGGGCAACAACGACCTTTGCAGTTTGAGTAAGAATAACCTCATTTGCTCCATTTTCCAATGCCTGGATAATTTCCTTCGCTGCATCATCTGCGTTCTGAGAAAGTATAGGCAAGGAATCCGCCAGCTTAAACCATTCATATTCAGCACCATGATCGCCCTTTACCGAAACATTTCGAGGACTTCCGGTGCGCATCAGATTTGGAATAACGGTAGTAACATGAATATTATCCTTCTTCAATTCTGCTCCTAAACCTTCCGAGAGACCTACCATCGCAAATTTACTCACGCTGTACGGGAGCATATGCGGTACCGCGATTTTCCCTCCTATGGAACAGATATTGACAATCCTTCCCTCCCCTTGTTGCAGGAATTGTGGCAAGGCCGCTTTAATCGTGTACAATGCCGACCAAAGATTGCTGTCCATCACTTTCTTATACTCCTCCACATCCATCACATCTTCCGCGCCGACCATCATCATTCCGGCATTGTTAATGACAACATCCAGCTGACCAAACCGATTAAGTATTCTCTGGATGACTCGGTTAACATCGTCCTGAATCGTCACGTCGGCTTCGAGTGCGAGAACATCCGCTCCTCTTCTTAGCAAATCCTCCTTGGCGTCTTCCAGTTGATCTTCATTTCTTGCACAAATCACAATCCTCGCACCTTTGGCCGCTAGTTCCCGGGCCATCGCCAGTCCAAGCCCCCGGGAGCCACCGGTAATCAGAACAACTTTTCCCCGCAGTTCATACTTCGTCATTTCGTTGTAAACAGCTTTCGCCAAAGCGAATAACCCCACACCTAACGCGGCGAACATTGCCGTTTTTTTGGATATTAATGGCATTGTATTTCCTGCATTTTCCATGATTTGTATTTTTATGAAAATCTAGCTTTAATTATTAAACCATCAATGGAATACCATTTACAAATGCTTATTTGGCTTATCCTTTGTCACCCCATTTTTTGTTGTATCAACATCGTGCAACATTCTCGTTGAGTCACTGTTTAGATTAGACTGATTTGACGGGTAGCCCGGAACATCATTTTGATTATCTCCATCAACACCGAGCGCTCTGTTACTTTCCGCTCCAGAACTATCATTGGGCGTTGTTTGAGAATCTGATCCGCTGTCTGAGTCCGAAGTTTTCTCCTGAGCGCAAGAACCGCATACCAACATTGCTGCAACTGCCAAAAGTCCTATGCTGTTTTTTATAGTTTTCATATCGAATTAAAGTTTGTTTGCAGCGCCGCTAAAAGAATTGTTCCTGAATAATTATTTTGAATTGGATTTTCGCTCCTAAAAAGCCGATAATTATTGATGGTACACTTTTATTGTGTTAAAAAACATAAAATAATTAAGCTGTCTTGAGAAAAACTGAACAAGAGCCAAACCACTTTACATTCGCAACGGGCTTTCAGATTGACTAATATTTTTTTATTTTATTAAAACAAATCCTGCACCAATTAAATAAATCTACAAATGAATGAAATACCTCTAACTGTCAAACGCTCGATCGAATTACTTGGCCTTTTTTTACTCGGAACTATCCTCGTGATCGGCAGCGATATTATCATGCCGGTGATTATGGCATTCTTCATTAGCCTGGTACTTCTCCCGGTTTTTCGTTTTTTGAAGAGGAATAAATTCCCTGAGGCGCTGGCAATCGTCCTACCTATATTAATGCTCGTTATTTTTCTGGCAGGAATCGTCTGGTTTTTTTCCGCACAGGTCAGTAACCTGGTTGAAGATTTTCCACGAATTAAAAACAATGTCAGTATTCATTTAAAATCACTTAGCGACTGGGTATCGAGCATTAGCCATTACTCTGCCAAGGAGCAGTTAGATTTTATCAATAAATACACCAATGAGGTAGTAAGTTTTGCAGGAAAAAAGATGAGTGGTGTTGCTGTGACATTGAGCTCGTTATTTGTCTTTGTCGGTCTGCTGCCTATTTATATCTACCTGATCCTTTTTTATAAAGACATTCTTCTGCGATTCATTTTTATGTGGTTCAACGAAAGCAATCATCCAAAAGTGAAAGAGGCCATTTATGAAACAGAAACGATCATTAAAAGTTACCTGATAGGTTTACTGATTCAGGTGACTTACATGACAATTCTTTTAGGCGGAATTCTGATGGTTATAGGTATCAAACACGCGTTACTTATTGGCGTAATTTTCTCATTTTTAAATCTGATTCCTTACATCGGCGCGCTGATTGGCAATGTGATCGGAGTTTTACTTACGCTTACATCCTCAACCGAACTGTGGCCAATTGTCACCGTTTTGTGTGTAATTGCCGGAGTTCAGTTCCTGGATAACAACATCCTCATGCCACGTATTGTAGGTTCGAAAGTGAAAATAAATGCGCTGTTTTCAATTCTCGGTGTTGTCATTGGCGGTAGCATCGCGGGCGTTTCGGGAATGTTTTTGTCTATGCCCATCATCGCAGTGCTCAAAGTTATTTTTGATCGGACGGAAATCTTTAAACAATGGGGCGTTTTACTCGGTGACGAAAGGCCAGCTAAAAACCCAATGGTATTTTCCACTTTTCGCAGAAAAGCCGCGATAGAAACGAAGCCGGGAGTAGAAGGAAAATGACAGTAAATGCCAACTGGATTTTCTACGACAATGAGAATCCCGTTGACATTTGAGCCAATTTGAAAAATGATCTGTTTATACCATTTTGGGGTTATGAGGCTTTAAACATATTAGCAGTAAAGTTTATTGCCAATATGTTTCATCCAAAACCGATTTTGTTTGTTAAATTGAAGAGATACACAAACAATCACTCCTATGAAAATCCTTTTTACACAAGAAAATGACAAGTCCAGGCTTTTGTCAAGGCGCACTTTTATGTCCGCTGCGGCGACTGGAACAGCTCTGACCGCATTATCAATTTTACCCTTAACCGGTATGGCAGAGACCAAAACTTCACAAAACAACTCGTCGGCAGACGAAAAAAAAATGATTCTTGGCATGGTCGTTTTTGAAGGATTCCAGTTGCTTGATACGTTCGGGCCGCTGGAAATGTTTGGCGCACTGAAAGATAAAGTGACGATTTACATGATCGGAGAAAAAGCCGGGAATATCAAAAGCAGCGCAGGACCGGCTGTGGCCGTGGATTACACTTTTGATAATGCGCCAAAACTGGATATTGTGATGATACCGGGAGGAATGGGCACGCGCCGGGAGGTTAACAATGCTCCATTTCTTGCCTCATTCAAATCAATGGCTGAGGCTACACCACACGTCGCCTCCATTTGCACAGGTTCCGCAGTGCTTGCGAAAACAGGGTTGATCGATGGACTAAAAGCCACGACAAATAAGAGATCATACAAGTGGGCAACAAGTCAGGGAGAAAAAGTAAAGTGGGTTGCCCAGGCGCGCTGGGTTGAGGATGGAAAATATTTTACATCTTCCGGAATTTCTGCCGGAACAGATATGGCGCTCGCATTGATTGATAAATTATTCGGAAGAGAAACGGCAATGAAAGTGGCTAATGGTGCTGAATATGAATGGAATACTGATCCGCACCACGATCCGTTCGCAAAATTGAATGGGTTGGTAGATTAATTAGACGAGAGAAATTTGATATAATTTTCGGTTTTTCATTATTGCAATTCTCTCCGACAACTATTTCACTAAATTTGTTTGCTAAATATTTAATTTATAGATATTAGCAAACAAATTTAATAAAAAAGAATATTCAAAATCCTGAACAGCCTCTAACCTATTCAGACCGAAGACTTTTTACAGGATCCATCAAAGCCGCCTTTACCGACTGAAAAGAAACGGTAAACAGAGCGACGGCAATGGAGAGAATACCTGCAACGGAAAGCATCCACCATGAAATCTCGATCCGGTACTCAAACTCCTGCAACCATTTGTTCATACCATACCAGGCAACCGGCATCGCGACAACGATGGCGATGCATACCAGTTTTATAAAATCTTTGGACAGAAGCATCACAATACCAGAAACAGACGCGCCCAAAACCTTGCGTACCCCTATTTCTCTTGTGCGTTGCTCGGCCGTAAAAGTGGCCAGCCCGAATAATCCAAGACAGGCGACTAAGATCGTTAACCCAGCAAATACGCCTAGAATTTGTCCGGTCTTTTGTTCTGCTTTATAAGTGTTATTAAACCTCTCATCAAGAAAAGTATATTCAAAAGGATTTTCCGGCTTGAAGCCATCCCAGGTTATTTTCATTTTCGAGAGCACCTCCTTCACATCCTTCGTTTTGAGTTTAACAATCATTGTACCCGCTCCTCCGCTGAGTGTCATAACCAGTGGTGTAATACGCTCGCGAAGTGACTGGAAATGAAAATCTTTCACGACTCCGATAACTCGAAAAGTTGAAACCGTCCCTTGGTTGTTAGCCCTGCTGATAGAATGATCCAGTGCATTATTCTTCCAACCTAACATGTTGGCAGCAGTTTCATTGATGATCACGCCCGAAGAATCATTCCCAAAATCTTTCGAGAAATTACGTCCATAGGCCATTTCCATATCCAGTGTTGGAATGTAATTGTAATCAACTTCATAACGCAGCGTTTTTACCAGCGTGGTATTATTTCCGTCAGGGAAAACCATGTAGTTGTTATTGTTAGACGGACCGGCTGGAAGAAAGCCGGAAGCGCTCACGCTGACCACATTTGGGTCACGTAAAAGCTCATTATGAAAAGCCTCCTGATTTTTCCCCAGCGACCAGGTATCCAAAACCAATACCTGATCTTTGTTGTAACCAAGTTTTTTATTCTGGATGTATTTGAGCTGCTGATAAACCACTGTCGTGCCGATCATCAAAGTGATGGAAATAAAAAACTGCACGACCACCAGGCTGCTTCGCAAGCTGATACTTTTTTTATCAAAGTTGAATCTGCCTTTCAGAACAGAAATTGGTTTGAAGGACGAGAGAAAAAATGCCGGATAACTGCCTGCCAAAAGTCCGATGGCCAAGCCAAAAAGCAAAAGGTAAGGAATAAGCTGCGGTAACGCTTTAAGCTGTAATGACAAATCTTTGCCTGACAAATCATTGAAAAGCGGCAGTGCTAGTAAACCGAAAATGATCGCCAATACCAGAGAAATAGAAGTCAGTAAAACCGATTCAAGCAAAAACTGTAAAACCAGTTCCTTTTTTTCTGAGCCCATTACTTTTCTCACACCCACTTCTCTTGCCCTTTTAGAAGAGCCGGCTGTTGATAAATTCATAAAATTGATGCAAGCAATGATGAGCATAATGACTGCAACTGCTCCAAAAATATAGACGTATTTGATATCACCGCTGTTACTCAAATCATAAACCGCGTCGCCATACAAATGGATATCAGTCAAAGGCTGAAGATAAAGCCCTATGTCATTGCCCGACTTGCGAAATTCTGTCAAGGAAATCCCCATCGCCTTTTTTAGCTGTGGGCCCATGTATTTTTCGACGGTCTGCGGCAACTTAACTTCCAGATTTTTATAGTCATATCCCTTCTGCAAAAGAAGATAAGTAAAAAATTCTGATACCATCCACGAATCAGATCGAGATTCTTCCAATCCGCTAAGTGCACCAAAAAGCTCATACCGGAAGTGTGAATTAACCGGAACGTCCTGAATTACCCCCGTTACCTTGTAGGGAATATCTGATCCCTTGAAGTTCAAAACCTTGCCAATCGGATCCTGGTTTCCAAAATATTTAGCAGCCGTGTTTTCTGTGATTACAATCGTATTTGGTTCTGTTAACGCATTTTTTTCGTTTCCTTTTGTAAAGGGTAAAGTAAAAACTTTAAAAAAGTTAGCATCTACAAAAGCCATATTTTCATCGGAATACTGCTTGTCTCCAATCAGCACTTTCGGGCGGCCAGCCTGCCGAAGACGCGTGGCTTCTATTACCTCGGGATAATCAGCTTTTAAAACTCCCGCGGTCGGTGGCATGACATGCGACTCGTTTATCTTGCCACCGTTCATTGTTCCCTTGAAAACGACGCGGACAATCTGATCCGCCTTTTCATTGAAACGGTCATAGCTTAATTCATCGAGTACATACAAACTGATCAGCATACACGAAGCCAGCCCGATAGCCAGTCCGACGATATTAATGGCAGAAAAAATTCGGTTACGTAAAAGATTTCGCCAGGCGATTTTAAGGTAGTTCCTGATCATTGCAAGTAATTTTGAATTCGACTAAAATTTTGTTTCATGGCTAACAGATTGTATGTTAAGTAACAATATAATTCCGGTACATTGCATAACATAGTTCCTTGTATAAAACATTCATACCAATATCTTCAATCTGTTCTGAAACGCAGTATTGAGGGTTTAGTTAAAATAAAAATGTCCGAAAGTGAACAGTATAATCCGAAAACGGTCAATTTCTTTATAGGAGTTTTGTACCAATTTCCAATTTCTAACCTCCATAAATCTGTATCAATTAGGTAATCGAAATAGATCTAAAAACAACATCAAACCTCATTTTGAACACAAACAACTACATTTTGGACACAAGCCAATTTTATTAACTGATCACCTTTGTACTTCACAATCAAATTAAAAATGATGAAGTACAAAATATTAGGAAATACAGGATTGAAAGTATCAACGCTGTGTTTGGGAACAATGAATTATGGTGGAAAAGGGTTCTTTGGCTACATGGGCAATCTGGATCAAAATACAGTTGATGAACAAATTAAAACGGTAACTGAAGCAGGAGTAAATTTCATTGACACGGCAAACATTTATTCCGAAGGACTTTCCGAAGTAATGATCGGGCAAGCAATCAAAAATCTTTCTATCAACAGGGACGACTTGGTTTTGGCTACCAAAGTGAGAGGCACTATGGGTAAAGGACAAAATGATTTGGGGCTTTCAAAAAAACATATCATTCAACAAGTTGAAGGCAGTTTGAAAAGGCTTGGTACAGACTATATCGACCTCTACCAAATTCACACAGCCGACCCATTAACTCCCATTGAAGAAACCATCAAAACATTGGACGATTTAGTAAGAAGCGGGAAAATCAGGTATTTTGGTGCAAGCAATATTTCTGCCTGGCAATTGATGAAGGGACTAGCTTATTCGCAATACAACCATTTAGACAGATTTGCCTCTTTACAAGTCAATTACTCATTGGACGTAAGAGACGCAGAACGT
Source organism: Dyadobacter sp. CY345 (assembly GCF_021502725.1). GTDB lineage: Bacteria > Bacteroidota > Bacteroidia > Cytophagales > Spirosomataceae > Dyadobacter. The sequence goes on along the minus strand of NZ_JAKFFS010000001.1, from coordinate 1,466,160 downwards.
GAAATTGTACCAATGCTGCAAGACCAAAAAGTAGGAATGATGGTTTGGAGTCCGCTAAGTGGTGGGTTGCTTACAGGCAAGTATAAGAGAGATGGCCAAAAGGGAGAAGGCAGATTAAATGCTTTTCCGTTTCCACCTTTTCACGAAGAAAGAGCTTATGATGTTTTAGATGTACTTACACCAATGGCAGAACAAAAGCAAGTTTCTATTGCTCAGCTAGCTTTGGCCTGGTTATTACATCAGCCGGTGGTAAGCAGTCTTATTATTGGTGCTACCAAAATACAGCAGCTTCAAGACAACTTAAAATCTGTTGATATTGCATTTACAACAGAGGAATTAAATCAGTTGAATGAAGTAAGCAAACTCCCGGTTGAATATCCTGGAAATGTTTTAGAAATAATGACGATGGACAGAAGTGCAGGAGTTGATTTTCAAAATGCTTAATTTCAAAAATAATAAGCAGGTAGTAAATCACAGCTGCCTGCTTATTTTCAGCTTATGAAAAACATGGATCAAAACATAAAAAAGATAGATTCCATAAAAGAGCTACATGCTTTTATGGGGTTACCAAGTCCATTAAACCCGATAATAACGCTTATTGACCATTCCCAAATTAAGAATAATGGTCAACCTACCCATCAAAAATTACTTTTAGATTTTTACAATATATCAATCAAAAGAAGTTTTAAAGGGAAATTAAAATATGGTAAAAACCATTATGATTTTGATGATGGTACAATGTCATTTATAGCCCCGAATCAAATAATTAGCGTCGATAGTGATGAAGATAGAAACAATGATGGTTGGTCATTATTGTTTCACCCCGATTTAATCAGGCAATATCCATTAGGAAAAGCAATTAAAAACTATGGATATTTTTCTTACGAAGTAAACGAAGCATTACATCTTTCAGACGAAGAAGAAAAAACAGTTGAAGCAATTGTTCATAATATAGAAAAAGAAATAAACGCCAGATTAGATCATTTCAGTCAGGATGTAATCGTCTCCAACCTTGAATTGCTTTTAAGTTATTGCAATCGTTTTTACAGCAGGCAATTCATTACGAGAAAAATGGCAACCAACGATTTACTTACAAACTTTGAAAAAAAATTAGCCGAATATTTTACTGACGATTCAGATTTACCAGTACCAACAGTAGAAAAATTAGCGACTGAACTCTATGTTTCATCAGCGTATTTAAGCGATATGTTGCGTAGTTTGACAGGGCAAAATACCCAGCAACACATACACAATAAATTGATTGAAAGGGCAAAAGAAATTTTAACGAATACTAATCTGACGGTAAGTGAAATCGCTTACCAGTTGGGTTTTGAGTATTCACAATCTTTTAGCAAACTATTCAAAAGTAAAACCAATCTGACACCGATTGAGTACAGAAATTCATTTAATTAAATTCTGGATATGATGAAATCAATAGTATTATCAGTTCTGATTTGCACATTTTTTCTATCGTTTAGCAGATATGAAAGTTCAAACGCTAATGAAGATATAAAACAAATCATTATTAAAAAGTATGAGAAAATGCGTACAACGATAAAAAATGGCGATCCTGGTTTCGTGCTGGAAATGCACGCAAAAGATGCTGTCTTATTTCTGCAAAACGGAAAAGAAGTGGTTGGAATTAATGCATTGAAACCATTTTACGAAAAAGTTGCATCAACGGGCATTGACCTAAAAAGTACACCAACAACGGTTGAGTTGTTAGCTGAAAATGTTGCAATGGAAGTCGGCATTTTCACTTCGACATCAAAAACTGGTACTCAAAACTCCGCAAAGTATATTAACATTTGGAAAAAAATTGACGGTGATTGGAAAATATACAAAGCAATAGACCAGGCTAAATTGTAGTGAGCAAAAACCACTATCGCTGACAGGGCTGTTGCACTTCAAATTTATATTTTAAAATGCAGCCGAGTAAAAGTCGGATTAGTTTCATCTTTGTTGTCTAAACTTCAAACAAACTATTATGAAATTATCTGGTAATAAAATTTTAATAACCGGCGGGGCGAGTGGAATCGGTTTGGGACTTACGGAGCGATTTCTCCTTGAAAATAATACGGTTATTATCTGCGGTAGACGTGAGTCCGTCTTACAGGAAGTAGCTCAAAAATATCCTTCCGTCATCACAAAAGTTTGCGACTTATCGGAAGAATCTGAACGGCAGGAATTGTTTGACTGGATCTCGGAAAATCATAGTGATTTGAATGTGCTGATTAACAACGCAGGTATCCAGCAGTGGATGTCTGTTTCAGACACGGACTTTTTTGAAAAGGCAAAAAGCGAGATTGATACCAATATCCAGGCACCGCTTCACCTGACTTCTTTGTTTATCAAGCTTTATTCGCTGGATACGATCATTAACGTAACGTCCGGCCTCGCCTTTGTTCCGCTTACAAAAGTGCCCGTTTATTCAGCTACAAAAGCCTTTTTCCATTCTTTCACTTTATCACTCCGACAAGAGCTAAAGGGAAAAAATATTGAGGTGATCGAAATGATTCCGCCAGCTTTAAATACGGATTTGGGAGGAAAAGGATTACACGACACTGCGCCTCCGGTGAGTGATTTTATAAATGCAGTTTTTCAGCAATTGAAAGAGGAAAAAAATGAACTGACCTTTGGATTCAGCGAACAAATGGCCAACGCCGGTTCGCAAGATTTAAAGAATGTATTTGCAAGAATGAATTCAAATTAATTCCTTTCAAAAAAAGAGAAATGCTTGCCTGGCTCTAAAAAGCCGTGACAAGCATTTCTCTTTTCACTATACCAAATAATCAAACCGGTAGTTATTAATTGGTTTGATAAAATTTAACTGTTCCATCTCCTTCATTTGAAGAAACAAGTAAAGCTTTTCCATTTGGACTTTTATCCGCGGCAATGAACAAAATTCCTTCTGGCGCGTCTCCGGTTTTGATGATCTGAAGAAACTTTGGTGCCATAGGATTACTTACGTCATATACGGCGATGGCATCAACACGTTCAAGTGCTACAAATGCAACCGGTTTATTATTCATCCAGCCAACAGTAACACCTTCTGGCTCTACACCTTTATCGTCTGAGCGATCATCGTCATATATATTTGCCTTGATCACTTCCTCTTCCAAACCTTTTCCTGATTCGTAAACCGACTGACCAGTTGCTGCATTATAGATACTGAAACCGCGGCTGCCGAATCCGTACAAAACGTCATAGTCACCATCTTTGTCCGTATCACCCAAAGTGCTGGTCACACGAAGACGACCAATATTTTCGGGTAATTTAAGCGAAGTGGCATTAGGAAATGCAGTTGCGTCTAGTTTCAGAGAGCTTACACGCGCCTGCTCATCAAAAGATGAATATTCACGGGCATCACCTTCGTTGGCAGTAATCAAATATCCGGCTCCGTTTACAGAAAAATATGAGATCGCATCTGGCAGAAAAAATGATTTTACAGGCCACTGTCCCAGAGCAACTTTGTTATCGCGGTCGCTTGGATCAATCGCATTCGCCGCCAGGCTATAATCCTTTGTTCCAAGCGGATTTATTTTCAGAATCACGCCACTTTCCAAATCAACTTCTGCAATTCCGTTATTTTCCTGCAAGGTCACAAACGCCTTTTTAGAATTTTCTGAAATGGCAACATATTCTGGTTCAATATCCTGAGCGAAAGTTGCTTTTGGACCGTAGATACGAAAGCCACTTGCGGCCAACTGCGTAAGAGAACTTTCGAATCCACCGAAAGTGAGTGTTTTAACGCTATAATTATCCTGTACGTTGATGATTGAAACAGAGCCTTCCGGATCAACCGTATAGTCAGCATTAGGCTCACCCTCATTGGCAGTCACGATATACTTTCCATCAGGGCTAAACGTAACCATATCAGGTAAAGCACCAACTGTAACTTGTTTGATTTGGGCAAGGCTGATTGTATTAATGACGATAACACTTCCATTTTGCTGTTTGTTAGTCGCTTCAAGCGCAATGGCTAGTTTTCCGTCCGAAACCGCAACGCTATTTGCAACGCCGCCAAGGGCAGAAACGTTGATAGACGGTAATTTTTTAATGGTTGGAAACGAAGAAAGATCAAGCACGTCCACAATTGCGGTCGCTTCGTTGTTGACTGTAAAAAGTTTCTTCGTTGTCGGATCGTATGCCGAGATTTCAGAGGCAGCCGTCCCACCCAGATCAATCTGAGCTACCTCACCAAAAGATGCAGGATTTTCAGAACCGGGCTGTTCAATAGAGTGATCTGTGCATCCTATGGCCATTAATACCAAGAGCGAGCACGCTGGGATTGTAGTTTTTTGAAACATAATGTTGTGAGTAGTTAATCTGCAAAACTACATCGCGAACAACTTGATCCTGTTGATTTATAAAAGCTTAACAATTTTTTAACGTAGATGTAATTCTCTTCATATCAGTTAATCGAACCAGTTTATGATTAAATAATTTGTATGGAAAAATACGAGAAAAGCCAGCACCGGCAGCTTTTTTAACCCCGATAGCACGTCTGTGGAGAATATCGGATTCAATTTTTATGCCTAATTTTCAATGATAAACTCGTTAAACTAATTAACGCCTCTGATCGATCGACGTAAATTCCTCATATTCGATAGGTTTAAATTGGAATAAAGAGTCATTAAAGGATATGCTTCCTCGTGAATAAACATGAAAACCCATGTAGGTTCCCGCGATGCCAGTACCCAATTTTAATTTTTCACCGACTTTTAAGAAAGCAATAGGTGCAACTAATCTGGCGTTGCCTCGCGATAGATAGCTATATTTCCCTAACAATGTATCGCCCATTATATTTCCTACGATTGTACCATCATCAATTGTTCTGTCCTTGTATTTAATTTGATAGTTGCCGTAAAAGCCCCGTTCTGATATTATCAGTTTCAGTGAGGCGGTATCTTGCTTATCCAGGGAAATCGTTTTGTAATACTTTGTATCATAATTCGGTCCGCAGCTGGTAAACACTAAAAAGAGAAGCAAATAAATCGTTTTAATTAAATCAAACATGGTGTTACCGGGAAGGCGAATGGAACATAATAGTAAATTAGTTACCTATAAATCTGTCATTTAAGTATTTTCGATAATTCGATTCCATATATTTTTTCGAAAATTTTACTAAAATAAGAAGGTGTATTAAACCCCGCCAAGGCAGATATCTCTGAAACTGTTCGATATTTGCCTGTTCTGATAGCCTCTAAGGCAACTTGTAAACTTATAATTCTTACGAGCCGGCTAGGCGTAATCCCTACTGTTCTGTTAACGCGCCTGAATAATGCCCGCTCACTGACACCCAGTTCATTACAAATCAGATTAAGGCTGAGGTCAACTTTTCCAATGTATGTTCTGACAATGTTTTCAAATTCCTGCAACCAGATCAGATCCGCGGGAGAAGGTTCACTGGCCAATAACATGCCGGAGAAATTATCCTTGGCAGTTACCTCCTTTTGTATTATCGCCTGATCGTCATTTATAATTTCCTTTCTCTCAACCGATAAGCCCAAACTGTCAGAAATTCGCCTGAATTCGTTTAACTTTTTATGGTAGGTTATATTTTTAGCGATTGCAAATACCACCTGATCTCTTTCAATCGGCATAGAGGTCCACGAAAGCCATACCACTTCGTTATTTTTCGTCAAATATCTATTTTCAAAGTTGAGAAGCGGGTTATTTCTTTTGATGCTTTCTCTCTTGTCCTGGGTAATAGTCCGATCGTCCGGATGCACAAAGGAGTTTATTGGCCTTGACATTAATTCTTCATTGGTATACCCCAAAGTTTTGGAAACCGCGGGGTTTATTTTTTTGAAATAACCATCATAACCAGCAACGCATAACAAATCCGGCGATAATTCATAAAAATATTCAAGGTCGAAGGTTGTATCCGACAAATTAAGATCCATATAATTTCTAGTGAAGGGTTAGATAACCAAAGTTACCTTAAGAAACTCTATTTCGAAATTTTCGCATGACAACTTTGAGCCATATCACAAATTCAGCCATGAAAGTTGGCAGGTTTGTTAAGTAAACTGGCAGGTTTGTTCATTTTAAATGCATCACTTTTGTGAATTAATAACCGAAAGTAAATTAAATATCTGGTCAGTATTATCAAGGGTTAGATATCACCATAATACAACAATTCAGTCCTTAAACATGCATTAAAAAGGATAATCTGAAATATGAGTGATCTGAAAAAATTTAACGTTTAAACGGAATGGCTGAGAAGCCATCATTTAAATAAACTTATTATCCCCCCTCTACCTAAAATTTACTATGTCTAAGACCAATATTTTTGTCTACGTCGAACTGTCCAAACTTGTATCAAACCTTAACATCAATGCGACAGTTTCAAAGGAAATTTTGAAGCAACAAGCAGGTTATTTTAATGTTATCGGTGGCCATTATTTTTCTGATACTTTAAACCCTGAGTGGGAAAATATCGTGTCAGAATTGAAGCAACAAGGGCCGGCTTTTGATGACAACAGGCAAATGAAGGCTAATGCATTTATCAATACGATAGATCAGATGTCTCAACAGGATTGTCTTAACATGGTATACCGCATTACCTCTCTCTACGAAAAAGTAAAATCAGAACTGGCATTCGCTGACTGAAAATTCTGTCGGACCAATTTGTGGAAGTAGTTTCAAACATTCCTTGAGAATCTCAGGGAATGTTTTTCTTTTTGGAGAATAAGTAATCAGAGTTTGTCAAAACAAGCCAGTAAGTCTATTCAAAAGAAAAAAAGTTGTATTATCATACTCTATTTTATTCTGTAACTCAATTCATCAAAATGATTACTTTACAGCGCTTAAAAGACAAGGAGACATTTCAGATTTTCACTATTTATCTACGATATTTAATTGGTGGAGCGTTTATATTTTCCGGGTTAGGGAAATTAATTGGAGAAAGATTTATTCCAGCAGGATCTATGCAGATTCCTACCGAGGGGATGGTAATAGATGTCTTTTTTGAAACTCTTTTTAGAACTGGTCTTTGGTGGCGTTTTATTGGCTTTGGACAAGTCCTGGCCGGATTGCTGCTAGTTACTCAGAGATGGAGTACATTAGGTGCCATTCTTTCACTTCCTATAAGTTTAAATATTTTTTTTATAACTGTTTCAATGGATTTTCGAGGCACTCCCATAGTTACCGGGTTGATTCTGCTTGGTAATTTATGGTTGTTATTGTGGGATTATGCTCGCCTAAGAATACTTTTTTATCCCAATAGAAACATAGAAACAGTCGTCATGGCGCCATCCGACCAACTTGGTGTGCCGGTCATTTGGGAATCCCTCGGCTTAGTAATTTTCATAATATCCATTTCTTTTGGTAACCGAGAGAACTTCTTGCTGTGGAGCGCCTTATGTTTGGTCAGCGGGCTCATAGGTCTGATTTATTATAAAATGTATGTTGCTAAACTAAAAAGAAATTAAAGAATGCTGCTTATAATTTGGTTTTGGAATGGTGATTGCAACGTTACAGCTCAATGATGTGTCCAAGGATAAATAAATTATATCTACATTATGAAGCTATCATTGCTCCGAAGTACTTTATTTTCCTGCCTGATTCTATTTCCCGTCATCTTTTTCGGCTGTATTGGTAGTCCGGATTGCCAGGCTCCGCCTCCGAAAATTGCACTTCAAATAATGGATGGAACGCTTACTTACCCAGCTGATTTGGACAGTGCTGCAAGGATAAAGGTGTCATATCTTGAAAATAACCAACAGAAATATGTAGAAGATCTTGATATCGAGGGTGACGTATTTTTTTCTTCGATGCTGATTCAAGACTCCCGTAGATTGAATGACACGGAATTTTCTCTCGAATTAAATGGCAAAGTATTGACAAAGATCAAGTTGGAAACTTTTATCAATAACGGAAAATGCAATGGCTGGGCGAATGTTTCCAAGGTTACCCAAAACGGACAAGACGTTTCAAGGCTGGCAAATGGTACCTATCTGATTAAATAATTCCTGTCTTGTAAGATAGTCTGTTATTGGAAACAGGCCCCTATGAAAACCAGAATTCTGATCAATAATCATAAATTCGATCAGTAATGTAAAAAGTACATTGTGATTGAATCTGGTAAATGCAAAGAAAACCGTGCACGGAGGCCGTGCCGGTTTCGGCGGATATCAGCCGCCTTTTTAATATTAACAGGAATCAGGCGACGAAGGCATCTAAAATCCAACTTGGATTCCAATATTCACGATAGTGTTTTATTTGCTCTCCTTCTAAGGTGATACGACCTATATAAATCTGACAATATATTTTGCCTGTTGCAGTCACCAGTGCACTTCCTTTAAATTCTACAAAGACTATATCTGGATTGGAAGTCGCTGAAAAGGTTAAGTCAGTGAAGTTCCATTGAGTGGCGCTGTGGATCACATTTGTTATGTAGGCAGCAATAACATCTCTTCCCTGCAACAACTTGGAAAATGGGGCAGGCGCATATGGGTATTCCTGTACAGCGTCTTCTGTAAAAAGGCTGCCATAATCCGCCTGAGTCATCCCAGAGCTGGTAAACATTGCAAGGTGGGTTTTAAATAAGCGTTCGGCAAGAGCCGTATTATCATTGGGCATGGTTGATGTCATGAGTTTGAATGAACGTTAAATTTTTTTTGACAGTTTTAAGTTTTGTAACTGTGCAAAACTACAAGGGTTGTAACTAAGCTTTGTTGTTCGTTACTCATAGGATACCGGTAACCAAAAGGATATTATGGCGACAAAAACTCATTGTTTAACACCTGCAACTAATCAGGAATGTAAAGTAGCACAACTCACTCTCCAGGACACCCTGGACGTGGTTGGCGGAAAATGGAAGCTTGTATTGATCTCCATTTTAAGAGGTGGCAAGTTAAAATTCCGGGAACTTTCAAGAGAAGCGGGCATCTCGCCAAGAGTATTATCTAAGGAATTAAAAGATTTGGAAATGCATGATCTGGTTACCCGGACGGTACAAGATACTAGACCTATCACCGTTGAGTATGAACTCACTCCTTATAGTGAAACTCTTTCTGACATGATTATCGCGATGCATGCCTGGGGAAAGCAGCATCGTGAAAAAGTAATTCATAAAACTGTGTCTTGATGCGTAATGATGGTATGCAGTACCATAAATAAGCTATATTCTTGATATTAAAAAATGTAGTAGCAGGATGCTAATTTTCTACCGTTCAGGATATAATCCGTTCCAATTTGGCGCAACATACGGAAAACCAAAACTTATTCGCTATGTAAGCTTTTGACTGGATTCATCAATGCAGCTCTGATACTTTGAAAACTTACAGTAATCAAGGCAATTCCCAAAGCGCGCCCACCGGCTACCGCAAATGTCCACCACTTGATATCAGTTTTATAAGCATAGTCCTCTAACCACCAGGTCATGGCGTACCAGGCAATAGGGGAAGCCAGGATTATAGCCAGACCCACTGGCCTAAGGAAATCTCTGCATAGTAATATGACAACTCCACCAACGCTGGCTCCGAGCACTTTTCGAATACCAATCTCCTTTGTTCGATTTTTAGTCGTGAACATAGCCAGACCCAAAAGACCTAAGCATGCAATACTAATGGCGACAACTGCAAACCAGCTGAACAGGGAAGCTATCCGTTCGTCTGATTTGTATTGTTGTTGAAAATGATCATCTAAGAAAAAGAACTCAAAAGCATTGTCAGGAAATGCTTCCTCGTAAGATTTTTGCAGCAAACTTAGTGATTCCCTGATATTGTTGCCCCGGAGTGAAATCGTCAGAAAGCTACTATTCCAGGGTATATGCTGAAAAATAATTGGACGACTTGCCGTTTTCAGAGATTGCTGATGGAAGTCATTAACGACGCCGACAATTTTTTTGGGTATTACGTTGCCAATTTCCTGATTTAGTGCCTCCTCAGCGGTTGCGAACCCAAAAGCCTTCAACGCACTTTCGTTGATTATAACCGATTCGTTATCAAGAATTAAGTCTTTATTGAAATTTCTTCCAGCCAGCAACTTAATTTTATAGGTTGGAATAAAATCTTCGTCAACAGCCAACATACTGCACAATTTATAATCAGCGACAGCCTCGTGGAACCGTTGCCATTCGTCCGTCCAGAAAATTTCCTGGCCTGGAACTTCCGAGGAAGTCGTCACCTGCTGTACACCTGTATGTCCTAAAATCCGATTTTTAAAAAACCGAACGTCATTCGTAAAGCTATCCGTTCGTAATACTTTTGGAGCTTTAATGATGAGCTTCTGGTCAATATTCATCCCTAAATCGTGCGTCTGCATGAATTTGAGCTGCTCATTAATGACAAGTGTGGCAATGATCAAGAAAATCGAAACAGCAAATTGAAACACCACCAAGGGCTTACGGAACGATTCTCCGCCGGCTTGTTTCGGCAAATACCCTTTTAAAATTATAATTGGTTTAAATGAAGAAAGTATAAATGCGGGATAAAATCCGGAAAGAAAGAAACCCATACAAATTACTATTAAGGACACGATCCAAAATATAGGTTTTTGAACCATTGAAAAACCGTCGGTGTCCCAAATCCAATCGTTAAGGATGATCTGAGTCAATAAAAAAAGACCTATGCCAATCAGTACTGATAAAAGATTAATACCCAATGCTTCGACAAAAAACTGTTGTATCAATTGTGATTTATCAGATCCCAGCGCTTTGCGGAGTCCTACCTCTTTTGCTCGTTCAATACCTCGCGCCGTGGATAAGTTGATATAATTTAGCCAGCCAATAGCCAGAATAAGAAACGCAACAAGGATAAGTAAATAAACAATAACAATTTTTCCGTTTGCTTCAACTTCTGAAGCCGTTTGGGAATGGAGGTGGATCATATTAAGGGGTTGTAAAACAAATGTTTGTCTGATCTTGTATTTCTTCAGTTGCTTGCCAATATGCCTTTCGATAATACCGGACAGTCGTCCTTCTAACGCTTTTGGCGCGGTGCCCGGTCTCAAAAGCAGATATGTATAGAAATTAGTCCAGTACCAGCCTCCGGTGACGAACTGTTGATTTTTGAGCAGGTTTTGGATAGAAAAAACAAAATCGAAATGCAAATGGCTATTTGCCGGAATATCAGCAAATATGCCTTCCACTATGTAGTCACCACCCTGCCAATCTGAACTTAAATGGAGTGTTTTTCCAATCGGATTTCCCTGACCAAAATATTTTTTCGCCATCATTTCTGAAATCATAACCGACTCAGGACGACGTAACACCTGATTGACATCACCTTTAAGCAAAGGGAATGAAAACACATTGAATAAAGAAGAGTCGGCATAAAATGCATTTTTTTCATGATAGCTGACCATTTCGCCCATAGGTTTCCGGTAACTGATCATACCATCTGCCCGGTGCAGCCGCACGAAATTCTCCACTTCGGGAAAGGTTTGCATTATGGCAGGTGCTTCGGCATAGTAGCTGATTACGCTGCTATTCGTCAGAACGCCCTGCTTATAATCATCAAGCCGAATTCGATAGATATTGCGGGAATTGGTATGAAATTCGTCATAGCTAAACTCAGAGAATACGTACCGAATAATTAACAGGAAAGCAGATATACTAGTGGCAAGTCCAAAAATCATGATTATTGAAACTGCTTTATTTTTCAACATGCTACGCCAGGCAACTTTCAAGTAATTCCTTATCATAGCCAACGAAAATTTAGGTTCAGACAATGACGTCGATTTTTGTCATAACTACGGGCTAAATATATAACTTATTTATTAGTTTTGAAACTAATAAATAAGTTATATTAGTCAAAATCATTTTCGATTTTAAGTTAAAATCTGTATCATTTCAGTCTAAGCGATGATATCGCGTGACAATTGCAGAATTTCAAAACAAGTAACTTCTTCGACTGATATCCTTCGTTTTGTCATTCGGGATCGTAGTACTCAAAAAAATCAATATGCTATTTTGCTAAATCCAAGTCAGACACAGGAACTTTAAAATAAGCGATCGTTTTAATAAGCTCTTTTATAGCTACAAAGAGTGTTCTTCGTATATTTAGAAATATGTCCCTCTAAAACATATTTTGCGGCTACCTTGTTTATTCACCAGGGCATAATAATCAATTACATCGGGAAACAAAAAGCATATGATTTTGAATGTCTTGAAAGGTTTCATTCTCGGGTTTTTCATATTTATTTTCGCTACTTTCCTTTGGCACCTTGTTGATACAAGCCATATAAAAACCTTGCGCGTAAAAAATTGTAAAGGAGCCGCGGGGCAAGGTTTAAAAGCACTTAGTGCATTGGTTAAGGATAGCTGGTTTCAAAGAAAACATAACGACATACAAGTTCTTTCAGATGGCCAATGTATGTTCTTCATGTTTTATCAAAATCCTGGTGCGTTATATTTCGGACAAGAAATGACAAGTGGGTACGATATAGGTGTTGCTATGACTACAACTGAACTACATCAGATGGCTGACACAATCTCTCCCAATACGGATTTTCAGAAGATGTTAGATTACCTGGCGGTAAGGGCGAAGACTTACCCCGCGCCGGCGCACGAATTTCAATAAATACTTGAAATTCACTTACATATTCCTACATTCTTCTACAAACAAAGGTTTTGTCTCAAACATAGCTAACTCTGCAATAATCAATTATTTTCCACAGTTCTATGAAAGACGACTGGTTTACAAAACTCTATTTGGGCATTAGCTTAAAGTCGTACTTCGTTCTTTCTCCAACTGTGGCATTACAGCAATTACTGGTTTGAACGTCATTTTTGTATATCGCGCTAAATCCCTGATAAAAGGCTACAAACTTTGGATTTTTTACAAATGGACTGTTCACACTTAAGTATGAATATCCGTTGGGGACATCAGCAGTAATTTCATAATCACCGTTTTCGTCTGACAACACAGAACCGAGTTCCTTTTCCCTTATAAATTCCGATGCATGTAAAGTGACTACAATACTATCTACGGGATTTCCATCTTCATCACTTATATGACCATAAACGGATGAAGTCCGATACTGTTGATCCTTACAAGCACTTGTCACTGCAAGTATATTTATGAAGAAAAATGAAGAAAGTAAGCAACTTAAAGTACTTTTCTTGGTCAAAAATAGCTCTGTCATTTTTAGGAGAAGGTATTAGAAAAGTATGCCATAATCATAAATATAAAAAATTTTAAGCCTGAATGTCTGTTGAATCTCGTGTCCAAACACCTTCACCAAGATCATGGATAGTTTTTTGTTTAGCTTCCTTTCAGAACATTTAGATAAAACTTGACAATCACAATTTTACAGGATTTTTTACAGATTTGAATTGGCCACAGGATTTGTCTCAGCCAAATACGATTTTTCATAAACAACTATTACATGACCATTCACTATTCTTTCAAAAGTCCCAGTTTGCTTAGTTTGGCTTGCAATTTGCTCCCCCGAATATTTTTGTCCAGAATAGTACCATCGGATGAAACAAGAAAATTAGAAGGATATCCGCCTATGTTGTAGGTTTCAATTAGCTTATTTATACTATCAGAATAAATCTGAGGCCATGCGATTGGATGTTTTTGTAAAAATTTCGTCAGCCTTTGTTTGCTGTCTCCACCGACAATTCCTACAAAGCCAATGCTGTCTTTATTAACATTCCCGTATAACTTCGTTAGCTCCGGAAGTTCCTCTACGCATGGCTGGCACCATGTAGCCCAGAAATCAATGAACAAATATTTTCCCTTGTAATCTTGCAATGAAACGGCGCGTCCATCTGAAAAATCCTTTGCGGTAAAAGGCTTAATTTTATAACCTATTTGCGTGGAATAGACATTATCTACTGTTTCTCCTTTTAATCGTAAAACGCCATGGTATTCATCGTACCCCAAATTTCGAAATCTTTTCTTGCTGCCGTTAATCTTAAGATCAAGAAATTCACCGATTTGAATTCCATTGTTAAAGATAAAACCTCTATCCTTTCTTAGGCTATCCATCGGGGTAATCTCAGATACGTCATAGCCGGAAGGATCTGTAAATCCTATGTTAAGTGCTATTGTTTTTTCTTCATCTCCAATTTTTATCACTGAACTTGCGTACCTGGGAAATGCATACGCAATTTGATATTTCTTTGGTTGATGCGGCAGGTATTTGATAACCATAGGAATGTGAGAAGTGACTACACGGCCATCTCGTATTTTATCGTACTCAATTTCATAACTTTTTTTATAATACCGCAGGGTGTCGTTTGGACTGGCGATCTCAGGATAAAAAGGCTTTTCGTCAGTAAAATCAAGATTATTATTCGTATCAATCATTAAACTGAGTTTTCCCAATTGATCTGTGCCGTGAATCAGATATATGTAACATCTGATAGGAAGCCTTGATAACCGTTTTTCATCTGGTTTCCATTCCCAATTTTTTTGCAAAGAAATGTATGAACTGGTGTCAATGTTTCCCTCATTAAAATTCTGATACACAAACTGACGGATATCGGTTTGTACCATACACTTCTTTACATTCTTCCAAAGTTTTGGTATTCCGGATACAGTTTTATAAGTCTTTACCCAAGCTTCTCCACCCGGATCGTCCAACGTATACTCGGCAACAGCAGCAGCATAATTTGCTGGAAAAGATCCAAATCCTTCGATATATGTGATGGGAAGATTAATTAATTTCTCGTCCCTTTCATTACTATTTGTTGTGCAAGACAGGATACACAAATATAGGACAGGTATCAATCTGACAAATTTCTTCATCGAAAGCTGTTTTTTGTAATTAAAGCCATTGATTACAATCAAATACTCATACACTATTTGAGCTTTGAAACAATAAAAATTTAAACAGTTAATATAGCCTAGTATTAATAAGTAACCGATAATATCATACACGTGTTCAATAAAATATCGGCAGATTCGATTAAGATAACCCAGGATTTTCAAACATTTTGGTGGTTACTTAGTTAACGGTAATTTGATTATTCTCGAATCTAAACTATAACAAACGTTTCAAAAAGCGAATGAATTGTATTTGAAATAGTTAGCCAAAAAATTAGTCAATTTTTCTATTTTTTTGCTTAGCTGGCGTACCTCCCTGAAAAAACCAACGTCTTCGTTTTGTTATTAAAAATGACATTTTTTTATATCCAGAAAGATTATTACTCTCTGAAAATGATCTGAACGGCCGGATTTAGGCTTCCGGCTCACAGGCTATTTGTTTTTAAGGAACATTTATTAATACATTTACCGGTTACAAAATAACCACCACCACCTCATATCAATGTTATGAAAACAAATCTACGCCTATCAAATCCATTTATTTACGACTTCACCAGCAAACAGAAACGGCAAAATACCTGTCAATTTAATTCTTTGAGAATAGGATAATTAGTTAATACAGAATTTATTTTGCCGTTATTTTATGTTGGTTTTTTTGATTCCCGTTTCAATATTTCTTATTGTTCTGATTTTTCTTGCTGTAGAGATTCCGAACCGCTTCTCTAACACAGATAGATCGTTCCGAAGATCATTCTTGCTATCACTGCTTGTTCAATCATCATTGATATTTCTATTTAATGAAATATCCTCTTTATTCGATGGCCTTTCACCACGCAATGCCACTATTTTCTGGACAACAATGGTGTTTGCCGAGTTGTTGTTTTGCTTTTTCTCATACAAAAATGGATACTTTCGGAAAGACGCTTTAACTGATGTCCTACATTCGATATCGTTAAAAAAGTCACTAGTTCAACGGATACCTATTTACCTTGGTACCGTGTTATACGTCGTACCGTTGGTGCTACTTATTGCAATCGTTCCTCCCAATAATTTCGATGCGCACAGTTATCATTTAAGCCGGATCATCGAGTGGCTGGGAAATGGCAATGTAGACCACTTCCCTACCCGCCATATCCAGCAACTCTATCATAATATCTTTGGAGAGTATCTGGTGATGCACACATTTTTATTAGCCGGATCCGACGGGTTCGCGGGTTTTGTTCAGTTTTTTGCCTCAATAGGAAGTATTTTTGGAGTATCCCTTTTGGCCAAAAAACTTGGTGCATCTACACGTGCACAAACGCTATGCGCCATTTTGTTATTAACTTTACCTATTGGTATTTTAGAAAGCACCACTGTTCAGGTAGATTATGTAGCGTGCTTTTTCTTTATTTCATTTATTTACTTTGGCCATGATGCGATAGAGTTCCCCCGCGCAGAAACACTGGTTGCAATGGCTCTGTCCCTGGCTTTCGGGGCATTTTCAAAGTATACTATATTGATGTATGCTTTACCGTTTTCAATTTATTTTGGAATCACCTTTTTTAGAAAACTAGGGTTTACTCAAACAATCAAAATACTGGGCTTATTTACGCTCATATTAACATTGGTTTTTTTACCATTTATGAGTAGAAATTACCAGTTTTTCGGCAACGTATTAAGCCCTGTTGAAGGTTATGGCCTGGAAGTGGAAAAGTTATCGGTTGAAGACTTTTCATTGCTTGCCACCATTTCCGGGATTATTAAAAACCTGAGCCTGCATCTCGGACTTCCTTTCAATAATTACAACGTATATCTTGAAAAGTTGATTACCACAGCGCATGGAATTATTGGTTTCAATGTCAACGATCAGCGGTACGGCATGGACATTTTTACCGTACGATTCGATGTACATGAAGATATGGTACCCAATAACATCCATTTTATAATATTGACCACTTCATTTATAGCCCTTTTCTTCGCAAGCAGAGCAACCCGTTTAAAATGGCTTGCATTTTGTGCCTTTATTGGCTTCGTTATTTTTTGTACGATGATGGTTTTTCAACTTTGGAGCACCAGAACACATATGCCATTTTTTGCAATGGGATGTGTTGTATCAGGAATTTTATTTGAGCGTTTGCTTAAAAGCAACACCGTTTATCTTTCTGTCTTCTTGATCATTGCATCGCTCGGCTATGTTATGGGCAATCCCAGCAAGCCTCTGCTTCCTTTGAAATACTATTCAAAGAAGTTTCTTAATTATATTCCAGTCGCAATTTGCCCTGAAAATGAACAGCAGGAACAAGGTGTAAAATTAAGATTAGGCAGTTTTTACGAAACAAATGCCAATGAGAGTAATTGTTTTGTTTTAAAAACAAATCCGAAAGAAAACGATCGACAAGCTATTTTCAAAACATTGGATTCTCTGGGATACTACAACGATGAAAAGTATGAAACTGTTTTTGAGCTAAGTAAGGAGAAGATGTATTTCCTTAGTCATCCAGGTGATTATGAAAATTTTAAGGAGATCATTCCCATTCTTGAAAATGTAAAGGGAAACGTAGGTATACTTTTCGAAAAAGGTAACGGGTTTTACCACTACTGGGCAGTTGCTCAACCGGCAAAGGCAAATTTTGGCCAGATGAAGTATATTGGTTATCGGCCAAGGTATGCACAGCTTGAAAACGCGAAAAAGGAATTTAATTATAGCTACGTACTAGGCGATAATCCGAAACTTCTCTCCTCTTGTTACGCGAAGAGATTAATTGACACAGTATACCATTCGAAATCCTTTTACTTAGCTAAGTTAAAGGTAGCATCCGGTGACAAATTTTTTATTAGTAATTAAGGTCAGGTTTGTTTCATGCCTGTATAACTAGAAACAGATATTTTTCAAGTTTCATCCAAAACAAGAGGCCTGCAAATCATGATTTGCAGGCCTCTATTAATTTCTGAATTCTATTGGTGGAGAATATCGGATTCGAACCGATCACCTCTTCACTGCCAGCGAAGCGCTCTAGCCAAATGAGCTAATCCCCCTTGTTTGGAGTGCAAAGATGTAGGAGAGAATCCGGATAACCAAGTAATGACTGCATTTTTCAATTATATTAATTCAATTAAAGAGTAACAAACTTACAGCCAGTAAATTAAAAAAGGATAAAGCGGCCGTTATGACTCAGCTTTATCCCTATATCTATCTTTTATCTCTTCTAGCTTTTATTTCCGCCGAGCATTTTAGTAAATAACCAGATAACTAATCCGATCACCGCAATGACAAGTATTGCTCCTGTCCACATACCGCCTTTAAAAATGCCACCGGCAAGTTCGCAGCTGGTTAGGCCAATCATTAGGAAAAAGACGATGAGGAAGTTGATGTAAGCTTTCATGCGTATAATAATTTAGGTTGATTCATTTGCCACTTATTATTATAAAAATCATTCCACAAATATGTGAGCTATTATTACACAATTCGTGCGTAGTCCATTGGAATCAGCTTTTGAAGGTCATTTCGTAAAAGCAATTCAAAAAGTTTAACAGTCGCGGCCGCATCGCCTTCTGCACGGTGCCGATTTTCTATCAATATTTGCAGACTTTCACAAAGATTTCCCAAACTGTAAGACTTCAGACCAGGAAATATTTTCCTGCTCAGCTGAACAGTACAAAGTAAATCCCGCTGAAAATATTCATCGAGTGCTGCAAATTCTTTTTTTAGAAATCCATGATCAAACTTGGCATTATGCGCTACGAACCAGGCGTCGCGTGTCAGTTTCCGAACTGAATCCTGAACGTCCGAAAATGTCGGCGCATCCTGGACCATCAGGTTATCAATACCGGTAAGACGGGTAATGAACGGGGGAATAAATATTTCGGGGTTAATCAGGGAGTGGAAGAAATCGACAATTTCAACTCCATTATGACGAAAAACAGCTATTTCAGTGATACGTGCATTTCCTCCTCCTCCGGTTGTCTCTATATCAACAATGGCGTACATTACTTAATGAATATCTGCATAGGTAAACAAATCGTGTTTATTGAAGTTCTTAATTATCTATTTTTCCGAATTCATTCAATTACAAAAAAACGAAAAAATCCCCGCAAATGGCGAGGATTCTTCAAAATTATTCCAATATATTATTAATTATTTACGGTCTTTACTTAGTCTATTTGAAATACAATCGGCAAATTAAAACGCACCCGCACAGGATTTCCTGATTGCCTTCCCGCCTTCCAGTTTGGCATTAACTTGATAACGCGTTCAGCTTCTTCATCGCAACCAAAACCAATTCCTTTCAGCGTATGCACGTCTTCAATCTTCCCATCAGAGCCGACAATAAAAGATACAAAAACTCTTCCCTGAATATTGGCTCTGGATGCTTGCGTTGGGTACTTAAGGTTTTTCCTTAAAAATTCCGCCATTGCAGCATTGCCACCAGCATAGGCAGGCGCCTGCTCAACAGCAATGAATGTTTCTTCCTCAGTAGTTTTCGCTTCTATAACCCTGCCTTTTCCCGCCGGGGCCTCGGCCGCTGGTGGAGCGATGTCCATGATATCAGAAATACCCTCTACCGTTTCTTGTCCGGGTAACGCGTGCTGCAAGTCCTCAATAGTAGGCGGCACAGCTTCCTCCATCACCATATCGTCTGGCAGAACATCATAGGAAACAAATTTTTTCGTGCTTGGCTGAGGCTCTGCTTTTGGAGGTTCTACCGGCACTGGCGGCGGAGGTGTGACGTCAGGTTTGATGTCTACGGTAGTCAGTTTTACTTCAAATCCGATATCATCTATTTCAGGTTCGGGGACCAGCCTCGCATACAGATTTGGCAGAAGCATAATAAGTAAAAAGAACGTCACACCGAGCAATACTGATCGTTGCATGGTGCTGTTGTAACCTTTCCGGAGCTGATAAGCACCGTAGGATTTGTTTCTTCCTTCAAAAACGATGTCGTTCAATGTTTTTTCCATGGCTAATAGATGATTATGTTCAACACTCAATATTTGGAGTGTATCCGGATCAGCCGTTTCAACAATTCCGCTGAAAGCACGCTCAAACGAATCCCCATCCCAAAGTCTTTCTTCTGCTTCGCACGCCAAATGATCGAGAATCTCCGGAAGCAATTCCGGACTCAAACCATTCTTTTTCAAATAATTGCTAAGCAATTCTATCCGGTTTTCTTGAAGGCGTTTCATCTGTAAAGGAGATTAGGGTATTACAGGATTTTTATAAAAACTATTAGCCAGACCAGTTATTCTGTTGCCATAATCTTCGGCGCAAGCAGTAAACGGATCGCATCCACAAAACGTTCAAGATCATTCGTTTTAGCCCGCGCGGCTTCGTTTCCGGGCGTCGTTAAAGAATAATATTTACGCAAGCGGCCATCAACTTCCACAGATTCAGTCACAAGCAGTCCTTCCTGTTCCAATTTATGTAAAACCGGATATAACGCACCAAAGGTTAATGCAATCGCCCCGCCTGTCCGCTCCTTAACCTCTTGTGTAATTTCATAACCATACATACGCTTTTCCTCAGCCAGCAAATTAAGAACTATGGTTTTAAGCGTACCACGCACGTATTCGTTACTTGTTGTGTTCGTATCCATAAGTCAGTTTTTACCTTACAAAGATATATAAGTTTTTTATATATACAATAAGCAAGACTTTTTTTGAGAAGTATTTGGAAATTTTTAAAAAATTTAATCGTCAGTCAACGGAATGGATCGGTTAATACGCTCTTCTAACGAAATGAAGGTCTCAGTTCGCTGAATTCCGTTGACTTTTTGAATTTTGTCGTGAAGAATCTCTCGTAAATGGCCAGTATCCCTGCAAACGATTTTGATAAATATGCTGTAAATCCCGGTTGTATAGTGGATATTTACTACCTCCGGAATACGTTCCAGCTCTTGTGCAACTTCCTCATAAAGAGAACTTTTATCAAGATATACACCTAGGAAAGCACTGATATCCCACCCAAGTTTTGTCGGATCAATAAGCAATTGCGACCCTTTGACAATACCGAGCTGTTCCATCTTCTTCATACGCACATGAACTGTACCGCCGGACACAAACACACGTTTTCCTATCTCGGTATACGGCAGTGCCGCATTCTCGATCAGCAGCGATAGAATTCTCAAATCAGTACTGTCAATATCTGAATATTTTTGCATAAAGAGGATTTTTGTTGAGTTTTTGGCAATGATTTTAAGCAATTTATAGAAATATCGTAAATTTTTCGATTTTTTTATGCAAAAATTTTATATTTTAAATTTAACACCTTACTTTTGCATTGTCATTCCAGGGACGACAATTTATTTTAAATTCCGGAATCGACAAAATATCACATTGTAGGGTGATGAAATTGGCAGCCATGCCCTCCTGTCTCGGGGGTGGTGAATCAGGGATAAACACGGTATAATGCCGACGAGAGTCGACTGGGGTGGACCACCAACAGTATTTTGTATCGCGGCTAACCGCACCGTGGGTGGTTCGAATCCCCCTCCTACAGCAAAAAAAACTTGACAAGCGATTTTTTTCGTAGTAGTTTTATTTGGTTTTTAGTTTGTTGATGAAGTGTAATTTGACACGCGGGTTCATTTTGAAACCTGCGTGTTTTTTCTTTTTACTGCAAAAATGTACTCTCTCAAACTGTAAACGCCCTTTTTCACAACAATAGGTTTTAAAATTTGACTTACGTTTGCTAATAGCAGTTACTGGCCGTAGTTACTCTTCATAGATCATTTTCCTGGTCATGCCTCCGTCAATGACGAAATTTGCTCCGGTTATGAAATTATTTTCAGTATTTGTTAAAAATAAACATGCCCTAGAAATATCTTCTGGCTTCCCAACGCGCCCTGCCGGATGCTGTTTATGATCAGCAGATTTTAGTTCATTATAATCGCCCGTTTCTATCCAGCCCGGACTTATTGCATTGACCATGATTTTATCGGGCCCAAGCGAAATAGCAAGCGCGTGAGTCAGTGCAAGGATTCCACCTTTCGAAGCTGCGTAGGCTTCAGTATTCGGTTCGGACATTAATGCTCTCGTCGAAGAAATATTAATGATCGCACCTCCCCCATTTTCCTTCATGACTTTTGCCGCCTCTCTGCTGCAAACGAATGTTCCACGGAGATTTGTATTCAGCACATAATCCCAATCATCAATATCCAGATCATAAGGAGACTTACTTTTTCCTAACCCTGCATTATTAATCAATATATCGATCGCCCCGAACGCTGATTTAATTTTGACAAAAGCATCTACGATGTCGCTGGGCTGTGTGAGGTCTACGATTTTTGAAAAAACTTCTCCTCCACTTTGCCGTATCAGATTTTCGGTTTCTTCCAGGTCTTCTGTGTTTCTGTCAATAACAGCAAGTTTGGCACCCTCTTTTGCATAAGCAAATGCAACATTACGCCCAATACCTTTCCCAGCTCCGGTTACTACAACAACTTTATTTTCAAACGATCCCATGAATTTTATTTAGACGATGACTTCGGGTGGTAAAATACGATTTGAAATCTTGCCACTGATTTGGCCTAACTGAAATAATTGTACCAAAATAATTTAAGAGACGACAATCCAACTCCATGCAAGTATCTCGTGACTTGAAAGTACAAAAAACTGCTGCTTACCGTCAGGCCGTTTTAAAACCTGATTGTAAGCAGCAGTTTCGAATTTCTGATCCCGGTTGTCGCGTTACTTTATTATCGAAATACCGTTCATGTTTTCCAGTCTGGCAACAATTCCCCAACCGTAAAAGCTATTAGCAACGCCGATCAAAATCTCATTTTTCCCTTCTTTGAACGGAATCTCAAAGGATGAATTTTCAAGTGACAATCTTCCGACCGGTTCCTTCATAATCGGTGAACCGTATAAATTTTTGTCAACATACAGGTGTCGTCCGTTTAAAAATACCCAGACCTCATCGCTGAAACCAAGCGCTATCTTTTTCTTCTGTGCCGTTTTCGATTCAACATTTACTTTAAGCCAAACGATCTTACGCATACCTTGATGCCCTCCGAATTTTCTGGTCAGGTTGATTAATCCCATTCTTTCTGAATTAATCACCTCCCAGGAATCCTCTGGTTTAGGCATCAAATCAGCACTAAAATCGATTCCTTTCGGTGTTTCAATTGTTTTGCTGACATACCAAGTGCGAATATAACGCGGGTCATGATTCGTCAGATCTGCACCAGGCATCGGGGATAAACTTTCAGTTTGGTCTTTTTTAATGACCACGTTAGAAACAACACAGTCTCCCTCAAAAGCAATTGTACCTTTCGAAGTATTACCTTCAAGTCTTGGCACTTCGATGACCGGACGCACCATGTCGTTGACATAAGCGCGCATCTGAAAACCCGAAACAACAATCTTCACATGGTTCCAGCCATCCTTCCAAAAATATGCGCTTCCCTGAAAATGACCAAGCATATCCCATAAATTCACTCCGGAAACGGACGGCGCATATTGAACCGCATCTGTCGCAGTCGAGTCCCTGCTTTGATCAGTTCTGAGATAAAAACACTCATTTTCTTTCGGAGTTTGCCAGCGAAAATAAACGGTCGCAAAATATGGGTCCTTAGGAATCATATCAAATTCGATCGTCCCATTAACAAATTCTGTGTTCTTCAAGATCGACTGCACGCCGTTCGCGGAAATCTTCATAGATGGCCGCGAATCAAAGTCGGCAAACTCCACCTTTCCTTCCGGAAAATCCCAGTTTTCGGCTGTTAAGGGAATCGTCAAAGCAGAAATGATTTGATCGCTATTTTGCTTCTTATTTTTTTGTGCAAAAACGGAAATAGAAATTAAGCTAAACACAATGGACAGTACTGTTTTCATGGCTTTGGTATATGGTTTGATAAATTTTGACTAAAATTTTCCGAGGTGACAGATGTGTAACTTTATTCATACTTTCAGATATTTGTTAATAGTACAGGTTTAGTTTACAGGACAACAGTTGTCTACGACAAACCTAAGCGGATGGCCATTATATTCCTTTTCAAATTCTGGTCAAGTTATACCAAGTTATATCATACTGAAAACCAATGACATCCGAGGTTAACGAGCTTGTAAAATGTAAGACAGAAATTGAGCAAAAGCTTGATTGGGGCGCTTCCGAAAGCTGGCAAAGCATCGATTTTGAAAATCTGAGCCAGCTTATTCTGGATGACACCGGCGTTTCATTGAGTGTAAGTACGCTGCGAAGAATCTGGGGAAGGACAGAATATAACCATCTGCCGAGCGTAACGACCCTGAATACACTGGCGAAATTTGCGGGTTATGAGGATTGGCGAAATTTTCTAAAAACAAAAAAACCTGATCAGGAAAAGACTCCGGATCCGTTGGATACCGGAAAAACAACCAGCAAGACTGCTTCGCGTATGAAACTTGCCTGGATTTTTGTTCTTCTTTTGATCGTTGGGTTAGTCAGTATTTTTGCATTTGACAAAGGCGAAGCGCAGTTAAATGCCGAAGATTTCTCGTTTAGCAGCCAGCCCATTACCAGTGGAATTCCTAATTCAGTGGTGTTCACTTATGATGCAACACGCGCACCGGGCGATTCGGTTTTCATACAGCAGTCGTGGGACAATAATAAACGGACTTTGGTTGAAAAAAACTTTCACAAACACACATCTATCTATTATGAACCGGGTTTGTTTATTGCCAAACTTCTAGTTGGAGATCAGGTTATCAGAGAGCATAAGCTTTTAGTTCCGACCAACGGTTGGCTGGGCACGATTGACGGAAAAGATATTCCGGTTTATCTTAAAGATTCGGAATTCGTTACCGATGGAATATTAAGGTTGCCAATTCCGGTTATCAGCCAGAAAAATATTCCAATGCAACCGAAACCACCCGTTGTGACTTACGCGAATGTCGGCAACTTCGAACCCGTAGCATTAAAAAACTTCTCTTTCAGCAGTGAAATTAAAAATGAATTTCGGGACGGTGCTGCTGTGTGCCAGTTAACCAGAATCACGCTTTTTACTGATAGTATCCCAATTGTAATTCCACTTTCCATAAAAGGCTGCGTATCTGAATTAAATCTTTTAAGCGTCGATCATTTTGTTTCCGGAAAAAAAGATGATTTATCCGCGTTTGGGGTAGATTTTTCAAAATGGGTCAAAGTTTCCTGCAAAAGTAACGGTTCAAAAATTCAATATTTTGTTGATGAAAAACTGGCGATAGAATTTCCTTTGCCTGAGAATGAAGTCAAGATTATCGGAATATCCTATACGTTTCAAGGAACCGGGGCTGTTCAGAAAGTCAGCTTGTCAAGCGAGGACAAAGTTATTTTCCAGGCGTTTTAATATATTATTCATCAGATCGTGCCGCTAACACATCCCGTAAAATTTTTTGCCTTAAACAAATCGATATTTCTATCGGAAAGGTCTGAATTATTAGAAACTTGATAAGAAAAAATCAGTTTCTGACTTAACTCATCATATTCCCACTTCCGATTTTTTGTCGTCAGTTTCCTGCAAGGGTCTTGTTTTAAGCAAGAGGGTTGTGTCGGACTCTGACAGGCCCAAAAGCCGGCAAGAAATACACTTAATGCTACAAACCTGGATGACTGAAATAATAAAGAAATACTTAACATGGCTAAATCAACTTGTTATAATCGAGAAAAATGTAATCTTGAAAAATGCACGTCACAAATTTTGCCGCTTCGTTTCCGTGATACAATTTTTGTGACTTAACGGTATTGGTCAATCAAGCTTTACTAAGTAAACCAAGTGATACTTTCTAACCCATCTTAGCCAGAAAAGCTTTGATAGTATCGCGGTAACCTCTCGTCCATTTCACCTTGTTTCCGCCGGCCAGGTGAACAATATATTCACCGTTAAAATAAGTTTCCATTTCGGAAATGAAATTGATATTGATAATATTTGACCGGCTGACACGGATCATCAGCGAAGGATCAAGGCGGTTTTCGAGGCTTGTCAGACTTTCATAAATCGTGTAGGTTTTCGTCAATGTGTGCAGGGAAATATAATTTCCGTCGGCACCAAAATGCGTAATGTCTTCCACTTTGACCAGATACATACGCCCAGCTTCTTTGACCAAAATTCGCTGCAAATAATTTCCTTCTTTATTCTCTTTTTGCTCGTTCAACAATTTGGTAACCAGCTCATCTATCCTGGGCTGCGACTGCTGGCTCAGCCGCTCTTTCAATCGCCCTAACGATTGATGAAACCGGATTTCATCAAAAGGTTTTAGTAAATAATCAATTGCGTTGACTTCAAAGGCACGCAAGGCATATTGGTCGTACGCGGTGGTGAACACTACAAACGGCTGATGGTGAGGCCATATTCCTTTTAAAACTTCGAAACCGTCAAGCTCCGGCATCTGAATATCAAGAAAAATAATATCCGGCTTGTGCTGCAAAATTTTGATCACCGCCTGTGTCCCATTTGCAGCCTCATCCACAACAAGAATGGTAGAATCCGCCGATAAAAATGTGCGGATTACGTCTCTTGCCAGTATTTCATCATCTATGATAAGGCAGCAATACGTCATCTTTTTCCTGAATTTTATTTTTAATTTGACTTTGAAATGACAAGGTTACAATGGTTCCGCCATCCGGCGGATGCGTAAAATCGAGGTTAGCCTTTTCGCCATAAGCCTGCCTCAATCTGAGCATTGTATTTTTTAATCCAAGACCGGTTCCTGACGTGACTTTTCGTTGCTTGTTTCCCACCCCGTTGTCAATTACTTCCAGAATAAGAAACGTACCTTCGATCCTGCTGGTAATCCGGATCACAGCATTTGTTGTCAGTTCCGAAATTCCGTGCGTGAATGAATTTTCCACGATCGGCTGCAAAATTAACTGGGGAACGGAACATAATCCGGTAGCCGGATCGATGTCATATTCCACTTTCAGACGATCCTGAAAACGAATCTGCTGAATGGCCAGGTAATGCTGCGTTAACTTTAACTCTTCCTGCAAAGGAATGAAATCCGCTTGCTGGTTTACCAGCACTGCACGTAAAAGATCGCTCAGTGTAGTGATCATCTGAGTAGCTTTTCTGATATCATTTTTTATCATCAGACTCACGACCGCATGCAGCGTATTAAACAAAAAATGCGGATTTAACTGCATTTTCAGCGACTGCAATTGCGCTGTTGCCAGCTGTCCGCGCAACTGTTCATTGGTAAGCTCCGCTTTAAAATGCTCCTGCTTCAATGCCTGGTAACGGTAAATATATGACACCTTGTTAAAACCTATGACAAGTAACATGTATTGACTGAAACTCGCGGTAAAGGCCATAAAGAGCGAAAATAAATATTTCTCCGCCGGAACAGATTTGCCGACAGCCCAGAACATAATTGGATTGGTAACCAGATAATGGAAGGTATTTAAAAAAATATTCAAAAACGCAACGATGAGAAAATGAAGAAAAACCTGTCTGATCAATAATGTTATGCGCTCTTTAAAAGCGATGGGAATTTTTAATGAAGCGTAGAGTATCAGTGGCGTCGTCGACCACCAGAACAATCCGTCGAGCAGCCAGATAAAGGTTTCGTGATATTGCATGGTCAGACCCTCCCTCAGAATCCACAACATACTGAGTTGCCCGAAGGTGATGAAGGCGAAGATACTCCAATACCCAAGGGCATACCACCAGAACTGCTTCTGTGTCAGCGGTAGTTTCGACTGCAAAAGTAAACGTTGAACGAAGTGCATATAAAGCACGATTTAGGTCATTAAGAAAACGCTTGAAATAGAATTGTTAATCAGGTTTCTGAGGTTGAACAAATTAAGAATGAATATAAAAGTAGAAATCGAGCAAAGTATTACCGTTCAATATTATCTGAACTGCACTTTTTTTTATTCGAATGACAAAAGGACAAATGAGCGATTTCAAATCGACCGGATCAATCTACAATTCAACAAGTTAATTATGCCGGTCATCCCAATTTTTAAACCTTTTCTAAATATATCCTGTTACATTTACAATAGAAATTTCATGGTTTTAGTCATTTATTTAACAAAATAATAACATTAAAATTATTGATTTAAGGATAGTAAAATTTAGTCCTCTGACAAAAATGAAAAAGATAAAATGGCTAATATTCGTATTAACCATATTTTATATACATTTTCCGGCTTGCGTAAATGCCGAAAAGAAGCCTTCAAAAGAGACCGCAAGCGGCTTTTTTTTGACGGGAAATCGCAAATATGACCGGATTCCCTTTAAATTCAGGTCGAATCTGATCATTATTCCAATACAGATTAATGGGTCGGACACGTTGAATTTTATTCTTGATACCGGAGTTGCTAATACAATTGTTACAGATCCGACCGCACTGGACAAAAGCAAGCTTGATCTGAAACGAAAGATGATGATTGAAGGCCTTGGTGACGGAAATATGATCAGCGGACATACAGCGATCGGGAACTCGTTATCCATGCAGCACATGCAGGTGAACCAGCACAATATGCTTGTCCTCGACGAGCCGATTACGAGCCTTTCAGGTTATGCCGGGATACCGATTCATGGCATTATTGGATATGAGATCTTCAACAGTTTTGTTGTCACGCTTGATTTTGCCAGAAAAGAACTGCTCCTGACGCTACCCACCAGGTATAAATACAGCACAAAAAACGGCGACAAACTTCCGATCCTCGTTGAAAATGCAAAACCATACATCTCGACAGATGCTAAAATTTCAGGCAAAGATTTTCGGGATTTGCGCCTGATGTTGGATACCGGAGCAGGAAATGCGCTGTTGATCGACCATACCGCTCAAAACAAAATTACTTTGCCGGAGTCAGTCATTGAACCTCGCGAAGGGCTGGGTCTGAACGGTGCGGTACGCGGAAGTTTAGGCCGGATTGACGCGATCAAACTGGGATCAAATGAGCTGGCGAATGTGTTAACCTCGTTTCCTGATAGTATAACTTATGGAATAAAATTAGAAGACCGGAACAACCGGCAAGGAAGTATTGGCTGCGATATGCTTCGGCGTTTCAAAATTACTTTCAATTATCCTGAAAAATATGTGCTTTTCAAACCGATTAAAAGTCGTATAAAAGAAGGTTTCGAATATAATATGAGTGGACTCGATATTCTGGCTGCTGGCGAAAAACTGGATGCTTACTTTATAGATCATGTCAAAGAAAACTCTCCCGGTGAAAAAGCAGGCTTGAAAAAGGGTGATCAAATTATGTTTATAGATGGCACTTCCGTTAAAGAAATGAATATCAATGAGGTTTATCAACTGATGAAAAAAGGTGACGGAAAAGCGCTGGATATTATGGTAACCAGAGAGCAGAAAACTTTCTTTGCCCTGGTTAAACTTCAACGGATTATCTGACTTTGTTGGAAAAATTTAGTAGTTTAAGGTACCATCACCTAATTTCTTCTCAGTAATCTCTTCACTTCAAAGTAAATATGATTTCGAAATACACCCGAACACACACTAAGAATTACATCTGGATTGTATTGTTGTTTTGCGCTTTCCTCACCTCTTGCGCGAAGAAGGAGAAAAAGCTGCCGGAAATTGCTGTTCGTGATACTACGATCACTATAAAAAATTCTTTTACCGAATTATTCGTCGACAGCGTTGCATTGAATCAATTCCTGAAAAAGTCAGAAAATGACAGCATCGCCAATCAGATTCTGAGCTTTTACAACCACAGAAATTACCAGTTTGCCTGGTTTTTTCCGGATGGATTGGCCGACTTCGTCCCAACATTTATCGGTTTGCAAAATGACTATATCCATTATTCAGGAGATAGTTCTTTATACAATCCTGCATTGGTTTCAAAGATTGATTTGCTCAAATTATTGAAAAAAATAAATCCGGGCGACGCTGAGGTATTGAACACAGAGCTTCTTCTGACGGAACAATTTTTCCGTTATGCAAGCAAGGCTTACTCGGGCGATCACCGCATTAATACGCAGGAGCTGAATTGGTTTATTCCACGAAAGAAAATAAATACAGAAGCATTTCTTGATTCTCTGTTAAAAAATAAAGCACAAAACCTTTCGGCTTACGAACCGGTCAATAAGCAGTATAATTTACTGAAAGAAAATCTGCTGAGTTATTATAAAATCAGAAAAGAACTAACCTGGGATTCATTGCCGGCGGGTAAGAAAAAATATAAAGAAGGAAATCGGTATGATGTTATCCCGGAAATAAAAAGCAGGCTTTTTGCTCTGGGCGATCTGCCAGAGGCTGACAGCACAGACTTGATAGACACCACGCTGACCCAGGCAGTTAAAAGTTTCCAGTCGCGTTTTGGACTAAAACAGGATGGACAAATCGGAGCTTCCTTTTTCAGAGAACTGAATGTTCCTGTTCAGGAACGAATTCAGCAGATTTTGATCAATATGGAGCGCATTCGGTGGGTTCCGGCAACGCCGACGACCGATTATTTACTTGTAAATATTCCTGAGTATAAGCTCCACGTGTACGAGGATGGCAAATTGGCATTTAATATGAATGTTGTTGTGGGCTCCGAGGCGCATAGCACAGTGATTTTTTCAGGAACGCTTAACCAGGTCGTATTTAGTCCTTACTGGAATGTCCCTCCGAGTATTTTGAAGAATGAAATTTTACCCGGAATTAAAAAGAACCGGAATTATCTGGCCAGACACAACATGGAATGGAACGGAAATGCTGTTCGTCAAAAACCTGGTCCAAGAAATTCATTGGGGCTGGTAAAATTTTTATTCCCGAATAGTTATAACATTTATTTGCACGACACGCCATCCAAAAACCTCTTTGGAGAATCGAGCAGAGCATTTAGTCATGGTTGCATTCGCCTTTCAGAACCAAAAAAACTGGCTGAATTTTTGTTAAGAAAAGACAGTACCTGGACGGAAGAGAAAATTACGGCTGCAATGAATCTTGGTAAAGAAAAATACGTCCGCCTCCGAGGCAAGGCAGAGATTCCGGTTTTCATAGGCTATTTCACTGTCTGGGTGGATCAGAACGGAGCTTTAAATTTCAGAAAGGATATTTACGGCCATGATAAGAAAATGGCAGAACATCTTTTCAGCAGAGAAACAGATGAAATTGCATTAGAAGATTAATCCTAAAACAAAAAAACCGGCAAAAGCCGGTTTTTTTGTTTTTTATGAAGTTGAACATTACAAGCCAACCTGCAATACATTATATTTATCTGCAACGCCATTTTTAAGAATTTCCTCAACAGTTGCTGCGTCGCCGGAGAATGGCCCCGACGATCCGATTTTCAGTGTTGCCATCGCGGCTCCATATTCGCCGGATTCCTGAATGTTACCTCCCTGTACTTTTTTGGTAAGATAACCTGCCATATAAGTATCTCCACAGCCCGTCGCATCAATAACTGCGGACGGCTTGTAGGCAGGAATTTCATGGAAAATTCCATCTTTGAAAATTAATGAGCCTTTGCTTCCCAATGTAATAATTACCTCCTGAACACCAAGATCTGCCAGGTAACGCGCACCCTGCTGCACATCTGACCAGCCCGTCACCACTTCCATCTCATGCTCGTTTGCCTTCAAAATCGAGACGTAAGGTAATGCTTCCTTCTTATCCGCCCAGTCGTGATAAATTACTTTTTTATTTACAACGGAACGCAAAAGTCCCTGAACGTCAAGAGAAACCAAACCTTTTAATGAGAGAAAACGGATAAGATCGACAGAAATATCGTCGGATAATAGAGGACCTAAATGAAATATTTTTGCATCCACGGCCGGCATTACTGAAATACCAAAAGGAGCTGCTTTCTGCAAAACATTCTGTTCGCGGTAATCCTGGTTTTCACTATAAATATTTTCAAAATATACCGAATGCTCGCTCGGTAACGTATGGACACTAATACCATTGCTGCGAAGCCCTTCAACGACATTCATCTCACTTTGCGCCAACGCAGTCACCAACACATAATTAATATCGAATTGTTGAATCGCCTTTGAAAAATAAAACGAAGTACCGCCCGGCATGTGTTTAACAGACTTGGTCGTTACTACTTTATCCAGCGTTATATGCCCTATCGTACAAATATCGTACATCTTTGTAGAAATAATCGGTGTGAACAAAATGGTTTACAACAGCTTAAAAGAACTTGTATCAGGCAAAACCGGCCATGAATGTTTCCTTACTGTTATTTTTATGTTACGGTTTTCTCTCCGCGTCATCATTAGCCAACAATACCGCCTTTATTATAGTTCTTGAAAATGTTCAAATCGCTGGGCAAATCATAAAAATAATTAGTTATATAGTTTTTGTATTTATTGTATCAATCAGAAAACAAAAAAAATGGCTGATGTTTCACTCAGCCACTTTTCATTTATTCTTTCAAGAGTATTTTCAAATCTTCCTTTAACTTTTTTGTACCCTCTTCGGTTGTCCCGTCATACATCCCTCGGATATGCCGGTCTTTATCAATTAAAACAAAGGCCCCGCTATGAATATAACCGCCCGCCTGACTGGAATCTTCCATCGCACTGACCATATAATGTTTCTGTCCGATGTCATAAATTTTCTCCCGGTCGCCGGTTACAAACTGCCACATCGATCCGGTAACACCCAGATCCGTAGCGTATTTTTTTAAAACATCAGGTGTATCATGTTCAGGATCAATTGTATGGGAAAGAATTTTAACGTCCGGGTTATCTTTAAATTCTTTATAAACCGTTAGCATATTCTTTTTCATGATCGGACAAATGGTCGGACAGGTTACAAAAAAGAAGTCCGCCACATATACCTGATTTGCGAAGTCCGATTGGGTAACCGTTTGCCCGTCCTGATTGGTGAAAGAAAAATCAGGAATTACCGGGTAAATTGTTTCCTCTGTCTCTTTCCCGTCAACCACTTTTTTTACAACATCAGGCTCACCCAGATACGGCAACTTTTTAGTTTCACAACTTGTCGCTATTACTATCGTGATAATAATAAGCAGAATCAAATTTGCTTTCATATCACTTTTTAGTTATTGTCAATAAAGTCGCTGGCGTCCTTCAAACTTTTTGTCATAAGGACTTTTACATTTTCGATCTTCGTTTTCTGATCCGCCACGTAAGCTTCGGCCTGCGTTTTATCAAGCAATTTCAATGTGTCCAATTTGAGCCCGTGCATCCATCCCATCATCGCCTTATCCGCGCTGTCAAGTTCGGCATGCAGTTTTTGAGCTTCTTCTTTTCTCGCTTTTAAAGCGTCACTGGATTTTATCGCCATCAGACTGTCTGTTTTTTTCATGTCCACACTGATCTGCTTTTTGTAATCCATCAGCTTATCCATGTGCGGCATGATGCTATCGTGAATGGCAAGCATTTCCTGAGTTTGGTCGCTTACCGGAATGTCAGAATCGTGATGCGTATGCTCTTGATGTTCATTTTTCTTATCGTTCGCACTGTTACAACCATATAAAAAGGTGATCGTCAGAGCTGTTAAAATGTACTTTTTCATAACCTATATAATTGAATAATTGATTTTATGTTTGTGTATTTGTTGAGTTAAAACCATCATCGCGGCGAGCTAAATTCACTGTTTGTTACAAATTCCTCATCTGTGAGTGTTTTTAAAAATGCCATTATCGCTTCCTTTTCCACGACACTAAACTGAAATCCATTGTTTGGTATCTGTTTATCCAGCGTTGGTGAAACCAATATCTTTTGAGAATAATGATCAATCACATCTTCAAGATTTGTAAATCTTCCGTCGTGCATATACGGTGCCGTGAGCGCGACGTTACGAAGTGTGGGTGTTTTGAAACTTCCCAGATCAGCCGGATTATAACTAACCCTGAACCTTCCCTGAAAAAGTCCCTCATATTGATCATTATCGAAATCAGCATCGATTCCGTTGTTATGAAAACTATTATCCGTAAATAATTCGCCCGCATGACAGCTTTGACATTTTTGCCGTACCAGCTCCAATCCGTGCAATTCTGTCGGCGACAAATCTCCTCCCGGCTCATTTCTCCTGAACTTGTCGTACCTGGAATTTGAGGATACCAGTGTTCTTTGAAATTGTGCCAGCGCTTTCACTATATTCTGAGAGCTGATTTTATCCTCAAAAACCAGGTCAAACTGTTTTACATATTCAGGCACGTTGTTAAGTTCGTCGACAAGTTCGAACAAATCCTGTTGCATTTCATCTGCCGCTGTCAGTGGTCCAAATGCCTGCGATTCCAGGTTTGTTGAGCCTCCATCCCAGAAAAGACCATTATTTGCCCAGGCAAGGTTGATCAATGCAGGTGTGTGACGATGAAGTACAGTACCCGAAACACCGTTGCTGCTCAGCGCTTTACCGTCACTGAACGCCAGCTTCTGATCATGACAACTCGCACAGGAAATTTTATTGTTTCCTGACAACCGCACATCATAGAAAAGCATTCTACCCAACTCGATACCATTTCTGGTCATGGGATTTTCTGTGTCCCAGACGGGCTGTGGAAAGTTGTCCGGAACCACGAACTGAAAGTTCAGCGGCTCCGGATCAACTGACTCTTCTTTACCGCAAGCAGTTAAAACGAGACTCAATCCGACAGTATATAAGAGATTTTTTTTCAAAAATTTCACTCTTCTTAGTTAGAAAGACTGCCAAAAGTCAATGCTTTCGTTCCATAATTCGTAGCCAAAGCGGACATCACCGCAGCTTGCGCGGCATTTACTTTTGGCGTTTTGATCAGATCAATTCCGTCGATAACCTTTGTGATATCCAGATTTAAGACAAGGCCTTTCGCCGTGGAAAAATTAACAGGTGCGGCAAAATCAATTGAAACCGTCTTATAATTTGCATTCAATCCCGTTTCAGCAAGAAAACTTGCGCTTGTCGTGCCTTCTTTTACAGATCCCGCAACCGACGAAAAAATATAGCTCGTATGCCACATCCAGGCAATGTTGCTCATCCCATTGGCAATGGACAACTCGCCTGCCTGCAAACTCAGATTATCATTGTGTTTGGCATCTATTCCAATCGAGAATTTGATGCTCTTATATTCTCCCGCCGGAATATCCTCTACATCAATCGACTCTCTTTTGCGCGCGGGATAAGTCAGGCTGTCGGAAATTGTACCTGAAAGATTCAGATCCCCCACTTCCTCCATCAAATAGTACGAATCCGGGATCAGATATTCAGTGCCTTTGGCATCAATAAGTGTCACGTTGCTAACCCAGTAACGCAACTTTGAAAAATTATATGTTCTGCTCCCGATTGTAAAATCTTTGTTCAAAGCAAAATCTGCGTTGCCCACACGTGCGTCGAAAGTGATGGTTGTTTTTGCATTTTCAACAGGTTGTACATCTGTTGTATCATCATTATCATCGCAAGAAGAGAAAAGGAATGTTGCAAAAGCGAAAATGAGAATTCGTTTCATAGTAAATTGTTTATTAAAACGCTTTGTGAAATAATTGAAAAAATAAGTTGAATACGGACAAAAAATGTCCGGTCACATCGTCTCCAGCACAGTAGCCCTGACAGGAAAAGATGTACTAAAACACTAAATTTGTGATCAATTATTTAAACTTGTGGCGGTCTTAATAAACGGGAATCGGGAGAAATATAAACTGCTAATTGATAGAAAAACAAAGGATTATCTAAAAAATAATAGTTGTCGGTACTGAATTTAAATGAGACAACAGCTTGCGTAAAGAGCTGCAAAACCGGAAGATTTTGAACACGATTTGTGGTTTCCTTGTCCTTATTGTCTTCCTGTTGTTTCAGTTTTTTTGCCAGATAACATTGACCATTACATTTCAACTCCGGGCGCTGGCGATTTTCACAAAGCACCTTTGCGATATACTCCCTGTTTAAATGAAAATACGCGATCGTCCCCCACGGACTAATCGTGGGCAGCATGACTGAAAACAGTAAGATATATGCTAAAAACGAACGCATTAGAATAATTTAAAAAGCATTTCCGACACCTGGGTCGGCTAATTCTGCACTTCGCACGAATTGATCGTCGCTCAAAGTCCTTAAAAAAAGAATGATACTTTGCTTCTCAGCAGAGGTCAAACTGATACCTGTTTTCCCTGTTGGAGATTTGAAAATATCATCGAGTGTCGCGGATGACTGCATGTTGTCGCTGTAATGATTAAGTACCTGTTCCAGTGTGGCAAATCTTCCGTCATGCATATACGGCGCTGTCAGCGCAATATTTCTCAAACTTGGCACCTTGAATTTATAACGGTCAGATTCATTTTTAGTAACGGCGTATCTCCCCTGGTCATCAATTTTGATCGGCGGTAACCCATTATTGCGATAACTGACATCAGTAAAAAGCTCTCCAGCATGGCACGACGAACACTTTTGTTTAAAAAGTGTCATACCGGTTTTCTCCTCTGTTGTCAACGCAGCCGCATCTCCGAGAACGAAATAATCATATTTTGAGTTGGCAGAAACCATCGTCATCATAAACTGTGACAATGCTTTTCTAACCCGTGCAGAGGTAATTTCATTTGTTCCATAAGCAGCTTTGAACAATTTTGGATAATCGACCTGCACCTTGGTACTCGTATTCGGCGTCGCTCTGAGTTTGGCCAGGATATTATCCATGGTTTCATCCATCTCAACTTTATTCTGAATTGGATTCAGCGGCACCGAGTCGAGAACGTGGACATTTCCATCCCAGAAAAAAGAAGTATTCCAGGCCATATTCTGAACGGAAGGAGCATTACGTGTCCCGAGCTGGTCATCCACGCCGTGGCTCAGTTCATGTCCATGGTGCGTAAATGCGGATGATTGCTGGTGACAGGTACCGCAGCCAATGACATTTGTGCGCGACAGAATTCCGTCATAAAACAAAAATTTACCAAGCAGAACACCTTCAACGGTTAGCGGATTTTTTGTCAGATCATATACAGGATCAGGGAAATGTGCAGGTTTCACCCACCGCAATGAAGTAGAATTTGTCGGTTCAGGATCGGGACCTGGGTCTTCCGTGTTTCCTCCGGAGCCAGAGGAACAGGAAATACCGACTTGCATCAGCAAAATCAGCATGCCCGGAAGCAAGCCTGTCCTTTTCAAAACCTTAAAAAATCCATGATCCATATATTCCTATTTAGCCAGACTGTTCTGCTTTATTTCCCCAAAACCAAACATAGATTTATAATTATTCGCCACACCGGATGACAGTGTAAAATCAAACATGATACCTGGATTTTTTTCCACGCTTACCGGATCCGGACCATTGAAAACTTTCAGTACATCAGCTGTTAAACGTACCTCAGGAACACTGTCACCGGTCACAACCGCCTTTTCTCCTGCAAAATTTATCTTTACGTTTTTGATGTTATTGACAGTTTTATTCTCACTATCAAACCCTCCATAGAACCCTATATGATAGTAAAACTTGCCGTTTGAGGAGCTGGATTTTGATGAAGTTCCTTCAAGTTTTACAAAAATATAACCCGACGTCCACGCCCAATACATGCCGTCACCTGCCATATCGCCCGAAGGATCCAATGCCCCTCCCCTTTTTTCGATACCTGAAACACTTCGCAAACTGTCAACGCCGATGATATATTCAATTCCAGTATATTTTCCCTGTGGAATTCCATTCAAGATAACCGTTTGAGTTTTAGGATCTGCTTCGACAATCCTAAAATAGCTTGAATCCTGTGGTATTGTGTAGCTATCTCCGCCTTCTTCCAGGAGTTTAAAATTTGAAACGAAATAATTAAATTTTGATATCGTCAAGTCTTCTCCAAAGCTGTTTGAATAGGTTTTATTATCTAACACGAGATCTTCGTTCCCGGCAATATTGTCAAACTTAAGAACCATACGGCCTTCGGGAATAATCAATGGAGGACCAACTTCTGGACCTGAGTACTGACATGCAACGATAAGACATGCGCCGATGAAGAGCATCGAGGATAAATAAATTAATTTTTTCATATTTTTTTCACGAAATCAATACCTGGATTTTATTTTGATTGATCAGCCGGTTATATTCAAAAACGGCTCAACAGATCGATTCATTATATAAAACAGCAGAATCGGACACATTAATTTTAGTCAAATCAGAAAAGAAATCCTAACTGCACCAACACTCTCTCCTTGGCAACCACATGTCCTGAGTTGCTTCTCTGGCTTATCGGTTTTTGACCGTTGACACCCAATGTCCAGCGGTTTGAAAACAAATGCACACCAACCGTTCCGTTCAATTGTTTTCCTCCGGTTTCATCTAAAAGAAGCTCATTTTTCCTGCCTCTGCCCGACTGCTCAGCATATAATCCGAAGGTTGGCGTCAGGGTTATTTTTCCAACTTTGAAAGAACGGTAAAGATCCATCGTTCCAAAAAGCTGGTTACCAAACTTGTAGTCTTGGGAATTGGTGGTATTAAATTTTCTGGAAACATTTACACCCAAACCCCATTGATTAAGATTTACAGTATAAAATGCGTTAACGATGAAATCTGTACTTCCTGTGCCAGGCTGAAAATTGGCATTTGCAACCTGTAAGACATCATTTTCATCATACTTGAATCGTCCGGTTGGCAGCTTTATACCGCCACCAACAAGCAAAGTATGGCTGAATTTTGAGCTGCTTTCGGTATCCATAAGCGTGTTCAGAATATTGTAATTTGCCAGAAGCGTCATATCACCCAGTCCATTTTGTTTTTTGGTACCAGAAGTTGTAACCTGCTGATCCATTCGATATGGCAAAAAAGCCATAACCTGTACCCGCTTAATTGGGAAAAACCTTGCGTAAAGTTCCGTGACATTAAATTTCTCCTCAGTTCTCAAAACCTGGCTATTTGGATGGGTTGTGAAACTGAGGTAATTATACCGAATCCCGATCACCGATTTATTCGACTGCGGCATAAGACCAAAATACGATCCACTATTTGCACAACCGCAGATATCACAGGCTTGTGAAGCGGCTGGCAATAAAAGTGTTAAAAGAAAAAATCGAAATGTTTTCATTGTTAATATGTTAAAAGGCGTTACCAATTCCCGGATCGGAAAAAGCATTATTTTTTATAAAATTATCGTCGCTAAGCGTTCTCAAAAACGCAATGATACTTTCCTTTTCGATATCTGTCAGGTTTAGACCTGTTTTTCCACTTTTCTGAATAAATGCAGAGTCCAGCGTTGGCAAATTCGTCACCTTGTCGGTATAGTGTTCAAGTACTTCACCCAGCGTTTTGTAGCGGCCGTCGTGCATATAAGGCGCAGTAAAACTCACATTTCGCAGACTCGGAACCTTAAAGGTATTTCGGTCTGATTCTCTGCGGGTAACATCAAACCGTCCCAGATCTTCGTTTTTCAAAGGCGCCAAGCCGTTGTTTCGAAAACTGAAATTGGTAAACAATTCGCCCTCGTGGCAGGAGCTGCAATTTTTCCGAAAAAGTATTAATCCTTCCTTCTCCTCCACAGAAAGTGCCGTTACGTCGCCCATCGCGAATTTGTCATACCTCGACTCTGCAGAAACCAGCGTAGTCATAAACTGGGAAAGGGCTTTCATCATGCGTTCAGTCGTAATCTCAGGCGTGCCAAACGCGGCTTTGAACATATTTGGATAATCGACTGGAATTTTGGCTGATTTATCCGGTGTTAACCTTAGTTTTTCTAAAACATGATTTACTGTTTCTCCCATTTCAACAGGATTTTCAATCGGGTTGAAAGGAACAAAATCCATATCACGAACGCCGCCGTCCCAAAAGAAAAGTGGGTTCCAGGCCATGTTCTGAATCGAAGGCGTATTTCGCTTACCGAGCTGATCATCAACACCGTGGCTCAATTCGTGACCATGATGTGTGAACGCTGATTGTTGCTGGTGACAGGTTCCACAGCCAATAACATTGGTCCGGGAAAGCATTCCATCATAAAACAAAAATTTCCCAAGTTCAACGCCCTCAACGGTTAATGGATTTTTTGATAGGTCATAAACCGGATCCGGAAAATTAGCAGGCTTTTTCCATACCAATAGCGTTGGAGCATTATCTTCGGGCTCGACACTATCCTCCGATTTACAAGCACCAACCAGCACCGTAAGCCACGCCGCACCTGTCAATAATACCAAAGCAGGCATTACCAAAACTTTTTGAAGTATTAATTTTCTAATTGATTTCACAGATTTTGACAGTTATAATCAATGAGCACTGGAAGTCGGATGAATATGATCCAATGTGAACATCGTCATTAGGTTATTGGCTAACGGTACAGTCAATGCCGGCGTCGTAGCTTGCGGCAAACCTGCAATGCTTACCTTTGTATTCCCGTCAAATATTTTCAAAATATTTATCAGAAGATGTGCCTGCGGCGATTTTGACGTTGTTACACTGGCCACCGTACCCGTAAATGGAATATTTATTGTTTTAATATTATTTGCGGTTTTTGTGGCTGCGCCTCCAAAACCTTTAATCTGATATTCGAACTTGCCACTGGGTGCGGATGCAGAGGTACCTTCAAATTTCAGAAATGTATATCCGTCATTAGCATTCGTATACATAGCAGCGCCTGGCTGACCTGCAGCGATATCTAAAACACCTTTGCGATTCCCTGAAGCAGAAACCGTCCTGGCACTATCCACGCCCAATAAAAATGATACCCCGGAATAATCACCGACCGGAATATTCTCCAACCGCACCTCATACGAGTTTTTGTCTGAGGCGATAATCAAAAAATAGCTGGAATCCTGTGGAATAACGTATTCGCCACCAGCTTTCTTCTGAAGTTTAAAATTGGAAACATAGTAGCTCAGACCAGTAACCCGAAAACTTTCTCCACTTGAATTTTTATATGTAGTATTGTTG
This sequence comes from Dyadobacter sp. CY345, assembly GCF_021502725.1. Classification (GTDB taxonomy): domain Bacteria; phylum Bacteroidota; class Bacteroidia; order Cytophagales; family Spirosomataceae; genus Dyadobacter. The sequence continues at coordinate 1,425,753 of NZ_JAKFFS010000001.1, read as the reverse complement.
AGCGCAAGAAGCTCGTTACCAACGGTATTGTCAAAATAAAAAACGATGTCCCCTTTCCCCTCGGAATTCGTTTCCGGTTCAGCCTCATCAGAACTGCAAGAAGAAAGGAGAAATGCTGTAAACAGGAATATATAGATGAATGAAAATTCAACTTTCATAACATAAGGTTTAAACTGAAAATTTGAAAAGCAGTAAATACAATGGTTGAGCTCTCAGTTCAGAATGAACCAAAAAGTGCTGACAATCTGCCCTTTGAGCAAACACAATTTTGTAAATACCTCTAAAATAAATCAGTTAAACCAGCGGCGGATGAAAAATATCGGCAATCGGATTACGCGCTGAAAATGGAGAATTGTACTGATAGTGAATGGATGTACTGGTTTCAAATGTCACAGGAGCTGCTGAAAATAACACTTCCCTGCTGTCCATTACCTGATAAATAAGATGTGACAAATAATCATTTTCAGCTTGTCTGGCATCTTTTTCTTTGGCATCGGCGATACGTTTGGCAAGGTAACATTTACCATTGCAATGCATCATTGGCTTATCACGGTTCACGCATAAATTGGCAACAATATAATCTCGGCGAATTTCAAAGTCCAGATATAACAACGGAAGTACCCATGCTTTTACAAGCATCAGCGTCAGCAAACTCATTGCTATCCATTGTTTTTTAGTGCTTTTCAATTTCTATAAAAATAGTTTCGCTCGTACGTCTATTCAGAGGCTGCAAATATAGCCAAGAATTTGTCATGATATTTTTTAAGATAAAGTTATTTCCATTTTTATGCAAGACGAAGTGCACAGGATCTGATTCTTTTTAACACAAAACCAAGGATACATTTCTCTACTGTTGAAAAAGGCACGATAATACCGTGCAGATTTTTATCCCCAATAAGTTGCTGGCTATCAATATATTTTGAATTTAATATTAATACATAGAAAGAAGAGTGCCGGATCAAGCATCAGACACCTCTTTACTTTTAACTAAAATTTCTTAAAATATTAGTATATTTCATGAGTGTTATTTTTAACCTTACTATATGATTAATCTATCCGCGATGTATCCCCGAATTCTTCGTTTTACAAAATTAAGTTTAAAAGTCGCCGGGCTCGCATTCCTGGCTTCTTTCACTGTCCAAGACAGTCCGCCAAAACCAGATGAAAGTCGATTTACACCCGTTGTGGTTGCCGAAAATCTGGATGAACCCATGGTTTTTGAAGTATTAAAAGATGGATCTGCTTACATTATTGAAAGAAAAGGTGCGCTGAAAAAGTATAATGCAGCAACCAAATCAACAGATCTGATTGCTATGATTCCCGTCAATACGAAGTATACGGGCGCAGATGGTGTGGTTAAAGAAGCTGAGGAAGGTTTGATGGGATTTACGATGGACCCAAATTATGAAAAAAATCACTGGATCTATCTCTATTACGCACACCCGACAGAGAAAAAACACATTCTTACACGGTGGGAAATCAAAGAAGACCAGTTGGTTGAGAGTTCGAAAAAGACGGTTTTAGAAGTTGAAACCCAACGCGAAGTTTGCTGCCATACGGGTGGCGGTATGACCTGGGACAAGTCTGGGAATCTTTATCTGACCGTTGGTAACAATACCGGCAATCAGAAAGCTGCGCAGACGGATGAGCGTGAGGGAAGAAGCAGTTGGGATGATCAGGGACACGCGGGAAATACAAACGATCTGAGAGGGAAAATTCTAAAAATTCATCCTGAGCCAGACGGCACGTATACAATTCCCGAAGCAAATCTTTTTCCAAAAGGAACTGCAAAAACCCGTCCTGAAATTTATTCTATGGGTCACAGAAACGCCTGGAGAATTGCTGTTGACAGCAAAACCGGTTATGTATACTGGGGTGAGGTGGGGCCTGATGCAAATGAAGATTCGGATATCGGACCGAGAGGTTATGACGAATTAAATCAGGCGCGAAAACCGGGTAATTTCGGCTGGCCATGGTTTGTTGCCGATAACCAGGCTTTTCCGGTTTATGATTATGCAGCGAATAAACCTTTGGAGAAAAAAGATCCGAACAATCTGATCAATTCTTCACCGAACAATACCGGATTAAAAGAACTTCCTTCAACGGCTCCAAACTTTATTTATTATCCTTATGGTGTTTCTGAAAAATTCCCATTGGTTGGCTCTGGTTCAAGAAGTGCAACGGGTGGACCGGTATATCACAAATCAGATTTTGTAAATCCGAAACGTCCTTGGCCTGCGTACTATGAAAATAAATGGATCGCGGCAGACTTTTCACGCGGCTGGATCATGGCGATATCCATGAAGGAAAACGGAGATTATGATTCCATGGAACGCGTTCTTCCGGGTTACCATCCGGTACAGCCTATAGACATTAAATTTGGCCCGGACGGCGATTTGTATATTCTGGAATATGGCAGCAACTGGTTCAGAAAAAGTGATAATTCCCGTTTGGTAAGAATTGAATATAACGGTGGCAACCGCAAGCCAATTGTTCAGGTTTCGACGGATAAAAAAGGCGGAACGGTTCCATTTTCAGCGAAATTATCTTCTGAAGGAACAAAAGATTTTGATGGAGATGCATTAAAATACAGTTGGAAAATCACAGGAGCTGGTGTTGCACCACAGACTTTTGCAACAGCCAGTCCAACAGTTTCGTTTGCCAAGTCGGGTGTTTATACAGCCAGTTTGACGGTAACGGATGCAAAAGGAGCAAGCAATACGCAATCATTGAAAATCGTGGCAGGCAACGAGCCGCCACAAGTTTCAGTGGATCTTGCTGGGAATAAGACCTTTTTCTTCGCTGATAAACCTATTGCCTATGCAGTAAATGTGAGCGACAAAGAAGATGGAAGTTTATCAGACGGAAAAATTAAACCAGACCAGGTCGCTGTCAGTATTGACTATACGTCAGAGGGTTTCGATTATGCAGAAGTTATTCAAAGTCAGCGCAGTGTGGACGCATCCACGCAGTTTGCAGTTGCCCAGGTTTTGATGAGCAAAAGTGACTGTAAAGTTTGTCATCAGCCAAATACAAAATCTGTTGGGCCATCTTTCGCTGATGTTTCTAATAAATACAAAGGTCAGTCGGGTGCGCTTGAAAAACTTGTCAAAAAAGTTTTGGAAGGCGGTTCGGGTGTATGGGGAGAAGTTGCAATGGCAGCACACCCTGCCCTACCGGTTGCCGATGCGGAAGTAATCGTCAAATATATTTTGAACAGTACTGACAAAACGCTAAGCACGCTACCTATTAAAGGTGATTATAAACCAGAAATTCCAAAGGGTGATAATGGAAAAGGCTCTGTGATTATTCGCGCTGCTTTTACCGATCGGGCCGTGGGCGGCGCAAAAACAATTCCGGCACAAACCTCCGAGGAAATGATAGTCTTGAGAAATCCGGAAGTATTTGCAGCTGAGGCACCTATTACCAAAGGCACGGAATTAAAAGCACTGGGTGTTGCAGGTTTAGGTTTTAGTATGGTAACGTTCAATGACAGTTATCTGGCATTGGAGAACATCGATCTTTCGGGTATTGATCAACTTGAACTTGATGCGTCGGCGCAAAGAAGAGAAGGAAGCGTCGGAGGAACTGTCGAGGTAAGACTGGACTCGCCAACAGGGCCGGTAGTCGGAACAGAAAAGGTTGAAATAGCGCCGGAAGTAGATATTGCCAAAGTAATGGCTGAAATGGAAAGTGAAAAGAAAAATGCGAAACCAGGCGAACCTGCCAAGCGACGCAATCCATTTGCACGGCCGCCGGTAAAGATCAAATTGAAAGATACCACTGGAAAACATGACATATATATTGTGTTTAAAAACGATGAAGCAAAGGCAATTCAGCCTTTAATGTCTTTTTCCAAGATTAAATTTCAGCAATAGTCTAAAAAGATTTTAACCTACTAATTTTCTTTTTTTATGTACGATAACAGAAGAGGTTTTCTAAAAAAAGCGGGCGCGTTAGCGGCAGGAAGTCTTGCCTTACCATATTTATCAGAAGCATCGGGAATAGCTGAGTTATTTGCAGCTGAAAAACCCGTTGGCATTCAATTGTTCACGGTTTTCGAGAAAATGAACAATGACCCGAAAGCTACACTTGAAAAAATTGCTTCCATCGGATATAAGGAAATAGAAACTGCATTCAGCACACGAGGGGGATATTATGGGTATAAGCCAAAGGAATTCAAAAAACTGGCGGAAGATCTTGGCTTGAAATGGCGTGCACATCATGCACTTGGAGCGCCGTTTAAAATGCCTCCGGGGCGAAAAATGCCAGTTGGTTCAGATGGAAAACCTATCACAATTCCTGTGATGATGAATCTTCGAGACAATTATCAGCAGTTGGTGGATGATGCGGCAGAAGCTCAGCTAAGTTTTCTGGTTTGTGCCAGTACGCCGGTCGGAACAATGGATGAAGTGAAAAATTCAATCGAAATGTTCCAAAAAACGGGAGAGGCCGCTAAAAAAGCTGGAATAGAGTTTGCGTATCATAATCATGCAACAGAATTTGATCCAGTAGAGGGAGGGAAAACGGCATATGAACTGGTTCTTTCACAGACAGATAAAGACCTCGTAAAAATGGAGCTGGACCTTGCATGGGCAACCAAAGCCGGAAAGGATCCTGTTGCATTGTTCAAAGAACATCCGGGCCGTTTCCCGTTATGGCATGTGAAAGATATCAAAAAAGATCTTCAGACGATCACAGAAGTTGGAAATGGAGTCGTAGAATTTAAACGAATATTTGATGCTGCGAAAATTTCAGGAATGAAATATTTCTTTGTCGAATATGACCTGGCTCCATCCTTTGATACGATTCAGACCTGTTATACTAATCTGACAAAAGTTATTGGTTAACTATTGAAACCTAAACTAAATTGTTACGTCTTAGAGAAGCCAACTGTAAAAGCTGGCTTCTCTTTTTTATTATGACAAAATTACACATCAGACGTACTGACGACGCTTTATGGAAAGGATTACTCGAAAATATTTTCGACGACTTTCTGAGATTTTTCTTTCCCAATGCCGATGAGGTTTTTGATATAAAGAAAGGATTCACTTATCTGGATAAAGAACTTTCCGATCTGTTTTCAACTGAGGAAAGTATAGCACCGAAACACGTTGACAAGCTGGTTAAAGTCCTGACGAAGAAGGGAGAAACCAAATGGATTTTAGCCCATATCGAAGTACAAGGACAAAAAGACAAAGATTTTTCGCTCCGGATGTTTACTTACTATTATCGTATTCTGGATCGTTATCGCGTTCCGATTACTGCGATAGCAGTATTTACAGACGCGAATAAATCCTATCATATTAATAGTTATGAAACCAACTTTATGGGCACAGTGAATTCTTTTAAATTCAATACCTGCAAAGTGCTTGACCAGGACGAAAAGCAGCTTGAAGATGACGACAACCCTTTTTCGATCGCAATATTAACAGTTCTTCTCGGTTTGAAAAGTAAAAGATTGAACGACGAGCAATTATTTAACCTGAAATTCAGACTTCTCAGAAACTTGTACACGCGCAATATTCCAAAGAAAAAAATTGACGGGCTGTTGTTATTTTTACAACTTTATGTTCGTTTTGAAAACAAGGATTATAAAGTTAAATTTGAGCAAGTGATTGAAGAATTAACTGAAAACAAAAATACTATGGGAATCAGGGAATTTGTTTTAGAGAGAGCGAAAAAAGAAGGAAAGGCTGAGGGGAAAGAAGAGGGTTTGCAACAGGGAATATATTTAAAGAGCCTCGATTTCACGAAGTCACTTCTTTCCGAAACAACCTTTGATGATGAAAAAATTGCAGCAATGGTAGGCGTTGATGTAAGCTTTGTCAAAAAGGTTAGAACTGAAATTTCGTAGCATTGATAATAACAAAATGATATCTTCCTGTTCTTTGTCTCAGAGAAATAGACTAATAAATCCTATGATGCTAAATGTAATTTTGACTTTTCCTCAGCATAGAATTACACTCCCAGAATATATTGAAATTTCTCTTCAATAAGGTCCTTGTTGATAGAAGCTCCGGCCATCGTTCCTGCCGCAGTCGCCGAAGCCACTGAGCGAAATGCCCACGTAATATCTCCTGCGGCATAGACCCCGTTCACTGATGTCCTTTTGAATTCATCCACCTTGACGTATCCCATATCGTCGAAAGCGCAATCCAGTTTGATTGGAATATCGGTATGCTGGGTGAAAGGAATTTTAGCATATAACGCATCTAACTCCTGATAGCTGCCATCGGAGAATACTACCCTTTTCAAAAATCCTGAATCGTGAACAAGTTCGCGTATTTCTGTTTCAACGATCTTAAAATCAAGATTTTTCATTTTTTGAAAAATCGCTTTATCAAAAATTGGAACCCCGTTTGTGAAAAGCGTCAGTTTTTGCGTCCAGTTATCAATCAGCTTGACAAATTCAAAAGCCATTTCATGGTTAAGCAGTATGCCGGTGTTTTGGTTACGGTATTCATACCCGTGACAATATGGACAATGAATGACTGATATTCCCCAGGATTCTGCAAATCCGGGAATGGATGGCATGATGTCTTTCACACCGGTGGCCAAAAGAATTTTTCTGGCAGAATATAGAATTCCACGCGCAGTCTGAACCTTAAAATTGTTGTTTTCTCCTGATATCTCAGTTACTAAGTCGTTTTCTAAACTAACTGTCGGATAAGCCAGAACCTGATCTTTTACCAAAGCGGAAATCTCAGCCGGAGTCTTTCCATCCTGCGTTAAAAAATTATGAGAATGCGGTGTTTGGGCATTGCACGGTTTCCCAGCATCAATTATTAAGACTTTACGAATGGCTCGTCCCAAAGCCATAGCTGCCGACAGACCGGCAAAACTTCCGCCGACAATGATTACATCAAAATTATTATTTCCCATATCAAATTATTTTGTCTTAATTTATGTATATTTTTCTCATTTCTGAGACATAGCCATTCAAAAAATTTTAGGCTAGAATACCCTTGCTAAGCGAATGCCAGGCAAATTTTTTAATATTAATTTTTGCCACACTTCCAGCCTTTTCCGAATTGATTGCTGCTGTAACAATTCCCGTCATCAGCATCTCAATCCACTCCATAGTCAAAGACTCATCTAACAACTTTGCATTTTTCAGTTCGTCCAAAGTGCTTTTAAATTTGTTGAAAGTCCGGTCGTAGTCCTTACAATCCTTGTTATGTTGCGAATGACTATGATGCTCGTTATTATGCAAGCGATGAAGAAAAGAAAATTTCACACCACAATCAATCGCTGCATAAAGCATATTTTCAAACCGCTCCAATGGGTTCTCAAAATTAGCATATACCGCTTCCATCGCTTTTCTGCAACTTTCCTGCATTACACTTTGGCAAGCCTTTACAAGATCTTGCCTGTCTGAGAAATAACGATGCAGCGTTCGTCTGGTAACCTCCGCACCATCTGCCACAATTTCCAACGGCGCCGAAAAATCCTCATTAAAAATCGTAATTGCGGCGTCAATGATTTTCTGCTTCGTGTCTTTCATTTTAATAAATTTCAACGCAAACATATGACATATTTCTCAAATATGTGACAGATACAAACATTTTAATTTAATTTTATTAAAGTTTCTGCCGCTTCCTGAGTTTAAAGTCGATTTTAGAAACGGGGGAAATGGCTCAAATAAAGATCATCTACTATCATGGCTTTTTGAAAGTAACTTAATTTCTACTATCAATCCAGAACAGGCAACCGGCAGGGATCCGCTATTTTTTAAGCCAGCTGATAATCAGACAAATATTCTTCATATCGCAGTTATATGGACGAGGTAATATGCTTTTAAAACTGGATAAGAATAGTCCTTCAAACTTAGTAGAAACATTTTACAGCGTTCGCCATGATAAAAAATCACTTAAAAATTGCCTTTCGAAATCTTTCGAAGCATAAGATATTCTCTCTGATCAATATTTTAGGCCTGGCCGTGGGCATGTGCGCATGTTTTCTCATCGCACTTTATGTTTCTTTCGAGTTGAGTTATGATACTTTTCATAACAAAGCTGATCGGATTTTCAGACTAGTGACTGACATAAAAACTCCCTCCGAAACTTTAAAAGTAGATGTAAGTACCTGGTCCGCGGCGCCATCTCTGAAAGATGATTTCCCCGAAGTTGAGGCTTTTACAAGAATAAATGCTGCCAATCTTCATATCCGGAAAGGTAACCTGCTGTTTAAAGACGAGAAGGCTTTCTTCGCAGATTCCAGTTTGTTTAATGTTTTTGATTTTAAACTTATCCAGGGAAACCCAGCAACCGCACTGAAGGAACAGCTAAGTATTGTGTTAACTGAAAAAACAGCGAAGAAATATTTTGGAGAAAAGGACCCGATCGGGCAGATTCTGACTTTATCTCGCGACAATTTGAGTGCGAAAGTTACCGGCGTCATGAAAGATATTCCGGCCAATTCCCATATCAAGGGAGATATGTTCATCTCCATGTCAACTTTTACACAAAAATTGAACAAAGACCTGGACCAGGGATGGAGTGACTTTGGTGCCATTACCTATTTATTGCTGAAACCAGGCACTTCTGCGAAATCACTTGAAAAAAAAATTCGCTCCTTTTCTTGAAACCCACGCTGGAAAAATGTTTCGTGAAGCAAAAGTCAGGTATATACTAACGCTTGAACCGCTGCTTGAAATTTACCTTAATTCCACACGTGGCGACCATGAAAAGGGCAGCGCCTCAAACAATTATATTTTTTCGGCCATCGCAGTTTTTATCATGCTGATCGCTTGTATCAACTTTGTCAATCTTTCAACTGCCCGTTCCGCCGAAAGAGCGAAAGAAGTGGGTATCCGGAAGTCATTCGGAGCAAGCAAAAATTTACTGGCAAGACAGTTCATTTCTGAATCGATACTTATAAGTGTGGCCGCTTTCTTTCTTGCCGTCATATTTGCATCAATCCTGATTCCCGCGTTTAATAATCTGGCAGGAAAATCGATCAGCGATGGTATTTTTAAAAATACATCATTTTTGATCTTTTTGTTTTTTGCTGCCATTGCTATTGGTGCAGGCGCAGGAATTTATCCGGCGTTTGTCCTATCGTCCTTTGATCCCGTTCATGTTCTTAAAGGCCGTTTCACGAACAGTTTTAAAGGAATTCTTTTGAGAAAAAGACTTGTGACCGTTCAATTTTCAATATCAATTATTTTGATTATCGCTACACTCGTGGTGTATACCCAAATGAAATTTTTACGAACGCGTGATCTTGGTTTTAGTAAAGATCAGCTGCTGGTAATCCGGACAGACGTAAATCAAAACAGCGCAGCCTTCCGGGAATCGGTTTTAGGATTATCAGGCGTTGAATCGATCGCGGCATCTTCCAGCATTCCGGGAGACGGGTACGATGGAGCTTATTCCGAAATAGAAAATAAGAGCGGCGCTTTTCAGGTGGCGCATTTAGGATTGTATATGGTTGATTTTGAATACTTCCCTCAATATAAACTTAAAATGGTTGCGGGAAGAAGTTTTTCAAAAGATCAAGCCACAGATTCAACAAGCGCAATGATTATTAACGAGAAGGCTGCGAAGCTTTTTGGCTACCAAAATCCATCGGAAGCTGTTGGTAAAAAATTTAAACAGTGGGGACGAGAAGGAACGATCATTGGTATCGCAAAAGATTTCCATTTTGCTTCATTGCATGAGACGATCAAACCGCTGACGATACGTATTGACCCCTCTGAAACTCCATTTCTTTCAGTGAAGGTGAATGCAAATAATATTCAGAACACGGTTGCATCAATCGAGAAAATATGGAAGTCATACTTACCCGACCAACCTTTCAACTACTATTTTCTTGATGAGTTTTTTGATCGTCAATATCGGCGCGAAGATCGTTTTGAGAAGTTATTTTTCAACTTTGCGTTACTGGCAATTTTTATTTCCTGTCTTGGTTTGTTGGGCCTGGCGTCTTACAGCACAACGCAGCGAACCAGAGAAATCGGCGTCCGCAAAGTTTTAGGAGCTTCGACAGGAAATATAGTCAGACTTTTGTCAAAAGATTTCCTGAAACTTGTATTGCTCTCTTTCGTTTTTGCTTCTCCGATAGCCTGGTATGCAATGAAAATGTGGCTGCAAAAATTCGCTTATCAAACCGATATCCAATGGTGGATTTTTCCAGCGTCAGCAAGTATTTCGGTAATTGTTGCCTTCGCTACGATCAGTTTTCAAAGTATAAAAGCGGCACTGAGAAATCCCGTGAAAAGTCTGAAAACGGACTGACGCTATTGAATTCCGTTCAATATCCGGCGATTATTATTTGACCTGATTCAGAAATTGCCTGATCGCTTTAAGATATGCCTCAGGATTGTCCCGCACTTTGTTGTGGCCTGAGTTTTCTATGATCACAACCTTTGATCCGGGAATTTCCTTTTGAAATTCATACATCGTTTCAGGCCGCCCTTCATCAAAGCGGCCTGCTATGAAAAGAACTGGCTCCTTAATTTCATGCAAACGCTCGGCTCTTTCAAAAGATTTGAGCGTTCCAGTCGCATTGAATTCTGTCGGGCCCCACATATAACGATAAACTTCCTTGTTGGATTTCGCCGACTTATCGCAGTCTGCTACGCGAACTCGCTCACCTGGTTTTCTGCTTAGATATTGAATATTGAAAGAGTCCGTGGCTGCGATATAGGATTTATGATCATATAGTTTCAGGCTTTCATATTTTTCAATGGTATCCTGAACAGGTTGAGACAGCTGTGATAACAGCACTTTCGCGTCACGCATCCAGCGCGAGGTACTGATTAACGGGCCGGCAAATATTACCGATTTTACTCCTTCTGGTTTCTGAGAAAGCATATATTCAACAGCCACTGAACCTCCCCATGAACTTCCAAGGACATTAATGTCTTTTAAATCAAGTTCCTTTCTCAATGCCGTAATTTCATCCACAAATCTTGGAAGCTGCCAAAGCGTTGTGTCCGTCGGCCTGTCGGAATGCCCTGATCCAAGCTGATCATAGAAAATAATGGGCCTGTCGTTACCTAATGTCGAATATGTCGGAATACCGTCGCAGCTTCTACTGCCCGGCCCGCCATGGATCAGCAAAAGTGGAACACCCTTTCCGGATCCCACGATTTTGTACCATATACGCCCGCCCTTAACCTGAACAAAACCTTCGCCGGGAATTAGTCTTCTGCTACTGCTCCCGGTGAGCATAAGAGCTGCCATTAATAAAACACTGAAAAATTTCATCGAGTTATTTTTACAAAATATGAATATATTCTTTCCTCAATTCCGGCTCCATTAAAGACATAATATTTTTGATAGGATAAATATCTTATCAATCCTGTTGTCTCAGTTTAATCTAAATATCCGAATAAACACTCACATTTTCAAAGTCTCGAAAGTCAGATTAATACTTCCATAATACTACCCTTGATTTACAATTTCTTTACTGTAAATTAGAGCTATAAACATTTTCTAATTCGTATGTTGTATCAAAATATCTTACTGATCGATGACGACGAGGATGATCTGGAAATATTTCAGGCAGCATTACAGTCAGTAACTTCATCGGTTGAATGTCTTGCATTCGATAAAGCAAGTGAGGCTCTGGCTAAATTATCATCAAAAACTCTTATTCCCGACCTCATTTTTCTGGACCTCAATATGCCGATAATCAGCGGACAGGAATTTCTGACTACAATTAAAAAAGATGAATTTTTAAGAGATATTCCGGTTATTGTTTTTTCAACGTCATCCAGCAGAAGTGTTGCCGAGGAAGCGAAAAATTTGGGTGCGGCTGCATTTATTACCAAGCCTGACAATTTTGAAGATTTTAAAAGTCTGTTAAAATCTTATCTCGGTTTGTCCTAGCTCAGCCTGTTGATATACTCCGTGCGGTTGGTGCTTAAATTCCAGGGTTAAAAAAGATCACTATTGCGAAGAATTAAATATTCTCGTCAAATCAAATAGTTTATTTTGTGAACATTGGAAGGGGATTCAGCGGATGTTTGAAAAAGTTCTTCGTTGTTTTCTTCAAAAGAAAAAAATGGAACCCAAGATTAGGTAAATTCTTTCGGTTTTGCGAAATTATCTTTTTATCAAATCCGAAAGTTAAAATGCCAAGAGAAACATCAATCCAATCGGCTTTCCTGAAATTTTCAACCACACGTTGATTCTTTCCCTCATAACCGCTGATTTTGTGATGCCAGTATATCATCAAGGAAATCTCTTCCAACAACTCTACTCGTTTTATCTTCTTTAAATAAATTCCGGCTTGCACAATTGACGGATTAAGATAATCTATCGTGTGGTCTGTCCAAATTCCGATATCATGAAAAACGGCTGCGATAGCATATTTCCCCTGATTGATTTCAGCGTTGTCAATAAGCAGACAGTTCAGATAAACGCGGTAAACATGATTTCTATATCTGTTAAAATCTGCCCCAATCACCATCCTGAATGGTTCAAGTAAGTCATCGATAATTTTAATTGAATAGGTCATCGCCTTCGGTTTGATTATTATTTAACTCAGAAGCAACAAAAACAATTTGCCCTTTTTTGATACCGAGTTTTTTTATTTTAGAATTGAGGGTTCCCACTTTGATGTTCAAAATTTCGGCCGCACCGCCGGCACCGTAAATTTTCCCATTGCAGCTGTTTAACACTTCAATAATGTGATCCCGCTCATTTTGTTCATGCGTTTTCAGGTTTATTCCATCAACAATAATTGTCTGCACGTTTCCTATCTTCGGTAGATACATTTCCCTGATCGTGTCACCAGTTGTCATTAATACACTACGCTCCATTAAATGTTCTAACTCTCTGACATTGCCAGGCCAATTGTAAGCAAGTAACTCCTTCATTACCTTATTTGATATATTGCTGATTTTCTTCCCATTGTTCCTGGCATATTTATGCAAAAAATGCACCGCCAGAGATGGAATATCCTCCTTATGTTTTCGCAGTGGAGGTAGGGTTATTGGGAAAACATTGAGCCGGTAAAACAGATCATGGCGGAACCGTCCTTCGGATACCTCTTTTTGAAGATCACGATTGGTAGCAGCTATTACCCGCACATCCACCCGAATGGTCGTACTGCCACCTACCCTTTCTATTTCTTTTTCCTGTAAAGCACGCAATAACCTGACCTGAAGATCGAGCGGCATTTCTCCGATTTCATCCAGAAATAATGTGCCTTTGTTCGCCAGTTCGAATTTTCCCAGCCTTCGCTCCGTCGCGCCTGTAAAGCTTCCCCGCTCATGTCCAAAAAGCTCACTTTCAATGAGACTGGCCGGCAAAGCAGCACAATTCACCTTAACCATCAGCTTATCTTTCCTAGACGATGCGCTGTGAATTGCCCTTGCAATCAACTCCTTCCCTGTACCAGTTTCTCCGAGCAAAAGAACAGTACTGTTTGCGAAAGAAACCTGCGTAAGGAGCTGAAAAACTTTTCTCATTTCCGCACCCTCTCCCACTATGTCATGGTAAGAATATCCAGTAGCCACTTCTTCCTGTAAATATAATTTTTCCTCTTCCAGCAGTTCCTTATACTTTTTAATTTCGGCCAACTGCTGTTCAATTTTCTCATTGCCCCGGATATTTGAAACCGCAGTTGTCATGTGGTAAGAAAGCCGCTGAATGAAGTTTTTTTGCCGCTGTGAAAAAGGCGAGTGATTTTCGGATAGGAAAACTATCGCTCCAATAATCTGGTTATTTTGCTCCATTCTCATACCTACAACTCTTTTGATTCCGGCCTGGTACAGGAACTCTATATGAATCATCTCCGGATCACGGATTTCTTCTATATAAAAAGCGACCGGCGCGTTCGAGTCCAGGATTTGATTATGCAAGCCATCGGCAATTGGATATTCATCAAAAGCGATTTCGTTAAAATCGGGATGCAAAATTGTTTTTTCGCAATATTCTAAGAACACCCGGTACGTGCCCGTTTCTAAATTAAAAATAGAAATTGCGATATCTGAAAAAAGGAGATACGATTTCAATTCCCGCTGGATCATTTGTACAAAATCACGCTTATCACGAATCGACGCGATTGCATGATTCACCGACAGTAGAAGCTCATTTTCTTCATCTCGCCACCTTATTTCAGCGTGACTGACAGACGACAAGAACGCTATTTCTGTATCTGCCTTTTTACCACCGGCATTTTGATACAGAAAGTTTGGATCAGCTTCTTGCCCTTCCGAATTATTCATAAATTCTCTTGATCTAAAATCAATAAGGAATTGATTATCAATTCAAGATAAGAAAATTAACCCATAAATGAATAAGTACTGAACAAAATCGGATATTGATATACGTTGGATCATTTCCATGCAAATAAACTTGTTTTCCTAAATGCCTTATTTCAATATTTGGCAATCCAATTCAAAATATAATCCGCATCCCCCTCCCATCCAGGCTGCGCAAGCACGTGATGATTTCGTCCTAGAAATTCCTTATATTCCAGTACCGAGCCATTACTTTTATAAGCCTTGAAATTCCGAAAATTCAAATGTGCGGGAATAATATTATCCAGACTGCCGGAGGTGATCAGCAACGGAACATGTTTTTTCTTAAAATCAACTTTCGCAGCGCTTGTTAAGCCGCCCCTTGCAACAGTTTTCGACTCAGGTGCAGTAAATTTCTCATACGCAAATTGTTGTTCTTCAAGTGGCATTTCGTTTACAAAAGCATATTGCCAGTCTTTGAAAGACATCATATATGTTTTGTCGGTTGACGTAAATAAACCAAGAGATTTCCAGCCTGCTTTCAAAAACGAAAATTCATAAGGAAAAACGCCCAATGGTGGCACCGGATGTATTGCCACAGCCACAGCTGCCAGATCCCTGCTTACCAGTATCTGCGTCATCAGCCCGCCGAGCGAATGTCCGATAATGATTGGCTTTTCTGGCATACTACGTGCGATTTCCGCATAATGATCCACTACTTCCGATAACGTTAGTCTGGCAAGGTCGGTATCATACGGTTGTCGGTTTCGCAAGGTTTCCGCGTCAGCATCCTTGAATGGCCAGGCCGGTGCAAGCGTTTTATATCCTTTGCTTTCAAAATAATCCTTCCACTCGTCCCAGCAATGATGGGTGACAAATGCTCCGGTAACAAAAAGTATAGATTTCGTTTTCATAATATATTTATTGAAGGTTGAACCGGAACCAGCTAAATTTCAGCAACTAATTCCGGATTTATAGTCATTTAAATCAATTGATTTTGAAACAGAAAAGTCTGTCTATTTTAGATATTTTTTCAGGTTGGCCGCTGCCTGGATAGACAAAGCTTTCATCTGGGGAATTTCGAACATGCCATTTATTGAACGAAAATCGTGGGTCACATTAATTGTTTTAACAATGGTCACCCCACCCCTTAATACCTATGTTTTAAATTATCCTTTATATTCCTTACGAAATTCGTACCACACCTTAATGTGCTGTATATCAACTATATATCATAAAATTAGTTAAATTTTATTGTTGACATTTCAACAATTATCGAAACCAATATCGAAATGACATCATCCGTTTATGGGATTCACTAATTAATAAGTAATATTTGAAACGTATAAAATTTAGCGTTGTGGTTGCAATGAAATTATAAAATATAATTAAAGTGAACGTTGACAATACTCCTGTGGCATTTCACAACATCTTGGAATAATTAAATTCTGAAAATTCACTTCCAAATTATGCGTAGTCAGGTAAATTATGTCAAGAAATATTTGAGCAAACTACTCTACTAAATGAGAAGTTAAATTATTATCACTATCGGTTACATATTATAAATTGTAGTCAGATAGACTAATTGAATTTTAATAACTTAAAATCAACAAGTTATACCCTAATTTTCCTTCGACTACTAAGTTTACAGCCATCAAATAAATCACTTGCAGAGCTTGAAGTAAGGAATTCTACAAGTAGGTAGAATTGTATATATTTTGATGAAAATTGTATAAAAATTTGGTTGCATATCCGATTTTCTTCTATTACTTAGTTTCAGGCAAGGCAAAAACACCTAAAAGTTCAAAAATCAAACTTCTTCGTAGAATTACTTTAATCAGTAAAAAGCCAGCTTACGTAAACCCAATTTTAAAAAGTTTCCAGAACGTTATTGAATTCTGAATTCCCTTTATTTCTATCAGTTTTACTCAAATTATGAAAAATCTTTTACTTGTTTTTTGCTTCCTTAGCCAGGTTGCACACGCACAAATTGCATCTCAATTAAATGTTCCTGCAAAACTTACCAATACTGAGATCCAGAAACTGGACGGGCTGGTTAAAGTTTTAAACGTAATACAACTGGAACCTTCTGCG
The DNA here is from genome assembly GCF_021502725.1 of Dyadobacter sp. CY345. Classification (GTDB taxonomy): domain Bacteria; phylum Bacteroidota; class Bacteroidia; order Cytophagales; family Spirosomataceae; genus Dyadobacter. Next base: position 1,409,459 of record NZ_JAKFFS010000001.1, on the reverse strand, counting down.
CTGAATAGTTTTGTCAAAAGAAATCCCCTGCAAGCGAAATTAAAACTTGCTGTATCGAATAACCTCACACTGGATCTTACGCTACAACAAACTGAAATCAGAACAGCTGATTATAAGTCTGTTATGAGCACTAAAAACGGAGAGGTTACTGATAATTCTGTTGCAGTTTGTAATACTTATTCAGGCTACGCCAATAATGATCCATCCCAGTTTGTTCGTTTATATATTGACAACGATCAAATAAAAGGCATCGTAAGCGACGGTAAAGAGGGTTTCTACGCAATCGAACCGTTGTCAGATATTACAAATACACAAGATACCGACAACCGTTATGTCGTATTTAATGTAGCTGATGTTCAGGATATTGATGGAAAATGTGGACTGGAAGAGCCGATTAGTCAGGCAGTAAGCAAAGCACAGGCCGCTGCCAGAACTTCTGAAACCTTCAATTCTGAGTGCCGTATTCTTGAAGTGGCGACGGATGCTGATTTTGAGTACTTCAAAAACAATGGTAAAAATACGAACGCGCGTATCCTGAACGATATGAATATTGTGGCAGGTATCTACATGAGTACTTTTAATATCCGTCTTATGGTTAATTATCAGCACGTTTACACCACCGCAAACGATCCTTATACTTCTACGGATCCTTCGAAATTGTTAATGGAATTTACCAACTACTGGAATAAAAACAAGACAGATGTAAAAAGGGACGTTGCGCATTTGTTCACATCTAAGTTTCTGGAAGCCTTTACGTTAGGTATTGCACACAAAGGTGTTATTGGAAAAACGCCTAACATGGCCTATTCACTTACGTACGGGACTTCGAATGAATATCTTACTGTGGCGCATGAAATTGGACATAATTTTAACGCATCACACCCAACGGATGCAAAATCCGGATGTTCGACAACCAGTAAAACCATTATGTGCAGCGGTCTAGACAAAGCACTGGCATTTTCTGACTTTTCACAAGGTGAAATAAAAGACTGGATTGCCGCGAACGGAAAGGCATTATTGACATCGGAATACGCTTTTGAAGTACTGGGAGATTCTACATTATGTTCTGCCACTTCTACGTACAGAATGAACCTGCTGGGTGTTCCGGCCAGGTGGACAAGCAGCAACGAATCTGTGCTTACAATTAATGAAACAACAGGCTTAGCGAAACGGATTGGAACAGAATCGGGTGAAACGACTATTACTGCCGCCATTGACGTATGTGGCAAACCGTTAATATTTTCAAAAGTAATTTATGTAGGTATCCCAAGTGTTACTACAAGCCTTACTGCGATAGATACTTATGGTATTGTCGCAGTAAATACGACAGAAATAATTCACTCAACTTACAATTGGCTGCTTGATGGAACACTTGTAAAATCAGGATTTGAAAATGATGTAAAAGTAAATGGCGGCATGTGTGGCACCAGTCACTTCATCCAGGGCAACATCACAAATGCATGTGGAACAACTCCGCTTTCAGAGAAACTGGAATACAGCTGGAAATGCACAAATACCGGCGCAATTATTTATCCAAATCCGGCAACTAATATTATCAGTATTGATTTCGAAAGCGAAACCGCGGAAACGGAACTACCGAAGGAGATTTTACTTTATAACGAAAAATCTACCTTAGTCAGATCAATATCTAACTCAGGTGATACTGCAAGCGCCATTGCAAGTAGAAAAACGCAGTTTGATGTTGCAACACTCCCTCGCGGCACCTATTATGTTTATGTAATTCCAACAAAAGATTCAGGTCAAAAAACAGAGGTTAAAAGAGTTGTATTGAGATAATATTTTAGTGCTATCGCATATCAGCATCTTCGGAGATCGCTCTTTTTAAACAACAAGTAAAACAATCAATTGATAGAACCTTTTACATGGAAATACTTAACCATGTGGTTTTAACCAAAAATTTAAAATTCCGGTATTGGGGTAAAAAAACAGGTCACTGGAATAACCAATAACCCGTTGTGTTTTGAAATTAAATGTACGTAAATATTATACGGCTGTTTCAACATAGTTTTTAAAATTGTCAAGAATAGCCTGCCATCCGTCTCTTTGTAGTTCGATTGAATTTTCACTTTCCGGATCAAAAGTTTCGGTAACTGTTGTGACATTATCCTCGCTGTCGAAAGAGATACTTACTTCTCTGCCGTCACCAAGGACGTATTGAATTAATTTATAAGTTTGAACATCTGTGTAAACGCCCTCAAAATCAAAGCTCATGCTGCCATCTTTTGCAGCCATAGTGGTCTTGAACTTTCCGTCAATCCGAAGATCATTTTCGGCATAGGGAGCATGCCAGTCATCGGATGCAAAAGTCCATTTTGTGATATGCTGGGGTTCAGTCCAGAATTCCCAGACTTTTTTTGTTGGCGCATTAATCAAAGCTTCAACTGTGATTGCCGGTGTTTTCTTCGCTTCCATCTGAATGTCTTTAAGGGTTAATGTTATTAATTATCTATAACAAAGGTATGCCCGCGACCCGGGTCTATTACTGTACGATTACGACATTTAACAGTCACTTTACGACCAGATTATTTTGGCAAATTATAGCAATGCAACAATATTAAAATGAGTGCACTCCCGAAATTACTTATAAGTATTTAGTGCTGCCTGATCTGACTGTTCTTTCAGGATTTTCTTTAAACCATGCATATTCATTGTAAGCCCGACCTCCGCATCCGGTGCTGTATCCTCGTTTATGATGCCAATAGGGCCGTTATAAGCATTTTCTCTGACGATTTTTATCATCTCTGACTCAGCGTCACCCTCGCCTATCGGCACCACTTTTACCGGATTGCCTTTTTTCAGACCCATTAAGTTAACTGCAAATAAATGTGGCAGTATCTCAGGAAAGAATTTTGGGAAGCGCTCAATATCTTCCTCAGCATGATGGAAATTATAAACGATTCCAATGTTTGGTTTTTTCAGATACCGGATCACTTCCAGCTGATTTTCCGGCATCCCATACCAGCCACCATGATTATATAGCCCGACTGTGCAGCCAATTTCGGCAGCTTTTTCTGCAACATAATTAACCGGCTTCGCTATGGCAAGGAGCTTTTCCTGTTGCGACATTTTATCCAGATCTTTAATACCGCTCACCATTAGCCATATCTGTGTTTTTACACCATGGCGTTTCAGTACATCCAGAATGATAGGGAGATTTTTATCAGATTCAGGATTGGCTCCCGTGTGGTACCAGAAAGCCTGGAGTTTGATATGATGTTTTTTTAGAGCATCCAGTTCTGCATCAAATTCCGGAATATGTTTTTCCCTCCAATCGTATGCCAGCATCGTAAATCCTAATTTGTTAAGCATCTCTGCACGTTCGACCGGCCCTCTGTTTTTAACATCATAGGGAACAATACACCAGGCGATCAGATTTTGCTTCGCATAAATATTCTTCGTGCGTGATGCTTTTTGCGCTTTTAAAACAAAACCCGACAAGAGGAAAAAAAGGATGGAAACGCTGGTGATATATTTTTTCATAACACGACTTGTTTATTTAAATCTGCTGACTGAATTCCGGCTTCCAGAACTTCTATGATCTTTAATCCATCATAAAAATTCGGTTCTATTACAGTATCATGAATTACTGCATTAACAAAATCTGCAACTGCGTGCACAAAAGCATGCTCATAACCTATAATATGCCCGGCTGGCCACCAGTGTCCGGCATACGGATGCACTGACTCCGTGGTCTGGATAAGCCGAAAACCCTGCGTTCCTTCTTCGTCTGCCAGAGAATAATACTGCAATTCGTTCATTCTTTCCATATCAAATAGAATGCTTCCCTTACTTCCGTAAATCTCAAATCGTAAACCATTTTTCCTTCCCGTTGCAAAACGTGTCGCTTCGAAAGAACCTATTGCGCCATTTTTAAAACGCACCATCATCAAAGCCGCATCTTCAACTGTGACTTCTCCCATTTGATCACCCAAAGTTGCAGCACTGAGATTTCCGGAAGTTGTTTCATCAGCCAAGGGGCGTTCTTTTATGAAATTGGTCATCAGGCAAGATACCGTTTCAATATCACCAACGAGGAAATGCGCAAGGTCCACTGCATGAGAGTTCAAATCCCATTGAGGGCCAGCCTGGGCAGTTTCCTTTCTCAGCTGCCAGGTTAATGGAAAGTGTGGGTCTACGATCCAATCCTGCTGGTATGTACAACGCCAATGGAATATTCGTCCGATTTTCCCGTCCTCAATCATTTTTTTTGCAAAAGCAACTGACGGGGTTCTTCTGTAATTATGATTTAAATAATGTTTGACCTTATTGTCCTCGCAAACTTTGACCATTTCTTCCGCTTGTTTCCTGTTCATCGCAAGCGGCTTTTCACAAAAGATATGTTTGCCTTCTTTTGCGGCAGCCATGGCAATTTCATAATGAAGATTTTGCGGCAGGGCAATGTCAACAATATCGATTTCGGGACTGCTAACCAATTTTCTCCAATCTGTTTCTGTTTTCTCCCAGCCCCATTTCTGCGCAAATTCTCTTAAAGAACTTTCCTGTCTGCCGCATGCAATTTTCAAAACGGGTTTGGCTGGGAGATCGAAAAATAAAGGTGCTTTGAGCCAGGCATTACTGTGCGCGCGCCCCATGAATTTATATCCTACGATACCGACATTAAGTTGTTTGGTCATGATCTGTATATTTCAAAATCAATTATTAGTTACTCCTAACGTAAAGCACTTTTAGGGTCAGGCTTAATATAAAGTTTTCTTTTGCGGCAAATTTTATTTCTTTAAATCTAACTTATAAGAACTGTAAGAATCTATTAATTAGACATTTATGTCAAAAAACAATTTGAATAGTAAGATAAATGACAGCATTCTGAGTGGATTTTGATCAAAGAGCATTCATGGACTGGAAATAAAAATTTTTTGGGTAAAAAATCATCATGTTTTCCAAAATTCGGCTGAACCGGAAGTTTTTCCAACTGGAACAGATATTTTACTTTATCAATACTGGTTAAATCACATCTAAACATATTATGGCGCAGGAAACGTATGTTATTGGCGATATCCACGGTGCTTTAAAAGCGCTGAATCAGATCATTAAATTAATCAAGCCGGATGAAAACAGCCGGCTTATTTTTCTTGGAGATTATGTCGACGGCTTGCCGGAGTCCGGGCAAACCATCGACTTTTTGATCGAACTGGATTCCCGATTTGACTGTGTGTTCCTGAAAGGAAACCATGACGTCTGGTTGCAGGAATGGCTGGAAACGGGCCATGCTGATCCGTTATGGCTAGCAAGTGACGGACAATCCACTTTACGAAGTTATGGATCTTACAGCGCTGAGGAGAAGAAAAAACACCGCGATTTTTTCCGTAAATTCAGGAGTTTTTATGTTGACGATCAGCAGAATCTCTACGTTCATGCCGGCTTTACCTCGCAGCAAGGCCCGGCCAAAGAATTGCATGAAAACTATCTTTTCAACGACCGGACACTGCTGGAAACGGCGATGATTTTCAAAGACCAGAAGCAGTTTCCCACTGATCACTTTCCAGTCAGATTAAGCTTGTTTAACGAAATTTTTATAGGACATACACCCACATTAAAGTTTGGCAGCGCCGTACCTATTCATTCAGCGAACCTCTGGAACATGGATACCGGCGTGAAGAAAAACGGAAAACTTACGGCCATGAATGTCAAAACAAAAGAATTCTGGCAAAGTGATTTGATGATTGATCTGTATCCCGAAGAAGCCGAAAAAATATATTTTTGATTTTTTGAATTTATTAAACTAAAATGTCGAAACCCGGCTTTTTATGTATAAAAAAACACCCTGAACTCAGAATTGAAAACTGAGCTCAGTGCGTATAAACTAATTTCAAATTATATAAAGTCGGTTGAAAGCGTTATCGTTTTGTTCGCTTCAACGCCCTCTTGTAACATTTGAATTTTGTAGTTGGCAAATTGTAACGCATCGGATCCCATCAAAAGGCGGAGAGGAGGCTCAGCGAGCTTTGAAATAGAGATAATAACTTCGGCGACTTTAACGACGCTAATGCTAACAGTGGTATATCTGCTCTTTCCATACCCAAAATTATCAGATTCAAATCAATTAACCTGAATTCGAGAATTAAAACCAACTCACAAAATCCGCAACAGACTGTCTTACATTATCTTATTGTTAACTAACATAAATTTATAAGGCGATTGAATAACTTTGTAGATCAATAAGAAAATGATACATTTTAATGATGTGGATTAACAGAAGAGAATGGCTTCTTGTCGGAGTTTCTCTTATATTATTAGTTTTGGGTGGGGTATATTATTACTTTTCACCAGCTTACAGAGCACTTAATTCATCACATCGGGTCCTCCGAAAACATTTGGGAAACTCCCGATAAGTCAGGCAACAGCGCTTTGATCATCAAGGTTGAAGGTTATGCAAATGATGATTACAAACTAAAACTGGACTTTTATCATAAAGAAACTCCAAAAGCAGGCACCTTTAAGAGAACTCATTCAGAAGTCATACGATTTCCCGCAGGCGATATTAATGGAACTTTGAAAAGAGACTTTCACGGTGAACCTGATAACAGTAAAGTCAATATCACCTACATCCCTGAGCACGAATCCACTTCCAAAGGTACGATCAAGTTAAAGGTGGGTATATTTTAATATCCTGCAATCTTCTGATTAATTAAGACGATTTATTGCCGTTAATTTTATGATCAGATATTTAGATCATTAATTTTCCTACGAAAATACAGTTAGCGCAAGACGATGAAGCGGAAGATTTGGTCCATGAAGCTTCGGACGTAATCGCAGAAAAATATAATTTCCCTGACTCGTAATCATGGTTACCAATACCATAACAGTTGTGCGATTGAGATCAACTTTCTATTGCCTAAGTCCCTATCGGACATAAAAGTTACGAAGCTAAACTCAACTTGTCGGGAGTTTTACCCGATTAAAAAAAGACATACAAGATAAGGCTGCACCTATCTTCAACACAGAACGAAAGTGGTTGATTTCATTTTCAACAAATAATATTTTATTGATCTTCCAAAATACAAATTACATTAAGTTTTCATTAAGTTCTGCCGACTAAACTTTTCTATCAATATCTTTGCAGTCCGGAAAGTAATTTGAAGAATTAAATAATGAAACATGAAAAAGTTTTTGTCCTCGACTTGGGACGTTTGGCGAAAGTGATTACCAGAGGGAAGTTGGCCGCAGATCTTGTAAAAGTTATAATTGAAACAGAAGTTTTGATTAAAGACACGAAAGATGAAGACTTCCATCCTCCGATCCAATTAAGCCACCCAAAATATTGGAAACTTAAAAAACTGACTGCCGAACAAGCCAGAGTTTTACAATTTCAATATAGCGGTTTAACTGATAAACATCTCAGAAAGTCAATTAAAGAATTTGAGAAAACGTTTAATCGGGAGGTTTTAAATTAAGCAGATTATATCAAGCCGGGCTGTGTTAGTCCGGCTTTTTATTTGGTGAAAATGTCTAATAGGTTACAACCATATCATGCCATTATGAGTCTTTGTATTTAGAGTGAGCAACCTCATATTCTTGCGTGATTATTTTGCCAAAACTGTTTACATAAACCATTAGCCAATATGAAAATCTCAAAAACAGTTCTTCAAGCCGTTGCCGTAGCGGTTGTAGTCACTACTACGATAAGCGCTTGTTCCAACGATAGCGTAAGTCCGGAAAAAGAAAAAGCTGCCAAAGCCAAAAAACTGGATCCATGCCCTGCTTGTGGAATGGGTTGATTTCATTTGATAGCCATGCCGCAAGTCTATTCATCCATTGCCTGCAATCTGGATACCAATATTTTATCGGCAACTCTCCCGCTTTTCGAACAAGAAAAAGTTGAAGCGATCGAGTGGTCTTTTGACACACTTTTCAAGTATGAAGAAATTCCGGAGTGGTTTTCGGACCTGATTTCAGAATTTGGCAACGAGGGCAGACTTGTAGGTCATGGCGTTTATTTCTCACTATTTTCGGGCAAATGGCTTCCCGGGCAAGATGCCTGGCTGAAAAAACTTAACACTTTTTCCAGGAAGTTCAGGTTTGATCATATCACAGAACATTTTGGATTTATGACCGGGTCTGATTTTCACAAAGGAGCACCGATTGGAATCCCTTATACCAAAACTTTTCTGGATATTGGTATTGACCGATTGAAGAGGATTCAGGAAGCCTGTCAGTGCCCTGTCGGCTTGGAGAATCTGGCATTTTCTTATTCGCTAGAAGAAGTTAAAAACCACGGCGAATTTCTTTCAAAGCTGGTTGAGAGCGTTAATGGTTTTATCATTCTTGATCTCCATAATCTCTATTGCCAGATTCATAATTTCGATATAGATTTTCAAGATATTTTAGCTTTGTACCCACTCGAAAAAGTGCGTGAGATCCATATTTCAGGTGGCAGCTGGGATGAAAGGAAAACTTCCCGGGGTGAAAAAATCAGGCGGGACACGCACGATGACACAGTTCCAAAAGAAGTTTTTGACCTTCTGAAAGCAACAATTCCTAAATGCCCAAACCTTAAATTTGTCGTGCTCGAACAGATGGGAACGGCGCTATATTCAACAGAAAGCCAGTTGGCTTTTCAGCAGGATTTTCTTAAAATGAACGCCATTGTCAAACACAAAGAATATGCTTTTCCAGAAAAACTATTCAATAATTTCCTACCTATTGACACGGTATCCTTAGCACCGTCTCCACTTGAAAACCTCACACTTTTTGAGCAACAGCTGGAATTGTCTTCAATTCTTGAAACGGCAAAAAACTTCGATCACGCCAGACAGTTATTATCAAGATCAGCGCTGCATCATTCCGAATGGAAAGTTGAAAATTGGGAACCGTATATGCTGGAAACTGCCTTGGCTATTGCTCAAAAATGGCAGAAAGGTTTTTTATAAAATGCCCTTCCGTTGATCAAATCAGAATTTACTTAAATTGCCGAAACATTCATTTTCTGGCATAGATAAATTTCTGGATCACGCAATGAGCACCCTAAAACGCACAGATTCCACAGACGAAGATTTTATTTTTCTTGTTAAAAAACTTGACGCAGACCTTGCAATCCGCGACGGTGAAGATCATTCTTTTTACTCCCAATTCAATAAAGTTGACAAAATCAAACATACCGTTGTTGCCTTCGAAGATGGAGTACCTGTTGGGTGTGGAGCAATTAAGGAATTTGATCAAAATGCGATGGAAGTTAAACGAATGTATACTTCTCCCGAAGGCCGGGGAATGGGAATTGCGTCTTCTGTTTTGAGAGAACTCGAAAAATGGGCAGCAGAAATGTCCTATAAAAAATGTGTTTTGGAAACAGGAAAGCGACAACCGGAAGCCATAGCATTTTACAAAAAGAACGGCTACCAAATTACCCCAAATTATGGCCAGTATATCGGAATTGAAAACAGCGTCTGCTTCGAAAAAGTATTAATTTAAACAGGTTTTCCGCTTTATGAAAGGCTTAAACGATATTTTACAACTTGGCAATCCGCTGCTTTATGAAGTCTGCGACCCGGTATTGGAAACAGAACTGCCGCAGGTAAAAGGCTGGATTGAGGACCTCCATAACGTAATGCAGGAGATCCGGTCAAAGTACAATTTCGGAAGAGCGATTGCAGCTCCTCAACTCGGCATCATGAAGCGATTGATTTACATGAATATTGATAGACCCATCATTTTTATCAATCCGGAATTTACAGATCTGAGTGAGGATATGTTCGAAATGTGGGACGATTGCATGAGTTTCCCCAACTTGCTCGTGAAAGTCAAACGGCACAAATATTTGACAATAAATTATCTGGATGAAAACTGGCAGCCGCAACAATGGAAAATGCAGGATGGCCTGTCAGAACTTCTACAACATGAGTATGATCATTTGAACGGAGTTTTGTGCACGATGCGAGCTATCGATGAAAAGTCGTTTAAATGGCGAAACTAAATAAATTTACTACGTAAGAATTAGATAATGGCCTGGAATCCGAATACCTATAATAAATTTAAATCAGACCGTTTCTTGCCATTTTTCGATTTGGCTGCTCTGATAGAAATAAAGCCAAATCTCGAAGTTATAGATCTGGGATGTGGAACAGGAGAATTGACCAGGAAACTGGCTGATATGTTGCCTGATTCAAAAGTGCTGGGCGTAGACTCTTCGCAAGAAATGCTTAACGATACCAGGGAATTTGAAAACGCACAGGTACATTTCGAAAAACGATCCATTGAAGAGCAGTTACAATCCGGAAGTAAGTGGGATTTGGTGTTTTCCAACGCGGCAATCCAATGGGTAAAAAATCATAAATCACTGTTGCCAGAAATTATTTCTTCGATTAAATCGGGTGGCCAGCTCGCAATCCAATTGCCGGCGCAAAATCATAACCTGACAAACAGGATGCTCAGCGACCTGGCTTCGGACCCACTTTTCGAACCTCTTTTTAAAAGTTGGGACCGGGCGGATACGGTGCTGAATATTGACGATTATGCCGAGTTATTATTTGAGAATGAAGGAAGGGATATCACTGTTTTTGAAAAAATATATCCGCTTGTGCTGAATGACTCGGATGCGCTGTTTGATTGGGTTTCAGGTACTGCTCTGATACCTTACCTGGAAAAGCTGGATGATCAAAATAAACAGAATTTTATCAACGAATACAAGTCGCGTTTGAAAAGCAGATTCCCTAAGACTCCGGTATTTTTTCCTTTTAAAAGAATACTAATGAAGGCGACTTTTTGAAGATTTACATACAAATAAAAGCACCAAATTGAAGTTGAGGTAACCTCAGTCTTCAATTTGGTGCTTTTATTTAATTTCTACTGTCTGCCTATTTCTCTTGTCCGCGACCGGTTTTTTGCTGCAACTCCTCAATACGTTTTGAAGCATTTGCCTTGGTTAGCGTTTCATCAAATTCTTCACCCGCTTCATCTGAAAGCGTTTTCAAATAGGATTGCTGCGCGCCTGTCATTGGCTCGTCACCTGTTGTCCACTCATCCGGATCTTTTACGGTATTCGAGCCTTTTATTTCCTGACTGCCAGTTGACGGATTTTGATTTTCCTCAGTTGAATTTTGATCGTTAGTTGCCATTATGAAGTTATGTTAATTTATTGATATGGATAAAAAAATTGAGCCAGCGTTTTGCCGGCTCAATCTGTGTTTATCAACTTACCAATGTTTTAATCCGCTAAAAATCTCTTACGATTCGCATGACTGGCAACTTACCAAACTCGTCACCAATTCTTTCGAAACGCTTTGGCTTCTCTGGTAGTAAAGCGTTTTCACACCTAGCTTCCATGCTTCAATAAGTAACTTATTAACTTCTTTAACCGGCAGATTGGAAGGAATATTCAAATTTAAACTTTGAGACTGATCCACATATTTTTGACGGATCGAAGCCTGTTGAATAATTTCCAGCTGACTAATTTCTTTGAAAGTTTTAAAAACGTCTTTTTCCTCAGCAGATAATTCGGGCATATGCTGCACACTTCCGTGGTTCAGCATAATCGTCCGCCAGGTTTCCTCATTGTCCAAACCTTTCTCTTCCAGTAATACTTTCAGGTATTTATTTTTACGCATAAAATTACCTTTTGCGAGACCTGCCTTGTAGTAATTGCTGCTGAATGGTTCGATGCCAGGAGATGTTTGACCAAGAATGGCAGACGAAGAAGTTGTCGGCGCAATAGCCAACAGCGTTGTGTTTCTGCGACCGTATCCTTTTAGTAATTCCGGCTCTCCGTATATCAGAGCAAGTTCTTGCGTCGCCTTTTCTGATTTATCCTGAATTGCTTTGAATATCTGCGTTGTCAGCTGTTTTGCCTGCATTCCTTCAAACGGAATCATATTTTTTTGCAGGTACGAATGCCATCCCAAAACGCCAAGACCAAGCGCGCGGTGGCGTTTCGCAAAACGGTTTGCGCTAGCCAGGAAATGATTTCCTTCTGTTTTTTCAATAAATTCCTGAAGAACAGCATCCAGGAAAAAAATAGCCAATCTCACGGCATCAGTATCTTTCCATTCGTCATACAATTCAAGGTTCATTGATGACAAGCAGCAGATAAAAGACTCATCTTCTGTCGACGGCAACATAATTTCCGAACACAAATTACTTGCGTTGATACGCAGATTTTTGTCTTTGTAGACCTGCGGTTTATTCAGGTTTACGTTGTCAGAAAAGAATATATACGGAAGACCTTTCTGCTGACGGCTTTGTAAAATTTTCGCCCAGATTTCTCTTTTGGCCATGTCCCCATCGATCATGTCCTGCATCCAGTAATCAGGCACACAAACACCTGAAAAAAGATTCTGGATCGGGTGACCGATATCTTTAATCTGTAAAAATTCTTCTATATCCTCATGATCAATATCCATGTAAGCTGCGAATGCACCGCGGCGCACTCCGCCCTGAGAAATCGTGTCCATGGCCGTGTCAAAAAGACGCATGAAACTTACCGCACCACTACTTTTTCCATTGTCCGTCACAGCACTTCCGCGCGCGCGCAAATCACCGAAATAAGCGGAGGTTCCGCCACCAATCTTGGTTTGCATGATCACTTCGCCAAGTTTGTGCGTGATACCTTCAATATTGTCCGGCACATGTACATTGAAACAAGAAATAGGCAATCCACGCTCTGTGCCCATATTTGCCCAGATTGGAGAACTTAAACTCATCCAGCCTCTTTCAACCATTTCCTGAAAAGCTTCTTTCAGTTCGGGACGGTATAAGCGTTTTGCTGCGGCGGCACAAACGCGCTCGATAGCTCCTTCCACGGTTTCGCCTTTCAACAAATATCCACGGTTTAGAACCTGTTCGCTTTCAGTGTTTTTCCACCATAGTTTCTCCATTTCGTACTGGGGAGTGACACCTTCCAGCAGGTCTAATTCGGCAACTTTCATTTCTTTTTTATGATTAATATGTTGTTGATTTCTTGGTTTTATTTAAAAAACTTCGATCGATTTTTATTTTTTTTAGAACAGATCAAATGCTGAAATACTTTTGTCGTGTTTGGTATAATCCACCGGACGTTTTGCAAAAAAGTCATCAAGACTGTTCGCAAAAACTTCTTCTTCAAACCATTGCAGCAATTTCACATCCGCAATCGCAAGATTGAACTGGCGGGGCAGACCGATTTTCTGAAGACTGTCGTCTGCACGGTACTTCATGAAGTTGATCAGATCTTCCTTATTAATACTGTCGATTTCGCCCTCGCTGAAAATCCAGTCGATGATGCGGGATTCCACATCGATTGACGAGCGCACCAAACGGGTGATTTCTGCCACTGTTTCCTGATCAAACATGTCAGGAAATTCTTCTTTGATTTTATTTACCAAATAAATTCCTGCATTTGCGTGAATCTGCTCATCAATGGAGGTCCAGGCGATGATATTGCTTACGTTTTTCATCAAACCCTTGAAACGGGCAAAAGATAAAATAATCGCAAATTGACTGAACAAGCTTACGTTTTCGATCAAAATCGAGAACAGGATCAGCGAGAACGCGTATTCCTTTTTGTCAGTCGATTTTGAATTCCCCAAAGCTTCCGACAAATAATCGATACGCTCACGGATCACCGGAATTTCCACCAGCGACTCAAACTGGTTGGTATATCCAAGCACTTCCAGCAAACGCGAGTAAGCTTCCGAATGGCGGAATTCACATTCAGCAAACGTGCTTCCCAGACCATTAAATTCAGGTTTTGGCAAATGGTGAAAAAGATTTCCCCAGAACGACTTAACAGCCACTTCGATCTGAGCGATCGCAAGCAAACTATTTTTCACAGCATTTCTTTCTGCTGCATTCAAATGCGAATGAAAGTCCTGTGTGTCTGCTGTAAAATCTACTTCTGAATGAACCCAGTAGGCTTTATTAATCGCTTCCGTAAATTGTAATATTTCAGGATACTCAAATGGTTTGTATTGTAGACGTTTATCAAAAATACTCATAAAAAATGCTATCTATAAATTATAATGTTAGAATCGTGTAAGCCTTCCCGGTGTATATCAAGTCAATAACTTTTATTTAGAGCTAAATCAATACACTGACAAAGCGGCTTTTTGCTTAATTCCGAATAGGATATTTAACTGTTTCAACCTTTCAAGAGCGATAAAAGTTCATATTTTCCGGGTTGTAAACTTACATATTAATTCGATTAACTTTTAAATTTTGTAAACTTTTTAATTTAAAAAAATATTTAACCACCTCATTATAAAGTGTATAATGTAAAATATTTGCAAACATTTATTTTTTAATTAATTATTTGATTAAAATTTATATAAATATGCTTGCGTTAAAATATTGGAATATGAATTCATTAATTAAATAACTAACCGCCATAATTGCCAAGTAGCCAATGGTTAAGTAGTTAAACCTCTCAAATTAAAATTCCATCAACTCATACAGACTCCCAAGAGTCTAAACTTTTAATTTCTGAAATTCAATAAATGCCGACCTCTTCAACTGCAATCAGTAGAAAATTAAATATTGTACATTTATAATATCCTTAGCTCAAAAAAAACAAAATTATTAATAGCTGATTTTGATAAAATCAATAGAATATTCATGCCCTTTTTACCTGAAATTTCTTCCTGAAGGAAATATTTCAGCTTGAACATCTTTCCTTACCTGCGTTCGTTTATTGATGGCTTGGGAAACGTACTCATCTTTCTCATCTGCCCTTGAAAGTGTGAGCAAGGCCGGGTCCTCCTCTGTCTTATGCAGCTTCCGAAGCAATCCGGACATATCGAAACATCTTTTCACAATAACATGGATCACTTCGCCTTCTTTTTGAAGTTTCCCCTCCACCATCAACAAGCGCGAACGAAGAATTTCTTTGCGGTATTTTTCAAATAAACTTTGAAAGATAACCAGATTCGCAAAACCGGTTTCGTCCTCGATGGTGATAAAACAGACACCTCCCGCCGTACCTGGCCGCTGCCTTACCAACACCAATCCGGCTACTTTCACAATCCTGCCTTCGTTTGTTATTCCCAGATCTTTTGTAGTCAATGCTTTTAATAAGGCAAGCTTTTCACGGACAAAACTTACCGGATGTGCTTTCAAAGACAGGGAAGTCGAGGCATAATCCTGAACGACATGCTCCGAATCCGTCATTTTTGGAAGTTGTACACCCTTTTCAAAAGTACTTTCAGAAGGCTGTCCGATAAACAATCCCGTTGGCCGGTCATTCAGCGCCGACACTTCCCATAAAGCCTGCCGCCTGTCCAGTCCGATTGACCGGAACGCATCGGCATCCGCCAATCTTTCAAGCGCAGATTGGGAAACTCCTGCATCGCGCAGCGCATGTATACTGGCATACGGTCGATCTCTTCCTGAAACAAGAGCAACAATATCTTCCTCCCGCAATCCTTTAATCTGTCGAAATCCAAGTCTGATCGGATAATATTCTTTCTCCTCAACATTTTCATCCAGCAGATTATCCCAGTTGGAATAATTAATATCAACCGGCTGTACCTCCACATTGTTTTTTCTGGCATCAATAACAATCTGAGCGGGCTGGTAAAATCCCATGGGCATACTGTTTAATAAAGCCGCAGCGAAAACATCGGGCAGGTAACATTTTATCCAACACGAAACATAAACAAGCAAAGCGAAACTGGCCGCATGACTTTCAGGAAATCCATAACTTCCGAAACCTTCCAGCTGCTTAAATACACGTCTTGCAAATTCTTCGGTATAACCTCTTTCCGTCATACCATCCACCAGCTTTTTTTCAAAACGCGTTACCATTCCTTTCACTTTAAAAGTGGCCATACTCCGACGCAGTTCATCTGCCTCGGCTGCGGTAAAACCTGCCGCGACAATCGCAATTTTCATCGCTTGTTCTTGGAAAAGCGGAACTCCAAGTGTCCTTTGCAAAATTTCTTTAAGCTCTGGCGAAGGATATTCTACATCTTCTTCCCCATTTCTCCGGCGCAGATATGGATGCACCATATCTCCCTGGATTGGGCCGGGACGCACAATGGCCACTTCTATCACCAGATCATAAAAACAGCTTGGCCTCAACCTGGGAAGCATGGATTGCTGCGCACGACTTTCAATTTGAAAAACACCGATTGTATCGGCGTGGCTGATCATTTCATAAACCACAGGATCGTCCTGTTTGATATTCGCGAGCGTCAGATCCATGTTGTAATGTTTTTTAGCCAGATCAAACGCCTTTCGGATACAGGTCAGCATACCGAGAGCGAGCACATCGATCTTTAAAAAGCCCAGCGCATCAATGTCATCCTTATTCCATTCAATACAGGTCCGGTTTTCCATACGTGCATTCAGTATCGGACACAGATCTGAAAGTTTTCCGCGGGTAATTACAAACCCGCCGGTATGCTGACCAAGCTGCCTGGGAAAACCCATGAACTGCTTCGTAAGATCCAATATTTTTAGAAGATGTTTGTCCTCAGGATTAAACCCGTGCTCCGCAATCCGTTTTCCTTCAAACCATTCATCCGTAAACTCCCAGATTGAACTTGAAAGCCGATTAATGGCATCCACCGAAAGCCCCATCGCCTTCCCTACATCCCTGATCGCGCCGCGCTGATGCTGCTGGGTTACCGTTGCGACAATGGCGGCGCGGTCTCTGCCATATTTGTTGTAGATATATTGGATAACCTCTTCCCGCCTCTCATGTTCAAAATCCACATCAATATCGGGCGGTTCATTTCGTGCGGATGAAATAAATCGCTCAAACAAAAGATCAAATTTGGTAGGGTTTACAGAAGTAATTCCAAGACAAAAACAAACTGTCGAATTAGCAGCAGAGCCTCTTCCCTGACACAATATTTTTTGCTCTCTTGCAAAACGGACAATGTCATAAACAGTAAGGAAATAAGGAGCATAGTCCATTTCCTCAATAAATTTCATTTCGTGATGTATGGAAGAAATGATTTTTTCAGGTAAATTTTCTCCGAAATGTTCTGCCGCTCCTTTCCAGGTCAAATATTTCAGCTCCTCCATTGGCGTTCGTCCTTCTTCTGTAATTTCTTCCGGATAAATATAGGTCAGCGAATCCAGCGAAAACCGGCATGCGTCAGCAATTTCCTGGGCACGGCGGACAGCATCAGGATATTTTCTGAAAAGCCGCTGCATTTCTTCAATGGGTTTCAAATACCTTTCCCCATTCTGATACAGCTTAAATCCTGCATTATGGATTGTACATTTTTCCCGGATACAGGTAACAATATCCTGTAATTCCCGCCGCCCGGGATTGTGATAATAAACATCATTGGTGGCCACCATGGGAATATCCAGCCGCTTTGCCAGCTGCGAAATTCGGTAAAGTTTTTTGGTATCATCACCCTGGTATGACCGCGAAGCAGCGATGTACAGATCCTTCCCTAAAAACTGCCGGTATTCTTTTAACAACGATTGAAATGAAGGATCAAAATCAAAAACTTCATTCAGCGACGCAGGCGGCACTGCAATAAATTTTATACCTTTTGCATACCGGTAGACATCGGCTTTATACAAATGACACTTCCCTTTTTCCGCCCGCAGATTACCTTCCGACAATAATCCTGAGAGCTGTGAATATGCTTCCTTTGTGGTTGGGTAAGCAAGAAGTCCAGGTCCGTCAAGCAAATCCAGACGGCAGGCCGGAATAATTCTGATGCCCAGCTTTTTGGCTGCGGCATGGCCTCTCACAATTCCAGCCAGCGTGTTATGATCGGTAATCGCAATTTCCTTATATCCTAAAAGTGCTGCCTGTTCAACCAGCTCTTCCGGGTGCGAGCCGCCGCGCAGGAAGCTGAAATTAGTGGTGACCTGTAATTCTGTATAGCTCATGACACTTGTTTTTAATCAGGCAAAAAAACCGTGAATGAACCATTCTGGTTTGTTTCCGTCGTAATATCCAAGCCTGAAAACCCAGTACCGGGCACCTGATTCATCTTCCAGGCAGTAATAATCCCGATGTAACCCCTCGTCCAGCCACCATTCCCGCTCAATCCGCTCGGGGCCGTCCGCCTTGCTAACTTTGTGAACTTTTCCCTTATATCGAAATAACATTGGCGGATAATCCGGTATCGGTGCACTCACATAAATTATTTCCGGCCTTGCCAGCAAATGAACCGGCCGTAGACGATCTGTCCTCCAATTTGTTTCAGATTGTTCCTTTAATGAAGCAGCCTGCCTGACTGAACGTTCCGGCCAGTAATGTTCATCTGGCAGATACCTGTGAATGGAACTCATCCCTGCCCTGCCCGCCAGTCTGTCAAGCAATTCCAGCAAGCTGGTATCATCAGCGCGGCATACCTTCCAAAGTGTTTCCTGAACGGGGTCAATATCTTCCACCTGGTTGGCTTCCAGAACAAATAATTCTATTCCCAGAGCCGGTTCAATCCTGGTTATTTTTAGTTCAAAAAGTTTAAATAAATGCGTTGCATGACATGACGGACCATTTGTAACAATATCAATTTGTTCTACTTTGCCGTCCATACGGTAACCCTTAAACGTTGCTGCACGAAGTCCTTTTTCTTCGCCTGACAATCGCTGACACAACTTTTCCAGCAGACGTTGCAGAGCAATTTTAATTCCGGCTGCTGTAACAATAGGTTCAAGACATGGCAACCTTTCCTGATATGGTTCCAAGGGCTGAACCGGTGTTATGGTTTCATTTGACGGACCAAGCGCCTGATCCAATCTGTCTAAAAGTGCCTGACCAAAACGCCTTCGAAGCACTGTCCGGGGCATAACTATGAAATTGCGTATCTGATACAAACCAAGCTTATGCAGTCGCTCAATGACTCCGGCCTCCAAACGCAAAGCAGCAGGAGGCAGTGTCAGCAACGCATCAGCCTGTTCACCAGGGCCGATGATTGGCGAAATCTGTCCATACCTGGAAACCGCCCAGGCAGCGCCGATAGTGTCCGCAATGGCAGCACGAACATCATATCCTGAAGTTTTAAGTTTAATCACAATATCTTTCAGGTATGCTTTTTCTCCGCCCCAAAGATGTGCACAGCCTGAAATATCCAGAATTATTCCGTTGGGAGAATCTATCCCGGCGATTGGCGTATAACGAATGGACCACTCTGCCAATGTGGCCAATAGTTTCGCGGATAGTTCCGGGTCATCGTCCAATACCTGAAGATCAGGAAATACGGCTCTTGCGTCGGCCACCACCATACCGGTTTCTACGCCATTACTTTCTGCAAGCATATTTGCAGCACGCACCACCATCCTTCCCCGTTCGGGAGAGGCTAAAACAAAAGGGATTTCCTTTAAAGCTGGCTGTTGCATGGCAAACCAGTCGGTTGTTAAGTGGCGAAACCAGATTGTAGCATAACGTCGAGACATGTTTTCAAGTGGTTTAAATGCTAATTTTAGAATATTGTTACTATTAGCAACAAATATTTGTTTCCAATAATAACAATTTGCAATTTAAGGGGCAAGAATTTTTTTAAGAAATTAGAAACAACTTACTCAACTTCAGTTAGAAATCTGCCTTACAGGATGGTGAAAAATTTCCAAAAGAATTGCATCAACCCGTTTGTAGCAATTGTCTTTTTAACTCAGAAGCGACAGTCTCAATATGCCGAAACTGCCCTGCTGCCCATTCCATTTGCCAATTCCCAGGCTCGCCGTTACGGACTTTTTGAAGTTCAACATGCCAGCGCGGAAACCCTACACCAGGCATATCGTCTTCCAGTTCACTTTTCAATGGCGTAATTTTCCAACGGGAAACGCAAGCCAGTGTATTAACAATTCTAGGGTTATGCCGATGTAAAAAACCGGTCACCCTGCTCTTTTCCACCGCCAGTTGCAACCTGCGTGACTGTGTAAAAGTCACTTCATTTAATTCTCCAACCACGGCTGCCAGGGCTTCACATTTTAACGCTTCTTCCACCGCCCATAATACATCTTTCTGGGTGGTAAGGTCTATAAAAATTACACGGTCCGGCGCAATCCCAAATGCTTTTAGCGCCGGCGGAAAAATTGTTCTTTTATTGCTTATCCATAAACAAGCGCCTGACTCTCCCATCAGACGACTTATCAGCCCTGACATAAAACCGGTGGTCGCAGCTGAATCCTCAGGACTTCCGCTTAAGAATTCATGTACCGCTCCTACCGGGAATGTTTTGTTAGGAAATGCTGATTCAATTTTCCCCAAACCAAAATCAATACGCTGACCACCGGAAGGCAACCGGAATCCCTGCAAAGAAAGAATCTCCTTTTGCAGCTTTTCCAGCATATCATTTTTAGGCGCAGATTGTATCATTGTAAAATAAATGTATATTTGTTACTGTGAGCAACAAATTAATGTTTCCAATTATAACAAGATACGATGTCAACTACAACTCTTTTTTTTCATAGCAACATCCGGCTTCTTCGGGAAAGGAGGAAATTCAGCCAGGAGGACATCTCAGAGGTACTTAATCTGTCGAGAAATAAATTACAGGCGCTCGAATCCGGTAAGACAAAAAATCCTTCTGCGCAGGATCTCATTAAATTTTCAGAATATTTTAAGGTAAGCGTGGATACCCTGCTAAAAGTGGATCTGACGAAACTTGGTGAATTTAAACTTAAAGAACTTCAATCCGGAAATGACGTTTACATGACGGGAAGCCAGATCCGTGTGCTGGCAATTACCGTTGATAAAGAAAATCGGGAAAACACGGAATACGTGCCAATCAAAGCAAAAGCCGGATATCAGGCAGGATATAACGATCCTCAATATCTTGCAGCCCTTCCCCGCTTTTCGCTGCCAAACTTACCGGAACGTGGCACTTTCCGCATGTTCCCGACTGTCGGCGATTCGATGTTGCCGATTCCGGAAGGCAGTGATGTAATTGCAGAATATGTTCAGGATTGGAAAAACCTGAAACCTGAAACGCCTTGTATAGTAATTTTAAAAGGCAATCAGGATTTTGTTTTTAAAATGGTAACGGTGCAAAATGACAGCCAGCTGCTACTAAAATCGCTGAACAGCTTATACCAGCCTTTTGAAGTGAATAGTGAGGATGTTTTGGAGATATGGAAATATTATAAACACCAGACAGACACTTTACCGGAAAATGAAACCGATTTACAGCAAATAAAAAATCTGCTGGTGGCGGTACATTCGGAGGTTAAGAAAAAATGAAATATGGTATTTTACACTGGTTTATCACAAAAAAATTAAGGTTTTGAAAAAACGGATAATCCGCTTCTTCAAAACCTTAATTTTTTATCGATTACTTAATTTCGTTTTTACTTAAAAAGCATAACGCAATCCTAACTGGAACTGATAAGGATTTCCGGATGGCGTAACCACACCCGCCGTATTTACACGATATACAAATTTCTGGTTGGCTCTATCAAAACCTGGCACTGCTGCTGATCCTGATGTAGCTGGAATACCCAGTGCATACAATGCCTGGCTTCCCAACGATTCGTTCGTTCCCCAGCTTTTCTTGAGCAAGTTGGCTACGTTGAAAATATCTGCTGAAAGTTCGATGCTTTGCGATCTGTAAATTCTGAATTTCTTCGTAACACGCAAATCCCAAACTCCATAAAAATTGTTGATACCACCATTTCTTTCCGCCATTTTACCAGAATATTTATTGATATAATCCTTCACACTCTGGCTCGCATCCGGATTGTCGATAATAGCCTGTAATCCTGTTCTCACATTTTCCGGAACGCTTGGATCGTTTCTGTCGAAAACGTAAGCAAGGTCATTACTTCCTGAAACAAAGTCAGCATTACTGTTAGCTCCCGACAAAAGCGTATATCTTGTTCCGCCAATTCCTGAATAACGGATACCCACATTAACGCCATAGAACGAAGGCAGCGATCCGTAAAATACGATTTTGTGGCGAAAATGGTTATCCGAGTAAGTCATATTGGAAAGATCCCGCGGATCATCTTTTACAGGTAAAGACAAAGTAGCGGTGTTAGCCACGTTACCGTTGTAAGAAGTATTATCCCTGGTATCGTTGTAAGTATAACTCATCGTGATCTCTCCATCTTTAAAATACTGATAAGTCGCATCGGCTACAAAGGCAAACTGGTTAATTTCCCCCTGGCTGTTCAATTCAAGAACACGACCGAATTTTGTACTTTTACGTCCTTGCAACCAGTCCCCAGCACCATTCGCAGGCATTGAGCTTAAAGGCACATATACTCCGCGGTTATCTTCGTTGGCAAGTCGGAAGAATGGCTCATCGGCCATGTTTCTGTCAACGTAGAAATAATTATTACGTCCTAAAGTCATGTATCCGGCAACGCCAACTCTTAATTTATCCGTAAAATAATGGCTGTATGACGCATTGGCTTTGTACATCACAGGCACACGTGCGTCCGATCCGTTGGTGTTAATTGTTGGCACTTGCAATGCATCAAGACTCGGAATGCTGCCAAAATTCGAACGATATTCATTAAAGTTCGGCGTTGGAATATTTGGAGAACGCACATCGACAGTAGCCAAATGTTTACCGTCGAATGTAAGGTTGTTTATCAAAACATAATTGTTAATATCAGACGCAAAAATACCACCACCGACACGAACGATATCCGTATGTCTTTCATTCACATCCCATGTAAATTGAAGACGTGGCTGCACTACAAATGATTTCAAGCGGTGATCTGTCCGGATCGCCAATTCATCAAAAAGTGTCTGGTTAAGCGGCGAGGTTGGATAATGTGCATAATCCAGACGAAGACCTGCAACCATATCAAGACCTAACGCCAGTTTGGTTTTCATCTGACCATAAATCCCGGCATTCAGAATATTTCCCTTCACCGACCAGTCATCCATCAAAGGCACTTCGCGATAATAACGGTAAGGCTGTAAATCATTGAATTTATCCAATGCAGTTTTTCCGGCAGCAGCATCCACCGTATAATGGAAACGTCCGTTCACTTCACTTCCATAGGTTGATTTTGAATTGGTATACATCAAATCGATACCGAATGTATATTCAACTTTATCCGTGTTGTAATAAAGATTATCGACAAGTTGTAAAACATTGTTGGTAAAACCTTCCTGCGCGAAACGGTGACCTCCCATTTGAATATTGGTAGATTTTGTAGTTCCGTCACTTAAAGTCGACACAACGCCTTCCACAATTGCTCTTGGAATGTTGGCAGCAGGAAGCTGATCTCCCGGGCTGCTTTTCTGATGCGTATATAAATGCTGAACTTTTAATTCGTTGGTAAGCTTGGAAGTGATCGACGAACGTAGAGAAGCCAAAAGGCTGTTGTCAACGTTGTAATCATTCGCGGTAGATTCGTAAATATTAATTGCCGTATTATCCTGAAGACCCAGTTTGTTTCTGTCGCTTGTAAAATTGTCGCGGATCGTCAGAAGGTTTTTCTTGTTGATCTGCCAGTCAATACGTGCAAACACAGCATCAGAGCCACGTTTTTTGTCAAAAGTTCCATACTGAGGTGTGTTGGCAACGCCATATTTGTTACGCGCTATGTCAACAAATTTATCCAAAGTAGATCTTGTAATATTGAAACGGTTTTCGTCAGCTGGCGTCAATACGTCGGCAATTACAAAAGGACGTGTATCCTGCTGATGATCCCAGGCTACAAAAAAGTGCAGTTTATCCTTGATGATCGGTCCGCCCAATGAAAACCCAAACTGATTCGTTGAGAATGTCGTATTTAATTTATTTCCACGAATGTCATAAGGACTTGAAAGCCAGTTAGCGCGGCTATAATTGAAAGCGCTACCGCTGAATTTATTCGTACCGGATTTCGTCACGGCGCTTACAGTACCACCACCACTACGACCGTAGGTAACGTCATACTGGTTGGTCACAACCTGAAATTCACGCACGGCTTCAATAGAAATTGAATAAGGCGCACCACTTCTGCTGGTCGTGGATCCGGCCGAAGTCGGATTTTTCGCGTTCATACCGTCGATAGTATAATTGGTCGACGAACCCAGCTGTCCAGAAATATTTCCACCTCTGCTTAACGGAGAAAGCTCCATTAGCGAAGTAAAATTACGTCCGTTAACCGGCAACCTTGTGATATCACGCGCCGAGATGGCAGTAGAAGCTCCGATATTTTCGATCTTATTTTTTATACCGGATGCCACAACCTGCACCACTTCCAGCGTCTGACCAGCTTCCATCATATCGATTTTCACCTTGATCGCATCTCCCTGGTGAAGAACATAACCAGTTCTTTTCTGCTCACCAAAACCTACATAACTTACGATAACGGTGTAAGGACCGCCCAATGGTAATTCTTTAAAAGCATATTCCCCCTTTGCATTGGTAGAAGTCGCCGTAGAAAACCCCGTCGATTCGTTTTTCACCTGAACTGTTGCACCCGCAAGTTCAGCATTCTGATTGTCGGAAATTGTACCGGAAATTGACGCCTGTGTCGTTTGCGCTTTAACGGCGTAAAAACAACAAAACGTACAACATAAAATCAGGATTGTAGTAAGTAAAAATCTTTTTTGCATGAGTTGATTATTAAATTAAAGTGCAAAAAAGGCCTTTCAATATGTTGCTGTCATTAAGGCATTATTAACTTATCATGAACTCAGCCAAAACTATACTAAATAGCATTTTAGTTATATGTAAATCTGTAAATCCCGCTCGCTTTCTCAAAAAGACAACTGAGATAATTTATATCAAGTATAAATGAAGATTCAGTCTCGGAATCAATACACCTATCTGTTTTGGATACAACGACAGTAGATTCGGCTACTTAACAAACTACAATACCATGCACCTTTGCCTTATCATAAAAACGCAAAGAAATGAAAATCACATTAACAGGTTCATTGGGACATATTGGCAAGCCGCTCGCGGAAAAATTGTTACAGAAGGGGCATTCGGTAACTGTAATCAGCAGTAATGAAGAAAAACGAAAAGACATTCAAACATTGGGAGCAGAAGCTGCAATCGGGTCATTGCAGGATGCAGCGTTCCTAAAAGCAAGTTTCACTGGCTCAGACGTGGTATATACCATGGTTCCTCCCGCCAACTATTTCGATCAGTCTCTTGACCTGATGGCATACTATCGTGAGATAGGCGACAATTTCGCTTATGCGATTCAGGAATCCGGCGTTGAGCGAGTAATTAATCTCAGCACCATTGGCGGCGAACTAGAAAAGGGTTCGGGTATTTTACTCGGTGCACATGGCGTAGAAGAAATCCTGGATAAATTGCCTCAAACAATTACAGTCATCCATATTCGTCCAACTTCTTTTTATTATAATTTGTATGGGTATGTTGAGATAATTAAAAATGCTGGTGCTATTATAACAAATTATGGAAATTCCTTAATTCCATGGGTTTCTCCAATAGACATTGCTGACGTTGTGGCGGAAGAGATAGAATCCGGTTTCTTGGAACGGAAAGTTCGGTATGTAGCCAGCGAAGAACTTACCGGGCCAGAAACTGCACGAATACTGGGAGCAGTAATTGGTAAACCTGATTTACAATGGAAAATTGTTTCAGATGAACAGGTACAGCAAGGACTGGAAGGCGCCGGGATGAATCCTGAAATTGCAGCGGGTCTGGTAGAAATGTACGGTGCTTTGCAAAGCGGGTTGCTGGCGGCAGATTACCACAGAAATAAACCTGCTATTTTAGGTAATGTTAAAATGGAGGATTTTGCCCGCGAATTTGCGTTGGCTTTTAAGTAAAATTTGCTAATTTGGATAATGACGAAAACAGAACCTTATCGGATCAAATCAATCGCAGAATGGCATCAGTTCAGATATTTGCCTAAGCCGGAACATCCGCTGATCAGCGTAATTAATTTTGAAAATGTCACCAGGTTGCGCGATGACGAGCCTAAAAGCATTGTAAATAATTTTTACTCTATTGCTCTGAAACGCAGTTTTAATGCAAAAATGAAGTATGGGCAGCAGGAATACGATTTTGATGAAGGCGTCATGTTTTTCATTTCTCCCGGCCAGGTTTTTTCCATTGAGGCGGACACAGCGATACAACATAAAGGATGGTCACTACTTCTCCATCCTGACTTTTTGTGGAACACTCCTTTGGCTCAAAAAATAAAACAATACGAGTATTTTAGTTACGCTGTGCACGAAGCGCTGCATTTATCTCCAAAAGAAGAAACGATGATTGCAGGAATATTACAGAATATAGAACAGGAATATCATTCCAACATTGATAAATTCAGTCAGGACGTTATTATTGCGCAGCTTGAATTATTGTTTACCTATTCCGAACGGTTTTATCAACGTCAGTTTATTACCAGAAAAATAACCAATCATCAGGTATTGAACCGATTGGAAAAACTTTTGGCTAACTATTTTAACAGCGATGTTATATCCAAACAAGGTTTACCTACGGTTCAATATATTGCCGATTCATTGAATTTATCTCCAAGTTATCTAAGCGGTCTGCTTAAAGTTTTGACAGGGCAAAGTACTCAGCAGCACATCCATGATAAACTCATTGAAAAGGCAAAAGAACAATTATCTGTCACGGCTTTGTCGGTAAGCGAAATTGCTTACAGCCTTGGCTTTGAGCACCCTCAGTCATTCAGCAAGTTGTTTAAATCAAAAACCGACCTTTCGCCTTTGGAATTCAGGCAGTCATTTAACTGACCGGCTGTATTGGTTTAGATGCATTTTCAATCAATTTTCATCTGTTGAAGCACCTTTATTCCCACTTACTTCGAATCGCTATCAAAACGTCACATAAAAAAAGAGAGGATATTTAAAAATATCCTCTCTTACCAAAAGCGCTAATTTCTTAAAACTTATTTTTTCGCTTCTTTCACAGCAACGACCGGAAATTCTCCATAAGGCGTTGATACCGCACCTTTAAGTGAATCGCCCTTTTGCGTCAGCGTATATTTAATCAAACCACCGTCGAAACTTGTCTGGAAACTAACTTTTCCCTGATCGATAGAAAGTTCCTGCATAGGCTGCTTATCTTCACCCATGTAGCCCACAGTTTTGTTATCTTTTTGCTCAAAAGTCATATATCCCGACTCATATTCGGGCGGAACATTGGAAATTGAATATTTCCACGTACCAATTATTTCATCGGCTAATTCTGTTTGTCTGGCAGCAATTGAAAATAAACTGACAGCCATAATCATCATCAGGAAGTACTTTGTCTTCATCATTTGTAAATAAAATTAGATTGTTTCAGAAGGACTTGAATTGTTTATTTTCAAATTTATACAAATTTAATTACCAAACAATTATATTTCATCAAAGTCAAATACCAAAATAGTGTAAGCGATACTTTCTATTTCAAACGGTAGTTTTTTTTATTTAATTGGCTGGAAGTGGTTATCTCACCGTTATCAGAAACAAAAATACATTGATAATCAGAATATTGACGAATAACTTCCATTCCTTTTTGCACTCCCAATACGACTAGCGACGTACTGAAACCGTTTGCCATTTCTGCTTCCGGTCCGACGACAGTGACGCTGGCAACACCCGTTGCAGGATATCCGGTTAATGGATTTATTATGTGAGAAAACCGCTTACCTTCGATTTCAACGAATTTTTCATAATTACCGGAAGTAGCAACCGCAGCTTGTTTCAAAGCAATTTTTCCCAATAATTTCTCAGTATCAAAAGGGTTTGTAATGCCGACAATCCAGTCTTTCCCATTAGGTTGTTTGCCCCATGTACTCATATCCCCGGAAGCATTTACGATGCCGGCCTTAATGCCGCGTGCCATCATAATATTCCTCCCCCTATCCGCAGCATAGCCTTTTCCTATGGATCCGAAACCTATTTTCATTCCTTCCAGTTTCAAAAAAATGGTCGAGTTCGTGCTATCAAGTATAATGTTTTTATACCCCACTTTCGCAACTGATCGCTGAACAGTTTCAGCAGACGGGATTTCTTTCATCGATCCATCAAATTTCCAGACCTTTTCCATAGACCCGAAACTGATATCGAAAGCGCCATTTGTGATTTCCGAAAAACGAATCGCTCTTTTAGTTAATTCAAAAACTTCCTTATCTATTTTTACGGGCTTGATTCCGGCATTTCTGTTCACTTCGGATACCTGTGAAGTTTCCTTCCAATCGGAGATAAGGTTTTCAATTCTTGATATTTCCGCAATAACAGTATCAATATTATCTTCAGCCGAAAGCGAATCTTGCGCAACGATGGTAATGTCAAACCGGCTGCCCATCAGCAATGTTGTCCTCTTCCGAATCACCTGCGCGTTTGCCATTTGCAAACTGCATAATAATAATGCAAATATTATTGATACGATGAACCAACTTAAAAACTTATTCATTCAGGTGATTATTAACAACACTAACCATTATACGCTCCATATTTTCAGCGAAATTAGGACAATATTGAAAACAAACCATTTTCTGAATTAATTGAAAGAATAACTTTCAGGATAAAAATAGGACAACAAGGAATTGCCATGCAACTAAGTAGAAACAAAACTTAGAGCCGCTTAGTCAAAAATGATCTCAGCTGTCTTCATTATCGACGTTGTCAGCGCCTCGCTCATTCTCTTTTGTACGATTCAGGCGGTAAGAAAAAGTTACAATAAACTGCCTTGCCCGCCATTGAAACTCTGATTCTGAATAATATCCTGCGTTTTCAGTAATACTTCTACGTTTTCTACTATTAAATAAATCGCGGACGCTGGCGGTAACCGTTCCTCTGCCTTTTAGAATGTCACGGGAAAGTCCCAGATCGATGGCATATTGGGAAAGCTCTCTACCCTGCGTCGTTCTTCTGGGTGCACGGTAATTCAGAGAAGACTGAAAATCGATGTTTTTAAAAAGTGTTAATCGGGATGAAATTCTGCTCGTCCAGCTGTATGTGTCACTTTTAAGGATAATATCATTATAAACGCCTTGATTCTGAGCCCGGAAAACATTGGCGTTTGCAGCCCATTTCCACCAGTCAAAAGGATCGTAGGTGAGATTAAACTCGAAACCATAGGAATCACCTGTTGATAAATTTACCGGAGTTACCGTCGTAAAACCAGATGAGTCGACAGAAGTGATATCTTCTACAACACCTAATCTATGGCGATAGTAAACACTGGAAAGAAGCGTCCCCTTTTCAAAATTCATTAAATGCCCGGCTTCAAAAGAATGGGTATATTCAGGATTTAAAAGAGGGTTTCCGGCTCTGAAAACACGGGAATCGCTAAAATTAGAAAAAGGCAGCAAGCTTCTAAAATCAGGCCGGCTTAACCGGTAACTATAACTCAGTTGTAGTGTTTGACTTTCTTTTAATTTATATGACAAATGCACGCTTGGAAACAAATTGAAGTATTTGCGACGATTTTTTACATTGGTTTTTTTCAGCTCTGTATTAATATCGGAATATTCACCACGAAGTCCGGCCTGGATAAAAACCTTCCCCAACTGATTACTCGCCATCAGATAAGCTGCATGGATTTTCTCGTCATAGGCAAACCGGTTATCAAAATCTGGCAGGATAACCCAATTCATTTGCGGATTCTGCTGGTGCACTGAAAAATCGTTATCCAGCAAGCGAATAGAGCTTTTTAATCCCGATTCAATTTTCCCGTTCTTACCAAAAGGCTGGATAAAATCCAGTTGAAAAAGAATATTTTTTTCATCCTCGGTATTGAACGAGCGTTGCACAATGCTGGTCGCTTCGCCTTGCGTACTTTCGTTGAATAACGCAGCTTCCGTCTCATCACTTAAAATGTATTTACCTACAAAACTCAGACTCTTGCCTTTCGTTTCAAAGGTTTTGTTGTAGTTCAAAGCCGCCTCAAAGTTTGCCCTCGGCTCTGTTTCGTTTTCGCTGCGGAGAACTGTCCGCGTAGGATTATTATTTAAGTCGAAATCCCTGTATTCAAGAAGAGATTTGTTTTTATTTCTGGATTTTCGGAAAGATAGCGTTGCATTCAGTGTGTTGTATTTATTTAGAAAATAATCCATTCCAACCATAAAACTGTTGGAATAACCGCCCCGCGTTCTGTTCGTTTTCTGTTCATATACGAAGCTCGTGTCGGCACCAGTATAAGCTTGCCTGGAAAATCCCCGCCCGGGTCCCTCCCTATACAAATGCCCGTAACTTGCGATCAGATTTACCTTCTTCTTCCGATAATTGACATTGAAAGAACCGCCAAAATTAGAGGGATAACCGGCAGTTCCGGTAAAAGAACCGTTTAATCCATACCGGATATTTTTCTTCATCACAATATTAAGGATCCCAACTTCTCCTTCCGCATCATAACGTGAAGATGGATTTGTAATAATTTCGATACTTTCAATCAGGTCGCCTGGTATCTGTTTGAGTGCCTCAGCAGGATTCATCCCTACCATACCCGACTGTTTTCCATCGATAAGAATCCGAACATTTCCACTTCCGCGAAGCGCCACGTTTCCATCCACATCAACTGTTACAGACGGCATATTATTCAAAATATCTGATGCGTTACTTCCCACATTGCTCATGTCTTTTCCGACATTAAACACTCTTTTATCCAGTTGCAGCTCCATCTGGCTTTTCTCACCCCGCACAACCACTTCACGCAATACTTTTGCATTCGCGGTCATTTTAATTGTTCCTAGATTCACATTTTTTCCTGCAACCTTCACATCGGGAACAATTTTCTCATCAAGGGTCAAAAATGTAATTTTGAGAAAGTAATTCCCAGGTCCGGCTGGCAAATTAAAATTTCCCGTTTCATCCGATGTCACACCACCAACCAGCGCAGAATCAGCGACACTATATAACGCAACACTGGCAAAGAGTACGGGATTTTTATCCGTGTCTTCCAGTTTACCTTTGATTGAAAAACCTCCGGACGGCTGCTGAGCGTTTGCATAATGGACAAAAAAGATGATCAGTAAAAAATAAATCAAAAAAGTTTTCATGTCGGGATGAGATTTTTGGCCGAAAGGGAACGTTAGTTTTTAGACAAAGAAATAACAGCAAAGTTTAATCACTTTTTAATCTCGGCTAAAATTTATCTAATTAAAAATCTGTACCACAATATTTTAGTAATTATCAAAACCGTTAAGAGCGTATCTTATGGTGAATAATACGTTCAGCAGCATGGCAATTGATATCTGTGTATTCCAAAGAAAAAAATTAATAACTTGAAATTATTTTTCAAAATAATTGACAAGCCGTGCGAAAACTGAGATTGCAGATGCAGATAACCGTTGACGGATATGTTGCAGGAATTAATGGTGAGGAAGACTGGGTCGTCGGTGCTGATGAAAAACTTTGGGAGCTTATCGACGCGTTGCCGGATAACTCGGACACTTTAATTATCGGCAGAAAAATGGCAGAGAAATTCATTCCCCATTTCGAAGGATATAAAGCCGACAGCGATAAAATTACCTTTGCCCGGAAAATGGTGAACATCCCAAAAGTCATATTTTCCAGAACACTGGATCAGCCATTTGGAACCAATACCTCGCTTGCCAAAGGAAACCTGGCCGAAGAAATTGCGAGCCTGAAAAATCAGAATGGCAAAGATATTTTGGTATACGGCGGCGCAGGATTTGTATCTTCCCTGATCGCCGGCGGACATATTGACGAGTTTTATTTGTTTGTCAATCCAGTGATGATCAATAAAGGAATGAGGATTTTTGATTTGCTCAACGAGCGTCAAAAACTAATTTTGATCAGTGCAACACCTTATGAGTGTGGAGTAACTGTGCTTCACTATAAACTGCATAATGAATTATAAGTGCTTTGAGATAATTTATTCAGGACGCATTGCAGTCTTAAAGTTGCTGATGTCTTGGGCCGTGGGCGGATATATCTCAGAAATCTCCTCACCGGCAAGCGAATATGGCCGCGTAAAAATCCGGGCTCTCACCGGGAGATTACCTTTCTGAGCCGAGCGGATCATACGGATATAGTGCTCACTATTTTTGATCTTCAAGTCAAGATAAAATACTCTTGCACTTGGATATAGCGCGACATGAGCGGTATCGTTTTTAATAAACCGAAGTTCCGGTAACACAGCACCAATTTCATAAGTTTCTCCCTGCTTCACAACCGACCCTGCGGTATAATCCTTTTTCTGACATGCAGTTAGAAGCATCAGGTTCAATAGGAGAAAAAAATATTTCATGATTAAGCCGCAAATAATGGAGGGTATTTTATTTTAGATAATTTAATTCCAAGTAGACTTTTCACGCTTCGCCATAGGTCATTTTATGTTTTTCTCCCCAACTTTCCAGCTGTTTAATAATGGGACCTAATTCATATCCGATGGAAGTCAGCTCGTACTCTACTCTTGGCGGAACCTCAGCAAAAACGGTCCGTTTCACTATATAATTTGCTTCCAGTTTTCGCAATTGAAGGGTCAGCATTCGTTCCGTTATGTTCGGCAAATGCCTTTTCAATTCTCCAAATCTCAATTTTCCGTTAAGCAACCAGGAACAGATCACCAGGGACCATTGGCCGCCAATAAGGTTGGTTGCATATACCTCCGGACACTCTTCCTCCAACGCTGTTTTATTGGCAAAATTGGTTGACGATTCTTTGATCTTTGTCATTACTTACATTTTTTATAGTACCTCACAATGGGACGCTAACCTACAAAAATTACAGTAAGCACTCTACTTTTGTTTCATAATTAAAGTTTAAAAAATGAAAACATTAGTAATCGTTATCCACCCGGATATCAAAAACTCGGTCGTAAATAAAAGGTGGATTGAGGAGTTGAATAAATTTCCCGATAAGTTCACTGTTCACTCATTACATGAAATTTATCCAGACGAGCGGATTGATGTGTTAGCTGAACAAAAACTGATTGAACAATATGAACGGATCGTATTTCAATTTCCGTATTACTGGTTCAATTGTCCATCGCTTTTCAAAAAATGGCTTGATGAAGTATTGACGCATGGATGGGCTTATGGCAGTAAAAGTGGTTATAAAGTTGGTGGAAAGAAAGTTGCCCTCGCCATCTCATTAGGTGTGGATGAACAAGAACTTGGGCCGTCAGGAGTATATAAATATCCGTTGGGAGAATTAACCCGCCCGTTCCAACTTTCCTTCGAATATGTAAAAGCTGATTACAGGCCGTTATTTGCATACTATGGCATGGAATTCAATACTTCTGTGGATTTTGTTGAAAAGAGCGTCCCACTGTATATTGACTTTCTCGATTCATTGTAAGACGCTGGGTTAATGCGCCGGGATATTGACCAATGAATGAAATCTCCTTAAACTGATCGTTTCAATGCGGGAGGTTTTCTCTGAACCGGCCATAAACCCAGGTTCCGGCTATGGCGCTCAGTAATGTTACCAACACAACAGTGGCACCGATACCGATCTGCGCAAACAATGGACCAGGACAGGCGCCAGTCAATCCCCAGCCAAGACCAAATAACAATCCACCGTAAATCTGGCCTTTGTTGAATTTTTTATCTGTAAAAGTTATCCTCTCGCCATGAATGGTTTTAATCTGAAATCGCTTGATGAGCCAAACCGAGACCATACCGACCACAACGGCGCTGCCGATTATCCCGTACATGTGAAAAGATTGCAGCCGGAACATCTCCTGGATGCGAAACCAACTGATCACTTCGGCTTTTACAAAGAGAATACCAAAAACCAGTCCGACCAAAAGATATTTCAGATTGTAGTACCATTGATGTTGCTTTTCACTTTCATTGATACAGATCGCATCCGTTGCACGGATTTCGTGTTCATTTTGCAGCATAGAATTTGCCGGCCAATTTTGCATGGTTTTTTAATTTTAGTTAAATAAAATGAATTTTAAAGCATCAAAATCCATGGAAGTATCCAGTTTGCCATCACAAACCCACCAATCATAAAACATACCGTGGCCACCAGCGACGGCCATTGCAGGGTGGAAAGCCCCATGATCGCATGTCCGCTGGTACATCCACCTGCATATCTGGCTCCAAAACCTACAAGAAAACCTCCCCCGACCATCATAATAAACCCTGGCCACGTCAAAAGTTTCTCCCAGCTCACCATATCTACCGGTAGCAGCGACGAAAAATCAGTAATACCATATTGATGAAGCTCACGGATCAGCTCCTGGTTTACCTGAACAGGACCAGGATTAGCAAAAAAGTTCACAGCAATCACGCCACCGAAAAAAATGCCGAGAACAAAAAACATATTCCATAGTTCCTTTTTCCAATCATATTTAAAAAAGGAAATATTACCTGGCAGGCACATCGCGCAAACATGTCGCAGTGAAGAGGATATACCAAAAGATTTATTTCCCAGAATTAAAAGGGCGGGCACCGTTAGCCCGATCACCGGTCCGGCCACATACCATGGCCAGGGTTGTTTTATAATTTCAAACATTTTCGAAGATTGTTATTGTATTTTTTGGTTAAGAACGTTCCATGCGCCGCCATTGAAAGTTTCAATTCCGGCGGCTTTCAATATTGCTTTCGCCACACTGCTCCTGCCGCCGCTAAGGCAGACAGTACTTACAGTTTTCTGATTATTTAATAAAAAATCTGTTTTAGAGGCAATGGTATTTAGAGGAATATTTATGCTTCCTTCTATATGCCCTGAGGCAAATTCCTGCGGACTTCGCACATCCACGATAAGTGCTCCCTGATCAATCAGCTTCCTGAAGTCTGTTTTATTATTGCCGAATAATACCGATAAAATTCCCATAATTTTATTGTTATAACATGGTGCTTGGACAAACATAATTGCTGACTTCCACCTTGCCCGATTCCTTAATTGCCTTAAACCCGCCCCGCACATCGATCAGATTATCATAGCCTCTTGCTTTCAAAATGGAATTAAAGATCATGGAACGATACCCGCCCGCACAATGTACCAGATACGTTTTATCTTTATCAATCTGCGACAGATGATCGTTGATGTAATCCAGAGGCACATTCTCCGCTCCAATGACATGCTCAGCATAATACTCACTGGCCTTACGCACATCCAGCACTACTGCCGAAGCATCTTGCTCCAACCGTTCAGCTACCTGATCAGCACTGATAGACTCAATCTGATCGATCTCCTTACCGGCTTTTATCCACGCCTCGATTCCTCCATTCAAATACCCGATGGTATAATCATAACCTACACGCGCCAGACGGGTGACCACCTCCTCTTCACGCCCCTTCTCGGTGATTAACAAAATTTTCTGTTTGATATCAGGGATCAGCGTGCCAACCCAGGGTGCGAAACCGCCATTAATTCCGATATTGATTGAATTTGGAATGAATCCCTGAGCAAAGATTTCGACATCGCGGGTGTCGAGCATCACGGCATCCGTTTCGTTGGCAGCTGCCTCAAAGGCGCGCGTGTCAAGCGCACGACTTCCCCTTTCAAGCACGGTATCAATACTTTCATACCCTCTGATGTTCATCATCACGTTTTCAGGGAAATAGGCCGGAGGCGGCATCAGGCCGTTGGTAACTTCTTTCACAAACTCCGCTTTACTCATATCACGCCGTAAGGC
This sequence comes from Dyadobacter sp. CY345, assembly GCF_021502725.1. Taxonomy (GTDB): domain Bacteria; phylum Bacteroidota; class Bacteroidia; order Cytophagales; family Spirosomataceae; genus Dyadobacter. The sequence goes on along the minus strand of NZ_JAKFFS010000001.1, from coordinate 1,374,102 downwards.
ATAATTGAACATCTTTTGGTTACCCAACGTATCGGTTGTTTCTTTGCTCATATTTTTACCGCAGGCACTGCCGGCTCCATGTGCAGGGTACACGATGATGTCATCAGCCAAGGGCATGATTTTGTTTCGAAGAGAATCAAAAAGATGCTCGGCAAGTTTCTGCTGTGTCAGATCAGCGGATACCTTCTGCGCCAGATCAGGACGGCCTACATCGCCAATAAAAAGAGTATCACCTGTAAAAATCCCGATCTGCTTTCCGTGTTCATCTGATAAGAGATAACAGGTACTTTCCATGGTATGCCCTGGCGTGTGCAACACCTTGAAGCTGATATCTCCTACCCGGAGTATTTCGCCATCGGTAGCTACATGCGCCTCAAAGCCTGGTTTTGCTGTTGGGCCAAACACAATTTGTGCTCCTGTTTTTTTTGCAAGGTCAATATGGCCAGACACAAAATCCGCATGAAAGTGAGTTTCCAGTACATATTTGATTTTTGCTCCATCCTTTTCAGCACGCTCTATGTACGAGTCGACCTCACGAAGCGGGTCAATCACTACTGCCTCTCCATTACTTTCAATATAATAGGCACCTTGAGAAAGGCAACCCGTATAAATTTGTTCCAGTTTCATGTCCTTATTTTGTTAGTTTTAATCTCTTTTAAATTCACAATACAAATTTCGGTTACTCTGGGTAGATGGTCAGTGATATTTATCACTTAGCAAAAAAATGTGTCTTTTTTTTATTGGAATAAAACCGGCCTGGATATCTCATCTTTCCATTTCGTGAAAAGCACATCACACATGAAGCAGCTCTTTTGAAATAATATAAATTCCCATCACCAGCACAAACCAGCCAAAACCTCTCTTCAGTAAGGACGCATCAATCCGTCTGCCGATAAGACCGCCAATTAAAATACCTGAAATAGCAATGGCTGTAATTTTTAACAGAAAAACCCAGTCGATAGCAAAGTGTCCGATATCTCCGGCGAAACCGATCAGTGAATTAAGGGCGATAATCAGCAGTGATGTGCCAACTGCTTCTTTCATTGGCATACCAAGAACCAGCACAAGCGTGGGGATCAAAAGAAATCCGCCACCTGCGCCAAGGATGCCGGTTGTTAATCCGATTCCTATTCCGCTCAGTAACATCCTGATCATATTTCCTTTAAGATCACATTCCAGGCAGCCCGGTTTTCTTTCTTTGCTCCGGATCATCCCCACCGAAGCTGCAACCATCAGCACTGCAAAAAGAAGCATGGTAAGCAAAGACTCTGTTACATAAAATTCGCCGATCTTGAACAGATTTTCAGGAATGAGCGGAATTATCAATTTGCGGGTCAGATATACCGTGGTAATGGAAGTGCTCCCGAAGAGCAACGCCGTTTTTATCCTGACTGCGCCTTTCCGGTAATTTCCGAACGCACCTATAAGGCTTGTTGAACCAACAATAAAAAGCGAGTAGGAAGTTGAAACCATTGGACTGATACCAAACATGTATACCAAAACCGGTACAGTCAGAATTGACCCGCCGCCGCCAATCAGACCGAGTGAAACACCGATAAACACAGAGGCTAAATACGCTGCAATTTCCATTTTTGTAATTATTAAAATACAAAAATCCGAAGTCTGCCCTGTGTTGACAGTGATAATTATCACATACGGAAAATAATATGTCCGGAATCTTTTATTGGCCTTTTAATGTCTATCATTGTACCACACCTAATTGATTTTGAAATGACGCGCGAAAGCATTTCCTATTATCTTGACACTGTTTTTCCAGATTTCGAAACCGAGCTGAAAAAGCAGCTCATCAATGAATGTATCCTGAAAGAAATACCTGCCGGCGAAGTAATTATGCGGACCGGACAATATATTAAACATACACTGCTGATTGGAAGCGGCAGGGTAAAACTTTACCGCCAGGGTGATGACGGGGAGGAAGCCTTTATATATTATCTGGAACCGGGAACAGCCTGTGCACTTTCAATGATCTGCAATACCAGACAAGAAGCCAGCGAAATTATGGCGAAGACAGTGGAAGACACGGTCGCGATTATGATTCCGATACAGCTCATGGATGAGCTGATGCAAAAGTACAAGAGCTGGTATTATTTTGTCATTGCCAACTACCGCGCACGTTTTGAAGAACTTTTAGTTGTGCTCGACAGCGTTGTTTTCAAGAGTATGGATGAAAGGCTGGAATTCTTTTTGAAAAACCAATTTGAAACCGAAAAAACGAGCCTGATATCAATAACCCACCAGGAAATTGCTCATGACCTGAATACGTCAAGGGAAGTTATTTCGCGACTGCTAAAAAAGATGGAACAAAATAAAAAAATCAAGCTGCAAAGAAATGCCATTGAGCGTCTGGCTTTGTAATTCTCAACCAAAAACACTCAACTAACGCTTTGCATAAGATAAACAATTAGTACAACGCTGATCAAAACAATGATTCCGGTTAAGATTGTTGTCAGTAAAGTGGATGGCTGATAGGTGCCACTTTTAAGCTGATTATCTGTTTTACGATACTGTAAAAACGATAAAACAATGGACAGCACGCCGATAACAACCAGGACAATTCCGATTGAAGCGGAATAGCCTCTTGATGGAACACTGATGGTAGTTCCCAGAGCCAGACCGATCTGTTTGACAAACAAAGAGAATTTAACCACCACAAAACCAAATGCCATTATACCGATTCCGGTCCTGATCCAGGCCAGATAAGTTCTTTCATTTGCCAAAAAATCATTAGGTTTTGAGCCGGAATTATTATCTTTTTGTTCCATTAATTAAACGTTTCTTAAATATAATTTTCAGTTTACATCAGCGTAAACTAATTTTAACCGTTTTACCCTTACTTTATTAGACGAGACAATAAGTGTGCCCCCAAACAACTTGCAAGCTTTTTTAAAGACTTAAAAAAACTTGTTAACGGTCGATTTAAATCCCATTTAGTATTCAATTTCACTGGCAGAAAAGTACTAAACAGAAATTAAGTTACTACTTCGATCAATTTTTCATTGCTTTCGGGAACCGTACATCATTTGCAATTTAAAGAAATCATGAGAATTATGACAAACTCCCGTAACATATCAACAGCAGACATTGCGTTTTAAGAATTTCAATGGAAGAATTTATAACATTTATCAAAACCATCATCTGGATAGACGATCTCGACCTGGAACTGGTACTTTCCAGGTGCTCCGAACGGCAGGTATCAAAAGGGAAAGTCATTCTGAGAAAAGGGCAAATTGCAAACCAGTACTTTTTTATCGTTTCCGGAGGGGTGCGTTTTTTTTATTACCTGAATGATCAGGAGAATACAACCTGGGTGACGTTTAAAAATGAATTCTTCACCGAAATTTCAAGTTTGAATCCACAAAAACCTACCCGCTTCAATATTGAAGCCATAGAAGATACGAAACTGATCGTGATCGAAAAAAAGGATATGGATTTTCTGTATGGTCACGTGGCCGTTTGGGAGGAATTTGGAAGAAAAATCTGGGAGGCGATGTCGGTACGAATGATAGACCAGATTCTGAATTTCCAAACTTTATCTGCCGAGGAGCGATATCTGGAATTTATGAATAATCCGGAATTTTTACAGAAAGTACCCATAAAGCAACTGGCCGCGGTACTTGGCATCACACCAAACGCATTAAGCAGGATCAGAAAAAATATCCGTTGATTTACCTAATCTACCACTTGGTAGTTTCCCCGCGGCATCATCAATCTACCTTTGAGTCTCAAAATATAAAGCGATGACTCAGACAACAAACGAATCAGCAAATGATCAGAATCCATATTCTGATGATGAATTAATCAAAAATTTCCCAGGTTTTACCAACCATTATGCGACTGTAAACGGGGTAAAGCTGCATTACGTCGAGGGTGGCAGCGGAGCACCGCTGATTTGCCTGCCAGGCTGGCCGCAAACCTGGTATTCTTACCTTCCGGTTGCCACAAAACTTGCGAAAACATATCGGGTAATTATTGTAGATATCAGAGGTATGGGCAGTTCGGAAAAACCGGCGACAGGTTATGACAAGAAGACAATGGCAACCGATATTCTCGAACTCGTTCAGCAACTCGGACTGAAGAAAGTGCATATCATGGGCCACGACATTGGTGGCATGATCGCCATGAGTTTCGCTTTTAATTTTCCGGAATTTACAGAAAAACTGATTGTGCTGGACGGCTCGCACCCAAGTGAAGGTATGATGCAAATGCCGTTGATTCCGGCGAAAGGAACTTTTGGCGAAAAAATGGACGCAAATATGCCCTACGCCTGGTGGATGGGATTTAATCAGGTGAAAGAATTACCGGAAAGGATATTGGAAGGTCGCTTTCAATATCTTCTGGACTGGCTCTTTGCGTACGTTATGATTGATGAAAATAAGATGAGCGCGTTTGAAAGAGCATTGTATGCTGCCGCCTATAATGATACCGAGAGCATCCGCGCCGCAAATGCCTGGTATCAATCTTTTACGCAGGATATCGAGGACGCAAAAAACTATCAGCCACTGACGATGCCCGTACTTGGCATTGGTAGTTACGTCAGCTACAATTATATGAAAATGGGATTACCTTATGTAGCAAAAGATGTGATCGTGACCGGGATTTTAAACAGCGGGCATTACCTGTTTGAAGAAAAACCGGAAGCGGTAACCGAAGCAGTTTTAAACTTTCTGGCATCCTGAATTTAACATATTATAAAAGTATAATAATGAAAAAAGCAATTTTAGTAGCCGGCGCGACCGGTAATTTAGGAAACCGTATTTGTCGGGAATTGATTAAAAGAGATGCAGCCGTTAACGCTATCGTCCGGATTTCCACCGATCCTGAAAAAATAGACAGTCTTAAAAAAATGGGCGTCACGGTGATCGAGACAGATCTGAACAGCATTGACGAAATTGCAAAGGCATGTGCGGGTATACATTGCGTAGTTTCCGCCTTAGCCGGACTTGGTGATGTAATTGTGGATTTACAAAAAATAATTCTGGATGGTGCGTTGCAGGCAAGCGTTCCAAGATTTATCCCATCCGATTTCTGCACAGATTATAATGATCTGGTACCCGGAGAAAACAGAAATTTTGATTTGAGAAGACAATTTAAGCACTATCTGGACAGCACTTCTATCAAGGCTTCTTCGGTTTTCAACGGCGCTTTTGCTGACATTTTAAAATACAATACTCCTGTTTTAAATCTAAAAGACAAGAGCATCGGTTATTGGGGCGAAAAAGCAGACTGGAAACTGGATTTTACTACTATGGATGATACAGCAGCTTTTACTGCTGAGGTAGCTTTGGACGAAAGCGCACCCCGGGATTTACAAATTGCAAGTTTCCAGGTCAGTCCAAATAGTTTATGGGCCGATGTGAAAGAAGTTTCAGGTCAGGAATTTAGAATCCAGCAACTATCCGGCCTCGAAGAATTTGCCGGGTTTATCAAGAAGCAAAGATCTGATAATCCCGCTGGCGAAAATGAACTTTATGCAAAATGGCAACAAGCTCAGTACATGTATTCGATGTTTACGACGCATCACAAACAATTGGAAAATGAGCGTTATGAAAATTTAAAGTGGACAACCAGTTTGGACTATATCAGGTCATTTGTAAAGTAAAATAGCCAGGAGACCCAGGAGGCAGATAGGCTCTCCAAAACAAGATTTACAGAAATTCAGCATTCTTGAAAGCATTGACTCGTTATTAAAGGTAATTCTCAAAAGGATTACCTTTTTTTGTTTTACAAACGGCTCCCGTATTATATTTCATACAAAATTTGTGTAAAAAAAATCCTTTTGACAAAGAAAATTTCGAGATTCCAAGCAGGCAGTATCACATTGGAAAGATCACGGTTTCGCTGGCCTGATTTTTGGTGCTAAAAAGAATCATAGTAGCCTTCCACGCAGTTTTGGAGCAGGTACATGATATTTTTTCACTCAAAACGTTAACACGTCCCTTCATTATTTATTTTTTTGAAAAAGATGATTAAGAAAGAAATTTTAACTGATCAAAACACGAGCCTAGGCAAACAGGCACAAACGGACGACGCTTATTTTAGATCAATAATTGAAAATAATTCGTTTTACATTATAAAAACAGACCTCGACGGCAACTACACATACTTAAACCCATTCTTTTGCAAAAAGTTAAACGTGAAATCCGAAGAATGGCTCGGAAAAAATTCACTTAGTCTCGTTATGCAGGAGGACCATGATATTTGTGTTGAGACGGTGCAATTGTGTTTTTCAGACCCGGATACGCCTCGCTGGGTAATGCTTAGAAAACCAATTCCCAATGGGGCACTCTTTACGCAGTGGGAGTTTAAAATTCTAAAAGACGACAATGGCAATCCGTTTGAATTTCTCTGTATAGGTCACGACATTACACCTTTGATTCTTAAACAGGAAGAGCTACGCAGCCTGGTAGACATTGCAGCTGAACAGAACAAGCGTCTATTAAATTTTACATACATTACTTCGCATAATATTCGCTCTCATGTGGCTAATATCCTTGGGATATTAAATATTAGTCAGGAGTTGGGAGATTATCAAATGGCATTGGATTTGATTCAGGAAAGCACTACCAGCCTGAATGAAACCTTAAATAACTTAAACGAAATCATTTCTATACAAGCGCATACGAGCCTGCCGATGATAGAAGTGAATGTTTTCGAAGAAATTAATAGGGTGATTCAAAGTGTACAGGTGATAATCAGTAATGCAGATGTTACGTTGGATTACAATTTTGATGAAACAGAGGTTCTAAATACAAACCCCGCGTATTTTGAAAGTATTATTCTAAATCTGATTACAAATGCGGTTAAATACAAATCACCTGACAGAGCCCCGAGAATTGTTATAACTTTTCATGAGCACGAGCATTACAAAGTCCTGACTTTCCAGGATAATGGATTAGGAATTGATATTGAAAAATACAAAGATCAACTTTTTGGCATGTACAAGACGTTCCATAAAAATAATGATTCACGAGGACTTGGCTTGTACATTACCAAAACGCAGATTGAGGCAATGCATGGAAAAATCGAGGTAGAAAGCGGCGTAAACGTAGGCACGACTTTTAAACTTTATTTCAACCAGAAATTTACATGAGATTTCTAAGAAACACCAATTCGATAATATCATAACCCTCTTCTATAATGTCCCAAACCGCAGTATGTGCATACCAGAGATTCATCATTATTGATGATGATAGAATAAATAATATTGTTTCGAAATTCGTGGTTTTGAAATATTGTAAAGATGCAGATCTACATATTTACACCGATCCGGAGGCTGCACTAAGTTACATTCAGGAAATAAATAATGATTCTCTGGATCAGTTAAATACATTGGTTTTTTTAGATATTAACATGCCCCGAATAAGCGGGTGGGAGTTTTTAGAAGCACTTGGTCAAACCAATTTATCCCGTACCAAACAGTTTACGATTTTTATAACATCATCTTCGATTGATCCGTCTGATATTAAAAGAGCCCAGGACCACGCCCTGGTAAGCGGTTTTTTTTCAAAACCTTTAACTTTTGAACACCTCAACAAAATTTGATAGTGGTAATAAAATTGTTTTTTGACTACTCTGGACTTCTATCTTATCCTTTTTATCCAAGATAATAAAGGGAGTTAAAATTATAACTCCCCTTATTAATTGTTTGGCGTGTTCATAAGCCGACATTATTTGCCGCTGTTCTCACTTCTACGTGTTATCGAATAAATATCCGTCCTTCTGTCTTTTAAATTTCGAACACTCCCAAACTGATTTAACTCCCGTAACATATCAATATCAACGTCGGCAATTAAGATCATCTCCGTGTTTGGTGTTGCTTCGGCTTTTATACCGTTAGTAGGAAACGAAAAATCACATGGAGTAAAAACCATGGATTGTGCATATTGAATATCCATGTTATGGACTTTCGGCAAATTACCGACACTGCCTGCGATGGCAACATAACATTCGTTTTCTATGGCCCTTGCCTGTGCACAGTTTCTTACCCTTGAATAACCATTTTGGGTATCCGTCAAAAACGGCACAAATAATATATTCATTCCTTCGTCAGCTAAAATGCGGCTCAATTCCGGAAATTCCACGTCATAACAAATAAGGATACCAATTTTTCCGCAATCAGTATTGAATGTTTTCAAGGCACTACCGCCTTGCATACCCCATACCTTTGCCTCATCCGGCGTTACGTGCAACTTTTCGAACCGTTCAATTCCTCCATCTCTTTTGCATAAATAACCTACGTTGTAGAGACTGTTATCAACCACCTCAGGCATACTCCCGGTAATGATATTAATATTATAGGAGATGGCAAGCTCGGAAAAGCGGGCAACAATTCTTTCTGTATATTCTGCCAACTTTCTTATTGCATCCGCTTCTGCAAGATGGTTATAGTCCGACATCAAAGGCGCATTGAAAAATTCAGGAAACAGGGCAAAGTCACATCTGTAACCCGACACTGCATCCACAAAATATTCAACCTGCTGCATCAATTCATCGAAATCATTATACAACCGCATCTGCCATTGTATCAATCCTAACCTGATAATTGACTTTGTGAAGGCTGCCTGATCAGAGCTTTTCTCATAATACACATTATCCCATTCAAGTAATACGGCATATTCATTCGAGTCTTTATCGCCTTCAAGGTAGCCTTGTAATATTCTGGCCGGGTGAAAGTCGTTAGACAATTGAAAATTCAGAACAGGATCGTGTATGTCCTTATTCCGTACTTTTTCAATATACTCTTTCGGCGAGATCGTATCAGCATATTGATGATAATTAGGAATACGGCCCCCAAAAATAATTCCCTTCAGATTTAGTTTCTCACAAAGCTCTTTTCTGTAGTCGTACAAACGACGACCCAGTCGCAGACCGCGAAATTTAGGGCTTATAAAAACATCAATTCCGTATAGAACATCACCCTTTTTAGTATGAGTATTAAAACTGTAATTTCCGGTTATTTGACGGTAGGTATGTTTTGTATCAACTTTCTCGTAATCGACAATAATTGATAACGCACATCCAGCCAGTTCATTATCAACCCGGATACCCACCTGTCCTTCATGAAAAATAGTGGTAAGAGTTCTGATATGATGTTCTTTCCAATAAGCATCCGGCATACTGGAATAAGTCTCAATCATCATTTCCTTAATCTCCTCGTAATCTTCCGGTTTTAGAAAAACCAGCTCAATATTCTCAATTGATTTTGTGTCTTTGTTTGGTTCCATATGCATTCACTCCGTTTTACCTGATTCAACAGGTAATTTCGCAGATTGTTTTTTTGCTTTTTGTAGCAGATTGATTTATAATGATTTATTGGTTGATTTTTTGCATGACGTTTGGTTATTGTCCACTTTTCCCGGATCTCCAAAACCATAGGCTAGGTTAAAATTGCGCATAATAAAAAGAAGTAGCAAAGAAACTGCGGGGAAGTTTTCTTGAAAAAGAAGGAACCCCCAATGGTAAAACTGTTTAAGATAGCCTGTCAGGTGGGCGGATTTTGAAATTTGCCATAGGAAGTAGCTGTGAAGTTTGGGGCCTGTCAGCAGGCTAAAGATGTCATCTATTTTGAAGAATCGCTGCTCAAACTGAACCTGGTTTATGGCATCAATTCCAGTTGAGTATGACGAATCAGGCGGTTTCTCCTCTAAAAACCCAAGATACACCGTACTTGTCAGTGAATTGGCCAAAGACACCGAAGGGTACTTCTCTTAATTCCATAAAGGTGCGCTCATCTTTATCTGCTCCATCCGAAAGACTATCGAATACTGGTTTTAGTTCATTATAGGAACTGCCGGTAAGGTATATAGCTGTTGTATTCCCTTGTTCCGGCACAAAAACTGGTGAAGCCATCCAATCAGTAGCAGAAATATTAATGGTATCGCCCTTCAATTGAGCATAAATAATTCTTTCATGTTTCTCTATTGGAAATTGATCCTTCATAGGCGTATCGCTTGTCTTTGTAAGTGTCAGTTCTCCTCCTAAACACTTATGGTAAAAACGCATTGCTTCGGCACAATTACCGTCAAACAAAAGAAAAGGGCTGGTTCTTAACATAGCTGATCCATTTTTGTTTTGAAATATTTTATAAACAAGTATGTCATTTAATAAATGTATAGATAAACCTTCATTTCACAATACTCATGACTGAACAAGTGTGTTATGATATTGTAGGTTTTCTGAGAGGTCGTTGTTTGGAGCTGTCTTTAAAAGGAGCTGGCATTTTGACTTTAAATATTTTATGTATGTAGTTGCAAGGTGAAGTTGTTATATTTAAAATACCATTATGCAAAACAAAGAATTGATTAATTCGGTAAATGAGGCTTTTGATAATAATGAACTGACCTCAGCTGCAATTGCTTCCGGCGTGCTTTGTTTTTGTAGCTAATCAATCCCAAATTTTGAGTTGCGATCAATTCTTGTGAACGGAACACTTAAGAAGTTAACCATACAAAAAAGAAAAAAGTGGATTCAACCGACAGCCAACTTCCAAAGCCTCACGAAAGTGGTTATGCCGACGTGAACGGGCTCAAAATGTACTACGAAGTCTACGGAGAAGGCATGCCGCTGATCATGGTACACGATTCGTTTATGACCATTCCCATGAATTGGGCACGAATTATCCCAATGCTGGCAAAGGACCGGAAAGTAATTGTGGCAGAGATGCAGGCGCACGGACGGACTAAAGATATTCCCCGCGAGTTTACATACGAAAATATGGCCGATGACTTGTCCGGCTTAATAACACATTTAAAGCTGGATAGCATTGACGTTTTGGGCTACAGCATGGGTGCTGGCGTCGGTTTCCAGATGAGCATCCGGCATCCTGAGCAAGTGCGGCGACTGGTTATTTTATCAGGTGTCTATAAAAGTGATGGATGGTGGCCCGAGGTTGAAAAAAGCTTCGAAACCATGAATGCGGAGATGTTCGTTGGTAGCCCCATTCAAAAACAATATGGTAGCCTGGGAAATGATCCGGCCAAGTTTTCAGCCTTCATTGACAAAGTAATCAGTATTGACCGGAAAACATATGATTGGTCGAAGGAAGTTAAAAATATAAAAGTTCCAATCTTCATGGCAATAGGCGATGCCGATGGTGTACGTTACGAACATGCACTAGAATTGTTCCGGTCGAAAGGCGGCGGAAAAATGGGGGATATTTCCGGAACACCAGAATCGCAACTAGCCATCTTGCCTGGCACCACCCATATAGGTATGATCTCCCGACCAGACATACTAATTCCCATGGTTAGCAGCTTCCTGGATTCAGACTTGAATACAGCTCCGCCAACTTTTTAGGATTTTACCATTATAGAAAGGCAATCTGCATTGTATCGAGCGCCATGCTTCTATTGCAAAATTCTACTTTTACGTTTTCTGCCAACTAACGACTCTCACGAAATCTAAATACCACCTCTGGCCGGTAAAGACTATTACAACGTTGCCAAGATATTAATGATCTTAAGAATTTATTCATTTTTATGGCAATGAGTTACCGTTCCGTAGTCCGTGACTTCAATTGCGCATGACTATTCTTGTAGGTCTTTCCTTTTTTGGGATGGGTAAACTTTAAGGCGGACCATACCGAATTAATGCTCAAACAAGTACTTTCCACAAGCCCGAATTCATAGCCAATTCTGATTACTTTGGGCAGCGACAGGTCTGTATCCAGTTGCCCACCTTTGGGCCACGACACCCAAAGCATTCCCTCCGATTTAAGTTTCGCTTTCAGTTTGGGAAAGATGTTTTCCTGCTCACTCTGGTGTTTTACAAACAAATGGATGTAATCGAAGTCGCCGAATAGTTGCTCAGTCAATTCAACCTCCGGCAAGTTAAGCGCCTGTATCACCTCATTTGGGGCATTCACAAAATGTGTTTTTGAATGCGCCTTTATCCCCATTTTATCTGCTACCGTTCTCATTTATTCAGTGAGTTTAAGATCTCTAAATAGTGGGGGTTATACATAATCCCAAGAATGTTCCCAAATGGGTCAACCACGGAGGCTGTGATGAACCCATCTTCTCTTTCTGTGATTTTTTCATATTCCATCGCACCATGCGCAAGCAGCTTAGCAAAAACAGACTCCACATCATCCACATGCCAAAATGCAACAACGCCGCCTGGCTGTGAATTAGGAGAGGCTGGCTGGAATTTCTTGTCGATAATACCTAACTCATGCTCGAAATCTCCCAAACGAAATTCGATATAAGCAGGATTCTCAGCGTCTGGAAACAAGTAATATGGTTCTATTTCCAAAAAATCAGAATACCATTTTTTCGCCTCTTGCAAATTGTCTGCAAATATGCTTATTGTAGCGAGCCCCCTTAAAACAGATTTTTGTTTGTTTTCCATGATTGTCGAAATTGAACTTAATTAGACGATTGGGTTATTGCTAAATCATTGTACCGGTTTGTATGTTAATAAGGTAATGCCCGAAGAATAACTTTTGCTTGCCGTCAGCTGCAAGCCGAGTTCCTTGCCTTCCGATGTTGAAAACATTGGTCTTCCTGATCTTAACAGTATTGGTACGATCCTTAACTGATACTCGTCGATTAATCCAGCGTTAATTAATGACTGGGCAATAGATAAACTTCCCCAAACTACCATGTCTTTTCCCTCCTTCTCTTTAAGGGTGAGAACCGTATTTTCCAGATCATTCTTGATTAGCAGACACTCGTCCCATTTTCCCCAAGGCGCGTCTGCAAGCGTTTTAGAAAACACCAGCTTTTGTGTTTCGTTAAGCCTAGTTGAGATCAATTCCACGTTGGGATCGACATCGGGCCAGTATTCAGCAAACATCTTGTAAGTGTTCGCTCCTAGAAGTATCGTATCTATCCTGTCCATGAACGAGAGTAGATCGCCATCAGATCCTTCGTTGTATTTTGGGCTGGAAAAGAAGTCTGTCGTACCGTTTTGGTCTGCCGCATATCCATCCAGGCTGATCCATTCTTGAAGAATTACCTTTCTCATTTTTATATCAATTAAACTAACGAATTCGGCTTGAAAGCTTTCAAACAAAAAAAAGGATGCCTAAGGCTATAAATTATTGGCTGATTTTTCGCTCCCATTCATATACATTGGGAAAGACTGGCGCTGATGAGTCAAGCTTTGCTGATGAGTCAAGCTTTTATGACTATCTCCTTGAAACTGTCCACCGCAGCGTGACTCTCAGCGCCGATTGTAAACATGATCTCTGAACCCTTGGAAGTGTCTGAGGCCACATTTCAGCGGATTTTTCAAACATAACCTGTCTGAAAAAGTGAATAACAAAGTGGTCATCGCTAAAAATAAATCCAAACTAATCCGGGACGTGTCAATTATTTTTAAAACTGGACGGCCCCAAAACAACAACGGAGGTACTGCATAAATTTTATCTCACTTCTTGCGATAGGTCCCTATACGTTTCACCTTCAAAATTTATAGCCTGCCTTCTTAATTAAAGCTCTCTCTAAATTCCAGGGGGGAAAAGTTTGTCTTTGATTTAAATAACTTACTAAAAGACTGCGGATGCTCAAAACCGAGCTGGTAGGCGATTTCCCCTATTGTCAGATCACTAAATGTCAACACTTCCTTTGCTTTTTCGATAAGCTTATTGTGAATGTGCTGCTGCGTATTCTGGCCGGTCAGTGCCCGGAGCATATCGCCAAGATAGCGGGGCGATACATGTAGTTCGTCCGAAAAGTATTGAACGCTCGGCAGCCCTTTCTGCAGGGCGGTTTCGTCGTCGAAATAATTGTTCAGTAATTGGTTAAGCTTTTCCAGCAATGCGTTGTGGGTCGGGTTGCGGGTAATAAACTGGCGTTTGTAAAACCGCTGACTGTAATTCAGCATCAACTCCAACTGCGAAATCAGCACATCCTGGCTCAGGTCGTCGATTGCCGTTTCGAGCTCGTCGCCGATGTTCCCGGCAATGCCCTCGATGATCAACTGTTCTTTATCCGACAAATGCAACGATTCGGTCACAGAGTAGGAGAAAAAGCCATAATGTTTGATTTTGGCGTCCAGTGGATAGTTTCGCAGAAAATCAGGGTGCACAAGCAACGTAAATCCCAGGGTCGATTCGGCCATTTCAATTCCCGTCAGCGGCTGACCCGGCGAGGTGAAAAACATTCCGGCTTTCTGAAAATCGTAGGTTGTTTGCCCATATCGCATCCGGCAGCCTGCCGATTCGTTGTAAGTGATGTTATAAAAATCCATGGAAAAAGTATCAGCCAGCATTTCAGCCGTGATCTGCACCTTATTGAAATCAAGCAAGCTGATCAGCGGGTGCAAAGGTTGCGGCAGGCCGAATGAAAGCTGCATTTCAGCAATGGATCGGTAAACGCGCGGTTTGAGATGTTCCCTTTTCATAATCACATAATTGTCTGCCGGCACAAATCGTTCCATCCTGCGCCGACAGACCGTTAGTTTTAAACAGCGGCTATTAATTGTTTGATTCCACCCCTAAAAGCTTCGTCGCCCGCAGCCAGGCGCTTGGCATAGAGTTCTTTCGCATCCTCGCCACAGATGTATCTCAATGTGTTGGTACCATCGTTAGCCGCGCCATACACAACTTCGGCGATTTGTTCGGAAGTCGTCGCAGCTTTGCCAGGTTCCATCATCGCCTTGAATTTGTTCGTCAATGCTTCATAAGCCGGGTGCGTGGCAAACACCGACTTCGCACCAATTTCCGTGGCCACCAATCCGGGTTCAATGGTTTTAATCCTAATTCCAAACTCATCCAGCTCGTAAGACAAGCTTTCCGCCCAGCCTTCCAGCGCAAATTTGCTTGCATCGTACATCGAGCTTACCGGAAAAGCCATCAGCCCTGCCGATGAGCCGGTAGTGATAAAAAGTCCCGCTTTTCGCTCACGGAAATATGGAATAAAGGCCTTTGTCACCCTGACGACACCGAAAAAATTTGTTTCCATTTGATGTACCAGCTGCTCGTCGGTGATCGCTTCCAGTGCGCCGAACAATCCATAACCCGCATTGTTAAATACCACATCAATATCGCCCAAAGCCAACACTTGCTGCGTGATCTCACGGATTTGAGCCGGGTTGGTTACATCGAGAGGCAGGACGGTTACATTATCAAGCGCATTGAGTTCTGATTCATTTTCAGGCTTGCGCATGGTTGCGATCACCTTCCAGCCTTTGGCCGAAAACAATTTGGCCGTAGCCCTTCCGATACCTGTTGAAGCACCAGTAATAAAAATCGTCTTTGTCATTTGTCATATTTGTTATTTTCCAGAGACAAATTTATGCGGCGCACGACTAGCGCTTGTAGCGGAAGTGGAGATTATTGTAGCCAAAATGGTTTGCTAACTTTACTTCTCACTAGACAGTGTCAGCCCTTTTTCGCGTCTTAGGTCTGATTGTGATGCAGGTCAGGCGGCACTTCGAGCAGGAAAGAATGGGATTAAATGGAGAATCGTATCTCTAAACCTTTCTTTATTGCCCATTATTTCCTTCCTCATTTTACCTTCATCACAAACTTGTCAGGAGGCGTCCGCGGCTACGGTTAAAATGTAGTGGCTAAATAAACTCCACCCTTAACAAATGCCACTTCTAACTTTTCATGGGTTACAAAAGACCACCAGAAACCGTTATTCTCTCACCAGTTACCCAACCAGCGTCGTCGGAGGCTAGAAAGACAGCAACTTTCGAAATATCTTCCGGCTGACCAATGCGACCCAATGGCGTAAGAGGTAACATTTGTTTTTCGATATCCCCTCCGATTATTCCCATTTCATGGTTTCCTTCAGTATCTGTGACGCCCGGGGCTATTGTATTAACACGTATCTTTTTAGGCCCAAGTTCTTTGGCCAATGTTTTAGTCACATTGTCGATACCAGCTTTGGCAGCGGAATATACCATAACACCGGGAATAGGATTTTGACTAACGGTCGAACTGATGTTAATGATGCTTCCGCCATTTTCTCCAAAAAATTTAACAGCTTGTTGAATGCTCAGAATTGGCCCCATCAAATGTGTGTTCACCTGTAAATGGAAACTTTCCTCCGAAATGCCATCCAGCAGTTCAATTTTAAATACACCGGCGTTGTTCACCAAAATATCGAGCTGACCAAAGGTGTTCATGGTTTCATCAAAGAGTCTTTTGATATCAGCAAATTTTGAAATATCTGCCTGAACTGCAACGGCAATACCCCCATTTTCTGTAATTTCACTAACCACCTTGTCGGCACTTTTCTTGCTTGACGCATAGTTTACTACAACTCTTGCTCCTGCCGCGGCAAAAGATTTTGCAATACCTGCGCCAATCCCTTTCGACGCACCAGTTACTACTGCAACTTTATTTCTCAGTTTTAAGCTCATCTCTAATTATTTATTTGATTAAGTTACAAAACTAGGTTATTCATATACTTGCAACTAGTATGTACTTTTTTGTATATTACATACGAAAAAGTATCTATGATTGATTATCAATTAGTTAATATGAAAAAAATTAGACAGGAGTGTCCAGAAATGCCAACTTGCTCGGTTGATTATGCTTTCAGGCGCATAGGTGGAAAATACAAAGGAAGGATTTTGTGGTACTTACACGAACATAAGATCCTGCGTTATGGAGAACTGGGCAGGACAATGCCAGATGCCACAACAAAAATGCTAACACAAACACTTAGGGAATTGGAAGCGGACAACCTGATCAGCCGAAAAGTATATCTGGAAGTACCGCCGAAAGTGGAATATACACTGACCGAGATTGGTAAGGAGCTAATTCCCTTCATTGAACATCTCAGGCAATGGGGAGAAAAGCAGATAAAAAAGGAAGCATTGAAAACCGCGTGAGATTTGCACAAAAACTACGTCAGGAATGGTCCATTTAACCTAAAATAGCTGGGTCACGTCGAATTATTAAAGACGACAAAACCTTACCTAATCTTCAAAAAGATTCTGTATTCTATGCGGAAAGTGAAAATCTCACGTTCAGCTTGGCTGAAATAGGATATTCCCACAAGCTATTTAAACAGAAAATATTGAAAATTATTTAAGCAACTAATGGTTCTTTCGACAGGAACGGTCTCTGGATACCGATTAAGACAGGGTTTATCGTTTAGCTTCCTTCAATAACTTTCGCCATTTGCAGTGATTCGGATTTAACTCTAAATATTCCCCTTGCATTGTTAAAATTTTGTTAGACTGTAAGAAACTCAGCTTAGTGATACTAATTATGTTGGATATCAACAGTTGATCTCTTTTGCATTAGACGCCGTTGGATATATTAAAATGTCAATCATTGCTAGTTCAAAATATAACCCCAATTCAAAATGGCTTTGAAGTTGAGGTTATATTCTGATTTTCACAAATATCCAGATATATGCTTTTACGATTTTACACATTTTAAAGACTTCGATGGTCTATCTTTGGCAGCTGGAATTTAACAACTTAACGTATAGACGTCATCACACAGAAAATGATCATATGTTTATGGCTTATAAGACATTAGGTAAAGCCAAAGCATTTAACCCTGAAATGATCTTCTTTCTGACAGTATCGTAGTTACCTTCCTGGCAAATTTTACCAGGGAGCCCCTAGGGTGCCTTTCTGTTGTTATTGATCATAGTGCTATCTGCAATAGGGCTATGCGCATTAAAAGATGTAATGGCCATGCGGAAGGCCTTCAATAAAACGCATAATCCGAATATCGTGTTCGTTTGAAGTTTCTTAACATTTAAACGATTGCCTATCAAAATACCGTTTATTCTTTCAAAAACGGATAATCAATATAACCCTGCTCTCCACCGCCAAACATCGTTTCCCTGTCCGGCTGTTTAAGTGGTGCATCTTTTTTGAATCGTTGGGGCAAATCTGGATTAGCTAAAAACAGAGTTCCAAACGAAATTAGCCGCGCTATACCTTTTTCTAGTTCTGCCTCTGCGGAAGTTTTTTCATAGCCAGCATTTGCAATTACCGTTTGCCGTATCATGCTGCCAAACAATTCAATTTCATCATCGGCCGGATAGTGAGCAGGCGATGGAAAGTGCGGGCTGCGCTTCATTAATTCAACATAGGCAAAATTCAACTCGTTGAGCTGCTCAATCAGGTAGGTGTATGTACCAGCGGGATTATCCAATATCATATCTCCGTACGGATGAAAAGGTGATATTTTTATTCCTACCTTATCGCTTCCAACTGCGGTGATTAATTCCTGCATTACTTCCAGCACGAAACGGGCTTTTTTGGGAATGGTACCACCATATTCGTCTGTTCGCTGGTTTGCACTTTCTGCAAGAAACTGACTGGGTAAATAACCATTTGCAGCATGAAGTTCGACACCATCAAAACCGGCTGCTATTGCATTCCTAGCTGCCTGTCCGTAATCCTTTATTGTTTGTCTGATTTCATCAATAGTGATTTCCTGGGGTGTTTCGTAATCTTTTAAACCCTGCGAAGTGAAATGCTGCATTCCTCGTATAGGTAGTGCGGAAGGTGCAAGTGGTAATTTACCGTCCCTGTCAATCGAATGCCCCACACGGCCTGTATGCCACAGCTGGGCCATGATAACGCCGCCGTGATCGTGGACTGATTTTGTTACTTTTTTCCAGGCTTCGATCTGATTGGTGGCGTAAATGCCAGGTGTAACCGGGCTACCGGTTGCTTGCTCACTTATGCGGATGGCTTCTGTGAATATCAGCCCGGCACTTACTCTCTGCGTGTAGTACTGCGCTGTCAAATCGCCCACTATTCCGTTATGATCCGCGCGACTTCTTGTCATGGCAGACATGGCCATCTTGTTCTTTAAAGTTAGATTCCCTAACTGTGTTTCTTCAAATAAATTCATGATTTCTAATTTTAATTGACACGATTATTTATTGTATACAGGCAGATAAACCTCATTGACAAAATCCTCAGCAGTTGTCGGCGTTGTAGTCGAATCATCTCGTTTTTGATAATTCATAAACCCAGTTTTAATGGCGGTTCCCATTTCAATCAGATTACTGGTAAAATCTTCGGAGAAACCGTTGCCTAAAAAAGCTTGCTTCACCTGCTCTACCGGTAGTTGCACATACGTTAGCTCAGGATTGCCAATTGCTTTACCGATAATAGTTGTGAACTCATTATAAGTATAGTCTTTCGGACCCATCACGGCACGAACACTTTTACCTTCAAAGTCAAGGCTAGCCAAATGCCCAGCTGCAATTATTGCGACATCTTTGGTTGCTACCATCGGTATGGAATGATTTCCATCTGCTACTGAGCCATTAAACCCCATTTTTTTAATCAAACCGATAGTCCTCAAAAAGTTTTCCATGAAATAGGCAGAACGGATGTGCAACACGTTTACATCGTTCAGCTGATTTAGTCTAACTTCCTGTTCGCCAGTCCCTGCCATCATACCATTCCCTTCGTGCATATGTGAGCCGACACTGCTCATATTGACTATATATTTAATGCCTGACTTTTCAATGGCCTCAATTAAGATGCCTGTGACCTGCCTCTGGTAAGCTCTTGTATTTTCAGCCTTTACATTGTCAGGTAATATCACGAATGCACTATCCGCATTTTCAAAAGCATTGGTCAACGTCTGAACATCGGTGATATCCCCGGCAATGATTTGGGCTCCCATACTGCGGTATTTTTCCAGTTTTTCAGTGTGCCTTGCGATCAATGTTACCTGATGCCCTTGGTTTAAAAGGATGTCTGAAATCTTACTCCCGACTGTCCCAGTTGCTCCGAGCACCACTACTTTAGTTTTCATGTTATTTTTTTTTAAATGTGTTTGATAGATTATTATGCAAAGATGTTGTGATCAAAAAAATAAAACTTGTATCAAATCACTCTTCTAATTTTTGATTGTTAGCAGCTCATCTATGTAGATTACGGCCTGATCAAAATTTATAGCCCCTCTGAAATCCCACCTTCCTCCGACACCTTTTCCTGATGATAAAAGCCTGCTCCTGAATTCATCATCATTAATTTTCGATTTGAAATAATGCCGCTATGTCCTTCCGAGTCCAGACCTGGTGTCATGCGGGCATGATCATTCCTTACAATCGTATAATAACCAGTATGGGCTAACACTGGACAAATGAGCCCAGGATATAAAATCTGTATTCCAAAGCCGCCATGCTGTTTTCCGTATTTTATGGTATTATCTATTTTTGTTAACATTACGTTAAAAATTGATTGTAATTTGAGGAGTCTGCAACCAAGCCAGGCAAGCCCATGCATTAGTTTGCAGGCTCTTACTCTATTTCTACAACAACTTTTCCGATGTAGCCACCTTGCTCAGCATATTGATAGGCTTCTTTGTATTGAGCGAATGAAAAAACTTTATTGACTTCGATATCTAGCCCATCCTTCACGGCATCTAGTAAGATCTCTGTGTATTGAGCAGATGGGCTGGAAAGTATGACAATGTGCTTTTTGGCCGTAAACAAATTCTTGAAAAACGATACAGGAATTTCGATTGGCTTTGGCGTCGGGTTCAAAAAGATTGCCTTGGGTTTCATGATTTGTCTGGCATTTTTATACCCCATTTTGCCGGATAAATCAATGACAACGTCAAAGGTAGCCGAGTTGGAAAGCACATCTTGCTTTGCATAGTCTAACACGGTAGCAGCTCCCCATTTTTTGGCAGATTCAACTCCCCTGCTGCTTGTAACGGCTGTGACATTGGCGCCCTTTTGCTTTAATAATTGAAGTAAAAACATGCCAAAACCACCGGTAGCTCCATTCACCAGGATGCTGGTTTGCGCGTTGATGTTACCCATCTTTTCTAATGCGCTCACCGCTGCGGTACCAACTACCGGAATTGAAGCGGCCTTGTCAAAGCTGATATCAGAAGGTTTTCTCCAAATCAAGGAAGACGGCACTGCGATATATTCGGCTGAAACACCTTCTTTCATCATATTTTTCACGACGCCAAAGACCTCGTCACCTATTTCAAAGCCGCTTACAGAGGTGCCGATTTCTTCAACGATTCCGGCGAAGTCAGCACCTGTTCGCTTAGGAAATTTAGAGCCAGACATCAGCGTCATTTCTCCTTTTCTGATTTTCCAATCCATTGGATTGATTGAGAACACTTTGACTTTGACAAGTATGTGATCTGCTTTAATAGAAGGTTTCGGCTGTTCTATGATGTGCAAAACGTCTGCGGTCCCGAACTTTTGATAAACAATAGCTTTCATGATATTATTTTATATGTTAAAATGATATCACAAAGTTGCACGCAAGCACAGGATCAAACTTGTATCAAATCACTGTTCTGCTTAAAGCGAAGGTGCCGTTATTAGCTTACAACAAATTAGTAATAAAAATGTCGAACATCTCCAGTTCTATAACAGTGTTAATTTTTGAATATGCGAAGATTTTTAGAAGATTGAGGTACTCGCCGGATGCAGGCACTTATGGAAATATATTGTCGTAAAAAAATGTTATTAATAAGGCAAATCTAATAGATGTCAATCAGATCACTATTGTGCTTCAAGGCTTTTGGAGGCATTCCAAACATCTGGTACATATACTTATTGAATTGTGGAAGGTCGTAAAAGCCGGTGTCGTAGGCAATGTCGGTAAGGCTTCTGTCTTTGTCGGAAAGGGTAAGGTAGATTGCCTGGCGCAACCGTGTCCATAATAAGTATTTGGATAAACTGCTTCCGGTTTGTTTCTTGAAAAGTGAGGCTAATCGAGATGGGGAAAGAAAAACGATATCGGCAAATGTTTGAGGCGTTATGTTTTGCTCAAAATAATTAGCTTTTATATATTCAACGATTTGTACAACCCTTTCATCATAATCGATGGAAGGTAATTTAGAAAGCATGGCATCAACTATCGTATTAACATCTAAGCTGTCATTTGGTGTCTGAAAAAAAGAATTTGTTTCGGGAAGCGATTCAAAAATGATGTAATCTTGATTCTCTTTTAATCTGCTTGCCAGTTCCAGACCGATATTCGAGTAGGGTTCTATATTCAAAACATTCAGTGTTCCTTTTTCTGCAACGCAAAAATGTGGTACGTGAGGCTTTATCAGAAAACCGTGAATTTTTTCATATTGTACGCCGCTAATCGTTGAATTAAATGGGGTATCATTTGACAGGGCGATTTGATATGCAGCATGATGATGAATTTCTACGGTAAGATTGCGGGCGCTAAGAGCAAGAACGAACGGGTTATTGGACTGTTTTGTCATAGAACCTAAATTACAGCGATTTCATTTTCCGGGAATTTACTAATTTTATGCCATCCTCCATTATCCAGATTTGCAAATATTGTTAGATATTGGGGCTGCCTAAGGTGGGCATCTTCAAACTAGTACATTGCCTTAAGACACGAAAAGTATCGGCATCGATTTTTATCTGATAAAATCTCCACTAACTGTACTGTTGGATATGGAGGTTTATCATAAAAAATAATAAGGCCGATGGCTTCTACACTTCCAAAGATCTACCTGCATCATAGTTTGATTATAGGAAATCTTGGAAAAAAAATAGAAAAATATATGACAAGGGAAATTGAAACCTTTGAATTGCTAAGTCAACCCTCGATCCGCAAGAAAGTAATCTGGAACGATAACCATCAAAAACCGACTCATTGATCTGCTTTTTTATCAAAATCAGTTTTTATAATCCCGTTTGATGAAACATAACGAGTTCTGATCCTTACTTCTTTACCCGGAATGGGTATACCTCCAAAATGAGCATTTTCAAAAACCGGATCGTGTACGAAATGAATGTATAAAGTATCAGTTGAAAACCAGCCAAGTGACCAGGAATTAAAACCGGCATCATACAATTTGTTCACGGCAGATCTGTTATATGAAACAAGATCTGTCTCAGATTTTGGCCAGTAACCGTAGTTCCTTTTGTATTCCAGAACCGATGAATTGAATTCAGGCGGCGGAGCAACTTTCCTCTTCAATTTTCGGGTGTTCAACGGCGGAAACTGCGCGCCAAGCCGCTCATAACAGGACAAGAGTAATATACTAAACATACTCAGACAAACCAGATTGAACAGAATTCTTTTCATTTAGTTATTTTTCTATTTATGATCCACCCCATTTGAAACCGTATGGTCGGAGAAATAGAAAATTGACCCGCGGACCTGTTCACTTCATAATTTCCGGCAAGACCCACGCCAAGCTCGAAACTTCCACTTTTTGCAAAATTTCGTTGTATCCCCCAGTAAGGATTGATATAAATGACCGGTTCGTGAAAAAGCGCTTTTGAAATGAGCGAGCCCGTGGAGAAAGCCAGATCGGCGCCAATAAAGTTCCCCACATTTTGCTCTCGTATCATAGAAGAAGGAAACAATCGGTAATAGTATCGTCGCCCGGTTGATACGGTAAAATCCAGGGACTGTCCGAATCTTGCAAAAATGTTCCCACTTGTAAGATAAAATGAATAATTCAGAGCGGCTGCAAACACGATCGTACTTCTTTTAGACACTGCCTTCTCTCTTTGAAAAGACAAACCAATAATTTCAGCACTGATTTTGCTTTGTGTAAAAGTATGTAACGAATCGGATCGAAAATCTGTCTGACAATGGCCTTTCAAAGGAATCAACAAAAAGTAGAAAGCCACTTGAAATATAACTGACTTATTCAAAGAAAATTAACTGGTTAACATAGACGTTCTGATAATGTTTATCCGAGATGGCCGGTTACGCTACTGCCGGACTTTATTTTGTTAACCGTTTCCTGAAATGGTAATAGTTACCTCCAATATCAGGTCCATTTTCAGCAAAACCATTAATATATTCCCAGCCGTTTCGTTCAAAAAAATTCAGGACCCCGCCGGTGGATAGAAACACTTTTTTTCGTTTTGTTCCGGGTTCTAATATTAGCAGATCATCACTTCGATTTCCAATACTGATTGCATTCAAATTGTCTTTTTGACCATAATCCACAAATACGTGTACGATATTTTTAAATGCACGTCGGTTTACATACACTTCTACAATCTTAATACTATCTACACGGTTAATATCCACATCTCCGACGAAAATCTGACCAAAGGATAATGTCGATAAAAAAACAAGAATAGCTGATAGGATGAATGATTTCATAAACAGGCAATTGAAAATTAGTAATTTTGCGTTTGGGTGAATTGAAAGTATATATAACGAGTCCCTGAACAGCATTCAGTGTGAATTAAAAGGACAAAAGCTACTCCTCTTTTTTAGTCCAAACCAACATCCCAATCCTAAGGCCGAATGACAAATGGGCGGTTATTCTCTCCCCAACCGTGTAATTCTCACCTTCGAAAAAAGGATCTGATCTGCGAGATCCAAGGTTTACATAATTGCTGTAAGAGGAGTTGGTATTGGATAAACCCAAGCCAGTAAAAAAATCCAGCGTGATGCGATCGTTAAACAAAAACCGTCCTCCCATTTTTCCAATTAGTCCGATCTTGGTTTTTTGAAAATCAGCCCGGTCAAATACTACTTCCAGCGAATCGCTATCATTTGCGAAATGATAGCCTTTTCCGGTAGAGGCTTTCATGCTTGATAATAAACCTTCTGCTGCAATGTACCAGCCCATTTTTTCTCGCTTGAACCAATAAAATTTGATCTCGGGACGTATTTCGAACAATTGATACCCCCGATTCCAAGAAGGTTCGGAAAACAAGATCGCTCTGTTACCTAAAATATAGGTACCAACACCAAGATTCAGCCCGGCTGACCACCGTTTGCCCAGCATCATTTCGGAGCCAAACCGAATTGCCGGATCCGGAAATATTACAGGCACCAAATCAACGTGAACATCCAGATTTCTTCTAAAAAGATCCACACCCTGAGAATAGGATGACGAGGAAATCACAATTATTAAAAGAGCCGTAAAAATAGACTTCATGATTTTTTAGGGCAAAATAAGTAACTTATCGGTTAAATAAATCATATTTCGTATTAAATTTAGATAACCAAATTCCGCAACCTTCAATCACTACGGTCGCTGTGTCTGTAAGAAAATCTAAATTCAAAGCAGGAGTTCACTAGGCTCATAGGATCATTTTCAAGATTCAACCATTTTGACAAATGCCCGGATGACCGGTTATTTAGGTTCTATTGTTACAATAACCCGCTTATACCCAGACAAACTCGGTTCACCTTTATCGGTAACTTTTAAAATAAAATGTGCAGTTGCCTCTTTGTCCACCTTTGGCGCTGTAAAATGTGCTTTATATACATTCGCGGCACCATTGACATTTATCAGCTTTTTGTAATTGCCAGCCTCGGGATAATTAAACCACAGAAAGCTAATATTATCACCATCAGGGTCATGCGACTGAAAAGCATCCAGCGTAAAGTTATCACCTGACTTTACATTGATTTTTTCAGGATGTGACAAGACTGGAACCGGCGGATGGTTGGCTGACTCGTAGGCATTGTTACACCAGTCCATACGTGCAGCAAAGTCGTTTTGAAAATCATCTCGCCATCTCCAAAGTGTCACTTTCGAATCCGTGAATATGACGTTGTCTTGTTTTACAGTATCCATTCAGGTAATAGAAAAGCTAGTCCTGTCCTGCATAATCTTACCAAAACACTCTGAAAGTTGCTTCTCATTATCACCACCAGTTACCTGTCCGCTGATAATGTCTCCGGTGATATTCATGATCACATCAGCTTGCTCGTGAGCTATTCCGAAGATTACTGGACAAATCGAAAATCCAGAACTCAGGGCCAAGTACAACACGGATCATCTTAACTCCATTACAAAGTTACGTCGTAGCTCTCCAAAAGATTTCTTTCCGGAAAATCCAATATAATATCAATCTATTTAAGCTTAGGAAAACTAATTCAATTTAATCTCCTAGCTAAATCAACCTGGATAAAATATTAAAATCAATACTTCTTATACTGCAAAATACAAATTGCGTTACAAATCCATATTCGGGTATTAACAACATTTGCAAGCATCAAAGTAAAAATTAATTTACGGTTTGTGCATCTTTTTATTCTTTCGCAATTGCTCATCATCTTCCATCCGTCGCTTCTGCATGGTTTCTGTACGGTCCATTTCTTCTGATTCCGAAAATGCTTTCCAATCGAACTTTTCATCAAACGGATCAAGGGCTTTTTGCGGATCAAATAAACGCGGATCAATTGGTACCGCATTGTAAGGCGTAAAGTCAGGCTTATCAGTAAACAGATCACTCATATCTGTCGCTGTTGCGTCATATTGGTTTAAGTAAGGAATACCCAGGATATGCCAGAAAGTTTTAAAAATACTTCCAAAGCTATAATGCTGCTTTCCAACATAATTATGCTTGATATAGGGTGAAATGGTCATTAAAATGCTCCTGTGGGCATCCACATGGTCAACTCCTCCCTGAGGATCGTCCTCAGTTACCACAATCAGCATATTTTTCCAGTAAGGTGTATGCGATAAAAACTCAATCGTGCGACCAAGAGCGAGGTCGTTATCGGCCATATAACTTTCACCAAACGGAAACCCTGCACCCGGCCGTTCGTTTGTTCCGTGATCATTTGGCAGCATTAATGTCAGCATGGAAGGAAGCGTTTTACCTTCACCTGTCCATTTCTCGTTGAATTCTTTCATAAAAACATCCGCCCGGAACTGGTCAGGAATCGCCATGTTATAGGTTGGAAACAGCTTTGAAGATTTGTCATAAAGCGGCTCGGGCAACGGGTAGTTGACCGTGTACAGTTCGCCAATGTGTTTCATGGTACTGTCTGAATAATTAGCGGCCATTTCTACTCCAAAACCGAAGTTGAAAAAATCCTTTTTGTTGCGCTGCAAATGATCCCAAAGTGATCCGGCTTCGTTATAATCTTCCGGATAAATACTTCCGGCTGAGCCGTAAAACGACAAATTCCCGGGAGCTGACGAAGTGTCCAGCATATTGCGGCCGCCGCCATACGCAGCCGCAGTTCCGGTTTCAACCCATTCGTTCGGATAGGTATTGACCAGCCATCGGTGCCCGTCAGCAGATACATCGGAATCGCAATAGTAGTTATCAGAAATTGCAAATTGTTTGGCCAAAGCTAAATGGTTTGGCATTACATCCACACCTTTTAATGCGGACGTCTTTTTTCTGTTTTCAATATTCTTTTTTAAGCCAAATCTGGCGATGGTCGAATCACCGTTCCCGGAAGTAAGCTGGCCAAAAACCTCATCATAAGTTCTGTTTTCTTTTGAAATAAAAACAATGTGTTTAATGGGAGACTCAGTCGCACCGGGATAAACCGGAATAGGATTTTTTTGGTTTGGCGAAACCTTCGTGAATATGTAATTATTGTCAAGCACCTTTTTTGTCAAGCCAGCCAGCTCTTTATCATCCGGAATATCGATCACAGAAACGGTTCCTTTCATGAGGCTGCCAATGTAACTTCCAGCACTTCCCAGTTTGTAATCCTTACCGCCATTTGGGCCGCTGCCTAGACCTTTTGCGTTGGTCACAATCAGTTTTTTACCATCAGGGCTCACTTTCAATTTGCTTGGAAACCAGCCTGTCGGGATATGCCCGATTACTTTCATTGTTGGGATATCAACAACTGCCACCGCATTAATTCCCGCTTCCGCCACAAATAGTCTTTTCTGATCAGGCGAAATGGCGACACCAAAAGGAATGAGCCCTCGAAGCGAGCCAAGCCGCGGTTCGGGATTGAGATGCAAGGTATTGACGACGGTATCTTTTGCAATGTCAATAACAGAAACACAGTCATTATTTCCGTTGCTGACAAATACAAACTGATCAGTTGCGACAAGTGAATTAGGGCTGCTACCTCCCACTGCCGGAAAATCTTCCACCATCTGACCAACCAAAATCCCAGTCTTTATCTTGGCTTTTACAACAGGTTTGGCATTCTTCAGATCGTAGCTCCAAACAGAAAATGCTTCCAGCGCATTCGGGTCACCCAGCGCAGGAACACCCTTTTCAGGAACGCCATTTTTCATTTCATCGGAACCATATTTGGTTGACGGCCATTTGTGTGCGGTTCCTTTCAGATTGTTTTTATCAAGGTCTGTAAAAGGTTTGTACTCAAAAACACCCACGTTAGCCACGTAAATGTGCTTTTCATCTGGTGAAAGGCAAATCCCGAACGGATACCGGCCGGTGGGAATGTTACTTATGATCTTATTGATTTTGGTATCAATCACCATCAGACGGAATCCAATCTG
Source organism: Dyadobacter sp. CY345 (assembly GCF_021502725.1). GTDB lineage: Bacteria > Bacteroidota > Bacteroidia > Cytophagales > Spirosomataceae > Dyadobacter. Next base: position 1,345,994 of record NZ_JAKFFS010000001.1, on the reverse strand, counting down.
ATCCACGGCATAAAGGGTAGACCCATCCTTGTTCAGGACCATATCGCCGATGTAGCCATGACTGTACTTATTGCCATTCTCAGAAGCGTTACAATTGATGGTCAACTTATTTTTACCTGTTTGAAGATCAAAAAGGAAAATCTTATTGGTTTGTCCACCCGCAACATAAACCGTTTTGTTATCCGGTGTAATGGCTAACCCCATAAAACAGGCTTCCAAAATTCCTTTATCCGTTTTTGGCCCCTCGGGAATTTGCCTTACGGACGGGTTGGCGGTCAGAATGTTATTTAATACACTGATTGAAAAAGGATTGATCCCCGAATTGGCTGTTACTGCAATTTTACCGTCCGAGCTCAATGCAAGACCATAAGGATGAGGCGCCACAGTTAGCTGCTTGCCAGTCGGCGTCAAATAACGTCCGTTGGGAATAATAGTTTTCCCTTTATCGTTTTGGCGCAGATATTCCTTGCCCGAAGGCGCGTTTGCGACCCATTTCTGAGCCGTAGCACTAAACGTTAATGACAGAGACAAAATAATCGGAAGCAGTACCTTTTTCATTGTTTTGATTTTTAATTAATCTTCGTCCTCTTCGTCCTCATCTCCTTTTTCAAGCCTTACAAAAGCTCCACGGCGCGGAGCGGGCATAATGCTTTTTTCACCGCGCACCGTTTGCCATACAATTTCGCTAAAAATTAAGTCATCAATAGCATCAGGCACTGAAAGATCGAACTGATCGGAACGGCGGGAGTTTGAATTCACTGCGACATTTTTCTGATTAAGGTCAACGCCCGCTTCTTTGGATGTAAAACCTTCCGGATTAGCCGTTTTATTGAAACATCTCCACATTGGCGTAGCGGCTGCATCATATTGACTCATCGGCTTTATGCCCAGGATCAGCTCCATCGTACGAAGCATTCCCGAGGTCGAATACATGGTATGGTCCGCAAGGCCTCTTTTCACAAAACCTCCTGCGACAAATGCAGTGGAACGATGGGCATCTACGTGATCCGGACCGTTCTGCGCGTCGTCTTCCAAAATAAACACGACCGACTCATTCCAAACCTTACTTTTGGAAAGATGTTCAACAAACCGACCCACTGCCAGGTCGTTGTCTGCCACTGCCGCAAAAGGAGTTGGTTTTCCAAGGCTGGCACCTGAGGTATGGTCATTTCCAAACCGAAGCGTATTTAGCCTTGGAAGTTTGTCGGCAGCTACCAATGCGTCGAAATCCTTTTCCCAGGCGTCTTCGCGGTCGATGTCCAGATACCCAAGATTGTAACCTTTAAAAGTGGGACAATAATTACCTTCAAGTGTTTTGATATTCGCTTTTCCCTCGTCTGCAAACCAGCCGTAACTCCGGAAAGTCACGCCTGCACGCTTTGCATGGTCCCAGATAAATCCATCTCTTGGATGTGCGATATCTTTACTGCCTTCATAATCGTATGTTCCACCACGACCGCCGTAGCTGGTCACCCAGTTTTTTTCCACATAGTCATTGGCGTACGCAGCAGACGACCAGTTATGTCCATCCGCGCTTACTTCTGCATCCACATAAAAGTTGTCGAGCATCACAAACTGGCGAGCCAGTGCATGCTGGTTTGGCGTAATTTTTTCGGGAAATAGGCAGAGTGAAGCATCGCCATTTCCTTCCTTCATATCTCCAAGTACCTGGTCATAAGTCCGATTCTCTTTGATTATGTAAAAAACATATTTTATTGGTGACTTGTCCCCTACTTTCATCGGGATCGGGTTTCCCGATTCTCCTTCTGCATTTAATTCTTTGTTTTTAGTATAGGGAGTATTTGCGTAAACCAACCTTGAATAGGCAGAAAGCGTCTGTGGAGAGGGTGTATCAATAATCGACAAGGTGCCTTTAAACAATCCGCCAATATACTGCTCTCTTCCCGTGTAAGCCTGTGGGTTTGGTCCTACTTGTTGCGGTACTTTTGATAAATTCGGGTTAGGACCTTTGGGGTTGGCTTTGGAAGAAAACCCTTTTCCATTAGTAACAAATATCTTAGAACCGATTGTTTTCACAGCAGTTGGATACCAGCCAGTTGGTATAAATCCGATGGAATGGCTTCGTCCTTTTGTTTCCACGTCAAACACTGCAAGACAGTTGTTGTCTGCATTGGCTATATACAGAACCTTCTCATCTTCACTCAGTGCGAGTCCATTTGGAGTGGTGCCAACAGGCGCGTTTGGAAAAAGAGACGTTGTTAGAGTTTCTGATATCTGGCGTTTCGTAAGATCAATAAGCCCGACCGTGTTGTCATTTCCATTGGCTACATATAAAAATTTGCCGTCTTTGGTCAAAAGCAAATCATTTGGGTTTTTATTAGTCGCAATTTCTGCTGCAATTTTCTGCGTTTCTGTATTTACGATTACAACCCGCGAGCCGCCCCATAGCGAGATATAGAGTTCTTTTTTGTCATTGGAAAGCAAAGAAGTATATGCTGCCGCTCCCAGATTTAGTTTACTAATTGTCTTTTTTGTTTGAGAATCACAAATGTATAGCGAACTGTCTTCCTTGGTGACTACATAAATCCTTTTCTGTGCATCGTCAACTGATATTCCCGTTGGCGAAATTTTAACAGGCCAGGGTTTACCCAAGACGATTGGCTCAGATGGAACCAGCTGCTGGTTTTCAATTTTGTATACCAAAATCTTATTATCGTTTCCACCAGATGCATACAGTGTTTTCTCGTCGTCGCTGAACGCCAAACCTAGGTAAGATTTTGCTACTCCGGCTGAATCCAGCACTTTTTCAGAAGCCGCATCGATTAAGGTTATGCTTTGTGTACTCTGTCCATTATTGGTTACTGCCAGGTACTTTTTTGATGGAGAAACAACCAGATTCAAAGGCAGATCGTCCAGATCCAAACTTCTGCCGACTGGCGTAAGCGACCATCCATTGGGTAGACCAATGCGTTTTGACGAAAGCTCTTTATATATAGCCAATTCCTCGCCTGTTCCGGAAGAGCCAGTATTTTTCGTACAGCCGTAAGCGACAATGCCGGCAAGCAGCAAGCACAGTCCAAACTTTAAGTATTTTGTCATGGTGAATATGGATGTTATTAATGATTGCATTTTTAAAACTTACCTGTCAGTGTCAGCCAGAGACTACGGCCCACGCCATTAATTCCAGACCCGTGCGTACGATAATCTTTGTTAGTAAGATTCTGGGCAACAGCATTTACCGAAAAATGTTTTGCATCAAAACCTGCCATCAGATTGATAACTACCCAACCCGGAGTGCCTCCTTTTGGAATACGATTATCTCCCGCATCCCCAGCTGCCAGTCGTGTTTGTTTTTCTGCAAACCAAACCTCCGGACGTAAATTCCATTGGCTTCTGTGATATGCCAATCCAAATCTTCCATTGAGCGGCGGAATACGGCGGACCGGCTCATTTTTGGTAACATTTTTGCCAAAATTATAAGCTCCCGATCCATATATTTTCCAACTGTCGCTCAACGCATATTCTGCTTCCAGTTCTGCGCCACGGATGTAGGCCCGCTCTACGTTTTCTTTCTGATAAACATCAATGCCATCGATTTTCTGTCCGGCAACCTGCACGCGCGTAATCAGGTTTCGCAGGTTGTTTTGAAACAATGCTGCGCTCATTGCGAACCCTTCTGACCGGAATTTATAACCTGCTTCAAAGTTGTAAGATGTTTCAGGTTTCAGATCATAAGCTGGAAGCTCGTAACGAAAATCAACGATCCCCAGCGTTCCCATATCGTCGATATTTGGCGCCCTGAAGGCTGAATGAAAAGATGTATAGAAGTTGGAATGTTCCTGAAGTAAATAGGAGATCGAAGCATTTCCAACCAATGCCCTTGGCTTCACAGTTATGTTCCCTAGCGCTTCGTCGGCGACTTTGATCTGAAAGCCATTAAACCGGCCACCAAATGTAAACTGCCAGGCGTCGAGCTTTAACTGGTGAAGAGAATAAATTGCATAATTCAGGTATTTACTATCGTCGGGATACAGTCCGCGGCTGGCAACCGGGCGGGCACCGTCAACCTGATCTACTTTGTCGCTGTTTACCTGATCATTGTATATTTCGACGCCAGAACTTGCCTTCCAGAATTCGGAAATTTCGGATTGTATGTTGAAGATCAGGCCGGCAGTCTGCACTTTATCTGTTTCCGTCCGAAGACTATTACTGCCATTTCTGCGGCTCAGCCGCCCCTCATTAGTCGCTTGCCAGGAACCGGTAAGAGAGATTTCAGAAGCCCATTTACTAGTTGTTACTCCGTTCAATTTAAAATAACTTAAAGAACGCTTTTGCGGATTAAATTCATTTAAGGCAAAATTTTCAAGCTTGTAGCGGTAATAAAGCGGCACGTGTTTTTGCGAAACCGATTGATGTGCCAGCGTTAGGGTCCACGAGTCGGTTAAACCTAAAAGCAGCTTTGCATCAAAATTCCGGTCTTTATAACCACTGGGGGATTGTTTGCCGGTCGTATCCCCTCCTATCAGATCTCCAAAATTTCGAATACTTACGCCACCGGAAAATGCGATACGTGATCCTGACAGCTTTACGCCCGCCCGTAGTGTCTTTTCCATATCGCCGGTTGCATAGCGAGCTATTGCATTGCCATGAACCGCAGGTTTTTCTGAAAATTCAGGATTTGAAGTTAGTATTTGAAGCGTACCACCCAACGCATCGGAGCCGTAACCGACAGAACCGCCGCCCCGGAGGACTTCTATTTTGTCTATTGTGAATGGGTCGATCGTGTTCAGGTATTGATTTGGGCCATAGCGGAATGTGCTGTTGTTCAACCGGATACCATCGATCAGAATAAGCGTTTGGTTCCCAGTCAATCCACGTAAGAACGGCGACCCGGCTCCGTGGGTTGTTTTTTGAACAAAAACGCCATTAGATCCCATTAACGCTTCGGGTGTTGTTCGTGGCTGATACGCCTGTAAAGTTCTGGATGAAATAACGGATACAGAGCCAGCAGTTTGAAACGTTTTTTCCTTGATGCGATTTGCCGTAACATTGAGCTGATTGAGCAATTCAGTACGCAGAGAATCTCCTTCCTGGGCGAAAACAGAAAGCGCAGACGATAGCATGAAAAGAAAACTGTAAAATACCCTCATAAAGACCAGCATAAATTAGAAATATAAGTTGTAAATCTAAGTCTTCTATTTAGCGAAAAGCGGGCACCAAGATTACCAATTTGTTAAGATTAAATGTCTTGGTAATGAAGCAGTTGGTAAATATTTCATATTCCAGGAAGAATAGACTCATTTGTGAGCGTAACGTTAGAAGCTATGCTGTGATGGCTTTTTCTAAGAAAAATGCTTTATATATTCCTCGCTGAAAGTTAAAACAAGGATTTTGTCCAGCAATATCAGAACAACAGCCATTTGAAATTGCCCTATTGAATAATAGTTTTGCTGTTTATACTAATTTACTATGCTGCAAACTTTTAGAATTCTGCTATTTATTTTTCTTCTTCCATTATTATCCTATGGTCAAAAAAGCATTTCACTTGCCGGTGAATGGGAGGTCGCTTTTGATAGCGACGATGCCGGATCGCATCGTTTTTTGAAGCGTAAGTTTTCCGGTAAAATTAATTTACCGGGAACAACGGATGAAGCTTCTATGGGTGATACAATTAAATTTAAACCTTCACTTACCAGGGAATCACTTTACCAGCTTGCCAGACGCCACCGGTTTGTTGGAACTGCGTGGTACAAGCGCACAATCGAAATTCCTACTGCATGGGAAGGTCAGGAAATTGAACTATACCTGGAACGCGTCCTGTGGCAAAGCCGAATATTTATTGACGGGAAAGAAGCTCATGCCCAGCAGGAAAGCCTCACAACACCACACCGCTATAACCTGACGGATATGCTCACCCCCGGCAGCCATACCATTTTGATGCGGATCAACAATACCCGGCAATATGATATCAGTTACCAAAATCTTGCACATGCGTATACAGATGGCACACAAACAATCTGGAATGGGGTTATCGGGAAAATTGACTTAGCCGTGAAAACGCCCGTGAACATTCAACATATCCAGACATTTCCCAATAGTAAAGACAAGTTGGTGACTGCAAGGATTAAATTTCAGAACAAGACCGGCCATGCAATCAAAGGAAAATTAAACCTGGCTGCAAAATTAAATGGAAAGAACTTGCCCGTAAACGAGCAGATCGTTCAGGTTGATACCGGTGTTTTTGTATATGAAGTCAAATATGATCTACAAACAAATTTTCAAAACTGGGATGAATTTTCGCCATCGGTTTATCAACTGGACGCTTCGTTCATTTATGATAATGAGAAGATAAGTAGCTATCAAACAACTTTTGGCGTAAGACAGTTATCGAATGAAAATAGTGTTTTGCATGTCAACGGACGCCGGATATTTTTGCGCGGCACGCTGGAAAGTGCAATTTTCCCACTGACCGGCCATCCGCCAACGGATAAATCAGGATGGTTGAAGGTTTTTAATACTGCAAAACTTTACGGTCTAAACCATCTTCGCTTCCATTCCTGGTGTCCGCCAAAAGCAGCATTTGATGTAGCTGATTCCCTCGGATTTTATCTACAGGTGGAATTGCCCATGTGGAGTTTGCAGGTGGGAGAAGATCCAAAGGCCGATAAATTTATATCTGACGAGGCCACGCGCATCGGTGAAGAGTATGGAAATCATCCATCTTTCTGCTTTTGGTCAATGGGAAATGAGCTGGAAGGTAATTTCGACTTTTTAAACAATCTGGTTACCAAGCTCAAAAAAGCTGATCCGCGCCACCTATATACCACAACGACTTATAGTTTTCAGCCACCTCACGGCAAATGGCCGGAACCGGCAGACGATTATTTTGTAACACAGGAAACAAAACTTGGATGGGTACGCGGACAGGGTATTTTTAACCAAAAATCACCTTCATTCATCGAGGATTATGCCAGCTCATTAATAGGATTAACAGTTCCGGTCGTTACGCATGAAGTTGGGCAATATGCCGTTTTTCCTAACATCGCAGAAATCAGCAAGTATACCGGTGTAATGGCTCCGGTGAATCTGATAGCGATCCGTGATGACCTGAAAAAGAAAGGTATGATCCCACTGGCTGACGCATATCTGAAAGCAAGTGGCAAACTGGCTGCGCTTCTTTACAAGGAGGAAATGGAGCGGATTTTGCGAACAAAAGGAGCCAGCGGGATCCAGCTGCTTGACCTGCACGATTTCCCGGGACAAGGCACCGCAGACATAGGTCTGCTGGACGCGTTCTGGGATAGCAAAGGAATTATTTCACCAACCGAGTTCAGGGCGTTTTGCTCTCCGGTGGTACCTTTACTTCGGTTTGAGAAGGCCACATATACAAATCAGGAAACATTCCGCGCGACCGCTGAGTTAGCAAATTTTGGCGGCGCATCGTTGCATAATATTATTCCTGAATGGACATTATCGGATGATTCAGGCAAGCTATTATTCTCCGGTCGGCTTCCTGGAAAAACTGTTGATGTTGGAAATGGAATTAGTCTAGGTGCGATTGAAGTTAATTTAGGCTCTATCAAAACAGCTAAAAAACTGACCTTGAAATTAGCCTTGAAAAATACACCTTACGCAAATACCTGGCACATTTGGGTATATCCAAAAGATTTGCCGGATATGCACTCAGATGTAGTTATTACACAGTCACCAGAGGAAGCGATTCTGGCATTGGCAAATGGGAAAAAAGTATTGCTTAATCCCGATTATAAAAAATTGAATGGACTGCCGGGGAAATTCATTCCGTTGTTCTGGAGCCCTGTACATTTTCCAGAACAGGCGGGCGCAACGGGTTTGTTATGCGATCCGAAACATCCGGCCCTGAAAGAATTTCCAACCGATTTTCACGCTGACTGGCAATGGTGGGATTTGTGTACGCAATCAACAGCAATAATTTTACCAGACAGTTCCCTTTCGCCAATTGTCAGACAAATTGATAATTTTGCGAACAACCGGCAACTGGCTAATGTATTTGAAGCCGCTGTCGGAGACGGGCGTTTACTGGTTTGTAGTTTCGATATAAGCACAAATCTGGAAGGCCGGCCCGTGGCGCGGCAGTTTCGTCATAGCTTACTGAAATACATGAATTCAGCGACTTTCAGTCCTAAGGATAGCATGTCTGCTGATAAACTGCTATCAATAGTTAACTTAACGGGTAAGTAAATGGCCTAAGCTTTTTATAAATTTTTATGAAGAGAAAGAATCAGGCCTGCAATGGTAATTGAAGAAGTTTTCAATCCACATTTCACACGCGTAATTTTTCTTCATAGCCAGAATAAACTTTTGTTTATTTTCACCACAAATGCAACGGTTCGGCGAATTATTGGTGTCATAAGTTTAAGCTCAAAGTTATAATTTCCCAGATTACTTTGCGGAGATTATAGCGATGATTAAACTTAAAGATAAGCGATGAAAACAATCATTCTGAATTCAATTGTATACCTATTTTTGATTTTAACTGCCACAATTTCTTCTTGCAGCAAAGTTAAGGACGAACAGCCTGGGCCAATTGAAGAGCCTGTTCCTGATGCTGTGGCGAGAGTTCTGGCGGATGCATATCCCAACGCTAAGGAAATTTCATTAGAAACTATTGAAAAAGATAAAGAATGGGAAGCAAGGTTTTCACAAGGAGAAGTTCAGTATTATGTGACGCTAAATCCGTCAAAAATCCTGGCTACCCACAGACTGATAAGCGAAACTGTTCCGGATTCTATTAAAAAATTTTTTGAGGTAATTCCTATTCTGTCACCTAACAAAGGAGTCCTTTCCGATTTTAGAGAAATTTTGAATCCTAGTGCCAGCGATCGCAATTATACAGCCAAGTTTACAGTTGACCAAAAAGATTATTTGTTAACATTCAGAACCTATAATCAACCAGCAGATAACTATGACGTTACGGTAACAAGTTATTATAAGTTCAGTTATTACGAACTTAATGACCAAATATCCAACTACCTTTTAGACAAAAATTATGCAAATGTTTTCGCCAGGGTGATAGTTCTTGCCGATAACAAAAAACAATATACTACCTGGACCAATCACGTAAATGGAGAAACCGGAGATATGGTTTTTGATGATCAAAAGAAATTAATTGTTTCTTTCAGAAAAGTTGAAGCTATTTCTACCCTAGCTGCTCTTCCTGAAAACATACAAAATTTTATCAAAAATACCGGCCTTCAACTAAGTGACCAGAACTACAAGTTCGCAGAGAATGGCGTATCCGGCTATCATGTTTTTCTATTGGGCATTACAGGAATCAGGGGATATCGCTACGCATTAGATTTTGATTTGGAAGGAAATGTTATTACATCCCGACTTAATATAGCAATTGTAGGTAACCGCAAGTGAAAGTGGTGATACTTATGTGATAGCGTTTCCCCACTACCCCTAATCGATGAAGCTTTTTCGCAGCAAAAAATACGAAAGTTTGAACGAGCTTGTTATAGGCTGTCAAAAGCTTGAAGCCAGTGCGCAAACTGAGTTTTATAAAAAATACAAGACAAAACTGATGGGTGTTTGTATTCGTTATGCAAAAACTCAGGCTGAGGGCGAAGATATTTTTCAGGAGGCATTTATAAAGGTCTTCAAAAAAATTACGGAGGTCAGGGAAATTGAATCGATTGACCGTTGGGTTAAATCAATTGTGATAAATACCGCAATCAATTATTATAACAGAACAACACGACAACAACTTCTTCACGTAAATTTGGATAATGCTGACCAAAATTTTTACTCGGAGGAGTACGAATCTTTGATCGACAAATTGGATATTGAGGTTGTACTTAACATTATATCTCAACTTCCAGATGGGTATAGAATGATTGTAAACCTGCATTTAATCGATGGATTTACACACGCAGAGATCGCAGAGATGTTATCGATAGCCGATGGGACAGCGCGATCGCAGTATCATCGGGCACGAAATATTCTAATGAAAAAATTACAGGAAATAGGTATAAGTCGCTATGAAATCCCCGGATAACAATATTGACAGAGCTCTTAAAGCGGCGCTGAAACGAAAATTTGATGACTTTGAAGCGGAAGTGGAAAGATCATCGGAAGATATTATTTTGACCAGCTCAAACCGCTCTTATTGGCAATCCGCAGGATCGAAAAGTGTGGTGTTTGCTGGACTGGTAACTGTTTTATTTTTCTCTTCATTATTATATTTTTCCATCTTTACGGAGAAAGAAACAGCCTCGGTTAACATCAACACAGAAAGCAATTCCCAAAGCCGGAGAAAATCGCCGAAGGTGACGCATGATTCTGGTGTGTCCCAAAATAAAGTGCCGGACGCTCCAATTGGAAATAAATTAATCGGTCTAAACAATCAAATAAATAATCCCAAAACTCTAAAAATCAATACAAAAGGGCCTAAGCGCGCAGCTTCGGCTGGTATGTCGAGTGGAGGTTCCAAACCAATCGAAATTGACGAAACCTACGAAAACAATATAAACATTTCTGCGGTATTGCCTCAGTCAGGACAAAAACAGATCGGGGATTATGTCATAGAACCGGAAGTATCTATAAATTCATTAAATCCTGGCAAGCAAGATGATAATCCTGATTTAAAAGACAGGGTAATACCAATAACATTTGATTTGGATATAATCGGTAAAAGGCCTTTTGAGCAGTACAGTTTTGATCCAAGGCTGAGCATTGAATTACCCGCAACAGCCGGAGAAGAGGAGAATAAAATTTCAGATAGGACCAAGAAGAAGTTTGGCTTCGTTTTCAACACTGTTGCGCTGAACACCATTCAGATTTTAACTGTCAAAGCCTCGCCAGGCGTGGTTTATCAGAATGTAAGCGTCCCATCAGAAATTTATCCTGACCAGTTGAGTTACAAATTTTCAGGTGGTATTACACAAGGAGCATTTCAATTACTTTTTAGCTATGGCCAATTGAATCAGTCATTTCGGTATGAAATCAAATCTGACAAATTTGAACTTCAAAAGACTGACGAGGAATATTATTTGGTAACAAAAGGTATTCAACACCAACAAAATAATAAGCTAAAATTTGTCGGCCTTGGCTTGAAACGGCATGGGGTGATAACAAATAGCTCTATTTTTCAAAATTATTTTGGAGACGTAGGTCTGGAGTTTTCAAGGGAACTTTCAACGAAAACAAATGTATTATGGGGAAATGTAGCGATCGGCAAAGAAATCTTAATCAGTAAAAATTCTAAACTTAATATAGGGCCATACGTGGAGTACAGTTTCACAAAAATGATAAACCCGGATACAAAATTTCAAGTTCAGCCCTATCAGATTGGCCTGTCGCTTGGATTCCGATTTTTGAACTGAAAACTATCTCCTGACTTCAATATGACTATTACCATTAAACGGATCGAATCTATATCCTGATTTTATGGAGTTTTTTGAATGCCAAAGAACAATTCGGCATTCAAAAAACTCCATCCGTAATTAGCAGAGCAATAAAATTATATCTTCGAATAAGACTTCTTAATCAGTTCAAGGTGCAGAATAGCTCCCTGATGGGAACGATCTTCTTCGAGTACTTTCTTAAACAGGACTTCTGCCAATTGATAATTTTCCATTCCCTGATGGCCAAGAGCTGTAATGTAGATACAGTGAATTTTATTAAGCAAACCGAGATCGGAGTCGAATATTAAAAGATCAGGAAGGGATACCGCAAAATAATCCAGCGTAACCTGATCGTTTTGATGTGATTCTCCATACGAAATGAGCTTCTCAAAAATCTCATTTGCCTTTTCGTTTCCTCCCAATTTTTTCCAGGCAAGCCCCTGATAGAATATTTTATCAGGTTGCTGATCATTGTAGAAAATTGCCGCGGAGGGCTCACTATTTCCTTTTGTAGCTTTTTCAAAATAGTCAGCTGCCTGATCACTTTCATTCAAACCTTCACTGGCACACCCCAGCCAATAAAGTATATCATTTTCAGGTGCATCCGGTAGTTTTCCTTCTCCAAGATTATACGGTAACGTCAGCGATTTTTTCAATTGCGCCGTTGCTTCCTGATAATTTTCATTGGCCAGACTTTCCAAGGCCATTCCTGCCAGAGCAAACTGGTATTGTCCCGAAACCTTGCCCTCCCCTCCTTCCCAGGGATGAAACTGACGGTTTTCAATCAACTCCAGTGCCTTTTCGGGCTCTCCGTTCAGGTTGTATAACGCAGCCAGTTGGAGATACAAATCATCTCTTTTCTCTACGGTTTGTTTGTGATGATTCAAAAATGCGAGCCGTTCCGCTACGGGTCTGTTCAGGCGCAGATACAACTGATCGAGTTCCATAAGTATACGAGCATCTGATTCATTGAGCGCAAATGCCCTTTCATAATAATCGAGTGCCAATTCTGCCTTGTTTTCTTTGTTAAAAACTGCGATACCCAGGTTTCGAAGGACGGTCGGGAAATTTGCGTTAATTGAGGCCGAGCTTTTCCACAAATCTATCGCTTCATTGTATTGCCGCTTGTCATAAAAAAGATTTCCCAGATAATACGGCGCATAGCTGTCCGACGCGTTAAATTCCATTGCCGCATACAAAACCTTTACGTCTTCCAGTTTATTTGGAAAGCAGTAATCAGGCTTCTGGGCTGCCGCCTTCTGAAGATATCGTGTTGCCAATGTTTCATCCCCCAAACTTCTGCTGACGTCAGCCAGGTGGTAATAAATCATGGGATTGGTAGAACCGGCTTTTTCTGCAAACATTAAAAACTCGGATGCTTCTTCGTACAGTCCGGCCCACTTAAAATCCAGTGCATATTCCAGATAACTGTTATCATCATTTCTTGCTAAGGTTTGTATTGCAGCTAAATCTGCTTCACCGGCTTTCATCATTTGGCCTATTTTAACCAACTCAAACCTCGCAGCCAGATTGAAACTATCCCGGCGTATTGCTTCCTTACAAACTTCTATCGCTTCCGGATAACGTCCCAGTTTTCTCAAACCGGCAGATTTCACTACATACGCTTTGCTGCTGCGGGCATTGCGGTCCAGAGAAAAATTGATATGTTCAAGCGCTGAGTTGTAATCTCCTCTTTTCAAATCAATTTGTGCAAGCGAAAGATATGCCGCATCCTGCCAGGCCGCAGACCAAGCAGCTTTGTAAAATGATTTATAAGCCTCATCTGTTTTTTCCAGAAACAACTGACTCAATCCCAGGTTGTAGTAAGGCTCACCATCATAAGGATTCGGGTTCCGGCTCGTTGCTCTCTCGATTGCAGCTTTGAAATAAAACTCGCTTTTCAAAAACTGACCTCTCCGCAAATACCAGGCACCAAGTGCATTGTTATTTCGGATATCTTTTGGATCACGGCGAAGTGCTTCTTCGTAATATGGAACGGGACTATACGTGGCATGCCGGTATTGCTCCAGATGCTGTCCGATCAGAAAAAGCTGTTCGTTGTTTTCGATTTCCTGCGGAAGACCGGGTGCCAGAGCAGGGCTCGGGATTTCGTTAATCTGATTGGCAGAAGGCTCAAAGCGTAACAATTCCTTTCCATTACTATCAGAAATAATCAAAACCAGTTTATCCGGTTCTGCATAAACAGGCAAAACAAACGTAGTTTCAAAAATTTTCTCAGGGAAAATGTCAGCTGAGGTATCCACAAACTGCTCCTCGCCCTGCGCCAGCGTGATTCTTGTATTAAGCTGAACCGAAGTAACCAGAACCTGTATTTTTGCCGATCCGGACTCAACTTCCAGATTGATCAAAATATCCTTTGTCGCATTTTTGACAACACCCAAATCATGATAAGGAAGAAAATACTGCGTAAACGATTTTTCTTCATTTGGCATCAGCCAGGTAAAATCAGGCTGATTGTCTGTGAATACGCCAGTCATTAATTCAATATAGGGGCCGTCTTCGTCTGTAAGATTACGATCCCAGGCCTGGCCGAAATCGCCATGGCCCCAGGTCCATTGCTTTTTTCCCGGTGATACATGATGATTAGCGACATGTAATAATCCTCCTTTCGAATCGTGCTCGTATCCTCCTACAAAATCATAATTTGAATTGATGGCCATGTAGGATGTGGGTACAGGAATATTTTTGTAGCGCGATATGTCCGTCCCGGGAGAATAATCTGTCTTATAATAAGTGCCGGTCGCGATAGGGAAAGTGGAGACATCCCTTTTTCCATGATCGAAAACAGCGTTAACATCCGAAGGAAAGACAGACTGATAATCGTCGTTAACCTTTACGGCAGGATTTGCCCACCACAAAAATGTTTGGGGCAAGGTACTTCGGTTATATAGCTGCGCTTTTATTTCAAGATAAGCTTTGTTAGGATAAAGTGTAAAACCGGCCATACCTTTGGTTCGGAACATCTTTTCGATTTCGTTGACCCAAACCGTTTTGCTGCCATCTGTATTTTCTTCGATTCTGTAATCAACATTTTCAAAAGTGGAGGGGCGATGGTGCTGAGGCCAGTTGAATTCGATACCACCCGATATCCACGGTCCCGTAAGACCTACCAGGGCTGGCTTAATTACCTGATTGTAATAGACAAAATGTCTTTGTTTGAGCTTGTCATATGCCAATTGCACCCTGCCGCCAATTTCCGCCAGGATCATGATTTTCAAATATTTGTTTTCAAGAAAAAGTCCTGTATATTCCTTATCAAGCCTGGTGTCGAATATTTTCTCAATAACTGGATTGGGATAAACTACGCCGCTGCTTCCCTGATATACCCTTTTTTCAAAAAACATGGGATTTCTTTCCTTCTCACCTACTTCATAAGTAGGAATGGTAACTTTTGACTCCCAGATCTCAACGTGATCCATGTCTGTGTTATAATTAATGTTTGAAATAACTCTCTTCCAGATTTTCTAATGTTTGTCCTTTGGTCTCGGTCACGCTGGTTCTGATAAAAACAAATCCCAGAAAACAAATGGCCGCATAGAGGTAAAATGGCCCGTAAGTCCCAAGTGTTTTTGCCAGAACAGGAAAAGTAAAAACCAGAATAAAATAGGCTCCCCAAAGCGATACCGTAGCGGTGGAAATGCCCATACCCCTGATATGATTAGGAAAAATTTCTGTGATCAAAACCCAGGTGACAGGCGCCAGAGAAGTTGCATACAAGGCTATTGCGCACAAAACAAGCATCGAAACAACAAGAGCTGGTGCACCGTTTTGAAGCACATAGGCCAGCGCAATGTAAGTGACCGCAAGTCCCAGCGAACCTATGAGCATCAGGGGTCTCCTGCCCAGTTTGTCAACCTGCCACATCGCAACGAGGGTGAAAACCAGGTTTACTGCGCCAATTGCTACTGTTTCCAAAAGCTGGCGATCAAGGTCGGCACCGATGGATTCAAAAATGGTGGACGTATAATTAAAAACCACATTGATTCCGCAAAGCTGCTGAAACACCGCCAGAGTAATCCCCACTAACAACGCTGGACGTACCGCTTTTTGAAAAACTTCTGAAAATGAAGCCTTTGGTGCAGCTAATAAAGTCTTTCCGATGGCCTCCTGCGTAATTTTCACAAAGTGTTCGTTACCGATTTTAGACAATACTTTTTGCGCTTTATCAACCTGACCATCTTTGATAAGCCAGCGTGGGCTTTCAGGAAGCCATAAAACACCGATCAGAAACAATACAGCCGGAACAGCACCTAAACCAAACATCCAGCGCCAGGCATCGGGCCCCTGATCGGCGAGCAGGTAATTGACCATGTTCGTAATCAGAATACCAAATACGATCGTTAATTGATTAATGGAAACATTTCTCCCCCGCATTTCTGCCGGAGAAACTTCTGCAATATACATCGGGCTTAGCATCGAAGCCATACCAACACCGATTCCGGCTGCAAACCGCATCATAACGAAAACTGCCAGATTACCTGAGAATGCCATACCAATGGAAGATAATGCAAAAATCACAGCGGCGACGATAAGCCCTGGCTTCCGACCATAAGAATCGGCCAGCTTACCGGCAAACATACAGCCAACCATACATCCCAAAGCAAGCGAACCAGTCAGAAAACCTTCCCACCAGACATCGAGCTGGAACTCGTTTCTTAAAAATGGAAGTGCTCCGGAAATTACTGCAAAGTCAAACCCAAAAAGGTATCCTCCCAACGCCGAAATCAGCGATATTCCAAAAATGTAATTGCCATTATACTGTATCGTTTCTGATTTGAGTCCCGTCGTGATCATTCATTATAAATTTAATTGCATTGCCATTCCTGATAAATTATTACTGGTTCAATCAAGTATGAACCTCTCAACAGCTTACTTAATATCTAGAAATAGAAATCGTTAAATACCTCAAAATCTTGTAGATCAGAAAAGTCATTTAGCTTTCATACCAAAAATGACGGCATAATCGTCAAGATTGGCATTGGCCGAGTTGATTTACTGATAAAAGTGAATTTCGGGAAAAAATTAGTTGGCTGAAACTTTCAGCATATCCCTATGCAAAAGTGATTTTTTGATTTGTTTTATAGAATGGACTAACTTATCAAAATGATGAACTATACTACGGTATTCTTATA
Source organism: Dyadobacter sp. CY345 (assembly GCF_021502725.1). Lineage (GTDB taxonomy): Bacteria > Bacteroidota > Bacteroidia > Cytophagales > Spirosomataceae > Dyadobacter. The sequence continues at coordinate 1,329,493 of NZ_JAKFFS010000001.1, read as the reverse complement.
TTTTTCGTATAAGGTTCGCTCATATCGGCGGGGTAAGACAATCAGACTTTCGTCAAAAGGTCTGGCGAAAGAAAAATCCTAAAATTCAGAAATGTTCCGGAGGGTTATCCTCAACAAATAATCTCTTTTTTCGGTAGTCCACAGGCGGGCATTCCATGATATTGCGGAATAATCTGGAAAAATAATATTGATCGCTGATACCCACCTTTTGCGCAATTTCACCAATACGAAGATCTGTAAATTGAAGATATTGACAAGCTTTCTGTATTTTCAGATGGTTGAAATATTCAATGGGTGCATAACCAGTTTTCTTTTTAAAGAGAGCGGAATAATGCGAAGGCGAGATGTTGACATAAGCTGCAAAGTCATCCAGTTTTAAGGAAGCGTCAATACTCTCCTGCATGTAATCAATCGTTTTACTGATGGCATCCTTGTCAGTTGTTTTCTTCGCCAAAGTAAATTTATCGCTTTGAATAAACGACACCAGAAATCGCCAGAGCGTCATATTGACATAAATAAGATTGTCCAGCCCATACCCTTTTTCCAGCGCATAATACATTTCATCAAAAAGCCGTACACGCTCCTCGTCGAAAGGCACGGCGTTGATGTGACTTTTGCCGGAATCCATCATGAGCCTGGCAATTGTCGTTGCTTGCTCTCCTTTGATATGCAGCCAGAAAATACTCCATGGATGTGTTTCGTCTGCACCATATCGGTGAGGAGTTCCGGTCGGGATGATTAAAAACTCACCGGTTTTAACCGGCACTATCCCCTTATCGGGCATTTGAGCCCATCCTTTTCCGTCCACACAGTATATGAGAATATTTTCAGGTACTCCGTCAAGGCGCTGTCTGTAATGAAATTGTGCCTTGGGATAAAATCCCATATCCGTTATATACATCGAACTAACAGGAGGCGTTTCCGAGCAAATTTCAATTACACTTTTGGGAAGCACAATGGCCTGCTGACCAGCAAAGCCGTCTCTTTTCCTGGAAATAGCAGTATCACTCATAACAATCTCTTTTCCAGCAAACCTAAGCAAAAAATAATAATATTGTCTATCACAAAGAAAATTTTGTCCAAATTTTTCATGTGTAAACCATACTAAGTTTGTACTGTGGAGAAATGCCAGAACAGGTAGAAAATTAAAGATCAGGAACGGTGCAAAATCAGAAAAGAATATCGCTTTTTACATTAAAAAATAATCAGGGAATTATTGCAGAAATTCTGGATTACGGGGCGATTATAAAATCATTGAAAGTACCGGACAAAACGGGAGAAACAACGAATGTTGTTCTTGGCTACCAGACTCCGGAAGATTACCTGACTGATCAATATTATATCGGATCGGTAATAGGCCGATATGCCAACCGGATTTCAAACGGAAGTTTTGAGCTGGAAGGAAAACGATTCCAACTTTCGAGGAATAATGACCAAACATGCCTTCATGGTGGATTTAACGGATTTAATAAGAAAATTTGGGAGACAATCAATCATACTGCCAATTCACTGACCTTGCAGTATGTCAGTCAAGATATGGAGGAAGGATTTCCGGGAAATTTAACAATAATGGTATCATACACTTTAACCGAGAAAAATGAATTAAAAATTGACTATCAGGCTGTTACTGATCTGCCGACCCATGTAAATTTTACACAACACAGCTATTTCAATCTTTCGGGCCGCCGGGATAAAACGATAGAAAACCATTTTCTTCAAATATTCAGCAATCAATATCTTCCCAACAACGAGCAGTCTGTTCCGAAGGGACATTTTGAATCTGTTCAGCAAACACCGTTTTCATTTATTGAGCCTCAACAAATAAGTGAGGCACTCCAAAGCACCGACGCTCAAATGCGTCTGGATTTGGGAATTAATCACAGCTTTTTGTTAAAAACAAAAAATTCACCTGACCTTCAACTGGCTGCCGGGCTGTTTTCCCCAGCCAGCGGAATCGCTATGAAAACCTATACAACTGAACCAGGAATTCATGTGTATTGCGCGAATTATTTTGGTAAAGAAAATTGGAAAATGACAGCATCAAACTTTCCGCAATACGCCGGGATTTGTCTTGAAACCCAGCATTTTGCTGACTCTCCAAATCATTCAACTTTCCCGTCTACTTTACTTCTACCGGGTGAGTTTTTTAATTCAAGAACTATATATTCTTTTGAAAATATAGATCAAAATACTGAATAACAATCTCTTACAATTACTACATTCCTATTTTTTGGCAAATACTGAAACATATCCACTATTTCTCGAAACAATAAAAAGGTCTCTTTTGCCCGTTAATTTTTTAATACTCCTGCAATCTCCACCTGCAAAAAATCCGGAAACTTCCGTTAGTATAGATTTGAAATCTCCTTTTCCATTTCCCTTCAACAATAAACCATAAAAAGCATCGTACTGCCCTGCCATGGGTTCTATGGTAAAATCATTACCGACCAAAAGTATATCCGGATTCCCGTCCCGATCAACATCATCAATCGAGATATCTTGTATAACTGAGAGTTGAGCGGCTTGTGGTAATGGTTTGATTACAAATTTACCAGAACCTCTGTTTTCGATGTACAGGCTTTGCTGCTCAAATGCCTGACTGACAATCACAGATTTTCGCTGCGCTCCGGTCAGTAGTTCGTCCATTTTGACGTTGGAATACAAAGCATAAGATTGGAAGCGTTTCTTAAACATGGGAACCTGCCGAACCAACTCATCCCTTGATGGAACCGGATATTCAACGCCACCCAAAAAGTAGGCCGGGATGGCATCATAACGACCATTATTATCCAGATCGCCACTGTAAATGGACATAGGTTGTGATTTTGAAAAACGGTAACGAGTATTCAAGCCAAGATTCCCAGCGACAAAATCCAGATCGCCGTCATGATCAAAATCCGCAGCTTTGACACAGTTCCAGAAACCATTGGAAGAAGGAAAAGCATTGCTGTCTGCCAGTTTTCCCTTTGTATTTTGAAACAATGTTAATGGCATAAGTTCGCCTGTCAGCATAAGGTCCGGCCAGGAATCGTTGTCAATATCCACCCAGACTGCATCCGTAACCATTCCTATATTTCTTAAAGTCGGAGCCACCTGATCGGTTACGTCGGTAAACCATCCGTTGTCATTACGTAAAATACAGCTTTCTCCTGCCTTGGGATATCCAAGCGGTGTTAGCCGGCCCCCGCGAAATAAATCAAGATCGCCATCATGATCAAAATCTGCTCCCACGACGCAGGAACCACTATGCCGTATAGCAGGTAATACGTTTGGCGCAAATGTGAAATTCCCCTTCCCGTCGTTAAGATAAACCCTGTCCTGGTAATATTCGGAACCATCAAAATACTCATTGGAGCCGCTCACAATGTACAGATCCAGATCCTTATCACCATCCAGATCGGCGAGCAAAACACCCGTATCTTCTTCATCTTTTTGATCAATCACCCCGGTAATCATTTTTTGATCAAACTTACCAAGGGTATTCTGAATGTAAAGTTGGCCCTGATGATGATACGATCCACCAACAAAAAAGTCCTGTAATCCATCACCATTAACATCACCAACGGTCATTTTAGGTCCTTGTTTTGAAAGCAGATGTGGCAACATAGGCTCCTGGCTGTAATCCATATAAGGTTCTTCCTGATGCAGATGGTTGATTCCGGATTGTGCCGAAACGTCGTTCATCATCGGGGCTAAAACCGATTTTTCAGGTATGGAAAATTTTGCATTCTGATAGTCAATCGTCAGTATCTGGTTGACCGCCAGTTTTCTAAGCGTTTGACTTTTTCCGTCAGGCCAGACAACGAGAACTGAATCGGCAAGTTTTGTATTTCCCAAACCAAAATGAACCTGATGATCACTTGAAGACTGATATCCTCTGGTCACAGCATGATGGATTTTCTGGAATGCACCGTTATGGTATAAGGTTATATATGCACCTAAGCCACCCGTATTTCCCTTATTCCCTTTCAGATTAAAATTCAAATAGTTTTTCCCAGTTGAATTATTTTCGAGAATAAAAGCCTCCTGGTTTATATTGTTCACTACCAGATCCAGATCTCCGTCCTGGTCCAGGTCCGCATAGGCAGATCCATTCGACAAGGAAGGCGACTCGCCAAACCAGTCTTTTGTCCGGTTGGTAAAAGTCAGATCGCCATTGTTTTGATAGATAAAATTATTTTTTTTAAGCGTCTTCATTTTTACCGCTTCCGTTTTCATCCTGTTATTGATGACCTCCACGGACTCACCTCCCTGCGCCATTTCGGCATTGTAGGCTACAAAATCCAGGTCGGTCACGTCGCGCAGGTATCCGTTCGTGATACAAAGATCTTTTAGCCCGTCATTATCAAAATCTGCAAAAAGCGGCGACCAGCTCCAATCCGTGCTATACACGCCGGAAAACTGCCCAATTTCGGAAAAATGAACCTGCTTATTTCCCTTATCGTCTTTCACCGATCCGGCATTCAAATGAAGCATATTCCGCATATACTGCGGATGATAACCCAACTGCGTAGCCATCTGAAACTGTTGAAAATTAGCCGGCCCCGCCATTATTTTTCGTTGCGCATTGTCGGCAGGAAGCATATCAACTGTCATCAGATCAACCTTCCCATCGTTATTAAAATCCGCAGCGTCAGTTCCCATGGTAAACTGGCTGTGATGCCCGAACGCCTCCTTCGCAGATTCTTTGAAGGTGCCATCCTGATTATTTAGATACAGTAAATCGTTGGATAAAAAATCATTTCCCACCAGGATATCTTCCCAGCCATCACCATTGAAATCGGTAATGGATAAACCGAGGCTCATTCCGTCATCGACAATTCCTGCCTGGATTGAGACATCCGTAAATTTAACGCCGTCATTGCGGTAAAGTTTGTCTGGTGAAAGGCCTTTTCCGTCACTCACAGGTGCAACCAGTTTGTTGGGGTTTCTGATCAGGTTTGTACTAGTGATCAGGAAAAGATCCAGGTCACCGTCTTTATCATAATCGAAAAATGCAGCTTGATTTGTGAATGTGGTATCGGCTATTCCGAATTTCTCCGCACAATCTTCGAACTGCATATTTCCTTTGTTGAGATAAAACTGATTCTTTCTTTTCTCGGCAGGATAATTTCCTGATTTACAGACATAAATATCCATAAGCCCATCCCCATTGACATCTGCCATGGTTACGCCAGTACTCCATCCACCCGTTTTAATTCCGGCAGTTTTTGTAATATCTTCAAAATGAAGGCCGCTTTCAGATTTCCCCTTATTCAGATATAATTTATCTGCTACCTGATTTCCGCTGAAATAAAGATCCGGCAATCCGTCATTATTTATATCGCCTACCGATACGCCGCCTCCATTATAGACATAGTAGTAATCGATCAGATTGAAATCTTCGTTCTCTTTTACAGTATTTACAAACTTCACGCCCGTTTGAGACGAGGGGAGCGCTGTAAAAAGTGTATCTGATTTCTGTTTACAAGAAACGGCCAGAACCCATAACAGACAAACGATGAACCTTGTTTTCATTTTTTAAAATACTATTAATTTCAACACAAAAACGGAGAGCCTTGACGACCCTCCGCGTTTATTATTTATCAGACATTTATTTCCACTCCGGATTCTGTACCACATTTGGATTTCCCTGAAGCTCGATCAAAGGAATAGGAAGTACATAATCCCGCGCTTTTGGTGCACGACCCACATTATACGTAGAAGAATAGTGTTTGATATAATCTCCCAGATAATCCGGCGTTCCGCCAAATTTACTTTTTCTACGCAGCTCCGGATATGTCACTTGTTCAAAAGCAAATTCATGCATGATCTCATTCATAATGGCGCTCTGCAATCCAGCCTTTGACAACCCAGCCAATGGAGTCAGTCCGGCTCTTGCCCTGACTTTATTAATCCCATCGTACGGATCACCCTGACCACTTTCGTTGCAAGCTTCTGAATGTCCCAGAAGTACCTCGGCGTAACGCATATAGACCGTATTTTTCTCCGTTGTCGTATTATTTTTATCCAGCTCAACCAGTTTAGAAGACCATGCCTTGCTAAAAATCAAGTCATCTGGTTTATTTGGATTTGCGTTGGGGTCTACCAGGCCACCAAATCTGGATAGGTTATAATCCGCTTTCGCTGACCATTTAACCGTTGGAAATTTCCCATCCGAGGTTTTAGCAGTTCTGCCGGTTTGGTAAGATTCAACGAATGTTCCACCGATACGTTTGTCATTTTCCTGGTAAGACATTCTGAAATCTTTCGTTGCGCTCAGCCAGCTCCACCCAGCGCCTCCCAGATCACTTGGAAAATCCTCCGGATTAAAATGCGCCGAATGATTATTATATTCCGCTGAATTCGCTTTTGCCGAAATCTGGGCTTCGAAGATTCTTTCTCCCTGATTTTCATGATCAACATCGAAATTATTTACAAAATCAGGAAATAAAGTCATACCACTGTTTGCGATGATGTCTTCGGCCGTGGCTTTTGCTTCAACCCATTTTTCGTCCCATAACTGCGCTTTCATCAGAAGTGTTTTTGCGGCCCATTTAGTAGCCCGTCCTGCATCTGTTCCGGTATAACTTGCCGGCAAAACCGAGGCAGCAGCCGTTGCGTCTGCATAGATCTGATCAATCACTTTACGTTTACCACCTGCATTGTCAGGTAAATCGCTGTAACTTTTGGTTGAAGTTATTTTAATCGGCGGATTGTCGAAGTATCTCAGAAGTTCGTAAAAATAAAATCCTCTTAGAAATTCAGCTTCCGCTTTGACTCTTTTTACTTTATCAGCATTCGCAACGTCATTCATTGCATCGGCCACTTCAATAAGTTTATTGGCGCGGTCAATAGAACGGTAACATTGCTGCCAATATGCATTGATGTAGTCATCTGACGCACTGACATTTCCAAGATTGAATTGCAATGGCCCCTTCTCCCACCCTACCTGGTAACCTACCAGACATTCAAAAACATAACGGTTGTAAAAGTGATTAGACCAATCGCCGTTTCCCATACCAAGGTCGTCATAAACAGCATTCACACCCAGTTCGAGCTCGGTTGCTGATTTATAGAAACTATCCGGATTTATGAAATCAGGTTTTTCTTTCAGATCGGAACAGCCAGCTGTGATCAGCATACCTACCGCTACTGCGAGCCTGGCCTGTTGTATAAATTTATTTTTCATTTGTTAAAAAAATTTAATGCCTTTAAACTATACTCAACCTTCCACTAGAATCCCAGATTAACACCTACTGTGACCGTACGTGCGCGGGGATAAGCATCGTAATCATCACCACGATTCAAATTACTTTGTCCACTGTTATTTACCTCCGGATCAAAACCTTTGTATTTGGTAATCAGTAATAAATTCTGGCCGCTTACGGATAATCTTGCAGAACGTATAAAGTTGCTGGAAAATGGAATATTATAACCAAGCGATACATTTTGCAACCTTACAAAAGAACCGTCCTGAATAAAAAATGAAGATTTACGGAATGAAATAAAATCTCTTCGTCCATCAATAATCGGCCGGTTGCCATTCGGATTTTCTGCGCTGTAAGAGTCTGTCAGGATGTTAGAAAGTTGATTTATTTTCTGCACCCCATCTCCAATTTCAGCCTGTTGTAAATTTCTCACCTTATTTCCCTGAACACCTCTGAAGAAAATGCCCAGATCAAAACCGCGGTATTTCAGCGAACTATTTAACCCCCAGGTGAATTTGGGGTTTGGGTCTCCTATGACCTTATAATCATCAGAAGTATATTTTCCGTCCTGGTTAACATCTGTATATTTTGGATATCCCACTCTCGCTGAATAAGTTGCAGCTTCGCCATCGGAAGTAAATAAACCAGCGTATTCATACCCTCTCCAAACACCGATCGGATTGCCCGCCTCGACCCAGCTTCCGTCGATACCCAAATGGCCGCTTGGACTTCCTGAAAAATAAGGCGTACTTTCACCAAGATCAGTCAGTTTGTTTCGCACATAGGAAATGTTTCCGCCGATATCCCATTTCAGCCTTTCTCCATCAATGGCTTTGAAATTAGCTTCGAAATCCATCCCCTTGTTGGTCAGTGTTCCTGAATTTAACAGAACAGTTCTAAAACCCGTACTTTGCGCAATCGAAACATATAAAAGTAAATCAGAAGTTTTGGTATTGTACCAGTCTATGGACAAATCAAGACGATTTTTGAGCAATCTGGTATTTAAACCAACATTCAACATCCGCGTCGATTCCCATTTAAGATCCGGATTGGCAATGTTATTGGCACCATATCCTGCCGTTAACTGACCGCCAAAAACATAGTTGTAGGGAACAAGGCCAGAAACAGACTGGTATGGTGGAATATTGGAATTACCGGTAACACCATAACTCACCCGAAGTTTTAAGTCGTCAAAAACATTACTAAGTCGTGAATCTGTAAAGAATTTTTCGTTTGCAATTTTCCAGCCCAGGGCTGCCGAAGGAAATGTAGCATGTTTGTTATTCGGGCCAAATTTTGATGAACCATCACGTCTGACCGTTACTGTCAATAGGTATTTATCATAAGCTGAATAATTAAAACGCCCGATTAAAGATTGCAGATTCCATTCCTGTCTGCCGGAATAGGGTGTCTGAATTTTCGAACCATTTTGCAGATTCATTGAGTTTACATCATCTGAAGGCAACCCAAAAGTAGATGCTGAGGCGTACTGATTTACTTCATGCTGAAATGTATAACCGGCTGTGGCATCAATAATGTGATTTGGATTCAGTTCTTTGTGATAGAACAATAAATTTTCGTTCAAAAGATTGGTTACGTTCCTGTTAAACTTATCTAACTGACGGGCATTCTGGCGGCCCAGTCGCGTAAAGCTGTTAAAAAATGAGGTCCGGCCTGCACTCACGACATCGGCACCAATGCTGGTTTTAAATTTTAGGCCGCTGAATAAATTAAAAGTAACGGCAGTAGTTCCAAACAGACGGTTGGTAGCGTCACGGTCATATCCTTCTTTGGCCTCTGCAACCGGATTAATACTGAATCTTCCATCATAACTTGGATAATTGTATCCACCGTTCTGGTCATAAACTGCAACGGTAGGGTCAAGACCCAGCGACGTTATCATAATTCCTCCCGGGCCTCCCCGATCCGTTGGAACGTTGTTTGAAATCAGCCGGCTGTATGACCAGCTATTGCTCAAAGTAGCCTTACCTCCCAAAAAGTCATTATCCAGATTAAAACGGAAACCATACCGTTTGAAATCTGTGTTGACAATGATACCCTGATTGTCAAGCATATTGGCGCTAAAAGCATATTTCATATTTGGATTACCACCTGAAAACGTCAGTTGGTGACTTTGAATACTACCCTGGCGGGTTACCGCGTCAACCCAGTTTGTTCCTTCTCCTGCTGCTGATATCTGGTCGTTGGTATATCTCCCGGCTCCCCCCTGGCTGATTTCCAGTTTATTGATATACCGCATATAATCGTCGGCGCGAAGCATATCAATTTTTCTGGCCATATTCTGAAATGAATATGATCCGTCGTATGTCAATCTGCCGCTTCCATCCTTACCTCTTTTGGTGGTGATCATAACCACCCCATTGGCACCCCGTGAACCGTAAATCGCAGTTCCTGATGCATCTTTCAACACCTCAATCGATTCAATATCATTTGGATTAAGCATAGCTAATGCGTTGGAAGGCTGTCGATTACCACCTGTTCCAACGGCATTGTTATCAGGGTAAATCGGCAATCCGTCTACCACATAAAGCGGTTCAGATCCACTAAGAATAGAATTCGGGCCACGAACTCTCACCGAAAGACCACCACCAGGCGCCGCAGAAGATTGTGAAATCTGGACTCCTGAAACACGTCCCTGTAAGGCCTGATCAAGAGACGTAACTGGAAATTCTTTAATTGCCGCACCTTTTACACTGGAAACAGACGCAGTAAGATCACTTTTTTTCACCTGACCATAACCAACCACGACCAGTTCTTCAAGTGCTTTGGAATTGGAAGCCATCTTTACTAGCAATGTACTGGCATTGCCGGTTGTTAATTCCTGAGTTTCAAATCCGATAAAGCTAAAAACCAGTTTCGTCCCGGCCTGTGCCTCGATGTTAAAATTTCCTTCTGAGTCCGTTGTAGTTCCTCTGCTGGTCCCCTTCACAGTAATGCTCACACCGGGAAGTGCCTCGTTATTATCTCCGGTAACTTTACCTGTGAGATTAGCTTGCGCGCTCACCGTCATCGAATAAAATAGAAGCATCATTAAAATCAATCTTCTAGGTAGAAGTATTAATTGTTTCATAACAAATAGGTTAAAATTTAGAACTGGACGACATCAACTATTTAAAGTGGAAAAATAAATTAATAATGTACAATTTATTTTTCCACAAATTTCTGCGTTAAAAAGGTGATAGCAAATGGACGCTATATGCAAAATGATGGACAATACTATGAAAAACTAGAAATATACATCACTTTAAAGCTTTTGTTTTTTCAATAACAGAGGCACTTTATGCCATGCAAAACATTGACGGTCAACGGCGATTAAATAGTAACTCTCGAATACAAAAATTCTGTCGAAATATAAACTACCATACTTCCTTTGAGGAAGATAGGATGTACTTTCATGGTTATGCTATTAGTTCAGGAGAGAAGATATTTGATTATTTCTTTGTTGCCGAGTTTATCTATTTGGAGGAGGAACCAAAGGAAAATACCTGTCAGTCAATTCCTTCAACGGCTTGATTTTCAGTCTATAATTCCCACAACTGACATGTTGCAGCGTGAAAAATATATATTATTTCTGTCCAGATACTTAGCGGAAACTATTTGGAAGTCAGCGTATCATTTTTCTGGGCAAACCTGGCCATTAGCTCTTTATTCAAACCATTCGTGATCACTAATCCCGGATATTTCGAAGTCACGACTGCTATGGCGCTGTCAGATACCGCTGAGCCCCATACGTAAACCGATTTCACACTTTTGTTATCAGCTACGTTTTTTAACCCTCGATCAGAAACTTTCGTATCAACCAGATTTAAATATTCAAGATATTTTAATGATTTAAGGTTTGCCAAACCTGCGTCACCTACGGCGGTGTGCTCCAAATGTAGTCTGGTCAGATTTTTGAGCTTTGAAACTTCTTTTAAACCAGCATCTGTAATTTTTGTTTTTCCAAGTTTAAGCCATGTGATCTGTTCGGCGAGAGGTAATAACAAACTGATCTGTGCATCGCCAAAATTTGCCGCATTCACAGCGCTTACCTCTATCAAATTTTGATCCTGAGACAGCCGATTCACGAGCAAACCTGCTTTGCGGAGTGCTTCGATATCTTTTTCGCTCGGTTCACTTACAGTTAATTTCGCGATTGCCGACTCAGCACTTTTGGGCAATTCAGATTTTGAAGCACCACCTGATGAACCTAACCCAGCCAGAGCAGTTTTGATCTGTTCTGTAACTTTTATATCAGAGACTTTTTTGTCAACTGGTGCGCCCTGATCGATCCACCAGGAAATAAGGGTGATCTGATCTGTGGATAGCTGCGGTTTTCCTTTTGGCGGCATGTGATCATCGTCGTCTTCCGGTAGTAAACACCTCGTGATCATGCTACTTTCGGCACCTTTTCCTGGTATAAATACCGGCCCTTCCTTTCCACCTTTTTGCAGAGATACAAACTGGTCAACTCTGAGATCTCCTTTCTGCTTTTTTTCGTTGTGACACTGGACACATTTCATTTCAAGAATTGGCTGTACAATATCCTGATAAACAAGCGCCTGTTGAATATCAGCAATAGGCTGAATGCCAGATATTTCTTTTTTTATCGGATCCATACCCGCCAGGCTTCGAAATGGTTCCGGTGTATACTGAGTCAGGTAACCCTCTCCGTGCGTCAGAGACCCGCCGTCATGGCCAGCCGTCATTGTTAAAATCGTGGCGAGACAAAAGGCCGGAAAGTAAAATTTGGCCAGCAATGTCTTACTATTTTGGAAAAATTCGGATTTTAACAACCAAGCTATCCACGCAAATGCAGCCACACCAATCCCCTGCCACATGTGATCGCTCAAGAGTTTTTCATCGTAACCGCCTCCCAGAGAAAGCATATACCCGGCAAAACAAGCAAAAGTTGCACTGACAGCAGACCAGAATAATATGAAGGTGACAGTTGATTCAGATACACTAATTTTACCCATACGTCGTCCGGCTTCCAGCAAAGCAGCAATCAACAAAAAACCAATAGGCGCATGCACGAGAACAGGGTGGAACCGTCCAATGAAATTAGTGAAATCCGAAGCAACGATAACTGTTAGTGTCATGTAATTAAATATATACTCAGTCTAAAAATTCCGGATTAGTTGAATCATGATCAGGCAATAACCTGGCTGACAACTTTTCCCATTGTATCAGTCAGGCGGAAATTTCGTCCTTGAAAAGGATAGGTAAACTTTTCATGATCAAAACCCATTAAGTGTAATATCGTGGCTTGAAGATCATGAACATGGACTTTATCTTTTACACCGTAATATCCAAGTTCGTCCGTCTCGCCATGCGAATATCCTTTCTTCACCCCGCCACCAGCCATCCACATCGTAAATGCTTCCAGATGATGGTCGCGACCCATATAAGGCATCACCAACCCATTTCTATTTTCCTGCATTGGTGTGCGGCCAAATTCTCCACCCCAGATCACCAAGGTTTCTTCCAGCAGACCACGCATTTTTAAATCCTGTAACAAAGCTGCAACCGGCCGGTCCGACTCCTGACATTTCTCCCTTAAACCTCCTTCTACATTTGATGTACTGGAAGTTCCATGGGCGTCCCATCCCCAATCAAAAAGCTGGACAAAGCGCACATCGTTTTCAACTAATTTCCTGGCCAGCAGACAGTTCATAGCAAAAGTCCCTTCTCCGGGCTTCACACCATACATATCCAAAATAAATTGCGGTTCTTTGGAAACATCCATAACCTCAGGCACAGACATTTGCATACGGAATGCCATTTCATACTGGCTGATGCGCGTCAGGATTTCAGGGTCTTGGACATCTTCATAGGTTTTCCGGTTAATGTCATTAATCGCATCAATTGTCTGTTTTCGCATACTACGGTTCATTCCGGTCGGATCGCTCACGTAAAGAACGGGATCACCACCTGTTCTGCATTGCACGCCCTGGTAAACGGATGGAAGAAAACCACTTCCATAAACGCTTTTCCCGGCATCCGGCTGCTGTCCACCAGAGGCTAAAACGATAAATCCGGGTAAGTTCTGATTCTCTGATCCCAACCCGTAAACCGACCAGGCACCCAGACTTGGACGGCCCAGCCTGGCACTGCCTGTGTGCATGAGCAACTGGGCGGGTGCATGGTTAAACTGGTCGGTATGCATGGATTTTATAAACGTGATTTCATCAGCGACTGATTGCAAATGCGGCATGTAATCGGATATCCAGGCTCCTGAATTTCCATATTGATTAAATTTCCCTTGCGGACCAAGCATTTTTGGCACGCCCTGGATGAACGCAAATTTCTTTCCTTCCAAAAACTCAGCCGGACAATCCTTCCCATGGTATTTCAATAGCTCAGGCTTATAGTCAAAGAGTTCGAGCTGTGACGGAGCTCCGGCCATATGTATGTAAATAACCCTTTTGGCCTTTGGAGCAAATTGTGGAATTTTAGATGATGCCAGCTTCGCAGCGGTATCCGTTTCGGCATTTGAATTACCACAGGAGCCGAGCAGCGATCCTAGTCCAAGCGCACCAAGCCCAAATCCACATGACTGCAAAAAGTGGCGCCGGGTCTGGCTTTCCAAATTAGCATGTTGTAATTCTTTTAAAAGCTTTTCCATAATATAAGATTTTAGCTCGTCTGTCCGTCTACTCTTTCGTAACTACATTATCCAGATTCAGCATCACGTTAGCCGAAATCGTTAATGCTGCCAATTCCGGAGAATGTTCGTTTCCATAAATAAGGATACTATCCGCATCCGCGGGCTTTCTTTTATAAATTTCCAATGCCTCTTTGTATATTCTCAACAGGACATTCAAGTTTTCTTTTTCAATAGATTGAAAGGTGAGCATCCTATAACCCTCGGTTAATTGCTGCTCGGGTGTCTTGCCTCTTTTCTTCATTCTGGAAGCTAATTTTTCAGCAGCTTCCAGATATACAGGATCATTTAATGTAACCAGTGCCTGTAAAGGTGTATTGGTCAGCATCCTTCGGGATTGACATAATTCACGGCTCGGCGCGTCGAAAGTAACCATTGAAGGGTAAGGCGCTGTTCGTTTCCAATAGGTATAAATGCCTCTCCTGTACTTATCCTCGCCTTCGCTAAGCACCCATTTTTCGCCACTGTATGGCGACTGCCAGATTTTATCAGGTTGCGGAGGCATTACGCCGGGTCCATACATTTTTCTGGAAATTAATCCGCTGCATGCCAGCGCCTGATCACGGACTTGCTCTGCACTTAACCGAACTCGCGGCCCACGGGACAGCCAGATATTGTACGGATCTTTTTCAAGTTTTTCCTTATTGGTTTTAGAACTTTGTCGATATGTACCCGACATCACTATTGTCTTCAAAAGTTTTTTTACGCTCCATTGGTCATCTTCCATAAACCTGACAGCCAGCCAATCCAGCAGCTCCGGATGGGTGGGCTCACTTCCCTGCGAACCAAAATCTTCAACCGTTTCTACAATCCCTTTTCCAAACAATTGCTCCCAGAATCGGTTAACAATAACTCGTCCGGTCAACGGGTTTTCTCTGTTCACGATCCATTTCGCCAGGCCGAGACGGTCGCGCGAAAATTCCTTTGGCATAGGTGCCAGTAACTTAGGCACATCTGGTTTTACCTCTGCTCCTTTCACCATCCAATTTCCTCTGACAAACACGTGCGTTTTTCTAGCAAAATCACCCCTTCCCTCCCAGATCACCGGAATGCTTTCAGTAGATTTTGTCAATGCAGTTGCATAGTCCGTAACAATATTTTTATATTCTGGTTGATTACTACCAGGGAGTTCCGGCTGAAAGGAAATCCATGAGATCTTAACCCACTCTTCCGGTGATTTCGGACTGTTAAGCGATAGATAAATATCATGTTTACCAGCCATTTTTGAAATGGGTGCAATAATCACCGTATCCTTGCCTTTTTCTGGTATTTTAATTTGGGATAAAACAGCTCCATCTATTTTGTCCAGGTGAAGCGTAAGAACGGCGTTTTCTGCTTTCGTAGAAACACTCATCAATATACTACCAGCCCTTTCCAGGTTTACCTTTGGAATCCTGGCATTTCCTTTATTTTTAACACCGAAATAAGAAACGCCAAGAACAGTAGACTGATCCCCCTTCGCGAAGCTGTGGGAATTAATCTTGGGTTCCATCACATTCAGAAACTGGGTAACTTCCTTGGTTTGCGAGGGATTATACTTTTCAATCCAGCTTTTAACACGTTCCACGCGCGCTGAATCATTGCCCTTGTAAAACCTTAATTTTGGTGATTCGTCAGCCAGATCCTCATCTCTTGAATTATTAAAATACGCCATGTATTTGTAATAATCTTCATGCGGAATCGGATCATAAGGATGGCTGTGACATTGAATACAGGCAAATGTTGTCCCCTGCCACACTTCCCAGGTCGTGTTCACCCGGTCTATCTGGGCAGAAGTACGGAATTCCTCATCCTCGGTACCGCCTTCATTGTTGGTCATCGTGTTACGGTGAAAACCCGTAGCGATCAGGTTATTTTTATCAGGAAAACCATCCTTGCCTCCCGGTAATAAATCTCCGCCAAGCTGCTCTATCGTGAATTTGTCAAAAGGTTTGTCTTGGTTAAAAGCTTTAACAACGTAGTCACGGTAACGCCACATCGTTCTGGCACCATCACTTTCATACCCTTTCGTATCTGCATAACGCGCCAGGTCCATCCACATTGAGGCCCACCTTTCACCATAGGCGGAGGATTTCAACAACCGGTCAACAACCTTTTCGTAGGCATCGGAAGATTTATCATTGACAAAATCATTAACTTCTTTTTCCATCGGAGGCAAGCCGGAAAGATCCAGGCTTACCCTGCGAATTAATGTGATCCGGTCTGCCTCAGGAGAAACATTGAGACCTTCCTTTTTCAGTTTTTTTATAACGAAATTGTCTATTTCATTTTTCGCAAACTTTTTCTCATCCGTCTCAATGAGTCCGTACAAATTCCATAGATTATTTAACGATGGAACATCCGGTTTTTCAATCCTTCTGTACGACCAGTGCTTTTCCCATTCTGCACCTTCGTTAATCCAATCTTTCAGTGTTTTGACTTCTTCTTCCGTCAACGGATTTCCTTTTTGAGGCATCTTTTCGTCCGCATCTTCGCTCAAAATCCGCCGTATCATCTCACTGGCATCTGCGTCGCCACGAACAACCGGAATCTTACCAGATTTGCCAGGCTCCAGCATCTCATGCTCAAAAAGGAAACTGACATCCCCTGCCTTTTTCACACCGCCATGGCATCCCATGCAGTTTTTATTTAAAATTGGCTTGACCTCTGTATTATAATCTACCTTACGACCAAACAAACTTTCCTTCCATGAAAAGGCTGAAAGCGAAACGGTTATACCGATAAGACCTATAAAAATATATTTTTTCATATTGACAAAGCAAGAATCTGGTAAACGTCATCAGGCTTAACAACTAAGCCTCAGATAAGAAAACTGCTCCTGCAAATGTCTATTAACATATCCGGTCAAACCATGGGTGATATTGGGAAAAGAATGGATTATTATATGATGTCGAAGTTCAGTAAAATGTAATTTAGCCGTGAGGCGGCATCAATTTACTCCTCCGTCAACAAATCTAAAACCTAAAAACAATTAACTCCGTTTCTGCTGACAACCAAAGTGTCTAAATGTCTAACATTCCACCGATAATTTTAAAGTTCTCTAAATCAATATTTAATCTTCATGTACCTGATCAAGAATAAAGTAGTAAGCATTAATTCTATGTGCTAAAAAGAAGTTTTTATAAACTAAACTAACATGAATTCCTGAACGGATTGCAAATCCCACGCTTTGCAATTAGAAGACACACAAGATAATGGCGGCATTTAAAATACGTATCCTCTAAAAAGAAAGAAAGCTCAATAAAATATATCTATTGAGCTTTCTTTCCGCACTGGTACGGTTCATCTTACCGGAGTACTTCTTGTTGTAAAAATCACATTTGAATGTGAGATTTGAGTTGCGTTTTGTTGCAGAATTTTTGGGTATTTGATAAAGGTCAGGCCAGTAAATCTTTCATTCCCAATGCAGTTATCCCTCTTGCATACTCGACTTTTACAGCATCATTAGCAGCTCTTACCATATCACCCGTTGCAGGATCTACAACTGTTCTTAGTGGTCTCTGCCCGGTTGGTAAATTGATCAGATCAACTATTGCATCTGCAACGTCTTGCGGGTTTGGTTTTAAAGTTTCAAAAATCTGGCCAATAGCCGCTCCCATTTTACCCGGAATATCAGCTATTACTTCATACCCACCAACAACAGAAGTATCTGAACCAAATTGGTTTTTCATATATATTTCGGTGGGGAAAGCGCCTGGCTGAACAATGGCCACATCAATACCTAAAGGCCTTGTCTCATAATGCAAACCCTCGCTCAATCCTTCCAGACCGAACTTTGAAGCGCCATACACTGCTGAAAAAGGTGCAGAGAATCTTCCAAAACCACTTGAAATATTAATAATTAAGCCTTCCGATTGTTTACGCATGGCGGGCAATACCAGTTTCATTAATCTCCAGGGTGCAAAAACGTTCACATCAAACATGTCCTGTACATCACCCGTTGTAAAGCTTTCAGTCACACCTGTCATTGTATAACCTGCATTGTTTACCAATACATCTATTCTTCCTTCTTTGGTTAGAATAGTGTCAATTGCATTTTTCACACTGGCGTCATCCGTTAGGGAAACATCTAAAACGGTTATATTTTCTACCTCCGATAATGCTTTTGCTTTATCAGCATTTTTCCCATCGATATCCCTCATGGTAGCATATACTTTGTGACCCAAACCAGCTACGCTATTCGCGGCAAGCCATCCAAATCCGCTATTTGTTCCTGTAATTAATACAACTTTTTTGCTCATTATTTTATTGATTTAAGTTAATGATGCAAAGTTTTATATTTAAAAAAGCGAACCCTTTACCATTTGGTAAAAAGGAATTTCAACGAATATTTTTCCTTATTCTGCTTAAAGATTGCTGTGTAATTCCCAGGTAAGAAGCGATATAGGAAAGCGGAATGCGGTTAGAAAGCATGGGGGATTTTTCAATAAATGATAAGTAACGGGTGGTGGCATCTTCTGAAACTAATGAACTTCTTTTATCTATGGTTTCTACCAGACATTTTTGATACACTTTGGCAACAACCCTATCCCAATCAAGAATTGTATTCGAAATTTCGTCCCAATCTTTCTTTGAAAAAACGATGAGCTTACAGTCTGTAACTGCCTGTACATATTCGGAAGCCGTCACACTCGATTCAAACTTTGGATAGTCGGTTATAAAATTATTTTCATCAGCAAAGCCATTTGTAATTTCTTCGCCTTTGTTGTTGTAATAACAAAAACGAAAAACACCTTCCAGTACGAAACCCAAATGCCTGGGGATTTTTCCGGCTTCAGAAAAATATTCCCCTTTACGAAGCTCCAGACTTGTTGCCTTGCTCACAAGAAGGTCAGTCTGTTGTTTGTTCAAATTGGCAAACCGTAGAATATGATCAATAAATTCTTTCATAGGCGAAAGTTAGTACCCCTTCTCATCAGTTCATTTATCATTTGGTAAAAAGTCAACTACGTGTCAGTTAAGACTTGCAAAATTAGAAATAGATACTTGAAGTCTCAACAAACCACCGTTTTTGTGAACTACAGTAAAGAACAAGAAGGTAGATAAATGTTATTACTTTGAAAAACTTCGGAGCTTCCGACCAATGTTATCTCTTCTAAAAAACGTTTTATTTCAACGCAGGAGGTCTTAAAATCCTTAAACAAAACCGTTGCTATAACTGGTCCGGCAATACGTTAAGCAAGTTCCTGTAAAACAAATATTGCTAACTTTTTGGTCAGGAAGAGCCACATACAATTGATGATTTATTTTCCGGATAAGTTATAATCTTGGAATTGGCAATCACTGAAAAACAATAACAAGGGAAAATTGAAGACGGAACCTGCCAATTCGTAATTAGGCTAACATAAAGCGGAATTTGGTTAAATTAATCTTCTGAATCATCCTCATTTTTGCTGGCAAATAAACTAAATATTATGAAAGCAGTAAGAATAAACGAGTTCGGCGGTCCGGAGGTCATGAAAATAGAAGATATTGAGATTCCAGTTCCAGCTTCTGATGAAATTTTGGTTAAAGTATATGCTAGCGGTGTCAACCCTGTTGACTGGGCAATTCGGAAAGGCAACAATGAAAGTTTGAAATCGTTCCTGACCTTACCCATGACCTTGGGCTGGGATGCGGCTGGAATAGTTGAGGCGACCGGAAGTGATGTGAATATCCTTAAAACAGGAGATGCTGTTTACGGTGTACCCAATTTTCCTGGCGACGGCAGTTATGCGGAATACTGTGTTGCAAAAGCAACCCAATTTGCCCTTAAACCAAAAAGTCTTAGCTTCAATGAAGCAGCAGGTGTCCCTTTGGCAGCACTTACTGCCTGGACGGCTATATTTGAGTACGGAAAATTAATGACCGGCCAGCGCATTTTCATTCAGGGGGCCTCAGGTGGCGTTGGAGGTTTCGCTTTGCAGTTTGCCAAAGCAAGGGGTGCCTATGTAATCGGAACAGCTTCAACAGATAACCTGGAGCATGTAAAGAATCTCGGTGCAGATGAGGTAATCGATTATACAACCCAAAACTTTGAAGAACTGGTGCAGAATATAGATGTTGTTCTGGAGGCTTCGCCGACCCGTAATAATGATGAGCGGATCAAAGCATTTGGCGTATTGAATGAAGGAGGAATATTTGTAAGTGTGAATACTGATTTCCCGTTTAATGATCAATTGACGCAAGTCGCAGCTGATAAGAAAATAACCGCAGAACTTTCCGCTAACCAACCCCGTCAGCAATGGTTATCTGAAATTGCACAGTTAATTGATGAAGGGAAAGTGACGGTTTTGATCAGCCAAGTATTTGCTTTGGAAGATGTAGCTGAAGCACACATTGAAAGCGAAACCTGGCACGTGAGAGGCAGACTAGTACTCGAAGTAAGAAAAGAAATTTAATTGTATGAAGCATTTTAAAACCATAAGCGAATTTCACCAGTATGTGCATTTGGCTGCGCCGCTACATCCACTGATAAGTATAGTGGATGTAGCGACCGTTCCGCATTCACAAAGCGAAGAGGCTGTACCTATGGCATTTGATTTCTATTCTATTTCAATAAAAAGAATGCTTAACGTTAAGGTAAAATATGGACAGCACCCATTTGACTTTAATGGAGGTATTATGTCTTTCATGTCTCCAAATCAGATATTTAGCATTGACGTGGATGACAAGGGCAAAAGTGTAGAAAAATCAGGTTGGGTGTTATACATCCATCCTGATTTTTTATGGAACACCGGTTTGGCAAAAATTATAAAGCAGTATGATTTTTGGGGTTATTCATTACACGAAGGATTGTTTCTCTCTGAGAAAGAAGAAGTGATCATAACAGCCGTCATTCAGAACATTGAACATGAATATCATTCGAATATTGATAGATTTAGCAAAAGTATCATTATTTCCCACCTGGAAACGTTACTTAATTATGCAGACCGCTTTTATCATCGTCAATTTATTACACGGGAGAAAGCTAACCACCAGGTCCTGGAACGTTTGGAAAATTTATTGACAGACTATTTCAACAGTGACGATTTGATCTCGAAAGGTTTGCCCACGGTGATGTATCTGGCGGGAGCGTTAAATATATCCTCTAAGTATTTAAGCAGTATGCTTAAAGTGCTCACCGGACAGAGTACCCAGCAGCACATTCACGAAAAGCTGATTGAAAAAGCCAAAGAAAAGCTATCTACTACAAACCTGTCTGTCAGTGAAATTGCTTATGAGCTTGGGTTTGAACACTTACAGTCATTCAGCAGACTATTTAAGATAAAAACCAAACTATCACCCCTTGAATTTAGACAATCTTTTAACTGACAATAATGATTCATGCACTTTTTACCGACAGAATTCATTTAACCAGCATTAATTTAAAAAATTTGTATTGAAGGAAATTAGCTTCCTACTAGCCTGAATCTCATATATACTACCGTTTTTACGATTATTCAATTGAATCTAAGGCAAAATAATTCAGCATAACAAGCTAAAAGCCCCATTTCTGCTCTTTCTGCCGGGTATGATCCACGAGCATATAACATTTAATTCAGTAATGCCCTTGAACATAAGAAGGACTTTATTATGATTCAATTCCAACGAATACAAAGTATTAGGTGTTTTTCCAAATGAACGTAAATTGACACCTAAACTTTTACAATAAAAAACTTATTTTTTCTTTTTTTAGATTAAACATAGGTTGTTTTAAAGTACATTTTAAGATATTCATTCAGCACACATCTTACTGAATTACAGACAGTCAAGCAATAACTCAGGTGCACCGAATTGGTACCTTGAAAGTTGATAATAATGGAATATTTTGGCTGTTAAAAAAAAAGAAATAGCCCGTAAATCGTTGATTTACGGGCTATTAAGTAATTTTGATTTTTCAATCAGTGGAGACGGAGGGATTCGAACCTTACTTGTAAGTGATTAATTTTCAAATACTTACAAAGCTCAAAACCTTAAACTCTATGATTTACGCGCTGAATAATTTTCTACCTTGAAAATTATTCTCGTGGAAGCGGAGGGATTCGAACCTGCCCCATAATACACTCATAATAAGGCAATTAAAAATAAATAATCACCAACCTTCACGATTCACGCTATTATACGTATAAAAAACTTCTGCTTAAACATGCTTGATTTTCTTACACACAATTCTCTATTGAGACAAAGTTAATAAATCTTTGAATCCCATGCATAGCCAATCTGTTAATACTTTCGGTATGCCTTGAACTTAATATCCTCAATACTGGCGAATAGCAACTTACATTACCAGTTGGTCTTTGACTTAGAATGATTATTAAATTCCAAAGCGAACAATTTTTGAGAATTTTATCCTTGTACTTCGCATGCAAATTTTGGTAAAAGCCGAATTCGAAACGTACTAACAGAGTTGGCAATTGGAAACCAGCAGCAATTCATACAACTATAATGTTATAAATAGATAACTGATTTGGCAGTTTTAACTGGTTGTTAGGAATTAAATTTGCCAGTCACTGAATCGTTTTGAGAAACACCTGTATAAGATATTTAACATAACATGTAGTTATACAACAGTAAATACACTGAAATAGTCATACGCAAACCATGTATATTACTGAAAATGAATAAATAATAGTCGTTATAAAATTTTCTCTGTTTGTTGCATGGGAAACCTATTCAAAAATTGTTTGGAGATGCACATTTTTTCCAATATTCTATTATTGCTTTTATCGTTTCCATAATTTCATCAACTCCATTCGGCTTTACAAAGAATCCTTGTGCAGAAGAGCTGTAAGCATCGATAACCGCCTGCTGATTTAGTGCCGTGGTAAAATACACATAAGGGATACACTTTAGATTAAGCTCAGCATCTTCCTGGATCTTCCGCCTAAGCTCCAACCCATTTAATTTAGGCAGATTTATATCAGAAATAATAATGAAAGGAAGGTCTGAAGAATTATAAAGATATTCTAGTGCCGATAATCCATCCAAAAAGTACATCCTTTGATTTGGATATCCCAGTTGGTTGAATACGTCTTCAAGTAAAAACTGGTCATCTTCATCGTCTTCAATAATAATAATTGTACCGTTTTTGTCCATAATAGCTTTTTAATTATCGTCACAATAATGCGAACCATTTAATAATCTTATTTAAACTGACCTTAAACCTGCAACTTTCCGTTAATATAAACCTTAAAATCACCAGAAGTAGCAAGATTAAAAGCCATCTTATACTCAACACTTGAAATTTCGTCCCAATCTTCACTAAAAGCTCTTAAATCAACCCAATCGCCAGGTTTAGAAAGGTCGTATTCACGGTGTTCTAGGATTGGATTCTCATTAAGAGAATTTATGACTTCGCAAACTGGCGGATTTAAAGTAGCCATCAAATGGGCATAATGGTAAATGCCATTCCTTTGCAATTTTTTAAAGTATTGATCCTGTTTATTCATTGTCGCTTCCTTAAAATCAATATTCAAAAATATTATAATGCTTATGTCATTTATCTAACATATTGATCTCTTGCAAATCTGAAAGCACCAACACCTGATTCCCAAATTTGGCAGATGCATCTTTCAGAGAAATTTCCAGGCGCTCTACAATTTCTTTAAAATCGTCAAATTTTGGTGCTTTCGACCGAACTATTTTACCGCTCTGATCAATAAGACTTGAAATTTCCCGCATCGCAATCTGAAACTCCCGGTTTTCAATCTGAACAGGCAGCTTTTCTCGAAAAATCACCGTTCTCACCATATTAGAAATTGTCTGTTTTCGTGTCCTTCTAAACAGCTTCTGAATCTGTAATAATTCAGCATCAGTCAGCCTTACCCTAATGTTTTTTTCCCTGCGATTTTCACTTTCCAATGGTTTTCGGCCTGCTCCTTTAATATTCATTAGTAATGAATTAGTTATAATTTATGTCCCACATTAATTAATAACTTGTCCTTTGTTTTTTTAGTTCCTAAGCCGTGTTTTGCATCAGAAATAACCGGAACAATGGATCAAAAACAACAATTTATAAGCGACAAATCAAACAACAAACAATTGTATTTGTCAGAAAGATTTGGAATTTCACTTCCACCTTTTTCCCTAATAAGTCTTGACAGCTTGCCAACTGTTTTGGAAGACAATAAATTATTTACCTACTCAAAATTTACATTCATTCCCTCGGATCCATAAGGGTTTTTGAAGCTAGCTAGTCCCTTGGTAACCAATTATTAGTACGTAAAGGCAAATATATCGTAAATGACAATATATCAATTCTTTAATAATTTATGTCCCACATAAATTATTAAATGTGAAATTCTGTCCTACTTTATTTGAACTCGATGTATTTGGTTTGTGGAAGTCAATTGAACGAAGCTCAGAAGCTATGAATGATCTTGCTCACAGCAACTTTCCTTCTTTCCCAGATCAGTAAATCACTTATTTGAAAAAATAAATATGACAACAATTACAGAGAATAAAAGCAAAGAAACAGATATCGAAAATTTTGAAGTTTCTCTAAGCAAGGCAGGTTTTTCAGTTAAGGCAACCAAAATTTCTCAGACCGGAGTTCTGGAAGTAATGAAATCTCTCAGAAAAACAGCCATTATAATTGTAATCAGCATAATTGTTACAATTACCTTACTACACAACGTAGGCGTGGATTTTGGAATAAGCCTAAAAGATAATATCAGTAACATTCTTAAAACTCATCAGCGCGCACCGTGAAATATTAGATATCTAATTTGATAATTAATTAATTTAGTCCTAAATCAATCCGTTATGTTATTTCAAGCTGACGACTTTGAGGTAGAATTTGAAGGTATGAAGGTTGCCATTAAAGTCATGGATTCGGATGGTAGGACTGTTTTTTAGCTAGCTTTTCCGACGGACGAAAGCCATTGATCATCAGCAGATCCAAAGTTTTTGACGGTCATAAGGTTTGGATGTCAATTCCGGAAGGAAGACAATCAGAAGCAATTCCAATTGGCGAGAAAATTGTTGAACATTTCAAAAACACTAAAACCTAGTAATCATGTGCTACTACAACGGTCCAAGAGTGACAAAAGCCGAATTTATACAATTAAGGCAGATTGAAAAAGCTGGTAAAGATTACGAATTTTTAAACCGGAATGTTACGCATGCTTTGGAATTTTGTAAAACCGCCGCCTTAAAACCAACCAGCATGGCCATGAATTGATCTTTCTGCCAGTTTGCGTCACTTAAGGCATTTCGCCTCTGGCGCGTTGCAAGACTGCTAAGATACGCTCTGCGGTTTATTCGGCCATTTCCACTTCCTGGTCCGTCCAAGCGTGTGGCTGGCTGTGATGTATCGTAAGGCTGGCCACCCAATGACCCTCTTATGCAGCAAAGGGATACCAATAATTAGAACCACCCCAATTGCCAGAAAACACCTTAAATGTTCATTCTATTCATGTTCATGAGTGATCTAAGGTAATACAAGTGTTTCACCCAAGCGTTGCGAGTTTTGCGCATTTCCAAAATCGCTCAGCCGAAAACGTCCAGTCATCTGGGGGAAATTATTGTTCACATAATTGGTTTCAAGGACAAAATACTTATCGTCAGGTTCAACTTCGGCATACAACACCCGGTTCACCCCTGAAGTGCTCACCCAAGATTACCAATACCACCGACTGGATTTGCTCTGCATCGGCCAGAGGATGTATTGCATCGCTCAGCTTCAAAAAGAACTCCGGTTTTTGTTCGCGTTCTTTGAGGTCAGTAACATTGGCTAACAGTACACCTATGTGCAACGGTTTCTGGCTAATACGAAAAACATCAGCCTCCATCCACAAATATAGTGTACCGATGTGAGCCTTGAATTGGGCAGGTCCCCCGTCAACGCTACATGTTCATAGATCTCCATGATGTCTGGCTCAACTTCTGGAAGCACTTCCAGAATTGTTTTACCGATTACATTAAACAATCCCGTTTGCGTCTCAAAAGCTTTGTTAACCAAGATGTAACAGAAATCAAGAGGCCCATCGCCACGGTCGTTGATTCGCTCTACAAACTGAATCCCTGATCCATTTTGGCGAATGCTTTGGTATTTACCGACCTAAGTATATCAGGTGGTAGCGTCTGTGGTTTATTCGAACTGATCATCGTTTAAGGGATAAATTGTTATGAATCGCGATTATTTGGAGTGCTGACTTAACTAGTCCATTATCAATCTGTTTATTTAGTCATTAAGTTATTTATTAATTTTTGCAGCTCTTCCATGTTGACAGGCTTTATCAAATGCCCGTCAAAACCAGCTTCCTTGCTCCGTTGTTTATCTTCCTGCTGCCCATATCCTGATAATGCGATAAGGGTAACATTGCGTCCCCAATTACCCTGCCGGATCAGTCTGGCTGTCTTATATCCGTCCAGATCGGGCATACCGATGTCGCAAAGCACCACCGCAGGTTCCAAAGTTTCAACAGCTTCCGCTCCGGCCTTGCCATTGAAACGGATATCAACTTTATAGCCTTTCAGTTTTAAAAGCATTGATGTCATTTTAGCCAAATCTTCAATGTCATCAATTATAAGAATTTGTAAGGTGGAATGATTGGTGGAATCATCAGACCTCTCCCTTATCGTTTGCTGAGGTGCATTCATTAGAGGCAGATATACAGTGAACTGACTACCCTGGCCAATCCCCGGACTTATGGCCTGTACCCGTCCATTATGCATTTCAACCAATTGCCTGACCAGCGTCAGGCCAATCCCTAATCCGCCTTGCGTGCGTGCAAGAGAGTTATCGGCTTGTACAAACAGCTCAAATACCGATGTCTGCTGCTCAGTCGAAAGTCCTATCCCATTGTCTTTTACACGTATTACAGCCTCATTGTTTTCAGCTGCAAGGCTGACCCACACCTTTCCGTCATCACCGGTATAGCGAAGGCTATTGGTTAAAAGATTGGTCATGACCTGAGACAGCCTGGTCGGATCTCCCTGAATAAATAAATCAGTGGGGACTTCATCCAAACGAAGCGTTTTGCCACGGCTTTCATATTGCGGCTGGATTGCTTTCACCGTGTTTTGGATCAGCGTACCAATTTCCATTCGCTCTGACTTTAGCTCGATTTTGCCTTGGGTAACCCGGCTAACATCTAACAGGTCATCTATCATGCGGACCAGGTGCGTAGCCTGATTGTCCATCATGTTAACAATTTCAAAAACTTGCGGATCTGCCTGCTGCATAAATTTCAAAAGTGATATCCCATTCCGGACGGTGGATACGGGGTTCCGTAGCTCGTGAGCTAGCATGGCCAGAAACTCATCCTTTCGTTTGCTGCCTTCCTTCAAGGCATCTTCACTACGTTTCTCGAGAGTAAGATCACGCATCACTTTTAGAAGCCCGATGATATTGTCTGCATCGTCAAGAAGCGGCGTGGTAACGCCTGATCCATAGAAACGCGAACCGTCTTTTCGAAGATGCCAACGCTCATTGGTCGCCCGCCCTTCGTTAACCGCCCTCTCCTTTTCAAGCTGTGGAGCACCTTTTGCCCTATCTTCCGGAACAAAAAAAATTTCTCCGGGCTGCCCTACAATTTCCTCTTCCAGATAACCCATCATATTCTGAGCCCCTGCATTCCAGTCCCGCACCCGCAAGTCCATGTCCAGTGTTAATATGGCGTAATCTTTTGCACTTTCAAGTATGGCACTCTGGCGCTCTTCACTTCGATGCAGATCCTGTTGGGCCTGCCGCCGCGCCGTAATGTCAAACATCACACCACTCATGGAAACAGGTTCTGTTCCTGATCTTTCCATTACACGACCAAAACCGCTCATCCAGCGTTCGGAGCCGTCTTCCAGTACCGCACGAAATTCGGTATCGAATTCCACATCACTGGCCAGCGATTCACGCAGCAAGCCATCGACCCTTTCTCTGTCAGCCGGATGAATATGTTCGAAAAATACTTGTGGCTGCACAGGCTCATTTCTTGGCTCCAGGCCAAAAATTTCGAAGTGACGTTCATTCCAAATGACCTGATTTTGTACCAGATCCCATTCCCAGGTTGCCATATCCGCGGCTTTTGTTGCGATGCGTAGCCTTTTTTCCGAATTATGCACCTGCTGCTCTGTATTCGCCCGGTCCACTGCGAGCCAGGTCCGCTCAATCACTTCTTGGACGAGCTGAATTTCATCAGGTTTCCACATCCGCGGCTCTGAGTGATGTATAGTAATTCCGGCTACAAGTCTTCCTTCCTGAACAAACGGCACCATCAGCCAGGAGCGGGTGTTGAGCTCGGCGTAGCCCGCACAATGTTCAGCCGAATAATCGTCTTCCTGCACATCTTCCTGCCAAAGCGGGCGTCCCTGCAATGCTTCCGCGAATGCTTCGGGTGTAAAATCAGAGAAATGCATTATGGCTCCCTTTGTCGGCAGCAAACCTTCTTCAAGGCTTTCGGCTGTGATCTGCATTTTTCCTTCCTGGTCAAGTGCTTCTGCATAAACAGCTCTGGGCACGTTCAACTGGTTTCGCAACAGGCGAAGGCTTTTGTCTTCAATGGCAAGCGGATTCGAAAGCGTGCGAAATGCATCGCTCAGTTCCAGCATATAGGCTTGACGTTGCTCCTGATGTTTACGCCCGGTAATGTCATCAAAAACAATGGCGACGCGGTTGCTGCCCTGATCGCCTATGCGGACAACCAACGCAGAGTACCAGTGGCTGGTGACCTGATGGTAATGTTCAAGGCGGACAGGCTCGCCGGTCCTCGCAACTTGGTCAAAATTTTCGAGCCAGAAGGGTTCCTCTGCCGGGACATATTCACTGGCGAGTTTACCCCTTGCATTATCAACTCCTGTCTGCCGCTCGAATACGCCATTCGCTTCGAGAAGACGATAATCTACCCCAGGGGCGGATATAGCCTGCCCATCATTTATCGAATGGTCGTGCACGATTTCAATAATACAAAAGCCCTGATCCATTGAATCGAACACCGTACGAAGTTTTTCTTCTGAATCGCGAAGCGACGCTTCCGCCCGCGCACGTTCAACACTCAGCAATAGCTGGCCTGCAACGGCCTGAACCAGCTCGATTTCAAGGGCAGTCCACTTTCTAGCCCGGCTATCTGATACCGAGAAATATGCCTTCCATTGACCACCCTGACTAAACGGCACAGCTATATAAGCTGCGACTTTCTGTGCCCATGCGCCTTCCTTGAGCACGGTTGATTGCGTTGTGTGGCCTGATAAGTCATGTTCAATATCGTTAATGACAGCTACCGCCGCCGCTCGCCAGCCATCCATTGCATCCGGCGCAATTATTGCATAGAGCGGATAAGTTCCTCGAACATCAAGCACATCTAGCGCGCTCCATGCATGAGAGAAGGTAACCTCGCTGTGGTCCTCATCGATGTCTACATAATGGTAGCTTGTCAACGCCAGATGAGCAGCCAGCTTGGCTCCCACAATTTTTACAATTTCGTCTTCATCTGTAATGTGGCTCAGGTCTTCGGCCATATTGATTTGAAATTCCCGGTTTATCTCCCGCTGCTTGCGCTCAGTAAAATCGTTGAACACCGCCACAACGAAAGGGCTGCCTGCACCGCCAAAGCGGGAATACTGTGCGGTAAGCCAGCGTCCGGTGTCTTCATTATATCCTTCTATCCGTTCGGAAATACCAGTCTGGTATACCCGCGTCAAAGCATCAAACCAAGAATGTTCAATATTGGGAAAAACTTCGCTTGCCTGCTTGCCGCTTGCTTCGGTAAGACCTGTATGTTGCTCAAAAGCTTCGTTCGCTTCGCGATAAATCATGTCGACAACCCTACCGTCTTTGTCAAGTAAAAGCTCCTGAATGCAGAAGCCTTCATCGATAGTCTCGAACAGCGTGCGGAATTTTTCTTCCGATTCGCGCAGGGAATCTTCGGCCTGTCTACGATCGTGGATATCGGTAGCAGCACCATACATTTTAACAACCTTTCCACTTTCGTCCTTAACCGGCGATGAGCTGACAACAAACCAGCGGTATACGCCGTCGTGACGCTGTATTCGGTGCTCCTGCTGCAAAGGCTGGCCGGTTTCAACTGCCTTTCCGTAGCGTTGGGCCGAACCTTCCCGGTCTTCAGGATGAATCGCATCGACCCAACCCCAGCCAATAGCCTCTTCCAGCGTTTGCCCGGTATATTCAAGCCAGCGCATATTGTACCAGTTGGTTGATCCATCCGGTTCGCTGTCCCAAAGCAAGTCCGGAACTAGATTGGCAATCGATTGAAAGCGCTCTTTCGAATCCTTTACGGCTTCTTCGGCCTTCCCACCTTCCACCGCTGCCCAGGTCCGCCGGGCAGACTCTTCCACAAGCTCGATTTCAAATTTTGTCCAATTGCGCGGCAATTCTGAATAAACAGCCACAAGTGCCATAAGTTGTCCGTTTTTAACAAGCGGTACACCTAAAACGGCACGAATACCGAGCGCCCGGTAGCTTTCCCGGTGTTCTTCCAATTCACTGTCGCAAAGTATGAAGGTTCGTCTGTTTCGATAGTCCGCAGCCTGATTAGCCGGAAGATCTGAAATGCGCACGCGATCAGGCACCGGCGATCCATTTACCTCATAACGCGCTGTGAGCTCAAATGTGTCCCCGTCAGTCAGCATCTCAAAATAAAACGCTTGTATCACATCGAGCTCTTTCGCTATCAGCTTTACAGCTCCCTGCTGTATTCGGACAGGATCTTTAATAGATCTTAAAGCATCAGTCAGTTTTAAAAGAAAAATTTGCTGCTGTGCCAGTTGCTTGCTTTCCGTAATATCGCTAAACACGACGGCAACCTGCCTGCTACCCGTCCCTCCAATTCTTGTCGTATTAGTCAGGTACCAACGTCCAGTTGGCTGGTGCCATTGTTCGAAGCGGGTTGGTTCGCCTGTTTCGGACACTTTCTCGTAGGTTTCATACCAATAATCTTCTGTGTTAAATGAAAAATCACTGTGACGTTTACCGATAACATCTCTTAATCCCGTTTGCTCTTCATAAGCGGGATTAACTTCAACCCATTCCAGATCAACCAGCTTTTCCTGGTCATTGTATATCAGTTTATAGATGCAGAATCCGTCATCGATAGCATTGAAAATAGATTCGAATTTATCGGTTGCTATCTTCGCTATTTTGTCTTTTAAAAGCAGCATTTCCGCTTCCGCTTTTTTTTCCTTCGTAATGTCCTCCCATGTATGTACCAGCCGGTCACCGTCTAACGGATTGTCGGTGATGGAGAACCAGACTTTACTACCCTGAAAATCTGTTTGCCGCACATATGCACTGCTCTTTCCGGCTTCAATCACCTGTCTGAACTGCGGCATTTGGACTAATGCATTTTCGCCAAGATCAGAGAACCTTTTTCCTGTAAAGTCTTCACCAAGCATGTCGATGCTGGCCCGGTTGATGTATTCATGCACAAAGTCAGTAATCTCACCTACATCATTCCGGACTGCTTTATATACTGCCACGCCTGTTTTTGACGCATCAATAACGCTTTGCAGTATGGTCCTACTTTCCCGTAGCTGCTGCTCCGTATTTTTCAGGCTTGTAATATCTGATGTTGTGATTGCCACGCCTCCATTGAGCTTCACTACCGACTGACGGAACCAACCATTGAACTGTTCATGCAGATAATGCTTTTCATATTGCTGGGGCTCACCTGTTTCGACAACTTGTCTGAAGGCTTCAAAAATACCTTCCTGAACTACACCGGGTTGTTGTTGCAGCAGGCTCAGGCCGATCACATTCCCGTAAACTTTCTCGGCAGCATAATTATTTAGTATCCATTTAAAATCAATAATCTCACCCTGATCGTTCCACACTGTTTCAAACACCTGAATCATGTCCATGGAAGAGTCCAGAGTTGCCTTGAGAAGATTCCCGGCAGTTTTAAGATTGTCAGCCTGTTGTTGGCCCAGGCCATCAGGCGATGAAAAAGATGTCATACCGTTGATTTAAATGTTTTTGTAGCAAAATCATCAAAGGAGTGACTGATAATTTAACACGCAGTACAGGCCTTGATCAGATGCTATTGATGGTTAGATTTAAATTCCAGCAGGAATTGGAAGAATGACTAACTAATAATAAAACAGTGCCATCGCTATATCGTTGGATTTCAGCCTCAAAAAGCGTTGGGAATTCCTGAGGCCTTGTTAACCCTGAATGCAAGGAGGGGGGCATCTTTAGCCTCAGGGATAAAATGGAGCAAGATAATTTTGTAGATTTCGAATATATGAATGAAATGCAAGGTCCCCATCTTTGGTTCTGTATTGCATTATGTAAAAAGTGACAACGCGTGGCAGGATTAGAATAGAGGTCTATAAAATTTCCTAACTAAACAATTCTTAAACTGTTTAGAAAGAACATCTTATATGATTGCAAAAGCCTATGTAAATATAGTTATTACGGTATACCTTGTCTGGTTGCCAGCTCGAGATCGGTGAATGAAGTTGTTTTTGTCACATGCTTATCAAATCCAGCTCTTACTGTATATTTCTTTGTACTGTCAGCGCTATAACCTGTCAGGGCAATAATATGGATCTTCTTTCCCCAGAAGTGCCGGCGAATTTTTCGACAAACTTCATAACCATCAATATATGGAATGCCCAGATCTAAAAGTATGACATCAGGCTGTAAATCGCGGGCAGCTGCATAACCTTCTGCTCCAGTGTAACGCACAACTACCTCGTAGCCGATCATTCTAAAGAGCTTTGCCGTTATCTCTGCAAAGCTTTTGTTATCATCTACTATTAAAATTCGTCCCGCTAGCTCCTTATCCATACCTGTCACCCCTTACAACCAATTGCTATAACAATGCTAAGTATTCTTTCTTTAACTTCCAATATTATTCTATATTCGAATGAAACTTAATCAAGAGAACCTGTTCTGTTATATTCAACATTTATCAGACTGAGCGGTATTTTAATATTTGGCAATAATTTGTTTTGCGTAGTCGACATAGATTATAAATTGGGTGTGTTTTGAGAAGCCTCCCTAAATGTCTGATAAGGGCACCGAAGTTTGATAATTATAAATAAAATCTATCCAGTGTCACAGACTTTTGATTCGGTGGTTAAAATGAAATCCAGTAAATATTCCTTATAAGTTCATTTACAATCAATTACTCGCCGGTCGGTACCGGCATCATTCCTAATTGCTTGAACAAACCAACAGTATCCACACCATTATTAAAGTCCTCAATTCTCTTTTGTAATTCTCTTCCAAGAACTCTCGATCCGACCTTTATAAGATAATTTAATACATTATCTAGTGGTTATGGATTATTATTTCTAGTCAATAATCATTAATTCTATGCAAGCCGAAAACTGCATTCTTAATCGGAAATAATCACCGTTAAGAAATGCAGTTACTCTTTGAAGTGAGAAATATTCGCTGAATATACAAGATGTACATTTCGTAGTCAAGAAGTTATCATGAATTTAAACTTAAGGCAATTTTTGTTAATGGCATTCAGCTTAAAAATAGTCAATGAGTTAATTTGAAAGCCGACTGCTAATCACTGATAACCCCCAAAAGAATTCGTGATAATGTTTATTTATGTTTGTAATCAAAAACATTCTACTAAAATAGAAGCTTAATAAGGCGCTTAACAAAGTAATTTACATGATAAATATTATGTACAAAGATACCAAACGCTTGGTAAAATTAAGTGTTTTTCTCAACTTTCAAACTGTCTGATTTTTAGGGACACTTACATCGGCTAAAACTTCATCTTTTACAAACAAAAATGCATAACGGTACATACCGGTATAATGCGACCTGTAAACCGAATCAAAACTAGGATGGTCACCTTTGTTCAGCAGGATGATTTGTTCCGATTCACTCACTTCATTCGTCTTAATTTATACATTAGAACCTAAATTTGCCATTTAACTCTAAAAATGAATCTTGATATACTAATAACAACTTGATTACAAGGTACCTCTATTGCTTAGGTTAAATAATTTTAAAATATTGGTACTTTGAAGTTTAATTTGACTGATATTGGAGTGATATCTCTTCCGAGAATTGAACATGCAGTATCATATTAGAAAAAAAAACCTACGCAAAAATCGTGACGTATTTTCTCCCTTTATTTAGTTTACCCCCAGGTACTACCTCAAGTGAATACCGCTAATATAATAATATATTATCCACAAATAATAGGAATTTAACTTTAATTCCGGTTACTTTTTTAAGTTATTTACCCCAGATAATTTTCGTTAAAATACCGTCTTTAACTTTTTGAAAACTGTATTATACCTTACTCAATAAGCAAAAGTCTGAACAGAACCCGAACCTTAATTTCCAATTATGATTAAATTTATTCTTTTTGTTTCCATACTAATCAGTACAGTTTCATGCCAAAAGGACAGTGCAGACGAAAAAATGGTTAATGCACTGTTTGAAAAGATACAAGCTAACTGGACACTAACTTCATTTAAACTGGAAGGACCAGGTTCAGATACGCTTGATTTTTCTTTTAATTCTGGTCACATAAAATGGAATTCCTGCAAGTATACCGACCAGGGTAGAGGCAGTGAGCTCTGTGCTGGTGATTTTTCTTTAAACAATGTAAATGGTTCTTTAAGCTACTTATACGATTTGGAGAAAAAAACATACCGGCTCAGATTAGGTGTAGGTACTGATTTGAATTGGAGTGAGCAGTTAGATACTTATAAGAAAATAATTGGAGGAGAATGGACACTGGAAGTTCTGGGAGATAATATTTTGATGGCCACTCAACTTCAAAATGATCGCAGCCCAGGTTTGAAAATATCCTTTATGGCTAAAAAGTAGTCCAGTGATACCTAAATTTTACCTGCACGGTGAGAATAACATTAATTTGTCTATTTAGTCTTTTATCTACCTCTCTTTTTGCTCAATCAATAACCGTTAACGGTTACATCCGTGAGAAGGGCAGCCTTGAAAGCTTACCAGGCGTTACTGTCAGCGTACGGGATCATTCCTGGGGCGTCGTCAGTAATGCGTACGGTTTTTATTCATTGCAAATTCCATCCAATCAAAGCTTCACCCTTTATTATTCTTCGGTAGGCTATCAGGGTATTGAGCGAAATATTAATTCCGCTACTGACATTGATCTGTCCATTGAATTGAACCAGAAAATAAGACAATTGGATGAGGTTGTAGTAAAGACAGAACCGCAAGCTGCCGAAATGAGCGTCATTCGCTTACCCATAGCTCAAATAAAACAGGTCCCGACACTGCTGGGTGAAAAGGATGTCATAAAAGCATTGCAGCTGTTACCTGGCGTGCAAAAAGGCACAGAAGGATTTACAGCTTTATATGTACGAGGTGGAGGTCCCGACCAAAACTTGATCCTGCTCGATGAAGCCCAGGTCTACAATGCCAACCACGTTTTTGGTCTTTTTTCTACTTTCAACGGGGATGCCATTAAGAATGTGTCTTTTTGGAAAGGCAGATTTCCTGCGCGCTATGGCGGAAGGCTTTCATCGGTCATTGACCTGCAGATGAAAGAAGGAAACAAGCAGAAGATTCATGGTGAAGGGGGGATTGGATTGTTATCAAGCCGGTTAACGCCGGAAGGTCCCCTTGTTAAAAATAAGTCTTCCTTCTTAATAGCGTATTTTTCAAAAAATCGGCAGGATCGTTGTAACGTGTATTAACATCCAAACCTGGAATAGTTTTGCTTCCTTCAAGCATTGGAATTCCAGCGTCCGTATCATAAATATCCTTATTTGCACCAACGGTCAGATTGAATAAATCCTTATCCGTCGGCGTGTATTCCAAAGCCAGATATCCATTATTTGTATTTGAACCTGACTTACGGTAGGCGTCTGTATCTGAAATTCCAAAATCTACACGGTATCATAATTTGTCGCTGATAGCACCGCCAGCGCCTGCACGCATCCGCCTGGTATTAAAACTTCCATAAGTAGCAGAAAAATCAGCTTTAAAATTAGCAGTTGGTCTTTTTCTGGCAATATTGATAATGCCACCTAAAGCCGAGTGGCCGAAAAGTACCGATGCAGGGCCTTTTAAAACTTCAATGCTTTCAATATTGGCTAGGTTTGTATTCGGCGCGCTGGTCGAAATATTATGCCTTTCATCGCGGATACCATCAATCAATAAAACGAAATTTGAAAACCCACGGATGGTAAAGTGCTGAAAACCACCGTAGGTATTGTTTGCACGAACACCAGTTGTGTTTTTTATCGCTTCTCCCAAATCATCTGCGCCTCGCTGTTCAATGGTTTTTATGGAGACTCTTGCCGTAGTAATGGGCATATCTCGCATAGCCACGTCAATTTTGTTGACGTAAGTAAAAGATCGGTTAGCACCGGAACTGATCACCACCTCGTATAACTGGTTAGTCCTGCTATTTAACTTGTATAGTAAAAGTGTTATCTCATTTCTTTTGATATCAATGTTTTCTTTGTTTGCTTCATAACCGATTCCGCTTGCCAAAAACGTATAACTACCAGCAGGAACATTCCTGATCTCAAAATGACCGGATTCATCGGTGATCGTTGCGAAAGAAGTACCTTCCAGCTTAACATGAATGCCAATGGTGGGTTCTGATAATTCGTTTTGAATAGAGCCCTTTATTGTTCCAAAATGCTGGGCAATACCAATTGTACCGATCATTAGAAGTTGAATCAGGACAATACATTTGAATAAAATACCAGGCTTTTGTTTTTGTGTAATTGGATTAACGTTTCCAATCCGCGGGAAACAGTTTTTTGGCTTTTGCATACTTTTAACTGATTATTTAGATGTGTCAAAAGCTCTTTACAGGATTTCTAAAAATGCAGCCTGAAAAAAAAGTAGACAGGAACAAACGTTTCAAATCATACGCCAGGCGTACAAAGATCCAGGGTAAAGTTACTAGGATAAACACCAAACCTGACCAAGCCTCATTCCGCGGAAGCATTGTCAACAAAGAAAAAGGCAAGTCTCCTGACTTGTAACATTTATATGCGTCCTTACCGGATACGAATTCCAGTGGACATAATTGATATAAACTTTTGATGTTACTTACAGGTGCGCGACAGTTCGTGATTTGCACACGATTCCCTATTAATTTACTGATAGTAAAACCTTTTTCTGTTGGAAAAATATAGAAAAGAACTTATTGAAGCGCAAATGTATCTCTAATACTACTTAATATAAACAACTATAAGAATTTATATCCTTCACACGAATTATTTGCACATACCCTTTTATTAGATTGTAAGTATGGATCCCTTTGAAAATGCGGAGTATATACATAGTTGTAAGCTCATCAAAATAGTCCGGGAAGGTGTCAGGACTGAACATGCCAAGATTTGCCAATTAACAGATTGCTTGCTCTGCAGAAAAACAAAGTCTCACTAAAACTACCTATCAAAAAATGTAAGTTTCTGTATCTGATAATTTATCCGTTTTAAACCGGTAGGATACTTCTGTTTCCTACACTGATAAATTTTCCTCATTATCCTACATTGAATCTACAAAGTATTGCATGGGATTCTCCATTATGAGGCACTGATCTCCTTATGAGCATAATTCTCACGATTTATTTGAGATTTCGAAATTGTGAATTGTTACCACTTTACTTGCATTCAGTATGATAGCATGTTGCGTTGACAACTTCGACCTTTAAAAAATGTTTTTTTTGGAAGTTACGTCTCCCAGCCCTTAAATCTTTTGAATACCAGATACCGATAAAATCATCACGTTTAAAAGAAAGAAATTAACCCTATTAATCTGTCAAAAATTTTAAAACAATATTTACCGACCGTTAAATAAATTTATTTGACAAGTCTGAAATTAATTACCACTAAATGGTAGAATTAATTCTATTCAACTCTAAATTTACCAACGGATACTTAAACAGGTATCAGAATTTATTTTCCCTAAATATTCTCACCTCATGATACGTTCTTTACTCCTTCGCCAGCATGCCATTCTGCTGTCCTCTATTGCCACATCTTTATTTAGTTTTCAAAAAATATTGGTTTTTTCAAATCTGTCAGGACATACGCTTTATTAAAACAATCTCAGTTTCGGTTTTGTAAGATTTATAATTCGTAATCCCGCTTTCCTATTGACTTTTGGTGAACATTACAATAGCCTGTTCCGCCAAGTCGATTAAATAATATAGTAGCAGCTAGATGGTTTACGTAAATATCTCATCAAAAGGCCATTTAGTTCGCAAACAAATCAACCTTATTTTAAAGATTTCACATTTTTAGCCACCACGTTATTTCCCTAATTTCTCACCGTCGAAAATTTTCAAAACATGAAAACATTTTACATTCTTTTCCTGTTGCTGTTCAGCCAGCTTGCCCATGCACAGACCGAGTTTATTACCCACTGGAACCTTGCGACTGCTGGCTCAGGAGATACTGAGCTTAGTTTTGGAGTAAGCGGTACCGGAACAGTTGAATATACCTGGGCGGAAGTGTCGCCAGGGACGGCTTCTGGTTCCGGGACTTTTACGGCAAGTAGTACGGTAAGCATTACCACCATCACCGGCCTGCCTGATGATGCACGCATAGAACTCAAAATC
Source organism: Dyadobacter sp. CY345 (assembly GCF_021502725.1). Taxonomy (GTDB): domain Bacteria; phylum Bacteroidota; class Bacteroidia; order Cytophagales; family Spirosomataceae; genus Dyadobacter. The sequence continues at coordinate 1,291,178 of NZ_JAKFFS010000001.1, read as the reverse complement.
ACACCCATAGATTTCAGTCAGATTATTATCAACGGCGGTACTGATAAGGACCGGCTGACAGACGTAAGCCAGTGGGGAACAACAGCCTGGAAAACGATGAACTTCGCCTTTAAGGGCTGCTCCAACCTGCAAATTAGTGCTTCCGACCTGCCCAATCTGAGCGGGGTTACATCTATGTACGAAATGTTCAGCGGTTGTACTGTACTAAACGGTCCTGTCAATATAGGATCCTGGGAAACATCTGGTGTTACCAATATGAGTTTGATGTTTAGCGGTGCGACTGCTTTCAACCAGCCTATTGGTGCATGGGACACCGGTAAAGTGACCGATATGAGTAGCATGTTTAATTTTGCTACTGCCTTTAACCAGCCCGTTGATAGCTGGAATACCGCTAATGTTACCAATATGAGCTTCCTGTTTTTCCAGGCTGTTGCTTTCAATCAGCCTATCGGCAGCTGGAATACAGCGCAGGTCACCGGTATGTATGGGATGTTTTCCGAGGCAAGAGCGTTCAACCAGCCTATTGCTACCCAGCCAGGTGGCATTTGGGACACCGGTAACGTGACCAATATGGGTTGGATGTTTAGAGGTGCCGTTGCTTTCAATCAGCCCATCGACAACTGGGACACCGGCAAAGTGACTAATATGAATGGTATGTTCGCTATTGCTACTACTTTCAACCAGCCCATCAATATCTGGAATACGGCTAATGTGATTGATATGGGCGGTATGTTTTACGAGGCCGGTGCTTTCAATCAGCCCATCGGCAACTGGAACACGGCGCAGGTGAAATATATGTTATCGATGTTTAACGGTGCAAGGGCATTCAACCAGCCTATTGACACCCAGCCAGATGGCATTTGGAACACGGGTAATGTCACTGATATGAACTACATGTTTAACGGGGCCACTGCTTTCAACGGGCTTGTGGGTAACTGGGACACCGGCAACGTCATTTTCATGAATAACATGTTTTATTCTGCCAATGCTTTCAACCAGCCCATCGGTAACTGGAATACGGCGCAGGTCACCGATATGAGCAGCATGTTTAGCCAGGCCGGTGCTTTCAACCAGCCTATTGGCAACTGGAATACGGCGCAGGTCACCAATATGTCTTCGATGTTTAACGGTGCAGGGGCGTTCAACCAGCCTATTGACACCCAGCCCGGTGGCATTTGGAACACGGGTAACGTCACGAATATGAGCTACATGTTTAACGGTGCCATAGCTTTCGACGGGATTATAGGTAACTGGGACACCGGCAAAGTCATTTCCATGGTTAACATGTTTTATTCTGCCATTACTTTCAACCAGCCCATCGGCAACTGGAATACGGCGCAGGTCACTGATATGTCTTGGATGTTTGCTTATACCTATGGTTTCAACCAGCCTCTAGCCGCCCAGCCCGGTGATATTTGGAACACCGGTAACGTCACAAATATGAGCAACATGTTTAATGGTTCCTCTATTTTCAACCAGCCTATTGATAGTTGGAATACGGCTAACGTGACGAATATGAGTAGCATGTTTAGTTATGCCACTGCTTTCAACGGGCCGGTGGGCAACTGGAACACTGGCAAAGTCATTTCCATGAGTAACATGTTTTATTTTGCCAATGCTTTCAACCAGCCCGTCGGCAACTGGAATACAGCCCAGGTCACCGATATGTCTTCGATGTTTGCTTATGCCAATGCTTTCAACCAGCCTATTGGCAACTGGAATACGGCGCAGGTCACCAATATGTCTGCGATGTTTAACCGTGCAAGGGCGTTCAACCAGCCTATTGACACCCAGCCCGGCGGCATTTGGAACACGGGTAACGTCACCAGCATGAGCAACATGTTTAGAGGTGCCATTGCTTTCGACGGGATTATTGGCAACTGGGACACCGGCAAAGTCATTTCCATGAATAACATGTTTAATTCTGCCAATGTCTTCAACCAGCCCATCGGCAACTGGAATACGGCCCAGGTCACCGATATGAGCAGCATGTTTAGAAGTGCCCTTGCTTTCAACCAGCCCATCGGCAACTGGAATACGGCGCAGGTCACCAATATGAGTAGCATGTATGCTTATGCCCCTGCTTTCAACCAGCCCATTGGCAGCTGGAATACGGCGCAGGTTACTAGTATGAGCAGCATGTTTTATTCTGCCATTGATTTTAACCAGCCCGTTGGCAGTTGGAACATCGGTAAAGTGAACAATATGAGCTACATGTTTGGGGAATCCAGCGCTTTCAATCAGCCAATTGATAATTGGAATACGGCTAATGTAACCTATATGGACGGTATGTTTTATTATGCCACTGCTTTCAACCAGCCCGTTGGCAGTTGGAACACCGGTAAAGTGATCGATATGAGCTACATGTTTTACGAAGCCGTTGCTTTCAATCAACCTGTTGCCACCCAGCCCGGTGGCATTTGGAATACGGCTAATGTGGAGTATATGTATGGGATGTTCTATGGGGCCATTGCCTTTAATCAGCCCGTTGGCAACTGGGACACTGGCAAAGTGACCGATATGAGTGAGATGTTTAGTGGCGCCACGTCGTTTAATCAGTCTATCGGAACATGGACTTTAAATGCCTCCGTCTATTTGGAAAACATTCTTACCAGCACTGCCCTGAGCTGTTATAATTATAGCGCCACGCTGATCGGCTGGAGCGCCAATCCGCTCACTCCAAACGATCTTTCGCTTGGCTCTCTTGACAGATCTTACGGAACCAATGCTGTGGCGGCACGCACCGACCTCATTACGAGCAAAGGCTGGCAAATCGACGGTGACCAGCCATCAGGTGTCGATTGTTCAAACCCGCTCCCAGTCACGCTGATCTCCTTTTCCGGTAAAAAAACTGCCGAAAACCAGAACCTGCTCAAATGGATTACTTCCGACGAGAAGAATTTTGACCGCTTTGAAGTACAGCGTTCGTCGGATGCGAAAGTATTCGAGCATATCGGGGCGGTATCCGGGCAAGCGGGGGCGCCGTCCGACGGATCGCATTCTGGACAAATGCTCAATGCATACACTTTCACCGACATATCTCCTGTTGCTGCCAATTACTATCGTTTGAAGATGGTGGATCGGGATGGTTCTTTTCAATATTCTCGTATCATATCCATAGAAAACTCAGTGGAACAGGCTGTTGTTGGAAGTTTTTATCCTAATCCGTCAAATGGAAAGGTTTTTGTCGATGTGTACACCTTAGAAGGTGGTAGCTGGAACTTGACTATCTCGGACATAGGAGGAAAAACCATAGTCACACAGATACACAGTCTGCAAAAGGGTATGAACAAAATCAGCCTGAGCCCGTTGTCTCCGGGAATTAACCTGGTGCGTTTTGAACATGGAGCGTTCTCCGAAGTCAGAAAACTAGCCAGAGAGTAGCTGATAATTTGATACTACAAGCACATTAGTTTATAGTTTCATAGTGAGCATAATTATCTATCCAAAAGAATTTTAGATACGTCAACTTCCCAATAAAAGAAATCACAATGTTATGATAGTCATATAAAAGGTGTCATTTGCAGGTGTCTTAGCTTGAAATAGATTGCCAATTTTACCTTAAAATTTACATCTTTGCAAGACCACATTCGCGACCTGCTTAATCGCTTTCAGTATAGCGAGCAACTAAAAGAGAGTGCCGTTTTTCGAATCCTTTTTGGAGGGGAAGATCCTAGCCAGGTTATGGCTGATTTGGATTTTCATAATAGCCATACGCTTCGTAACTGGGTACTTTTGTATCAACGAAAGATTCAAACCGGTTTGATAACTTTACCTGCTATAAAAAAAGCACGGACACAGGACATTACAGACCTGAAACAACGGATTGAGGAATTGGAAAATGCCCTAAATCAGGCTAATTTGCTGATTTTAGCTCTGAACACGATGATCGAGGTTGCCGAAAACGAGTTAAATGTGCCCATACGAAAAAAGTCTGTCACCAAACGGTCTTAAAGCTTCGTAATAACGAAATAGCAAAGGTAAGGGTCGGAAGCCTTTGCCGTCTGTTTGGTGTGAGTCGACAAGCATTTTACGGAAGAGATGAACGTTCACAACAGTATTTCAGCCATTCCATGCTTATATTAGATATGGTATCGGCATTGAGAAGAGAGATACCTGGTTTGGGTACTCGAAAGCTGCATTTTTTATTAAATAAACCATTAGCTATAAGCGGAATAAAATTAGGTCGTGATAAGTTGCATAAACTTCTGAAAAACCACGATCTGATTCTTTGTTAACGTCGACAAGTTCCACAAACAAAAAATTCTAACCAAAGATTAAGGGAGTATCCTAATCTGCTTATAGACAGGGTCATATTGCAACCCAGGCAAGTGTGGGTAAATGATATTACTTACATTTGTATTGGTATGGGGTTCGGCTATCTGTCGTTGATCACTGATGCCTATTAAAAACTGATTGTTGGATACTGCCTGTATCCATTTTTAACAGCAGAAGGTAGCTTAAAGGCTTTGGAAATGGCCTTATTAACCGATTGGGAAAAAGGAAATGGACTAATCCATCATCGCACCGGCGACCCGGTCAGATCGAGGCAGCCAATATTGCAGATTTGAATAGGTACGCCGTCTTAAAAAAGCAGGAATATCCATCAGCATGACCCAGAGCGGCGATCCTTCTGAAATTGCAATCGCCGAAAGGATAAACGGGATACTAAAAACAGATTTTCGTTTAAATCGAGTGTTCACTACATTTGAAGAAGCAGCAAATGCCGTTGACAAAAGTATTTACAACTACAACCATCTACGACCTCATATGTACTGTGATTACTTGACACCTTCGGTTGCTCATCATTCAGACCAGCCTTTAAAGAAGCATTGGAAACCCAAGGTTTATAAATAGTTTAAGTAATCTTTAAGTCAAGGATAAATTCAGATAGAACAAGCATTTTTTTAGCAACTGTCAACATGATTTTAGGATTAATTTTAACCTATTATTAACCATCCTAAAAGTGACAGCTTATATTCTGAATCAAACAAGCCAGTCAACACATTCTAGGACGGACCAATCAATAAGCAGAGTAAAGAAAACAAGGGTTTATTTTACTAATGATTTTTAGCAAGAAAAAGATTATACATTCCTTTTAAATTAGTAAATAAACTTGGTTAATAAATCAAGTAAATTATATTGATGCTTTAACGAGTTTTTTTACCAATCATGCTTATAGGTTACGCCAGGGTATCGACCCTTGATCAGAAGTTAGACGCTCAGGAAGATTTGCTTCGGGCTGCCGGATGTGAAAAAATAATAACAGATAAAATTAGTGGCACTATAAAAGAAAGATCAGGATTAACTGAAATCAAAAAGTTTCTTCGCTGTGGAGATACATTGGTCGTCTGGCGCTTGGATCGGCTTGGCCGTTCACTGAAAGATTTAATCGACTGGGTGGCCTATCTGGAAAATAAAGGAGTTGCATTGCGAAGTCTACACGAGTCAATTGATACATCGACATCGACTGGAAAATTAGTGTTTCATCTTTTTGGTGCACTTGCAGAGTTCGAACGGAACCTGATCCAAGAGCGGACAATGACAGGTTTGTCAGCAGCCCGGGTTCGTGGCCGATTGGGTGGAAGGCCAAAAGTGCTGAATGCTGATAAACAACAGTTGGCCGTTCAACTTTATGAAGCTAAAAAGACATCAGTCAAGAAAATATGTGAGATGCTTGAAATCAGTAAACCAACACTTTATTCATATATAAGAGCAAATGATAAGCCGTAAGCTCTCATTTATTTTGAAGTTGTGGTAAAAGTTAAGAACTATTTGATTTGAAAGCATTTTTAGAAATTGATTTTATAAAATAAGCAGGGAAAACTGTACTATTGAGTACTTAATTCCTAAGAGGGACTCTTTTGATAAGGCTTTTCCAATTATTTATACTATATGTAATTAGTAAAACGAGATGATATTGAAAAAAGTGACATATGTTTTACGCAATTTTATAATCTTACATGCATTAACCAGTTACTTCTTGTTATGATTTTAGAATTTACGGCAGCCCCGGGTTTTGATTTTATAACCCGATTTTCAGAAAAAATTAATGTTCCTGTCAGAGATAATTTTCTGGAGATCCCAAAGGAAATGGGAGAGGGTTACGTACGTAAAGTTGCGTTCGGAGACGATTTCAAATTAACGATCCACCGGTATCTATTGAAAGAAGACCTGATTATCAAGCGCAATCCGGCTGCCACATCCAATAACGTCCGCACGATTTTCTTTTATAACAATAAGGAAGATTTTGAAGTTAAATATAACAACGAGGACAACATACCATTCTCCCAAAAAAATGATTCTTCGATTCTATTGTCTACCAATGACTTGCGTACAGAAATTCGTTTTCCTGCTGGCAGCACCATTCAATACGTAGTAGTTGGGATAACTGCCGACAGGTTACGCTCAGTACTATCGATCGAGAAACCGAACGGTACATTAAAAACCATCACAGCGGAAAATGCTTCCTTTCTTTTTTTTGAAAGTCTGGATCCTGAAATGCAACTGCTGCTTAACAATATTGTATCCGTCGATATGAACAACTCCCTGAATAATTTCTATGTACAAATCAAAGTGCAGGAATTGATGTACCTGCTGTTTAATAAGCTCTCGCTCAGGGAAAATGCAACTTTCAAGAATATCAATAGCAACGATGCGGAAAAGCTCTTGATCATTCGAAATGAAATATTGAGTGATCTTAGCAGTCCGCCCGTTTTAAGTGAATTGGCTATGATCGCTTCCATGAGTGAAACGAAACTTAAACAGCTCTTTAAGCAAACTTTTGGAGATTCAATCTATAATTATTACCAGAAGGCCAGAATGGAAGAAGCTGCATTTCTGTTAAAACAAGCTAAACAGTCCGTTTCTGAGGTCGGATACGAGCTTGGATTCTCAAACCTAAGCCACTTTAGCAGATTGTTTGAAAAACAGTATGGCATCACACCCAAAAAATTCTCTTACACTTCATAAGCTTTCTTTATCTTCGATTTAAACGATGCTTGCCGGATAGGACTATTATTGTGCCTTTTTCGGTTATTTTACTCATTAGGCAACTTCTACATTTGTTCTGTAATTAAGCAGGAGCAAAATGAAGAAGTTATTCACGCCTTATGAGAAGGGCTTCTTAAAGTTAAAAAATCATCTGGTGATCGCGCCAATGACCCGTAGCAGGGCTATTGGCAATCTTCCTAATGCGCTGATGGCAAATTATTATGCCCAGCGCACCGGAGCAGGATTGATTATTACAGAAGGAACCTCGCCAAGTCCTGAGGGGCTGGGTTATCCACGCATTCCCGGAATTTTTTGTGATAAGCAGGTTGAAGAATGGAAGAAGGTTACAGATGCTGTTCATCAAAAGGGATCCAAAATTTTCTTGCAGCTGATGCACACCGGACGCATCGCTCACGTGTCCAACATACCTGGCGGTATACAGCCGGTAGGTCCTTCAAATATTAAGGCAGCCGGCGAAATTTTTACTGATTCACATGGTATGCAGCAGCATTCTGTTCCAGTAGTCCTGAGTCTGGAAGGTATAACCCGCGTTATTACAGATTTTGTAAAGGCTTCACAAAATGCAGTTCTTGCTGGTTTTGATGGTGTAGAACTTCATGGCGCCAATGGGTATCTGCTGGAACAATTTTTAAACCCGAATGTAAATGACAGAACGGACCAATACGGAGGAAATCTGATAAAAAGATGCCGCCTGATTGTAGAGATTACCCAAGCCATTGCAGCAGCTATTGGTCCGGAAAAAATTGGGGTTCGCCTTTCTCCGTTTTCCCAACTCTGTGACCAAGGATCTTACAATACAAATGAAGTAAATCAAACCTACATCTATTTAGCCAGTAAACTGGACAAATCCAGGATTGCTTACATTCATCTTTCAACCAACCCGGAAATTCCTGAAAAGACGTATAAGGCAATTCGTTCGGTATTCAACAACACCATTATATTGTGTAATGGCTTAACCCGGCAAACAGCAGAGCAAACGCTGCAAGAGGGCCTGGCAGATCTGGTTGCCTTTGGGCGAGGATTTCTTGCTAATCCTGATTTTGTTGCCCGGATGGGAAGAAACGTCCCATTCAATGACCTTGACTGTTGCCCATCGTATTCTTTACAGCAGCAATGCTCCACTAATTATTCACTTAGTACTTTAAAATAATGAAAGCAATTCAATACAGAACTTATGGAAGTTCAGATGTGATCGAAGAAGTAGAAGTTTCAATGCCATCAATCCAGAGTGAAAAAGATGTCTTGATCCAAGTGAAGTCAATAGGTGTAAATCCGATTGACATGAAAATCCGCATGGGGTTTATGAAATCGGCCCGCCCCGTTCAAATGCCCTTTACACCAGGCGGTGAGGCCGCAGGAATAATTGTCGCGGTGGGGGACGGTGTATCCTCGTTTAAAGTTGGTGATCAGGTCATTGCACTTACCAAGACAAACGGTTATGCGGAGTATGTGACAGTAAAAGAAGACTTTGTGCTGCCCATGCCAGAGGGGCTTTCTTTTGGAGAAGCAGCATCCATTGGTGTCAATATTGGGACTGCACAATCAGTGCTCTTTACTGCCGGTCAACTTGAAAAGGGGCAAAAAGTATTGATTCAAGGCGGAGCCGGTGCAGCCGGGGGCGCGATGGTGCAACTGGCCAAAGCCGCCGGCGCGTACGTAATTGCCACAGCATCGGGAAAAGGTCTGGAACTGGCAAAAAGTTTTGGTGCAGACCTTGTTATTGACTATAAATCACAGGATGTGGCCAGTATGATTAGGGGTGTTGATCTCGTAGCGGACACCGCAGGTGGCCAAGCTCAGGAAAAGCTTTTTGAAGTTTTAAAACCTGGTGGAAAACTATTGAGTATTGTCGTACCACCATCACAGCAATTGGCAGAACAATACAAGGTAAAAGCCGGTTTTGTAGCTTCCGACATCTCAGCTAAAACCTTGCAAAATGGTTTAGAACTGATAAAATTCGGAAAATTCAAACCAGTTGTTTCCAAAACATTTAAGCTTGAAGAAGCAGCCAAGGCCCAGGACTTTTTAACGGCCGGTGGTGTAAATGGCAAGGTTATCCTTACAGTTGATTAAGTAATATCATCATTTAAAAATTAAAAAAATGAACAATAAGAAAGTTCTGGTGGCTGGTGCGACCGGTTACCTTGGAAATAAAATTGCCTTTGAACTACTTAAAATCGGCGCAGATGTCACTGCAATGGTCAGGGCAAGCAGCGATAGAAGTAAGCTTGTGGAAATGGGTGTCAAAAATTTTGTCATAGGTGATATGATGAATGCAGCTTCTTTGCATGAAGCCATATCGCCCGCATACGGATTTGATGCAATCGTGGCAAGTGCAGCGGGTTATACTAAAAGAACAAAGGGCGACAGTCCGGTAACCGATACGATCGGGTATCAAAACTTGGTGGATGCAACCAAAGCAGCAGCAATTCCTCGTTTTGTGCTGATCTCCATTCTCGAATCGGACAAGGCCAAAGTGGTGCCTCATTTTTACAATAAATACCTGATCGAGAAGTATCTAACTGAGAAAAAACAGCCATACATTGCCCTTCGGCCTGGTGCATTTCTGGATCAGACACCGGATTACATCATCAAAAAAATTACGAAAGGTGTGCTCCCAACATTTTTGACAGGAACTTACGGAGTTATTTACACATCACAACTTGCCAAATATGCTGCCATGGCAGCAGTTGTTTTACCGGATAAGGAGTTGAACACTTCCGTAGATGTGGGCTGGAACAAACCAGTGAACCACAAAACGCTTTCAGCGGCATTTGCCAGTGTCCTTAAAAAGCCCATTCAGGTTAAGCCGGTTATTCCTGCTTTCGTATTGAATTACATCCTGCCGGCCATAGCGAAATTTAATGCCAGCATTGATGACATGTATCAAATGATCAAATGGATCGATACGGGTGTGTACATCAGTAAAAATACACAAAGGCAAAAAGAACTGTTCGGAGAGCTGCCAACGGCCGAAGAAAGTGTGAGACAATATTGCCTTGACCGCGGGCTGATCTAGGAAAACGTATTATCCTGATTCAAAAAATACAATTTACAGATATCACTAAACAAATTAAGAAACAATGAAATTACTAGAAAAGGTAACACTGGGAAAGGAAACATTAAAAAACGCAATTGCTATGGCACCCATGACACGCAGCCGTGCAAACATTGAAGGTGTTGTGTCAGATCTGACGACTTTATATTATACACAGCGGGCAAGCGCAGGACTTCTCATAACAGAGGCGATAAATATTTCAGAGCAGGCGCTGGGTAGTCCGCTGACACCAGGCCTTTACAGCGATGAGCAAATTGATGCCTGGAAGAAAGTAACAAAATCTGTGCATGACCAGGGAGGCGTGATCTATGCACAGCTTTGGCATACCGGTCGTGTTGGGCATTCGGTAGACAGAAAAGGAAATCTTCCGGTAGCTCCATCAGCGATAGGCATAACTGGGCAGCAGCATTTCACCTCCCAGGGAATGAAAGAATATGAAACACCACAGGAATTAACCCTGCAGGAGATCAAACAGATTGTAAAGGATTATGGTCAGGCTGCGAGGAATGCCATTCAGGTAGGTTTTGACGGCATTGAACTGCATGCAGCATTCGGGTATTTACCTAACCAATTTTTATCAGAAAGTGCAAACCTTCGGACGGATGAGTATGGTGGCAGCATTGAAAACAGAAACCGCTTCGTTCTGGAAGTTATGCAGGAACTCGTTGATGCGGCAGGTAGTGATAAAGTTGGCATTAAGCTATCTCCTACTGTCTATTACAACAATATAACAAACAGTAATCCTGTTGCACAATTCTCACCCTTGATCGAAGACTTAAATGAATTACCATTAGCTTATATACATCTAATGAATGGCTTGTTCCCCTTGGACAGTTTCCCAAATTATCCTAAAAACGCTATTGAAACATTTGGCACTATAAGTAAGCACCTGGTTATCGCCAATGGCGGTTTCAATAAAGAAAGCGGAGAGGCGGAACTCGAAAAGGGGATTGCCAAAATAATTTCTTATGGTGCATTGTTGCTGTCCAACCCTGATCTGCCAAAACGGTTTGAACTGGATGTGGAGTTAAACCAACCAGACCAGGCTACCATGTATGGGGGAGGTGAGCACGGATACACCGATTATCCGTTTTTAGAAGAGTGATTTTGAGATCAGCTTTCAAGAAGTGTAAATTTTAAAAATATATTGAAAGTGAAAATCAGCGGATACTAAGGATTTACGTCATGCATGGCATGAGTTCTTTAGTATTTAAGTGTGTTCGAAAAATTATAACTTTTACTTATGAACTCAGAAGCTTTTAGAACTCATTGCCTTTCATTGAACCAAGCCAATGAAAAAATGCCATTTGACAAATCGAAAGCAGACTATGACAAAAACTTGCTGGTGTTCTCTGTGTTTGACAAATGGTTCTGCTTCTTTAATGTTGATGCATTTGATTTTTGCGACATTAAGTGCAGCCCGGAAGAATCGCAGCAACTTCAGGACCAGTATGAAGGTGTAAAGCCTGGCTACCATATGAACAAAAAGCATTGGATCAGTGTCTATTTTAACCAGGATGTTCCGGATTCCAAAATTTTAGAACTCGTCACCAAATCCTATGATCTGATCGTAAGTGGACTGACCAAAAGCAGCGTGAGCAGTTAAATAACATTGAATAATACGACAATTTTTAATGTGAATAAAAAAGATTATGATAACAAAAGAGGAACCTGCTTACGAGCAAAATTATACAGAGGAAGAGCGTAAACTTGCTGAGCACATTATCGGCTGGAAAAATCTGCACTTGACAAATGGTTCAATGGTGACACTTCTGGTTACGAGCAACTTTGGTCAAAGCGCAGCTTCACATATTTTGATGCAGTCGTTACCCAGCGGGTAGACGACCACGCTACTATTGCTAAATTTTTAGAAACGATAGAAGGCAAGTTGTTTGCTGACTCCTATGATTTTCGTAGTCCCCGTGTACAAATAGGTCAGGACATGGCCGTGCTGACTTTTCAGGTTTTTGCAAAAACTACCCTTATAGACATGGAATATAACTGTATCGAAGTATATCAAAAAGAAACGGATGAAAAGTGGCGAGTAATTCATTCTACATGGTCATTTATCCGGCCAATGGATAAGAAATTTGGTGACGAAAAAAGTGTTGTATCAGTACATAAACTTACAATTGCCTTCGCCCTTTAGAGCCGTTAATGATGGCCGCAAATAATCTACTCTATTAAATAATCTGGTGCGCCTTAAAATGGTGAACCAGATTTATTTGATTTGCCCTACTTAGGTCTGTAATCTTACATATCGAGCTGGCATTACTATAAAAAATTTCATAGTAAAAGCGATATAAATTGCGATAATGAGTAAAACTGATTTTTCAAAGCTAGGAATTATCTATCTGCTAAAAAACAAATTCATTAAATCAACTTTATGAGAGGCGCGGAGAAAAATGTACCATTGAGTAGATAAGCCCTATTATCGCCTTAAAATGGTTGATATGGACGGTAGTTTTGCATACAGCCAAATCCGTAGTCTTACAGGATCAGAATCTGCTGACAAGCTGGCGCTTTTTCCAAATCCTATATCATCATCCGGGCAAAAACTGCAATTCAATAATCTCCCTTCTCAACTCCAGAAAATAGAACTTGTCTCTATTGCAGGTATTGTGACTTACAGCATCGAAAAACCGAGTTCACAGGGAATCAATATTGAGGGAGTGTCAAAAGGACTTTACATCGTTAAAGCAATTCTTCAAAACGGACAAATGTTCTCTTCCCGCCTGTTGATTAGGTAAGGATTGGTTTGTGAAACAAACGTTACTTAACAGTATAATGGCTCTTGAAAATTAATTTCAAGGGCCATTTTAGTATTCAGGCATGTTGGATCTTTGATAATACCGTAATGTCTTTTCACGAATTCATTAAATTTAAAATCACGAATTTGTTTTGACCGTTACAAAAAGCTATAAAGTTTTAAGTTTTTTTATTCTTACCCATCCTTCAACCTCAATCCCCTCATGTCTTAAATAATTATAAAGCGTAGCCTTGCTTCCAATCTTTAACTGTTCACAAATTTGATTAGTTGTGTATTTTTTACTTAAGTACAAAGTTGCAGCCAGGCCGGCAAGCTCCTTTGATTTTTTGGTTAACCCTTTGGGCCTGCCTCCTACCCTACCCCTTGCCCTGGCAGCTTCCATTCCGGCCAGGGTCCGCTCCATCAAAATCTCTCTTTCATTTTCGGCAAAAACGGAACTGAGCATATACCATAGCCGACCCATTTTGGTAGAGGTATCAATGCCTTCAGAAATACTCCGGAACTCCACTCCCAGTTCTTTCCACTCCACCATTAATTTGATCAGCTCATAAGTTGTCCTTCCTAACCGGTCTACTCTCCAGACTACAATAATATCTCCTTTTCTTAACTCGGCAACCATCTTCATATATTCAGGTCTTTGCTTAGAAGCCCCGGAAACTTTTTCATGAAACACTTTCTCGCAACCCGCCTTTTTTAGAGCATCAAATTGTAAATCCTGATTTTGTTCATTTTTTGAAACCCGTACGTATCCTATTATCATATATTACAGTTTAACCCACTATTTTGCAATATTATGAAATTTGTTTTGGAGTACCACTAATCTGTAATTTAAAAGTGGCATTTTAACAACTAAATGGGGGGAAAAGGATTTAGGCCTGAGAGTACACAAATACCACCGAATAATTTGTTAACCTCTATCGGTTACATATTTGGTCGGGAATAACTCTTGTTGGCATAATTGCGGATGTTGGCATAATTGCGGATCAATTCCAATACATACTGTGAATGTAAGTTACCGATTGATTTAATAGGAGCCTTGGCTAAGCTGCTCGTCATCTAATAATTAATATTGCATAAGTTGGCACGTACAATATTTCAGATTAGCACAAAAGTAACTACTCGATTCGCTGAGCGGTTCAATCATCCTTAAATAAAAGATTCTTCAGCAAGTTGATCAACGGCTGGAAATCGACCGGCTTGACCAGATGTTCGTTAAAACCTGCTTCTTTCGTTCGAATCCGGTCTGGCTGATGCCCGTAACCCGGCAAGGCAATCGCTCTCCCTTCCTCGGGCTGCTCACTGTTGAGTCGGCAAGTGGCATACCCATATTACTCTGGCATACCAATACCCAGTAGGATAGCTGCTGGTAGTAACTTCCCGGCCACTGGTCCGGGTATGGGCTTCGTAACCTTTCAGTGTGAGAAGCATGCTCAGGGTCATAGCCGCATCAGCATTATCATCAATAACCAGAATGCGTCGTAAAGCCAGGAATCAGATTTTGCTACATGGAAGTAGCGGCTCGGCCGGTCAATACCGTCACTGTCGGTAGGTAAACGGTGAATAAACTTCCATTCCCAAGGCCTTCGTTTTGCGGGTTAACTTGCCCCCATGCAATATCCGCCATTCTGCCAGTTTGATAAGAGGATGACTGGTATTATTCAAAATAAACCCCTAATCAAAAATCCATTTAGAATTGTTCAGTAAGGATCAGAATAAAGACTGACAGTCAACATAACTTAGTAGCATACGTAACTATTGCTCAGCTGGTCCAGGCATCACTCCCAATTGCTGCAATAACCCAACGGTATCCATGATGATCCTGCTTTCAGAAAACAATCCGTTTCGTACAACATCAATTACTACGCCCCAGACTTCAACTTTTTTACCGGTGGCAGGTATTCCCATAAAATCCCCCTGATGTGTTCCGGTCCAGGTAAATCTGGTTACCACCTTTTCACCTTCTACAATTTGTTCGTCTACTGTCCAGTACATATCCGGAAATCCGGTAAACATGGAGTTTAGTGCATATTTTAACCCCTCTCTGCCGGGTCCTTGTCCAGGAAATGGCAGATGCTCAATAAAATCTTCCCATACCAAATCATTGGCTGCATCCAGATTTTTCTTATTTATAACTTCTTCTATAAAGAAGCTCATAAATTTTTTGTTTTCTTCCAAGGTCATAGTACTTAACTGAGGTTGGGTGAAATGATTGATATCTAATAAACGGTTTTATCCGTAAAGAAAACGATAGTGATTAGAAACATTACTTGATTCAAATCAATAAATCTCAGAGATTCATATTTCTTTTTCTGATCCGACTGACCGTTTCCGGCGTTATCCCCAGGTACATCGCGATATGGAAGAGCGGAATTCTTTGAAAAAGGGCAGGGTTTTCCTGCAACAACCTCCTGTATTTTTGATCTGGCGTTTCCTTACCTGATTTTGAAATTTCCTGTTTCAGATCAAATATGAACCGTGCATGTAATTTCAACTGGTGTAAGGCCAATGCCGGAATTGTGGTGAAGGCAACCTCCCATTTTTGACGGTTCAGGCAAAGTACTACTGAATCTTCCAAAGCCTGAAAGTAAAATTCCGAAGGTAATTGATAAAGAAAACTCATGACTTCTCCGGCAAACCTGCCCTCTTCGGCAAAGTATACAGTCCGTTCTTTGTTTTCCGGTGTCACGTAATATTGACGGAGTATACCTTTGTGAACAAAAAAAGTATCTTGAACTACATCTCCTGCCTGAAATATAAACTCATTTTTTCTGACAACTTTTTCTTCAAAATGCGGAATTAATTTTTGTAAATCAGAATTGGAGAAATCTTGTATCTCTAAAAGTTTGCTGATCAGCAGTGAAGTATCCATTAATATATACAATTGTAATTTCAGCCCCGGGAAATATAAATTTATAAGGCTGGTGGAAGGTTCTCAAAGTTACAAAACAGCATTAGATTATCGTCATTAATAGCTCATTGACATCTTATCTATCTGCTCTCATTCCGTATCACTCCCTCTTGTTATGCTTAAAAGATACTTGCGAAACATCTTGTAATCTTTATTTTTTGTCCTATTCAAAACTGTTAAAAGCCCCTAAACACTGATTTTTTTAATATTTTATCTTCCTGAATAGTTTTCATAAATACGACTGATTAAATTTCAGGCCATGCGTTATAGGTGGCGTCTATGATCAAACCCCTACAATGTGAATTCAGTAATCTGTTTCATTGCATTTCTCGACATCAAAAATACACATTAGGTATTAAAGAAGGTTGACCCATCCTTTGACCATAGCAGCAGTGATTAAAAGGAACCTGAACTGTAATCGCGCAAAGGAGTCGTTAGCGACCAAGAAACTTCTGAGATAAAGCCAGGAAGGCGGCTTGGCCAAACGTAAGCTCCGATCAGACCAAGCCTGAGATTGAAGCATTACTTCTCCTCTGAACTACATTTCAGACCATTTCGCCATCCAATGGAGTATACCGCAAGACGAGAAGCCTCTATATCCATTTCCAAAGCTGATCATATTGTTTTCCTACAATCAAAAATGGGGACGGCTGCTGCAATGGGTAATGCGTTTTCCCCACATCCCTACCACAAGTCTTTCTTATGTTCACCTAAGTCAAGTTTGCCCAGTTAGTGCTTATCAAAATTAGTTTTTAAAATTTTTTAAGAAAAATCTTTCACTGCAGACTGATGAATGTTTCACGTATAATCTCTACACTAACATGCTATTTATCAAATCGTACAGATAAAAAACCCACGAAAGAGTCTCCACTAGTTACATCATTATCAACGAGTTATACTCCAATTAGGAGTATGTCTTGTGGATAAATGGCATGCTTTTTCTATTTGTAAATTTATTATCCAAATTAAAATTCAAACTATGAAAACAAAGTATGGTAATGTTGACTTTACAAATCGCAGCGAGCACACCGATGGATTAATTACAGGTTTGCTACTAGGCCTTGCTATTGGCGCATGCGGAGCAATCTTGTTCGCCCCCAAATCTGGTAAGGCTATCCGTGAAAAAATTAAAGACGCAGTAGGTAAAAAAGCTTCCGATCTTGATAACCAATGGGAGAATGCAAAGGACAAGGCAGCTGACGCAGCAAGTAATGCGAAGGATGCTGTGGAATCGGCAAGCACCAAGGCAGAATCCAAACTTAACCAATTTGCAGATAAAGCTGAAAATGAAGTTACCGACGGCGTAGAAACGGTTATCGACAAATTTCAGAAAAGATACTGAGGCAACCTACATTCTTTTGAAGACGGATAATCCGCAATACTGATATCCGTCTTTCATCATTTAATTTATCGAAATATAAAATCAATAAGCTTTTAACTTATGGAACAAAGTAAACTTTACGCGCAGCCAGCATATAACAGCGGGCTTATTAATCAGAAGCGAATTTCGTGGAGTGCAATTTTTGCGGGCATACTTGTGGCCATTATCGTTCAAATGCTACTTTCTCTTTTAGGAGTTGGTATTGGCCTTGGTACCATTGACGCAGTGGAAGAAAAAAATCCGACGGCAGGATTGGGAATAGGCAGTGCGGTCTGGTACATTCTTACCAGTCTGATCTCTTTATTCTCAGGAAGCTGGGTTGCCGGACGGTTGGCAAGCGCCCCGCGTTTATTCGATGGGATCTTGCACGGAGTATTGACCTGGTGCCTAGTGACACTTTTGACGATATATTTTTTGACAACAACAATAGGCAGCATTATCGGCGGAACGGGTCGTCTGGTAGGTGGATTAGTTAAAACTGCTGGTGCAGGTGTTGCCGCAGCAGCTCCTGGAATCGGTAATGCCGTTCAGGATCAGTTAAAAGCAAATGGTGTCGACATGGGCAATATTGATTTGCCCGATTTAAAAAACGAAGCCAACAAGCTGCTGCGCCAAACCGGTAACCCGGCATTGAATCCGGACAAACTTGAACAAAAAGCAGATCATGCAGCAGATCAGGCTGGAAATGCAGCGGAGAGTGCTGCTGCTAATCCAGGCAATGCAGATGATATCGCTGGTAGTATGTTCAAAAATTTATTTAAAGAAGGCCAGACAACCGTATCGCAAGTGGATCGCCAGGATGCGGTAAATGTGGTTATGAAAAGGACTGGGAAAAGCCAGCAAGAATCACAGCAGATCGTTGATAACTGGATTAACACTTTCAAACAAGCGCAGGCAAAATTGGAACAAACTAAAAAGGAGGCAGAAATTAAAGCCAGACAAATGGCAGATGACGCTGCATCGGCAGCTTCCAAAGCAGCCATATTTGGTTTCTTCGGATTATTGATCGGCGTGGTTGCAGCTGGTTTTGGCGCAAAAATGGGTACCGAATCAAAAGATAACTATAACCGCCTTGACCAGCCGGTAGGCACTGTATAAAATGTACTGGATCAGCGCCAAGATATTGACGCAGCATATACAATAAATACCGGACCTATCTCAATTTTACAGCAAATGTGATTGCTTGCAATAAGCAAGATTTATCAAATTTCTCTACTTAGCGGTGCAGACCCGGGCTATCAGTAATGGTGCCCGGGTCGCTTTTTAATTGCGAAATGGCTATTTGACGTCTAAGACTTTTCTGTTGAAAAAGTGGCCTGAACCCAGTATTAAAGTATCACCCTGAGTTGGTCTGTTAACACTGACAGTTTCGGGCTTTTACATAAAGCCCTGGACAAGTGACACATAAGCAGCATCGACATCTTTGGAATTAACCGATTCGGATAAAATAAGAATGGAAACACTGGTCATCTTTCCACGATCTTTTGACAAACGATCCCGTTAACACACGATACCATTGGCTCCCATTCGCTTACCAAAGTTGAAGCGGACCTACTGTTTTTTTTAATTTTTAATTTTGCACAGGTTTTGACGTTTTTTCTTATTTCTTTATTTTAACCTTGTTAATGCTCATACTTTGTATTTTCTCAAATAGTCACTTTTATAAAGGTACTTTGCAATATCAGAAGCATAAATAAGTCCAGCGGCCATCATAATGATATCTTTGATTACCAACCGCCCTACTTCGGACAGATAAGCAAACCATGCTGAGGTGTAGTAAAGTCGCCGCTCAAATCGGGCACATACTCTTCCGGTGTGTTTATTAAAAAGCTTAAAGTCACCAGTGACATTCCAAATGTCATGAGCCCTCCTATAATGCCGATTTTTGAAACCAGATTCCAAGTAATGCCATCGTTCCAATAATCAGAATCACCGTTCCCAATCCGTATGCAAAAATGTAGGTGCCAATTTCATTATTCTAATTAATATTTTTCTAAACTGTCTTCCCTTCTGGATTCTTATAATTCTTGTATTCGGGAGCATTCTTCGTGTAAAAAAAGGACATTAAAGGACTGTTTGCAACAAAGGGGACAATGCCGTCTGCCTCGTATTGAAATGCTTTTAGCCCACCAATCCATGACATTACAATAAAAATGGCGATACGGGAAAGATTTATAAAATATGATTGACTACTTGCTAAAAATGAAACCACCTTTTGCATTACTTCTGAAATTTTATGCCGGTAAAATCAAGAAGGCAAACAGTTACCTTCCATATGTGTAACCCCTTTCCTATGGGTCAGGACGAACAAATGATACGACACGGACTCCTTGCAGTCTAATGTTTCCCGGTTTTTCCAGAGCATGGCGAAAACATCGATAACAATGTCATCCGCCATCTTCCTGTTTTTTGTAAGGCAAAAAGCCATACGGTTAAGATGCCGGTAATATTTTTCAAAAAGGATTGCCAATGCGTCCTTATCCCCTTGCCGGATTAAAGAGAATAAATAACGGTCTTTGTTACTTTTACTCATGTCAGGGAATGTATTGACTCTCAAACTTTGGCTATTGGTGTGATCTTTCTAGAATTTAACTGAGTTATTTTGAAGCGATTGCATGGCGGTCTATTTTGGTAACTGCACGTTTCCAGACATTGTGGCCTACTTTCTCACCTAGGTAAGTGCCTTGTTCTACGCCGTCGCGATAATGTATCCCTCCATAAATGCGGCTGATAGACGCATCCCAATAGGCTTCCCTGAATGATTTGAATGACTTAATCCCCTGCCCATATTTCTTTTCGGTAGTATCAGTAAAGGCTACGTTATCACCGAGCAAATGCGTGAGAACAGTTCCGCAGGCAGCTGAAATAACGCTGTGCCCACTTACATATTCAGGGAAAGCAGGTGTTTCCAGAAGTGGCCGCCAATCAGGGTTTAATGTATTGTTGATTACCGTTTCGGGTCTTACCCTTACGGTCCTGTATTTCTCATCCCAGCAAGCCGAAAATGCATCAAACAGTGACAAAGCTCCCAGGGTGTAGGCTTCTGATGCATGCATCAAGTCGAGTTTTTTATCGGTCGAAACGGTTCTGATGATAGCCAGCCAATGCCCGGCTGGGGACATTTTCTTATTGGCAAACATGGCGTGACCCACTACATTAGTTACAAATGCATTATCGTCCCAAAAGTAAGCGGTTGCTTTTTGATCAGCGGTCAGTGTATTTCCCATATTATAAACTTCCATGGTAAGGTCCATAAACTTGCTTTGCTTAGCCAGATCGTATTTTGCAGGTGGTGGACAGCGGAACTGCGTGACTGAATCCAGCGCAAAAGTCCGTACGGTATTCCACATCGGCTCGCATGCGTCTGCGTAAGCAGGCGGCGTAGGCACCCATGTTCCTGGCGCATTGGTGACGGTATAGCGATACCCTCGAATCTCTTTATAATGATCCTTTCCAGAATATGCGAGCACATGTTTAGCAACAGAATCCCCATAGGCAGTAGAGCGTTCAAAAACATCATCTGGTATGCCCATTTTGCGGTATTTTTCAAATAGTCCTTTTTCATATTCATCCCACATATTACCCGAGAAAGTAAGTGAGCGCCCTACACTGGTAAAAGCTTTAATACTTGCCAGCGGATAGCAATAAGCCAGTGCGGAATCAGGTTTGGGCGGGGCAGTAAACTTGACCAATTGCCCTCCAAGGGATTGATAATCGATATATCCAGGTACGAGCGCTTCATAGGCTGACAGGAAGCAGTAACTATAAATCCGGCTGGCAACAGGTGCTTTAAAAATATCGTGAATTATTA
Source organism: Dyadobacter sp. CY345 (assembly GCF_021502725.1). Classification (GTDB taxonomy): domain Bacteria; phylum Bacteroidota; class Bacteroidia; order Cytophagales; family Spirosomataceae; genus Dyadobacter. The sequence continues at coordinate 1,270,236 of NZ_JAKFFS010000001.1, read as the reverse complement.
CGTCTGTCAGATGCGTGGCCGTTTCATGGAAAATTTGTGGATCGGCTGCTTTGGCATTGTATTCATCTGGTGGGGCACTTTTCGTGCATCCGACAACAAACAACATAATCATGAGGCAAGGTAAAGGTAATTTCATTTTAAAGACATCAAGGAAACACAGTATATAATGAATACGCATAAGAATAATTTAAATTTTGACTGCTGGCCCACAGCGGAAACAAGTAGGTCGTTTGTCATTTGCCGTTCGCCCAGAGCAGTGAGGGTAAGTGTGAAGTAATTTACTGTCTTTGCCTACCCAATGATAATGACTGACTTTGTATACTTTAATTTATTGATCTCCATCTACTGACCAGTCAATCAGTAAGATGGCATCTTTCTCGAATTCATAAACCTCTTTTTTATTTCGTCGGAAAACAACAATCGAAAACAGATCTGATGATTCGTCTATTTCTAAAACCTTTCCTAAATTTATAATGAAGTCTCCTAGGCGAACCCCTTCAATCTCAATACGTTTATATACCTGTATCGATTTCATTGTTGTAACGCTTACAATTTCATTTTTGAGATTCTTACCGAAAACCATTTTGTTTTTTAAATTCTCTTGGTATCTAATTGTGACAATTCAAATAGTATATAGAGAAAGAAATTGGGGAAACGCCGGTTGAATACCATTTTTTAATTTTATTTGATACAACCAAATCTGATACTTTTTATCTATACTTATTTATAAACAAAATTAGAATATTACCAACCTGTAAACAAGTACTTACCATAAGGTAGGGTACACACCTTTAGGTAAGAAATTATTTCAATGCAATATTTTGTGGAAATCATCAGGAATATATATATAATAAAAAATGCATTGTTTATAAAAAGAAGCCGTCTGGCGATTCAGACGACTCATTTTTGATTCAAAATAATCTAACTTAATGATCTCACTTAGCTTTTTATCCTCTGATTAAATCTACATGCTCATAGGGTAAGATTAAGAATCTCTCCATCCTGAGGAATGATCAATTTTGTTTTTGCAATATTCATTTCGTTTGCCATTTGACTGAGCTTAGCCCGGGTCGTACGGCAGTGGTCCAGTGCATCCATATGTACGGCAATAACTTTGGCTTTGCCACTTTCCCGGATTAGTGCCATGGTCTGTACTTCATCCATAAGTATCGGGCTTGTTTCAAATCCAGGAATAAACGCCCCGCCGGAGTTGACAACAATATAATCAGGTTTGAATCTTTTGATATTCTTATTGATATCTTCCGTTAAGATCCCATCGCCGACTATGTAAATGGTAGGCTGATTTTTAGCCATTAGCAGAAAACCTGAAGTTTTGCCCATCATCTCAAGAACCTTACCACTGCCATGCTGTGCATCTACTCTTTGGATGCTGATACCATTCCAATCCATCTTACTGTCTAAAATAGCGGCCTTTGTGAATCCTTCCTTAGTGAAAAATTCCTTATCAGCAGGCTGATTCAGCAGCTGGACAGATTTGACAAGTGCATTACTGGCCGCCGGATCAAAATGGTCAACGTGGGTGTGCGTTACCAATACCAGATCTACTCCATCAATGATCTCTTTTACAGGTATTTTCAAGTCTACTGTCGGATTTTTTTCAATTCCGGCAAAAGATTCAAATGCTCCCCTGGAAGATAGCATCGGGTCAACCAAAATTTTTTTACCCGCATATTCAATAACTAATGTAGCATTTCTGATCAACTGAAGAGTCGGCTTCTTGCCCGTTTCAGGCTGCGAAAACGAAGCGATCGATATAAGTAATGCAGCGGCTAAAAGTACTTTTTTCATAATGGAAGTTGTTTTATTAAGGTTGACATTCCTACACTGGAATTAACTTAAACTCACTGCAAAGGTCGGATCTGACAGCCGGTGATCAGCTATCAAAAAGTAACTAGTTACTACCATTTTGATAATTCAGCCTAAGTTCACTTACTTACAAAATAATTGGCTTGCTTGCTGCAATATTACTAATTCACTATCAGGCTTTGTATTGTAAATTTAAAAAGAGACTGTAAAACAGTACTTATGAAGACTATCAATTTTAACAAGACAGAATGCGGTGTTGATTTTCTTCTGAATGTTTTGCCTGGCGACCAGATTAAAGAATCCTATGTCAATACCGACTTTTATAATACTGACTACTTTGAAATCCTTTTCTTCAAAAAGGCGGAAGGTAGCGTTGTATTAAACAACCATAAGTTCGATGTCAACGATAATTCAATTGTATTCATTTCTGCATTTCAGAAAAGGCAGTGGTCAATGAATGACCAATACATGGAATTTACTTCGCTGGTCTTTCAGGAGGATTTTCTAAATGAATTTTTTGCAGACAAGCTTTTTACCTATCGTCTCCTGTATTTTTACCAGCTGCAAAACCCTTTAAAAATGGCGGTGACAAGTCAGCAAATGTCAAAGTCGTGTGAGATTCTGACTGAAATAAAAACGGAGTTAGTATCAGTCAGGCCCGACAGTGCGCACATTATTAGGTCTCAATTGTATTACTTGCTACAAACGCTAAACCGGCAATATTCCATCCAGAACAACCTGGCGCCTGGCGATGCTGGCAACAATTATGCATACCAGTTCAAAAAATTATTAGAAATACATATCCATCAAAAACAACGGATCAATGACTATACTGAAATGCTGGACATAAGCCGGATATCGCTCAATAAAGGTGTGAAAGCAGCCTTCAATGTGACTGCTACACAGCTTATCAAGCGCCGACTGCTTTCAGAAATACAATCACAGCTTATTTATTCTAACAAAACGGCAAGTGAAATTGCTTTTGAATTTGGCTTTTCAGAACCCAATCATTTGATGCGTTTCTTCAAGACGCTTACCAATGAAACAATTTCTGAATTTTTAAGCAATCACCACAGAAATATTAAGGCGGTGGCAGTTTAATACGCTGTTGCGTATCTTAAAGGGAGTCTTCTATCAGATTGCGGAAATCCATCTCTTCCATCATCCCATTCTTGCGCGTGACAAGCTTGCCATCTTTATAAAGTAAAAAAGCCGGGATTTCATCAATTCCCAATTCTTTTGCAAGAGCTTTATTGGCATCATAATCAATGGTTTCCACTTTGGCCTGGCCCTGATAATCTGACTTGATTTTTGTAATAGTTGGAAGCATTTTGATACAAGGTGCACACCACTTCGCGTAAAAATCAATGAGCACGACATCGGAAGAAGCTGTTAGTTTGTTAAAATCAGCCATTGACATACCTTTGGCTGTCTTGGATTCTGCACCTTCTATTTTTTTTCCGGAAGAAGACCATTTCAAATATCCCCCTTTCAACTCATAGACCTGTGTAAAACCATTTTCAACAAGTGTTTTTGAAGCCAGAGCACTACGGCCGCCTGACAAGCAGTACACCAATACTGGCTTACTTTTATCCAACCCCCTTATTTCTTCCTTGAAATTTGGCGACTTGTAGTCCAGATTTTTTGAGTGCCTCAGGTGCCCGTCCTGGTACTCAGCAGCAGTACGGACGTCAAGCAATTGCACTTGGCGTGAACCGGAGAGTTTACTTTCAAATTCATCAGCATTCAGCTGCGTCTGCGCTTTTACGCTTAACACAGACAGCATCAGATAGATCACTGCGATACATGGTATTTTAATGAACATCATATTGATTGATAGTTGATAATTAAATATTTCATTCTAAGTGAACAAGTAGAATAATGAACAATATGGTTAGGTGATTAGCATAAATAAACCAGCATCATACTAAATTTTCTAAACCGAATTCCACCAGCTTATTTATGATTGGTAGCGTTTTTAGGCCAAGCTCAGTCAACCTGTATTCTACTCTTGGAGGAATTTCAGGATAAGCCTTCTTGGTGACCAGTTTATTTTCAACAAGCATATTCAGTTCCTGAATCAGCATCTTCTCGCTGATGCTGGGAATAGCTCTTTTTAGCTCTCCGTATCGCATCACATCGTCATTGATCTGAAATATGATCATCATGGTCCATTTGCCACCAAGAATCTTTAATGATGCTTTTACAGGACAACCTTCGTCACAAGGCAAAATTTGTTTTTCCTTTTTTTCCATTGATAATCAATAATTCTAACCATTAAGTAGGTACCCTACCAGCTCGTAAGTACTTGTACAAAAGTAGGTTATGTATCAATTTTGTGCAAGTATTAAATAAAATATATAAAAAATGAGAATATTGGTTTTTGGGGCAACAGGCTCACAACAGTTCTATATTATTGAAGAAGCAAAGAAAAGAGGCGCAGAAGTAATCGCTGCAACAAGTACTGAAACAAGTTTCGAAAAACTAAGGCAGGCAGGCGCAGTGCCAGTTTTAGGAAATATAAGCAATGCTGCACAAATGCTTGAAATAACCAAAGGCATTGATGCAATTGCTTTTATGATCCCGGTTTCTTTGCCAAACCCTTTCGATGGTCTGGAGTTTTCTAAAAATGTCATTGACGCCGCCAAAGAAAACGGTGTCAAAAAGATTGTCTGGAACACCAGCGGCTGGCTTGAAGATCAAAAAACAGGTATGCCTACCGATGATGTAAAATTGGATGTCAAAGATTATTTGGTAGCAAGTGGGTTGGATTGTGTAATCATCGAACCTACTATTTACATGGAGAATATGATGGGAGGATTTTGTGCCCCTTTCGTGACCAATGAGAAGAAGCTGGCATATCCTACACCGCAAACAATGCCCATTGGCTGGATAGCATCGCGCGACGTAAGCACTTTGGTAGTAGAAGCTATTTACACCCCAAACTTAACAGCAGATTCATTCAGGGTGAGTGGCTTAGAGAACTTGAAAGGTGATGAGCTGGCAGAAAGGTTTTCCAAAGGTATTGGCGAAAAAATAGTTTACTATGCACAGCCCCCCACAGAGTTCAAGGATATCCTTGCCCCGTTTGTTGGAGCAGCAGCAGCAGCTGCTGTTGCCTCCTATTATCAGGATCTTCAAAACGCTACGCAATACCCTTCCAAATTCAACCCGAACATGCATGAAGTTTTGGAAAAGCTACCCGTTAAGATGACTTCTGTAGAGCAGTGGGCAAAAGAAAATAAAGGATTTTTTATTAAATAAAATTATAAGCATATGGAAGCGAAAGAAACCGTAGCATCGTACTTTGACGCATTGGCCAATGGTGAAGTGGAGAAAGCACTCTCCTTCTTCACGCCGGAAACAAAATGGAGCCAGCCGGGAAACAATAAGTTTTCAGGCGTGAAAAATAACCTTGATGAAATTTTTAAAATGTTTGAAGGCATCATGGGTGATACAGCGGGAAACATGACTGTAAGGCCCCATGGAGCAATGACGGAAAGTGGCAGTTTCGTAGCAGCGCCCGTCTGGTTTACAGCAAAGAAAGAGTCGAAAACTTTTGATCTTGGAGGAATGGATTTGTTTGAAGTGAAATCAGGAAAGATCATGCACGTGTGGACATTTTCAGATGACCAGCAAGTAGATGATGAATTCTGGGGAAAGTAAATAAATTTCATAGTGGGTCCAGATACAATCAGAAGCCGGGTTCGTATTACTTAATGCAGATCACCACAAACTTGGCTTCGGTCATCCTAACCGAAAACAGGCATGCATTCTTTTAATGGTTTGATCTGCATATTGAGAATTGAAATTATTAATATTAGCAGATAAAAGTGTGCATTGGCTTTATATCCTGATGTTTGATGGTTACCTTTACTGCAGCTCCGAGTAATAATTTCTTATTTACCTCAAATTGAATAGTTTACACAAACAGTGGATTGGCCTGGGCCTTTTAACGCTAATGCTTGTAAAAGCATGGTTGATCCCGCTTGTATGTCTTGATTATGAATTGCGCAAAGAATACATTGCCAAAGCACTCTGCGTAAACAGGAATAAACCCATCACTTTGTGTTATGGGAAATGTTACCTGGCCAATAAGCTCGCTGCTGCCAATCAACAACAGGAACGCCAGGCCGAACAGGACTATGTCACTAGTCTGATTTATCAGGTGATGGATATCAACAGCGTTAAGTCATTTGATTATTCCCCGACTACTTTCCTTTTACCGGATACGGCTCAGTATCCTTTTCAATCTTCATTTATTGACCGCCTGTTAATCGGCAGCATTTTCCGCCCGCCAATCGTTTAGTGACCTGTCTTTATTTTCTTCTAATAACAGTTTACTAAAACATCCATTATCTCAACATTAAGTTGTTGAGAAACAACCCTATATTGCATGAAAGTATGTATAAATACTTTGCGACAGCCATGGCTGTATGCGCAGTCTTTCTATTATTCTCCTGTTCTACTCCCGCAAGTCCCAGCCCTAAGCCTGACACCCCCGCCGGTGGAAAGCTTCGCCTGGAATTTGATAATGTCGTTGGTGATAAAAACCTGGTTCTTGGCAGTGTCACCTACAAAAATGCTTCGAATGAGGATTTTGTTGTTACTAAATTCAATTACTTCATTTCCAATATCAAACTCACCAAAGCTGACGGAAATGTATTTGTCGTGCCCCAGGATTCGAGTTATTTCCTGGTGAAGGAGGACACAAAAACCTCCCAGTTTGTGACGCTAAACAATGTACCGTTCGGCGATTATACCGCGGCTGAATTCATGATAGGTGTGGACAGCATACGCAACACTGCACCGATTGAGAAGCGCCCTGGCGTGCTGGACCCATCAGGTTCAATGATGGACGATGGCATGTACTGGGCCTGGAACTCAGGATATATTTTTGTTAAATTAGAAGGCACTTCTTCCAAAGGCAACCCTGTGAATGGTAAGTTTTACTATCATATTGGGTTGTTTAACGGCTATAACGAACGAACTGCCAACAACACGCGTGTCGTAAAAATGGATTTCGGTCAGCTAAAAGCTAGTGTCACAGAAAGCGCTGTGCCGGAAGTTCATTTCCTGGTCGATGTACAAAAAGTCTTTGACGGGCCAGCTGCCAATATCAGCATTGCTGCCTACAACAGCATTATGGGTGGCCAGCCTGACAAATCGCAGCAGATTGCAGATAACTATGTCAAGATGTTCAGCTTAGACCATATCCACTAAGTCATCTGACGATCTGCTTTTGCTATGAACAGACTTATTTTTTTATTAATGCTTTCGCTAATCTGTTGCAGTACAGCCGAGCAAAAAGCGCCCCTGCCAGTCAGGACAGGTCCTACACCTATTGCCTGGACCAAACCGGCGGGTTTTCCGGATCCGGTTTATGACCTGTCGCGCAACCCGCTTACCGAGGAAGGTGTGCAGCTGGGCAGGTTCCTGTTTTACGATGGCATTTTGTCCAGGACCAACCTGGTAGGCTGCGGCACTTGCCACCAGCAGGCGGCTGCTTTCACGCACCATGGTCACGAACTCAGCCATGGCGTAGACGACCGCCTGGGCGTCCGCAATTCTCCTGCCACTCAGAATTTGGCCTGGAACACGTCCTTTTTCTGGGACGGCGGCGTGCATGATATGGATCTGGTGCCCTTCAACCCGATAGAAAATCCGGTAGAAATGGATCAAAAAGTGGTCAATGTGCTCGATAAGCTACGCAGTACGCCATCGCCTACTGCTAAGATCCCGGTGGATTATCCCAAAATGTTCAAAGCAGCATTCGGGACCGATGAAATCAATTCGGAACGGATGATGAAGGCGCTCTCGCAGTTTATGATGACGATGGTTTCGGCCAATTCAAAGTATGATTACTACCGGGCAGGCGATGCGAATGCACTCACGGCGCGGGAGAAGCAGGGTTTGGTATTATTTCAAAAAAATTGCAGCTCCTGTCACCAGGGCGTTTTGTTTACCGATAATTCCTTCCGCAACAATGGGCTGATGCCGATGCGCAATAATGATCAGGGGCGGATTGCAATCACAGGAAAGCCACGTGATGCCTACAAGTTCAAGGTCCCCAGCCTTCGCAATGTGGGCCTGACTGCGCCTTACATGCACGACGGGCGGTATCACACTCTGGAAGAAGTGCTTGATCATTACACTGACAGCGTCCAGAAAACCCCGACGCTCGACACGCTTCTGATTCAGTTCAATAGTAAGCCGGGCATTGCATTATCCGATACAGAAAAACAGTTGCTCATAGCTTTCCTGAAAACACTTTCCGACGAGCAGTTTATCCGCGACGCCAAATTAGCCGATCCGGGGATTAGGACCGCATTTTAAAACTATCATCATGAAAATAAAACATTTAGTATTTATCATTTTTCTGCTGACAGCTCAAGTTTCGCTGGCCTGCGATATTTGCGGCTGCGCTAATAGCGGCTCCTACTTTGGGCTAATGCCTAAGTCGCATAAGTCGGTGATCGGGCTGCGTTACCGGCGGCTGCATTTTGTGACGCATGCTGATAGCAAGGTTTTGAAAACGGAAGAGCATTTCAATGTCGGCGAAGTTTATGCCCGGTTATTTCCCATCAAGCGCGTACAGGTCATGGCTTTTCTTCCTTACCGCATCGATAAGCAGGTAACTTCTGCGGATGTAAAAAAGCAGAATGGGATGGGCGATATCACGGTTTTGGCCAACTACAATATCCTGAACACATTTATGGATAAGGAAACCTCAGGCGCATTCAACCACACACTGATGCTAGGCGGCGGGGTAAAGCTGCCGACGGGTGATTTCAAGTTTGATGAGAATAATACGCTTGAAGTCGCTAATGCCAATTTTCAGTTGGGAACCGGCAGCACCGATCTTATTGTCAATGCTTTTTATACCATTAACAAAGACCAGTGGGGACTTGCTACCAATATTTCCCGCAAGTTCAATACGGCCAATTCACAGGGTTACCGGTTCGGTGACCAAGTTTTTGGAACCGTTGAGCTCTACCGGTCTTTTAACATCGGCAGCATTTCACTGACCCCCAGCATCGGCGTTTACGGCGAGCATGCTGATCATGGAAAGCAGCAAGGAAAAGAGCTTGACATTAAAGGCGGAAGGCTGCTGAATGGCACAGCCGGGGTAACCTTTTTTTCCAACAAATGGACACTGGGTGTAAATGCCCAGAAACCCGTCGCTCAGAAAAGCGCCTCCGGCCACGTGGTCGCCAAAGAAAGGCTTATGGTACAAGTTGGATTTTTATTTTAAGTAACAAATTGACTGAATGTAAATGAGATCTGTTCTTGCATATATATTGCTGGCCGCAATCATGCTACCTACGCTTAGTCCGTGGGGAACAGTCGCCTATTACCAGATTAATAAAACTTACATTGCCCGTGTGCTTTGCGAAAACCGTGACAAGCCCTTACTTAATTGCAATGGCAAATGCTTCCTGGCCAAAAAGCTCAAAGAGCAGCAGGATAAAAAAGATATAGAAACCACCGAACGCGTTGAAAACATGCCCTTTGTGCAGTTGTTTTTTATGGCTGCGTGTCACTTCTTTTTTGAAGCAAAGCCATTTGACAGTTTAAAATCCGGACCCTTCTTTTTCTGCCTTTCTGTTTACGCAACACCGGCAAGCGGTATCCTGCGTCCGCCTCAGTAGTACTGCATCTTAACTGATCGTATTAAGCTCAAATATTAACAAATCGAGCGCTAACCAGCCAAAGCTGTCTGTATGGGCAAGCCTTGAATTGCTGGTGATGGCAATCTTTTGCTCCAGTTCATTTTATCTTTTTTATTCAGAAATCAAACTAAACAGATGATACGTATTATAATATTCGCACTGCTTTCCGCTCTTTTTTTCGCTTGTTCAGATGATGAAAATGCCCCACTTGTAAAGCCAGTGGCTACCGGTGAGCTAAGCCTCACTTTCGATGCCAGGGTTGGCAATACTGACTTTGCACTTGATAAAGACTTTACTATTGGCAGCCAGACCGTCAGCTTTACCAAGCTCCGCTACTGGGTCAGCAACATGGTTTTGGTCGATACAAAGGGAACTGAATACATGGTGCCGGACTCCTATTTTCTAATGGAGGAAGTCGGCGAGCTGGATCTTTCGGGAACGATCAATGACAAACTGATCTATCCCGCCAATAAGCGTGAAATGATCACTTTAAAGGGCATTCCAGCGGGTGAGTATAAATCCGTTAAATTCTCCATCGGAGTGGATGCCAGGCATAACGACAACCTGAGCCTTCGTGCAGGCGAGCTTTCGATTGCCAACGGGATGAGCAGCATTGTATGGATGTGGCATTCAAGCTATATTTTCAGCTCACTTGCAGGATCTGTAAAGCAGGGCAGTGAAACAAAGACATTTAAAGCGGAAACAGGCCTGAATGCAAATTACAAGAGTATGACCATCGATTTTGCTGCGCCTGTTAATTCGGCAACGGCCAAAGGGGTTGTCTTGCTAGTGGATGTGGCAAAAATTCTGAACGGCATTGATCTGATCAAAAACTCCACGATTAATGCAGCCACAGCTCCATTAATGTCAGCTGTGGCTACCAATCAGGCGACAAAGGCAATCGCATTTGGCTCAACAGTTCAATGATGGTTTGTATCAGAAAAATAGCGATCCTGCTGCTGGCACTCGCGCTCAATGCGTGCGATAAACCCGGCCTGGCGCCCAAAAACGAGCCTTACCGGTTTGTGATCCCTGCGCACTTTCCAAAGCCCGCTTTCGACACCGGGAATCCGGCGAGCCGCGCTGGCGTGCAGCTGGGCAGGATGCTGTTTTATGATACAAGGCTATCGGCCGATAACCAAGTCTCGTGCGCAAGCTGTCATGATCCCAAACTGGCTTTTAGCGACGGGGTAAAGCTCAGCGATGCAGGTGTTTCGGCAACTGCATTGCTGCGCAACTCCCCTGCCCTTTTCAATATGGCCTGGGCCAATAACGGCCTTTTTTGGGATGGCGGAGCAACAAACCTGGAATCTCAGGCATTTGCACCACTGACTGCTCATGACGAAATGGCGCAGGATCTGGATCAGCTCGTTATGGAGCTCAATGCGGCTCCCGCATATGTTTCGGGTTTTCAGCAGGCATTCAATGAACCGGTTAGCGCGCAAAATGTGGCAAAGGCCCTCTCGCAATTCCAGCGCTCACTAATTTCTGCTGATTCGAAATATGATCGGTACCGGCTGAATAGTCACGGAGAATCGCTGACAGTTGACGAGCTGAAAGGCCAGGCACTTGTCCGGCAAAAATGCCAGAGTTGCCGCGCAGGCGAGCTTTTTACGGATCAAAGTTTCCATAACAATGGGATCAATTCAGATTTTTCGAATACGCAGCATGAAGGTATTATTCAGGGGCGATATCGGATCACTTACGAGCCGGCTGATCTTGGAAAGTTCAAGACGCCATCGCTTAGGAACCTGGCATTCACTGCGCCTTACATGCATGATGGGCGCTTTGATACGCTGGACGAAGTAGTTAGACATTATTCTAATGACATAAAGGGTTCAACGACACTTTCATCTCATCTTCCCAAAGAAGGATTTGGATTTTCACAGCTGGAAAAAAAGCAGATCATCGCATTTCTGCATACGCTGAACGACTATTCATTTACCGAAAATCCAAATCACCAAAAACTAGCAAATCATTAAAAAATGAACAGATTACTGCTTCGGGCAGAAGTTAAGTTCCTGCTAAATGGAACAGGCGTAAGCTTGCCAGTTGATCGCTTTAAAACGCAACCATCTACGATCATACTTACCAGCATATATATACTGGTTGCAATATCTATTTTCGGGATGGTTTCCCAATTAATTTAAACAATGTCTTATGAAAAAATATTTGTTTTTAATCCTTGCAGCTCTTGGCATATCAGCATGTGACAGCACTCAGAAAAGTGGCAAAGCCGACGCGCATCACGATATGGGAACTAGCCATCGGGCCAACCCCAAAACCAAATCGCTTATGGACCTGCACGACAGTGCTATGCCAAATATGGAAGAAATAATGACCATCAAAAAGCAACTTACAAACATTGCAAATCAGCTCGACAGCCAGAATGTGGTTAACCCCAGCTCCCAGCTACAAAATCAAAAAAAGCAGGCAAGCGACTTGATTCAGCAGCTGGTTAAAGCAGATAAATCCATGATGGATTGGATGCACCAGTATAGGGCCGATACCCTTGAAACCCTTGATGAGCATCAACAGGAAGCTTATATCGCAAGCCAGACCGCTAAGATGGACCTGGTTAACATCCAGATGCAGGATGTAATAACAAAGTCAAAACAATTTATTAAAATCAACATCCAATGAAAAATTTGATCGCATGTCTGCTGGTGCTAATAATTGTTGCATGCAAACAAAAAAATTGCCAATCCTGGGCGAGTCCGATACCGTTACAAAGATGGTTGACGGCAAGAAAACCCAGGTGACAGAATATCCAAGGATTCCCGACTACACTTTTGTGAACCATAAAAACCAGCCATTCACACAGAAGCAAATGGAAGGCAAGATCTATGTCGCCGATTTCTTTTTCACAACCTGCCCCACGATCTGCCCGGTCATGAAATCCAACATGCTTACGGTTCTGGAACACTTTAAGGGCAATTCTCAAGTCGGCATTCTTTCGCATACGATTGACCCTGAACACGACACGCCTGATGTACTGGGAAAATATGCTGATGATCTGGGTTTGAAAGGCAATATGTGGCAATTCGTGACTGGCGACCGGGAGAAGATCTATGACATAGGTCAAAAGCACTATATGGTCAGTGCGATGGCCGACCCTGACGAACCAGGAGGGTTTATTCATAGCGGCGCATTCATACTAGTCGACAAAAACAGGTATGTGCGGGGTATATATGATGGTACTTCCAAGGAAAGTACTGCAAAGCTCATAGAAGACATGGCTGTGCTTTTGGAGGAATAGCACATGGCCGATAAAAAGCTTCACTATTAATAAATATCTAAAATCCTAAAAAAAATGAAAGCCATGATGATTCTAACGCTGGCCTGTCTGTGGTTTATGGCCACGCCAGCCCTTGCCCAACAGCAAGTGAAAATTCCCGAAGATATCTCCAAGCTACTTACGCAATATGCATGCCTTGCATGTCATAAAGCTGACGCTAAGGTAATCGGGCCTGCCTATGTGGATGTAGCAAAAAAAAAATACACCAACGCGCAGATCGTCTCTTTAATCTATAATCCCAAGCCTGCGAACTGGCCGGGGTATCCGCCTATGTCCCCGATGAAAAATGTCCCTGAAAAGGACGCTTTAAAGATTGCTGCCTGGATCAATTCATTGGCAAAGAAGCACTCCTAGTCCGACTGTGCAGATCATAGTTACCGATAGTATCCAAATACTTGTGCTTTGGATACTATCAATTTTCAATAATCTATTCAGCGTTTCACATCCCAGGCATACTCAACCCATAATTATTAAAACTAATGGACAAAAAATTAAAGAATCTGTTTGAAAACGTATTAAAAGATTTGGCCTCTGAGGGCCGCAATCAAAAAGTAAATGATGAATTAAAGGCAATAGCTCAAATTGATAGCAATCAACAGATTTCTATTAAAGATTGTAGCCAGGGTGTTTTATTTAAAGCTTTGCAGCAAATGTACTCTGAGGGTCAACGATCCATTCAACTTTTTAAAACACCAGATAGCGCACTAACCCGTTATACTGAATACCCCAAAATATCGATTCGTAGCAAATCTCCCAAAACTACGGTTGCAGCCGACAAGTTTGCCATCCACCTGGCACCCATTATTAGGAAAATCAGAGAGGAAGGCGATACAACCCTGGAAGCAATTGCTGTAAGATTGACCAAATTGCAGGTACCAACCCCAAAGGGAGGTAAGTGGTATGCTCAATCCGTGCGTAAGCTTGAATCCAGGATTGAGAAGCTGGAAAGACAATTTTTCTTTCCAATCGTAATGGTGCTGTTGTCTTTTGTTGGATCAGCAGCCCAACATCCGGCTTTGCCAGCCACGAACCTGGGAATGGCAAATAGCCTAAATGGCCTTGCTGGAAAGGCAGGATTTATCTATCAAGGATATGCTCAGCTTTTTCATACCAGAAAAGTAGTTGCAGGTAAAGGACAATCTGCTTCCCCAGGTTTAAAGGTTAACTCCCTGCTGCAAATGAATCAATTTATATATCTAACACCAGCGAAGTTGTTTGATGGAAATCTGGCGTTCACTGTTTTAGTCCCTATTGTGCAAATTTCCGCTTCGGCAGAAAATGGCCATGCTCCATTGGTAAATCCCGGAGTTCTGGGAGACAATAAAAAACTGTTAATAAGTGTAATTATTAAGTTAATTATATTATTAATTCAAGAACAATTTACTCAGCATATGTTAAAAAAGTAGCTATTTAATTCACCCAATCAATTTCCAATAGCATCGTCGATTGTGATTCCAGTTTAAGATTGACAACAGCTTTACCATCAACCAGTTTTATCTCTTTCTTTTCTTCTGTCATTTGTAAAGTGCCTGCTTTTTCCAGAATATTTACCTGTTCCTTCGATGGATTTTGCGGTGAGCCCATACCTTTCCAGACCTCATAAGAATTATTGTGTTTTTTATCAATAACATATTGACTTAGAAATACTTTTTTTCCGGTTGGCAAACCCTGCAACTGTACAGCAACACTATCTAAAGCTCCCGGCTGATCGATATCATGGTAGTTCCAGACCAATACTGAAGCATTTTTTTTATCGATCGCAGCCAATGCACCAATGTCAGACTGATTTCTTATACTGCCTTGCAAAACTGAATCCAAAGCATACATTCTGTTTGAGCGCACAGCTACTCTTTTGCCTGACATTTTTCCAAACATTCTAAATACATTTAGAACAGGTTTATCTACTCCGTTTGTTGCTAAATCACGAAATCCTCCAAACCAGGGCTGATTTTCAAATTCGAAAGACCAACTCACCGCACCAAGTAAATTCTTCTGATGGCGGTCTGTAAGTTCATATATGCGTGCAAAAGAAGCGGCTGTATAACTGGAAAACATGGTTCCGTTTCTGTAAGCATTCTCAGGGTTAGTTGCCATACTGCATGCCGCGCAGCCTTCTGGGTCTGATTCACCTAGAATCACAGGAATATTTTTAAGTTGCGGATATTTGGCAATTACAGCGAAATTGTCAGTGATATTTTTGAGCTGCTCCCTTACATCCATCACCACCTTTCCATTAATGACATTAGGTAACCCTTTGGCATGAAAAAGAATCATATCCAACGGAGAGCCGATTTTACCCGTTACATAATTGGTATCAGAAACACAATGCTTTAAAAATGCATCCAAAAAATTCATTCCGTTTCCCGTTACATTACAGCCACCAATCCGCGCTCTTGGCAATGCCCGCTGCACTGCATTTGCTGTATGATCATATAATTTGAAGAATTCCTGCCAGGTTCCTCCCCAATAAACGCCATTTGGTTCATTCCAGAGTTCCCAATACCAGCTTTCTACTTCGGCTTTGCCATAACGAGCAACACAATGCATCACCCAATGATAGACCAGCTCACTCCATTTATTATAATCCTTTGGCGGATATGTCCAGCCTGTCTGCAGCTTTTTGAATCTATCACCTGGCTTCCAGTCATGTTTATACGGCTGTGGATGCGTCGATAAAGCTTCGGGCATAAAACCGATTTGTGCCAAAGGTTTCATTTTCCGACTGACATAGGCATCAAAAATGCTGTCAACTATGGCCCAATTATAAACAGGTTTTCCTTTTGCATCTTCGGTATACATATTGGTCGATCCCCATTTTAGAGAAGGTGTCCCGTCGCCGGAAGTCATTAGATTATGAGTTCTCACATAAACGGGCGCAGGACTGAGAGCTGCCATTTCTGTGAGCAGTTTTTTACCATCTTTCATGTACGTAAAATTGGGCTCATCATAGCCAAACCACGACCAAATAGGTGTCATATGCCCTACTGTTTTACTAAAATCCACTTTGACTACGGCAGGCTGAGTTTGAGAAAATGCCACAGAGGATAAAAGCAGCAGATAAATTAAAAGGTCAACTCTATGCAATTTTCGCATTATATAAATGATTTAATTTAAAACTAAATGCAATTTTTTTTACAGTTGGTATGATGATACCATGGCAGACAGTGATTACTCTTTTAATACGATTTTATCCAATGAGATTTCATAACCGGTACTTCCATAACTATTTTTTTTCTTATCTGACCAGTTTGGACGTTCTCCCATTACGGAAACTATTAGTGAGTAATTACCTTTTGAAAGCAATGGACTTAAATATCTGAGCGAGGTATCAGCGTAAAGACAATACAAGTCTACGATGGAAGACAACACAATTTTCCCTTTGCGGTTACGAATTATAACTTTTGCATAGCCGCCTTTTGGACTTGCTAACCCATACCAGCCAATCTGAATACCTTTAAAACCAATGGTAAAAGAAGCACCATTTTCCTGCGAAAAGTGCCCTGTCCTACTACCAGATGTGTCGTTCTGCCAATTTCCAGAATATATGATTTGCAAACTCGAATCTCCTAGAATTCTCCCATCAACTTTTGCAAATGACTTTACCCCGGTCAAGGGATATATTTGCCATGCTTGCTCAAATTCAGGGATTGAAATAGAATAACCGGATACGGTCAATGGCTGCCACACGTAAGTCGCTGCTGATGCCTGCTTGGGGTAAGACCACCGATCACCCATAAACAGAAAGGTCGTGTCCTTCGACCCGTTAATGGGTAAAACAAATGTGGTCTGCGAGTTCCATGTCAAAGTGCCTTCCTTAGCGAAAATCCCCTGATTCTTCCAGGGCCCTTTCAGTGAAGTTGCCGTATAATAATAGTTTTCATTTTTCTCCCAGCTCGTAAGGTATGAACCTAAAAAGTAATAAATGCTATCCTTTCTAAATAGTGTCGGCGATTCAAACCCGGGTGTCATGTTCTTGTTAACTTGTTCTGCTACGCTTTTGTAGTCGTTTCTTAATTTGTAAATCTCACCACCATGAATAAGTACATAACCTGATCCGTCCTGATCCTGAAAAGTACCCATATCCCATTTTCGGATTGGCTTACCATCGTAGAGTATAGGTCCTTGAAAAACGTACGGGCCTACAATTTTTTCTGAGGTAGCATACCCAATAAACTGATCCTTATAGCCTAGCGTATCAACATGCATATACATGATATATTCGCCTGACGCAGGACACTTCATGACCTTCACACGTTCCCCTACACGGTTCGGGCCGAGCTTTCCTTTGGCCTGGACTGGGAGGGCAACGCTTTCGAATTTCCAGTTATATAAATCAGTGGATGAATAACAATTGAAACCAACAAATTGATTACTGGTATCGGAATGCGCTTCACCGAACAAAAAAAAACGATCTTTTTCCTTTACAATATTAGCTCCATGAGCACTGACAATATTCCCGTTATCGTCATACCACGGGACGCCGGAATAGATTGCATCATATTGTTTATGCTTTTGAGCCAAACAATCAAGATCAGTCAGCACCAGAAAAAAAAGAAGTATAGTTAAAAGTTTCATAACAAATTTATTTGTCTTTGATAATGGTATTATAATGGGTTGGTGTTATAGCACCATAAAATGGCTGCGAACTGCCCAGATCAATAAAAATATGATTTAGAATCACGCCCGGATCTATCATATAGATTTTGAGCTTGTGTTTGCCAGCTTTAAGATCTGATACCTTGAAGGTGCGTTTGGCTGAATTACTCAGCACATTGCTTTTCCACTCGTCGCTACGGCCAAAGGTTCTGAAATTAAAAATGCTCACAGGCCCATCATCAATACTCACACCGTAACGCACTTCAAAATTTTTGTTAAGCGGATAAGTTGGCAAAGAAGTAATTATGATGTCTGCGGGCGATTGAGTAAACGTGTAAAAATCATACACCAAGGCAGGATTATCTTTCAGGTTTAGTGTATTCAAATCACCATTAGCCGGCCTTTCATTCAAGGGGAATGATTCGAGTGATTTTCCTTGCAAACCTAATCCATCTACCGTGCTCCAATAGCGTAACTTCGTATTGTTCACTGCTGAATACTCGGTAGCGTTAATAGACAAGTAGCGGTTTGCTTCAATGTATCCGGCGAAACTTTTAAGCTCATCCGGTTGGGAATTGTTTGCAGAAATACCAAAAGTATATTGATCGTTATCAGCTTTGATAACAAGATTTCCCTTTAATTTCTTCTGTACAGGTGCCCTTTCCCAGTCAATTTCCACCCAGATGCGCTGTTGGCTTAGGAGCCCCTCCGGAACCAATTCGCCTTTTACAGCACTTACAGTAATCCAGCTTTCGGAAGTGCTAATCGCAAAATTCATTGTGACATCTTGACATAGAAAAATATCAATGAAATACTTCTGTTTATTCCACTTATCGTATTCGGGAAGAGTGAACTGATGTAAATTGGAAGCGGAATCCGAATTTTTGTTTCCTTCCGGAAGCGCTCGAAAAGCAGGTAGATTATTTGTTTTTGGCATATCAAAAATAGTAAGGTTAAAAACGGGAAGCTTTCTTGGGAACATATTCATCATACCCTTCCATTTTCCTGCTGCAAGTTCTGTGTTGTAATAGTGGGTTTCTTTCGCTATTTTATCGTACACTTCATTTGACAACAACGCGTAAGTTTGGGCACTCAAACGACCCTGTCTTGCATACAAATAAGCTTTATCCCGGTAAAGGAATTTTTTATTTATCAGCGCAGCCCCTTTAACAGGATATTCTACCAACTCGTAAAAAGCAGCCTTATTTCTTGTGTCAATATTTGCATTAATCGCTTCCACTTTGGCAACCAACTTATTGTAAGCATCAATTCTAAGCTGCGCCTGATCATTGTAATATGTGTGATTGTATTCAGTGAAATCAATTGCCGTTGTAGGCTCAGTCCTGCTCCAACCCATGTATTCGGGTTTACGCTCAAAAGCCAGATCATAATACTTCCATAAGATACCAGCCAGGGGAGCTGATTGTTTACTACCAAAAATTGTTGCAAACCAATTCTGTAAATGAGTAATTGAAAAGGAAGATTTCTCAAATGGTTTTATGTCGTAAGCCATATCCAAAAACAGCTGCGTCGTATATTCACCCGGCTTAATATCACCGACGTTCAACATCCATAGCTGCCTGGCATTCATCTCATAAGCTTTGGTCATCTCTTCCCGTATATGCGCGGGATGGGAGGTTCCTAGCCATAAATAATCATGCGGACGGCCCCAGTAAGATGCATGGTAATAAACACCGGAACCTCCGGAACGTTTATTTTCATCCCTATTACTCAATCTTTGAATATAGCCATAATTATCATCCGGCCAAACCAGAGTAATGTCATCAGGTACTTTAAGGCCGGCATCATATATTTCGAGTACTTCTTTGTAAGGCGTAAATACCTGTGCAACCTTTGTAATATCCTTATTCACATACTTTTTTAACATGCTACGTTGTTCACCAATAATAGTATCCAGAAGTGGAACTGTCTCTTTCATCGTTTTTACACCCTGAATTTCACCATCATGTATCCCGCGCATTCCGGTAGTGTAAATACCGTTAACCTTACTGCTTTCTTTGATACGTGATTCCCAATAATCATTCACTTTTTGCCTGTTTGTCAAATAGTTGAAAGGACCCATACTCTTTTCATTCCATTCGCTGACATTGTTACGAAGCATTGGTTCTGCATGCGATGAACCAACCACAATCTGATAATCTTCCGCAGCTTTAATGTTACCCGGATAATGATAAAACGCCTTGGTACTTGGGTGCATGGCGGGCCATATCAAATTAGCTTTAAGGCGCAATAGCAATTCAAAAACTTTGGCGTATGTTTTTGGCCCGATATCCTTTGTTTCAGGTTCAAAAGTTTTAGCTGCCCAAGGTTGTAATCCCCAATCTTCATCATTGATAAATATACCCCTGAACTTTACCGAAGGTATTTTGGAAGTGAAGTTTTCAATATTTATAGAAAGACTTTTCTGCATTTTCGGAGTTGCATCCGCCCACCAATACCAGGGCGTTACACCAATTTTCTCAGAAATAGAAAAAATGCCGTAGGCTGTTCCCCTAATGTCACTTCCTGAAATAATCAGCGCATTAGAGATATTATTTGTTGGTTTGGACAGTAATCTCAATGAGTAGCATTCCCACTTACCTTTCATATTAGCATCCACAGCTTTATTTCCGAAACTGGCAATCAGCTTTGAATCAGCGCGTCCTATGACAATTATATTGCCTCTTGCGTAGGATAGATCACTGCTAACCATTGGCAAATACCCGCTAACAAGCTTAATGTCCGACGCCAATAAATGAGCCGCAATTGAATCAAGTCTGGACTCCCCTTTCGGATAATAAATTGAAACTTTATTTTGTTGTGTTACCAATTCAAATTTAGAAGCCTTTACCGTATAGGGCACAACAAATGCATTTAAGATCCAGGCCGCAACAAACATTAATATCTTCTTTTCCATATATTCAGTTTTTTATTCGATACTCTAATTCTGAAAGTTGAGCATGGCTTGAGGAATCATTTTTTTTCAATCAGAATGGTTTTGATTATCTTCATTCATACCTTTCTCACCGATAGCAGCTTTTTCCTTAATATTCTGATACACCTTGTTCATGTTCAGAAAATTATTCCATTAAAATCCAGCTTACTAAAATGTTTAAATAACGATTACTCATATCTGTAGATTTCAACATTTTGGATGCTAAGTTCCCTATCATCACCTGGAAAAAGCAAATGTCTGCCATCATCAATTTCATCACCATTCAGACGCCTGGTCTCGCGCCACATTCCATTCACAAACGAGCCTTCTGATACATTTTTGAAACCTGCCTGAGCCGGTCCTGGTGTGAGCGGTTTAAAAGTCAGAAACAAATTGCATCCCGAGATAATGAAGCTGTTTTCCCCTGTTGCTAAAACAATACCATAAGCACTTTGTGGTGACAACCTCTGCTTCTTTTTCACAATTGTAGCAGTAATCATATAATTGCCTACCTGGAGCTCCTGAGTTGGATTTATAGTATCAAGCAAAATACCTCCTATGTTTTTACTACCCTGATTCTCTAATATATAAGGGCTTAGCTGCGATAATATCTTATATGATTTCGCAAGGGGATGGGCATGAATACTGTCATTGCCGTCGATGGCAAAGGGAGAAAAACCGATTGCGTCATGCTGGCCAATCGCGTACATGGCCTTACCTCCCACACTACTGTCAAAACGGGCTTCGGGAATAAATAAGGCATTGTCACTTCTGTGGTATCTGGCTGCATATTCAGCAAACTGCGGGTAATATACGTCAGGAGTTAGCAAATCAATACTAGGCGCAACTGCTTTCCAAATATCCATAACTTTATCCTGCGGCCCACCACTCACTTCATTAAGAGCCGTGTTTACAAATAATGGTAGTGGGTATTCCTTTTTACCTGCTTCTGCAATACCGTTGATGTAAGTAGCGAAAGTCCAGGATTGGAAAAAATCTTCGGTCAATCTGCCTTTCCCAAAAACCTCTTCCCAGTTGCCAGATTTTTTTGATCCCGCTTCTGTCCATGCTCTTTTTAAAACAGGGGAAAGAGCATCCATATTTTTCACCAGATAATTCATTAATTCACCAGGTACAGGTTTGTCAAAAAGAGCGTTTGCATCGGCTGAAAGATCACGGCGGTTGGGATACATCCCGACCTCATTCTCAACCTGAACCATGATAACAGTATGGGCAGTACCATCTATCTTCCGCAAATGTCTCATTAACGCTTTAAATGCAAGTTTGTCAGCATTTTTATTGGTCTCACTAATCGTTGAAAGCCTTTCTTGCCCGGATCCGTCTGCATTTTGTATACGGGGAAAACGTTTAAAATCATCTTTAACCCAGCCAGGCACATACGTAGATACAGTATTTTTCCAGCTTCCAAACCAAAGCAAGATCACCTTCATTTTATTTTCCCTCGCCTGGTCTATAAGCCCATCTATCAGGGTAAAATCGAATACGCCTTCTTGTGGCTCCATTTGCTCCCAGGATACGGTGGCTAAAACCGTATTGATATTTGCCTTAACCAATCTTGGCCAGATAGGCCTTAAATTGGTTAGATTTGAATTACTGGAATTGCGGAGCTCTCCACCCAGAACCAGGTATGGTTTACCATCCACGATGAGTTGTGTTGCATCACCATGTTTTTTCAAATAGGGTAATGCAGGACTTTGTGCTCGTACAGATCGCACCAGAACAAACAAGGTAAGAATTAGGATATATTTCATTAGATTCCATTTTCTAAACTATGATAAAGTGACAGATAAGATTGAGTTCTGTTAAAGCAACTCCTTTATTTTAATGTTTCTGAAATCCGTTCTATCATTATGATCCTGTATAAGCAGATACCCTTTTTTTGTTTCTCCAAAATTGGGGTAAACACTAAACTTGCTTTTTGCTACTGCATTTCGGAATTGCTCACTACCACGTTCATAGGCTAACACCATAATGCCGTTCAGCCAGTGCTCGACATGCATTCCTTTGGATATAATCCGTGCATTGTTCCATTCGCCGGGAGCATTTGCCTTTCTGTTTGTAGCCTGTAAAAGTTCGTAGAGACATCCCAGGGAATGTTTATCCTGATCATCAAATGGCCTTTTACCGGTATCATGCGTTTGGTATTCCAGGCCCAGTGCGGTACCTACTTTATAGCTATCTTCAAGCACAAAATATTTGAAACCACTGTTTGAATTAACAGGAGATTTAAAGTCAAATGAAAGCTCAAAATTCGAATACATATCATTGCTAATGATGTCTCCGCCTTTCCCTGCTGGTAAAATCGTCAGCATGCCATTCTCCACGATCCAGCCCTCTTCGGGAAATTTGTCTTTGTTCGCACCACGCCAGCCTTTGGTTGTTTTCCCGTCAAACAGTAACTTCCATCCTTCCCTGATTTCCTGCTTAGTTAATGTATTTGCAGAAGTTTCTTTCAATTGCGCAACTACATTGGCAGAAACCAAGGATGCGATCAATATCGCAAGAAGTAATATTTCATTATAAATTCTTATCTTTTTCATTTCTTGAGCTTCGACTTATTAAAACATGACTTGTGGCACGGTGATTACTAAACTTCATTTGGTACCACAAATGGGTAACGGTAATTTCTTGTTAAATAGGAATTTGCTTCAACATCATCATTAAATGTTTCAGCATCAGGATTAAATATCAGTTTCCTCCCTGTTCTGTAAGAGATGTTTGCTAGGTGGCTAAGGGTTGTTGAACGGTGCCCTTCCAGAATGTCTGCATACTGCTCCTCTCTTTTTCGTGACCTTACGCAATTAATGAAATTTTGATAATGATCGTCCTTCGAAAACATTGACAAATCTGATTGAGACATAATGGGACCTGCTTTCTCTGTTCGCTTGGGAAATCCAGGATCTGTATCCGCTTCGCTTCCGCCATAATAGGATTTCCATCCACCTTCTGAATTCATCCAGCCTTCTGAGCCAAAATATAAATTACCAACCTTCATGCCGCCCTCTTCATTGGTATACAATCCTCTGACTTCGTATTGTAAGATTTTCCCATCAGCATATTCGAAAGTTGCATGCTGTATGTTCGGTGTTTCCATATCCGATTTCCAGACAAATGTCCCTCCTGATGAATGAACTTTGAGAGGATGTTCATGTTTATTAAGTCCCCATCTTGCCAAATCCATCTGATGAACAATGTTTCCCATTTCTGCGGTGGCATAATCCCAGAAATAGTGCCAGTTGTAATGAAACCTGTTTTCATTAAATGGTCTTTCCGGCGCCGGACCAAGATGTAAATCCCAGTGAACCCCTTTAGGGATGGGTGAATCTTTTTGAAAACCAATGCTGTTTCTGGGTTTAAAACAAACGCCTTTGGACATATAGATTTCTCCTAATTTGCCCTGATTCAGAAACTGCATCGCTGCTCGCACTGCTGGTTCTGAACGCATGTTGGTTCCCGCCTGAACAATCCTATTATACTTTCTTGAAGCCTCAACCATTTTGCGACCTTCCTGAATGGTAAAGGAAACTGGCTTTTCAACATACACATCTTTCCCAGCCTGACAGGCCCAGATGGTCATCAAGGCATGCCAATGATCAGGAGTTGCAATTGAAATCGCATCTATATTTTTATCTTCTAGTACTTTACGAATGTCCACTTCAGTTTTCGGCTTGAAACCACTTAGTTTTTCAACGGCTGCAATGCCTTCGGGGAATAGCCGCTCATCAACGTCACATAAAGTAGTGACCCTCACATTGGGTATCTCGCAGAACCGTTTGTAATGGTGTTTGCCCTTCCCATTTATCCCAATTACAGCAACATTAATTCTTTCATTTGCACCTTTGACTATGTTATTGCCAGCGGCAATCACATTGGAATTACCTAAAAGTATGCCGCCTGCGGATAGCAGTGAGCCTTTCAGAAAATCCCGGCGATTGTTGGATTCCATATAATAATTTTGATTATTTAGTCGACATTTTAATGCATCATACTCCCGTCCATATGCAACCGATATGAAGTTATCACAAGTAAATTCGAACGATAAACCTTGTGTTTGAGCAAGCGAAGTCACGTGGCACATTAACATAATGAGCGACGGACTTTAAACAATATTTAAAGAATCTCATCAGATCGCAGTTTAAAAATCGTTGCCACGAAATGATTAAGAACAACCAGACAATCTCTGCCTGGCTGTTCTTTTTAGAATTAATAGCTAGGGTTCTGCGGGTAACCTTCCGTATCCCTGTCGATGACCGCCTGTGGGATAGGTCTCAAATAATATTTATCTATTACGCCAGCCGGATTGGCCATTTTAGTCAGAATATTATGTTCAAAAGCTCTGCCCAATCTGCGGGTGCGTTTAAGATCCAACCAGCGTTTGTATTCCCCAGCTAGTTCTCTGGCACGTTCGTCCAAAATAAAATCGATGGTTACAGCTGCTGCTGTAATGTCCAGACTTTGTCCGGCAACTGCCGCACGTTTACGGACTACATTGATTTTTTCTGCTGCTTTATCCAATTGCCCCATTTTAAAATAAGCCTCTGCAGCCAGCAGATAAGTATCAGCAAGTCTAAACAGATAAATATCTCTTGTAGATGTATATAGTCGCTCGTTACTACCTGGTTGCAATGCCAAAGGATCATAGAACTTATTGATCATGGGGAATTTCAGCGCACCGCCTATTCCTTGAAAATCCTGCTTCCATCGATCAAATCTAATGATCTCTACATTTGGATTTGCAGATTTTAAAGCAACTGAATCCTGACTTGTGAACTGCCGGTCCGGATATGGAAAGTAGAAGCGTAGGTCACCTTTTTTTATCACCGAATTTCCAATTTTGTCATCTCTCACTGCTGAAAACTGACTAAGAAAAGTAGCGTCATACCTTGAATCCTTAGCCGTGTTATAAAGTGAAAAAAGAAACTGGGTAGGCATAAAATCGCTTGTCCTTCTATTATAAATGGCATACTCACCATCGAAAAATCCAGGCTCACGGAAAACTCTCCAACCAAAAACGATATTTTGTCCATGCCCTATTGTCTTATTTTTCAGCGATGTCGGGTCAAATTGAATTGAAAGAATAATTTCACTGTTTTTTTCATTTGTGGATTTGAATAGATCGGCAAAAGAAGGCACCAGCTTATATGTTCCGGTGGTGATCACTTCCTCAGCATGCTGAGCCGATTTGGCGAAATCTGTCCCTTCTGCGAATGCTTTGTAACCACGGGTAAGATGTACCAGCGACAACAAATGTTTCACAGCGCCTTGTGTTACTCTGCCAAATTCAGGAGTGGTTGCATCAACACCTCCAACAGAACCATTCAGATCTTCAATCATTAAATCGTAAACCTCTTTCTCAGAACTAGGAACAAAATGCGTGATAGCAGTGTTGATCTCATCCTTTACAATTGGAATACCTCCAAAGTTTTCGACAAGCAGGTAATACAGGTAAGCACGGATAAAACGTACTTCGGCAATCCGCTTATTTTTTGTAGCCTCCGCAAGACCTGGAATGGTGGCGGCTTTATTAATTGCCGTATTACATCGTTGAATACCCACGTAAAGCACTGTAAAAAGCTCTTCCACCCCAGAGTTATCCGAAGACAATGTCTTATACTCATTTAACTGCGTTGCACGTACCAGTCTGTCGCCTAGCGTACCACTCACCGATTCAATTTCACCCCGTGTAAAAATGTCAGTTCCCCAGGAAAACAGTTTAGGGTCAGTTTCGTAAATATCACGCATGGATGCATAACAGGAATTAACCAGTTTTTCATAGCCCGCAGCATCTACGTAAAAATTTTCAGCCGTTACGCCACTTATGTTTTCTTCTTTCAAAAATTCCTGACAAGATGCAAGAGTTGCACCTATGGCCATCGTAAGAATATAAAATATCTTTTTCATTTATTGCGATAATTAAAATGCAAGATTAATTCCAAAAAGGTATGAAGATGTACTCACTGCTGTTCCGTAGGTGTTTACAGCTGGCCATTCAGGGTCAAATCCGTCATACTTGGTAAATAGAATTGGGTTTGTTGCCGTGGCATAGATTCTAAGGTTACTGATCCTGATTTTCTTAATCAGGTCTGAGGGCAGATTATAACCAAGCGTAATATTTCCAACCCTGGTAAAGTCAACCTTTCGGAAAGTAGGGATAACAGAATATGGCCCTGGGTTTCCAGGTTGAAAATGAACCTGAGAAGCATTAGCTGGGGTCCAGTAATCAACCTTTACCTGATTATAATCTTGATTGTAATTCAATAAAGTTGCGTCGAAAGAACTTTCAAATTGCTCACCGCGACGGGTATAAACCATGATAAACAAATCAAAATTACCATACTTGAATGTATTTGAAAACGAACCAGTCCAGCTAGGCACCTGTTTCCCGATAATTTGCCTGTCACTGGCATTAATAACGCCATTACCGTCTATATCTTTGACACGGACCTGTCCGGGGGTTTGGTTGTATTTTTTAGCTTCGTCAATTTGAGCTTGCTGCCAGATCCCATCAAATACATAATTGTAATTGACTTGCGCAGGCTGCCCGATAAACAGCTTGTTACCCACATCGTCTTTCTTGCCGCCGTTTAATTGAAGTATCTCATTTTTATTTTTATCAAAAACGAAATCACTTTTCCACATGAATTTACCTGCATGAATATTGATCGTGCTTACTCCCAGCTCAATCCCACTGTTTTTAAGTTTACCTACATTGTCAGTGATTGAGCTATATCCGGAAGGCGCAGGCAATTGACGGTTCAATAGAATATTGTCTATCAAACGATTATATACATCCACGCTTCCTGAAATACGGTTATTGAAAAAGCCAAAGTCTAATCCGGCATTTATTTCGTTGGTCGTTTCCCAGGTTAGCGCCTTATTAGCTAACTGACTTGGAGCGTATCCCTGTGCAAAAACACCTCCAAAATCATAGAATGTCTGACCAAGGGTTGCTTGTGTTGAATATGGATTTACCCTGTCATTTCCGGTTACACCATAGCTAACTCTTAATTTAAGATCGTTTATCGCAGAAACCGACTTTATGAATTGCTCTTCAGAAATTCTCCATGCCAAGGAAGCAGATGGGAAAAAGCCCCACTGATTTCCTTCGGCAAGACGTGAAGAGCCATCCCACCGTCCGGTCGCCGTCAACAGGTACTTATCTTTGTAGCTGTAATTAATCCTACCCATTGCAGAAGACAAAGTAGTTTTGGTGTAAGCAGAACCGTAGGCCGTCACTTTTCCTGCCGTTGCCAAATTATACCAGAGGGATCTGTATGGCAAACCTTCGACCGATATTGTGTTACTTTCAAACCGATCTTTCTGCATGCTTTGTACCACAGTGGCAGTAAGTTTGTGCACGCCAAACTGTTTTTCGTAAGTTGCCTGATTATCTAAAACCCAGGTAAGTTGATCGTTTGTCGCATTTGACGCTGACGTAGGAAGCGCTCCCCCAAGAGTCTGTTTTGCAAGAGGCCCGAAGTAGGTTCCGCTTCTATTTGTTGAATAGTTGGGCGAAATGCTAGACTTTAAAGTAAGATGAGCGGTGGGTTGAAACTGTACATAAATATTGCCGAAAGTTCTTGCATTACGATTCTGACGAATCTCATTTTCCTGATCAAACATAGGGTTGCTCACCGAATTTGTTCCATAAACACGAAAAACCCTTGTGCCCGACGCATCATAAGGATTAGTCATTGGAGGCAAACGGTACGCAGACCGTAGTGCTTCTGAGCTTCCTAAATCCTGAAGATTTTGTGAAAAATAGATATTTAAGCCCGCCTTCCATTTTGCGGTTATCTGACGGTCTACGTTTCCTCTCAGTGTATATCTTTTAAATTGTTCCGGTTTTACATTTCCGTTTTCCTGAAGTAATCCTGCGCTGATAGCGAACCGGGTTTTATCGTCTCCACCGCTGGCAGTGATATTATGGTTCATTTGCAAACCATTTCTAAGTAGCAGCGACGGCCAGTCCGTGAATTTGCCTTCGTCAATATTTTTCCATTGTTCAGGAGTAAAAAAAGCAGCGTTGTTCCTGGAAACATCTTTTCCCTGAGCTTTGAATTGATCTGTACGGTAAGAAACGTATTCCGGACCGTTAAACATTTCAGGTAAATGGGTTGGTGTTCTTACGCCGGCATAAGCATCATAAGAAATTGTCGTTTTCCCTGATTTCCCCCTTTTTGTTGTGACGATCACAACGCCTTTGGCTCCCCGGGATCCATATATCGCAGTGGCAGATGCATCTTTCAAAACGTCAATCTTTTCTATATCAGCCGGGTTCAATTCATTGATACCCGTTGTAGTTGGAATTCCATCGATCACAAACAAGGGTGAATTTGAACCACCTATCGAACTCACTCCGCGAATATTAATACTGTATCCGCTTCCAGGTTTTCCAACATTTTTTACAACAACTACCCCCGGCATTTGCCCTTGCAGTGCTCCGGAAGCATCAGGTGTAGCAGCTCTGGCAATCTTGGTACCATCCAGCGAAGCGATAGCACCTGTAACATCTGATTTCTTCTGGGTGCCGTATCCCACGACAACAACTTCCTCCAAAACTTTATTGTCCGACAAAAGCTGAACATTAACAATAGTCTGGCTGCCAACTTCAACTTCTTTCTGTAAATACCCAACGTAGCTAAAAACCAGCACCGCAGACTTATCAGGAATATTTAATGAAAATTTACCATCTATATCTGTGACGGTACCCCGCTGCGTTCCTTTAAGAATGATACTTACACCGGGCAAAACCTCCCCTTTTTCGTCGGTAACTTTCCCGGTTACTTCTATTTCCTGATTCATCCGCTGCACGTCTTTCAATTCAGACATGGATGATTTTGGTCCGGAGCTGATTTTTTTAAGAATGATAAATTCACCGCTTGTTTGATAATTGATATTGTAAGGCGCCAAAAGCTGTCGGAGAATATTTTCCAACGGTTCGTTTTTAGATGTCAATGAAATTTTTGTTTCAGCTGGAAATATGCCTGGTAAATAGGTGAATTTTACATTAGCCTTATGGCCAATTGTAGTCAGTACTTTAACAATTTCCTTATTGTTAATCTGAACTGTAACCTTCCTGTTCATCAAATCCTGCGCGTTTCCGTTTTTGGCAAAACTTAGTGTTGCAAGCATTAAAATGAATATTATAGGAACGCCTAGTATTTTCATTATTAGTGTCAGTTTAGGACCAGTATTGAAAAACTTTTCCATATTTTTACTCTTGTTTTGTTTTAATTGATTTTAAAATAAGACATACTTTTCCCTCTTCCTGTTTAGCAGGAATATCATCACTAGATTGTTGTGGGAATTTTTTTTAGACTGGGAGCGTGGCCGCGCTTCCAGTTTTTTGATCTCTAGAGTTAATTTTTTGTCATATAATTAAGATTTAGTTAAAGAATATTTAAAGATTGCAATTCCCTCCCGAGATTACGACTTCAGTACCAAATACTTCATAAGTTGCCCCGATTGTCTGGCAAATAATATCCAGTTTCCCAAATAATGGCAGATCCCCCAATGGCGCGGTAATCTTGCAAGACTCTAGTGCAGTATTATCATAGCGTATGCGCACACCATATGCAGTTTCAAGTGTGTTGAGAATTCCATCTATTGAGGTATTGGTAAAATAAAACTCCCTTGTATCTCCACTACCTGCCAGCTGAACAGGCTGTGCTACAAGGCTCTTATGAAACAAATTGGTATTTGCATCGAAATCGGCTTGCTGATTGGGAGACAGATAAACCTCAAGATTATCATTGTTTTTTTCCAATACACCCGGCTTAGCGATAGTAGCATAAACTTTTACCTTTCCCGAAGTTACAGATACATTGCTTTTAGCCTTGCCGGTATTGGACGTTACCTTAAAGCTGGTACCGACAACCTGTACTACAATATGGCCCGCATAAACGATGAAAGGTTTAGAGCGGTCTTTTGCTACGTCAAAATAAGCTTCACCGTCAAGATAAACAATTCTTTGTTTCGCATCAAAATCAGAATAACTCAACTTGCTTCCTGGATTTAGCTTTACTTTAGAGCCATCTTTCAAAGAAATTGCTTGCTGTTTTTGTGTTGTATTAATCTTTTCGTACAAGTTTATTGATGCCTGGCTTACCTGCTTACTGTACTCTAACGGCTCACTATTATACGTCAACTTAGAATTCCATGTTAATCCAACAACAATCAAAAGTACCGCCGCAGCCATCCACCACAGATAGTTTGGCCAGATCAAACGATTTGGTTTGTTTGCCAAATCAATTCCGGTGATCGAATCTTCTAGGCTTGTCCATATTTTTTCTTTTGTACTTTTGTCTGGAGACAAGTGAAGCTGGTGTAAGGAAACAAATAGAGCCTTTGCAAGCAAAAGGTCATTGACCTTTTCCGGAAATTCTTTCTGAAAATTTTCCCAGAATGGTGATTCCTGCGTCCCCCGGGAAAGTATCCACTTACGGAAACGCTCGTCATTTAGAAAATCTTCTTCGGTATAATCCCTGTAATTTATCAAAGCCAGAGTGGTTTATATTAACAACCTTTGCATTATATATATACAAAGGAGGCTTTATCCCATTTGACCCATAGAAAGTTGATATTTTTTTTAAAATAAATAATAATAGCGCTTTAGGTATAAAGGATTTATCTAATACCACAAATAAACAAGAGTCGCCTTAATAAGCGTGTAGAACAGATTTGAGTTTTTTCGGAGCAAGATCAGTGAATTATGCAATGTGTTTCGAACGGTTTTATCTGAAACTTGCATAATAACAGCGATTTCCTCAATACTAAAATTTTCATAATACCGAAGGGTAATGGCTTCCAGCTTACGTTTGGGAAGATCCTTAAGGATAATAGTCAACCTTTGCGTTAGTTCAATATCATTATCAGATGTGCCAAATTCTGCAGCTGGATGATTCTCCATATCCAAAAAGAGATCAAAATCTACCTGCTCAAATGGCTTTCCCTTCTTACTTAAACGATGAATGTCACGTCGGAGGCTGCGAAAGAGGTAAAATTTAATATTATCTACTGAAGAAAGTTTTTCACGGGTACGCCACAAGGTCATAAATAAATCCTGAATAGCATCTTCTACCCTTGTTTCATCAATCAAAAATTTTTTACCATAGGAATAGAGTGCATCGAAGTGAAGTTCATAGATTTGAGCATATGCGCTTTTATCACCCAGACGAAAGGCATCCCATATTTCTATATCTTGCTGCGAATCTCTTATCACGCGTATTGAGAGTTTGACGTGTAAAAATAGTTTTTTTTCCTTTAATACTATATTTTTTGAATTAAAAATTGTCATTAACAAATACAAGGCCGAATATATTCTTGTCGTCAATACTTATTTTTTATATAAAAGGAGTTTGTAAGACGATCTGCGCGAATCTCAGAATTATATTGCATTAAATTATATCCATTATAAGAAAATTCATCAAATGGGATGGCTAAAAAATTCACGCAGCTTTTAATATCTTTTTATGCTATTCATTTTAATCCATTTGCTTCCGTGATAAGTAAAGATGAGCAATGTATTTCTGACTCGAAACATTCACAAAGCATTGATCTTTGTTCTGAACTGATCGATTTACTTTATTCGGGTCAGTAGGTTTACTTAATTTTATTCCGGATAGTTTCATTTCAGCTTGTGACTCTTTCGTCCGATTGCTGATCAGGTCTCTTCGGTTCGGGGATGAGATTAATTCGTAAGCCATCGCCATCACTTTGTTTTTGATGGAGTTGTCAAGTTATTACTTTCCTTTTTTAGTATATAATGCGAATAAAGAGTTGAAAATTGGAGTGAGGAATACAGTAGGAATTTTACCGAACAAATGCACAAGTAGCCCTTTGGACGAACCGACCTTGCTTGCTCTTTGGATATCGGTTCTCTCAATGATAGCATTGAAAAATGCCTCAATTGGTTGTCTGATAGCGGATACAGCTCTGGAATATAGGTCATTAAAAGTTTTTTCGAACTGTCTCAGATTTCCGGTTCCCCTTTTTTGAGTTTTATTGGCGTTAACATTTAGCTACCTTTCTCAAGGTTAAATTTTCAAAAAATGGTTTATCAACATATATTTTATCGCCATAAAAGACTATATTGGGTACAGAAGCCCAATTTTCATTAAATACAGTCAGATCATTTTCTGAGGCTTTGATAAAAACAATACTTTCAGGATAGGGAAGTATTTTGACGCCCCCCATACCAAAAGATAAACAATGTAGTTTGACACCATAGTAATAAATACCCTTCGTGGAGCAATACCCCTTGTCGGCTATATCCCGGGCCACTGCGCCTTTTCGCTTACCGGAACAGGTTATTATTGGCATGGAGTCTAGCAGACTAATGCTCTCATTTGTGTCCTTCGGCCTGTATTCTTCTATCTTAACTACAAGCCAGTCCTTTAAAAGCTTCACTAAGCCTATTTAATCGAGTAACAAAAGCCGTATAAGATGGCAACTTTGGAAACCAATCAAAAAAGTAATTTTCAATAAACTCATACATTTGCTTGAATCTTTTCTCAAGGTTAACACAAAACAAATAAATCGTAATGATTTCTTGATCAGTAAATACGAGTGAGTTATTGTTGGTGAATCGTTGGCAACAATATTTGAGCTCATTCTCATATTTATCGCATACCTAGAAAAAAAATTTTCACTAATCTGGTTGTAATAGCTTGGTTAATCATGTATAATTTTAGTGCTTGGTGACTATACTAATATACTGACAATCAGTCTATTATTCTAATTTTCGAGCGCATTTTATCGCCATTTGTCGATAGTTTTGACCCTTAATTCGCATATATAACTGAATTCCTTTTTGCATGGCTATTGATATTATCTCCATCACTTCAAGCATGTATCTGCTTGGATTGGAAAATTCACTTAGTAAAATAATATCCTCTTTTTGACCTTGTCCCAGGATTGGACCAATTTTCCTGAACAAATTTTAGCCCTATTCCAATGAAGAGACACATAAATAGGTGGCATTCCGAGGCACTTTGCAGTACTTTTATGAAAACCTTATCAGCTCAATTTTTTATAAGAATAGTGATGTAATTAATATCTATTTTTCTAAATTATATTATCATTTTTACAAACGATTATACTATAATAAACAAATGCCTTTCGTAGCTAGGTCAAATGTCAAAAATTACACTTAAACGTACCCTTCAAATAATTAAATGAAAAATGTAACGTGTTTACAGAGTAATTTTCAATAAAATAGCTGCTCAGTTATAATAAACTATATTCCTTTTTAACCACCGAATAGTTAGACAGCTTCTAGCGGTTACAAAATTACATTGTTTGGTCTTGGGTATTGAGCCGATATCCAACTATGCTAACCAATGTGAGGGTCACCGTTTTCAAACTTTTTAACATATTATTGTATTAAAAGACTTTATGAACACTTATCAACATAGCCCCTATACGGCAGTCATTGTCCCTACACTCACCGTAAGAAATTGTCCAGATGCCATTGAATTTTATCAGAAGGCATTTGGTGCCACTGTTCTCATGTCCAACACTGATACGGATGGATCGGTGGTTGCTGAAATGGCAATTATGGGCGCAAGATTTGTTGTTGCAGACGAGTCGGAAGAGCACAAGCATTTCAGTCCGGAAAAATTGCATGGCACACCTGTCCGCATCGGATTACAGGTCGAAGATCCGGACCAGTTATTTGAATTTGCCGTAGAAGTTGGCGCAGTGGTTATCTATCCTGTCGCAGACCAAGACTATGGGTATAGATTGGGCCATCTGGTAGATCCTTTTGGTCACCATTGGGAAATCTTTAAGCCCTTAATCTAGTATTATGGATTGGATTATGCGTGAGCTGCCCAAAACTGACCGCATCACCTGTCTGATATTATATAAATAATTTGAACAACCCGCAAATTAGCATGAGAGATAGGTCGTAAGGGCCTCTTTATCGGAAAATTCTGGAAACAGAGCCCTACCCTACCGACTATATACCAGGATACATTGCTGCTCTTTAACAAGGTTGTAGTACACTAAAAAGCCTCCAGAAAATCAACAAATATGGGTGTCCTGTTGCTTAAACGAAGTAGATTAAAAATTATCTATCCAGCTAACAAGGGGTTATAGAACTGCTATGGTTTATCATTGAGAGTTTGTAAAACAGGCTTGATCCCCTCTTGAAGTTGGGGTACTGCGGTTGCTATCCTAAGTCTAGTTTGGCCTTCTAATTACTAACCCGAAAAAGCTGCTAAGTGATTTAATCAAAGGACCACCGATCAACAAGCTAATCAACCAAGGTGGTATGTTGCCTACTGACTTTACACCTTGCTCTGAGGTGACCGAATTCACTAATGGATTATTAAGTCTTTTATTTGCATCTCTTATTTCAGCTTTTTAAATATTAACGACATTGTATTTGGGTTAAGCGCATCCATGTCCACAAGCTTTAAGGTCTTTACCATTTTCAGTGTCGTTGTTTTATAATGCTGAAAATGCGGTGTCTTTAAATGCACCCGATATGCTGAGCTATCGGCGTAGATCTCTACGATCCTGATCTGGTTTGGCTGGTTCTTTATACTCATTGGAAAAATGGCAACCACACCTTTCTCCTTTTTGACAGAAGCCGCAGCTTCTTCATTCAGAATGACATTATATTGGGTCAAGTATTCCGGCAGGATTTCAATTTCAGAGATCCGCACCATCATCGTTTGTGCATTAGTCATCGTCGCGCTAAAAATCAGTAGGCAAAGTATAGTTTTCATGTTCGTATGTTTGTCCGTCGTTTTATATAGCAAAAGGTCGATCTTAGGTAACTTCTATTTTTACAGATTACTGGTTTATTACCACTTTTAAGGATTTGGCTTTCAGTTAGAATACGATTTAGCGAATACCTGAACCTTTTAACTTTACTATATTGGTATCATAGATGGTATGCATTTGTAAAACAGGACATTTATTACAGTTCATTTCCACCACCGATTTTTTATGCACCTTCTATCGGTTACATATTGGAGATACAGCTTCTACAATAAAAGATTTAAGAGATGACGACTGAGCCCCTGCGAAAAGGAATTTCAAATAATCTTATTTCTTCTTTAATACATCTTTCTATTAAATAATGCGTAAAGGCCGATTGAAGCTGAAATCACCAAACAGCCGATGCCAGCTATGAGGATAAATTTGAAATCAATAAAATCAGCAAGGTAACCCCACCCACCAGCCATAACCGCCCCACCTGCCGCAAGCGCTATGGATATGATGGAAAAAATACGAGCATAGTCTTTGGTGCCAAAAACGGAACGGACCAGCAGAGCTGTTTCCACAGTTACACCTGCATATGCCCATCCAAACAGGAATGCGCCAACAAGCATAAATACAATGTTACTTTGCCCCGTTAGCAAAAACACAAATCCTAGAATTCCAAGTCCTGTGGAAGTTAAAACACCCCTCAAGGAGCTTGTGTCATTTATCCAACCCAGTGCTACCTTACCAATGGTGACCCGCAACATGACCAAGGAAGCTACCAGGGCCGACTGCTGCACCGAATATCCGGAGCTGGTAATGTAAGTGGGTAAGAACAAATTCAATGTTGAGACTGAAATCATAAAAAAAGCAAACACAAGTAACAAATAGAAAGCGGGGCTCTTGGTAGCCTGCTGAAAGGTGATCCCCGTAGGCATTCCGCTGTTTTGTTGGTGATCACTTCCAAAAGGAGCTAAACCCATGTCCTGGAGATGACTGCGAAGCAATAATGCAAGCAGTGGAGTTACTATTAATAAAATGACAATCCCAAAGATCAGGTAGGTGTTTCTCCAACCATATTCCGCGATTAAACGACCAGCGAGTGGATTGAATAATACCCCACCCACACCCGATGCAGCACTACACAGGCCGATGAAAAAACCGACCCTGACCTTAAACCATCGATTGATTAAAACCGGATAGCTCAGATATAGAATAAAAGCAAGCGCCACACCGATCAACGTCCCCGCAGCATAAAACTGCCACACTGCCCAGAATGTTGACATACTGATATATACCAATCCTAGAATCCCGGAACTAATCGTGAGTAGCCACCTTGCGCTGAATTTTTCCATCATCCTCCCTGCAAGAGAGAGCATCAAAAAGGATAAAGCATAAATGAAGCTCATATAAAGTCCGAAGTCCCCGACAGAAACGCCAAGGTCCAAACTTACAGGTTTGTAGAAAACACCTGCACAGCTCATGACCAGTCCAATGTCAATGCCCATAATCAGGCAGCAGCAGACTACGATCACGTAGCCGTAGTGAAATTTGGGTTTGCTTGGCATGTTTAAT
This sequence comes from Dyadobacter sp. CY345, assembly GCF_021502725.1. Lineage (GTDB taxonomy): Bacteria > Bacteroidota > Bacteroidia > Cytophagales > Spirosomataceae > Dyadobacter. The sequence goes on along the minus strand of NZ_JAKFFS010000001.1, from coordinate 1,233,593 downwards.
TCTTTTCAGGTTGTAGCGGGCCGTAAAAGAACGATGCGGTGGCACCGCCATCAATGAGAAAGTCGGCACCAGTTATGAATGCCCCCTTTTCAGAGGTAAGCCGATCCAAGTACTTCGAAAAGGCGATGCGGTGAAATGTCCGCCTGACACGCCGCATTGGCACGGCGCTTCTCCCGAAACCGGCTTTGTTCAAATGGCTGTCACGCCTAATCATGCTAACGGAAGGGTCCGGTGGCTACAACCCGTGACCACTGCTGAATACACGAAAACAAAATGATTTGGCTTTGACCGTCAAAAGAGGGCACATCCATGCCCAAGGATTAAAACTTACACATACTTTAAAAAGCCTGGCCAGTATTTTTTTATAAACCCAACTATCTCAGAGTTTAATGAGACTGGCAGCCCTTGGATATTTGTTTTGAGCGAGTAACTATCGGTTCAAAATGATATTGCAAGCTTTAAGTGAGACGGCTATGCAGCGATTCGAAGGTTGAATTACGCATTAAGGTGTACTCCTTCTGTTTAGCGAACTGAAATATACGGTCTATCAACTTGAAAGCTAAGTGTAAACTTCAAAATTGTCTTGCACTATTTTAACAGGATTATTTTGCACAGCCTGGTTCATTCAAACCGTGGTTTTTCCGTACTCTTTGACCCTTCTATTTTTCTCACTTTTGATTCCTAAAATGCCCAATCACTATACTTCGAAATTACGATTTAGTGGTACACCGAAACAAATTACTGTATAGTGCAAAATGGTACGTTAAATTATACTATTTGGAATGTGACCAGTCCTAAATATTGGTACCTATATCACGGCAATTTAATTCTGAAATTTTCGTGCAAAAGAGTCCTAAAGTTTACAAGCTAAGATTCAGGTTATCGTCCAAATTACGCTTTAACGACGGTTTTTTATTGCAATTCACATAGATAAGCGATCCATTAAAATTGTTACGAACCGCTGATGATCCAAACGGAATAGATTTTCATTCTCGCCGATCCAGCAAATGACCTTATCTGCCATACGCCCAGCCATCATGTTATCGCCAGTCGACGCTTGTCCATGACCGAGAAGCATGTAGAACTCACCGTCCACCTCAACACCCGTAGTATATCCCATTTTTCTTAACACTCCCAGATCCTCGTCACTTAGCTCCTCAAACCAACCCACTGCCGATCTTGATTGCCTGTCTGCAATCGAGCTCTCCCAATTCCGTTGGAAAATGCGTAGCAAATCGCGGTCACTCCAGACGTTAGGATCTTTGTGGTGCTTGACATCAATAAAATAAGCAATTGAATCCGTGAATCTGACAAATAGTAACGACCCAGTCCTCGAATTGAAGAAATCCTTAGGATTCTTCTTGTCTTTACTCAAATGTAAATGATGAATTCCCCAGTCGTTGAATAGCAGGTCATGGTAATCCGAATTGAAAGACTCCTTGCTTTGGAATGGATTAAGGTCATAGCCAACAGCTGCCCGATATAGAATTTCTATGATACCTTCGTTGTATGGTGAGCACGTTATCTTTGGGGCAAGCTCCTTTGAAACCAAAACCTGTCGCTTCTTCGCTAAAATATACTTCAGACGAAAATTAAAATAGCGAGTCAATCGTAGATCGACACGATCTTGCTTTTGATTTTTAATCCCGAAATGAATGAAATACTGATCAAGCAGATCATTTATTGTTTTTTCGGCAAACATTGCAGCAGGGTGAGAAGATGGAGTTAGGTCAAAACTAAAACATTCCTAAATTAGTTATTAGATAAAAAAATAGTGAAACTGTACCGATTTAAAGTATCAACATCAAAACAGCGCCTCTGCCGGTTTCCTTCATGATTTAAAAATTCAAAAAGTGTACTGATTTAAACATTAGTTTATTTCAGTACAGTCGCTCTAAATTTTAGGACTAAATTTAAGAAGCCAAGAGGGTCGCAGAAATTTCAGTACAATTAAATTTTCCTCAATATCCACAATCCATGCAAGTTAAAATAACATGGGAACAAGCATTTAAAATAAGCTATTTGAAGATTCTAGTTTAAAACCGGATTTACTTGATCGAATCTAATTAATGGTCGTTTTTTAATAGCATATCTCTCAACAATTCGTCCCAATAAACCACTTTTTTCGAGTATAAGACAGTAAAATTTAAAGAATCGCCAACGCGCTACCAGAGTTGGCTCCCAAAAGCAAACCAATATTTTAGAAAGATCTAATGACACCTCGCCATGGGAAATTTTTGTGTGTTCTATCTTCCGAGTCAGGCGGTTAGCCAAACCAATTCACGTCATCACTTTTTTACAATAGGATTTCAACTGGCAGGATCTTCCATTATGTTTTCCATTTTAGATTCAACGATATCAAGAATATCCTACTTAACCTGCATATAATTCCGGATTATCAGGGACGGATCGATTTTTCTGATTTCCGGTATCGGTTGGTAACTATCCTGCTCTACTTTGAGCGCCTTGTGACCATCCAAAATCTCACAATGGAACGCTTTTAAATCAATCTTTTGCTCTGGATTATCAGCAACCAGACCGACAAACTTCCCCGGGGACAGAGAAGAAATCTTCGAATGTGGAATAGCTGAATCGAGCTGCTTGGATTTGCTAACCGAGGTATCCTTCGATTAATATAAAAGCTTGTCCTGTCCTGCATGATCTTACCGAAACGCTCGGAAAGCTTATGGATCAAAACGAAAATCATTTATAGAGTCTGCTCAGCAAACATATTCTCAGTCAAAATCCAGAAATCCTTCAGGAACAATTTCTAAAATTAAATGGATCGTTATGAAAGAAAACGACCAGATGATTGTCGGCCTACAAATGGGCTGGCAATGGTATTATCATGAAAAGAGGGAAAATATATAGAAACCTTGAATACAACAAAAAGGGATCTAGATATGCCTGTTTATCTGCCTTGAACCAGACCAGGGGCTGCAGAGAAACTGATTCAGCTAGAAGCTTTACATTGCCACAGACTTGCACCAATGTAAAAGAGACAAGAGCAGCCGAAGACATAACGCACGATAATTAAAACAGTTATATTACGATCGCACCGCCTAAATGCTCATTTTGGCAATGAAATTTTATCAATGACATGCATCTAACTCTGGCAGGGGCATTTTCTCCAGAAAAGTGAACATCCAATCCGGCTATCGGGCAAGTTAGAATGTTCTGAATTTACATGTAACGTAGATTATAAAATTTAATCGATCTTATCCCCATTTGGTGGCTTCTGCCTGTTTTATCAAACTTCTATTTAACAAGCAGTACCTTCTGTGTGCTGACAGAACCATCAAATCGGATTAAAGTAATTATGTAAAAACCTTGTTGCAACTTTGTAACGTCAATTCCCTCTGCTGAAATCTTTGGGGTTTCGACGATTTTTACACCTGAAGCATTAAACATTGTAAATTGCTTCACCTGATCGTAATTACTTATCATCACCCTGCTACTCGTTGGGTTGGGATAGGCAGTGAGTGTCAGATTTTTATCCAGAGATATACTAACAATTCTGCTGAATGCGAAGGTGTTGTCAGCATCTATCATTTTCAGGCGGTATAAGTTTAGACCATCCGAAGGAGTCTTATGCTCAAATGTATAATTTATCTGAACACTACTTTCACCTCTTGCCGCAACAGTTCCAACAAAACTCCATGTTTTACCATTCAAACTATGTTCAACCTCGAAGCGATCAGCATTCAATTCCTCCGTCGTTATCCAATCAAGTGATACATTTTGCTCATGCACCGAAGCTTCGAAAGTTTTCAGTTTCACTGGAAGTGGATCCGCAAATGCTAGAAAGTAATCCTCCACTTCACCATCAGCGGCAGCGCCTTTGAAATTTCCAGCCGTTAGTGTACCTGTCGTCAACCTGAATCTTGCATATACCCCGGACATACCCGTTGCGTAGACGAGTGATGCCGCCGGCCATACCAAAGTTGTTCCGGTGCTGGCTGGTGCCAATGTCTTACAAATTCCTTCTCCTGCCTCAAAGGTTCCATTATTGTTCCAGTCAATCCAACCGCATAGGTTAGCAGTAGATGTTGTGGCATTTACGGCAGAAACATTGACAGTGTAATTCGTAATTGTGCTGCTCGCTCCGCCAGTAATTGCGGGGAATGCCGAAACTCCATCTTCATCATTGATACCGGTCTCATTATCACCCTTTGCAGTCGAGCCCGGATCAGCGCCTAACTCAGGATCGATCTTGCTGCCCAGTGTTAATAAGTTTGTTATTTTGTGTGATGCCCCAATACTGGCTGTCTGCGTGCCGTAAGTATCAGGAGCATCTCCATAATCATGCCCTTCATTAACAAACTCCAAATGCACTGTTTCCCCTCCCGCAATCGTGAGGGTTGCACTGCGGGACGCGAGGTTTTTAGTCACAGAACCTCCTGCTGTATTTATGCTGGTAAGTTGCCAGGCAGAAGCATTCTCTACTACCGTATAGCTTCCGGCAGGAACAGTGAAAATGATACTGTTACTTGCTGTCGAGGAACGGACAGCATGATCATTCATCCAGCTGCCATCTTGCCTGCGCTGAAAAATCCTTCCCCGAAGCATGTTAGCCACATTACTTTTAGCATTGGATGTAATGATGGGAGTATCCCCCTCACTTCCGACCGATATACCAGCCGCATTGCTGCCGGACCCGACGCCACTTGAGCTTGGATCAACTACCCAATTCCCACTGGTCAAACGATAACAACGTGTAGCGTTGACAGCCCAAACACTGCCATCCACTGCAACCGCAATATCGTTGAATGATAAAGCAGATGTATTATATGTTTGGGAAATAGTAGCAGTAAGATTATCTGCCGAGAACACCACGTGATATACCTGTCCTGCTGTTTCATTAAGTACATAAACAGAGCCATCCTGAGCTACATCGAGGCGGCTGCCACAAATGTTTGTGTAGTTGATATAATTTGCTGGTCCTGAACGGCGCACGAGTACGTTGCAACCGGCAGTACTATTATTTGCCAGAAAAAAAACGTTCTGGCCACTACCTGAGAAAACACCGACATCAACAGCGTTGAATGTTGAAGCTGTTTGCTGAACGAATCCTGAACTTTCGGTCCACAGAAACTGGGATCCTTGTTGATTGATAAGGACTGCTGTACCTAAGGTGTTTACATCTATCCGGGTTCCCGAGCCACCCGTTTGTATCCAGTCGGCCGAACCTGCCGTCCTATAATAAACGTTTCCATTACCGGTTCCTGATGCAGGAGCAGCGACAACCCACATCGTGTTGTTGTTCCCTATACCCAAATCCTGTACTGAGATAAATGCGGGATCGTCATTCAACGTGAAGGATGAACTGGACGGAATATTGGAGGTAAAGCCAAAGTTTGCACCAGGAGAAAAGTCCAGCTCTACTTTTTTAGAAACAACGATAGTTCCCTGTCCCTGAACATTAAAAAACGATACAATACCGGCGAATGCCATGGTACACACCAGTCTTTTGATAAAAACAGATTCTGCAAGCGTTTGAAGTAATTTTTTCATAATGGAGTAGTAGTTGGTTAAATAACAAATGACCGATACACACAATCGCTTGATACCTTAATTGGTCAACAGCACATATTTTTAGGCTCTATAATCAGGATTTCTAAAAATTAGATAGGATTTACAGGCTTAGTTATCTGATATTTTCGCTACTTCTTTTCAATTCTTGCAACCTGATGATTGATAGGTTGAATTGTATTTAGGTAAGCATAAATAGCGCCCAGATCCTGCTCCTTCATACCCGCGTACATTGTCCACGGCATAGGTGTGTTGATTTCACCAGGCAGTAGCTTGGGGGAAACATAGCCACTATCAATGTAGGCTTTGAAACGGGCAACAAAAGCTTCTTTTGTCCAGTTTCCTATGCCATTTTCTTTGTGCATCGTGATGTTAGGCGAGCGAATAATACCATTCGCGCTGGCGAATTCCATACCTCCTCCAAATTCTGTTCCTGGAATTATTTTGCCCTTATCTGTCTGGCTATGGCAATCGACACATCCCGTCGCAGTGATAAGATACTTTCCGTAAGCCAACTGATCCTCTTCCGCAGGCCGGGTTGCAAAAGAAGCTTTTTGAGGCATTGTATTGATAAGGATGTTGACAGGGAAATCCGGTTCAGACTTAGGAATATCTTTTTTCACTGGCGGTAACTCGCGGATGTAGGCAATCACAGAATAAATATCTTCCTTATCAAGTTGACCGAAACGGTGATAAGCCATTACTGGAAACAAAGCTTTTCCGCTTTTGCTGACACCGGTTGTGACGGCACGGAAAATTTCTCCGTCCGTCCATCCGGCTAATGTGTAGGGCGTGATATTGGGTGCATAAAATCTTCCAGGAAAGCCCATTTTCTGGTTAAACTCCTCTCCTCCAACGCCCAACGCTCCGGTTAATGGTCCTGCATATTGCGACCAATCGCGGGTGCTGTGGCAATCCATACATACTGTTACATGATTTGCCAGATACTTACCACGTTCGATACGGGCCGCGGTCCGAACTATTTTTATATCCGGTGCCGGCCCAGTTTTGGGCAAGGCGGCTTTAACATAAATGATGCCTAATCCAATGATAACAGCGAGTCCGGCTAGTATTTTGCCGATGATTTTGAGTGCTTTCACTTTGATGTTCAGAAGGAATGAAGTTATAACCTTATTTTATTAATAAGTGAGCTTACTTATTGTGCCGTCCAGGTAGCTTAGCAGATAGAAAACCCTGTCACCCGCACGAACGATGCCGGTTGGCCTCGATATGTTATCAAGGAGTGTATTCCCCTCCCCATCCAACACCTTGCCCGACTTTGCTCCAAATCCCATTGCACCGAAAATGCCATGCTGAATGACAATAGGTTTGCCATTGACCGAAAGTGCAATACCGGTCAGCGTCGTGAACTTATCTTTGTGTATGCTAACAATTCCATCATTGTCAACTTGGAAAATTTTTGCACTTCCTGGTGTAAAAGGGAAACCTGTCAATGAACTTAAAAGAAATCTACTGCCGTCGTAAACAATACCGGTTGGTACAGCATCTACTCCCGGTGCTACGTCGGGGAAGTGGGCGAAGAGGCTTAATTTCCCCGTAGCCTTATCTCTTTTAATCATTGCATTGCTACCGGCGTCCACAATGAACAAGTGGCCATCTGGTCCAAACGTAAGATCATATGCATTGGAATTCAACGGATTTGTCAATGCGAGGCTCCTAACATAGTTTCCCACATCCTCAGATGGAATATCAACAAGTTTCACAGCAGCATCGCCTGTTTTGAACGACGAGACATCGGCCGTATAAAGCGTGCCATTCAGACCATGCAGAAAATACAATTTCCCCTCACGGTAGAGTAAATGACTAATTCCTTCGATCGAACCCTGGTTGGTAACCGATTTAAGACCTGCCACATATGTTGTTTTAGTACCGGACGGGGTAATCATCGACAGACTTGCATCATCATTGTTATTTCCCGTCCCAGCTTCGGTCACCCACAAATTTCCCTTGTCGTCAACCGCGATTCCGACTGGTGCTTTTAATCCGCTTACAATTGTTGAAGAGGAGAATGATTTCGCTTCCGGAATCGGTTCCATGTGGTCAATGCAACTTGGAACAGAAAGAACAAGCACGAACAATAAAAAGAATATTGTTTTCATTTCTTTGAATATTATGTTTTGGTAATAATTGAATGCAAAGGAGAAAAAAAGAACATTTGTTGAATCCCTGCCGGATGATCAGGAACAGCCACGCATAAAATGCATGGGTGCAATTTCGTAGTATTGATTTTAGGATAGTTGGCTTAACAGTTTGCTGAACACGGCAGAACGCTCCGAAAAGCTGTGAATGAGTCGTAAAAAACAGCAGCAGGATAACCGAGAGAGGACTGAAGTAGGAAAGGTATAACTTCTTCATTGCGAGTAAAGTTTAAGAATGTTGAGTAAATCGATAGATGTTAAAAACTACATATTTCAGAAGTAATCAGTGTAGTTGCCGGAAATATACAGACGCAGATTTTTCTTGTGACAAAGGAAACTAACGAGGTTACAAACCACAATAGCAAATTCTTGCTATACACGTAGTATATTGAATCGAAACACCTTTTTGTGCCTACCGGTTAATAAGTAGTATCTGATTTTTACCGCAGTTATCAAGTTTACGCGTATATATTTGAGTTCCCTTTCAACGATATATATTATTGCATGCAAAGCAAACTTCCAGGGTTCCGGCACTTAGGACAACCAATAAAACTGTACAGCTTTGGATTTCTTCTTGTTGTATTCCAGACTTATGTATTTCCATGCAGCGCGCAAGCACCCAAAACTCGTATAAACATTCAGCTGTTAGGGCCTGAACAAGGACTGCCCACACGAAATACACGCAGTCTGTCGCAGGATGGCCGTGGATTTATGTGGGTTGGTACCGGCCTGGACCTGTGGCGGTATGATGGATATACATTTCAGAACTTCACGGGCATACTAACAAGTTCGATTGGCAGCCGCACTTTGATTAATCAGATACGGACCGGAGCCGGAGGCAATCTTTGGGTGGCGCATAACAATGGCGTCAGCATTATCGACCCAGTCAATTTTACCTGCAAAACCGTTGACCCTTCGCGTTACATTAAAGAAGTCGTTACCAAACAAAACCTTAATATTTTTTTTGACAAAAAGCAAAATGCCTGGGTATCTATATCCGCTGGCAGACTGGTGAAGATCGATAAAAATGCTGCTCCCATTGCCCTGTATACACCCCCAGCCTACTCCGGGAATACAATAAAAAGTGTAGTCACCAAGCTTTTTTGTGATGACCAAAATAACGTGTTTGCGTATAATGAAAGTAATTTCCTGGATGTGATCAATGAAAAGGCAACGCTGGTTCGACGGATCAACTTGATGGAAGCGGTGCACCCTGGTATGCATTGGAGGGTTGCCAACATTGTACAATCAGGCCCGGAAGGTATAATCATTTATTACAAACAACCGGAAAGCACAAAAAGCCGGATGCGTAAATACTTCTTTGCAAAGCAGACTTTTGGCCCTTTGCTGGAAGTTGACACGCCGATCATTCCTGACATTATTCACCAGGATTCAAAAGGGTATGCATGGTATAAAGAGAAAGAAGAAGTGGGCTTTTTAAATCAAAAAACGGGCGAGTTCACCACATTGACGAACCGGTTGCAGCAAAAATCAGGCGCTAGTATTTTTTTCTTTACCACCTTTCTGAGTTCTGATAATAGTTTTTGGATATCATGCGTCGACGGCCTCTTTAAAATCACTCTGACGCAAGAAGTTTTTAGAAAATATCTGAGTGTTCCGTTGGAAAAGCCCGGCGATATCGGCAGCAGCATCAGGGGCATTACTGAGGACAGCACTGGAAGAATTTGGGTGTGCTCATATGGCTATCACGCTGATAGTATGGCCTACATGTTCCACCAAATTGATCCGTTGCAAAATAGAGACAGGCATATGGTACTACATCGTCCAAAGAATATTCCGGGTGACCATGTGATTCCTTACAAGGTATTGTTTTCAGGAAAACAGGTTTATGCCATTACGGATGGTACCCAATTTATTAGAATCAAAACGGAGACCGAAGAGTACTACCCGGTGGAATTTCCTTTTGTCAGTGGTCGCGGCTTTACTTCATTTTATAAGTTGAATGATCACACCTTCTGGATGGGCACCTGGGGCGGAATGGCCATGATTGATATCCGGAACCTGAAGCCGGTTTTGCTGAACGACAAAGCAGGCAGTTATATAAAAAATGAACGGGTAAATCACTTCATGCCCTGGCCGAATAACCGAATTTTGGTAAGCACAACAAACGGTTTGTATATCCTGAATCAGGATGCAACCATTAAAGAACATTACGGGCAGGGTACCACAGATAAGATCAAGCTGCCTGCATTGCAAATATTTCATAGTGTCTGGCATAACAATGCATTGTGGGCCGGATCGGCGCAGGGATTGATACGCATTGATACTACATTGAAAAAAGCTCAACTTTTTACCACCGAGGATGGCCTGCCAGATAATAACATTTATGCTTCCCTGCCTGATAAACGTGGAAACCTTTGGTTAAGCACCAACAAAGGTTTATCCCGCTTCAACACCCTTACTCAAAAATTTTACAACTATGGTATTTTGGACGGTTTGCCGCATATGGAGTTCAACCATGGATCTTATCTCAAATCACAGGACGGCACACTTTATTTTGGCGGCTTGAACGGAATAGTTGCATTTGATCCTGCCCAGATTGATACCACCGTAAAAAAAGAGCACGGATTACAACTGATATCCTATTCCAAATACGATGCGGCCCAAAATAGAATAGATACAGTCACAAACCACCAGTCGAATCACCAGATCATTTTTTATCCGGACGATCGACTTTTTGCTTTTTCCTTTATGAGTCCTGATTATCACGATACTTCACTCAACCGTTTTCGCTATCAACTGGAAGGATGGGACGATGACCGCTGGCACATATTCGAAAATGGAAACAAGTTACTTTTAAGCAGTCTGCCGCCGGGCAATTACAAGCTGCGGGTACAAGTGTCTGTGGCAGGAGCGGAATGGGGAGTACAAGAATGGCAGGCCCTTATCAAAGTAGTTACACCGTGGTATAGATCTATCTGGTTTTTTATACTCAGCACGCTGGCCATTGGTTTTTTAATATACCTTTTTTACCGGTACCAGCTCGCTCAGGTTTTGCATATCCAGCAAATACGGAATGGCATCAGTGCAGATATGCACGACGAAATTGGCAGCACGCTGAGCAGTATTACTTTTTATAGCCAGGCACTGTTGATGCAAATGGATAAAGCCGAACATAAGCAGGTTGTACAAAAAATAAAAGAAAATGCCCAGCAGGTCCAGGAAGGACTCAGTGACATTGTATGGAGTGTAAAAACAGGCAGCGACGATATACAGGATGTGTTTGCCCGCATGTTTCGTTTCGGAAGCGGTATTGCAGAGTCCAAAGGTATTTCATTCCGTTTCAAAACCGACCCAAGGCTTGAAAATAGGAAGATCGACATGCAGACCCGCAAAAATCTTTACCTGATCTTTAAGGAGGCGATCAACAATGCCGCCAAGTATGCCGAATGCAATACTTTGCAGGTCAATATTAACTACGTAAATGGCGGAGTCAACATGATCATCATAGACAATGGTAAAGGATTTGACCTTGCGAATGCCAAACGGGGAAACGGCATCACAAACATGCTGCAGCGCGCAGCCCAGATGAAAGGCAAGCTCATGATACAGCCCGAAAAAGACAGAGGCACCACCATTTCGCTGGTTTTTAAGATAGAACTGATCTAACAAATATTTGCTATTTAATTCCTGTGTAAGAGTAATTAAATTTACGGGATGAGATCAAGGATTATAATTTTCGACGACAATCAGGAAAGGCTTAACAGCGTAGCAATGTTGCTGAATCTTTCTGCTGGATTTACCTGTAACGGTACTTTTCCCAATGCCAATAACCTGGTAGCTGATATCAGCAGTTCTAAACCGGACCTTGTGCTCATGGACATTGACATGCCCGGTTTAAACGGCATTGACGCAACCAAGCTTGTACGAAAACATTTTGACGCTTTGCCGGTATTGATCCAGACCAACTTTGAAGAAGATGAGCGCATCTTTGGCAGCCTGAGAGCCGGTGCAAACGGCTACATTCTAAAAAAAACAAGCCCTGAAAGATTTCTCGAAAGTTTAAGGGAGGTGCTCGATGGCGGTGCCCCAATAACAGGTAGTATTGCAGCGAAGGTTCTGAAGCACTTCTCTGCTGAAAGTCAGGCAAAAAAAGACTATCATCTTACCGAACGCGAAAAGCATATCCTTGGCTTTCTGGTAAAAGGTTATAGCTACAAGCTGATTGCATCAGCGTGTGGTATCACTTATAACACTGTTAACAATCACATTCGGAACATTTATGACAAGCTATACGTAAATAGCGCAACTGAGGCTGTCAGCCTGGCGATTAAAGAAAGGCTGGTATAACCTTTGACAAAAGGCCTTTCGTCTCCTATATAGGTGCATTTTTTTATTTTGTAAAAAGCTAAAATGCACTACTCGAAAAAATAAAAAATTAAGCAATTTATTGTCAATAGATGAAGCTAGTGTAACACACTGTAAAGGTCTGAGCTGCCGGAATGCGGGTCGCTGGAGCGATTTACTGCGGTACCGTTACATGGGATCAATGCCCGCTAATGAGGATAACAGCACCGTGGCCAAAGGCTAATTTGTGAACGATTTGCATCTCAATTACAACAAATCCCGATATGCGATTGGACTGTCGATACAAAATCTTTTCAATACGCGTTGGAAGGAAACCCAGTTTGCAACAGAAAGCCGGCTGAAAGGCAAGACTTCTCCTGTTGAAGAAATTCATTTCACCCATGGCTTGACGGGCATTCCGACGTTAATATATATTCTAATTGTTATTAATAACGCAAGCTACGCGTTAATGTCAGCAAAATGCTTGCGTATGGTGATGAATGTTTGGATATTCTTATCTCAGGTAATTATCCGGAAGAGTTTGTCGACCATGTTGTAGATATTTATCGTGATATCAACGGGTTACCAATTAGGAAGCATTAGCTGCCTAGGTCCTTTATGTCCAAATAGTTAAACTTGCACACTGCCTATATAAACCTCCCATGCCTGGAGCATTAAATCAATGGTCTGCCGTTCATCAGTAGCCATCATCGATAACCGTTTATTAAGATATAGTGATGTCAGACCATGCAGAATGGCCTAGTATTGTAATAGGACCGTCTGCGGATCGGTATATTTAAATTTATCTGTTGATATACAATCAGTCATTATGCCCAGCATGAACGGATAAGTTTCTCGAAAATTCTTAAAAGGCTGCTCTCGTTGAACCGCTTCCATTGGTGAACGAAGTATAAACATCAGATCATAATATTTTGGATACTTTACACCAAAATCAAAATATGCTTTCCCAAGATTTTTTAGCCTCAGATATTGAGTTTCATCTGCCTGGTTCTCGCTCAGATATTTAAACAGTATATCAAATGCGATTTTTTACATGTCATAGAGAATTGCATTTTTATTTTGATAATGAAGATAGATCGCAGTGGGACTTTATTCTATCTTTTGGGCAATTTTACGAATCGTTGTGTTCTCCTAGCCTTCCTGTAAATATAAATCCAGGGCAGTGTCAAGAATCAACTTTCTTGTTGCGGTATGCTTTCTTACTTTACGTTCTGTTACTTCCATTCTGAATATTAATTATGACGGATGCATGCGACCTTTTGAAAGAGAGCTTAACCAGCAAATTATCAGCACGACAGTTTTTCTGCACTGTTAATCCTCTTTGAGTGTAATAGGTGAGTATGGTCAAATAATCTCCCATGTTCTGCAATCTTGCTATTGAACATCCGGAACATTCTGTATCGGGAAAAACCTCGGTCCGCTCGCCAGTGTCATCGCAAGCGGAGAGAATGCTGACGATGATCCTAATGTGGAAAATCACCAGCCCCAAAGTTGCAGCCCGGCTATTTTTATAAACTAATTTTACCGTTGACTTGCCAAACCTTTCTTAATCTTCATCATGATACTATCAGGCACAAAGTTTGGGAGTTTAGAATTAAACCAGTTTTGAAAACCCACTACTTTATTTCCGGTTCCTTTTAATAGATGGTCTACACCTTGTATTGCCACTTCTTTAGGATGCATCGGTTTGGTTTTGTGCAGATTTGTAGATTGCATTTCGGATGTCGTAAAGCCAGTTTTTACCGTGCCTGGATATAGAGAGATAACGGTAACACCAGTGCTGTCTAATTCGGCATCAAGTGTTTCACTAAATGCCTTTACAAAAGCTTTGGTAGCAGAATAAACAGAAAAATAAGGCATTGGTAAAAATGAGACCACTGAGCCTACGTTCATAATTCTGCCAGATTTACGGCTAACCATATCTTGTGCAAAAAGCTTGGTCAGTACCACCAGACTGGAAATGTTTAAATGAATCATGCTTAATTCTTCTTCCAGCGAGGTATCTGTAAAATGCCCGTAGTTGCCTACACCTGCATTGTTGACCAGGTGGGTTACTATAAAATTTTCCTTCTTCACCGCTTTATGCAGGCTTATCGCAGCATTTACATCAGATAGGTCCGCGGCAAAATACTCAACTTGAATGCCATATTCATCTGTCAGCTCAGCTTGCAACTTCTGCAATTTGGATTCGGTACGGGCGACCAATATCAGGTTCAACTTTTTCGCAGCCAATAAATTGGCCATCTCATAGCCAATACCAGATGATGCCCCGGTAAGGAGTATGTATTCTTTCATTTTGAATAAAATTTAAGTTAGTAATATTTGAATATTGAATTTCATCCTATTGGATACATTTCAAATTATGCACTATTTCAAAAAATCCGCATTCTGATATCCCGGGTTTGGGTACGAGTAAAAACCTTCCCCCGTAGAAATACCGAGCTCGTTTTTAGCAATAAAGTTTTCCCTCAGAAAATCCCTCCTGTCTTTCCACACCTGCTCGCCGGTCAATTCTGCATAGGACGTCGTGACATTATAGGCGGTGTTCATTCCTACAAGGTCTGCCATGGCCATAGGCCCAAGATCCGCTCCTACTGTTTTCATCCAGGTTTTGTCAATGGATGCGGCACCCGCAACCCGTTCCGGTACAGATCCAGACCTGCCATCAGCCAGGGCACTAAAAGTGAGTTCATTACATAACCAGGCTGTTCTTTATAGATCGGTATAATCAGCATGCCAATTGTTTTGGCGAACGCAACCACCTGCTCAAAAATTTCAGGAGCTGTTGTGGCATTTCTCATAATTTCAGCCACATTATTCTTCCACAGATAATTAGCAAAGTGCAGCGCCAGAAACCGATCCGGCCTGCCGGTCTGCTCAGCGAACTGACTTGGCAGCATCGTGGATGAGTTGGTGCAGAAAATGGTTTTTGTCGGAGCCAGCAGAGCCAGCCTGGTATAAAAATCCTTTTTATCTGAATGTTTTCAGGAATTGCTTCAATGGTCAGATCTGCATCTTTTACCGATACCGCCAGATCGGTTGTAAAACTTACTCGTGATACAGCAGCGTCCAGATCGGCAGGGTCCGCATTGATATCTTGCTGGTAAAGCACTTTAAACTGCTCAAATTTCAGCTTCGCATTTTCCAGCAATGCTTCACTGATATCGAATAATGTAACATCATAACCGTGATATGCAGTATGAAAAGCAATCTGGGCACCCAGCACTCCTGATCCAAATAGGGTGACGTTTTTAATTTTCATCTTTATAAATTTAAAATATTTCTTAATCAGATTCGTTAATCGAAACTTTCAAAGTTTTGAAATACAGACTGTTGCATTTGCATTCATCTGGTGTTGCACCGTTTTATGTCAGTCGTTATCCATGTCATTATCAATGCTTGGCGGAATCAGCTTGTACATCACCGGGGTAACGATCCGAGATAGAATCGTGGAGCTGATCAGTCCTCCGATAAGTACTATGGCAAGCGGCGCGATCTGTGGATTTGGGTTCATTGCAATCGGGATCAGACCGCAAATGGCCGTTATCGAAGTAAGCACAACAGGCAAAAACCTTGTCTCCCCGGCAATACTGATCGCTTCCTCGATACTTTTACCCTCTGCTCTGAGCTGGTTGGTAAAATCGACGAGCAGCAGCGAATTTTTGACCTGTATTCCTGAGAGTCCGATAAAACCAATAATCGAAACAAGCGACATCGGATTGCCCGTCATTAGCAGGAATACCACCCCACCCAAAACGCCCAGCGGAATGATTGATAAAACGATGATGATCCCCTTAAAGGTTTTAAATTGTAAAAGCAGCACGCCAATAAAGAGAAAGGTGCTTAAAATGATGACCGAAAGAAAATTTCCGCCCAGCGCATCACCTTCTGATTCGGCTTCTCCTGACAATTTGTAATAATTACCCTTCGGCATTTTCAATTTGTTAAGCTGCGGCACAACATCTTTCAAAATATCGTTGGCCAGCATGTTGTCCTTTGTCAGCGAAGTAACTTTTGCAAACCGCGATTTGTTGAAATGGTTGATGGCCGTTGGCGAGGTCTCAAAGCCGATGGTCGCAATCTGATCTACCTGCACAGGCTGCCCCTGGATGTTACTTACATAAAGGTTTTTTAAGGCATCCAGATTTGAAAACTTTTCGCGTGGGATGGTAATGACCACATTCCTGGCATCGCCCCTGTCATCAATGTAATCTCCGACATTGAGCCCTGCAACCGCCAGTCTGATCACCTTGTCGATGTCGCTGGTCATCACGCCCAGTGTCCTGGCTTTTTCTTTGTCGATGCTGATCTTTACATCCGACTTATAGGTATTTAGCTCGTTATTGATAAAAAAGGTGCCCGGGTGCTTTTTTAGTATCTCTTCCACTTTGAAGGTTAGCGAGCGCAGCGTATCCTGGTTATCTCCAAAAATCCGCACCACGATATTGGCTTCAATTGGGGTACCCTGGTCAAAATCTTTTACCTCAATTTTCGCATAAGGAAAATCACTGAACTTACCTCTTAGTTTTTTGATCAACTCTGTTTTCGCGTCCGGACTTGTTTCTTCTTCCAACTGCACAAAAATCTGTGCAAAATCCGGTTTAATATCCTGCTGGTGGACATTGTAGTAGATTTGCGGATTGCCTTTTCCTACATTGGAGGTGTAATAAACGATTTCTTCATGCTTTTTCAGCTCCGTTTCCACCAACCTTGCCGCCCTGTCGCTTTCGGGGATATTGGCTTGCAGGGGCATTTTGATATTGATCAGAAACATCGGTTTTTCTGAGGTAGGGAAAAGCTTGAATCCTGCCAGCGGGAAAAGCAGAAACGCCAGTACGCTCAATGCAAGCGAGATGCCAATCGTTACCTTAGGCCACTTTAAGGCAACGGGCATGATTCCCCGGTAAGAAAAATTCAGAAATCCCTGCAATTTCCTAAGGAAATAATTGCCCTCTCCATGCTCGTGGGTTTTAAGGATCTTGCTTCCGATAAAAGGTACCAGCGTCAGCGCGACGATCATTGATGCGAGTACACTGGTAATGATCGCCATCGGAAGACTGCGAATGAATTCTCCTGCCATATCAGGCAAAAAGGCCAGTGGTAAAAATGCAATGACAAGTGTGGCGGTACAACCTACTACGGCTGCCCCAATCTGTCTGGTACCTTTTAAGACGGCATCTTTTCTGGAATGTCCTTCCCTAAGCCACCTTTCAATATTTTCCACCACTACAATGCTATCGTCAACCAAAAGGCCTAGCGCTACCACCAGCCCCACGATACTAAGCTGATTAAGCGAATAGCCTAGAAGATTCATTGCAATCAGGCCGAGGGCCAGAGAAAGCGGTATCGATATCATCACGATCAGCGAAGGCCTGAAACCCAAAGGCAGCAGTGTAACGATCACAAGCAGGATGGCCAGTCCGAAATCAAAGCCAAGGTGACCCAGCCGCTTGGAAACCATATCGGCCTGATCAAAGTTTTTGACCATTTTGATATTTGCAGGCAACGTTCCGCTGAATTCTTCCAGGACAGGTGTGTACTGTGTTTTCACCTGACTGATGTCTACATCGTTTTTCATCGCAGCGGTAACCAAAATACAGCGCTGTCCGTTGATGCGGGTGATGTGGCTAACCGTGCCGTCTTTATAGCTCACCCGGGCAACATCTTTCAGGTATACGATTTTTCCGTTGGCATTGTAGATGACCGTATTTGCTACATCTTCTGCATTTTTGAACTTGCCGCTGGTTTTGACATTAAAAACCTTGCTGTCCATATGGATACTTCCTCCGGGAATGTCAGCCGCTTCACTTTGCAGACTGCCTGCGACCAGGTTCATCGGTATTTTCAGCTGCGCGAGCTTGTCCAGCTGCAAATCAATCCGTATCTCCTGCTCTGGCATGCCAGTATATTTCACCTCCCGCAGGTTGGTTATCTTTTCCAGCTTGGTTTTTAAGATGTCGGCATTGTCCCTAAGTGTTTTCGACGATGCGGTAGTTGATATGAGCGCAACCTGAATAATTTTCACATCAGAGGATGCGATTTTTTCGGTCTTGATCTGATAAATTTCTTTGGGAAGCTCGCTGTTTTTCAAAGCGTTTATTTCCGTAGAAATTTCCTGATACTTATTGTCCACGTCGACACCATATTTAAACTTGATCTGAATGGCAGCTACGCCATCTTCCACTGTGGTCAGAATCTTGTCGATGTTCTCCAGACCGTAAATTTTATTTTCTATGGGTTTTACAACCTGTTCTTCCATGTCTTTCGGACTTGTGCCAGGGTAGATTACCGTCACCAGATATTGAGGCGGATGCGTAGTGGGGTCTTCTGAGCGTGGCATTGTCAGCAGCGTCAACACGCCCACAACAGCAACCAGAAGGAAAATGATCAGGGTAAACTGATAATTTTTAACAGCGAAACTGGTAATTTTCATTGCTTTGAGATTACTGTATTACTTTAATTGTAGATTCTTCGTTCAAGTAGGCGCTATTGGAAATGACCACCTGATCGGTCGGTTTCACCCCCTTTTTCAGATACACTGTTTTATTGTCGAAACTGGCAATATCAATTGGTACCTTCTTTACTTTTCCAGGGCCGTTTAAAATGAATGCATAAGCCGTATGCCCGTCCGCTTCCACCAACGCATCATAGGGAATGCTCATCACGTGCTGCGCTTTTCCAGTAGCGATTTGTGCCTTCCCAAACATGCCCACAGCAGGTGTAATGTCAGTTAATTTCAATTTTAATTCCACCTGAAAAGAGGCTGCGGCCGCATCAGCGGTTTGAGACTTGCGCAGTACGTAGGCATCAATCGGTCTGTCCGGATATCCGTCCAGAATAACCGTTGCCTTTTGTCCGGCAGCAACAGCGGCCCACTCCTTATCGGTAAGCCCTACCCTGAGAAGAAAGCTTTCATCCTGTTTGGTCTCATTGATAACCAGCACAGGGCTTCCCGGCGCGATCACCTCTCCTTCGGAGGCCACCCGCTGGGCTACAAAACCATCGGAGGCAGCGTAAATCCTGGAATACTGCTCGTTGAAGGAAACGGTTTCACCCCCTTTTTTGGCGATGTCGAGCAGCGTTTTGGTATTCTGTAACTGTTCTTTGGTATACACACTGTCGCGGTAAAGGTTCACCGCCCGGTCATAGTCGCGCTGCGCCTTTTCTACATTCAGATTCGACTGGCTCAACCCCGCTGCAATTTCTGTTGCATTTAAAACGGCCAGCAATTGCCCTTTTTTGAAAGATTGTCCTTCTTCGACCAGAATGCGGCTGATCACCCCGCCTATTTTAAAGCCATACTTGGCTTCGTGTTCGGTGCTTACAAGTCCTGTGGCAGTGATATTTCCTGAAACATCAAGGGCGCTGACCACGGAGACTTTCACAGGAATAGCTTCCCTGTCATTGAAATGAACTTCTTCTTTGGGTTTCTGTTTGCAGCCCAGAAAGACCGCAGCACCCAAAATCAGTAATGGTATCGTTTTCATATATTATGTTTTTTTGAATTATTGAAAAGTAAAACTGGCATTGGCCCGCTCGATCGAAGCCTTGGTAATCCAGATGTCGAACAGCGCAATATTGGCATCCAGACGGGCATTGATCAGCTGGTTTTGCGCATCTAGAAGCTCGATGTAAATCGCCACGCCTTCCCGGTATAATTTCAGCTCATCGTTGTAGTAGGTTTGGGCAGTTTTAAGCTGCGACTGCGCAGATTGGTACTGGGCTACCGCGCTCCGCATCTGGTTCTGCCGTACTTTCAGCTCCGTTTCCAGCTGCTTTGCAATGTAGTCAGTCTGTACTGAAATGCTTTTTTCTTCAGCGGCCGCTTTTTTGATCTTATAATTATTCTTCCCAAAGGCAAAAAGGTCCCAGTCCAGCGAGACGCCCCAGAAATAGTAGCGGCTCTTTTTATTGAATTCCCACTCGAATGCCTGCGAACCCAGGTCTATATACGTCCCAACTCTTGGGATGATATAGGATTTAGCAAGGCTTGTCAGATTGCTATTGATAACTTGTGAAATTCTTAGTTTCTCAAGCTCCTCCCTTCCTGCGACATCGCCAGCCAGCAGCGCACTAAATTCGGGCAGACTGGTAATGGAGTCAACCTGGACGCTATCGGTCAGCGGCCGGTTAAGCAGAAAATTAAAATAATAGCCCGCTGACTCTTTCGCTTTTCTGGACGCTGTCAGCGATGCATTGATCTTGGTTACTTCATTGGCGCTTCGAATCACCCCGGTGCGGTTCACCTTCTCATTATCAAAAAGCACCTGGTTGATCCGCTTGCCCTCCTGTACCAAGCTTAGTGAGGATTCATAAATCTGCACGGCATTGGTTGCCTTGGCATACTGATAGTAAGCAGTTTTGATCTCTTTGACCAGTTCGCGCTTATACACCAGCACTTCCGCTTTTTGCAGATATACCTGCTGACCTTTGATACGCTTGTTATAGACCAGTTCCGCATTGATCAAAGGCATCGTGGTCCGAAATTTTGCATCATAAAAATTGTCGGGGAAAAGCTGGATACTCTGGTTTTGCAAATTAGGAAATGCGTTGGTGCTCGTCAGCTGGTTTAGCGTAGAGTAAACACCATTTAACAGATCTCCGGTCGGAAAATCGATCGTTCGTCCGCCGCTTGCCTTGTTGTAGGTAGCAGAAAATGACACGCTGGGCAGAAATATGGTTTTGGCTTCGGCCAGGGCCAGCACGTTCCTTTCCAAAAGGAAGTTCTGCTGTTTGATGCTCTGATTTGAGCTGAGCCCTTCGGTGATGTAATCATGAAGCCTGTCCTGACCCTGAGATGGGTGAGCTAGCATGGCCAGCAATGGAAACGACAGCGCCGCCTTCCAAGCACCTGATTTTTCTAGCAACTTGTTCACTGTAATAATTTTAAACACTGTTTAATTGAGAATTAAAAGACTAGGCCAATGCTCTCAGGATATAAAATATCCTGTCACGACCGGCCTTAAATAACGCGTACTCTTTTTGACTAAAATTTAAATACTCCTAACCTTACTTTTGCTCTATCAATGCGATAAAGGTTTCATATCCATGCAGCATCAGCTCTTCACTCGATTTCTCAAAAAAACCAGACATCCGGTCTTTACAGTAAAGTGAGCAAATCCCATGTACCAAAGATAATGTCATAAAAGTGAAATGCTTATTATGCAGTCCCTGGAATCTTCCCCGGTCCTGGCATTGCTGAATAACACCTGATAAATGCTCAATCGCTTCCTGTGCAATCTGAAACCCCTCCCCTTCGGCTTTACCCGTCTCACTCACTAGAAACATCAGATTGTAATAGTCGGTGTGTTTTTGTGCGAAGCGGATAAACACTAAACCCAGCGCTTTATAGCGCTCATAAGGATCGTTAATGCTATCCAAAGCTTTCATCTGGCTTAAAAATAACAGGAACCCTTCCTTATGAAGCTCATGAAAAATCTCACTTTTATCTTTAAAATAAAAATAGATTGAACCCGGACTGTAATTGATCGCACTGGCAATGTTGCGAATACTGGTCTGCTCGTAGCCCTTTTCAAGAAAAATCTTGCGGGCACTATCCAGTATGCGTTTGTGCATTTCTATTTTTTCCTGCTCTTTTCTCTTTGCAATTGACATAATAATCTTATTCGATATGCAAATCTATTAAACAGTGTTCAATAAAAAAACTTTTTCATGATATTTTTTGAACACTGTTCAAAAAATATCATGAAAATTGGAAAATAATAGATACTGAAAGTACAGTTTAACAGGTCTTTCGAGCAGTTAATTGAACCGTAAGTGTAGCGTGAAGCTTACAGACACACATAACACCACAAAACGGTAAACCTCTAAATATTTCATTTTAACGACCAAATTTTTATACATTTCGAAGCAGTTACAAAACTCAACTTTATAATAAATTCTGGGACCGAGCCGCAGCTAACTAGCTGACCTATGTGTACGTGTAAACACGCAGGAACGGTTGAAATTATGAACTGCGGCTAGTAAGCAACTTAGAAAGAAACCATCCGGCAATATCTCATATCAGAAATTATAATGAGGAGTTAGTCTGTACGGTGCAAGTGCCTGCTTCGAGGGAATGTCAAGTGTCCCCCACTTCTATGTACTGCTGATGGTCAATCAGCAGTAAGGATAACAAAACAAGTCTGTTATTTAATTGATCTAAGGCTTCGAATACGTTTTATCCCAATTCAGCTGTACATCTGCGACACTTTTATGAATCTTATCATGTAGTAATCCCGCCAATTCAGGATCGGTTAAAATCTCCCTTTGGCTCTTTAATGTGCTCCATAAATTTTTAAGGCCCTGAGTTCTCCCTGCGTCATATATTTCTCCGGCGGCAATATGCCAGCGACATTGGTACCAACCATAGTTTTGAGGATAATTTGGGCCTATCTGATTATAATTCGTTTCGAGTTCTTGAAGCGTGGTATATTTTAATGTGGATCTGTCCGTGGTCGCAACTACCATTTTAGGGAAGGTAGTCAGGGCATTCAAGAGCTCAGGTTCCTTTTCAGCAATGTAAGCGTGGAGCAATATATTAGGAAATAACTCACCCATCCACTTACGCTGCATCACCAATCCGCCCTGATTATGATAGGCATGGCCCAATTCGTGGATCGCCAGCAAGTCAAAGAAGGGCTCCATAGTCAAGCCTCCATTTTTATCTGAATAAGCTTCTTTAACGAGCCCTGCATATGCTGCCGGAATTTTTTCAGTCGCAGGAACCATGCTTTTCCAATAATCATTATTCTCGGCAGCCACAATCAGTATTTTATTGCCGGTATAATGGGGCATACCGTAAAAAGGAAATGTGGTGAAGTTTTTCCAATCTCCCGGAGAGAGTATGAGAAGGGTTACTGTTGGCGTAAATTCCAGCTGTTTGGCGTAGAATGTCAGGACGCCATCGAGTTGCTGAGCCATGCGCCGGGCTTTCGCTTCTGCGCCTTTATTATAATACGTATCTGTCTGATATCCCTTCAGATGTTTCAGGCCTTAATAACTTTGCGCATTTAAGTGATGGCAAATGAGCAGAAAGCATGCGATTAGTAATTTCGGATAAGATGTCTTCATGATCTTTTTGTCACAAATCTATCTTACAAGTTGACTCTGTGCCTAATACAAAATCGACATTATCTTAATACCGCATGTCCTTTTGCATACGCAGTGGGGTCGAAAGCAGTTCTTGCTCTATGATAGACGGGTTTACCCCGGCAAAAATCTTGAAATCCCTGATCATGTGCATTTGATCGAAGTATCCCGCCTCGTGGGCTATTTGCAACCAGCTGAGTTGTGGGAAATCCTCGCGCAGTCTGTATGCTTTGGAAAACTTCAAAATGCGGGCATAAAATTTCGGGTTCATGCCTATTCTTTCTTTGCACGTCCTTTCAAATTGTTTCAAGCTCAGACAAGAAATTGATGCTGTTTTTTCGATAGACATAGCACCATTAGTGTTTAAAAGCGCACGCATGGCCACATCAAAAGGCAACATTTTCCTGAGACCGATTACCCTTTTTAAAAGGAATTCTTCTACTATATTTTTACCTTCCTCGATGTTGCAAAGATTTTGTAAGCGT
Organism: Dyadobacter sp. CY345; assembly: GCF_021502725.1. Lineage (GTDB taxonomy): Bacteria > Bacteroidota > Bacteroidia > Cytophagales > Spirosomataceae > Dyadobacter. The sequence continues at coordinate 1,209,997 of NZ_JAKFFS010000001.1, read as the reverse complement.
TCATTCACGCTTTGCATCTCGGCATCAAAAAAATCCAGTGCATTAAACCCGCCATCAGCTAATTGGGTCATCGGAACATTCAAGATGCGATACATGGCGCCCGGCAGAAAGTCAACGCGTACAGACCTTAGACGTTTGTGGACTTTGACATTAACACGTGAAAGCTGAGGCCCGGTAAGCAATATAAGTGGCTGCTTTTCAAAGTTTGCTGACCCAGGACGGCCCATGGATACTGGATCGTTACAATAAAACATCAATGATTGAAATGGCGAAGGGGGAAATGGGGTTACAACCTCACTATTTTCCTCCATCAGCGTCACATCTACCGTTAGTATGTTAAGTACATATTCGTGGAGAGCCGGGTGCAATAGGTGTGTTTTTACTTCCATTTAAAAAGTATTATCTATCAACAATCACAATTGTGTTACCAAGATACAAAAAACAGATATAACAAACTATTCAGACACGCTTGCATCTACATGGCTATATGCCACGTAGTTTCTTTTCTTTAATCCGATAAATCAGGAAAATCAGCCTGTCGTGTTATGATACCCTTCGAATCCAATTTTTCATGATCGTAATCGTCTTGTAAACTCAATACCTTTGGCGAAGTGATCGAGCAATGTCAGATCTCCATGGTTAATTTAGTTTCAATTGCCCGGCTTAAAGTCCGGATTCTATCGGGGTCTATACTTTGATACAAGGCGACAATAAAACCAGTCGGCTTTGAAGAAAACGAAACGGAAAGCCTTTTGATCGCAGAAACTTCGGGAAATTTTGAAGGAAGCCCAATTGTCCTAACCTATCATTTAGTGATAATTAATGACTTAATACAGTCCTTGAAATTTACAGGGTAAACAAGGAAAGGCTAACCTTAGCCATTCCAATTTCTATTGCTGTCAACAAATCGCTCCCAGCATTTCCAAGGATTCCATAGTGGAGAATTCTGACGCTTTGACCATATGATTCCTTGGCAGATTGACCATCAACAGACTATTACTCATCGTGTGCTAAATAATTATCATCATTTACTTAAACTGTTCAATTCCAACCGAAACGACCTATCCTTAATTTCTGAATTGGGGCGATCAGTGGCACCGAATTCTCCACTATATAAGCTATTTTGACGTCAAGACGAGCTATTTTAAAAAAATCAACTTTCAAGTATTTCAAAGACCATTCTCAAAACGCCAAATCAAATTTATTGCCAACCGTTCGGCCAAGAGAAAACGTACCTTCACATATATAGATATTACAATTATGAATGGTCTAAATTTAAAAAAGATTCTGTACTGCCAGATATGAAAAATGATTTCTCTAACAACTACCTGTCAGCTAAACAAGAGTTTTGAAACAAAATTTCGAGAGCCAGCATACATTTCACTTAGTAAATTTCAATGGAATCTACACCGAGCAGCGGCAGGGAGATTACGGCAAGTGTTCCTTTGTGATCAGGGCCTTCTTCAACTGTGAAGCTTGCGGAACCATGATATTGTAAATTAATCAGCCTAATTCGTTCTCTGATGGATTTCAATCCAATAGATTTTTCTTTTATGGCATTTATTACAGTTTTGCTTATTTTCGCATTCAAGCCAATACCATTATCATGGACTGTAATTACTATCGTTTGATCGGATCGTCGCATGTTAACTGCAATATGGGCATCCGTTACAGCTGAGCTAACAATCCCATGTAAGATGGCGTTTTCTATTAAAGGTTGTATCAGCATCGGCGGCAGGAGTATCGTATTTAGTGAGATGTCGGCATGATCGAAACTGTATGTAAAAGAACTATCATAGCGCATCGCTTCCAATTCCGTATACAATTGCAGTGCTTTCCATTCTTTATCCGCCGCAACCAGACTTCTGGTAGAATTTTCCAGAATCAGCCTGCTCAAGGAAGCAAATTTTTGTATCAGTCTTGAAGCCGTCCTTTTATCGCTGTCCATGATATAGGATTCAATAGAGTTGAGTACATTGAAAATAAAATGAGGATTCATCTGAGAACGAATGGCGCTCAGTTCACTTTCCGACAGCTGATACTGATGTTCTAATTTGAGTGTATTTTGCTCGGCTTGCTGACGTTCCAGAATGTTCGTAAATTTCAATCTTCTTATTCTGTTAAGGTTTAATATATAGATCAATAAAGACGCCAGACTGACAATTGCCAGAATGCCATATAACCAAAGCTGCCGGATCTCTAGCTTGCTTAGTTTTTGCTCCTGTGACAGTGCATTTAGTTTACTGGCCTGCAGCTTTTCGTTATTTTTTGAGATAAGCAATTGTTTTTGTTTTTCTCCGCTGCTTAGTTTCTCATTGTCCAAAAGTGCTTTCTGTAAATCTCTCTGCTGCAAACCTCTTTGCAATTCAGCACGGTTCAGAGCCAGTTGCAATTGCTGTTGCTTTAACTGACCCTCTGCCAAAATTTGTTTTTCCCTATAAACAGCTTCTGTTTTATCGAACTCATATTTCAAACCCATTCGGGTGATTTCATTTTTCTTTTGGTCATTACTGATACTGTCCCCAAACTCCTTATACTTTTTATAATAACTAAATGCACTATCCGGCATATTTAGGGCGGTGTAAACTTCACTTAAACCCAGGCTGGCATCTCTTTGAAGATCTAAAACATCCACTTCCCGGGCAATTTTTAACGCATTGAGTGCATAGAATTTTGCTTTTAAATAGTCATGCTTCTGAAAATAGGCGTCAGAAAAATTTTGAAAGTTAAATCCTAGGCTCTTTTTATTATTGATTTTTTCATTTAGAACAATAGCCTTCGAGCCGTAATTCAAGGCAAGATCAGGTTGGCGCAATTCGCTATAATAACCAGATAGATTACCATTTTCACGTGCACTTGTCCGCAAATCGCTCACTGAATCTGCAATTTGCAATGCTAGTTTACTGTATTTTACAGCCTCATAAAGATTTTTGTTTTTTTTATGCAGGATAGCAATGTTGCCCAACACATGCGACTGCCCCCCGTTATGCTTGTATTTCCTAAAAATAGGCAAGGCCTTTTCGTAATTCTTCATTGCCTGATCATAGTTTCCCATTTCGGTATACACAATTCCGGTATTCACCAGCATAATACCGACATTGATCTCATTTTTTAGCTTTTCCTGCATTTTTAAAGCCGGCAAAAAGTATTTTAAAGCTTCCGCAAACTTTGCCTGGGTCATATAAACCAACCCAATGTTAGCTAATCCCGCAGCAATACCCACCTCGTGATTGATTGCTTTATCAACAGCCAAACCCTGACTGTATGATTCTAAAGCTTCAGAATGTCTCGAAAGGTACATCATAATAGCAGCCCTATTTCTGTGCGCAGCGGATACATTCTTTTTGTCTTTGATACTATGCTGAAAAGAAAGAACCTCATCCGGATATTTAAGCGCTTGTTCAGGAGTCAGCTTCATGCTCTCATTTGCCAGGTTTAACAGCAGCTCAGCGCGCCGGTCGTCTTGCTGAGGATGGCTTTTAAGAAGTATTGACAGCGAATCTGTTTTGGCATTCTGCGCATAACAATCCGTCGAGTCCATAAAAGTCAGTATTGTCATGGCATAAAGGGCCATTCTCAAGAAAAATTTCAAACTGAACATCTTGTATCTATTTGGCTAGCGATTTGCGTGATTTCTCCCGCATTAAAGTTAGCTATAATAAACAAAGTTTAATAAAGACTTCACTAGCCAATCATTACTCTTCACTGGTTAAAAGCGCTCATTCGCTCAATGAGATTTGATGGTGCCTAAAATTCGCGCTGAAACCATTTAAGCAGCCAGCTTATAGCAAAAGTCAATTTGGCCAATCTACCGTATTTTTAATAAACTCCGAACTAAATCCCAACTACAAATTTACCGGATGCTCCTTTGACTTCGCTCACATTCAATTACTGTTTACTAACTAAAAGACATGTTTCAATCATTGTCCTAAAATGTGATTGAAAGCCACTATAAGTTTGGGGCATCTTAATCTCAAACAAAAAAAGCAAAATCATGAAAAATCTAATCAACATCTGTAAAATGCTTCCTATATTGTTATTGGTACTTGGCAGCTGTAAAGAAAAGTCAGCGGATCCGCAAAACGCCGTCATTAGCACAAGCGAACTCGCTGACTATTACCTCGTAGCAGAACGTACAAACACAAACCAAAGGTTAGTAGTTTTCTACTTTACAAAAGATGGAGATGCTGTTACTGCGTCCTCACATTTACAATATGCACTAAGAGTCAAGGAAGTTAATGTAGAAAATTCAATTTTTAGTTTTGATTTCGACTCTGACGGAAAGTTTGTTTACACCTTTGAGCTTGAAAGAGACGCAAACGGAAACTTAAAACTGAAATCATCCAGTTATTCTTATAGTGGTGGTGCTAACGAACTTAGCTTTGCAACAATTGCAAAACGAACAGATGCAATTTCTTTCGAAAACGATGAGTTCCGGACGGGTTCGTCTCCTATAAAATTTGGAAAGGACATTACAAGCAATGCGTCCATAATAAAATGGTTCGACAACGGCATTTATCCCTTCTACATGTTAGGAAATGTCGGATTCAAGACAAACAACGGTCAGCTCTTCGGTGCTGTGGTTCCTAGCTGGAAAAATATCAGTTCCCCTGTCATGCTTGTGGAAAGCGAAGACGAGGTGCTTGTCTCCATTAAGCAATAATAAGATTAGATACACAACAGAATTTTATGATGTCCTAATGCGCAAATTATCATTATATTAGCTAACAAAAAGATATGAAAAGACGACATCTTATCCTGTCCGCATTGATGGCAATTCCTGCCGTTTCATTTGCCAGATTCCGTTTCCTGAAAAAAGATAAGCCGGCAATCCGAGCAAAAAAAGGATTTATTATTCGCGCAGATGAAAGCCGCTTTCATGGAGAACAGAAAAAAGTAGAACATGACCGCTTAAGATGTGTCGTTTCCTGTGAAGACAGTGATGGCGGTTTGCTGATTGGAACTACCACTTCAAAATCACTGATCGGTAAAGGTGGGCCACCTCTACATCTTCACGAGCACCAGGACGAAATTTTATATGTAGCATCAGGAGAATTCCTGATTCAGATCGGAGAAGAGATAATAAAAGTCAAAACCGGCGATGCGGCTTTTATACCAAGGGGTACCCATCATACTTTTGCAAATCCCGTTGTCAATAACCCGGGTACGCTCATATCGATTTTTCAACCCGGCAACAAACAAATGGAAGCAGATTTTAAAACAATTGCATCCGGGAACTTCCCCAAATCCTGGGAAAATGATCCTACAATTGTCGGACCGCCAATCAAATTGAATTGATCGTATTGTGGTCAATCGGTTAAAAAAAAGATGTTTACAATCAACTAATGACATTGAAGTACAACAGCCAATGATGTTAAGAGCCGCAATTTTAGATGATGAAATCAGAGGAACCAAGTTGCTTGCCCACAAGCTTGCCGTCTTTGAAAGCGAGATGCAGGTAGTTGGTGTATTCAACCAGCCAGCCCTGGCAGCAGATGCAGTTGCAGCACTTAACATTGATGTTATTTTTCTGGATGTAGAAATGCCCGTCTTGAACGGCTTTCAATTTCTTGAAAAACTTGGAAGCTTTGACTTCGAGGTCATTTTTACCACCGCCTATGATTCTTATACTTTGGAGGCGTTGCGATTAAGTGCTGTGGATTATTTGCTTAAACCCATTGACGAAGAGGAATTGCAAACAGCGATCACCCGTTTAAAAAAGCGGGTAAATGAAAAAGCAAAATATAAACTTGTTAAGCCGGACAAAAAACCAAGTAATCGCCTTGCATTGCCGACAGCCGAGGGAGTATACATTGTAGATAAAGCCAATATTATCCGGGTGGAAGCGATGAGTAATTACAGCGTCTTTTTACTTACTGACGCAAAAAAAATAGTGGTATCCAAAACCTTAAAAGAATTTGAGCCCGCTTTAAACGATGTCAACTTTATGAGAATCAATAGATCCGTGATTGTCAATCTCGATTTTGTTGTTAAATACCGCAAAGGTGATGGCGGCACTTTAGAATTATCCGATGGATCTGAGATAGAGGTTTCTCCACAAAAAAAGGAGGCTTTGTTGTTGTGGTTGTATTGAAGTTAAAGACATCCCAGATACATCCAAAAACAACTATCATTGCATACCATTTATTATCCTGTTCCGAATTATAACGTTTACCACACCTATAAATGAAATCAGATACACAATCCCCAAACCTACCTTCCCGAACCTTAAAGTTTTCAAGTCGAACTCTCTGTAAAGTGCGCTGCCTATAATAATAGCTAGGATAACTAAGATTATTGGGAAGCCTTTTTGATCATTCTCTATATTAATTATGATTTGTGGAGTAATTGTTAATCCGATTGGATACGCAAAATAATACAATTTCTATTCACACTTGATTATTACAAATTGAAAGAGAACGCTAGTGTAAATAACATGCTTGATAAAAGGGTTCTTTTGCCTAAGTCCGGCAGTGTTCAAATAATTGTTCGCCGATTATCTTATATTGGTCCTCGTGTTTAAATCGCTGCTATCCTGAGCTGCTTTGTCTAGTATTATTTGTTTTACTACCAGGATTAGGCAATGCATTCCATCAAAATCAGCAACAAGTTGGCCTTGACTTTGTTCTTGCATGTATCTTCAGTTGATGAATCCCATATCATGTAAATTCATCAAGAGTTACAAATCTTTTTCTATCTTCTAAACCTGAACAATCACTATTAATAGTTTCTGCCATAAAATCTCCTAACCCTTCTTTCCTATTTTCCCATTGATCTAAAACATTTGACGGATCTCTGATTTAATTTGGGGTTTAAGATCGTCAAATAGTTTTGTTAATTTATGTCCATAGTTGGACTTCCCTTAGCTCAACCAATACAGTGCCTTCAAGTTCAGCTCAATGGAAAGTGAAAAATTGGTCTCTGCAACTGTAACATAAGAAAGATCTTGTTGCGAAAATAAACCAATAATATGTTTTGCATTAAAACGCATAATGGTATCCCTTCCAATTCCATAGAAACATGTGGCGTTATAAAAAAGATACTTAATTCCTAAGATAGCCATGTAGTGGCAAGATTCAATTATCACACCAACCAATATTTTCTAGCTAACATTCTGATTAATGTTAATAATAAACATTATGGCAATTGCTCTCCTATGAATGGTTGTACTCGATATTCATACATAGGTACACTAATTCTCAAAAGGCTACTTTTTCAAACCGGTCAAGAACTGCTGCATTGTCCGTACCTAACTAAATGTTCACTTTTCCAATGCTCTTTCCCCCTTCCCTCACATCAACACACAATTCACTAATTAAAATACCTGCTTCAATCATTGCTCCAAAATCCCATCTTAAAGAAGTATAAGTTTGATTCAATGATCCTCCCTACGACGCTAAAACGAATCATTTGTAAGGTTTAGCGGTAATCGCAATTAATAGTTTTACCCGGATAGTTAACAAAAAAATATCATTCAACCAGGAAAAACGAGTCAGTATGAAACTTCATTTACGTTTACTTTTCTTTGGGTTATCAATTTTGGTGATTCCGGCCGCAGCCCAGGATCTCTCCACGGTTGCAAACCAGAAAGCCTTTGCGATCAACGGTGCGCTTGATGTGCGGGCAATTGGCTACCAATCAAAGGGCATCGCCGCCAGAAGAAGCCCGTTTTCATGGATCATTTCAGGAAGCCCAACGGTTTCTGTCTACGGAATCAGCATTCCAATCGCGTTTATGTTTACCGAACAGGAGCGGTCTTTCAGCCAGCCTTTCAATCAGTTCGGGTTAAGCCCTACTTACAAATGGGTTACGGTGCATGGCGGGTACCGGAACGTCAGCTTTTCTCCATATACGCTCGCCGGGCATACCATGCTGGGTGCGGGCGTTGAACTGAACCCTGGAAAATTACGCTTCGGTCTGATGAGCGGAAGGCTCAACCGTGCTACAACAGTCGATACAACCACCGGAGTGCTTCGCCCCCAAAGCTTTTCACGTTTTGGAACTGCTCTTAAAGCGGGTTACGGAACAGAGCGCAACTATTTCGATCTTAGTTTTTTACAGGCAAAGGACCGTGAAAAAGACTTTGGCATTACTCCCGACTCTGCACGCCTGAGACCTGCGGCCAACTCGGTTTTGGGCACTGGTTTTAAAATCAGTTTTCTAAAAAACCTTCAGGTATTTGGTGACGGTGGGCTGAGTCTGTACACACGCGACAGTGGCTCGGATCTGGAAGTAGAAATTGATTCTTCACAGAAGTTTTTGAGAAGAATTTCGAAAATTTTAAAGGTCAATTCTACAACCGAATATTACACAGCCTACAATGCCGGAGCCGGTTATACGAGCAAACATTTTTCACTGAAATTAATCTATAAATATGTTGATCCAAACTTTCAGTCGATGGGCGCTTACTTCTTTCAGGATGATTTAAGCAACCTGACTATCAACCCTTCATTTAATGCACTAAACGGAAAACTACGCTTTGTCGGAAGCTTCGGAATTCAAAAAGACAATGTAAAAAAACAAAAAAATGCGACGACCAGTCGTATGATCGGGCTGGCCAACCTTTCCTGGGACGTCACCGACAGGCTCGGACTGGACGCCAACTATGCCAACTTCACGACCAATGCAGAACCCACCGTGGCAATCGTAAACAACCGGTACCTTCTGGCGCAAACAAACAGCAACGTTTCTGTAACGCCCAGACTTATTGTTCCAGGGAAAGCAACGACACAGGTTGTAATCTTATCATACAATTTGAGCAGCCTGAAAGATCTCAGTAAGGACACTTTGCAGGAAGCCAACATCCTCTCACAGATCATTTTTCTCAATCATAGCCTTACGCTAAACAGTCTGGGCGCCACCATCAGCTCCGGTTTGAATTATACCTCCAATAAGTTCGCTGCAAACCAGGTAAAAAATTACAGTGCTAGTCTGGGTTTTTCCAAAGCATTTTTAAAAAACAAACTCACTTTCAGCAGCAGTAACAGCTTCATTATCACCAAGCCGCTGCAAGGCGAGGGCAAAATATGGAATGTGGGCGCGAAAGTATCGTATAGATTAGCTCAAACGCACCGGCTTGCCCTGCGGGTAAATGCGCTGAACAACAGCTTGACATATTCCGACAATGAGCCTGTGCATTATTCGGAGTTGACAGGTGAATTAGGCTACACTTATAATTTCTGATATTATGGCAAGGTTAATACTATTTTTCTTTTTTGTTTGTGGTAGTCTGTCTGCCGGTGCCCAGAACACTTCGGTGAGGCTGACTTTGAACATTCTCCCACCCTACTCAACCAGTTTGACCGACTACCGGCCTTCACCGTCCGGACCGGGGAAAATGATTCTCACCGTGCAAAACCTGGGATCCCTTGAACAACGCATTTACATCCGTGCAGAAGTACGCGGCGAAGATAACGGCGTTCGGATTTTCACCAGTCCGGATTACGTACCTCCCACACCGATTGTACTTAATCCGTTTGAAACCAGACAGCTTTTCCCTTCTGAGATTATGGAGATTTATGATCCAAACCGGCTGGTTTACATTGGCACAGATCAGCGGCAGATCAAAAACTCTGACAGGGTTCCCGAAGGCATTTATTCCATTTGCGTACGCGCTTACGATCATACGCCCGGAAGGACCCAGGTACCGGTATCGATGGCTAATCCGGCAGGTTGCGCTACGGTTTTCATGCGAAACACTGAGCCGCCGATACTTATCCAGCCTTTTCAGGATGCAGAAGTAAAAGCGTTTCAGCCGCAAAACATCATTTTCTCCTGGGCCCAGCCCGCCGGCTCTGATCCGGGAACGCGTTACAGGCTGCGAATTGTGGAAATGTTTGAGGGAGATGGCAGACGTATGGACCCCAACGTAATCTATGAAGCTTCCGGCTCACCTATTTTTGATCAGGAAATTGCAGGCAGCACTTACATTTATGGGCCGTCGGATCATGCGCTTGTTCCTGGCAGGCGTTACGCCTGGGCCGTCGCTGCGGTTGATCCAAACAGTAAAACGGCATTCCGAAACAACGGCAGAAGCGAGGTCAGGGCATTTTTGTACAAGGCTTTTTTACCCGAACAAATTGCAGTAGTACCGGTGCACAAACAGGAAAAACTAAAGAAAGGCAAAGCAGTTTCCTTATCCACTGTAAAGTTTACCAGAGATACACAGATTCGCGATCTTGTGCTGAATAAGTTCAAAGGAAAATTGACCTGGGCTTTTAGAAAATCCGAATCAGGCTTTGTTCCCGCGCCACCACCGGCTGCGGTGAAGGACCCCGATTTCCCAAATTCCTCCGGGGCAGGCATAGGCAATGTAAACTTCCGCGCCTTTGAACTCACATCCGCGGTCCAGAGCAGAGTCACTAACTCAACTGTTAAAGCAACGGACAAGAAAAATAACACGCCGGCCAGCGCTGCCGGCAACAATTCAGGAGCCGTATATGCTTTGGGAGGCGGAGATACGCGCATGCGCGTGTTGTCAAATCCTCTTTCGGATCGCGCCACAGCCAATACCCAAAATTTGCTTTCGAAACGGCAGCGGCAGCAAGAGAAAATCCTTTCACTTGCTGATGAAAAGCATTATCCGTTATCGCAAACAAAGGTCAGTGTTTATCTGAGAAAAAAATCGGTATCAGGAAAGCCCGCTCAGGCAGCTCCGATGATTTTCTGGGTCGATGGAAAGGAAACAAAAGAAGAGATTTTATTAGGACAAACCAATACAAACAGCGACGGAGAGTTTGAGCTCAACTATATGGATGATATTCCGAATGGGTATGATGTCTATCTAAAAATCGATAACCCGTATTTTGAATTTGCAGATTACGACATTCCTCTCGTAGCGGGTCAAAATGGCACTTACGATTTCGGAGAGCTGCTAGGACTTGCCAAGACCTTCCGGATCAGAGTGAAAGTCGTCAACGAAGAAGGATCTGAACTGGATCTGGCAACGGTGCGACTTGAAAGAACCAACGGGTTTTACAGCAGCGCTACCACAAATCAGAACCTTCTACACGAAGTAATGAAGGACAGCATCACAGGAAATCCTGCGGAAGTGGTAGCCATGGGAAAAAGCGGTTCTTTCTGGCCAAGATTATTTTACAGCCGGGGATTCGCAGACTCCTACTCCGTTGTGATTGAAGGAGAAGGGATTAAAAAAACCGTTCACAACCTGAATCTGATCGATCTGTCCAATCTGGGTAGTAATCTTTCCGAGGCCGACCAGGTTGTTTTGCTTGAAAAAAGTTTTGTGGCCAATATTTCATTGCCTGTGGTGGAAGGCCGTGTGCTTACAAAAAACGGAGAATTACCCGTAGCAGGTGCGGTGGTAACGGTACGCAAAAAAGGAAGTATTTCGGGTGAGTCGACCCGATTGTCTAACGGCATGATCGGAATCACTTTCAGCCTGAACGACCGGTCAGCCGTCACAGATAGTCTTGGAAAATTCAAGGTCGAAAATATTCCTGTGAGCTCAGAAGCCGCCGAAGTAATGGTTGATTTCAAAGGCAAAAAAACAATTCATGACAAAGATCTGTATCTGTCCCAGCGCGGATTGCGTGAGAACATAGATCCGTTATTTATCAATGCCGAGCTGATCACGGTTGTGGGTAAAGTAGTGGATGTAAACGGAGAACCGCTTGCGGATGCCTCACTCAACTGGAAAGGCGGTGGCAAGGCGTTTTACAGTGAAGAAGATGGTAGTTTCACAGCCAGTCAGACTGAAGGCAAACATACGCTTATCGCTCGTAAGCCCGGCTTTCGTGATATCGAATACCAGGTTGAGCTGAAAGCAGAATCCAAGCAAAAAGGATCAGCAGTATCGGCAAGCACGGCAACATCCATCACCGCAAATGTGAATAAATGGACACAGTCGGTAGGCACAGCGCAGGTGAATTTTAACGACACTGGCAATTATAACGGTAAAAAAATTACACCAAAACCACAAGCGACGCCGCCGCCTGCGAAACCGGGTATTCAAAATCAGCCAAGAAATATTACTTCCACCAGCGCCTCAGCCGTTCTTACAACTGCTGCTCAAAATTACTTTGATGTATTTTCGGACGGAATGGCTTCTCAGTCTGTTTCATCCGGACATGTGATCGTCATGAGCAAGTTTTTTGTGAAAGCATTGGTTAAAGATGCCGCTACCGGAAAGCCCATTGCCAATGCGAAGGCGTCAGCGGAAGGCGGAGTCAGCATAGCGGTGACCAATGCGGCCGGTATAGCCATCGTCGAGGATGTGCCGGGCGGCAATGCGGCCATTGTTGTAAGCGGACCGGATGGTTCCTTTTATGCGACAAGAAAAGCCGAGGTCATTTTAGATGCTTCAAAAGATACACTTTCAGTGGAAGTGAGTTTGAAAGCAGGTTCCAAAGCCAGCGGGATTGTGAGACAGGGCGGAGCGCCGGTAGCCGATGCAGTTGTTGCCGTAGAAGGATTCGAACATATTAATGCCAAAACCGACCAGCAGGGCAAGTATTCGCTTTCCGGAATACCAGCCGGAGAATATACCCTGATCGCCAGCAAAGAAGGTATGCTCGCCGGAGAAAAAACACAGCAATTCAGTGCAAATGAAACCTACCCGATTGATTTCACACTGACAGATCCGGGATTCAGCGCAGCCAGTCTGCTTGGTTTTAAACTCGTATTGCACCGCTCAAAACCAGGTGAAGCGGCCAATGAGTTCGTCATTTCAGGAGAATTAAAAGACCTGCCCGACAACCCGATTTTCAAAAAAGCGGGCAACACTCCACTTTCGCTTCGTTTTACAGATAAAATAATCATCAAAGAGGGTAACAGCATTTACCCAAAAGGCGGTGAGCTGATCACTGATGTATCAGAAATCAAACTGAAAGTCTTTGATTATCTGATTATTAAACTAAAAAATACAACCGGACTGCGCGTACGCCCCGCTTCACCCGGCAGCCGCACACAGGGAGAGATCGCCGGCGAAGCGGACATTGATTGGAGCGCAACCTTCTCTTCTCTTTCAGGAATCACTTTGCCGGATGTGCCGGTAAAAATCAAAATTGGTAATACAGACAACGTCATTGCACCCATCAACAGCGCAGGTACCGCATCGTTCACAACGCTCGGACTTTCCGGCCCGGCGGAAGGATGGAGTTTGTACGGGATCAAGGTACTCCCCGATCTGCCTGGCTGCACAATTAACAAAGATGGTTTGAATCTGAAAGGTAAGGTTAAAATTGAAAACGTGCCCGTTTTAAGTAACCAGGAATTGAAACTCGACCGGTTTGTAATCAATAAACGCGGCGAGATCAAGGATGTTAGCATTAGTCTGGATCCGAAGCCAACGCTGACACTTGTTGCCTGGAAGCTGAAACTGAGCGGTGTTAGCATCAACCAATACGGACTGAAACTGAATGGAGAACTGGAAGTTCCTGTGCCATCTTCTGACGTGGCTAAAATCACCGTAAAGGAGTTGGGGATCAATGGCGAGCAGCTCACCGGCGGAACGTTTCTGCTTCCTTCGGCGGGTTTGGACATCTTCGGCCAGGTAAAATTCAAAACAAACCCTGGAAAAGATTTTACAATTCAGAAGATTGCCGGAAGTACAAATTATCGGTTTATCGGCGCGGGAACAATAGATCTGCCGAAATGGATCAACCAGCGTATCGCGCTCGATCATTTCAGTATAGCGACCAATGGCGAATTTTCAGTTGTTGCAGAAACGGATGTTGAAGTGGATTTTGCAGGCATGGCCAAACTGGGCATTACCAAATTCGGCTTTGCATCCAATGTTTCCCAAATCACTGTCGGAGGAAAATTCAGGCTGAATATCCCCATGTTTGGCATTGGCGCGGATGGAACGCTTTATTTCAGAAAGGGTCAGGCACCACGAATTGATGAACTGGGAGTTAATTTCAATCTGGCCTCAGCAATCGCATTGGAAGCCAAGCTCAAATTCAATGAAAATGAATTCAGAGGTCTGGGAGCAATGAAACTCGCCGGTATACCTGGCGTAGGACTTGAATTTTGGTATATAAAAAAGAATGCTGGTCCCCGCGTAGGTGCACAGTTTGCGACCAAAGTGGTGATTCCAATCGGTTTGGTAAAATTAGACGGCTTAACCGGTGGTTTTGATTTCGATTTCGCAGAGAATATTTATAGCATCAATGCAGGTGGACGGATTACGGTTGCACCGGACCCCTATGGCGTAGTCGCACTGGACCCGATTGCTATCAAAATTACCTCCGCCCCAGGCGGTCCGATATTCGAGGGCAATGCAGGCGTGAAGGTGCTCGATGCCTGGACGCTGGGATCAGCCACCATGAAACTGGATTTCAACCGCAAGCAGTTTTTCATCGACGGAGAGTTTGGTGCAGGATTTAGTTTGATGAAAGGAATCGACGTCGAAAATAAATCCGGCGTTCATCTGGAACTTTACACCGGTACAGGAAGTAACTATTGGTTTGTTGCCGGATATTCCAGAACACGAATTTTAGGAATATTTGACACCGGTGTAACCATAGCCGCCGGATGGAATGTACCGAAAAGCACACACACTTCATTAAGCGGCATTCCGGATTATGTACTAACCAACGGACGATTATACGGAGGTTATTTCGGAACCCATTCCTCGATTGACATCGGAACTCCCTCAATTGATTTTGCAGGATTGGCGACTGCTTCGGTATGGTATAAAAACAGCGGGATGTGCGAGGTATATGCCAATTTCAAATCCGGCAGCTTCGGGCTGAAACTCGCCTCCGAATGGAATGCCGGAGCAAGTCTTTCCATCACCGGTGTGGGTACAATTGCACATGCGGATGTCAGGTTTGCAGGAGGCGTTGAAGGTTATTACAGCAGCAGCAACTGGGGAATTCGAGGCTATCTTTCAGGAAGTGTGAGAGGACATATCGGATGCGACGGCGGATGTAATTTTATTACCTGGGGTGGTTGTTTCAATGCCTGCGTGCTGGGATGTGAAATATGCCCGATTCCCTGCGGATTCAAAGTTTGTGCGAGCGCGGCAGCCGACGTTTCTTATAGTTCATCAAATGGTTTGGGTATATCACTAAGACTTTCTAAATAACATGAAACTGACAAACATTCTCTTACTGATCTGTTTTACAGCATCTGCCCTGCCTGGCTTTGGTCAACTCGGTATCAAAGAAGGAAAAGACGCTGTATATGTGTACCTGTCCAACCAAAGATTATCCGCTCAAACGCCGATGCAATCCATTACGGCTGTCAACATCCTGCGCGCTGTCGGTAATGAATCTTTCAAACCAGTTGGGCGGGTTCAGCCGGCACTTACACCGGAAGACTTCAAACGCGTAGCCGGAGAAGGTATTTTGAAGGATATTCAAACACTAAAAAAATTAAAATCTGAACAGGAAGCCTGGGAATATCTTAAAAAAAATCCTATGCTGGCCGATTATGGGATGATCATTTTAAACCCTGATTTTTCTGTGGCGATGGGGGCAGTTTATAAAGATGAAGAAGTTAAAAAGCTGGGCGTTAAAAATGTCCGGTACAAAGCTGAATTCATCGGGTTGGACGCAAAAAGCAACAGCACCGTAGAGGGAAGTCTGACATTAGGCACGCCTCCCGTCATTGCCAAACCCGAACTGCAAACGGTGGTAGAAAACGATTCTTCCATGATTGTTACCTGGAAGCTTAGCCAGGCGGCATCGCCCGATGCCATGTTGGGGCAAATCTGGGTACGTGAGAAAGCCAATGCACCATTCAAAAAGACTGGCTACGCTTTTGCCAACCGTGATGAGAAGAACCAGAATATTACCTTCACCTGGCAGCAGCAGGTAAAGCCCGGTCTTTCTTACGGGCTTTATATGGAACCGCAAACACTTTTAAATCTGCCCGGTCCGTTGTCTGACACCGTTTCTCTGATTTCAAGAAATTTCAGAAACCTTGCACAAATACCCATTGCTTCTGCCAAAGATACCTCCAATGGTATTTTTATATCCTGGAAAACAGTAGGCGATATCTCCTTTCTGGGCGGTATTGTCATTGAGCGCAGCAAACGTCCTTCCGAAGGTTTTGCCCTGCTTGATACCATTCCGGCATCGGCCACATCGTATACAGATGCAAGGGTTTTGTCCAATACCCTATACCATTACCGTTTTAAAATCCTTAGCATTCGTGGAAGTCTGTCTGAACCTTCGGCATATGTTTCGCACCGCATGTTTGTCAAAAAAAGAGCAATTGAAGCGCCGGAAGGTGTAAAAATTGTTTACAACAAAACAGGCAATGCGATCATTTCGTGGAAACCGGTACCATCACCGGAAGTGAGCGGCTACCAGGTTTTTCGGACTTTGCAGGGAAACGAGCAGTTTGAACAGGTTTCCAATCTTTTGCAGGATTCAGTTTTCCTCGATACGTCGGTTTTTAACAGCCGGCTGGTTTATAAATATGCCATCAAAACGCTGAATTACGAAAACCGCACCAGTGAGCTTTCCAAAGTTGTATTTGGCAGTCCGGCAACCGCCATTTTACCCAAAACCCCTTATGACATTGAGGGCTACGCCGAACCAGGCAAAATTACCCTGCGCTGGAAAGACATGGTGGCCTATGATGCATACATCCGCGGATATACGGTTTACCGGAAAACATTAGGCGCCGGCAGCAAACCAAGGGAAACCGAGCTTTCGGCTCAGGCATTGTTGGCAGACGGATTTAGAAAGATCAATCAGGAATTATTACAGGAAGTAGTGCTTGCTGATAAAACAGCTACGCCGGGAATCAGTTATGCCTACGCGGTGACTGCAACCGATCAGCTGGGCGTGGAAGGAAATGCCCTGGGTGCAAAGAAAATGGAAACTCCCCGGTTCACTTTACGGGCACCGGAAATTTATGTCCGGCCAACCAGCAAGGGAATTGAGATTACCTGGAGCGATGTCTTGGTGCCTGGCGTCGACAAATATTTGCTTTTCACCCGCACTACTACCCAAAAGGAACCCACCCTATTGGCCGAAATAGTGCCGGGAAAAGAGGTGTTTGTCAATGCTGCCGCAAAAGCAGGTCAGCAGTACTTTTATACCATGCAGGTTAGCAGGAAAGGAATTAAAAGTCCGCTTGGAATGGAGAAAAGCGCTAGAATAGATTAACACGGACACTCCTATTTTTTTTGGACAATTACCTTTTGTATCAACAAATTTAAAGAGACATCTCAATATGAAACCCTTTATTCGTACATATCTATCAGTAATTTTTTCCGTGGGTTTTCTTTTGGCTTGTGAGGAAACGCTGGCTCCCGCTCCGCCTACCCTTTCGGATGTCAGTATCACCTCAGTTGGGGTCACCACAGCCAGTTTCTCCTCTGCCATCACAAAATCAGGAAACCAGGAAATCCTTGATCATGGCTTCACAGTATCATTATCAGACGGCGCACCCGTCATAGATGACAACAGTATCAAAAGAGGTGCAATTGACATGGCTACACCGACACCGATTGCAATTACCGGTTCGCTTAGCAATCTGCAAACTGCAACAGAATATTACCTGCATGCTTTTGTAATGCTGAAATCTGGACCGATATTTAGTGAAGTTGCAAAATTCAAAACTTCAAATGTGCAGCAGCCTGGTATAAGAACGGACGGTTTCGATGCGGTTACTTACAATTCAGCCCAGATCAGAGGAAGTATTACAGCAAAAGGAAGTTATCCTATATCTGAGTATGGGATCGTATGGAGTGGCAGCGATAATCCCACAACTGAGTCTTCGTCAAAATATTCGGTTAAAAGTGATGTAGAGAACGTGCCGGCTTTTTTTTCAACGGAAGCGCGGGGGCTGTCACCTAACACGACCTATCATTACAGGGCCTATGTCATCTCCAATGGTGTTACTGGCTACGGAGCCGATTTAAGTTTTGTAACCTCCGATGAAGTTCAGCCGAAAGTACAGACTGGTGATGCCAAGGTCGGAACCCGGGTGGCGGCATTATTTGCACAAATCACAAATAAAGGAAGCTCTCCGATCTCTCAATACGGCATTTGCTGGTCAACCCAGCAAAACCCAACAGTTGGGGAAAACAAGTTTATTTATAATGATGCTGTTAACGAGTTTCCTAAATCTTATTCAGGAGAAGCGCAAAACCTCGCGCCATCAACAACGTATTTCTACCGGGCATTCGTAACCATGAACGGCGTAACCAGCTACGGGGAAAACCGGACGTTTCGTACTCCCGGGGAACGTCAGCCCACGGTCGTGACGGGTGATGCCAACCCCCGCGACTACAATGCGATCCTATCAGGATCCATTACCGCAGCAGGTGATGCCGCCATTTCACAATATGGGATATGCTGGTCATTAACTGCTAACCCGACGACCAGTAATAGTAAACTGTTATTCAATGGCAACGTTACCTCATTTCCAAAAAGCTTTCAGGTAAATGCCACCAACCTTTCAGACGCAACCGACTACAATTACAGGGCATACGTGATCATGAACGGAGTTACGACCTATGGTGCCAACAAAACGTTTAAAACCCCTAAACATGTGAACTAATTGTGGGTTAAAAGCATGCTTTGCCATTAGAAAGCATAGTTTGCGGTTTGAGTATTAACGACTTAAAATACTTCGAAATGGCTATCTAACAGACAAAAATGTCTTTTGGGCTGAAAGACTCTATTGCAGCGCTCTCATCTTGTAATGGCCAAGTTATACCTCATGGCACGTAGTCCGATAATGAACAGCAAATCAACGGAAGTCACCGACGAAGGCTACAATGACGCCACCCAGTACGAAAGTACTATCGTTGAGCCCTAAGGTTGGTTGTAAGGCTTTTGACGCTAGCGGATTCATGGCACCAACTGCCCGAACTGGTTTGTTAAAATTGATGATTTCATCGTTCGGGCACAAATGTGGGACGGTCTTCCCTTCAATTACTTTGCAGGAAAATAACTGTTTAGAAAAGCGAACACAGCATCAAAATGATCAAGCACATCGGTATGCCCTCCTTCAACGGCGATGTGCTGGTACGGATAAATAAATTTCTTCTCTTTTAGCCGTATCATCATAAAATTGCTCATTTCTGTTGAGGGCCACCATTCGTCCTTTTTTGCAGAAACAAGCAATATGGGGCCATTGATGTCTTCGATTTTTATGACGGCCTTTTCGACAGCCTCTTTGTCTTCCAGCATGATTTCAAAGGCGGACCGAAAATCATGTCTCATTGCCGAAGGCACTGCAGCCCACGGCATGGGTACATAAGGGACCTCTTGTCCATGATAAGTCCATGAAGAAGTAGATGCGCCGAAGGTTAACGCCGGAAAAGCACAATGCGCTGGAACAAGTCCGATCACGCACTTGATATCACTATATTGACTAGCTAATAACAAGGCCAATTCTGCCCCTTTTGATCCACCGATTACAGCAATTCTTTTACCATCCACCTGCGAGTTACCAGCCGCTTCCATTATGGCTTTGTAAACTGCATCAATCGAGATACGGTAGAGTGCTTCCGGTGTTCCTTTTGTTCCAAAGTAGCCGATTGCAAGGAAGGCATACCCCTGATTTACAAACCGGTCACGTGTTTTCTTCCAACGCTCGCCTGTCCAGGCGTTGCCACCCTCGGATCCCCCCAGTCCGACGACCAACGGCTGATATTCTGCTTTCCCAAGGTAAAGCTTACTTTCAACCTTATTTGAATTTTTCGGGCTTTCATAGCCACAGCCGGATACCAGTCCAATAAGTAGAATGACAACTATTTTCTTCATCATATTTTCTGAATTATAACAGATGCAAACTTATTCTAAAACATTCCGGCAAGCGTTCCATCGTGGCGGTTGGGCCTCTTTGAAACATTGAAACAGTAATATTTTTATTTTGGAAGCGATTTGTAGAATTCAGACGGCGTCTGCTTGGTGACTTTCTTAAATATAGTATTGAAGGACGTTTTTGAATTAAAACCAGAGTCTAAGGCAAGCGCGAGAAGCGTCAGATGCCGATTGCGGGGATCCTTCATTCTCCGGATCACTTCCTCAACCCTGTAACTGTTGATAAAATCGAAAAAATTTTGATTCTGCTGCTGGTTGAGAACCTGAGAGAGATGGTTTACGGAAATACCTAGCATCTGTGAAAGTATGCCAGCTGTTAAATCACCATCAAGATATGGTTTTTCCTCAGTTATCAATTTTAAAAGTAAAGCATGAAGTTCTTTAGCCCGTTGTGGATTTAGACCGGATCGTTCATAATTTCGGGTAGCAGTCTGAATTGGTATCTCTTGTAATTCAAGGTTGCTGAAAATAGTCGTTTGTTGAACTCCATAGAACCCAACCAAGAAGAAGAATAGTATTGAAGCAGATTCTATCAGTAATTCAAGTATACCGGTTGAAAGCGAGCCTCGGCTTATGGTAAGCGTCCCGATAGGTACTAAAATAAGTGAGATCAGCAACCAAAGAAAAAAAAGCACATACAGCCAGCTGAGGTTAATTCGGTCTGTGTTGGAAAGCGTGTCGAAGATTCGTTTCTTATAACTCCTTAATAGGCGGTAAAAAAGAACCAGGCAGACCGGTTCAATAACAAGAAATAGAACCACAAAGACCAGCCACGATCTGGATAGCTCACCATCCAGGTACAGCAAACCATTATTAATTGAAAGCCTCACTTTGTCAAAGACCCACAGATAGTAGTAAAAAAAATGAACTATATATGCGACAAAAGGGGAAAACTAAATAAAATAATCTTTAAGTTGTAATTTTTTAAGCCCGGTTAACGAGACGATATAGAGGTAAAAAATAGGTGCATGTAAAAGGTACACACCTTTTCCAAGCAGCATCCAGTAGCTTGCATGCAACAGCCCAGAGTGTTCTATGCAAAGATAAACCTGGCTTAATATTGTAAATGAGAGGTACAGGATCAGAAACCAATCTGCAAAAAGTTTATTCTTCTTGGCAAGCATAATACTCAAAAGAAGAATAAGCAACACCAATGCAGCAGAAATCAGAAAAAGCATAAATTCGTCGGTACCGAATGATGTCGGGCTTTAAATAATGGGTAACGTTATAGGCTACAATTTATCAATTTATTGGCGTTAATAAATTTAAAGTAATGCTTTTATGATTTAGACCTCTTACCAGGCAAGAAAAAAACAATCGCGCTGGGCAAACTAACTACAATAGATCATCAAATAGCACAGGTCGCTATTTTTTCTGTTCGTGCAGTCTTACGGATTAACCAGCAATTTTGACGGCAACCTGTCTGCTAACTCAGTACTTGCTTACTGCCAAAGGTTTTCAACTTCAGGCTCTTCCAAGGTCGGAAACTTTTCTCAGTTCCTTATTTATATGTAACGATTTTTCCAAAGCTATGGAAATTTTGCGGAGTAGTTGGGGGTACATAAAAGGTTACCTAGATCGGAAAAGTTACTTACCAAATGGTTATTGAAATGGCAAGTTTTTAATGATTTATTGATTTTGGGAAGTTTAATGAGCGAGCGAACAACAATTCATGTTTTCGAATCTTTGTCACTCTGCATATTTTCTTGTTATGGATACACGACCAGATGTCGATGCCTGCTTGAGGCGCCTGAGCCATGCAGGAATTGATACAATTTTGAAATAGAAAAATTACTTAAAGCATTCGATTTTCCCTATGGTCGGAACAATCTAAACCTGGGAAGTTAACCTGGAAAAGTACTAGTTTTAATGAACTACCATACCTTTTTGAATTATAATTTGTTATATACAAATAAAGATATATCAAGTGATTATTGAGCGAGCGAGATATTATTGTTGAACTTCCCTATATCAACAACACCTGTAAATGTTAAGCTTGCCATAAAATCTACTTGATCAACCCTTTTGGCCTGCCTCGTGGCGCTTCAAATCCCACCAATGTTCGTTCCATCAAAATATCTCTTTTATTTTCTGCAAAACAGAACTGAGTATATACCAGAGCCTGCCCATTTTGGTAGAAGTATTAATGCCTTCGGAAATACTTCTGAAGTCCACGCAGACCTCCTTCCTTTTCGCCATAAGTTTGATCATCTCATAAGTTGTCCTGCCCATACGTTCAATTCTCCGGACAACAATGACACCCCCCTTTCGAAGTTCCGAATTCATCCTTAAATATTCCCGCCTCTGCAATGAAGCACCTGATAGGCGAATTCGGACGCGTTGACCATATGATGTCGTAGCAGATCGACCATCACAAGTCCATTACTCACCTTACGCTCAAAAATTATCAATCATTTACTTTCACTGGAAAATTTCACCCGAAAAAGACTGTCCTCAATTTCTGAATTAGGCTGATAAGTGGCACCGAATTCTCCAGCTCTGGTAACCGTAGCCGCTGCCACAATTCACAGAAAACTTCCTGCCGTCAATCCAAAACAAAGGTCCACTGAACATAAACATGGCGCTTATTATTTTGAGGGCTGGAACGGGCAAACGCCAATGCACACGCCACTGACATTGCTGGATAGCTTTCTCGAACTAGCCGTTTGGGGCTGGCTAACGAGTTCTACCAACGTCATATATGCTCAAATCGATGCCTAGCAGATGCAGGCCTGTCTTTTTTCAGCTTTTGCTGGTATTCCTACCAACAATCCAGATCGCTTCAGAGATGATCCGCGCATTCATGACCTCTGATACCCCAAATGGTGTGCAATTTGAACTTGCTTCTGGCAAGGTCAAAAGCATTCGTCTTAACAACGGAACACAGTTAAGCCAGTGGCCACAAACAGCCGATTTACAAAAGGCAATAGCAACTAACGATCCGTTGGAAGTCCTGTATAAAAAAATTGATTGTACTTAGCAACTCGGACGATTACAAACACAAATTCCAGCGCATTGTATTGGGTGCTAAATATGATTACGCCTTGTGCGATCCCAAAAAGTCGGAATTGCCCTGGGCATTTATCTACGACACGCAGTCGCAAGCCATTACAGAACAGGCACATATCTATTTTAAAGATAAAAAGGTTCAGTCCATCTTGGTAGATCTTTTTCAGCAATATTAAATCTAGGAGCCACAGTATTTCTATATTTTGCATCTGGATTTCGTTCAGCGACAGCCTGAACCCTCGAATTGGAATCTGCTCACCGTCTTCTTGCCTAGGATTTAATTGCTATCCGTCTGCCTTTCCAGTTCGAGTATCTAACGACTGAAAACCCCGATCGGGCTGACTCTTCCCTGTTCATTTCAGTAACTGAGCAGCGAACTAGCCAGTTTGCAGCAGATCGGGTATGAAGTTAAACTATTGCAAGAAGAAGATATTGCAATTGAGAAAATTCAAAAATATGATGCAGTAATCGTTGGCGTGAGGGCATACAATTTGGTTGAGCTGCTGAAAGTTATAAATCCAGTTTTATTAAAATATGTTGAAAACGGTGGTAATCTAATCGTCCAGTACAATTCCGATCAAGGATTACTGATGAAGTATTTTGGGGCCTACCCTTTTACGTTTTCCAGCAAACGTGTCACTGTGGAAGGGTCCGAAGTTCGTATTCTTAACAAAGACTGCAAAGTTTTAAACTATCCAAATAAAATAACACAGAAGGATTTCGAAGGCGGGGTTCAAGAGCGCAGCTTGTACCAGCCTGAAAACTGGTCATATAAATATGAAACTGTTATTTCCTGCAACGACCCGGGCTGTGAGAAACTGGACGGCGGGATCTTGATTGCTAAATACGGAAAAGGAAATTACGTGTACACAATCATGAGCTGGTTTCGTCAATTGCCCGCAGGGGTTCCGGGTGCTTACCGTTCTTTTCTAATTGATATCACTTGGCAAAGGATTAAAGCCCAAGAATATGACTTAACCAACACGTTGATTTTTTAAGTCTAATAATTATTAACCCTAAATTTTCAATGTCATGTCCGAAGGCACAAAAAAGTATTTCGCTCCCTTTAAAGCCGTATTCCACTTTTATTTCTCTCAGTAAATCTTTTATCGCTTCTTTTGTATTATTTATTTTAAATGATACAACCGGTTAATTTCATGTAAAATGGCAAGATCAATTGTCACCTTAAACAAATCGACACCTACAAAGAGTTTAGGCTCCATAATCTAATTGATTTCTTGATCAGAAAAATTGAACGAACTTACCAAAAGTTAAAGAACCAGGAAGACATTAAATCATTTCTTCAACATCGTAAGATATTAGTTTCCGTTTTTACGCGACAATCCAGCTTCCTTTTTGCCTATCAGATTCAATACTAGACCGTCATAATATTTACCCTTTAGACATCTTACAGAGTGGATTTTATAAACTTATGAATTACTTTTACTAGCAATCAGGTATTAAATACTGGAAAACGATCAATTAACCTGTTTCCTTAAAAAAATTGCTGAGCCCTCAACGCCTAAGATGCTCTCTATGCAAACTTGAGAAATTTGTGTGTGGAATCTTGTTAATTTATCAACTTACATTAAATAACTTGTTAATTTGCCAATGAATAAGAACGGAAATATTATTGTGATTGAGGATGATGAGGATGACCAATACATAATGGAGCAAGCATTCGAATCATTAGGCTACGGTAATAAAAGAAAATATTTCACTGATGGTATTAGCGCCTTGAATTATTTACGTGCCACAGACGATTTACCTTTCCTAATTCTGTCGGACATTAATATGCCTGTTTTAAATGGGTTTGAGTTAAGGGAAAAAGTGTTTAATGATGCTGAGCTAGCTTTGAAGTGTATTCCCTATCTATTTTTCTCAACTGCTTTAAATCAAAGAGTGGTGATAGATGCTTACAGTAGTTCTGCTCAAGGATTCTTCGTAAAGCAAAATTCTTTCGGAGATTTGGTTGATTCCCTTAGGGTAATTATGGAGTACTGGAAAAAATGTGCTGCACCCAATAACTTCTAGTATTTTCTAGCATACTTCGTTTCAGGTTTTGCCATCTCCAGTTTTCAGGTTTGCGTAGCGCAACTTCGGTACATGATAATTTACTGAAGTAAGGAATACTTGAAATCACTAACCTCTCCATTTAATGCAAATTGAAATGTGGCTGCATTGAAATGAATTAATAGCTGCGCTTCTGAAGATCCAGATGCATTTTGCTAGCACGAATACTTGCCCGTTCAAAGGAACTTTAATGAAGTACAACAGAGTTTAAGTTGATTCAACTCGCGAGACTCTATTATCCTCATTCATACGCAAATGGAGATTTGTTTTTTTTTGGAATGAGATACAAAAAAAATAGAAAAAAATTATATCTTCTGCATAGGAGAAACGAATCCTAGGTATAATTTTTTTAAAATTGCGATGATAGATAAGTATAGTCGCAAATCCTCATTTCTCACTGCCTTGAACGGTTAAAATTAAAAAAAATGAAAAGTGACTACCGAGGTGGTCGCTTTTCTATCAAAAAGAACTACGCCTAAACCAAGCGGTTTGTCTTGTTAAAACACCTATCAAATCAATTGTCATAATAAGCAAATTGACTGGTCCAGTAGAACCTGGCATTTTTCAGCAATTCTTATAACTAGCTTAAAAGCCATTTGAGTTAAATTTGAGATGAATTTTAATATTATTTTGCCCTATAAATAGGTCCTATCATGCCAGATAAAACGATATTTTTGAAATTTGCCCAGGCTAACCTTTCATGTTGTAGAACATTATGACATTGAAATAGAACTACTAAATTTGAGAAGTTGCCGACAGATTGAAAATAATTCAATGGTTTAACTGAACTATTCTATCAAAAATGTGCTTAGCCCGTAACGATAAGACTAACAAAAGATTAAGTCGACCGCTTTTTCTTTCTTATCTTATTCTGTTCTCAATCAATTCCTTGAAATGGTCTATCCGGATTGAACCAATATGTTCTTAATTTCCGTCTTTCCATGATTAATGAATTCTATTCTTCTTAGTAAGATAGATAAATATCCTTCACGGCGTAATTTCCTTATTATTTGAAATTCTCATCCCAGTTCTACCGTGTCGTTCTCTCTGTTAGCTACCTGAGACATATGTCGTCATTTCTTTACAATAAGGTGTTGATTCGCTGGATCTTCCATTATTTTCTCCATTTCAAATTCTACCATTTCATGAACGTCCTGTTTCACCTGCATGTAATTTCGAAGTACTATCGATTGATCAATTTTTCTAATTTCAGGTATAGGCTGATAATTATCCTGCTCCTCTTTCAGCCCTTGGTGATCATTTAAAATCTCACAATGAAACGCTTTTAAATCAATCTTCTGCTCTGGATTATCAGCGACCAGACCAACAAACTCACCCGATGAAAGCGCAGAAATCTTCGAAGGTGGAATAGCTGAATCCAGCTGCTTTGATTTGCTAACCGAGGTATCCATTCGATTAATAGAAAAGCTTGTCCGGTCCTGCATGATTTTACCGAAACGCTCCGATAATTGCTTCGCAGTATCGCCTGTTACTTGCCCGCTAATGATATTCCCAGTAATGTTCATGATGACATCCGCCTGCTCTTTTCCGTAATCTTTTCTAAGCTGACTGAAGTCCTGAACACCGAGTGTCGTTGAAACCTTGTTCGACCTGGCAGTAGCGATAAGACTATCCATGTTATTTAGATAAATGGTCGGGAACTCATCAAAGATCAGGCTGCTTTTAAGTTTTCCTTTCTTATTGACCAGCTTGATCAGGCGCGTCACATATAACGAAAGCACCGCGCCATAGACCGAGATCTTCTGCGGATTATTCCCCATGCAAACTATCTTGGGCTCTTCTGGGTTATTGATATCGAGCGTAAAATCACTGCCTGAGAGTACATAATAAAGCTGCGGCGAAGATAGTCTGGCCATTGAAATCTGCGCAGAGGCGATCTGTCCTTCCAGTTGTTGCATCGCGTCATTTAGATAAGCTGATACGAACGGATTGATTAAAACCTCAATTTCTTTTTCAGCGCGAAGGATCGTAAAAAGTTTGTCGTATGGCACCTGCATGAGCTCGATTACATGTGGAAGCGTGCAGTACTCGCCGTCCTGATACCTACGAAGAAACCAGATAATCGCTGTTAGAAAGTTGATAGGTGATTCAACAAAAAAATCGCCCTGCCTTTTGATCCATTCCCGGTTCAATCCCATAAGAATAGTGCGGGCAGATTCGGCAGCGTCTGTAATGTCCAAAAGACTTTGTGGATCCAGCGGATTACAGCGGTGCGTGCGGGCAAGATCATCAAAATTGATCACATAAAACTTGGGAATAATCTTGTAAGCATCCTGATTGTTCAGCCAGGTATTATAGGTGATAACTGAAAGATCATCGAACTTAAAATCATAGACAAACATTGAAAATCCTTTTTTTATGTGCTGAGTAATATTATGTCGGATGAAGAAATAACTTTTGCCCGCACCTGGTGATCCCAGAACCAAAATCCCACGGAACGGATTAATAATATTAACCCAGCTTGGGTGAACTTTGTCTTTTAAATGATAGCGGGCAGGAAGATTGATCGAAAACTCATTATCTAAAAGCCGCTGCTCCTGTGGAAAAGTTTCGTTCTCCTTATTGAAAATATCTTTGCTGTTCATCTTCAAATGAATCACGCGAGATATCAGCGTTCCGCCTGTCAGTACCAGGCAAAATCCGCTCGTGGTTATGACCATATATAATAGTGAAATCATGATGAAGTCACCACTGGATTGCATCAGAAGCTGCGATATAAAAAACAGAAACGTTCCGATACCAATGATTATGATTCCCTTTTTGACGCTAAGCTTTTCCTCTTTTTTGCCCTTCGCTCCCATCAATGAAATCAAAAGAAAAGACAGCGCGATAAACTTAGTCCTGTTAAAGCCGTTAAAGAGTCCGGTCCTGTAAATATTGGAAAGTATTCGGTCACTGACTATAGAAACCAGTTCCCAATGCGAAAAAACATTGTAGAAGAAGTAATAAAAATGAAGGGCCAGAATAAGAATACTGATAAGCCTTGTCATGTCGGTAATCCTATGTAGCGCCTGCTGATTTTCTCCTGTTTGTGAAGCCATGATATATGTTTGTTTAAAGACCGTTACTGATATTTTTCTGTCTTCTTTTCTTTTTTTTACGCAGCCCAAACGGAAGCGGACTGTCATCCTTTACTGGGTCTAGGAGTGAATCCAGCATTTCGTTTTGCCCATAACTGCTGTCAGAATTGGTTTTAAAAGTTGTTATGTGGTCTTTGTTTTTGAAAGGTTCCCCTTCGTGATTGACCTTGCGATTGGCTTGCTCCTGTTGCCCCTCTTGCTTTGAAGTTTGGCTTAATAGGTCTGGCCTGCACCGCTCTTGAATAGCATTTGCGCTATACTGTTTTCCAAGACTACTGCCGTTAAAAACCGATTTACTGCGGTGATCCACATAGGTAATCCCGTAGATTATTCCGGAGTCATTTTGCCTTAAAACCATCTTGATTCCCTGCTTGTCAAGGTCAGAAGCGAGTCCTTGAAGATCCGGCTTTGAAGTCCCCATCAAGGCTAAGTCGATGGCATTCTTCACCCTGGCTTTATGTGGTTGGCGTGCAATTTCATTCAGAGCGAAACGCTCACCGAGATATTTGAGACCTGGATTAAAATGAAAGTCACTGGCCTTGATCGGCACGCCCACCGGCTGTCCTTTGTCATCTAAAATCCGGTAGACAAGGCCCTTGTTTTTGTTGATCCGTGAGTCTTTACTTCCGGCATCCGCCAGCACATTGAACTGTTTTAGCACCGCATTAAGCTCTGCGACAGATGAATATTTGTAGGCATTAAGCACCGTATTTAGCACGTTACTAATGGCCTGCTTGGTTTGTGATTTTCCATACTGGGCCTTAGTTACATTCACTGGTTTAAGCTCAAATAGCTGACGTTTGTGCGCTTCCGCTTTCACGAGTCCAAAGTCAATTTCAATTTGTTTTCTGGCTTTTTCAGACTCATTCCTGCCAATATTATTAGTCTCTATTCTACTGCCATCCGGACGAATTTTTACTGAGACAATATGAATGTGCGGATGCCCCGCATCATAATGTTCATAGACTAAAAAAGGCTGATCTTTAAAGCCAATTTTGTCCATATAGACACCTGCAATCTCCGTCAATTGATCCTTGCTTAGCTTCTCCGACGGATCAAAGTTCAGTGAAATATGAACGCTGTTTCTTTTCACATTTTCGTTGAGCGCAGCCGTTTTAAGTAGCATATTTAGCCGCTGCATCTGGTTAAGATCTGAAAGATCTTTCGGGTAGTTCGCGGCCATGATACACTGCGCATCTGCCTGGCTAATTTTATTTTCGTTATAATAAAAACTGCGCTGAATTGAGTGGCCGGTCTTTATGATTGCAACCATTGGTCTGCTGTTTTATCGATCTGTTTTTTGATCTCATCGATCTGTGAAAGCAGCCTTCTTTTATCAAGCTCGTAGCTGAAAATCCAGGACTTGAACTCTGTAATCTGATCGAGCGTATGAAGCTTTTTGACCGCCTGGTTAAAGTTATTTCCGATGTTATTCAGCTCATTTCGGAGCCGGACCACTTCTTTGACAGCGTCATCAAGTGAACTGTTTCGGTAATAGACCACGACCGGCCTTTCAAGGATTACTTTACGGATATATTCACTGAGCTTTCGGCAGGTGCTACCCTTGAATTTCCGCTCGAGCAGCGTGAACTCCTGCGTGCTAAGTCTTAGCGCAACGATTCTTGTTTTGTTTGATTTCTGATTTCCCATCTTCTCTCTACTTTCCCTATCTCAAACACTATTACTTTTTAGACTCCCCCGCCCACGACTTCGGAGTGAATAGGTGCGGCCAGAATTCGGTGGTTGTTAAACAACCGGACATCTGGCAGTTTGCCGCAAAGCAGGCATTACCCCAGATTCTTTTGAAAATCTTTGTCCTTGATTCAATTGTATCTGGCTATCAATTGCCATATTATTTATCAACCTATCCATTGTAAAAAAATGATTAATGTATTACACCGATTGGCCGGATGACTCAAAAGTTATGACCATCACTGTAAAGGCTATTCGTTTAATTCACTCTGTTTTCTAACCGTTATAATGTCCCTTGGTATACCATCGCAATTTAAAGACAGCTTATTGGTTTTGCCTATGCTGACTGATTATTGCTTAGGCCCAATTGAGCGTCTTGCTGTAATTTTACAGCCGGTAACATTGCTCACTTAAATGACAGATGTATGGATTCAAAAATTGAGATAGCGAAGGTCTACGACACGCTTGTATGCAGCCCTGGTATGGATGAGATCGTGAAGATCGATTTAAAAATTTCACGTAAGGCCGTTCTGATTCTTTGTCACGCCATTGAGAAGGGTTCAGATGATACCGGAAAAGCCGGGCTGCCAAGTCTACCGGAAAACATTTTGATCGAGTTCCGTGAGATTCTTTCTTCAATCTGCAAAGATTGTCTTGAGAAGGCAGGTTTGCAGCTTCTTAGCCAAAAGCTGAAAGCCTTGGCGCCCGCGTAGTACAAGGTGCGAAGCGTATTATTTATATTAGCGAATTACCCCAGGTTATTCTCCTACGGTAATTCGCTTTTTTTATCAGGGCAATTCACCCTGTTCAACGAAAGAATAGTACCCTTCACTGGTTATGATCAGATGATCCAATACCGGGATTTCCATAATCTCACCTGCACTTTTCAATCGTCTGGTTATTAACCTATCTGCTTCACTTGCAGTCAGATTTCCGGATGGGTGATTGTGTGCTAAAATAATCCCGTGCGCATTAGCCTTTAAAGCCGCTGCAAAAATAAGCTTTACATCAACTACCACACCGCTGGTTCCTCCCTGACAAACCTCATAGATACCCAGCACCTTGTTGGCACGGTCCAAAAGAAGTATTTTAAACTGCTCGACAAATCCTATTTTGTTTTCGTCCCAGGATTGTAGCAAGATCCGGTATACATCATAATAGCCACTAATTTTTGGACGCTGACTTGCTTTGACATGGCTTTTGTAGATCAATTCAACTTCTGCAAATTGATAAAGATTTGAAACATTGTTTGCGCTTTCCATAATAATCGAATTTAAGGTTTATGAATTTATTATGGTGCTCTTTCTGGCTAAGGGAGTCTAACAATCATGAAGCAACGGAATAAAGGAAAGCCTGCCGCGTCGGCCCCCAGCGTTTATGCCGGAATTTCATGAGGGTTCCAGCGCTCCCAAAGCCTAACTTTGTAGCGTAATTAAGTCAGGACTCTTCAGATTGCTCCTTGCGGCAAAGTAGCAGATGGTTTACTGTACAATCAGGGACGAAATGTTTTCTGGCTGCTTCAACCCTGATTTATACGGTTATCTCCCTTGAATTTTACTTCGAAGTCTAGTGTGCTGAATTTGATTGGATCACTGACACCAATCATTGCATATTATGAAAACACAAGGATTCTTTCTTTTGAGAAGGCCGCTGCTTTCCAAAGAGATTTTATTTGGCTTTCAAAAAGCCGTAGCTGACCGGCCTGATTTATTTGAATATTATTTAAAGATCATCTATTCAGATGCCCGGCTTCAACAGGCCGTGCATCTGGCTTCACCCGAGCTTTATGATCAACTTCTCAGATTAATCAGCGGGGAGCTTCAAAATGGAAAAGAGAAGATACTGCAAACACTTTACAAGTATCTGATCCGGATGTGCACGCGCTGTACCCCTTTTGGATTGTTTGCCGGCTGCGCTGTGGGAACGCTCACTGGTCAAAATAAGATCAAATTTCAAAACAGGGATTTTATTGATTTATACACCCGGCTGGACTCGGAATGCCTGTTGGAAACCTGCAAACAAATCCTACAAAACGATGCTGTCTTAAATCAGTCAAAGTTTTTTCCCAATACATCGCTTTACCGGGCGCTGGATTCTTACCGCTATTTCGAGCGGCTTTCAGATTCTGCATCTGGCTTCCAGCTTTCCGCTGTACAATCCACGCAGATCCTGGATTTAGTTTTAGCCAGCGCAAAGGACGGCCTACAGTACGAAGAGCTGATAGGTCTGCTTCTGAGAGAAAATGTTCCGCTGAAACAAGCAACTGAATTTACCAGTTCATTACTTAAAGCGGGCGTACTTGTCAGCAGCTTGGAAATGAACGCTACCGGAGAAGACTATTTAACGCGAATGATTTCAGCACTTGAAGATGCGGGTGGAGCTCAGTCAGAAATAGCGCGTTTCAGCAAAATCGACATGCTTTTGAAAACCGGTTCAAATCCAGTTAGCGTCTATGAAAACTTACACCCGCTTTTAAATTTTGAAAACTCTGCGAATCACAGCAGGCACCTGATTCAAAGTAATCTTTATTTTAATACTGACGTCTGTGAAATAAGCCAGGTTACAGTTGATGTTATCGAAAGCGATATCAAGCAGCTGATACCACTCGCTCAGCAGGCTGATAGTCCGGATTTAAAACAATTTGCCAGCAAACTTTTTGAAAGACTTGGTTCCAGACAGATGCTGCTGCTCACATGCCTGGATGAAATTTCAGGAATCGGATTTGGCTCTCTTAATCCTGCTGGGGCCAATGAGCTTCCGATACTCGAAGGGCTTGGCAATGAGATTAAATCCGAATCTGAAAAGAAGGGTGATTCTGCCCTGAGCACCATAAAGATAAAAATCTTGCAGAGAGCCAAAAATCAGGGACTGAAAACAGTTGAGCTTACCGTTGATGACTTAAAGGAGAATAGTGAAGTGAAATCAGGTAAGCTACCTGTCAGCTTTTATCTTTTGGGCAGTATCCTGGCTGAATCTGAAAGCGCCGCCAGCCAGGGCGATTTTAAATTCGATCTCAGGGCCATGGCAGGCCCCTCTTGTCTTAGTCTTATGACCCGTTTTACACAGGCCAGTCCTGATTTAGAAAGTAAGCTGCGCTCTTTCTCTGCATATGAGCAAAGCCGGAATCCGGGCGTTATTTTTGCCGAGATCTGCCACATCCCCGATGCCAGAAGTTTAAACGTAATCAAGCGGCCAAGCTTATATGACTATGAAATCCCATATCTATCGGCAAGCTGCGTTGAACCAGGCTTTCAGATTCAACCTGGTGAGATCTGCGTATCATCCCCGGACGGCAAGCAAATTATACTTACCTGTCAAAGGCTTGGTAAAAGGATCATCCCACGGCTAAGCAGCGCTCATAATTACAGTAACGGACTGCCTTTTTACCGTTTTCTTTGCGAGCTTGCCCAGCAATCCGGCGCGTCCTACTTGAATTGGGATTGGCACCAAAGTCTTGATGAGCCTTTCTTTCCAAGAATCACTTTTAAACACCTGATCCTGCAAAAAGCAAGTTGGCAGCTTGATGGTAAACTTCATGAAAGACTAACCGGAAACAGAGATCAGGTTTTAAGCGCATGGAGTAGCATCTGTCAGCAGTTTCAAATTCCCCGCTACGTTCAGATTCAGCAAGGTGATAACCAGCTGCTGATCGACGGGCAATGCGTATTTTCTTTGCAGCTACTTTGCTCCTACCTTAAAAAATCAAAGAAGTTAACATTGGTCGAATACCTTGATCCGACTGGCCAGGGTTTTCTCGCGGAAGATGGCAAAAGCATCGAACACGAAATTATTATTCCTTTTCTTACAGGCGAATCGAGAGAAGAAACAGAAGTTATTCAACATTGTTCTAACCAGGAGCCGGTCATTTACAATCCAGGAAGCGAGTGGCTCTATCTAAAAATCTATTGCAGCGCTCAGGCGTCTGATTACCTTCTGACCAATATCATTGCTCCATTCTGTGAAAGTTTACTAGGTCAGGGCACTATTGAAAAATGGTTCTACATACGCTACTACGACCCTGAAGAACATTTAAGGGTCCGTTTCAATCTTGCAGATAAACTAAGGGAGTGGAGCAGTTTACTATCCCAGTTTCATTCTTTGCTCTCGCCTTTTTTAAATATTGGTCTTATCTGGGCCTTAAAAACAGATTATTATCAGCGCGAGATATCCCGGTATCCATTTCTGCCCTACTCAAAACTTGAATCCATTTTTTATACCGATAGCCAGTGCACCAGTAATTGTCTGAGGTTATTGACTGAAAACGCTGATCCATACCTGAAATGGCTTCTGGCGCTTAGGGGATGCGATCAGCTTCTGAATGATCTTGGTCTTAACGGCACTGGAAAATTAGCGGTGATCCAAGATCTTCATGCACAGTTTACCAAAGAATTCTCGAAAGACTATAAAGATCTGATTACCCTGGACAAAAAGTACCGGAAATATAGAACCCTTATTCAT
This sequence comes from Dyadobacter sp. CY345, assembly GCF_021502725.1. Taxonomy (GTDB): domain Bacteria; phylum Bacteroidota; class Bacteroidia; order Cytophagales; family Spirosomataceae; genus Dyadobacter. The sequence continues at coordinate 1,175,907 of NZ_JAKFFS010000001.1, read as the reverse complement.
TCATATTTGGATCCAGGGTTCGACCATCAAAATAGCATACTTGAATTCACCTGTTTATTTACTCAAAGATCAGGTAGTATGAAACAGGCGCTGGAATCTGTGGATTCACTGCCACAAGAACAAATCAAAGAATTGGCCATGAACCTGGTTCATTTGTTTTTGAACCGGTGGTTTAATACCCAGCAAAGAAGGCAAGAATGGGTCCTTTATCACTTTTTACAGAAATATTATAAAACAGTGTTGAAATTAATTGAACACGATAAAATTTCTTCTTCATGATTTTGCAAGTCACCGATCAGACACTAAATTGTACTTATCCTCCTTCTAATGAAACGGTTTACCCACCAACGTAAATTTAGAAAATCATGGAAGAACAACCCACCAACGCAATCAGCTGCATGATCGTCGATGATGAAATGCCGGCACATAATCTGCTGAGTCAGTACATTGAAAAACTTCCCTGGCTGTACAGCATCCAGGGATTTTACAGGGCGTTGGATGCGCTCGATAAAATCCCAATACTAAATCCAGGCATTTTGTTTTTGGATGTAGAAATGCCCGATCTAAATGGGCTCAGAATGCTGGAATTATTAAAAACGAACAGCTCTGCAGTTATCCTGACCACCGCCCACGGAAACTTTGCTATTGATGGCTATAGGTACAGCATTTCAGGTTTCCTTTTAAAGCCTATCATCTTCGATAAGTTTCTGGAAACAGTCCTGATTGCCAGAAATCAGCAGATCAAAGCCGCTAAGCCGGCAGACACATTTCCCACCGATAACCGTGTCATCCAAGATGATAATGATTATCAAAACCAGGAAAATTATCAAGGCGTTTTGCCCGCCTTCCACAAGAATTCTATGTGGCTTAAAGTCGAAAAGCGGATTCTGCAAATGGAATACACCGATGTCACCTTTGTGGAAGGCGCGAAAAACTATGTCAAAATCTACCGGGGCGATCACATTTCATACACCCGGATGCCAATCTCCGAGATGATGCGAAACCTGCCAAGCGCACTTTTTGTCATCACAAACCGCTCGTTTATCGTGAACCGTTTGCAGGTGAAAGAATTTGACGGAAACGAAATCATTATGAAAAACGACTTCCGCGTCCGTGTCATTTCAGCCGCCTGGTAAAACCAGTCTTCGATCGATGAAAAAGCATAATCAATATTTGGGAAATTTTTTGGTGAATCATGTTGCCAATCAAGATTGGTTAATATATGAACACCCCTGCCCGGCGCATCAATATGCGCTAAAACCTTAATAAAGCCTTTTTCGATAAGTGAAATTATATGGGGTGAAATTTCCGGTGCCAATATAGCTAGCTCGGCGGAAGGATTAATTTCTTTCCAATTCAGGGTTTTAATAGCTTCAATGAATTTTAGCAGATCTACATCCGCCTGGAAACTACTCCCGTCACCCTGAGCATAAAATCCTCTAAAATGTATACTGCCTGGCTGAATAACGACTGCCAATTTTGCACATAACCTTGTGAAATGTTCATAGGTATATTCATACCAAAAAGAATCATCGACATTAATATGCGATAAATTCTCTACCGCCTTTTCTTGTACCGTTTTGGGTAACGCTTCAAACCTGAAAAGTGTGATGGTTATCTTTTCCATAGTTTTATCTTTTATTGGAACGCTGCTCTTAGAAGTAACTTGGGTATTTCAACTTTTTTCAAGGGAGTTCTCTTTATGGCCGCCGAAATAACGACGGCCATTGGATTAATTCATGTTAAATACATCAGATCCGTAGCTGCTAAATTCATCACAGAAGTCATAAGCCGTTTGTCCGCGCTGCTGCGCGGTCCCACCCAAAAGCAAAGATTTGACTTTGGCCTCCTGATCCTTGTAGCTTCTAACATTCTGAAAATAACCCGTTACAGCGTTGTAGGCTCCGAATACTGTACCAGCTGTTGTCTCCATATTCTGGGTAGGACTGCTCAGTGCATACTCATACACACTTTCGACCATATTGGTATAATGCGAGGAGAGCTCTTCTATTTTGCTGTCTTTCAGTTTCCCCAGCACTTCGCGGTTAGGTGCCATAGCCATCTGAATCAGTCTTCTAAGCTCCTTATCAGTAATGCGCACCTTTGCCCATTGATTAAATACTGGTTCAAGCTCACTGGAAATGAGATTTGCCAGTCCCATTACTTTATGCGCCTGCTGCAAACGCAGTTTGGCACTAGACGTATGGCGGATGCGCACAACATTGGTCATATTTCGCATAGCGGCGTTCAGTGTATTTTGACAAACGATTCTGATCGGTGTAAAAGCTGCCGTAATACTGGCTGATCCGTCATGAGAGTTGGTAAGAAAAAGATACTTTTCAATCAGATCATCGTTTCCTATTTTAATGTGACCTGGCAATTTGGCCGCAATAAAAATACGCGCACCCTGACCCAGTGCCCCGGCAGTCTCGTAGTGGATCTGACCACAACCTGCTATGGAATCAAGAAAAGAAAATGCATCGCTGTTCTGAACAATCTGGTAGTCTTTGCCCACTACGCCAAGCGGAACGCCGGTGTCTGTGCGTTTGGTTGCGAAATACCCTGAAACCGGAGTCTCCCACTGAGTAACTAAATCAACGCCTTGCTCTATACGCACAGGATTAGCATGAATAAAAAGCGGTGCTTTAGCAACCTCGTAGTCCAGTCCAGCCTCTTTGATTGCCTGCACACTCGTGGGATGCTTGTCAAGTATCTGGCCCAATTCGTGCCATGCCTTTTCTTTAACTGAAAAGAAACTGTGCTTGTTTGTATGCTCGTTTAAATGAAGGTTATGTGACATGGTAATAAAAGTTTAGATGAAAAAAATATAGAATGATTAAAACGGCAGGTCGTCATCACTACCCACAGGGCAGGTATTTGTTGCGGTTGAGCGGCTTTTCAAATCAGTACTTGCACTCGCCGTATCGCCCTTTGACTTTGGCGAATGCAGTTTAATCCGGTTTACTTGAAAATTGATGACCCCGACAGCCTCACCAGATTTGTTGATGTAGGCTTCTACACCCAAACGTCCGGATAATTCGACCAAAACCCCTTTCAAAAGTCGAGGGGCAATAGCCTCACTGATCCAGTAATTACAGGCAACATAAGTCGTTGTCTGCACGCCCTCTCCATTTTTAGGTTTGTAATAGTCGTTAATGGCCACTGTGAATTTGACTACTTTTCTGCCTGATTTTGTTTGTGATACATTAGCATCCGAAACAAGCCGCGCTACGATTTCCATAATTGAAAGAATTAAAGTGAAAAAATAATTTTCTTTTCTCTTTCCCTCGTGTCTGACTTATGAAAAACAACATTGTTTTTCCCCAAAGAAAAAAACATGAAAAAAAGAAAGCCCAACGTCAGCGGCCTGGTTAGTAGCCAAAAGGAAGTGGAATAAGTACCCGAAGGGTTGACGGTACTAAATTCTAAAAGATAAAGGAATAGAAAGGACCGTCATTATGCCGAACACTTTTGGCCGCTTTTAAAATGCTATAAAACCCGGGACGCTAGTTTTGCTATTCTTTTTGACTTGATGATTGGGGAAAAAACTTCAGCATTCCCTTTGATGCTCTATCGGAACCTCTTTTAAATATATAGAGACCGGAATACGTGGATCTCTTGCTAAGAAATATCCAAAACGATTATTGGGTCTGATCTTTAAATCTGGGATCTTTTGATATTCAGCCTATGTGGTACTTAGAAAGATCAGATTATGACTTTGATCTTTCTTGATTTGGAAATCTAAAGAAATGTTAAAACCTTTGTATAATATTGAGTGTCGCGATAATCGCCACTGAGGAGGGTGTTGTAAAAGGGTCAGAGTTTGCTCTCTGGCTCTTTTTGTTTTAAAACAATAATAGGTTTTCGTTACAAATGGGCGAAAAGATACGCCAGTAAACTAAGTTTATAGATTGTAGATTGCAGGGTAGATAATTACAACTGCCCTCACCTTGTTAACCATTAGTTACCAGTCAGTACGACCAGACCAAGCGGATACTGTAAATAATTAAAGGAAAGGTTGAAGAGACCGTGAACCATTATACGCGATAGATTTAAACATATAAAAAAATCAACATAACTAAGTAACTAGTTTGTATTTATCTAAAATTCCCAAACAAAACTTAAAATATATTGATTATCAATATTTTATAATGACCGAAGGACAAATCAGGGACATGCAGAGACCCTAAAAAGCCAGATATCTGCAAATAAAAGAAATTAACGATAATTATGTCAAGATAATATTTTCGGTTGAAATTAACCTAATTTCAATTCCTATTTGAAGAATTCGAGCCCATAATCACCACAATTCGGAAATTAAGGACATCCCGTTTCCTTTGGACCAGCCTATTTTTGATAGTCAGCTATTTAATATATCGCGATAAATAATCTTTTGATAGTCAATCTGCCACGGAATCTGTTGGTCACGCTGTATAAATTCTTCAACAGTATCGTCTCTTCCTGACTGAATATAAACATATATAATAGATTTTTGTATCTGTCTTATCAGTGCTGCATCTCCTTACCGGCTAATCTTATTCCTTAACTATACGAATTTTTGTCCATTCTTATTTTGGCTACGAACAACCTCAATTAGGCTACGGATACACAAAGCCAATCTGCGACTTTTGTTTAAACAAAAACAAAATGAAAATTATGGAACAACAGAATGCAAAATCCAATAGTAAGGTTTGGTTTATAACAGGAGCATCCCGTGGATTTGGTAAAGTTTGGGCGGATGCTGCTTTAAAGCGTGGCGATAAGGTGGCTGCTACCGCAAGAAAGCTTTCAGGGATCGCGGATCTAAAAGAAAAGTACGGAGAAAATGTGTTAACGCTTGAACTGGATGTAACCAATTCGGAACAGGTCAAGACAGTAGTAGCACAGGCATACGCTCATTTCGGAAGGCTCGATATCATACTTAATAATGCCGGCTATTCCCTGGTCGGTACGATTGAAGAAGCCAGCTCCGAAGACGTAAAGGCGATGTATGATACCAATATTTTCGGTGCACTGGCGGTTATTCAGGCAGCTTTACCACTTTTGCGTCAGCAAGGTGGCGGTCATATTATGGGAACATCCAGCAACCTTGGTCATGTTACATTGCCGGTGATTGGTTACTATTGTTCTTCCAAGTGGGCATTTGAGGCAATTCACGAAAGCCTTGCATCAGAAGTGAAGCCTTTCGGTATTAAAGTAACGATTATTGAACCGGGTGCCTATGCAACAGAGTTTGGCAGTCAGGAATCTCTGAAATTTGCGGCGGGGATGGATATTTATGCTGATTTTAAGAATAAGTTTGCGGATGGCCTGCAAAGCATGGAAAGAGGTGATCCGGAAGCCACACCGGAAGCATTGTTTAAAATAGTGGATGCCGAAAACCCTCCGTTGCGTTTTTTCCTGGGGAGTCATAATCTGCCATGGGTCCGCAAAGCTTATGCGGAGCGTATGGAAACATGGGAGGAATGGGAATCCGTTTCCAATTCGGCACAAGGTAATGTGAAATAAGTTTTTAAAAGATCAATAATAACCGGCATTCAGATGGGATACCGGTTATTATTGTATTAATTTTCGATCATGAAAAGGAAAGAAAATGCACCGTATAATTTTCATTCACTGTCGGAAGCAGCAAGGGTCTTTGGCTTGCCAAGTCCCCAACACCCGCTGATTTGTATGCTGGGTGCTGAAAGTAACCAGGTTCTTGAGAATTTTATGCCGCAGTCGCATGTGCTTAATTTTTACAAAATCTCCTACAAACCCAGGCTTAGCGGCAGGGCAAGGTACGGACAACATTATTATGATTTTGATGAAGGAGGTTTGTTGTTTGCAGCTCCTGGTCAAATAATAGGCGCTGACGATGAGCACCAGGGAGCATGTTCGTTTTATACCCTACTGATACACCCTGATTTTTTCCTGACCTATCCTTTGGCCAAAAAAATTAAACAGTATGGCTTCTTTTCTTATTCGGCCAATGAGGCTCTCCATTTATCTGACAAGGAAAAGGAAACAGTTATTTCTATTTTCAGAATCATACAGGATGAGCTCAACAGCAGGATTGACGAGCTTAGCCACGATGTAGTTATTTCCCAGATTGAGCTGCTGTTGACATACGCCAACCGTTTTTACAAGCGTCAGTTCATAACGCGCAAATCTCATAGTAGTGACCTGTTGGAAAAGCTGGAAGAGATATTAGAAGATCATTTCAATAACGATCGTTCGGCATCCCAGGGCATACCAACGGTGCAATATCTGTCGGGACTGCTGAATATCTCTCCAAGTTATTTAAGTGATATGCTTCGTTCCCTCACCGGACAGAACGCCCAGCAGCACATCCACCAACAACTAATAGAAAAAGCAAAGGAGAAACTATCCACTACAAATCTTTCCATCAGCGAAATTGCCTACGAACTGGGCTTTGAACATCCGCAGTCGTTCAGTAAACTATTTAAAAGCAAAACATCACAATCGCCGGTATCGTTCAGGGCTTCTTTTAATTGATGGATCCGGCTGCTTCCTTAAAATCTTTCGCGCTTATGTTATGAACTCCTGCGATAAGGAATTAAGAAAATCATTTAACTGAGCCGTTAATGAAATAGATACCCTGTATCATTGATGAAACTTGTCTATAATCTTATGACCTTTCTTAGCCCCAATGGTCGGTTGCCCGTTAAAACTCTGCAATAATCAGCTTTTTCATCCCCATCATTTTCTTAAACGCGCCCGGCTTTTTATTGAGTTCTTCCCAGTTTTCAGGGCACACCTGCCAGCTTAATCCATACTTGTCTTTCAGCCACCCACAGACACTCTCTTCACCGCCATCGGCTGTAAGTGTGTTCCAGTAGTAATCGATTTCGGTCTGGTCTTTACAAGGGATCATAAACGAAACAGCCTCGTCGAACTTAAATTCCGGACCGGCATTGATACCAATAAACCGCATTCCCAAAATTTCAAGCTCAACTGTAAGCACCTTGCCTGCAAGATGTTTCTGAAAGTCGGCAAGCCCTTCGGCTTCTGTCAGAGGATAGTAAGTAGTGTTGATGATTTTCCCGTCAGAAAAAATCGAGAGATAGTATTCAGCAGCTTCTTGCGCGTTGCCTTCAAACCAGAGGTTGGGGATTATCTTTTGCATAGGTTTTGTACTTTAGTTTTTTATTGTTTTGGAAAACACACCGGCAAGCCTGCATACAAGTCAAATCTATGCTAGCAATCCTGGCTTTTTTGATTCAGCTGGATTTATGCCGCGGGCTGTTCAGTTGGCAATTTTGACATATCCATATAAAATACTTCCCAGGTATGCCCATAGAAATCTTCAATGGTACGTTGTTGCATGAATCCGTAATCCCTTAATTCGTTGGGTTCAGTCCCACCGGCATCGAGACCGGCTTGAGTAATTCTGTTTACCTCATCAAGGCTATCCACAGATAGCGAGTATAATCCAGCGATATATGTTTTGGTATCCGCAAGGGGCTTCGCAGTAAAGGATGCAAATTTTTCATGAGTTAATAGCATCACATGAATATCATCACTCCAGACCATTCCCTTCCCACTGTCGTCAGAAAACTGAGGGTTATTGGTGAATCCCAGTTTTGTATAAAACTCCATCGATTTGTTGATGTCTTTTACTGCCAGATTGATAAAAACTTGCTTTGCCATTGAATTAAGTGTTATATCGTTTCCTTGTTTGATACAAAATTAAAAGAACCGTTTTACCTCGACCTACCTTGTATCTGACATTTATAAGGGGGATTTGGGACAAAAATAACCACTAATAACTTCGATAACCCATTTCAGCTTTCGCATAAAACCCGCCTGTCATTTAGGGTCTAGAATTCGTTTTATTCCAATTTAGCTGTACATCTGCAACGCTCTTATGCACTTTGTCACTAAGTAATTTAGCCAATTCGGTGTCACCTAAAATCTCCCTTTGGGCTTTTAGTGTGTTCCATAAATTTTTAAGGCTTTTAACTTTGCCTGCTTCATATATTTCTCCTGCGGCAATATGCCAACGGCATTGGTACCAACCATAGTTTTGAGGATAGTTTGGCCCTATCTGATTGTAATTCTTTTCGAGTTCTTGAAGTGTGGTAAATTTTAATGTGGACCTGTCGGTGGTTTCAACGGCCATTTTAGGGAAGGTTGTCAGGGCATTCAAAAGCTCGGGTTCCTTTTCAGCGATATAAGTATGGAGCAATATATTGGGAAACAACTCGCCCATCCACCTGCGCTGCATTACTAAACCGCCCTGGTTATGATAAGCATGACCGAGTTCATGAATCGCCAGCAAGTCAAAGAATGGCTCCATATTTAGCCCGCCGTTCTTATCTGAGTAGGCTTCTTCAACGAGTCCGGCATATGCTGACGGAATTTTAGCAGTAGCAGGAACCATACTTTTCCAATGATCATTATTTTCGGAAGCTACAATCAGTGTTTTATTGCTGGTATAATGGGGCATACCATAAAAAGGGAAATTGGTGAAGTTTTTCCAATCTCCCGGAGAGAGTATAAGAAGGGTAACTGTTGGCGTAAATTGCAACTGCTCAGTGTAAAATGCGAGAACGCTGTCAAGCTGTTGAGCCATGCGCCGGGCTTTTGCTTCTGCACCGTTGCTGAAATAAGTATCTGTCTGATATCCCTTCAAGTGGTTCAAGCCTTGATAAGACTGCGCATTTGAATGCTGGCAAATAATAAGAAAGCATGCGATTAGTAATTTTAGATAAGATGTCTTCATGATCTTTTTATCACAAATATATCTTGCATGTTGACTTTGTGTCTAGTACAAAATCGACATTATCTCAATAACGCATGTCCTTTTGCATACGCAGCGGAGTCGCAAGCAGTTCTTGCTCTATAACTGATGGATTTACCCCGGAAAAAACCTTGAAGTCCCTGATCATATGCATCTGATCGAAGTATCCTGCCTCGTGCGCTATTTGTAACCAGCTGAGCCCGGGAAAATCTTCGCGCAATCTGTATGCTTTGGAAAACTTTAAAATCCGGGCATAAAATTTCGGGTTCATGCCTATTCTGTCCTTGCATTTCCTTTCAAATTGTTTCAAGCTCAGACAGGAAAGTGATGCTGTCTTTTCAATAGACATCGCACCATTGGTGTTTAAAAGCGCACGCATGGCAGCATCAAAAGGCAACATTTTCCCAAGATTGATTACCTTTTTTAAAAGGAATTCTTCCACGATATTTTTACCTTCCTCCATAGTGCCAAGATGCTGTAATCGTTCGTTTACAGTTTTCATTTCGGCATCAAAAAAATCAAGTGCATCAAATCCTCCATCAGCCAACTCGTGCATAGGAACATTCAGGATGCGGTGCATTGCACCAGGCAGAAAGTCAACGCGTAACGACCTGAGACGTTTGTGCACTTTGACATTGACACGTGAAAGTTGAGGCCCGGTAAGCAATATAAGTGGCTGCTTTTCAAAGTTTGCAGACCCAGGACGGCCCATGGATACCGGATCGTTAAAATAAAACATTAATGATTGAAATGGCGAAGGGGGAAAGGGGGTCACCACCTCACTGATCCCCTCCGTCAGTGTCACATCTACCGTTAGTATGTTGAGCACATATTCTTGCAGGGCCGGGTGCAGTATGTGTGTTTTTACTTCCATTTAATGTATAGTATAACTATCAAAATGAACGATGTATTAACAAGGTACAAAAAACTGTTTTACAAACGGTTTCGAACACCCTTGCATCTAGATGGCTGTAAGCCATTTAGTTTCCTCTGATATTATTTTTATATCAAAATGATCCAGAGCCTTAATCCATTTCAATTGATAAATTAGCCTAATTTGTTGTTCAAGCTTATTTCCCCGTTTTTGTCAGATACAACCGAAAAACGACGAACTGGCCTTACATTAAGACGCAAGATTAGCAGAAAAGATTTCGGTCTTACATGGGATGTAGTTACCGATTCAGGGAAATGGATTCTGACAGATCAGGTAGATCTAATTGGTAACTTACAACGACTGCCCTCAATTTTCGAATTCGGGTGATCAGTGGCTCCGAATTCTCCACCCTACCAGATATGCCACCCAGCGCGATGCCGACTCCTTATAAAATCTTCGTCAACGCATAACCGATATCTTAGAACGACGTACATCTCCCGTTTTTGTCGTTACCACCATCTGATAAATGCCGGTTGGTAATGAACTGATATTGAATTCTGAATCCGTGGCGCCGCTAAATGAAAACACCTTCTTACCCAACGTGTCGAAAATGGAGATGTCAGCCATTGTTCCTGGTTTGAAAATGCCCTTTTTTATTTTGACAACATCTGTACCTGGATTGGGGTAAAGGATTAATGTGTTATCGCTGTCAAAAGCAATATAATTAAGCCTGCTTAAGGCAAATGTTCCGTCATGATCAATCATTTTCAACCGGTAATAATTGTCCCGGGGTAAAGGTTGGTAGTCTGTAAATTGGTAGTATACTTTATCATCCGATTCGCCGGTTGCAGCTTTATGTCCAATCGTTTCCCAGCTTTTGGCATCTGCACTACGCTGTATATCAAATCGCTCTGCATTGACCTCTTGGCTTGTTACCCAAGTCAACATTGACACATTTTTCTCCTTTGTTACATCAAAATCCAGAAGTCTAACAGGAAGAGCTACTGATTTTGAGGAAATAAATCCGATGGTTGAAAAGGAAGTGAGGTTGGGAAACTCTATGTAGGATATTCCGTTTTGAATACCTGCTGTGCCAGCAAGTTGTGCATAGCTTCCGGGTGTGAGAGTCCCGTCCGGCGTAAAATCATCCAGTATTTGCTGAGTTGTTGCCTCCTTTTTAAACCAAAAATCAGTTCCGCCAGCAATCCTGGTTGCGTCTAGTTCACCAGGTTGGTAATAAAAGCGTATCGTAGCGTTAAAGGTAGCCGGAGCATTGAGATTTAAAGTAAGCAGCCTTCCCATCAGTGCGGAGCGGAAAGAAGAATTGTCAAATTGAACCGGCCCGGTTTGCTTTTTAATACGGACAGTAAGAGCATTCAGTTGCGTTTCACTCAACCCGCTGATCGAGAATATGGGCTTTCCGAGTTCATCGAGAAAATAATTGAGTCCGTCTGTTTCTTTGCAATTACTAAATGTTTGAGACTCAACATCTCCGTCGGTAACAACAGGAGTTACCTGATGTTCGAGAGTCGCAAAAGTGAAATACGATTCTCCCTGAGGAAATACAGCATGAACAGCATATCGCGAAAAGCTGGTAGGTGAGTTGATTACATCAGGTCTTAGTTTTACAGATGAGTATGTTTCAAAGGCAGGCGTATTGCTGATCACCAGGTAGTTGGAATTGCAAGGTGTTTCTGCGGGAAACCTGTTCGGCGCAACACCCAGCCATAGCGAATCAGTCACCCCGGTGTTTTGCGCACGAAATATTCGCTCGGGCCGGGTACCCCCGGGAAGGGGAAGTTGTACTGTGGGTTCCAATGGTTTGTCATTATCCCCGACCAGAAAATAGGTATTATCATTCAAAAACGGTACAGCAGCAGAACTACCCCCTCCAAGGGTTGATACCGGTAAAAATCCTCCTCTGGTCTGAAGGGAAAGTCGCTGATCCAGGCCGCTGGAGGAGTGGCGCCCGATTCCGGTGATATGATAATTAAAACCAGCGGTGCTTGTCCACAGGTCGGTTACGCCATCCATTGTATATTTCACCGAGGAGGGCACGTCGATACGAAGTGGAATACTGTATTTGATAGACAGATACGTATGTAAACGGCTGAGTTCAGTTTCAGTGAGCAGTCGCCTATAGATGATTAACTCCGCATAGTCGGTTTCTTGCTGTGTGAAGGTTGCTGCGGGGTCTGCATTCAGATACAAGTTCATGGTGCTAAAATCTGCTCTTTCCCCCCCATGCACGGTTTTTCGTTGCCCGTCTAAGGAGATTATTTTTTCCAAATAACGGTTAGCCTCTCCATAGGAAAATGAGGCACCGGAGATGTTAAACTCCCTTGGCTGGTCTTGTGATGTAGAGTACCAGTCGACATTATTTTCAGAGTTGAGGATGTAGGCAGCACTGAACCTTGCAGTAGATCCGTATCTGGTATATTGCGAGAAGCCGGGATGTGCAGCGTTCTCTCCAAAACCCCAGAGCCGATTGAATGGGGCAGTGTAAGAACCGGGCCGACTGACGGCAATTACCGTATATGAAGCCGACGGATCATTGGTTAATACCAAACCGGCCGACATTCCGGCCGTTGTCATCTTTAAAACCGGATTAAAGTTTAGCCCGTTGTAGGCATCCGTTTTTTTAAAACTTGAGCGTCCGGGAGTAAAAAGGAAAGGGAGCAGTGCCACATTCCCAAAATTCGGATACCAGACATTCGCTGTTTCGTTAAATGCTTTTGCTTCCCACCAGGAGTTCAATCCCGACGAAACACCCGCAGGATACGGTCGTTGTTGCGCTATCGAGTGCGTTGCAAATGCAAACAGGCAGGCAAGGCTAACTACTATTCGTATTGAAGTGAGTCCTCTCATAGTTGTAAATTTGAGTTAAATGGATGAAGTATACTCATTATCAGGCACTTAAAAATGGTGATAAAGACCATAGCTTTGAATGGAAATTCGAGCATTCACGTCAGAAATATTGTTAACCTATGTTTCCACTGCGGTGTTACCAGGCAGGGAGCGCTGGCGATCCGCAATGGTGTCTTTCTGCCCGCAGAAAGCAAACCATTCAGTGCTTCGCTGAGCGGCAGGTCGAATTCAGGCCAGTATGACTTCGGTTATAGCTGCTATATGCCTGAAAAACTTCCCATTGAAAATCTCCGCATAGAAGATTCCCAGCATCAGGAAAACTAGCACGGGCCTGCAAATTTTTCATCAATTTTAATTCCGAAATGACCGGACATTCCAATAGGAAAAAGTTTCCCTATGTCAAAATCAAAGAGGTTATCATCAGCAAAGTGACTACAGACAGCGGGAAAGCGGTGCGGATTAGTGATATTGCTTTTCTGTTTAAGGAAGTAAAGGCCAATGCTTATCGGTGACTATTTTTAAAAAATTATGTCAATTGTCCTTTCACTACATTTCGATGTCGTAACATTTACTACCGGAAACTGATCTATCACCAGACCTGCACTGTTCACACTTGCTATTGACAATGCATAAGTATTCGTTTTCAAGTGCAAAGTGTCTTTTAGTACTCCCGCAGCAGTTATTTTTGTCCTAACAACCCCGCTACCATTTGTGGTAATGTCTATTGCATGCTTTACCGAACCAGAATTGTAGTTTATAGTTACAATGCCGTAGTCATTTTGTTCGCAATCCCGAGTGATAACTTCTTCATCTTTATTACTACAGGCGAAGGTTAAGAAGATCGAGCAAATAAGGATAGCTGTTTTTTTAATTTGTGTTTTCACGATTAGTAGGTTAATCAGTTCAAATAGTTCTTTTGTTTTTATTTCTCAATTTCTGCCAATCCTACACGTTCTCGTAAAAATGTACCATTCACTCTCATTTCAGAAAACGTCGGTCCGTAAGTGAAATAAGAAAGTTTTCCAGGTCCAGTTTTTCAGTATCAGTTAATTGCAATGGCCTGATTAGTATCGTGTCCCGGTTCATAGCTTTCGGAATAATCAGGTCTGGGTTATCGTAATAGTCGATCACTTCTTTGAGCGATTTGAACATTCCATTGTGCATGTAAGGTGCTGTGACCGCTATGTTTCGTAAAGAACCGATTTTGAATTTTCCAAGATCTGATTTCTTGTGCGTGATGGCTGACCTACCGCTGTCAACGTGCATGCGACCATCAAATAACCCAATGTTCCGGAATTCTACATTATTAAAATCCGGTCCAAAATGGCATTGAATGCATTTGGCTTTGGTATTAAAAAGCTTGAACCCTCGTTTCGCAGAAGCGCTGACCGCATCTTCATTATCATTGACGCGCCAGTCATCAAAAGGACTGTTATTAGTTTCCAGCGAACGTTCGAAATCCGAAAGCGCTTTTGCCAAAGACTTTTTGGAAGGATTTTCTTTGAAAATGCGCAGGAATGACTGTTGATAAAATGCATTGCTATTTAGCCTCGCAATGGCTGAGTCGACAGGTAAATCCATTTCTAACGGATTTTCGATCGGAATCAATGCCTGCTCTTCCAGTGTGGAAGCTCTGCCATCCCAGAAAAAACTTTCTTGTAAACGCATGTTCATGGCCGAAGGTGTATTCCTTGTTCCCAGGCGACCATTTACGCCAGGGCTCAGCGCCAGCGTGTCCGCAAAGGCGAAATTTTCTTTGTGGCAGGAAGCGCAGCTGACCGTACGGTTGCCAGATAGGATCGGGTCAGAGAATAGCAATTTCCCCAATTCCATGGCGCTGGCTGGCTCAGACTCATGCATGACGCTGGCGATAAAAAGCAGCGGAATAACGCAAATCAGAATGAAGATTCTTGCTTTCACTAGTCTGACGCTCAGGTTACTTTTTCTGCATTTTTTTAACTCTCAAACCATGGGCACCTTCGTAGCGCTCCTTGCAGGTGTCGGAAATCGCTGTAAATGATAAGGAATCCTGAGCGAAATATTTGATCCGATATGTTCCGTAATAAGCTATGTTACAGCTATTGTCGGAAACACTTATGGTATCGTTTTTAATAAAATACTTACCATTGATAAATGCTTTCCCGTTGACGATACCATCGTATGTGCTATCAGCCCGGAATATAAATACCAAGTCGAGTGGCCCGTCAGGCGTTTTTTGGATCTTGTTCCAGCGTCCCAGGATCCGGTTATCCCTAACGGTGAAGGAGAATGTGAATGAAAGAATAGCAATACTTCCAAGTATAATCAATGTATTTTTCATGACCGTCATACGTTGTGATTAAAGATATCACAAAACACGGCTATTCGATTTAAAACGGAATTTGCTTTTGTTGCAAATGCATTTGAAAAAGTGCCAATTGCAGAAAAAAAGCTTTTCCAGGACGAGATATCAGGTATTTTTGAAAACATCACTCGGCGGAAATCCAAAGTGGCGTGTAAAGCTGGTGGAGAAATTGGCGGGGTTGCCATACCCTACCATATAACCGACCTCAGCGACTGATCCGGCTTTTTTTTGAAGTAATTCCATTGCATTATCCATCCGCACGGTGCGGATCAGTTCGCCCGGGGTTTGATTAATAAGGGCTTTCAATTTTCTGTGGAATTGCGTTCTGCTCAGGCCGACGTCACTTCCCAGCAGTTCTGCACTGTACGTTTCATCGGACAAATGTGCTTCCAGTGCATCGCGTACCTTGGTTAGAAAAGCTTGTTCCATTGAGGGCAGCTCTGACGTCTGGGCAAGCCACAAGTTCCTGCTGTTGTACTTAGCACGAAGGGACTGGCGCAGGCTGATCAGGTTTTCAATCTGCGCCATCAATTCCGGTTCATAAAACGGTTTTCGCAAATAGGCATCTGCACCTGTTTGTAAACCTGTGATCCTGCTGGTGATATCTACTTTTGCAGTTAAAATAATGACAGGAATGTGGCTTGTTTTTTCATTGCTTTTAATCGCCATACAAACCTCATACCCATCTTTGCCCGGCATCATCAGATCAGTGATAATCAAATCCGGGATATTCTCCAATGCCAGCGTGATGCCATCTTCACCGTTTTCTGCTTCCAAAACTCGATAATTGCCAGACAGGGACGAACGTATAAATGCCCTCAGATCTGCATTATCCTCGATGATCAGAATCAGGTTTGAATCTGCCGATTGCAGAAATGGAATCTCCGCAGCTCTCCTTTCCTGTTTCTTTGGCACCTTGTTGGTTGCAGGTACCGCTGGTTCCGGTGATTGCTGTTCAGGCAAAATTTTGATCGGAAGGTTTAAAGTAACCGTTGTGCCGACGCCTTCCCCACTTTCTACCACGATGGATCCATCGAGTAGCTCAATAAGTTCTTTTGTGAGCGCCAGCCCGATTCCCGTTCCTTCCTGAGGTCGGCTATCAGACGAATCGACCTGGAAAAAACGGTCGAAAATAAAGGGCAGTTTTTCAGGTGAAATACCTATCCCGGTATCTGTCACCCGGGCCTGAAGCTGGCTGAAATTATTGTCATTTGAAAATATAAGGTCTACCGAAATGCTCCCGCCGTTTTTGGTGAATTTCAATGCATTGGAAACCAGATTGTAGAAAATATTCTCAAATTTGGCCCGATCCACATTCGCAGTACATTTTTCAATGTTCGATGAAAAATGAAGTGTTATATGTTTTTCATTAGCCAATGTCTCAAAAGAACCACAAATGCTTCTCAACAAACTGATTAATTCCTGGGGCGATTGGTTCACTTCCATTTTACCCGCTTCCAGCTTGCTCAGATCAAGCAGCTGATTGATCATTTTCAAAAGTCTTTTACCACTTTTGATGATCAGGCTCGTTTCGCTTCGCGTTTTAGTATCTGGATTATGGGTGTGGATTCTTTCGGCCGGACCGAGGATTAGCGTGAGCGGTGTACGAAATTCATGTGTCAAATTGATGAAAAACCGCGATTTGAAAATGTCCAGTTCCCTGAGTCTATCGGCTTGCTGCTGTACTTCGGCTGTTCTTTCTTTTACGGTTTTTTCAAGTGTCTCCGCCTGCTTTTCGATCAATTGCCTTTTATCTCTTTCGACCTGAAGGTTTTCCAATGATAGTTTTTCAATTTCAACAAGCCGCAAATTCAGATCATTGTTGGTCCGTGCAAAGTCCAGAGCGAGGAAAATAGAAAAGCACAAAGGCATAGCAAGTAATCCAATCGCCATTAGTGCTTCAGCAGCTTCATAACGGCCTTCCCAGATATGAAACGCATCAGTACCAACAAAAAAGAAGAATAAGGCAGTGATAAACATTCCTGTCCAGATCAGCCATATACCTTTTCTTCCCGACCGGAACTGCTTCCATATTACCCAAAGGCCGTCGCTGATCAGGATAAGAAAATAAAGATTAAAAAGATGGTTTCCGGTAGCATAAGGAAAAAAACCGTAGAAAATTAAATAGTAGCACCCTGGGAGAAGGATCAGAGCAAGTCGTATTCCTGAAATACTTATTTTCCCGATTTCGTAAAGCATTAAACCACCAAATATGGTGGCCAGGGTTTTAGAAATGTTAAACGCGATCGAACCGAGCAATTGAAAATTGGGTATGGAAGTTTCCGCATATAAGTAGCGAAATAGCAAGGTCCCGGCTGCTGATGCGACAAACAATGCGTAGTACAGGTTAACTTTCTCTTTTGGATAAAAGAGAAACAAAAGAAGATGAAGCAACGTGAAGGCTGACAATGCCCCAAAACAGAGCATTTGATTACGGCTGGTGGGTGAGGTTGAGCTTAAAGAGAAAGACAATTTCTGGTAATTGCCGATGTATGATTCGAACCCGACAAAGTCTGGAAATGGAGGCGCGTAATTGACATATCGAATCGCAATCAGTACCGTATCTCCTTTATACACGTCAAACGGAATGAGCAACTTCGGCGCGCGTTCGGCAACAGTTTCCTTTGCATTCAGTCCGATTTTGCCATAGCCGCCTTTTTTAATTCCATTGATGTAAATCTCGGACGCGCCGTCGTGATTGATCCGGAACGCAAGAGTTTGCGCATTGATCGTGGAATCGATAATAAGCTGTAATCTGAACCAACCAATGCCTATCCAACCCTTAGGTGCTGATTCTTCTCCGAAAACGCTTCTTATCTCAACCCATTTATTATCCTGAAACAGGGCCGATGACCACTCCGGGCGATCTCCGGGCTGGAACTTCCATTTGAAATTTTGTAGAGACAAGGAGTTGTCCCTGTTAAAAAGGCTGTCGGCCGACACATGTACAACGGAAGACTGAGCCCGGATTTCACTGCAAGAGATTAAGCAAAAAAGCAACACAGAAATATGTTTCTTAAAAATGTTGCTTAACACGATGGTCACTGGCCGGCAGAATTAATGATACTACAACTTACTAATTGACAGGGACAAAAGCAAAGAAGTTGTTTGGATTAAATATAAAAAAAAGGAGAATAACCGTCACGATCAACATAAATTAAATTGAGATAGGTAGAGAAATTAAGATCACTTAATTCTGCGCCCCATAAAAGGAATAATTTCAAACCGCTATTTTTCATCCATATGTAACAAGAGTCTAATCTTACAAGATCGGACTTGCACTTCCGTATAACTGCGGCTACGAATTCAAAAAAGACAAATGCTGTTAGATCTCTGTCGTTCATTTTATATGTTCTGTCAGAATCCGTGGGTCAGGTTTCACCTGAATTTTAGCGCAGCGGCTGACCGTAATACTTGGGCAGCCATAATCTATGGTCACTTTCCCTTCGATCAGGTAAGCACCCTGACCTTGAAATTTATAATTGACCATGCTATTTGGAAAGTGGACGGTATCAAAAAAATCACCATTGATATCAAAGTAGTTTCCAAACATCATCCATTCACGTTGTTTTGTCCTGACCGGCTTATAGGTCACAAACTCACCAACCATCCGGACAACCTTGCCGACATGCTCAGGCATGTCGCGGGCCAGAATCTGGCCGCGAAAATCTGTTTTCAACAGATCAAACCAACTACCCGACACTGGAAAACCTAGAAGCCGGATTTCATCGTACAGGTGTTCCACCTGTTCGTAGCCAAATTGTGGCAGCTCAGGAATATTTATTTCAGGTTCAAATAATTGCGACGGTAACGCCACATTTTCGAGTTCTTTGCATATGTACAATGATTCCCACTGCATCGTGGTCTTCACTTTTCCAGTAAACTGAAAAGCTCCTGCGCGTATTAGAATCGCCATTTGCGTCTGAGAAATTCCAGTCCTCAAAATAAAATCTTTCAGATCTTTATATGACCCACTTTCCGCGCGCTCCCTGAGCAGCTTGACAATGGTGTTCTGTTCCAAGTCAAGAATGTAATCAAACCCCAGATAGATATCTTTTCCATATAAAGTCGTCGTCATATAACTTTTGTTCACACATGGCAAATGGATTATCGCACCCGCTTTTCGCGCCTCGTTGATATAAGTTCTACGGTCGTAAAACCCGCCATAGTTATTCAAAACTGAAACCATAAATTCAATTGGAAAATAAGTCTTCAGATAAAGGCTTTGGAAACTTTCTACGGCAAAACTTGCAGAATGCGCTTTGCTGAAACTATACCCGGCAAAACTCTCCATTTGCCTCCAAACCTCTTTTGCCGTTTCGTCCGGATAGCCAAACCTTTTGCAATTCTCAAAATATCGCCCTTCAATTTCCTTCAAATGCGCTGCGCTCCTGCTTTTGCCTGACATCATCCGACGCAACACGTCCGCGTCTGCCAAATCCAGACCGCCAAAGTGGTGCCCCACTTTGATTACATCTTCCTGATATACCATGACTCCGTACGTTTCCCGCAACTGCTCTTCCATAACCGGATGCAGGTAAACCGTCGTTTCCGGATTTCGGTGTCTTTCGATGAATGCCTTCATCATACCCGAACTTGCAACGCCTGGTCTGATCACCGAACTTGCAGCAACCAGCGTCAAATAGTTATCGCAGTTCAGCTTCGTAATGAGTTGCCGCATGGCAGGAGATTCAATATAAAAGCAGCCAATGGTATTGGCAGACCTGATCTGCTCCTTAATTTTTGGATCTTCAAAAAACCGTCTCGGATTTGTGATATCCACTTTTTGTCCCTGATTCTCTTCGATCAATTGAACACAATCTTTAATGTGCCCAAGTCCGCGCTGCGAGAGAATATCAAATTTTTCAAATTTGATATCTTCGGCCACGTACATATCAAATTGTGCTGTGGGAAGTCCTTTTGGTGGAAAATCCAGTGCTGTATAATTGGTAATTGGGTCCTCCGATATCAATACCCCGCAAGCGTGTATTGTCCGCTGATTTGGAAAATCAGCAACCAGCCCATACAAACTTTTAATCAATTGAACAGCTTCCTGCGAGTTGTAAACTGAATTTGGATTTTTAATCAGCTCGTCAATTTCAGACTTGGGCAGCCCGTATACTTTTCCCAATTCACGGATAATGCTGCGATCTTTAAACGTACTCATGGCACCCATGAGCGCAGTATGTTTGGTTTGGTACCGGGTAAAAATGTAATCGTAAATCTCGTCACGATCTTTCCAGGAAAAATCGATGTCAAAATCTGGCGGTGTCGCTCTCTTCGGGTTAAGAAACCGCTCGAAGTATAAATCCAGTTCAATCGGGCAAACATCAGTAATACCAAGGCAAAACGCCACAATCGAATTGGCTCCACTCCCCCGCCCTACATGGTGAAAATCCCGTGATACTGCGTATCGTATGATATCATGCGTGATCAGGAAGTATGCACCAAAATTCAGGTCATCAATGATCCGCAGCTCCTTTTCGACACGCGCTTTCGCTTCCTTATTATTCTTGCCATACCGACGAACCATGCCGGATTTGGCCAATTTTTCCAGTAAAAGTTTGTCGTCATACTTGTTCCCTGTAAAATATTTCTTGTTTCTGACAATGGTAAAATCAAAACTGAAACTGCAACTGGTAAGCAGTTTTTCCGTCGACCTGATGATCTCCGGAAAATTCTGGTATGTATCGAGTAATCGGTCAATCGTAGGGATCACTTCATCCGGTCTTGCCAGCATTTCCGGAGAAAGTCTTGAAAATATAAGATTGTGGTCGACAGCACGTAACTGCTGATGCAACACAAAATCCTTCGGATTTTTTACCGTGACCGGCCATAGTATTACGTATTTTTCAAAATTGCCTTTTGGCTCCCTTACGATTTTAGGGATGTCAGACGGCTTGATTCCGATAAATTCATTTTCACGTAGCTCTTTTACTGTCCTGGCTTTGTAAGGATAGATTACAAAAACATGGTTAAAAAACGGTGCGATTTCCGGCAGCGGTTTTTTGGCCCGGTTCCCGGTTGTCATGTGTTCGTTCAGCTCACCAAAACCAATCTCATTTCTTGCGATCCCAATGTAAAGCAGCTTATCGCCGTTCCTATATTCCATACCGACCAATCCATTCAGGCCGCATTCGCGGCACTTTTGAATGAATGGAAACACGGCGGACGAATTATTGATATCGGTTAAAACCGCGGTATGATGTCCTTTTGCAACAAGAAGCTTTGTCAGATCGTCGACGCTAATTGTACCATACCGCAAACTGAAATAAGAGTGAACATTGAGAAGCATAATTTTGGATCATTAAGAATTGGTTTTCAATTTATTTTCCTATATTTGGTCTTAATAAGACCAAAGTAATGGTTCTAATGATACCAAAATACAAATGGATGCGCAAGAAATTTTTCTAAAAGAAAATTTAAAGTTTCTGCGGCAGCGTAAGAAACTGACACAGGAAGCTCTGGCGGAACTTCTTGATATGTCGCGAGTTAAATTAAAGGCAATCGAAACCGGAACCACCGTGAATCCTTCGATTCCCGACGTTATCCTGATCGCGCGTTATTTCAAACTTGCAACAGATACCCTACTTACCGTAAATCTGGCAAAACTCGGGGAGTTAAAACTCCGCGAGTTGGAATCCGGATCTGACGTCTATCTGACCGGAAAAAATCTGCGGGTTCTGGCGATCACACAAACCCAGGACAGTAAAGAAAATGTTGAATATGTCCCGATCAAGGCAAAGGCCGGTTACCGCGCAGGACATACAGATCCTGAATATCTGGCTGCGCTACCCAAATTCAACATCCCAAACTTACCATCTGGCTACACCTACCGGATGTTTCCCACCTCCGGTGATTCCATGCTTCCGATACCGGAAGGCAGCGACATCCTTGCACGTTACGTGCAGGACTGGTTAAGCCTGAAACCGGCCACACTTTGTATTGTAATCCTGATCGGTGATCAGGAATTCGTATTCAAGCAGGTAACCATTACCGACGAAGGGTTGCTACTTCATTCACTGAACAAACTTTACGAAGACTATCTGGTAGAGTTTTCAGACGTACTGGAGATTTGGGAATATTACAGCTTTCACAGTAAAAACCTGCCCGATGAACTCACGGAACTTACACAGGTAATCCGCGAAATTCGGAAACTGGAAGATAAAATAACTTTAAAACCCGGCCTGTAAACATCATACGTTATGATACCGCCAAAACCAAAACCCAAGAGAATTTACAAAGCCCAGGTTCATATCCTGCACAGCATGGTACACATGGCAAAAAACAAATTGAAATACGAAAAGTGGATGAAACCACGCGATTTCGTAGAAGCAAATATATGGGCTTTTGAAAAAATGGAAGCTTCGATGAAACAGAACTACGGTTTGTTTTACGATCCCGTATATTCATGGGAAGCCGCAGAACTGTTTTTTAAAGGAATGGAAGATTGAAACCAAAATTAAAAATGCGCCATGAGCAAAACCCTTACTGAATTACAGGAACTTCTCACATTCTTTGAACCTGCGAAACTTCCGCAGGTACCGTTTAAACTTAATAAATACATAGTCGTCGTAAACGACGTCCACAAATTTATAGAATCGTCTGCCCGGAAAGTTCAGAAACACAAAGGCTCAGAAATCGTTCACGATTCGCTGCTGAAACATTTGCGGGAGTTGAAGGAGATTGTGGAAAAGGAATACGGAACTGCATTATAATGATTAAATTAGTAATAAAGTCAGCTGGTGGTGTAAGCGAAAGCTGATATTGAAATCACAGGTGGTTATGCTTCCCGAAGCCACATCATTGAAATCGCCATTCGGATTCATGAAGCCACTGCAGTAACAAAGCTGTATTATGTTTCAAAAGGTAGGCTATCACGCATGACTTATATAGATCACGTTAACCTTACCAACCTGTTAGAAATTTTGGAAGGATCACCTCTTTACAGCTCCAATCATTACATGAACCAGCTTTAGATGCGCTTTAAAGATTCAACTTCTGCCAAAATAAAGCTCGTGAACAATTTTCAAAGTTGAGACATTTAAGATGATATCCTCAAACCGGATTATCAAAACGAGCCGTTAATTGTCGCTTCATTTCATCCACTGTTACGAAATTATCAAAAAACATTTGGGCGCCCTCTTTTACAAACCGTTCATGTTTAGACTGACCATAGACAACAATCAAGGCAAGGGGAGAAAGTTTTCTGATCATCGCTATGATCTTTATATCAACATACAGTGGATCATCCACGTTGATGACAGCCAGATCCAAATTTCGCCCATATCCAAAAGATGAAATTTCATTAGCATTTTTAACTTGCACTGGTTCAGTTGACACTTCTGAAACTACTTCTAAAAGAAAATCCCAGAGCAAGGTAATCCGATTAAAAATGAGCACATTTTTCATTAGCGTTAAAAATAGAGGACTTAGGGTACTGATTTAAGTTTTTCTGCAATATACTCCCAGCAGAACGGATATAAAAATCGTAATTGATTAAATTTTTCATTAAATAACAAATATATTTTTTCTAAAAGAGAAAAGATATATTTGTTAAAAACGACACAAGCGAACATGGATAATTTTGAAGAAGTAAATAAACCACGCGTTGAAGACTTTTTATTTAAGGGAGGAAAAACGTTGGTTGGAATGCTGCCTGTTGCAGGACCAGTTTTAAGCGAATTATTTTCGTATGCAATTAGTGACCCAATACAGACACGAATAAACAATTTTATCTCTGAACTAAATGATAGAGTTGCTTGGCTTGAAGAAAATAAGCGTGTCCAACTAGAGAGTCTTTTGAGTAATGATCTTTTTATTGATGTTGTAATTCAGGCAACCTCTTATGCTACAAAAACTTCTGAAGAGGAAAAGCGCCTAGCTTTTAAAAATGTTATTACTAATACGGCTTTGGGATTTAACCCCGATGAAATAAAAGCGCGAATTTTTGTCAAAATAGTCGATGGCTTTACTGGCTGGCATCTTAGAGTGTTATATTTCATAAATGATCCTAGGAAGGCTTACGATGACGCAGGTATGCCAATTCCCAATTATTACTCAGCAAGTATTTTGAGTGCTCTGATTAATCTTTATTCAGAGTTTTCTGGCGAGGATGATCTCTTAGAAATAATATGGTCTGACCTTAGTGCTGCTGGGTTTCATAGGTCAGGTTCATTAAAGACGGGAATGACAGGTGACGGAGTTTTTTCCTCACGAACAACTGAGTTGGGCAAAGAGTTTATACGATATATTTCCTTCGACGAAGAATGATGTTGACATAATTAACTAAGCTCTTGTGACTTCAATTTAAAATAATCTTTTCTCCGAGAATCCAAAATTCTTTATTACAGCTCGGAAAATACAAGTCTGCATCTTCCCAATTAATTTTTTGCACAGAATATAATAATATGGGAAATGGGCTATTTGTTGTTTTAAGGAAATGCCTGAAGCACCAGTCAGCGACTTCATGATTTACCGATAAACCATAGTGTTTTCCCCAGACTTCATAACCGTCCTTATCTTTACCAATAATTATCGCCGTCTTAATCATAGTTAGTAAGATTTTCTGCAATTAAACAAAAAAGGGCTTAATAAGCCCTTTTTTGTTTAATTGCAGAAAATCTTAACTCCGGTTATTAATTTTAGCCGTTGGTGCTTCTCGTTTGAGAAGCTCAATAGCATTTTCTCGATTAGACCGTTCTGTGTACCCCTCACTACTTCGCGCGATGATCTGATAATTTGAAGCTACAAGGTTAAAGCGATAGTTTCTAAACTCGTCTATTCGACGATAATAACCGTCATAAGGAGAGTGACTTCTAACTGAAGCAATACCATTTAAACAATTTTGTTCAGTGGTATATCCCTCTGATGCGATAATTATTCTACCATTGCTAGCAGTGAAATTAAAATAGTACTGATAATTAGTACCTCTAAACAATTCAAAAGTTCCCATGGGATTTTTAATTTAATGTGAAATTAATTTTCGAGTTGTTGCCTAGATAGGCGAGAATTACTAATTTTGCAGAAAGTCTGGAACGAAGTGAGCTAGTCTCGTTTTTAACCATTCTTATTGCAAAACTCAAAACGAACATTTAACTGGGCCTCGGAATCCACAAATGTTCGTTTTTTTATTGTTCTACTTCATTAATGTCCTTTTCGTTTCCATATTTTTTCTCTCGCTCAAAAATTCTAGGTTTAAGTTTAAAAATTTTTTTACCATCGTATTGGGTTTCTTTAATATCATATATTACTTTCTGCGTTTCGTAGTCTATTTCTAATTCATCGAATAACGCCTTAGTATTTCCATAATAATAATCTCCTGCCTTTGCAATATTAAAGCTATCAGTATCTTCATCTTCATGCAAAATGGCAAAAAGTATTTTGGTTTCAGAATAGTCTTCACCAAAAGCGATTTTGATAAATCTGTTTTTATCCAATTCAAGCTTTTTATGAGCTCCGCTACTAAATCCTAACTTACCAGATTTATGAATCGTAGCCTTTATATTACCGTCGAGCTCACTCGCTTTAACAAAGTTTAGTTTCATGATTTCGATTTTTTTATCAAACATAGCAGTTGTAAATTATATTTGCAACTGCTATTTACTTTTTTTAAGCATTTTTTTATAATTTTTTTTAATTCCCTTATGACAGATTTGTAATTATTACAAATCTGTCTTGCTGAATTTTACAGGGTTCTAAATTATTTTGCTATTTTCACTTAAACAAAATATTATATTTATTTGTGTAGTAAGATTTGGCTTTATTTGTGTAGGTATGGTCGTACTTGTTTTGTAGAAGATATTCGCACTATCTTAAAATGGCAAATGGAGCGATTTTTGAAATGGATGTTTCATGTTATGTATACCATTAGATTGTCGCAACTCAATGACATTACCGAACACTTTTTTCAAAAGGTTGAAATCCTTTTCTGCTTCACATTCCTGAACTCAGCCAATCCGCCGCGATTGACAAACGTATTGTTTTGCGCCTAGTAATACCGGGTATCCTTCCAGATTAGGCGGTGATAGAGCACATTTAATAGCGATATCCAGTAATCTTCATTGCAGATAATTTCCAGATTATACCATAGTTTAGAACCTGAGAGGACACCATGAGCACAGCCAGTTATTTAACCTGACATTTGAACAGCGTTCAGGCTGTTATAGCTGATCGGTGTAGGTGACGAGCTAAACCCGAACAGCAAAGCACCTACCTGAGCATCTGATCGAGCTGTCATTTGAACGATATCAAAGGCGGTTTATGGATTCACATGTGTTTCTTCACCTCTCTCAGAATAAATTCTTGTGAGGTGGTCTATATCAGCGTCAAGCATAAAGCATCTGCCAACATTCTTGATGATCCAGTCACGTTTTCTGGCAAGGCCGATTATGCTGTCCGGATGCGTGATGATTTCAATACCCGAATTACATATCCAGTAAAGATCTTCCTGGCTTTCTTCCACGCAAAGTGTTGCACAAATATTGCACTAGTAGATCGTACCCGTGTGGCTCTAGATGCCACTTTCCAGGTATGAGTCAGTTGTATCTTAAAGCACGCTGTCAGTAGAGATGTTCGATACGAAATTCATTTTTCCCAATACAGCATGATGCTTATCGGCAGACACCCACCAGACCCGGAAACCCAGTGCCTGAGATTTTGAAAAGCAAGAGCAATAAATCACATTGTCGCAATTAGAATATGCTTTGGCTGGATGAAACGCCAACCTTCTAGCGAGGTTCGCCCAATGCATCATCTTCAATAAGTTAAATACCGCGCTGCGCGAAAAGATTCACCAGCTCAATATATTCAATTCCGGCATGATGTAAAATAAATGGATACTTCGATCATGGTACAAGAAAGAAACGAAATAGCCCGTAAACCTTTATTTTACGGGCTATTAAGAAATTTTAATCTTTCAATCAGCAGTAGAGCCAGCGGTAATCGTACTACCGGTCATATTGAAGATTTTATTTCCAGTTTTCTTCGTAGGTCTTCCATATCATTACCCACCTTCTTATCCACGATCTTTGCGTAATGTTGGGTTGTTCTCAGATCCTTATGACCTAACATTTTAGATACGCTCTCGATTGGTACATTGTTCGAAAGAGTCACAGTGGTTGCGAAGGTATGACGAGCTAAATGAAATGTGATATTTCTTTCAATACCACATACATCCGCAATCTCTTTAAGATACGAGTTCATGCGCTGATTGGTCATAACGGGAAGCAACTTATCCTGCGCTTGACAATGAAGATGATCCGCATAGCTATCCAGAATATTCAAAGGTATTTGCAGTAAGGGAATTTTTGACGGGGTATCCGTTTTCTGCCTCTTGATCGATAACCATTTTTTTCCGTCGACTCCGTCAATCATCTCTGATCTTTTCAGTTTCTGAACATCTACATAGGAAAGCCCGGTATAACAGCAGAATAAAAAGATGTCTCGCACCTTCCTCAGCCTTTCATTAGGGAGTATTTTAGTTTCTATCGCTTTTAATTCAGTATCATCCAAGGGCCTGCGATCTACCTCCTGCTTTGCCATACTGAACGCAAAGAAAGGATCTCGAATAATCCATCCGCTCTTCACACAAATCAAAACAATCTTTTTAAAATAGACCAGGTATTTCATGGTTGTGTTATGTGATATGTTTCTTTTATGCTTGAGATAAAAAGCATAAGCCGAAATTAAACTATAATCAAGCTTTTCAAGACTTATATCCTTTACCTTATACTTGTAGAGTAAAAATTCCTGAACGTTGCGCAGGGCAGCCTCATAGCGATTGTACGTCCCCCTTGCAAAATCCTTTCCAACCAAGGCTAACATTTCCTCGTTATGCTCTTTGAAAATTTCAATGATCATCCGAGGTTTATCCGCAACACCAGTCAGGATATCTTTGATTCCATTAGCTGTGACCGGCTTTCCTGAATCAACGAGAGCACGATGTGCCTCGTAAACCTTTGTTTGCAGGGAATCTAAGTAGGCGTTGAGCGAGCGAACATCCTCCTTTTGCCCAACCTTTCTACCGGACGAAATACTCCACCTATCGGGTTCACATTCACGCTTAGTTGTCATCTCAATGCGATGGCCGTCTATGGTGAATCTCATGTAAATAGGCAATTTCCCTCCTGAATAATTGCCCCTTTTCTTAAGGTAGAATAATAATGTGAATGTTTTACTAAGCATATCGCTCCCTTTTTTATGTGAATAAAAGTAGGTTTGCAATACAAAAAAAACAAGATGTTAACGCAATAAACAAGCTGATATACAAATACTTACAACGATTCTGGTGAGCACTTTTTTTTCGGATTCTTAAGTCCCGATTTGCTCACCAACTTATTGCGAATTATTGCATATTTTGACGTGTTTTTAAAAAACAAAAACCCTGTAAATGATTGATTTGCAGGGTTTTGATTATTTTTGTTATGTCATTCAGTGCACCCAACGAGAACTGAACCTTTCTTGCAACAACTTAATTTTCAATATGTTACATCGGCATTTTATTTCAACTCTTGATCTGCTCACCAAGTTTTTTTTACTACAAATACCCAGGATAAAAACAATAAAAATGGAAGACTTGTCAAAGCAAAGTTGTGATTACAATGGATTAAAAGTCCGATGGTTATTGTAAGTAGATCCTTTGATATATTCAGGCTAGCTTATAGTTAGAGATTGATTGCTTTAAAGTAAAGTCTCGCATAAAAAAATCAAAAATCACTCAATAATTGATAGAGTTAATTAATTCTAAAAAGTTCGCTCAGGTATCAATCGCGTTGCTATTGTTAATGATCATTTTTATTTGCATTTTCTGACCGATTTTGACTAGAAAAACTTCGGTCTGGGCGGAAATCCAAGATAACTGACAACAAGCAAAATATCGATCATTTAGTAATGATCACATTATTTGTAACATACATTTTGATATTATTAAAAAAGAAACAGAATACAGCTCTGGATTTAATCTAATCCAAAACGATAGAGCAAAACAAAGCGAAAATTTTTGATACTGGTACATCATTAAGCGAAATTGCTTATCCTCTGGTTTTTAAATATTTATCAACACTTTACACGTATTTTAAACAATAGACCCAGTACTCCAAATGAGTTTCGGAGTTTAAATTGATTAGTTTGGGATTTCCTCCTGTTTTATAAACTACATCGGATCAGCAAAGGAATAATTTGATGATCCATCCAAGTTGAAGCTTAGGCATAGGGATTAAAATGCTTTTAATATATAAAAATGATTATCCTAAGAACCGTAGACTATCGGCTTCATGTTGTCTACACCGTTGGACAAAAGCTCAGCTTTACCAAAGCTGCCCTTGAACTGAACATTACCCAGCCCGCTGTGACTAAGCATGTGCGTGAAATGGAACAGCAGCTGAATTGCCGGCTTTTTACCAGGAACGGGAATACAATTGGGCTTACTGCAGAAGGTGCCTTGTTTGTTAGTTATGCGGCCAAGATCATACAGCTGTCACGCGAAATGGAATCGAAGATCGCGCAAATAGCGCATTCTCACGGGGGGACAATCCGCATTGGGGCGAGTACTACTGTGGCGCAGACTATCCTGCCCAAGTTGCTGGCACTTTTTAAAAAGACTTATCCTAATCTTTCATTTACATTTGTGCAGGGCAACACTGACCTTATAACCAAACACATACTTGACGAAACTGTCGATATCGCAATTGTAGAAGGTGCTGGCTTTTATGCGCAAATCAGTTATACGCCGTTTGTTAAAGATGAAATTGTGCTAGTTAGCCAAACAAAAGGAAAATATGCGAAATGGGGAGAAATTAATTTGAAACAACTTACCACGATCCCACTTGTGTTGCGTGAGGCAGGTTCGGGCACTTTGGACGTGCTGCGAAAAGCATTAACAAAAGCCGGACTTTCATTCACCGATCTTACCGTGGAGATCGAGCTTGAGAGCAGCATTGCCATCATACAGTACCTGTTAAATTCTCAGACAGCCGCCTTCCTTTCTGTTCAGTCGGTAGTAAATGAATTGAAATACAATGAACTAACGATTATTGATATCAAAAATTTGGAAATTTACCGGGACTTTCAGTTTATACACCTACACGGAAAAACATCTTCATTAAGCGAACTATTCATGCGTTTTTGTAAAAGCCATTATAACATTTAGTTATATCGAATAACAATTTGTGATTCGCCTTTGGCATTGAAATGTGGCACCTTTGTATGTATTAAAAAAGGCATTTAGCCACTTAACGATGATTACCACTGACATTTGTATTATTGGAGCCGGTCCCGTAGGCCTCTTTGCCGTTTTTGAAGCAGGATTGTTAAAAATGCGATGCCATCTTGTGGACGCTCTCTCCCAGGTTGGCGGCCAGCTTTCTGAGATTTATCCACAAAAACCCATCTATGACATACCTGGTTTTCCGTCCATTCAAGCGCAACAGCTGATTGATAATTTGATGGAGCAGATAGCTCCGTTCAAGCCTGGCTTTACCTTGAGCGAGCGTGTCGACTCAGTAAATAAACTGGAAGGTGGTGGTTTTGTGGTACAAACCCATGACGATACCATCATTCAGTGCAAAGTGATCGTGATTGCGGGCGGCTTGGGATGCTTTGAGCCACGCAAGCCGGTGATAATCGGTTTGGAAGCATTTGAAGGAAAAGGCATTTCCTATTTTGTCAAAAATCCTGAAATATTTCGGAACCGCAGGGTTGTATTGTCAGGTGGCGGGGATTCAGCATTAGACTGGGCAATTTTTCTGGCACCAATCACATCCGAACTGACACTGGTACACCGGGGCGAAACATTCCGGGGTGCCCCCGACTCTGCGGATAAAGTAGTGGAAATGGCTCATAATGGACAAATCCGCCTGCTACTGGAATCACAGATCACCGAAGTAGCAGGGAACGGACATTTGCAGTCTCTCACCATTTCTACCAAGAATAATGGTGTAATTAACCTTGAAGCCGACCACCTCATTCCCCTGTTTGGATTGACACCAAAGCTAGGCCCAATCGCGGACTGGGGACTGGCACTTAATAAATCAGCTATTGAGGTGAATGTAGACGATTATTCTACTTCCACGCCGGGCATATTCGCAATTGGTGATATAAATAGCTATACAGGCAAACTGAAACTGATTCTATCTGGATTTCACGAAGCAGCTTTAATGGCTCAAAGCGCATTTAAATACGTATATCCGGAACAAAAACTGAGCTTTAAGTACACTACCGTAAATGGTGTAAATGCATTCTGACATGATACAGCTTACAGTAATTGACCGCCAGGGGCAGACAAATGAATTGCAACTAGTAGAAGATGAAGACGTTAACCTCATGGAAACATTGAAAAACCATGATTATGAAATGCGCGCTACCTGCGGTGGGCTCGCTCTGTGCGCCGATTGCCACTGCCTGATCCTAAAAGGACAGGAGCAACTTGCCGAGCCACAAGATGATGAATTAATGACCCTAGAAAGCCGTCCTGACGCACAAAATAATAGCCGACTGGCTTGCCAGCTAAGGGTAAACCAAGGCTTACAAGGCATTTTGTTGCAGCTTACAAATTACTCTAATTAACCATTCAATAGCATCATATCATGCGACTTATGAGAAAAGCCTTCGAACAAATTCTATATAGATATCCCACATAAACGGGTTTATAAAGAATTGCAAAACATGTTTAGTTTCTAGGAAGTCTATAAAAGAAAGTACCTATATGGTTGTAACTTGCTATCCTTTAAACATCACTGCCAAATGTGGAAGATCTGCAAGTACTTTACTTATACCATCTTTGCACTACATCACTATTAATCAAATCCTATTCTATTCCCCGAACGTTCATAGCTAAAACATATATCTCCTTAAAGGCAGTAATAAAAAGCAAATTCCGCTCCTTACCACCAAAACAGAGATTTGTAATTTTTTTGGAAGGTGTGGTGATATGACCAATTATCTTTCCAGAAGCATTTCCGATTGTGATTTCATTTCCTGTCAAATAGAGATTGCCCCTCTCGTCCAAAATAATCCCATCCGCACCTATTTCGATAAAGACTGTTTTATCCAGTAAGCTGCCATCTGCTCCAACCGAATAGCGGTATGTTTTATTAGCGGCAATGTCAGCAACATACATCGTTTTCCCGTCTGCCGATCCCACTATCCCATTTGGTTTTTTAAGGTCCTGATCAACAACTTTTACATTTTTGCGGTCCTGTGCAGGTGAGAGCAATACCCTTTGCCTGGTTGTATCCGACTTTATTTTTTCAGACGGGTTTTCCTTTGCCGGGTAATAGGAATCAGTGAAATATATATCACCATTCTTATTGATCCACAAATCATTTGGCCCATTCAAATGTTCAAAATCCTGGCTGCTAAGCAAAACACTTGACTTCCCTTGAAGATCTGTCGACCATATCTCATGTTCTTTACCCGAACACGTAATCAGGTTATCGCTAGCATCAATGTACATTCCACTTGGCCGGCCAGCTCTTTCCTTAAAAATACTGAGCTTTCCCTCTAAATCGTACCGGTAAATCCGATCAGCTGGCTTGTCGGTAAAGTAAATATTACCATCTCGGCTTACGGCAGGACCTTCGGTAGTCAGAAAATTACCAGAGACCAACCTGGGCGACATCTGCCCGTTTATAAACAGGGTCGAGTCGATATCTGCCTTTTCCAGAATTTTGATCAGTTGCTGTGGTCTACCCAAAGACACACTTCCCATTAGTATTTTTGTCAATAACAGTGCCAAGATTACGATGCTCATGTTATGCAAGTTCATATACTGACTGCTTAAGTGTTTATGGAAGAGTTAATATGATCAGCTCAGGTGTCAGGTTTGCCCCACCGGTTGTAATGGCAATATATTGCTTGCCATTCAGGACATAAGTCATTGGGGCAGCTGTTACATTTCTTGGCAGCGGCACTTCACCTACAACCTTACCGTTGCCCTTATCATAGGCCAGTAGTTTTGGATCCTTGATTGCAAATGTCGCTGTTGGTGAATCGCCTGATTCTCTTTGTGTAGACCCTTCCTGGCCGACAATTAGAAGTGTTTCTGTTAGCAGTATATGGTTTCTGGCTGCGCGGCCGAGCTGCGGAAGATTAAGTGTTTTTAGTATAGCATTATCCTTTCCGATGTCGCCCACAGGCGAAACCCACTTATGAAGGCCAGTTTGCATATCCACTGCTGTGATACGGGCGTAAGGAGGCTTCCATATGGGAATTTCATCTATGCTTTCAACTGGTTTGGTTTCTCCGATCAATGGATAGCCATCAACTTTGGATTTGACCAGCTTCACAGCGTAAGGCATGGTATTGGACGGAATATACAGGATTTGTGTGCTGGGGTCAAAGGCAGCGCCGGACCAGCTGGCCCCTCCTGCAATACCCGGCATTTGGATAGTTGGCTTGTCAAGTGCAGGTGGGGTAAACAATGGCCCGGAGTTGTACTTAGCGAATACACCTAATGCCTGCGCCTTTAATTTTGGCGTAAAATCAATGAGGTCTTCTGTGCTCATGCCTTGCCGGTCAAAGGGTAACGGCTTGGTTGGAAATGGCTGGGTGGCAGCAGATTTTTCCCCCGGAACGGTTGACTGCGGAACTGCTCGCTCCTGTATCGGCCAAACCGGCTTTCCATTTATCCGGTCAAAAACATAGGTAAATCCTTGCTTACTGACTTGCGCAACCGCCTTAATGGGCTTACCATCCACAACGATATCGATCAGGTTTGGAGCAGCTGGCAAGTCATAATCCCACAGTCCGTGATGCACCATCTGAAAATGCCAGACCCGCTTACCTGTCAACACGTCAAGGCATACCAGACTTTCACCAAAGAGGTTGTCGCCTGGGCGCTCCCCCCCATAATTATTATTGGATGGCGTGCTGAAAGGGAGATACACGTAACCCAGCGAATCATCGGCGCTCATCAAAGTCCAGACATTGGTCGCTCCGTCTGCCAGACCAGATCCTTCTTCCCAGGTTTCGCTGCCAAATTCTCCTTTCTGCGGTATTGCATGAAATACCCATTTTTGCTTACCGGTCCGCACATCAAACCCTCTGACATCTCCTGGTGGCATCAGCTTTGTCAAAGGGACATCATTTACTTTGGAACCGACAATTATTACATCGCGACTGATGATGGCCGGCGATGATACTCCGTAAAGCTTACGGTCCACAGTCCTGCCAAGCCCCGTTGTTAAATCAATCCTTCCTTTATTTCCAAAATTTTCAACAGGTTTTCCATCCAATGCATTCAGGGCAATCAGGTAACCATCGCCAGTAGCCAGGATAATCCGTTTATCATTGCCAGAAGACCAGTAAGTAATCCCCCGGTGCACAAAGCCATTATTTGAAGGAATCCCGTTTTTCCATGTTTGTGGGTCATAAACCCAGATGCTTTTACCGGTCAAGGCATTTACGGCTGCCACCTGCGACATGGAGGTACTGATGTAAAGCACGCTATCAACCAGGACGGGGGTGGACTCCCATACCCATGTCTTTAACTTTGGGTCCTTTAAGGTAATCTGCTCATCGGGAGAATTCCATGTCCAGGCCACTTTGAGTGTACTGAAATTCTCACTGTTGATTTGGCCCACACCAGCATATTTTGACCCGGATTTATCATACCCCTGCACAATATCCTGTGCTGGGCTGACAAAGGATAACAATGTCAATGCAAGCATAGCAAAAGGCCATAACCGAGTGCGATATGCTTTTTTTGAAAAGTAGCAAAATCGACCTTGGATTTTCAATCTACATAAATTGTACTTTTTCATATGCTTAGACATTGTTTTTTAATAATTTATCCAGTGTGATCGGATAGTCACGCACCCTTATCCCGGTGGCATTGTAAACCGCATTGGCAACTGCCGATGCCACGCCGCAAAGTCCCAGCTCACCAATCCCTTTGGCTTTCATCGGAGACATGGTCGGGTCGATATCTTCCAATAAGATCACTTCCTGATAAGGAATATCTGCATGAACTGGCACTTCGTAGCCGGCCAGATCGTGGTTGACAAAGAAGCCTATATTTTTATCAACCACCATCTCCTCCATTAATGCTGCACCAACCCCCATGGTCATCGCACCAATTACCTGACTGCGAGCGGCTTTCGGATTCAATATCCGTCCGGCATGGCAGACGGCAACCATGCGCCGTACCCTGATTTCAAAGGTATATGCGTTGACTGCTACTTCTACAAAGTGGGCACCAAAGGTGGTCTGCGCATACTCTTTTGACAGTCCTCCGTAAGTCATCTCATCCTGAGCAACTAATTCAGCGCTTTTTGCGGCACCTGCCAGATCGACACTTTGATCACCAAAAATTACCTTACCATCTGAAAACTGTGTTTTCGTGGGCTCAAAACCCAAAACGTTTGCAACCGCTTCCCGTAGCTTTTCGCAGGCTGCATAAACACCCGATGTAGATGACGCAGCGCCCCACTGGCCGCCGGAGCCTGCTGATTCGGGGAATGACGAATCGCCCAATTTTACCATTACCTTATCCAGCCCGACGCCCATCATTTCGGCAGCTGTCTGCGCTATAATAGTATAAGTGCCCGTTCCCAAGTCAGTCATATCGGTTTCCACCGTGATGATGCCACTGCTATTAAGCCTGACGCGCGCAGCCGATTTGGTGACCGGCGCTCCACGGACTGCCGAAGCAACCCCCATGCCGATCAGCCATTGTCCTTCTTTTATGCTGCCAGGTTTGGCCCTTCTATTCTGCCAACCAAATTTCTCTGCTCCTGTTTGCAGACACTCTATAAGCTTACGGGTTGAGAATTTTCGCCCTGGTTTCTCTGGGTCTTCTTGCGTATCGTTCTTAATCCGGAATTCGACCGGGTCCATGCCGAGCTTCTCAGCCATTTCATCCATGGCAATTTCCAGCGCCATCATGCCAGGTGCTTCACCAGGAGCACGCATAGCGTTCCCTTCCGCAAGGTCCAAGACGGCCAGCTTTAAGCGTGTCAGACGGTTTGCACCAGCATATAGGATTCTGGTTGAAGCAGTGGCCGGCTCTGTCCTGCCTCCTTGCAAGTTGCCCGACCAGCTTTCATGGCCAATGGCGGTAATCCTACCGTCCTGATCCGCACCGATGCGTATTCTTTGGATAGTTTTAGGCCGGTGAATGGTGTTATTGAACATCAATGGACGCTGCAAGGCAAGTTTCACAGGGCGTCCTGCTGCCCGGGCGGCAAGGCTTGCTGCAACCAGATCTGCCAGCACGGTACCTTTTCCTCCAAAGCCACCACCGATATAGGAAGCAATTAACCTTATGTTCTCTTTGGGTATTCCCAGGATAATGGCCAGGTCCCGTACACCCCAGTTAAGTTGCTGCACCGAACACCAGCAGGTCAACCGATCCCCATCCCATTTGGCAATCGTCGCGTGCGGCTCCATCATCGCATGCGCCTGGTCAGGTGTTGTATAGGTTTCATCGAGTTTGACCTGTGCCGTTTTGAAGGCCCCTTCAAAATCACCAGTCAGAGTCTGTGGCGGCGGGCCGAACTCGGCTGGCGCTGGCTGCTGGGCAGAGTCCCTGGCCGATTCAAGGTCATAAGAACCTTTTGACTTTTTGTAATCGACTTTGAGCAGGGAAGCCGCAGCCCGCGCCTGTTCAAAGGTTTCTGCGACCACAACCGCAACCGCCTGATGGTAATGGTCGATCTGCGGCCCAGCCAAAAACCGACTGACATAAAACTTGCCTGGTTGAAGCGGCCCGGCATTTTCAGCGGTAACAATGGCCAGTACGCCCGCTGAACGCTTGGCTGCCGATTGATCAATGCGCGAAATAGTACCTTTGGCAATGGCCGAACCCAGGATATATCCGTAAGCGGGACTTACCACCTGGTCATTGTATTCGTAAGCATATTTTGCAGTGCCCGTTGTTTTCAAAGGGCCCTCAATGCGGTCCGTCGGTTTTCCAATGACTTTGAGCTGGTCAATGGGGTTGATTCCCGCAGGTTTTTCAAATTTCATATCAGCTTCTGTTTTCTGTTAAAATCCCTTCGATGGTGCGCTGCACGAGTGTGAGTTTAAATGCATTTTCATTTGTCGGCCTGGCACCTTCCAGCAGCTTGGCTGTGAATCCTTTTGCGCCGGACTGGATGAATTTCTCCGCAGAAGGTTTACGCCATGGCTTGGGGGCAACACCGCCCAGGGCAATCTTTCCACTGCCATCCTTGAATAGAATAGCCCCCACCGAGACAAGTGCAAAAGCATAGGAAGCCCTGTCGCGTACCTTATGATAGACATGGGTCCCACCCACAGGTGCCGGCAAGACGACAAAGGTGATCAGCTCATTTTTTTCAAGGTTTGTTTCCAAGTGCGGCGTTTTACCGGGAAGCAGGTAAAATTCCGAGATTGGAATCAGACGGGTCTTGCCATCGGGTTTCACCGTTTCAATTACGGCATCAAGTGCCATCATGGCAACAGCCATGTCGCTTGGGTGGGTAGCAATGCAGGCATCGCTGCCGCCTATAACGGCAAGCTGACGGCTGAAACCGGCAATGGCCGAACAGCCACTACCCGGCGAGCGTTTGTTGCAGGGCTGGTTGGTATCGTAAAAATAGGGGCAGCGCGTGCGTTGCAAAAGGTTGCCCGCAGTCGTTGCTTTATTGCGAAGCTGCCCTGACGCTCCGGCAAGCAGCGCCCGGGACAAAATCCCATAATCAGCGCGCACGTGTGGGTCAGCTGCCAGATCTGTATTACGCACCAGTGCCCCAATGCGCAACCCGCCATTGGACATTGATTCTATTTTATCAAGCCCGATCCTTCCGATGTCGATCAGGTGGGTGGGCGTCTCGATCTGCAATTTCATCAGGTCGAGCAAATTAGTGCCCCCGGCCAGGAATTTAGCCCCTGGTTTGCTTGCCGCTGCCGCAGCCTGGGCCGGAGTTTCAGCGCGTTCGTATGTGAATGATTTCAAGTTGAATACAGTTCAAGTGTGAAAATGATTTGCCGGGAAGCGCCTCTCATCCTTGTACCCCAGCTACTTCCGCTGCAGCTTCTGCAATGTTGGAATAAGCGCCGCAGCGGCAGATGTTGCCGCTCATTCTTTCGCGGAACTCGGCATTACTGAATGCCACAGGCGCTTTCAGCTCAGCGCTCACATGACTGGGCATCCCGGCTTTTATTTCTTCCAGAACCGCCACCGCCGAGCAGATTTGCCCAGGCGTGCAATAACCGCATTGGAAACCATCGTGTTTAATGAATGCAGATTGCATCGGATGAAGGTTTTCAGGTGTGCCTATGCCTTCGATGGTCGTAATGGAATCGTCCTGATGCTGCAATGCGAGTGAGAGACAGGAGTTAATTCGCCTTCCGTTTACCAGTACTGTGCATGCGCCGCATTGTCCATGGTCACAGCCTTTTTTTGTGCCTGTTAAATGCAGATGTTCCCTGAGCGCGTCCAGTAATGTGGTACGGGTATCCATTTCCAGCTTAACCGCTTTTCCGTTGACACTGAAAGACACCCCTTCTGATTCAACCGGAGTGACAGTCGGGGCGGATGGGACGGCCTCCAACCCTGTTACCTTGGTCATTGCGAGTGCAGTAACCGCAATGGCAGTCCCGGCCAGCATTTCGCGCCGGGTAATGGCGCCAGATCCATTTTCATTTTCCATCATATTGCTTTATGAATGATTACCAGTCATTTAAGTTCTATCTTTCCAGCTTTTTCAAGGTGTAGGGCTGGCCGGGGGCCAAAACGATAATACGCTTTGGATTTACTACTCTGTCATACAGGCTTTTTGGGTCGCCGTTAAATGGTGAAAAATCGGGCGCATCCACTGAGCCCCAGTGGGAGAGCAGCAGCGGGGTATCCGGATAAGCATTGGCCAGCTTGATTGCGCCGGCCAGGGTGAAATGCCACTCACTGTCAGAGAAATCAAAAAGGATGGCGTCCGGTGTAGGAAGATTTAGGTGCAGATCCATCAACCGGGAATCGCCTGGTGCCCAGATCGTACCGTCAGGAGTCTGGATCATAAACCCGCACGCATCCTCATTTTTAAAATGGCGCTGACCTGGCTTTGGATAGGAATTCTGGTAGGCGTGATCGGCCGGGGTAAGCTTGACGCTTACATTGCCTACTTTAAATTCGCCTCCTATATCATGCCCAAACGATGGCCATGCCATATTTTTCATCAGCGAATCTACGTAGATCGTAGAGTGGAACGCCTTGGTAACGCCCACCAGTTCTTTATTGGTCGGTATGCTAAAATGATCGTTATCTGCATGGGTTATCAGGACGGCATCCAAGCGCGGCACGTCTTTGGTTTTGATCGGAAATTCAATCAAGATGGGCATATCAAAACCTTGCAGCAGCGGGTCGACCATCAAATTGGTGCCCCTGCTATTAATCAGAAACCCAGCCATACCCAGCCAGCGGAGAGTCGTTGTTTTAAACGAACCGAATGCTTCATTTCCAAAAGGCTGCGATTGCGGTGGTTTGGCCTGGTATTTCTTTTCTGTTTTTTTGGCCAAACTATCCGTTGTCTGCTGCGCGAGCACGGTCTCGGTCAGCATGGTAATTAACAATAAAATAGCAAGCTGTTTTGCTCTCATGGTCGCTCATGGAATAGTGTCAGGCAAATGTCCGCCCATTTGCCGGATGAAGGCTTATACGGATTACTTGAATGTTTACCACTTTTACTGATCGGCACCTTGGGATGTAATTGAAATCGCATGCATTCCTTACTTTTGGAGCAGCAAAACCTAAAAAGTAATGAGTGAAATATTCAAGCTGGAAAGCGTGTCCCAATTCAATGCGCAAAGGGGCCAGCGCACACTGCATCCCCTAGTGAGCGTACTGGACCAATCCAAGTCGAAGCCCATACAAGGGGCACGTTTCGTCTCGGAGCTTTACATTATTTTCCTGAAAAAAGTCAAGTGCGAGGAGCTCAAATATGGCCGTAGCCATTATGATTATCAGGATGGGACATTGCTGTTTATTGCGCCAGGGCAGGTTTTCGGTTTTGACGATGATGAAAATATGTTTCAGCCAACTGGCTGGGTCTTAGTGTTTCATCCTGACCTGATACGGGGCACTTCGCTGGGCCGCTCGATAAAGGACTACGGGTTTTTCTCCTATGATGTCAATGAAGCCCTTCACCTCTCAGAACACGAGCGGGAGGTTATCTTAGACAGCTTTTCGAAGATCAGGTATGAATTGGAACAAGCCATTGACAAGCATAGCAAAACACTGGTCATCAGTAACATTGAGCTGTTTTTAAACTACTGTATGCGCTTTTATGACCGCCAGTTTATCACACGTGATAACATTCACAAGGATATCCTGACCCGGTTTGAAAGCGCACTGAATGATTTTTTCGGTTCGGACGCCCCTCAAATCGTGGGACTACCGTCCGTACGTTTTTTTGCAGAAAAGCTGAATTTGTCGGCCAACTATTTTGGGGATTTGGTCAAGAAAGAAACCGGGAAGTCCGCCCATGATCACATTCAGGAGAAGCTCATTAACGTGGCCAAAGAGCGTGTTCTGGGCAGTAACAGAACCATCAGTGAGATTGCTTACGAAATTGGCTTCAAATATCCTTCCCATTTTACGAGGCTCTTCAAACAACAGGTAGGAAAATCACCGGTTGATTTCCGGCTATCCAGTAATTAATCTCAAACCAAAACCGCAATGAAAAATTGTCTTATAATATGCGTGCTTACCGCGCTATTCCTCCCCCCTTGCCTGGCACAAAACCCGGCATCATCACAAAACAAAAAGACTATGGAAAACAGTAGAACCCACAGGGCAGAAGGGAAATATAAAGAGCTTTTTTCTCAGGATATCACGGCCAGCAAAACCGATCCCGAATTGTTGACTATTCTTCAAAGTGTGATTTTTGGGGAAGTCTTTTTCATTGGTAACCTGGATGACAAAACACGTGAATTGATCACCATTACAGCCCTTGCAACCAACCAGACCTTGCCACAGCTTACCCCGCACACCAATGCAGCACTAAATGTCGGAGTTACACCCATCGAAATCCGCGAAGTGATTTACCAGTGTGCGCCTTTTATTGGGTTTCCCAAGGTTCTAAATGCAATGGAGGTTATAAACAAAGTCTTTGAACAAAGGGGTATAAAGGTTCCTTTGGAAGCCCAAGCAACTGTTACTGAGTCTGACCGGCTTGAAAAGGGACTGGAAAAACAAGGCCCACTTTATGGTGACGGTATGAAAAAGAATATGCAGGACTTGCCCGGGGAGTTAGGTAATGATATTCCTAAACTTTTGACAGAATCATGTTTCGGGGATTTTTACACACGAAAAGGGCTTAATCTTAAAACCCGGGAACTGATGATATTCTGCGCATTGGCTACATTAGGCGGCACAGAAAAACAGATGGCTTCTCATGTCTTGGGCAATATGAAAGTTGGTAATGATAAAGAAACACTCATATCTGCCATGGTGCAGTTGTACCCTTACGTCGGCTTCCCTCGGGCAGCCAACGGAATTTACACTATAAGAGAGGCAAAAGATTTGTAAAGCTTATACAGCCTGAATCATATAATACCACAAAATGATTGTCTCAAATGTAAAACAGACACTGGATAATTTCAAGCCAATCTGTTATTGAACAGCTCCTAAATAATTATATGATAATAATTCGGTTACAGAAAACATGTTATAAAGCACCTATATTCCTATGTGCAAGGTGATTTGGTAAATCACCTTGCACATAGGAACAGATAATAATTTAAAATAGCCTGTGACTAACTGACGCCGCATAATAAAGTGAAGCCACAGTTGTCAAGCCTCCAATCCGCCGTCAATATTTATACTGGCACCAGTTATAAATTTTCCGGAGGGGCTTGCAAGGAACGCCACCAGATCTGCAACGTCAGAAGTTTCGCCATAATGGCCTAATGCCATAGCACTCCTTAAAACATTGGCAAATTGAGAGTCTGCCGGATTCATGTCTGTATCAATAGGACCTGGCTGAACAATATTAACTGTTATGCCACGAGGCCCTAAATCGCGAGCAACACCTCTTGTCAGACCGGCGATCGCAGCCTTGCTCATCCCATATACTGTTGTACCTGGGTATGCACTTCTGCTTCCGGCTGTACTGCCTATGGTGATGATTCGTCCACCGTCATTCATTAAAGCTGCACCTGTCTGCATGGCCACAAAGACCCCTTTTATGTTAACTGCAACTATACGGTCAAAATTATCAATGGATATATCAGAAAGTGTGGCAATTGTTCCAATTCCCGCATTGTTTACTAAAATATCCAGATTTCCAAATGTTTGACTGGTTGTATGAATAGCAGACACAATAGAATCTGCATCGCCATTGTCTGCTTTTATTGCAATTACTTTTGCCTCTGTTGTTGACAATTCTTTAACCAATTCATTAGCAGAAGCCTCGGAACTCGTATAAGTGAATGCGACATTTGCACCTTCTAACACTAGTTTTCTAACAATCGCCTGACCAATACCCCTACTCCCGCCAGTTACAAAGGCAACTTTGTTTTTAATAGAATCCATTTTTGTCTAAAATTTTTAATTGAAACGATCGGTTTAATACTAGTCGAACTTTTTATTGAAACGATTGGTTCAATAAAATTAATATTTATTTTGGAAGCGCAGCAAGAACGCCATCTGCAATTGCTGTCAAAGTTGACCGATCCGGGTTTGCGATCGCTGAAACACGTAAGGCCCCCATGCAGCTAACTATAAACTGTGCCAATTGCTTCACATTAGCATGTGCTGCTATCGAATTTTCATCCTGCATGCGGATTAGGAACTGGGCGAATACCCTCTCAAATAAATCATTATTGCTGGCTACCATGCGCTGCACGTCGGTGTCTCGATTGGCTAATTCAATGGTGCTGTTCACAGTAAAACAGCCTTTACGATCTACATCCGCTAAACTTAT
This sequence comes from Dyadobacter sp. CY345, assembly GCF_021502725.1. Taxonomy (GTDB): domain Bacteria; phylum Bacteroidota; class Bacteroidia; order Cytophagales; family Spirosomataceae; genus Dyadobacter. The sequence continues at coordinate 1,133,197 of NZ_JAKFFS010000001.1, read as the reverse complement.
ATCAATGATTTGGTAGAGTAGCACTTCCAGCGATTGCCGGGTAGCTGGTGCCTGAGTTAGATAATTTGAAAGGGCAGTTCCCTGTTGCAGTTGATAGCGGCTTAATGCACGCAAGAACAGAGTACGCTTATCGGTATACGTATGATATACACTCGAACGGTTTAAGCCAAGTGTATCCACAATATCTTGCATTGAAGTTGCTTCATATCCTTTCCACCAAAACAAATTCAAAGCTTTTTCAAGAGTTTCGTCTTCATCAAATGCTTTAGGCTTTCCCACAGATCCCTAGTTGTTTATTTTGTCAGTAACATAGAAATTAGACTAATCGTTTCAATTGCTTTTTAAGAGACTTTCGTAGGCTATTTACCAGTATACAATATTATTAGATGCTGCATTTAAATATATTAGACATACTGTTTGGCACTGAAACAACCTTAAAATAGGTTAACAAAACAATACGGATGTTAGCAAGCGGTTTATGACGACGTTTAGGCTATTAGGACAACAAGACTGAACGGATTTTTTTATCAAGTATGCAAAAATTTGTGATAGAGCCCTTAATAAGATCAACACAGAGCACCAAGTTCAAACCGCAAAATAGGATTTATAAGTGACTGATTATTAGCGTGAATCACCTACTGCAATCTGATCTCCGTTACACTTCAAAAGCGATTAGAATCTACCTCGAACATATAGATAAATCCGATGAAAGAAACGGGCAGTGACGGCTTCGGCCAAATTTTCCTTAAATTACGTCTGTCTGGTCGAAAAATTACTCCCAAAACATTGCCTAATAACCTTCATGAAAGTTATAATTGATGAATTAACTATCTCAGTACGAATGCTACCAAACCGAAATTCATAAAGGGAACCAAGCCTAGCGCCCCAATTTGTTACATTAGAATAGACTTTTCCACAGCCATCATCCATTTGGAGCTGTATGTGCTGACCACTATAGATTGATGGACTTACACAACCCTTTTTTCGTCCACGAATTTCATATCCATTGGCCGGATAAACGAGCACGTAGACTAAATTACCCGCCACTGTCCATCTGCTTCCTGTTTATTTTATACACTTCGATGCAGTTACATAGTAATATTCCAAATCTATAAGACTACTTTTGGAAAAAACCTGAAAGGTAAGTACAGCCCTGCCCTGACCTATTTGTACACGCGAATAAGAAAATGATAGGAATCGGCAAACAACTTGCCTCAAATCGTTTCTAAAATTCTATTCAGCAAGTTTAAGTTCTGATGCTGTGTAATTATGCTTGTAAGCAGGTTCTTCTTTTATTGTCATAGTCCTTTTTGTTAATGTGAACTGTCGTTTTATTCCACGCTCTGTAATTGCTAACGCTGCTTTTTGGCTAGACCACATACGATCAGGCCATAGGATTTGGTAATGAGTTCTAGAATTTTAGCGTCTGGAACATCCCGGTTAAAACAGACACTGATCCAATGTTTCTTGTTCATGTGATACCCAGGTTTTATCCCTTCATACTGATCTTGAAGTTGCTGTGATTCTTCCGGGCTGCAATTGATATCGCAAAAGTCGAATGAATCAACATTGAAGAAGCAGAACCATTTGTCAAATACAGAGAACACCAACAAGTTTTTATCATAGTGTGCTTTCGCTTTATTAAATGGCATTTTTTCATTTGTCTGGTTTAACGAAAGGCAATAAGTTCTAAAAGCTTCTGAGTTCATAATCAAACTTTTGTTTTTTAGTACACTTAACTACAAAGGACTCACGCCATTTGAGACGTGGGTCCAAATTCTATAAGTATGCGCTGATATTTTCTTTCAAAATCGACATTTAGTGGCACGGTTAAATATGTTTTCAGGATCAATCTTCCAAAAACGGATAATCGGTGTATCCGTGCTCACCGCCACCGTACATGGTAGCGTGGTCCGGTTGGTTCAACTCTGCATCCAATTCAAACCTTTTTGGCAGATCAGGGTTGGCCAGAAACAGTGCACCGTAAGAAATAATTTTGGCAATCCCCTTTTGGAGTTCCGCTTCCCCACTTTCTTTATTGAACCCGGCATTTGCGATAACAGTGTGTTTACTTACACTGCCAAAGGTTTGTATGGCATTCTTAGGATAATTTGGGAAATCATCCAAAGGTAATAAGCCATTCATTAAATGTACGTAGGTTAATGGTAATTCATTTAAGGCTTCGATTAGGCTTGAGAATTGCGCAACCGGATCACTGTTTGTTATATTGTTGTAATAGACAGTTGGCGATAACTTAATACCCACTTTATCAATACCCATCACATCAACCAGTTCCTGCATTACTTCCAGCACAAAGCGGTTCCTATTTTCGACGCTACCGCCGTACTCATCAGTCCGCAGGTTCGCGCTTTCCGACAAAAACTGGTTAGGTAAATATCCGAATGCTGCATGCAGTTCAACTCCGTTAAAACCGGCTTTGATAGCATTCCTGGCGGCGTGGCCATAATCCTTCACAATTTGTTTGATTTCTTGTGTGGTTAATTCCTGAGGTGTTTCATATTCTTTCATTCCCTGAGAGGTGAAATGCTGCTGTCCTTTGATTCCAATCGCCGAGGGTGCTACCGGAAGTTGCCCCTTTCTATCTACAGAATGCCCAACACGACCAGTATGCCAAAGCTGCGCATAGATTATTCCGCCCTGGTCATGCACAGATTTTGTCACTTTCTTCCATGCTTCAATTTGCTCATCGCTGTAAAGGCCAGGTGTCAGCGGGCTGCCCAGCGCGAGTTCAGTGATATTGATCGCCTCTGTGATCAGAAGCCCTGCACTCGCACGCTGGGTATAATACAAAGTCGTCAGATCTGATACGACGCCTTCAATGTTCGCCCGGCTCCGTGTCATGGGTGCCATTGCAACCGCGTTCTTTATTGTTTCTTTTCCCAGCGTTACCTTTTCTAGTAATTTCATTGTTTTAATATTATTTGAGTGATGTCTGTAAATGGTAGTATTTGAATCAGAAAAATAAAACTCCTATATCAGCCCACGGTCAAGGCAGTACTGTCTCACACTTTCCTGAGCCGTTGGCAACTCTCCAAAAAGTTCTTTTTGCCGCTGTGGATTTTTACTGATGTACACACCCGTATCGATCCATTTGATCATTTGATACATGTCATCGGTGCTGTCACTGAATTTGGCTACGATCGGCAGGATGTAATTCAATACGAAAGCAGGGATAACCCGCTTAGCCTGAACAGGCTTTTTAAGAACACTTGCAAATGCCGCTAACAGTATTTTCTCGTTCACGGGTTTGTCCCAGCCTACATCTATGGAAGTGTTCAGCTCCTTCTCAGACAAAACAACCGCTGCCATAGCAGCATATTTGGCCAGTTGTGAGGTGTAAATAATCCCGTAAGTTCCTGTCAGGAATGTAGGTAGTACCCCTTTCTTAATTTTATCGATGATAAAATCCGGCGTTTGATCTAGGAAGGCACCCGGTCTTAGGGCAATGAAAGGCTGTTTTTTCTCTGCTAGATATTTTTCGATCAGATATTTATTATAAAAGTGAGGCACTGATTTGGCTTTGTCGGATTCGAGAATGGATATCAACACAAAACGGGGAATTCCGGCTGCCTTGGTGGCATCCACCAGATTCTGATACCCGATCGTATCGGTTACAGGGCTGTCACCCTTTGTTCTTTTCGTGTAACCCGCTGCACTTGCCACGATTGCGTCAAATCCATGTGAGGGTGATAGGGTCTTACTTAAAGAAGCTGCATCCATCATATCACCCACAACAAAGTTTTTAACACCCATTTCCAAAAGCTTACTTCTATCGCTGCTTGACCTGACCATTGCAGTGACCTGTGCTCCGAGCTTAAGTAGTTCAGCGGCAATTTTATTTCCGAGGTAACCAGTAGCACCAGCCACCAGAACTTTCTTATTGTTCATTTTTATGATTTTTAAATGATGATATTTTTTAATCAACCGTAAGGATTACCTTACCATTTACGCCACCGGCCGCTAAGAAATCCTGGGCTTGGGCTGCTTCGCCAAGCTTAAATATTTTGGAGACAACTGGTTTAAATTTTCCCGCATTTACCAGCGCTAAGCCATTCTGCAAAGTTTTTGCGGAAATGTCCGAGGCCACAAAACCGGCTTTTACATTGTATTGTTCTGCCAGCTGCTGTGAGGGTGGCACGACTATACTTAAAAGTTTTCCGCCAGGCTTTAAAACTTTAAAAAGCTTTTCCTGTGCCTGACCACCTGCGGTGTCAGCCACAAGATCAACACCCGTGAACAAACCGCTCACACACTGTGATTTATAGTCAATAACCAGGTCTGCACCAAGACTTTTTGCCAGTTCCAAACCTTTTCCGGATGCGGTGGCAATCACATACGCACCGGCGGCTTTGGCAAGTTGCACCATCGCGCCGCCGGCTGCACCTGCTCCACCTTGAATCAATACTTTTTGCCCTTTTTGAAGCTGACCAGCTGTGAAAAGCACCGATTGTGCAGTCCCGATATTGACTCCAATAGATGCTGCTTCTTCAAATGAAAAACCCTGCGGCATGGGCAGCGCAAAGTCTTCGTTTACTTTCACATACTCAGCATAACCGTTTGTCTTGGTGAGGGCAATGACCTGGTCCCCCACTTTAATTCTTGATACGCCATACCCAATGGCTACAATTATTCCTGCGGCCTCTCCGCCTGGTGTAAAGGGCATTTGAACAGGGCGTGCCGCCTTCATCAATCCCATACGGATTTTCATGTCGATCGGATTTACGCCTGCTGCCTTCACCTGGATCAAGACATCATTTTCACTCTGGATCGATGGGACTGGAACTTCAACCTCCTGAATCACATCTGAACTTCCATAAGTTCTGTATTGGATTGCTTTCATTATTTTAAATTATTAAGTGTAAGATTTGTGTATCATGGCTGCTCCACAACATGCTATGGGCAGAAGTCAACAGCATTGAGCTGGGCATTTTTTTCGATACGGCTGACAAAATCAGGATTTGCGAGGAATCCGCGCCTGAAGCAGACCAGGTCCGCCAGCCCCTCCTGCAGTGTTTGTTCCGCTGTCTGACGCGTTAAGCCGTTACAGAATATAATGGTGTTATTAAATTCCGAACGAATCGCCTTATACGTCTTTTCAGGAATTTCCGGGTTGATTGACAGATGAGTATAGGCGATGCCGAATCTGTTCAGTTCACTAGCTAAATAGACGTATGTTTGATGCACATGATCCGTACAGTATGGCCGTTGGTCGCACAATTGAGAAAATGGCGAAAGAAGAATCCCTATTTTTTTCGGACCAATAGCCCCAGCAATCGCTTGGGTCAACTCCACAATCAGGCGGCTTCTGTTTACAAAGTCCCCTCCATATTGGTCCGTTCTGTTATTTACATACGGATTTAAGAATTGTTCCAACAAATAACCATTGGCACCATGGAGCTCGACACCATCAAAATCAGCCAGAACTGCATTTTTTGAAGCCCTTACAAAATCTTTAATAACTCGGTTTATACCGTCCAGGCAAAGGGCTACCGGAACAGAGTGCTGCTGCATACCTTGTGAATCTGTAGAGATTTCGCCCGCTGCCTTAATATTTGAAGGGCCTACCGGCTGAATTCCGCCAGGTATGTTGTCCACGTGACCGATGCGACCCGTGTGCATTAGCTGCAAAAATATTTTAGATCCCTTTTGATGAACAGCCGCTGTCACCTTTTTCCATGCTTCTACCTGCTTATCACAATAGATTCCGGGAATGCGTGGATATCCCAGACCTTCGGGACTTGGCGAGGTCCCTTCTGTAATAATCAATCCCGCCCCAGCCCGCTGGGCGTAATAATTTGCCATCAGCACATTAGGAAGATTTCCAATCGCCCTGCTGCGGGTGATTGGCGCGATCACCAAATGATTTTTTAACTTTAAGAAGCCTTTCTCATAAGGCGTGAATAACTTCTTCATTTTGCTGCTGCTTAATTACAGAACAAATGTAGAAGTTACCCAATGGGTAAAATAACCGAAAAAGACACAATAATAGTCCTATCCGGCAAGCAATGTTTCAATTCAAGATAATGAAATCTTATGAAGTATAGGAGAATTTTTTTGGTGTAATACCGTACTGTTTTTCGAATACTCTGCTGAAATGGCTAAGATTTGAAAATCCAAGCTCGTAACCAACTTCAGAAACGGACTGTTTAGCCTGCTTTAACAAAAATGCAGCTTCTTCCATTCTGGCTTTTTGGTAGTAATTGTAAATTGTATCACCAAATGTCTGCTTAAAAAGCTGTTTAAGTTTCGTCTCGCTCATAGAGGCTATGGCGGCCAATTCGCTTAAAACGGGCGGTGTACTAAGATCACTTAATAATTCATTGCGAATGACCAGAAGCTTTTCTGCATCGTTACTGTTGATACTTTTAAAAGGAGTGCTTTCCCTGATTGACAGCTTGCTAAAAAGCAGGTACATCAATTCCTGAACCTTGATTTGTACATAGAAATTATTCAGGGAATTATTCATGTCGACGGACACAATATTTTTAAGTAGCAACTGCATTTCAGGATCCAGACTTTCGAAAAACAGAAAGGATGCGTTTTCAGCTGTGATCGTCTCTAATGTTCCATTTGGTTTTTCGATAGAAAGAACTGAGCGTAACCTGTCGGCCGTAATTCCAACAACTACATATTGAATATTGCTGCCAGCAGGAAAACGGATTTCTGTGCGCAAATCATTGGTGGACAACAGTATCGAAGAATCATTTTTTTGTGAGAATGGTATATTTACCTCGTGATTGTATCTGACGTCAAGATCTTCCTTATTGCTGTAAAAGAAAATGGTCCTTATGGTATTAGAGGTTGCGGTCGGATTACGCTTGATTATTAGATCTTCCTTTAACGTATACCGATGAATTGTTAATTTAAAATCGTTTCCAAACCCGACTTTACGCACATAGCCCTCTCCCATTTCCTTTGGGATCTCCAGGAAATTGTCTCGCACAACAGCGTTGATTTGTTTTGAAAACCGGGTTATAAAGTCAAAACCCGGGGCAGCTGTAAATTCCAAAATCATAGCATGAGGTAAATGGTTATGCGTCTAAGGTTATGTAAATTTCTAAAAATTTAAATCACTTTTTCAATATCCTCTCAGTTAATAAGCCAGATATTACATATAATTCGGAATAGCCTCAGCACCTGCCCTACCCTGAGATTCGCCATCGACACAATCTACATAAGCCAGACCTCGACATGGGCATGGTCGGTTTAACTTGTTCTACAAACACTAAACTGCACTATATTGGTATTCTGGTTGCAGCTACCTCATAAAATCTTGTTTTCAACATATTTCATTAAGACCACCGTTTTTCTCGATCATTCATCTACTATAATCATTCGCAGAATACTCGCTCTTCAACGTATCTCATTATTACGTTCCTACACAAAACGTAAGCCTAGTAGCGAAAAAGCTGCTTCCTAAGAAGCAGCTTTTTAATTCAGTATCCACTTGGCAATAAAATTACATTGTTGGCCAGATAAATTTTTTTACAGCTAAGCGATAATCCTTAACCTATTTTGGTTTCTTTTTCAAGAATTCTAAATAATGAGCTGCACGAAGATTTTCACAAAAAAAAACGAGAACAGATATAAGGCTGACCTGAATGTAAGAATAAATCTCAAAAAAATGAAATAGAAATAGGCCTCTCTACCACATAATGATATTGCGCAGCACCACTCGAATCTATCAATCGGCACAGAATCCCGGCATCATCAAGATCAAGTAAAGTTCTGTAAAGACTTACCCGGTTGATTTTATAAGCAAGAATTGCTATCAAATGGGCACTGTACTGCCATTGTATGCAAATTCGACCAAAAAAGACAGGTAATAATTAAAACCAAGAGCTTAGGAACATCGTTTACAGGCCCATGTAAAACGAAAGCAAATAATAAGCGTCCACCACTGTGAGCTCTTCTTAAATATTTTTTCGCCAATTTATAACGCAATTCATCATAGGATCCTGGTAGAGAATAAGGTATAATAGAGACCGATGGCTGCATAGCACATTCATCTTAAACCAATTTATTTCACCTGAACAAAATTCCCCAAGTTACCTACCGTAGCATTTCCCTGCCATCTCTGACAAAACCGGGCTTTGATAGAAACCAGAAAATCCATTTTTATCATTGCTGATTCTGGCCAAGAAAAAACCATAGATTCCGTTTTCTTTATCTATCCATGGATAAGCACCTGCCCAGCTTGGGCTACTGATTACAAGTGCGTTGCCACGCTGATCAACTTTCTCCCGCCATTGTCCCAGGCCGTAAATATCGTTTCGACTTTCCTTTCTTACAACCTGTACATACTCACCTGCTCTAACTATTGCATCTCTCACCTGGTTACTTTCCAGCTCTACGATTGATGCCTTAGACAAAACCTGCTTACCTTTATAAACCCCATCATTGAGTATCATATCCAAAAAGCAACCATAATCATCCAACCGGCACCTGGCTCCCCCACCTAGCATGGGATTGTGACCAGGTGTAGGATCAACGGGTGTAAAGTGCGTGCCGATCATCCCAAGCGGGCCTGCTATCTTCTCCTGAAATATTGCTTCCCATATCTTTCCGGTGGCAAGTTCTGCCATTCTGCCTGCTACCTGCATCGCCAGTCCCCCGTATAAAAATTTTGTTCCTGGTAAGGTATCCGCAGGAAGATTCACAATATAGGCAACGGACTCCCGCAAACTTTGATAATTATCTGCTCTTGCACCTCTTGGTTGATAATCAGGAAACCCGGCTGTGTGCGACAGCAATTGACGAAGTGTCGCCTTACCCTTCAGATCTGTAAATTCAGGAATCCAGCGCTCAACTGGGTCATCCCAACCTAGTTTTCCTTCCTGCACAACTGCCGCAATAGCTGCTGCTGCCAGCCACTTTCCAGCAGAGGCGATGTGAACCACGGTCTGAGAATTGTAGGTACCGTAATATTTTTTATGAAGTATCGTATCCACACGGCCAACAATTAGGGATGCACCGTCGTAATAGCCCGAATCAATCCAGCATTGGATCTTCTGATCTACCGGTGCAAAATCATAGGCCTTTTGCGCATGAGACCGGGACGTAATATGTACACCCAGTACAAAAACTAAAATTGCTACGCGTTTCATTTTTTCTTTTGAACGTAAAAGGTTTGTGATACAGGTGCAGCAGACTGTATTTCAGGCTGTTTACTTGTTCCGTACTGCCATGCTACGACAGTAACTTTTACCGGAAATTTCGTTCTGGGCGGTATTTTGGTTAGAACAAGTTGACTTTCCCGGATTATCGCAGGCCCCTGTTGAACATAGTAATGTACTGGTAAATCTCTGTCCGACTTCCCCCCGAGCGCTACTGGCGGACTATTTTCTGATAAGTCATTAAGTTTGGAGAACTGGATCGTCTGACTCAGGCCTCGATCGTTTCTTAATGGAATTTTCAGATTTAATTGCTGCACAGCACTTTTGTAATCCTGATCACCATCACTGGCAGCCATCAGCCAGATATCATTGCTACGCTTGGGATTATCAAAGCCCGACCTGTTGAAACTGACCGTAAACGTGGAATCGTTGACCTTTTTTACCGGGCCGGTTATTCTGGTAATATCGATTTGGCTTTTTGCATGTTCACTTGCAAGCTTATAGCGTAACGAATCGGTGTAAACACCAGAAATATGAAAACTCACTCCGTCATGTAGCGGGACGAATCTGGCCTGGATTCTTGCGTGAGACTTTTGATTGAAGGGCAATAGTGCACCGCTTTGGCAATAGCCAATATACTGCTGTTTCTTTTGTCTAGCCTTTCCGTAATATTTCTCTGTCAACTCCGCCATTTCCTTATCAAAGTACCAGAAAGCCTGATTTTGATTGCCCTGATAGGAATGATACGGTGCGGACGGCTGAGCAGGAAAACGATCCTGATGCCAACGGTCAGCCAGCCACCCGTTTTTTACAGCCACAGCATCGAGTTTGGGGTAACGGTTCAAAGGCAAATGCTTTGGCAACCTTAAAGCCGCAGCTTTTTTTATAAAAACCGCCAAATAACCGATCAAGTCTTCCGAAAAATCAAAATGTCCCCTGCCAGCATCGGCCAGCAACGATACAGGAGCATCGGGATGAAGCTGGCGGAATTTCAGCGCTGGTGTCAGCCGGGCATCCCACCATTCGTATTCACCCATGACCATAAGTCCCGGCACGCCGTCAATCTGCCGCCCTGCCCAATCCGGATTGGGCTGTCCGCTTCCGGTTAGATCCGTCTGGGGAGCATCACCGTGAATGGACAACATCGCAAGGGTACGGTCCGGGCTCCATGCGCCAAAGTTCCAGGGAAAACTAGCCGCCGCAGAATGGCCAATCGGTACGACAGGAGCAAACTCCAATTCGGTATACCCCGAAATACTGCCGAGCTTCTTCATCATAGCATTAAATTTTGTCCCAATTCCCTTATCAAACTGAAAGACCTGATCAAAAGCCGGATCCACCCATACCTGTGCAAAGCCGATTTCAGCCATTGTTTTCCTGAACGCTTCATTTTCCAGGATTCCCTGCTCAATCATGTTGTTTTGCCCAACTACAACGCCACGCACCCGTTTGCAATCAGGAGGTATCCAAAGGTATGCAATAGGACTCTTTTGGGTTTCCTTTGAAATGATACTATCGACAGAAACGGACCATTGCCACTGCTGTGCACGGGCCACAGCACCCGGCAAGAAAAGTGCAAAAAAGCTCACAAGGCATATTTTAGCGAAATTTCCCTTTATATATCTGGTTGTTTTCAACATAACAACTTTCCAAAAATCAATTACTTATTACGATTTTTTGATACGGTATTGCAGGCAATGCATAGCTTACGGTTTGCATTCCCTTAACTCTTTTACCTTTGACAGCAAACATTTTTCCGTTTTGTTCAAATGATAGCGTAAACTGTCTTTTTTCTTTTCCATAATCAGGCAGTGCCAGCACGGCAGCGGCATCTGCTCCATAGTACAGAGTATCATCGTCCAGTTGCAATACAGCACTTGCGGCGCTATCGAGGCTAATGGCAAATTGCCCGTATGACGTAGTGAGCCCTTTCCCAATGAACAAGTAATTTAATTTCTTTTCTGCGCTCATACTTACAACCGCATAGCTGGCTGCTGCTTTCATCCCGTCATGGCTGACGGGCTCCGTTTTTGATGATGAGAAAATATAATCCTTAATCCCTGATTTGCTTTTCACCTCTAATCCAACAAAATCAGACGAGCTACCAGGTGGAGTAAAGCTTGCAATGCGCTCAACAGAACGGCCAAGTTGAGTGCTCGACGGCTCATAAACTGCTACGAAAGGACGCGTCCAGGCTTGACCGTTTTGTCTGGCTACGATGGTGGAAAGCGGAAGTTCTGCAATGGTATCCGGTATCATCAGATTATTTCTAAACTCCTTTGATATTGGGGCTTTCACTGCGAAAACTTCCCGGTCAGCAGATCCTTTCATCCACAGGTTCATAAAAACGGCATTTTTACCCGGAAGATTAACTTTAAAAGTGGCATTAAAATCCTGATTGGTCACTATTGATTTTTTGTCAAAGAAATAATCATAAGCAAACAGGTGCCCTCCCGCAAAGGATAACTTTTCCGTAGGTTTCAGATCAAGCGGTTTTCCTGCTTCATTTGTTAAAGTCAGTTCTCCGCCCAAATTATGATAAAAATAATCGTGCATTTTATCTTGATTATCCTTTCTTTTGGACCTGAAAATATCGACATAATAGCCTGTTGTATCACCCGTCCGGATGATACTTGTAAGCCGGTTTTGATCAGACTGGGTTTCGGGTTCAAGAAAGTAAAGCGAACCAAAGGTTACTTTGGGGAAATATCCTGTCTTCTGGTCCGATTGGGGATAGGAGCTCAGCACATCAAACCCGTGGTTGCTTTTCATAACCGGATAGGCAGATATTCCGTCTACGGCTACTGTGTTATGCGCCGGAAACTGAGAATAATATTCGGCATAATCCTGCTGAAAATAGCTGGTACCAATCCCTCCGTCAGGTCCAAGTATTAACCCTTTTCCATAAATTTCCATAGAAATCCCGTTCGCATGCATGTGGTTACCCTTCGAGCCGGCCATAGCAACCATCAGCCCATTTTTGGGATCCATACCATTACGCTGCGCGAAGTAGCTAACGTTAGGCGCCGAGAAAACCGTGCTCACATAGTCCTCGATTTTACCGGCAGGTACAGAACTGATCAGACCATCTGTTTGATCCTGATATCCCGGTTCAGATTTTCTGTTAAAAGCATCGATCGTTTTAATAAACTTCGTATACTTTTCTTCCTGTGCTGTTTTACCGTTTTTTCTCGCATTTTCAACAAGTTGCCAGGCCGACTTGGGTTCCAGCTGATGATAATGCGAGTCGCCAAAACCGGTGGTGAACCCATTAGGAAATATATACTGGGTTTCTGCCAGAACAGCCTTTTCCAAAACCGGCATTTGGGAAAGCAAGTCGTAATTAAAATTCTGGTCAAACCAGTTAATGTATCCTGTAAAATCATGCAGAACGCCGCTGGAATACCCGGCACTTTCGTTCCATATACCTGTTTTTGGATCATAACCTTCGTTCATAACTTTGACAATTGACCACTGCCTTTCGGAATCCTCATTGAGCACCTGATTAAGATAATACTGCGTACCCTTCTTGTCGGCGTAGCTGCTATCCGGCTGTAAAATGTGCGCGATCATCAGCACATTTTTCGCCTGCATCAGATTCCAGTTATTGAAAGCCACTCCATTTTTAAGCTGTATATCGGCCCATTTCTTAAATGTGTCAACATAAATCTTGTTTTTATCGGGCGCTTTTTTTTGTATGTAATTAAAAAGGTTATCATACAGTGAAGTAAGATTACTAAGCATAGCCACCTCCTGAATCACTTCATATGTAGAAAGTCCGGTAATGGTCTGATGATGGCCATGGGATAAGTCATAAGGTTCCTTCCGATAATACATGCCAGTCATATAGGTATCAAAAAGATTGAAGGCAAACTTTGCATACGAATCCTTTTTTGTAACCACGTAAAGTGAGCCTGCTTCTGCGGCAAGTCTGATGATATTGGTGTTGATCGCTTCAATATTCCGACCTGTTTTAGCAATGTCAGCCCACTCCAATGGCTGACCGGCTTTCGAGCGGTTGATCATCTGAATACCCCTCGGGTCATCTTCATAGGGCTGGATATCTTCCAGTTTTGAGCTGCCATAAATGGTCGTATTATCCCTTGCACCCGGAAACTTCACCGTGGCTACCGGTGCCGTTCCTTCCGCGTGGTCGTATACTCCACTTTTGATAAAGACATCAGTTGATTTCGTTTTCCAGTACATCTGAAGTCTGGATAACATCCAGGTGGAATCCGTCTGAGATTTTTCCACATAAGGATCTACATCAGCTTTATATTTTAACAGGGACTTTTCTGTCAGCTTATCGTGTATCCGTGGATGAACGGTTGAAAAATTTGTCGGAAGCTTTATCTGCGCCTGGGCATACAAAACAAGATGTATCAAAACCAGTGAAAAACCAAACCTGGAAATATTCATAATTTAAAATTTCTTTTCAATATAATTCTTACCCACCCCAATCAGCTCCAATCGTGGCTCCGTTTTACCTCAGAGGCTTTTACCTGCCCTTAATTTTTTAAGCCTTGTTAATGCCTCAATGTAGTAGTAATCGGCATAGTTGATCGAAACGTCGATTTCTGTACCGTTGGGATGGTGACCTGTCGAATGCAGCAGGAAAGCGTGATTTTGGTCTCCGCTTTTATATGCAGACGAAGCCAGCGACGTGAGCATTCGTTCTGCTTCGGCTCTGTAATGCTGAGCCACTTTTTTATCCTTTACCAAAGTGGATAGTTCCAAAAGTCCGGACGCAACAATAGCGGCAGCGGACGCATCTTTTGGAGCATCTGGGATCTTCGGATCGTTAAAATCCCAGTACGGGACATGGCCTGCCGGTAGATTCTTGATATAGACATCAGCTGTTTTCTGTGCTGTTTCCAAAAAATACCTTCTTCCTGTTTCGCGTGCGCTCATTGTAAAACCGTAGATGGCCCACGCCTGCCCGCGTGCCCACAAGCTGTTGTCGGCATATCCCTGGTGGGTTACTCCTTTAATAAATTCACCCGATTTGTCATCGTATACAGCTACGTGATAAGAAGTCCAGTCTGGGCGGAAATGATTTTTCATGGTCGTTTCAGCATGTTTTTCAGCGATATCACGCAGTTTTTTATCACCTCCATTTTTTGCAGCCCAAAAAAGCATTTCCAGATTGATCATGTTATCCATGATCGTATTGTGCGGCCAGCCCATCTGGCTGATCATCCGTGGCCAGGAAAGTATCGTACCTACCTTCGGGTTAAACAGTAGCGCCAAAGAATCCGATGCGCGCAGTATTGTCTGCCTGTAAACGGAGTCCCTGGTCAGGCGGTAACCATTTCCCGCACTGGTATAGAACATAAAACCAAGGTCATGATCGTGCTCTTTTTCATCTAGTACCGGCGTGAGTGCATTCGTATAACCTGCCGCGGCATCTTTGATCGTATTGTCTTTTGAATATTCATAAGCATACCAAAGCGTTCCGGGCCAAAAACCACTTGTCCAGTCTTCAATACCTACATAATTCCAGTTTGAGTCCGCTTTTGAGATTCTTCTGGGGAGTCTGTTATATGGCTGTTTTTCTGCCAGTGTTTTTTTCACCTGCGTCAGGCAGTAAGAAAGCTCTTTGTCAACATCCAGTGCTTTTTTACTTTGTGAATAGGCAGGATGTAGCAAGCATAAAAAGATAATCAGAACAGGTATTTTTTTCATTTTTGTCATTTTTATAAGAAAATACGCACAGGCAGGATTGAAGCTTACAGGCAAAGAAATTTATTTTATTGGGGTAAACCAGATCGCCTGGCCGCCCTTTGCCGGCATTTTTATTTCCAGGGTCTGGTTGTTATCCACTACTTTTCGTTGAATGGAAACCTTTGTTCTCGTTTTCAGTGCAGGATCATCAGCATAAATAGAAGCCGTATATTTTTTCCCTTCCTGCAAAAAATCCAGGGATAAGGTCAGCGTTCTGGCATCATTATTAGTGATTGACCCCACAAACCAATCCTGGCCTGATCTTCTTGCAGTGGTGATATACTCTCCAATTGAACCATCAGTTACGATAGTCTGGTCCCAGACAGTCGGGACTTTCTCAAAAAATTCAATCTCTGGCTCATTTTGATAGGCGGATGGTTTATCGTACCAAAACAAAAACTGAAAGGGACTATACATCACTACGGAAAGTGCCAGCTGGTGGGCATGCGTGTTTTTTAACCGGGGATCAAAATAACAGATCGTATAATCACCCGCGCCGGCAAGGCCCCTGGTAAATGGCAATATGGTGTTGTGGGTAGCATCCGGAAATTCTTCATTCCCGCGAATGCCCTCCTGCGATAGGAGGTTTGGATACGTACGGCTGAAACCCGTCGGGCGGTACTCGTCATGAATATCCACCATCAACTCGAACTCGGCGGCTTTTTTCACTGCTTCATGCAGCCAGTGCGACCAGCGGTTTGATCCAATCTGTACAAAACCGAATTTAATTCCCTTGATCCCCCACTTCTGATAAAGCGGAAAAAGTTTGTCCATCTGACTGTAAAGCGCTCTTTGGTTCACATAGATCAAAATGCCAATGCCTTTGCTTCTCCCGTAAGCGATCAGCTCCTGCATGGCCAGGTCTTTTTCAGGGGAGACTACGGAAGCATCGGAAGAAACTTTCATTTCAGGACCGTACCATCCGGCATCTAAATGAACATATTGTAAATGATGTTTTGCGGCAAAGTCAACGCATGCTTTGGCATCTTTGGTCGTCAATCCCGAGCGTATCACCTTTCCCGGTTTAATCCAGGCTGTATTTGAGAGCTTACTGGCAGGGTTCAGATTTAAAATCAAATCGTTGTTTTCAATCAGATGCCCGGGCTTTTCCGCAGCCATGATCACACGCCAGGATGTGCCAAACGGAGTAATCGCATCAACATCTCCGTAGATAGATGCTTCCAACGTATTTCTTTTTGTTTCGCTTAGCTTGAATTTTGTTCGTGCGTAATCCACCATCTGTGCTTCAAGAAGTGCTACATATAAGCCATTTTTGAGGTGCAGCGTTAATGGTCTTTCGCTTTCGCCTGGCCAGTTTGCCAGCGGCAATAATGAATACGCCCCCTGTGCCCATCCTTCAAAATAGGCCATACTGCCTTCCGGTAAAGTGAACTCGGTCTGCTCACCGGTGATGTGCATGAAAAGGCCATTCTTGTTTTCGGGAAAGAAGTATTTAAAAGCCACCCCGCTGTCATAAGCTCGCACGATTAGTTGCACCTGATAGCTACTTCGCCGGTCGTAGTCCGGGGCCGCATGCCCGTCAGCCTGGCCATTGTCCTGTCCGTTCTTCTCGAAGCTTAGCATCATTTCGTTGTAATGATCTTCAATAAGGCTGCGTTCTCCATAAAGCGGCTTCCAGCTTTCGTTTTTTGACGACCGCTGAACACCTGTAAAAACCAGATTATCAAACCAAACCTTACTTGAATCATTGGTTATCGCCAATGCCGATTCAAAAAGGTTATTTTCGATCTTCACGCCCAGCTCCGATTCCAGAATGATCGGTTTACCTTTATAGGTCACACCATAAACAAGCTGCTTTTTGCCGGCATGCTGCTTGTGAGCGACCGTAATGACGAAATTTTTATCAGGAGATAAAAGCTGATAACCTGTACTGTCCTGTGCTACGGAGCGGAAGCAGCATGCAATAAACAGAAACAGAAGACACGCAGGCACTTTAAATTTAAGATACATAATTCAATTACTTTTAATACAAAACTATTCGCCTAATCAACAGATTTTAAAATCGACTTTTATCAAAACCGGTTGTGCTGATATGGATTATTCCAACTCATGTTAGCAATACACATCATTGCATTTCGAAATGCTGTAAAAGATCAGAAAAACTAAACCCCTTATAATGCCGACTGTAACTGGCCGGCATTATGAGGGTGTCGTTATGACCGGAGCGTAAGTGCTGATTGCCCGCCTGACTTGTTATTAATCCGGAGAAGTTTCAGTCAATAACAAATGCGCATCAACTACCAGCCAGGATTCTGCTCCAGATTCGGATTTAACTGAATTTGCTGAGAAGGAATAGGTAGCAGATAATTTTTGTCAGCCCACTTTCTATTTGTTTCCAACCGGTAGACATTATTTACTACCTGAGCACCGATACCTGGCCAACGGGTCTCAAAGGCGGTACCTTTCCAGGTTATTCCCAAAATATCCTGCTTCATCTCAGTTTCTGCTGTTTTCCAACGGATCAGATCGTCTCTTCTGAATCCTTCAAAATAGAGTTCAATATTTCTTTCTCTGCGGATCTCTGTGCGCATGTTCAGTCCATTAGCACCAACGAGTTCATTGCTTAACTTTGGCATCGTTTTATTTACACGGTTTCGAACCAGATTGAGTGACTTATCCAGATCCGCATTCGAAATCGAACCATTTCTCTCATATACCGCTTCAGCATAATTCAGCAAAACTTCTGCATAACGGATAACCGGATAATCATAGGCTTCCTCCTGGTCAGACAATTTTCTTTCCGTACCCCATTTTTGATTGGCGTATCCGCTGCCTGTTGCCCCATTCCACTTCTGACCAGACGCGATATCGGCTGCATCTCCTTTCCACGAAACACGAGGTGCATTGTTGGTCCAGAAAGTTTGCCCGTCTTGCAGCAAATTGTAACGCATCCGGTTGTCACGGTTTTGAAATTCTGTGGTTGTGCCCGAATATCCCTTAAATAGAGGCGACTTTTCAATTGGAAGTCCATCCTGAGATAAATAGGAATCTGCTAGTTTTTTGGTTACCACAAAAACGTTACCTACCACGGTTTTGGTAATATTGAACCTAATTTGCCGCAGCGCAAAATCATAACGGTTTTTCAAAATATATTCCTTATTCGAAGATTTGGTTATGCCAGCCGGATTGGATGTCTGATCTTCCAGAATAAACAGATATTTTTGGGCTGAATCACCCAGTGCCGCGGGAGCAAAGAGCGAAAACTGATTTCCGGTTATTACTGCGCTACTCGCTGCAATAGCCTTATCCAACAGCGTATTTGCTCTTGAACTATTGCCTCTATTTTGCTGCCAGGTACCTTCATAAAGCGCTACCCTTGACAAAAATGACTGGGCTGCTTCTTTGCTGATCCTTCCCTTATCTGCCGCAGCAATTGCACTTTCAGCAGGTAAAACAGCAATCGCAGCATCAAGATCACTGAGAATAAAATCAGCTACCTGGTCCCGGGTATTGCGTGGTGCAGATAATTCAGCGGAACTAACAGTTAAAGGCTTTTCAATGATGGGTACACCACCGAACTGCTGTAACAGATCAAAGTAGAGATAAGCCCTAAAAAACCTGGC
This sequence comes from Dyadobacter sp. CY345, assembly GCF_021502725.1. GTDB lineage: Bacteria > Bacteroidota > Bacteroidia > Cytophagales > Spirosomataceae > Dyadobacter. The sequence continues at coordinate 1,114,752 of NZ_JAKFFS010000001.1, read as the reverse complement.
TTCGGCTACGTAAGTTTTGATATCATCGGGCGCTGAATAACTGCCTGCCTTTTCCAACAAATAGTTTACATTCCGGACTCTTGAATAATTCCAGTTACCATCTGTTAAGGGAACTGTATTATTCCCATTGCTGAACAAGTTGGCTCCATCACGCTGATAAGTAAAATCAGCGCGGGTCTCCGAGTGTGGCCCATCAGCCATGATGTCAGTAAATGTACGTAAATACGTATAGAACTCGTTGGCTGCCAGCTTAAACTGATCAGGAGTAGTCCAGTAGTTTGCGTCGGAGATTTCATTGAGCGGCTTCATGTCAATAAGACTATTGCATCCGGTGTTAAGCAGAGCAACAACAATCCAGACTTTGGCCAAAATATTTATTCGTTTCATGATTTGCGATTTAAAAATGATCTTAGAAAGTAAGGTTTAAACCAAAAGTCAGGTAGCGGTAAAATGGGTAACGCTGGCTGAAAGTGACGATATTATTATTTTCACTGTCGCCTGTGTTAGCTACGGTCCGGGAAGCTTCCGGATCCCAACCGTCTTTTATTTTTGTAGCCTCCCAAAGGTCATTTCCGGAGAAATATACACGCAAACGCTCAATCTTAGCCTTTTTAGTAATAGTTGCCGGAATTGTATAACCTACTACCAGATTTTTCAGACGCAGATAAGAAGCGTTTTCAGCTACCCAGTCGGAAGGAAAGTAATTGTAGTTATTAATAACACCGGTGGTAGAAATTCTTGGCAAATCAGCATCTGTGCGCTCCGGAGTCCACGATTTACCGACAAAAGCTTCATTTTGCGCCTGAAAAATTACTGCTGCTGGTATTCTCCAGTTCCCGTCCCGAATAACGGTTCTTTTACCAATTCCCTGGAATATAAAATTTAAATCAAACCCTTTGAATTCCAATCCTCCGTTAAAAGAATAGGTCAGACGTGGGTCATCCCTGCCCAGATACTTCGCATCCTCAGGAAAAGTAATTTTCCCATCTCCATTTACGTCTTTAAACATATTATCGCCCAGAGCAAGTCTGCCGTTAGCCTGTGAGGTTGCAGCGCCACTCGGCATGCCAATATTATTGCCGGGGATCAGATTCCGGTACGATTCCAGCTGTTCAGCAGTCTGGATTTTCCCGGCATATACCAAGCCAAAGTAGGATCCAATTGCATATCCTTCGACCGCAGTATTATATCCCCGAACACCCGTGCCAATAATATTTTGCCCTCCAAAGTTGATCAGTTTGTTTTGATTGTCAGAAATGTTACCACCGATTCGATAGTTTAGTTTTCCTATCTGACCGCGCCAGTTCAAAGACAGGTCCCATCCCCATGTTTTCAAATGACCATTATTACCTTGCGGCGCATTCGCTCCCAGAACCGCAGAGTACGTTCTGTTCAAAAGCATATTTCGGTTATTTTTTATAAAGTATTCAAAACTACCTGATAGGCGGTTATCAAGTACAGCAACATCAACCCCCAGATTCTGCGTTTCAATTTTCTCCCATGTTCTGTCAAAGGCGACCAAACTTCCGCTAGGTGAAATACGCACCGCTGGACTTGTCCCGAGAATAGGAAAACCCGAAGACTGCTGACTTGTAGAATAATTCAGGTTAAGAAACTGAATATAGTCATACGAACCAATTCCGCTCTGATTTCCCAAACTTCCGTAGGACGCCCTGATTTTAAGTACATCTAAAATCCCATTATTTTTCAAAAATGCCTCTTCTGTCAAGACCCACCCTGCTGAAACACCATAAAACATTTTCCAGCGATCCTCTTCACGAAATTTCGAAGACCCGTCATAGCGTACATTGGCTTCCAGCAAATATTTGTCTTTAAAAGAATAATTAAATCTTCCGAAATATCCTGCAATAGCTGTATGATACTGAGCTTCGGCAACCGTTTTGGAAGTTCCGTCACCCGTACTCAAACTCAACGAAGGCGGCACGCCAGGTACGACATCGAATGTTTTGGCAATAAACCTGTTATACTCAAAACGCTCGTATTGCGATCCAACCACCGCACGTACGGTATGATCTGAACCAAAGACTTTGTCATACTGAAGGTAGCCGTTTGCTGTAAAGTTAGACTCTGTTTTATTACCTCTCTGGTAGGATGTACGGCTCGGTGAGTTGAAAGAATTAAATGTTCCTGCATAATCATACCAGGCTATGATGTTCTCCAAAGTTCTGTAATCTGTGTCCAACAGGTAATATCCCGTCGATGCAACCGCTTTTATATTGGGTAAAATGTCGTACGTCAATTTAAAATTGCCATTTAGCCTGGTGTTTCGTTCGGTATTATCTCCTCCAAAATTTGCAATCGCATTCACAGAGGCATTCCCTATACCGGAGCCCCAAACATACGGCTTGCCAGTCAGACCAAGGCCGGACAAGGGCTTACCAGGCTGGTTTCCATTGTTTATTACGTCTCCAAGCCGCGTAGGCTGAACGATCACATTGCGCTCAACGGATATGTTACTTTCCATTACCAGTTTTTTGGAAAACTGGTAATCATTCGTAAACCTTACATTGTAGCGGGAATTCGAATTGTTTCCCGGCTGAAGAAGACTTCCGTCTTTTAAATAACCCGCCGAAATCCTATACCCAAGCTTTTCAGTTCTTCCCGAAATGCTGAGCTGATGTTCCTGTGATTTAGCACTACCCCAGAGCACATCCTGCTCCGTTCCGTCAAAAAAAGTAAAGTCCCTGACATCTCCAAAGTTTGCTGCTCCGGCACCACTGGCAGCCAGATACTGCTCTTTGCTCATTACAGTAATGCCCTGTTGCTTGGCTGCGATTGCTACATTGGCATAATTAAGCCAGATATCCGTCGCGGCAAATCCGTCCGTTTCACGCGCTTCTTTGATCAAAGGCCCCCAATCATTCATGTCAACCAGCTTGGGAAGTAGTCCGACGTTTTTTTGCGAAAAACTCGCGTTGTATTCAATTCTTGGCTTTCCGTTTTTCGCTCTTTTTGTTGTAATTAAAACAACACCTCCGGCTGCCCGGGATCCGTAGATCGATGCTGCAGCATCTTTCAGAAAGGAGATATTTTCAATATCATTGGGATTAAAAGTATTTAACGCATTCACGCCCGGCACGGGAAGGCCGTCGACAATAACCAAAGGTTCCGTACTGTTAATTGAAGCCGCCCCTCGGATCTGAAAATTCCATCCTTCGCGCCCCGGCTGGGAAGAACTTCTTGTCACAGTAACGCCGGGCACCTGCCCCTGCAACGCTGCCAACGGACTGGAAACCGGACCGCGATCTTTGAATGTCTGCGCACTAACAGTTGAGATCGAGCCAGTGAGGGTAGCTTTGCTTTGCGTACCGTACCCCACTACAACCACCTCTTCCAGTGATTTGGTATCGACCTTTAAGGAAACATCAATCTTTATCAAACTTCCGACAGCAATTTCCTGAGGTAAATATCCTACAAATGAAAATACCAGAACCTCAGGCTGATCCGGCACCTGTAAAGTGAAGTTCCCTTCAACATCCGATGTCGTGCCTTTTGTTGTGCCCTTGATTGTAATATTTACGCCCGGCAACCCTTCCTGTTTTTCATCCGTAACCTTACCGGTGACTGTCCTTTCAAAGCTTTTGGCATTTACCTGATCCGGTTGGCTTTTTTGTTCGTCTTCTTCCAAAGATGACGAATCAACTATGGTAAGCACAATTTTATCGTTCACAATTGTATAAGTAACACGGTCTGGCAAAAACATTGCATCCAGTACCTCGGAAACAGTTTTATTAGAAACAGATAACGAAATTTTGCGATGTACAGGCAGTGACTTGGAACTATATACGAACTTAAGATTTACCTTCTTTTCGAGCTGAGAAAGCACGGTTTTGATTTCTTTATGCTCTACGGCCAAGTCTACTCTTCTTAATAATAGTTCCTGCGCGCTTACCTCATAACCATAGGTGTAAGTCATTGCGAGAACTGCGAGAATGATTTGAATACATGATACTTTCATAATAGTACCTATTGGCGCTATGATTTGTCTTCGTTTTTTCATTGTTTTGCAGTTGTTAGATCGTGACAGATTTGGCAAAAGAATCCCCGCCTTATTTTTCGAGAATAAGACACCTTGTTAGCGCAAGTTTCAGGGATTTAATCAAGCCGGAGATGCTTCAACATCTTCGGTTTCTTTTTGTTGTAATTTTTATTTACATGTTATTGTTTATTAAGTTTGACTAGATTTAAAAGAATTGCATGCTCCGCCAGTCAATAAAATGGTGGTATCTCTGACTTGCGACTTGGTATTCAACAAAGCATTTATAATCTCGAGTTTGACAAATAAAGACTCGTTTGACAGATCAGCAGTTATCGGGCAGTGGGCAATGCTGCCGTTTTCCAATTTAATCTCTACTCCGTAAGCTTTTTCCAGTTTTTCAATCACGTCGATTAAGGATGTCTCTTCAAAAACGAATGCACCAGCATCGGGCTTTTCTACAAACACGGGTTTGTCAACGATACCGGTAATATATTTTTCAGATTCGGGCAGAAAGATAACTTTCTTATTAGGTGTTAAAAAGACACCGCCAGTGCCTGCATCAAATGTTTCCTTTACTTTATCTGCTTTTTCTACAATTACCTTTCCTGTTAAAACCGCCACTTCAATATTTCCGGATTTAATATTAGTATGCACGGTAAAACTTGTACCCAAAACCTTTGTTACAATATCTCCGGAAAAAACAAGGAAGGGCTTTTGCGGATTTTTCGATATGTTAAAAAATGCATTTCCTTCTAAATAAACCTTGCGGCTGGTAGCACTAAAAAGTTTTGGGTAATATAATTTAGCACCTTTTTCAAGGGTAACATGACTTCCGTCAGTAAGCCTGATAACTGATTGGGAAGATCCAGTATTTTCTATTTTTAAAAGTGCAGCCTGTTCCTGACTTGAAATATTTTTAAAAAGCGAGCTTCTTGACCGGTTCAAATCCGAAATAAAGTAGAGAAAACCTAGGACAAGAAGCACAGAAGCCGCCGAGACAAATTTTAAATAAGGTATGTAGCGCAATTTATTGGATACCGCTTCTGGTTCGTTTTTAAAGTATATCTCTTTTTGAATCCCGGCCCAGATTTTGTCTTCCAACTGATTTTTGTCTTCTGAGTCCAAATCCGATATATTTTCCCGCTCAATCGATCCATACCAAATGTCCATGACTTGTTTTTCCTCATTCCGGGAAGATCCGTCCATGTATCTTTGTAAAATCCTTAAAAATCCTTTTGTTTTCTTCTCCATTTTAACACGAATAATACGTTTCAAGCCCGGTATATTGATAAGTACCCTATACCATCAAATTGCCGCAAATAGTTTTATTAAATAACCAAAAGTTTATATTAAACATGGGGTATAGTTTATTTATTCTTAGAAAATTACAAGACTATAAACTTGGAGGACTTAGCTGGCGAAGACAATTGCAGTGATAATGAGGACAAAATCCTTTAAATGCTGGCGCATCATACGCAGCGACTGTGTTATGTGATACTCGATAGTGCGCTCGGGTATATTCAGCCTGGCAGCAATTTCCCGAACCGATAGTCCTTCCAACCTGTTAAGTGTGAATATTTCCCGAGATTTCTGTGGTAACGTTGCAAGTCCTGAAGCAATAGCGGTAGTCAGGTCAGTGAGTGCCAGCTGATCTTCGGTATCATTATCGTTATGATCTACAGTGTGAAAAGAATCATTTGAATATTGCTGTCTGACAATTCTAGCCCTGATATGGTTTAGTATCTGATATTTAACTGCGCTAACCAGAAAATTGTTTAATTCTTCAATCTGCACCTGAAAACGCCGCTCCCACAGGTCTACAAAAATATCCTGAACTATTTCCTGAGCGTCTTCTTCAAAGATCAGTTTTCGCTTGGCCATCATGAAAAGCTTGTACCAGTACCGACGGTAAATTTCCTGGAAAGCACTTTCGTCGCCTTCTGAAATAGAATTTACCAGTTCCTTATCCGATACCAACGTTCCCTGCATAACTGTTAAGATGTCTTACTAAATTGCTTTCACAAATAAGCAATAAATTAATCAAAATTTTCCCCAAATTTTACAATTATATTACCGAATTAATGAATTTTTCTACAATTTTACTATTTTAACGAGACTGAATGCCTCAATCAAAATGTAATTTTCGGATCTAAAACCAGATGGCAATCGAGGATTATTTACGCCTAACAAATATCGTTTAGCAGTTCCTGATGAAAGAAATGCGTCGCGTTCAAGTCAATGATTGAACAATTTCTGTCGAAGTTTTAATAGCACGATTTAACGTTGTTTATTTAACAGTTCACCAAACAATATCAACGCTTAAATTGCTAATAGTCCATAACCTTCAAAGATCGTAACAGTCCGGTTTAACCACCCGTCAATTTATATAACTTATCAGCAAGTCAATATAATCGCTAAACACTAGTTTGGCAATATTGATTGAGCAGCGACTATGACATTGATAATCCGTTTTTTTGAGAACGTTTGGGCAAAATAAGTAAAACTGTACCGATTTAATGTATCATCACAAAAACAACACAAGTGCGAAATTCCTTCCTAATTTTAACATCAGAAGACGTACTGACGTATACACTAGGTTATTTCAGAACAATAGTTATAGATTTCTGGCTTAAATCTCAAAAAAAATTAGGAGGGCCACGTAGATACTCTATGTTCAAATTTTACAATAATTTACAATCCGGGCAAGGTTAAAGAACAAAGGACAAGCCTTTAAATATTATAGTTTAATATTTCCCTCTAAGACGAATTTTAGTCGAACGATCCTAATTACCAGTCGTTTTTTAAAATAGCATCCTATAACAATTCATCTTAAAAAAACCGCCTTTTTTAGAGTGAAGGCAAGTCAAACCTGATAGAAATCGTCGACTCGGTAAACGGGTTGGCTTCCAAAAACAAGCCAACATTTTTCAAAGATTTAAGTACCCCTTGCCGTGGGAAATTTTTGTGTGTCGTGCCGTCCGCGTCAGGCAGTAAGCCAAACTAATTCACGTCATCATTTTTTTACAATAAGATGGCGACTGGCAGGATCTTCCATTATGTTTTCCATTTCAAATTCAACGATATCAAGAACATCCTGCTTAACCTGCATATAATTTCGGATTACCATTGACTGATCAATTTTCCTGATTTCCGGTATGGGCTGGTAATTATCCTGCTCTACTTTAAGTGCCTGGTGATCATTTAAAATCTCACAATGAAACGCTTTTAAATCAATCTTCTGCTCTGGATTATCAGCGACCAGACCAACAAACTCACCCGACGAAAGCGCAGAAATCTTCGAAGGTGGAATAGCTGAATCCAGCTGCTTTGATTTGCTAACCGAGGTATCCATTCGATTAATAGAAAAGCTTGTCCGGTCCTGCATGATTTTACCGAAACGCTCCGATAATTGCTTCGCAGTATCGCCTGTTACTTGCCCGCTAATGATATTCCCAGTAATGTTCATGATGACATCCGCCTGCTCTTTTCCGTAATCTTTTCTAAGCTGACTGAAGTCCTGAACACCGAGTGTCGTTGAAACCTTGTTCGACCTGGCAGTAGCGATAAGACTATCCATGTTATTTAGATAAATGGTCGGGAACTCATCAAAGATTAGGCTGCTTTTAAGTTTTCCTTTCTTATTGACCAGCTTGATCAAGCGCGTCACGTATAACGAAAGCACCGCGCCATAAACCGAAATCTTTTGCGGATTATTTCCCATGCAGACAATCTTGGGTTCATTTGGATTGTTTATATCCAGCGTAAAATCACTACCCGACAGGACATAATAAAGCTGCGGAGAAGATAGTCTGGCCATTGAAATCTGCGCTGATGCGATCTGGCCTTCCAATTGCTGCATCGCATCATTTAAATAAGCTGATACGAACGGATTGATTAAAACCTCAATCTCTTTTTCGGCCCGAAGGATCGTAAAAAGCTTCTCATAAGGAACCTGCATCAGCTCGATCACGTGTGGAAGCGTACAGTATTCTCCGTCCTGATACCTTCGTAAAAACCAGATGATAGCTGTAAGAAAATTGATTGGGGATTCCACAAAAAAATCACCCTGCCTTTTGATCCACTCCCTGTTGAGTCCCATTAGAATGGTACGGGCAGATTCGGCCGCATCTGTAATGTCCAGGAGGCTCTCTGGGTCCAGCGGATTACAGCGGTGCGTTCGGGCCAGATCATCAAAATTGATCACATAAAACTTGGGAATAATCTTGTAGGCATCCTGATTGTTTAGCCAGGTATTATATGTGATAACTGAAAGATCATCGAACTTGAAATCATAGACAAACATGGAAAATCCTTTTTTTATGTGCTGGGTAATATTATGTCGGATGAAGAAATAGCTCTTGCCCGCACCTGGCGATCCAAGAACCAGAATCCCACGGAACGGATTAATAATATTAACCCAGCTTGGCTGAACTTTGTCTTTTAAATGGTAGCGTGCAGGAAGGTTGATAGAAAACTCGTTATCTAAAAGCCGCTGCTCCTGAGGAAACGTTTCGTTCTCCTTATTGAAAATATCTTTGCTGTTAATCTTCAAATGAATCACGCGCGATAGCAGCGTCCCGCCTGTCAGTACCAGGCAAAATCCGCTGGTGGTTATGACCATATATAAGAGTGAAACCACGATGAAATCGGCACTGGAATGCATCAGAAGCTGCGATGTAAAAAACAGAAACGTTCCGATACCGATGATTATGATTCCCTTTTTGACGCTAAGCTTTTCCTCCTTTTTGCCCTTCGCTCCCATCAATGAAATCAAAAGAAACGACAGCGCGATAAACTTAGTCCTGTTAAACCCGTTAAAGAGTCCGGTTCTGTAAATATTGGAAAGTATTCGGTCACTGACTATAGAAACCAGTTCCCAATGCGAAAAAACGTTGTAAAAGAAGTAATAAAAATGAATGGCCAGAATAAGAATACTGATTAGCCTTGTCATGTCGGTAATCCTATGCAGCGCCTGCTGGTTTTCTCCTGTTTGTGAAGCCATGATATATGTTTGTTTAAAGACTGTTACTGATATTTTTCTGCTTTCTTTTCTTTTTTTTACGCAGCCCGAACGGAAGCGGACTGTCATCCTTTACTGGGTCAAGGAGTGAATCCAGCATTTCGTTTTGCTCATAGCTGCTGCCAGAATTGGTTTTAAAAGTTGTTACGTGGTCTTTGTTTTTGAAAGGTTCCCCTTCGTGATTGACCTTGCGATTGGCTTGCTTCTTTTGCCCCTCTTGCTTTGAAATTTGGGTTAATACCGCTGGCCTGCACCGCTCTTGAATAGCATTTGCGCTGTACTGTTTTCCAAGACTACTGCCGTTAAAAACCGATTTGGTACGGTGATCCACGTAGGTGATCCCGTAGATTATTCCGGAGTCATTTTGCCTTAAAACCATCTTGATTCCCTGCTTGTCAAGGTCAGAAGCGAGTCCTTGAAGATCCGGCTTTGAAGTCCCCATCAATGCTAAGTCGATGGCATTTTTCACCCTGGCTTTATGCGGTTGACGCGCATTTTCATTAACTATGAAACGCTCACCGAGATATTTGAGACCTGGATTAAAATGAAAGTCACTGGCCTTGATCGGCACGCCCACCGGCTGTCCTTTCTCATCTAAAATCCGGTAGACAAGCCCCTTATTTTTGTTGATCCTTGAGTCTTTACTTCCAATGTCCGCCAGCACATTGTACTGTCTAAGCAACGTGTTAAGCTCTGCGACAGAGGTATATTTATAGGCATTAAGCACCGTATTTAGCACGTTACTAATGGCATGCTTGGTTTGTGATTTTCCATATTGGGCCCTGGTTATATTCACTGGTTTAAGCTCAAAAAACTGACGTTTGTGCGCTTCTGCTTTCATCAACCCAAAGTCAATTTCAATTTGTTTTCTGGCTTTTTCAGACTCATTCCTGCCGATGTTATTGGTCTCGATCCGGCTGCCGTCGGGCCGGACTTTTACCGACATGATGTGGATGTGCGGATGCCCAGCATCGTAATGTTCATAGACTAAAAAAGGCTGATCTTTAAAGCCAATTTTGTCCATATAGACGCCTGCAATCTGTGACAGTTGATCCTTGCTTAGTTTCTCAGAGGGATCAAAGTTCAGTGAAATATGAACGCTGTTTCTTTTCACATTTTCGTTGAGCGCAGCCGTTTTAAGTAGCATATTTAGGCGCTGCATCTGGTTAAGATCTGAAAGATCCTTCGGGTAGTTCGCGGCCATGATACATTGCGCATCTCCCTGGCTGATTTTATTTTCGTTATAATAAAAACTGCGCTGAATTGAGTGGCCGGTCTTTATGATTGCAACCATTGGTCTGCTGTTTTATCGATCTGTTTTTTGATCTCATCGATCTGTGAAAGCAGCCTTCTTTTATCAAGCTCGTAGCTGAAAATCCAGGACTTGAACTCTGTAATCTGATCGAGCGTATGAAGCTTTTTGACCGCCTGGTTAAAGTTATTTCCGATGTTATTCAGCTCATTTCGGAGCCGGACCACTTCTTTGACAGCGTCATCAAGTGAACTGTTTCGGTAATAGACTACGACCGGTTTTTCAAGGATTACTTTACGGATATATTCACTGAGCTTTCGGCAGGTGCTACCCTTGAATTTGCGCTCAAGTAGTGTGAATTCCTGCGGGCTTAGTCTGAGCGCGACAATTCTTGTTTTGTTTGATTTTTGATTTCCCATCTTCACTTTCCTTATCCCAATCTCAAACACTTTTACTTTTTATACTCCCCCACCCACGACTTCGGAGTGAATAGGTGCGGCCAGAATTCGGTGGTTGTTAAACAACCGAAAAAGAAAGCCCAACGTAAGCGGCCAGGTTAATAGCCAAAAGGAAGTGGAATAAATACCTGAAGGGTTGACGGTACTAAATTTTAAAAGATAAAGGAATAGAGAGGACCGTCATTATGCCGAACACTTTTGGCCGCCTTTAAAAAGCTATAAAACCCGGGACGCTAGTTTTGCTATTCTTTTTGACTTGTGATTGGGGAAAATACATCAACATTCCCTTTGATGATTCTTCATATGAATCTCTTCTAAAAACACAGCGCCTTGAAATTTGCGAGCATATAAAGCCGGTTATACGCTAATTACGCGCATTTGTACTTTATTTTATTGACAGAGCAAAGGGGGCACCTTACCATTCCAATCATCCATATTCAGGATAAACATCCGGATGACTCCGCAAGCCATTGCTAACTTTTCCTATTTCAAAGAAAATTAGTCAGAATCTGTTAAACGTGCAGAACTAGCTTTTTTGGTCAATAGCGGTTTATAATTGGTAAATTATACCGTATTCGCAAATCCCTGTCATGCTTAAAGACTCAAAAAGTTCAGCACCTTCTTGATAAAGGAGATGGCACCAGAAATGAGATGGGAACGATTGTTGAGTCTAATTTTTGAGTCTCAACTCTTCTGAACTTCGGTATGTGAAACACTTAGAGAGGTCAAAGTCATGTGATGATTTCCTCATTTTGGAAATCTGGCAATAAATTTAAACATTTGTATAATATTTAGTGTGGAGATAAATCTCCACAAAGGAGGGTGTTGTAAAAGGGTCAGCGTTTATTCTCTGGCTCTTTTTGTTTAAAACATACGGACCAGAATCGCTCATAAGTATAACATTTAGAGGTCAAATTTTTCACATAACTAAATCGCATTTCCGATAACTGTATGCTTAGATCACTCTAAAGATGTTTCTACAAGTTGTTATAGGAGATAGATGCTGCGACAAATAACAATGACAGTTCCAAGTAGCTTTGTCAGCTTCTTTAAATTAAACGCTAATTCTTAAAATGCTCGATCTACTTCGCAGTATCTATCATCGTATCTTCCTTTATACCCTGACGTTGGACTGTTAAAATCTGAAATTATCGCGGTTCACTCGAACTAACCCTAATGCAAGCTCCCGCTCAAATTCATCCATTGCTTTACTTACGCCATCATCCGCGTGATCCTGAAAATCTTTATTACTTTGATAGGCTATTTTAGCAAGAGATACAGCGGCGTTTTCATCAGCTGCAAAATACGACCGCTTCCTGTATTTATAGATATAGCTCCCGTCTGTCACAATGTTTTCATCTTCTTCCGAATCATCCTCGTTATTACCTGTAATAAAGTTTACCGTTTTGTCAACGAATATGAGCTCGCCATACGTATCAAGTTCTACTTCAAACAGGCTGTGATTTTGATGTATATCATCGCAATATTCGTCGAGGATAAAATGATCCACTCCGCTGTTTGGCAATAAACTATGCATCTTCTCCGCGTCTTCTTATTCGCTGAAAGCTCCAATCAACTCAGGTTTCACAAGACTACCATCAATGACAAGCCAAATATAACTAGGAGTTTTACTGGCATATATCTTATCCAGGAATTCCTCAACAGCTGCATTCGCGTCAATTCAATTAAATAATTCAGATTCCCTGAAAAATCTAATAAGTATTTCTCTACTAGGTGCCGAGATAACTAAGTTAGATTTAAAGTTAATATTTTCAATTCTCTCAAATGTTTGAATAACGAATCAAGTACAACTACTGAACCTTTGTATCTGCGAATCTCAGCGACCTTTGAGTTTATGAATTTATCCGGATCACTGACTATTGTTATATATCTATTCAATTTGAATGGTGTTTCCGGAAATTTAGCGGTTTTAAAGTAGTGTAACAGCTCTTGCAATTCAAGATCGTGGTCGTTCATGCTGATATATCGGAATTTAATAAATAATCTCTAGTGATTGTTAACCAATGGTAGTCAGAAAAGACCTTATTTGAAATGCGCGCCTTTTCAATGTAATCTTTATACAATCCGGAATTCATACCACGCCGTACTGTCGTTGAGATCCTGTCCTTTAATTATATGACCAAATTAAGCAAAAAACGCGAAACCATAACTGTGAATTAATCAATTTGGAATTATTCCATTTTATTGGATTTATTCCATTTTTGTCTTGACATTATGGCTTCCGTTTCCTGATCTTTGCTAAAAACTTTGTGAACTATGGAAGCGATATCGATCTTAACATCGGATAATTTGGAATTATTTGCCATTGAGTTTATCGGCGAATCACTGCTACCCCTAATTCCAGGCATTAGTGCTGGATTTCCCAGCCCTGCCGCCGATTTTATTGATGTCGATATCGATCTTAAACGTGAACTTATTAAAAATCAGCCCGCGACATTCCTCGGCAGAGTAAAAGGTAATTCTATGATCGATGCCGGTATTGATGACGGAGATATACTGATTGTAGATAAAAGCCTCCCCTATAAAGACAACTGCATAGCGGTCTGCTTCATTGATCAGGAGTTTACTGTCAAGAGAATCCTGCTGGAAAAGGACGTGCTGTGGCTTTTGCCAGCGAATGAGAAATACCCACCGATAAAAGTCACATCAGAAAGCGAATTCATTATATGGGGAATCGTTACATACATAATTAAATCCTGCTAGCATGTTCGCACTTGTTGATTGCAATAATTTTTACGCGAGTTGTGAACGGGTCTTTCGTCCTGAATTAAATGGTGTCCCGGTTGTAGTTCTCAGTAATAACGACGGTTGTGTGATAGCAAGATCAAATGAAGCCAAGTCGCTTGGGATAGAAATGGGAGCGCCAGCGTTTCAATTTGAAAAAGACTTTGAAGAAAAGGGAATAAAAGTGTTCTCCAGTAACTACGCGCTGTATGGAGATATGAGCAGCCGCGTCGTATCTATCCTCAGCACCTATTGTCCAGACGTTGAAGTTTACTCAATTGATGAGGCATTTCTTCAATTTGATGGTTACGGATACTTTGACTTACAGGCTCTTGGCGAAGAAATGCGTAGAACTGTTACCAAAAGTACTGGTATACCTGTAAGCATTGGATTTGCACCTACAAAAGCACTCGCCAAAGTTGCAAACAGGATTGCAAAGAAATATCAAAATGCGACCGCAGGAGTATATATTATTGACGGTCAGGATAAAATCAACAAAGCAATCAAGTGGCTACAGATTGGTGATGTCTGGGGAGTTGGCAGGCAGCATGCGAAACGATTAATTGCCCAGGGAGTTAATACAGCTTACGACTTCACGTTAATGCCTGATCAGTGGGTAAAAAATAACATGTCTATTGTTGGGCTGAGGTTAAAACGGGAACTGGCCGGCATCCGGACACTGGAACTAGAAGAGGTAAAGCCTAAAAAGAATATGGCCGTTACCCGTAGTTTCAATGAGAACTACACAGAATTTGAAAAAGTCAAGGAGCGTGTCGTCACGTTTGCGGCTATTTGTGCCGAGCGGCTAAGGAAGCAGGACTCGTGCTGCAACGCGATTATGGTTTTTGTTCATACCAATGCATTCCGGCAAGACCAACCACAATATAATCGCAGTATTGTCATGCAGCTTCCTTATCCTACAAATTCTTCGATAGAATTAGCCCGTTTTGCGACCAAAGGACTGCAAAAAATATTTAAATTAGGCTTTGGATACAAGAAAGCTGGCGTAATGGCATTAGAGCTTACCCCTGCGAATTACGGGCAATGGATGCTATTTGATAATTCGAATTCAACACATGGTCCGCTTTTTGCTGTGGTTGACAAATTAAATAAAGCGTACGGACAACAGAAAGTGAAACTTGCGGCTCAAGACCTTGGAAGAACCTGGAAAATGAAACAGGAAAGGCTTTCACCACGGTACACCACTAAATTTGACGAAATTATTACTATAAACGCAAACTGATATGTGTTATCATACTCGTCTGACTGCGAGCGATGTTGAGGTCGCCAAGGCGCTTAAAGCAGAATTTTTGGAAAAAGATATCTACACACCACAGATCGAAATCAATGGATTTGAATCGCCGGCTTACCCAATTGTAATCTTAACGGAGCCGAAAATTATTCAGTATTATGAATGGGGATTGCTTGCTGATTACTTAACTAAGCAAGGAAAATCAAAGGATAACAATGATGCAAAAAAAGCACGTAATAACTGCTTGAACGCGAAAATAGAATCTCTTGAAGAGAAATCAAGTTTTAAAGATAAAATAGGAAACAGGTGCCTAATACCTATGGACGGCATGTACGAATGGCAATGGGCTGACGTGAATGATCCGAAGTGCAAAAAAACAAAATATTTGGTAACCAAGCCTGATGACTCAGTTTTTTGCTGTGCAGGTCTGTTCAACGAATGGCGAGATCCGGTCACAGGATCTACTACATATTGCTATACAATCTGCACGACAGAGGGAAATGAACTAATGAAGAAGATTAAGAATGAGGGCGAACGCATGTTAGTAGTTCTTAATCCGGATGAGCAAGATGCATGGCTTGACCAAAAGATTCCTCCAATGGCTTTCTGGGACAGATCGCACATTCAACTGAAGGCTGAACTTGCTAGTGTTCCTCCGAAGGCAGAAAAACTAAAAAAGCAAATTAAGTCAACCAAAAATGATCTTGGAACGCAAACTTCATTATTTTAGGCATGAATGAGAATCCAGCAGAAACGCAGTCCGAAACTATTGAAATACATCCAGCAGACAAAGAGCTCAATGTCGTTGTAAAAACCGAAATAAGTGGTCTGCTTAAAAACGAAGAGCCGAAATATCTTCTGAAAATTGTCAATCTCGTTCCTATAATTGTTTTTCTGTTTCAGGATCCTAAAGATTCGTTTTTTAAAGAAATTAACTATCCGGTTATTTTAGAAAGAGCAGATACAGACTGGATTGATCAACCTGTAATTACGATCAATATTATTAAGGTTAGTCCGGTTAGCTCTAACGTCGACCCTTTGGAAAAAATGATGCTGTCGCCATCTGATAGCGAGCTACTGAGACAATCATGTCGGAACCAAGTTGGCAAAACTGCTGAATTTATAGAATCTTCAATTACTCACATATACGACAGCGATCATCATGAGTGGTTTTATCAATATCGATCCTGAAATTATAGCACAACATTCGGGTAAAGAAATAGAATACTATGCTTTATGGGATGTAACATCCGATACATTTTTTGCCGGAAAATCATTTATCCACGGCACCTATTCAGATAATAATGGTCAATTAAAAATTTATTCTGATCTTATCTGGGGTCAAGCGCTTGAAAATGCTTATTTAAGTACTGAGTTTGATATTTATTGTATTGAAGTAGACATACCAATTTTCCTTGGGCCAACTCCGTTCGCAATATTTCAGGTAGATTATGAAGGTGAATTTGGCGAACCAAGAGTTAAATATGTCCCGGCTGAGAGTGAGATGGACCTGCAATTAACATGTAAAATATTCACCAAGAAGCCATATAAAGCATTACGAGTTAATCTTGACCTAACAACCTACATCAATGCCTGAAATTCCTGAATTGAATGTATTAGCTAAGATTATTGAAAGAAAATTTCGGGGGCAGAAAGTCGACAGGTTAGAGATTAACTGGGTTAAGAAATTAAATGCTCCAAAAGAAGAATATCAAGCAGCAGTTACCGGCCAGGTCTTGCAATCAGTTTCAAGAGCGGGAAAGGAACTCTGCCTAAATTTCAAAAACAGAAACGTTTTATCTATCCATCTAATGATTATTGGAACGATAGATCTTCTTCCGGTCGATAAGCCAGCGAAATATTCAATTTTTGATCTATGGTTCGATAATGATGAGGGTATTTCTGTGGGAGACAGCTTTGGTCAGGCAAAATTATCTCTTAATCCGAAACAAAGCCATGTGCCAGAAGTTCTGACCGAAAGTTTCACAATGGAATACTTAACGGGCTTATTAAAAGATTCATTTTCCGTCATAAAATTAATTTTACTTGATCAAAAACGGGTTGTCGGCTTAGGTAATGCGAGCGTTGATGAAATACTGTATGCTTCTCGTATTTCTCCATTATCGGTAAGTAAATATATTCCTCTTGAAAAAGTTCAAGAGCTGTATGAAAATATTCAGCGGACTATGGACTTTCAAGAATCCATACTCCTGAGTTCAGGTTCGATTGAGGAAACATTTAAAATGAAAGATAAGAGTCACCGATTGATTCATAATCCTACAATCACTCATACGGAAGAAGGTGAAGAAATTGTAAGAGAAAAACTAAACGGTCGCATGACCTATCACACAGCAAGCCAAATCAAGTATTAACATGAGTGAGGTACTCCCTGGTTTTCAAACGGTTGAAGGTAGAGTTTCCGGTGTTTCGTGATGTAAATTAACAAATTCTTTTGGAGCCGTCCGCGGCTGCGGTTAAATCGTTAAGCGTACTTTGCGGTCTGAAATGGTTGTATTCCCACCGAAAGTCATCGATTTTTCGTCTGACGTCGTCCAAAGATAAGAGCCAATTAACCGAAAGGCATTCATCCGCGCGGCGGCCGCCCTGAACTTTCCATTAAATGATCGCACCGGCGACCCGGTCAACATATGGGTTGTCAGTTGGTTTTCCTGGTCTTGAGAAGTCGAGTGTTACGTCATTCGAATACGCCCATAAGTCCATTTCCTTCGAAATAAATTCACTACCGTTATCGCATTGAATTCGCTGTGGAAAACATCCTTCAACCAGGCAGATTCGGCTTAATTCCGTAACAACGGCACAGGCCGCTCCGATC
Source organism: Dyadobacter sp. CY345 (assembly GCF_021502725.1). Classification (GTDB taxonomy): domain Bacteria; phylum Bacteroidota; class Bacteroidia; order Cytophagales; family Spirosomataceae; genus Dyadobacter. Next base: position 1,097,192 of record NZ_JAKFFS010000001.1, on the reverse strand, counting down.
AATCCCTTTTAAAGATTTTCCAGCCAGTAAACCGTGGCAAATTTTACTGCAGTTATCGACCGCGCGGCTGCCGCTACAGTTAAGACCCGGAATCGTTCTCCATTGAAAAGCGCATCCTGAACAAAATCCATGCCGCGCGGCGTCCGCTCCAGACCTTGTTAATGGCTTGAGTGTCCAGACGTTCAAGACGGTGCTCCGCACTACGGCTTCTGCGTGGCCTTTTTGTCCTTAAATTAAGCCCAGAAGCTTTGTAGATACGGTATACTCGTTTGTGATTGTCGCTGAAACCTTCTCTTTTCAACAGCACACAAATCCTGCGAAATCCGTATCTAGCCCTGGTATTTGCGATTTCTTTCATTCGCATTGTTAGTAATGTGTCGTCGCAGCGATGGTGCTTCAGTAATACATCGCCCGAACCAACTTCACACAGCGGCAAGCAAATTTTCACGGCACTTATACAGAAGTGCCTCCGATGGTCGAGTTGTAACGTGAATGGTAACATCACCAATATCGAAATCACCCGTTCGGCCATTTTCTTGATCAAGAGCCGCAAAAGACAGTCCGCTAGACGGTGTCAAAAAAGCTTTGCGGTAATCTATTCACACCGTACCAGCTCCTACTTCCCAGTTGTTTTCCACTCTGACCGAAATGTCAAAAAAATAGCACTTTCTATTATCACAAAAGATACCGAGAAATATTACGAAAAAAGATCTGTCATTCTCTATTATCATTCAGTCACTCCCAGTTTGACAAGGCTCTCTATGCAGGGCTTTGAGCCAGATGAAAATATTGTTACGGTATATATTTAATGTAACGATCCAACTAAATGGAAAGCAGGTGTGTCACTTGTAGGTAACTAAACCTAAAAACCTATGAGAGCTACCTTATTTTTACCTGTCCTTTTGCTACTCAGCCTTAACCTTACAAGCTGCCAAGTGTATCGGGAAGATCCGACAATTGTTGGACCTGAGCCAGAGCCACGCGTCAATTATTTAGGTAAGGACAGTATTACAACGGGAAATTATAGAGGTATTGGCATTAACACATCCACTGACGACGCTTTCGAAATACTAGAAGCATATCGAAAGAATAAGACTGCAGTTTATCTTAGTGCAGTCAACAATTATTTTGCTGATGTCACTGACCTGAAGAACCGTCTGCATTTTTTCGACTGGTTGGTCCTTGACGAGACCTTTGATACCCCAAATGGTGTGCAATTTGAACTTGCTTCTGGCAAGGTCAAAAGCATTCGTCTTAACAACGGAACACAGTTAAGCCAGTGGCCACAAACAGCCGATTTACAAAAGGCAATTGCAACTAACGATCCGTTGGAAGTCCTGAATAAAAAATTGATTGTACTTAGCAACTCGGAAGATTACAAACACAAATTTCAGCGCATTGTATTGGGTGCTAAATATGATTACTCCTTGTATGATCCCAAGAAGTCGGAGTTGCCCTGGGCATTTATATACGACACACAGTCGCAAGGCATTACAGAACAGGTACGTATCTATTTTAAAGATAAAAAGGTTCATTACATCCTGGTGGATCGTTTTCAGCAATATTAAATCTGGGAGCCACAGTATTTCCATACTTTGCATCAGGGTTTCGTTCAGCGGCAGCCTGACGCCCGAATTAAAATTTGTTTAACGTCTTCTTGCCTTGGATTTAATTGCTATCTGTATGCCTTTTCAGTCCGATCATATAATGACTGAAAAAACCCCGATAGGGTTGACTCTTCCCTGTTCAATCCGCAGCTTAGCAGCGAGGCACCTAAGAACACTATGCGCATTGTAATCATATACAGCTGTAAACAAAGTGATAATCAATGTACAGCGGAGGATTTGACAAACGGGTTCTGACTATTCATAAGGTGGAAGAGGCTTAAGATCATAACCCTTATCGCAGCCAATAGAAGCGGCTCCAATGATAATGAGAAGGTTAACTTTTAATAGTGCATACATGATCAAACAGTAATTTGAAAAATTTGGCCAAACTGCCTTAATCATACCCTGGTAGCTTCAGGCACTGGATAAAGAACTTGTCGCAGATGTAGAGCAAATTGGTCTTGGGATTGATAACGAAACTATATAAACCAAAACCCGCTCTGCTGTCTATACATTGATTAGGAGCTTTGGCCTTCCATTTGAGAAAACCAGTGCGGCTATCGAGGCATTCAATGGTTCCTTTACCAGAGCTTGACATAATAAGGTCCCCTTTATACAGCTCAATCTGATGACTACCAGTTCCAACCCCTCTGTTTTCCCAGATTATTGCACCCGTTTCCTTATCAAGTAAAGCGATTTCCTCGTGTTCGGACTTTGTTACTAAGCCGTTTTCCAACATTAACAAGCTTGCAAAGTTAAATTCATAATGATAATTATCGAAAGCTTGTCTCCAGATCAGCTTTCCTGAGACGGCATCAAGACAGTAAATATCAAAGGCGCCAGCATAATACAATTTATTGTTCTCGACCAGAATCGGGTTGGCAGAACCCCTACCATACCTGTCCAGACTGTCCTTTCGCCATAGAATTTTCTTTTTAGAAATATTATATGTTATCAAATCTGATCTATAATGTGCATCTACCTGGCTGTATTTCCTACTTTGAAAGGCTGCAATGGTATCATTATTAAGTGTATACAATACGGGACAATCTAAATGACTCGTTAAATTATCCTTTACTGGCTCAGTAAACAGTAATCTTTCTTTTCCTGTTTCGATCTCCACCTCATATAAATAGCTTTCATCCGTAACTTCCTTACCAGCGGACGGGAAATACGCCTTACTTCCATATCGGCTAATAAAGGGGCCACCACTACCTTGCCCATCATTACCTGAAAATTTACCGTTTTTCCATAATAACTCGCCTGTTTCGCTGAAACAAAATAGGTCATGCCAAGAAGTATAGATCAATTTCCCGTTATATACAATTAATTCTCTATTGGAATGAATGTTTATTTTTTTTGTTTCATTGTTACGGTCTTTAAATATGGTCCATACCTCTTTGATTTTATTATCATTGTCAAATTCAAAATAGCCAAATTTCGGGTCTGTATTACTTGCTATATTACCATTATCTGATCCAATCCAAAAAATATTTTTACCGTTTGATGATAATAAAATTGCAATACCATAAGCGGAATCAGGATCAATCATTTTCTGCCATACCAACTTTAAAGTAGTGTCGCAAGTTGGTTTGGGCCATTCGTAAGGCGGAAGAGGCTTAAGGTCATATCCCTTATCGCAGCCAATAAAAGTGGCTGCAATAATAATGATTAGGTCTAACTTTAATAGCGCCGACATGATCAATTAGTAATTTGAAAATTTTGGCCAAACCGCCTTAATCATACCCTGGTAACTTCAGGCACTGGATAAAGAACTTGTCGCAGATGTAGAGCAAATTGGTTTTGGGATTAATTACGAAACTATATAAACCAAAACCCGCTCTGTTGTCTATACATTGATTAGGAGCTTTGGCCTTCCATTTGAGAAAACCAGTACGGCTGTCGAGGCATTCAAGGGTTCCTTTACCAGAGCTTGACATAATAAGGTCACCTTTATATAACTCAATCTGCAAGCTACCGGTGCCAACTCCTCTGTTTTCCCAAATTATTGCACCTGTTTCCTTATCCAGTAGGGCGATTTCCTCGTGTTCGGACTTTGTTACTAAACCGTTTTCCAATAGCAACATACTTGTATGATTAAATTCATAATGATAATTATCGAAAGCCTGCCTCCAGATCAGCTTTCCTGAGACGGCATCAAGACAGTAAATATCAAAGGCTCCAGCATAATACATTTTATTGTTCTCGATCAGAATCGGGTTGGCAGAACCCCTAGCGTACCTGTCCAGACTATCTTTTCGCCACAGAATTTTGTTTTTAGAAATATTAAATGCCACCAAATCTGATCTATTATGTGCATCTACCTGGCTGTAAGTTCTGATTTGAAAAGTGGCGATGGTATCACTTTCTATTATATACGTAGTCGGTGGATCAAATGTACCAATCATATTATTCTCCATTGGTTCTGTATATAACAATGTTTCAAGCCCCGTTTCGATATCAATCTCAAACAAATATCTTTTATGATTAGAACCATTCCTTTTTGACGCCATATACACTTTATTTCCAAAGCCACTTATAGAGGAGTTACCATTGCCTTTGTTTTCAACTCCACCAAATTTGTTTTTCCAAATCAAATCACCTTGAAACGAGTAACAATATACCGTTGCCACGTCTGTATAAATGAACTTATTTTGCAAAAGAACAAAGTCTCTAAATGATGAGTACAATTTAAAAACCCGTTTGTCATTTGGAATATCTGGCTCTATCTTCCAGAGTTCGCGAATGTTGTTATCATCAAACTCAAAAAAACCACCTTTAATTTTCTTATCATAATCTCCAGTATATTGGTAAATGTACCGGCCATTGTCAGATAAGAAACGCGCCTCACCATAACTTGAGTCTTTTGAAATTATTTTCTGCCATACTACCTTTAAAGTAGTGTCACATACAGGTTTTGACCATTCATAAGGTGGAAGAGGCTTAATATCATAACCATCATTGCAGCCAGTAAAAGCGGCTGCAATGATAATGAGAAGGTCAATTTTCAATAGCATGCACATGATTAATAAGTAATTTCAAAAAATTGACTAAAAGTACCTCTAAACAACAAATCGGATTGCGTTTTTAACTCCGGCGAATTCCTCTCCTGCATGTGTGAATTATTAGTTAGTTCTACCTGATTGTTTAGACTAACACCAGGGAAAGCCTTTTGTGATTCTACCAACACTACGCCATCGGAGGGTTTTATGGGATTATCTGTGGTAGTTACAGTGTAGGTGTTGGTTAAAGTATAACCCGAAATTTGAGGACACGGCTGAGCAGTCGAAGTTTGCGGATATCCACTGCCAATAGGCGTATAGTAGCAGGTGTTGGTAGTAGTTGTGGTATAGGTAGCCGATCCGATAACCTCCAGCCATTTGCTATTAATGTTTTGAAGAAAATTTATAGCATCCTCCAATGCATCAATTCTATCCAGATAAGGCTGCCTCCCAATACATCCGATAAAAGGGAATGTATTGTACCAAGAGCAATGATTGCCAAGTGCATTTATCTCACTTTGGCGTGCTGCCTGATAATCCATCAGGATGTTTTGTCCATCCGTAACACCTTGATTATCATTGGATGCTCCAAATGTCGATTCCGCATTTGGGTCGTTCCTGAAATAATGCAGCACCCGCCAAAACACATCATTATGGTCTTTAACACCGTAAAAGGCAACCTTTTGGATATTTGATGTATTGTTTTGATGAAATGTGTTTAAGTTATTTAATTCAGAAGAACCCACCATATAGGAATCGGCAACCGCAGATGTGAAATGACCTGCAACGATGTCCACCACACTAAAACGATCAGCGTCATTGGGTACCACAAAATTACAAAGTGAATTTGAAAAATTCTGGCTAAGTCGTTTTGCGATAGGCCATAGTAATCCTTTTAAAAGCGGTGTTTGTCCTAATACACCTTGAATTTCAACTTTTAAGAGCTTATTGCAAGTACTATTTGCCAAAGGGAAAAGCTTGGAATCCCTGTTGTTAATAATTTGAGCTCCACCGTGTGGCGAGCCAATGGTAACAATCCCGCCAAATGTCCTAGAGTTTCCACTATTTTGTATCAATTGATCTACTTTCCTCGAAACGATACCTCCTTGGCTGTGTGCAATAATAAAGCTATTGGCTCCATAGCTAGCTGCGTTTGGCTTTGTGAAAATTTGTTCTCTCACGCGATCGGCACATGCCTGCAAGCCATATTGCTGCCCATCCGAATAGATTATATCGCTGAACACATTGGCTTTTCGGGATGGATAATCCGTTGCACCATAACTAATAGCACCTGCAAAATCTGTAAATGAAAAACTATTACCACCTAAACCATGGACGAAATACAGGTTTTTGGTATACTGGGCATTCACATTGGTGGAAAATCCCGCAATTGAAAAAAATATGACAAAGTATATTGAATTTTTCATGAGTTTATTTTTTAATAAATTGTTGACTAATAGTACCTGTAGAATGACTAAGAATCACCGAATAGATTCCTGGAGTCAACTTACTTATATCTAGTTTTATGACACCGTTCTCCTGTCCCAAAATCACAGTGGATACATTTAAACCAAAAGAATTTACGATATTGATACCGCCAATTTTTAGGCTACCAGCATATTGTACAGTAATCTCGGTAACACCTGGGTTCGGGTATAAAGTCAAATCTTTGACTGTTGGCTCCCCATCATTAAGCTTTTCAGGTTCGCTGGCTATGTTTTCTTCAAAGACTCTTTTGCCATCCAATTCATAATTCTCGTAGCGGATGTACTTGGTTAGATAAATATTGGCGTATGAAGAATGTTCTGTTTTAAGCCTTTCGAACATTTTCAATGCCTTTGGTTCATTTTTGGTTATTTGACGTAGATAAATATCCTCACTTTTTATCTCATGATTTTTTGAGTCAATTACCCTTATTTTAATGATACTATTGTTTTTGCTAATTTCGGTTTCCTCTGTTGCTCCAAAATCCAGATAAGTACCGTCTACATTAGTTTTGATTGCTCTTTTTATGGCAACAGTACCATCTGGCAATTTCTTGAAAGAGGCATTTTGGACTTTTGCTTCCAAGCTGATTAACTCAGGGTCAGGAAGATTCAAAAGACCTAATTGATTTCCGTTGTTCCTGATATTTTGATCTATTTGTTTCTTGGTCTCTTCTGGGTGTTGCCTTTCAAAAATCAATTCACCCTTAGAATTGTAAATTTTGGTACCATCATTATCCGTAACAATTTTTTTGGAATCTGGGTACCAAGATTCAGTTGAGTTTGCCACAAGGTATTCTTTCGTTTCACGAAAGTAATTTCCTTCTATTGTTTTTGTGATTTTGTACATCTCACTTCGCGGTCTCATTTCAATAAGATCCTGCGAATTCACGTTTTTGAACAGGTCTTTGTTGCTTACCTCATATTGTGTGTCTTCGGTTACCTTATAAGACATCGTTTTTTTTGGGCATTTACCGGAAGTGCCGGTAAAACTAAAATGAATAGTACTGAACTTATGAGTACAGTACTACCAGGGGCGGGCGGGAGCCAGTTTACAGTTTTCATAATATGATAGTAGTATTATTGTAACTTATTTTTTACTAAAAAGATAAAATAACTTGTATATAATTACATTTAGAAACCAGGTTATTTATGATGGTTTTAGAGGACCTACATTTTATATATACTGATCGGTTACAAATCTAAATACTATTATTATATTTATATCTTGTGATTAAACATCACTTTTGCTTGTCCTACGACAATACTTTTTGTTGTCGTAGGACAATAAAATATGTTGTCATACGACAACAAAATGACGATTTTAAATAGACATAACTCAACGATGAACAATTTCAAACCTTTACAATTATTAACTGATACATTGGGCTCATCTGCGTTCGCACATTTGAAGGAACATTTTCCTTCCATGGCTACTCCTTATCGGGTCCGAAAAGGGAGAATCCTGGTCAATATTGGACAGGTCAACGATAATATTTATTTTCTTCATTCCGGTGTGATGCGGTCATATTATATTATTAACGATGAAGATATTACATCACGGCTTATTGGAGAAGGAGATATTGCCTGTATAGCGGAGAGCTTCTTTACACGCAAAAAATCTGATGAAGCAATTGAAGTGCTGGAAGATTCTCTGCTTTATTCCGTTTCATATGAAGAATATCGAGCTTTGGCAAAAGAAGATGTTCTCATATCTAACCTGATAGTTCAAATGCTTGAATTAAGGCTGATAAGTTTTAGTGAAAAAGTGAAATTGTTTAAATTTCTAACTGTGGAACAACGAATTGAAGCATATATTAATCACCCATCATCACTTTTTCGCCGGATTTCTGATCATTACATCGCAACCTATTTAGGGACAACACCAGCAACATTTAGCCGGTGTTTAAAGTCGGTATTGAGAGACAAAAAATTGTGAATTATTTTCTTTGCTATTTGACTTGTCCAGATCTGGTAACAATTTGTACAGACAAAATCCCGAGCCCTACCAATGAAAAATCGAAACAAGATTACTGGTCTAAGTATATAGTTGCTATTAGTAATTTGCTGGCGTCCGGCTAGATTAATAGCAGTAAGAGAGTAAACTAGGAATAATTATATTTGGAGCAAAAAGAGAGGAGAGTCTACGTCGTGGAATATGTCTCACCCTCCTACTGAAAATATAATAATCTATGAGCAAAATACGAAAAGCAATTTAAGCGGACCGCCAATCGTAAGCCAATTGTGCCATCTTATACCTATCGAGGTCATTGACATATGCATGTAGGGGCATAATACGGACTATTGCTGTAAAAGCTTCAAGACCAAAAGTCATATTTACTATGCATGTTTTTTGGGATGTTGACCAAGTGTAGCTGAGCCAGTAGTGAAATAGATACCCTGTATCATTGAGGAAACTTGTCTATAATCTTTATGACCTTTCTCAGCCCCAATGGTCGGTTGCCCGTTAAAACTCTGCAATAATCAGCTTTTTCATCCCCATCATCTTCTTAAACGCGCCCGGCTTTTTATTGAGTTCTTCCCAGTTTTCAGGGCACACCTACATGAGACATTCAATGAGGGAAATGTTTGACGAAATCTTGTTGTTGTTTTTATCATTAAGTCAGGACAGAGAAATCTTCTCAAAAATTTGGTGGCGTGGAAACGGAACAAGTGGTTCTGGCAATGTGATACTTGCGGATATTGAAATGGCTGACTGGAGAAATATTCTTTCAATAGTTGAGAAGTCAACAGTTGGAATAAAATTAATTCCAATTAAGAAATACTTAAGCGAACAAATTGAACATTGTAAAAAGAGTGGAGACTGGGAAAGACAGAGTAGATTTTTAGAACGATATTAGCTTTCACACTACTTACTTTCAACCGTGGCTTGTGTCTTCACAGCACCATTACCAAATACCACAAAAGACGACCATAAAAAAACTAAAAACACGCCCCATCGTGTAACAACTATGGCAGCAGCGGAAACAAAGCCTTCCGTCAACCATGGGTTTAACTGAGTGTTGGGCTAAGCCCAATTTAAATTAATCAGGAAACAATGACCTGTTTAAACCCGGAAGTAATGTAAGGGCATTTTTGTAATAAACCTTTTTTAGGATCTGGTCGCTTAGTCCCATGCCATACATGTTCCAGTGTGCGTGGTATTTTTTGTGGTAAGGGAAATACTCGTCATTGGTTTCCAGCACACGAAAATAGGCATGATACTCCGAAGGAACCCAGGAGTCTTTGCCAAAGAGAATCCTGTCCTGATATTTTTCAAAATAACGGCGGGCCATATCGGGCTGTCTGCCAAGTTCAGCTATAACGGCTCCAAATTCGGTGTACATATTGGGAAGCTCATCCATGAGTTGGGAAAGTTTTGAGAGGTCGTTGGCCAGCCAGCCAAAATGGGCATTGATAAATTTCGTTTTCGGGTGTTTACGAAACATCCTGTGTTGCTCATCAATAATTTGCTGCCACGATACATCCAGGTTCATATACTGCCGGTCGGCATGTTTGTACATTTCAAGCCAGCGTTCATTTTTCTCGTCCATCGGATCCCAAAACGACTTTGGCGCCGCGGAATGAATGAGTACAGGCCAGCCGTATTCGGCGCACCTCTGCCAGATCGGATCCAGCCGGGGATCGTCCACCGCAATGCGATTCCCTTTTTCATCTTTGTAGGTAAGGCCCAGTTCTTTAAAAACTTTAAGCCCTTTTGCGCCGTTCTTAAAATCCTTTTCCAGTTGTTGTAGCGTGGTACGAGTCCAGCTGGACGCACCAAACCCTTTAAAGTTTACATTGGTGAAAATGACTATCCGGTCTGCGTATTGATGCTTCTTTACATTATCATTCATTTGTTTGAGCGCATCGCCGCCTTTTCCACTCAGGTTGATCATCACCTTCATGTTCATTGCGTCCATGGCGTTCACCAGCTTATTCAGATCCTGGTTTTCCATGTACGGCTGATGATTGTGTATATCGATAAATGGAAATCTGGAAGCTGTAACCGGATGTTCGGGAACGACCAGTGTAGACACCGGATTGTACTGTTCAAAGGTGAGCGGTTGGCTCTGTCCGAAGGAAACAGCCGTACAACCCAGACAGCATAGTATAGTTCCTGCTGATTTCCTTAAAAACATTTGAGCGAAGCTTAATCCAGGACCGAATAACTGCATAATTAGATTTTTATCTGCCAATATGACTTTTCAGTGTAGCGAAAGGTTATGTCGGCATTCAGTTAACCGCCGTCCCGCTTAAAAGACTGAACTATATTAACACAGAAGCCGGATGATAAAGCCACCTACTGAATTTGTTTGGAACAAATCCGGCAGATGGCCGATTTCGGAAGCTTTTAGTCTTTATTTTTTTGCCGTATTTCCTTTTGCGTAATACCTCTGAACAAAGCCAATCCAATCTTTTTCTCCTTCCGGTATGCTTACATCGGGTTTAAAGCCGACGTTGTCAATCCGAAAATCCTTCACCCAACCATTGCGTCCCCATGGTGTAGCTAAGTTGTATATCCCGTCACAGATTCTAAAATCCTGATCGCTTCCGTAATCCATGACACCATAAGAGTTTGTGCCAAAAAGCGTTACTTTTTTACTTTGTTTACCTTCGAATATGTAGAATTCCGTAGCACTTCCACTGCCCTTATCAATCAGAAAGGCAATTTGCCGGGGATAGCTTTGGGGATTTACGTCCAGGGTGCGAACCAGATCGCCGGAGTCTTTCACCATTTTGCCAGGGTTCGCCTTTGCGGCATGAAGCAAATTCACCACACGTTTATTGTAGGGCTCGGTTGTATCCTTATAAGCTTTTAACTCCCGTTCTTTGGATCTGATGAATTCTTCGCTGCTGCGATAATCCCATGCCGGATACACGATTGGATTGGTATAAATGAGTCTGGCCATTTCGTCGGAAGTGCTGGTGTTGCCGCCACCGTTTCCTCTTAAATCCATAATCAGATACGGGGTTTTGGCCAGCAATTCCCGGTTTGCGGCCAACATACTATCCATTTTACCCACTTCCCTCTGGTCGAAAACGGCAAGTTTCACATATAGAAAATCGTCGTTTAGTTTCATGAAAGTCACGAGATCTGTCCTGTTTTTATTCGCCTCCATGTTTGATACTGCCTGTTTTGTACCTCTCATCCATACCGAGGATACATGGCTGTCCTTAAAAAAGCCGGTATAGGTTTGTAAGACGGTCTGGCATGCCAAAGGACTATTAACAGAGGATGCTTTGCTTCGCAGATTTTTGATTAATTTGTCGTAGGCCGGTCGTGTTTTAGCGGTAACCTTGTCGTCAAATCCGGCATAAATCCGGGTTACTTTGTCAATAACTTCTTCCAAAGCCCGGGAGCAGGAACAGTCATCAGAACTTACAGCGTTCTGTCCGGAACTTTCCTGCGCCTGGACAAATGTATATGTGAGGGCAAAAATTAGCGTAAGAAATGGTATTATTTTCGTTTTCATGGACTGAGCTCGGTTTATATATGGCTTTTGATTTAGAGAAAAAGCTTTGTTACTTTCATGGTAATGTGTCTTGATATACCGCTGGTCAGCTCCCGGCATTTTTATTTCTGATGATGACAAATACGCTTCGTTGTGCAATTATAGAAGATGAGCCGCTGGCTCAGGAACTCCTTGAAAAATATGTCCGCCGTGTCTCTTCGCTGGAACATGCCGCAACATTCGATGATGCCATTGTAGCTTATGATCAACTGCCTGCTATGCGTCCGGACATTATTTTTCTGGATATTAACATGCCGGAAATGACGGGGATCGAATTCCTGCGGGCTTATCCTACACCACATCCTGCGGTAATTGTAACAACGGCAAATCCAAATCACGCCCTGGATGGTTTCGATATGGGTGTTACTGACTATCTGCTGAAACCAATTACGTTTGATCGTTTCCTTAAAGCGGTTGGCCGCGCCAGGGAAAAAGTGAACGGGACTTCCCAGCCAGTTTCTGCTGCTGTCACTGCTGAGAACTTACCGGTTTTGTCAGAAAAAGGTACACCATCAGATTTTATATTTTTCAAGACCGATAAAAAGCTGGAACAGGTTCATTTCGACGAAATCGTTTTCGTGGAATCCCTTGGCGACTACATCAAAGTTTTTCTTTCAGACCGTTTTCTTGTTACACTTGTCACAATGAAAAAACTCTGCGAGACACTTCCTGCTGATCGTTTCCTACGTATTCACCGATCCTGTCTGGTGCAACTTCGATATATCAAAACGCTGGAAGGAAACACGGTGATCACGACTTCCGGTCAGGAATTGATTATAGGCCCTAACTATCGGGAGGAGGTAAAACTTGCTCTGAAAAAATGGCTGATTTCATAGTACCACTGTTTTGATTTAGCCTTCATCGACTATGGAAGCAAAGGTATCGGGTCATGGATGTTCAGCTTAATTAATTCGATGGAGTCCATGTTATTTCCGATGAAGATGTAAAATGGTTTTTATCGGATAAATTGCCGCTCTCGTCGAAAAAAATAACTGAAATACTCCCTGAACAGATTCCTTTGAAGAACTTTTTAAAAGATTCAGGATTTCTCCAATATAATCATGATCAGACTGGATATCGTTGCTGACAATACAAAATACCACGGCTGGACACGTGTTGGTTTTCACGCCCTGCTGATATCGGGTATTTTACTGCTGATATTTTCTGCATACATCCCCTGGTTTTTGTATCCATCGGCGCCGCTCGATTATCCCTTCAAAACGTATGCGGGCCCCATAATACGTGACGCTTTTTGTGTGGTTGTTCAGTATTATTTTCTTGTCTTTCTATTCACTCATTATGCCCGAAAACCCTGGTTTCTGGTTATTGGGATGGGGGTTTACTATTTTATTCTTTTTACATGCTATTACTACACGTCCTATCTTGTTAAGCATTATTGCGGCTTACCAGATGATTACACAGGCTCGATCAGCCATTTCGACAGGACACCCTATTGGAAAGCATTGTTTCATCCGGCAACATTCTATCATTTGATGTTCATTATAGAACGGGCTTTTTATCCGCTGGCGCTGAAGTTGCTGATTGAGATATACAGGCGGCAGGTACGGAATGCCAATTTGCAACAGGATTACAACCGTCTGGAACTTGATTTTCTGAAAAGCCAGATCAGTCCGCATTTTTTGTTCAATGTCCTCAACAGCATTTATGCGCTTACGGAGGAAGAAAGCCCTCGTGCGGCAAAAATTGTACAACAGTTATCCGGAATGATGCGCTATTCACTTTATGAAACCGCCGATGTTACGGTACCACTGTATAAAGAACTATCGTTTATCAGAAACTATGTGGAGCTGGAACAACTCAGAACTTCAAAAAGACTGACCCTTGAAACCAGTTACCCCAATCCTGTGGACGAGACGCTGGTCATTGCTCCATTTGTCCTGATCACTTTTATTGAAAATGCTTTTAAGCATGGTGTAGGAAGTACCACCAAAAAGTCCTTTGTTAAAATCGATCTCACATTGCGGGACGAAGTGTTTCATCTTACGATTGTAAATAGTAAACCCGTCAATGGCAAAAAAACGGTTGGAGGCTTAGGGTTGGTCAATGTACGCAAAAGATTGGCTGCGCTTTATCCCGATCACCAGTTACAGGTGCTGGATGATGCGCAGCAATATACCATGAAGTTGGCGCTTACTTTGTCCAAAAGCAAAATCCTCACCCCTACTTTGAAAGCCGGGGTGTTTGAAGTTAAGGCGGATCGTATCCGGTAAAAGTGAGCATGCGCCGGGAAATTGAAAATATCGGGGATTGTATCAACTTTGTTCTGACCAAACTTCAAAGAAGTTAACAAACAGTTTTAGATCATTGTGAAAATACATGCGGCATAGCCAAATTGGCTGGCGTTTTGTAATTTGCACTTCTAGCCATAACCATGAAATAAATGCCTCCTTCCTTTACTCAGTAGACTTCAGTCCCGCAGGACCCTAAAAGTAAAATCGTTTTTATTGATTATCTGAAAGTGCTGCTGACTGCCCTTGTAATCATACATCATGCCCTGGTAACTTACGGTGCCCCCGGCGGCTGGTATTATTTTGAGAAAACAGAATTGGTAGGCGCCGTCATTCCGATGACGATGGCCGTTAGTGTTAACCAGTCCTTTTTTATGGGCTTTTTCTTTTTTCTTTCTGCACTCTTTATTCCGGGATCGCTAAAACGTAAAGGAAGTGCGGTTTTCATCAAAGACAGATTTTTCAGACTGGGAATCCCTTTAATTTACTATTCCTTGATTCAGGCAACTATCATGAATTTTCTCGTTTACCGCTATGCAGAAAACCATGACATTACCTTTATACAATTTCTCTCAGGTTACGACGGCTGGATTAATGTAGGCGTGCTTTGGTTTGTGCTCGCTCTGCTCCTATTCACGGTGTGTTACATCGTTTGGACCAAAATCGCTAACCCTGATCTTAAAGACTGGCCATTGCCAAACCTTAAACAAATTCTGCTTTTTGCTGCTGTGCTTGGACTCATTACTTTTTTAACCAGGACTGTTTTTGCGGTAGGTTGGGTTTTAGAACCGCTGGGTTTTCAATTAGGGCATTTTCCGCAATACATCTCCATGTTTATCTTTGGATCAATTGCCGCAGAAAACAAATGGATCCAGCAGATTGATCAGCAACATTATCGTAAGCTAAACATTTTCATTATTTGTATGATTTTCATTGGCTTTCCGGTAATTTTTTCTCTCAAAATGGTATTTGGACAGCCGCTGGAATGGTTTGTCGGGGGATGGCATATAGCCGCACTGCTCTATGCTTTCTGGGAACAAATGATTGGCATTTCTATTATGGCTGCATTGCTCATGCTTGGAAAAAACAAGTTAAATACGCATTCCAATTTCATGAATAAAATGTCACGCTGTGCCTTTGCCGTGTACATTCTGCATCCGTTGGTGCTGGTGATGCTATCGCTTCTACTCAAAAACTGGGCAATAGATCCGGCTGTTAAATTCTTAATTGTGGCACCGCTTGGCGTTATAGTCAGCTTCTTACTAGGATTTGTTGTTGTGAAAATCCCGGGCGTTAATCGGGTCGTTTAGGAGGACGGCTGTTCGTTTATATAGGGACTGTATTAGTACTTTCTTAATCGTTAAGTGCAACTTGAAAGTGGGCTATTTACAGCATTTTCCACCCAACTTACCTAATTTAGAATCCATCTGCTAAATCCATCAAATTCCTAATTAAAACTATTATCACCGATGACAGAAAAAGAAATTTTGATCAGCCAGACTTCAAACGCTTATGATTGGACAAATAAGCTTATCGAAACGATTCCGCTCGAAAAATGGGAAATCATTCCCGGTACCATTGAATCCAGTATCAACTGGCAGGTTGGCCATTTGATCATCAGTCATTACTTTCATTCTATTATGGTAATCAGGGGACATCAGATGGATATTCTGCAAAAACTTCCCATCAAGGATTATAGTGACTTATTTACGGTGTCGGCGCCGATCCTATCTGTAGGAAAAACAGACTCAATGAAATTATTGCAGGATCTGAAAATTATGCAACAAAAGTCGATGGACATTCTGGCAGCCCTATCCGATTCTGAACTCAACAGTCCGCTGGAACCCACGCCAACTCCCCATCCCATCGCAACAACAAAATTTGAAGCAATTGACTGGAATATTAAGCACACCATGTATCACTGCGGACAAATTGGTATGCTTAGACGAATTGTTGACCAGCGTTATGATTTTGGTCTAAGGCTAGCAAAATAAACAAGTGAACATCCAGCTCACCTGATCGTATACCTTCCGTAATAAATCCCTGCATCAAATAATAAATGAATTATCATAGACCTTCCAAACAATCGGATACACGTATTTCCACCTGGATTGCATTTGCTCTTCTACCCCTATCCGGCTTTGCAACAGATATTTATGTTCCATCCATGCCCGGTATGGCAAATCAATTGGGAGTACAAGAGGTTCAGGTACAATCTACTTTGACTTTTTTCCTAGTGAGCTATGGATTGTCTCAGCTTTTTATGGGAAGTATACTCGACAGTTTTGGTCAGTATCGAATAGGTCTTTTTTCAATGGTTATCTTTAGTCTCGCCAGTTTCGTCATTGCCCTCAGCGTCAGTATCAACGTCATTTTATTGATGCGTGTTATCCAGGGGATATCCGCTGCGACCATTTTTGTAGCAAACGGGCATATTTTGTAGATGTTTACTCTGGCGGTAAGTTAAAGCATCTGATGAGCCTGTTTACCATCATTTGGTCTGTCGGTCCCATTGTTGCTGCTTTCCTGGGGGGATATCTTGATCAGTTTTTTGGATGGCAGTCAAATTTTTTACTCCTGGGCGGACTTGTACTGACCTGTGCATTCCTGGACTGGATTTTTGGATCAGAAACAATTAAAGTATCCGCGCAATTCAATCTTCGGAACCTGGCCGGTATCTATACCTCCATGCTTAAAACACGCAGTTTCATTTCGGGAATTCTGATATTAAACTTCACATATAGTATCGTCATGCTTTACAATATGAGCGGCCCCTTTATTATCGAAAATAAATTTCACACGAATTCCGTCGTATCGGGTTACTGCTCACTGGCGCTTGGATTCGCCTGGCTATTTGGTGGGTTGATCAGCAAAAGAACAATCTTACGACCGTTTTACGCGAAAATAAATATTAACATTTCCATTCAGTTACTGCTTGTACTGCTGATGCTGACCTTTGCCAGCGCAGCATCAAGTCTGGCTACAATGGTATTTTTTGCGTTCTTAATACAAATGAATACTGCTTTTACCTACAACAATTATTTCACTTACTGTCTGAGCCGTTTTCCAGACTACGCAGCGATGTCGGGAGGCTTGCCTGGTGCGATCGTATACATCATGGTTTCTTTTTTCACATACTCCATGGTTCTTTTTGTTCCACCCGTCGACGTGACAAATCTCAGTATTAGTTACCTGATACTTACTGTTTTTTCGGCAATCGTAATTTTCTTTTTATACCGTACGCAAGAATCAGAATCTCGTACCGCATAAATTGGGCTTGTATCTATTATCTTAAAGACAAAAAGCCCGAGATAAAAAGTATGTTTCAATATTTTCTTAATAGAAACAAAATACGCTTCGCAATGCTGTTATCTAAGCAGAAGATGCTGTAACTCTTAGAAATCCGGATTTGTGATAAGTTCCTTGCTCCTCTCCATATTCATGGATGGACGATGCAGGCCTCAATTGCACTTCTTGCATGCATTCTTTAAGTTGGGATGATTAAGTCAAATTCTAACCTGGGAAGCTGATTCGAGGGCATGATCCGACTCGCCTTGCTCAGGGATACGGCCTCGGTTGCAAAACCTGTCGTATTATAGGCTACAACTCCGCCGGTTGATTCAAGTGTCCAGTTGTCTATGTCTTTCACCGCTGCTTTGAACATCTCCAGCGTAAGTCCAGTCCTGGGGCCCGAATATTTCGAATATGACCCCGGAAACACTCAGCAGTTCAGAAGCTGTTTTTAATACCCTGAATTTCTTGATTTGCAATGGTAAATGGTTAGCCCAATCCACGAATATTTGGATTCAGTGATTAAATATTTTTTTATCACCTGTCATCTTTTTCAACAAATCGCTACTAACGGTTCATACTAATTGTAAAAAAGATGAACAGATTACAAATTTTTATATATGCCTTTTTTTGTGTATCAGGCTCTCCAATGACATCCAAAGCCCAGATTCAAAATGAACAAACTGACTTGATTAACCGTTATTTGAGCATACAGCAGCAATTAATTGGCTTCAACGGTACAGTCGTGATTGCCAAAGGTGATAGTATAATCTATCGACGGTCCGTAGGAAAAGCTTCATTTGAGCTCGACGTTCAGTTTTCCTCAGATCCTGTTTTTCGAATAGCGTCAATCACCAAACAGTTTACCGCTATGTTGGTTGTGTTGGCTGCCGGAGAGAACAAGTTAACGCTGGGCGATCCACTCAGGAACTATTACCCTGAACTTGGCCAATCGGATTGGGGTAACATAACGATCAGGCAACTACTTACCCACACATCTGGCCTTCCACACAACGAAGGTATAGCAGATTACTGGGAGAAAATTTCGTTCCTTCCACTCTCGGACAGGCAGGCCACCGAGGAGATATTCAAACTAAAACTATTGTCTGTCCCCGGGACAAAGACGCAATATTCCAGTCCAGGATACTTTATTCTGTCTAGTATTCTGGAATTAGTTTACCATAAAAATTATGAAACCATACTAAGGGAGAAAATTACAGCTCCATTGCGTATGGATCACACAGGATCAGGCAATGCAACAGAAATTATCCACGGCATGGTTTCTCCTTATCATCAGTTAGCAGATCGACTGATCGCTGCCCCACATCGGGACTATGCTTTGATGAAGGGGTCGGGCAACGTGTATTCAACAGCGGGCGATCTATCAAAATGGAACAATGCCTTAAATGGTAGTGGCCATTTCAACAAAACGGTCACTGACCAGTTGTTCACCATTCAAAATTCACAACCGGTTAACGGACGTAGCGAATCTTATGGGTATGGCTGGTTTCTTAGGAGATCTTCAAAACCGGAAAAGAATTTTAATTTTACCGGTGGGGGTTCTTTTGGATGTTCCGCTGTTTCGGGATACTATCCAAATGCAAAGATTTCTATGGTTATTCTCAGTAATGCTTCGACTTTGCCTGTCGGGGAAATGCAGTCCAATATCGAAAGCATTATTTTCGGGGACAGGTTTGATATGCCGGTGTTTCGTACTCCTATAATAATGGAAGCATCACAACTTGACAAATTCCAGGGAACGTACACTGAGAACAATAGTCACCAGCTGGCGATTTTTCTAAAAGGTGCTCAGCTCTACGCGAAAATGGGCCAAAATCCATTCTTTGAGTTGTATCCCTCGGATAGCTCTGTTTTTTTTGGCAAAAAGGTACCAGTGCAGATTGAATTTGAAAGAGATTTAGATGACACCATTAAAGGTCTCAAAGCCAACCTTAAGGGGCAATCAATTCATTTTGTCAAAAACAAATAGCATGGAAAAACAGTTTTTGGAGATGATCGCCATGCATAAAGGCACCATTCACAAGGTGTCACGACTTTACCGGGACAGCCCTGAGGACCGGGAAAGACTTTTTCAAGAGATCGTTTTACAGTTGTGGCAGTCTTTCCCAAAATTCAGGGGAATGTCGAAACAAAGTACCTGGATATATAGAATCGCCCTTAACACAGCAATGGCATGCTATCGAAAGAAGCGTATCATTCTATCTTTTACCGAGCGGTTACCAGATAAGGAAGACAACAGCATTGATTGTGAAAACCGGGAAAGAGAGGAGCAGCTGTTTATGATACTAAAAAAGCTAAATGAAGCAGAGAGAGCTTTATTAGCATTGTATTTCGAAGACTTCGACTACCGCGAAATCGCAGAAATTACGGGACTGAGCGAAAACCTCGTTGCCGTCAAGATGGGAAGAATCAGATCCAGGTTAAAAAAAATCATAAATCCGACAAAATGAATATCGATGACCTTAAAAACGATTGGAAAAACCTTCAGCCAGATAATACCGGCAAGAAAGAGCAGTCATTCCAAACAAAAGGAAGAGGCAATAACCAGTTAAAAGCTATCAGACTGCGGCTTGCGATAGAAATGGTGTCGTATGTCTTATTTCTGGCTGTTTACTATACGATGTTTGATGGGGATAGAAAGCCGTTATACGCCAATTTGTTACTTGTCGGATCTTTTCTCCTGGTGATCATCCATAGCTTGACGGGCTACCTGGCGGCAAAAAACATCATATCCGGAGAAAATATTTTGCAGTCGATGACTATATATCACAAAAAGCTCAAAGGATACGCTGTCGTTTCTTTGCTGACACGGACAGTCTCATTGATTTGCCTTTTAATTTTCTTCGTTTCTTCCATAGGGCTTAATGCTGAGAAAAACCGGATGCTTTTTGGCTTAGTCTTGATCGTCGCCATCCAGGCTTATATAAATTATAAGATATGGTCTGCAAGAATAAAAAAATAGGTGATTGCATTGAAAATTGGCAATCATAAATGGAGAAGCAGGAAGGCAATACCATCTGAAACATCTGGCGTGGCGGTTTAAAGTCCTTGTCTTGGCAGGTACGGCGCAGTTGCCTTCTGAACGGTACTATTGATACGGCGAAATTCCTCTCTGCATGGAACATTGAACACAACAAACCGACTTTTGATTACAAGTTATCCAGCTGAAGCGAACGTCCTTTGTATGATCATTTAATACAGAGAAAAAATGAACTTTACATTGATAACAGGAGCTTCTGGTGGGATTGGTGAAGCTTTGGCAGTGAAGCTGGGCGCAAAAAAGCATAACATTATTCTCGTCGCCCGCAACGCAGAGAAACTCGCCAGGCTATGTACCAATTTACAGGAGACATATGGAGTGTAGGCCAATTATATTGCTGCCGACCTCACTAAACAGGGGACTCCATTTCAAATTTTTGATAAGACCCAAAAAGAAAATTGGGAGATACACACGCTGGTCAACAATGCCGGAATCGGCTCAGGTGGCGAGTTTGCAGCATTGAATCTGCAATCCGAATTGGATCTGATGCAGCTTAATAACGCATCCCTGGTCGCGATGACCCATCTTTTCCTGCAACCGATGCGTGAGCGAAAAAGCGGTAAAATTATCAATGTAGCCTCAATGGCAGCTTTCATTCCGGTACCCTACATGGCAACTTATGCAGCGAGCAAAGTATTCGTCCGATCCTTTACCGAAGCGATAACAGAGGAATGTAAACCTTATAACATACAGGTTATGTTGTTTGCGCCGGGACTGACAAAAACCAATTTTAACGAAGCTGCTGGCATCAATAATGAAAAAGGGGTTGGGTTGAGTTCAGACTATCAAACAGCTGCAACCCAATCGCCGGAAGAAGTGGCAGACGAATTATTGAAAGCTTTGGACGCAAAAAAACATTTCCAGATATCCGGAAACAGGAACCGGATGGGCGCGCGTTTGGCATCCTTATTACCCAATGCAATGATCGCCAGATTCATGGCCAATTCGTATCGTAAAAAAACAGGTTTGATTTAGCTAACTTCGCAGGCATGGAAACAACGACAACGGTTCACATTCAGTCGATCAGCCAGCTGCACCAGCTTTTGCAGCTCCCGAAGCCCAGGCATCCCATGGTGAGCTTGACCCGATTTGAGGATTTCCCCGAAATAAAAATTGAGCAGCGGACAAGGCTCTTAACCGATTTTTATCAGGTGACGCTGAAGACAGAATGCCCGTGCAAAATTCAATACGGCCTAAGCATTTTTGATTTTGACGAGGGCGTAATGTCCTGCTTTGCGCCACGGCAGGTCAGTTTTATCGATAAGAATTTCGTACCTGCCAAAGCCGGCTGGCAGCTGTCCATCCATCCTGATTTCCTGCGCAATTCATCTCTGGGCGGCAAGATGAAATCGTACGGATATTTTGATTACGCTGTCAATGAAGCGCTTATCCTCTCCGATGATGAACAGCAGGCAATAGAAACGATTTTCATCCAATTGCAGAAAGAGTTATCACTGCCCATTGACAATTTCAGCCAGCAGGTATGCATTGCGAATATTGAGCTGATGCTCACTTACTGCGATCGCTATTACAACAGGCAGTTTATCACGCGGAAAACAGTAAGCAATGAGCTTCTAAGCAGCGTTGAAATGATTTTGAACAATTACTTTGAGTCCGATCAGGCTGACAATGGTTTACCCTCAGCGCAGTTCCTTGCAGAAGAATTACATTTATCTTCCAAGTATCTGAGCGATTGTCTCAAACAGCTTACAGGCAGCACGACGCAACAACTGATACACGAAAAATTAATTGATCGCGCCAAGGAAAGACTTTCGACGACACAGTTGTCAGCCAGCGAAATTGCCTATCAATTGGGTTTCGATTATCCGCAATCGTTTAGCAAGCTTTTCAAAACGAAGACCCGGCAAACGCCGTTGGAATTCAGGGCGGGCTATAAGTGAGTAGTGCGCTTTTACCTCAATTGGCTGTCACCGGAAGCAGCTTCTCATGTACTCCCGTACCCTGCCCTGCTTCGCTACACCAGTCGCCGGTCGTTTTGGAAAAAACCTCTCACCATCATGTTCAGATCGGCCCATCTACTCAACTCAGCTTGGGGTTGGATAATCAATGCGTATTACATTGAACTTTCCTAATTTGGCATCAATAATACTAAGTCTGCAATTCTGCGTAAAAATTCAAACAATCTGCAAATGGAAATACAGGTGCTGCTGGATGAGATCAAGAAAATAGAACGCGGCTGGCCAAGGCATTTGATCACTATTGTGGGACGATCGGCTACGAAAAGGCAATGCCCGTCGTTGAAGTATGGCTTGCTTACAACAATCCAAATCTAAAAAGAGCAGTTATAGAAGGGCTCCGTATATGGGCAAATAGACCATTTTTCAAAACCAATCCTGCCTTGGCTATCAGACTCATCAGCCAGCACAAAGCAGACCCCAGCGAGTATTTGAGAAGATCCGTAGGCCATGCTTTGCGAGACATAAGTAAAAAGCAATCCGCTTTGATTAGTAGCGAAATTAAAAGCTGGGATCTGACGGATCCCAAAATCAATTTACATATAAACTTGTGATTAAGGATCGATGATATAGCGATACAAACAAACAGCTGAAAACAGCGCCCGGGCGTACAACGCAAAATTAAAATGGCGCTATCAGAAATTCTTTCCGGATACAGCAATTATTGATTTCGATCAAGGTAATAAATCAGCGCTATCTTTTACTTTTGGCGACTGATCAATTTTACTAAATAAGAATTATGGAACATACAGCCAAATCAATCCGGCCATTCCTGGGTGCCGAAGATTTTGAATTATCCAGGCGATTTTATCAGGATTGGGGATTTCAGGAAATTGTGCTATCACCGGAGCTTTCCGTATTTAAGTTTGACCAGTTGGCTTTTTATCTCCAGCGGGCTTATGTAAAAGACTGGATCGACAATACCATGATCTTTTTAGAAGTAGAAAATGTGGACCGTTACCACCTGGAATTATCAGCAAAGGAACTGGTCAAAAGATATGAAGGAGTAAGATTATCTGCAGTCCGGATTGAAGATTGGGGAAAAGAGTGTTTTCTGCATGATCCTTCCGGAATCCTTTGGCACATCGGTGAATTTCAGACAAACTGAGTCTAAACATCTTTCAGGTTTCAGACAAATGGCATATACTTACGAAGATTTTAGTAAGCCAATGAGCCCACATGTTAAAAACTGACCTTGATAAAATCGGCAGATTTTCACAGTCTGATTTTGAACGACTAACGAAATACCTGGTTCCAAGACAACTAGAAAAAAACGACCTACTGCTCGACCAGGGTCAGATCTGCCGCGCTGTGTATTTTATTTCATCGGGATCTGCATATCAGTTCCGCTATGAAGATATCGATGAAAAAGTAACAGATCTTCATCTTCAAAACGAGTGGTGTCTGAATTATGCGAGTTTTATTTCACAGGCTCCTTCTCAAAATATTATTAAAACAAACTCGGAAACAACTGCGTTCGAGCTCAGTGTGACGGCAATACATGAACTGATTGCTCAATCACCTGTATTTCTCCAGCTGGGAAAGATTCTGGAAGGAGTAACCACCAGAACACAGTATCTGGACAACTCCATGTCGCCCTCAGAAAGATATAACGATCTGACTAAAAACCGCCCGTTGGTTCTGCAGATGTTCCCGTTAAAACTCATTGCATCGTATCTGAATATGACTCCGGAAACACTCAGCAGGGTCAGAAGCTGTTTTTAATAACCGGAATATCTTGATTTGCATCAAGCTGCGGCGCGCAACAGACCAGCCATATTTGTTTTCAAATTAACTGGTATCAAAATGCATAAGTCATTTACAAAAGTTTCCGGGGTCAGCCTGTGTTTTGGATCGCTTATTTCGGTCGTCACCATGGCGCTTCATCCTGCTGGCGGAAGTGTTGAGCACATCCTTAGAATCCGGCATATTCTTATCTTTCCCCATTCCCTGGGCATTGCTTGCCTTCCTTTTATGGGCTTTGGCGCCTGGGGCTTGTCTTGTCTTCTTCGAACAAACAACAAAGCTTCCCTCCTTTCCCTGTTTGTATTTTGTCTCGGTTTGGTTACAGCCATGATAGCCGCAGCAGTCAATGGGCTAATCCTGCCACAATTTCTGTCTGATCTGACAGCCAGGCCCGTGGACGAGTCTATAGTCAATGCCATTGTCCGTTATGGTCATCACATCAATGTTTCAATGGCGAATGTTTTCATTTTTGCTAACTGTATCTCCATATCAATCTGGTGTGTGCTGATCATCCAGACACAGAAGCTTCCCAAAGCGGCAGGATATCTTGGTCTATCACTTTTAGGTTTTGGCTTTATTTGTCTCCTGCTGAAGGCAAACTTTACCGATCTGTATGGTTTCAGAAGTTTTGTAGCCGGACTGGCCACATGGCTAACAACAACAGGTATCGGGATGATCATGAAAGAAAAATCAGAAAATAAATACGCTGGCAGTTAAATATCTACCTTGTAATACATTGAATTTTTTGCAGCTTAAAACAGTAAATCTGTCTCCTCCATAAGATAAATGGTGAGAATTATATTATTCACTTTTACCGAAAACATTTGCTGTGAATCCAACCAATTCCATCCAAATGCGTCACTGGAAGATAACTAAACCTTTTTTATTATGAGAGCTACCTCACTTTTACCTGTCTTTTTGCTACTGGGTCTTAATCTTATGAGCTGCAAGGTGGATCAGGATGATCCGACGATCGTAGGGCCTGAGCCCGAGCCGCGCGTTAATTACTTAGGAAGGGACAGCATTACAACGGGCGATTACAGGGGTATTGCCATCAATACATCTACAGACGAGGCTTTCGACATACTGGAAGCATACCGGAAAAATAAGACTGTTTTTTATCTCGGTGCAGTTAATAATTATTTTGCGGATGTAACAGACCTGAAGGGGCGCCTGCGGCTTTTTGACTGGCTGGTGCTCGACGAGACATTTGATACCCCAACCGGTGTACAGCTTCAGCTTGCTTCTGGTAAGGTCAAAAGCATTCGTCTTAATAACGGAACAGAGCTAAGTAAGTGGCCACAGGGAGCCGGTCCACAAGAGGCAATCGCGATTGACGATGCCTTGGAAGTCCTGTATCAAAAACTGATTGTGCTAAGCAGCTCGCAGCACTATAAACACAAATTCCAGCGCGTTGTATTGGGGGCAAAATATGATTACGCCTTATATGATCCCAAGAAGGCAGAATTGCCCTGGGCATTTATTTATGACACTCGCACGCAGGGTATTACAGAACAGGTACGGGTTTATTTTAAAGATAAAAAAGTTGCCTGCATCCTGATAGATCGCTTTCAGCAATATTAGATCTGGCTGGAACCAGTATTTCCATGCTTTCCATCAGGTTTCATTCAGCGGTAGCCTGATGCATGAATTAAAATCCTGTTCAACATTTGAATTTTAACAATTTATGCCAAAGGAATTATCGCCCACTTCGTAACTTCGGAGGGGCGACCTGCTTTTTCTTTTTGCCCCACCAAATGTAAAACCCGGTGAGAGGTAATGTGGAGCAAGCTAAGGCTGCAAAGAATGAGAGCATTTTACTAAATAAACCCATATATGCGCCCGTATGCAGGTCAAAATTGAGCTGATAGGCCTTATCGCCATTATTCAGGCTTTGAAAGGAAGTGTTGGAAAGCGGTTTTCCTGAATACCGGTCGCATACGACAAGCAGGCGGTCGAAGCGGTTCAAGTCTTTCTTATAAACCAATGTATTGATTGTCGACGTAGCTTTGGCAGGTAATAATACCATGTACGCATAAGCATCAGGGTAGCGTGCGGCAGTTGTAGTGAATGCCTGATCCAACCCTGAAACAGCTTGTGGCTGCAATGTATCTGAAACCAAAAGGGTAGTCTTTTTTATATTTTTGCCGCCATTCGCAACAAAACGTACAGAGTCCTGCATCCAGTCAAATGCCCATACAAGGCCTGTCAGGGAGGTCAGCAGCAGGACAAAAAATGCGTAAAGCCTAAGTATCTGGTGCAGGTCATAGTTAAGCTTTTTCCATTTTGCGCTCCAATTAATAGTGAAATTATTCTTAATGTTTTTGGCTGTCAATTTCTTGGGAAACCACAGAAAAAAGCCAGAAAGCAACACAATCAAAACTAAGCACCGAATATCCGACAATATAATGCCCTATTTTTTCTCCAAAAAGCATGTGCAATGCAAGCACAAGCTGAAAAAACTCATTTTTAAAATTTTCCACATAGGTTACCTTCCCCGAGTATGGATTGATGTATACCCGGAAATAATATTCGAAATAGTCCCAGTGGGTCAATCCATCTGGATTATTCTTTTGCGACCTGAATGTCACGGAACGGTCCGGGGAATTGGCTATCTCTAACCTCGTGATGATCTTGTCCCCAAGTGTATGTTGGGCAATGTTCAGCAGTTGGGTCAAAGGGAGTTTTTCATTATTTTCAGGCGTGACAAAAAGGCGCTCACGTTAAACGATGGGTTTAAGCTCATCGACAAAAACATAGAGGCAGCCGCTGACGGCGATCAAAAACACAAAAAGCCCGGACACAAGTCCAAGCCAAAGGTGTAAAAAGCTGACAACTTTTTTAAATTTCATAGCTGCTAAAAGCGGTACCCTACCGTTAGATTAAATCTGCGCCCGTTTCCTCTCCGGTAATCGATGGCTGTACCATAAAACTGGGCAATAGACGGGTAATAAACCGTGTTAAGCAAGTTTTCAATACCCAAATCAGCTTTCAGGTTTTCTGTAATTTTGTATCCCAAAGACAAATTAAATGTATTATAAGAGTCGATTGGGCCCTCCCCGATTGGATAAACGCCTTTTTCATTAGGTGCAAACCTGTCCCTCTTTCCAACAAACAACCAGTTCAGGTCTGCATTAAACCTGGCCTTGTTGTACCGGGCGTAAGCGGCAATTTTCGCCGGCGTAATACGGTTCGAATTCAGGTATTTATCGGTCGGACCATTAAAATTTCCGTCTCCGTCCTTATCCCCTTTGCCTTCTACAAAAGCATAATTACCTCCCAAAACAAAGCTGGTAGTTACCTGATAGTCAAGCTGGATTTCGTAACCCCAGACGCGCTCCGGCAATCTTTCGGCAACGTATTTACCATCCACCAGAAGTAAATTGGAACCGAGTTTCGATGTACTGTAATAATAAGCAGCCGACACGCTCAACGGCCCCAATGCACTGCTGAAACCAACTTCATAATTGTTTACAATGATCGGTTCTGTTTGCAGACCTGCCACCGTATCTTCGTTCGCAGCTCTTAATATTCTCCCAAGATCGAAAATAGAAAATGATTGTGAATAGCTGACAAATGGATTGAACCGCTTAAATTTTGAATATCGAAGTCCTGCATTAAATACAAACGCATTGTAATCCAGCTTTCCGCCTGTTACGTCAATGCTTCCTGCACCGTCAGGGCCAGTTGCCAAAGTGGCATAATCGGCAATATCCATCTTGATATTTTCAGCGCGCAACCCCGTTTTCAGGTTCAGGTAATTAAACCACTGCGTGGTAAGCTGTGCATAGGGCGCCAGGTTGTTCATACTGATACGTGGCACCCAGGACCGGCCATCAACTAAGTTTTGCTCGGTTTTATCGTTTAATATATCCACGCCATAAGTGACGTCTCCCGACAGTTTGGATGATATGGTAAAAGGTGTATTCAAATTGAGCCTGAAACCTTTCTTGGTTGAAATAATAGCCGATTGTCCGCTGCCAAAAAAAGACTCAGAATTTGAATAAACAGTCCAGAAATCCTGCAAATACACATTGGCAGTCAAAGACGTCCGGCCAAAAATATTCTTGTTGGTGTACTGGATATTGGCATTGTGATTGTAGCGGGTACCCTCGTCAATTCCTTTACGAATTCCCCAGACCCCTATTGCGGGAGACTGTCTATAAATACCGGCTTTGGGGACATAGGCCGAATGCTGATTGGAGCTGTAATAGTTATACATAGCTTCAATGTGCTGAGAACCACTAAAATTATAACCCACCTTCGCAAAAGCATTATATATTTTGGTTTCTCCCAATCCGTAGTCAGGAGATATCACCAAACCTTCCGGATCCCGGTATACGCCGGTTTTTTCGTACATGCCGCTTACGACATAATCGAGTTTAGCTATACGTCCGTAAAGCTGCTGTGAGGCACGGAAGCCCAGCGTGCTATCTCCCCTGGTATTGCCTGTGAGGCTTAATTGGCTGTACCCACCAATTGTTTGGTCTGTTTTTGGCGTTTTCGTGATGTAGTTAATCAGTCCGCCATCGGCGCCGTTTCCGTAGATTGCAGTGGCGCCTTTAATGACTTCCACCCTCTCGACCACCGACGGATCAATCGTACGAATATCCCGACCTCCGGCTCTTAGCGGAGTTGATTGCGGTATGCCATCAATAAGAACCAGCAGGTTACGACCACGCAATGTTTGTCCAGAATTACCGGTTTGATTGGTAGACGCTCCCAAACCGGGAACCGAAAACGCAAGAATGTTAGCGATATTAGGGCTTATGGTAGAGAGCGCGGCAATTTCCTTTGCGTTCACAACAGTAACAGATGAAGGTGTTTCAGCCAGCGACTCTACCCTGCGTCCTGCGGAAACAATGACTTCGTCGAGCTGGGAAGAACTTTCTTTTAGTTCAAAATCCAGGCTTTGTTCAGTATCTGCATCAAGTGTAATGTTTTTATCCTGAATCGTATACCCAATAAAAGAAGCTCTGATTGAAATGTTTCCTTTGGGCAAATTACCAAGCCTATAACTTCCATCACCGTTTGCAGTAGTACCTATATTAGTCCCCTTCACAATCACAGAAGCAAACGGGACAGGCTGATTTTTGTTATCCATCACCATACCCCTAACAACTCCCGAAACGGATTGGGCGTTAGCAAGGTTGAAGGAGCAAATGGAAGCGCCAAAGAATAGAATTAATTGTAATCTTGTTTTCATTAAGCGAATGTTATTTTCGCACAAACATAAAACTATTTATACTAATTAAAAATAAAGAGATTATTTTTCTCTTGATGACCGAGCTCAAATATGAATAGTAACGAAACTGAGATTGTTTCTTAGGATTAAAAATAGCGTCTTGTGGCATTTTAAGTGTAGAATTTGGTGTACCTATAAAGTGTTGTACACAAATGATAACGTGTGAGAGAAGAACTTGAATTAAGAGATTTTTATCCCAGTTCTAACTCATGTTTCTGTCAATGTTGGTTCGTTTATCTTTTCTTTCCCTACCCTGACACCGCCAGAAAACTTTTCAGGTAACTATTAGTTGGTGAATTTAAAAAATAACAAACAACCTGCCTGATTTGAATCGGTTTCACTTGCTGAATTTCAACCTGTGATTTGCAGTTACGGGGATGACTCCAGCACTCTAATATTTCTTTCCGCGTCGCATCAGACGTGCTCCCCTGATGATAAGGGACTGCTTCATTCTACCTTTTTATTTGTAAAAAACACGATCAGACTTAGCCGGAACGCCTTGCTTTGATCCAGATCAACAATGTTATGGAAGAAATACTAAATAGTAAACAAATTGAAAATTTCATAAATAAGGGATTTATGTGCATTGAAAAAGCTTTTTCACAAGAAGTTGCAGCCGCAGCCCGCGACATTTTGTGGAAGGATCTCGGCATGGATCCCAACGATCCGGGAAGCTGGAAGAAGCCTGTTGTGCGGCTGGGCATGTATTCCCAGCCGCCATTTGTTGAATCTGCGAACACGGCCGTGCTGCATGGTGCTTATGATCAGCTTGTTGGAGCAAATAATTGGCTCCCATGCTACGCGATGGGCACTTTTCCGATACGTTTTCCTTCTTACGAAGATCCGGGTGACGCAGGCTGGCATGTGGATGCAAGCTTTCCCGGCAGCGATCCTGACAATTTCTTTGAATGGCGCATTAATGTGAATTCTAAGGGGCGTTGATTGCTCATGCTATTTCTGTATTCGGATGTGGGAGAGCTTGATGCACCAACCCGTATCCGGGTCGGCTCTCACCTGGATATCACGCGTTTATTATTTCCAAAGCCCGAGGAAGGTCTCAGCTTCATGGAAGTGGCCGGTGAGCTGGAAAAGCTTCCCGCCCGTGAGGAGGTTTTGGCAACAGGCAACGCCGGAACGGTGTATCTATGTCATCCATTTCTCGTGCATGCAGCCCAGCCACATTAGGGCCTGAATCCAAAGTTTATGGCACAACCGCCTTTGTTATTGCGGCACGACTTGCATATCAATGGCCCGAGTCCGGTAGAAAGAGCCCTTAAGCTCGCGCTTTCATAAATCTTATTCACTAAGACGGCTAAGTTTCAATGTCACTCATTAAATTAGTCGTCGTAATTACAGTGGAATGGATATGTTCATACGGCTTTCGCTCAGCGTTAACAGAGCTTGGTCTGTATCTGCTATTCAACACATATCAATTAGTTATACAAAACACTGCATTACTCTGAAATAGCCTTACACAAACCCTTCAAGTTCATGAAAGTGAATGTATTGGATAATCCTCTCCATTCATAGGAATATCTATTTTGAGCTCCTTGTAAGTTTGCTGATCTAAAACGCTTAAAATCCTGCTAAATTGAATTTTAACAGGATTTTATACTTATTGCATAATGTTGACTTTTAACAAATGTGTGATTTTAGAAATTCACCCCATGGATAACTTATAATTTTGAATATCCAGATAACTAAGAAAACAAACCTAAGTGCAATTATTGTTAAGTAGCGGTATTATCGCCTGCGACTAATTACCAGCTTGTAAAAGCATGCTAGAAAGGTGTTCTTCAAAAACAAATAACAAATTTTAAATTAGTTGCTGCGCTAAACCAAAAATAGCTATTCAACCAACCATCTCAATTAAACTAATTTTTCAATAACTTGTCTCTTAATACTTGCATATCCTGACTTAGCTTAATGTCCACCACTTGGGCATACTGCTGCGTTTGCTTAATTGACTTATGTCCCAACATTTTGGACACACTCTCGATTGGGACATTATTGGACAAGGTAACGGTTGTAGCAAACGTATGTCTTGCAATATGATAAGTAAGTATCTTGGTGATCCCACATAGGTCGGCAATTTCTTTCAGATATGAATTCATTTTTTGGTTACTTAAAACCGGTAGTAACTTATTTTCTGCCAGACATTGGGGATGATCTTTATACTTCTCCAATAATTTAATTGCCTGCGGGAGTAATGGAATATTAGTTGCAGTTTCCGTTTTTTGCCTATTACTAAAAATCCAATAGGCGTTATCAATACCCTTGGCAATCTGACTACGCGTTAATTGTTTAACATCGATGTATGCGAGGCCCGTATAACAACTAAAAAGAAAAATGTCCCTCACCTGAGCTATTCTCTCGATCGTTATTAACTTTTCCTCAATTACACTTAATTCTCCCGCTGTCAAAGGCCTGCGTAGCACCTCCTTTTTCGTTAATTTAAATTCTGCGAATGGATCGCTTCTCAGCCATTTTTTCTTAACGCACTCCAAGACTATCTTTTTAAAATTGCCTAAATATTTTGCCGTAGTATTTTGATTGCAATTTCTAACCGATTTAAACCAGAATGAGTATTCAGTAATAAAGTCATAGTCTAAATCCTTTATTGGAAGATCATCCATTTTGTATTTCCATTTAATAAAAGATTTTGTGTGAATCAAGGAAGTTTCATACCTCTTATGCGTTCCTTTGGCAAATTCCTTTCCGATAAGTGCTTCCATTTGATCGTTATGATACTGAAATAAGTCAATTATCATTTTACGCTCTTCCCCTTTGCCAGTCAAAATATCTTTCATAGCCTGAGCAGTGATATCCCGATCATTATCGAGAAGTAGCTTTTTTGCTTGATATGCTTTTTCCTTATACGTATCCAAAAAAGAGTTTAACATTTTAGAATCTTCCTTTTTTCCAGCTGCATTCCCCGCTTCTTTCGACCATCTTGAAGGATGCCACAGTCTCTTCGTTGAAATCTCTTTTGAATCTCCGTCTACTGTAATCTTTAAATATACATAGCGGGTTCCATCCTGATTTTCAATTTTTGGTTTTTTCAAAAAGAAAAACAATCCAAAGCTCTTTTCTAACATGACTTAATTGTTTAAGATGAACAAAATTCGAATTGCCAAGCTTAAAAATCAAGATGTAAATCTCTTTAACAGGTTATCCATAAATAAGTTACAAGCTTTTCAGCGCGTCTTTTATTTAAATAAAAAGACGCTACGAATGACGCGACTTATTTTTGGGCATATTTGAATCTTTTAGCGGTTGATTCAAACAAAAAACCCTGTTTAAATGATTTAAACAGGGTTTTTTATCTTTTTAAAACGTACTCAGTGGAGACGGAGGGATTCGAACCCTCGTCCAGAACAGGGAAACCCTGCGCCTTCTACATGCTTATCCGCGATTGAATTTTCGAGCCAGACAAGGTTCACGGCGGACCCGCGTTTTGGCCTTAAATACTAGGGTCTCGTTGGATTTCCGTATTACTATTCCAACCAGCACTGATTTGCGACACCCCGGAGCCCAACCATCAGTGCGTAGGTTGGAGGGATGATGGCATTTGCTAAATCCTCCGGATTAGGCAGCCATGGCGTAAGTATTTTCGCCAGTTATTGTTTGAAAGGTATTATTTACGGGAGGTACCCCCAGCTCCCGACATGCTTACACACAGAATCCCAACCCGCTGTCAATTCCAGTCGCCCCCAAAGCGGCGCAGAAATATCCGGTGATTAATCACGCGGTTGGCTGCTGGTATTAGACAAAAATCTATATCCAATGGTTCCGTAATTTTTTTAAAAATATTTTCTTAAAACTAAATCTATCTCCGTTTATCAATTTAAAACCCTTGTTGTCAACGTACTTAATTCTAAAACTTATTCAAATGTTTTTACATAATTTTTCAAAAATCGAAGAAATACAAAAACTATTTCTGACCATTTTGTCGGGCAGAATTCTTGATACTTGCATTATTTTCCGGTATGTATTAGCTTACTTTTTAATTACATTTTATGAGCACTTATAAATTCTTCTTTTGCTTCGCATTTCTATTACCGTTTATTTCAAAAGGGCAAAATCAAAAAATGTCATCTGATTCTGTTCCGGTCAGGAAAATATTCGATATCGCAGAGGCTGTTAAAAAAGAGTATGCGCCTGATAAAAGGACTGCTATTTTCACAATCATGGCGGATAGTGTTGGTGATAATTATTTTGAAACCACAGAGCTCAAAGCAGCGCAGAAGTTTTCTGACTCTCTTGTAAAAGCGGGGGTCAAAGTTAAAATCCCGGTTAATGTATTGCCAGCAAAAAATTTGGGTGATAAAATCTATGCGCTCGTGAATCTTTCTGTTGTCAACATCCGATCAAATCCAAAAAATGCGGCTGAACTTGCCACACAATCTCTACTTGGTACGCCTCTTGATATTTTAAAAAAGGATGGATATTATTATCTCGTTCGAACACCTGATGGTTACATTTCATGGCTGGATGCAGGAGCCATTACGCTAAAAACGGCCGCTGAAATCGAAGGCTGGAAGCAAAAGAAGAAACTTGTTTTTATTGATGATTACGGTCACGCATTTGTTAATCCGGACCGGAAATCCCAACGAGTTTCGGATCTGGTAATGGGCGACATTTTGGTTAACGAAGGGAAGCAGAAAGGATTCTACAAAGTTATTTATCCCGATGGCAGAATCGGTTTTATCCCGCAGGAACAAATGAGTGACTATAATGAATGGATAAAAAAGCCCTCACCAAACCCTGAACAGATTATTGGTATTGCTAAAACGATGATCGGTGTCCCTTATTTATGGGGCGGCACTTCTGTGAAGGGTGTGGATTGCAGCGGATTCACAAAAACTGCGTTTTTCATGAACGGCGTCATTATTCCGCGTAACGCTTCTCAGCAAGTGATGGTGGGTGAGCAGATTACTGTATTAAATAATGACGGATTTAATCTTGATGAAGCACTGAAAAACCTGAAATCCGGTGATCTGATATTCTTCGCAAGCGGGAAAAATAAATCGCCCGACGCACGTGTTACACATGTCGCCCTGTATCTTGGGAATGGTGAATTTATTCATGCATCCGGAAATGTCAGAATTAGCAGTATGAAACCGGATGCGCCGAATTATGATGATTTTGAAACCCGTACTGTGGTTGCAGCCCGGCGATATCTCGGAAATGTTGGAACTACCGGAATCCAACCCATTGCACAGCACCCGGCTTATATTGAAAAATAATCGCATGCTAAAATTTTGCCATGGCCTAAACTGTCAATTTTAAAAACCGGTAATCCCGCTTTCAAATTTATTGTAATTTCGCCCCGCACAATTTCGGATTTACAATGACAGTTGAAGATATAGAAGGCTTTTTCAAACAATTACAGGATAATATTTGCGCAGCCATAGAAAATGAAGACGGCGCGGGAAAATTCAAGGAAGACCTTTGGGAGCACCATTCCGGCGGCGGCGGACGCACGAGACTTATTCAAAACGGAAGTATCATTGAAAAAGGCGGAGTGAATTTCTCATGTGTGAAAGGTGAGGTTCATCCGAGACTTCGTCAACAAATGCAGCTGAATGATACCGACGACTTTCACTTTACCGCAACTGGCGTTTCGATTGTGATGCATCCAAAAAATCCGCACGTGCCAATTATTCACATGAACGTTCGATATTTTGAGCTTAGTAACGGGACCTGCTGGTTCGGCGGAGGAATTGACCTGACACCTCATTACGTAATTGAGGAAGATGCGACGACCTTTCATAACGTATTAAAATCAGCCTGCGATAAACATCACCCCGATTTTTATCCAAAATTTAAAACCTGGGCCGACGATTATTTCTTTATTCAGCACAGAAATGAAACACGTGGGGTTGGCGGAGTTTTCTTTGACTATCTGAAACCTGATGAAGCGGGTTACGGAAGCAATTTGTCAAAAGAAGAACTGTTTGCTTTTGTGAAGGAAATCGGAGAAAGTTTTGCGCCGGTTTATACTTCCCTCATGAAAAAGCATCGCGACGAACAGTTCACGGAGCAGCAAAAACAGTGGCAGTATCTTCGTCGCGGACGTTATGTTGAATTTAATCTGGTTTGGGACCGTGGGACAAAATTCGGATTGGAGACAAACGGGCGGACAGAATCTATTTTGATGAGTTTGCCGCCGCAGGCCAATTGGGAATATAATTTTATTCCTGAGGAAGGTTCCGTTGAGTCAAAAACACTGGCATTATTAAGAAAGGGAATAGACTGGGCAAATTAGCAGTACCTATTTCCATGCATCACCAAGCGAAGAAAGGTCCCAGTTTAGTTGTTTATCATAAAACAAATAACCTTGATCCGTTTTTAGCGGTGATGCAAAATTATTATGATAAAGTTGCCCTGTGCCCAAGCCTTGCGGCATTTGGTTGTCAAAAGCAGCTGTGAACTGCGCGATCGCACTTAAACCTATATTTGATTCAAGCGCAGAAGTCATCCACCAACCTATGGAAAGTCGCGTGGCGATTTCGATCCATTCTTTGCAATGCTGAAAACCGCCCAGTAATGTAGGTTTTAAAATAATATACGGCGGTTGTACTTTCTTTAAAAGCGCAAACTTTTTCCGATAATCCGAAATTCCGATTAACTCTTCGTCAAGTGCGATCGGTATGGGCGACGAAACACACAACTCGGTGAGTAAATCAATTTGTCCGGCACGAATCGGCTGCTCAATGGAATGAAGATCAAATTGGGATAAACGTTTTAGCTTATTTTCAACGTCTTCTGGTTTGAAAGCTCCGTTGGCATCTACCCGCAACGTAATTTGTGAAGCAGAAAACCTGGACCGGACGGATTGCAAAATACGGCACTCCTGATCAAAATCAATCGCACCGACCTTCATCTTTAGTGTGGTATATCCCTGTTCAAGCTTATCTTCAATCTGGCCAACCATGTGATCGTAAGATCCCATCCAGATCAGCCCATTCATTGGAATTCCTTTTTCACCTTTTGAAAACGCATTTTTATACTGCGTTTTTTGCCCTCCATGCATGAAATCCAGCAACGCCATTTCAATACCAAAACGCACAGACGGCAAATGCTCAGGGATAACCTGTTGTAAAATAATGGAAAGATTGAAGGGAAAAACCTCCAGGTCGAGCTGGTTAAATGTTTCGCAAACCTCAGCTAACTGAGCTCCAAAATCAGGAATATCGTCAACGCTCAGCCCCGGAAGCGGTCCGCACTCACCATACCCGACAACGCCAGGCTGCTCCTCATCCGTTATTCTTAAAATCCATGAAGTTTTTTGTGTAAGCACCCCACGTGAAGTACCAGCTTCCATTCGAAAATGGAGTGTATAGGGTTGAAACACAATTCTTAAAGGCATATTTTTGCGGTGTCAGCTTTTTTCGGGGAACAATATTAACCAAAAAATATGTAATTATGCAGATAATATGGCAGAACATAATTGGATAAAATTAATATTAACTCCCTTTTCCTGGGTGTATGGTTTGGTAACCCTGCTCAGAAATTTCCTGTACGATAAGGAAATTTTATCCACTGAAAAAGCTCCCCAATTCACCATATCCGTAGGAAATTTAACCGTAGGCGGAACAGGAAAAACGCCTGTCGTTGAATACCTTACAAAGCTTTTATCAAAAAAATACAGGGTTGCAATTCTGAGCCGCGGCTATGGCAGAAAAACGAAAGGCCTGGTTTTCGCTACCACATCTTCCCAGGCCTCAGATATCGGCGATGAGCCTTTGCAATATTTTTCAAAATTTGGAAAAAAAATTGTTGTTGCCGTTTGCGAAAAGCGGATAACAGGAGCCATTGCAATCCAGGAAAGGCATCCCGACCGGGATATGCTCTTGCTCGACGACGCATTTCAGCATCGTGGAATTCACCGCCAGATCAACATTTTATTGAACGATTTTAACAGGCCTTTTTATAAAGACCTGCCTTTCCCGGCAGGCCGTCTCCGGGAAACGAGAAGCGGGGCAAACAGAGCCGATATAATTATTGTGACAAAAACACCAGAGAATTTGCCGGAAGTTAAAAAGAATGAAATCAGAAAATCAATTGGAAGATATAGCAAGAAAAGTGTTCCTGTTTTTTTTACAACGATTCGCTATTCCGCTCCGGTAGCATACGACAATTCGCCTATTGTGTTAAAAAATGTTATAGTCGTTGCCGGCATAGCCAATCCCCTGCCCTTTACTGCATACCTTCGAAGCCAGTATCACGTTATTGATGAAATAATTTTTGCAGATCATCATTATTACACCATTGCCGATCTGGAACATCTTATTAAGTACATAAAAAACGATACTTTTGTAGTTACAACTGAAAAGGATATGGTGAAATTGAAACCACTAACTGCCTTGTCAGGCGTCGCAGATCGTTTTGCATATTTACCAATGGAAATGGATTTCGGGACCGATTCCGAAGCTTTTGATCAATGGATTTTAAAAAACACCCCCTTGACCTTTCCCTAAATCGGTGGAATTATTGAATTGTTTATGAGAATTATATTTGCTGTTGTTTTTTGGATTTCGTGTAGCTTCCTGCTCTTCCAACATACTGCTATGGCGCAAGTCCAACTTCCAGGCGGCGTAAGAATGCCAACTGGCGGAGGTAGCGGCGGCGCTCAGGGTGGAAAAGGCGGGGGAGTTGTACTTGACGATAGTACCAAAACAATTTATGGCCCTAAAACAACACTCCATTTTTTTGAGAGTGATATTATCAATAACCGTGATTCGGTTCGCTATCGCGTAGATACTTTGTTACCGGATTTTAACCGCTGGACACCTGTTGACCGCTCCTATGGAAAAATTGTTGATCTGGGAAATACCGCAACTGCGACAAGAAATTTATTCTTTACACCGCGCCAGGATGTCGGTGCACAGTTAGGCATGCGTGCGTACGACCCTTATGCGATTCAGCTGGAAGATGTTCAATATATAGATACAAAATCGCAATATACAGATCTGACATTCAGGTCGGGAGGACGAAAAACTACACTTGGCAGCTTTGGCTATTCCCAAAACGTCAATTCCCGTTTCAACTTCGGTATCAGAGGCGCGCGTCTTACTTCCAATAAACAATATGGTGCTTATACTGGTGTGGTTTCAGAGGCATTGCTTGGGCAAAACTGGACATTCCTGTTGCAAGGACATTATTTTTCCAAGGATAAAAAATATCTAATCCTGGCCAACTACCGGTATCTGAATCAAAAAGCCAGAGAGCAGGGTGGAGTTATCCCTGATACTCTTGAGAATGGTGACGGTATCTGGAGTTACGATGGCGCAGCAAGAATAAGCGACGACGCTAATTCCTGGGAACGAAGAAATGCTTTTCACATTTATCAACAATACAAGCTGGCTAACGGCTTCCAGGTTTTCGCCCAGACAGACTATCAAAGTACAATCAACCGATATTCAGATTATCAAATTGAGCGTGGTGTAGAAAAAGGTATTTATCCCGCTCCACGTTATAATCCGGACACAACCAGGCAGGACATTTTTTTTAAATTATTTGATAACAAGGTTGGGATAAAAGGTACTTTTTCTGGTTTTAATTACCGTGCTTACATCCGTCAGCGGTTATATGGCATGAGAGCCTTCGCACAATCGCCAAACACGGTCGGTACAGTCAGCACAGCATACAGAACAGGACTGAAATTCGACAATATCGTTGGTCTTTGGCTTAGCTATTATTTGAAAGATTCGGTACAACATCTGACGGCCGAAGGAGAACATATTCTGGGAAGGGATTTTAGGTTAAAAGGAGAGCTTGATACCAAATGGGCGAAAGTAGGTTACCAAACCATCTTTACATCGCCTGATCTTCTCGCTCAAAATTATATCGGCAATCATTTCGATTGGCAGAATAATTTCAAACTGACCGGAACGAATACCATTTATGGCTTCTTACCACTTCGAGCAAGAAAAATCCTTTTCACACCTGAAGTCCAGTACAATCTCGTAGACAATTATGTTTATTACGATACGGCTTCGCTGCCTAGACAATTCAGCGGTGCGTTCAGTATTTTACGTATAGGTGCAACTTTCAACATTCCTCTTGGACAATGGACGTTTTCCGGGATGGGCTACTATACCGGAAACTCGAACAGTGATGTCATCAGAATGCCAAAGTATTTTGCAAGTGGGCAGGTTACTTATGATTTCACATATGCGAAGGTACTTTTCCTCCAAGTTGGTGTTTCCGCCATGTATCGATCGTCGTATTTTGCGGATGCTTACATGCCGATTACACAACAATTTCATTTACAGAATACGTTTTTGGTGGATCAGTATACCGTTGCCGACGTTTTTGCAAATGTCCGCATCAAGCGGATCAGGCTTTCCTTCAAAATGGCGCATGTCAATCAGGGATTTGGAGCACCGGGTTATTATCAAACGCCGGGCTATCTTGGACTTAGACGTGCATTTTCGTTCGGAGTAAACTGGCCGCTGTTTGATTGAGCTGTTGGCTGTTAGCTGTTAGCTGTTAGCTGTTAGCTGTTAGCGAAAGTGTAAAGTCAGATTAAAAGTTTCTCCATTAATAATTTTTTACCTTACCAAAAGCTTATTTTTATTAAAAGCAAATTGCTATTGGCTAACTGCGCTCACTTATGCCTTCATTCTTAAATCAGGTTGCCAATCATATTCTTGCTCAAAACGGTACACAACTTGACCGTGTCAGAATTGTTGTACCTACGCGCCGTGCGGCTTTTTTCCTGATGCAGGAACTGGCGAACAGCACAACGAAAGCAGTGATGAGCCCAAAAATTGATGCGGTTGATGACTTTGTGGAAAGTATTTGCACCCTTGAAATTGAAGATTCAGTTCATCTCTTTTTCGAGTTATATGAAACATTTAAGGATATTGATCCAGATGTTCAGTTCGACAGATTTATGGGTTGGGCTTCTGTTTTACTAAGCGACCTCGATAAAATTGACCAATACCTTGTCCGAACCGATTATCTCTTCGACTATCTGTCGGAGGCAAAAGCAATCAACCGCTGGCAGGAAAATCTTCCGGAAGGGAAAACGCTGAAAGAAAGCTCGGGCACCAAACAATATTTTACGCTTTTTGAAAATATAAAACAGGTTTACAGCACATTTCGGAGCCGATTGATGAAAAACGGGAAAGCATACCGTGGTATGGCTTACCGGCAACTCGCTGAAAATGTTGAAGAACTTTTACTGCAAAAAAGTGATACTGACAAAATTTATTTTGCTGGCTTCAACGCCTTCACAGAGTCTGAAAAACAGATTATTACAGCACTGATCAAGGCCGGAAAGGCGGAAGTTTTGTGGGATACAGACCGTTATTACATGCACGAAAATACGGGTGTGGAAGCGGGGAAAAGTCTGCGTGAATATCAAGGTCAGAAAATATTCAGCAACTGGAACTGGACGGATAATAATCTTCTTACAACAAAAAAAGATATAACAATTTACGGTGTCCCGAATGCGACACTGCAAACGAAAGTTGCCGGACAACTTTATGCTGCGATGAGGGCAGGAGATAATCCTGACGAGCCGATATCCACAGCCATCGTTTTGGCCGATGAAAATTTACTGCTTCCGATGATCTATTCGCTCGACGAAGAGGTGACAGACTTTAATATCACCATGGGCTTGTCGCTCAGAAATTCGATGCTTTATACATTAATCGACAGTGTTTTCGAGTTGCAGCAAAACGTCGTTGAATTTAGAAACAAGTCCGGACGAAATGTTAGGGTTCCGAAGTTTAATCATAAATCGATTAGTAAAGTCCTGAACCATCCGTTTATCAGACATTACGAACACGCTGTTTTAAGACCGGCGACGACGGAAACCAATACGATTATTCAGGAAACACTTTGGCAGATTACCGATGGGAACCGTGTATTTTTGAGCGCGGATGAAATGCAGGAACTCGGACAGGGAAATCTGTTATTCGAAACGTTGTTTACACATTGGCCTAAGAATAATTCAAAACGTGTTATCCAGACTTTTTATACACTTATTGATATTCTTCGTGATGTTTACAAAGAATATAAAAATGCGCTGGAAACGGAATATTTATATTTGTTTTATACACTTTTAAAACAATTTGAACAAACACTTGAAGACAGGCCGGAGGTAATCACGTTGAAAACGCTACGGTCGTTCATGTTTGAACTGATCAAACAGACCAGGATTCCATTCAGCGGAGAACCGATCAGTTCTTTGCAAATTTTGGGTATGTTGGAAACGCGTGCGCTCGATTTCGACCGCATTATTATCTTATCTCTGAACGAAGGCACGCTTCCACAGGCGAAACGGCAGAATTCACTTATCCCGTTTGATGCCGCGCAAGCAGTAGGGTTACCGACCCATCAGCATCAGGAAGCGGTGATGTCTTATCATTTTTATCGTCTTTTACAGCGCGCTTCGGAAATTCATATGCTTTACACAAGCACAAATGATGCGCCTGGCGGTGGAGAAAAAAGTCGGTTTATTCAGCAGGTGGAATATGAGCTTTCTTCATATAATCCAGAAATAAAAATCCAAAACAAAACCGTATCTTTTTCTAAAAAAGCATCTCAGGAATTAAGTGAAGACGTTCCGAAAGATGCCGCGATGCTTGCCGCCATTCGCCGATATCTTTCAGGGAAGGGAGTATACCCGACACACCTGAACGAGCTGATCCGTTGTTCCATGCAATTTTACCTGAAACATATTGTCGGGGTGAAAGAGGCAGAAGATGTGGAAGAAGAACTGGGTATGGATAAAATCGGAACGTGGATCCATGCTTGTCTGGAAAGACTTGACCAAGATTTTTTCCTGCATGAAAAAGATCCGACAGAAGAGCAGATCAAGGTCATTTTGAAGGAAGAATTTGATGATTTATTCGAAGGCTATATAACCGACCTCGGACTAAACAAAATCTACTTTCATGTTGGAGAACAGCAGATCCTGGCTTTCACAAAACATCAGATCAGCCAGGAATACCGTCGGAAAATACTGGCTGCCGAACAACCGCTGAGAACGTCCTTAACGCTGACTCTTCAAAATGAAGAAACACTCGTAAATATTGGAGGAAAAATTGACCGCATCGAATTAAGCGGCGAGCACACCTTGTATGTTATGGATTACAAAACGGGAAGTGTGGAGCTTACAGGCAAACAAAAAGTTTCTGATCC
This sequence comes from Dyadobacter sp. CY345, assembly GCF_021502725.1. Classification (GTDB taxonomy): domain Bacteria; phylum Bacteroidota; class Bacteroidia; order Cytophagales; family Spirosomataceae; genus Dyadobacter. The sequence continues at coordinate 1,054,851 of NZ_JAKFFS010000001.1, read as the reverse complement.
GGCAAGAAAAGAGGAAATAATAAGAACCGATCCGGACAGGAAAGCGGGCTATGTGCGTCAGTTGTGGCTCTATGAATACCTGATGTACCGAAAAATGCAGGACGAAAAAGGTCTGAATATTGGTGGAAAAACGTATGAATTTGGCAAATACCTCGTTAAATCAGGCTTTTATTCCTTCCGTGACCCGACAAATTTGATTGCCAATCCTTTGGAATTAACCGAAGGACTGGACGCTGAACATTTCATTCAGCGGTCAGAAAGGTTGCTTTCAGAAATACTTGATGATCTTCTGAATCCTCAGATTCCTTTTAAAAAAACAGAAGATCTTAACGTCTGCACGTATTGCGATTTTGTCGGAATTTGCGGGAGATAAATAGTCAGGATGCAGATATCACCTTGTCATTCAGGTGATATCTCCTTCTGATATCATTGATAAGAAATTTTTTCTGCGCAGTAAAACTATCCGGATGCATGGTCCGAAAGATCTGATTCCATTCTTCAAATCGTCCAGGATCTGCTTTTTGAAAAGCAATGTAATCTATTTTTTTAGTGGTCAGATATTCTTCAAATTCCATGTTGTGCGCTGTATTTACTAATCTTTATTTCGCGTTAAAAAAGCCGTATTTGAAGATACAATAAATAGCGCGAACACCGTCTTTCCAATTAATTTTTTTACCTTCTGCATAGGTACGACCGTAGTAGGAAATACCTACTTCGTAAATTCTTAATCCGGGAACGCGAGCTATTTTCGCCGTAACTTCCGGCTCAAAACCAAATCTTGTTTCAGTCAGGTTTAATTTCTGTATTACACTGGTTTGGAACAACTTATAACAAGTTTCCATATCAGTCAGATTAAGATTCGTCGCCATATTGGACAGAAAAGTAAGTACGAATTTGTTACCGATCGTATGCCAGAAAAACAAAATCCTATGTGGTTTTCCACCAATAAATCTGGAACCGAAAACTACGTCAGCGTGGCCGTCCCAGATTGGTTGAATAAGGATATTATATTCTTCGGGATCATATTCCAGATCAGCATCCTGAATGATCAGATATTCACCTGTTGCGTGTTGAATACCGGTATGCAAAGCAGCTCCTTTTCCTTTATTAATCTCGTGTTTGAGATACCTGATATTTAATTCAGGATTACTGGCCTTATAATTAAGAATCGCCTGTTCAGTCCCATCACTCGAACAATCATTGACTATAATCACCTCTTTTTCAATATTGTGATTTAGCTTAACTGCCTTAATCTTATCAAGAATAAAGTGAACCGTTCTGGCTTCGTTGTAAGCGGGAATAATTATAGAAAGCTTGGTAAAAGGATTACTAATCATTTGCTAAAGTTAAAATTCATAACGTTTCCGAGTTACGAACGAAGATCGTAATTTTGGCTGAAAAAGTCATAGAATAAATTCGAGATGTTACATTATGACCGAATGTAAAACATTCTATGTCTATAAGGCTCGCAAAACTACAACATCCCGCGGATTTCCGGGATCATATTTCACCAAAATTTTACTTCCTAAACGTAATAAGCTTTTTAGTGAGTTGGGTAAAACCTGTTTAACCTCTGCCACAAAGTTTCTTCCCTTCTCAGGCAAAACCTGCATTTGCAACTTTACCTGCGGCAAATCATCGATAAACATACCTGTTTCGTTTACATCCAAGACGATAGCTTCTGCCAGTGTTCCATTTTTTTCGATCTCCTGTATAGACATTTTGCGAGGTCTTGCCAGTACCAAAACAAGTCGCCAGGCAGCCAGAATCATCAATACAATTGCTGCACCCTCCAATAATCCCACGATCTGTATTGTTATCAATTCCATGTTATTCGCTTTGACAATACAAAGAAACAACCGGGTTTCGTGATGTTCAACAATAGTAATTTAACGGCGGGCATTGGGGAAACGAATGGTAAAAGCTATCGAAAATTCAATTGCTGCTGCACCTCATCTTTCTTTCTCCGGGATATTTCAATTTTGGCGCCGTCGGAAAGTAATACGTATTCATGATCATTACTTAGGCGCACAATGTGTAAAGAGTTGACAAGATGGGATTTATGCGTTCTGATAAAGCTGAATTCTTCCAGCATCTCTTCGAAGTGTTTAAGGGTTTTACTTGCCACGAACGGGCGTTTTCCCACAAGATGGATGACGGTATAGTTTCTGTCAGCTTCCAGGCGTAGAATCTCATCCAATGTAAAAAAGAACACACCTTGGCTGGACGGAACTGCGAGACGAAAGTCTTTAACTTCCTTTTTCCCAATATTCTGAACAAGGTTATTAAATAGTTCTTTCTTTTGACTTGCCGGTTTTTGCTTCTCAATATATCTGTTCACAGCATTTCTGAGTTCATCAGGATCGACCGGCTTTAACAGATAATCCAGTGCGCTAAACCTGATCGCCTGGATTGCATATTGGTTATAAGCTGTCGTAAAAATGATTTCAAATGCCGGATCTTTAAGTGCCAGTAAAAAGTCAAATCCAGTTTTATGAGGCATTTCCACATCCAGAAAAACAATACCTGGTTGAAACGATTTAAGCAACTCCAAGGCAGAATCGGTAGAATCCGCCTGCCTTATTTCTGAAATTTCTGGTACCAGACTTACCAAATAGTGATTCAGCACATTTCTGGCTTTCGCCTCATCGTCGATAATTAAAGCCTTTATCATAGCGTTGCTGGTTAAAGATTTTTCAAATATGTTGACAGTTCAATTTCCACCAACGTACCAATCGCCTCTCCGCGGGTGTCGTATTTATCGGTAATAGTCAAACTTGCATGATTTCCCTGGCGCTGCAACAGATCAATTCTGTCCTGAGAAATTCCCATCCCTTTGGATTCATGACGCTTCGACTTACTATTTATCGCTTTGAGCTCGAAGGATTTTTTTCTACCGATTCCATTATCCTCAATCCGGCATATAAAAATCTCCTCGTCAACTCTTTTAAATTCTATCGTTAGTTTTCTTTCACCGTTTTTGTGCATCAATCCATGCCAAAGTGCATTTTCTACATAAGGTTGCACAAGCATCGAGGGCAGGGAAATCTGGTCCTCTTCAAGTGTTTCATCCACAATGATGTTATAACAAAAACTATTCTCAAACCGCATTCGCTCTAATTCCAGATACAATTCCAGTACCCCCCGCTCCTCTTCTACCGTCACCAGTTTTTTACCGGAATTATTTAAAACCATCCGGAAAAGTTTGGAGAATTTATTCAGGTATTTACTGGCTTCGTCATACTTATGCGTCACAATGCATTCCTGGATACTATTCAGGCAGTTGAAAACAAAATGTGGGTTCATTTGTGCACGTAATGCCATTAGCTGGCTTTCAGCGAGCATTTTATTAATTTCCAGCAGCATTATTTCCTTCTCCTGGGCCTGACCTTCAGCAAGCGCTTCTGCAATTTTATTGGCACTGATCGAAGCAATTGTAGTCAGCGCCTTGGCATGTTCTTCCGTGAAGAAATATTTCTTACTGTGTTCTGAATCAATCACCCCAATCACTTTTCCGTCGTGAAGTATGGGAACAGCAATTTCGGAAAATCTCACCTCGTCGTCAATAATATAACGGTCATCTTTTCCGGTATCACCAACAATCAACGTTTTGCCCCTCGCGGCGGCGGCTCCGACAATGCCACTACCAATCTCGATTTCAATTGGATTAATAATTTCATGACCTTTTGGATTTTTTGGCCCGTAGGCGGCTTTTTGTACCAGCTTGTTTTTCTCTTCATCCAGCAGATACACGACGCAATCTTCGAAGCGCAGCTGTGAAATGCAATTACGGGCGATGTCCCAGCAAATCTCATTCACCGAATTTTCTCCATACACCGAATTAGCAAAATAATCTATCGTTTTATCAATCCGCCGCTTCTGTTTCCTAAGATTTGCATCTCTGTAAAACAGATATGAAATAAGCAGCACCACCAATAGCCATATCGTTGTAAACCACCATGTCTGCCACCAGTTCGGTTTGATATGCACTTTTAAAATCGTAATGGCCTGCATCCAGCGCCCCTTTTCATCCGTACTACGCACTTTAAAGGTATATCTCCCCGGCATTAAATTAGTATATGAAGCGGTAAGACGGCGACCTGCCTTTACCCAGTTTTTATCAATTCCTTCGAGCTGAAAGCTGTATTGCAGCCAGGGAATGTCGCGGTGGTTCAATGAGGCAAATTGAAATGTTATATCATCTTCGGCCGGTTCAAGCTCAATAAATCCAGTATTTGAAAAGGAGGCCTTTTCAACGCCAAATGTTTTGACAGAAGTAATCTGAGGCGGTTTTTTTACAGGCATCATCGCGAAATGAAACGGATCAATGACCACGACGTGATCCAGCATAACTGCGTAGACTTTCCCATTTGCGATAGTAAGATTATTCCAATAGTCCTGTAAGGTTTTCCCAAGATCGATCTCCACTTTGGTCACCGCCTTCGTTTTGGGATTAAAAAACATAAGACCTTCCCTGCTTGCCGCCCAAACCGCCCCACGATCATCTATTCCAATGCTTGCAACATGATCGTACAAAAGGCCATTGCTGGTATCTATACTATCTAAAACTGCTCCTTTTTGATTCATTTTTAAAATTCCCCTTCCCGCGGCAGAAGCCCAGATATTGCCGTCGCGGTCTTCCACCAGCTTACTGACATAAAATTCATGGGGGTTGAATACCGGAAGTTCCGAGAATTTTTCAGTGGTATAATCAAACTTTAAAAGCCCTTTTCCGTTGACAGCAAATAATATCGTGTTGTTCCGAAGTTGGACAAAACTCTGACAGTTGCTGAATTTAAAAGATCCGCTTGATCCGTCTTTGCCATTGTAACGGTTTATCTTTTTTGTCAAAGGATTGTAGCGGTAAATCGCATCATCCATTACCTGAAACCAAACGTTTTTTCTATGATCGACAAATACGAAATTGGCAAAACTTTTGGTTTGTCCTCTTCCCGGTAAATAAAGCTTTTCAAGTCGGGAACTTCTATTTTTAAGCGTATACAACCCATTTTCCCCAGCAAACCACCATGTGTCGTTTTGTCTGACAGACATCAAAAAGCGGTTTCTTGGTAAATTTGGCACAACATATCTTTTATAACTTCCGTCCGAGGAATTGTATGCCACAATTCCTTCTTCCTTGCTAGCCATGATTGTGTCACCGGAAACACTAATATGATTCGCCTGAGCAAAGCCGGTTTGCAAAAAAAAGCGAAAACTTGGCAGCTGATAAATGGCCAGAATCGGATAGTTATCCTGACTTTTACTGACCCCGTTGATCGTCCCCAGCCAGATATTTCCTTCCTCATCCTCAATGGCTTCACGAAAATGACCATAGCCGATCGTATATGTTTCGTTCTGACTATATGGAATTTTTTTGATAGGTTTTCCTTGTTCCTTAATAAAGGCAGAAAAAAGCCAGGTAGAAATCCATAACCTGTCTTTGCTGTCAATAAAAAGGCGATTGCATCCCTCATTTATTGCAATTCCATCTAACTGGAAATATTTTTCAATAAGATTTTTTCGCCAGTCCCAGAAATTTAGGGAAGGATCATCATCGCATCCATACCACACATTACTCTTGCTATCAACCGCAATTGCATGCACATTATAAACTTTAAGAATGGGAAAATGAAGCGGATTATAATCGCGATGATAAACCGTTTTTTTTCTAAAATCAATAAAAAATGGCTTACTTGCCGCAATCCAAAAACCCTGTCTCACAGTATCATAAACCATGATCGACAAGGCGAATTCATGTTTATTGAAGACTTTTGCATCAGGATAAACGGCTTCAACCGGTAAAAGTTTTTTCTGAGTATAAATATAAATTCTGGAAGAAGTGAGGTATCTCGTTCCTATCCATATACGTCCGTAGCCGTCCCTTTTTATGCATACAATAACCTGATCTTCAAGCTCAGAAAACCGGGCATCATTAAAGAAATGGCCGGATTTTTTGTCAAACAAAAACATTCCTTTTCGCGTCCCAATCAGCAGACTGTCATCTCCAAAAGGCTCCACTGAATTGATATACAAATTTTTAACATTCCCGCTTTTATACTGTTTTATAACGGCTCCATCGTAGCGGTTCAGACCATTTGTAGTACCAATCCACAGGAATCCTTCTTTGTCTTTATAAAGTCCGCGAACCTGTTTGGCGCTTAACCCATCCTGCCATTTTAGATTTTGGAAAATGGTCTGGGCTGGTGAACAGAGAGGCAAAATCCAAAACAATAGAATTGCAGAGATCCTTTTGTACATATTGTTGAGTTGGTGAGACTTGCCTTGCAACCAGATTTATACCAAATTATTCCAGTTTGGAATTAGACTTACCAGTAATTTAAACAAAAAAGTTGTTATTATTTAATCCGATAGTACAATAAATTCCGTAATTATCTGATCTCATTTTTCCGCATCGGCATGGCATCTATCTTACCAAATAATTCCTGATGCGAAACAACTTTATCAGATCTGTGTTTTTCCCCGCCGTCCCGACCAATCAAAATAAATGTAAACGATTTCGAAGTATCAATATTCCACTTTTTCCATTGATCCGGATTTTTGGAAAACTCATACGATTCAATATTAATGTCGCGCTCCTTAACACCAGCCTTGTTTGCTTCCAGTTCAGCAGTTTGCTTATGCCAGGTTTCTTTCTTATCATTTTTGTAAAATAACAATACCTTTCGAGGCTGGTCTGCGAGGAATAACATCATGGTAATCAGTAAGATTTTCATAATTAAATGTTTTTAAGAATTGTTAAAAAATTATTCCAAACACAAAAACGGCCTGATGAAGATTTTCACCAAGCCGTTTATTTATCAATTTTTAAACTTTTATTTCTGTTTGAATTCCAGATATTCTTCAACCGGAGCTCCTCCACCGGCATTTGTAAACTTAATGGTTATGTTGAGCTGTGGCATGCCAGTCCCGTTTGTAACTTTCAAAGCAGTTCCTTCAAGCTTCTGAGTCAAAGTCCCGGGAGTAGTCTGCTCAACATCTACTACTTCATTGATCGTAAAACTATCTGCTGCTGTTACTTTAACATCTTTCAACTTACGAATCTGAACGGCTGTCAATGTCGTACCTGATGTGCTTACTCTAATACTTTTTGTGTAGTCAATAGCCAAAGTGTTTTTATCCGTATTGGTAATTACCCAATCCTGAATGGTTGTCTCATTGCCAACTACTGTTGTTGTAGAATAGTTACCAGCAAATTCAGGAGCATAATCTGGCTCGGGCGTGGAACTATCGTCTTTATCCTTACAAGAAGTGAATAGAACAATCAGGCACAGAACAAATAATTTTCTCATGTTAAAATTTAAAGTAGTTTGATGACGCAAAATAATTACACATTAAATATATTCCTGTTATAACGGTAATATTATCAAATATGCATAATTACATGTTGAATTTTTTAATATTTATAAAGCATTTCAGTTTGTAAATAACTGATTAAAAAGGCAATTTACCAAGATCTACATTTCCACCGGAAATTATAATACCAACCTTTTTACCTCTGAAAACCTCTTTATTTTTTAATATTGCTGCCAGCACAACTGCACCGGAAGGCTCGACAACGATTTTCATACGTTCCCACATAAGCCGCATGGCCGCAATAATTTCTTCATCCGAAACAGTTAAAATTTCTCTAACGTATTTACGAATTATTTCCAGATTTTTTGGGCCCAAGGGCGTTAACAAACCGTCAGCAATGGTCTTGACGTAAGGTGCTTTTTCAATTTTACCACTTTTGAAGGACAACACCGCATCCGCTGCACCTTCCGGTTCTCCTGCAAAAACCTCAGTTCCGCGGGAAAAATAATGCGCTGACAAGGCTGTTCCACTCAACAACCCGCCGCCGCCGACAGGCGCAATGATCGCATCCAAATGAAAATCCAAATCTTCAATGAGTTCTTTTGCGGCGGTTCCTTGCCCGGCAATAACTGCATAATTATTAAACGGATGCACAAAAGCTGCACCTGTTGCTTCTATAATTTTATCAACCGCGCCCTGCCTGTCTTCGGGTGTGTTTGGGCAAAAAGTAATCTGTGCGCCATAACCTTCTACCGCCTTCACTTTCACTGCGGCAGAATTATCCGGCATAACGATAAAGGCTTTTGCACCCACTTTCGCCGCTGCAAATGCAATCGCCTGTGCATGGTTTCCGGAAGAATGCGTTGTCACACCATTTTTCAATTGTTCGTCAGTTAAGGATAATATCGCATTCAAACCACCTCTCGCTTTGAAAGCTCCGATCTTCTGAAAATTCTCACATTTGAAAAACAGTTCTGCTCCGGTTAACTGATTAATATATTGCGAAGTTAAGACAGGCGTTCTGTGAATAAATGGAGTAATCAGTTTATGGGCCTTTTCAATAGTGGATTTATCGGGAATACTTTCGATCATGTTATGGTTATTGTAAGATAAAAAACTGCAATTTAGATACTTATTTAACAAGCGACTGGTAAACAAGCACCTTAAACTTGTCCTGCATTTCTCCCCAACTGCTGTTCGGATACTCTTGCGTCATTAGTAACCCGACAATTTTGTTTTTAGGATCAGCCCAATACGTTGTCCCAAAAATACCACCCCATTCAAATGTATTTTCAGGAATTGGAATTCTTGCTGCTTCTTTTGATGACGCAATGGAGAAACCCAGGCCAAATTTATTCCTTCCCTGATTCAAATCTCCAATCTGGTTTCGCGTCATCAAATTAACAACTGCCGGACTTAAAATCCGTTTGCCGTTATACTCGCCGCCATTTAACATCGTCTGCAAAAAGATTGCATAATCATAAGCGGTAGATGTAAGCCCGGCACCACCAGCATAAAACTTTCCATTTACTTTGGGATAATCGTTATTGAATCCAGGACTATTTTCCGGGACAATCGTTTTCCCGTTATCATCTTCCGTGTATAGCTTTGCCAAACGATTTTTTTTGTTTTCAGGTAAATAGAAATACGTGTCCTTCATTCCAAGCGGCTCAAATATCCGCTCTTTAAAAAAGTCATTAAGCGACTTCCCTGAAACCACCTCCACCAAATAACCAAGCACATCAGTATTCAAACCATAAGAAAAACGTTCGCCTGGCTCATGGATCAAAGGCATTCCCCCGAGCCTTTTTATAACGTCTGCCAGAACATAGTCCGGGGTTCCGATACCGCTGGGAATATTGTTTTTGGCATAAATAGCCTTGGCTTCTTTGGACCCTATAAGCGGATAACTGATCCCGGAAGTGTGGGTGAGCAGGTCTCTAATCGTGATTTCCCGTTTAGCAGGTTTGGTAGTAAAACTCGAATCCGTCTCGTTGAACTTGTCCAAAATTTTCGGATTTTTAAACTCGGTAATATATTTCGAAACCGGATCGTCAAGCAGAAATTTCCCTTCTTCATACAAAATCATGACAGCTGTACTGGTAATCGCTTTGGTCTGCGAAGCTATCCTAAAAATTGCATCCTGTTTTAAAGGTGTTTTCGAACTTACGTCGTCAAGTCCAAATCCCTTCTGATAAACAATTTTCCCATCTTTCACAATGAGCGCCACCGCGCCGGCAACTTCCTGTTTATCAACATATTCCTGCAATACCTTATCCACTCTCTTCAATCTTTCAATACTAAGGCCAACGGTTTCAGGTTTGACTTCCACAAGAATCTGGGCATTTAAAAAACTTCCCGACAATAAGATAGATCCAATTAAAACCTGAACAGCATTCTGTTTAAGAAAGGATAAAATAGGGGACATAAAGGTCGACAGGTTATGAGTTTAAAAGATTGGCATAATAGTATAAATAATCTGAATCAGATACAAAAAAAGCCCGTCAGAAATCTGACGGGCTAAATTTTTAATCAGCTGATATTTATTTACCAGCGTTCGGAGTATACAGATTAAAGAACTGATCCAATTTCGGCGTAATGATAATTTCAGTACGACGGTTCAAGCTACGGTTTGCAGGTGAATCATTAGCAACCTTAGGAAGATATTCTCCACGGCCACCAGCGATCAAACGAACCGGCTCAACACCATATTTCTTTTGCAATGTACGGGCAACCGAAGTAGCACGCAAAACGCTCAAATCCCAGTTGTCAGTAACTTTATCAGTTGCGATAGGTACATTATCCGTGTGACCTTCGATCAAAATCTCAATTTCTTTGTAATCGTTCAGGATCTTCGCAACTTTTGCCAACACAGATTCAGCTTGCGTGTTGATTACAGAACTACCAGATTTGAAAAGCATTTTATCAGAGAGTGATACATAAACCACACCTTTTTTAACCTCAATCTGAACGTCTTCATCACTAACATCTTGCAAAGAACGTTTCAAATTCAACACAAGCGCCATGTTTAACGAATCTTTACGTTGAATGCTTGCGTTAAGGTCACGAATCTGGCCACCTTGAACATTCATCATTTCAAGAGATTTCTTGATGCTTTCAGAACCTTCTTTGCTGATTACGGACAGGTCAGACATACGGTCAAGAAGGCTGTTGTTGTTTTTCTTCAAAAACTCAAGCTGGTCTTCCAACTCTTTAACTTTGTTGGTTTTTGCTGTAAGCTCGTCGTTATTAAGCTTTATATCATTGTTCAAACTTGCAGTTCTGCTGTCACAGTCATTCAAATCTGCTCTCGCTTTGTCTAACTGGATTTGAATTTCATTTGCTTTGTTAACAGCCGCGGTCATTTTCTTCTTGCTTGCACATGAGCCTAGTACAAATAGCATAGCGATAGCTAAGAGCGTTTTTTTCATAGTTATTCAGGGTTATAAAAATAATACAATTTAAAGTTCGACATAGTTTAAGGTTAATACAAGGAGAAAACCGTGCCAGCTCCATTACAACTTTTCATTACAATGCATCCAATTATTACTTGAATGCAAAAACAGGCTTGCGAATCTCTAAAAAAATAAGCATTACCTCAGTGTCAGATGAGATAATGCTTAGTAAAGCAATCTGTTACCTTTCACTTTCAGACCGCAAAGGTACAAAAACAAAGATTTATTTCAGACGCCCAAACTTTTTCTTTTGTTAATAAATCATAATAGTATAAACCTTTCCCTAGTATGGCATCGTCCAGAAAAATGCCCGGCGCGCTTTAAAACTGTCTCTTACATGGTTTGCCACTAAGGTATTATACTGCTGTTCGTTGATTTTTCTTCCTTTAATTTTCTTTGGCACCTCAATATCATCCGTAATCGGCTTCATCTCTATTTTCTTCGCCGTTGTTACCACGATACCGTCATTAATATCAAGTTCGAGAATCATTCCCGGAAGTCCCCCATACAAATCCGGCCCAACACCTAGCGGAATATTATCGGCAAACCATGCAGTTATTTTTTGCTTTTTGACAGTATCTTCCGTTACAGCCATCATGCACATATATCCCCCAATTTCTTTTATCTTATTCATAATCTTCCATTTAGGCGCTCTTACAGAATCTTCAACGATGTAAATCTTGCCCAACATTTCAATAATATCCGTCCGTTTTTCAGTCTCCATATCACGATAAAGTTTGTACTCTTTCTCATTCCAGGACCAGCCAGCATCATTATCCAAATGTTTTGAGCTGGTATAAAAACTTTTCTGGCCATTGAACAAAAGCCGCATCTCCTGCTTGGATTCATCGTCTCCCCAGGTCTGCTTGATACGGTCTCTTTCCTCATTGCTCATGTAGGTCAGTGTGCCATAAAGTTTTGGCCATGCCGTGACCTTTTCATAAGTAATTTCGCCCTCCATTTTCTGTGCAAAAGCTGTCGAAAATGACAAAGACAGCATGATAGCAAGTAGTCTCATCAGATTGTATTTTGGAAAGTTCATGTAGCTGTTCCTTTTTTCAGATTAATAATTGCTGCGTTTTACCGATGCTGACATTCCCCTCATGTTGTAGGTAAAACTCAGCATAAAATACCGCGAAAGTGTTTTCGTCCTGGTTTCCATATAATAGTTGGAAGTTGCCGATTGCGAAATCCCGAGGTTTCTTTTAAATACATCGTATGCGGTTAGACGAACCTCACCACGCTTGTTTTTCAATACAATCTTATAGACTGCAAGGTTAAGGATCGGCTGTTTTTGATCAAACCCAAACTGATTATTGACGTAACTATTGTAATTAAAACGGGCGTTGAAATAAATCTCCTTTGGCATTTTAACATTCATATCCGCACCGTAGGTTGAGTTAACAACCTTCTGATTCTGATTTGTATTTATTGAATATCGGGTATCCGCAATGTTCCAGTTGGCGTTCGCATACAGAGTAAAAATATCACTTGGCGTTATATCCAGACGGGCGCCAAAATTGTACGCATCCGTTTTTGTTTTATTAATAACGTTATTAATGTAAATCGGATTATTGCTAAAATTAATCCCTGCATTTACGTTCATAGATACCTTCGTTTTTTTAAGCGGAAAACCCAGATAAACATAACTTCCGTAATTTTTCCCACCTGAAATGTTCATGGGTTTGGTTGTCGTGATCAGATTTTCGTCAATCGTTTTATTGTAAACAATCTGATCGACATTATAGCTGTAATTAACGTTAACATAAATGTTTGTAAAACTGGCAGGGTTGAACATATTATAACCTGCAAAAACGTGATGGTTAGATTGTGGAATAAGATTCGGGTTTCCTTCCACAATATTCAACGGATTGCTGTTGTCTACCACGGGTTGGAGATCAGCGATTGTAGGCTCCTGGACAGACAGACCATATTCCATAAATAAATAGCGGTTCTGTTTTAAATCATAATTCAACGTCACATTTGGAGTCACTTTGAAAAACGATCTGTCCACATGTGAGAAACTGGTTGAAGATTGATCCTGTCCGAATTTTCCTTTTAAATCAAATTGCTGCGCTGCCAGGCCAAGTGAAATATTCAACCCCTTATTCGAATAACGAACACTTGATCCGATTCGGTTGTAAGTAAAATCATTTGTATAATAACGCGTCAAAAACTGATTAGTCTGAAGAACATTGTCCTTCACATCAAATACATTCCGATCGACCTCATCTTTCCGTAAACTAAAATTGTAAAACGTTTCCCAGTAAAACTTTTTGGCAAACGGTTCAATAAAAGACAAACTTCCTTTAAACTGATTTCGCTTGCTTTCCGTCTCGTTTTGCTGATTGATTGAACTATTATTGGAAGGATCAAGGAAAAATTCATTGATGGAATTCAAACGTGAACTTCCGTCTGAATTATTGATATTGTACCCAACGCTCGCCGCGAAATTCCTTCCCTTCTTTTTAAACTTATGCCGGTATAAAAGCAGGTTCGACATGGCAAACGAATTATATAAACTTGCGTTGTCAATCGTTGACTGGTTCGATAAGGTATCTCCACCGCGACGATATTGCTGAAAACTATTGTAGTCGGTATCACCGTTGTTGATCCGCGAATTACTGATCAAAATGATCGTGTTCAACGAATCCAGAACTTTCTCTAAACGGAAACTTGGCCTGTGATTACCGCTGAACGTTTTTGTAAGATTTTTATCAGTTGACTTAAAGGTACTGTTGTTTAAAAAGTTATCGCGACTGGACATCACATCCATAACTGCGTCGGTGGAATTGTAAAAATAACTCGTGCTAACTTTTGTTTTTTTAGTATCATAGTTATAATTGGCTCCCCCAGCCCAGTTCTTCGTAAATCCGGGAGAACCGCTGCCATAACTCGGCGAAATGGTAATACCGTCTCCCTCCCCTCCGAAATATCGTATCCCGCCGGAAAATCCGAAATCCCCATCATCTCCCCAATTGAAGGACTGACTTCCTTTGAAATCCTGATAATCATTTCTTGCAATTCCCGACTGATTGGTATTGTTCCCGAAACCGAGTACCGAAAATTGCTGTTTGTCATCAAACCGATTATAACTGACCTTGCCCTCTGCCCTGGAATCCGTCCCGACTCCCGCCACCGCCTTTCCGAAACCACCCTTTTTGTGGCTGTCTTTTAATTCCAGATTGACTGTTTTTTCACGTTTTCCATCATCAACACCCGTGACTTTGGACTGCTCTGTCTTTCCATTAAAAACTTGTACTTTATTAATTGCTTCTGCCGGAAGATTTTTTGTTGCCATTTTAGGATCGTCACCAAAAAAGCGCTTACCGTCCACCGTCACACGTTTGACTTCTTCGCCTTGTGCCTTGATGTTTCCATCGGCATCTACTTGCATACCTGGAAGCTTCCTGATAAGGTCCTCTACGGTAGATCCAGGCGGCACTTTAAATGCTTTTGGATCGTATTCAACTGTATCACCGCGGATACTTAACGGTGCCCGGGCCGTCTTAATCACCACCTCGTATAAATCCTGATTCAGGAACTTCATCCCAAGCTTACCAACATTTGTGACATCTCCATCGTTTGGCGTAACATTTTGCTGGTAAGGAAGATAACCTACATAAGAAACTTTAAGCAGATAAGAAATTCTTCGCAGATTTTTGAATTCAAAAGAACCGTCTTTGCCGGTTCGACCAAAATTGACAAGAGAAGAATCTTTCGGAAGAAGAAGCATCACGGTAGCTTCGGGCAGACCAACCCCGGCGGTGTCGCCGACAATTCCTTTCATGGTAAAACGTCCCGTGCTCTGACCATAGGAGGCAAGGCAAATGAGACTACAAAAGAGTAGAAGTAAGGATTTTTTCAAGGCTAATAGATAAGTTAAGGTGAATAAGTAAAGAGGGCACTTTTATCAATATTGGACTCCACAATATTATAAAATCAAGATGTTAAATACAACTAAAAATTTAGTTTTTAACATTTTTTGTAACCATTCAATAATCTTTTAACTTTTATTAAGGCATGCAGATTTTACAAATGTACACTTTTGCAACAAATGGTGACATTAAAATTATTAAAATAATAATTACTTAATTTGTGGGGCTTTATGACGTGACCGTTTTCTGCATTTTTTGATGTGTAACCGGCATAATTTAAATTATTAAAGCCTAAACACCAAGTACACAGATAGTTCGAAGACATAAATGAAAAGTATAGGTTTGCTTTCTGACACCCATGGATATCTTGATCCCCGCATTTTTGAATATTTTGCCAACTGCGACGAAGTATGGCATGCAGGCGATATTGGTTCACTAGCAATAATTGAACAATTGGAAGCTTTTAAGCCGACCAGGATTGTCTTCGGAAATATCGACGACAAGTCAATACAGGTACGAACACAGGAAAATTTGTTTTTCGAACTGGAAGGGTTTCGTATCTGGATGACGCATATTGGCGGAGCTCCGCCGCGCTATAACCCTGCTGTTATGCCAACATTGAAAAACGACACGCCTGATATTTTCATCTGCGGACATTCTCATATTTTGCGTGTTATCCGTGACAAAGATTTGAAAAACATGCTTTACATTAATCCGGGCGCTGCCGGGCGAGAAGGCTTTCATAAGATACGGACACTTCTTCGTTTCAATTTACACGAAGGTTTGATCTCGCAGATGGAAGTGATTGAGCTGGGAAAACGTGGCGCTATCGAAGCCTGATTAAAAACTGTGAACGCTTAACCGTAAAAAAGTAAAAAGACCAGGTCTCGGATACCAGATCTTCTCATTTTTACTTATCAGACTTCTGTTATTCAAAAAAACTTACTTTCAAAAAGTAACCTTGACAACTTTTTTTTCGGTGCCTCTTAATAATTCAGCTTCTACCTGCTGACCTTTTTCATGGGCACCAAGCACTTCCATGTAGTCGTAAATCGAATTAATGTTTTTACCTGCCAACTTCGTGATGACATCCCCAGCCATAATTCCAGCAATTTCGGCAGGACGGGCCTTGGATACTGCATCTACTTTTAGACCTTTTCCGGAAAAACTATAATCCGGCATAACGCCCAGCGTAACTTTAAAATTGGACGTTGTAGCGCCCTGGTGCGGATTGCCGGCTGTAAGAAATTCCGGCTCAGTCTGCTCATTATCAAGATTCTCAACGATAGCAGCAATAAGATTCAAAATTTTAGCTTCTCCTTCGGAATTGATTTTTTCAGCATCGTCGCTGATTTTATGATAATCGCTGTGTGTTCCGGTGAAAAATTGAAGTACCGGGATATTTTTTAAGTAAAACGACGTATGATCAGACGCACCAACACCCGAAGAATCAATCGTGAATTTCATATTTTGCTTTTTGGCAAGATCAGGAACTATTTTCCCCCATGCAGGGCTCGTCCCCCATCCGGAAATAATCAA
Source organism: Dyadobacter sp. CY345 (assembly GCF_021502725.1). Lineage (GTDB taxonomy): Bacteria > Bacteroidota > Bacteroidia > Cytophagales > Spirosomataceae > Dyadobacter. The sequence continues at coordinate 1,038,665 of NZ_JAKFFS010000001.1, read as the reverse complement.
ACCTTTCTCATCACTTAATCTACCGATCATGTCCATATTGATCATGGCTGAAATAGAAGCTAGCGGAATGGTCGGCGATTCTGTGTAATTTTTCGAACCTAGAAGTCCCAATTCCTCCGCCGAAAAAGCAATGAACAGAAAATTATGCTTTTCCCTGGTTTGATTTGAGGAAAAATATTTGGCCAGTTCGATCACACCCGCAGTGCCGGAAGCATTATCGTCCGCGCCATTGTGGATATAGTTTCTACTGTCTGGCGACAGAGAACCACTTTGATATCCTTTTCCCAAATGATCAAAATGACCGCCAATTACAATTGTTTTTTTAGCACCATTATCTAAAAATCCAACCACATTTCTGGCCGTCATCTGGTGGGCAACGCCATCCACTCCGGCTGTGAGTTGAAATGGCTGGAAATAGGTGTCATTTGTCCCCGCAGGTTTTAAACCGGATTTTTTGAACAGATCAGCTATATAATTTGCCGATTTAATTTCACCCAGCGTCGCAGTTCCTCTGCCCTCAAACGCATCCGATGCGAGAATATCAATATGTTTTTTAATATCAGACGCCGCAATTTTCTGCGCCTGAACAAGATTATTTGCTGCGAATATCAGCGCGATGGAAAAAAATGTTATTTTCATTTCAAATAAAAGCTTAATCCGGCTTTTCCGGTGTCGACAGTGCATCGCGAAATTCAGCAAGAAACTGCCTGACTCTGGTCAGCCGGTATATCAATAATTGAGATTCTTCTTTTCGCCGAAGCTGCTCCCTCGCTCCATTAATTGTTCTCCCCTGTTTATCCTTCTGGTGCATGATTTTCCGGATCACTTCAATGTCGCGTTCGGTATATCTCCGGCGGTTTCTTGAGTCTCTTTTCGGAGCCAGTTGCGGAAATTTCTTTTCCCAGAAACGTAACGCAGAAGCCTCGCAGCCCACGATGGCGGCTACTTCATTTGTGTCATAATAAAGTTTTGTGTTGGGTTCCATATCAATCCGGGTATCAGCAAATGTACTAACCTAAACCTGTTAATTATAATTATTCTAAACAATAAATCATGCATTTATTAATTCGTGCAGCTTTTTCGTTTAATTTACAAGCATTATGTAACTTGAATAGTTTCCAAGTAACTCTCTAAAATTAGCCATAACTTATCACATGAAAAATCACTACGTTATTTTATTTCTTCTGTTTTCAGTTGTTAGTTCCTACGGACAGAATGTTAACCGACTTACTGTCAACTATGGCATCGCCAGCCAAGTATTAATTCAAGAACGTCTGGAGGGCGCCGGAAGCCATGACGGGAAAGGAGGAAATGTTGCCGGACTTAGGTATATACACGGAGCAAACGGAAAGGTGGCGCTGGAAACGGGTTTGGAATATTCCAGATATAAATTTTCTACAACTCCCGCATCTTATCCGGATATTAAAATTTCGCCCATAAAAGAAAACCTGGAATTAATATCCATTCCGATTTATGCCAACTTTACTTTTGCAAAATATATGTTTATAAATGGCGGTTTGATAGCAGACTTTCAGATTAATAAAAAGAAAACCGATGTTGTAGACAGACAATCGGGCATTGGCCTTGGAGTAGGAATTGGAGGAAAATACGACTTCAAACGGATTACGTTTTCAATAAATCCATGTTTGCAGCAACATGCAGTTATCCCCTTCGAAAGTGCGAGAAGTCCACAACGGCTGTTGGAAGCTGGCATACGGTTTGGTGTTGGATATCATTTTTGAGCTTAATTTGCAGAATGGAAAGTACTGTTGCGATATCTGGCATTCTGCTCTATATACTGGTTCTGCTGCTGATTATAAGCTTTTTATTTATAACCTTTCTTGTCGTCAGATTAAAAAACGAGACGCATCAAAAAAGATTTTATAAAGAAAAACTGGATGAAGCAGATGTTCGGAGAGGAAATTTCGAACTTGAAACAATCAAGTCAAAGCTGAATCCGCATTTATTTAAAAACGTCCTGAATTCAATCCAGTCACATGCTTATCAGAGTTATTACGCTTTGGATAAACTTTCAAGTGTATTGGACTATATACTCTACGAAAGTGATTGCGAGTATGTTTCTCTAAAAGAAGAGACAGATTTTGCATTAAGCCTGATTGAAATTAATCGTCTAAAGGTAAGTCCGCTATTCGACTTGCGAATAAAAAACAGGATAGATCCGAACAGCCACTTGATCAATGCAAAAATTATCGCGCCTTTAATCACGATAGACCTGATCGAAAATGCTTTTAAACACGCAGACATCCAGAATGCTGACGCGTTCATTTCTATCGTTTTTGATCTATCTAAAACTGCTTTTTCGTTAATTGTTTCAAACAAAATTAGCGTCAAACCTATACTCCAAAAAGAAAAAAGCGGTTTTGGAAAGGATAATCTGAGAAAGAGGCTTGATCTGGTTTATCGTTCAAACTATATGCTGGAACACACCATTGAAAATGACGTATACATTGCTCATCTGAAAATTAACCTGCTTGAACACAAAGCTCAAATGTCTGCTGCTGGATGACGAATTGCCCGGACTAACGTATTTGCGGATGCTTTGCGAACAAATCCCTGGACTTGAAGTAGTCAAAGCATTCAACGATCCGCTGAAACTTATACAGGCCAGTGCCGACCTGGATTTCGATCTGTGTATCACCGATATCGAAATGCCGGGACTTAATGGCCTGGAAGTCGCACAATTATTAAAAGGAAAACCGATTATTTTCATAACCGCTTACAAAGAGTTTGCTGCGGAAGCCTTTGATCTGGATGCTGTGGATTACATCCGAAAACCGATACAAAAAGAGCGACTGGAAAAAGCAATATTAAAAGCTGCGAAATGGATTGAAAAAGGAAAAGCCGAAAAGCAATTTATGCAACTGAATACCAACAAGGGAAAAGCTCTGGTGTCGTTCGAGCAGTTACGATTAATCAGTTCCGCGGAAAAAGACAAACGTGACAAGATCGCTTATCTGGAGAATGGCCAGGAAATCACTCTGAAAAATATCTCCTTCGAGCAGCTTTTACTTTTACTCCCGCCTGACCGTTTTTGCAGGATCAGTAAGAAAGATATTCTATCACTGAAGGCTGTGAAATATTTTACGCATCAGGAGATCACGACCAATATCATATCCGAAAATTCCGACAGAGAGCTAGTCCTGTCGTTAGGTGAAAACTTCCGAAAAGACTTTCTTGAAAAAGTTTCCGTCTGACAAGGCTTATTTACTGTTCCGGTTTGGCCGGAAAATAAATCGTAAACTTTGACCCGATACCCAATTCTGAATCTGCCTTAATATGTCCCTTATGATTTTCCATAATTTTTTTGCAGATCGCCAGACCTATACCGGTCCCGGGGTATTTATGTGCGGGGTGCAATCGCTGGAAAACATCAAAAATCCGTTGTTCATATTCCTTTTCAAATCCAATTCCGTTGTCGACAAGTGAAATGGCATAATAAGACTCAGCTTTGTGAACCTTATCTGCGAGAATCGAGTCACCCTGTACTTCCTCGAGCCCAATAGTAATAACCGGCGGCGCATCGTGTTTTGCAAATTTCAACGCATTCGTAATAAGATTTACGAAAAGCTGATGAACCTGAAAGGGAATAACTTTTAAGGTTGGCAGCTCTGTAGCTGTAATAAATGCATTTTTCTCATCGATATTATCACGCAATTCATCCAGCACATTGTTTAATAACCCGTTCAGATCTACTTCTTCAAAAACTTTCTCTGTATTTCCAGTCTTGGAATAGGTCAAAATATCCTCGATCAAAAGCTGCATTTTTTCTGCTGCAAAACGCATACGTTCCACAGAATCTTTTACCTGGACAGACAAATCAGGATTCTCCCTATCAAGCACTTTGGAGGCAAAAATCTGAATTTTCCGAAGAGGTTCTTTCAGGTCATGTGTACTGATCCAGTTTAGATTAGCGAGTTCTTTATTGGCTGCTTTCAACTCCTCATTTAATATCCTGCTCTTATTTTCCTGCATTCGAACGTAGTGGAAGTTGATATGTTTTTGAAGCGCAAAGGTGAAGGCAGCCGACGAACTAATCTCTGCTTTTCTCCACTTGGCACTTTTATTTTTAACCTCTTCCAACCACAATTCAAATGATTTTCTGGGAGACAGACGAACAATTCCATCGTCATCAAGAGAGACGGCTTTGTGAGGATTTCCAGCCCAGTTAATTGTCTCCGGTCGTTCTGCCCGCAACCATAAAACACCATCCGGCGTACCGGCAGCGAGTGAATGATAAATTATTCCGGCCGCATATTTTGACAATTTTTCATACTCCGGGAAATAGTTGATTAGCTGATCCGTGTGAAAGCCAGCGTTTGGATATTTTTCTGATAAAGACATCATCAAAGGAGTCAACTCCTCCTCAGACGGTACTAACCCATTTTTATAAAACTTCCCTTGTGAGAATATCACAAAACCATGCGCATTTGCAAGGTTCAACAATGATTCTGACGTATGTTTTTCCCCAATAAAGTCCTCGTTCTCATGAAGCAATGCCAGAGACTTCAGAAGCGCCTTGTCCGACGCCTGGGCAATCTCGAACTCCTCTGCAACTTCCCGTACCGCGATTTGAGATGTAAGAAAATGACCTTGAAGCAAGGCAGCAAGCCTTGTGTAGTGCGGAATTATTTTGGGTCCATAGTGATGACATGCAATTAACCCCCACAATTTTTTATTCTTAATAAGCGAGACTGTCAAGGTTGCCCCAACACCCATATTTTTGAGATATTCAATATGGATAGGTGAAACGCTCCGCAATCCCGATAAGCCTAAATCAAGCGATTTGTTGCTTTTTTCTCCATTATCATTCAATGTAAAAATCGGAACAGGCTCGTAATTCACATCGGCGATCATCCTCAGAGGACTTCTTAAATAAAGTTCTCTTGCCTGCGCAGGTATGTCGGTGTGTGGATATTTCTGCCGTGCAAACGATACCAGATCTTCCCGTTTATTTTCAGCCACAACCTCTCCGTTATATTCTTCGTCAAAACGATAAATCATCACACGGTCATACCCCGTAATTCTTCTCGTTTCAACTGCGATATCATTGCATAATTCAAGCAGAGAACTATGCTGTTCCATAAAAGAAACGAAATTTTTTGTCTGACTAAAGAGATTTGGAAGATCCAGCTGTTCGTCAGGAAGCGGTTCTAGTTCCAGAATAACATTTCCCCCGCTGACGTTAATGGACGCGTTGTAAGAAATTTCTTCATAAATGAAAACAAAAGGCCTTGCCTGATCTGTTTTTTCGTCCCTCAGATAACTTACAAAACTGTCGTATTGATTTGTGCCGAAAATTTCAGCCAATGATTTCCCCAGCAACTTTTCGGGCGGAAGTTTTATAAAATCGTCACTATTCGCACTACAAAAACCAATCAGGTGACTGTCAAAGTTTAGCCCCAACAAAAATCCGTGTGGTTGTATACTTCCGGGAATATGGATCGGCTCGCTTTCGCAGTTTGACAGATTGACAACATCCCTGTTAACGATATCGGTAATATTCATCCTAAAAATTTATTTCTGCTTCGTTGAGCCACTTATCGATTGTGACGAATGTCTGTACCGCGCTTTCTATTATTTCTTCCTCACAATTTTCTTCAACTGCAAAATTTGACAATGATGAAATGAGTGTTTTCCATAACACTCCGGTTTTGGGTCCGTAACCCCAGAAATAGGATACCCCGGTTTCGTTGTCAATTCCTAGTATCTGATTGATATGTCTGTATAAAAATTTTCCTCCTAACGTAGAACCTTCCAGCACGTACATCACGCCCAAAGCCTCTGCAATGCCGGAAGTTGTGAATTGAAAAACTGGAATGTTATCAATATCCATTCTTGCAATTCCGGTTTTTGCCAGATCTTTAACGATCAACCCTGATCTGTAACGATATTCCAAATCGTAAAGGACAGACGCCACCTCCGGAAAAACGTCGCGCTCACACGCGCGTGTCACACCGTAAAGTTTGGCAATATAGGTTTGATAGTCAGCAAGCGTTACAGACGGATTCAGGATTGCTCTTGAAAAATTATTTCCTTCTAAATGTTTATGACTTTCACCTGTTTTATCTCTTAATTCTTTCAAAAACAGATCTTGCTTTTGCGTAGAAATAACTAATTCTTCCATGCTGCTGAACTTGAAATTACAAAAACCAACCCCCTACAAAAACTATTCCATCAGAGCGTTAAAGGCCCAATGGCTGATGATGCACGTAAATTTTAGAAAACCTGCTTGTTGAAATTATAAAAATTCCTTTCCTAATTTATCATTCCTGTTAAAATTTACGAACTCCTGTCCCAATACGATGATTATGATTTGAAATTTTTATTACAAAATTCCTCTCCGTTGTTACATAATAGGTTATTTCCATGCCTTCACACGACAATTACCTTGGCTAAAAAGATAAATTTGCCGGCGCGTCAGGCTCTGGCACTTCCGTCGGGCGTATTTACAATTACAAAATTAACACATGAAGAACATCAGAAATTTACTCTTTTATCTCTTCACAATCGGCCTTTTCTCTGGTTTGATGTACTTTATCATTGTACATGGAGAAACACTGGAAATTGGAAAAGTTACTGTTAAAAAAGTTGCAAATTCAACATCTTCCTGGCAACAATTTATTGATACCTATCAGCAAAATATTACAAGTCCGCTAGCCATTCTACTTTTGCAGATCATCACGATCATTGTGGTTGCCAGAGCTTTTGGTTATCTGTGTAAAAAAATCAAGCAACCAACCGTTATCGGTGAAATTGCAGCCGGGATTTTCCTTGGACCGTCTTTTATCGGTATGTATTATCCGGAATTTTCCAGCTTTTTATTCCCATTAAAATCACTGGGAAATCTTCAATTTCTTAGCCAGATCGGGCTGATACTTTTCATGTTTGTGATCGGTATGGAGCTCGATCTGAAAATATTAAAAAACAAAGCACAGGAAGCCATTGTAGTCAGCCATGCCAGTATCATTTTTCCGTTTGCTCTGGGCATTGGTCTCGCCTTTGTTATATACGAACGTTTCGCACCAGCCGAGGTAAACTTTTTGTCCTTTGCTTTGTTTACCGGCATAGCCCTGAGTATTACAGCCTTTCCTGTCCTTGCGCGCATCGTTCAGGAGCGTGGTTTGTCCAAAACAAAACTTGGAACGCTCGCCATAACCTGTGCCGCAACGGATGATATTACAGCATGGTGTCTGTTAGCCGCCGTAATCGCGATCGTCAAGGCCGGATCAGTTTTCAGCGCGATTTATACAATTTTGATGGCTGGTAGTTATGTATTGATTATGTTAAAGATCGTTCAGCCATTCTTGAAAAAATTGGGTGACGTTTATTCTTACAAGGAAGGTTTGACAAAACCGGTGGTCGCTGTATTTTTTATTACCCTTTTAGTTTCCTCTTATGCGACAGAAGTCATTGGAATTCATGCTCTTTTCGGTGCGTTTATGGCCGGCGTTATCATGCCTGCAAACCAGACTTTTAGAAATATCTTTATTGAAAAAGTGGAAGACGTAGCCCTGGTTTTACTACTTCCGTTGTTTTTCGTTTTTACAGGTTTAAGAACTCAAATCGGTTTGTTAAACGATCCATATCTATGGCAAATTACCGGACTAATTGTAACAGCAGCGGTGATAGGAAAATTTGCTGGAAGCACCATTGCAGCAAAATTTGTAGGCCAGGATTGGCGAGACAGCCTTGTTCTCGGCGCATTGATGAACACCAGAGGTTTAATGGAGCTGGTGGTATTGAACATCGGCTATGACCTGGGCGTTTTGACTCCTGAGATTTTTGCAATGATGGTGATCATGGCACTTGTCACGACTTGTATGACTGGCCCGGCACTCGATCTGATAAACCGGTTTTTCCCGGAAAAAAATATTGACTTGCCCGATTCGATTGTTGAAACAGGCAAATACACGATTCTTGTATCCTTCGGAAGTCCTCAAAGTGGCAGATCCATGTTGCGTCTTGCGCATAGTTTTATCCGGAAAGCTCCGTCAAATGCCAGTATCACAGCGCTGCACTTATCGCCTAGCAATGACCTGAATCAGTTTAATTCAGACGAATATGAGCATGATAGTTTTGAGCCGATCAGACAGGAAGCGCAGCAGCTCAATCTTCCTATGATCACGATGTTTAAACCGTCGCAGGACATTGACAGGGATATTATCGACACGGCCAATCTGGGAAACTTCGATCTGCTGCTAGTTGGTATTGGCCGCAATGTTTTTGAAGGTACAATCCTTGGAAAAGTTTTAGGTTTTACGACAAAAATTATCAGCCCCGAAAGGATTTATGACACGATAACAGGTAAAGAAAAGTTTTTCGATTACAGCGTTTTTGACGACCGCACCAAACATATTATCAAGTCTGTAAAAGTACCAGTCGGGATTTTAGTTGAAAAAAATCTGGCGAAAATTGAGAATATTTTTATTCCAATATTCTCTTTAAGCGACAGTTTCCTTCTGGTTTTCGCTCAAAAACTGATTCATCACAGCGATGCCCGTGTGATCATTCTGGATGCGAGCGGGGTCATTCGTCAAAACCCGGAATTGAAAGAAACCATTTCTGCGATTGAGCAAATTGCACCGAACCATATCGCATTGTACAACGAAAAGAAAATTGAAAAGGAATTTCTGGAACAACAGGATCTTATGCTGATCAGCCTCGACAGCTGGAAAAAAGCAGTGGAATCACATAGTTTATGGTTATCCTATTCGCCTTCGGTTCTGATGATCAGATCGTAATGAAAAATTCGATACATTTACTTGTTATCACTAACCCGTAAAAAGCATGGATCAACGAATCATTAACCTTTTCGATGAGTATACGCATAAGCCGTTAAGCCGCGACACTTTTTTGAAACGACTGGCAAATCTCGCCGGAGGAACAACGGCCGCTCTGGCATTGCTTCCGCTATTGGAAGTGAATTATGCAAATGCAGCGACAGTTTCCGAAACTGACGATGATATTATTACAGAGGACATAAAATATGATGGCGAAGGATCGCCGATGGGCGGTTACCTGGCCAGACCAAAAAAGCCGGGAAAATATGGTTCAGTTTTGGTGATCCATGAAAATCGTGGCCTGAATCCGCATACCAAGGATATTGCCCGCCGCATTGCCAAGGCTGGTTATCTTGCGCTTGCCGGGGACGCGCTCGCTCCTTTTGGAGGAACACCAACAAATGAAGATGAAGCCAGGGCACTTTTTGCAAAAATTGATGTTACGAAAAACCTAAACAATTTCCTGAAAGGACTTGATTATTTGAAAGCCAGACCAGATAGTAATGGAAAAACAGCCTGTGTAGGATTTTGCTGGGGTGGCGCTTTGTCTAACCAGCTAGCCGTTCATTCCCCAACCTTAAAAACTGCGGTAGCCTACTATGGTCGTCAGCCGGAAGTTTCAGATGTTCCTAAAATAAAAGCGTTTGTTCAGCTGCACTACGGCGGACTTGATGAAAGAATAAATGCCGGTATTCCTGCTTATGAAGAAGCCCTGAAAGCTGCCGGAGTGAAATATGAAGTTTATGTTTACGAAGGTGCTCAACACGCATTCCTGAATGATTCTGCTCCGACACGTTATAATCCGGAAGCTGCAAAATTGGCCTGGGAAAGAACAATGAAGGCGTTTAAAGATCATATCGCCTGATCATTATTTTTTATCAAATATAAATCGAAAAGCTCCTTTCAACAGTTGAATGGAGCTTTTTGTACTACTTATAATTTTTCAAAATTCCAATCTTTTCAACCGGTAACGTCTGCCAGCCGGAAGGTGTAATCAACTGCGAATCATCCGGAATGAAATGTCTGCTGTCCATCATTTTCCAATTGTATGGATACGTATCCATAACCCGATTATTTTCTGACCAATTAAACCACAGGTCCTCACCTTTCCTGGTCGTCGCCACCTTGACGAAAATATTGTTATCAAAAATTAAACGCTTCGGAACCGAAGGATCCTGCTTCCAATAATTAACCAGTTCAGGATATTTTACGGCGTACGGAGGCTGATCAAATTTTACAGCTTTCAAACGTTTATCGATCACGCCGTCTTTCGCCAGCGTCGCCTTCGACCAGTTTTGAAATCGGTTGTCGACATGAATTCCCAAAGGGCTGTCAATGAACAAATTGTTTTTATAACTTATATCCTGACCACCTCCGATCAACACCGGAATCGTGCCTGCTTTGTAAAAGATATTTCCAAACACTTCCATTCCGCTCGCGCCGTCATCGTGATAAATGGCCGACGTGCGATGGTTATTGCCAAAATGATGAAAATAGTTAAATCTTAACTTATGCCCTCTTTCAGATGGGTCACGTCCGTAATAAAAAGCTCCCTGGTCATCAATTTCCCGGCATACGTCGTAGATATTATTGTATTCCAAAACATGATCATTACCATGTAACAAAATTGCCATACTTGGCGCGTTGTATATTTCGCAGTTTAATATACTATTGCCTACCCCATCGATTCCAATCCCTGGCCGATATGATTTTTCAATACGGTTAAAATCATGGATCCGGCAATTTTCAATACTATTTCCTGCTGGTGTTAAACTTATCCGGTCGCCTCCGCTTAGCCTGATACCTCCTGCCCCGGTATGATAAATATGACAATTTACGATCCTGTTATTCCTGCCACCTTCCCGTTCAAAAGTTGGATTTTCATATAGATGCTGATCCACGCTGCCGATTAACTGAGACGCGGCTTTTCCACTTCCTTCATGTTTCTGATCTTCAAATGGCGCGATTCCCTTTCCGATTGAAACAGCAACAGAACCTAGATTTCTAAAAACACAATCTGTTATAACACAACTTTCAGAACGTTCCAGATAAACGCCAATTCCACGGGAAACTTCAAAGGAAATACCCTGGAACGTAATATTTTTTGAACCTTCTATCGAAACCAACGGCGTTTGGAGCATAGAAATATCCAGCTTGGAGATCAGCGTTGGAAGGAAAAAGAACAATAATCCCCTTTCCCGGTCCAGATAATATTCTCCATTCTGATCGATTTCCTCAGGAATATTATAGGCATACCAGCGGTTCCAGGCTTTGCCAGACAAGAATCCATAGATGTGAGGCTGCGCAGTGGTGAAGGTTTTTGCCAGTGTATCCAAGCTCGCAAGCTTTACCGCATCTTCGGCATAACCCACATTAAAGTACCCTGAAAGCCAGATGTCTTTTGTTTTTTTCCAGCTGGATGGACGATTAGTTTCATAAGCAAATTTTCCACCACGATTCGTCTGATCTCCGTCCCGCACAACTGATCCTTTATCAATAACTCTTCCCATCGCCATTGTCGAATCGTTGGGCCAGCGGGCCAGGTGGCCAGGATTTTCATTTATAAACAGTTCCAGCCAGGATGGTGCGTAAGGTCTTGCGAAACCCACGCTCCGCAACTGTCCATAATCCGAAATTCCCAACTCCCGAAGATCCAGTACTCCAATTTTATCCTGCACAAATTCAGGAAATTCATTTTTGTATTCTGTAAGACTCAGCCGCCTCACTTTTGTCGGATTGATTGAAACTCCGCCTGTAAAAATTACCGACTCACCTGCCCAGGGCTTAATCAGAATGTTTCTATCACTTTCGTTAAATTGAAGTGTCTTTTGAAAAATATAAGTACCACCTCTCACGAAGATAGTCACAGGTTCAATTTTAGAGCGACTATTCCCGGCGGCAGCCTTCGCCCTATCAATTGTTGCAAACGGGTTTTCTTTTGTTCCTGCGTTAGCGTCATTACCATTTAGTGAAACAAAAAAAGTATCAGCGGCCCAACATGCCGAGCTCATGATCAGGAATAATGTAAGAGCGAAAAGCTTGTTTAAAAGTTTACCGATACTGCTATTCATAAAGGACTTTTTTATACTAAAACCTTGTTAGAGACTGAAATTGAAACACAAAATTCGACCACATCAATCGTTTCTGCAACTTTACTATGCAGAAAACACTTGAATGGCTCAATAATTATAACGTCAGGAAAAATTAATCGATACCAGTATTTAAAATTTAAATCAAGTTCCTTAGCTATGTCCAAGCTTTTTTCTCCTCTTGAAATCAAGAGCATCAAACTAAAAAACAGAATTACAGTTTCGCCAATGTGCCAGTACTCTTCGGAAGACGGTTTTGCAAACGATTGGCACCTTGTACATCTTGGAAGCCGCGCAGTGGGTGGCGCGGGGCTGATCATTTCGGAGGCCACTGCCGTTTCTCCCGAAGGACGGATTTCGCCACAAGATTTAGGTATCTGGAAAGATGAACACATTGAAAAGCTTGCGCAGATAACTACCTTCCTTTCCAAGCATGGGTCAGTCCCGGGAATCCAGCTCGGACATGCCGGCCGGAAAGCGAGCACCGCAACCCCATGGCTTGGCCGTGGAAAAGTTAATCCGGAGGACGGAGGCTGGCAGACGGTCGGACCTTCGGCAATCGCTTTTTCTGACACTTATCCTATGCCTGTTGCTCTGGATCAGGAGGGAATTGACAAAGTGATTTTGGATTTTACCAATGCTGCAAAACGAGCGCTCGATGCAGGATTTAAAGTAATCGAAATTCATGCTGCACATGGATATCTTGTCCACCAATTTCTTTCGCCGCTGAGTAATCATCGAACCGACAACTACGGTGGAAGTTTTGAAAACCGGATCCGGCTTTTATTACAAATCGTAGACAGCATCAAGATTGTATGGCCATGTGATCTGCCGATTTTTGTCAGAATTTCAGCAACAGACTGGGCTGATGGCGGCTGGAATTTGGAAGAATCTGTAAAACTAGCTCTACAATTAAAAGATCAGGGAGTTGATCTGATTGACGTCTCAACGGGTGGTCTGGTCACTCATCAAAAAATTCCTGTCGGACCAGCCTACCAACTTCCTTTTGCTTCCAGAATAAAAAAAGAAACTGGTATACTTATTGGTACCGTAGGTTTGATCACTAATTCCGTCCAATCCGAAACAATTTTAGTAAATGGGGACGCAGATATGATCATTATGGCCCGCGAAATACTTCGTAATCCTTACTTTCCATTACAGGCTGCGCGAGAGTTGCACGAGGAGGCAGCGTGGCCGATTCAGTACGAAAGATCTAAACCGTAAAATCTATTTTAAGGATCTAAAAAAACATCCACAGAGACATCAATCTGTGGATGTTTTTTATGCTAATTATTTACGCTTTTCTTAACCGTTGTTGAGTCACCTTTCATATTGTGATCATTTTGATGGTACAAGTAGCCTTCTGTCTTATTTTCAGTCGTTTGCACTTTTTTATTATCTGTGCCCGTTTGCCGTGAGCAGGATGAAAGCATACTAGTCAGCAACAAAGAAGAAAGAACCAGGGTGGTTTTAATGTTTTTCATGGTAAAATATGTTTGTTGATTTAATCTATCTACCAGGCGAAACACAAAAAAGATACCAACCTGCAAAGCAGACAGATACATAGTTTTTGGGGAATTGCCTGCCCGCGTCAGTCAGGAATAATTTTTTAAAATACTCTGATGAACTTATAACAAAACACTTCATCAACAAACGTTATGGCTGATTTGATCACTTTTATGCAGGTGTTGGGTAATCTTATGATCGCTACTGTAATTTTAACAGCGCTGATTTTTACCACAGTTTATTACATTTTGGGGTATATGGTAAAAGAAATAAAATTGACACCTTTGATCAGAAAAGGTATCAATTTCAGAAGAAGATAGAGAATATTCGAAAAGTGAGGAGGAGACAACCTTGAATCACAATAAATTAGGAGATTAGTTTCTGTCTCAGTAAGAATTCCAGTTGGTTGTTAGCATCAATCAGTTTTTCGAGAAGATCTCTGTTTTTTTCACGTAAACTGAATATCTCGTAGGCATTTTTGATAATGATCCTTAACTGCTGCTCATCCCAAGGCTTATTCAAATAATAGTAAATGTGCCCCTTGTTGACTGCATCAATCACAGCTGTTATATCAGAATAACCGGTCAACAATATTCGTATTGGGTCGGTATATTCCTTCAATACTTCTATCAAAAAATCAACTCCTGTCATCTCCGGCATCCGTTGATCCGTGATAATAACATGGACTCTATTTGACTTTAAAACCTCTAATCCCTCCTTGCCCGAGGTTACTGTCAGTACGTTAAAATCTCTTCTGAATGCCGCTTTAAAAGAATTCAAATTATTTACTTCATCATCCACATAGAGGATACTAATTTTCTCGGGGCTTTCCATTTTTTGGGTTGTAAACTCTGAAATAAACTTATAAATTCATGTTTCTAAAAATACAAGATTATTTTCAAATTAGGTAATATTATTTCTACGGTAATTTTATTGTATCGTTGCAAATATATATGTTTGATCAGAAATTAACATACTATAAAAATAATAGAACAAATCCGCGGTGTTATTGTTAATTAAGCGACAGCATTATTACATTAATTCTTGTTTTAAGAACACGGTTTTCTTTATAAACTGTAACCTCACCGACTGAACTTTGGGATAACTTGGACATGTAATTATTGTTCTTCTAAAATTATGTTTAGATTGTCAGAGATATGCGACGTTTTATGAAAATTTCCGGAAAATAACCGCTCAACGCAAGCTTAAAGATGTATCAAGATTTAGAATTAAATGAAATCTATTTACCCGTTTTATTTGAATTGAGTAAGGAGTCTGACAGACAAAAATTCAACGATATTATTTCAGTTAAAACCGATAAAATAGTTCTGGATTTATTTTCTTCCCAGAAAAAAGAGCTTTTTAAGATACGGAGCCCCAAACAAAGACTTTCCCCGGCTGATACCGATGCGATATATGACAGCTGGATAGAAAACAGATCCGCTGAAAATGAGGGTATATGGGTTTATTATCCCTGGCTTAATAAAATGATCCATATCCTTGATAAAGAGGAATTTATTGAATTAAGAACCAGCCGTAATAAGTTTAAAATTACTCCATCTGAACAGACCAGTCTGTTTAGTAAAAAAATCGGGATCATTGGACTGTCAGTAGGCCACGCCGTAGCGCTTAGTATTGCAACTGAAAGGATTTGCAGCACTCTGAAACTTGCGGATTTTGATACCATCGAACTAAGCAATCTCAACCGGATAAAAACCGGAATACAAAATATCGGGCTCAATAAATGTGTTGTTACAGCGCGGGAAATTGCAGAAATCGACCCGTTCATAAATATTGAATGTTATCAGGAAGGGCTTACCGATGAAAATCTGGAAGCCTTTTTGCTTGAAGGAGGAAAACTTGACATTCTGGTAGATGAGTGTGACGGGCTTGAAATGAAGATCGCCTGCCGCCAGATGGCAAAGAAATACCAGATTCCTGTCGTTATGGAAACCAGCGACAAAGGTATGCTCGATGTGGAGCGTTTTGACCTCGAAGCAGATCGGTCCATTTTGCATGGATTTCTGGATGGCATACCTCCTGAAAGATTGAAAAATATAAGTCCGGAAGATCGGTTGCCACTTGTACTCAAAATAGTCGATGCCAAAAACAGCTCTTTGCGCGGGCAACTTTCGCTCATTGAAGTGGGTCAATCGATTAGCACCTGGCCACAGCTGGCAAGCGCTGTTACGCTGGGAGGCGGTGTGGTAACAGATGTTTGCCGCAGGATTCTTCTGGACCAATACAACGAGTCCGGACGATATTATGTAGATCTTGAAAAAATCATTGGCAACAAAAACGCTGCCGGTAAGTCCTTAGATGACCAAAATCCTTTCAATCCGTTTTCATTGGAAGATGCCATAAAAAAGGCTGATTCATTTCCGGGCGCTGACGATTCATACAAACCTGATTTGCAGGTGGTTTCCGATATTGTTGAAGCTGCCGGACTGGCTCCTTCTAACGCAAATGACCAACCCTGGAAGTGGCTTTACCGCAATGGACGACTTTTTCTTTTTCATGACGAAAAAAGGTCGTTTTCATTTGCCAACTTTTCAGATATTGCTGCCCACGTTTCACTTGGAGCGGCCTATGAAAATCTTCTGCTAAAAACAAATCAGCATAATCTGAAAGTAAAAAGTGAGCTTTTCCCTTTGCCTGAGGATAAAAGTTTGATTGCTATCATAGACTTTTACAAGGACGACGATTATCCGGACTTCGAGCCGATTTACGACCCGGAATCCGTTGCGTTTATTGAGAACAGGTCTTCTAACCGCAGCCTTTCTCAGCCTGTTTTAATGACGCCGGATGAAATAAAAAGTTTGGCAGAATCCGTCGAAAGCGTTCAGGGAGGAAAAATTTATTTTATAACAGATAGGGAAAAAATTCTAAGTCTTGGCAAAATTATTGGAGAAAGTGAACGTATTACTTTACTCAATAAAGCAGGGCATAAGGACTTTTATGAAAGGAATATCCGATGGACTCCCGACCATGCAGATCTGTCAGGAGACGGTATTGATGTTCGGGAAATGGGAATGATTCCTGCGCAAATTGCCGCTCTTTCCATTATTAAAGATCCGAAAATTGCAGAAGTTTTAAAAACAATCGGAGGTGCAAATGCGCTTGTAGATGGTGTCATGCGAACAGCCAGCCTGGCATCCGGAATTGGTTTGATAACAGTTAAAGGAACAGGTTCTGCTGATTATTTTGCTGGCGGAATCGCCTTGCAAAGACTTTGGCTGAAAGCAGAACAACTGGGATTTGCGATTCATCCCCTGAATGCTCCACTCTATTTATTTGCCCGACTGAATGCCAACGGTACCGAAGGATTGGATAACGACGAGGTCGAGATTATCAGGCAATTGCGCGCCAAATTTATTGATATCATCCCGGTCGATGAAAATGTGGCTGAAACTTTTCTCTTCAAGATCGCAAAGGCTGATAAGCCTGCCATTAAATCCAAACGCCTACCCTTATCCGAAATATTGTTTATTGACAACAAAGCATTATAATGGTAGCCAAAATCAGAGCATTCAAATCTCCGGATGACGTTGAAACGAGTCTGCGTTATGTAGACGGACATCGAAAAGTTTTAGAGTCCTATGGCGTTAAAAAAGTAACATCAGCGAGCATAGACTGGCTGCATGACCCTCAGACTTATGTTGTCCTTGTCGAATCGGAAGACGGGGAGAAAATATATGGAGGAGGCAGGATCCAGATCCGTTCGCACGAAATGAAAATGCCGATGGAAGACGCAATTGCAAAAATTGATACTGGAATTTATCAATACGTTGACAATATCGGAAGCCAGAGCGTTGGAGAGTTTTGCGGCCTTTTTAATTCAAAAGAGGTTGCCGGATACGGGATCGGAAGCATTTTCCTTGGCAGAATCGGCGTTGCCATTGCCACGCAGGTAAACGTTCAATATCTTATGGCTTTGTGTTCTCCTGCAACTTTAAGAAATTGCGCCCGCGTTGGATTTGAGATTATCAGAGAGTTGGGAAACAACGGTACATTTTATTATCCAAAAGAAGGATTGGTGGCAACCGCCCTTATCATCAAAGATATTGTTAATCTTCCCGGCGCACATGCCGAAGAAAGAGAACGTATTTTTGATCTGCGCGAAACGCCAAATCAGGAAGCGATTGAAAAGGGTCCTAAGGGAGAAATGGATATTATCTATCATACAAAATTGTAATTATTGAAACGATGAATTTCATCAGATTTGTTTTTTTGCCCTTGTTTCTCCTGTTATCTTTTTCCTTGAAAGCTGAGGAAATAGATTTCAGCGGAAAAGATATTCTGATTGGCAAATATCTTGAAATGGCGGAAGACACGAATAACAATTATAAATTCCCGAATTTTCCAAAATCAATAAAATTTGTTAGAAGTGAAGTTGAGACACCGAATCTGGGACTGAGCAAATCAACCTATTGGATAAAATTTACTGTTCGGAATTTAAGCGAGGAACCGAAGATATTTCTGGAACTTGCTTACCCTATGCTGCATTCATGTGAGTTATATTCTCTCGATTCAGGAAAAGTTGAAAACAGATCCATTCTCGAAACTTATTCTTTCAGTGAACGTGAAGTAAACCATCAAAGCATTGTTTTTAAATTACTTGTTGAAAAAAACACGGCTAAAACATTCTATCTCAAAGTTAAGGGCGGCAGGCAAGTTGTACTTCCTTTGATTCTGAGAAGCGAAAACGGCTTTTTTCAATCAGCGTTGTTAAGTGAAATTATTACCGGAATGTTTATCGGGATAATTTTGGTTATGATTCTTTACAATTTGTTCATTTATTTTTCAACACGGGACAAAAGTTACCTTTACTACGTTCTCTACATCTTTTTCATTGGCCTCGCGCAAACCACTTTAAACGGATATACCTTTAAATATCTGTGGCCGCAAGCCCATTATTTTAACAACACCGCGATTGTCTGGTTTTCTGCCCTGGCGGGGATATTTGCTATATTTTTCATCAAAGAATTTCTTCACATTTCCGAACGCGCGCCGATCTGGGGCAAGCTATTGTATGTGATCGTAGGAATATATCTGGTCGCCGTATTTTTTGCTATTACGGGCAATGGTATGCTAAGTTATCGTTTCGTAGATCTTGCCGGATTAACAGGTGCAATTCTCACTTTTGTAATTGCCCTTAAATTATCATTGCTTGGATACCGGCCAGCCAAATTTTTCCTACTGGCCTGGTCTATCTTTTTGTTGGGATTAATATTGTTTGTAATGCGGAATCTCAACTTACTGCAATACAATGTCTTCACAAACTATACCATGCAGTTTGGAACTGCTATTGAAGTAATTCTTCTGTCTTTTGCCTTAGCTGACAAAATCAACATTCTGAAAAAAGAACGGGAATTGTCGCAGGAACAAGCGCTCAGAATTTCGTTGGAAAATCAAAAAATTGTTAAAGAACAAAATATAATTCTGGAAAAACGGGTTGACGAAAGAACCGTTGAGTTGAGAAAATCAAATACTGACCTGAACGACACGCTGACAAAACTGAAAGATGCACAGTCGCAGCTTATCGAATCTGAGAAGATGGCTTCTCTGGGTCAACTAACCGCGGGTATAGCGCATGAAATCAATAATCCAATCAACTTTGTCAGTTCAAATATCAGGCCGCTTAGAAGGGATATAGACGATGTAATAGAAATTCTTGATTCCTACGACGAGATCCGGCAGATAGACTCTCTCGATGGGGTTCAGAAAAAAATGGTCGAAATAGAAAAGCTTAAAAACCACCTCGATCTGGACTATATTAAAACCGAGCTTGGGCTATTACTAACCGGAATGGAAGACGGTGCCCGCCGCACAGTGGAAATAGTAAAGGGGTTGAAAGTTTTCTCAAGAGT
This sequence comes from Dyadobacter sp. CY345, assembly GCF_021502725.1. Taxonomy (GTDB): domain Bacteria; phylum Bacteroidota; class Bacteroidia; order Cytophagales; family Spirosomataceae; genus Dyadobacter. The sequence continues at coordinate 1,019,399 of NZ_JAKFFS010000001.1, read as the reverse complement.
AGATGAATCCGATCTTAACTTTGTTAATATAAACGAAGGCATTGAATCCACGCTGGTTATTTTAAATTATCAGATGGGTACAAACCTTCAACTGATCAAAGACCTCGGAAGTATCCCCAATGTCGAGTGTTATGGCGGTAAAATGAATCAGGTTTTTATGAACATTCTGACCAATTCAATTTATGCGGTCCAGAAAGATGAATTACCAGATAGAAAACCAACTATCTGGGTTCGTACCTTCTTAAAAGACAGTGAACATGTTACTGTTTCAATCAGAGATAATGGAACTGGTATGACTCCGGAGGTAAAAGCCAAAATTTACGATCCGTTTTTTACCACTAAAGATGTTGGCGAAGGCACCGGATTAGGATTATCTATAGTTTTTAAAATTATTGAGGTACATTACGGCACAATTGAAGTAATATCCGAAGTCAACAAGGGAACTGAATTTGTGATAACGCTTCCTATAACAAAGAAATTAGCCCTTTCATAATAAATGAGTGACAGCAAAATACGTATTTTATACATAGACGACGAGGAACATAATCTGCAATCGTTTAAGGCATCATTCCGGAGACAATACGATATCACTACAACTGTTTCGGTTGTGGAGGCTGAAGAAATCATGGAAAAGGAAGAATTTCATGTTATCCTTGCTGACCAAAGAATGCCGGGTATGACCGGAGTTCAGTTTTTCGAGAAAATAAGAAGCAAATTTCCTGAATCGATCCGGATTTTAATTACTGGTCATACGGACATAAGCGCTGCGATTGACGCGATTAACAAAGGTGAAGTTTTCAGGTTTATTGACAAACCCTGGGACTATACCTACGTTGAAAATGCTATCACGCATGCATTTGATATCTATAAAACCCGTGCGGAGCTAAAACAGAGAAATCTGGATTTGCAAAAGGCGTATGAAGAGCTTGATAAATTTGTTTACAGTGCATCGCACGATTTACGCGCTCCTTTAATGTCTGTGCTGGGAATAGTGAACCTGGCTCTGATGGAAGAAGATGTTCAGTCGCAAAACGAATACCTTGATCTGATCAAGCAATCCGTCAAAAAACTGGATACTTTTATTATTAACATCATTGATTATTACAAAAACGCGAGAGGAATTCAGGCAATCACAGAAATTGATTTCAATCAGCTTGTTAATGATGTAACGGAGGCGATTAAATTTCTGCCGGAATTTGGTAAAATCAATATGATTACCAATATTAACCAGACAGGAGTTTTTTATTCAGATGCGATGAAACTGCGGATCATCTTCAATAATTTGATTACGAACGCGGTAAAGTTTCAGGATGCCAGGAAAGAAAACCCTTTTATTAAACTGGACATCTACGCGACGCCGCAGCACACGAAAATCACTTTTGAGGACAACGGATTAGGTATTAAAAAAGACGATATAGAAAAGATTTTTAAAATGTTTTATCGTGCAGGCGCAACAAATAGTGGTTCAGGGATAGGACTTTACATAGTTCATGAAGCCATTACGAAGCTACAAGGTACAATTAATGTCACTTCGACCGTAGGTGAAGGAAGTATTTTTGAGATAAATATTCCTTCAGTAAATAAATAGAAATTATGACCAGTCAATTTGATTTTATCTTAATTGATGATAGCGCTTTTGATTTATTTATTTATGAAAAATTAATATTAAAAAGCGGTATTGGTAATTCCGTGCGCCCCTTCAATTCCGCTCAGGATGCGCTGGAATATCTGACAGGCCAAGGCGAAAGATTGCCTAAAACAATTATCTTACTGGATTTGCAAATGCCCGGAATGAACGGGTTTGAGTTTATAGACCAGTTTGATATGCTCCCAGAGACTTTAAAAAGTCAAATCAGGATCTATATGTTGTCCTCTACTATTGACACACGCGATATCGAAAAAGCAAAAGCAAGCATACACATTCTGGAATTGCTATCCAAACCTTTGGAAATTACAACTTTGAAGGCTATTCTTAAAGATTGAAATTTAATTTTTCCTCTTAATTTCAGCCAACTATCTCTTTCAAAGACACGAGCTTCTGATCTTAGATTTTTCCTATTCCGGGATATTCCCAAACTGTATCTTTATTCAACAATTCGGATACTGTGTGTTCCAGGAAAATATCTTGAATCGTAAAATTTCGATAACAATTTCTACTTAAAATGTAATTATTAAGTGACAAATAACTCATTTGTCTAAACAGGTATGTTTTTTGTCCTAAATGGCTTAAATATATCAACCTTAACTTCCATAACCCGGCATGAAAACTGACAGCCAAACGTTAACAGAAATTAAAAAACTTCACGACCAATACGTTAGAGAGGTAGAATTTAGCGGAATAAAACCTCTTTCTATGGAGATTTACAAATCGCACTCTAAAAATTTTGTTAGATGGATAGGAGGTGATTTTGTACCAGGCGCTAAACTTAAAAAACCTGTTTCACAGCCTGTAGAGCAGTCATAAGATCAACTTTTATAAAACGTTTCATTTCGCTGGTATTTATTAATTTGTAACAAAAGCACCACCTGAAAATACCATTTGTAAATAGATATTTTCAATTTCTTTAATTAGCTTTGAAATAAGTTACGATAATAATTACAAGAAATTTTAATACCAGAATCATGATACTCGCAGTGCTTAACTTTTTGAAAGGACGTTTTGATAAAGATTCAATCCAGGCAGCGAAATCCAGCGAAAAACGCATGACACGCCAGGAAGCATTCCAACAGATGCGCGAATTGGCAAAGAAGAAATAGTTATTAATGGTTAATTGTTAATGATTAAGGGTTAATGATGGCCTGAAGGCAAACATTAACCCTTAACAATTAATAATTAACAATTACTCCTGTCCATAATAGGCATTTTTTCCATGTTTTCTGAAAAAGTGTTTGTCGATCAAGGATTGTTTGATAGTGGGACAGCCCGGGTTAATTTGTAACGTCAGGAATGCCATTTTCGCGATTTCTTCAAGCACAACAGCATTGTAAACTGCTTTTGCCGGATCTTTGCCCCATGTAAACGGTCCATGACAAGCTACCAGTACCATTTCCACTTCTTCCGGACTTAGTCCTTCTTGTCTAAAAAGATCCAGAATCTGATTCCCGGTTTCATGTTCGTAATCATTTTGAATCATTTCATCTGACATTACTTCGGTTACCGGCACTGGCGCAACCAGGTGATCGGCGTGTGTTGTTCCAAGATTGGGAATGGCACGTTTCGCCTGGGCCCATGCTACTGCGTATGTTGAATGCGTGTGACAAACTCCGCCGATCGAAGGGAAATTCTTATACAAAAGTGTATGAGTTTTTGTGTCCGAAGAAGGCCTCATTGAACCTTCAACCAGCACGTTATCCAAATCAACAATAACGATGTCCCCGACTTTCAATTTTCGGTAAGGAACTCCGCTTGGCTTTATGGCCACTACGCCTGCAGCACGGTCGACACCACTGACATTTCCGAAAGTGACAATAGCCAGCTCTTCTTTTGGAATTTCCATATTGGCCTCATAGACCAGTTCTTTCAGATACGTATATGCCATTGCAAAATATTTAAATGACGATATTTATTTAAAGGAAGCCTCGCTCCAACGCAACTCATTTTTGAACTGGCGAAGATTGGTATTCTTGTCAATCACAACCAACTCCACCCCTACCATTTCAGCAAAAGTTTCAATATGATCCGTTGTCAGATTCTGGCTGTAAACTGTATGATGTGCTCCTCCGGCATAAATCCAGGCCGCACAGCCTGTTTTCATATCCGGTGCGGGTTTCCAAAGTGCTCTGGCAACTGGTAGTTTTGGCAGTGCTTCTTCAACTGCGACGGCTTCCACTTCGTTCACCAAAAGTCTGAACCGATTACCCATATCGATCAGTGAAACGTTGATTGCGGGACCTGCTGGCGCATTAAACACAAGGCGAACCGGATCCTCCTTTCCACCTATTCCAAGCGGATGAATCTCACAGGACGGCTTTCCTTCGGCGATACTTGGGCAGATTTCCAACATGTGTGAGCCCAATACCAGATTATTTGCAGGGTTAAAATGATACGTATAGTCCTCCATGAAAGAACTGCCGCCAGGAAGTCCGCTACCCATTACTTTGAGCGCACGAACCATTGCAGAAGTTTTCCAATCGCCTTCTCCGGCATAGCCATAACCCGCAGCCATCATACGCTGAGATCCGATTCCTGGCAATTGTTTCATGCCATATAGATCTTCAAAGGTGTTGGTATAACCTTTAAATCCGCCGTCCTGAAGAAAATATTTCATCCCCAATTCTATACGGGCAGCGTCCTGCAAAGCATAAAACTGGTCGCCACCTTTCCGAAGAGAAGAGACAAGGCTATATGCATTTTCATATTCCTCCGTCAACTGGTTGACTGCGTCGTCGGAAACCTGATTGATCACAGAAACAAGATCGCCAACAGCATAAGTATTGACAGAAAATCCAAATGCCATTTCCGCTGCAACTTTGTCTCCGTCCGTCACTGCAACCTGGCGCATGTTATCTCCAAAACGTGCAAACTTTGCTCCTTTCAGATCTTGTCGTGCGGCAGCGACCCGTGTCCAATCGGCGATAGAAGTAATAACATCAATTTGCTGCCAATGCCCTACCACTACTTTTCTGTTCAGTCGCATTCGGGTCATGATAAAACCAAACTCTCTGTCGCCGTGGGCAGATTGATTCAGGTTCATAAAATCCATATCAATAATCGCCCACGGAATATCGCGGTTGTATTGCGTATGAAGATGTAACAAAGGTTTTTGAAGAATTTGCAAACCACGAATCCACATCTTCGCAGGCGAAAACGTATGCATCCAGGCCACAATCCCTATACAATTTTCAGTAATATTTGCATCCTGACATATTTTATAAATTTCTTCAGAAGACTTAACGACCGGTTTAAAAATAACACGTACCGGAATTTCTGATTTTTCGTCAAAAAACTGACTGATAATTTTTGAATGTTCATCAACCTGACGAAGTGTTTCTTCTCCGTACAGATCCTGGCTGCCAGTGACAAACCAAATTTCAAATTGTTTTAAATCCAACATCGTTAATAAATGATAAATATTTTGACGGAATAATTTTCCCCTATACTGTTTTCAGGTCTGTACTTCTTTTTGCCTTGGTTTCTTGCTCGATAAAACCACCAGCTTTCAGATATTTTTCATATAATTTTTCATATACTTCTACAACTTCTAGTCTCGGATGATACTCAGCGTCGAATCCGGAATTCATAGCTTGCTGCGCTTCCTGCAAAGTAGGATGAACACCCGAAGCCACTGCCGCGAACATTGCAGCACCCAACGCACAAGCCTGATCTGACGAGGCCACCTTTATTGGCATATTCAAAACATCTGAAAGGGTTTGCATTACGAAAGGTGATTTTTTAGCAACGCCTCCAATCGCGATTACCTCGTTAATTGGGACGCCCTCGGATCTGAAACGATCCGCTATATTTCTTGAACCATAAGCCGTCGCTTCCACAAGTGCCTTGAATAGGCGCACGCTGTCGCTAGCCAGGTTCAAATCAAGAATTGCTCCTTTTAAAGTATGGTTTGCATCGGGCGTTCTTCTTCCATTCCACCAGTCGATAGCGATAATATCATTTTCTGTTACTGGAAGAAGGGCGGCTTGTTTTGCCAGGTGAGGCAGCAGTTTTTCTGAAAGTTGCCTGCCAGCGTCTTCTCCCAGCAGTTCGCGAACAGGTGTAGTAATAAGTTTGGCAAACCAGGCATAGATATCGCCAAATCCGGATTGCCCAGCCTCCATACCGAGCATTCCCGGAACGATAGACCCATCCACCTGGCCGCAGATTCCATTGATCAGGAGATGTCCAATTTCTTCGTTCGGTGCAACGAGCATATCACAGGTTGAAGTGCCGATTACCTTGCAAAGCGAATACGGTTCGATCAAAGCGCCAACGGCACCCATATGACAATCAAACGCTCCGACACCGATCACGACGTCAGCAGGAATCCCTAATTTTGCTGCCCAGGAAGCAGAAATGGTCCCCATCGATTTATCGGAAGTTTCGGTTTTACTGAATAACCGGTCACGCATTCCCGCCAGAAGCGGATCAAGTGCCACGAAGAAATCCTCTTTTGGTAATCCATCGTACTCACTGTGCCACAACGCTTTATGGCCAGCCGCACACCGTGATCGGTGTAAAGTTAACGGATCTGTATTTCCTGTAAGCTCAGCCGATATCCAGTCGCAGTGCTCCACCCATGAAAAAGCTTTTTCACGAACATTTTCATCGATCCGGAGGGTTTTCAATATTTTTGCCCAAAACCATTCTGAGGAATAAATACCTCCAACATACTTAGTATAATCAGTCTCCCAACTATGCGCAAGTGCATTGATCTCTCCTGCTTCAGCATTGGCGGTATGATCCTTCCAAAGGATAAACATACCATTCGGATTTTCTGCAAATTCGGGGAGAAGCGATAACGGAGTTCCATTTCTGTCAACAGCCACAGGCGTAGAACCCGTCGTATCGATGGAAATTCCGGTAATATTTTGCCTCACCTCGTCGCTGACATCTTTTAATGCCCCGGTCACAGACGACTCCAAACCTTCCAGATAGTCAAGCGGATGTTGCCTGAAACGCGATACGGACGGATCACAGTATTTTCCTGCTTTCCAACGCGGATATTCAAAAACCGCAGTTCCTGCCGTTTCTCCAGTATGCGTATTAACGACCAAGGCTCTCACGGAATCTGTTCCATAATCAATTCCAATTACATATTTGTTATTCATAAAAAGCCGGGGAACAGGTGAATAATGTTATATTGAATCTTAAATAATAAGGCTGACTACAAGAGATTCTAACGAAAAGCAGTATTAAAGCGCTCACTTTCTTTCAGCGACTAACTACTCTTTTTATAAATAATTGACCTGTAAATATAATAAAATTAATCTATGGTGTATTCTTGACACAATTAATTCTATTCATTTTTGTGTAAAATTATTTATCGTTAAAACTAGAATAAACGGTGGTAATTATGTCTGCTTCATTTTCATCGCATCTGGCATAAAATTCCAGAACGCATGAAATTTCTCTTTATACCGGAGTGTGTCGAGTTTGTATAAAGCTGCTTTTTTAGTGGCAGAGTTCGTGTTTTTGTATCCGGTATCAATTAGAAGACCTGTTGAGAGCAGTTTTCTGCTAAAATTTCTTCGATCGAGCGGCGTGCTATAAATTGCTTCATAAAGTTTTTGAAGCTGTGGGATAGTAAAATTTCCCGGCAAAAGCTCAAATCCGATTGGATGCAAAGCAGCTTTGTAACGTAAATGTTCAATGGCACGGTCAACCATCTGATCATGGTCAAAAATAAGTTTAGGACGTTTGTCCAGGCTTATCCAGGCTGCATTATGGCTTTTCACAGCTTCCGCGTCATGTTCATCAATCTGGATTAAGGCGAAGAATACGACAGAAACTGTACGCTCAGCCGGGTCACGACTAACTTTTCCAAAAACTTCCAACTGCTCAACGTATACATTTTTCAGTCCGGTAAGGTCGTAAAGTATACGCCCTGCTCCTGCTTCCAGATCTTCTTCTTCTTTCAGGAAACCGCCCATCAGTGACCAGTTTCCTTTTTCCGGATCAAAATTTCTCTTAATCAAAAGCAGCTTGATATCTTTCCCGTCAAAACCAAAAATAATACAGTCAATGGCAAGCAGAATTCTGGAAGAAAGAGGATAACTATACATAGAAGAATTTGTAAATCGAGAAACGTACGGACAAATTAAACAGTAAATTATTGAGTTACATAATTCAGTAAATTTAGTTTTATTAAAGGAAAGTTAGTGAAAGATGTAAGATCAAAAGCCGACTTAACATTAAGATAAAATATAAGTAAATTTTTAGAGTGATTTTTGTGGGAGTTTCCTTTTAAGTAAAAACCATTTTTCATAATTCAGAATTTAAGCCTCTTTGGCCGCATTCTGACGCTTATCATGAAGTATATTCTTTTCATTTCTCTGTTTGTGGTATTTTCAAAAACTACATTGTATGCACAAACACCCCATCGTTATACAACTGGACAAGCTCACTCTCATAACGATTACGAGCAGAATATTCCCTTTTTGCGTGCTTATTATCAGCAATTTGGCTCTATTGAAGCCGATATATTTCTAAGGAATGACAGTATTTTTGTGGATCATGACGAGAAATATATTACTTCAAAAAACACTTTTTCCAATCTCTATTTAAAACCGATTCTCGCTCAGATCGAGAAAAATAACGGAAGTATATATCCTGATAAAACACTTGGTTTACAATTACTTATAGATCTTAAAACACCAGGCATCACCACGATTCCGGCGCTGGTCAGAGAGCTGCAACCTTATGCCAGCATCCTTGCGCCAAAAGGCTCGGTGAAAATTGTTTTGAGTGGCAATACGCCGCCTCCTGCCCAATTCAACCAGTATCCTGATTATATATTTTTCGACGGCCGCCCGGAGATCCAGTATACCAAAGCACAACTGGAACGAATCGGGTTGATCAGCCAGTCGTTCACAAATTATACCAAATGGAACGGCAAAGGAGTTTTAGTAAAAAAAGAAAAGGAAGCACTTGAAGAGGTGATCAAACATGTGCATGGGCAGGGCAAAAAAATCCGTTTCTGGGCTACGCCGGATGAAGTTAACGCATGGAAAATGCTGATGAACATGGGTTTAGATTATTTGAATACGGACAAAGTCGAAGAACTGGGACCATATCTTAGAAACCGCGCAAACGCTGAGTATACCGCTCCGAAGCCACAAGCGGTTTACAAGCCTACTTACAAAAACAATGACAAGTTATCCAAAGTCAAAAATATCATTTTACTGATTGGTGATGGTATGGGTTTGGCTCAGATCTATGCCGGGCTGACGGCTAATCACGGCGAGCTAAATTTGTCTCAATTTTTGAATATTGGCTTTTCGAAAACCGCAGCTGCCGATAGTTATATCACTGATTCCGCAGCGGGTGCAACGGCCATGGCGACAGGACAAAAAGCCAGAAACCGTGCCATTGGCGTGGATACGAACAATATCCCATTAAAAAATCTCCCTGACATTATCAAACCGTTAGGAATCAAAACTGGTCTGATCTCCGCCGGAAATATCACAGACGCAACACCAGCCGCATTTTACGCGCATCAACCTGAACGAAGTATGGACAGTACGATCGCGCTCGATTTTTTAAAATCAACAGTGGATATTATGATTGGTGGCGGGACAATGGTTTTTAACAAACATAAGGTTTCCGATTCTCTTCGAACAAAAGGTTTTCAGGTTTCAAATCAATGGAAAGACCTTGCATCGTTGAAGGCTCCATTTGTACTTTTAGATGATTCGAAAACAGTTTCTATGCTGTCGGGCCGTGGAAATTTTCTAACTGAATCATTTGCTAAAACACAGCAAACATTATCTAAATCCGGAAAAGGTTTCTTTATTATGGCAGAAGGTGCGCAGATTGACTACGGCGGGCATGCCAACAAAGTGCCTTACGTGGTAACAGAAATGCTGGATTTTGACCAGCTTATCGGCGAAGCTTTAAAGTTTGCAGATTCAAACGGCGAGACCCTGGTGATCGTAACTGCCGACCACGAAACGGGTGGATTGACTTTACTAGATGGTGATCTGAAAAAAGGTTATGTCGACGGAAGTTTCAGCACCAATGATCATACTGCGATTATGGTGCCGGTTTTTGCCTATGGCCCACACGCGCTGGATTTCAGAGGAATTTATGAGAACACGGAAATCTTTAACAAAATGCTCAATATTTTTACAAAATATAACAAAAAGTGAATTTTGCAGTATCAATAAAGAGTAGTTAGATTTTTAAATTACTCAGTGTCCTTACCTTTTACCATTTTACAATTAAATTCTTAATAATGAAAAATTTATTTCTTTTATTGCTTGCCTTAGGATTGACAACAACTGGGTTTGCCCAGAAAAAGCCTGAAACCATTAACATTGCTTCATATAACCTTCGGTACGATAATAAAGGCGACGGAATCAACGCCTGGCCAAACCGTAAGGAAATGGTAAAGGGTTTGATCCGTTTTCATGAATTTGACATTTTTGGAACGCAGGAAGTACTGATCAACCAGTTGCGTGATGTGGCTGAGCTTACGGATTTTGCGTTTTTGGGAAAAGGCCGTGATGATGGGAAAGAAGGCGGTGAGCATTCTGCTATTTTTTACAAAAAGGATCGTTTCAAAGTTTTAAAAAATGGCGATTTTTGGTTGAGCGAAACGCCTGACAAACCAGGAAAAGGCTGGGATGCGACCTGCTGCAACCGTATCTGTTCATGGGCTAAATTCCAGGATCTGAATACTAAAAAGGAATTTTATTTTTTCAATGTTCATTTTGATCATCAAGGTGTGGAAGCGCGCCGCCAGTCAGGTATTCTGATGGTGAAAAAGATGAAAGAAATCGCTGGAAATTCCCCGACGATATTAACCGGTGATTTTAATTCAACACCTGAAACAGAGCAGATCAAAGCGATTCAGACACTTTTGAACGATTCACACGAAGTAACGGAACAGCCAAAATACGGCCCGGAAGGAACGTTCAACAGCTTTAAATTTGATGCTCCTATGGAAAACCGTATCGATTATATCTTTGTAAGCAAACCGATCAAAGTTTTAAAGTATGGCGTTTTGACAGATGCAAAAGAGCAACGTTATCCGTCGGATCACCAGCCAGTGGTCATAAAAGCTATAATTAATTAACAGAATTCCTGGCACTGACCAGTAGAACGATGAAGAAAATCCTTGTGGTTATTGAAATAAATCTCAATCATCACAAGGATTTTTCATGTCATTAAGAAGAGAATTTTTAAAGACGGCGGTTTTGGGAAGTGCTGCCTCCATATTTTCACCGACAATTTCCGTGGCGGAAGTTTTTTCTGAAATAGATCTGAAAAAAGAAGAGACCGGCTATACCTTTTTATTTCAGGGTGATTCTATTACCGATGGAAACCGGACAAGAAATTCAGATTGGAACCATGTCATGGGCCATGGATTTGCATACCTGATTGCAAGTCGGTTATGGTTTGATCATCCTGAAAAGAAATTTCAATTTTTCAACCGAGGAGTCAGTGGAAATAAAATCACCGATCTGGCCCAGAGATGGCAAATGGATACGATTGACTTAAAACCTGATCTCATCAATATTCTGGTGGGAGTTAACGATACCGAAGCTGCTGTCAAAGGAAGTAAAGAAAACACAACCGATCAATTTGAATCAGATTATCGAAAACTCCTGCAAACGACAAAAGAAAAATTACCGAACGTTCAGTTGGTCCTGTGTATCCCTTTTCTTTTTCCCGTCGGCCGCGTGAAAGATAAGCCCGAAGTTTATGAAAAAGAGCTTAGGCCAAGACAGGAAATTGTTCGAAAGCTGGCAAAAGAATTTAATGCCATCGAAATCGATTTTCAGTCTGAATTTGATAAGGCCCTTAAAAAAGCAGCGGCTGATTACTGGATCTGGGATGGAATTCACCCAATGCCCGCCGGACATGAATTAATGGCAAGATTCTGGCTTAACGAAGTTCAGAAAAAGATAAAGTTTGTGAAGTAAAAAGTCTTGAAGACGAAAAGCCGGACAAATTGCCCGGCTTTTGGTTTTCAAGACTTTTAAAATGCCTATCTGCTTATCCAGCTGAATTCATATTCCAGCTCCGGGATACGTGTACGGTCAGCAATGCGACGCAAACGAGCCGGCAATGCCATCAAATAATCACGTGCCTTTTCTGCACCGGAATTAAGTTCCCGGATCGTTCCAATTTCCCACTCTTCTAGTAAAGATTCAAGAATTTCGATATAATCCATTGTCGTGTAAACACCTAAACGCTGTGCAGCATCAGAGAAATGAGAGAAAGTATCGCCCATTTTCACACCCGACTCACGAAGGAAATGAGCAGGCATTACAATTTTCTTTCTCATCATGTCTTCCAAAGCCAACATCAGCTCAGAAGGATCGACTGCCAGAATACGGCTAACAAATGCTTTGTAGGCTTTTGCGTGGCGAAGTTCATCGGATGCAATTACGCCGCAAATCTTTGAAAGGTGCGGATTACCAAACTGTTTCGAAAGCGTCGCAGTACGACGGTGTGATACGTTGGTTGCGAGCTCCTGAAACGAAGTGTAGATGAAGTTACGGTACGGGTCACGGTCGGTCCCGATATCAAATCCGTCTGCGATCAAATATTGCGTAGACACTTCCATTGCCCGCATATTCACGCGGCCAGACAGATAAAGATACTTGTTAAGCAAATCTCCGTGGCGATTTTCTTCCGCCGTCCAGGCTCTCACCCATCTCGACCAGCCAGAAGGATTATCAACCTGATCTACGCCAATAACGTCCATCAACCACGACTCATAAGTCGGAAGTGCTTCCTCAGTGATCGTATCTCCGATCAAAACCGCTATGTAATCGTACGGTAAATCCCTGCAACTTTCCTGCAATAATTTCACTTCGCTGAAAAAGTTGTCTTTGCTGGCATCCGGCAAAAAATCCGTAGGCTGCCAGTTTTGGTCAATCGGTTTCAGATATTCTGCCATCAGGGCATCGAGGTCCTTTCCTACATGTTGCATGACTTCAAGTCGTGCTGCTGAAAGTTCGGTTTCCATTGTTGATTAGTTTTTAACTCACATTATAATTTCACAAAGTACGTGAATTTAATGTAAGTTGTACATGACAAATCTCATTTCATGCTTTACAAATTTTCACAATCGATGTACATTTGGGATATTATTGAGTAAAAAAGGAATGAAAAAAATTATAGACTACCTCCTAAGCATTATCTATCTCATCCATTTCGGGCTTTCGTTGCTAATTTTTCATGTATTACAGGTTATAGCGCTTAATATTTTAGGTAAAAAAGCACATGAAAAAGTTGTCGACTACCTTAACTTTTTTCTTACCTACGGCTTATATCTGACCGGCTCGACGGTGACGCTGAAAAACAGGGCCGTCATTCCTGATAACCGCCCAATAATTTTTGTCGCCAATCATCAGAGCACTTTTGACATTCCGGCGCTTATCTGGTTTTTGAGGAAACGTCACCCTTTGTTTGTTTCTAAAATTGAGCTGGCAAAAGGAATCCCAAGTATATCTTATAATTTGAGAAAAAGCGGTGCCGCGTTGATCAATCGGAAAGATGGCAAACAGGCAGTTAGTGAAATCTTGCGTTTAGGAAATTTGATCAGAGAAACAACCGGAGCCGCCATTATTTTTCCTGAAGGAACGCGCACTGCTAGCGGAATTATGAAGCCGTTTGTTGCGGGAGGCGTGGCAACTTTATTGAAAAAATCGCCGGAAGCATTAATTATACCTGTTGCCGTAAATGGAACCGGCGCGTTTAATCCAAAAGGAATTTTTCCGTTAAAATCTTTCTCTAAATTATCATGGACGACACTGCCAGCGATCGAGCCTACGGGAAGAAAAATAGAGGATATTTTACTGGAAGCTCAGGAAGCAATCCGTGCGGAATTGAATTAGTGTGAAGTCCTTGATAATGTCACCCATTCTGGGTTTGACTCATCAGTTATATCCTTTTCTATAATACTGTCAGCCCTTTGGGTTTCTCGTTCACCAGCCATTTAAAGGCTAATTTAGAAATCAAGAAAAAACTCTCAGCTTTTTTCTTCATACTTCTTTTGTCCACCCACCTGATAATTAACCAATTACAAAACATCAAAAACTCCTATTTAATCTTTGTTAAATAGCTTAACAATCGTTAACAATCTACGATTAAACCTATGTGATAAATGCGCCTCTAACCGACGAACTTTAAAAATTACTACCATGAAAAAGATACTTTTTGTTGCCGCAATTTTAGCTTTTGGTTTCACTAACGCATCTGCACAATATGGCGGATATGACCGCGGACGTGGAGATGTATATCGCAACAGCCCACGTGAACATCGGGATTTCGGAGTAAATTCTTTGCAGCGGGAAGCTCGTCAGCAAATCGCTGCCGGCATTCAACGCGGAACTTTAAACTCTCGCGAAGCAGCTATTTTGATGAACGAATATGACCGCATTGCGGAACGCGAACGGAGATTTAGTTCTCACGGCCGTTTGTCACCAAAAGAATCAAGAAAATTAACCAATGACCTGGAAAGACTGATGGCGGAAACACGCCAGATGAGTAACAGACGCGGCGGCGACAATTGGGCAAGAAGTCCAAGAGGAAGATACTAAGAACATTTAAGAGCAGTTGAAGGTTTAGGTAATGTAAAAAGGCATTTCCCGGTTTGGGAAATGCCTTTTTTATGTTTAGAAATACCGGACCATTTTCACATGCGACTTTTTAAATCCTTCTTTTTGATAAAATCGATGTGCGTTTTCCCTGAGGTTGTTTGATGTCACTTCAATTTGTAATGCGGATTTACTTTTAGCAAAAACAACTAACGAATCAATGATCGCCTTTCCGATTTCTTTTGAGCGATATGCTTCCTTCACAAACATTTCCTGAATCTCAGCCACCATGCAAACATGATGGAGCAATGGCTGAACATGACAACTTCCCATACCAACCGGGGCTCCGTCAAATTCAGCGATGAGATAACAAATATTTCGCTGAGCCAGATTATGATGAAAAACAAAATTAAAAGACTCACGGTTTAAAACCTTATTTTCCAGATCACAAATCATGTCATAAACTGAATCTTCATCCAGCGCTGTCGCCAATCGGATATGAAGTTGAGATGAAACCATTAAGCTCGAATTAATACTGTTGTAGTTCCGCAGAATCGTGAATGAAAGTTCCTTTATTTGGAAACTGACCCAGTTTTACCATCCCGGTTGCCACTTTGGAAGATTCTATAGCCGCATATTTTTTTAACGGACCAATCATCACCGGATTTAAGATTTTTGATAATATTTCACCGATCTTTTCTCCTGTGCGGGTTTCTCCGCGATCTCCCAGTAATAATGACGGCCTTAAAATGTGCAGTGTTTCAAAATGAAGATCGGTTAGTTCTCTTTCAATTTCCCCTTTCACTCGGTTATAAAATATCATGGATTTTGCATCTGCGCCCATTGAAGAAATAATTAGATACTTGGTCGAACCGTTGAGCTTTGCAAGCCGGCCAATTTGCAGCGGATAAATAAAATCTACTTTTTTGAAAGACTCTTCTGAACCGGCTTTCTTTATCGTGGTTCCTAAACAACAATAAATGTCATCTGCTTTGACCAGCGACGCATCAGGATTGTCGAAGTTGAAGAAAATTTCGTTCAGTTTTTGATGTCGGACTCCGGTATCACGCCTCGTCAGAATTTTGACTTCACCGTAGTCCTCTGAATTGAGTAAATTTTGTAGCACTTGTTTACCAACAAGTCCGGTAGCTCCTATTAATAATGCAGTTTTATATCGTGGGTTAGTCATAGCATAACGTTTAAAAAATGCAATTTAAAAAGTATACTGTCATGTTAACAAGTATATTAAAAATTGTATACACTAAACGCACACATTTTTCAAACTGCATCCTTAAAAATTAAACTATTTTACTCTTCAGGCCAAAGAATTGTCACCTTGCCCTGACCGCTGATTATTTTATCCTTAAATTCCTGAATTTCTGCTGCGGGCAATTTATTTACATCTATCATACTTCCGTCACACTGATAATTTATACATCCCATGCAGGAAGAATAGCTTAAATAATAGTTAAATATTGGTTTACCATTAACCTCAACCAACTTAATTGTCAATATTTTATCTACTTTTTCATCCTTCGCGTCTTCAATTAATTTATGTAACCAAGGTAATTCCCGTACAGGATAATTGATATCACAAACAGACGCCTTTATCGCGTCAGTAGTGTCTTTTTCTAACTCATACTTTTTGCATGAAAAATACAAAATCATAAGAAAAAAAATTACAAAAATTTTCATAGACTTTCCGTTTAGAATCACATCTATGACACCGATAACTTTCAAAAAGTTGGAATTATCCGGAAAACGAAAGATTATACAAAAGCACTTTCTCCCGTAATGGCCCTTCCCACGATCAGCGAATTTATTTCCTTGGTTCCTTCATAAGAATAAATTGCTTCTGCATCGGCAACAAATCTGGCGATGTCGTATTCGAGCAAGATCCCATTTCCACCAAAAAGTTCGCGGGCATGATCTACGATGGAACGCATACGCAGTGTGCAAAAAACTTTGGCAAGAGACGCATGTTCATCCGCCAGGTCTCCCCCATCCTGTAATTGCGACAGGCGATAAACCATCGTCTGCATGGCAGTCAGATCGCCCAGCATGGTCACCAGAAGATCCTGCACTAACTGAAATCCAGCAATCGGGCGGCCAAACTGTTTTCTTTTAAGTGTATAATTTAAAGCGAGTTCGTAAGCACCGCGACCGCAGCCCACTGCCTGCCATGCAACACCTGCTCTCGTCATTCTCAAAACATTGGCTGTGTCTTTAAAGGAATTAGCGTTTTGCAACCGATCCATTTCTGGTACTTTGCAGTCTGTTAAGGTGATAAGGGCATTCTGAACAATTCTCAGGGCCATTTTATCCTCCATCTTTTCAGCTTTAAATCCGGGATTATCTTTTTTGACAATAAATCCCTTGACCTGGTTATCATCCAGATTCCGCGCCCAGATTATCGTTATGTCAGAAAACGTGGCATTACCTATCCATTTTTTCTGCCCATTTAAGATCCATTCATCGCCCACTTTTTTACAGGTTGTTGTCAGTCCGCCTGCAACCCCGGAACCAACCTCAGGCTCCGTAAGACCAAAAGCACCGATCATTTCCATGCGCTGCATTTTCGGAAGCCAGTATTCCTTCTGCTCCTCTGAACCACACATATAAATGGAACCCATGGCCAACCCACTATGAACACCGAAAAATGTAGAAATCGATGAATCGACGCGTGCCATTTCCATGGCGATAAAGCCTTCCAACAAAGCCGATTTTCCTGCACATCCATATCCCTGATAGGTCAATCCACAAATATTTAGTTTAGCCATCAGTGGAATAATGTGCATGGGAAAATGCGCCTTATTCCAATATTCATTGGCAATCGGACGAATTTCGCTGTCCATAAATGACCTTACTTTTAACTGGATCTCCCGATCTTCCTCGGTCAGCGTATTATCCAGCTGGTAAAAATCTCCGCTTACCTCCGGAGCCTCTTTCTGTTTTCCTTCACCAGCCTGCATTAACCGCACCATCTTAGCGAGATCGGCATCACTCATCTTCATCACCAATCCAATGAGCTTATTCAGGTCAACACGTTTTGCTAATTTACCCACGGCATTTAAATCTATACTTTTTAAAATGCCACGTATTTGTGCAAACGATTCGAAGAAGCTCATTGGAATGAAATTTGAGTTGATAAAATATATTCTTAAAAAGCAAAAACAGTACTAAATCTATTCCCGAAATTTAATCAATCAAGGGCATTGGATTTGGTTTAACTTATTCCGGCTTGTCTGGTCAGCCCAATACATTTAAAAACCTTTTCCAATATGTAGAATTTTGTGAACAACGGATGCAGTTTCTGCACTCTATTTGTCTAAAAAACTAACGGTACAAAATTTGATCATACGTTTTAAAAAATAGAAAAAGTCATGAACAAGGACAACAAAAACGTTGAAGGTGGGTCGCCTTCGAAATCTGGCCCGGACAGTGGCACTATACAAGAAGATGACAGTAAAAAACCTTCTAAGCAAATCAAGAAGGATGCTATCGATGAATCTGAAAAAGAAAATATGAACGACCACGAAGGTTATAACGAGACCGACCCGAACGTCCCGGTGGAAAGTACAAAATAGTAATAACTATAATTCGACCATATATAACCAGAAAATGACGCCCCATTGGAGCGTCATTTTTTTTATTCGACAATATTTATTTCGAAGAAAGTGCTTCCATAGCAGCAGCCAGATAAACAAAAGGAGCATTCCAATTAATGGCGATTTCGTTAGATGCATACGAACAGTCCACATCTGCAAATGACTCATCGGCAAATTTATTTGGATATCCTTCACACTTATCCTGCTGCCCGGGATTCGGTCCGCCTGATAAAAGTCCGGGAACAGGCTCAACAATTCCGTCAGCGATCGAAGGGCGATGATGCGGATGCATAACTTGTTTCGAGCCGAAACCTGTCAGGAAAGAATAACCCGTTGCGTTTCTTCCCAGAATATAATCAAGATTCCCCAAAGCTGCGTCCAGATATTTTTTATCTTTTGTAAGCTTATAGGCCTGAATCAAAGCAATTCCCTGATTTGAAGCCACTGCACTACTTCCCCATGCAAAATCTTTCGCTGTTTTTCCCATAACCGTATGATAAGGCTGTTGCTCCATATCTTTCAGTAAATCATCGGAAAAATCGGTGACACTCTTTTTGATCGATCTCAGATACTGCTGATCAACCGGCCCAAGTTGCTTTTCGTGTCGAATCATTGTATAATAGGCAAGCGCTTTTACCTGGCTCCATGATGGGAGCGGCATCGGTTTATCCGTTTCAAAAGATATATTTTTCAGATAATCCTCATTTTTTGTTGTGACATACATTTCAGCCGCTGCCCAGATACGTTCGTCACTTCCGTCTTTATCTTCATACCCACCAGTAACCACGTCGGGATCGAATTTCGCGTTCATTTCATTTTGTTTGTATAGAATAGAAGGATTTTTCTGAGCCCAATTCCATCCTCTCGTCGCAGCGACTTTACATGAATCTGATAATCCCGGCAATTGTTTTTCAAACGCTTTAAAGACACGACTTGCCTGCGCCATAACGGCCACAAAATCCAGTGTGGCTATTGTATTTTTTTGAACAACATAACGGGGGTTCTTGCAGGCATCAGGCATGATCATACCATCGAAACGAGGATTTGTCAGTTTGTGATAAACGCCACCATCGGCTGGATCCTGCATGGTAAGCATCCAGCGAAGATTCCATAAAACCTCATCCAGCAAATCCGGAACAGCATTCTGGCTTTCAGGAATATTGGTTTTCAGGTTTTTAAAATAAACAGGGAAATCCTCATAAACAGAGAGTAATGTCCCCATCGTAACCCCGGAATTGACAATATATTTATTATAGTCGCCGGCGTCATACCAACCGCGAGGCGAACTGATGGCTGAGCCCTCTGGACGACCCTCGGAAACAGCAGAAGGGTGAATTAAAACATTGTCGTCAGGATGTCCCGCCGGCCGCGCCCATTTCCCTGCAAATTTTTCCGGCAGCGCCACAGAGGCCCTCTGATAATAAAATCCCCGGATCGCGGATGTGGTAACATTTTTATGTATTTCTGATTTTATCTCAAAAGGATAAGAAACACCTACCGAAGGTACTTCCAGTACAAACTTACCAACTTTTTGAACGGACGAGAAATCAGCGACGCGACTTTTTTTCCCGGAATAAGGACTTGTAAGAATCGGCCCAAGTTTCCCTTTCAAAACGACCTGATTTGTTTTGACATCCCGTAACGAAAACTCTTGTCCCTCCATTCCCACTACGAATGCATTTTTCACTGCATTTGGATAAAACCCAACCTGGTTTAAACGAATATTTTCAGAGGGCTTTTGCAATTGTTTTTCATCTTCGCCAGAAGAAACAAAAGTGGATAAAGTTGCTTTGCCGAGATCACTTCCGGAAGCATAACTTTCCTGGAAAGAAAAACTGGCCAGCAGACAAATAGCAGCCGAAATAGTTAAGGATTTTCTCACCGATTATCAAGATTTGGTTTTAAGATCAATGCTGATAACACTCAGCGGAAATATGGTCTTTGCCAAATAAAGTATTCACTAAGTAAACCATACTCAGTGACCTTAATAAATAACCCCGGAGCGGGATTTATAATCGAAATTTTGAAGATAAGCAATCGGCAGGAAGAGCGCTGCCGATTGTTTTAATGTTATACCTTTTTAGGGCCAACAGAATCATATATAACTACCTTTTCCCAAAGATGTGCGTAGTTATTGCGGAATTCGTCGTGAATTGGGTGCGTTTGATATAATTCTTCTTCAATAATATTATCGAAAAAACACATCCAGGAAAATGTGTAATCCTTCACAATCACCGAACGATCAGTCGGCGCGGGTTTTCCGATATTCACATATTTGATTTGTGGAACTTTCGCTAATTTTTTCAACCCTTCCAGGAGTTTTGCCTCATCCTGAGCATTATTGGGGTTTTTCAGATAGAAAAGAACATGGTGAATAAAAACTTCCTTCGTCCTTTCAGGCTCAGCAGCCAGTGGCGAAATAGATACCAATGAGGCCAATCCGGCGTTTTGCAAAAATTTACGTCTTGATGAATCTTCCATATTTTGGGTATAAGTGAATTATATTCTTACAGTTAGTTGTTCGCTTCCCGATATTATTTATTTATGGCTATGTAACCATAAACCTCACACAAATCTACAATTTTTTCTAAACTGACGACTATTAACTAACCATCGCCACCAGTTCATTTATAGTTTTCCAATTCCTTGTTGTTGCCGTAACTTTCAGTTTCTTCTCAAAAAAGTTGTTATTGAGTTTTGTTTTTCCATAACCTTCCGGGCAAAAAATATAGATGGCGCGTCCCGCTAAAATCCATTCGTCTGGTAAAAACTGAGCGGTTTCTGTGAGTTTTTCAAACAGATCACTTTGCGGCTTTTCGGAAAGAAATGTTACGTGAAGTTTGGATTCATCTTCATTTCTATTTGTTAAAAATGGATTGTTTTCCTGAATATCTTTCGTTTCTGTTTCATCTAGAACGATCACCGGAACATCGAAATGAAAGGTTTTCAGGATTGCTTCATGAATTTGAAATTGAAGATCTTTATCATTTCCCGGTTTGGGCATAAATGCGATGTTACCACTTTGAATATATGTTTTCACCTCGCCGAAGTTCAGAGACTCAAACATCATTTTAAGTTCAGCCATTTTGATCAGCTTCTGACCACTCACATTGATTCCTCTTAAAATGGCTACATAGGTTTTCATCGGGTTTTGAAATTTTGCTAATAGTATTCTTTGTTAAATTAAACAATCTAATAGAAAAGTATAATTGAAAAAGATTTTTCTTCTAAATATACTTTACAAAACACTCCGAAGAACATGTTGACAAAAAGAGAAATTACCGTTGCAGCTGTATCAGCCGGGCTTACCATGACGTTTGTCTTTGCGGGTTCAAAAATTGACAAACTTGATTCTTCCATTTTTGACTGGAA
Organism: Dyadobacter sp. CY345; assembly: GCF_021502725.1. GTDB lineage: Bacteria > Bacteroidota > Bacteroidia > Cytophagales > Spirosomataceae > Dyadobacter. Next base: position 998,211 of record NZ_JAKFFS010000001.1, on the reverse strand, counting down.
CGATATAGCAGTAAAAGAAACAAAAACAGGATCTGTAAGAACTTTCTTTCGGTCTCCAACAGCCACGCTGGATGAACTGGAATGCCACGTAACGACGCTCAATCCGAATGAAAGTTCTCATCCGCCGCATAAACATCAGGAAGAGGAAGTTATCATTATAAAAGAAGGGACGCTGGAGGCTTTGGTTAACGGAACTATGAAAAGAGTCGGGCCGGGTTCGGTCGTTTTCCAGGCATCCAATCAAATGCATTCGATTCGTAATGTGGGCACAATTCCTGCTACATATCACGTTTTCAGCTGGCATTCTCCGGGAACGATGAACAAAAATACAGTAAAATAATTCTCCAAATCTTCCCTGAATTTAATGGCAAACTACCCTGTCTATCGTTTTACTATTTACGATATTGAGAAATTATCTACGCAGTGACATCGAAAGTAAAGTATAATGAACGATAAAAACCATATTGCTGTTATCCGTAAAACCTGAAAAGGTTTCATAATACTATTTCGGCTCTGTTTATACTTAAAGCTATACACATGGGCAGCTTAAAACAACCAAATGACATTTCAAGATTTAGACCTCATTGAGCCAATTAAAAAGGCTCTGACAGAAGAAGGATACACCACTCCCACTCCAATCCAGGCAAAAGCAATTCCTATAATATTACAACATAGAGATTTATTGGGTTGTGCGCAGACGGGCACTGGAAAAACCGCAGCATTTGCAATTCCAATGCTTCAGATATTGGAAGAAAAGCAAAAAGACCGACATGATAAAGGACCGATCAGAGCGCTTATTTTAACGCCAACGCGTGAATTGGCAATCCAGATCGGAGAAAGTTTTGCAGCTTACGGACGATTTACGAACATTACACACACTGTAATTTTTGGAGGTGTTGGTCAAAAGCCTCAAACGGACGCATTAAAACGCGGTGTAGATATTTTGATCGCAACGCCTGGGCGACTTTTAGACCTGATCAACCAGGGTTTTGTACATTTGAAACAACTGGAAATTTTTGTTTTGGATGAAGCAGACCGTATGCTTGATATGGGTTTTGTACATGACGTGAAAAAGATTTTGCGCCTGTTACCTGCAAAACGTCAGTCGCTATTTTTCTCTGCTACGATGCCGCCGGTGATCATGACGCTGGCCGACACGATCCTTTCGAATCCTGCCAAAGTTGAAGTAACACCCGTTTCCTCAACAGCAGATACCATCAAGCAATCTGTTTATTTCGTCGATAAATCAGACAAAAACAGTTTGCTTTTACATATTCTGAAAGACGATTCGATTGCTACTGCGCTTGTTTTTACGAGAACAAAACATGGAGCAGATAAAGTAGTAAAAGTTTTGCGTAAAGCAGGCGTTACCTCTGAGGCGATTCATGGTAACAAATCCCAGAATGCGCGCCAGAATGCTTTGAAGAATTTCAAAAGCCAGACAACACGCGTTTTGGTTGCCACAGATATTGCAGCGAGAGGAATTGACGTGGACGATCTGACACACGTGATCAACTACGAAATTCCGAATATTCCAGAAACCTATGTTCACCGTATTGGCCGTACCGGTCGCGCAGGAGCAAAAGGAACTGCATATTCTTTCTGTGATTTAGACGAAAAAACATATCTGAGAGATATTCATAAATTGATTGCTAAGAACATCCCGGTTGTTAAAGATCACCCTTATTCAAACGGCAGATAATTTCCGTTGAATTGACTTATGTACAAAAATACATATACCGATATCAACCTATCAGAAATGAATGAGCTTCGAAAACAAGCTGATTGCGTGGTTGTTGATGTTCGTGAAAGTTGGGAGTTTGAAGAATTTAATGAAGGTGGGATTAACATCCCTTTGGCAGAAATCCGGCAGCAGAGAAATCTGCTGTCGGATTTTCAATATATCGTTGTTTTGTGTACAAATGGCGTAAGAAGCAAAGTAGCCGCCCTGGATTTTTGTCGTGTTCCGGAATGGAACGACAAGAAGATTTTCCATTTACACGGAGGAATTCTGGAAGCAGAATGATTTTCGACTCAGATATTTACATTTCCTTCAAAAACCCTCACAGCAGGTCCAATCAAATAGATATCATCAAATTTCGATCGGTCTTTTTCCAAATAATCGACTTGTAAAGTTCCACCCAAAGTCTCCACCGTAACCAGCCCGTTCCATCCTTCACGTAGGTGTGCAGATAAAACACAGGCCGTTACACCAGTTCCGCAAGAATAAGTTTCGTCTTCTACCCCACGCTCATAAGTTCTGACACTGATGTGATTTTCGCCAAGCAATTGAACAAAATTAACATTTGTACCTCCCTTAGGCCCAAATTCAGAACCGTATCGAATATCTTTTCCGATACTGACAACTTCGGTTTCCTGAATATCATCTACATAAGTCACATAATGCGGTGAACCAGTATTCAGAAAATCATACTTTTCGTGACGTTCCACACCGTTTACTGATCCCATTTTCAGACGAATTATTTCTTTGGTAGCGACACCTTCATGCGGTCCATCAACTGCTATGAAAGAAGTTTCCTGATCAAACATTCCAAGATCATGCGCAAAACGAACAGCGCACCGGCCACCATTTCCACACATACTTCCTTCCCGTCCGTCGGCATTAAAATAAACCATACGGAAATCATATCCTTCCGCATTTTCCAGAAGTATCAATCCATCCGCTCCGATTCCAAAGCGGCGGTGACAAAGTGATTCGATTAATTTCTGCGATGAAGGAAAATATCCGGAACGATTATCAATCATTACAAAATCATTTCCCGTACCCTGGTATTTAAAAAAAGGAATTTCCATTTTGGCTGTCGGCGATCGGCTTTCGGCAATCGTTTTAAGGTTTTTCTAAATTTATAACTAATGCGAAGTTAATCACCAACCGCGCCGCGGCCACTTTCAAGTAAAACAACAAAACCCTGCAAAGAAAAGATTCTGATGCAGGGTTTTTAATTTCGTTCGAAGAAAATATCTTATGCCTTCGCTACTTTAAGCTCTTTAATACGAGCAGCTTTACCCTGACGACCGCGTAAGAAGAACAAACGCGCACGACGCACCTTACCACGACGGATCAATTCGATTTTCGCGATACTTGGTGAAAGGATTGGGAAAATACGTTCAACTGCAATTCCGTTAGAAATTTTACGCACAGTGAAAGTTTCTCCACTTCCGCTCAAATTACGGCGTTGCATTACCGTACCTTGAAACTGCTGAATACGTTCTTTGTTACCTTCTCTGATCTTAACGTGTACGTTGATCGTGTCACCTGCTTTAAACACAGGATACTCGGAGGTACGATTTTCAATCGTAGCTTCTACAAGTTTAATTAATTCGCTCATGACGATGCTTTATAATGAAATTGAAATTGCAACTTGCTTCCAGCGGATGGGGTGACGCCCCTTCATTCAAAACAGCTATTGCGAAAACGAGTGCAAAGCTAAGATTAATTATTAATATGTGAAAGCGTTACGACAGTTTTTTGCAGATAAAATATGCCATTTTTGCAATGGAATAATATTAGTGATTGCATCCATTATCAGGATTTTAACTTTGACATCACAACTTGGATAACTGGTTATGAAAATATTAAACGCAGAACAGATTCGGGCACTCGACGCACATACAATAAAAAATGAACCCATTTCATCGCTGGATCTTATGGAACGGGCCTCGCTAGCCTTTGTAAACTGGTTTATCAATTGTTTTGATATCAGCAAATCCGTTTCCGTTTTTTGCGGAAAAGGGAATAATGGAGGTGACGGATTAGCCATTGCCAGACTCCTAAGCGAAAAAGGATTTCATGTTCGGATTTTTGTGGTAGAATATACGGAAAATGGAAGTGATGATTTTAAACAGAATCTCGAACGGCTGGAAGGAAATTTGCAGGTTCAGTCAATCTATGAATCACACGCGATGCCGGAATTGCACAGCGATCAGATTGTTATTGATGCATTGCTGGGCTCAGGACTTTCCCGCCCGGTAACTGGTTTATTACAAGAGGTTATTGAATCAATAAATCAAGCTTCGGGAACCATTATATCAGTTGATATTGCAAGTGGTTTGTATGTTGATCAAACGAAGGAAAAATCCGACACGATTGTCAAACCGAATCATACAGTTACTTTTCAGTCACCAAAACTAGCGTTTATGATGCCTCAAAACGCTGAATTTACCGGTGACTGGCACGTAGTTGATATAGGTTTAGACAAAGAATTCATTGAGCAGACTTTTACTCCATATTATTATACGGATAAATTGGCAGGCGAGGCACTGACTAAAAAACGGGAAAAGTTTTCGCATAAAGGCACCTTTGGATATGCGCTGATTTTCGCAGGAAGTTATGGTAAAATGGGCGCGGCAGTACTTTCGTCAAGAGCTTGTCTCCATTCAGGCGTCGGCTTACTGACAGTTCACGTACCGGAATGCGGCTATCAGATTTTACAAATTTCACTTCCCGAAGCGATGCTTTCTGTGGATCGTAACCAGCGGATTATTACAATCCTTCCTGAGCTGGACTCTTATTCCGCAATAGGAATAGGGCCTGGCATTGGCCAGGAACCGCTGACAGTCCGGATGCTGGATGAGCTTTTGGACAAAATAAAAGTTCCGCTAATTGTGGATGCAGATGCTTTGAATATTCTTTCCAAACATCCTGATCTGCTCGATAAACTTCCTCCCAAAACGATTTTATCACCGCACCCAAAAGAATTCCAAAGATTGGCCGGCGAATCTTCAAATGAATTTAACAGACTGGAACTTGCGAGAAATTTTGCAAAAAAATACAATGTCATTATTATCCTGAAAGGAGCATTTACTGCTGTAATACTTACAAACGGAGATGTTCATTTTAACTCAACCGGAAACGCGGGTATGGCAACGGGAGGCAGCGGAGATGTTTTGACAGGAGTTTTAACAGCTTTGCTGGCGCAAAAATATACACCTGAACAGGCTGCCATTTTTGGCGTATACCAACATGGATTGGCTGGCGACAGAGCAGCAGAAAAGAAGACCCAAACGGCTATGATTGCGTCGGATATTGTGGAGACTTTGGGCTGGTAAATTGTTTTTGTGAACTTGTTTATTACCCGTCCGACGGCAGAAAAAGCCGTCGGACGGTTCGAGCATCCCGTCGGATGGCTTTTTCGACCATCCGACGGGTAATAAAAGTTTCTATTATCTGTAATAAAAAAAACGGCAGAACTGGATAACTAGCTCATAAGCTGATAAACAGCAAATGCCGAAACATAAGCCAGTACCATCAGATATCCCAATTGAATTAACGGCCATTTCCAGCCATGCGTTTCGCGGTAAACAACTGCGATTGTGCTCATACACATCATCGCAAAAACGTAAAATATCAGCAAGGAATAGCAAACCGCGGGAGTATACATAGGCCCGCCCTGATCATTTTTCTCCTGCACAAGTCTCTGTTTTACAGTCAAAACATCCTCCGAATCTCCGCTGATGCTGTAAATAGTCGCCATAGTTCCAACGAAAACTTCGCGCGCGGCGAATGAGGCCAGTAAGGCAATTCCTATTTTCCAATCATAACCTAACGGCCGAATAGCAGGCTCAATAAACCTTCCGAAGTTCCCTGCATAAGAGTTTTCCAATCGGGCTGACGCAACGGCAGCACCCCTTTCCTCAGCCGAGGCTGAGGACATTGACATCACCACTTTTTTCTCAGCAACTTCCATATGATCACTCGGACCATATGATGATAAAACCCAGAGGATTATGGAGATCGCAAGGATAATTTTACCGGCTTCCAGCACGAAAGATTTTACGCTGTCATACATCATAAAACCAACATGTCCCCAGCGCGGAAGTTTATAAGTAGGCATTTCGAGCATGAAATAACCTGGCTCCGTTCTTTTTATAAACAAGGACAAAATCCAGGCCGAGACCAACGCACCGGCCAAACCTAAAAAGTAAAGACCGAATAAGACCAGACCCTGCATATTAAAAATCCCCAACACTTTTGTTGAAGGAATTATCAAAGCAATCAGGATACTGTAAATAGGAAGTCGGGCGGAACAGCTCATGATCGGCGTTACCAGAATAGTCAAAAGTCTCTCATGCCGACTGCTGATACTTCTGGTAGTCATAATAGCCGGCACCGCGCATGCAACACCAGAAATAAGCGGAACAACACTGCGCCCGTTCAGTCCGAATTTTCGCATTACCTTATCCATAATCACCATAACCCTGGCCATATAACCGGATTCTTCAAGCAAAGAAACCAGTCCGAAAAGAATTGCAATCTGTGGAATAAAGATAATCACCCCACCAATTCCTGCCATGATACCATCGGTTAACAAATCATTCAGAACTCCTGCCGGAAGTACTTCTTTTGTCCAACCAATCAAAGCTGCGGTATTTTCGTCAATCCAGTCCATAGGGTAAGACGCCCAGGCAAAAATGGCCTGAAAGATGACCATCAGAATTATTGCGAAAGTTACATAACCCCAGAATGGATGTAGTAAAATTTTGTCGAGTTTGCGCGTCCAAAGTGGCTGCTCAGAAATCCCTTCGGACTTTACCGCCTTATCAACGATAGGTTTGATCGTTTTATAACGCGCGATGGTTTCCTCAGCAAGAAAACCAGTTTCATCAAACTCATATTTCTCAATCAGGCCGTCAAGTTTTGCTCTTACCGGCTGTGCGAGAAAGGAAAAATTATCATGCTGACAAACATATTGTAATGCAACGTAATCATTATCAAGCTGATGCAACGATTTCACCTCTTCAATCAATGCAGGCTCATTTCCCTTCGGAACATAAAAATACTTAACTGAAGGTTTTTCTTTTTTATCCACCAGCGTACTGACAGCCTGCTGCAAGATTGGAACGCCCTCACCTGTGCGCGCATTTATTTTCACCACCGGCACATTTAACTGCATTGCCAGCTGAACCGCGTTGACCGTCAATTTCATACTTGCCGCAACATCCAGCATATTCAATGCCAGAATAGTCGGTAAACCGAGATCATTTATTTCCGTAAAAAGAAGAAGATTTCTTTGAAGATTCGAAGCATCTACAACCACAATCACAGCATCAGGATAGTCCGGATGTTTTGGGTTTGCCAAAATATCCATCACAACGCCTTCATCCGCAGACTTTGGATATACGCTGTATGTCCCGGGTAAATCCACAACAGTTACATCTCTGTCCGGTTGTCCACTCCCACCAACTAATCTGAAAGTACCTGATTTTTTCTCTACCGTAACTCCCGGAAAATTCCCTGTTTTTTGTCGTAAGCCTGTTAAAGCATTAAATAATGTTGATTTTCCGGCATTAGGGTTTCCTACGAGGGCAATTTTTATATTTTCTTGTTTCAATGGTAATAGCAAAAAAGAACGAGAAACGAGCTATTCAATTTCTATTGTTGAAGCTTCGTTTAAGCGTAAAGATAAAGAATAACAACCACCTACATTTATACAAATCGGGTCGCCCAGAGGGGCAACCGCATCCAGACGTACCTCACAACCTGGCACACATCCCATTTCCAATAATTTCAAAGACATCAGGCGATCGGAAAATGATCTGATGACTGCCTTCTCCCCTTTTTGGAGCTGAGAAACTGTACGAACTGACATATTAGCTTATTTAGATTAAATATACGTAAGTGCAAATTAAGCATTCTCTGCCCGGATTTCAAACAGTTACGTGATCATTTAACAAAACCCTGCTATAAATCATGCAAAAACATCCCGTTTATATTATTACGCTCGGGTTTTGTGTCGTACTTTTGCAACGCGAAAGGCCAATGTCTGAAAGCAAGAGTAACAAAAATAATCACCGCGCCGGAAGCCGACAGCTGACTGCCGATAGCAAAAAGTATTGAGCGAGATAAAAACCCTCATTTGGAAAGAAGTGACGCTGGAATGGCGACAAAAATATGCGTTGAGTGGTATGTTACTCTATGTAGTATCCACAGTATTCGTATGTTACCTCAGTTTTAATCTTCGCCGGGGCCAACTCACTCCTATTGTTTGGAATACACTTTTCTGGATCATTATTTTGTTTACGGCCGTGAATGCAATTGCAAAAAGTTTTTCGCAGGAACGTTATGGGCGCTTGATTTACTATTACAATCTATGCAGTCCGCAGGCCATCATTGTTTCAAAAATTATTTACAATTCCCTGATCATGCTGCTGCTTGCCGGAATCGGTTTTGGCTTTTATGCATTTGTAATGGGAAATCCGGTTCAGGATGTAGGGTTGTATCTGATATGTATTTTATTGTCTGCAATTGGTTTCGCTTCGGTACTTACGTTGGTAGCCGGAATAGCTTCGAAAGCAGAGAATAATGCAACGCTAATGGCCGTTTTAAGCTTTCCGATCATACTGCCAATGCTTTTAATGACCATACGTTTGGCAAAAAATGCAATGGATGGGTTGGACTGGAGTGTCAGCGTTGACGAAATCACCACGCTGTTATCCATCGATTTAATTGTTATCACATTGAGTTACCTGCTTTTCCCCTTTTTATGGAGAAGCTAATTTATTTACCAATAACCGGAATGAGATTTAACTAAATATTGTTATAACTCAACCAGCTTTTTTACCAAAATCAGTACCCTAATAATCAATATATTATGAAGAAATATTGGTGGAAGATTCTTTGTATACTCATATTATTCTACGTTGTTATCGTAGGATTTATGGGACCAGTTCCACATCAGCCTATATTAAACGAAAGTATCCGGAATACGTATTTTCATGTCGCCTTGTGGATGTCCATGACGATAATGCTTTTCACATCCATGATTTTCGCTTTCAAATATTTAAGAAGCGGTTCGCTGGATCATGACGACAAAGCGAGTGAATTTGCAAAGGGAGGTTTGTTTTTCGGCATTTTGGGTTGTCTTACGGGTTCGGTTTGGGCGAATTATACCTGGGGCGATCCATGGCCTAATGATCCAAAACTGAACGGCGCGGCGGTTGGGATGTTGATGTACCTGGCTTATATGTTGCTTAGAAGTTCATTCGAAGACGAGCAGCGCAAGGCAAGAATCTCATCTGTTTATAACATTTTGGCTTTCGCTGTTTTCATTCCATTGATCTATATTCTGCCAAGATTAACAGACTCGCTACACCCTGGAAACGGTGGAAATCCGGCATTCAGCTCGTATGACATGAATAATGAAATGCGTAAAGTGTTTTATCCTGCGATTATTGGCTGGACCCTTATGGGCGTTTGGCTGATTGAACTTAGAGTGAGAGTGAAAAGAATTAACAGATACCTGCGCGAAAATATTGCGAACACGAATACTGCCGTCAGCGCGCACCAATAACAATCAAAGTTTAATTTCGTTAAGATTATATCATCATGAAAAAAATAATTCTCCTTTTAATGACGCTCTTGTCCTTGCCGCAAATCCTGCTTGCCCAAGCTGGCGATCAGGTAGAAATGGCTGACAAACTGAGAGCAGATGGAAAGATTTGGGTTGTCGTGGCTGTTGTGGCTATCGTTCTGGCAGGTATAGCGATCAATATGTTTCGCGTGGATTCCAAGGTTAGTAGAATTGAAAAAGAGTTAAATATCAAGTAAATAATATGAAAAAGATCCAATTATTAGGTCTTATTATAATCGCCGTTGCTATTGGAATTATCGTTTCAACCGCAGGTGATGCAAGTACTTATGTTGATTTCGGGAAAGCCAAAGAAATGGCGGAAGACGGTGATAACGAAAGTATTCACGTAGTTGGGAAGTTGCCGAAAAATGCTTCCGGACAGATTGTCGATATGCAGTACTATCCGGAGATTGACCCCAATTATTTTGAATTTTCTTTGATCGATAATAAAAATATGGTTCAAAAGGTGGTTTACAGAAGTACAAAACCGCAGGACTTTGACAAATCAGAACAGGTTGTGGTCGTTGGAAAAATGGAGAATGGCACCTTTGCAGCAGAGAAAATCCTGATGAAGTGTCCTTCGAAATATGAAAACGGTAAAATGGAAACGACTGAGGCAACCGCATCTAAATCATGATTCATACTACCATCGGAAGTGCAGGCCACCTGCTCACAATCATTGCATTTGCATCTGCTTTGCTGGCGGTTTTCGCTTATTTCAAAGCAGGACTTATCGGAACTCCGTTAGGCGAGGTTTCGTCCTGGAAAAAATATGCCAGAGTTGTATTCTCAATTCACGCATTATGTGTTCTGGGAATTGTTTTTTCGCTATACTGGATTATCGGAAATCACTATTTCGAGTATCACTATGCGTGGAAAAACTCCTCGCTTTCTTTACCAACCGGTTACACGATTTCCAGTTTCTGGCAGGATCAGGAAGGTAGTTTTTTACTTTGGATTTTCTGGAATGTCGTACTTGGCTCGATCCTGATTTTCTCGAACCGTTCATGGGAAGCTCCTGTTATGACCATTTTTGCATTGGTTCAAGCGTTTTTGACTTCCATGATCCTGGGTGTCGTAATTCCGGGTCTTGATCTGAAAATTGGCTCAACACCTTTCCTTTTGATGAAGGAAGTAATGCCGGATCTTCCTGTATACCAGATGGATCCTAACTTTATCGCCAAAGACGGCAACGGTTTAAATCCGCTTTTACAGAATTACTGGATGGTTATCCACCCGCCGACTTTATTCCTTGGTTTTGCTACAACACTGATTCCATTCTCCTTCGCGATTGCTGGTTTATGGACTAAAAAAATACATGAATGGGTTCGTCCTGCGTTGCCATGGGCTTTGTTCTCAGCTTTGGTTCTGGGCGTTGGTATTTTGATGGGAGCTTACTGGGCTTATGAAACGCTTAATTTCGGCAGTTACTGGAACTGGGATCCGGTGGAAAACTCTTCTATCGTTCCCTGGCTGATCCTGATTGCGGCGATTCACACCATGATCATTGCAAGAAGAAATGCAACTGCGCTTAAAACGTCCTTTATCCTCGCTATTGCAACTTTTATCCTGATCCTTTATTCTACGTTTATGACGCGTAGCGGGGTTTTAGGAAATGCGTCGGTCCACTCATTTACTGATTTGGGATTGTCCGGTCAGTTGCTGATTTACCTTCTGACTTTCACAGTTGTTGCCATTGCGTTATTGATATATCGCTGGAAAGACCTGCCTTCGGACGAAGAAGAAGTTTCTACTTATTCTCAGGAATTCTGGATTTTTATCGGTGCTACTTTACTCTGTCTTTCCGGTTTCCAGATCTTGGCGACTACTTCTATTCCGGTTTATAATAAAATTGCAGAAGCTTTTGGAGGCGTATTGAATATGGCGCTTCCAGCTGATCAGATTGCACATTACAATAAATTCCAGTTGTGGTTTTTCTCACTAATCATCGTGCTTACCGGTATCGGTCAGTATTTCTGGTGGAAACGTGTGGGAAAAGACAAATTGCAGGTTTTATACAATCCGTTGCTTATAGCATTAATAATCAGTGCGGCGGTCATTACTTACCAGGGAATTAAAGAAATCCAGTATATTGTACTTCTGACTACGTCAATTTTCGCGATCGTTTCCAATGGAGCTATTCTCTTTCAGATTCTTAAAGGGAATTACAGCTTATCCGGCGGCGCAGTTACGCATATCGGTGTAGCTTTGATGCTTCTTGGAATTCTGTTTTCTTCTGCCTATACCAGGGTGGTTTCGATCAACAATTCCGGTTTGATGATTTCCCGTAGCGCAGAATTTACTAATAACGATAATAAAGAAAACAAGGAAAACATAACTCTGTGGCTGAATAAGCCTGAAAAAATGGGTGACTACATGTTGACCTGGCGCGATGTCCGCGTGGAACCCCGTCATATTCCTGGTTATATTCCAAAAAGCTGGGTGGATATGATCGAGAATGATTTCCATGCCGTTGCACTTCGTGATATTGTTGTTAATGATAAAAAGTACAATTCAAAAGGCGACACGATTGAAGTTTTTCCTGAGAATTTCTATTACGAAATTGAGTACCGCGAACCGTCAGGACGTGTTTTCAACCTGTTCCCTCGTGCACAGATCAATCCGAGAATGGGTTTGGTCTCGTCTCCTGACATTCAGCGCGAACTGGATAAAGATTTGTATACCTACGTTTCGATGGTGACAAATCCGACGGCAGAGCCAGTTTGGAGCCCGACTGAAAATTTCACGATCAGTATGCGTGATACCTTTTTTGTAAACGACTATGTTGCAATTCTGGAAAACGTGGTACGGACGGAAGAAGTTGAGGGAATGAAACTTGGCGAAGGCGATGCTGCTGTTAAAGCCATGATCCGTGTGCTTGATAAGGATCAGGAATTTGTTATAACGCCTTCTTTTGTGATACGTGATCGTTTGGTTGCCCGCAAACCGGAAGTAAATAAAGACCTTGGTTTCCGTGTTCAGTTCCAGGAAATCGATCCTTCAACGGGAAAATTCACTTTTGCCGTGAACACGACTCAACGCGACTTTATTGTGATGAAAGCAACTGAAAAGCCTTTGATCAATATCCTTTGGCTGGGTACTTTTGTACTGGTTATCGGGTTTATTATGGCAACGGTTCGTCGCTTCAAAGACTTCATAAAAATGCGCGATAAGGAAAATGCAGGTGTTTTAAAACCAAAGACAAACAGAAAAGCTGCTGCGGTTTAAGTATCAATAAACACTAAAAAAATAACCAGCCGGAACATTCGGTTGGTTATTTTTTTAGTTAAAAGTACTTTTCAATTTGGTTTAACTAGTTTGTCTTTCTCAGGATCAAAAGCTCTGTATTTTGATTTATAAAAAACAATTTCGTCTTCATAAACTTTAAAACTGGTTTCCGGACACTCTTTTTTCACCTCTTCCAAGCGATGCGTCGCCAGTTTTTCATCCAGCTGCCAGAATAAGTTTTTCGTATATGAATCGAAATCCTGATCAAGAACTTTCTGCAAAATTCTGATATTCGTTATACCCTTATCCAAACCTGGCAATACTTGGACCTGATCAAGCTGGTTTTCACTGAAACGAAACCGTTGAAATTCTTCCTTTTCGCTACGGAGTTTATCAGCTTCCCGGAATGTGTCCGTCAGTAACGAACAAGGCTGAGCATAACTGATCGTTGAAAACAATAAAAAGGCACTGATAAAATACGACTTCATGACTCAGAAATGGTAATAAATTTTGGTAAAGAAAAACGAACCATTATTTCCGGCCTGCACGGAATCCCAGGCACCGCCGGATTCTGTCCGGTTTGCTCTTGACATGGTGGGATATGCATTTAGCAAATTACTTCCACCAACCGCCAACGATAATTTTTCATTTACTTTTAAACCCAATGTCGCATCCGCCTGGATCATGGATTTATAAGTATCAATAAAATCGTTTTCGGTAAATGGCTTTCCACTTCTGTCTCTTGCCCCGAAATTCCGGTTGATTAATTGAATCTTGTCAAAATAGGTACCACGGACCATAAGTGTAAGCGAGCCGACATTGTAATCCAACGTCAGATTAATCTTCATCGGAGGCGCAGAGGCCAGGATAAAATAACGTTCTCGTCGGTCAAGATAATTTGCCTGTTTTCCGTCCAGTCTTTCATGCGTTTTTATTGTATCAATACTCATCGTGTTATAGTTCGCTGATAGTATCGTAGTCAATTTCCCTGTTCCAAGCTCAGAAATATATTTCAAAGTCAGATCAGCACCCGCCGTTGAGGTTGTCAACGAATTTGTAAAAAAACGGACTTGTGCAACATTAAGCCTTTTTAGTACTGCTCCTATCTGTCTGTCATTTGCATCAACGGCTCCTGTTAAAATAATCCGGTTCTGAACTCTGACATAATATCCGTCCAGGGCAACAGAAAAATTCTTATCAGAGGCGAAAATAATCCCGGCACTTCCATTATGTGAAATTTCCATTTTCAGGTCTGGCGCTGCAATCGCTTTGCTAACCTCACTTCCAGACCTTGTGATGACATTAGATTGTGGCCATTCAAGGTTTGCCAAAGAAGGTATGAGAATATCATAACTGTAATGCTGCTGAGCCAATGAAGGCGCTCTGAAACCCAGTCCGTATGCACCCCGAACACTAAGCGCATCCGTAATCTTGTACCGCACACCCGCTTTTCCGCTCACAGCACTTCCCAGATCGTTGTAATAATCAAAACGACCGGCTGCATTTACCGAAAAACTTTCGTCAAATTTTGCTTCGATATCTACGTATCCTGCTGCATTATATCTTTTCTGGTCAATTGCTTCCGTATCTCCATATCCTTTAAAACCCTGCGCACCGCCAAATTTTAAAGGATTGTAGGTTCTCCACGAAAGCGGATTTCCAACATTAATCTTATAACGATCCGACCGGTATTCCGCGCCAAAAGCCAAATGAACGCCATTCAGGATATCATCATAAAAAGTTGAGATATCAAGATTGGACACATTTTGTGATGTCTGAAAACCTCCTGCTTCAAAAACAGATCGCGTTGTATCCATTCCGAAGGATTTGTTTAGAGAATTTTTCACTTTGTAGCTGAACTTATTAAAACCGTAAGTGTGGCTCAGATCAACATTGAACCGATTCCAAACTGTCCTGACGCCAAGCGTAATCGATCTGTCATCGACGACTCTGGATACCAGCGGATCGAAACCATTTGGATATAACTTGATAAAATTAGTCGAGTCCTTTGCGCCGCGTGTCCAGCCATAAGTTTCGCCCTGTCGATAACTGGCCGTTCCGAAACTATATATTTCGGTTTTTCTGTAGACAGGAATTACGGTGTTGTAACTTAGGCTTCCGTTATAAATTCTCGGATCGCCAAACTGTTTTCTTACCAAAGAATCATCCTGTGTATCGGCGCGATTGGTATGGTCCAAAAAATTATAGTCGGCCGTTACATTCAGAAAACCTGCCTTAGCGATTTTCGTCCCATAATTAATATTTCCGTTATAATTTAATCCATCCCAACTGCTCGAATCACGGTTGAATTTTGCCATACGGATTCCACCATTTGCATTGGCCGTAAATCCATCCGTATTTTCTTTTAAAACAATATTGATGACACCGGAAACCGCATCCGAACCGTACTGAGCAACGGCGCCATCCCGTAAAATTTCGATCCGGTCGATAGAGGCAACAGGAATTGTACTGAAATCAAAACTTGTATTGCCTCGTCCTCGTGTTCCTGACAAATTAATCAATGAGGATTGGTGGCGCCTTTTTCCATTCACCAGAACCAACATCTGATCCGGCCCCATACCATGAATTGAAGAAGCGTCTATCAGATCTGTGCCATCCGCACCAAGTTGTCTGTTTGAGTTAAATGATCCGGAAACATACTGGAGCAGCTGCGGAAGATCGAACTGCCCATTCAGACCAGCGATTTTTTTTACATCAATAATTTCAACAGGTGATACTAAATCTGCTTCCGTACTATTCAGATTACGCGAACCCACGATACCTTTTTGCCGGGACTTCGATATAGCGTTGAGAACAAAATTTTGCGTACCAATTCCCTTTATGTCTCTTTTAACCTTGTAAAAACCTTCCGCCGTCACGATGAGTGTTGCATTTCCGTAATGCACTCGCATTTCATAGATACCGTATTGATTTGTGGTAGCGTTGGCATTTGTTCCTGACTCCTGAACCAACACCCCTCCTATTCCTTTTCCTTCTTCGTTTTTAATAATTCCTGCTACTTTGTATTTCTGGGCAATTGCTGGTGAGACAATTAATACCATGAAGAAGGAAAAAAATAATTTACTCACTGTCTATGAGATTAGTTAAGTTGATGAAATGCTGGTGCCATTAAGTAAAAACTTTGCAAGTTCCACCTTTGTTTTAAATTCAGGAAAATTTTTTCACATTATTAATAGGAAAGTTTGAGCTATATCCACGTTTCCGTTCTTTTTTCTCGCACACTGAGGCATTTATGCTGCTCGACTGCTCCCGTAAACCGCTTAAATGTTATCTTTACAATTGAACGATGCATTTTAAATTACTCTTTATTATTCATGTTAGCCAATTTACTCAAAACTGCTTTGGGCAGACTACGTTTTATTGCATTTCTTGAAGGTACCTCATTATTGATTCTCCTGGGTATTGCAATGCCCTTAAAATATTGGGCTGGTTACCCGCAACCCGTCCGTTTTGTTGGTATGGCCCATGGCGTACTATTTATTCTATATGTCGTACTGCTGGTCCAGGTGGTGTTTGAATATAGCTGGGGCTGGAAAAAGTTTTTTTTGGGCCTTTTTGCCTCTGTCATTCCATTCGGAACATTCTACGCTGATGCTAAAATTTTTAAAGAACCCAATCAAGATTCCTTGTAAATTTTTTATCAATTCATATTCCTACCCATAACGAAAAAGTGCTACCTAAATCTTTAATTAAATTATTGCTATGTTTTTTTCTCATTGGAAATTGCATGGCGCAAAAACCCAATGAAGAATTCCAATACCACATTCACCCCGCCCCTTCGCCTGTAAATGTCGACGGTGACCCAGACGATCCCGCCTGGGAATCTGCTGAAACGGCCACAAATTTTTTCATGGTCACACCGATGGATACCAGTTATTCGCGCGCGCAGACGACAGTCAAAATGTCTTATGACGCGAATAATATCTATATCCTGGTCGTGAATTATAAAACTGTCAAAAATTCCATCATTGTAGAATCACTTAAACGTGATTTTAATTTTGGAAAAAATGACAACTTTTTACTTTTCATGGATACTTTCGACGACCGCACCAACGGATTTTCTTTTGGTGCAAATGCCGCTGGTGCTCCATGGGACGGCCAGATGGGTGACGGCGGAACGGTTGACCTCAGCTGGGATAACCGTTGGGTAAGCGAGGTGAAAAACGATCCGGATAAGTGGGTTTGGGAGGCCTCCATCCCATTTAAAAGTATTCGTTATAAGTCGGGAATTGCTCGTTGGGGTATCAATTTCAGCCGCCAGGATTTAACGATTTCGGAAAAATCAGCCTGGGCTCCTGTGCCCAGACAGTTTCCTTCGGCAGCTTTGGCCTACACAGGGGTACTGGTCTGGGATCAGCCGCCACCAAGTCCGGGACCAAATATTTCTGTTATTCCGTATGCCGCGACGCGGCTAACAAGAGACTTCCAGAACGATCAATCCAATAAATACAAAACCAATATTGGCGGTGATGTCAAAATCGGCTTGTCTCCTTCCCTCAATCTTGACCTGACTGTCAATCCTGATTTTTCGCAGGTTGATGTCGATGTGCAGCAAACCAATCTTAACCGTTTTGAATTATTCTTTCCTGAGCGAAGACAGTTTTTTCTGGAAAACGCTGATTTGTTCGCGAACTTCGGGTACGCTACCATTCGGCCATTTTTCTCACGGCGCATCGGTTTGGGCGTTCCGATACAATTTGGAGCGCGGATGAGCGGTAAATTAAACAAGAATTGGCGGATCGGCGTTTTAGATGTTCAGACTGGTTCGCAGGATACTATTCCAAAAAATAATTATGCCGTTTTCGCTTTGCAAAGACAAGTTTTTGCC
The DNA here is from genome assembly GCF_021502725.1 of Dyadobacter sp. CY345. Lineage (GTDB taxonomy): Bacteria > Bacteroidota > Bacteroidia > Cytophagales > Spirosomataceae > Dyadobacter. The sequence continues at coordinate 980,763 of NZ_JAKFFS010000001.1, read as the reverse complement.
CGCTCAAATGTCCGTTTTATTTTTATAAACCGGGATGCTGTAAATTATTCACTGGAAAAAAATCAGTACACAAACCGATATAACCGGAACATCGGAGCGGAGTATAATCTTGCGAGCGTCAATAATTTGTGGACGGGAAAAGTGATGTTTTTAAAATCCTTCACGCCTGGCAGATCAAGCGATGATTTTGTTCATGCGGCGGATTTAAAATTCAGCAGGGCAAATTTTTTCTGGCAGTGGCAGCATGAATATGTCGGAGCAAATTACAATGCAGAAGTCGGTTATGTTCCCAACGCAACCCGAAATGGTTATTACAAGATTAGTCCGACGGTAGGGTATTTGTTTTTTATAAAAAATCCAAAAATCATTAGTCACGGCCCAAAATTCGTGAGCAATATTTATTGGGACAAACAGATGTCGCTGAGCGACCGTGAATTAACTTTCTCCTATAACCTGAATTTCATCACCCGAGCGACAATTTCTGCTTATTTGACAAGTAACTACACCCGACTGCTTCGTCCTTTTGATCCAACCAATCTAGGAAAAGAAAGGCTCGCCACAGGTACTGAACACAATTGGACATCCGGTGGATTTGAAATCATATCTGGCCCGCAGAAGCAATTTACCTATACATTCGCCGGACTTTTTGGCGGATATTATAACAACGGAACCCGAACTAATTTAAGGACAGAACTCGGTTACCGTGTGCAGCCTTATGTGGCCATTGCGCTCGCAGGAAATTATAACGACATTCATTTGAACGCTCCCTGGAACCGCACGCAACTTTGGCTTGTCGGCCCGCGCATTGACGTGACCTTCCGTAATAATTTATATTTTACAACTTTCGCTCAATACAACAATCAGGCAGATAATATCAACCTGAACTCTCGTCTGCAATGGCGATACAAACCGGCGTCGGATTTGTTTATCGTTTATACAGATAACTATTTACCAGAAAATTTTATGGTCAAAAGCAGGGCCATTGTTCTTAAGCTTACCTATTGGTGGAATTTGTAAGAAAATCCTCTGTAAAATTAACTTCTGAAAAGGTAGATGCACTACTTTTTCAGAAGTTATAAAAAAAGAGCCATCAATTATTCAGCTTTCAGGCGGGAGTACTTTTCAATAAAAAACCTCAACATTGTTCTTTTTTAAAACCCCAAGCTGATGCTCGTATTTAATGTCCATGTCCTTCCCAACGAACGGATTGCCTTGTAAATAAAGCTTGTCCAGCTTTTTAATTTCCAGTAATTTTTCCGGAAATGCAGAAAAATTATTGGATGAAATATCCAGTTCCTTCAAGTCTTGCAAAGAAGCTAACTCAGCAGGGAAATTTGTAAACCAGTTAAAACCCAGATCCAGAATATTAATTTTATTCATTTTCGAAATACTTTCAGGAAGCGCGCTCAACCTGTTGTGGTGTGCGTAAAAAGTATGCACCTTTTTCAGGCGGTTCATTTTGGGTGGTAATGTTGTAATCTGGTTATGGGAGATCGCCAAATGTGTTATATTTTTCAGCTTGGTCAACGAATTTGGAAGCTTTTCAAATTGATTATAATACAGATCCAGCACTTCCAGATTTTTCATCTTTTTGATTCCTTTCGGCAAAACTGCCAATTCAGATTTATAAAAATTAAGATCCCTAATTTGTTTCAATTTTTTAAAACTTCGGTTTGATAACGCCGATAATGAATTACCACCCAGCCATAAGCTTGCTAGTTTTTTGCAGTTTCGGGCGGCGTCCGGAATATTTGTAAATTTATTTTCCCTAATATTAAGTACTTCCAACGTACTGTTTTTAGACAATACAAGTCCATCATTTGTCAATACATTGTTTTGTATATGGAGCTGTTTTAATCGTGGTAATTTGGTGAAGTCAATCTGCACCATTTCTAATCCATTATTGCTAAGGTATAACTCTTCAAGATTCGGAAACCTGTAAATCACTTCTGGCAACGAGTTCAAATCCAACTGATTGAAGAAAATTCGTTTAATTTTAAGAGTATCCACGAATACCAGAGCATCTTCAATCGTTACGACAGAGCTGTCTGTTTTTCTTACTTCTCTTTTTACAATGAATTTTCCAAAATATCTGAATCCCATAAATCGAACAGGTTTTGAAGGCTTTACTGTCATTTCCCAAGTCACCGCAGAAGCTGTAAATGCCTTTTTTATTACTTGATTCAGTGAGTCATTATCGTATTTTGGGGAGTGCTCAACGTTAAAAATTAAATAATCAATTTTTCCACTGGCATTAACAAAAACTTGCATTTCGACACCGACTCCGGGATTGAGATTTTCAGGCAAAACCTTTGCCAATGCTGCATCAAACAATTTCATTACATCCTGCATCGATCCGGTGATAGATTCCTCCGAATAGGATACCGGAAGATCGTCCGCTTTGAAGTTTTCTTTTGTCGCTTCTTCCCTGGTTAGAATTTTAGGCTGTGCCAATACTTCATTCACCAGAAGTCCAAGGATAATCATTAGTATTATTTTCATGACGGCTATGATTTATATACGAATCAAAGATAACTAAAAGCTTAGTCAAGAAAAATAATTTATATAATTTTCTTATACACGACCGGAATGGCGCGCGCTTTTTGGCCGGACGGTGCCGGAAATATTTGACGGAAAATCATTAACCTAGCGGGTTTCGTCTGCTGCGTTAGACAGACTATTTACTGCGTTCAATGGTATACTGAACCAGATGTTCCAATGCTGTCCGGTGAGATGACTCTGCAAAATCATGCAACAGGGTTCGTGCCTCTTCCACATAACGCTCCATCACTTGCTGCGCATATTTCAAACCACCCGAGTCTTTTACGAAAGCAATGACTTCAAGCACCTTGTTTGGCTTATGACTTTCGTTGCGGATAATATTGATCATTTTGCGTTTTTCGAGCCACGACGCTTTGTTAAGTGCGTAGATCAAAGGAAGTGTCATTTTCTTTTCCTTAATATCAATGCCCAGAGGTTTCCCAATTTCATCTTCGCCGTAATCAAAAAGGTCGTCTTTGATTTGAAAAGCGATACCAACTTTCTCACCAAAAGCGTGCATTTTTTTGATCGTCTCTGCGTTGGATCCAACCGAACAAGCACCGACTGCGCAACAGGACGCGATTAACGAAGCTGTTTTCTGCCTGATAATTTCATAATAAACCTCTTCGTTGATATCCAGCCTGCGCGCTTTTTCGATTTGTAATAATTCACCTTCACTAATCTCGCGCATAGCTGTTGAAACGATTTTCAGCAGCTCAAATTCATTATGTTCAACCGAAAGCAGAAGTCCGCGTGACAGCAAATAATCACCCACGAGGACGGCAATTTTATTTTTCCATAATGCGTTAACAGAGAAAAATCCGCGGCGGTAGTTAGAATCGTCCACAACATCGTCATGGACAAGCGTAGCAGTATGTAAAAGTTCGATAAAAGAGGCTCCCCGGTAAGTGGATTCTGTGATGGGACCGCAAACGCCGGCAGATAAAAAAACAAACATGGGCCTGAGTTGTTTTCCTTTACGACGTACGATGTAATTCATAATCTGGTCGAGCAGCATTACATCACTTTTCATAAACTGTCGAAACTTGTGCTCGAAAGCCTTCATTTCATCTGCAATAGGAGCTTGAATATCCTTTATTGAAAGGGTCATATTAATTATAGGAAGTCTTACGTTACTTCCAGATATAAAAAGGCGATATGCAACAGTTTAGTTCAACAAAAAATCGATTTATCAACTCCTGCACTTTAATCTTCAAATTTGGAATAAAATCTTCTCTTTATACCTATTTTAGAATGAAAATGTTTAAAATTGAAAATTATGATATTACCGGATTATAGGATTGAGTAGAACCTCGTTGAAAAACCGTTATGTAGACGGCCGGTTAAAAAGTAAGGAATTTGTAAGTAAATAAACTTAAAAGCATCTTATCACCACTAGCTGAAAGCCGAAAGCTGACAGCCGAAAGCAAATATTTATGAAAGCACTCGTGCTTGGAGGCGGATCCATGAAAGGCGCGTTTCAGGTTGGAGCGATCCAGTCAGTACTCGAAAATGGATTTGAACCTGATATGGTTTATGGAATTTCTGTCGGAGCGCTCAACGCTACCTTTCTGGCCAATGAAACCGGCCGTCAAAACAGTGAAGAAGGAAAAATATCCTGGCCATTTGCAGGAAGAAAATTGCTGGAATTCTGGGTCAAGAATATTACGCAGCCTCAGGATATTTCTACGCTTCGGTCGCGCGTTATGTTAGGTATGAACACGTTAATGAGCAGGTTCGACGGATTGGTTGATCCAGCACCTTTACATCTGCTGATACGCAAAAATGTGAAGGATAAATATTTGAAACATACGCCGGTAAAAATTAAAGTTGGAGCGGTAAATGTTCAGAGCGGCGAGATAAAATATGTTACGCCGCAAGAACCGCATTTTCTTGATTTTGTTCGTGCAAGCTCCTCCATTCCGATGCTGATGCCAGCTATCGCAATTGGGAATAAGATGTATCTGGACGGCGGATTACGCGAGGTGGCGCCTATCCGACAGGCGATTGCTGACGGAGCAACGGAAATTGTGATCATTGCCTGTCACTCCCCGCACTTGTACCAACCGGAAGATATGAACCCACAAAACCTGATAACACTTGTGGAACGGGTTCGGGACATAACAGTTAACGAATATGCCAACAGCAATATAATCTGGGCAGAATCTTATGTTGACCGTTCCATTTTAAGGGGCGTTCCTATGAAACTGACAGTCATCCGTCCAACTTCGCCGCTTGTTCTGGATATGCAGCATTTTAATTCAGAAGATATTTCAAGGTTAATTATTGAAGGTTACCGGGTGGCGGTCGAGACGCAGAATAAAATGGCAGAAGTAAAAGAGTGATCGAAAACCTGATTAAAAAATTTAGCTAATGTTAGCACAACGTTTGAAAAACCCTTACCCTATTTTATTGTTTATATTGATAACATCCTGTGTTCCGTCCCGCCAATTTTCGTCAGTTACTTATAACTGCAATTTTAGCAAGACAGGAAGTTTAAAAGCGCATCTGAAGCCGTCCAACCGGTTTGTTCCGATGATCATGGCACATCAGGGCGGAATTGAAGACGGATATCCGGGAAATTGTATTGCGACCTTTGAAAATACATACCAGAATGTGCCTTGTGTATTGATGGAATTTGATATCAGAATGACTGCCGACAGCCAGCTTGTTCTGTCGCATGACAATGAATTGAACATACGCACAAACGGAACAGGATTATTAAATCAGCAGCAGTGGAAAGATGTTAAAAACCTGCGTTTAAAAGATGAAAAAGGACTTTTGACAAAAAATAAAATCCCCTCTTTCAAAGAAGTGCTGGATTGGAGCAAAGACAAAAACCTGGTTCTGATCGTCGACAAAAAGCCGGAAACGGATATCGTGAAAACGATTAAAATGTTGAAAGATAACAACGCGGTACACAAATCAGTGGTGATCTGTTATTCCCTGGAGGAAGCTAAAAAGGTGCATGAACTGGAACCAAATCTGATGCTCGCCGTTGGTTTTAATAGCTGGGAGCATATTACGAATGTTGAGAAATCAGGGCTTCCGTTAGAAAATCTTGTTGCACTGACGCCCAGGGAACTGCAACCTGAGGAATTTTATTTGAAAGTGCATTCTATGAAAATAGTTACTTCGCTGGGCACTAACGGAAATATTGATACTTTAAATACTGAAATTTCCGCGCCCATGTACAATAAGATCTGGGAAAGCGGCGCTGACATTATCTGCACTGATCAACCCATATTTGTGCATTCTTTGTTTCAAAAATAAATTTGAAACCAATAAAAAATCGCCGTGTCGACAATCCGACACGGCGATTTTTTATTTTCTAAACTTGAAATCTGGTTTAGTTAAAGATATAACGGATACCGATTTGCGCTTGCCAAACGTCATTGATTGTTTGAGACTTCACGAAGGAATCTCTAACCAAAACAGGTACACCGTCGATATTTTGTGTCCCCATTCTGTATGATGGAAGCCCAGCAGCTGATACGCTGGCAAAGTTCAATGGGCTAACCAAAGTACCGTTTGATGCCGTTGCTACGTTTGAAACACCCCATTTGTTATTGATCATGTTACCGATATTAAAAACGTCAGCTCGCAAACGGATGATATTCTTTTTACCTTTTGAGCCAACTTTTACATAGAAATCCTGCTCAATTGTTAGATCGAAACGAGTTAACCAAGGATAAGCTCCGCCGTTACGTTCAGTATACTGACCTTTTCTTTTTGACAGATAAGGGTTGTTGTCAATATAATTCTGGAAAGCAGCTGTTTGTTCCTCAGGAGAGAAAGTATAAGTTTTTCCATTCACAGTGGTTGTCAACGTAGCAAAAGTCAACTCGGCTGCACTATTCGGAACGCGTAAAAGGTCATTATTTTGACCGTCACCGTTAAAATCTGTTGAACTGATATAAGACAATTTAGAGCCGCTCGCCGAAACTCCGCCAAGCGTAATCATTGTCGCTCCGCCAAATGTTCCGCCGTATTCTTTACGATAAGTAACATAACCTACAAACCGATGACGCAAATCATTTCCTGAATATGACATACCCAAATGATTTAAGCCATTGATACCAGGAACGTTACCTTCAACTGTACTCGAAACAGAAGCAATATCTCTCGCCTTTCCGTAGGTATAACCTAACATTCCACCAAGACCATTGATTGCAGGTTTTTCAAGTTTACCAGTCAACGAATAAGAATATCCCTTATCTGTGTTGGTTAAAACATAGACATTGGAAACTTTCGTATTAATTAAACGCGCAGAATTAATTGCAGCTGTTCCGGTTACACCCGAAGCAGGAAAACGATCACGCGTGTCAGGGCCAGTAAAATCTGCTGTTGCGTCTTTAAGGTTTACATCAATATAGCGAAGTGCATTATAATTTTTGTTCAGGATACCTTCAACAGTCGCTACAATACCCCAGCCAATCTGACGGTCAATTCCGATATTACTCTTCCAAACCTGAGGGAATTTCAAATCTTCATCAGAAGCATTTACCTGATAACCGGAAAGGGATGCTGTCGTCGCAGGAATAAAACGGGTTGGGTCTGTTGTGAATGGGAAAGCCGTTGTATTATTTCCAACTATCGTCGCAGAATTCACACCGTTGTTACCCAACTGATTTGAAATCAAAACGTAAGGAATTCTTGACAAGAAAAGTCCTGTTCCACCACGAACCTGCGTCATTTTGTCGCCAGTTACGTCCCAGTTAAATCCGATTCTTGGCGAGAAATAAACACGGCCCTTTGGTACATTTCCTGTATTTACCTTATAATCTGCACCGTTGTTATCTTTAAAAGTTAGAGCGGCAACGTCTGCGTTATAATATTGCTTAGAAGTGTTGGGGATTGTAATATAGTCAGCACGAACGCCCGCAGTAATTTTCAGATTTTTCGTAGCCTGGTATTCATCCTGAACATAAAGACTTGCTGTTTGTGTTTTAAATACTTGCCAAGGCGCGGCACCACCTGGAAGTAATGAATAACGATAGTTGAAACGAACAGCTTCAACTGGTGAAGTTGCAGCATTTGGATTATCAATAAAAGCCTGCGCTGCGGTTTTAAAATCTTCGATCGATTTATAAACATAAACCCCGTTTGAAGTTGGGAAGAACAAGTTGTTCGATTTGAAATGTTCGTATGAAGCGCCCAACGTCAAAGTATGTCTTCCGGCGTAATAAGTAAGGTTATCCGTAATATTTAATGTTGCGTAATCAAGACGGTTGTTCGGCGTAAAAGGATCTGAGCCAATCGAAGTGTATGTTGATCCATCTTTCTGAATTTCAATTGTCGGGAAGATAGCTGCCTTGTATTTTCTGTCTTCGATCTGCTTGTTATATGTTCCAATCAAAACGTTAGAAAACTTACCACCAAAATTAGAGTTTAATTCAACAACTGCGGAACGTGTGTTATCCTGAATAATATAACCTGTATTCTGTGGAGAAATTGCCAGAAGTGAGTTCGTACGGTTACCAAATCCTGCGGTATTACTACTATTGCTTTGGCTGATCAATACGTCCGAATCGGAGTCGTGATGAGAATAACGAACCGTCAGCTTATGGCTATCATTGATGTTCCAGTCAATACGTCCAAGAAATTTATTGCTTTTGTTTTCGTTATTGAAACCGTCCAGAGCTCCTATATCGTATCCAAATTTTTCCTGCATAAAAGATCCAAGATCTTCGAGATCTGCGGCTGTCGTACGAGAAACGTTATTCCCGCCAGACTGTCCACGGTTTAATTGATAATCAAGCGCAGGGCTTGAACGCTTTACAAATTCTCCGTTAACGAAGAAGAAAAGTTTATTTTTCACCAGCGGACCGCCAAGACGGAATCCAGTTGTTCTTTCATTGAATTCGTTAATCGTAAGATTATTTCCGTCTGCTTTATCGCCGGCCAGACTTTTATTTTTGAAAAAGTGAAATACCGAACCAGACAATTCATTAGTACCAGAACGCGTAACAGCATTGATACCGGCACCTGCGAAACCTGACTGGCGCACATCGAAAGGTGCAATATTGATCTGAACCTCTTCAATCGCATCCAATGAAATTGCTGATGAGCCTGTACGGCCACCTGCCGCAGCTTCGCTTCCCAAACCAAAACCATTATTAAAAACAGATCCGTCGATCGTGAAGTTGTTGTAACGACTGTCCTGACCTCCAAAAGACCTACCATTACTGTAAGCGTTATACTTTGTGATGTCATTCAAAGTACGGCCAAGCGTTGGCAAGCTGGTAATCAACCCTTTGTTAAAGGTTGTCGCGGCACCAGTCCTGTCTGAGCTGAAAATGTCGCTGCCAGAACCTGAAACCACCACTTCTTCCAGCTGCGTCCCCCCGTCGTTCAAAACGAAGTCAGCGTTGGCTACTGTTCCAAGGTTTGCATAGATATTTTCTTTTGTCTGATCGCTGAAACCAATGAAAGAAACCGCAACAGTGTAAGGACCACCAACTCGCACAGATGGAATTGTGTAAAAACCTTTTTCATTTGTAATAGAACCATATCGAGATCCTGATGGAACGTGAATGGCTACAACCGTTGCGCCGGGAAGCATTTCCCCTTTGCTGTCTGTGATCTGTCCGCTAATCGCAGAAGACGTTACCTGAGCTTGTACCTGCCCGCTCACTAAGGACAATAAAATCGCGAACAGCGTACAACACGCTGCTCTGAAAAGTAGACTTTTCAAATTCATAAATTTTCGGGGATTTTTGTAATGGAGTTAGATGCATCATTCAGTTTTTTTGAATGAATGTTTTCGCAAAATAATGGTTTTTTTAATTACAAAACAATGTACAATTCCCTACTTAAATTGTATACTTACGTATATAACATATCAATTTATTTAAATAATTAAGAATTAAATTTTAATAATTATATAAACGGCCAAATTTATTTAATCAGTGTTAATTTTGATTGGAAATTGATTTAAAAAAATAACGATACCTTTTCACAAGAAAAGCCCGCGTCTTTCGAAACGGGCTTTTCTTGTGATTTTCTAATAAATCTGGAAACTTAGAATGAATAACGCACGCCAAGTTGTGACTGCCAACGGGAAGTGAAATCGCTTACGAAGTAAGGTCTTCTTGTTCCATTGATATCATTCATGTTGTTAATGTTAAACTGCATACCCGGAGCGGCTGTTGTCGCTGTATAAGCTTTGCCATCCTGTGTCTGAGCGCCTGAGTTAACAACAGTAAACAAGTTTACACTCTGGTTGCTGGCGGTGTAATTTCTACCCCAGTCCTTGTTAAGCATATTTCCGATGTTAAGCACATCGAAGAAAATCTGCAATTTGTTTTTGTTTAGAATGAAATCCTGAGAAATTCTCAAATCAAAGTGATGTTCGAATGGAAGTCTGTCTTCGTTACGTTTCGAATTTTTACCCAAATTATCGCCAATGTATTTGTTTGCATTTGCAAAAGCCTGGAAATCTGCCCACTGCTGTGAAGCGGTAGCCCCGCTTCTGATATCAACAAAATTTGCTTCTGCTGCTGTCGCAGGAAGATATACCAATGTGTTTCCAGCTCCTGACGCAGATCCTGCGATGTCGTCACCGGTAATGGTTCTGCTATACAAATAAGACATTCTCTGACCAGACTGACCTGTGTAGATCAATGTGAAATTCGTAGCCAGGTTTTTTGAATATCTGAATTCTTTGCTGATTGTTCCAACGATACGGGAACCCATGTCAAAATTCGAGTTCGCAACATCCAGACGGTTCAAACCATTTGTTGTGTAAGCGAAACGCCAGTTAGAAAGTGCAACCGAACTTGTCAAATCTGTAAGTGATTTCGAGCGGCCATAAGTATAAGCCACAAATCCAGACCATCCTTTGCTAAGTGGCTTCTGAACCTGAGCTGTCAGGTTGTAGCTATATCCTTTGTTTGTATTCGTAAGAAGCAAAACATCAGAAAAACCAGAACTTGTTCTTTTTGTCCACAACGGACGGGTTGTTGGTCCTAATGTTACTGTTCCTTCACCGTTTTCACTGATGTTGATATTTTGGTAATTAGCGTTGTTAACGGTTTTCGTGAAAACTCCTTCCAAGCTACCAATCAATCCCCAAACACCCAGTTTCTGATCGACCGCTAAGTTTGCACGGAAAACCTGAGGGAATTTGAAATTCTTATCAATAACATTGATTACGTTAGCCGGTCTTGTTGTAGAACTTGGAATGAAAGCACCTAAGTGGGCATCATTCGGATCATAATTGAAAGAAATTGTACCTAACGAAGCTTGTGGTGCCGTATAATTAGTAGCTGCAATACCTGTATTTGACATCTGGTTGGAAATCCATACGAATGGAATACGACCTGTGAACAAACCTGCACCTCCGCGAAGCTGTGTCTGTGCATCACCTTTTACGTCCCAGTTAAATCCTACGCGAGGAGAGAACAAAGGAGTTGCTTTTGGCATTTGCTGCGTTTTCACGTCGAATGCTGCAAAAGTCTGGTCTTCGTTAAATGCTGCATTTTCAGCAGGTTTCTTGAAGAAAACCGGCAAATCAATTCTCAAACCATAAGTAAGTTTAAAGTTTGACTTTACAGACCAGACATCTTGTCCATACACACTGAATTGCGCTGCACTCAAATCAGCAGGAGCTTTATCGTTCGGATCTGTGCTGTTAGAGAATCCAACCTGATAAGAAGTTAAACCTCTGTTTGCTCTGAAATTGGCAATATTATTCGAGTTCGTATTGTTTGCCGCTCCGTATGCATAACTTCCGTAAAAGCCTTGAAGGAACAAGTTTTCACTACTGAAAAATTCATTGTTTGTTCCAAAAGTGAGCGTATGCTTTCCTTTATACAAAGTAAAGTTATCCGTCACTGTGAAAATATCCTGGTTCAAACCATTAACCTGAGAAGAGAAATCTGATCCGATGTTATACTGAATCGTTACTTTCTTATCAACGTCATAGTTATTGATTGTCAAACCCGGGAAGGCATTACTTGCTCTGCTGTCACGAACAGTATTGTAAGTGAAACGAAGTACATTGGATGCATTCGCGGAAAAACTACTGTTCAACTCTAAAACCGTTGAGTTCGATTTCGTTAAAAACTTGTAGCCGCCATTTTCAAAAACAACAGAATTAATACTTCTGCTTCTGATGTCATTGCTACCGTCAACATAATTGTGACGCAAAGTCAATGTATTTTTTTCGTTGATGTTCCAGTCCAGACGGGCAAACAAAGAAGTCGATTTATTTTCGTTGTTGATTGCACCGTATCCACCCGGATCGTAACCGTAAGTTTCTGTAATGAAACTTCTAAGTGCTGCCAAAGTATCTGCATTTGCATTTGAACCTGAACCAGCAACTGTTGGATCAAAAGCAAGTGGTGTCGATTTTACAAATCTTTCTGCATTGGCATAAAAAAACAATTTATTCTTGATGATCGGGCCACTGATACTTGCACCAAAAGTTTTGTTACTGAAATCAGGATACTTGTTTCTTGTAACTGATTCATTATATCCAGGGCTTTTTCCGATAAAACCTTCATTCTGGAACTGTCCGTAAACTGATCCGTGAAACTGGTTTGCACCGCTTTTCGTAACTGCATTAATACCACCACCAGTGAATCCACCTTGTGTTACGTCATAAGGAGACAACACAATCTGCATTTCCTGAATTGTCTCGATAGAGATCGGGTTAACATTTGCCTGGCCACCGTTAGTACCGGTTGCACCAAGACCGAAACCATCCGTTGCATTCGCACCATCAATTGTAAACTGGTTGTAACGGTTATTTTGTCCACCGAATGAAACACCGCTTCCAGCCGTATTCGCCTGTGGTGTCAGACGAGCAAAGTCATTAACACTTCTGCTGATTGTTGGTACACTCTGCATCAAACGCGATGAGATGAAAGTGGAAGTACCATTACGCGAAGTACTGATAAGATTTCCTTTACCACCAGAAACGATGACTTCACTCAGGTTTTGGGTACCATCTTCCAATGCAACATTAACTGTAACAGGAGTTCCCAAAGTAGTCGTTACGTCGCTAAGCTCTTTGGTGATCAGTCCGATGAAACTTACAGTAATTTTGTAAGGTCCACCAACGCGTAAGTTTGGTAAAGTATACTGACCTTTTTCAGAAGAAATTGTCGAGTAAACTGTTCCCGTTGGTTCGTGAAGTGCTTTAATTGTAGCACCCGGTAATGTTTCACCTTTTGTGTCAGTAATGAATCCACTGATCGTTGATGAAGTAACCTGCGCTTGTACTTTTCCGTTTAGGAAAGACAATGAAAATACGAACAGCAAAAGACTTGCTGCTCGGAAAAGTAAACTTTTCCTGTTCATGGAATTTGGGGATTTGATGAGAATTATTAGTAGGTTCACTAAAAAGTGATAGCTGATAATGCGTGCAAAATAATGGTATTTATAATTGTAAAACAATATTCCTAATCCTACTAAAATGCTATACTTGTAATCGCAACTACCTGATTCATTGAAAACATGCACGTTAACAACTAAAAAATGAAACATTTCCAATGTTAAGTTTTTGTTAACATTTTATAGCTTTCTTTTTTTTCTCTAATAAAAATCATGACGATCTTTGCGATTCAAATCACATTTCAGCTGAAATGTCACATTTGGTTACTAAGCCATTTGCGGACGAATTTATTATCTTCGGCATTATTATTGAAAACTAGACTTTTTTAATTTTTGCAAAGAATATGGAGCTTAATTACAAAAAAATAGGTGATACAGGAAAAACACTTATCATACTTCATGGTGTTTTCGGTTTTTTAGATAATTGGCTTACCATCGGCAAGACGATTTCGGAGCAGGGATTTATTGTCTATCTGGTTGATCAACGACACCATGGGCGTTCTCCACAAGAAGGTTCGCTTGACTTCCCTACCCTTGCCACAGATTTAAAAGAATTTATTAGTCAGCAAAAACTTGATAACCCGATTTTGATGGGTCATTCCATGGGCGGCAAAACGGTCATGGAATATGCTGTAAACAATCCGGAAACTTTCGAAAAGCTGGTTGTCGTTGATATTGCACCAAAGCAATATCCGATCCACCATACCAAAATACTTGAAGGCTTAAATGCAATACCGGTCGAAGAAATTGAAACCCGCCAGCAGGCTGATGATTTTTTAAGTACTTATGAACCGATTCTGGCAGTAAGACAATTTCTACTGAAAAATCTTTATAGAAAAGATGAAGGCGGTTTCGACTGGCGGTTTAATCTGCCCGTCTTGACGACCGATATGGCAAATGTAGGTGCAGAAATTATAAGTTCAACTCCAGTGGAAACGCCTGCACTATTTATTCGTGGGGCAAAATCAAATTATATTCTGGATGAAGATTGGGAAGATATATTGAAGATTTTCCCGAACGCGCAACTGGAAACAATCGAAAACGCAGGGCACTGGGTCCAGGCAGAACAGCCCAAGATATTTGTTGAACATTTGTTGAATTTCCTGAATAACTAATCTTTCGGAAAACTGCGTTTCATAGTCAGAGCTTTTCCAATATACTTAAAATACCCGGGGACTTTTGAATCTGCAGTGCCCGGGTATTTTTCAAAAGCATTTCAAAAGTTTCGGCTTTTTATTCCAATCTATTCCCTCCTGTATTTGTTCCGTGGATTCTGGCATTGCGCAATGATCATTTCGTCACCATTCATTTCGATATCCCAAACCGGGCACGGCGCACAAATGACTGTTGCGCAATCATTGACATAAGCAACGGCCGACTGAGGTTGGATCTCATAAGACCTATTATTGATCAATAAACTTTTCGGAGAACAGCAGCTGGCTTTCCCATCACCGTTCAATATCACGCCGTCGTACCTAAAAATAAGATATTCGGGTTGTAAAGTATTAACTGGCGTCCAGACTTTTTTTCCATTAACGGTTTGTTCAGTTTCCGTCAGAAGCCATTTACTATCGGAATTTGATGCCAAAGAATCTGGCTCCATCGCCTCTTTATTGTCGGCACACGCAAAGCCAATGATCAAAAACAGAGGAATGTAAAATAATCGTTTCATAGGTTACTTTTTTCTTAAAGATGCACTTTTGGCTTGATTGGTTGGAACTCAATCAAAAAACCAACTCAAAAACGCGAATTTACCTGGATAACACGATTGAAAAATTTGAAATAGCGCAAAGTAAAGCGGCGTTTCATAGCTTTGCATTTTATTTACAGATTCAGATTCCGGACAATGAATTCGGATAGAATCAAAAAAGCATAAAATGAGTCAGTCAGAAATAACCTTATATTTAATCCCGACCGTTCTGGCAGAAGGAACGAGCGATAATGTATTAAGCCCCCAAATAAAAGATGTGATTGCCAACGTCGACGTGTTTTTTGTTGAAGATATACGGACAGCCCGCCGTTTTATCAGCAGCCTGAAACTTGGAAAAGTGATTGATAATATCACATTTTTCGAATTGACAAAAGATACACCAAGAGGGGAAACGAGAGACCAGATCAAGAGTCTCACCCAAAACGCAGGAATTATTTCAGAAGCAGGTTGTCCAGGTGTGGCCGATCCTGGCTCTGTCGCTGTCGACTTTGCGCACCAGGTTGGCATCAGGGTTGTGCCGCTTGTCGGGCCATCATCCATATTACTTGCACTCATGGCGTCGGGTATGAGCGGACAATCTTTTGTTTTTCACGGGTATCTGCCGATTGACAAAACGGAAAGAAAAAAAGCGGTCAAACAGCTTGAACATGATGTCCTTGAAAAAAATCAGACGCAGATTTTCATGGAAACGCCGTTCCGTAATAATTCATTTCTGGACGCACTGCTGGATTCCTGCCAAATTGATACCTTGCTTTGCATCGCTTCAAATATCACGTCGGACGAACAATTTATCGAAACACACCCGATAAAATACTGGAGAAAAAACAAGCCGGATCTTCATAAGCAGCCAACAATATTTTTGATCGGTTAATTTTTATACAAACCCGCTTAGCCTCAGCGTTAAAGCGTGAGAAGAGAAAAATCTTCGGTCATTTTTCCAACCAATAGCCCGCATTTTGAATCCTGATTAGCGACAGTTAATTAAGTTTATTTATCAAAATGCAATTTAAAGCTATGAAAAAATGGTTTGTTTTGGGTGGTTTGGCTTTGGCAGTGAGTATGTCTGCCTGTGATGACAATGGGGAAATAATCCGTTCAGGAATTATTATTGAGTCTGACTTTGAACAAAACACAAATAACTGGGAAGCTGATCTGACAGAATACAGCACAGCAACTGATACATCGATCATTGAATTCAGGTCAGGCAGAACACCGCTTCCGGAACCCCTGGACAAAAAGCGTTCGGCATTTATGCTGCAAAGCCACAACAGGAGCGACGATATGTTTATGTTTCTAAAAAGAAAAGTAAACGGTTTGAAAGCCAACCAGACTTATACGGTTGTATTCAATATTGAATTGGGAACAAATTATCCTGCCAGCGGCATTGGTGCCGGTGGTTCCCCAGGCGGCGCGGTCTATTTGAAAGCAGGCGCGTCGACGATCGAACCTGCGAAAAAACTTGAAGACGGTTTTTACCATTTTAATCTTGATAAAGGAGCACAGTCGGAGGAAGGAAAAGATTTTTTGATTCTTGGCAACATTTCGAACGGCCTGGATGAGGAGAATTATAAGATTGTTATGCGTGACAACGCGGCAAAACCTTTTGAGGTGAAAGCAAATGCCAACGGAGAAATCTGGCTGTGCGTTGGAACGGATTCGGGATATGAAGGTTTAACAAGATTATACTACGACAAAATCAAAACGACGATTGCCGAAAAGGTAATAAATTAGTCCGTCGTCTCCATAATTCGACTAGTTTTGTCTACGCAAAGAAAATTAATTTGATGAAGAAATATTTGACGTGGGCAAAACTAGTAATTTTGTTAAGCCTGTCAGCCTGCAACAGTGAGGAAAGGAATAATGTGGATCCAATCAGGACCATGACCTCGGAATTTCAGTCGGGCGTGGAGGGATGGACCGGCGATTATGCCCTTTACAACCGGGCCGATACGACAGAAGTGGCGTTTGCCATGGAGCGCGATTCTCTGCCAAGTGATATTGATTCACTAAAATGGAGTCTTAGATTAGAAGGAACAAATGTTGGCGACAGCATTTTTCTCTTTCTCAAAAAAGAAATTGCCGGACTTAATCCGGAAAAAACTTACGACGTATCTTTTGATATAAACCTCGCTACGAATTTCCCTGACCTTCCTGGTGCTGTTGGCACGACAATTAATTTAAAAGCTGGCGCTTCAGCTTCGGAGCCGGTGAAAAGACTATCAAACGGATATTATAACCTTTCTATAAAAAAAGGATTATGGAACCAGGATGGTGCTGAAATGTCTATTATTGGTAATTTGATCAATAATTCTGCAAGACCGGTATATCAGCTGGTCAATCGTAACAGCAGTTCAAAAAACATCTCTGTAAAACCAGGCAGCGATGGAAAAATCTGGGTTTGCATCGGGGAAGATACGCGTTATAAAGGTAGAACCGTTCTTTATTATGATATGATAAAAGTTACAGTTCGGGAACAATAATTGGATTAAAGTAGATTGATAAGCATGAAAAAGTGGATCGTATTTATGGGTTTGATTATGGCCATTTATTTTGTTGCGTGTAATAACGCTGCGGATCCGCTGCCTATCACCTTCTTTGACAGCACCTTTCAGGAGGGTACAGATGATTGGACCGGAGATTTTGCTTATTATGAATCCGGACAAGATTCCGCAGTAAATTTCAATATCTCTCTTGCCGACATACCTTTCAGAACCGACAGCACTTTACGTGGCCTGCGCGTCGAAGGAACAAATACAGGTGACAGCCTTTTCTGGTTTATCAAACGGAAAATAACAGGCCTGGATCCTACATTGACTTACAAAGTTGCATATAGAATAAATTTATCAACGAGCTATCCTGATACCGTAGGCAGTTCCGGAAGACTTACCCATATTAAAGCCGGTGCCTCGACGGAAGAACCGAAAAAAGTATTGTCTTCTGGTTACTACAATACATCTATTTTGAAGGGAACATTTGGCAGAGACGGAAAGGAAATGCTTGTTCTGGGAAATGCAGGAAACAGAATTGATTCTGTTGCTTACCGAAGCATTGTGAGAGATAATGCAAATCTCGCCGTGGAAGTAAAACCAAATGCGGCAGGAGAAATCTGGCTATGTGTGGGAACTGAAACCAAATACAAAGGAAAAATTTTGCTATTTTTTGACCGCATTTATGCAGCTGTAAGTGAAAAACGCGACTACTAAGCGCTGTTTACATTCTGTTTCGTAACTTCGCACAGATATACCGCCGGGAATTCTCCCACTTTTTTACGTTTGAAATCATGATACAGATTAAATCTTTTGTTTTCAATCCTTTCTCGGAAAATACGTATTTATTGTATGATGAAACCAACCAAGCAATAATTATCGATCCGGGCTGTTACGACAAAGCTGAGTATCAGCAACTTTACGATTTCATTGAAAACAATGCGCTTAAACCAGTCAGAATTGTCAATACCCACGCGCATATTGATCATGTTCTGGGAGTAGCTGCGGTTAAAGCAAAATATGATATTCCGTTTTCATTGCATAAAATCGATGAACCTTTATTGAAAGCGGTCAAAACCTATGCATCCAATTATGGCTTTTCAGGATTTGACGAACCAGAAATTGATTCGTACTTTGATGAAGGCGATGTCGTAACCTTTGGAAATTCTTCCCTTCGGCTGATCTTCGTTCCCGGTCATGCTCCCGGCCACGTGGCTTTTATAAATGACGAGCAGCAATTTGTAATTGGAGGTGATGTGCTTTTCAGACAAAGTATTGGTCGGACAGATCTTCCGGGTGGTGATTTTGATACATTAATTGATAGTATCAAATCCAAACTTTTTATGCTAGCGGATGGTTACACTGTTTATGCGGGCCATATGGAGCCAACGACCATTGGATTTGAAAAGAAAAATAATCCGTTTTTGAAGTAACTTTTGCGATAAATTACTAAAAGTTATTTCGAATACAATTTTTTTCAAAGACCCGCACCTCAACCCTGTACTGAAAATTATAAAATGTTTCTTCGTCATATTCCAAACGTACTTACTTGTCTTAATCTGCTTTGCGGATGTATCGGTGTGGTCGAGGCGTTTCATAATAACATTGTAATATCCTGCGGTCTGATTGGAGTGGCGCTCATTTTCGATTTTTTTGATGGCTTCGTCGCACGAATCCTTAAAGTAAGTTCACCGATTGGCCGAGACCTGGACTCACTCGCTGATATGGTCACATTCGGACTTTTGCCTTCTATTATTATCTACCAGTTATTAATGCAAAGTATTCCTGATCTGATGGGGATATGGAAAGCATATCCGGCTTTTTTAATTGCGATTTTTTCTGCTATCCGTCTGGCTAAATTCAACAATGACCCACGCCAGAGCGATTCCTTCATCGGCGTACCAACTCCTGCAAATGCTTTGTTGATCGCGTCTCTTCCTGTCATTGTTCTGACACAGGACGAATACTGGAAAACACTGATTGTCAATACAAACAATCTACTGATTCTGACAGTTGTCATGTCTTATCTACTTATTGCCGAGATAAAACTTATTGCTTTAAAATTCAAATCATTCGGCTGGCAGGGAAATGAATTCCGCTATTCATTTCTTGTACTAACCGTTTTACTTCTCGCCTTTTTAAAAATTCTTGCCGTTCCGCTAATTTTAGTATTCTACATCCTTTTATCTGTTACAGCCAATCTTACTAAAAAAAGCGCTTGAATTGGTAACAAAGACTTTTTGTTGCAAATTTGCGCTGGACCGGACAAATCCGTATTTAAATCACTGATAGGTAAAGTGTAACTATCGGAATACTGACTTCCATGGTCTGATTTTAGTGAATTGCTTTAAGTACACAAATTAAATCCCGCATGACATTTTCCCGTATTACCGGCCTTGGCTATTATGTTCCTGACAACATTGTTACAAATGAAGACCTGACCAAATGGATGGAAACGTCCGATGAATGGATTCAGGAAAGGACGGGCATAAAAGAGCGTCGGTATTTTGAATACGGAAAAGATACCAATTACAGTATGGCTGCGGCCGCCTCAAAGCAGGCACTCGAAAGAGCAGGAATCGATGCGAGCCAGGTTGACGTTATTGTCTACGCAACCATCACACCGGATTATTTTTTCCCCGGCTCTGCCTTTTTGATGCAGAGAGAATTAGGCATGAATGGTATACCCGTCATCGATATCCGTCAGCAATGTTCGGGGTTTGTTTACGCGCTTTCAATTGCCGACCAATTTATAAAATCAGGAATGTACAAAACTGCGCTGGTCATTGGCTCGGAAATCCAATCTTCCTGGATTGACAAAAGTACTGCCGGCAGAAATACAGCTGTGATTTTTGGTGATGGTGCAGGCGCGGCGGTTTTACAAGCAACCGCAGATGAAAATCACCGAATTTTATCAACACATTTACATGCTGATGGAAGGTTCGCGGAGGATCTTTTCGTGAAAGAACCTGGAAGCAGCCGGCCGGGAAGAACTGCCACAACTGAAATGATTGACGAAGGAGGATTTAATGTCCATATGAATGGAAACACCGTTTTCAAACATGCTATCGTCAGGTTCGGGGAAGTGATCAACGAAGCACTGGATGCAAACGGATTTAAATCTTCGGATGTGAACGTGCTGGTGCCTCATCAGGCAAATATTCGCATCAGTGAGTATGTTAGGCAACAGATGGGACTTTCTGAGGAACAGGTAGTCAACAATATCCAGCGCTTCGGTAACACAACTGCCGCCTCCATTCCTATCGCACTTGCGGAGGCGTGGGAAGCCGGGAGGATAAAAGATGGCGATCTTGTATGTCTGGCAGCTTTTGGAAGTGGGTTTACGTGGGCATCAGCGCTAATCAGGTGGTAGAGAACCACTGACGCAGGTATAGGTTGTGTTTTTTAACCAAATTCTGTTGATAAAAAAATCCATTTGTACTAAAAAGTAACCGGTATTAAAGAAAATTTTTTCTGTTACCGGGCGCCAATTTATTTTCAGTATTGTCCTGTTGAAAGCATCACCAATGTACACGCTCTGACTGGTATGATATTTTTAGAAACTAGAATATCTTCAAACTCGCGGTTTTCTGTACCAGGATTAAAAATAACCCGTTCTGGATTCAGGGAGACGATATAATCGTAATAAGCAGTTTGAATACCCGGATTAATATATAAAGTAACAGTGTCAATATTTTCCCAGGGTAAAGGTTGAATATGGATTTCCTGCCCCGCTACTTCCCCCTTTCTACGGCCAAGTAGTAAAACAGAATTTCCCATCGCTTTTAATTTTTGGGCTGCCAGAAAAGAGTATCTCGATGGATTAGTTGACGCGCCGATGATGAGTGTAAGTTTCATTGTCAATTTTTAAATATGAAAGAAGTAAGTAAATCTTTTGTTTTTAAAACGTTCATTACTAGTATTAAGTCTTCAATATATAGTATTACTTGATTGCATTAATATTTAAAAAGTTTCCAATACAATAATCGAATGTTAACTAATGAATGAGCCAACGATAAGCCGGAGTTTTTGGAATGAGAAATGGGCTAAAATTATATTCGCCGAAATTGAAAATGCGCCTCATTATGAAGTGTCGAACTATGGAAGATTGAAAAGCTTTCAAAATAATCCTAAGGACGGCGCAATTATTAAAGGATCAGTTATCCAAGGATACCGTTCTTTAAATATCCGTGCTGCCGGAGGTAAGACGATCAACAGATATGTTCATAAGCTTGTTGCAGAACATTTTGTGAACAAAGCAAGTGATGAGCATACCTTTGTAATTCATACAGATTTTGAAAAACAGAACAACTATTACGAGAATCTAAGATGGGTTACGAAGACAGAGATGATTGATCACAATCGTGAAAACCCTGCCTTTATAAATCGTGTGATCCCGCGCAGAACAAAGAACTATAAACTAACGGAAAGCAAGGTTCGGATTATTAAAAAGTTGCTTAAAAATGACAATAACCGCTTGAAAATGATTGCAAAGCAGTTTGGCATTACACATACGCAATTGAACAGAATACGCTCAGGAGAAAACTGGAAACATGTAACTATTGAAGACTAATAATGGTTAAGTTTTTCTTGGTATTTCATTTCTTCTCGGGAGTGGAAACCGTATAACCGCTCCCGTTCATACCCTCTTCATAATCGACCAGAACGCCAAGCACATACATTAAATGTCTTTTGTCGATGATTACTTTAACATCATCTATTTTATAAACTTGATCAAAGTCAGAAGCTGTATCGAAACCGAGTAAAAATGTCCCACTGCAAGCGCCGCCGCGTATGCCTACTCTCAGCCCATATGTATCGGGAATTTTGTTCGCCTGCAGTGTTGTAACTATTTCAGTTTTGGCCTTACTCGTAAGCTGAATTGGGTTTTCCATGTACTCGGTTAATTAAATTTCTTCTGCATCACGAATTTACATTGCGATTTTTGAAGACATCATTATAAAGCGGCAAAACTTTGACTACCCTCACAAATGGCTGGAGTAAAGATTTCCTAAGTGCTAACAGCAAACTACACCTTTCAATTCGCTTTTAATTTATTTTCTTCCTTCTTTTTTCGTTTATCTTGTAATTTTACGTTTCATCCCGAAACTAAATTACCGCTAACCAGGCTATGGAATTTTATTTGTTACTAAGTGTCGTGATCATTGGTGCTATTTTCACCTATGGAATATACATGACGATTACACAAGTTGCTGAAAAAGTTTTTCAGAAACAGCGTTTTGATTTACATAATAAAAATACAGAAATAACGCTGCCTTTGCGCCTGCAAGCCTATGAACGAATGTGTCTGTTTTTAGAACGAATCACACCCAATAATTTGTTACTAAGATTGGTACCATCCGCATCTAATGCACTGGAATTACAACACATTCTGCTACATGAAATACGTGAAGAATTTAATCATAATCTTGCTCAGCAAATTTACATCAGCGAAGAATCTTGGGGACATATCGTAAACGCCATGAATGAGATTGTTTCCGTAATTAATCAGGCTGCACCGGAAGTGGAGTCTGAGGCTGCGGCTTCCGAACTGGCAAAAAAGATTTTCGCTCAGGTTATTACCAAAGAAACGCAACCTACAACCCATGCACTTTCTTTTCTTAAACAGGAAGTTCAGGGTGTATTTAAGTAAATAATTATCACGGCTGAAAACATCATCAATAAAATCCCGGTCGTCCAAAATTCGAATTACAGGAAATGTTATACCCCAATACTATTGAGCAAAAGTTAGGTTTCGATAAACTGCGTGAGCTTTTAAAAGAAGCTTGTATAAGTCCGCTTGGACGCAGTTATGTTGAAAAAATACGCTTTTCAGACAACTTCGGGATGGTTGAAAAACTGGTCAGCCAAACCGCCGAAATGAAAAAAGTGATGGAAATCGGTGAAGATTTCCCATCACAAAATTATCTGGACGCGACGCCTTTTTTAAAACGTGCGGCCATTGAAGGTATGCTTTTAACACTGGAAGAATTTTCAGACTTGAAAGCTTCCCTGCAAACCATTCGCCTTTGTCTTCGTTTTTTCGAAAATCAGGAACCAGAATTATTTCCACTTTTAAGTGAATTCGCAAAAACTGTTCGTGTTGACAGAGCGATTACAGATTCTATTGATAAAATAATTGACGACCGCGGACAGATACGCGACACAGCTTCACCCGAATTAGCAAGGATCAGAAAAAAATTGATATCAGAACAAGCAGGTATCAGAAAGAAACTTGATACGATGCTTCGCACAGCTAAAAGCAGCGGCTGGATCACCGAAGATGTTTCGCTGACTGTAAGAAACGGCCGGATGGTTATACCGCTTGCAGCCGAGCATAAGCGTAAATTGAAAGGTTTTATTCACGATGAGTCATCGACAGGACAAACTGTTTTTATAGAACCGACTGATGTTTTTGAATCCAACAACGAAATTCGTGAGCTTGAATATGAAGAGCGCCGGGAGATCAACCGGATATTAATGCATCTTACGGATCAGCTTCGGCCCTTCGTCCCTGACTTACAAAAGGCATATGCATTTTTGGGATTGATGGATTTTCTTCGGGCAAAAGCGAAAATTGCCATTCAGATGAATGCAACAAATCCGACTTTTGTGAACAAACAGTTCATTGACTGGAAAGATGCGCGGCATCCGCTACTCCATTTATCCTTTCAAAAGCAAGGAAAAAAAGTTGTTCCGCTGAATATTGAATTACAGGATAAACAGCGCATATTAATCGTTTCCGGACCGAATGCCGGAGGAAAATCTGTTTCGCTGAAAACGGTCGGTTTAATCCAGTATATGCATCAATGCGGGTTGCTGGTTCCCATGGCTGACGGTTCTTCGATCGGTTTTTTCCAGAATATTTTTATTGATATCGGTGATGAACAATCACTGGAAAATGATTTGAGTACATACAGCTCACATCTTACCAACATGCGTTATTTTCTGACGCTGGCAAATAAGAGGACGTTATTTTTGATTGATGAATTCGGAACCGGAACAGAGCCGGGACTTGGCGGTGCCATTGCAGAGGCAATTCTGGAAGATCTGACCAAGTCTGGTGCCTATGGAGTTATCAATACGCATTACACAAATTTAAAGGTTCTGGCAGACAAAATGGAAGGTCTGGTAAATGGTGCGATGCGATTTGACGGAGAACATCTGGAACCAATTTATCAGCTTGAAATTGGAAGACCGGGAAGTTCATTTGCATTTGAAATTGCATCGAAAATCGGGTTGCCAAACACGGTGATAAATCGTGCAAAAGAGAAACTCGGTAAACAACAGGTCAGTTTTGAAAAACTGTTGAAAGAGCTGGATATTGAACGGAAGGTTTTTGCAGAGAAAAATATTGAGGTGGGTATTAAGGAAAGAAAACTTTCGCAGCAACTTTCAGAATATACCAAACTAAAATCCAGTCTTGAAAACAACGAGAAAAAACTTGTTAATGACGCGAAACAAAAAGCCAAAAATCTGATTGCAGATGCCAATCAGCTGATTGAAAATACGATTCGGGAAATTAAGGAAAATAAGGCGGAGAAGGAAAAAACCAAAACTGTCAGGACAGAGCTGGAAAAGTTTGGCAAGAAAAATCTTGTTCTGGAAGAAGTTGAAGAACTTCCGTCTGAGGATAGCGTTTTCGAACCGGAAGATGGAGCGATAACGATCGGAAGTTATGTGAGAATTACCGGACAAACTGCCATTGGTGAGGTATTGGCGCTGAAAGGAAAAGATGCGGAAATACGTATTGGTGATCTGAAATCCAATATCAAACTCAACCGTCTTGAAAAAGTTTCCAACAAAACTTACAAAGCTGCAACAGGTGAGAAGAAATTAAAAGTCGCTTCAAAAGGCGTTGACCTGAACGAGCGGATGATGAATTTCAGCTTTAATCTGGATATTCGTGGAAAACGTGGGGAAGAGGCGCTGGGTGTGCTGGATTCTTTTATGGATAACGCGATTATGCTCGGATACGACGAACTTCGCGTGGTACATGGAAAAGGAGACGGAATTTTGCGGACGCTGGTACGCAATCATTTGCGCGGCTATTCCCATGTTTCAAGTATGCAGGACGAGCATCCGGACCGCGGCGGTGCCGGAGTTACAATTGTTAAGCTAAAATAATTTTCATAATTACACAGAGGTCAAAGAGCAAATAAAGAGGGCCACAGAATTAAATTTCTCTGTGGCCCTCTTTTTTAAAGTCATTTTACCTCTGTGCAATCTAGGAATTTATAGCTGCGGCTGCTGCGCCAATTGCGCTTCGTCCACATGCCCACCAGATTTTGGATTTCCTTTCCATGCCCATAAGATGATAAACGCTACGATCAATATCAGCGGGAAAGTTAACATAGTTGCAAGTGTTGACTGACCAGCTGCAAGTTCAAGTGCCGGTCCTGTAAGTCCTTTTGCAGCATTTTCAGCATGCGCCTCATCGATCCATGAACCGATAAATGGTTGAAAGATCGAAGTTGACAACATCCCTACACCACCGATAATTGACATTCCCAACGCACCGCTCAAAGGCACGCGCTGAGCAACAAAACCGATCATGATTGGCCAGTTGAAACATACGCCAAGACCGAAAATCACAGCTGCGAGATATGCAATTGGGCCGGTTACGGTACTAAACATATAAATTCCTATCGCCGCTAGAATTGAACCGCCAAACAAAACGCCTGTTTGTCCCAGACGGGATACTACTGGTCCTGTGAAAAGTCTTCCCAGTGTCATCACACCGAAAGTTAATGCCAAAACTAACATTGCATCTGCTCCACTACTGCTTAAAACAACTGTAACCCACTGGTTAGGACCAAACTCAGTAATGGCAGTCATGGCCATGCAGCAGAATATGAAAATATATAACGGAGTAAGCATCGCCTGGAAGTTTTTCGCGATTGAAGTTACACCTTCCACTTTTGGTTTAGGGAACGCCTGACCAAAGAACAAGAATGCGTAAACAACCGTAGGAAGCATCAATATCCAAATCTGAGTCTGCCATGATGAACCTGCACTTGTCATAAATTTGGAGATCAAACTACCGATCACGATACCGCCCGGAAACCACATATGGAACCGTCCAAGCATTTTATTCAATTTGCTGCTGGTATACATATCTGCGATCATCGGGTTACAAGCTGCTTCTGTACAACCGTTTCCAAATCCGATAAAGAATGTTGAAACCAATAAACCAGCGTAACCGCCTGCATAAATTGTAAGTAAGATACCCAAAGTATGTGCTACAACTGCGACCTGCATAATGATTTTAGGTCCTACGGAGTGATAAACAATACCACCAATAACCATTGAAATCGGGAATCCGAAAAAGAACATTGAGTTGATAAAGCCTAACTGCTCAGCTGACAGGCCGAATTCTGTTCCTAACTGGGGAAGGATACCTGCCCTGATACTGAAGGAAAAGGCCGTGGTAATAATGGCAAGACAACTGGCGAGAAACAGCCGGGAATGATTAACAGTTTGAGCCATGTGAGCTAAAGGTTTTAATATTTAAGTGAAATAAAGGTTAATACGGATTGTTATAATTTTTGTGTAAGATTTTCACAAAAAAAACAAATAATTGCTAATTCTACTACTCAATCTTCATTTTGAGACACATTTTTTCTATGTTAAATATATCTTTGTAAGAAGTAAGAGTGACCGATACTACTCTTATTAATGTAAAATCTTTTTAGAAACTTTAAACCCAGAGGAATGTCACGAAAGATAAGGATGGGTATGGTGGGCGGAACACTCGACGCTTTTATCGGCGGTGTTCACCGTCGTGCCGCTATCATGGACGGAGAAATTGAACTGGTTTGCGGTGCTTTTAGCTCGTCTCCCGAGAAATCGAAAGAAACTGGAAGAGCCCTTTATTTACCCGATGAGCGCGTTTATGCTAATTTTGAGGAGATGATCCTTAAAGAAAAAGAGCTTCCCGAAGGTGAACGCATGGATTTCGTTTCCATAGTAACTCCTAATCACGTTCACGCTGCCCCTACAAAGCTGGCTCTTGAAAATGGTTTTCACGTAGTATGTGATAAACCCATAACACTAACTGTTGAGGAAGCAGAAGAAATTGTTGAACTGGTGGAAAAATCCGGTTTGGTATTTTGCCTGACCCACAATTATACTGGATATCCTATGGTGAAAGAAGCAAAAGAAATGATTGCTTCGGGTGCCATTGGAAAAGTTCGTAAAGTTATTGTAGAGTATCCGCAGGGATGGCTGTCTACATTGGTGGAAGTAACCGGAAACAAACAAGCTGCATGGAGAACTGACCCGAGCAAATCAGGTGCGGGTGGAGGCTTGGGTGACATTGGAACGCATGCTGAAAATCTTGCTGAATATATCACAGGACTGAGAATTACTCAACTTTGTGCAGATCTTACAATTTTCGTTGAAGGCCGCCAGCTTGATGATGACGCCAATGTTTTGCTTCGTTTTGACAATGGTGCAAAAGGTATTCTTCAAAACAGCCAGATTGCTAATGGAGAGGAAAACGACCTGAATATTCGTGTTTATGGAGAAACAGGAGGTTTACAATGGAGACAGATGGAACCTAATACACTGATCCATAAAACTCAGCAAGGCGTCAGACTAATTCGCACAGGAGTTGGTAATCTGTCAAAAGCTGCCCAGGTTCATACCCGGATTCCGGCCGGTCACCCGGAAGGATATTTTGAAGCCTTTGCTAATCTTTACCGCAACTTTGCACTGCATGTCCGCGCGCACTGGGACGATAAAAAGGTTGATCCGGTTTATGATTTCCCAACTGCTCAGGATGGTTTACGTGGCATGAAATTCGTGCAAACTGTCATCGCTTCTGATAAATCTGATACAAAGTGGACAACATTTGAGTAGATGTCGCAAGAAACTATATTTGAAGATCGGAACTTGTTCTGGTCTTCTTTTTGAATTTTGAGCATATCCCATACCTTTAAAATATTTTTCACAATCCTTTTTCCTTGTTTATGACTAAAATAAAAGTTGGTGTAGTTGGTACCGGTTTTATCGGCCCTGCCCATATCGAAGCGCTAAGACGACTTCCTAATGTAGAAGTAGCCGCGCTCTGTGAAGTAACTGCCGAGGCAGCCAAAGAAAAAGCAGACGCACTGGGAATTGCCCGTTCTTATACATTTGATGAGTTGCTTAAACAGGACGATATTCAGGCGATCCATATTTGTACACCCAACTTCCTTCACTTCTCTCAATCAAAGGCGGCTCTATTGGCTGGCAAACACGTGATTTGTGAAAAGCCGCTAGCTAAGGATCTTGTTGAAGCGGAAGAACTTGTTGCGCTTGCTGCCAAGACCGGTTTGGTAAATGCAGTTCATTTTAACCTGCGTTATTATCCATTGGCGCGCCAGATGAAATCGATGCGTGAGCGTGGAGAACTTGGTGAAATTCATTCTTTCATCGGCTCGTATCTTCAGGATTGGTTATTCTACGAAACAGACTATAACTGGCGCCTTGAACCAGACAAATCAGGTGATTCCCGCGCAATTGCAGACATCGGATCGCACTTAATGGACATTCTGGAATATATCACAGGTTTAAAAACAGTAGAGGTTCTTGCAGATTTCAATACAATCCACAAGACACGGAAGAAGCCGTTGAAAGCGGTGGAAACTTATTCAGGCAAAATGCTTCAGCCGGAAGACTATGCTGATGTACCGATCACAACGGAAGATCACGCAAATGTTCTTCTTCGTTTTGATAACGGAAGTAAAGGGGTAATCACTGTGTCACAGGTTTC
The DNA here is from genome assembly GCF_021502725.1 of Dyadobacter sp. CY345. Lineage (GTDB taxonomy): Bacteria > Bacteroidota > Bacteroidia > Cytophagales > Spirosomataceae > Dyadobacter. The sequence continues at coordinate 951,926 of NZ_JAKFFS010000001.1, read as the reverse complement.
CGCCGGTCGTAAAAACCGTATGACTTTGGAAATTTCAGGTTCTAAAAAAACATTCAACTGGACTTCTGAGGCGCCAAACGAAATGTGGATTGGTAACCGCGATAAGAGCAATGAAATATTAATGCGTGATCCCTCGCTTGTGAACGATGATGTCCGTTCATTAATCACATTCCCAGGCGGACATAACGAAGGTTTCCCTGATACATCAAAACAAATGTTCAAGGAAGTTTACGCCGCAATAGCAGAAGGCAAACAACCTGAAAACCCAACTTTCCCAACCTTTGCAGACGGATACCGAGAGCTATTGATCTGTGAGAGAATCCTGGAAAGTAATAAAAAGCAGGCTTGGGTAGCTGTATAATTTTGAATGACGGGATGATAGAATGAGTGAATAATTTCAGCCCCATTCTATCATTCACTCATTCTATCATTCAACACTAAAACAGAACTATGAAAACTATAAAAGGACCAGGTATTTTCCTTGCTCAATTTTTGGGTGATGAAGCTCCGTTTAATACGCTTGACGGTTTGACGACTTATATGGCCGATCTTGGCTATAAAGGCGTTCAGTTGCCGATTTGGGACCCAAGAATTATTGATGTAAAACTTGCAGCAGAATCTCAGACTTATGCAGATGAACTGAAAGGAAAATTGAAAGACAAAGGTCTTGAAATTACAGAACTTGCGTCGCATATCATCGGACAGCTTGTGGCTTCACATCCTGTTTACGACGATATGTATGATGGCTTCGCAATTCCGGAAGTACGTAAAAATCCAAAAGCAAGAGCTGAATGGGCTGTTCAGCAGCTAAAATATACGGCTGTGGCCAGTAAAAATCTTGGACTTACTGCAAGCGCTACGTTCTCCGGCGCTCTGGCATGGCCATTTCTATACCCTTGGCCTCAGCGTCCGGCTGGTTTGGTTGAAACTGCGTTCAAAGAACTTGCAGCGCGCTGGAAACCAATTTTAGATGTTTATGACGAAAATGGTGTCGATGTTTGTTACGAACTACATCCTGGCGAAGATCTTTTTGATGGTGCGACTTTCGAAATGTTCGTCGATTATCTGGACGGTCATTCAAGAGCAAATATTAATTATGACCCTAGCCACTTCGTATTGCAGCAGCTTAATTATCTGCAATTCATCGATCTTTACCATGACCGTATCAAAGCATTCCACGTTAAGGACGCTGAATTTAATCCAACCGGAAAACAAGGTGTATATAGCGGCTTTGCAGGTTGGGCCGACCGCGCTGGCCGTTTCCGTTCCTTAGGTGATGGCCAGGTAGATTTCCCGAGCATTTTCTCAAAACTTTCGCAGTACGATTATGACAGCTGGGCAGTTTTGGAATGGGAATGCTGTATTAAATCGCCGGAACAAGGTGCTGCGGAAGGTGCTCCTTTTATTGCTAACCACATTATTGAAATAACTACAAAAGCCTTTGACGATTTCGCCGGAACAGGTGCTGATGAAGCCTTTAACCGCAGAATTTTAGGACTTTAAAATAAATAATTGTCTTAATAACAAGTATAATAAAAACCTATCGTTCTTATGACGGATAGGTTTTTTTATTTAATACTTTGTATCCTTCCGGGAAAACAAAGTTTTAAATAGTAAAATTCGCCTTTACAATTATCCCTGATTTGTTACAAAAACCCAATTAACCGATAATGAGATCTCATTTTTATTCAAAACCAATGAACTACCTGAGCGCGTTTTTTCTCGCCTCATGTGTTTGTTTTGCCGCAATTGCTCAAAAAGTCACCTCTGAAAAACGTATACTTGTATTCTCCAAAACCGCAGGTTTCCGCCATACCTCAATTCCGGCCGGCCGGGTTGCACTTGTTAAGTTAGGTAAAGAAAACGGTTTCGGTGTAGATACCACTGAAAACGCATCCGTTTTCACAGAAAAAAACCTAAAAAAATACAGTGCGGTTGTATTTCTGAATACAACCGGAAATATTCTAAACGATACCCAGCAGGAAGCATTTGAACATTATATTCAGGCTGGCGGCGGTTATCTTGGAATCCACGCGGCGACTGATACGGAATATGACTGGCAGTGGTATAACAAACTGGCAGGCGCTTATTTCGCAAGTCACCCGGGAAATCCTAATGTTCAGGAAGGCGAAGCATTTGTTGTAAATAAAAATCATCCATCTATGGAAGGTTTTCCGGATCACTGGAAAATAAAAGATGAATTTTATGATTTTAAAACCTTCAACCCGCAGGTTACAGTTCTTGTGAACATTGATGAAAAATCATATAAAGATGGCAAAATGGGAGATAACCACCCCATGTCATGGTTCCATGAATATGACGGAGGAAAAGCATTTTATACCAATTTTGGTCACGAAGACGCTACCTTTTTGAATCCCGTATTTTTAAAACACCTGACCGGAGGTTTAAATTACGTAATGGCTTCCACGCTTGACTATTCAAAAGCACGCCCGGAAGAAAACCGTTTTACAAAAAAAGTATTGGTAAGCAAACTGGATGAACCAACGGAATTGGTCGTTCTGGATGATCAACGCGTTTTGGTAGCGGAAAGAAAAGGAAAGCTGAAACTGTATAATCCTAAGACAGGAAAAATGAAGATCGCCGCCGAAATTCCTGTCTACGTTAAACAGGAATACGGTTTGATGGGTTTGAATATTGACCCAAATTTCAAAACGAATAAGTTGGTTTATCTCTACTATTCCCCACTATCCAGTGAGGCAGATACCGCACAGCACTTGTCACGATTCAAATATGATGACGTGAAGGACACATTGCTTTTGTCGACAGAAGAGACTTTGTTGACGGTACCTGTTAAAAGGACAGATTGCTGCCATACTGGAGGTTCAATCGCCTGGGATGCGAAAGGAAATCTATACCTGTCAACCGGCGATGATGTAAATCCTTTCCAATCGAACGGATATGGACCAATTGATGGACGTCCGGGACGGGAAGGTTGGGATGGCCGCCATTCTTCTTCCAATACCAACTCATTGAGAGGAAAAATTTTGCGTATCAAACCTCGTTACGGCGATCGTCGCGCGAATATGCCAGGCGGAACTAATCTGTATGACATTCCTGAAGGAAACCTATTTTCAGCAGGTACAGATAAAACACGACCAGAGATTTATGTAATGGGAACGCGTAACCCTTACCGTATTTCGGTTGATCAGCACACAGGTTATGTGTATTGGGGTGATGTTGGGCCTGATGCTTCAAACGATGATCCGAAGCGAGGACCTCGCGGTTATGATGAAGTGAATCAGGCTAAAAAATCAGGTTATTTTGGATATCCGCTATTTATCGCCGACAACAAACCATATGTCGAATTTAATTTCGCTGATAGCACTTCCGGTAAACCTTTCGATCCGGCGGCACCGATCAACGATTCGCCACACAATACAGGATTGAAAAAGTTACCACCAGCACAGCCTGCGTTTATTTATTATCCATACGCCGATTCGCCTGAATTTGGTCCGATCGTTGGAAAAGGTGGTCGTAATGCCATGGCCGGACCTGTTTTTTACTCTAATGATTATCAGGAAAGTAAAAGCAAATTCCCTAATTATTACAACGGAAAGTTCTTCGCTTACGATTGGATCCGCGACTACATTAATGTGGTGACGATGGATAAAGAAGGAAATTTGGTGAACATGGAGCGTTTTATGCCAAATGGCAAATTTAGTCATCCGATCGATATGCAGTTCGCCAGCGATGGATCTCTATATACATTGGAATATGGCCCAAATTGGTTTGCACAAAATGACGAAGCTAGCCTTTCACGTATTACTTATAACGCAGGAAACCGGGTTCCGGTCGCAGCTGCGAAAGCGACAAACACGACTGGTGCCGTTCCACTAAAAGTAACGTTTTCATCAAAAGGATCCATTGATTATGACGGAGATCCTGTAAAATACGAATGGTCTTTTGGTAAAGGTTTAGGAAAAAGTGCTTTGCCAAATCCAACTTTTACATATACCAAAGCTGGTGAGTACACTGCCATTTTAAAAGTGACAGACAATGCAGGAAATAGCAATACTTCAGAAGTAATGATCAAGGCTGGTAATGCAATTCCACAGGTTGATGTAGCCATTAAGGGAAATAAAACTTTCTATTGGAACGATAAGCCGGTTAATTATGAGGTTGCGGTTATTGACAAAGAAGACGGGAGTCTGGTAAAAAAATCGATTCCGGAAGAAGAAGTAACTCTAACAATTAACTATTTGGAAGGTTATGACAAAACGGTTCTTGCACAAGGGCATCAGGCAAATACCGGATTCGATACCGGAAAGCGTCTTATTGAACTAAGTGACTGTAAAGCATGCCACTCGGTAGACAAAAAATCGATTGGACCGGCCTATATTGAAGTTGCAAAAAGATATGAAAAAGAAAGGAATTCGCTCAAAACGCTGACCGACAAAGTCATTAAAGGAGGTGGCGGAGTTTGGGGAGAGCAAGCTATGGCTGCCCATCCGCAACACAAACCGGAAGAAGTTGAGGAAATGGTTAAATACATTTTGTCGCTCTCTAAAAAACAGGTTGTTGAGAAGAAGCCTTTGAGAAGTTCTTATGTAACAGAGGCCAAGAAAAAAGATGGCTCGTATATATTCACAGCAAGTTATACCGACAAAGGCAACGGCGCGATGGGTCCATTAACCGGCTCTAAAATCGTAGCGTTACGTCCTGCAAAAATCCAGGCAAATACGCTGGACGACGGTAAGGGTTTTATGAAGTTCAAAACACCTGCTGGCCCCGAAGTTGTATTGGGTTCAGCGGATGGCAGTTTTATCGCGTTTGACGACATAGATCTTACTGGAATTTCAAGCATGTCCGTTGCCGTAGTTAGTTCAGACAGAACGGCAGGCGGAACTTTGGAAGCAAGACTGGATTCTCCATCAGGATTAAAAATTGGCGAGGCAAAAGTTGAAACCTCTGGTACGATTAATCTTGCTACGACAGTTCAGGCGGATAACAAAAAACACAAAGTCGTTTTTGTTTATAAAAATCCGCAAGCAAACGGAAAGCCGCTTTTCGCAATTGATTCCATTGAATTCAAAGAAAACGCCATGTAGTTTTGGTTTAAATCATTCATAAAAAATCCCTGTCAATTTTGCTGATAGGGATTTTTTATTGGCTCGATCTCTATTCAAATAGATTTCAGAAAATTTGGGAGCAAGTTATGTCACCCACTTCGGGGTTTCGATCGCGGCTCATTCTGTCATGCTCTATAATAATATCAACCCTTCGGGTTTATATTCCAAATTGTCAATAGCCTTCGATTGTTCTGGCACTTTTGTTTTCGATTCTTAGATATCGCTTTTGTTAGCAAAATCCAAAGGGATGAAAGTATTATAGAAAAACAGAAACAACCAACGATCTAAACTTTGGAAGGGTGACAGAATTAATTAAAAAATCTTGTGAGGCTGTCAATACGAATTTTCGAACGGGTTATGTCACCCACTTCGGGGTTTGGATCTGGGCTCATTCTGTCATGCTCTATAATAATGTCAACCCTTCGGGTTTGTTTACTTGATTATTATGGCACATTTGTTTGCGAAATCCTTGATATCGACAGATTTATCTGCATAATCCCGAAGGGACGAAAGTATTGTAGAAAGACAGAAACAACCAACGATCTAAAATTTGAAAGGGTGATAGAATTAATTTTAAAATCTTGTAGGGCTGTCAATAAGATTTCAAGTGCAGATTATGTCACCCACTTCGGGGTTAGAATCCTGGCTCATTTTATCATACTCTATAATAATGTCAATCCTTCGGGTTTGTTTACTTGATTATTATGGCACATTTGTTTGCGAAATCCTTGATATCGACAGATTTATCTGCATAATCCCGAATGGATGAAAGTATTGTAGAAAAAGAGGAGCAAGCAACGATCAAAACCCTGGAAAGGGTGACAGAATTAATTTACAAAATTTTCTGAGGTTGCCAACTCGAATTCACTAGCAGGTTATATCACCCACTTCGGGGTCTGGATCTGGGGCTCATTCTACGATGCTCTATAATAATATCAACCCTTCGGGTTTGTTTTCTGACAACATTATTTATTGTTTTTATTTTTGATATATCAGGATTTTCTACAATCCCAGAGGTATGAAAGTTTTATAGAAAAACAGAAACAAGCAACGATCAAAATCCCGAAAGAGTGACAGAATTAATTTACAAAATTTTCTGAGGTTGCCAATTCGAATTCACTAGCAGGTTATATCACCCACTTCGGGGTTTGGATCTCGGCTCATTCTACCATGCTCTATAATAATATCAACCCTTCGGGTTTGTTTTCTGACAATATTATTTATTGTTTTTATTTTTGATATATCAGGATTTTCTACAATCCCGGAGGTATGAAAGTTTTATAGAAAAATAGAAACAAGCAACGATCAAAACCCCGAAAGAGTGACAGAATTAATTTACAAAATTTTCTGAGGTTGCCAATTCGAATTCACTAGCAGGTTATATCACCCACTTCGGGGTTTGGATCTGGGCTCATTCTACCTTGCTCTCTAATAATATCAACCCTTCGGGTTTGTTTTCTGACAATATTATTTATTGTTTTTATTTTTGATATATCAGGATTTTCTACAATCCCGACGGGACGAAAGTATTGTAGAAAAAGAGTAGCAAGCAACGATCAAAACCCTGAAAGGGTGACATAATTAATTTACAAAATTTTCTGAGGTTGCCAATTCGAATTTACGAGCAGGTTATATCACCCACTTCGGGGTTTGGATCTGGGCTCATTCTACCATGCTCTAAAATAATATCAACCCTTCGGGTTTGTTTTCTGACAATATTATTTATTGTTTTTATTTTTTATATATCAGAATTTTCTATAATCCCGGAGGGATGAAAGTATTATAGAAAAAAGAGCAACAAGCAACTACAAAAACCCTGAAAGGGTGACATAATGAATACCAAAAATCTAATTTCAAATTAAAAATTCTTCCTTAGCGAACCCTTCAATCCCTAAACCGAATAATGCAAAATCGTATAAAACCGGATCGTTTGGATTTAACATACGCAAGGATGCTGTCAATTCGATTGCTGTTCTCCAATCCGTTATTGGTCTTTGAATCAAACCCAATTTCCTCGCAATTCTATCAACGTGAACATCACAGGGGCAGACCAGCTGCGATGGCTTAATTGTATTCCATATCCCAAAATCAACACCTTTCTTATCTTTTCTCACCATCCATCTCAAAAACATATTTAACCGCTTACAAGACGATTTACGCACCGGCGTTGCTATATGTTTTCTAGTTCTGGTTGGGAAGTTTTCTGAGTCGCTGAAGAGGTCGTGGAAACCTATCAGTCCATTTTCGATGGTGACATCAGTTGCCGTCATATGACTGCTGAAAGCGTACTCCAGAGAGTCATGCTGTTTGTAAAAATTTTGAAAAAAATGGAGAAAGTAAAGCGTGTCCGTAGCATTGAACGTCCGGTGCTTAAAATTTAAAAATTTTTCAAGATCGCTATCCTGGTGGTTTTTAACAAAGTCATAAGGAGCGTGATCCATCAATTCGGATAATTCCAGACATTTGTTTATAATCGTTTTTCGCTGTCCCCAGGCAAGCACCGCTGCCCAGAATCCCATAATTTCTTTGTCTTGCTTTTTGGAAAAACGATGCGGTATACTGATTGGATCGTGGCGAATAAAATCCGGCTGATTATATTCCTCAGCTTTTGATTCCAGTAAATCGGTGATGGATTGTGATATGGGTGTTAATTCAACTTCAATGTTCAGCATGACTTTTTCCTAACACGTAAGCCAAAGCTCGCGAAATCCCGGAAAAGAACATAACGATGCAAGAAAAAACGAAGGTGAAAATAGCTATAAACGGGTACATAAGCGTAAACAAAACACTCCACAATTTATATCCGGTAGTTTTCTTTAGTGCTGCTCGTTCTTCTTCTCTTTTTGATCTGAACTCGGGTGAATGTTTCATTACGTGTATTTTCAGAATTTAATTTGTGATGAGAGACTTATGATATCTAATTAATAAACCAATCCAGTCTCATTTAAATTTCTTCGATTCGCTAATTGGTTTCCAAATAGCTGATTACCGCTCTGAAACGCTTACTATTCGGCGAAACTTTTTCGAAGGCACGTGACGATAACTTGATAATAATATCATCATTCACACTGGTTTCCGGAATTCTACCGATCACGCGCACAATGATTTTTTCCTGATTGTATTCATTCAAAACTTCTACCAAAGCGCCGATCGGGGCATTTCGGTGGAGCGCAAGAAATTTACTAGTGCTTTCATCTGTTTCGATAACCTCTGCGAGCCCGGATTCTGACTTGCGCTTTCCTGTTACAACTTTTGGCGGCGCAACCTCTTCAACCGGTTTCATCACTTTTTCAGCAACTGCTGCCTTGGCCCGCACAGAATCCTTCACCACATTTGTCACAACCTTTTTCGGCTCTGGTACAGGAACTGGTTTTGCCTTTTCTGCACCTTTTTCACTAACAATTAATTCCTGACCGTCTGTAAGATTATCATCTTTCAGATTATTCCATTTGCGGAGATCCGCCATCAAAACACCATATTTCACAGCAACACGATAGAGTGTTTGTCCCGCCTCAACCTTGTGAATTCCGTTTGGAGCCACAGCAACCTTTGCATCAGCCGTAGGCGTAGCTGTCGATGGTGGAGGCAATGGTTTTGCATCCTTTACCGCAGGTTTCACTTCCTCTTTTTTAGCTTCCTCCTTTTTTGCTTCCTTTTTACTCACTCTCGGCGTGTAAGGAACACGCAACGTTTGACCCAACTGAACAGCATCGCTAATGCCGGGATTTGCATCACGAAGTGCCTGAATGGTTGTACCATACTGCCTCACGACAGCAAACATAGTCTGACCTTGATTGACTTTATGCAAAACAAAAATCTTACCTCCTACCTTCTCAAACCCTATCGAATCAACAGCACTTACACCATTCGCACGGGCATTCACCGCTCTTGTTAAAAAACCTGCCAAAATGGCTAGGTACACTATGTATTTCATTCAGTCAGAAAATGTTAAACTCGAAAATTCATTATTATTTTTTAGATATACCAATACACCGTTTTTCAGCAACATGGTCGACTGGCCAACGCCATCACGCCCCTCAGATAACCGCTCCTGAAATACGATTTCCTTTTTATCTGTCACGATAAGAAGATATTGTACTATCTTTTCTTGCTCGTAAATATAATAAGAAAACATCATATAGGGCCTTTCGTCCAGATAATCGATACAAATGGGTTTGGAAATACCCACAGTTTCCGATAAAAAAGACGACAGACGTTCAAAATAGACATCCTTTTCCTTGTAACGAACAGGTTGTTTTAAAATTATTTGCCGGGAAATTTGTTTCATGTCCTCCGAAAGCTCCGACAATTCGGCTGAATCAACATCGCAGATCGCATATTGAAATTTATCTCCACGCTGGGTTGCCACCTCCACCTCTTTTCCTTCTAACGTCCGGACCAGTACGTAATTAGGCAATGCCCAGAGTAAATTACCATCCCTGGAAGAGACCGACAGCAGATCCGTTGGCTGTGGCAAATCCGGATATCGGTAGTTATGCAAAAATAAATGTTGATTTGAAAATGCTGTCAACGAAGTCCACCAATCTGCGCCTTCTGGCGTAACTTGCCAGCGTAATTCCGGAATAGACAGATCAATTATCGCAAATGACACTTTCTTTTCCGAACTTTCCCGCAATTCGATAGCCCATTCATTGATATCCGGATCCGGGTGAGGGAGTATCCGCCAGATATTTTGTGAAAACGTATATGAGAAAACTTTTTGCAATTTTTAGCTTTATTTTGAAACAAAATTTGAAATAATATCATTCAAACTATAAACACGTGCAAATACTAGGTATAATACCAGCGCGCTACGCATCAACCCGTTTTCCCGCCAAAGCATTGGTCGATATCGGGGGAAAATCGATGATTCAGCGCGTCTATGAACAATCTTCCAAAGCTACACAACTCAGTCAGGTTATCGTAGCAACCGACGACGAAAGAATTTTTGACCATGTCGAAAATTTTGGCGGAAAAGCGGTTATGACTTCTACTGATCATCAAAGCGGGACAGACAGATGTTATGAGGCTTTGACAAAAACGTACGGAAAATTTGATTATGTAATTAATATTCAGGGCGACGAGCCATTTATTAGTCCTGAGCCTATCAATAACCTTGCCGAAGAATTGAATGGCGAGATAGAACTGGCCACGCTTGTAAAAATTATTGATTCAGAAGATATTTTATTCAACGTAAATGTTCCGAAAGCAGTATTGAATAAGCGAGGGGAAGTTTTATATTTTAGCAGGCAGACAATTCCTTATTTACGCGGTGTGGAGACCGAGAATTGGCTTAAAACGCATACCTATTATAAGCACATTGGCATTTACGCTTACCGTGTGGATGTGCTTGCTGAAATAACAAAACTGGAAGTTTCCGCGCTCGAAAAAGCAGAAGCCCTTGAGCAGCTCAGGTGGCTCGAAAACGGATATTCGATCAAGGCGGTTGTGACCTCCGACGATTCGCATGGTGTGGATACACCAGATGATCTTGACCGCGTGACACGCAGGTTTTTATCATAAATTTGTAGGTGAAAAAGTAATAAATCCGGGAATTAAAGTCATGCCCAAAATTGTTATTTTCGTCTTAATTTATGTTAAAACCCCGTTTTTATAATACCAGATCATACTTTGGCACGTTAATTTTCTTTGTTTAACTATTATTAATTGAAAAACTAACCTATGCAATATAACATCCTTTGGGCTGATGATGAAATAGATCTTCTTAAACCACATATCATGTTTTTGACTAATAAAGGGTATAATGTTACACCTGTAAACAGTGGAGCAGATGCCCTTGATCGTATTGAAAATGACCGGTTTGATATTGTTTTTTTAGATGAAATGATGCCGGGTATGACCGGACTGGAAACACTTGCACAAATCAAACAAATGCAGCCAATGCTTCCAGTCGTGATGATTACAAAAAGTGAGGAAGAACATATCATGGAAGATGCCATCGGTTCAAAAATCGATGATTATTTGATAAAACCCCTTAACCCAAATCAGATTTTACTTTCCGTAAAAAAGATTCTGGACAACAAAAGACTTGTTACTGAAAAGACTACATTAAGTTATCAGCAGGAATTCAGAAATCTTGCGATGCAATATCAGGACAGGATTGGGCATGAAGAATGGGCTGATATTTATAAAAAACTGATCTACTGGGAATTGGAACTCGAAAATTCTGACGATCAGGGAATGTCGGAGGTTTTCAGCATGCAGAAAAGTGATGCTAATGCGAATTTCTGTAAATTCATTGAACAGGAATATGAAGGCTGGCTGAACGATCCAAAAGCAGACCGTCCGATTCTTTCTCATCAATTGATGAAACAGAAAGTATTCCCTTACCTGAAACAATCAACCGAGCCTGTGTTCTTTTTACTGATCGATAATTTCCGTTATGATCAATGGAAAGTGATTCAGCCGATCATTCAGGAATATTTCAATGTCGAGGAAGAAACTTCTTACTACTCAATTCTACCGACGACTACGGGTTATGCGCGTAATGCTATTTTCTCAGGTATGATGCCGAGTGAGATGGAGCGTAAACATCCACAATGGTGGGTAAGCGATGAAAACACGCCGGATGGTGAAGAAGGCTTGAACAACCATGAGTTTGATTTTCTTCAAAAACAATTGGAGACCAACCATTTTAATATCAAGTCTTCCTACAATAAAATTCTGAATACCAACCAGGGAAAATCGCTTATCGACAACTTTAACAATTTGTTGAACAACCAGTTAAATGTGGTAGTTTACAATTTTGTTGATATGCTTTCTCATGCGCGTACGGATGTGCAGATGATCAAAGAACTGGCTCCGGATGAATCTGCTTATCGTTCCATTACTAAATCCTGGTTGATGCATTCTCCACTTTTGGACTTTATCAAAAAAGTGGCAGAGAAAAAGTGCAGACTAATTTTAACTACTGACCATGGTATGATTCGTGTTCAGAAGCCTGTTAAAATTATCGGATACCGCGAAACCAATACGAACTTACGTTATAAACACGGAAAAAACCTTGGCTTCGATGATAATCATTTAATGGTATGCCGCAAGCCAGAGCGAATTTTCTTGCCAAAACCGCACGTTTCGACTTCTTACGTATTCACAAAAGAAGATTACTTCTTCGCGTATCCGAACAACTACAACCAGTACGTAAACCTTTACCGCGATACCTTCCAGCATGGCGGTGTTTCACTTGAAGAGGTTATTATTCCGTTTATTGATTTGACAGCGAAATAAGATTTTAATTTATCTTGGCACAAAAAAGCGACCTGAAAGTAAAATTCCAGGTCGCTTTTATTGTTATCTTAAATATTTTTATCCTTCGGTTACACTTCCATTTTCACATTTAATGGTACGCGCTGGAAATTTCTTTAGAAACTCGTAATTGTGTGTCGCCATCAAAATGGCTGTACCTGCGTTATTGATCGTCCTGAAAACCTGCATGATCTGATCACCAACTTCCGGATCAAGATTTCCCGTAGGTTCATCTGCAATCAGAATTCTTGGCTCATTAAGCATAGCACGGGCAATCACTACACGCTGCTGCTCACCGCCTGAAAGCTGATGCGGCATTCTTTTTTGCGAAGTCCCCAAACCAACCTGCATCAATACTTCTGCAATACGTTTGGAAATTTTCGATTGCTGCTCCCAGCCCGTTGCTCTCAAAACAAACGACAAATTATCTTCAACCGAACGGTCAGAAAGTAACTGAAAATCCTGAAAAACGATACCTATCCGGCGCCTTAAAAAAGGAATATCAACACGCTTGATGTTATGGAGCTCATACCCGACCACCTTTGCAGAGCCTGTATGTAACCACAAATCTCCATAAAGTGTCTTCATCAACGAACTTTTTCCGCTGCCCGTACGCCCGATCAGGTATACGAACTCACCATTTTTTATCTCAAAATGGACATCATTTAAAACAGGCCGGTCACCCTGGTAGATATCTGCCCGTTCCAGTCTTACAATAGGCTCTGTTGAATCTGTCATAAATTGATCAATAAAATAATCAGGTTTTGAGAAAAGAGGTTAGATATTTAGTTTCCTAAAATACCTAACCTCTCATTTTGTTCTATTTCTTGTTAAGCGTTTCCTTTGGCGTAATCTGCAAGGAATTTTTCAAGTCCGATATCAGTAAGCGGATGTTTCATCAAGGCTTCCATCGCGCTTAAAGGTCCGGTCATTACGTCCGCTCCAACTTCTGCGCATTGGATAATGTGCATTGGGTGACGTACAGAAGCTGCCAATACCTGCGTTTCATAACCATAGTTACGATATATTGTCAGGATTTGCTCGATCAGACCAATACCGTCCGTTGAAATATCGTCCAGACGGCCAATGAATGGAGAAACATAAGTTGCGCCAGCTTTTGCAGCGATTAATGCCTGTCCTGCCGAGAAAATAAGTGTACAGTTGGTGCGAACGCCTTTGTTTGAAAAATATTTCAAAGCTTTAACGCCTTCCTTGGTCATTGGAATTTTTACAACAATTTTATCATCAATCTCAATCAATTCTTCACCTTCACGAATCATTCCCTCTAAATCAACCGAAATAACCTCTGCACTTACATCTCCGTCAACAATATCACAGATCGCTTTGTAGTGTCTCATGATATTATCCTTCCCTGTAATTCCTTCTTTTGCCATAAGCGATGGGTTTGTTGTAACGCCATCAAGTACGCCTAAGGCATGTGCTTCTTTAATTTCTTTTAGATTAGCAGTGTCAATAAAAAATTTCATATCAAGAATTGAATAGTTTAATTGTTCCACAAAAGTAGAAAACCCTGACTAAAAGCAAAAAAAAGATGTGGAATGGAATGGAAAGGGCATAAAAAAAGGCAAACCGAGAATCTCACCGCATCGACCACCTACCCTTGCTTCCGTCAGGACCTGGGGGATTCGGAAGGAGCTGGTAGTTCCGATTTGCCGATGCAAAGATAAAGACATTTTATTGACAAAAAGAAAACATTCATTTAACGTTTCGTCTTACTTTTGTGCGAAACAACTCTAAATGCGTGATTATGTGCCGAATATTTTTTTTATTTTTTTTACTTTTTCTTAATTCCTGTTCTCAATCCAGTGACGCTTTCCTGCAAAAAGGGAAAGATTTGATGCGTGAAGGCAAAAACAAAGAAGCAATCGAATACCTGAATAAAGCCATTGAAAAAAATACTTCAAACGCCGAAGCACTAAATACACGTGGCGTGGCATATTACGAAATGAAAGAGTACGCAAGTGCGCTTATGGATTTCAATCAGGCAATAAAATTGCAGCCAAACTCGTATCGCCCTTATTTTAACCGCGCTCTGTTATATACCGCCGATAATCATCTCGATTCAGCACTTACAGATTACAACCAAGCTGCCAAACTCGCTCCGGACACATCCGACGTTTTCCTGAACAGAGGGCAGCTTTATGTGTTGTTAGATAAAACTGAACCCGCGATAATGGATTTTGAAAAAGCCACACAGTTAAATCAGGACAATAAACAGGCCTGGTATAATTTGGGAAATACTTATTACCGTACACAGGACTTCAAAAAAGCGACACTCGCTTTCCGTCAGACTATTAAATTGGACTCGCAGTATGGAAAAGCATTTTATGGCTTAGGTCTGTCCCAATACAACGAAGGAGAAAAAGATCTGGGTTGCACCAGTTTAAAACAAGCGGAAAAACTTGGATATAATGACGCAACAACTGCTTTAAGTCAGTTTTGCAAATGACGAAAAATATATAGCTGGCATAGTAATAAAAGCTTAAAATCAGCTTTATAATAAACATCAAACCCACTAAATTAAAAACATGAAATTCGTCAAAATCATATTCGGAGTGATATTTATGCTCTTTGCATATTTTCAGTTCAACGATCCTGATTCAACTGTTTGGATCTTTACATACAGCGCAGCCGCGCTCGCCTGTTACATGAGCGTCAATAACCTTTGGCCATCATGGGTTTATTACGCTCTTGCAGCCGGATATCTAGTCGCAGCGGTATTTCAGTGGCCACCGAAATTTGAAGGTATCTTCTTCGGCGAAGCGCAGATGAGAAGCATCAATATCGAAGAAGCCCGAGAATCTCTTGGACTATTGATTTGCTGCGTTGCTATGGTCATATTGGGGAAATGGGGAATACCGAAAATTGAAGATTAATCCCATATCCATTCGATTTCTTTCAAATCAATTTCCTGAATATCAGGCTGATTAGAGAAAAAAATACATAATTTTCCATAATCAGTTACGCCGGTCACCGTTCCTGAAACAATTTCATTCTTGTAACGAAAATGGCGTAACTGATTATATCCAAATAACTGACTGATATAGTGTTGCCTGATTTCTTCATGATGATTCCCTGATTTGAGTTTCAGATACCAGGCGTCCAGGTGATGGGCAAGTTTGGAAAACTCTTCTGTGTTTATAAGTTTTTTCCCGGTGATCATTGCCACGGAAGTAGTACGGGAACTTTCGAAGTTATTCTGATTAATATTTAATCCAATCCCGATAATTGAGCTGGAAAGCCGCGTTCCCTGAATGGAATTTTCAATGAGCGTTCCACATATTTTTTTATTATCGACATATATATCATTTGGCCACTTAATTTTTACCTGATCAGAATACTCCGATAAGTAGGCCGCTATCCCAAGAGCAACAGTTTGGCTTATCAGAAACTGATCGGGAATTGGCAAAAACGCCGGGGTGACAATAATCGACATAGTGAGGTTCTTTCGCGGCTCCGACATCCAGGTCGTCCCCCTTTGTCCACGGCCTTTTGTTTGTTCGTCAGTAATGACAATCGCACCTTCCATTCCCGATCCGCTGCGTACTAATTCAGCCGCTATGTCGTTTGTTGAATGACAACTTGGCAGATAAATAACTTTTTTACCTATAATTAAGGTATCATATATAGAGTTGTACAATTTTTTTACTTTATTTTAGGGTTTATAGAAATGGGAATCAACTACGCATGAAACAACGCAAAAATAAAGAACTATCATCAAAAGATTTATCCGAGCTTATTGCTAAAGGGATGTCAGAAAAGAAAGGTGAGGATATCACAATCCTTGACCTTAGGAAAGTAAAAAATTCAATAACAGATTTTTTTGTAATTTGCTCGGGAAATTCCGACACTCAAATAGATGCTTTGGCCAATTCGGTGGAAGACGAAGTTTATAAAATATCTAAGACCGACCCATGGCAAAAAGAAGGAAAAGCCAACGGAGAGTGGATATTGATTGATTATGTGGATGTAGTGGCTCACATTTTTAATAAAGATCGTCGCAAGCACTATGATTTGGAAGAGCTTTGGGGAGATGCGGTTGTAACGCACTTTGAAGATTCCGTCCTGTAAATATCGTAGCAGGTGAACATTCATCGGATGCGAAATGTTGTTTATTAAATTTCCTCTTAATTATTATAAAGAATGTCTGAGAACGATAACAAAAGAGGTCCACTAAATCCTAAAAGTCCACAGAAGGGATATCAGGGATGGATCATAGCTGCTTTGATTGCTACTATCCTGGGGATAACTTACCTTAACAGGACATCCACGATTCGCGAAACGACACAAAAACGTTTCGAGAAAATGGTTGCAGATAAGGAAGTTGCTCGCGTTACGATAGTTAATGATAAGTCAGTTGAAGTAACATTAAAGCCGGATGCGCTAAAACTTGATAAATATAAGGTTCTGACATCTGAAAATGGTGGCAATTATTTTGGCGGAGAACCTGTTTCTCATTATCAGTTTCAGGTAACGTCCGCAGAAACGTTTAAAAAGGATCTTGACAAAATTCAGGAAGGTATACCGGACGACGACAAAATAGAACTCGTCGTCGATACCCGAAATGATTGGACAAGCTTTTTGGGAACATGGGGCTTTTTCATCATTATGATTCTGGTGATGTATTTTATTCTCGGCAGAATGTCGGGTGGCGTAGGTCCTGGTGGTCAGATATTCAATATCGGCCGTTCCCGGGCGACTTTGTTCGACGCCGAAAATAAAGTTAAAATCACTTTTAACGATGTTGCAGGTCTTGACGAAGCTAAGGAAGAAATTAAGGAGATTGTTGAATATCTTCAATTCCCTGACAAGTTCAAGAAATTGGGTGCTAAAATTCCAAAAGGTGCTCTTCTGGTAGGCCCTCCGGGCACTGGTAAAACTTTGCTTGCAAAAGCGGTTGCCGGTGAAGCAGGTGTTCCTTTCTTCTCACTTTCAGGATCTGACTTTGTAGAAATGTTTGTTGGGGTTGGTGCCGCGCGTGTTCGTGACCTTTTCAAACAAGCAAAAGAAAAAGCGCCTTGTATCATCTTTATCGATGAAATTGACGCTGTTGGCCGTTCTCGTGGACGCGGTGCTATGCCTGGTTCAAATGACGAACGTGAAAATACATTGAACTCTCTACTTGTTGAAATGGATGGTTTTGCTACCGATTCAGGTATCATTATCGTAGCTGCAACAAACCGTCCTGATGTTTTGGATCCTGCTTTGTTGCGTCCGGGACGTTTCGACAGACAGATTTCGATCGACAAACCAGACGTTATTGGTCGTGAAGCAATTTTCAAAGTTCATTTGAAACCTTTGAAACTTTCTGTTGATGTTGATATTCAGAAATTATCATCACAAACGCCTGGTTTTGCTGGAGCTGAGATTGCCAATGTTTGTAACGAAGCAGCGCTTATAGCCGCCCGTCGTGACAGAGAGGAAGTAACGATGCAGGATTTCCAGGATGCGATGGACCGCGTAATCGGTGGTTTGGAAAAGAAAAACAAACTTATCTCGCCTGAGGAAAAACAAATCGTAGCTTATCACGAAGCGGGCCATGCTGTTGCAGGTTGGTTCCTGGAACATGCAGATCCTTTGGTTAAGGTATCGATTGTGCCTCGTGGAGTAGCAGCTTTGGGATATGCACAGTATTTGCCAAGAGAACAGTATTTGTATCGAACAGAGCAGTTGTTTGACGAAATGTGTATGACATTAGGCGGACGTGCTGCTGAAGACGTTATTTTTGGTAAAATTTCAACCGGTGCATTGAGTGACCTTGAACGTGTGACGAAAGTTGCATACAGTATGGTAACGATGTACGGAATGAACGAAAGAATAGGAAATGTTTCCTATTACGATTCGAAACAGAGTGATTATTCGTTCACTAAACCTTACTCTGAGTCTACTTCGCAGGCCATTGATGAAGAAGTTCGTAAGCTGATTGATCAGGCTTATCAATTTGTCAAAAACATGCTGAATGAAAAACGTGGAGCCTTGGAAATTTTGGCGAAAGAATTGTTAGAAAAAGAGATTTTGTTCCAAAGTGATTTGGAGAAACTGATAGGCAAACGCCCTTACGAAAAGGAAACCAGCTATCAGGCTTATATAAATCGTCGTTCTAATGAGGAAGCTGCAATCCATGAGGAAGCGGTGAAACAAACAGAAAAAGAAAAGGGAGAAATGGTTGTAGAGGATAAAGATTCTTCGGCCGTTTAATTTCGAATAGATAATAATTATTAAAAACCGGGCAGCGAAACTGTCCGGTTTTTATTTTTAAGTTACTTTTGCGACAATCTTTGACCGCAATCCTAAATCCTATCACCATGTCATTTGAGATATTAAAACAACAATACGGCGACCTGACCGAATATGTTATACAGGAAACTGCTACTTCGAACCGGTGTGTTGTCGTGCCGGAGCTTGGGGGAATCATCCGCCAATTATCGCTAAGAAAAGGGGTTACACTTTTCTCACTGCTGAAAACTCCTGCTACACCCAATGCTTTGAGAAAAGATACGCAAAGTGCGAGCGAACTGCTTTTCCCATTCGCAAGTCGTATTCCAGATGGGAAATATAAATTTCTAGGAAAGCACTATCAGTTGCCTTTAAATAACGATGATAATGCAATTCATGGATTAGTCCGCAAAAATAATTTCACTCTGGTTGAACAGGTTGTTGCAGCTGATCACGCCTATCTCAAATTATCCTACGAAATAAGAGAGCCCGAAGGTTATCCATTTTCAGTAGATTTTACCGTCAAATATAAACTAAGTGCTGACGGAATATTTTCACTTACTTATGAAGCGAAAAATATTGGAACGGAGCCCTGCCCTACCATGTTTGGCTGGCATCCCTATTTTCAGCTTGGAAATGAACTTGTTGATGCCTGGAAGATAAATATTCCATCAGATACAATCGTGGTTTTTGATAACCGGATGAGCCCAATTGAAACAGCACCTTTTCCTATTGAAGGTTCAATGCCTTTATTTAAGAAGGCACTGGATAATGCGTTTATTGTTAAAAGCGGTGGAGGAAAAGCGATCACGCAGTTGATATCTGAAAACCAGCACGTAACACTTCAAATTGAACAGGAAACCGGCGAAGGAAAGTTTAATTATCTGGTTGTATATACGCCGCCATCACGTGACTGCGTAGGAATTGAGCCATTAACTGCAAATGTAAATTCATTTAACAATGGTGAAGGTCTGACAACACTTACTTCCGGAAATTCAGTCTCAGGAACGATTAAGATCAATCTGGTCTAAGGGTTAGGCTTTTTACGATACCAACGCGCTTTGGGGATAATCAATCTCCATTCCAAAAGATAGGCTATGTGACTAAATAAAATAGAAAATTTATCACGTAGCCTGTCTCGGTAAATCATGTTAAAGTAAAAAATCTGCCATGATTTTGTTACTGGTTTAAATCTGGTATGCTCCCAGTGAAGTACAACCTTCTGAAAAAGTTTAGTTGAAGGATATTGCTTTTCAAGATCCTGACCGCAATGAACCAGGTAATTTTCACCGGTCAAAAGATTTACCAGACCGAGTGATTCAAGCATTATTTTATAAAATCCCTTCTGCTTCGTCACCGAAATGATATATGTCCAATCCATTTCTCCGGCAAACTTCCGAAGAATTCTGACCAGGTCAGCCATATATTTCAACTTATCCCATTGCTCAACACCTGCATGATGCACGATCATCATCAGAAACTGATTTTCCTCTGAAGGAACTTCAAGCGTAGTGTTGGCAACCTCGACTGACATCATTTTATTAGCCAATTCGTTCCATCCAAAAGAGTAGTGATACCTTGGATATGTCGTGTTCCACTGTATTTCCAGAGACTGGATTATTTCATTGCCTGTTGGTGTGAGCGGCAATTGATAATCAGTTTCGAAGTATAACGCTGCTACTTTTTCATTTTCAAGTAAATACTTTCGGTAAGTATCAGGAAAAAAATTGTGACTGGCCAGGATTTTGAGCCCATCATTAATACTTTCTTTCCGGAGAAAAAAGTCAATATCGCCGAATTCTCTCAGGCCGGGACTTTCATATAAAAGCCAGGCCCATAAGGCACCTTTCATCAAAAATGAATCTACGCTATGATTTGCCAGATCGCTGCTGATTGCAATGGACTTCTTCAAAAACAGCATATTAAACACCGCCTGGTTCAGACTTTGTTCTTTTACTTTATAAAAACATTCGGAAGTTCCGGTACTTGCACCAGTACGTTCAAAATGTTGATAGAGCAAAGCGCCGATCTGATGCCACTGGGAAAGTTCATAAATTGCGTCCCAATCCTGTATTATCGCAGATTCCGGACATATAGCTTCATCAACCTTTCCTCCAAGGCTTGCCTGCGTCAAAAAATGCAGCTGCGAAGAAAGTTTTTTATATGGCATTCAAAAGTATGTCTGATTGTGAAGAGATACTCTCGCTCACCCATTTTTCTAGCAGATCAAATCCATTTGGCCGCCTCCTGCGCCATAATCCAGCTGATTTGGCACATAAAAAGCTTTGCTGAAAATGGTCCTGCAAATATTTTCCTTTCAAAAAAGAAGTCGGTAAAGGAAAGTTTTTTAAAGTTTCGATAGGAACATCGAGCGGACTCAACGCCTGCTGTTCCGGCCGGTTTTTTGCTCTATGTAGAAAGAAAATATTTCCCAGAGCAACCGGGTCCAGATTAAAATCACCTTGCGGCCGGAATGAGAATTTATTTACGCCTTCACTCACGGGTTGTAACGAAGCTCTGTCATAAGCAAGGCCGTTTACAGAATTATCCCAGATTTTCAATTGCGGATATCCAGGAATGATAAAGGGTTTTCCTGTTTCATCAAATTTTATCGCCGTCAAATCATCACTTAATAAAGCACAACCTGCCTTGACAAACGCTGCTGCCGTCGTAGATTTACCAGCGCCCGGGACGCCCATAAAACACCAGGCTTTGTTTCCAACTTTTACAG
This sequence comes from Dyadobacter sp. CY345, assembly GCF_021502725.1. Taxonomy (GTDB): domain Bacteria; phylum Bacteroidota; class Bacteroidia; order Cytophagales; family Spirosomataceae; genus Dyadobacter. The sequence goes on along the minus strand of NZ_JAKFFS010000001.1, from coordinate 930,602 downwards.
CACTTGCATGCAGCAAAAAATAACCTTTTTGAAACAGAATCATGGCGAGGGCTTCGCTGATTGTAAAGAGGCTTAATAAATTTGCATCTTTTGTCAAAGGACTTACAACTAATTGGTTACCTTGAATTGCTTTAAAGCTCGCAACCTGATCCCAATGCAAAATTAAATTACCTTCGTTATCAATCGCCTGATAAGCCTGGATACCTCTGCGGTGAATGGGTGTCTTCCGCAATCCCCGTAAAACAATATTTCCACAAGAGATATAAAGATCAATGTTGGGAGTTTTTTCTGCAACGCTAAGTTCAGGAAGTTCAATTTCAGAGGAGATATTTAACCCGTAGGCTTTATAAAAAGGCATGTGTGTGATCAATAAAATTCATTCCCAGACCCATAAACGTTGATAGAAAATCGATTCAGACCAGTCGCCTATAATTACATTTCCGTCTTTTTCAACCCAGGCGTGCGCCTCAAAGTCTTTGTCTTTATTCACTTCAATTCCTATTTCAAGACTTAAAGACGGTACTTTTCGAAGTAGAAATTTTGCTGCCAACGCGCGTGGCAGACACAATAATTCAAATGGTAAAATATTGGCTGATGTATTAATGGCACGGACTATTTCATCAATTTCCTGTTTTCTCAGATTTTTCTTTTTGTCAGAAGAACTGATCCAATGAAACAATTTCCGAAAGTGATTAAAAGGCAATACCGTCAAGCCTATTTTGATTACAGTAAGTGTGACCGAAGCATACAAAAACTTAATTTTCGTACTGTTCGTTAATGCGTTCCATTTTGACCAATAATTTGTAATCCTCATCACCGGATTATTCGGTTACTTCTACCAACTTTTCGGAAATAAGATCTTTAAGCAATGACTCAATATCTGCTAAACATGTCTGTTTGTCAATATCATAATCCTCCAAAACCGTTTCGCAAAGCGAGTCCAACGACTGCGGTTTTTCTTCCAAAGAATTCCAGACTAATGCTCCAACTTCATCAAGACCGTAATATTCACCTTTATTATGATTGAGGATAACAATTTCCCCTCCTACATTAGACGCGATCTGCTGGGATGTTAATTTATATTTCATATCAAACTACTTGTTCCGAAAATGTGCGTGTGTCTGCTAAGTTAGCTACAAAGTTAGAAATAATAATTATTCAAACTCAAATTTTATTCCCTGAGCAAGTGGAAGCGTCGCGCTGTAATTTATTGTAGTTGTTTGCCGTCTCATATAGTTTCTCCACGCATCGGAACCGGATTCTCTGCCTCCGCCAGTTTCCTTCTCGCCTCCGAATGCTCCTCCAATCTCGGCTCCCGAAGTTCCGATATTGACATTTGCAATTCCACAGTCCGATCCTGACTGCGACAAGAACTCCTCAGCCTCACGCATATTTAAAGTAAAAATTGAGGAGGACAAACCCTGCGGAACAGCATTCTGAAGTGTTATCGCTTCATCCAAAGTCCTGTACTTTATAAGATAGAGAATCGGCGCGAAAGTTTCAGCCTGTACAATCGGGTAGTCATTATTTACTTCTGCAATGCAAGGCGCAACATAACATCCTGATCGATAATTTTCCCCTTCTAAAACTTTGGGAGTGACAATAAATCGTCCGCCTTCTTCTTTAATTTTCTCAACTGCGTCCAAATAATTTTCAACCGCAGCTTTGTCGATAAGCGGCCCAACATGAATATTTTCATCCAGCGGATTTCCTATTCTAAGCTGACCATATGCTTTGATTAGCCGGTTTTTCACTTCGTCATAAACATTTTCCTGCACAATGATCCTACGGGTTGATGTACAACGCTGTCCCGCCGTGCCAACCGCACCGAAAACAATTCCTGGAATAGCAATATTCAAATCAGCCGAATCCGTAACGATGATCGCGTTGTTTCCGCCCAGTTCCAGCAAACTTTTACCTAAACGTTTCGCGACCGATTCTCCCACCGATCTTCCCATTCGGGTACTTCCTGTTGCTGATACTAACGAAATCCGATTATCTTCTGCCAAATACTGACCAATTTCTCTTCCACCTGTCACAATCGAGGAAATGCCTTCCGGCAGATCATTTTCGATCAAAACTGATTGGATAATATTCTGGCAGGCAATTGCAGTCAGCGGCGTTTTCTCTGATGGTTTCCAGACACAAACATTTCCACAAACCCAGGCAAGCATTGCATTCCAGGACCATACGGCAACCGGAAAATTAAAAGCTGAGATAATCCCAACAACTCCTAATGGATGCCATTGCTCGTACATCCGATGTTTTTCCCTTTCGCTATGCATACTCAGACCGTACAGCTGGCGGGATAATCCGACAGCAAAATCACATATATCGATCATTTCCTGCACCTCCCCCAATCCTTCCTGTAAGCTTTTTCCCATTTCGTAACTTACCAGGGTTCCGAGTGCCTGCTTTTTGCTTCTAAGCTGATCGCCCATCTGACGAACAATTTCTCCTCGTTTCGGCGCCGGAACCAAGCGCCAGATCTTGAATGCCGCCATTGAGACCATGACGACCTGCTCATAGTCATTGTTTGAAGCTGAGCCGATTTTTCCTATTAAATTTCCGTCAACCGGAGAATAAGAATGAAGCATTTCTCCGCCACCTTTCCAAGATTTTTGACCTGTACTTATTCCATTATTTTCAGAACTGATCCCCAGCGAGCTGAGTGTTTCTTTAATATCAATCATATACCAAATAGAAAAATCGTCAGTAAAATAATTTGCCGTTACTTGTCTCTAAGAACAAGTCCAGCTGGATGTCTTCCTGTTTGATAAAACCCTGGTCTGGCAAGGTCCCGTCCGCCACCATTTCCACAACAGAAACGATCGATGCTGCTGTTGTCCAGGAAATCGCGCGCCAATGCTGACCGTCGATTTCGATCGGATGATAGGCGCGGTAAAATTCTTCTCTTTCCAGGACGTTTCCCTTCCAGCCTTCCACGACAGCATAAACATATACCACATCCTGCTGGACCGGCGGTTTGGCTTCGGTCAAAATCTGCTCAACGAGTTCACGCTTTTCCTTCAAAATCAATTCATAAAGCAAAAACCGCATTAAACTGCAATGCCCCGGATATCGGATTGTTTTATAATTGAGGGTATCCAGTTTTCCTTCGAAAGTTTCACACATTGTGCCCAAACCGCCGGAAGTGCTGAATGCTTCAAATTCCTGACCTTCGATATTAATCATTTCAATCCCTTCTAATGACGGTACCATTTTTCTTACACCATTGTGAATGACTTCGGCGTCGTTGATATATTCATTGACAACACCAGCCGGCGACCAGGTGAAAGAGTAACCCATCAAGCCGTTGGGATATCGCGGCAATGCGCCTACACGTAACTCAATATCCCGGATTTTTGTAAAACGTTTTGCCAAATCTGCACCAACAATCCCAATGAATCCTGGTGCTAAGCCACACTGCGGCGCCATCACACCCTTATTATCCCTGGCCATTTGGCGAATCGCAGCCGTTGTTCCCACATCTTCCGTCAGATCAAAATAATGGATACCTTTCCGGTTCGCAACTTGTGCGATAAGTAAATTGAGGTTATATGGCATGCAGGAAACTACGGCATCCGCATTGGAAAGAATTGTTTCCAGAAATTCTGTATCAGAAATATCGCCCGCGGTAAACGAAAAAGAAGCGGTTATCGGAGGCTTTACCTTGTCAACGCCCGTAACGGCAAACCGTTTGCTCAGCAACGTCGCTACAAGCGAACCAACTTTTCCCAGACCTATTACAACAACATTTTCCATAATCCGGTCATTTGTGATGAAGTGTAAAATTTACAGATTAAGTATATCTTTTGAAAGATAGAAAAAGAATTTGCTGTTTTTATAAAACTTACTATCCATTTTTGTAGGCTTTTCAACAGTTCATAACATGCAAATTGTGATTATAGGCGGCGGTGCTTCCGGCTTTATGGCCGCCATAACCGCCGCAGAAACAAATCCGGATGCTCAAATTGTCATTCTGGAAAAAAATAAAACAGTCTTAAATAAAGTCAGGATTTCCGGAGGCGGTCGTTGCAACGTCACGCACCAACCTTCCGACCTGCGCTTCTTCATAAAAAATTACCCGCGCGGTGAAAAATTCCTGCGAAAACTTCTGGCAAAATTTGATGCGCAAGACACGGTTAACTGGTTTGAAAAGCGTGGGGTAAAACTAAAAACGGAAGCAGACGGCAGAATGTTTCCAGTTACCGATTCTTCGACTACAATCATAGAATGCCTGACTAAGACTGCCAAAAATCTAAACATTGAGGTACAGACAAGCGTGGGCGTAAAAACTTTCGGGTGGACTGATCAATCAGGCGTGACGAAGTTTTCTATAAACCTGGATTCCGGGGAATCCATGATAGCCGATAAGCTTGTCATTGCGACAGGTGGTTATCCCAAAGTAAGCGGATTTTCCTGGCTCAGCGAACATCAGCACACGATTGTAGAACCACTGCCGTCACTTTTTACATTTAATGTTCCCGATGGATACTTACTTCCTTTATCTGGTGTTGCTGTTCAGGATGTACATGTTAAAATAATCGGTACAAAACATGAATGGCGCGGGCCCGTCATGTTGACACACTGGGGATTCAGCGGACCAGCGATATTAAAACTATCAGCCTGGGGCGCGCGCGACCTTGCTGCACTTAACTATCATTTTACTTTCAAAATTAATTGGCTGCCAGATCTGAATGAGCAACAGGTCAGAGAATTTTTGATCTCAGAGAAAAATAATACGCCAAAACAGCAGATTAATTCACACACAAGGTTTGGTTTACCATCACGGTTATGGAAGGCATTTACAGAAAAAGCGGAAATCAATGACGCATTACGCTGGTCGGAGGCAACGAATAAAGTGCTGAACCGCATGGCCGAACTTTTGACAAATAGTCAGTTTGATGTAAAAGGTAAAAGTACCTACAAAGAAGAATTTGTAACCTGCGGTGGAATTTCTCTTTCTGATATCAACCAGGACACACTTGAAAGTAACAAAGTGCCTGGCTTATATTTTGCAGGAGAGGTACTGGACGTGGACGGAATTACCGGCGGATTTAATTTTCAAAATGCATGGACAACCGGATTTGTCGCAGGAAAAGAAATTGGGAGATAGGCTAATTAATAAAAAATTCCAGCAAAACCTGGTTAGGTCTGCTGGAATTAAACGTTTCGATATGCAGATATTAATCCTGATGCGCCATTGTATCAAAATAGGACCTTACCTTTTGTGCCCTGTCCAGGCCAATCAGCGCAGTTAATGTTTCGACCGAACTTTCCCGGATCGCCCGGATAGAACCAAAATGTTTCAACAATTTCGTTGCGGTTACCTTCCCGACACCAACAACTCCATCCAACTCACTAACCAGACTTCCCTTGCTTCTTTTATCTCGGTGGAATGTAATTGCGAACCTGTGCGCCTCATCCCGGATCTGCTGAATTAATTTCAGCGATTCTGATCTTTTGTCAATATAGAGCGGAAGAGAATCCTCCGGGAAATAAATTTCTTCAAGACGTTTGGCTATACCAATAATCGGAACCTGCCCATAAATACCAAGACCTTTTAAAGCATCACAGGCAGCGCTCAACTGTCCCTTACCTCCATCGACAATAATTAAATCCGGCAGCGGCTCGTTTTCTGCGATTAGTCTTAAATATCGCCTGCCGACGATTTCGTTCATGGAAGCAAAATCGTTGGGCCCGACAACCGTTTTAATATTGAAATGTCTGTAATCTTTTTTCGATGCTTTCCCTTCTTTGAAACACACCATTGAAGCAACCGGATTTGTCCCCTGAATGTTCGAGTTATCAAAACATTCGATATGCCTCGGAAGCGTTTTTATTTGTAGGTCGGCTTTTAGTTTGATCAATATGCGATCTTTTTTGGAAGAGCTCGCCGAATTTTCTACTTCCCTGCGCTCAGCTTTTTCACGACGGAAATACATCACATTTTTCATGGACATATCAAGCAGTTTCTTTTTATCGCCGATCTGCGGTACGATAAGATCGAGTTTCAATTCAAGATCCGGTTTCAGATTACTGATCAATTCCTTCGCTCCTGTACCATATTTATCACGCATTTCAACAATCATCATCGCCAGCAAATCTTCATCACTTTCATCAAGTTTCTTTTTCACTTCGAAAGTCTGCGTGGCGATCATGTAACCTTCTGTAATTTTCATAAAATTCAGATAGGCGGATTCTTCATCGGAAACGATCGTTAATACATCAACATTTCCAATTTTAGGATTTATAACCGTCGCCTTACTCTGGAAATTAGACAAATGCTCAATTTTCGTTTTCCAGGAATGTGCCTGTTCAAAAGCCATTTGTTCTGCGGCTGAAAGCATCTTTTCCTTGAAATATTGTTGGGGCAACGAGAGATTACCTTTCAGCATATGGTGAATCTGTTCAATCTCGACGTTATAATCTGACTCTTCCTGCAATGCCTCGCATGGCCCTTTGCAATTTCCGATATGATATTCCAGACAGACCTTAAACTTCCCCGCCTCCACATTTTCTTTGGATAAATGCAAGTGGCAGGACCTGATCGTATAAAGCGATTTGAACATATCGAGCAGCGTATGCATCGATCGCAGATTTGCGAAAGGGCCATAAAAAGTCCCTCTCTTTTTATCCAGTTCCCTCGTTACATAAACCCTTGGAAAACGCTCATCCGTGATGCAAATGAACGGGTATGTTTTATCATCTTTTAATAGGATGTTAAACTTAGGCTGAAATTGCTTAATTAATTGATTTTCAAGCAACAGAGCATCCCACTCGGTATGAACTATGGTATATTCTATCCTGCGAATCTGGCTGACAAGACGTTTTGTTTTCCGGTCGTGCTGATTCGATTTCAGGAAATAGCTTGAAACCCTGTTTCGAAGACTTTTGGCTTTTCCAACATAAATTACCTCCCCGGTTTCATCGAAATATCGATAGACACCCGGATCAAAGGGAATTTTGGAGAGCTCGTCTTTGTAATTAAATTCGGGCATTTATTTTCAGTACGTTATTTAAGCGAATTCGAAGTAATTAATAAAGTCATTTTTGGCCGCTATGAAAAAACAACCGTACCAATTGAAAAGTTGCGTCACGAACCAGTGAATATGCCTCATCCTCTGCCTGTGTCAGGGTCATTGGACGATTAAGAACTGATACTGCGTAAGTTATTCCCGCTCCTTTTGTCTCAGTTGATGTGATCATCAAGGTTCCGCAAACTACGGCCAGGGGAACCTGATATTTCTGACAAAGATCCGCCAGGCCTTTTACAACCTTTCCACTCAAAGTTTGTTCATCAACTTTTCCTTCACCGGTTATTACGAGATCTGCCTTTTTTACATGGTTTTCGATATCACATCGTTCCATCACAATACCTACACCTTCACGAAGCTCTGCATTTAGAAACCATAACACACCTGCTCCCAAACCACCTGCCGCACCAGTTCCGGGTTTTTCTGAGACATCATAACCAAAAGTTTCTGCCGCCACTGCTGCAATATTTTGCAGTCCCTGATCCAGCTGAGAAACCATTGTTTTGCTGGCTCCTTTCTGTGGTCCATATACATAAGCCGCTCCCGACTCGCCGTAAAGCGGATTCGTAACGTCGCAGGCAACTGTAAAACGAATGGGTTTCAACCTATGATAAACCTTTTCAGAACTGATCAATTTTATCCGGGACAGATTCCCACCGATCGGAGCTAACGCTTCATTATTCTCATCAAAAAATTCATAACCCAATGCATATGCCATTCCTATTCCTGCGTCGGTCGTTGCGCTTCCTCCAATTCCAAGGATAATTTCCTCGACGCCAGCCTCAATTGCATGAACAATTAATTCTCCGGTTCCAATCGTACTGGTTAATAGCGGATTTTGTTCGAACGGCTTTAAAAGATTAAGTCCCGACGCAGCTGCCATTTCTATAAAAGCAGTCGCTCCGTCGCCAGATATTCCATATTCCGCTTCAATATATCTTCCCAGTGGATCCCGAACGATGGCCGTTACAAACTTGCCGTTAGATCTCTCTGTCAAAATTCTGGTCGTTCCCTCACCTCCATCCGCGAGTGGAATATTTACAATTTCTGCATCCGGATACGCCAGATGAATTCCATCTGAAATCGATTGGCAGACTTCTGATGCTTCAAGCGAACCACGAAACTTATCTGGGGCGACGAGAATATACACGGCTAGTTTTTAGCTAAATAAGCGAATTTAAAATGAAGGTAATAAATAAAATCTCCTGTTCTGTGAATTTTGAGAATCACGAAACAGGAGAAATAATTCAATCTTATAAATTAGAATAATACTCCCTCGTCATCCGATTTGGATGGTGGAATATATGTGTCTGAGCTATCAGGAACTACGCTGCCACAATCAAGAACGTAGTTTTCTGGTTTTATAAAAGGACCTCTGCGATATTGGAGGAGTGTCTGGTCGTTATATACTTTTCTCATATAAATTCCCCACGCAGGCATCGCCGCTCGTCCACCCTGACCAAGATCAATGGTTCTGAAATGTATTGTCATATCTTCACCACCAACCCAAATTCCTGATACAAGATTTTGTGTCATACCCATAAACCAGCTATCTGACTGATTGTTCGTTGTTCCGGTTTTTGCTGCAATTTCATTGCCGCTCGTGACACCATAAGAATGCAACCTCCCAGCTGTTCCTCCCGGATCTTCCACCGCTCCGCGCATCAGATATAACATATTGTATGCAACAGTCGCGCTAAGTTCCTGATTTTGCTTTTGATGAAAATCCTGCAAAACATTACCATGACGGTCTTCTATTCTTAAAATTGTCATCGGTTCAGTTTTATATCCGCCATTGGCAAAAGCCGAATATGCATTTACCATTTCATAAACTGAAACTGAACTTACGCCCAGAGCAAGTGATGGATAAGGATCCAGTTCACTGGTAATTCCAAGTTTATGCGCATATTCAACCACTGTCTCCGGCTTGACCATCTGGATGATCGCAGCGCTTATTGAGTTTACAGATTTTCCCAGTGCCTGTCTCAATGTTAGTGCTTGCCCCGAATATTTACCATTGGAATTTGTTGGGTTATACTCATTTTCAGGAACCGGAGCATCAACAATCTTGTCACAAGGAGTAAGAAAATTCTTGTCAAGAGCCGCCACATATACAAACGGTTTAAAAGTGGATCCCGGCTGGCGAGTGCCCTGTTTTACGTGGTCATATTTAAAATACTTAAAATTGACACCACCAACCCATGCCTTGATTTCCCCACTTCTCGGGTCCATCGACATCATACCGGCATGTAAAAATCTTTTGTAATAACGAATCGAATCCATCGGACTCATCGTCATTTCTTTTTCGCCATCGTATGAAAAAACCTTCATTTTATAAGGTCTGCGCATCACTTTCCAGGCTTCATCTTCACCTACTTCTCTTTTTAAAATATTAAAATAGGGTAATGCTCTAACCGCTTTTTCAATAAAACCCGGTATTTCCGTTCCACTTTCATCAGCCCATGGATTTCTGCCTTTCCAATGTGCATCGAACAGCTTCTGCTGCTGGCGCATATGTTCGTTCAAAGCTTCTTCCTGATACTGCTGCAAGCGGGAGTCAATAGTCGTGTAAATTCGCAATCCACTTGTATACAGGTCGTAATCAGTTCCGTTGTCCTCGTTATATCGTTTTACCCAGGCTCTCATGTATCCACGCATAGACTCACGGAAATAAGGAGCCGGCCCGGTGTTATGACCATCCACTGTAAATTTCAGATCGAGCGGTTTTTCCTTGTTATTTTCAAACTGATCTTCTGGCAGATAATTATATTTTGTCATTTGCGCTAAAACCGTATTTCTCCGGTTTAAGGCATTGGTTGGAAATCTTAATGGATTATATAAAGTTGGATTTTGCAGCATTCCAACCAGAAGCGCCGCTTCGTTCACTTCCAGATCACCCGGTTCTTTATCAAAATAGGTTTTTGAAGCCGTTTTTATCCCAAAGGAATTATTACCAAACGAAACCGTATTTAGGTACATCATCATGATCTCCGTCTTGGTATACTTCCTCTCCAAAGTAATTGACAAAATCCATTCTTTGGTTTTTGCAATGACAGTTCTCACGAACGGAACTTTTCCAAGAACACCCTCATACTTTTCTGAACGGGTTTCAAAAAGGTTTTTCGCAACCTGCTGTGTCAGCGTACTACCGCCACCTGAACTGGAATTTCCTGACAATATACCTTTCGCCACGCGAAGCATACTCCGCGGATCAATGCCGGAATGATTAACAAAACGAGCATCTTCCGTAGCTACTAAAGCATCGGTTACATTTTTTGATACCTGTTCAAATTCCACAGGTGTTCGGTTTTCAAAGAAATATTTTCCGAGCGATTTTCCGTCCTCCGAAAGTAACTCAGAAGCTAATTCACTTTTCGGATTTTCAAGGGTAATCAAATCTGGCATTCCACCGAATAGCCAGAAAAAGTTGAAACTTACGGCAACTATGTAAAGTATAAATGACCCCAGGATAATTGCGGTACCTAACCACACGCGAACAATGCTGCGGCGGTATTTTCCTGGCTGCAGTTCAATCATAAATAAAAGATTTCCTTAGTTATTGAATTAAAACAATGCTCCTTCGTCATCAGAGCGGGAGGGCGGAATGTAGGTGTCAGCGCTGTCAGAGGCAACACCGCCACAATCCAATGCAAAATTTTCAGGTTTATTAAACGGTCCTTTCCTGTACTGGACCAAAGTTGGGTCGTCATATACTTTTTTCATATACAAACCCCATGCCGGCATCGCCACGTGTCCCCCTTGTCCTAGCTGCATGGTCCGAAAATGTATTGACATATCCTCACCGCCAACCCATATTCCGGATACCAGATGTTGCGTCATTCCCATGAACCAACCATCTGAATAATTTTGAGACGTCCCTGTCTTCGCTGCAATTTCGTTCCCCTCTGTCACACCATAAGTCCTTAAACGACTTGCCGTACCTCCTCCATCTTCCACAGCCCCACGCATCAAATACAACATACTATATGCCATATTTTCGCTTAATTCCTGGTTTTGCTTCTGATAAAATTGTTGAAGAACATTACCATAACGGTCTTCAATCCTCAAAATTGTCATCGCTTCCGTTCTGTGTCCGCCGTTTGCAAATGCGCAATAGGCATTTACCATTTCAAAAACGGTAACTGAGCTAATTCCAAGACAAAGTGACGGTTTAGGATTTAATGGACTCGTTATACCAAGTTTATGCGCATATTCAACAACGGTATTAGGTTTCACCATTTTGATAATATTTGCACTTACCGAGTTGACCGATTTTCCAAGAGCTTGTCTTAATGAAAGCGGTCGATATGAGAATTTGTTCCCCGAATTGTGAGGCGTCCAGCCACCTGGCACACCATCAGATAAGCCAAAATGAACAGGTGCATCCATAATCCTGCTGCAAGGTGTCAGAAAACTTTTGTCCAAAGCAGAAAGATACACGAATGGCTTAAAGGTCGAACCCGGCTGACGAGCGCCCTGTTTTACGTGATCATATTTGAAATACTTAAAATTAATACCACCTACCCAGGCCTTGATCTGGCCATTTCTAGGATCCATCGACATCATTCCTGCGTGCAAGAAACGCTTATAGTAACGAAGCGAATCCATAGGACTCATAACCATTTCCTTCTCTCCGTCATAAGAAAATACTTTCATCTTATACGGCCGGCGCATCACCTTCCACGCCTCTTTCTCTCCTACTTCCTTCTTTAATACGTTGAAATAAGGAAGAGCACGAACGGCTTTTTCAATAAATCCGGGAATTTCTTTTCCGTCAGGCGTCGCCCACGGATTTCTGTCTTTCCAGTGTGCGTCAAATAATTTTTGCTGGGTCCGCATGTGCTCATTAAGCGCATCTTCCTGATAACGCTGCATGCGAGAATCGATCGTCGTGTAAATCCGAAGGCCACTGGTATATAAATCCAGATCCATCCCGTTTTCTTCATTATATCGCTTTACCCAAGCCTTCAGATAACCTCGCATCGACTCCCGGAAATAAGGCGCAAGACCTGTATTATGCCCATCCACATTGAACCTCATTCCCAGAGATTTATCTTTCAGACTTTCAAATTTATCCAACGGCAGATAATTGTATTTAACCATTTGCGCCAAAACCGTATTTCTTCGGTTAAACGCATTTGTCGGAAATCTTAATGGGTTATATAAGGTCGGATTTTGCAGCATTCCAACCAACAGCGCAGCTTCGCTTACCGAAAGGTCCCAGGCATCTTTATCAAAATAGGTTTTGGCTGCTACTTTAATCCCATAAGTATTATTACCAAACGATACCGTGTTGAGATACATCATCATAATCTCCCGTTTGGTATACTTCCGCTCCAAAACGACTGAAAGAATCCACTCTTTTGTTTTCGCAATAACTGTTCTTACCAACGGAATTTTGCCCAACAATCCTTCATATTTTTCTGAGCGTGTCTGGAAAAGGTTTTTGGCAACCTGCTGTGTCAGCGTACTTCCCCCTCCTGAACTTGAATTTCCGGAAACTACACCTTTAAACACACGCGCCAGACTTCGTGGATCTATACCGGAATGATTTACAAATCGTGCATCCTCAGTAGCCACAAGTGCTTCGATCAAATTCGGAGATATCTGGTCGAATTCAATGGGCGTGCGGTTTTCAAAAAAATATTTACCAAGTGACTTTCCATCTTCGGATATTAATTCCGAGGCAAGTTCACTTTTGGGATTTTCAAGGGTTTTAAGATCAGGCATACCACCGAAAAGCCAGAAAATATTCATGCTTACGGCGAAAATGTAAAATATAAAAAGACCCAGGCCAATTGCTGCATACCGATAAACTCGGACAATGCTGCGACGGTATTTTCCTGGCTGCAATTCAATCATATTTGGGGGTATTTTTATTGGTGAATCGTGTGAAAACGTATTATTCAGTTCGACAAAGATACAACATCCATGAATTATCTTTTCCCCACTGAAATTTCGCGAGATTCCTGCATTTCTTTCAGCCGCGGCAAATATTGACTGTTTGGATACAAACGAACAAATTCATTAATGGCTTGAAGATACGCCTCTCTTCCACGGATTTTCCCTACCAGAAATACCCGGAGCAACGCAAATTTATCTTCCAGCATACTTCCCTTATAAGCTGGCAAATCAGCCTCGATATCTTCCAGCGCTTTCTCGAAGTTTCCGTCGGCGTATAATTTATAAGCACTCTCATACGCTTTTACAGGATTATTTCTGTCACCAGTACTGCCGTCTGTTGCAGACTTATTGACGAGTCTCGCATAAGTAGAATTTGGGAATTCAGATATTAATTTACCCTTCCAAATTTCCCGGTTCTGGTCGTTCTCCGCAAGCGTCAGATACATTAAATAAAATATTTCTTCACGATATTGCGTTTGTGGATATTCTGCCAAAACACGGTTAAAAGCGGCTATCGCGCGATCCGACTCTTTCAAATCGAAGCGATAAATTTTCCCGAGATTGTATAGGGCATCCTCTTTGCGTTTCTGCGAAGATGCAAATGTGGAATCTGTCAAAGGAACATTTTTTTTCATCGCAGCATGTTTCGCCTGCCAAATTGGATTTTCTTTTGTCATCGCAATTTCCACTGGCACAGCCGCACTTGCAGAAGTAGTATCAATAGTGTTTGTTGAAGTTAAAGCTCTGTTTTGCTTTGAACTTCGACGCCAGTCGTCTTCCAGTATCCTGCTTCCCCAAACTCTGCGGAACTCAATTTTCCCCTGATTGATCATCGCAGGATCATATAACTCCCACCGACGGTCAGTCATGCTGGAAAGTGAAGGAACCGATCCATTAACATTTGTCTGATTCATTGCCGCAGCAAGTATCTCCTTCCGCTTTTTTTCTTCTTCCAATCTCTTTTTTTCTTGCTCTTCAATAATTGCATCAATTTTATCATCCAGCGCCTTCGGGTTCATTTTTGCTAAAATCTGAAGACTGTCTTCCGTTTTTACGATTGTTTGCTGTCCAACAAAATTATCAAGTGCTGTCTTACGATCAGAAACGATGCGATATTCCGCAGCGTCTTTGGGCAAAATAATTAACGCACTGTCGTAGTACGATTTGGCAAGTTCATACTTTTCCAATGCGTCATAATGTATTCGTGCCAATTGCAGGTACGTATAAGCCTTCTGAACATTGTTGGTTGCAGACGCCAGAGAAGCAGATTTTTGCAAATATCCCACCGCTTCCGGCAATTGTTTTTTATGTTCTGCCAGTAATCCCATGGTAAAGTAAATCCGGTCACGCAGGTCATTATTTTTTCGATCGCGAAGCATTCTGTCAAACCCTACGCTGGAAATATCCGCTTTGGGATCTATGATTACCTGGTTTTGCAAAGAGTTCATGGAAGAATAAAAACCCAGGTCATAATCGGGCTCATTTTTGGCGACACGTTTATAATGTTCGTTGGCCAAGGCGAACTGCCCCAGGCGATCATACATTTGCGCCGCTGCAAAGTGAAGTCTGGCAGTCTCGATGGATTTGTTTAGTAATGGAAATGTTTCCTCCAGAATTGCAACAGAAGTAAGATACTCTCCATTTTGCTGATGGAGATATGCTTTTGTTAAATAAAAATCTTTGGTAGCATCTTTGGTCAAAGCTTGCTGGCTGAGATATTCAGCAACACCGAGTGCATTTGAAAAATCTTTGCGACTAATGTAAGCACGCATCAATACGATCAATGCCTGGTTTTTATCACTTTCATCCTTACCGTTGGCATACACATAACGCAAAGCTTCTAATCCATCGGCCCACTCTCCAAGATACAAACGTGATTTTCCAAGAATTACATAACTATTGTCGACCCATTTACTATTCTGATGTTTCTCTGCGACAATCGATGACTTTTTTACAGCGTCCAGCAACTGCGGTTTTACGGGCAACGCAAGTATTGAGTCAAACGGGAGAAGTATAGGAATTAACTGGTTATAATCTTCCTTATAAGACGCACGCATCGTAAACTCCGCCTCCTGAATATCCTGCTCTGCGATAAAGTATGCGTTGTAGTGTGAAGAAACATTATGAAAATTGACCGCAGCCGGGCGTGAGCTGTATTGTGAACAGCCGAATATTACGCCTCCCAACAGAAGACAAATAAATAATATGTGTAACGAACGGGTAAGTGTATGAGTCACAAAAAAGACTTTTTGGGGTGGTTTTATCTATTTTTATCGCGAAACTAAAACGGTATTTTGCTTAATAACGTATCGAAGATAATGCCATTTGCAAAATTTGAAGCAACTTTACCTATAAATTCTACAATCGCAGGAATGGAAGAGGATCATAAGGACTTACAAAAAGGCAAATTTGAGCCTTACCCGGGGAATCGGACCACCGGAAAATCTCCTTCAAATTTTATCAGATATTCTGGTATGGCTATGCAGATGCTCGGTACAATACTGGTTTTTACTTATGCCGGCTACAAACTGGACGAATGGCAAGTAAACAAAATACCTGTTTGGACACTTATTCTTTCACTCACTTCTATCGCTGCATCCTTATATCTGTTAATCCGGAGTATGCCGAAGATAAAGTAATTTTGTCACCAATTTTATCTTAATAAGTATAATCTCAGATACCGACTTTTCCTCTATATGTTACGAACCATAATCGCGTCTATTATTTTATCAATTGTATTATTTCTAGTCCAGCGGTTTGTTGCTCCAACCTGGATACATCCTTATATATGGTATATCCTGGCGTTCTTTGTTATGCTCTCATTTTTGATTCACCGCCTGATGGAATATGGACTTAGAAACAACCGGGAAAAATTTGTGACCTTTTATCTTTCCACCATTGTCGGACGATTGATTCTCAGCATTATTTTCATTGGAATATTTTTATATTCAGGGCTAACTGATTCATTTACATTTGTTCTCAATTTTTTTGCTCTGTATTTATTCTATACATGCTTTGAAATATATGGTTTGTATTGTAACTTGCGCCGCGATTGACAAAGCATAGTATTTCAAGCATTTATGTATACGCCTTTACGACTGTTTATAACCACTGCCCTTGTTGCGGCAACTTGCTTTTTTACCCTTCCGGCTTCGGCCCAGGAATCAGGTCACAACGACCATGATACGGTTGCTGAAGGTGTAAATAAAGCCGAGCACGAAATTGAACATAATCTGGAAGAGTCAGAGGAAAAATTCAATATCGGCCAAATGATCATGCACCACATTGCAGATTCTCATGAATGGGAGTTCTCGCACGGTGTCGCGATTCCCTTACCAGTTATTTTATACTCAGAGGATCGCGGTATAGAAGTTTTCTCTTCAAGCAATTTCCATAATGAACACCATGAATACAATGGTTATCATTTGGTGCACGGTGATTCCGAAACGATTGTACCGGTTGATGAAGCTCGTAAGATTTACGATTTTTCCATCACAAAAAACGTGGCATCCATGATGCTTAGCGCAATCATTTTGGTTCTTATCTTCACAAGCATTGGTAAAGCTTACCAACGCAATGTGGGCAAAGCTCCGAAAGGGTTTCAATCTGCGATGGA
The DNA here is from genome assembly GCF_021502725.1 of Dyadobacter sp. CY345. Taxonomy (GTDB): domain Bacteria; phylum Bacteroidota; class Bacteroidia; order Cytophagales; family Spirosomataceae; genus Dyadobacter. The sequence goes on along the minus strand of NZ_JAKFFS010000001.1, from coordinate 914,042 downwards.
AATTGTTATTCTTTTCATCCGCGACGATGTCGTTAAGCCTAACGTTGGACCTAACTACGAAAAATACCTTCCCTATTTATTGACTTTGTTTTTCTTTATTCTTGTCAATAATATTTTAGGTCTTCTTCCTGGTGCAGCAAACGTTACAGGTAACATCGCTGTTACAATGACGCTTGCAGTGATCACGTTTATTATAGTTCACATCAATGCAAACAAAAATTATTACAAGCACCTTGTGAGCCCTCCGGGCGTTCCTGCTCCATTGTTGCTTATTATGATTCCTGTTGAAGTTGTGGGTGTGTTCATGAAGCCGTTCTCTCTTATGGTTCGTCTTTTTGCAAACATGACAGCTGGTCACATTATCCTTCTAAGTCTTTTTGGCTTGATCTTTATTTTCCAGAGCATGTTCATTGCTCCGGTGATCTCATTATTTGCACTGTTCCTTAACTTCATCGAAATCATGGTGGCGTTTATCCAGGCATTTATTTTTACCCTGTTATCGTCTATGTACATCGGCAGTGCTATTGAAGAGCATGGACATGCCGATCACGGACATTGATTTGAATCTCTTTTTTTATTAATTATATTTTAAAACAAACACAATTATGTTGCTTCAAATTTTGCTTCAGGCTACAGAACAAGGTGGTGCAGGTCTAGCTGTTTTCGGTGCTGCTATCGGTGCTGGTCTTGCTGCTATCGGTGCTGGTCTTGGTATCGGTAAAATTGGTGGTTCTGCAATGGAAGGTATCGCTCGTCAGCCAGAAGCTGCTGGTGCTATCCAAACTGCAATGCTTATCATTGCTGCTCTTATCGAAGCGGTAGCGCTATTCGCAGCGGTTATCTGTCTGCTTATCTCGTTCAAGCTTTAGTAACGAATTTGAGATTTAGGTCTCATGCTTGACCTCTTTCGCATTAGGCGTGGAGAATTGGCAAAAAACTTACCGTGGAAGCATTAGGCTTCCACGGATTTTACAAAAAAGAGAGTACAGAGAGTATATTCATTTACAAAATCTACTCGCATTTAAAGATTTTACAACTCACAAAACTCAGATATTATGTCATTGCTTACTCCTAACCCAGGTCTTATTTTCTGGATGCTGGTGGTATTTTTACTGGTTGTTTTTATCCTTGCAAAATTTGCCTGGAAACCAATCATTAAAGGCTTAAAAGATCGTGAAAATGAAATCCAGGGTGCACTTGATCTTGCTGAAAGAACAAAGGCGGAAATGGTTAAGTTGAAATCGGATAACGAAAAACTGATTATAGAGGCTAACGCTGTTCGTGACAGAATTCTTCGTGATGCGAAAGATGCTTCTGACCGCATGATCGCTGAGTCGAAAGACAGAGCAGCAGTTGAAGGTCAGAAAATGATCGACAGTGCTCGTGACACCATCCGTAACGAACAACATGCTGCGATTGCTAAAATGCGTAAGGAAGTTGCTGTTTTATCTCTTGAAATCGCAGAGCAGGTATTGCACCGTGAATTGAAAGATAAAGAATCTCAGGAAAAACTGATCGCAGACCTTGCTTCTTCAGCCCGCATGAACTAATTGGTTTGCGAAGCTGTGAAGTCTATTCATTCAAAATTAATTAATTCCCTATGTCAGTAGGTATAGTTGCTGCCAGATACGCGAAATCACTTATCGAACTGGCTAAAGAAAAAAATGTAGTTGAGGCTGTATTTGAGGATATGAAATTATTCAAGGATACTGCTGACAAAAATCGTGGCTTAATGCTGGCACTGAAAAGTCCTGTGGTACGTCACGAGAAGAAACTGGCGATCCTGAAAGCAATTTTTCAGGATAAAGTAAATCCGGTTTCCTATTCAATATTTGAGATCATTACTAAAAAGAACCGGGAATCGATCCTTTATGCGATTGCTGATGAGTTCATAAAAACTTACGACGAATATCGTGGTATTCAGAAAGCAACTGTAATTACAACGACTCCATTGACCGAAGATCTTCGCAAACAATTTAACCAAATTGTTGCAGATGCTACTGGTAGAACAGTAGAATTGGAAGAGAAAGTAGATCCGAATTTGATTGGAGGTTACTTACTTCGTGTAAACGACCGTCAGATCGACGCATCATTGCGCAGTCGTCTGAACGAACTAAAATTACAACTTGCGAGTTAAGATTTTTTTATCTGCATAATGTGGAAAGACCCGGCTGCTATGCGGCCGGGTCTTCTTTTTTATTTCTTATTGGTCCTGGTTAAACCTTCCACTTTACCAGATTTCCGTAACTTATCGCAATGGATTCAAGCGGGGGTTTCTTGCAAACATCCTGCTCAACGAAGAAATGCGTCATACCAGCCGTTTTTCTGGCTGCAAAGATTTTAGCAAAATCGATAGAGCCTGTCCCTACTTCTGCAAATGCTTTATCTGCGCTCTTCTCCATATCTTTTACGTGCCAAAGAGGGAAACGTCCAGGATGTTGCTTGAATAGCTCCACAGGATCTAATCCGGCTCTTACAGCCCAATACAAATCCAGTTCCAGTTTCACCAAAGCTGCATCGGTATCTTTTGTAATTATATCATAAGGAAGTTCTCCATCCAGTTTTTGAAATTCAAAATCATGGTTATGGTAACCAAACTGAATACCTGCTGCTTTGCAGGTTTCTCCACACTTATTAAAAAGCACCGCGTACTTTTTATAATCGTCAATCGATTTCCGCTCATCCGGCGTCAGGTAAGCACACATCATATATTTCTGGCCAAGCTCAGCCGAATCATCAACCGCCCGTTTCCAGTCATTCGACAAAGTACCTTTTTTGTCAGGCATTGCGATACCTGCTCCATAGTGACCGCTCACAGCACTTAGGCCCAGTCCACTTAGTAAAGATTTAAATTCTTTTGGTGTTTTCCCAAAAAACTTACCGTCAGAATAACCGAAAGTTTCAACTTCCTTATAACCGATTTTAGCAACCTGATTCAACGTACCTTCAAGATCCTTAGCTAATGCATCTCTCAAAGTGTAAAGTTGCAAACCGATTTTTGACGGCGCTTTTGCGATCGAAGGAATTTTAGAAAGCAATGGGATAGACAATGCTAACGCGCTGGTGCGGATGAAAGATCCCCGGGAGATTTTTTGGTTAAAGTCCATTTGAAGTGGAGAATTTGGATTAATTAAAACGATTATTTTTTTATTGTTACAACGCCGGAAGCATTTAAAGGTGTAATTATTGTCGCAGGCAATTTCCAATCCTGCGAAAAATATCCATCCGCAATTATGTTTTTTGCCGTCCCTTTAAATAACAAAAGATCTTTAAATTCCGGCAAACTTCTTTGTGCAACCGGGACAAAAGGAAGCCCCTGGTCCACAACACCTGTCCACCACGGCAGTCCGGAACTGACAGTCACATAATGATTTTCAACGGGAAAGACATATAACAATCCGTGATCTGTATTGGCAGGATTTAAATGAACAGGCAATTTGTCAGCATATTTATTGATCACTTCATTATTCTCTTTATTACCAAATAGTATCAGGTTAGAACTTTCAAAATCGCTTTTTCTTACTTCCTTATCTGCAAGAACTCTCGGAAAAAACATCATTCTCCCTAAAAATGGTCCGCGGTAAGCTGACCAATTCGCAGCCTCATTTGCAATATCTATACGTTTTTTCAACTCTTCTGGCGAAGGATTATCGGCAGTTCCGTATACATAAACATGACGTGATGAAAATGCATCGAAGATTGGCCCTTCTGCTCCTTTTTTCTTAATAAGCGCGTCCGCCGTGACCGCTTTACCAATTTTCCAGCTGTTGCCGAATTTAGTAAATGAAATAGTACTGTCCGCCTTTGCAGTCAACTTGGCTCCGTCAATAATTACATTTAATGGCTGAGCTGAATTAAATTTAGAATGGCCTTTCAAGTTCAAAGTAAACGCTTCAAGATTTTTTGTTTTAATTTCTACTGAGTTCGGTTTCTTTAAACTCGCATCAATTTCGGCCAATACGCCGCTGGTAATGCCATCAAACTCCACCCAATATGCTTTGTTATATTTAAGGGCACGACTTGAAAATTTCACTTCATTTGGGTATTTATTTCTAACCTGATTAAACCACCCGAAAATATACCCTGCATCATAAGCACTTACCCAGCTGTCATGTTTTACATCCACAAACTCCTTGTAGGTAACTTCCACCGCGATATTCTGCATTTTCTCCATCCAGTCTCTCGTCCACTGAACGGGAACAACTGGGTCTTTGTCGCCATGAAAAAAGTGAACAGGAAAATTAATTGCGTTGGCAGCCAGGTCAATCGTACCCGCAGGAGGCGCCGGGCAGACCGGTGCGATTGCAGCCCAGATATCCGGACGGGTCAGTCCAATCCACAACGTTCCTCCTCCGCCCATTGATAATCCCGTCAGATAAGTTCTGTCTTCATCGATATTAAATCGCTTCTTCACATCTGCAAGCACGTCATAAACATCCTGTTCAGGAATGCCCTGGTATCCCGCAGTTCCCCGCACATAAGGAGAAGCTACAATAAAGTCTACATCTTCCCATTCCTGAAAATACCTTGACGCTTCGACATCAGTCTCGTCTTCAAGATTAGTCTTGCCAAATACTCTTTTCAATGCCAATCGATGGTTAGAGCCTGCGCCATGGAGCATCATGACCAGTGGATATTTCTTCGTTGGATCGTAGTTTTTAGGAATGTATAATCCGTAGGGTTGTTCCGTATCGTCGGCAGCTGAAAAGAAGGTCATTACCTGCGGACCTTCTGCTAACTTTTGAGCACCTGAAAATGACATAGTTGTCACGTAAACAATCAGAAAGCCAACTAAAGTGAGCCAGGATTTTCCTCTCATATTCAAATATTAAAATTTACAAAGTTTAAATATAATCTAAATCATAAAGTTTTCATTCGCTTTTGCAAAATAGATAGGCAGATTCATAAAAGATTACAATTTCGTGTACAAAAAAAGAGGCCAAATTTGAAATTTGGCCTCTTTAAATATTCGGAATTTATTTTCTGGTTACATTTATTGCAATCCTTCTATTCTGAGCTCGCCCCTCTTCGGTGTCATTCGGAGCAATGGGATGTTCAATTCCATAACCTTCGGACTGGATTCGGGTGATCTTGATATCGTTTCTTGCAATACCTTTTTTAACTACATCGGCGCGGCTTTTCGATAACATCAGATTAGTTGTCGCATCACCTGTGTTATCAGTATAACCACCAATTTTAATATTAACCATCGGATAGGCACGCATAATCTTCGATATATTCTCAATCTGCGATTCAGAATCCTCATCTAACTCAGCCAAATTCGGTTGAAAGTTTATCCTATCGAAATCGATCCAATAATTCTTATCTACAACCGCACTGGAATCCTGAATGAAATTGATAAGTTTTGCCTCTGTTCCATTTTCCGGAATTTCAAGAGTGATCTCTTTGGGAAGATTTATCGTAACAAGCTGACCTGGATTTTTTTCAACTGCACCTTTTGTTTTTACTTTAATTCCACTGCTGTCAATAGGGAAATCCTCAACAACAATAGTTTCCTCCTCTTTATTTAATTTTTTGAAGCCCCAGACTGCTGCGCCAATAAGTAACAACGCTAAAACAAGATATATAATTTTTGTAGTCGCTGAAACCGGTTTGTTTTCAAGCTGGTGCTCACTTAACGGATTTCGCTGCAAACTTTTGTTTAAGTCTTCAAGGCCTTTAAAATCCCAAACTGCTGTAAGATCCTTTGGCAGGTATTTATGGATGTATTCTTTTTGACCCACGAGTAATGTCGTAAGTTTCAATGGTTCAATTGATTTTTCCTTTACCTGCTTTGCGATTACACTTATCACAATAGGCGCAGAGATACTCAGGATATTTGATACCGAACTAGCTTTTAAGCCACTTGACGCCGATATAGATTCAATTACCGCTTTCAGGTCAACATCCAGCAACATCGGAAGCATGGAAAGACCGTTGGCTATAAAATCCTTCGACTTAATAGGATCGCCAAGAATCTCAGGAAGATTGTTTAATACATAATTTTCATTATTCAGATTCATAAGGCCTATCAACTGATATACTCCGGTTGACGTTGAGGCAGTATTCATTGTCCCGCCAATCAGACCGGGTAAGGCACCTAATAAAGCAACCTGAACATCACTCGCACTCGCTTCGGTCAAAATCGATATACTAAGACCTACTTCCTTTGTTATGTACCCTTTTGTTAACTCCAGTAAATTCACAGCCATATTGGTTGGTATCCTTATCTTTTGTGGTTTTCAAATTAATATTTATATTTTATATGGAGGATATGCAAATTAATAATATTCTATTCAAATAGTTCTTACCAATTCGGGATTAAAATTACTAAGAAAGTTTTTAAACGGTGAAAATAAGGTCGAAATAATACTACGCCCACTATCACGAAAAGGAAGCAACTATGATCCCACGTCTAGACTTTTCAAATTTTTAGAGCTTAAAAACAAAGAGGCAGAATCACAAGGATCTGCCTCTTTGCTTATTTTGCAATATATAATTAATTCTTAATGAATCAATTAGCTACTTCTTCTTCTTTTTTCCGAACCGTAATGGTAAGCTCTTCACTGTTTTCAACGTGTGTTGCTACAAGAACATCACCTTCTCTCAAATCTCCTTTAAGAATTTCTTCTGCAACCGGATCTTCGAGATATTTCTGGATCGCTCTGTTCAATGGACGGGCACCATACTGAGGATCATATCCTTTTTCAGACAAAAAGTCTTTCGCAGGAACAGTTAATTCAATTTCGTAACCTAAGCCCTTCACACGGCTGAACAATTTGCCAAGCGAGATATCAATGATACGGTGCAAATCTTCACGTTGAAGTGAATTAAACACAATCACATCATCCAGACGGTTCAAGAATTCAGGAGAGAAAGCTTTACGAAGTGCACTTTGAATCGTGCCTTTCATTATTTCATCCTGATTGTCGGTTTTTGCTTTTGTTGAAAAACCGATTCCTGACCCAAAATCTTTCAAGTCACGCGCTCCAATGTTTGAAGTCATGATGATGATCGTATTACGGAAATCAACACGACGGCCAAGACCATCTGTTAAAATACCATCGTCAAGCACCTGTAAAAGAATGTTGAAAACATCAGGGTGCGCTTTTTCGATCTCATCAAGCAAAACAACACTGTATGGTTTACGACGGATTTTTTCAGTTAACTGACCACCTTCTTCGTAACCAACATAACCCGGAGGTGCTCCAACCAAACGAGATACGCTGAATTTCTCCATGTACTCACTCATGTCAATACGCACAAGGGCATCGTCTTTATCAAACAAATAGGTTGCAAGAACTTTCGCTAATTCTGTTTTACCTACACCTGTTGGTCCAAGGAAGATAAAAGAACCGATTGGTTTCTTTGGATCTTTCAAACCTACACGTGTACGCTGAATTGCTTTTACCAATTTCTCAATTGGTGGATTCTGGCCTATTACTTTTGCTTTAAGTTCATCAGCCATGTTAAGCAATTTCTTGCCTTCATCCATCGAGACGTTCGTCACAGGAATTCCGGTCATCATTGCAACTACCTCAGCAACATTATGCTCAGTAACAGTGTATCTTTTTTGCTTAGTTTCTTCTTCCCAGGCAAGTTTTGCACGATCAAGCTGATCGATCAATTTCTTTTCACGATCACGTAACTGAGCTGCTTCTTCGTATTTCTGACTTTTAACAACTCTGTTTTTTTCCTGTTTGATATTCTCAATTTGTTCTTCTAAATGAAGAATATCCTCAGGCACAGTGATGTTGCTGATATGCACACGTGCACCAACTTCATCCAAAACGTCGATCGCCTTATCCGGAAGGAAACGGTCTGTTATATAACGTTCAGACAATTTCACAGCAGTACTGATCGATTCCGGCGTATAACTTACGTGGTGATGATCTTCATATTTATCCTTGATGTTTTCAAGGATCTGAATTGTTTCTTCAATTGAAGTCGCATCAACCATTACCATTTGGAAACGACGTGCAAGTGCTCCATCTTTCTCGATATACTGACGATATTCGTCAAGCGTGGTTGCACCGATACACTGGATTTCTCCACGTGATAATGCCGGTTTGAACATATTCGAAGCATCCAGAGAACCGGAAGCGCCACCAGCACCTACGATCGTATGAAGCTCATCAATGAAAAGGATCACATCCGGAGATTTTTCCAGTTCATTCATTACAGCCTTCATTCTTTCTTCAAACTGTCCACGGTATTTAGTACCGGCTACAAGCGATGCAAGATCAAGTGTAACTACTCTTTTACCAAACAGAACACGCGATACTTTTTTCTGAACAATTCTTAAAGCAAGACCTTCCGCAATGGCTGTTTTACCAACCCCAGGCTCACCGATAAGAATTGGGTTATTCTTTTTACGACGGCTAAGAATCTGGGCAACACGCTCAATTTCTTTCTCACGTCCAACGATTGGATCAAGTTTTCCAACCTCAGCCATTTTCGTCAGATCACGTCCAAAATTGTCAAGTACCGGAGTACGTGACTTTTCTGCACCTTTTGATTCTTTTCCGGAAGCTGCTCCTCCGCCTCCGCCGCCGAACATGCCGCCTCTGGCTTCATCGTCGCCATCTTCGGTTTCCGGACCCATATGGGGTTTCGTTCCTGATGATTGATATTCTAACATCTCTTTAATGACTTCGTAGTTAACATTAAATTTATGCAGGATCTGGGTACCAACATTGTCCTCATCGCGTAAAATCGAAAGTAACAAATGCTCAGTTCCTATCAAGGGGCTTTTAAAAATCTTGGCCTCAAGATATGTTATTTTCAACACCTTTTCGGACTGCCTTGTGAGCGGGATATTCTGCAGATTTTTAACATTATTAGTCGCCGCACCTTTTGTTGCCTGTTCGATCGTCTGTCGAACATCATCAAGGGATACGCCCAGCTTTTTAAGTAAACCAATAGCAACACCATCACCCTCACGAATCATTCCAAGTAACAGATGTTCGGCACCGATATAATCGTGGCCAAGTCGCAAAGCTTCTTCCCGACTCAGAGAGATTACTTCTTTTACTCTATTTGAAAATTTTGCTTCCATGTGTAGCAATAAAAATGTGTCTTAATATTCTAAACGCTACTTTTTTAATCTTTGTTCAAAGTAGCAGATTTATTGTTGCTTACAAGATCTCAGCAAAATACTTCTCGCCTCGGGCCCCATATTAAATAATAAATCGACAATACTTAAATTACTTACAAAATCATTCCCGAAGGTCTGATAGTACGTAAATGGCTGATAATAATTATTTATATTCCTATTTTTCTTGTCATTAATAGTGGACAAGGCATCAATAACCGCCCTATCGCCTTGAAATGGCACTGACAAATTGTACCTAATCTCTTTTCTTATGCCCAACAATCTAAGACAAATTGTCAATAAATCATAATTTAGGTCAGTAAGAAATTGTGGCTTTTTCAAATAAACTGCTTCGAGCTCGTCAGCGAAAAATTCGAAATAAGGAGATTTGCCATAAGCCGATCTGAAACATCCCCAATGCCGCCTGATCCAATGCTGACTGTAATCTATTTTAATATCTTTTGTAAGGGATTGCTGAGCGTAGGACTGGACTGGAACGGTTAAAGTGTCGATTTTATTTGTTGTCATCACATCACAACGATTCCGGTATGTCTGCTTCACATATCTCTCCTCAATATCTACCCAAATCAGGTTGTTACTTAAAATGCAAGCAAAATATTCCAGACATGGAAGATACTGTAATTCAATTCTTACTATTTTTTCAGGCGTATTATTTGTAATAAATTCTGGCACTATCAAATATGAGAAAGGCGGATGATATTATCAAAAAAATGATAATAATAATTTAATGACAATTATTTAATACAATCTAAACTAAAATAATCACAATAATTATATAAAAAGACTTGTATCCCCAAGCCCCTCTCTGACAACCTCAAACTTATCATTGATAGCGAGCACAATGGTTGAACCGATATTACCGCCATATCCGCCATCGACGATGATATCAACCTGATGTTGGAATTTTTCAAAAATCAATTCGGGGTCAGTTGAATATTCGATGATCTCGTCATCATCTTTTATGGAGGTTGTTACAATCGGATTGCCCAGTTCTTTAACGATCAAACGAGGTATCAAATTATCAGGAACGCGTATTCCGACTGTTTTCTTATTGGTATTCAATAACTTGGGGACCTGATTATTAGCATCCAGTATGAAGGTATAAGGTCCTGGAAGCACTCTTTTCATTAACTTAAAGGCTGAATTACCTACCCTTGCATAGTCAGCAATGTGGCTCAGATCATAACAGATAAATGAAAAATCATTTTTCTGGGGTTTGATGCCTTTGATCTTCGCTATTTTTTCAACAGCTCTTGTATTAAAAATATCGCACCCCAAACCGTAAACAGTATCTGTCGGATAAATCACCAGACCTCCGTCACGGAGGCAATCAACGACCTGACGGATTCTTCTTTCGTCAGGATTTTCAGGATATATTCGAATTAATTCAGCTGGCATAGTTTGTACTATTTACTGAACTAACAATTCAAAAGGCTAAATCCTTCCGGTAGAACGGCTTTTTTTGTAAATTATTTAGATAAAACCGATACAAACTATTGACCGGAAGATGTAAACGGCACATCGCAACAATCATTTCCGTTGCAAACCCTGGATTCTCAATATAGTTGAGCAGCCTCCGGAACCGAACTGCAAGTTCAAATTCTTCTGCATAAAAACATTTCCTGATAAACGTACGAATTCGTGCCGCAAGCAGATCAAATTCCTCCTGGTCGCGATTTAGATCATAGGCCTTGTTGCAAACAATATAACAGGTTTCCAGTAAATGATTTCCCTTTTTATATACTTGTTTGCTTAAAGAATCAGGTACATTTCTTTTGAAAGTAAGCACTTCGTCGAGATAGAAATATTTGAAATGTACGGAAGATCTCACCCAAAAATCAAAATCCTCAAAATATAATGATTCATCATAACCACTCATATTTGCGAGCATTTGCGTGCGCATCATCATCGTTGGCGTACAAATAAAATAATTTTCCAGCACGCTTTTGTAAACATCACCAGATGGAATTATCCGTTTTGCCTTCTCTTCATGATTAACAGGATAATGAAAATTAAGCAATTTCCCGTCTGCCTCCATGTAGCGTGCATTGGTGAAAACGACGCCATACTCCTCTCCAAGTTTTTCAAAAGCTTCTACCTGCTTTTCAACCCGACTTGGCAGCATAATATCATCAGCCGCCAGATCAATAATATACTTACCTCTCGCCAAGGAAAGTCCTTGGTTGAAAGCCCGGCATAAACCCAGATTTGTCAGATTTCGGATCAGAATAAAACTGGATCCCTCAGGAAGCATTTTTTCTATTACCGTTACTGTCCCGTCAGTACTTGCGTTGTCAATTATGATAACCTGAATATTTGAGTACGTCTGAACAAAGATGGAACTAAGCGTTTCACCTATGTATTTTTCATGATTGTAAGCGGTCAAAACCACAGTCACCAAAGGTTTCTCAATCTCTCTCATCTATTACCCGTTTGTTCACTTTCCACCTTAACTTTAATGACTTCTTGGACGTGTCTTCCAATCAAAAGTCACGAAATTAAAAAGGATTAAAAAGTATATTGACGGGTACTTAGTTTTCGGTAATTTATCGGGCCTTTGAGCGGTTTTTTTTACGTGCGGAAGCGATTCCAGCATTTACTTCAAAACCAAAAATTAGTAATAAAGCCAACAGATAAAACCAGATCATCAGCGCAATCATTGTGCCGATAGAACCATAAAGTTTGTTGTAGGAACTAAATCGGGATAGATAAAAGGAGAACAGGTATGTCGCAACAAGAATCAGGACGGAAGCAATAATAGAACCAAGATTGAAAAAGGCATACCGGTTAATCCTGGATGGAGCGAAGCGATATATTATGGAAATCGCTAACATCAGCGCTCCAAAACTGACGAGATATCTGCTAAAATTAAGAGAGGATACGATCCAGCTATACCTAATGATCTGCCATTCCGAAATGATTCCCTTTAACGCGTCACCCATGATTAGTAGAACGATCAGCAAAATCATCACGGCAACCAAAACCATTGTCAGCAACGTCGCAACACCTCTTTGCTTCAAAAATCCTCTGGTTTCAGAATCCTCAAATACCATATCGAACGAGCGCATCAGCGACATCATCCCGTTGGTCGAAGCAATCATGGCAAAAATAAAACCGAAGGAAAGTACGCTGCTTCGTGGCCGGCTGAGAATATCAGAAATAGTCTGTTGCGCGTCCTGAAAAATTCCACGGGGCATTAATTCTTTCAAAACACCCATAATCTGGCCGTCCAGATTCTCAATGGGTATGTAAGGAACCAGCGTAAACAAAAAGATAATGGCTGGAAAACAAGCAAGTGTAAGACTGAAAGCAACCGCCGAAGCACGTTGATCAATATCGTATTTATGATTACTGCGTTTGATATTCATTAGAATATCATATATTGAGACAGTACCGCGAAAAAGCAGATTTCTTTGCAGCCACAAAACCAACAACTTTACCTGACGGCTTTTTAACAGTTTTTCAAGCATGGTATTTTAAATTACAATGTTTGAAAATAAGGACTTAATTTAAGAATCAGCGGTGCCGGAGCAACGCATAATTTTACCGTATCACGTTTTTGAAAAACCAAAGTTGTTTCCCCGACATTCAGTAAAACATCATCCTGGTTCCTGATCTCGTATTCAAAAACGACACGTGTTCCAGGAATTTTCTTCAGTATGACCTTAATCGTAAGTTCATCATCATAACGCGCAGGTCTGATATACTTGGACCGGTTTTCGTAAACCGGCATCATCACGCCCGCGTCTTCCATCTCTTTATAACTAAATCCGATGCTCCGCAAGGCTTCCACGCGACCGATTTCGTAATATCTTGCGTAATTCCCGTAATACACGTACCCCATCTGGTCCGTGTCCGCATATCTCACTCTGATTCCTTTGACTTCGTAAATAAACATTTTCACCAATTTATAGACTTCAATCTGAATCTACTTCATGATTTTCAGTCTGTTCAATTCTGCCTGATACATTCTCGCGTTGTTCAAATGGTCAGGATAAGTTTTGGCAAAAGCATGGTATCCGGAAAGATCCGCTTTTGCACACATGTATAAATAATCGTGCTTGTTGTAATTTAAAACGGCATCCAAAGATTTAAAATCAGCCACGCGGATTGGTCCGGGAGGCAAGCCGATATTTACATAAGTATTATAAGGAGATTTTACACGAAGCTGCTCATTCAGAATTCTTTTGATGGCAAAATCCTGCAATGCAAATTTGATCGTCGGATCAGCCTGTAAAGGCATTAAAGCATTCAGCCGGTTGATGTATAATCCGGCCACCATCGGTCTTTCATCCACTTTTCGCGCTTGTTCTTCTTCTACAATGGATGCAAGAATCGATACTTGGATAGGTGTCAGACCTATGGATTTCGCTTTCTCTACGCGCTCTGCATTCCAGTATTTTTTGTACTCACTATGCATCCTGTCAAGAAATTTCTCTGTTCCGGTTGTCCAGAAAATATCATAAGTGTTCGGTAAAAACATCGAAACAATGGTAAGTGTGTCCAGACCGTATTTTTGACAAACTTTCTGATCGTTAAGCGCCTCACGGAATTTCGTTTCTCCGAATTCAAACCGACTTCCTATTCTTTTAATCAAGTCTTCTTTCAGGCGAATGTTATTAAAAGTCAGTTTAACAGCATCCTGATCACCCGAGATAAGTTTCTTTATACCCTTATAATTACTCGTTTCAGGTTTAATTACATAACGTCCCGGTTTTACTTTTTCAGAATATTTTAAAAGCTTGGCCAAAAACCGGAATGAAATATTGTCGTTGATCACCTGATGTTTGTCAAGCGAATCAAGAACGGTCTGATAGGTAGCCCCTTCCGGAATAAGCAATGCAAAGCTTTCCTTTTTATCGACCTGAAGGTTTGGCGTTTTGAATATTTGCCAGAAATAAAATGTAAAAGTGGTTGTGAGAATTGCAATAACTAAAAACAATCCTACTTTAAAATTGCGAGACATATGGTACTGTGAAGTTTTTTTAGTTTCTAAATGTTTCAACAACAATTCGTTGTCAACAGTTTATATGTGTATTTTAATCGACTCTTTTTTCAAAAGAAATGTTGAACCGTTTTCCTAATTCCGCCAGAGAATCCTGCACTGGCTCCAGTAAAGAAATTCCTTCAATGCTTCTCAAAGCTTCCATTTCACGCTCAGGGTCTCCCGGAATAACAACGTGTTTTCCCTCCACGGCACGAGCGCCACGGAAAGCACGGATCCATTTGTCCATATCCTTTTTAAAATCATCAGCCGGGCGAAATCCGTCTACTCGCATAGCGCCTAAAAAGTGTCCTGTCCCCAAACCTACACCTTCGTTGGCTGACATGAACCCGGCGGTCGCAAAAGGCGGAACCCATGGACCAAAATTTGCGCCCGAAAGGACCCCTGAAAAAATATCCACGATCGCACCCAAGCCATATCCTTTATGACTGCCATGTTCACGGTCAGAACCCAGCGGCAATAATCCTCCTCCACTTTTCACCGCATTGGAATCGGTTGTCGGATTGCCTTCTGCGTCTTGCGCCCAGCCCAACGGTGCCGGAAGACCTTTTCTCTGCAAGATTTCAAACTTTCCATACGCTACGGCCGTAGAAGCAAAATCTGCGACAAAAGCAGGTTCTTCAAATGCAGGAACAGCAACGGCGACAGGATTTGTCCCTAATAATTTATCAAGAGAAAATGTTGGTGCTACGAGCGGAGCCGCATTCGTCATTGTCCAACCGATCATATCTTTTTGTAAAGCAAGCATGGCATGATAACCGGCAATCCCGAAATGGTTCGAATTCCGAACCGATACCCAGCCAGAACCCACTTTTTCAGCTTTTTCCATCGCGACCTCCATGGCTTTCGGCGCTACGACTAAACCGAGACCACGATCTCCGTCAACCACTGCGGTACTTGGTGTTTCATAAACAACTTTTACATCCGGCGTAGGGTTCAGCCTTCCGTTGTCGTATAAGCGGACATAGCCTGCCAGACGCGCAATACCGTGAGAATCAACTCCTCTTAAATCAGCACTGATTAAAACGGTGGATGCCAAAGCAGCCTCTTCGGGCGAGCATCCGATGGACAAAAAAACCTCCTCAGTGAAATGCTTTAAGTAATCGGCCTGATACATATACGTCTGCTAAATAATTTGCTAAGATTGTCCAAAACGCTCTAACTAGAAAATTAGAGGCGTCTGAGGCTGCAAATATCTGCATTCAACAACCAGCTTACAATACTTTTCAACTTGATCAGGGATTTTATTAAACAATTCAAATCAAAAAAAATCTAAGCAATCGCGTTTTTTGAACTTAAAACGGCCAAAAACCGTAGTTTCAACAGGTATTGGGAAGATTGGATTTTGGGAAAATAATACGGTCTACTTTGATAAATATTCAATGGAATTAAAAAATACTTTCCTCAAACGGGTGCTAAGCTACTTCATAAGGGGCTTGGTTTTAGTCGCTCCGCTTTACGTTACCGGCATCATTATCTGGACCGGCGTAGAGTTTCTTGACAATATTATCCCGATCAACATTCCGATATCAAATAACCAGACTTTATACCTTCCAGGCCTTGGCGTCCTGATCATTGTATCGGGCATTATTATGCTTGGATTTATATTTTCTACCATCATTCCGCAGTCATTTTTCCAGATCACGGAAAGTATCATGCGGCGGATTCCGCTTGTCAGCCTTATTTATTACTCTATCAAGGACCTTGTTTTAGCGTTTGTTGGAGACAAAAAGAAATTTAACCAGCCCGTTTTGGTGACGATGTATAAGGATACCGGTATCAAAAAAATAGGTTTTATTACACAAAATGACCTTAGCCATTTACATATCCAGGATCATGTCGCCGTTTATATGCCACTGTCCTACTCTTTGTCTGGAGAGCTTTTTATAGTACCTACTGAAAGTGTGATCAAACTTGAAGCTACCACAACGGATGTCATGAAAATGGTGGTATCCGGGGGCGTTTCTGTAAAGGTTCCGCCGCACGAAGAAATAACCGAGGAGGGATAAATCCGGTTATGGTTCAGGAACAACAATGCAATCGAATTACCCGTTTAAAGAATGATTCCCTATCTTTGAACCTTTCTATTTTCTTTATGAGACAAGTTCTGACATTATTAGTTTTATTTATTTTGGGGAACATTCCCGCCTGGGCTCAGGACAACTACGATCCCAGAAAAGCACTTACAAGTGAAGAACTGTTTCTCAAACAAGGCAGTGGTAACCGCGTTGTTGGCGCTCCGGGCCAGAAATACCTCGTTTTAGACGCTTCTCCAACCATCGGTGGTTTCCACCGTTACCGTTTTTTTCCGGGAGATAATATCAAATTCAGAATGAAAAACGAGACAATAAAATTCAACGAAACGATTGCAACGATTAGCGATACTTCTTTCGCGATAGCTGTAATTAATGATGCGCTCAACCAAATGACGTATCAGGAGATTCCTTTGAAAGAAATCAAACTGATTAAGACAACCAGACGAATTCCTTTTGTTTCTCAGGCTGCACCTTTGCTGCCTTTGGCAGGATTGATTTATATCGGTGCCGATTTTTTCAATAGAGGCATTGATAATAAGCGATATACAACAGACGCCTCTACCTTTGTTGTTGGAGGAGCTTTTATGGTCGCCGGACTTTTCTGCTACAAAATGACTTTTTCGTCGCTGAAAATAAACGGAAAGAATAAATTGAAGGTATTAGAAACTTATTAAATTTTTAGGCATTTCCAAGGTCTTCTTCTGCTTGTTCAAAGATATAATTCTGAAATAATTGATACTGTGAAATCCATTTTAGTACATCCACCCCAAAAAGCAATTCGTGCCGAAATTAAGTTGGCCGCATCAAAAAGTGAATGCAATCGTGCCCTGATCATCAATGCGTTGACAGGTTTTCAGTGTGATCTTTCAAATATTTCTGAGGCACGTGATTCTCAAACAATGCTTCGTTTACTACAATCGGAAGATGCAGTTGCAGACGTAATCGATGCGGGAACGACGATGCGTTTTCTTACTGCTTACTTTACGGTAACAAATCAGCAAAAACTGATGACCGGAACGCCGCGTATGTGCGAAAGGCCGATTGGAATTCTGGTTGATGCTTTGCATATTTTGGGCGCTGAAATTGAATATCAGAATGTCACGGGATATCCTCCGATGCAGTTAAAAGGATTTAATTATTCAGGAGAAAATAAATTAAATATTCGTGGCGACGTGAGCAGTCAGTATATTTCTGCACTGCTTCTGATCGCTCCGTCTCTTCCTGAAGGTTTGACAATTAACCTTGAAGGAGAAGTTGGATCCCGTCCGTATATTGAAATGACGTTAAAACAAATGGAGCATTTTGGTATCAAATATTCAGCTGACTGGGAAGCGAATGTATTAAAAGTGGAACCAAGTGCTTATCAGCCCCAACCCTACGCCATCGAGTCAGACTGGTCTGGTGCCAGTTACTGGTATAGCATTGTTGCGCTGGCAGCTGATGCCGAAGTAGAATTGCTTGGATTAAAACAAAACTCGTTGCAAGGAGATAGTGCAATTGTGGATATCATGGCTCAGCTTGGTGTGGAAAGCACTTATACTGAACGTGGTGTTTTATTGAGAAAAATTCCTGCTGCGGAATCAATCGCCTGGGATTTCACAGACTGCCCCGATCTGGCTCAAACGGTTGCAGTATGTTGTGCAGTAAAAAATATTCACCTGACTTTAACAGGTATTGAAAGTTTAAAAATAAAAGAAACAGACCGGGTTTTTGCTCTTCAGGAAGAATTGAAAAAACTGGGTGCTGAACTTAATGAAGTTGAGAAGGACCATAAATATGAAGTAGTTCGTAAAGCTGAATGGGAACCAACTTCGACTCCATCAATTTTTACTTATGATGATCACCGTATGGCGCTTGCGTTCGCAGCTGTCGGAATGGTTCAGGACATTATTATTGAAGAACCAGGCGTAGTTGTCAAATCGTATCCGGGATACTGGAAAGATCTGGCAACGGTAACCACTTGGGAAGAAATGCAACTATCCTGACCTTGAAGGGGCCGTTCAGCTGCGTCAACTTTTGCAGCTGACGTCCCCACCCCCTTAATCCGCAACACTATCCTGACATGACTGTTCTAGCTTTTCTTTCGAATATCCCCATCTGGGCTTACATTGTTGTTGCTATTTTGATTTTTGCGCTTCGCGATATCCTTCAGAAAAAGCATACAATCCAGCATAACTTTCCCATCTTAGGACATTTCCGGTATATGATCGAGCAGATCGGACCGGAATTGAGACAGTATATTGTTGCGAACAACAGAGAAGAATTGCCATTTAACCGCCGCCAGCGTTCATGGATTTACGCTTCTTCAAAAAAGGAAAATAACTATCAGGGTTTTGGTTCGGATCAGGATATGAATGAAGCCGGTTTTGTCTTTATCAAACCAGCCATGTTGCCGCATCAGTTGCCATTGGATCATCCTCATCATGCCATGAATGGAAAAGATCCGGATCATTATACCATTCCCTGTGCGAAAGTTATCGGTGCATATCACAAACGAAAACGCCCATATCGGCCTCATTCGGTGGTCAATATTAGTGCAATGAGTTATGGATCATTGTCGGCCAGAGCGATCGAATCGATGAACAAGGGCTCTTTGCAATTCGGAAATTACCACAATACCGGCGAAGGCGGGCTTTCACCATACCACAAATTCGGCGCTGATATTGTTTTCAATATGGGTACGTCATATTTCGGTGTACGTGATGAACAAGGAAATTTCGTAATGGAAAAACTTGTCCGAATGACACAGGAAAATCCGTTTGTCAGAATGATCGAATTGAAACTTTCGCAAGGAGCCAAGCCGGGAAAAGGCGGTGTTTTGCCGGGAAGTAAAATAACAGCCGAAATTGCTGCCATTCGCCACGTTCCAATGGGGGAAGATGTCGTTTCGCCACCGTACCATAGTGCTTTTTCTGATGTAAAAAGTATGGTTGATTTTATTGAAGCAATGGCCGAAGCAACTGGTTTGCCTATTGGTATAAAAGCTGCGATCGGGAAAACGGATATGTGGGACCAACTCGCGGACATCATGGTAGAAACAGGAAAAGGTCCTGACTTCATAACCGTAGATGGTGGTGAAGGAGGTACCGGTGCCGCTCCACCGTCTTTTGCTGATCATGTGGCACTGCCCTGGGTTTATGGTTTCAGCACCATTTACAAAATATTCCAGAAAAGGAATTTAACAGATAAAATTACTTTTATCGCCTCTGGAAAACTGGGACTTCCGGCTCAGGCTGTTATGGCATTTTGCATGGGAGCAGACGTGATCAACGTAGCCCGTGAAGCGATGATGTCGATTGGTTGCATTCAGGCCCAAATTTGCCATACCAATCGTTGTCCAACAGGAATTACCACCAATAATAAATGGCTGGAATCAGGGATTGATCCTGCACTAAAAAGTGAGCGTTTTCATAACTATATGAAAACATTAGCCAAAGAAATTATTGAGATAACAAATGCTGCCGGTTACGAACATCCTTGTCAGTTTGGCATGAACGACATTGATATTTCTATGGGTGATAACAACAGAACTCTTGCGTTGGCAGATAATTACGGTTATCTGAAAACACCTGTCCCTTTCAAAAATATTCAGGAACTGCTTGATTGTTCTAATTTGGGAGGAAAGAATGAACTGGTAAAAACTATTGCTTAAATTGGGCAACGCTTTTCTTGTTTTAAACGTATGTTTTAGGGAAGGAGGTGCTTCTCAATAAATAGCTTTGGAAAATGAAAATCAAATTTTTACTGTTTGCTTGTTTATTACTTCTCCTGTCAGAATTCAGTCAGGCGCAAACCAATCCGAGATATCTGGTTTTATTTAAGGATAAAACTGCTTCCCCATATTCCATCACCAGGCCAACCGAGTTTCTTTCTGCCAAAGCTATCGCAAGACGGAACAAGCAAAACATTGCTGTAACAGAAAATGATTTTCCAGTTAATCCGGCTTATGTAACAGCAA
Source organism: Dyadobacter sp. CY345 (assembly GCF_021502725.1). Taxonomy (GTDB): domain Bacteria; phylum Bacteroidota; class Bacteroidia; order Cytophagales; family Spirosomataceae; genus Dyadobacter. Next base: position 893,928 of record NZ_JAKFFS010000001.1, on the reverse strand, counting down.
TCAAACAAACCGGCGCTACGGTAATTTATTCATCCCGATGGTTTAACGGCACGTTGGTCGAAGCATCTGCAAGTCAACTGGCCACCATTCAAAATCTTGCTTTTTATAAAGGCATTGAGCAAAATCATGCACTTGCCAACCTTACCACGCCTTCTGCGGGATTACGAATTGGCGATATCGAAGCCACAACACGAACAACTGCCGACCTGGATTACGGACGGATGCGCGAGCAGCTGACTTTGATGGGCGCGGAACATTTGCATCAGGAGGGTTTTCAAGGAGAAAATATGCTGGTCGCTGTGTTTGATGCAGGATTTAACCGCGCAAATGAGTTGGAATATTTAAAACCGCTTTTTGACGAAAACAGGGTTTTGGATACTCATGATTTTATCAGCCGCAACAGCAATGTTTACGATGACGATTCACATGGATTAAATGTGCTGTCGATCATCGCGGCGAACCAGCCAGGCACCATGATCGGTGCCGCCTTTAAGGCAAATTTTGTTTTATACAGAACGGAAAATGTTTTCATGGAAACGCCATATGAAGAGGTAACCTGGCTTCTGGCGGCTGAGCGTGCAGACAGTGTCGGAGTGGATGTGATCAATTCCTCTTTGGGTTACAATACCTTCGAAGGAGAATTCAATACATCAGCGTACAATTATACCTATCAAAATATGGATGGAAAGACCACCATTATTTCTCGTGCCGCCAGAATCGCAACCAGAAAAGGGATGCTGGTCGTTAACTCTGCCGGGAACGAAGGAAACAAGGCTTGGAAATACATTTCTGCTCCTGCTGATGTTGATTCTGTTTTAAGCGTTGGCGCTACGACATTAGATAAAAGTTATGCTGCATTCAGCTCCATCGGACCGAATGCGATTGGACAGCAGAAACCGGATGTATCAGCCGTAGGTTCCGGTACGGTGTTAGGCAATAGCACAGGAACTGGTAACGTAACAACCGGAAATGGAACTTCCTATTCTGCTCCATTGATTGCAGGGTTGGCTACCATATTATGGCAGGCTTTTCCAAATCTTACTGCTCAGGAAATATTCCAGGCTTTAAAAAAGTCTGGACATATGGCAGCAAATCCGGATAACTTTCTGGGATATGGTGTTCCCAATGCCGCAATGGCGGAAGAAATACTTAAAAACGGTGTTGTCCTGGGAACAGAACCGGAGGCAATCGATGCTGTTGTTCTTTCTCCGAACCCGGTTGAACAGGATATTTCCCTAACCTTCCCCCCTGCCCTGATAGGAAAAAAATCGACAATCAGCATTATTTCACAAAGCGGAAAAACTTTCTCTACAAATCAGGTAATTTTGAGTAAAACCCAGCCGATTCAGACAAGTAGCTTGAACGCAGGATTGTATCTGATAAAAGTTGATGTACTGAATCAAAGCCGGACATTGAAATTTATTAAGCAGTAAATTGCATAATGCGCCGACGATGTCACCCTTTCAGGGTTTAATTTAGTCAATTTTGCAACATTTTCTATAATACTATCATCCTTTCAGGATTGTCATACCGGATTAGAATTGTCATACCAGAGTGAACATTTACTATTTCGAAAAACTGATTGTGCGGTAAAAAAGAATTGTGATTTGCCTAACGTACAAACGATGTCACCCTTTCAGGGTTTGACTTAGTCAATTTCCTGCCATTTTCTATAATACTATCATCCTTTCAGGATTGTCATACCGGATTAGAATTGTCATACCAGAGTGAACATTTACTATTTCGAAAAACTGATTGTGCGGTAAAAAAGAATTGTGATTTGCCTAACGTACAAACGATGTCACCCTTTCAGGGTTTGACTTAGTCAATTTCCTGCCATTTTCTATAATACTATCATCCTTTCAGGATTGTCATACCGGATTAGAATTGTCATACCAGAGTGAACATTTACTATTTCGAAAAACTGATTGTGCGGTAAAAAAGAATTGTGATTTGCCTAACGTACAAAGGATGTCACCCTTTCAGGGTTTGATTTGGTCAATCCTGTAACATTTTCTATAATACTATCATCCTTTCAGGATTGTCATACCAGTTTAAGATTGTCATACCGGAGTGAATTTTACTGGTCTGAAAAACTGATTGTACCATAAAAAAGACTTGCGATTTGTATAACGTACAAACGATGTCACCCTTTCAGGGTTTGACTTAGTCAATTTCGCACCATTTTCTATAATACTGTCATCCTTTCAGGATTTTCATACCGGATTGGAATCTTCATACCGGAGTGAATTTTACTGATCCGAAAAACTATGAGTAACATAAGAAGTGTGATATTAAAATTAATCTTTTCCAGAAACCGTCTTCCTCACCATTCGCATCAGCGACTCTGAATTGTTATACTTTTCAACCTCATCGATCGGTATCCAGCGAACATCTTTTGATTCAATATTAATGACGAGTTCATCTTCGGGATTAGCTTCAAAAAAGAAACGGATATCGTAATGGTAGTGTGCCGGATCTTTTGAATTTGCCGGAATTAAATGAACATCCACATCAAAAACCCCTTCCTGAGCCAGGGTAAATTTGGTAACTCCAGTCTCTTCTTCCACTTCTTTCGAAGCTACATGAAGCACATCGGGATCTCCGTCGCAATGGCCGCCTGGCTGAAACCAGCGGTCCAGTTTGCGATGATGCATTAATAAAACCTGATTTCTATCTGGCGAGACAATCCAGCCGGAAGCTGTGACATGACCAATTTGCAGGGTTCTTTCGAAACAATCCGGATTTGCGTTCACAAATTTCAGGGTTTCCAGATACATTTCCTGCTCTTCGGAATCGATTGGCGTATAGGCGTTTAATAGGGAAAGTAAATTGCTTCGTTTCATTAATAGGCTATCTGATTATTTCATTCTAATTTCACCACAAGTTTAACAGTTCAATAAACAAAGAGCATTATTAAAATGAAAAAGTATTTATTATCCTTCTCGTTTGCAGTTATCGTCGCAACCGCATCCGTGGCGCAACGCACACCTCAGGCAAGTCCCGGCGCAAGCATCGTTCAGGCAACTGGGATTACTGATTTTACAGTTAAATATTCTCGTCCCGGTATCAAAGGAAGAAGCGTTTTTGCAGAAAATTCCCCCCTTGCCCCGACCGGAAAAATCTGGCGCACTGGTGCAAATCAAGCAACGACATTCGAATCTTCAACTGATTTTACGTTTGGTGATAAAAAGGTACCCGCTGGAAAATATGCCTTATATTCTATCCCTGACAAAGCTAAATGGGTAGTTATCCTGAATAAAGACGTGAACAGCAGTTCAGAAACATACAAGGAAAGCGAAGACGTAGCACGCGTTGATGTTTCCCCATTGGCCGGCGAGTTTAAGGAATCTTTTGAAATTAATTTTTCCAATTTATCAGATAGTTCAGCGACTTTGAACATCGATTGGGCGGCTGTGAAAGTGCCTGTTAAAATTTCTGTTTCCACACATCAATTAACTTTGGCTTCGTTAGACAGAGCCGTTCAGGACAAACCGGAAGATATTCAGACACTTCAAAGCGCGGCTGGTTATTTGTTATCTAAAAATCAGGATCTGCCAAAAGCACTTGCTCTCACAGACAAAGCAATCGGGTTTAAAGAAACCTGGTCAAATCTTTGGACAAAAGCGCAAATCCTGGATCGCTTGGGAAGAACAGCAGCGGCTTTGCCGTTGGCTCAAAAAGCATTGACAGTTGGTGCGGCAGCACCAGATGGCGCTTACAATTTTTATAGAACCCAAATTGAGAAAGCCATAACGGATATGCAGGGCAAACTTCCTGCAACGCCGGCAGTCAAAGGAAAAAAGAAGAAAAAATAAGATTTAGTTAAATACCAAAAACGCTCGGTTCTTTTCGGAATCGAGCGTTTTTTTTAGTATTATTTAATAAAATTCAGGAACGAAAGAATTTTGGTACCGACCATTGATAACGAACTGCTAAAATCCTGATCAGGATAATGACCAGAGAGGCTGCGATAAATGCTGTGTTCCGCTCCGCTCCTATTTTATCCAGGACCAGATAACAAATTGCGCCGGCCAGGCAGGCGGTGGCGTAAACTTCTTTTCTGTAAATAATAGGAATTTCATTATTCATCATATCCCTGACAACCCCGCCCATAATGGCTGTAAAAACCCCCATAATAGCCGCAATTTCAGGTCGGACACCAAGATGCAATGCCTTTTCGGTACCGACAATAGTGAAAAGGGCAATTCCAAAAGTATCGAATAAAAAAAGCGTTCTGCGTAGTCCGATCAGGTATTTGTAAAAAACAAATGTGGTAATGACCCCTGCCAAAATGGCATAAAGAATGGTTATATCACTAATCCAGACCAAAGGATAACTTCCCAGCAAAACGTCACGCATGGTTCCTCCTCCAATGGAACACAGAAACGCAGTAAAACTGGCTCCGAACCAATCCTGGTGCTGCTGATCTTTTACTGAAAGAGCGCCGGAAATGGCAAATGCAAATGTTCCGATGATCTCTAAAATATACTGGATACTCATTTTCTAATCCTTTAAACGGCAACAGGTGCTTTGATACCCGGCCATGGATTGTAGTTTTCCAGAGAGAAATCCTCAAATTCAAAATCAAAAACACTTTTTACCTCAGGGTTAAGCACCATCTGAGGCAATGAGCGAAATTCGCGGCTGAGCTGCAATTCTACCTGTTCCAAATGGTTCACATAGATATGCGTATCCCCTCCGGTCCAGACAAAATCGCCCAGATCAAGATCGCATTCCTGTGCGATCATCATTGTCAATAGCGCGTAACTTGCAATGTTAAACGGAACGCCTAAAAATACATCTGCACTCCGCTGATACAGTTGACAAGACAACTTCCCTTTTGTTTCTCCTGCTTCCAAATCTGGAGGAGCTACATAAAACTGGAATAAGGCGTGACAAGGTTGAAGTTTCATCATCGAAAGCTCCGAAGGATTCCAGGCAGAAACGATGATTCTACGCGAATCAGGGCTGTTTTTTAAAAGGTTTAGGATTTCTTTCAATTGGTCAAAAGATTTCCCGTTCGCGCCTTCCCAGCTTCTCCATTGTTTTCCATAAACAGGACCTAGATCACCGCGCTCGTCGGCCCATTCGTCCCAGATAGAAACACCGTTGTCTTTCAAATATTTGATATTGGTATCACCTTTCAAAAACCATAACAGTTCATAGATGATCGACTTCGTATGCACTTTTTTGGTAGTAACAAGCGGAAAACCATCTTTCAGATTGAAGCGCATTTGATAACCAAAGACACTGATCGTGCCCGTTCCGGTGCGGTCCGTTTTACGAACTCCGTTTTCAAGAATATGACGAAGTAAATCGTGGTATTGCTGCATGTTTTAAATATTGTCCGGAAAAACCCTTCCGGTGTTTTTTATCTGTTAATTATACCGTCGCAATTTCAACGCTATGCGTAATTTTTGCCAGCGGTTCAAGCTGTGCGGTAGCTGAGCAGTACTTTTCCATAGACAATGCGATAGCGCGGTCAATCTTTTTCTCGTCCAGATCGTTTCCTGCAAATTTGAAAATGAGGTGAATATTGCGGAAAGGACTTCTCTTCGTATCTTCCTCCTGCACGCGATCGCCCTCTGCCGTCACGCGAAAATCAGTGATGTCCTGCTTCTGCTTTTTAAGAATCAAAACGACATCAATGGCGCTGCAGCTTGCCAAACCCATGAGCAGCAACTCCATCGGCCTTACACCCAGATTATGCCCTCCGATTTCAGGAGATCCATCGGTATGTACTTTCACTTCTGATGATCCTGTGCCTTCAAAATGAAATGCATCATTCACGCGAACCAGTTCTACTTTCATAATAATTTTAATTGATTCTCTGTTGCTTAATCAGATTATATTGATCTGACGGATATTACAACTTAAAAGTTCAAATATACTTGATTGCAGCCGAAACGGCTATTTCCTGCAAAAATTTAAAATGAGCATTTAAGCTAGTATATTCGTTCACTTAATGATTTTACTACTCATGCATAGAACAAATATTATTCTGCTTTTCGTTTTACTATTCGCTTTTAACTGCAAAAGTGATAAAGATCAGGCGGCACCAGAAATTGATAATGGACTGGTAAATAATGGTTTAACAGGATCTTATGAAGGATATAAAACCTTTAATAAATCTCTGACCGATTCTGTTTCGGTATTAATTAATATTGAGAAAAATACTGAAACAAAATATACAGTGACGGAAATCCGTCCTTTTGCTCATTATTTCAGTATAGATCTGACCGGATTGAATTTTACTTATGACCGCGGAGCTGGCGAAGATGACTGCGGTGCTACCAAAATGACCGGGAATGGATATTTCAGGGACCGTAGCCTATATTTTATTGAAACTACTGACTGCGTAAAAGCGAATTTCCCTGACGAGCACGTTGAATACCGGGTTTTTAAAAAGTAAATACTTATCGAAACAAACTACTAAACCATGTGGAAAGAAGAAGATGATAAATTAAAACGTACTTTCGTTTTTAAAGATTTTAACGCTGCTTTTGCATTCATGACAAAAGTAGCAGGTGTTGCAGATCGTCTGGATCATCATCCCTGGTGGTCAAATGCTTATAATAAGGTTGAATTTGAGCTTTCAACGCATGATGCAGGAGATAAAGTAACGGATAAAGACAAACATCTGGCAGAATCAATAGATGCGATTTACGCCGATATGGCTTAAAGCTTTTTGTCCCGATCCCTGACTGTCGGATGGAAAAGTCTGTCGACACAGTCGAATTATAACAAAAAACATTAAATGAAACTTTACATAGTACCTACGCCAATTGGCAACCTTGAAGATATTACACTTCGTGCAATCAATGTGTTAAAAAGTGTTGATGTCGTATTGGCAGAAGATACCAGAACTTCTGGTTCTTTGCTGAAACATCTTGGCATCAGCAAGCCAATGCACAGCTATCATATTCATAATGAGCACCAAAGTATTACACGAATCATCGAAAGAATGCTGAAAGGTGAAACGATGGCGCTTGTTTCTGATGCGGGAACGCCAGCGGTATCTGATCCGGGTTTTTTGTTGGTAAGGGAATGTATCAAATATGGTGTCACTGTCGAGTGTTTACCCGGTCCGACTGCTTTCGTTCCGGCTTTGGTTAATTCAGGATTACCGAGCGACCGGTTTACTTTTGAAGGATTTTTACCACATAAAAAAGGAAGACAAACACGTTTGCAAAATCTTGTGAATGAAGACAGGACGATGATATTTTACGAGTCTCCGCACCGTTTGCTAAAAGCCTTGCAACAGTTTTCAGAATATTTCGGACCCGACAGACAGGCCTGTGTAAGCCGCGAACTTACTAAGATTTATGAGGAAACTGTCAGAGGAACGGTTCAAGAAATAATAGCCTATTTTTCAGAAAAAACAGTGAAAGGTGAAATTGTGATTATTGTCGGTGGAAAACCTGATGAGAAGAAAAAATCTTCCGATTACGACGATGAAAACTAATATAGAAAATTTGAAACCCTCTATTAAAAATTACGATCGGATGACCTTCCATTCCGCTGCTGCTTTGTTAAAAAAGACAGCCTTTTGTCTTGTACTTTTTTTTGCGCTCACTTTTTCGAGCGAAAAATCCTTTGCACAATTTGGTGCGCTGAGCCCTCAGGCTAAAATCAGCTTGGTCACGATCGGTCCCGGGCAAGAATTGTATTCAGGATTTGGCCACAGCGTATTATGGATTTACGATCCTGTCACGGGCCTGGATAATGCATATAATTATGGAACTTTCAGTTTTAAGGAGGGAAATTTTTATGTGAAATTTTTGAGAGGAACTCTGCCCTATACACTTTCCGTCGCTCCGTTGACACAGCAGGCTCCCTATTGGCAGGAGGAAAACCGTTCGATCAAGGAGCAGGTTTTAAATCTGTCGCCGAGTCAGAAACAGAAATTATATAATGTTCTTGAAACAAATTATTTGCCGCAAAACAGAAAATATCAATACAAATTTTTCTACGACAATTGCTCAACCAGGATGGTTGACGTCCTGAAAGCTGCCGTGGGCGATAGTTTGCAATTTCCCGGATATACCAAAGATACACTCAGCTTCCGCCAGTGGATCGACAAGTATGCATACAAGCAAAAACCATGGTCAGATTTTGGGATGGACCTTGCAATCGGAGCACCGTCGGACGACATTGCCACGCCAGCCCAAGCGACTTTTTTGCCTGATAATTTGAGCAGTGCTTTCGACGATTCTAAAATAAAGGTGGGCGATCAGCTCGTGCCGCTTGTAGCTTCGACAAGAGATCTGTTTGTTGCCGCCCCAGTGACCGAGAAAGAATGGCTCACGCCGATGGTTTTCTTCTGGGCGTTGGCTGTATTGGTTTTAGCTTATACCTATTATCAGACAAAAAAAGAACAGGTCAACTTTACATTCGATAAAATTCTTTTTACTATTGTTGGCTTGGTCGGCTGGCTGATTTTACTGCTTTGGTTTGGGACAAATCATGGTGTGACAACCTGGAATTACGACATACTTTGGGCATTTCCGTTTTGGTTGCCGCTCATTTGGTATATTTCAGAAAATAAAAAACCAGCATGGTTTCAGTTTGTGCTAATCTTTTATGCTGTGCTGGTTATGGCAGCGACCGCTAATTTGGTAAAACATAATTTGGTAGTAATTCCGATATTGCTTATCATCATTATCAGGATTTATTACATGAATAATTCACTTTCTAAAATCCCGCAAAAAGGATAGTACACGCATGGATCTGGAATTGCTCACAAGAGAGACCATTGAAATTGTTAGACAGGCGTCCGCGTTTATTCAACGTGAAGCCAAATCTTTTTCACGAGAAAAAATTGAATATAAAGAATTAAACAATCTTGTTTCCTACGTGGATAAGGAAGCAGAAAGGATGCTGGTTGCCGGATTAAGCAAGTTATTACCCGAAGCCAGTTTTATCACAGAGGAAGGAACAACCGGAATTGAACCAGATCCGGAAGCGCTCAACTGGATCATTGACCCGCTGGATGGCACCACAAATTTCATTCATGGAATTCCGGTATACTGCGTCAGTGTCGGACTTGCAAAAGGCAAGGAATTGCTCGCTGGCGTAATTCATGAACCAAGCCTTGATGAAATTTTTTATGGATGGAAAGACGGTGGTGCCTGGTGTAATGGCACCAGAATACACGTTTCAAAGGTTGCATCTTTACAGGAAAGTCTGATCGCGACCGGGTTTCCTTATTATAAATTTGAAAAGCAAAAACGCTATATGTACATTCTTGAACTGCTTATGCAAAAAACGCATGGTATCAGAAGAATGGGTGCCGCGGCGGTAGATCTGGCGTATGTTGCGGCAGGACGTTTTGACGGGTTTTATGAATATAATCTCAATTCCTGGGATATGGCCGCAGGTGTTCTACTGATCAAAGAAGCCGGCGGAACAGTAACCGATTTTAACGGAGGAGACAATTATCTTTTTGGCGGTGACATTATTGCAGCAGCTGGCGGACACGCCGAGCTGGTCGCCACGATTAAAGAGAATTTCTAATTTGTGTTTATTTTTAAGGAGCCCAGTTTCGAGGCTCGTTTTTACTACAAAATGATATTAACCATGGAACTTGAACAATTACGTTTTCCGATCGGCCGATTTACACCCAAGGAAAGCTATACACCAGCAGAAATAAAAACTAATATCCAGATTATCAGTGCTTTGCCATCAAAATTTATTAATCTTTTGGGCGGTTGGGACAATGATAAATACAATACGCCATACCGGCCTGATGGCTGGACCGTTCGTCAACTCGTCCATCATGTTGCGGATAGCCACATGAACGCATATACTAGATTTCGACTGGCGTTAACGGAAGACAATCCAACAATTAAACCCTATGAGGAAGCACTTTGGGCTGAACTGCCGGATGCAAAAGAGGCACCTGTGGAATTGTCATTGCAGCTGATGCGCTATATTCATTTGCGCTGGGTATTATTGCTGAACTCATTAAGTGATGACGATCTTGCGCGGACTTACGTGCACCCGGCCAACCAAAGCGTTAACCGCCTGGATGCGGTTATTGCCAATTACGCATGGCATAGCGAGCATCATTATCAGCATGCTTTCCAGTTGGCGGCACGGAACAATTGGTCCTAAATATCTGTTTTTAAAACATGATACAGCAATTGATTATTTTCGTACTTTTTCTTGGTGCAGCGGGCTATGTAGGATGGAAAATCTGGAAATCGTTCGATAGCAGCAACGGATGCGGCAAAGGCTGCGGGTGCAGTACCGACAAAAAAACAGCTTAAAGTATGGCAGATTATTCAGAGTAAAACTCCCAAATAATCTGCCATTTATAGTTTACAAAGCGCCTGCTTTGATTTCTTCAACAACATTAGGATCCAGTAAAGTCGAAGTATCTCCCAAACTGCCCATTTCTCCTTCTGCAACTTTTCTCAAAATACGACGCATAATTTTCCCGGACCGTGTTTTTGGCAAACCTGCAACAAACTGAATTTTATCCGGTTTGGCGATTGGCCCAATCAATCTAGACACAGTTGCAGCAATATCCTTGCGCATCATTTCAGGATCATCAGGTCTGTTTTCTGTGATAATATATGCATAAATCCCCTGCCCTTTTATCTCATGCGGATAACCAACAACGGCTGATTCAACAACACCAAGGTGCATATTGATGGCATTTTCAACTTCCGCAGTGCCAATCCGGTGTCCGGAAACATTCATGACGTCATCCACACGGCCAGTGATTCGGTAATTTCCGTTTTCATCGCGCAAACATCCGTCACCCGTAAAATACATTCCGGGATAGGTTGAAAAATATGTCTGCTTGCAACGCTCATGATCTCCGTAGGTAGTTCTGATAATTCCCGGCCATGGGAATTTAATACAAAGATTTCCGCTGACATCGTTACCCTCAATAATTTCACCCTTTTCATCAACCAAAACAGGCTGAATACCTGGTAAAGGTAAAGTCGCGTATGTAGGTCTTTCGGGAGTTACACCAGCCATTGACGAGATCATAATCCCACCAGTTTCCGTCTGCCACCAGGTATCCACCAGCGGACAGAGACCTTTTCCAATATTATTTTTAAACCAATGCCATGCCTCCTCGTTAATCGGCTCCCCGACAGATCCAAGTTTTTTCAGGGATGACAGATCATTATCTTTCACGTAAGATAATCCAAAACTCATCAGCGAACGAATCGCAGTCGGAGCAGTATATAAAATATTCACTTTGTGTTTTGCAACAATCTGCCAGAAACGGCCAGCATCCGGATAAGTTGGAACACCTTCAAAAATCAAAGATGTGGCGCCATAACAAAGTGGTCCGTAAACGATATAACTATGTCCGGTAATCCAGCCAATGTCGGCCGTACAAAAATGAATTTCTCCCGGCTCATACTGGAAAACATTAGCAAAAGTATAAGTTGCGAAAACCATATACCCACCGATCGTATGTACCACCCCTTTTGGTTTTCCGGTAGACCCGGAAGTATATAAAATAAAAAGTGTATCCTCTGCATCCATCGGCTCAGCGGGACAAACCGAATCGACCGTTTTCTCCTCTTCTTCCCACCACAAATCGCGTCCTTTCAGCATGGAAACCGGTGTCCGTGTCCGTGTCATGACGATCACATTTTTCACCGTTTTACAAAGATCAAGCGCATTGTCCACTGTTTCTTTCATTGGTATCACCTTCGGTCCGCGGAAAGCGCCGTCTGATGTAATAACCATTTTACACTCTGCGTCATTGATACGATCTGCGATTGATTTTGCAGAAAAACCACCAAAAACGACTGAATGAACCGCTCCGATACGTGCACACGCAAGAACTGCAATGGTAAGCTCCGGAACCATTGGCAGATAGATACATACCCTGTCACCTTTTTTCACCCCGTGTTTCTTTAAAACATTGGCAAAACGGCAGACGCGGTCATATAAAACGTGGTAAGTTATGGTTACAGCCTGATCATCCGGATCGTTCGGTTCCCAGATAATAGCAGGCTGATCGCCTTTCTCAGCAAGGTGCCGATCCAGCGCATTTTCGGTAATGTTCAACTCACCGCCTTCAAACCATTTTATGCTTGCTTCGGAGAAATCACCGCTTAAAACTTTTTTCCAAGGTTTGCGCCATTGAAATTGCTGACCGACTTCGGCCCAATAACCTTCGGGATCGTCCACACTTTGCTGGTAGGCAACCTGATACTCTTCAAAGGTCTTAATTCTCATGATTTAAAAAGGTTAACTTAGGAAATTGCTATAATAACCGACAATTTATAATTTTCATTTGGTTCGTCCAACTTAAAACAAAACTGAATCATTTGACCGATTTTTATGGAAAAGTGTAGAACCAGCATATATCCCTCTGGTTCAAAGGAATCTGGGTAATGACAACTTTCAAGAGGAATTTTTATAAATAAAAAAAGAGTACTTTCGGTATTAAAACAGGATTTAATACCTGTTAATGCAGGCGCTAATGGACGAGAATTTATTGAACAATAACATACCCAATATTGGTTTCAGTGAAGCTGAACTTGATTTTATACAAAAATACAAGCATGAAGACGTAACCAAACTGGTATTGAAATCAGCTCAGTTTAAAGAACTGGATGTAAAAAAACTAGCCGCCCAAATTCTCTCGCGCCAAAAAGCTTCTAAAAAATTACCGGAATGGTCAGCCGTTGACAAGCTGATTTTTCCGCCGGCATTATCCGTTGAACAATGCTCTTCGGAGGCAACTGCCAAATATAAATCATCCATTATTTCCGGAAAAACGCTTGTTGATATCACTGGCGGAATGGGCGTTGATTCTTTTTATCTGAGCAAAAATTTCGAAGAAACGCATTATTTCGAACAGCAGGAAGAGGTTGCGAAGACAGCATTTTATAATTTTAATTTACTAAATGCAAAAGGCATTTCAGTCCATAATCAGGACTCAATCGCTTCGCTTTCAAATACATTCGATAAAGTTGACTGGATTTACGCAGATCCGGCGCGCAGAGATGCCAACAGACAAAAGGTGGTTTTATTATCAGACTGCACGCCCGATATTAAATTTCACTTACCCACTCTATTTGAGCATACGTCTAACATTTTATTAAAAACCTCACCGCTGCTCGATATTGACCTGGCGGCGCAGGAATTAAAATTTGTGAAAGAGATACATGTCATGGGCTACGACCATGAGTGTAAAGAATTACTATTCAATATTGATAAAAATTTCGGGCAAGAGGACCTGGTTATAAAATCACAGATCATTAATGCTGAGGGTAAGGTTATTAGCAGCGTTGCCTTTACCAGAAAACAGGAGCGGGAAGCAGAGATTGAGCTCTGCGAACCGCTTGCCTATTTATATGAACCTCATCCAGCTGTTTTAAAAGCAGGTGCTTTCAAGTATCTCGGTGCTCTTTTCGGGGTAAAAAAACTCGCGGTTCACAGCCATTTGTATACTTCCGACAAACTTGTCTCCGATTTTCCCGGCCGGATATTTGAAATAATTGGCGTTTCTAAACCAGACGCGAAAGAAATCAATACTTATGTTACCGACAATAAAGCAAATCTGACCCTTAGAAATTTTCCTGCAAAAATTGATGACCTGAGAAAAAAGTGGCGTCTTAAAGAAGGTGGTAATATCTACCTCTTTGCTACAACACTTTTTAATCAGAAAAAGACAGTAGTTGTAACAAAAAAACTATAAATGTCCATTCAATTTTTGACTTTAAATTTTTGAGAAAATGAAACTTCGAATTCGTTCAATCATGGCTGTTGCGCTGTTATTGACAACAATTTCATTAAGGGCCCAAACCATTTCTCCGGGCAAACAAACGATTGATAAGCAGGAATATTTCGGTTTAAATCTGAACCAGAATATCCCTGAAAAATATCTCAGCAAGTATTGGGAAAGTTATCTCGACAGATTTGGTAAGGTGAAGAGCAAACGCGGAATTTACAGTATTGAAAAAGCATCCATTCCGTCCGTATCAAATGCGCCGGTTCAGCTTACAAGCCAGATTAATTCAGGAAAAGATCTTTCGCAGGTATTTCTGGCTCTTTACGTCAATGGACAATATGTTACTAATGCCTCGGATGATTCTTATAAAAATGCAGAAAGTATTTTAAAAGATTTTTCGGATTATGCAGGTGTTCGTGAAGAAGCACGTGTGGCTGATGAAATTTTCACATCGTCCGAAAAAAATTATCAAAAACAGACCAAGGATAACGAGAACACTGCAAAAGAAATAGAAAAAACAGAAAGAAAACTGATCGAAATGCGCGCTGAGTTGGAAAAGAAAAAGCTGGAAGCTGATAATTCGTTGATTGACTTGCAGAATAAACAAAAAACTTTGGAAGCTGCGCGGAGCCGTGTTAAATAAATATCTCTGACATCTTTTATAGAGTGAGGCTGGCAACGGGCTCACTCATTTTTTGGCTTGTAAAACTATATCAGATCAAAAGCCCTGGCATATTCCGCAAAGTCGTAATAGGAACTAATTGCCAGTTTTCGTTTAATATTTTTCCTGTGAGCGTCTACTGTTGCAGAGGCAATATGTAATCTATCTCCAATTTCCGGAGAGCTATATCCCAGCGATACCATTTTTAAAATTTCCTTTTCTCTTTTACCCAGCATAGAAAACTTTTGATAGTTATTTCTGAGAAAATTATTTTCTTTCAAAAGCCGCTCAGCCTTGGAGGGCATGTGTTTCATGTCATCAATTGCCGTCGCCGTTGTAATCATTAAAAACGGAGCTCCTGTTTCGTCTTGCAAGAAAATTCTTGTAGCGCTGATATACCAGGCCCAATCTACACGATCTTTATGTTTTACCTGCTGTAAATAAGAAAGATTTTGATCCATATTATTTTCAAGCAATAAGCTCCTGAATTTTGGCCAGTACTCCTCTGAGTCCTCTATATTGAAAAATCGATGTTGATATTCTGCCTTTATTTCCTGTAACTCCAACAGCGTCATACCAAGTAAGTCAAGCCCTTTCGGAGACATATACAATACCGAAAAATCTGCAATTTTTTGAATGATAACAATGACCGGAAGTTGGGAGGCTATTGCATCAATGGCTTTCACACGCTCTGCAATCAGGCGTTCAAATGAATTTTCAAGCAGCATTTGTTAGGGAGGTTAAGGTTACATAGTAAAGAAATATATTACAAATTATACTATCATTTCCTCAGCTCCTTATGATTTTATCGCAAAAAATTAGCGAACAGCAATAATGCCGTCCGCCAGAGCAATAACTTTATAACTTTTAGTTACCTATAAGAAAATTTCTTCATATTCTTTTTCTGAAAAACCAAGCGCTACTGCCTTACCAGAAGCATCTTCAACAAGAGGTCTTTTGATCACAGAATTTTTTGTAATCATCAGATCCACAGCTGACTTTTCATCGATCACAGCTGCCTTTTCTTCGTCAGACAATTGTTTCCAGGTAGTTCCAGCCTTATTAACCAGTTTCTCCCAGGAATAATTTTGAAACCAGCTGTTGATCTTCTCAGTACTGATCCCTTTCTTTTTGTAATCATGAAAGGTATAAGAAATACCCTTCTCGTCAAGCCAGGTTCTTGCTTTTTTAACAGTGTTGCAGTTTGGAATTCCGTATACGGTAAACATGTTTTTTTTTGTTCAGTTAATAGTCAAAATCAGGCAGCGATTACTTCTTCTTCTACCACCTTATCTGACAACTGCATTTTCTCATCGTCAAGTTCGCCTTCCCAACGCGCAATCACAGCCGTAGCAAGGCAATTTCCGGTTACGTTCGTAGAAGTACGCGCCATATCCATAAGCTCGTCAATACCCATCAAAAGCAACACCGGCCACTCTGGCATTCCGAAATTTGCAATCGCTCCAAGTAAGATTACCAATGTCGCACGAGGGATACCGGCTACGCCTTTACTGGTTAACATCAATAAGAAAACCATGGAAAGCTGCTGTCCTACTGACATTTCTGTTCCGGTAGCTTGCGCGACGAATACAGTGGCCAAAGAAAGATAAAGCGTGGATCCATCCAGATTGAAACTATATCCGGTCGGCATAACGAAGGAAACAATTTGACGCGGCACTCCAAATTTCTCCATTTTTTCCATTGCTTTCGGCAAAGCAGATTCCGAGCTCGTCGTGGCAAAAGCAATTGAAACCGGTTCAAAAATATTTTTAACAAATTTAATAATCGGGATACGGGCAAATAACATGATCGGAACGAAAACCAACAAGATAAAGGCAGCAAGTGCACAGTAAAGTGTTGCAAGCATCAATGCCAGATTTCTTAATACATCAATACCCATGTGGCCGACTGTCTCAGCAATAGCAGCACCCACACCGATCGGAGCAAAAAGCATGATGATCTTTGTGAATTTGAACATCACTTCCGCCAGTGTTTCGATTCCCGCAACAAATTTCTCTTTCTTAACAGCCGGAATCAAAGCCAAACTTATTCCAAAAAGCACACTAAAAACTACTACCTGAAGAACTTCCCCGTGGTAAATGGATTTGGCTATATTTTCAGGAAATGAATGGACAATAATGTCTTGCCAGGTTTGGTCAGCAACTTTTGGAAGGGCCGCGTTCAGGTTTGCAGGAGGAATAATTCCGGCACCCGGTTTGAACCAGTTAGCGAAAAACAAACCGATTAAAAGCGCAAATGTGGTGACAACTTCAAAATATACGAGCGATTTCCAACCCATTCGCCCCACCTGTTTCAAGTCTGAATGACCTGCAATACCTGTTACCAGCGTTGCAAAAAGGAGCGGCGCGATTACCGTTTTGATCATTTGCAGGAAAATTTGTCTCAGAAAGTGAAGACCAGTTCCAATTTCAGGAAAATCATATCCGATTTCTGTTCCGACAACCATGGAAATAAGAATGGAAGTCGTTAAATTTCTTTTAATAACTGCCAAAACGATCAGTCCTGCTATCGCTGTCCACCGAAGCCCTACTAAAATGTCTGTTGAAATTGAAATAATCTGATAGGCATTAAGTACTGTGGCAAGCGCAGCAATCGTGATAAGAGCCAGATTTACAATAGTAATTTTGTTCTTCATAAAAGAATTTTGGAGATGACGTAACAGTTTGGATTGGTAAACTTAGCTAAATTCGGATAAACGCTAGCATTAAAGTTGTTTACAAATTCATCATTTCGCAAAATTAATTCTATACATTGGACGATTTAATTGAATATTTGTATTATTTTTTTTAGCTTTCTAAAAATAATCAATTGTTTATCTACTTCTTAAACATCCTCTTTTAATGGGTCCCAAACTTATTCTCGAAAATGAATTAGAACCAATCTTTCTAGGCAAATTCCCTCCTTTTCCAGACGACATTAAAGAATTTCTTGTAAAATATGGCCCGTACCTGATACTCTTTATAGCTATTTTTATGTTATTCGGGCTTCTGACCGCTTTTGGTATCGGCACTGCGGCTATCGGTATCGGAGTTGTCGCTTACGGCAGTGGTTTTATGATGTACATCTCATTATTTATTGCAACTATCATAGCGGTTATGTATCTGATGGCTTTCACCCCGCTTCGCGCACGAAAAAAAGCCGGATGGAATCTTATGTATTACGCATTGCTGTTAAGCTTGATATCCAGCCTTGTCCAACTTGCACTTCTCTCCGCCATTATCAGCGGATTAATCGGATTTTGGGTTTTATTTCAAATCAGGGAAAAATATATTTTGTAAAAACACCTGTTTAGGTTTAAAGAGTAAGCGGAAAATTCTGCTTACTCTTTCTTTTTACCACTAATCCGCATAATCGTACATTTGTCAGTTTCTGCTTTTGTAAAGGCTGCGATACTTTGCATCTTTGGAACGCAGATTAAAATAGTCTGGCTATCTTCATCAGAAATTGCGGATAATTCGCAGTTCAGGCCATTACCCTATACAAGAATGAATATTATTGAAGTACAAAACATTACGAAGGATTACTCAAATCATCGTGCTCTGGATGATGTTAGTATCAATATTCCAAAAGGCTGCATCTTCGGGCTTCTCGGCCCGAACGGAGCGGGAAAAACATCTTTGATCCGGATTATCAACCAGATAACCGGGCCCGATTCCGGTCAGGTTTTCTTTGATGGAGAACCGTTAGGTCCGAAACATATATCTAAAATCGGATATCTTCCCGAAGAACGCGGATTGTACAAAAAGATGAAAGTGGGCGAACAGCTCCTTTATCTGGCACAACTGAAAGGCCTCAGCAAAAGCGAGGCGATGGAAAAACTGAAA
Source organism: Dyadobacter sp. CY345 (assembly GCF_021502725.1). GTDB lineage: Bacteria > Bacteroidota > Bacteroidia > Cytophagales > Spirosomataceae > Dyadobacter. The sequence continues at coordinate 875,705 of NZ_JAKFFS010000001.1, read as the reverse complement.
ATCTGGTTTGTTAAATTTGACATCAAAACCTGGTGGGACAAAAGCGTTTCGGATCTTTCAAAAGGTATGCAGCAAAAGGTGCAGTTCGTTTCAACCGTCCTGCATGAGCCAGCGCTGATCATTCTGGATGAACCGTTCTCTGGTTTTGACCCGATAAACGCCAATCTGATTCGTGATGAGATTTTGGAATTGAAACAAAAAGGCAGCACAATCATTTTTTCAACGCACAGAATGGAAACTGTTGAAGAACTTTGCGACAACATCGCGTTGATTCACAGAGCTAAAAAAGTACTTGACGGGCCTAAACAAGTTATTAAAGAACAATTTAAGACCAATACATTTTTTGTTGAATATCGCGGTGAGCTAAACACGTTTGAACATAAGTATCAGCTTGAAAATACGACTTTGCTGGAAAATGATTATCTGCGAACTAATATTCATCTGCCAGCTTCGGTGACATCAAACGAACTTTTGACTGATCTCTTACCGAAAATAGAAATTCGTGCTTTCGGCGAAAACATTCCAACCATGAGCGACATCTTCATGCGTGCGGTTAACGAAATTCCGGAAGCTTAAACCGGCCACGTTCGCCACTTCAACTACTCTCTAAAATTAAAAACATGCGAAATATATTACTTGTAATTCAAAGAGAATACATGGTCAGGGTTAAGAAAAAGTCATTTTTAATTATGACAATTCTTGCTCCCGTGCTTTTTGTGGGCGGTTACGCTTTGGTTATCTGGATGGCTGTCAGTTCTGTTGACAGCAAAACCGTACAGGTTGTTGATGAAAGCGGACTTTTCACCAATGAATTTAAAGATTCCGAATCACTGAAATTTTCTTACGTAAAAGGCTCAATCGATTCCGCCAAAGCTCAGTTTAAGGATGGTCAGGCCAATGCGCTCGTGTATATTCCGGCGAATGTGATTGCATCTCCAAAAAGCGTTCGCATTTATGCTGCGAAAAACGTGAGCATGGACCTGAAATCGGAAATTGAAAAGGTCATTGAAAAAGAAATAGAAAATATTAAACTTTCCCAGGCTGGCATAACGCACAAAATTCTGGAAGATTCCAGGGTCAATGTGAGTTCAGAAACCATCAGCCTTAGCGATGAAGGTGAAAAAACAAGCAGTTCAGGAGCCGCAACAATTATAGGCGGAATTTGTGCATTTCTCATATACATGTCGGTATTCATTTATGGAACGCAGGTAATGCGTGGCGTGACTGAGGAAAAAACGAGCCGGATTGTCGAGGTGATTATTTCTTCCGTGAAACCATATCAGTTAATGATGGGCAAAATCATCGGCGTCGCGCTGGTTGGTCTGACGCAATTTGTATTATGGATTTTCCTGACCGTGTCTTTAACAGCTCTTGCTACTACGGTGTTAAAGTCGAAAATGCCGGAAGACTCTCAGCAGATTCAGCATGAAATGAGCAAAATGCAGAATGGTATGCCAGCATCTAATATGCCGGGCGGAAGCGTGGATAATCCGGTTGCGGAAGTTCTGGGAGCAGTTAATAGTCTTAACATTCCCCTCATTATTGGATGTTTTTTGTTTTACTATCTGGGAGGATATTTATTTTACAGCGCACTTTTTGGAGCAGTCGGCGCCGCTGTGGATAATGATGCGGATACCCAGCAATTTATGCTCCCCATCACACTACCAATTATTTTCTCCTTTGTTTTCGCACAGTTCGTACTTAGAGATCCTGACGGAACTCTGGCATTCTGGACATCCATGATTCCGTTTACCTCGCCGATCATCATGATGGTGCGAATTCCTTTTGGTGTACCAGCCTGGCAGATCGCGCTTTCCATGGTATTGCTAGTGCTCGGTTTTATCGGAACAATCTGGGTCGCTTCCAGAATTTATCGGGTAGGAATTTTGATGTATGGAAAAAAAGTAACTTACAAAGAGCTCGCCAAATGGATATTTTATAAAGTTTAACAATACAATAATTTCCCCATTCATATGCCTCCGACACGCACCGGCTATAATTTTATGGTCAAAAGCTGTCGGAGGTATTTTGTTTAACACTTTTTAAGAGTGCCTAACCCTTGCCGTTGAGGTTATTTTGCTAATTTTGAGGCACCGATTAAATATGCAGCTATTTTTTGGAGTATTGCGGCCGTTTTTGTCCGTCTTCACTTTTGGAACTTACTGTAAACTTATAACCATAAATTATTATAATGACCCGTTTCAACCGTTCCAACAACCTTACGGGTTGGATTGTTTTCGCAATTGCATTTCTAACATACGCCCTCACCGTTGAACGAACGGCCAGCTTTTGGGATTGCGGCGAATTTATTGCCTGCGCATTTAAATTACAGGTACCTCACCCTCCGGGAGCTCCATTTTTCCTTTTGATCGGAAGATTATTCTCAATGTTTGCTTTTGGCGATGTTACCAATGTTGCCTACTGGGTGAATATGGTTTCGGTTTTAAGCAGTGCATTTACGATTCTTTTTCTTTTCTGGACAATCACTTTACTTTCTCGTAAACTGATCGGCAAAAATGATGAAGAGTTGACCCAAGGTGACATTATCCTGTTGATGGGTTCAGGCGTTGTTGGCGCGCTGGCTTATACCTGGTCCGATTCATTCTGGTTTTCAGCTGTTGAGGCTGAGGTTTATGGAATGTCATCATTCTTTACAGCGATCGTTATCTGGGCTGTTTTCAAATGGGAAAGAATCGAAGATCCTGCTGCCGAAAACCGCTGGTTGATTTTCACGGCTTATCTGGTAGGTTTGTCAATTGGTGTCCATTTGCTTAACCTTGTTACGATACCTGCGCTTGCTCTTGTTTATTATTTCAAAAAATATCCAAAACCAACGGCCTTAGGAGGTATTGTCGCCTTTGTTGGCGGTCTTGTAATTCTCGCGATTATCAACTCGGGTATTATTCCGGGTTTGCCGAGTATGGCAGGAAAGTTTGAAATATTCTTTGTCAACAGTCTTGGACTTCCATTCAAATCCGGTGTAATATTTTTTATTATTCTTTTCCTCGGCTCGTTGGTCTGGGGAATTATTTATTCTCAGAAAAAAGCAAAGGTTCTTTTGAACACAGGGCTCCTTTCTCTTGCCTTTATTTTGGTTGGTTATGCATGTTACCTGATGGTTTTAGTACGTGCCGAATACAATCCTCCAATCAATGAAAATAATCCAAACGACGTTTTAAGTTTTGTATCTTATCTAAAAAGAGAGCAATACGGAAGCCGTCCTTTGCTTTTTGGTCCATCCTTCGTTTCCCGTCCGATCAATCAAAAACGTGGTGCGCCGATGTATCGCAAACAGGATGGAAAATATACAATTTATGATTACCGTCCGGAATATGAATATGAGCCGGGAAGCAGCATGCTTTTGCCTCGTATGTACAGTACGCAGGGAGGCCATCCGCAGCTTTATCAGCAAATGACAGGTTTGGCAGAAGGCCAAAAACCAACGATGGGTAATAACCTGCATTTCATGTTCTCCTATCAGATCGGGCATATGTACTGGCGTTATTTCCTTTGGAACTTCGTTGGCCGTGAAAGTGACGAAGAAGGTGCAGGAAACCTGCTTCCATGGGATGCGTTTACGAAATTCCCGTCAATTATTGAAAATAACAAAGCGCATGACAACTTTTTCATGCTCCCATTCATTTTGGGTCTTTTTGGAATTGTGGTAATGTATTTCCGTCGTCAGCGCGACTTACTGGTCCTGGGCTTGCTGTTCTTCCTTACGGGTGTTGCCCTTGTAATTTATCTTAATTCGCCACCAACCGAACCTCGCGAGCGTGATTACATCTATGTAGGATCGTTTTACATTTTCTGTATGTGGATCGGATTTGGTGTAATTGCTTTGGCTGACGGTTTGAATAAGTTTGTCAAAAGTGCAGTGACACGTGCCGGCGTTGCGACAGGTCTGAGTTTGATTGTTCCGCTTATCATGGGAGCGAAAGGCTGGGACAATCACAATAGAAATCATCGTTATCACTCAGTGGATTTCGCTAAAAACCTGCTTAATTCCTGCGCGCCGAATGCAATTCTTTTCACAGGCGGTGATAATGATACATTCCCTCTCTGGTATGTTCAGGAAGTGGAAGGATTCAGAACTGACGTTCGTGTTTGTAACCTGAGCTTGCTTGGTACTGACTGGTACATCGATCAGATGAAACGTAAAACGTATTTGTCAGAAGCACTTCCGATTTCACTGGATAAAAACAATTATGCTTTTGGTAAAAATGATATTGTTCCTTTCTACGAAATTCCAAGTGTAAAGGACGGAATTAATTTGAAGGAATATATGGGTCTTGTTAAGCAGGAAAATAAGGCGATTCAGGTACCGTTGACAAGCGGCGACATGACTTCTATCCTGCCATCTTCTGTTTTATTCCTGCCTGTTGATACAGAAGCGATCAAAAAGATGAACATTATCAAGAGCGACCTTCTTCCTTATTTGAGCGATTCGATTAGCTGGACGGTTGGTAAAGGTGATTTGTACAAATCAGATCTGATGATGCTGGATATGATCGCAACCAATGACTGGAAGCGCCCGATCTATTTCTCTTCAACTTTGGGTGGTTCAAGCTACCTTAACCTGAAAGAATATATGCAGCTGGAAGGATATGCCTACCGTTTGCTTCCTGTAAAAGTGCCAGGTGCTACGGATGGTTATGTCAACTCCACAGTGATGTATAATAATCTGATGACTAAAATGTTCTGGAGAGATCTGGATAACCCGAATACTTATTACGACAACACTTATCTTGGTTCTCCGATTTTTACTGCCCGTATCGCTTTCCTTCGTTTAACTGGTCAGTTGATTGCCGATGGAAAAATTGAAGAAGCTAAAAAAGCAATGAATAGGGCTTTGGCCGTGATGCCTGATAAGAGTATTCCATATGATCAAATTTCTTCTAATTTTATCGGAACATTATTCGATTTAGGAGAAAACAAAAAAGCGCTTGAAATTGCTGAAACGATGGCTTCCCGCTCAGATGAAAACTTGACATGGTCCAAAGAAAATCCGACGACGAAACGTCGCGACAGCCAGGTTGATCTTTACATTTTGCAAACGATTGTCCATGAATGTCGTGAAGCGAAGCAGGAAGTTGCCGCGAAAAAATACGAGGCAATTTTCCAGAAACATCTTGCCGCTTTCAACATGTATGGGAACGGTGCCCAATAAAAATAACCGCTGAATAACAAAAGAGGGCTGTAAATCAGCCCTCTTTTGTTATAATCGAAAGTTTTTCTACTTTTTGTCTGCAAAAATAACTACTTTTAGGCTCAACGGTATGAGAATCAGTAATCGGTATTTCTTGAAAAAGCTAATTTTCAGGCCGACGTATGCACAAAATATTCTCGTTACTCTGTAACTACAACATCATAAGTGAGCGAACATATGAAGCTGTTCTCTCAAAATTAATTACCACCGAACATTCCGACAAGACTATATTAATCTCTCCTGACAAGCCGCAGGAAATGGTTCATTTTATTGGCGAAGGTATCACCCGTAATTATTACAGCCGTATTGGACAGGAATGGACCAATGGTTTCGATACCATCGGCGACTGTATCATGACTTCTTCAAATTTCATTTACGATCAACCTTCGATAGATTACGTTGAAACATGCACTAATGTGGTTTTGTACAGTATATCTAAAAAGAATTTCAGATCACTAATACTTCATTATCCCGATATGGAAAAAGTGTATCAGGAGATTATGGAAAGAAGGCTTATCAGGCTGGAAAAACGGATGCAGGCTCTTTACATGCTCACGGAAGACGAATTATACCAAAAATTTGAACGGGAATACAGTCACATTCAGAACTTCATTGCAGACCAGCATGTAGCAAGTTATTTGCGCATGAACCTGGCGACTTTTTTTAGAGTCAGAAAAAAAGTGGATTCCGAAAAACGCACGAAAGTGATGCAGTAAAATCTATTGATCATATTTGTAATAAAAAAACAATCAATAAAATTTTATCCTGAAATTTTAATAGAATTAATATTATAGAATAAATTCTATAATAAAATACTACAACTTGTTACTAGCTTTGGGTTCGACTGAAAACTTACTCTTAAAGTTATGATTACCCCCAACAAGAATGGAAATATTTTACCAAAATTATATTGTCTGTTTACGCTCTTATTTATTTTCACTGTGTCTCAATCTTGTAGTGAAACTGAGCCAGCCGTAGCTGACGTACAATATTTAGTTACCAATAAATCCACAGATAAAATAAGTCGCTTAACTGTATTTATTGTAAACGGTGATACTTCTTCGAGCACAATTGTTGATTCAGTTTTCCTGACCAATATTCCAGAAAATCTTGCGGTCAGGCTGACGTACGACATTACTAAAAATTCTGCTGCGAATGGAATGTATCGGCTCGTAGCCATTGGTTCAAGGAAGAAATGGGACAGGACTTTCGGAAAATTTAGCAGCTCGAAAGACGAAGATTCTGACCACATCTATAATCTCGAAATAAAAGAAGATTCGGTCGTTGTCGTTCAATAAAAAAGGAGAAGCGGTCGCTTCTCCTTTTTTATTAAGATTTAAATTTATTCAAACATAACCTTGATCCATACCAATCGGTGGTCCGAACTGGATTCTCTTTTTTCAACAAGTTCAGCCATCGGCTCACCTTTTGCAGGCCAGAAAACGCCACTATCCATAATCTTAAATCCTGAACGTGATGGCAGCACATAGTCAGCTCTCATTCGCCAGAAGGCCGTATGATTTTTAGCAAACGGGTTATTTGGCGAATGCCCTGCTCCACCTTTACTTTCAGGAGCATTTTCACTATTTACTTTCGGACTCGCCAGAAGTGCTTTAATTCCTTCGGATACCGCATTTCCTTCAACAGGCGAAGCATTCTGGTCGCCGAGAATTACAAAAGAAGAATTGGCAGGCAAACCTCCTTTTTTCCCCTTGTCGTCATAAATATATTCGTTGCCTGCATCGCTGATATAGTCTTTCCAGAACCTGATCTCGTCATGATTTCTTTTTCCATTGCGGTCTTCGGCACCATCAAATGACGGTGGCGTCGGATGGCTTGCAAGAAAATGGATTGTTTTATTACCAACTTTAACCGGAACATCCCAATGCGATTTTGACGAGAGCGGAAAAGAAGCCCAGGCGTCAGCAGTATACCAGTCGCTTCCATCCGCCTTGACTGTTTTCAAAGCACCCGGCATATCTTTCCATTTGAAATTCTGAAATGTCCTGACATTGGCCAGATCAATCGGATATCTTGAAATCAATACCATAGCATACTGTCCCGGATATAAACCAAATCCCCAGGCATCCGCACCGGTTTTACTTGCTACGCCATCGTTATCCAGGTCATACGGACTTGGCTGTCCGGTATTTGATGTTCCATAATAATAGTATGGATACTCAATTCCCTTGGCTCCACCCTGCCCTTTTTCAAGATATCCTTTAATAAATTGCAAAACGCCCTGCTTTGGATCTTTGATATAATCAAACTCATTCAGCAAAATCACATCCGGCCTTACCGTCTGAATAATTTTGGCGATGTTTTTTATCTGAGTGTTATTTCCTGATGCCAGTTCACCAATTAAGACTTTCTCGGAAATTCCCGCTGTCCCTTTTTTAACATAATTCTCAGCCTCCATACTCACATTATAAGTCGCGAAGGTCAATTCCGTTGGTTTGTTTTGTGCCTCAGTTTGCATTCCTGAACAAAGCATAGCGAGACATATCGCAGCTGCCTTTAAAGTTTTATAAGTCATAATTTTAAATTAAATCTACCCGCAAAGGTAAAATCACATAGTGACTATTTTTCAAATGTGACGTTACATTTACATTAAAAATAAAACGAGCCGAATCATGACTGACCGGCTCGTTTCTATATTTCTTCCTTCAAAACAGATCAATGAAAGAAATCTTTCATTTTATCAAAAAATCCTTTTTCGTTCTTACCAGGTTTTGGCTGAAAGTTTGGAGAATTACGAAGCGATTCAAGCGTTTCGCGCTCATCAGAAGTTAACTGCTGAGGCGTCCACACGCTGATATGCACCAGCTGATCACCTTTACCGTAACCATTCAAATCTTTAATACCTTTTCCTTTCAAACGAAGAATTTTTCCTGCCTGCGTACCTGGTTCAATGGTTATTCTCGCCTTACCGTCAATTGTAGGAATCTCAGTCGAAGTACCTAACGCTGCATCGACAAAACTCATGTGCATATCAAATACAACATTGTTTCCGTCACGTTTCAGGTTCAGATCTTCTTCCTCTTCGATCACGATCAGCAAATCCCCGGCGACGCCACCTCGTGAAGGCACGTTGCCTTTGCCTGACATTGATAGCTGCATACCTTCCGCAACACCGCCAGGAATATTCAAAGTAATTAAATCATCTTGTAATAAACGTCCCTCACCCGCACACGCATCACAACGCTCGCTGATAATTTTTCCGTCGCCGTTACAAGTAGGGCAAGTTGTTGTGGAAACCATTTGTCCCAACATCGTACTTACGACTTTACGCACCTGCCCCGTTCCGTTACAGCCCGTACAAGTTGTCAGTGCTGTACCATGTTTTGCGCCGTTTCCTCCGCAAGTGTTACAACTGACATGCCGTTTTACCTTAATTTTTTTCTCAACACCGTTTGCGACTTCTTCAAGATTAAGTTTAAGCTTAATTCTCAAATCAGAACCACGACGTACTCTACGGCCACCGCCACCGCCGCCACGGCCGAAAATATCACCGAAAGGACTTTCGCCGCCTCCGAAAATATCGCCGAACTGCGAGAATATGTCATCCATAGAAAAACCGCCGCCGCCGAAACCTCCTGCGCCAGCTCCGCCCGCGGCACCGCCAACACCAGCATGACCAAACTGGTCATAACGCTGACGCTTATTCTCGTCGCTCAAAATGCTGTAAGCCTCCGCAGCTTCTTTGAATTTATCTTCCGCCGTTGGATCGTCAGGGTTTTTATCCGGATGAAACTTAATCGCAAGCTTGCGATAAGCCTTCTTGATATCGTCTGCAGAAGCGCCACGATCAACGCCGAGAACTTCGTAAAAATCTCTTTTCTTTGCCATTTTAATTTTTCAATGAGTAATGTATGCAGTCTTTACCGCAGTAAAAATTCAATAATGGATGTCAGTTAGAGCATACATTACCATTATTTATTTGATATGATCAGGCGCCAACAATTACCTTGGCGTAGCGAATCACTTTTTCATTTAGAAAATATCCTTTTTCAATTTCGTCAATTACCTTTCCTTTCAAATCTTCCGTAGGAGCAGGAAACTGAGCGATGGATTCGTGAAGTTCTGCATCGAAAACCTCACCTTTTGACTGCATGGGCTTCAATCCTTTTGATTCAAGTGTTTTGTATAATTTGGTATAGATCAAATCAACACCTTCTTTCAAAGCTTCGATTTCAGTGGAAGAATCGAATGAAACTTTTGCGCGTTCGAAATCATCAACGATTGGCAATACTGCTTTTATAAGATCAGCACTTGCACCCGAGATCATTTCCAGTTTTTCTTTTGCAGTGCGTCTGCGAAAATTTTCAAAATCAGCATACAGTCGCATATATTTATCTTTCAGCTCTGCAACCTCCGTTTTATGCGCTTCTGACGGATCAACTTCTTCAATTTCTCCGATTACTTCGCCAGCATTGTCCATTGGAAGGCCATTTTCTGCAACTTTTTTTTCTTCGTTTTCCACATTGTCAGTATTTACTGAATTGGCATCCTCATTTATTTGGTTTTCCATGTCCTTTTATATGTTGTCTTCTGTATTTTTCGGCATAGTTTTCCTGCACTTTCATGAAATTTCATGTACCGAAGTATACTAAATTACTTTGCCAGCACGAAAAAAACTGACAAGATGACATTCCGACTGCATTTCGTAACTTTGCAACATGACTACGGAAGAACTCATACGCGCGGAAAGGAGCCAGTTTATTAAATCGAAAGCAGCTGAAATTGGTTTCGATTATTGTGGTATATCCAAAGCTGAATTTCTTGAAAAGGAAGCTCCGAGACTGGAAAACTGGCTAAACCAAAATCATCATGGTGCGATGGGTTATATGGCAAACCATTTTGATAAACGGCTCGACCCAAGAAAACTAGTCGACGGTGCAGAATGTGTCATTTCCGTTTTATTGAATTATTATCCTTCCGAAAGGCTTCCGGAAGAAGCCGAAGACCTCAAACTTTCCAAATATGCTTATGGAAAGGATTATCATTTCGTGCTGAAAGAAAAACTTCAACTATTACTGGAAGCGATTCAGGAAGAAATTGGCGAAGTGAACGGTAGAATTTTTGTTGACTCGGCCCCTGTGATGGACAAAGCATGGGCGGCAAAAAGTGGTTTGGGATGGGTCGGCCGTCATTCCAATTTACTCAACCGGGATATGGGTAGTTTTTTCTTTATCGGAGAAATTATCTGTGATTTAAAATTAGCATACGATGGGGCCGTTAAAGATTATTGCGGGACTTGTACGCGTTGTATTGACGCCTGCCCGACCGATGCAATTACTGAACCGTATGTGGTTGATGGAAGTAAATGCATCAGTTATTATACAATCGAATTAAAAGATGCAATCCCGGAAGAGGCCAAAGGGAAATTTAATAACTGGATTTTCGGCTGCGATATTTGCCAGGATGTTTGTCCCTGGAACCGTTTTTCCCAGCCTACAAAAATTTCGGACTTCGCTCTGCCTCAGGAACTAGCCGGCTTCAAAAGGAATGACTGGGAGGAAATAACTGAAGAAGTTTTCCGAGAACTATTCAGGCGCTCGCCACTCAAGCGAACGAAGTATGACGGTTTGAAAAGAAATATTGACTTTCTTAAACCGTTACAATAAGAGAGCTTCTGATTCTTCTCCAATAATCAGCGGCTTTAAATTTCCAGTTTGATGACTGAATAACAACTCTGATATGAGAAAACAATCCGTCAATCTTTGGGCTGTGTTGGTTTGTGTGGTAATTGGACAAATCATTCCTGCTTTATGGTATTACATTTTTTCCGAGGAGTGGTCCTTATTAAATGGTTTGGCCAAACAACCCATGCCATCTTCCGTCAGCCCAATTCCATACCTATCAAGTATCGTCTCGACTTCCTTCATGGCTTATACAGTCGGTTGGGTTTTCACGAAAATTCCCGTTAAATCAGGTTATATCGGATTTCTTATCGGTTTGCTTTTCGGAACCGTATTTGTCCTTTTCGAAACTATTGTTAAAGATATGTTTTCGATGAGACCTATTGAACTGTCGCTGATCGATGGTGGGGTAAGTGTAGTTGTGTATAGCGCAACAGGGTTCATTCTGGGTTTTTGGCGTAAATACGAATAGTTGTTACGCAAGATCATACTTCTCTGGCACTATTCTTTACGTTTATTTAATACGTTATAATCACAATTAAAGTATATTGGACTCAACTTATATACTCCACGAAACCAAACTATTATGAACCGGATCCTGATTCCCATCGACTTTTCAGAAAATGCTGAACGCGCTTTGGCCGCAGCAAAAATTATGGCGGACAAAGAAAATACTGAACTGTTGATCTTGCATGCCTATCAGCCATATATTCCGGATGTTAGCGTAATGCCTGGAAGTGTTTTACCAGGAATCGGTTCACCGGATTATTCTTACATAGGCGATGACCTGGAAGCAAATTTCCGTCACCAGCTGGATGGATATGTCGCTAATGTTGTAGCGGAAGGGTACAAAGCGGAAGGAATTTGGGCAGTTGGTGGCGTTCAGTCTGCGGTGGAAGATGCAATTGAAGAATATAAACCCAGTTTGGTTGTAACAGGAAGAACAGGAACAGGTGGATTTCTGGATAAATTAATTGGTAGTTCTGCTACCAACATTGCGCTTCATTCTCCCTGCCCGGTAATGATTATTCCTCCGCAGGCTGAACCGAAAAGATTTAGCAAGGTCGTTTATGCAACGCAATTTGAATATGCAGAAAATGACATTCTCCGCGAAGTATTTATTTTGATGAATCATTTGGGAAGCAAACTAACATTGCTGAAAGTAAGTGCAGATTCTCAGCCAGATATCCAACCTGATAATCAGTATCTTGATGATATTAAGGGAGAATTTATTATTGGCGAAGATGAAGTTGTTTATAGAAAGGCGGACAGTGTGCTTGACGGAATTGAAGATTATTGCGACGAAGTTAATGCAGACCTGCTGATTATGTCAACGAGAGAACGCTCATTCATTGAAGAATTTCTTATTAATCCAAGTGTGACAAAAAAACTGGTTGTGGACACCCACGTTCCTTTATTAATTTATCACCTTCGCGAATAATCTGGTCAAAGACCAAACTATCAATCCATCCAGGTAATATCGTCTCATTGTAACAGAATGTCGAAACGAAAGCATCGTCCAAAACGGGAGAATTTATTAACGTCACCAGGTACTTTAACATACATCGGGCCTGAAAATGAGTTAAAAACCAAGATTCGAAAAATTCAATACAGTGAGAAATTCTATAAAAATGAAGCTGTCACGAGTCTTGCAGAATGTGCGGCGAATCCAAATATAGAACCACATATTACCTGGTTGGATGTTGATGGAATTCATGAAACGGCATTGGTCGGCAAAATTGGAAACTTATATAACCTCCATCCACTGATTCTTGAAGACATTGTCAATACAGAACATAAGCCGAAACTGGAAGTTTATGATACTGGCTATATATTTTTGACCCTAAAAATGCTTCATGTAGATTCAGAAGAGCCTCTGGAGATTTCTTCTGAACATGTAAGTTTCGTTGCCGGGAAAAATTATCTTATCTCGTTTCAGGAAGAAAGGTCGAATGATATTTTCAGCCCGGTAATTGATCGTCTAAATGCATCTGTCGGAAAAACACGTCGAAATGGGACAGATTATCTTGCTTTTGCACTCATGGATGTGATCGTGGATAACTATTTTCTTGTGCTTGAAAAGTTTGGAGAAAAGCTTGATCTGGTCGAAGAAAGTATCATCAGCGGTTCAAAAAGAGAATCTCTGAACGACTTATATGCTTTAAAAAGAGAACTCACTTTCGTGAGAAGGGCAATCTGGCCACTTCGTGATATGATTAACCAACTAATTCGTGAAGACAATTCTTTGATAAGTAAGGAAGTCGTTCCATACTATCGTGATTTATACGATCATACCATGCAGGCGCTGGATACGGTGGATTCTTACCGGGAACTTCTGGCCAGTTTGGCTGATGTCCATCTTTCAACAATCAGCAACCGCATGAATGCTGTGATGAAAACGCTGACCATTTTTTCGGCTATTTTCATGCCTTTAACCTTCATCGTTGGTGTTTACGGAATGAACTTTGACAATATGCCAGAGTTAAAAAATCCAAATGGATACTATTACACCTGGGGCGTAATGGCGATTGTTACCGTAGGTATGATTTTATATTTTAAGGCAAAAAAATGGATGTAAAACCGGTCTGTTCTTAATCAATTTACCAGCCGCTCAAATTATATAAAAATACCGTACAAAAACATCATTCTTTAATACCTTTGCGCTTTGCAAATACCATTGGAATGACTCTGACTGAAAATACCACCACATCCGTACAAACAACAGCGACTTACCTGTTAACTGATAGCCGCCAGCTTTCTTTCCCCGAACAAAGCATATTCTTTGCCATCAAAGGTGAGCGACACGATGGTCACCAGTATTTAAAAGAGCTTTATCGAAAAGGAGTAAGGGAATTTGTTGTAGAAGAAGCTTCGGTGAATGACAAGCTGCGTAAAGATATCAAGTCCTGGAAAAATGCGACCGTTTGGGTTGTCGTTTCAAGCATTCGTGCGCTGCAAAAAATCGGTACTGAGCATCGCAGCCATTTTTCAATACCTGTTTTGGGAATTGTCGGAAGTAACGGGAAAACGATTGTGAAGGAATGGCTGGCGCAATTAATTGCACCTGACCAACGTGTCGTTGCAAGTCCTAAAAGTTATAATTCGCAAATCGGTGTTCCGCTTTCTGTGTGGAATTTGAAGAAAGAACATACGTTTGCCATTTTTGAAGCAGGAGTCTCCCGTGCGCATGAGATGGAATATCTGCAGCCGGTTATCAATCCGACAGTCGGAATTTTTACAAATATCGGTTCTGCGCATGATGATGGATTTCGTAGCCGCAAACAAAAAATTACAGAAAAGCTTCGTCTTTTTACAAAAGTCAAATCATTAATCTATTGCAAGGATTATACGGAGGTTGATGAAGAAATTCAATTAATCCTTCGTCCGGTTAACCCCTTCCTGAAAACAATTACATGGGGAAGCCAGGCAGACGCAGATATCAACGTTACATTTGAATCTCACAAGGACAATACCATCATAAAACTCGATGGCATTTTTGGAAACCTCCAATTTGAAACCGTTTTCCGGGACGACGCTTCTCTTGAGAACCTGACACATTGTATCGTCTTTTTACTCGACTTCGGCCTGATGCCATCGGTTATTCAAAAAAGGATACTGACATTGCGCCCCGTCTCGATGCGTTTGGAATTGAAAGAAGGAATTAATAATTGTTACGTCATTGATGATACCTACAACAATGACCTGCAAGGATTAACGATGGCGCTCAACTTTTTATCACAACAGGAACAGCGTAGTCACAGAACCGTTATCCTTTCTGACGTATTACAATCCGGACAAGCACCAGCAGAATTGTATGGCATCATTGCCCAATTATTGCGAGAGAAAAAGATTGACCGCCTTATTGGCATCGGCCCGGAAATCAGCCTGCAGGTTAATCAATTTGATATTTCTGAAACTAAGTTTTACAAAGACACCGATGCTTTTCTTAAAGCATTTCCCTTCAGCTCATTGACCGATAGTCTGGTATTAGTAAAAGGTGCCAGGACGTTTTCATTTGAAAAAATCGTCCATCGTATTCAACAAAAATTGCACGGAACAGTTCTTGAAATAAATCTTGACGCATTGACCCACAACCTAAATTTTTACCGGTCGAAAATCGGTTCGGATACAAAGATAATGGTGATGGTTAAAGCTTTCGCCTATGGAAGCGGAAGTTCAGAAGTAGCCAATTTACTGCAATATCATCGTGTTGATTATCTCGGCGTTGCCTATGCGGATGAAGGTGTTTCTTTGCGGCAGAGCGGAATTACGTTACCTATTATGGTGATGAATTCTACGGCACCCACATTCGATACGCTTTTGCAATATCATCTTGAACCGGAAATATACAGCAAACGAATACTGACAGATTGGATTGAGTTTGTCAATCGAAAAAATAATTCGTCAGAGATTCCTCCTGTTCATTTGAAACTGGACACCGGCATGCACAGACTTGGATTTGTCGAAGATGATTATGATTGGTTATGTCAGAAGCTTTCTTCTAATCCTTCTATAAAAGTTTCCACGGTTTTTAGTCATCTGGTTGGCGCAGATGAGGGAATTCACAACAATTTCTCTCTTTTGCAATATGAAAGATTTATCAAAGGCGCTTCGAAAATTGAGGAGGCTTTGGGTTATAAGGTAACTAAACATATCTTAAATTCTGCCGGAATTGTACGTTTCCCTGATTTTAAACTGGATATGGTTCGACTGGGAATTGGCTTATATGGAGTTGAGGCGACAGGACAACAACAACATTTCTTACAGCCCGTAGGAACATTAAAAACGGTTGTTTCCCAGATAAAATATCTTTCCGCCGGTGAAACTGTGGGTTACAGCAGACGAGGTTTGGTTAGTCATGATTCTGCCATCGCAACATTGGCGATTGGTTATGCAGACGGATATGACCGGGGATTAGGAAACGGAATCGGCCAAGTTTATGTTAACGGGACTTTATGTGCGACGATTGGTAATGTCTGCATGGACATGACGATGATCGATGTAACCAGAGCAATAGTAGAAGAAGGCGATGAAGTGATTATCTTTGGCAATGAAGTTCCAATCACTGATCTGTCAAGTCGGATCGGAACTATACCTTATGAAATATTGACAGGTATCGGAGAAAGAGTTAAAAGGGTATTTTTTAAAGAATAATAAAAAACAAAAGCCGCTCAAATTAAAATCTGAGCGGCTTTTGTTTAATATCAATATTTTTTATTCACAAATCTGCTGTTCGGATTCTGCGGACTGTTGCTGTCTTGCTAAATCCTCAACAATCGTATCAGCCGGCTTTTGATCCGGCACAAAAAGTTTTACTTTCAAAACATCTTCCAGCGTCACATCAAAAAATGCCTTGTGGATATTCAAAGGCGCTTCATCTGGTTCCAGGCATTTGATGTAAGTACCATCTTCCTGCATTTCATAGGCATTCACATTATCCAATAAACTGAAATACAAAATGTGAATGGCCTCCTGTTTGACACGAATATCAACCAATTTGAAAAGCGATTCAATACGACGGTCAAAACTACGAACCATCGCATCTGCGCTGCCACCGTAAACAAGCGGGTCACCGTTCTGATGAAAATAGAATATTCTGGAGTGTTCAAGAAAATCTCCTACCAAAGAACGAACTGAAATATTTTCGCTCAACCCCTTTCTTCGAGGACGCAGGCAACACATCCCACGCACGATCAGCCGAACAGGCACGCCAGCTTGTGAAGCCGTGTAAAGTTCCTGAATTGTCTCCTTGTCTTCCAGCGAATTTATTTTGATACAAATTCCACAAGGCAAGCCTGCTTTCGCATTTTCAGCCTCCTTACGAATTAACTCAATTAGTTTATTCCGCATATAACGCGGCGCTGTGATCAGATTCTGATACTCTGTCGGGCTGGAATGACCGGTAATAACATTGAAAAACTCAGAAATATCCTGGGTATATTCTTCGTTTGTAGTCAGCAAACCGGTATCAGTATATAACCTCGAAGTATCCTCATTGTAGTTACCGCTTGATAAATGCGCATAACGTAACACGCGATTTCCTTCGTTACGAACGATAAGCAGCAACTTGGTATGCGTTTTCAACTGACCAATACCGTATATCACAAAACAGCCAGCTTTTTGCAGACGCTGCGCTTCACGAATGTTATTTTCTTCATCGAATCTCGCCTTTACTTCGAACAGAACTGCTACGTGTTTCCCGTTTTCGGCAGCACGCAACAAGGCATCTGTAACACGGGAATTTTTCGCGAGACGGTAAATCGTTAACTTAATCGAGAGTACTTTCGGATCATCAGCGGCTTGTTCCAGCAACTGAAGCACTGGTTCAAAATTGTTATATGGATGATGTAAAAGAATATCTCTTTCTTTCATCGCCTCAAAAACATCAGGAATTCTTTCTCTTTCCAATCCTAGCGGTGGTACTGGCGGATGTATCGGGGGAATCTGATCCTTAAATTCAGGATGTTTGACAATGGCCCAAAGCGAGGTGTAATCAATCAGTCCTTCAACTTTAAAAACATTATAGTCGTCAATTTCCCATCTCTTTTTTATTAAATTAAAAAGATCGGGGTTTGTATCCGGTTCAATTGCAACGCTGACGACGCGACCCAGGCGACGGTTCTTAATTTTCTGCTTAATCTCGTCGATGAAATCAGATTCCATATCATCACTTTCTTCCAGAGAAAAATCTCCGTTTCTGATGATTCTGAATAGGTTGGTCGAGACGATATCGACGTTGCGATATAATTTGTAAATATGCGCTCTGACTATTTTTTCAATAGGCAGAAAAAGAATCTCATTATCGCGCTCAATCACATAAAAACGAGGAAGATTAAGCGGAAGCTGAACAAAAGACAATTTCCTATCTTCTTCGGAGGAAGTACCCTTTACCTGCGTTATCACGCCCAACACCAGAACTTTCGCAAGCAAAACAGGGAAAGCATGTGTATAGTCGAACAACATAGGCGTCAACATCGGATAAACCGTTCGCTCAAAATACTGCTCGATTTCCGCTTTCTCCTCTCCAACCATATCCTCCATACCAACAACACGAAAACCGTGTTGAGCGAAAAGAGGTTGAAGTTGATCGGTATAACAAGCGTTCTGCAAACGGACAAATTCGTGCAGCTCTTTCATGAGCATTTTCCTGAATGGAATTTCTCTCAATCCTGAATAATCTACACGCTCCTTTCCGTAGTCAAGATAGTTATACAAACTACCCAGACGGATCGACAAAAACTCATCGAGATTAGAGGAGGTTATTGCCAGAAACTTTAATCGGTCGAATAAATTTCTTTCCTCATTTTGCGCCTGATCCAATACCCGGTCGTTGAATTTGAGCCAGCTAAGGTCACGACTGATAAAATCGCTCTGCTGAACCAGGGAATTCACCTTTTCAGTAGGACTTACAAGCTTTGTGTCGTCCATGGTTGTTTCTTTTGGGTTTTTAAAAAATGAAAACAGACCAGAAAGTCTTCCTCTTTTTTCGCTATTGGTTATCGGGTCGGTATGATCAGGCATAAGGTAATGAATTTAAACAATCCGCGCTATTCGTGTGTCCCAAAATGCAACGAATCTAATTATGTATTGTTTTTAGTATGATGAAGTTTTTGTTAATTCTTTCTCAAAAAAAACGGACGACTGAACATAGTCAGCCATCCGTTTTTCTCTAACTCGCGACGAGAGCTGACTGTTACACGTCTACACGAGCATATTTAGCATTCTTCTCGATGAAATCGCGTCGAGGTCCTACTTCATCTCCCATCAACATAGAAAATAAGTGATCCGCCTCTGCTGCTGATTCTATCGATACTTGTTTCAAACTTCTTCCGTCCGGGTTCATGGTTGTGCTCCACAATTGTTCGGCATTCATTTCTCCCAAACCTTTATAACGCTGGATATTCACCAAATCCTCACGGCCATTACCAACAGCCTTAACAGCTTCTTCGCGTTGTTGTTCCGTCCAGCAATATCTTTCCTCTTTCCCCTTTTTAACCAAATACAAAGGTGGCTGCGCAATGTAGATATAACCGTTGTCGATCAAAATCTTCATGTAACGGAAAAAGAAAGTAAGGATCAGCGTACGAATGTGACTACCGTCAATATCCGCATCCGTCATGATCACGATCTTATGGTAACGAAGTTTGTCAATGTTCAACGCTCTTTCGTCTCCATCTTTTCCGATCTGCACACCCATGGCGGTGAACATATTTTTGATCTCTTCGTTTTCGTAAATACGATATTCCTGTGCTTTTTCAACATTAAGAATTTTACCTCTCAAAGGCAAAATCGCCTGAAATGCGCGGTTACGGCCTTGCTTGGCAGTTCCACCAGCCGAGTCTCCTTCGACAAGATACAATTCACAAATCGCAGGATCAGTCTCAGAACAGTCGGATAGTTTACCTGGCAAACCTGTACCTGTCAAAATATTCTTACGCTGCACCAACTCACGTGCTTTCTTCGCAGCGATACGTGCTTTTGCGGCAAGAATTACTTTTTCAATGATCGTTCTTGCTTCCTTTGGATGCTCGGCAAGATAAGTGTCAAGCATTTCAGCCACAACCTGACTAACCACACTAACTACCTCAGAGTTACCTAATTTAGTTTTTGTCTGTCCTTCGAACTGAGGTTCAGCCACTTTCACCGAAATAACCGCAGTTAGTCCCTCACGAAAGTCATCACCACTAATCTCTATTTTCTCTTTGGCAAGTACACCCTGTTTGTCGGCGTAATTTTTCAACGTTCTGGTCAAAGCTGCCCGGAAACCCTGAACGTGTGTACCACCTTCAACCGTGTTGATGTTATTCACATAAGAAAAAACATTTTCACCGTATGAAGTATTATACATCATCGCAATTTCAACCGGGACCGTTCCTTTGGTATTTTCCATGTAGATCGGCTCAGGAATCAATGCCTGACGTGTTCCTTCCAGGTAAAGAACGAACTCATTTAAACCAATTTCTGAATGAAATTCTTCGCCACGGTTAACGCCGTTTTCATCCTGCTCACGCTTATCTTCAAGTGTAATACGAATACCCTTATTCAAAAAGGACAATTCGCGAAGACGTGTCGCAACAGTCTCGTATTTATATTCAGTAACCGTAAAAATCGTATCATCTGGTTTAAAATGGATAAACGTTCCCGTTTTTTCCGAATCACCGATCACACGTACAGGATACAAAGGTTTCCCTTCGCTATATTCCTGTTCGAATATTTTGCCTTCTCTGTGAATTTCTACGCGTAAATGGATGGAAAGCGCATTAACGCAGGACACCCCGACACCGTGCAAACCACCAGAAACTTTATAAGTATCTTTATCAAACTTACCACCCGCGTGAAGTACAGTCAAAACGACTTCAAGTGCAGATTTTTTCTCTTTCGCCATGAGCCCGGTAGGAATACCCCGGCCATTATCCTGAACGGTAATGGAATTATCTTCTTCTATCGTAACGTTGATGGTGTCACAGTAGCCGGCCATTGCCTCATCAATGGAGTTATCAACTACTTCCCAAATTAAATGGTGAACCCCCTTAAAACCAGTATCACCAATGTACATGGCCGGACGTTTACGTACGGCCTCTAAACCTTCAAGAACCTGGATATTATCGGCTGAATAATTATTTACTTCACTCACTGTTTCGTTTGCCATATTAATTGTTTTACTCTACGATAAAAAGTGCCCATCCAGGGGCTTTTTAAACATACAAAGATACGCTTTTCCTGCCTTTTTTCCTACTTCGTTTGAAGATAGATTCCTGTACTTTACCTCTTTTTTGATTATCTGATTTTTAATATACAAAGAGCTAATAATCAGTCGATTTCCAATTCTGTAATACCACCCATTTTTATGAAAATTAAAAATAACATTCCAACACTGAATTATTATTCCAATCGGCATAATCCGGCTTTTTCATGGGAAAAAGAATAAAATAAGATCAATAATTATAATTGCATACCGGTCGCCTGATATTCCTGGACTTTGGACAAGTCGAGATTTGAATTGCTGATTTACGAAATTCCCCAGATATATTTAATCCCATAGCTTTTGAATAACATTCAGATAAATACAAAAAAACGCGGCTGTCTGAAATGATCAGACAACCGCGTTTTTTGTATAAAACCTATATTGTTATTTTTCCATAGGATGTTCTTTCAGCAATTGATCCGGAGAGTAAAAATCCTGCTTACTTTCCGTTGCTGCTCTTACCTTTTTAACGCGTTCCGGAAGAATTGCAGAGCCCTGATTTCCAAAGGAATTCCGGACATAAGTCAACACTGCTGCCATTTCCTCATCGTTCAAAAGTCCGCCAAATGGTGTCATCGGAACTTGTCCCGGATACTTTTTGCCACTTACTTCGATCGGTCCCAATAGTCCTTTTAAAGCCAGTTTTATCAGACGATCTTCACTACCTAAAACCCACTTATTGGCAGTTAAAGGAGGGAAACCCGAAGCAGTTAATCCCTTACCGTCAGGCTGATGGCACGTGGTGCAGTAACCTTCCTTGGCATATATGCCTTTACCTGTATTAAAAAGTTCGAGTTCTTTTCCTTTAAGTGTCGATTTTACAATCACCTCTTTTTCCTTTTTTACACCGACACCATTTAAATGTGCAACTGCCGTTTCGTATGCGTGAATAGACCAGTCGTCCAATGGCTTTTTCTTAGCTTCCTCCAGAATCGGCAATCCTTTTTCCTTTCCGATCCAGGACGCTGCCACAATTGCCGCAAGCCTGACACGGCTGTTTTCATCCTTCGCCGCCTGCATCAACAAAGCTGCCTGATCGGGAACCTGATGCCCCGTGTAACGCACTACATTAACCGCAGCCGCTCTCGCATGGTAATCTTTTGCTTTAAGTACCTGTTTCAAAAGTTTTTGATCCACTTTATCCATACCCCAGCTCACCCACAAACCTTCCAGTAAATGATGCTCATAACGCGGATCATTTTTATCCAGACTGGCAACCCAGGTATTCAGTTTTGTTAAAACCTGATTTACATCCCTTCCCCGCAACTCGCGACGTGTTCTGTATCGGGTGCGATACTCTGGCAATTTAAGATTTTCAAAAAGTTCTTCGATACTTGCCCCATCTACTTTTGCGGGTTTTACCAACGGCCTTGAAAGATAAGTAATCCGGTAGATTCTTCCGTGTGAATGATCCCTCAAAGGGTCACGTGCGTTATGCTGCATATGCCCGATCAGGATATTGTGCCAGTCGATCAGGTAGAGAGAGCCGTCTGGCGCGAATTCCATATCAACAGGCCGGAAATTTCTGTCTTCGCTGACAACAAGATCGGCACGATGTTTACTTGCATATCCGGTTCCGTCATCTGTCAGCGTATGTTCTTTCATACCTAAAAAACCAATGGTATTATTGATCAGAAAATCTCCCTGAATATCATCCGGAAAATGGCGGCTTGACACAAATTCCAATCCGGAAGTCGGGCGGACGCGATGTGCTTCTTCGACCAGCTGCGCGGACTTATGGGTATATTCGCCATATCTAGGCAATACAGACCCCGGCATCATCCAACGAACATCCGGACTGGAAGTTTCTGCAAAAAATGGCTGCCCCCAATCATCGAACGCTATACCCCAGGGGTTTGGGATGGAAAGCTGAGCCGTGCGTTCAAGTTTTTTAAGCTGCGGTGCATATCTGTAAAATCCACCGTTTGTTGCCCGCACCGTTCCGTACGAAGTTTCAATATTCGTATGAAGAAAAACACCTTCACCAGAATAAATTGCACCCGACGGATCCACCGTAAAAGCATGGCTGTTATGATGGGTATCATGATCATCAAAACCGCTTAACAAAATTTCACTTTTGTCTGCCTTACCATCACCATTAGTATCCATCAAGATTTTAAGATTGGTTCCCTGGGAAACGTAAACACCTTCTTTTGCTATCTCAAAACCCAATGGAAGATGTAATCCGTCAGCGAAAACAGTTTGTTTATCTGCCTTTCCGTCTCCGTTTGTATCTTCAAAAATGATAATTTTATCGTTTGGTTTTGAGTCTCCCGGCTTGTAATGCGGGTAACTAGGCATCGTGGAAACCCAAAGCCTTCCTTTGTTATCAAAAGACATTTGCATCGGTTTTGCTAAATCAGGAAATTGTTCTTCTGATGCAAAAAGCTCGATTTTATATCCTTCCGGCACTTTCAGTTTTTTCAATGCATCCTCGCCATACAGATATTCCAGACTTCCGTTTTTCTCCGGATTATAATTCGTTTTAACCTGCGGCAAAGGCGAAGTATTTTTATCAGCGGCAGCCAAATCCAGCTTTTCTCCTTTTGAAGCAGCAAGCCAGACAGCCTGATCGCGAATGGCGGTCAGCTCACGGATTTTGTTAATTTCCGCCGGATAATTATCCTGTCCGAACGGATTATAACGGCGACCGTAAACATGCACACCGTTTGGAATTTTATAATCGTTATGCCACATCCAGTTTTTTTCAAGAACAGCATCGTGAACCAGGTTTCGGTTCGCCTCTGCTTTCGGCAAAGCTTTTCCAAAAACCTTATCAGAAAGTAAAAGAGCCAGTTTTTTATAACCTTCCTCATTTAGCTGCGATCCGTCAATTGTCAGATCAGCTTTACTTTCAGCATACCATTTCTGTGAAGGCGTAAATGCGTCTACGAAAAGCACCTTATTTTGATCGGCAACTTCCTTCATTGCCTTTGCATAGAGGGAAAGATTTTCGTTTTCCTTCTTCCCGTTTGGAAGATCAAATTTTGCTGACAAATCTTCAAACGCTATCGGTGAAACGATGGCTAACTGAGGCGGCGTGACGCCATTGTACTTTTGACTTAACGTATGTTTGATAAATGCATCAAGCTCAGCTTTGTAGTTGGCCAATCCTTCTTTTCCCTGAAACGATTCGCTATATCCAAAAAAGGCAATGATGATATCTGTTTTCAGCCTCGTAATCCATTCATCCGGAGATTCGAAATGACCTTCACTGTTTGAATTTTTAGCATATTCTGTCTGAAATTTTTCAGCTCCCGGAAATGCCCAGGGTAAATTTCTGCTGGCATGTGGACGAAATCCAGGCGTGTCGCCACCGTCGCACATATTTCTGATATAAAGCAGACTGTCGGGATATCGAACCTGCATCTCAGTTTCAAAATGTCCGTAGTTCATCATCCTCGACCCTAGGTTTCCTCCCAGCAGGATAATTCGGGAGTTTTTTTTGAGTTTCAGCGAATCGGGCTCGCTGAACTGAAAAGCACTGAAAGCAATGACAATTAATCCAAATACGATAAACAATCCATTGATGCCTCTTTTTGCGGGTTTAGTCATTTTCGTAATGATAATTTATTCATGGTTTAGGAATATACTATGGCTTGAAGTGGTATCTCAGCTTATTTTGCCTCTCTGTAAGGAACCTGGATATCCATTTTGCCCTTCCAGGTTTTAGGTACTTTCTGTCCTAATTCCCAGTGAATTGCATTGATAATCAGACGCTGAAAAGGTTCCAGTTTAAAGTCGTCCGGATGCCCAAGGGTGGTCATGAAAACTTTGCCGCCGAAGGAATTGGTGCCCGTCCACGCAACAGGATTTTCAACGTCCTGTTTATCAGGATCAACTGATTTGCCCATCAACAACCAAGTCGAACCTTTGGTAGGATAATCCGGAAGAACCCGGTATAACCATGAACGAACATGAAATTTTGGCGAAACGCCCGTGAGTATAGGATTTTTTGACTGTTCAGGAATTACAGAAACATCAGTGCTGCTTTTGTGTCCATAATGCGTGTGAGCCGCTTTTCCGCCCCAGCCGGGAGGAGAATTTAAAGCAAATTCTCCGAAAGCATTCCATTTTTCATTCTCGTCTCCTTTTGGATAATTGAAGGCATGGGTTGTTGTACGGAAGCCCATTACCGGTTTTCCCGATTTAAGATAGGCATCAATATGAGCGAGCTGTTCCTTGGGCAATTGCCGCCAACGGAGATAAAAAACAGCCAGGTCGGCATCTTTCAAAGCTTCCAGGCCAGGAATATTTTTCTCGGAATTGTAATCTGGAGAAGCTTTCAAAACGATGGTACGCATACCATAATTTTTTTCAAGTTCGGCTGCGATTATTGCAAGCGTCTCTTCGCCGCTGTACTCATGATCGCCCGTTACGAACACAACCAGTGGCTTTTTAGATTTCGCAGACTGAGCAGAAATGGTTGTTGGTGAAGTTAGCAGGCAGCAAAATACTGCACAGAGGAATAGGAACAGGTTAGGTTTTAACATCATTTTGCGATTTGCATCCATTGTTGAAAAATGGAAATCTTATGAAAGAAAAGTTTAAAAGGCTTAGCTTGGTAAGTCGCGACACAGGTCAATCTACCGATTGAAAGTCTGTTTTTAACTTCCTTCGCCAAGGTTTCAAAAGTAAGACTAAATTATCCTACTTTTCCCTTACTTTTTCATAAAACAAAACGAATGATCTATTAGAAAAATTTGAGACCGAGCGTTAATTCAACTCGCGATAAATCTTCAAACTTCTCTTTGGAGAGGTTTATGGTTTCAGTAACTCCGCCAGCTTCTCTTTTGAATTTATATGCTGTCCCGAGATAACAGGCACCGGAAATGTTTAAAGCAAAATGATTGCTGAGTTTTTGTTCCAAACCTACTGATACGGCCCAACCCATGGCATTAGCTTTATTTGTAAAATCATTTCCGTCCGAAATGCCCTTGTTGATATACGATTGATAGCCCAAAGCAAAACCCGCGAGGACAGAAGTCGTATTGTTTTTGAAAGGATATTGGTAAACGGCCGAAGGACCAACAAACTGAATGGTGATATCATCGCCATTTTTATTATCAAAATCTCCCTGGCTTTTGAAGATATTGTATTTTAAACCCAATCCGACTTGCGGCCAAGTAAACCGATGAAAATCAGCACCAAGCGAATAACCGGATTTTAGATTCCGGAGATATTTTGAATAAGGCTGATTGGTCCTGGCGCCTTTGTTTGGCAAACGATAACTATATCCACCATTAAATCCAAAAGCCCATTTTCTGTTAAAAGCAAGTCGAATTTTAATTTTAGTAGAATCATTTTCAGAAACAGGTGAGTTCTGTGTTGTAACCGCAGGATTTTCTGTCGCGACACCAGTGGTATCCTGTGCTCTCAAAACACCTGAAACAATTAAAACCAGAAAGACGCTAACCGTTAAAAACTTATTCATTGATATTAAAACTCAATTGTAATCCGAACGCCTCCGGCAAAGTTATGACAATTCCAAGCGGCCTCAAAGATACAACTTAAACTCTATGACGATCTTTGTACATCATATCTGTTTCTCAGTTTTCTTTTAGCCAACTATGATTCTTTCCGACAAATTGAAATACTTGGCCATAGTATTTATCTTAAAACCATAGGTTTAACACCCGCTAATTTTACCCTCTGCACGATAAATTCACCAATATTTTTCCCTTGTTCCTGACCATTGACAATGGCGTCACGATAATGAATTCCACCATATAATCTGGAAATCGCTGCTTCTTCTGCTGCCTGACGGAATGATTGAAAATCTCTCGTTGGCAAGTCAAAAATAACTTCGGTATTGTCAGTAAAAGAAAATTTGTCACCAAGAAAATACGTGAGGGTTTCAGCAACCGCAGTCGAAATCACACTATGCCCGCTGGTATATTCCGGGAAGGGCGGCGTTTGCAAAAGCGGCTGCCAGCGAGGATCAATATAGCGGTTAATGACCGTCTCCGGCCTGATCCGACTGCTTCTGTATTTCTCATCCCAGCAACTGATAAACGCATCCATTAACGTAGCCGCAACGATGGAATGAATCATAATTCCGTGATCCAGATCTACTTTCGCCTTTGTTGTCGCAATGCTGGTAATATTCATCCAGTGACCGCCAGGACTAATCTTTTTGAAACCAATGGCCATGTGCCCTGAGGTATTTATCGCAAAGGGATTACAATCCCAGTAGGAAGCAATAAAGCGTGTGCCTTCATTTAATTTGTTTCCTGCGTCATAAACCTCATAGGCCAGTTTATAAAATTCGCTTGTGCTGTCCTTGCTAAAAGCAACGGGAGGTTTTGGCTTGAACTGTCCGCATGAATCAATCATCATCGGACGGATTGTTTTCCAATGTGGCTCTATGCCTTCGATATAACCGGGAGGCGTCGGAAACCAATATGCATCACCTTTTAAAGGGCGGTAACGAAGTCTGGTACTTAATGTTGAATAATTATCCTTGCTTGAAAATGCGATTATTTTTTTCGCAACATCCTGTGCAACGGCAACAGATTGACCGATTGTCTGATCGGAATAACCTTCTTTTTTTAAATCTGCCAGCATTTTTTTCTGATCCTCTTCAAGCATATAACCCGAAGGCAAAATAATGCGTCCGGTTTCAAGGATACAATATAACGCGGCAATCTTGTAATCGTATCCTGTTTTTGTTTCAATTTCAATTTTCCCCAACTCTTTCGTATAAGCCGATGGCGAGACAATTTCCTTATTGTTTTGAGCAACAATTTCCTGTGCGCCAAGTAAGCAATAAGTATAAAATCGACTAGCGGCAGGCGGGTTTACCACGTCGTGGATCATAACCATGGTAAGTGAGAAAACAGCAGGCTGTAAAAATCGATCCAGCTCCTTTTTTGATTTTTGAGCAGTTACTAAATGACTTATAAATAAACTTATCAGAAAAAATTTTTTCATTACTTTTTTTCTATTTGATAAAATTGAAGCGGTTTGTTAAATGCTCCAATCACGAGGTATGGGTCTTTTTTAATTTTAATTTCTATAACCGATTTCACATCACCAACCACTGACAATCCGGACTGCGGCTGACCTACATAAGTGAACTGGCCTTTGCCATTTCCTTTCAAATAACAGCCATAATTTGCATCCATACTCCCAAGCTTCAAACGATTATCAGACTTGTTACCAAGAAGTATTAGATCCTTCTTTCCATCGCGGTCAAAATCCTGATAGGAGATCGAAGTTACCGGGGCAAACTGAGCCTGAATTGGCAAGATCTCTTTTTCAAATTTTCCGTTTTTATTCATAAAACAGACTGAACGGGCTTCGTTAAAAGTAAGTTTTTCTGACTTATTCAAAACCTCAGGCGCAAAAATTTCAGTCATGCCCGCATTTGCGTAATCTTTATAAAATGCAAATTTTTTCCGCATTGGATAAATCTGATCATTAAGCTCATCGCGACTCACGAATGGATAAGATTTTCCCTGAACGTAAAAAGTGAAAAATGGGTCAATCGAACCGTTGTTATCAAAATCAGCAAAATAAAGTTCACCCGGCTCCGTATGCGAAACCTTGATCTGTGAGTTTGTCCCGAAATTGCCGGCAACAATATCCTTATTCCCATCGCCGTCAAGATCCTCGACCAAAAGTGACGACCAAAAACCTGATTCCTCCTCAGGAAAATATTGAAGTGTTTTATCAACAAAACCTTCTTTTGTATTCCCGAAAATTTTTACCGGCATAAATTCACCACAAATGACCAGGTCCTTTCTGCCATCATTATCCATATCGGCCCACTGCGCATCGGTCACCATACCGACTTTCGAAAATGGAACCTGGGTGATGGAAAATTCTCCCTTTCCATTATTTGTCAGCAAAAATGAAGTCGGCGTTTCCGGATATCTTCCTGGAATTACGCGACCACCTACAAACAAATCCATATCACCGTCACCGTCATAATCACAGGCGCGTACACAGGATTTGCTGCTGGCTTTCATATTCGGTACAGATAAAACCGCCAGATTCAGTTTACCCTTGCCATCGCTCAGATAAATTTCGTCCTGTAAAGAAAATGTGTTGGGCTCGAAAAGTGAATAACCTCCTTTTGCAATATATAGATCGTCAAAACCATCACCATTTGCATCAAAAAACAGTGCGGCAGAATTAGCGGAAACATTTTCATCCCCGATTGAAAAACCAGGCATTTCGGAGAAAGCTCCCTTGTTATCCTGCAACCAAATTTTGCCCTGCTTGTTCTGATCGCCACTGATATAAATATCGTCCAGACCATCTTTGTTTACGTCTCCGCTGGCCACCACTGGTCCGGTTTGCGAGTACATGGAAAGCATTAACGGCTGGCGCTTGAAATCATTTTCGTTGAAACCCTCATGCTGATACGTCAATGGACTTGGCGCTTTGCTTAATATTGTCTTAACCTTCTTCTGATCTGTTTTTGCATTTTTCAATTTCCCCGATTGCTTTTCAACAAGCAATAACTGATTTGCTGAAACGTTGGTGAGCCACTGCTCCTTCTGATCCGGCCAGACGATTTTTACCGTATCAACCTGTTTATCCTGATCTAAACCAAAATTAAGTTTTAATGGCAGGCATGACAAATATCCCCTGTTGGGATTAACCTCCTGATACTGCTGTTTCCCTTTTGAAAAAAGAAAAACTTTCGCCCCTACCGCATTTTTATTCCCATCCGGCTGGATTAATTTAACCTGTAAATAACTACTCTTCGACTGCTCCTGCCCCATATTCTGATAAATAAAGGCGGGCTCATTGATATTACTAACAACCAGATCCAGGTCGCCGTCGTTATCCAGATCGGCATATACTGCACCGCTGGAAATGGACGGATTATTCAGTCCCCAGACATCCTGCATTTTTGTAAATGTCAGGTCTTTGTTATTTTTAAAAATGTAGTTTGCAAGTTTTGTTGATGGCATGGCCTTGATAAGGTCCATCAATAAAAAAGGCTCCTTATTAACAGCCTGCCGCACTTTGTAATCGCCCCAGTATTTTAAAAAATCTTTATTTGTATAATCTCTTAGATAACCATTACTGACAAATAGGTCTTTGTAACCGTCATTATCAAAATCTGCCAGAAGCGGACACCAGCTCCAATCGGTATTCGATACGCCTGAAATCTGCGCGATTTCACTGAACGTGCCGTCTCCGTTATTCAATTGAAGCATATTTCGCATATACTGCCGGTTCAGATTTTGTTTCATCATTAGCTCAAACGATTCATAATTTTCCTGCAATTGAAGCAATTTCTGACGCTTGTTATCTTCCGGCAACATATCCAGCGACATAATATCCGGCAAACCATCATTGTTGAAATCTGCGATATCAAGCCCCATGGAAAATTGGGCAAGATGGCGAAAACACATTTCGGTTTCTTCGCTGAAAGTACCGTTTCCGTTGTTTATGTATAAATAATCCGGCTCGTTGTAATCGTTGGTCACATAAATATCCTGCAAACCATCCAGATTGATATCGGCAATGGCTACGCCGAGACCAAAAGTTAATGGATATTGATAAATGCCAGCCTGTTTGGTTACCTCAACAAACTTGTTATTTCTATTTTCAAAAAGTTTATTTCCAGCCAATTCATCAGTTTCCTTTCTGAATTTGGCCAATTCCATGTTATCAATTTTTTTGACACTATGATTCAGCAGGAACATGTCCAGATCGCCATCATTGTCGTAGTCAAAAAAAGTTGCCTGTGTGCTATAACTGACATTATCCAGTCCATATTCTTTCGCCAGTTCAAGAAATTTCACGGTTCCGTTCTGGATACCCTGATTGATGAACAATTGATTTTTTCTCGTTTCGTCGTCAACCTTTCCCGAATAACAGACGTGAATATCCAGAAGACCGTCACCATTGACATCGGCCATCGTCGCGCCTGTTTTCCAACCGCCCTTTCGCCCTTCCAATCCTTTTCCGGCTGAGCTTGTTATGTCTTTAAATTTAATCGGCGAACCTTTTTCGCCGGTCATATTGAGATATAGTTTATTAGATTTCATGTTTGACGTAAAAAACAAATCATCAAACCCGTCATTATTAAGATCTCCAACTGCTACGCCACCACCATTGTAAAAGTACTCATACGCCATAACGTTCATACTCTCATCTTCATTGATGTCATTCTTGAAATCAACATTTGTCTGCTTGGGAGCCAGTAGCTGAAAAAGCGGCTGTTGAACCTGTGCAACGGAAAAATGAGCTCCCAATAATAAAGCAAGAAATATATTAACACTGCGTTTTCTATTCGTCAACATGAAGAAGGAAGTAAAAAATGTAACGAAAGATATATCATAAAAACTAAAAAAACTTCAACAGATTGTTGAAGTTAGCATTGATTATTTAAAAAAACGGAGCAGAGTTAAAGTCCTCTGCTCCGTTTTTTTTGATTATTTATCCCACCAGTTTCTAGCAGACCATACATCACCGCCTGGAATTCTTTCGACAGCTGCATTATAATTAGCAGAATTTAAAGTAGCCTCCGTTGTCGGATAAACTTGTCTTCTTGGAATGACGCCTCCCGAGAAATTACCTACATAATTCACAGGAGTAAGCACAGGATAACCTGATCTTTTCCAGTTGTTCCATGCTTCAACGAAGTTAAATAGTGTTCCGTTTACAGCCCAGTATTGTTCGTTGATTTGTTTTAATGCGTCCGCAGCAACCAATGGATGTGCAGCAGCATAAGCATCAGCAACAGCTGCACTGATCGTAGCAGTTGCACCGTAGCGAGCTAATGACTGGATACCAGCGGATACGCCATTTGCATAATGCGTAGCTGCCGTGGTGGTACCAACAGAGAATCCGCGGGTCACAGCTTCCGCAAGTAACAACTCAGTTTCCGCATATGTTTGAACGAACAAAGGAGCGCTTCTGCTTCTGTAAACACCGGTGGGGCGAGAATATTTTCCGATCGGGGTTACGTCTGCGCCTGAACCTGAGGCACCGTTGTAGCCAGGAGAGCGTGAAATGTCTGTCGCTCCACCGTTCAAGTCATAACCATTTGGCAATCCCATCTGAATTGAAGGATCTGAGCTTCCTGCTGCAACGTTTTGGCTACCAGCTAAACCAGCAACAGGAACTTCTGCAACAACGCCTAATCTAGGATCATTTGTCGACTTCAAAAAGTCAATCATTGTTTTACTCCATCTCACCTGATACACGTCAGCAGGTGTTGATAGTGCTGCTCCGTTTCCGTTCGTATAACCATTTGCATCGTCAGATACTACATAGGCATCATCACTCACACTTGTGAAAGTGCCACCGGCAGCTGCCTTTTCAGCGTATGTCTTTGCCGTAGCAAGGTCCACTTTAACCAAACGCATGGCCATCTTCAACATAAGAGAGTAACCGTACTTTTTCCATTTTGCAACATCACCTTTGTAGTTTGCAAAAGCGTCATTTGTTACCAAAGGTTTTGAAGCATCAAGACCAGTAATTGCTGCATCCAGACGAGTTAATAGAGACTTGTAAGTACTTTCCTGTGTATCATAAGTAGGAAGCGTTATCGCATCTTTTGCCTTCAAGGCGTCAGTATACGGCAAATCTCCGTAGATATCAGAGATTGTCGCAAGTGACTGAACCTGCATGATAATCGCAGTATTCATCAAATTTGAAAGTGCAGGCTTATCTTTTGTAAGCTGCTCCATTTCGTAAGCAAAACTTGCCGCACTATAATCCGTGTTCCAGGTGTTCGCCAGGTACGCATTTGTATTGCTAGAAATCACATATTTGTCTGCGTTCGAATAATAGTTTGCAGCTCCGGAAGATGTCGACGCAAGAATTTGCACCCACATGCTTTGGAAGAGAATAGCACCGTTGTATCCGGCAGTTGCGCTGACGTATTTCCACTGAATACTTGGCAATAACAAATTAGGATCGAACGTAGTACCTGATGCCTTGGTAGGATCTGTATTTAGTTCGTCAAAATCATCAGTACATGACATAGGTATCATGCCTGTGAGGAGCAATAATATTAAAAGTTTCTTTTTCATAGTTTGTCTCATTTAAACTTAAAGTTCACATTGATACCATAATTACGTGTCGATGGCAAGCTGGTTCCTTCAATACCTGAATAAGTCAGGTTGGCACCGAAGGTTGCTTCCGGATCGATGTTTGTCGTCTTTTTCATAAAGTAAAAAAGATTACGTGATACCAATGAAATATTAACTGCACGTACCAAAGGCCACTTTTCAATAAGGCGGGCAGGAATAGTGTAACCAAGCGTAAGCTGACGAAGCTTGATATAATCTCCATCCACAACACTGATCTTGGTAACGTTGTTAGCCAAAGCAGTGTAATAATCCTCTGCAGAAGCCTGAACTGTGTTGGCAGCGCCGCTTTCTGAAACACCTGTGGTAATACCATCGCGACCTTCAAGTGTTGCTTTGTGCAATCCTCTTCTGTACGCATAGTTTTCAGTTGCAGAAAGAATCTTGTTTCCGAAGTTATAATCAACAAGGAATGAGAAATTCAAAGCACCAACATTAAATTCGTTGTTTATACCACCATATAAAGTAGGAAGTACTGTTCCAAGATCAATAAGATCTCCTCTTACCGGCAAACCTGACTGATCTACGATCATCTCACCATTTGCAGCATATTTGTAATCATACGCTCTGATCTGAGGACCTGCTTCACCTACAACAAATGCAGTTGTAGCATTACCCAGCGTAGCTCTGTTTTGACCCAACGTGATAGGGTTGTTATCAGCGTCAGTCTGAAGGATTTTATTTCTAACCGATGTAAGGTTAAATGAAACATTCCAGTCGAATTTTGATGTTTTTACAGGAGTACCTGTTATTAAAACTTCAAGTCCGCGGTTTTGCACAGAACCCGTTCCAACTACACCTTTTACGTAACCTGTTGCAGCACTGTAATTGGCAGGCATAATTTCATTCTTGGTTTTCTGGCTGTAATATGCAAGATCAAGACCAAGACGGTTTCCGAAGAATTTCAAGTCCAAACCGACCTCAACTTCACTTTTCGTGAAAGGTTTAAGGAACAGGTTAGGGAGCTGATCGCTGAAATTACCTGTTGGCACTGTGTTAAATGAATTTCCAACACCATAGTAAATGGCAGTTCCATACGCAGTCGATGGCTCACCACTTGTACGTGCATACGATGCTCTCACTTTACCAAAACTCAAATTCGGAACATTGACGATGTCATTGAATATAAATGAACCCGTTACAGAAGGCGTGAAAATACTACGTGCTGAACTTGGCAAAGTTGAATAAGTGTCATAACGACCAGTTGTCGTCAAATTCAATATTCCTTTATAACCTAAATCAACACTGTAATAAGCCGACTGAACTTCTGTATTTGAAACAGCATAATCCCTGTTGAAATTCACTACGTTGTTGAAGCTATACAAGTAAGGAAGTACAAAAGGAGAACCACCGATCTGAACTTTTTCGTAACGGTTTCTTCTTAGGTTTGCTCCGGCAACCGCGTCCACAGTGAACTCGTCATTGTTGAATGTTTTGTTAAAACCAATCAATCCATCAACGTTTAACTCAGTACGCTGCGCATTTGACAACTCGTCAAGACCACCTCTACCTGCATTAGAAAAACCTGTTCCCCAAGGTGTAACCTTGAAAATACGGTCATTTGCGTTATCATAACCTACACGTGCCTGAGCATACAACCAGTTCGTAAACTGATACTTTGTAGACAATGCAGAGATAATTCTTTTACGATCTACGTCGTTAACGAACTGGCTTGTAACAAAATATGGATTAGTCACATATTCGTCATCACTGAAAACAATTTCTTTTCCAGTCACAGGATCGAAACCAGGCGCAAGAATTCTCTGGTCGATGTTTGATGCAAGGAACATACCGTTGTTGGCGTTCATCGGACCGTCACTAAGGATTGGCTTATTTTTAACGTTTTCAATAACGTAGTTAGCCATCACGTTCACGCTCAACTTTTTAGTAATATTCTGATCGGCAGTCAGGTTGAAAGTTTTTCTTTTCAAACCACTGTTTTCGATAATCGATTTTGTATCCAAATTAGCAACAGAAAGACGGAAAGATCCGTTTTCTCCACCCTTCGTTACAGATAAACTGTTTGTAAAGTTAGAGCCGGTTCTGTAAAAATTCTTTACGTTATCTTTCTGAGCAGAATAAGCATATTGGTTTCCGTCAAACTGGATAACTTGTGATCCGTCCAATCTTGCTCCCCAGCTTCTTCTTGCAGAAACCTGCGCAGCAGCAGCCGTTGTAGGCTTTTGCCCGCCGATACCCTGACCGTATTCATATTGAAAATCAGTCATATCTCTTGGCGTATCAGCTGAGTAATTTAGGTTGTAATCAATTGAAAAGTCGCCTTTTTTACCAGCTTTCGTTTTAATCAAAATGACACCATTTGAAGCGCGTGCACCAAAAAGAGCTGATGCTGCCTGGCCTTTAAGCACTGTCATTGTCTCAACGTCGTCAGGGTTAAGGTTACCAATACCATCACCACCATCAGCTCCACCCCATTCACCGGCAGAACCTCTTTGCGTGTTGTCCATCGGTACTCCATTGATAACCACCAATGGCGATCCACCAGAGTTCATACTAGGCATACCACGCATAAGGATCTTCGCAGTTCCACCCGGTCCGCCACTTGTTCCTTTAACATTTAAACCGGCAACGCGACCAGCAAGTGAGTTAGCAATGTTCGTTTCACGGGCCTTAGTCATCAGGTCTCCGCCAATTGTCGTCACGGAATAACCCAATTTTCGGGCATCCTTTGAAATACCAAGAGCAGTAACTACAACTTCCTGTAAATTAGCGACGTCAGCCACCATCTTCACAGAAAAATCTGTCTGGTTTCCAACAGGAATCTCCTGTTTCACATATCCAATAGAAGAGATAACAAGCACAGAAGTGCTACTGACACCAGATAAAGTAAAATCTCCGTTCGCATCAGCGTTTGTTCCAGCAGTACTACCTTTAATTGTTACTGATGCACCTGGCAATCCTGAATCGTTTTCATCTAACACTTTACCTTTCACCGTTCTGTCCTGTGCAAGAACTGGCGATAACGTAAAGGATAAACCTAAAAGAATAAACATTCTTAAAGAGGTCCTAAGTAATTTTTCTTTCATAAATTCTTCACTAGTTAAGTATTATACATAGGTTGCGGTTAAGAATTGCAAAACTTTATTATACAATTCATGTAATTCTACAAATATCCTACTTTTTTCAATAATTAAATAATTTTAATTACTCGTTAGAAGGCTTATTATTATATTTTAATAAGACTGGCTTTCTAAACTGAAAACTCAAATGGCCTTTTAAAACGGTTTAGCACAATCTTCTTATATGATAAGATGCTGTAATTGAGGATATAAAAAAATCGGCCAACTTATTAGGATAAGTTGGCCGATCAAAAAAATTTCTAAATTTTTCTAAAAAATTCTTGTTGTAATTAATTATCCTCCGGATAAGGAACAAAAATAAAACCAGAGAAATCACCGATTAATGCAAATAGACAGCAGTACTCGTCTGCATTTTTGTAGTTCTCCTGAAACAGCAGGACTGACTCTTCACCTATCAACTTTCGTTCAACAAATTCATTCATGTAAGAAGCACGATAATTATAGCGATTCGTCAATTCTGTTGAGCCGATCAGCAAAACACCGAGGTCAACTTCTTCATTGGTAATAACAAATATCGGATTGTCAGAAAATCCGCGTTTTCTGATTTGGTAAGAAGCATCTTTCAATTGATCAGCTACCCGGACAAAATCCTGGGATACCTGCCCCATCAGTTTCCGGTTCAACTCAGGTGAGTTGGCATCGTCCATCAGGGAATTTTCATTACTGTTGTTAATCATAATTGGCTATCGGCAGTCGGCTATCAGCTTTCAGCATTGGCTTTCCACCTTTATTTTATTTGTATATTCTACTTGTAATCACATTCTTGCTGCCAGCAACAACGTCAGATCTTTGTAACGCATGTTGAAACTTCTGGCGATGTGTGAGTTTGTTAACGTTCCTTTGTGGCAATACACTCCTTTCATAAACCAACGATTTGCATAAATCATTTCCTCGATGCCGCCAATTGTTCCGGTTTGGAGCAAAAAAGGCAAAAATACGTTACTTAAAGCCGTGCTTGCGGTGTTGGCCACGCGTGATGGAATATTGGGCACACAGTAATGAATGACGTCATTATATTTGAAAGTCGGGTTTTTGTGCGTTGTCATTCTCGAAGTCTCAAACGACCCGCCCTGATCGATACTGACATCAATGATAACGGAACCGGGCTTCATTTGAGAAACCATTTCTTTGGTAACCACCATCGGACTCATCCCATTGTCGGCACGCATTGTTCCAATAACCACATCGGCGCGGCTGATCGCCTCCGCCAAAGTATCAGAATCTATAATGGAAGTGTAAAGATTTTGCCCAATCGAATATTTTAACCTTTGTAAACGATAAATATGTTTGTCAAAAATTTTGACGTCTGCTCCAAAACCGATCGCGGCACGGGTTGCATATTCGGCAACTGTACCGGCACCAAGAATTACAATTTTACTCGGCGGCACTCCGGTAATTCCACCTAAAATAATTCCTCTGCCACCACTTGGATTTGAGAGGTATTCCGCTGCAATGAGCAAAACGGTACTTCCGGCAATTTCTCCCATTGCCCGGATAATGGGTTTCCCCCCAACCTGATCACCGATCAGCTCATATCCAATCCCGGTTATTTTTGCGTTATTGAGTCTTTCAAAATATTTTTTTTCAAGTGTCGGCAAATTAAGCGCCGAAATGAGTGTTGTCCCAGGTTTAATATACTCAAATTCTTCCTCAACAAGCGGCTCCACTTTGAGTATCAGATTTGCCTGATATACCTCTTTTGGACCCGGAACTATACTTGCTCCTGCTTCACTATAATCATGATCTGAAAAATTGGCACCCTTTCCCGCATTTTTTTCCACCCAAACTTCATGTCCGTTTCTTACAAGTATACTTACTGCATCCGGCGTGAGGGCGATCCTGTTTTCCTGCAAAGACACTTCTCGGGGCAAACCGATAAGTAAAGAATTCTGATTTTTTCGGGTCGCCAATAATGACTCCTGCGGATACAGTGCCGACTGTTTCGCCAATTCTTCAAAACCAGTTATTTGAGGCTGTGCCATGGAATGGGTAAAAAAATTAAATTACAATTTAAATGAGTAGTGCTAATCTGTTT
Source organism: Dyadobacter sp. CY345 (assembly GCF_021502725.1). GTDB lineage: Bacteria > Bacteroidota > Bacteroidia > Cytophagales > Spirosomataceae > Dyadobacter. Next base: position 837,911 of record NZ_JAKFFS010000001.1, on the reverse strand, counting down.
CTGTTGTCTATTTCTCTTCGTGAATTTCTAAAATCCGCCCGCCGCCTTCGTCCAGTTTCAGGTTGATCAACATATGAGGATAAGGCCAGAGTGATTCGATTTTTTCCGGCCATTCTACAAAACAAAATCCGCCTGAATCAAAATATTCTTCAACGCCAATATCCAGCGCTTCAAATTCAGTTTTGATACGATAAAAATCAAAGTGATATACAGGTTGGCCTTTTTCTGTGACGTATTCATTAACGATTGAAAAAGTCGGGCTTTGCACGATCGACTTTACGCCCAGCTGCTCACAAAGTTTTTTGATTAATGTAGTTTTCCCAACACCCATAGAACCGTTGAATAACCAAACAGGGACGTGTTCCCCGATACGCAGCAAAGTAGCTGCAACAGTATCTAATTCGAATAATTCTTGAAAACGGATTGTAACAGGCAATGTATTCATGATACAAAAATACTACAATTAAAATACACTAATCACAATTTATGAAAGACAAATCTTCATTTTGGTTTAGTACGCGATGTAAATCCCGAACGCCAAGTTTTTGTTCACAACAGTTTATAATTGCAGGCGGACAGTGGCGGCTTAATTTTTACCATATTATTTCTTTAAATAATAACTATACTTGCGGGTCAAGCCTCCCGTTTCTCGTCAAAGCAAGTATCGAAAATACCATTTTCATTATATTGCTAAACCCGTTAATGATGTCACAAGAACTTTCCCGCAGAAAATTTCTGGTCAATGCTGCGCTTGCAGGAAGCATACTTCCCTTAGTTGCTGAAAAAGGATTTGCGCAGCGATCAGCAGCCAACGCCGATGTTCCTAAAATCAATATTTTTTCTAAACATCTGCAATTTCTCAATTATAAGGATATGGCGGAAGCGGCAAAAGAAATTGGATTTGATGGAATAGACCTCACGGTTCGTCCGAAAGGTCACGTCTTGCCTGAGCGTGTGGAAAATGATTTACCGATGGCTGTTGAAGCTATGAAAAAAGTAGGATTCTCGCCCTTGCTTATGGCGACTGCGGTAGAAGATTCCAATAATGCTATTGATAAAAAAGTATTGGAAACGGCCGCTTCACAAGGTATTAAATATTACCGGATGAACTGGTATAAGTATAATGATCAAAAAACAATTCCGCAGTCGCTGGACGAATACCGGGAAAAGATTGCAGGATTAAGTCAGCTCAACAAGAAACTTAATATAACGGGTTGTTACCAAAACCATGCAGGAAGAATGGTGGGCGCATCGCTTTTTGAAATATGGGAAATTTTGAAAAAAGCTGACCTTAACCACATGGGTGCGCAATACGACATTCGTCACGCGACATTAGAAGGCGGACTTTCCTGGCAGACGGGCTATAATCTGATCGAGCCAAGTATCAAAACCATTGTGCTGAAAGATTTTATGTGGGATAAAGGCAACGGCAAATGGGCTCCGAAAAGTATGCCGTTTGGCGAAGGGATGGTTGATTTTAAAACCTATTTCAAATTATTGAAAGACCACAATATCCAGGCTCCCATTTGTCTCCATCTCGAATATCCGCTGGGTGGAGCTGATCAGGGTGCCGATAAAATCACGGTTGCCCCAAAAGTAGTTTTTGATGCAATGAAGCGGGACCTGCAAAAAGTGAAGGAATTATGGCAGCAAGCCTGACATCCAACTTGACTTTAACATCCGGTTATTTTCCAAATTTCTTGTCTCTGTATAGGTAAAAGCTAACTTTGTAAACATATAATAATTTGAAACCGGCTCCATTTTACGGCCTGTCCAAATTCATCATTTATCTATTCCTTAACATATGTCTTCAAAAATTCTTAACGTCGGCCTTATTGGTTTTGGACTTTCCGGACGCTATTTCCATGCACCATTCCTTTCCATAAACCCGCGTTTTAAACTAAAAACTGCTGTTGAAAGAAGTAAAAATGAAGCGCAAGAATTTGATCCCGAGATCGAAAATGCACGTTCCATTGATGAACTTCTGGCTGACGAATCTATCGACGTCGTGTTCATTTGTACGCCCAATGATACGCACTTCCAATATGCCATGGACGCCCTTGAAAACGGGAAACACGTAGTAATTGAAAAACCTTTTTCAGCTACGGAAGAGGAAGCAAAACAGCTTGTCGACCTTGCAAAGGAAAAAGGATTAATCCTGACTGCATATCAAAACCGCCGTTGGGATTCTGATTTTCTGACCATAAAAAAAATACTTGCAGAAGGAAAACTGGGCGACGTTGTGGAATACGAATGCCGATATGACCGATTCCGTCCGGTGGTGCCAACGGAATCATGGAAAGAGAAAAAAGTAGATGTAGGCGGAAATCTTTATAACCTTGGACCACATTTGCTGGATCAGGCTTTGGTACTTTTTGGGGCACCAGAAACGGTTACGGCAACTGTTAGTTCCGTTAGGCCTAATAGCGAAATTGACGATTATTTTGATGTTCGTCTGGGTTATTCGGACAAACTTGTGATCCTCAAATCGAGCTTGATGGTCTATGATAATCTACTTCGTTACACGATCCACGGCACAAATGGTTCGTTTATAAAAGGTGGCCTTGATGTGCAGGAAGAAACATTACGTAAAAATATTCTGCCAAATCAGGAGCCTTGGGGCGTTGAACCGGAAGATCGCTGGGGAAAACTTTCGAGTCCTGAGTTTACAGGCATCATAGAAAGTGAAGCCGGAAATTATATGCCGTTTTATGATAATGTTTACGAAGCGATTGTAGAAGGTGCCGAATTGGCGGTAAAACCAGAAGAAATCCTGAGAACTTGCCGCGTGATCGATCTGGCATTCCGTAGCAGTCAGGAAAAACAAGTGATGACGTACTAACGGACCATTAATTTTCAATAAAATTCATAAGAGAGTTATAAAAGTTGCCGTGGGAATTTGATTTACTACGGCAACTTTTTTAGGTTAATTACAAGCTTTTTTTCATCATAATATCGATTTGCTCATCCCCGCCGAATTTAAAAATATGCTTATCAAAAGCGACAAAGCCATTCTTCTGATAAAATTTTATCGCTTTCTGATTTTCTTCCCAAACGCCGAGCCATAGATATTTTTTCTTGTAGAACATAGCTGTATCGACCGCTTTTTCGTACAAAATCTGACCCACCTTTTTGCCGTGGTAAGCTCTTTTAACGTAGATGCGTTCAATTTCGAGGGAGCTTTCGTCTTTGAGCTCAGTCTGAGCTTCGTTTAAATTTACCTTCAAATACCCAACAGGTATTTCACCTTCCCTGGCAATATAAAATAGAGAATACGGATTATCCAATTCCTCTTTCATCGCGTTCTCGCCAAAGTTTTTATCCAGATACATTTGCATATCTGCCTCAGTATTTGCTTCTGCAAATGTTTCGAAAAAGGTTTCTTTGGCGATCATCTGAACGGTTTTCAGATCAGCAATGGAGGCTTGACGGATTATTATGGAATGTTGCATTTCTTACGTTTAAAAACGTAAATCTACAAATTAGTGCGTTGATCCATATAGCCCAATTCTAACATTACAAGTAGTCCGATCCATGATGTCGCGACCTTCCGCATTAGATTGTGATTCTTCTTTATTTTTTACAACTCTATCGCAAAAGCCGGTGTACATTAATCAACAATTTGTCGGCTATTAAACAAAAAAAGAGGATAGCCAGCTATCCTCCTTTTTTGAAATTTTTCATAACCCTATGCTGATCAGATCAGCTCTGAATTATTTAACTGCTGTTACTAAACGTTTTGTTTCAGTAGCAATTACGAAAGGTTTTTCAGTGATTTCAGTTCCATTGTTTACAATGAAAGTGTAGTTACCATCCAAAAGGTTAGACAGGTCAAATACTTTTGAATAATTTTCAGACTTAGGAATTGAAGAGCTGTAAAGCACTGATCCGTTTTCGTCTTTAATCGTTACAGAAGATTTTTCTTTAACACTGTCAAGTTTCAGTCTGAAAGTAAGGTTGTCAGCAGAAACCAATTCGATTGCAGCAGCACCAGTGTTATTAACTTTTTCACCAGCGAATGAGAAACTTGCAGTTGATACTCCCACCAAAACTGCGATTGCTAAGATTGTTTTTTTCATGATGTCTCTAATGTTTTATGTTGTTTAAACTTTCTGTTAAGAATTGTACTTTACAGATATTGTTAAATTTAAATTCTAATTCTAAGCTAATCTTTTGAAAGCGGCTTTTTTCTTGCTTTCGATATGTCAAAGGTAGATAACAATCTTAATACAAGTCAATAAGAAAGATTTCACATTGAAAAGTTCATATCACAGTCCTATGTTAATATTAGAATAATCATATACTTATAGTAAAAGTGCAACAAGTAGTTTAATATTTGATAATAGTATTTTTAGTACAACTTTAACTCATGTTGTACTATTCCAACAAATAGTACTATTTATGGCTTTATATAATTATTTTAGGAAAAACGTAAAAGTTACCTAAATTCTTAATTGTGCAACTATATCTCCTAATTAGCCAATGATTTAATTGCTTATTGGCGAGTTTTCGCGAAACCAAAGCAGAAGTTTACCTACAATCCGCGGAACAAGCGAACTTATAGCGACAGAATGTCAAACCTTAATCAAGGATTTAGTGAATTTGATTGGAAGTTAAACAGGCAATTTGTTGTGCTCCCTGCGATTTATAGAAATGAAAAAAAAATAATTTGTAGGAACTCACGGAACTGCTGCGCAATTTTGGATTAGAATCAGAAATCGGCTTAGGTCAGATTAACAACTGGTGAAGCGATATATTTAAACAATCAGAGAAATCAATGGATCTCCCTGATTGTTTTGATAGAGATTTTACTTGACAATTCTCGCCTCACCTTTTGCATCAATAATTTCTGCACTCAAAACGTAGTCGGGCAAAAGTAATTTGTGCGCAGATTGAGATAAAAAGGAAGAGCCGTAATTTATTTCTTCACGACGAATTTTGCCGTTTTTCAGTTTAAGGATCGCCGTATTTTCCGTCGCAAGTAATGGCACTGATTTCATCATGGAGCGAGATTGATGAAATCTTAGGGAATCTTTATTCTGAGATGTTATCGTCATTAACTTACCATCGGCAGCAGACAATTTCACCATCGCTTTGGCATTACCGGTAACCATATACCCACCTTTTTCACAACTAAGCGAACCAAACCCACCTTTCCCATTCCCCTTCAAAATCAGGCCATTGAACGCGTCGTACCTACCAACAGAAACATCGGAACCAAAATCATTTCCGCATAACATTACATCGAGATTTCCATCGCCATCAATATCCTCAGTCACCATGCTAAAAAGCGGTGCAAACTGAGCCTCAACAGGTAATTCGTGCACTTTAAACTTCCCTCCTCCCAGGTTTTCAACGTAACTGCTTTTTAACCAGTTCGCTTTCAACATCAAAGCATCTTTCAGCTCATCCGGTTTAAAAATATCCTTAATACCTGCATCTGAAAATTTACCGTATTCCTGAAAACGCTGCCTAACCTGAATGATCTGTTTGCCCATTTCATCACGGGTATTGTATGGAAATTCTTTATAACTGCCATCTTTCCCTTTATAAAAAACGGTTGGAATCGCGTCAAAAAAACCATCTTTGTTTATATCCTTCGCATAAATGCCAATTGGTTGCTTATCACTTGCCCGGTTCAAGGAGTTAAGTCCCAGGTTACCGGCCAGATAATCCATATCGCCATCATTGTCAAAATCTCCGGTGGCCAACGTTCCCCAAAGCCCTTTCTGGTTCTCCAGTCCGGAGTTATGTTTCTTGAATGTGCCTTTTACATTTTTAAAAAAAGTCAGCGGCATCCATTCGCCTGCCGCAAGCAAATCGACCCAGCCGTCGTTATCAAAGTCCGTCCAAAGAACGTCACAGACCAAACCAATATTAATGAGTTCCGGAGCAATTGACTTCGTAACGTCTGTAAACTTAACCTGTCCACCAGCAGAATCATTACGAAGTAAATAGCTGGAAACAGGCTTTGGATATGCCCCGGGCTCAACCCTTCCACCGATAAAAAGATCCAGATCGCCATCCCGGTCATAGTCCGCTGCTTTTACACAAGACCCGCTTTTCAGGAATTTGGGTAAGGCACTGGCATTTTGAGAAAATTGTCCCTTTCCATTATTGATATATAACCTGTCCTGCAAAGCGTCGCTGTTAGCCTGCATTTCATAACTCCCGCTGACGATATATAAATCCAGATCTTCGTCCAGATCCGCATCAAACAACAAAACGCCCATATCCTCAGCATTTTTCGAAGGGCCGTCAGCTCCTGGAAGTAAATCGGTGTTTACAAATTTTCCGTCGGGTTGCTGCAATAAAAATCTTCCCTTATGAAACATTGCCCCGCCAATGAAAACGTCGTCAAGTTTATCTCCATTTACGTCACCAACCGCGAGTGCAGGACCATATTGAGACAACTTATGCGGCAATAATTTCTGAACATTAAAATCAATATTGTCTTGTTCTTCGTGTCGGTATTTTACGTCTAAAAGTTCAGTGATATCCTGCATTAGTGCCTCCTCAACAGCTTTTGCAGGTTCAGCTTCCTCTTTTGCATTTTTTTCATAAACCGTCAAAACCTGATTCGCTTTTACATTTCTGAGGGTCTGAGTTTTTCCCCCGGTCCAGGTGACTACAAGTTTATCAATCGTTTTTACCTTACCCAAACCAAAATGTGTTACAGGTTCCACAGTTGACAAATAACCTCTGAAAGGTGAATTTTCGGCATACTGCTTGTGACTTCCATTATAGCTTATTCCCGCAACAGCCCCTATGCCATTGCCATTGTAACCTTCACCTTTAAATTTGATCCGCAGATAATTACTTTCTTCGGGCTTTAATTGTATTGAATTATTTCGGTAGACCGCGGCCGAATCATTAATGTTATTGACCACATAATCGAGGTCACCGTCATTATCAAGATCTGCATACGCTGCTCCGTTGGAAAAACCTGGCAGTTCGATACCCCAGTCGTCCGTAACATCTTCGAAGCGCAGGTTCCCTTTATTTTTATATGCAAAGTTTTTTATTTTAACCGAAGGGACATAATCCAGTAACATCATTTTGGTCATCACGTTCCCCACCTCATTCCGGTAAGCAATAAAATCCATGTCGGTAATATCTCTTGGAAAACCATTGGTGATAATAATATCACGCAAACCGTCATTGTCAAAATCTGTCACCATCGGCGTCCAGCTCCAATCCGTTTCAGCAATACCACTTAACAGCCCTATTTCACTAAAAACAGGACTCTTGTTCGTTTTTTTTGTTTTGCCAAGATTCAACTGAAGGGTATTTCTTGCCACCTGATACTGGTAATGATACAGTTCATAGTTTTGGTAAGTGATATAACTACTTGCGGGAGTCATCATCTTTTTCCTGAAATTTGTCGCTGGCATCATATCCAGGGCTACGATATCAGGTAAGCCATCATTATTGATATCTGCAACATCATTTCCCATTGCGGAATGTGAGGTATGTTTGAAAGCCGCATCTGCCATATTCGTAAAACCGAGATGTTTTCCGGCAGCATCTTTCCCATTATTGATATACAAAAGATCGTTCGTCAGATAATCATTGGTGACATAAATATCTTTCCAACCATCCTGGTTAACGTCGGTCACATTTACCCCCAAACCATAACCTTCAATAAGAATTCCTGCGTCTTTTGAAACATTAGTAAAAACCGGATGTCCAAGTGTTTTGTCCCAATCGTTCCTATAAAGTCTGTCTGTTCTTTTAGAAGATCCGTCAATTATTTTTTCGTGAAACTTATTTGGAAAATTATTATCATCCATTTCATTGACCACCAGAAACAAATCCAGATCTCCATCGTTGTCGTAATCCAGAAATGCTGCGTTTGTCGTGTGTGTTGTATCAGCAACTCCATATTCTTTTCCCATTTCTTTGAATACCGGAACTTTATCGGCTCCCATTCCCTGGTTGACATACAGCAGATTTTCTCTTTCTTTCGCAACTTTACGCACTGTCGAACATACATAAATGTCCAATAGTCCGTCATTGTTTATATCGATGAGTGCCACACCTGACGACCATTTATTTTCAGCAGCCACGCCTGCTTTTTTTGTAACATCTTCAAACCGGAGACCACCGTCGTCATCGGCTCCTTTATTCAAATAGAGCTTATTATCTACTGAATTTCCAGTAAAGTAAATATCTGGCAGGCTATCATTATTAAAATCTCCAAGTGCCACTCCGCCGCCATTGTACACATATTCAAAGGCAAGAATGTTCATCGTATCATTTTCTGCGATACGATTAGAAAAATTTATACCCGTTTCCTCACTGTCCAGCATGGTAAAAGTTTTCAGCTTTTTTTTACAGGAATTCAGCAACGGGATAACTAAAAATAACAAGAGTAAATATCGTACGGACATAGAGAAAATTTACGGAGTAAGCACCAGCTGAAATTAAGAAAAGGAGATGGTACTTACGCACCATCTCCTTTATTTTATTGATAGGACTTTTGAATTAATATCCCGGATTTTGAATAAGAATATCCTTGCCGATAAGGTCAACCTGATCCTGTGGAAGAGGAAGATATTCATTCTTATTTGCTGTAAATGTAGAACCGCCCAGAGCACCACTTAATTTCTTACTTTCATAAGCCAGATAAGCATTAATTTCAGCGGCTGCTGTTCCCCATCTTACTAAGTCAAAAAACCGGTGTCCTTCTCCTGAAAGTTCAAGCTTTCTTTCGAAACGCACTGCTGTGCGAGCAGCGTCTTTGCTTGCCCATGCTGTTTTGTAAGTGTCAATCACATAATTTGCAGCGTTTTCACCCGATGCACGTTTTACAAAACTTGCAGGATTTGATGCGCGTGCTCTCACCAAATTAACATATTCGCGTGCTTTTTCCAGCGATCCAACTTCAACCTCTGCCTCAGCTGCCATCAATAATACGTCAGCATAACGAATAATATTTACGTTGATCGCGGTGTATCCCGGAGTCCATGAACTGTTATCCTGCAAACTACCGATATCAGTTCTGTAATAAGCATATTTTTTGGTTGTATATGGACCTGCATTTGGCTGATTACGAATCCAGTCATTACCTGGGTGATCGATCCAGTCAAGATACGGAATTCCTCTACGTCCAATCGAATGATCAAGACGAGGATCTACAGGGCCTGCATCTGGTGTAAATGCGTCCGAAGATTTTAGTCCCATATCTGTTTTCAATTCGTTAGCCGCACTGTTGTACGTTCCATCCAAAAGTGGCAAACCTGTTGCGTCCGTCCGGAAAGAGTTACCCAATTCAAAACTTGGAGCAAAAAAGCTACAACAGTTCCCTGGACCATTTGGACCCGTATTGTATGGCCAGTTAAGGTCAAATTCCGGGTTTGCGTTGTTTACGCTACCTGTATTAGCTGCTGCCTGGATGGCAAAAACTGATTCAGAATTATTGTCATTGCTTGCTTTAAATGCATCCTGAAATCGTGGAACAAGTGCATACTTTTTGCCATTCGTAGTTTGTCCGTTAGCAATGATCAGATCATAAAGCACCTTTGCTTCTGCAAACTTTTTCTGATACATGTAGACTTTTGCAAGGTAAGCTCCGGCTGCCCATTTATTAACCCGACCAGCTGCTGCCTGTGTTTCAGGCAAATTGTCGTAAGCAAATTTTAGATCAGCCTCGATAAAAGGCCATAGATCCTTATCATTGGATACTTTTTCGATACCCGTTCCATAATCTACCGTTTCATCTACGTATGGCGTATTGTTAAAGCCTCTTTTCAGTTCAAAATAATAGTGACCTCTTAAAAATCTGGCTTCCGCTGAAATTCTTGATTTGTCAGCGTCAGTCACATCTTCTTTTGCAACCCCTATCAATCTCATAACCAGGTTAGCACGCGCAACTCCTTCATACAAACCAGTCCATTTGTCAGCAATAACACCTTGCGTAGTAATATATTGAAACCGTTGAATCGGGTTAATATCACTGAAATCCCCAGGATCGGTTCCTTTGTTGGCATCACCTCCGCGAATACTTCCCCAAACCCAGTTACTTGCGCTGGCCATACGGTTGGAACGACCATTTAGTTGTCCATATACCGATACTAAAACACCTTCCAAACCTTTTTTATCGGAAAGTTGTGCTTCATCCAATTGCCCGGTGGCTGGTACTTCCAGGAAACTTTCCTTACATGAATACCCTATCAGCATTATTGCAAAAACTACCAGCAATAATCCCTTTGATTTAGTTTTTTTCATTTTGATAATATTTTTGATTTCAATTATTTGATATCAACTTTTGAAATAATGTCTTGATTGAGTTTTATCAAAATCCAAGATTAACACCAAACGTATAACTTCTTGTGATTGGATAATTTCCTACGTCAATACCGAAGTTAGTATCTGCGTTACCTCCTACGCCTGGATCAAGTCCCTGGTATTTTGTGACTGTGAACAAGTTGTTTGTAGAAGCATAAAATCTAAGTTTCTGCATTTTTATCTTGCTCAAAAGACGGCTTGGAAGTGTGTATCCCAATGTAATATTCTGCATACGAAAGAAAGAACCATTTTCTACATAGAAAGAATTTGATTGCGTGTTCGTACTGAAATTTGAAGTTGATTCGAAAATTGGCGTTTGCGTATTTCTGTTGTCAGGAAGCCATGAATCTTTTACTCTTGAACTTACAGCTGCACCGGTAAAGGATGGATAAAAATCTGTAAACCATTTGGAGACGTTAAAGATTTTGTTTCCAAGAGAAGTATACATATAGGTTGCCACATCAAAGCCTTTATAGTTCAATGAGATATTGATACCGCCTGTGAATTTTGGTACCGGACTACCCAAATACGTTCTATCCTCCGAATCAATTGTACCATCGTTATTCAAATCTGCATATCTGAAGCGCCCCGGAGCCGCACCGTCCTGTGTAGCTGCTCCGTCAACTTCTGCCTTATCAGCAAAAAGCCCTACCACCTGGTATCCGAAAAAGGAAGATATAGATTGACCAACCTGGTTTCTGATTGGATTAATTCCCCTGAAACCTGGGTTAGCAGCTGCGGAAGAGATGTATTCAATGCCTGGCGCAAGGGATTCTATATTATTCTTAAGCACCCCTGCTGTAAAGTTAAGCTCATATCCCAGATCCTTGTTTAGTTTGCCACGGTTGATGATCTGCAAGTCAATCCCTTTGTTTGACATTTTTGCTACGTTAACCGAAGGAGCTGATGCTCTGTAACCAGCAGTTGCGGTAACCGGCACCTGGAACAATAAATCCTTGGTGTCTTTTTGCCACAGATCAAGGATCACATCAAACTTTCCTTTGAAAAATGTTCCATCAATCCCAATATTCTGCGTGACGCTGGTTTCCCATTTTGCATTCACGTTACCGATACGCGTACGGTAATAACCTTCCATTGCGCTGGTATTTGTGCCATTCAAATCGTATGCAGATTCAGCGATATTCGCTCCGTATAAACTATACTGGTTGTTTGGATCCACGTTGTTCGAGTTCCCCATCAAACCGTAACCTCCACGAATTTTAAGCTCTGTAATGAAAGGAATTGATTTCATGAATTCTTCCGAAGACAAACGCCATGCCGCTGAAAATGCAGGGAATACACCATAACGATTGTTTGCACCGAATCTTGAAGAACCATCTCTACGCACAACCCCTGTAACAATGTATTTGTCATTGAAGGTATAGTTGGCTCGGGCAAAAAGTGAGTAAAAGTTAACACCTTTGTAATAATCGCTGTTAACAACTTTTGAGCTCACGTTTGTCATATTGATATAATTGATATCCGTTGAGAAAGGATTCAAACCTGACGATGACTGATTTTTTCCAGCACCTGTGTTCAACGCTTCCTGACCAACGATCACATCAATTGTATGCAACCCGAGTTGTTTTTTATAGTTCAAAGTATTGGTCAATGTCCATGCCAAACGATGTCCGGCACCCTCGTTGAATCCAAAAGCTGAGTTATTTTCAGAGTTTTCATACTGCAGCCTGCTATATCCTCTGTTGCTGTAACTGGTATACTGAGCACCGATGCTTGTGCGGAAAGTCAAACCTTGGATAATATCCAGTTCAGCATAAAGGTTACCGAAACCTTGTCCGGCAAACCCGCGGTTATTCGCCTGACCATCCCGGGCTGCTACCGGGTTACGCGGGTTATTAAAACCTTTTGCTGCTGTTCCTGCATATCCACCAAACTCATCATAAACCGGAATAATTGACGGCATCCGGAAAGCTGAAAGAATATCGTTTTCGTCAGCAGCTACACCCTGACCACCTCCTCCACCGCCTTGTCCTAAAACCTGTAGGTAAGTAAACTGAGCATTCTGACCGATCCTCAGATTTTTCAATACGTCAAACTCTGTATTAACCCGGAAAGCATATCTTTTAAAACTATTGTTTAAAAGTATCCCTTTCTGATCCTGAACGCTGAAACCTGTATAATACCTGCTCGTTTCCGAACCTCCCGAAAAGCCTAATGAATGTCTTTGAATTGGTGCTACACGGGTAATCGCATCATACCAGTCTGTTCCTTGTTTGTTTGCTTTTACAACCTGATAAATCGATCCTCTTGTTGGGTCAACATTATATTTCAGTCTTTCAGCAGCGAGATCTAACGTACCGATTACGCCGGTTCTTCCTCCTACGTTGATGTAATCAGGAAGCACGGGCGTATTACCGCTGCCGTACTGGCCGCTGGCAATATTTGAAAAATTAGGAGCATCTCCTGTTTGAAATGCATTATTTCTCTCCGCTTGCCAGGTCCAGTCTGCCTGTTCCTGCGGATTAAGCATGCTTTGTCCTTTTCCGGGCGTGGTAAATCCAAGCATCCCGTCGTAAGTCACACTTAACTTTTTAGCTTTTTTCGTACCTTTTTTAGTGGTATAAACAATAACCCCATTGGCTGCACGCGCACCATAGATAGAAGCAGCCGCTGCATCTTTAAGAACCGTAGTAGATTCAATATCGTCAGGATTTAAAAAATCCGTCGAACCTGTCGGAATACCGTCAACAATGTACAAAGGTTCGTTACCACCAAACGCACCAAACCCGCGGACACGAATCTGGCTGGTCGTACCCGGCTGACCGTTCGTTATAACAGTTACGCCGGCAACACGTCCCTGAAGTTGTTGTTCAACGTTTCCGGAAGGAGAAGCTGTCAAATCCTTTGACTTCACTGTTGCTACCGCACCGGTGGTCTCTCTGCGACTATCAACCGTGTATCCAGTAACGATCACTTCTTCGAGGGCCGACACGTCGTCGTCCATTTTAATATCGACAACACTTTGGTTCCCAACAGGCACTTCCTTGGTTGCATAGCCAACGAAACTGATAACGAGTACGTCAGTTGCTGACCGGACATTTAAAGTATACTGACCTTCGCTGTTGGTGTTGGTTCCCATTTGGGTGCCTTTGATTACGACTGTCGCGCCTGGAATTCCAGAGCCGGCGATATCTGTAATACGGCCGCTTACTTTCCGTTCCTGAGCCATGGTGACCATAGTCGAGAAGCATAAAAAGAAACAGCAGACTAAACTCCTGACGGAGCTCGTGTAGATTTGTTTCATAAAATTTAGTTAGGTTAATTAATATCGATCCAAATGTATTATTATTCAATCATATAATTGTGCAATTGAGAGGAATATTTTTATTTAGATAATAAATTGTATTATAGTAAGTCGAAATAGTGTAACCTTTTGTACTATTTAAGGTTACATATAACTTTGGGTTACAAAATTATAGCTTTGAAATAATCTGGTGTACCTATAACCAACGATCTTCATGAGACTGAATATTTTTCAGAATGTGTTTTGTAACTGTCTGTTTATTATTATTTTAATAACATTTTTCAACTGCAACACGCGTCATGCGAGGCCGGGTGAATATGCAAAACCACTCGTAAAATTACATTGCTCGGGCTGTCATCTCGCGCCGTCCCCTTCCTTGCTTGATAAGACAACCTGGGTTACAAGCGTATTGCCGGCTATGGCTGAACAGCTGGGTATAGAGGTGCTACAGGGAAACGTTTATTTTCATACAAAACAGGCAAGAATATCAAGTAGTGACTGGCAAAAAATAGTCAGTTATTATCAAACACTGGCGCCGGAAAAACTGGAACCGCATCATCAATTATCATCTGTAAACAGGGATATATCCATTTTTGATATTAAGAAACCAAAAAGAGATTCATCCGAAGTTTCGGCAACGACACTGACTGCAATAAACCCTGAGGATCAGCATATTTACACGAGTTCTCTTAATAAACCTGCCTTGTATCAATGGAATCAAAAGCTTGATAAAATTGCATCTGAGCCTCTCGAAACAGCGGCTGTGGACATCGCTTTTGACAAACGTCAAAAAATTGTTACCAGCATGGGAGGTATGCGTGCACTCGACAATACAATTGGCCAAATTTTGATTTTCGACCGCAAACGTGATAAAGTCACCTCCGGGCAATTATCTGACAGCTATATACGTCCTATCCAGACGAGGCCCGTGGATTTGAATAGTGATGGGTTGATGGATTATATTATTTGCAGCTTCGGACATACACGGGGAGGATTATTCTGGCTTAGGCAACTCACGAACGGAAAATTCAAGAATATTGAAATCCGGGCGTCAGCAGGAGCAACACAAAGTGAAACCGGAGACTTCAATGGTGACGGGTGGAAAGACATTGTCACCCTTTTCGCACATGGAGACGAGGGAATCTGGTTGTTTCTGAATGACAGGAAGGGTGGGTTTACTACAAAAAACCTTATCCGCTTTCCGCCGGTATTTGGTTCGAGCAGTTTTCAGTTGGCCGACATGAATAATGACGGCAGGCCTGACATCATTTACACCGCCGGTGATAATAGTGATTATTCAAGAATCCTGAAACCGTATCATGGTTTGTATATATTCCTGAATAAAGGAAATATGCGTTTCGAACAGTCCGCCTTTTATCCTGTCAATGGCTGTACCAAAGCAATGGCAGCAGACTTTGATCTGGATGGTGATATGGATATTGCAACAATTTCTTTCTTTGCCGATTTCAAAAACAAACCGGAACAAAAATTTCTTTACTTTGAAAATTTCATTGATTCTGATAAATCGACCCAGTTTTTGAAGCCTGGTACGGTACCTGTTAGTAAAGACGGCAGATGGATTTCAATGGACGTAAATGATTACGACAACGACGGCGACAAGGATATTATTCTCGGAAATTTTTCAAAAGGATTTATGAACCAACCAGATTTAGCGCCGACCTGGGATACACATACGCCTTTCATCATTTTAGAAAATAACATCAAAAAAACTATTCATGAAATTAAATAATTCCAATATTATAGTCTTCCATAAACAATCATCCTGTTTACGAAAAATAACTTTTATAAATAATTTCCATATAAAATTATATTTATTATTTAAATTTTGTAACTTAAATTAAATTATCAATATTCGATAAAAAAATGATAATATCCGCAAAGTAGGGCTGCCAAAATTGTTCTATTTTAATAATTTTTGATACTTTTGGAAAATCTAATCTAACTGACTTTTTGACGCCAAACTCTATACATACAGAAGACAAATTACTTTGGCAGACCTTCAAACGAGGTGATGAAGATGCGTTTACGACACTCTATCAAAGATACGTGCGTGTGCTATATGCTTATGGGAAAAAGCTAATCGCGGACGAAGAGACGGTTGAAGATATGGTGCAAGACCTATTTATCGACCTTTGGCAAAGCAGGGCTAGGCTTGCGGATGTTGAATCTCCGAAGTTTTACCTATTCCGTTCGCTTAGGCGCCGCATTCACAAACATCAAACCGGGAAACTCCAGAATATTCAATGTTGGGAGAATGTTGAGGAAGGCATCCATCCTGTTTCATTTCCCAAAGAGTATGAGATGATCGAAGCCGAAAGTTTTCAAAAACAAAAAGACGACCTTAATCTCTGGCTAAAAAATTTGCCGGTTCGGCAATATGAAGTGCTCATGCTAAAATTCTATCAGGATTTTAATCATGAGGAAATTGCCGAAATCCTCTCTATTAATGAACAATCCGTTCGAAACCTGCTACAACGTGCCGTTCTAAAACTGCGCCAGCTTACAATCTCCCTACTTTTTACAGGTTTATTTTTATTTTTTTAAAAATATCTTCCTTCAAGTGAGTTAAATATTTAGCTAACCTTCTCTTTCAGTGTAGAGGTCAAGTTTTATTTTTTCACAGAATAGTTCAATCGATATGAGTTATTACCATTACGAGGTAACTGACTTTCTTGAAGATAATGATTTTAGGGCATGGATTTATGATCCGGCACCTGAAAAGGATCTGTATTGGAAAGACTTTTTGATCCGTTATCCGGAAAAATCGGAAATGATTTCAAACGCTAAATCTATTTTGCTTGAACTTAAAAAGGATTCTGAAAATCAATTTCCCACTGATCAAAAGGTTGAAGATTTATTATTCAACATCAACTCGGTAAAAAA
Source organism: Dyadobacter sp. CY345 (assembly GCF_021502725.1). Taxonomy (GTDB): domain Bacteria; phylum Bacteroidota; class Bacteroidia; order Cytophagales; family Spirosomataceae; genus Dyadobacter. The sequence goes on along the minus strand of NZ_JAKFFS010000001.1, from coordinate 821,452 downwards.
TAAAAAACGCTTCTTCTCTATCGAGATATTTTCTTCTTCTACTGCATTATCAATTGCATCAGCTGCTATGTTGATTTTGCTATTAGGCTGGCTTATCAAACCAGCAGACAACGATAAATCAATCACCTACGAGGAATTAATATCGTCTGCAGAATCACCCCTAAATGAAAAAACCAACAACTCATCCAAACCCCTGAGTTTTACATTGCCAGATTCCAGCACGGTGGTTCTTCAACCCATGTCGTGTATCAGCTATTGCGAAGATTTTGAAAAAAATAACAAGAGAGAAATTTATCTTTCCGGAGAGGCATTTTTCGATGTTACCAAAAACCCTGACCGCCCATTTTTTGTATATTCCAATGAATTGATAACCAAAGTATTAGGCACAAGTTTTATCGTAAAGGCATTTGATTGTGAAAAACAAGTAGAGGTTGAGGTTAAAACCGGAAAAGTTTCAGTTTTCACAAGAAACGATCCGGATGCAAAGCTTAATCAATCTAATGCAGAACTGGGTGGTACCATTATTACGCCTAACCAAAAAGTTCTTTTTTCCAGAGAAGAGATAAGAATTAAAAAATCATTGGTAGAGTCACCTGAAATTATTGCTTCCTCAGTTTTGCCAGCTCCTATGTTAAAATTTCAGGATAAAAATGTCTCACAAATTTTTGCAAACCTCGAACAGACCTACGGAATTGATATTGTTTATGATGAAGAACTTTTTGGAAGTTGTCTTTTAACTGCATCATTTACCAATGAAAACCTTTACGACAAAATTGATTTGATATGCAAAGGCATAGAAGCAAATTTTGAAATTGTAGACGCACGTGTGGTCATTAGCGGCAGAGGGTGTCATCAGGAATAAAAAACTTTACACAAACTATAAATTACCAGTTAAACCTAACCTTTCTAACCAACCTGTTCACTATGACCTGATTAATAATAATAAAAAAAGGTTGATGATGTTTGCACCATCACCAACCCGATCAATTTAATCCCCAACACGATTTACATCCGCTCCAAACGGATGGAGGATTTGTTTTGCCCATTTTTTCCATTTAAACAAAACTTAAGTAAAGTTATGAAAAAATTGTATCCTAACTATGCTCATTGGCAGATCATTATGAGATTCAGTTGTACTCAACTCATCATTGCAGCACTTCTGTCGACTATTTCCATGGCGCGTGTGAGCGAGGCCCAGGAAATCCTGAATAACCGCGTAACGCTTCAGATGCAAAATCAGGACGTTCGTAAGGTGCTTAATACGATAGAAGAACAAGTAAAAGTGAAGTTTCTTTACAGTTCAAGCCTGATTAAAGCAGAAAGAAAAATTTCTGTAAATCTTCAGCAGCAGCAACTGGGAGAGGTTTTAAAGGTGATTTTAAATCCGCTTAATTTATCTTACGAGGTTTCAGGAAAGCAGATTATTCTTAAACGTATTAAATTACAGACAGAAGATCTTACGCCTCAAAAATTCAAAAGCCAGGCACTTGAAAGATCAATTTCCGGTATGGTTACTGATGGAAGCGGTGCAGGCCTTCCAGGTGTTTCTGTGATTGTGAAAGGCAGCTCACGAGGAACAAATACGGACGGCGAGGGATCCTATAAGATTGACGCGCCGGACGGAAATGTAACTTTGACATTCAGTTTCGTTGGTTTCAGTTCAAAGGATGTTGAAGTTTCGGCAAGCCAAACTACGGCAAACGTTATACTTACAACAGACGAAAAATTATTGAGCGAAGTAGTTGTTGTCGGTTATGGTACTGCCAAAAAGAAGGATTTGACTGGTGCAGTTTCGGTTGTAAAAGTTGCTGAACTTACAGAACAGGCTAACTCAAACCTTTCAAATCAGTTGCAAGGACGTGCATCAGGTGTGACGGTACTTACTTCTGGTCAGCCGGGCCAGGCTCCGCAGGTTCGTATCCGTGGTATCAACTCCTTTGGTAACAACACGCCGCTTTATGTTGTGGATGGAGTACCAACGCAGGATATCAACAACCTTAATCCGAATGACGTTGCTACAATGCAGGTTTTGAAAGATGCAGGTTCTGCTTCTATCTATGGTTCTCGTGCCTCGAATGGTGTGGTCGTTATCACAACAAAACGTGGTACAGGAAAAGTGAAAGTTAGCTATGACATGTATTATGGATCACAAACAGTTCAGAAAGGAAATGTTTATGACGCGCTTTCATCTCAGGGCATGGCTGACCTTAAATTTCTGGCGCTAAAAAATTCAGGCGTTGCGATTAATGATCCACAATACGGAAGCGGAGCAACACCGGTTTTACCCGACTATATCGTACCGACAGGTATGAGTGAAGGTTCGGTTGATCTTTCCAAATATTATGTAAACCCGAACTACACGGACAAAGCTGATATGGATTCTTTTTACAGAATCGTAAAAGCAAACAAACAAGGTACGGACTGGTTCCACGAAATATTCAAAAATGCTCCGATCCAAAGCCATAACTTGTCGGTGAGCGGCGGCGGAACGGGTGGAAGTTACATGTTTTCGTTCAACCATTTTAACCAACAGGGAAACCTGACGAACACTTATTTGAAAAGATATACGGTTCGTGCAAATAGTCAATATAATGTAAGCAAGCACATTCGTGTTGGCGAAAACATTGCATTGGCATTGGTGAACAATCCAAGATCTACAATTCTTGAAGAAGGCGGTGCGATTGGTATGGCTTATCGTATGCAACCGATCATTCCGGTTTATGATGTTCAGGGAAATTATGCGGGCTCATTCGGAAGTGGTCTGGGTAATGCGAAAAATCCTGTCGCTATTCGTGACCGCGCACGTAACAACGTTGGATTGAACAATAGTGTATTCGGAAATATGTTCGCCGAAGTTGATTTCCTTAAAGACTTTGTCGTCCGCTCAAGCTTCGGTGGTAATTATTATTCAGAGAGAGGAAATTCATTCGCTTATCCTGAGTGGGAAAATGCTGAAAACGTAACGACAAACGCCTACACTGAATACACAAATACAGGTTTCAACTGGACATGGACAAACACTTTGTCTTATGAACATACATTTAATGACGTTCATTCGATTAAAGTGTTAGCCGGAACTGAGGCTTATACAAGCACTGGACGTGAAGTGGGTGGTACTTCTCAGAACTACTTTTCTTTTGACCCAAACTATACAATTTTGTCAACCGGGTCAGGAACTCCGACTAACTACAGCGCAAAATATTCGGACGCCTTATTCTCTTATATCGGACGGATCGACTACAATTTCAAAGATCGTTATTTGTTAAGCGCTACAATCCGTCGTGATGGATCGTCACGTTTCACAAACCAATTCGGTTTGTTCCCTGCCGTAAGCGCCGGATGGAGAGTGAAAGAAGAAGCTTTCATGAAAGGTGTTGACTGGATCTCAGATCTTAAAATTCGTGGAGGTTATGGTATTATGGGTAACCAGTTCAATGTTAACCCTGCTAATGCTTTCACAACATACGGACTGAACAGAAGCAATTCATTTTATGATATCCGTGGAACAGGAAACAGCACAGTACAAGGCTTCCAGAGAACACGCGTTGGAAATCCAAATGCTAAATGGGAAAGTAATATCAACTCAAACATTGGTATCGATGCAACTTTATTCAACGGCGCAGTGGACCTAACCATTGACTACTACCAAAAAAATATCAATGATTTGCTGTTCTCTCCTGAATTGGCCGGTACCGTTGGACAAGGTACTGCGCCAGCTGTAAACATTGGTAAAATGGCAAATAAGGGAATTGACATGTCGATTTATGCTGAAAAGAATATCACAAAAGATTTCAAGCTAAATGCGACAGTTACGTTGACAACTTATAACAACGAGATCAAAAAGATCACAGACGGAGCTACATATTTTGATCAGGAAAGTCGCCGGTTCAACGGTAGTAACATTATTCGTAATGCTGTTGGGCACTCAATCGGTCAGTTCTTCGGGTACCAGATCGATGGCTTCTGGAATACTCAGCAGGAAATCGATCAGGCAAATGCCAGCGCTATTGAGATATCAGGGAACGCTGACGCAGTTTATCAAAACGAAGTTAAAGTCGGTCGTTTCCGTTATGCAGATATCAACGGAGATGGGATTATAACTTCTGATGACCGTACTTTCCTTGGTAACCCAAGTCCTAAATTCAGTTATGGTTTAAATATCGGAGCAAACTATAAAAACTTTGATTTTGGTATTTTCTTCTATGGTGTACAAGGCAATGAAATCTGGAATAACCTGAAATGGTGGAACGACTTCTATACCAATTTCCAGGGAGCGAAAAGCAATACCGCTTTATATGATTCATGGACTCCAACGAACATGAATGCAACCGCGCCAATTCAGGAAAACACAGGTTCTTTCAGTACTACAAACGTTCCAAACTCTTACTATGTGGAGAACGGATCGTACCTGCGCGCTAAAAATGCTCAGCTGGGTTACACCTTGCCTAAAAGTTTGACACAAAGCCTGAAAATTGAAAGACTTCGTGTTTACGTTCAAACTGCAAATCTGTTCACGATCACTAAATATTCAGGTCCGGATCCGGAAGTTGGACAAAGCCAGGTTGCTGGTTCTACTGCCTTTGGTCTTGACGAAGGTGTTTATCCTAACACACGTCAATTCCTGATAGGTTTAAATCTGACATTCTAATTACTGTATCCTTAAACAGAAAAAAGATGAAAAAATTAAGATTTTCCAAAATAGCGTTAGTTGTTGCCTTCGGATTAATGTCCTATGCCTGCCAGGACAGTTTCCTTGATAAACCAGCATTAGGGGCTTTGAGTGACGCTCAATTAAGTACAAAGGCGGGAGTGGATGGCCTTTTGGTAGGTGCTTATGCCGCCCTCGACGGAAATGGAGTTGGTGCAGCTAGTGCATGGGATGCAGCGGCAGACAACTGGATTTATGGTAGCATCGCCGGTGGAGATGCAAAAAAGGGAAGTGACGGGGCCGATCAGCCTGGGATAAACTCGATCATGATTTATAGTCATGGTCCAAGTAACGGTTTTTTTAATAGTAAATGGAAAGCTGTTTATGAAGGAATTAACCGGGCTAATACAGTTTTAAAATTTGTCCCGCTCGTGACTTCCGGTATGACGGATGCTGAGAAAGTAAGTTTCACTGCCCAGGCACGTTTCCTGCGCGGACATTATTATTTTGAACTGAAGAAAATGTTTAACATGGTTCCATGGGTTGATGAAACAACGGTGGATCCTGCGATGGTAACAAATGATACAGACATTTGGCCGAACATCGAAGCTGATTTCAAATTTGCTATGGATAACCTTCCGGCAACTCAGTCAGAAGTGGGTCGCGTCAACAAGTGGGCCGCTGCTGCTTATCTGGGGAAAACTTATTTGTACGAGAAAAAATTTACTGATGCAAAAACGGTTTTTGATCAGGTAATTAGTTCTGGCGTCACCAGCAATGGTTTGAAATATGATCTTTTGCCAAAGTTCCAGGATAACTTTGACGCCGCCCAGAAAAATCTTGCTGAATCAGTTTTTGCGGTTCAAATGGCAGCAAATGATGGAACGAATACCATTGATAACGCAAATACTGGTGGTATGCTTAATTTTCCATACAACTCTCCGTTCCGTTGCTGTGGGTTTTATCAGCCAAGTCTTGACCTGGCAAATTCATTCCAGACAGATGCAAACGGACTTCCTTTGGTAGATACTTACAATAATACTACGTTGAAAAATGACATGGGCGTAAAATCTGACGCAGCTTATACTCCTGACGCTTCTGTTCCGCTGGACCCACGCATTGACTGGACAGTTGGTCGTCGCGGCATTCCTTTCCTTGACTGGGGAACTCACCCTGGACAAGACTGGATTCGTGATCAGGGATATGCAGGCCCATATTCTCCGAAGAAAAACATGTACTACCAGGCGACGCAGGATAAATATTCTGATCAGCATTCATGGGCTCCGGGAACGGCCATCAACGTTCAAATTATCCGTTTTGCTGATGTTTTGCTAATGGCTGCGGAAGCTGAGGCGCAGGCCGGAAGTTTGGAAAAGGCACAGGAATATGTGAATAAAGTGCGTGCGCGCGCAGCAAAGCCTGCGAGTTGGGTTTATACCTACGCAGATCCTACAAAACCGATGGGAGGTTATACAACAACGCCAGCTAGTAATTATAAAATCGCTGAATATCCCGCGGGATCCTTTGCCGCAAAAGGTAAAGATGGGGCTTTGAAAGCAATTTATTTTGAACGCAAAGTGGAGCTTGCCATGGAAGGTCATCGCTTCTTTGACCTGTCACGTTGGGGTATCGCGGAACAAGCGTTGAATGCTTATGTAGCTTTCGAAAGTAAAATCACGCCGGATGTGAGTGGTGGAAAATTCATTAAAAATAGAAATGAATATTTCCCGATCCCACAAACGCAGATCGATTTGAGTACCAGAAATGGTGTTTCGTCTTTGAAACAAAATCCAGGATATCAGTAACCAATTTTAATCATCAAGAAGGGGCGGTTTCACGACTGCCTCTTTTTGTTTATACTTGAAAAAATATTTCTTCCAATGCGCCTGAGATTACTGCTTTTTCCTTGCCTGACATTCTTCTTTTGTGGTATTTTGGTCGGTTGCGATTCTAAAAGTGAGAAGGGAGCACGTGAATTAACCGGAGAAATGCTGGAAGGTAAAAAACTGGCAGAAAAATATTGCAGCAGCTGCCACCTACCTGTCGAGCCGGAATTGCTTGATAAGGATACATGGAAGAATCAGGTTTTGCCCGCGATGGCGAAACAATTGGGCCTGGAAGTATGGCAGGGAAACAAATATTTCCAAAATGAAAAATCTACCATATCGCACAGTGACTGGCTGAAAATCATTGCCTTTTATGACTCCCTTGCTCCTGTATCAGTCTCGCAAGTGAAACCTCCTGTTGCGGCGATATCCGACTGGGCAGGATTTACATTAAAAATACCAAATTCAGACACTTCAAAACTCGCGACCACAACTTTGGTTGCAATCAACAAATCAGAGCATGCGATATACACAAGCAGCGCCGAAAATCCTGATCTGATAAGATGGGATAAGAATTTAAAATCTTCCTTTTCTACCAAACTTTCTTCCCCAGCTGTTGATATTTCTTTTGCAGAAAATAATAAGGTCTTAACGCTGATTGGTGAGATGAAGGCTTATGATTCTCCGAGCGGTGCTTTATTTCAAACCGATAGCAATGGCGGAGATGAAATCATTTCTTCCGGTTTTATTCGCCCAATCTCCACCACAAGTACCGATTTTAACAAAGACGGATTAGCCGATTATGTCGTTTGTGGCTTTGGACACAACAAAGGCGGACTTTATCTTGTCAAACAGTTATCAGATAAAACATTTGAGAAAATTCCGATCCGGGAGGTTGCAGGTGCGACTCAGGCAATAACAAGGGATTTTAACGAAGATGGCTGGCCGGATATTATGGCCTTATTTGCGCATGCAGGCGAAGGGATATGGATTTTTTTAAATGATAAAAAGGGTGGATTCAGTTCAGAGAATATATTAAGGTTTCCGCCTGTTTACGGTTCCAGCAGCTTCCAATTAGCCGACATCAATAAGGATGGAAAACAGGATATTATTTACACCGCAGGCGACAACAGCGATTATTCGAGAATTCTAAAACCATATCATGGACTATACATATTTCTTAACAGAGGTGATCTAAAAGGAGGTAAGTTGAATTTTGAACAGGCCTACTTCTACCCTATTCATGGCGCGACAAAAGTAATTGCCAAAGATTTTGATCAGGACGGCGATATTGACCTGGCCACTATTGCGTTCTTTGCAGATTTTCAACATAATCCATCCGGAAGTTTTCTATATTTCGAACAAAATAATAAGATTAAATTCCCGAATTTTATTCCACACGCGCTCCCGATCAGCAATTCCGGACGTTGGATTTGTATGGACGCGGAGGATTTTGACGGAGATGGCGATACGGATATCGTCCTCGGAAATTATTCCAAAGGTTTTTTAAATCAGGACAATTTCAAACCCAACTGGAATCTCTATCTACCCTTTGTTTTACTGGTGAAGGAATAATTATTAATGGTTAATTATTAATGGTTAATTATTAGTGATTAATTGTTAATGATTATTGATTAATTGACAATTACTCCCGTTAATTAACATCGAAACAACCTTTTAAGTCAGCCAACATTGATAATTAACAATTAATCATTAACAATTGATCATTAATTTCGTTTCCAGTCCGCGGGAAGCAAGGTTGAATATCGGTCATTTCCCAGATAACCCGCAATTTCGAAACCCATTGGCATAACCACCCAGCCTTGCGGCGTGATCACACAATATCCTTGAGGAAATTTGATTTGCGTGTAAGCATAAGGCATATCTGAATACGGAGAACTTCCTTTCTTTTTGGTATAAAATACTTCCAGCATCATCTTAGAAACAACCAATCGTTCCGTCATCAATTCTCCCGGTTTGATCAATCGATTACCTAAGATGGGCTCTATCCGGTTGTGAATATTATTGGCGATCGTGTTGTAGCCGTTTACACTTCTGACCGATCTGAACATGCGCATCGAATCCGGGATTTCCTGGTATACTCTAAATCCTTCCTCCCATAAACTGTCTGCAACCATACTGGCAAGTAAATGTTTCAGCGAACCGGCGTAGGCAATTTTCTGATTTTCACGCCACAATTTTTTCTGTGCTTCGTCTTTGGGTTTAAGCAATTCAAAACGGGTGCTTCCGCCATATAAAACCCGTCCTTCGAAATAATCAAAATCGTCGAGATCCTGGTGAATTTTATAACCCAATGCATTATTTTCAATGATTAGCGGAGCAGTGGTTTGTGCACTTAAATGCCGGTTATCATCAAGAGAAATCCTCAAAACTTCCGGATTGAGTATTCTGCATTGTTTTGCAAAAGGCGTTTTTCCAAGCAATTCTCTGGTAATGATTGCCAGATGTTTTTCACGCTTTTTATTCTTTTTGGAATAAATCGTGACACCGGTCAGCTGCATACCTTCAATTAATTTGAATTGCACGGTTTTGATACCCGGCTGCTCAAATCTTAAAGTTTGCTTAATCGTTTCATAACCCAGAAACGACACCGCCATTTCAATATTTCCAATGGTAAGTCCGGTTAGTTTATAATTCCCGTTTTCGTCAGCGTTTGTTCCGATAGTCGAATTATTGACGAAAACATTGGCAAATGGAAGCGGTCTTCCCGTTTTCCCATCTGTTACTTTACCTGTAAGGATAACTGCACCGCCTTGTTGAGAGAAAGAAACGGATACTGCACAGATAAAAATAAAAAAGGTCAAAAATACCCTCTTGAAGAAAAATCGATTAAGAAACATTATATCGCGGATAACTAAGCGGTTAGAGGCATTCATTCCCAAAGATAAATGAGGAGTTTGGAATCTTCACCCTGATACCAATAATGTTGGAAGTATGTTGCAATCTCATGTCACGTAAAATTTTTTCACCCATCTTAAAAATCAACGATAAGCCATAAAAAAGAGCTGCCAAAAATGACAGCTCCCATTCCAATCTTATTCAGGAATTATTTCAATCCTAACTCTTCACCAATTGCTTTTACCTTGTCTTTCAATCCTGCATACACGCTGTCAAATTCGTCTTTGCCTTCAAGCTCAGCACGAACGCCTACGTAGAATTTAATTTTCGGCTCAGTTCCTGATGGACGACAAGTGAATTTGGTACCGTCAACAGTAAAGAATTGCAATACGTTTGACGATTCGATACCCATTTCCCCGGAAGGAATTGAAGTCGTAGTTCCCGTAGTGAAATCAGTTGTGGTCAAAGCTTTATAGTCATCCATGCGGATAACGTCTGAACCAGCCAATGTTTTTGGCGGGTTAGCACGGAAGTCTGCCATCATTTGCTGAATTTCCTCCGCACCGGTTTTACCTTTTTTCGTTAATGAAATAAGTCCTTCATAATAGAATCCAAACTTCTTGTAAATTTCAATCAACATATCAAAAAGGCTCAAACCTTTGTCTTTCGCATAAGCCGTTAACTCAGCGATCATGGCGCAGGAGGCAATTGCATCCTTATCACGAACAGCATCTCCGATCAGATAACCATAACTTTCCTCACCACCACCAATAAACTGCTCGATACCTTCCTTTTCACGAATTACCTGAGCGATATATTTGAAACCGGTTAGGGTATTATAACATTTCACGTCGTAGGACGCGGCCATTTTATCGATAAGATCCGTCGTCACAATTGTCTTGCAGACAAACTGAGTTCCAGTCAATTTTCCAGCATCCTTCCAGGCATTCAGCAAATAATAAATTAAAACACTTGCAGTCTGATTACCATTCAAAAGCTGAATTTCCCCATGATGGTTTTTCGCAGCGATACCCACTCTGTCCGCATCAGGATCGGTTCCTAAAACAAGATCAGCATCGATTTCCTTCGCTTTGTTTACCGCCATAGACATGGCTTCACTTTCCTCAGGATTTGGGTAAACCACCGTTGGAAACTGGCCGTTACCATTTGGTTCAGCCTGTTCTTCAATAACTGTTACAGACTCAAAACCCATTTTCTCCAATAACGGCGGTACTAGCGTTACGCCTGTTCCGTGCAAAGGAGTATATACAATTTTAAGATCTTTCTGACGTGCAATCGCATCTTTCGAGATCGAAAGTGAAAGAATATGATCAAGATATTTTTCATCGATATCCGCTCCGATTTTGATAATTTTTGAAGGATCACCTTCAAATTTGATATCGTCAATCGATTTGATAGCGTTAACCTCGACAATTATATTGGAGTCATGCGGCGCAACAACCTGAGAACCATCGTTCCAGTAAGCTTTATACCCGTTATATTCTTTTGGATTATGAGAAGCAGTTACCACAACTCCACTCTGGCAACCTAGTTGACGAATTGCGAAAGAAAGTTCAGGTGTCGGGCGAAGCGCTTCAAAAAGGTATACTGTTATCCCGCTAGCGGAAAATATATCCGCAATGATCTGAGAAAACTCATCCGATTTTATACGGCTGTCGTAGGCAATTGCCACTTTAATTTCCTGATCTGGAAAAGCTTTGTTAAGATAATTTGCCAGACCCTGCGTTGCAGTTCCGACCGTATACCGGTTCATCCGGTTTGAGCCTACACCAATTAATCCACGTAAACCACCAGTTCCAAATTCAAGATCCTTATAAAATGCGTCGGTAAGTTCAGTATCATTCTCTTCGTCAATCAATTGCTGAATCGACTGTTTTGTGTCGATATCGTAATCGCCGTTAAGCCACGTATTCACTTTGGCCAAAACATTAGGATCTAATTGTGCGGTCATAATTAATTAAAAGATTGTTTTCTGAAACAGTTAATTTTTTAAAAATAAGTCTTTTTATAATCAAAACTCATATTACTGGTTTTGATTATAAAAAGACTAAAAATATCGTTCTCGGTTGAGTATTATCTCATAAAAGTAAAAATATGCCGGAATTACTTACTTAGCGGCACTTCTTCTTTTGCTAATTCCTTCATTTTTTCCTGCGAAGTTTTCAAAATAAGCTCAGCTACAAGACCTGTCCAACCTGTCTGATGATTGGCGCCACAGCCTCTCCCGTTGTCTCCGTGGAAATATTCATAAAATAAAATATGATCACTGAAATGTGGATCTGTCTGACTTTTTTCATCGTTGCCGTTGAATGCCCGTCTTCCGTCCGCGTCCTTTTTAAAGATATTGATCAACCGATTGGCAATGGCCATTGCTGCATCTTTAATAGTAACCAGATTTCCGGAATTTGTCGGATATTCTATCTGGAAATCCTCACCATAATAGGCGTGAAATTTCATCAGTGAATCAAAGATCAGATAATTCAACGGGAACCAGATCGGGCCACGCCAGTTGGAATTTCCGCCCATGATATCGGTCAAAGCTTCTGCCGGCGTATAATCTACCTGCAAAACTTCACCGTTGATATAAAATTTATAAGGATTTTCTTTATGATATTTAGAAAGCGCACGAACACCGAAATCTGACAAAAATTCATTTTCGTCCAGCATTCGTTTCATGATCATCTTCATCCGGTGACCACGCAGGATCGAAAGCAATCTATTTTCTCCTTTTCCTGATTCAAACCAACGCGATATCAAACGGGCAAGATCAGGTCTGTTGGCTAAAACCCACTCAACGCGGCGTTTGAAAACCGGCATTTTGTCAAGGTTCTGCGGGTCAAGAATTTCCACTGCAAAAAGCGGTATCAATCCTACAATTGAGCGAACTTTCAGCAATATGCTTTGTCCGTTCGGGATATGGATTACGTCGTAATAAAACTGATCCTCTTCATCCCACAAACTGATCGACGAATTTTTACCACCAATAGACTCCATCGCACCGGCAATATGCAGAAAGTGTTCGAAAAACTTCGAGGCCATATCCTGGTAAACGGGATGAGCCAAGGCGATTTCAACTGAAATTCGGAGCATATTCAACGTATACATCGCCATCCAGCCAGTTGCATCAGCCTGCTGCAATTTCCCACCAAAAGGCATCGGTGTTGACCGGTCAAATACACCAATATTATCAAGTCCAAGGAAACCTCCGCTGAAAATATTATTTCCGGTATCATCCTTTTGATTTACCCACCAGGTAAAGTTCAGAAGAAGTTTGTGGAATATTTTTTCAAGGAATTCAATATCACCGACACCGTTATTTTGTTCACGGTCAATCTCATAGACTTTCCAGGTTGCCCAGCCATGAACCGGTGGATTTACGTCTGAGAAGTTCCATTCATAAGCCGGAATCTGGCCGTTCGGGTGCATGTAATATTCTCGAAGTAATATTTCAAGTTGCCGTTTGGCAAAATCGGCATCAACCCGGGCAAGTGGCACGCAGTGAAAAGCAAGGTCCCAGGCAGCAAACCAGGGATATTCCCACTTATCCGGCATTGAGATAATGTTTGCTGAATACAAATGTTTCCAACCGGAATTTCGTCCCCACTTTCGTCCCTGATTTGGTTCCGGTTGCGCAGGATCACCTTTCAGCCACTCATACACATTGTAGTAGTAAAACTGCTTACTCCATAACATCCCGGCATAGGCCTGACGCTGAATGGAACGCAGATCTGCATCGGCTACATCTTTCTGTATATCATCATAAAAATCATCTGCCTCACGGATTCTTTTGCTGAAAAGGTCTTCAAATCCACCAAAAGGCTCGGAAATGGAGTGATTTACATAACGCATCCGAAGCGTGATACTCTCACCAGCTTTGATGGTTCTTGTAAATTTCCCGGACGCCTTTGTGCCAATATTATTCGGATTTACAGTCGTAGATTTTCCTCCGCTGACGATATAATCATTGATTCCGTCTTTTGGATAGGCCGTATTATTGGCTGTTCCATAGAGCTTTTTCAGATTCGATTCGTTCTCACAGAAAAGGAGCTCATCTGCACCGTCCAGATAAAGATTATATTTTCCATGTTTACGATGCGTAACCTCAATCAGACGGTTTGAAATTCCGTTCATCATCGGTTTGTAGTTGAACGCTTCATATCCCCACGACCAGGTATTCCTGAACATAATCGTTGGCAGCACGGTGATCGGTGCATCTTTCGGACCGCGGTTATGGATCGTGACTTTCATCATGATGTCTTCCTCATCCGCCTTAGCGTGCTCTATGAAAATGTCGAAGTATTCATTGTTATCGAACACACCCGTGTCCATAATTTCATACTCCGGATCCTCTTTACCTCTTTTGCCATTTTCCTGACGAAGTTTGTCATAAGGAAATTGCTGCTGAGGATATTTGTAGAGCATTTTGGTATACGAATGCGTCGGCGTACTATCTAGATAGTAGTACATTTCCTTCACATCCTCGCCATGGTTAGACTCGCGGTTTGTTAATCCGAAAATCCGCTCTTTTAGAAATTTATCGTTATGGTTCCAGAATGCGAAGGAGAGACAGATGTGCTGTTTGTTATCGGAAAAGCCCCCAATTCCATCTTCTCCCCAGCGATATGTTTTGGATAAAGCCATCTCGTGGGTTATATAATTCCAGGCATCACCATTTCCGCTATAATCCTCACGCACAGTACCCCACTGACGCTCAGACAGATATGGGCCCCATTTTTTCCAACCTTTGTTTTCTTTTTGTAGGCTTAATCTTACTTTCTCTGCGCCATTTGCCATTGGTCTGTCAAATTATCTGGGTCAAAAAATTCAATATGAAATTCACAAATCCTAAATATAAGCTTCTTTAAAGCATAGGAAATGTGTAGAAATTGAAATTTACTAAAAAAGAGCTTGTGTCAAGCTCTTTTTTGTCCTTAAAAATGTGAAAAATATTCTTAATCGATTTTAATAACCGTCCAATCCTCAATTAATTCTATGGATTCTATGTCATTAAAAACACGTATTTCGGCATCAATTTCACCAGCAAAAAAATCAGTTATCGACTTCGCTTTTTCTGCGGTTTCAGTCAATAAAGGATGTCTGCCCTGTGTGATCAATCCTTCAACATCGACGATATATTCCTTGAACATAAACGGGTTAGGCAACTGATAATACTTACCGTCGGTGCCATGCAAAACGGGAACCGGCTTGTAAATACCCTCCGCGTTCAGGCGACCATAAGTTTGTCTGGCCAATGCATAATGTTCGTCGGAAGCATCAAATAATATTCCTTTGACCGGTTTCACAACATTTTTAGCTGTGGTAATTTTCGCATCGAGCCCTTCGAGCAAATGCCGCAGAGTCCATGTATCTTTTCCTAAACGAATTCTCTCACGAATGGATTGACGGATAAAATAGGTTAGAGCCTGTGTTACACTCAAACCGATTTCAGCCATTTGTTTAAAAATAAATGAAGTTGGCGACATACCCGGAATTGTGTTCGGATCGTGCAGGACGATGGTTCCGCCAGGCGTCAAAAATCCGTCAATACGCACGCAAACGGTGATGCCAAGTTGCTGGAATACCTCCGCTATAACTTTCTGAATTTCCTGATTTTTTTCAAGAGAAGCATCGACCGGAATTCTTTTACGGCTAGCTCCCGGTTTATATTTTGCATTAAAATCGAAAACGTCAACCATTTTAATCACCTCACTCGGCGGCAATGCAAGCGGCTTGCCATTATCAAATTGTATGCAGCCACATGAAAATTCCTGTCCTCCGATAAACTCTTCGAGCAAAACCTGATCTTCTGCATTTGCACTGCTCAAAACAATAACATCATCCTGAACGACAAACATATTGTTAAGTAACTCTAAAAGGGCGGCCGGATGGTAAACAGTTTTATCCGCATTAACAACCAGTGGAAATCCGATCCCTTCGTCCAGGTTGGCTATGCGCTGAACATACGCATGTTTTCCGGCAGCATCAAGTGCTTTCCACGTTTTGCTTTCTAGCTCAACCTGAAAAAAACACTGGTTAACCGCCGACACGAATGCCTCCAGAGAATCTTCTTTTACAATCGCAACGCCGATGGAAGAGCCCTGATGCGGTGCTTTGATAACCAACGGAAGGCCAAGGTGTTTTTTCAGAACTGTAAATAGTATGGAATATTCGCGTGGAATCCATTGTTCATAACGAAGTGTCCAACTTTTTTTCTGCTGATTATTGACCAGCGCGATCATATCATTTTGCAGAATTTTATCAATACCAACAGCAGAACCCATTAATCCCGGACCACTGTAAGGAATTTTAAACCATTCCAGCAAACCCTGGATCGCACCATCCTCACAATCCGGACCATGCATGGCAAGAAATGCAAACTCAAAATGATCTTTGAACTGGTCTGGCGATAAAAGTAAACCGATCTCTGATGAAACCGGCTCCTTTGCCAAATGTGGAAAAGACTCTATATAAGTACTGAAGTCATCAGTGTGATTATTTTTTGAAGGATAAAAATCTCTGATTTCCTTCGAATACATCAAAGAATGTTCAAGTTTTATAAATCGACCGAAGCTGTCGACGAAAATAGGTACCGGCTCGAAAAGTGATTTATCCAGATACTCAAAAGCGGTTTTCCCACCTGCAAACGAAATTTCCCTTTCACGGGAGGGACCTCCAAAAAAAACTCCTATGCGCATATTATCGCTGATTAATGCATTTTAAAACGTACCTGCAATATAGGGAGTATTTAAAATGAATCAATTGCAACCAATGGTGCATAGGAAATATTTATTTCAATTTGGCTGTTTCCAGCCAAATTGAATATCATTTTCGGGCAAATAATCGCCGATTAGGCCAATGACGGCACGTTAGATGCAACAACGCGGTTGATATGCGGAACAGCCTTACGGATCGATTCTTCAAGACCGGCACGGAAAGTCATTGCACTCATCGGGCAGCTTTGGCATGAGCCCATTAATTCAAGTCTTACCGTAAGATCGTCTGTTAATTCTACCAACTTCACATCACCGCCGTCTGCATGCAAATACGGACGGACAGTTTCCAGCGCCTGTTCAATTAATTCTAATGTTTTTTCTCTTGAATCCATTATTTAAAAAGTCTATTCGGTAATATGCAAGAATTTATTGATAAAGTCAAATCCAACGCGGCTGATTATGCCTGGATCTCTACCATTTGTGTCTTCTCTTTTGTTGCATTACGGATAGCAACCTGTTGCGCCAATCCTTCTGCGGCTGTGCGAAATGCCTCATTTACAATCGGATTTACATTCATAACCGCCGGGCGACCTTCATCTCCTGCTTCACGAATGCCTTGTACCAAAGGTATTTGTCCTAACAAAGGTACATCAAATTTGTCAGCTAAGGATTGTCCGCCACCTTGTCCAAAAATATGATATTTACTTTCAGGAAGTTCTTCCGGTGTAAACCATGCCATATTTTCTATCACACCCAGAATTGGAACATTGATCTGTGGCTGCCTGAACATCGACATTCCTTTAACAGCATCAGCTAACGCCACTTTTTGCGGTGTCGTAACGATGATCGCGCCAGTTACCGGAACGGTTTGAACCAAAGTCAGGTGAATATCACTCGTTCCCGGAGGAAGGTCAATCAGCAAATAATCAAGATCACCCCAATCTGTATCTCCAAAAAATTGTTTTAGCGCCTGGCTTGCCATTGGTCCGCGCCAAACTACTGCACTATCCGGCGGTGTCAAAAATCCGATGGAAATCATTTTAATTCCATACTGACGAATCGGATTGATATAGTTTTTACCATTTTTCGGCGTAATCGTTGGCTGCATATTTTCTGCGCCGAACATTAAAGGAATGGACGGACCGGAAATATCTGCGTCAATAATCCCAACAGACGCTCCCGAACGATGCAAAGCCATCGCAAGATTAGCAGTAACCGTTGATTTCCCTACCCCACCTTTTCCCGAGGAAATAGCAATCACATTTTTCACGCCGGGAATTAACGCAGCTCCGAGCGGTCTTATACTTGTCACATTTGCAGTCAGGTTAACAATCACTTCTACATCAGGACTCAGATGCGTATGGATCGCTTCAACGCACATCCGGCGAATCAACTCCTTTAACGGGCAGGCGGGTGTCGTTAAGACAACTGTAAACTTCACCTGATTTACACCAATTTCAATATCCTGAATCATGTTCAGCGTTACCAGATCCTGTTTAAGATCCGGCTCCTGAACTGTGCTCAAAGCCTGTAATACTTTTTCTTTATTTATTGTAAATTCGCCCATTGTTGCTATTTCGCCCGAGAATTTCGAGACTTACTGGATATGACTTCAGATCGCTCCGAAATCGTCTGATTCTATTTATTATTCCTAATTAAAGACAACAAGATTTCTAGCCAATGAGTTTATCAAATGACCGGAAATCCATCGATTCTTCGGTTTATTTCTGCCAATTCATCTGATAAATCCACATACTTCGATAACTCGCTGAGTCTCTTTTGAAGTGTTTGCAGCAAAGCAAGCTGACTTGCCGTGAAGCCATAATGAGAAAAATGATTCATCATTTTTTGAACACTATCCCAGTCTTTAATAAAATCCAAAGCAGGCTTGTCCATAAAAGCGTTTGCAAAAGTAGTAAAGATATATTCTTCTGCTACGCTGTTTGGATGAATAAGATCGGGTTTGTAGTAGCGATAATCCCGCAGCTCATCCACCATAATTTCGTAAGACGGGAAATATTCAACCTGACGGAATTTTTCAGATAGACGGTGACAGACCAATCGCAAAGTTGATTTACTCACCTGGTTTAGTGTCAGCGTATCTTTTGTATGCCGCACCGGACTAACAGTAAAAATAATCCGAAGATCCCGTTTTATTGATTGCAGTTTAAAAATCAAATGTTCCAAACCGATATTGATCTGATCAAGATGCAATAGTTCTTTCAAAAATTGATCAGAAGGAACTTTATGACAATTCCCGACCAGCAGATTAGTTGCCCGGTGGCGGTGAGCGAAGGCGGTTCCAAGCGTAATAACGAGTACATCTGCATCTCTCAGAAATTGATTTACTACCTGCTGTTTTTCTTTGAGTTTTCCTTCAAGATCGATCCGGTTGTCTGACCATAAGGAAGAATGGAAGTCGTGATGAAGCCAGATCTTATCTGCGTTCTGGTGGTAAAGTGCCGGATGCGGCGGTTTTCCGTCCAGTGATAAGTCGAGCAGTTTTGAAATAGACAATGGGTTAAAAACGGTTCCGAAAGGGTTATTAAGCACCTGGAATTTATTCTCAGCCAGCTGATTGCCAAGAACATCGGCAAAACAGGAGCCGATAGTCAATATCTTTGTATGATGATTTATTTTCCAATCCGAGGGTGTAACGTTGAGTTCTGTGGTTAGTTTTAATTGCTTCATTCGATCTTTATTATGGGGCGTGCAAAAATAATAAGAATTGGCCAGTCCGGCACAAACACGCTGAGGAAGAGGGTATCAATAATTGATATATAAACGTTAAATTTGGGAAATATACACGCACGCTTGAAAAATAATGATTGAATTGGTGAATGAGAGCATGATTGAATGTGGGCTTTCCTGAATAGAAACCCCGCTATCGGCGATGAATACATTGTTAAATTTATCGCAATTGAATAAATCGGTAAATTTGCTTATGAAGATTTTGTTTTACGACCTCAACGCGCTCCTTCGGAGCATCCTGATTATAGAAAAATATTAATTTCCAGCAACTCCCTAACTCCTTAAGAGTTTCCTGGAAATCTTAGGCGGCTCCTATGGAGCAAGAAAAATAAATCTTAAACTATGTTGCTATAAACAGGAAGCTCCACAGGAGCTATTTATTCTGATTCTCATTTCAATGTTTTATTTAATCTGTTAAGCATGGCAAAAATTAAAAGAAATATTCCGGTCAAATTAACCGGTGAGCAAATCGTTAATAAAAAATTAAAAGGAATGAATGAAATGTTAAAAGGTATAGATCTTTCAAAATTACCAAAAAGGCCCAGTGCAAATCAGGACTGATACGGAAGCTAAGAAAAGCGAACCTACACAGAAACTTACCGGAGAACAGATTGTTTAAAAGAAACTGGATGATGTCAACGCGGTTCTGAAGAGAATGGATTTATCGAAGCTGATAAACAAACGTCCTGAAAACAAAGCCTAACTATGCAAAAAATCCTTTTCCTAAAACTAAGTTTTCTCTCAGTTTGCCTAATAGGTCTTGCTGATTGTTCTCAATCCCAAACTCTGCCCTCACAAACTTCCCAGGCGAAATACGAATTTGCAACAACACCAATCTGGCAGGATGAATTTAATTATTCAGGAAAACCTGATGCGAAAAACTGGAGTTATGATTTTGGCGGGGACGGCTGGGGAAATCATGAACTGGAAAACTATACTGACAAACCAGAAAATGCACGTGTTGAAAATGGTAACTTAATTATCGAGGCCAGAAAAGAACCATCGGGAAAGCAGAATTATAGTTCAGCAAGATTAGTCACGAAAGGAAAAGGAGATTTTCTCTACGGGAAATTTGAAATCCGTGCCAAACTTCCGCAAGGACGCGGTACCTGGCCTGCAATTTGGATGCTCAATTCTGAAAAAAACTACGGCAATAAAGGCTGGCCGGATAATGGCGAAATTGATATTATGGAGCATGTCGGTTTTGACCAGAATCATATTCATGGAAATATACACACGAAAGCATTTAATCACGTCCTGAAAACAAACAAAGGCGGCGATACCTTACTAACGGACGCTTCAACCGCTTTTCATATCTACACTTGCGAATGGACACCCGCCTATGTGTCAGTCGGTATTGACGGCAAAGAATATTTCAGGTTCAACAAAGAATCCGGCTATTCCTGGGAACAATGGCCCTTCGATAAATCTTTTCATCTAATTTTAAATATGGCAGTCGGCGGTGATTGGGGAGGACAGAAAGGCGTGGATGACAGCATTTTCCCGCAAAAATTGGAGGTTGATTATGTCCGTGTTTACCCGTTGATCGAGAAAAAGTAATTTGAAATTCCGGCTCACGGAGCTAACTTGCACACATGGATCATTTCGTTGTTTCGGCCAGAAAGTATCGCCCGGTCACATTCGACTCGGTAGTTGGCCAATCACATATTACTACTACGCTTAAAAACGCAATTCGTACCAATCACCTGGCGCAGGCTTTTCTGTTTTGCGGCCCGCGGGGTGTTGGGAAGACTACCTGTGCCCGTATTCTTGCAAAAACAATCAATTGTCAGAATCTTGGCGACGACGTAGAAGCCTGCGGCGAATGTGAATCCTGTGCCAGTTTCCAGAATAATGCCTCTTTCAACGTCCACGAACTGGATGCTGCTTCTAATAACTCTGTCGAAGATATCCGTAACCTGATCGACCAGGTTCGTTATCCGCCTCAGACCGGGAAATATAAAATCTATATTATTGATGAGGTTCACATGCTTTCTCAGGCTGCCTTTAATGCCTTTTTGAAAACACTCGAAGAACCGCCTGGATATGCCATTTTCATTTTGGCAACAACTGAAAAACATAAAATCCTCCCAACAATTTTATCCCGTTGCCAGATTTTTGATTTCAACCGTATCCAGCCAAAAGACATTGCATATCACCTCGCTGATATCGCAAAAAAAGAAGGGATCGAAACGGAAAAAGAAGCACTCGAACTGATCGGTCAGAAAGCTGATGGAGGCTTGCGGGACGCGCTTTCGATGTTTGATTTAAATGTTACGTTTTCTACGGATAATCATCTGACCTATGCAGCTGTTTTAGAGAATCTGCATATTCTGGATTATGATTATTATTTCAAAATTACGGATGCTTTAACCGCCGCCAGCGTGGCGCGTTCTCTGGTATTATTTGACGAAATTTTAAGGAAAGGATTTGACGGACATTTATTTGTCGTCGGCTTGCTCGAACATTTCCGGAATCTTCTGGTTTGTAAAGATGCAGCCACGGTTTCCCTCTTGCAGGTTTCCGAATCGGCAGAAAAAAAATATGTCGATCAGTCGAGAAATGCAGATATGAGCTTTTTACTTTCTGCGTTAAGCGTTGCCAGTCAATGTGATATCAATTATAAAGCGGCAAAAAACCAGCGCTTGCATGTGGAGTTATGCCTCATGAAACTCGCAAATCTGCCCAATATTCTTCAACTTAATTCTCTTACAGCCGTTGATGAAACGGCAAAAAAAAAAGTTGAGCCTCAACCAGAGCCAGTAATAAATGAGCCAAAAGTACCGGTTCAGGAGAATGCTGTAAAGGAGCCAGCCAGCCAATTTGCGCCGAATATTGCTCCGCAAATTGCACCGGTTACGGCAAGGCCTGCTTCAAAACTGAGAAGTACAACTCAGCTGGTCCCACCCACTCCCGATCAAAAGAACGGAAATGCAACGGAACAGGTTACTGTCAAAAATGAGCCTGCACCGGAAATCCAAAAGGCAGCCATACTTGATTTAACGCTAGAAAACTTGCAGCAGGTTTGGCATGAATTTGCTGAAAACAGAAGAAAGACAAAAGATTCAACAACAGAAGGAATAGCACTAAACCGGGCCATTGAACTGGTTGATTTTACCATTCAGATTGCGCTGGACAATGATCCGCAAATGGATGCCATCCAGGGAATGCGTTATGAATTGTTAGGATTTTTGAAAAGCCGTTTCAATGCACCGAGATTAGAAATTAATCCGCGCGTCGCGCCACATGAAGTCCAGCGTTTACCCTATACGCCTGCTGAAAAATTCAACTATCTGGCAGAGAAAAATCCTTACCTATTGCAGTTGAAACAAGCACTGGGACTGGACGTCGACTTCTAAGCTATTTCGCAGTTTTCTCTAAAAACAATTGATGCAACTTTAATACCTGAGGGATCAGCGCAGCGTTTTCATTGTTATCGATTGTAAAATCTGCAATTGCATCACGTTCTTCGTCTGAAACCTGCCTTTCAATAATGGCAAGAATCTCTTCCTCCGAGCGGCTTCTATCACGATTTTTAATCCGTTTCAGGCGAAGCTCAACAGATGCTTTCACCACAATCACAAAGTCAAGATTGTTATTATTTCCAGCCTTGTTCATAATTGCCGCTTCCTTAATGACATAAGGCGCGTCTGCATGCATTTTCATCCATTCGTCAGTATCTCTGCCAACTGCCGGATGAATTATTTCATTGAGTTTTTTTAGAAGATCGGGATTTTTGAAAACTTGTGAAGAAACAAAGGGACGATTGTATTCTCCATTTTCAGTGTAAGATTCACTGCCAAGCAATTGGATCACTGCTTCACGAATTTCCGTATCATGATTGGTAAGCCATTTCGCGCGGGTATCAGCGTCATAAACCGGTATATCCAGACAAGCAAACAATTTGCAAACAATACTTTTGCCTGAACCAATACCGCCTGTAACGCCAACTCTCATTTTAATGGTTAATGATTAAGGGTTAATTTTTAATGGTTAATTGTTAAGGGTTAATTGTTAATGAGGATTAGGATAATAATCAGATTATAACGGTGATTATCAATCTACATTTCTGTACAAGAAATTTAAACGCCAAACATTAACCCTTAATCATTAACAATTAATCATTATTAAGCATTTGCGCGACTTCAAAACTCACGTACACATCCCGGTGGCTGACTTCAATCAAGGGTGTGTTTGGCAATGGTATGGGTAAACTTTCGTCAATATTATTTTGTATTTTTCTTGTCGGAATGGCGATCTTGATAGTATCCGGATAATCTCTGATCAGCGAAACCGGTCCATCAACGGAAATAAGGGAAGGCGAAACGTTGATGATACTGGAAATCACATAACCCTCGCGCATATCAATTCCGGCACTGTCGATTCTGATCGGAATGATCTTTCTGATTTTCCGTTCAAAACTCAGCTCGAACGTATCGGAAACTACATAATTAACTTTCACATCCGGAAAACGCTCAGTGATCTGGTCTGTCAGCGAAGTAGAGTTAATAAAACTCGCTTTGGTCGGATTCAAAACTTTGTAAACTACCGGCGCAGCGTTGAAATTCAACCAGGATTTCCTAAGCAAATTCCAGCCATCACCTGTTACATTAACTGAAATTCTTTTTGGTAAAGGCTGCAATGGAATGAATGCGGCCGCGTCATACTCTACTGTTAACGGATAGCTGAGCCTGATGGAATAATCATCCTTGTTCAGCACATTCATCAACCAGAAAAATGTAGCTGCCAGAAGACACCCTAAAAAAGTTTTTATCTTATTCCGACCTGATGGAATGTTACTCACAGCTGGTAATTGTAATTGTATATTTAAAAATACAGTTGGTACTTAAACAAAAAAAGCGGTGTCAGGCTTGATGTATAAACCTGAATATTAAATATTTAGGCCACCCCTGACACCACCGTAAACTATTCTTCCAAATAGATAACGATCTTATGTTATTTATTATTCTGCTATCGTACGGGCAATTGCCGCCTTGTCCACAGTTAACTTTACGCCTTTATCAAGTTCAAGCGTGATCAAAGTTTCTTCTACGTTATAAACCCTTGCATGGATTCCACCAATTGTCACAACCTGATCACCCTTTTTAATTGCATTCAAAAGGTTTTTAAGATCTTTTTGTTTCTTTTGCTGCGGACGGATCATGAAGAAATAAAATACCCCTATAATACCAACCCACATTACGACCTGATAAATCATGGCCTGTGAGCCACCTGCTGCTTGTAATAAAATTGAAAATGTCATTATTGAATTAGGGTTATTAGAAAATTAAATGAGATCTGATTGCCGCCGGATACTTTGAAGATTTTCACTTCGCTGGTTCTGCCTTTGGCGCTGCATTAACAATTCCTCTCAAACGCAATTCCGAATAAGCAGGCTCTGTGTTTGCATAAACTGTTACCGTTTTTACCTGTGGCCCCGATTTCCCCTTGCTGTTAAAGCGAACTTTGATACTTGAAGCTGCATTGGGGGCAATCGGCTCACGCGGCCATTCCGGCGTTGTACATCCGCATGACGAAGTGATGTTATTCAGAATCAGCGGATATGGGCCATCATTTTTAAAGTTAAATGTATGCTCAACAACCTCTCCTTCCTGAATCGTACCAAAATCGTAAGACGAACTGTCTGTCAAAGCAAAAACGGGAAGTTTAATATCTCCCGTTTTCGCTTCACTTTTCTTTTCAGATCCTGAACAATTTATAAGCATTAATGCAACTCCCGAAAGAAATGCGAATGCAAGAAGTTTTTTCATACGTTAAGTCAAAATCAGTTTGTCTGACCTTTAATTTGTGCCATCAGACGATCAACATCTTCGAGAAGTTTCTCTGCTTTTTCACGTGCATCATTTACTACACGTTCACCCTCAGCTCTCGCGTAGCTGTCAGGCTGGTTCTTTCCGTCAATCAGATCTTCGATTACGGCTTGCAATTTTTCACGGTATTTAGACAAACGGTAAGTAAGCTGTGTGCGAAGAACATTACCTTTATCCGGAGCGTACAGGATACCCAATGCTGCTCCTGTTACGCACCCTGTCAAAAATGCTATTAAACTACGGCTGGATTTACTCATGGCTTTATAGTTTTAGCGGTTAATCCGCTATTGTTGGTGGTTAGCTGTCAAATTTTTTACAATAAACAAATTTTCGGGTTACCCCTCTATCCTTCAACCTAAAAATTCTATGCCTATTTATTATCGATCAACCCGCGTCCACTCTTTCTGATTATTCCCTGTGCAGCCAATTTTACAGATAGTACGTCAAGTACACCGTTAATAAATTTGCCGCTTTTGGGCGTGCTGTACCTTTTTGCAATTTCAATAAATTCGTTGATTGTTACTTTCACCGGAATACCTGGAAAATGGATCAACTCTGCCAATGCAGTTTTCAAAATGATCATGTCCACTAATGCGATACGGTCAAGCTCCCAGTTTTTCAGCTGCTCGTCGAGATAGCCGTCATACTGATCACCTTCCTCAATCACAAGTTTGAACAATTCTTCAACAAAGAAACGATCTTCTTCCCAGTCTTTTGTCAAAGGTGACAAAACGAAAGTCTCCGCACTATCCGCTGATTTAAGCGTTTTGATCGCCAAACCACGAATCAGCTCGCTATGGTCAACCCAATAAAGATCACGTTGTTCAAGAAATTCCAAGGGAACTTCGTGTTTCAGAATTACCTGGCGTAGAATATATTGAACAAGCAGCTGATCTTCTTCCGGCGTATGTTCCGTTTTATTGCAATATTCTTCATACGTCGCATCCTTGCGTAATGCTTCACGATAGGTTTTACGTATCATGTTCATGTCGTTACTCCAATTGATGCCATTTCTGATTATTTCTTCCTCCAAAGTTTTATCTTCCTGAAGAACCAAAATCACACGGTTTGTATTCAGTCCTCCGTTTTTAGAAAAAGGTGCTTCCGGATCATCATATTTTCGTTCACGATCCAGTTTTGCCTGATAGGCAAGTTCAAGTAACATGGACAAAACCCGGATAAAATCAACGTAAATTGATTCCGTTTCATTTAAAACCCGGCGGACCATCTTCTCTCCGTCCGTCAACGTTTGGCTTTTATATGCTTTGTAAGCGCTGTTGGCAACTCTTACTACATCCGAATTAAATGCTTCGTTTTCTTTAAGTTCGCCGTTTTTGATAAGTTCGTCTAACGCCGCTCCCGCTGAATGTTTATTGTTTGTCAATTTTTGCTTATCCTGAAATTCCATGGAATTTAAATCAGGGGCAAAAGCTTCTTCAATCTGATCCAGGGCGAGTAATCTGTTGGCATCAGCAGTTAATTTGCGCGCATAAAGAGCTTGAACAGCTTTTGTTCGTAATAATCTTCTATTCAGCATAAGCCGGAACACTAATTGGATAAAAGGTACAGTAAATCAAAGAACGTATCTGCGTGTTAAGCAAGGTTTTTATTTTTACAATACCCCGCGTTTATATTTAAAATTGACCGCAAAAATAGACTATTTTGTTTAGAAATAGAAAAATCAAACTCAGGCTTTTTAATTTTGCAACGTTTTAAAACGTTTGGCTGTTGGTATTTAAACACACATAAATCGGGTAAAAGTCAGGTCAACGACGAGCTCCGAAAAATATTTAGTTAAAGTAATTTCTTCTTTGCAGACAACCGATTTAGTGTGAAATGGGTAACAGCCAAATAAAACACTGAGGATTAACGTAAAGACCAAATCAAACAGAGCAACACGTGAAAGCACTTAAGTACCTCAATAAGTACCTCTTGAAGTATAAATGGTATCTTATTTTAGGAACAATTTTTACAATAATTTCTAATCTTTTTGGAATTATTCCGGCGCAGCTGGTTCGTTATGCCCTCGATTTAGTAGGCGAAACCCTTGACGTCTATTATCTGTTTGACGGTTCTACCTTACAATCCGAGCTTTACGACACTTTTGCCTTTACCATTTTGCTTTACGGTTTGATGATTCTGGCGATGGCACTCCTGAAAGGAATTTTCCTTTTTCTGGTCAGACAGACCATCATTGTGATGTCCCGCCATATTGAGTATGAGCTAAAAAATGATGTTTATAATCACTACCAGACTTTACCAACAAGCTTTTTCAGAACGCACAACACGGGAGATTTAATGGCCCGGATTTCCGAGGATGTCAGTAACGTCCGTATGTATGTCGGACCAGCTTTGATGTATGGAATCAACCTGATCGTGCTTTTCATTCTGGTTATTTCTTACATGGTGACAGTTAATGCAAAACTCACGTTATATGTCCTTTTGCCGCTACCGCTTCTTTCGGTCAGTATTTACATCGTGAACAGTATCATGATGAAACGGTCACAGGAAATCCAGAAACAGCTTTCGGCACTTTCAACTTATGTTCAGGAGGCATTTTCGGGTATTCGCGTGATTAAATCTTTTGTTCAGGAAAAACATTCTTTTACAAATTTTAAAACTGAGGCAGAGGATTTTAAAAATAAATCGCTTCGCCTTGCCAAGGTAGACGCTTTCTTTTATCCGGTAATCGTTTTGCTGATCGGAATTAGTAATATTCTGGTCATTTTCGTGGGAGGTAAGGAAATAATAAATGGAAACCTGACGCCGGGGAACATCACTGAGTTCATTCTGTATGTCAATATGCTGACCTGGCCCGTTATGGCTCTCGGCTGGACTACAAGTCAGATTCAGCGCGCAGCTTCCTCACAAAATCGGATTAACGAATTTCTGGAAGTGAAAAATACGCTCGTTTCTGATAAAAAAATTGAGAAGCAACTTGACGGTATCATTACCTTTAAGAACGTTGGCTTCATTTATCCTGACTCGGGAATTCAGGCGATTCACAACTTTAACCTGGAAATTAATCATGGAGAAAGTGTAGCAATTTTAGGGACGACAGGTTCGGGAAAAAGTACGCTGGCGCATTTGCTTTGCCGCCTCTATGATCCGACAGAAGGTGAAATTTTGGTTGACGGAATTCCGCTGAAAGATTACAACGTTCATGAATATCGCCGCCAGTTAGGTTATGTGCCGCAGGATGTATTCTTGTTTTCTGATTCGATCGCGAATAATGTTCGTTTTGGGAGTATTGATATGTCTCAGGAACGAATTGAGCTTGCAGTGAAAGATGCAGACCTGCTTCGTAATATTCAGGATTTCCCGGAAGGTTTTAATACGCGACTGGGAGAAAGAGGAATCACTTTATCCGGCGGTCAAAAACAGAGACTTTCCATTGCCCGCGCAATCGCCCGAGATCCAAAAATTCTAATTCTGGACGATTGCCTTTCTGCCGTTGATACGAACACGGAGAACATCATTCTCACAAACCTGAAACGGATCATGGATGAGCGCACTTCCATTATTATTTCTCACCGGGTGTCTTCTGCGAAACTGGCTGATAAAATTGTGGTTCTCGATGAAGGTAAAATCGTTGAACAAGGTACGCATACAGAACTGATGGCGAAAAATGGTGCTTATAAAGAATTGTATGAAAAACAATTGATGGCAGAAGAAGTTTAAAGATTGTTCTGAATTCAAAGCATAATTACAAATACAGGGCCATGAGATAATTCTCTCCGGCCCTGACTCTTTATAGAAAGTTTTTAAATATTACTTCACAAGTCTCCTCACTTCTTCTTTCAGTTCCTTCATTTCCTGGTGAAGATTAAACAAACTGACGGTATTGGAATTGGTATCCATATCAAAGGTCAACTTGCTATGGACCTGCCAAATTTCGCGAACTTCACTTCTGTCCACGAGAATCGGATTGTATTCTGGATTGATAGAAATCAGATTTAAGATTGTAGATTTATCATCCTTCTGAATCTTTTTAACAAGAATACTTTCAGCAGTGACCACGACATACATCCGATTGTTTTTGATCGTATCCCAACCCTCCACCGCTTTCCCAACAATCCATTCATCCGATTGTAAAACCGGCGTCATACTATCCCCATCAACCTGAAAACCTCTGAATGAAGCATTCCGAAATTCCGGTAACGGGATACTGAAAGCCGGTAAACTTTCAAACCAGTTCGCATCACCAATGTTATGCGGATAACCGGCAGCTGCCTTGGCACTAACCAAAATAATATTTTCCTTCCCGCTATTATCAACTGTAATAATTTTCGGGCTCATGACAGGTTCGCCGATACGCAGGTATTTCTGCGGACTTTCGCCAAACAGCCAAAGCGGGTTGATATGATGAAGTTTTAAAAGCTCTTTTACAACCTGACCCGGTATTCTTGTCCGGCCTCTTTCGATATCGGCCGTCGTAACATTTATCCCAAGCTGCTCTGCAAAAGCGGCTTGCGTCAGATTTAATTCTTCCCTTATTTGTTTGAAACGTCTGCTTTCCTCTTCGATGGGCATATGTCTGATAAACATGTGATTAACTATAAATCTTCCCAAATATATAAATTTTTTGGAATATTTCCATTGTTATTTCAGGATTAAATCCATAATTTTGGAAATAATCCATTAACAAGTAAAAATTCCAAATTGATATGGAGCGAACTATCCTACATATGGATCTTGACACATTTTTTGTTTCCGTTGAGCGGAAGATTGATAGTCGTCTGGAAGGAAAACCGATTCTGGTAGGTGGAATCGGAGACCGTGGTGTGGTTGCGGCTTGCAGTTATGAAACACGAGCCTTTGGCGTACATTCAGGAATGCCAATGAAAATGGCCAGAAATCTTTGTCCGGAAGCTACCGTGATTCGCGGCGAAGGAGGTGTTTACTCCAAGCATTCAAAGGAGGTTACTGAGATTATTCGGGAGGCTGTTCCCATTTTTGAGAAAGCAAGTATTGATGAATTTTACGCAGATTTATCCGGTATGGACAGATTTCAAGGATCATCCTACAAGATGGCGCAGGAACTGCGCATGCGAATTAAAAAAGAAGCTGGACTTCCAATTTCGTTTGGGCTCTCTGCTAACAAACTGGTTTCAAAAGTAGCCACCGGTACTGCCAAACCTGATAATGAGAGAAAAATTGAATTCGGGACAGAAAAAAGCTTTTTAGCACCCATGCTCGTCAAAAAAATTCCGATGGTAGGCGAAAAAACTAATCAGATACTTTATAACCTGGGTATCAAACATGTAAGAACAATTCAGGAAATGCCGATGGAAATGATGAGTAAAGTGCTTGGAAAAAATGGTGTAGTACTTTGGAACCGTGCCAACGGAAGAGATGAAACACCGATTATTCCTTTTCACGAACGTAAGTCAATTTCCAACGAACGAACCTTTGGAAAAGATACGGGGGACGTGAAAAGAATGAGGGAAATGATCAGGGCAATGGCTGAAAACCTGGCTTATCAGCTCAGGAATGGCGATAAGTTGACCTCCTGTGTATCTGTAAAAATACGTTACTCGGATTTTAATACATTTTCAAGACAACTGAAAATTCCATACACCTCTGCCGATCACCTGCTGATACCAAACGTTGAAAAACTGTTTGATCAGTTGTATAACCGCAGGATGATGGTCAGGCTTGTTGGTGTTACGTTCAGCGATCTGGCAGGAGGCAATTACCAGATCAATATATTTGACGATTCAGAAGAAAAATTAAATCTCTACCAGGCAATGGATTCTTTGAGAAACCGGTATGGAACTGATAAACGAGGAAATTCAATCATCAGTTGGGGAACAACCCTGGGCATTGCGAATATATCAAGTATGGGAAATCCATTCAATGGCGAGCCGCCAATTATTCCGGCGCACAGGAATGCCTGATTTGTTCACTGTCCTCCTGCCATTTGGTCTGGGTAGTGATGAAAGCAACCGTAACATCGAAATCCGTAGAAACTAAAATAAGTGCAGGCCTATTTTTTATATCTGAACGATTGGTAAATGGAAATGGCAAAAAACGATGTCGCCCTTTTTCATTTATAGATTTCTTTTAAATCATCAAGCGAATAAAGGTCTTCTTCATCTTTTAAAAACTCAAAAGACCTGGATTCGCCAGCCAATTGTTGAATGCTTTCCGTCAAAAGCTGATCATCAGATTTTTTCAACAGAAATTCTGCAAAATCCGGCACTTCTCGGATCTTTTGATCCGGCAGTTTTGACAAATTATCCAATGTATTTTTTATTAATGTTTCTCTTGACATAGCGATCGATTTTTAAAATGAAATAACCTTATTGCTCATTAGTATTAAAAGTAAGACTAAAGTATAATTTCCCAAAACACCATGTTACTCAACTGTCACTTCTATTTCAGCCTTTAAATACCACTATAAGAATTTTGGATCGATCGTTTACAATACTGAAAAATTAATGGACAAATATCATATTCATTTTATTCTCGGTGATGACAGACAGCATCACCATTCAATGGCGAGCCGCCAATTATTCCGGCGCACAGGAATGCTTAGTTTTCAACAGCACTAAACCTCACTGATTTGCAAAGTTTTTATACTATTTAGCTCACTAAAAATTAAATGTTGCTCCGCTTCTAAATCGAAATCATCTTGCAAACCAAGCCAAAACTTAGCCGTCGTACCAAAATATTTACTAAACCTTAACGCCGTATCAGCCGTAATTCTCCTGCGCCCCTTGATGATTTCACTAACCCGGGTCTGAGGAATAGCCGTGTCTTTGGCCAGTTTGTAGGCTGTGATTCCCATAGGATTTAGAAATTCTTCCATAAGAATTTCACCCGGGTGAATGTTATTTAATTTTTCCATAACAGTTTTATTTATGATAATCCAGAATACTTACGTCAGATGCATTGCCATCCAGCCATTTAAAAATAATTCGCCATTGATCATTTATCCTGATACTGTAAAAATCTTTCAAATTGTCGGATAGTTTTTCAAGGAGATTGGAAGGCGGGATACGGAGATCGTTTAAATTTTGTGAGTTGTTCAACATCCTAAGTTTTCTTCTCCCTATTGATTGGATTTCTGGAGACAGCTTACCAACCCTTTCCCCGAGCCATATTTTTTCAGTGTCTTTTGAAGAAAAACTAATAATCATATCGATCCGCGTTAGTAACGTTAAAAGTAAGTATAAAGTTTAATTTCCCAAAACACCATGTTGCTCAACTGTCACTCCTATTTCAGCCTTCGCTACGGAATGATTCCGGAAGAGGAATTGCTCAAACTGTGTGTGCTAAATAATTATAATTCGATTGCCCTGACGGATATTAATAACACATCCGGCTGTCTGAACTTTATCCGTACTGCTGCGAAGTATGATGTCAAACCAATCGTGGGAATTGATTTCAGGAATGGAATACAGCAGCAATTTATTGGTTTGGCAAAAAACAATATCGGGTTTCAAAACCTGAATTCATATTTGTCGAAACATTCGCACGAAAAGCTGGACTTCCCGGATCAGGCCCCACCACTTGAAAATGTTGCTTTTATTTATCCTTTTGAGCAACTGGTTAAAACAAATAAATCGGAATTTTCGGCAGACGAATATATTGGTATAACCATTAAAGATCTAAATCGCGTCAGGTTTTCGCATCTGGCAAATCTGGAAGATAAATTTGTCATCCTGCATCCGGTTAGTTTTCGTCACAAAAAAGATTTCAGTGCACACCGGTTGCTGAGATCGATTGATGAAAATACATTACTGAGTAAAATCTCAACCTTTGGAACGGCGGACGAGACGGAACAATTTATACCCGCAGCCACACTTAAATACCACTATAAGAACTTTGACTCGATCGTATACAACACTGAAAAATTAATGGACCAATGTCAAATCCATTTTACATTCGGTGATGACAGACAGCATCAGAATTTGAAAGTTTACGGCGAAAGCGAAGCGGATGATTACAATAGGCTGCGCTCACTGACATACAACGCACTCGGCTATCGCTACGGGACCGATGTTAATGATCCCATTTTTGACCGGATTTCTATGGAGCTGGACTTAATCCAGAAACAGAATTTCATCCCTTTCTTTCTTGTCAACCATGATATCGTGAGTTATGCAAGACAGAAAGGATATTATTACGTCGGCCGCGGAAGTGGGGCAAACAGCATTGTCGCTTATCTATTAAGCATCACCAACGTCGATCCGATCGAACTTGATCTTTATTTTGAACGCTTCATCAACATTCATAGAAAAAATCCTCCCGATTTTGACCTTGACTTTTCTTGGAAAGACCGGGAGGATATTACCGATTATATTTTTAAAAAGTTTGGATCCAAAGGGCAAGCTGCACTTTTGGGCACTTACAGCACCTTTCAGCATAGTGCCGCCGTGCGGGAACTAGGCAAAGTTTTCGGCTTGCCAACTTATGAAATTGACGCGCTTAGCGATGGGAAGTATGACCCGAAAAAGCTGGATCAGCTTTCTGCGCTTGTCATTAAGTACGCACGATATTTTCAGGAAAATAATCAGCCCAATCACCTTAGTATCCATGCAGGAGGAATTCTGATTTCCCAGCGACCTATAAATTATTTTTCAGCAACAGATCTGCCTCCAAAAGGTTTCCCGACGACACAGTTTGATATGGTCATCGCGGAAGATGTTGGCCTGAATAAATATGACATTCTCAGCCAACGCGGCCTGGCCAAGATCAAGGAAACGCTGGAAATTATTAAATATAACCGTCCTGATGCTCCGGAAATTGATATTGACGACGTTAAGAAATTTAAACAGGACCCTAAAATTAATGACCTGATCAAACAGGCCCAATGCATCGGCTGCTTTTATGTGGAGTCGCCTGCGATGCGAATGCTTTTGAAAAAGCTCGAAGTTGATAATTATCTGGGACTTGTAGCCGCAAGTTCGATTATCCGGCCAGGCGTTGCCAAAAGTGGTATGATGCGCGAATATATTTTACGGCATAAAGACAACGATCGGACCAAAGATGCCCATCCGGTTTTGCTTGACCTGATGCCGGAAACTTATGGAATCATGGTTTATCAGGAAGACGTGATCAAAGTTGCGCACTATTTTGCAGGATTAACGCTCGGAGAAGCCGATGTAATCCGCAGAGGTATGAGCGGAAAATTTCGTGGCCGGGATGAGTTTGAACAGGTGAAATCAAAATTTTTTAAAAATTGTAAAGACAGAAAATATAATCCGAAAATCACTGAAGAAATCTGGGCGCAGATCGCAAGTTTTGCCGGGTATGCTTTTGCAAAAGGGCATTCAGCTTCTTACGCAGTGGAAAGTTATCAGACATTATTTCTGAAAGCATACTATCCACTGGAATTTATGGTTGCGGTTTTGAATAACGGCGGAGGATTTTATGCACCTGAATTATATGTGCATGAAGCGAGAATGATGGGTGCAACGGTACTGGCGCCCTGCGTAAATCACAGTTATGCCCAGGCTGTGATTGAGGGAAAAGATATTTATCTCGGTATGCAGTCTTTAAATGAAATTGAAGAAAAAACAATTGTTAAAGTCCTGGAAGCACGTCAGGCCGAAGGACCGTTTACTTCGTTGAATAATTTTCTTGACCGCGTTGCCATTTCTATCGAGCAGCTGACGATCCTGATCCGTATCAATGCTTTTCGTTTTACAAAAATTGATAAGAAAACTCTTTTGTGGAAAGCTCATTTTCGTATGAATAAGGCGACCAATAAAGTCCCGCAAAAACAATTGTTTCAGATTGAAATAAAGGATTTTGATCTGCCCGTATTCGAAACTTCTCCTACCGACGATGCTTATGATCAGATTGAACTATTAGGTTTTCCACTATGCAGCCCGTTTGACCTGGTGAAGAATCCGATGTCGAGAAGTGTCATGTCCAGGGATTTGCATCAATATATCAATCAGGATATCATCCAATATGGATACCTCGTTTCAGTAAAAAATACGAGAACCTCAAAAGGTGAACGGATGCAATTTGGCACTTTTCTGGATCAGGAAGGGAATTTTATTGACACGGTTCATTTCCCGGAAGTTGCAGCGAAATACAATTTCTCAAACAAAGGTGTTTATAAAATATACGGGAAAGTGATTGACGAGTTTGGGTTTCTTAGTGTAGAAGTAACTCAAATTCTAAGAATGGATCTGGCTTTGCGATAACAGAAACAGTTTTTTTTCGTAGTGTTTGTGACATTCATGCTTAAAATTTCTACTAATGGTTTTGTAAATAAATCAGCAGCGATGAGCTCTACAAATAAATCCGACTTTGTACAAGTCATTCAGCGGCATCAGGGAATCATCAACAGCATTTGCAGATTCTACTATATTGATGACGAAGACGTAAAAGATGCCCGTCAGGATATCATTTTACAGCTCTGGAAATCATCCCCAACGTTCAGAGGTGAATCTAAGATAAGTACATGGATTTACAGAGTTGCCCTAAATACCATTATCTCAAAAGTTAAAAGTGAAAGAAAAAATAATGTCAATGAGTCACTCTCCGACATTCACTTGAACAATAATGCGGTGCTTCACTCCGAAGAGCGTGATGACATTCAACAATTATTATTTCTGGTCAATCAACTCGAAGCCACTGACAAAGGAATTATGATCCTTCATTTCGAAGGTTATAGTAACAAAGAGATCGCTGAAACATTAAAGCTTAGTCCGACCAATATCAGCACACGAATGAATCGGATAAAAACCAAACTTAAAGAAACCTTCAAAGTCTTTTAAAATGAAATCAGATAACTTCCAGTCTTCCTGGGAAAAATTTAAAGCGCAGAACGACGCAGACCAAATCTGCGAAAACGAGATACTTGATGTTATAGAAATCCATAAAAAGTCGATGTTTTCTGCGACTGACCGTATAATGCGTAATGCTGCAATCTTTTCCTTCATCATCGCGTTTTGCCAAAATTGCTCTATATAAATGTTATCGTTTATACTTTGGAATGTAAGATCCAACGTTTTCCCTGATCTGGAAATCCCGAAATGGTATGGAGTATGTTGGGCCGTGGGAGTATTTCTCGGATATCAGGTTATGTTTTACATATACAAGAAAGAGGGGAAAACTTTAATCCAGCTCGACAAGCTCGCTACCTACGTCATCATCGGAACACTGGCTGGTGCCAGGCTTGGACATATCATTTTTTACGACCCGATATATTATTTCCATCATCCGATCGAAATTCTTCCTATTCGTTTGTCGCCTCATTTTGAATTTACCGGATTGGCCGGTTTGGCAAGTCATGGAGGCGGAATCGGGATTTTTCTGTCGATCTATTTTTATGCTAAAAAATACAAGGAAAACTACCTGCACATTCTCGATCGAATGGCAATAACGGCTGCCCTGGCTGGGGCATTTATTCGATTTGGTAACCTAATGAACTCGGAAATGATCGGTATCCCGACCGAAGTTCCGTGGGCATTTATATTTTCTTCCGTCGACAATATTCCGAGACATCCGGCACAGCTTTACGAATCGATATTCTGTCTGTTACTTTTCGCCCTGC
Organism: Dyadobacter sp. CY345; assembly: GCF_021502725.1. Lineage (GTDB taxonomy): Bacteria > Bacteroidota > Bacteroidia > Cytophagales > Spirosomataceae > Dyadobacter. The sequence continues at coordinate 785,282 of NZ_JAKFFS010000001.1, read as the reverse complement.
TGTTTTCAATATGGAAACGAAAGGCTTGCAATATTCCTGATGGACTGTTGCTGGGAATTTTCCTGGTATCACTTTTCTGTTTCCGTTTTTTTGATGAGTTCTTAAAGATTGATCAGGAAACATTTGAAAGCACACTTCCAATTAATATGGGACAAATTTTAAGTATTCCGTTTATCCTGTTCGGACTTATGCTAATTTCCAGATCAATTAGAAACGGCACGGACAAACGTATCGTCCCTCAAAATTGATTCGAAATTTCAACGATTCACACAAGGATTTTGTCTCATAACATGCCATATCTGGCTTTAACAATAAATGGAAATTTTTTAAAATAAAATTTAATATTAATATCACTTCTTCAAAATGGAATTATAACTTGGAACGTTAAAGGTTAACTCAAAACAGTTTTTCCGAAAAAAACGTATCAACAAATTTCATGAAAAAGATATTTTCAGGTTTACTTCTCCTAAACGTCCTGTTTATTTCATGCAACAAAGAATCCGGCTCAATCTCGGGAAGCTGGACGACACCGATTGAAGATCAGCCCCAACATCAAAACGGTTTTACACTAAAAGATGAAGGAACAGCAACGTCAATTAATCTAACCGACAAGGCTTATGAAAAGTGGGAGAAATTTGGTGACCGCCTGATTCTCTTCGGGAAAAACCGCGATGCAGATAAATTCACTGATACTTTAAAGATTGTGTCTGTAAATGACAGTTTGATGGTTTTGAAAGCCACAAATGGCAAGGAAACCACATACAAAAAGACTGTTACGCCGGATAAATTAGTCAGTGATTTTGAAAATTTCGATTGTTATTCTTATGCCGGAAAAAAAGATACAGCTTTCCTCCATATCAACACCGCAAACGGCATTGTAACCGGCAATCTTGAATATCAATTTTTCGAAAAAGATCGAAATAAAGGGACGGTAAAAGGTAAAATGATCGGTGACACGCTCCTTGCAGATTACACTTTTGCTTCCGAAGGTCAAAATTCAGTTCGTGAAATTGTCATGATAAAAAAAGGTAATGACCTGATTGAAGGATTTGGAGACGTGGAAGAGGTCGATGGGAAAATGAAATTCACCAATCGTTCAAAACTTAAATTTAAGAAAGGACTTACATTTAAAAAAGTAAATTGCCCGTGACGGATTGCCAGGTATGGTAATTTGTAAAAAGTAAAAAACAAAGTAAAAAAATTATAAATCAAATGTTAAATCCAAAATTCGGAGCTTCAATTTTATCCTGGATCCCACCTGTCTGGACACCGGATTCCGGGCTCTATGCTATAAAAAAAACCGCAGAAACCGGATTTGATATATTAGAAATTCTACTTCCGGTTACTATGGATTTCGACGCTTCAACTGTAAAAAAGCAGTTGAAGGACCATAACATTGAAGCGCTTTGCTCCATAAATTTACCTAAAAGCTGCCATATCCCTTTCCATCCACTTGAAGCAACGACGCTCATAAAGGCCGCACTGGATAAAACTGCTGAACTTGAAGTAAAATTTTTAGGTGGCGTTTTGCATTCCGGAATTGGTGTTTTTACCGGTTTGCCAAGAACAAAAGAAGAAGAAGTGATCATGTGTCAGGTTTGGACGGAAGTGGCTGCTTATGCAAAAGCGCTTGGGATAAAAATCGGAATCGAGCCAGTTAACCGATATGAAAGTTATATCTGCACAGCCGCCAGCGAAACACTTGCATTGATTAAAAAATCCAACTCCGAAAATATAGGCCTGCACCTTGATACCTTCCACATGAATATTGAGGAAGCAAATTTTTACGATCCTGTTGTTCAGGCAGGACAGAAACTTTTTCATGTGCATATGACAGAAAGTGATCGCGGAATGTTGGGCGAAGGCAATGTTCATTGGGATGAATTGTTTAAAGGTTTAGCCAAAATCAATTATTCAGGCGCGCTGGTTCTGGAAAATTTCTCCTCGGAAATTAAAGAACTGGTCGGACCGACTTCATTGTGGAGACCTTCAAAATACAACGCAGAAGATCTGGCGAAGGGAAGTTTAGCTTTTATGAAAAAAATGGTTGAGAAGTATAATCAGCAACAATAATTTACAATGTAGCGAGCGGTGACACTGCTCGCTACATTGTTATTCATTTCTCAGTCCCTGCTCTTTTCCTGAGCACTTTTGAGAATAAAATATTTTACCAGCGGCACTTTGCAATCGCAGGTAATAACTATATCTTTCGTTTCTCATACATTTTATCAACTTTATACAAGTAAAATGAAAAAATCCCTCGTGATTTTGTGTGCATTTGGTATGCTGTCCGCGACATCCATATCAGCTTCTGCACAAGGTCTAAGCACGCAGAAAGTTCCGTTAGATCCATCAGTGAAGACCGGAAAACTTAAAAATGGCATTACCTATTATATCAAGAAAAATGTTGAGCCGAAAAATCGTGCTGAACTTAGACTGATTGTAAAGGCCGGTTCTGTGTTGGAAACAGATGCTCAGCAAGGATTGGCCCATTTCATGGAACACATGAATTTTAACGGTACGACAAATTTCCCAAAAAATGAACTCGTCAATTTTCTTCAGAAAACCGGTGTACGCTTCGGTGCAGATTTAAACGCTTACACCGGTTTCGACGAGACCGTATACATGCTTCCGATCCCGACAGATTCAGCAGGCTTACTGGAAAAAGGGCTTCAGGTTCTGGATGATTGGGCACATGGAGCGCTTTTGGATCCGGCTGAAATCGAGAAGGAAAGAGGTGTTGTTTTGGAAGAATCAAGAATGGGGCGTGGCGCTCAGCAGCGTATGCGTGACAAATATCTGAAAATGATCCTGAACAATTCCCGTTATGCGGAACGTTTGCCGATTGGAAAAGATAGTGTTCTCAAATCCTTCAAGCCTGAGACAATCAAATCTTTTTACAAAGATTGGTACCGTCCTGACTTGATGGCAGTTGTTGCTGTTGGAGATTTTGACGTTGCAAAAGTGGAAGCGATGATATCTCAAAAATTTGGAGGAATTCCTGTTTCTCCAAATCCTAAAAAACGAGTGGAATACAACATTCCTCTGGATGGCAATACGAATGTCGCCATTGTAACCGATCCCGAATATCCGCAAAACGTAATTCAGCTGATTTACAAACAGCCAAATTCAAAAGAGAAATCGTTACAGGATGTTCGTAATAATATTGCCCAGGCCTTGTACAATGCGATGATGGGTCAGCGTATGCAAGAGCTTACCCAAAAGGCGAATCCTCCATTCCTGTTTGGGTCAAGTAATTATGGTGATTTTTTGGGAAATCTGGATTCATATACTTCGATTGCACTTGCAAAAGATCCGTCTTCAATTGAAACTGCTCTAACCGCTCTCCTTGAAGAAAATGCACGGGTTCAAAAATTCGGATTTACGGCTCCGGAACTTGATCGCGCGAAGAAAGATTTCATGAATTCGATCGAGCAGGCGTATAAAGAAAAAGACAAAACTAAGTCCGCAAATTATGTTGGCGAATATCTTGATCATTTTTTACACCAAAAACCTTACATGGGCATTGAGGCATATTATGCCTTTTTACAAAAACATATTGACGGTGTAAAACTGGAAGAAGTCAACGGACTGGCAAAAAAATACATTACTGATAAGAACCGGGCAGTGGTAATCATGGGTCCGGAAAAAGCGAAAGACGCTTTACCAACAGAAGCCAGAATCAGGGCAATGCTTGCAGAAACTGGTAAAAATGTAACTGCTTATGTTGATGACGTTCTTGACTCTCCTCTTCTCGTTACGGAACCGAAAGCAGGAAAAATCACCGCTGAAAAAACAAATGAAAAATTAGGCATCACGGAGTTAATATTATCCAATGGTGTAAAGGTTTTACTTAAACCAACGGATTTTAAGAACGATGAAATTTTGATTCAAGCAACAGGTAAAGGTGGATTTTCATTGTTTCCCGGAGAAAGAGAAACAGGCGTTTTCACTAGTTATATGATTCAGTCGGGTGGCGTTGGCCCATATAACCAGACGCAACTTCAAAAGTTTTTAGCCGGAAAGACGGTAAGCGGCGGCCCTTATGTCACTGAATTGAAAGAAGGTGTTGAGGGTAGTACCAGCCCCAAGGATCTGGAAACAACCTTGCAGCTTATGTATGCCTATTTTACCGAGCCTCGTAAGGATAAAGAGGTTGTAGGCGGAATGCTGAGCAATCAGAAATCATATCTGGAAAATATGCAAAAAACCTTGACTCCGGATAAAGTGTATTCTGATTCTTTGAATGCAGTTTTGACCAGCAATAATCCTGATCGTCGTCCATTGACACCGGAAAGTATTGATAAAGTTAGCCTTGATCGGGCGGTGGAGATTTATAAAAATCGATTTGCTGATGCTTCTGACTTTGTTTTCACCTTTGTGGGAGCATTTAAAGTTGATGCAATCAAACCGCTACTGGAAAAATATATTGGTGGGTTACCGTCTACTGACCGGGATGATACCTACAAGCACCCTAATATTTTTCCTCCAAAAGGAATAATTGAAAAAACAATTTACAAAGGTCTTGAACCTAAAAGCAAGGTCACTTTGGTAACGAGCGGCGAATATGATTACAGTCCTGAAAACAATATCCAGATCGAAGCTTTGCAGGAGGTGTTACAGATCAAATTGATTGAAGCGCTTCGGGAAGAAGAAAGTGGAGTTTATGGGGTGAGGGTTTCCGAAGACGTCGACAAATATCCAACCGGACATTACAGTTTCGTAATCAGTTTTGGCTGTGCACCGGAAAATGTCGACAAGTTGGTCACACGCAGCATTGCCGAAATGAAAAAAATTAAAGAAAACGGTGCGGATCAAAAAGATATTGAAAAGTTTGTTGCTGAAACCAGACGTAAAACGGAAGTGGCGCTGAAAACAAATAACTTCTGGGTTAACTACATTGACGAGAATACTTTTCAGGATGATAATCTGGAAGAAATTCTTCAGGAAGATAAACTCTTGAAATCCATAACAGTTGCCAGTACAAAGGCGGCCGCAAGTAAGTATTTTAATGATGAAAACTTCATCAAGGTGGTTTTGATGCCTGAGAAAAAATAAGGAATCGCCGGGCTAAAGCCCGGTTAGTGTTTTGAAGCTGACTCTTGCAAACAAGGCTGAAGCCTTGGGTTAGTGATGGATCATCCCGAACTCTTGGAATATAGAGACCGCCGTAGAAACTCATGGAGTAAGGAGGCCAGAAAGAAGGATTGATCCCTTCGTCTGGTCTCTTTTTCACTTTGAAGTATTGCTTGGCCGAAAAAGTTTTGTAAGAAAGTAAGCTGGTTTAACTCTGTTAAGTACAGAATTCGGCGTAAGATTCAGAGCCTATTGCGAAGAAGAATTCTTATCCTAATATCGGTAAGCGGTTTCCCCCCAAGGCTTCAGCCTTGGGGGGAGGCTCCATAAATCTCCGGCTTTAGCCAAAGTCCTCATCAAAAAATCCCTGGCTATTCAAGAAAATTCGATATTCATCCGCAAAAGTCTGTTTTTGATGATGCAATTGTTGATTGTCGATATATTTTCTGACGATACCAACTTTGTCATTACTTACCGAAGCTGCGAAATATTTGTCTGCCCAGTACAGCCTATCCTTGGTCAGCCGTATTTTGTTAGCCCAGTTGGAGCTTTCGCCTTTTAGAAACTGCATTTGTTTTGAGATGCCAAGATCAGAATTTAGCAACATTAAAACATGAATATGGTCGTCATGTCCATTGATCCTGTCTATGACAATCCCCTTTTCTTTTGCGTTTGCGATGATGTGAGTGCAAATGCTTTTTAAAATGGCAGGCTTTAAAATAGCCTCTCTATTTTTTGTTCCCCAAACAGCGTGAATCCAGATTTTGACATAAGACATATCTGAGCAGTTTTGATGATGATTTCACTATGGCTTAAACGGGATTTATCTTTCAAAGTTTCTCTTTCAAAACGAAATATTTAATAATGGAAATGGCTAAAGCCGGAGAATCTGTGGAGGCTCCCCCCAAGGCTAAAGCCTCGGGTTAAGTGAGCTTCCTAACATAAAAGAAATCTTTTGAAAAACGAGTTTTGGATCCCAAACCTGAAGCCCTGGGTATACCTGCCGATCTAGAAAATAAACTTTTACGAGCAAAATTCCGAATCCATGACTATGAGGCTTTAGAGTATACCTTTCCTCAGTCAATCCCTACCTACTCCCTCCGATACATCTTCTTCAAACCATCAATCAGAAACATAAGATCGTTCAGCCGGATTTCATACATTGTGCTGAGTAACATACCGAGTTTTCCTGCCGGAAACCCTTCCCGTTCAAACCATTCCAGATACGAAACTGGCAGATCAGTAATCAGCCAGTTTTTATATTTTCCGAAAGGCATCCGGTATACTATCAATTCTTTCAAAATTTCAGTATTGGGTTGTGGGATTTCATCACTCATTTTTCCTGGATTTATTATTACTTCGCTGATCGTAATTTCACTATCAATTCCGTTTTTAAATCGAACAATTCTTGTTCTAAACCAACGGGATAGGTATGTGGATTTACAAACCGTTTGATCCCACTGTGAAAATGTTCCAGTTGCTGTTCCACGCGCTGTTTCGTTTCGTGAATCGACGGTAAATCATAGATCAAAATGCCTTTTGCAAAAATTGGTACCAGCAGATCTTCGAATTGGATTGTATCGGAAAAAGATCTTGTTTTGGTGAAATCATAAGGATCAACCATTGTAGATTTTCCGATCAGCGGCGTTTCAATATTAAAGATCATATCCGAGATAAACCCTTTTGCGTCTCTGAAACGCCGAACCTGTTGAATTCCGGGAGTTGAAACTTTAATTGCCTGTTCGGAAAGTTTCAATTTATAATCCCACTCCCCCGAATCATTTTTGATCGCTGCCAATTTAAAAACTCCTCCAAGTGCGGGCTGATCAAATGCGGTTACCAGTTTTGTACCGATTCCCCAAACATTAATCTTAGCACCCTGAATTTTTAAACTATCCATAATATATTCATCCAGATCATTACTGGCGACGATATTGGTTTTTTCAAAGCCGGCATCGTCAAGAAGTTTTCTTGCTTCAATACTCAAATACGCCAAATCACCAGAATCCAGTCGTATTCCTCCAAGCTCATATCCCCTTTCCCGAAGCTGTTTTCCAACTTTAATTGCATTTTCAACGCCCTGGATCGAATTGTAAGTATCGACTAGTAAGGTGACGTTATTTGGCATGTGTAAGGCATAAGTCTCAAAAGATTCCAGCTCACTTTCAAAAGACATCACCCAACTATGAGCGTGCGTACCCTTCACCGGAATTCCGTAAAGTTTACCTGCGAGGACATTAGATGTCGCATCAAACCCACCGATATAGGCTGCGCGACTTGCTGTCATTCCCCCATCCGGACCTTGCGCGCGCCTTAATCCAAATTCCAGAAGAGCGTCATCATTTGCTACCAACCGCATTCTGGCAGCCTTTGTGGCAATCAGTGATTGGAAATTGATTAGGTTTAAAAGAGGTGTTTCCAATAATTGACATTGCAAAACGGGACCCTGAATGCGTAACAGCGGCTCATTTGGAAAAACAACTGTCCCTTCAGGAATCGCATCAACACTGCATTTGAATTCCATGTCACGCAAATAATCCAGAAACCCTTCTTCAAAAAGAGGTTTCCCATCACTTCCCAACAGAGATCCGATATAATCAAGATCTTCTTCGTCAATCCGGTATTCATTCAAATAATCAATCACACTGCTCAACCCGCAGGCAATGGTAAAACCTCCGTGAAAAGGATGTTTTCTAAAATATAAATTAAAAACTGCTTCCTGTTCTGCTTTCCCGGATTTCCAATAACCATAGGCCATGGTCAGCTGATATAGGTCCGTCAGTAAACTTAACGAAGTGTCATATAAACGATTGATCATTTCTTGCCTTTTTATTATTCTAAGAAAAGACTATTTACTGAAAAATTATGGAAATACTTAATTCTATGCTCACATGATTATGGCCGCAAGCACTATTGACACACACATTCTCTGCAAACTTTATCATCCTCGCGAAAATTCAACCGACAATAATTCACATATTCCGCACAGTTACATTTGATTATATTGCAGCCAGACTTAGATATGTAAACCTCCAATTAAAAAAATACAACTCGAATGAATACATACAAAACAAACATTCGCGAACTGGACTCGACGCTTACCAGCCTGAGTCAATCGATAAATCGACTTTCCACATTCAGGTTGGCCGCTTTCGTTTGTTCTGTTATTGCTATAATTTTTCTCGCAAATGAGCGATTCCTGGTACCTCTCTTTTTTGTAATTCCTTTGTGCTTTATCGGTTTTGGATTGCTCATTACTCATTACAATAAGTTGCATAAACAGAGACAGAGAGCAGGTTTCCTCAAAAAAATAAATGAAACCGAGGTTGCAAGATTAACGAACAAATTCGAAAATCTTCCAATGGGAGAATCCTTCGTTTCCCTCGATCATGCGTATGCATCAGATTTCGATGTTTTTGGGACTCATTCGCTCTTTCAACTTATCAATAGAACAACAACCGAATCAGGACGTCAGCTTCTGGCAGATTGGCTATCCCGGCCTGCGACGAAATCTGTTATATTAAAAAGGCAGGGCGCGATCAAAGAACTTGCTCATAAATTAAACTGGCGACAGGATTTTCAAGTTGCCGGTATGCGCTATGAAAATTCAAAAAGCGACTATAATAAGCTTTTGGAATGGGTAGAGAAACCAGGTGATTTGCTGGACAAAGAATCGAAATACCGTTGGACAAGTATCGTGATGTCAATTTTGTCAACCATTTCGGCAGGCTACTTCATCTACGGACTTATGTATTTTCTTGAAGATTTCTTGACCAGATTTGTAATTCCACTCGTGGTAAGCTTATTTGTTAACGCTCGGTTTTTAAAAAAGGTTAATAAAATCGCGGAAGAGATTATTGATAGTACACACCAGAATCTCCAAATCCTGAGCGGATACCATTCACTGATTACACAGGTTGAGACAGAAAAGTTTGAGTCTGAATATTTAAGAGAAGTTCAATCCACCTTTGCTCAGAATAATTATTCGGCTGCCGATGAAATTGAAAAACTAAAAAAGATCCTTGAAGTTTTCCAGAACCGAGGAACGAAACGATCTATTGGCAGGAATGAATTTTACACGATTTTCAACAATTTGTGGTTGCTGGATATCCGCTGGATTCTCCTGACTGAAAAATGGAAACTAAAAAATAGCGGCTACCTGAAATATTGGGCAACTGCTGTCAGCGAGTTTGAGGTACTTTGCAGTATAGCTGGTTTTGCTTATTCAAATCCATCTTTTTGCTTTCCTGAGATAGAAGATGAACCGTATACAATCAGCTTTACTGAAATGGGACATCCGTTGATTGCAACTGAAAAAAGAATTTGCAACAATTTCAATTTGGCTGGACGTGGAGAACTCGCGATGATCACCGGTTCCAATATGGCTGGAAAAAGTACTTTTCTTCGAACTGTCGGATTAAACCTTGTTCTGGCTCTGATGGGTGCTCCCTGTTGCGCCAGGTCGGCACGTGTTTCAAACATGAAGATTTTTACAAGCATGCGAACCCAGGATAATTTGGAGGAAGGAATTTCGTCATTCTACGCTGAGTTGAAAAGAATCGAGCAATTACTGAAACTAATAGAAAGCCAGGAGCCCATATTTTTTCTGTTGGACGAGATGTTTAAAGGGACAAATTCAAAGGATCGATACAAAGGTGGTGCTTCTCTGATAAAACAGCTAAGTGAAATGAACGCATTTGGCATCATATCAACACATGACTTGGAACTGGCCCATCTGACAGAAAACAATCCAGCGGTTGAGAATTTCAGTTTCAACAGCGAAATAACCGACGACGAAATCCACTTTAATTACCGGCTCACCAAAGGAATTTGTACAGACTTTAATGCCAGCGAATTAATGAAAAAATGTGGTATCAAAATTATTTCAGATATCAATTCAACTTATCCAGACTGAATATTTCCACAGCCCCATTTTTCCCTGACACAAATCACATAATAATTTCTAAATATTATTCAAAGAAATAAATCCGAACACCATCTAAAAACCGTATATGAAAAGAATACGTGATGATGTTTAATTAACCTTTGATACTTTATGGATGTTGCGGTGGAAACGAAAATAAAAACGGTGGCAGCAAATATTAGGAAAGTAAGAGAATACAGAGATTACACCCAGGATTACATGGCGATGAAACTTGGGATTTCTCAAAATGCATATAGCAAAATCGAACTTGCCTACACTAGAATCACCCTGGAAAGACTAATCCAGATTGCTGGAATTTTAGAAATTGATGTAATAACACTTATAAATAGCACCAGCGAAGATCTTTTAAAACTAAATACCTCTGCCAGTTCGAACAGAGAATTGATTAGGAATTGATTATTTGAGATAAGTGGTTGGTATTGCAAAAAGCAGGAAAGTTTTCTTAAAAGAAAGTTTCCTGCTTTTTTTTTTCGATTTACACGCCTTTCCTCCCGTTTCATCCTGCCTTTCTTACCATTTAAACTTTTTTTCTTTCCTCGTGCAACATTCTTGCTTCTATTTGTATCTATGAAAAGTAAGCCGGTCACTTGGTTTCCGTTCATATACCAAAACAACCATTTATGTAATCTAAGGTTCTATGTTATACCAAGTACTTATCTTTGCATTGTAGTCGATATTCAAGCGTGAGCAACAGGATATAAACCTCCTGAAAACCAGATTGATATCGTTGAAAAAATAACATCTATTAGCCATGAAATTCTTCATTAATCTAACAGTAGCGTTGCTACTGAGCGGTAGCTTTGTGCTCGCTCAAACCCCTGCATCAAAAGGAAAAGTGTCTGGTATTATTCTGGACGAAAAATCCCAGCCCTTTCCTTTTGTAAATGTTTTGCTTCTCAAAGCAAAAGACTCCACGCTCTCCAAGGGACTTGCTGCTGACGAAACCGGAAAATTTCTTTTTGATGAGGTTGATGCAGGAGAGTATCTGACCTTGATTTCAATGGTCGGTTATCAAAAATCTTACAGTAAAAAGTTTTCCGTTTCTGACAAATTGATAAACCTTCCAACATTCACGCTACAACCCGAGTCGCAAGCACTCAATGAAGTGACTGTTACGGCTAAAAAGCCCTTTATTGAACAGGAAATAGACAGGACGATTATCAACGTTGAAAACAGCATTGTCTCAGCTGGTGCCACTGCGCTCGAAGTTTTGGAACGATCACCAGGTGTAACCGTGGATCAACAAAATGATAAGCTGCAACTTCGCGGAAAAGATGGTGTCATTGTGCAGATCGATGGCAAGCAAACATATCTGTCTCAGGCTGAATTAGTGAATTTATTACGAAACACCCCGAGTGATAACATTGAAAAAATCGAGCTGATCACTAATCCATCTGCAAAGTATGACGCAGCAGGAAATTCAGGTATTATTAATATCAAGTTCAAGAAAAATAAAAACTTCGGAACAAACGGTAATTTTTCAATCGGCGGCGGTATCGCTTCACCTGGTTACGGACGTGGCAATGGGTCGCTTGCACTAAATAACAGAAAGGGAAAAGTAAGTCTTTTTGGAACAGCAAGCGCTTTTGAAGGAGAAGGTTTTAACAGACAGGTAATTTATCGCGCCATTCCCTATGAAGGAAAAACGACGACATTCAATATGGACTCAAAAAGTGATTGGCGCGCAAGAAATTATAACTATCGTGTAGGAATGGATTATTTCGCAACGGATAAAACAACGATCGGAGTATTGTTTTCAGGATTTTATAATGCCTGGAAAAACCCGATCCGTGCCACTGACGCTGAAATATTAAATGATGACCTGAGTTTACAGCAAACGTATCATACCGATATGAACGCAAATAATCACATGAATAATATCAGTGCCAATGTTAACCTTAAACATCAGTTTAACGACAAAGGCAAAGAGCTGACATTTGATGTGGATTATGTGCAATACGATAGCAAAGGATACAATTTTCTGGATACCAGATATTTCAATCCGAATGGCACGCCGACAGGAGAAACAGATATCGTCCGCAACAACATGCCCGCTTTGATAAATATCGGCGTGGCCAAACTTGACTATATGCAGCCAATTGGCAAAGGGAAATTTGAGGCAGGTTTGAAATCAAGTTATGTAAAATCTGACAACAATATGATTTTTGAAACTTTTGGAGATGTATGGCAACTGGATCCTTCGCGTACCAACCAGTTTAAATATACTGAAAATATTAACGCAGGATATGCCAACTATAACGGACAGTTTAATTCAAAAACGAAATTCCAGCTTGGTCTTCGCGCAGAACACACGCATGCTATCGGGAATTCGGTTACGCTGAACAGTATCAGAGACCGCAATTATCTGAACATATTCCCAAGTGTTTTTGTATCAAGAAATCTGGACAGCAGTAACGTCTTAAACCTGTCATACAGCTACCGGATCGACCGTCCGAATTACCAATCGCTTAACCCGTTTGAATATTATCTTGATCCGTACACTTTCCAGAAAGGGAATCCAAACCTTCGCCCGCAGTATACGCATTCGTTTCAGTTGGTTCATGTTTACAAAAGTTTCTTGAATACAACCCTGGCATACAGTCGTGTAAAAGACATGATCGCTGACGAAGTTCCCATGCTGGTTCCTGAAAAAAACCAGACTTACGTGACAACAGAAAATCTTGATAATCAGAACTATATAAGTCTGACAATTTCCGCGCCGATCCCGGTCAAAAAATGGTGGAATATTCAGACTAACGTAACGGCTGCTTATAATCACTATCAGACATTTTACCGGAATGCGCCATTTGATATGAAAATTTTCACGTACAACGCATTCGTTAATAACACTTTTACGCTACCTAAAAACTGGACAGCAGAACTTTCAGGCTGGTATAACAGCCCTGCGATTTACGGACTTCTTTCATCGAAATCTCAGGGAGCAATTAGTCTTGGGTTACAAAAATCCTTAATGGATAAAAAAGCAACGATTCGTTTGAGCGTTCAGGATCCATTTTGGACCAACAAATTCAGAGGTACAACTAAGTTTGAAGATATTGATTTGAGAGTAAACAGCACATGGCCGAGTCGTCAGGCACGCATTACATTCACTTATCGCTTTGGGAACCAAAACGTGAAAACAAGACAACGCAACACCGGTTCTGACGATATCCAGTCGCGCGTGAAAAGCGGAAGTTAAGAAGAAAATACAGGTCAGGTCGTGACTTTATTTATAAATTAGTTAGGTTAATAATTCAGACAATCCATTCTTCATTTGAGGGATGGATTTCTTTTTTTTGCTTTCGGCAGTCGGCTATCAGCTTTCAGACTGCGGATGACTCCATGCATACGTAAAACGCATACACCCTACACAAAAAAAAGAGAACCAGGCGACAAGCACCTAATTCTCATTTTTTTCATCATTAACAATTAATCCTTAACAATTAACCATTATTATATTTTATTTTTCCAAAGCAGCAACGCCAGGTAAAACTTTTCCTTCCATATATTCAAGCAAAGCACCACCACCAGTCGAAACGTAACTAACGCGATCTCCGTAACCTGCATTGTTCACAGCAGAAGCTGAATCACCACCACCGATTAACGAAAAAGCATCATTTTCTTCTGTTGCAGCAACTACCGCCTCAGCGATTGCATTGGTACCGATTGCAAAATTCGGGAATTCAAAAACACCCATTGGGCCGTTCCAAAGAACTGTTTTTGAGGAAGCGATAATGCCCTTAAACAATTCGATCGATTCAGGACCGATATCCAAACCTTCCCATTCTGCCGGAATCTCAGCAGCTGGTACTGTTTGACGCTCTGCGTCGTTACTGAATTTATCAGCGATAACCGTATCAATAGGCAACAATATATTAACACCTTTTTGTTTTGCTTTTTCAAGTAATTCAAGTGTTAAATCCATCTTATCTGCTTCGAGTAGTGATTTTCCTATATTTCCACCTAATGCTTTTGTAAATGTATATGACATTCCACCGCCGATAATCAGATTATCAACCTTATCCAACAAACGCTCGATGATCAAAATTTTATCAGAAATTTTAGCTCCACCCATGATCGCCGTGAAAGGGCGCTCCGAATGTTCAAGCAATCGCTCAGCATTATCCAATTCAGCTTGCATTACATATCCACAAACTTTATCAGCGAAAAACTTACCGATAACCGCCGTAGAAGCGTGCGCACGGTGAGCCGTTCCGAACGCATCCATTACCCAAACATCTCCTAGTTTAGACAATTTCTCAGCAAATTCTTCATTTCCTTTTTCTTCTTCTTTGTAAAAACGAAGGTTTTCCAAAAGCAAAACTTCGCCTGGCTGTAAATCCTTCGCCAGCTCGGTTGCGCTTGCTCCGATACAATCATCAGCAAACTTTACTGTTTTTCCTAAAATTAACGACAGAGGGTTAACCAAATGTTTTAAAGAATATTTTTCCGTTGGCCCATCTTTCGGACGCCCAAGGTGGGACATCAAAATTACAGATCCTCCTTCACTAAGAATCTTGTTGATGGTAGGTATGGTCGCACGGATACGGGTATCATCCGTGATCTCAAACTTGTCATTAAGCGGTACGTTAAAATCAACACGAACCAAGGCTTTTTTGCCGGAAAAATTGTACGAATCTAATGTTGTCATGGGCTCTAAAAGTTATTTTCCATTGGAAACAAATGTAATTCAATTCTATATAAAATACTACGTTAATCGAAATTGGGCAATGTTTGTATTGTCAAAATCCTATTTATACTATTTATGTTTCCATAAATTGACATTTAAAACATAAAAACTATGCCTTCTTATAGTGTATTTTATTAAATATGAGCATTAATCCGAAACCGTTTGAGAAAAGATTGGACCAGACAAATATTTGATTCGTTGTCTCGTTATATTTGGATAAAGTTTACTGGCGATCAGCCTTAACATACTTCATTGACAACTGTGCAGATTAACGAATTCCCAAAGGATCTTCCACCAAAATATTACCATGATTACTTCGGTTATGTACTGGAATTTGTGCGGAAAATGTACGAATCCATTTTAAATGAAAACGAGCTCGCATTTTTAAATAACTACAATTCTCTTTCGGAAGACGCCCAATGTTTGTTCATTCGGTTCAGCAACAGAAGTAAGTCTTTTTTCAGGGTTAATAATCTCAAATACTCCGAAATTACCGATATATCGGCGGCGCTAAACGAGCTGCATGAAAGGGAATTTATTCAGGCGCTCTGCGAACTTCATGAAGACCGGTTTGAAGAGGTAATGAATCTTTTCACAAAACCTGAACATCTGGCATTTACAAAAATTCTGGAACCGGAAATAATGCCGTCGAAATCAATTCGTAAGGCAGATCTCATCCGGTGGCTTTTGCATGAATATGAGTTTGACGCAATTTGTGAGATCATCCAGGAAACAGAGCCGATTGTTAAGGTCAGTTTTGAGGCGGAAGTGATGATGATGAAATTTCTGTTTTTTGGAAACAGGTATGCCGACATGACTGAATTTGTTGTGCGGGACCTGGGACATGTCCGCTTCCAGTCTTTTGATGAAGAGCATTTAGCAATTCAATTTGATACCCGGAAAGACGTCGACGATACGCTGATGATTTCTTTGATGAAAGAGACCTTCGATGTATTGAAAAATGCAGTGCCTCCCGAAGAAATTTTTGACTGGTTCATGAATTGGCAAACCGGAGTATCCGGAAACCTGAGCAAAAAAGCACTCCCCTCCTACCATCTTTTTATACTTCGTGTCAGCGCCTGGCTTGAACGAAAAAAAATGTTTTCACAGGCTTTGACGATCTATCAGCTGACAAACGATGCACCAGCGCGCGAAAGGCGTGTACGGCTTTTGTACAACCTTGGAGAAATTGAAGAGGCTCTGGCACTTTGTGAGGAAATTGCCGAGAGTCCGCAGAATGCCGATGAACGTTATTTTTCACAGGATTTTCACGAAAAAATAGTTAATAAAAAGAAACGTGCTGTCAAACGGACAACCCAAGCTTTGAAAGACGCAAGCAGCATCGACATTCCAATTTCTTACCGTTTCAGAGTTGAAAGAGGTGCAATTGAATATTACCAAGAACTTGGTTCCGAAGCAGTTTTCAGTGAAAATGAGCCGTGGCGATCGCTTTTTGGACTTCTATTCTGGGATATTATTTACGACACAAACGTGAAGGCGATACACAATCCCTTGCAACGGGTACCGTCAGATTTTTTCCTTCCGGATTTCTATTTCAAAAGATCAAAGCAGCTTTTGGCGAGAATGCAAGATGCTGATTCGAGGGAAGCCATTTCAAATATTGTGGAAAGAACATTTCAGGAAAAATTTGGGATGACGAATGTGCTGGTCAGCTGGTATCCGGATATGCTTGAAACTGTGCTTCGGTTAATTTCGCTTTTGACACCCGAGCAAATTCATGCTGTCATGCTGGAAATTGCATACAATCTTCGTGAAAACACACGCGGTTTTCCGGATTTGCTAGTCTGGGACGAAAATGAATATTCATTTATTGAAATAAAATCCCCGACCGATCATTTGTCTTCCAGACAACTTCACTGGCTGCATTTTTTTGCCAACCACGATATAAAAAGCAGGGTAGTTCGTGTGAAATGGATCAAAGAAGAGTAAATAATAAAGGGCTTCGCAAGATTTTGCGAAGCCCTTTATTATTTACTAGCCCAGAAACTTTACTTCTTCTGATACGCTCTTTTGAATATTCTCACTTTGCCTTTCTTCACCGGAGCAGAATAATTGATTTTATTTTTGCCTTGCACTAATCCCTCACAATCACCTGCTACAACAGTTTCAACCGAAGTATATACCGTGGTCGCCCAGTTTGGTATTTTGATGTTTGAGATTTCACTGTTCAAATCAAGTTTTGATGCGTCGCAATCATCTCTTTTAACAGTTCCTAACAAATGGTATTGCGAAATTGTTTTCGAAACCGTGTCAACCGGACAGATACAGCCTACGCAAGATGTTGGCGATTTACCGTATTTAACGCGTTTAACTTTAACCTTTTTATAAGCATAAACTTCCAGGAAGCATTGTTTGAAGCAACTCGGAACTTTGATTTTAACCGTGTCAGGACTTTGAACCGCAAAACCCGTTGTGCTAGGTTCACTGATACAAGATGCGCAGGTAGAAATTTGCTGACTTTGCACGGTAACATAATACTGACCTTCAACCGGACGGCCTGTAACCGGATTTACGTAAGCTGCCGGCCAAGCCATCTTTGTTTCTTTCTGGCAAACAACTTGCGCGATGACCGTATCCATTCCGCCATTTAGCTGATGCAGACGAGCTGTAAAAGTTTCACTTTTTGTACTATCCAAAATCGTGCGGCTTTTCCAACTGATGTTGATACTATCTGCTTTTGTAGAATCAAGTGTACTGAAAATCATACCTTTAATTGACTTACCATTGATCATTAATTCCAGATCAGGTACTTCGCAAATTAATGGTGGAGTTGGGGCTTTTGGAACAGGAATATCACGTACAAAATTACGACGGAACGCAAGTCCGGCTGTGAAACCGCCATGTTTACGTTGGTAACTGTAAATGGTCGCGCCAGGGAATATGTAATTAACTTTCGTTCTAAATCCCGCTGCTTCTACCCCCCAGGACCAAAGCCCTTTTTTACTTGGGAAAAACAGACCTAACGTAGCCAAAAATCCGGCATGATAGCGCTTATCCGTTGCAGTGACAGAATAAATATTATTGGATGTCGCCTCGTCATAGACAAAAATCGCCGCAGGCGTTGTCCTGAAAAGACCGCCACGGACAGATGCTTCGATAAAAGGTGATCTCGTTTTCTTGCCAAATGCATAACTCAGAACAGGACCGACTGCCAGATAATTATCCTCGGAAGAACCTTTTTTTATCACTGCGCCAGTAGAACCCGATTCCGCAACGATCCGACCCAGGAAATCATCCAGGTCGTTTCTTAAAAAAAACATTTGCAAACCGGCAACCGCACCTACGCCAAATTTTAGTTGTTTCTTTTCTTTTGCTTTGAAGAAATAATCCGCATTCAAACCTGCGTGAAACCCAATTCCATTGAACAAAGATTTATCTCTGTATTTATCCGAATTAAAGGTACTCGACCATCTGCCGCAAAACGCTACGGCGGGCCCAATAAATCCGCCAACGCGCCAAGGACTTATTTTTTGCTCAATCGCAATCGTGTCACATCCACCGGCAGGATTTGGACAATTTACGTTTGCATTATTTTGACCGAAAGCCAGGGAATGCATCAGGATGCAGACCACGAAGGAGAGCATTTTAAGTAAAAATAGTTTTTTCATAAAGTAATAATTAATGAGTAAGTGGAAGTAATATTTGTTGTCGGTCAGTATATTAACACTAATGACGTCAAAATACAGTGATAGTAACAATCTTGGCGCAGTTTATTTTTTGCAACTTATTTAACGTACTAAATTGCATAAAAAACTAACTATCAGTGACTTGCAAATAACTACCAAAAGCTCAGTTCAGAATGAGTCAAACTTTACCATTCATCAAATTGCAGTTTACCATTTGAGTTTTTTGATTATTATTACAAAACAAATTTTGAAATTTCTATATGAGGCTACGTAAACTATTGCTCGGAGCAGCGATGATGGCTGGTATTGGTATGGCCAATGCGCAAAGCAAATCCGAGGATGTTAAAACATTCACCCTTGCCAACGGCATGAAATTCCTGGTTCTGGAAGACCACTCCATACCAAATGCCAATATGTATTTGTTTTGGAAGGTTGGTTCGAGAAATGAGGTGCATGGCATCACGGGCTTGTCTCATTTCTTCGAACATATGATGTTCAATGGTTCCAAAAATTACGGCCCCAAACAATTTGACCGCGTGATGGAGGCCAGCGGTGGTTCCAATAATGCTTACACGAGCGAGAACGTGACAGTATATACCGACTGGTTTCAGAAAGATGCTTTGGAGACAATTTTTAAATTGGAATCAGACAGAATATCGGACCTGACAATCGATCCAAAAATGGTGGAAAGCGAGCGCGGCGTTGTGTTATCGGAAAGAAGTACAGGCCTGGAAAACAGCAATTATCAGTTATTGGGTGAGCTTGTCCAATCAGTTGCATTCCAAGAGCATCCCTATATGTTTCCTGTGATTGGATTTGAATCAGATATCAAAAGCTGGACGCAAAGCGATCTTGAAAATTATTTTAAAACCTATTATTCACCTAACAATGCGACGGTGGTAGTGGTCGGCGATATTACGGTCGATCAGGTCCGTAAGCTGGCAGATCAATATATGGCGCCCATTGCCGCGAGAGGTTTACCCCCTAAAATTCGCACTGTTGAACCTGAACAAAATGGTGAGCGTCGCGTAACTACGTATAAAGATATTACGACACCAAACGTCCTTTTGTCTTACCATACACCGCAAACCGGTCACGAGGATTATTACGCTCTGGATCTGTTCAGCAGTTTGCTGACGTCAGGCAATTCCTCCCGTTTGGTAAAATCGCTGGTCATGGATACCACGATCGCCTCGCAGGTTTATACCTTTATGAGTGAAAATTTCGATCCTGGATTATTCAATGTGTATGCGATTGCAGGAGATAGTATCTCAGCAGGTGATCTGGAAAAATCGATTCTAGCACAAATCGATAATGTTATTAAAAATGGCGTTACTGAAAATGAGCTGCAAAAAGTAAAAAACCAGAAACTGATGGAGTTTTACAGGAATATGGAAACCATTAACGGGAAGGCAAACAGCATGGGAACTTATGAAGTTTTCTTTGGTGATTTTAAAAAAATGTATGACGCGCCAAAACTATACGAGAAGGTAACCATTGACGATATCAAGAGGGTTGCAACAAAATATTTTACAGAAAGGAACAGAACGGTTGGATATCTCTTACCAGACAAGAAAGCCTGAAATTTCTTTTTATAAACTTCGATTTTTAAAAATTAAGCATGAAAAATATACTATTCTTTCTTCTGGCATTGACAACGCTTTCCGCATCTGCGCAGGGTAGTTTTAAAGTACCGAAATACGAAAAATTTCAACTCAAAAATGGACTTACTGTCTATCTCATGGAACAACATGAAGTTCCGATGGTAAATTTTTCTGCGGTTTTTGATGCCGGTTCAATAAACGACGGCGATCAATATGGTCTTGCAAGTCTTACCGCTGACGCTTTGGTGTTTGGCACAAAAAAATACACAAAGTCTCAGATTGAAGAAATAACGGATTTTGTCGGGGCAAATTTATCGACGGCTGCGGGTAAAGAAGGTGCGAGCGTTTATTCGTCTTTTGCAGTAAAAGATCAGGACAAATTATTTGATGTTTTACAGCAGGTAATCATGCATCCTGTTTTTGATCCGACAGAATTTGAGAAGCATAAACAACGTTCATTGCTGGAATTATCTCAGATAAAGGAAAGCCCTCGCAGCGTGATTGGGAATTATTTCAATGGTTTTATTTTTGATAAACATCCATACGCAAATCCAACGACTGGCACAAAATCGACTGTTGAGAAAACTTCGGTTGAGGATGTAAAGAAATTTTACGAGACCAATTATACAACAGGAAAAGGTGCCATTGCAATTGTCGGTGATTTTAAAACTGCTGATATGAAGAAGCGTATCAGCACCCTTTTTGGAGGATGGAAAACAGCAGAAGCGAGAATGATCAAACGCGCCGTGCCAGATATGAATTTTGAAAAAAGCCGCGTACTTCTGGTGAACAAGGACGATGCCCGCGAGACCACATTTTATATTGGCGGAAAAGGAATTCCATATAGTTCGCCTGATTACATTCCTGTTTTGGTTGTGAACACCGTTTTGGGAGGTCGATTTACCTCTTGGCTTAATGATGCACTTCGTGTTAATTCAGGACTCACCTATGGTGCAAGCAGCCGTTTTAGCAGGTATAAAATGGCAGGAACGTTTGTGGTTAGCACTTTTACAAAAAACGCATCAACGGTTCCGGCAATTGATATGGCGCTGTGCGTTCTTGATAGCCTTCATAAAACCGGTATTGATGAGCAAGTGCTAGCCTCCGCAAAATCGTATGTGAAAGGAGATTTTCCGCCAAATTATGAATCTGCCGGAGCACTTGCAGGATTATTGACGGATATGTTCATTTATAATTTCGATGAAAACTTTATCAATACTTTCCAGGCAAAAGTGGATGGTTTGACAACTGCGCAGGCCAAAAGTATCATTCAGCAATATTTCCCGAAAAATAATCTGCAATTTGTAATGGTGGGTAAAGCTTCCGAAATAAAGGAGCAGGTGAAAAAATATGGAGAAATAACTGAAAAGGAAATTAAGGCAGACGGGTATTAAATTGCATCTATACCAGGAATGTCAATTTTATACAGTATTTCTGTTGCCAAAGCTTCTTTTCGTTCTGGCACAAAACACATGTCATATTTTAATCTACTTACTTCAACCATATGAGTAAAATCGTAAATTTTTCTAATATCCTGATTGCCTTCGTACTCTTTCAAAGCAGCAGCTACGCACAATCCGGTGAGCCACTTTATACCAAACCAATAGGTGCTCAGGCCTATACTTTCCGTTCGAGTTTTCCAAAAGGCATTGAAGCTACACTTGATTCAATTCAGGCTTTCGGTATAACAGAACTTGAAGGCGGACCGCAAAAGGGAATGACTACGGCTGAATTGAGAAAGCAACTGGATAAAAGAAATATCAAAATGCCGTCCATTGGCGCGGGATATGAATCGCTGGTGAGCAATCCGCAGGAGACTATCGACAACGCGAAAATCCTTGGAGCAAACTTTGTGATGGTTGCCTGGATTCCTCATGAAAAAGGAAATTTTAACTTGGAAACAGCAAAGAAAGCTGTCTCAGATTTTAATAAAGCAGGAAAAATTTTGAAAGAAAACGGTATAACACTTTGTTACCATAATCATGGATATGAGTTCGTCCCTTATGAAGACGGAACTCTGTTCGATTATATCGTCAAAAACACTAATCCCGAATACGTATCCTTCGAAATGGATGTGTTGTGGACTGTCTTTCCGGGTCAGGATCCTGTCAAACTACTCGATAAATACGGTAGTCGCTGGAAGTTGATGCACCTAAAAGATTTACGAAAAGGCGTTAAAGGAGACTTGTCGGGAGGAACTCCGGTCGAAAATGATGTGGCCTTAGGAACAGGTCAAATCGATATCCCCGGTGTACTGAAAGCCGCCAAAAAAGCCGGAATCAAACATTACTTCATAGAAGATGAAAGCCCATCATTTATGAAACAAGTGCCCCAAACCATCGCTTACATCAAAAGTTTAAAAGAATAAATTACCATTCTATTTTTCTACCACCTGAGACATATAAGGTTTCATCTAAGTTTGTTTTCCATTTCTCTTAGCTTTCCTTAAATGTCTTAGGCGGTAGATAAAAAGCTAAAATATTCAAAGCAGGTTACGGTAGAATTAGTTTACGTATGGTTTTTTGCCATTTTGAATGATGTTGGTGCAATTGAAATTGATTAAAAGTCCTTTCGGAGTTTTTAGCAACTTCATATAAGTCAGCAATTGTGCTTCGTGTATCGGCAGGATTGAATCTACTGCCTTGATTTCCATTACCAGACAATTATTAATTAAAAAATCGACACGCAGGGCTGTATCCAGATGAAAGCCTTTGTAGACAACATCAATGGTATGCTCCGGCGAGAAAAGGATTTGTCTTAAACGTAGTTCATGCGCAAGACATTCTTGATATACACTTTCCAAAAGCCCAGGACCAAGATGTTTGTGGACATCAATACAAGCGCCAGTAATTTGGTATTCCAGATCATCCAGATATTTTTTCGTTACCATAATCGCTACCATTTAAAACATCCCAGATTTAACTAAGTTTTAATGGTTTAGACTTGCGTCAGTTGATATGGTAACAAATTCCAGTTTTTTCTATAAGTCAGTAGCTGCTTTTTAATCCTCCCACTCCCTTACCAACTGGTTAACTGTTTTCAACCAGTAACGCTGACCTTTTATTGTCCAGTGCCCGTCTCCTAAATGATACCATTCCGGGTGACTGCGGATTGTATCCTGTATCGAAAGAATCGGCGTTCGAAGTTTCGGATGTGTTTCTATCCTCGAAATTTGGTTGTTATATGGAAAGCGGTCATTTTCGCAAACCGTTACTTTGTTTGGAACGAAACAAAAATACACCTCATCAAATCCCGCTCCTTTATAATAATCGCGAATGTTGTTCATGTTATTTACAATCGTATCAACCGATCCGGGTGAAATATTATAAAAAGGAGACAATCCATTTTTCCTGTCCGCTTCGATATTGTAAAATAGATATTCATGATTTCTGGAAATGATCGCTCCGGTATGTGTCCTGTCAAACCAGGATAACATGATTTTTGATTTCAACTCTTTTAATTTCAGGAATGGGTCATAATTAAATAGCAAAAATTCTATTCGCTGATTGATCTGATCGCCAAATTTATCCCACCAGAACGACGGTTCCTCCGCTGCTTCCTCAGGAGCTTTTGGCCTCAATTTTCCCTCAATCTGAAATCCCTTATCAAAATACAATGCTTTATAGTCACTTCGCAATCGCTCCTGAATTGTTCTTTCAATCACCTCAATAACCAGAATTGACTTTTTTGATGTGTCGAGTTTTACAGTATCAATATAGGCACCCAACCAGATGTGAAAGTTTTTACGTCCTGCGTAAAAGCTTGTATCCATCGGTGTGAAACTATCTCCAATCGTATAGAGATCAACATTCTGCGATTTTACTTTTGGTTTATCCGACGGTAAAAGCGTTGCATTTTTTTTATAATCAAGCTCCTTAAACTTTCTCAGATTTGAAGTATTGTACAGATCACCAAATCGATATTGGTCAGGAATCCAGCCTTTGGCAGCGATTTTTCTTTGTAAAACCGGCGACAAACTGATCACGAAAATAATCCCGGACACAAACAGTGCGACATATCGGACTAAACTATTCATATATCCCATAGCCTAAAATTGGAAATAGATAAACTGATTGCTTGTAAAAACCCCAAACAGATAACAGCAGAGGCAAGTGATAGTGAATAAGATCCAGAACATTTTTGTATCCGGAACATATTTGGCAAAAAATTTATCCTTAACCATCAGCAGAATCAATAGAGCCAGGGAGAAAATAAATTCGCCGCTGTTCATGGCAAGTTCAGGGATTTCGTAAGCAGAGAAGGTGAATATTTTTTCAATGATCTGAAAGGCCTCTGAAACACTATTTGCCCGAAAAAATATCCACGCCAGCGCGACAAGCAAAAATGTCCAGATAATATGAAATATCCTGACTGGCAGAGGCCCGCCCTTTCCGGCATGATCAGGGCGGAAAATCGCATGCGTATTGAAAATTTGTGCCAGGATCAGATATACTCCATGAATACAACCCCAGATTATAAATTTCCAGTCGGCACCGTGCCACAAACCGCTAAGCAGAAAGATAGTCATCGTGTTAAAATAAACTCTGCTTTTGGATCTTCTATTTCCGCCGAGAGGAATGTATACGTAATCACGAAACCACGTTGAGAGCGAGATATGCCACCGTTTCCAGAATTCTGAAATGGATTCTGCGAAATACGGTGCATTAAAGTTTGTCATAAGTTTGAAACCCATAACTCTCGCCGTTCCGATCGCGATGTCGGAGTAACCTGAGAAATCACAGTAAATTTGAAAACAATAGAAAAATGTTGCTATCAACAAAGCCGCCGGACCTTGATTTTTAACATCTGCATAGGCTGGATCCGTTACGAGCGCAAGTCGGTCAGCTATCACAACCTTTTTGAACATTCCCCAGGCAATCAGCGTGAGCCCGGTTCTAACATTTTCCCAGTCATAAGCGAATTTTTCCCGAAACTGCCATAACACGTTTTGAGGACGTTCGATCGGCCCTGCTACGAGTTGCGGGTAAAAAAGTACGTATAATGAATAAATTCCGAAGTTATATTCAGCTTTCTGGTTTCCCCGGTAGACTTCAATGGTATAACTCATGGACTGAAACGTGTGAAATGACAGTCCGATCGGCAGTATAAGCGCGGGAAACATTTCTCTTAAAGGCGGCATTTCATTTTTCTGCCCAATAAGTTGCAGCGCGTAAGTAATGTTGTTGTTGAGGAAATCGAAATATTTGAAAAAAGCGAGAAATCCAACGTTCGCAACGAGACTTAATATCAAAATAAACAGCCGCTTTCGACCTTGGGCATTTTCTATCCAGATTCCCGCGAAATAATCTATGACAATAACAACACCCAGAATTACAAGATAAACCGGAATAAACGAAGCGTAAAAATAGGCACTCGCTGCGAGCAAGAGTACCCACCGGAATTTGTAGGGAAGGGTATAATAAAAGGTTGTTACAAAAATAAAAAATAGTAAGAAATGTAATGAATTAAAGAGCATTTGCTTTTAAAGTATACGTTGTTGTTTAATCCAAATTTGAATATCAGACCTCAAATCGGTATTAAATCAGGCGTAAATATAGAGCTATCCCTTAAATAATCGAACTTCGTTCATTTTGTAACAACACAATTTCTATTATCAATACCAGAATTTACATACCTGACATAAATTTATACTCAACAAACTACGGTCGTCAAGCGTATGAGGGGATTGAATGTTCAGGAAATTTAGTTGCATGAACAACAGATTGTTTTATACTTTGCATAAAAAAGAATTATGGAACCTGCATTATTAGAAGAAGTGCCGTCCCTGGACCTGTCAGATTTTACCTCAGGAGATGCGCAAAAAAAAGCAAAATTTGTTGCGGACCTTGGTTCTGCATTTACCAATATAGGATTTGTTGCGATTAAGAATCATGGACTTAGCGATGATTTAAGAATAAAACTCTACGATATCGTACAGCGTTTTTTCTCCTTTTCTGAGCCGGAAAAAAAGAAATACGAGTTTCCGGAATTGTTTGGACAACGGGGTTATATTGGAAAAGGAAAGGAAACTGCCAAAGGTTTTAAAGTCGCAGATTTAAAGGAATTCTACCACGTAGGTCAGCCTGAACCGATTGGTGATATGGCGAAAAACGTATTTCCGACAGAGCTTCCTGAATTTGAGCAATATACTGTTGAAGTGTATAAAACTTTTGAAAATGCCGGCAAAACGTTGCTTCGCGCTATTGCTGTTTACCTCGGCCTTTCCGAAGATTATTTTGAAGATAAAGTAAAAAATGGCGACAGCATCCTTCGTGCGCTTCATTATTTCCCTATTGAAAATCCTGATTTAGTACCTGATGGCGCGGTTAGAGCTGCGGCGCATGGTGATATCAATCTGATCACATTACTCATGGGTGCAAGTGCGGAAGGTCTGGAAGTTTTGCGACGCGACGGTAAGTGGATTGCAATTACAGCGCTTCCTGATCAGATTGTCGTTAATGTTGGCGATATGCTTGACCGCCTGACGAACCATAAATTAAAATCAACTATTCATCGGGTTGTCAATCCGCCGCGTGAAAAAATGGGTACTTCGCGTTTTTCAATTCCATTTTTCATGCACCCCCGCGCAGATATGAATCTGGCGAGTCTGGAAAGCTGCGTGAGCACTGAATTTCCTAAAATGTATGTAAATATGACTGCCGGAGAATTTCTGGATGAGCGTTTACGTGAATTGGGATTAAAAAAATAATCACCCACGCTCTTGAACCATCCGATTCGGCGATTTCGATACATCATTTACCTACTGGACATCCTTTTGCTGTCGTTCACAGCATTTGGAGGTCCACAGGTTCACCTTATGATGATGATCGAGCGGCTCGTAAAAAAGCGCAGATATATCACAGAAGAGGAATTGCTGGAATTACAGGCGCTATGCCAGGTATTACCGGGCCCAAGTTCGACACAAACTGTTACTGCAATTGGTCTGAAAATCGGCGGGCAGCCCCTCGCCTATCTGACTTTGCTTGTGTGGTCCTTACCAGCTATGCTGCTGATGACCCTGGCGGCCATTGGTATTCATATGCTTGAACAGAAGCAAATATCGTTGTCTTTTACCAAATTCGTAGGGCCAATGGCTGTTGCATTTCTGATGCACGGCGGCTACGCAATTGCCCGTAAAGTAATTCATAATTTTCAAGGCTGGTCTTTTTTGATCATTTCTACGATCCTCGCTTATTTATTTCCATCGCCATATATGACGCCACTGCTGATTATTTCCGGCGGAGTGGCGGCTTCGCTGAATTTCAGAAAGCATGAAAAAATGGAGCGTGGGCCGATACGGATCACCTGGCGACCGATTATTTTCTGGATATCTGTTTTAATCGTAGCTGCGGGAATTGGTACAGTCACAAAATCACTACCCGTCCGTTTGTTTGAAAATTTTTATCGTAACGGAAGCCTGGTTTTCGGAGGCGGACAAGTTTTAATTCCAATCCTTTATAACGAATTTGTAGAATTTAAACATTATTTGACCGACCAGGAATTCCTTTCCGGAATGGCTCTGACGCAAGTTGTTCCCGGACCTGTTTTTTCAATAGCAACCTATGTTGGCAGTTTATCGATGCAGGAATTTGGTATCACCGGCCAAATCATTGGCGGCTTTGTTGCCACAGCCGGAATTTTCCTGCCGGGCACATTCTTCATATTTTTCGCTTATCCGATCTGGGACCAACTGAAAAAATTTCGTGGGATTCGTGCTTCTCTTAATGGAATTCATGCCACAAGCTGCGGACTTACGATAGCTGCCGCGGTATCCATGTTCGAACCGATGGCGACTAACTGGCAATCTGTACTCACCGTCGCCGGCACATTACTTATACTGTTTTTTACAAAATTCCCATCCTATATTTTAATTCTCGCCGGTCTTCTTCTTGGCCTTGCATTCGCCTGAATAGTTTAAACTTAGCGAACATCTAAAAATAGTAAGCTTTGTTTAAGTCCGTTTTTTTCCAAACTTTGGAAACTCGATACTATTTCTATTCCGATTCATGAAAAAAGCTATAATTTTCTTCGTATTTCAATTTTTACTGTTTGCGATTCACACGGTTCAGGCACAAACTACAACGCCTCCTCAATTTTTAAATAAAAATCGACAATGGGTTGATTCTGTTTTTGCCACCTTAACTCCCGACGAGCGGATTTCTCAATTAATTATGGTAGCCGCGGTTTCGGATGTGAAGCGGGCCGTAATTGATCCTAAAACGAGCAATCCCGCCGTGATCGAAAAACTGATCAAAGAAAATAGAATTGGCGGAGTAGTATTTTTCCAGGGCGGACCCGTACCTCAGGCAAAGCTTACAAATTATTACCAGTCAATTTCCAAAGTGCCTCTATTAGTGGCAATGGACGCTGAATTCGGTCTTGCGATGCGCATCGACAGCACGGTTCGTTATCCATATCAGATGACTTTGGGTGCCATTCAGGGAAATGATGACTTGATTTACCAGATGGGAAAAGAGCTGGCGCAGCAAGCCAAAAGGCTTGGAATGCATATCAATTTTGCACCGGTAGCGGATATCAATAACAACCCCAACAATCCGGTGATCAGCTTCCGTTCTTTTGGAGAAAATAAATATAAAGTTGCTGAAAAGGCCGTTGCTTATATGAAAGGAATGCAGGATAACGGTCTGTTAACCAGCGCAAAACATTTCCCGGGACATGGTGATACAGGTGTTGATTCTCATTACGATCTTCCACTGATCAATCATAATATTACCAGATTGGACACTTTGGAATTGTATCCTTTCAAAGTCCTTATGAACAATGGCTTATCGGGAATGATGATCGCGCATTTGAGCATTCCTGCGTTGGATAACACACCGAATCTGCCTTCTACATTATCCAAGCCGATTGTTACAGACCTTCTTCGTAACAAACTGGGATATCAGGGTTTGATTTATTCTGATGCGATGAACATGAAGGGCGTTACAAAATATTTTGCAGATGGAAAGGCGGATGCAATGGGACTGGAAGCAGGAATGGATATTCTGGAATTTACAGAAGACGTTTCCAAGGCCGTTGCAGAAATCAAAAAAAGTATCTCGGAAGGCCGGATTTCGCAGGCCGAAATAGATTTTCGTTGCAAGAAAGTTCTGGAAGCCAAAGCCTGGGTTGGTTTGAATCATTACAAACCTGTCGATCTGACAAACCTTTATGAAGATCTGAACCCAAAATCGGCAGAATTAACAAACCGGTTGTTAACTGAAAAAGCGTTGACCGTTTTGAAAAATGATGGCAACATACTTCCGCTGCGTGAACTTGATACGCTAAAAATTGCATCAATATCTCTGGGCGCTGATTCGATAACAACTTTCCAAAACACACTCGGGTTATATACCAAAGTAGACCATTTTGTCATTCCTGCCAAAGCGACTCCTCAACAAATTGAAGCCGTTCGTGCGAAAGTGAAAGACTATAACCTTTTATTGGTTGGTTTGCATTTAAGCAGTATTTCGCCGCGCGTTAATTATGGATTGACGGAGCAGATGAGCGCCATGTTACAGGAGCTTATGGCAACGAAAAAGGCAGTCGTTTCTGTGTTTGGAAATCCTTATGTTTTAAATAAAATTACAACGCCGGAAGCTGCAAAAGCACTGGTTATGGCCTATCAGCTGACACCTTTCACACAGGATCTTTCTGCGCAATTAATATTTGGAGCAATCCCGGCAAGAGGGAAACTGCCGGTTACAGTCAATGCGAAATTTCCGTATGCGCTGGGTATCGATACGCCTGCTTTGGAACGCTTGAAATATACCATTCCTGAAGAGCTTGGTATGGATTCAAAATTGATAACTTTCAAGATTGATTCTATTGCAAATCTGGCCATTACGGCCAAAGCAACGCCTGGCTGTGTAGTACAACTTGCGAAAGATGGAAAAGTGTTTTTCAGAAAAGCTTATGGAAAACATACTTACGAAGGTTTAGCGACGGTGAAACTGACCGATTTATATGACCTGGCGTCCGTCACCAAAATTACAGCTTCAACCCTTGCCTTGATGAGTTTGTATGATCAAAAGAAGTTTGACCTGGATGCCACGATGAAGGATTATCTGCCTGATTTCAAAAAATCAAACAAAGCAGATTTGTCATGGCGACGTATTCTGACCCATAGTGCGCGTTTGAAATCTTATATTATGTTCTGGAAAGAAGTTAAAAATCCGGATGGAACTTTGAAAAAGAAACTTTTCAGCACGAAGCAGTCAGCAAAATATCCGACTTCGGTCGTAGGCGACAGTCTTTTTCTTCGTAAAAATTATGGCAAAAAATTATATAAAGAGATTGCTGAGTCACCATTAAATCCTGAGGAAGGTTATGTTTATAGTGATTTGTCCTTCATACTTTATCCACAAATCGTAAAAAGTCTGACCGGCGTAGAATTTGAGGATTATCTTAAAAACAATTTCTATAAAAAATTGGGTGCTACCTCACTTACTTTTAATCCGAGACGTTTTTATAATCTGGATCAGATCGTTCCTACTGAGCGTGATACCTTCTTCCGTCAAACATTAATTCATGGACAAGTTCATGATGAAGCAGCTGCTTTGCTAGGTGGATTAAGTGGCCATGCAGGACTTTTTGGAGATGCTAATGACGTCATGAAAGTTTGGCAGATGTATTTACAGAAAGGTTATTATGGAGGAAAACAATTGTTAAGCAAAGATGCCCTATTCGAATTCACCCGTTATCAATACCCTGAAATGGGAAGTCGCCGCGGTTTAGGATTTGATAAGCCTTCTTTTAAATTCACAGGGAACGCGCCAAAGTATGCACACCCGGTGAGTTTCGGTCATACCGGTTTTACGGGTATAATGGTATGGGCTGATCCCTCGGTAAATCTGAATTATGTTTTTCTTTCCAACCGGGTTTATCCGACAAGAGATAACCCAAAAGTCTCGTCGCTTAATACTCGTACAGCTATCATGGACGTTATTTACGATGAGCTAAGAAAAATTAAGAAGTAATTTTTCTATTAATCAAATAATCAGGGAGGTTCTGCGGGGCCTCCCTCTCTATTTTACCATTGCCTGATCATCCTTCAATTTTACTGCTAATGAAATACCTTTTTTCGACTCTTTTTTTATTCT
Organism: Dyadobacter sp. CY345; assembly: GCF_021502725.1. Classification (GTDB taxonomy): domain Bacteria; phylum Bacteroidota; class Bacteroidia; order Cytophagales; family Spirosomataceae; genus Dyadobacter. The sequence continues at coordinate 754,218 of NZ_JAKFFS010000001.1, read as the reverse complement.
CGATTATTAATGTCTCGGCGCAAACGATTTCTCCTTCACCTGAAATTATTTCAAAACATATATACAAACTTGCTTCCGACAAAATGAAAGGCCGCGGGACAGGAGGTAAGGAAAATGCAAAAGCGGCGTCTTACGTCGAAAAAGAATTTAAAAAATATAAATTAAAGCCTTTGGGCACGGATGGTTTCAGGCAGGAATTTATTGCAAAAGTCCGGCGTGTTGTTGTTCCGGATAGTTTACGCAAAACTCAGAATGTGATCGGCTTCTTGGATAACGGCGCAGAATTCACAATTGTAATCGGTGCGCATTTTGATCATCTGGGACTAGGAAACCAGGGAAGTTCAAAAGATGACCATCCTGAGGGAAAAATACACAATGGGGCAGACGACAATGCTTCTGGCGTTGCGGGTTTGCTGGAATTGGCACGTTATTTTTCGGGTAACGATACCAAGGAACCCTACAACTTTCTTTTCATAGCATTCGGTGCGGAAGAGTTGGGACTTTTAGGATCGAAACATTTTGTGAACAATCCCACCCTGCCGTTAAGCAAAATCAGCTTTATGTGTAACATGGATATGATCGGCAGATATAACCCCGACCGAGGTGTCGGAATCGGTGGTTTTGGAACGAGTGATCAGTGGCCGGAAATTTTCAAACCTGTAAAAAGTGATATTAAATTTTTTACAGACGCAGCCGGCAGCGGAGGTTCAGATCACGGCTCATTTTATGCCAAACAAATTCCGGTTTTATTTTTCCATACCGGAGGGCATGATGACTATCACAAACCAACTGACGACGCTGAAAAGGTTGATTTTAAGGCAGAAGCTGGAATTTTAAATATTGAATTTCAGATCATCCAAAGTGCAATGATGTTGCCAAAATTAAAGTTTACCGAAGTAAAAAACTGATTATAAAAAGTTTAGAAATAAATTCGATCCGATTATTTTGACTGTAAATTGGTACCTTTATCATATGCGGTCATCCGTTGATTTAAATAAAATTTGAACTTTAAAATTCCATAAGATTTGTTCGGATTCATTGCCTCTACGGTTACATTTGGTCAGTCTCTCACATCTCCGGAAGAGTTGTTTGGCAACTTTTTTAGTGATGTTCAAAATAGTCATATTTTCAAAGATTCGAAAACCTTTGCGGATTGTATCCCTTTGGAAGATCCTGTTTTAATTATAGAAAAGTATCACCACGAAAAAAACGATCCTGAATTTAATCTGGATAAATTCGTGCATGATCATTTCAAAATTCCAGCTGAAATTAAGGTGGAGTATACGCCCGATACGGATTTAACAACCGAACAGCATATCAGAAAACTTTGGCCCTACCTTACCCGTCAGCCGGAAAGCCAGGAGCGAGGAGGCTCGCTGATCCCTTTGCCACATCCATACGTGGTTCCAGGTGGACGATTCCGGGAAATATATTACTGGGATAGTTATTTTACTATGCTTGGGCTGAAAGAATGCGGCAGGGTTGATCTGATCGAAAATATGGTCAACAACTTTTCATATCTGATCAATGAGTTCGGCCATGTCCCGACTGGAAACCGTACTTATTATTTAAGCCGCTCTCAGCCGCCATTCTTTTCACTAATGGTGCGACTTTACAGCGAAATGGAAGGAAAGAAAATTTTAAAAAAATATCTTCCTCAGATGCAGCGTGAGTATGATTACTGGATGGATGAAGGGAACTCTTCAAAGGAAGATTTTACCGCATATCGCCGCGTGGTTCGATTGCCAAATGGCGTTTTATTAAATCGTTACTGGGATGACAAATCAACACCTCGCCCGGAAGCCTACAAGGAAGATATTGAATTGGCAGATGAGGCTGTGGAGCGTCATAACGTTTCTCCGGAATCTGTCTATCGCCATCTTCGCGCTGCCGCAGAATCCGGATGGGATTTTAGTAGCCGGTGGTTTCAGGATGAAAATGATTTTTCATCGATCCAGACGACGGATATTCTGCCGATCGATTTAAACTGCCTTATGCATCATCTTGAGAAAACGCTGGCGGAAGCATACCTTCTCAATGAAGATTATGAAAATTTCAATCTTTATGAGAGTAAAGCAAATATGAGATCCGAGGCGGTGGAAAAATATTTTTGGGACGAAAGTCGCAATTATTATATGGACTACAATTTCGTAAAAATGGATTTTACAAAAGCTGTTACATTGGCAGGGACTTTTCCGTTGTTTTTTAAACTGGCAAAAAAACAACAGTCGCATTATGTCAGAAAATACATAAGGTTGCAATTCATGCGTTCCGGAGGTTTGCTAACCACTGCGGTCAAATCCGGACAGCAATGGGATGCGCCAAATGGCTGGGCACCTTTACAATGGATCACTTATAAGGGACTTAGGAATTATAATTTCCATAAAACTGCCAATGAACTGAGCGACGAATGGTTGTCTTTGAATGAAAAAGAATTCAAGAGAACGGGAAAAATGATGGAAAAATATAACGTTTCTGATACGAACCTTGAAGCTGGTGGCGGAGAATACGACATCCAGGAGGGCTTTGGCTGGACCAACGGCGTTTATTTACGTATGAAAAACAGGAGACGTTAAAGTTTATTTAAGTTGTTGAACAATTCGTGAGAAAAGATTCGTTTAAGTGTGGCTTGGCTTATTGAAATAGAATTAAACGTATACTAATTGACATTCCTGAAATGATCATGGTTGGATTGATAATATCAGAACCTAATCAGATTTTAATAAATTTCTTGAAAAATTCCATTCACGACTACGTTTTATAGAAAAAAAAATTAATACCTTGGAATAAATTAACACCCTGGCCCAAAATAGATGAAACTAAATATATATCAAATAGACGCATTTACCGATCAGCTTTTTGCTGGCAACCCAGCTGCGGTTGTTCCTCTAGAAAATTGGTTGCCGAATGAAACATTGCAAGATATTGCTGCGGAAAACAATCTTGCAGAAACCGCATTTTACGTCCCAACAGAAAATGGGTATCACATTCGATGGTTCACACCTTTTCTGGAAGTCGAGCTTTGCGGACATGCTACGCTCGCTTCTGCCTACGTCATTTTCAATATTCAGGGTTATGAAGGTGATCTTATTAAATTTGAATCTCTGAGTGGCGAATTGACCGTACTTTGCAAGGATAATTGGTTGACATTAAATTTTCCTGTTGACCAGTACCACATCGCAGTGCCGCCTCCGGCCTTGATGGAAGGATTACGGGATGCGGTAATATTGGAAGTATACAAAGGCAAAACAGACTACATGGTCGTTTTAGATACAGAAGCGGAAGTTCGAGATCTTGATTTTGATATAATCGTCCTTTCGACGATCCCTGCAAGAGGGATTATCGTCACCGCACCTGGCGACGATGTTGATTTCGTATCTCGGTTCTTTGCCCCGCAGTCAGGTGTTGATGAGGATCCGGTAACAGGTTCGGCACATACAACATTAATTCCTTATTGGTCTGAAAAACTTGAAAAAACAAACCTTACTGCAAAACAACTTTCGAAACGTGGTGGCTTTCTAAAATGTGATATTGACGGTGAACGCGTTAATATCGGAGGCCAGGCGCGTTTATATTTAAGTGGACAAATTGAAACTGATTAATTGTTAAAACTTCATAAAAAGGGTAGTCATTTTCAGAGTTAAAAACCTGAGAATGACTATTTTTTTATAGCCACACCGCTACTGATTTTTGCTTTTTGTCCAAAATATAATCCGACAATAACAAACAGTGTTCCGGCGACGGTGTAAATGGTAACCTGCTCGTCCATGAGCCGCCAGGCGAAAAAGAAGCCAAATAATGGACAAAGGAAAAGCCATAATGAAGCGCGAACTGGATCGATTCTTAACAAATAAAACCAACAAATTAATCCGGCTATTGAAACAGCCAGACTCAGCCACAATACAGATCCCCAGAATCTAAAATCCCAGGTTGTCACAGAGAAATCTCCGAAAATTAATGTGAACGGAAGCAAAAATATACCTCCCAGCGTAACCTGCCAGCCATTGATCAGCAGATTCGGCAATTTCCATTCGATTGTCGCATAATATACACTGGCCGCCGAAACGGCAATCATGCTAACAAGCAGTATCAATATACCTTCAATTTTGGTAGTTGCTCCGTCCAGAAGCGGATAGGTTGCAATGCCTACGCCCAACATGCCTAAAATAATACCGATCCACTCACCAATCCGTGGACGCCGGCTAAGCCACCATGCCGACAATAAAACAATCATTAAGGGATTTATCGAAACAGCCAGGCTGCCAATACCGGCGGCGGTAAATTTCATCGCCATTACATACAAACCGAGATACAGCGTTGTATTTAAAAAACCGAATAAACCAAGCTGCATAAATTCCTTTCGGTTTGGAAGTTTATAAGCCTCATCTTTGCTAAAAATGTAAGAAAAACCTAACAGCAGTATACCTGCGATAAAAAAACGAACGTTTGCTAATATCAAAGGAGATGCAGACTGGACTCCAAATTTGGTTGCTACGGAAGCAGAGGCCCATAGAATGGAAAAAACGAGACCTATTAAAATATTTTTCACGCTTAAAAGTAATTATGTTTCAAAAATACAAGAACCGTTTCGGCTTCAACCTGTCTTTTTTATATTTTTGAAGATGATTAGTAAAAAAAATGTAAAGTGGCTTTTTGCTCTTCTTCTAAGCCACTCCTATTTTTCAGTTTTTTCGCAAAGCCAGTGGACATATGATTTCAATAATGGCTTGCTGCCTATTGAAAAAGGTGGGCCAGCGTTACATCAGTTGGGACAAGCGGGCCAGTTTATAAAAGAGAAGGTTCCTGGAAGTGGTGAAAACGGCGTTCCGGAGATCATCAGAACGGTCTATCAGTTTGAAAAAAATTCAGGATTACAATTTAACAATAAGGAGGCAAACGGTTTTTTAAATAAATCTTTTACCGTGGAGATTTATTTTAAATTGAATGAGCTCGATAGCTGGAAACGCGTACTTGATTTCAAGAACCGCAAAAGTGATTATGGAAGTTACATTTATGATGGAAAATTGAACTTCTACGATTTCGCTATTGGTGAAAAAGCACCGGTTAGGGCTAACCAATACATTCACTACGTTTATTCTAGAGACTTTGAAACCAAGGTCATAAAAATGTATGTGAACGGTTTGTCGAAGGTAGAATTTAAAGATCCGGGTACGGAAGGAGTTCTTGATAATGAGCAGGTTCTGAATTTATTTCAGGATGACTTGGTTGCGAATCATGAAGCAAGTGCCGGCTCCGTTGCGTTGATACGTGTATATGACCGGGTTATGACTCCTGTTTTTATACGCAGAAGTTATCAGACGATAAGCCGCGCTCCAAAAGAGATCGTTGCCGAAATTGAAAAGGTGAAAGAGGAAAGCAAAGTAGAAGATGAAAAAATACCTGTTTTAGATACCAGATTGGTCCGGGTATCAGGGAAAGTTTTTGAAGGAAAAAACCTGAATGCAGTTGAAAATGCCGAAGTATCGGTAAGAAAATCAGTCAATGATTCTCTTGTGGCCAAAACCAATGTGAAAAATGGTGGATATACTTTTCAATTAAAACCGCACGAATCATATAAAATATCTGTAAACGCACCGGGATTTCAAACCAGAAGTATTCCCGTAAGAACTACTGCGCAGTCTACAGAAGTGAAATCACTGATCAGCCTAAAACCTGAAACATTTGATAGTCCTTTGTTAACATTACTTTTTAATCAAAGTAATGATACGCTGGAATTACCCGCAAAGGCGCAACTGGATTCTATGATTTCCTATTTTCAAACACGTACAGATTTAAAAATTATGCTTAAAGGGCATACGGATAACATCGGTGATTTTGATAAAAACTTACTCTTATCCAACCAGCGCGTCAATGTTGTGCGAGATTATCTAAGAGGAAAAGGAATAAGTGACGATCGTATTCAAGGAGTCGGCTATGGTTCTACCCGGCCTAATCAAAAAAATTTATCAGAAGAGTTACGGAGGTTAAACCGTCGCGTTGAAGTTTGGGCTGAGCCTATAAAAAGATAAAGCCATCTCATGAAGACGGCTTTATACTGACTATTCCTAAACCCTTAACCTTTTCTTATCTTTATTTGACTGAATTACAGACTGATAGTAGATGATCTTTTGTTATTTTCAATAATCACTAATAATCAGGTGTTAGACCATTCAGGTCAAAAATATTTCTTTTATAAATCGTCCCTTGTTTGAATTACCTACTTTGGACTCATTTTATTTAACAAAGTCACACTAGTGTCAATAATACTTCAATTTTTTCGTTTCACCAAATTGAAATTTCTTATCCAACATACGATTAAATCTATATTTCAGATCAATCAGGAATAAAAGAGTTTCAAATTGAATATTTCAACAGACATTGGCAAAATCTTCTCTCCGTAATATGAATACAAATATAATACATATTTAATTCAGCTTCATGGATTTATTCAATTCTTATTGCCTTGTTTTGATATACAAATGTCATCATAAATTTTGATATTACAAATTATTGATAATGATCAAAACAGAATATTGTTTGGAATAAATGCAAATGTTTTTAATAAAATTTACAATTAACAACTGATTATCATATTTCAATAAAAATAATATTTTACGATAATTAAATTAACCAAATAAACTACATTCTTGAAATATTTATATATTCTTCAAAAAATACAATCATTGATTGTAATTATTCATAGCATATTGTATTCCCAAAGTACAAAACGCCGTTACCATATCTCCGGCTGTGTCCAAAAATATTTGTATTTCTGACATTTCTTCATTGGAAAAAGGTTTTAAGACGTAATCTACTTGCCTTCCACGAGAAAAATTATTCCCTATTCCAAAGCGCAGTCTGGGATATTCCGATGTGCCTAACATTTCTTCAATATTTCTCAATCCGTTGTGTCCGCCATGGCTTCCTTTCGGCTTAATCCTTAGAGTGCCAAACGGCAATTGCAATTCGTCAACAATAACCAGCAAGTTTTCTTTGGGGATTTTATACTGATCCATGTAATAGCGGATGGCTTTTCCACTCAAATTCATAAAAGTGGTTGGCTTAATAAAATAGAATTGACGGCCTTTATATTTCCACTCCGCCACAAACGCCAATTTTTCGAAAGTGAATTTAAAATCGTTTTGAGCTGCAAGTCTGTCCAGAACCATGAAGCCGATATTGTGCCTTGTAAATGCATATTCCGGGCCTATATTTCCTAGTCCCGCGATCAGATATTTCATTACTACTTGTTCAATTTTGAATGAACCACATTTTTTTGGCTCACCTGGGTGAAAAAACTATTGCCTGTGTTCAGCATTTACTTTGTCAAACACAGGATTGTCATAATTATAGCTCAAAATTAGATTAAAGCTTTCGAATCATGAAATTAGATATCTTCCAGCCATCTTCTTTCCAGCAAATATTCTACTTATTAATATGAAAAGTTTTTGATTTCGTAAATGTGAGCTTAATTTAGGCTAAAATTCAGCGAATTATTACCATGTCTATCAAACGACTTATTTTAAGCAGCCCTCTGTTAGAGATTATGACCAGCAGGTTATGTCAGGAACTTATTGAAAATCATCAGGACTTTGACAATACTGTGATTATGGGATTGCAGCCCAGGGGTATTTTTTTTGCAGAGCGTGTTGTTGCTGAATTGCGTGAAAGGACCGGAAGGAACATTCCATTAGGACATCTTGATGCAACCTTCTACCGTGACGATTTTCGTCGCAGAGATTCTCCCTTATTACCAAATAAAACAAATGTCCCGTTTCTGATCGAAGGAAAGCGGGTTATACTTATTGACGACGTATTGGCCAGTGGCCGAATGGTTCGCGCTGCGCTGGATGCTATGACAGCCTTTGGCCGACCGAAAATGGTTGAACTTATGGTATTAATTGATCGGCGCTACAACCGGGAACTGCCGATCGAACCGGATTATTTCGGAATGAAAGTAAATACCCTCGAAAGCCAGCGCGTTCTGGTTGAGTGGAAAGAACAAGGCTTCGAAGCCGACCATATTTGGATGGTAGATTGATTATTAATGGTTAATTATTAATGGTTAAGGGTTAATGGTTAAGGGTTAATGTTCAAGGGTTAATTGTTCAGGGTTAATGATTAGAGTAGTTGCAACTCTGAACCAATATCTTCACTTTCTTTTGAAAAGAATTGAGACTTAAATTAACTTAAAAGAATCATTAAGTTTAATTCAGAGCCCTACCAGCGCAAACACATTAACCATTAATAATTAATAATTAACCCTTAACCATTAATAATTAACCCTTAACCATTAACAATTAACTTCATCGCGGCACATTCATTCCCTGTCTGTTTTCTGCCTTATTGATACTTTCCGTTTTGTAAGTTAGTTTGTTGATGTAAAAAACATCCCTGCCCTGCCCGATCGAAGACGGACCAACGCGCTGCATCCCGTAAGCAAGAAAATATTGCCCATACCACGGTGCCAGATATGCGTTTTCATTATTGATAACCTTATCCGATTCAGATTTTGCGCTGATCTTGAATTTTTCAGTTTCAACGACAACCTTATCCCGGTTGATCACCTCGGTGTGAATTGTACCTTCCTGCGGATATGCAAGAATAAAATAATCGTTGACGGGCGTTAACTGCACCATTTCCTGCAATTCAAAACTTGTAAGGTCTTTAATCGGAATACAATTATCCCACTTGAACTTTCCATTACGGTCGAAGCCGCAAACAATCGCATGTGTATAGCGGAATCCTTCCAATGAACGTGCATTATATGGCCGAGTGACCCCATTTGTGACCATCATCGGGGATCCTGCACGCTGATTTGGATAATAAACTTCGGCAACCAGCACAATTTCGTCTTCAGTCTGAATTAGTTCATGAACAAGCAGACGATACCTAAATCTGTTTTCCTTCCCTAGACTTTTCCGTTTACCAATCCGGTCCATCATCCGCTGGCGACGTTTTGGCTTCATATAATTGAAGAAATTCTGCAACTCAGAAAACTCGATAAATTCAGGCTTTTCCGGTTCATTATCAGCGATATGGGTTATGTACAAACCCTGTGAATAAGGAGTGCAGCCAACAGAATAATTCCCAATTAGGTACGAATCATCAGCGTTCAGCGGTACAATTTGACCTGAGATCAAACTATTTCGTGGATCACTTAACGCAGTCTTTTTCAGAAATTTGCCTTCATAAGAATAAGTCTTGATTTCAAATACGCAGTTTTTCTTTCTGTAAGCATACGTGATCACATTAATTATTCCATCCTGTTCATTAATATCGACATTATTCAGTTCCGTATTCTTTTCATACAGTCCAGGCAAAACTTTCGACGACTGATCAAAAAAGGAATGAACGACAACGACAGGTCGTGACCGATGGTATCCGGCTACAATTGCTTTGCTTCCAATTACTTTAAATTGCTGTACGTCTATCCCGGAAAGCAAATTCCCTTTATAGCTTTCGATAACGCCGTCGTTATAATTCATCTGCAAAAAAAGGAAATGATCCGTGTCAGGCTGAGCAAATAACCAGTATCCAAAATGCTCTCCCTGATAGGCCATAACCGGGATATAGCGATAGTCTAGCTTGTAATTCACTCGCCAGACCGGGTTTAGCGACGTGTCATAACGCGTAAAGTCCCAACTTTCATTTCTATTTCCAAAACTGGCATCACCGCGAACGAGCGCCAAAAGTCCGCCGTTGCCCAGCGTAAACACTTCAAACATCTCAGAGCGAGACGAATTTGTAGGAATTTCCAAACGATCAGATTGCTCTAATTGTGCATGAACCTTTGAAGGTCCAAAGAAGCAAAATTGTATGATCAGACAACTTTGTATCACAAATAGTAAACGGTTCTTCATAAGTTCTTGTCGCGGGGTGTAAGTCTGTTCAATATTTACCCTAATTTTGTATTTAAAAGAAAAACATAATCAGCAAAGCTTACCACGATTTCCATAACATGCTTATTAGCTATTGTCTGTAATTTTTAGTCCGTGCATTTATAGAAAAAATATAACTATAAATGACCGGCTGGTACTGGAATGCGATTAACTAACGGTATTACAATTGCATTTTTGATAATGTCTATTAATGTAAAAATATTTTTAATCAAATAAAAACTTAGAGGAATGTTATTTAATTTTTGATTGATACTTCCGAAATTCAATAAAAACAATATTCATGACGATTGAAGCAATACTGAAAGCAGACATTCAAAAAGCGGTCCACAAAAATTTTGACATCACCGTTGAAGACATATTACTGCAACCCACCAAGAAGGAATTTGAAGGATTTTACACGTTTGTTACATTCGCATTAACCAAAGCAACAAGACGCGCCCCGGCAGAAATCGGACAGATTATTGGTGCTGATCTTGAAGCAAATTCTACGGTGGTTGACCGCTGTAATGTTGTTCAGGGATTTTTAAATATCAGCCTTAAAGACACAACCTGGCTGAATTTGTTTGGAAATATTTCTTCCGACGCTGATTTTGGAACATTACCTGCGAACGGCAAATCGGTAATGGTAGAATTCTCGTCTCCTAACACCAACAAGCCGCTTCACCTTGGTCATTTACGAAATAATTTTCTGGGCGACTCGCTTTCGAGAATTTTAAAGGCTAACGGATATGATGTTGTAAAAACATGTCTGGTCAACGACCGGGGAATTCATATCTGTAAATCCATGTTGGCATATCGCGAATTGGGGAACGGAGAAACGCCTGAATCATCCGGTATCAAAGGTGATCATCTGGCTGGAAAATATTATGTAAAGTTTGATATCGAGTATAAAAAGCAAATTAACGAGCTGGTAGCAAGCGGGTTGACAGCGGAAGAAGCGGCGAAAAAAGCCCCATGGATTCTTGAAGCTCAAAAACTTCTTTTGTTATGGGAACAGGGAGACGCGGACACGGTGGCACTTTGGCAAAAAATGAATACCTGGGTTTACGCAGGATTTAACCAGACTTACAACCAGATTGGTGTGAGTTTTGACAAAACCTACTATGAATCCAATACTTATTTGCTCGGAAAAGATATCATTGAAGAAGGTTTACAGAAAGGTGTTTTCTTCAAAAAAGAAGATAATTCTGTTTGGATAAATCTGACGGAGGAAGGGCTGGATGAGAAACTGGTTCTTCGCGGCGACGGGACTTCAGTATACATCACGCAGGATTTAGGTACTACTGAATTGAAATACGGCGATTTCCATAACGACCGCTATTTATGGGTTGTAGGAAATGAGCAGGATTATCATTTTAATGTACTTTTTGCGATTTTAAAACGTCTGGGACGCTCGTATGCCGACGGTTGTTATCACATAAGTTATGGAATGGTTGATCTGCCTTCGGGAAAAATGAAGTCTCGCGAAGGCACCGTTGTTGATGCTGATGACCTTGTTAGGCAGATGATCGATACGGCCGCAGCAAGAACACAAGAGCTTGGAAAAATCGATGATTTTGAGAGTGAAGAAGCTACACAGCTTTATGATACTTTGGCACTTGGCGCGTTGAAATATTATCTTTTAAAAGTTGACCCAAAGAAGAGAATGTTGTTCAATCCGGAAGAATCAATTGATTTCCAGGGACATACAGGACCTTTCATTCAGTATACTTATACCCGGATGCGGTCCATTCTGAGAAAAGCAGAACAATCCGGTATTGAGATAAAATTACCTCCTGCGAATTACGAGCTGCATCAGGTTGAGCGGGAATTAATTTTCACTTTATCACAATTCCCGATGCGTGTGCAGGCGGCAGGGATTGAATTCGCGCCTTCGGTTGTCTCGTTTTATACGTACGAACTTGCGAAAGTTTATAACCAGTTTTACGCGGAAGTGTCCATTTTTGCTGACCCGGATCCGATCGCTGTAAGCTTCCGTGTGGCGTTGTCAAAAGTCGTAGCAGAAACAATTCAGAAGGGCTTGGGGTTATTAGGAATAAATGTACCTGAAAGAATGTAAAAGCATTTTTTTACATTAATTTTATACCTGAATTTCAATCGTTTGAAAGCCAGTTTTCGTAAATCAAATTTCCAACCTATTACTTAACCAAATCGATTTGTTATGAACTTGTTAAAATCAATTTTTATTATGATCACTTCTCTTATTTCAGGCATTTTTGCTGATAAAAGTGAAATTGCGCAGAAACCGGCCGAACATATTGTTGCAAAACAAACTTTGTACGACTTTAAAGTTAAATCACTTGTTGGCGAAAAAACGGTTGATTTGAGCCAGTACAAAGGAAAGAAAGTAGTTATCCTGAATGTAGCCTCGAAATGCGGATACACAAAACAGTATGCTGACTGGGAAAAATTCAATAAAGAGCATGGCGATAAAGTGGTCGTTTTGGGTTTCCCTGCTAACAACTTTGGTGGACAGGAACCAGGTACAAGTGAAGAAATCGCTACATTCTGTTCAAAAACTTATGGCGTTTCTTTCCCGATGTTTGAGAAAGTTTCAGTTGTTGGCGACGACCAGGCTCCAATTTACAAATGGCTTTCTACCAAAGAATTAAATGGCTGGAATGACAAGGTGCCTACATGGAATTTCTGCAAATATGTAGTAAACGAAAAAGGCGAATTGACAAATTTCTTCGCTTCAAAAATCTTGCCGACAGATCCTGAGTTTTTGAAAGCTGTTGGTATCTGATCAATCAGTTCACAAACTTCATCACGCACATTATATGAAAGAGTTATTGGAAGCTAAAAGACATATCACCAATGCCAAAGATCTCCTGAGCGAAAAAGCCAAAAAAGAAAATGGTTATTATCAGGATCGGAAGTATGTAAAAATGGCTGGCCATACGGCTTATGCCGGCGTATTGGTAGCATTGGATTCAATTTTAGGTGATAAGAAAAAAGGCCGTAAAAGTGTGGAATGGTATAAAGAAGAATTGGCAAAAATGGATAAAAAGATCCTTTCCGCCTTTCTCGCTGCTTATGACACTTTACACTTGGCGATGAGTTACGATGGAAATCTTAGTGCCGAAGTAGCAGTCGCTGGTCTGAAAGATGCAGAAAAAATAATTGCCTGGGTTGAACAAAGAGCCCAGGCTTAATATTAAGTGATAGTAAAATGAAATCTTGGATAGAAGCTGCCCGGCCACGTACGTTACCCCTGGCACTTTCCTGCATATTAATGGGCTGCTTTTTAGCGGCATCAACGGGTCAGTTCAGCTGGCCCGTTGCTTTGTTGAGCATACTCACAACAACGCTTTTACAAGTACTTTCCAACTTTGCTAATGATTATGGCGATGCTGTAAACGGGAAAGATACCGAACTTCGGGAAGGTCCGCGCAGAGCAGTTCATTCAGGAAGTATTCCGGCTTCAACGATGTTGAAAGCCATTATTTTATTTTCCATTTTGTCATTAATTTCAGGAATTTCGCTGCTGTATATCGCTTTGAAAGATGCTCCTGCAAATACATTCTGGGTGTTTTTAGGCATAGGGATCGCCTGTATCATCGCCGCCATTACTTACACTGCCGGGAAACGTCCTTACGGATATGTTGGTCTGGGGGATTTGTCAGTGCTGATTTTCTTCGGCTGGGTTGGCGTTCTTGGAAGCAGTTATTTGCATACGCATGTCTGGAATTGGGATTTGTTGTTACCGGCTACAAGCTGCGGTTTATTTGCCGTGGCAGTGCTAAATATCAACAACATTCGGGATATCGAATCTGACAGGGCAACTGGCAAAAATTCTATTCCTGTGCGCCTAGGAAGAGAGAAAGCGGTGCTTTATCACTGGGCTATTTTATTAATCGGAATGTCCTGTATATTGATCTATACAGTCCAGAACTTCTCGGGTTATACCAGTCTGATATTCCTGCTCAGTTTTCCGCTATTTATTAAAAATGGTCTGGCTGTTTCCCGCCTGAAAAAAGCCAGTGAACTTGATCCTTATCTGAAACAAATGGCGCTTTCAACTTTATTGTTCGTCATTCTTTTTGGTATTGGCGTAATATTATGAGTTAAATTTTGAACCGTTTATTTCACAAACGGTTCAAAAGCTTTTCCTAAAATCAAGTATCCCTTCGCATTCGGATGCAAACCGTCTGAAAACAGCGTTTCATCAATTTTTCCATTCTTAGCTGCCAGCACCAGACCCGGATCAACGAAATTTACATTCATCGTTTTTGCCAGCTGTTTTAATTCAACATTTAATTTTCTGACGCGGTCTTCCTGTTCCCTTCTCGGATAAATCCCAACCATCATCAGATCAGCATCAGGTTGCCTGAATTTGATCGCTTCGATCAACAATTTCCATCCTTCAAGAATTTCTCCGTCTTTGTTCCATTGAAGATTATTTGTGCCACTATTTACAAAGATCTTTTTGGCACTGTACCCGTCAAGTTCCCCGTGATATACCCGCCAAAGCACGTTTTCAATTCGATCCCAGCCATAACCCATATTACGTACGCCCGTCATCCCAAAGGTCTTATTCCAGGAATCCTCGCCGGTAGCACGCGGCCCTTTTGGCATACCTCCCCAGAAATGTGTGATAGAATTTCCGATAACAACGATTTGTGGCTTTTCTGTCTTATCTAATGATAATATCTCCCTGTGGCGAGTCTCCCAGTCGTAATTATTCAATTCACGAAGTTGCGTGCACGGCTTCGTTGTCGAGACAGTGCCTGTCGGCTCATGTAAAATATTCCGGATGTGTTTCTCATACGCCTCTGCATAGCGCATCATTCCCAGGTCAGTTGGGTGTGTGCCATCTACCGTTGTTTCAATATCCTGCTTGAAATCTTCTTTGGGAATCAGGTAAATGCCTGTGATACCTTCTGATTTCAACTGCGCAAATGCTTCCTTCATTACCGCATTAACTTCCTGATAATTTTTGCGGCTGACGGAATTGATCGCCTCGTCCGTATAACCGTCGTGTTCTGCCAATAAAATCGGAGTCAAGTTGTGTTTTTTTCTTAAATCGCGTACAGCATTTAAAATCCTGGCCTTCACTTCGTCCAAACTAATTTTCACACTGGCAACGAGATTCGGAAGACAATCCAGAACGAATATTTTCGCGTCGATTTCAGAAACCATATCAACCACTTCTTTTTCCAGACGACCGTTTCCCGAAAAGCCAAGATTAATTAAAGGATCATCCATTTTTCTTGATAAGATCGACGTCCACGCCATTCCCGGTCGGGAAGCACAGGCTCCCTGCGCGATGGAAGTGCCGTATACCACAATAGGTTTGTCCGGTCGAACTGGTAAAGCTTCAAATCTGGTACCATCCGGAACGCCGATTTCCAGCCATTGCATATTGTTATATAGAGGTAAAAACAACCGGTATTCTCTGCCCAGTTTATGATTCTGATCGACAGGGTCTATGTTCTTGAAATTATAAGTTATTGTGTCGCCAAAGGCATATTTAGCGGCGCACCAACGCCATTCACCGTCGTTTGAAATGGCATATACATCCACCCCGCTTACTCCCGTAGAAGGCATATGTGGAAGTGACAGTTTCCCTCCAACCTGATACCTGATTTTGATTTCACCCGAATTAGCCCTGAACCGAATCATGAGCCCCGCGGATTGCCTTGAAAGATCCCAAACCTGTTCTCTAACCAATTTTTCAGCCCGGGCAGGCAACCGGTCATAGCGATTTTTCACCTCATCGGGCCAGGCCTGTCCTTCAATAACCGGAAATTTGCTGCTTGCCGGATTCCACCACGTGAATTGTGTATTCTGGGCGAAAGAATATGAATTATTAAGAACAAGAAGAATAAAAAATAGAAATCTGGCTTTCATAAAAAATGGACACTTTTTGTATTGATACAAAAGTGTCCATTGATATAGTTCTTACTTATCGAGTCCTTTCGGAGAATCTTGTTTGCAATTACTTGACCAAAACCCCGTCTGCAATAAACGTCATTTCCTTTTTTGGTTCAGTTATCTTAGCAATTTCCTCATCGCTTTTTCCGGCATCTTTGGCATAATGCTGCAAATGTTCAACAGGTACCGTTTTAAACTGAGCATCACCTTCAAAAACAACGGTTTTTCCGGCAATATCCTTTGGAACAAAAAACGCATAATCTCTGAACATCACACGCATCGTTTCGCCGTTATCCATTTTCACCTTCATCCAGCAGCCTTTTACCTGACAAACAGATTCTACCGTTCCCGTAACCTTTGTAGCGTATTCTTCTTTTCCCGCCATTTTCTCAGGCAAAACTTTCGCATCAATCGCTTTCTTATCATTGATTTCTTTTCCAAAATAAGCGGTAGTCTGTGCATAAGAAGCTGACGAAAATGCCAATGCGAAGATCAATATGAATAATTTCTTCATCGTGTCAAATGTTAAGTTATTGAAATCCTTAATTATAATTAAAGCTAATTAATTTGATCCAAAATACCGATTTCACAACAGGCCAATTATTCCAAAACTTCCAGCCATCCTTTACAATGATTGCCGCCAGGCGTATCGACAACATAAAAATAAGTCCCATTTGCTACACCTTTTCCCCAATCATCTTTGTAATTGGCCGATTTGAAAACACTTTTCCCCCAACGATTATAAATTTCCAACGTCGATCCGGAAACCGGAACTACAAAATTGTCATTTTTTCCATCGCCGTTGGGCGTGATCACGTTTGCTAAAATAAGCGGAGGCTCGGCACTTAATTCTTTTGCCGTGGAAAGTGCGCAACCGGCCGCGTTATAAGAAGTAAGCGTCACAACATATTTCCCCGGCGTTTCAAAACTGTAATCTTCAACATTTGCCGTATTCAAACCATTAACCGTTCCGAGATTCCACTCATATCGTTCTGCATTAGAGGTTTTGTTCAACATCGAATATTTAACCGGTTTGTTACATTCGCCCCCCGATCTTACAATTTCGAACGCAGGTTCGTGCGCTTTATCAATAATCACAGTTATCTGTCGTCTCGGACGACACCCATTTCCATACATTCCTTCGATCGTATAAATGGTCGTATGAGATGGACTTGCGGTGATAGATTCCCCAGTGGTTGCGCTCATCGTTGAATCTCCTGTCCAGTTGTATGCTGTGGCTTCACCCGATACCGTTAAAGTAACTAGATTTCCTGCACAAGAAGTAACATTCTGCATCGCTGTAAAATCTGCGTTTTCCTCAACCCTTACGTTCACTTTCCTTGTAACAGCACAGCCACTTTCTGTACTGATCTCAACGGTATACTCGGTAGACTTATCGATGGTGACTTTTGGATTCGCAATATTGGCATTATCCAAACCAGTAGCCGGTGACCATTTGTATTTTGTACCGCCACTGGCGAAGAGGCTGATCGTTTTATTCTCGCATACAATTGTGTCGCTGATTACCTGTGCGTTAACACTTTCTACCTTGATAATTTTCTCAGCCATATCCATTCGCTTGCAGCTTAACTTGTTATATGCTTTCAATGTAACCTTGTATTCACCAGCCTCAGAAAATGTATAACTTCCACCATCCTCCTCCCGTGAAATCCCATTCCCGTTTATCTCCCAGAAATATTCCACTCCGCCTTCACTGGCATTGATAAAATCCAGCGTAAGCGGCGCGCAACCTTGCAGTACATTTTTATTTTCGCCCTGATAAACATCGAAATCTGCCCGTAGCAAATCGATATCGATTTTGAACGCCGCATTATTACAATTTGCATTCCGGTTCGTTTTGGACCAGGCTTGTGGTGTAACCGGAAAATTACTTCCTCCGCACGAACATGTTGCGTGATAAATCACGCCATTTTTATCAAAACGACTCGTTCCGCCATCAACATGGTCGCCTTCGGCTTGGCGGTTTTCACTCCCAAAATACGTAGCATACAAAAGCGACTTCGCTCCTTCTTCTAAGATGGCGATATAGAAATTATTTCCCGTCGTCACCGTTTGAATGGCATTTTCTGTAACAGGAAGCCGTGTAGTACTACTCGCCGTATTGCTGGAAGTCCGTATATTTACATCGCCACCCCAGCCCGCGATATAGATATTTCCACATTCGCTGACCAGAAACGCAGTCGGAGAGATATCAGGCGTCCCTCTCCCTGATCCGATTGTTGTAGAGAAAATTGATTGGGTCAAATTATGGTCCAGCGCGTGGATAAACTGGTTGCTTTTTGCGTTGCTATACAGACCCCTGGTCACCGGATATTCACCAGTCGTCAAACCATATACAAAGACATTTTCATTTGGGTCAAAATCAAGCAGATAAGCTCCATCGGCTGCGGGAGTACCTAAATAAGTTGCAATTTTTAATTTGCCGTTGGAATAAATCGCTACAAAAGCGTCTTCCGTTCCGTTTATTTTTGGTTGATACGATGTGCTGTTTGTTGCAAGATTTGAGCTTTGCGTAATTCCCGTCACATAAGCATCCCCATTTTTCGCAGATTTTATCGAAAAAGCGGCATCAAAACCATTCCCGCCGACATAGGTACCCCAAAGCAAAACATTCAAATCAGCCGAAAGTTTAATCAAAACACCATCCTGAATTCCGGCAAGCTGGCTTTGAGCAGCATTTTGAAGCGGAAAATTATCTGAATTCGTTGACGACACTACAAAAACATTATCCTGATCATCCAGCTCGATTTCACCCCGAAAACTATCGCCATAATTTCTTATCGTGGCCGGTCCAATATCGCTGATTCCGTCGTTACCTTTTCCACCTACCAAGGTTGAGGCGAGTAATTGTTTTCCGTCGCCGCTAAGTTTTGACACAAAAATATCACTGCCATTAAAAAGTTCCAGTCCGCCAACCGGTTCAATAGCAATACCGCCACCAAACACTTTTTGAAATGCATTTGAACCGGTTGGGAAATTACTTGAAGAAGTTGTCCCAAAAATCAACAATTCATTTTTACTATTTACAATCAGACTATTAGGTACATCTGTATTATTTCCTCCGAGATAGGTCGCATATAAAAGCTGGCTTCCATCGGGACTGAATTTTAAAATTCCCACATCAACAAGCGCTGAAAATCTAACCTGGTAAGCACCCACCGTTGCTGGAAACCCGACTCCGAAAACTGTTCCGCCCGAATACAAATTTCCTTCGGCATCATACGTTGCGGTGTGCCCCCAGTTATCAGCCGTAGATCCCGAATAGGTAGAAAATATTAATTCCGGGTCAATCGTCAAAGTTTCGGATTTGGAATACCCTTTTGGAAAAGAAAATTCAATCTGGTTGTTTTCCGTCAGGACGACTTTGGAAGCAACATCTTGTGTTCTTTTGTTAATTTCCTGAAAAGAATAAGGTTGCGCTTCCTTAAACTGTCCAACCGAAGTTTTCACGATCGTTTGTCCAGATTCATTCACAGCCACACTGCTAGCTCCTTCATACCTCAGCCTGATCTGGGAAGCATCAGCCTGCGGATGAACAATAAATTCATATTTAAGGGTATTATCGTAAATGTAGATACGAAGATCAATTCCCTGGTATACTCCTTCGTAAATAACTTCCTGAAAAGCACCAACGTCGCCAACACGTGCGGTTTCAGAACCACCAAAAAAATAATTGAAGCGCGTTTTTACAGGATATTTTGTTGTGTATTTGATTTGGCTATTGCTGTTTTCAAACAAAACTTCAACGCCGTGGGCATTGATTATTTTTGGCTTCGCCGGTGAGAATTTCGCATTAGGAGATGCGGGAGTTGCTTTCGTATGCGCAGACGATACCTGGGAAGCGTCATAAAGTGAATAGACCAGCGAATTATTTTTCAGGAACAAAAAGCCTCCGGGGATTTCGGTTCGGAACAAAATATCTGAATCCCACTGACCCTTATTTTGAACAAAATACATTCCGGCGCCGGACGACTCTACGATCGATCCCAAAAAAACCAGTACCAAAATCAAAAGACATTGTATAGTTTTTGTCATAACCCGCCGATAATACGTTTTTATTTGAACGCAGAAACCGATATGATATTTTCACAAAATTCATATTCCTGCTTCACATTTGAACCTAGCAAAACAAGTTGGTTTTCAGTCGCTTTTGTAACGTTGTCAAGATACCAGTTTATACCGGTTACATCCAAATTTGTTGTGGGTTCATCAAGAAAAATAATTGGAACATCGGACATAAATGCCAGTCCAAGTTTGACCCGCTGTTTCATTCCTGATGAAAAATGGCGGATTACTTTTCCACGTGCGTGCGATAAGTGGATAAAATCTTCGAAATCGGAGCTGGAAATATTATTTTTAAGCGGTTTGAATTGTTTGTGAAAATCGACCAGCTCTCTCAGGGTAAATTCTTCGATTAATTCAAGGTACGGTGCTGCAATAACCAGATGTTTATACCAGTCGTCCACATCAATACTTTTCCCTTCTTTGGTGATATATAGGATTGTACCTTCTGTTGCAGGAGTCATACCGGTGATCAACTGTAAAAGTGTCGATTTACCACTTCCGTTTGGTCCGACAAAAACGTATTTCTGTCCTTCTTCCAGTACAAAACTTGCCTTCCGGATAATCCATTCCTGAATGAATTTTTTACCTATATTCTCTACTTTTATCTGCACAATTTACTGTTCGATTCAGGATTGAAGATGATACTTCATCCTTTTATTTTTTTGCTAAATAATAATCCCAGGCTGCCTTGGAGATCTGAGCAATTACACCATCCCGAGTTTTTTCATCAACCGGAGTATTTGAAACAAAAACTACGATGGCCACATGCTCACCATTT
Organism: Dyadobacter sp. CY345; assembly: GCF_021502725.1. Classification (GTDB taxonomy): domain Bacteria; phylum Bacteroidota; class Bacteroidia; order Cytophagales; family Spirosomataceae; genus Dyadobacter. Next base: position 733,575 of record NZ_JAKFFS010000001.1, on the reverse strand, counting down.
GGAAGCGTCATAATTCCGGCATCGTTTGTTGCTGCCATAATCCCATCTTTACTATCCGACAAACCCGTTTTATGCGCAACAACTGCGTTTTTTGGCAACATTCCTTTGATTTTATTAGGACCCGAAGTTGTTTCAGTCATGATTTTCCACAGAAAATCGTTGCTCGTTTTGGACAATGCTTTGCCTTTGTAAAAGATATCGAGCAAACGCAACATCGCCCTTGGCTTACACCAGTTGGTAAACTGCGCATTCCAATTTTTATGCATTTCTTCTTCTGTTGCTGCAATAGCAATACTTTTCACGCCGAGACTTTGGACATAAGCATCCACTTTTTTCGTTCCTCCCAGCAGCCGGAATAAAATATCACAGCCGTTATTGTCACTTTGAGAAACCGTATAAGTCAAAATCTCTGACAGTTTCAGATCAACATTTCCTTTCGGATATTTTTCCTTGATCGGGCTCCAAGTATTGGGTAATAGATCCTTTGGCGTAATGCGGATTTTCTGATTCAACGACAATTTCCCCTTATCAACCTGATCCAGAACTGCCATCGCAAGCGGGAATTTATATACGCTTTGCATCGGATATTTCAGCCCTTCATTGAACAAAAAAGTTTCCCTATCTTCCAAACCCATGATGGCGACACCAACCGTTCCTTTCGCCTGAGGGAGAATTTTTTCTATTTTCTGACGAAAGATCTCATGCTGTTTTTGCGCACTCACATGGCTGTTCGCCAACAAAAACAAGGCCATCAAGAATAATGGAAATACTTTGAGATGGATACGGCAATTCATTGGAATAATTAATAAGGGTTGTATAGGTTAATTTTCACTCGTTTCATTTATGGTTTGAGTACTTCCATTTCTTATCCTTGTCAATTTCACCAGCTCAATTCGGGTATCCTGCATAGAAATTATTTGAAACGAATATGGAGGCATATCTATTTCATCGTTCACTTCGGGTAAATCCCCGTGCAACTGAATGAGCATACCGGCAAGTGTATCGTAATCACCTTCGGGAAGTTCCCAACCATATTTTTCGTTCAGATAATCAACTTCGTGACGAGCACTCAGGAGGTAGGTATTATCATCAACTTTTCGCTCCGTCCAGTCTTCTGTTGAATCGTATTCATCCTGAATTTCTCCGAAAATCTGTTCCACGACATCCTCGACGCTTACCAATCCGGAAGTTCCACCAAATTCATCAACTACCAGAGCAAGACTTCTTCTTTCTTCCAAAAAACGAAGCATAAGATCGCTGGCTGGCATCGCTTCCGGAACAATCAAAATCGGTGTGACGATACTGCTGATTTCTTTCGGTTTCCGAAATAGTGATAAGGCGTGGCAATAACCAAGTACGTCGTCGACCGATTCTCGGTAGACGATAATTTTCGAGTGCCCACTTGTTAAAAAAGTCTTTTTCAGATCATCAATGGTATCATTGACATTCACGGCAGAAATTTCTGTGCGCGGAATCATACAATCCCGAATGCGTAAATCCTTGAAATCAAGCGCATTGATAAACATTCGTTCTTCGATACTATGATCGTCAAAATCCGGATCATCGGCAGACGCAGCCTCATCCCGCAGGTAATATGACAAAGCATGTTCTTTCACAAATGGCTCAACCAACCAGTAAAGCGGCGTCATGACCCACTCAGCAAAACGTACAGGAAAAGCATTTAAATCAATAACTTTCGGAAAGCTACGTCCAATCCGGACCCATGTTGTATAACAAAGAATCCATAAAACCGCCAGAAATATAAAAAGAACAGCGAAGGTAAAACCTTCTGCCAAACCCAGATAATCATGTAAAATCGGAAATACGAATGCGACTGCATAGAAACAGCCAAATGCCACCACGGCCAGACGAATCATCCTCAACAGACGTCGCCAGTAAAGCGTCTGAAAAATTTCCGCAGCGTTTTCATGCCTCAGTGAATATCGGTCGATGGAAACGTCGAGCAACACGGCCCGAACCGCTCCGTAATAACCGGCAAGAATGAAAAAGAAAACAGCAAAACCGACTAGCAGAACATTCATTTCTTTATCGTTTTGGTGGTTTTCGAAATTCTAGCATTTTCTTCATTCTCCAATTTCCTTTTGGCTTCGAGTGACGATTTCAACCGGCTGAATTGAAAAAATAAAAGGCAGGTAATACTTAATAATAAAAGCCAGTAACTTTCAAATAATGTGGTGCGGCGGAATTCAAGAACCCATACAATTAAAAAACCGAGCGTGCCGGCAAGAAGAATGGTTCGGGTTAATTTTGGAGACATGCAATATTAATTTTCTATTCTTTTTTCAAATATACACAGAATGATTCAAAATGATTACTGACAAAAATCGTCTTTTTGCCTTATAATATCCATTACATATCTCGCCCATTTTCTGTAAAATCGTTAACTTGCGGGAATTCCTATACAATCGGGCCGCAATGCCCGAATTGTAAAATTTATTCTTGATAAAATATCTTACTTTACTATGAGCGAAACCACAAAACGCTTTCCTGCCGGTGTAATTACGGGTGAAGGTATCAGCGAAATTTTCCGTCATGCCAACGAAAATAATTATGCCCTTCCGGCTGTTAACGTTGTAGGCACTAACTCAGTGAATGCAGTTTTAGAAACGGCTGCGGCAGTAAACAGTCCTGTTATTATTCAATTTTCGAATGGTGGCGGAATTTTTTACGCAGGAAAGAGCCTTTCAAATACAGATCAGAAAGCTGCAATTGCAGGAAGCATCTCAGGCGCTCAGCACGTACACCTTATGTCTGAAGCCTATGGCATTCCTGTAATTTTACATACAGACCATTGCGCAAAAAAACTTCTTCCCTGGATCGACGGTCTTTTGGAAGCTGGCGAACGTCACTTTGACCAATATGGCAAGCCTTTATACAGTTCGCATATGCTTGATTTGTCTGAAGAACCGATCGAAGAAAATATCGAGATATGCAGCAAATATTTCGAGCGTATGGCTAAAATTGGCATGACCCTTGAAATTGAATTAGGTGTTACGGGTGGAGAAGAAGATGGCGTTGATAACAGCGATGTTGACAGCTCTAAACTTTACACGCAGCCTGACGAAGTTGCTTATGCCTACGAAGAATTGAGTAAAATCTCTCCTAACTTCACGATCGCTGCTGCTTTCGGAAACGTACATGGTGTTTACAAACCAGGTAATGTGAAATTGGAACCTAAAATTCTTCTTAATTCTCAGAACTTTATCAAAGAGAAATTCGGAACAGGTGACCTTCCTGTAAATTTCGTATTCCATGGTGGATCAGGTTCTTCACGTGAAGAAATCCGTGAAGCAATCGAATATGGTGCGATCAAAATGAACATCGATACAGACGTTCAGTGGTCAACCTGGGAAGGAATTCTTAAATATTACAAAGACAAAGAAGGATATCTTCAGTCTCAATTAGGAAATCCTGAAAGCGCTGATTCTCCTAACAAGAAATATTACGATCCACGTGTATGGTTACGTAAAGGAGAAGAAAGCATGATCGCTCGATTGAAAGTTGCTTTCGAAGACTTGAACTGCATCAACCGTCTGGCATAATTAAATTTTGCTACGTTGCAAAAAAAGAGAGGTTTTGAAGGGGTATCGCTCCTTCAAAACCTCTCTTTCTATTTTTACTGACATCAATATTTTAAGCTTCAACTTCTTCGGCCTCGCTGGCCTCGACCTTCCCCATTACCTGATTTCTGTGCTTGATTCCCCAACTACGCAACACATCGATCAAATCGCGTAAAGACCTCCCATGTTCGGTCAATGTATATTCCACTACTACCGGGATAGAATCATAGACAGTACGCTTCACCAACTGATGTGCTTCCAGATCCCGCAATTCTTTCGATAACATCTTGTCCGTAATATTGGGAATCTCCTTCGCAATTTGCGTGAAACGCTTATTTCCAAACATCAGAGAAATAACGATCTGAAGTTTCCATTTTCCATTGAGCGCGTCCAGGGCGTCCCGAACCGGCAATAGACTTTTTGCACAATCGCTATGATTTAATTTTTCGACAAAACATTCTTGCTTCGCTTCCATCGATCCTTCTACATTTATCACTATCCTATTGTATAGTACTTACAAATGTATAGTTTATTTATTTAAGTTTGCATCATCAAATTAAATTAATTTTAGACTATAATGAATAACCTCATAGAAACATTAAATTGGCGTTATGCCGCCAAAAGAATGAAAGGCGGAAAAATTCCTGCCGAAAAACTGGATGTGATTTTGAAAGCAATCCAGCTTTCTCCATCTTCTGCCGGTTTGCAGCCCTATACTGTCTTCGTCATCGAGGATGATGAAATGAAGAAAAAAATCCAGAAAGCCGCATTTATGCAACCGCAAATTGTTGAAGCTTCGCATCTGATTGTTTTTGCATCCTGGAAAAAGATTACCGCCGCGCATCTTGATGACTATATGAAGCTGATTGCTGAAACCCGAGGCATTACCACAGATTCTCTTGAAGGATTTAAAACGTCACTGACAAATGGAATTCTTATACGCAGCGAAGAAGTGAACGCGCAATGGGCGGCGCGACAAGCCTATATCGCATTGGGAAATGCACTCGTTGCAGCCGCTTCTGAACAAATTGATGCCACACCGATGGAAGGTTTTGACGCAGACAGCCTGGATGAAATTTTGGGATTAAACGAAAAAGATTTGCGTAGTGTTCTTATCATGACGTTAGGTTATCGTGATGATGAAAATGACGTGTTGGCAAAAGCCAAAAAAGTAAGAAGACCAAAAGAAGAGCTTTTTGTTACTATCTAAAATCAGATAGTGACATACCTCAAAAACTAAACTAAAAGACGATGAAAGTTGAAATATGGAGTGATGTAATGTGCCCTTGGTGTTACATCGGAAAAAGGAAATTTGAAAAAGCGCTGGAACAATTTCCACAGAAAGACAGAATCGAAGTGGAATGGAAAAGTTTTCAATTGAATCCTGATATGGAAACAGATCCGAGCAAGAATATCATCGAATATTTGGTTGAAGCAAAAGGCATAACCACTGATCACGCCACGCAGATGCTTGACAACGTGACTAATGTTGCTGCGGAAGTTGGGCTGGAATATCACATGGACAAAGCGGTTCTGGCAAATTCCTTCGATAGCCACCGGTTTATCCAGTTTGCCAAGAAAAACAAAAAGGGTGATGAGGCAGAAGAACAATTGTTCCACGCCTATTTCACGGAAGGAAAAAATACCGCTGACCATGATACACTTGTTGATCTTGGTGTGAAAATCGGGCTGGATGCCGGTGCGGTTAAAAGTGTTTTGGAGAGTAACCAATTTGCCGAGGAAGTCCGTAAGGATGTATATGAGGCGCAGCAGGTAGGTGCAAGAGGTGTTCCATTTTTTGTTTTAGACAGAAAGTATGCAGTATCAGGCGCTCAGCAGTCAGAAACATTTCTGGGAGCCCTTCAAAAGTCTTTTCAGGAATGGGAAAAGGAAAATCCGGCCCCTATTCAAACCTATGCAGAAGGCGACAGTTGTACAACTGACGGAGTTTGCTAGATCAAATTTCTGATGATATAAATAATAGCCCGGGACATTGTATTTTGTGCAATCCCCGGGCTTTTCTTACATTGCCGGCTTACATATCAAATGTAGGTTATGGCCATCAATCGTAGTTCTTTACGAGGAAAACTTTTCATCATTATTTTTGGAGCAAATACCAGAAGGGGACGACTGTTTGACGTTTTTCTGCTCTATTTCATCCTGATTAGTATTTTGATCGTTTGCCTGGAAAGTGTTCCTAAAATCCGTAATAACTACGAATCAGAATTTTTTTATCTGGAAACATTTTTTACTGTCGTTTTCACGATAGAATATTTCCTGCGAATTTACAGCCACCCCAAGCCTCTCAAATACCTGCTAAGTTTTTATGGAATCATCGATTTGCTGTCGATCATTCCATTTTACCTCACCTATTTCATGCCTTCCGGCCATTATCTGATCACCATCCGGATATTGCGCCTGCTTAGAGTTTTCAGGATTCTCAAATTAAGTAGTTTTGTACATCATGCACAGGTTTTGAAGGGTGCGCTGGCTGCCAGTTTGCAAAAAATCACTGTGTTTATGTTATTTATCGTCGCCTTGGTTTTGATCATAGGCACGATTATGTATGTAGTGGAAGGTGAAGAAAATGGTTTTACCAGCATTCCACAAAGTATCTACTGGGCAATTGTGACAATCACGACCGTTGGTTACGGTGATCTGACACCACAAACACCACTCGGACAAGTTATTTCGTCTCTTGTGATGATTATGGGCTATGCAATTATCGCAGTTCCAACAGGCATTGTAACAGTTGAGATGTCAAGATCTTTGCCAGTTGCAAAGTCTGTTGGCCAGTTAGAATGTATGTCTTGTGGGAAACAAATGCCGTCCAACGCCAATTTTTGCAGTAATTGTGGTCATTCTCTAAAGGAATAACGCCAGATTTACATTCTGATTTAAACCTAGTATCCTATATCAACGTTATGCGCCTTATTCTTTGCTCACTTTTCATACTTTTCATTATTTCCGCGTCAATGGCAGGAGGAATAAAAGGGCGTATTTCGAATAAAACAGGCGAAGCTCTGCCCTATGCCGGGATTGTTGTGAAAACAAGCGGCGAAGGAACAATTGCAAATGATGAAGGATTATACGAATTTGCCTTACCAGCAGGAACTTACGAGATCATTTTCCAATACCTTGGTTTTAAAACACTTACAAAATCTGTTGTTGTCGGCAATGAATTTCAGGAATTAAATATAGTTCTGGAAGAGCAAGCACTGAATCTTAATGAGGTAAAAGTTGACAATAAAAGAGAGGATCCTGCTTATACAATTATGCGGAAAGCGATTGCGAAAGCGCGATTTCATCAGCTTCAGGTTCGGGCATATACTGCCAAAGTTTATTCAAGAAGTACGGCACTCCCGACAAAAATCCCGTATTTGGTTGAGAGAAGACTTAGAAAAGAGGGTGTACAGGAAGGAAAAGCCATCATTAACGAAAGCGTTGCGGAAATTCAATACCGCCGACCAAACAATTTTAAACAGCATATTATTTCCACCCGGAATAGTCTGGACAATAGTATACCATCACCGAACGAATATATATTAGCCAGCTTGTATAGCCCTGAAATTGCGGGTACGATTTCTCCGCTTTCACCAAAATCTTTTGCCTATTACAAATTTGAATACGAAGGCTATTTTGAGGATCGCGGACAGATTATCAATAAAATAAAAGTAATTCCCAGAGCTTACGGAGAGGGCGTTTTTCGCGGCAGCTTGTACATAATCGACGAACGCTGGGCAATACATAGTTATGATCTTGAAACAACGAATAGTGGTCTGGACATATCTGCCAAGCAAATCTTCAACCCGATCCAAAATGTGTGGCTTCCTGTCAACCAGCAATTCAGAATTAAAGGAAGTTATCTGGGTTTCGCGGGAGAATTTAAATATCTGGTTTCGCTGACCTATCAGAAAATGGATGTTGACCCGGGATTGAAAGAAGATATCGTTGTAAATGATCCAAAGGTCGACGAGGAAGTTTCTGAAAAAAACCGTAAGAAGAATCTCGAAAAGATGATTCAGGAACAGAAAGCGTTTTCGACCAAAAACCTTCGAAAGTTTACGAAAGAATATGATAAGGAGCTGAAAAAGGAAAGGAAAAATAAGGGCGAAGACACCAGAATTGTACGTGAAGATTCTATCGTCGTTGACACGATGGCGAATAAAAGAGATACTACCTACTGGGAAAATCTGCGCCCGATTCCGTTGACAAATTCCGAAGTTCAGAGTTATGCTATGCAGGATAGTATCAGAGTGATTAAGGATGCCCATAAATTTAATAGTCGCCCGGACTCTACGAACTTTAAAATACAGCACATTCTGGTCGGAAATACTTATTCATTCAAAAAGCAGAATTTTTTACGGATAGAAAGTCCTTTCCTTGCTTTTTATTACAACACCGTTGAAGGTTATGCCTTGAATCTTGCTGCGGAATATCAGAAACGCTGGGGTAAATCCAGCTATTTCACAATTCGGCCTTACGGGCGATATACCTCCGGCCGCGACCGTTTTAATGGAAATCTGCAAGCCAATATTGGTAATAAGAACTCTAATTTTATGATCACTGGTGGTGAAATGGTCAATCAAATCAATCGTGACAACCCGATCACACCTTTTGGAAACACCATTTCCACATTGATTTTCGAACGAAACCGGGCGAAACTTTATCAATCAAAATTTCTAAAAACAGAGTATTCGATCAGCAATATTTTTGATGTTTTTAGTTTTAATACCAGCCTGGAATACGAACAGCGCCAGGAATTGTTTGATATGGAAAATATTAAGTCGTTAATTAACTGGCCTGAAAGAAATTTTATACCAAACAGGCCAATAAATGATGAGTTAGAAAGTACCGGTTTTCCGAATCATGATGCGCTGGTATTTCAGATAAGCGCCGATATCCGGCCATGGCGCAGGTATTTGGTGCGTAATGGTGAGAAGCGATATTTGAGAAGTAAAAAACCGTCGTTCAGTGTTCTTTACAAATCCGGATTAGGTTTTGGAGGCGATGTTGATTACGACTTTTTACAGGGAGGTATTCGACAAAGTATTGATCTTGGCCCCAGAAATACGGTTAGTTATTCTGTAAAAGGCGGAGGCTTTTTGAGTAATAAAGAAATGTATTTCCCGGATTTCAGACATTTCCTGGGAAATGAATCTTTCTTCCGTTTGGGAGATCCGCTTACCCAATTTAGAAGTTTGCCTTATTACGAACACAGCACACAGCAATGGTTTGTAGAAGGGCACGCATTATGGTCGATGCAGCGATTTCTGATTACGCAGTTACCCGTTTTTCGTCTAAGGGGACTGAAAGAAACTGTTCAGCTTCATTATTTATTTTCGCCAACGTCCCGCCATTATGGTGAATTGGTTTACGGGGTAGATCATATCCTGCGTTTTTTCAGAATTGAAACCGTTGTACAATTTGACAGCTACAAAATTAATAAAGTCGAATTCCGGCTTGGAACGACATTTAGTCTTGCAGATTTAAAATAAAATTACATCGGCCATCGGCAGTCGGCTTTCTATGTTGTAAGCACTAAGTGTCACGAATCTGTAAGCCGACTGCTGATAGCCGATGTAATTATCTAACTTTTGTCCCCTTAAATCTTGGCGCAACTTTTGGCAACGAGGGATAACTATTATTTTCAGGATTAATGTCTGCCATACGCTGGCTTGGATCAATTACAATGCGGTCAATTTCGGTAGATACGCGATCGATTGTAAAAGTATATTCGGGATATGTCCAGCCCCAATCTGACAACAATGTGGTTTTAGAATACATTTTCTCAGCCTTTTCGCCGCGCATCATTTCCAATGGAATATAGAAATTCTCCTGAGTACCATCCTTGTAACTAACAACCACATCCAGAGGCATCGGCATTTGTCCTATTTTCTCGATCACTACATCCGTTTTCCCAACAATCGGAACGATTTCCTTAATTCCATAATCAATAGTTTTTGTTGTTCCGACAAAATCCTCCCAATACCAGTCCAATTCCAAACCTGATTCTTTTTCCATTATCCGTTTCAGATCCGTCGGATTTGGATGTTTGTATTTCCACTCATTGAAATAACGTTTCATGCCTGATTCCAGCTTATCCTGTCCGATAATGTAACCAAGCTGATTTAAGAAAACGGCTCCCTTGGAATAACTGGCGATGCTGTAAGCGCGATTTGTATTATAATGATCAGCATGTGTTGTCAAAGGTTCTTCCAATCCTGATTTTACAAGATTTCTGTAACTGTTCGTCGTCGCGCGCTGTGGATCGGTTTTTGACTGAAATAATTCTGACATTACAATATTCTGCGCATACGTTGTGAAGCCCTCGTCCATCCACGAATATTTGGATTCATTTGTACCCAAAATCATCTGGAACCAGCTGTGGATTGATTCATGCACTGCAACACCTAATAAACCAGGTAAGTTTTGACGCCCGGTAATCAGCGTTGCCATTGGGTATTCCATACCGCCATCACCACCTTGAATAATCGAATATTGTTTGTAGGGGTAACGACCAAATTTGTCATTCATGATCTTGAAAGCCCGAACCGCGAGAGGCTCCATTTCTTTCCAGACATTTGCCAAAGTATCTGTTTGATAGAAAAAATGCAGATCGAGATTATCATCCACTTTAATGACATCATGTTGGTAATCACGATCGGCTGCCCACATAAAATCGTGAACTTCTGGTGCGATGAAATGCCAGGTTAATTTTTCACCTGCCTTGTGTTTTACCTCCTTTTTGGAATAACCGTAACCGATCTTGTCAGCGTTTTGAAGGTAACCCGTTGCAGCAACCACGTAAGAAGCATCGAGCGTAATTTTTACGTCAAAGTCTCCCCAGACACCATAAAACTCACGGGCGATATAAGGATTTGCATGCCAGCCCTCATAATCATATTCACACATTTTAGGATACCATTGCGCGACGGAATAATCGATGCCCTCGCTGTTGTTCCGTCCATTGCGACGAATTTGAATTGGCATTTGTGCTTCAAATTCCAGATCAAAAGTATGCTGCGTTTTGGGTAGAATTTTTTCGTTAAGCGTTACTTCAAGTATCGTCCCGACAACTTCGTACTTCAACGGTTTTCCATTGTGCTTTAAGGATAGAATTTTTTCATAGCCAATTTCGCTTGGCGAGAGTTTTGAAATACGGTCTTTCACACGCGGATCCGGATCACTGATCGTCCTTGAACGCACATCCATTTGACTTCCCGGCTGAAAAGCATTCAAGTAAAGATGGTAAAATACTTTGGTGAGCGTGTCAGGAGAATTGTTAGTGTAAACAAGTTTCTGTACGCCTTTGTATTGATGTGTTGTTACATCAAAATCGACATTCATTTGATATTTAGCACGTTGCTGCCAGCGATCTGACTGAGCAAATGCGGCTGTACAACTAAAAGCAGCCAGAACAAGGAAAAGCAGTTTATTCATTCGTAAAAACTAAAATTACATATTAAATATTACGCAAATTAAGGCAAACACGTTAGTATGCCTTATTAATTTATCAAATCAGCCTAAAACTTATATTTTAACTTTAAATAAGTCAAATTTAGCCTTTGACCGGAATTGATGTAACTTTTCATTCCATTATCGAATAAAATTGGGAAGCAATCTCTACATTAAATCTACATTTTACACCGATTTAAATCGATTCAAGGCTCTGAGTGCTTTATTTTCAGAAATTCACATCCTGGCATATAAATAGTAATAATGAGATTATACTTTATTATCAACTAACTATTTGTCAATCATGCTTAAATGGACAGTTATATTTCTGATCGTTGCCATCATTGCCGGGGTACTTGGATTTGGTGGAATTGCAGCAGGTGCTGCTGGTATAGCTAAGATACTTTTCTTTGTATTTTTGGTTTTATTCGTACTGAGTTTGATAAGCCGCGGGGTCGGACGTTCCTGATTCATAATAAATATCAGAAAAAATACAAAAGCAAAAGCGAGCTAAACCAGCCCGCTTTTACTTATTATATACGTACGATAAATTTCCTTTATTCCCACTCAATAGTTGCTGGCGGCTTCGAGGAAATATCATAAACGACTCGGTTAACGCCTTTAACTTTATTGATAATGTCGTTCGAAACTTCTGCAAGAAAATCATAAGGTAAATGAGCCCAGTCAGCCGTCATACCATCCACTGAAGTTACAGCTCTCAAAGCGACAACACTTTCATAGGTGCGCTCATCACCCATTACGCCCACACTCTTAACAGGTAAGAGCATAACGCCTGCCTGCCAAACTTCATTATATAAATTCCATTTTCTCAGTCCTCCAATAAAAATGGCATCAACTTCCTGCAAAATCGCTACTTTTTCAGGTGTAATATCTCCCAAAATACGAATAGCCAGACCAGGACCCGGGAATGGGTGACGGCCTAAAATGGCAGGATCGATACCCAAATTTTTTCCAACCGCCCGTACTTCATCTTTGAACAAAGTATTCAGCGGTTCAACAACTTTAAGCTTCATAAAATCAGGCAAACCACCCACATTATGGTGTGATTTTATTGTCGCCGATGGCCCTTTTACCGAAACTGATTCGATAACATCCGGATAAATTGTTCCCTGACCAAGCCATTTAACATCCTCAATTAAATGTGATTCCTGATCAAAAACATCAATAAATGCTTTACCGATCGCTTTTCTTTTTGCTTCCGGATCTGATAATCCTTCGAGAGCGCCGTAGAAAAGATCTTTTGCATCTACACCTTTGATATTCAATCCCATGTGGAGATAAGAATCAAGTACCTGCTGATACTCATCTTTTCTCAACAATCCGTTATCGACAAAAATGCAGAATAAATTTGCGCCAATTGCCTGGTGAACCAAGGTCGCAGCAACGGTTGAATCAACACCACCTGAAAGCGCCATAACCACGCGATCATTTCCCAATTTGGTACGCAGGCTTGCGATAGTCTGCTCAACAAATGATTCCGAAGTCCAATCCTGCTTACAACCGCAAATTTTTGCGACAAAATTGTACATCAACTGTTTACCTTCAGTTGAGTGCGTAACTTCCGGATGAAACTGGATTCCGTAGGTAAGTTCTTCCGCAATTTTAAAAGCAGCCACTTTCACAGATTCAGTGGAAGCGATGATATTGAAATTATCAGGAATTGTTACGATCGTATCACCATGTGACATCCAAACCTGAGAAGTTGCAGAAAGTCCGGCAAGTAGCGACGAATCTTCATCATCTATTTCCAAACGAGCTCTTCCATATTCACGATGTTGGGAAGCTCTCACCTCGCCACCCATCAATTGCGCCATAAGCTGGGCACCGTAACATACGCCAAGAACAGGAACCACTTTTCTGAATTTATCAAGATCTACATAAGGAGCATTTTCGTCTCTTACGGAACAGGGGCTACCTGAAAGGATGACACCTTTGATATTCGGAGTGAGCTCCGGGAAGTTATTGTATGGATGGATTTCACAATAAACATTGAGTTCCCGAACCCGACGCGCAATTAATTGCGTGTATTGTGAGCCAAAATCTAGAATAAGAATCTGTTCAGTCATAGAAAATGCGATATAAACCGCAAAGGTACAGTTTTACAATGATAGAAAGAAAAATATCAAAAAAACTGTTGAAATATTATAAATCTCTATGGCTTAGCGAAGAAAATACTTCATTATTTTATTATTAACTCTTGTAAATAAGTTACGCTTCTTATTATATTTGTTTAAAATAATTTCAATATAATATTTTTATGAATCAAGGAACAATTAAATTCTTTAACGACGAAAAAGGTTACGGATTTGTTAAAGACGCAGAAACAGGACAGGATTATTTCGTACATATCTCAGGTCTTGTTGACGAAGTACGCGAAAACGACGAAGTTACTTATGATCTTCAGGAGGGTCGCAAAGGGCTAAACGCCGTCAATGTTAAGCTTGCATAATCAGGACTTAATATCAACCAAAAAAGGGTTTTCGATAACGAAAACCCTTTTTTGATTTTATAAATACTGGTGAAATAATTAGATCGCTTCCAGAATTCTTTCAATTGAAACCTGATATCCGATTTTCTCTTTCAACTCGCTGATCGCAACACGCTCCTGTTCCATCGAATCACGGTGACGGATTGTCACAGTATCATCCTCCATCGTCTGATAATCAACCACCACACAGAATGGAGTACCAATCAAATCCTGACGGGTATAACGTTTTCCAATGGCCGCACCGTCGTCATACGTAGTACGGAAAGCAGATTTCAAAGAATTTGTGATCGCCTGCGCTTTTTCAGCCAGTCCATCTTTCTTAACCAAAGGCAAAACAGCAACTTTGAAAGGAGCCAATGCCGGATGCAGTTTCAGATAAGTACGTTCTTTTTCAGAATCTCCCTCACCTACCGTTTCCTTGGTATAAGCATTGCAGAATGTCGCAAGGAACAGACGGTCAGCACCTACTGAGGTTTCTACAACGTAAGGAATATAATTTCCGTATGGTTTCCCATTTTCGTCAAGATCTGCATCAAAATATTGAAGCTTTTTCCTTGACAATTCCTGATGGTTACGAAGGTCAAAATCAGTACGTGAGTGAATTCCTTCCATTTCGCGGAACCCGAAAGGGAATTTGTATTCGATATCTACGGCCGCATTTGCGTAATGCGCAAGTTTCTCATGGTCATGAAATTTCAAGCTGTCAGCCGGTAAGCCGATTGCAATATGAAATTTCATACGCGCCTCTTTCCACTTATTATACCAATCCATTTCAGTACCAGGGCGAATGAAAAATTGCATTTCCATTTGCTCAAATTCGCGCATACGGAAAGTAAACTGGCGCGCAACGATTTCGTTACGGAACGCCTTTCCAATCTGTGCGATTCCAAAAGGAACCTTCATCCGTCCGCTTTTCTGGACATTCAGGAAATTTACAAAAATCCCCTGAGCAGTTTCCGGACGAAGATATATCAAACTTGAATCCTCCGCTACCGAACCTACCTGAGTACTGAACATCAGATTGAACTGACGAACTTCAGTCCAGTTAGCAGTTCCGGAGACTGCACATTTTATATTTTCTGCGATAATCAATTCACGAACCGCTTCAAGATTTTCGGCGCTCAGCAAGCGTCCCATTTCAGCAAGCAACGCCTGCGCCTTTTCCGGCTGTCCATCTGCTTCATATTGTTCCGCTTTTGCCTCCAAAAGCTGATCGGCACGATATCGTTTTTTTGAATCCTTGTTGTCAATCATCGGATCGCTGAAACCGTCCACGTGTCCGGAAGCTTTCCAGGTCAGCGGATGCATAAAAATGGAAGCATCGATACCAACGATATTATCATTGAGCTGCGTCATGGCCTTCCACCACACGGCTTTCAGGTTATTTTTCAGTTCCACACCATTCTGACCGTAGTCATAAACAGCTTGTAATCCATCATATATTTCGGAAGAAGGGAACACAAATCCGTATTCTTTGGCATGCCCTACAATGTCTTGTAAAGAGGTAGCAGGTGATTGGCTCATTATTGATTCAGACAATTGATTAATAAACGTAAGGTTTTCAGACTGTATTTTTTACCGTTTTTTACAATCAGTTGGCAAAATTAGGGAATTTGATGGCAAAGCATAACCATGTGTATAAAATTTGTATATTTGTGTGTATTCGAAATTGAAAATTATGAGAACAAATGTCGAGATTGATGATTCCTTAATGGAAGAAGCAATGCAGCTTACTCAAATCAAAACAAAAAAACAGATCATCGAATCTGCGTTAAAAGAATTCATTGCAGCAACTCACCGTAAACAGTTAATGTCTTTACGGGGAAAAGTTGAATGGGAAGGGAATTTGGATGACATGAGAATACAAGATGTACAGAGTATTTGACACGTCTGTTTGGATCGCCTATTTCAATGGTATTGATGATTTCAGAACTAATTTTCTTCATTATTCACTGGAATATGATCAGGTTTGTACAATTGGAGTGATTGTACAAGAAGTACTTCAAGGAGTCAAAATTGATTCGAAATATTATTCTTTAGAAAGTCATTTCAAGAATTTACCCTCATTACCTGCACCCACATTCGAATTATATACCGGCGCAGCCCAATTATACAGACTTTTACGAAAACAAGGAATCACAATTCGCAAACCGAATGATTGCTTAATTGCTCAATACTGTATCTATTTTGATATCGAACTATGTCACAACGACGTAGATTTTGATAAAATCGCGACGACCTGCCCGTTAAAAATTTGGAAACCAATTTAATATTTCAGCGTCAAAAGCAGGACTAATAATTACGTCCTAAACTTTTGACTTATGTTCAGACGCATCATCGATCAGCTGGAAGATTATTTCGGTATATCCAGAAAGCAGGCTCGCGCGGGTTTCCTGCTGATACTCTTGTCATTCGTCCTGATCTGGACGCCGTTTGTTTTCAGACGATGGATATTACCGCATTTCCCAGTGTCATCCGAACCTGTTAACACACAAAAATTGGACAGCATTGTTTCGCAGTTAAAGATAGACGCTGTTGCGGGTGAAGCTGAAAAAGAAAATAGTTATTCAAAAAAGGAATATAATAAAATACCAGAACGCCCTGTTCGTCTATTTTCTTTTGATCCAAATACGGCTTCAATTGAACAACTTCAAGAACTAGGTATACCAAACTTCATTGCCAAAAGAATTGATAAATACAGATCCAAAGGCGGAAAATTCAGAAAAAAAGAAGATCTGCTGCACATTTATGATTTCCCCTCTGATGTTTATAAAAACCTGGAATCTTACATCAAACTTCCGGCGTTTGAAACAAAACCTTACCCTCCGAAATATGCTGACAAATCTTATAAAAACTACCCCTTACCAAAAGACGCCAGGGTTTTCACAAAAGCTGTTATCGCCCCTTTCGATATAAACATAACGGATACCACACAGCTTATCAGATTGAAAGGAATCGGCAGTAAGTTGTCCGTCCGTATTTTAAAATTCAGGGATGGTCTTGGCGGTTTCCATTCCACAAGCCAGTTCTCTGAAATTTTTGGACTCGATTCTCTGGCATTATCGGAGCTGACCAAATATGCAAAAGTTCGAAGCGGCGTTAAGAAAATCAATATAAACACCGCGACGGCCGAGGAATTGGGGCAACACTCGTATTTACGAAATAAGAAAATAAATGCTGTCATAATAAATTACAGAGCCCAGCACGGACCTTACCAATCGATTGATGACCTGAGAAAAGTTCGGGTTTTGGATGAAAAATTGATAGAGAAGATCGGGCCCTATTTGGAGTTTTGAAAGGTGGGTTTAAATCTGAATATGTAATATTCGTAACTGACGACTAGATAGCAGAAGAGTACAATATAACTTGGAAGCATATTAACCGTTAGCAAAACAGAAATGCTCCTCGCAACAATAGCACTGTAAGCCAGAATAGTAATATGAACCATGAATATGCTCTGGCAGATTAAGACAGGCAATAATTTATCATGCTTTTTTAACAACAGCACCCAAGAATAACACCAAGTGATAAGAAGTAAGAAACTAAGAATTTTGCCATCCAGCGAGCATTCAACCAGACATACAGGTAGAAAAAATAAATTGGGTAGTACTAATTTGATACCGATGCTCGAAACAAATGGATAAGCCAAATTACTTACAAGGAGACAAATCCGCGCGAAAGTATTCATCATTTTTCAGGATAAAGTGTGTGAAATTATTCTTTATGAACATCTTTAAATTTTAGCATATCTGTTAAGCGCTGCTCCTTTTCATTATCAAAACCGCAGGAACTTCTAAACTCTTTCGGGTTTTCGTAGGTACCGAACAGCATATCCCACCACACAATATCACCATAATTATTCGTATGTTTTTCATATTCATGATGAATTCGGTGCATTTCAGGACGTTGGAAAATGTAACCGACCCATTGAGGCGTTTTTACGTTGGTATGATAGAAAAATTCACCTAGCGCGGTACAAAGCGTATAAATTCCACCTGCCTCAACATTTAATCCTAATAAGGTGTATACCAGCAAACTTCCAATCAGAGAATTAACCGTCATTTCTAACGGATGTTTGTAAAAGGAAGTGATAACTTCCAAACGTTGGGGGCTATGATGAATCTGGTGAAAATGAGTCCATAAAAAATCAATCGTATGCCGCCATCTATGCCACCAGTAAAAAATAAAAGTTGCGATAAAATAGGCAATCATTCCTCCGGCAACATCATTGACATGATTTGACAATTTGAAAATACTTACCGAAGAAAACCACTTCTCCCAGGTAAAACCTGCCAGCGTAACAACGCCCAGTTGAACAAAATTTATGGCCAGAACTCTGATTGTCCACGTCGGCACTTCCGGCAACTTCCATCCCGGAATTATTCGTTCCAGGATAAAACAAAGGCCAAAAACTATGAATATGATCGTTAGCATAATTCCAATTTTTAGATGTGACTTGATTAACTAAAAACAGATAGAACCGCCAATAAAGCATAGGGCGTAACAGCGCAGATTAGTAAATTTTTAGCAACCATTTTGCTAGTAACCACTTTCCCTGAAATAATTTGAGCTCCGGTTGTGATGAAGAATGCGATATAAATTATTGCCCAGAAAATACCTTTAAGGGATATACATCCGGTTTCTGGGAATAAAAGATTTGAGATAAACAGCGTTGCAAAGTATGCAATCACGGTTCCTGCAATCAAATAAATAATGTGCAGAAAAATTCTAAGCGAGGTATCCATATTTAGAAGTTTGAATTGTGAGATTTACAATTCAAACTTCCTCATTGTCACAACAGATTCCTTTGACAATTATCAAAATCGTATAACAAACAAAAAAAGCCTGATCAATTTCGAGAACAGGCCACAATAACTAACGCCTAAACGCTAACTCCTAACAGCCAACCCCTACTTCCTCCTCCGAATCCGGCTCAGATGCTCCTGTGAAATACCCAGATAGGAAGCAATCTGTCCAAGTTTGACTCTTTGAAGAATATCAGGAATTTGTTGCAGTAAGCGTTCGTACCGCTCCTCAGCAGTACAAAAAGCAAAGAGCTTCATACGCTCATCAAGCAGAAGATAATTATGAGTGATCAGCAACCGGCCAAGCCTTTCAACAATCGGATGTTTTTCAAACACCGGTTCGATCTTATTATATTGAAGGCTCCATATCGAAGAATCTTCTAATACCTCGATGTTATACGAAGAAGCATTTCCGGTAAACAAACTGTCAATCGCGCTGACAATCTGGTTTTCGCCTGCGAACCATGCAGTCACTTCCTTTCCGTCTTTATAATAGAAGACACGTGCAATGCCCTTTTCAATAAAGTAAAATTCTTTGCATACATCGCCGTTTTGAAGGAGCGATGTATGTTTAGAAAGTTGTTTATGAAATGTTATGGCATTGATTGCCGCCGCGCTTTCTGGCGGCAACGGGACTATTTTATTTAGATAATCAATAAAATAATTCATCAGAAGTTTGGCTTCAGCAAGTACTTGGAATAGAATTCGTCTATCACATGTACCGCTTCATCCGGCGTATCCACAACACTGATAAGTTTCATATCCTCAGGATTTATATTTCCTTCGGTCAGCATCGTGCTTTTGATCCAATCCAGTAAACCTGACCAATAACTGCTTCCAAACAAAACTATTGGAAAACGTCCGATCTTTTTAGTCTGAATTAAGGTCATCGCCTCGAAAAGCTCATCCAAAGTTCCGAATCCACCTGGCATGACGATGAAGCCCTGCGAGTACTTCACGAACATTACTTTTCGGACAAAGAAAAAGTCGAAATTTATATTTTTATCGTGGTCAATGTAAGGATTGCTATGTTGCTCAAAAGGCAATTTAATATTCAGACCGACCGATTTCCCTCCCTGCTCAAAGGCACCTTTATTACCCGCCTCCATAATACCAGGCCCACCACCTGTAACGACGCCATATCCGTGCCTTACCAGTTTCGCTGCTATATCTTCCGTCACTTTATAATAAGGATTATCAGGTTTCGTGCGGGCCGAGCCAAAAATAGTTACACACGGACCGATTTTCGCGAGCTTATCAAAACCTTCGACAAACTCCGCCATTACCTTAAATATAACCCAGGAATCTGCACTTTTTATTTCACTCCAGTTCCGATCTTCAAAAGCCGCTTTTATCTGAATTTCATCCTCCGGCACAGCCGCATTAAGAAGCGATACATCTATTAATTTCGAATTTTCATTCTTTAATTCATCATTCATATTCTTAAAATTATTTTAGTTCATTGATTTGCTGTTACCTTTGTTTTCCAGTCTCACAAATCTGGAAAATTTAATAATTCCTTAGACGTAATTGTTATTCACCTGGACACAATTAACAAAAAAGTAATGAAAAAAATTGCGATCGGTTCCGACCATGCTGGTTTCCCTTACAAAGAACCAATTACCAACTGGCTAACCAATAATGGTTATGAAGTGAAGGATTTTGGAACATACAGCCCGGATTCTGCCGATTATGCTGATTTTGCGCATCCCGTTGCAATCGGTGTGGAGAACAAAGAATTTGAAAAAGGGATACTGCTTTGCGGCAGCGGTCAGGGCGTGTGTATCACCGCAAACAAACATCAGGGAATTCGTGCCGCTTTGGTATGGGATCTCGAACTTGCGGCATTGTCCCGTCAGCATAATGATGCCAATGTGATCTGTATTCCTGTCAGGTTTATAACGCTGGAAACTGCCATCGCGAGTATCGAGGCATTTTTAAATACTGATTTTGAAGGAGGAAGACACCAAACACGCGTGAACAAAATCGCTTGTTAATATATAAGTTTCTATCAAAAAATAAGACCGGTCATCGATGATGGCCGGTCTTATTTTTTACTATTAATTTTTTTGATAAATCCCTTTCCACTGGCTCAGCTTATATTGGCTTTGAAGCGCAGGAACCCGCGATAGAAGTTTGGGCATAATGTTGACCTTATCAATCACATAATCCGGCGGATCCTTCCTAAAATTATCATAGACGTGGATTACGCTGTCAAAATTGTCCAGATTTCTTAGGTCGTAACTTGACAGATCCCAGTTCAGATATGGCGTTGCAGAATAATTTTCCATATACTCCCCGGCATGCTGCCCCAAAACCAGTATTCTTTTATTTTTGATTTCTGCCGGTAACGAAGCCGACTTTGACCGAAGATTTTCGAGTTTCCCCATTGAAATTCCCGGCAAAATTCCACGTGTCCCCTGATACTGGATAAACACAATAACCGCAGTCATCAGCATAAACTGAAATTCATCTCCGAAACTTTTCCGCTTAAAACTTTGGAAATAATGCGTCGCAAAAAAAGCCGCCGGCGGAATGAAAATGACAAACTGCATCGGGGCCAGATACTGCATCAAAGGAATCGTGAAAACAGAAACGATAAACCACAATGCCATCACCTGCTGAATCCTCGTCTGATAATTCACGAATCGCAAAGTCGTAAAAATCCGCATAAAGCCTAAAATCCCAAAACCGAGCGGCAAGAGCAAAGAGGCTAAAAGTGATGAAAAATCGGTAAGATTATATTGTTTTACCTGAAAAACTGAGGTCAGCAAGTTGCGGTTTAAACTTTCAATTCCATCATTCATATAAAAAAACAACAATACCATCAGCAAAGGAAAAAGTGAACCAAAAAGTCCTAATAAATGATGGCGTATCGTTGCGCCGGTATAAAAAAGCAACGCCAGAAATGCCCAGACCATGAACAAAGAAGCTGGCAAATAAAACAGCGTTGCTATGCCAATGTACAGTCCCATTTCGAAAACCTGATTTGTTGCTTCCCTTCGAACCAGAATTTTCACAATCAAACCGAAGGCGAATAGTAAAAAAGTATTGGCCATTAACATCGGAGAAAGTGTGCCGAGGTCAAATGAGATATTCAGAAAAATAGCGTAGAGTGCACCCGGAATGTAGGTGCGTTCCGGAAAAACTTCCCGTGAAAATATAACGTAATTGAAGTACAAAATTTGAATAATTCCAAGTCCGGCCGCGATGAGCTGATATACCCCTTGCGACCTGCCAAAGACAGAATCGATGAGCCAGTAAGCAAGTCCGGAAAACGGACTGACGTTGTCCCAAACATCGCGATAAAGCATAAAACCATGGTTCATTTGCTCTCCCACGAGCATCCAGCTCAATTCCGGTATTAATAATGGTATTCCTCCAAAAAAGAACGGCAACCTCAGCAGTAGAAAAAAAACTACTACACTGATCATCTGATAAGCCGCATTAACCCGAAAAAAACTAAGCAAGAAACTGGATGGTTAGATAGGACGACATGAATACTTTCACGAAATTACAACCGAGGGGTCTACAAAAACAAAATAAGTATGGATATTTGTATTAAATATAGTAGTTAGCAGAAGTTAAGGAGGATAGCGGAAGGCTTGAATATTTCATTGAAAATAATCAAACGTCCAAAGTCTGCAATCAGAAAAAGATGGAATCGAAGAGACAACAAAAGGTAGGGAGACAAATCCAGAAGGATTTAGGTGAAATTTTTCAACAAGATGCACAACATTTGGTAAACGGCTCGTTCGTTACGATTACGGCAGTTCGCGTTTCCCCGGATTTAGGGATTGCGCGGGCATACCTGAGCTTTTTACCGGATAAAAATAAAGGTTTTTTACTCGAAACAATTAAGGAAAATACAAAATTCATCAGACAAAAACTGGCTGAACGCGTTCGTCACCAGTTGCGTATTGTACCTCATTTACAGTTCTATATCGATGATACTGCTGAATACGCAGCAAAAATGGATCTTCTTTTTGCAGATTTGGTCATTCCGCCTGCACAACCGGACGACGAAGAAGAAGAGAAGAACTGATCCCAAGCGTAACTGACAATGAATCTTTCGTATAGAATTGCCATTCGCTATTTTTTTTCCCGTAACAAGCGTAGTTTCATAAGTGTGATTGCACGTATTGCTATGGCCGGCGTTGCAGTAGGAACGATGGCGATGGTCGTTGTTCTTTCTGTCTTTAATGGCATGGAAGAGCTTAACCGTAAAATGTTCAAAACTTTTGATGCTGACGTAACCGTTACGCCATCGGAAGGTAAACGTTTTACTGTTTCAGATTCGGTTTTAAAAATGGTTAAATCGGTGGATGGTGTTCAATTAATTACACAGGTAATTGAAGACAATGCGCTGGCACGTTACAGAAATCAACAAACGATTGTTAAACTCAAAGGTGTTGACAGTACTTTCTCCCGACGAGGCCAGCTGGACACTGCATTAATTGAAGGCTCTCTAAACCTATACGGAGGCAACGGAACACCTTTTGCCGTGATTTCGGAAGGCGTCAGAAATGCGCTTACAATATCTCTTGAAGATATTTTGACGCCACTTGAACTGTGGTATCCGAGAACAGGAACCAAAACGTTGAACCTTACCTCCACGGAAGCTTTTAACCAAACAGTTATTCGTCCGGGCGGCGTTTTTTTTATTGAAAGCAGGTATGATGATTATGTCATTGCTCCGCTTCCGATCGTTGAAGCACTTTTGCAATACAATGGACAACGCTCTTCCCTTGAAATAAAAACAGCACCGGGTTTTACGGAAAAACAGGTTGCCAAAGAGCTTAGGGAAAAACTGGGCAACAAATTTACAGTTCGCGACCGGGATGCTATGAACGCAGATCTCCTTCGTGCGATCCGGGTTGAAAAGTTGTTTGTATCTGTTACGCTTTCGTTTATTATTTTAGTAGCAGCCATCAATATCTTCTTTTCACTTAGTATGCTGGCAATTGAAAAGAAGAAAGATGTGTCGATGCTTTATGCACTTGGTGCAACGCCTTCTTTAATTAGAAAAATATTTCTTGCCGAAGGAGCGATTGTAGCACTTTCTGGCGCGATTGTTGGAATCATTTTTGGAGTTCTAATTTGCTGGCTCCAGATAAGTTACGGATTTGTGTCTATGGGCATGACGACAGCACTGGTAGATGCTTATCCTGTGAAATTAATATGGCAGGATATATTCTTTACCGGTGTCATCATCGTTATCATAACCCTGGCCGTTTCGTACATACCGGCTCGCCGGGCAGCTTTGTCTGGCCAGAGATCCGCCGTCTAACAAAACAGCCCATAAATAAATAATCCGATTTAATACCAAACACTTGACTAAATTCAATTTTATGTCCAAACCACAAGCAGGAATGACCGGAAAGAAAATGAACGTATCGATGCGTAACGGTTTCTGCAAATTTTTTGGAATAGCACTGTTGTTTGCCGCTTTCAGCGTAGATGCAAAAGATCATCATAGTCAAATAGATACGCTGTATAGAAGAAATCCCGGCGTGATTTCAAAACAAGGCCCATATCGTCCCGCCCGGACTTTGAAACATGACCTTATCCATACACGGCTCGACGTTGAGTTTGACTGGTTACGCCAACAGGTTCATGGCTCTGCTGTAATTTCGTTCAAGCCCCATTTTTATCCACAAAATACGATCGAACTGGATGCGAAGGGATTTGATATAAAAGGAATTTCTCAGCTGGATACTTTACATGATTTTGGATCTGCTTCAACGAAGGATATCACCAAACGGACGTTAAAAAAGCTTGATTACACTTACGATAAACGTAAAATAACGATCAAGCTTGGTAAAGAATATACTTCAAAAGATACGCTCTACATAAAAATAGATTACGTTGCGAAGCCAAACGACTTACCAAGAGACCAGCCGGATGATAATCCAAATGATAAAGGTTTGTATTTTATCAACGCAGACGGGCAGGAAGAAGGTAAGCCAAAGCAAATCTGGACGCAGGGTGAAACCGCAGGAAGTTCATGCTGGTTTCCGACAATTGATTCTCCAAATGTAAAATTTACGCAGGATGTTTATATCACGGTTGACAGCACCTATAAAACATTGTCAAACGGTTTGCTGATTTCTCAGGAACCTGATCAAAGCGGACAGCGTACTGACCATTGGAAACAAACAATTCCTCATGCGCCATATCTGGCCATGCTCGCTGTCGGCGACTATGCGATTGCTACGGATATGATGCCGAACGGACTTGAACTTAGCTATTATGTTGAGCCAAAATACGGCGGAGATGCGCATGCGATTTTTGGCAGAACTCCCGAAATGATGGCATTTTTTTCCAATATTTTTGGCGTGGAATATCCCTGGGAAAAGTATGCACAAATTGTAGTTCGTGATTTTGTTGCTGGTGCAATGGAAAACACAACGGCTACGGTACATGAGGAAGGGGTTCAAACAGATGCCCGTTCGATACTGGACGGAAATTCAGACGCCGTTATTGCTCATGAGCTGGCTCACCACTGGTTTGGAGATTATGTAACAGCCGAGGAATGGGGACAACTTCCTTTGAATGAATCTTTTGCCAATTATTCCGAATATCTGTGGAGCGAATATTATATCGGGAAAAATGAAGCAGACTGGCAGAATTTGCAGGAATTGAAACAATATCTGACAGAGGCTGAAACAAAACAGGTACCGCTGATCAGGTATTTTTATAAAGACGCAGAGAATATGTTCGATAGTCACTCCTATGCGAAAGGAGGCCGAATTTTGCATATGCTGCGGAAATATGTCGGAGATGAGGCATTCTTTAAATCTCTCCAAAATTATTTAAAAACACATGCTTTGGGCACGGCAGAAATCAATGATCTGCGTATGTCTTTTGAAAAAGTAACTGGTGAAGATTTAAACTGGTTTTTTGACCAATGGTTCTTACGCCCGGGTCATCCGATCTTGAAAATCAAACAGGATTATTCTACTGCGACAAATAAAGTACAGCTAAAAGTGACGCAGGCACAGGACACGCTGGCAACTACGGTTTACAGATTACCCTTAAAAGTAGATGTTTGGACTGGCGGTAAAAGAAACCGTTATGATGTTGTAATTGACAAAGTGAATCAAACGCTGGAATTTCCATCTGCCAAAAAACCCGATCTGGTTATTTTTGATGCAGAATCTCAGCTTTTGGCCAACATTGAACAAGACAAAGACCGTCCTGAACTGGTTTATCAATACAACCACTCGCAACAGTTTTTACCAAAATATGAAGCGCTTGCGGCCCTTGAAGGAAAACTTCAGGATTCAACAGCCCGGAATGTGCTGATAAAAGCGATGACCGATCCGTTCTGGAAATTGCGTCAGATGGCTATTTCAAACTTTGCTGAATATGATGGGGAAGGTTTTGCAGATATAGAAAAAATTATTCAAAGCCGTGCACGCTCTGACCGCCATCCACAGGTGCGAGCGGAAGCAATTATTACATTGGCTTCTTTTGGAGATAATAACAATGATCCGGTTTTTCGTGAGGCATTAAGTGATAGTTCTTATCAGGTTGTTTCTGTGGCGCTAGATAAATATCTTGTCGGGCAGCCTGCTGACGCAAATGATGTGGCCGCGCAATTTGAAGATTCGCCGAATGACGCCATCGTAACTTCCGTTGGGAATTATTACGCAGGACTCGCTCAACCTGAGCGTTATGATTGGTTTTTAGAAAAAATGAAGCGTATGAAGCCGAGTGAGAAATACAATTTCTTGCAGGTTTTTGGAAAATATCTGATAAAGTCGAAACAGGATGTTCAACGCCAAAGCATTCCGGTGCTTGAAGGAATGGCCAGGAACAGTCCATCTTATTTCGTTCGTTTTGGAGCTTATCAGGCACTTGGTTTGCTGACAGACATTCAAGGTGTACCTGCGATCAGAAAAGATATTCGTGCGAAAGAAACGGAGCCTAAGCTTAAAGAAATGTATACGCAATTCGGCGAGTTTTGATTCGAAAATTTTGTAAACGAAAAACGGGAATCTGACAATCAGGTTCCTGTTTTTCGTTTATAGCCGATATTATTTTTCCGGATCGAGGTAATATTCCAGGTTTTCCTGGGTAATAATATCGAGCGGTAAAAACTTGATCGGCAGAATGTCCTTTTTGAAAACGAGGTGATTTGCCAGTTGATAAATACCCCAGTATCCTTGTCCCAGCGGATTTTGGTTGATCAAAAAATCTATCAATTCGAGATTTAAATAGTTCAGATTTTGAGGAATCAAATCGTAACCAACCAGTTTTATATGATCTATTTTTTTCTTTTCAAGATACTGCGCTATCGCAAAAGCTTTGGAATTGGTTACATAAATTGCTCTCAGATTTTGCTCTTTGCGCAATAATTGATCCATGTTCTGATCAAATTTATCATTCTCTGCAAAATCCAGCTCCGCGCCAATTACCCTGTATTTATCAGTCAGATTCTTCTTGACAAAATAGTCCTTGAACCCTTGTTCCTTCGTGATCAGGTGAGCAGAGTTTGGCAAATCCTCATCGATATGTAAAACTACCATCGAACACTTTTCAGGCAAACCAAAGCTTAAAATTTTAGCCGCTAGAAATCCGCTCTGATATGAATCCTGACCGATATAACAAAGTGGATTAATGTTTGAGATCTGGGTATTGAAGAGCACATAGGGAATCTTCAACGCTTCCCACTCTTTGAAAAACGGCAGGACTTCTTTGTAAAAAAGAGGAGCAATCAAAAGTCCGTCTGGATGTTCTTTACTAGCGAGTTTCGCTTTTTCTATGAAGGAATTAACATCATGCGGATCGAACGTAAAGCGCGTAATCGAAATACCATATTGCCTCAGTTCTTTTTCTGCCTTCGCAATTCCGTGTTCCGGTGCCTCCCAGTATGGATCCGATTTAGGGTCGGGTACCAGTGCGATAAAACTATAAGTGCGTTGTGTTTTCAACGATTGAGCCAGAAAATTCGGCTCATAATTCATTTCCTTAATAATCTTTAATACTCTTTCACGCACATCTTCCGCAACCCTTCCCCGGTTATGCAAAACCCTGTCTACCGTTCCTTTGGATGTCTCGGCCCGTTCGGCAATATCTTTTATTCGAACAATCTTTTTTTTCACTGTTTCAACGCTAACGAACGGGAATATACCCGGTTTTTCATTTGTATAAAAATAATACAATCAATATATCACCAGTCAAAATCTTAGTTAAAGGTTTACCAATTGGTAAAACAATAAAATTTCAACAAATATTTAAATAATTATTTAGTCTTCAATAATTCCTAATTAGATTTACAAATCTAACCACTAATGCTTAAAAAACGTATGTGCACGAACACATCCCAGAAAAAATCATGCGTGTTCGAACACTTTTATTGAAAATTTCTTGCTTGGTAACGTATTACAAGTAATTTTGCATTAGATAAAAATATAAAAAGAAAATTTGTTCAATTGAAACGACTACGTTATTTCAACCACATATTTTCTGATTGTATTACTATTCCTAAACTCTTATAAAAATACCCACTAGTTCTAGACTCTTGAACCTGACGTGCAGAAGGCAACTTCTGCACGTTTTTGTTTATATCATAGCATTTCAATCAGCACATTTTCATCTTGCGGGTAAGCTGTGCAGGTCAGAATCCATCCCTGGTTCAGATCTGTTTCCGTCAAAACATCGTTGATTGTCATATGCACATGTCCAGATCTGCAAATTCCAGCACATGTTGCACAGATCCCACCTTTGCAGCTAAATGGCAGATGAATCCCGAAATCGAGCGCAGCTTGAAGAATGGTTTTATCCCCTGGAACATGCAAATCATATCTTTTACCTTTAAAAATTAATCGCACATCCTGTGCAATTTCTACTCTTGGCTCCGAAGGAGGATTTCGGATCACAAAATTTTCCCTGCGAATCTGATCTTTTTGAAAATGCATATAGTGCAGCGTGATTTCGACAGAGCGCATCAGCTCAAAAGGCCCGCATATAAAAAATTTCGCTTTCTTCCTGTCATGAACCAGCGACTTGCCGATCATTTGTTCAAGACGGGTATTATTGATCCTGCCGCGGACTCCGTTCCATTCGTCCGACGGCTGGCTGTGAATATGGATAACTTGAAGTCTGTCAGGAAACTGCCTTTGCCATTCAGAAATTCCCTGCATAAAAAGCGTAGACCGCTCATTGCGGTTTGCATATATCAGCGTAACCTGACTTTTCGATTCAACTGACAGTGTTTGTTTTAAAGTTGAAAATAAGGGCGTGATACCGCTACCGGCTCCTATCAACACAATGTCTCTGGCATCATCTGATTTTTCCAGCGTGAAACGTCCCGAGGGTGGCAAGGCAGTAAAAATATCTCCCTCGTGCACAAAGTCAATCCAGAAGCGGGAAATCTCACCATTTGCGATACGTTTTATCGTAATTGCAGGATAATCATCCACGGCCGGCGCCGAGCTCATCGAATAGGAACGCCTTACCTCGTGCCCATGCATATCAATCAGAAAAGTAAGAAACTGCCCGGCTTCGTAACGCAACGTGCTACCATCTGTTTTCTCAAAAACGAAAGTTCTGGTATCGCTTGCCTCCACCACGATCTGACGTACGCGAAGTAAAATTGCTGCGTCTATAATCTCATCCATAAAGTTTCGTATTCTGCCAATAAAGTCCAGTTATGCGCCTCACAAAGCCACTGCATGTGAAATATCGGATGGCTGGAAATTTTATAAAGCAATTTGTTCTCGTAAGCAGTCATTAGCCCAGCGATGAAAAAATAAAATCCTTTGAAATCATCCGTGCTATATTCTTCCACACTGATTCGTTCGGTTTTTTCTCCTAAGCGGATTAGAGAAATGGATAGCAGAACCCGGTCCATTGGACTCGTAGTTGTCAACAACAAATTCTGCGTATCAGAAATCAGTTTTTCTTTTATTGATTTTAATTGTTCAGGATCAAAAGCCGAGATCAACCGGCTGACATGGTAAATAATTAGTGGCGTCCTCGGATACTGGTGCGCACAGCGAAATGGCACATCTATGTATCGGTTGGTTTCAACGACAGATTTGATGTAAATCAAACTATCCAGATCATGCTGATTCAGCGGCAATTTATTTTTAAAAACAAAAAATAAAAGGTTTGTCAAAACACAGACATCGAATTCGATATACATATTTTTCCCAAACCATGTGGAATAGGCTCGCAAACGCTTATACTCTGGATAGGTGTTCCGGATCCATTGTTTTGTTCCGTTCGCGTGTAATTTCAGTTTTTCATGAAGCCAGACTATTTCCTCATCATTTGGATTAGATGTCAGATATACGAAAGACGTATCATCAACATCGTCGGGAATCCGGAAATGTTCAAAATGACCAAAAATGTGGCCGTTGGGAAAATGTTTCGAGGGCTTGGTTTTCCAAAAGTTATAAGTTTTTAAACCATCTTTGTTCTGAAAATCTGGATAGTTTTGGATAACTTTTGAACAAATAGTATTAATTTTTTCTCTGGTTTCAATGTCTGCTTTACCCGAAATTGACTGTAAAGTAAAAGCGATGATTGAAGAGAAAAATATGGTCGTATCCGGACGGTTATAACCAATCATCCTGTTATCGCGGTATGCAGGAAATATACCTTCGGGAAAGTACTTATCTCCTTTGGATTGCAGACTTTCAATCTTCCCAATAAAATGCGTTAATGTGTTTGTCATTGATGGAAAGCTAACAAATTGTCGCAAAAAAAGAAAACCCTGCCGGTTTTGGCTAGGGTTTCTTTAAGGCTTTCGGCCATCAGCCATCGGCTGTCGGCAAAAAATAAATCATTGATACTCGTAGGCAAAAGCTAACTGCTTACAATTGACAACTATATATCATCAGTGCTATTGCCAAAAGTCGACTGCTGGCAGCTGACCGCCATAATTAAACTCCTTCAGCAACAACCTCTTTTACGTCAGGCACCATGCGTGTCAAGAGGTTTTCGATTCCTGCTTTCAAGGTCAGCGTAGAAGATGGGCATCCGCTGCAAGATCCCTGAAGCAAAACCTTAACTGTTCCGGTATCTTCGTTGAAAGAGTGGAAATTGATCGCGCCTCCATCAGACTCCACAGCCGGACGAACGTATTGATCCAGTGCGGCTTTAATTTTCTGAATTGTATCCGAATCTCTTGAATCAACGATCAGTGTATTTTTCTCAATGGTTTTTTCGAAAAATACAGGATGATTTTCTTCAAAATATATTTTTATAAATTGCTTGGTATCTCGCAGAACTTCTTCCCACTCAATATCCTCGCTTTTTGAAATCGTAATGAAATTACTCGCAATAAAAACCCTTCTAACATGAGGAAACTGAAAAAGATCTCCCGCCAAAGGAGAACCACTACCCTCTTCCATGGTCGATGCAAGCGAAGGATAATCAAATGAAAGCCCTTCAGGAACCAATTCGAAATTCAGAACGAATTTCATAGAATTGGGGTTTGGGCTTAATTCTGTATATACAAATACGGGACGTTTTAACATGGTATTCAATAATATCTGGTATAGGACAATTCTTTCGATCCGTGCTTAGAACATCGGTTTTAACATTTTGGTTTAATCCAATACGAATAAAAACAAAAACCCGCCGGACTGATCCAGCGGGTTTTTGAAATCTCTTACGGACTTAGCCGAAAATCTTTATACTATGCTTCTGCAACAACTTCAACCGGAGCAGCTGCAACCGCGATAGGTTCGATATGAACGAAAGATTTGTTAAGACGTGTTTTACGGAAAACAACATGTCCTTCAACCAAAGCAAACAAAGTATGGTCACGACCGATACCTACGTTATTACCTGGATTGTGTTTTGTTCCGCGTTGACGAACAAGAATATTTCCTGCTTTCGCGTGCTCACCGCCGAACAATTTAACACCAAGACGCTTGCTTTCTGATTCACGTCCGTTTCTTGAGCTACCTACACCTTTCTTATGTGCCATGATATCTTACTTTTTTGTTTTTTCGATGATTGTGAATAAGCTGTAATTCCTTAAAATCCCAGCCGCAGCGGAATACCGCCTTTAATTAAGCTACGATTTCGTCAATGCTGATCTTAGTCAAATACTGACGGTGACCATTCTTAACTTTGTAACCCTTACGTCTCTTCTTTTTGAAGACGATCACTTTTTCACCTTTTAGGTGTTCAAGTATCGTAACTTTTACAGAAGCACCTGCTACTGTAGGAACACCTACTTGTACTGTGCCTTCGTTGTCAACGAGTAGGACTTTTTCAAACACAAGAGCAGCGTTCACGTCACCTTCAAGCCTATGCGTGAAGATTTCGCGACCCTTTTCAACTTTAAATTGCTGACCTGCGATTTCTACGATTGCGTACATGATAATAATTTATGATAAACTGATATTCAAAAACGAGGTGTAAAGATATGCAGATATCCACAGAATCACAATGCTTTAAAGTAAATTTCCTTCGTCCTGTTGAAAAATAAATGACTTCGTATTCCCATTTAGAACAGCAGCTTATTGGAAACCCGAATAATTAGGTAAATTCGTACGTTCTAGAAGTAGTTCGATCTTACACCCTTTTCAGGTCGTAAATACGTTGAATAGGACTGATGGGGATAGTTTTATTTTCATTAACAATAGATAACATTTCATTCGGTTACTTTTACATTTTCTAACGTCATGAGCATTGAATGAATACTAAATTTATAAAGATGAAACTCATTTTGTGGATTTCACTTATTGCCGTTACAGGCGTTGCCTCATTTGCATCTATCCACCTTCCTTCAAAAAAGGATGGTAAAAGTGAAATTTTGCAAGCGGGCGGATATCAGATCGGCGATGTTGTTGGAAATTTTAGCCTGAAAAATGTTGATGGGAGAATGATCTCGCTTTCGGATTTCAATGCTTCCAAAGGAATTATTGTCGTTTTCACGAGCAATCATTGCCCTTTTGCCAAAGCTTATGAAGATCGCATTATTGCGCTAAATAATAAATATGCGTCTCAGGGATTTCCGGTTGTTGCGATTAATCCCAGCGATCCGGGAACGCATATGGACGACTCATTTGAAAAAATGAAAGAGCGTGCATCTTCGAAGGGATATAATTTTCCATACCTGGCAGATGAATCGCAGGCTATTGCGAAGGCTTTCGGCGCAGCGCGTACGCCGCAGGTGTATGTCTTGTCAAAAAGCAATGGCAAGTTCACTGTGCGTTATATGGGTATGCTTGATGATAATCCACAGGACCCGGCTGGTGCAAGTAAATTTTATGTGGATGAAGCGGTCAGCAATTTGATTTCCGGGAAACCGGTCGTGACCATGTCCACCAAACCTATTGGATGTGCGATTAAATGGAAAAATTAAATTTCATTTATTCGAATCATTAGCCAGGTAATTTTTTAGTTTTAGCACATGAAAAACCTCTCCTATCCCCTATCCCTGTTACTGCTTTTTTTAAGCATTATTTCGTTTGCCCAAAACAGCAAAAAGTTTTCGGCGGAAGGCGAATTCACTGCCAATTGCGAAGGACCAGCCGTTGACTCCGAAGGAAATGTTTATGCTGTAAATTTCGCCAGGGATGGTACGATTGCTCAAATGAACAAAAGAGGGAAATCTGGGTTCTTCGTGACCTTACCAAAAGGAAGCACCGGAAACGGCATTCGTTTTGCAGATAAGAATACATTTTTTGTAGCGGATTTTACGGGTCACAATATTTTGAAGGTTGACATTATCACCAAAAATATTACGGTTTTCGCTAATGAGCCCCGTATGAATCAGCCGAATGACCTGGCCATAACAAAAAGCGGAAATATTTTCTGCTCGGACCCGAACTGGAAAGAAGGAACAGGACAAATCTGGCACGTATCTCCACAAGGAAAAACCAGGCTTGTCGCCGAAAAAATGGGCACCACAAATGGTATTGATATTAGTCCTGATGAAAAAACTCTGTACGTCAATGAAAGTGTTCAGCGAAATGTCTGGGCGTTTGATCTGGCAACGGACGGAACATTATCAAACAAACGCCTGATCCATACTTTTGCGGATGGCGGAATGGACGGTATGCGCTGCGATGTTCTGGGCAATTTATACATTGCCCGTCATGGAAAAGGCGAGGTTGCCGTGTTGTCTCCGGAAGGAAAAATTCTTCACACGATTACTACTATTGGCAAAAAGGTTTCCAATATATGTTTCGGAGGGAAAAATGGAAAAACTTGCTACATCACATTACAAGACCGCGGCTGTCTTGAAACATTTAAAGCACCAACGGCTGGCAGAGAATGGCAGATGATGGAGGAGTTTTCAGCTAAAAAATAATTTTTTCGCCTTTTAATTTTATGACCCGATCAGGATATTTTCCCTGGTCGGGTTATTGTTTTAACGCTTTTACCAATATCAGGATTTGGATAAAATACTGGCGTTGAAAATAAATAATCTTTAAAGATGTGAGTAAGTCAACATTTATCTATTTACTTTGCAATACAAAGTACTTTACATAAAACTAAGATGCTAGAAACACTACTTCGCTATTTCAAAGGAAATCACAAGATTGCGCTTCTGGCGCTGGTTTCCGCCTCTTCGTTGATACTTCTGTTTTTCAGAATTTTGACGACACGACATTTGGGATTCGCTTTTCTTCCCTGGAATTTATTTCTCGCCTGGATTCCGCTATTCTATATGAAATGGGTTTGGCAAAAAGAATTGTCAAAACCTCAACCCGTCTGGCTACTGGCCATACACCTAAGTATCTGGTTGTTATTTTTTCCAAATGCACCCTATATCATCACCGACCTGTTACATCTCAAAGCGACGCCCGATTATATGATCTGGTTCGACGCATTAATGATTTTCACTTTTGCTGTTTCAGGATTTCTGACCGGACTGTACTCAATCAGGATCGTACACCGGCTAATCACTTCTCGTTTCAATCAACAAGCTGCCTGGTTTTTCGTTGCAGGATCTATGTTTCTGAGTGGCTTTGGTGTTTTTCTGGGAAGATATGGGCGGTGGAACAGTTGGGATATAATTACGCAACCTATGTCTCTGGCGCGTGGTATTTTGTATAGCATGAAAGACCCTTTTGCCATAAAACATACCTTCACGTTTTCGTTCGTGCTGATGTTGTTGTACTTTGCGTTCCATATTTTCGCAGAACTTAACAGAAATGAGTCAACCCATAAATATTCGTAAAGCGCTTAAAAGTTTCCGGTATGCCGGCGTCGGCATGTACGATCTGTTCCGACAGGAAAACAATGCCAAGATCCATTTAATTGCTGCCGCCCTGATTGTTATTGCAGGTTTCTGGTTTAATCTTTCCGTAACAGAATGGTGCATTATCATTATCCAGGTCGCCCTGGTGTGGTCGGCAGAAGCATTTAATACGGCCATTGAAAAACTTGCTGATACGGTGACTTCGGATTACCACCCTTCTATCAAAATTGTCAAGGATGTAGCTGCGGCTGGTGTTTTGATCTTGGCTATTTCAGCAGTTATCGTAGCAGCTATTATCTTTTTCCCTAAAATTTGGATGTGCCTGAATTAATATTTTACTGTCCGAACCAGATTTAAACATGTCATCAAATCAGGAGTCTTTACATACCTTGAATGAAATCCGCGACCTGATGGAGCGGTCAAATAAATTTTTGTCATTAAGCGGATTAAGTGGTGTATTCGCCGGGGCCTTTGCTCTCATCGGTGCAGCGGTTGCTTACGTACGTTTAAAGACGGACTGGTTTACGCAAAGTTTTTCTTCTTACGACAACATCAATGCACTCAGTCAAAGTGAGGTTATACGCTTTTTGCTTCTTGACGGATTCCTTGTTTTATTCCTTTCTTTGGCTTTTGGTATATTTCTAACCATTCGAAAAAGCCAGAAAAAAGGTTTTCAGGTCTGGAATAAAAACTCCCGCCGGTTGGTTTTGAGTATGTTGATCCCACTGGTGACAGGTGGAGTATTTTGTCTGGCGATGCTTTCCTATGGTTATATCTGGCTCGTCTTGCCGGCAACACTGATTTTTTATGGTCTTGCTTTGGTTAACGCAAGCCGCTACACCTGGCCGGAAGTTTTCTACATGGGAATTTTTGAAATTATTATCGGTTGCCTCGCCCTTTTCTTTACAGGGTTTTCATTGCTTTTCTGGGCAATTGGTTTCGGAGTATTACACATCGTTTATGGTTTTGCCATGTATAACAAATACGACCGTGAAGGAGAAAAAGCGGTCAATTCATCAAAAAAAGGTGGCGTCGTAACGATTCTCTTTATTCTTTTCGGAGTATCATTTTGCCAGGCGCAGATCTCCACTCCAATCGCAATTCCGATTGATAGTACGGCTAGAAAGTGGTATGACAAAGAAACTATTTATCTGCAGGGTAGTAACAGTTTCATCAAAAATAACATTGTTTATAAAGGACAAAGTGCTATCAAAAGAGAGTTCATGATTTCTCCGGGTGGTATGCAATTGTATCTAAGTTCAAGAAAGAAAAGAAATATTGCGTTGGTGATATCCCTGGCGGGTTCGGCAGGTTCAATTGCTTCTTTGATAACAGGCAACCGGGATGCTTTAAGAAAGTTTTTCTGGGTTTCTTTGGGAACGGGCCTGGCCTCTACGATCATCACCGCACAGGCCAACAATGAGCGTGATCAGGCCGTATGGCTAAGAAATCGCGACGCACTACTTTTTATGGAAGTCAACAAGTAGTTTAAAAATGACTTCATAACTTGCAGGCAGGATGGAATGGTTAGAGAAATTTAATAAAGTTTTTGAAAGCAAAATTCGTCTGGGACTGATGTCTGTCCTCGTGGTTAATGATGCGGTAAGTTTTAATGAATTGAAAGAATTGCTTCAGCTTACCGATGGAAACCTCGCTTCTCACCTGAAAGCCCTGGAAGAAATAGAATACATTCTTGTTCAGAAACAGTTTTTGGGAAGAAAGCCGAATACCACGTACAAAGCCACAGAAGCCGGTCAGAAAGCTTTCACAGATCACCTGCAAGTATTGGAAAATATGATTCGCTCCAATATGTGAGTGATCATTCCATAGTTTACCCATAAAAAAAAGCAGAGCGTGAGGGCTCTGCTTTTTATCTTATATGGCTTGCTTAGAATTTCATCGGAACTGAGAATCCAGCTTTATCCCATTGAAAATCAAGTTTGCTGTCTGTAACTGTGAAAGTAAGTTTTTCCTGAGAAGTTGGATATGTCTTTGCAGGAACAGTAACTTTCAATACATCTTTTCCTTTAATTTCTTCATACTTATACGCACCCCATTGCTTTAATTCGCTGTTCAGAATAAGCGTCCATTCTTTTTCAGTAGGAATAGCAAACAAAGAATAAGTACCAGCTTTTACAGGTTTACCAGCAAATGTTCCGTCTTTCTTGAAAGTGATCTCGGTTGCGTTGTTCGCTCCGATTCTCCAAACTTTACCATATTTTTCTAATCCCTCAGAACCTTCTTTTCCAAAAACAACGCGTCCGCGTTTTGATGGCTGTCCGTAAGCAACAGAAACATTCTGGCTTTCTGCTGTAATTCTTGGACTGTCAGGCGCTTTTTGTGCCGATGCAAACGTAAATCCTACTAATGCTAAGAATAAAGTGAAAAATGTTGCTTTCATAAATTTGGTTAAGATGATGGTTGTTATTTTGACTAACGAAATACGCAATTCAAAAGTTGTTAATCAAGCGATTTAGTTCAAATTTCGTACTTTTGAAAAATGAGTTCCGGAGCACAAATACCAGTACGTAACAATTTTTTCGACACTAAAATCGAATTCCTCAAAGGCGTTGGCCCGCAAAGAGCGGCATTGCTCAATCAGGAATTAGGAATTTTCAATTATGGCGATTTGCTTCAGCATTATCCATTTCGTCATGAAGACAGAACCATCTTTCATCGGATCAGCCAGTTAACAGAGATTATGCCAGCTGCCCAAATCAAAGGCAGGCTGCGAGAATGGGCAATTGTTGGTGAAGGAGGCAAAAAACGTCTGGTCGGGCAATTTACTGACGGTACCGGAACGATGGACCTTGTTTGGTTTCAAAGCATAAATTATTTCGAAAAATATCTTCGTCCAAACGGAGAATATATCGTGTATGGAAAACCCGTAATGTTTGGGTCTAAATGGAGTATTACACATCCGGAGATCGAATTATTGACGCCGGACAATGAAAAAGGCGGTTACTGGCAACCTGTTTATCCGCTTACCGAAAAACTTCGCAGGAAATTTGTTGATAGTAAGGCGATCAGCAAAATGATCATCAATCTTCTGGAAATTGCCAGACCGCATATTCGGGAAACTTTACCGGAAAATCTGGTCCAGAAATATCGGATGGTTACGAAAGCCGATGCGTTGTGGAATTTACATAATCCGCAAAGTCAGGCCTGGCTTCACCAGTCTCAGCGACGACTAAAATTTGAAGAATTGTTTTACAATCAGTTCAGGCTGATCAAAAACAAGCTTCTTCATAAAACAGAATTTCCCGGACTGGTTTTTACCAAAACGGAATTACTGAAAGAATTTTATGATAACCATTTGCCTTTTGAATTAACGGGAGCGCAGGTCCGCGTGTTGCATGAAATTCGGGAAGATCTAAAAACGGGCAAGCAAATGAACCGCCTGTTGCAGGGCGATGTAGGTTCCGGAAAAACAATTGTTGCTTTCATCACAATGCTTTTGGCATTAGATAATGATGCCCAAGCCTGTTTAATGGCGCCGACGGAAATCCTGACGGATCAGCATTACCAGGGTTTAAAACAATTTGCAGACTTGCTGGGCGTGAATATCGGCAAACTCACAGGTTCAACAAAAAAGAAAGACCGGGAAGTAATTCATGAACAGCTCCTGGACGGCTCCATGCAGATCATCGTTGGAACGCATGCGTTGATTGAAGATATTGTCCAGTTTAAAAATCTTGGTCTTTGTGTTATTGACGAACAACACAGGTTTGGCGTGGCGCAACGAAGCAAATTATGGGCGAAAAATAAATCCACAAATCCGCACATGCTGGTGATGACGGCAACGCCGATACCGCGAACGCTTGCGATGACGCTTTATGGAGATCTTGATATTTCTGCCATCAATGAATTACCGGCTGGAAGAAAACCGATTAAAACCGTTCACCGATATGACGCGCACCGCCTGTCTGTTTTCGGTTTTCTGAAAGATGAAATCGCGAAAGGACGGCAGGTTTATATGGTTTATCCGCTGATCGAAGAATCCGAAAAACTGGATTTAAAAGATCTCATGGATGGTTACGAAAGTGTTTCCCGTGCTTTTCCAGATGTTCCATTAAGCATACTGCATGGCAAAATGAAGCCCAAAGACAAAGATTTTGAAATGGCTCGTTTTGTAAAAGGCGAAACAAAAATTATGGTGGCAACCACAGTTATTGAAGTGGGTGTAAATGTACCAAACGCCTCTGTTATGGTTGTTGAAAATGCTGAACGTTTTGGTTTATCACAGCTTCATCAGCTGCGTGGGCGTGTTGGCCGGGGCGCTGAGCAGTCCTACTGTATTTTAATAACGGATTATAAAATTAGTAAGGAAACAAAACTCAGGCTCGAAACCATGTGCAGAACAAACGATGGCTTTGAAATCGCAGAAGTTGATTTGCAGCTTCGTGGGCCGGGAGATATTTCCGGAACGCAGCAAAGCGGACTGATGGATTTATTGATTGCTAATCTCGCGCAGGATGGGGAAATTTTGAAGGCCGCAAGAATTTCAGCAGAAGCTATTTTAAATACGGATCCTGATTTACTATCTCCTGAAAATGCACCGATTCGGAATCACATTAATAACATGCGGAAAGAGGAAACGAACTGGAGTCGGATTAGTTGATTGATTTGGCGGATTGCAGATTTTTCGCATCAATATTAACAAAATGTCTTACCGCCTCTCTGCTTACGCTCTTTTCTGCATACCACAGATCATACTTTTTCTGTAAATTCATCCATAAGTCAGCACTCGTTCCAAATGCCTCCGACAGCTTAACTGCAATCTCGGGGCTTATACTAGATTTTTTGTTGAGAAGTTGCGCAAGTTTTCTTCTACTTATACCTAGTCCGACTGCAATTTCAGTGATAGTATAAGCGTTACCAGTCTCCTCTCTTAGGCCTTCAATCAAGCCTCCTAAAACTGCACCCGGATGTGCAGGACTCATCCCACTTTTCAACATGTTGATAGTATTTAATGGTAATCAATAAAGTCAATATCGTAAGAATTCCCTTCAAAAAAGCGAAAAATAATCCGGTAATTGGCATTTACCTTTAAAGAATGGAAATCCTTAAGATTTCCTGTTAGTTTATGTAAGCGATATCCCGGAATATCCAGCTCTTCAACAGTTTCCGCTGTATCTAACAAAGATAATATTTCTCTAATACGTTCAACAAGGTTCGGAGAAAGCTTAGATGTGCTGAATACTTTCTATCATGGGGCGTAATAATCATCAACTAAACTCTTGAAGATTAAGACGATCAATCAGCCAATAAGTAATGCACCATAATAAGATAATACGGTGAAAAGAGTAGGTTTAGTATTCTTGTCTTAATGCAAAATAAAAAGCCTTAAAAGTCATAAACTTCCAAGGCTTCCTAAAAAAACAAAAAATATCTAAGCTACAACTTCCAGTATCTCATTTATAAACTCAAATGACTGAGGACGAGTAACATGAAGCGCCGCACCAAGTGAAGTGGCGTAAGGCAAATCAGTTGCATATACTTTATGCTCAGGGAAATTGCGTGCTACAAGTCTGGTAAAGATCTCATTTTTCGAAAATCCACCGTCAATATAAATCGCTTGTACTTCGTTGATACCAATCAGGTTCAACGAAACGCTCAGCATATCTGTAAGTCCTTTCAACAAATGGTGATATGCCGCTTCCG
Source organism: Dyadobacter sp. CY345 (assembly GCF_021502725.1). Taxonomy (GTDB): domain Bacteria; phylum Bacteroidota; class Bacteroidia; order Cytophagales; family Spirosomataceae; genus Dyadobacter. The sequence goes on along the minus strand of NZ_JAKFFS010000001.1, from coordinate 693,378 downwards.
GAGATGCAAAAGCACTTACCTGCCACTCCATCGTATTTGCTTCGGGGAACGGCCCGTTGCCAGTCATGCAAGCTGCATAAAATTTCGGCGTGTCTGCTTTTAAAATTTCTTCGTTAAAAGCTACTTTTTTGTAGAAGTCACCATCAACATGGAAGTATTCAGCAATTCGTTTTACCTGAAAATCATGTTCTCTGCCCATGAAAAGACGGGAAGTAGTTACCCCGCTTCCTTCCGGAGTCAGGTAGTTCATACAATCACGGTCGAGCTGCTGAGAAGTTAACGGTTTAGAATAAAACGGATTAAAATTGATACACCAAGTTCCCGTCGATAATAACACAAACGGCTTTTTTACAGCCATGCGGTATGGTACCAATGCAGAAGAGCTATCATGCAAACCAAATCCTGACTGAATCGCTTTTTCACCATCACGATAAATAAACGAAGATGATGCAAGCACAGGAGGAAGTTTTTTCTGAATCGCTTCATTCTTCACCCAGTCATGATAATCCCACATTTCAAAACTCCAAAGTGCTGTGTGACAACCTATTGACGTGTAATCACTTGCTTTTCTGCCAGTCAGTAGATACAGAATATATTGCGGCAAATGTAGTGAAGAAACAATCTTGGCATAAACTTCCGGTTTGGTATATTTCAGCCAGTAGAGCTGCATACCTGAATTTAACATGCCCATTGGTGGTGAACCCGTTTGAAGAGCAATTCTCATCGGGTCGCCATGAGTACTGTAAAATTGATTTAATAAAGACTCAGGAAGCGGTTTTAAATAAGAATATAACGGTGTGACCGGTTTGTTACTGGCATCCAAATGCACCAAGCTTGCGCCATAGGCAGCCGCGTTCACAGCCTGAATTTGATATTTAGGATTATTTTTCAGATCAGCCCAGCGTTCCTGAACCCATTCAGTAAGGAGTTCAATGTTCTCTGTTGGAAATCCATCCTCATCCGTCGTTTCCGGAAGTGATTCTGTAACTTCTTCTATAATCTGATACTTTTCATCAAAAAGTACATACTTTTTATTGGTCCTGCCAATATCAAAAACCGCCGTTACTTTCATTATTTTAAATGCGCTATCACTTTTAATCTACGGAAATCTATTTTTTCGGTTAATATAGTGACTTTACTTTAAAAGCTATACCCCTACCCCGACTTTTTAAAATCTTACTTATTCAACGAATAGCTTAATGTCGGAAGTTCGGTTTTCTACATGGATTTTTCCAGAATCGGCTTTAAAACTGTTGTCCAACGACGATATCCCTCTTCGTTCATATGCAGGCTGTCTCCTAAAAATATTGTACCATCCGGTCTTCCGTTTTTCATCATAACGGGCCAAACATCAATATATTCATGATTACGGTCGCTTTTTATAAAATCCTGAATCAGCTTATTTGCCTTCACTACATCCTCTCGCTTATTCCAACGGGATGGTGACGGCTTCAATGATACACCATAAATTTTTGCATCCGGCTCTTTGTCGTGAATCATTTTGGTAAGTGTTACGTAAGCATCGCGCACCTGTTCGGGAGATTTAGGTTTGCTGCCAAACATGTCATTTTCACAATAAATGACTACTGTTTTAGGGTGATATTTAAGTATCGTCTGATCGGAATAATGAATCACTTCCGGCAAAGTTGAGCCACCGAAACCGCGATTTATAATGGGTAAAGGAGCAAGATCCTTATCAGCATTCGTCCATTTGGTAAATGTTGAACTTCCTGCCAGCACGATCCCTCCCGGTGCAGGCATCTTATCCGCATCCTGTTTCTCAAATTCTTTAATGGCACTTTCGGAGCGTGTGACCGAATAATCAGGCTCCCAGGGTTTGTCAAGTGCATTAAAATTAGGTTTGTGGCACGCAATAATGGAGAAAAACCCTAAAATAAAAACATACTTTTTCATTGTAAACAAAATAGTGGACATACCTTATAAGGCATATCCACTAAGATTTTAATGTAAATAGTAAGATTTAAATATTCTACTTCAGAAAATATCGTAAACCGAGGCCAACATTTGGAAAGTTAAATGATGGCGTGACTGAGTAACTAAGTGTAGTAGATTCACTTCGCGTTCCAAACTCTAAGCTCCGGGCGTTACCGAAAGAATATTCTGCGTAAATCGGCCTCGAAAATGCAAGACTACCTTGAATCCACCAACGCTCAGAAAAACTGTAATAGATTCCTGCTCCAAGTCCAAAAGCCGCTCTGATAGTATTGGTATGCCGGTCTTGTAAATCCTGCCCCAGGAATTCATATTTATGGCTTTGCCCATAAGAAAGTGACACATTCGGGCCTGCATATATGCCAAACTTATCGGTAAAATGTTTATAATATTGCCAGAAGCGGCCGACAGAAATTTCGATATTATCAATACCTTTTTTTTCATATCTATTATAAGCCGTCCCACGATATATCTCATACACCCTGTTTTCGCCAGTCATGCTACTGGATAAAGACCACCCCGATGCTTTGGTTTCACTATGGAATTTACCTTTCTGAAAGCTAAAATTATACCCATAACCGGCGGTAGCCTGAACATTCGCAGGGTTCGTATTATTGAAGTTTATTCCGGCAGTTCCGGTAAGAAATCGTTTGCCAGTATATTGTGCCTGAACAGATTGCGATAATCCGATAGCTAGCAGAAACGCTAAATAGAAAATATTTTTCATAGCTGTATTTTATTTTTTTGATAAATACCAGGATGCTCTTACTGAAAAGTAACTCGGAATGCTACTTGTCACAGCCGAATTGAAGGAGACCGTTTTTGTATTCAGGAAATCCTGATACCCAACACCTAAGTTGAGCAGATTAATATCAGACTCTAATGCAAATCTCGGTGTAATCCAATACGAGATACCCGGGACAATATTTAATGCAATACCATACCCGTTTTCTGAACTGCTTAAAAAATCAGTTTGGGATTTTATGCTGAGATACGACAGATCAACTGATGAATTAAGAAAAATGGCAAACTTTGAATTCAGTGATTTATAATGCCGTATGTATGGCGACAGGAAGAACTGGTTATAATTTGTTTTATTTTTATAGTCATCCGTGTTGGAGTTATCTTTAAACCAAATGAGGTTAAGATTTGCACCGACACCCAAGCCTACCAGTCTGTTGTCTTTAATAAATTTCCCTAGCTGAATCTCAGGACTGATATTAACTTGATTTGATTTGGTAGTAGTGGATACCGATGATTTTCCATGAACACCCGTAAGATTAACCGTACCTCCAAGATACTTCGTACCCTTTTCAAGTTGTGCTTTGACAGGAATTGACAGCCATAGCAAACTGACAATTCCGAAAAGAAGAGTTTTTTTCATGACGTTAAATAGTTGGTTCAGCGGACAAGATAATCAAGATTAAGTAACCGATGTAACTATTTAGTTTTTTTAACAAAAAATGTAAAAAAAAGAGGCGAACACGACGTCGCCTCTAAATACTACCGTACCAAAATTCACCTAACTAACTTTCTTAAAGAGGATTAATTCACACAATCCCTGCTGATAATTTTCTTCTGTTTAATAAATTCCTATCCAGGTACCCTGGCGGTAAAATTGCAATAAACGCTGTTTCATCATGTATTCATATCTCGCCTGAATCGCATTCGCCTGGGCTTTTCCAAGATTTGCTTTTGCCAGCGCATATTCAAAAATATTGGCAGTACCGGCATTTAATTTACTTTCAACAACCGCAAAACTTGCAGTCAAAGATTCCGATTGTCCCTGCGCAGCGGCAAAACGGTCTGCTGTACTATTTACATCCAAAACGGCTAATTCAACAGATTGACGTAACATTTGTTTGGCAATGTCAAACTGGTTTTGCGCCTGACGCTCCTGAACTTTTGCAAATTCAACACGCGGCCGGGTAACCCAGCGGCCCATAATCGGAATGTTCAAACCAAGACTTAATGAGCCATTTCTTGTCGCATTCAGCTGATTGAAATAATCAAGGTTACGGTTTGTAGAAGCATAAAATGCACCGATATTGGCACCCAAAGTAAGTGATGGAAAATTGTCTGCTTTAATTGATTTCACCAAATAGGTAAAACTTTTCCTGCTCAATTCCGCAGCCTTTATTTCCGGAAATTGTTTCAAAGCATCCTGATAAACCGCTTCTGCATTTTTCGAATCGGCTGGCATCTCCATTGGATCCAATGCCGCAAAGTCAACCGAATCATCCGGCTCAATATTCATTCTTTGAAATAATGCCAGACGAGCCGTTTTATAATTATTCAAAGCCGTAACCATATCAAATCTGTCGTTGGCCAGCTGCGCCTTGATTTCAAATAACGTGCTTTGCGCCGCCACACCGGCATTCAGCTGCTTTTCAACCCGGTCGACTTGCTGCAAGGACGACTCAACTTGCTGAACGAATGATTCATATAACGCCCTAGTAGCTAGCACATTTACGTAACCCTGCAAGAGAAGAATTGTCTGCGCATTCAAAACAGCCGTACGATTTTCCATCGCAGATTCTTTCAAAAGCTGATTTTGCCGAATCTGATTCTGAATTTTAAATCCCTGAAAAATAGGCATTTGAAAACCTGCGCCGATCGAATTATAGTTATAAAGCTCATCAATATACGCATTGGTATACTGGTCAATACTCCGGCCCAAATTCAAGCTATGATTCGCTCCCAGACTTATCTGAGGGAAAATCTGAGACTTGGTTTGTCTTAATTGTGCCTGAGCCGCCTCTGCCTGAAGATTTCCAGCCCGGTATGTCAAATTGTTTTTTGACAAAAGTTCGACACATTCAGCCAGTGTCAGCACTTTTTGCGCTTGCAATAATCCGGGAAGCAGACAAAGGAATAATAATATTTTTTTCATGGCTAATAGATAATTGATAGAGGACGGTGACTTACCTTATGCGAGCCAGCCATCTTTCAGCCGCACCACACGGTTTCCATATGTCGCGTTGGCTTCCGAATGTGTTACCTGAACAATAGTTACTTTATCTTCCTGATTGAGTTTTTGAAACAATTCCATGATCTCGACCGCTTGTTCGGAGTGGAGATTCCCGGTTGGCTCATCTGCGAAAATGACCTTTGGATTATGAACAATGGCACGTGCAACTCCTACCAACTGTTGCTGTCCGCCAGAAAGCTGATGTGGGAACAGATCCTTTTTTGCCACCATATTAAAACGGTCAAGCAATTCGGCAACGCGGCTTTTCCGCTCAGAACCCGAAACACCTTTGTAAAGCAACGGCGTTTCGATGTTTTCATAAACAGTCAGCTCGTCGATCAGGTGATAGGCCTGAAACACAAATCCAATATGATGTCTGTGCAATTCTGTACGTTTTTTTTCAGTCAGTTTTTGAACCGGCTCATCAAGAAATAAATATTCTCCTTCCGAAGGTTCTTCCAGCAATCCCAGAATGTGCAACAAAGTTGATTTCCCGGATCCTGATGGCCCCATAATGGAGACGAATTCACCTTCCTTAATATTAAGATCAATATGGCGCAACACGTATGTTTTGCCGAAACCAGCCGGATAGTGCTTAGATATTTTTTCTAATTTGATCATTATGAATTTTGGTTTGAGAGTTTTGATTCACAAGAATAAAGACATTTGAACTGTGTTTCTAAACCTCTTTTGTTTATTTAGTTTTCAAAAAGCCTTGCCAGAAATATTTATTTCTGTGAATCAATATGTTACGCAATATTCTAAATAAAAAACCGTCCGAAATCGTACAAAAGTGTACGGTTTCGGACGGTCAGTAATTTCTTGCTAAACGTTTTTTAGATCCTTTGTTTTACCTCAGATACTTCCAGCATAAAATTATGCAGATCGGTATTTTTCACAAACGGTTTCAACCACTCACTTCCCGGACCGAACATTGCCAGCTCTACATAATCTCCGGAGTGGTCCATACCAGCCCAGCCAATCGAAGTATAGGCGGTCTGAATCTGACCCAGTTCTTTGAACGGAAGTTTTTTAGGATTGTAAAGACCTTCCTCATTCAAAACCGTGTAATGTTTCAACAAACTTTCCGCTTCGGCTTGTTTGATCGCATATCCCTGCGCCTCCTCTAATCTTTCAATAACCTGATTAACAGTAGAATTTCTGTTTATTCCATTCAAAACCCAGTCGTTGCTGTGTTTAAAATGGTGTATATAATCGAAATTTTTCTCGGTCATAGATCCGGAAAATAATCCTGGATTGGCATTACCGTGATCCGTCGTAATAATTACAAGCGTTTCCTTATCCTGCTCAGCAAAGTCCATAGCAACTTTAATGGCATCGTCAAAAGCGATCTGATCATATAACAGACCCGCAGAATCGTTGGAATGAGCAGCCCAGTCCACCTTTCCGCCTTCAACCTGCATCACGAAGCCTTTTTTATTTTTCTTTAATTTGTCAATCGCATGTTTCGTCATTTCCGCCAAAGTCGGAACTTGCTCCTGCAATGTTGCATCGCTCTGGTGATCAACTGCGAAGGGCAAGCCATTATCTGCAAAAACACCTAACAAAGGTTTCGTTTCCGAAGCAGAAAGATTGAATAACTCTTTCTTGGTTTTTACAGTCACATAACCTGCTTCATCAAACTTTTTATAAACATCGTCCTTGTCTTTCCGTTTTGCAGGATCGAAATAATCTTGTCCCCCACCCATCATCACGTCGAATTTCAACGGTAGATACTGCAGCGCGATATCATTCTGATCCCCACGTGATTTGTTATTGATACAAAAGCCGGCAGGTGTTGCGTGCGTGATCGGAACAGAAGTTACGCATCCAACGGATTTACCAGCCTCTTTAAATTTTTGTAAAATAGGTTTGTTAAAACTTCCGTCCGGGTTTGCGTTCAACGAGCCATTGTTAACACGAACGCCCCCGCCCCAGGCAGAACTAGATGCCGCTGAATCCGTAACAAAAGAATTTGCAGAAGCGGTATCCATCAAAGCCCGTTTTGCTTTATTATCAAGATACATTTGCATCCAGTGACTCTGACGACCTTCTTTTCTTTGTAACAAAAGGCTGGCCATATTCAAGGTGCCGGTGCTCATACCGTCGCTGACCATGAAAATAATATTTTTGGCCGTTGTACCGCTTTTTCTGATAATTTTCGACTCTTCGGTTCCGGCAAAAACACCAAATGGCGAAAACAACGAACCTGCTACTACCGTGAGGGAGGAATTTCTAAAAAAATCTCTTCTTTTCATTTCAATTTCTGATCTGTTTTAACCGGATTTTACGGTTTTCTATAACTCACAAAATACAGATTCAACTATGAATTGAGGATTAGCTAAATTAGGTATTTAGGTTAAATTTTACCGTTTAATGTAATTAAATTGTAAAAATGTTGAAGTTAAGCGCCCACGACTGCCTAAACCTATCACCCAATAATTTATTTGAATTTTACCATATTTGAGACATTTCACTTAACTTCACTTCCAACATAACACCTGAACTCTTCAATGAAAAAAATATTTATTCCTGCCATTGCACTACTCGCGGCATTTTCTATTTCTGCAAAACTTACATACACAAATAATCAAAAAGCTCCCGATGTTGAATGGCCTGAATATCTCGGCGGCGCTGATAGAAATCATTATTCAACGCTGAATCAGATCAATACGACAAATGTTGGGCAGCTTACAAAAGCCTGGGAATTCCACTCCCTCGATTCCGGACAGGTGCAGTGTAACCCGATTATCATCAAAGGAATATTGTATGGAGTTACGGCTACAAATCAGGTTTTTGCGCTGGATGCCGCAACAGGAAAAGAAAAATGGAGATTTAAAGTTGGAAAAGGTGGCGGATTGAATACAAATCGAGGCGTTACCTATTGGAGCGGCGGAAACGAATCCAGGATTATGTTCGCATACGATTCATGGCTGTATGCACTTGACGCACTAACCGGACAACCCATCAAATCTTTTGGAGAAGATGGCCGCGTCAGTTTGAAAAAAGGATTGGGGCCAACAGCGCAGGATAAATTTGTGATTTCCAATACGCCCGGAGCTTTGTATGGCGATCTGATCGTGATGCCGCTTCGGCTTTCGGAAGGGCCGGATGCCGCGCCGGGAAATGTTCAGGCATTTAATGTGATCACCGGCGAGCTTGCCTGGGCATTTCATACGATCCCTCACCCGGGAGAATTTGGATATAATACCTGGCCAAAAGATGTTTACAAAAATACAGAAGTCGGCGCCGCGAACAACTGGGCAGGCATGGCTATCGATAAGAAACGAGGTATCATTTACGTTCCGACAGGTTCGGCTGGCTTTGATTTTTATGGAGGAAACCGAGCAGGGCAGAACCTATTTGCAAATAGTTTGGTAGCATTAAACGCAAAAACAGGTAAGCGGATCTGGCATTTCCAGTTTGTTCATCACGATATTTGGGACCGAGATATTCCGGCGCCGCCAAATCTTGTAACGATAAAAAAAGACAATAAGATCATCGATGCCGTTGCGCAGGTGACAAAGCTGGGTTACGTTTATGTTTTTGACCGGGTGACGGGAATTCCTGTTTATCCAATTAAAGAAATTCCTGTTCCAAAAAGTGATGTGCCGGGGGAGATTGTCTGGCCAACGCAGCCGATACCCACTTTGCCAGCACCTTATGCCCGACAAACTGTGACCGATACCGATATAAATCCACACGCAGAAAACCGGGATTCTTTATTATCCATACTTCGTAAAGCAAAAAAAGGACTTTATCAACCATTTGGAGAAACACCAACCCTCTTGCTTCCTGGCTTTGACGGAGGAGCGGAATGGGGCGGCGCTGCTGTGGATCCGGACGGAATTATGTATGTTAATGCGAATGAGATGCCATGGCTCGCCAGTCTGAGCCCTACACCAAAAGAAGATGAACTTTCCCATTTGAGTCCCGGTCAACGTGTTTATACCTTAAACTGCGTTGTATGCCACGGACCTGAAAGAAAGGGAAACCCGAAAAGTGGTTATCCGTCTCTTGTTGACATCGGACAGCGCCGCGACCGTGATTTTGTTTCAAAGCTGATAACGAGTGGAAAGGGTATGATGCCTGGTTTCACCAGCATAACCGGAGAAGAAAAGCAGGCGCTGGTAAATTTTCTTTTTGGAGATGAAAAAGTGGAAGTTGCCACCAGTAAAAAAGGAAAAAAAGCACCTGTGGTGCCGTACAAATTCAATGGTTACAATAAATTTCTAGACAGTAAAGGATATCCTGCAATTAGCCCTCCATGGGGTACTTTGACTGCCATTGATCTTAACACCGGAAAACATGTCTGGCAAAAAACGTTGGGAGAATTTAAAGAATTAACGGCGAAGGGAATAGCTCCGACAGGTACGGAAAATTATGGCGGACCGGTTGTTACAGCCGGCGGAGTATTATTTATAGCTGCGACAAAAGATGGTATGTTCCGTGCTTTTGACAAGAAAACGGGCAAGCTTTTATGGCAAACGGAGTTGCCAGCGGCAGGATTCGCAACGCCCAGCACCTATGAAGTTAATGGGAAACAGTTCGTGGTTGTTGCCTGTGGCGGAACAAAATTAGGCACGAAAAAGGGCGATAGTTATGTGGCATTCGCATTGCCTTGATTTAGTTATTAATTGATTTTAATCCCCGAATAGTATTATGTCACCCTTTCAGGGTTTTGATGGACCAATTCATCTTATTAGCTATAATACTTTCATCCCGTTGGGATTTTTTAATCGTGGATTCAGCCAGAATAATTCCGACGAGGTTTTCGGTCAGATCAACTGATCGTGTTTTCTATAATCCTTTAATAACTCCGGGATTTTTTAATCGTGGTTTCAACCGGAACAATCCTGTATTTGATGTAATTTTCGTTGACAATACTAGCGAATTATCAACGAACCCACGTTTGCCAGGAAACAATCCAGAAGGGATGAAAGTATTGTAGAAATTTGAGTAGCCTCAGAACAGACCAGCCCCATCGGGGCGACAATAACTATTATTTAATAATTTTGATATGGACGAAATTTTAAATAATTGTCAACCTTTCGCGCTTGTAAGCTTTCAACGCTCCGCTATCAGCCGCCAATTCCGTTATCAGATAATTTATTTCATCAAGGTCGCAAACTCTTAAGCGCTGAACTGAATCCAGTTTTTCGGAAATGGTCAGTATTGCCGTCTGTTTAGAAGCTTTCATCATCGCGCGTTTCACCTGTACCGTTTCCATATCTGAGTCCGTAATTCCTTCATTGAAACTGATACCGTTTGCACCTAACACGCACAAATCCGCATGAATATCGGCAAAACGACTGATAACCTCTCCCCCTGAACTAATTTGTGAAGTTTTTGCAATGGTCCCGCCGATGAATATAACGGTCGCTTTTGAGTGATCACATAACTGCAAAGCAGTTAACAAACTGACTGTAAAAAAAGTAGCAGTAGTATCCAGAGGAATATGCCGGATCAGTTCGCTGACAGTTGTCCCACCACCAATCACTACAAACATATCGTTTTTGATCAACTGAGATGCTTTTTGAGCAATGACCTGTTTGGCGGAAGAAGCATATGCCTCAACAGTCGGATAATTAAACTGGTATGACTTGGATAATGCACCCCCGTGAACTTTAACAAGTTTACCCGCCTCCGCCAGCTCGTTTAAATCTCTTCGAATCGTATCCTCAGAAACATTCAAAGAAACACTTAGATCGGACGAAAGTGCACGGTTATGCAGGTTTATCTCCTTCATAATAAGCATCTGCCGCTCTTTCTTCATCATGGAGGTCAAAGATTGTATCATATGTATTTTCAGAATAAATTCTACAATTAAAGACATTCGCAGTCTAAAATTTTAAACAAAAGTATATTTTAAAAATTATCTACGGCATTTTAACAAAAATTTATCAAAAAAATTTAAACCACATATTGATAATTGAAAAGCATATGCAGATATTTGTCGAGACCATTGCGTTTTTATGAGCTTTTCTGTCATCCTCTAAAAAAGTCACTTATGAGAAAAAAGATTTATTTACCTATACACTTCCTGCGGTGCGTATCCGCAATGGCAGTGGTACTGTTAATTTCCTTCGAAGCTTTTGCTCAATCCTATGCTATCAAAGGAAAGGTTTCTGACGGAAGCGGCCAGGGTGTACCCGGCGTATCTGTTTTGATTAAAGGCACAGTTGTCGGAACGGTCACGGACGTGGAAGGCACCTATTCCCTAAATTCTGATTTGAAACCTGGAAATTATTCGCTGGATTTTTCATCCATCGGTTATGCTCCGGTAAGTCAGGCAGTGACGCTGGGAAATCAGACTTCGGTAGTTGTTGATGTCACTGTTAAAGAGGCAATCGCGCAGCTGGATGAAGTTGTAGTAACCGGTTCAACCATAAAAACAACACGGAGACAACTTGGTAACGCCATCAATTCTATCAGCTCCAAGGAACTGGCTAACTCAGGATCTGCCAATTTATTTTCTGCGCTGCAAGGAAAAGTCCCAGGTGCACAGATCACGCAAAACTCGGGCGATCCTTCCGGCGGGATGACTATTCGTTTACGCGGTATCAAGTCATTACAAGGAAATTCTGATCCACTGTATGTTATTGATGGGGTCATTTTAAGTAACGCTTCCATCAATGTTTCGCAGTATGCTTTATCTGACCAGGTTGGATCTGCGGTAGTTGGAAGTAACCGTATGTCGGATATCAACCCGGCAGATATTGAATCGATGAATATTATCAACGGTGCGGCTGCGGCGGCTCAATATGGTTCCAGAGCATCCAATGGTGTAGTTTTGATAACAACGAAACGCGGAAAAAGCGGAGCGCCACAGATCAATTTCTCGACAAGTGTAAATGTAAACGAACTTCGTAAGAAATTAAAAATCAGCACTTATGGAAAACAATTCGGATTTGCTTCTCTTAGACTTGGCACGATCACAGGATTAAGCGCGGCACAGATTTCGGCGAATCCAGGTGTAACAACTACGCCGGTTACCCGTGATGGTGTGACGGCAAATCTTGCAACAAATCTTGTGGATGTAAATCGTTATGATTATCAGGATGAGATTTTCAGGACTGGTTACGGAACGGATAACGCGCTTTCGATTAGCGGTGGAAATGAGAAAACGCAATATTATGCTTCGCTTTCGTACATGAAAAATCAGGGTATAATCGAAGGAACCGACTTTCAGCGTTATGGACTTCGTGTTCGTTTGGAACAAAGGCTGGCGAGCTGGGCGAAACTTTCTGCCGGGCTTACTTACAACAATAGTTTTTCAAATGAAAAACCGAACGGAAACGTTTTTTACAGTCCGATCAACTCGATTAATATTACCAACAATATTTACGATATCACACAACGTGATGCACAGGGAAATCTGTTAGGCGTGGAACCGACGCGTGTCAATCCGCTAACTACGATCGAAGAAATGAAATTTACGCAGGCGGTTAACAGGACGGTAAATGATATTCAACTAAATCTGACGCCGCTGAAAGGCCTGAACATTGACTGGGTTTTTGGTATCGACGTATTTTCTCAATTGGGAAAAAACCTGATTCCTCCGTATCCTTATGGAACTTCATCAGGCTTACCGGCTGAACGTTACCCGAAAGGTTTTGCAGCGAATGTGAATGCAAATACTTTCTTGTACAACAACGATATCAACATTTCCTACGAGCGCGAACTTTCACCAGATTTTAAACTGAACGTTGCGGCTGGTACAAGTTATCAAAACAGCAAAACAGACATTTCAGCTTCCAACGGACAAAATCTTGCTCCTTCGTTTGAAACAGTGAACGGAGCGGCGAGCACGACCGTGAAAGCAACCTACGGACTTGATCAGTGGGATTTGTTTGGGGTATTCGGACAGGCAACTTTTGGATACAAAAACCTCGCATTTATTACCGGAGCTGTCAGAAGCGATCGTTCTTCCAAGTTTTCTTCTTCGGAAGCCAATCAGGTTTATCCTAAATTCAGTGCAAGTTTTATCCCTTCCGACTTAGGTTTCTGGGAAGAAAAGGGTATTGGAAAAGTGATCAACTCCGCCAAACTTCGCTACTCCTGGGGGAAATCGGGGAACATGACGGGTATTGGTACTTACGACCGTTTCTGGCAATTTAATTCTGTTCCCTTTCTTGGACAGAACACCATTTTGCCAAGTTCAACACTGGCGAACGAACGCGTAAGACCAGAATTTATGACAGAAAATGAAGGAGGTATTGACTTTACTTTCCTGAAAAATAAACTGACGCTGGGACTTACAGCTTATACTCAAAAAATCACGGATCTGGTTGTGAACCGTGTATTGGCTCCGTCGTCTGGCGGAACGAGCATTATCAACAATGTGGGAGAAATGGAGAACAAAGGTTACGAAGTGAGCCTTGGATATACGCCAATCCAGACAAAAGATCTTACCTGGGATGTCAGTATAATTTATAGCCAGAACCGTAATAAAATCACACAGCTGGGAAGTCCGCTTGTGGCATTGAACTCTGTAACCGGCGCTCCATCCTACCTTGTTCAAGGACAGGCTGCCAGCGTATTTTACGGAACTTTCTTCGCACGTAATGAAGATGGATCTCAATTTTTGACAGCGCAAGGTTTGCCGCAATCTCAAAAAGGTGTGCAGTCGACGACCGATCCGCTTGCCTATACTGCTTCTCCAAAAAATAATGACGGACAATTCTCAACCAATACAACCGTTAGAAAAGTAATTGGAAATCCTAACCCAAAATGGACGGGTTCATTTGTGAGTAATCTGACTTACAAACGCTTCGGATTCCGCTTTTTACTGGATGCTGTTCAGGGTGTTGACGTATTCAATGCGGATCGCCGGACACGTCAGGGCGTTGGAATCGGGGATTATGCTGAAAGAGAATTAACAGGAGAATTGCAGCGCGGTTACGTTTATTCGATTTACAATACGGAGGAATGGAGAATCGATGACGCTTCTTTTGTAAAACTTCGTGAGATCAGCCTTTCTTACACGCTGCCAAATGTGATCAAAAATGTACGTAACATCAACGTTGCACTTTCCGGCCGTAACCTGATATCATGGGACAATTATGACGGCTTTGATCCTGAGACAAACGCAGGTGGTAACAGCGATTTATTACGTGGTGTGGATTTTGGTAATGTACCAATTCCTCGTACTTATCAGGTTAAAATATCGGCTAGTTTCTAATCCCACTCTATTCAATTTTCGACATGAAAAAAACACTTATATATTCAATGCTTGCAGCCGGGATGCTGACGGTTTCTTCCTGCGAACAAAAGGAATTTCTTAACCCAAGTTCAGCTAGCGAAACGCAGGTAGTAACCGATGTCTACGGACTAATTTCTTTGGCCAACGGTTTACAATACCGCTATTCGGCAGGTCCTGCCGGGGTAACTTATTCCATGATTTCTGCAAACGGACTTACAACCAAAGAGCTTTTGGTACTGAATGCAGGAAATACCGATTTGGACTTATTGGGAAAAGGATCTGGAAATGTACAGGGAAATAATGCGATCATTTCGAATTTGTGGGCGCAAAGTCATTTGACAAAATCAAATGCTGACATTATTCTAAAAAATATTGAGGTTGCCGCCGATCCTGCTTTAAGAAGCGGATTAACGGCTTACGCCTCTATTTTTCGTGCATTGTCTTTGGGTGCGTTAGGTGAATTCTGGCAACAGGCACCTATCGGAACTGCGAACAACATTGCCTTCAACACGCGTGAAGAGGTTTTAAAAGAAGCCGTAGCGACATTAGAAACCGCAGCGACAGCCGTTGCTGCAACCGCACCTTCTGCCGATTTCACAACCCGCGTTGCGAACAGCATCGATATGCCCAATACGATTCAGGCTTTAATTGCTCGTTACAGCCTGATGCTGGGTGATTATGATAAATCACTTGCCGCGGCCAACAAGGTTGATCTGACTAAAAAGTCGGCGTTTAACTTTGACGATGTTAGTCAGAATCCGATTTTCTTCAGTTCATTTGGCAACAGAAATGTTACTGAACCTGTGAATACGGCTTTGGGAATGCCTGATGCGCTGAAACCGGAAGCGGGCGACAAACGCGTTAATTTCTACACGCAAACCGCCGCTCCGACAAGAAATCTTGGAACCGGCTTTTTCACTTCCAACACGGCTCAGATTCCGGTCTATCTTCCGGGTGAGATCACATTGATCAAGGCTGAAATATTAGCCAGACAAGGATCAATCGACGCGGCTGTTACTGAGCTTGATAAGGTAAGGACAAAAACGACAGACGTCTGGGGAATCGGAGCGGCATTGCCTGCATATTCAGGTGCGAGAGACGCAACTTCTGTTCTTACCGAAATTTATAAAAACCGGGGAATTGAGTTGTTTATGTCAGGTTTAAAACTTGACGACAGCCGCCGATTCGGCCGTCCGGCATCGGAACGCAATAGAGACTGGTATCCTTATCCAACGAATGAACGCCAGAACAACTCCAGTACTCCGGATGATCCAGCCAATTAAAAGTTAAGTGGTAAGTAAAAAAGGCAGAAGCCGGAATTCTTTTCCGTTTCTGCCTTTTTTTGTTTCTGACTTACGCCAGTTTTGATTTAAGACGGTTTACTAATTTCTTGGACCGTTAAACGCAGGTAATTTTATTTTCATAGCTAATAGATTATGGGTTGTCGTTGGTGGAAATCGTGGTCCAGATAATTATCCGGACCACGATTGAATTACCTAGCAACCTATCCAGTATGATTCGTAAATGAAATCTAATGGACTTCTAAACCTAAAAAACCGATGCCAGGATATAAATATCTGAATTTGAGATTATTAAGATAAATAAATAACAAAAACTGTGCGATATTGAACATTTGTGTTCGGTTTCGCATGCAGAGAAAACCGGTTTGCTAAGATTGACTACAAATAATGAATCCGATATAATATTTTTGCGATCAATTATTTAATGACTTGACGGGGTTCATTGTAGCAGCTTTAATTGCCTGAAAACTAACAGTGAGTATTGCAATAGTTATTGCCATGAATGCCGCAATGACAAATCCCCACCACGGAATTTCGATACGGTAAGCAAAATCCCGAAGCCATTTCTCCATCAGAAACCAGGCGACCGGAATTGCAATTAAAATAGCGTAGAAGACGAGTTTTATAAAATCTATTGAAAGTAATCCAACGATACCACTAGTAGAAGCTCCCATAACCTTCCGGATGCCAACTTCCCGGGTACGTTGGGCGATACTGAATGCAGATAATCCTAACAGACCAAGGCAGGAAATAATGATCGCGAAAGTGGCAAAACATATAAAAAGCTTCCCAAATCGTTCCTCATCGCGATATTGATTGTTGTAGGCCTCATCTGCAAAAAAGTATATTAAGGGCAGATCTGGCATCAGTCCTTTCCAGGAATTTTCAAGTTTGGTAATACTTTCAGGAATATTCTCGCCTGAAATATTCAGGGTCAGGTAAGTAAAAAACCCAGGCGCGACACGCAAGGTCAGCGGTTGAACCTTCTCCTGAAACGAGCGAAAATGAAAATCTTTAATGATGCCGATTACCAATCCGTTAGCGTTTAACTGTGAAAACCTCTTACCCAAAACATCTTTTGGATTTGAAAAACCCAGGCTTTTTACAGCAGTTTCGTTGATAAGAATTGCCTCTTTTAAATCTGTACTGAACGCTTTTAAAAACGACCGGCCGGCTAATATTGAAATTCCATATTGTTTTATAAAATCATAATCAACGAAATAAGTATCAGACTGAAATTCCTGGATCTCATTCGCTGCATTTTCAATTTTTGTCGGAAAAAGATGGTTGGCCCGGCCAGGAATGCTTGAAGAAATACTGGCCGTGGTTACACCGGGAATTCTTGTCAGTTTTTCCTTGATTGACTCCTGATGACTTATTACCTTATCGTCATACTGGAAATCGATTACCAGATTATGATCCTTTTTGAATCCCAGGGCTTGATTTTGCATAAAATGAAGCTGCCGGTAAACCACGATTGTCGCTACGATCAGAATTATTGAAATTGAAAATTGAGTCGTTACCAGCACCTTTCTAAAAGCCACACCTTTTAAGGACGTAACATAACCTCCTTTCAGCGTGCTTACCGGTTGAAAACGTGACAGGAAAAATGCAGGATAGATTCCTGAAAGCAAACCTATAACAATGGCGGCCGTGAAAAGAATAAGGAGATAGTTTAGATTTTCAAAAATCCCAGAATTAATGATTTTGCCAGTCAGATCATTAAAAAATGGAATCAGCAAACTGCAAACCAGCATCGAAGCAAAAAAAGCAGTTATTGTCAGCGAAACCGCTTCAACTAAAAACTGAAAAATAAGTGATTTTCGGGTTGTACCTAAAACTTTCCTCACGCCAATTTCCTTCGCCCGTTGCATTGATAATGCGGTGGTCAGATTGATAAAATTGAAACAGGCAATAAACAGCACGAAAGCGGCAACAAACGAGAAAATATAAATATGGCTCCGGTTTCCGCTAACCGAAGTCCCCGCTTTTGAGCCTCTTGGTTTCCCGTCGAGATATACACTTTTCAAAGGTTCAATCGTCAACGAATAATCACCAAGTTTCTGATCAATATGTGTTTTTACAAAATTCGGTAATTTTGCAGCGAGCTTCGAGGCGTCATAGTTTCTGGGTAAAAGTATATAAGTGTAAAAGAAAAAACGCTTCGAATTTCGCAGCCATTCTTCGCCCAGCGTCGACAAAGAAACCAGCATATCAACTTTGAAATGTGAACTTTGAGGCATGTCTTTCATCACACCAGTTATTTCCGCGCGGTCTTTTCCATTCACCAGCAGCGTTTCTCCGACTGGGTTTTTATTCCCAAAATATTTATGTGCACTCGTTTCTGATAAAACAATCGAATAAGGAGCTTTCAAAATGTTATCAGGGTTACCGCTGATCAGGGGAAAAGTGAAGACAGAAAACAGCGACGAATCAGCATATGCAATTTTTTCATCAGCGTATTGCTCGTTATCTTTTTGAATAATCAAATGGTCAAGAAAAATTCGAGTGGCTGCTTCCACTTCCGGAAAAGCAGACCGCAATGCTGGCGCAATCGGGGCTGTCGTGCTCAGATAATCAATGCCATTTGGCGTTTTCACGTCAGTCACCAAACGGTATATGCGATCGGCATTTTCATGATGACGGTCGTGCCTCAGCTCAAAGGCAACGAACGATAAAGCAAAATAACAGACACTCAAACCAGCAGTCAGCCCGATAAGATTGATCAATGAAAAGCTCTTTTGTTTCCACAGATATCTGAAAGCAGTGATAAAGTAATTCCGAAGCATGATGCTTTCAAATTGTTTAAATAAATGGGAAAATTAATTAGTGGGTGTCTCTATTCAGATTTTAACGACTTCACAGGATTTCTCAAAGCAGCAGAGACAGACCTATAACCGACAGTTACCAATGCAATGAAAAGAGTCACTGCCAAAGCAGCGAGAAAAATCCCTATTCCAAACTCAGCTTTATACTGAAACTCCTGCAACCATCCACGCATCACCCACCAGGCTAACGGGGAAGCAACAACAAAAGCAATCAATAATAACCGCACAAATTCCTTTCCAAAAATCCAGATAATGTTTCCGATGCTCGCGCCCAGCACTTTTCTTACGCCAATTTCTTTCGTTTTTTGAGTGGCCATGAACGAGACCAAACCATATAATCCCAGACAACCAATAAAAATCGCGATGGCGGCAAAAGTCTGGATCAATTGCAGCATAAGGTTATCCAGCTGATAAAACTTAGCAATACGGTCATCCAGAAATTCGGATTTATAAACATATTCCGGGTAAGTATCGCTCCAAAGCTTCTCAATGGATTCCAGTGTCGGTTTTATGCTTTGCGCATTGATGTTCACCGCAAAATTCTGATAATCCTGATAGCGCGAAACAATACCAACAGGCACAATGCTCTGACGGAACGAACTGATATGAAAGTCTTTGACCACACCAACAATTGTCACAAATCGTTTTCCACCATCTACACTAAGCTTTTTACCGATGATATCTTCTAATGATTTTAGTTTCAGCTTTTTAACCATCATCTCATTCACCAGAAATTCCCGTACAGTATCCGACGGAACAATGTTGCGGCCGGCAACAATTTTCAATCCAAATGTCGGAACATATTGGTCATCGGCATATTTCAGATTGATTGAGAACAACTCTTCCTCCTGTCGCGAGTCGAACTTTACTTTGGAATTGTTTTCTGACTCTGATGCCGGACCAGCTAAACAGAATGTCGTGTTTTCCACCCCCGGAAGCTGCGAAATTCTTGATCTCAACGTGCTCATTTTTGAAATGTTATTATCAGGAACAGGCAACATAATGATTGCATCTTTCTTAAAACCAAGATCCGTCTTTTGAGAAAAACGCATCTGGTTTGCGATCACTATTGTCCCAATGATCAGGATTTGTGATATGGCAAACTGCGCCACCACCAGTCCTCTTCTCAGTGTAAAACCTCCGACATTTTTTTGTGAAAGCTTTCCTTTCAAAGCTGCTATTGGCTGAAAACCTGCCAGGATCAAACCAGGATATGAACCAGAACAGAATGTAACGATTAACGCCAGGCCAGCCAAAAATGCCAACAAGGAAATATCTGATAGGACAGAAATAGTCAGTTGCGACTCAAATAGCGTATTGACATAAGGCAAAATGGCGTAACACAGGATCAGGGCGATGCCCACAGCAAAGCCTGTGATAACCGCTGTTTCAGCAATAAATTGCCAGAAAAGCTGCGATTTCCGGCTACCTAAAACCTTTCTCACCCCGATTTCCTTCGATCGGCTCAGGGCCTGGGCAGTGGCAAGATTAATGAAGTTTACACAGGCGGTGACAATTAAGAAAATACCAATGAACGCCAGCGCCCACAGATTTTTCTTTTCCATATAACCTCCCAGCTCCGAATTAAAGTGAATGTCGGACAACGGTTGCAGTTTAAACTGAAAAGTACCTGCATCTTTGGGACTGTAATATTTTTTAGAAATCGCCGGAAGCGCTTTCTCGACAATCTTCTGTGAGATTCCTTCTTTTAATAAGACAAAACATTGTGAGCCGGAATAAACCCCTCCCCAACTATCCCCGGCGAGCCAGGCATTTTCGTCTTTAAGATTTTCATACGAAAGGTAAATTTCCTGCCGACGGTCGGTAATAACAGGAAGATCTTTTAAAATTCCCGTGATCTTATAATTCGTACCATTATTGACCCTGATCGTCTTACCGATGGCGTTCGGCTTCCCGAAATATTTAATCGCAAGTTTTTCTGTAATGATCGCTGAATTCGGGTTTGCCAAAACAGTTTTCTTATCACCTTCCAAAAGAGGAAAATTCATAATGTCAAAAAACCCGGGCTCCGCATAGGCCAACCCCTCTTTCTCTTCAAATTTTAAATTATCTTTTGAATTCGGCAGCGAAATGAGTTGTCGGCCATACGATACAACTCTCGCTGTTTTCTCCGCAAATGCAAAATCATTTCGAAAAGCTTTTCCAAGCGGAGACGGGACACCATTTTCCTGGACAATTGTTTCCTCATGGAATTCTGTGATCAGCCGGTAGATCCTGTCGCTTTTCGCGTGAAAATTATCAAAACTTAAATGATATCGAACAAGCATAAAAATCAGAATAGCGCAGGTTATCCCCAACGCCAATCCGCAAACATTTATGAAGGTATAAGCCTTGCTGCGCTGCAAGTTTCGATATGCGATTTTGAAATAATTTTTCAGCATGACTTTCTAATCATTTGAAGTTTCAGGACACTTTTATTTTTTATTGATTTTGAGATCGGCAAAATCGCCACTTGCTTGATCTCCAACCCAAAATCCGATTTTTCCATTTCCCTGGTTACTCAACTGCCTGACAACCAAACTTGGCTCCTCGGACTGTTCGACAAAAACTTTCACTTCTTTTTTTTCAATCACAATTTTCACATGAAACCACTCATCAGGTTCCGGTACAGGATTTACCGGTTTTTCATATTGGTTCGGATGTTCTTTTCTTAGTTTCGGCCAATCATTTTCCGGTAATGAAATGTATTGAACCGAATGATTTTTCCGCTCTGTCTCAGTCGATTTAAAATTAAATGGCCGGAAATAAATGGCGTCATACCTTTTATCATCATTACCGTGAAAAGCAATACCAACAAAACTTTTCTGCATGACATTTCTGCCTTTCAAATCAAATTCGATTGTTCCTTCTGAAAATGCTATTCCATCCAGCCAGGCGATACCAGCATCCGGCTTTTCATCCAGATGAATGACATTTTTCCTTTTTCCTGATTCTGTTAAAGATGTTGTTCGGTTAAAGGTTTTTATTGACCCGGACTTAAAAAGTTTGGCCAGGTCAGGTTTCAAAATGGTCTGCGCGTGAAGGGCAAATCCGGCATGTAAGAAAATGAGAAGTGATAATTGTTTAACAAAATTTGAATCTTTCATACAATGGTTTTTAATCGGACTTTAAAGATTTAACGGGATTCGCAAGCGCTGCTTTGATCCCCTGAAATACAATGGTAAATAAAGCAATCAAGATGGATATGCCTCCTGCAACAGCGAAAATCCACCAGGAAATATCAATCCGGTAGGCAAAATCGCTTAACCAGATTTTCATGAAATAATAAGTAACCGGACTTGCAATCAGAATTGCGATGATTATCAGCAACAGAAAATCTTTTGACAACAAGGCGATAATACTGGCGACTGAGGCGCCAAGCACTTTTCTGATACCAATTTCCTTGTTACGATTTTCAACCGTAAATGTAGCGAGTCCAAACAAACCGAGACAGGCGATCACAAGTGCCCAGACCGATGCAGTTGTAAAAATCTGGCTGTACTGTTTTTCGGAAGTATATTGTTTATTGAAGTTTTCGTCAACGAAAAAGTATTCGAATGGATTTTCTGCAAAATAGTTTTTATAGATCTTTTCAAGCCTGGCTATTTTTTCCTGCATATTATCCGCAGTCAGACTGATTGTGATATACTGGCTGCTATTTTGAGGGTAAAAAATGATTGGATCAATCGCTTTTTGCAGGCCTGTATGATGGTAATCTTTCACGACACCAATGATTTCAAGAAAACGCTCATCCCATTTGATTTTGGTTTTCAAAGCATCTTCCGCCGACTCAAATCCAAGCTGCTGAATGGCTTTTTCATTCATGATCACCTTTGAGTTTTTATTCCATTCTATGTTGGTTTCCTCCGGCGTAAAATTTCTTCCAGCTTTCAGTTTCAGATCATAAACATTCAGATAACGGTCACCGATGATTGTGAACGCATATGAAGCCAGTTCGTCACCGGCTTTGGAGCCAGGCTGCGTAAATCCGGAGGTATTGAAATTGTAAAAGCTGCCAGGTACACTTCCCGAGAGCGCATAATCTTTTACAAAACTTTGCGAACTGATCTCATTCCAAAACGCAGCTTTACGAACTTTAAATGTACTATCTTTCCCAATCTCCGGTCCGCGGATCACGAGCAGCTGGCTTGTTTTCACCCCCAGATTTTCATTTTGCATAAATTTCAGCTGACTGTAAATCACGATGGTGACCAGCATCAAAGCAATGGAAATACTGAATTGAGAAACAACAAGCGATTTCCTTAAAAAAGCTCCTTGTGAGGTTTTTGTTAATTTCCCTTTCAGGACCTTCACCGGATTAAAATTGGATAGAGCATAAGCCGTGTAAACTCCCGACGCCAGCATTCCGATCAGAAAAACACCCAAACCAATAATCCAAACCGGCGAATATCCCAGAACTTGAAGTGAAAGATTTTTTCCAATCAATTGATTGAAAAAGGGTTGAAGTAAATAGACAAGCAAAATAGCAACGGTGAAACTCAAAAAATTCACCAAAGCTGACTCACCTAAAAATTGACCAACCAGATTCCACGGCGTGGCTCCTATTACCTTTCTTACACCCACTTCACTGGCACGTTTCAGCGAATTTGCTGTGGATAAATTGATATAATTGAACCAGGCAATCAATAAAATCAAAAACGCAATCGCGCCCAGGGTGTAGACATATTTGATATTTCCTGAGGTTTGATAGGTATCACTTAAATTTTCAGCTAAATGAATATTGGCGGCTGGCTGCAAGCGGAATTGAATGCCGTCTTTATCCGTCTGATTTTCCTCCCTGAATCTGGAAAGTTTTTGTTCCAGCGACTTGTAATCTGCTCCTTTATCTAATAAAAGAAAAGTGTTAATATACTGATTGTCATCGCTATTCAAATTCGCCCAGTCATTTCCATTGAGATTTGCCGGATTTTCAAGCGTTTTCAACGAAAATACCATATCCAGATTAATATCCGAATTCTCGGGCGATTCGTAAACACCTTCAACCGAATAGGATAAAGTACCAAACTGATTGGAAAGTGTCAGTACTTTGCCAATCGGATCTGTTTTGCCAAAATATTTATCCGCAATTTTATTTGTAATAAATACGATTTTAGGTTGATTCAGTGATTTTTTATCCCCTTTTAAAACAGGAAAACTGAAAAAGTCGAAGAAATTCCCATCAGCATATCCAATGTTATTTTCCCGGAAAGATTCTGCTTTGTTACCTTCTGTTTTAACAATCCCTTTGGCGATGTCATCTGCAAAACGGCAATAATCCTTAATCTCACTAAAATTCTGTTTCGCCTTTGTTGCCCAGGCAGGTTCCACTTCCGCCCAGGTGTTCCCCTTATTATCCAGATTGATCAGACGGTACATTTCCGGCAGATTCTTATGGAATTGATTTACACTTTTTTCAAAACTTACATATTCAAGAATTAGCAAAAACGCCGCAATGCCCATCGCCAGGCCGGCAATGTTGATAAAGCTGTATACCTTGTTCCGAAACAAATTCCGGAAAGCAATTTTTAAATAATTCCTGATCATGATCTGTTAGGTTAAGTCGGGAGAAGACACATTTTTTTATTCTGATTTCAATGATTTTACCGGATTAGTCAGCGCGGCTTTTATCGCTTGCGAGCTTACGGTTAACAGTGCGATGGCTATGGCAAGGACCCCGGCGATAGCGAACATCCACCATTCGATGGAAATGCTATAAGCGAAATCCTGCAACCATTTTGACATCACATACCAGGTCAGCGGCGTTGCGATGACTAACGAAATAATTACCAGTTTCATAAAATCGCCGGAAAGCAGAGCGACAATACTTGTAACAGAAGCGCCCAAAACTTTCCGGACGCCTATCTCCTTAATTCTCTGCTGCGCAGCAAAAGCTGCAAGTCCAAACAATCCCAGACAAGAAATCAGAATGGAGATAATGGTGAAAGAATTGACGATCCGGGAGGTGCGTGCGTCGGCTGAATAATTGCTTTGAAAATCATCGTTCAGAAAACTGTAAGAAAATGGCTCGTCCGGTACCAGCTCTTTCCATTTGGCTTCCATGAATGGCAAAACGTTGCCCACATCTTTGGTATTGACATGCGTTACCATGTAATTAAAATTGTCAGCATTCAGGAAAAACGCATAGGGCTGAATGACCTTGTGCAAATCCTCAAAATGAAAATCCTTGACAACACCGATGATTTCCAATGACCCGATTGTGCTTTCATTCATATTAAAATTCAACTTTTGCCCAACCGATTTTTCCAACGGAATACCAAACTTCCTAAGCGTGGCTTCATTCACGACGATTTTAAGATTAGTATCTGCGGGAAAATCAGCAGAAAACATTCTCCCAGCAGCCAGCTTGAAATCCATGGTTTTCATGAAATCAGCTGCGACGCCATTGGTTTTTATCAAACCGTCGTCATTGACACTTTGCCCGGGCAAAAACACGGACATATCACTTGGATTAAGAATTCCCGGATAATAAGACGTGCCGGAAGCGGCTGAGATCTGGCTGTTTTGAAGAATTTCGTTTCTTAAAGCCGTGTATGCCTTTCTTGCTTCGGCGCTGCGGAGAGGAATGACAATTTGCTGATCCTTCGCAAAACCAAGGGGTTGATCCTTCATAAATTTGATTTGTCCCTGAATAACCATCGTCGCCACAACCAGGCCTATCGAAATGACAAATTGAAAAACGACCAGTCCACGACGTAAGGTAGTGGCGGAAACTGAATTGACGAACTTTCCTTTAATGACATCAAGCGGATTAAAAACTGACAGGTAAAATGCAGGATAACTTCCCGACAAAAGTCCCGTTACAAGAGCGAGCGCAATAAAAGCCACCGCAATTTCGGGCTTGAACAACTCAGAAATATTCAGCGATTTGTCAGATAGCTGGTTAAAAAATGGCAGCAAGATGGCAACCGAAACAATGGCGAGAATGAGTGCCAGAAAAGTTAAAACCATCGATTCTGCAAGGAATTGACCGACTAAACCGCCTCTTCCGGCTCCCATAACTTTACGGATACCAACTTCCGCGGCGCGTTTTGCGGAACGTGCTGTTGCAAGATTCATAAAGTTGATGCAGGCAATCAACAAAGTAAACAAAGCGATCGATGCCAACACATAAAGGTAAGTGGTACTCGTTGTCGGCCCGACAATTCGGTCGATCAGGCTGAAAAGGTGAATATCTTTTACTGGCAACAGAAACAACTTTTTCTCAAAACCAGCAATTTTCAAATCTTTTCGGGCATATTTCTCAATGAAAGAAGGGAGTTTTGCACTGAATTTCTCTGCGTTGGTTCCGGGTTTAAGTCGGAGATAGGTGTAGAACATATTATTGTTCGTAAAATCGATATCTGACTGTCTCAGATAATCGCCAACCCAACCCGAGTGAATGGAAACGAAATAATTTGCGTCGATATGAGAGCGGGCAGCTTCGTTATGGTATACGCCAGTCACTTTAAAGTTTTCATTATTTCCTGATCTGCCACCAATCCTGATGGTTTTGTTCAAAGCCGGCTCATCACCAAATAATTTGTGAGCAACTTCTTCGGATAAAACCACGGAATGCGGATCGTTCAGCGAAGTTTGGGCATCGCCCTCTATGAACTTATAGGTAAAAACATCGAAGAAAGTGGAATCCACATGAATGCCTTTCGTTTCGTAAAACGACCTTTCCTGTTTTCCCGGCTGGGAGGTTTTTAGTAAGGTTTTGTTTTCAAGAAAATTCTGCCAAAGCCGGGTGACCTGTACTACCTCAGGAAATTCTGCCTTCACAGCCTGTGCATAAGGCGCCGGAGCTCTGGGGTTATCCATTTTTTCGCCATTCGACTGGATGTTCTCACTACGCAGAAGGTATAAATCATCGGCATGTTCCTGATGTTTATCGAACGATGTTTCGCTCAGGATATACAACAAAAGCAACATACAGCATGTCATTCCAACGGATAGGCCAAATACGTTAATAGCAGAAAAAAGCTTACTAGAAAGCAGGTTCCGCCAGGCTATTTTGAGATAATTTTTAAACATATTATTTGAGATTTTTCTGGCTAGTTGATTTTAAGGATTTGGGACTCTGGCTTTTTTTAGATTTATCTTTTATTACCTGTTCGACAGCGAGTTGCTCTTTTATTACTCATGCGACGGCGAGTTTCTCTTTAATTACCCGTCCGACGGCGAGTTCCTCTTTTATTACCCGTCCGACGGCGAAAAAGCCGTCGGACGGGGTCGCTGCGAACTGGCTTATTCTGATTTTAGCGATTTGACCGGATTTATCAATGCCGCTTTTATTGACTCGTATCCAGCCGTAATTGCTGCCACAATAAATGTAATGGTGATGGCAAGAATCATAATTTCGGCGCCGATCGGAATGCGGTATTCGTAATCTTCAAGCCAGCCATGCATCACATACCAGCCAATTGGCGCAGCAATCACAAAAGCAACACCGATCAACAATGTTATTTCTTTTCCGAAAAGTCCGATAATGCTAAAAACACTTGCCCCTAAAACTTTGCGAACGCCAATTTCCTTCGTTTTCTGAGAAGCCATAAATTTCACCAAACCATATAATCCCAGACAGCCGATAAAAATTGCTATGAAAGAAAAGATCCTGATTAGTTTCAGCATCATGTTTTCAAGTGCATAATTTTTAGCGATGTTTTCATCCAGAAAGGATTGCTCGTAGAGGTAATCCGGAAAGTATTCATTCCATAATTTCTCCACACTTTTCATGGTCTGGTGAAGATTAGCAGTGTTTAATTTAATGGCGCAAGAATAATTGTAAATATTGTAGCTAAAAACTACAATAGGGTTTACATCATTTTTAAAAGAGGTATTATTCCAATTTTTAAGCACACCATAAACGGGAGCTGTTACGTCTTCGATTTCAATATTTTTACCAATTGCATCAGCAGGATTTTTTAACCCGAAACGCTCAACGGCTTTTTCGTTAATTAAATAACCGCGTATAGTATCACTCTTAGGAATATTTCCACCCGCAACATATTGAAGCCCGAAAGTTTTTACATAGTTATTGTCCGCTACTTTGGTATTGATGGTCCATAATTCATCTTTCTGACGCGTATCAAACCTAACATTGGTGCTATTATTCGAATTGGTAGTGGGAAGAAATAAGCAAAACGAAGCGTCCGAAATCCCAGGAATTTCCATTAAACGCTGACGAAATGTGTTCTGGTCCACTTTTGCTGGTGTGGGAATGGTAACCTCAGCAATCCCTTTTGTCTCATAACCCACCGATTTAGAAAGCATAAAATCGACCTGATTGTTGACAACCAGCGTACAGATCACCAAAAGCTGAATCAATACAAACTGAAATACAATCAGTCCACGGCGTAAAGAAATCCCGCCGATTTCCCGGGTGGATATGCTTCCTTTCAACGCAAGTACCGGCCGAAAGCCTGCGAGAATCCCACCTGGATACGATCCTGCTAAAAGTACCACACCGACAAAAAGCGACGCCAGAAAAATCCATAAGAAACTGTCGGCCCAGTTAATATTTACGGGCCAAGTTCCCGGCTGATCAAGCCAGTTATTGATATTGGGAACAACGAGAAGGGCGAGCACAAAACCGATTACCAGAGCCGCAAAGGTAATTAATGCTGTTTCCGTCATAAACTGAATAAAAACCTGGCTTCTGGTCCCGCCCACAGCTTTCCGGACACCGACTTCTTTTGAACGTCGCAATGCCTGCGCCGTAGCCATATTTATGAAATTAAAACACGCAGTAACAATTAAGAAAATTCCGATTATGCTCATAATCCAGATCCATTTCATCGGCATCGCTCCGTTGTAATTTTCGGAGTGGTGCATCTCTGAAAAGGCAATAAGCGGGTGGGAATAAAACTTATAGTCTTTTCCGTGATATTTTTTGTTCAGTGCTGACATTTGCTTTTCAACACCTTTAATATTTACGTTTTCCGGCAATAATAGATAACAATAGGTATTAGAATTTACTCCGCTCCAATTATCCAATCCGCTGCCGCCATATTCGAATTTTGGATTAGCTGTGAGTGTTTGAAACGAAACAAAGAATTCATACGGCAGATCAGTATTTTCAGAAACGTTGTCGATTATGCCTGTCACTTCCAGGTTAAGTTCGTTTTCGAGCCTGATACTTTTCCCAATCGGATTTTCAGTTCCAAAATATTTTTGAGCCATTTTTTCGCTCAATACAATGGTGTTTGGTTTTGAAAGTGCATTTTTGGGATTACCAACCTGCCAGTTTGAATCAAAAATTGAGAAATATTCCGGCTGAACAAACGCCAGTGACGGCCCCTCCTCTTTAAACTTTTTGACTGCTTTCCCATTGTTATCCAGCGCAGCAAGAAGTGAATTATATTTTTCAAAACACATACTCGCTGTGTACTGCGGGAATTCTGCTTCCAACGCTTTCCACATCGGTGCAGGAACGCCGCGGGAGTAGTTTTTCCCGTCAGTTAGAAATTCCGTGGTGATCTGGTAAATACGATCGATATTTTTGTGAGCATGGTCAAATGAAGTCTGGAAACGAATGAACCAGAAAACGATCAAAGCACAAGCAAGCCCGATTGACAATCCTGCCACATTCAAAAATGCATACAAGCTGTTACGCGTGAGATTTCGCCAGGCAATTGTGAAGTAGTTGTTAAACATGGCCAACTGAATTAGGGAGTGAAGGAATTCTGCACGGGAATGCCTCAGGTTGCTTCTATAGATTGGTAAGGTAAATTTTATGCCAAAATAATATCATACTGATAATCAAATCATTAGATAGCCTTAAAACAACAAAAGTGTCCGATAACGAACACTTTTGTTCAAGGACGAACGCCTTATATAACAAGAGGATTACGAAGATATTTTATTGATTGATACTTACAGATCCACCGCTTGCATGCAGATTTACAGGAATTCCGCCACCATTCATTTTTCCTTGTACACGATCCTTTTCAACCTGACCGTCAAAGTTTTTCAGGCTTACGGTAACCTTATTCCCCTTCAAATCAAGATCCATTCCTTTGTCCATCGGCATATTAACCCGCAGACTTCCAGCTGAGGTTGAAAGATCGACAAACTTGCCCACTTGCGTGATTTCAACTTCCATGCTTCCGCCGCTGGTATGCGCTTTTACGCTTCCCGAAAGACCTGCTAAACGAACAGAACCACCCGAAGTTCCAGCATCCAGCGACCCTTTAATACCGTCACCTTTGATACTTCCACCACTCGTATGCGCAAGAATATCACCATCCAGGCCATTTAAACTCAAACTCCCGCCGGAAGTCTGAAGATTTATTTTTCCGTTCAATTCACTGGCTTTGATACTTCCGCCAGAA
Source organism: Dyadobacter sp. CY345 (assembly GCF_021502725.1). GTDB lineage: Bacteria > Bacteroidota > Bacteroidia > Cytophagales > Spirosomataceae > Dyadobacter. The sequence continues at coordinate 663,787 of NZ_JAKFFS010000001.1, read as the reverse complement.
GTTTGTAAGGTAATATCCTGCTTGCATTTTTCTACGTCAATGCTTCCGCCCGAAGTTTGTCCGTTGACCGTTCCAACCAGATCAGAAACTTTTAGACTTCCACCACTGGTCCTGAAATTTTGTTCTCCCGTGAGTGAAGAAATCCGGATACTTCCTCCGCTTGTTCTCAGATTTGTTGAAATGCTGCGTGGCGTATAAACTTTGAACGAGATTGACACACTGTTTTTATCCCAGCCAGTTTTATTTTTACGCTGAGCCGTTGCCTTTATACTATTTCCTTCGCTACCAATAAAAATATCGAAATCTTCCAGTCTGTCTTCTATTTCATCTTTACTAAGATTTACTTTCCCGTTCCAGTTATTTGGACGCACATACATTTCAACTTTTACGCCGCTAGCCTGTGTTCCGGCCACTTCAATAGATCCGCCCGAAGTTTCTACCACAAGGTTGGACACCGCTGCTGAGAAATTTTTGCTGACGTATGGTTTCTCGTCTGAGTTTTGTGCACAGGAAGTAAAAGCGATAAATAATGCAAACAAAAGGGGGAGTAATTGTGTCTTTTTCATGATCTAATAAGGTTCGTTTGATACAGGATGTTTTTTTATAAATAGAAGTTGCGTGAAGGTTAAATCTTTTTTTTCAATTGTTTTATCCTAAGTATCTGGAAAATAGTTCGACTTCCACAAATAGCTTATTATCAAATATTTAAGTGATCCTAAAAAACAAAAAAGTGTCCAGGAGCGGACACTTTTTTTGAACTATTGAAAACCCTTACTTTCAATTTTTCTTAATTTCGTATATATCTATCTCATTGTAAAAATTAGTTGCGCCCCAACCACATTGCACCTCACGCTTCCTTCCTGTCAGACTGTAACGAATATGAACTTTCGTAAACGAATAACTGCTTTCGATCTTACCCAGCACCTTTTCAACCTCTTTAAGTCCGTTTTCACTTGGCAAAAAATAAAGCGTCGAATCTCCCGAAGGAATTTCAAAATGCCATGCACAACCATCTGTTGCGAGCATATTGATCCACTGACCTTCGCTTTCGATAACTTCTACCTCTTTCTGAACAACTTTTTCATCATTGCAGCTAATCCAGGCAAATAGTCCAAATAAAATGATACCGATTTTCATAATCTTCGCAGTTTAGAATTTATTCTAGTTGCAGGCGCCAGCCGTATATTTTTTAACGCCGGCAGCACTAGCTTCGCAGTCGTTTCCATAAGTCTGGCCATTGCAACCACAAACAGGCATATATACTTGATAACAGGCAATATCTTTTTTTTCGCCGACGCAATCAGATCCCGGTAGTTCGTCTTTTTCATTACAACTCCCAAAAGACAGTAAGAAAAAGCACATGATAATCTTTTTCATAAATGGAAATTTAATTTCAGACAAGACGCATCCAAACAAAAAAAGGTTGGAAACCAACCTTTTAATCTTAAAAAATTTATAAAAATCTAGTTTTTAAAAAATGACGCAAACCATTTCCCCGATTCTTTAACAATTCTTTCCTGGGTCTCGTAATTGACATAAACTAATCCGAATCTTGGATGGTACCCTTCCGCCCATTCAAAATTATCAAGCAAAGACCAAGCGAGGTATCCTGCCACTTTCACACCCTCATTTTTTGCTTTCAGAATGCTCTTCAAGTAATCTTCAAAATACTGGATTCTCCTTTCATCCACCACTTTTCCGTTTTCCGGATTATCTTCAAATGCCGCTCCATTTTCCGAAATAATAATCTCTTTGACGCCAGAATAATTGCTAAACTGCCTGAGAATATCATACATACCATCGGGTGCGACTTCCCAGCCCATAACAGTCAAAGGAACATTTCTTTTTTTTGCAGGAATTTCTTCCAGCCATAATACCGGTGCAAAGTAGGAATGTTTGACAATGATCCGAAAATAATTTTGGAGACCTATAAAATCAAAATCAAAAGCCAGTTTTTCTTCATCACCGGGCTTTGTAAATCTTTTGATATTGTTTAAAAACGGGAAAACGTCAGTCGGGTATCCCAGCCCCAATGCCGGTTCGACAAACAGACGGTTCATGATGGCATCCGCACGTTGCGCTGCCCGTACGTCCTTTGGTTTGTCGGTGAAAGCCTGTACATGAGAACAGGAAAGTGCAGTACCGATATATGCATCATGCACGAGATTACGGATAATCCTACCTCCCTCCGCATTGCATAATGCTAAATGATGCACAACCGGCAGAAAATTGAATATACCTTTTTTTCCAGGTGCGTGCATTCCGGTTGTATACCCCAGTCCGGCCACGGCGGTTGGCTCATTTAAAACAATCCAGTTTTTTACTTTGTCACCAAATTCCGTCGCGCAAAGTCTTACATATTCCGAAAACCAATCGATAATCTCCCGATTTTTCCAACCTCCTCGGTCTTCCAGGGCCTGAGGCAAATCCCAATGATATAGGGTAATCCACGGCTCAATTCCCAGATCAAGGCACTTGTCAATCACGCGATTGTAAAAATCTATTCCTTTTTGATTGACTTCTCCCGTACCGGTAGGCAAAATTCTGGACCAGGAAAGTGAAAACCTGAATTCTTTAAAACCAAGTTCCTTCACAAGTTCAAGATCGTCCTCATAACGGTTATAGAAATCACATGCAATCTCAGCATGATGACCGCCTTTGATTTTACCATTTTGTTTGGTAAACTTATCCCAAATAGATGGTCCGCGCCCATCCACAGCCACTGCGCCTTCGATTTGAAATGCCGCCGTTGCCGTTCCCCACCTGAAATCTGCCCCAAAATCACTGGCCGTGATTGTATCCATTTTCACATCGAAAACGGCGGACTGATCAGACAGTATATCTAAATTATCAAAATCAACTTCTTTCAAAACTCACACTAATTACAATTCATACAGGAAGTTAGCAACGTAAAACTAAACCGAATAATTTCCTAAAAGGTAACAATCTGTTAATCTTATGAAAAACTTAACATTGGAAGTATGCGGTTCGTGATGCAATTGCAATTTTCTGAAACCATTTTAAACAAAAAAATCCTTCACCTGTACAGAACAGATGAAGGAATTCGAAACTAATAACGCTATTCAATTATCTTACAACCTGAATTCTTTGTTTGGTAACCAGACCACTTGTCTGTTTGAATGTTACGATGTAAGTTCCCTGGGCCAGACTGCTGATATCAATGTCAGTTCCGCTTGGAGAAAAGTCTTTTACTTTGATACCTTTCACATCATATATCTGAATGCTCGCAATTTTTTCTACCGTTTTTAATTTCATAAAGTTCGAACTTGGATTCGGATATAGAACTGCCGATTCTTCCGTCACAAAATTCTCATTAACGATACGACTGTAAGCGAAAGTCAAATCCTGGTCAATCATTCGTAAACGATATAGATTGTTTCCATTTGCCGGGGTTGTGTGTAAAAAATTATATGATTTTGTGACACTGCTTTCTCCCTGCGCAGCAACAACACCCAATATTTCCCACTGTTTGCCATTTGAGCTGTGCTGTACTTCAAATTCTTTTGAATTTGTTTCCATTGTAGTTTTCCACACCAAAGAAGCGGAGATGCCTTCTTTTTTCACGCCAAATTCGGTAAGTGTAACCGGAAGTGGTGTTCCACCCGCAATTGAAAGACATCCAAGATCAAAGATGAAAGTTTCTCCATTTGACACAAGTTCAACAGAAACAAATCTGGTATTTTGTGGAGCTCTTTCAGAAACGGTGAACTTTTGCAGTCCAACTGCAGGAGCAGAATAGATTTTCGTTACCGGAGTTTCTTTGCTCGAAATCTCTCCACGATCAGCATTCAAGAATCTCAGTCTAAGTTTTTGTCCGTTCACTGAACTCACACCAGCATAGATAGAGAAAGTTACAGTTGCAGCTGGATCAGCTGATTTTTCTAACGAAAGGGTCGATTTACCAGTTAATTTTCCTGATTTAGTGCCACAAACGACGTAATCATTTGAAGTTTCAAAAGTACCGCCAGCTTTAGTCCATTCGCTGGTTCCAGCTTCAAAACTCGGGTCAGTCATTTTGTTGTCGTTACATGTTTCACAAACCGGAACGGATATAGTCAAACAGGCTGCGTCAACCTTCAAATAATTTCCATTAGAACTTCCAAATACTCTGACATATTTAGCTCCTGATGGTGCGATTGCTGACAAATCATATTGCGTTAAACCAACATTACTTGTTTTTGGCAAATCACTTACAGACTTTGTAAGCGCTTTTGAATCACCTTCTACAACATCTCCGTTGGATAAAACGAACTGTAATTTAAATACTTGCGAATTCTTTTCGTGGTAACCACCCCAGATAGACAATGTTGCAGAACTACCTGCTGTTATAGCCACATCTTGCCAAAAGCTACCAGCACCAGTTAAGAGACCACTTTGCTTCCCACAAACTGCAAACGCGCCATCCCAGGAAAAATTTGAATTGTTGGAATAGTTCCAATCTTTTGGCACTTTCCTGTCTCCTACCAATTTGTATTCTTCAAAACTTCCGTTGGATAACTTGTTTACCGTACAACATACAGGAGCAGGTATCGTCAGTTGAACGCAAGCTCCGTCCATTTTAATCCAATCACCGCCTTTGACAGAACGTGCTTCAACTCGTGCGTAAGCTGTTCCTGCAGGCGCCACAGCGCTAAGGAAGTATTTCCTTAAACTGGATCCATTCCCAACAGTAAAATCAATATTTTCTCCATCAGCGCCAGCCAGACTCTCATTTGATGAATTGTAAAATAATAATCTGAACTCCTGATCTTTATTGACATGAACTCCACCATAGACAGAAAAATCAACCTTAGTCCCAGGAGCAACAGGCACATCCTGATAGATTTTCCCTTTACCATCCAGCGCGACAGCCCTGTTTCCGCATACATCATAAGTCGTGCTTACTTGCCATTCGCCATCACCCTTCCAGCCATCAAAGGTTTTACTATCTTCAAAACTTGGGTTTTTCAGGACGTTATTATCACAATTGCAATTATCTGTGGTCGGAGCATGAGCGTTCGTTACCGCTTTATTTGCGAAGGAACTGGCTCCCGAAGTGCATAGCAATGCCATGCACAAGGCAGCAATGTTTTTAAAGGTTTTCATGTAGTTGTATAGTTTTAAACAATAAGGAATTAGTTAAAATTATTGAAATGGAATAATAAGAGAATCATTTTACAGCATCAAAAAAGTTCTATATAACCGACTACATTTAAGCTCGTTTATTGAGTCGAACTTGATCGAATAACTTTGATATTTTCAGATATCCAGGACCAAAATAGCGACATCTAAAACACTTTATAAAGACCGATATTAACTTTCCGAATGATGAAAATGAGACTATTAGAGATGCAAATGTAAAAACATTTCTATCTAAATATCAAACCGAATATATAATTAAATTGATATTGTACAAATCCAAAAAGGAAGTCTACTACCTAAGTTAAAGTACTTCTACGTAAATATTTTAAGTACATCTACACTTTAATTCACCCTAAAATAGACATATAGTAGCAAAGGAATGTAGAAACCATACCTTTGCACATCTGAGCACCGGCATCAAACCAATTATCAAAAATATCATTATTTCAATATAGCGGAGATTATACTAACAAGAGTTCAATACAAAAAAATTCGAAGAAGTCATATGCAGCACACATTAGATGCCGTTTGCCCTGCCATGCAGTAAATTAATTCGCACAAAATATAGAAATTGGTGATTGCTCTTGGAAAATATTGTCGGAATAATGCAAAAAGGGCGCCTTAACATTATTCAATTGGAATGATCCAACGTATACACGAAAGCTAAGAAGACTTATCATGCTATGGTAATCCGGATATGGAACCTTAGTAAGTATACGTTATTCACTCAAAATAGATGTTAATTAAAACTTGTGGTTTTAAAAAATTAAGGAAGGAATGGAAAGATGAAGATTTTTAGTATTAACAGCTGGCTAAATTTTATGCTCCCGAATCAATTGAAAATTGCGAAAAAATTTAAATACTTCAAGAAAGTTAATTTTTAGGTTCATAGAAGATATGAAAAATATCATCCATATCTTCGCGCCTTGTCGTAGAAGTCATTGTATAGTTTCTTATTATAAAAATAGCTGAGAAACTAGCTGACTTTCGGACGACTTATTAGTGACTATTTAACCTGTAAAAAAAAAAATTTACTACTACAAGGCGATTTTATGTTCTGAAAGATAAGTTATAAGCCCGAAAATTATAATTTTTTTGGAGAAAGAATAACTATTCAGCGAACAGCAATCAAAAAAAGAAAAATCCGGAAGAATTAAAAATTTAATACATCGGAAATTAGCCAGTATTTTCGGGACATGATCGCTGCTGAATGGGGGAATAGTTTGCCGGTGAGGAGATAAAAAAGAAGTTGTGCAACTAGCAGATTACCTAGCTAATTCTACACTTATGGAAATTAAATTATTCTTTAAAATAAGGTATAACTTAGGCAGCTCCTAAAACATATTCTTTCGCACCAAAAATCTCCCGCAACTCTGTGAGTGCTTTGCGGATTCTTGATTTTACAGTTCCGAGAGGAAGCATGAGTTTTGCCGCTACTTCTTCATGCGTATAACCCTGAAAATAAACCAGATCGATAAGGATACTCTTCTCTGGCAGCAATCTTTCAACAATGGCCCGGATATCAATCGTGGCTGGAATCGGATTAAAAATAACTGCACTAGTAAGATCGGCCTCCTTCACCTGCTCCCAGTTAATGCCTTTGGAAAGCTTTACATCCAACCTTAAACGGTCAATTGCGGTATTTCGCGCTATATTCAAAAGCCAGGTAAACAGCGTACCTTTATCAACATTATATGCGCTGATGTTTTTCCAAATCTTCAAAAAGGAATCCTGCATGACATCGGCCGCTTTTTCTTCGTCTTTTACGATTTTCATAATAATCCCGTAAAGTGCAGGAGCATAGTGATCGTATAAATACTCGAACGCATCTCTATTATTACTTTTTAAAGAATTAATTAATTCTTTTTCAGTATAGGTAAATTTCCTTGTCATCTTTTGATATCGTTAACAATCTTTGTGGAAAGTAAGGTAGCGTCTGCGAACTGCATCGCTTGTAAAAATTACGTTCCCTGAAAAAAAGTGTTGAATAATGGGTAATTATTTCCCACTTAATTGTGTAAATAATTAACCTTACAACCACCATCTCTAAGTGATGTATAAACTTGCCCACAGTTAAAAAGCCTTTTTAATTCACTAGCTTACTGTTATTTACAAGAAATTGAAACATTGACAGCTTGAACCAAATACTATGAAAAAACTTATCATCATCACACTCCTTTGCCTTAATGCACAAATTTTTGCTCAGCCTTTTTCAAACTCATCTCATAAAACCGATCGTCAGCTTGTAGCTAAGCTGGAAAAGGCAACAGCTGGTTTCAAGGGAAATGTCGGTGTATATGTTCGGAATCTGAAAACCAACAAAACCGCATCAGTCAATCAGGATTCCATATTTCCAACGGCAAGTATGGTTAAAATACCGATTATGGTCGGCTTGTTTGATAAAATACAAAAAGGGGAAATAAAATTCGATCAGACACTAATTTATCGGGATTCGTTAAAATACGATGACGGGATTGTTGGTTCACTAAAAGACAGCACAAAAATTCCGATGCCCAAAGTGGTCCATCTCATGATTTCCCTTAGCGATAATACCGGAAGTTTATGGCTCCAGGCGTTGGCAGGAGGCGGGGCGGCCATTAATCAATGGATGGATAATAATGGATTCGAATACACACGTGTAAATTCGCGCACCCCAGGCAGAAAGCAAGCGCAGGCAACTTATGGATGGGGACAAACGACGCCCAGGGAAATGGCGGAACTGATGGTGATGATCCGGGAAGGAAAGGCAATCAGCGCGGATGCCAGTGAGCGGATGTACCGGTATCTGGGTATGCAGTTCTGGGATGGGGAGGCACTTTCTCAAATCCCATCCAACATAAAAACCAGCGCAAAAAGTGGTGCTGTTAACCAGGCCAAATCTGAGGTCGTGATGGTACACGCGCCACATGGGGATTATGTATTTTGTATCACAACGAAAAATCAGCTGGATGAGCGTTGGGAAAGAAGTAATGAGGGTTATGTATTAATCAGAAAAGTGTCTGAAATAATATGGAATCACTTTGAGCCAAAAAGCAAATGGAAGCCAGTTGAAAACTATGAAAAATGGTGGTTTTAATACAAAATCCCTGATTACAAAATTTTATAACCAGGGATTCAAACTATTAAACCGTATCAAATCAGTGAGCCTCACTGGATTCAATACCCAAGATTGTCAGACGATACGGAGTAGCTGAGACTTTAATTCGATCGATTTTCGAAAAGTCATTAATGTCTATTTTTAATAACTCACCACTTTTTGGCTGCGTCACATAGAGATACTTTGAAGTCGCTTCGATCTGCGGCTTTTGCGTTTCATCCTTAACGGTCGCTGGTATAATGTTTCCGCTTTTCAGCACGGTATTTGTTTTCAGATCATAAACCTTTACTTCGCCACTGTGTAAAAGTGCGATCAGCTTATTGCCGGCGTAGTCCATTTTTACCTGGATTAAATCCGTGCTTTCGATGACAGGTGTAACCTTATCTATTGTTGGGTCAATCAGGTATGCCCCCACGGCTGCGGTATATCCGATAAATTTGCCCGCACCTTTTGCTTCAAAAACAGATCCGAACCACGCCGTCCCGAAACTGGCAGGATGTGCGATCAAATGCTGTTTTCCTGTTGATTCTACGACCAATATGCCGCTGGAAGATCCAAAAAGCGACACTTTTCCATCACTCGCATTTCCATGGATACCTTTGGTCTGGACAGTCGATTCGAAAAGTGTCTTTCCTGATCCGTCAATAATTTTCACACGTTCTGGCAACGACCCGGCAACTGAACCGTCTTTCACCGTGATTGCATAAGTACCGTTGTCAAACTTCGTCATCGCCCCATGATGGGCAACATTGCCTGCATTGACCGTTTTCATTTTCGCTCCATTCACATGAAAATCAGCCTCTTTGGCGATACTCAATGTTCCGTCTCCGTCGTTGAACGTGATGATTTCGTCACCCTTACTTTTAAAATGCGTTGGCTTGTTACCATCACCGATTAAAGCGCCAAACTTCGGAGTTCCTTTCATGTCCACATGATCTCCATGCCCTTCGAAACCTGTATCAAATAATTGGACAAGATTGTTGGCAGTACTGACCACCGCCCCAAAACGTCCTGCCTGCGTTGGATACAAGGCAGCTTTCGCATATTGAGCCTGAAAGGATTCAACGGTAAGTTTCACCGGATCAACCAGAGAAAGTTCTTTGGTCGTTTCATCATTGACAAGAATACGAACAAACTTGTATTCAGTTTCTTCAACAGGATCAACGACCTCTTCCTCATCTTTTTCACAGGAAGAGAAAGCAGAAATAATAAAAATGGCTAACAGCGTTTTGAATAAATTCCTTTTCATACTGATTATTTTAAATGCAACAATGATGCAAATATATACCAACAATAAGTATATGCAACAATGATGCAAGAAAAAATTTTCAAATTTTGATCAGGAATTATCTTTCAAAAAGAATGATAAATTACCAGGAGATTGTCTTTGTCAATCGGAAATTACCTTTGGGTGTAAGTGGGAAGCACAGGGCAAAAATTAAAAGTTGTAAGAAAGCGGGTGATAAAAATAGAAAGTGGTCAAAAGTTGTGGCATAAACCAACAACCCCCGACCACTTTCATAACAACAAATGACAATTCCTGACAACAAATGACTACCCCTTACAACCCCTGACCAAAAATAACAATCCGTTACGCAATCGCTCTGCTATGCTGCAAAAATCTTCTACTTTCTTTTTTTACAAAAGTGATCGGGACATACTCGTCGTTTGGTGCGCCGATATAATATACGGCCCATTCAGGATCCTGGTGCGCAAGCATTTCGCTGATACAATCTGCACGATGCCCCGCTGGATTTGAGCAATTGTCCCAATAAAACAGCTCGACCCGATAATGAAGTTGTTCTTTTAATCCATTAACCGTTACTTCGATTTCGATCTCATGTCTTCCTGGAATAGTTGGGATCGGTATAGCTATATGGCTCATATGATTGGATGTTTAAATTGTTTCTAGTCTGATTTAAGTGACTCAACAGGATTCATCATTGCAGCTCTGATCGACTGAAACCCGACCGTCACAAAAGTGATGAGCAGAATCAAGATTCCCGCTGACGCAAAGGCCCACCAGGGAATATTGATCCTGTATGCAAAATCCTGTAACCATTTATCCATTGCATACCAGGCCACGGGCGTTGAAATGACGATGGAAATGAATACAAGTTTGAAGAATTCTTTTGATATCAAAGCGACAACACTGGTGATACTGGCGCCCAAAACTTTTCTGATACCGATTTCTTTGGTTCGTGTTTCTGCCGTAAATGTGACAAGTCCGAAGAGACCCATGCACGCAATAAAAATTGCGAAAGACGTGAAAACCGTAAACATTCGCGACATTCTGATTTCGGTTTTAAATGTCTCATTAAACGCGTCATCCAGGAAATAATATTCGAAAGGTTTATCGGCAGCGTATTTTTTGTAGATTTTTTCTATGGATTCAACCTTGTCTTTGATGTTCGTTTTGGTATCCATCTTCGTAAACAAAACTGCCGACGACTGAGGTTCAGCCAAAAGATTTGTGGTATCATTAACGATAAAAAGCCCGGTGGATTTGACATTTTCCTGTACATTCGTAAAGTGAAAGTTTTTAAGAATGCCGGCAACATTCCGGTTGAAAACTTTCTGCCCCACCGGATTCCCCTTTATCCCGAGTTCACTCACTGCGACTTCATTTAATATCACCGATTGTCCATTCTTCCACGAAACTCCTTCCGGTTTTATCTTCCATGCAAGACCAAAAGTCTTGATAAAGTTGGGGTCAACTTCTGAATAAATGACGCTTATATCTTTTTTAGTATCCGCATTTTTCTCAAAAAACATATTGTACCCTTTGAACAAACCTGTATTGGAAACGGCCACTTCCTCAACTCCTGCCAAAGCCTCAATCTCGTTTTTGAAAGAAAAGTATTTTCCTCCTATTGACCCGCCCAACGTTATTCCAAGTATTTGATCTTTATTAAATCCCAGCTTTTTGTTTTGCATAAAGCTTAACTGATGTTGAACAATGAAGCTGCAAACAATCAATGCGATCGTTACTGAAAACTGGAAAACCATAAAGAATTTTCGTAGTGAGCCTCCTTTTTGCTGACTCGCGAACCTACCTTTCAAAACTGTAATCGGCGAAAACCCTGACAAAACCAAGGCTGGATAACTTCCTGCAACAAATGCACAAAAAAACAGTACGCCCGAGAGAATAAGAATAAAACCTGGCGAAACGAGGAAAGACGCATCAATTCTCAGGTCCAGTAAATCATAAAATGGCTGCCGCATCATTTCCAACAACAGAAAAGATAGCAAAAAAGCCAGGCAGCAAACCAGAATTGATTCGGTATAAAATTGTTTAATGAGACTGCTCCTCCCCGCTCCTGCGACTTTCCGAACACCAACTTCTTTGGCTCTAAGCGTAGAACGTGCAGTGGTCAAATTCATGTAATTGAAAAGTGCCAGGCAGAGAATCAGCGCGGCGATACCGGCAAAAATGTTGATCAAACGTACGTTACCAGTATTCGTAAAATCGTTTTGAAGATGTATGTTTGAAAACTTTTCAAGAGAATAAACGGACTGTTCGTCAAACGCGCCTGTTCTGTTTCCGGCTGCAACTATATTTTTTTCAACCAGTGGAACCGAGTTTTCAGAATCCAGTAACAAGTAGGTATTAAAGGCCCCGGCGTGTTCCCACATGGATTTTTGATTTTCGTCCAGTTGAGGAATTGTATTGACAGAAGCAACAAAATCGAAATTTATAGTGGAATTGGATGGCGGATTATACGCAACACCGGTAATTTCAAACAAATGTTTTCCTTCATATAATAAAGTCTTTCCAATTGGATTTTCAGCTCCGAAATATTTCAAGGCGGCCCGTTCGGATATGACCATCGTGTAAGGTTTAACCAGATAATCATGACCGTTTTGTTCTTTCAGTTTGAATGAAAAAACCTTAAAAAAAGCATCGTCTGCAAAAACGAAGTTCTGTTCAAAAAATAGATTTTCCGGCTTCTCAGGATTTTTGATCGTAACCTTATTATATGGTGTTTTTAACCGTACATAACTTTCTATTTGCGGTGAAGATTCCTTTAAGTATGGCGCCAGTTTCGCATTGAAATTAATCGTTTGCATCTGCCTGCCATCCATATCTATCCTGGCAAGAATCCGGTATATCCGAATGCCTTTCTCATGAAACTTGTCAAAACTATATTCATGCACCACAAACACCAGGATCAGCATCGAAACTGCCATCCCAATGGCCAGCCCAACAATGTTGATGAAGGAATAATCCTTATGCTTCCAAATATTCCTGGCAGCGATTTTCAGGTAGTTTTTGAACATGAGAAGTCAGGTTTATTATTCTGAACGAAGGGATTTTACAGGATTGGCCAGGGCCGCTTTTATACTTTGAAAACTTATGGTGATCAAAGAAATGACAATGGCTGTTACCGCTGCAATGGCGAAAATCTTCCAGGAATTATCGACACGATAAGCGTAATTTTGCAGCCATTTATCCATCGCATACCACGCCAGGGGCGTTGATAAGATAATGGCGATAAATACAAGTTTGAGAAAATCTCTGGACAACAAACCCACCAGACCAAAGACGGAAGCGCCCAATACTTTCCGTATCCCGATTTCCTTGGTGCGTTGTTCAGCTGTAAACGCGGCCAAGGCGAATAATCCCAGACAGCCAATAAACAAGGCAAGGATTGTAAAAACACCCAGAACAGTACTCGTTTTTGCTTCCGAAACGTAAAGACGGGAAAAGGAAGAATCCAGAAAATCATGTTCAAAAGGTGCCTGGGGAACCGAAGCTTTCCAGAGCTTTTCCACTTTCTGAATCACGGACTTTTCTGAACCCGGAGATAATCTTATGGCTACGTTTGAATCCCAGGTCTGATAACTTTTGGAAGATTCGTTAAAGATCGCAACCGGTTCTATGTCCAGTTTAACGGATCCGTTATAGAAATTTTTCATCACACCAATTACCTGAAAACGCTGGTTTCTATTCCCCGGATACCGCATCCATTTCCCAACAGCATTTTCCCAGCCCATGGCTTTTACAGCCGCTTCATTCAAAATTACGCTGGAAGAATCGCTTTTGGTATTGGATAAGAAATTGCGTCCGGCAATAATTTCTATTCCTAATGTCGGAATAAAATTCATGTCCGTCATAAATGAACTCAGGAGCAGACTTTTTACAACGGCATGTTTTTGATCTCCTTGTTCCGGCTCATAATAATCTGCAAAACTTCCCAGAGAAGGCAGGTAAGTGGCATAAGTAGTACTGACAACAGCAGGAATCTGCGACAATTGCTGACGAAAAGTTTCTTTGCCAAAAGTGTTTCCCAGATGCCGTGCGTTTTTTATGATCAAAACATTTTCACGCTGCAAACCGGGAGAAATTTTTGTTGCAAAATGTAATTGCTGGTATACCACAAAAGCACCCAACATCAGCACGATAGATACCGAAAATTGAAAAACAACCAAACCATTACGCAAAAACATGTGACCTCCGGTAGCGGCGGTACCAGACATCTTCGAAATATCAACCGTTTTGGATTTTGAAAAATAAAAAGCAGGATATAAACCGCAGGCCAAACCAGTTAAAAGTGGCAGCAGTAAAACAAAAGGCAATATTTTGAAAGAATAAAGATCTTCAAGTTCCAATCTTAATCCTGTAAGTTTATTAAAAAAAGGTAAAGTTATTGACGTTAATACGGCAGCCAGAATCATCGCGATCAGACTAAACAAAATCGATTCAGTCAAAAACTGCCCGACCAGAACATTCTTGTTTGAACCCAATGCACGCCGGATCCCAACCTCTCTGGTACGTTTGATCGACCTGGCTGTCGACAGATTCATGAAGTTGACGCAGGCAAGCAGAAGTATCAAACCGCCGACAATGGCGAAAATATTCACCTGCTGTTTATCTCCAAGCGTTGACAGCCGGGAATAAAAACCTGCTGCATTCAGGTGCAAAGATTTCAGAGGAATTAACTTGACATCCAACCTGTCGCCATTTTGCAACTGTTTCAGAAAATCTTGTCCTACCCGTTCGTATGCCGCCGGGGCATACCGTTTTACCATATCCGGAAATTTCGCTTCGAGCGCCGCCAGGGTTTCCGGCGTTGGTTTTTCACGGAATTTAGCCCAGGTATCAACTTGCAGCCAGATCCAGCTCCAGGCAAAATTTTCGACAACATGAAAATTTTGCATTGGCAATAAAAAGTCAAATTGAACGGAGGATGTTGCGGGAAGATCTTTTAGTATGCCCGTAACCGCATAAATGTTTCCATTGATTTCAAGAGCTTGTCCAATTGGTGATACAGAGCCAAAATATTTTTCAGCAGTTTTTTCTGTCAATACCAAACTGCCGGACTTATCCAGTGCTGAAAAATTACCTTCCTTCATCGGGAAAGCAAATAATTTCAAAAATGAAGTATCCGCCGCGATGGCCGTAGTTTCATTATATTGCAGCGGTTCATTGCCCGAAATGCTGCGTCGAACGATTGCACTCCCGAGGCTAAATGTCCTGGCCGTCATCTCGATTTCCGGATAGTCGGCTGCCAGTCGTGGCCCAAGCGGTGGCGGTGTGTTTGTCGTTTTTCCTTCCTCACCGCCCATTTTAAAATCCAACGTTACCGAAAATATCCGGTCCGCATCAGGCAAAAATTCATCAAAACTTCTTTCATAATAAACATAGATCCCAATAAGCCAGCACGCCGCCAAGCCGACACCGAGGCCGGTCACATTCACAAGCGAGAAAAAAGTCTGCCGGCGAAAATTCCGGATTGCTATCTTAATGTGATTGCTTATCATCGTTTTATCTTTAAGAAGTTAGGCAAGAGACCGCACAAAAAAAGAATTCAACCAAGTAACTTTATTCCGATTTTAAAGATTTTACCGGGTTCATCAACGCAGCTTTTATACTTTGAAAACTCACAGTCACCAATGCAATAAACACTGCCGCAAGACCCACAAGAATGAAAATCCAAACACTTATTTCTATTCGATAGGAATAATTATCCAGCCATTGCTGCATGGCATACCATGCCAGCGGCGTTGCGATGGCGATCGATAAAATAACCATTTTGACAAAATCCCGCGAGAGCGTGTAAACAATGTTGGTGATACTTGCCCCGAGCACCTTTCTTACGCCAATTTCTTTTGTACGCTGCTCAATAACCATTAAAGCAACTGCAAACAAACCGAGACAGGAAAGCAAAACGGCTATTCCTGATGCCAAACTAAACATCTGAGAAAATTTCTCTTCGTCTTTATACCAGGCATCTGTGTTTTCATCTAAAAAAGTACCCGTAAATTCCGACTGAGGCGCCACTTCTTTCCAGACACTCGAAATTTTGTCCATAGCGCCAACCAGACTTGCCGGCGTAACGCGGACGAAAATATAACTGATCGGTTCATTATTTGAGAGATACATCGTGACCGGTTTTTTGTCATTTTTAGACGAATAAAGGTTGAAATCGGGCACCAGGCCTATAATCTGGTATTTTGCTCCGGCCGTATCTGTTTCGAAAAATTTCCCAACCGGATCCTTCTCCCCGATCATTTTCGCCATACTTTCCGTGATGATCACCCGATTGACGGAGTCTGTTTGATAAGCAGGATCAAACTCACGCCCATCCAATAACTTTATCCCCAACGTTTTCAGATAATCGTAGTCGATATGCAGCCAGTCAGATGAAATTTCCTGGTCTTTATAGGTAAATCCAAGAACACTACGCGATGTACTCCTGTCTTTTCCAACGCCCAGATTGACCGTGCTTCCGGATAGAGAGACAATATTAGGATCTCCGTTAAGCAGATTCCGCATACGTTTTAAAACCTGCTGACCATTTACTTTATTCCCAACCGGAATACTAATGACCTGCTCTTTTGTAAATCCTAACGGCTGAGCACGGAGGTGATCAACCTGCTGAATGGCGATAATCGTACAGCAGATCAATAAACTTGATAATGTAAATTGTGTTACGATAAGTGAATTCCTTAGTATACCAGGACGCGTCAGCGTTATCTTTCCTTTAAGAACTTCAACGGCATTAAATTTTGACATTTGCCAGGCGGGATAACCTCCGGCAATTAATGTTACCAATAAAAAAAGAGTAACAATAATGGCTAACCTGTCCGGCTGGAAAATGTATTCCATCGAAAGTTTGCCCTGGAAAGTCGCGTTAAATTGTGGCAGGAGCAGATATGCCAATAATATTCCAGCCATGAAACCTCCGAAACAGATCATCGCAGCTTCTCCCCAAATCTGAACAAAAAGCTGATTTTTCAACGCGCCGAGAGATTTGCGAACACCCACTTCTCGTGCCCGGGTGAACGATCTGGCGACGGTCAGATTTATAAAATTGATACAGGCAATCAGGAGGATAAAGAATGCAATACCTAACAACGCATATACAACTGCAACGGACGAACCACTACCGCCAGTGATATCCTTATCGAAATGAAGATTCTCAAGTTTCTGCAAACGAATAGCAAAAAGATCACCGCGACTATCTGCTTCTGCACCTTTCTTTTTCAACTTATCAATATTACCAGCAAAGTATTTAGCCGCGAAAGATTTCATGCGATTTTCAAAAGCCAGCTGGTCCGTGTTAGGTTTAAGTTTGATAAAAGCCCGATGCGACATATTGTCCCACCGTTTTGCTTCCCGATAATAACCTTCATGATTTTCTATTCGGATGAAAGCGTCAAACCGGAGCGTAGAATTGTCAGGAAAATCTTTAAGAATACCTGTCACCAGGTAAGGCTTTTTATTTTCATCTCCTCCAAGCAAAAGTTGTTTACCGATTGGATTTTCAGAACCAAAAACAGCTTTTGCCATATTTTCACTAATGACAATATCGCTCAATCCGTTGAAAGCCGAATTCCGGTTTCCATCTAATAATGGAAAAGAGAAAACCTTAAAAAAATCCGCATCAACGAGTTGAACTTGTTTGTCGAAATATTTTCCGTTGTATTCAATCAAACTACTTCCGTTCATGAATCTTGTTGCTGCTTCAATTTCCGGATACTCCGCTTTCAAGGCCGGGGTAAACGGTATTGGCATAGATCCTGAACGTTCCGGTTTTCCCGGATCGTTCGAAAACAGATATGTTTGGAAAATCCTGTCCCCATCTTCGTGAAAGTTATCGAAAGACAGCTGGAAATAAACTGTCATAAACAAAAAAATGCTGATGCAAAACGCGACGGAAAGACCGACGATATTGATTGCCGCATAACCTTTGCTCTTCCAGATATTACGAAAAGCAATTTTGAAATAATTACGTATCATGGCTAAATCTGGTTATTGTATTGTTGTCAAACCTAACTCTCTTTCTGTTTCTTCAATGATGTGCATACGCTCACTTTTTGATTTATTTTTGGCGTTGATTGTACGCTCGTATTCATACTCTTCACCGCCCTTTTCGTACTTATACCGCAGAAATAATTCGCCGCATTCAGAATTATATCTAACCTCTTTCGAAAAAGATTTTTGTGTAGCTGACGAAAGATTTTTAATTTGATTATCAGAAGTCGCAGTTTCTTCCATGTTGACAACTACCTCAGATTTATCCGCTTTGGAAGGTTTTGCTGCTTTGGAAACTTTGGGGAACGTAGGTTTTTCCGGAATTTCGGCAATGAACACGTCTAGTGAATCCAAAATTTTATCCTTAAACACAAGCCTGGCAATTTTATCCAGCGAAGAGATATCAAAAGTGTGATCAAAATTGAAGTCCTCACCATCGATATTGCCGCTCATGTGAATAGAAAGCGCGTTTCCATCGTTGGTAACACTCCGACAAACTGTTTTTGACTGTTCGAATGCAACAGAGTTACTTACGGCAAAAAAGAGAAATATATATTTTTTCATGACTAAATTGGTTATTCAGATTTTAAAGATTTTACCGGATCCATCATCGCTGCTTTGATACTTTGAAAACCGACGGTGAGTATGGTGAGAAACAGTAGGAAAACACCAACCTGAGCGAATACATACCATTTGAGATCGACGTGATACTGATAACGTTGTAGAAAACTTTTAACAAAACTATAAGCAAGCGGAAGTCCGATCGCAATAGAAATTGTAACAAGGGCGATAAAATCGCGTGACAACAGTATGGTGATTTCCCGGACACTTGCCCCGAGAACTTTACGAATTCCTACTTCCTTGATGCGTTGATTTGCAGCCAATGTGATGAGTCCAAAAATACCGGCGAGCGCAATGACAATCGAAAGAATGGTCACAAAATTCACCATTTTCCAGATACCGTCCAGATCGTTATACTGCCTGCTGATCTCATCAGATAAATAGAAAAACTTGAACGGTTTTTTAGCCGGAATCTTTTTCATTTTTGATTCCAGCGCCGCAAGTACCGTCGCCGCATTTTTACTGTCATCAAATTTAATTGTCAGATAACTGTTCAAGGCTGTTTTCCCTTCATACCAGTGAATCAGGGGCTCAATCCGTTCTTTTAATTCCTGATAATTAAAATCCTTCATCACGCCCACAATGGTATATACTTTTTGATTGCTTTTTGGCCGGAGACGCTTTCCAACTGCCGATTTCCAACCAAGCGCTTTCATGGCGGATTCATTGATAACAACCGGATTATTTTCTCCGTTTTTATCAAGTTCCTCAGAAAAATCCCGGCCTTCCAACATCCTGATATTGTAGGTTTTAGTATAGGACGAGCTTGTTCCAGCCTGTCTTAACCTAATTTCTTTGTCAGGCTCAGATTCGGAAAAGTAGACGTTGTAATTGTTCCAGTATTTTGTCGGAACGACACCGGAAGTCGCTATACTTTTAATATGAGGATTTTGTTTCAAATCATCCAGAATTCCCGTAAACTGCCCCATCGCCGCATTCTCATCTTTATACTGCATATCCGACTGGACGACGACGATATTTTCTTTATCAAAACCGACGTTTGCCCCCCTCATGAAACCAATCTGCATTCGAACGCTGATTGCACCTAAAATAAGAATAATCGTAAGTGCAAACTGGATTACAATCAAACTCTCCCTGGTCCAGCTTCTCGACTGTGTTTTCTTTGTGATTTTTCCTTTTATAGTGTCCCGGATATCAAGCTTATTCAGATAAACGGCAGGATAAGTGCCTGCTATAAAAGCTATAATTCCAATAATCAGCAGTAGGGTCAGAATCGTAACTTTTTCCTGCTCCCAATTCAACATCAGCTGCATACGCCCCTGCCGATACTCGTTGAACTGAGGGATTAGATAAGAAACTGCAAAAAATATCGACAGTATTAAAGCCGAAACCAGAACAATCCCGGATTCAAACCAGAACTGGGTTAAGATTTGCCGCAGATTAGAACCTGTTACTTTTCTAACTGCCACTTCCTTCGCCCTTGTAAAAGCGATTGCCGTATTTAAATTGATAAGATTGATACTAATAATGAGCAAAATGAAACCAGCGATGGTCATTGCTCCATAGATCATATTTTTGAAAAAGGGATTCTGATAATGGATAAAATCTTTTATCGGTCCAATACGAATTTTTCGATCCTTACCCCCTTCAGCGAAATGCGTTTTAACAAATCCGGGAAATTTTGCTTCAAGCTTACTGACCGATGCACCCTTATCAAGTTTGATATAAACCGTTGCGAAGGTATTGTACCAGTCTGCGTTTTCCTGAAAATTCTTGTCTGATTCCAGATTTGCGATAGGCATTAATACGTCGAACTGGATAGAAGAATTATCAGGTAAATTTTGTAAAACACCCGTTACAGTGAAATTCAAGGTATCATTTACAGAAACAATTTGTCCGACCGGGTTTATATCACCAAAAAGCGATATGGCGATATCATTGTTGATAAGAATTGATTGCCTGTTTTTTAAAGCAGTTGCGGTGTTACCGTATTTGAGCTTAAAAGAAAAAATATCAAAAAAAGAGCTGTCGACATATTTTGTACTTCCTTGGATATCCTTGCCTTTATAGTTAATCCATGCATTTCCCCAACCCTGAATGTGTGTTCCTTTTTTAATTTCAGGATAAGTCTTCAGCAACTGGTCTAAAATCGGATAAACAGTCTGGTTATATCGGCTGTCTTTATCTTCTGTCTGGATAAAGTAAATCTGGTCGCTTTCTTGATGGAACGTATCGAACGTCAATCCTCTTTGGATGAATAAAATTAGGACTACCGCGCTTGCCAGCCCAAGAGAAAGTCCAAGAAGATTTATCCCGGTAAACAGCCGGTTTTTCCAAAGTGAGCGAAAAGCAATTTTAATGTAGTTTTTGAACATGATTACAGCCTTTCATGGGATTGATGACAACGCATACTGTTGTAATTTCACATAAGTGGGAATAGTCCAATGTAAATATTAAATTATTATACCACATCCAATCATTCAGCATAACATACTAATAATCAAATTATTAACTCAGTTAAAACCAAAACAAGGTGTCCGAAATCGGACACCTTGTTCATTTGCGTACTTTTTTATGTAACTTGAAAAACTAATACAACAACGGTTCTTGCCAGGTACTACGCACTCTTAATATGCTCACCGATTTGGCATCTTTATTAATGTAATAAGTAATCCTAAATCTGTATATTTCGAATGCGCGAAAAGCTGGATTCTTATCCAATCTAAGTTTATCTGCATTATGACGCCACGGCTCCTCTTTTAGCTGTGCTGTTTGTTCCAAAATTTTCAATCTTACTTTTTGAGCATTTTGATAAGAGTCTTTTAAAATGTGATGATATATTTCTGATAAATGTTCCAAGGCATTTTTATCCCATACAACACTATAATGATCTACCATTTACCCGATTGATTTTCAACCTCCTCTTGAGTCAAATGAACCCCATTTTTAATCCTCTCAACCGCCTCATCCAGCTCATTGTTGTATTGCTCAATTGAGACCCTATCGTTTTCCTTATTTTTTGATTTCAGAAACGATTTGATTACTCCAAGAATCGATTCCTTTTCGTCTTTGTCGAGAAATGTAAGATACAGGGCAATTTCGTTATCAATTGTCTTGGTTTGCATCGCGATTATTTTAAAGCTCCAACACTAAATTTACAAAATATTAGTGAATTTAACATTTTCTACTCAGACTTCAAACTCTTCACCGGAGCCGGCATTGCGGTTTTACGCTTTGAAAACCTATCGTTAAAATAGCTACGAAAATCGCCAGCAGTGGCTAACCGTCTAACCACTACAACCTACTCGCTACGCAGCGACTTTACCGGATTTTTCAAGGCAGCTTTTATCGATTGGAAACTGACAGTCATGAGTGCAATAGCAACGGCAAGAACGCCGGCGAGCGCGAAAACCCACCAGGAAATATCGATCCGGTATGCATAATCTTCAAGCCATTTACTCATTCCGAACCAGGCCAGCGGTGCCGCGATGACAAAAGCAATGATGACCAACCGAAGAAAATCCTGAGAGATCAGGTTAACAATTTGAACGACACTAGCGCCTAACACTTTGCGGACGCCAATTTCTTTCACACGCTGCTCCACTGAAAAGGATGCCAGACCAAATAATCCTAAACAGGAAATCAGGATCGCCAGCATGGCCAGTATTCCCACAATTTCGCTTAATGTATTGTCCGCACGATATAATTCAGCAAAGTGATCGTCCAGAAATTCATATTCAAAATCGTCGTTCGGAGCAATTTCTTTCCAGGTTGACTGGATATCTGCAATGGCTTCCTTAGCCTTGCTGCTGTTTACCTTCACAGACATTTCACCAAATCCCCAATCATTATTATTTAAAATACACAGCGTTTCTATCTTGTGATGAAGCGAATTAAAATTGAAATCTTTGGCAACACCTATCAGAACACCGACAGAATCCATTCCGCCAAAACCGAAATTTTTACCGATCAAATAATCGAGCGATTTGCCCGGCGTTTCCTTCAACAATTCTTTGGCCATGGTTTCATTGACGATATATGCTTTTCCATTATCGGAATCACCTTCCTTCGCGAAATTCCGGCCAGCGACCAGAGGGATTTTATATAAAGTCAGATAGTCTTTGTCAACAACAACCTGGGATGACGCCATTTCACGGACTGGCCCATCTCCATGGAATCTCACGCCGGTCTGGTGCATATTATTTCCCAATTTTTGTCGGGAAGCGGTCACTGCAACGATATTAGCTTTTGACAGTAAGGCATCTTTCAACGCCTGATAGTTTTTATTCCCTTCCATACCTAGCGGAATCGTGACAACCTGCTCACGGTCGAATCCAATGTTCGCCTTTTGCATATAATTCAGCTGGCGGACCGTCAGAACTGTTGCGATCATCAGAAATATAGCACCGGCAAACTGTCCGACTACCAACACATTTCGAAATGATAATTTCTTACCAGCCGTCTGCATGGTTCCTTTTAAAACAGTTGCAGCGTTAAATGAAGAAAGATAAGCCGCGGGATAAAGTCCGGAAATGATACCGACAACAATTGCACCGCCCAGCAATGAGATCAGTAATAATGGCTGACTAAAAATGGAGAATTCCAGTTTCCTTTGACTTAGTTCATTTATATATGGCAGCAATAAATACACAAAGGGAATAGCGACCAGCAATGCAAAAAAACATAACATAACAGATTCGCCGAGAAACTGCAAACCCAGTTGGAAACGCCCGGATCCGCTTGCTTTTCTGATACCAATTTCCTTGGCTCTTCCAGCCGAACGTGCCGTCGAAAGATTCATAAAATTAATACAAGCAATCAGCAAAACGATGAACGCAATGACTGAAAACACGTAGGTGTAATTCTGATCAAATTTCTGGTAATTCTGATAGTCGTGGGTGATGTTGGTTGAATTGGAATGGACTTCCCTCAGCGGTTGCAGGAAAAGCTCATAAAACTTCCAGCCGCCTTCTTTCATGTTCCTTTTCAAAAAATCAGGGAAACGTTTTTCAAGCGAGGCGACGTCAGCATCTTTTGACAATTCGAGGTAAGTTACCATCCAGTTTCCTCCCCAGTTATTCATCAGATCAGGTTTGGCAAAAGTGCTTAAAGAAAACAAGCCGTCAAACTGTAAATGTGATGTTTTGGGAACATTTGCGAGCACACCTGTAACCACAAACGTCGTGGTATCGCCACCGTAAACCGTAACATTTCTACCGATAGGATCCTCCTTTCCAAAAATTTTGAGCGCATTTTCTTCTGTTAGCACAACGCTGTTCGGCTTCTGCAATACCAGATTCTTGTCTCCTTTTAACAAATGAAAATCAAACATCTGCAAAAATGTAGAATCAACATAATAGCCCGAATTCAAGATCTGTCTTTTATCGTTATACCAAACCTTAACTTTCCCCATTGTACTTATCCGCGCATAATTCAGGATTTCCGGATAATCACTTTTAAGCGTTGGCCCCATGGGGTACATTGACAAGGCCACATTCTGCGGGGCAACCATTCCCTCATATTTCTGAACTTCATCCAACCGGTAGATATTCTTGCTGTGCATAACATCAAAGCTTTTTTCATAAAAAACAAAAAGCATGATGATGATACAAGCCGTTATCCCGGTCGCTAGACCGAGAATATTCAACAATGAATAAACCTTATGTTTCCAAAGATTTCTCCAGGCGATTTTGAGGTAGTTCTTGATCATGTTAGTAGTATGGCTTTCAACGATTGGACGTCAAACACTTCAAGTAAAATTTTTGATCTGAAAGATGAAAATCCTTTTTCAGATCAAAATTTTTACCAGCTAATGATTATAAATGGTGTTTAGTATTTCAGAAGATTAAAATACTAAACATATTTATGAAGGAGAAAAACGGTAAATATTTTCTTATTTAACTAAACGTGAATTTTTTCAGTAACTACCTTACCATCAAACAGATTCACGATACGATGTGCAAAACCAGCGTCATACGGAGAGTGAGTCACCATGATGATTGTGGTCCCCGCCGCATTTAACTGACTTAGTAAAGCCATCACCTCTTCACCATTTTTTGAGTCAAGGTTACCTGTCGGTTCATCCGCAAGTATTGTTTTCGGCGTGGCTACTACTGCACGGGCTATGGCTGTACGTTGCTGCTGTCCACCTGAAAGCTGCTGTGGAAAGTGGTTGCGACGGTGCATCATATTCATGCGGGTAAGGGAGGCTTCCACTTTTTCTTTCCGTTCCGCAGGAGGTGTTTTTAGATATAACAGAGGAAGTTCAACATTTTCATAAACCGTAAGTTCATCAATGAGGTTAAAGCTTTGAAATACAAAACCGATGTTTCCCTTACGAATCTGAGCACGCTGGCGTTCAGACATTTTCCCAACCTCTGTGCCATAGAATTCATACGATCCGTCACTTGGATTATCCAACAAGCCAAGTATATTCAGAAGCGTAGATTTTCCGCATCCGGACGGTCCCATGATAGCGACAAATTCTCCGTCTTTAATTTCCAGATCGATACCGTTTAAGGCGGTAGTTTCTACTTCTTCCGTAGAAAAAACTTTCTGTAAGTTGTCAATTTTGATCATATTTTTTTGGCTGTTTGCTATTAGCTTTTGGCTTTTAGCTTGGTTATGGGTATTTCTTACGTGTTGGCTTGTTAATTTATTTCGTGACTATCTTTGAATCTGATGACTTTCTGTTTGGAATTTTGAGATCTTTTAAAATCAGTTTGAGCTGGCGTCTGGTTTCAATTATCAACCTTAAAAGCTAATCCCTAAAAGCCAACTGCTACACTAAAATTCCAGTACTTCATTGTCTCCAAAGTTTTCGTACGAACTTGTGATTACTTTTTCACCTGGCTGCAATCCTTCAAGTACTTCGAAATATTCAGGATTTTTACGACCAAGTGTGATTTTGCGTTTGGCTGCACGTTTACCGTCCGAACCTACAACATACACCCAGTTTCCACCAGTTTCAGAGAAGAATCCACCGACTGGCAGTAAGGTTGCTTTTGAAGGTTGTCCAAGTTGCAATCGTATAGGTGCTGACTGTCCGCGTTTGATCAATTCGGGAGCCCCGCCTTTTTCAAACTCCATGTCCACTTCAAATCGCCCGCTCAATACTTCCGGATATATTTTGATAATTTTCAGATTATAAGCTTTTCCATTGAAATCCATACTTCCCTGCAATCCGGCGAAGATCCTGGAAATATAATGTTCATCAACGCTCACACGCATTTTGAACCCATTCAAATCATCAATTTGTCCAATGTTCTGACCCTGATTAATATTCGAACCAACTTCCACATTCATGGATGAAAGCATACCTGAAACCGGTGCTTTCACAACCAGATTATCAAGTGTTTGTCTCCACAGATCTACGTTTTTCTTGGTATTGGAAAGTGTTCCTTCCAACTGGGTAATCTGCATTTTAGCATTTTCCTCCTGATATTTCTGCGATTCAATCTCGATTTCACGTTGTTTTGTCAGACGTTCCAGCTCGCGTTTTGTTTTGAGAAATTCCGCGTCAGGAATAACCTTGTCTTTGTATAATTTGATGTTACGGTCATGCGCATCTTTGGCCTGATCGATTTGAAAATCCAGCTCACTCAGACTTTTCTGTAATGAAAAACGCTCAACTCTTAAACGCTGACGTGTATTTTGAAGATCATTTACCAGTCGGCTGGCTTCCGTTTCAGATTGAAGGAAACTAAGTTTCAAGCTCTGGTTTTCCAGTTTCAGAAGTACGTCGCCCTGCTTTACCATGTTACCGCCTTCAATAAGTTTCTGAGTAACGTAACCACCTTCGATCGCATCAAGCTGAATTGTTTTTAATGGCTGTACAACGCCGGTAACAACAATAAATTCATCAAATTCACCCTGTTTCACAGTTGAGACAGTAAGCTTATCCTGCTGAACGTTCAGCTTACTTCTTGTATCCGCAAAGAAAAATTGGTATACCAAAAAACTAACCAACAAAACGCTTCCTGCGATGATGCCAATACGGCGGCTGTTCCAGAATTTCTTTGGTTTCTGTCTGTCCATCGTTGAACCTCCTGTGAAATTTGATCCATTACTTCCGGAAACTGGTGTTTTAACTTCCATTATATTGTCAGGCTATTTTTTATCTTTGAATATCTCGTTTCCCTTTTATATCCAATCCTTATGCCAGGAGCTTCAAAACATCACAACTCACTGATAATCAATAAAAATAAATCTTCTTATATATGCGTACCTGTTCGTTATCGGACACTTTTGTTCGGCTTCGGACAAGCAGAAAAACAGGTATTAATGAGGATAATGAGCCAATTTGGGTCAATTCTGAAATCCATAATCTGACAGCCGATTGCCGAAAGCCGACCGCTCATTGCATATCCTTCT
Organism: Dyadobacter sp. CY345; assembly: GCF_021502725.1. Lineage (GTDB taxonomy): Bacteria > Bacteroidota > Bacteroidia > Cytophagales > Spirosomataceae > Dyadobacter. The sequence goes on along the minus strand of NZ_JAKFFS010000001.1, from coordinate 637,331 downwards.
CGTTTATCGACCTGAAAGATTATAATTCCTGCATTCCAAACTTAAAATTTACACAAAAAATAGGCAATATTGCTTAATGATTTAATTATCGTTGCGGTTCAGCTGCAAAAACATTAGCCATAATTTATTTAGCCAAGTCTACTCATATGCTCCTCTCCGAAGCCAAAATACTGATCATTGACGACGATGTTGACGTTCTAAGTGCAGCAAAACTTCTTTTAAAACGCCACGCAAAACTGGTTGACATTGAGAAAAATCCGCAAAAACTTCCTTTTTTGGTAACTAATAATACCTATGATCTGATTCTTCTGGACATGAATTTCACGCGTGATGTGAATAGTGGCCGTGAAGGTTTTCATTGGTTGGACAGAATTCTGGATATTAATCCAACTATAAAAGTGATCATGATCACCGCTTATGGCGATATTGAAATGGCCATTCGCGCGATTAAATCAGGAGCTACTGATTTTGTTTTAAAACCATGGGAAAATGACAAACTCGTTGCGACGATCGAGGATGTTTTGAAAGAGAAAAAGGGCGAAAAATTAGCTTCCGCAACAGAAGAAAAAACGGATAGCAAAAAAGAAAAATCGTCATCTGATGCCATTATTGGTCAAAGTGAAGCGATGCAGCATGTTTTAAAAACTTCTGAACGTGTTGCTGCAACGGATGCTAATGTTTTGATTTTAGGCGAAAATGGTACCGGAAAAACGCAATTGGCGCGTCATTTACATCAACATTCTCTTCGCTCAGAAAAACCGTTTGTCGTTGTGGATTTGGGTGCGTTAAGTGATTCACTTTTTGAAAGCGAGCTATTCGGACATGTAAAAGGTGCTTTTACCGACGCAAAAGAAGATCGCGCCGGCCGTTTCGAAGAGGCCAAAGGAGGAACCATATTTTTGGATGAAATCGGGAACCTGACACTTTCGCTTCAAGCTAAATTACTAACGGTTTTGCAGGAAAGAAAAGTAACGCGTGTAGGTTCCAACAAGTCAATTCCGCTGGATGTGCGGCTTATCTGTGCTACCAATATGAATATTGAAAGTATGGTGGGCGACAAAAGCTTTCGTCAGGATTTATTTTACCGGATCAATACCATTGAGCTTGATCTGCCTCCGCTTCGAGATCGTCCGGAAGATATCGCGCCGCTTGCTGAATTTTATCTTAAACAATTTCGAAAAAAATACAACCGCCCGGTTACTGATATCAGCAGCGCATTAATTAAAAAAATGCAGCAATATAACTGGCCAGGGAATATTCGCGAGTTGCAGCATGCGATTGAGAGAGCTGTGATTTTATCCCAGGAAAAAACCTTACAACCCGATGATCTTTTCCTGAAAAGTTCGGGAGGACAGCCAACGACTGCCACAGGTTTTGATCTGGAAGATATGGAAAAAAATATGATCGTTCAGGCGCTGAAACGTTTCAATGGAAATATTACCGATGCAGCAAGGGAATTAGGATTGAGCCGCGCGGCCTTGTATAGACGTATGGAAAAATATGGATTGTAAACATTAAGAAAAGTCGTCAATCTGCCAGAGCAAGTTTGATTATCAGTAAGGGATAACAAAGGTTAACTATCCGGATCTGAAAGCCGACCGCCGAAAGCCGAAAGCCCCCTCTGGCATATTTTTTACGCCCTGTTATCGTTATTAGAAACAACTTCTCATTTCAATCCATAAATAATGATAAAGAATTGCCAGCTGATTTTTCTTCTTTTTATAACGCAAATTAGTGTTGCCCAAAATAAATCAATCCAATCCGTACCATTAAAAAATGTTAAACTAAGCCAGGGTTTCTGGCATGAGAGACTTGAAACGGGACGTAATGTAATGCTGCCTCATGTGTTTCATCAATGCGAAGAAACTGGCCGGATTGATAATTTCGCCGTTGCCGGAGGATTACAAAAAGGCGTTTTCCAAGGTACACGATTTGATGATTCTGATGTTTTTAAGGTTGTCGAAGGCGCTGCATATTCTTTGCAAAATCATTACGATCCGAAGCTGGATAAATATCTGGATAGTCTGATCACACTTTTTGCAGCTGCTCAGGAACCGGATGGATATATGTATACGATCCGGACAATTAACAAAGATACAACCGGTTCTTATGACTGGATCGCCGGACCAACCCGATACTCTTTCGAGAACGGCAGCCATGAGCTCTACAATGTGGGGCATCTTTATGAAGCCGCCGTTGCACATTATCAGGCGACAGGAAAAAAGTCGTTATTGGATGTTGCGACTAAAAATGCAGATCATTTGGTACGCACCATTGGTCCAAAACCAGGACAAATGATCGTCGTGCCAGGGCATGAAGAAATTGAAATAGCCTTACTTAAATTATACCGGACAACAAATAAAAAAGAGTATCTGGATCTCGCACATTTCTTTGTCGACATGCGTGGGCGTTCAGACAAGCGACCTTTATTTTTGGATGAACATCGTCTCGGCCCCTCCTATTTTCAGGATCAAAAACCTGTTGTAAAACAAAGTGAGGCAGTTGGCCATGCCGTGCGTGCCCAATATTTATACGCTGCGATCACGGATATGCTGACGATTGAAGACAATCCTTCTTACAGTAATGCAATTCATAAAATCTGGGAAGACGCGACTACCAAAAAACAATATGTTACAGGTGGCGTAGGTGCAAGAGAGGATGGCGAGGCTTTTGACGCGGCGTATGTTTTGCCTAATGATAACGCCTATGCAGAAACTTGTGCTGCCGTTGCCAACCTGATCTGGAACCACAAAATGTTCCTTTATACCGGAGAATCCAAATATATGGATGTTTTTGAACGCGTTCTTTATAACGGATTTTTAGGTGGAATGTCTATTTCAGGAAACCAGTTTTTCTATGTCAATCCCATGGCTTCCAATGGAATTAATGACTTCGGGAGAGGAACAGGTGCAACGCGCCATGAGTGGTTTGGCTGCGCATGTTGCCCTACAAATGTTACCCGCTTTTTGCCTTCACTTCCTGGTTATGTCTATGCAACAAAAGCAAACGAGGTGTTCGTCAATTTATTTATGGACAGCGAGTCGGAGCTGAAACTTGACAATGCATCCGTTAAAATCAACCAGAAGACAAATTATCCCTGGGATGGAAATGTGAAAATCACTGTCACTCCCTCCCAAACTTCCGCATTTCCGTTATCGATCAGGATTCCTGGCTGGGCAAATGCACAGGCGATTCCCGGCGATTTGTACACTTATCAAAATAAGGAAACCAAGGCGGTTCAGGTTACCATCAATGGAAAAAATACACCTGTTACTGTTGAAAACGGATATTTAAAATTATCTCGTACGTGGAAATCGGGAGATGTAGTCACAGTTGCATTGGATATGCCAGTCAGGAAAGTGCTTGCGAATGAAAAAATTAAGAACAACAATGGTAAAATAGCAATTGAACGCGGTCCGGTTCTATATTGTGCGGAGGGGAAAGACAACGACGGAAAAGCACTTTCCATAGCAATCAGCAATGATCAGAATTTTAACGCAGAATACCAGAAAGATTTTTTAGGCGGTTTAACCGTTTTAAAATCCATTGGAAATAAATCTGCCACACTCATTCCTTACTACGCCTGGGCAAACCGTGGCGCCAATGAAATGACCATCTGGTTTGAAAACAAATGATGGAATTTTGAATGAGTGAATGATAGAATGATTGAGCTTGAAAGGCCACAGAGAATTGATATTCTGTGGCCTTTCTTTGTTTTATATTCTATAATGCCCAACTATATCTGACCTCCGAATCGCCGTCAGATAATGAGCACATTGTTGCGCTTTCTGTAAAATATTTGAAAAATTGGGGATATATCTCTTCATTAAAGTAGCCTAATTCAGCTCTCCTAATTATCCTGCTACTGGTACAGATATTTATACATTACCAGTATTATTGGACACTTCAACTACTTACAATTAACTAGTAATTAAATCATTACAATTATGAAAACTGCAAAAAGCAAATCCACAAAAAAAATTAATGAAGCTGATCAGGAAAAACTGACAGAACTTTTTGTTGACGGATTGAAAGATATTTATTGGGCTGAAAAACATCTGGCAAAGGCTTTACCTAAAATGGCAAAAGCGGCAACTTCGGATGAATTGAAAGCTGCGTTTGAAATGCATACTACTGAAACCGCAGAACATGCAGCACGTCTGGAAGAAATTTTTGGTCTGATTGGCGAGAAAGCGCAGGCGAAAAAATGTGCTGCAATGGAAGGTTTGCTTGAAGAAGGAGAAGAAATTATAGAAAGTACAGACAAGGGAACGATGGTTCGCGACTGTGGTTTGATCATGGCTGCTCAGAAGGTAGAGCATTATGAGATTGCATCATACGGTACACTTCGTAACATCGCAAGAACACTTGGTCATGAAGAAGTTGCTAAAATCCTTCAAACCACACTGGACGAAGAGGGAGCCACAGATCATAAATTGACAGATTTAGCTGAGGCTTATGTCAACGAAGAAGCTAGCCAGGAATAATTCTGAATCCTGGCCATAAGAAAACCGCTGATCGTAGAATTTACGATCAGCGGTTTTTTTATGTTGAGCCTAAAAGTTGTTAAAAGTAAACCGCCATCAATATTCTCAAACAGAATAGTGATGGCGGTTTAATGTTTCACAACTTACTTCCAGTCATAGACTTATGCAAGATTCAATTTTCCATGATCTCCCGGATCGGTTTGATGTCCGGTAACAGCTGCTTTTACCATTGAAAAGAAAACAACCATTTTTGATGATGGGCTGTCCCAATATGCCGCCTCATCTGTTGTAACCTTCAATACAACCAGGTTCGGATCATTTTTGCCTTCGGGAAACCACGCCTTGGAAAGCGGGCTCCACAATTCTTCCTTTTTTGCTTCATCGTGAACGATTGACGCTGTTCCTGAAACACTTAGATAAGTATTATCGCCGGGATGAGAATAAATTAGCGTAACCGACTCCCCATTGTCCGTCTCTCTTCCAATCTCAGTTTGGCGGCTCGTAAAAAACCAGGCATTACCTTCACTATCCACGTCCAGCGTTGTCATTGGTCGGGACTCGATTTTCCCATTTTCATAAGTTGTGTACATACAAAAACGAATATCTTCAACCAGTGATTTTAGTTTTTTTATAGCTTCATTATTGCCAAGATCCTTTTCCATGATTATTTCAATTTAGTCTGTTATGAATAGTTTTTCATTGACCTAATTAAAATAACCGTTCCAAAAGTGATATTGATTCTATTGAAGAATTCTCCACGTGGAAGATTTTACCAGATGTTAATTGATTTACACGTCCCACGATTCAAGCCGGTATGCACTATCCCAAAATACAAATTCCAGGCGGGAAGCTGTGATATATGCTTCGGTCATTTTTTGCCTGGTTGTTTCAGAAGCCTGCTCGGCCAGCATATTACAAATATCCAGCGCGTTATTCACAGATACTGCAAATTCTTCACCAGCGTAGGCATCAATCCAGTTTTGATATGGATTTGGCGTCGATTGATTTGCAAAAATATGGTCACCCACCTTTTTATAAATCCAGAAACAAGGTAGCAATGCAGCCACCGCCACTTCGAATGATTCATAAGCACTGACAGCCAATAAATAATTCGTATAGGCAAAACATCCCGGCGCTTTTCCGCCATCAATATTGATAGCATATTCCTGAAAGTAACTTTCGTGGAGCACGCGCTCAACAATGATCGCATTTTGGGCAAATAACAGAAATTTAAGTAATTGCTCACTGGTATTTGCCTTTGTTCCCGCAGTTGCCAATGCCTTCGCAAAGTCGGCCAGATATAGTGAATCCTGATAAATATAAAACTTGAATTTTTCTTCTGGCAATGTCCCCGACATCATTTCCTGATTGAAAGGATGTGTTATTATTTTATCAAAAACCGGCAATGCCGCGTTCCAAAGATGGTCTGTGAATTTCATAAATTAAGTAGAAAAGGTATTCGATCACATAGAAATGACGTGCATAACCTGTGCCGAAAATGAATGATTTAATGGTCCGGAACCGGAACCTGTCGTTATATTTTTCCCAGCTTCAATCGCACCAGCGACATATTGCTTTGCCAACAGAATAGAATCAGACAAAGTATTGCCAAGCGCAGCGTACGTAGCGATCGCAGAAGAAAGTGTACAACCTGTTCCATGGACGTTTTTACTTTCAATATATTCACTTTCAAAAATCCGGGGATCACCTTTTTTTTGCAGGAATACATCAAAAAGTTTGGGAGCAATCAAATGTCCGCCTTTTAAAAGAACGCCCTGGCAACCGCGGTTGACCATTTCCTTAGATGCCTCAATCATTTTATCCACGTTTGTGATTTTATGACCTACAAGAATCTGCGCTTCATCCAGATTTGGCGTAACGATCGTAGCGCGTGGAAATAATTCCTCCCAAAGCACCTCTATCGTTTCATCCTGAATCAATTTTGCTCCACTTGTGGAAACCATTACAGGATCAAAAACGACAAATTCTGGTTGAAAACGATCAAGTACTTCTGCGATTATCCGGGCTGCTTCGATGGTATTGATCATACCAATTTTCACTGCGTCGACTTTTATATCTTCAAAAACTGCTTCCAACTGGCTTTTCAAGAAAGCAGAAGGAACAGCATGAATCCCACGCACGCCCAATGTATTTTGCGCCGTAAGCGCGGTGATCGCCGAGGTACCATAAGCGCCCAAAGCAGCAATCGTTTTCAAATCTGCCTGAATTCCTGCACCTCCACCACTGTCGGATCCGGCGATGGTTAACACGGTTGGATATCTTTTCATTTACCTGATAATTAAAGACTTTAAGTATTTTGCCGCTTCGAAAGGTGATTCAGCACTGCAAATGGCTGAAATCACTGCAATACCTTCGGCTCCGTATTTTATAACTTCGGTCGTATTTGTTGGATTCAATCCGCCAATTACGACAAGCGGATGTTTACTATTTGCTTTAACCCATTTCAAACCATCCATACCCCAGGGCTCAGAATGATCTGATTTTGAATCTGTTGCAAACAATGGACTTACTGCGAGATAGGTAAGTTCCATCGTTTCCGCTTCGAAAACATCCTCCCTTTTTTCCGCAGAAAGTCCGATGATTTTTCCTTGCGGTATAAGGTTTTTAAGTGTGGCATAAGGCATATCACTTTGCCCAACATGAACGCCATCCGCATCTGAGGCAAGCGCGACATCAATACGATCATTAATGATCAAAGGCACATTATAAGGGGCTAGTAATTCTTTCATTCGCCTGGCTCTGTCGATAAACGCTCTTGTTCCCAAAGATTTTTCACGGAGCTGGACAATGGTGACGCCGCCTTTCACAGCTTCTTCAACAACCCAGAAAATATCTCTTCCCAAACAAGCAGATTCATCCGTTACAAGGTATAGTTGCATTTTTTCTTTTTTTGAATAATTGTTGGTCGTTATTCGATTGATATTTATAAAGTTCTGTCACCCCTTCGGGGTTTGGTCAAGAATCATCGTCCTGGTTTCTATAATAATTTCATCCCTTCGGGATTGTTAGGAAATTTGCTTTGCCGCACTTATGCGATATATTTTAAAATTCTCGTTTTTGTTTTCCCGAGCTGACTTCCTAAAATTTTCGAGCTGATAACAATCCCAAAGGGCTGACATTATTATAGCAAATGCATATTTAACCGAAACCAAAAACCCCGAAGGGGTGACAGAGCTTTTACGAAAAAATTTCATAATCACTTAACAACCGCCAAATCCACTACTTCTTCTATCGTGATCGCAGCTTGCGCATCAAAAAACGCACCTAAAACAAACTCGGGAGCTGCGATTTTTTAAACGTCATTCTGGTCTCTTTTAATAATTTCACACTTCGGGATTGTTATAAATGTTGGTAATTATCCAATTGACATGGATGAGTTCTGTCACCCCTTCGGGGTTTCGCTTAAAACCGTCATCCTGGTTTCTATAATAATTTCATCCCTTCTGGATTGTTAAGAAACATCTTTGGACACATATCTAAGTTAACTTTAAATACCCCGTTTTTAATTTAACGCGCTGACTTCCTGAAATTTTCGACTCAATAACAATCCCGAAAGAATGACATTATTATAACAAAGGAAGGATAGGCGAAAAACAAAACCCCGACGGGGTAACAGAACATTTACGAATATCTTTGGACACATATCTAGGTCACGTTTCAAATTCTCGTTTTTGATTTAACGCACTGACTTCCTGAAATTTTCGACTCAATAACAATCCCGAAAGGATGACATTATTATAACAAAGGAAGGATAGGCGAAAAACAAAATCCCGAAGGGGTGACAGAACCTTTGCGAAAAACGTCAATTAATCACTTAACAACCGCCAAACGAGCTATTTCCTCTGCCGAAACTGCTGCCAATGCATCCAAAAACGCGATCTGGAACGAACCAGGCCGCTGTGATTTCTCAAATGCTTTTTCACCGCAAACGCCCATGGTCACAGCCGCCGAAATAGCCGCTTCAAAGACATCTGGTTGAATGGCACAAAAGGCACCAGAGATAGCCGAAGCTGAACAACCCATGCCAGTAACCCGGGTCATTAGAGGCACACCATTTTCTACAAAGGCTACTTTTTCTCCGCTGACGATAATATCTGTGGCACCGGATACACTGACCACACACCCGAATTTTTTACTTAATGATCTTGCGGCCTCCAGACTGTCCGTTGAACTTGATGTACTGTCAACGCCTTTTGTCTGAACATTGGCTCCTTCGAGAGCGAGAATTTCCGAGCCATTTCCACGGATCAATGTGGGTGACACCAGGTTTAACAATTCAGATAAAACGGAATTTCGGTAAGGTGTCGCGCCTGCACCAACCGGATCCAGAATTATTGGTTTTCCTGATTTTTTGGCAGCAATCATGGCCTTCTTCATTCCTTCCACCCATAGCGGCGAAAGTGTCCCAATATTCACGACCAAAGCACCTGCGATCGAAACCATATCTTCAACTTCTTCAACCGCATGCGCCATAACCGGCGAGGCACCCACAGCCAGAAGTGCGTTGGCAGTAAAATTCATCACGACAAAATTGGTGATGTTATGAACAAGAGGCGATATCGCTCTGAGTTCTGTCAAATTTGATGCTATTTTGGAATTCATCTTATCGGGATTTGAAAATAAACAAACCGAATTGGCGCCAGGTAGAGGGTTCCCGAAAAGAGATAACAGAAAGGAAATTTCTGTATAAACGCTTTTTCCTACGACAGTATGAACTGTTTCAGGTTCAAAGGGTATTTCTCAGTCCAAATTGGGACACCCCTAAAGCCATTCTTAATTACGAATGTAGTAGTTTTGATTATGATTAAAAACAGAAAGTCCTTTTCTTAGCTACTTTCTTCGATCTTACTAACTCACATTTACAATTTCTATTTCTTTAAAATGATTAAAGCGGCAATATTTGACATGGACGGATTGCTTATTGATTCAGAACCGATCTGGACAGAGGCAGCCACAGAAGTGATGCAAAAGGTAAACTTCCAACTAACCCATGATCTGAAACTTCAAACCACAGGCTTATCCATAAAATTATTTCTCGAATTCTGTTATCGTATCCAACCCTGGAACACGCCCAGCCGCGATGAATTAGAGCAGGAAATTTTAACAATTGCGACCAGAAATATTATCGCCCAAGCTCAGCCGATGCCAGGCGCGCTGGCGCTGGTAAAAAGTCTTCATGATCAGAAATTGAAACTTGCAGTTGCCTCGGCCTCTCCAATGGAGTTGATAGAGGCGGTTTTAAGACGTCTGGAAATTGTAGATTATTTTGAAACCTGGCATTCAGGCGAGCTTGAACAGCACACTAAGCCCCATCCGGCCGTTTATATCACCACAGCTGCCAAACTTGGAATTCCACCACATGAATGTATCGCTTTTGAAGATTCTTTCACCGGTTTACGTTCTGCACATGCGGCTAAAATGATTACCATCTGCGTTCCGAATGCCGAGGTTTACGATGATCCGAAATTTGATCTTGCGCATTACAAACTCAGGTCGCTCGAAGAATTTAATATTCTGTCTGTTGGTGTTTAATAATAAAAACGATCTTGCTAAATTAATTTTCCCTAAAACCTTCCAAAATGACCGGTTTACGCCATTTCAGTATCATGATCGCCGTGAGGATAACCATTATTATCCTCACGATTATCGGTCTGTTCTGGCTCACGAACTACCATACCAATGTTGGTTTAATATGCATTCTCGGCTCCATTATTGTCTTCGCCCAGGCTGCTTCACTATATAATTACGTCACCAAGGTTAACAGAAAACTTATCTATTTTCTGGAATCTGTTCGATATTCTGATTTCACGATCAATTTTCGCGCAGACAATACTATGGGCGCAACCTTTCGGGAACTTAACCAGCAGTTCAACGAAGTTTTACAGGCTTTCCGGCAGGCACGGGCAGAGAAAGAAGCAAGTCTGCAATATTTGAATACGATTGTCCAGCATATCGGGACTGGACTTATTACTTTCGATGGAACAGGACAGGTTAATATTATCAACAGTGCCGCACTTAGGATGCTGGGGATTTATCGTCTTCACAATTTAAGTGAACTTGAAGAAAAACATCCGAGATTATACGAACTTTTAGCCGATCTGAATTCCGGGGTCCGTGAATTATACCGCACACCATCCGACCAGCCGCTTGCGCTGCAAGGTGCTGCCATTCAGATGCATGGAAAATGGGTTCGCATTGTGGTTTTACAAAATATCCAAACAGAACTTCAACAGCAGGAAGTTGAATCCTGGCAAAATCTGACACGTGTTTTGCGGCATGAGATCATGAATTCCATGACACCGATCGTTTCCTTAGTCGGGACTATGCGCCTGATTGTCAATGAAGATATAGAAAAAAGCACAACCAATCAGGAAGCTGTCGGGGATTTGAAGGAAGCACTGCAAACGTTGGAAAAAAGAAGCAAAGGTATGATGCAGTTCGTGAATGCATACCGAGACTTTACCACGTTGCCTAAACCTAATTTTGCCAGTTTAAATGTGAAAGAGTTATTGCATGAGGTAATTCAACTGATGCAAACAGACCTCACTGCCGTTGGTGTTTTGTGGCAGGTGAATGTGAAGCCCGAAACCTTAACCATAAAAGCAGACAGCGGCCAAATCCAGCAGGTTTTGATTAATCTTATCAAAAACGCCTCGGAATCTTTCTCGATGCAGGCCAGCCGAATGATTTCCATTAATGCTTATGTCACTGATAGCCTCACAATTATCGAAGTGGAAGACAATGGTGATGGTATTGAACCAGAGGCGCTTGACAATATTTTCATCCCTTTTTATACTACCAAAAAAACTGGATCAGGTATCGGATTAAGCCTTTCCCGCCAAATACTCCAACAGCACGGAGGACAACTAAATGTCCGTTCCGATGTAGGAAAAGGAACCGTTTTTTCTTTGGTTATATAATTTTGACGAATCACTGTTTAAAATTTATCTATACAATACCTTTCAAACCTGCAAACGATTTTCCTAAAATAGCTTCGTCATCTGCGCCAAGCCAGTCTTTCAGTAAGGAAGAATATAAATCCCGGAAGTCCAGAGAATATTTTAGATCGCCGCCATCAAGATCCGTCAGATTAGGAGCTTCGTTATAAACAACAGAGCTTCTAGCCGGGCCACCGATCAAAAAAACGTTGTTAGCAGTTCCGTGATCTGTACCGTTACTTCCATTTTGTTTCACACGCCGGCCAAACTCACTGAAAGTCAGCACCATTGTCCTGTCCAGCTGCCCTTGTTTTTTCATGTCTTCAACAAAAACACCGACGGCATCTGCATATTGTTTTAATAAGCGATCTTGCTGGTTCCGTTGCCCTATGTGCGTATCAAACCCGGAAAGCGATACATAATAAACCTGCGTATCGACCCCGGAAGTAATAAGTCCTGCTATTGTTTTCAGCCCCTTCCCAAGTTCCGTATTCGGATATTCAGTCTGACTGCCTTTTAAATTTCCCTTTTCAAATAAATAATCAGCACTAGATTCCGTATCAGCCAATGTTTTGTATAAATAACTTACCTGATTATGCTCATCTGCATGATCCTTAAAGGTTTTGGCGAGACTGCCTGCCACGCCATTTCTGGTTTGCTGGTAAAGTTTTCGAGGATCAAGCATGGCCAAGCCGTTTGCCTTTTCACCTTTCATGGCCAAACTCAGCGTATCATCAATTTCCAGCATGTGATGTGGCTTAATATCGCATCCGGAACAAGAAGCGTCGAGGTACCGCCCTAACCAACCAGCACTTAAATACTCATCTGCATTACTCGCCGTTTGCCAGATATCCATTGATCGAAAATGCGAACGGTCCGGATTGGGATATCCGACATTATTCAAAATCCTGACTCTCCCGTCGTCATACAACCTACGCAAAGATTCCAGGGCAGGATTTAATCCAATCTCGTCATTAAGCGTTAAAATTTTCTGCTTTTCAATCGCTATTTGCGGCCGCTCCTTGTAGTATATATCATTTCGATATGGAATTACAGTGTTTAAACCATCGTTTCCACCCGACAGCTGAATCACAACGAGAATTTTTCCGTTTGCATCTTTGGCAATTCCTGATTGATGAGCTTTTAAAAATTGTGGGATCAACATGGTTCCAGCCGTAGCAAAAACCGATGTCTTAATAAAATCACGTCTTTTCATATCGTTGAGTATCTTAAAAGAGAATTAACTGATTTGATATTCTGGTAAGCTCATGATGGAGAGTGTGAGCCTTCTGATACGTTCCGTTCTATCCGGAATGTCTTTATTTTTATCGCTAATTAATGTCATGACCGATGGCTTTGGCTGAACAGCAAGCAGTTCTGCTGATAAAAAAGGGAGCAATTTTTCATCTGAGATTTTCCCAAACCGGCTTGCCCATTTAGACCAGTCCACTTTTATTTTTGCATTTTCACCTTTCTTCTTCACAGTCTGGTCATTTACATCACCACTCTCCTTCGCCTTAACTTTTGGGGTAGCCACGCCGGCCATAAGGTATGGCAGCTGCATCCTGAAAAGTAAACTGGAACTATCAATCCAGTTTCGCCCACCTGGCCAACCGGCAACATTTGGCGGATAAAATAATACCTGGCCAAGTACTTTTTGAATATATAACACGTGCTCTTTATCCGCGAATTCAGCACCTCCCAAAGTCCTTTGAATCCCGACAACCAGCTCAACCGGAGACTTTATGAGCATCGCTTTTGATACATTTTCATAATACCAATCTGCGCTGAAAATCGTACGCATCAGTTGGCTGATATCATAATTGGATTTGTAAAAACCTTCGGCAAGTGCATTGATCCGCTGATTATCGGGAACTTCACTGACAAAACTCCTGTAAATTTTTCCAGTAACAAACCGGGCTGTCTGTTTCTGTTCCAGTAAGATTTTTATGATATCTTCTCCCCGAAAATCCCCCTCTTTGCCCAGAAACTTCTTTGTTTTATTATCATGGAGGTTTTCTCTGAACTGAAATTCGCCCTTACCGTCAAAACCCCAACCGGTGAAAGCTCTGGCTCCTTCTTTCACATCCATTTCAGTATAATTCCCTCTCCCCAAAGTGAACAATTCCATCACCTCCCGGGCAAAATTTTCATTTGGTTTATTTTTTCTGTTTTGTTGATTGTTGAGAAATTGAAGCATAGCGGGCTCTTTGGAAACTTCCAGCAATAATGTTCCAAAATTACCAAGCGCATTCTTTCTGATCGTATTCAGATAACTTTCTACTGCGGCTGAATCCGCGGAGCGGCAAGCGAAATGGCCATGCCAGAAAAGAGACATCTGTTCTCTTAACACATTTTCTCCTTGGGCCATTTTAGACATCCAGGTTGCATTCAGATCACGAATTTCTTCACGATTTTTTCTCATCCTGTCTTTTCTCATATCCACCGCACTCACGGGTATCATAACATCAGACATTTCAGTTTTTTCTGATTCAGAACGCACAATTTTGATCGGTGCAAATGTTTCGCTTTCCTGAAAAAGTCTTGACACTGCCTTCTTAATAGATATGTCCTTTTCGGGTATACTCCCAAATCCGGCCCTGCGGTAAAGATGTAGCAAGCTGTTATTGATGACGGCGTCTTTCATAGCAAACGAATTTTCTTATTAGACTTGAAGATCTTACGAAAGTTTAATGGAAACGATCTGGTTAAAAATTTCTTTCAAATTCAGGTAACAAATTGTGCTTAAATCATGACTTGGTATTTAAGTAATAATATTTCAATAAAAAACATCGTTAAAAAGCGAGCCGTAGATCAAATGATTCGAAGATTTTTTCAATCCGTTTTTACAACCCAAACAATACTTTCTGAGTCTTCAATAAAAATCGGGAATATTATGAAAAAAATTTACCTCATGTTCTTTGCAGGTCTTGTATCATTTGCTTGTCAAAAGTCGGCTATTGACAAAAAAGAGGAAGGAATTATTCGTTATAAGGAAACCATAGTGATTAATGACGTGCCAAGATCTACACTCACCTTTTTCGATGTGTCTGATAGCCGTTGTCCGGAGGGAGCTCAATGTATTGTGGCCGGGAATGCAGCTGTGGATCTTTTATTGGAAGGCGTATCAACGGAGGGACGCATATCAAAAAAAATAAAAATGTGCCTGGGTGATTGTTCTGCTTTTCTGGCTGATACGGTCAATGAAAAGTTTGCAGGAAATGATTATCAGTTCATTTTAAAGTCTGTAACACCGGTTCCAAAAAACGATACAGAGCAAGTTAAAACGGATTATACAATGGTGCTTGAAATCAAGAATAATTAGGTCTTAAAGACTCAACCATTTTGTATTACGAATTTATAAACAACAGACTTGCATTTCAGAACAATTCATTAAACAAATGGCGTTATTGATGTTCATGAACACCAATAACGCCAGATTGCTAATTAATACTTTTAGTCTTATTTCAACCGTTCTGGTTAATCTTCATTGCCAGCCAACTTGCTTTTTCTGTAACCGTAACTAAAATATATCACAAGTCCGATTGCCAGCCAGACTACAAATATAAACCAGTTGGATGCCCCCAGTTCAGTCATAAGGTATAAATTGGTCAGAATACCGGCTACAGGAAGAACTGAGAAATTGTATTTAAAACTCATAAACGAAAGCACGATCCAGGCAATCCAGAAAATGACTGTCAAAAGTTTGTGTTCAAAAACGTCAGCCATCGTTAGTGCTTTCCACTCGTCAATAACACCTTCTCCGTAGAAAGCCAGCCCCAAAATTGCGGCCAGAAGACCAAAACCTACCAAAAACTTACCATTAATATAAGGCACTTTAAACTTGGACCTCGCAGAAATCCCGGAATGATCAAGATAAAGAACACCACCGCAAACCAGAATAAATGCGAAAAAAGTACCAACGCTGGTTAAGTCCACAAAGAAATCCATCTTGAAAAACAAAGCAGGAATTCCTACAACCAAACCCGTCACAATGGTCGCGAAGGAAGGCGTCTGATATTTTGGGTGAATTTTCGAAAAACGTTTCCAAAGTAAACCATCACGGCTCATAGTCATCCATATCCTCGGCTGGCCTAATTGGTATACCAGCAACGCACTGGTGATGGCAATAACAGAACTTACCGAAATTAAACCTGCCATAAAGTCCAGCCCAATTCTTTGGAATACGAAAGCGAGCGGATCACTTACGTTTAATTCTTTGTAATTGACCATACCTGTTAACACAAGCGTAATCAAAACATATAGAACGGTGCAGATCATCAGGCAATAAATCATCGCTTTCGGCATATCGCGCTGCGGATCTTTACACTCTTCCGCCGTTGTAGAAATCGAGTCAAAACCGATGAAAGCAAAAAACACAGCCGCCACTCCACTCAAAACACCTTTTACACCATTTGGAGCAAACGGGGTCCAGTTTTCCGGTTTCACATAAAATGCACCGGCAAAAATGACAAGCAACACCACGCCGATTTTTAGTACCACCATAATATTACTGGCCGTTCTAGATTCTCGAATACCGATGTATACCAGACTGGTTACCAGCGCGGTAATGAGCCCAGCCGGAAGATCAAGAATTAAATGAAAACCACCGACAACAGGCGCTATTTCATAGGCATGAGCAGCCAGTTTTTCAGCTGAACTCAGAGATGCAATTCCGCTTGTCTGAAGTTTGGCAAAAGCATCCGCGGCAGAACCTGGGTCAATGGTTAGATAACCGGGAATGACTATCCCGAAACCTTCCAGCATACTGACAAAATATTTCGACCAGGAAATGGCAACAACCATATTGGAAACGGCATATTCCAGAATTAATGCCCAGCCAATAATCCAGGCAAACAACTCACCGAAAGCTACATATGCGTAAGTGTAAGCGCTGCCAGAAACAGGAACCGTACTGGCAAACTGAGCATAAGAAAGTGCTGTAAAAACGCAGGCGATAGCTGTGAAGACAAATAAAAGTGATACTGCCGGTCCGCCATTGAAACTCGCCAGACCAATGGTACTGAAAATTCCGGCCCCAACAATTGCCGCTATTCCCAGGGAAACCAAGTCGCGCACGCCTAATATTTTGGCCAAACCGCCACTTTCGTTCGCATGTGCATCCATCAGGATCTGGTCGACTGTTTTTTTACGAAATAGCGAAGCGTTTTTTTTCATTCGGTTATTGAGATTATTGCGAGTTTTTTGGTTCGTAGGAGCGAAAATAAGGATATTCCCATATCATCAGGTTAAATCCCCAAAATTTGTTGATTTAATCATCCTATTTTCAGGAATAATTCCTGTTTTTTACATATTCTTCAATCTAACTCAGCCTATTTCGCCCGGATTCTTCGTTAATGCTATAAATCCGATTGTTAACTTGTTCTCTTAATCACAATTTATTTTATATTTACGCATACTACTTTCTGGCCATGAAGATATATTCGTTATGAAATGCGCTCTGATTTCGCCCATTGTATTTTCCATGTTTCTCCACAATTCGCTGGCGCAAACGACTGAATTCTATTCTACTGCACAGGCACATTCGCATAATGACAGCAGGCAGCTGCGTCCTTTTGCCGAAGCTTTTGATCAACAATTTGGATCTATTGAAACAGATGTGCTTTTGAAAGACGGAACGCTTTATGCGGTTAACCACGAGGTAGATGCTTCCGATAGCAGAACCTTGGAGAAATTGTATCTGAAACCGATTTCTGAACAAATGGAAAAAAATAGCGGTCTGATCTACGTTGAGAACGATGTTTATTTACAACTGGTTTTTGACCTGATCACACCAGCCTCTGAAACACTGCCCGCGTTGATTAAAGTATTGGAAAAATATAAAAATCTCACTGAATCAAATTGTACGGTTAAAATTGTGATTACCGGAAATATTCCTGCTCCCGAATTATTTGATAAGTATCCTTCTTATGTCAAATTTGAAGGAAGTCCTGATATTGCCTACACGCCTGAACAGCTGGAACGTGTAGCACTCATCGGACAATCCTTACAAAAATATACGGGCTGGAATGGCGAGGGTCCGTTACCGAAAAACGACAGAAAATCAATTTCAAGAGTTGTTCAGAAAGCACACGGACTTGGAAAAAAAATTCGCTTCCGGGACGCTCCTGACAACATCAATACCTGGAAAACGATGATGGCCCTTCAGGTTGATTATCTGGACACAGGGAAAGTAATTCAAATGGGAGATTATCTTCGTACCGCACCACGCTGATAAATAAATCCTGCTGCAACAGACTGATTAAAGATTTTGCCCTTACTATTCAAAATTCTACTTAACTCATTCTTGCATGTCGACTGACCAGGTTGTTGCTCTTAAAAAAGTTTTGAAGCCCATCCATCTTTGGGCAATTGCAGTAGGACTGGTTATCTCCGGTGAATATTTTGGTTGGAATTACGGCTGGGGCGTATCCGGAACCATAGGATTTTTGATCGCCACGCTGCTCGTGACAGTCATGTATGTGACTTTTATTTTCAGTTTTACAGAATTAACAACATCGATTCCGCAAGCAGGCGGCCCTTTTGCTTATGCACATCGCGCATTCGGATGGTGGGGCGGGTTAATTGCCGGTTACGCAACGCTAGTCGAATTTCTTATAGCACCTCCCGCCATCGCTTTTGCATTGGGAAGTTATACGCATTTTCTTTATCCATCCATCACGGTCCTGCAAACCGCTTTTGCATGTTATGTGATTTTCATCGGAATTAATATGCTGGGCATAAAGGAATCTGCCTTGTTTTCATTGGTTGTCACTTTGCTTGCCGTAGGAGAATTGCTAATTTATGTCGGAATTATTGCCCCTAGCTTTTCTTATGAAACTTTCGTCACTGATCCTATGCCCTTTGGTTGGTCTGGCGTTTTTGCTGCACTTCCATTCGCAATCTGGTTTTATCTGGCGATAGAAGGTGTTGCAATGGTAGCCGAAGAAGTGGAAGATCCGAAACGCACGATTTCAAAAGGTTATATTCTGGGAATTCTGACGCTGGTCATTCTTGCCCTGGCAGTAATGATTTTCACCGGTGGAATCGCGCACTGGAAAGTTTTGAGCACAATTGATTATCCACTTCCGGCAGCACTGGGAATTGTTTTGGGAAGAGATAACAGCTGGACTCAGTTGTTCGCCAGCCTTGGTTTGTTTGGATTGATCGCTTCTTTTCACGGAACGATTATCGGATATTCAAGGCAAATTTTTGCCCTTTCCAGAAGTGGTTATCTCCCAACATTTTTAGGGCAGGTAAATTCTCGTTTTCAAACGCCGCACTGGGCTTTACTGACGGGAGGATTTATTGGCTGCGTAGCTTTAAGTTTGGGAACGACAGATCAGGTTATCATTTTGGCGGCTCTCGGAGCGGTCGTGATGTACATCATCAGTATGGCAGCTCTTTTTGTTTTGCGAAAAAAAGAGCCCAATCTCGAACGACCTTTCATCGTCCCTGCCTATCCTTATTTTCCGCTGGTGGCTTTGATATTATCAGTTGTCTGTCTTGTTGCCATTGTTTGGTATAATCTTGTACTAAGTTTTTGGTTCTTTGCGGGGCTCTTGGTGTTAATCGGCATATTTGTTTTGAGCGGAAAACATAATAGTTTGACGCGAAATAATTGATCTTAGAAAAAACGTAACCATAAAAAAGCCACCATACCTATCACAGCATTGTAGCTTTTTAATTATGCAATTTCCTCTCAAATGACGTTAATTTCAACGTCGATATTGCTTCTTGTTGCTTTTGAATAAGGGCAGGTTTGGTAAGCTCTATTTGTAAGTTCAATAGTCTGATCAAGATCCAAACCTGGCAAGCTGATATTCAGGCGCGCCTGCAAAAAATATTTTTCACCTTTCTGAAGCAGATCTACTTCGGCGTCGATTGCGGCTTCCGCAGGAAATTTAGTCCGACCAGCCGGTGGCAAAAAGTTGTTCAGCATTGGTGCCGGTTCCTGATGTTCCGGGACAGTTGAATACCCATCAATAGCTTACCCATCAAAATGTTCAGTTTCGTTTTCATTGTCTGAATTTTGCTAATTATTGTGTCAAAGTAACAGCGAACGTGGTGCTGACCCATCATAAAGTAGGCGAAGTGGACAATGTTGTAGCCGAACTAGTCATGCAGAATCGCGACTGAAATTATGTATGAATTATCTGATTATTTTTTCAGCATAAAAATAATGGCGATCAGATTTTCGCCTTGGCTTGGAAGGTTTTCATGCCTGCCGCGAAGCTTGAACGAGATCAGCAAAGCTATGGTATGATGGTATTTTAGATCAGAGAAGAAATACAATAATTTGAAATTCAACCATAAAATTAATAATTGAAAATCAGATAGTTATAAAAAAAATCTGACGATTACCACAAAAAAAGTTGTTACGGGTACGACTATTTTGAAATCCGACCGCTGTCAAGAAAATTTAACTTTTTAATAATAAATCACTTCAATAAGTTTTGATGAAAATTGCGGGTCGCAACGCTCTTTATGCGAATTACAATGCGTACTATTGAGTTATGAACAAATAAATTTTACGATGCAAAATCACCCCGACACATAACCTGACACTGACATGGAAACAGAGAAAACCATTTATCTTGTGGACGATGACAAAGACGAACTATTTCTTTTAAGACAAGCATTCGAAAGTGTCATTCCGGGCATCCGAATTACCGAAACTACTGACTGCAAAACGTTATTGAATCTTATAGAAAAACAGGAAGAAAAACTGAATCCTTCGCTGATTTTATTTGACATGAGTATGCAGTGCACGAGAGGAATCGAAGCTGTTTCCAGTTTAAAGGCCAATCCCAAAACACATAATATTCCTGTTGTTATGGTATCAACCTGTAACGACAATCATCTGATCCGGGGAGCGTATGACGAGGGTGTAAGTGCTTTTATTACAAAAACATTGTCACAACCAGAGTACAAAACAATGGCGGAAGCTATTAACGTTTGTTTTTTGAACAGCTTTTCCGATCGGGATGATAGTCCGGTTTCGGACAACTTTAAAAATAAGAGTATACTGGTCGTTGAGTGTGATGATGAAAAGTGGAGGTCAATGGATCAGGCCTTTAATATTTATTTACAGGATCTGAAAATTATCCGAACCTGCACCAGAACCGATACTCTAAATTTTTTGACAGAAGAATGGTTTGATCTCGCAAAACCTCCGGCACTAATTATTTTTGATGTGTACCTGCCCACTCGCCATGAAGGCCTCGGCCTGCTTGATTCTATCCGATATTTTTTCTTGTTTCACAACCTTCCGGCTGTGCCCATCATCATACTCAGCAGTTCCGATCGTTCTGACGATATCAAAGTATGTTATGAACACAACGCTAATGCATTTCTTACTAAATCCAGAGATTATAATGGATCAATGTCCTATCTGAAAAAACTTTGTCACTTTTGGTGCAATATGATCTCGGTACCAAAATCAACCTAGTTGTTTTGATGTTGTAGATGACACTGGTACTTTACCAATAAAAAGGGTTGTCAGGAAATTTCCTGCAACCCTTTCATTTTAACTTAGTCCATTTATTTTACTTTCAATTGAACCACAACCGGAAGATGATCTGAAGCATATTTTTCATCAATAACCCTGGTTGATAAACTTTCAAACGGTCCGTTCGATTTGTACATGATAAAATCAATTGTACGGTTTGGCACTTCAACGGGGATGGTGAATGCACATTCCTGGCAACTTCTTGTAAAAGTCTTATCAAAATACTGAATTACTTTACTATCCGGTAGTGCATTGAAATCACCTCCCAAAATCACCGGCAATTTCGATTTTTCAAAATGGTTTACGATAAGCTCTGCCTGAGTTAAACGGTTTTGCTCTTTTAAATCCAGATGAGTGCTGGCAAAAATAATCTTTTTCCCTTTTGAAATCTCCACGGTGATTGCAGCAATTGTTCTGGTTTCACCTTTGATAACCGGGTCGATTGGTAAAATAAACCTTGTTGAATCAAGGATAGGAAACCGCGATAGTACAGCAACGCCGTAATCTCCACCCTGGTGATCGATTGCCTTTGAGAAGAAGTAGTTCATACCAGTCAGCCTGGCCAATTCTTTTGCCTGATTAATTCCTTTACCCGAACGTTCCGTGTTCACATCCACTTCCTGCAGCGCTACAAAATCAGGTTTTTCAGTTGTGATCACTTTCGCAATAGCCGCAACGTCAATTTTATCTCCCGCCGAAGGTGGATTGCAATGATGGATGTTATAAGTCATCACTTTCAGAGTCTTGACTTTGCGATCCGGCGTCATTTCAGACTCTTTCGCGAAAGCAGCCGCGCACCAACAAAAAAACACAATTTGAATTACTATTTTCATAATACCAGATTTATCCTCGTTTAATTAATTTCTTGTCTTTCTTGCCAGTTGAAATTTCCCAACAACTTCACCATCATCGCGGATCATTTTAAGATTTAGCTCCTTTTTCGTAGCACGAACCTTAATTAAAGTCCGGTTGCCTTCGATAGGACCACCTCCAATAACGATCGGATAATTATGTGTCGCATCAGGTTGGTGTGTCATGTAACGGTGCGTATGACCAGAAATCTGAATATCAATTTTGGCCTTATTCAGGATCGGACCAAAAACTTTCTGGCAGTGCAGCGTACCATGCCAGTCGCCGGAATGGTATGGAGAAATATGAATAAGCACAACCCGGAAATCTGCCTTTTTAAATTCGTCACTTGCAATTTCCTTTTCAAGCCATTTTGCCTGAATCTCCCGGTAACGGTCAAAGGCGGCGAGACCTCCATATTCAACACTGTCGTCCTTTTTATCCTCACCAGAATCCAGAATTACAAATCTGACAGGGCCACGCGAGAAAGCATAATAAAATTTATTGTCAGGATAAGCAAAATACGCTGGTATATGGCGCGAGAAACTTCCCCGGCATTCATGATTTCCCTGCGTAAGAATAAAAGGAAATTCATTCGAGAAAATATAGGTGGTCGGTTTTATCAGATGATCAATCAATTGCTGCTCTTCCGTAACCCAGTCGAAACAATCTCCGTTGAAAACTACAAAATCATAATCACGAACATTTCCTGTGTAACCGTGCCGATACAACAATTGCGGAATAATTTGCGGACGATCGTGAATGTCATTAAACACCACAAACTTCACTTCTTCTTCATTAGCCGCAGGAGTTTTGAAACCGAGCATCGTGCTGGTTATTGTTTCTCCAAATTCAACTTTGGAGCCTTTGAAGCCTGTTATTTCCGTAGAAACAATTTTGTACTTATGGCCAACGCCCGGTTTCAGATTGGGTAGCGTTATTTTATGTATCCGGTTATTCGCTTCGATTAATCCATTATTGTAAGCAAAAGCTTTGTTGATCGCATAATTCCCTTCTCCATATTCCACCCAACTGAAACAATTTTTGCTCGTTACCCACATGACCGTGACCTCCTCCAAACCCATATTCTGGAGATACGGACCAGCCATAAAATGATTTTTTTCTTCTGTATTCGCAGCCAAAGCAGAAGCTCCCGGCAGTATACTAAGCGCCCCGATCTGAGACATTTTTTCTAAAAATGATCGTCTGTCTGAAAGCATTATATTTTTGGGTTTAGGAATAACAGTTCTGTATAATTTAAAAGCGGCAAGTATCGAATTTATTTAAGTGAACACCTGAATTTCATTTTTTTCAAAATCCAGGTATTCACTTTTTCTACGTTACCAGTTAGGATTTTGAACCAGATTTGGGTTTAGTAAAAGCTCCTGTGTTGCGATCGGGTACAGATAATCCCGCGCCTCGTTAAACTTTTTATTGATGTGGCCATTGACAACAATATTACCTCCCTTGTTTCCATTTTCAAGTAATATCTCACTGCCCAGTTTCAGTATCTGCGCGCCGGTTGCTGATGGTTTTTCACCTTCATAAATGATCAGATCGACCTTTCCGTTTCTGTCCAGATCATAACTTCCTGCGCCTGGAAAATACATACCTTTATAGGTTTTAGTCAATAGTTGTCCTTCTTTCCAACGAATAATATCGTCCCAACGGAAGAAATTTTCCATCACAAGTTCCACTCTTCTCTCGCGGCGGATTTCGAGAATTACGCCAACGTTACTGCCGCTAAGCTGCGAATATTGCTGCGCCTGGTAAGGATCAGGATTTTTGTTTGCTTCTATTAAATTGATATTCGGCATACCAACCCGGTCGCGAATCAGTTTGATCGATTTATCCAGATCATCCTGCGTCAAAGTTCCTTTTTCTGCTTTCGCTTCTGCATAGTTCAATAAAACTTCGGCATACCGGAAAATTGGCATATCAGTTATGTCTTTGCCAAATGTGTCCCACTTTGGAGTTGATACAAATTTGATAAGCTGATAACCAGTCACTGTCGCGCCGAACTCCGGAACAAGCTGCGCTGTTTCGCCGATACGTGTATAACCCGGCGTCCGGATTGTTTGAGATAAACGCGGGTCACGGTTTTGTACCTCGTCAAAAAATTGCATCGTTTCGTAACCCTTCACATCCGTAAACCGGGATCCATCCGCCATCAGATAACTATTCACAAGTTTTTTTTCCAAACCTGGTTTTCCATAAGAAGCAGTCATCGTGTAATAATTCAGGTTATGATAAACCTGCAATTCATCACTGAAATCCCTGGCGAGAATCACTTCATCGACAATCGCATTATCCGAAGAAAAGAACTTCAGATACGCCGTTGAAGGTGTGGCCTTGTAAATGGTATATCCACTGTTTTTCATCAGATCTTCGGAAGCTGAAATAGCTGCATCCAAGAATTTATCCGATCCTGAAAGTTTAAATTCTGGATGATATTTCCGGAATGTTCCTTCATACAACCCAATCCGTGATTTCAAGGCAAGTGCCGTATATTTTGTAATTGTACTTACCTGACGGGATGCGTCAAGATTGGCAATTGCATAATCCAGATCAGCCATTACAGAATCCATAACCATCGCACGCGGATCCCGCGCTTTGGTCAGCGATGCCTCATCTTTTTCTTCAATTGGCTGTGAATACCAGGGAACGTCGCCGTAACGTTTTACCATTCCAAAATAAAAATAGGCGCGGAAAAAGCGGGCAAGACCATTGTATTTTGCCACCGCTTTCGGGTCAGGGCATTTTCCGGAATTGGCCAGGAAATAGTTGATATTCCGCAAAGTCGTCCAGCTCCATCCTCCCCCGCTTGTCGGGACCACCCGCGTTCCTTGTAACTCATCGCGAAGACTATTTTTTACCACATTATCAACATCTTCATTATACACATCTTCTGCTGATGGAAGTGCGTTGTAAAAAGAATTGGTATAGAGCAGCAAATCATTTTCGGTATTAAAAAATGTTTCCGGAGAAATAGCGTCCATCGGAAGCTGATCCAGGTCACACGCTACCAAACCGAAGGTAACGGCAATGATTAAAATTATTTTTTTCATAATGATATCTTATTAATTCCCGATTTAGAAATTGAGATTCAGACCGACTGAAAAAGTTTTAGATAGCGGATAGGTTCTGCCATTGGTCCCGTCTCCATCAAATTGTTCAGGATCTATGTATTTCGATCTGAGTGGCGTGTAAGTCAGTAAATTTTCGCCGCTTACATAAATTCTGGCTTTCGGAATTTTAATTTTTCTTGTAAGTGTTTCCGGGAAAGTATAACCGATCACGACGTTTTTCAGACGCAGGTAACCTACGTTTTGGATATATTTATCGTTAGGAGCATTCAGATCGCCGCCTCCGTTTAGCGCGGTATATCCTCTGAGCACCGGAAAATATGCGTTAGTATTTTCAGGCGTCCAGACATCTTTTTCGAAGTCCTTTGGTATAAAAGAATAATACGGACGAGAATATGGGCCCCAGAATTTATCTGCGTTATTTCCCGGATACCAGTTTCTGCGAAGAATTCCTTGTGTCAGCGTTGACAAATCGAAGCCATTCCAGGAAGCACCCAGATTTAGTCCATAACGGAAACATGCCCTGTTATTACCAATGATTTTTAAATCTCCATGATCCGAAAGTGTATTTGCGCCCTGGTCAATTTTCCCGTTTCCGTCAGAATCAACAAACTTGATATCACCAGCCTGTAATTTACTCCAGTCTCCCGGGGCGCTCAATCGTTGTTTGTTCACAAGCGACTGGTCAACAGTGTAAGCCTGCGCCTCTTCATTTGTTTTGAAATAACCGTCCAACGAATATCCCCACATATCTCCAATGGTTTGTCCTTCATAATAGCTGGACAAAATCTTGTTTGGATTGTCATATTTGGTAATTTTTGATTTGGTATCGGAAACGATGAATGATGCATTGTAAGCCAATACTTTTCTTCCGACTTTCACCTGGTCGTGCCAGGCGATCGAAAGCTCAAAACCTTTTGTCTGCAAATCACCTGCATTTTGGGTAGGAACCGGGGCTCCGTAAACAGCCGGGAAAACTTTTCCAGGAATCAGCATATCGGTTGTTTTACGGATATAACCATCAAATGCAAGATTCAACCGGTTTTTCAACAAATCAATATCCAGACCAATATTCGACGTAGTCGCCTTTTCCCAGGTTAGGTTAGGCGAAATTGGATTGGGATTATTTACATAAGAAAGCTTTTGTCCATTATTAATCCAGCTCGACTGAGCGGTTGGCATAATTGAGATGTAGGGATAAAAACTGGCAGAGTTTGTGTTGGATGGCAGCTGATTTCCGAGCGTTCCATAGGAAGCGCGGATTTTTAAATTATTCACAACATCATGGATCGGTTCGAAAAATTTCTCCTCGCTAACGCGCCATCCCGCAGAGATCGACGGGAAAAAACCATACCTTTTACCAGCTCCAAATCTTGAAGTTCCGTCATAACGGCCATTGACCTCCAAAAGATATTTCCCCAAATAATCATAATTGAGGCGGAAGAACGCACCAAACAATTCATATTGGTAAGAATCTCCCGTCGCCAGCTGCTCGCCTGTTCCAAGGTCCAGGTCGTTCAGGCTTTCAGAGAGCAAATTTTTTCTGGCGCCAAAAAGTCGCTGATGTTTTTTCGTTTCGTAGTTGATCCCGGCGGTTGCTCCGATATAATGTTTACCTAAACTTTGGTTGAAGGAAGAAAATACATTGACAACATTTGTCGGATCAAACCAGAATGTTTTTCTGAGCTGGTCAGTATTATAATTTGGAACGGTGGCCAAAATTCCAGGCTGAATAGAATATTGCGCAACCGCAGAACGATACCAGTCGTCGGCGATGTAAAAGGAATAGGAATGATTGGCAACAAGATTCCATGTTTTGGAAAAATCAATCGTCAAAGAGTTGATAGTTGTCAGCTCATGCACTTTTTTCTCTCCGCCTGCCACGCCTTTCAAAAGATTGGCGAACAACCCATCACCAATCGAATAATTATTTTTCAAAGTATTATAAGTCGCCGTTCCATCCGGATTTCGCGGTGCGTAAATAGGCAGTGCATGTACCGTGATGCCCACAAAATTTTCATTTGCCCCACCTTCCAGACCAGGATACTTATATTTTGAATCGAAGTATTGGGTGTTGTTGCTTACTTTTAACCACGGAGTCAGCTGGGCATTCACCTTTGTGCGTAAGGTATAGGAATTAAATTTATCCGTATTAATCTTCATAATCCCCTCTTTCGAAAAAGCAGATCCGGAAAGGAAATAATTGATTTTTTCTGTTCCGCCCGACAAATTCAGATTATGCTGCTGAGATGGCTCTGTCATGGTGAACATGGTATCCCACCAATTGTAACTTCCATAATAATTGTAAATGTCCTTACCATTCACATTTTTAACCACCGTCCAAGGGCGCGCCGGATTCTCGGTTTTGTCATAACGGCGCGCTTCCAACTCTTTATAATCTTCATCAGAATAACGCGTATAGGTATTTCCTGTCGCTCTTTTGAAAGCTTCGTCATTCAGCATCGTGTAATCATAACCATTGGTAAGAAAATCTGTACTCACCGTTGGTGTTGACCAGCCGAAATTATTGCTGTATGAAATACTTGTTTTACCGCTTTTTGCCGTTTTCGTAGTTACGAGAATTACGCCAAAAGCACCACGCGCTCCGTAAATTGCAGATGCAGCAGCATCTTTCAAGACAGATACAGATTCCACATCACCCGGATTGATACGGTTGATATCGCCAGGTATACCATCGATTAAAACCAGCGGCCCGCCGCCGTTGATGGAGGTTTCTCCACGGACATTCAAATTCCCGCCCTGTCCCGGACGACCGGTGGAAAACGTTATATTTAGATTTGGGATCATGCCCTGAAGTATCTGAGACATGTTGTTCAACGGACGGTTTTCCAGATCTTTCGCCTGAATCTGACTCACGGCTCCAGTCAGGTTAACCTTTTTTTGTACACCGTAACCGACTACAACAAGTTCGTTCAATGCTTTGGTATCAGGGGCCAGCGTCACATCCACGACTGATCTGCCACCAACGGTTACTTCCTGAGATACGTACCCGACGAAGCTGAAAACCAGGATACTTTCGGTTGTTGGAACCGTCAGTTCGAAACCGCCGTCGTTATCGGTTGTCGTCCCGCTAGCTCCGCCTTTGACGATGACGCTCACGCCGGGCAAAGTTCCGTTATCATCTCCGGATTTCACCGTCCCTTTGATACGGATTTCCCGATTCGTCATATAAACCTGTAACTTGTTTTCAAGAGATTCAATAACCGTTTCTTCTTTCGGCGCACGTTCTCGTGCAAGCACAATTTGTTCATTAATCACCTTGTAATGAATCCCACGCGGCATAAGCAGCTGATCCAAAACTTTGGAAAGTTTCTGATTTTTTACATCAATTGTTACAAACTCTTTCAAAGAAACCCGGCTGCTGTATACAAATTTCGTATTTGTTTTCGCCTGAATCTGTTCCAGGGCTTCATTCAGCCTGACATTACTGATCCGAAGCGTCACGTCTTTACTTAAAATTGATTGCGCCGAAAGCTTACTTGCATAACTAATATTTGCGAGTAAAACGGCCAATATCCATTGTAGCAATCCGATGCGCATTATTTTTTGCCAGTTAATGGGCTTGTTACGTACTGAATTTTGCATAATTTTGATTTGTCTTGATGGTTTAAGCACTGTTTGGATACATGAGCCTTTTGTTTCGGTGGTACGATTCAACATAGGCCATAAGCTTGCGCCGGGGGTGGTGGTACACTCCCGGTTTTTTGTTATTTCACGGCGGGATCAGGTAGCAGTCTTTCATGGATTAGTTGTGGTTAACTTCTTTATTTATCACTCGTTGCACGGCAAGCCGTCGATCGTTATTATTTTCCCGGACATCGTGTAATTTGCTTCAAGGGTGGTACAAAGCATTTCCATAATACCTGGCAATGATTGTTTTTCAAAATCTCCGCTGACCCGACAGGATGACAAGCCAGGATTCGCTAACTTAATTTTGATATCAAAACGTTTTTCAAGTTGGTCAACAACCTGATTTAAAGGAGTTTGGTTGAAAACAACGGTAACTGGCTCATAAATCTCCTTTTTCATCTGTGGAGCCATGGCGACAAATACCAACCGCTTGGATCCGGTTTCGAAAAATGCTTCCTGCTTTGGTGTCAATACGACCAATTGCTGCTTTTGTTCCTTATCCGGAGCTGATACTTCAACTCTGCCAGTGACTACGGAAATCTGGAAAATCTTTTGTTCAGACGGCGCTTTCACATTGAAACTCGTACCCAAAACCCTGATCACCATCTCACCGCTTTGAATGGAAAAAGGACGTGATTTATCTTTGGAAATATCAAAAAAACCTTCTCCTGAAAATGTAACAAGGCGTTTATCCAGATCAAATTCTTTCGGATATCGAATAGCAGAATTTGTATGCATCCAGACAGAACTGCCGTCAGGAAGCTGGTGTTTGACAACCCTGGGTTCACTATTTATAAATTCAATGATATTTTCAGCTCCTTTCCGCTCAATTTGTTTTGCGATGGAAACTTCTTTTTTATTACTAAGATTATAAGTAAAATAAATCCCTAAAACCAGCAAAACGGATGCTGCAAGCCAAGTGATCCAGCTCAACGGAAATTTCCTGACTTCCGGCTCATTACCCAGGTTTAACTGATTTTGAATTTTAGTGAAGGTGTCGTTCTGCAATTGAAGTTGTTCATTCTCCGGTAACGAACCCAGAAAATCGGACTCTCCGCGCAGGGAAGCAAACCATTTTTCGACCAGCTCGCGCTCGTCGTCCGTGCACTGATTGTTAAGGTATTTGTCAAGAAGTTGGGGGGAGATATTATCCGGCGTCATGTCTTAGTGAATGTTACAATTCCTAAGTCGTGTGCCGACAGATCAACCCTTAGTCGATAATAAAAAATATTTTAATAAAAACTGATGAGAATGAGCGCGTAGGCGAAATGCTCTTTCAGATATTCCTTTAAAACCCTGAGCGCCTTAGTGATATGCTGCTCAACGGTTTTTTCAGATATTGATAATTGAAGTGCAATTTCCTTATTGGAATTCCCCTTTCTGCTAAGAATAAAAACTTCCTTGCATTTTGGAGGCAGCAGATGAAGTCCTTCTTCGTACCGGATTTGAAGATCAGAAGTGAGGATATCCTGATCGGTCAGATTGACTGAATCTTCACTTTGGATCTGCCAGCGATCATAATGAAATTTCCGGGTATATTCCTTTCTGTAATAGGATATTATAAGATTTTTAACCGAAGAAAACAAATAAGAGCGCCCCGAATTGACCTTGCTCCTGTTGCTTTGCTGCCAGATACTGACAAATAATTCCTGGACAATTTCCTGAGCTGCAAACTGATCGTTGACTTTGCTGTATGTATAATTAAATAAAATACGAAAATAACGATCATACAGCATAGTGAATGCTGACTCATCGTTATTCTCCTGAATGAGCGAAAGAAGTTGTTCGTCGGAATAGGTAAAATTTACTGTTGCCATAACCTGAATTCCTGTGTCCTTTGATTTACTATACTTTTTTTCGCAAAGTTCGGTCAATATTATTGCTGCCCATCAGTTTTCAGATTAAGTAATGTTTCTATTTTTTTTACTTTCTTAACATAAATTTAATTAAGAATTTAAGCCGGAAAAACCTTAAATGTTCCCGTTCTTCTTCAGATCTCAGATTTTGAAAAAGTTACAGTCGAGTCATTATTTCCCATAATCACTCTGGAAGCCAGGTTTATAAATAGTCCATGTTCGACAACGCCAGCAATTTCACTAAGCTTCGTGGCCAGATAAGCAGGATCAGCGATCAATCCGAAATCTGCATCAATAATATAATTTCCTTCTTCCGTCAGAAGCGCTTCTCCTTCAACAAGCCGGACTTCTCCTTTTCCTCCAAGCAGAATGATTTGGCTCATCACATATTTCGCGGCATACCTGATTACCTCAACCGGAATTGTAAATTTTCCAAGAAGCTCAACTTTTTTCGATGAATCCGCTATAATGATTTCCTCTTTCGTTAGAGAAGCTACAACCTTCTCTTTCAGCAGCGCAGCGCCACCGCCTTTAATCAAATAAAGATCGTAAGTAAATTCATCGGCACCGTCAATCGTTACGTCAATATAACTTACTGAGGAAATATCAACTGTTGGAATACCAAGCGAATTAGCCAGTTCTTCTGATTTTGATGATGTCGAAACGCCCGTAATTTTCAACCCATTTTTTACAAGCTCCCCTATTTCAAATATAGCGAATGTCGCGGAAGAACCTGATCCTAAGCCAACAATCTGATTATCTTTAAGATATTTGACAGCTTCTTTTGCCGCCAGTTTCTTTTCATTATCTAAATCTTTCATTTTCAATTTTCGTATAAAATGAGGCCCGTAAATATGGCAACTAAAAAAATGAAGATGAAACTATTACGCATAATAATAATTTCATCTTCCGGATTTTTTGAGACTGACTGGATGGCAATTTACGCCAGTCACTTATTCTTAAATATAAACTACTAGCTATATACGCACGTTCAGGGCGTTCTCATTCTTCACTTTTTATGAATTGCCTCAGCATATATTGAAGAATACCTCCGTTGCGGTAATAGTCAATTTCCATTCTGCTTTCCAGCCTGCATCGAACACTGAAAGTTTTGTAGTTTCCACCCTTATCCACCGCAGAAACAACCAGATGCTGATTTGGTTTTATGGAATCATTAAAACCTTTGATCGTAAATTTTTCAGTGCCATCCAGACCGATAGTCTGTGCGGTTTCTCCATCAAAAAATTGGAGAGGAACAACGCCCATTCCAACGAGGTTACTTCTGTGGATGCGTTCAAAACTTTCTGCGATAACGGCTTTTATACCAAGCAAATACGTCCCTTTCGCAGCCCAGTCGCGGGATGAACCGCTCCCGTATTCCTTACCCGCAATGACAATCAGTGGCGTTCCGTTGGCTTTATATTCAAGAGAAGCGTCATAAACAGTCGTTTCCTCACCAGTCGGGAAATAGGTAGTAAATCCGCCTTCCTTCGAAGCCAGTTTATTTTTTATTCTGACATTGGCAAATGTACCACGCACCATCACTTCATCATTCCCTCTTCTCGATCCATAAGAATTAAACGCTTCATAGGGAATATCGCGGCTAAGCAGATACTTGCCGGCGGGAGAAATTTTACTGAATGATCCTGCCGGGGAAATATGGTCCGTTGTTACAGAATCGCCCAGCATAAGCAGTACGCGGGCATCGGCAATGGGTTGAATAATATCCGGTTCAGCAGAAATATTTACAAAAAACGGAGCTTCCTTAACATAAGTCGACTCCGGATCCCATTGATATGCCTTATCCTGAGGTACTGACAAATTTTTCCAAAGATCATTTCCATCAAAAA
Organism: Dyadobacter sp. CY345; assembly: GCF_021502725.1. GTDB lineage: Bacteria > Bacteroidota > Bacteroidia > Cytophagales > Spirosomataceae > Dyadobacter. The sequence goes on along the minus strand of NZ_JAKFFS010000001.1, from coordinate 605,082 downwards.
TTTCACTGTAACTTTTCTGATAAAATTCCCTTTTGACAACATGGTCAACAACCTCAGCAATTTCTTCCTGCGACGGCCAGACATCTTTTAAGTATACCGGCTCGCCGCTTTGGTCAAATCCAAGAGGTTCTTCCTCCATATCTATATCCATCCTGCCGGTTATTGCATAAGCGATTACCAGTAATGGCGACATCAGGAAATTCATTTTTATCTGCGGATGTATCCGCGCTTCAAAATTTCTGTTGCCGGAAAGTGCCGCCGCCACGATCAGATCTTTGTCTACAATGGCATTGGATATCGGATCCGGCAATGGCCCGGAATTGCCGATGCAGGATGTGCAGCCATAACCAACAACATTGAATTTCATCTCTTCCAGACTTTCCAGCAATCCAGATTCTTTGAGATAATCGGTAACTACTTTGGAACCCGGCGCCAGACTCGTTTTAACCCAGGGCTTCACATTGAGGCCTCGCGCCAATGCCTTTTTAGCAAGTAAACCAGCGCCGATCATCACATCGGGATTGGATGTATTGGTACAACTGGTAATTGCAGCTACGACAACATGACCATCATTAAGGTAAAATCTTTCTCCATTATAACCCACCTCCGCAAAACGCATTTCCGATTGATCATTTTCCAAGACCTGAGCTGGCTCAACGTTCCCTCCTTCGTCTGCCCAGGTACTTAATGGCCTGTCTTCGAAGCGAATATATTTTCTTGAATATTTTTGTTCTAAAATATCAGTAATCACATCTTTTGCCTGAGAAAGCAATATCTTATCCTGCGGCCTGCTTGGTCCGGAAATCGTAGGAACAATTGAATTCAGATCAAGTTCGACAACCTGACTGTAATTTATGGCGTCTTCATTTTCCCGCCAAAGCAAATTTTCCTTCGCATATAATTCTGTTAACTCAATCACTTCCTTCGGACGATTGCTTTTTTCCAGGTACTGGATCGTCTTTTCATCAATTGGGAAAAATGTGATTGTACAGCCAAATTCCGGTGACATATTTCCAATCGTTGCCCGATCAGGAACCGATAAGGAGCTTAATCCATCTCCAAAAACCTCGACGAATTTACCAACCACTTTCGTTCTTCTTAGCAGTTCGGTTATGGTCAAAACCATATCCGTAGCAGTTGTTCCAACTGGTAGTTTGCCGGACAATTTCAAACCTATCACTTCCGGAACGGCAAAAAACTGGGGTTGTCCAAGCATCGCCGCTTCCGCCTCGATACCACCGACACCATAGGCCACAATGCCAAGTCCGTTCACCATAGGCGTGTGTGAATCCGTTCCGACGAGCGAATCCGGAAAAGCCAGACCGTCCCGCTCAACCACACATTGCGAGAGATATTCAAGATTTACCTGATGGCAAATTCCCATTCCCGGAGGCACTACTGAAAAATTATCAAACGCTTTTTGCGCCCATTTTAAAAACCGGTAACGTTCGCTGTTTCGCTCATATTCTTTTTCAACATTCTTCTCATAAGCATCTTTATTTCCAAAATAATCGACCTGAACCGAATGGTCAATCACCAGATCGACCGGAATCAGCGGATTAATTCTCGACGAATCCTTTCCCTGCCTTTCCATTTCTGCTCTTAATGACGCAATGTCGACAATAGCCGGAACGCCTGTAAAATCCTGCATCAACACTCTGGCAGGCATAAACGGAACCTCTTTATCATTGGGCTCCGGTGTCCAATTCATCAGCGTTTCCACATGTTCCCTAGTAATTACTTTGCCGTCGAAATTTCTTAAAACATTTTCAAGCAAAACGCGTATGCAAAAAGGCAAAGCCGAAACATTTGTTCCCTTCTGCTCCAACGCTTTCAAACTGTAAAAATCGAGGCACTTATCTTTTAAATTGAGTGATCTTTTTATATCCAGAAAATCCTGACGCATGGTGAAAAAAGTTTAATTTATGCAAAATGTAAATTGACCCAATAACTATACCATTGTAGGTTATCGATCTCAGATGTTACTTCGCAATCTACATAAAAGTTATCATCAATGTCAATGTATATTTTCAGTATATAGAGGTTAAAATGAACACATTATCATCGCAACAAAATTGTAATTCAGTCATTTTATCATAAATTGAAATCATGAAAACCGAGACATCGATCCGAAATCTTTATACACCTTTGCAGCCGTCCATTGCAAAATCGGCTGACAATATCACGTATCAGGAATTTCTACCGGCAGCCGGATTGCAAAATTTTATTTATTGTTACTGGCATCTAAAAAGTACCCAAGCACTTTCGGAGCCGTTTAATTACAGGGTTGTTGCGGACGGATGCATTGACATTTTCTTTGAGCTAAATAACCCACAGGAGAGTTTCGTAATGGGATTCTCAAAAAAATTCACTGAATTTCCGCTTGGAAACTCATTTAATTATTTTGGGATACGCTTTTTACCAGCCGCATTTCCACAATTATTTAAAATTGACGCATCGGAAATAAGCGACCGTTTCGAAAATTTAGATCTTATTGTACCCGGCACCTCCCTTTTCATCCGGCAAAAATTTTATTCTGTAAATAATGCACTGGATATCAAAAACCAGCTTGATCAGCATTTTCTTAAAATCCAAACGCAGAGCCAATTAATTGCGGATCACAGACTTTTTCGGGCAATTAATTTGATCATTAAAAATTCCGGTTCGATAACCATTGAAAAAGATCTGGACACCGGTTTGAGTCCGCGCCAGCTCCGGCGACTTTTTGAATTCTACATCGGCGACTCTGCCAAAACATTCAGTAAAATTGTCCGTTTCCAAAGCCTTTTAAATTCCCGTCCAACAGCGCAGTCCATACGTCAGGAAAAGCTCTTTTTTGACATGGGTTATTTTGATCAGGCACATTTTATCAAAGACTTCAAAACTTTTTACGGAATCACGCCCAGCCAGGCATTCCTGAAATAACTTGTCCGATTTTTACAATGTTCAACGTGTTGGAAGTGCGAACTTTGTTTTATTAATTCAAATAAAATGAAACAGATACTCGCTGCTGCTCTATGCCTTTGTTTCTACGCAAATGCATATTCCCAAACAAATTCTATCACTAAAAATCAAAAAAAGATGAAACTGAACGCTGGTGTTATCACACAAAAACTCAAAGAAAGCAAGACTTTTTATACAGAGATCTTAAATTTCGGAATAACCTTTGAAAATGAATTTTACCTCCTTCTACACACACCAGATCGCAATTCGGAGATCAGTTTTCTACTTCCAAATCATCCTTCGCAACAGGATTTTTTCCATAAACCATTTCAGGGTCAAGGCATGTATCTCACGATCGAGGTTGAAGAAGTGGACAAGATTTATGCGGACATTAAAAAGAAGGGTATTGAAATAAAGATCGATTTGCGCGATGAGCCGTGGGGAGACCGCCATTTTGCCATTGAAGATCCAAACGGAATTGGCATTGATATTGTCAGATACTCGCCTCAGTAAAAAGGTCATTGTCCCAACCAATTTTTGAAAGACTGCATTTTTTCGCGGCTTATCAGAATATCATGATCAGCACACTGATCCAGCTGAATTTTCAGCCGGCTGTTTGAGTAAGTAAAAACTCCCTTGATCGCGTCGACAGCGCTGATGTATTTTCTGTTTAACCTAAAAAAACTTTCCGGGTTCAGCATCGTCTCAACTTCGTCCAGCGTATAGTCGACAATAAACTTTTTCCCTTGTGTTGTCATCAAAAAAGTGACCTTGTCTTCGCTATAAAAGTAGCAAATTTCTTCGATCGCAATGGTTTGGATTCGCTCACCGATTTTTACAAGAAAACGGTTTTTATATACTTTCTGAACAGGTTGAAGCAAAGTTTTAATTTGATCAAGGGTTATCTCGGGTGCTTTTCTCCCGGATTGAAATTTATGCAAGGCATTTTTTAATTCCTCAGGATCAACAGGTTTTAATAAATAATCTATGCTGTTGAGCTTAAAGGCTTTGATCGCGTATTGATCGTATGCAGTGCAGAAAATGATTGGAGACGTAACCTTGACATGTTCAAAAATCTCAAAACTTATCCCGTCGGCCAGTTGAATATCCAGAAAAATCAGGTCTGGCTGAACATTATTTTTAAGCCACTCAACAGCGGAAGTGATCGTATCAAGATTTCCAAAAATTTCACATTCTGGTAATATTTCTTCTACCAATTTTACCAGCCGTTTCGCCGCAAGATTTTCGTCTTCGATGATCAGTATTTTTGTCATTTGAAAATCAGTTTTTATAATTCCTTTGCAGTTAACAAAGGTAATCTTACCACAAATGAAGTGAGCGATTCTTCTATTTCAATTGGCTTACTACTCATCAATTCATATCTTTTGCGAATATTCGAGAGGCCAATTCCCGTTGACTCTTCCGATAAACTGCTTTTCAATTGCAGATTATTTTTCACGACCAATTTATTTTCTTCCATTAATATGTCGATAATCAGTGGATTTGCCTGCGAGGCGATATTATGTTTTATCGCGTTTTCTAAAAGCATTTGTAAAGAAAGCGGCGGCAGGAAAAAGTCTAATTGTTCGCCGAGATTGATCCGATATAACAAGCCTTCTTCAAAACGTATTTTTTGAAGCGAAAGAAAGTTTTCAGCAAATTCCAGTTCACCGGAAAGTTCGACTAGTTTTTCTTGCTGAACTTCTAAAACATATCGATAAATTTTAGAAAGCTGACGAATAAATTTAACAGCCGTATCCGGATTTTCATATACCAGATTACTCAGAACATTTAGGGAATTAAATAGAAAATGTGGATTCAACTGGTCCTTCAACGTTTGATATTGCTGGGCATATTGTTGCGTTTTCAATTGTTCAGCTTCAATCGCCGACTTCCGCCATTCCAGCAAAAATGAACGACTGATAAGTATGACCGAAATTACAATCGAGATTTTCAAGGGTATGATGGTGTCGGAAATAAGCTCGTCCCAGGGAATATTTTTCAGATCAATTGAATCATATACAAAGGTTCCGAAGAGAAAAGACAAAATGATACTGGCAATAAAAACATATAACAAGTATCCGGAAGTCTCCAGAATTAATCTCTGAACGGGATACTTTATCCAGGGCATTTTTCGGTCGAAGTAGTATTCGAATAGAAAACCACCATAACTTAAAACGCATGATACTAAAAAAGAGCTGGCAAAATTATCGATCGAACGAATCAAACCTTCCTTACTCAAAAGACAAGACGGACAGAAACTGAAAGTAATTGCGGCGGCAATAATTATATTCACTCCGAAAAAGGAAGGAGAAAAATTCCAGAATTTTTTAGAGCCTTTTGTAGAAGGTGACATACTGTTCGTCTGTTTTTTAAAGTATGTAATTTTAGAGATTAATTCCAATCAATCATACGTTCACCGGAATCACTGACATACTTTTGACAATTTATCGGCAAGATTTTTTCCCCAGGTTGGCAGCAAGGCAGCTTTTAATGTTTCTTCATTTTGAGCTTCAAAAGAACGCTGACTTAGTTTGACCAGATCGCAGGCTTTCTCTGTTCCGGAATTGAAAAATCTCGCCATACCAAACTCCATTTGCGCCATTAATACAGCCGCTCTCGGATTTTTTGGATCAATTTTCAGGGCTTTACTGAAATTGTGCATTACCTTTCCCGATAAAGTTTGCCCTCTGCTTGCCGGATCCGCACTTACTTCTGCCATTACTTTAAAGCCTTCCAAAGCGATAATCTCAGCGTTGTCCGGAGAAATTACCTCGGCTTTTTTGATCAATTCTTCCGCCTTAGCCAACGCTTCGTCGCGTTTCTCCAATGACGAAGCACCATCTAGTCCCTGGTAAATGTATGCCAGAGCGCCATAGTAATACGGCTGCCATTCCTTCGGATTCAGCTGACTGATTCTTGAAAATGCATTAGCAGATTGCTGGAATCTATTGAGCGAATCTGCATGATCCAGTTTAGCAATTTCAGTTTTCATAACGTTTTGGTAAGAAGTTTCCTGCGCAAAAACAGACACCATAACGGCAAAGATTAAGATGATTGTTAACAGTGATTTTTTCATGATTTCTGGAAATTAAGATTAATAAAAAGAAAAAATTGACATTAAAGATTATTCAGCTGATTTGCAGTTTTATCCTTTGAAAGTGTAATAAAAAGTCCGGCGAAGATCATTCTCGTTGCTCCCTGTCCTATCTGAGTTCTCTCAAAAAAGCCTGTTTCATCGGGCTGGCTGGCATATTTGTAGCCAAACACATTGTTTCTTCCCAGCACGTTGGAACAAGCCAGATGCAGGATCATATTTGGCTTCGGCAAATAACTCCAGCTGATACTCAAATCGCTATACGCCTTTGTTTTGCTTTGCATTTCACCTGGAAGATTGGGATCGTTGAAAGTGTAGCCACTGTTCCACGACCAGGAAGTTCCAAGCTGTGATTTCAGGCGACTTACGAAATGTTTTAAAACAACAGATCCGTTGTGTTTTGGGGCGAAAGATGGCTGCACTTTCGATTCGTAAACAGAATATTTTCGCTTACTGTCAACAAAACTGTAAGTCACCCAAAAGTCTGTATTCCTGACTGTTTTTTTGTCCCGGTAAAAGACATCCGCGCCTCTGGCATAACCGGAACCAGTCTGCGCGATTCTGACAGGAGCCTGATCAGTGCCGCTGTAAGTAGCCAGATTTTCGTAGGTTTTATAAAAAGCCTCCGCACGTAAAGTCCTGTTATTGTTGACAATGAAGTAATTAACTATGTAATGACTTGCTTCTGCATTCTGCAAATCGTTTTGCAACACTCTCAATTTTTCATCCGGAAGCTGGTGGAACTTACCGGCGGCAATGGAAAACTGCCCCTGATTATTAAGCTTATATGCAAGAGATGCGCGAGGATCAAGCCAGTAATGTTTTGCAACGGTGCTGAATCCGCTGCGTAAACCTCCTCTGAAAACCAGCCTGTTGCTGAAATAATAATCTGTTTCGAGAAAATGATTGAGCTGATGATCATGCAAACCACGTTTTAGCTTGTCATCAATCCGTTCTTCTGAAAAAGATTTCAGATACCATTCAACGCCATTTTTTAGTGAAAACTGTGGGTTAAAATCTTTTGTCGCAACTACTTTCGCATGTCCCACCTGGTTAATCTGGCGAATTGGCTCATAGTTTAAATTGATCAGATCCCGGTTATGGGAATATGCCAGCCCCCCGTAAAAAGACCAATCATTTTTTCCAGTCTGGCGAAATGAAAGGTTTCCGTAAGAATATCGATTGTTGATCCGAACTCGATCTCCCCTGCCTGGCTCACCTGGAACCGGTTGCCAAATCGTCATTGAGCTTCCCTCGGTGTGCGCATACGCCTTAATAAATCCCGATTTCCCCCATTTTTGTTTCATGGCAATCTCTGTATCCCAACTGGCGGGGCTTTTTTCCCAATCAAATTTCTGACTGATGAGAGATTGGTATGGTGCAAGATTGTAGTAATTTGCTGATGCAGTAACAGCATTTTCCTTTCCGACAAAAGTTTGTGTATAACCTCCACCCAAAGACATAATACTGAGATCACCCTGACTTCTCAGGGGCATATCCAATGTATTTAAAGCAAGCGCCGAAGAAAGTGCCTGCCCATATTCTACGGAATAACCGCCTGTACTAAAAAAGGAACCCTTGAATAAATTGGGACTAAAACGATTCCGAGTGGGAACATTTGCGGCAGTGCTGCCATAGGCATTTCCGACTTGGAGCCCATCAATGAAAATGGAAGTTTCGGAAGCGTCGCCGCCTCTTACAAACAACCTGCCGTCATTTCCAACTGTGGAAGTTCCAGGAAGGGTAAGTAATGCAGCCGTGATGTCACCCATCGCTCCTGATGTTGTAACAATATCAATTGGCTTTAAAACCACAGATTTCTTCACATCGCTGGCCTCCATGGCGCCTGCACTGATTGTTACCGCAGTAAGTAAGTCTATACTTTCAGTAAGAGAAATTTGAATACTTAACGGCTTGCCCGAGCAAATAATTTCTATTTCCTGCGTCTTAAAACCTAACGCCTGAACGGTTATTATTTGCTTATTGGCAGCGGCAGTTTCAAAATTAAATTTTCCGTTTTCATCCGAAGATACCCCGTCATAAGTCCCTTTTATAAAAACATTTGCACCCGGAATACCAGTGCCTTTTTGATCAGAAATTTTCCCGGATATGGTAGTTTGACCAAAAACGGAGCAACATACAAAAAGTAGCGTTAGTGAAACGAGCAGCGTTTTCATTCTGATCTTCTGTTTAGATTATGATCAAATTTGAAGATTACGCCGACAGAGAACAATCCGACCTTACCGAAGTTTAAATTTATTTCGCCGAAGTTGAGAATTCGGCTACTGAATTATTTGACATACTTCTCGACTCTGCTTTAACAATCATGGAATAATATTTTTAGTGATTTACATCTACAATGAATTCATCTTGTCCTGCATTTCAAAAACGAGCAAACTATGAGAAAGTCCCGATTGATATTTACCGTCGCATTGATAATCGCGCCAATGATAACCTTTGCTCAGACCAGCGATTCTTACAAAAAGAAAACCTCAAAAAGAACTACGGTCATGGACACTTCCAAACGTGTTGATCTGCAAAAAGATCCCGTAGTTAAGGAAAATGCTCCGGTTTTGAACGACAACGGAAATGTGAATTCTAATGGATCTGTGGATGGCAGCAGAAGCAGTACGGGAAGACCTGGTATTGATACTACGGCAAGTTACGTCCGCAAAAGAAAAAGAACAATAACGACCGGTGGAGTTGTCTATCCTGATACTGCCAGAAAAAATTCGAAGCCGTGAAGAGGATAGGGAATTTGCAGATTAAGGTTAAGTAGTGATATAAATGAAATATCACTACACCAAATTCTATCACCATCATAACAATAGATTAGAAGTTATTCAACAACGTGAGATTGTTTGTGTTAATTTAGTTAACGGTTTGTAACCTTGTGTAGAAAAACCTAACCTTGTGTCACCATTAGACAACATTGATACACACATTTCCTGAATCGTAGCGGCGAATTATTAGTTTTGATTACCAGTCAAAAGTCTCTGAAAAAATAGCTTTGGAGCATTACCTCTACAATTTTGTTTACCATGAAGGAGTCACAGAAAAATCAGTCTGTGTTCGATGAAAAAAAAGGATTTGCTGTTTCTTTATTTGGATTATTGTTGCTGCTTATCATACTATATAACCTCATGGAATATGTGTGGTGGTAGGCTTAGCATGTTGATAATTTGAGTCGCTTATCCTCGTCGAATTTTCCGATACTTGCCAGACTAGAAATTATTTATTTCAATTCTGGTAACCCTCAGCGAGAGCTTCCTTGCTGAATAAAAATAGCTCTGCAAAAATTTTTGCGTAAATTTTCTGGATTTATAGTATTCTTACTACGAAGGATGCTTTTATTTGCAATTCTCAACGTAATTGAAAACAAATGCCGTCAAGAAAACGTAAAAATTCGAAGTTCAAGAAGATAGCAATCGAGTGGCTTAAATGGATTAGTGCAATTGTTCCTGTCCTGGTATTTATTTATATCCTCTACTATTACAATCAGCTTGATTTTTTAAAAAAAGACAAAGAGGTTAGTTCCGTCACAACGGTATTAGATGAAAAAGATTCGGCAAAACTGGCTCAGGTAATAGAGAAAACCAAGTTCCAGGAAGAATTTAAAATTATTGAAAACGAATGGCATCTTGTGGGTGGAATTGCGATCCATAACATGGAGATTGAAAATAAAACAAATCGCGCTGCAAAAAGTGTGGACGTAGAATTTAAGTATCTTTCCGATATTCAGGAAGCGCTGACGACCAAGACAATTACAATTAAAAAGGATTTACCGCCAGGTAAGTCCACAAAAATTACAAATGTCAGTGTGGGCTTTGTAAATAATGCTGCGGTGGGCTGCGATCCCAAAGTGCTGACTGCAAAATTTTAAAATCTGCCAAAACGAATTCGAACGACCTGAATTTATATAAAGCTGATAATCAGCAAATAAATTAGAATCAAAAATCTTTTTAATATTTTTTAAGGCGGATCGATCTAATCAATCCGCCTTAAACGTATATGCTAAAAAAGAAATTAATTTTCGGTTGAAATTGTGTAAGTAATATATTTTATCTCGTTGAGTAAAAGTTAAACACCCCTGGGACAGTGCCTCAGGGGTGTTTCGTTTTTCAAGATAAATCAGCTTTTTTACTGATATAAAAGATATTTCTTGCGCATGTTTTTGTAGTCAGTCAAACCTGGCTCCCAGCTTTTCCTGATTTCCTCCTCAGAAACTCCTGCAATAATCTGTTTCTTTAAATTCTCAGTTCCAGCCAGTTTATCAAAATTTCCCATTTGTTTGCTTTGCGACATATCGAAGAATCGCGCTTTATCCGGATAGGCGTTATACATTTCGATAAGCCATTTTAAATTAATCTGCTTGCTTTTTCTTAAAGACGAAACGTCATATTTACGCAAATCCAGGCCATAACAATCCTGGTTTTGATGCAGCGGCGTTTCGCTCATACCCTGGATACTTTTTGGCATGAATGAAAACTCGTATTTCCCTTTTAACAATGGAGCACCCAAAACCGTAAAAGGCATATAAGTACCTCTGCCCTGACTAACTATGGTTCCTTCAAAAGGGCAAATACTTGGATATAACAAAATCGATTGCTGGCTATTCAGGTTCGGTGAAGGAAAAACCGGTAATTCATAAGGCGTATCATGTGTATAGTTAGCCACTTTGATGATTTTCAGCTTACATTGCAACTGTCCCGGCAGCCATTTTTCTCCATTCAACATCTGCGCAAACTCACCCATTGTCATGCCGTGGGTAATCGGAATCTTGTGCATACCGATACCTGAATAAAGATGATCTTCCAGAATCGGACCGTCAATGACATAACCATTCGGATTGGGGCGATCAAGAATCATCAGCTCTTTGTTATTTTCTGCGCATGATTCCATCACATGGTCCAACGTATTGATATAGGTGTAAAAACGACATCCAACATCCTGAATATCAAATATTACCAGATCGACATCAGCCAAATGTTCCTTGCTTGGTTTTTTCAATTTTCCATAAAGCGATATGACAGAAATTCCGGTTTTAGGATCTTTTTCGTCGCTCACTTTTGCTCCGTTGCTGGCGTTTCCGCGGAAACCATGTTCAGGACCAAATATTTTTACAATGTTCACTCCCAAAGCCAATAAACTGTCAACGCTGGGCGTTTTCCCAATAATCGATGTCTGATTAACAACCATTGCGACCCTCTTACCTTTCAGATACTTCAAGTATTCAGCAGTCTGGTCGGCGCCTGTAATCACTGTTTTGGCAACAGGGTAAGTATTGTTTTCTAACGAATCAGAAGTCGCCAAAAAGGGACTTTTATTTCCTGAAGAGCTTGCACAACTATTGGTAATTAAACCAACGCAGGCAAAAAAGCTCAGAGCAAGAATTGTTTTTTTCATGAATTAATAGGTTTAGAAATTGTGATGGTCCGGCAAATAATTATCCTGTTTAGAATAATTTCATTTGTCCCCCTTTTATAAATAGTGATGTATCCAATTCTGTGCGTTCCTTATCACCAAAATACTTCCTACATGCAAGTGCGTGAAGCTGTTTGATATGCTCGGCATATTTACCTTCACCACTCATGCGAAGCCCAAAACGGGAATCGTTTACCTGCCCGCCGTGACATTCTTTGATCTGGCTTAAAACCTTCGACGCCTTGTCAGGGAAATGATGGTTGACCCACTCATTAAATATTTCCCCGATCGCCCCGTTGAGCCTGACAACCGTATAACCAGCCCAAATTGCCCCCGCTTCTGCTGCCGCCTGAATAATGGAAGGAATTTCATGATCATTCAATCCCGGGATGATAGGCGCGGTCATCACGCCCATTTCTACGCCAGCCTCGTGCAGTGTTTTTATAACCTGTAAACGCCGCATTCCCGTAACCGTTCTTGGTTCTAATTTCCCTCGTAAATCTTCATTTAACGAAGTAATTGACACTGCGCCATGAACGAGATTAAGCTTTGCCAGTTTTTCAAGGATATCAAGATCGCGCAGTATAAGTGCATTTTTGGTAAGAACACTGACCGGATTTCTGTATTTGAGACAAATTTCCAGCATTTGCCTCGTCAACTGATATATCTTTTCTGCGGGCTGATAACAATCCGTGTTTCCTGAAAAGAAAATAGTCTGTGGTTCCCAGCTTTTTGAATTTAAGAGTTTTTCGAGAAGTTGCGGCGCATTTTTCTTGACAACAATTTTTGTCTCAAAATCAAGCCCAGCCGAAAAACCCCAATACTCATGAGAATTTCTGGCATAACAGTAAATGCAGCCATGTTCACATCCGCGATAAGGATTTATCGAATTGAAGTGCCGCAGATCCGGACTATCAGATTTGCTCAGAATTGATTTAGAAATTTCTTCAATAAAAAGCGTTTTAGGATTGGTTGCCGGCTCTTCCCATTGCATCCAATCTTCGGAAGTATATTCAATTTCCTGCTTTCGAAATTTGTTGTCTGTATTAATTCCCGCTCCTCTGCCTCTCGCCCTGTTATCCATTTGATGAAGTGTTTTTTTGTTTGCAGGGCAAATGAAAGGGCATGGATAAGACGTCTCCATGCCCCTGTCAGTCCCTCGTTTCTACTTTATATACCTGAAATCTTCATTTCCTTTCAGAGAAAGAAGTACGTCGTACATCAGCTGAATCACGTTTTGAACATCATCTTTATGTACCATTTCAACCGTTGTATGCATGTATTTCAAAGGCAGAGAAATCAGTGCAGAGGCAATTCCTTCTGTGGAATAAGCGAAAGCATCCGTATCTGTCCCAGTTGAGCGGCTTACGGCCTGACGCTGGAAAGGTATACTTTTCTCCTCCGCGACATTGATCAACAAATCACGTACATTGTTTTGCACTGCCGGCCCGTAACATATCACAGGCCCGTTTCCACATTTTAAATCTCCCTGCTCTTTTTTGTTATACATCGGCGACTGCGTATCGTGCGTGACATCTGTACAAATTGCGAGATCCGGCTTCAATCTACGGGAAATCATTTCTGCTCCGCGCAAACCAATTTCTTCTTGAACAGCGTTTACGATGTAGAGCGTAAATGGCAGATTAACATTATTCTCATGCAGCATTCTGGCAACCTCCGCAATCATAAAACCGCCCATCCGGTTATCCAATGCCCGTCCAACGTAGAATTTTTCGTTCAACTCGTCCAGTCCGTCAACAAACGTAGCCACTGTACCTACGTGAATTCCCATTTCAAGAACTTCCTCTTTTTTGGCAGCACCAACGTCGATAAAAAGGTCATGAACTTTTGGAACCTGGTCCTTTGAGGTTTCACGAACGTGAATGGCAGGCCAGCCAAAAACGCCTTTTACGATACCTTTTGCAGTATGTAAATTGACGCGCATGGACGGAGCAATGGCCGCATCAGAACCTCCGTTGCGACGAACGTGAATAAATCCGTCGTCCGTAATGTAATTTACAAACCAAGAAATTTCGTCTGAATGTGCTTCAATAACTACTTTGTAATCCTGACCGCCGCCGATCACACCGACGGCTGTTCCATAAACATCAATAATTTCTTCGTCGATATATGGTTTGATATAGTCCAGCCAGATCTTCTGTCCTGATACTTCAAAACCTGTCGGGGAAGCGTTGTTTAAATACTTGTATAAAAACGATTTACTTTCTTCGGTCATACTTTTTTAATTGAATTGTGTAATTACTCTGTCACTGGAAATTTTGTTGTCATAAATATTTTAGAAACCCCCAGAATTTTCGATTCTCAAGATATTCAAAATCACGCTCATTTGCATAAGCTTCTCGCTCAAAAGAAATATTTAAATAAGCCTGGTGATGTTTCCTATATTGGAGCAGCCGGATCAGGTATTCGATAAAATACCAGATATAAAAAGGTAACAAGCCAAGTTCCAGCTGCTGACGCAAATGAATCATTTCGTGGTGAATAAGAACTTTCCCAGGTGATTTCGTTTTGGAAAAAACAAAAGGAAAAATCGCCATACCTTCCACCCACAGGAATGAAAATGTCATCAAATATCCCTTGAATTTCATTTGCGCTTGTCTTAAACCAACCCAATGTTAAACAAAAAATGTTGAAATGCGATATGAAAAATCATACAGCAATTCAACATTTTCTTATCGAAGCTGATTCATTTTTTCAGGAATAAGCTCAGCTATTACAAAACCTATTCGCTAAACCGGCTGATATCCAAAACCTCGAATTCCATCATTCCTGCCGGTACTTTAATTTCCGCAGTTTCACCTAATTTCTTACCCAACAGCCCTTTTCCTATCGGTGAGCCAATAGAAATTTTCCCTGTTTTCAAATCCGCTTCTTCTTCTGAAACGAGTGTATATGTCACTTCCATACCGTTTTTACGGTTTTTGATCCTGACTTTGGAGAGGATAGCTACCTGAGAATTATCGATTGATGATTCATCGATAACACGAGCCGTAGACATGATTTCCTCCAACTTGGCAATCTTCATTTCATGCATTCCCTGCGCATCTTTTGCAGCGTCATATTCAGCATTTTCACTTAGATCACCTTTGTCCCGAGCCTCTGCAATTTGTGCAGCAATGGCAGTACGGCCTTTGGTTTTCATGTCATTCAATTCTTGTTTCAGCTTATTTAATCCTTCCTCGGTATAGTATGAAATTTTAGCCATTGCTTAGTTATGTTTAAATATTTTCGATTATAAAAATTGGTGCCTGGGCAAAAAAAAAAGAACGGTTCCAGGACCGTTCTACAAGAGTTCGTTTCAACCCGTAGTAGAAGACTAGAAAACCTGAGTTTTTCGACAGCGATATCTTTTTATCTTTTCCATTGTTTTAAATATGAACGACAAAAATAGCAATATTTGTAAATGGTTACAAGCCAAATAGTCAAAAGACAACACAATCCATGCCTGAAAAGTTACGAATCATTTTCATGGGAACACCAGAATTTGCTGTTCCAAGTTTAAGAAGTCTGGTAGAGAGCAATTCTAATGTAATTGCCGTAATTACCGTGCCAGATAAACCTGCCGGACGTGGTCAAAAGCAAATGTCTTCCCCTGTAAAAATATATGCAGAAGAACAGGGAATCCCGGTTCTTCAACCAGAAAAACTCAAAAATCCTGAGTTTATTGCTCAATTAAAAGCTTTAAATGCAGATTTGCAAGTGGTAGTTGCATTTAGAATGTTGCCGGAAATTGTCTGGAGTATGCCGAAATATGGCACATTCAATTTGCATGGTTCACTATTGCCTCAATACCGGGGTGCAGCGCCGATTAACTGGGCGGTGATCAACGGTGAGACAGAATCAGGGGTCACAACTTTCTTCATTGAAAAAGAAATTGATACAGGAAAAATAATTTTTCAGGAAAAAGATCCGATTTCTCCGGAAGACGATGCAGGCTCGGTTTATGAAAGATTAATGGAGCTCGGCGGAAAGCTCGTGCTAAAAACTGTTCAGGCCATTGAGGAAGGAAATTATCCGCAAGAAGCGCAGGACGAGTCAAAAGAAATAAAACTGGCACCCAAAATTTTCCGCGAAACCTGCGAGATCGATTGGACGCAACCAGCTGAAAAAATCCACAATTTTGTGAGGGGACTTTCACCATACCCAGCCGCATGGACGACTTTGAACGGGCTCTCATGCAAAATATTCAAAACAAGTATCACGGATGATTCCGAAGCGGGAAATCCCGGAGAATTCAGGACGGATAATAAAACATTTTTACAATTCAGGGCAGGAGATTTTTGGATTGCCGTTGAAGTTTTACAATTGGAAGGGAAAAAGAAAATGGCGGTCGGTGATTTTTTGCGTGGGGCAAAATTGTAGTCATCGAATGATGAATTGCGTTTAGTGGCAGAAATTAATTAGGGTGCGCTGCACCTTTTAAATATTGTGATATATCCGGTTTCTACAAATATTTAGGTGCTCTGCACCATTAACCCCGAAAGTGAATAACACCAGAACATTTGCAGGAATACGATTGCAACCAAACCCTTGATCTAACACGTAGAGTACCGGAGTATTTTTAGAAATCAATTTGAACCAATCAAAAACCCAAGGTGCAGAGCACCGAAATATTTGTAGAAACCAATTTAAACCAATCCCGAATTCAAGGTGCAGAGCACCGGAATACTTACCTTATCCAACGAACTTTGTTATAACAATATCAATAAATGCTTCTTTCAATCATTGTCGCTGTTTCTGAAAACGGTGTTATAGGCTTAAATAATCAGCTTATCTGGCGTTTGCCGGACGATCTGAAACGCTTCAAACAACTTACCCTTGGCCATCCAATCATCATGGGGCGGAAAACCTTTGAATCCATTGGGAAACCGCTTCCGGGAAGACAATCCATTATTATTACCCGGGACAAAAATTTTTCTTTTGAAGGAACAGTCGTCGTTAATAGTTTAGCAGATGCCATTGAGGCGGCAAAAAAAACTGAAACTGAGGAGGCATTTGTTATTGGCGGAGGAGATATCTACCGCCAGGTTCAGGATATTTGTGACAAATTGCATATCACAGAGGTACATACCCAATCGAATGGAGATACTTTTTTTCAAATAGAAAATCCGGAATTATGGCAGGAATCTGAGCGGATACACCATGAAGCAGACGAAAAACATGACTTCTCTTTTGACTTTGTAGATATGTCTAAAAAGTCAAATTTTGGTAGTAATTTCAAGGCATAAAAAAGGGAAAAACCGTTTCAAATTTATTCCGAACCCTCAGATTTTCAATAATCTAGCCAAAAAATGTTTATTATTTTCAGCATTCATGGCATGTTTTGACCATTCAATATAACTTGGTCAAGAATCGACGGCAAATGATCGTTAAACTATTCATTCCGCTATTACTCGTTACAAATTTATCGTAAATTTGCGCTTCATAACGACCCAAGTGTTATTCTTAGAATGCTCAACGAAATAGATACGTTACAAGAAATACTTACAATAACGTTAACAACATCAGACTCCGATAACCGTCCTATATTTTTAACGGGAAATTTCTGTAAATGGCTGCCAGACCTTCCTCATTATCAAATGAAAAAGGTTGGTCCCGGACAATACACTTTCCAGTTTCCATCAGATTTTGGATTTCCATTTCCTCTGGAATATAAGTATACCCGGGGAGGCTGGGATCAGGTAGAACTTGACCGACATGGCAGGCCTTACGGCAATCGATATATTGACAAGAACAGCGGAAATATCTCAGATTTCGTAACGCGCTGGCAGCTTGATAAATTGACCAAGTTGGATTTAATGCCAATCATTGAGATTTTATCAGAAACTTTCGAGATACCTCAATTGAAAAAAGAACGCCGGGTTCACGTTCTTTTACCGCATGATTACTATGCCCAACCAGATCGCCATTACCCGGTTTTGTATATGACTGACGCGCAAAATCTTTTTGGCGAAGGTTCGCGATATGGAAGTTGGGAAATTGACCGAAGCCTGGCCTCTTTGGCGGGCGAAGACAAAGCCAACGTTATTATCGTGGCGATAGACCATGGTGGTGATGAAAGGGTTCAGGAATTCTCGCCTTACGACAATCCAAACCTGGGAAAAGGCTTTGGTAACTTATTCTTAAAATTCGTTACGGAAACATTAAAAAAACATATTGATACAACATACCGGACACTTCCGGATCGGTTGAATACAGGTATTGGTGGCAGTTCCGTCGGCGGTCTATTAAGTATGTATGCCGCTTTGATGTATCCGGATATCTTTGGCCGCCTGATGATTTTCTCACCATCGTTATGGATATCCCGCAAAATATATTTTGATGCAATCCACTTTTTTGAGCCCTTCGAAACACGGATTTATTTGTACGGCGGCGGACAGGAAGGTGCTGAAATGATTCCTAACATTGAAAAATTGCAGGAAACGTTAAAAAATCAGGGATTCGGATATAGTCGTGTTAAAATCAAAGCATCCTTGAATCCGGCAGGAAAACATTCCGAAGAATGCTGGGGCAAAGAATTTCCAAAAGCATTGAAATGGTTATACTCGGGAGAATAATTTAATGCCGTGACGTAGAAAATCCCAAACATAACGCAAGCCATTATGTTTGGGATTTTCTTATTGAACGAAGATTTTTTACAGAATAAACTGGCTTAAATCTCTGTTTTTGATCAAATGCGCCAATTTTTCATTAACCATATCAGCCGTTACGACAATATTGGAATCCGGTCCGATTACGTCCGGGATATCAAACATAAAATCGTTGAGTAACAAACTCATTACCGTTTGCAAACGACGTGCACCGATATTTTCAACTTCGCTATTCACCTCAAAAGCAATACGCGCCATTTCACGAAGAGCGCCATCCTCAAATTGAAGGTCAACACCCTCTGCTTCCATCATCGCTTCATACTGTTTTGTCAAAGCGTTTTTTGGTGTTTTCAAAATCTGGTAGAAATCACTTTCCGTCAGACTGTTCAGCTCAACGCGGATTGGAAAACGTCCCTGTAGTTCAGGAATCAAATCCGATGGCTTCGCTACGTGAAATGCGCCGGCAGCGATAAATAAAATATGGTCTGTGTTGATGACACCGTGTTTTGTGTTCACCGCACTTCCTTCCACAATCGGAAGCAAATCGCGCTGCACACCTTCACGGCTTACGTCAGGCCCACTCCCACCCGAACGGCTTGAAGCAACTTTATCAATTTCATCGATGAAGATAATACCAAGATTCTCAGCCTTCTGAATCGCTTCCAGCTTCACCTCATCCATATCGATCAACTTTCCAGCTTCTTCATCGAGCAAAAGCTTTTTGGCTTCTCCCACGGTTACTTTCCGCTTTTTGCCACGACGGGGAACCATGTTTCCAATCATTTCCTGAATGTTCATCATCGAAATATCGTCCATAGCGCCACCAATCATTCCGACACTCGGTGACTGGTTTTGTTGAACCTCAATTTCAATTTTCCTGTCATCCAGATCGCCGTTGCGAATTTTATCGCGGAAACGTTCACGCGTACGCTGGTTCAGCTCGTTATCATCTTCCGGAATTGCTCCGTTCGATTCAGCGTTTTCAGGGCGCGGTTTCACAACATTATTTCCGTGGATAGGCGGTATAAGCGCATCAAGAATAATATCTTCAACAGCCTGCTCAGCCTTGATTTTTACTTCTTCTTTTTTCTGGGTACGCACCATCCCAACGGCTTGTTCGACAAGGTCGCGTACCATACTTTCTACGTCTCGGCCTACATACCCCACTTCAGTAAACTTTGAAGCTTCTACTTTCACAAATGGAGCATCTGCAATTTTTGCGAGGCGACGGGCAATTTCAGTTTTACCCACACCTGTTGCCCCGATCATCAGAATATTGTTTGGAATAATTTCTTTTTGAATATCCTCAGGACTATTCATTCGCCTCCATCTGTTCCGCAAAGCAATGGCGACATTACGTTTTGCGTCATTTTGTCCGATTATATACTGATCCAGTTCAAAGACAATTTGTCGTGGAGTAAGGCGATTTAAGTGTTCGGTCATAATGGAATTATCAAGGTACTTTAAACTATAAATTTCAAAACATCTGCTTGGAACGAAGGAAAAAGCGTTTTCTTGCTAATATATTCCATATTAGCTTAAACATTTCAGTTTAAAACTTCGCTTATAAAATTCTTTCCGGAATTAGATTTCCTGCAATCCAAAGGTTAAAAAAATGATACCAACAGGAAATAACGCATGACGATGATCGCGAGTAAATCTTTTTAGTAAATTGCCGTCCGAAAAAGGCAGCTTGTAATAAATCAGAACGACTAATTCTTACTTTAAATAAAACTAAAAGGATTTAGCGTCGGCTCGTGTTTATTGCTTTTTTGCTACCATAAACTCAAAAGGATTTTCCCTTGACATGAAAAAAATTATCTCCTGTATCGCTTTTTTTACCCTGCTGACACATGCGAATTTGTTCGCTCAAACTGTGCCGACAACGACCAATCTGGTTGATTATGTTAATCCGCTGATGGGAACACAATCCAAGTTCAGTTTATCATCCGGCAACACCTACCCTGCGATCGCATTGCCCTGGGGCATGAATTTCTGGATGCCGCAAACCGGAAAAATGGGAGACGGATGGAGTTATATGTATGACGCCGAAAAAATCCGCGGTTTCAAACAAACCCACCAGCCAAGTCCCTGGATCAACGATTACGGACAGTTTTCGATCATGCCCATGACCAGTTTGAAAATTGAAGAAAACGCCCGTGCGAGCTGGTTTTCACACAAAGCAGAAGTTGTTAAGCCAAATTATTACAAAGTATACCTGGCTGACTATGATGTAACGACAGAAATTGCACCGACTGAACGTGCCGCCCAGTTTCGTTTTACGTTTCCCAAATCAGACAGTTCTTACGTTTTGCTGGATGCTTTCGACAGAGGTTCTTATGTAAAAGTGATTCCTTCGGAACGTAAAATCATTGGTTACACGACCAAAAACAGCGGCGGTGTGCCTGCCAATTTCAAGAATTATTTCGTGCTGGTTTTTGACAAAGCTTTCAAATTCTCATCCGCATGGAGCAAGTATAAAATCACAAAAGATACGCTTGAAATCAATGCGAACCACGTAGGTGCTGTGGTACGTTTTGAAACAAAAATGGGTGAAAAAATCGGGCTAAAAGTGGCGTCTTCTTTTATAAGTTATGAACAAGCAGAAAGAAACCTGACTACTGAACTCGGCAAAGACACATTTGACGAAACGCAGGAAAAAGGCCGTAAGGTCTGGAACCAGGAGCTTTCAAGAATTACGGTTGAAGGCGATAACATCGACGAAATCCGTACTTTTTATTCCTGCCTCTACCGCGTGTTGTTGTTCCCAAGAAAGTTCTACGAATATGATGCAAAAGGAAAAGTGGTTCATTACAGTCCTTACAATGGCGAGGTTCGTCCTGGGTATATGTTTACGGATAATGGGTTCTGGGATACATTCCGTGCGGTTTTCCCATACTTCACATTAATGTATCCGACGCTGAATGCACACATTATGGAAGGTTTGGCAAATGCGTATGACGAAAGCGGATTTTTACCTGAATGGGCAAGTCCTGGCCACCGCGACTGTATGATCGGCTCCAATTCTGCATCGCTGATCACCGATTCTTACGTAAAAGGTATCCGTGGTTATGATATTGAAAAATTATATTCCGCAATTATTAAAAATACAGAAAACGCTGGCCCTGTAAGTTCAGTTGGCCGTTTTGGACATGATTATTACAACAAACTAGGTTACGTTCCTTACGATGTTAAAATCAACGAAAACGCAGCCCGTACTTTGGAATATGCTTATGCTGATTTTTGCATTTCTCAATTGGCAAAAGAATTGAAAAAACCTCAGACTGAAATAGATCTTTATCTGAAAAGAAGCCAGAATTACAGAAATCTTTTTGATCCGAAAACAAAATGGATGCGTGGTAAAAATGAGGACGGAAAATTCCAGACACCTTTCAATCCGTTCAAATGGGGAGACGCGTTTACAGAAGGAAACAGCATTCATTACACCTGGTCTGTTTTTCAGGACGTAAAAGGTCTGGTTGGTTTGATGGGTGGCAGAGAAGCTTTTGTTCAGAAACTGGATTCAGTTTTCACAATGCCTCCGATTTTTGACGACAGCTATTATGGTTTCCCGATCCATGAAATTCGCGAAATGCAGATCATGAACATGGGTAATTATGCGCACGGTAACCAGCCGATCCAGCACATGATTTACCTGTATAACTACGCAGGAGCACCGTCAAAAGCGCAATATTGGCTGCGTCAGGTGATGAAAAAATTATATCAGCCAACACCTGACGGATACTGCGGCGACGAGGACAACGGACAAACGTCTGCCTGGTACGTATTTTCTTCCCTTGGTTTTTATCCTGTAACGCCAGGAACGACGCAGTATGTCATTGGATCTCCGCTTTTCAAAAAGGCAACAATTACGATGGAAGACGGGAAAAAATTCACAATCGAATCACCAAAAACAAGTGCTGCAAACATGTACGTGGATGGCGCAACGATGAATGGCAAATCTTACCAAAACGTTTATCTTGAACATAAGGATATCCAAAACGGCGGAACGCTTCAATTCGATATGACCGACAAACCGTCGAAAGACTGGGGAGTGAAACCGGAAGTTGTGCCGTTCTCACTAACTAAATAGTTTTAGGGTAGGTAGGGGTTACACAGAGAACCACAGAGAAAATGAAGAGGTACGCAGAGATTGTTTTAAATAAAACTCTGTGTACCTCTTTCTAGCTCTGTGGTTCTCTGTGTAACCTCCACTGTGGAATAGTTGTTTTAGAACGATTATATAACGAAAACTTAATTTTATGCTTTATAAAAAACTTGGACATTCTGATCTTGAAATTTCGGTAGTTACTTTTGGCGCCTGGGCAGCTGGCGGATGGATGTGGGGCGGCACAGAACGCAGCGAGGCAGTTAAAGCGATTCGATCTTCGTATGATGTGGGTGTAACTTCCATCGATACTGCGCCGATATACGGACAGGGATTAAGTGAGGAAATTGTAGGCGAAGCAATCAAGGATATTCCGCGCGATAAGGTTCAAATCCTCACCAAATTCGGCATGCGCTGGGATTTGGCAAAAGGAGACCTGGCCATGCATAGCAAAGACAACAACGGAAAGGATATTGACATTTATAAATATGCTGCCAAAGACAGCATTGTCAAAGAATGTGAAGATAGCCTGCGACGACTTGGTACAGACTATATTGATCTTTACCAAATTCACTGGAATGATAAAACAACGCCGATCGCAGAAACAATGGAAGCTGTCTCTCAGTTGATTAAACAAGGGAAAGTTCGTCATGCCGGCGTTTGTAATTATGATGCCAATCTGATGCGCGAGGCTTCCAACTACATCAATCTGGTTTCAGACCAGGTTCCTTACAGTATGGTAAAGCGTGATATTGAAAAAGACGCGGTTCCTTATTGCCTCGAACACAACAAATCAATTCTGGCATATAGCCCATTGGAGCGTGGATTGCTGACAGGAAAAATGAAACCAGGTTATAAATTCGGAGCTGATGATCACCGTGCTGATATTTCATTCTATAAGGATGAGAACCTGAAACGTGTCAATGAATTTCTTGACAAAATCAAGCCACTGGCCGATGAGAAAAATGCAACATTGGGACAGCTCGTTATTCGCTGGACGGTTGAGCAACCGGGAATTACAATTGCGCTTGTCGGTGCGCGTGATGCTGAACAGGCTGTTCAGAATGCCAAGGCCATGGATATTAATTTGACTACGGAAGAATTAAAATTTATTTCAACAGAGTTAGATGCACTTGAACTGGTAAAATAAAAATCAGATTTGTTATGCTTATCTTTGATCATTATCCAATTCAATAAATTGTCTCTCATCCTGAACTTATGAAAACGAATTTTTTATCATTGAAAAAGAATATCCCGCTGGTACTGGGAAGTCTGATTTTACTCGCTTCTCTCGGTCTTTCCAGTTATAATTTCTCCGTATCTGGCGAAGAGAAAAAAGCCGGTTTTGCTGAATCAGATTTAAAAGTTGATACTGTTGCCACAGGCCTGACAATGCCTTGGGCTACTGCATTTTTACCGACTGGTGAGCTTTTGGTTACAGAGCGTGGCGGAAAATTACGTCTTGTAAAAAATGGCGTTTTGGACCCAACTCCGATTTCCGGTGTTCCGGAAGTAATGTATAAAGGCCAGGGCGGTTTGCTTGACGTAGTGCTTCATCCTGATTATGCAAAAAACGGCTGGATTTATATCAGTTATTCCTCTCCGAAACAGGCTGGCGAAGAAGGTGACGAAGGTGGAGCTAACACCGCACTTTTCCGCGCGAAACTAAAAGACCACGCATTAACTGATATTCAGCCATTATTCAAGGCGATACCAAATGTGAAGGCAAATGTTCACTTCGGCGGCCGTATTGTTTTTGACAAAAAAGGATATGTATTTCTTTCTCTTGGCGAACGTGGTCAGAAGGAAAATTCTCAAAACCTGAGCAAAGACCAGGGGAAAGTGGTTCGTTTGCATGAAGACGGAAAAATTCCTACCGACAATCCATTTGTAAAAACAGAAGGCGCAAGACCTGAAATCTGGACATACGGACACCGCAATCCGCAGGGAATGGTTATTCACCCGACAACAGGCGTTATCTGGGAACACGAGCATGGCCCACAAGGCGGAGATGAATTGAATATTGTTGAAAAAGGAAAAAATTACGGTTGGCCGTTAATCACTTTTGGTATTGATTATGACAACAGTGTTATTTCAAAAGACACTGCACGTGCAGGACTAGAACAACCTGTACTTTACTGGCGTCCGTCAATCGCTCCATGTGGAATTACTTTCGTAACCAACCCGAAATTTAAAGATTGGAACGGTGACTTGATCGTTGGTTCTCTGAAATTTGCTTACCTGCAGCATCTGAAAGTAAAAGGTAATAAGGTTTTAAGCAGAGAGATTATTTTCGAGAAACTTGGCCGCGTTCGTGATGTTCGTCAGGGACCGGACGGAAATATCTATGTCGTTCTTGAAAACTCTGGCAAGATCGTTCGTATTAGTCCAAAGGCATAACTAAAACATTTTAAAGGCTTTGTCAATCTGATTGGTATGGCCTTTATTCATTATTATCAAGGCAATTATTCACCATGAAATCATCAATACTGCTCCTTTCAGGAGTTATTTTCTGTTCAGCCGTTTTTCCAAAGCAAGATGATGAGCTGGAAAAAAGCATTGCCAGAGGAAAAGGAATTTACGCTGAAAACTGTATAACCTGTCACATGGGTGCGGGAGAAGGTGTTCCAGAAACGTTTCCACCTCTGGCCAAAGCCGACTATTTAACCAAAACACCTGAAAAGGCGATACATGCGGTCAAGTTTGGTTTGCAGGGAAAAATTCTTGTAAACGGCGTTGCGTTCGATAATCAAATGCCTTCGCCCGGCTTAGATAATGACGAAATTGCGGACGTGATGAATTACATCTCAAATGCGTGGGGCAATTCTTCGGAAAAGAAAATGGTAACGGAAAAGATGGTGGAGGCGATTAAGGAAAAATAAGAAATTTCTAACGCATATAACATCAAAAAATCCAGACGATTGTCTGGATTTTTTGATGTTATAGACAAAATTTAATCCCAAATTCCAATGTAAAAAAGTGTGTCGTTCTTATCAAAGAGAAGGCCAATTCCTGAATCCATAACCAAACCATTTCTTTTTAAATAGGCATTGGCAGAAGTTTCAAAATCCAGATTCCAACTATTTCCAGGCGTTTCGTTTAACTTGAAATCAAAGAAAGTTTTGACACCATTCTTCGTTTTCATCTTATCTCCTATCTTAAAAATGTTCCCTTTTGAATCTCCAACGCTCATGAAAGCGTCTACCAGATCAAAGGTCCGAAAAATACCTTTGTCAAAATACAGCTTATTCTTCCCGTAATTCAATAACTGCAAAGTATCCTCGTCAATTTCAGAATAAAAATTTTCGACCGAAGACGGCTTACCGAATATTTTCTGACAGTCTCGAACAGTACCATCTCCCCATTTCAGGCCTCTGGATGAAATACCGGTTTTGATTAACACGACATTGTTAAAATCAAAACTCTGTGCGTGCGCCGGCAGACTTAGAAACATCAAAATCAATACAACTAACGTGAAAACCGATCGAAATACACTGTTCCCGCTTTTATCCTTCATGTTTACCAATCTTCGTTTATACATCATTTTATTCAACGTTAAGTAGCAAGTCACCTTCAATTTGGTACAAATTTATGTTGCAGTATTTATTTTTAAACAATCTAAATAAATACTTGCGCCTTTTGAAATCCATGTCTACTTTTGCCACTACTTACAATAAGTCTAAATAATAATATTCATAATAACGGTTATCAGATAAGTTTCAACTGTGATCAGTTTTCGAATTTGAATTATTTGGATCAGCGATTTTACACTCAAATTAGTTAATTGAATAGAAATGAAGAGAATTTATTTTATCGCGTGTTTTGTGCTTTTGGCGGCAAGTATCTCACATGCTCAAACCGGAAGTATAAAAGGGCAAGTCAACACCTCAGACGGAAAACCGGCGCAACACGTTTCCATTGGAATTAGAGGCATTAAGATTGGTGCTATTTCCAATGAAAACGGAAACTTTGAAATTAATAAAGTGAAAGTCGGCACATATACTGTTTTGGCAAGTTATGTTGGACTTGAAACATTGGAAAAAGAAGTTGAAGTAATTGAAGGACAGACTTCTGAAATAAACTTCACTTTGAGTGAAACGGCAAATCAGCTGTCGGAAGTTGTTATCAAAGACGCCAGTCAATACAAAACGAACGAAGTTTCATCAAGCCTTCGATTGATGACGCCGATTCAGGAAACACCGCAGAATATTCAGGTTGTCACTTCCAAAGCAATCTCCGATCAACAGATCATTAGTATGAGCGACGGACTCATCCGGAATGTCAGCGGCGCTGCACGGGTGGAGCACTGGGGAGATTTGTATGCGAATATCACCATGCGCGGCTCACAAATTCAGGCGTTCAGAAACGGGTTCAACGTCGTAAGCTCTTTCTGGGGGCCGCTGACCGAAGATATGAGTTTTGTCGACCATATCGAATTTGTAAAAGGGCCGGCAGGATTTATGCTTGCCAATGGCGATCCTAGCGGTTTATATAATGTTGTCACTAAAAAGCCGACCGGACAAACAAAGGGAGAAGCAGGTTTCACAATGGGCAGTTATGGTCTATACCGTGCGACACTGGATTTAGATGGAAAACTGAGCAAGGATGGAAAATTCCTATATAGATTAAATCTGGCCGGGCAAAATAAAGGCTCCTTCCGTCCGTATGAGTTCAATGACCGTTACAGCGTCGCGCCGGTTATTTCCTATCAAATAGATGAAAAAACGAAACTGACTGCTGAGTATACCATGCAGTATGCCAAGATGTCGGATGTTGGATCGTACTACATTTTTTCACCAAACGGTTATGCCACGTTGCCACGAGATTTTACCACAATGGCTCCCGGACTCGAACCTACTAAAATCAAAGATCAGAGTTTACTTTTAAACTTGCAGCACCAGCTTAATGAGGATTGGAAACTTACTGTCCAGGCAGCCTATTTTAATTATGGACAGCGCGGATCCAGTTTGTGGCCTTCGCGTGTCAATCCGGATGGAACACTTATTCGTTCAGTGGGAATCTGGGATGCGAAAAGTGAGATGACACTGGCTCAGGCTTTTGTAAATGGAAATATCACCACCGGTGCTATCAAACATAAAATTCTTGGAGGAATTGACATTGGCGATAAGGACTACATGGCTGATTGGGGCCAATCGCATGCGTTGGATACCACGGGAGCAGCGTTCAATCCTGCCGCTCCTAACTATGGAATTCCGGTAAACGGCTACCCTTCATTTGACAGAACGACCAGCCTGGAAGCAAGATCGGTAATAGCAGGTGGAAATATGAGCCAAAAATACACTGGGATCTATGCGCAGGACGAAATATCATTTTTAGATAATAAAATCAGACTGACACTTGCCGGCCGCTACACTTATGTAAGCATGTCGGCCTGGGGCGGTGCGCCGGAAACGGCAAAACATTTCTCGCCTCGTATCGGGTTAAGTGCTTCCATTGATAAGCAAACTTCGATTTATGCACTTTACGACCAGGCATTTTTACCCCAATCCGGCCGTCTGGCAAGTGGAAGCGTTAAACCGATAACCGGAAATAATACAGAATTTGGTATTAAAAAAGATTGGGGAAACGGAGGCTGGAACACTACGGTTTCGTTCTATCGGATATTGAAAAATAATGAGTTGACAACTGATCCAAATAGTCCGCCAAATTCCGGCCTGAGTGTTGTTCTGGGACAAAAAAGAGCGCAGGGAGTTGAGTTTGATTTGAGGGGTACAATTCTTCCCGGATTAAATCTTGTCGCTAATTATGCTTATACTGATTCAAAGGTGACAAAAGTTACCGAAGGTGTGACTTCAATTACAGAAGGAGACGTGGTACCTGGCTTTGCAAAGCATACTGCAAACAGCTGGTTAACTTATAAAATACAAAATGGCGCTTTAAAAGGGACAGGATTTTCAGGCGGTTTTACTTACCTTATCGACAGAGCAACCTCAAATTGGAGCGTCACAAATCCGAACACTAATCTTCCTGATTACTTTAAACTAGACGGTGGCGTATTCTGGGAAAAAGACAAAATCAAGCTTACTGTCAATGTATTTAATGTTCTCGACAAGTATTTATATAGTGGTGGATATTATGACTATATTCCCGCTTACAGCTGGCAGGTTGAGGCGCCAAGAAATTACAGATTAAGCATTGCGTACAGATTTTAACCATTACCGGGCCGTATTGATTCGATCAACAATACGGCCCGGTTAATCACAAAAATTCATTTAACAACCCACTTTCATGCGATTTTTACCACTATTCGACATTTCTTACAAAAAAAGCTCCTTCGATATTTCAATGCTTATACTTCGTCTTGGTTTTGGGATTTTGATGATTCCACATGGATATGCGAAGTTTGTTTCCTTCGGTGAAAAACAGAATGACTTCATGGACTTTATGGGACTTGGTCCGGCCACTTCATTGGTATTGGCAATTTTTGCAGAGATGATTTGTTCCGCCTTGCTGGTTCTTGGTCTCTTCACCCGCGCCGCAACTATTCCACTTATTATTACGGCAATGGTGATTACCTTCCTCGCGCATGACGGTGATGTATTTGGCAAAGGTTATGGAGGGTTTTCTTACTTACTGGTATACATCGTTATTCTTTTAGTTGGGCCTGGAAAATTCAGTCTTGATGCCGCTATTTCATCCAAACAAAGATTTTGAGGTACTTATTCAGGTAACAGTATCGGGAGATTTTATCATTATGCAGGAATAGTGCGCAACGGTCGCGCACTATTTTTCTGCGTGAATAATAATCCCCTCAACCGAAGTATAAAACTTATTGTAAACTTCGATATATTGTTTGTGAACTTCTTTATCAGGTTTAAAAACTGTACTTACCGGGGTGAAATAATCCAGGTCAGATAATTCCTTCGCGAAACCTAATGCCTTTAATCCCATCATAGCGGCACCAACCGTTCCTGTATCCACCGTATCGTTTAGCGCCACTTCTATCCCAAAAATATCTGCCAGCATCTGAACCCAAACCTGGCTTTGCGCAAAACCTCCGTTAGCAAAAATCCTTTTGACCTTTTGTTTTTCAAGCAGTATTTTTCCGATACTATAAAGATTGAGATGGATGCCTTCCATAACCGCTCTGGCAAAATGTGACTTGGTATGTTGAATATCCAAACCTAGAAATCCGCCCCGAACCGCAGAACTCCAAAGCGGCGCACGTTCTCCCAAAAGATATGGGAAAAATAAAAGTCCATCAGATCCGGGGTCTATTTTTGAAGCAGCATCAAATATTTCATTGTAGTCACTTTCCGGGTAAAAATTATCTTTCATCCACTCGAACACCACGGCTCCGCTGTTGGACGGCCCTCCTACAACATAAGTATCCTCGTCGAGAATGTAGCAAAATGTGCGCATCTTTTCATCTAAAATAGGCCCGTCAGAGCAGGTTCTTGCTGCGCCGCTGGTTCCAATGGTTATTGCCATTGTGCCTTTTGAAATAGCACCGCTCCCTAAATTCGCCAGACAGCCGTCACTGGCGCCCATAATCAGAGGAGTTCCAGCTGGTAGTTTAAAGTCGTTTTTTCCGGGTAGTTTTTCAATATGATACGGGGAAACTGCTTTTGACAGTTTATTCTCATCAATTCCAATTTTCTTCAAAGTCCACTCGTCCCACTTTTTCTCTGTGATATTGAACAGTCCGGTAGCAGACGCAATGGAATAATCAATAACAAACCGACCCGTTAATTTGAAAATAATATATTCCTTGATACCGACAAACTTGTCTGTTTTATCAAAAATATCTTTCTGATTTTCTTTTAGCCAGATCAATTTGCAGGATGGCGTCATCGCATGAATCGGCGTTCCATTATGCTGATACATCTTTTTTCCGGCGGCAGATGCTTTCAATTTCTCAGCAATGTCAGCACTTCTGTTATCGGCCCAAATGATCAGATTAGACAGGTTTTTTCCGTTTTTGTCAATACATAAAATACTATGCATCGCTGAACTGAAACAGATTCCCAGGGGCTGTCCATGCAATTCGCAAGACTTGCTGACTTCGCGGATCGCATTACAAACTGCTTCGTAAATCTCGTCCGGATCCTGCTCACTCCAGTCCGGCTCAGGATGAATCATCTGATAACCTTCACTGTGCGAAGTAAGGATACTTGCGGAATCCGGGTCAAAAGCAGTGATTTTAACATTGGTAGTACCTATATCACATCCGATTATAAAAGACATTTCGAAGGGGCATGAATTGAACTTTATTAACTGACAAATGTATCATATTATGTCTTACACACTATAAATTATTCATTACAATGTTCAATATACTCTTTTCAAAAAGCAATCAGTAATTAAATGATTTGAAAAATCCGATGCTTCTTGGGGCAATCCGTACTACCATTCGTTATTTTTTATTATTTTCGCATCAGTAAAATAATACTTTTCAAATTTCCATTAAACCATGACTGACGACGTACACGTACATAGCAAACCAGAAGGAGCTTCTCTTGCAGTTTCTATCGCCATATTTATATTTTTGGTAATCATCCTTGCGGTATTTGGAGATCTTTTCGTATTTATTCTTGGACTTATTGGTCTGATAATAACTTTTGCTGCATTTTACACGGATCATTCAGCAGACGGACATTGATTTTTGCCAGCATTTTCAGCTAACTGAGAATAAAAATATAGCATCAACGAACGGCCAATTCGGGCAGGACATTCACGATGTTCCAGTCGAGTTGGCCATTTTGTTTATTTACGCTCCACGCCTCCTGCAAGACACAGGTATCTTCCAGGTCCCGATATTCAGCAACAAGTCTATCTTCATTGAGTTTCAACATCACAAATCCGTTATAACCCAATTGATGACCAGCCAATTCCGTTCTGACTCTTCTGTCATACAGATGAATTTTTTCAAGATCCTGAACGCTGTCCGGCATTTTTAATTCTACCGGCAGACCGCCATGTCCAAGGCAACGTCCATAAACTTCGGGTCCTTTTCCGTTTACTGCCTTATTATAAACTACCAGACGGTGATCATGTCCCCAAAACCAAATAACCGGCCGATCAGACTCACCCAAAATTTCACGAATCTGTTCACCAGGCTTGCTATATTCTTCGCGAAAAGCCGAAATATAAGGATGATGACTGACGAAAACCAACCCTCTTTTGTCGGCAGGGTCTCCAAGCTTGACCACGTCCCGTAACCAGTCAACCTGCTCTTTTCGTAGATGACAATCTGGTGGTGAAATAATTTCTAAAAACGGACGGCTCACGGAAGTGTAGCCGGTATCAATGCCAATTATTCTCCAATGTTCATTTTCAAGACAGAAAAATCCAGCCTGTTGCGTTTTTCTGGTTTCTCCTACCTGGGCATACATTGCCGGCAACAAATGTTGGAAATAAGCATTGCCATTTGAGTACATTTCATGATTCCCGGACAAAGCGAGACTACCTGACGCGCCATAATACCAGGATGAATAAGGCGCTGTGAAGTTTTCTTCAATTTCTTTCGGGGTACCTACAAAATAGATATCACCCATGTGGATTGTGTAATCAGGCGCATATCGGGCAGTCAAATGCGCAACTCGGTCAGATTCTTCGGTATCGCTGGCCCAGTCTGAAAGCAAAGCAATTGTAATCTCTTCTCTGCTTGGAACGGAAGATTGCAAAGGATAAACACCGCTGTCGCCATTTCTTGGATAAGCCTGATAAGGATGTCTTTTGCCGAAGCGGCTTTTGAGATAATGCCAGGCAAAACCGATAAGGTTTCTTTTGAAAAATTCAGAAATGACACGCGTGACTGACGACTTATCCTGAACATGTTTTTCGTAAAGTTCAAGCTGCGTTTTGGCATGATTTTCTGCTTCGCTGTGCCCGAGGGTTAAATATTTTTTTGCTCGCTCTTCGGCTGATTCCTTCATTTATACTATTCTGTTTGTTCTTAAAATAAAAACTTCTCAAAATAATCAGACCAATATACGCCTGACTGCTGCAACATTTTTGTTCCGTTGGATAAATTGGCAGTTATAATTTTGAAATCAAGTTAAGTATACCGTAATTTCCAATCTGATAACTAATTTAAAACCAGCCCAAGATGAAAAAATTACTACTTTCCGCCCTGATGTTGCTGACAACACAGGCGTTGTTCGCTCAGGTTACAACTGAAAAAATGATTACTGACTGGGAAAGAGCAAAACTCTATACCAAGGCTTATCTTGATGCGATGCCAGAGGATGGGTATGCTTACAAGCCTAACCCTGAAATTCGCTCTTTCGCTCAGCAAATGGGTCATATTGCCGACGCAAACTTTGCTTTTGCAGCAGCTGCAACGGGCAAAGCAAGTCCATTTACCGGCTCTGTTGAGAAAATGGCTGACCAATCCAAAGCAGCTATTGAGAAAGCAACTTTGGAGAGTTATGATTTTGTCATCAGCTCATTAAAAGCCACCAAGGACGCAGATCTTGGAAAGGATATCAAAGTATTTGGCCAGGCTGCCAAGACAGGTACTGCGTTCGAAAAAGCTTTTGAACATCAGACACATCACCGCGGTCAGACAACGGTTTATATCCGTATGAAAGGCGTAAAACCGCCGCAGGAAATGTTGTTCTAAAAATTTCAAGAACAATAAAAACAACTCCACTGTGTTCATTCATGGTGGAGTTGTTTTATTTTTGAGCTCAACAAGTAAGCGTAATTTTTAAAAATTCTAGCGTGAAGGACCAGCCAAATTCAGATAAAAAGCCGTTGTATCGTGTTCCCAATATTTTTGCTGGTATACCCAATCTTGTTTTTGGAGAAAGTACTCGTCATGGCGGCGTCAGCCTTTCGCCATATAATTCGTTAAATCTTGGCGGCTCGACTGCCGATAATCCTGAGAATATTGCGGAAAATAATAAGCGCTTTTTTGAGGCTCTCGGGATAGAACTTCGTCAGGTCGCCAAGTCTCATCAGGTGCATGGAGCTGAAATTCTCGTCGTCACCGAACCTGGACGATTCGAAGGTTATGACGCTTTAATTACAAATATTCCGGATGTTCAGCTGTCGGTTACCATTGCAGATTGCACACCCATTTTAGTCTATGATCCTGTAAAAAAGGCTGTTGCAGCCATACATGCCGGCTGGAAAGGTACTGTTTTGCAAATTGTTTTGAAAACGCTTGAATTATTTAAACAGGAGTACGGTACAAATCCATTTGATTGTCTGGCTTTTGTAGGCACCTGTATTGATGAATGTTCCTTTGAGGTTGATGAAGACGTCGCAGGTAATTTTCAGTCAGTCTATAAACGCTGGGATGACCAGAAAAATAAATTCTTCGTCGATTTAAAATCTGCAAATCGTGATCAGCTTATTGAAGCTGGCTTGAAATCAGAAAATATAGAGATTTCACCTTATTCCACCGTATTGAACAATGAAGATTATTTTTCTTACAGAAAGGAAAAAGGTTTAACAGGACGCCTGTTGGCTACAATTGGTATGTCTACCCAATCTTAAAATTTTACTTTTTCAAAACGACAACTTTTAGTTTAAACTGACTGGTTTGTCCGTTGCCGTTAAAAGAATCGACTAGAATCAGGTAATATCCGGTATCTACAAGGTTACCATTTTCATTAGTGCCACCCCAACGGATTTCACCAGAAGTACCGATGAGCTGATTTCTCACAAGATTTTTAATCAAACGACCAGCGGTATCATAAATCCTTATGGTAGCTGTTTCGCCCGTGGTGGTCAGTTTGTAAACTATTTTGGCAAAATCATTAACACCATTATTTCCGGGGATAAATGCTTCCGGCTCCACAAGAAATATACTTTCATTAGTTTCCGGTTTCATTTGCGAATTAGCATAACCTGGTGTTGCGTTTCCCGACGTCGAAGCTGCCGAATGCCAATTATCCGGCAGTTGGGAAGAAAAGAGCATATCTTTTTTTTCCAATGACACCCCTTTTGGGTCACTGATGAGCGGATCGTGCATCGTTTCTGAATAATCAAAACGATCAAAAATTGCATTTGAACTATCACGCAGGATCACTCCACCGGAGGTATTTGAAAAAGAGGGTAATGCATCAATTTCAAAGAAATTTCTGGATTTATCAGACGTATATGTATTTTTCGTCTGTGGCGTATCTGTATTTATTGCAAGATAAGTAAGAGGTGCCAGAATAAAATTTTCGGTGGTGATAGTCCTGAAAACATCAGGCTGCCCACCTTTTGTATTTCCAATCGACCAGTTTTTCAAACTGATAAATTTGTTCGAAGTATTATAAATTTCAACAAAATCAACGCCATTCTCTGGTGGATTAAACAGAATTTCATTTAATACCACGTCACCAGAATCTGCCTTACTGGGAAGGCCAATGGTGAAGTCGGTTTTTCTTAAAATATTCCCGGAACAATCCGCCAGATTACTGATCGACACAGAATAGATAATGCCGGCGATAAGTGGAGAATCCAGTGTTAGAACGAGATTTTTAAATGTTGGCAATTCCAGTTTTCTAGACAAAATGCTTCTCCCGTCCACCTCAATCCGCGCACCGGAAACAGCATTCATACTGTCTAATTGTTCACTAAAAACCATCTTCAACTCTTTTGGTGAAATGATATCGATTCTTTCAATTTCGGGAGGAGAGTTATCATAGGTATTACCTCTCACACTGTTTAGTTTCCCTGGGGTACCGCCACTTATATCTATTGAAGTTTTCCAATTATCATCTTCTCCACAAGGATTTTGAAGATCAATCATTTCGATGGCATAACCTCCATTTCTCTTATCCGCGTCCCACCATTTCAGGTTATAAGTGATAGAAAAAATTAAAGTTTTGCTCCGGTTAAATAGAGATAGCGTCGCAGTTTCATTTGGCAGCGCAAGAGAACTTACCGGAATTACATGGTCGTAATTTTTTATACTTTTATAACCTGCCTGGCCGCAAACGATGTAAAATATACCTGGCAGGATAACGGAATCAGGAAATGTTGCAGATCTGTTGCCAACAATTAAAGTCCAGTTTTTAAGGTTTACCGGTTTTTCAGAGCGGTTGTAAAGCTCTATATATTCAATCTCTGGCAACCCAACCACCGGACTCGGATCAGACATGATTTCGCTAATAACGATGTCATTATAATTCTTTCCATGACATATTGTTTGAAGCATCGCAAGAGTAACCAAAAATAACAACCTGAATGAGCTCATCACCGTATCATTTTTCAGTAATTAAAAAGGTGATACGGAAAAAGCTGATGTGGGTAACCAGATATTTTGGTTTTTTATTAGGGATAAAAACAAAAAATTCAACCCCGATAAGAGTTGAATTAATTTCCTGACAATTGGTGTCCTGAATATTTATTATTTGCTTTCCTCTGTTCCAGCAACACCTTCAACGGCTGCTTTCGGTGCAGCAACGGCTGGTTTCGCTGGCGTTTTTGCCGCAGGCGCAGTCTTTGGAGCAGCTGATTTCACAGGAGGAGTCGCAGCAGGCTTAGAAGCGGCCGAAGCTACAAGATTAGCAAGTTTCGCGCTTTTGTCAGCCTGCTTTTTCTCTTTTTTCGACTCCTTCTTAGGAGATTTTGCCTTTTTCTCTGCGCTCTTAGCTTCCTTTATTTTTCTCTTTTCTTCGTCTTTTACGAATTTAGAAACTTTTTTTGCCAATTTAGCAGCAGCTTTTTCAATCGATTTCTTTATTTTTTTTGAATCGGCCGATACGGAGTCTAGCTTAACAACCAATGTTTCTGCGATTTCGGAACTAAGTTTTTTTGTTGCGGATTTCATATAATGAAAATTATTTAAATAATTAAGATAAGAAGAACTAAGCCGCTAATTTTCTTGATGTCAGACCTTTATTAAGCAAAATACGCTCTTATCGTTTAACCTGCAAATACCGTCTATTAATTCGACACGAACAAATAAATGGTGTTATATTTATGTTAAATTTTTACTTACAAAGGTCCACAAAACAATTCCAGCCGAAACTGACACATTAAAAGAATGTTTTGTGCCAAATTGTGGAATCTCAACGCACCCGTCTGATACTTCAATTACTTCGTCAGCCACCCCTTCAACTTCGTTCCCAAATATAAAAGCGTAAGGAACATTTTGCTCTGGTTCAAAATTCTGCAGCAATGTACTTCCTTCTGCTTGTTCAACAGACAAAATTCTATATCCTTCGTTTCTGAGTTTTTTTACAGCTAACAAAGTACTTTCCTCCTTCTCCCAGATTACTGAATTTTCTGCACCCAATGCACTTTTGGTGATTTCCCGGTGTGGTGGATTTTGCGTATATCCGCATAGGATCAATTTTCTGGCGCGAAATGCATCTGCGGTTCTAAAAAAAGACCCGACATTATTAAGACTTCTGATGTTATCCAACACGATAACAAATGGAAATTTATCTGACTCCTTGAACTCGTCTACCGACAACCGGTTCATTTCCTCAATAAGAAGTTTGCGCATAGATATTTGTCTCTAATTTCTACAATTCGTTTCTAACAAACGTACGACGATTTACTATGACATTGAAATGAATTTCACCAGCTGCTCAGCTTAATTCAGGCTGTGTTGGGCTCATATCAAAATTCAAAGTCAGAGTATCATATTAATTAAATATTGTCGATAAAATTTTTACTACTTTTAAAATAGAATTTGTTTAATAAACATAGAATTTTTTTAATCTATCCTGTTACCTATTTAACATTCTGGCGTCTAGGTATAGAATACTTGACTGTTAAAAATTCTAAGCCCTACGTCGTGAAAAATTTAATCCCGTTTGGTGTTGCTTACTTTCTTTTGGTATGTGCCAGCCTGGCTCTGGGTCAGCGGCCTGAAAATGATGCAAACTTTTCTATTTCGCATTATACCGAAGAAAATGGCTTGCCGCAAAACACTGTAAAAAACATAAGTGCAGATTCCGAGGGTTTTATATGGATCGTTTCTGAAACCGGATTGGTACGGTTTGACGGGCGTAATTTCTATCTCTTTACTAAATCCAACCTACCTATTTCAAATAACAGGTTTTCGATGTTGCAGCCGGATATTTCTGAAACCCGTGGAGTAAAAAGATTTTATGCTGTTGCTGAAAACTATGAATTTATACGAATTGAATCCGGAAAAGCTCAGGTAGATTCTGAGTATTACAACAACAGTATTCTCAGGATTCCCTTTATGCGAAATCCAAGAAAAACCTCCATATTAGCCAACGGAGCTCCTAACTATATGCGGGAGTGGGCTGACCCTGACAATTACATAATTCCGATAGGGTCGGGAAAAGGCAACTTCTTTATATGTCATCACCAAAAAATTGAATATTACTCGAACTGGAAAAAAAACTTCGAACTGCCTTTTGTAAATCTAAGATATTGGGACTGCTTTACGATTGGTAAAAATCTCTATCACTTTACAGGAGAACGCAGCCTTACCAAAATAACGGGTACCGGATTGATTAAGTTTGCATTGACTGGTGACATTTTAAAAGACAAGACTTATAGCGATCAAAAACACCAACCGGAGATTTATTGGAATAACATTTCAGACCAGGTTTTTGTCTATTTTAATAAAAATCTTTATAAAATAAAGGAATCCCCCGAAAATAAATTAAGCACCGTTCTAGTGCTCGAAAACTTCGATTTTGGAGAAAGGAACATTTCTTCAATTCATTTTGACAGCCAAAACCAACGTTTTTTTTTAGGAAGCGTCACCAAAGGATTATTCATTTTAAAGCGCAAAGATTTCATTACGTTACGAACTACTGGAAGCAATCTCGACAATGTTTTTTATGGACAAACTGCCTATGATTCCAATAGCGTATTAACTCCAAGAGGATTTTTATTAAGTAGGAGCCGACATGGTACAGCTACGATCAACAAAGAAATATCGGTCATAAGTTCTGAAAAAAACGCCGCGGATAGTTACGGGATACTCACCGATAAACAAGGAAATGTCTGGCGTAAATCCGGAGGTATCATCTACTGCTACCGTATCAAAGAAAACAAATTAGTTAGATCCTGGAACGTCGGAACCGAGATAAATCACATATATGAAGGAAATGACGGTACAATCTGGATTGGTACCCGTGAATCCGGTTTATTCAGGATTAATCTCTCCGACCCCAGACCAGAACCCCAGCTATTTGTAAAGGGAGATTTAACAAGAATTTCGTTTTTGTTAGAAAAAAATTCACAAACATTGGTTGTAGGGACCGATCATGGTGTTTTCCTCTTAGACATATTATCCAAAAAAACGGATGTAATTAGAGGAACCGGCAAACTCTATGTCAGGAGCTTATACATCGATGCATCCCCTGGCAAGAAAAATCAAAAAAACATTTGGATTTCAACCTACGAGGATGGGATATTTTTATACGGTGAAAATGGTTTAACCAAATTTCCGCTTGATAAAAATAAATATCTGTCCGGAGCTCACTGTATTTTTGCCGACAAGAATAATTTCTTTTGGATTACTACAAACAAAGGTCTGTTTAAAGTGGCAAGGACGGATCTGCTCAATTACGCTATGAAATCTAAAATGGGTCAGGCTGCGGATGTTTTCTATTTGCGATATACCAAGGAACAGGGATTTTATACGAACGAGTTCAATGGAGGATGTCAGCCCTGTGCGATAAGATTGGCCAATAAATATGTATCGCTCCCCTCACTGGATGGTTTGGTTTGGTATATTCCTGAGGAAACGCGTCAGGAATTACCGACAAACAAAATTCTGCTGGACCGATACGAACTTAGGGGGACTCGTACCTTTATTTCCAATGACACCTTAAATTTTCCAGTCGATCCTCAACAGATCAAGATTCAACTGGCCATGGCTTATTTTGGCGATCTTTCTAATCTTGATATTTCTTATGCCATCCTTAAAAACACGAACAGAAGCCCGATTGAAGCAGATTGGCTAAATCTAGACGGAAGTGAAACAACGATTTCCCTGGGTTCCTTGGGAACGGGCAATTATTCACTTTATATTAAAAAGATAAACGGTTTCGGAGCCGAAAATTATTCGATCAAAAAAATTACGATTATTGTGCCTCCATCATGGTATGAAACGATATGGTTTAAGCTTGTCTGTTTGCTACTGGTAATTTTGGGTATTTATATATTTTTAAAAATAAGGCTTAGAATTATCAAAAAGGAAAATCAACTGCTTGAATTGAAAATTGCACGACGCACCAGAAAATTGGAGCATACACTTGGCGCACTGGAAAAGTCTGAACAAGAGCTGCAGCGTCAAATGCACATCCAAACCCGGCTAATTGCTTCAATGTCACATGACATTAAAACGCCTTTAAAATTTGTATCCAAATCTGCGGGACGTATTGACCTCATGGTAAAAAACGAAAGATTTGAATCCGTATCAGAGCTTGGAAAAACAATTGAATTTACGGCTGATCATATGCACCATCTACTTGAAAATCTGATTGGATATGTTAAGACACAGGTTTATGGCAGCAATATTTTGTTGGAAGAAACGAATCTGAAACATTCACTCAGTGAAAACTTGGAAATATTCAAAGGTGTATTGAATGAGCATTCTAATAAATTTATCAACGAAGTGGACGGCAGTATCACAGTTAATACGAGTCCGCAGCTGTTAGGTATTATTGTTCATAACCTGGTCGATAATGCCAATAAATTCTGCCAGGGAGGTTTTATAAAAATGCATACCGAAAAACGACAAGATTATACGCATCTGATCATTTCTGATTCCGGGCCAGGGATGCCCGATGAAATCTTGCAATGGCTTAATAATGAGTCAAAATCAGACTCTTATGAAAAGTCGAAAGTGTTATCAAAATCGTATGGCGGACTTGGTTTAACGATCGTTAAAGAGATCTGTATGATGCTGGGCATTAGGATTTTAGTTGAGAACGAAAATGGTACACTTATTCATCTCATATTCCCGGAAGAAAAGTAATCTCTAATTTTCCTGTGCTTCCGTTTTGTACAATTCCAGTTTCCTAAACATTTCAATAACGTTACTCACCTCCATTTTCTCAAAAATGCGGGATTTATAGGTACTTATTGTAGTCTCTTTTAAATTCAGAATAGTGGCAATTTCCTTTGTCCATTTCCCCTGCGCCAAAAGATACATAACTTCCAGCTCACGTTTGGAAAGATCTTCAAGCGGATTATAGCTACCGTATTTGTTATCAAGAATATTCTTAACCATTAACCTCTGAACTTTATTGCTGACATATTTCCCATCATTCAGGACAGACATTATTGCCACCTTATAATCATCTTCCGAGGCGCCTTTTGACAGATAGCCATTAGCTCCGGCATTCAGATAGTGCAGTGCGTAAATCTCTTCGTCTAATCCGGAAAAAATCAAAATTTTTATTGCTGGTTGAATTTTACGAACAATCTGAATCATCCGGTTATTCTCACCGCCCGGAATATTTATGTCGAGCATAACCATATCAAAGTTTGTTTTCGAAAGGATTTCGAGCGTGGCGCTAAAAGTCGAGGCTTGCTGAACTTCAACTCTGGCAAACATATCTGTTATTAAGAAATCAATACCCATGCGGACAATCGCATGATCCTCGACAATTAAGATTCTATTCATTTTATACTATGCGCTACTGAAAACGGGAAGAAAACAAAATTACAGAATAGTTGTTAATCTTGTTCTAAAAAATTTTCTACCAAAAAGTAGAACTATATCTACATAAATTGTCTTAATTTATTACATATCTGCAAAAAAAAACAGATGCCAGGAACACCCTGGCATCTGCCTCTAAATCCAGATAATATTAATATTAACTATCGATAAGTTTGATCTTAGTAATCAATTCAACAATGTTTTTGACGCCCATCTTTTCGAAGATCCGGGCTTTATAAGTACTCACCGTGGACAATTGCAAGCTAAGCTTCTCTGCAATTTTTGCAGTTCCAAAACCTTCCTTCAATAGATTCATAACATCTTTTTCTCTTGGAGAAAGACTTACGATTGGATCGGGAAGAAACTCTTTTGGATTGATAAGCCTGTTGATGTTGATCTGTTGCATATCCGCACTCATATACTTTTTGTTATCGAGTACGCTTAAAACAGCAGTTTTAAACTCATCCTCAGCTGCGTCTTTTGAAAGATACCCATCCGCACCCGCCTGGAGATATAACAAACCATATAATTGTTCGTCATAACTTGAAAACATAAGAATGCGAATTTCAGGACGCTTGATCCTTATTGTCTCAATCATTTTCGTGTTATTCCCGCCTGGGATGTTGATATCCAAAATAAGTAGGTCAAAGTTTTGACTACCTAATTCCAGAAGCACTTTCTGAAATGTATCGACGCCCGTAATTTGAGATTCCGGTATCAGAGATTTTAGGAGGTGTTTTGTTCCGATTCGTACAACTGCGTGATCCTCGGCAATAAGTATGTGCTTCATGAAAAGTTTATATACTAGATGACACTAGAAATAGTATTACGCCAAAGTTAGAATTAATTATGAATCAAAACACGAAATTGTCACTATAATTCTAAATACTTGGTAAATAGGTGTAAATACTTCCTAATAGATTGTGAAAAGATAATTAAATTATAATAAAAATACCCTTGAATTCAAGATTGCGTTTGCCATTTTGATGGCAAAACATATCCCTATCTAAAGATTAAACCCGCGTCATTTTATATTAGAGGTACAAGTTAGATATTTTAGTTAGAAAACAGCTGATTAAAGTGTTGATAATCGTTTTTTGCCTAAGATTTTTTTCAACTTTTAAATTACAAAGATAATTCGATAAAAAAAATCATGCTACTCCTACATAAATTTGAATTTCAATCTACAATAAGGTAGAAAGATTGCTTATCTATTTGCCAACTTGTTTTAAATAACTAAAATACAAGAGTTTACATTAAATATTGATAGTAGTTTTACATGCTAAAATAGAAAACCATTAACTATTTGACTGTACAGATGGAATTTTGTCACAAAAAAATTCAAAGAATATTATCTAATGGTAAGTGAAAATCAATGTCAGATAAGTTAAATTGTTACGATTACTTACCCACACTTCAAATTGAAAAACCTGTATTATACCTGGATAGAAGGTCTGTTTGAGGTCAAACGCTATTTACCCCAACTACCGGTTGATGAGTTTTATACTTTTCAGCCTGATCTGTTTAACACTTCCAGGCATCTTGAAACGCAAGGGGAAGAGGCATTCTCTTTTCATCTATATCGAAAGGACACGCCTGAAATTCTTGCTGTAATTCATTTTTTTAAAAGAACTGATAAGCCCGAATTTTTATCACCGATCCGGGCATCTTTTGGCGGAATAAACTGCCATGAAAATTGTCCTGACGAAGCGCTTTACTTTTTGCTGTCATGCGTCATAAACACGGCAATGGTTGAGGACCAGAAGTTCATTACCATTACAAACTGGCCATCGTGTTACAATACAAAGCTTCACGAGCGTTTGAATAAAATTTATATAACAGCCGGTTTCGGGCATTTTAAAATGCAGCGAAATTTACACATCGAAGTTGGCCCTTCTCTTTTTCCGCAAACAATTTCAGGGCAGGAATCGCGAAGACTTAATAAGTGCAAAAAAGCGGGATTTTTTGCTATGAAGGAAGAAAATGTTCCTCACGTAACTCTGTATAACTTTATTCAAAATTCTTTTAATGAGAAGAACTATCCGTTATCTATTTCAGAGAGTCATTTGCTTACGTTATTTACAAAATTCCCAAATGAATTTTTACTATTCACTGTTCGAGATCAGCGTCGGCTAGTTGCCGTAAGTGTTGCAGTTCGGATTAATCGCAGCGTATTGTATATTTTCCTTATGGCTGACCTCATGTCATACAGAAGTTTCAGTCCGGGTGTGATGTTATATGAAGAACTTTATAATTATTGCCAGAAGGAACAGATAACAATACTGGATCAAGGGATTTCAGTAGA
Organism: Dyadobacter sp. CY345; assembly: GCF_021502725.1. Lineage (GTDB taxonomy): Bacteria > Bacteroidota > Bacteroidia > Cytophagales > Spirosomataceae > Dyadobacter. The sequence goes on along the minus strand of NZ_JAKFFS010000001.1, from coordinate 562,023 downwards.
TAACCATGGAGATGAAAAGCCGGAGTTAATCCGTTTTAAGAAAAATATGGGCGGAAAGGAATCGTTGAAAATAACTTATAACATGGTTCTCAACAATTAAATCCCCAAGCAATTGCCATCCTTATAGAAAACAGTCGAGCAGCTTTCGTGTCCAACGATCGGAAGCATTCCACGGAAATCAATACTTTTATAACCTTTATTGGTCATAAAATCTTTCGCTGGCTGGTACCAGTCACGTTCCGAATTATCCAGAATCAAGACTCCATCTTCTGTTAAATACTGCGCAGCGAATGCAGTACATTTTACACGGTTACGACCATCAACAACGATAATATTGTATTTTTTGCCTTCATTTTTAACCGCTTCTACATAACTATCACCTTGCGGACGGGAATAAACGATGGAATTTGCAGGAAGTTTTGGTTTGATCATCTCGATCCACTGCGCATCATGTTCAACGGCAGCGATATGTTTTACACGGGCTCCATACCAGCGTGTTGAGTTTCCCGAGCCATACTCGAAAACTTCAAAATGCGGTTTAATTCTTGGTTCAAGGAAAAAGATAAATGAATAAGTATACCAGGGAAGCGGATTTCCGGCAGCGTCAACGGATTGTTTGGAGTGAAAACTTCTGAACCAACCATATTCTTTCAACGCACTTTTTAAATATAGCTGAACGGCTCCGCCAAAACCAACTGAATTTAGAAGTCCCCAACTTTGCTTTTTTAAAAACTTAACCATGTATCCGCTTATTCCGAAAGATATTTATAACAATTATTACCCTGAAATATTAAGATTTACGGCTTTGCTACGAAACCTCTATTTTGCACAGGGGCTGCAAATATACTACATTAGCACTCAATTTTAATATTTGCATTGATAGCGGGAATAATTTCAAAATCCCTCAGTTTTAGAATGAAATTAAAAACGATAAAGACGGTTCTGGGCCACCCTTTAAACAAAGACAGAAAGGTAAAAGCATTGATGACACTCTTCAAAAGAGGCCTGGTCATTCGCCTGCACAAACATCCCATGATTTATCCGTTTGTCGAGCATGTTTCGCTGGTTGTTGATAAGGGAATGTCGAGCGCGGAACTGCAAATTTACACTGGCTTATACGACACCAATGAAATGCTTTTTGTGATGCATTACCTGCGTCCGGAAGATACATTTGTGGATGTGGGAGCCAATATCGGTGTTTATTCTGTTCTGGCATCAGGGATAACCGGCGCAAAATCTTTGTCGTTTGAACCGATTCCATCCACGTTTGCAAACTTGAAACGCAATATTAATTACAATAATCTGCAAGACAGATCTGAGCTTTATAATCTGGGCGTTGGGGATAAAGAAGAAACACTGATTTTTTCAAATTCCCTGGATGCTATTAATCATGTAATCAACGATAATACTTTTGGCGGTCCGGTTACGGAAGTTCCTGTGAATTCGCTGGATAATTTACTGTTTGATAAAAACATCAATTTACTAAAAATCGATGTGGAAGGTTTTGAAGCCAATGTCATCAACGGAGCCTTAAAAACGCTGGAAAGACCTGAGCTGAAAATCATTATCATGGAAACCAACGGACTTTCCGATCAATATGAATTCGGCCAGAATTACATTCACGACAAACTTTTGAGCCTCGGCTTCGTACCTTATAATTATTTCCCTGTTGAAAGAAAACTGACTAAAATAACCGCTACGAACCCGGAAAACACGATTTATATCCGTGATCTGGCTTTCGTTGAAAATCGTATCAAGACGTCAAGAAAAATCAAATTGGGGGATGATTTGATTTAGAAATTATTTCAAAAACCTTTTCTGCAAACCGGTTACGAGATCGTTTATTTCTTCTGAAATTTTAAATCGGACAATAAGAACAATAAAAAGCAAAAGAATAATGGAAGAACGCAGAGCCATCATGAACATGGATGACAGAATGGTTTTATGATACTCCGGCGTCAGTAAGGTCAAACCGTACAGTATAACAAGAATGATTGCTACCTGAATCGTTTTGTTGGTAAATGGCAGCACGCCAAATTTGTGCCAAACAAAGGTCATCCGCGCCATTGAATAAACAAAAGTGGTCAAAGCAGTAGCAATCGCTGCGCCAAGAATTCCATAAATTGGTATTAGCCAGATATTCAGCAGAAGTCCGATAACAGCGGATACAATGATGAATAATGTTGAAAATTTGAAAAACTTCGAATACATGATTATCTCCGTATTCAAGCCCGTGGCAATATCAAAAACCTTGACTAAAGAAAGAAAAAGGACCACATATTTGCCCGTTCCATAGGTCGCTCCTTTTGGTATCAGGAAGAAAATATCATCAATATTTGACCAGATCAGTAAAAATACCACACCGCCAGCAATGAGCTGATTTAATGCTGATTTCTGATTCATCGTGCGAACGTGCGCATAATCTCCCTGCACGAGTGCAGCAGAAATTAATGGTATAGAAATCTGTGCAATCGCTTTTCTCGGAATTTCAATAATTCCAGCCAGATACGTTGCAATGATAAAAATTCCGGCACTGATCAGACCTTTTTCACCAGCAACCATTGTTCTGTCGATGAAAAGCATTAGACTAACGCCAAGTCCACCTAAAAGTGTAAAACTTCCATATCCAAGCATCTGGCGAACCAGCTTTTTGGTCAATATTTTCCTATTTGGACGACGCCAGTATAGTTTCCCGATTTGTTTGATATAACCAAAGAGAATGATAATCGCCAAGCCATACGAAGCGACGTATAAGTAGAGCATCACTTCAAAACTCAGCCAGCCAAAACCAAACATTAGAATTAGCAGTACATTGGCGATTTTAAGATAAACTTCCCGAATAAAGTTAGGGACGGCTATCCTTGAATTATTCCGGCAATAGGCTTCCAGAACTGTGATATAAATCCAGAATGTCGTTAATGGGATTACCAGAAAATGGTACTTCAAAAGCATCGGCGAATTCTCCGCAAAATATGCATGAATCGCCGGTGTGAAAATCAGGTAAAATATTCCGAAAATAATCCCACCAATGAAAGGAAGAAAAAGCAAAAATGGTAGAATCCCGTTATGTCCTTCTTCGTCGTCGCGGAAAAGGCTGAAAAATTTGTCGGCAATAAACGGAGTTCCCAAATGAGCAAAAGCCGCAAAAAGTAAACTGTTTTCTAAAAGCAAACGGGAAAGTCCAAGCTGCTCTACGGAAAGAAATTTCGTAGAAACATACATCTGATTGACGATACCAATCCCTACCCCAATGTACGATCCAAGACCAGCTTTAAGACTTTGACGAACAACGATTCCCACTCTGAAAGTCTATTTAGCGTATTTTTGTATCAATATTTCAGCGATACGTTCAGCGGCATGTCCATCCCAGAATGGAGGAATTACGCCCTCTTTCACTCTTCCTGCCAGGATATCCTGCACTTTTTCAGAAACCGAAACCGGGTCCAGATCACTTAATAAAATGTTAGTTCCCAATTCCACGGTTACCGGGCGTTCTGTACTTGCCCGGAAAGTCAGACAAGGCACTTGCAGATAAGTAGTTTCTTCCTGAATTCCACCTGAATCCGTGATAATCAAAGCAGCATTTTCCATCAAATGTAAAAATTCAAGATAACCCTGCGGTTCCATCAAAATCACATTTTCAAGACTTTGCAATTCATCCAGCAAACCCCAGGTTTCCATATTTTTCAGCGTTCTAGGATGAACGGGGAAAAGTACGGTTTTACTTTTTGAAGTTTCTTTGATGATTGTTAAAATATTGGTTAGTCCTTCCTGAAAATCCACATTGCTTGGACGGTGCATTGTCATCAAAACATAAGATTTTGGCTCCAAACCAAGATCTTGCACAAGCGTCAAAGTCAAAGCTTTCTGGCGATAGTATACCAAAGAATCGATCATCACATTGCCGACAAAATGTACTTTTTCATTGGGAATGCTTTCTCTTTTGAGGTTGTCAATACCTGCCTGTTCTGTAACAAAAAGATCGTCAGCGATGCAATCCGTCATAATCCGGTTAATTTCTTCCGGCATTCCACGGTCGCCGCTTCTCAAACCTGCTTCCACGTGAACAACAGGAATATGCTCTTTTACAGCTACCATCGCACAGGCAATTGTTGAATTAACATCACCAACAACTAACACAACATCCGGTTTTTCGGCCAGCATTACCTGCTCAAACTCGATCATGATCCTGGCCGTTTGCTGCGTATGCGAACCGCCACCGATACCCAAGAAATAATCCGGTTTCGGTAATTCCAGCTGATTAAAAAACACATCCGACATACGGGCATCGTAATGCTGACCGGTATGAATGATTTTTGACTCGATTTCAGGATGTTGTAAAAAAGCACGGTGCAACGGAGCCACTTTCATGAAGTTCGGACGGGCACCAACAATACTCAGGATTTTCATTTTTTAATCAACCAGAATTTAAACAGATCAGTGCGCCAATACATAATTGAAAGCAACCATATATTCTTTCAGCACACTGTGTATATTGATTTCTTCTTTTATTATGCGTAACGAATTTGCACCAAAGGTGCTGATTTTTTCGGGATCCTGAAGCAACGTTTTCATTTTCAGGTTCAGACTTTCCTGATTTCCATTTTCAAAATAAAAACCATTGTATCCTTCTCTCACCAAACGTCTTTCCGTTCCATCCGCAACCGAACAGATAACCGGTTTGGCAAAACACATGGCATCATTGATGGATAATCCACCCATTCCGCCTAACATATAGATTGACGAAACATGCAGATATTTACCCAGCGTGAGTGCGTCATATACGCCACCGACAAATTTTACATTGTCAGAAACACCAAGTTTTTCAGCCAACTTTTTAAGATTTTCTTCTTCCGGACCGAAACCTACAACCACCAGTTCAATATCCGGGAAAAACCGTTTCAGATCTTTAACCGACTGGATCAGCATATCGACGCGCTTCCATTTTACCAACCTTCCTACGTGGATAACACGATGCGGATTCGCAGGCAAAATTTCAGGTTGCCTTAAAACTTCTTCGTAAGCCGCCAGCAATTCATCTGTATCCGGAGAATTTGCAGCAATAAATATTTTCTCTTTGGGCACGCCATAACTTCCGATGATATCGCGGCCTTCATCATAATAATTGATATGCGCGTCGGCCAGCGGAAGATATAATTTTCGTAGCCAGGTAATAGCCCGGAAATAAAGTGCACCCTTCCAGTTCTTTTTATTTGCGTCCAGATCTTCGGTAATGTTTTGACCTGAATAATAATACTCCTGACTTTTCCCCCAATACGCAGTATTAAACGGAATATCCCGGCAAATTAATTTTGCACCGATTTTTTTAAGTTTGAAATAAAAAGGGGGATTCAGTACCAATTGAAGAAAATAAGGCCAGGACGACATCACGATAATGTCCGGTTTTATCTCCTGCAAAGTCGGGATAAGATTTTCAAAAAATGACTTTCCATACCAGGTTGTAAACTCGGGAAGTTCTACCAACTGAAAGTTTGCCGCAGACTTATCTTCCTTCACGCCGGCACCTAGTGCTTTGCTTTGTTGAGTTGGTTTGACGAGAATAACTTCGATTCCGTAGTCGGAAACCATTTTATTCAATATCAAGGCAAAATAATGCGGCAACCCCGCCATAACAAAACAAACACGCATGCGTCAGAAATCTTGTGGTAATTCCTGCAAAAGTACACATTCGCAGACAATTTTAAGAGGGGAAGAAATGTTTCGCTTACTTAAATGCAATTGAGCTAACGCCAAAGACGGAAATTTGAAATTATTGGAGAAGCAAAATAACCGGAATCACTTCAAAATTGATTCCGGTTATGGATTAAATTATAGTCTTGAATCAACCGAATCTTTTGGCAAAGTTGATTTCAGATCAAAAAGCACTGAATTAGTATTTGTAAAATCTGCGAGATTTAATTCTTTGAAAGTATCGTGGGCAACGGCCAGTACAACCGCTTCATATTTCCCTGTTGGCTTTTCTGAAAGTGCGATATCATATTCATGTTTGACCTCTTCCGCAGACGCCCAGGAATCATACACATCAACCTCCATACCAAAATCTTTTAATTCTTTATAAACATCGACAACACGCGTATTTCTGATATCCGGGCAGTTTTCTTTAAATGTTATTCCCAAAATCAAAACACGGCTGCCTTCAATTTTATGTCCTTTTTTGATCAAAAGTTTGACCAGTTTGTTGGCGACAAAAACACCCATCGTATCATTTACACGGCGTCCGGAAAGAATTACCTGTGGATAATAACCCAAAGATTCAGCTTTGTAAGCCAGATAATAAGGATCAACACCAATACAATGTCCGCCTACCAAACCGGGTTTATATTTCAGGAAATTCCACTTTGTTCCGGCAGCTTCCAGAACTTCCGTAGTATCAATTCCCATCCGGTCAAAGATCAACGCGAGTTCATTCACAAAAGAGATATTCACATCTCGCTGAGCATTTTCGATGGCTTTTGAAGCTTCTGCAACTTTAATGCTTGATGCCAAATGCGTTCCGGCTGTGATAATGGTTCCGTATAAAGTATTGACGAATTCACCGATTTCCGGTGTTGAACCCGAAGTAACTTTTTTGATTTTGGTTAGTGTATTCACCTTATCGCCCGGATTGATACGTTCTGGAGAATATCCGCAGAAGAAATCAACATTGAATGTCAATCCACTTACTTTTTCCAGAACCGGTACGCAATCTTCTTCTGTACAACCCGGATAAACTGTGGATTCGTAAATGACGATATCACCTTTTTTTAACACTTTACCAACGGTATCACTGGCTTTCAAAAGTGGGCCGAGATCTGGCTTTTTGTAGTTATCAATGGGCGTCGGAACCGTCACGATAAATATATTGCAAGTCGCCAATGCAGATAACTCATCAGAAAATTGCAGATCCTGAACACGTTGTAAATCTTCCGAAGAAATCTCCTGCGTTCGGTCATATCCGCGTTTCAATTCAGCAACACGTTCCTTATTGATATCAAAACCAAGCACTGAATATTTCCGGCTGAATTCCACCGCCAACGGCAGACCAACATAACCAAGACCAATAATTGCAATTTTACTTGCAGCAATTTCTGACAACATTCTGGTAAAATTTAAAACGAGGACATAAAACTAGCCATATTAATTATGATCAGGAAATTTTGGGGAAATCTATGAAGTTTGGTTCGTGAAATTATGAGCAGAACCGAAATTCTCTAAGGTCACAATTTGTGATCTTAGAGAATGGGGGAATAGCTGCGACTTAATAACCAATTTTCAGTATTCAATATAATCCAAACACTGAATCTATGGAACTGATCGCTATACAAAATAAAGTGTTCACGCTTCGTGGACAGAAAGTTATGCTGGATTTCGATTTGGCTGAAATGTATGAAGTTGAAACGAAAGTTTTAAAATAAGCTGTCCGTAGAAATAGAGATAGATTTCCCGACGACTTTATGTTCGAAGTTACAAGAGCGGAATATAATTCTCTAAGGTCACAATTTGTGACCTTAGAGAATGGTAAAGGAGAACACAGCAAATATTTACCTTTTGCATTTACAGAGCAAGGTGTTGCAATGCTTTCAACCATACTGAAAAGTAAGAAAGCACTTCAAGTAAACATCACCATTATGCGAGCCTTTGTCATGATCAGGCAATATTATTCGGATTCAACAGAATTGAAACAGCGAATTGAAAACCTGGAAAATGAGATGCAGGTGAAATTTAAAGACATTTATGAAGCATTGAATTTCCTATTAAATCCGCCTAATCCTGAACGCAAAGCTATAGGATTTAAAAATAGCCATGAATAAATCTTGAGATCACAAACTGTGACCTCAAGATTGAAGAAATCTATTTCGGTCATATTTTTAAAGACATCTTAATTATGAAATTGTAACTTTGATCTTTCTGCAAAGTTGCGAATAAGTATAATCTGTTTTTAAAATATATGAATGGCCTGACGGATAAAGAATTTTGGTTGAACTATTGGGAAAGTAAAACCGGACTCGTTTTTAGCATCCCCGATAATTATCCGTTCCTGTCTCTTTTGAAAAAACTGATAACAACGAATCGGGTCAGAAACCTGCTTGAAATCGGTGGATTTCCTGGTTACTATTCTGTTTGGGCGTTTAAGAATATAAAAATAAAAACGGATCTGCTGGATTTTGTGATACATCCGAAAATTCTGCATGATCTTGAAAAAGCCAATCAAATTCAGGAAGGCTCTGTCGGGACGATAGAAGCGGATTTATTCAATTATACTCCCGTTGGAAAATATGATTTGGTTATGTCAAACGGCCTGATTGAACATTTCCAAAACACTACGGAAATTATCCAAAAACATACTCAGTTCCTTTCCGAAAACGGTATCCTTTTTATTTCATTACCAAATTTCAAAGGATTAAACGGTTGGTTTCAGAAGACATTTGACCGCGATAATTACGACAAACATTACATCGAAAGTATGGATCTTGTCTATCTTCGGAATATTTGTCAAAATCTGGGATTAAAGGATGTCGAAGTTTATTATTCAGGCCGTTTCATGCTTTGGCTTGAAAACGAGGGTAAACAGCCTGCCTGGGTTCGTGTTTTCCGCAAATCGACGTGGTTTATACTGAAAGTTTTTTCCAAATTTTTCCCTTTTGAAACAAAGGCCTTGTCACCTTACATCGTCATTACAGCCCGTGCATGAACGTAGTTTTCATCAATACCAGCGACAGTAGCGGCGGCGCGGCCATTGCCTGTTCCCGACTTCAAAAGGCGTTGGAAAAACATTCGTCTGTCAAGGGCGATATTCTGGTTCAGGAAAAAAAAACAGAAAATCCGGCTGTTACAACGATCGCCAATACTTCTTTAAAAAAACAATTTGTCTGGGCGAGATTTATCGCTGAACGTCTTTTATTTTTACCCTACGAGCGGTCCAAAGAAATTCGTTTTCTTTTTAATCGGGGCATTGTTGGCGTTGACATTAGCGATCATCCGCTTGTTCAAAATGCAGATATCATTCATTTACATTGGGTTAACTTTGGCTTCCTGTCAACTGGTTCAATTAGAAAATTATTAGCTCTTGGAAAACCAGTCGTCTGGACTTTCCATGATATGTGGCCATTTACGGGTGGCTGTCATCATAGTGGTGAATGCGAAAACTATCAGATTGAATGCGGAAACTGTAAGTTTTTGAAAAATCCGGGTGGAAATGATATTTCAAGGAAAGACTGGCTTTCTAAAAAATCAGCTTATCAGCCAAATCAGTTTACTGCTGTTGGTTGTAGTCAGTGGTTATCAAAAAGAGCCAGAAACAGCAGTTTGCTCAATGGATTTAAAATTGAATCGATCCCCAATCCGATTGACATCACCGTATTTTCTCCCATATCAAAAACAGATGCAAGGCAGCAATTAAATTTGCATACTGATAAACATTTGATCCTTTTCGCGGCTATGCGTGTCAATGCGCCAATGAAAGGTTTTTCATATTTTCAGGAAGCTTTAAATCTTTTGAAAGTCAAACACCCTGATTTTTCAGAAAATATTGAGCTTTTAGTTTTCGGTCAGGCGGAAGATGATGTATTAAATCAATTACCATTTAAGATACATAAACTTGGACATTTGTCCGATGTAAAACAGATCGTTTTGTCTTACAATGCCGCTTCTGTTTTTGTTACGCCTTCCTTGGAAGAAAATTTACCGAATACGATTATGGAATCCTTTGCCTGCGGAACGCCTGCTGTTGGTTTCAGTGTAGGTGGGATTCCTGAAATGATTGATCATCAACACAATGGATATCTTTCTGAATATAAATCTGTTGAATCACTGGCGTCGGGAATTCGTTGGGTTTTAGAGAATAATACTAATGGCGAGATTTCACAAAAAGCGCGGGAAAAGGTTATGGAAAGTTACGCGGAAAATATTGTCGCGTCTCAATATGAAACACTGTACAAATCACTGTTGAAGAACAAGTGATAATGCAGTTTTCATATCTTTTACCTATGCCTGAAAACTCAAATACCGAATATAAAAGCAGTTTCAGTGACACTGTAATTGAAACGTTGGTAGCCTTTGCCAATACCAAGGGCGGACAAATTTTCACTGGCCTGAACGACAACGGTTTACCCGTCAAGAATTTTGTGATCCGGGAAGAAACTGTTCAGCAATGGCTCAATGAAATAAAACACAAAACCCAGCCGTCTGTCATTCCGGATTCTGAAACAGTTGAAATAGATGGAAATGAATTTGTCGTACTTTCGATTAAAGAATTTCCTGTTAAAACAGTCTCTTTTCGCGGGAGTTATTTCAAACGCGTCCAGAATTCCAATCATCAATTAAATTTGGGGGAGATTTCGGATATGCATCTCAAAACTTTCAATACGAGTTGGGATAGTTATGCAACGAACGATTATAAACTGGACGATATTTCGCTGGAAAAAGTAAGCTCTTTTATTGACAAATCAAACTTACTTAAAGAAAGCCCGTTGCAGGATGATCCTCTTACTGTTCTGTATAAGTTTGAACTGATCAAAGAATCAAAAATTGTCAACGCCTGTCATTTATTATTTGCGCAAAATGATGTGTTCTTAGCGACTATTGAGTTGGGAAGACTTTCTGCCCCGACACTTATAAAAGACGGCTTAACACTCAGAATCGATTTATTTTCTCAGATTGAAGACGTCCTGACTTTTATTAAAAAACATATCAATAAAGAATATATCATTACCGGAAATCCTCAACGGGAGGAACGTTGGGAATATCCTTTGAATGCAATTCGCGAGATCATTATCAACATGATCGTTCACCGGGACTATATGCATTATGGTGATTCATCTGTTAAAGTTTTTGACAATTATATTGAGTTTTTTAATCCAGGTCCATTACCACAGTCAATTTCCATTGAACAATTACTCAGTGGCGATTACACTTCGCAGGCAAGAAATAAAAAGGTATCTTCGATTTTTAAAGAAGCAGGTGTTATTGAAAAATATGGTTCAGGTATTAAAAGAATTCAAAACGCTTTTCTGAGTTATGGCCTGGAAGCTCCCGTTTTTGAAAATTTTCAACACGGTTTTCGAGTTTTTGTTTCTACACAAACTGTGGAGAAAACTGTGGAGAAAACCGATGAAATCATTCTTAATTTGATTCAATCCGATTCCCGCATCACCACAAAAGCGATTCAACAAATTACCGGATTAAGCAGACGAGGTATTGAATGGCAAATACAAAAATTAAAAGAACAAAAAATAATAAACCGGATCGGGCCAGATAAAGGTGGTTACTGGGAAATCATAAAAGACGAATGATTCAGACCTCATTCAAAAATATAAACGAATGCCTTTACTCACAATCGTCACCATTACATACAACGCGGAACGCTACCTGCCCAGAACGCTCAAAAGTGCTGAAAAAGCACTGGCAAAACTGGCGGATAAAACCGTGGTTGAATACCTGATCATTGATGGCGGATCAAAAGACAAAACTTTAAATATTGCCAGTCAGTTTGACTTCATTTCAAAAGTGATTTCTGAGCCAGACCGCGGCCTTTATGATGCAATGAATAAGGGCTTAAATCTCGCGAGAGGCAAATATTTATGGTTTTTAAATGCTGGTGATGAAGTTCAGGATGAAAATATTTTAGGCCAGCTAATTGCTGCTTTTCAAAATAACGCTGACATTTATTACAGCGATGCTTTGCTGGTCCGTGAAGATGGCAGCGAAGTCGGATTGAGAAGTAAATTTACACCTCACGATTTACCCAAAAATCTGACATGGAAAGATTTTGCACTGGGGATGAAAGTTTGTCACCAATCCTTTATAGCAAAAAAGGAAATTGCCCCGCAATATGATTATACCAATCTCAGCGCCGACATTGACTGGGAAATTTCATGCCTCAAAAATTCTAAGAAAACGCAATATCTCGACTTTGTCCTTTGCCGGTATTTGATGGGTGGATTATCCATTCAAAATCACAAAAAATCACTTTTCAATCGATTCTCAGTACTTCGGAAACACTTTGGATTAGTGCCGGCACTTTGGAATCATGGAATTATTTTCTGGCGGGGATTTTGGTTTGCGAGGAAGAATGGAAAATATTGGTAGGAAAAAGATGATTTTCAAATTATTTACTTTTTAACCTTCCACAAATAGATATTCCATATTATAAAAGATATCCCGAGCCCGATAAGCCAAAAACGGTAATAGAAATTTATTAAATTATTTATTCCCTTATCAATATCGCAAAAGCCTATCACCGTTTTAATAATAATTGAAGTAAAAATTAAATACTGAAAGAACTTGTTTACAGAATTCATATACTGCCAGATTTTTATGGTCGGAATCGTTTTATTAAAATTTCAACCCATTAAAAATCCAAAAATAGGACTTTAAAATACCTTGTTCCCCAAAACGGAATAAACATCTTCCAAAAATCCGTCCTCGTCAGTTTATCCAAATAAATAAGTCTCAGACCGCTTATATAGGGATGATAAAGAAATACATAAACTGCGAGATACACTCCGAAGATATTCGAAGTGATAAAGCCAAATTTTGCAGCTGTGATCATCGCCGCAAGTGGGAGAAAGATCAATCCATAGAAGACAAGATTATTTCGTATTGTCATGATAGCGGGATTTATTGTACCAGAATTACCTTGTATACTCTAAATTCATTAAAAAGTCACATAAAACAGAAAAGATCTTTTGGAGTCCAAAAGATCTTTTCTGTTTTATGTAAAGAATAAAAACTACTTGATCCAGCTAACCCAACCTTTACCATCTTTTGCACTTACCATATCGTAAGCATTATCAGACAATTGAATAATGTAAAAGCCGTTCGTATCATACAGATAATTTTTTGAATCCACCGCAGGTCCGCTTGTGGGATAGGCTTCACCCAATAAACCGCTGGATACAAAAATTATCCTTCCGTCCGTTGCGAAAGTCGGTGTCCTCGGAGCATCTGCATAATAAAGTGAAAGCGCATTATCGGTTACAAACGCTGGTCCATAAGCATCGTAACCGGAGCCAAATTGAGGCCAGTAAAAATAGTAGTAATACGGAGATGTTCCATTATAATTCAGGGTATTGACTTTAAACGCATCGTCCACGCCATTCACGTGAAAACCATCCCAAGAAAACCAATATCCACCCTCATCGGCAGCAGCCTGGTACCATCTCCTTGCCGCTGCAACATCCACTTTTAGAGGTTTTGCGGCTTCAACAACCGTTACTTTACTCCCGGCGGCAGTCATTCCGAGAGATAACCTTGACTCATCCCAGGTAAGGTCCGTAAATCCTGTAATGGTTTGTGAACCGTTCACAAATGGGGTGATAAAGGAAACGCCTGTCGAACTGTAATAGTAATCGGTAGTAAATGAATTGACAGTAGTTCCGACAAGCCAGTTCAAAGTAACAGTCCTCGCCGACTGATTCACTGCAATTTCATAAACAACGCCACCGATGGTTACACGTTTGAAGTAGGTTAAATACTTCGAAATATTGGAAAATAGAAGGCTTTTCGCCAAACCGCCGTTTCCGTAAGCCGCAGCTTCTTCCTGCGTCGCTTTTATCAGAATTAGCTTACTCTGGTTCTTTGTCCCTGTTAAAGTTATATTTTCGGTATTTAAGGAATCAGTATTAAACGAAAATTCATAATCGGACCTTAATCCATCGCCATCCAATCCGCCATTCACATCACCGTCCGGATCGGCCAATACATGCAGATATGAATAGGTGTCAAATATCAGCGAAGGTGTTTGCATCGCTTTGAGCCTGTAACTGCTTTCCTTGGACGTAACCGCAGATTCGGAGGCGAAATCGGAATACATCACTACCCGGTTCTGATCATTGAATTTGAAATAAAAACTATATACGCCTCCGCCAGCCGGATAAATGATAGCCTTCCAGCCATATTGCGCTGCTACTAATTCCTGCTGATACGCCGTAACTGTTTCATTAATGCGCTGGTCTGCCGTCTGTTCAAAAACATCATTATCATCACTGCAAGACCAAAGCCCTGCAATGAAAACCAATAACAGATAGGAAAGATATTTATTTTTCATCGTGATTTTCTTTGAACGAACAGTGATTATAACAACGGAATCAGAGCAGCACGGGTTTTCTTTTGTAATTCATAAAAGTCAATATTCCACGCCGTTTTGTAATAATTTACAACGAGAGCTTCCTTACGCCTCAATTTTGCCTGAGCATCTGCCTGGCTTGTTCCATTCACACTAAAACCGGCCGGAATAGAATTGATCATTTTATCCCATCCGGACCTGCCTTCAACAAGCATTGTCGCAACAGTCTCTACAAAATCTTCATCAAAAGCCGAACTTGCATAGGACGTAATAAAGCCGTCCCGGCGCGCCTCAGCATCAGAGACATTGATCCAGTTTTGGCCCTGATACAAACCTCTGCCGATCTCCTTAAATTCAACCGGATACAGGATCGTTTGATGTAGAATGTGCGCGAACTCGTGCTGTAGAGTATGGGTTGATTGTTTTACATTGGCAGAATCCCGCGCTGCTATATAACCGCTCATTCCTCTTACCCGGAAATTATTCACGTCAAACAAAACAATTTTCCTTCCTCCTTCCGCCTGTCCCAAAACCACCGATCCATCTGACAAGTATTGTACGCTGCCTGACATGATAAATGTTTTTGGCGAGTATTTATTAAAAAATACGCTCCCCGCCTGGGCAATATAAGGCTTGATCCAGGTATTCAAGACGGCCCTTGTAACCGGAACTATCTGCTCCTCTTTTGGAGGAACGAGTGTTTTGGTGACATCTCCGAATTCGAACTGATCCCACCTGTATTTCATAATGATGTTATACGGTGTTGTCAGGCTATCGGTGATGTATTTATCAATCGCAGTTGGCGGGATTACCTCACCTCCTAAGCCGGAAATCTCTTCCACATTTTCAAGCTTATCTTCTTTGCATGAACCTAACAGCAAGGTCAATGCAAGCGCTGCAAGAAAAGGACTAAATGTTATTTTTATCTTCATTTTTCTTCAATTTAGATCAAGTTCAAAAGCCCTGGGGAATTTGAACATTTTGATAAATATCTATCTTGGATTTAACTGTATACCCGACTGAACAACCGACTGTGGCAATTGCAGCAATCTTTTAGGATCGTCGATATCTACCGTAATCACCTGTCCGTTGCGGGTTGCATGTGTAACACCAATTCCATAACGAAGCATATCAAACCAACGCATACCTTCCTGCGTAAATTCGATTCGGCGTAAATCAGCAATAGAGATTAACAATCCAAGAGAATTGTTCTGTGTTGAATTACTCAAACCATAATAACTACGGATTTTTTGAAGTGTCACGGCCTGAGTACCGGCATCATAATTTCTCAAACGTTTGCTCATAAATAAATTGATATCTGCCAATGCGGCAGTACCATTTCCCAGATACAAGTTAGCCTCAGCACGATTGAACAAAACTTCCTCGGCTGTAAACAAAGGCACCATCACATAAGGATCACCGATTTCGGCGTTGACCGATTGTTTAACAAAATATTCAGTGAATTTTGGAATCAATAAATTGCCTTCTCCCTGCGTATATACTGGATATGCCCAGCTGGCATTAGTTCCGGTCAATCCAGAGACCTGGCTGATCTCATTCCACTTCGCATTAGTTAAGCCATAACGATATTGGGCCACGTAACGACCATATACTGAGCTGGTTTCTACAAGTAGTAAATTCGCAGGTTCGCTCGCTCGCGAGTATCGATTAAATAACCCATCGGGCGTTAATGACAAATAATCAGTATTCCAAGGCCTTAAATTTGCAGCAATATCTCCCGATGGATAAACACTGTTTGCATAAGAAAGCGTCTTGGCATAATCACGTTTTACCAAATAAAAACGCGAAGCAAAAGCATTGGCTGCGGCAATATTAAAATGGTATTTAGGAACTGTGTAGGAGAAATCTTTGATCAAGGGCAGTCCCTCTACCAAATCCTTCTCAATCATTTCATAAACGTAGGCAACCGTTCTTCTTTCATATTGCTTGATTACCACATCTTCCGGAACAGTCACATAAGGTATTCCCGGATCGGTTGAAGCTGTTTCAGGATCATAAAATTTCGAAAAAAAGCTCACAAGCATAAAATGCGCATAGGCTCTTGCAACCAACGCTTCTCCCTTTTGCGCTGAAAAAATCGATGGATCGGGTGCTTCACTGATTACCTGCAACGCAAGATTTGCCGCTGCAATAGCTTTGTAAGCTTTCGCCCAATACATGTCAGGGGAATCCGGAATATCTACCGGCGCATCAACTACCTCAAAAAGATAAGAACCACGATTGACCCGGTCGTCCTCTCCTACTCCTTTATCATCAGAATTGTCGCTCATGGCTTCACTGAAAGCTAAATAACCGCCCTGTGGATAAGCTGTGGTCAGTAATTGAGAAACCTGTTCAGGGGTTTTAAGCGTGGCGCGGGTGCTGTCTGGTTCCGTTGATAAAAAATCATTACAACCAAGCAAGGCCAGCAACGGTGTCAATAAGAAAATTCGATTTATATATTTCGTTTTCATATCTGATCATCTGTTATAAAGTAAATTTAAGCGCTACCGTAAACTGCTTTTGAATAGGCTGCGCCACACCGCCGGTATTGAAAAATTCAGGATCCTGCCCTTTCAGCTTTTTATCGGCATAAATAAGCCACGGATTGATCGTCGAAATCTGGATAGAAGCCGCTGTCATACCCAATCTCTGAATTGTTGTCAAAGGGAAACGGTAAGCAAGCGACACAGATTTTAACCGAACGAAATTCCCGCTCGCAACACGCTGACTGGAATAATTGTAGGTTGTGTAAGGATAAATACCAGCAAGATACTGATTCTGTAAAATGTCAGGAATGGATGGAATATTGGTAATTTTTTCATCTCCCGGCATTTCCCATCGGTCGTTAAATTCTTTCGGAGAGGCATCAAGATCACTGAAAGATGGGCGAGAGTTATCTGTCCCTTTGTAAAGCGGGTTAAGCCGGATTTTATTTCCAGCTTGTCCTGTTAAAAATACGTTCAAGGTAAATTCACGATAGGTGAAAGTATTATTCAAACCTCCTGTGAGCGGAGGATCCACAGGTCCTTCATATTTTAAATTAGCTGTATTTAAATCCTGAAGATATACATCTGAGCTAACTTCTCCTTCTTCATTCAAAAACGTTGGAACGCCTGTTGTAGGGTTCAGACCGCGATAATCCACAGAGAACAAACCTCTGACTGGATAACCCTGAATATTAGCCCCCTCTGCTTTCACCATATCAAAAATGGTTGGAAGGTTATCTACACTGGTGATTTTTGTATGCGCATACCCCGCTGTAAAACGCGACCGCCAAGACCAGTCCTTTGTTTTAGAAATCACAGCTTCAAGTGAAAGGTCAATTCCCTTTGACTGCATATCCGCATAATTGGCAATTTTATAAGTCTGCCCACCGATGCCGGAAGTTTTAATTCTGTCAATCAAATCAAAACTATTTCGCAAATAAACGTCGGCCGTAATGTTGAATCGATTTCCTAAAAGTCCAAGATCCAGACCGATATTTCCACTATATAATTTCTCCCAGGTAAGTTCAAGATTGGCCAGAGAAGCCAGGTCGATCGCAGATTCCTTTTCATCCGTGTAAGGGCGATTTGTAACTAAACTTTTAAGCAAAACTGCCGAATTGGTTGCAGGGCCGGTACTGGCAGTCAGACCGTAACTTCCCCGAAGTTTTGCATAACTGACCCATGTCAGATTTTTGATAAATTCTTCTCGGTCAAGGTTCCACGAACCGGCTACTGTCCACGTCGGCAACCAGCGACCAATGGCAGATTTACCGAAACGATTGGAACCGTCATAGCGCGCATAAGCAGTGAAGTTGTATTTTTCATCCAGCGTATAACCTAAACTCGCATAAAATGCGGCGAAACGGTCGAACGTTTTTTCCATTTCAAAGTACTGAAAATTACTTTCAATGGTTTGTTTTAAAATACGGTAATCAACGAATGGAGTTCCGCCCTGGTCATATTGATACCCGTAACCGGTATTGTTCGCGTTTTGTCTATTTGTAAATTTAATTTCCTGACCAACCAGCGCATTAATGGCATGTCTTTCTGAAAAAGTTTTGTTGTAACGCAGATTATTTCTTACGTTGTAAAAACTCATTTCATCCTCATTGCGGTTATAAAAACCACCTCTTGGCAAAACGACCACCGGATATGCATCAGGATCGTCCGGGTCTCTGTATAAAAATTTATTTTTAAGCGCGATGGTAGAATTTCCCGCCGCGCGGTAAGCGTTGGCCATGTTGGAATTCTCGGTGATCTGATGTTCCTGGCCAGTCTTAATATACCTGAGGGCACCAACAAAATCGTATGAAATATGAGGCGTAATTTTGTAACCCAGATCGGCCTGTAAGCGGATATCAACCAGATCCAGATCTATGTAATTATTTTCAAGTTCTGAAAGTATGTTGAATGGTGCAAAGTTTCTTCTAAAAAACTCGCGGTTGCCATTCTCGTCGAAAGCGGTAAGCGTCCGGCTGGTATTTAGTGCATAACTGAAAGGGTTAATATCAAAATCTCGGCCATAAGTTCCATCAACCGGATTGGCCTGGCGGGTCAGAGAGCCCGGGGCGCGCTGATTACGGACCGACGACAACGTTGAAAAACCGAGGGTAAGTTTGTCAGACAAATTGTAGGTATTCCTGAAATTAAGCGTGTAACGTTTCACCTTATCAACGACAGTCCAGCCGTTGTCATTCAGAAAACTTGTAGAAAAATAGGATTGGGATTTATCTGTTCCGAAGGAGACACTCAGCGAATGTTCCTGCACAAAATTATTTTTGAATAATACATCAAACCAGTCCGTATTGGCACCTGCATAACGCAGCAGGAAATCTTTTTTTGCCTGCGGCGTATTAGGTATACCAAAAGAACCGTCGTCCGTTGCGTTTAATAAACTATAATATTTGCCATAAACTCCATAATCAGGATTATCCAGAACATTGGAATTCAGATATCCTTTTCTTTCCAACTCGCCTAAAACAGACATCTGTTCAGCAGAATTCATAATATTAAAATTCCGGTAAGAAGGTTTCAGCTGGGTACTGAAATTTCCTGAATAACTGATAACAGGTTTCCCTGACTTTCCCTTTTTCGTGGTGATCACAATTACGCCGTTCATTGCACGCGCACCGTACAACGCTGCGGCTGCGGCGTCTTTCAGGATATCAAAAGATTCGATATCATTTGGGTTAAGTCCCGCAACAGCAGAACCAAGCAAAGTTGTAGGGTCACCGCTGGATAGCTGATCGTTGGAAATATTGACAATGTCTTCTAAAACAACTCCGTCAACAACCCAAAGTGGCTTATTATCACCATTAAGAGAAGTGGCGCCACGGATACGGATTTTCGGCGCAGCACCGAATGTTCCTGAAACATTTTGGATAGAAACCCCGGCAGCACGTCCTTCAAGCATACGGCTCACGTCCGGCAATCCGTCGATACGAATATCTTCGGTTTTTAAAGTTACGGCAGAACCGGTAAACTTATCTTTGTCAATTTGCTGAAAACCTGTGATAACGACATCCTGAAGGCCTACTGCATCTTCGGAAAGCTCTATGCTGACAGATCTGGCAGCCGGTACTTCTGCCGGAAGAAAACCGATCATGGTCACGACCAGCGTAGCGGTTTCGTTGACATCTGGCAGCACAAATTCGCCTCGTTCGTTACTTACAGTGCCTTTTGCCACGCCCTTAACCCGAATCGTAGCACCGATAAGGAGTTCGCCGGATTTACTCTTCACTACCCCACGTACTTCAATATTTGCAGCTGAGACCTGCGTTGAGATGATGGTAAAAACTGCACAAAAAAAAGTACTTAATAAGAACGCAAAGAATGGCCGGAAGCCATTGATCCGATAAAAAATCCTCATACGTGAATGAAAGTAAAGTTCTTTATTAAATAGGTCTTGACTTTAATGAATCCAATTATACAACTAAACAAAATAATAAACGAGAAATTTTTCGGCGGAGTATCTTTAAACCGATAATATAATTTTGACCAATAAAATTTTTCTTATCGATCAAAATACCAAATTTGTACGAAATAAAGGACTTACTTACACAAATTCAGCATATGTAGGGGTGGCAACACTTAAATTTAGTAAAAAAAATAAATATTTACAATAACTGTATATTTAATTTATTTAAGTGACTTATACCTTTTGGCGGTCTCTCAAAGCCATTCCAATTAATTCAGCGGTATTTTTAACATTCGCCTTCCGCATAATACTAGCGCGCTGATTCGCCACAGTGTTTGAACTGATTGCAAAATGCTCGGCAATATCTTTACTGCTCATGCCTTCTGTCAGACATTGTAAAATTTGCTGCTCACGGGGCGTCATTTTGTTCCAGACCGAATTCCCACCGGTCATTGGTTTATTTTCAGGTTCTTCCACCGGTTCTCTTTGTGAAGTGATAAGATTTCGGATAATGATGGAGGAGGCATTGGGAGGATAATACAATTCACCGGCCGCCACACTGCGAACCGCTTTAAGAATTTCTTCACGTCCTGTATCTTTTAACAAGTAGCCGGCAGCCCCACTTTTCACAGCTGATAAGATGTAATCAGGATTGTTATGCATACTGAATACAAGAACTTTTACTTCCGGATAAACTGGAACTAGTGCTTTGATGGCTTCAATTCCCGACATTCTGGGCATCGTAAGATCCAGCAGAATGACATCAGGACTTAAAGCCTCCACACTATCCAGCACTTCATCGCCGTCGGATGCCTCGCCGACTATCAAAATATCTTCCTCGTCCTCCAACAAAGTGATAATACCTTGTCTTACAACCGAATGATCATCAACAACCAGTATACGTATTGCCATCTCGCCAGGATTATGATTTACACATGAAGATTAATTACCAGTTTGGTTCCGGAGTCCACTTTTGATATAATTTCCATTTTACCGTTGAGCAATTGCGTACGCGTTCGGATATTTTCAATTCCGTTTTGTGTCAAAAAAGATCCGTTTTTATTTTTCAAATTACTAATTAAAAATCCTTTCCCATCATCCTCAATCTCCAAAACTATCTGATTCTCTTTTTGTTCTAATTTTATCTTTATATTGTCCGATTCAGCATGTTTAACCGCGTTATTCAAAGCTTCCTGGGCGATTCTATACAGTCCGATTTCCATAGGTCGGGCCAGTGCGATACGATCCTTTATACCCTCATATTTTATTTTTATTCCTGACAATTCCGAGGTTTGCGCGCAAAGCAGATTCAACGCTGCACTCAAACCAAAATCACTCAAAACGGAAGGCATAAGATTGAAAGAAACCTGGCGGGTTGTGTGAATTGTATCCTGGATCAACGTTACAAGTTTGTCAAAACGAAGCCTTTGTTTCTCATCATCAAACTGCATTTGTTTGAGTTTTTCGGCCTGGAGTTTCAGTCCGGTCAGCATTTGTCCGATACCGTCGTGCAATTCCAGTGCGAAACGTTTTCGTTCTTCTTCCTGCCCTTCGATTATTGCCGCTGCTCTAACCCGGTCTTCCGCCAGTTGCAGCTGATACTTTTCTTCTTCGCTTCTTACCAGATCGTCCTGTGCCCGAATAAGCTGACTATTAACTACTTTCAGTTTTTTATTTGCCACGCGCACAGCATCTTCCGATGCTGCCAGCAAACGAACGACCCGTCGTGTGGTGTTTACAACGGGCCTGAAAATCAAAATACCTTCTGCCAGAAGGACCAGTAAAGTGAGCACATCAAGAATCCATTCTATCTGCTCCAAAATCCTGATCCTTCCATAACTTTCTTTATCAAACTGAAAAACAATAGCTTCCATTTGACTGAGAAATATTGGCTCGGTTGAAAGAATCGTTTGAAGTGCCATTTTCTTTTCCTCTTCCGAAACTATCTGACTGTCGATAATCAGAAAATTCTTATACATTGTCTGAAAAACCGGTTCCAGATCTTTATACATTTTTTTGATCGAATCGCTTTTCAAAACCACAAATTCACTTTCCATCTTGATCCGTCCGCGAAGCAATTGTTCGTGGCTTACTTTCCAGACATGAAGCAGTGAGTCGATTTTGACAGAATCCTTTGTTGGAATTTTTTCGGTTTGTAAAATAGCAAGCTTTGTCAAACGCTGACTTAACATGCGCTGGCGACCGGCCACATTAACTACCCGACTGTCATGATTTAAGTTATTGATCGTCCTTCTGACTAAAAAAAGTCCGCTGACTGTCAGCACGGCGACCAAAGTCAGCGCGACGATGTAATATCTTGTCAAACGATCCGCAACCTGACTTTCGAGTTTTTCCATTTTTATTTACAACCCAATATAAACCTGATTTTCCTTGACGATCACGGGAAAGGTATTGATTTTATATTCGTCATCGGTCAGGCATTGTCCGCTTTTTAAAGAGAAAGTTTTTTTGTGAAACGGGCAGGCAACCTTGGGCTCATCTCCCTGACTTCCGATCATTCCGCGGCCTATGGCCATTTGCTGGCGGTGTGGACATTGGTTGTCAGTAGCATACCACTCGCCTCTTCTGGCAAAGTTGAAAATAGCAATTTGTTTTCCTTCGATTAAGGCGCAGCCTCCGCCGTCTTCGGGGATATCGCTGACGTTGCAGGCAAGGTGCCAGATTATTCTGTCTTTTGTGTTATGTGTTGGTTCCATGGTGATTTTTTATTGGAATGATTTATTGATAACATCCACGCCCCGGCGCCATCGGGCGGTGCCCGATGCTAAGATATGTCGGCCTTACAGGCCTTTTTGGCTAGACCCATTCTTTGGCTCGTTTTTGGGTGCGCATTTCTTCGAATGTTATGGTTGGATCTTTTTCAGGGACGTTTACAAAATGATTGTAGCGTTTTCTTAATTCCGGACTGTTAACAACTTCTTTCCATTCACATTTGTAGTTATTGATCAAAGTCTGCATTTCTTCTTCAAATGCTAAGGATAATCCCAGAAGGTCATCCACAATAACTGCTTTTAAGTAAGATAATCCACCTTCCATTTTGTTCAGCCAGGTGGCTGTTCTAGTCAATGGATCGGCCGTTTTGATATAAAACATGAGGAATCTATCGATCAGTTTTATACAGGTTTCTTTGTCAACATCGGAGGCCAGCAATTGCGCGTGCTGGGGTTTTGAACCACCATTTCCGCAGACATATAAATTCCATCCTTTTTCAGTAGCGATGATGCCAAAATCCTTACTCTGCGCCTCAGCACATTCACGGATACATCCAGAAACAGCAGATTTGAATTTATGCGGAGCACGAATTCCTTTATATCTGTCTTCAATTTCAATAGCAAAAGAAACAGAATCCTGCACCCCAAATCGGCACCAGGTTGATCCTACACAACTTTTTACAGTTCTTAATGCTTTCCCGTACGCATGACCGCTTTCAAAACCAGCATCAATCAATTCTTCCCAGATCAAAGGCAGGTCATTGACGTGGGCACCAAAAAGATCTATCCTTTGTCCTCCGGTAATTTTCGTATACAAATTATATTTTTTGGCAACCTGTCCGATCACAATCAATTTATCTGGTGTAATTTCTCCACCCGGAATTCTCGGAACAACTGAATAGGTTCCTCCTTTTTGGATATTAGCCAGATACCGGTCATTGGAATCCTGAATAGGCGCACGGTCTTTTGTCAGAACATTTTCATTCCAAAGACTGGCTAATACCGACGCCACTACCGGCTTGCAAACTTCACAGCCATCACCATGTCCAAACTCATTCAATACTTCACCATAGGTTTTCAACCCATTCATTTTCACCAGATCCAATAATTCCTGGCGGGAATGATCAAAATGTTCACAAATAACTGTTTTGATATACTGCCCATTTTGCTTCATCACACCCTGGATAATATCTTTCACCAGCGGAACACAGCCACCACAGCCGGTACCGGCTTTGCAGGATTTTTTCAGCAGATCTATCGTATTATTGCCTTTTTCACCAATTTCATGGCAAAGCATTCCTTTTGTAATCGCTTCGCAGGAACAAATCAGGGCGTCATCAGGCAAACTCATCACCCCGGCACCTGCCTCTTCTCCGCCTCGCAAACCTAAAATAAGATCTTCCGAATCTGGTGGAAGAATTGTTTTATTTTTACAGGTTTGTAAAAGCATATTGTATTGCTCCGCATCACCTACCAGAATTCCACCCAGTAATTCTTTACCATCCGGCGAAACGTTGATTCTTTTATATATACCTTTTGCTTTATTTTCGTAGCGGATTGTTTTACAGGCTGGTTCCTCAATAAAAGGATCTCCAAAACTTGCTACATCCGTCCCGATAAGTTTCAGTTTTGTAGACATATCATAAGGCAAAAACGCTTTGTCTACACCCGTCAAAGCACTGGCAACTACATCTGCCATTTCATAACCCGGCGCAATAAGTCCGTAGATCATATGATGCGCCAAAGCACATTCCCCTATGGCAAAAATATAGGGATCAGAAGTTCTTAATCCGTTGTCGACAATGATCCCGCCGCGAGGGTGTGTTTCCAAACCTGCAATTTTTGCGAGTTCATCGCGCGGACGGATACCGGCAGAAATTACGAGCATATCCACATCCAGGAAAGTATTATCAACAAACTGCATGCCTTTGATACAATCGTTACCCACAATTTCCTGCGTACTTTTTGCAAGATGGATATTCAAACCAAGAGATTCCAGCTGATTTTGCAAGATTTTAGAACCGGCATCATCAATTTGTCTGGGCATCAGGCGTGAAGCAAATTCTACGACATGCGCCTCTTCAAGACCAAGATCAAGCAACGCTTTGGCCGCTTCCAGACCTAGCAAACCTCCACCCAAAACGGCGCCTCTTTTTGCCTTACGGGCATATGCCTGGATAAGCTCTAAATCTTCAATTGTTCTGTAAACAAAAACACCGTCTTTTTCCACACCGGGAATAGATGGAACAAACGCGCCGGAGCCGGTTGCCATGATCAGATAGTCGTAATGTACTACATGACCATGATGTGACCTTACCAATTTTTCTTCTCTGTCGATATCAACCACCGGGTCCGAAAGAAATAGTCTGATGTTATTTTCTTCATACCATTCTTTACTCGCCATCGTAAGATCGTCCGCAGATTTACCAGCAAAATATTCACTCAAATGCACACGATCATAAGCCACACGAGGTTCTTCCCCAAAAACCGTCAGCATGAATTCCTGATCATTTTTTTTCTTGGCCAGCAATTTCTCGCAGAATTTGTAGCCAACCATACCATTACCAATGATAACAATATGCGTGTTTGTGTTTGCTTTCATAGTTATAAGTAACTATTAATTTTGAATAACCCTGTTGTTTTATTGCACTTTTTAAATATTTAACTATTTCACCTACCTAATAGTACATGTCAAAATTAAAGCGTGTTTTTCACAAATCCTAACGTTTAATTCTAATTTAAGTTAAAATTGATGCTTAATTTTTGGCAAAAGTGTTGTTTTATAAAATATTGATGCTAATTTTGAACCAACAATAGCGATAGTTACTATTTACTATACATAGTATATTTCTAATATTCACCAGACATATATAAAAGAGATGGATGCGAAACTTACACTCGTGGGAGCAGGTCCTGGAAACGGAGAGCTGATTACTTTAAAAGGAATCAAAGTTTTAAGAACAGCCGATGTCGTTTTATACGACGAACTGGTCAGCACTGAAATTCTTGATTTTGCACCGGAAGCAGCAATGAAAATATATGTTGGAAAAAAAGTGGGTGAAGCCTCTTTTTCTCAGGATGAAATCAATGGACTGATTGTAAAGCTTGCCCGGAAACGCGGACATGTAGTTCGTTTGAAAGGCGGTGATTCTTTCGTATTTGGGCGTGGTCATGAGGAAATGGAATATGCCCGCGACCATGATATTATCTGCGAAGTAATTCCGGGTGTTTCAAGCTGTATAGCTGTTCCGGCTTCCCTGGAGATTCCGGTGACCCGTCGCGGTGTAAGTGAAAGTTTCTGGGTCATTACCGGAACGACCAGAAATGGAGAACTATCGGACGACATGCGGTTGGCGGCACAGTCCAAAGCCACCATTGTTGTGTTGATGGGCATGAATAAACTGAATGAAATTTGTGATTTATATAAATATTTTGGCCGCGGACATTTACCGATGGCGGTGATCCAGAACGGAACGCGTGCGGACGAAAAAAGTGTGATCGGGCAGGTTTGGGAAATGCCACGATTAGTGAAAGAAAATAAACTGGGCACGCCGGCAATCATCGTGCTTGGGGAGGTTGTTGGGTTGCATCCATCCTATGCGATGGAATATTTGCAGAGCGCCAATCTGGCCTCTTAAAATAAAAGCCGATCCGGTGTGGGGACACCAAAATCGGCTTATGTACTATCCCAACAGGGCTATTCAAACCTAGGGATGTTGTTTATGTATCACACAAACGCACCAAATAAAATGGAAAAAAGAACATAAAGCAAATTCCTGAGTATCCGGAGCGTACGGTGTTGCCTCTGTGACCGAATTCTGCCATAGTCATGGCAACAGTTACTTTTTTTCATTTTATCACAGATTCAAATGAAAACAAAAATCTACCTCCTGATTACAGGAGTTGCGCTAGTCATGTCTTTTCTGCTACCTTCACAATCAAAGGCTCAGTTGAGCATTTCAGGTCAGCTTCGCACACGTTCTGAGCTTTTGGATGGTCAGGGTTCTCCCCTTTCCAAAGGAAGCAAACCGGCATTTTTTACTTCGCAACGCACGCGGTTGAATGTTGGATACAAAGGTTATCGAACAAATTTTTATATATCTGCACAGGATGTGCGGGTTTGGGGACAGGATGCTTCAACCAATAACCGCATCGTAAATGCCAATTTAAATGGTTTTATGTTACATGAGGCCTGGGGAGAAATTAGTTTAGTGGACACCAATCAGACCAAACTTGGAAAAGAGTTTTCAATCAAGATCGGTCGCCAGGAATTGCTTTATGACGACAGCCGGTTGCTTGGAAACCTTGACTGGCTGCAACAGGCACGGCGTCACGATGCGGCATTAATCAAGTATGGCAACAAAGGTTTTGCCGCTCATTTAGGCTTTGCGTATAACCAGAACAGTGAGTTAAAAACAGGCACTTTATACAATGGCGTACCCAATGGTTATGCCGCCGGAACTAATGGAATAGGCACGATGTATAAGTCGATGCAGTTCGTTTATTTGGGTAAAAAGCTAAGTCAGGGGAATGTCTCATTTTTGATTTTAAAAGACGATTTTCAGAAATATACTTTGACTGCAACAGGCACAAAAACACTTGAAAAAGGCGTAAACAGCCGGGTAACGTTGGGGCCATATATTCAAACGAAACTAGGGAAAAACTGGAATTTTACAGCCAGCGGTTATTTGCAGCAAGGAAAAGATAAAGATGGCGTCCGATTATCGTCTTATATGTATTCGGTGAGAGCAATTTACGACGTGAACAGGTTTATCAGTTTGGGACCAGGATTTGATTATACTTCCGGCAGTGGTTCTCGCAGTAATAAAAACAGAAGTTTCGACCCGCTTTACGGCACACCGCATAAGTTTTGGGGACAAATGGATTATTTCTATGCTGCAAACGGATTCGGGAAGGGTGGACTTTCAGACCTATACCTGACCAGCACGATCAAAGCATCTCCAAAACTTTCTATCCAGGCAGATCTGCATCAATTTTCAAGTGCTGCGCAGATTAACGACGCCAAAGATGAAAAACTGAGCAGCAATTTTGGAGAAGAACTGGATATTATCGCAAGCTATAACTTAACCAAAACGATCAGTTTTCAGGGAGGATACTGCACCTTTTTGCCAACAAACTCACTGGCTCAGGTAAAGGGAGTAACCGATCCAAAGAAAATGGCCAATTGGGCATATCTTATGATCAGCATCAAGCCTGACTTCCTGAAATAACTTCTTATCATATAAAATTCAAATTCTACATCACTCTTATTATCAAAAGTTTAAAACGTATTGAACTATGGAAATGTCGAATAAACCGTTACAAAAATTAAATATTTTCAGCGCGAAAGGCGTACAAATGCGCACTTTCCACCTGACCTGGATGGCTTTTTTCCTTTGCTTTTTCGGCTGGTTCGGACTGGCTCCGCTGATGACCGTTGTAAAAACGGATTTAGGTTTAACCAAAGGACAAATCGGTAATATCATCATTGCTTCCGTAGCCGCAACCATCATTGCCCGTATCGCTGTTGGAAAACTTTGTGATTCCTGGGGACCAAGAAAAACGTACACTGCACTGTTAGGTATCTGTTCCATACCGGTTATGACTGTCGGCCTGGTTCACTCCTATGAAGGATTTTTACTTTTCAGATTAGCAATTGGAGTGATCGGTGCATCGTTTGTAGTTACCCAATATCACACGTCTGTCATGTTTGACAAAAAAATTGTAGGAACGGCCAATGCGGTGGCTGGGGGCTGGGGAAATTTAGGCGGCGGTGTTACCAATATGGTTATGCCTTTGATCTTCGCAGGTTTTATCGGCGCAGGTTATCTACCTGAATCGGCATGGCGTCTGGCGATGATCGTACCGGGTATTGCTTTATTTATTTTTGCTTTTGTTTATTATTTCTACACTAAAGATACGCCAGCCGGAAACTTTGACGAACTGCCGGAATCGACTCAAAACTCGACCGTTAAAGTGAAAGGTACCATGACAATGGCGATGAAAGACCCACGAACCTGGGCACTTTTCCTTGCATACGGAGCTTGTTTCGGTATTGAAATTACGTTTGATAACATCGCTGCTTTATACTTTTTTGAAAATTTTAACGCAACGCTGGCAGTGGCCGGAATCCTTGCCGGAACCTTCGGTTTTATGAATTTATTCGCCCGCGCTTTGGGTGGAATTGTGGCTGATAAAGTGGGTTTAAAATATGGTATGCTTGGTAAGGGACGTTTATTAGCACTTCTGCTAGCGTTGGAAGGAATTGGTATCGCACTTTTCGCGCAAAGTTCAACCTTAACGATCGCAGTAATCAGTATGTTATGTTTCGCTATGTTTTTGAAAATGGCGAATGGCGTTACTTATGCCATTGTTCCGTTTGTTAATCAAAAAGCAATCGGCTCAGTAAGCGGAATTGTGGGCGCAGGCGGAAATGTGGGGGCAGTATTGGCGGGATTCTTGTTCAAGTCCAGCTCAATCTCTTACGCTCAGGCTTTTGTCTACATCGGTGTTGCGATTGCTTGCGTGGCAGCGATTGTCGCTTTGGTCAATTTTGATAAAATAAGAACAACCGTACCCGAATCTAATACGCTGGAAACTGCGAATTCTTAGATACTAAAAAATAAACTGGCTGTTATGAAAAATTCGTCTGATACCTTCAAATCTACCTGTTGCTATTGCGGCGTGGGTTGCGGCGTAGTTGTGACAAAGGAAACTAACGGCCAACTGAGCCTGGAGGGAGATAAAGAACATCCCTCCAGCAAAGGTATGCTTTGTTCAAAAGGAATGAATTTGCATTACACCGTGATGGATCAGTCGGACCGGTTGCTGTATCCGCAAATGCGGCTGAACCGCTCGATGCCTTTACAACGGGTTACCTGGGACGAAGCGCTGGACAGAACTGCGGCTGTTTTCAAAACACTGATTAAAAAATTTGGCCCTGATTCTGTTGCTTTTTATGTTTCCGGACAATGCCTGACAGAAGAATATTATCTGGTCAATAAGCTGATCAAAGGATTTATAGGTTCTAATAATATTGATACCAATTCCCGGCTTTGCATGAGTTCTGCGGTGGTTGGCTATAAACTTTCACTGGGCGAAGATTGTGTTCCGGTTTGTTATGATGATATTGAAGAAGCAGATGTTTTTTATGTAACAGGTGCAAATCCGGCCTGGTGCCACCCGATTTTATGGAGAAGAATTGAAGCGCATAAAGCGGCTAATCCGAATGTAAAAATCATCTGTGTAGATCCGCGTAAAACAGATACAGCCCGCTCGTCGGACCTTCATTTGGGAATAATTCCCGGAACTGATATCGTTTTAAATAATGCTATCGGACGGATTCTTATTGAAAAAAAATATATCAACCAGGATTTTATAGAAAATCACACCGACGGATTTTCAAATTTTCAGGAAAAGGTTTTTGAAAGAACAATTGAGGAAGCTGCTGAAATATGCGGAATTGATGCAAAAGATATTTACCAGGCTTCTGAATGGATTGGTGAATCGAAAGGCTTTCTTTCATTATGGACAATGGGGTTAAATCAATCGGTGATTGGGGTAAATAAAAATCTTTCGCTGATCAATCTGCACTTAATAACAGGGAAAATCGGCTCTCCCGGTAACGGTCCATTTTCTTTAACAGGACAACCAAACGCCATGGGCGGCCGCGAAACGGGCGGACTGGCCAATATTCTTCCCGCACATCGTGATGTGACCAATGCTATACACCGGGAAGAAATGGAGGCATTTTGGGATAGTCCGGTCAAGATTGCGCACAAACCTGGATTTACTGCCACGGAAATGTTTGAAGCTTTGGCTGACGATAGGTTAAAGGCGATCTGGATTATCAATACCAATCCACTCGTGAGTATGCCGGATCTTAATATGGCGGAAAAAGCGTTGAAAAATTCACGGTTTGTGGTTGTTCAGGATGTTTCCAGCCTGGCCGATACCGTTCACTTTGCTGATGTGGTTTTGCCGGCAGCTGCCTGGCTGGAAAAAGAAGGAACCATGACCAATGCGGAAAGGCGGATTACTTATCTGCCGAAAGCACTTGAAGCGCCTGGAGAAGCTTTGCCAGACGCTGAAATCATCTGGAAGTTTGCACAAAAAATGGGTTTTTCCGAGGCATTTGATTATAAAAACTCGTCTAAAGTTTATGATGAGTATGTCAAAATTACTACGAATACGAATATTGATGTGACGGGCGTAAGTTATGATCTGCTCAAAAATAAACGGAGTGTTCAGTGGCCGTTGGCGGCAAAAAAATCAGCTGATAACGAGACGACAATTAATCACAAAATAACCGATTCGTCAACAATCGGAACGAAACGACTTTTTACAGATCACAATTTCTACACCCCTAACAAAAGAGCTCAAATTTTCGCCATTGCGGACGAAAATACTTCTGAACCAATAGATGATAATTTCCCTCTGGTACTGACAACCGGCCGCATCCGTGACCAGTGGCATACGATGACGAAAACCGGCCGGGTAACAAAACTTAAACAACATATTCCTCAACCATTTTTGCAGATTCATCCGAAGGATGCAAAAGCGAGAAATATAACTGAGGGAAATTTGGTCGTGGTGCAGGGCCGTCGCGGAGAAGTTCGCGTGAAAGCACAATTAACCGAAGACGTGCGTCAAGGATTATGTTTCCTGCCGATGCACTGGGGAAAAATCCTGGGAAGTAATTTAGGGCGGACTAATAATCTTACAAATTCGCTGGTTGATCCTCGTTCGAAGGAGCCGGATTTTAAATTTTCAGCAATTGAAGTTATATTATACAAAAAACCTTTCGAAAAAATTATTATCATCGGTGCAGGTTCTGCCGGTTTGGGTTTTGTTAATACCTATCGCACGCTGAATCAGGACGATGAAATCCATGTTTTTTCAAAAGAAATTTATCCGTTTTATAACCGGGTATTGCTCCCTGATTATATCAGCGGTGAACAAAGCTGGGAGCAGCTTGTAAAGTTGCGGGAGGATCAGTTTTCTAATGCTAATATTGTTGTTCACAAAGGAATCAGTATTGTCCATATTGACCGGAAAAATAAAATCCTGACTGATAGTGAAGGCAATGAGCATACCTACGACAAACTGATTCTGGGCATGGGCAGCAGATCTTTTATGCCAAAAGGTGTTCCGGAATTACCAGGTATTTTCAATATGCGTTCGCGGATGGACGCGGACAAACTTTTGCCTTTTGTTAATCAGTCTGACGCTCATGCAGTGATTGTCGGTGGCGGGATTTTGGGACTGGAACTGGCTGCTTCCTTTCGTAAAATGAACATTCGGGTAACAGTTATCCAGAGAAGCGGACGATTGATGGAAAGACAGCTGGACCCTCTGGCGAGTGAGTTATTATATCAGGATTTGACAGACCGCGGTATTGAAATTTTCTTTAACGATGAAGTCTCAACCTATAACGGAAATACAACGGTTGAAGGAATACTATTAAAATCAGGAAGAAAAATAGCGTGTCAGGTGGTTGTCCTGGCCATTGGAACGGTACCAACCATTGAACTTGCCCGTGAGGCAGGAATCGAAAATAAACGAGGAATTCTTGTCAACGACTATATGCAAACCTCGGACGAATCCATATTTACGGCAGGAGAAATTGCTGAGTGGCGGGGACAAATGTGGGGGATAACGCTAGCAGCGGAACAGCAGGCGGAAGTCGCCGCTCATTTTATTGCAGGAGATATTTCTCAGCCTTATCAGGGCAGCGTTTCCATGAATATCCTGAAAATGGAAGGCCTGCACATGAGCAGTATAGGCATGACGGAAGCACCAGCCAACGACCCGACTTACGAAGAGATTGTTTTTATTGATAAATCAAAAAGGTATTATAAAAAGTGTATCGTTCATCAGGACAGGTTGGTCGGTGCTATCTTAATTGGTGACAAAAATGAATTCCTGGAATTCAGGGATTTGATCGCAAAGGGCACTGAACTTTCTGAAAAACGGCTTCAATTGTTAAGAGCTAGTCAGAGCGTGGATCCAATGGAGGGGAAATTGGTTTGCTCTTGCAACAGTGTCGGACAAGGAAATCTGGAAAAAGCAATTCGTGATGGATGTAATGATTTCCAAAACCTTTGTCAGAAAACAGGCGCCGGAACGGGTTGCGGGTCATGCCGGCCTGAGGTTCGGGCAATTTTGAAGCGGATGGAGATGGTTTCGGTTTAATTATCGAGACGTTGCGGCGCGTAAATCCGATGAGCGCGGACCATACCCAAATCCGATGGGCGTCGCCCAACGCTAAAATATGACGCCCTTTCAGGGCTATAATGGTCAACATTCCACAGCCCTGAAAGGGCGACATATTTTAGGATGGGGCATCGCCCTATCAAAACCGGGATGTGTCATTAATCGTAAAAACAAATTGATGCATGATTCCAAATCGAATTAATATTAAAAATCAAAACAACCATGCGCGATTATTACACCATAAAAATCAATCTCC
The DNA here is from genome assembly GCF_021502725.1 of Dyadobacter sp. CY345. Classification (GTDB taxonomy): domain Bacteria; phylum Bacteroidota; class Bacteroidia; order Cytophagales; family Spirosomataceae; genus Dyadobacter. The sequence continues at coordinate 528,848 of NZ_JAKFFS010000001.1, read as the reverse complement.
CCGGAGGCATCGTATCGCCAGGATATCTCAAAGATATTCTTACGGTCGCGTGGTCATCCGGTATCCGGAAAGTCAGATTTGGAGCGCGTCAGCAATTGTTATTGACCGTTCACTACGAGGTGGTGCGCTTTATTGAAAAAGATCTTCAAAAATTAAATATCAGCTACGAACTCAATACAGAGAAACACCCAAATATCATCAGCTCCTATTGCGGCGAAGAAGTTTTCAGAACCGGACAATGGCTCGGCAACAATGAATATCATTCCGTTCTGGACAGTTTTGATTATCAGCCTGAGTTAAAAATAAATATTTCCGACTCAAACCAAAGTTTCACGCCCTTTTTCACCGGAAATCTAAACTTTGTTTCATCACCAGAGCCACAATACTGGTATCTATATATCAGATTAAAACAAAGCAACAATCTCTTTCGCTGGCCGGAATTAATTTATACCAATGAAATTGGACGGATCGCAAAAATCCTGGAAAAATGCATGCTTCATCAGGGATGCCAGAACCTGGAAAGTTTGTATGAAGCGGTGAGAAATGAAACAAATTATATATCAATTCCAGCCACTCTAGAACTTGAATTGCCATCTTTTTCACTTCCTTACTATGAGGGATTTAACCGGTATGAATCAAGAACCTGGCTGGGATTATACCGCCGCGATGAACTGTTTCAGGTTGAGTTTCTGATTGACCTGTGTTTGTTATGCCTGAAAACCCGTGTTGGTGAAATCTGCGTAACACCTTGGAGATCGTTGATTATCAAAGGGATTGAAGATTCACACCGTGCTTCATGGAGCAATATTCTTGGTAAACACAATATCAATGTCCGCCATGCAGCAAACGAATTAGCCTGGCAAACAGAAGACCACACCGTTGATGGTACCCGGCTCAAAGATTATTTGATAAGATATATTGAAAAAAATGACACGAGAACTTTTGGACTTTGCTTCGGGATTCAGACACGAAAAAAATCCGAGGTTTTTGGCTCTGTGTTGGTACGAAAAAGATCGGTGATCAGCGTTTCACAACTCTCTTTACTAAGTGTTTACGATATTTATCATACTGAAAATTTCAATCCCAATAGCAGAAAACATGTCCTGTTTCAAAAAGGATTGTTCAAGATTCACCTGCCATGGCAACTGGAACGCTTGTGCCGACAATTCAATAATCGCCGGACCTTCGAAAATGCTGAAATAATTCATGTTGAAGATGAAGTAAAAGATGAATTATCGGCAACGGTTTTGGTCTATCAATGCCTGAATTGCTTGACGATTTATCATCCCGCCTATGGCGACGAGCTTAATAACATCTTACCAGATACAGCCTTTGAATCTTTATCGGAAGAATATTCCTGCCCAACCTGCGGTAGTGAAAAAGATGAATTCGTTGAAATTGAGCTTCCTGCAATTAACCTGATCTAAATCAAAATGAAAACTGAAATCATTACTCCATTTTTCTTCGAATTTGAAAGTGATTTTGTTGAATCGCTGCGTTGTATCCCAATGATTGTCCGATACAAACTCGATACCTGCGGTATTAAATTAAAACTCCCGGAATGGGTAAAGATCAGTGTTGAAGAAAAAACACAACTGGCGTATTTACCTTGTTGTCTCAATTCAGAAATTGATCAATACGGCGACTTTGTAAATAAACTGGTTTGGAAATATACGGGTCATGAAGCAGGTTTACTGGCTTCGGTGGACGATAGCTGGAATATTCTGAACGAAGTTCCGGAAGAAGTACAGACAAAAGCAGCGGAATGGAATTGTCATGGATTGATACAAAAACAGTGGGTTGAACTTGATACACTTCAGAGATTTGCCCTGGTAAAATTAAGCAGATCCGGGCATGAAGGAAAGAATTTCCCGAGGGCGATGCAAGAGTTTGGACTGAATCATTAAGCGACCTTACTACTTAATCTCAGACTTTTCCACCAATACAGAAGTAATCCGGTTCAACTCATCCACTTTGTAAGCAAAATCGCCTTTTAGCATATCCCTGACCGCTTTCAATTGCTCCATGGCCGTTTCAAGATTATCCGGCAAGGCCTCTGTCAACACTTCTTTAAGCCTTTTTGCCAGCGTTGGCGACATGCCATTGGTTGAAATCGCAACTTTCAAACTACCTTTTTTAACCACGGAAGAAAGATAAAAATCACAAAGTGGAGGAGTATCGGCGACGTTGCAAAGCATATGTCTTGCACGGGCGACGGATTTAATTCGCTTATTTTCTTCTTTGTCATTCGTCGCCACAATGACCAGATCTTTTTCCGACAAATCACCATCTTCGAACTTTCTTTCTATCAAGGAAATCCTTTCGTTATTAATTGCGATCTCACGAATTTCCTGCCTTATTTCCGGAGAAACCAAAGTAACCGTTGCTTCTGGCGAATTATCTAAAACCGCAGTAATTTTTTCCAGACCAACATATCCCCCACCAACAATCAGTGTATGGAGGTTTTCAAGTTTCAGGAATATTGGGAATAGGTTATTCAAAATCTGGATTGTTAAAGATTACACAGAGAACCACGGAGTTAAAAAGAGAGCCACAGAGTTTTTATTTGTGAAGAGAAAACTCTGTGGCTCTCTTCTAACCTCTGTGAATCTCTGTGTAACTTACCAACACAAATTTACAAGAATAATGTCATATTTCGGATTAACTATTTGATTTTATAACTATTCCAACAAGTTGCATTTTTACAATCTCTATCTTATCCGTACCTTTGCGGCATGATCGCGATTACGAACCTCAGTTATTTTCTTGGCGACCGCGCACTTTACGATGGCGCGTCGCTTCATATTAAGCCAAAAATGAAAATTGGCCTTATCGGGTTGAACGGAACAGGGAAGTCTACCCTGCTTCGGATGATCGATGGGGAATACCAGCCGGATGAAGGACGCATCTCTAAATCAGGAGATTGCACGATTGGTTTCCTGAATCAGGATTTGCTTTCATACCAAAGTGATGAATCAATTTTGGCCGTTGCCATGCAGGCATTTGAACGCCAGAATCAGCTTCAGGTGCAGATTGATAAAATCCTGCATGATATGGAGCATAACTACCGCGATGAACTTGTAGACAAACTTGCGAAAGTTCAGGACGAATTTGATGCATTGGACGGTTATACCATTCAATCCAAAGCAGAAGCAATTCTGGAAGGACTTGGTTTTGTAACGGATGATCTTCACAGACCTTTAAGATTATTTTCAGGGGGATGGAGAATGCGGGTAATGCTTGCAAAACTTCTTTTGCAAAAACCGTCTCTTTTGATGCTCGATGAACCTACCAACCACTTGGACTTACCGTCTATTCAGTGGGTTGAAAAATATGTTCAGAGTTATGAAGGTGCCGTGATCGTGGTTTCTCACGACCGGGCATTTCTTGACAATACCGTTGATACAATTGTTGAGGTTTCAGGAGGAAAATTGAATTTATATTCCGGAAATTATTCATATTATCTGGAAGAAAAAGCATTGCGTAATGATATTCAGCGCGGGGCTTTTGAAAATCAGCAGGCAAAAATAAAGCAGACAGAACGTTTCATTGAACGTTTTAAAGCCAAAGCAACAAAATCCAAGCAAGTACAAAGTCGTGTTAAGGCACTTGACAGAATGGATGTCGTGGATGCGGTTGTTGACGAAAATGCAAAAGTTCATTTCCGTTTCCAGTTCACTACCCAACCAGGCCGTCATGTTTTCCAGCTGGAAGATGCTTCAAAAGCGTATGGCGACAAAGTGATTCTGGACCATACCAGTATCACGATGGAACGCGGAGATAAAATTGCTTTGATCGGAGCGAATGGTCGTGGTAAATCTACGGCTTTGCGTGTTGTTGCGGGTACAGAGCCGATTGATGGAAAAAGAAGATTGGGGCATAACGTTATGTTTACGTTCTACGCACAGCATCAGCTGGAATCTCTGAACATTAATCATAATCTTTTAGAAGAACTTAAATACGCAAACTCGACCAAAACTGAAACGGAATTACGTACGGTTTTGGGCTGTTTCCTTTTCTCGGGTGATGATGTATTTAAAAAGATTAAGGTACTTTCAGGGGGTGAAAAATCACGTGTGGCACTAGCGAAAGTTTTGCTTTCCCAAGCAAATTTCCTGTTACTCGATGAGCCTACCAACCATTTGGACATGCAGTCGGTCAATATTTTGATCCAGGCTTTGCAGCAATATGAGGGAAGTTACATCGTAGTTTCTCACGATAGATATTTCGTTGAATCGATTGCCAATAAAATCTGGTATATCGAAGATCATCAGATTAAGGAATATCCTGGAACATATGTAGAGTATGAAAGATGGATTGAAGAACGCGGGTTGCAGTCAGCTGTGAGTGAAAAAGCAACGGTTAGCAGTGCGCCTCCACAAGTGAAGAGCAATCAGGCGGTTAATGGAAATACGCAGAAACCGAATAACAATAAATCAACTTCTCCGGAAGATGTACAAAAGCTAAAAAAGGCGAAGAAACAGGTTGAAGAGCTGGAAGCTACGATTAGCAATCTTGAAACCAAAAAGTCAGAAACTGAAACAAAATTGGCTCAGCCTTCGATTTATAATGACTCTGCCAAGCTGGCGGAATTGAACAAGTTTTACGCTGACGTAAAGAAAAAGCTTGATGAAGCAACCGAATCATGGGAAAATGCCATGATGGAAGTTGAAGAATTAGGATAATTAATTTCGCTTTGATAAAATCTTAAAGGTCATTTTCAGCTTCGCGCGAAAATGACCTTTTACTTTTAAGCCGACTTTAATAAATCTTCTGTCTGCGCATAAATATCTTCCATTGAAAGTGTCAGGCCAACACTGGCAAACTCCAACTGATCTTTTAATTGATAAGCTTCCGAAGCCAAAACCCAAAGGCCGTCTTCATTTTTGCGGAAAACCTCTGCCGCAAATGACCGGGAATTGATCAGGACATACTCCTGCAAAGAAGGTATGCTCCGATAAAAATGAAATTTCTGTCCGCGATCATAAGCTTCGGTACTTTCAGAAAGTACTTCTATAATGACCGTGGGATTTAGTATCGTGTCTTTTTTATCGTCCAGATATTGATTTTTATCACAAACGATCAGCAAATCCGGATAAGTATAAAGTCCCGTTTCCGGAATATGAATACGTTGGTCGCTGGAATAAGTGCGACATTCCTTTCCTTTAAAGGCAATGTAACATTCACCCGTTAAGTTTTCTACAATCCGGTTATGATTATGACCAGCTCCGCCCATCGCGAAAATCTCACCTTTATAATATTCACTTTTATAATCGGCGTCGCGTTCTATATCCAGATATTCTTCTTCTGAATAATATTTTTGAGGTTGTGCTGTCATATTGTTTCGGTTCTACAACAAAAATAGTTAATTATGTCAAAAAACATCGTTGTCCTTAATACGTTGTCTTTGTTTAAAAGTTACATTTTTGTCTCAAACCGTTTTATGCGTTATATACTTTTTACACTTTTCATTTTTTCATTTTTACAAGCTCAGGCTCAAAGTTCTGATGTTCGTCTGGAAGATTATATCTACACAGATGAAATTAAAACAGTATTACTTTATCCTGGGACCGAAGATAGAGAAAACCCAACACGGTTGATATCCCCACCAATTATTCCTATTCAGAACAGCTTTCCGTTGGTCCTGGAATTTGATGATATGACTACCAGTATGACCGGACTTCGTGCTAAAATAATTCATTGCAACGCTGATTGGACCAAATCAAACCTCAACGATATCGAATTTACTTACGAGTATAACGATTATCCTCTGACCAATTACGAGCAATCATTCAGTACCAAGGTCGCCTATACGCATTATCGTTTCGAAGTACCTAAATTGAAATTATCCGGAAATTATGTCCTAGTCGTTTCATCGGACAGAGGAAGAAAAACGCTGCTGACCAGAAGATTTATGATTTACGAAGCAAAGGTTGCTATCACAGCCGAGGCACGTTTTTCGCAGGGAGTGACGCAACAATTCACGGATCAGCAGATTGATTTTAGTATAGATTACAAAGGTTACAATCTGATTGCGCCCCAACAGGATCTTAAAGTAGTTCTCCGTAAAAATTTACGTTTTGATCAGGCCAAATCAGGTTTTAAACCAACCAATGTGAGGCCATTTGATTCGATATTGGAATACACTTTTTTCGATCTGGAAAATACTTTTCCGGGTGGAAATGAATTTCGATATTTTGACAGCCGAACTTTATCAGGACGAGGTTATGGCGTTTATGCCTTGGAGCGTTCCGGCGAAAACACCAGCTTGACTATCACACCAGACAGGTCGCGAGCTGATAACGGTTACATTCAAATTGAGGATTTAAATGGCCAGTATATTGTTGATCAAAAAGAATCAGGGCGTGGAAGTGTCGAGGCGGATTATACGCCTGTACTTTTTACATTAAAAATTCCTGAAGATCCTGATGCTACTATTTATGTTAATGGTGCTTTCAATTTATGGCAGCTCAATGACCGCAACCGAATGGAATACAATCAGGATACTCAGGCTTATCAGGCAGATATTTTGATCAAACAGGGTGTGATTAATTATGAGTATACAGTGGTTAAAGGAAATCCTCCGAAGGTCGACGATGGCTACGTTGAAGGGAACTATGGAACAACAGAAAATGATTACGACATCCTTATTTATCACCGTCCGCCCACAAGCCGCTCTGATCTTTTGGTGGGATATAAAACAATAGAATGGAATAGAAGAAGATAAGTTGGCTCGATTATTGTAGAAATAGTTTTATATTGAAGCAGTAATCCAGCCAGATAACTTAACTAAACTGAACGTATGAAAGAATTTACGTCAGATTGGGCATTAACCCCTAATCTATTTCTAACAAAAAATGAAGTTGAAATAATTGATTGCCTGGTAGATCACCGGGAAATGCCTGTTAAATTTGAGGAGAATCATGTAATATCATTTTACAATGACAATGATTTTCACTTGGTCTTATATTTTTCTGAGAAAGAAGACAGGGGGTTTCAAATGTATATTGTGAGAGATTTTTCAGTTAATGTTGAAGATTTGATCATACTTTATCAATTGTTCGGAAAGCTCATCAATGATGGATTAAGTGTTCATATTTTAAGCAAAGCACAAAATCAGATTGATAACATTATTTATATGTCGAATACATTTCGTGCTATGATACATAAAGATGAATCAAATATTTTCGAATAAAATTGGTCCAAAATAAAAAGATCGGGCAGCATTTCTAAGAAACACTGCCCGATCTTTTTATTTTTTAATATCAACTAAACGTTGAACCGGAAGTGCATAATATCACCGTCCGCCACAACATATTCTTTTCCTTCCACTGCCATTTTACCAACTTCTTTCACGCCAGCCTCAGATTTATACAGCTCATAATCAGCTAGTTTAATAACCTCGGCACGAATAAATCCTTTTTCAAAATCACTGTGAATTACACCGGCAGCTTGTGGCGCCTTCCAGCCTTTCACGATTGTCCAGGCACGCACTTCTTTCACACCAGCAGTAAAATAAGTAATCAGATTTAAAAGCGCATAAGATGCTTTGATCAATTTACTAAGTCCCGACTCTTTTAAACCATATTCTCCAAGGAACATTTCGTGCTCCTCTTCATCTTCGATTTCTGAAATTTGAGATTCGATAGCAGCACAGAGAATAATCACATCCGCACCTTCATGCGCAACGGCTTCTCTCAATTTTTCAGAATATTCATTACCCGAAAGCATCGAATCTTCATCCACGTTTGCAACGTAAAGCACGGGCTTGTCGGTAAGCAATTTCAAATCACCAACGGCAGCTTCTTTCAAATCTGCATCAGAAACAACAAGACTGCGCGCATTTTTACCGGCTTCCAGTGTTTCTTTATATTTTTTTAAAAGTTCAAGCTCAGCCTTTGCCTTTGCGTCACCCGCTCTTGCACCTTTTTCAGTTTTCTGAATTTTTTTCTCGATCGATTCAAGATCTTTCAACTGCAATTCGATATCGATGATTTCTTTATCAAAAACAGGATCCACCTTTCCTTCAACGTGAACAACGTTTTCATCCTGAAAACAACGAACCACGTGAACGATAGCATCAACTTCACGGATGTTGGCAAGAAATTTATTTCCCAAACCAGCTCCCTGACTTGCGCCTTTTACCAATCCGGCGATATCAACAAATTCCATGATTGTTGGTATCACTTTTTGAGGTTTAACCAATCCGATCAATACATCAATTCGTTCATCCGGCACCGTTACAACGCCGACATTTGGTTCGATAGTACAGAAAGGATAGTTGGCTGCTTCGGCTTTACCGGTAGAAATAGCATTAAATAAAGTGGATTTCCCAACGTTCGGTAATCCAACAATTCCACATTGAAGGCTCATAAAAACTAAGACGAATGAGATGAGAAGGCCTTTAAGCCATTACGCTCATCATATTAAAATGGTAAATGGCCATACTTAAATAGCAAGCCTTGATAATTTCATGCAAAATTACCAATTACCTGACAGAAAAACTAAAAGCCTTCGTCAATGATTTGCGAAGGCTCTTCTAAAAAAGTAAAGTTTTTTTTATTCCCACTTCAAATCTGACTCGCCGATTGCGTCTACTTCATCCGCTTTGGCCTCATACTGAGAAAAATCAACTTCTGGCATCAATTCCGTTTTCACGTGATCTACCGCATCCTTCAAAGCCTCTACAAACTTATCAAAGTCCTCTTTGTACAAAAACATCTTATGTTTCTCATACGTAAAGCCTTCTCCCTGAGGATGACGGCGACTTTCAGTAATGGTTAGGTAATAGTCGTTGGATCGCGTAGAGCGAACATCGAAGAAGTAAGTCCGTTTTCCCGCCCTGACCCTTTTGGAGTAGATTTGCTCTCTGTCTTCCACTATGTTTAGTTTTAATAGGTTTGCAAACGCTAAAATAGAAAGTTTATTGCTGCGAACAAAAAAACGGGCACATATTAGCAATAACCTTGCCATGAAAAATTAAAACTTTTAGGATTTCTGTTGCACTTTATCAACACAACACAAGCTTTTCTACGGTTATTCCGTTACATTTGAATAATATGCAGGATTGCGGCTCAAAGCTGCCTCGCTATTATGGTAAAAGATAAGGCTCTCTGAGCCTTGTTTATGTTCCACCTAAACGCTCAGATATGACTTATCCTCGGATTCTGATTCTATTATTTTTGTCCCTGGCGGCACTCCCTGATGCAGAAGCACAGATAAGCCTTGGCAAAACTGAAGTTGGTCGCGCTTCATTCTATTCATCACGCTTTCACGGGCGAAAAACCTCATCAGGAGAGATTCACAATAGTACCGAACTCTCCGCCGCGCACCGCACATTACCGATTAATACGATGTTGGAAATCACAAATCCAGCTACAAATCAGAGAGTTATAGTGCGGGTAAACGATCGCGGCCCTTATTCCAAAAACAGGATGGTTGATATTAGTAAAGAAGCTGCGCGCTTAATAGGAATCATTTCCAGTGGTGTTGCCAGCGTTTCTATGCGGATTGTTGGTATGGAAGGAATGGTTATGCTGGATTCCAATGAAGAAGTTGATCATAAAGCAGGTAAGATTATCTCCATGCGTACAAAAGATTAATTCGTTTTTTATTGTATGAATAACAGGCAACTGGATTTAGCAAAAATTAGAGAGTTTGGCAACCTGGAATTTCTGGCCAAGCAGTTGGTTGAAGGTTTCATTACCGGACTTCACAAATCTCCCTTCCATGGTTTTTCTGTGGAATTTGCTGAACATCAGTTGTATAACACCGGCGAATCAACCAGAAATATTGACTGGAAAGTTTTTGCCAAATCTGACAGGTTGTATGTCAAACGTTACGAAGAAGAAACAAATCTTCGCTGCCATATTCTTCTTGACACTTCCTCTTCCATGTATTATCCGGAAGAAAACTACGGCAAAATGACTTTTAGCCTGATGGCCGCTGCAAGTCTGACCTATTTATTACAAAGACAAAAAGACGCCGTAAGCCTGTGTACATTTTCAGATGTAATTGAAATACAGACGGCAGTGAAGTCGACTCCTTCGCATGTGCATAAGATCATGCAGGAATTAAACGGACTTTTACAAAAAACACGACCCTTACAAAAAACTTCTGTTGCCACGGTTCTCCACCAATTGGCCGAAAAAATTCACAAACGTTCCCTCGTCGTCATTTTCAGCGATATGTTTGACAACATTGAAGAAGCTGATCTGATATTTTCTGCTTTACAGCATTTAAGGCACAATTTACATGAGGTACTTCTTTTTCATGTTACCGATAAAAAAACGGAAGAATCATTTGATTTTGAAAACCGTCCTTATGAATTTATTGATCTGGAATCCGGGGAAAAAATTAAGGTACAACCTGATCAGGTCAGAGAATCGTATCAAAAATTTGTCGGTGATTTTTATCAAAAATTGAAGTTAAAATGCGGTCAGTATAAAATTGACTTTATAGAAGCTGATATTGCAAAAGGGTTTGATCCGGTTTTGATGGCCTATTTAGTGAAGCATTCGAAAATGAGATAATTTTTACTGAAATTTGGTGTGCGAATTTATAGCCAATTTGCATACCCTTTTATGAATAAGCTTTCCTCTCTATGTATTCTTCTTGCTTTTTTTGCAGTGGTCAGCGGATGTCATTCCGCAAAAAAATCTCTCAAACGAGGTGATTACGATGACTCCGTTTTTCGAGCTGCTGATAAGTTAAAAAGTAACCCTGCGCACAGCGCTTCCATGGAAATTCTCAAACAGGCTTTCCCAAGCGCGGTAGCTCAACATTTAGATGACATTTCTAAAAATGATTCTGAACCAGAATTGCCAAAATGGGAGCTATTATTGTCCTCATACCAAAAGCTGAATAAATTATATAATGCAGTAAATTTATGTGCTCCCTGCGTGTATTTGGTAAGCGCAAAAAATTATTTTGAAGAAGAAAGAAATTCGCGTCAAAAATTGGTAGAAGTACATTATTCGGAAGGAGCCAAATTATTAGCAAAGGGTGAACGTTCTGCTGCCAGAATTGCCTATGAGCATTTTGAAAGAGTGCAGGAACTGAATCCCAATTATAATGATATTGAAAAACGGCTGGAAACTTCTTACAGCATTGCCTCTTTCAAGGTTGTAGTAGAGCAGGTTGCGGTTACTTCCAAAGCTTACCAGCTAAGCAACGCCAATTTTCAGGATCGCATAGATGACTTTTTGAAAGACAACCATAGACTAAACAAATTTGTCCGGTTTTATACACCTGACGAAGCCACCAATAACAAACTGACACCAGATCATGTTATTACCCTTCAATTCGATGATTTTGTTGTGGGACAAACGTTGATTGAAAAAAATACGGAAACGGTGGTTAGCAAAGACAGTGTGAAAATTGGTGAAAAAGTCGTTAATAGAAATAAAATTACTTTTTACGATAAGGTAAGTGCAAAACTTACAAAGACCCGAAAAACAATACATTCCAGTGGATTGCTTGATATGCGTGTAGTAGATTTTAACACAAAGCGACAGATTAATCAGGAGAAATTCAGCGGGGAATATGATTGGGTTTGCGAATGGGCAAGCTTCAATGGCGACGAGCGTGCGCTATCGCCTTTTCAAATAAGAATGTGTAAAAGTCAGGAATTACTTCCTCCTGATGCTCAACAGCTATTCGCAGAGTTTAGTAAACCGATTTTTGATCGACTGACGGATAGGTTAATGGACTATTATTCGAAGTATTGAAATTCTTCGCAGTAAGTTTCTGAAAAATTTTATTACTTATCCATCTGAACGAAATCATTAGTGAAGAGAGTATGCTTTGCTTCTGATATGTCCGCCATAAAAGCCAGTTCCACTTAAACGATCTGATTTTATTAAGATTCTTTGATCCTGCATGAACACGGTAAAAAGCCAACGGCTCCTCAATGGCATAGGCTCTATCTATATTTTCAAACATATCCAGCCACATTTTATAGTCTTCATGAATACGAATTTTTTCATTAAATCGATAATTTTTAAACATCTCCCGATTGTACATTACCGTCAGGCAGCCAATCTCGTTCCCATGATTCAATAGTTTTTCGTATGTAATAAAATTAGGTGCTTTACGAAATTCCATCACTTTACCATCGTTATTAATTACATAATACGAGCTGAATGAGAACATCATATTCTTTTCCTCCATTGTAGAAACCTGTTTTCTTAACTTTTCGGGAAGCCAAAGATCATCGCTATCTAGGAAGGCAATATGTGAATATTTCGCATTATCAATCCCAATGTTTCTTGCACCAGCAGCACTGCTATTCTTCTTTAAGTGAAAAACTTTAATTCGTGAATCGCGCTCGGAGTAATGATCAATTATCTCTTCGGTTCCATCTGTTGATGCATCGTTAACAATTATAAGTTCCCATTCTGCCATCGTTTGTGCTAACACAGACTCGATACTAGCCGAAATATACTTTTGTGAATTGTAACAAGGCATTATAATTGAAACCATACTTTAGATTAATTTATTTAACACCAGTGCATGAAACTTCAAACCACCAATGAGTTGAGTTTAGACAAAAATTTGTTTGCTGTTACCAGCTATTAATTTTCATTTAGACATTGCAAATAAGAACGGACGTTAATTCTCTACTAAAAATAATTGCGTCCATTTTGTTGTTAACAAGTAATACGTATACTGAATCACACATATGCAATATACGACTTTTAGCCCCACAAGAGTAACTATTTCTACTTTTATGTAAATTAATCACGAATCGAAATTTATTAAAATACAATTTTCTCTATAAAAAATTGTAGTCGACTTGATACTCATAAACGCTCTTCACACTCCATAAATAGTATACGCTGGAATATTGTTAATGTTTCAGATTTTAGATTTATTTATTTAAAAACAATTCCATAAAGAGCTGATCCAAATGAGCTACCGTCACAACTTCGATGTTAGCATCCTTAAAATCCAAACCCTTTCCATTATACTTCGAAATATAAATTTTCTTAAAACCAAGCTTTGCAGCTTCGGAAATCCTGCTTTCGATTCTGTTTACAGCCCTCACTTCGCCTCCCAAACCAACTTCGGCAGCAAAACATACAGAGGGTGCTATAAATGAATCTTCATAAGAGGACACAATTGAAGCAACCACTGAAAGATCAATTGCAGGATCTTCAACACGCAATCCGCCGGCTACATTTAAAAATACGTCCTGAACACCTAATCTAAAACCTCCGCGTTTTTCTAAAACAGCCAGGAGCATTTGTAATCTTTTAGCATCAAATCCGGTTCCGCTTCGCTGCGGAGTTCCATACGTTGAAACACTTACCAAAGATTGAATTTCGATCAAAAGAGGACGATTTCCTTCCATCATGGATCCAATGGAAATTCCGCTAATTGGTTCGTCGCGCTGGGAAATAAGAATTTCAGAAGGATTACTAACCTGCCTCAAACCGGCGGCGTGCATTTCATAAATCCCTAGCTCAGATGTACTTCCAAAACGATTTTTGACAGTTCTTAGAATCCGGTATGTGGTATGGCGGTCTCCTTCAAATTGCAAGACCGTATCGACCATATGTTCCAAAACCTTCGGCCCAGCCAGAGAACCATCTTTGGTAATATGCCCAATCAAGAAAACGGGAACTCCTGTTTCCTTTGCATACTTCATAAACTCAGCCGTACATTCCCGCACCTGCGAAACACTTCCCGCTCCTGATTCAATGTAGGCCGAGTGCATCGTTTGAATCGAATCTATAATCAATATCTCAGGTTGAAAATCCTCAATTTGCCTGAAAATATTGGCGGTATGGGTTTCGGTAAGAATAAAACAGTTATCGCTTTTCGAAGACATTCTCTCCGCCCGCATCTTAATCTGCTGCTCCGATTCTTCTCCTGAAACGTATAAAACTTTTTTCTTGGTTAACGTCAATGCGATCTGAAGCATCAAGGTTGACTTACCAATCCCTGGCTCCCCACCGATCAAAACCAGAGAACCTTTAACAATCCCTCCACCAAGAACCCGATTTAGTTCACCATCGTCAGTTACGATTCGCGGTTCATTGGCATATTCAATTTCTGCAATCGCCTTGGGTTTACTGGCAAGATTTACAGACTTCCAGGTGACGGTAGCTTTTTTATCCTCTTTTTCAATCACTTCCTGCACCATCGTATTCCACTCGCCGCAGGAAGGACACCGGCCCACCCACTTGGGAGAATTATATCCGCATTCCTGACAAAAATATGCTGTTTTGGCTTTGGCCATAGGGATTCTTTCTTTGTTTGTTGTCGTATGATTGGTTACAAAATCACTCTTATAATTTGCCAAATATGCAAACCTTTTTTCCGTTAAATCAAAAAACAGTAGGTTTACGTACCGAATTTTATTTCCTGACGTTATCAATCGGTTTTCGTCATCAACAATTTTTAAATATGAACGTTATTAAGACAACAATTTATACCAGCCTTTTATTCCTGGCCGCCGTAGTTTCTGCTCAGGCGCAGTCAAAAGGATTTGTTATAGGTTTGAAGGGAGGGGTTAATTTGTCAAGACTGACAATGGGTAATGTGTTCACGACACGTTACGATGACAATGGAAATGCATTTTTAAAGTATGACGGTTCCGAGGTGAAGGACAATATCAAACAAAGTTTTGATACCAAGACCGGCTGGGTTGGCGGGGTTTACATGCGTTTTGGGAAAACAATTTTTGTGCAACCCGAAGTTCTGGTTTCTACAAAAGGGGGATCATTCCAGATTATTCCTGACGGCTCAACAACAGCGCAGAATGTTAAGATTAAATACAGCAATATCGATGTTCCGATCCTGATCGGCTTGAAGGGCGGGCCCATCCGTATTTTAGCCGGTCCGTTATTCTCCTTCCGCGTTGGAGACAATCAGAAACTCAGCGATGCTTTCAAACAATATTCTTCAAACCGGGATAAATCTTTATCTAATGCTGTCGTAGGATATCAGTTTGGTGCAGGTCTTGATTTGGGAAGCTTTAGTCTGGATGTCCGGAAAGAAGGAACGTTTACAGACCTTGCAACTTTTAAACTCAACGGACGGCCAATCGAAGGCAGCAATGCAACGGTTCGCCAAAAAATAACTTCGTGGCAGGTCACACTTGGACTAAAATTATTGTAAGCCGCGTCACAACAAAACATGCAGCCATCGATCTTGCGATGGCTGCTGTCCTTATGAATAACCCACTAATTTATAGAGTAAAGTTTTTATCAATAGAATGCTGGATTATGCGCTGATGCGACGGTTAGTATGATTTAGTATGTTGCTGATCTCTTTAATTTTTCTCCGTGACACGATCACCTCTTTCCCGCAGGACATTTTCAACATGCGATCATCTTCCATACGCTCTACAACGAAATTTGAATTAACCAGGTACGATTTGTGAACGCGTATAAAGTTGTTAGCCAAAATTTCAGCGAGGGATTTTAAAGTTTTGGAAACCAGATATCTCTTACCTGCATTGGTGTAGATAAACGTGTAATTCCCCTCTCCTTCCAGAAACGTAATAATGTCAGGAGTGAGAAAAATCGTTCTGCCCATAGACTGAACAGAAATGTTAACTGTCCTTTCGGCGGAGGCGTTGTCCGATAATGTTTGATGAGTAAAAGTTCCTAATGTTTTCATAATGCTGGGGCTGGTTTTTCTGACGTTGTTTATGAATCAAATTTAACTGGAATATTTGGACAAGTAAAGTACCCACAAATGGGTATTTTTATCTAATTTTCTGTTATACAAGAGGTTACCAAAGCACCGCTCCATCAAATGACGTAACTGAACTTACCAAAACACGTAATTTTACTTGGTACCCGAAAGGGCTATTTTGGACTCTTTTCAGGGATAAATTTCCGAAGCTGGAAAAATGTCCTGCAACGCCTCGTAACTTTATCTATCTTTGCAGAAGATTTCCAACCGGAACCAACCCGCTTGACAGCCGGTTTAGAATAAATAGAAAATACTGGAATACGGCAGTTGGCAGCCAGCAATCTGGATTCTGATTACGTTTCTTTACAACCAATAAAATTTATGATTACTGATCGGGTAAAGGAATTACTCCAAGAAATTGAATTATGCAAGGTTGAAAATAAAGAACAACTTGAAGCATTTCGTTTACGGTATATAAGCAAAAAAGGCGTTGTTACCGAACTGTTTGACGGGCTTAAAAATATTCCACAAGAAGACCGCCGCGTCGTTGGTCAGGAATTAAATACGTTAAAAAATCTGGCTCAAACTCGTTTTCAGGATTTTACTGCGATTCTTGAAACGGCTACTGAAAATAATGAAGGAAGCCAGATAGACCTGACACTTCCGGTTGCGCCAAATCTTCAGGGAAGCATCCATCCTTTGACAATTGTTCGTCGTCGGATTATCGAAATTTTCGAACGGATGGGATTCAATGTTTCTTACGGACCGGAAATTGAAACAGACTGGTATAATTTCGGCGCATTAAATTTTGCAGATAATCACCCTGCGCGTGAAATGCAGGACACTTTCTTTATTTCAAAAGGAGAAGGTGCTGTGAAAGATGACGTATTGTTAAGAACACATACATCAAACGTGCAGATTCGCTTGATGGAAAGACAAAAACCACCGATCCGCTCAATTATGCCTGGCCGCGTATTTCGTAATGAAGCAATTTCTGCGCGCGCACATTGCGTATTTCACCAGGTTGAAGGTTTGTATGTCGATCGTAACGTAAGTTTTAAAGATCTGAAAGACACGCTTCTTCATTTCTCAAAGGAAATGTTTGGAAAGGATTCTCAGATCCGTTTGCGCCCGTCATATTTCCCGTTTACAGAACCAAGTGCAGAAATTGATGTGACCTGTTTTATTTGTAAAGGAGTCGGTTGTAATATTTGCAAACATACCGGTTGGGTAGAAATCGCAGGTTCTGGTATGGTCGATCCGGCCGTTCTCGAAAATGCAGGAATTGATAGTGAAGAATTTACAGGATTTGCATTTGGTATGGGGATCGAACGTATCACGATGTTACGTTACGGAATCAGCGATTTAAGATTATTCACTGAAAACGACGTCCGTTTTTTAAGACAATTTGAAGGGGCCTAATACTTCTTATAGATTAATTGAAAAAATAATTCCGATTTCCAGGTGATATCCAGACTTACTGGGCAGCACGGAAATCGGAATTATTTTTTTAGAATCGAGTTTCCAAATAATAGGGCAACATTTTCTTCCAAGTCGACCATTCATGTGGAATGTCTGCTCCCCAGATATCAAGCTCATGAGGAACATTTTTAGAATTTAAAATAGCAGAAATCTGGCGGGAGCATTCAGGATATTCATAAGCTCCGGATCCCGTGACAAAATGAATATGCCTGCTTTCACGGTATAGTGATAATTGCCATTCAGCTTTCAGCTGTGAGAGATAATGAATCGGAGAATTAAAATACACGTTGTCATCATAATAACCACTTGTATACGCACTTAGATCATAACACCCGCTCATGCCGATTACACCGTGAATAAAATCGGGATAACGAAAAAATAAATTGGCAGCATGAAAAGCACCGAGTGAGGCGCCAGCTGTTATAATCTCGTTTTTCTGACTCGTCGTATCTTTAATATAAGGTATAACTTCTCTGATCACATAGTCATTAAAATGCTGATGACGAACCGCTTTATCATAACCATGCATGTGTGGATTCAACCAACTTTCTCCATTGATACTATTGATGCAATACACTTTTACCTTGCCAGAATTTATGTACGGTGCAATACTCTCTATTAATCCATTCTGCTCATATTCAAGGTAATCCGAGGCTGCTGTGGGAATTAGTAATAAAGCAAATCCATAGTGGCCATACACGGCAATATCCATTTGTTTATTCAGAGACGGACTGTACCAGCTAGTTACTTCACGTTGCATTTCGTTTCCGTTTAAGTTGATAGAGTGTTAGAAACATGTTCTGTTAAGATGGCAACGTTAAAAAATTAATGCCAGTGCCCGGAAACCCGACACTGGCATTATTTTCTTTGAAATTCTTTACTTAAAACTTTTATTTCTAAATTTAGTACAAAACCCAGGTATCCTTACCTCCGCCGCCTTGCGAAGAATTGACAACCAGCGAACCTTTTCTTAGGGCTACGCGGGTCAGCCCACCTGGAATAACACTAATATCGTCACCATATAAAATATACGGACGAAGATCAACGTGGCGTCCTTCCGCATGTCCATCAACCATACAAGGTACCCGTGAAAGAGAAATTGTTGGCTGGGCAACGTAATTCCGAGGATTATCCCGAATTTTTTGTCTGAAAATTTCGTGTTCTTCCTCTGTTGCTTTTGGCCCGATCATCATACCGTAACCACCTGCTTCATTCGCTTCTTTTACTACAAGATCATGAATGTTGGCCAGCACATATTCGAAATCATCCGGCTCCCGGCAGATATATGTTTTTACATTTGGAATTATCGCTTCCTCTTTCAGGTAATATTCAATGATACGCGGCACATAAGCATAAACAACTTTGTCATCCGCAACACCTGTTCCTGGCGCATTTGCCAAAGCAACACGACCCTTTTTGTAAACCTCAAAAATACCGGGAATACCAATTAATGAATCAAGATTAAATGCTTCCGGATCAAGGAACGTATCGTCAATACGACGGTAAATAACATCAACAATTTGCAGTCCGCTGGTTGTGCGCATTTTAACATAACCGTCAGAAACGACAAGATCACGCGCATCTACCAACTCCACACCCATTTGCTGGGCAAGATAAGAATGTTCAAAATAAGCAGAATTATAGATCCCGGGCGTCAAAACCGCAACGGTTGGATTAGGGCGGTCTGCAAGATGCTGCAACATTTGCAAAAGCCTTGTCGGATAATCTGATACAGGACGCACACCGGTACGCGCCAGCACATCAGGGAAAATTTGTTTTGACAATTCCCTGTTTTCGATCATATAAGAAACTCCTGACGGACAACGTAAATTGTCTTCGAGTACCATAAACGTCCCGTCGTCTCCTTTAATTAAATCTGTCCCTGTAATATGACACCAGATCCCTTTGGGAGGATTCAGTCCGATGCAGGGTTTCAAAAAACATTTACTGGATTCAATAAGGTCTCTTGGAACAACCCCGTCGTTCAATATATTCTGTTCATTATAAACATCATGAATGAACATATTCAGCGCTTTAATTCGCTGTTTTAATCCTTTTTCCAACCATTCCCATTCTGCATTCGGCAATACACGCGGTATGATATCAATCGGCATAATCCGCTCCGTTCCTTCACCTTCCGAATACACATTGAAAGTTATCCCCATCGAAAGCAATGCACGCTCAGTAGCTAACTGCCTGTTGGTGAGGTCCTCGTTGGTTAAGTTTTCAAATTTATTTTTTAGGTGTTCATATCCCGGACGGATTTGTCCATCGGGAGTAAACATCTCATCGAAGAAATCCTCGTTTTGGTAACCAGAAAATGAAAAATTCATACAATACAAAATTTGAATAAGTATACTTCTACTATTAACAGAACAATATATGGCATATGTTTCTATTTGCAAAATGTTTCGATCACGATAATCAGCAAAATCATATTTTTTCTCTTCTAAAATACAACCTTTTAAGTCGTCAATAGTTTAATTTTTAAATGCTTACAAAAAAGAATAATACAAATTTCACGGATAATAAGATTTCCGGGTATGGATTTTATTCATCAAAATGTATCCCGTTTATTAACACATCATTATTATTTGCCCTTGGATAAACAATCGTTGTATGTCAGGCCTCTTCATGTTTTCTTTGCGGAGGGAATAATGAAACACAAGGTTTCCCGTTTTAACCACATGTCTAAAAACTTGTTGCTTATTGGTGGAATAATACTGGGAATATCGAATAGTGCTTTTTCACAACACCTACAGGGAATAGCGATGGGCAATTATTCGGGAACACAGGCCTTGTATCACAATCCCGCATTTGTCGCCGATTCACGTTATAGCGTTTACGTCAATGTTGTTGGAACACAACTTTACACTGCAAACAGTGGTGTTCGGTATAATGCACCATATTCCTTTCTTAGTCTGATCACTAACCAGGTTTCTTCTGAACATAGAAATGAAAAAGGCGCCGTGCTATTCCCCAGAGCCTATCTTAAAGAACGACTTAATGGACGGGATAAGTGGCTGAATGCCGGCGGCGATACACGATTGCCGTCGATCATGTTTGGACTTTTCAAAAATAGGATCGGTGTGGGATTGTCCACACGGGTCAGGTATTATGTAAATGGTTCGGGAATAACTGAGAATCTTGCCAGACTTTTGAGCAAAACTACCAGGGAACCAGGTTTACAAGGTGGAACATTTACAGACCAATCCGGAAAACTTAATGTCAACGCGTTGGGAGAACTGGCAATGACTGTCGGTGGAGTGGTAATAGATAATGAAACAGACTTCCTGAAAGTTGGTATAACCATCAAGAGACTTATAGGATTGTATAACGCCAATGCCGAAGTGAGAAATTCGAGCTATTCAATTGAACCTGATCCAGCCTGGGCAAACCGGCGTCATTTAATCGTTGGCGACCAGATCAATGTTAAATACGGAATTACGAAAGACGAAGCCTTTCAGAATTTCAGGCCGAATGTTTCATGGTTACTAGGGAATATGGCCGCAGGCAGAGGATGGGGAATTGATGTTGGAGCAGTTTATGAATATCGTCCGGATATTAACAAATACTCGTACACTGAAAAAGGCGTACGGATGCATGATGCAAGTAAGAATAAATACTTATATCGGGTAGCTGTTTCCCTAACAGATGTTGGAAGAGTTCATTTTAACAATCCGACTTACCTGTTGCAACAGGAGGTTAATACATCAGGAAGTATTTTACGTTACGATGATTTCCAAAGACTTCAGGGCTCCGAGGGCGCATTCAACGCAGTTAACAGTGCTTTTGGCGTAACCGGCTCTCAAACAGCAGATTTCCATTCCACATTGCCTATGGCTTTTCAGGCAAGTGTGGATTACAACATTCAACCGAAAGTTTATGTCAATGCGTTATGGGTTCAGAATTTGGTACCACAGGGTGCTATGGGAATGAAAGCCGAATCCATGTTATCTGTAACGCCACGTTATGAACACAAGTGGTATGAAATTTCGGTACCTGTTTCTATCATGAACAGATATAGCTCTCCTGCCATCGGGCTGGCAATGCGCGCTGGGCCTCTTTGGCTAGGTACTGACCATCTTACAGGACTGCTAAATATTGGCAATCCGAAATCGTTTAATTTATATTTTGGCATATCAGCAGGTTTGTTCCGCCGCCCTCCTGAATTGGCTAATAAATGCTGGCCAGCGGAAAAATCGTGGTTGAGGCGAATTTTCAGTAGACGCGATTCGTTCTAATATTAACAGCATTTAATGCAAGTACAGTTATTTTTTATAAATTAACCGGTGCTTCAACTTCAAATCTAAAAAAATGAGAGAAATAGCGAAATCAGAAGAAGAGTGGCAAAAAGAGTTGACTGGGATGCAATGTTTCGTTTTGCGTGAAAAAGGAACAGAAAGGCCATTCACCAGCCCATTAAATGATAACAAAGAAGAAGGAACTTACGTATGTGCAGCATGTGACACACCATTATTCAGCTCTGAAACAAAATATGAATCAGGATCTGGATGGCCAAGTTTCTTCACTCCGATCGGCGAACAAAGTGTGGAAGAAATTGTCGACAACAGCCACGGAATGAGCCGCACCGAAGTAGTATGCCGGACATGCGGAGGTCATCTGGGCCACGTTTTCAACGACGGGCCAAAGCCAACCGGACTGCGCTACTGCATGAATGGCGTTGCACTAAAATTTATCAAAGCGGCATAGCCTTAGCTGCGGATAAAGCCGGACATACCAAGATATGTCCGGCTTTTCTTATCTTTGACACCCTTATGAACCTTAACGTTTGATGGAAGTTATCAAAACCTTCTACAATAAAATCAAAGCCATGTTTCAATTCATTGGAACACAGCTGAAAGCAATTATAAAAAGCATTATCTATAAACTTTTCGGCTTTTTTGTCGGTAAAGCAAAAACGGATCAATACTTCGACTCTGTTCGCCAAAAACGGGCAGCTTACCATGCTTGGTGGGACAAAAGGATGGATAAAAACTCCGCCTTTTACAAGCCAGTTGTGTTCACCTGGAAATTATTTTTATATGGTTTTCTAGGATTTTTCTTTTACATCTTTTGCGTAGAAACCAATTTCCTTTGGTTAATGGGAAGTATGCCAAGTGTGGAAGATCTTCAGAACCCCAAAGTTTCCCAGTCGTCTGAAATTTATACTTCCGACGGATTAATGATCGGAAAGTTTTATACAGAAAACAGAACACCTGTTCCCTACGAAAAAATATCGCCAAATCTTGTTAAAGCACTTATCGCCACTGAAGACGTTCGTTTCTATGAGCACTCAGGAATTGACTACCGTGCCATGGCGGGTGTAGCTGTTGGGATTGCAAGTGGTGAGACGGATCGTGGAGGTGGAAGTACGGTAACGCAACAGCTTGCGAAAAAACTTTTCAAAACCAGAAAAAGAGATGCGCGCGGATTGTTGGGATCAATACCGGGACTGAGCACTTTAATTTATAAAACGAAGGAATGGTTGACGGCAATTAAACTGGAAAGAAATTTTACCAAACAGGAAATTCTTACCATGTATTTCAATACCGTCGATTTTGGTAACAATACTTTTGGTATCAATACTGCGGCCAAATCTTATTTCAGCAAAACGCCGGATAGTTTGAATGTGCAGGAAGCAGCGGTTTTGGTTGGTTTACAAAAAGCGACAACAACCTATAACCCTGTAAGAAATATTAAACGCTCCACAGAGCGACGCAATGTGGTTATCAGCCAGATGGCGAAATATGGCTATCTTACTGCCAAACAAGCGGACTCGATCAGTGCGTTGCCAATAGAATTGAAAACTAAGTTCGAAACGCCGTACGACGGGAATGCCAATTATTTCAAAAATGCGGTGGTAGATTATGTAAAAAAATGGGGTGATGAGAATGGCTACGATCTGTATACGGACGGTTTGAAAATTTATACGACCATTGATTCCCGTATGCAGGAAAAGGCAGAGGAAGCAATGACCCAGCGTATGAAACAATTACAACGTGTTTTTGAAGACCATTGGGGAAAACAAAATCCATGGATTGATGAGACAGGCAAAGAAATTCCGAATTTTCTGGAAACGGTCGTAAAAAGAACAAGCCGTTACAAATCCTTGACGGCGAAATTTCCGAATAATCCGGATAGCGTTTCTTACTATCTGGCTAAAAAAGACACGATGACTGTCTATGATTGGAAAACGAGCGGCCAGATTAAAAAATACTGGAGTTCGATGGATTCACTTGATTATTACAAACGTATTTTACGTGCGGGGATGATGGCTATGGATCCGCATAACGGACAAATTAAAGCATGGGTTGGCGGACTGGATTACAATTTCTTTAAATATGACCACGTAAAACAGGGCCGTCGCCAACCTGGGTCAACATTTAAACCGTTTGTTTACACCACGGCAATCGATGATTCCAGTTTCAATATGACACCGTGTGATCAGATTGAGGACAAACCTTTCCAAAAAACATATATGGAAGATGGTGTTGAAAAAGAATGGAAACCGAGAAACTCTACTGGTTATTTTACCTATTCCAATATGACGCTTCGTCGCGCTCTGGCACAGTCTGTCAATTCAGTTACAGCACAATTAACGGAAGACGTTGGTGCTGCGGACGTTGTTCGCTATGCTAAGAAAATGGGGATAACCACGCCCTTAAAACCTGTTCCATCTATTGGTCTGGGCCCGTTTGACGTTTCCTTGTATGATATGGTAGCGGCTTACAGCGTATTTGTCAATAACGGAAACTATACTCAGCCCATTCTGGTCACCAAAATTGAAGACCGTAATGGTAAGATTATTGAGGAATTTGTCTCAGAATCCCGCCGTGCGATTAGTGAAGAATCTGCCTTTTTGATGGTTCACATGCTTAAAGGCGGTGTCGAAGAATCGGGAGGAACTTCGAGTTCTATAAGATGGAGATACGATGTTGCTAAAAATAATAATGAGATCGGCGGTAAAACAGGAACCACTTCAAATAATTCGGATGGCTGGTTTATGTGTATCACGCGTGATTTGGTTATTGGTGCGTGGGTTGGAGGCGATGATCGCAGTATCCACTTCCGGACAACGAATCTTGGAGAAGGTGCAAAAACAGCCCTTCCTATTGTAGGTAGTTTTCTGGAAAAAGTTTACCGGGATAAATCGATTGGTATAGAACCAGGCCCATTCCCGAAACCGAGTTTCAAGATCAACAAAGAATATAATTGCCCAACCTACTACGAGCCAAGCCGGAGCGATTCTCTGGATATAGAAGGTGACAGCTCAGGTACGAGGAATGCGGATGACGACTTTTTGATCGGTCCTCCTCCAATACCATTGGACACGGGCGGAAGACGAAATTAGATTTAAAACAATAACGGCGAAAAGGAAATCCTTTTCGCCGTTATTGTTTTATAGAAATAATGTAGACTATCTAGTTCTTTTAAAAATCAGAAATGTTTTTTTACATCCTTCTATTGCAAAACAGATTGACATTGAAACATAGAAAAACAGAGGCTTTTTAGAAAACAAAGTCCAGCTAATCGGAAAACCGACTTTATAATAGTCCTGAATAAGGCAAATGTTGTGACAATAAAAAAGCGCTAAATTGCAAGGAGGCGGTTAGATGGCTCCGTGAATAGTAACGATTATTGAAATTAAACATTACTTACCAACCTTACGCTGCGGTTTTCTTTTAAGCAAAAAAATGGTAACCAGTCCGCCAATAAATCCAAGAGCAACTTCTTCCAGATGAGAGCCGTGAAAAGCTTTACTAAATTCAGATAGTGATTGACCCGCTAACAACAAATAAAAACCACAAATCACCAGAATGATGACAATCAATTTACCAGTAATAACTCCCATTTGATAGTGTGTAAAAGGTTAGAATAGATTAAGATCCTAAGCAATTCACAACGTTGAAGAATTATAACAATATCGACTAATAATCAGATACTTAAAAACTTTATTCCAACTTTGATTAAAATAAATCTGAGTGTTTTATTTCGTAAATAGCAAATAACGAGCAATACCTATTTCGCCCCCTCTCCACTCAATGACTCTTCTGCTTTTTAAAAAAAGTAATAACTAAAAACCAAAAATGAATAATTACCAGCAAGCAAATATCTTGCCTTGTAAGACTTTCATTTAAATAGAGTAATTTATACAAAAGGTAAAATGATTCTGCTGAGAGGCATATGGAAATTATTTTGATTGCGGGTTTAGTAACCATAAGCTCTTCGTATAATTGTGAAAATGAATTAGCTAATTTGCTTTTCCACGGTAATGTTTGAAATAAATCATCACGAGCAAGACAATCAAAATTACTCCGGTTGATAAATAAAATATGTACAGATTTTCACCTGGCTCTTTTGGTAATTTATATTCCCTAAAAGCCATCCAACCCATTAAACAGGTAATTGCGATAATACCAAAATTGGATTTTAAAAATCTCATATCTGCTCAAATTCATTTGTTGGATATTAGACCCTGATTTTTCTCCTAATCTGTATCAGACAAAAATTGCTCATTGACAAATTACAATCTCATAGCGTAAACTTTAAAACATCAAGCATCTATCAATTTGCAGTGCGTAAGCAATTTTAAATAAATAATTACATTCCAAAAAACTTTATTCCAACTTCGATTAAAATAGTTTAGCAACAAAAAACCAACTTATTCTACATCAAAAACAAGTTGGTTTCAATTACTATTTTTAAAGAGATTACCTAGCCAATCTTCAAAACCTCCTTATACTGCATCCGGTACAGATTTGCGTAAAAACCCTCTTTTTCAAGCAGTTGCTCGTGCGTACCTTCCTCTTTGATTTCACCTTTATCTACTACGATAATTTTATTTGCTTCCTGAATGGTGGACAGACGGTGCGCAATAACGATCGCCGTTCTACCCTTCATTAATTTTTCAATTGCTTTCTGAATAAGTTCCTCGGTTTCGCTGTCGACAGATGACGTGGCTTCGTCCAACACAATAATCTTTGGATCGTGAACCATAGCGCGTACAAATGAAATCAACTGGCGCTGCCCGACTGATAATGTGGCGCCCCGCTCCATAACATTGTAGGTATACCCACCAGGTAATCGTTCGATAAAATCGTGAACGCCGACCAGCCTGGCCGCTTCCACAATTTTTTCGTGGGTGATGGTATCATCGCCCAGACGAATATTGTTTTCAATTGTATCAGAAAACAGAAATACATCCTGCAAAACAACACCTATATTTCTTCTTAAAGCGGTCAGTTCAAATTCATGTACTTCCCGGCCATCGATGAAAATTTGCCCTTTGTTAATATCATAAAAACGACTCAGCAAATTGATAATGGACGATTTTCCTGCGCCAGTCGCTCCCACAAAAGCAATGGTCTCGCCCTCATTTACTTTGAAATTAATATTTTTTAAAACATAATCTTCATCGTTGTAAGCAAACCAGACCTCTTTAAATTCTACTTCCCCGCGCAATTTTTCGGGTATAAAATCACCGTCATTGGCGGTATATTCATTGCTATCCAAAAGCGTCAGGATCCTGTCGGTACTAACAATCCCCATTTGCAAAGTATTGAAACGGTCAGCAAGTTGACGAATCGGCCTGAAAAACAGGTTAATAAACATGACAAATGCTGTCACCGTACCAAAAGTAACTTCTGCATTCAATATCTGTTTGGAACCATACCAAACCACCAGACCGGTACCCGCCGCAGAAATTACATCAGCAACAGGAAAGTAAATCGAATAGTATAAAATAGAACGAATGTTAGCATCCCGATGCACCTTATTAATTTCTTCAAACTTTTTATACTCAATATCTTCACTGCTAAAAATCTGCACGATGCTCATGCCGGTAATATGCTCCTGAACAAAAGAATTCAGATTGGAAACCGCCGCACGCACTTCATTAAAGGCATCTTTGATTTTTTCCTTGAAGACATAAGTACAAAACAGCATCAACGGAATCATCGAAAGACTGATTAACGACAATTTCCAATCGGTATAAAACATTACTCCGATGATCAGAACCAGCTGCAAAATGTCGCCCGCAATTGCCGCCATACCATCACTGAATACATTGGAAAGCGTTTCCACGTCAGAAATCGTTCTGGTCACCAAACGTCCGATGGGTGTGTTATCAAAAAATTTAAGTCTTAACCCAATAATCTTTTCATACAACTGAACGCGGATATCACGGATAATATATTGTCCAAGCCAGCCTGCCATGTAGGTATTCCAGAACTGCACAAAACCCTGAACGATCAAAACCACAACCATGACGGCCAACATTAACGCCAGCTGATTATAATTTCCTTCCGCAATGGGTTTGTCAATCGTGTATTTTATCAATAACGGCGTTAGAGGAGCCAGCACAGCGTTGATCATAATGATCGCGATGAGTAAATAAAACTTACCCTGGTATGGCCGAACGAACGTGTATAAACGTTTAAGTGTGGGGAGATCAAATATCTGACCGCTTTTGGTTTCCTGGTTCACAGACTGGTGGTTGTTTTCTAATTATTAGCCATTGGTTGATAAACTTCCACGGGCTTTTTTGTATCACAAATAATCAACAACGAAAAAGTTAAATTCGTCACCAAAGAAACGAAGAAATCAAATTTTTGCCTAACTTTCTTATCTGCCGGACATTCAGCTCACACCGCTAGACGCTTAAAATCATGGAAATATTTCTTAGTATATGTCTTGGACTGGGTTTGAGCGCCAGCAGCGGTTTTCGGGTTTTCCTGCCTATGCTGGTCGCCAATATTGCAGCCATGAGCGGCTGGGTAACGCCGGGCGAGAGTTTTGCGTGGCTCTCAACCTGGCCGGCTTTCTTCCTGTTACTTACAGCATCGATTGCGGAAATTGGCGGTTATTACATCCCTTTTATTGATAATCTGCTCGACACCATTGCAACACCGGCGGCCGTTATTGCCGGAACATTACTATCTACCTCCTTTATCCAGATCGACAATCCAGTGTTGCATTGGGGTTTGGGGCTTATTGTTGGTGGCGGAACAGCCGGACTTGTCCAGGTCGGTACGGGTCTGCTCCGTTTACTTTCGTCCAAGACAACAGCAGGACTGGGAAATCCGGTGGTATCTACCGCTGAAAATATTGCTTCGTTCAGCTTATCCGGTCTGGCTATTTTTTTGCCATTGATTGCAATGGTCCTGGTAGTTCTGCTCGTTTTGTGGCTTTTCAAAAGGATTGCCAGTTTAAAAAAATCAAAATAGCGTACTTTCATGCCCGATGCCATACCCGTTCATTCGCTTCCAAAGTCGCAGAGCCAGGTTCCGGCACTTAAAATTTATCGGTTTAAAAACAGTGATGTTCCGTCTCAAATACCTGAGGCGCTGCCAATCACTCCGCTTCCCACCGATACGCCACACCGTCATACTTATTACGAGATTTTATTTATTGAAGAAGGCCAGGGCTTTCATGAAATTGATTTCCACTCCTACACGATGCAGGGAACGGGGATGCATTTTGTCACACCCGGACAAGTTCACCTGCTTACTTTTGCCGCCCCTTGCCAGGGGTTTATAGTCGCTTTTTCAGAAGATTTTTATACGTTTTACAATCCGGGAAGTCCGTCTTTGTCGAATTTTCCTTTTTTCCAGGTTAACAAACGCCAGCCAGTGTTAAAACTATCGCCGGCGGAACGACATTATTTTCATAACATTCTGGAAAATATGGTTGAGGATCATTTGGGTAACGAACCAGATCAAAACATGCTTGGTCAGTATCTGGGTCTGTTATTACAGAAATGTGCCATTATTAACCAAAAAGTCTCCCATGCACACTTACAATCAGCTTCATCTGTACCCGAAATAGTCGGGAGATTTCAAGAGTTGGTTGAAAAAAATTTCAGGGAAATGCATGAAGTCCAGCAGTATGCAACGATACTGAATGTTTCGCCGGACTATTTAGGTAAAACTGTGAAACGATTTCTGGGCGTGCAAACGCAGGAATATATCCTCGACAAACTGCTTTTAGAGGCCAAGAGGCTTCTGGTTTTTACCAATCTCAGCAGTAAGGAAATTGCTTACCACATCCATATAGACGACCCTTCCTATTTTGGAAGAATTTTCAAACGCAAGTCCGGACTAACGCCTAATGAATATCGGGAACATGTTCGGAAAAGTACCATTTAATAGCAAAAATGTACCTTGTCAACATATTTTCAGAAATATATCTTTGTATTATCCTAAAATAAAAAGGCTAAACAATACTTTGATATTTATTCATGGAAATTCGCAACGACCTGACCGCGGCTTCACTTCAACCAAAAATTGACCGGTTGTGGCAACTTTCAGCCGAAAAAATTAATCTGATTTCTGAGGAATACGATACAACGAAGGGCTCTCCTGTTTTCACTGTTAACGGAAAATATACAACCCGCGGCTGGACAGAATGGACGCAGGGTTTTCAGTATGGCGCAGAGGTTTTGCAATTTGATGCGACCGGTGATGATTCCTTTTTGGCAAAAGCAAAAAAAAACACGGTGGACTATATGTCCTCGCACGTGGATCATTTTGGTGTTCATGACCATGGGTTTAACAATGTCAGTACTTATGGAAACTTGCTTCGTTTGATGAATGAGGGAAGAATTGAAGAAAACAAATGGGAGCGTGACTTCTACGAACTGGCTTTAAAAATTTCCGGAGCGGTTCAAGCAAAACGCTGGACGAAAACCAGGGACGGACAGGGTTATATCCATTCTTTCAATGGCCCTCATTCGCTTTTTGTTGATACCATTCGTTCGGTGCGCGCCTTAATGGTATCTCATTTGATGGGACACGGATTGATGGGCGAAAATGATGTAAAAACCAGTTTACTGGAACGAGGAACGTATCATTCGCTGGCTACTGCAAAATATTCTGTTTTTTATGGAGAAGGCCGCGATAGTTATGATCTGTGGGGCCGAACTGCACACGAAAGTGTGTTTAACACAAACGATGGCAATTTCCGTTGTCCAAATTCACAGCAGGGTTTTTCAGGATTTACAACCTGGACCCGCGGACTTGCCTGGGCAATGGCGGGTTTTGCGGAACAGCTGGAATCACTGCCTTACTTTTCAGATGAAGAACTGGCACCGCTCGGCGGTCGAGAAACAATTGAAAACATTTACTTGAAGGCAGCCAAAGCTACCTGTGATTTTTATATCGAAAACACAGCTTCTGATGGAATTCCTTACTGGGATACCGGAGCTCCGGAACTTTACAAATTAGGCGATTATACCACCCGAACTTCTGATCCTTATAACGATTTTGAACCAATCGACAGCTCAGCAGCCGCCATCGGGGCGCAGGGACTTTTCCGATTGGGAAAATACTTAAAGGACAAAAATGAGGCTGAACAAGGCGATAAGTACTGGCAAGCCGGGTTGACCACCTTAAATACTTTGTTTGACGAGCCCTATTTATCGACCGATCCAACCCACCAGGGATTAATTCTGCACTCGGTTTATCACCGTCCAAATGGCTGGGACAATATCCCCGCCGGTCAGAAAGTGCCAAACGGCGAATCATGTATGTGGGGCGACTATCATGCGCGGGAAGTGGCACTTTATGTTCACAGGATTAATAAGGATCTGCCCTATTATACGTATTTGGGAGCAATCAATGGTTAATTGTTAATGGTTAAGGATTAATGTTTGGAGACTCGAAGATTGATGATAGTAGCGACACTTTGTCTTTAAGAACAAAAATTCTTAGGGTTAAAACCCTCTCAAAGCTCCAATAATCAACACTTAACCCACATAATGAACACTTTACCAACCCGATCATTAACAATTAATCCCTAAAAGTTACCCATTAACCCTTAACAATTAATCATTAACAATTAACCCTTAACCATTAACAATTAACCCTTAACAATTAAACATTAAAACAACATGCTTTCTCTTGATCGTTGCTGCATCCATACCATTACTACAAAACCGTGGGCTCTTCCTGTGGCGGTTGAAAAATATGCGGCTGCGGGAATCAAGGGAATTAGTGTCTGGCAAAATGCTACGGAAGGTATAGGGCCCAAACACGCCGGAGAAATTATTCGCAGTGCCGGTTTGGAAATTGTTTCTTATGTCAGGGGTGGCTTTTTTCCACATACCAGCAGCGCCGGACGAGCGCAGGCGATTGATCATAATAAAAAACTGCTCGAAGAAGCCGCAACTTTGGGAGCTCCGATGATCGTGCTGGTTTGTGGCGCCTCGCCTGACCAATCTCTGGACATTTCAAGAAATCAGATACGCGAAGGTATCGAAGCGATTTTGCCGCTGGCAGAAAAGCTTAATGTAAAACTTGCCATCGAACCTTTACATCCCATGTATGCCGCAGACCGTTCTGCGATCAACACGCTCGGGCAGGCTAATGATATGGCGGAATTATTCAAATCTGCCTATGTCGGTGTAGCTGTGGATGTATATCATTTGTGGTGGGACCAGGATTTAGAAAAAGAAATTGCACGCTGCGGAGCCAATGGAAATCTTTTCGCTTACCATGTTTGCGATTGGAAAGTAAATACAATCGACCTTTTGAATGACCGTGGATTGATGGGAGAAGGCTGTATAAACCTGAAAAAAATACGAAGTTGGGTTGAGGCGACGGGATTTGATGGTTTTTGTGAGGTCGAGATATTTTCTAATATCCACTGGGCAAAAGATCAGAATATTTTTCTCAAAGAAATAACAGACGCCTTTATACAACACGTGTAGGCTTGCTTATCATAATTGACTCAAAATACAAAAACTACATTTTGCCAAAAGCTAACCGCCAAAACCTACAAAAAATGAAAACTCATACTATTGGCATTATCATGAACGGCGTAACTGGCCGGATGGGAACAAACCAGCATTTACTTCGTTCGATTAAAGCCATTATCGATCAAGGTGGTGTGAAAATATCAGCCGATGAGGTTATTATGCCTGATCCAATCCTGGTTGGAAGAAATGCATCAAAGCTGGAAGCACTTGGAAAACAATCGGGCATTAACAAATTTACAACAGACCTGGATTCTGTTTTAGCAGATCCGCATTTCCAGATTTATTTTGACGCACAGGTTACCGGCCGCCGCGCGCCTGCGGTAAAAAAGGCAATTTTGGCAGGGAAACATATTTATTGCGAAAAACCGACAGGAACCACCACAGAAGAAGCACTGGAACTATACGAACTGGCAACAGCTGCCGGACTTAAAAATGGTGTTGTTCAGGATAAATTATGGCTTCCAGGTATGCTGAAATTGATGCGATTAATGGAAAATGGCTTTTTCGGAAAAATACTTTCAGTCCGTGGCGAATTCGGATACTGGGTTTTTGAAGGGCATACCGTTCCGGCTCAGCGCCCTTCCTGGAACTACCGCAAGGAAGATGACGGTGGAATTATTGTCGATATGCTTTGCCACTGGCGGTATGTGCTGGACAATCTTTTTGGTAAAGTAAAAGCAGTTTCTTGTCTGGGTGCGACCCATATTCCTGAAAGAATTGATGAAAACGGGAAACCATATAAATGTACCGCAGACGATGCGTGTTATGCCACGTTTGAATTGGAAGATAATGTCATCGCTCAGTTCAATTCTTCCTGGACCGTTCGTGTGCGACGTGACGATCTGCTCACTTTGCAAGTAGACGGAACTAAGGGCTCTGCGGTTGCCGGTTTGCGTGAATGTTACACACAGCATTATGGAAATACACCAAAACCTGTCTGGAATCCCGATATCGCGCAGCCAATTCCATTTTTTGAAGGCTGGTCAAAAGTACCGGAACAGGAAAATTTCGATAATGCCTTCAAAACACAATGGGAATTATTCCTGAAACACGTGGTGATCGATACGCCTTTCCCCTGGGATTTGAAAGCCGGCGCGCGTGGTGTTCAGTTGGCTGAAAAAGGAATTGAAAGCTGGGAAAAACGTCAGTGGGTTACGATTGAAGATTTATAGAAGTCTTTTCCAAATATCGCTTTTCATGAAAAAGACAGCATTAATTACTGGCGGAAGCCGTGGAATAGGTTTTGGTATCGCGAAAGCCCTTGGCAAAGAAGGTTATAATCTTGCCATAAACGGTGTTCGTGACGAAGAATTTGTCATTGAACCGCTAAATGAACTTCGTGGATTAGGCGCAGAAGTGCTTTATTGTCAGGGAAGTATTGCCATAGCTGAGAATCGGGAATCGATTATTGAAAAAGCGTATAGCCATTTTGGACAGATTAATTTACTCGTAAATAATGCCGGTATCGCTCCAAGGGTCCGTTTGGATCTGTTGGAAACGACGCTGGAAAATTATCAGGAAATATTAACGACAAATCTGGAAGGGCCATTTTTCTTTACGCAAAGTGTTGCGAAGAAAATGGCACATACAAAACAGAACAATTATGCTTTTGAAGCAACGATCATTTTTGTAACATCTATTTCTGCCACCGTCGTATCTATTAACCGCGGCGAGTATTGTGTTTCCAAAGCTGGCCTGGCAATGACCAGTGCTTTATTTGCTGTGCGTTTGGCTGAATACAATATCCCGGTATTTGAAATCCGACCGGGCGTCATCGCTACGGATATGACTTCCAAAGTACAGGAAAAATACAATACACTTTTTGAAAACGGGATGGCGTTGCAACCACGCTGGGGTACGCCGGAAGATGTGGGAAAAGCTGTTGCATCACTAACGCGGGGAGATTTCCCCTACTCGACCGGTCAGGTAATCGGTGTTGATGGCGGAATGCTGATTGACAGACTTTGACTTAGCTGTTGGCTACGAGCGGTTAGCTTTTAGCATTCTTCCCCTCTAAACACTTTTGGAATTACCAGATCACTTTTAAAAATGTTTTTGAAATAGAAATATTCCGTTGATCCGAGCTAACAGCTAATGCCTAAACGCTAAAACCTAAACCGCCATGTCCGTCATTCCAGAATCCCGTCCGTCTTTGTTATCGCAGCTCATGCAGGTGCCGGTCATCGTTGCTGCACTTGGTTATCTGGTGGATATGTATGATCTTTTTTTGTTCAGCGTCGTTCGGGTTCCCAGTTTGAAAGCTTTAAATGTTGTCGATGATCAGCTTTTAACACAAGGTATAAGGTTACTGAATTACCAGATGGCAGGTATGCTGATCGGCGGTGTTTTGTGGGGAATTATTGCCGATAAAAAGGGACGTCTTTCTGTGCTTTTCGGGTCAATTATCATGTATTCCCTTGCCAATATTGGTAACGGATTTGTTACATCCGTAGATCAATATGCTATACTCCGTTTTATCGCAGGTGTTGGTTTAGCAGGCGAGCTAGGCGCGGGAATTACGCTTGTTACCGAAGTTCTGCCAAAGGAAGTTCGCGGATATGGAACGACCCTGGTGGCGACTTTAGGAGTTCTCGGCGCAATTCTTGCTTATTTTGTAGCCGATCTTTTTGCCTGGCGGATCTCCTATTTTGTAGGAGGCGGTATGGGTTTATTGCTTCTCGTGCTTCGGTTCAATGTTTTTGAGTCAGGTATGTTCGAAAAAATTAAAGAGAAAAGTGTCGACAAGGGAAATATCATGCTGATTCTCGGCAATGGTAAACGCTTCGGAAAATACCTGATGGCTATTCTAGTCGGGCTGCCGATATGGTTTGTCGTGGGTATCCTGATCACATTTTCTCCTGAATTCGGAACTGCAAAAGGCGTTGTCGGTGTGAATGCCGGCAAGGCAGTTATGCTTGCTTTTTCAGGACAGGTTTTTGGTGATATTGCGAGCGGTTTATTGAGCCAGTATTTACAGAGCAGAAAAAAGGTTATTGGGTTATTTATCTTGTTGTCAGTCTGCATGATGGCTGTTTATTTACTCATTCCTTTAAAAGATGCATTCTCATTTTATATCGTTTGCGCCTTCCTGGGTTTCTGCAACGGTTATTGGACTTTATTTATCACCATCGCCGCAGAACTTTTCGGCACAAATCTCCGCGCCACGGTAGCAACTACTGTCCCAAATTTTGTACGCGGCGCGACAATCCCGCTTGCAGCCTTATTTGTTCAATTTAAACCGGATCTTGGTGTTATCAACAGTGGACTAATGCTGGGGATATGCACCAGCATAGTCGCTCTGATCGCCTTATACTTTTTAGAAGAAACCTTCACAAAGGATATGAATTTCGTTGAGAAAGATTAGTCAGGATTGATATTCAAATAAAACAAGAAAGCAGTTTTTCGAGAATTCGGGAAACTGCTTTTTGTTTTTAAGCATTCGGTTGAGTGACTTTTTACTTTTGGAAATCCGCCCATAAGTATTCTTTTAAGAAAAAACGGCGACGTACGTGCAACGTTTTTCCCGGATTCAACATCTGTTAGATAAATTTCAAAAGCAACATTTTTAGGTACTGATTTATTCATTTAATCCTCTTGCCACTTATCACCAAAAACCATCCATTCGTGTACTTTGTAATACATAGTACCTGCCATCACCTTACATTTGACACATACTTTAAGACTAACAGATAACAATAACACAAAATATATTTAGCCATGAAAAATTCAATCAAAACCTTCGCATACGCATTAGCATTCGTTACTTCTTTCGGATTTGCTGCTTCTGCAAAAGAAACAGAAGTTAAAAAAGCATCCAGTTTTGGAACAGGAATCTACATCAATAAAGGAGGTAAAATCAACGTCCTTGTCGAAAAACAAGATGCCGAAGCCAA
This sequence comes from Dyadobacter sp. CY345, assembly GCF_021502725.1. GTDB lineage: Bacteria > Bacteroidota > Bacteroidia > Cytophagales > Spirosomataceae > Dyadobacter. The sequence continues at coordinate 493,067 of NZ_JAKFFS010000001.1, read as the reverse complement.
CACGACGCTGCTTATCAAAAATGAAAAAGGAGATGTTGTTTACAGAGAAGTGATTCAAAAAGACAACCAAAAATTTGGCCGTGTGTTGAACGTTGAAAAACTGGACGCCGGTCAATATGAAATCAATGTCGTGAGCAAAAACGAAATACAGACCAAGTCGTTCCAATTGTCAGAACAAAAAACAGAACGTAATATCCAGATCAAGTAACAGCCTTTTTTAAGTAAAATATTAGCCAGAAAAATTAAAATAAATAAGCCATGAAAAATTCAATCAAAACCTTCATCTGTGCCTTTGCGCTTGTTACTTCTTTCGCTTTCAACGCTTCCGCAGAAGACAAAGGAACTAAAAAATCTACCGGATTTGGTACCGGAATTTATACCAGCAAAGCCGGAAAAATTAATGTCCTGGTCGACAAAGTAAATGCAGAGGCAAATACAACTTTGCTGTTAAAAAATGAAAATGGTGAAGTCGTATACCGGGAAGTAATTGAAAAAACCAACCAGAAATTCGGACGTGTTTTAAACCTTCAAGAACTGGAAGCTGGTAATTACGAGATCAACATCATCAGTAACGGCGAAACGCAATCGAAAACTTTCAAATTGCTTGAACAAAAAACCGAACGCGTTTTGACGATTAATTAAAATACGGTTCTGTCTTTTCAGAACTCATCTATTAGCCATAACTTAAATAAAAGGCTTCTGAGCATATCTCAGAAGCCTTTTTGCTGCTATTAGGAAAACAAAATTTAAGCAAAACCAGACTTCCAATTACCGTTCAATTATTTATCCCGGTAACCCCTTATCACCAAAAACCATCCATTCGTGTACTTTGTATTACATAGTACCTGCCATCACCTTACATTTGACACATAATTTAAGACTAACAGTTAACAACAACACAAAATATATTTAGCCATGAAAAATTCAATCAAAACCTTCGCATACGATTTAGCATTTGTTACTACTCTCGGATTTGCTGCTTCGGCAAAAGAAACAGAAGTTAAAAAAGCATCCAGTTTTGGGACTGGTATCTATATCAATAAGGGAGGTAAAATCAACGTCCTTGTTGACAAACAAGATGCCGAAGCTAACACCACGCTGCTTATCAAAAATGAAAAAGGTGATGTCGTTTACAGAGAAGTGATTCAAAAAGACAACCAAAAATTTGGCCGTGTGTTGAACGTTGAAAAACTGGACGCCGGTCAATATGAAATCAATGTCGTGAGCAAAAACGAAACACAGACCAAGTCGTTCCAATTGTCAGAACAAAAAACAGAACGTAATATCCAGATCAAGTAACAGCCTTTTTTAAGTAAAATATTAGCCATAAAAATTAAATAAATAAACCATGAAAAATTCAATCAAAACCTTCATCTGTGCCTTTGCACTTGTTACTTCTTTCGCTTTCAGCGCTTCCGCAGAAGACAAAGGAACCAAAAAATCGACCGGCTTTGGTACCGGAATTTATACCAGCAAAGCCGGAAAAATCAACGTCCTGGTCGACAAAGTAAATGCAGAGGCAAACACAACGTTGCTTTTAAAAAACGAAAAAGGTGAAATTGTATACCGGGAAGTAATTGAAAAAACCAACCAGAAATTCGGACGTATTTTAAACCTTGAAGAACTGGAAGCTGGTAATTACGAGATCAACATCATCAGTAATGGCGAAACACAATCGAAAACTTTCAAATTGCTTGAACAAAAAACCGAACGCGTTTTGACGATTAATTAAAATACGGTTCTGTTTTTTCAGAAACAGATTTTAATAGACATATTGATAAAGAAAGGGCTCCCAGTTTTTGGGAGCCCTTTCCGGTTTTAAAGCTTATCGTAAATAAAATTTACGAATTAATAGAATAATGTTTCCATCGATAGGAAGAGCTACGACTAATTTTTTGAAGCTTCTATAAGAAAACAACCATTCATTATTTACCAACCAGTTAAACAATATAGCTCATGAAAACTTCAATACAATTTATTCTATGCGCCCTGGCGTTAATAATTCCTTTATCGTCCGTAGCGGTAGATAAAAACGGAAGCAAAAAATCAACCCAATTCGGCACGGGCATTTATTCTACCAAAAAAGGAAAAATAAACGTTTATGTTGAAAAAGCCGGTTCTGACTTTCCAACTACCATACTTTTAAAAAATGAAACAGGAGAAGTGATATACCGCGAAATCATTGAAAAAGATAGTCAAAAATTTGGGCGGCAACTAAACGTTGATGCGCTTACACCTGGAACATATCAGATCAAAGTTATTGTAAAAGACGCCACGCAAACAAGCTCATTCAAATTGACCGAACAAAAAAGAGACCGATTGGTGACAATCGAATAATATTTATTAGCCATAAATGAAAAATGGCTTCTTGAGATCTGGAAGCCATTTTCATTTTCAAATAATAGTTATTTACTTTCAGCCACAATCGCTGGTAACTCAGACTCTATTTTTTCCCTTCTTGGCTCAAACCATTCTGGTAATTTGAGCGATGAGCCTAATTCTGCAACACTTTCATCAACAGAAAATCCGGGAGGATTTGTCGCAATTTCAAATAATATTCCGCCTGGTTCACGGTAATAAATGCTATGAAAATAATTCCGGTTTAGCACTTCTGTCGGATTAAAACTTCCTGATAATAACTGCTCACGGATTTCCAGTTGAGTTTCATCACTTTCTGTTGCAAAAGCCAGATGATGTACAGAACCAGCACCTTGTAAAGCGCGGATATCTTTTGGCGATTCAAGTACATCAACATAAGAACCAGGTCCGCCAGTACCACTTTCAAACCGATATATTCCTGATTCCTCGGCAACCAGTTTGTGCTGCATCACGTTGGTCAACAAAGAAACCGTGCGATCAATCTTAAATTCATTCAGTGAAACGGTATAGGTTCCGCGGATAGAAAATTCTTTTGGAATTTTTCCGTTGTCCCAACCCGGACGTTTATCAAGATCATTCGCAACAAGCTCCACGCCCATTCCGTCGAAATCTTCAAAACGAAGATACGTTTCGTTAAATTTTCTGTAAGGTCCTGCATAAGGAATGCCAAACTGAACCAGACGATCCATCCAGTAACTTAACGAAGCTGTTGGAATGGAGAATGCGGAATAGGTAAGCTGCCCACCTCCTTTGCGCCCGCGCACCAGACCTGCATAAGGAAAAAATGTAACAATGGAGCCTGGTGTACCCGTTTCATCTCCATAATATAAATGATATACATCCGGCGCATCAAAGTTCACCGTTTTTTTCACCATCCTCAACCCTAAAATCCCTACATAAAAATCCACATTTCTTTGTGCGTCACTGGCAAGCGCAGTGATATGGTGTAAGCCGTTGATTAGATTATTCATGATCTTTAATTTTATATGTTGTTACATTTAATGTATATACATGTAATTATTGAGTTTAGTTCACCTTTTCGAAAAATATTATAAAAAACATTCATTACGATACATAAGGAGATCAGGTAAAATCTCTACTTTTAGTGTAAGTCACTGATTTAATATCTTTTAATACATTTCACCAATCTTCGTTTTCGTATGAATTCTCGTCGTGATTTTCTTCAAACGGTTTCTCTGGGTTTAGGAGTGACAGCACTTTCCGGTCTTCCGGCCGCGGCAAACGTGATTCCGGAACCGTTCGTACGTCCAGAAAAACAGCTGCGTGTCGCGCTTATGGGTCTTGGCAGTTATGCAACCCGTGTGGCCGAAGCAATGCAAAGCTGCAAAATGGCTACACTTGTCGGCGTAGTTTCAGGCACTCCTTCCAAAATTGATACCTGGAAACAGAAATATAATATTCCGGCCAAAAACACTTACAATTATGAAAATGTCGCGGATATAAAAAACAATCCTGACATTGACCTTGTATATATCACCACCCCAAATTCGCTCCATCATAAGCATGTTTTACAAATCGCCGCAGCAGGTAAACATGTACTTTGTGAAAAACCTGTCGCCGATAATGCAAAACAAACCCGTGAAATGATCGCAGCCTGTGAAAAAGCGGGTGTTAAGTTTTACATCGGTTACCGCATGCACTTTGAGCCGCATACCTGTGAACTTATCCGTATGCGGGAAGCAGGAGAACTTGGAAAAATTATGCACGTCAACAATTATATGGGCTTTAAAAGTGGCGATCCAAACCAATGGAGGCTCAAAAAAGCACTGGCTGGCGGCGGTGCAATGATGGACGTTGGCATATATGCGCTTAACGGCGCACGTTATGCAACTGGAGAAGAACCGATTTGGGTAACCGCTCAGGAAAGCAAAACCGATCCTGTCAAATTTAAGGAGGTAGACGAAACAATCACTTTTCAAATGGGCTTTCCAAGCGGAGTCATTGCAAACTGCGGCACAACCTACAATTTCAATAATTTCGAAAAGTTATATGTTATTGGGGATAAGGGTTTTGTGGAACTAAGCCCGGCTTTCAGTTATGGACCAATAAAAGGAAGGACGCATCTTGGACCGATGAACCAGCCTGTGGTAACGCATCAGACCTTACAAATGGATGGTATTGCAGATATAATTTTAAACAACAAACCGGACCCAAACGTGACCGGGCAGGAAGGGCTGAAAGACATGATCGTTGTGGACGCCGTTTATGAATCCATACGAAAAGGAGGTCAGAAAGTTTTTATTAATAAAGCATAATTAAGAAATGCCTGACTCAATAGTGTCAGGCATTTCTTGTTTTTACGAGAATTAAAGCAAAAGAGGAAATTATAAAAACGCCTGAAAATTACTCCCAAATATGGAACAGCTATCTTGTTAGTGTTATAAAACCATTAAAATATATGATAGGAAATTGCCATAGTGTACCTTTGCCGATTATTTTTTAATCTTAAAAAGTTACATTTCAATTCGTCATATGTCCGATCATATCAATAAATTACAACAGGCCATTGAGCCGCTCAGACAGCAAATAATAAACCATAAAGTTTATCCGGCAATCACAGAACTGGAAGATCTTCGTCTGTTTATGCAGTTTCACATCTTCGCGGTTTGGGATTTCATGTCACTATTAAAAGCACTACAAAATAATCTTACTTGCACAACTGTGCCTTGGTTTCCAAAAGGTTCGGCAGTAACAAGGCATTTGATCAATGAAATAGTGCTGGGCGAAGAATCTGATATAGATCAGAACGGTGATTTGAAAAGCCACTTTGAATTGTATCTGGAAGCGATGGAGCAAAGCGGTGCTGATGTCAGCCAGATCCGGAAATTTGTTTCTGAATTACAATCCAATGGTGATTTAAACAAAGCTTTTGAGAGTTCAAACGCTCCAAAAGCGACGCGGGATTTCGTAAATTTTACTTTTGAAGTTATTGGTAGCAACAAAGATTATTTACAGGCAGCAACTTTTACATTTGGGCGGGAGGATCTGATCCCGAACATGTTCCACTCGATTGTCAGTGATATCAGTAAAACTTTCCCGAACGAAGTTTCGATTTTCAAATATTATCTCGAAAGACATATCGAAGTTGACGGTGATCATCACAGTAACCTTGCTTTGCAGATGACCTCAAATCTTTGTGGCGACAACGAAACTTTCTGGAAAGAAGCACAGGACGCCACCATTGAGTCCCTGCAAAAAAGAATTGACCTCTGGGATGCTGTTTATGAAGCAATTGAAAGTAGAAAATCAGTTTTACAATAATCTGAAAAATTTCATTGGCGCAAAAATCTAAGAAAATCCATACCGAAAAAACGAGCCTGCATGAGCGAAACCTGCATCGAGACCGATATGATTTCAAACAGCTGATTCAGGCGTTGCCAGAACTTTCAAGCTTTGTTTCCGTCAATCCTTATGGAGACGAATCGATTGATTTTGCGAATCCTGATGCTGTAAAAATGCTTAATAAGGCACTTTTGAAACATTTTTATGGTGTTTCTTATTGGGATATCCCTGCCAATTATCTCTGCCCGCCCATACCCGGACGGGCAGATTATATTCATTATCTTGCCGATTTGCTGGGTTCTGTAAATTCAGGGAAATTCCCGGTTGGAAAATCTGTCAGGGTTTTGGATATCGGGACAGGTGCGAATTGTGTTTATCCAATTATAGGTCACAGAGAATATGGATGGAGTTTCGTAGGTTCTGATATAGATCCGGTTTCTGTCCAATCTGCCAAAAAAATTATTGAAAATAACCCTTCACTCCAAGGTGCCATAGAATGCCGGGAGCAAACTTCTTCCAAAAATATTTTTCATGGTATTATCGAAAAAGACGAAAAATTTGATCTGACGATGTGTAATCCGCCATTTCACGCTTCGGCAGCGGAAGCGCAGGCTGGTACGAAAAGAAAAAATAATAATCTCGGATTGAAGAAAAGTAACAACCCAATACTAAATTTTGGAGGGCAGCGTGCAGAACTGTGGTGTGAAGGCGGTGAAGAAGATTTTGTCAAAAGAATGATATCTGAAAGTGTTCAATTTCAGGATCAATGCCTGTGGTTCACTTCGCTGATTTCCAAAAAAACAACGTTACCAGGCGTTTATTCTACACTGAAAAACGTAAAAGCGGTTGATGTAAAAACAGTCGAAATGTCGCAGGGGCAAAAAATAAGCAGATTCGTTGCCTGGACTTTTTTAGATAAGACGCGACAAACCGAATGGAAAGAACAGCGCTTTGATCGTTAGTCGGCACCGATAAATTATTCCCCGGAATCATTAAATTTCAATGATTTCATGCTTATCATCATATTCCATAACCATTTGGTACAAAATTTTACACCTGATTCCATGAAACGACTCGCTTTTTTAAACTTAGCTGCTACGGCTACTTTTTCAATTTTATTTTCAATTACAGTTTCTGCTCAAATCATGGATAAAAACTCAATCGCTGCGGACGGAGCTCAGGTTGAAAAACTGGGTGATGGCTATAAATTCACAGAAGGACCTGTTGCTGATACCGACGGAAATGTCTTTTTCACAGATCAGCCAAATAACAAAATAATTCGCTGGGACGCCGAAAGCGGAAAATTCAGTGTTTTTTCCGACAAAGCCGGCCGCGCTAACGGGATGTATTTTGACAAAAAAGGAAATCTCGTTGCCTGCTCTGATGAAGACAATCAGGTTTGGTCTTTTGATAAAAAGGGAAATCCGACCGTGTTGGTGAAGGATTATGATGGCAAACTTTTGAACGGCCCGAACGACTTATGGATTGATCCAAAAGGCGGCATATACCTGACAGATCCGCTTTATCCAAGAGATTATTGGAAACGTGATCCTAAAATGCAGCAGGATGGTGAACATGTTTATTATCGGACGCCAGATGGAAAAAAATTGACGCGGGTTGATGAAAAACTTAAAAAGCCAAATGGAATTATCGGAACGGCCGACGGCAAAAAGCTTTTCGTTGCGGATATCGGCGCAGACAAAACTTATGTTTATGACATCGACAAAGACGGATCTTTGAGCAATAAGACACTTTTTGTCTCAAAAGGATCGGATGGTATGATACTGGATGAAGAGGGGAATTTATATCTCACAGGAGACGGCGTTACTGTTTTTGACAAATTGGGAGAAAAAATCGCGCATTTCCCAATTAGTAAAGGCTGGACTGCCAATCTTTGTTTTGGTGGCAAAAACCGCGATCTGCTATTTATTACATCTGAAACCGCTGTTTATGGAATAAAAATGAGGGTGAAAGGTGTTAAGTAAAAAACGAAACCAGTAACATTTTCATTTAACCTCAATATGATTTCAAAAGCACATGAAGACGGATTGACATCAACTGATATCAATCCGTTTTTTTTAGAATATACAACACCTTTTCAGGTTCCGCCTTTCGACAAAATTAAAACGGAACATTTTTTGCCGGCGGTTGAGGAAGGTATGAAGCAGCAGGAAAATGCTATTGCAGTAATCTGTTCGGGAGAGGACGCGCCTACTTTTCAAAATACGGTCGAAGCTTTGGAGACAAGCGGCGACTTATTGACAAGAGTTTGTTCTGTATTTTTCAACCTGGCGTCTGCCAATACTTCTCCGGAAATCGAGAAACTTTCACAAGTCATCGCGCCGAAATTATCCGGTCATGGAGATGATATTTATCTGAATGCTGATTTATTTGAAAAAATTAAAATAATCAACGATCAGCAAGAGAGCCTGAATTTATCACACGAACAAAAGCGTTTACTTGAAAAAACCTACAAGGCATTTGTTAGAAGCGGAGCAAATCTGAACGCTGAACAGCAGGTGAAAATGCGTGAAATAAATAAAGAACTTTCTGTATTGGCGGTTCAGTTTGGACAAAATCTGCTTGCCGAAACCAATCTTTTTGAACTGATCGTTGAAGATCAGACAGACTTGTCCGGCTTGCCATCTTCGGTTATCGCCTCTGCTGCAAACGCCGCAAAAGATTCAGGACATGAAGGGAAATGGAAATTTACACTGCATAATCCGAGTGTGATGCCATTCCTGCAATATGCTGAAAACCGGGTTTTACGTGAGAAAATGTTCAAAGGTTATATCAATCGATGTAATAACGATGACGAAAGGGATAATAAAGAAATCGTTTCCCGCATAGCCACTTTGCGTTCGGAACGGGCGCAACTGCTTGGCTACAAAACACACGCTGATTTTGTACTTGAAGAAAGTATGGCCAAAACGCCGGATCAGGCCTATGACTTATTGAATCGACTTTGGAAAGCTGCTTTGCCGGTTGCAAAACTGGAAGCAGAAGAAATGCAAAAGATGATGGATAAGGAAGGAAAAGGTGAAAAACTTGAAGGTTGGGACTGGTCTTATTATGCGGATAAAGTCCGCAAGGAAAAGTATAACTACGATGCCGAAGAACTTCGTCCGTATTTTAAACTGGAAAATGTCAGGGACGGAATTTTTCAGGTTGTTCAAAAACTTTACGGTCTGACTTTTTCAGAAATTAAAGATATTCCAAAATATCATCCTGACGTGATCGCTTATGAAGTGAAAGAAGCTGACGGAACGCATACCGGAATTTTCTACATGGATTTTCATTCCCGTACTTCCAAGAGAGGGGGAGCATGGATGACGTCTTATCGTAAACAATCTGTTAGAAGTGATCAGCAGATCTCTCCGATCGTGGCAAATGTCTGCAATTTTGCCAAGCCAGCCGATGATCAACCAGCTTTGCTGACAGCCGATGAGGTTGAAACTTTTTTCCACGAATTTGGTCATGCGCTTCATGGTCTTCTGTCAAAAGTGCATTATGAAACGTTATCCGGCACATCCGTTCCGCGCGACTTTGTAGAACTTCCTTCGCAGATAATGGAGCATTGGGCTTTTGAACCTGAGGTTTTGAAATTTTATGCAAAACATTACGAAACCGGTGAAGTTATACCAACCGAGCTGGTGGAGAAGATGAAAAACGCCTCGAAATTCAACCAGGGATTTGGTACGGTAGAATATCTGGCTGCTTCTTTCCTCGATATGAGTTATCACACGATTCAAGCAGGCCAAAAAGTTGAAACGACGACTTTTGAAAAAGAAAAAATGGAAGCGTTGGAACTGATAGCGCAGATTCCTCCCCGGTATCGGAGTACTTATTTTCAGCACATTTTTTCGGGTGGATATTCGGCTGGTTATTATAGTTACATCTGGTCCGAAGTTTTGGATAGTGACGCATTTGCAGCATTTAAGGAAGCCGGAAATATTTTCGATCCCATTATCGCCAAATCATTCAGAACAAATATTCTTTCCAAAGGAGGAACGGAGGAACCGATGACTTTATACAAAGCCTTCCGCGGAAGGGAACCGGAAGTGAAATATTTGCTTGAAAACCGGGGTTTGGATAAGGCTGTTTAAGTTTTTGGAACCATGATATTATTGCAGGTAGTTGTTGGAATTATTCCGGCAGCTACCTTTTTTGATGGATACCAGCATTGATTTAACCCTATCATGAATTATATTGGAAAGCGGTTTTACCCTCTACCTCCACTAATTATCGGTCGTCCAAAATGTCATTCACAGCGATAATCTGATAGCCGATAGCACTGCATCTTATTATACTATATTCATCGTTAAGGCGTTACAAAAGTCAACCAGAATACTAACTATGCGTGTAATCTTTACTCTTCTTTTGTTAATATCTTTCACCATAGTTAGTGCCCAGGAACGTATTACCATCAGTGGTTTCGTCCGGGAAAAAGGAAGTCACGAACAATTACCGGGCGTGAATGTCTATATTCCCGACACTCCCTACGGCGCCGTCACCAATACCTACGGTTTTTATTCACTCACATTGCCAGCCGTCGATTCTGCGCTGGTCGTTTATTCGTTTGTAGGCTACGAAACAGCACAGCAAAAAATCAGCTTAAATAAAAATACTGCGCTGGACATTTTATTAACTACGATCAATCAATTGGATGAAGTAACGATATCTTCCCGTCGGCAGGAGGATTACGTCAGTCGTTCGGCGCAAATGAGCCAGATTGAAATTCCAATCTCGCAGATTAAAAAATTACCTGCTTTTTTCGGGGAAAAAGACGTTTTGAAGGTTTTGCAGCTTATGCCTGGCGTGCAAAAAGGAACAGAGGGGCAAACCGGACTATATGTTCGAGGCGGCGGTCCGGATCAAAATCTGATCATATTGGATGATGCCGTGGTTTACAATGCCAATCACCTTTTTGGTTTTTTTTCAATCTTCAACAGTGATGCCCTGAAAAGCGTCGAACTAACAAAAGGGGGATTTCCTGCACGTTATGGCGGACGACTTTCGTCCGTGCTCGAAATGAATATGAAAGAAGGAAATAAGGAAGCTTTGCATGGTGAAGGCGGCATTGGAATTATCTCTTCCCGTCTGACCTTAGAAGGCCCGATTTCTAAAAGAAAATCTTCATTTCTGGTTTCGGCCCGGCGAACTTATATCGATATTTTGGCCGCTCCGCTTATTGCGAGAGATCAGCGCGATGCTGTTGAGCAGGTCAAGCCGGGTTATTATTTTTATGATATCAATGCAAAGATTAATTACGATCTGGGAGCAAAAGATAAAATATATTTAAGTGGCTACTTCGGTCGTGACAAGTTTTATGCTAACGAAACAAGCCCTACCGGCGAATCCAGGGCTGGCCTGGACTGGGGAAACAAAACGGCTACTTTACGCTGGAACCATTTGTTGAGCCAAAAGTTGTTTGTTAATACTTCCTTTATTTACAGCAATTTTGACTTCGGTGTTTCCAACAATAATAAAGATATTAATGCCGATGGAAGCGTTCGTGATGAATTCAGTTTGCAGTATACCTCCACTATACGCGACTGGGGCGTGAAGACGGATCTTGATTTTTATCCTTCTCCAAAACATACCGTGAAATTTGGAGCGCTAGCTACATTTCACAAGTTTGTTCCCTCAGCTCTGGCGCTGCAAGGTTCTTTGATTGACGAATCTATCGAGAGATCAGTTACTCCGATCAATACCGTAGAGGGCGGAATTTATGTAGAAGATACCTGGCAGCCTTTTGATGCTTTGAAAATGAACGCGGGATTTCGCCTCAGCTCTTTCCAGACAGAAACCAAAACCTATATCAGACCCGAACCTCGTTTTTCCGCCGCCTTACGTCTTGCCCGGGATTTTTCATTTAAAGCTTCCTATGCGCAAATGAACCAGTATGTCCATTTACTTTCCAATACCGGACTCGGCCTTCCAACAGACTTGTGGGTTCCAACGACAGATAAAGTTGCCCCGCAGCAATCAAAACAAGTGGCGATCGGTCTGGCAAAAGATCTTGAAAAACCGGCATTGACGTTGACCTTGGAAGGTTATTACAAGAAAATGGGCAACATTTTAAATTATAAGGAAGGTGCATCTTTTTTGAGTATCAGTGGAGAAAATGCCAATGAATTAAGTTGGGAGGATAACGTTACTGCCGGAAAAGGCTGGTCTTATGGGGCTGAGTTTTTGGTTCATAAAAAAACAGGACGTTTTTCCGGATGGATCGGTTATACGCTTTCCTGGACAAAATGGCAATTTCCCGAGCTGAATTTTGGGCGGACTTTTTATCCACGTTATGACCGCCGCCATGATTTATCCGTGGTTGGCATTTATGAAATCAGTAAACGAATTACCGTTTCTGCGACCTGGGTATATGGAACAGGAAATGCTCTGACCTTGCCGAGAGCGAGTTTTACAGGCGTTACCGATAATTTTTTCACACGTTTTTCTTCCATGGGAAACAGGTCAGCGACCTCATGGAACGGCAATCAGGTTACGGAATATGGCGATAAAAACAGCTTTCGTGCCGAACCCTTTCACAGACTCGACCTGGCCGTTCAGCTGCACAAAAAGAAAAAAAGGTATGAGCGTACCTGGGAAATCGGTCTGTACAATGCTTACAACCGGCGAAACCCATTTTTCTACGATATTTCCGAGGAAGAATTAGCGAATGGAAATACCAAAACGACGCTGAAACGGTATTCTTTATTCCCGGTTTTGCCCTCGGTCAGTTATAATTTCAAGTTCTAGTCATGAAAAACAACATTCTCTTTTTTCTTCTGATACTTAGCGGTCTTTCATCCTGCGATACGCTCGTTACGGAAATTTCGCCTGATGATTTACCCGGCTCAACTTCGAAACTTGTTGTTCAGTCCTTTATTTCACCCCAGGCTGCACGGATCAATGTGGTCGTTACAGAATCAATACCTCTCTTTGGCGAGTCTAGCTCTGGAAACTCAGTTGTCAAAAATGCAATTGTTAAAATTTCGGGTGGCGGAAAAGAAGTTGTTATCCCTTACGATTCTACCAGTCAGCTTTACAGCATTGACAAGGCAAAATTTGCGATTGTTGCATCCGAAACATACAAGTTGTCTGTTTCAGATGCACAGCGCTCTGTCACTGCAAGTTGTACGGTGCCGGCCAACCAGGCAACAATCAAATCTTATGTTATCGACACAGCTTATATTAACAGGAGTAATGGTCTTGACACTGCATTAACTGTCCGGATGACCTGGCAGGATATTTCGGGGGAAACAAATTATTACCGGGTCAGGGCGAACATGGATGTGGAATTTTCTGTCCTTGAAGGAAACTCACCGGAGAATTTTGAGGAAAAACGTGTAAGAACACGTTTCAGTTTTCGTTGGGACGATGATAATGGAAGGAGCGATTTCCAAAACGACATCAATCTTGATGGAACTTCCTTCACCTCTCCGCTAGGCCGCGGATTTTTACCTTCTACGCTGATGTATATTGCAAGCGACGGAACCCGCTATTATGCCAAGCAAAAACCTAAATTAATTGCTTTGATCATTGAGGTGAATAATACTGAAAAATCATATTACGATTATCATAAAACGCTGGAACAGAACGAAGACGACAATCCTTTTGCTGAGCCCGTTTTGGTTTACAATAATATAGAGGGAGGTTTGGGATGTTTTGCAGCTTACAATAACCGACAGGTTATTTATCGACCTTAAATGTTCGTTATTAAACAAAAAAAGCTATGAGAATAAATTATCAAATATTATTACTTAATTTATGAAGTAGATAGACAAGTCTGTTTGTTTATTCAATTCCCATGACTATGAAACACAATCCGATACTTCCAAAAGAACGAATATTAGAAACTGCACTTCATTTGTTTCATAAGCAAGGTTACCGTGCAACGGGCATCAACCAGATCATAAGCGATGCAGGAGTTGCGAAGGCAAGTTTATATTTTCACTATAAATCCAAGGAAGAACTGGGCATTGAATATCTGAATGCACGCCAGGACGTCTGGTTTTCACAGCTGAAACTTTTTACAGATGAATCAAAAAAGCCAAAAAAGAAAATTCTTGCAGCTTTCGATTTCCTCGTTTTTATGAATGAAAAGGAAAATTTCAGAGGATGTAGTTTTCTTAATATGCTTTCTGAGATCCAACCTGACGATAACAAATTGTTGGCGTCGATTCAGCAACATAAAATACAACTACGGGAATTTTTCCAGGAAATTTTAATGGAAGAAAAAGCTGATCATACCGATATTATTTATCTGTTGTTTGAAAGTGCTATGACTGAGAGCCAGCTTTTTAAAGACCAATGGCCGGTTGAAAAAGCAAAACAAGTCGTTTCGGATTTATTCAAGTTGAAATATATCAAATAGACAGCAGAAGGTTGGTAATTGAATTACACTCGCAATATTTTCAGGGAGGCACAGATTTTTAAGTATAGTTTTAAGATAAAATTACACTTCATCATATGACATGGATGTTACCTTTATATTTTAGGTAACGTCCTTTTTTTTTATCCATCTGACTGATTAAGAAACGACTTTGGTGGATTGTTATAACGTTTAAAATAGAATTTGACCGTTTCAACACTTGACTACCAATCACTAAAATCCTTCCATTCAAACCAATACGATGAAAAAAATACAGGTCAATACTTCCCATATTTTGAAATTCCTTACTGCTCTGACGGCTTTCGCAGCACTTTTTATGGCGGGATGTAACCGAAATTCAGAGGATGAAAACCAGAAGCTTACCGGTAAGTTCGTCAATGGAACATTCCTCAGCAAAGTATCAGATTCAATTCCAGGTTTGATTCCGGTTTATTGTTACCAATTAGATTTTAATGGGACTGATAGTGTGGATGTTCTTTACGGATTTGAGCAAACCAAACTTGCCTACCAAAAAACAGGTAATAAATATAAAATAATTAATGCACTGAAAGACGAGGACATGATTTTCGTTTTAAATGAGGATGAAGGTATCACGTTGATAGACAGTGCATGGAACGGAACAACTAAAAATTCGACATTTAAAAAATCTAAAAGCAATTTCGTGACGGCTCTGAATGAGCGGATTATCGCAGGCGAATACAAAATTTTTAAAGATGACAAGCAGACTCCACAAAATGTTACTTTAAACGCAGATGGCACTATAAGCGGGCTGGAAAAGTTTACCAATTACACACTTTGTTACAGCGGCGACTGTGTGAGCGAGATTTATCCAATTTCAAACAGTATCACATTTAGTAACGAAAAAACTGAAAAAGTGATGTATGCTTTCAAGATTGATAAAATTAAGAAATCGCTTGAAATATATCACATTGAGGCGCCGATAAGAGATATTAAAGGAGAAAGAGCAGTCAAGGGCGTTGCCTTTGATTTGAGACAATAATTATTCAGAAATAGAACTGGCAAACAAAGATAAATGAAAGAAATATTTGAGTGGGAGCGCATGCTTCTAAATGAACTACCGGGTATATTTCTTTTTGAAGTAGTATTTCGATCGGCTGTAATGTTCATCCTATTGCTCCTGGTTCTCAGGGTGGCCGGAAAACGAGGAGTCAAACAACTATCTATTTTTGAAACGGTAATCGTTATTTCCTTAGGTTCAGCGGCAGGGGATCCAATGTTTTATGAAGATGTAGGCCTTTTTCCTGCAATCACTGTCTTTCTAACTGTCATTTTACTATATCGGCTGGTCACCTGGCTAACAGGAAAATACAAGAAATTCGAAAAGTTTATTGAAGGAGAAACAGTTTGTCTGATCGACGAAGGTATGTTTTCAGTCACACAATTTAAGAAAGAGAGTCTTGCTCAGGACGAATTTTTTTCTGAGCTCAGATTAAAAAGCGTGGAGCATCTTGGTCAAGTCCGGAAGGCTTATTTGGAATCGTCGGGCGAGGTAAGTATTTTTTATTATGAAGATGATGAGGTAAAGCCAGGACTGCCGATTTTGCCGGAGCCGTTCAATAAAAAGGATAAAACGATAAAAGAAAAAGGTTTGCATTCATGTTCTTTCTGCGGAAATACGACAGAACAAAAACCCGGGATTGCGGTTTGTTATACATGCGGAAGAGAAGAGTGGGTCCCGTCCATCAAAACGATAAGAATAGCATAAATGTCATATAAATCAAGAGCCGCTCCTGAGAAGCAGCTCTTGGTTTATACAAAAAAATCAATTTTATCTAAAACGCAGAACCTACGAGGCTGACGATGCTACTCAGCGATTTATTTGATGTAGTTGCGGCCAATTTTCCCGCAACACCTTTTTTATTCAATGCCCCGACTGATTTTGTCGCTTCGCCAATCAGTCCGCCAAGCTTACTTTGCGAATCTGACCCAAGGATTGATGAGCCGGCTTTTATAAGACCAAGATTGCTTGTCAGGCTTGATGCATTTCCCAATAATCCGGATTCACCTTTTCCAAGTAAACTACTAATCCTGTTTGCGCCAATCAACATTTTCACTGCGCTAACGGCCTTTCCTAATACACCTGATTGAAGTTTGCCACCAGACGCTAGCGGAATCAATGATTTCAAATCGCCTGCTTTGGTCAATAATTTGTCTTTCAAACTTCCGGTAGAGCTTTTTGCTTCATTTTCCACTGCTGCCGCTCCTTGGGTTAATGCCTCGACTGTGGCAGTTGTATCGCCCTTTTCAGATGCCAATACTGCCTTATCAAGTAAACTTTCCGCCGACATATCCTGAGCAAAAGAAAGTTGAGCCATTCCAATCATGAATAATGTGGCTGCTAAATTTAGAATGTAATTTTTCATAACATGTCATTTTAATGTGATGCATTATAGACGCAGGAACATGCTAAATGCCACTTCTTTGGAGAAAACTTTGATCAGAAATGAAAATTAAATTTTAGACAGGGAAGGATAAAAGTATATTGCCGTGGTATTTATTGCGGAAAATCTGCTGCAAAAAAGTAGTCGCACACAGTTCCTGAGCGACTACTTTTTTGCAGATTATCTTAACAATCTATTTCTTAACTCTTGTAAATGATCGTCATTAAAATCGTGGTGTGTAACAAAACGCACCAGATTTTTCCCAAATGTAACTGCTAAAATTCCTTTCTCAGCCAGATTGCGTACATATTCCGGAGCAGAAATTTCTGATGAAATACGTATAATGACGATGTTTGTATCAACCGGATAAATTTCTTCCACTTCTGATTTTTGAAGGAAAATATCCGCGATTATGCGAGCCCGCTGGTGATCTTCTTTTAGCCGTTCGACATGATTGTCCAAAGCGTAAATACCTGCGGCTGCCAGAAATCCTGCTTGTCGCCAGCCACCACCCATTACTTTGCGGAAACGTTTTGCTTTTGTGATTAATTCTTTTGTCCCCAACAACAAAGAACCTATCGGACAACCCAAACCTTTTGATAAACAAATACTTATACTGTCAAACACTTCACCGAACTGGGTTGTTGATTCTCCGGTTTCTACCAATGCGTTGAAAAGACGGGCACCATCAAGGTGAAATGCAAGGTTATTTTGATCGCAAACTTTGCGTATTTGCAGTATTTCGTTAAAATCATAGTAACTTCCTCCACCTTTGTTCATCGTGTTTTCCAGCGACACCATACGACTGACAGTAGCGTGAATATCGCCTTCGGGACTTATCGCGTCGGCAACTTGCGAGGCGTTAATTCTTCCTCTGTCGCCATCTAACAATTTCACGGAAGAGAAGGAATTCAACATAATCCCTCCACCTTCGTAAAGATAAATATGCGAATTTTTATCGCAGATCACGTCACTTCCCGGCTGGGTATGCACGCGAATTGCAAGCTGGTTCGTCATCGTTCCCGATGGACAAAACAAAGCTGCTTCCATACCAAACAAACTCGCAACCTTTTCCTGCAAAGCATTTACCGTCGGATCGTCGCCCATCACGTCATCACCTAGCGGCGCGGCCCACATTACTTCCTGCATTTCTTTCGTCGGCCTGGTAACAGTATCGCTTCGAAGATCTATTGTCATTGAAAATAAATATTAAAGAAAGATTTAGCATTAAAATATTGAGAATCTTATAAGCTTCTGTCACTTGGATTTTAAAGTTAGCCAAGTCGGAATGAAAGGTTGAATATTTTTGAAAAGAAATATCTTTGGAGCTATTTCTTTTTTGTTAGAATGAACTATACCTTTTTTAACTTTTATGTGTTAGCATGGATTATCTTAACTTCTATAAAACAAGCTATCCAGAATTTCCATTCGAAGTCTATAAATTTTGCAGTATTATCTAGTATATATCTCAATTTTCAACATAACAACAAGATGATTTCTAAAAAAAGTAGACGATTTTTAATTATTTGGTTTAGCGTATGTTTTTTCGCCCTATTGTGCAATATAGGCCCTATCGAGGGAGAATTAATAGACAATAAACAGGGGTACTACGTAAATATATTTGCGAATACTAGTGCATCTGAATTTGGCTTTTGGCCATTTAGTAACGAGTTTCAAGATAGATCTGAAATCTTTGGCGAGCCAGATGTAAATGGATTCTATAATACAAATAGTTATTCCGGGTTTAACGGAATATTTAGCGGATTCGGTTATATGGAGTTTTTAATCTATTCATTACTAGGCTTAATGATTGTATTTATACCAAAATACTGGAATTAATGGCTTTAATAACTATTTATTTTAGATCTAAGAGTGACCCACTCATCAAATAAGTTAACACCAAGACAACTAAAATTAGATCGCGAATAATTTCAGCGGCATGCATTTACCTTTGCGTTTTGCGCGAAATCAGCAACCAAATTAGCTATAAACAAAGTTGCCTCATGAAGTTATAAAATACTGTTACGGCTAATGTATTGTATGTATTAAAGAGAGAAATTGCATGTATGACTGAGAGAGTAAAAAATGGTAGGCGACAATGAAAATATCACATTCAACATTTTTAATGGAATTTGGCATATTTTAACGATCCCGTTAACACCAAAACCCCGGGCGATGCCCGGGGCTAAGATAATAACCCTTTCAGGGTGTTGTTTGTTTTGTTGTTATCCTCGCATTTCTTCCATTAATTTCTGGATGATGCCGACGGTTTTTTCGGTTTGTTCTTTGCTCGGGGTTGTATCCCAATTGCCAACAATACCGTTGCTGCCGATGTAAATTCCATCTTTTCTGGAAATAAAATTGGCACCTTGTGTATATAGTTTGTAGTTGACATCACTTTGCGGAATCAGGCAGGAAAGTTGTCCGGATACCGGGGTCAGTTCCTGATCGTTGAAAACTGGCTTTGCCCCTAAACCCATGCAATTAACCACCACCTTTTCAGGCAGTGCGTCGATATCTTCCAGCGATTTGATTTCCTGGATTTTAACTTTACCTCCAAACATGACGAAATCTGTTAATTGATGGCGTAAATATGTTGGAATATTAAACATCAGGTTCGTCCTCCGCGTCACGTGATCAGCATTGAACGGATGTTCTTTTGCAGTTAATTTTACACGTTCAGGGATTAAACCATGAATTTCAAAATCCTCTCCGCCGGCTCCCGGAGTATAGACCGGCTCCTTTTTGAAAACACCATATTCTTCCGCCCAGCAAGCAATATCGTCCATGCCTAAAAAGAATTGAAAGCGTCTGAAAGAAAAGCGTGTCGCATCTTCCCAGATGGCTTTAAACTCCGGTTTTGCCACTTTTACATCGCAAACGCGCGAAGCCGGCGACCAGGTTCCTGTGGCGAGATTACTGGTAATATTTGGCGGAACATCCTTCGTGTAGATCGTAACTTCGCAGCCGCTTTCCTGTAACAAACGGGCCGTGGCAATGCCTACAGTTCCGCAACCAAGCAGCGCAACTTTTTTCTCGTTAGTCGCCAATACCAGTTTCCTTGCCATATTTCCAGTTCCCCATGACAGCGACCACCCGCTTCCACCGTGACCGTAATTATGCACAATAGTTTTACTTCCTAACTGCTCCGATTCAATACGTGGTCCGGAAGGCCGAAAAGGCCGCAAACCTACCGTTTCCTTCACAATGCGGTCCATCGAAAGGCGCAACTTTGGAATCTGATGGTAACCGCGGCTGATGTGGAAATGTTTGTCGGGATAAGTGAGTTGTGTTTTAGGCGCACAGGAAGTTGAAACGGCACCAAGAGCCAAACTGGCGGGAACAGCTTTTTGAAAAAAGTTTCTACGATTCATTTGAAAGGGAGTAATAGGACATTTCAAACGAAAATTAATCAACCCCTCACTCGATTACAAATTTTATATGGCAGAAAAGAAAATTTTCAGAATTTAATTAAAATCATATTTTGTTTAATACAATAATAACATCGTTTAATACCAGTTTTGCAATAGATTACATCACGAATTCAATATCATTACTGCTTTGTCAAAGATGGAGGCGCATCAGTTGTCGCGATTCCCCATTTTTCATTCGGTTTTGTTCCCATTTCTAAAATTAACTCTCCGCCATCTGTTATTTCCTGGTGTGACAAATAGGTTTTTGTGAAAGTTTTACCATTCAATTTGGCCGATTGTATATATTTAGCCTGCTCAGAAACGCCATTCGCCTTGATTTTAAATTTTTTGTTTTTTGAAAACTGAAAAGAAACTTCTTCGAAAAGTGGTGTACCAAGTACATAATATGGCGTTCCGGGCGTCACAGGATATAGTCCGGCCATGCTAAAAGCCAGCCAGGCAGACATCTGGCCTCCGTCCTCGTTGCCGCTTAATCCTCCTGGAGTAACATCATATTCTTCCCGGATTATCTTTCGGACTTGATTCTGCGTTTTCCAGGGCTGTCCGACATAATTATATAAATAAGAAATCTGATGATTCGGCTCGTTTCCGTGCCAATAATATCCCTGCTGAAAAAGTGTATCTAATTTATTGATAAACGCCTTTTCTCCGCCAACAGCCTTTTTCAAACCAGCAATGTCCTGTGGCACAAACCAGGTATACTGAGCCGGCGAGCCTTCCGTAATAAAACTTGAACGCTTTTCAAACGGATCAAATGGTCTGATCCAGCTCCCATTTTCATACCTGCCCCGCGCATAACCCGTTTGTGGATCAATTACGTGCTGATAATTCAACGAGCGTTTTCTCAAAACAGCCGCATCTTCATTATGTCCTAATTCTTCCGCCAAAACAAAAAGACAAAAGTCGTCGTAGGCATATTCCAATGTGCGCGATACCTGTTCGCGTTTGTGAAAAGCCTGCCATACGCTATCTTCCAGCGGGATATAGTTGTATTTCAAATAGGAACTTAATGCTCTCCTCCCCTTTCCCGCTTCGTAACTTTTGATATCCGCATTAGGGTCGAAAGCGTTTTTCCGCAAATACTGGTATCCTGATTTTACATCAAAATTCCTCACATTTTTAACATACGCATCAGCCATAACCGACATAACATGATCACCGACCATGGCAGCTGTATAACTATTCCAGCAGGGAAAAATAGGCATCCATCCACCCTGTTCCGCTTTTTTTACGAGCGACTGCATCATATCGCCAGATTTTTTCGGTTCCAAAAGAACGTTCAAAGGCATGGACGCACGAAAGGTATCCCACATGCTGTAATCACAATAGTAGTCAAAACCTTCCGATTTTTGCAAAGGCGTTCCACCTGCGAAGGAAGGATACTGCCCGTCTGCATCAGAATATAATCTGGGTGATAATTTTGTCCGGTAAAGTGCGCTATAAAAAAGCATTTTATCGTTTTCACTGCCTGTAACTTTTATCTTGCCAAGCGCTTCATTCCATTGATTTTCAGTGGAAAGGCGTACGGCATCAAAACTTTTTCCCGCCTGTTCTTTTTTGAGGTTGGCTCTCGCGCCTTCCAGACTTGTAAAAGACGTACCAATTTGAACAACGACAGCGCCTCCTTTGATGCCAAAACCAACATAAGCACCTAATTTTTCAAGTTTTCCCTTTCCTGCTCTGGTTCTGCCCATCGGCACAATTGTATCAGACTCCCACACACCATACTGCGTAAACGGCGTATCAAATTTTAAAACAAAATATCCGCTGAAACCTGCCGACTGCCCGGATCCCTGATAAATTCTATGAACCGGATTATAACCAACAATTTCTCCTCTTTCAGGAAAAACTTCAACAAAACCTTCTCCCTCATCGCTATTCGGTTCGATCACGATAAAATTTTCCTTTCCAGCCTGATAGGTAAAGCGTAAAATCGCCGAGCGGGCCATAGAAGTCACTTCCGCGTTGATTTGATAATCGTCCAAAGTTACGCTGTAATATGCAGGTGTTGCGATCTCCGTTTCATGCCGGAATTTGGATGCTCGTTTTTCAGGATTCACGATAAGCTCACCTGAAAGTGGCATGACCGTCAAAGTTCCATAATCCTGAACACAGGAACCGTTGAGCCAGTGCGTTCCCCGAAAACCCTGAAAAAGCGTATCTGCATAATAATACGGAGCAATACATTTTGTTTCCGTTGACCTCGTCTGCGGCGTCCATTGCGTCATTCCGTATGGCGTTCCAACAGCTGGCATCGTCTGTCCTTTCAATTCACTTCCCGCCTCACTATGCATTTTGGCACTTTCAGTCGCGGCAGGCGCGGTTCCGATTCTTGTTTCCACATACTGAATGGGTAGTTTCTGCGCAATGGAAAAATGAACAATCATCATAAATCCAGTCAGGAAGCCAACCGATAATTTTAGAAAACGGGAATTGGAATACATAATAAAATTCAAATGTTTGATATTAGCCGGGTTATTGGAATGGATCCGAAGCCGAAATTATTAACTTCTCCATTAATAACTAACTTTACGTTTAAAGCTACTTGTCAGACGAATAAATATCTTCTTTCCCTTATGAATCTTCACACGATCGATACCGGTTATTTCAAACTTGATGGCGGCGCTATGTTTGGCGTAGTTCCAAAAACATTATGGAACAGACATAATCCGGCGGATGAAAAAAATCTTTGCACCTGGGCGATGCGGTGTTTGCTTATTGAAGATGGTGACAAACTTATACTCATCGACACAGGATTGGGTGATAAACAGGACGAAAAGTTCTTTGGCTTTTATGATTTACATGGCAACGCTACTTTGATCCAGTCGATAAAAAATGCTGGTTTCAAGCCGGAAGATATTACGGATGTTTTACTGACACATTTGCACTTCGACCATGTTGGTGGTGCAGTGAAATATAATACAGACAGATCTGTTCTTTTACCAACTTTCTCCAACGCCACTTACTGGTCAAATGAATCTCATTGGGAATGGGCAACCAATCCGAACCCGCGCGAAAAGGCTTCATTTCTGAAAGAAAATATTCTTCCTCTTCAGGAATCCGGCCAGTTGAAATTTATTGAAAAAGGTATTTCACCCTTCGAAAATATTGAATTTATTCATGTGGATGGGCATACGGAACAAATGATGCTTCCTGTTATTTCCTACAAAAATCAGAAGATAATATATGTCGCAGATTTGATACCATCCTCATTTCACCTTCCACTTCCATGGGTCATGAGCTATGATGTGCGCCCATTATTGACGATGCAGGAAAAAGAAAATGTATTGAAAAAAGCTGTTGAAGAGAAATGTATTTTACTTTTTGAACACGACCCAACATACGAAGCCGCGATCGTTGAACAAACTGAGAAAGGTGTAAAGATTTTGGAAAGAGGGAATTTGGTAAATTTTATATAATCAAGCTAACGTCAGTTTACCCTTGGGAATTGGAACTTCTCTACCTAATTCCAGTGCAGTTTCTATCCATTGGTCTATTATGATTTGCACATTTTCCAATGCTTCAATTTGAGTATTTCCGTCCGCCATGCATCCTGGCAACTCAGGTACTTCGACAATAAAAGCATTATCCACCTCGCTCCAATACATTATCAATTCGTATTTGGTGTTCATAATTTTGAAAGGTTATATTTTAAAATAATATTCCGAACTTGTTTTACTTGGTAAGGTTTAGCTTTACTTCCATTAGGTTGAATATTTAAAATTTCAGTAATATCGTTTCTGAAAAATATTCGATGACTTCCTCCTGAGCTTCTCTCCGTGAATCCAAGATTGAGTAAAATAAGTCTCAACTCTAAGTAACTAAAATTATTATCCGAAGAACCGGATAGTATTTTAAGTAAAACCTTTTCAAATTTACTCATTTAAATACGTTTTAAAAAGTAGTGTGTGAGTCCCAAATTTAACGAAATGCAACAGTTTTACCACTCCATGTACTAATTTATAAGTTCAAACAAAATGAAAAAAATTGCACTAGTACTATCAGGTGGCGGCGCTCGCGGAATTTCCCATATCGGAGCAATCAAGGCACTTGAAGAATATGGCGTCAAACCGGCTATCATTAGCGGTACCAGTGCCGGCGCATTTGTAGGTGCGCTGATCGCTTATGGATATACCGCCGACGAAATATTTGAAATTATCCTCAAAACGAGATTCAGTTCCTATTTAAGATTTGGGTTCAGTTCAGGAGGCCTTTTAAAGATTGACAGAATAGAAGAAATCCTGAAAAAATACATTCCCGAAAATACTTTTGAAGCTTTAAAAATACCTTTAATAGTGACCGCGACCGATCTTCACGCTGGTGAAGAAGTGACGTTTCAAAAAGGAGAATTGGGGAAAGTTGTGCTGGCCTCGTGCTGTTTACCAGGAATATTCAAACCGCTTCATTGGGAAGGGCGTGACTTAATTGATGGTGCAATTTTCAATAATCTGCCTGTTGCGCCGGTCGAAAAAGAAGCGGATTACATCATTG
This sequence comes from Dyadobacter sp. CY345, assembly GCF_021502725.1. Lineage (GTDB taxonomy): Bacteria > Bacteroidota > Bacteroidia > Cytophagales > Spirosomataceae > Dyadobacter. The sequence continues at coordinate 468,663 of NZ_JAKFFS010000001.1, read as the reverse complement.
GTATTCATTGTAATCCGCTGCTTTTTTCAAAACCGTCGTCGCATATGCACCAAATTACATATCGAAGTATACGAATGGCAATGCGGCACAAAGCCAAGGCCAGCCTCGACCGCTGCGATCTGCTTATTGAAGCTCCTGAATTAAGTACTTTTAATACTTTCGATTTCCGAAAAGCACAAAAGCTTTACGATATTGGATACGAATACACACGCAAATTGCTGGCTGAAAAAGAAATTATATTTTAGGCTGTCGGCAGTCGGCCATCGGCTTTCACTGGATGAGCAATCAGATTAATAGCCTTATAATTATCTTCTTTTATCACAATTTACCAATCATCGACTTGCAGTAGATTTGCCCAAAACTGACGGCCGATTGCTGACAGCCGACTGCTTATTGACAGTCGACAGCCTATCGACAGCCGACAGCCGACTTACTACCCAGTTCCCGACATGCTCACCCTGTGTCCAGCCATTTTCTACGGCGTCCATGAAGTGAATTCCTCCATAAAATCTTGACATGCCTGACTCTTTTGCAGCATGGTTAAAGGATGCAAACTTTCTCGCTTTCAGCCCAAATCGCTCTTCTACTGTGTCTGTGTAAGCAAAATTTTCACCAAAATAATGGGTCAGAATGATGGCTGCTGCTGATGAAACTACCGAATGTCCGCTAAGATATTCAGGAAATGGAGGTGTCTGTAAAAATGGTTTCCAGTTCGGATCGATGTATTTTCTAATCACTGTTTCCGGGCGAATCCGGTTACTTCTGTACTTTTCATCCCAGCAGGCCATAAATCCATCCATTAAACCAATCGCGACCGACGTAGTCACCAGCAAAGTTTTTGATAAATCAGCTTTTGATTGTTTGCAGGCAATATCGGTTATCCCAATCCAATGCGCTCCCGGGGAAATCTTTTTCATCCCAACCAGTAAGTGCCCTTTATTCTCCAGCGCAAACGGATTGCAATCCCAAAATGCGGCTGTGACCTTTGCTTCTCCTTCTATCTTTGTTTGATAATTGGAGAGCATCATTTTATAAAATTCGGAATTTTTATCTTCTGAAAATGGTGCAGGCGCAGCTGGTTTAAATTGCGAAGAAGAATCGAGCGTGAAAGGGCGTACCGTTTTAAAATATGGTTCAACGGGAGGAAAATATCCCGGAGGCGTCGGATACCAGCTGCCCTTCACCTCTGTGGGGGCATAACGCGGAAAATTACTAATCTGGTTGTATTTATCAGCTTTCGCATATTTTAAAATTTGCTTGCTGATGCCTAATCCATAAGCCGCGGAACCAGCAATAACTTCTTCGCTAAAACCCAAAGTTTTACAAGAGTCCAGCAATCGGTCCTGATATTTTTGCAGCATCAAACCACCCGAAGGCTGCATTTTTTTTGCAGTTTCCAACATCGCCAAAACCGCGCTTAATTGGTATGAGTATTCAGTCAGCCCTTCCGGTTTCACGATCACGGGAAAATCATTTAAAACCCCGTGCATTGTTTTATAAGCTGAATCATTTTGCGCAACTATCTCATAGCCGGCCAGACATGCATAGGAATAAAAACGGGCAGCCAATGGCGGATTGGTAACATCGTGTACCATAACATCCGTCATTTCCCTGGTAACCTGACCAATAATCGCTGGATCCAGTTCGGGAGATTTTTCACCTTTCCTGTTACAGCTTATTAAAAATGCAATAATTAAAATGGGGAGGTATAAACGGATTCTCATTTCTTAGTCACTTTATATGCTTTAAGCTCCTGCTGATTGATCCCAAACAACAACGTATTTCCAATCGGCAAAACACTCCGAACATCTCCTTTTAATGCAAAACCAGATTTATTTTGAGGTATGTATTCAAAATTCCCCTTGCCATCACCTTTCAATAAAACGCCGTAATTAGCATCATATTTCCCGAAACGAAGACGGGCCCGATTGCTGTTTCCACAGAACAATAAATCCTCCTTGCCGTCCTGGTCGAAATCGTATGTTGTGATCGTATAAACCGGTGAAGACTGAACTGCCAGCGGTAATTGTTTTTCTTTTAACTTACCCGCCGTATTACTTTCAAAATAAGCTGTTTTCAGAAAATTTGATTTCAAATAGGAAGCACCTTCCAGCTCCTCTTTGGTAAAAATATCTGTAAGTGTCGCATCTGCGTAACTTTTATAATCCTGAAAACGAGTTCTCATGATACTCATCTGGTCGAGCATTTCATCGCGTGTGACATAGGGGTAGCTCTTTCCCTGAATATAAAATGATAGGATCGGATCAACTGAACCGTTGTCGTCAAAATCTTTATAAACCATCTCAACCGGCTCTTCGTCGCTGGCTTTGCATTGCGTATTTAAGCCCATATTGCCGGCAACAATATCCGGTTTCCCATCACTATTGATATCATCCACAAGAATTTTATTCCACCAGCCGCTGTATGACTTATCAAAATAATCGGACGTTTTGTTTGTCAGTTTTCCAGCACTATTTACCAAAACTGTTATTGGCATCCATTCTCCTGCCAAAACCAGATCCGGTTTTTTATCGCCGTTCATATCTGCCCAGGCAGCATCCGTTACCATACCAATTTTCTCCAACTCAGGACAAATTGAGGCAGTCTGGTCAGTAAATTTGCCTTGTCCGTTATTGATCAAAATATAACTTCTTGGCGCTTCGGGATACCTGCCGGGAATAACTCTGCCGCCAACAAAAAGGTCAGGTTTCCCATCTCCATTCAGATCTGCAACCCGAACACAACTTTTACTGAAAAGCATTTTGGGTAAAGCATCTGCCGCTTTTGTAAAATTTCCTTTGCCATCATTGATATACAAACGATCCTGCAACAATGGATCTTCCGGCAGAAAATTAGCATATCCTCCGCTTGCCACGTAAATATCTACAAAACCGTCACCATTGGCGTCAAAAAATGCTGCATCGGTATCTTCGCTTTGTTTGTCGGCTTCAAAAGCTGTAACAGGTTTGGTTATAAATGATCCGTTTTTTTGCTGCAAGAATAATTTTCCCGCTTCTCCATAACCTCCGCCGATATATATATCTTCCAGCTTGTCACCATTCACGTCGCCCTTTGTCAGATTTGGATTTGAGAAAGAAACGGCATTTACCATCAACGGCTGGCGTTTAAAGTCGTTGATTTTATTTGCAGGATTTTTATATGTTATCGGTGATGTGACCAGATTTACCAATGGCGCATGCGGGGTTGGTATCACCTGTTTCCCTGTTGCATTTTTTTCTAATAAAATAAGCAGCTGATCTGCTTTTGGTGTGATAATTTTCTCCTGCTTTCCACCTGGCCATATAATTTTTAACGAATCTATAATCGCCGAATTACCCAAACCAAAATGAAGAACCGGCGAAACGCTTGATTGATATCCGCGTGTCGGCATTTGTTCCAGATATTGTTTTCCGCCTTTTTGGTAAATGGTGATTTTTGCGCCCGTCCCGATCGTGTTCTTACCTTCACCCTTCAATTTCAGCTTCAGATAATGATTTTTCAATTGTTTGCTTCCTTCATTCTGATATATAAAAGCCGAGATGTTAATATTATTGACAACCAGATCAAGGTCACCGTCATTATCCAGATCTGCATAAGCAGCGCCTCCGCTGTTAGAAACCTGTCCCAAACCCCAATCTGCGGCAACGTTTTTAAAAGTTAAATCTTTGTTATTTCTAAAAAGATAATTCTGAATGTTCGAAGAAGGAATTTGATTTACCAATTCCAATACGTCTTCCCTTCTCACCTGCCCCTCTTTCCTTTTTAAATGATCGCCCATGTATTTCAGGAAATCCATATTAGTGTAATCCCTCAAATAACCGTTCGTTATAAACAAATCCTTCCAGCCATCATTATCGTAGTCAGCAAACAAAGGTGCCCAACTCCAGTCCGTATTAGAAACCCCGGACATTTGACCGATTTCAGAAAACATCGGCGTAACCGATTTCCCGACTGATCCGCCTGTCAATCCTTCATTTAATTGAAGCATGTTCCGCATATACTGATAACGGAAACCAACTTTCACATTGAAATCAAACAATTCATAATTGTCCAGTCCAACCTGAAGTTTTTGTCTGCGGTTGTCTTCGGGCAACATGTCAAGTGTGAAAATGTCCGGCAAACCATCATTGTTAAAATCGGCAATTTCGTTGCCCATCGAAGAATGTGAAGTATGCCCGATACCGGCATCAGTCACATCTGTAAAGGTTCCGTTTTTGTTGTTGATATATAAAAAATCAGGTACTGAATAATCATTCGAAATGTAAAGATCAGGCCAGCCATCCATGTTAACATCCGAAATGCCGATACCTAATCCATAACTTAATGCCGAACTATGGATTCCAGCTTTCTTCGTAACATCTTCAAAAACCGGCTCCGCATTACCCTTCATATTATTTCGGTAAAGCCGCGCACCTGCCGAAGAATCTTCCTTTTTAAGAAATTCTGCGGTTGATGATTCATCTAAAATTGGTAGTGCTTTTGGATTATGATTTAACAAAAACATATCAAGATCGCCGTCTCTGTCATAATCAAAAAAAGCTGCCTGTGTGCTCGTAGACGAATTTGCCAGGCCGTATTGTTCTGCCTTTTCTTCAAATTGCGGAACACCTGAACCGTTTGGTCCTTTATTAATGAAAAGCTGATTTTTCAACTTTTCAGGAGATAAACTTCCTGAATAACAAACGTAGATATCCAGTAAACCGTCGCCGTTAACGTCTGCCATGGTAACGCCGGTTTTCCATGGACCTTCTCGACCAGCCGCGTTGGAAGCTGTCGTAATATCTTCAAACTGCATGTTTCCCTTATTGAGATACAGCTTATTTGAAACCATATTTCCGGTAAAATAAATATCATCCAGCCCGTCGCCATTTAAATCGCCAACAGCCACACCGCCACCATTGTAAAAATACTCATACATCAGGACGTTGGTGTTTAAACCCTCAGTCAGCGTATTACTGAAATCAATTTTAGTTTTTTCCGCTGAAAGCAAAGTAAAAAGCTGAGGGCCGGTTTCAGTTGTTTTTTTCTCGTCAGATTTTTCTGATTTACTGCAACCGGCAATAGTTATAATGATAACGAAAAGAAGGGTGGCCGGGTGAAAGCCGTTTTTTAGTTTCATGATAGAAACAGATAATTTGAATGTATTAAAAAAAGAAACTATGCCTGCGTAAATTGCAGGCATAGTTTCAGGTAATAAATATAAACAATGCTTAACTATTTTTCATAACCAGGGTTCTGAACAAGTTTTGCATTTCTGTTGATCTCATCACGACCAAATGGACGGAAATACATTTTATCTACCCAAGTACGGTTCTCGTGAGATTTTTCCTCAACAGGGGTATAAGTATAATTGTAAACCGTAGGATTGTAACGATATGGTTCCTTCATCGACTGACCGGGTTTAAAAGTACCTACAACGTTAATATACATTAAGGTTTCACCCAGTGTAGTTGGTGCAATCATCCAACGACGTGCATCATGGTAACGTTGTTCTTCATATACCATTTCGATTCGGCGTTCCATACGATAAGCCTCTTTCAAAGCAGCACCTGTTACTTTTAAAGCAGGCATACCAGCACGGAAACGGATTCTATTTAACCAAAGAAGTGCTTCGGCTTCTTTACCTAATTCAATGTTAGCTTCCACGTAGTTGAAAACAACCTCGGTTACACGAATAAAAGGCCATGGGATATTCTGACGATCCGAATTATCATATAATGCCGGGTTCGGATCAATGAACTTACGCATATAATATCCTGAACGACTACCATTCCAGTCTTCCACAGTACTGCTTCTGGTGTCAAGTCCCTTACGGTTAAACAAAGCATTCTTATCATCCAAAAGGTCATAAGCACCTGTTTGAATTTGGTTTGCAGGATCGATAACATCAGAAGGGCGAGGTTTCCAGTCAGCTCCATCATATAATACGGTAGCATAAAAACGTGGATCGCGGTTTGTATATGGCGCAGCTTTATGTACTGGATTAGTCCATGAAAATTTAGTACCGTCCATCATTTCATAATCATCAACAAGATTACCAATAGGCGTATTACCAGCCCAGTTGTGGTATCCGTTCGGGCCATTGTTCAACCCAGTCTGACGTGCACCTTCTGCTAAACTCGGAGTAAAATAACGACCAAAAATAAGCTCAGTCGATGCTGTCGGATCTATGTTTTTGTCTCCGCTGCCTCCTGCCATAGCCATCGCAACGTAGTTCGCTTCCCCTTCCGTAGCTGATACTGGCTCAGTAAGATTCAATTTATAACCTCCAGAGCTGGCATCCAATGCCGCTTTTGAGGCATTTAACGCAGCAGTCCACCGAGCTGTCCGATCACCAGAAATATATCCTGTAAATTCAGGATTTGGATAACTTGCAAGCAATGTAGATTTCGCTTTTGCAGTCGGCACATCATGCAAATCACTTGCTGCATAGGTCAAAACTCGTGATTTTAAAGCAAGTGCAGCTGTCAATGATGCACGACCAGTTATAGTCGCCTGTCCGTCCAAAAGCAAAGCTGCGCTGTCCAAATCATTAACAATAGAGTTAACGCATTCCTCATAAGTATTACGAGACACAGAATAATCTTCGTTCAGCGCGTAAGTCTTTTTGATCAATGGTACTGCACCGTAATAACGAACCAATTGCTGGTAGTAATATGCTCTCAAAAAGTATGCTTCCCCTTGTAAACGGCTTTTAAGCGTTTCATTAGTAAACGTTGCTGTCGCCAACTTTTCGATCGCAAGATTAGTAGCGCGAATACGTGTATACATAGGGCTCCAGGCATAGGTATTGTCTTCCCAGCCCAGATTTGAAGGACTTAAACTCCCCTCATTAATCGTATTGATGTTACGCCCGGTATGAGTAAATACTGCTTCATCTGTAAGGGAAGCTAACATTTGCTCGGCAAATCCTCCCTGCTGAAGGCCTGCGTAAATGCCGGTAACAAATGCCTCAGAAAGAGCTCCGTCTTCCCAGACCCGATCACTCGCAATTTCAGTTATTGGCTCTACGTCCAGGAAGTCAGTCTTACACGATGACACTCCGCCGGCAGCCAGTAACGCAATGACAACTAGATTTTTATAATTGAATTTCATATTAATTTTCATTAAAAAGCTACACGTAAACCTGCATTGATAATTCTAGATTGTGGATAGTACTGTCCACTTGTACTTGTCGATTCCGGATCCCAAATTTTAATTTTCGAGAATGTCATAAGGTTCAGCGCGTTAACGTAAAGTCTGAACTTGCTTAATCCAAGTTTAGAACCCACTTCGGAAGGAAGATTGTAACCCAACTCAATATTCTTAACACGCAAGTAATTGTTGCTTTTAAGGAAATAATTGTTGAAGCCAGCCTGCCCTGTGTTAGTATAATACCTGTTGCCTCTATTAGTCAAACGAGGATATCTTGTATCAGGATTGTCGATCGTCCAGCGATGATCAAAATCATATTTAAGATAGTTACCAATGTCACCCGATTCTGTTAGGCCAACTAACTGAAGACCACCAGCTGCACCTTGCATTAAAATAGACAAGTCAAATGCCTTGTAGCCTAAATTAATTGAAGCACCACCCGTAAACCACGGACGCTGAACTTTTTCAGTCCTCAATCTATCATCAGCAGTAATTTTACCATCTGGAATTCCTTCAGGCCCACCAACATCTTTGAATTTCATATCTCCTGGCAAAAGCGTTCCTGCAATTTCACTGTAGTCAATAGGGTTTGCATCGATCTCTGCCTGATCCTTGAACGAACCGTCAAATTGATAAACCAGGAATGATTGATATGGCATACCAGTTGTTCTCTGATAAGAAGGAGCCCCTGGTGTTTCATCCCAATACTTAATCTGGTTTTTAGCATACCCTCCATTTACACTAACAGAGTAAGTAAGGTCATTGATGTTACCATCATAGCTTACCTTAAATTCCCATCCTTTGTTTTGTAGTTTACCTAAGTTTTGAGGTGGTAACTTGCCATCTATACCTGCGCTTGAAGGTGTAGAACCAATTTTTGGAATCAAGATTCTTGAACGGTTATTAACAAAATAATCAAATTCAAAAGCCAGTTTATCATTCAAAAGTGTTCCTTCAATACCAAAGTTCGAGTTGTTAGCCACTTCCCAGGTAAACTCTCCATTGGCAACACGTGTTTCTGACAATGTTTTCACAACCTGATCACTGATAACATATTGGCCAAAGCCCATTGTTGAAAGGTACTGATATTCCGCCAATGTTTCAGTTCCAAGGAAATAAGGCTCAGCACCCATTTGTCCCCATGATCCGCGAAGTTTTACATTGTTCAAGAAAGTAATTTTATCTTTCCAGAAACCTTCCTCAGAGATACGCCATCCTGCTGACACACCTGGAAAAAAGCCGAAACGCCCTTGTTTAGGAAAAATATAAGAGCCATCTACACGCCACAAAAATTCGGCAAGATATTTCTCTTTATAGTTGTAACCTGCACGTCCAAAATAACTTAGTCGAGCCCTGGTGTAAAGGTCAAAGTTGTCAATGTTTTGCTCAGGGGTACCACCGGCAAAAAGCTGATCTACTACCGGTGAAATAAAGTATCTGCGATAAGCGAAGAATCCATCTGCATCAACCTTCTCCCGCTGGATACCTCCCATTACATTAAAATTATGTGCTCCGATAGATTTTTCATAAGAAACCTGTCCAGTTAACTGAACAGACAATTCCTGCGAGGAGCTTTCAGTCAAACGTGGATCACTAAAAGTTGAACGTACCGCCCCAGTCAAGAATGGACTACCATCTGGTTCAAATGTTTTTTTATCCCAATAATAAAGTGTCCAAGGCTTTTGAAATGATTTCTGACGACGCATCATTTTATCTATCGCCGCCATACCAACCACTTTCAGACCAGGTACGCCAGGAACGTCAAATTCAAGGGTACCATTCGTTTGAATGTAGTCACGTTTGTCATTGTTATATCCTGTTTGGTTAGTTGTAATAAGAGCAGGATTTTGTCCATTTTCAATATCAGGACCAGGTCTTCCGTCAGGCCAAACAGCAATCTCAGTAGGTTTTCCACGCATTAGCATACGAAAAATATCACCTGCACCACCACCGTTAGGGAACTGACGGAACTCTTCGCGCAATGCCATGCCAATTTTGGCTTTTAGATACTTGTTAATTTTTGTATCCAGATTGAGACGCATATCATATTGCTTGTATCCCGTTGCCGAATTAACATAGTTCCCATCCTGGTTAATGTAACCAAGTGAAGCCAGGTAATTAATATTTTCACTACCTCCCATCAACTGAACGTTATGGCGCTGTTGAGGAGACCATTTACGGATTACTTCTCCATACCAATCGGTGTTCGGGTGGAGTAACGGGTCGCTCCCATCACGGAATTTTTGAATATCATCAGGCTGAAAAGTTGCAGTTAAAACATCCTTCGTGTCAGTTCTTGTATAGTTACCAGCTGTATTGAAACCTTGCAAAGCCCCATTCCACTGTCCGGAAGGCAGGTTATCATAAATTTGAAGTTCATTACGGATTGTTGCGTACTCGGCTGCGCTAGACATCTTTGGTAAAATAGCAGGCTGCCCCATACCAATGTTCATATCATAAGACAACTGCGGTTTACCTGATTTACCACGTTTTGTAGTAATCAAAATTACACCATTACCTGCACGAGATCCATAGATCGCTGCGGCAGCATCTTTCAAAACTGAAATACTTTCGATATCTGCAGGATTCAAACGATCCAAACCACCGCTACGGTTAGGTACACCATCCACAACGATCAAAGCATTACTGTTACCCAAAGAGTTGGTACCACGAATACGAATAGCAGAACCGTCATAACCAGGCTCACCACTTGCCTGAACAGTTGAAACACCAGGCAGTCGTCCGCCCAAAGTGTTGGAAAGGTTAGCGGAAGGAGCTTTTTCTAGTTCCGTACCTTTAACAGCAACGACCGAACCTGTTAATGTTGCTTTTTTGGCAGTACCGTAACCAACTACTACAACTTCTTCCAAAGCCTTAGTATCATTCTTCAAGGTAATGTCAATATTTGACTTATTGCCTACCTCAGTTTCCTGCGTCAGATAGCCAATAAATGAAAATACCAAAGTCGCGTTCGATGGTGTATTTACGGTGTAAGCACCATCATTGTCTGTAACCGTTCCAGCGGTTGTGCCTTTTACAACCACGCTTACGCCAGGTAATCCCTGGCCCTGTTCGTCCTTTACACTACCCTTTACAGTATTTTGGGCAAAAGCACCTACCACTGTAACGAGAATCAGAAAGAGAGAAAGAGCATACCGCGCTGTTTCACGACATGTCCATCGAGTAGAAATTCTCATAGATTAATAAATAGAAATTGATAAATAAAAAATAGGTAAAAAGTTAGAACCGAACTTCCGTGCTTGAACACGTAACGGAGGCGTTATGAAAGTCTCGCTACCGAGAGCCTGACCTACGAAGCAAATAGATTGCGTCTTACAGATAAGTAAATTTATGTTCCAAATTCATCGTTGTTTTTGGTTAAGAATGTAATTATACGTGCAAATAAATTAACAATAACTTTAAGGTCGCTAGGGTTTGTTGTGTTATTGAAACACAATTAAATTCACAAACTACATTATCATATAAAATAAGTACCAAATGACCGCTTCTACTCATAAGGATGTACAAAAAGATATTAAATACTTCACAAAAAAAAGCGTTCTTCTTATATCAATATGCATTCTTAAAAAATAACAAAAATATCAGCTGTATTTTTGCAATAATGTTGTGATTTTTGACTAAACAGATCAAATAAAACTTAGAATAATTAGAGGGATATCTGACGAGTTCTATATCCCGGAGCGAGCAGAAGAACAGTTGCTATTCAAAATCAGCGAAAAAGAATATAATATAATTCCAATCATTTATTATCTTTATTCTCTAAACTATTAAATATTTTTGAAGATATCTTAGCTATATTCGTGCAAAATATAGGCTTCTATTTAACACGCTAAACACGCCAGAGAAATTTGCTTTCCCTACTATAAATAAAATGAAATTCATAAAATCAAGTCTGCCAATATTATTATTTGCTTCATTCCTTTCCTGCCAGAAAACGTCGTCTCCGGAAGAATATAATGCAAAAGCATCGGATCCAAAACTCTTTCATGAAACAACTACGCAGTTGACGGATGTGATTATCCACGATATATTCAAACCGCCTGTTGCTGCGAGAATTTACAGTTACTCTTTTCTAGCTGCATACGAAGCAATGGTACCAGGACATAAGGATTTTCAATCACTGGCAGGCCAGATAAACAAGTTCACGCTTCCTCCAAAACCAGATACCGGCGTGGAATATTGTTTCCCGCTTGCCAGTATAAAGGCGTTTACTGTGGTTGGCCGAACACTGACATTTTCTGGCGATCTGTGGGATGGCTATGAGAAAAATCTGTTTAAAAAGTATGAAGAGATGGGTATTCCGGACGACGTTTATGAACGATCGATAGCCTATGGTGACACCGTCGCTAAACATGTTCTGGCGCATGCATCGAAGGATCATTATAAAGAAATACGCGGATTTAGGTATACAGTTACAAATGAACCAGGCACATGGGTCCCTACGCCGCCCGCATATGCAGACGCATGTGAACCGATGTGGAATACGGTCAGGACTTTCTCTCTGGATTCCGTGACGCAGTTCAGATGTCCCCCTCCGGCAAAATATGATTTAAACAAGAATAGTCCGTTTATGAAACTGACGATGGAAGTGTATGAGATGGGTAAAAATCTCACCGAGGAACAGAAAGCTACTGCATACTTTTGGGATGATAATGCATTTGTAACCAACGTGGTTGGCCATGCCATGTTTGCAAACAAAAAGATGACACCAGCCGGCCATTGGCTCGCGATTATCAAAAATGTTACTTCTGAAAAAAAACTGAACCTGATGGAAGTCAATGAAGTGTATACTTTGGGGGCGTTATCCTTGTTTGACGCTTTCGTATCTTGCTGGGATGAAAAATACCGAACCGTACGGATTCGTCCTGAAACTGTAATCAACAACAATTGGGATCCAAACTGGCGTCCGTTCCTTGAAACGCCTGCCTTCCCGGAATATGTTAGCGGACACAGCACGATTTCAGCTGCTTGCGGAACTGTGTTGACAAAGCTGATTGGTGATAATGTCGCGTTCACTGATACGACTGAAAAAAAATACGGACATGGTGTAAAATCGTTCAAGTCGTTTAAAGATGCGTATTGGGATGCATCCATCAGCCGCGTATACGGTGGAATTCATTACCGTGATGGCGTTGAAGAAGGAACGCATCTAGGAGAGAAAATCGGGGCAAATGTTTTGAATAAGGTGATTACAAGGAAATCGGGTAAAGCTGTCGCGGCGGCTGCGAAATAATATATTCAGTTTATTGCTTTGATCGGAATAATACGCGACGGCCAACGACTGACAAATTTCGGCATGAAAAAACCCAAGGTTGAAACCTTGGGTTACTAATTTGGTTGATCAAGAAAAACGAAGGTAGAAACGACAGGTTACTATTATTAGTCGATGAAAGTCTTCGCCTTTTTTTGGCAAATTTCACCAAATCAACCTTTCACATGATCCGCATTAAAATGCAATCCAATATTTTCTCGTCTTGCCATCGCCATTTTGATGATCAGATAAGAAACAGAAATCATATTCCTAAGTTCACAAATGGCAACGGATACCTTCGACTGGCGGTATAGTTCTTCATGCTCATCATGCAGCAATTCCAAGCGATCGTAAGCACGTTTCATACGGCGGTCTGTACGAACGATACCCACGTAATTCGACATAATACTGTTTAACTCACGAGTCATTTCCGTCACCAAAACATTTTCTTCCGGATGTGTCGTACCTGAATCATCCCACTCGGGAATATTGTCCGGGATGACCGCCTTGTCAAAACCTTCCAGCGTACTTTCATAGGCTCTATGCCCAAATACGACTGCCTCTAACAAAGAATTTGACGCCAGACGATTTGCTCCGTGTAAACCTGTACAGGCACATTCTCCAACTGCATACAGAAAATTAATATTTGTTCTCCCCCACTCGCTCACACGAATTCCACCACACATATAATGCTGGGCCGGGACAACAGGTATCATTTGCGTTCTCACATCAACACCTGCGTCGAGGCAATACTGCGTTATATTCGGAAAATGTTCAAGGAATTTTTCATAGTCGCAATGGCGCACATCCAGATAAACGTGATCAACGCCATTCTTCTTCATTTCCGAGTCAATGGCTCGCGCGACAATATCACGCGGCGCGAGTGAAAGCCGGTCGTCATAGAGTTCCATGAACGTACTTCCGTCCGCACGTTTCAAAATACCTCCAAAACCGCGAACTGCCTCAGAAATAAGGAACGAAGGTTTTTTCCCGGGAAGGTAAAAACTTGTCGGATGAAACTGGATAAATTCCATATTATCACAAATTCCCTTGGCACGATAGGCCATCGCGATGCCGTCGCCGGTCGCAATCGTTGGATTGGTGGTGCTTTGATAAATATTACCAATTCCGCCCGTTGCCAGCATTGTTGTTTTCGCGAGAAACTTCTCAACCTTTCCTGAAACACGGTTCAGAACATAAGCTCCAAAACATTTGATATCTTCCCGATAGCGGTAAACAGTTTCACCCAAATGATGCTGTGTGATAAGTTCAACGGCATAATAATGCGTGAAAATTTCAATGTTCTTATGCCGTTTTACTTCTTCCAGTAAAGCCCGCTCTATTTCTGCCCCGGTAATATCTTTGAAATGCAAAATGCGGTTATCCGAATGGCCGCCTTCTTTGGCAAGATCATAGTTCCCTTCCGGTTCTTTGTCAAAACGGGTTCCATAGTCAATTAACTCCTGAATACGCTCAGGTGCTTCTTTGACAACAATTTCAACAATATCCGGTTTATTGATACCGTCTCCCGCATCCATGGTATCATGAATATGTTTTTCAAAAGAATCTGATTTATCCCAAACGACGGCTATCCCACCCTGTGCATATTTCGTGTTGGTTTCGTCGGCTTGCACTTTCGTAATTACTGCAATGGAAACAGGTTCCTGGGTATTTTCAAAGTGTCGTGCCAGTTTTGCAGCATAACTGAGTCCGGCAATACCGGAACCGACGATCAGGAAATCAAACTGAGGCATAAGTTATTAATAAACGTATTTCACTAATTTAAATGAAAAGGTATAAGCAAGAAATCAGATTCCTTTACTTAGTTCCAGCATTCTGTTCACCGATTCAAACGCTTTCAAACGAATATCTTCAGGAACAAAAATTTCCGGCTGTTCGTAATACAAAGCGTTGTAAACTTTTTCCAGCGTATTCATTTTCATGTAAGGACACTCTGAACAAGCGCAGGTATTGTTATCGGAGCCAGGTGCTGGGATCAGTTTTTTATGCGGAACGGCCTGTTTCATTTTATGCAAAATCCCAGCTTCCGTTGCCACAATAAATTTATCATGATCAGATTCCTGAACAAACTTCAAAAGCCCTGTTGTGGAACTTACAAAGTCTGATTGCAACAAAATATCTTCCTTACATTCCGGATGAGCAATCAGCAAAGCATCCGGATTTTCTTTTCGAAGCTCAGCCAGTTTTTCACGGGAAATATCAATGTGGACAATACATGCGCCATCCCACAAAACCATATCCCGGCCTGTTTTTTGAGAAACATATCTTCCAAGATTTGCATCAGGGGCAAAAATAATTTTCTGGTCTTTTGGCAGGCTGTTTACAATTTGTAAAGCATTGGACGAAGTACAAACAATATCAGTAAGGGCCTTGATTTCAGCAGAACAGTTGATATAACTGATTACGATATGATCAGGATATTGTGCTTTAAATTCAGCGAACTTATCAGCAGGAGCTGAGTCAGCGAGCGAACAACCAGCATTTAGGTCCGGGATAACTACTTTTTTGTTCGGACTCAATATTTTGGCGGTTTCACCCATGAAGTGTACGCCACAGAAAATGATCATATCCGCTTCTGTTGCGGCAGCCTGTTGTGATAAACCTAAACTGTCACCGATATAATCTGCCAAATCCTGAATTTCTGCATCTACGTAATAATGTGCAAGAATGACCGCATTTTTCTCCTTTTTCAATCGGTTAATTTCAGCAATCAAATCAATATCTTCTGCGATCGCTTCAGTAACAAAACCGTAACGCGCTACTTGCTCTTCAATGGTTGTCATTATGGTGAATAATTGGCTTTTTGTTGATTGATAAAAATCCAGTCCGAATTACGAGAATATACTTTTCAAAACCAAAGAATCCAGCTGACCGGATTTATGTCCAAAATAGAAACACGATTTTCTTTAATCTGGTTTAAGGCAAAATAAAAAACTTCTCCCGTTGTACTTGCTCACTATTTAACTCTGATTTACAAGAAACGAAGAAACCGTCTCGTGAATAAACACAAGACGGTTTCAGTATATTTTAGGATGGATAATTTAAATGTTAATCAACCAAACTAATTGCTAAAACCTAATAGCCAACAGCCATTAAAGTATCCAGCGGAAGAAGGCGTATAACGTACCGGACAAAAACATAGTCACAGGCAACGTCAATATCCAGGCGATTACAATATTCCGGATCGTTCCAGCTTGTAAGTTTTTAACCCCTTTACTTGCCACCATCGAACCGGCGATACCGGATGAGAGTACGTGTGTTGTACTCACCGGAAGTCCAAGATAGGATGAGACACCAATGGTACTTGCAGCAACTAATTCAGCAGATGCACCCTGTGCATAAGTCAAATGCTGCTTACCGATTTTCTCACCGATGGTTACCACAATTCTTTTCCAACCTACCATTGTTCCCAAACCAAGGGAAAGCGAGATCATTAAAATAACCCAGTCAGGTGCGTAATCTGTAAATCTTCTGATCCCTTTTTCGCCTCCTGCCTGTCCTTTCAAAAACTCAGTATCAGCAGAATTAAGATTTGCATCTCCGTTTTCAAGGATTGTTTTCGTATTACGGCTGATCAGAAGCAACGATTTCCGTGCGTTCATTCGCACTTCCTTCGGCAACTTATTGTCAACCATAGGTTTGTTCAGCTGGATAGTTAGTAAAGCGATTTCTGACTTAATTGTATGCCAATGTTCACGATCTGACGCAGATAGTCCGACGGTGTCGATACGTCCGATTGTCTCGTCAATTCTGGCAAGCTCAGTTTTCATTTCAACCGGATTAATACTGTTATCCAGAGCAAAATGTGCAGGAACAATTCCAATCAGGATCAACATTACAAGGCCCACTCCTTTTTGACCATCATTAGATCCGTGAAAGAAACTTACAAGGGTACAGGTAGTAACCAAAATGGCGCGAATCCAGATCGGCGGCGGCGTATTTTTTTGAGGTTCACTGAACACAACGTCACGAAGAGGTTTCGAAAGCGCCCGGCGAAGGATGAACATAATGATGATCGCAAGGGCAAAACCGAAGATCGGAGAAGTTAAAAGAGAGGTAAAAAGTTCTTGTGCTTTTGACCAGTTTACACCGGCACCGTGTGTATTTTCGGGCATAAACGTAAACGCAAGACCAACACCAAGAATGGAGCCTATCAAAGTATGTGAACTGGAACTCGGAAGTCCAAACCACCATGTTCCAAGGTTCCAGATAATCGCACTGAAAAGCAAAGAAAAAACCATAGCAACGCTATGATAGACATTCTGATCAATCAGTAATTCGACTGGCAGCAGGTTTACAATACCCATTGCAACTGCAATTCCACCAAAAAAAACACCTAAAAAGTTACAGAAACCGGACCACATTACTGCGATATTTGGTTTCAGGGAATTCGTATAAATTACGGTAGCGACGGCATTGGCCGTATCGTGGAAACCGTTTACAAATTCAAATGCACAAGCCGCTAAAAGACTAAAAGCGAGAAGGAGAAAAATGTCGGTTTCAAGACCAAACATAGGTAGCGTATAAGTTTACTTTATAAAACTCACTTTAATGGTCGTTGCAGAAGTGATATGTTTCGGCAAGCATTCCGGTTAGGTAAGAACATGATTTCGAGGCAAAACTACTGATTCTTTACAAGTGCAATGTTAAGAAATTGTTAAGTAAATTCATATTTGCGTTAATAAAGTGCTTCTATTCAGCCAATGTTTTAATTGATAAAACCATCGGGTGACTAAATCAGATTTTAACAAGAAAAAGTGTAATGTTCAATTTCCTTCTTTATTGGCAAGCTGTCCGCAGGCTGCGTCAATGTCTTTCCCACGGCTTCTGCGCACATGAACAGAAACACCTTTTTCTTCCAGAAAAGCAGCAAATTGATCCAGACGATCAGCACCGGTATTCGTAAAATCTGCTTCGGCGATCGGGTTGTATTCGATGATGTTTACGCGTGCCGGTACACGTTTGGTAAACTCCCAAAGCTCTTTTGCATCCTGCAAAGTATCATTGAAGTTATTGAAAACAATATATTCGAAAGTAATCCGGTTCCCTGTTTTCTTATAAAAATAATTAAGTGCCTCAGCCAGATTATCAAGCGAATTAGATTCGTTAATTGGCATGATACGGTTACGTTTTTCGTCATTTGCCGCATGCAAAGAAAGCGCAAGACGGAAACGAACTTCATCGTCGCCCAGTTTTTTAATCATTTTGGCGATCCCGGCTGTCGAAACTGTGATGCGCCTTGGCGACATATTAAGGCCTT
Source organism: Dyadobacter sp. CY345 (assembly GCF_021502725.1). GTDB lineage: Bacteria > Bacteroidota > Bacteroidia > Cytophagales > Spirosomataceae > Dyadobacter. Next base: position 450,976 of record NZ_JAKFFS010000001.1, on the reverse strand, counting down.
CCGGCGAGGTAATATGTTCAATTGATTTTAGAACAGCCGTATAGTTTAATAGCGGCTCACCCATACCCATATACACGATATTAGTAAGGGGAGCCTTGAAACTCGCTTCTGCCTGGCGTGCAATGGCTACAACCTGATCATAAATTTCAGCGGCGTCAAGATTTCTCTTACGCTCCATATAGCCAGTCGCGCAGAATTTGCAGGTCAGTGAACAACCCACCTGGCTGCTCACGCATGCTGTCATACGGTCAGAGGCAGGTATTAAAACACCTTCCACCAAATGGCCGTCGAATAATTTAAAAGCAGATTTTACAGTACCATCATTACTTTGCTGTTGTTTGGCAACAGTCATCGCATTGATTACAAAGTGTTCGTCGATGAGTTGTCTGGTTGCCAGGGACAGGTTTGTCATTTGAGCAAAAGATGATGCCGATTTTTTCCATATCCACTCATAGATCTGTTTCGCACGGAAAGCCTTTTCTCCATGTTCTGCCATCCAGTTTTTCAACTGATCAACACTTAACTTCCTTATATCCTGCTTTTCTTGTACTTCAACCATTATTTTTATAACTATTGGTCACCGCTTATTTTGAAGGTAACCGTATTTACTGCAAAGGTACTGAATATCAATCTTTAAAAGAATTATCCGGCCTCAGATTGATGTTCCGCATACGATTATTTTATCCAGTTAATGAAAGATTTGTTAATCGAAAAGAAACACCGTTTTACGAAAAATCATTCGTCTATGCGTTCAGAATTATCTTTTTTGTTATCTGATTCACCTTCATCATCAGAATATTCATCTTCACTTTCTTTATCCTTTTTCTCATCATCCAAATATTCTGATTTCCAGTCCTTAATCAGTTCACTGCCTTCCGGCATTAAAGTAAGTGCTTTTGTAATCACATTGGGAGCGACCGGAATGACAAGCGGATAAAGCCAGGTATCATTTGTACGGTGTTCAGGAATTTTCACACCGATGGTATTGACAAGCCAGAAAAATACACTGATCCCGAAAACCCAGGTAAAAATACCAACCATTGCGCCGGCGAAACTGTCGAAGGTTCCCAGAATTGAGTAACGCAACGAACGCCGGATTCGGTAACCGAATTGGTTCAGCAAAAATATGGTTGGAAAAAATACGGCTGAAAAACCTATATATGGAAGGATTTTTCTTGCGGTACCGTCACTGAAATAAGGCGTGAGAACTTCCATTCCCAGGCCCAGAAATTTAAAACCGAGGATCATGGCTACCACAAGGCCCGCTATGCCGATAATTTCGATAAGCAAACCCTTACGGTAACCATGTAAAGCTCCCCAAAGTAATGGAATCAGGATAAGAATATCCAATAACTTCATGCGAGCAAACTCTTTACTAATGCCGAAACAACACGACCGTCAGCCTGGCCGGCAAGTTCCTTCGTTGCTGCACCCATTACCTTACCCATATCCGAAGGGCCCGTTGCGCCAACGCGAGAAATAATTTCTTTTAGTTTGGCCGTAACTTCTTCTTCTGATAATTGTTTTGGCAAAAACTGCTCGATGATCGCGAGCTCAGCTTCTTCCTTTTCCAAAAGGTCGGGGCGATTTTGTGTTTTGTAAATATCTGCTGATTCTCTGCGTTGTTTTGCAGCTTTTGTAAGCAACTTCAATTCGTCGTCAGCAGTTAATTCTCCTGATGCACCGCCTTTTGTTTCTTCCAGCAAAATCAATGATTTGATTGCACGTAAAGCGCGCAAAGTGTCCTGATCTTTTGCCCTCATGGCATCTTTAATACCTGATTCAACCTGAATTTTTAGTGACATATGTTTAATGAATGAATTTTGAATGTGAGAATATTAATGAATAAATGAGTTAATTTAGAATGAGCAATGTTAAATTTGTCATTAAAGGCGCAAAGTTACACGAATCAATGATAGAATTTTGAATGAGTGAATGATAGAATGAATAACCAAGGGTTTTGCATCACATTCTATCATTCAAAATTCTACCATTCAAAATTCAATCATTCTATCAATCTATCATTAAAAACTTCAACATGACTCGTCTCAGCGTCAACATTAACAAAATAGCTACACTTCGGAATTCTCGCGGAGGCGACAATCCCAATGTCCTGAAAGTGGCTCTGGATTGTGAGCGTTTTGGCGCGCAAGGCATTACTGTGCACCCCCGCCCGGATGAGCGGCATATTCGTTATCAGGATGTTTACGATTTAAAAGAAGTTGTAACAACAGAATTCAATATCGAAGGAAATCCCTCGGAGCGAAAATTTATAGATCTGGTACTTGCCACAAAACCTGACCAGGTAACACTCGTGCCGGACGCTCTTGGCGCGATAACTTCCAACGCTGGCTGGGATACTATCACAAACCGAAATCTTTTAACTGAGCTGATTCAGGAATTTAAGAAAGAAAACATACGCGTTTCAGTATTTGTCGATCCTGATCCGGATATGGTTGAAGGCGCAAAGATCTGCGGAGCTGACCGCGTTGAATTATATACAGAACCTTACGCAGCGCATTATTTCGAGAACAGGCAAAAGGCCGTTATACCATTTGTTCTGGCGGCAGAGAAAGCAAAAGAAGTTGGTTTGGGCTTAAACGCTGGACATGACCTAAGTCTGGACAACCTGCACTTCCTGAAACAATGTATTCCTTGGATGGATGAAGTTTCCATCGGCCATGCATTAATTTCCGATGCCTTATATTTAGGTTTAGAAAATACGATCCAGATGTATCTTCGGGAATTGGAGCTTTAACTTGGGCGATAAAAAAAGGAGTCTGGATTCAAGCGGAATTACCGCTCGAATCCAGACTCCTTTTTCACGAAAACATTTTCCGGGATATTACTTACCCCCAAAAGTTTCAGCGATTTTCATCGCGACACCCATATCTCCGTCGATTTTGAGCTTGCCCATCATATAGGCCATCATCGCATTCAGGTCGCCGTCCAATAATTTCAAAGCATTTTTTGTAGAAATTTCAAATGTGCAGTCTGCATCCAGGTCTTCGTTAGACACAGTATTCGGCACAACTTTGCTATTTATGAAAACATTTCCTTCGTCTGTTTTGAATTTAACTGTTGCGTCAAGGCCGCTATCCGTGCCCAGCATGCTGGTAACGCGTTCAGTCAGAATTTGTAGGCTCATAATTTACCAGGCTCCCGTTAGATGTAAAATTGATATTTTGAAATTATAATTGTAAAAGTATGTTCACTTATAAGAATATTCAAATGCTTTTGGTGTTTTCATCGAAATCCACAAATTTTACATCCCGATATTGACAACTGTCATTACATTATTTTTATTATTGCCCAATGAATGCTCCAACTCCACGCCCAACAGTGCTTACTGTGCTTTGCATACTTACTTTTTTAAGTTCTATTTCCGGCTTATGGACACAATCTGAACGACTTTGGAATCCGGGTGTGGTGGCCGACAAGACGCGCGAGCTTTTTCAAAGTGCCCGTGAAAAACTTGAAGAACAACCATCACAAGCAGATACCAAAACGGTTGATCGTTTACTAGAATCCGTAATTCAACGGACAACGCCAGACATGATCAGGAAAAGTGCTGTCATCATGCTTATTTTTGAATCACTTACTTTATATGCTGCCTATTTAATGTGGAACTTGAAAAAGCTGGGATTTTACCTCTATCTGGGTGGAATGGTTGTTGCTTTTCTGGGATCGGTACTTGTTATTGGTGGCTGGTTAGGCGTAGTAACCGGATTGGCAGGAATATTTTTCAGCTCGATCATGTGCATAATTTATGCCTTCAATTTGAAGTATTTAGAATAAAATAGTGGAAATCCAGCAAATATTTCGGTGATTCGTTTGCAAATATCAATTATCAATTATAAATCCCTCTTGCATTCCACGCAGAAAAGATTTTATTTTGCGGGTCTAATTCAAAAATAGAAATGGCTTTAATTAACAAAATCAGAGAGAAATCCGGAGTTGCTGTCACAGTAATCGCAATCAGTTTGATCTTATTTATGGTGGGTGGTGACCTTTTAGGCCCAAACTCTTTCTTAGGAGGAAATAACAACCAAACTGTTGGTGAGATTGCTGGTAAAGAAATCAATATCAAAGACTTTCAGACCAGGGTCGATGGGTTTCGTCAGAACTATGAGGCGCAGTCGGGCCGCAGTTTGAATGAAAATGAACTAGCTTCATTACGCGACCAGGCATGGAATCAATTCATTGTTGACATTGCTTACAAAAAACAATTTGACGAGCTTGGGCTAGCGGTTACAGATGAAGAATTAGTGGATATGGTGCAGGGAAATCACATCAGCCCTTCAATTCTTCAGGCGTTTTCTGATCCAACATCTGGTCGTTTTGATAAATCCGCTGTTATTAACTACCTGAAAAACTTAAAGACGTTACCTGTTGAGCAACAAAAATCATGGACTAGTTTTGAAACGAGTCTTCGTGAAGAGCGCATTCGCAGCAAATACGAAAACCTTTTGAAGCTGTCTACCTACATAACTAAGGCGCAAGCTGAAAAAGAATATGTTGCGCAAAACACAAAAGCAACGACACGTTATTTATATGTTCCTTATTTCTCAATCGTAGACACTACGATTAAAGTAACTGATTCTCAGCTTGAAACTTATTTAAGTGCTCACCGCTCAGAATATAAAGGAACCGATACACGTTCAATCGAATATGTCAGCTTTCCGGTTCAGCCAGCGAAAGACGATAGTACCGCACTTTACAATGAAATTAAAGAATTGGCTCGTGGACTTGCTACGGCACAAAATGATTCTTCTTACGCAAAAATGAATTCAGACATTCCGTTGCCGATGAATATGTCATTAGCCAACATGTCTGATCAGTTAAAAGAAGCTGTAAAATCATTCGTACCTGGTGGCGTTTACGGTCCATACCGCGAAGGAAATACTTACTTCATCTATAAATATGATGGAACTCGTACGGATACTGTATCTTCTGCAAAAGCAAGTCATATTCTTATCAGAGCAGAAAATCAGTCAGACACAGCTAAGGCTGCGGCTCGTGTTCGTGCAGAAGGAATTCTTGCCCAGATTCGTTCTGGTGCTAATTTCGAAGCTTTGGCAGCAACGTCAAGTGCAGACCCGGGTTCAGCGCAACGTGGTGGTGACTTAGGATATTTTCAGAACAATGGCGCAATGGTTAAACCATTTGAAGATGCGGTTTTCTCTGCAAGTGCTCCTGGCTTGATCCCGAGATTAATCGAAAGCCAGTTTGGCTTCCATATTATCAAGGTAACAGCAACTAAAAATAATACGTTGTACCGTATCGCTGCGATTGGAAAAACAATTGCTCCAAGCCAGGCTACACGTGACGAAGCATACCGCAAAGCCGACGAGTTTGCTAATTCGGTAAAAACAAAAGAACAGTTTAACGAAGCTGTTAAAAAGAATAAAGGACTTGTTGTAGCAACAGCTAACCGTGTTCCTGAAAGCGCTACGAATATCAATGCGATACAAAATGGCCGCGAAATTGTTCGCTGGGCATTTAAAGAAGACACGAAGATCAATAACGTTTCTCAGGTTTTTGAAACAGAGGAACAATATATCGTTGCTGTACTTACAGGAAAATCAGATCAGGAAAACGTTAAAGTGGACGACTTCCGTGACGAGCTTACAACCAAAGTTCGCAACGAATTGAAAGCTGAGCAGATCACTGCAAAACTTAAAGGAGCAACAGGCGATCTTGAAACGATAGCTAAAAAATACGGTGCAGGTGCTTTGATTGAAACTGCAAATGATATTTCTCTTGCAACAGGTTTCTTAACCAGCGCAGGTTTTGATCCAATCGCATTAGGTAAGGTATTTGGCCTGAAAGCTGGTCAGAAAACAGGTGTATTTACCGGCGAAAACGGTGTGTTCATCATGGAGCTGATCAACAAAACGGATGCTCCAAAAATTGCCGATTTCACTCAGAATAAAACGCAGCTTACCCAATCGTTGGAAAGCCGTTCTTCTTACCTTGTGAACGAAGCAATTCGTGAGAATGCTAAAATAGTTGATCGTCGCGCTAAATTCTTCTAAGAGAAAAAGCCGTTCAGAATACATGAAAAGGGTTGCGAAAATATTTCGCAACCCTTTTTTCATTATGCTTTCAATTTTTTCAAAAAAAAGTGATAGTATTGCAGTAAAAATTGTCAATAGTACACTTAATAAAAAAGAGGCAGTAAAAAGTATGATCCGGAGAACAATAGCTTTATAATTTGTGATCTGTAAACACCCTTTACCTAGACCTTATCATTTAAAAACCATTAACACAAACCGCAATGAGCATACTACTTGGAGAAGAGGAGTATTTTAAAGGAATCGGGAAAATCGCTTACGAAGGACCGGAATCGACAAACCCGTTAGCATACCGCTGGTATGACGAAAATCGTATCGTTGCTGGTAAAAGCATGAAAGAGCATCTTCGTTTTGCTGTTGCTTACTGGCATACGTTCTGTGGAAATGGTGGTGATCCTTTCGGAGGACAAACATTATTTTACCCATGGGATAAAAAAGCAGATGCTGTTGACCGCGCAAAAGACAAAGCAGATGCTGCATTTGAATTGATCACAAAACTTGGATTGCCTTATTACTGTTTCCATGATGTTGACGTAGTAGATTATACTGACGACGTTCGCAGCAATGAAAAACGTCTTCAGACTTTGACACAATATCTTGCGCAAAAGCAAAAAGATTCAGGTGTTAAATTACTTTGGGGAACAGCTAACTTGTTCAGTCACCATCGTTATATGAATGGTGCCTCAACCAACCCGGATTTTGACGTGGTTTCTCACGCTGCGGCACAGATCAAAATTGCTTTGGACGCAACGATCGCTTTGGGCGGAGAAAATTACGTGTTCTGGGGAGGTCGTGAAGGTTATATGACGCTCCTTAATACAGACATGAAACGCGAGCAGGAGCATTTTGCTCAGATGCTTAAAATGTCTGTGGCGTATGCACGTTCAAATGGCTTCAAAGGTAAATTCTTTATCGAACCAAAACCTTGCGAGCCAACGAAACATCAGTATGATTACGATGCTGCAACGGTAATTGGATTCCTTCGCCAGCATGATCTTCTTGCAGATTTCTCCCTGAACCTTGAAGTGAATCACGCTACGTTGGCAGGACATACGTTCGAACATGAGTTGCAGGTTGCAGCGGATGCAGGACTTTTGGGTTCAATCGATGCGAACCGTGGAGACTACCAAAATGGTTGGGATACAGATCAGTTCCCTAACGATATCGCTGAGTGGACAAAAGCATTGTTAGTAATTTTGCAGGCTGGCGGATTGCAAGGCGGTGGTATTAACTTCGATGCAAAACGTCGTCGTAACTCAACGGATGTTGCGGACGTTTTCCATGCACATATCGGTGGTATTGATGTGGTTGCAAGAGCTCTGGTTATTGCTGACAATATTATCCAGAATGGTGAATATGACAAAATCCGCACGGACCGTTATGCAAGTTTTGATTCAGGAAAAGGTGCTGAATTTGAAACTGGTAAACTTGGTCTGGCAGATCTTTTTGAACTGGCAGCAGCAAAAGGCGAACCAGCTATAATTTCAGGAAAACAAGAATATCTTGAAAATCTGATTAACCGTTTTATCTAGAACTTGTTATCTCAATAAGGTAAATAACCAAAAAAGCCATTGACCGAAATCAATGGCTTTTTTGGTTATAAAAGTATTTTTAGTATCCTGTATTCTGTTTCAGATTTGTATTATTTCTGACCTCACTTGTTGGTAAGGGAAACAAAAGTTCTCTTGCTGTAACGACCGGACCGTAGGTGAATTTGTGTCCCACGTAATCATCAAATTGTTTTGTGGTTACATTAAAAGCTTTGCGAAGCCGAACCATGTCAAACCAGGTGATATTTTCAAAACACAGTTCATACCATCTTTCTTTCCAGACAGCCTCACGCAACTGATCTTTTGACAAGCCGGCAAGGTTGGGCAATTGTGCTCTCGTCCTGGTTGCATTCACTGCCTCATAAGCTTTTGCAGTTGGTCCGCTTACCTCATTGGACGCCTCTGCATACATCAGCAAAACATCAGCATAACGGATCACTGGCCAGTTCAAATCACTGTTTGCAGTACTTGTCTGCGCTACGTTGTCAAAATGCTTGTAGATAAAGTAGCCGCCTAAATCCACTTCCTGATTCCGATTGGTTTCGTTGGTGAATTTTGTAAAAAAGAATTGTTTTTCTTTTACACGAAGGTCAGCGGGATCGTATGATTTCACAAAATCTGCTGTTGCATAAATCCCTCCCGTTTCATCTGAATACTGGGAGATATTTTTGTTGTAGGGAATAATGGACACCTGCCAGTTAGATGGAAGAATTTGTGTCCGGAATTGGATCATAAAAATATTCTCATCAACATTTTTCTTGGCAGGGTTATGCAGATCGTCGTATGTTGTGAACAACCGGAATTGTTTAGAATCAATCACCTCTCCCGCTTTCTGAGCTGCCAAAGTGTAATATTCAGCACCTTTCTGTAAGGGATAACCTGCCATAGTAAGATAAACCTTTGCAAGTAAAGACTTGACAGCACCGGTACTAACTTTTCCAGTTGCGTCCGTCCATGGCAATCCGGCGGCTTCTGCCAATTTAAGATCTTCCACAATAAAGTTATAAACATCTTCCACGGGCGCCGCGGCCGGTCTTAATTGCTCCGATTGAAGCGAAGTTGGTTCAGTAATCAAAGGTATGTTACCAAACATCTGAACCAGGTTAAAATAGTAAAAAGCTCTCAGGAAATAGGCCTCACCCATCAGCTTCTTAGATTCCACAGCGTCCATGGAAATGGTCGGAACTTTGGAAATGGAAAGATTAGCGTTACCAATTCCCCGGTAGTATGAAGCCCAATAGTTTTGACCATAGCTATTATCAGAAGTATTTCTTAAATCTTTAATAAAGTAACTATTAACAGCCTGTCCTAAATCCGTAGCAGCTAACCCTGTCGCAAACTCAGTCATCATCCATGGCCCGCCGCCAAAACCGCTGCCAAGGGGGTCACGCATACTTGCGTAAATTGCATTAACAGAACTCCGGGCATGCTCCGGCTTAGTAAAATAATTCTCTACCGTAAAACTGCTGGGATCCGATTCATTCAAAAAATCCGAGCAACTGGTGAAGTACATGGTACCTGCTAACAATAGCAGAAGTTTATATTTTTTGGAAATTCGGTTCATCACTTTTTAAGTTAAAATGTCAACAGTTGATTACAGACCAATATTGAGACCCAGCATAAATATCCTTGGTTTTGGATAATCATAAAGCGCTAACCCCTGATCGAAAGGTGATGACGAATTGGATACCTCAGGATCAAATCCATAATATTTTGTAGCTACAAAAAAATTCTGAACCGATCCGTAGACCCTAAGGCGGTCGAGTTTAAGCTTCGATGTAACCGCCGATGGAAATGTGTAAGCAAGCAACAAATTACGTCCTCTTATAAAAGATGCATCCGTAACCTTATGGCTGTCATTGTTAGTCGTGTAATAGGCGTTGATTGGACGAATCTGCGCAATTGGCGTATTTTGATTGGTTTCCGTCCAGGCATTTATAACAGTTTTATAACTATTCGCTATACCCTGTCTGTCCTCGGCAGAGTGGATACTTCTGTCAAGCACATCATTTCCATACATGTACTGAAGATCAACAGTTAATGACCAGCCTTTAAACTGGAACGTGTTCAGGAAAGTACCAAATCCATCAGCAATTCCCTGCCCAATAATCGTTCTGTCGTTATCGTTGATCGTACCATCATTATTTAAATCAAGATATTTAACATCGCCTGGAAGCATATTATATTTTTTTGCCTGCTCAGCTTCGTTAGTACTCCAGGTTCCTAAATGTTTTCTTCCAAAGAAAGAGCCCACAGGTTCTCCAACGCGAATGACACCATTTCCGGAGAAAATATCACTGCCTCCTGAAAGCGCCAACACTTCATTTTTATTTATAGAAATGTTGAATGTAGTATTCCATGCAAAATCTCCAATTTTAAGATTAGTAGAATTAATTGCAAATTCTATCCCCTTGTTTTGCATACTTCCAACATTGGAATAAATACTGCCATATCCGCTGCTGAGCGGAAGAGGAGCGTCCAATAACATGTCGTTAACTTTTCTACGATACAGATCAAGTTCAAAATTTATTCTGTTTGAGAATAATCCTAACTCAATACCAAAATCGACCTGCTGCGTTTTTTCCCATTGAAGGTTAGGATTGGCCATTCGGCTTATACCGGTTCCAATGTTACGAATTCCGTTAAAAATAACATTGTAGTTTGTCATACCTGCGAGCGCGCGGTATGCAGGAATCTCAGAGTTACCTGTTGCACCATAACTCGCCCGGATTTTTAGATTTGATACAGCAGGAATGTTCTGCATAAACTGCTCTTCCGTCACCCGCCATGCCACAGCTGCCGATGGGAAGAATGCAAAACGATTGGCCTCACCAAATTTTGAAGAACCATCCAGACGTCCGGTGAAGGTTACCAGATATTTATTCATTAAGCCATAATTCAAACGGGCAAAGTATGAGTTTAACCCGTATGCGGAACCAAACGATGAAGGTGCCTGTGGACTTGCACCTGCTCCAAGATTATTAAACTCAAAATAAGTGTCATCAAACCCCTGTGTCGTAGCCTGGTTTTCAAAGCGATCAACGTGCTGCCATGACAAACCAGCCATTGCGTTCAGGGAATGTATCGTCTTGAATTCTTTGTGATAAGTCAGGTAATTTTCAAACTGCCAGGAATTGTATCTGTTGTTAATAACCGATGCGTCACCATTGTTCGAAATATACTGCAAGCCTTTTGCTGCGAAATAATCCCTTCTCTGATTGATCACATTGGTCCCAATTGTTGACTTCAATTCCAGACCTTCCGCCAGACGAATTGTTGCATACATGTTGCCAAGCATTGTCTGTGTTCTCAAATAGAACAACCTTTCCGCCGCAACTCTTAAAGGACTGTCTCCCCCTTCCATACCAGGATAATCGCGGTTACTCGCCCAGTTTCCATTGGCATATCTGACAGGAATAATTGGCAAAGCTTCCAGAACCTGACGCATAACAGTAATACCACCACCGTCAAGCTGATCAACCTGTTTTTCATTCTGATCCGTATATCCAAGCGATCCTCCGACTTTCAGCCAGCTTTTAATCTGCGTATCAAACACAAAACGACCTGAGTATCGTTTTTGCCATGAATCCCGAACAACTCCATTTTCATTACGATAATTTACAAAAGCACCGTAAGTTCCTTTTTCGTTACCACCTGTAAATCCCAGCTGATGATTTTGGGTAAAGGCTTTCTGAAATGTCTCATCCTGCCAGTCCGTGTCATACAGAGGGTTTCCTTGCGCATCAAATAAATTAGGGTTTGTACGCTTTGTTTTCGGGTCAACGTACTTGGTACCAGTAGCCCAGCCAACAGGATCATATTTTGCAGCATTGGCATAGGCAAGATCTTCAACGGCAAGAAATTCTCTTGAATTAAGCACTGCCAGTTTTTTAGGTGCAATACCGATACTAAAATCAGTATCGTAAGTTACTCTGCCACCATCCGCAGTTCCACGTTTTGTTGTAACCAAAATAACGCCATTAGCCCCACGAGCACCATAGATCGCTGTTGAAGAAGCGTCTTTCAGCACTTCAATGGAAGCGATATCATTTGGGTTGATGTAATCAATTGGTGTACTTCCGTTTTGGAGATCAACAGAATTTAAAATAACACCGTCAATAACGTAAAGAGGATTATTTGAAACACTGATGGAGCTGGCTCCCCTGATCCTGATATTCGCCCTACCTCCCGGCCTTCCAGAGTTTGACGAAACATTTACACCGGTTATTCTTCCGGACAATCCCTGATTAAGTGACGCAGCCGGGCGTTCCTGTAAAACATCTGCTTTAACGGTACCGACGGCGCCTGTTAAATCTGATTTTCTAACAGAACCATAACCCACAACGACTACTTCTTCCAGCGCATTTTCGTCTGGTAAAAGTTTAATTGCCAGTTTTGACTGCCCTCCCGCGGTCAGTTCCTGTGTTTTGTATCCTACAAAACTAAATACCAAAACTGCATTATCATCAGGAACTTCAATTTGAAAATCCCCCTCCCCATTTGTAGATGTTCCACGCTGCGTTCCTTTTACCACAACACTGACACCAGGCAGACCACTCCCACCCTCATCGGTAACTTTACCGGTGATTGCTTTATCAATAGTAACCATGTGTTTCGTTGACACATTATTAGATGCGACGATGGTGTTTTCGGCGATTGCGCTTGATTCTAACTTAGCGTCAGGCACTACCACGCTGGTCTTTACGGCTTCCTTTTCTTCAAGAATGACATAAGTATTTTTGCGCGTTTTTTTGTATTTTAATCCTTTCTGACCAAGAATCACTTCCAGGTTTTTTTCCAACGTTTTGTTAAAATCGATCGAGCCAGAAATTATATTCAACGCCCCCACAACCCGATCTTCAAAAACAATCTCCACACCATAATGGCGTTGAAGGTCCAGCAGCGCATTTTTTAGCTTCATTTCCTGCCTGACCGCATGCGGCTGACGTTCAAGCTTGGAGACAAACGCGATGGTCTGAGATTGGGCTGCCTGCGAAAATTGTGTCGCAAAGGCAAGTCCAATTCCCACCCAGTGCTTACGTGATAGTGTTAATTGCATAAATGAAAGGGAGTTTAGAAATAGTTAGTTATCTGTAATCAAAATGGAATCACCTTGTTTCTCGATATCAAGGTCCAAAACCTCGGAAATCGTTTTAAGGAGATCTTCTGCATTTTCCGTTTTAAAATTTCCGGTAATTGTCCGACGGGCAATATGATCATTAGCTATCCTGATTTTTTTTCCAAAGTTTTCTTCTATCAAACTGCGGATTTCTAATAGTGAGGTAGCATTGAATACAAAACGCTGTTCTTTCCATGCACTCAGACTTTTCGTATCAACATTGCTAATGAGCTGCACAGCACCTGTTTCTTGAAGTGTCGCCAAATCGCCTGGCTTCATTAACAAGTGTTGCTGATTTTCTCCCTGCGAATAATCGATACGTATTTTTCCATGGTTCAGCGCTACTTTAGTTCCCCTTGGCCGGGCAAATACTGAAAATTGAGTACCAAGCACTTCGACTTGAAAAGTGTCAGAAGTTTTTACGACAAATCGTTTATGATCTATTGTATGACTGATTGAAAATTCTGCTTCTCCATCCAGAGACACTGTTCTGACATCCCCATAAAAACCAAATCTTGGAATCTTCAATCTGGAATTTGCATTTAGTGCAACTCTGCTCCCATCTTCCAAATAAAGTCTGGTTGTTTGGCCATAGCCGGTTTCGTAAGTTTTGTATTGAATGGTATCTCTCGAAAACCAGCCAAAGCAAACCAATAATATAACTGAAGCGGCTATGAGTCCAAAACGCTTAATTTGTAATAGGTTCCACGCATTTTCAGAAAAAGATTTCTGCTCTGATTCCTCTGTGTCTGGTTCACCTTCATTATGAATTCTTTCCATAAGCCGGGCAATTGCCTGCTCCTGATCCGGATTAAATTGAGGAGACCGGATCTCCCATTCATAAAGCCAGTGATTAAAAGTCTCTGAATTTTCAGGATCTTTTATCCAATCTTCTGCAAGCTTCCGTTCAAGTGGATTTGCCCTTCCCGACAAATACTCAAAAAGTATACTTTTCAATATACGTGCATCCATGTTGTTGTAATTTTTAGTCAGGAGACGGGTTTAAAATCTCCCTATAAATCGAAGGTGTTAAGAACTAAAATAAGGCAAGGCATCATCCATTCCCCGTTGAGTGCGATCCGAAGGTGTTTTAATGCTTTTGAGATATGAACCTCTACCGTTTTAGGCGAAATATTTAGCTCGTCGGCAATTTCATGATACTTCTTGCTCTCAAAACGACTCATCAGAAATACACGGCGACATTGCATTGGGAGCTCTCCAATTGCCTCATTAACTTTCAAAAAAAGATGGTTATAATGAATTTCTGCGTCAGGTTGCTGCTGATAGACGGAAATAGTATTTTCTGTGGTAAGTTCTATCGTATCGGTTTTGCCAAATTCTCTGCGCAGATAGGTAAAACATTCATTACGCACCGCCCGGAAAAGATAACTGGTGTAGGACGAGTTAATATTCTGATAAGACTTTGTCCTATAAAACTGAAAGAAAACTTCGCTTACAAGGTCTTCTGCAATTTGTTTTGAATATACAAAACGAACCGCATGGCTGCATAAAGGTTTGTAGAACCTACGAAAAAGAAGTTCCAGCCCTTTTGACGGATTTTCTTCGAAGGTAGCTTTCAAAAATAGTGCAGAATCAACCTCCTGAGAGCGAGGTTTTTCGTCCATCGAAGGTGACAGAAAAGGGATTCCTGCCTTGGGTTCTTCATGTAGCAAAGGATCGCGCATTGAGTCTTTTCTTTATATAATAATTAAAAGACTTTATTGCACTCTTATTCCCTTAGTCAAATTGAAAAATAATTGGAAAAATTTATATTAATTGAGTATTGATTCGTTTACAGTTAAAAAATATATTCAGTTCGCAGTGACTTTTCACTTTCAAAAAGTCTAATTCAAAAAAAATATCTAACCAGAATATGATATGAAACTGAAAAATAAAATTGTTGTGTTGCTAATGGGAGCACTATTGATTTTGGCAGGATTGAATCTAATTCTTGATTCTGCTTCGACCAAAAATCTGGGAGCCGTTCTGGCTCTAACCGGAGTTTCTATTGATATTATTATACTACTTCTTTTTATAAAACAGGAAAAATGGCTTTCTGAAATTTAGAAATAACATAAAAAAGGAGCCGAGTTTAAAAATTCAGCTCCTTTTTTATGATTTCAAATCAAATTATAATTTTTCAATTTCTTCTACTGACAAGCTGGTTAATTCTTGAATAAGCGACGTTTCCATCCCTTTCTTTTTCATCGCCATTGCGATTTCTTTCTGACCTGCTAGTTTACCATGTTTCTCGCCCTCTTTCATACCTTCCCTAATCCCTTCTTTTATTCCCTCTTTTATTCCCTCTTTCAAACCTTCCTTCAAACCTTCTTTCCTACCCTCACTGATGGCATAAGTCATTGTGCTGTAATTATCCCATTTTTCCTTTAAACTCGCATCGTAAGCCATTTTTTCTTTTCCGGTTAGATTGCTAATTTCTGCAATATCGAACAATTTGCTAAATATCGGTTTTCGTAAAATTACTGGAATTTTATCTAATTTGCTCATATTCTTTAATAGAAACAACCAGTTTTCTAATTCAGAAGTAAGCTCTTCTTCCAGCTTTAAGAATTTGGGAACTTCCGCATAGACATAAGTCAATTTATCATAGAATATTTCTTTTGAATCGGTATTCATGAGCTGAACGCGATGGACGTACATATCCGGAGTGGAGTCGTCAAAAGCAAAGTCCATAATGCCAATCAGGTATACGGGCTTTAACTGATAATCCCATTTCGGAGCTCCCTTCGGCGCTTGTTCGTTGATTAATGTTGAGGTGTAGTAAAGACATCGGTCTTTAAAGTATTCCTGCTTAACCCGCTGCATTTCGATAATGAATTGCTCGCCGTTTTGTCCTGTACATAACAGATCAAAGACGGACTTTCTACTATCCAGAAAATGCCCCGAATATTCTGTTTTATTATAGGTCAGATCAACGATTTGCCTTTCCTCGCCTATCAATTGATTTAAAAAATGAATCAATAAATCCTTGTTCGGTTCTGAACCAAACAATCTCTTAAAGCCAAAGTCTGTAAAAGGGTCGATAAATCGACCGGTTAGAAAAATACTCATATCAAATTCGTGTGTGTGATTGAGTTGTAAATATACAAAAAAAGGAAGCCAGGTTTTTGAGACCCGACTTCCTTCCTATTTCCGCCATTGTGAGTTTTTACAAATTCTTGGCTTTCATCTGTTTCACTGCATAGTCAACAGAGCGGGCAGAAAATGCCATGTATGTCAATGACGGGTTTTGTGTCGATGTTGAGGTCATTGAAGCTCCGTCCGTTACAAACACGTTCTTAGCGGCATGCATTTGGTTCCACTTATTGAGGACAGAAGTTTTTGGATCCTTGCCCATACGAGCACCGCCCATTTCGTGAATATCGTTTCCAGGATTACGGTGTCCATCATGCGAGCGGATATTTTTGAAACCTGCATTGGTGAACATTTCTGTTACCTGCTCAATATAATCCTTGATCATCTTTTCATCATTGTCATCATAACCGACATTGATTTTCAGCAGCGGCATTCCATACGCATCTTTCAACTCTTTATCCAAAGCAACATAACTGCTTTCTTTCGGAATCGTCTCTCCCATCATGTGAGAACCAACACTCCAGTTGCCATATTTCGTATCAAGCAAACTAGCCTTTAAAGATTCACCGATATCACCACGATCAGAATAGGTCATCCGGTTTGCGCCAAAACCTGCGGCGTAACCTCTAAGAAAATCCGTTTCCTGCTTATATACATTTCTAAAACGAGGGATATATCCGCTATTCGGACGTTTTCCGTCAGTTGTAGAATCTAAAAATCCTTCGTATTCACCAGAAACAGAGGCGCGATAATTATGGAAAGCAACATACTTACCTAGCACACCGCTATCATTTCCCAAACCATTAGGGAAACGCGATGAAATCGAGTTCATCAGAATGAGATTAGTGTTTAAGGCCGCGGCATTTACGAAAATAATGTTGGCATAAAACTCCATCATTTCTTTCGTATTAGCGTCAATCACGCGAACGCCCGTTACCTTTTGCTTTTTGTCGTCGTAAATAACCGAATGAACTACCGAATGTGGACGAAGCGTCATATTTCCGGTTTTCATCGCCCATGGAATTGTTGACGCATTGCTACTGAAATATCCTCCAAACGGACATCCTCTTTCACAAATCGCACGATGCTGGCATTGCGCACGTCCCTGATCCAAATGAATTTGCTTTGGATCCGTAAGATGCGCAGCGCGGCCAATGATGATGTGGCGGTCTTTATACTGTTTTGCAACCGTTTCTTTAAAATATTTTTCCACACAATTCAAATCGTGTGGTTTCAGAAATTCGCCATCTGGCAAAGTATCAATTCCATCTTTATTTCCGGTGATACCCGCAAATTTTTCGACGTGACTATACCAGGGGGCGATATCATTATATCCGATCGGCCATTCAACAGCAAATTTATCTCTCGCCGGTCCATCAAAATCAAACTGGCTCCAACGCTGTGTCTGCCTTGCCCAAAGCAAAGATTTCCCTCCAACCTGATAACCGCGAAGCCAGTCAAACGGCTTTTCCTGAATGTATGGATGCTCGTTATCTTTTACAAAAAAATGCTGAGACGATTCCTTGAAATTATAACATCTGCTTGCAATTGGATTTGCATCCGTTACTGCCTTTGGCAATCTTTCTCTGTGATCGAACTCCCAAGGCTGCATATTGGTTGTTGGATAATCCTTGATATGCTGCACATCACGGCCACGTTCCAACACCAAAGTTTTCAATCCTCTCTCCGTCAGCTCCTTTGCCGACCATCCTCCGCTGATTCCTGAGCCAATAACAATGGCATCGTAGGTACGGGCTTTCTCACTATCAATATTAAAATTCGCCATTTTGGGTATTTTCTATTTCAATTTCTTCTTGTCAGCCAAAAATTCAGCTATTAATTGTCTGTACTCATTCCTTTTTTCACAGGAACGCAGCCGTGATATCTTGCCGGTATAAATTCGAAATGTGTCAGATTAGTCATGACATATTCCGACGACATATAACCCTGGATTGTCAGGTTTTTCACCATTCCAAAAAATCCTTTCTGGTCAGCGTCACTGCTTTTTTCCATTTCTCTCAAAATCTGCAACTGCTGCTCTTTGCTGGCGTCAGCAAATGATTTCGAGAAACTTTTGGTGCTCTGCGCTTCAACCGCGTCTATTCCCTTCGAGAAAGTATCCTGTGCTTTTTTATCATAACAATCCGTTATCATTCTCTGCACAAAAGTCGCTACTCCAAGCTCACCAGCTCCCGGCGTATCCGTTTTAGGAATTATTGATTCCACAATAGCTTTCAAAACCTCCGCTTGTCCAACTGTGGTATATTGAGCTTTACCGAGCGAAACATTGCTCCATCCCGAGGCCCAAGTTGGCAAACTTACCATCGCTCCCATCGCCGCAGCCATGTTTTTAAGCGCTATCCGTCTTTCCATTTTTATTATTTTTCAACGATTAATATTATCTATAAGTTATTGCTGATCAACTTTCTACTCTTCCAGAAAATCAAGATCTCTTCCATGTGTTTCCGGGATTGTCAGGATTGAATAAAATCCGATCACGAAACAGATTAGGCCTACCAACGCCCCGGAATCAATGACTGAAAATGAATCTTTGAAGCTGGCAAATAATGTCGTCATAACAATCACCATCCCGCGAACCATATTGGGAACGGTTGTCGCCGCCGTTGCACGAAGATTCGTACCAAATTGTTCTGCTCCTATCGTTACGAACATTGCCCAGTATCCAATTCCGAATCCGAGTAAGGTGGCGACGGTATATAAAGAAGTGGCCGTTTTTATTCCGGTATACAAATAAATTCCGCTGCATATTAACGTAAAAGCCATCATAATAAATACAGCTTTCTTGCGTGATTCCAGCCAGTGGCTTAAAAACCCACTTAAAAAATCGCCGGCTGACAGTCCTACGTAACACCACATAATGGAAAGTCCCGGGCTGATCGATTCTTGTATCCCAAGCGCCTTACCAAATTCATTACTGAATGTTGCTAAAATACCGATAACAAACCAAGTTGGCAGCCCGATTCCGATGCATTTCAGATATCTGAAAAATCTGTCCTTATTGGTAAACAATGCGAAAAAGTTACCTTTTGTTACATGTTTCTGATTTTTCACACCCTCAAAAATCCCTGATTCGAAAACACCTATGCGAAGCAAAAGCAAGGAAATACCTAAACCTCCACCGATAAAATAAGCATTTCTCCAATCAAAGAATTCAACTGTAAAATAACCTACAATAGCTCCAAGCAACCCTATTCCTGCGACCAGGGAAGTTCCGATGGCACGTAAATGTTTTGGTAAAATTTCTGATACCAAAGTAATTCCCGCTCCAAGTTCCCCCGCCAGACCAACGCCTGCAACGAACCGTAAAATTTTATAGGTCGTTGGGTCCTGGACAAACCCACAGGCGATATTTGCAAGTGAATAAGTAATAATGGAACCAAATAGAACCGACAATCTTCCCTTTTTATCTCCTAAAATCCCCCATAAAATCCCTCCCAATAATAATCCAGCCATTTGCCAGTTCAGGATACTTGCACCGGTCGAAGAAATCTCCGCTTCGGAAAGTCCTAATGACGCAAGACTTGGTAAACGAACAATTCCAAAAAGAAGTAAATCATATATGTCAACAAAGTATCCGAGTGCTGCGACAATGACTGGTGCGCTGAAAAGATGTGAAAAATTTGAACGGGCTTTAACCAGGGTATCCATTCTGTTATTTAAGGATTTTCAGGATTATTTGCAATATTATATAAAATAGCCGGACTATTATCCGGCTATATAGGGTAAAATTGATACAAAAGTAAACTTAGAATCATGTTTTGATAAATAAGCATTACTTTTTGATTTGCCAAAGACGGCAAGTTTGCCGCTGTGGCAAAATTTTACAATTCCAGCCGCTGTTTATCTTTCAACAATTGCTCTTTTAATTTTTCATAACTTACATCCTGGACACTCACTTTTCTATCAATAGCCTGTACCGCCGCTGACGCTGCGCTTTGCCCAAGAATCATGAAAACCGGCTCCATCCGGATCGAGCCATAAGCGATATGCGAACTGGACATACATACCGGTACCAACAAATTCTGACAATCTTCCTTTTTAGGAATAATGGAAGAATATGAAATACTGTACGGTGTTTTCGCATGAACACCAATATCACCTTCATTTTGTACAAATCCATCTTCTCTTACGTAACGTTGGGTATTGTGTGAGTCTAATGAGTATGAACCCATACCAACAGATTCGGAAACTGCTTTTTTACCAAGTGTTTCATTTTCTGTCATCACGCCCCGACCGATCATTCTTCGTGCTTCTCTAACATAAATCTGATGTGGCCATCCGCCGTTATCCTTAAATTCATCTTTCGGCAAACCCCACTTTTGCATTTCTGTTCTTACTTCCGTCGGCACATTGGTGTCATTGGAAAGATAATACATCAAACCTTTCTGATACAGTTCATGATCTTTGATAATCTCTTTTCTCCTTTCGTAAGATGCTTCCGGGTAGTCATAATTCATCCCGATATAATCCGTACTGAATGGTCCGTGATTATTGGTATCTGTTTTTTTGTTCGGAATCGGATCATATTTGTCAAACGTTTCCGTCCATCCTGCTTTGTAAACTCGCGCTAACAATTCATATTTCGATGGATCATACCCAGCCGGTTTTTCAAATGGAATTCGGTTATCAGGATTTTCGGACAAACACATACGGAAACAATAAGCCTGGATTTTATTGTCGCCCTCGCCATTTTTTCCTACTTTTTCATTATTCACATAAGGAAGCAATCCGCTTTTTGGGTCACCCTCAATTTTATACGGACTTATATTTTTTTTGAAATAATGTCCATGTTGAAAAACGCCTGCCTGAATCCCGTTCCACTCTTCGTTATAAACACTATTGGCTTCGCGGCCAACATGATATTTAACGCCCGCAGCAGCCATTAAGTCACCTTCGTAAGTAGCATCAATGAACATTTTGCCGGTAAATGTTTTTCCCGAAAGCGTTTTAATAGAAACTATTTTGCCATCCTTTTTCACTACGCCCTTTTTACGGTCCAGCCATTCGTCTCTGTATATCTTGATTTTGTTTTCTTTTACAAAATCTTCAAAAACCTGTTCTGCGATGTGCGGCTCAAAAATCCACATGGTTCTGTCGGCTCCATCCATTGCGGGTGTTCCCTGTCCTTTATTTCCATATTCGTTTTTCTTTTGCCATTTCCATGTTTCCGGCTTGTCGTAATACATATAAACACGATGGTAAAACTCGCGGGCCAATCCGCCGATCACCGATTTGTTTCCTGTATCAGTAAAACCTAGTCCGCCAGAAGAAAGACCGCCCAGATGTTTATCAGGCGATACCACTAAAACAGTTTTACCTTCTTTTAGAATTTGAACGGCAGCTGTCACAGCCGCAGAAGTACCACCATAAACGATGACGTCCGCATCGTATGACTTTTGACTATTTGTATCGCTATTATTAGTATCGCCCGATTTCTTACCACCGGAAAATGAGGAAATACATAGTGCAAAAATACCTATAAAGAACAACCTGAAAATTTGTTTCATTACTCTTGGGATTAGGTTTTAATTTAAAAAAATCAATTATAATTAAGATAGCAGCAACCGGCTAAAAACTATGGTATTGTCAGCACCTAACTATTAGCCGGTAACAGGATAAAACAACTAAAAATACATCTGCAAAAAGCAAGTTCAATTTTCAAAATTGGCTTAATGTATTAGATAATGCTTAATATCCCGGATTTTGATCGGTCGCAGTAAGTGCCTTATTATACAGCAATTCTGAGTTAGGAATAGGCCATAACATGTGTTTATCCGCTACAACTATATTTTTAACTTCCTTTATTCTTTGCTTTGCGATACCAAGTCTTTTCAAGTCCAGCCACCGTTTGCCTTCATACATGGTTTCAAAACCACGCTCTTCAACAACTTTATCGATAAAAGTTGTCAATGTAAAGTCAGCCAATTTAAAGTCGACCGGAGAAGAAGTTTGTGCGGGATACCCATAAGCTCTGCGATGAACCTTATTTAAACTTTCCAAAGCCTCAGCCGTCGGAGCAGCATTGGCGCGGGCATCGTTTTCAGCATGAAACAGTAGCAAATCTGCATAGCGATACCATGGATAATCATTCCCGCCGCCGTTGGTTGCATTGGGATCACGGAATTTTCTAAACAGACAAGAGTTTGGTCCCAAACCAATGTCTACATTGTAGAGAATATGCGGTTTTCTCAAATCCTTTATATCCCATTTTTTGATAATCGGATTTGACACAGAATCCGTGTATTGCGCATAAACTCCGCCCGGACCGTAATAGTTATATGCTGCGGTTTTTCGATGGGCGTAGGCTACTAAACCAAAACCTTGCTGACGGTTATATTTAAAATAAAATATTTCCTCAGGCGTATTGACAACTTCCGGTCCGTAGATTTTCTGAAAATCCTCTGCCTGCGATACTGCTACAAGAGAAAATTTCCCTGAATCGATAACTTCCTTCGCTTTGGCGCTGGACGATTTCCAGTCTTCCTTATACATGTAAATTTCGGCCAACAAAGTTTTGGCTGCCCATTTTGAAGGTTTTCCAACAGCAGAAGGAACGTCTGGAAGACCTTTTTCAGCTTCCAAAGCGTCTGCTAAAATGAGGTCATAAACTTCGGCAACACTGGAACGTTTGACATCAGCAACTGTCATGTTTGCTTCTGTCCGGATCGGTACCCCTGACCAGTTCCGGACAAGCGCAAAGTATAATAGCGAGCGTAAATATTTCGCCTCAGCAATATATTTTACTTTGTCTGTGTCGGAGATACTCGTTCCATTCGGCGTATTGGCAATCACAAGATTGGCATTACGAATAGACTGATAAAAATTGTCCCAGATGACGCCAACGCGATTAATATTGGTATTGTCCAATCCCTGATAAAGACTCACAGGTGTTTGGCTTCCTCGGGAATTTCCATAGTCCGCAAGTCCTTCCAACTGAGAAGGATAATTTATAGAAAGTCCGTTTTCCACACGCATAGGGCCGTAGATAGCGTTTACAGCAGACTCCACTTCGGCAGCGGTATTATAAAAATTCTCTGCCGAAAGCGACTTCGGTTTTTCTACCAGCGAATCGGTACAGGAAACCATGAGGCAGCCTGAAAATATATAGATCAATAGCTTATTCATATCATTAACTTTTTCTTGTAAAAATTAAAATCCAACTCTGATTCCTACGGTCGTCGTTTTTGCTACCGGATAAACGTAATGATCGATGCCCTGCAAGATCGAATTACTGCCTCCGTAAGAATTAATCTCCGGATCGTACCAGGAATATTTTGTAATTGTGAATAGATTTTGAGTGCTGACGTAAACTTGTGCATGTGTCATCCACTTTATATTCAATTTGGAAACAGGCACATTATAGCTAAGCTGGATATTCTTGAATCTCAAAAATGAGCCATTTTCAACGAAACGATCCGAAACCTGGGGCTGGGAAGAGGTTTTGATAACAGGATATTTCGCATTAGGATTTTCAGGTGTCCAATGATTTTCAAAAACCTCCTTGGGCATATTGAGTGCCTGACCAAAATCATTGGTCTGATTAACCGCGCTCAAATTAAAAATGTCATTTCCCTGACTACCCTGAACAAAGATGGCTAAGTCGAAGTTTTTATAACTCATACTTGAATTAAGCCCGTAGGTGAAATCCGGATTTGGATTTCCAATTATCTTCTTATCACCGGCATCCCGGACTCCATTGCTGTTAAAGTCTTCATAGACAACCAGTCCCTTGTCATCATATCCTTTCGAGACATAACCGTAAAAAGCGCCAAGGCTTTCCCCTTCACGAAGAATGTTGATATTGTCATTAATAACCGAGATATTAATGGCGTCGCCCAAAATATCATTTCCGCCATAAAGCTTTATAACCTTGTTTTTATTAAAGGAAATATTACCCGACAAATCCCATTTAAACGCTCCTTCCAGAACCTTTGCATTGGCTGAAAACTCGAATCCCTTGTTTTGTATTTTACCAATATTTTGAATTGTATAAGTATATCCCAGTGAGGATGGCAGCTGTACATTATTTAAAAGATCTTTTGTGTTTTTAACGTAATAATCCGCCGAGAAACTAAACCTGTTATTTAAAATACTTAAATCAATTCCCACATCTGTCTGTGCGGTTGTTTCCCATTTTAATGGTGCTGCGAGTCTTGCAGAAGGTGAATAAGCGATCGTCAGGGCATCACCAAAAACTACCTGACTTGAAGCAAGCTGGTTCAAAGTAAAATAAGGGTTAATTGCGGTATTCCCGGTCCGACCATAACCTGCTCTTATTTTCAAGTCTGAGATAAAAGGGATTTTCTTAATAAAGTCTTCTTCTGCTAATCTCCATGCAAGCGCAGCAGATGGAAAATAACCCCATTTTTGTCCCTCACTATAACGCGAGGAACCATCAGCCCGGAAGCTAATTGTAGCAAGAATCCTGTTATTAAATGTATAATTAACCCTTCCCAGATATGACATCAAACTCCATTTTTCATAATTCGAAAACGGAACGCCTTGTGTAGCTGCGGCGCCTATATCGTAACTTTCCTGCGTATTGCTGATAAAACCGCTTCCGGATGTATTTAGCTTAGTAGAAGTAAAGTCCTGATAAGTAAATCCTGCAACCGCTGAAAGGTTGTGTTTTCCCAACTCTTTGTTATAACTCACTGTGTTCTCACTCAAAAGACTGCTTACACGCGTTGTGTTAATAAAAGCGGAACCTTTGGAATTCACAAAACGGGTTGTGGTGTAACCATTGGTACGGTCGTCTGTACTTTCAATCCCACCCAGCGTTTTAAAGACCAGACCAGGAATTGGCTCAAAAGTAATCGCCCCATTTGCAAGTACCTTATTGGACTGAATATGCTCAGTTTGCTCTTTAATAAAGTTTAACGGATTGATAATTGCATTGGAACCCCAAGAATAGGCCTCACCAAGATTTGAGAGCGTTCCATCTTCTTTTAAAGGAGAAATAGTCGGATAACCCGATAACATGGCTGAAATAAGTGATCCGCCCCGGT
This sequence comes from Dyadobacter sp. CY345, assembly GCF_021502725.1. GTDB lineage: Bacteria > Bacteroidota > Bacteroidia > Cytophagales > Spirosomataceae > Dyadobacter. The sequence goes on along the minus strand of NZ_JAKFFS010000001.1, from coordinate 426,105 downwards.
TACCTTTTTCAGAATTTTTACGATCAGAATCAATCCGGCTTAAAACGGAATTAATATCAACTTTAAACCTTTTCCCCAGATCAGAATTCAGATTAAAACGGAGGGAATTTCGTTTGTAATTACTTCCGATAATTATACCGTCCTGATTAAAATTACTTCCCGAAATCGAGAATCGGGTTTTCTCGCTTCCGCCGTTCACCGAGACAGAGTGATTTTGTACAGGTGCTGTCTGCAAAACCTGATCCTGCCAATCGGTACCTTTTCCAAAACCATTAATCTGATCCTGCGTGAAGTGAGGTGCAAGACCGTCGTTACTTGCTTGTTCATTATAAAATTGGGCATATTGGGTCGCATCCATCAAATCCAGCTTTTTTCGAATTTTCTGAACACCATAATAACCGTCATACTCAACATTAATCCTTCCTGTCTTACCTCTTTTGGTTGTTATCAAAACCACCCCATTCGCTCCTCTTGAACCGTAGATAGCCGTTGCCGAAGCATCTTTAAGCACTTCCACAGATTCGATATCTGCATTATTCAATAAAGTAGGATTGCCGGAATAAGGAAATCCATCAACTACATATAATGGCTCATTACTACCCTGAATTGAGTTTGTACCTCTCACCCGAACGCTGATAGCACTTCCTGGCGCGCCTGTGTTTTGAGAAACATATACACCTGCGGCTCTACCTGCCAGAGATTGCACCATGGAAGTTGCCGGGTATGCATTTAGGTCAGCCGACTTGATCGAAGCCACCGAACCGGTAAGATCACTTTTCTTAACCTGCCCGTATCCGATAACTACCAGTTCCTGTAAAGACTTATCTTCCAGAGCGAGATTAATCGTCAGCGACGCCTGGTTTCCTAAAACAATTTCCTGTGTTTTGAATCCAACAAAACTAAAAACCAGCACTGCTTTCGATGCTATATCATCACCTATCTCTAACTGAAACTGGCCGTTGGTATCTGTAGTGGTCCCAGATTGCGTGCCTTTCAGAACAACACTCACACCCGGCAATCCGGCACCACTTTCATCCAGTACTTTTCCAGTAACATTTTTTTTTGGGGCATTGTTTTTAACGGGAGGCGCAGTTTCCGGCATACTCTCATTACGCTTTAAAATTATTATTTTTCCCGAAATTTCGTATTGAAGCCCAAGCGGTGTAAGAATGTCGTCAAGAACTTCATAAAGTGGTTTATTTTGCGCATTAACGCTCACTTTTCTGCCGGATTGGATCAGCTTAGAACTAAACACAAAGCGAACGTCCGCCTGCTTTTCCAATTGATTCAAAACTTTTTTCACTTCGCTTCCGCTGGCATTGATAGAAATTTTCTGGCTCAGCAGCGACTGGCCACTACTTTCGTAGGCATATCCGGAGCCAATAAAAATCAGGGCAAAGAGGAGTTGAGTAGCCGTTATTCGCATAGTCCAAAGTAATACCTGCTGGTATTGTACTGGTTTTTTCATAGATTTGATTGTTTTGTTAAGCTTGAAAATTTTGGCAAAACGATCCCCGCCTCCGTTTGGAGGTATCCTGGCGACAACCTTGGGGGATTTCATGAGCCGGTAATGCGGGAACATTACCGGCTCTTTTTTATTTGGTAATAGTGGTTCAGGATAATGTCAAATGGTATGAATTTTAGGGTTAGAAGATAGATATTTCCTATTCAGATTTTAATTCTTACACCCTTTGCCATGAATCACAATTTGCCCATCCAGTATTTCGTAATTGGCCTCAATGGCTTTGCAAATAATGGTCAGCTTTTCATGCAAAGTCTGATTTTCCAGAATTGCCGTTAACGGGCAATCCCGCAAAATGTCTTCGTCATACAAAATGTCAATTCCATATGCTTTTCCAATAGAGTCGAAAGCCACTGTGGCAGGCACATCTTCGAAGATAAATTGTGGGGTTTGTGCTTTTGAAACAACTATTTCAGGTTTTTCCACAAGTGTCTTGACCATGCGGACCTGGTCTCTGGCGTAAATAATTTTCTGATTTGGAGAAAGCACGATACCGTCCAGTTCATTATTGGACTCCTTCGATTTTTTATACGGATCCAACTGCGTGAAAACTGAAACCCTCCCGGTTTTCACTTCCACCGTTACTTCCTTTGACGTTTTGTAAGCTCTGATTGTGAAGCTGGTACCTAATACTTTGGTCACTAACTCATTTGCATATACAAAAAACGGGCGATTGGCATCTTTGCTGATATCAAAAAATGCCTCGCCTGTCAGATACACTTCTCGTTTTGTTGCAGAGAACTTTTCAGCATAACGAAGCTTACTCTCAGGAGCTAGCGTGATCCTGCTGCTATCTTGCAACAGGATGATTAAGGGCGAAGTCGTGTTATTGACTTTTTCAATCAGCAAATCTTTGTCCGAAACCGTTTTGGTAAAATTTCCTGAAAGGCTAGTTGGTTTTCCATCTTCTAATCTAGACTTTGCAAGCAGCCCGACGAACATTATAACAGCAAAGGAAGCAGCAAATTTGAACCAGATTTTTTTATAAAAAGGTCTGAAATGATCGTTTTTCAGCTCAGCATATTCAGGAGTCAGGGGATTTGTTTTGGCAATAGTTTCTTTTACGATCCGGGAAATTTCGAGGTTTGATATTTCCTGTTCTCTTACTTGTAAAGACTGCACAATTATTTTTGCCTGACTTATTTTTTCAGACATATCAGGATTTTCAACAAGCCAATTTCTCCAGGCAAAATCCATTTCTCTGGTCGGTGCGAGTACCCACTGGCGGAAAAATGAATCCCAGACAAAATCTTCAGTCCCGTATTTTTTATAATGGTTCATATAATCTTCATGCTTCTATCATACGATAGACAGAAACAATCATCAGATACCATTAAAATTTAAAGTATTTATAAAAAAGTTGATAGATCGAATATTCGGAGATGTCTGACTGCGGTTTTAATAACTTAAAACGCGTGTAAAAAATGAGGAACTGGAAGAGAACAAGGTTATAAACTAAGCTCAAACAAAAAAATGAATTAATAGAAGCGTTAGAAACTCAACTTTCCAATACCTTTTAAGCTGTTTAATTGCAATTTGAAGAAGATTTGAAACCGTTTGCGGAGAGATATTCATAATCTCTGAGATCTGACCACGATCCATCTCCTGGAAAAACTTCAAATAAATCACTTCCTTTTGTCTTTCAGGAAGTTCATCTAAAAGCCTTTTAAGTTTTTGTGTAAGGACCAGACTGGACTCATTTTCAATATATTCTTCCTCGACAGAAAATTCAATTTCAAAATCTCCATTATAATCTTCAAACGGGTAATCCGACAGCAACGGCTTTGACTTTGCATTACGATGCATCAAACGACGCAAAGAGGCCATCATGTAAGGTTTTACAACGATATCGCTGCTAAGATTTTGACGGCGTTCCCACAAAACCAGAAACAAGTCCTGAATGTTATCCTTCACAAATTCTTTGTCTTTGGAGAATTTGCTTCCATAATGAAACAAGGTACGAAAATGAAGCGTCATCAAACGCTCAAAAGCATCCGCTTCACCGGCAAGAAAACGCTGCCAAATGACTTTATCATCGGGAATTTCTTGTAGATGAGGGATTGTGCGCATGGCTATTTAAAATGTAGATGCCAAATTAACACAATAGACCCTACAAATCACAATAGATTTTATAAATTTATTTCTACTAAGCTATCCTTATTCGACGAGAAATCGTAGAAACGCAACTTTGCCATTTTGAACAAAAGAAAGAATATATATCTCACTCAACATGGTCTTGCATGGTTTAATTTCAATCATATCATTATTTAAGTCAGCTTTGAAGTCAATCTCTTGCCCATGAATATCATATATTTTCAGGAAATCGAAACTTGTCCCACCGGTGTTGATTCTAATAAGATGACGCGAAGATGGGTTTGGGAATATAAATGGTTCGGTTTCAGTTTCCAATGAAAAAATAAATTCCTTCGAATCAATCAAATTTCCATACTGATCAACCTGCTCAACTTTATAGTAATTCGTACCATAAAAAGGTTCATGATCATAAATTGAATATATATGATCACCTCCGGTTTCGGCGCTTACTGAATCTATTATCTCATAAAACATCTTGTTTTTGCTTTTCTTGACGACAAACAAATCAGTCCCGTTTTGCCGCTCAGTTTGCCATGATATCATAGCTTTTCCGTTATCCCTTTTAACATCTAAATAAACAAGACGCAACGGGAGAATTCCCGTGATATCCCGTATCCTCAGACTACCAAAACGAACTCTTCCCACACCGGTCCAGAATCTGATTTCAAAATTCGAAAGCTTGTTAATCGAATAGGCAGAACTTCCCGGATATGCATCAGCCTCATCGACCAGTAACGTCTCATTCACCCAGAGATCATATTTTTTAGGCATCACTTTATAATCCGGATTGGCAGAACTTTCAGGCTTTCGATAAATGTGTCCGTCCGAAGAATTGTTGAGAACCCAGGTAATTGTCACAGGCGTTTGCAGTGGTAAAGGACTGCTTTTCTTGTTCGTTTGAATGTCATGCACGACAAAAGAAGACGCTAAAAAATCGATTGTAAATCTGCTGAACAGATTTGTGTTAGGAGGAAAAGTGCTGTTGGTTCCTGAAAAATTTTCACCGGAATAAAAGTAAACAGCATTCAAATCTGCCACGCTTATTTCCATAACACTAAAAGTGATCTGGATATATAAAGTTTCCGGATTGGGCGAAAATGGGACCGCCCTAACCGCCCGTACAAGTCCGCCATTGGTTGCGACTAATCTGGTCATATCCATATATCCCGGCCCAAACTCAAATTTTGATGAAGCTGCGTTCGTAGTAATCAGATGGCTAAACTGGCCGGCATCCGGATTAGCATTGACAAACGGACCGCCGCCAGAAAAATTCTGCTCCATATAGTTGGTCTGGGCTAGAAGCAGATGCCCTGGCAAACTGAAACCCAAAAGGATACATATTGATCTAAAAAATAAATTTCTGTTCATAATCAATATGTTATAGTGTAACAACTTCATATAAGACGGCTATTTACATACTCGTCACATACATATTCAAATTACTATTAAACAAAAATCCCTTTCCGAGACCAACTCGAAAAGGGATTAATAAAAACAAATCCTCACTATTATTCATGCATTATCTTGAAAACTCTTACCATTCCATCGTCCTGTTCAAGGTGAATGAAGTATACTCCATGAACGTACGATTTCATCGCTAATTTTAAAGTATTGGAATTAATCTTTCCATCGTACACTACGCGGCCGAAAGAATCGATCAAACGGATTTTTCTTACTCTTCTATTATTAAAAATTACATTCAGGACATCATTAACCGGGTTTGGAAAAAGTTTTGCCCAGGTAAATTCAGGAAAGTAAACCGATTTGATATGGCTGTAAGCAAAAGTGCCGTCACGATCAATCATTTTCAGCCGGTAATAATTCAAGCCTGATTCCGGATTTTCATCGGTGAAGTCATAACTATGCTCTGTGTTGCTTTCGAAAACAGCCAAAACCTCTCCAAGTTTATTCCAGGACCTGGCATCCGGACTTCGCTCAATTTCAAACCGATCACTGTTCATTTCCATAGAAGTAGCCCAGGTAAGAAATGAAGTCATCTCTTTTTTTACAGCATTAAAGCTGATCAACTGGACCGGCAGCGGAGAAGCTGACAGGTCGATTGTGACCGTAGCAATATTGGTAATCTGACCACTTTTATCTCTGACAGCATAAGTGAAAGAATCTGTGCCTTCAAAATCACGTTCAGGTTTGAACAAAAACTTACCTTCCTTTTTAAATATTACACCATGGGCAGCAGTACTGTTCACGTTGATGGTCGCAGTATCAAGTTCTGCGCATAATGATTGATCGTTTTTTAATACATCCAAAAGCAGAAGCTCATTTGTCTTGCCAGACATTTGGTCATCTACCGCTGTGGGCACATGATAAGAAAGCTGGATCACTATCGAAATTTCAGAACTGCAACCCGCAGCATTTAGCGCAAAGACTGAATAATTTCCCGCCTCCGAAGCGACAATCTGGCTACTTGATTCACCCGGCACAATGATTCCATCTTTCAGCCACTCATAACTAAAAGCGCCCGAAGATTCCGCTTTTAACCTCAATGTTGTTCCCTTACATATCGATACCAGTTTTGCACCACCTTGCGCAAAGGCAAGGATGGGCAAAACAAGCATAACTGATATGAGTAAGGTTACGATTTTCATGGATAGAACAAGGAAGTATCCTTTCTGTCTAAATAAAACAAATTGAACAAAAAGCACATTAGTTAAGCGTAATCGATGGAAGCGTTGGAACAGGAAGGTTGTTTCTGATCTCTTTTGAAAGCGAATTGACGCTGTTTACCAATTTTGAAGCAGTTGCTTGCCAGGTTCCGGATGTTGGGAGTATGTAACTTGTTAATGCGCTGTAAGTACCAGCAGACGTAACTGCCAAGATACTTCCAGTTTCTCCGGGTATCGTCGTTTCCCCATTTTTCCATAGAAATGCAGAAGAAATAGTTACTCCGTAATCGCCAAGGCCGGTAACTGCTGTTATGGAGGCGGTGAGGTTGGTATTAACTACCTGATTCAAACAGAAATTATCTTGTCCCTGCGGCACAGTCAGTGAAATAGTAATTTTTGGCAATACGATAATGGTGTGTTCAATGATGTCAGACAAACAGCCAGCAGCTTCACTTAAAACGCTTAATTGTAATACATTTTTTACAACTTGCGTATCCGTAGCAGTACCGAAAGTTCTTACAAAAGCACCACCTGTGGTCCCTAACAAATCAATTGGAATCTGGCCACTGCCAGGATTCAACAGCCATTTGAATTCGTATACAGATCCGGTACCAGGCGTAAGAGAAAAAGATTCTCCGGCAACCACATAATATGTTCCACCGGGAATAACAGCCGCACTTGAAGCAGAAAAAGCTGCAACAACAAACATGAAGCTTAGGCAAAGAGAAGCAATGACCTTTTTCATAAAAAGATTGTGTTAAATTTTTTTTAGATTTTTTGATGCTAGAAGTTTGTTTTTTTTAATCAGCGAACATACCTCTCCCGGAACCAATATTGGCTCGACAGTGTGACAGTATATTCACTTTATTTGCAGAATTAGAGTCAGGCAATATCCGGCAAATCCGGACAGACCGAGCTTAACTTGTTTTTCATAACGTTGTACACTGATTAATTAGAGGAATTGACGATTCATTAGGGTTTAAAACGCTTTTCAAACTAACAATTACATAATTAAACTCAAACGCTCAACTATAAACGTCAGCAAGATTTAAATGCTCTTTAATTAATTCTCTTCTATAAAAAACAGGATATACCTTTCCTGTTCTAACTTTTTTGAAATCACGTTCACTTCAAAAAATAGAAAAGTTCACTTGAAAATAGGGTGAGCAAAACATTTGCACTCTAAGCTTTGGGGATTTACTAATGTCGGTACAGGCGCACTGAGGCGACATTTCAAACCGACCAGTTAGTCTGTTGGGGAGTATACTTTTTTCATATTGATTAATTAAGTGGTGAGAAATATTTATTTAAAGAGCTTTATAATTTAATTGTTAGAATCCCAGTGTCAGGGGGTGAGCGCAATGGGCGGTGTAATGGGCGCCTCCGTGACCGTGACGTTCACTATATTTCTTGCTGATGTAACTGGACACCCGCTTTTTTGAATATCTACGAAATAACTTCTATTCTGGCCAGCAGTTGTCAATCCGCTAACTGTATAGTTTTGAGCTTCTTGCAGCAAACTTCCGTCCCGAATTGCATCATACCATTTGTAAATAAAACCTAATCCCAAATTTGTCTGGCTCGCGAGAGCAGATAATGATACGATACCAACATTTGAGCAGACTGTTTTATCTGATGTCACCGGTACATCGGGTACTCGGCGGACATCGAAAATATTTAAACCACTGGCACCCAGCGTCAATCCGAGTAAGCCGATATCAAGATCCACAGTAACTCTGTCAAATATTACCGAAGTCCCGGATGCGTCCTTGGGAGCGAAATAGGCTGTTACCTTATTGTTATTTGTATTCAAGGAAGATAATAAACTTACGTCCAGCAAAGCGCTGAATGGTTGGGAGCTCCCGACTGCATCTGCCCCATTATATCCCTGAATTTTCACACTTGAAGCTAATGATGCTGCCAGAAAAGCGCCATTTTTCGAAAATATAATTCTTACTGCATCAGCGGCATTAGATGGGCCATTAAAATAAAAAGTTTGAAAAATATGACCTGAGAGCAAAGTTAAGCCAGTTGCATAAAATGAAGAACCAGAACCAGTTGCGTCTCCATCAATCGCACTTCCAGGATTAGCCACGCCAAATGAACCAACCGACAATCCGGAAATCCCTACGGTGCTGACATTTGCAGAGCCGCAATCGGCAACGTTGAACGGAAATGGATTACTGTCGTTTACAGCAGTCGGACCGTAAAAAGCATAATAAACATCGACATTACTTGTTGAAAGCAAAGTGCCCGAGGCCAGCGTAACCCGCACTGACCGATATCCCACACTGGGGGTAATAGCTAAATATTGATTCCCGTCACTGGTAAAGTATGTCTTGTATGCCGCAGGTGTCGGAGAAACCGGGCTTCCCGTGCCTGACACACTTGTATATGTCTGAACCGATATCGTTCCGGTCCCAGTATAGTTCGAGATCTTAATATAGCTCGTCGAATTTGCAGGCACCTGCGAGGCAAAGGCAAGTTGTATCCATGCACTTGCGACACCCGCCGTACTTCTCACCGACAAATGAGCAGCTTTGGAATTTGGCTTAACATTACCCGCAACATTCGCTGCGTTATTTACACTGTCCGACAAAAATGTTCCTGTTGGTAAAATGGCAGGACCAGGAGCCACTCCACCACCAGTCGCAGAACTTGCATATACAGCATCACCAGGTTGCGCAACCGCAACGTTTAGGAGTGTACCAATTACTAAGACTAAGAAATTTAAGTAAAACGCTTTTTTCATAGGCGAATGCAAACTTTCTACAAGAGTAGAACTATTTCTATTTCATTACAATATTATAGAAAATTTACTACGCTGCAAATAATTTCGATAAAAATTTTTCGTAACAGAAAAAATGAAAACGACTACAAAAGTGTTAAAACAAAAAAATACACTTATCAGAGCTAAAAGCGATCTTTCATTGAACATTACAGGTAATTATGCAATTTCTTAGGATAAAATTTTATTTAAAAGCAGTATACGAAATACACAATACTACAAAATATATTTTATCTATCTAATTAAATTATAGACATAATTCGTAAATAACATTCAGTTTTGAGATAATTATAGACATCACATAGAATAGTTTCTATTCGATTACCAGGGCTATAATCTGATTTATTTTCTTATTAATATTCACCTGCTACCACCTGCATCTTTTATTCTCTCTAATTCTTCGGCCATTAACTTTACCTTATTGGGATATTGAGATGCGAGATTGTTTTTTTCACCGAGGTCTTTACTCAGGTCATAAAGCTGAGGTTTTGGATTATTGCCTAGCTCAGTACCGGTTAATTTATCAACTGGTTGATTTGTATTCGGCTCAATGTATTTCCAGTTTCCTTTTGTATAGGATAATGCGCCGCCTTGCTTCACAATACTTTCACGACCGATCTTGGTTTTTCCAATCAGCGCATCCATAATCGCAAAACTATCGGTAGCTTCTGTGTCCTCAATTTTTTGCTGGAAAAATTGGGCAAAGGATGATAATAAGTCAACCTGGCAAATCAGAGCATTGGAAACCGTAGCTGGCCTAATGGTTCCAGCCCAGCGAACAAGCCAAGGGACACGGCTTCCTCCTTCAAAAGAGCTATATTTTCCGCCTCGTAGTACGCCGGCTGGTTTGTGTCCTTCTGATAATTCAACTGCTTTGTCGGCATAACCATCATCCAACACAGGACCATTATCGCTTGAAAAGATGACCATCGTATTTTCTTCCATACCTAATGCTTCCAGTTTTTTAAGAATTTCACCTACCGTCCAATCCATTTGCAGGATCACATCACCTCGAAGCCCCATTTTGCTTTTTCCTTTGAATTCTGTACTTGGCATACGGGGAACGTGGATGTCGTTCAAAGAGAAATAAAGGAAGAACGGGTTCTTTTGATTTTCTTCAATAAACTGTTCAGCCTTGCTCAAAAATACATGCGCAATTTCCTCGTCTGCCCAACGCGTTCGTTTTCCGCCGCTCATCCAGCCGATCCTTCCAATACCATTCACGATCGTATTGTTATGCCCGTGATCCGGTGAGGCTTGCAGTTTCAATAACTCTGGATTTTCCTTGCCTGTTGGTTCCTTCCCTATTTTCTCAACATAATTGACTTCAATGGGATCTTCTTTTTCATAACCGACAATATCGTTATTTTCAATAAAAATTGTCGGCACGCGGTCGGAAGTTGCCGGAAAGAAATAAGCATAGTCAAATCCAACTTCGTTTGGACCGACTTTTAACGGCTTGTTCCAATTAATATCTCTCCCGGGACTTCCCAAACCCAGATGCCATTTTCCGACAATACCGGTTTTGTAACCCGCATTTTGAAAAACCAGAGGTAAAGTAATTTTATCTGTTGGCACAATCAATGAGGCGTTTCCCGGCAAAACTCCCGTTCCTTTTTTTCGCCAGGGGTAATTTCCCGTCATCAGTGCATACCGGGAAGGTGTGCACGTGGCGGAAGTCGCATGGGCATTGGTAAATTTCAAACCTTCTTTCGCAAGTCTGTCGATATTTGGAGTACTGATTTTAGTTGCACCATAAGCACTCAAATCTCCATATCCCAAATCATCAGCATAGATAAAAATTACGTTGGGTCTTGAAGTTTTCTTTTGTCCGACAGCGATTTGAGAAGTAATGAACAAGATAATTATTGCTAAAAATAATTTTGTGGAATGGGTATAGATTTTAATTTTAAAGAGACGCATAAATTTTCGGATTATTTTCTGATCGCGGGTTCTTGTTGTATACTATTAATTTTTCTTCTCAAATATAATAGTAAACTGTGCGGGAAAATCTTTTATATCTTCTACAAAAAATCCCGGAACAGTTAAGAAACCGTTCCGGGACTATTTTTCCAATCAATTACTTACGTGCCGTCAGTTTTTTAATCAGATCAACTTCTGCCTGTTTGTATGGCGTTCCGTCTTTTCTGAAGATGTCATGAAACCAAAGTGACGGTTCGCTGGTATAGGTTTTCTTCCAGCTGTCCCACGGATAAATCGTCTGTGATTTCCCATCCACTAATCCCCAGTTGATCGCTCCAACATTATATTTTTTCGCAATCGGCAAAGATCCTTCAAAAAAACTTCCGTTTCCACGCGACATATACTCCGTACAAATCATCGGACGATCATATTGCTGCAATTGCTTGATACGTTTTTCAAATTCCTGCGCGCTGTCATAATTATGGAACGAGATCACATCCGACTCGTCGATACTTGCCTTTTCAATTGGTTTCAACGTTTCGTATGAGGTCCAGTCTCCCGCCCAGATTCCGGCAGTCAGAGGCTGTTCAGGATTTTCAGTTCTTGCCCAGGCAAAAGATTTTTTCATCAAAGGCAACACATAATCAACCTTATTTGGAAGCTCCACTTTTCCGTAAGAACTGTTATTCGTATTATCAGGTTCATTCCAGATATCCCATGCAAGTACGCGATCATCATCGGCGAATTTTCTAACAACTCCTTTTACATAACGTTCCAGGCGCGGATACTGCGTACTGTCCTTCAAGGCATCGTAGCCCGGACTTTGTACCCAACCCGAATTATGAACGCCTGGTTTTGGTGCGCGCTGCGTTCCTAATTTTGGAAAAGGATCCCAGCAAGAATCAAAAAGTACTAAAACAGGTTTAATTTTGTGCTTGTCGGCAATGGCAAGGAAAGTATCCAGACGCTTTAAGAATCCTGTTGAGTCCTGCTGCCATAAAAGATCATGCAGGTATACGCGCATCGTGTTCATCCCGATACCTTCGGCCCAGCCTAATTCTTTATTTATGGTAGCGGTGTCAAACGAGGCCTCCTGAAACATTTCAAGCTGGTTGATGGCGGTGCTCGGTAAAAAATCGGCACCCACGATCCATTCCTGTTTACCATACCAATCTTTCGCCTGCTCTTTCGTCCAGATTTCTCTGGCTGCTGTTTTCTCTTCTGTGCTTGTTTCTTCCTTTTTGTCCTCAGCTTTTTTTGCGCAGTTTTGGAAGGAAAGGCCGATAAGTAAGGCCCAGACTGTCGTTTTTAAATATTTCATTAATTAAGATTTAAAGTTAAGCTTTGTTTTTTTCACGCAAAGAAGGGAAGACAAGTGCAAAGAACGCTAAGTTTTGTCTTTGCGAACTAAATATTAACTTCCCTACTTTGCGTGAAACTTGTGTTATTTGAAAAAAGGAGCTTCCTGCTCATCCATACTTGGTTCTGCATTCAAAATTTCCGGCCATCCATCTTTCCAGCCGACTTTATCCAGCATTAAAAATCTCCGGTTTGCTCCGGTAGACACCTTTGGATTTTTGACATCTATTGCGTGATACAACATCCAGTCGTTTCCTTTTGAATCTGTTATCAATCTGGAATTATGCCCTGGCCCCGCGATTTTTTCAGTGCGGTGAATAAGTACTGAACCCGCCTTTCTTTCCCGCAGATCTTTTCCATCTCTATCAATATAAGGCCCAAAAAGATTTTTTGATCTTCCGACACGGACATTGTACTTGCTGTCGGCCGCTTCACAGCAACTTTCCTTTGACCCAAAAAAGTAGTAGTAACCCTCTCGTTTATGGATCATAACCGCTTCGAAATCTCCGGCTGCTATTTTTATTTTTTTGCTCAGATCCGGTACAGATTTTCCGTCATTCGATAATTCAATGCCATAAGTTCCCTGTGTCTCCGCATCGCTGAAACTTCCCCAGAAAAGATATTTTTTACCCTGAACTTCAAAATAAAACGGATCAATAGAATTGGGTACATTTATTTCTTTACTTGAAAACAGCTTCCCCTGATCGATAAAAGGCCCGGCTGGTCCGTCTGCAATTGCGAGTCCGATTCCCGGATCAGGATCTCCCCAAGTTGAAAACGCGTAATACATATAGTATTTCTCATTTACTCTTACTACATCTGGCGCCCAAATTCCGCCTTTATCCTTCCAGTTTGGCTTGGAAAGAAATGCATCTTTTACGTTAGACCAGTCTACCAGATTTTTGGAACGAACGATGGCGACCAAATGAGCGGGATTCCCATCACCCCAATTGTCTTGTGTTCCGTATGCATAAAACCAGCCGTCATCAGATTTTACAACTGTCGGGTCAGCAAGAATTGGCTCAAAAACAGGGTTACGATATGTGATAACACTCGTCTTTGCGTTTTCCGTCTTTTCTTTTAAGTCAACAGTTTGCGCAGAAACATTTCCGGAAATGACTATGAATAAAGTCAGTACTTTTATTTGTAATCTTTTCATAAATTCCTCTTCTAATAATAATCCTGCCAGGTAATTTTGAAAATTCCCCGTGGGCGGCTATGTCCCAAACTTCCACCTGTACCTACTTCCCGTTTTAAGCTTATTGTTGGAAACGGAAAGTTAAAAGTGTGTTGTAATTTGCAGAACCGCTAGTCCATAATGAAGATATTAAAACTGATCTCATTGCGGCTTTTTTCCTTTAATAAGAATAAAGCTAGTTATACTTGAAACAATACTCATTGTGGGAATTATATATAATGCAATGAATTGAGATTCCATTTTCGTAATTAGAAATTTGAGCTGATTTAGAAAACGACATCCATCAGGAAAACAAATAAAGAGCCATTTTTTGTATATTTGTCTAAAACCACAATTAATTGACTTTCACATGGAAAGGATAGAATTTGAAGTTAACGACGACACCGCAAAAAAATGGCGTTATACCAACCCTGAAATTAAACAGCGCATTGAGAAGGAAGTAGACGAATTGTTAAAGATAATTCTTGAAAAAGAAGAAGACACTCTATGGCCATTGTTAAAAAAAGTAAGGTTAGAGGCTGAGCAGAAAGGTTTCAGTGACGAAATATTAGAACAAATACTGAATGAGGGATAACTTTGTATTCGATACGAACACCCTAATCAGCGCAGCATTATCTCCTTTTTCAAAAAATGCCGAAGCAATTATCAAAGCTGAGGGTTTAGGAATAATTGTATATTCAGAATTCACATGGCAGGAATTTCAGCATGTGCTTTTTAGGCCAAAATTTGATAAATACATATCTGTTTCCACGCGGGAGATTATTGCGGAACGTTTTCTGAATCGCTTTAAAAAAGTAACGATCGACACCGTAATTAGAGAATGCCGAGATCCAAAGGATGATATATTTTTGGAACTAGCCATATCCTGTCATGCAGCTTGTATTATTACTGGTGATTCTGATCTGCTTTCACTCCATCCATTCCGGAATATACCGATTTTTAATGCATCTGTATTTTTAGAAAAGTTCTAACCAAAAAATCCGGAAAACCCCAACCATTGAGATTTCCCGGATCAAAAAAATTCTACTTTTTACAACACCAATTCCCAGCCTTCTCTATATTCTCTTTTTACAAACTGATTCGCCAGATCGTAGTTTGTTACTTTCATATTTACGGCATCCCATTCCAGTTTTTTCCGGCCATTATATTTGTCAACTGTTTTCAGAGCCGTTGGATTGTCGCGTAACATCCAACTTCTCAGCGCCAGATTTCCGATCAGTATACTTTCTGTAAATGGAGCAGCATACTCAAATGGCGAACTTGTTTCACCTTTTCCATACCCTGCTATGCACGCATCGACCCAGTTCAGATAATGATCTTCATTCGGCACCCGTTTGATCGTCTCCTTTACTTTCAGCGTCTCGTTTTTCTTCAAAGGCAATAATCTCGGATTTGCGCCATAACAATCGGCCATCAGTTTTCCTTTTTTACCAATAAAAAGAACGCCGCCATCCGAGTTCCCAAACATTTCTCCCGGTTGTAATTCAGCAGGAAGTTCAGGTAAAATACCTCCGTCATACCAGCTCACTTTAATATTTCCTTTCCCGTCATTTCTTGGATAATCCAGGTGAATTGATGTCGAAAAAGGTGTCCAATCCGGGTTATGATCTTTTTCCCGCAACGTAAAAGTCCAGGTATTGGCAACGCTGCATTCAACAGAAACAGGATATAAAATTGGCAGAATTCTGTAAACAGGATCCATAATATGACAGGCCATATCACCTAGTGCCCCGGTTCCATAAGGCCACCAGCCGCGCCAGTTCCAGGGAAGATATGCTTTATTATAACCTACTTTTGGCGAGGGACCAAGCCACAGATCAAAGTCAAGTTCCTTTGGAATCGGATCAACATTGTCTGTCGGAACAGCTTGCGGCCAAACCGGTCTGTTCGTCCAGCAAATAACCCGGTCCACCTTACCGATAACCCCAGAGTCATAAATTTCCTTCATCCGGCGCACACCGTTTCCGGAGCCGCCTTGATTTCCCATCTGGGTTATTACTTTATATTTTTTTGCAGCCTGACCTAAAATCCGGGCTTCATAAATGTCATGGGTCAGTGGTTTTTGTGTGTAAACGTGTTTTCCCATCTGCATAGCAGCCAAAGTCGCCACCGCGTGTGTGTTATCCGGAGTAGAAATTGAGACGGCGTCGATACCTTTGTCTTCTTTTTTCAGCATATCCCTGAAATCCTTATAATATTTGGCGTTTGGAAAGTTGGTTCTTGATACGACCGCCTGGCGATCATCAACGTCACAAAGCGCAACAATATTAACGTTCGGGCTTTTAGCGAAATTTGCCAGATCGCTTTTTCCTTTCCCTCCTACACCTATTCCTGCGATATTCAGCTTGTCACTTGGAGCGACAAAGCCTTTTCCCAATACATGCCTCGGCACAATAAAAAAGGCAGAAGCTGCCAATGAAGATGTTTTGATAAATTCCCGTCGAGAAGAGTCTTCAGGCGTTTTTTGCTGATCTTTCATCATGTGAAAATTAAAGGTTCGGTTAAGGAAAGTACGTATTGACCTTTTGTATACTGTTCATCACATAAATAGTACCATTATCTTTTGTTAACAATAAATAAAAAGGCACAAAACCGATGATCGATTTCGTGCCTGCAATAGGTTATAGAAATTTTTTAAAGCGCCTTCAATTCGTGAAGTAACGACTGGACTTGTTCCAAAGAGGTCGCCGGGAAATTGGCAATACGTAATTGTGATTCTTTATATTTACCATAACCGCTGCCAATAACCATGCCTTTTTCTTTGATGGCCTTGATAATTTCAGCGGATGGAGCCTCTGTATTTGCCACGACAACAGTTTGTGAGCGATACTTTTTCTCAGTAACAAAAGGAGAAAATCCGCTTGTACTTTCAATGAATTTATAAATAAGTTCTGCTTTTTGCTCCGTTTCCTTACGCATTACTTTTACACCGATCTTATTAAAATCTTCGGCAATTTTTCCCAATAAATAAATACCCATCACGTTCGGAGTCGCAGGTGTTTCATTATTCAGAGCATTCTTCCAAAGTGTTGGCAAATCGTTATGCGCGCCGATGGAATACTGGTGACGAATATATTCTGCCTTTTGAAGACATTTTTCATTCACAATCCAAACGCCTAGCCCAGCCGGAAGACCAAAAGCTTTCTGAACCGAAAAGAAAGCAGTATCAATCAGGTTAAAATCCAATTCAGGATAAGGCGCTGAAGACACAATATCAACCGCAATTAACTTGTCCGGATACTTTTGTTTCAGCTTATGAATTTCCGAAACAGGCATTTGAACGCCTGAACTTGTTTCATTATGTGTTGCACAGATCAGCTCAGCATACTCGGGCACAATTACCTCCGAAGCACTGAAACCTTCACCCATAGGTTTTTCCTGAACATGCGCATATTTGCACAAACCCTGGGAATAATCATGGAATTTTTTTGAGAACGAGCCATTCACAAGATGGAAACTTTCCAGTTCCACGCAGCTGAATAAAATGCGTTCCCAAGCTTCTGAGGCAGATCCAAGGAACAAAATAGCATGCGTTTCCGGAACATTCAAAAGTGTCCGAACCTGCTGCACTGTAAATTTATGCAGGTCACGGTATTGCTGGCTCCGATGCGAAATCGACCCCAACTGCCCGCTTACGAAAGTCTGCAAATACTGTTCAAATGTCGGATAAAGCTGTGCCGGGCCTGGTGTAAAAAAAGTTAGTGACATTTTTTATATAGCTATAAATGGGGACAGTTAATCTTGAAAGGCGTTGTCAGGGATGGTCATTTGTGGTCAGGTGTTGTCAGAGGTTGTCAATTATCGCCGAGCGCTAACTATAATTGACAATCCCTGACACTTCCCTAGTACAACATTCTGAAACGAATCGTACCTTCCACTTCTTTCACTTCCTGAATAAATTCCTCTGTATATCCTTTGGCGATATCAACGATTACGTAACCAATTTTCTCACTGGTTTTTAAATACTGCCCTGTGATATTGATATTATTTTTCGCGAAGATATTGTTCAGTTTCGCAAGAACACCAGGCACGTTTGCGTGAATATGCAACAAACGGTGAGAGTCTTTCAGTTTTGGCAACTGCACCTCAGGGAAGTTAACGCTTCCATAAGAACTACCATTATTCATATATTCCAATAATTTGGAAGGGACAAAATGCCCGATATTTTCCTGGGCCTCTTCTGTGCTTCCTCCAATATGCGGAGTCAGGATCACATTAGGCAAACCACGCAATGCACTTTCAAAAGACTCATCGTTTGTTTTTGGTTCTTTCGGAAAAACGTCAACGCTTGCGCCGGCTACTTTTCCGCTTTTCACAGCATCAGCCAAAGCTTCGATATCGACAACATGTCCGCGGGAAAGGTTCATAAAAATGACACCATCCTTCATCAAATCAAATTCACGTTTTCCGATCAGGTTTGTATTTTCCTTCCGGCCATCTACGTGCATACTAACCACATCAGCAATCGAAAGAAGTTCTTCCAGAGAGTTTGCTTTACGTGCATTTCCTAATGAAAGTTTTTCGATACCATCATAAAAATATACTTCCATACCCAAAGCCTCAGCCACAACAGAAAGCTGAGTTCCGATACTTCCGTAACCTACCATCCCTAATTTTTTACCACGAACTTCAAAACTTCCATTCGCAGATTTATCCCAGATTCCCTGATGCATTTGGTTGCTTTTCGTAACAACATTACGGATCAAAACAATCATTTCACCAATAGCAAGTTCTACAACAGAACGGGTATTACTGTAAGGCGCATTGAAAACGGCGATTCCGCGCTCAGCAGCAGCTTCCAAATCAATCTGGTTTGTTCCAATACAAAAAGCACCGATTGCCATCAGACGATTGGCATTTTCAAGAACACGTTTCGTTATGTTGGTTTTTGAACGGATACCTATAATCGATACGTCTTTAATACGCTCGCAAAGTTCATCTTCGTCAAGCGCACCTTTTACAAATTCAACATTAAAACCCTGCTCTTCAAAAGCACGCAAAGCAACTGGATGGACATTTTCCAATAGAAGAACTTTGATTCTGCTTTTTGGATATGACTGGCTTCGGCTTAATTTATTATCATATAAAAAGTCGTCGAAAGAAGTAGCAATGTGGTCGGCCACAGCAACAACTTTCGCACGCTCAACATTTTCAGTAAAAGCATAGAAACGGTTTGCAAAACCAGCTTCCTTGATCTGGTAATCCGTATACCCGTCACCTATGGCATACACATCACCTTCAAGTTTCAGCGAAGCGAGCAATTTAATTTTTCCTCCGTCGGTCGATAACACATTTTCTTCATCGATACCAATAATATTTCCTTCTTCATCAAAACGGAATTCATTCGCATAAACATGATCAGCACGAAGACCAAAGTCGGTTACAACGGGAACGATAAACTCCTTAAATCCACTGGAAACGATAAAAATATGATCCGCATTTTCAGTTAAAAACTGTTTGTTTCTTTTAAAAGAATCCGAAACCTTGGTTTTCAAGAAAGAAACCAGTTCTTCAATGTTGGCGCGGCTGGCTTTCAAAAGGTCAATACGCTGACGAAGTCCTTCTGCAAAAGACATGTCGCCATTCATTCCCTTGTTCGTCAGGTCAACGATTTCCTGAACAATTCTTTCGCGTTGCGGATGCCCGGTTAAAGCGATGGCAGCCAGTTCGTCAAGTCCTTCTACTTTCGTAAACGTACTGTCGAAATCGATAATGATATGCGGGGGATTGAGTGTTAATGTCGGCATGAAGCGGGAGATAACTGGATAAGTATCAAATTAAAATGTAAACGTTCAGACGGTATATTTTTTGGTTGAATCCCAATTTTTGCACAAAATTACGAATCTGTTTTCTATGACCCTAAAAAAATGTTCATCTGACGCTTTTTAATATTTTTTTTATGTGTGTTTGATCTATTAAACCGAAAATCATCAATTAAAATTCGCGGCAAAGGTCGGAATAAAAACCTTATGTCAATGTTAAAAATCGGTATTTTCAGGAACGCTGAATTAACATAATTTATTCATTTACATCTATTTGAAACTAAGAAATTCCAGAGCTCTGGATTCTGACCAGTAAATACCATTGGAAAGTTTTGCTGGCCGAAAACCGCAATGCCCGCCCGAAGAAGTTATCTCCAACAATACATTATCAAGTTTGTCAATAACATCAACCGGCAGACTGTCAATCGGTACGATCGGATCATTTGCTGCATTTACGATTAATGTAGGAATCGCAATGTCCTTCACAAAAAACATCGAACTGCACGATTCATAATAGTGGTCAGCACTATTAAATCCATGCAGCGGTGCCGTAAATATATGGTCGAAATCATATAAGGTATTGACAAATTTGAAATCAGCCGGGTTGATCTCTTTTGGAAAAGTGACTGCTTTTAGATCAACTTTTGGCTTTAAAGTTTTAAGAAACCGTGACTGATAAATTCTGTTTTCAGATTTAATTATTGCAAGACTGCATGCCTTCAAATTCATCGGAACACTAAAAACGACTGATTTTTTTATTTTTTCATTTATATCATTTCCCTGCTCGCCCAAATATTTCAGCGTAAGATTTCCACCAAGACTAAACCCGACAAGCTGAATATTATTATATCCTTTACGAATTGCCCGCTGCACAACCATATCCAGATCTTCCGTAGCGCCACTGTGATAAAATCTTGACGTCTGATTCATTTCACCACTGCAACTGCGAAAATTCCAGGCAAGACAATCATACCCTTCCGCATTTAACAAACGTACCATTCCCAATATATACTGTCGAGACGTATCACCCTCCAATCCATGGGAGAGAATTACCAATTTATTTTTCTCTTCCTTATTATATATAGCTGCGTCTGACAAGGACCAATCGAGATCAATAAAATCATCATCTGGTGTTATTATACGTTCACGTTGATACTTTACTTCATTTATAATTCTGAACAGCGCAGGATATATGGTTTGTAAATGGCCATTGGGAAGCCAAAACGGAGGACTGTAAGAATTACTGTTTAAAACGGGCATGCATGTGATGGATAACTCAAAAAGAAAACAAAGAAACAGAAGAAATGTTTACAGAACTGAAAAAATATTTTCTGTCAAAAATCTATGTAAAACCGAGCTTTATTTGTGTTTGGAGACTGTTTTGGCACCTTACCAAATTCTTTGCAAGATAATTAGTCCTTAATTTTTCTAAATTATTAGCACCATTATTCTTGCATATCCAAAAGACGTTCGTATATTTGGTCTTCAAAATATATAAGAACAATACTAATGGCAGAAGGTACAGTAAAATTTTTCAATGATTCCAAAGGATTTGGTTTCATTTCTCCATCTAATGGAGACCAAGACATTTTCGTTCACGTTTCAGGTCTTCAAGACGATATCCGTGAAAATGACAAAGTGTCTTACGAAGTAGAAAATGGCAAAAAAGGTCTAAACGCGGTTAACGTTAAAGTTATCTAAGTTTAATCATAATATCATTTGGAAAGCCTGTTACCGAGTAGCAGGCTTTTTTTGTGCATTGGTATCTCTGGTTATTATCTCTATGATAAATTCAGATTTATTTACTCGAAAAAGCGGCTAACATCCTCGAATGGATATTAGCCGCTTTTTTTATAATTGCTATATTTTATCTCGCAACCTCAATCTTAAATTTCTTTCCTTTCATTTTTTCGTCCGAAATAAGTCCAAGCATCGACTTGACCTGAGTTTTTCTCACAGCTGCAAAAGAAATATTATCCTTTACTTCAATTAGACCAAGATCCTGTTTTTCTAGTTTCCCTTTTTGCAAAAGAAAACCAACAATATCCATTTTGTTTAATTTATTCTTTTTACCTCCACTGATATAAATCGTCGTCCAATCCGATGGAGCTGGCAAAGATAATTTAGCAGGAAGATCAAGAACAGGTGGTTTTCGCTCGATATAATTTGGCAAAACCTCGTCAGCGTTTAACAAAATATAGGCTGTTCCTTCTGATAACATCCGGGCTGTCCGGCCATTGCGATGTGTAAACTCATCACCGCGCATAGGCAGTTCAAAATGTATAACATGCTTCATATCAGGTATATCAAGACCTCTGGCAGCCAAATCCGTCGCAGCAAGATACAAGACAGAACCATTCCTAAACCGAATTAGTGTGCGTTCTCTTTGTTCCTGTTCCAGCTTGCCATGGAAGTATGCGCAGTCAATACCTTCCTCTTTCAGGATTGCGCTTATTTTCTCAACACTTTCTCTTTGGTTACAGAAAATCAACGTGGATTCCGAACCCAGAAAACTCAGAAGTTGAACCAGTTTCTCGGTTTTGTCCTTTTTTTCTGATAAAACAAGTTTAACCGATAATCTGCTATTTTGCTTTTTATCTTCTATATAATCCAGCTCGACAGGATTTTTTACACGGGTGAAAGCCGGCACTTTTGTCCCGGCAGTGGCGGAAACAAGAATCGTCTTTTTGAGACCTCGCAGGTTACCCATGATCTCGGTCATCTCGTCCTGAAAACCCAGCTCAAGCGACTTATCAAATTCGTCAAGAATAAGCGTGGCAATTTTTCTGGTTGTAAAAGTCTTGCGGAAAATGTGATCCATAAGTCGGCCAGGCGTGCCGACGATCAGCGCCGGAGCTTCACTCAAACTTCTGATCTCCGTTTGCATATCGTGCCCGCCATAACAGCATGTTACCTTCCACCCTGTTGACATTTTCCTCCAGACCGTTTCAATTTGCAAAGCTAATTCACGTGTCGGGACAATGATGATGGCCTGTACTTCCTCTACATCTTTTTGAAAAATCGATAGTAAAGGCAACAAAAACGCAAGTGTTTTGCCTGAACCTGTTGGTGATAATAACAATATTTCCGTGTTCTCCTGAATGGCGGTGTTTGCTTCCAGCTGCATTTCATTCAACGCAGCAATTCCTAAGGCCGAAAGCGTGGCTTCTAAATTTTCTTGATTTGACATAACACAAAGGTACTCGGTTCCGCGACCAATTCCGTGCAGAAGAAATTATTTGATATCAATCGTTCCCGTGTAGGTTTCGGGTGCACTGTGTAAGGTAAGTCCTAAAAATCTCCATTCGTGTATTCCATCAGCCTCGAAGTGTTTGGATCCATCTTTAAGAAAAACTTTTGTACGTGTCGGAAACCATTCGTGTCCGATCACAAAACCTGATTTTATTGTTGTGCCGTACGAGCCATCCGTTTTCAAAGTATCATTGCTATTATCATACAGCAGATCCAGATTAAAAAACATCTCATTTTTTAAGTTTTGCATTACGATCACCTGATCCTTTGCCTCAGGATCTTTTGCCATTTCAGATTGCTTATTCGACACTGAGAACTTAATAAACGACAAACAGCAAACTATAAAAATCACCGCTGATAGGATTCCCATATTTTCACGGACGGTCTTTAAAACGCTGAACGATATAAAAAGGAACCAGATAAGTGCTCCCAAATTCAGGAGCGACCATAAAAAATAAATCATTATTGATGGATTTGGTGGTGATAAAAAAGTGAAAGCAGCCAGATTGCCAGCTGCTTTCACTTTTCATAATTCTATTATTTATTGCGGAACTCTGTCTCTTCCCTGACGCTCAAACATCCATTGCGGATATTCCGTATTCAACAAACTGATCTCATAAAGCTGCGCAAGATCGGATTGCGATAAGGAGACTGATGTTGCAGCAATATTATCCTTTAATTGCTCTGGCTTTTTAGCTCCAATGATCACACTCGTCACACTTTTCTGATTCAGCAACCAAGCCAATGCAATTTGCGCAACAGACACGCCGTGCGCTTCTGCAATGGGCTGAATTACTTCGATGATATCGTAAGCTTTTTCCTTATCAATGGGTGGGAAATCAAAATTGTCTCTGCGATTATCACCAGAAGTTTCGTTATTCCGTGTATATTTTCCAGAAAGAAATCCTCCCGCCAAGGGGCTCCATGGCATTAATGCAAGATTCTGGTCTTCCATCATGGGGATTAATTCGCGTTCCAGATCGCGCCCGGCGATTGAATAATAATGCTGACAGGCAACAAATTTCGTCCAGCCATTTTTCTCAGCAATTCCATTCGCTTTCATAATCTGCCAGGCTGCGTGATTGCTTACACCCAGATACCGGACTTTTCCTGAACGCACAATGTCTTCCAAACCACGCATGGTTTCTTCAAGCGAAGTGTGAGCGTCCACGCCGTGGATATAAAATAAATCGATATGGTCCGTTCCCAACCTGCGCAAACTATCCTCAACCGAATCCATAATATGCAATCTCGAAAGACCGATCTGATTTGCACCAGGAGCCATTCTACCTCTCGCTTTTGTAGCCACAACGACCTCACTCCTGCTTATACCCAAATCTTTAAATGCTTTCCCGAGTATCTCTTCCGATTTACCATACGAATAAACATTTGCTGTATCAAAGAAATTTATGCCGCTGTCAAAAGCCGTCTTTACCAAAGCATTTCCTTCTTCCTGCTGAAGCTTTCCGATTGCCTCCCAGTATCCATCTCCACCGAAAGTCATTGTCCCAAAGCAAAGCTCTGAAACGAGGACGCCGGTATTTCCTAAAAACTTATACTTCATACAATAGTTTGTTTTTGAATGAATACTATAATCATCCTTAAATTTAAGGTTTATTTCAGCAGGCGGAAATTATTATTCAAACAAATCTTCGGAACGGTCAAGCATCAGAATAGAAGCCTGCGGCACGATGACATATTTTTCTCCATCATATTCAAGATCAATCGCATTGCGTTGCAGATAGATGGCAATATCTCCTTCTTTGGCCTGCAAAGGCATATATTTCAGCTTTTCTTCTGATTCTTTCCATGGCTCATCTTCCGAAGCGGAAGGAATTGGATAACCAGGACCAACTTTGATAACATAGCCACTTTGAACCTGTTCTTTTTCAGTAACTGTCGGCGGCAGGTATAAACCGCTGTTTGTTCGATCGGTAGGACTTTTTGGTTTGATAAGAACCCGGTCTCCTACAATAATCAGTTTTCTTAATCTGTTGTCAGATGTAACTTCGTACATATATAAAGCTGTCGCGATGCGACGTTATGGTTGATTTTGTAATAGAATATCTAAAAAAATAGTGCTTGCAGATTTTTCTGTCAGGATGGCAGAACTGATTTACGACAAGTTTTATATCCAAAGTTAATTTTGGAAATAAAACATTTTAATCACCGGAATCAGAACTGGAAGTAGATAAACTGATTGGTTATAAATACACCCAAAAAGTATGTCGCGAATGCAATGGTGATAAAAAGAACAAAAAAGGCAGCTGTATTTTTTGTTGGAATGTTTTGGTAATAACGTTCCTTAATCAATAAAAAAGCGATCAGAAAAACGCAAAACCACATTTCGACTTGATTCAGCGGCGTGTTTATTTTATCGCTCAGCGATATAGTTGGCAGTTTTTTCAGAATCGTTACCGACTTAGTAATATTATTTCTGAAAAATACCCAGGCCAAGGTTACAAGGCTGAAAGTGGCCAGAATATTAAACAGTCGAATTATGGCATTATCAGGAATTACAATCCCTGCTTTTTTCAACCACTTATCCCGCAGCGCTGCTGTAACCTGGTAAGAACCATGCAGACCGCCCCAAATTACAAACTGCCAAGACGCCCCATGCCACAAACCGCTGACCAGAAAAACAATAAACTGGTTTCGATATCTTTTCAGTTCTCCTTTGCGGTTACCACCCAGAGGAATATAGAGGTAATCCCGAAACCAGGTTGACAATGAAATATGCCATCTGCCCCAGAATTCAGCCACAGATTTTGACTCATACGGTGAACGGAAATTATCCATCAAAGTAAAACCCATGACACGCGCTGCTCCTATCGCGATATCTGAATAACCGGAAAAATCGCAGTAAATCTGAAAAGAATAAAAAACCATGGCCGTAACCAACGTCAATCCGTTCTGTTCCGAGGGCACTAGGTAGGCATGATCAACAACTTGCGACAAACGGTCAGAAATGACGATTTTCTTAAAAAAACCAAAAGCCATTTGCATCAATCCGGATTTCACATTTTCAAAATCATACTTGAAATAAGAATGAAACTGGAAAAGCATATTTTGCGGACGTTCGATAGGACCTGCAACAAGCTGCGGATAAAACATGACATACAGCGCGTAAATCCCGAAATGCCTCTCCGGTTTCTGATTTCCACGATAGACTTCGATGGTATAACTCATCGCCTGAAAAGTATGAAACGACAATCCGATCGGCAACAAAATATGATTAGCCTTATCGACCATCCACACCAATATGGGCTGAGGGATAACCCTTTCCAAATGTGGAACCATTGGCCTGAAACCTATACTTTGCAGGACTTGGTTTACAGAATCTTCGAGGAAATTGTAATATTTAAAAAAGCACAGAATCCCAACGTTTGAAATGAGACTGATGATCAGTAACAGCTTTTTTCTTTTCTGGTCCTGTGTCTGCGCAATCCAGATTCCGGCATAATAATCGATCACAATGGTTCCAAACAGGATCAGAATAAAGACCGGTTTGAAAACCATGTAAAAATAACAGCTCGCTGCAAGCAGAAGAATCCATCGCCCACGCCAGGAAAGGCTGAAATAAGCCAGCGTGACGACAATAAAAAAGACAAGAAACTGTATAGAATTAAAAAGCATCAGTAACGAACGCGCATAGTGTTATTGAATAATTACTTTCTGATCGGTTTTAAAAATCTTCGTACCTTCTTTCGATACGGTCCAGACACCGACCTCATATTCTCCGGCCCGGATTGTTCCTTTCGGGCCAATCGCTCCGGAGTTGTTCAATGGAAATGAAAAGAGATACAGATTATCTTTTGATTCCAGAATTGCATAATTTCTTTCGCCGGCAGCGGCTGATTTTTCCTGCGTTATGCTCAAAACGTCGGGAGACAGTTCATTTACTGTAACCTTGGTCGAAGCAGTTAAAGCAGAATCTTTCAGCGTTAATTTATCTTCATCGGCATGGATCAATGGCTTTGGGAGCGAATAAATTCTCATTTTATCAACTTTCAGCAAAGTCGTCGCAAGCATCGTTTCAAAAGGATTATTCTTCGTAGCTCCCAGTCCGATTCCATTTCTTTTTTGATTAAATGCAAAAGCAGTTCTTGCCACAGCAGTTTCTTCAACAATCGGAATATAATTAAAAAGCGTTGAAGCCCAGACAATTATCGAAACAACCAGGGAGGAACCGAAAGCGAGAAGTTTTATTCTGCCTGTAAAAGACTGAATAACCAAAATATAAATTACCGAGGTCATTACGGCCGGATACATTTTGTAAGTGCTCCATAAAATGATATGTGGATCAAAACGTGTCCGAAAAACAACTACGAGAATCATGCTGATCAGGACATATACCAAAGTTCCCAGCCAGAAAGCATTCCAGCGGTTGTTATCGTTTTGCAGTTTTGGTAAGTTATTAAACCGTTTCGCGAGATTTTCAGGAATCCACCTTCCCCAGAACGGCGAAGTGGACAATATCCCGATGAGCCAGATTACAAAAACCGTAAATAAACCAAATCCAGCCAGCGTCGGGATGATCATTCTTTTTGAAAAACCAGCATTGGCAATTACATCAAAATCTCCGCCGAGCATGGTGAAAAACGCAATGAATGTGCGGAAAGGATATTGAAGAATATAATCGAAAGCCTTATCATTTCCCTGAACAAAATCATAACCATGGAAATACAGATAAATAGCAGCCACACCGGAAACTGACCATATAAAAGTGTCACGCCAACGTGCCTGGAACAATAAAAGTACCAAACCCGATGGCCATACCATCATCCCGTTTCCCATACTGAACGTATCGACATAAGCCAGGAAAATAGCAAGAAAAAATGGCCACGTCCTTCTTTTAGCAAGAAAATATAAACTCGCAACGGAAAGCAAAATTACCATTTGGTACTGCAATGACATGATTGTCATGAAGGTACCTGCGTAGGATTGGAAGTTGAAAATAAAAAAAGCGATTGGAACTGCCAGAAACCATTTTCCGCTTTGCCGCAGATAACTGTACGTGATGAATCCGAACAAAACGAGAACACTTAGATTTCCGCAAAATGCAAGATTTTTAAAATTCAGTTTATTGGTGACCAGATATTGTCCTAAAACAATCAGACGGGCTGCAAGTACTCGATGTTCGTTATTTGGAAAAATAATTGTCTGCCATTTTTCGATCAGCGAAGGCGCCTCGATCCAGTTGACAAGGAAATAAGGAATGTTTTCTATATCATCAAACCAGGGAATATTGATACTGTACCGGATGCAGAGATAATAAAATATCACAATAACACCCAACGGCAATAAACCGAGAAGATATCGAACCGGAAGCGGAATTTCTTTTTCGAGACTATTATTCATGTTTATCAACCATAATTATAGCTTCTTTTCCAAAATATCCCGCCATACATTTATTCCACAAAAACTGCTTGTTTTCCTGAATATCGTCAAAATAAAGTGATAATGGACGTGTTTTTATCGGTGGCAAATACACGATGGCGTCTTTTGAATTCTTGATCAGCGCATACCGTTCCTCCGTCTCCCTGCTAAATGCAGCAGCCTTTCCTTTCAGTAGATCGGTATAGATCATTTTCACATTGGCACTTCGGAAGAAAGAAAACGCAATAGATACGACTAACAGCGAATACAAAACACCATATCGAAGAAATGACAGCGGAAACTGACCCGAGTATTTTCTGTTGCAATAATGAAAAATCACTCCTACCACATAAAACCAGCCTATCAGAAAAAAAAGATAAACACAGTTAATTGCCCGGGCCGAAGGATCAATTCCGATTCCATAATAAGATGGAAAAATCTGGGCTGACAATACACCGATATAAAGTAAAACAGCAAACCAGACGGGCATTGAAAAATATTTCCTTGCGCCGACAGATATTTTGGAAAGTACAATTAACCAGGCCAGTGAAAAAATCAGAAGTGGCGTTTTAAAAATCCAGCTAAAACTTGAAACGGCGAGATATTTGAACGATGAGATCAGCGAAAATGTAAAATTCCGGCTTAACGGATTTCCGTCCAGACGCGCCTGATTGCCGGGCGCCATAAAAAAGAAATAACAGGATATTGCAGCCACGACGAGCATACTGATCATCAAACCGTCAATCTTCCTATGGAAAACAAGTCGGTAAAAGCATAATGCAGCTATCAGCACAATCATGATGAGCAGGTTGGTTTCACTGCATCCGATAACGGCAAACACGAAAAAATTTGCTAAAACAGCGAGCAGCGTTTTTTTCGTATCTTGACGATACCAGTCTAAAACTACGGAAACCCACAAAAGCGTCATGATGTTGGGAACCGTGTAAGTTACGAACGATGCCATCCAGTAGAAACCTTCCACAATACTCGCCATTTTCAAGATGTAAAGAAAAAAGACGATCCCTGCAAATCCGAGGTGGGCGGCGCGGGAAAGTGTGGGTGTGAGATGCCTGAATAAATTATACAATGCAAAAATTAAACCGGCAAATAATATAACCGGCAATACCTTAAAGCCAATAATGGAATGAAATAAAAGTGGATTGGAATGGTTGAGAAAAATTCCAAAATAGCGTCCCGTCCAACCTGAATAGTAAAAATTCATAGCTTCCAGCCAGCTATACTTGAAGACCGTATCAATATAACAATAATCGTCGGCCGGCGAAGGATGGTTGAAATAGGAAAGTGCAAGCAAAGGCAAGAGCACGCTTAATAAAAGCAGCATGTTTATAGAATTGCCAACGGTGCGGTATTTCTTATAAAATCTATTCATTAACTGTTTTTTCAATAATGTAACGTGGACGGCCCTTTACCTCTTCGTAAATTTTACCGATATACTCGCCGATCAGTCCCAGCGCCATCATATTGGATCCACTGAAAAAAGTAAGCGGAAGCATCGTTGACGTCCAACCCGGAACGGTATGTCCAATTAAAAATGAAAAAAATATGTAAGCCACGATCACCATCGCGACCATGAAATTGAAAAAGCCAAAATAAAGCACTAGTCGCATCGGGAAAGTTGAGAAAGAAGTAATCCCATTCCAGGCGAAAAGCAGCATTTTATTTAATGGATATTTAGTTTCGCCGGCCACACGTTCCAGACGATTGTAAATCACCTTATCGTTCCGGAAACCGACAAGTGGAACAATGCCCCGCAGAAACATATTAATCTCCTTAAAATTGCCAAGTTCCTGAAGAACGCGGCGGTCCATCAGACGGAAATCTGCATGATTGAAAACTACCGGAACACCCATTTTCTGCATCAATACATAAAAACCTTCGGCTGAAAACCGCTTAAACCAACTATCTGAACTTCTGTCGCCGCGCACTCCATAAACGACCATGGCTCCTTCGCGGTGTTTTTCGATCATGGAAGTTATTGCATTGATATCATCCTGCAAATCCGCATCAATTGTAATGAAGCAATCAAAATTATCTATATGTTTTTCAAGGCCAGCCATAATCGCACTTTGGTGGCCGAAATTTCTCGACAATTTTACGCCGATAATCGTGTCGTCCTGCTGGCATAAATCTTCAATAATATCCCAGGTTTTATCCCGGCTGCCATCATTTACAAAACAGATTTTGCTATCCGCAGCAATAAGTCCCCGTTTTTTAATACCAGCATAATAGGTTTTCAGCGTTGAATAGGTAAGATTCAAAATCGCTTCCTCGTTGTAACATGGTACTACTAAAAGCAGACGAGATGGATTCATGTTAAGTGTTTTGTTGACGCGACAAAATTAGTCGTAATATGTTAATTAAATAGTTTCCGGCCATTTTTGAGAATTCTTTCTGGATTCCACGGCCAAAATTTACAATTGGGATACGTTAGCGCGGCAATGTTTTGTAAAGCAGTAACCCGATAAAAGAGAAAACCATATTGGGCAACCATACCGCAAACAGCGTACTAACCGTCCCCGCCTCTGCGACTCCTTTTGACAAAAGAAAAAACAGGATATATATAAAGGCAAGCATAAACCCAAGGGCAATTTGCCATCCGACACCGCGTCTGCTTTTTCTTGCTGAAACGATTACACCGATAGAAGTAAGGATTAAAATGGCGAAAGGCTGCGTGAAACGTACATATTTTTCGATCATGTAAACTTCCAAACCATCGGCGCCACGGCTTTTCAGGAGGTCAATATAGGTGTTAAGTTCCGGAAGCGTGAACGTTTCGTAAAGGTTATAATTACTTTCAAAATCCTTTGGAAAAAGATTGATTGTAGTATCAATATCTTTTGGGTAACTCAGTTTTTCACTCAAACTGTCAATTGTGCGTACCTGAATATTCTGCAACGCCCACTTTTGCTTTTTGGGTTGCCAAACAATCTTATCTGCGGAAAGTTTCTGGATAAGCTGATTACCCTTGATTGTTTCCATGGTGAATTTATTCCCTGTCTTCGTGGCGTTGTTATAACTTTCCAGATATGCGTAAACATCAGGTGCAATGGTAATATGCACGTTACGGCCTCCAAACGTGAATTCAGCTTTCACATACGTTTTTTCGAAAGTGTTTCTGATCTTATTCGCCTTGGGTAAAATCCATCCAACCTGAACAAAAGTAACACAACCGAGGATCGTCGCACCGACAAGGTACGGGAGAAGAATTCTTCCGAAACTTATACCGCTGCTCAGCATTGCTACAATTTCAGTCCTTGCTGCAATCCGCGAAGTGAAGAAAACGGTTGCGATAAATACCATCAGCGGGCTGATATAATTTATCCAGTAAGGTATCAGATTGAGATAGTAATCAACCAGAATTTCGTTTAAAGGCGCCTTTTTTTCAAGAAAATCGTCAACCTTTTCGGTATAGTCGATCATACAAATGATCAGCACGATCACAAAAGCAACGAAAAAATAAGTAATCAGGAAATTCTTGATCAGGTAACGATCTAATATTTTCAATCTCATGGCTTGGCAAGTCTCATCGGCGTTGTACTAATAAATTTTTGGAAACCTCAAGACTTATAAACAACGTATGGTTTTCATTAATCTGTACAGATGCAGACTTATCATATTCGTTAATTTCTGTTATTTCTATTACCGAACCCAGCGTAATTCCGGCCCGGTCCAAATGCTGAAGAAACGAAGGAGCATGATCGAGTACGCCCATCATTCGCACTTTCTCTCCAATCTGGACGTCAGTCAAAACCAGATAATCAGGTTCTGTTAAATTCCCTTTCGCATCCGGAATCGGGTCACCATGCGGATCGAAACGCGGATGACCTAAGAATGCGTCCAAACGTTCCACCAAATGATCGGAAGGAATATGTTCAAGCTCTTCGGCGATATCATGCACTTCATCCCAGCCAAACCCCAGTTTTTCAACAAGAAAAACTTCCCACAATCTGTGTTTTCTTATCACATTGATAGCCACTTTCTCGCCGGCTTCCGTCAATCTCACACCCTGATACTTTTTATAATGTATCAATCCTTTCTCAGCCAGCTTCCGCAACATATCAGTCACGGATGCAGCACGCGTAGAAGTGCTTTCAGCCAAAGCGTTTGTGCTCACTTCCAGCCCCTCACGCCCTGAAAGAGCATGAATAATCTTCAAATAATTTTCTTCTGTGAAGGAGTTCTGCATCATCAATTTATTCCAAAACCTCAATATATCAGCAAAAGTACAATTTACTAATCGGATTTAAAAAAATTTAGATTGATCTAAAAATTATTTAAAGTTTTCAATATCTTTGTTTTCAATAAACCAAATTGTTTATTTTAGACATTCGAAAAATGTTTGACAATCTAATTGCGAAAGATTCCTTGCTTAAAAATATAACGGACGATACCGATAAACTTGCTTCTTTATCGGAAGTCCACTCTTCTATAAACGTGCCAGAGGACGCAGGTTTCTGGAAAAAGTTATTGGCTTTTACTGGTCCCGGGCTTATGGTTGCGGTTGGATATATCGATCCGGGCAACTGGGCGACGGATATTGAAGGCGGCTCCCGTTTTGGTTACACCTTACTTACCGTCATTTTGATTTCCAATTTGTTTGCGATGTTGTTACAGCATTTGTCGCTAAAACTGGGCATTGCAGCCGGTCGGGATCTCGCACAAGCCTGCCGGGATTATTATTCAAAACCCGTGTCTATGGTATTGTGGTTCCTTTCGGAAATCGCCATCGCAGCTACCGACCTTGCGGAAGTAATTGGGTCAGCCATTGCATTAAATTTATTGTTCGGGTTGCCTTTGCCGGTCGGGATTTTATTAACCGCACTTGATGTCTTACTTGTTCTATACTTTCAAAAAAGGGGTTTCCGCATTATTGAGAGTATTGTCGGAGGATTAATGGGCGTTATTTTGGTAAGTTTCATGTATGAAATGATCGTTTCCCAGCCTTCGGTTGCAGGCATTGTTGGCGGATTGTTACCAAAAATGGAAATCGTTACTAACCCGGGCATGTTATACATCGCCATCGGGATTCTTGGCGCAACGGTAATGCCGCATAACCTTTACCTTCATTCCAGTATTGTGCAAACCCGTAATTTCAAACGTGACGATGCTGGAAAACGCAGTGCCATAAAATTTGCTACCATTGATTCAACTCTTTCTCTTGGACTGGCATTTTTTATCAATGCATCAATTTTAATTCTTGCTGCTGCTGCCTTTCATAATAACGGACATCGGGAAGTTGCCGATATTACAGATGCTTACCATTTGCTAGATCCTGTACTTGGTGTAAGTCTGGCCGGTGTTTTCTTTGCCTTGGCATTACTTGCTTCAGGCCAAAGTTCAACACTAACAGGGACGCTCGCCGGGCAAATTGTTATGGAAGGATTTTTGAATATTCGTTTGAAACCTTGGCTTCGGAGGATGATTACCCGAGGAATTGCGATTGTCCCTGCATTGATCGTAGCTACACTTTATGGTGAAAAAGGAACGGCAGAACTACTGGTTTTCAGCCAGGTTATTTTGTCGCTTCAATTAAGTTTCGCGGTTGTCCCACTTGTGTTTTTTACTGCAAACAAATCCATTATGGGAAATTTTGCTAATTCAAAAGCAGTCACCATAATCAGCTGGATTGTAACGCTAATTATCATATTATTAAACGGTTACCTGCTAATCAGAACACTTTTTTAAGCATAGGTAACTAATCATAAATTAAATTTTCAGTATACAAGTACCTACTTTGCCTGCGGTTTCCTAACTTTCGCCGATTTTAAGAAAAGAAATGAATGGAATCCAAACACAATTTTGACAAAATCTCTGCTGCCGGTATTCTTATTGCGTTCGGAATTATTTATGGAGACATAGGTACATCGCCGCTTTATGTAATGCAGGCAATCATTGGCAAAGAGGTAATTACCGAAGAAATCGTCTACGGTTCACTCTCCTGTATCGTTTGGACATTAACACTACAAACGACTGTAAAATATGTGATTTTAATCCTGAGAGCTGATAACCGGGGTGAAGGCGGAATATTTGCACTTTATGCTTTGGTGAGAAAACACGCACGCTGGCTCACAGTTCCGGCCATTATTGGTGGAAGTACGCTGCTCGCGGATGGAATTATTACTCCGCCCATTTCAGTTTCGTCAGCTGTTGAAGGCCTTCGGATACTTTATCCAAATATCCAGACAATCCCGATCGTTATCGCGATCCTGACACTGATTTTCCTGATCCAGGCCTTCGGTACAAAAATAGTTGGACGTGCTTTCGGGCCGATTATGATTACCTGGTTTTCGATGCTAGGTGTTCTTGGATTATACCAGATTTTGGAGCATCCGGAAATTTTCAAAGCATTAAATCCTGTCTATGGATACGAACTGCTAACCAAACATCCGGGTGGATTCTGGATGCTGGGAGCCGTTTTTCTTTGTACTACGGGAGCAGAAGCACTTTATACAGATCTTGGACACTGCGGTCGCGCAAATATCCGCATCAGCTGGATCTTTGTGAAAATCTGTCTTGTTCTGAATTATTTTGGACAAGGTGCCTGGTTACTTTCTGAAATCGGTAATATGCTTCAGGATCGTAAACCATTTTATGAGGTAATGCCTGATTGGTGGCTTTTACCAGGGATTACCATCGCCACATCGGCCGCCATTATTGCCAGCCAGGCGTTGATATCAGGATCTTTTACCCTAATTTCTGAAGCAATCCGTTTGAATTTCTGGCCAAAAGTAAGGTTGGTTTATCCAAGTGATCAAAAGGGACAGCTGTACGTTCCAAGCGTAAACTGGCTGTTATGGCTTGGCTGTATGGTGGTTGTGTTTTATTTCAAAGAATCCTCACACATGGAAGCTGCCTATGGTTTGGCGATCACACTGACCATGATCATGACAACAATTCTTTTCTCTTATTACCTTTATCTTAAAAGGGTAAATCTCTGGATTGTTATAGGATTCATGCTTCTGTACTTGTCAATAGAAGGACTTTTCCTGGGCGCCAATCTTTTGAAATTTACACACGGTGGCTGGTTTACGATTATGATTGGGGTTTTGGTCGCAGGGTTAATGACCGTTTGGTTAAGAGCTTTTTATATCAAATTACGTTTGACAGAATACACAAAACTGGCATCATACCTGCCGGCATTGCGCGAGTTGAGCCGGGATATTAGTATTCCAAAATACACGACTCATCTGGTTTTCATGACCAATGCTTCACGTGTTTCAGAGATTGAGACGAAAGTAATTTATTCGATCTTTCAGAAACGGCCAAAACGTGCTGATATTTACTGGTTTATACACGTGGATACTACTGATGATCCGTACACAATGGAATACAAGGTGAACACCATTGACGACGATGAAACGGTGATCAAGGTAAATTTCAAACTTGGATTCCGCGTGGAACAGCGCATTAACCTCTTTTTCCGAAAAGTGGTTGAAGATATGGTAATGAATAAAGAAGTGGATATAACCAGTCGATACGAATCATTAAGCCGCCAGAATGTGACGGGTGATTTCCGTTTCGTAGTACTTGAACGCTTTCTTTCTTTCGAAAATGATCTGCCTTTTTTCGAGCAAATGATTATGAAAGCGTATTTCTTCGTGAAAGATTTTACCACGCCGGAAGATAAATGGTTCGGTCTTGACAGTAGTTCTGTTAAAATAGAAAAAGTACCGCTGATCATTCGCCCGGTTGAAAATGTAAAACTGAGAAGGGTTTACAGCTAGATTAAATATAAAACATTGAAAAGGATCAATATCGCTCAGTATGAAAGCGGTTATTGATCCTTTTATTTTTTCATGTGTTTCCATTACTAATCTTCAAAAATTGTGTTTAAAAATATTTTCCTCTGCCTGCTTTTCTCAATCTCAGGAATCGGAGCTTTTGCTCAAATCGCACCGGTAATTATCCCAATAGAAACAAACCAGAATGCACTCATACTTCAAACTGATTATGAAAATCATCTGGAAATAATCTATTTCGGTAAAAAACTGAGTCAGTCTTCTG
Source organism: Dyadobacter sp. CY345 (assembly GCF_021502725.1). GTDB lineage: Bacteria > Bacteroidota > Bacteroidia > Cytophagales > Spirosomataceae > Dyadobacter. The sequence continues at coordinate 390,179 of NZ_JAKFFS010000001.1, read as the reverse complement.
AATATAAAGCCATCCCATTGCAAAGCCGTCAACGTGATGAGAATGCCGGTATTTACAATTCAGCATATACACCATCTGGAAGTTGGAGTGTGTCGGAACCTGCTTTGCAGCTAACGCACGGAGATGGGAACAGGTCTCTGGATTTGGTTTACGTAAGTCATACTACGACAAAGCAGGACAGCAATGTCAGCGTTACCAGCATCGTTTTAAAAGATCCGGTCTATCCTGTTGAGGTAACGTTATTTTACAAAATTTACGCCTCTGAAAACGTAGTCGAGCAGTGGAGTGTCATTAAAAGCCAGGAAAAGAACCCGGTACTACTTCAAAAATATGCTTCTGCAAATCTGTATTTTGTTGCCAAAGATTATTATCTGACACATTACAACGGAAGCTGGGCGAAAGAAATGAACCCGGAAGAAGAATTGCTAACTGCCGGAATCCGTGTGCTTGATTCAAAACTAGGGACACGCGCGAACCTGTTTCAGCCGCCAAGTTTCTCCTTATCATTCGACAAACCTGCTACGGAAACCGAAGGAAAAGTGTTGCTGGGTACACTAGCCTGGTCGGGGAATTTCCGGATGGATTTCGAAGTGGACTCGCACCATAACCTCCGCCTTATCGCAGGAATAAATTCTTTCGCGTCCGAATATCCGCTGACTTCAAAACAAGAATTTAAAACGCCGTCTTTCATTTATACTTTTTCAGAAAATGGAAAAGGTGAAGCGAGCAGAAATCTGCATAACTGGGCTAGAAAATATAGAATTCTGGATGGCGAAGGTTCAAGATTGACACTGCTAAACAACTGGGAAGCCACATATTTTGATTTTAACGAAGAAAAGATTTCAGAACTTTTCAAAGATGGAAAAAAACTGGGTGTTGATCTGTTTTTATTGGATGATGGCTGGTTTGCTAACAAATATCCACGCAACAACGACAAAACCGGCTTAGGCGACTGGCAGGAAAACGTCAAAAAACTTCCTCATGGAATTGGTTATTTGGTGAAAGAGGCGCAAAAAACCGGAATAAAATTCGGGATTTGGGTTGAGCCGGAAATGGTCAATCCTAAGAGTGAGTTATACGAAAAACATCCGGATTGGGTGATCAAACAGCCGCAAAGACCGGAGCATTACATGCGAAACCAGCTGCCGCTGGATCTTTCCAACCCCGAAGTTCAGGATTTTGTTTACGGCGTTCTTGATAAACTTTTTACAGAAAACCCGGATATTGCTTATATAAAATGGGACTGTAATGCGATCACCTATAATGCTTACTCCGCTTACCTTGAAAAAAGCAAACAAAAACAATCTCAGCTTTATGTTGATTATGTGAAAGGGCTCTACAAAGTTTTGGAAAAAATGCGGGCTAAATATCCCAAAATCCCAATGATGTTATGCTCCGGCGGCGGCGGTCGCGTCGATTATGAAGCGCTTAAATATTTTACAGAATTCTGGCCAAGTGATAATACCGATCCAATGGAAAGAATTTTCATGCAATGGGAATATTCTTATTTTTTCCCTGCTCTCACGCAAAGTGCTCATGTTACGGATTGGGGGAAACAGCCGTTAAAATTTCGCACGGACGTGGCCATGATGGGAAAATTGGGTTATGATATTGTGGTAAGCCATTTGAATGAGAAAGACCTAAAATTCAGTCAGCAGTCGGTTGCCACTTATAATGCCATTAAAGATGTTGTCTGGCATGGCGACTTATACCGTTTGGTTGATCCAAAGAAAAATGAGTATTCTGCATTGATGTTTAACACAAAAAAGAAGGATAGGGCAATTCTTTTCTCTTACCTGGTAAGTAACCGTTATGGCGCTGGTTCTGACACTCCATTTAGATTGCAAGGCCTGGATCCGGCGAAAAAATATAAAGTGAAGGAGCTAAATTTATATCCTGAAACCAAAACTTCGTTGAATGAAGAACAGATTTATTCAGGAGAATATTTGATGACTGTCGGTTTTAACCCCACTGTAAATGCCAGAAGAACGAGTGTGATTGTTGAAATTAAGGCGGTCGAGTAGTGCCGTTAATACTTTAAGCGTCTACAATTAAGTGATTGAAAAAGTAGACGCTTAATTTAACAATTTAAAAATTTGATCCAGTTCTTTGCTGGTAATACTACTCTTTTCCGACTTGTCATATATTGAGGTAAGAAAGATAGTTGAGTCGACTATTTGGATATATGTGATGACCCTTGCTCCGCCAGATTTACCCTTTCCCTTTGAATTTATTGCCAACCGGACTTTATAAAAATTATTTCCCAGCGGTTTACCTATATTGGGTTTTTCTGCAAGTTCCAATATTAAGTCTGACAAGTCTTGTTTTAGCGAAGGATATTTTTTTGCAAGTCTCTTTGCTTGCTTATCAAAAAGTGAAATTGAAAATATTTTATAACTCATCTAGCAGGGCTTGTATGGGACGGGCCTTAACTTTTCCTTGTCCTACTAATTTCAGCTCGATCAAGGCCTGCTTAATTTCTTCCAAAAGCTGCATTTTTGACAGTTCTTCATCCTCCATATTGGCCAGCTCTTCATATTGCTTTTTCAACTTATCCCATTCATTAATTGGAATAAAAACCCCAGTCGCTTTTCCTTTACTGTCCTGTATCACCTGAACTCTCATAATTTAATCAGCTAAGTATATAAACTCTAACTAAAAGCGACACCTACTTTAAGTAAACCCCTTCATCCGCACTGCGGCTCAAAATCACTTCTACCCTTTCACTGATCGTGGTACTTAATGAATACCCTACATAATCAGCAGAAATAGGAAATTTGTGATGCTCCCTGTCCACGATCACAGCGACCTGAACCTTCTTCATCTGAACTTTTAGAAATGGTTCAAGTGCAAAAGCGAGTGTCCGACCCGTATTTAAAACGTCATCTACGACTACAACAACCTGATTTTCGACCTGCACAGATTCATCGTCAAAATGAATTTCACTTTGCTGATTAGTCGTTTTATCAAACCGCAATTCGATCAATTTGACTTCCAGCGGAGAAATCGATTTTAATTCCTGCGTCAGCACTTTGGCAAATTCATACCCTTCACCCACTATTCCCGCCAGAATAATCTCCTTTTCTTCGAAATTCTGCTCGTATATTTCAAATGCAATCCGGCGAATTTTCTGCCGCGTTTGCAGCGAAGTCAATATTTGACGGTGTGTGGTTATATTATTATCTGTCATGTGACTATCGGTTCAAAACTTATTCTTTTGTAAAAATCCTACAATCCTGGAAGACAACAAAAGAAATTTGGATGTTTTACCATTATTTATTTGCCCGGACAAAATTAACGATCCATTCTGCAATGCTTTTTTCGGCAGTTGGCAGTTCCAGGCTCATAATTCCGAACTCGACTTTACGCTCACCTATCCGTTCCACGCGCAATTCCATTAACGCTTTGTTATACAATTTGGGAAATTCCGGATGCGCCTGGATACCCAGCATCTTATCCCCCACCCTGAACATGGCAACAGGACAATCCGGAGTTTGTCCTAATAAAGTACTGTTGGATGGAAGTGCCAAAACCTGATCCTGGCACATCATCAACAGATTAAAATTAGATAGCGGCGGATTCATCCAGCTTTCAAAAGCTAGCATTTCAAAAGGATGAACGCCGACACACCAGCCAACATCAGATTTCTGAACCTTTCCGCCAAGCGCCTCGCCCAGCATCTGATGTCCAAAACAAATACCTATAAAAGTTTTATCAGACTGATATAAATTCTGTACAAAAGTTTTTAACTGGTGAATCCAGGGATCATTATCATATACCGATGACTTAGATCCTGTACAGATGTAAGCATCACAGGCATCGACGGAATTAGGAAAATGACCATTGCAGACATCGAAAAAGATAAACTCCCAATCAGGTGCTGCGGATGCAAACAAAGCCGGAAACATTTGCCGGTAATCTCCCGCAATCGGGAGTAATTCTTCCCGCACGTGGTCACATTCTAAAAGGCCGATTTTCATTTAATCCTGCTTGAAATTTAACGCAATATCTAAAACAGTAACCTTTTCATCAAAATAATATGAACTGAAATTTTTTACCGCCGCATATTCAAACTTAACCCTTAAATACCTGACGTTTTGACGTATATCCATTCAATTCAAACAAAAACACGCCATAATTTCCGATTTGTTGCTCCGGCACACTGTTTGAGAAAAAGAGTATATCACTTAATTCAACTAAACACCGCCATGAACTTTAACCAATATACCATCAAGGCGCAGGAGATTATCCAACATGCAGCGCAAATGGCCCAGGGCAATCAGCAACAGGCTATTGAAACGGGGCATGTGGTGAAATCCATCTTGGAAGAGGATCCAAATACGTCGCAGTTTATTCTGAATCAACTAAATATAAGTGCAGATGTTTTAAATAACCGTCTGCAAAAAATACTTGACAGTTATCCGAAAGTGACCGGATCGAGCCAGTCATTTTTGGGAAATGACCTGGCCGTTGCCACTGCCAAAGCGCAGAATTATCTGAAAGAATTCGGAGACGAATTTATTAGTATAGAGCTTCTTTTGTTAGGGATTTTGAGTGGAAAAGATTCCACAGCAACCATGATGAAAGAAGTTGGGTTTAAGGAAAAAGAGCTTATTAACGCCATCAAAGAACTTAGAGGTAAAAATAATCCCGTGAAAGATCAAAACGCAGAAGCAAAATATCGTTCTCTGGAACGATACAGCAAAAACCTGAATGAGCTCGCCAAAGCAGGAAAAATCGATCCTGTAATTGGCAGAGATGAAGAAATCAGACGGGTTTTACAGATATTAAGCCGCCGTACCAAAAACAATCCGATTCTTCTGGGAGAACCAGGCGTTGGTAAAACAGCAATAGTAGAAGGACTTGCGCAGAGAATTGTGCAGGGCGATGTTCCGGAAAACCTGAAATCTAAAATTATCGCATCTCTTGATATGGGCTTGCTGATCGCAGGTGCAAAATATAAAGGTGAATTTGAAGAACGCCTGAAAGCGGTGATCAAAGAAGTGACTGATTCTGAGGGTGAAATCGTATTGTTTATTGACGAGATTCACACTTTGATCGGTGCAGGTGGAGGCGGTGAAGGTGCTATGGATGCTGCAAACTTGCTAAAACCGGCACTTGCCCGCGGAGAGCTGCATGCGATCGGTGCAACGACGCTGAAAGAATATCAGAAATATATGGAAAAGGATAAGGCGCTGGAACGTCGTTTCCAGGCTGTAATGGTGGATGAGCCTACCATTCCTGACGCCATCAGTATTTTGCGTGGTATCAAAGAAAAATATGAATTGCACCATGGTGTCAGAATCCAGGATGATGCTGTTATTGCTGCCGTTGAGCTATCGACGCGTTATATCAGCGACCGTTTTCTTCCTGATAAAGCAATCGACTTAATGGACGAAGCTGCTTCAAAACTTCGTCTGGAAATGGATAGCGTTCCTGAAGAATTGGATGAGTTGAATCGCAAAGTGATGCAGCTGGAAATCGAGCGTGAAGCCATTCGCCGTGAAAATAACAAAGAAAAAGAAACGATTTTAAACAAAGAAATTGCCGACCTGAGTGAAAAACGCAATAGTCTGAAAGCGCTTTGGGAAAATGAAAAAGGCAAAGTGAATGAAGTACGTTCTTTGAAAGAGCAAACTGAACAGCTGCGTTTGGAAGCTGAGCAGGCAGAACGTTCCGGGGACTTTGGAAAAGTTGCTGAAATCAGATATGGCCGGATTCCGGAAGTGAACAAGCGCCTGGAAGAATTGCAGGCATCCGAAAATGCCGAAAGCCTGATGCAGGAAGAAGTGACACCGGAAGAAATTGCAGAAGTTGTGGCGAAATGGACCGGAATTCCTGTCAGCAAAATGCTGCAAAGTGATAAGGAGAAATTGTTGAATCTGGAAGCTCATCTGCACCAACGTGTCGCTGGTCAGGAAGAAGCGATCACGCTGGTTTCGGATGCAGTGCGCCGTAGCCGCGCGGGCTTACAGGATTCAAAGCGTCCACTTGGAAGTTTTCTATTCCTTGGACCGACGGGAGTTGGTAAGACTGAGCTGGCAAAAACCCTGGCTGAATATTTATTCAACGATGAAAATTCGATGGTCCGGATTGATATGAGCGAATATCAGGAACGTCATGCCGTAAGTCGTCTGGTTGGAGCGCCTCCGGGTTATGTTGGTTATGATGAGGGTGGGCAACTAACAGAAGCCGTTCGTCGCAAACCTTACAGCGTAATTTTATTGGATGAGATCGAAAAAGCGCATCCAGACGTCTGGAATATACTTTTGCAGGTACTGGATGAAGGTCGTTTGACTGATAATAAAGGCCGTGTGGCGAATTTCAAAAACACGATCATCATCATGACTTCTAACATCGGAAGCCATATTATTCAAGAGAAATTTGCGGAAGACGAAGGATGGAATCATACCTTGATCGTTGAAGAAGCGAAGAAGGAAGTTTTGGATTTGTTGAAAGCATCAGTTCGCCCGGAATTTTTGAACAGGATTGACGAGATCGTATTGTTTGAACCACTTTCAATGAAAAATATCCGTAAAATCGTGGATATCCAGTTCAAAGGAATCCAGAAAATGCTTATGGAACAAGGCGTGACACTGGACTCCACAGACGAGGCATTGACAAAACTCGGTGAGGAAGGATTTGATCCGGCATTCGGTGCTCGTCCTTTGAAACGGGTATTGCAGAGAAAAATACTTAACGAGCTTTCAAAAGGTATTTTAAGTGGTCAGGTGGCGAAAGATTCTGTCATTATGATGGAGCTGAATGCAGATGGCGATTTGATTTTTGAAAATGTTGGAAGCGTAGAGATTTAGTTAATAGTAAAATTAGTACGGATGGGTAAGCAGAAAAATTTCTGCTTACCCATTTTTTTTACCACAAATTATTTGTAATTTAAACATACAAAATCACGTTATAATCATGTAGTTAACTCGCCTCCAAAGACTAGCTTTTCTATTTCTCTCGAATTTGTTTTTCAGTTGGCATATTTTTTGTAATTATTATTTTAGTTAAAAAATTTCCAGTTATAATTCAAAATAATCCCCAGTATGGACTCGACATCAAATGTAATGAAGGTTGCTATTTTAGTAGCGGACGGATTTGAGCAGGTACAAATGACCTGCCCACGTGAGACATTGAAAAACAATGGTGCGACAACCCATATCATCTCTCCAAACAAGGATACGGTTAAAGGTTGGAATCATGTAGATTGGGGAGAAATTCATAAAGTGGATGTTCCTTTGGATATTGCCAGGGCAGATTATTACGATGCGCTGGTTTTGCCTGGTGGCGTTATGAATCTAGATGCACTTCGTACAAACCCAAAAGCGGTTCAGTTTGTCCGTTCATTTTTCAAAAACCACAAACCGGTTGCAGCCATTTGTCACGGTCCTCAGATCCTGATTGATGCTGATGTCGTGCTGGGAAGAACTTTAACTTCCAATTCAGCCATTAGAATTGATCTGGAAAATTCAGGAGCAATTTGGATTGACAAAGTTGTGGTAACAGATAATGGTCTGATAACAAGCAGAAAAACAGATGACCTTCCTTCTTTTATCAAACAGATGATGAAAGAATTCAATCTTGAACTTCATCAATAAAACTAATAATAAGGCAAAACATATTGCCACTGCGCATGATATTCAATTTCGATTGAGTTTCATGCGCAGTTTTTTTATACCCAAATCGCCTTTTGATTCCGATCAAACTTAACAATCTTTGCCGGATGTAATTTCAATCAGCCGGTGGCTTCGTTTTGAATGGTAATGACTGCGTAATTTGATATGGCTTTGATAAAACTTGATGATGTTTCTGTTAGAAAATATGATACGACTGTATTAAACGGAATTAGCTGGGAAATACAAAAAGGAGAGCAGTGGGCAATTATTGGTCCTAACGGCTCCGGAAAAACAACTTTGCTTGATGTCATTGCTGGAAAATGGCCGGTCTGGAAAGGAAAGTTGCAGTATGGATTTGATAAACCGATACGCGACGCGATCGAGTTTGTTCCGAACGATTATTCATTTAACCGGATTGTCAGCGCGGGAGCGGAATACTACCAGCAACGTTTTCATTCTTACGAAGCCGAACGCGCGCCAAGTGTCAGAGCAATTTTGACAGATCAACTAAAACCGGTCGGGACGGTTAATGAGAATTCTGTCCATCTGGAACCATCAAAAATTGATAATGTACAACTGGAAAAAGTGAGTGAATTGTTGTCCATTAAAAATCTGCTTGACCATCCTTTTGTCACACTTTCAAATGGTGAAACCCGGAGAATGCTGTTGGCAAAATCGCTGTTGAAACATCCGGAAATATTGATTCTGGATAATCCTTTTGCTGGTCTGGACGTTCTTTCACGGGAAGTTTTAAGAAGCGCCTTAGACGAACTGGCTAAATCCGGCGTAACAATAATCATCGCAACAATTGCGACACAAATCCCTCCATGCGTGACGCAAGTGCTGGAAATGAGCCACGGCAGTATTGAAAAAATATCATCAATTGGTTCTTTTAAAATCGGAACTCCAGATATCGAGGCCTTTCCCCAACCTGATCCCGAAAAACTCGAAAGCTTTGGTTTACCAAATTTTGTTGATTTTGAGACAGCCATTGATCTTCGGAACATCAAAGTAAAATACAATAAGGACCAAATATTAAAAGGCATTAGTTGGAAAATCCGTAAAGGTGAAAAGTGGGCTTTGTCGGGCGCGAATGGTTCTGGAAAATCAACTTTATTGAGTATTATTACCGCAGATAATCCGCAGCGTTTTGCTAATGACTTTGATTTGTTTGATAAAAAACGCGGCGGAATTGGCGCTTCTATTTGGGATATCAAACAAAAAATCGGGCATGTTTCTCCCGAGTTACACTTATACTTCCCGAAAAACACCACAGTTTTCAAAACCATCGCATCAGGCTTTTTTGACGCGACAGGAATATTTTTCAAAAAACTGACTTATATTCAGATAGCTCGTGTACATGAAGTTGCTGAGTTATTACACGTGCATCCACTTATTGAAAAGGATTTTTCTCAGCTTTCCAAAGGAGAGCAGCGTCTGGTTTTACTAGCCAGAGCCTTAGTCAAAAATCCTCCGCTTTTAATCCTTGACGAACCTTGCCAGGGACTGGATACCGTTTCAATCGAATATTTCAAATCCGTTGTTGATGCCATTTGCAAGACACAGGAAAGAACTTTAATCTACGTTTCGCATTATTTGAACGAGATTCCATCTTGCGTTACCAGGTTTTTGAAGTTGGAAAAAGGTGAGGTTTTGGAGGATAGTTAAATACTGATCTGTAAGAAGTTACTTTAAGGAAAGCTGAGAGTCATAGAGATAGCCTGCCAATTTATTATTGGTAGATTGTTTCACTTTCGGGCAACTTTTTCTATCTTTGTTGTGGCAGAAAAACAAAAACGTCGTACCGTTGTATTTTACAAGGATCATTTCCGGGCATTCTTTCTAAAACAAAATACGAAAGTTCAGGATAAAATTATCTGGACCTTAAACTTGATTGAAGAACTTCATACTATTCCTAAGACTAATTTAAAGCATTTTGAAAATACAGATGGATTATTCGAAGTCAGGGTTCAGCAATCCAACGATATTTTTAGAATTTTCTGCTTTTTCGACCGCGGCAAATTGATTGTTCTAGCCAATGGTTTCCAGAAAAAGACACAAAAAACGCCCAAAGGAGAAATATTAAAGGCTTTAAAAATCAAACAGGAATATGAAAACGAAAAATAACCTTTCGACGCTGGACCAATTTAAAGATCAGCACTACGGGAAATCCGGTACTCCTAAAAGAGATAATTTAGAATCTGGTTACGAGGCATTTAAAGTTGGTGTATTGATTCAAGAAGCACGCCTGGAAAAAGGTATGACACAGGAACAACTTGCCGAAAAAGTTGGTACGACAAAATCGTATATTTCCAAAATTGAAAACAATGTAAAGGAGGTTAGAATTTCAACCTTGCAAAAAATCATTGAAGTTGGGCTTGGCGGCTCGTTACAACTATCGATCAAGCTTTAATGATTTGTTTTTCAATATTTTAACCTAAGTTTGTATTGACACTACTTCCCATCCGTCAACCCTTCCATAAAATCAATAACCAGCTCAATTTCCTGCTGAGATAAATTTAATTTATCCGGAGCCAGCGTTTGATTTGGAACATCCAGTCCGAGACCTGCACCGCCTCCTTCGTTGTAAAATTCCACCACTTCCTGCAAACTTGTGTAAACACCGTTATGCATATATGGTGCCGTTTTTGCGATGTTTCTCAACGAACTGGTCTTGAAAGAATTTTTCCATTGTGGAAACTGATCGTGAATTCCTCTTCCTTTATCATTGTCGAGTTTTGCCTGTTTCCAATCCGCGTTGACCGTTACACCCAGTACCTCTGATTCCGTTTTTTGATATCCCGGAGGTACGGTTCCGTTAAATAATGGCATAAAATGACAGGTTCCGCACTTTGCTTTTCCCATGAATATATTAAAACCTGCAACCTGATTATCCGTTAACGCTTTTTTATCACCTCGCATATATTGGTCAAAAGGTGAAGAAAAAGGACTCAGTGAACGTACAAACGTAGCTAACGCATTCTGGATGTAAACAGGTTGAATGCTATCCAATTCCGGATATGCTTTTTTAAATAAACGCTGATAATCTTCATCAGACCCAACCAGTTTTGAAACGGATTGTAATGACCCGTGCATTTCTTCTTTGTTGTGAATCACATCCACTGCCTGATCTTCTAGAGAGGGAGATCTCAAATCATAAAAAAATGCCTGTTGCAATGCTGCATAAGTAATCGTCGGAGCATTTCGGGCTATTGATTTTTGTATACCCCGACTTGTTTTTAGCCCATCGGTATAAGCAAGAGCAGGCTGATGACAACTACCACAGTTGGTTTTTCCATTTCCGGAAATCCGGCCATCATAGAAAAGCTTTTCCCCGAGGGCAACTCTGTCTACCGTAGAATTAAAATCAGTATTGGACAAGAGTGCATCTGCATCAAAAGCCTTTGCATCAAACAAAGTTGCGATATCGGACCGCAATAATCTGCGGTCATTGATAAAAGGAATTGAAGCCAGATCCTGATTTATTTTCAGAGATTTTGTCAATGGATTTATATAATCAACGATAAAAGCAGCGCGGTCAAATTTATTAAAATCCTTATTTTTTCTAATAAAAACAATTGCTGATTCAGCACCATTATACAACGAAGCATACTCAGGCAAAAGCGCTTTGTATGCTTTGATATATTTTTGAAAAGAAACCAAAACCTCTTCACTTTCCGATAATGCATTGCCAGACCCGGGCGTGTCAAATCCTGAAATACCTAACGTAATCATGCGAAATAATTCCAGACGCAAGGCATCAAACACATGAGAATCAGTTATCTGAATGTCTGTCCAAAGCGAAAGAATACGCTTGGCATTCATTTGCATTTTACGGACCTGCCTGATTAATTCTTCTTCATCCAGGGTTTCGTCCGTATAAATTAATTCTTCAATTACCTGTAATCCACCAGGTTCAAAAACAGCATTTTCCTCTTCTTCGATTTCATCCAGCGGCGCACCATTCACAAGTCTGACGGTTGAAGGCGTAAAATATTCTGCAAACGCTTCGGCTTTTTTGAATTGTAACCGAAGTCTCAAAAACTCTTTTTGCAAAACTTCCTTACTCTTTTTTTCTTTCACTGAATTCAAAAAATGATCATTCAGCTTCACGAATTCTTCAACATCGGATTTGAAATACTGGTATACTTTTTCTGTCGGCGTTTTATCTGGCTGACATGAAAAAATAATTACCGCAAAAAACAGGATGATAACGGAAGGAAATATTTTGTTCATAGTGATATAAAAAGTGTAGAAGGCCTTTCGAAAAAGACCTTCTACACATTATTTTCAAAAAAAATTATTGCTTAATACCTCTAACGATTACGGTTTGTCCACCTTCTCTGTTAGATGATAACCCGCTTCCGTCAGCGCTAAGATATTTTGCATCCTGCCATGTATGCGGGTGAAGGTTGATCATGAAAGTTTCAGGAATTCCTACTACGTCAGAAATATCGATCATAGCACCGTACTCCCAAGAGCTCAATGAATTACTATTAACTGAATTGTATTTTGCATTGAAAGTTGCATCAGATCTGCGGTGATCCATCTGAAGCATCGCTTTGCTTTCCTTCGTCAGGATGTTGTACTGCCAGATCGTACCATCGTGATCGTTCATTTTGTAGAATGAATCACCATCTTCCTGCACATAAACGTAGTCTTTTGTCACACAGATGTTATCAGGATTTACAATGAAATTTCCCGGACGATCTGCTCCATCCATAACGATTTCCAATTTCCCTTTCAATGGATCAGCCGCATCAAATTTCAATTGATAAACGCGTCCCCACATATTTTTACCAGTTACCGGCGTCACCTTATCCGCTTCGCTCACACCTGTTGCAGTGAAATAAATTTCTCTCCCAACACCGTTTCCGCCTTTGCGGTAATCGATATCTTCAACACGGGCAAACTGGATCATCTTTTTTGCAACCGTTTGTGCTTGCAATTGAGCGCCAGTACTCGTTTTTACATCATCAAATGGTACAAATTCAACATCGTAGCTTATACCTTTTGTCATATCTGTCTCAACAGGACTTGGGTTGTTTCCAGCACGACGAAGCGCATATAATTTACCTGTCAACAAATCTCCTACCGTTTCAGTAACATAGGCTACCAACTGACCATTTGTATCATCTTCACCAATGATAATCACAGTTTTTCCAGGAAACGCATCCTTTGGAAGCGGAACTGCATTTTCAGCACTCCATTTTCCGAAAGCACTTACTGTTCTTGATTTATTCTTTTTATCCGCAGGAGCGAATATGTCGATCGCATGTGTCATAGATTCTGCACCACTCTCACCAGCAGTCAAAAACAAAGGACCAAATCCATGTTCTTGTGGTGTAGCCAAAGTTGCAGAACACAAGCGCCACTGTCCGCCTTCGTAATCAACGATATACTCCCCTTTCACAGGTTTGATATCCTTATCAAGAAATACACGTGAAACTGACTGATGAATTTCATGATTGTTGATCATAATAAATCCTTCGCCATTTGGGTTTTTCACGAATGCACCACCATCTGGCTGAGCACCATAAATAAAACCGGGAGATTCTGGAAGAACGTCGTCCGAACTAATCAACGTCGTGATTTTCAGATTTTCAAAACCCGGAAGCGCTTTTACAAGTGAAGGATTGACAGACCTGTCAACCAATTTCGCAGTATTATCCGGCTCCTGATTGTGATCCGTACATGCATTCAGTGCCATGGCACCACTTAAAAAAACAGCCAAAGCCGCTTTTCTGTTGAAAAGGTAATTGTTGTTCATGGTGAGCAGTTTTTTTGAACAAAACTACCCCTTTGTCATTATGCCAGTTTTACCTGAGTATTAAGCAATTGTGAACAAGGCTATTGATAATCAATCTATTCTAAATTTGCTCCTGCTCAAAGCTTCCCCCTGGGAAGTTTCGTTTAATAACTGTTTTGTTCAAAAACTAAATTCAGCTTTTTGGTTTAAAAGTCCAGTGACTTATTTTGTCATTCAATTAATATAATTAGCATGGAAAGAAAAGTAATATTATACATCGCAACCAGCCTCGACGGCTATATCGCATCGCCAGACGACAATCTTGATTTTCTTTCTGTGGTTGAACAGGAAGGTGAAGATTATGGTTATGCTCAATTTATTGAAACAGTTGATACCGTTATTGTTGGACGAAAAACTTATGACAAAGTATTGTCGATGGGATTTGATTTTCCGCACAGCGATAAAGAAAGTTACATTATCACCAGAACACCGAAACCTGCAATAGGAAATATTCAGTTTTATACAGAAGACGTGAAAACCCTGGTCCTGAAATTAAAAGAACAGCAAGGCAAAAATATCTTTGTTGACGGTGGCGCGGAAGTTGTCAATCTGCTTCTTAAAGATAATTTGATTGACGAATTTTGTATCTCCATTATCCCTGTTTTACTTGGCGATGGTATCAGGCTATTTCAAGATAATCGTCCTGAATTACCGTTGAAATTTGTCAGATCTGAAACTTTTAAGTCGGGACTTATTCAGGTTTGGTATCAAAAGGCTTAAATTTTTAATCCTGCTTTTTCAAATTCATAACAAGAGACAAAGAACTGCTTCCAAAACCGGGCGTGTATTGCGCCCGGCCATAACTGATCTCGAACCGTTTAACGCGCAGCCATACTCCGAAGGAAAATCCGGCAAGTCCGCCTGCCTCGTTCAGCCGTAATTCCTGCCGGCGAAGGTGATCGTAACCTAATAGTATTCTAAAATTCTTATGCAGTAACAATTCAGCTCCTAGCGAAACGTGACGGGCCAGTTTTTCAGCAACACCCACTTTCCGGGGAATTCTCAAACCGTTGATATCGTAAGTAAAAAACAGGTTCGGGTCATTGTAAACCATATCAAAACGGTTCAAATGGTGAATGGTTCCGGAAAACCTGATCGGCATATATTTCGGCTTAAACGTCAATCCTACTCTCAGATCCAATGGTAAAATCGGCGTATTGGCGCCGTTAAAATTTTGCTTCAAAAAACCGAAGTTTTTGGCTACAAAACCTACTGTAAAATCCTCCCGCGGATGTTTAAAAACGCCGCCCCAGTCAAAAGCCATTCCCCGGACATGGTAGGAATCAATTGAAGAACCGACAAATTTCACGCTAGCTCCCAACGTAAATGCTCCGATTGTCTGGCCATATCCGGCTGACACGCCATAATCTGCTGCCCTGAATTCTCCAATAATATTGCCGGCCGCATCCGTCTCGGTAATATTTCCATAGTTGAGATATTGCAAACCGACCGCCCAGGTTCCGTTTGTGCGTTTTAAAGCGTTGGCATACGCCAGGTTTATAAATTTAGTATCAGCCAGATAAGGCATCAGATTCAATGAAACCTGATCTTCTTTTGTCGAATCCAGTAAGGCTGGATTTTGTAAAAATAAAGCAGGATCGTTCCCGGCGATGGTCATGTGATTTGCGCCCAGTGCTGTACTTTTTGCCTGTGCAGGCAGCTGTAAAAAATTAAGGCCGCTTCTTCCACCGGTCGTTTGCGCTTTTATTTCTCCTTTAAAAAGAAAAATAAAAAGGGTCAAAAAAATAAAGCCGGTACCGATCTGCCTCATAGAAATGCAAAAATTTCCTGAATCTGTTAAAATGACATTATATTTAGGAATCATTTTAAAACAAATGTAACCATATCGTCCGTATTATATGGAATCAAGATTCGCAGCGACTTCGAAAAAAGACCTTTTAGATAAAAAAAATGCAGAAGCTGACCTTGGAGGCGGAGAAAAACGGATTGCAACCCAACATGCCAAAGGAAAACTTACAGCGAGAGAAAGGGTTTCTATCCTGCTGGACGAAAATTCTTTTGAGGAGATCGGAAAGTTTGTAATGCACAGAAGCCGTGATTTCGGCATGGATAAAGAACATTATCTCGGCGATGGCGTGGTGACCGGATATGGTACATTGAATGGCAGATTGGTTTATGTTTTTGCTCAGGATTTCACGGTTTTTGGTGGCTCCCTTTCTGAAACACATGCTGAAAAAATCTGTAAAATCATGGATCTTGCGATGAAAAACGGAGCGCCGGTTATCGGGTTGAATGATTCAGGAGGAGCCAGAATTCAGGAAGGGGTCCTTTCTCTGGCAGGTTATGCTGATATTTTTTATAAAAACACGCTGGCATCCGGAGTTATCCCTCAGATCTCGGCCGTTATGGGCCCATGTGCTGGCGGTGCTGTTTATTCTCCTGCCATTACGGATTTTATTTTGATGGTGGAAAACAGCAGTTATATGTTTGTCACCGGTCCCAATGTGGTTAAAACTGTAACGCATGAAGACGTGACTTCCGAAGAATTAGGAGGAGCAATGACGCATGCGACAAAATCCGGGGTGACCCATTTCGTCGCTGCAAATGAAGTTGAATGTATATTATATATCAAAAAACTACTGAGTTATCTCCCGCAAAACTGCGAAGATGATGCACCGCGACTTCCCTACCAGCCAGCCAGCGAATCGCGTCCAGCTTTAAATACGATCATTCCGGAAAACCCGAATCAGCCTTATGACATTCGTGAGGTGGTAGAAGAAATTACAGATACGGATACTTTTTTCGAAGTACATAAAAACTTCGCAGAAAATATTGTCGTTGGTTTTGCAAGAATTGCTGGAAGAAGTATTGGCATTGTTGCTAACCAACCGGCTGTTCTGGCGGGAGTGCTGGATATAAACGCGAGTCAAAAAGCTGCGCGATTTGTTCGCTTTTGTGATTGTTTCAATATTCCGCTGCTGGTGCTTGAAGATGTCCCGGGATTTTTGCCTGGAACAGATCAGGAATGGAATGGCATTATCACGAATGGTGCAAAATTGTTATATGCGTTTTGCGAAGCAACCGTTCCCCGCGTCACCGTTATTACCCGAAAAGCATACGGCGGCGCTTATGACGTGATGAACTCAAAACACATCGGTGCCGATATGAATTTCGCATGGCCCACTGCTGAAATCGCGGTGATGGGCGCTAGCGGAGCGGCTGAGATCATCTTCAAAAGAGAAATTGCGGAGGCCGAAAATCCGGCAGAAAAGCTCGCAGAAAAAGTAGATGAGTATACTAAAAAATTTGCAAATCCATACCGGGCAGCGCACCGCGGCTACGTCGACGAAGTGATTTATCCTGAACAAACGCGGGAAAAACTGATACGTACTTTCAGTATGCTGGAAAATAAAGTAGCAACACTTCCAAGGAAAAAGCACGGAAACATTCCGCTCTAAGCATTGATTGTCAATATCTTCACGATTCCGGGTAGGGCTGCTCTCAGCCTTACCTGAGCATCTTTGTGTCAAACTTGCCCACAAATCCACTTTTGTAACCGTTAACTAAAAACAAGCTTCCATTAAATCAGTATTCCTTGTCTGATTATTGCAGAGCTGTTAGTTTTGCGTCATATCATCAACATGCTTCCCAGCGTCGACCATTCAGATAATCCATCGAGAATGGAGTGGTAGTCTTTTGCCCGAATATTCACCAGTAATTTTTTCTATATGTTAAGTAAAATTCTTAAATGGACTGGAATTGTCGTGGGGAGTTTAGCGTTGATTCTGTCCGCCTTCTACGCCTATGTCTATTTCAACACAGAATCTCGAGCGGCTAAAATCTATGATGTAAAACTTCAAAATATAGCCGTTCCCAACGATAGTTCTTCGATTATCAAAGGAAAACACATTGCTGAAATTCGTGGCTGCATCGGCTGCCATGGCGAAGATTTGTCGGGCGGGATGGCATTTGCTGACGAAAATTCTCCTATCGGAATTTTATATAGTTCCAATATCACTTCCGGAAAAGGCGGCATTGATTATACCGAAAAAGACTGGATCCGGGCACTTCGCCATGGCCTGGGAAAAGACGGCAGATCGCTCTGGTTTATGCCTTCTCATGAAATATATCACATATCGAATAAGGACATGGCTTCTTTGATCAGCTTCGTAAAATCGAAGCCTCCGGTTGACAAAGTGGGCCATGAAAAATCATTAAAACCGTTAGGTCGTGTGCTGACATTTCTTGATGAATTTCCATTATTTCCGGCAGAAAAAATTAACCACAATGCTGTTTATGTCGACGATGTGGCTCCATCTGCAACACCTGAATATGGCGAATATCTGGCAATAACCTGTACCGGTTGCCACAGCCCGACACTAAAAGGAGCAGCTCCGCATGGACCAAACGAGCCTCCGGTACCTGATATTAGTTCAACTGGAAATCTCGGAAAATGGACGCCCGATGCATTTGCGACAACCATCCGAACCGGAAAAACTCCCGAAGGAAAAATGCTGAGTGACGCGATGCCTTGGAGACATTTAACCTACACCGATCAGGAATTAAATGCCATTTATTCATACCTCCATGGATTACCTTAACCGAATAATAACAATATTAAATATTCCTATAATCCAACCTTGCAGTTCATTAATATCGCATAATAATCTCCATATCAACACCGTTTAAAATTCAACATTATGAAAACTTCATTTCTATTAAGAATTGCGCTTCTATTATTGGTTTTTACAGCTGGTTGTGTAGACCACGATATCATCGAGGATCCGCAGAGTTTTAAATCGGAAGAATTTGCCAGTGGGCTGATAGCACCGATCGGGATTACACAAAGTTCTAACGGCTATCTCTGGGTGACTGAGCAAGGAGATGGGGATGGAAATACGGGTAGAGTTTCGGTGATTACCCCTGACGGAAAAGTATGGCCTGCCATTACAGGATTTCTTTCGGTTATCAACCCCGAAGGTACACCAAGCGGACTTACGCACCTGACTTATAAAGATGGAAAACTTTACATTCTGCATGGCGTTCTGGGGAAACTTTTTATTGCTGATATATCCAACTTCAAACCTGGTGTTACCGATCCGATACTTGCTGCAACTTTACCTTACGAAACAATTAATTTGTTTGTTTTAGGTTCCAGTTTCAAAATTCACAAACACGAATCCAATATTTATAACCTGACCTGGGGGCCAAACGGCGATCTGTATATGACAGATGCAGCAGCAAATGCAATCGTAAGGAGAAACACCAATAAAGCGCTCAGCATTTTTGCAGAATTACCTCCATATACCGGACCAAACGGCCCAATTGACTTTGTACCAACGAGTATCGTGTATGATGGAAATAAATTTCTTGTTTCATCTTTAAGCGGATTTCCTTTTATTGAAGGCATTTCGACCATTCAACAGATTGACAAAGCAGGAAATATTTCAGTTTACAAAGGCGGATTCACAACTGTTGTCGACATTGTTTTGACTGCCTCCTATCAGCCTCTGGTTCTTTCTTTGGCCAAATTCGCACTGCCCGGCGGTTTTACACCATTTTCAGGTAAAATTTCAAACGCAAACGGCGGAACTATTCTGGACGGACTAATGATGCCGACTGATCTGGAAAGAATTGGAGACAAATCTTATGTTGCTGTATCGACGGCATTAGGAAAAGTCTACAAACTGTCATATTAAAATTTCTTTTCATATGGTCAACAACAAAGCGAAGTCTTCCAAGCTTCGCTTTGCTATTTTAAGTTACGTATATGTTGATTCGTTAATCCTGCTCGCCACCAGCTCCTTTAAATATTACTTGATTTCATTTTCAAGAGTCTCATCCGAAATTTTCTGTTGGACAATACGCCAAACTGTTCGTTACCGCTAAATAAAATGAGCTTAAATAACTGACATTTAATGTCTTATATCACTAAATTCATTAGCCATTCCTTATAGTTTTTCATTTTCAGCCTAAATTTTGACAAAATGGAAAGTACTACTACTGCTGAGGTTACGAATTCCGCTCCTATACTGGCGCCTGTTTCCGAAACTGACCGCATTCAGTCAGTCGATGTTTTGAGAGGTATAGCGCTTCTTGGGATTCTACTGATGAATATTCCGGGTTTCTCAATGCCAAATTATTATTCAGAGACTTTCAGAAGCAATCCGGAAGATATCAACTTCTGGGTCAGAACAGTGATTATTGTCTTTTTTGAGGGAAAAATGAGAGCGTTATTTTCTATGGTTTTCGGTGCAGGCATTCTTCTGTTTATTTCAAAAAAGGAAAAAACCGGAACGTCAGCTACCTTGCTTTTTTACAGGAGAATGGCGTGGCTGGTCATTTTTGGATTAATTCATGCGCACATTATTCTTTGGGACGGAGACATCTTATACTCTTATGGTCTAATTGGTATGATCGCGTTTCTTTTCAGGAATGCTGCGCCCAAATATCTTGTTTGGGGCGTTCCGATCGTGGCAATTATCGGCTTTTTCACAAGTACGCAGTTTTATCAGGAAATAAGGACAAAACGGCTGGATTATATTGCAGTGACCGCCGATAAAAAAGCGGGAAAAACACTGACAGCGGCTCAGCAAAAAGTCTTGACAGATTGGCGGGAAATAGAAAAAGAATTTATTCCAAACAAACAGGATGCAGCAGAAAACACCCGGATCATGAAATCGGATTATAAAACCGTTGCAGCCAAAATTCGAAAAGAGGCTTGGAAAGGACAGACCACGTATTTTTTATACCAGATTTCCGATCCGCTTGCACTTATGCTGTTGGGAATTGCCTTGTTCAAATGGGGTTTCCTGACATGTAAATGGTCTCGAAAACAGTATTTAAAAGTTGCACTTGTTGGTTATGGCATCGGGTTGCCGCTGGTTTTGTATGACTCATACTATGCGTTTTATAACTTCCCAAACATGGCTACAAGTCTGGCGCATATGGACAGTCATCCGATTGTGTGGATCGACCTGATTTATCCTGCGCAGCGAATATTTCTGGTCATGGCCCACGTTTCAGTTATTCTGATTTTATACAAATCCGGATATATTAAAAGTTTCCTTAACCGACTGGCAGCCGTCGGTCAGATGGCTTTTACCAATTACATTACGCATTCCTTGATTTGCACGCTGTTTTTCTACGGTTATGGGTTAAACAAATTTGCGACTTTCGAATATTATCAGATATTTTTTGTAGTCTTCGCAATCTGGATTTTCCAATTAATTATCAGCCCGATATGGTTACGAAATTTTTATTTTGGCCCGCTGGAATGGTTATGGAGAAGCCTTACCTACTGGAAATTACAACCTATGAAAAAGCCGGTCTAAACCGGCTCATCCTATCCATAAATTACAAAGCCTGAGGGAGGAATGGTAAGGCGGACTGCTTTGCCATTTCTCGCTTCAACATTTATCACAGAAGGACTTGGACCGGATGCATATAAACAATTCAATTTCGTATCAATGACGTGCAGCGTGTTGTCAATGGTTACATATGCGACCGTTTCATGTTCCGGATCTGTATTAAACGCACAGAGAATTTCCTGATCATTGAAAATCCTTGACCAAGCAACGATTGATTTCATTCTGCCGCCAAATAAACCCGGAAAACCAAATTCGGTACCATTTCCTGATATTTGCCTTAAATACTGACGACCTCTTCGCAAAGGAATGTGCTGGTTTCTTACCTTGATAATCTTCGAAATTTCCGGAAACCACTTATTATTTTCCTTGAAAAAATGTACGCTTTTACTTCTAAAAGCGCCAAAGTCTCCACCAAACATCGTTTCACGGATATAACGGTCATTTCCGCCTTCGCCATCAAAAGCTTGTTCAGTCCCATAATATAGACATGGAATTCCGAGCGAAGTGAGATTTAATCCGATTACAGCGATCAGAGAATCCGAGCCGGCGTCATTCGCACAATATCGCGCTTTATTATTACCCTTTCGAACCTGATCATGATCATCAAAAAGAGTGACGACCTTATTTCGAAACCAGATATGCGACTCTTTGTGCACGAGCTCCGAATTCCTGAACAAGCCAAAATATTCAGATGGATTTCGATAACCTTTCACCATATATTCCATCTTGTCGGGTATATCGTCGATGCCCAGAGCCGCGTCCAAACCTGTTATTTCCAACGTATCAAAAGCACGAGTCCTCCCTCCGGTTATTTCTCCGATCAGATAAAAATTTTCCTTTCCGATAGCCATTGTAAATTCTTTGATCACCGAAGCAAAATAACGTGTCGCGCCGGTTTCCATGTGTTTTACCGTATCAATCCTGAACCCGTCAATATCGACGACGGCAATCCAGTATTTGTATGCTTTCGTGATGGCGATCAATGCCGGGGAAGGACGGAAGTCATCCGTGTTACCTTTTCCCTGGTGAATATCTTTCAATGATTCAAAATCACCTTCCAGAAATTCCGGGCTGTCGTCCCAATGAATTATTTTTCCCTTTTTGGTAAAAGTCTCGGTCGTTTGAAGCTCCAAAGGCCATATACCTGCATCAGGAAATTGATCTTCATCCAAAACCGAAAACGGAAGATTTGCAGTACCTGCAGCGTCACGAAAACCCTGAACTGGAAAAATTCTTCCATTTTCATAATTTGGCTGACCATTCACATAGCCAAAAACATCACCGGAATGATTTAAAATAATATCCAGAATCACGTAAATCCCATTTTCGTGAGCCGTTTTGACAACATCAATCAAATCCTGAGTAGTGCCAAAACGAGGCTCAATTTCCAGAAAATCCTGTATGCCGTATCCGTGAAAAGTTTCCTGTGACTTAACCTGTTTGAAAACCGGACTTATCCAGATTGCAGAGATCCCAAGCCGTTTCAGATATCCGATTTTACTTTCCAAACCTTTTAAAGTACCGCCAACAAATTTATTCCCTGCCTCATTCCATTTTTTCGCTTCTTCGTCTGTTCTAACCGCATTCTCGAAATGTTCCGGAAGATATGACGGCGTAGTACCCGATGGAAAAATAGTGCCATCGTTGTCAATAAAATCTTTTTCCTTTCCGTCCGAAAACCGGTCCAGGAGCAAGAAATACAATACCTGATCTTCCCAGGCCTGCGGAGAAGGAAAATAGGCTGGCCGAATAAGATTTTTAAAATCGATTTCCTGTAAAGATTTAAAATTTCCCATGTTCCTGTAACTTTTTAAGTGCAGTCATTTAGTCGTTAAAAAAGGAAAAAAGAAAACATTTGACTACTTTCGGATTCTACATTTAGAATGCAATAAATTCAGGCAAACTAAAATTACAACATTTTGTAAAACAATTGATTACACTTACTTTACCGAAAAAATTCAGATAAGTATCAGCCAGAAAAATCATGACAAAAGCATTACTTTCATTATCACTTTTTTGTATCGTCGCAGCGAACTGTTTAGCGCAGTTGCACGTACCAACTGACTACCTGAGCAAAGAATTTCATAAAGGACGCCGCGACGCGCTAAGAAAAATGCTTCCTGAGAATTCGGTCATGGCCGTTTTTGCCTTTCCAACCCGGAATTTTTCCAATGACGTAGATTACAAATACCACGCAAATCCGGATCTCTATTATTTCAGCGGATATACTGAACCTAGTTCTGTCATGTTGATTTTTAAAGACGCACAGAAAGATTCTGCCAATCAATCTTACAACGAATTATTTTTTGTCCAAAAGAAAAATGCGCAACGGGAGCAATGGACCGGCAAACGATTGGGTATTGAGGGCGTCAAAGCGATGGGATTTTCTCATGTATACAATTCAGAAGATTTTGAGCGGTATGTCCCGGACCTTTCAAAATTTGACAAAGTCATTTTCGAATTTCCTCAGGACATTTCTGACAAAATAACACAGACAGATGATATTCATGATCTTGTAAAAATTTTTAAGAAAAAATCAGCGATGCCGGAAGATTTTGACGGTGAGGTGATGGCAGATATCATGTCAGTTTCACAATATCCAATGCTGCTCAATTCTATTCCAAGGTTAACGCAGTATTATAAAAATTTGTCGGACGGAAGTGAGCAATACAGAAATAATCCATTCATAAAAAAAGTAGTCGCTCTGAAAGATTCGACCGAAGCCATAGCACTTTTAAAAGAAATGGGCGCTTCAAAATGGGATCCTGCATTGTTTGCTTTATATACCAAACAGCTGAGGCAGATTAAGACAGCGGAGGAACTCGCGCTTATGCGAAAATCGATCACAATTTCTGCACTGGCACATAATGAAGCAATGAAGGCTGTGAAGCCTGGTATGTCTGAACTGGAATTGCAGGGCGTTCAGGAATTTATTCATAAAAAATTGGGCGCGGAATATGTCGGGTATCCTTCGATTGTGGGTGCGGGGGCGAATGGCTGCGTCCTTCATTACATTGAAAACAACGCAACAAATCTGGGAAATAAAATGGTTTTGATGGATGTGGGTGCTGAATATCACGGCTATTCTGCTGACGTGACCAGAACTTTTCCAGCGAACGGAAAATTTACTGCTGAACAAAAACAGATCTATGATATTGTTTATGAAGCCCAGGAGGCCGTTTTCAAAATTTGCAGAGAAGGAACAACTTTCCAGGAAATTGAAAAAACCGCACGTGATGTTGTGACTAATGGATTGGTAAAACTTGGCATTTTGAAGGACGAAAAACAGAACCGCCTTTATTATCCGCATGGCTGTTCCCATTTTCTCGGCCTGGATGTGCATGACAAGGGTATATACAATAAGCTTTTTGAAAATATGATCATCACCGTTGAGCCTGGTATTTATATTCCTGAAAACAGCGATTGCGACAAAAAGTGGTGGGGAATTGCAGTGCGGATCGAGGATGATGTGTTGATCAAAAAAGATGGTTTTGAGAATCTGTCGGTCCAGGCGCCGAGAAGATCAGAAGATATTGAAAAGATGTCGGCACAAAAAAGTTTCACCGATGCGTTGAAGATTGATATGGAGAAGTAATTATCAATATTGATAAAAATCATCTAAAAGCTGTAATCGTAACCGATTGCAGCTTTTATAATATTCTGCCATATCCAGGTTTAAGATGCTGAAAAACAATAGCTAAACATTTTCGCGAAAGAATTGCCGGATTTCGTGTATGTTTAAAATATTATCTACAATAACCTGTTTGCGTTTTGCTCCATTCTAAATAATGTTATAATTTCACGCGTATTTAATAAATTTATTTACGATCCTAAACTGTTACATTTCCTAAATTACCCCTTAACTAATGAAAGAAAAGATAGGCTCCTCTTCGTCCAGGCGTAACTTTATTAAAGGTTCACTGGCGACGCTCGCCACATTTTCCATTGTACCCCGCCACGTACTGGGCAAAGGTTTTATTGCTCCAAGTGACCAGCTTACCAAAGCCATCGTGGGGGTAGGTTCCATGGGCCGTGGCCACATTCCCTATGCCGGAACAAAGGTTGTAGCACTTTGTGATGTTGATAAAACCCATTTGGAAAAAGCCGCCGGAATGGTGGAAAAAGGTGTAAAAACCTTCTCTGACTACCGTGAATTAATCCAATTGCCGGAAGTTGATATTGTGCACGTGGCAACACCGCCTCATTGGCACGGGATCATTGCGGCAGATGCAGCACGTGCCGGAAAGGATGTATGGTGCGAAAAACCAATGACCCGTACCATCGGTGAGGGAAAACGTTTGGTGGAAGCAGTTCAGCAACACGGAAGAATTTTCAGACTTAATACCTGGTTCCGTTTTGAGGATAATTTTTATGGTATGAAGACAACCGTGAAACCTATAAAAAAATTAGTTCAGAGTGGTATGCTGGGCTGGCCGTTAAAAGTAACGGTGAGCAAGCATACCGGTTTTGACTGGAAATTTTACTGGGTAGGAAAAACCGTCAACGAACCTCAGCCCGTGCCTGCGGAGCTTGACTACGAAATGTGGCTAGGGCCTGCGCCTTACAAGCCGTACAGCGCACACCGTGTCCACCAGACTTTCCGTGGTTACTGGGATTATGATGGCGGCGGATTGGGTGATATGGGACAACATTATATTGACCCGATCCAATATGTCCTCGGCAAAGATGATACAAGCCCGGTAAGCGTGGAAGTGGATGCTCCACAGCAGCATACCGAAGCGGTAGGAACCTGGAGACGCATTACCTATACCTACGCAGATGGCTGTCAGATTGTACTGGACGGCGAAGCAAAAGATGAAAATGTAGCTTATATCGAAGGGCCAAAAGGAAAACTATATCCAAATTTCCGGTCAGATATTCCTGATCTTGAAAAGAAACTAGCTGCTTTCCCTGATCCTGAACCACAGGTTACCGACTTTGTCGAAGCGGTTAAAAATCGTCAGAAATTTGCGTTAAATGAAGAAAACGGACACCGTTCATGTACGTTGGTCAACATGGGTTTAATCGCACTTCGTTTGGGCCGGTCATTGAAATTCGATCCTGTAAAACAGGAATTTATTGACGATGAAGGCGCAAACCGTTTGATCGACCAACCGATGCGCGGTCCTTGGACTATGTAAATATCTGGCTGTAAATATCTCAAAACAAGAAAATTACAGCGTTTCATTCATTTAAAATAAATCATGAAAAAAATTATATATGCGCTGCTCGCAACCGGTATGTTGAATACGGGTGCAATGGCTCAGCTTGATAAAAACAGAACAACATCAACCCGGATTGCAGATTTATTAGCGCAACTTCCGGCTGATAATGCTTTACAATTGAAGAAAAGCATGGACGAACTGGCTGAACTTGGAAAACCAGGTTTGGTCCAAATCGCGACGATGCTTGCCGCGCCAGGAAAAGGTGACGACAGCAAAGTGCAGTATGCTTTGGGTGGTTTTACTTATTATTCTGCCCAGGCTGGAAAAGAGGCCTTGCGCAAAACAGCGGCTGATGCCTATGTGGAAGCACTGTCAAAAGTAGAGGCGCCGGAAAGCAAGCAATTTCTAATTTATCAGTTGCAGACAATTGGTAAAGATGAAGCAGTGCCTACGCTGGCAACTTTCCTGACTGACGAAAAATTATCAGGACCGGCGGCAAGAACGCTGGCAAGAATAGGATCAGAAACAGCTGGAAAAGCGTTGCTGCAAAGTTTAGCCAGCGCAAAAGGTAATCCTCAGATTTCAATTACCGAGGCATTGGGTGGAAGTCTCTACGAGGAAGCTGCCCCGGCGATTGAAAAAACGGCGGTTAGTGATGATTTAAATCTTCGTAAAGTAAGTTTGTTTGCACTTTCTGAAATCGGTGTTCCTTCATCGGAGGCGATTTTGGCAGCTGCGGCAAACAAGGCAAATTACTTGTACGATGAAGCTAACTCGACCGCTGTGTATCTAAACTATTTGTCACGTTTGTCTTTAACAGGCAATGCACCGATTGCTGACAAGGCCGCGCTTTCGCTTATCAATTCATTGGTTGATATTAAACAAACCAATACCCGTTCTGCTGCTTTGAAAATTTATGCAGACAGCAAAAAACGTGAAAGTGTTCCGGTGTTGGTGAAGGCTATGGAAAGTACCGATCCGGAATATCGTGCAGCAGCTTTGAAACTTGGTCAGAAATATACCATGGCGGATGGAACAACGCCCTGGCTTAATGCGATGAAAAAAGCGAAACCGGAAGTTCAGGCTGAAATTATTTATATGCTCGGCCGTGCTGAATCCAAAGATGCGTTGCCAGCCATTACCAAATCACTGGCTTCGAAAGATGCAAAAGTGAAAATGGCTGCAATCTGGTCTGCCGGAAAAATTGGTGGGGAAAGCAGCCTGCCTGCTCTGATTCCGATCTTGAAAAAAGGTACCGCTGCCGAAATCCAGGCTGTAAAAAATACGCTTCTTACTTTAAAGGGAAATACTGTTGTTGATCAGCTTGCTACGGCATTGCCAGCTTTGCCGGTCACGGCGCAGCCAGCTGTCATTGATGTATTGGCGGCTAGAGCGGCAAGTTCAAAAATGAATGTAGTCACTGCGCTCCTGAACAATGCTAATCCGCAAGTCAACACAGCAGCATTCAATGCCTTGAAATCATTGGCGACATCTAACGATCTTCCTCTCTTATTTACATTTTTAAATTCTGTAAACAGTACGGAAGAAATTGCAGCGGTTCAGAAAGGGATTATTACAGGCGTTAAAGGTTCTGGAAATGCAATGGCACAAAGTGATGTTATACTAAAACAAATAACCGCTTCTCCTGCTGACAAACAATCGCGATATCTTGCAGTACTAGTAAGTATTGGTGGAAATAAGGCTTTAAGTTCTGTTGTTTCCTCTTATAATTCAGGGGATGCTGTTTCGAAAAAGGCAGCCATATCCGCGCTTTCAAACTGGACAGATGCCAGTGCGGCCAATGAACTTTTGGCCATAGCTAAAAAGTCAGCTGATGCGGAAGATTTCAATCTTGCGCTGACGGGTTACGTTGCAGGTGTTTCCAAATCGACAAAAACACCGGTTAACAAAGTTCTGATGCTTCACAATGCCATGGACATTGCAAAAACGGATGCTCAAAAAGAATTGATCTTGAAAGAGCTCGTAAGGTATAAAACTTTTAATGCGCTGCTTCTCGCCGGAAAATATCTGGACGAATCAGGTGCTGTCCAACAGGCATCTGCGATGGCCGTCATGAATATCGCCCTGGCAAATAAAAATTTCACAGGGGAAGACGTTCGTTCTTTGTTGACAAAAACATCTTCGGTACTGAAAGGACAGGATGCTGAATACCAAAAAGAATCGATCCGTAAGCACTTAGCTGAAATGCCTGCCGGTGAGGGTTTCGTATCCCTTTTCAATGGAAAAGACTTGACGGGCTGGAAAGGTTTGGTGGAAAATCCGATCGCTCGTGGAAAAATGAGTGCTGATTCTCTGGCTTTCAAACAGAAAAAAGCAGATGAAGTGATGAAAACCGGTTGGGCAGCGAAAAACGGGGAACTTGTATTTTCTGGTCATGGCGATAACCTGTGTACGGTAAAACAATACGGTGATTTTGAAATGTATGTAGATTGGAAAATTGAGTCGAAAGGTGATGCGGGAATTTATCTTCGCGGAACTCCTCAGGTTCAAATCTGGGATACTTCACGTGTAGAAGTTGGCGCGCAGGTAGGTTCGGGCGGTTTGTATAACAACGCAAAAAATCCTAAAAACCCAACCAAACTGGCAGATAACGCGATTGGTGACTGGAATAATTTTCACATTACCATGATTGGCGACAGAGTAACTGTTGAGTTGAACGGCGAACGCGTGGTTGATAATGTAATTCTTGAAAATTACTGGGATCGTAACTTACCGATTTTTGTAAAAGAACAACTGGAATTACAGGCGCACGGAAACATTGTTTATTACCGCGATATTTTTGTTCGTGAAATACCTCGTCCTGAACCTTTTGTACTTTCCGATGAAGAGAAGAAAGAAGGTTACAAAGTTTTGTTTGATGGTACCAATATGCACGAATGGACTGGAAATACCACGGATTACACCAGCCAAAACGGGGAAATGGTTTTGGATCCAAAAGGTGGTGGAAAGGGTAATTTGTATTCAAAAGATCAATACAGCGACTTCATTTTCCGTTTCGAGTTCCAGCTTACGCCGGGTGCAAACAACGGGTTGGGAATTCGTACACCGATGGAAGGTGATGCTGCCTATGTCGGTACGGAAATCCAGATTTTGGATAATGATGCAGACATCTATAAAAATCTGAAAGAGTATCAGTATCATGGTTCGGCTTACGGAATTATTCCTGCAAAACGTGGTTACCTGAAACCGCTTGGTGAATGGAATTACGAAGAAATTTATTTAAAAGGCTCGAAAATTAAAGTGACTTTAAACGGAACAGTTATCACTGAGGGTGACCTTGCGGAAGCCAGTAAAAATGGTACCGCCGACCACCGTGATCATCCGGGACTAAAAAACACTTCGGGTTATATCGGATTTCTTGGGCACGGTTCTCCTGTTAAGTTCAGAAACATCCGTATCAAAGATTTAGCAAAAACTGCCGAAGAGCCTGTTGCAGGTAAGAAAAAAGCAAAAAAGAAAAAGTGATATACTTTTGAAGAAAATTTAAAAAAGTCCGGTCGCTTCCGTCCGGACTTTTTTATTGTTTTTTTATTTAGTTTTGGTATAACAATTTTATGATATACTGGTATCAATCCTTAATTTAAATAAAAAGCAAATTCTGCAAAAGTATATGAAAACCAAGAACATTCTATTCGCAGCAGTATTATCTGCCACCGCATTGGCTACTCAGGGGCAAAGCTCGTTAACAGAAATCTGGGCAACGGAAGCAACAATTCCGGTTCCAGAATCTGTATTTTATAGTGCCAGTGACAAAATGTTGTATGTGGCTCAAATTGATGGAAAAGCTGGTGAGAAAGATGGCAAAGGTGCGATTGGAAAAGTTGGACTTGATGGAAAAATAGTCAATTTGAATTGGGTGACAGGTCTGCATGCGCCCAAAGGGATGGGCAAACTCGGTTCAAAATTTTATGTGGCCGACGTGACTGACATCGTCGAAATTGATTTTAAAACTGGTAAAATCTTAAAAAAATATCCGGTAGAAGGATCAAAATTCCTGAATGATCTGACAATTGATTCCAAAGGAAATATTTACGTGTCAGATTCAGATCTGCATAAAGTGCATTTGTTGAAAGACGGAGTTGTTTCTACTTACTATGAAACACTGACCCGTCCGAATGGTTTGCTTGCAGTTGGTTCAGACTTGCTGATTTTGGATAGCGGCGCGCTGATCAGACTGGACGCTAACAAAAAACCAACAACCATAGTTGACGGACTGGAAAAAAGTACGGACGGCATTGAACAGGTAAAACCGGGAGAATACATCGTGTCTTGCTGGGCTGGTGCAGTCTATTATGTTAAAGAAGGATCGAAAGAATTGATTCTTGATACAAGACCTCAAACCAGCAATACAGCAGATATTGGATACGATTTGGTTAAAAAGATTGTCTATGTCCCAACATTTTTCAAAAATAGTGTAGTAGCATATCAGTTAAAATAAATATATTTAACAGAACAAAACAAAATTAAAAAAACAGGCATTTCTATGGACATTTTTGTTGGGAGTCTTTCTTTTAAGTTAAAAGAAAGCGAGTTGCGTGAAGCTTTTGAGAAATTTGGTGAAGTAAGCTCCGCAAAAATTATTATTGACAAAATTACACGTCAAAGCAAGGGGTTTGGGTTTGTAGAAATGCCTGATGAGGAACAGGCTAAACTAGCCATAAGTGAGTTGAATGGGGTCGAAATGTACGGCAGACCATTAGTAGTTAACGAATCGCAGAAAAAAGAAAGAACCCCGGGAGATCAGCCAAGACCAAGTAGTGGTGGAAGTGGAAGCAGCGGCGGCGGCAGCACAAGTGGAAGTGACAGAAGTGCAAATTTCGGAAGAAACAAGCCAGCCGGTGGAGGTTATAGCGGTGGTGGAAACAGCGGTGGTGGTTACGGAGGAGGAAGCGGCGGATATGGTGGAAAACCAAAATCTGACTACGGGCGTGGCGGAAGAGACGGAGACTATAAAAAAGGTGGCGGATCGAAAAGAGGTGATTCGAGAGACAGAGACGATTGGTAAGAAATTGTTGATTTAAAATTGACGAAAAATATAAATAATCGAAAAAAGTCATCAGGTTTCCAACTTGATGACTTTTTTGTTGTAAAAACTACAAATTAAATTAGAGCAATCAATTCGGAACAGACAAAAAGGCCGCAAATAAAACTTTGCGACCTTCACTTTTTAAACTTTTCTGCTTTGCGTAAAACCTGAAATCAACTCTCAGCCTTCACCTTATTATCCTTAAAGAACAAGACAAATAAAACGAGAACCACTGCAGCAATACCTGCCGGAACCATCCAGATGCTTGTCCAGTCTTTAACACCATTTACCGTGTAAGTATCTGCGACAATACCCGCGATCCATGAACCAATGCCCATACCAATACCATAAGTCGCGATGGTAATAAGTCCCTGAGCCGACGAACGATATTTTTCCCCTGCTTTGCTATCCGTATAAATCTGACCAGTTACGAAGAAAAAGTCATAACAAACACCATGAAGAATAATGGCCATGTAAAGTAACCATTCACTGCTCGCGTCACCATAACCAAATCCGATGAAACGGACGATCCAGGCAATTAGTCCAACGACCAACATCCATTTAACACCAAACTTGCGGAAAGCCAGGGGAATAAGCAACATGAAAACTACTTCCGAAGCCTGTCCGAGCGACATTTTGTTTTCAACATTTGTCATACCTGAATCAGTCAAAGACGGGTTTGCCATGGCATAATAAAATGACAATGGAATACAGATCAACAAAGAAGAAACAAAGAAAATGGCGAAAGAACGGTCCTTGAAAAGTTTGAAAGCATCAAGGCCTAAAATATCAGAAAATGACGTGCTTGTGTTCGGTTTTGGAGGCGTGTTTGGAAGGAAAAAAGAATAAACACCAAGCACTGCCGAAGCCACCATCGAGATTTTGAAAATCATAACGCTGTCTCCAAACCCGTAATATCCGATAATATTTGAAACAACGATCCAGGCAACCGTTCCCATAACACGAATGGTTGGGAAATCTTTTTCAGTATCCTGAACATGTTGCATGGCGATTGAAGTTGTCAAAGCCATCGTTGGAGCAAATGTGACACAATATGCCAAAATCACCCAAAAAAATGTATCTGCGTCCTTAATTCCTGTAATCACGTACAATAACGCTGCACCCGCCAGGCTTAAAATACCGAGAACTTTCTGTGCAGCGAAATAACGATCCGCAATCATGCCGACAAAAAATGGGGCAATGATCATCGCAATTGAAAAAGCGGCATATGCTCCACCCACTTGTACGCCCGTCGCACCCAACTCATTAAACATGTACTTACTCATCTGGCCATACCACGAGCCCCATATAAAATAGAGCAGGAACATCATGGCCATCAATTGATAACGCGTCAAATTTTTCATAAAAAAGATTAGGAGTTTATTAAATAAAAAGGTCGCAGCTTACGCCGCCTGTACTATTTTTTCTGAATCATTTTCTGAAACTCATTTAATTTCAGAAGCGCTTCAATCGGTGATAACGTATTCACATCGATCAGAGACAAGCTTTCTTTTAGTTGTTCGAGCCTTGGATCTGTCGGTTCAAAAATGCTTAACTGGAAATTATTTTTTGGCATCTCCTTGATCTTTTTGGTGTGCTTTTCGGCTACATGATCTTTTTCAAGGTGATGCATAATCTCACTTGCGCGTAACACTATCGGCTGAGGCATTCCGGCAATCTGTGCCACATGGATACCAAAACTATGTGCGCTGCCTCCGGGTTTTAACTTGCGAAGAAAAATCACTTTGTTATCAACTTCCTTTACGGCAACATTGAAGTTTTTGATGCGCGGAAAATCGTCAGCGAGCTGATTTAATTCGTGATAATGTGTTGCAAAAAGTGTTTTAGGTTTTACCAAAGGCTGGTTATGCAAATATTCCGTAATTGCCCAGGCTATGGAAACGCCGTCATAAGTGCTCGTACCCCTACCAATCTCGTCCATAAGTACAAGACTCCGGTCACTTAAATTATTCAGGATACTAGCTGTTTCCGTCATTTCGACCATGAATGTACTTTCTCCACGGCTCAGGTTATCGCTGGCTCCTACCCTCGTGAATATTTTGTCAACAATGCCGATCGTTGCCGCTTTCGCAGGAACATAACAGCCCATTTGCGCCATCAGAACGATTAAAGCAGTTTGACGAAGCAAGGCCGATTTACCTGCCATGTTAGGGCCAGTAATGATAATAATCTGCTGCGTTTCATTATCCAGATACACATCATTTGGGACGTAACTCTCACCCAAAGGCAATTGCTGTTCGATTACCGCATGACGGCCGTCTTTTATTTCCAGGATTTTTTCGTCATTAATAACCGGTTTTACATAATTATTCTTCTTCGCAATTGAAGCGAAAGAGCCAAGTGCATCAAGGGAGGAAATGACGATAGCATTTTGCTGAATTGTGCCAACATATTCAGCAGCAGTTAAAATCAAAGCTGAGAAAATCCGAAATTCAATGGCTGAAATTTTGTCCTCAGCGTTAAGAATTTTCTCTTCATATTCCTTTAATTCCGGCGTGATATAACGTTCACAGTTAACAAGCGTCTGCTTGCGTATCCATTCTTCGGGAACTTTATTTTTATGTGAATTGGTAACTTCGAGATAATAGCCAAAAACCCGGTTATACGCGATTTTCAAAGACGGAATTCCAGTACGCTCCATTTCCTCATTTTGAAGTTTCAAAAGGAAACCTTTTCCTTCACGGGAAATTGCGTGTAATTCATCCAGTTCAGCATCAATACCACTTTTAATCATTCCACCCTGGTTGATCAGCAGCGGCGCATCTTCTCTCAACTCCTTTTCAATTTTATCAATCAAAAACGTGCAAAGATTTAGCTGATCTGCATACTTGCTCAACACGGCATAACTGGTATGGGTCGAAGCAATTTTACCCAATATTTCTTTGATCGGACCAATTTGTTTCAATGATTTTTTCAGCTGAACCATCTCGCGAGGACTAATCCGCCGAACCGCCACCTTTGAAATCAATCGTTCCAGATCTCCGATCTGTTTGAGATGCTGTGTTATAGACTCATGCAATTCGTCGTTTTGAAGAAAAAACTCAACCGTATCAAGTCGCTCATCGATTGGCAATTTTTCTTTTAATGGTAAAACAACCCAACGCCTTAGCAACCTCGCCCCCATTGGTGTAACCGTCTGATCCAGAATCTGAATCAACGGAACGCCGCCTTCCTGCTGCGGAAAAACAAGTTCAAGATTCCTGACTGTGAAACGATCAAGCCAGACATATTTTTCCTCTTCCAGCCTGGTCACACGGCTAATATGGCTTACTTCCTTATGCTCTGTTTCTTTTAAATAGTGAAGAATTACGCCGGCTGCAATGATACCGAGTGTCAGGTTTTCAATACCATAACCTTTCAAGGTCGTTGTATTGAAATGCGTGGTTAGCTGTTCATAGCCGTAATCATATCCAAAACACCAGTCTTCCAGTTGGAAAGTATGAAATTTACCACCGAAAAGCTGGTTAAATTCCTGTTTATGTTTCTTACAAAACAAAACCTCAGACGGCGTAAAACCTTGCAGCATTTTGTCCACATAGGCAGCATTGCCTTGTGCAGTCATAAATTCTCCGGTGGAAATATCCAGGAAAGCAATTCCATACGAATCGTCAGAACCCACATGAACGGCAGCCAGATAATTATTTCTGCGTGTATCCAGTACATTATCATTCATGGAAACACCAGGCGTAACCAATTCGGTAACGCCGCGTTTTACAATTCCCTTAGCTGTTGAAGGATCTTCAAGCTGGTCGCAAATGGCAACACGCTCTCCAGCCCGAACCAGTTTTGGAAGATAATTATCTAACGAATGATGTGGAAAACCAGCAAGTTCTTCATGCGCTCCACCGTTATTTCGGCGCGTCAATACGATGCCAAGAATTTTGGATGCACGAATTGCATCTTCTCCGAATGTTTCGTAAAAATCGCCAACCCGAAACAGAAGTAATGCGCCGGGATACTTGGCTTTTATCTGATTATACTGTTTGTTAAGCGGAGTTTCTTTTTGTTCCTTTGCCAACTAATAATGATTTTGAAAACAGGATAACTACAAAATTAACCCTTCTATCCGGTTTGGCAAGTCCCGATAGTTGTTTTATCAAGTAAGTTTTCAGCTCAAAGTGTGAGGGCCCGGACTTCCTTTTCCGTAACTTCCCATACGTCCCCTGGTTTAGCTCCTCCACCTTCAAAATCTGCTAATGAAATTTTCCCGATTGCCCAGCGGACTAGACGTAAAGTTGGAAATCCGACAGCAGCCGTCATCCGGCGAACCTGACGATTTTTACCTTCATGCAGCGTAATGGATACCCAGGAAGTTGGAATGTTCTTTCTAAAACGAATGGGTGGATTACGCTCAGGCAAAGTTGGTTCATCAACGGGTGAAGCGGATGCAGGCAAAGTCAGATAAGACTTCCCATTGATCGAAATTTTTACTCCGTCTGCTAATTCTAAACAAGCATTTTCTGTTATCTCACCTTCCACCTGAACATAATAAGTCCGTTTGTGGCGATTTCTTGGTTCAAGCAATTTTGTTTTGAGGTAATTATCATTGGTCAGTAAAAGCAGACCTTCACTGTCAGCATCCAGACGCCCAACCGGATAAATATCTTTTGGAAAAATAAAATCCAGATCGGCTAATGTGGCATGTTCGCCTTCACGACTAAACTGTGAAAGCATTCCGAACGGTTTGTAAATGAGGAAGTAACGAAACAAATTTTCTGATAATTACGAACAATATCTGTCCAAATTTTAATTGATAAGCGATTCAAGGTCGAGTACAAAACCCGGCAGTACTGGGTCGCCTGATAGTTTTACTTTGAGAGAATCTATAAAAGTGACACCTCCGTCTGAATTATAAATATAAACCGATGAATTTATATAATCAATCAGCCATCCCAACTGAGCACCACATTCGATATACTCTTTCATCTTTTCGTGAACATAAGCAGCCTCCTCTGGCAATGAAAGAATTTCTAGAATAAAGTCTGGACAAATTGGTGCAAACACCTCCTTTTCATCGTTATTAAGCGCTTGCCATCTTTCGTTTTGAATCCAGGAAATGTCGGGAGAGCGCACAGATTTATTCGGTAACGTAAAACCCGTTGACGATCCGAAAAGAATCCCTTTTCTGGTTCGATTATTTTACGCTGCTAACTTTGCACTTATATCAGCATTTAACCAACCAAAATAAGAACCCCGGAAAGGAGAAAAACAATATCTCCCTCAGAATTTCTCTCTAATTCCAACGCGTCATTAATTTGGCAGAACGTGAAGAACTTGTCTTCATCCATCAAACTTCCCATTTTGAGAATAAACGGCGTTGAAATATCCATTTCTCTTATCTTATTCAATTTCCAGCCAAACCGGACAATGATCTGAATGCACAGCATCATTAAACTGCCGGCTCCCGACGATCCTGTCTTTGAGTGTGTCCGCGACGGAAATATAGTCGATGCGCCAGCCTTTGTTATTGGCTCGTGCTCCTGAGCGATACGTCCACCAGGAATATTCTTTCAGATCCGGATTTTTGAATCTGAATGCATCAGTGTATCCGCTGCCAAACCATTTCGTCATCCATTCTCTTTCTTCCGGCAAGAAACCTGACGATTTTTTATTTCCCTTCGGATCATGAATGTCATTTTCTGTATGCGCAATATTATAGTCGCCGCAGATTATCAGATTGGGTCTGGCAATACGTAGCATATCAACCCAATTATTAAAATCTTCAAGAAAACTCATTTTTACGCCCTGACGAATTTCTCCGCTGGTTCCTGATGGAAAATAACAGTTAAGCAAAGTAATGTTCCCGAAATCCGCGCGGATAATTCTTCCTTCATTATCATAAACCGGTAAGTTTAGACCAACAGATACCAGATCCGGTTTGATTTTGGAAAATATTGCGACACCACTATATCCTTTTTTCTCAGCAGCATGCCAACCAATCAGCTCGTAACCCAACGCAGTGAATCCTGAAAGGTCAACAACGTCAGGCGTAGCCTTCACTTCCTGAAAACAAAGTATATCAAACGATTTGTCTTTCAGCCATTCCAACAAGCCATTTTTCAAGGCCGCCCGAATTCCGTTAAGGTTGTAAGTGAGAATTTGCATGCCTGTTATTTTTCTTTATTGATGCCCAAAATCATATCACTTGTAACATCCTGGTCAAAAGTTATGTAACCTGGATAATTGATTTGTTTTCCGGCCAGGTCCAAAGTTGGTTTTACTTTCAAAGTAAGTTTTGTCGGTTTGGATCCTGATTTGCCTGATAATGCTAAAATCATATTGATAAATTCGTCTCTGGTTGCATCATTCGTCAACAACTTATAAACATTGGCGCTTAACTTCACCGGCACGCGAGTACTTCCTGAACCCGGATAAACTTCAATTTTCTGATTTAAAAATCCGTTAAAAATTTCTGTGTCCGTAAGCAAAACTTTGTACTCCATCTGATTAATAGCAGCTTTTTTGCGGGTCGGATTATTGATATCCAGATTGACACGCAGATCAAGCGGCACATCTTTCCGCAAAAGTGCAAGTCCAAGTCGTGGGTAGCGGGCCATATCCAAATCGCCCATACTTTTAATATTTTTAAATTCACGAACGTCGATTCCAGCAAGATATACGCTATCCGCAGACGCAATTTTGTATTTACAATCTCCAAAAGCTTTCGCCTCAGAAACCTGACGACTTACACCACAGCTCGTGAACAGTCCAACCGTAGCCAAAATCGCGATAACCCAAATTTGTTTTTTCATTGTGTGTTTAAAATTTTTCTTGCAAGATAAACAGTAGCAACTACAACGCGCATACCTGCGCTGCATTATTCTTTTGTTACGACTTTTTTGATTAAATGCTTATTCAGGGATTTTCGACTGATAAACTGCTGACAAGCTAATAAATCTTGAAACCTTCCTTACCCGTCAGATGGCGAAAAAGCCATCAGACCGGCGGCTCCGTCCGACGGTTTTTTCTACCGTCGGACGGATAAAAAACACAACTCAAACGCAGAACCAATCGCAACCATACCAGCACCAACCCATTATACTTTTGAGAAAAATCTTGTTGCATGCCTTGGTTCAAGCGCATACCTTTGCAAACTTTTACAACTACTTTTATTCAAAACAGACTACAATGGCAAGCTGGTATTTAGGCAAAATACGTTACCAAAAGGAAGACGAAGCAGGAAGTCTTAAAACAATAAATGAAACATATCTGGTCGATGCGGTATCCTACACAGAATCGGAAGCCAGGCTTTACAAACAGATCGTTACCGGCGCCAGTGATTTCAGCGTAATGGCTATTTCGAAAATGCGTCTGGCAGATTTGTTTTCTTATGAAGACGGAGAAAAGTGGTTTAAAGCCAAAGTGGTTTACTTTTCAGTAGACGAAAAAAGTGGAAAAGAGAAAAAGGTGGTGAATTATATGCTGGTCAACGCAGATGGAATTGATCAGGCGTTGCAGCGTATTACAGAAAGTTTGCGCACAATGCTTATCCCTTACGAAACAACAGACATAAATCTGACACCAATTCTTGATGTATTCCCCTATCAGGCAGAAGAGGAAGAAGTTGAAATCCCTGCAAATTTACGCCCCCTTTCCGAAGTAATGGCGGAAAGAGAGGCGGTACAATAGTCTTCAATGAGCCTAATCCCCTACTTTTACCTCCGGATAACCGCGGGTAACTGCCAGAAAAGGATTAGGCTCATAACTTTTCAGTTTGAGCTCAACATCTTTTGAATTCATTTCAGTCAGTAACTGACGAGCTCCAAAAATGTGGGTAAAGTCGAATGATACTGGTAAGCTGGCAATGTTTTCGATCAGTTCAAAACCATATAAAGGATAAATTCCAAACGGCGTTGTCGTCAGCCACAGTTTATCTTTTTCTTCCGACCTGGCATAAGACAATTCATATTCTGTGCTCTCCCAGCCGAAATCTTTTCTCTTATTTCCTGTCGGCAGACAATACGTATTGAAATCTTCCTTTTGCTGGGTAACCGTCTCTGCATCTGGCTTGACTTCCTCCACTTTTTCAACGATCTTCATCTTCTTCCCGGCTTCATCACTTCCACAATAAATGTATTTCCCATCCTGGAAAGCGATAATAAAATCGAAGTTTTTACCGGTTTCGCCATAACTGTTTTCTTTTTTAAAACACATGGTCCCGGTTACCGGATCAATGTAAATCACAACTTCACCTTCTTTCTTTTCCGCCTTATTCTTGTAAGAATAGGTCAAGGCGTGCGTAAAATAGTACTGGCCTTTTTCCGGTTTCCATTGTGAAGCCCTGGACAATGCCGGTTTTTTAGGCGCTTGTGCCATTGCAAGACTTCCCGTGCACAAAAAAGCAAAAATCAGATATAAGGATATTTTTCTAAGCATAACAATTATTATTAATGCCTGCAATCTAAAAAGAGACTGCCGAAAAACATAATCCCTTTACAATTTGACAAACTCCACACGGCGGTTATTAGCCTTCCCTTCCGGCGTTGTATTTGGAGTAGCAGGCTGGCTTTCGCCTTTTCCGTCTGTTTCCAAACGTGATTTATCAATTCCGAAATCTTTCGATAGTGCCTCTTTTACAGATTCCGAGCGTTTTTGAGATAAAGACAAATTGGCAACGTCATCACCATCTGCGTCAGTATGACCTATAATTTTTACTTTGACGGCAGAATTTTCAGTCAATACGTTTGAAATATCTTTTAGCACCCCGAAAGATTCCGGCTTGATCGTTGCTGAATTTACATCAAACAATATCCCGGTTGTTGAAAATTTCCCTTCGGTAATCAGTTTGCTTCGTGTATCTGGCGCTCCAACTGCCAGTCTTAAATTTGAAATGTAAAACCGGTCTTCTTCCCTGTGA
Source organism: Dyadobacter sp. CY345 (assembly GCF_021502725.1). Lineage (GTDB taxonomy): Bacteria > Bacteroidota > Bacteroidia > Cytophagales > Spirosomataceae > Dyadobacter. Next base: position 350,330 of record NZ_JAKFFS010000001.1, on the reverse strand, counting down.
TATCCCTGATTACTGAAAGCAATAAAGTTGTAATTCGTCGCAGGATTGAATGCTCTTGGCAGATCCCAAACTTTGAAATCATCAACATATAAACGTAACCTTGTTTTCTGACGCCAGATGGAAACCTTTACAACATTGTGATCAGGAATACGAAACGCAGGAATATTTTTGTCATTTTTCATGATGGATTCCGCCTGATTTTCAAAAATATCAAACGAAGCAGAACCCTGGTTACCGCCCGCCCCACTCGGATGAAGGCCCAATTCTAGACCTTTTGCTTTGTTTCCATCATACCATTTCCAGTTCGAAAAAGTTTTAGCAGGATCAGCCAGTTCAGCAATGACGGTTCGAAGCGATCCTGAATAAAAACTAAACTCGGAAGTGGTTGCAAGGTTAAATTCCAGTGTAAAATTTTCAGGCAACTGCTTTACAAATTCGGGATAAAATACACCCTCAGGACCAAGCATCAACCATTTTCCTTCTGTCCCGGCAATTGTCACAACTTCTCCTGACGAATTGGTATTCCACTTTGCAGGAAAATCACCAATTGCATCCTGCGAAAAATCTTCCACTGCAACCACTTTTTCTCCTGGAATAAAATCGAATTTACTGTATGATATTAGTGTAGGTTTTCCTGAGGTAACTGACGTGTTACTATTGGATTCCGACGGGGTATTGTCAGCATCGCTGGTTTTTGTTTTATCAGCAGACTCCACTTTTTTAGAATTTGTCTCCTCATTTGCCTTTTTATCCTTTTTCTTAAATAGACTTCCAATTCCTTCTTCAACTTTATCAAATCCTTTGTCGACTGCCTGATCTACTTTCCGGTTTGCACGGTTCTCGGCTTGTCTTTCAACTACTCTTGAAGGCTGGTTGATACGAATCTGTGATTTTGATATCAATGCACAACAAGTCAAAACAACCAAAATTGATATTTTTTTATACATGATATTCAACAGTTTAAAATTGAGGCGCAAATCTTTACTTTGAAAATTACAAAATATCTCTGTTTAATTCTAGACGAAATGAGTTATCGGTATATCCATATTCCCAAGTGATCTGTCGTGCCATTTACGCGGAAGATTGTAAATTGCAGCGCATTTTTAAACGTCGCATGAATTTCAATTTCGAAACCAAATCTGTCTCCTTACGCGAGGGCCATCGTATCTATTTTTCGTCAGATTTCCACCTTGGCGTTCCTTCTGTCGAAAAGAGCAGAGACCGGGAAAGATTAATTGTAAAATGGCTTGAATCTATCGAACACGATGCTCAGATCATCTTCCTCGTTGGCGACATTTTCGATTTTTGGTTTGAATACGGGCATGTGGTTCCAAAAGGTTTTACCAGACTTTTGGGAAAACTTGCACAATTATCAGATCGCGGCATTGAGTTGATTCTTTTCACCGGTAACCATGATATGTGGATGTTTGGGTATCTGAAAGATGAAATTGGTGCAACAATCTACCGTAATCCTGTCAATTTTGAAATCACTGATTATTATGGGAACAAAAAATCAGTTCTGGTTGGACATGGCGATGGTTTGGGGCCCGGCGACCATGTGTACAAAATCCTGAAACGAATATTTGAGAATAAATTTTTCCAGGGCGTATTTAGGTTCGTTCATCCGGATGTAGGTATCTGGATTGCCAACGAATGGTCAAAACGAAGCAGAATCGCGAATATTAATAAGGGTGAGGAAAAGTTTATGGGCGAGGATTACGAATGGTTGCTCGTGTATTGCAAAGAAGTGGAAAAAGAGCAACATCATGATTATTACATTTTCGGGCACCGCCATCTGATGCTGGATCTTACTGTAAACGAGGGGAGCAGATATATTAATTTAGGGGAGTGGGTGACTAAGCAAGCGCATCAGGCTTATGCCGCTTTTGACGGTAAAATTATGGAATTGAATCAATTTAAATAGACCCTAACTTTAAGGTTTTCCGAACGCATCATTTTTGAACACATCCTGTTTGTTGATGCTTTCCATCGGAGAATCATTCAGTTCTTTTCGCCATTCTTTTGGTTTTAAATCACCGTTTTTGACTGACTTAATAAATTTTGCCCAGGCAAAAGGATTCAGGAATTGAAAGGTCGGCGCAAAGTTTTTTCCAGCAGCCGACTCCCGTCCAAACAGCTGCTGATCCATCGTATTACGGTAATTAGTCTGCGCATTATTAGGAACCTGTGCTGCCATCTTTTTAATATATTCAGCATCGGTACTTTTTGCCAGCGCATCCCGGTCTGCCTGATCTGGCAATTTCATGGCTAAAAGTGCTCTTTTAAAATCTTCTTCTGATGAATAAGGATAGATTTTAACTTCAGAAAGCATCATTACATCTTCGTGCAAAGAAATAATGGCGGAGTAAGTCCCCGCGTTGTAGCTTCTTGGAATTACCTGATATTGTTTTTTATAGCCAACATAACTATACACAATACTATCGCCGGGAAATACATTGATCGTAAACGAACCGTCATTTCCGGCTAACCTGCCTGTTCCGGCTTTGGGAATAAATATATAAGCTCCCGGCAAGCGGACCGTCGTTTTTTCTCCTACCACAACACCTGTAAAAACAATAGCTTTTTGCTCTCCCTGCGCGTACAGATTGTGCGCAGCCACAACACAGATTAAAATGAAGAAATATTTTAAGACCCAGTTTTTCATTTTTTCTGTTTGCTGGTTATAATCTGATTTTCGGTAGACAGGACTTTTCTTCAAACTTAATCAATCTATATTCGAAAAACCGATAACAAAAAAATCCAGCCCTGCCAAGGATGGATTTTAAGATTTTTTTAACAAATTTCAGAATTATTTCTCTTCCTTCTTCGGGTTTTCAAATTCTTCATTTTTCTTCAAAATATCCTGACGGGTAATACTTTCCCGGGGCGCATTGTTCAATTCCTTACGCCAATCTTTTTGTTTTAAATCACCATTTTTAACCGACTTGATAAAATTCGCCCAGGCAAATGGATTCAGGAATGGAAATGTAGTTGCAAACCCTTTTCCAGCGGCTGATTCACGGCCAAAAAGCTGCTGATCCATCGTATAACGATAATTCGTTTGTGCATTATTAGGAACCTGAGCCGCCATACGATTGATATAGTCTGGATCGGTACTTCGGGCCAAGGCATCACGATCTGCCTGATCAGGAAGTTTAAGTGCTAAAAAGGCTTTCTTGAAATCTTCTTCAGTTGCGTAGGGATAAATTTTAACTTCTGAAAGCATTGTCACATCCTCACGCATGGCCACGATGGCAGAGTACGTATCCGCATTATAATTTCTCGGAATTACATGATACTGCTTCTTATAACCTACGTAACTATATACTATACTATCACCGGGGAATACAGGAATCGTAAAATCGCCTCTACCATCCGCCAAAGTACCTTTTCCAGCCTTAGGGATAAAAATATAAGCACCGGGCAATCTTTCTGTACTCTTACTCCCTACTACGGTACCATTAAAAATGATCGCTTTTTGCTCTCCCTGCGCATAAAGTTCTTGTCCAAAGAGCACGCTTGCCAGGATCGCAAAATATATTAAAAATCTTTTCTTCATTCTTTCAAATCGTTAGTCAGCACTAAACTCTAAAATTAAAATGCTGCAAAGGGTTAGTATTGATTAAATCAACTTCAAAATATTTATAAAATTCCGTACAACTAAATCTGTAAAAAAGCGTACCCCCAAGTCAAAAACGTATGAAAACAGAAAGCATTGCTTCAATTCAGATTTATCTCAGACTTAGGAAAACAATTTTAAAAACGTTACGATAAAAGGCGCTGATAGCAACAATCCGTCGAAACGGTCCAAAAATCCACCATGCCCGGGAATACTGTTTCCAGAATCTTTAATAGCGATACTCCGCTTAAAAAGCGATTCGACCAGGTCGCCGTAGGTACCAACCACGACAATAATGGCACCGATACAATACCACTTCCATGGTTCGAAGGTACGGAAATAATGCCCCAGGACAAATGCGATTACCGCCGCAAATGCCGCGCTTCCCATAGCGCCTTCCCATGATTTTTTGGGAGAAATTCGCTCAAACAGTTTCCTTTTCCCAAATTTAGTACCGGCAAAATAACCACCGATGTCTGAGGCCCAAAGTAAAAGCAAACTACCCAATACAATCTCATAATTGTAAACACCGCCACGCATGGCCATTACTATGATTAATGAAAAAGGCAGCGCAACGTAAATTATCCCTAAAAAAGTAAAACCAATATTTGTAAAGGGTTTCAGATCATTCTTTTTGTAAAGTTTAATAAAAAAGATCATCGACAGTAAAGGACTGATAATGAAATAATTTTCAAACGAAACTAGGTCCTGTTCAATAAGGTACGCCAATAACATCATAACTGTGCCACAGAAGGTACCATAATATGTCAAAGGCTGGTTTCCGTCGAGACCTAATAACTTGTAAAATTCAAGCTGGGTCAGCGAACTGATTGTACAAAACAACAATAAAAAACTCCACTCACTGTAAAGGATACAGCCAAGAATTATTACAAATCCAATGAGCCCGGTGATTGTCCGCTGTTGTAGATTACTCAGATTCTGTAAGGGAGTCTTCATTCGCTAAGATGGTTTGAGCCTGAACAAAATCTGTCATGGGAACATGTACCTCGCATGCTCCAAAAATCGGATAACTGCTATCCTGCTTGTTGACAATGACAGCAGCAATTCCGTTTTGCTCCAATATTTCTCTGGCAATTTCCGCCCGGATCATCTGTCTGGTAGTATATACCTTTCCCCAATTTTCGTCCATAAAGTTATTCCCTGCAAGTTCTATGCCTTCGCCTGTGTATTGATTAATTGTGATAAATTTAAACCAAAGATTTTTCTTTGGATCCCGATTTTCTGATTTCGAATAGAATAGCAGTTGTCAGGACAATAGAAGCTAAAATCGCCGTCATCGGCATTACCTTAACTTCTTCAATATTGGTATCCAAAACTTTGATGTTATATAAAAACATCATAACCAGAACAAATCCGTTGTTTACAAAATGTGCTAAAATCGCCACTGAAAGCCGTCCTGACCAATAATATAAATAGCCAAATAGCGCCCCCAGTATCATACGTGGCAAAAACCCGTAAAACTGAAAGTGAATGGCACTGAAAATCGCAGCCGAAACCCAGATTGCAATATGAACATTAGCCCAATGCTGTGCAAGTTTACGTTGTATAATCCCACGAAACAACACCTCTTCACCCAAAGCAGGTAGAAGTACAACGACAGTGAGGGCAACAATCAGCTGCCAGATTTCCTGATAGTTGGTCATAAATTGCGTGAGCATCGCATTCTGATCTTCCTTTTCCCGCATCCATTGTTCCAGCCCCGACCACGATTCGGGAAAAACCATATTGGAATTCCATTCTATGAACTGGCTGTTGATGGGTATAAAAGCCAGAACGACGACTGCCGCCAGAAACCATACGGTCGGCGCCGGCTTTCGTCTGAAATTAAAATCTTCGAGATCTTTTCGTTCCATATAAAACCAATACAGAAGCGAAGGAAAAAGGTAGGAGAAGAAGTGAACAGTTCCCTGCAAAACCATCATCGAGATCCATCCATTCGGAACATTTTCCGGCTCCGCAAACAGCGTCGTTAACAGTCCGGTAATACTTCCAGCATCAGAACCAGTTATCAAAGCAAGGATCAGAATTGCCAGTACATTCCCGACTGCCATCCCAATAAGCACGAAACCAATCAACACCAATAAACCTCCCAACGTACCGGGCACTCGTGTATGTACCAAATTTGAATAACTTTTAAGCATAATTGGTGTAAATTTACAGCTAATTATGAATTTAAAAATAACGAGTGACTGTTGAGAGATAAGAATCGTTTAATAACGACGTTTAAAAATCTGTTCCCAATCGAAACTTGGCCCATAATAAATGGTAAAAATAGGCAAAATAGAACTTGGCGATTTCCCGCTTCTGCTTGCTCCGATGGAGGACGTAAGCGATCCGCCATTTCGGGCTGTTTGCAAGGAAAATGGCGCGGATCTGATGTATACCGAATTTGTCTCGTCCGAGGGATTGATCCGGGATGCAGCTAAAAGTGTTCAGAAACTGGATATTTTCGAATATGAAAGACCAGTCGGAATCCAGCTTTTTGGCAGTGATGTAGAAACGATGGGCTCCTGTTCAGAAATCGCATCGAGAGTCAATCCCGATCTGATTGATATAAATTATGGTTGTCCTGTAAAACAGGTTGCCTGTCGTGGTGCGGGAGCTGCTTTGCTGCAAGATATCCCGAAAATGGTTCGGATGACGGATGCGGTTGTAAAATCAACACATTTGCCAGTTACTGTAAAAACCCGTCTGGGTTGGGATGAGAGTACTAAAAATGTTCAGGAAGTGGCTGAAAGGTTACAGGACATTGGCATTCAGGCCCTTTCTGTGCACGGGAGAACGCGTGTGCAAATGTATAAGGGCGAAGCCGACTGGACATTAATTGCTAAAATCAAAGACAATCCCAGAATCACCATTCCTATATTTGGAAACGGCGATGTCGATACTCCGGAAAAAGCGGTTGAATATAAAAACCGTTTTGGCGTAGATGGAATTATGATCGGAAGAGCGACAATCGGGAATCCTTGGATTTTTAACGAAATAAAACATTTTGTTAAAACCGGAGAGAAACTTGCCCCTCCTACCCTTTCGGAGCGCGTTGCCGTTTGCCGCCGACATTTAGAATTTTCAATCCGCTGGAAAGGCCCGATTGCAGGCGTGTTCGAGATGAGACGGCACTATACCAACTATTTTAAAGGACTTGAACATTTTAAACCCTTTCGCATGCGGCTGGTTCAAGGTATGACTTTCGAAGAACTTGATCAGATACTAAATGAAGTTGTTCATGAATTCAGCGAAGTAGTATGCTAAAAGTTAAAGTAGGCGGCAAAACCAATGATGACAGGGTCTCAGACCGGGTCTCTTTTGAAATAAAACAAAAAGCAGATCAATTGATAATCGGCGATAATATCTTTGACGGCGATGTGGTCAGGATTACCGAAAATTTATATCACGTAATCTGGAAAAACCGCTCTTTCAACGTTGAAGTTGTAGAATCAAATGTTGCTGAAAAAACTTTTAAACTCCTGATCAACGGGCAGCCTTACGAAACCTCTGTCAAAGATCAGTTTGATCTGCTGCTTGAAGGACTAGGTATGCAGGCTACGGCCGTCAAAAAAATAAACAACCTCAGAGCACCAATGCCCGGACTTATCCAGTCTATTGCTGTGGAGCCTGGCCAGGAAGTACGAAAAGGCGAAACCTTACTGGTTTTGGTAGCGATGAAAATGGAGAATATTATCAAGTCTTCCGGTGACGGCGTTGTGAAAACTTTAAAGATCATTCCAGGGGAAATTGTTGAAAAAAACCAGGTATTGATAGAGTTTCAATAAAATCCTTGGTAATCTGAATCGCCTACGCTTATTTTTACAGAAAAAAACACCAACAAACATATCATGCCCGAACCAAAATACAAACGTATCCTTCTCAAACTTAGCGGAGAAGCGCTCAACGGTGGAGATAAAACACAGGTTATCGACTTCAACATCCTTGATAGCTATTCAAGTGAAATCAAAAGAATTGCAGATGCAGGTGTGCAAATCGCAATCGTAATTGGAGGGGGAAATATTTTCCGTGGGGCGTCAGTAGAAAAATCTGGTATTGATAGAGTTCAAGGCGACCATATGGGCATGTTAGCCACTGTAATCAACGGAATGGCTATCCAGAGTTCTCTTGAAAAACATGGTATGCGTACGAGATTGATGTCAGCAATAAAAATGGAGCAGGTTTGCGAACCGCTTATTCGTCGCCGTGCAGTCCGTCACCTTGAAAAAGGACGTATCGTAATTTTCGGAGCAGGAACAGGTAATCCCTATTTCACAACAGATACAACAGCCGGACTTCGCGCGATTGAATCAGAATCAGAGGTTGTTTTAAAAGGAACACGCGTTGATGGGGTTTACACAGCCGACCCTGAAAAAGATCCCCTGGCGACAAAGTATACCCAACTTAGCTTTGACGAAGCTTTGTCAAAAAATCTTAAAATCATGGACCTTACCGCATTTACGCTTTGTAAAGAAAACAATGTCCCGATCATCGTTTTTGATATGAACAAACCAGGCAACCTTTACGATCTTGTTATGGGTGAGCAAGTTGGGACTTTGATATCAAATTAATAGAAATAATACCATCAAGTAATCATGGAAGAAATAGAATTATATCTGGAAGACGCCAAGGACACAATGGAAGGTGCTATCAAGCACTTAATTATTGAATTAGGAAAAATACGTGCCGGAAAAGCATCTCCTCAAATGCTGGATGGCCTCCAGATCGAATACTACGGTTCAATGACACCTTTGTCAAACGTGGCAACGATCAATACGCCGGATGCAAGAACCATCGCGATCAGACCCTTTGAGAAGAAAACGATTAACGATATTGAAAAAGCAATCCGTAACGGGAATCTGGGATTTGCGCCTTCTAACGATGGTGAAATGATCCGCATCTCTGTTCCGCCTCTTAACGAAGAACGCCGCCGTGAGCTTGCAAAACGCGCGAAAAACGAGGTTGAAACGGCAAAGATCAACATCCGTAACATTCGTCAGGATGCAAATAATTCGCTTCGGAAATTGACAAAAGAAGGTGTGGCCGAGGATTTGGTGAAAGTAAGTGAAGACCGTGTTCAGCAGCTTACAAATAGTTTTGTATCAAAAGTTGAACAAATACTGGCTGCCAAGGAAAAGGAGATTATGGAAGTCTAATTTTGGCTATCGGCTTTCGGCGGTCGGCTTTCAACTTGACAACAAAAAATCCCGTAGAAGTATCTGCAGGATTTTTTGTTATTACTGATAAAACTATTTAACTGCGTCTAGCCGAGAGCCGATTACTGATGGCCGACAGCCAAAAACCTACTCTTCCTTCTTAAAAGTTTCGAAACCTCTGTGGTTTGATTCTTCATATAATCTTTCTTTCGGCAGGCTGCGGAAATAATCATAAGTAATTCTCAAACCTTCTTCACGGGACACTTTTGGCTCCCATCCAAGAATTTCTCTTGCTTTGGTAATATCCGGCTGTCGTTGTTTCGGATCGTCTTGTGGAAGATCTTTATAAACTACTTTTTGATCAGTTCCGGTTAATGCAATAATTTCCTCTGCAAACTCTTTAATTGTAATTTCCGAAGGATTTCCAATATTCACTGGCAAAGTATAGTCGCTCAAAAGCAGGCGGTAGATACCTTCAACTAGATCATCTACATAACAGAATGCCCGTGTCTGAGAACCGTCTCCAAAGATTGTAATATCCTCTCCACGTAACGCCTGTCCGATGAATGCCGGCAACACACGTCCGTCGTTCAATCGCATTCTAGGTCCGTAAGTATTGAAGATACGAACGATACGCGTTTCCACCTCGTGATAACGGTGGTAAGCCATCGTGATCGCTTCCTGGTAACGTTTTGCTTCATCATAACAACCTCTCGGTCCGATCGGGTTAACGTGTCCCCAATACTCTTCTGTCTGCGGATGAACCAACGGGTCACCGTAAACCTCAGAAGTAGAAGCGATGATAAAACGTGCTTTTTTAGCGAGAGCAAGTCCTAACAAATTATGAGTTCCCATCGCACCAACTTTCAAAGTCTGGATAGGAATTTTCAAATAATCGATCGGGCTGGCTGGCGAAGCAAAGTGCATGATATAATCCAGTTCTCCTGGAATATGCACGTATTTTGTAACATCGTGATGATTAAACTCGAAATTAGGATTAGGCATCAGATGCTCAATATTACGCAAGTCACCTGTGATCAGGTTGTCCATCGCGATAACATACATGCCTTCCTTTAAGAATCGCTCACAAAGATGCGACCCCAAAAAACCTGCCGCTCCGGTTATTAATACACGCTTCATGAATTATATTATTAGATTTTGAGATTATACTGCGAGATTTGAGATATTAAAAAATTGAGATTCCTGAATCAATTTATGTATCAAACATAACCTAATTCACGGAATCTCTATCTCGAAATCTTAAATTATGATACTTTTTCTCTACCAATGCTGAAATAAGTATAACCCATTTCGCGCATTGTGCTTAGCTCATAAAGGTTACGTCCGTCGAAAATTACTTTGTTTTTCAACAATTTTCCCATCTTCTCAAATTCAGGCGTACGGAACTGCGGCCATTCTGTGAAGATCATCAATGCATCTGCATCATCCAAAGCTGCATAAGGTGTGTGACAGAAAGTAACTTTATCACCCAGAACACCCTTTACATTTTCCATAGCTTCCGGATCATAAACGGTAACAATTGCGCCCGCTTCAAGCAAAGCTTCTATATTTTCCAAAGCCGGAGCCTCGCGAATATCATCTGTATAAGGTTTGAAAGCCAAGCCCCAAACTGCGATCGTTTTTCCTTTTAAATCGTTATCAAAGAAATTATTTACCATCGGTAAAAGTTTTTTCTTCTGATCGTAATTTACTTCCATAACAGACTTCAAAATTCTGAAATCGTAGTCGTAATCTGCCGACGTTTTTGCCAAAGCCTGTACATCTTTCGGGAAACAGCTTCCACCATAACCGATACCGGCAAATAGGAAACGCTTGCCAATACGGCTGTCTGTTCCTATACCACGACGAATATCATCAACATTGGCACCCACTTTTTCGCAAAGGTTTGCGATCTCGTTCATGAAAGTAATTTTCATGGCAAGGAAAGAGTTGGCAGCATATTTAGTCATTTCCGCAGAACGCTCGTCCATAAAAATAACCGGATTCCCCTGACGCACCAATGGCGCATAAAGTTTTTCCATTACCTTTTTGGCTTTTTCAGAAGTCGTTCCAACCACAACGCGATCAGGCTTCATGAAATCTTCAACGGCAACACCTTCACGTAAAAATTCTGGATTTGAAACTACATCAAATTCAACTTTTGCATTTTTAGCAATGGCAGCATGTACTTTCTCAGCAGTCCCAACCGGAACAGTACTTTTATCAATAATAACGGCGTATTTTTCTAATATGTGACCCAGATCATCAGCCACTTTCAGGATGTATTTCAAATCAGCAGACCCGTCTTCGCCCGGAGGTGTCGGAAGTGCCAAAAAGATAACTTCTGCATCCTTAATACCTTCGGCAAGATTTGTTGTAAATTGTAAGCGGCCTTCTGCTACGTTACGGTCAAAAAGTACATCCAGTCCTGGCTCGTAAATTGGAATATCACCGTTCAACATACGCTCAACTTTCTTAGCGTCGATATCCACACAAAATACCTGATTCCCTGTTTCGGCAAAACAAGTCCCTGTTACCAAACCTACATAACCGGTTCCTACTACTGCTATTTTCATAAAAATTTAATAATAATATAGCTGCGATGAAAAAGATTTCAGCAATTGAAAATTGCACTTTATTAAGCTGGGCGGACCCCAACAGTAACAAAAGTAATTTTTTTAAATGAATCCCTCCTCTTATTAGGATCATTTGTTTTTAATCGGTAAATTAAATATGTTCATTTCATCTTATAATTGAACAAAACAAATCTTTCATCAACAAAATACTATCATGAACACACAACCGGTCGAAAATTCAATATCTGATACCCGCTTAATGATCGAACAATCTGTTCGGGACTTTGCTGCCCGGGAGATCAAACCTAATATCAGCTTATGGGATGAAGAGCAATTCTTTCCAAAAGATGTCTTTCGTAAACTAGGAGAACTTGGTTTGATGGGTATGTTGGTACCGGAAGAATTAGGAGGCGCCGGGCTGGGTTATGATGAATATGTTACCGCAATCATTGAACTTTCAAAGGTTGATCCTTCTATCGGTCTGTCCATGGCGGCTCATAATTCTCTCTGTACAAATCATATTTTAATGTTCGGCAGTGACGAGCAAAAGAAAGAATATTTACCCCGATTAGCGTCCGGCGAATGGCTAGGCGCATGGGGCCTGACCGAACACAATACAGGTTCTGACGCAGGTAACATGCAAACTGTCGCCATTATCGATGGAGACGGATGGAAAATAAACGGATCGAAAAATTTTATCACCAATGGTAAAAGCGGAGATGTAACTGTGCTGATTGCCAGAACGGGTGAGCCAGGTGATAAACATGGCGCAACCGCATTTATTATACCACAAGGAACTCCTGGGTTTACGGCTGGCCGAAAAGAAAATAAACTCGGCATGCGGGCTTCTGAAACTGTTGAATTGATTTTTCAGGACTGCCATATCCCTGACAGTTTTAGGATCGGTGATGTCGGTGAAGGCTTTATTCAATCTTTAAAAGTGTTGGATGGCGGCAGAATTTCCATCGCGGCTCTCGGTGTAGGAACGGCGATTGGAGCATACGAAGCCGCATTGGCATATTCAAAAGAACGGAAACAATTTGGAAAATCTATTTCCGATTTCCAGGCGATCGCTTTTAAATTGGCCGATATGTACACGGATATCCAGGCATCATCATTATTGACTTATCATGCCGCATCGATGAAAGACCGCGGGGAAAAGGTGACGCTGGCAAGTTCTGTTGCAAAATACCATTCATCAGAGACAGCCGTCAGAGTTGCAAATGAAGCTGTTCAGATATTTGGGGGATATGGTTTTGTTAAAGATTACCCCGTAGAAAAATTTTACCGCGATAGTAAACTTTGTACGATTGGGGAGGGAACTAGCGAGATCCAGAAAATGGTCATTTCAAAAGAAATTTTAAGAGATTAGGAAGTGCCATCCATCAGGTAAAATTACCGACGGACTTATTAATTGTTCGTTGGTAATACATCTTTAGGAATCTCGCACGTACAGGGTTATTTTCGTACTACACCAAAATCAAACCCTTTATGACTCCTTTGTTAGTGTTGTTGGTTCTTGTAATACTCACCATTCTGATGACGGTCAAAGTTGTGCCTCAGCAGACTGCTTATATATTGGAACGACTTGGCAAGTTTTATGGGGTTTTACAACCTGGTATAAATTTCATTATCCCCTTCTTCGATCGCATTGCCTACAAATACACGCTTAAAGAATCTGCAATAGATATTCCGGAACAAATCTGTATCACCCGTGATAACGTGCAGGTCCGGATGGATGGTGTAATCTTCATTCAGGTGATTGATCCTAAAAAAGCAGCTTACGGCATTGCTGATTATACCTTTGCAGTAATTCAATTGGCGCAAACGACCATGCGTAGTGAGATTGGTAAACTTGATCTGGACAAAACTTTTGAAGAACGAATGATCATTAACCGCGCAGTAGTTCAGTCCATTGATGATGCTGCGATTGGCTGGGGTGTAAAAGTGCTGCGTTATGAAATAAAAAATATAACACCTCCGCAAAGTGTATTGATCGCGATGGAAAAACAAATGCAGGCTGAACGTGAACGCCGGTCGGTGATTTTACAGTCTGATGGTGAAAAACAAGCTGCAATTAATGTGGCGGAAGGTCAGAAACAGAAAGCAGTTCTTGAATCCGAGGGCGTGCGTCTCCGTCAGATCAATGAAGCTGAGGGTGAGGCTGCTGCTTTAAGATCGGTCGCAGAGGCTACGGCTGAAAGTATCCGGCTGGTTGCCGCGGCTATTCAGAACGAGGGTGGCATGGAAGCCGTGCAACTGAAAGTGGCAGATAATTTTGTTGAACAATTTGGAAAGCTGGCAAAGGCTGGGAACACTTTAATCCTTCCCGCTAACCTGGCCGACATGGGCTCAATGGTTGCCTCTGCCATGGCTATTGTTAAATCTTCCGAACCAAAGAAATAATTATGGATTTATCGTTGCCACAAATATGGATGATTATCGGACTGCTGATGCTGGTTGCAGAGCTGGTAAGTGTTGCATTGGTTTTTGTATTTTTCGCAGTTGGGGGCTTAATAACTGCCCTTCTGGCAGCCATTGGCTTGTTGCCCACTCTTGAATACCAAATTATTGCTTTTTCGCTGATCTCAATACTGACACTTATCATTTTCCGAAGACATGCAAAAAATCTGATGGAAACCCGGCGAGGTAAACATCAGGAATACACTGAATTTGTTGGAGAAACCGCTATGGTTATCAGAGATATACCTTCAAATGGCTCGGGTAAAATTTACTATCGGGGAGCAGAATGGAGTGCAACTTCCGCTGATCATCACGCAATTGAAGCTGGAAGTAAGGTAGTAATCCAGCGGACGGAAGGTATTACTTTAGTGGTGGAAGAGTCTTAGACTATTTATCTGAATAGTGACCCTTTGCGGCAATGATAATGACCGTTATGGACTCGTTATTAATCTGGTAAACCAACCTATGTTTTTTATCAAGCCTCCTTGACCAAAATCCGTTGAGATTATGTTTGAGCTGTTCAGGTTTTCCGATTCCTTCGAAAGGATTTTCTCCAAGCTCCTCAAATATTCTTTCTATACGGCTTACAAGTGATTTGTTTCCAGACCTATGAAGTAGTGTTAAATCTTTCTTTGCGTTGTCAGACACAATTATAGAATATCTGCCCATATATTTTTAAGGTCACGGATCGTAGTAACCTTTCCCGCTTTGACATCCTCAATTCCTTCCTTGATAGAATTTAGGATATTAGGGTCAGAGAAAAAAATGTCTGTTTCCGTCCCCTCGTCGATTGGGATAAGAAGGACAGATTTTCTTTTTTTGCCTCGATGAATAATAACCCTTTCAGTTTCGGCTAAATTTAGATAATCTTTTTGCTTCTCGCGAAACTCTCTGGCTGTTATAACACGCATTTGTGTACTTTTTTATGTACACAAATATACGACAAAATTTACTTCAATTTTAACAATTATTGACAGTCAAAACCTATTGACTATTTTTTATAACAAAAGGGCGATTTCAAAAATTTCGAAATCGCCCTTTGCTATGAAAACGGATTATTTATTTCTTCAATGCCTCCTCGACGGGATTTCCAACATTTCCGCTTGGAGGTAAAATATGCAGCAAGGAAGCGATTGTAGATGCAATATCTGAAACAGAAGTACGTCTTAAAGTTTCTCCTTTATTAATGCCCCAACCAAACATAGCGAATGGAACGTGGGTGTCGTAGTTGTAAGGCGTTCCATGAGAAGTTCCTGTGGCACTGCCATAAAACCATCCCGGCTGTGTGATAATTTGAATATCCCCGCTCCGCTTCGCATTGACGTTATTTTTGTAAAGTTCCAGCTGATAAGTGTTTAACGGCGTCCTGCCCATATCCGTCAAATTGATAATATCTGCGATCCCTTCTACCGGTAAAAGTGACTCTCTTACCACATCAAAAACCTGACTTATGGAAAGTTTTTTCTTTTTCAGCAACGCGTGATTAAGATATAATTGATTGTTTTCAGAGCTCGCTATATAAACACCCTCTCCGAAAGCTTCGTTTAAATCCTTCTTTAAGATATCTCCTAAAACAGTTCTGTTAGCAAGTCCTGCTGGTAAGTTATGCGCTTTTGCAAAACCCGGAACGTCCACCACACCGTGGTCAGCAGTTAGAAAAACGGTATAATTCCCTTTCCCTGTCCAGCTATCAAGAAATGTAAATAGTTCTGCAAAATCACGATCCAGCTTTAAATAATCATCTTCCTGCTCAATTGAGTTAGGACCTGCCATATGCCCGATCTTATCAGGAGAAGAGAAACTGATCGCAAGAAAATCTGTATCGCTACCCTTTCCTAACTTTTCGCCTTTGATTGCTTCAATTGCTATTTCCTTCGTAATTGTGTTCCCCCAGGGTGTACTCGTAACGCTTCCAAAAGCATCACCAGCGAAACCAGCCAGTTCAAAAGGGAAAACAGGTTTTTTTACACCTGGAAGCACTCCTTCCCAAGCCATATCGTCCGCTGTACTCTGTGTATACGTTTCAATCGGATTCAATGTTTGCCAGCCTTTTTTCATATATTCAGATGGCATTTTCTTTGCATTATAGTCCTTTGCCCACTGCGGCAATTCCTGCATATAGAAAGTACTGGTTACCCAGTTTCCTGTATTTGAATCAAACCAGTATGAAGCATTGGCGGTATGTCCGGCTGGCAAAATAGAACCGCGGTCTTTAATTGCGACACCGATTGTTTTTGAGCGAAAATTGGTGGCAATTCTTAATTGATCAGTAACTGTGCTTGTCAGAAGATTTCGCGGAGACATTTTCCCTACGCTTACATTGTTGCTCCCTACCGTTTTCACCGTGCTGTCCTCTACACAATAAACACCTTTGGAATTAATCTGATCGTACCACTCATTACCGATAATCCCATTAATTGCAGGTATAGAGCCGGTATATATCGAAGCGTGGCCCGCTGCTGTAACCGTTAATGCGTAACTGTAATGATTATTCCGGCAATTAAATCCTTCATTCAAAAACCGCTTGATTCCGCCTTCTACATATTTATCATAATAGCGATATAGATAATCATAACGCATTTGGTCAACCACAATACCTACAACTAATTTCGGTCTTGCAATCGTTTTCGGATTCAGAGTGGCTGTTTTTTTTGGTGTCTGGGCAGCAACAGAACATGTAGCAAGAACACCGATTACCCAGAAAGTTAATTTTTTCACGTTTCAGGAATATTGATTAATTGATGTCAAAAGTAGACTAAAATTTAAAAAAGGGCATAGTCTTAATGCTATTTTAAGATGCGCAGTCTCGATTATTTCCATAAATGTATTCTACTGCCGGATTTCCTTTGAAAATCTCAGCGGCATTATTCTTCCAAAGATATACTTCCAAAGCGTCGTTCAGGACTAATTTGCTTTAACAAATAATTACCTTTTTCGCCGTACCCGAATTTAGTTTCATGATCTAAAATCGGGAAAATGAAATGGCTGATAAATCATTGACCGAAATTTAATGACTGGCTGCCACATTTATCATGTCTACTTCTGTATATGTTAATTGAATCGAAACAGCTATCTTCAATTATTTTTTAAACTAATGGGAATTCAGAAATAAGATTCTCAGTTTTGTTATTATGATCAAAAATATTTTAATGTCGCCCCGTGCGAAAGTAAGCCTGATTTTAGTTCTTTTTGCCGGATTCCTTGCTTCTTGCAGTTCGGGTATTCCCATATCAACAAGTAAGAAATATCCTATTGAAGTATTGTATGAAAATGAATCGCTTGATCGCCCTTACTCAGAAATTGGCTGGGTGGAAATCAGTAGTGAAGATTCCCTGACACCGCGACAGACACAAGACAAAAAAATGATGTATCGTGGAAATGACGCAGATACAAAAGAACTTCTTGCAGCAAGACTTGTTATGAAAGCACAAAAAATCGGGGCTAGTGCACTTATTAATGTGCAGTATAAATATTACACGTCAGTAAAAAAAGAAGGTTATATCATGAAAGGTTTGGCAGTAAGATACCGGGGCGAATAACCTGGTATAGACCTTTCAATTTAAAGTTTAATATTCAAACATTTATGCTTTTTACTGCCGATCTTTCAAACATGCCTGTTGAGGCTGAATCGCGGGTTATTGTTCGTTTTCAGGACTGCGACCCGCTGATGCACCTGAACAATTCCAAATATTTCGAATATTTTTTCAATGCCCGTGAAGATCAGGTTTCAAAGCTTTATGGTTTTAGTTTTGAAGCCATGTTTCGGGAACTGAAAACGAGTTGGGTGGTATACCAACATCAGATCGCCTACGTCCGTCCGGCCCTTATCAGCGAATGGACGCGTATTACTTCCCGGGTTATTCACTATAATGAGGATACAATGGTCACGGAATATTTTATGACGAACGATCAGCGCACCGAGCTGAAAACGCTGTTATGGACAACTTCAAAACATATCAGCATTGTGACTGGGAAGAGAGTGCCGCATCATCAGGAGGTAACGGATTATCTTGCAGCGACTTGTGTTCCTAATATTGATTTTCTGAATCTGGAATTCAACAACCGCATTCATCAGATTAAACATGAGCTTTCGGCAGGAGCTAACGCATAAGTTCTTTTCTTGAAATCAACTTGTTATTACTGGTATCACTTTGCGTAGAATCAGGAACCGGAATGACATACGGCACTTGCAGTTCAACCGGCTTCGGCATTGCCTTGAATCGGTTAAAACTGTGAGTGAACTGCATACTCACGCCACCTGTCGTCAACGTACTATTTAAATAAAGCGAATTCTGAATATTTCGGTTGTAGGCTTTTGCCCGGACGGAACCATTTGGCGTAAGCCAATATTCCAGCGTCCATTCTCCCAAAATACTGGTGGCATCATACTGGTTGGCTCCCGTGACACCGGAACTTATCCGGCCATCCCGCGTGATACGGAAACGGTCATTAAGAAATCGGTATGAAAATCTCAGCTGCAAGTTGTTCAATGCATTCTGATCCAATGAAAGTCCGCTGACACCTACTTCCAGATTTTCATTAATTGTTGATGCCCATCGGCTAATCTGATTAGATACAAGTTCGCTGATACTATTTCCTACAAAATTCTGGTTTGTTGTTGTATTTGCTTCCGGCAATAATTGATTAACAACCAGTAAACTGCTCACCTGCCGGCTCAGCTCCTGCTCATCTGATTTCAATTTAGTTTGGAACGCTTCAAGCTGTCCACGCAAATTACTCAATGAAGGATTATCAAGTATTTCCAGGTCATATTTGATCTGTGGCGACATCAGCCTGTCGGACAGCGCGATCGTTACTTCTACGGGATAACGACGGGATAAGGTTGCCGCTTCTGAATTATTCAGACTTGAAGTATTTGGAAGTACACCTGCAAGCGAAACCAATTGCCTGTAACCGGTTTTAACATCCAACTGGGCACCATAAGGATCTCCAGACCAAACAATACGACTACCTGGTTTGATGGTAAATTTCTTGTTAATGATATTTTGTAAAGTGAAATTGTAGTCTCCTTTCTCAATTTCATATGTCCCGGCCATCGTAAAATCGCCTTTGGTATCGATATTCAAATTTAATCGCCCGCTTCCGTTTGCGCGGATAATATCGCCGGTCTGGCGATCGAAAATTATTTCGCAAGTTGCGTCAGGCGTCAGATTGAAGTTGAAGTTCATTTTAATCCCGCCAGCCACTTTGCTTTGCTGGGAATCTGTATCAGAAGAGGTGCTATCCCTTTTTGGTATTTGACTAACAAACTGAATATAATCCTGGGTAGCAACTTCTGTAGCACCATCCAAAGGGATATAAATTCTGGTATTTTTATTACTCGTCACATTCGCTTCGATATTCATATTGTCAATTGGCCCGTAGACATTGACCGGGCCGGTAACATACGCAGTTCCGTAAAACATATCGTTGTCTTTGGAAGCAGTATTCAGAATTTTAAAATTCCTGAGATCAGCATTGAAACCCAAACTGAAATATTTAAATCCATCATGAAAAACCCCGCCCCGAAGTGAAGCTGTATTGCCATCCGGATCTGTTAAAGTGATATTATTAACCGTTATCTCACTTTCCGAAAAATTGATTTTATCACTAAATGTAAATACCGATTGCAGATAATCGAATTTCATCCGGCCTTTCTCTACCATGATTGAACCGTCGAGAACAGGTGCGTTCAAGGTACCTTTTATCTGAACAGTTCCCTGTGCTTTTCCACTCACATCTGACACCAACTCTTCGGAAAACGGCTCCAAAGCCTTAAAATCCATATCATTAAAAATCGCTTTCAGATTTAAGGTATTTGCCGTTAACTTCGGCCGGTAAGACCCTACCAAACTAAAAATCCTTTTGGCATCCTTATTCAACTCAGCATCAATTTTCAACTGACTATCAAACTGGTCCCATTCGCCGGTTCCTGCAAAATTGCCAAACTCGTAATTTGCATATCCAAGACTCTCAATATTGAAATCAGCATCTAAAACAACACTGTTATAGGCATCGCGCATTTTTGCCGAACCATCCATAATTCCTGCAAGCTTGGTATTAAAAACAGGATTCAGTGTTCCTAATTTGAAGTTTTTAATGTCAAAAAGTAAAGTCCGATCCGGATTTGAAGACAATGTGCCATTAACCGCCAAGCGCTGTTTGCCGTTAATTAATCCCAGATTACTGAATGTGATATCCCGGCCAACGATGGAAATCAAACTATTTACAGGCATGTTCCATTCTTCATCCAGCAAATTCAGTTTTGAGTTTTTAAAACTTATATCAAGTCCAGCGGGTAAAAAGCGAATTTCGCCTGCAAGATTGGCAAGATTGGTACTGCTCACCTGACGAATACCTCCATTAAAATCGATATGGTCCACGTCCCACGTACCTTCCAATTCGAGCTTTTCCGTTGGAACGAGCGCACTCATTTGCTGCTTACTGGAAGTCACCAAAACGGATGCAAGTACTTCTGCACTATTCACAAATTTTGAAGTGGTAACGTCTACTTCTGATTTTATAAACTGGTTATTTCCGTAACGCGCTGTGTCAGCAATGGCAGTTAGCGTGATAAAAGCCGTGTTGTCCATTTTGAATTGCCCCTCCGCTTTCGAGCCATGCGAAACGTAAACATCCGGACTTAAAAATGCCAGAAACTGACCTATATTTTTTGTTTCTACTTCATAATCAATCTCATATTTTCTCAACAACGCCTTTTGTTCTTTTTTGACATAATAAGCATTACGGTCAGATTCGTTCTCGAAAAAGTAAAGCTGATACTCAGATAAAACCTGATTAATATCCTTCCAGGCTTGCGTCGGGACAAAATCACCTTCAACTTTTGCAGTCAAAAATTCACTTTCCAGATTTAAAATACGTTTTTCAAGTTTTTGTCGGGAGGAAAATAGCAATGTATCAATCACCAGATTTCGCTCCTTGTTGGACGTGATCAGATAGGTATTTAAAAGCTTGGCATCGCCCACCAGCTCATCAACTGTGTTGCCCATAACCTTTACATCCAGCTCCGTTCGAAGCGTGATCGCTTCCTTGGTAAAACCTAAGGGAAGAAGATTTGCTCTTTCAATAATTCCTTGCAGATCAAATGAATTTTTCGGCTTCGATAAATCGAATTCACCTTCCAGGTTAACTACCAGATTTGAATCTTTTGAGCTTACCAATCCATTGAAATACTGGTTCTGCAAATTTCCTTTTAAAGCAATATTCCTGTAATCATAATTTTTGAAACCAACACGACTAACAACCGCATCCATATTCGTCGACGCATACGCGAGGTCTAGTCCTTTTCCGTGAATAGTTCCTGAAAAATCAAGTCGCTGCCACGTTTCGGGCTGATCGATTAATTTGCCGATTTCAAAATCTGTTGTCTCAATATCGCCGGAATACGTTGTCGTTTTTTCGTCAGAAATATGGAATACAAGGTCCCCAGCCGCTTTTCCAAGTTCGGAAGAGACAGATGCTTTTACATCAAAATCTTCAATCGTTCCCTTAAAAGTGCCATCCAGCAAAGTTGTTCCGAACTTCTGTAAAGTTTCATGCGATTTCCATTCCGGATAATATTGCACGAGATCCAGTGGTAAAATTTTGGATAGCGACAATTTGATATCCATCAGCGGATCATTATCCGGCAATCCTTTAAAACCTAAATCGCCTATTAAACGACTTCCCTGACCAAACCTGATATCAGCACCTGCGAGCTCAAAATCGTCTACGCGACCGTTAAAATTTCCTGAAACTTTCCAGGTTTCGTTGAGCTTGTCAACATATTCTGAAAATAAACCAAGATCTGCGGAGTTGATACGGGTATCCGTAAAATGGCCTCTGAGAAAAACTTTATGATTGAAATCGCCAAGGTCGCCCGAGCGATTGTAATGAAAAGTGATGTCGTCACTGATGAAAGAATTACCAATTTTCGCACTCAGCTCTTTCAACTCCATTTTCTTTTGGCAGAACAAAAACCGGGTATCCATATCATGCATTTTCAAACCCGTCTGTTTATCGACAGTTTTCATGTTGCGGGCTAGAAATGAAATTGTATCACCCTGAGCGAGAAAATCTTTCAGTTCTGCATTAAGTTTATTCAGTTCGAAGTGTGAATAGTCAAAAACTCTAGGGCTTTTATACTGTAGTTGTCTCGGGTCGTCGTAACGGAAAGTCCCGTCAACAATTTTCGACTTACCAATCGTAAAAGGTGTATTATTTTCAGGTGCATTAGCTGGACGAGGCTTGTTGGAGGATGTCAGTTCGACGATACGGTTGATAAATCCGTCAATGTTCAAGTCTCCGGTTTTAGGAGCAACAACCAGATGCACGTCGGGTTGATATAGCGTAACTTCGTCAAGGTGAATCTCCTTTGCAGAATTTTGGATAATATTCTGCATATTCAGGTTAACGTCAATCCGCCCAACGTCGATCATTTCCTGCTGGCTTGTATCTTTTACCGAAACACCTTCCAGAGAAACCACATCAAACCATTTGATATTAACCCGTGTTATCTCAATGGGATAACCCATTTTCTCTGAAATTCTGGCGGTAGCGGATTGAACCAGAAATGTTTGAACCGAAGGGAATTGAACAGCAATGGTTACGATCCCCAACGCTAAAAGCGCGAAAATCATTAGCACAACCAGAACATTGATAATCGCCTTCAGGGATTTTAACATATATCGCTTCGCAGCAAATTCCTGCGTATCTTATTGTTAATTGCTTATTTTTGCGAATATTATTCAAAATTCATGAACATTCTCGCGATAGAGTCGTCTTGCGACGAAACCTCGGCCGCTGTTTTATCTAACGGCAAAATTTACTCCAATGTTGTTGCCACGCAGCTCATTCACACACAATATGGCGGTGTTGTTCCTGAACTGGCATCAAGAGCGCATCAGCAACACATTCTGCCCGTGGTAGATAAAGCATTGAAAGATGCAAAAGTAACAAAAAAAGACCTGCATGCCATCGCTTTTACCAAAGGACCCGGATTATTAGGTGCTTTATTAGTTGGCACTTCCTTTGCAAAATCAATGGCGCTGGGACTTGGGCTGCCACTGATCGAAGTTAATCATATGCAGGCGCATGTACTTGCTCATTTTATACAGGATCCAAAACCTGAATTCCCATTTCTATGCCTAACAGTAAGCGGCGGTCACACGCAAATCGTCAAAATAAATAGTCCGCTGGATATGCAGATAATCGGTCAGACCAGAGACGATGCTGTGGGTGAAGCTTTTGATAAAACTGCCAAACTTCTTGATTTGCCTTATCCGGGCGGACCGCTTATTGATCAATACGCCAAAAACGGAAATCCTCTTGCATACAGTTTTCCGCTGCCGGAAATGCCAGAACTCGATTTTTCATTTAGTGGAATTAAAACTTCGTTCATGTATTTTTTACAGAAACAGGTCCGGGAAAATCCAAATTTTATTCAGGAAAATATTGCAGATATCTGTGCTAGTATCCAATATACTCTAGTAAATATTCTTTTGAAAAAGTTAAAAAAGGCTGCGAAAGAAACTGGTATAAAGGAAATCGCTATTGCAGGTGGAGTTTCTGCGAATTCTGGATTGCGGACTTCACTTATTGAACTGGGAGAAAAAATGGGTTGGAAAGTTTATATTCCTGAATTTGAATATTGCACCGATAATGCGGCGATGATCGCCATGGCCGCTCATTACAAATTTCTCGAAAACGATTTCTGCGACCAGACAGTTAGTCCGATGGCAAGAATGGAGTTTTAAAATATAAAAAATTCAAAAAAATGGTTCTTTCAGAAATCTGGATTTATCCGGTAAAATCTTTGGCAGGTATTCGTCTTTCAGAAGCGCAGGTGCAGGAAAAAGGTCTCCAACATGATCGTCGCTGGATGATTACGGATCCTTTTGGCCGTTTTATAACCCAAAGAGAATTTCCGAAAATGGCTATGCTGGAAGTTTCTGTTGAAGAAAATTCGCTGTTGATTTCCAATAAACTCATACCTGATAACAGAATTAGCGTTCCATTTGAACCGGTCAGTGCAATTCCGATTGCCGTGACAGTCTGGGATGATACTGTGGACGCAGTTACAGTTAGTGATGATGTCGACAAATGGCTTAGTGAACAACTTGAACTGGATGTCCGCCTGGTCATGATGCCTGAAAAAACTGAGCGTAAAGCTGATCCAAAATATGCAAAAAATAATGAAAATGTGAGTTTTGCTGACGGATTCCCGTTTCTGTTAATTTCTCAGGCATCGCTAGACGACCTGAATTCACGCCTGGAAGAGCCCATCGTCATGCAACGATTTCGCCCAAACTTCGTGGTAACCGGAACGAGCGCCTTCGCAGAAGATTACTGGAAGTCGTTTCAGATCGGTGATTTGTCTTTTGATATTGTAAAACCTTGCGCACGTTGTGTGTTGACGACAATTGATCCGGAAACGGGTGTGAAAGGAAAAGAGCCGCTAAAAACACTGGCGACTTATCGCAGAGTAAATAATAAAATTCTTTTTGGACAAAACTTAGTAACCAAAAATCATGGCCTTGTGAAACAGGGAGACGAAATCTTATTGACCGAATAAAAGCTTTTTGTGAAAGGAAATTTACTCAACTTCATCATCAAAACAATTAAAAAATTTAGTTTGGGCCATATACATTGGCTCAACTTAGACCTGGTCGCCGGTGCCGTAATTTCGCAGGCAGCATTCAGTAGACTACCTATTGGAAAAGCCAGTTTCAATACAAAAACTTCACTCGTTCTGGCGCTTGGCGTATTTATTATCGCTTCGTTAAACAGACTTCTGGATAACCGAAAACCCGCAAAGGCGGAATCAAAAAAATTTCTTTCCAATCAAAAGGAACGGATATCTTTTTTTAAAATAACAGTCGGAGCGCTGGTTGTCGCATGTATTACTGCGTTTTTTTTGCCTGGAGAAATGTGGAAACTTGCACTTTTCCTAATGATGACTTCGGCAGCTGGTACTTTTCTCTTTTCAAAATTACCTGAAAGAAGTCCGCTTCATATTTTAAGAGAGCCCCTATCCGCCATTATTCTAACGGCAGCAATAATCGGAAACACATTTTTCCAGAATCAACACCTGGTTAAGGAGCACAGGTATACGGGTGTTATTTTTATTCTGATAGTCATTCAGAATTTGTTATTGTCATCTTATTTTACAGCAATGACTTCTCCAAACATATCCAATCTGGCGGCGAGGTCGGGCTCTGTACTAACCAGACAGATCTTACACGGGATTACGTTACTCGTGATCGTCGGTTGCGTAATTATTTGCCTTAAAACTGAATTCCGATATACCCAGCGACTAATTATTATCCTCCTGGGAATGTCTGCTTTACATTCACTTATTCTTAAAAAAGCGAAATTTTTAAATTCTAAAAAATACAAAGGGCTTCTGATCACGCTGATATTGGTGCTTCCATTTTTGGTGCTGTAACAAGAAAAAGGCTTACCTTTCGCGAGAAAAAGATAAGCCTTGACTTTTTATATTATAGTCCTTTAAGCCTGAGCTTCAGGATCTCCCGTGCCATAGGTCTGGAAAGGACTTTTCATAATTCCTCTTTCTGAATTACGAATAAAATTGACAACCTCATCGCGTTCGTTGGATGGCGGCAATTCTAATTCAATTTTCTGCAAAGCCTCAGCATTGTTAAGGCCTCTCATGTATATATAGCGGTAAATATTCTGGATATCAACAATTTTTTCATTGCTGTATCCACGGCGGCGCAAACCTACCGAATTGATCCCCGCATAAGAAATCGGTTCACGAGCTGCTTTTGTGAAAGGAGGAACATCCTTACGAACCAAAGAAGCGCCGGACACAAAGGAATGCGCCCCAATTTTAACAAATTGATGAACAGCACTCATTGCGCTAACGATAGCCCAGTCGTCTACATGAACGTGGCCAGCCATTTGCACATTGTTACCGATAATGCAATTGTTACCGACACGACAGTCATGCGCGACGTGCGCGTAAGCCATGATCAGACAACCTGACCCAACCACCGTTTTCCAATGCTCTTCGGTTCCGCGACTAATCGTAGCATATTCCCGAACCGTAGTATTGTCGCCAATAATTGTTAGTGTGTATTCATTGTTGTATTTAAGATCCTGTGGCGTTGAGGAAATAACGGCACCGGAGAAAATACGGCAGTTTTTGCCGATACGAGCTCCCGCGTTAATTACTGCATGAGACCCAATCCAGGTTCCTTCGCCTATTTCCACATCTGCATGTATCATGGCGAATGGTTCAATTTCTACATTCGGAGCAATCTTAGCGTCAGAATGGATATATGCTAACTGTTGTGTCATTTTTTCTTTACTAGACTTGCGATCATATCTGCTTCACACACCAGCTGCCCGGATACGTATCCACGACCGCTCATTTTTACAATTCCACGTTTCATTGGAGAAGTAAAAACACATTTGAAAATAACAGTATCGCCAGGGAAAACATTTTTACGGAAACGGCAGGCGTCAATACCGATCAGGTATGGCCAGTAGTTGTCAGGATCCGGAACACTGCTCAAAACAAGTATACCACCCGTTTGAGCCATCGCTTCAAGCTGTAAAACACCAGGCATTACAGGATTTCCCGGAAAATGACCAACAAAATATTCTTCGTTGATTGTCACGTTCTTAATCCCAACAACACTATTTTCATCCAGTGCAATAATTTTATCAATCATCTGGAAAGGATAGCGGTGCGAAAGCAGTTGCCCGATTTGATTGATGTCAAGAACCGGTGCCTTATTTGGGTCATATTGGGGTATATCTCCCTTACCCGATTTGATCAGTTTCTTAATCTTTTTAGCAAGCGCAACATTTGCTGCATGCCCCGGGCGGGCCGCAAGAATCTGTGCTTTTATAGGTCTACCGATTAGGGCCAGATCACCGATCAGGTCAAGAAGTTTATGTCTTGCCATCTCGTTTGGATAATGCAGATCAACGTTATTCAGTATACCGTTTGATTTGTCTACACTAACTTTCGGTTGATTCAACAACTGCGAAAGATGATCCAGTTCTCCGTCTTTCACCTCACGGTCTACGATCACAATCGCATTTGTAAGGTCTCCGCCCTTGATCAGATTTTGTTTAAACAAAGATTCCAATTCATGAAGAAAAACGAATGTACGGCATTTCGCAATATCGTCCTTAAACAGCGTAATATCATTAAGAGAAGCGTGTTGGCTGCTGATCACCTTTGAATTGTAATCAACCATCACAGTCAAACGATAATCAGATAATGGCAAAGCGGCCATTTCGATATCATTTTCCTTATTTTTATAATGAACATATTCCGGAACTTCGAAATAATTACGGTAAGCATTTTGCTCCTCAATACCGGCATCTATCAATGCATCGATAAATTTGATTGAGCTTCCATCCATAATCGGCGGCTCAGGCCCATCCAGCTGGATCAGAACATTATCAATCTGCAATCCAACCAGCGCAGCCAAAGTATGCTCAACGGTATGAATTCGTGCTCCGTTTTGCTCAATGGTTGTACCGCGTGACAGATCTACAACATTGTCCACATCTGCATCAACAATCGGCTGATTTGGTAAATCGACACGTTGAAACTTGTAACCGTGATTGGCCGCAGCAGGAACGAATGTCATCGTTGCTACCACACCTGTGTGTAAACCTACTCCCGTAACTGATACGGACTTCTTTATGGTTTGTTGTTTTTCGTTCATTATATTCTCCTAATCTACTAAACGGCTGCGGGGCGTCGCATTGTTCGCCAAAATAATGAGCTTTTCGCTCAACTTATATAATTTCTTCTAATTAATGTTCAGAAACTTCACGTTTGCGTTCAAGTTCTTTCAGACGTTCTTCCAGTTCAGGCAGTCGTCTTGTAAGAGCCATTGCCCTCAAATGTTCTGTTAAATCTCTCGCCGGTGAGCCTGAAAGAGAAAGTCCTTCTTTTTTGATAGACTTTCCAATACCTGACTGTGCACCGATCTTGGTATTATTGGCTAAAAAGATATGTCCTGAAATGCCTACCTGGCCCGCTATGACACACTGTTCTCCAATACGTGAAGAGCCAGAAACTCCGGCTTGTGCTGCAATTACGGTGTTCTGTCCAATTTCAACATTATGAGCAATCTGGACCAGGTTATCAATTTTAACTCCTTTCCGGATTATTGTAGAACCCATTGTCGCACAGTCGATTGTAGTATTGGATCCAATGCTGACATTATCTTCTATAACGACATTACCGAGCTGCGGAATCGTTTTATAAGAACCGTCTGTCTGCGGAGCAAAGCCGAATCCGTCACTACCGATGACAGTATTGGCAAAAATGCAGCAGTTTTCTCCGATAACGGTCTTATCGTAAATCCTCACGCCAGGATGGATTATTGTATTATCTCCAATTTCGACAAAATCACCAAGGTATGTGTTGGGATAAATCTTAACACCACTTCCAATCTTACAATTGCGACCAATGTATGAAAAAGCGCCACGGTAACCGTTGTCGCCCATCACACTATTTTCGCCAATAAAACTGGGTTGCTCTATGCCACTCTTTCCCGTCGCAATACGTTTCTGATATTCTTCAAGAAGTATCGTAAAGGCCGTGTAAGCATTTTCTACATAGATTAATGTAGCACTGATATCTTGTTTTGGCGTGAAGTCTTTGTTAACTATAACTGCCGAAGACTGTGTGGTATAGATATAGGATTCGTATTTACTGTTGGCCAGAAATGATATACAACCAGGCCGCCCTTCTTCAATTTTTGCAGCCGAATCAATTGTAACTGTATCATCACCAACGGTGGTTCCATCAAGCATCTTTGCAATCTCGCTGACAGTAAATTTCATATTTCGGCTAATTTCTGGTAACGTCTCTGTAAATAATAAAGCGAATTCAAGATAAGGCTTCTTTGCAGGTGAAAGAATTCACATCCTAACTAACCACGCAAAGATACATTTTTACCCCAACATACATAATACTTGCGGACAATCTTCGTGAGTGCTTCGATCGTAGGAATATCAGAAGCATCTGCAATATCCAGCAAAGCCCCCCCTTTCATTTTGACCTTTATGGGATCCTGTTCCGTTTCATATGCCCAATTCGTTGTTTCGCCAGTTACTAAAAAGTATGACAACTCACTTTCCTTTATCCCTTCCGATAAAAGTTTTTCTTTTAGCGGATTCAAAATCTGGTCTCCCGGGGCAGTATCAAAAAAGCTGATTTTGAATAAATTTCTATCGAGCAAACCTTTGCATAGTGTTGAAAGTACGATATCCGGATGTTTCGTCCATCCCTTAACAGAAGCCCATACGTCATTATCATCCAGATTGTTGAAAGATTTTAACAAATCGGGGTTTTGCTCAAAATCCGAAAGCGAAAATTTATTTTTCAAAAACAAAGAAAAGTCTGGTGTAGCAAACAAATTTTCTCCCTGAGCGGATAACTCTCTTGCGCGTTTTAATATTTGTGTCAGCATTGCCTGTGCGCTTAACAAAGTTTTGTGTAAATACACCTGCCAATACATCAGTCTGCGCGCATGAAGAAAATTTTCGATACTTAGCAATCCTTTCTCTTCAATCACAAGCTGGTCGTGACTAATCTCAAACATTTTTATCAAACGGTCAGCGCCGATGGAACCTTCGATCACGCCTGTGTAAAAGCTGTCGCGGTTGAGATAATCCATCCGGTCCATATCGAGTTGACTGGAAATCATCTGATGAAAAAATTTCCGTGGGTAAACACCTTCAAACATTTGAATGGCAATATCCAGTCGTCCGCCCATTTCACGGTTTAATTGTTTCATCATTTCCAGCGTGATTGACTCATGTGCCACGCCCGGCATCAGTTCCTTTTCTAAAACGTGGGAAAAGGGACCGTGCCCAAGATCATGCAGGAGAATGGCTGCCTGCGCTGCTTCCATTTCCGGCTCCCATATCAGATGACCTTTTTCCTGCAAAGTGCGAAGAGCCTGGCTCATCAAATGCATAGCACCCAACGCGTGATGAAAACGGGTATGAAGCGCCCCCGGATAAACCAGATCAGCTAATCCCAATTGTTTTATTCTACGTAAACGTTGGAAGTAAGGATGCTCAACCAGATCGAAAAGTAAATCTGAAGAGATCGTGATAAAGCCGTAAACCGGGTCGTTGATTATTTTTCTTTTGTTCAAAACGTACTTTTTTTTTGCAAAAATAGTAAACTACGAACGCAGAAAAGAATGAAATCTTATGATAATCATTTGGAGAATTAATCTCTTTGACTAATTTTGCACTCCAAACTCTTTTATAGAGCGGGGCCTATAGCTCATTCGGTTAGAGCAACTGACTCATAATCAGTAGGTGCCTGGTTCGATTCCAGGTGGGCCCACATTGAAAATCAAGGACTTAGAAAGAAATTTCTAAGTCCTTTTTCTTTAACTAACAATGATTCCGGTAGTTGAGGAATGACAAAGGAGTATATATGGACTTTAAAAAAGAAAAGCCCGAAACTAATTTCGGGCTAATAAGCTACAATCCTTTTGCTCTTAATAATGACTTGACTGTCCAATTCTCCCTGCAAATCCCGTCTCTTCACGAAGTATTTTTGATCAAACTCTAATTTTTTTAATCGATCGTCAATAGTGAAACCACCATTTAAAATAATTTCTTCGAGCTTATTAATCCCTTCATGTAACTCTTTGATTTCCTCTGCCATTTTCATGTAAGTTTATTTAGTGAATTTAATCCATGCCCCAGGTATAGCCTCTGCCCTTAAACCAAATGCTGAAACGCGATACAATTCTTAGTTCCTTTGACGCCCTCCCAAACTATTTTATTACGTCCGGACAATCCACCCATACCGCTAAATGCCATCATTCCTATTTGGCCGGTAGCATCCAAACCCCATTTGCCCGAGAAAGTAACCTTGCTACTGTCTCCCTCCTCTTCAGTAAATGCCATGGCTTTTAATTGCGTTCCTCCCTCAACGGATTTTCCATCGCAAATAATCTGCATTGATTCCTTGTCAGATTTTACTGGGCATCCATTTTTTGCCATATCTTTTGCAACAATAGAAAATACTTCTGCCGGCGTATGTTAGCTTCGCACCACAACACGCGTAGATCCTTTTGGTATTCTATCCAAAGCAGACTTATCAATCAGTATCGTTGGCGAAGCGCAGCTTTGAAAAATAAAGGCAAAAACACTGATGAGTAGAATCTTTTTCATTTGAAATTATCTAACGGGTGATTCAACAATTCTCATAACTTTCCAAATCTCCCTAACATCTTGCAAATACACATCCAGATTGCCGCCTGTTTCTGTATTATCGGAATGAAGTACAACCACTCCCTCGACCGGACTATTCTTTATCCTTTTCACGACGACAAAATTTCCGTAGGTAACAACCTATACTCCATTCGTAATATTATTTCCTTCTTT
Organism: Dyadobacter sp. CY345; assembly: GCF_021502725.1. Classification (GTDB taxonomy): domain Bacteria; phylum Bacteroidota; class Bacteroidia; order Cytophagales; family Spirosomataceae; genus Dyadobacter. The sequence continues at coordinate 319,101 of NZ_JAKFFS010000001.1, read as the reverse complement.
AACATCATTATTATTTTGCAGTGGCTTAGAATTCAACATATCTCCTTCTCCCAAAATCAGCCAATTCTTATTTAACTCAGGAAAAACATTTCTTTTGAAAAATGGGCATACCACATTACCCGGACGTCTGGCAGATGCTTTAAGCAATATCAGCAGGGATAAAACAGCCGAACAGTTGTCATTCCGTTGCTATGTTCTGGCATTTCAGTTTACCTCATTTGTTCCATTAAAATGCTTTGGTGGGGGCGAAATTCCGTGTAAGCGGATGACGAATACATATTTACCCAAAAGAATTCGGTCATCACTCGTTTAAGGATGGAACAACTTGTTTCAAAATCACATCCCTCAAACGGTCTTCGTGTTCATCGCCCCATTGCCCTAATGCGGCAATCACGGGGATTACTGTCTTACCAAATTCGGTAAGGCTGTATTCTACTTTTGGCGGTACAACGGGATAAATTTTCCTTGTAACCAGTTCGTGTTCTTCCAACTCTTTTAGCTGAATATTCAAAACCCTGCGTGAAGCATCCGGGATTTTGCGCTGTAATTCGCTTGGGCGTTTATGACCTATGTGGATAAACCACAGCAAACGGATTTTCCATTTGCCGTAGAGTACTTCACCGATCAGGTCAAGTCCACAATTCAGGTTCGGTATTATCTTTCTCTCATACATATTGCAAAATTAAACCTATGTTCCGATTTGCACAATAGGGGATTAATTTATCCCTATATGAATCGTAATACCGTACTTGTCTAAACTTCTTTTATGCTCCAATTTTGTCCTATAGTTAATTTTAAAAAGTCGGACAATAAAAATGGAACAGTTTAATTTCAACAATGAGTTATCAGGCAAAATTGCCTTGGTAACAGGAGGTACAAAAGGAGCAGGAAGGGCAATTGCAGAAAGGCTTTTACAAGCTGGTGCAACGGTTATTGTTACCGCAAGAAACGCACCAGAAAAAGAAAACAACAAATTGCATTTCATTCCTTCCGATTTAAGTAAGGCAGAAGGATCACAAAAAGTAGTCAGTGAAGTGCTATCGACATATGGGCGGCTAGATATTCTGGTAAACAATCTTGGATCGTCATCAACGCCTGCCGGTGGATTTGCTGTATTGAGTGATGAAGATTGGGAATCAACGCTACAGGCCAATTTGCTTGCCCCAGTTCGGCTGGACAGAGGATTTTTACCACAGATGGTTGATCGAAAAAGCGGTGTGATCATTCACATAGCTTCAATACAGGGTAAGCTCCCTTTGTACGATTCAACTTTGCCTTACGCAGCTGCAAAAGCAGCACTAAGAAATTACAGTAAAAGCTTATCCAACGGGGTTGCGTCTTCGGGTGTTCGCGTCCTGGCTGTTTCGCCAGGCTGGATTAATACCACAGCATCAGAGGCCTGGCTGGGCGAACTTGCAAGAAACGCGAACAGTACGGTGGAAGAAGCGCAACAAAGTGTAATGGATGCATTGGGTGGAATACCGTTCGGAAGACCTGCCCAACCAGAAGAAGTGGCTGAATTTGTCGGCTTTTTGGTTTCGCCAAGAGCGAGCTATCTCACAGGGACAGAATATGTCATTGACGGGGGAACTGTACCAACTATTTAATCACCTTAAAAAGCGAAAAAAATGAACTTACCGAAGGTAGTAGCCGAATTAGTAGAAACACAAAACAACTTTGATAGCGTTGCATACGCCAATTGTTTTTCTGAAACAGCCGTAGTTTTCGATGAAGGAAAAACGCACACCGGGAAAAAAGAAATAGAGCGTTGGATAGCGGATTCTAACGAGCGATACAGTGCTACCATAAAGCCTGTCGGCTTTGAAGAAAAAGAAAATGAAAGCCTTTTAAAAGCAGAAACTTCGGGTAATTTTGAAGGGAGCCCGATTGTATTGACCTATCATATGAAAATTGCAGATGAATTAATACAGTCATTGAAAGTCACAGGATAAGGGAGAATGGCTAATTTTAGCCGGTTTTTTTAGCTCATAACAGCAATGACGGTAAAATTCAATTTTATGTGCAATACGCGCCCTTCCTTGTGCAAGCATTATATTCTATCAAAAAACCAAATTTAAAGGCAGATTATAGATTACGGCATGCATTTTATATACGCTATAAGTCAATGATACTTAAAAGCCATACACATTACGCTTATTGAGCTTCTATATGTCGGCTTTTATGAAAGATTGATTTTTAGTAATTTAGAATTGTGCCGTTTTTTATGAATATTTTACTTGTGTCAGGTCCTGGTATATCACTCAAGGAGCCTTTTAACAGCGGTATAGAAGCGTTTATAGTTTCTTTTGCCAACCAACTTGTTGATGAAGGGCATGCTGTGGATGTTGTTGCGGATGAGGCGGAAGAGAGCGCTAAATTTATGCTCGTAAACCCCTTTGCTGAATCCTCTTCGGAAAAGACAAACTTTTTTAAACGTTTTAAAGAAAAGCGTCAGTTCAAAAATCTGAATGTTGATTCATATGATGTCATTCACTACAACATGTTTTACCCGCATCTGCTAAATGAAGGATTTCATTTCAACAAAACATCGTTTTTGACCCTACATTCACCGGCTGACAGCAAACGAATATCAGCATATAAAAAGCTTTCGAAGCAAGGCGATCTTACATTCGTAGCGATTTCGGAAAGGGTCAAACTTCAATACGACCAGGCACTTGATATGGATATACCGCTCATAAACAATGGCATAAACATGAATCTTTGGCCCACAAAAAGCTCCAGTGACCGTGAGTATCTGCTGTGGTCGGCACGAATCAACGAAGAAAAAAATGTTGCTGCTGCCATTTCAGTGGCAAAACATATGCAGCTGCCACTGAAGATCGCTGGCAGGATTGTTGACCAACATTATTTTGATGAACAGGTCAAACCGCATCTCAACAACCAAATTCAGTATATCGGCCACGTGACACAGCGCGAACTGAATAGCTTGGCGAAAAAAGCGTCTGCATATCTTGCAACAGCAACATGGCAGGAGCCGTTTGGGTTGGCTGTCCTTGAGATGCTGGCAAGCGGCGTGCCAGTCGTTGGCTTTAATACCGCTGTTCCGCCGGATTGGGAGCATGAAAGCGTATTAACAACAGCATCTCTCCGTTGGCAGGATTTGGTAGATTTGGTCAAAATGAGTAGTGATATCAGGCCAGATACATGTAAAAATTTTGCCTCGAATATGAACATACAAAATATGACTGCGAACTACGTAAAGCTATATAGAAAAGTATTGTTGAAAGAAGGTATTGGTAAGGAAGCTATATCCGCAATATGAAGATTGCTGTTATTGCCAAAACCAGACTGCCGATTGTTGAGCCATTTCGGGGAGGCCTGGAAGCGTTTACCCACGGATTATGTGGAGAGTACAAACGTCTCGGGCACGATATCACTTTGTATGCACATGCGGGTAGCGATCCCGAACTAAATGTCAAAGGGTTCTACCGTGATGAACATCGGGAAAACAAATACTTCGAAATTTATGAAAACGATGAATACCTTTCGATCCTTAAAGATATAGAACAAAATGATTTCGATATTGTTCATAACAATTCGACGCATGAGTTACCGATACTATGGGGTGTAAAAGCTCCGATTCCGGTCGTGACGACAATACATACACCACCAATCAGCAAATTAAAAGCAGTCATTAAGATTTGCTCGGGTTCTGAAAATCTTCATTTCATTACGCCCTCAAAATCATTTGAAGCTACGTGGCGGCCCTATTTGAATAACGGTTCAATTGTCATTCATAACGGTGTTGACCTGGATAAGTGGCCGCTCGTACGCACAAGTCGGGACTATCTGTTTTGGTTTGGAAGAATTGTTCACTCCAAAGGTTTGGATATTGTGATAGACGCAGCCCACGAAATGAATATGTCATTAAAGTTTGCCGGACCGCTCGACGATCAAAGGTATTTTGATGAACAAATCAACCCCCGCATGACGGAAAACGACAGATACCTTGGTCATTTAAAACAGACTGATATACAGTTACATATGACAGGAGCAGCCGCGGTAGTAAACGCAGTTCGCTGGGAAGAGCCCTTCGGCCTCACCAATATTGAAGCCATGTCATCGGGCGTGCCGATAGCCGGATTCGACCGTGGTGCTTTTCTGGAAATAATCAATAGGGAGAGCGGAGTTGTTGCTGAGCAAAAAAACGTGAAATCTCTTGCAAAAGCAATCGAAGCAGCGATACCACTTGAGAGCGACAAAGTAAGGCGTCATGCAGAAATATTTTCTTTGAGAACGATGGCTGAGCGTTATATAAATTATTTCCAGGAAGTACTATGAACGTACTCATTGTTGCCGGACCATTCATCTCGCTGCGTGAGCCATACAATGGAGGCACGGAAGCGTTCATCGTTGAGCACGCAAATGCACTGGTTCGCCTGGGGCATACAGTCGATGTGATCGCAAAAGACGCGGATGAAACGAATCTGTTTCAGGTAATTGAGTTTCATGAGAGCCCGCTTAGCATGAAAGATGATTCGTACCGGGCATGTCCGGAACCACTCGGACAGCAACACTATCAGACGCTACAGTACGGAATGTTTGACGTGAGTCGCTACGACGTCATCCACTATAATTCGTTTATACCCGAAATCTACACAGTCGGCGCGCTGCATAAAATTCCGGGCGTACTTACCTTGCATCTGCCGCCAACAGAAAAGTTTGTACTGATGTATAAATTTTTTCTCAAACATGCGCCTGTATTACCTGTCGGTATTTCCAAACGAATGAGCGAACAATGGAAGGTATCACTCGGCAAAGATGTTGAGGTAATTTTAAATGGAATTGTACTTGATAAGTGGAAGTTGCATGTCCGAAATGCAGGCGGATATTTACTGTGGAGCGGGCGTATAGCAAAAGAAAAAAACGTTGAAGCCGCTATAAATTTGGCCAATCATTTAAAACAGCCACTCAAAATTGTCGGCCCCATATTTGACAAGGCATACTTCCGTGACCATGTTCAGCCTCAGCTAAACGAACGTATTGAATACTTTTCCCATGCCACGCAGCAGCAATTAAGTAAACTTGTGTCAGGCGCTTCGGCGTATTTGGCAACTGCTACCTGGGAAGAGCCTTTCGGGCTGAGTACTGTGGAAATGCTTGCAAGTGGTTTATCCGTTGTAGGTTTTAATACCGCCATACCTCCGGAGCTGCGAAATGAAAAAGTATCCATAGCAGTTGATTCCCATGACTGGCGCGATCTTATAAAGCCGCTAGAAATCTCTAAAAAATCGGATCCGGCAGCATGCAGAGACTTTGCAGCAACATTTGATATGACAAAAACTTCCGCGGCTTACGTAAACGTCTATGAACGCATAACGAAAGATCTTAGGAGATGATGAAGCCAGCAATATTCTATTTTGTTCATGCGCACGGAAATGGCCATAGAGCAACATTCAATATGTTGTACCCGGCATTATCAGTGTTTTTTGAGGTTATCGCGGTAACTACAAATAACGAAATAACCAGGTATCTGCATAAAAAGCACGACGTTCAGGTGCTGGAACTGCCTCCAAAATATCCGGTTGACTACGAGATACCGGAGCATACGTTTTCAAAAGCTTTTGAAGTTACTCCGTATGCCGTCGAGCCAGCAGGGAGAGCGAAAGCGCTGGCTGAGGCAATAGCGTGCTATAAACCAAAAGCGTTCTACTGCGATGGCGTTCCTGAGCTGGCCATCATGGTTCGGGGCATGGGCGTCCCGGTCGTCTTGGTCCACCTGCCCGGGAATGTGATGAACGATCCGACACAGGTCTTCGCGCATGAACTGGCGGATCATATCGTAGCTCATTTTCCTTCTACCCTGGAACAGGCCAACTACCGGTTTGCATCCAAAACATATTACAGCGGATATTTGTCACAGTATGCCTGGGAGGTGTTTAACCCCAACAACCTTTCAGATATTGACAATGTAACCATCATATTAGGCTATGATAACATCGATGAAGCGGTACTTAAAAATATCACGCAAGATCAAAATATACAGTTTACCATTATCGGTAATAAGCGAAATTATGATTTAAATAAAAACTGCAAACTGCTCGGCCCGGTTAAAGACATCAGGGAAGCTATTGTTGGAGAAGTGGTCATTTCCGCAGCTGGTCAAAATACGATTGCGGAACTTTTGTCGCTTAATAAACGATTGATCCTGCTTCCGGAACCCAGGCCATATGATGAGCAAGTAGTACATGCAAATGTGTTAGGTAATCAAAATATTGCGCTGCTGGCGCAGGAAACTTTCAGCGCTGAGCAGTGGCAAAATGTTCTGCAAAAAGCGAAGATATTTACTCCTTCTTACAAAAATCTGGTGAATGCGTCCGCACCTGAAGAAATAGCTCAAAAAATGAAAAACTGGTATGTCTGAATTCAGTATTGTAACGATTATTAAGGGAAGGCGGAAGCAATTAGCCAATCTTCTTGAGTCTGTAAAAGCATCGACGATTCATCCCTACGATATTCAAGTTGTTTGTATGGACAACCTGAACGGACTTACAACACCTGATGGTTTGAATGTGAATACCCATTTAATTAATGAAATTCATGAGCTTCCATTGGCGGCGGCGCGGAATCTGGGGATAGCCGCTGCAAAAACAGACAATGTCATATTTATAGATGTTGACTGCATTGTATCACCGACCCTGTTTGCAAATTTGCTGATGGTTTTGGACTCGGCCAATATAATTACTGCTTATCCTTTGTATCTGCCGGTATTGCCAGAAGCAGGAAATTATGGTGATCTTAAACATAAAGCAGTGACTCACCCATCCCGGAAGCGCATACCAGCCGGCCAGCCGGTAGAACATTTGCTTTTCTGGTCTTTAATATTTGCTATTCAAAAGCAAACGTTTGAAAAAATTGGAGGCTTTGATGAATCCTTTATAGGGTATGGAGCAGAGGATACAGATTTTGCAATGATGTTTCATAAGGCGGCCGTGAAGCTGATGTTTATAAACGACCACGTATTACACCAATATCACGATAAGTACGATCCGCCGGTAAACCACTTTCTTTCGATTATTGAGAACGCGACGAGGTATCATCAGAAATGGGGTGTTTTGCCCATGCAGCGCTGGTTGAAAGCATTTGCAGAACTCGGCTTAATAAATATTGATCAGGCATACAACATCTCCGTCATTCAAAAACCTACGGATAGCCAGATAAAAAACAGTGTTTCGCCCTATCCGTATTGATTTGTATGACTGTCTGTGATATGCCGCCAGATATACATACTGCTATTATTAGATAATCTTAATACGGACGGGCCCTTTTATATCCTTAACATCAACAGGAGTTCCTTTTTGTGTTATTACTACGCTACCTTGGTTATGCAAATCAATTGCTACCTCGCGTACATCTTTCATATGTGCACGCCAGTCGTCAGGAAATAGCATGCGTGCAATTTCAGAAGGACAGGCACTTTTCTCAGCGCCACGATCAGTGACAGTAGCCAGGATGGTTGTTGCTATTTTCTCATAATGTTCCATGTGTATTCTAACTGAATAGGGTGGAGGAAATGCTAAAACAATATCGAAATCTACTGCTAAAATTAATCCATCTACGAATACAAGCGTCAAAAAAATATATACCCTCATTGTTTGTATCAGTGCCAAATGACAGTTATATTTATGACAAAACGTTAAGGACATGGATTTAATCTTAGAAACGGGTTTTTCACGAGACAGCTTCGAAGTCATACAGCAAGCGAGATCCGGTGTTGAACGCGGCAAAGCGGATGAAGTTGCTGGTAAAATAGGCTTAACCGACAAAGAAATGGCCCCTATCCTTAATTTGTCAGAAAGGACTCTGCACCGTCTTCGTCCCGATGCGCTGTTAGACAATAATTCGTCTGAACGGCTGCTGCTGCTGGAACAACTTTTGGTTCATGGACTGGATGTATTCGACGGGCGGGCTGATGTACTTGGACGCTGGCTAAGGATACCTTTATCAGAACTGCATCAACAAGCTCCGCTTACTCTGCTGGATACCACAACCGGCTTTGGAATGGTGCATAATGTTTTAGGGCGTATTGAACACGGCATTTATGCCTGAGCATGTTGTTTCACATCCGACGGCTGCTAAAAAAACGATAGCCTATCGTTTGGTAAAAGAGCGCTTCCTGGATACACCCTTATCGACCGAAGGAGCACGCCGATATGGTGGCCGGTGGAACCCTGCCGGCATTGGCATTCTTTATACCTCTGCAAGTCCTGAATTAGCATTGCTGGAACAACTGGTACACTTACCTGCCCTGCCATACCAAGACCTTCCCAGGCTATTTTTAATCACATTGACTTTTCCATCCGTACCAAAATCGGTTGAAAAATTATCACCTAAGTGGCGGGACCCAGCTACTTATTATGAAAATCATCAGCTACTGGAAAAATGGCTTAGAGATCCGGATGTAATGGCACTCATGGTACCATCAGCCGTAGTTGCCGAGTCATATAATTTTCTGCTTCATCCCCTTCATAAAGACTATTCAGAAATCGAAATTTTGAGCACCAACGCTTTTAATATAGATCTCCGACTATGGAACGTCAGAAATGCATAAGAACAATTGAATTATTTTAACCAGGCTTCGAAGTATATTTTAATTCCGCAGTTGTTCCAACGTTCACTGCTGGGCGCACGTAATGAAATAATTGAATAGCAAATAAAACTTGGCAAGTTATCCAATCATAATTTACTTTTCTGTCCTTTTGTGATTTAAATCCGGCGTGATCTGAATCAGCCATTCCCACCACATTAAATATTTTTTATTTATTTCTTTTCCTGCTTTTCAGGCATAGTTTTTTAACATTTAAACATGTTATGGAATTTTGTCAATTGTGTAAAAACACAACCTGGTTCTTCCCATACCACTATTTCAACTGCACTTCTTACTTATCTGTTACTGGTTCACTCAATTTTATGAATAGAAAATTACTCATTTTTTTCCAGCTATTACTTTGTTTCAACCTTCCGCTTCAAGCGCAGAAAAACAGCCTGTTAAGTGGCACAGTTAAGACAGGCGAATCGAATGAAACACTACCCGGAGTTACCATTCAAGTAAAAGGAACTACTATAGGAACCATTTCCGATGCAGATGGGTCATTTAAAATTAGTGTCCCCTCTAACGCAACCACGCTTGTCTTTTCTGCAATCGGTATGCAAACTGTGGAAGAGCCGATCTCTGGCCGCAGTATCATTAACATTTCATTAAGTACAAATTCTGAGGAATTGAATGAAGTGATCATCACTGCTTTGGGTATCAAAGGAGAACGCGACAAATTTGCTTCTTCTGTATCGACCTTGGAAGGAAAAGCGATCGTAAGAAGTGGAGAAACGAGCTTACTGACAGGACTAAGCGGTAAAACTTCCGGCTTGTTGATTACCCGCAACGGTGGAGATCCTGGTGCTGGTGCTTACATTCAAATCCGGGGACAGAACACAATTAATGGCAATGCGCAACCGCTTTTTATCATTGATGGCGTGCCTGTTAGCAATTCGAGCGACAATGCAGGAACGGCCGCTAACAATGGGATCATCCAGCAATCGCGGATCAACGACATTAACCCCGAGGACATTGAGCGGATGGAAGTTTTGAAAGGGGCTTCGGCTGCCGCCTTGTGGGGAACACGTGCTGCGAACGGTGTGATCGTGATCACAACTAAAAAAGGTCAGAACACGAATGGGAAAGTTAATATTACCTTCAAATCCACGGTGTCCTTTGATCGTGTAAATAAAATGCCTGCATTGCAGCGTACTTACGGACAGGGTCTAGGCGGACTTTATCAGCAGGGAAACAGGAACAGTTTTGGCGACCTTATTTCGGATCGCTCCGGTGGACAGGACACTTACATTACCGATCCCGCTGCGGCAGGTTATCAGGGCGTTGTAATGTTTCCTGACGGCAGCAATCGCTACGCTATTGCACCCGGAACGGCATCCAACCCGCATGGCGGCAAGAATGATCAGAGTACTTTTGATCATACCAAGGATGTATTTCAAACCGGACATTTCACTGATAACAGTTTAAATATTAGTGGCGGTGATAACAAATCAACATTTCTGGTGAGTTATTCCAATCTGAATCAGGACGGGGTTATTAAGGCTTTCAGCAACTACAAACGCAATACTGCGCGGGTGAATGTGGGGAGTCAGTTTACAACGTGGCTGCGGGCTTCTGCCAATGTGGGTTATACCAAAGTACAGTCTTCCAGGGTTCAGGAAGGTGATAATGTAGATGGTATTATGCTGGGCGGACTTCGTACGCCGCCTGATTTTGACAACAGCAAATCCACAGGAACATTCACTAATCCGGCAGGACAGGTTTTCAATGACGCGCATGTTTCTTACCGAAATCCACTGGGCAAAGATCTGAGCACGATTTATTCAAACCCACTTTGGAACATTAGCAATAATAAAAACACCAGCGATGTAGACCGGCTGATCGGGACTTTGCAATTGGACATTACCCCTGTTTCCTGGCTGAATATTACGGGGAGAACGGGCGTCGACAATTTTACGGATAACCGTTTGGAGCGTTTCAGCAGAAATTCAGCACTTTATCCAAATGGTTTTTTATCTAAAAACTGGATCTCTGAAAAGCAGTTTAATACCGATGTTTTTGCTGTTGCGAACACCACATTCAATAACCGGTTTAGTGGTTCCTTTTTGCTTGGAGTCAATTATAACAGCCGCAGACGCGCCACACTTGCTGGTGCTATCAGCAACCTCATCGTTCCTACGGCGCCGGATATCCTGACTAATGCACAAAATTCCAACCTGACAGCCAACAACTATAATTCCTTGATCCGCACTTATGCCTACTACGCACAAGCCGAATTGCAGGCATATAATATGTTTTTCCTGACATTAACTGGCCGGAATGAAAGCGCTTCTACATTTGGTTCCAGAACAAAAAACAGCTTCTTTTTTCCCTCAGCCGCATTAGCGTGGCAGTTTTCCAGGTTAGGTCCATTGGAGAATAGTGATGTTTTAAGCTTTGGTAAACTGCGCTTAACATGGGGACAAGTTGGAATCCAGCCGCAGCCTTATCAAAACTTCACAACCTTTGGGCCAGCATCTTACGGAGATACATTCACGCGCGGACTAAACTCAGCCAGCGCTTTGTATGGCGGGGGCTATGTTCGAAGCACCAGCGCAGGAAACAATTTCCTCAGCCCGGAACGGAAATCGGAGTCTGAAATTGGTGTAGATTTGCGCTTTTTAAACAATAAAATCACATTTTCAGCCACAGGTTATAGCAACCGTACGAAGGATGTGATCCTCGCATTAAATGTTCCCAGCGGTACCGGCTACACCATTCGAAATGTGAATGCAGCCGAGCTTTCCAACAAAGGACTTGAACTGGACGCAAGTGCCAATGTCATTTCAAAAGGTGATTTTAACTGGAATTTGTCAGCTAATTTTTCATTAAACCGCAGCAATGTGGTTTCGCTCGCTGGCGCTTCTGTTTACACATTGCCGGACAGTTATATGCAGAATTCTTCGCTGATTCCTGGTCAGCCATTCGGCATATTTTACTCCACTGATTTTCTGAAAAATGAATCCGGATCCTATGCACTTGATGCAAATGGTTTCCCGCAGGCTGGCACTCAGAACGAGATCATTGGCGACCCTAATCCAAAATGGCGCGGCGGCTTGGGAAGCACATTTGCATACAAAAATTTATCCCTTTTCGTATTGTTCGACCGCGTTGCAGGAAACGATTTCTTTAACGGGACGCGCGGATCGCTTTACAACTTTGGCACACACGCCGACCAGGGACACACGGTGGTCGCTCCTGCTGGCGGTCTCAAAGACGTGAATGGAAACACCATTGCAGAAGGAACTGCCTTTCAGGGCCAAATTAAAGATTTTGGAGGCGGCCCCGTTGCGATAAATCAAGCTTGGTGGCAAGGTCGCGGAACGGCTTCTACCTCTGCTTCTTACAAGCAGTTTGTAGAAGATGGCAGCGTGTCGCGTCTGCGGGAAATAACGCTTTCGTATAGTTTGAAAAGTCCAGCATTCCGCCGATTGACACATCTATCGAACGTTGATTTTAGCATTACCGGCCGCAATCTGGTACTCTGGACGAAATATACTGGCACCGATCCGGAAGTGAATATTTCCGGAGCGGGCTTGTCGCGCGGGCAGGATTGGTTTACGAATCCAAACACAAAGTCGATACTTTTCAGCGTGCGGGTCATATATTAAAAAGTTTCTCAACATTCAAAAGACAGATTGAGAATCAAAAATTTAGAAATCAAAATGAAAAATATATTTTCAAAAAAGATTGGGATTGCACTATTGACGATGCAGTTTTTGATAAGCTGCGAGCAAAGTTTTGACCAGCCGGACATTCAGAGTAATCCTAATGCAGTGACAGATGTCAACATCCCCACGCTGCTGGCCGGTACGATGCTGGGCGTGTCGATGCTGCACGAAGATACGGATGTGCGCATTGCTTCCATGTGGGCTGGCGAGCTGGCTGGGCTGTCCAGGGCACATCAGGGTTTTGGTCAATATATTGTCTCTTCCCAGAGTTTCAGCTGGAATGTGCTGTATCCGGTCGCCAGTCAGGCCAGACTGATCCAGGTGAAAGCAGATGCGGTTGGGGATAAATGGACCAAAGGCGTCGGTCAGGTTTTGGAAGCCTTGGTGATCGCAAAAGCGACTTCTTTATATGGAGACGTCCCGTACAGCCAGGCATTTGATGAAACAAATTTCCCTACGCCGGTTTTTGACAAACAAGCCGACGTTTACAAAGCGCTTCAAGTAACATTGGACAATGGGATCCTGAACCTCTCTGCCCCGGCCGGGCTCGCGTTTACGCAGCAGGATTTTCTATATAAAGGCGATGTCAACAAATGGAAAGCAGCCGCCAATACATTGAAAGCCAGATTGTATTTGCACACTGCGGAATATGACAATGCCATTGCCAGCGCAGCGAAAGGCATCAAAACGCAAACGGCAGATATGCTGATCCCTCATGGCACTAGCCTGGGCGTTGACCAAAATCAGAACTATGATTTTTTCCGGGTGAACCGGGCTGGTGACACTGGTTTTGACGGCGCTTATTTGCCCAAACTCATGCAATCACGTATTGCGTCGCCCAACAGCAAAACGGATGAAACTGCACTATATAATCATTATTTCAAAACGGGAATCGTCGCTACGGGAAGTCTGGACGCGAATACAACCGACGGCGCATTTATGGCTAATGCATTCCATCCGATTTTGACTTACTATGAAAATGAGCTTATCATTGCAGAAGCACAAGCTAGGAAGAATGTTACAAACGAGGCACTTATTTCATTGAATGCAGTCCGGGTTGCGCTTGCAAGTGGTTATTTTCACGGCGCAACATTGCCAACTGCCGGACGAAAATACGAGCCTTATTCATTAAGTGATTTTGCAGCAACAGGAATTGCTAACCCGACCAGAAAAGCGACAATTCAAGAGGCAATGCTCTATGAAATCATCGCCCAGCGCTACATCATTTTTTTAATGCAATATGAAGCATTTAACGATTACCGTCGCCTCGCAAAAGCAATTCCTGTTGTGCAATTACCTATTCCGCTATATGTAGGTAACCGCAAACCGCAAAGATTTATTTACCCGCAAAGTGAAATTGCCACGAACCCGAATGTCCCTGCTCCCCTACCCGACCAATTTACCAATGTTCCTATTTTTTAAAATGATTGGCAATTCGATTCACGCCCTATGAATAGCACCAAAATTCCAGCGCTGTCTGAAAATACAAATTTGCGATATGCCAATTTTATTGCTTTGTATTTTGCAGAAGGCCTGCATATGGGTATGCTTTTCGTAGGCATTCCGGCCTGGCTGGCCATGCAAGGAAAAACGCCGACAGAGATTGGTGCTTTTGCTGTAGCGTGTTCGCTTCCGTGGACATTCAAGTTTGTGGCAGCGCCATTGATGGATCGTTACGCTTATTTACCCATGGGCAGAAAGCGACCGTGGGTCATAGGTGCGCAGCTGGGCCTAACTGCGAGCTTTGTTGCATTAGCCTTTGTGCCAGAGCCGCTTCAAAACCTGGACATATTAAATATAGCAGCATTTGTAGCTTCTTTTTGCGGCGCTTTGCAGGATGCGGCCACCGACGGTATGGCTGTGGATGTGCTGGAAGATCATCAGCAGGCTCGCGCAAACGGATTCATGGGTGGAGCCAGAATGATTGGAAGTTCGCTGGCCCTCGCTATTGGAAGCTGGATATTGAATGTGCATGGTTTTACGGCAGCCATTCTCGCCATTTCTGCCATGATTGGGTTAATGACGTTTGTACCGATTTTGTTAAGGGAACAGCCGGAAGAGAAAATCCTGCCGTGGACTGCGGGAAATGCTTCGATTCAAAATCAGACGTTGCAGGTGACGAACTGGTCAATCATTTTAAAATCTCTATATAGTCTTTTTCGGTTAAGGGATTCCATGCTGGTTGCCGCATTAATGTTTGTTTCCATGGGTTCTTACAATTATTTTGAAACACTGCTTCCACTTTTTGCTGTAAAAATTACTGGTTGGACAAACACATTATATTCACAGGCATTTGCCACAGCAGATTTGATCGGTGGCATTGCAGGACTGTTAATAGGCGGTTATTTAATTGAAAGGTTTGGGAAAAAGCGCATGATCGGAATTTATTTTTTCTTGATTATGGTAATAACCAGCACCCTGATTTTATCGAAAACATTGTGGGAAAACAGCACGTTTCTATACGGATTTATAATTACTTACAGATGGCTGAATGCATTTGCAAAGATTGGTGTCTACGCCATCGCCATGCAATGCTGCTCGAAAAAAGTATCCGCCAGTCAGTTTACTTTTTACATGACACTCGGCTCGCTGGGCTCGATGGCAGGCGCGACACTGATCGGACCTATGAAGGAAAATTTTAGTTGGGATTTGACGTTTTTTCTTTTTGTGGTCCTTCTTGCCTTTGCATGGCTGATTATGTATGTTATTAATATTCAAAAACTGACAACCCAAATTACAAATTTTGAAGAAGTGGAGCCCGCAGATAAAATGAATAGCCTGTTACCCAATTTTTGAAAAGGACTGAGCACAGGCTGACGAATTTAAGGATTATGCTTCCAGCGTCGCCATGTGCCAAAGTTCCGTGGTCCGTGATTTCAACTGTGCATAGCTGTTGTTATAAGTCTTTCTTTTTTTTAGATGCTTAAATTTCAGGGCGGACCACACCGGATTGATGCTTAAACAGTTACTTTCGACGAGCCGTTGGTGATATTGGGAAAAGAATGGATTAATATATGATGACTTAAACTAACTGCTTTTAAAATCTATTCGAATATTTCCAAAGCCCGGTTTCAAAAATACCATATTAGCCATGCTTCACTACAAGTCGGTAACCTTTTCCATCCAATCCACAACTTTTCCGTCCAGGTTTTCATGAATCACGATGTGCGACATGCCGTTTGTTGAAGTTGCGCCGTGCCAGTGTTTCTCGTTAGGTTCAAACCATATCACGTCACCTGGAAAAATATTTTCAATTTCGCCGCCCCATCGCTGAACCCAGCCGGAACCTGCCGTCACGATCAGTGTTTGACCAAGTGGGTGTGTATGCCACGCTGTCCTTGCCCCAGGTTCGAATGTGACGAGGGATGCGGCACCGCGTCTGGCCTCGTTTGCATTGAAAAGAGGATCAATTCTCACTTCTCCTGTAAACCAGTCTTCCGGCCCTTTGGCTGATGGTTGGCTTCCTATTTTTGTAATATGCATAATTTTAATGATTGGTTTTAAAGTTAGAATAAACACAACAAAGATCAGACTGAAAAAAGCCTAAAAGTAAAGATTTTCAAACCATCTGTTAAGAATTTCAAACTAACTAACTACTAAAAGAATGAGTTTAGCGTACTTTGTTTCAAATAGTTATCTTAGACTATATTATTTCGAAATGTTGTAGAATTCTTAATTTGTACAATGGAAAATATAAAACAACGCCCGGTTTCTGATTTCAACAACGATTTGAAGTTGAAGGGATTCAATGTGTTCCAAATTGAACAGGATGGCAACGCGACCCGCATTTATAGCCGGAAGGATTTTTATAAGATCTGCCTGACGACAGGAAATAGTAAAATCCATTATTCAGACAGAAGTTTTGAAACCGAAGGTACTGTTTTGTTTTTTGGAAATCCGCATATTCCTTATTCCTGGGAAACGCTGTCCACCAGCTACGTCGGATACACCTGCCTGTTTTCCGAAGAATTCTTAAACATCGCTGAGCGCAGTGAAAGCTTGCAACAATCTCCATTATTTAAAATTGGCGGAACGCCTATTCTGCAAATATCTGAGCAGCAGCGAAATTTTCTAAATACGCTGTTTCAGAGGATGATAGAAGAGCAAAAACAGGATTACAACTTTAAGGACGACCTGATGCGCAACTACATTAACCTGATCATACACGAAGCATTAAAGCTGCAACCTTCCCAAAATTACAATGAGCAAAAAAATGCTGCCGCGCGTATCACGTCTGTATTTTTAGAACTTTTGGAAAGGCAGTTCCCAATCGAAAGCGCCGACCGTCCCTTGCAGCTCAAAACTGCCCAGGACTATGCCCTAAACTTGAACCTGCATATTAATTATCTCAACCGGGCTGTAAAACAAATTACAGGAAAACCGACAACAACTCATATCACAGAGCGCATTATCACAGAAGCCAAGGCACTGCTGCAACATACGGATTGGAACATTTCCGAAATTGCTTATGCGTTAGGATTTGAATATCCCACTTACTTCAATAATTTTTTTAAGAGGATAACCGGGACGAATCCCAAAGCATTGCGTATCCAGGAAGTTTGAAATTCTTAACTATTGGTTTGATTGTCATTACCCGTCCGGCCTTTCGGACGGGTAATTTTGTCATAGGATTTTATTAAAATATTTATGCTAATGAAAAGTTTTAACAATTACCTGACACATGCACTTTTGATCGCTGTACTGGTGTCAATCGCAGCTCCCGGAATCGCTCAAAAAAGCGAAACGAATCCTGATGTAAGTCTCGGCATTTTCCCCAAAGGCAAACTTGGTCCTGCTGACCATTTCACTGGCAAAGCCTGGAATTATGATATGGTACCCAGTGATACAACGCTTTCCACGGTGATTGGCAATGTATACTTTGAACCAAAAGCAAGGAGCAACTGGCATTCGCACCCGGCCGGGCAAATTTTAGTGATCACAGACGGCATCGGCTATCACCAGATTAAGGGTGAACCAAGGAGAGACCTCAAAAAAGGTGACGTTGTCACTTGCCCACCCAATGTCGTCCATTGGCATGGTGCCAGTCCGAAGACCGGCATGCAGCAGCTTTATATTCTCCCCAACACAGAAAAAGGAATCGTAAAATGGTTGCAACCTGTGACCGAAGAGGAATATAATAATCAAAACTAAACATTGATATGGAAAAATATAATCATAACAAATCAGGTCAATCCAGAAGAAAATTTATTTTGCAAACAGTAATGGCCGGCGGTGGTTTGACGATGGCTGCGCAAACCAGGCTTTTTTCTCAAACGTTCAAAAGTTCAGCAGCTAATAATATCAAGTCAAAAGGATATGCGGCCAAGGACGCGTCAGGAAAATTGAGTCTCTGGGAATTTGAACGCAGGCCAGTTGGTGATGACGATATTCTGATTGATATCAAATTTGCCAGCATTTGTCATTCGGATATTCATCAAATGAAAGGTGACTGGGGCAAACAAATATATCCGCAGGTACCAGGCCACGAAATTGCCGGGATCGTTACTGCCATTGGAAAAAATGTTACCAAATTTAAAGTTGGTGATCGGGCCGGTGTTGGTTGTATGGTAGACAGCTGCATGGACTGCGAGAGCTGCAAAAAAGGCGACGAGCAGTTTTGCGACAATGGTAAAACGCTGTTCACCTACGGAAACCCTGAAAAATCTGCTCCGACGGGCATAACACAGGGAGGTTATTCTAATAATATTGTGGTCAGGGAGCATTTTGCTATTCATATTCCTGACCATATCAGCCTGGAACAGGCTGCACCTTTGTTATGTGCGGGCATTACGACTTATTCTCCTTTGATGAAAGCGTCAATAAAAAAGGGGGACAAATTTGGTGTTGCAGGTATCGGCGGGCTCGGACATTTGGCTGTGAAGCTGGCTGTATCCAAAGGCGCCGAAGTATATGCCTTTACAACTTCTCCGGACAAAGTGAAGGAAATACTTTCTTTTGGTGCAAAAGAAGTGATTGTGGTTGACGATCTGGCTAAATTAAAAACATACAAAGGCTTGCTTGATTACATGATCGCTACGATTCCGGTACAGTACGATGTTGCTTCTTATGCTTCGGTTGTGAAAATCAATGGTTTTTATACGCAAGTCGGAATGCCAGAAGGATTCAATCTTACGTTAAGCAACATCGGCCTGGCCAATACCCGCGTCAATTTTAATGCTTCACTCATTGGCGGTATTCCACAGACCCAGGAAGTTGTACAGTATTGCGCCGATCACAAAATATTTCCTCAAATTCAGATTATTAAAGCGGCTGACGTGAATGAAGCCTGGAAAAAAGTAATCGACAAAAAGGCGCGTTACAGATTTGTAATCGATGCTGCTACGATCTGATAAACAATCAAATGTGATGAAAAATACATGGATCATTTTAATACAACTTACACTCGTAGTTGTTGCCTTTATGGCATGTAAAAACGATGATATGGAAACGGTAGAGACAATAAAAAGTAGAGCACAGGAAGATATTAAAACGCCAGATACCACAGTTAATCGCTTGATTTTACAGATCGGCGAAAAAACGTTTTCTGCGACACTGGCAAACAACGCGACAGTTACTGCATTCAAGGCAAGATTGCCGCTGACCATTTCCATGGATGAACTGAATGCAAATGAAAAATACTACCGATTTTCCGGTAACCTTCCCAGCAATCCTTCAAATCCGGGCAGAATCGAAAATGGCGATATCATACTCTACACTTCAAACACGCTGGTGCTGTTCTATGAGACATTTTCTACATCTTATACCTACACACGTATTGCAAAAATCGACGACGTTTCCGGGTTAAAAGCAGCGCTTGGCTCTGGAAACGTTACTGTGTTGTTTTCTTTGGATAAAACAAATTGATATGAATGATCAGGAAAAAGAGCCAGCCATTTTTAAAAGGATGCGATCAGGCGAGGTGATTCGAAAGGACGATCAAGGCTATGAAGACTTTACAAAGGCAGTTGCAAAGACCATTCAGCTTTGTGTAGAGATGAATGCGAATGCGACAGATATGGACGACATGCGGCAAAGATTGAGTGAAATTATTGGCATTCCCATTGATCAGTCAACGACCATTTTCCCTCCTTTTCATACAAACTTTGGCCGGTTTATCCGTTTGGGCAAAAACGTGTTTATAAATCATGCATGTTCCTTTCTGGACATCGGTGGAATCTATATTGAAGACGACGTGCAGATCGGCCCGCGGGTAAATATTACTTCCGAGAACCATCCGACTGATACGGCAGATAGAAAAGCGCTTATTTTAAAACCCGTTATTATAAGACAAAATGCGTGGATCGGCGCAGGGGCAACGATTTTGCCTGGTGTAACGATCGGCGAAAATGGGGTAGTTGCTGCGGGCGCAGTAGTCAGCCGCGATGTGCCGGCAAATACGATTGTGGCAGGTATACCTGCCAAAGTGATAAAAACCAACTTTGATTATTGATCAAGACATACGTGAACCCCCTCTCTCACAACGTTATTAAAAGTTTCGAAATAGCGTCATTTAAATAATTGGACTGGCGTCTGTCAAATTGAAAATTAAAACAGATTGCGCCGGTAAATTAGATTCTTACAAAATTCCAGACTGCCCTAATCAGTATGCTCCTCTTAAATTATCTGCAAAAGCATAAGGTAATAAGCTTAGTTCCACCGCCTGCGCTGCTTTTTCCACATCGTATTTTACCCGGATGAAGTCCACCTGAATGCCATACCTGGTTTTCGTACTTGCCGAAGCATCGATCGTCAGTATTACGTAACATGCCCTTACATCACCGTCTTTTGGCTTTCCAACCGAACCTGTATTGATCAAATGATGGAAATGATCTGCCCCGTTTTCACCAGAATTAATAATGCGGTGATACGGTTTATGCGAATGACCGAAACACAAAATATCAGTTTTAAATTCTTTAAGCATTTCAGACATATAGTCCTCTGGCAATTCTTCCAGCAGGTATTCATTGATACTGCGCGGACTGCCATGCACCAATAGCATATTCAGTGAATCGTCATTTAACTGAAATTCAAGTTTTAAATGTCTCGGCAGCGTCAAAAGATATTCCCGCTCTTTATTGCCCACGAGCTTGTAAGCGTATTCACTGCTTTTTTCAGTGCTGCATTCATCCTGTGAAGGAAGTATTTTTGCCACTTTCAGATCATGATTTCCGGCAATGGTAGCAATGCCATGGCTGCGGATCAGACCGATCACCTGGTTGGGCCAGACATTATAACCCACAAGATCACCCAGGCAATAAACGGCATCTGGTTTTTGTTTTTCCAAATCTTCGAGCACAGCTTCGAAAGCAGGCAGATTGGCGTGGATATCAGATAACAGTGCTATTCTCATTTGGCGATACGTAAGGATTCGGCGTAGGCATTGGGAAGAATACAATCCTCCACCGCTTTGGCTGCCTTTTCAACATCATATTCAAACCGGACAAATTCTACCGCGATACTTTCTTTATCTGAAACGGATGCATCCTGATTGATATGCAAAATCACATATCCGCCTCGCGGATCCCCGTCTTTTGGTTTACCAACCGAACCAATATTGATCGCATGACGGAAATGATTACTGCCGTCGTCTTGCACAGAATCCAGAATCCGGAGATAGGGTTTGTGTGTATGGCCAAACAGCATCACATCGGCATTAGCCTGCTCCATGATCCGCAGCATACTTTTTTCATCACGATCTTCGAACAAATATTCATTGATCCGGCGCGGGCTGCCATGTACGAGAAGCACAGAAAGCGGTTGATCATTCAATTGAAATTCCAAACGAATATGAGCAGGCAAGGTCAGCAGGTAGGCTCTTTGCTCCTCCTTCATAATCTCGTTGGTGAAGGAAATTGAAACCTTGCCATTTGCCTTTTCGTCGTCCGTCTTATAAGCACATCCGCAGTCATCGCTGCTTCGGCCAATACCAAAATCGTAGTTTCCGGCAATGGTCGGTATACCCCGTTTTCTGATCTCATCAACAACCTCGTTAGGCCAGATGTTGTAACCCACCAGGTCACCCAGACAATAAATCGCGTCGGTGTCACGGCTTTCAACATCTTTAAAAAAGGCCTCTAAGGCAGGCAAATTGGCATGAATGTCTGAAAATAAAGCAATTTTCATTATTTCTGTATTTTTAAATATTCAACTATTTCACTGACCGTCTGACGTGCAGAACGGCCGACACCGATTAAAGTAGCCGACGCAAAGCCGGTAAAACTTCCGTAACCTACAAGCCAGAGACCTTCTACATCTACGGACCTGGTGCCTTCGCAATCCGTTTTTCCCTTTTCCTGCAAAATACCCAGGCCTCTCAGATGACCGGTTGCGAACCCAAATCCCGTACACCAGATTATCGCATCAAAAGGCTGTCGGCTGTCGTCCTGCCAAACAACCCCATTTTCATAAATCTCCTTAAAAGTTTCCCGGGTTTCGAGAACACCACGTGAGCGGGCTTCTTTCACGGTCGGCACCATGACCACGTTTCCTATATTGTATTGTGAAGGGACAAACTCCTTACCTTCCTTCATCGCATTGTATTTGGCGGATGCTACATCAAAAAGTACTCGGCCATCCACATCATCAGGCAAATATTCCGGAGTATTTTGTGCCGCCCAGACTGTTTTAGCCACTTTGGAAACTTCTGCCAGTATCTGCGCGCCGGAGTTTCCTGCGCCCACAATGAGTACATTTTTATCTTTAAAAGGCTCCGCGTTTTTGTACTGTGCAGAGTGCAGCTGATGTCCTTTGAAAAGATCTTTTCCTGGCACTTCAGGTATGAACAGATTTTGAAAAGTGCCGGTTGCCGAAATCACAGCCCGACTCTGATATTCGCCCTGGTCAGAAATCACCGTGAAAACAGTTCCGTTTTTTTGAACGTCTGTCACTTTCACACCATGTTGTATCCGGATTTGATAACGTTCCTGATAGGCACTTAGATAATCCAGGACTTCCAGTTTTGAAGGAAATTCGTTTTCAGACTTGGGCATCATCCAGCCAGGCAGCGAGCTGTACTCGGCTGGCGAAAACAAGGTCAGCGAATCCCATGTGTGCTGCCAGGCTCCACCGCCCTGCGGCTGGTCATCAAGGATAATATATTTCAAACCGGCACGGCGGAGGAAGTATGCGCAGGCCAAAGCACTCTGCCCGCCTCCGATCACAATCAGATCATACATTTCCATGTTGTGCAGGAACAGTGTCAGTCTTATAGTATTTGTCGCGTAACCAAAATGCTACGTTAACGAGTGCAATCAAAGCAGGTACTTCCACGAGTGGCCCGATCACACCCACAAAAGCCTGGCCTGAATTGATACCAAACACGCCAATCGCAACCGCGATCGCCAGCTCAAAATTGTTACCCGATGCTGTAAAGGCAATGGATGCGTTTTGTGAATAATCAGCTCCCTGCGCTTTTGCCACAAAAAAGCTGACCAGAAACATGATAACAAAATAGATCACAAGCGGAATTGCGATCAGAAGCACGTCGCCGGGCAATTGTATTATGAGCTCACCTTTCAGTGAAAACATTAAAATAATTGTTGATAACAACGCCACCAACGTAATTGGTGAGATGAAAGGAATAAATTTTTGTTCATACCACTGCTCACCTTTTAGTGCTGTCAGCCCAACGCGGCTCAGCACGCCGGCAGCGAATGGAATACCCAGATAAATACCAACACTCACTGCAATTTCAGCGATGGTTATATCCACATCCAGACCTTTCAAACCAACCAAAGGAGGAAGGACAGTTATGAAAAAGTAAGCATAAAAACTATACAACAAAACCTGGAAAACACTGTTTAACGCCACCAGTCCGGCAGCATACTCCCGACTTCCTTCTGCAAGCTCATTCCACACCAGCACCATGGCGATACAGCGGGCAAGGCCAATCAGGATAAGCCCGATCATGTATTCAGGATGGTTTGGAAGAAATATAATAGCGAGAATAAACATCAGCACTGGCCCGATAATCCAGTTCAGCATCAGCGAAACCGTCATCACTTTTGTATTGCGGAACACCTCGCCCATTTTATTGTACTTCACTTTGGCAAGTGGCGGATACATCATTAAGATCAGCCCGATCGCCAGCGGTATGTTTGTCGTACCACTTGAAAAAGTATTGATGTAAGCAGGTATCGATGGCACAAAATTGCCAAGTCCCACACCAATGGCCATGGCGATGAAAATCCATAAAGTTAAATAGCGGTCCAGAAAGCTGAGTTTCTTTCGGTTGGCCGCTGGGGCACAATTTGTAGCAGACATAAGTTTAAGCTATTAGCTTTTCGCGGATAGCTCGCTGGCTGGTCGATATCCGCAGTTTTTCATAAATTCGATTTAAATAACATCCAGCCCAGACGCAGAATTATTAAAGATTTGTCTTCACAAAATCTTCACTATATTCCTTAATCATTTCCCTGACAGCCCGAAATTCCTCTTCAACCTCTTCATCGCTACCGACAGCTTTGGCTGGATCCGGGAAATTGTGATGGAATTTCTTTGCATTCGTAGGAAAATACGGACAGCGCTCTTTGGCATTGTCACAAACGGTGATCACAAAATCAAAGTCGATATCTGTGTATTCTTCTATATTGTTTGAAGAATGATTCGAAATGTCAATCCCGTCCTCAGCCATGATTGTTATGGCTTTCGGATTGACACCATGTGTTTCAACCCCCGCACTATAAACAACGGCTTTATCGCCGGCAAATTTTCCGAGATATCCTTCTGCTATCTGGCTGCGGCAGCTATTGCCGGTGCAGAGCACTAATATTTTTTTCATAGTTTTTGGTTAATTGGTTAC
This sequence comes from Dyadobacter sp. CY345, assembly GCF_021502725.1. Classification (GTDB taxonomy): domain Bacteria; phylum Bacteroidota; class Bacteroidia; order Cytophagales; family Spirosomataceae; genus Dyadobacter. The sequence goes on along the minus strand of NZ_JAKFFS010000001.1, from coordinate 295,019 downwards.
ACAGAGCCTTACAGAGGATAAAAAGAGTTACACAGAGTTTTTTATCTCTAGTAACCTCGTCTAACTCCCATAAATCTTTGTACGAACCGGCATCCATTCTTCTTAAAACTCTGTGAATCTCCTTTTTGACTCTATGGTCCTCCGTGTAACCTACACCGTACTCAATCCATTCCCACAACCTTGCTTCTTCTTTCCAGAAGATTAACACTTCGCCAGACTCCGTTCATTTTTCCAATGTTTTCCCGAAATCCGATGAGCCTGAAACCGTTCCGGGTATGAAGACTCATACTCGCCAGGTTTTCCGGGAATATTCCAGCCTGTAAAGTCCAGTAACCAGTCATTTCGCTTTGTCTGATTAAGTGTTTCAAAAGCATATCACCAATCTTTTGTCCTCTGAATCTGCTTCCTACATATACACTTACTTCGGCTACACCTGCATAAACGCATCTGCCGGAAACAGGCGTAAGGGCGGTCCAGCCAATAACTTCATTATCGTCATTCAGTGCGACATACCGTAATTCCCGTGTATGAGATTTGTCCCAAACGTCCCATTCCGGAGGACTTGTTTCCAAAGTAGCCTGTCCCGTAGCAATACCTTCTGCATAAATCTCACGGACTGCGGCCCAATCATCAGCCTCCAGACTGCGTATTGATATCATAAAAATAAGTATTTGAAGATCTCATCTATGACTACTATTGATTAGCTAATTGCTAAAAGCTATTAACAACAACCACCGCCGGGTGTACAGCTTTGATTTTCTGCACCAATGGTTTCCAATACAAGCGTTTGTTTTACTGGTGCGACTGTATTTTCAGCAGGCGTGCAGCACGCTTCACCCGTTGGCGTCGTTCCGCAACTTTCTCCTCTTGTAATGGCTTTGCATTGTGTATAGTCCGCCGCCAGTCTCACGGTGAAGCTGTCACCTTCTGAAACAAATTCTGACGGGTACATCTGGCGGGTATCAAACTTGGAATTACCAAATTCGATTTTAACTATGCCAAGAGGATTAAGTGGAAGTGATTTTTCAACCAGATTCACAATGGATAGTGCTTTGCTGACCTTCATCGCGCGGTCTTTCTCCGACACGGACGGCTCCCAAAGTTGTACGATAATTTCTGTCCAGCTATTCATTACCCCGCCACAATCCACCGAAACAATAGGTGCCTGCTTGATTTCGGTAATGTGATACGAAGCATCCACAAATATCCCCTCAGCATACTCGAATTGAAGTACCTGCTCAGCATTTTCTAAAAGCATATTTTTAAATGCCTGCCAGTTCAATGGACTCAAATTATTCATTGCTATGTTACGATAAATATAATATAAAAAATTTATTCCAAAATCTAATTAATTGCAACAATTCGGTGCGACTTCCGATTCGAAAATCTCTCCAAAAATTGCCTTAGCTTCCTGCCAGACCGTTTCATTGATACAATAACAAACCCGAGGAGGATTGATCTCACCATGAAGGATACCAATATTTTTGAGTTCCTTCAAATGTTGTGAAACTGTCGCCTGTGCGAGCGGCAAGACCTCCACCAGATCACCACAAACACATGATTTCTCTTTCAATAAATGCTGAATGATCGCGATGCGCGCAGGATGTGCAAGCGCTTTTGCTAAATCAGCGATGCGGTTTTGTTTATCCGTGAAAACCTGTGTCTTTGTAACTCCCATAATTCAAAGGTAAAACCTTATTTTCTTATTGCAATAATACGATAGATATTAAATAAAAAAAATATGCTTCTGAAAACTTCCGAAGAAATGGAGTTGACGAATGAATTGTGGACTATAAATGAAGGATGCTGGATTTACATAAAAAAGCAGTGCATAAGTAATACTTCATTAAAAATCTTTCTCAAACCAGGATCACCTCACTCGGCATCACTTCACCGTCGCTTGTCTGGGCTTCATATTCCAAAGATAATTTTTTGCCGGTTGCATCTGCCTCTTCCAGGAGTTCAAAAACTTTTCTTTCACCCAGCATCAATAGTGCCTGAAACAGAACACAGGAGTAATTATATTCTTCACTTCCAACTCCTTTTTCTTTTCCTAAATCGTTGTATTTTCCGAATAAATCCTTGCCTTTCCCCATAAGTTTAAGATTATTTTCTGGTAAATGTTGAAATGATATTTTATGAGATTGATCGTTAATTAAGCCAATCTATATGGTATAAATATCCAAAAATTTCTTTCAATCTACATAATTTAGTTAAATTATTTCCGATTGCGAAAAGATATTTATCGAAATTCAAGACAGACGGTGTGAAATTTGATTATTAACCTATTGCCTGATGATCAGAAAAAATTCTCGTATTTCTGGCTCAACATTACCTCTCCTTAATAAAACTTAAACCCGCATTCAGGCTTTCATTAAAATCTCCTATGGCAGCAGAATGGAGTGTTACTTTAATTTTTTCACGGATATTTTTGAACTCAGTGTGAAGTGGGCAAGGTTTCGTTTCTGAACAATTTTTCAGTCCAAGACCGCAACCGATGAATAACTTATCGCCATCAATGGCTGTTACAACATCTCCGAGCGTTTTTTTTCTCGAATTTTTGTCTATGTAAAATCCTCCATTAGGTCCCTTTGAAGATTGCACGATTTCCCTTTTGCTCAGATCCTGTAAAATTTTCGCAATAAAATGCACAGGCGAATCAATACCAGCTGAAATCTCTTTGATACCAACTTTAGTCCCATCCTCGGATTTCTGAGCGATGTAGATCACCGCCCTGATCGCGTATTCACATGTCTTCGAAAAAACCATTCTGTATTTATTTAGATACAAAATTAGTTATTCCAAACTTAAAATAAAGAGTTTTTTATCTTTTATCTAATCAGGCTTTTTTAGGATTACATATTCTCGGAAATCAGCTGCCTATACCCCAAACTGAGTAAGATGGTGATCAAGATGTTTGTAAAACATGTTATTCCATTCAGTGCAGCTCAGCTTCCCGAAAGAATGGGATTCTTTTCCTTTAAAATGCATTTTCCCCAATTCCTGGGTTTTTAAGATATATCCGATCAGCCTTTGTTTTTCGTTTTGAAAATCCCGCTCATCAGAAATAATGAAATCAGGTGCGGTTCTTGTGTTTTTGGAATACGGCTTTTCGCTTACAACCTGATTCTTTACAAACATTTTGAGAATAAGTTTCATCACCAGCCCGGGTGGTTTGTGTTTATCTTCATAAACATATTCATATGAAACACAGCAATGGGCGAGCATTTGAGCAGCATTCATTTTTCCCCAGAGTGGTTGCCGCTGACTATCTAACTTCTCAATCCGGTTAATCACTTCGCGGGAAACGGCTTTACAGAAAATATCAGGGAGAGGCATACTTAGCTTTGATTTAGTTGAAAATACAATTTAGTCAAAAAATATTGCTAAAAAATAACTTCATACACTTAACCAAAAATAACCTAATTTTCTTATTTGATCAATTGAAAGGTATTTATTTCAACTGGTGTTTTCATTAAAATTTCTCTGAACTCCTGATCACTTTCAAATTTCAATTGTCTGAGCGTCCGCGACTCATAATGGACTTCGAACTGACTCGTCTCGAACGGCCATGGATCAACGCAAAGCACATTTTCCTGTCGAGCATGAAGCTGATAACAAAGGTCGTCAGGACCTCTACTGATCTCTATTTTCCTATTTTCAGGCTGAATTAATTGCTGACAGATCAAAAGTGAAAATGCGTCGCACCATTCAATGATAGCATATGCCTTTTGAATTTCCTCTTCTGTTACAACGATCTCATCACGCCAAACCTTATCTGATTTAAGTAAATTCCTGCAATATTTTACAGCATCTCTATCCTCTGAATCCGCGTGCAAAAATTGAATATGATGGGAAATGAGTAAGGCAATAAATCGACTTTTCGACAGAGCCTGACGGACCAGACGATCACATTTGTCCTTTTCGAACGATCTCATTTTAAAATTGACAGGGCCACCGTTTTCATTCAATACCACTTCGCCATCTTCAAATTCGTTAAAAACATCGTCATGTTCCGTTGCAGCGATAATCGTTTCGAACCAGCGTTCTGGACGTGCCTTTCTCTTCCAGTTAAAGCAAATCTCACCAGCCAATAATCCGTGCGCTCTTTGAGAAATAATTTGCCAGCCGTCTTCTTTGTAATTAACAATCATGTTATGAAGAAATTTTAAAATCAGAACACTCAGGAACAAAAAGTATGCCCTTTCAATCTCCGTTCGATAGCAAACTGATGATCCTTAAAATGAATTCGATATTGACTCCGAAATATGTTCATTTGGCACAGTTTTTAATTGCATTGCTCATCACTGCGGTATGTAAAATGCTGCATTTCATTTAATTGTTCAAATAAAGATGGTACAAACTTCTTTGGAAGAAACTGCCGAGGTTGTTCAAGTTTCGGCTTCTGATTTATTCAATGCCATATCACCTGCACCCAATCTGAAATTGTCGGTCATTCTTCCTGTGAGGAACGAACTGGACAACTTACCAAAAACGCTGGACGCGTTGCGCAAGCAACACGATAATATGGGTAAGAAGATTTCTTATGACCAATATGAAGTTTTGCTGCTTGCTAATAATTGCTCTGACGCGTCAGCTGATTATGCACGCAGGTATAAAAAAAGATATCCTAATTTTAATTTGTTTATAGAAGAAATTAAGCTTGCCCGGGACGTCGCGCATATAGGCACTGTACGCAGACTTTTAATGGATGCTGCTTATAATCGCTTTGAAGAACTGGGCAAGCCCGACGGAATTATCGCCAGCACGGATGGTGATACAGAAGTGGATAAGAACTGGGTATTCAATACAATTGAAGAAATAAAAAAAGGGAACGATGTGGTAGGCGGCAGGATTCTTACCCGCCCGGAAAACACTGTTGCCAGAGTTTATTATTTAAGAGACGTTACCTATAAACATCTGGTTTCGCGGATTGAAACGCTTCTTGATCCTCAGGATAATGATCCCTGGCCGAGGCACTATCAATGTTTCGGAGCAAGTTTTGCCGTTACATGTTCAATATACGATCTTTCAGGAAGACTCCCCGTGATTCCATTTTTGGAAGATATGGCGTTTCATAAAGCCTTGAAATGTATCGATGCGAAGATCCGTTTGAGTCCTTTAGTCAAAGTGATCACTTCAACACGAATTCAGGGACGGGTAGATTTTGGTTTTTCTATACAATTGAAGCAATGGGGTGAAATGAATGAAGCCCATGACCCGGTTTTAGTCGAGCCGGCCGAAGCCTTGTTCAGAAAACTTGAAGCACGAAAACTTTTACGTCAGTACTGGTTACAGGATGATGAGCAAAAAAAAGCATCTCCCCTACTTTCAACCGCATCTGAAATCCTTGAATTGGATCAGCATTGGTTAGCTCATCTTGTAGCGGAAACGAATTATTTTGGTATGTTCTGGGAAACTCTTGAAGACGAGCTGACCCATGGCGTATGGTCAGAAAAATGGCAAAAAATGGACGTCGTTGAAGTTATTCCACAATTAAAGGCCAAAATTCTGGAATTTGAAAAGAATTGAAAGATCAATTCTTTTCAAATAAATCCAGACGATACTGGCTTTCAAATCTCCCATGAAGATGTCGCAAAGTACCAGATTCGGATCCGACAGATTCCATAAATAGATCATGGACTTCATCGCCGGTCAGTGGAAATTCCTCAACAAACGGAGTCCAGTGAACAATGAGTAAATGACCATTTGGTAATAGTGCATCAATCATTTTATCTTTGGTTTCGATCAAATCTTCCATACCCAGAAAATAACCAATTTCAGAAAAAAGTATCAAATCGAACTTTTCCTGGGGAAAATTTTCAGGAACTGTCATTTCCTGAACTTTCACAAACTCGTAATCCGCCAAACGTTCTTGCGCATTTTTAACAGCTATTGAACTCGCATCAACAGCCAACAAATTCTTACAGAATTTCGCAAGCTTCTCACTCAGAATGCCGTTGGAACAGCCAATTTCAAAAACGTTATTATATTTATCTTTCGGAATAGCATCCAGCGTTGCCTGGTATTTTTCCCTTTCATATGGACTATTCTCAAAATCCCAGGGATCTTGATTTTGTTCGTACATTTTATTAAAAAACTCAGCATCAAGAGATTTCCCTTGCTTATTCATAGTTGCTTATTTTGATTCAAAAAATACTTCTGTTGGTATATTAAAGTGAGCGATCACTTCCGGTGATAGCATAAAACCTTCCGGATCATCATCAATCAGCCGTGTTACCTGAGATTCATGGGCCAGAAGCGCCTGAATTTTTAATGGTAACGTTTCCTCAATATTAACCGCAAATTTTCGCATCCGATCAATCACCGCTACATCTTCCGGATTTCCCAGCTCCCACAGCCATATTGGATATTCCAGAATTCTACGGTTGAATTTCAAATGTTTTTTTACTTCTGAAATAATTTCCCAGGTTGCTTTATGATCCGGATGAGGATCGTTTTGCCACGGAATAAAAATCGTTTCAGGCTTTATATCAGTAATAATTTTTACAAGTTTTTCTACAATTTCCGCGAAACCGGCATCGTCAGGATAAGGAACGCTCCGATCCTTTATTCTTAAAAATTCGATACATTCCTTATCCCCGCCAAGTGTTAGAACTGCATTTTCAGCTTCCTTTTCACGTAATTCTCTCAGCTTTGATGCGGGAAATTTTTTCGAGTTCGGGTGCGACATTGTACCATCACTTACAAAAATAAAATGTACAGGAATTTCCAGTTTCCTAAGCAATGCCATTGTTCCGCCGCATCCCAATGTTTCATCATCAGGATGCGGAGCCATGACTATGCTCACGCCCAAGTCTCTCACCTGGATCATTTCAAGTTCTCCAAGCTGGTTATGCAATTGAGTTATTTCTGATATCATTTCTGGTTCAAATATCTTGTATTTCAGATACAGCCTCTTCTAATAGGAAATATTTCTGATTTCCAGCAATATCTATGGTCGATTCTATAAGTTCCTGGCATTCCAGTAACACCTTTAACGAAGGTTGATGCAAAACCCTGCTATCAATACCAAGTGCCGGATCCATATCCCATAAACCCGAATTATGCCAATCATCCAGATTGTCCCAGTTCGGCCGGTCAATAATTGGATAAATACAGACGCCCCAGAAAGGGATATCTTCCTGAACGACTTTCAGGATTTCACTGCTCACATATTTAATCCAGAGCGGCCTATCTTCTCTTGGATGACTTGTTTCAGTAAGTACAATGGGACGATGATATCGCTCAAACGCCTCTTTCAGCAGACTTGACAACGGCCGCAAATTTTGGTGCGGCACCGGATCATTCCATCCAAGCATCTGATGGGGTTCAACAATCCATTGATTATTATAGTAGTAATTGAAACCCAGCATATCCAGATATTCCGGCCGACCGCCTAATTCGGGACAAATCCTGCCACATAACATATCAACAGACTGATATTGCAGCTCATGCCAATTTTTGGCATTATTAATATCCTCCGGCGTTGGATTGAGTTTTGGCGACAAACTTACCAACGGCTCTGTCGTCAAAATTCTGACTTTTGGATCAACCTCTTTCATGGCCTGCACTCCGGCAATATAGGCCCTCATATAGGCGTATTTCACTTCCCAGCCATTATTCCGGCAATAAGGAGATGTCCCGGCGACGTCTCCGCCGAGCCAGGACATAAAACTGACTTCGTTAATTGGTGTAACGATCAGCGGAAGATCAAAGTCAAAACTTTTGTAATAAGTGACAAATGCCTTACAAAGTGCTGCAAATCGTCTTGTGAAATGTGGATGCACCGGACTGAGATCATCAGGAAAACCGAAGTGACATACATCCCAGATCTGCTGGATTCCATGTTTTTGTCCAGCCACCAACATTTCTTTCAGGATACTAAAATCGTAAGTATAAGGCTTGGTTTCTACCTGGCTCCACCTTACACCTTCACGTACTGTATGAAAATTGAATTCTTTTATTCGTTCGTAATCCTCATGAATCAATTCCAGATGAGACGTAATATTAAGAAAATCAACCCGGTCTCCATGGGTATTCAATTGATCACTGCACTCAAATCCCGCCATCCAGAATGACTGGAAAGGATTTTCGATAATCTGGTTATTCATTTGCAAAATCTGACTCATTTTGTTGACCCGTTCCAATTATTCGCTCACAACAGATACCGTGGTATTTCTGTTTGTCATCGTATTTTCCATCAGTTCCATCATCGAATGAAAAGTATTATCCCATGAATAATCTGATAAAAATTTATCTACCTGCGTTAGCCATGCCTCATAATTCGGGTTTCCCAACAATTCTTCAATGGCTATCACAAAATCATCCGCGTCCGCTCCTATGGAAACAAGCTTATTTTTGGCATAAGGATTAATTACATCTTTGATTGCAGACGAAACTACCGGTTTCCCACCTGCCAGATATTCAGGTGTTTTGGTCGGACTGATAAATCTTGTCGATTCGTTCAACAAAAACGGAACCAGCGCAACGTCCCAACCTGATAAATACAGCGGCAATTCCTCGTATTTTTTCGATCCGAGATAATGTATGTTTTTATTTTTAGGTAATGCGGCAGGATCAATTTTTACGATCGGACCTATCAAAATAATTTGCCATTCCGGACGAGCATCTGCAATCCCTTTGATAAGATCTATATCAAATCGCTCATCAATTACTCCATAAAATCCCAACTTTACACCATCTATTGAAGCCTGGTCAGCTGGTTCAGATTTTCTGCATCTGGCTTTTGCAAAATGCATTTTATCAATACTACTTTGAAAAGGATGGATGTTGTAATGCTGATGTTTTTTAGCTTCATAAAGCGATTGTCCGCCTGTGAAAACTACATCTGCTTTATTGAAAAGACGCTTTTCAAGATCCTTTAATTCTTCCGGAGCAAATTTGAAAGCAGACAGCTCGTCCATGCAGTCATAAACTGTAAGCCCAGGAACAAATTTGAAAGAAAATTCCAAAGCCATTGGCGTGTAATACCAAAAAGCAAAATCCTGTGTATCCTTGTTTATAAAGAAAATGTTTAACAGCGATTTTAATTGTCTGTTAATTTCCATTTTACTCATTCCATGCGGCAGATGCGGTACGCAAACCCAAAGATTTGGCAGCCTCTGTGAGAATGTAAGAAAAGCGTTTTCAATTTCACCAAAGATTGGTTCTTCGAGATAATATACAGATGAAAACTCAGAAAATCGAGTCATCAGATGTTGCGGACGTTGATATACGAAGTCCCATCGTAAATGCGAAAAGCACAATAAGTTTTTAGGTAGTTGAATCATAATGTTACTCATTCAAGCAGTTGATGATACATCTTTAAATTGTTGATGAAAAAAAAATTATTAATTGAACGCGACGAACACTCCTGACCTGAAAAGTTCTGGATATGCCTACGACATTTGTCACCGATTTAGTCGCAATATATTCCTTGATATTGAGACTAAAATCTAGACTATTGTTAAGTAAAATATTTAAGAATCAGGGCAATGACCTCTCTTCTGAAGTCATTTTTGCATCGAAACAATATGCTCTACTATAAACAACTATGCCAGAAATAAGTATTGTAAATCAGACCAAATGGCGCCTGCACTTATCTTGATTTTAGCTTAAACATTTAATTTGGGGAAATCCTGTGGATTGCTTTACTCAGCAATGCTAAATCGTATCTGCAAACAGTAGTAACATGTGCTATTTTATTTGGGGAAAGCCAGAAAATTTTCAGTTGCCCAGCTTGCTTCCTTTTGATATTGACAAGGGGAAAAACCTGAAAACTCTTTAAATGCCCGGATGAAATGTGATTGATCTGCGTATTGATTTTCAAAAGCGATATCGGAAAGTTTTTCGTAATTATTAGTTCGTAGTGAATCCAGAGACGCCTGAAACTGACAAATTCTCGCGAATAACTTGGGAGAAATACCAACCCATTGCTTGAATTTACGCTCAAAAGTTCTTTCCGAAAGCTGCAAATGTGATAACAGATCTTTAAGTCTGACATGTCCTTTGGAAGCCAGAATACTGGAAACTGCGTATTGAATTGATTTATCCGAGTCAACCTTAATTTTATTTTCAATCGAAAAAAGAAAGGCAGAAATTATATTACGCTGTTCGGAAAAGGTATTCGAATTGACTAACATTTTAAGAATACGAGTATGTTTATTTCCCAATAAACCATCAAAGTCAGCACATGAATTTGTAAGTTCATCTGCGTCAAGACCAAAAATAAGTTTGAGCGCAGCAGGTTGAAAAACAATTCCGAACGTTTTAAAAATGCCTTTCGCAGCAATTTCTATTGGCTTCGTTGTTTGCCCGTACAAAAAAATCTCAGGCAGTTTTTTATCGTACTGAGCCAAATTGCCACATTCAGATTGGTGAAACATTATTCCGGGACAGCCATCGGCAATTGGCTTGAAAGTCGTCGTGGACTGGTCTGAAAAAGTATTTTCCAGGCTACAAAAATATCTGACCTTATCTTGTAAATAAACTGGCGGAGCAATTTGCTGGTACACCATGACGGATTGCTAGTATTTTCGCAATCAAAGTTACCTGTTGGCTTTACACTTCTGAAAATTATCTGATGAAATTTACCCGGAACCTGATTAAATGCTAATTATCGTAGATAAACCACAAGTTCTTGTCTGAGAAAAGCCATCACCCTGGAAATTTGTGCTTCGACGGTTTTGATAGAAATCCCCAATTCTTCTGAGATTTTGGTATAAGTCAGGCCTTTTTCACGATTCAGAAAATAAGCCTCCGTCGCTTTATGAGGTAATTTGGAAAGTGCATTTTGGTAAGCGTGCATTAACTCTGCATGTTCAAGATTTTCGACGAGGTTGTTATCCGAAACATCGCAATCCGATAATTCATAATTGGAAACCAGTTCCAGTTTTTTCTTTTTAGTATGATGTTTAATCGCATGATTTCTGGCGATTACCATAAAGTATGCTTTGAAATTCCCGATGGACTCAATATCCAGATTTTTCCTGCACTCCCATAATTTTACATAAATCTCCTGCACCCAGTCTTTCACCTGTTCCGGATCCGGAGAGAATCGCATTAAAACGCGAACCAGGGTATTGTAATATTGATCAAACAATATTTTGAATGCTTCCGTATTGTCTTCAGCGACAAGCTTCAAAAGCTCTTCATCTGAAAAAATTGGTTTATTCATATATTATATTCTTGAAATAAAAATACTATCAAAATATTGTTCTGTAAAATCGATATATATAAATATAATAGATTGATTATTACATATAACACAATAATTAATTTTATTTTTTTCGATTATATAAAATATTAAATTTCTTCAATTTTGTCAAAAACAAAAAAGGAGAAGCTCTGCGTGCCTCTCCTTTTCAAATTACTCTTATCTAGTTTTTTTAATATATCATTCCAAGAAACCAGTTACTTAATTTTCTCTTTTCAAGTCTTTTACATTCAAATACTCCCCATTTTTAATCACGCCCTGAACATTTAATAGATCTTTGATATTCGTCAACGGATCTCCATCTACAATAACAATATCTGCAAGTTTTCCTGTTTCAATTGTTCCAAGATCTTTTTCAACTCCAATTTCTTGAGCGCACCACAATGTTGCCGCTCGTAGTGTTTCAAATGGCGAGATACCAGCCTTCACCCAGCTTTGCAATTCGGCATGATAACTGAATCCGGAAGGTATAATGGGAGAATCCGTTCCGGGTGTCACACGCGCACCTGACCTGATCAAATTTAAGGTTGTTTTTTCAACATTTGAATAGGTCGACTCGCTCATTCTGGTCACCGATCCTAAAAGTTCGGCTTTCAACTTCTCAGAATAAAAACTTTTGAACTGCCAGTGATTGAAAAATTCAGGATCGTTTTTGGCTAACGACGTAAAACCTCCGTGCAGAGAAATGGTCGGTGTAATGTACATTCCCGATTTGGTAATAAGCTGCACAACATCCTGATAAGTATTATTCATCGCTGTCAGTTTTGGAGAATAACCTCTTCGGCTTGTGGCGCCCATGTGTTCCACACCGTCCACACCATAACCGACAGCCGGATAAATTTCATGTGAGGCAACCGGAATCCCGTTCGTATGCGCGAATTCAGTCACTCGTTTTTGCAAATTATCCGGGAGACCGACGTATGTTTTTATCATATCATAACCCAATTTCACAGCACGGTTTAATTCCATATCCAATTGCGCGCCGCCTACGTTGCTGGTATTCCTGTTATAATAAATCCGGTTTCCTTCCATATGTCCGCCTGTAAAAAAAGTCCTTGGCCCCAGTCGCTTTCCGCTTGTCCAGGATTCTTTTCTTTCCAATGCATCATAAGGATCGGTTCCCGGCTCACGAATCGAAGTGATTCCATAAGCCAGCCACAGTCGACCGCCTTTTTCGCCAAGCTGGGCATTCTGGTGGGTATGCATTTCAAAAAGTCCGGGAATAATTACTTGTTTGGAAGCATCGATAACTTTGGCATTTCCATATGCGGCAGCACGATGCGGTGTAATTTTTTTGATACGGTTTCCTTCAATCAACACATCCACATTTTCCAGATATTTTTCTGAACGGCCATTAAAAAGTTTTCCAGCATGAATTACCAATTGCCCTGACGGCTGTTTTACCTGCCAAGTGAAATTCATGTTTATCGGTTCAACTTTTCCATCGATCACAGATACTTCTTTTAAAACATCGGTTGCCAAAAACACAATTGTTTTTGAATCGGCAGTCCAGCTCGGATCCTCCGCCAGTTCATTCGTTAATCTTTTCGGCGGACCGATGATATTGCATTCCTTATCGACAGGAACAACCCATAAAGTATTATCAAGAATATAGGCAATCATATTTCCATCCGGCGAGACCACCGGACCATTTTTTCCTCTTGTTGCCAATGAACGTTCGGGAACGGGCGAAATGAATTTTGCAGGCGATTTGTCCAGCGGAATAATCAGGAATTTGCTTAATCCTTCACGGAATCTTGTAGAATAAGAATCCAGCGATGAGATCACAATAAATTTTCCGTCAGGTGTCCAGCCTGGCTGCGAACCTTCAAAAAGTGATCCATAAGCCGTTATGATTTCACCCGATTTCAGATCCAGAATATTGAGAACGTTCCGGCTGTAAGCTTTCGGATCTGCCTGATAAAAAGCAATTTTAGATCCATCCGGCGACCAGGATGGAAATTTCAAATTATCCGGAGCATCAAGCAGGCAGGTATCTTTTCCGGTCAAAAGATCTTTTATATAAAGATCCATGTTACCGTTTTTGTCGCTGGTGTAAGCAACTTTTTTTCCATCGGGCGACCAAACGGGATCAACATCAATAAAAATGTCATTGGTAACCTGAGCCGGTTTTTCAGTACCTTTTTTAAAAATCCATAAATCACCCAGCGCAGTAAAAATCACGCTTTTCCCATCAGGTGACACGATAGGACTGCGAATACCCTGAACGGGCTGTGCTTTTTTTGAATCAAAATCACGGGCTTTTGTAACATACTTTTTTCGGTCTAAAATTACCTCAGCCTGAAACGGAATACTGGCTGTTTTCTTTTGCCCTAAAATTCCATGTTTAATCTGTCCGTCGGAAGTATATAAATAATCCGTTTCCGAAAGCCAGCTAACCTTAAATGGAAAAACATCCTCTGTTTTTTCCGACAAAGTTTGCCAATCACCACCTCCTACACTTACAAATTCAAGTTGGCTCGCACCTGGCAACAGCGTATTAAAAGTTACCTGCTTACCATTGGGATGCCAAACAGGCGAAAACAATTTTTCTTTGCTATGTACTAATAGTTTTGGCTCGCTATTGCCTTCAAGCAGATAAAGTCCTGCGGCAGTATTTCTTTCTGATACATAAGCCAGTTTTGATCCGTCTGATGAGTATGACGGGAAATAGTCATTTCCAGTGTCTTTTGTCAATTGTGCCAGAATACCTTTTTCGAGTTCGATTTTCCAGATATCATAATTCCCGCTCCTGTCTGAGGAAAAGACAATTTCTTTCCCATTCGGTGACCAGTGCGGCTCGCGATCATGATAGACTCCGAAAGTCAATTGGGTTAATCCGGTACCATCTTTATTCACTTTCCAGATATGAAAATTTCCGTCACGGTAGGATTGAAATGCGATCTGGTTCCCATCCGCTGACCAGGTTGGCTGGCGGCAATCACCTAAGGCATCGGTTAACGCTTTGGCCTTTCCACCTGCAACAGGCATTAGCCAGATCGTTCCCTGGATGTCCATAGCCAGGTTTTTTTTATCCGGAGAAAGGGCAATTGCCATGTTGGTACCTTCTGTCAATATTACTTTTACGGAATCCGATGTCATTGCCTTTAATTCAAAAAGGGATATCAGCGAAATAAAAATGATTAACAGTTTGAATTTTTTATTCATTGTAGTTTTGGATTTTGCAGCATTCAGATTCTAAAATATTAAAAGAGCGTTTATCGGAAACATCCCAGCGGGTTATACCCTATCCACATCTCATGCCTATCAAATCCCCGAAACACCCCAGCGGGGTATCCTGTTTATAGAAAGCACCAGATTAGGTCCGATCCTAACTCCTTCGGAGTTTCCTGATAATGCCCAGAAGGCTTTAACGAGCCAAAAACCAAACATCCAAATTCCTGGCGATAAACAGGAGGCTCCGAAGGAGCAAAAAACCAAACGTCTTTAATCCACATCTAGGAACAAGAGCTTCCAGAGAAACCAAGACGATACCTCAAATCAAATCGGTGTTGTCAAAATAGACAGACATGTCTTTATTCCCATTCTCAAATTACCCAACCGAAGATTTTCATTTGGACTGTGCTGATTGTTATCCATATTTACCAGCGGCACAATAACAGCTGGAACCCCTAATGTTTGAATGAACGGAACAACCGGAACCGAGCCACCCATAATCCTGATCACGATCGGATCTTGTTTAAAATTATCAGTTACTGATTTTCTCAGCCAATTCCCGATCGGCGAATTGACTTCGGTTCGAAACGCCGGACTGCCCGCTCCTCCGCCACTCATGAAAACCAATTTTTTATTCGCCATACGTTCCTGCTTTGTTGGCACGTGATCAAAAACTTTATATCCTTGTTTTTCAATATGTGCTTTAACAAGATTGGTCATTCTGGTTCCTTCGGTTTCAGGTACCAGACGAATCCCAAATTCTGCAAGCGCTTCTTCCGGAATAATTGAACCTCCGCCCTTTCCAACAACCGCGGCCTTCAAACCTCTGATATTTAATGACGGATACTGCATAGACTCCTGGTAGTTTTTACCTACTTTTTCCTTTTCCGCAATCTGTAAACGATCGTTAATTTCCTTCATATTGTCCGGAACAGCCGCCATGATTTTCTCTGCTTCGGCATCGAATTTAATTCCATCATAGAATCCGTCAATCAAAACTCGTCCATCATCATCTTTCATCGTAGCAATGATTTTTGAAAGAATAAAAGTCGGGTCCGGAGAATAATTTCCAAAATGTCCGCTATGCTGCTGTGTAATTGCGCCGTATGTTGTAAGTCCAAAACCAGTTCCTCCCCTGCATCCAAAAGTTAAGGTCGGGATATTGGAAGAATGCATCGGCCCGTCCATCACGATCAGGTAATCAGCCATCAACTCTTTTTTGTATTGAGCAAGAGAAGCCTTCAACCCCGGCGAACCTTTTTCCTCTTCACAATCCAGTACCACTTTTACATTAAACGGAGGTTGCTGGTTTTGTCCTGCAAGAATATCAAGTGCTTGCAAAAGCATAACAATCGGCCCTTTGTCATCCGAAGTGGAACGCGCAAAAATCCGCCATTCGTCATTGATCTTTTCTTTTTTTAATAACTCCCAGTCAATTTCCTTAAAAGTACCATCGGCACTTTTTTCTTTTAAAACCGTCATATACGGATCTTTCTGAAACCATTCATTTGGCCTCACCGCTTGTCCGTCAAGATGGAAATAGAATAAAACAATCTTTGTGTTTTTCGGGTACGTCTTTTCAGCGGAAAACAATGGCATTTTACCGGTTTTCAAAATTGCCGTTTTAAAACCACGTTTGGCAAAAGCCTTTTCGGACCATACCAGATTTTTTTCAATATCCTCTGCAATTAACGCATCATTTGGAATGGCAACGTAATCTTTCAATTCCTCCAAAGCGGGATACATCGCTTTTGCAATTAGCGCATCACTTTTTTCGGCGGGGATTTTCTGAGCACTTAATGGTGCAGAAGCGGCCGCGGCGAATACCAGGAGCATTGCAACAACCGTTTTTGATTTTTTATTTAATTTAAAAAACATGAGCATCGGGTTAGTAAGTAATTAAGGCTTTTTCAAAAGCTCATCAATGGAGAAAAGAATACCGTTTTTCATAACATGTTTTACATTCCAGGCATCTTCGATTTTCACCAAAGGATCACCGTCCACAATTACCAGATCTGCCAATTTCCCTTTTTCCAAAGTCCCCAGATCTTTGCTTACGCCAACCGCCTCCGCAGACCATAAAGTCGCAGAACGCAAGGTTTCAAATGGAGTTATTCCTCCATCCACCCAGCATTGTAACTCAGAATGCAAACTCATCGCATAAGGAATGAATGGGCTGTCGGTGCCCGCCGTAACCCGTGCGCCGCTGGCAATAAGATTTTTAACCGTTTTTTGAATTGTTCCAAAATTGGCAGTGTAACCCGGAAACATTTTCTCAATTTGCGAAGCTCCGTCTTTCAAAGCTTTTCTGAATTCCTCCGAATAAAAAGTCTTGAATTGTTTGTTTTCGTAATAACCAGGATCTTTTCCGGCCATCACATAAAAGCCACCCTGCAACGAAGCCGTTGGTGTGATATTCATTTTTGATTTCACCAAAAGTTCAGTAACATCCTGATAGGTAAAATTCATTGCGGAAATTTTCGGGGAATATCCGCGCCGGCTTGTCCCACCAATATGTTCAACCGCATCGACACCGTATCGCATCGCAGGAAAGATTTCGTGGGAAGATACCGGCACTCCAATTTTATGTGCATAATTGGTGATACGCTGCTGCAAAATATCCGGCATACGGACATAAGTTTTGATCATATCATAACCCAGCCGCGAGGCACGTTCAAGTTCCAGATCAAGCTGCGCCGTCGAATGGATACTATTCGCAAGACCATAATAAATCCGGCTTCCGTCTGTTAATCCTCCGGTGAAAAATTCGCGCGGACCGGTTAGCGTGCCTGCGTCCCACGATTCTTTTCTTTCCAAAGCATCGTAAGGATCTGCACCAGTTTCCCTAAGCGACGTAATTCCAAAAGACAGCCACAAACGGCCAAGCTTTTCGCCGGTCATGGCATGTTGGTGGGTATGCATTTCGAAAAGTCCGGGGATAATCGTTTTGTCAGAAGCATCAACCAGTTTTCCCGGTCGACCTGCTTTATGCGGAACAATTTCTTTGATACGATTACCTTCAATAATAATGTCTACATTTTTGATATATTCTTTATTTCTGCCATCAAAAACCTTTCCGGCATGGATCACGACCGTCTCTTTTGGCTGTTTGTAATCCCATTTAAAAGTCATCGGAATTGACTCAACTTTCCCATCCGAAATGCTGATCTGCTTGATCGTATCCGTCGCCATATAAACCAGCGTTTTTGAATCGGCCGTCCAGCTCGGCACCTCCGACAATTCATGTGTTAATCCTCTCGGAGGTCCAACAATAGTTCCGGAAGGATCCACAGCGATTACCCAAAGTAAACCATCCTGCACATAGGCCATCGACTTTCCATCCGGAGACCAGGCCGGGCCATTTTTTGCACGCATACCAAGCGAACGTTCAGCCACTGGAGACACAAAACGGTCCGGTTTTTTATCCAGAGAAATCAATAAGATTTTGTTAATTCCCTCCCGATAGCGCGTAGAATACACTTCTAAACCTGAAACGGCGATCGTTTTGCCATCAGGAGACCAGCTCGGCTGACTTGGCACAAACAGCGATTCATGAATTTTCTCCACTTTTCCGGTTTTCACTTCAACGGTTTGAAGGGTGCCTCTTCCCCATGAATTTCTAGGATCTGCCTGGTAAAAAGCAATTTTTGAACCATCGGGAGACCAGGCCGGATAGTTGATATCATAGTCCAGCATAACCAATTCCGATTGTTTTCCGGTTTTTACATCATGTACCCAAAGATTCATAGCGCCAGAGCGGTCGGTCAGGAATGCGATGGTGTTTCCATCTGGTGACCAGGTCGGATCGGCATCCAGGTTTGCGTCTTTTGTAATTGGTTTCGGAACGGTTGCGCCTTTGTCCAGAATCCAGAGATCGCCCAATGCGGAAAAAACGAAACGTTTCCCGTCAGGAGAAACATTTAGTCCTTTTATCCCCTTCACCGTTTTAGGTTTCCCACTATTGAAATCATAGGTTTTTCGGGTATATACTGGCGTGGTCACGGTCACAACGGCTTTGAACGCAACATTCTGGCCTGTTTTTTCACCCAACTTAACGCGTTTAATTTTTCCGTCAGCACTGTATAAATATTCCTGTGGAGAAATCCAGCTGGCACGGAATGGAAAAACGTCTTCTGACGGTTGTGTTAGAGATTTCGCATTTCCGGTTGCAATATCAACCTCTTCAAGATCGCTGAATGCACCTGTGAATGAATTGAAATAAATATGCGTCCCGGCAGGATTAAATGCCGGAGCAGAAAGTTTCGCGGCATTTTTTACGACCAGTTTTTGAGAACCGTCATTCGTTAGGATATAGATTCCCGGACCAGATGTACGTTCGGAAACAAAGGTGATCTTGCTACCGTCACTTGCATAGGCAGGACAATAATCATTTCCCGGATCATTAGTCAGCTGGGTTAATGTTCTGGTAGAAAGCTCCATTTTCCAGATATCATAATTACCTCCGCGATCTGACGAAAAAAGGAGAAATTTCCCATCCGGCGACCATTCCGGTTCGCGTTCATCAAAAACACCAAAAGTTAACTGCGTTAATCCTGAACCATCTTTATTGACCGCCCAAATATGATAATATCCGTCACGAAAAGATTGAAAAGCAACACGGCTTCCGTCGGGAGACCAGCGTGGCTGACGGTCATCGCCCATTCCATCGGTCAGCGGTTTTGCATCGCCTCCCGCAATTGGGATACTCCATATCGTCCCCTGAATATCAACGGCAATCGATTTCTTGTCTGGTGATAGATCTGTGGCCATGTTCGTGCCTTCCGTCAGCGTGACTTTCGTTGAATCAGGTGCCGCAGCCTGGGCATCGTTGCCGGAAAACACAAATGCGCCGGATAGCGCAGTTAGTGCAAAAACATGGTTGAAGTGAATACTTCTCGAAAAAGACCGAAGTAACCGGATTGCTCTAATCATTTTAAACGTACTTTAATTTGTTATTTTATTTTGGTACATGTTTAAATCAATCTAAAATTTAAACAGGGGTTGTGTTTTTGATTCTACAATTATTACGGTGCGATGCACCTTTGAATTTGATTGATTATTCCGTGGTTAGTTTCTATAAATGTCGCGGTGCGCTGCACCTTTAATTTTGGTTGATATTCCTTGGTTAATTTCTACAATCATTGCGGTGCGATGCACATTTGATTTTGGTTGGTAATTTCTTGATCGATACTACGAATATTGCGGTGCGATGCACATTTGATAATTACCCTTATTGAGAACAAGGTGCATAGCACCGTAATATTTGTAGAAAACCCGGAAATTATGAAATAAGCCAAAGGTGCAGCGCACCGAAATACTCCGGTCAATCAGCCTTTTTCAGCAACCTATCTATCAGAAATATTTCGCCATTTCTGATAACCGTATTCACATTCAAAACATCTTTGATATTTTTTAACGGATCACCATCAATAATCACAAGATCAGCAAGTTTGCCGGTTTCCAGCGTACCAAGATCTTTGCTTACCCCAAGCGCTTCGGCAGAAAATAAAGTAGCGGAACGTAAAGTTTCAAAAGGAGAAATCCCTCCATCTACCCATGACTGCAATTCAGCGTGATAACTCAGTCCAGGCTGAATAATCGGTGAATCGGTACCCGGCGTAACATGGCCGCCCTGGTCGATCATCGCCTTCACGGTTTTTTGTATATTACCAAAAGAAGAAAGGAATGCAGGATTATTTTTGATCCGAAGCGACGTCATATTCTTTAACTCGCCAATTGCATCTTCGCTGTAAAAAGCCTTAAATTGTTTGTTAGCAAAAAAGTCAGGATCTTTTTGTACCAGCATTGGAAGTCCACCCTGAAGTGATGCCGTCGGCGTGATGTTCATGCCTGATTTCACAAGCAATTCCACAACATCCTGATAAGAATTATTTAATGCAGATAATTTGGGAGAATATCCACGTCGGCTCGTTGCGCCCATGTGCTCCACCGCATCCACACCATATTTCATAGCGGGATAAATTTCATGTGACGAAACCGGTATACCCAGATTATGTGCAAAAACGGTAACACGCTGCTGCATGGCGTCTGGCATACGGACATATGTTTTCATCATATCATACCCCAGCCGTTTTGCCTTTTCCAATTCAAGATCAAGCTGCGCACCGGCTACGTTTCCAACATTCATTCCATAATAAATCCGGCTTCCGTCCAAGATTCCACCCGTGTAAAAATTACGTGGACCAGCTCTGCGACCGCTCGCCCAGGATTCCTTTCGTTCAATAACGTCATAGGGATCTCCGCCCGGTTCACGAATTGTTGTAATCCCATATCCCAACCACAGTCTGCCTAATTGCTCGCCAGCAGCAGCAGTCTGGTGGGTATGCATTTCTATAAGTCCGGGGATAACGGTTTGCTTCGAAGCGTCGATTAGTTTACCAGCTCTTCCAGCCTTGTGCGGTTCAATTTTCTGGATTCTGTTGCCGGCAATAATAACATCAACATTGGTCAGATATTCCTTAGAACGCCCGTTGAATAGCTTTCCTGCATGAACGACAACCTGTCCTGTTGGCTGTTTAATTTTGTAAGTTAAATCAATCGGAAGCGTTATAACCGAACCATCAGCAAGCGAAATTTTCTTGATAACGTCAGTCGCCATATACACTATACTTTTCGAATCGCCTGTCCAGCTTGGGTTTTCTGCCAATTCGTTTGTTAATCTTCTCGGCGCATTTAACAGATTCCCTTCCTTATCTACAGCAACTGTCCACAAAACGCCATCCATGGAAAACGCAAATTTCGTTCCGTCCGGTGACCAATATGGTCCGTTTTTCCCTCTCGTGGATAGTGTCTTTTCGTTGATCGGCGTAATGAATTTGAAAGTTTTATCAACCGTTGATATCACCAGAAATTTGCTGACACCTTCACGGTAGCGAGAGGAAAACGGCTGCAAGGCTGAAATAACGACAAACTTTCCATCCGCAGACCAGCTTGGCTGCGATCCGTCAAATAATGGCGCATACAAAACGGTTTCCTTGTTGGAAGAAAGCTCAACCATTTTCAGAAAATATCGTCCAAAAGCAGCCGGATCTTTTTGATAGTAAGCGATTTTGGATCCGTCAGCTGAGAACGCGGGAAATGTAATATTATCTGTTGCATTCAAAACCAGCTTTTCATTTCCGGTCGCCATATCTCTTACATATAAATCCATATTTCCCTTTCTGTCGCAAACGTAAGCAAGCTGCTTTCCGTCAGCTGACCAGGCCGGATCAATTTCTATGAAGGAATCATTGGTTAATTGCACTGGTTTGTCAGAACCTTTTTTCAAAAGCCACATATCTCCCAAAGCAGTAAAAGCGACGCTGTTTCCATCAGGAGAAACCACCGGACCGCGAATTCCCATTACTTTATTGGTAGCAACAGAATTGAAATCATGCACTTTCAGTTTGTATTTGTCATGCGACAAAGTCATTCCGACTTCGAATGGAATTGTACTTACTGATTTATCACCCAGCTTTCTTTTTTTTATCAAACCGTCGGAGGTATACAAATATTCAGTTTCAGAAATCCAGGCAACTTTGAAAGGAAAAACGTCTTCTGTGTTTTCCGATAAAGTCTCCCAGTCGCCGCCGTCAACTTTTGCGATATCCAGCAAACTTTTTCCCTGATCAAAATTATTAAAGATTATATTCTGCTCTTTTGGATGCCAAACCGGCGATGAAAGCTTGCCTTTACTTGTCAGAAATAATTTTTCTTTTCCCTTTGCATCCATAATGTAAATTCCCGGGCCGGAAGTTCTTTCAGAAACATAGGCGATTTGAGAGCCGTCGGCAGAGTAAGAAGGAAAAAAATCATTGGCTGCGTCTTTGGTCAATTGTGTCAGTTCACCTGATGCAAGATCAAGTTCCCAGACATCATAATTTCCGCTTCGGTCAGAAGAAAAAACCATCTTTTTTCCGTCAGGAGAATAAGAAGGTTCGCGGTCATCAAAAACCCCCGAGGTGATTTGAACTGGAGTTCCGCCATTCAAGCCCACGGTGTAAATATGAAAATTACCATCCCAGAAAGCCTGAAAAGCAATTTTTGATCCATCGGGAGAAAATACCGGCTGACGGCAATCGCCCATCGGATCGGTTAATGGTTTGGCTTGTCCGCCGGAGAAAGGAATGCTGTAAATTGTCCCCTGCAAATCCATGACGATCGTCTTTTTATCGGGCGATAATGTCAGGGCAATGTTGGTACCTTCCGTTAATTTAACTTTCACTGAATCTACTGCAAAAGTTGGTTTTGAAGCGATGTTACCCGTATCGGCCAAGGCAGTATTTAATGGTAGAACAGACAGTATTAACGGTATTGTTTTGAAATATTTTTTTGAAAAGGAATTGAGCACGTTGAAGGAATAGGCATTGAATTTGTTCATCATAAGCGCTGTTCAATTGTTAACAAAATATAGCCTGCCCATCCGGACAGGCTACTAAATTTTATTTCGCATTTACTGCTGTTTTGACAAAAACACCTGGAACCGGATTCGGCGCACTGGTATTTGAATTTACTTCTGCCTCGCTATAAAGCATTCTTTCCGGTAAAGTCGCGCCAGCACTTGGCGTTAATTTTACCCCAACTGTTTCACTTCTTGTACGACGCAAGTCATTAAAACCAATAATCTGTCCGTTGAAAGTGATGTAACGTTCCATCAAAATCTCCTTTAATAACGCCTGATCTGCCGTCAATCCGGTTGTGTTTAACATACCGCCCGAAGCAAAATCTTCAGCTGTATAAGGTTCGTATTTATATTTAAAAGTCCCGGTTTTATATGTCGCATCCAGGTCACCGCCGGTGTTCAGATAAGCACGGTATACATTTAATTTCGCCAAACCAGCTGCAAATCCTGTCGTGCGGGCCAAAGCTTCTGCCGATGTCAAAACATTTTCAGAATAGGTAGCCAGCGGATATGGAGCCGATTGCCCGAATAACCCGCGAGAAGTTGCCGAGCTGTTTGTATTGGGCGAAACCGGAATAACCACGCCGGTGGTACTAACGGTAATGAAATGATGATTAAAGCGAGCGGTTTCATCTGTTTTCGTATTCCCTTTGTAAGTCGCGCTCGCCGGATTTAACAAAGTTGGAGCCAACGCAAGTGAAGCGTTGATATCACCAACACGGCTACGGGCGATGAAAGCATACATCAAATTTTCATTGACATTCAAAGTTGTTCCGTGCGTCATCACAAGTGATCTCGCAGCACTGGATATACCTTTTTCCGCAGCCGTCGCAGCCAGTGCATACTCCTTCGTTTCTAAATAAAATCTCGATTTTAAGGTATAGGCAGCGTCTTTCCATTTCGTCGCATCGCCTGCAAAGTGAATATCCGCTGCGCCGGGAGAAGTTCCCAAACCGGATTCCAGATCCGCGATCGCTTCGTCAAGCAGAGTCTGAAGTTTTCCATAAACCTGAATCTGAGGTTCGAACGCAGGGTTTGGGAAATTTGTAATATCCGACGCTTCTGAAAACGGGATATCACCAAAACATGCTGCTGCCGTACCCAGGGCATTCGCCTGAACCACCTTTGCAATTCCCTGCACCAAACGGTTATTTGTAGCTTCAGATTTTTCAATTACCAGTTTTGTTTGTTCGACAACACCCTGATAAGTAAATTTCCAAACATCGTTGAATGAAGCGCCGGTAACGTTATAGCTGTAAATATCTTTATACTGGCGGTCCGTCCCGGTAAAATATCCGGACCACATCGCAGCGACGCGTGCCAGGTGACCTTCCTGAACCGATATATTTCCCAGCTGAGCTCCTGTAAGTATTAGATTTGCGGAGGCATCTGTTGGATTGTTTAAATCCGTATTTAGATTATCCACCATCGACTCGCAGGAAAGCATCCCCGCCATGAGGAAAAGTCCTGCCGCCCTGATTAGTTTAGCTCTTTTCATTTTATTTTTTGTTTAATGATTTGGGTCATTTGAATCAGTGAAATATCGGGATCAGTAATTGACCTTCAGCGAGAAAATGTATGATCTCGTACCAGGCGAATTGAAATAATCCATATTGCGACCAGCCGGTGTTCCTGACAAATTGGTATCTGGATCTATTCCTACGACTTTCGTCCATAAGATCAGGTTACGGCCTGTCGCAGAAAATTCGATTGATTGAAGCTTCGTAACTTTTCTGAATTTTTCTGAATCCAGACGATAGGAAAGTGAAAGCTGACGAAGACGCGTCCAGCTGCCGTCTTCAACAAATTGTTCTTTCAAAGACCCAAAACCACTTCCCAAAGTCGTATACCAGCTTTCGTCCATTAACACAGGACCTGCGCCAAAATCCTGCAAATTACCACGAACCGTGCTTCCTGCTGTCAGCGTTTTTCCTGCATAATTTTTAGTATCCTGAGTCAGGGTAACTTCATTGCCCGTATCTCCATGCGTACCAAAATTGTACATAACACCTCTTGTTCCACTGAAATAATCACCTCCCTGGGAAGTTTCAAACAAAACGTCTAATGAGAATTTCTTGTAGGAAAGGCTCGTTCCGAAACCACCGATCCAATCCGGATTAGGATCACCAACCACGCCTGTTACGGGATCAGCCGTCGGAAATCCGTTGGCATCCAGTTTTTTAGTACCATCGTCATTCAGCGCATATTTACTACTCCAAAACACACCCGTTGGCTGCCCCACTACCGCCCTTGCGTCAAGGAAGTTTTCTATTCCCCCAACAAGGTATAGTGATTGTGTTCCGGCCAAATCCAGCACCTTGCTTCTGTTACGTGTGAAATTTCCGCGAAGCGACCAGGTTAAATCTCCTTTTTTGATCACATCATAAGTAAGATCTGCTTCAAAGCCTTTGTTTTGAAGTTCGGCTGCGTTGGTATATTTCGTCGCAAAACCTGTACTTGGTGCAAGAGTTACCGGCACCAAAACGTCTTTGATTTTATTGTTATAATAGGTTAAACCTGTACGCAATCTGCTGTTGAAAAAGCGAAGGTCCGCTCCGATTTCATACTCTGTTTTACGCTCAGGTTTCAGATACTGGTCACCTAATGAAGCGCCCTGACTGTATGCCCCGTTTCCGAATTGTGATCCGACCAGGTTATCTCCCCATGGATTTGCTGTATAAACTGTCGAAGAAAATGTCGTATTGGAACGATATGGAAGCGGCTGAACACCCACAACTCCATAAGAAGCGCGAAGTTTACCAAAATTGAGTACACGATTATCTTCAATGGCTTTCAGTCTTGTAAACAGCCACGCTACGTCAGCGGAAGGATAATAAAATGTTTTTTCGGACAATGCTCCAAAAGAAGACGCTGATTCCGCTGCGGCGGACAGATTTAAAAACAAGGCGTCATAAGCTCCAAAACTTGCCGTTGCATAAGTACGAATCGTTCTGACTTCTGTTTTCAAATTTACAGGCGTTCTGTTCAGCGAAGTAGCGTTTGCAAAGTTGGCAGGTGCGTCAGCAACCAGGAAGTTATTGATCGTCACACCCATATTATTGTACTTCCGGTTGTTGATGTTAAAACCGATAACATAAGTAGACGTGAAATTCGAACCAAAATCCTTTGTCGCACGAGCCAGTAAATCTCCGTTCACCTGCGCTTCGCGGGTTGTCTGTTCCTGATACTGACCTGTCCCGGCGCCGGTTATATCATTGACTGGGAAATAATTAATCTGCTCATCGGTGTAGGTATCAAGTCCGGCCCTCGCAATGATATCCAGCCATTTGGCAGGTTTAATTCCCAATTCCGCACTGTTCATGAAACGGTTTACATCCGTCGAATTTTGTTGCTCATATAGTGACCAAAGCGCGTTATTGTTGGCAGGATTTATTACCGCACCCAGATAACTTCTGTAACCGCGTTGCCTGCCCAGAATCGGAGAGGCCGTTGGACTGGAATAATAACTTCCCTTATAATCCGAGATATCAAAATCAGCCGGATTACGGGCAAGTCCTACCATGGCACCGGCAAGGTTATTACCGCGTTGAATTCTGTCTGAATAACTTTTGGTATAAGCCGCGCTGACTGCCAGGCGAACAATATCATTAAATTTCCTTTCCGCATTGAATCGCAAAGTCGTTCTGTTATAGGTACTGTTTCCGCGCTGAACACCTTTTTGGCGAACATCACCAATACTAAAAAAGAACGTTGTCTTTTGATCTCCGCCACTTAAACTTAGCGCATTGTCATAATAACTTCCGGTTCGGAAAACTTTGTCATAGTTGGATTGGTTATAAGTTTCCTTCGAGTTTTTCTTGATGATCGGATAATATTTCGTTCCGTCTTCTGCTTCAAAATATTGGCCTGATGTATTTACTTCATCCGCGCCTCCTGCTCTCGACTCGATTTTATCGCCCCAAGCGTTTGCTCCGTTTGGGTTATAAATTCCGGCAGAACCTTGTCCAAATTTATTTTGAAATGGATGATACCCATTAATCTGATCTGCTGAATAAGTTGAAGTGAAAGAAATGTTCATTTTATTTCCTTCGGCACCTCTTTTGGTCGTGATCAAAATTACTCCATTTGCAGCGCGGGATCCCCAAAGCGCCGCCGCCGAAGCACCTTTCAAAATCTGCATGGAAGCAATATCATTCGGGTTGATATCATTTAAACGCGACTGAGGCACCACACCACCAGAATTCCCACCTTCTGTGGTACTGCTGATCGGGATACCGTCCACAACCACCAGCGGCTGCGTATTTCCTGTTAAAGTATTTTGTCCACGGATCTGAATGAAGGAAGCAGCACCCGGATCAGCGGCTGCGCGCGAGATTTGTACACCGGCTGCTTTTCCCGATAATCCATTGATCAAACTTGTTTCGCCAGATTTCGTGATCGCGTCTCCGCTTACTTTGCTGCTTGTTGAGCCCAGCCGATCAGCGGCCTCTTTAAAACCCAAAGCCGTCACGACAACTTCGGAAAGTGCCTGTACGTTTTCATTTAAAACAATATCAATAACCGATTTATTGGCAATCGGAACTTCCTGGGTAACAAAACCGATGTATGAGAAAACCAGAATTCCGTCCGTTGTCGGAACGTCCAATTTATATGCGCCATCTACATCTGTCGTCGTTCCAATATTTGAGCCTTTCAACAAGATGTTAACACCCGGAATTGCAGCGCCGTTGACCTTATCAACAACCTTTCCTAATATGCCGAATGCTTTATTTTGATATGATTCCGTTGCGTCTGCTTTTAACAAAGCCGACGGGTCGATGGTGCTTCGTCCTTGTTTATTCGGAGAATTCCCTTCTTTATATAATACATAAAACCCTTCTCTGGATTTCTGGTAAGTTATCTTTAAATCTTTCAGTATTCTGTCAAGCCGCTTTTCGATAGTAGCGTCTTTTTCAATTGCGTTAATCACTTTCGTATCAATCTCGACATTTTCCAAAAGCTCGGTCTGGTATGCAATCGACACATTGAATTTTGTTTCCAGATCTCTCAGACAATCCCTGAGAAGTACATGATTTGGCCGCTTCTGGTTAGCATCAAGAAGAACATTTGTGGTTTTGGGAAATGAAGCCATAATCCTCGCCTCTACTGGCGACTGACTACAAATTAGCCCCAAAATCGGATAACACAGCATTTTAGAAGTGATCTTCATAAGGAATAACTGGGTGAAAATGATTAACGATAATGCATACACGTACGAACGAATCCTCACGGATTATTGCGGGATAATCCATGTGGTTTGCGGCAGAAATCGCATAGGATTTCTAAAAACTAGCGGTAATGTTTCTGTAAGAATAGGGTTTGCTATAAATCTTTCCAGTTTGCGGCTCAGGATAAGATTTTCCCTTTTGTGTGTCTGATCAGGCTTATTCTGCCAAGACCAGTTTGTTGTCTTTCTTTTCTAACTTTAACTGAAATAAATGTGCTATATCTTCGATTAAAAGGGCCGGATTGTTGTCAGATAACGGAATAGATCCCGAAAGCCGTTTTTTCAAAAGTTGGACATTGGCTACCTCGACGTGCAAGCCATAATTTTCTTCAACATGCACGAGCATTTCTCCGAGCGAAGTACCGT
This sequence comes from Dyadobacter sp. CY345, assembly GCF_021502725.1. Classification (GTDB taxonomy): domain Bacteria; phylum Bacteroidota; class Bacteroidia; order Cytophagales; family Spirosomataceae; genus Dyadobacter. Next base: position 266,630 of record NZ_JAKFFS010000001.1, on the reverse strand, counting down.
CGAGCGTCCATTTTCCATTTGTCCAGGAATAATATGTTTCCGGATTTACTACGGCTTTTTTTACGTCGCTTTTTTTAGCGAAAGTTTCGTCAGTTTCTATTAAATCGCCGGGTTTCAGGTAAATTTCTTTTTCTGCACCTGTTTTTTCAGGCAAACTCAGTTTGATACTTCCCGACTTTAACACCACACAATCGTGATTCGGGCGGTTAATGACGTTAAATTCAGTCCCCAAAACTTCAATCTTTTTTCCGCTTGATAAATGCACTATAAACCTGGCGTTGTTTTTCAAATGGGTTATGCTGAAAAATGCTTCCCCGTCGAGCCAAATCTCGCGTGGATTTTCATCCCAGGACCTGTTATATTTTATTTTGCTATTTCCATTTAAAACAACTTTCGAACTATCGGGCAAAGTAATATGCCGGATCTGCCCGAATTCCGTAGCGATTTCTACAGACTTATTTTTTGAATGAAGAAAAAAACAAAATGCAACAACGGTTATCCCCATCAGTACGGCAGCCAAACTGGTCCAGTTGAAATTTATGGAATTAATTTTGTCCTCGTTTTCAATTTTCAAAAACGCTTCATCTGCAATGTTATCTATTTCCTGCGATGTATTGTTCCAGATATCATTTTTTGAAATTGCCAGTTCAACCAGTAATTCTTTATTTTCGTGGTCAAGCTCCATTAACCATTGCTCAGCCAATTCACCGTGATATGGACTTTCGCTCATCCAAACTTCCACCATGGCCTCGTCAGCATCCGAACATTTCCCCTGAAAATATAGCATTACCAACTCCTTAGTCACTTTCATAATCTAACTTTCAGGTGAGAAAGACGCCCCAAATAACTTCTTTGGCATTTCTATATGTATAGAGTCATTTTATTTGCCCATACCCTATCAATAGTTGTAAAATATTTTAAAATAAATAAAAATACCGTCTTTTCAAGATACCTTATCGCTATTAATCATTTCGCTTTCACGACACTTCGGCCATATCCTTTCGTTTGTCTGATTTTCAACTGATCGCCGACAATCTCTACTCTTTTGAATTCTTTGAACGCGCCTTCTTTATCAAGAAAACCGATGATGCAGGTAAGTTCTTCCTCACCTTTTTCTAACTTCACTGTTGGCTGGATACCAAAATTGGGAAGTGTCAGATTGTCCTCCGCTTCCAGCTCTTTGTATTTTATTTTAACTAAATATTTAAAAGTATCCTCAGTTTCGAAAACATCCACAGCAAACTTCCAGTCGTTAAGATTATCCTTATCTTTCACTTTCTCACTATAACTTGCCACTGCAACCTCAGTGACAACCTTCCGCTTCGTTGGGATTGTGTCGTTGAGAACTGTCATTGACGAACCATCTTTTCCGTCACTTTCCGTTTTTTTGTTGCAGGAAAATAATAATACAAGCGCCAGGAGGTAATAATACTTTTTCATAGGAAACGAATCAATGCGAGTTTGTATGAGAAGTTTGAAGATAGGAATTCAATCTTAAAAATCATTCCAATCCAGGATTAAGATTAAGTTATCTTCAAAATTCGAATGATTTCTAAGGCATTTCACCGAAGTCTATCCGGCAATGTTCGCCAATTACTGGTTTCTCAGGAATTTAATTTATTTTCGAACTTATAATTATTCCTGACCAGCAATCCATTTCCCTTTTTCGATAAATTTCTACCTCATCCAATGGCCCTTAATTACATTTTCATTGCCTTTTTTGTCATTGCTTTTGTCGTTTCTCTTTTCAAATTTATTTTGTTCGGCGACACCGAAACGTTAAAATTGGTTGTGGAAGGGATTCTGAATTCGTCAAAAGTAGCTGTGATGGATATTGCGCTGCCACTCGCGGGAGTCATGACTTTTTTTCTCGGAATTCTAAACGTCGGAGAAAAAGCTGGCGCAATCAATATTCTGGCAAGAATTATCGGGCCTTTTTTCAGTAAACTTTTTCCCGAAGTACCTAAAAATCACCCGGCTAACGGACAGATGATTATGAACTTTGGCGCCAATATGCTGGGACTTGATAATGCGGCAACGCCATTTGGCTTGAAAGCCATGCAAAGTTTGCAGGAACTTAACCCAAGCAAAGATACCGCTTCCAACGCCCAGATTATGTTTCTGGTGTTGCATACTTCGGGATTGCAAATTATTCCATTAAGCATTATCGCACAGAGGGCAATTCTCGGCGCTGCTGATCCTTCAGATATTTTTATACCTTGCGTCATTGGCACTTATGTAACTACTGTAATCAGCTTAATTATTACGGCAGCCTGGCAAAAAATAAATCTATTCAACAAAACCGTCATTCTGGGACTTGGCGGCGTTACGGCGATACTGGGATTATTGCTTTGGTATCTGACCAGTTTGCCCAAGGAACAAATTGAAACGATTTCCATCGTTGTCGGCAATTCGCTTCTATTATTTATTATCACTTCATTTCTGCTCGGCGCACTTTACAAGAAAGTAAATGTTTTTGATGTGTTTATTGAAGGTGCCAAAATGGGGTTTGAAACATCTGTCAAAATTATGCCTTATCTGGTGGGTATGTTGGTAGCTATCAGTGCATTCCGCAGTTGCGGGGCGATGGACTATTTACTGGACGGCCTTCGGTATATCATCGTAAGTTCTGGTGTCAATAGCGATTTTACAGACGCTTTGCCTGTTGCTTTAATGAAACCACTGAGCGGCAGCGGAGCGCGTGCATTGATGATAGAAGGCATGACAAAATTTGGCCCGGATTCATTCGTTGGCCGGCTTGGTTGTATTTTCCAGGGATCGGCTGATACAACCTTGTATATAGTTGCACTCTACTTCGGATCTGTCGGAATTAAAAATTCCCGCTACGCCATTGTTGTGGGCCTTATCGCGGATCTGATAGGAGTTCTTGCCGGCATATGGCTAGGTTATCTGTTTTTCCATTAATTCAATTTATTGTAAAATACCCATTTACCTACTTATGCAACCGTCCGTACTAAATGGATGGTTGTTTTTTGTAGCATCATGTAATATTGAATATCTAACACAATATGGTCATATGATAAAATTGTTACAAAAATCTGCACTTATCACGCTGACGCTATGCGGACTTGTTGTATTTCAATCGGCTTACGGACAAACTAATGTTCCGGCAAAAGCGGATAATACCTATTCGCTTGAAGAGTGCATTAAGATCGCCCTGGAAACAAATCCACAAGTAAAACAGTCGGAACTTCAGGTGGAGCGTGATAATAACATTCATGCACAGTCGCGCTGGCAACGCTGGCCAAGTTTAAGTTTTAATGCCGCACAAGGCTTTAATTCGGGTCGTAACATTGACCCTTTTACGAACCAGTTTGTGCAGCAGAACATCAGCCAGAACCAGTTTCAACTTGGTTCCAGTGTTATTCTTTTCAGCGGTTTTCAGTTGAAAAATACGGTTAAAAGAAATGAAATCAACGTTCAGGCAAGTCAGAAAGACCTGGATGCGGCCAGAAACGATATTATGCTGAATGTTGCGCTGTCATATCTGCAAGTGATAAGCAATGAGGAATTAATTATGGTGGCCCAGCGTCAGGTGGATGCTTCCGTATTACAGGTTGATCGTACTGCCAAACTTGTAGAAGCCGGAACTCTGGCTGAAAGCAATGTACTGGATCTGAGAGCACAGCTTGCCAACGACGAATTGACTTTGGTAAATGCTCAAAATAATCTGGAAACTGCAAAACTTAATTTGAAGCAGTTGATGAATATGCCGGGAAGTGAAGAAATTAACCTGGTGAAAATTCCGGTCGCTGATCCAAATTTGACTGCTTATGACGCAACAATCCAGCAGATCTATGAAACTGCGATGGGTAATCTTCCGCAAATGAAAGCAGCCGAATTAAGGATCGAAGCAGCCAAAAGAAATACGGAAATAATCAGAGGCGCCGCCATGCCGACCTTATCATTGAATGGTGGAATCAATACTGCTTTTTCAAGTGTAGCTCCAAAAGAAAGATTTGTTTCTGACGGAACTACCGGACAAACAACGGTTGTAACATCAGCAACAGATTATATTATTGTAAATGACCAGCAATTACCAATCGTGCAGACGGTTACGACGCCAGGTGGTTCGTTACGTCATTTCGGATATTTGGATCAGCTCAACTTTAACAGAAACTCTTCTGTAAACCTGAGTTTGCGTATCCCAATTTTTACGAATTTTCAGGTTAGATATAACGTCGCAAATGCGAAGTTACAACAGCGTACGACTGAGTATCAGGCTCAGCAGGTTCAGCTTACGATCCGTAAAAATGTTGAACAATCCTACATTGACATGACCAATGCTGCCAAACGTTATTCAGCAACGGCAAACCAGGTCAGAGCTTTGACAGAAGCTTTTCGTGTTGCACAAGTTCGTTTTGATGTTGGTGCAATTAATTCCGTTGAATACAATATTGCCAAAGCAAATCTTGACCGTGCAAACGGAAACCTTATTCAAACAAAATACGACTACGTGTTCCGCACAAAAATCCTGGATTTTTACATGAACCGTCCTTTGTCAGATTTCTAAAATATCATTCATTTTTTTCAGCCTGAAAAATAAAACTACCGTAAACCAATAAATAAATTATGGCGCGTAAATCTTCAAATAAAGTATGGTGGATTGTGGGAGGCATTATCGTCCTTCTCGTTGCCGGGTTGTACGTGGCAAAGGAATTAAAATGGATCGGCCAGCCAAAACCTACGGAAGTTGAATTTTCGAAGGTGAAAAAGAATGACATCATTGAACGTGTCAGCGCTTCCGGGAAAGTTCAGCCGGAAGTTGAAGTAAAACTAAGTCCGGACGTATCCGGGGAAATCACTAATTTATATGTTGCAGAAGGTGATTCAGTAGTGAAAGGCCAGCTGCTTCTTAAAATTCGCCCGGATAATTATGAGTCTTTGATGGCAAGGGCGCAAGCTGCTGTTAATTCGAGCAAGGCAAGCCATGAACAAACAAAAGCTCTGGTTTTACAGGCGGAAGCACGTTTGGTTCAAACAAAACTTGTTTATGACCGTAACAAAAAGTTATATGCGGACAAAGTAATTTCTGCTTCTGACTTCGAACAATTTGTTTCAAATTATGACGTGGCGAAACAAGACGTAGAGTCTGCAAAAGCGAACGTATCTGCTGCTTTATACAATATTAAAAGCGCCGAGGCTAGTATGCGTGACGCCGCAGAAAACCTGCGTAAGACAACAATTTTTGCTCCGGTCAGCGGGATTATTTCTTTGCTTAATGTAGAAGTAGGAGAACGCGTGGTGGGAACTTCGCAAATGGCAGGTACTGAAATGATGCGAATTGCCAATTTAAGCAATATGGAAGTCCGGGTGAATGTAAATGAAAATGATATTGTGCGCGTAACCCTTGGCGACACGGCAGAAATCGATGTGGATGCTTATAGCGCATCAGGCCGTAAGTTTAAAGGTATTGTAAAGGAAATTGCTAATACTGCCGCAGGCCTTGCATCGTCTACTGCCAGTAGCAGTGCAGCCAGCAGTGCTTCGTCTGACGCTGTCACAGAATTTGAAGTAAAAGTTAAAATCCTGAACGAATCGTTCAGCGACCTGATGGCTACCCGCAATAAAAAGTCATATCCTTTTAAACCAGGGATGACTGCTTCGGTGGAAATTGTTACGGAACGGAAAAATAAAGTCATCTCTGTTCCGATCGCTTCGGTGACGACGCGTAACAATAAGACGAACCCAGAAGACAAGGATAAGAACCCAGAAGAAAATGCAGAACCTGAAAAACCAAAAGGTCAGAAAGAAGAAGCTATCAAAGAAGTAGTTTTTGTGCGTGTCAATGGAAAAGCAGAGATGCGTGAGGTAAAAACGGGCATCAGCGATTTTGAAAATATTGAGATTTTATCCGGATTAAAAGAAGGTGATGAGATCATTTCCGGGCCTTATATAGTAGTATCTAAAACACTAAACAACGGTGACTTAGTGGACAAAAAGAAAGAAGAAGTAAAAAAAGACGAAAAAAAATCAAATGAAAACTAGAAGAGCGTCGTTACAAACATGTAATAAGTTCGATTTAGTTTAGGTTAAAAAGAAATCCTTGCGGCTTTGCTGCAAGGATTTTTTATTATTCAATCAAAAAGAAATACATAAATTTAATTGATTGTCAGGACATTAAATGAATTTCCAGAGTTCTGAAACCGCATAACCGATCATCACCAGGCATAGAATTACTTTTATAACGATTCCGGTTAAAAAACCTACGAAAGAACCGATTGCCGATTTAAATGCAGAATTTAGTTTTGATCCTCCGATTAATTCTCCAATCAAAGCGCCAAGAAATGTTCCGATGAACATACCGATTGCCGGGATAAAGAAAAATCCTACGACCAATCCGACCGTCGCACCGATCGCTCCATATTTAGTACCACCGAATTTCTTCGTACCCCATATCGGGATGTAATAATCAAGAACAGCAATAACGATCGTTACAAAACCAAGCGTATAAAGTACCGTATTGCTGAATTCCGCGAATTTACTGATATGCAACAGAACAAGTCCGGCAAAACTTAATGGTGGCCCAGGCAACGGCAGCACGGCTCCGGCCAATCCGGTAAGCAGACAGGCGATCCCGGCAATTAAAAGTAAAATATCCATGGCAGTGCTGTTAATTTAATGATGAATTAACAAAAAAACATTTGGTCGTCCTATCTTTGCGGTTGAAAAGGCGGTTGATCTTAGCATGTACGCATTTGCATAAATTGATCAGATCTGTTGTTCGAAGTTTGTAGAAAGGTGTGGTCAGGCACTGAAATATATTAGGCATCCCGATTATCGCTGATTTACACGTTCAAAAATTCACCCAATTATCATTAAAATAAAACATGTCCAAAGTTCTTATTATTGGTGCCGGCGGCGTCGGAAGTGTAGTGGCGCATAAATGTGCATTGAACAGCCATGTATTTACGAGCATCATGCTAGCGAGCCGCACAAAATCAAAGTGCGACAAGATAGCTGGTGAAATTAAAGAAATGCACGGAGTTGACATCGAAACAGCTCAGGTTGATGCTGATATCGTTGCTGAAACTGTGATGCTTATCAAACGCTTCCAGCCAAAATTGTTGATCAATGTTGCTTTGCCATATCAGGATCTTACGATCATGGAAGCCTGCCTTGCAACGGGTGTACACTATCTGGACACTGCCAATTACGAACCAAAGGATGTTGCCAAGTTTGAATACAGCTGGCAATGGGCATATCAGCAACGTTTCAAGGATGCTGGTCTGATGGCATTACTAGGATGTGGTTTTGACCCGGGCGTTACTCAGGTCTTCACTTCTTATGCCAACAAACACTTTTTCGACGAAATGCACTATCTGGATATCATCGACTGTAACGCCGGTGATCACGGAAAAGCTTTTGCAACTAATTTTAATCCTGAGATCAACATCCGCGAAATCACCCAGCCAGGCCGCTATTGGGAAAATGGCGAATGGGTTGAAATCGAAGCGATGTCTATTCATAAACCGATTGAATATCCGGGAATCGGACCGAAAGAGAGTTATGTTCTTTACCACGAAGAGCTTGAATCTTTGGTAAAAAACTTCCCGACTTTGAAACGTGCACGCTTCTGGATGACGTTTGGGCAAGCTTACATAACGCACCTAAATGTGTTGGAAAACGTAGGAATGACAAGCATCAAGCCAATCAAGTTTAATGGTATTGATATCGTTCCGTTGGAATTCCTGAAAGCAGTACTTCCTGCGCCGGATTCATTAGGAGAAAATTATTCCGGACAAACTTCAATTGGTTGCCAGATTAAGGGAATAAAAGACGGTGAAGAAACTACTTATTATGTTTGGAATAACTGTGACCACGCTGCTTGTTACAAAGAAGTGAAAGCGCAGGCGGTGAGTTATACAACCGGCGTCCCTGCCATGATCGGTGCAATGTTGATGCTTACCAACGAAGAATGGATGAAACCAGGCGTTTGGAACTGCGAAGAACTAAACCCTGATCCATTCATGGAACATTTGAATACACAAGGCTTACCATGGAACGAAAGAATCAATGTTCCGCTTCCACACGAATATCCTGCATAAGGAGGAAAGTAAAGATTAAAACCAAAAGAGGTCAACACCGGGTTAAACCCCAAGTTGACCTCTTTTATATTTATAGTCAGTAATTTATTTTATCTCAAAACATCCGACTCCATCATTAACCCTTAATCATTAACAATTAACCATTAAAAGTTATCCCTCCATCGTGATCGTAGCCCGCGTACATACTCCTCCTATGGGTGGATTGAACTTTGAAACTCTTACTGTGACCATTTGAACATCCGGATAATGTTCTCTTACACTTGAAATTACCTTAAAACCGATATGCTCCAATAGTTTCGCAGGTTCCTGCATTACTTTGGCGGCAATCTGATATAACGTTTCATAATTTACCGTCGCGCTTAACTTATCCTTGGCCGCAGCTTCGATAAAATTCGTGTTGATGGTGATATCAAGCGCATATTTATTTCCGATTCTTTGCTCTTCGGGATAGTAACCGTGGTAAGCAAAAAACTCTAAGCCTTCTAATGAGATCGTCCCCAATGTAAATTATATTTGGTCAAAAAATGATCCGCCTGTGCTTTTTGGTACAGAAGATTCCTGAGGTTTTTCTCTAAAAGTGTTCGCCGCTTCTCTGACAGGCTGAGGCTCCCGGGATTTCCGCATTTCCTCAACCATTTCAAGTGCCTTACCAGCAGGGCTCAAATCTTTCTCACGAACGACAGGAACCGGCGTTTCTTCGACAATTTCTTCAACGACCATTACCGGCTCGACAATTTCTTCGACTTCTACTTCTTCAATTACAGCAACGGGTTCTTCAACCAGCTCCTCTTCGTAGACAATTTCCAAAGGAACGTCCGGAGTTTGTTCAACCTGCGCAACTGGCTCTTCGTCGACGGACTCAGGCATCACATATTGCTGAACAGGCGTACCTTTTTTCGGAATCTCGATTTCAGCGACATGCTGTTTGATCTCATCCATTTTATTCAGTACCGATTCCTTGTCGTATTTATTTTCAAAACGTTCAACGGTTTCGATTGTGTTATTGGCAAGTGATGCGAGCTGGACAACCAGATTATCCCTGAAATTTTCAATCGCACGGAAATCACGCTCCTGATTTCTAATTTCAAGCGCAAAATCTTCCTTGAATTTCTTCAAGCGATTTTCGGTTTCCTCAATGATCTGATTTGTCCTGTTTTCAGCTTCTTCAACCAGACTATTCGCCTGAATTTTCGATTCTTCAATCCTTTTTTCAGCAGATTCTATTGCTTCCTTTTCAATTTGCCGACTCACATCCTCAGCTGATTTCAACGTACGGAAAAGCGTCGATTCTATATCTTTTAACTTGCTAAGTTCTTTTTCTGCATATTCCAACTGCATTTTCAACATGCTGTTTTCACTGGAAAAACGCTCCCATTCCTGCGACAATGAGTTAAGAAATGCATCAACCTCATCGGGGTTGTAGCCTCTGAAAATTTTTTCAAACGTATGTTTACGTATGTCTATTGCCGAAATTTTCATGATGGATATATGCGTTAAATTATAATTCGTAACAGTCGTCTAAGATAAAGACATATCCTGTACATTTCAAAGTATTTGGTATAATTACACTTTTAAGCCATATTATATGGCGATTTCCCAGACCGAAATCATTCGATCGTCACTGCAAGACACAAGCTGATTTTCGTAATCCGTCCATAACAATTTGTTGACCGAAGTGGCATGACCGGCTAATCTTGACCGGTCAATTATTTTTTTCAGCCTGAAAGTTCCTGCGTCCCATAACTTGATTGATTTATCCATACTGCAGGTTGCGAAAAACTTTCCGTCCGGACTGAAAGTAACATGATTGACGGCATACATATGCGCTGCAATATCCGTCACCGGCTCATAATGGTTAAAAACGTCCCAGATTTTAACATGGGCATCACGCCCCGTGCTAAACAGAAAATTCCCATCCGGAGAATATTGAACGGAAAAAACGGAATTAGTGTGTGCAGAAATTGTCTTTTTTAATTTAAATCCGTCGAAATCGAAGATATTAACATTAAAATCACTGTCGCCGACAGCAAATTCTCCTGTTTTTTCATTAACAGAAATTGACCTGACACTTTTGTTTGAAACTTTGATATGCTTTTGTACGGCAAGCGTTGGCACGTCCACTACTGCAATCACGCCGTCACCCAAAGCCAGCAACGCTTTGTTTTGCCATATTTTTATTTCAAAAATAGCAGAGGAGGTTACTTTTGAAGTGTATTCAATCTTGTTATTAATGGTATCAAGAATCTGGATTCCTTCAAAATTCTGACCAATCCAGAGAAATTGGCTGGCATGATCGAAACAAAGTGCGTACACGGAAACGCCCGCTCGTGCAACCAGTTTCCCCATATCTGGTTTTTTTAAATCCCAATCGATCACAAATCCATCACCTCCGGCAGAATAAAAACCGTGGGACGAATTATTCGAAATAATTGTATAAACACTGTCACGGTGCCCGGAAAAAGTATCTACTTTGCTAATTATCATTTCTTTGAGCTTTTAGCCGCCGGCTATCAGCAATTAGTATTATAAACAGTAAACTGTCTTTGTAAATTTATATAAAAATTAAGTCGTCTTTTGTAAAATTAAAAGATTACGAAAACTGACTTTTTATTACGACACCGATTGAGCCGAACTCTAATGCTAAATGCTCGATCTAAACAGAATAATTATGCCCCTCGTTCATTCCGAAAAGATTGAAGAGACTAGTACCTTACTACTCTGGAAATTGACAGAAACAGAAGAAGAACTGCATCAAAGTTTAGGTTCTTCTTACAATTCGGAGGATTTTGAGACAATTTCACATCCACAAAAAAAGCGTGAATGGTTGGCAAGCCGTATTTTAATCAAAATTCTGGTAGAGCAATTTGGATTCAGTTACGAAGGAACACATAAGGACGAACACGGGAAAGCGTTTTTAGTCAATAACGCGTCTCACATTTCCATCACCCATACTTTTGATTATGTAGCTGCTGTCATTAATCCTTCGGCACCCGTCGGCATTGATATGGAAAAAGCTGACCCAAAGCTTCAGCGAACTTCTTCAAAATATCTTTCTGAGCCGGAATTTGAACATGCAGAAAATGAACTTTCCACGCTCTGCATGTACTGGTGCGCAAAGGAAGCGATCTACAAATTATACGGGAAAAAGAAAATCAGTTTTAAGAACTCAATTTATATTAATCCGTTCCATAACTTTCAAAAACTCATTCAAGGTGAATTAACAGATGACGACGATGGTCTGAAAATACATTCTCCTATTCATATCCGCTGGTTTGAAGATTACTGCCTTGCGGTATCCATTTAAATACTATCGTCCTCAAAAGTTTCCAGCGTGGAGCGCAAAATATCTTCTATCTCCTTGATTTTTTCCTGCTCTCCTGTTTTTTCATAAGACAAAATCAGGTTCCGAAGTACACGCTGAATGATTTCAAGGTTGGTACATGGCTGATAAAAAATATCTTTTGGCTTTATATTCAACTGAGCGATATAGTGGTCAATATCGGTTTTGGAAAAAATAATTCCGCGGTTAAACACATTGATATAAAACTGCGTGTTTTCACCTTTATAAGTCAATACAAATAAATTCGGTAGGTTCACACCATAAACCGGCAGCCCGAGTTTTCTCGCGATCAACAAATAAATCACACACAACGTAATTGGATTACCTCTGCGATTTTCCAAAACAACATTAATCATGGAATTTGATGGCGAATGAAAACTTTTCGTGTTTGCCGCAAAATTCATTGTTCCAAAGAAAATACTATTGATCCGTTTGATCTGGTCAATCGGATTCATTTCCTCCTGAAACTGTATCCAAATATCATAATAAAGCTGCTCAACCGTAGTTTTCAGGTTTTCCAGCGAAAGCTCGGGATAATGATAAGTTGACAAAATCCACATTCCTTCCAGTAAATCAAGACCACCGCCATTTTTCCAGGCTTGCAATCTTTCGTTCATGATACTCAATTGCAGCTCATGAATCAGTTCTTCCAGCTTCCGTTGCAGGATTGGATTAAAGCTTTCTTCCCATTCTGTTTCTAAAAACGGAATGACGTTTCCACCTAATGATAAGATCTTCCCCTCAACGTGCTGAATTACTTCATGATCCTCGTCATCAAGCAATGATATCAGCGCTTTTATTTCTCTCTTGTTCATTTTCTGTCGAATCTGCTTTTAACAACCAACGGATAAATAAAAACATTTTTTTTTTATGGACGTCAAATTTTCTACTTTTGCCCGGAAAAAAATTGTATTTTGAATAGGCTCTTTTTAGTCAATATTTATTCGAATTATAGTTTTAGGAGTGTCAAATGAATCTTTTAAATACAATTTTCATACTTACCACCTATTCTTTATAAGATCATTCCTATGAAAATTCTTGTTACCGGCGGCGCTGGTTTTATAGGTTCACACACTGTTGTAGAACTTCATGAGGCAGGATTCGAACCTGTTATTCTTGACAATCTCTACAATTCAAATCGCGAAGTACTCAACGGAATTAAAGGCATTACGGGAAAAGATTTCCCCTTTTACGAGATCGATTGTAATGATATCGAAAAAGTAAGAGCTGTTTTTGAAAAGGAAAAATTTGACGGAGTTATTCACTTTGCGGCCTTTAAAGCAGTCGGCGAATCAGTAGAAAAACCGCTTGCTTACTACGAAAACAATATTCTTTCTCTGCTTGTGTTACTAAAAGTAATGAAAGAATATAATGTTGACAAATTTGTATTTTCGTCTTCCTGCACAGTTTACGGCCAACCGGATGCGCTGCCAGTTACGGAAAGCACGCCACGCAAACCTGCTACGTCTCCCTACGGAAACACGAAAGCAATAGCCGAGGATATCATTCGTGACCACGTTCATGCGGCACCTGGAATCAAGGCCCTTTCACTACGCTATTTTAATCCAATCGGGGCTCATAAAACTTCCTTAATCGGCGAATTGCCAAATGGCGTCCCGAGCAATCTTGTCCCTTTCATTACGCAAACAGCAGCCGGACTACGTAAATCTCTAACCGTTTTTGGAAGCGATTACGATACAGCCGACGGTACCTGTGTGCGTGATTTTATTCATGTGGTGGATCTTGCAAAAGCCCATCTTAAGGCACTTATTCTTTTGGATGAAGAAAAGGAAAAAAATTACTACGATGTATTTAATGTTGGAACAGGACAAGGTTATACGGTTTTGGAACTTATAAATACCTTTGAAAAAGTAACCGGCGTAAAACTAAATTATTCAATCGGTCCCCGTCGCGAAGGTGATGTAGAGAAAATTTACGCCCAGTCAGACAAAGTAAATTCCATAATGAAATGGACGGCAGAAAAAACCATGGCAGATGCACTACTTGACGCGTGGAATTGGCAATTAAAAATTACACAAACAAAATGAAAAAAATATTAATCACAGGCGGTGCCGGCTTTATTGGTTCACACGTAGTTCGCAGATTCGTAGTTCATCATCCTGAGTACCACATTTATAATCTGGATGCCCTGACTTATGCAGGTAATTTGGAAAATCTTCGCGACATCGAAAACGCGCCGAATTATACATTTGTAAAAGGCGATATCGTTGATGCTGAATTCATTGACAAACTAATTTCTGAGAATGATTTTCATGGAATTATTCACCTTGCAGCTGAAAGTCATGTAGACCGTTCCATTTCTGATCCGATGTCATTTGTAATGACCAATGTCGTTGGAACAGTTAATTTGCTTAACTCAGCAAAAAAAGCCTGGAAAGAAAATCTTTCAGATCACAGATTTTACCATGTTTCAACTGACGAGGTATATGGTGAATTACATGATCCGGGAACGTTCTTTACAGAAACGACAAGTTATGATCCCCGTTCTCCATACTCTGCTTCGAAGGCCTCTTCGGATCATTTTGTGAGAGCATACCACAATACTTACAATCTTCCGGTTGTAATCTCAAACTGCTCGAATAACTACGGACCAAATCATTTTCCGGAAAAGCTTATTCCGTTGATGATCCATAATATTTTACAAAGCAAACCGCTTCCTGTTTACGGAAAAGGTGAAAATGTTCGTGACTGGCTTTTCGTAGAAGATCACGCAATCGCTATTGATACTATTTTCCACAGCGGCAAAAACGGCGAAACCTATAACATTGGCGGCCATAACGAATGGAAAAACCTGGATCTGGTTCTTTTGTTATGCCGGGTTATGGACAAAAAACTGAACCGTGCAGAAGGTGAAACTGAAAAATTGATCACTTACGTGACAGACCGCGCAGGCCACGATCTGCGTTATGCAATTGATGCAACGAAGCTTTCGGAAGAATTGGGATGGAAACCATCGCTTCAATTTGAAGAAGGTTTGGAAAGAACAGTTACATGGTATCTGGATAACCAGGAATGGCTAAACAACGTCACTTCAGGCGAGTATCAAAAATATTACGAAGGCATGTACTCCACAAGATAGTTTGTAAGTTTGAAGTCATTAACCTTATAGTTTAGAACATTTTGAACGGATAAGGCCAACAAATCATCCAGGCATCAACTATACAAACATTGAAAGTTAAAAAATGAAAGGAATTATTTTAGCCGGCGGATCCGGCACAAGACTTCATCCGCTTACTTTGGCCGTTAGTAAACAGCTTATGCCAGTTTATGATAAGCCAATGATTTATTACCCTTTGTCTATATTAATGCTGGCAGGGATTCGTGAAATTTTGATCATTTCAACGCCACACGATCTGCCACATTTCGAAAAACTTCTGGGCGACGGAACCCGCCTTGGCTGCACGATCAGTTATGCAGTTCAGCCAAGTCCGGACGGGCTTGCGCAGGCATTCATCATTGGAGAAGAATTTATTGGTAATGATAAGGTAGCGTTGATTCTTGGTGATAATATTTTCTACGGATCAGGTCTTTCGCAATTGCTTCAATCAAACAACGATCCGGACGGAGGTGTTATTTTCGCATACCAGGTCCATGATCCTGAGCGTTACGGTGTTGTTGAATTTGATAAAGATTTCAATGCGCTTTCTATTGAAGAGAAACCGGAAATACCAAAGTCAAACTATGCTGTTCCGGGCTTATATTTTTATGATAATGACGTCGTACAAATCGCGAAAAGTATTCCGCCTTCTCCAAGAGGAGAATTGGAGATTACGGATGTGAACCGCGTTTATCTAGAAAAAGGCAAACTGAAAGTTGGCGTCTTGAACCGTGGAACTGCATGGCTGGATACGGGTACTTTTGAATCGTTAATGCAGGCCGGCCAGTTTGTACAGGTGATTGAAGAACGTCAGGGTTTAAAAATCGGATGTATTGAAGAAATTGCTTACCGTATGGGCTATATCAATGTGGAGCAATTGAAGGAAATTGCTAAACCGTTGGTTAAGAGCGGATACGGAAAATATCTTCAGGGCTTGGTTGCTCACTTATAAATTTAAGGTATAAAGCAGTTGGTCGTTTGAAGAGTAAAAACTTCAAGGCCAACTGCTTTTACAATTCATAATAGTAAAAAAACGCATTCACTAAATGAAGTTTCTGGCAGAGGAAATAGAAGCGTATTCCGAAACTCATACTGAGAATGAAAACGAATTGCTAAAATCTCTAAACAGAGAGACGCACGCGAACGTACTTAATCCGCGGATGCTTTCCGGGCATCTGCAGGGACGTTTTTTATCCATGATTTCCAGGATGGTACGTCCTGAAAAAATCTTAGAAATCGGTACTTACACCGGTTATTCAGCACTTTGTCTTTGTGAGGGTTTACAAAAAGATGGAAAACTAATTAC
Organism: Dyadobacter sp. CY345; assembly: GCF_021502725.1. Classification (GTDB taxonomy): domain Bacteria; phylum Bacteroidota; class Bacteroidia; order Cytophagales; family Spirosomataceae; genus Dyadobacter. The sequence goes on along the minus strand of NZ_JAKFFS010000001.1, from coordinate 250,797 downwards.
CATCGATATCAACGAAGAACTGGAAACTTTGACGAGACGGTATTTCGACAAGTCTGAATTTGCTGACCAGATCGATTATATCATTGGAAATGCAGTTGACATCATCCCGACTTTAAGCGATACTTTTGATCTGGTGTTTATGGATGCGGATAAAATTAACTACATTTCATACTTCAACCTATGTCTTGACAAAGTAAGACCAGGCGGATTTATTCTTGCGGACAATGTCCTATGGAGCGGAAAGGTCTTCGATAAAGAATTAAAAAAAATTGATAAGGATACGCAGGCATTAATGGATTTCAACAAAATGATGCAGGAAGACAATCGTGTATCCAATGTTTTGTTACCGATCCGTGATGGACTGATGATTCTTCAAAAACTGTAATTCACAACATCAAACAAGCCAAGCTTTCACTATTTATGAACAGAATTCCCAGCGCATACTTTAAACTGACCACACTAATACTATTGATTTTTGTTCAGGTAAATCTGGCAAAAGCGCAGACTCCAGAGATCCCACCGAGCGTTCTTTTTGGTGGAATTACAGTGAAATTTGACCGCAATGCTCAAAACCTGATCGAAGAGGATATCAGAAGCCTGATGTCAAACAAAAAGTTCTGGGAAGAAAAACTCGACCGGGCAATTTTATATTTCCCAATTGTTGAAAGTATATTGATGGACGAAGAAGTTCCTATCGATTTTAAATATCTGGCTGTGCAGGAAAGTTCTTTCAAACCTGACGTCGTGTCAAGTTCAAACGCTGTTGGTTTCTGGCAATTCAAACCGGAAACCGCGATCGAGTTGAATTTGAGAGTTGACAAAGATGTTGACGAAAGAAAAAATATCAGTTCATCCACACATGCTGCTGCCTGGTATCTGAAAAAAAATAATCAACAGCTCAACAACTGGGTTTCGGCCTTGTATTCTTATTACCAAGGAGTTGGTGGGGTCAGAAAACTTGTTCCTGCTAACTGGGCCTATGCGCGTGAAGTGGTTTTGACTGGAAAAACAGACCGTTATATGCTTCGTTTCTTCGCACATAAAATAGCACTTGAAGCTGGTCTGGACAGATACCGTTCGGCTAATAATATGGTTCTTATCGAGTCTGAATATGGAAAAGGAAAAACTTTTGCTGAAATCGCAAAATATCTTGAAATTTCAGAAGGTGATCTTAAAAGTTACAACCGTTGGGTAAGTGATAACAAAATCCCTACGGACAGAGAATATTTATTGACAGTTCCGGTAGCAACAAATCAGGTGGCATTTGTTCGCTCAAAATTATCATTGCCTGAGCAAACGGAAACTACTCAGACTACTCCAACGCTTGCTTCCACGAGTTCAACTTCCGATGCAACCGGATTTCCAAGCCTGAAAAAATCCGGAGCTCCGTCCAACGATAAAGGTGGTTATTCGTTTTTTGAAATTAATGGCCTTCCGGGTATTGAGGCGCGCGCTGGAGATACTGACAAGTCGCTGGCAAGTGCAGGGAAACTAAGAACAGCGAAGTTCAGAAGATTTAATGATCTGACTGCTGACATGCCTGTCATCCCGGGAAATATTTACTATCTGGCCAAGAAAAACAAGAAAGCTGCAACGCCATTTCACACAGCAAAAACCGGAGATTCATGGCAGAGTATTTCGCAACAGTATGGCTTGCGTTTAGTAAATCTTTTGAAATACAACCGGACAATCAGCAAAACATATCCGATACAAACTGGCCAGGTGGTTTGGTTAAACAAAAAACGTCCGAAAAACCAGCCTGTCGAAATAATTAAACAAAAACCGGAAGAACAAGTTACCGAGCCTGCAATTGCATCAGCTCCTTCAAAAACGCAGCCATCGGCAACGAACGATATTCCTGCGAACGCCGCTGGCCGTAAAAAATATACGCCTGTGCTGGTTGATAAAAACGAAAGTAGTATCGCGAAGGAAAACCAGGCTTTTCAGCCAGGTGTTACTCCTGCTGCTCCCGCAACAAGTGCTCCTGCAAAAACTGTTGAAGTGCCAGTTGTGGCCTCAAAACCTTCAACCAATACTAACGACCGCGTCGTAATTATTACGCAGGATGGAAACGACGGTTCTTTCAAACCAGCTGATGAACCAAAAGAACCAACGGCAAGACCTGCTGCGAAGCCAGCTCAGAAACCTGTTGCGAGAAGATCAGCTGACGCAGATTTATTCTCCACTCCATCGGAAAATGCTTCAAGAACACCAGCTAATACGCAGCCAGTAGCCTTTGATAATCCCTTACCCCCAGTTAAAGAAAAGCCTGCGGTTACCTCAGCAAGAGAATCAAATGTGTTTCATACAGTGGAGCAGGGACAAACTTTTTACAGCATTTCCAGAATGAACAATCTCACTGTGAAAGAATTGCTGGCACTGAATAATCTTAATGATGTCGTAAAACTGAGTGTTGGACAAAAACTGATCGTTAAGAAAGCATCTGGTGTGGCTGCTACTTCGAAATCAGGAGCAGAAGTTGAAAGATCAGCAAACACATCCGGACCTAGAACGCATACCGTTGCAGCCGGCGAGACACTTTTCCGTATATCACAAAATTATCAGGTGAGTGTTGAAGAGATACAAAAACTGAACAAACTTTCTGGCAACACTGTTAAAGTCGGACAGAAACTTAAAATACCATAATAACAATATTTCACTGTGATACTTATTGATAATACATGCATCAGCGATGATATCGAAGACCAGCTTTTTGTTTGTAATCTTGACAAATGTTTGGGTGCATGCTGTGTGGAAGGAGATTCCGGCGCTCCGCTAGATACCGAGGAACTTGCAATTCTGGAAAGTATTTACTCCCAGGTTGAACCGTATTTGACAGAGGAAGGGAAAAAAGTAATCGCGGAGGAAGGTACTTACACGACAGACTTTGACGGAGATTATGTAACACCGGTGATTAACGGCCGAGAATGTGCTTATGCGATCTACGACGAGCGGAAAATTCTCAAATGTGGCATTGAGCAAGCATATAACGACGGAAAAATCGATTACAAAAAACCGATTTCCTGTCATCTTTATCCAATAAGAGTTACAAAATATGAACAATATCACGCACTGAACTACGACCGCTGGGATATCTGCAGCCCGGCTTGCAGTTTCGGCCAGCAGTTAGGCGTGCCACTTTATCAATTTCTTAAAGAACCTTTGATCCGTGCTTACGGACCAAAATGGTATAAGGAATTAACACAGGAAATAGATGAACGCAAAGAAGGTAGGAAAGGTACAGGAGCCCAATTCTAAAAATGACTTTTTTGACAATGTCTATGAGGTCGTGAGACTAATTCCGCCGGGACGGGTAACTTCTTACGGAGCTATTGCAGCATATCTGGGGTCAAAGCGAGGGGCCAGAATGGTTGGTTGGGCGATGGGAAACAGCCATACTCAGTATAATGTTCCGGCGCACCGCGTTGTTAACCGAAATGGTTTATTGAGTGCTAAAAATCTTTTCGAAACACCAACAGCCATGCAGGAAAGACTGGAAAGCGAGGGTGTGACTGTTAAAGATGACGTGGTTCAGAACTGGCAACAAACATTTTGGGACCCGGAAAAGGAGCTGCTATGATTACTACGATATAAATAAAACGGCTCGGTCAAAATTTTGACCGAGCCGTTTTGTGCTTCAGGGTGAGTGTTTTTAAAACACAACAATTTTCGAGCTAGTGGATGTGATCTCTACTCTCTTAGTAATCTTGGTATTTTTTCCCATTAACACAAAGAAGTAAGTTCCCTCTTCCATTCCCGTAAGATCAAATACCCGGCGGTAAACATCTTCGCTATTCTTTTTAAGCACTTCGTGGTAGACAACCTTTCCGTAATTGTCACGCAGAACAATATTTACGTTTGCATCAGGTATTTTGTCGATAGCAAGTTTTACCTTGTTCGTGTTCGCAAGACTGTAAAGTGAAGCGCCAAATGCAGCGGCAGCTTTGGTTTCTTTTTTCTCTGTGCCTTCTTCTTTTGCATAACTGAAAGATAAAGTTGACAAAGCTAATGTCAGAGACAGAACTAATTTCGAGATTGATGTAATTTTCATGGCTAATTCTTTTTAATGATTTAACATTCCATATCGTATGGTTGATTAAATACTAAAAATACTTGTGCCAAATTTAATTCTGTCGTGCCGAACCACCGCTACATATTAATAAACTACTGAAAATCAATTATTTATGTAGACTTTCAATATTAAAATGTCTATTAGCTTATGGAAAAAGACTGTTCATAACCGAACAAAATTTTCCGATAACGAACATTTTTAAATTTAAAAACGAATATCAGATTTTGTTCTTGCCTCGGCTTTCGTTTGCAATTTTCTGAATCATTGGTAATCTGCTTGCGGGGATGAGATTTTTATAATCCCAGAAGGCGGAGACACAAACAATTTTCCACTGTCCGTCGATCTTCTCCATAAGTCTTACCTCTTTGCTGTGGTGAAAGTTTTTTTCGGGTTTATCGCTATTGAATTGGTCCCAGGTGAGATAGGCAACATTATCGCCATAAAATTTGTACCTCATATTTTTCCGTTCCACTTTGGGGTGACTTGAAAGCGGTTCAGGATTTTCGGTGATATAACGCCCGATCTGTTTATTTATATCAGCCCAACCTACATTAGAATCGAAGGTACCGTCGTCATTGCTCCACGCCTGAAATGCGTAATCCGTTTGCGCATAATTCGACTTCCAGGCTTCGTAGTCTCTTGCAAAGAAAGATTGGGTTTCTTTTTCAATTGTTGCGTTGATCGCTTTTTTTTCATTTTCGAAATTTGCAGCCTGGGCAGCTTCGTCTTCCTTGGCGTCTTTGGAGCAGGCTAAACAAAATAAAGTGCCAATTAGAACTAATGATATTACTTTCATAGTCTTGAAATTTAAATTGTTAATTGTTACGCTACGGTTCTCTTATATAATTCATTGGGAATTCAATTTTTATTAAATTCCCAGAATAAATAACTCCTTACGGAAAGAAAGATACACTATTTATAGAATTAAAACAAGATAAAAAATGCTTATTTTAACATGGATTTGATATATTTTGGGAGAAGATCAGTCAAAAATTCTTGCACGAAATAATTGATTATCCGCGCTAAATACTCTGACAATTATTTTGCGGTTAAAAGAAGGAATTTACTTGTTAAGCAGGCTTTTAAGTCTGTCATAAAAGCCGGTATCATTAAAAGTAAATTTTTTGTGCAGAATGTAATTACTGGAAAAACTTATTCCCATACACGCAAGTTGGCTGAATAACTTGTTGACATCTACCAGCTTGATTGAAAATGGTATTTTAACCTTATACTCCCCGACTGTAAGAAGTGTTAGCTGGTACAAAGCATCGGAACCATAAACAGTGATACAGAAAGAAAGCACAGTTACCAAAGAGAACTTTATCATTTCCCGATGGCTCTTGGATTTATTTTTAGTGTTAAAGGCGAAAATTTTAGTCAGGAAAAAGCCAGCAACGGATGCTACCAAATAGCCCAGCGTAAGGGATTGTACATAGGAAATTGCGAACCAGTCTTGCGCAAGTGTGCCAATAATGAGCTGAATTAATGCTCCGGTCGAGGCGACCAAAAAATATGCAAATATGTCCCTTGTATTAAGTAATTTGTTTTCCATCAGGCTAATTAAAGATCCCCGTGGCTTAAAACGGGATATTTGTTGGCTGTATTTGCTCTGTTTCATTTGATACAGAGCAAATACAGTTTAATTGTTAGACAAGGCGCTTAGACTTAGAATCTGTCAGAAGCCATAGTCCTATGAAGGTAATTAAGCCATTGATGATTAATCGCTCAAATCCGAATTTATAACCGTTAAACCATAACTCGGAATTGTCATTGATATAATAAGTAAGAATCGGCGCAATGATACAAACGATCGGAACCCAGCGATCTAATACCGGTCGTTTTAAAAATAACCCGAAGGTAAATAATCCAAGTAATGGACCATAGGTATATCCAGCCAAATCAAATATCGCAGTGATCACCTCCTTATTGTTCATTCGATTGAAGATCAGGATAACAATATAGAAAAGCACAGAAAATCCGATATGCACCCAAAACTTGATACTGGATCTTTTCGCTTCCGGTTTCTTTTCAATCTCCATGAAATCAATACAAAAAGCGGTTGTTAAGGCCGTAAGTGCTGAGTCCGAACTTGCATAGGTCGCAGCAGTTATACCTAATAAAAATGTTATTCCGACGGCCAGACCTAAATGATTCAAAGCAAGCATCGGGTAAAATTCATCTGTTCTTGCTGTTACAGGTATTCCTTTCGCTGACGCATATACGTACAACAACGCTCCTAATGATAAAAACAAGAAGTTGACCACGACTAAAACCGCAGTGAACCAGAACATATTTTTCTGAGCTTCGCCGATATTTTTACAAGTTAAATTCTTCTGCATCAGATCCTGATCCATCCCGGTCATCACGATCGCAATAAATACGCCGGCAAAAAACTGCTTCCAGAAATTTTTAGAATCGTTGATATCCCAATAAAAAACTTTTGAATAACCACTGCTCTGTACGGTATTCCAAACATCAGATATTCCATGTAAATCGAGTTCCCGGGATACCAGCACGATTGTTAGAATCACCGCTGTAATTAAGAAAAAGGTTTGCAGTGTGTCTGTTACAATAATTGTTTTTACGCCCCCCTTGAAAGTATAAATCCAGATCAAAAGGATCGTTATAGCCACTGCGACTTCAAAAGGAACACCGAGTGGCTTGAACAGCGCAATTTGCAAAACCTGAGCCGCAACATATAAACGGACAGCAGAGCCAACGGTACGGGACAAAAGGAAAAATGCCGAGCCGGTTTTATAAGACCAAAATCCAAAACGCTGTTCGAGATAAGAATAAATGGAGATCAGATTTAGCCGGTAATAAAGTGGCATCAGCACAGTACCAATGATAACATAACCTAAAATGTAACCGATGACAACTTGAAAATACGAAAACTGTATATTAGCAACTGCACCGGGAACGGAAATAAAAGTAACACCAGACAAGGATGTGCCGATCATCCCAAAAGCGACTAAATACCAGGGAGACTGACGGTTAGCGGTAAAAAAAGTATTGGTATCTGCGCCGCGCGAGGTGTAGACAGACACCGTAATAAGCATTGCAAAGTAGACGACAAGAATAATTAAAGAGACATACGGATTCATTCACCAGCAGGTTTTAGGAATACTTGAATATTAAAAGAGGTAATAAAAGGCTTCGAATAATCTCCACTTTTGATTAGATTTGCTAAACAAACAGAAAATTGGTTGTTATGCAAGTGCTGATAGATACAGAAACGGAAATTCTGGAAAAAACGGTGGAAACCGATATAATGAAACTGGTCGTTTACAACGATGAAGTTAACACATTTGACTGGGTTATAGACACTTTGGTAGAAGTTTGCAAGCATTCAAGCGAGCAGGCGGAACAATGTACATTAATTATACATTATAAAGGTAAATGTTCCGTTAAAGAAGGTGAATATGACGAGCTGACGGGTATGAGGAATGAAATTTGCAGGAGAGGTATTTCAGCAGAAATTCATTAATCACAAACCGCCGGTTACTTACATTATTGCTACACATGAATTATCCGTCCCGTCTTATTGAGGATGCAGTCAGTGAAATTTCCCGGCTTCCCGGGATTGGTAAAAAGACAGCATTACGTTTAGCATTACATCTGCTGAAACGGGATGAACAACAAACCCGCGGACTTTCAGAAGCGCTTTTAAAAATGCGCACCCAGACTTGTTATTGTGTTCAATGCCACAATATTTCGGATGAAGCGTTATGCAACATCTGCAAAAACCCCAAAAGAGATCCATCCATTATCTGCGTTGTTGTCGACACACGGGACGTTCTTGCTATTGAAGCCACGAGCCAGTTCAAAGGTTTATACCATGTTTTAGGAGGAATTATTTCACCACTTGAAGGTATTGGTCCATCCGATCTGAATATTGATTCTTTGTTGAAAAGAATTGAGAATGCTCCGGCAGACGAAAAGGTCCAGGAAATAATTCTGGCACTAAGTCCGACAATGGAAGGTGACACGACTGCTTTTTATCTACAAAAAAAGCTCAAACCCAGCGCAGTAAAAGTGAGTACGATCGCAAGGGGAATCCCGATCGGCGGAGATCTTGAATATGCTGATGAAATAACACTTGGACGCAGTATCGTCAGCCGGGTGGCTTACGATTGATTGTATATTTAAAATCATATCAACTATGAATAGAACAGATTTTTTGCGCACCCTGGCCGGAAGTACTTTGGCGGTTGGTGCACTTGCTGATTATGCATTCGCAGAAACTGCATCAGGAATATTAATTGAAACTGCCCCTTTCAAACAAGCTCCCCTGCCCTACGATTTTGGAGCACTGGAACCAAGCATTGATAAAATGACCATGGAAATTCACTACGGCAAGCACCATGCTGCTTATGTGAAAAACCTAAATGACGCAGTAAAGGGCACAGAATACGAAAAAAAGTCGCTTGAAGATATCATTAAAGTTGCCGGAAAAGCGCCAGCTGCAATCCGCAATAACGGTGGAGGACACTGGAACCATACTTTTTTCTGGGAAGTAATGGGCGCTGGAAAAGGCGGAGCTCCCAAAGGCGCTGTTGCGGATGCAATTAATGCCCAGTTCGGTTCTTTTGATAAATTTAAAGAGGCATTTGGGAAAGCAGCAACAACACGTTTCGGCTCCGGCTGGGCCTGGTTGACGGCAAAAGGTGGAAAATTAGAAATAAGCTCTACGCCAAACCAGGATAATCCGCTAATGGATATTGCCGAAGTTAAGGGGACACCAATTTTAGGGCTGGATGTATGGGAACATGCCTATTATCTGCACTACCAAAATAAACGCCCGGACTATATCGCTGCTTTCTGGAATGTCGTAAACTGGGATAAGGTAGCAGACAATATGAAAAAAGCGTAATATTAATTGTTAATGATCAAGGGTTAATGATCAATTGTTAAGTATTGAGACCTAGGATAAGGGACAATTTTCCTCGGCAGAACATTGATATTTATTAGACAGTCATTAACCCTTGACAATTTATCATTAACAATTATTAATTAACCCTTAATCATTACCCATTAACCCTTAACAATTAATTACAGTAAGTGCTGATCACCTTATAAGACGGCATGTATCCAAGCTCTCCCGATCTGCTCAAATCAAGGCAGCCTTCATTTACTTCTCCGAGACTGTGTTTAATTATACCTCTCAGATAAAACGCCTCAGGAAAATTCGTCTTTAACTTGATTGAACTGCTAAAATCCAGTACCGCGCCCATTTGATCTCCGATCGAAGATTTTATCAGTGCGCGGGAAAAATAAGCATCTGCATAAGTTGGGTTCAATTCAATTGCTGTACTGATATCCAGCAACGCACCTCTGCTATCTCCACTTTTCGATTTGCTGATTCCACGAACAAAATACGCTTCTGAGCGTTCGGCTGTTAGAACATCTATTTTTACATGTTCTTTCACCTGATTTCTTAACTCATCCAAAATCGTTTTAGTAATCGGGCCCGTATACTGAATTTTCTTCGGATCGGCGACATAAGTATTTTTGAGCTCAATCGCTTTCGTCAAATCCAGAATCGCTCCTTTTTGATCATTCAGTTTATTTTTTGAATAACCTCTGCCATAATATGCCTGAAAATTTTCCGGTTCCAGCTGCAACGTTTTATCGTAATCAGAAATAGCTCCTTTATAATCTTCTATTTTATTTTTGGCAAAACCTCTTTTATCGTAATAATTACCTTCATTTGGACTCAGTTCTATTGCTCTTGTAAAATCTGCGGCAGCACCTTGAAAGTCGTTCAGTTCGATTTTGGCAGCACCTCTTCCCGCATAAGCTCCTGCACGTTTCGGACTCATCTCAATGACTTTCGAAAAATCTGCCAGACTGCCGGCATACTCGTGTAAATATTGCTTGCAATTTCCCCTGGCATAATATGCCGACACATCACTCGGATCAAGTGTCAATGCCTTGTCCAAATCCACCATGGCGTTACGGTGATTATTTAGTTTGGCATAACTTACACCGCGGTTATAGTAAGATTTTGAATCATCCGGATTTAATTCTATTCCTCGTGTGTAATCCTGAATGGCAGCGCGATAGTCGTCCTGCATACTTTTGCTCACACCGCGGCTTTGATAATAAAGTGCTTCCTTGGGATTGATTTCAATGGCGCGGTCATAATCCAGAATAGCACCTCGGTGATCTTTTAAATTGGCTTTGGCAAGACCCCGGTTGAAAAAACTTGGCGCATGTTCAGGATTAATGGATATTACGACGCTATAAGCCTGCAAAGCGCCGGAAAAATCACTGGCCCGGGCTTTTGCGTTTCCTTCTTCAAAATACTCTGCGGCAGACCGTTGCCCGAAACCGAAAATAGGGAAAAATAAAACAGCAGTTAAAAGTAAAACAGGTACAAGTTTAAAGTTCATGAATGTATAGTTTTTCAATACGAAGGATTTTTGGTTATTCAATAATCGCATAAAAGTATTCAAATTCCGTTTGAGCATCACAAACGGGTGCAGTATTTTTTAGACAACAATATGTAGAATTAATATCTGTTATAATATTCTTACTTTTACACATAGAGTTCTTTCTAACACTCGCTATGTTAAACCATTACAATCATTCACCATGGGTAGTATACCAAAAAAAATATTAGTATTTGGATTATCAATATTGGCATTCATCGCTATTTATTTCGCCCTCTTCGCTCCTAAAGATGAGTTGCCATCGGAGACAGGAAATGCCGTTTTAGATAAACAGAACAACACTTCTGTATATTTAACATCACTCACAGATCTGAAAGGGAATCCGGTTTCTATGGATAAAAACAAGCTTGTTTTCCTGAATGTTTGGGCAACCTGGTGCGGACCATGTAATATGGAAATGCCAGGGATTCAAAAGTTATATAACCAATATAAGGATAACGATAAAATTGACTTTTATATCGTTTCCGATGAAGATGCTGAAACGGTAAATCCATTCATAGCGCGCAAAGGATATGAACTTCCATTTTACCAATTTGCAGGACCGTATCCGCCTGCACTGGACGGAAACGCCATTCCACGGACATACATTATCTATAACGGAAAAGTCCTGGCAGAGGAAATCGGAGCATCACAGTGGGATCGTCCGGAGGTAATCGATCTTATTGAAAAACAATTGGCGGAAATTTAAACCAAGACCGCAACGACATAAAAAACGAGGCCCGGAAAAATCCGGGCCTCGTTTTTTTACTATAATATTGTCAAGACTATTCTACAATGAAAGTGCCTTTCATCAATGCATAGTGACCTGGGAAGCTACAGATGTAAGTGTATGTTCCTTTTTTAGGAGCAGTAAACTCAATTGTATCACTTTCCCCGCCACCAACTAATTTAGTATGAGCAATGATGCTGGCTTCCTCCGACTTAGGGATATATTCAGTTTCTCTTGCAGCAGCTGCTTTAGAAGCGAATGAAGCAATGTCTGTACCTGTTTTCAGCAATACGAAGTTGTGACCCATCGCAGCCTTGGCAAGTTTACCAGAGTGAGTTAAAGTAAGCTTTACCTTTTGTCCGGCTTTCACTTTAATTTCCTTCACATCAAACTGCATCGCATCGCTACCTTTGATCACGATAGCTTTTGCCTGCTTAACATCGCGAACTTCTGAAGTACCTAGGGATTTTGCCTGTAACGGGCTTACAGAAACTGCTCCGAAAGCCATAACTGCGGCAAGAAGCAATACGCTGGACTTAATCATTTTCATATTAGGATATGGATAAACTTTATTGTTAAAATTAACTGGTGCAAGTTAGTGTATGGAACAATAAAAAAACAATCCATTAACAATTGTTTGAATATTAAATGTCAAAAAAGGATTTTGTACTGATCTCTGACAGCTTTCCCTACACATACAAGCGCTAAAACGATTATGTAGTGGTTTAAATCCAGCGGATGCATGGGAAGAGGAATGTTTTGTGACTTTGCAGCAATGGCCAGAAGTGTCATTGCGAAAACGACCCACAAAGCACTTTTGTAACGATAAGCAAGTCCGAGACACGAGGTGCAGAGCGTTATGATTATGCAGAAAGGCTGAATGATCAGCGCTACGTACTCCACCTTATAAAAAAGGATGCTGATAAAAAGTGTAAGGCCGATCGAAACGGTATATATCAATACCAGATTACTAATCGGATAACGCATAATTAAACTATATGAGGCGACAACAAGACAAATTGCACCCAAAGTCATCCCGGCTGATTGTGTAATCGAATGCAGGAATTCTAGCTTTTTCCAACCCGCGAAAACAAGCAGTTCTATACCAGCATTAATGGATATACTGAATAAAAAGATGCCCCATAATAACCTGCTGTTTAAAGACTGAGACTTGAAATATTTCAAAAAGACAAATGCAGAAGCTATACTTAAAACCAGATTAGAAAAGATATGGGAATTCGTCAGTATATTCATGGGCAATTTTAAATATTATCGATAAAGCAATTTACAAATTATAGTTTCATTTTGCTACTTCGTCCTTTTCGAGCTACTTTTACCAAAAAAACTGATTTACCAACATGAGCGTTTTAGTTAATAAAAATTCTAAGATTATAGTTCAGGGATTTACGGGTTCTGAGGGTTCTTTTCATGCCCAGCAAATGATCGAGTACGGAACTAATGTAGTTGGCGGTGTGACGCCAGGCAAAGGAGGACTTTTCCACCTTGACAGACCTGTGTTTAATACTGTTGAACAGTCTGTGCGTTCTACAGGCGCCGACGTAGCGATCATTTTCGTACCGCCGGCTTTTGCCGCTGATGCTATTATGGAAGCTGCTGACGCAGGTATTGGCGTAATCGTTTGTATAACTGAAGGTATTCCTACGAAGGATATGATGCAGGCGAAACAATATCTTCAAGGTAAAAATGTTCGTTTGATCGGTCCAAACTGTCCGGGCGTTATTACTGCCGAAGAATGTAAAGTCGGTATCATGCCAGGTTTCATATTCAAAAAAGGAACAGTTGGTATTGTTTCCAAATCCGGAACATTAACGTACGAAGCCGTTGATCAGCTGACACGTGCAGGTCTTGGACAAACAACTGCAATCGGTATTGGCGGTGACCCGATCATCGGAACTACAACCAAAGAAGCTGTTGAATTGCTTATGAATGACCCTGAAACAGAGGCGATTGTGATGATTGGTGAAATCGGTGGAAGCATGGAAGCTGATGCTGCGAATTATATCAAAGCAAGCGGTAACCTAAAACCTGTTGTAGGATTTATTGCTGGTAAAACTGCTCCAAAAGGACGTCGTATGGGCCACGCCGGTGCGATCATTGGTGGAGCTGACGATACTGCTGAGGCAAAAATCCGTATCATGGAAGAATCCGGAATTTTTGTAGCGGAATCTCCTGCATTGATCGGCGAAACTATGCTTATGGCATTAGGAAGAAAGTAATAAGCATATCACAATATAATATTTTTACGAAAGGGCTGGGGAAACCCCGCCCTTTCTTGTAGCAATGAAGTCAATTTTTTCACTGCTTTTTCTGATCGCTCTTTCGGCATTCCTTTTCACCGGCACCGCTGCCCGGGCAGCCGAAAAGGCATTGCCACCCGAACAGTTTTTCCCTGTTTATGATTTTCAGAATGACTGGCTTGTATATAGTAACCAGTATAAAAACTATGTTCCTTTTTCAAAAGGTATTAATGAAGGCACACGATCGGTAAGTTTGTATGTTGATCTGCTTAAAAACCGTAGATATTTTTTACTTGTAAAAGCTGAAAATGAAAGTTATCTCTTTCTCGAAGGCGCCCTTCAGAAAAAACTGGTTAAAGACGAATGGCTTGAATTAAATATCGACAGCCTTTTCCGCATTTATAAAAAAGAAGAGTTATTGCTCTCAGTTTATGGAAACGCGGGTATCGATGACAAAAGCGTTTTAATATGTAATAAAAAACAGCGGGATTATACCGAGACACTCGAAAAGACTGCCTCGACACTAATCAACATAAAGCCAATTAATTTTTCGCCTTTTGGAAATTTTTCTATCCTGGCCATGCTGATCATTCTGATCCTGAATGTTTGGGTTTTCAATCTTAATCCAATGGCTTTTTCAAGGGTAATTAACCCGCTGGAATTTTTCAACAACGATCCCAGAGAGCAGCTTTCAAAATTAAATAAACCATACAGCAACAATGTGATATTTCTTATCATAACAGTATCTATGCTGATGAGTTTTGTGCTGATGTTTTTTTCGCATAATAAAGTAAATCTCTTTTCGGTTTCCACAATTCTGTCAGAAGAAACGAACACAATCCAATATCTGGGAGATTTTTTAATGCTTTCACTGATCTTTTTTTTACTGACTTACGGCAAGTTTATCTTTATGGTTTTAGTGGGGGAAATGCTTAACCTCGATAAACTTGTAGATACCCTGTTCCTAAAAATAATACAATCTTCATACTACTTTTATGTTGCGCTGTTTCTTCTTGTTTTTATGCTAAGCATAGACAATGCAAGATGGCTCATTCCACTACGGCCGTATATACTATTGCCCTTCCTGATTTTTTACGGAATTCGATTCATTACATTATATATAGTTACTAAGCCGCCAACATCATTTATAAATCTCTATTTATTTTCGTACCTTTGCGTCATCGAAATAATCCCGTTGATTATCGGCATAAAGTTCGCTATGTAAGTTTCAGGGATCATTTTGAAATTAAACTAATGAGAATTATACATGAGTGAGACCATCAAATTTGATCAGGATCGGCTCAAAAAGGTTACCAGTATTCTGGTAAGCCAATCAAGGCCGGCCGACGAAAATTCACCCTATTTTGAGATAGCTAAGAAGTATGGTATAAAAGTGGATTTTCGGCCATTTATCCAGATTGACGGAATCTCTTATAAGGATTTCCGGAAGCAAAAGATTAACATCCTGGATCATACGGCAGTGATCTTCACAAGCCGTAATGCGATTGACCATTTCTTCAGAATCTGTGCTGAGGGACGCTTAGAAGTTCCTGCCACGATGAAATATTTCTGTATATCAGAACAGACAGCGAACTATCTGCAGAAGTATATCGTAATCAGAAAACGTAAGATCTTTGCAGGTACGAAAACAGCGGTTGAGCTCATTGAGCTGATCCGTAAACACAAGAAAGAAAAATTCTTGTACCCTTGCTCTGATGTGCGTAAAAATGAAATACCGGAATTTGCTGATATAGAAGAGTTTCAATTCACCGAAGCTACTATGTATCATACAGCTTCTTCAGATCTTTCTGACCTGGAAGACGTTTATTACGATATTATTGCATTTTTTAGTCCTTCGGGAATTAAGTCCTTATTGGATAACTTCCCGGATTTCAAACAGAACGTAACCCGTATCGCTGCTTTCGGCCCCACAACTGCGAAAGCTGTAGAAGACGCAGGTTTAATTCTTGATATTCAAGCGCCTTTGCCTAACGCTCCATCAATGACCGGAGCTCTGGAATTATACATTCGTAAAGCGAATAACATCTAACACATTTTACTCCAAAAAAAGGCCGGGAAAATTTCCCGGCCTTTTTTATTATTATGTCAATTTTTTTCGTGAATATGCGTTATTGAAATAAACCTCTGAAGTACTCAAGTGTTCTTATAAATAAAATCTATACGCATGACCTTAACGTTTATCTACCGTAACATACAATGGTGCTGTTTAGTAGGTATAATATTACTTATATCTCCTGGTGCATTTGCTCAAAAAGATGCCCAGTTCAGTTTATTTTCGTTGAATCAGCTTTATCTTAATCCTGCGGCCGCTGGTTCTGACGGGCTCACCAAATTCAGTCTTACCCACCGCTCTCAATACGCAGGCTATCAGGCTACTAATGAAGATGATGGCGGAGCTCTCTCAACGCAAATGTTTTCATACAGCATGCCGATTAAAAACTTCGGTATAGGATTTTATGCGCTGAATGACAAAAGTGGTCCAAGAAACGATCAGGATTTCAAA
The DNA here is from genome assembly GCF_021502725.1 of Dyadobacter sp. CY345. Taxonomy (GTDB): domain Bacteria; phylum Bacteroidota; class Bacteroidia; order Cytophagales; family Spirosomataceae; genus Dyadobacter. Next base: position 234,779 of record NZ_JAKFFS010000001.1, on the reverse strand, counting down.
CTTTCCGCTTCGTATCACTTTCCACTTGCCGGTGGAAATCTGCATATCGGCGCTAGTGCGGGTCTTTTCCGCCAGTCACTTGATTATGGAAAATTACGAGCTCGTGATCCAGATGATCCGTTAATTCAAACAGGTACCGTTTCTGAAATGAATCCCGACTTTGCAGTGGGTGCCCGTTATGTCAGTGACGCCTTTTACGTTGGTGCTTCTTTAAACCATCTATTGGAGCCAAAGTACCAACTTGGCTCAGAAAACGCGACAAATCCATTACCGAAAACAGTTTATTTGAACGCAGGTGTAAATATTGAGGTCGGGTACTTATTGGACGTTCAACCTATTGTTTTGGTCAAGTCAGATATTACTACGGTTTCTGTCGAAGGTGGGGCAACCGTAACATTTAACAAAAGGTATTGGGCGGGTGCAACTTACAGGCAGCAGGATACCTACTTCATTTTAATGGGAGGTATTTATCTATTAGCTGACCAATCTTTACGTTTATCGGGTGCATATGATATGGTCATTGGTGGAAATAAAATAAAATCTCCATCTTCTTTTGAAGTAATGTTATCTTACGCACTTCCTTCTCCGCAATTTGGAAAGAAAACCATTATCAGAACTCCTCGTTTCAGATTTTAGTCCGGGCTATGAATTTTACACCCGTGAGGTGATCAAAATAATATCCAATCAAAAAGCAAAACATTGCAATTTCACGGCGGAATCGCGTTTTAATTTATCATTTTTTTAAAAATACGGTTGGATACATGTCGTTCAGTTTGCAAAACTTTGATTTATATTTGTAAAATTTTAGAGTGTTATACCAACAACCAGCATTCTTACGTTAAGTCGAATAAAACGAATGATGTATCTCAAATCTACTGAAAGCGCTTAGCCTTCATGAATTCATTTGGAATGCCCGTTACTTTTGTTTTTATTTTAAGTATACTATATATTAATCGATTGACGTTTTTAGGCTAACATTTATTCTTTCAAATATCAAAACCACTATGAATGTTAAAGTGATCTATCGGGATGGAGTCAAAAGTTTGCTTTTGATAGCTGCTCTTATGCTGATGCAAAGTTGCGGGTTTATCAAAAATAAATTTGGCAAGGGAGGAAAAGAAGACGTCGGTATTTCGAACGGGGAAATTACGGCGACCGCGCGCAAAGGCTTTAAACAAACAACACCTGCCGGAATGGTGATGATCCCTTCGGGTTCTTTCACAATGGGGCAGGCGGATGAAGATATGGCTGCGTCCATGAATAATATGAACAGACGCGTGACTATCAGTTCTTTCTTTATGGACGATACCGAGATCACAAACAATGAATATCGTCAATTCGTTAACGCACTTCTTGTTGACTCCGTATCCGTTTTGGGGGAAGAAGAAATAATGACTAAGTATTATCCCGATACGACTGCATGGAAAAAAGATTTTGCCTATTCTAACGGAGATCCATTTGTAGAATATTACTATCAGCACCCAGGCTTCGATACTTACCCTGTTGTAGGCGTGAGTTGGTTAGGAGCGCAATACTTCGCTAAATGGCGTACAAACCTTTACCACGACTTCCAGAATAAAGAAGGAATGTTTAACTCTACAGGTTTCCGTCTTCCTAGCGAGGCTGAATGGGAATGGGCAGCGCGTGGTGGTCGTGCAGTAGCGAAATATCCATGGGGTAATCCATACACAATGAACACAAAAGGTTGCTTTTTGGCAAACTTTAAACCACAGCGTGGAAATTATGACGCCGATGGATATCCTTACACTGGTCCTGCAAATGCATATAACCCAAACGACTTTGGCTTGTATAACATGGCCGGAAACGTGGCGGAATGGACGCTTGATGCTTTTACTGATAATGCAACTGCAATTGTTTGGGATATGAACCCAAGATATGATAATCCGGACGAGCCTCGGAAAGTAGTTAAAGGAGGGTCATGGAAAGATGTTGCATACTTCTTACAGACAGGTACACGTACATTTGAGTACGAAACAGAACGCAGAGCATTTATCGGCTTCCGTTGTGTTATGGATAATGTAAATGGCCGTGCTGGTGGACGTGCACGTCGCTAGAAGATCTTACGCAAAGAAATTGCAGCTTTGTATCGCTGTGTTTTCTTTGCGTCATCGTTTTAATAATACAACAATTTTTAATAATCACTATTCACTATAACCGATTTCAATTCGTATGGCTAAGAGTAACGGATCTAGTTTTTTATGGGATAAACTAGTACCAACAATATACAGCGCGGGTGCTGCAGTTGTTATTTTAGGAGCTTTATTTAAAATCCAACACTGGGATGGAGGTAGTGAAATGCTTACGCTGGGTTTGGGAACAGAAGTTGGTATCTTTTTATTATACGCACTACAAACACTAACTCAATCTACTAATCCAGATCCTGATTGGACACGTGTATATCCTGAACTTTCTGATGATTACAATGGTCCGGCGATCACACGCGGAACTACTGCAACAGGAAGCGGCATCACTGCTAAATTGGATAACATGCTTGATAATGCGAAGATCTCTCCTGATGTATTTGACAGCCTTGGTAAAGGATTCAGAAACCTTTCAGACACTGTCGGCAAGATTACAGATTTGACTGACGCAACAGTAGCCACAAATGATTACGCTAAAAACGTAAAATCGGCTTCTCTTGCTATGAATGATATGAACAAGTCTTACGGTGTTGCAATTACAGCGATGTCATCTATGGCTGATGCTACGAAAGATGCGCAGGCATATCGAGACCAGTTTCAGCAGATCACAAAAAACATGGGTGCTTTAAATGCTGTTTATGAACTTGAACTTCAGGACACAACAAAACATCTGAAAGCGATGAATGCGTTCTATGGCAACCTTACTGCTGCTATGGAAAATATGGCTGATGCTACCAAAGAATCACAAGTGTTTAAAAATGAGATGTCAAAACTGACTACAAATATCTCGTCGCTGAACGGAATCTATGGTAACATGTTGACTGCAATGCGCGGAAACGCATAATTTCATCCAGGCAAACTGAGTTGTAAACCCTTAAAGGCACTTCTTGTTTGTTATCTTAACTATTTAATCACTGATAACTGATTACTGAACAATATGGCAGGTGGAAAAGAAACACCCCGTCAGAAGATGATTGGAATGATGTATCTGGTGCTTACGGCAATGCTCGCGTTGCAGGTAAGTTCAGCCATTATAGAAAAATTCATGCTACTGAACAATTCTTTGGAACTTTCTTCCGGAGCAGCCAATAAAATAAACCAGGAAACCGTACTTAAAATTAAGGCAGCTGTTGAAAAAGCAGGAAATCGTGGAGCTGACGTTGCTGTGATGAAACAAGCTGATGAGGTACGGAAGAACTCGGCTAATATTATTAATGAAATAAACAGTCTTAAACAGGAAATTATCACCAATGCTGGTGGAGGATTAAATGAGCAAGGCGGAATCAAGAATCCAGAGGAAGAAGGAAAAGTTGCGGAGTTGATGATCGGTGGACAGAAAAACGGTAAGGCTTATAAATTAAAGCAGAGCCTCGATACCTTCACAGGTCAGCTGAGCCAGTTATCGCCGACAAAATTCCAATCACTTGCTTTGGATGGCAAGGACGATCCGATTACTAAGACAAGTGTTGATCAGAAGAACAAAGACTTTGCTGAGTTAAATTTTGCACAAACTCCTGTCGCTGCTGCCCTTGCTGTATTAAGCCAGAAGCAAACAGACATTCGAAGAATGGAAAGTGAAGTTTTGAGTTATCTGGCCAGCAAAGTTGGTGCAGCTGATATTAAGTTTGACAGAATTCTTGCTATGATCAGTGCTGATGCAAAAACAGTTGTTGCCGGTACTAAATTCAAAGGGGATATGTTTATCGCTGCTTCGGCTAGCGGTATAACGCCTCGTATGAGTTTGAATGGTGGAGGTGTGAAAGTTGAAAATGGTGTTGGTAAAATTGAGTTCACAGCACAGGGCGGTGGATACAATGCTGAAGGTATTGCTCGCCGTGAATTATCCGGATCGATCTCTTTTCCTACCCCATCAGGACGTGACACTACTGTCAATTTGAGACAAGAATATTTTGTAGTAAAACCTACTTATCAAATTGAGACAGGAACTCTACCTCCTTTGTATTTAGGTTGTGCTAACAAGTTAAGTATTCAAAGTCCTGCATTAGGTGCTCTTTGGGCTCCGAGTTTCTCAACCGATGGTGGAGAAATTATTAACAGCGGACAAAAAGGTAAATTTACGATTGTACCAAACAGAGCTCAACTTAACCTGACAGTTAGTAACCAGGGAAATGTTCTTGGAACTGAGCCGTTTCGTGTAAGACTTGTTCCAAAACCAACACTTGAAATTCGTGTAAATGGAGCAGCTTTGGACGAACGTCGTGGAATAGCTGCAAGTGCTGCACGTAGCATCCAGGTTGTAGCGATCGCTGACGAAAGCTTTAAAACTTTCTCTCCGGAAGACGCTCGTTTCCGTGTCTCTTCTATTCAAGTTTCATTAGCAAGAGGATCAAGACGCATTGGAAATCCAATAAGTCTTGGTGGTGGAGGTTCAATTTCGTCACTTGCACAACAAGCTGAACCTGGTGATCGTTATGTGATTGAAGTTTTAAGAGTAGAACGTCAGAATTTCAAGGGTAATGTGAGCGAAGTTGAAATGGGTCAGATAATCAGATCCGTACCGCTTAATTAATAACATACAAATTGCTGATTGGATAAGATAAAATATAAGCAATGAGAAGAATGAACGGAAAAACAATTGCATGGACAATATTATCCCTTACGATGGGATCTTCCATGGTATTTGCACAGGAGAAGGAAGACTCTACCGCTAATCAGTTTTCATCACATCCAATCAGTGATGGTGATGTAATGATGAAGAGAACGTTATGGAGAAGAGTGGATCTTAAAGAGAAACAAAATTCATCCATGTTCTCAAAAAATAATGAGATTACAAGATATCTTTTAGAGGCAGCGAAAGCAGGTCTTATCGATGCCTATACAAACGACTCTTGTACTACTAAATTATCCAGTGATCTGATTCATAAAAAACTGCTTATTCCAAATCAGACAGCGGGTTTGTCTGCCGAAGAAATTGCAGCAGGTTTTGGAAAACCTTCGACGGATGCCAGTGGATGGGATGATAAGCCAAAAGTAGACACTAAAACTACCGAAAAAACAGCAGCGGCTGATGACGGATGGGGAGCACCAACTAAAAAAGCAGCTGTCGAAGATGACGGATGGGGAGCACCTAAACCGAAGAAAAAAGGAACAAAAGGTAAGGCGATAAAAGAAGAACCACCGGTTGTTGCAACTGCACCAGTTGATACTTTCCAGATAGCTGCTACGATGGCGATTGAAGAAGAATTTTTTCCTGATCAGATCAATTTGATGGAAGTGAAGGAAGATTGGACTTTTGACAAAAAACGCTCTCGTTTGTACATGGATATCCAGGCAATCACACTTCTGATTCCTTCAGATATGAACGCTGCAACAGGTCTTGAATTACCAATTGCTTCATTCCGTTATAAAGATGTAGAGCGTCTATTTAGAAGTGATCCTAAAAAATACATCTGGTATAACAATAAGAACACTGCTCAGAATAAAAACCTTGCAGATGCTTTCGATTTGCGTTTGTTTTACGGACGTATTACAAAATACTCCAATGCAGCTGACAAATCATTTATTGACATTTACAAAGGAGATAAAGAAGCACTTATAAAGTCTCTTAACTACGAACAGGAGTTGATGGAACTTGAACACGGGCTTTGGGAATATTAATTCCAGATTTCTTTATAACACGAACGGAGATGCCAGATTGGTATCTCCGTTTTTGTTATAAAGGAACTGTAAATTTCTTATTATAGTCGTTGAATTATCTCGGCGAGAGTTTGTCTTGAAAACTCAATGAATTTATCGGAATTGCTAAATACTAAACATCTAGCTTAACTAATTCAAAAGCAAAAATCCCGATTGTTGAGATCGGGATTCTGTCAATAATGTCTTTCGATAAATCTATTTCTTCCTATATGGGATAGCCTTTTTAGCAAGACTGGCATTCAACCCCAACGCTGAAATTGTCTCTTCGTAACTTTTCCAATTCACATCAGCCGAAAGTCTTGCTCCACTCGAAGCAGGAACCAAAACAATTCTAATATCATCGAAATTTCTCGTAGGCGCTGTATCTGTATCCTCAGACCAACCCGTAGTTAAGATATCCAGGAAAAAAGTTGCCTGATCAACCCCATGAACGAAGGTAAAATTGCTTACAGCATCACCTGTAAATTGAACGATTCCCGGTAAAGGCCACCAGACACCCAAAGATTTACCATAAACCATTACCACAACGCTACTGTCGTAGAAAGCTTCAGCTTCCGCATCAAGCTGATCATCAATTACAAATGACAAATCGCCCTGCGTTCCCGTTCCCGACACAGCACCGGTTGTAAGTACAATTGCGGATGCCCCTGCTCCACCACTACCTGCCGGCCCTGCGGGCCCAGTCGCGCCAGTTTCACCTTTCTCACCCTGCGGCCCAACTGCGCCATCGTCCCCTTTACAACCTGCCAAAAATGCCATAAAGCATACGCATACAACCAATAATAATTTTTTGTACATAAAAGTAAAAGTTTAAGAATGAGTAATAGTTATTAAGAATATGAGAGAATTCAATTAAGTATACGCTGGAAATGATCAAAGTGATGAAACTGACAAGTATTATTTTGCAGGATCATCAATTTCAATCTAATTTTTTATTTAGCGAATCTATCCCGGCATCAATTGGTTTGTAGGCCGTGTATTCATCCAGAAGGTCTTTATTGGCTTCCGGCAACTGCATATCAATTTTCCAGTTCATCGTCGCAGCAAGCTGAAACATCATCAATTGAACCTGATTTGTTGCGATTCGGGGAAGGTCACTTTGCAATGCTTTCTCGTTCATCGTTTGTTTGGCTTCGTTCAGTATGGAAGTATAGTCATCGCTCTGAAATCTATTCAGCCATCCCTGCTCAATGTCGTAAAATTTATAATCGGTATCCATAGAAAGAATTTCCGGTTCCGGGAAAAAGTCGATGATCATTTTCTTTTCACTTCCTTCAATATGGTAACGAAGCTTTCCAAAATCATATCCAACCAGAACTTTCGCTTTTGCTATGATCAATGCTTTCTTCTTATCCTTTATCAAATTCCAGATATTTTTGTCGTGCTGATAATTATAAATTTCCGTGAAGTATCCTTCTGCCATCACAACTTTGAAAACTTTCTCTATTCTTTCTAATAAAACAATTGCTTCTTTTTGCGGCTCAGAGTTTGCCAAATATTTTCGGGACCAAAAATAATAGGCTCCTGCCCCGAGGCTTCCTCCCAGTGTAACAGATAAAATAAAAAAAAGTAGTGTGCTCATTTCCATGATGTGTATTTTTGTGTTTACTAAAATCACATAAAAAGTCCAGAATGCCAAACAGCCAGGCAAAATACCTCATTACCATTGCCGGACCAACGGCAGTAGGGAAAACCGAACTTTCTATTAAGCTCGCCGGGGCACTAGGCACTGAAATTATTTCGGCTGATTCAAGACAAATATTTCGAGAATTATCCATAGGGACCGCCAAGCCAAATGCGGCTGAGTTAGCAGCTGTACCACATCATTTTATCAATTCCCATTCCATTACGGAAACATACAGCGCCGGTGACTTCGAACGGGATGCACTTGGAAAACTTGATGAGCTATTCAGTCATCATGATTGTGTGGTCATGACAGGTGGCTCAGGCTTATATATCAAAGCTGTTTGTGAAGGATTAGATGTCCTGCCTGCGCCTTTGGAAGGTTTACGTGAGACTTTGACAGCTCGTTTAATAAATGAAGGCCTCGAAGTTTTACAGGAAGAAATCAGAGTCATTGATCCTGCTTTTGCCGAAACAAAAGAAATTCATAATCCGCAGCGTGTGGTCAGAGCCCTGGAAGTATTTAAAACGACAGGAGTTCCCATATCTCAGTATCAGCAAAAAAATATCCAGCAACGCCCGTTCAAACAAATTTTGATTGCCCTGGATAGGGATAGAAAAGAACTGTATGACAGGATAGATTTGAGAATGGATAATATGTTAAAGGAAGGTTTGGTCGAAGAAGCTAAAAGTGTAATACAGTTTCGGGATTGCCATGCTCTGCAAACTGTCGGTTATAAAGAAGTGTATGGCTATCTGGATGGGTTATATGACGAAAAAGAAATGGTTCGTCGATTGAAACAAAATTCCAGGAGATATGCAAAAAGACAACTGACCTGGTTCAGACATCAGGGAAATTTCAAATGGTTTCAGCCCAATCAGTTTAACGAACTATTAAACTTTGTACAAACAGAAACCGGGTTAATCTAGATTTTTTGAGAAATCAGATTAACCCGGTTCGACTTAATTTCGATGTATTATGCCTCTTCTTCCAATTCCCTGTAAGCAAGAATTCCACCTAAGACGTTACGAACATTTGTGAAACCTTGTGATTCCAGAAATTTAGCAGCCTTACCACTTCTGGCGCCGGAACGGCAATGGATGATTATTTCAGAATCTTTCAGGGGTTCAAGTTCCGCCACGTGATCCGGCAATTCGGCCAGAGGAATCAAAATGGCGCCAAGATTATCTTCTTCAAATTCGTGTTCTTCACGTACGTCGTAAAAATTCAGTTCTTCACCTTTATCCAGACGTTCTTTCAATTCCTCTACTGTGATATCCATATTTATTGCGTTATGATATTGCTTAAATCTATTTTACTATCAACATTTTTTGCACAAAAGATCGTTTCCCATCGGATGCTTTTATTAAATACATTCCGTCTGGCAGATCATTCACTGTCGCAGACAAGGTCCCACTTTCAGGATGTAAAACGCTGACCAAAGATCCGACGATTGAAAAAATCTCTATTTTTTTTATCTGTTTGTTTTTCCAGTTCAAAACACCTCTGTTAGGATTTGGAAAAAAATAAGCGTCTTTTTCAAATTCTTCTGAGCCGGTTACAACTCCGACTGCTCTCCCACCCATATACGGCCGTAAGATGATGCTGCCCTTTAATCCGGTATCTTTTACCCATTCAGTACCCAAATTAAAAAACACTTCATTCCTTCCTAATAAAGAATTGCGGTCAAATCCTATACTCAAAGGTTCTTCATTTATCTGAAGCCATCCCACATAAAAGGTATCTGCAACCGCGACAGGATTGTCAAATGCATATTGAATCAAACTGTCACGTTCAGCAGCATAACTTGCTGCCACTGCTTTTTGTACAATCAACTGGTCAGGCTTTCCGTTTTTATTACTCCAAACCTGAAGCGTAAATGACTGTCCCGAGATATCCTTATTAAATGGCACAATCGACATACGCACGCCGGCCAAAGTATCCGGTTGCGAAAGTGAAAATCTGACAACTGCACGTGCAAGCCGTTGGTTAATCCGAACACCATATTCTGCACTTCCATCGTCGTATGCATAATAATCGCTCAAATCCGCCCGCGCACTTATCGTATCATTTCGCCGCAGATTCACAGACGGAATAGCTGGATTTTGATCGTCTGTGGTGATAAGATTGAATTTATAACGCAACTTTAATGCCTTTACAGAATTATCCTCGGCGATTTGATTAAGCGCAACCGACTTCACCTGCGTTTGACTTCCTCCTATAAAAACGGAGGCAGAACCATTGTAATTCTGTAATTGTCTACCGGTAAGTTCGTCCTTTACTGTAAATGTAAATGTTGTGAAATTGAAATTGTTGAAGAGATTCAGAATATCAGTCCCAACAGAATCAGCCGTTGCCAGCCTTGGATTTACCCAATATTGCTTCAACGGCATAGAAGTATATTTTTTCAAAAACGGAGTCAGCGGCTTCCGAACTGCGATATCCTTAATAAACCGGTCATTGATCGACCTGCCTTTATTCAAATACAAATAATCCAGATGCCAGGTGTCATAAAAACCGGAAAGCCTGCCATAAGCCCGAAAACGAAACTGGAAATCGGCGTGTAGAAACGCTGGGTTATTGACCGCTATAAATTCCTGTTTGAATAAAGAATCATAAACCATCCCATTTTTTTGCCAAACTGAGATCCACTGTTTGTTCTGATTTAAAAATTCCAGCCGCAAAGTGTCATTCTCATCAGGAAATTCTCCCAGACCTTTAGCCAGCCAGTAAAAACTCAAATAGACAGAATCGCTGGGTGCCAGCCCTGCCAGATTAATTGCAACAGATGTTAAAGTATCAGTATTTCCCTGAGAAAGTTGGTTTGTATAATTGTATGGAACACCGCTGGCATTCAGTCCGTCAAAAGTTGCCATATTGACGGAAGGCTGCGTTGTCGCGAGGGTATTGTTTATATAAACACCGCTTCCCTGCATCCAAAAAGCAGGATCTGGCTGAGACGAAGCGGTCGTCGAAAAATCGTCAAAAAAAGGCAAATTGACAGCCTGAATCCTCCCTGATTTCTGCGATGCAGATTCTGCATGAGGACTTGCTCCGATCGGAACAAGTTTCAACTGGCCGTGCACAAGATTGTACTGAATCGAGGTCAGCATCAAAAATGTGATGATACAAAATTTAAAAGTCTTTACGAATAGTGTTCTATAGTTGTGTGTCTTCTCCATTTGTGGCATTTGGTTCCGCCCCTGCCGGGATTACCCAGAGGTCAATTACATCGCCGATTCGAACTTTGCCGCCTCCCTCAGGATTTTGTTTTGCTACCGTACCGGGAATCTGGCCTTCTTCCGCCGCTATTTCCATAACCTGGCCAACTTTCAATCCTGCTCCAACGATCTGGACTTTGGCCTCATCCAGTGGCATTCCGATAACAGAAGGCAATTCAAACTGTGCAGATCCCAAACCTTCTCCTAATTCAAGATCAATTTTCGATCCTTTGGCAATTGGCTGGCCCGGCAAAATTTCAACGCCCTTATACATTTGTCTCAAAACCGCATTTTGCGCCATATCCGGCACATAAGAAATTGTTCCTTCTTCAAGACCTAAACTTTTCAGCTGCATTTGCGCACTTCTATGCGTCATGTCTGTGAGTTTTGGCATTTTTATAAGCGGAGCTGTTAATGCAACAACCGTGATATAAATCTTTCTTCCCTCCTTAACTTTTGCGCCCGGTTTTGGATATTGTTGAATAACAGTCAAAGGCGGAATGTTGGCAACATAAGTGGAATCTACCTCATAACGAAGGTCACGGCTGTCAAGAAATTCTTCAATTTCGCTCAGATTTTTTTTACGCAGGTCAGGAACGGTGATTGCTTCCCCGTGATTAGTCGTGAATGGTAAATAAATAAAGAAAAAGCCTAGAAAAAATACCAGTATGAGTGATACTACAATGCCTATATGTATAAAAAGATCCTTGCGGGATTGTGTGCTAATTTTTGCCATGGAAAAACATGATGCGGTAATTTTCTAAAAACGGTAAAAATAGAAGGAATATTTCAAGATGCAAATATCCTAGACGGTATATGAACCAAGAATTCTCTTGATATATTTTCCAAGAATATCAAATTCAAGATTAACGGTGTCTCCTTCCTGCAATTGGTGAAAATTGGTAAAAGAATAGGTGTATGGAATAATGGCAACCCGGAATGAATTAGTCTCCGAATTAAAAACAGTCAAACTAACGCCATTGATGCAGATGGATCCCTTTTCCACCGTCATATTACCCAGCGAAGCATCGTATTCAAAATCAAACAACCAGCTTCCGTCACGCTCCTCGACACGCTTGCAAATGGCAGTCTGGTCCACATGGCCCTGGACTATATGTCCGTCAAAACGACCGTTTGCCGACATACATCTTTCAAGATTTGCCTTACTTCCCTCTTTTAACTGACCCAGATTTGTCTTATTTAAAGTCTCTTCAATAGCAGTTACCTGGTAAGTATCTTCTTTAATTGACACAACCGTTAGACAAACGCCATTATGGCTCAGGCTCTGATCAATTTTTAATTCAGGAGTCAAACTTGAACGTAAAGTGAAGGTTTTGTTAGTGCCTTCCGTTTCAACTTTTAGAACCTCTCCTATGGTTTCAACAATTCCTGTAAACATTCTGCAAAAATGAATTAATTTTTAACGTAAATGTACAACTTCTTGGAGACCTTTTTGAGGTAGACTTGGTGATTGGTATTATTTAGTTGGTGTGAATCTCTCAATTTGGTGTTGTTGGGTTTCACGTCAGCAAAGCTGCGGTGGAAGGTTAGAGGTAAAACGGACAAGAACAGTCGCTTGACTAGGTACTTTGAATCAACAGCTCAAAGCTACTGTCCAGATAAGACCGTCGATCCATTTCGTTCTTTGATACTTAAAGAATGCTAAACTTATGTTTCAAGACTTACCTCCTCTGCGCGAGGCGGAATTGTGATTGTCGCTAGGCAACGGCTCGTACCACTATCTCTTTGCAAAACTGCTTGCTGCCAACGCCTTCTTCAGATCATCCGTGGCATTGCTTTCAGACGGGTGGGCAGCGTGCGCAGCTATCATCCGGCCACGTTCGTCTATTAGCAGGTAGCGCGGAATGCCCCAGACGTGGTACAGGTTCCAAATGGATTCAGGCTTATCGTTTCCATTAAGCATATGCAGCCCAGCGGGCACTTTGCCGCTAGCCACCATTTTCTTCCAGGCGAGGGTATCGCGGTCTACCGACACGTACAGGAATACGATCTCGTCGTTGCCTTTAAACTCTGCCTGGATCTTTTTAGAATCTGAAAACGCGCCTATGCAAGGCCCGCACCAGGTTGCCCAAATATCTACATACACAACTTTACCCCGCAAATCCGACAGCGCCAGTTGCTCTCCATCCGGAGTAGTGCCCGAGAAATTTGGGGCTGGCTGGCCAGGGCCTATTTTTTCCCAGCGGGCAATATCTTCGCGAATCACACTTTTATAATCCTTTGATGTAACTTCCTTTTCAAGTGCTTCCGCAAGCTTATGCAGGTTCGGCGTAAGACCATTCAACCCGATTTGGACATTGGTACTTTTTACCCTGAGAAAATCTTCTATGGACTTCGGATAGTGGCTAGCTTTAATTTTGTTATCTGCCAGTTGGGGGAAAATAGCTTCCAGTGTATCGCCGTCTACTTCATTATTTTCATCATAAATAGCATTACTGATTTTTTCACGATAAAAATTGCTTCCAATGAATTCGTAGTCGTACACACCGGCCTTTAGCGCTATTGTATCAACCGGAAACTTTTGGACTACTTCCCAAACCGAAAGTGGAATTTCTGCGGAGTCTTTTCCGACAGCGAAATTATATTGGTAAAAAATCACATGCATATCGAAATAACGCTTCATTAGGTCCAACTTTTCCTTGGCAACTTCCGGATTGGTTTTCAGTTTGCCTAATAATTGACCATAACTTCTTTCCAATGAATCTTTTGCATTCAAAAATTCATTCCCTGCAAGCTGAAAAGAATAAATACCATTCCATTTATCAAAAGCGGACCTCAATTCCAGCGCCTCATAATAAACCTGGTTGACTGCTGCCCCATCTCCCTCAAAACGTAAGGGGAATTTTGCACCAGGTTCGGCAGACACAATCTGAAACTCATCCCCAGGCGAAATCAAAAAGCCTGCCGCCATGTTTTCTCCGTTGTTAAAATAGCAAAAGACAGACTCCTTTATAGCCACTTCTGCAAAACCTTTTCCTACACTATCCAACCGGATTTTCGCCAGTTCGACACCTGCGAAACTTATCATGTTCGTTCTTTCAATTACAATGGTATCCCCAGCCGCCTTCGGAATATTAATTGATATTTTAACTGATTCCTTAGACTTCTTTTCACAGCCTGCTGTGCCGATCAGTAATGTCGAAAGAAGCAATACCAGATAAAGGTAATTGTGCATTTGATTCCAGTTTTATAAATAAAAGTCGCTTATATGAGTTTACGCTTATAAAATGTATTCTGTGGAGACAAAGACTTTTTCTTTTAAAAATTGAAATATTTTAACTTTACATGTCTCCCCATACGGAACGTCAGCACATATCAACCCGGAGTTCAATTGCGACATATTTATCAATTTCCCCACATCCCCCTTCTATTCTTGATACGGTTGCTATCTGGAACGCAACCGGGAGAATTGCGCTCTCCTTATCCAAAACAAGAACTTCCGCAAAACAGCCTTTCCCCTTTATTCTATGTTTCATCAACTAACGTAAATTAGATTTGAAACACAGGATCTTTTTCAAATATCTAAACTCAATTATTCTTAATGATAGATGTGATCTGAATCCAACCTCCCGGAGACATTAATACATACTGGCCATCAAGATTACTCGGGCATCTGTTTTTCATATTTCCCGAAATGATGTAATTCCACTTTTTCTCATCTGTGCTGACCTCCCAGGCACTATCTACATCACAAGCCAATCCATAAGTTAAATTTCCATTTGTATCTGTTTTATTAATAACGAAATATCCATTGCCTGAATGTCTGGCTTGTAGGTTTTCAATTGTTAGGTATACTGACCCATCACACCCACAGTCCGGTTCAATTTTTTCCTTCTTACAAGAAGATGAAAAAACAAAGAGCAAAATAAAGAAAAATAGAGCCTGGACGATAAAATGCATAACATGATGTGGTTTTATGATTCATGTACATGACACCTAAATGTAAAAATAGTTGTAAATAATATAGCATTTTTTTGATGATAGCTTCGATTAAAGCGGAAATTGCTCTGGGAACACATTAGTGTTTCTTTTAATTTAACCACTAGTTTACGAACTTCGTGGCGGATAACAGGCAGCGGCCTTTTTCCTTTACCCCAATTTGTATCAAATCGTTTGAGCCATAGTATCCTATTTTAATGAAAAAAGTATTATTTATTGATCGCGACGGAACGATTATCGTCGAGCCACCAACAGATTTCCAGGTTGATTCTCTTGAAAAACTGGAATTTTTACCCAAAGCCATTTCCAATCTTCGAAAAATAGCGGAAGAGACAGATTATGAACTGGTTATGGTTACGAACCAGGATGGACTTGGAACAAGTTCTTTTCCTGAAGATACCTTTTGGCCGGCGCAAAATAAAATGCTTCAAACGTTAAAAGGAGAAAATATCGAGTTTACAGCGGTACATGTTGACAGAAGTTTCCCGGAAGACAACCTACCTACCAGAAAGCCGGGAGTTGGTATGCTGTCTTCTTATTTCTCAGAAGAATATGATCTGGCGAATAGTTACGTGATCGGAGATCGGCTTACGGATGTTCAACTGGCGGTAAATTTGGGTTCGAAAGCGATATTTATTGGTTCGGAGCTAGCGCAGGACGGCGTTTCACAAGAAATGAAATCGGCAGTTTCGTTCGTTTCGACGGATTGGGACGCTATATATGAACACCTGAAATTGCCGGCAAGAACGGCTTCTGTGCAAAGAAATACCAAAGAAACGCAGATAAGCATTGAACTGAACCTTGACGGAAGCGGAAGATCTGAAATCCATACAGGACTAGGATTTTTTGACCACATGCTTGACCAATTGGCAAGACATTCGGGCGCGGACCTGACCATTCATGTGGAAGGCGATCTTCATATTGATGAACATCATACGATCGAAGATACAGCACTGGCTTTGGGTGAAGCTTATAGAATTGCTATCGGAGACAAGCGTGGTATCAGTCGATACGGATTTTTATTGCCGATGGATGAAGCTTTGGCACAGGTTGCAATTGATTTCTCTGGTCGCCCGTGGATAGTTTGGGATGCAGAATTCAAAAGAGAAAAAATTGGTGAAATGCCGACGGAAATGTTTTTCCACTTTTTTAAATCATTTTCTGATACTTC
The DNA here is from genome assembly GCF_021502725.1 of Dyadobacter sp. CY345. Classification (GTDB taxonomy): domain Bacteria; phylum Bacteroidota; class Bacteroidia; order Cytophagales; family Spirosomataceae; genus Dyadobacter. The sequence continues at coordinate 218,984 of NZ_JAKFFS010000001.1, read as the reverse complement.
GTTATCAAACCTGAATATCAAAGTTGAAGGCCAAAACGAGCATCATAAAATCGAATCCATATTTAAAGGTTTCGCCAAAGCAATTAAAATGGCCGTTCGCCGTGACCTGAAAGCGTTGGATTTTATGCCTTCAACCAAAGGCGTTTTATAATTTTTTATGTATCGAGGTCAGGCATCTGCTTTTTTTCTTTAATTTTGTTCATATTCAATTACGCTTAATCAGATATTATTATGTTCATGACGATTGTAATGATAGTTTTTTATGTGGTTCTGTTGGGTTCAGCCTTTTTGGTTGGCCGCTGGTTAGAGAATCACGAAAAAAGCTATAAGCCTTGATATAAGGGGAGTTATTTTAACTCCCTTTTTTATTTGCAAAATTTAAACCATTATTGTAAAAAATATCAATTCTATTCATTTAGTATACCAATAAAGCCCTCTGAACGTTTTAGCGGTAAAACTCTGTTTCTGTCACAAATCATAATTATTTCCAAAGCTTTGTTTAAAACACTTTGTCTAATATTGCTCACGACCTTCCTCATCTGTAAAGCCACAGATGTTGCAAGCCTTCTGTTGGCAAAAGAAAAGGCACAAGTTGTTTGCGATTCTGGCACTTGTGATAACGAAAATACTGAGGAAGCTGAAAAAATGATTGACGATCAGTTATTTTCTGATGATCATTTTTCTTTACATCATGCTACGGCCGCAGTTGTCCTAAATACTGCTTTTTCGTACACCGTCGGTTTCGAAAATGAGATTTACAGAAATCTCCTATCTCCCCCACCCGAATTAGTCTAAGTTTCTTATCGAATTAGTGCACTGACATTATTTAATGTCAGTAAGGTTTATGCCTGCTCCTCTGGATCGGCATCGGTCTACTTTTTCAGCTATATGCTGTTTTTTTCAACGATAATTAATTAGACAATCATGAATTCATATAATCAGCTTTTCGACAACAACAAAAAATGGGTGGAGCAAACAAAAAAACGCAGCCCTGAATTCTTTGACAACCTTGCAGCGGGCCAGTCACCACAGTTTTTATGGATCGGTTGTTCCGACAGCCGTGTTCCGGCAAATGAAATTACTGGAACATTCCCGGGAGATATATTCGTACATAGAAACATTGCCAATATGGTCATCCACACGGACATAAGCATGTTGAGTGTTCTGGATTACGCTGTAAATGTTTTAAATGTGAAACACATTATTGTTTGTGGCCATTATGGCTGTGGAGGAGTTAATGCGGCAATGGGACACAAACAGGTTGGTTTGATAGACAATTGGCTGCGTCATATCAAAGACGTATATCGTCTGCATAAAGATGAATTGAACGCTATTGAAGATACAAGTAAAAGAGGCGACCGCCTGGTTGAATTGAATGTTCAGGAGCAGGTTTATGGCTTAACAAAAACGTCGATCGTCCAAAATGCCTGGGCCAATGGAAAATCACTTCAGGTGCATGGAATTGTATATAGTGTTAAGGATGGCGTTCTGACAGATCTTGGCCTGACAATCGAGAATAACGAAGACATCGAAGATGTGTATCGGATGGAAACTGCTGTTATATAATTTAAAGCTCTTAAATAACCGTTTTTTATTCTTCGAACAATCCCTATGTCAGCTAATAAGAATAGTCTGTTTTCAAACCTTAAATACGATTTCCCGGCAGGATTGGTCGTATATCTGGTAGCTTTGCCGCTTTGTCTGGGTGTTGCGCTTGCATCAACCGGACGACCTGATCTTTTATTTTCCGGGATAATTTCCGGGGTCATTGGCGGCATTGTAATCGGACTTCTAAGTGGTTCCGCGCTTGGAGTTTCTGGCCCTGCTGCCGGACTCGTGGTTATCGTTTTGACTGCGATTGAAACACTTGGAAGTTTTGAAGCCTTTTTACTTGCCGTTGTCATAGCCGGCGCCATACAACTTATTGCAGGATTTTTAAACGCGGGGATTATTGGTTATTATTTCCCTTCCTCTGTCATTAAAGGAATGCTTGCTGCCATTGGTATCACGCTTATTTTAAAGGAAATACCACATGCGTTCGGTTATGATGCGGACTTTATGGGCGACGAAGCTTTCAGTCAGAAAGATGGACAAAATACTTTTACGGAAGTGTATAATGCTATCCGTTATAGCAGTACAGGCGCCATCATTATTTCGGCCATTTCACTTGGACTACTCCTTCTGTTTGACAAACCTTTCGTAAAAAGAATTGAGCTTTTCAAGTTTTTACCTGGTGCTCTTTTCGTTGTTCTGATTGGAATTGCTTTAAATTTGGTGTTCATCAATTTTTTCCCTTCGATTGCATTGAGTGGAGAACATCTGGTGCAGCTTCCGGTGGCATCAAGCGCTTCCGAATTCATTAGCTTTTTCAAACATCCGGATTTTAGTGCATTCACAAACGTTAATGTCTATACAGTGGCATTTACTCTGGCTATCGTAGCTAGTCTTGAAACTCTGCTTTCGGTGGAGGCAACTGATAAGCTTGATCCGTATAAAAGGAATACACCTACAAACCGTGAATTGAAAGCGCAGGGAATCGGTAATATGATTTCGGGTCTTTTGGGCGGCTTGCCGGTAACTCAGGTAATTGTTCGTAGTTCTGCAAATATTGAATCAGGGGCCAGGACAAAAATGGGAACCGTAACACATGGTTCCATCTTGCTTCTTTCTGCCATTTTTATACCAACTTATCTGAATTATATACCGCTTGCGTCTTTGGCAGCGATTCTATTGGTTGTGGGCTATAAATTGTCAAAATTGCAGCTCTACAGGGGAATGTATAATTTAGGAAAAGAGCAGTTTATTCCGTTTATCGTGACGATTATCGCCATTTTAAGTACTGACCTGTTGAAAGGAATAGCTGTTGGTATGGTCATTGCGATATACTTCATTCTGAGAAAGAATTACAAACATTCTTATCACTATAAGAAAGAAGAATACAAAGATGGCGACGTCATCACGCTTGTTTTGTCGGAGGAGGTAACATTTCTGAATAAAGGAAGTATAGGGCATACGCTGGACAATCTTCCGGAAAACTCAAAGGTGATTATTGATGGATCCAAGTCGATGAATATAGACTACGACGTTCTGGAAATTATTCAGGAATTCAGGAAACACGCAGCTCCTGCGAAAAACATAACAGTGGAAACCAGAGGTATCGAGTCCGTATCATCAGTTGGCGGACACTAAGTCCGGGACCTCTTAAAAAAATGAACCCCGCAAAAGAATCATCGATTGCGGGGATCATTTTTTAACAAGTTTTATTCGTTTGGCTTTTGCTCTTTCCTTTGTTTCAGTCGCTGGATAAGCATATCGTTAAAAGTCCGTTCTGCTTTATACAACTCTATTACCTGGCTCGCGGAAATAACTTTCAGGAATTTATTTTGATATTCCTTTTCAAGATCCAGCTCTTTTTGTTTCAGATCTTGCACTTCTTTCAAATTATTCAATACCTGATCATCCGTTTTGCCCTCTGCTTTCTTATCATTGATAATTTTGCGTTGCGCACGGTGAATATCCTTTCTTTTCTGAGAATACTCATTATAGACCGGCCAAAAGCCTGTTGCCTGCTCGGGAGATAAGTTAAGCCTGTTGGTTATAATCGCAATTTTAGCATCCTGTATTTTCTGCATTTCCTCACCTGACGGACGTTGGGCCCAAGCCGAAGCTGATGAGAAAAGCGTACACAGCAACATCAAACTAAATATCTTAACGTTGGTCTTTTTTTGTAATGGATTCATTTCTGTTAGGTCATTAAATGTCAAATTTGTTCGGAGGCTGAACCTGATTCCAGGATTTGCTCACGGATAAGATCCTCATCCAGTCCATCCAGATAATACATGACGGTCGAATCTGTATCGAAAGCCTTCTGCACAACCTGATGTTCACTTAAATCATAATAGCTGATATCCTGATCTTCCAGATATGTTACTATCGAGGCATCACTGATTGAACTAAGTGGCTCCTGCCCCAAAGAACCTTGGCGTTCAGGAAAAGTAATCCACACCATCACCAGTAAAAAACTCATCGCAGCCACTAAACCAGCCGACCTTCGCCAGCTCCATTGAATAAATGACTCACGGACAACTTCATTAGGAATTCTTGACTGAATGATTTGGGGTAAATTTTCAAAATAGCCATCTGGTACTACAAAAGGCGTTTCCTTTTTTAGATCATCTAACCGTATGTGCTTTTTGTCCATGACTGCGTGTTTCTTTGTCTTACTAATCTTTGACTTAATGACTTACAAATGGTTTAATCTGTTTCGTTTAAAAAGTCTTCTATTTTTTTCACGGCCCAATGATACGAAGCTTTCAACGCTCCTACCGATGTGCCCGTGATCTCGGATATCTCTTCATATGGCAACTCTTCGTAGTACTTTAAATTAAATACAAGTCGCTGTTTCTCAGGCAATTTCAGTAGAGCTTTTTGTAATTTAAGCTGAATTACGTCTCCACTGATCAATGGATCGGCTTCAAGTTTTTCGCTTAATTCATTTTCAACATCATAAATTGGCACAAAAAACCGTTTCCGTTTTTTATTTAAAAAGTTAATCGATTCATTACTTGCGATGCGGTAAAGCCAGGTGTAAAACTTGGAATCACCTCTAAAATTTTCAAGCGCTGTCCATGCTTTGATAAACACATCCTGTGTGATATCATTAGCATCGTCATGGTCTACCACCATTTTACGAACCAGCCAATAGACCTTTTGCTGATACTTGCGCACCAGTTGGTTGAAAGCGTTTCTCCGCGTTTCGGGATTTTGGAATAATGCTAATAATTCTTCGTCAGACATTTATACTCAGTCCTAGTCTGATTGTTTGATAAAAGGCTGAATCTAAAACGATCTTTACCTTTTCTAAATACAATGATGGTTCTTGTTTCTTTAGAAAAATCAATAATAGTCTATTTTTTTGTCCAGGGCAAATAAAATTCGAGTCTTGTATATAAGCAGAATGTTATCTCACTTATATACAAGACTCAAAGGTATTCCGGTTCCAATGGCTATTTTAATTTGCCAGAAGGATATATTATTTTTTCTTAGCAATCGCACGTTTTGCCGCTGCAACAATATCAGCAGCAGTCAAACCATATTTTTCCATCAATTGTGCTGGCGTTCCGCTTTCTCCGAAACTATCATCAACTGCAACATATTCCTGAGGAACCAGGTCATTTTTAACGATCACCTGTGCAATGCTATCGCCCAATCCACCAATACGGTTATGCTCCTCAGCTGAAACAGCGCAACGCGTTTTTGCAATCGATTTCAGAATCGCTTCTTCATCCAGCGGTTTGATTGTATGGATATTGATAATTTCAGCACTGATACCTTCTGCTTCCAATTGCTCACCAGCCTGGATCGCTTCCCAAACCATATGGCCTGTTGCGAAGATACTTACATCCGTTCCTTCACTTACCATCCAAGCTTTACCAATTTCAAAAACCTGATCTGCCGCAGTGAAAATTGGAATAACCGGACGACCGAAACGCAAATAAACCGGCCCTTCGTAATCCGCGATTGCGATTGTAGCCGCTTTTGTCTGATTGTAATCGCAAGGATTGATCACGGTCATACCCGGAAGCATTTTCATCATCCCGATATCTTCAAGGATCTGGTGGGTTGCACCATCTTCTCCCAAAGTAAGACCTGCGTGTGAAGCACAGATTTTTACATTTTTACCCGAATAAGCAACGCTTTGACGGATCTGGTCATAAACACGGCCCGTAGCGAAGTTGGCAAAAGTTGTTGCAAAAGGAATTTTACCACCGATAGTCAAACCAGCAGAAACACTGATCATGTTTGCCTCAGAAATACCACACTGAACAAATCTTTCAGGATTTTCTTTGATGAAAGGTTCAAGTTTCAAAGAGCCAACAAGGTCAGCACAAAGCGCTACCACGTTTGGGTTCTTCTGACCAAGTTCATGCATTCCGGCGCCAAAGCCCGAACGGGTATCTTTTTTTTCGGTGAAGGTGTATTTTTTCATTATGAATAATGTCTATAATATTTTAATTATCTATTTGGGTAACTGTCACAGACAGAGTTTTCAATCAACAAAAACAGTACTAAGATCCACTTCTAATTCTGGAAACACAAAAGAACTCATCTTTTCCCCTTCGGTAAAAGGCCGCTTGCCGATATATTGCCCTTGCTCATTCAAAGTGTAAACCAACACCATCTTATCAGCGGGCTCAACAAGCCAGTATTCTTTCACCCCAGCTTCTTCATATACCTGAAATTTATCAAACATTTCCTTCTTCGTATTGCCCGGAGAAAGTATTTCAATAATAACATCCGGAGCTCCGATACAGCCGCGATCATCAAGTTTTGACAGATCACAAACAATACAGATATCGGGTTGCACCACCGTACTAATCTCACTATCTCCATTTTTATTACGACGAGGTAAACGGACATCAAAAGGTGCTGAGTACCACTGATACGGGAGATCAAGCAGGTATTTATCTATTTGCCTTCCCAGATTCCGAGAAATATCCTGATGACGACGAGCAGGCGCAGGCGACATTTTGTAAATGTACCCTCTGATCAGTTCCAGACGTTCCTGAAATTTCCATTGCAGATAATCTGCATAGGTGTATTGCCGGGAAAAATCTAATTGATCTAAGCTTGTCATCATCCAAAATTTCTGATCTCAATAATCCCCCATCGACTCTTCCAGCTGCGCCAATGCCGCTGCCAATTGTTCGTCGTTTGGCGCAACACCGTGCCATTTGTGGCTTCCCATCATGAAGTCAACACCATAACCCATTCCGGTACGAAGAAGGATCATAATTGGTTTTGCGTGTCCGGCTTTGCTTTTTGCCTCGTAAAGCGCTTTTACAACAGAAGCCATATCGTTTCCTTCTTCCACTTCCATTACTTCCCAACCGAATGCTTCGTATTTGGCACCAAGATCACGGTTATCCATCACTTTCGCTGTCGGACCGTCAATCTGCTGACCGTTCAAATCTATTATTGCAATAAGGTTGTCAACTTTGTGGTGAGGCGCAAACATAGCCGCTTCCCAAACCTGTCCTTCCTGCTGCTCGCCATCTCCCATCAGGACGTAAACAAGACTATCATCTTTGTTCAGTTTTTTAGAAAGTGCCGCACCAATTGCGACAGACATGCCCTGGCCTAATGAACCTGACGCGATACGAATACCTTCCAGATGTTCGTGAGGAGTCGGGTGTCCCTGAAGTCTGGAATTCAGCTTGCGGAATGTTGCCAGTTCCGGAACCGGGAAATAACCCTTACGAGCCAAAACGCTGTACAACACCGGAGAGATATGGCCATTCGAAAGAAAGAAAAGGTCTTCTCCATTTCCATCCATGTCAAAAACGGGCTTACCGTCTTCTTCTTTCAGTTTCATGCGTTCAAAATACAACGCAACTAATAAATCTGTGCAGCCCAAAGATCCTCCCGGGTGTCCTGACTGGCAGCCATGTACCATGCGAACGATATCCCTGCGAACTTGTGCTGCGACTTTTTCTAATTGTTCAATTTCCATTTCTCGATTATTATTTTTTTTGGAGCGTAATACAGCTGGATTAAACTTCCGCTATCTCGTTCATGATAAGCATCATGTAAGGAGATGCGAATTACGTATTAAAAACGATTAATTGCTGACTTTTAATTAGTCATTTTTACTCAAAATTTGATCAGTATGATTCTTCGTATCTACTTTCTGGATAATCTCTGAAATAATACCGTTTTCATCTATGACGAAAGTTGTACGTGCAGTCCCCATATACGTTTTGCCATACATGCTTTTTTCAACCCAAACGCCATAAGACTCTACAATCGCGTGGTCCGTGTCAGCCAGTAGCGGAAAAGGAAGTTCGTACTTTTTTATGAATTTCTGATGCGATTTTTCTCCGTCCACACTGACGCCCAAAACTACATAACCTTTGCTCAAAAGAGAATCGTAATTATCACGAAGGTTACATGCCTGAGCCGTACAGCCGGGAGTATCATCTTTTGGGTAAAAGTAAAGAATTACTTTTTTGCCTCTGAAATCGGAAAGTTTTACGTCATTTCCGCTCTGGTCTTTGGCCAAAATTTCCGGAGCTGGATCACCTGTCTGAAGTGCCATAATTATTTTCGTTTTCGTTTTGTAGGTGCGATCACCGTTTCAACTATATCAGTTTGCAAGATAGTACTATTTCCGGCGCCATCTGTCACTTCAAGCGTTAGTTCTCCTTCAAAAAGTTGCGTGTTGTCGCGTTTTTCCGACCAGATAACGCCCGTCTTTGCTTCGTAATTCATTAAAATCCATTCGTCGTTGATGAAGGCCTTAAAACGATCAATCCCGGACATTCCGTCCGCAATGTAAGCGCGGATCCTGTTTTTGCTATGTTCGATCAATCTTACTCTCGGAGGAATGGTATCTTTCTGAATCACGAAAGTACCAAGCTCTTTTGTTTTAAAAGTAATTTCATCCCCTTTCCATTCGCCGCCAATAAAACGGTAACTGTAACCTGTATACCTGTAAATGTTGCTACGGTCCTTATTTGTCGGGGTTTCTTCCGGCTTGAAAGTTATCGATACATAATCGCGAAGCGGTGTTCCCTTATCATTAATTGTCAGCGCATTGTAATTTTGCTGACCGGTTATGTATAACGTATCAAACAGGCTTGTCTCCTGAAAATCAACAGACCAGCGGTTACCTTTATAACTTGCAATTCTTCCCGGAGAGATCTTTGCCCGCAGATATGTCCTGGCCATTGTATTACCAATTTGTACAGAGTCGGGCATATATTCTCTTAAATCAGCAAGAAAAACCGCAGACTCATTTTCATATAAATCCGGGATCTTTTTAACCTGCCTTCCCTCTACATAAAATGTCGCTAGTGGAAGTGAACTTCTGTAATATTTAGCTCTGACTTTCAAAGTATTTCCGCTAATTTCGGTCTGAATCCACTCGGGTTTAAGCTCAGTATCGTAAACAGGCAAAGGCTGACTTTCCGTTTCTCCTTTGATACTAAACATCAAAACGGATGAATTTTCATAGGAATCAAAAACCTTGATTTTGACTTTATGAACGAGTGTGTCGGCTATGAAAAGTTTGCCTTTGTAAGCACCGGTTTTGTAAAGATCAAACACATTTCCGTCGGGGACATAACATTTTAAATAACGCTGACCTGTTTCCTGTTCCGTTTCATAATCAATGAGATTGTTGTAATCCCGCGTGGCAGCATTTGGAAAAATTTCCATGTTGTAGGCGAACACTTCGTTATCATCAACCTTAATTTCAATACACTGCAAACCATACCGAAAGCCAGTTCCCGTCATCATGTCATGCGCCATCAATTCCAGACCAATCATTCCTGATGCGGTGATCGTTGCAGGAATAATGAAAGTGCCGTCCTTCTGGCGAACAGGAGTATAAGCCTGTCTGTCAAATTTGCCATTTACCCGGCCATTGATATCAAGCGGACGAATGGCCAGGCTAACAAACTTAGGCGGTGTAACATCCTTGATTTCGTTGAAACCAAAAAACAAAGGATTAAGGTAATTATCCTTTGAATCACGAATCTCAAAATGCAAATGTGGCCCGGCAGAACCTCCGGTATTTCCTGAAAGTGCGATCAACTCTCCCTTTCGAAAGGCATATTTTCCAGGTTCTGGAAATAGATCAATTTCAAAAGTCTGTTTTTTATATTGCTCATTCCTTACATACGCAGCCAGCGAATCGCTGAACTTTTGCAAATGTCCATATACTGTCGTCTGACCGTTTGGATGCCGTAGATATATTACGTTGCCATATCCTGACCGCTGCACAGCGACTTTGAACACATAACCTTCCGCCGCAGCATATACCGGCAAACCTTCCACCTGCTGTGTCCGGATATCTACACCGGCATGGAAATGATTGGTACGTAAATCGCCCAGGCCGCCTGCCAGGGAATTAGACAAACCCGGCCGGATTGGAAACTGATAATAGCCTTTTGGATAGGATTGTTTCTGAGCATTGACAGAAAAAAAAATGCCAAGAAACAACAAGAATAAAAACCCGGAACGTCTGACTGCCAAATAATTATAAAACATGAAAATAATTCTGATAAATTAACTTTTTCCTTACTTCACGCCCAACTCCAAAAGTTTTTTACCTTCTATGTAAGCCGTCAGGCGATCACCAATTTGAACCGGACCAACGCCTTTGGGAGTACCCGTAAATATCAAATCTCCCTTTTTCAGCATAAAGTATTTTGAAACGAACGAAATCAGGTAATTGATACGGTACAACATCATCGAAGAATTTCCGCTCTGACGTGTTTCACCATTCACTTCGAGGCTAAAATTGATATTCTGGATATCTTCAAACGTGGAGATCGGAACAAATTCAGAAACCGGAGCAGAGCCGTTAAATGCTTTTGAAAGTTCCCAGGGCAATCCTTTGCTTTTCAGTTCAGACTGCACATCACGCGCGGTAAAATCAATGCCGACGCCGATTTCGTCATAGTATTTATGTGCGAAACGTTCTTCAATATTTTTGCCAACCCGGTTTATTTTTACCACTAACTCAACTTCGTGGTGAATATCTTTTGAAAAATCAGGATAAAAAAATGGCTCTCCTGCACGGATTTGGGCCGTTTCAGGTTTGAGGAAAATAACCGGAGCGTCGGGGCGCTCGTTATTAAGCTCTTCAATATGCTCCGTGTAATTACGGCCAACACAAATAATTTTCATCAAAATTGATTTGAGATTATAAATAATGGTATCAGAAAAATTATTCAGTGAATAATTCTGGTCAATGACAAAACTACTTACAAAGCGCACAGTCACATAATATTTCCACCATTTTTTAATATTGCCAAAAATGTGTAAAATTTGAATGTCAACCGGTTAGATATTTCTTACCACCTTTTCCTGAATCTATCCTACAATTTTTATCTGAAGTAGCGTTATTTGTATAGATTAAGACATAACCCAATGTAACTTTTTTTTAAATAATACGTCCTGACAGCAAAATTTCTGGCTTTGCCGTTTAGTTCAATCAATAAAAAGTAATTCATGAAGAAGCAGATTTCCATTTCTTTCATTACCGCGATTTGCATTTTCGTTTTATTTTCCTGCGATACCTTACGTAAAAGCCCCGCTCCGACGGCTCAAAAAAGAAAACCGCCGACAACAGCGAACAGAAGACCTACCGCGCCAGCAGGCAGACGCCCCGCTCCAATAACAACACGAAACGCTCCTGCCAAACCCACATATACCCGTCCAACTGGCAACTTTTCAAAAGAAATTCCGCAAGTCGTTGAAGTTGCCAGAACATACTCCGGCACGCCTTACCGATCAGGTGGCAACGATAAAAATGGTATCGATTGTTCAGGGCTGATCTGTTCTGTTTATTCAGAAATTGGCGTAAAAGTGCCTCGGATTTCCTGGCAGCAATCTGAATTCGGGACGGAAGTTGGTAGTATCGAAGAAATAAAAGCAGGCGATTGGCTGTTTTTTGTTCCAGAAGCCGGCAAGGAAGGATATGTGTCCCATGCGGGAATTGTTACTGATGTACGCAACCCAGGTGAGATTTTTTTCATCCATGCATCAACATCCCGTGGTGTCCGGGAAGACAATTTATTTTCTACCTATTTTAAAGGAAGGTTTGTCAAAGCAATGCGACCTTTTTGAGATAAATATCAGGAATTAAATTAAGTAGTAGTATCTTAACTATTTCTTTTAAGTACATCATTGACAGTGGCTTAAAAACTTTTTCCCATATATCCGAAACACCTTAACCTCCTATACTGATCATGGAAACGACGATTGATCCGCCAGCTGAGCCACCAGGCCGGGTTATAACCCTGCATCCTGGAAGCTCAGAAATTCCACCGTATATTTTTGCAACTGTTTTCTCATCGTTCTGTGTCATCACAGGTCTGATCTGGGACATATGCTGGCACATGAGTATCGGGCGCGACGGATTGTTATCTCCTCCTCATTTAATTATTTATTTAGGTGCGGTGGTGTCGGGATTATTTTCCGGATACGAAATTTTAAGGATTACCTTTTTCGGAAAACCTATTGAGAAAGCAAAAAGCGTAAAAGTCTGGGGATTTTTTTATAGTTCTCTGGGTGCATTATTCTGTGTTTGGGGTGCGCTTGCGATGTTGACATCTGCTCCGTTCGATGACTGGTGGCACAACACCTACGGACTCGACGTCACGATTCTTTCGCCGCCTCATACCGTTCTGGCACTCGGAATTATCAGCGTGCAGTTTGGAGCAATGATCAGTGTAATTTCTCTGAAAAATCAGACTAAACTTTTTTTCAGCGATAATCCAGACAGGAAAAAAGTCAGGAATAAAATACTTTTCTGGCTGTTCTCACTTTCTGCCGGTTTTTTACTGACGATGTGGTATACCTTGCTTTCAGAAGAAATGGGCCACAGAGACACGCATAAATCAGATTTTTACATTGTGGCCGGTATCGTCTTCCCCATTTTTCTTATGGCTTTTGGCAAAGCTGTGAAAAACAGGTGGACAATTGCAGCTGTAACCGGAACATATACTATATTAATGCTGCTGACCCTCTGGATTATTCCGCTTTTCCCCGCAGAGCCAAAACTTGGTCCGGTCATCAACCATATCGATCATTATCAGGGATTTAAGTTTCCTTTGCTGCTGCTAATTCCTGCTATAGTCACTGATATTCTGAGAAATAAATTTGCATACCTGAACGACTGGATTTTAACCCCGATTTTAGCGACAGCCTTTCTTCTGACCTTTTTTGTGGTACAATGGCCATTCGGGACTTTCCTGGTGGAATCTCCTTATGCAAGAAACTGGGTTTTCGGCAGTCACTACTGGTATTTTGGAAGTAACCCGGACTGGGAATTTCGATATAAATTTCCGCCTTGGGGCCTCGAATCAACGGCTGAACTTGTAAAAGGTCTGGCTATTGCCTGGCTATGCTGCCTGGTTTCAACGCGAATTGGCTTGAAATGGGGAAACTGGATGAACAAAATTCAACGATGAAAAAAATACTATACTTTATCGTCCTGATACTGGTTTCAATCCAGATATCTTTCGCGCATGTGGGCAGCTCAGGCGTGCTGATGCAGGGTCAGGCGGGTCCTTACAAGGTATTAATTGACGTGAAACCGCCGGATGTTATTCCCGGAACGGCTAAAATCACTGTTTTTGTAGAGACAGGAACAGCGGAAAAAATATTGGTACGCCCAATATATTTTCGTTCAGGAGACCAGGGCGCTCCTTCCGCGGATGAAATTCTATCCTTGCCAAATCAGCCAGGACAATTTCAGGGAGAAGTTTGGTTAATGCAAAATGGTTCGTCAAGCATTCAGATCAAGATTTCCGGAAAAGAGGGAGAAGGCGAGTTTATTGTTCCCATCGTTGCCGTATCAACCGCGCAACGGGAAATGCCGAAGGGTTTGGGTATCGGACTTTCAATTCTTGGTCTTCTACTGTTTTTGTTAATGATCACAGCAATTGGTGCCAGTGTGAGCGATGGTCTCCTACGTCCCGGAGAAGTTTTATCACCCCAACAAAAACGGAAAAGGTGGATCAACATGGGCATTGCCACGGCTGTCTGTGCGCTGATACTTTATGGTGGAAGCAGTTGGTGGAATAGCTGGGCGGAAGATTATAAAGAGTTTATGTACAAACCTTTGCAGGGTAGTTCAAGTATAATAGAAGAGGATAACCAGCGTATATTTACACTAAAAATCGATACGAGTGACTGGACTAAAAGAAACAGGGGATCGATGTTAAGTACGCTAATCCCTGACCATGGAAAACTGATGCACGCTTTCCTGATTCGCACGCCTGAAATGGACGCCTTCGCTCATATCCATCCCGAACGCACTGACAGTACGACTTTCCAGGCATATCTTCCGAATTTACCGAAAGGCAAATACCTGGTTTACGCCGATATTGTTCAATATTCTGGTTTTGCTGAAACGATTGTTGATACAGTTGATATTCCGGAACAGGCTGAAAAAACTTCTGTCCTGAAAAAGACGGCGGAAGAGGATACTTATGTCGTCACGGATCCGATCAACGCGCCAGGGCAGATTCCAATGGACGACAATGTTGTAATTTGTGGAAAACCAGGTACAAAAACTGTTTTTAAGGATAGTTCCTATGCAATTTGGGAAGGGAAACCGAATCGTGCGCTTGAAGCTGGAAAACCTTATTTATTGAATTTTGAAGTTTTCAACCCGGACGGTACGCCGACTTTTCCGGAACCATATCTGGGTATGATGGGACACGTGGCCGTTTTCCGTTCCGATGGTTCTGTTTATATTCATTTGCATCCAACAGGAACATTTGCGATGGCAGCGGAACAGACCATGAAAAACAGATTAACTGATACGACAAAACTCGTTGGCAGACCATCTTCTGTTGTATTTAAAGACAGCATTGACCATTATTTGGCTAAACTCAAAGCGATGTCTACCATAGAACGGGAAGAAACTTTAATGACTGAAATGGGTATGTACAAGCAAGATGGCGGAGCAATGATCGGTATGGAACACGGCAATAGAATTTCTTTCCCATATTCGTTTCCAAAAAAAGGGCGTTATCGAATTTTTTTGCAGGTCAAAAGAAACGGTCAGGTTTTAACAGGCGCATTTGATGCACAGGTGACAGACCCTACGACATTGTAATGTTCGATAAAATATTATCATTTTTATTTTAAAACAACTCCGCGATTTTCTTAAACGAAAGCTCAGAATAATCCTTGATATAAAAACTGCACGGCGGCAATTCATCTCTGGTATGCGAAGTAAGCACACCCACTACTTTCATTCCGGCATTCAAACCAGCAGAAATACCTGAAAATGAATCTTCAAAAACCACACATTGATCAGGAGATACAGCCAGATTTTTTGAAGAAGTAAGATACACTTCCGGATCCGGTTTGTGTTTTTTCACATTTTCACTTGCCAGAATAGAACCCATTTTTTCGCGCAGTGGCACTTTGCTTAAAATTAAGTCAAGATTGGCGAGCGGTGCAGAGGTCGCAACGCCAAGTTTTACACCATTTGCATATAAATCCTCAATAAAATGAACGATGCCTTTTATTGGGTCAATATGGGGCTCATAAATTTTCCGGAACAAACTTTCCTTTTCATCTTCCAACAAACTAAGCTCCTCTCCTTCAATCTTTCTTTGGAGAAAATGGCTCAGGATATAACTGTTGCTTTTTCCAAACATGTGCTGAGCAAACTCCTCGTCCGTTGGAGCAAGATTCCGGCTTGCAAAAAATTTACGAAAAGCCAGGGAATGGTAAGGATTGGTATGAACGATTACTCCGTCCATATCAAATATGACTGCAATTTCTTTTTTCATGCCTTAAAGTTAATGATCAACGAAGTAAAATCGCAATACCAAATAATTATCGGCCTGATATACCAAGTATTTAACTTCTTAAAAAAATAGTTCGTAGAAATACTTGTAAAAAAAATTCACCGTTTAAAGATAAATTGGGCACATATCTCAATTTTAATTAAAAAAATGAGATAATCCATAGTGATTTTTCCGGGATACTTTTTAATTTAGCCTTGGTATATTTGTAATATTTGATAATCATTTCTGCAATTATTGTAATGTTATTCATCCAAATAAAGGATTGAGCTTCGTTATTTCAATATCAGATTAACACCTTACCCCTATCTCTATCCGCAAAATCAGCGTTATATGAACGAACTAGAACGTTTAAATGACAACTCCGGGCATCAGTCTGTTGCCAAGCAATCAGCACCGATGACGTCGCTAGAAGTTTATGACAAATATGGCGCTATGGCATATGGAATTATCCTGCAAATTATCCCTCAGCCCAATTTGGCGCAGGAAGTTTTGGTCAATGTATTTTCCTCGCCGCTATTACAATCGTGCAATAGTTATCCTTTTACATTTGCAGCCTGCGTCATCAAACTGGCCCGTTCAAAAGCGATAGAGGCAAAGAGAAAATTAATGTCGATTGGCTCTTTTAATGCAGATGGAATTCAGAATGAGCAGGAAGTAACCCCAGAGTTAATTTTTGACCTTGCTTTTCGTCAGGGATTTTCTCCGGAAGAAGTTGCTGAAAAGTTAAAGATCTCAAAGTCAGAGGTGCTAAAAGCTTTTCATGAATTTTTCAAATCCTTTCCTCACGCTTAATTTATATAAACTTTGAATACGCAGGAATTTATAAAAAGTGGTGTTTTGGAGTCTTACCTCTTGGGATTTGCCTCGGAGGAAGAACAACATGAAGTTAATCAGCAGATCCTGGCCAGCTCAGAATTTGCGGACTACGTGGTGGAATTCGAAAAAAATGCCCATAGATATTTTATTCAAAATGCAGTTCCGCCTCCGCCCGTTGTGAGGGAAACCATACAGCTTCGTGCCGGGAAAACTGATATTGAAAAAGCCGGAAAACACACCTATTACGACATTCCAAAAACTGAACAAAAGAAGGAAGAATATTTAAATGTCGAGGTAAACGATACTTACATAAAAGTTCACAAGTGGTGGCGCCCGGCATTTATCGCCGTTTTTATATTATCGAAAATATTCCTGATTGCAGGTCTGTATTACTATTTTAAATCGGCCAGTCTGGAAAAAGAAATTGAAAAACTAAGAACCGAAATTTCAGTACCACAACGATAATTTTTTCTATAAAAAATCCCTGCATTCCGACTGTCCGGATGCAGGGATTTTCGTTGTTACAGCTTTTCAAAATTTAGCAGTAGCCTATCTCAGACATATAAGTAATTTATCCGTTTTCCACCTCACTATTGTCTTTCACAATTTCAATCACCAACTTGCATTTACTATTCATTAATCCAATTTTACATGTTTCCCTTTCGGATCGGACAAGGTTATGATGTTCACCAATTAGTTGAAGATCGCCCATTTTGGTTGGGCGGCATTTTGATTCCGCATACCCACGGCGCAAAAGGCCACTCTGACGCAGATATCGTGTGCCACGTGCTTTGTGATGCCTTGCTAGGGGCAGCCAATATGCGGAACATTGGTTATCATTTTTCGGATACGGATCCACAGTGGAAAGGCGTTGACAGCAAGGTTTTATTAAAAAAAGTACTGAAAATGGTCCGTGAGAAGGGCTTTGAAGTTGGTAACGTTGACGTTACGATTGTGCTGCAAAGACCAAAATTGAATCCACATATTCCTGAAATGAAAGCTTGTCTGGCAGGCGTAATGCAGATTTCTGAGGATGATATTTCAATAAAAGCCACCACTTCTGAGCATATTGGATTTGTAGGGAGAGAGGAAGGAATTGCCGCGCACTGTGTTGCGTTGATTTATCGTTCTGAAAGTAAGCCTAGATAAATATTTTTGATCCCTAAAAGCCGTCGCGTCATTACATTTTTCTAATAAAGGTAAAATTCCCCCTGAAACCGTTTACTATGAAAATCATCAGACCTTTACTCCTATTTTCTTTATCGATTGTCAGTGTTTCAAACCTTTTTCCGCGGAACACCTTTGCGCAGGAAATTCCTCAGCCACTAGGTTTTGAAGAATATGATCCGGTCTCGACTTTGAAAGTTGAGGAACACAAGGTCACACGGGCAAAGTTTCCTTTTATTGATGTTCATAACCATCAGTATCAAATGCAGACTCAGGATCTGAAAGCGCTGGTTTCGCAAATGGACAGTTTGAATATGGGCATCATGATAAATCTGAGCGGAAGAGGCTGGTCGCAGGAATGGAGTGAGGGAACAGCAACGTTGAAAGGATCGCTAGAAAATATTGCTAAAAACGAACCAAAGCGTATTGCCCTTTTTACAAACCTTCAATTTAAAGGATTTGGCGATAAGGACTGGACGGAGAAAGCGGTAAAACAGCTGGAAGCTGATATTAAAATGGGTGCCAAAGGACTTAAAATCTATAAAAATCTCGGTTTCAGTAGCATTAAAGATGATAAGGGAAACCGGGTTGCGGTGAATGATTCAAGACTTGATCCTATCTGGAAAAAATGCGGTGAATTGAAAATCCCGGTATTGATTCATACCGCGGACGTTCCCTCCTTTTGGGACCCGATGGACCGTTACAATGAGCGTTGGCTGGAATTAAAAACACACCCCGGCCGTCGGCGTGGAATTAATGACCCAGTTCCTTTTGACTCACTGATCGCTGAACAGCACTACATTTTCAAAAATAATCCGAAAACGATTTTTATAAATGCGCACATGGGCTGGTATCCGAACAACCTGAAAAAGTTGGACAGCCTGATGACCGCCCTGCCAAATATGTACGTTGAAATCGGTGCGGTTATTGCAGAATTAGGACGCCAGCCGAGAGCAGCAAAAAAGTTTTTTGACAAATGGCAGGACAAGGTTCTTTTTGGAAAAGACAGCTGGGTTCCGTCTGAATACAGTACTTATTTCAGGGTGCTTGAAACGGAAGACGAATATTTTCCATATCACAAAAAATACCACGCTTTCTGGCGTATGTATGGTTTGGGACTTTCCGACGATGTATTAAAAAAACTTTATTACAAAAACGCCTTAACCATCATTCCAGGATTGGATAAGTCATTATTTCCAAAATAATAATTTTGAAAATAACTTAAAAGTTGTTGATCAATATGATAAAAGCGGGCTTGCCAGAAAGATCTTGCAAGCCCGCCTCATTAACAATTCACCATTAACAATTAACCATTATTTAAACTCTTTCGCCTCTTTCACAATTGACTTGTATTCCGCTTTCTCCAAAGCTTTTTTATAATATTCTCTGGCTTTCGCTTTATTGCCTGCGCGATTAGCAATACGAGCCAAACCCGAGTAGGACATCGCATAATATTCACGGGTATACTGATCGTCATGTGGCGTTTTAAGTGCAGTAAGGTAGGATCTTTGAGCCGCGCTGTCATTTTTTGCACTCTTTTCATAAATGATTCCCTGAAAAGTATTGTAGGCAATCGGATAAAATCCTCTCGTATTCGCTTTCAGCATATTCATTCCTTTCTCCGCCTGGTAATACTTTCCGGTAAGCAGCAATGCCTCGGTGTTGACCATATTGAAAATCTGATTCTTGGGATACCAGTCAGCCAGTTTTTGAGAATAAGTCAGCGCTTTTGGGAAGTTCGTTTCATGTTCCATATAAATATGTGACAAATAAAAACAGGCTTCTGCTCTGGTAATGACGCCATGACGAGTCGCAATATCAATCTGTTTTAATCCCAGTGCTTTATTTCCGTTTTTGAAGAAAATCATCAATGGTTTAACCATCGCGTGGTCTTCCGGATACAATTCAACATAATAATTATACATCCCGGAGGTGAAATAAAACTCAGGATTTCTTTCAGTCAATTTCAAACCTGTGGTCAGCGCATTGTAAGCTTTTTTTGCTTCCCCTGCCGCGCTCATCAGTTCTCCGTTGTAGTTGTACATCATCGCAATATAACCTCGGGCAACAATGGTATAAAAAACAGCTTCCGGATCGGTACTGTTCTTTCCATATTTCTTCGTTATCGCATCAAGACATTGATTCAGCTTGGCGATATATTCCTTTGACTTCGTTGGATTATCCTTAATCGGCAGATATTGCCAATACATCACAAAAGAGTCGAGGATATAAGAGACCGGGTGATTGGGGTATTTTTTTTCGACCTGGTTTAAAATGACATTTGCTTCTGTATACTCGTAATTGTAAATATGGTCGAGCCCTTTTTGAATTAATTTAAGCGATGCAGCGTCATTTAATAGTTGGGCATCTGCGGGTTTTGAAGCAACAAAAAAGAAAATGGTTAATAGAATAAAACGCAACGTAAATTTCATGACGATCAATGATAACGGGATAAATGGTTTGGTGGAATCCCACCTGAGCATTAGCTTTGTTTATAACCACAAAACCTGCGTACAGGTTTCTCCTGTTTTTGTTTATTTTGAGGAGACAACCTCAACTACTAATTACTGACTTACTTATGATTCGCTACGAGCACTTTACGTTAGACAACGGTCTGAAAATATATGTTCATGAAGATTTTTCAACGCCGATGGCTGCGGTTAATATTTTATATAACGTCGGATCGCGGGATGAGGATGAAGAACGCACCGGTTTTGCGCATCTATTTGAACATTTAATGTTCGGTGGCTCAAAAAATATTCCAAACTATGATATCCCGGTCCAGACCGTAGGCGGCGAAAATAATGCGTTTACATCACCTGATATTACGAATTATTATATCACACTTCCCGCCGACAATGTTGAGACTGCTTTCTGGCTCGAATCCGACAGAATGTTGAGTTTGTCTTTTGATCCGAATGTGCTGGAAGTTCAGCGCAAGGTGGTCATAGAAGAATTCAAACAACGTTATCTTAACCAGCCTTATGGTGATATGTGGTTGAAATTGAGACCGCTAGCTTACCAGGAACATCCATACCGCTGGGCAACGATCGGAAAAGACATCGAACATATTGAACGTGCCACGATGGAAGATGTTCAGGATTTTTTCTTCCGTTTTTACAGACCCAATAATGCAGTCATGGTGGTGGCCGGTGCGGTAAAACTGGAACAGATAAAACAATTAGCGAAAAAGTGGTTTGCAGGAATTCCTGCCGGGGCCCCTTACGTTCGTAATATTCCCAAAGAACCGAAACAGACCGAAGCACGTCATTTGGAAACTTCCGCAGCTGTTCCATTAAACTCATTGATCAAAGTTTTTCATATGCCTGGCCGCTATGAAGATCAGTTTTATGCATCAGATTTGTTAAGTGATATTCTGGGAAGAGGGAAATCATCGCGACTGTATCAGGCTTTGCTGAAAGACAAACCGCTTTTTAACAGTATCAGCGCAAGCACCACATCTTCGCTGGATCCCGGACTTCTTTTGATTAGGGGAAATCTTAATCCGGGCGTTACTTTGGAAGAGGCTGACGAAGCGGTAAAGGATCTGTTAAGTAAAATTGTTGCGACTGGTGCCACAGATGAAGAGGTAACCAAGGTTAAAAATCAGACGGAAGCAACCCTGGCATTTTCAGAGGTTGAGCTTCTGAATCGTGCGATGAACCTTGCTTTTGCAGCCAACGCGGGAAATGTTGACTGGGCAAATGATGATGCCGAAATTATCCGAAATATGAAATCGGAGGACTTGCATGAAGCTGCAAAAAATATACTGCGGCCGGAAAACGGATCGACGCTTTATTACCGGGCTGAGGTAAGTGTTTAAATAATTACAGCTTTGAAATAATTCGATGAGATTATTTCAAAGTCCCACTTTTTTCAACCTTAAAATAATTGGTTAATGACAATACCACAAACATATTTGCAGACAGGATGGGGTGATTCCGTAGACGACGTGGACATGGAAGACGTTAGCTGGGCGATCTCTGAAACAATCGAAATGGATGATGAACAAGGCTTATTTTGGGTTGGCGTATTTGTTGGCGATGCCGAGGTTATACTGGAAGCAAAGAAAGATCTGACGGTTACCGGAATTTTCAATGAAGACGAGGATGAAAACGTAAAGGCGCAATTCTCCGACTGGGCTGAAATTGAAGAGTTATATAAATTATTTCTGACCAAAGATTTTGATCAGGTACAAGCAATACTTAAAGCCAAATAATTTGGTCAATTACTTCGCGAAATAAACATTGACTTCCGGATGCATGGTATACATCCGGAAGTTTTTTTCATCATTTACAAAAATTCCGTACGATAAATAACAAACAGGAATCTCCTAAGGAGCCAGGAGCGCTTTTGTTTTAGGTACTTGCTATAAACAGGGAACTACGCTGTGGTTATTCATTACAGTGATCATAACAGTTCAATTTCAGGTGACGTTCACCAAATGTCCCGCTCCATTTGGAGCATCCTGTTTATAGTAATGAGACAGAAATGCCTGATATCAGACTCCTTCGGAGTCGCCTGAAAACGTAATTTAAAAAACAAAAAAAAGTCATTCACCGAAGCAAATGACTGTCCATAATATTATACCAAAAATCTAACTTACTCAGGAATAAAAGTCAGATAGCTAAAATGCTCTGGGTTAAACATTTCCCGGGCGATTGATTGCAATTGTTCCGACGTAATTTCCTGGATTTCTGTGAAAATTTCAGGCAAAGAATCCACACGTCCTGTATCAAGCAAGCTTTTTGCCATCATCAGCATGAAACTCATATTGCTTTCCTCCGACATTGCCAATTGGCCCATCAGTTGAACCTTTGTCTGATGCAGCTGTGATGTCGACAATGGAATTTCCCGGATTCTTTTTAACTCTTTATTGATCAAAGAAATACTTCTGGCCAGCTGTTTCTGTTCCGTCCCGAAAAATATCCCTAAAAATCCGGTATCCAGATATGGCGTATAATTGGCTTCGATGGAATAAACGAAACCATATTTTTCACGCAGCGATAAATTAAACCGGGAGTTCATGCCGGGTCCGCCAAGCAGATTTACAAGCATAAAAAATGGCAAACGCTTATCGTCTCCAAGTGCATATGCCGGTTGCCCCATCGCGCATTGGGCCTGCGTAATTGAACGTTCCTTTTCCTGAATAATGGGAGTATAAAGTCCGGGAGCCTGACGGATTCTTGTCGTTTTTTTATGAGGAATATTCCCGAGATATTTTTCAGCAACACGTACTACTTTCGAAAATGGCAAACGGCTTACCGAAGAAACAACAATTTGTTCTGTATCAAGATTTTCATTTATAAACTGGAAAAGCTCTTCACGACCAAAGGAATTGACTGTTTCGGGGGTTCCCAGTATATTATTCCCCAACGCATGATTTGCGAAAACAAGCTGGTCAAAATCATCCTGGATCGCATCTTCCGGAGAGTCGTTATACATTGACATCTCTTCAATAATCACATTTCGTTCCCGCTCAATCTGCTTGTCAGGAAAAACTGAATGAAACGCAATATCCGCTAATAAATCCAGCGTTTTGTCAAAATGATCATCCAGAACAGATGCATGAAAACAAATTTTTTCCTTGGTTGTGTACGCATTAAGTTCACCGCCAACATTTTCAAGACGGTTGATGATATGATATGAACTACGTTTTTCAGTTCCTTTGAAAGCCATGTGTTCCCAAAAATGAGCCAGTCCCTGTTGGTGAGGCTGTTCATCCCGGCTTCCGATATCAAGCATAATTCCTACGTGCGCAATCTGCGTGTAAGGAACTTGTTTATGTGCAATGCGAATTCCGTTTGCTAAGGTGTGTAATTTATATTCTTCTGTTAGCGCTAATGAGGGAGCTTCGGCATTCACATGTTTACGCATATTATTTCTCTTCATTCCTTATGAACACAAATTACCTGTCAATAATTTTCGGTGATGTCTGCAAAATTACAGACTTTTGTTTGAAAGATGTTTTTTTTAGGCCAATGGTCAAAAAGCGACTTATTGAAAAATTAATAATTTATTGAAAATCAATTACTTATTAATTTTATTTTGAAAATATAATTTTTGATTCCAATCACATGATTCCTAGGCGCATACTCGTTATCCAAACTGCTTTTATCGGCGATGTAATTCTTGCGACCTCATTATTGGAAAACCTGCATCAGGGTTTACCGGACGCAAAAATTGATTTTCTGGTTCGAAAAGGTAATGAAGGCCTTTTTGAAAATCATCCTTACTTGAACAATGTACTGATTTGGAAAAAGAAAGAGGGTAAGTTCAAAAGCCTTTTCCAGTTATTAAAACAAATAAGAAAATCGGAATATGACTGGGTTATCAATTTACAAAGGTTTGGCGGAACGGGAATGCTGACGGCATTTTCAAAGGCTCCAAAGACCACTGGTTTTGACAAAAATCCATTTTCTTTTCTTTTTACTAATAAATTTCCGCACAAAATTGAAAATGGTATCCATGAAACAACCCGTAACTTCGAACTTGTAAAAAATGAGATTTCGGGCGAACTTCTTAAACCAAGATTATATCCTTCTGCGGATGACTACAATTTCGTAAAACATTATCAGTCAAAATCTTATATCTGTATCGCGCCGGCTTCTGTTTGGTTTACGAAACAATATCCAGCGGAAGGTTGGATCAAGTTTATCAGTCAAATTACAGATCGATATCAGATTTTTCTCCTCGGCGGACCAGGCGATGATGAACTGGCACAGAGTATTCAAAATCAGATTTCTTCCAAAGCAAAGGTTCAGAACTTATGCGGAAAACTATCCTTCCTGCAATCCGCCGCTTTGATGAAATCTTCGGTAATGAATTTTGTGAACGATTCTGCACCTATGCATATCAGCTCTGCGGTCAATGCTTCCGTAACGGCAGTTTATTGTTCAACAGTTCCGGAATTTGGCTTCGGGCCGTTGTCTGACAATTCACATCTTATTGAAGTTTTGGAAAAATTAACCTGCCGTCCCTGTGGGCTTCATGGTCACAAGGCTTGTCCCCAAGGCCATTTCAAATGTGCTGTCGACATTAAAACAGAACAGTTTCTTGAAGTTCTGAGATAGCAGGTTCAAGAAACTGTCAATATTTTATAATCCGATACTACTTTTCGCGGTACTGTTCGATAATTCTGAACAATGCTTTTTGTTTTTCCAATTCAGGAAAAAAGTCAAAAAGCTGTAAATGGGCATCATAATCAAGGGTAAGCGCCACTTCCAGATTAACCAAAGCTTCTCGATAATCGCCGGCGTGGATCTGATAAACTGCCATACGATAATAAAGATCCGCTTCTTCGGGCATTTCGTCAATCGCAGCTTGTATCAGATCACAGGCACGCGCATAATTTCCCTGCTCAAAAAGTACAAAAGACCATTTTAGCCAGATATCAGGATTTGAAGGTTCAATTTCGGCGGCTTTTTCAAAAGCTTCGAATGCTGAAATGACATTCCCAACCCGGAATTCAGTTTCGGCCAGAGCAAGCCAGTAATCAGGATTTAATTCTGTGATCTGAATCGCTTTTCTTAAAAACCCAACTGCCTCATACCAGCGTCCGAGTTCGCTGAAACATATCCCCAGACCATACCAGCCGTCGTCCCACTGACTATCCAGTTTTACAGCCTCACGATAGTATTTTATTGCGGTTTCAAAATCACCAAGTTTCTCATAACAGGTCCCCAGACAACAACAGGTTTCTGTTTGCTTGCCTTCCAGTTCTATGGCTCTCAGATATTGTATTTTTGCCTGCTCATATTGTTCAAGGCTCATGTAAGAATTACCGAGTTGAAAAAAAGCAGACGCAAAATCGTCTTTTACAAGCGTTGCATATTCATAAGCATTCACCGCATCTTCGAAGCGTTCAAGTTTGCTGAATGCTATTCCGAGGTTATACCAGGCATGTTGTGAAAACGGATCACGATCCACCAATTCATGATAATAAGCAAGATGACTTTCAAGCTCACCAATCAAATCCAGGCAATGTGCCAGCTCATATAATGCACTCTCATTATTCAGGTTGTTTCGTAATGAAAGTTTGTAATTTAAAATCGCCTCATCATATTTTCCCCAGTTCTGAAATGTCTGCCCTATTTGAAAATAGATTTCATCCTTGTCCTCCACCCTGTTCAAAAGTCCTTCCAGAATTGTGATCGCTTCTTCATATTCGCCCATCATATTGGCAATGCCCACCTGCATAAAGGAAATTTCAACGTCGCCGGGATGAAAAAGAGAAGCACGCTCCAATATCTCCATCGCCAGATCATGCTCGCCGCGATTGGCGTGAAGCTGTACTTTGTTAAGCAATAAATCAAGCGAATATGGAAAATCTGCCAAACCTAACTCGCAGGCCTGATAAGCCTTATCCCAATCCCCTTTTTCCAAATAATACTCCGTTACTTTCTCGTATGTATCCAAATCGAAAAACTCTGACTCTTTGGTTTTCAACATTCTTTCAAACCTGAGCAATGTTTCTTTCATGTAATCTTTTCTTTCCCCGAAGTTTTTCTCCATCATACGGATCAGTAGGTTAGAGTTGAGGGTAAATTTACCACTAACTATAATAAAAGAAAGTTAAAAATAAATCCGGTCTATTCAAATCTTGCCGATCAAACTTTCACTCACCCGAGCGATCGTTTTTTCAATAGGCTGAAACTCAAACCCGATTGCTTTTTTAATTTTTTCGTTGTTATAACGGAATCTTCTTGCACTCGATTGTGCGGTCTCTTTCGTGATCAGCGGCTTCGTCCCCATCAGCCAGGTACGCACAGCCTCCACACGCCAGATCACACCCGCCAGTCCGGGACCGACTTTAAAGGCCGGCCGCTTTTTACCCATTGCATCCGCAATACTATTAAACAAAGATTGATAGGAAATGCTCCCCGCATTCAGCAAAAATCTTTCCCCGGAAATATCCGACGCAAGCAGCTGAACGACCGCTTTTGCCACGTCCTGAACATCGACATAGTTTGCGATGCCTTCGGTGTAAAATGGTTTTTCCTGATAAACGTATCTAAAAATCTGTGTACTGCTTTTCGCCCAGTCGCCCTCGCCGAGAATTAATGTAGGGTTTACGATGACTGCATTTAATCCTTCTTCCATAC
The DNA here is from genome assembly GCF_021502725.1 of Dyadobacter sp. CY345. Lineage (GTDB taxonomy): Bacteria > Bacteroidota > Bacteroidia > Cytophagales > Spirosomataceae > Dyadobacter. The sequence goes on along the minus strand of NZ_JAKFFS010000001.1, from coordinate 192,556 downwards.
CACGCCAAACTTCGAGTTCAGCCAGATATTTAGATTTTGCATATTCAGAATTTTCAGGAGATTCTTCCCAGCGCTGATCCTCGTCAATAATCAGGTCCTGACCATCAATAATTTTTCGAGAATCAGGCCGTCCGATGGCGGCGATACTGCTAACATGACAAAATTTTTTGATATCGTATTTCAGACAAACATTGACAACATTGGCAGTGCCTTCCATATTGACTTTGTACATCATTTTCCGGTCTTTGGGAATAAAGGAGACAACGGCGGCGGTATGAACCACATACTCAACCTGATCCATCGCTTCCTCTAACGACTTGATATCCAATATATCACCTTCAATCCATTGGATATTTTTTTCAATATCATTGAGAAGACTTCTGTCGGAACCTGAACGAACAAGTGCAAAAACAGTATGATTTTCTGCCAGAAGTTGCCTTGCAACAGTACTTCCAACTAAACCTGTGGCTCCGGTAATAAGGATTTTCATGAATGTAGAACGAACAGTAGATCGTCAAAGTTCGCTGTAATAAAGCACATGATGATAATAGGCTTTGAATATTAACAAGAATATAATTTTTCCATTAAAGTATTCACCTTCATTTAGTTGTTAACCAACGGTTTATTTCAACAAACTCTTCATCGGATCATAACCCGCATATCCTTCTTCAACAATCCTCTTTCCTCTTGGAATATAACTTTCCTGATCAGCCGATGCCCAAGTTCCCAAACCATCCACGTAACGGTTGAACATACAAAATGCCGCAGCGATCAAAACTGTGTCGTGTATCTCCGAATCTGTTGCGCCGTTATTTTTTGCAATTTCAATTTGATCAGGGGTGACAAATTTCCCACCCTTCTGAACGCTTGCAGCAATGGACAACAGGCTTTTCATTTTTTCAGAAACCTTTGATTCGACAAAATTGTTTTTAACCTGCCTTACCAACGTTCCGTCATCTTCCAGGTAACATTGCGCTGCCGCCCCATGTACGCTTTGGCAGAAAAGGCAATCATTTAGATAGGAAACGTAGGTAGCGATCAACTCCCGGTCGCCTCTTGACAGATCGTTATCTGTTTTTCTCAACAAAGCCTCAGCGAGGTCATTTAAGGGTTTGGCGGTTTCTGGCCTGAAAGCCATCAGACCGCGAATCCCAGGTAATTGGTCTTCTTCCGGAATTTTTATATGCGCCATTTTATTGAAGATTAATATGGGAATCAAAAATTTCGGCCGCCCGAAAATGAGCGACCGAATTAAAATCATGGCTAATAACTTTTGTGTTTTAATACTTCTCAGTTTTAGGGTGAAATGTCTGCCAGCTATGCCAGAATTCCTGGTAGGCGTTTATGGGTTTTAAATCATTTGAAGATTCAGATGTAACATTTTTACCAAGCAGATTATATCTGTTTTCCGCGCCGATAATTGTGTCATTTCTTACTATAAAATTCTCTTGTTGAGAAGACCTGATGAAAGCGAAAAAGCTTTTATCATCCGAAGCCAGAACCAAAACAACCGGCGTATTTCCAACTTCACTATTAATCACTCTTTCTTTTTTTAAACGGTTCCAGTCAAAAGCTTTACTTTCTTTTCCCATCTGAATTCCAACAACCCAGGATTTTTCTTTCCAGGATAGAGAATCAGTCTTCGTCAGCGCGGATTTACCTTTCCCGCTTTCATACTTGCTCATGGAATCATACTTCATCTGAAATTCCGGATCCGGCTGCATGATCTGGCTGTTTGGATGCAGTTTCAGCCATTCGCCCAAAGATGTTTGCGTGCTGTTGATTTCAGGCAAAGTTTGCCCTTTTGATGGTCCTGCAATTGCTTCGCCATTTGCCTGCCGCCACCAGCTGTGCGTTTTCCCGTCTTCAAACATGGCGTTGAAATGATCCATTCCGACCAATCTAAAAACATCCGGCTGATTATTTACAACAGGTTCAAAAACCCTTCCGGTTCTGCAAACCGTGCAATAGGTAACAATAACAGGTCTCCCATTTAATTGAACCTCAACCTGGTGATGATACCCGATATACTGAATTGGATATGCTTTTGCCTCTCCATTTTCTTCGACGCCGATAACCAGTCTGTCTTTGTCAACCTTATTACTTCCCGCATTTTTCAGCAATAGCGTTTTCGGTTGGTAAAACATGGTATCAGCCGCCATTTCAAAATTAGCAGCGTAGGCCACTCCTGCGACCAATAATATCATCAAAGCCGGCAGCCACTTTTTCTTTGTTTTAAAAACTGAGGGCGAGCCCAGGAGGATGAGTATAATAAATAAAATCCTGAACGTCCAGCGCCAGGTATGCAAAAAATAAGCGAGATCAATACTATTCATCCGCTGACTTCCCGGCATGGGCATGATGAAATAAACTTTGGCAATTTCAAAAAGAATTAATCCGATAATGCCGACGTAAAAATATTTTTTCATTGTAAAATTTTGATAAACAAAGGTTTTGCAATTTTAGAGAAACGGACTCGTCAAATGACAAGTCCGTTTGCTTGAATTAATTAACCTATGATAAGTTCTTAATATTAGTATCCGTGTCTCTGCTGAACCAGGCAGCGGTCAAAGCGATGAGAAATGGTATTGAAAAAACCATTAATGCATTGCCAAATCCACCAAGGATTGCAACCAGCGCACCGATAAAAAAAACAGCAGTAGCAGTAAAAAAGCGGCCGATATTAAAGCAAAAGCCTGTCGCCGTTGCCCTGATCACCACCGGAAATAATTCAGGAATATAGCTTGACAAAGCACCCTGGCTGATGCCAAAGAAAAGTGCCAGTGCCGCTATTTCCCCATAAATGACCGTATTGAAAGTATGGTTTGTAATAAACAAAATCCCGCACATAACGATACAACCGGAAAAAGTCATCATCAGGATTTTTCTGCTTCCGAAATTCCGGATCAAAAAACCTGACAAAATCCCGCCGGTTATTCCGCCTAACCCCAGAAGTACCATGGTCAGGCCGCGTTGTTTCTGACCATCTTCGCCAGCCGCAAGTAACGTTTGAACCCAGGTCGGAAGCCAGGAAAAAATACCCCAGAGACCTATAAGTACCGAACCAAAAATCACAGATCCTGCGATAAGATTTGGCCTGTTTGTTTTATCAAAAATACTTTCCGGTTTTTGGGAAACTTGTGTCCTGGTCAGTTGCCATGATGTTGATTCTTTTAACGTCAGTAAAATCAAAACAGCAATAACAATAGGAATAATACCAAGACCAAATGCCGGTCTCCATTCCGCAAAAAGTATGTTTAAACTTCCTGTCGCTACAATGCCGATTGGAAAAGAAACAGCCAGAATTCCCAGCATTACCGGACGCGTGCGTTTCTCCCATATTTCGGAAATGTAAACTGTCGATACCAGCAATACCCCGCCAACACCCATTCCAGTCAGGAATCTTAGTCCCATTAAAATATACCAGTCTGGCACGATCACAACAAGACAAGTCCCTAAACCCGAAAGCGCTGTTGCCAGAGCCAGTGTTTTGACCCTTCCGATTTTATCACTAATCAGACCAAAAAGCAGCCCTCCCAGCATCCAGCCATATAAAAATGTCGCGTTCACGTAAGCTCCGATTTCCCCCAGTTCGGCCTCCGAAACATTTCTTTTTAAGAGGTCAGGAATCGCAACCGGCAAATAAACCGACATCAATGTGGATACCGTTCCGCTAAGAATATAGCTCACCATACACAAACCGAATGCGATCCAGTTTCTGGACAATACGTGACTTTTTGCCTTTTGCAATTCCAGGGTTTCCATAATTATTTTTATAAACCTATCTGAATATTTGGTCAAAATTCAAGCTTACATAATACAATCCTCCAACTGCCGGAGAGCCGTATGCCTGCACGATATATTTATTCGTCAGGTTTGCTGCACCAAGTTTGACGATCGTTTTCAGCGAAGGAATTTTATAGCTGATCTGCGCATCCAATAAATTGTAAGCATTTATTTTGCCCGGACGCATCTCCGTAAAGCTGCCATACCAATCAAACGAATCCTGCCAATGCCAGGCGACGCTGAAACCTAAATTCTCTGTAACTTTCGGGTTGCTGAATACCAGATTTGTCTTCCACTCCGGCGTGTTGAATGCAGGGATATTATTTGGATTTGCATCCAGAATATTAAAGCTTGCCCAGGTTGAGTTAGCATTCAGACGATATGATTTCGGAAAAGAATAAGTCAAACCTGCACTTACTCCCTGAATTGAAACTTTATCAGTAGCATTGGTATATAGCTGAAAAGCCTGAATATTTCCGGCAGGAATATCACCTGCGGCGGCAAGATTAATCGATCCATCAGCGGCCAAGACATTTGAATTCGGACGGATAACAACCGTATTGATAATAAAGTCAGTGTACTGGCTATGATAATAATTCACATCTACCAGCAGTTTTTTTCCAAACAAACCCTTATAACCAATCTCATAACTTTTCACCTGCTCTGCCTTGATGTAAGGAACATCTGACTTTACCAGCTTATCCTTATTATTCGCAACCGCTTGCGGGAAAGGCACACCTTGCTGCACTTCTTTTCCAAAAGCAGAACCAAAGGCCGAAACTGACGCGGAAGTGAAAGAATTTTCATATGCATTTTGGCCGATAGCGTTTGATGGCGCACCTCCGAGAATAATAATCGGCCCGACATTTAATTTAATATACTGATCACTGATCGTTGGATTACGGAAACCAGTTTGATAGGAAGCCCTGAAATTATGATCACCAACTGAATAAACAGCCGAAGCGCGTGGCGTAAATCTTCCCTCAAAATTTTCATTTTTATCGTAACGACCGGACAGAGTCAGTTTCAAATGATCTTTAAATAAAGATTTTGAAGCCTGAGCAAAAGCTCCGTATTCTTCGTTGGTCAGATTTTTATCTTTATCATCAAATAATGTTCCGCCGGTATTCAGGTAATATTTTCTGTAATTCCCGCCAACCTGTAAATTGAAAACTTTAAGCAGGGAACTGAAATCGTACATTCCTTCGATATGTTCCAATTTGCATTCGCTCAAAATGCCCGCTCCTGAAAGTCCCCGAACTTTGATTAATCTTTCTTTTTCAGCGTCAAATTCCGCGCTGCCTGGCAAAACTCTTCCCTGGTCAGCAAAGGCTCTCGCTGCATTATTATCATTTCCTGCCACACCGCCGATCGTGCCGTTGAATGCCGCCGCGTACCTTGTAAACCACGTTGCGTCAGCCTTATCCGGCGTTACCGTCGCTCCGTTTAAATCGCGGACCCAAGTCCTGTTAATTTGCTGTCCAAGCGCCCTTGTGTTGTACGAGTTTGTGGATAATTCTTTGTTCGAATAAGCTCTGACATAAAAATTACTCCCTTTTAATTCAAGGCGATGTTGTATCAATTTAAAATCATTGATCACAAACCTGTTGCTGCCAGTGTACTGCGCCGTTCCCTGATTGAAATTACCCTGATAAATCGCTTCGATCTTATCCGTTATCCGGTAATGAAGCGCGCCATTTAACTTTAAACTATACACGCCATAACTGGCAAGATCTTTTTCCTCATAACCTGTTCGGGAGACGCGGCCAATCCCAACAAGACTTTGAGCCACTTCGTCTCCATAAATATTCAATGAATTTTTACCTGAATTATTTGGGCCTCTGTTTTCGACAGGCGTATTCGGATCGATATCCGTGTAATCATTGGCATACCAATCAGTGCCTTTTAAATACGAAGCGTTTACTTTAAAAGCCAGTCTGTTGTTAAAAGATTTTGCATAACGGACAGCCATATCATACATCGGTTTCGCGCCCAGACCAGTACCGTCTCCGATGTGATTTACACCAAATTTTGTCTGAACACTTAATCCCTGATATTCAAAAGGATTTTTTGTTCGGGTATACAACATGCCGTTAAAAGCCACCGGGCCATAGAGCGCAGAGGCAGCTCCCGGAATTAACTCGACACTTTCTACATCAAGATCATGCGGGCCGAACAAATTACCCATGGCGAAACCCAAACCAGCAGGCTGATTATCCACACCATCAACAAGTTGCAAAAAACGACCATTACCTGTTGTATTAAATCCGCGGGTATTGATTTGTTTGTAAGTCAAGCTGCTGGTAACCATATCCAGAGACTTGATATTGACCAAGCCATCATAAAAATTGGCGGACGGTGTCTGCTGAATACCCCGGATATCCATTTTTTCAATACTTACCGGCGAGCGCAGAATATTTTCTTCAACACGCGAAGCAGATATCACGACCTGATCCAACTCTTCGGCAGATGATTTCAGGGAAATAGTGATAAACGAATTGTTATTAACCTTCACCTCCTGACGATCGTAGCCAACGAGCGAAATTATTAAAGTTGTTGATGAAGTTGTTATTTCAAAACTACCCGCGGCATTTGTGATTGTTCCGGCAATATTCCCTTTTGCCACGACAGACGCTCCCGCCAGTGGCTGCTTTGTCTCCGAATCCTGAACCAGGCCGGAAATTTTGGAAGATTGTGCTTTTGCCATCGCAGCACTGAATAAGACCGTAAATAATATATACAGGTAAAAGTTTCTTTTCATAGGGAAGGGTGAACAATTGTGATATCAGAAATTTATTTTTTTAAATGATCGTAACCTTGCGGCAGACGGTTATAGCCATGATTTACGATCCGTTCTCCCAGGTATTGATAAAACTCCGGGTTTGTTGGCGTTACACTGGCAAGGCCGTCTACATACCTGTTGTAAAGGCAAAAAAGCGCAGCGATCAAAACGGTGTCGTGAATTTCAAGATCACTTGCCCCTTCCGTTTTTGCTATTGAAACAGCTTCTTCTGTCACTGCTTTTCCACTTTGCTGGACGAGTTTTGCGATTTTCAAAAGTGCCTTCATTTTACTGCTGACCGGCGCTGAATCGATATCTTTTTTAACCATCTCGCAGGTGACCGATTCACCTAAAAGCAAATCGGCGGCTGCTGTATGCGCTGTGGTGCAAAATGTGCATTCATTGTCATTGGAAACTACGCTTGCGATCAATTCCCGCTCACCTTGTGAGAGCGTGGAGTCGCCGCGAAGCAAAATCTGGGTGAGCTCACGGATAGGCGCAGCCGTGTCCTGGCTGAATTCCAGCAAACCGGTAATACCCGGTAAATGTGATGGTAATGGTATATGTGGCATTTTCAGGATGTTTATCAGAACCGGTTATAACCTACAAAAGCCATTCGTTCGCCCATTTCGCGATAGGCCTCATTTTCTTTCGGAGCCCAGGTTCCCAAGCCATCAACGTAGCGATTGAACATACAGAATGCAGCCGCGATCAATACTGTATCATGAATTTCTTCATCATTAGCGCCTGATTCACGCGCTGCCTGAACATCCTCTTCCAATACATTTTTTCCGCTTTTCTGAACTTTGGCGGCAATCGTTAATAGTGTACGTAATTTTTGTGAAACCGGGATTGTGACAAAATCCTGCTTGATATCATCCAGCAAATCTACATCACATGACAAATGCGCCATTGCCGCGGCACCGTGGGAAGTATGGCAGAAATGGCAATTGTTCAGATTTGAAACATAAGAAGCAATTAATTCGCGGTCGCCGCTTGTCAGAGAAGACGGGCCTCTGAGCAGCACCTCAGCAAGTGCGTTGAGCGGTTTAGCAGTTTCGGGACGAAAGTAGAAAAGTCCGACAATGCCCGGAAGCTCCTCATTCGGTAAGGATATATGCGCCATTTAAGTATGAGCAATTTTATTCAATCATTGAAAATGACTGATCGCAGTTTCGCCATAAAACAAGCGACAACCAACTGGTTTTGAAATAGTTGAAAATTTTCAGAGAAGTTCCTGCCGGTCAAAACCAAATGAATTATAGACAAACAAATACCATGATGCTAAAACATTAGAGTGAAGTTTCCATAGTTCAAACAGGAAGTAAAAATTTACACTAAATCAGGAGGCGGAGATGGGATACTCAGGAAGGCTTGAAGCAAAAAGGAATGACAACGGTCGGCAGGATTAATTATTTCCTCAGACCATTCCATTACATAGAAAACATGTTTCTTTCCGGAAGACATGTAATCTTTAAGAAAGCTTTTTAAAAGTGTTGATGGTGCTTTTTTACCAGGATCCGCGTTGTCACCTGCCACTTCATCATTAATATTTGAAGCAAGTGTCATAAAACGATCGCGCGCGTTCTGATCAAATTCGCAATGAACATACATCGTGTCATTAATCAGCTGCCTTGTTTTCATTTGATAAAATTCACCTTCGTGTTCTATCTTGCCTTCTGCCTGTTCGGCATTATCCCAGCTGGTTTGATAAGGTATTGAGACAGGAATTTTAATCAGAATGTCTTTTGAGGAAGATTGTTTCTCTATAAAATCATTATTTCCAGCACTTACGGTATACTTGTCCTCCAACAAATAGACCACAGAGTAGCCCATCATGTTGTAGAGCAAAAGCCCGCAAAGTAATATGGAAAGTATGCGACCCAAGGTTACAAAAGTAAAAGTTTTACTTATAATTGTACAAATATATAACAAGCATTGAAATTTCCAAACCCCACATTATTTTCAGTTATCTGGATAATTAACTTCCAACAATTTGTTACATTTTAATTAGATGTAACTTTGCACAATAAACTAAATTATAGTTAAAAATTAATGGCAATTATTGACCCTAAACGCTATACCGTCACGGCGGCATTGATTTATGCCAATGGACCTATTCATATTGGCCACCTTGCCGGATGTTACATTCCGGCTGATATTTACGTACGTTATCTCCGCTCAAACGGAAAAGATGTTGCGTTTATCAGTGGCACGGATGAACACGGCGTACCCATCACGATCCGCGCAAAAAAAGAAGGACTTACGCCTCAGCAGGTTGTCGATAAATATTATACGCAGATTGACGAATCTTTCAAGCAGCTGGGAATTTCTTTTGACGTCTATTCACGGACAAGTAAGAAAATTCACCACGAAACTTCGCAGGAAATCTTTAAAGATCTGTATGAGAAAGGTGTTTTCATAGAAGAAACTACGGAGCAATATTATGATGAAACGGCTCAGCAGTTTTTGGCGGACCGATATATCGTCGGTACCTGTCCGGTATGCGCCAATCCAAATGCTTATGGCGATCAGTGTGAACGCTGCGGATCTGCTTTGAGCCCGACAGAATTGATTGAGCCGCATTCGATGCTTTCGGGAGCAAAACCGGTGATGCGCCCGACGACAAACTGGTTTTTACCGTTAGATACTTTACAGCCGCAGGTTGAAGAATATGTGAATAGCCATCCGGAATGGAAAACGAATGTGTTGGGACAATGCCAGTCCTGGTTGAAGGAAGGTTTGAAGCCACGCGCAATGACCCGCGATCTTGACTGGGGCATTCCGGTTCCTGTGCCAAATACAGAAGGAAAAGTTCTTTATGTATGGTTTGAAGCTCCAATCGGATACATTTCTGCTACCAAAGACTGGCTCATCCAGAAAAACGGAACAGACGAGGGTTGGAAAAAATGGTGGCAAAAAAATGAAGACGGCGCGGAGGAAACCAAGCTGGTTCATTTTATTGGAAAAGACAATATCGTCTTCCATTGCATTATTTTTCCGGCGACAATTATTGCCGAAGGAAATCTGGTACTTGCGGATAACGTTCCTGCCAATGAATTTATGAATCTGGAAGGTGACAAAATTTCAACTTCAAGAAACTGGGCCGTGTGGCTGCATGAATACCTGGAAGAACTTCCTGACAAACAGGATGTTTTGCGTTATGTGTTAACAGCAAGCGCACCAGAAACCAAGGATAGCGAATTTACCTGGAAGGATTTCCAAACGCGTAACAACAGCGAACTGGTAGGAATTTTCGGAAATTTCATCAATCGTGCGGTTGTTTTAACGCAAAAATTCTGTGACAGCAAAGTACCCGTTGCGGGAGAATTAACGGAAATTGATAAGGCTGTCCTGGCTGAATTGGCTGCTTTTCCTGCAAAAATAGGTGATGCGATGGAAAATTATCGTTTCCGGGAAGCGTTGACTTTTATCATGGATCTTGCCCGGTTAGGAAATAAATACCTGGCAGACACGCAGCCCTGGCACGCAATCAAAACAGATCCGGAGCGGGTTAACACGATTATGAATATTGCATTACAGATTTCTGCGTCTCTTTCGATTGTATCCGAACCAGTTCTTCCTTTTACAGCTGAAAAAATTCAGAAACAATTAGGCGTAACGAGCAAAAACTGGCTTGATGCCGGAAAACTGGATTTGTTAGAGGCCGGCCAGCCGATCAGTGAAGCAGGTTTGCTTTTTGAAAAAATAGAGGATCACGTGATCGAGAAACAAGTTCAAAAACTACACGATGCCAAACGTGCGAACGAGCTGGAAGGAAAAGTTGTAGCACCGGTGAAGGCAGAAATCCAGTTTGATGATTTCGCCAAAATGGATATTCGTGTGGCAACGATCGTTGAAGCCGAAAGTGTTCCAAAAAGCAAAAAACTTTTGAAACTTAAAGTGGATATCGGCAGCGAACAACGTACCGTTTTAAGCGGAATTTCTGAACATTTCAAACCGGAAGATATTATTGGTAAAACTGTTCTATACCTGGCCAATCTGGCACCCCGAAAAATGATGGGAATGGAAAGTCACGGTATGATCCTGATGGCAGAAGACAAAGACGGAAGTCTTGCTTTTGTTCAGCCTGGAAAAGATGTGTGGAATGGCGGCACCGTTAATTGATAACTGATCTGTATATATAAAACAAAACCCTATTGCCAAGCGCAATAGGTTTTGTTTTATAAGCTTAGACTATGAATATCTATTCGAATTCCTTTTTCAACTTGTCGTAAATCGCATTAACACGTTCCACCAAAACCTTACATTCTGCATCGGACATATTTTCTATTGTATTTGTTACAGCATTAGAAACAATCCTACCTTCCTCGTTAACTTTCGCTCCCAGCTTTTTTGTATATCCTAGAATATTTTCCCATTCAATCATAAGATCGTCCGAAAAATATTTAGGTTCTATAATATTGAAATAAGCTGCCTGAGATTTTAGCTGATTTTTTGCATGTTCTGTAGAATCAGAAATACGAAGACCTTCTGCCAACTTCGAAAGTTCGATATAAGCAAAGATGTTTGATTTTTTCATAACGTTGTATTCAATTATTTGGAGGAATTTTCTACACGAATATACACATATCCAAATTTATTATTCACCCGACATGGTAGGTTAATCGTATCTTAACATTAACTATTAGATTGATACAATAAATTTAACGTTCAAACCATTTGAGAAACAGGTAATTCACGAAAATCATTATCCACGCTTAGAGAACGTATTTTTTGTCTGAATTATTTGGCAAACAAAAAGCCCCACAGTAAAATTGTGAGGCCTTCTAAATGTCAATTATATTCTCTTTCCGACTACCAACGCTCGATATCCACTTTTCTACGAAAGTCATCTTGTTGGTGATTGAATGGAAGAAATAGGACTAGCTGACGTTTTGTTTCGTCATACCTTGCAGTAATATTATCCGCGTCAACTCCATCAGGAATTGTCAGCGTACTAATGAAATGAATTGTTTTCCACTGTTCTTCCCGCTCCCCATCCTGTGAAAATATAGGCAAAAGGTGATATAAACGCATTTTATTCTTTACAATTTCAAGTTCCAGATCATCCGAATCAATCCCGGGAGCTTTTACTGTTACCTGATAGCCGTCGGTTCCCTTTTCAAGGTGCACGACCGGCTCACTCGTTCCTCCATTGATGCTATTAGTAAAATCAATGTGCATCAACATTTCCCGGGGTATTTTTATTTTGCTTTCCATGTGTTCCGCGTTTTGTATTAACTCAATTGTACACTTAACAAAAACATTTATACCAGAATTTTACCCATAAAAATTCTTTGATTTGAAAAATACAACCAAACAATATAACTTATTGATTTAAAGTATATTACAAAATAAATAATGATTTGTGGCAAAAATGAAATTTTTTACTAAACTTGTAACAGCTGACATTATAACCGATCCATTTAAACGAAATGCCATAATGTCCTTTAAATCTATCTTTATTATAGACTCAAAAACATCTTGGAGGTTTAACACATTATTTTAGATAATTACAGATCAATTTTACCGAACATACGATTTTGTCGCGCTTATCGATCATTATGACCCAAATCCCGGTTTGGATCAATTTGGTCGCGAACGCGCTGTTTCATCTCTTTGGGCTCAGGAAAATGTCCCTCTCGTTTGCGGTCCCACAAAAGTACTTCATCCAGCCTGATTGTGTACCGTCCGGCAACTTCTGATGGGACTAATGTAACTGCATGTATATCTTCTGTAAAAGTGGATAACAGTTCCTGCGCCATCCAGGCTGACCGTAACAACCAGCCGCACTTCGGGCAATACTCGATTGTAATTGTGGGTTTCATCTTGAATCTTTTTTGATAAAGTTAGTTACAGAATCTTTATCGGGAGACGAGAATGGCGAAGAAGATTACTTGTGAATGTAAAATCAAAGTTCAGAATTCGATAAAAAAGCGATATTTCTTGCAGTGGCTTCTCTTTTGGTTACCGTGGTGATGTTGAAGGACTGAACAAATTTTTTCTCCCCATCCCATAACTCAAAGGTATATTGACCATCTATGAACGTGGACAGGTCAAACAACTTCTCATATTTTTTATAAACCAGTACTTTTTCAGTAAACAGCAAATTCCTGTTTCCATCACTGATTCGAATAAGTACCCGGTCGGTAGCCGGCCAATTATAAGTCAATTGAAATTTCATTGGCTTGACCTGCATCACATAAAAATCAGAATAAAAAGCAGCCTCTTTCTTTTCGGTAATACTTTGCGCCGAAGCCCGCTTACTTAAAACCGACAAAATCAGTAAACAAAACAACCATAAGAACTTGATAGAATAGTTTTTCATAGCATACAGGTTTATTAATAAAAATAGAACTGATACTCTTCAATAAAATAAAGCTATAAAATATTGATATACAAGTCAATACAAAATAAATACCACGCCAAAACATTATCTTTAAACAAATTTTAAACTTGAAATTATTCAATGTTTATTCCTTCATTGATGAAGATTGTTTTGATAGTACAAAAATTAAAAGACAAAAAATCCGGAATGAATCTTCATTCCGGATTTTTATACTAGCCTAACCTTAACCTTAATCGTACGCTGTGGAAATATCTTTCATGGCTGACACGAAATTACAAGAAGCCATTATTGTATTTTAGCGTGAATTACCCTGATTTAAACGGCGCGTAAACCAGGTTCTGCCAAGTGGTAATAACCCCCATTCTGATACGTAGAATTACGTGTTTTACTTAAATGAATCACAATAACTCACTATTAATCAGTAAATTATAGAATAAAATTATTAAGGTGATTTGACCGGTCTTGTTATGCAAATGGTTAGGATTAATTTTACGTCTAATTAATTTATCCCACATTCTTCCCTTATTAAAAAGTTATGGCAAAGTTTACTGGTAATGAAGGCAGACTTATTTCGGCACTTGCGGCCAAAGCACTAATGGAGCCACACCAGGCAAAGGAAAAGGCGATCCATGCCCGTGGTGAAAATTATATTAAGGCAGAATTTTTTGGTATTAATACATTTAACAAATTAATTGAGCCCTTAGGAGACAACTGTGTAGGATTTCGGGTATATTATGGCGCACAGAATGAAGACCATGAAGGGGACGAGCCAGTGTTCGGAAAAGGAAAGCCAACCTCGAGGTTAGTGATCGTGCCGGTTGATGCAAACGGCAGAGACATTACGAAAGGAATGGGACATAAGGATATGCCTGCTGATGACGATGCTATGGCAGGCGGGCCGACGTGTCCCTCGCATTGCTAAATATGATTTAATTGAAACGTAAATGTTTGAGGGTTATTTATCATTCTGTCAGAGACAGCCAATCGCAAGTATTTCCGTTTTTATCACCATTATACCCATACTAGTGATCTGGTATAGACGAGCATTTATTGATCCGGCATTTTTGCTGCTTTTCGTCTATCTGGTTTTAAAATTATGTATTGACCTGGTCATGTTTCATTACGCATCCATAAGAGTAAATAATATTTTGTACTACAACATTGGCGTCCCCATACGTTACGCGCTTTTTAGTGGTATGTTTTATTATAAAATGGATATTAAGATTTTCAAAACCGGAATATTAGTATCCATAGGTCTCTTCATATTATTTTTTATTTGGGATTTTTTGCACGTTAATCCATTGCTTTCAGATTTGCATAATCATCGTATGGTGCTATATGCGACTACCCTGGAAAGCCTTTTAATGCTTTTTTGGGTATTATTGTTTTTTTATCAAACAATTCAGGCGCTTAAAATCCCTAACATATTGACGTTTCCTTTCTTTTGGGTATGTTCAGGTTTATTATTGTATTATTCTACCATTCTTTTTATTGCCCCTGTTTTGAGTTATACTGAAAAATGGAATAATAAAATCGATATAGGTTTTCTACAGCATATCCCTTATATTTTCGAAAGTATCTCAATGATACTTTTTGGTGTCGGTACTTGGATCTTTTCTGTGCGGTATTATGCTCGAAAGTGACGAATTAAAGTGGGCTTTACTAATTGCAACTATGGCAATGTTAATGATGGCATTTTTTGTGATCCTCTTCGTTATGTTCTATCAGAAACGACAACTATCGCAGGAAAAAAAACTTCGGGAAATTGAAAAAGACTATCAGCGTCTTTTACTTGATACTGCCTTAAATTCAGAAGAAACAGAACGTCGCAGGATTGCACAGGATTTACACGATGATATTGGGACGATGCTGTCTCTGACGAAACTTAGCTTAAATCAGCTTAGTAAACTAACGGTTGACAGCGGGGTAAAGGAGGAGCAGATTATGCGAAAATCTCAGTCGCTTCTTGAAGAAACAATCCTCCATGTGCGGCGGATTACACGCGACTTGGTACCGACCACGCTGGAAAGATTTGGCCTGGCCGCGGCTATCGAAGAATTTATCAGCAAACTTGAAGAGGATAATAACTTAACTCTTTCCTTTCATTCTAATACAGAAGACGCTCCCCGGCAGAGCGCTAAGGTTGAGCTCACGATCTATCGCATAATGCAGGAACTTGTCAACAATTCGATCAAACACGCACAATGTTCCCAGATTGAAATTAACTTGCAGATAAACAGTACGATTATCGGGCTTCAGGTAACTGATAACGGTATAGGATTTGATCCTGAGATGATTAAGGAAAACAAACTGGCGGGTCTTGGCTTACTTGGAATAGAAAGCCGGCTTGCCATTGTGGATGGAACCATCGCTTACGAAAAACCTGCTATGGGCGGATGCAAGGCATATGCCCGGATACCGGTAGTACCCACTTCCGCCACCAAACCGGAACCATTACATCCATTTCGTCGTGAAAAAGCGATAATTTAGCAGTATGAAAACCTTGAAACTAGGCATCGCAGACGATCACGAATTATTCAGAAAAGGATTTATTTCCATGCTGAGTAATATCCCTGATTTTGATTTTATTTTGGAGGCGGCCAACGGCCAGGAACTTCTGGATAAACTTCCCGGAAATATGCCTGATATTGTTTTTATGGATCTGCAAATGCCCGTCATGGACGGTATCCAGGCGACGGAACTTGCTTTCGAGCGTTTTCCAGACATAAAAATCATCGTTGTTTCCATGTATAACGAAGACCGATTTGTAATACACATGCTCGAAAAAGGAGTTCAGGGATATCTTTTAAAAGATACCAGCCCAGACGAAGTTGAAAAAGCAATCAGACGCGTATCGGAAGACGGATTTTATTACAACGATTTTGTATCAAAGGCAATGCACCGAAAAATGGTGAACCGCCAGCCAAACAAACATCCGTTTTTCCCGAACTCATGTAACGTTGCGCTTTCAGCCCGGGAAAAAGAAGTTCTACAATTAATCTGTGATGGGTTATCAACCGTTGAAATAAGTGAAAAACTATTTATCAGTGTGCGTACCGTAGAAGGGCATCGTCTACGTGTTCTTGAAAAAACAGGTACAAAAACAACTGCCGCTGCTGTTGCTTTTGCTTACAAAAATCAGCTTTTATAGACTCTTCGTTTCATATTTCACCCAAAGTTTTAGAAGATAAAATTAAAGCACGCAAATAGCTTTGCGTGCTTTAATTTTATCTTTTTTGTTTCGTATGAAATCATTCTTCCAATTTTATTTATCTTTCTAACTTATTAATGATGATAGAATTACCCAACATTCCATCATTCAAAATTCAATCATTGATCAAATGAAAGTACTTATTGTTTGTACCAATCACGACAGTTACCCGTCAAAAACGGGAAAAACAGGATTGTGGCTGAGTGAGTTGACGCATTTTTATGATGCCATGACAAAGCGAAAAGTATTGGTTGATATAGTAAGCCCGAAAGGCGGGACGATTCCAATTGACGAAAGAAGTTTTGATCTGAAGGATGAGATCAATCAGAAATGTCTTAATGATGCAGCGTTTTTAGCAAAGTTTGAAAAATCGCTGAATCCATCTGAAATAATTGCAAAAGATTATCGTCTGATCTTTTTTACGGGAGGCGATGGAGGCATGTGGGATTTTCCTGATAACATTGAATTACAGGAAATTACAAAAATAATTTACGAAAACTATGGAATGGTAACCGCTGTTTGCCACGGTGTAAGCGGACTTTTGAATGTTAAATTATCCGACGGCTCTTATCTGATTGAAGATAAATACGTTACAGGCTTCTCCCACGTTGAGGATACGTTGATGAGTTTTGTCAGTGAAATTCCATTTCATCTGGAAGACAAACTTCGGGAACGGGGCGCGCATTATACCAAATCAATGATTCCTTTTATTGAATACATTGAAATGGATGAACGCCTGATCACCGGACAAAATCCGAACTCTGCCGGAAAAGTTGCCTCCAAAGCTTTGGAAGAACTTTTTGAAAAATAAAAAGCTCCTGATAAATCACAGAAGCCTTTTATCAATGTTATACAAACTTTTCGAACAATGTTTTGAACGTTGGCAGAATTACATCCTTTTCTGAGACAATCGGATTTGTAACGCCCCAGTCAATACCTAGTTCAGGATCATTCCATAACAAGCCCGATTCAGCGCCTTTGTTATATACGTTGGTACATTTATAACTAAATACAGAATCTTCGAGCGCTACGAAACCGTGTGCAAATCCTTCCGGAATGTATGCCATGTTGTTGGTATCACTGCGTAATTCAAAAACTTCATGTTTTCCAAAAGTTGGAGAATCGGGACGAATATCAACGGCTACATCCAAAACACGCCCTGATATTACACGGACCAATTTCCCCTGAGCGAAAGGTGCATTCTGGAAATGCAGGCCTCTGACAACTCCTTTGATTGAAAATGACTGGTTGTCCTGGACGAAATTCGTTGGCAAGCCTAATTTTTCAAACACTTCTTCATTGTATGACTCAAAGAAAAACCCTCTGTCATCCTGAAAAACACGTGGGAAAATTTCGACTAAACCAGCAATAGATGTTTCACGGATCTGCATAATGACTTTTTAAATTACCCTTTTTAAGATTGTAACAATTTAATGTGCGCTCAAATTTATGAATCTATTTGCAGACGTTGTAATTTCGGCACATTATTTCGAAATAACATGACATACGAAGCGCTTTTTGACCAAATTTCCCAAAAGAAATCTTACCTCTGCGTCGGACTTGACACCGATATACGTAAAATCCCTGCTCATTTACAAAAAGAGAGTGATCCGGTTTTTGAATTCAATAAACAAATTATTGACGCCACAGCTGATTATTGCGTTTCTTATAAACCAAATATCGCATTTTACGAAGCTCTGGGCGCAAAGGGATGGGAAAGTTTACAAAAAACAATTGAGTATATTCCAAAAAGCCATTTTACTATTGCCGATGCAAAACGAGGTGACATTGGAAATACGTCAGGACTGTATGCCCGTACTTTTTTCGATCCATCTTCATCAGGCCTGGATTTTAATTCGGTGACCGTCGCACCTTATATGGGAAGTGATTCAGTAAAACCATTTCTTGATTTCGATGGTAAATGGGTGATCCTTTTAGCGCTAACATCTAATTCAGGAGGATCTGATTTTCAGCGACTTGAAACAAAGGAAGGCTTTTTATATGAACACGTTTTGAAAACTTCACAAACATGGGCAGGTGCTGATCGCATGATGTATGTGGTTGGGGCGACGCAGGCAAAAGATCTGGCCAATATCCGCACAATCGTTCCTGATCATTTTTTATTGGTTCCGGGTGTTGGCGCACAGGGTGGAAACCTCGAAGAAGTATCACGATATGGTATGAATAAATCCTGCGGGTTACTTGTCAATGCTTCCAGAAGTATCATTTACGCCAGCGACGGTCTTGATTTTGCACAAAAGGCGAAGGAGGAAGCGCAGGTTTTACAAAAGGAAATGGCTGTATATCTCGACAAGTATTGCAAATAAGTCACCTTCCGCTTTCTAAAAATTAATTTAATACCATCCAATTATTTTCCAATGCAGCTTTCAGAACAAAATATATATACAATACAAAACATTGATCCGATTCAGCTTGTTGAGCAATACGGCAGCCCTCTTTATGTTTATGATGGATCTACAATTCGTCGCAAAGTGCAGGAATTGCAAAGTGCTTTTTCAAGCATTGATATGAAGATAAAATTTGCATGCAAATCAAATACGAATCTTGCCATTTTAAGATTGATGCGTGAAATCGGCGTTGGGCTTGATGTGGTTTCGACCGGCGAGTTGGAAATGGGAAAAATAGCCGGATATGATACTACACAAATCACATTCACACCAAGCGGTGTTCCGTTTCACGAAGTAAAAACGGCAGTTGAAGCTGGTGCAATCGTCAATGTTGACAGCATTCCTTTGCTGGAATGGTTTGGACAAACTTATGGAAATACAAAGCCATGCCTGATACGTCTGAAACCAAACGTAGCTGCCGGTGGAAATATTAAAATCATGACTGCCCATGCAGATTCCAAATTTGGGATTTCGGTGTTGCTTATGGACCAGATTTTAGAAGTTGTAAAAAAGTACGACATCAAAGTTATTGGCTTACACCAGCATACCGGGTCAGACATAATAGATGCTGAACCATTTTTACAGGTAGCGGATATTCTTTTCGAGGCTGCATTGCAGCTCCCGGACCTTGAAATTATTGACTTGGGAGGCGGCTTTAAAGTTTCTTATAAACCAAATGATCCGATCACTGATATGGAGCTTTTGGGGAATAAAATTTCAGAACGTTTCAAAAACTTCTGCACTAAATATGGCCGTGAACTGCAACTATGGTTTGAACCAGGGAAATTTCTGGTGAGCGAATGTGGTTATTTGCTGGTAAATGCAACTGTTGTAAAGGAAGATCCGGCCCGCACATTTGTTCATATCGACTCTGGTTTGAACCACCTTATCCGGCCGATGATGTACGGATCTTACCACCATATCCTGAACATTTCTAATCCGGCGGGTGAAGAAAAGGATTATACTGTTGTAGGTTATATCTGCGAAACGGATACGTTCGCAACCGATCGTCCGCTACCGGCAGTTCGTCAGGGTGATGTTCTGGCGTTTATGAATGCTGGCGCGTATGGTTTCACGATGAGTTCAAACTACAACGCCCGTTTCCGCCCGGCAGAAGTTTTAATTGACAACGGCACCGCGAAATTGGTTCGACGACGCGAGACTTTGGAAGATCTGCTTCGCACGCAGGTAGGTTACATAGAGTAACACGGAGGAAAAAAAAAGAGGGACACAGAGTTTACGTTAAAATAAAACTCTGTGTCCCTCTTAATTTTCTCTGTGATCCCCTGTGTAACCTACCCGATTTTCAAGTGGAAAGATTTTGCTTTTGTCAAAGCTTCGTATCCAACTTTTGAAAGCGTCACTCCCCTACCAGAATTTTTAACACCCGTCCAAGCCAGGGCAGGATCAAGATAGTCGCAGCGGTTCATAAACCATGTTCCTGTTTCCACCTGCGCTCCAATTTCCAAAGCCGCATCAATATCGCTTGTCCAGATAGAAGCCGTTAAACCATATTGGCTATCATTCATTAATTGAATCGCTTCTTCATCACTTTTCACCGACATAATTCCGACAACCGGAGCAAAAGTTTCTTCCGTCATCACCTGCATGGAATGGTCGACATTGACCAAAACCTGAGGAGCCATATAAGGCGTTCCTTCTTTATGCAAAGGAAAAAGCGACGTATCAACAAGTGCCTTCGCGCCTTGTTTAACTGCTTCGTCCACCTGTTTCTGAGCAAAAGCGGCGGCAGAAGTTCTAACCATCGGTCCCAAAGTTGTGTCTGCATCAAGCGGATCACCGAGGGTATATGTTTTCGTCAGTTCAACAAATCCTTCAACAAATTTGTCGTACACGTCTTCGTGAACATAAATTCTTTCGATACCGCAGCATGATTGTCCGGAATTAAAAAATGATCCATCCACCAGATTTTCAACTGCGTCAGCAAGATTGGCATCCGCGCGCACATAGGCAGGATCCTTTCCACCAAGCTCCAACCCGCCTACAATAAATCGCTCATTGATCGATTTTTGAACTGCATGTCCGCCTTCCACCGAGCCTGTAAATGCAACATAGGCAGTTCTCGGATCGGAAATAACCTTTGCCACCTTTTCGTGACTTAAATGCAAATATTGAAAAACACCATCCGGCAAACCTGCGTAGGCAAATGCCTCCGCATAACGTTCGGCACAAAGCGGTGTTTGCTGTGCGTGTTTCAAAATAACTGTATTTCCAGCCATAATCGCTGGAATAACGGAGTTGACCGAAGTCAGATAAGGATAATTCCATGGTGCAACCACAAATATTACGCCGACCGGATCGCGTCTGATAAACCGCTTAAATCCGGCAATTTCCTCCACCTCAACGTCTGCCAAAGCTTGTTCAGCAACAGAAATCATATACTTCGCACGCTCCTGAAATCCTTTGCGAATTTCATTGGCAGTATAACGGATCGGGCGCCCCATTTGCCAGGTCAGCTCCAAACCAATTTCGTCGGCATGGTTCAGGAAATACTCAACAGCTTGTAAACAAAAATCAGCGCGATCTTTAATCGACGTTTTTTTCCATTCCTTCTGTGCTTCTGTTGCTTTTGCCAAAGCATTTTCGATCATTTCATCTGTCGCCAATGGCCGTTCCAGATATATGGATCCATCGACGGGACTTATTGTTTTTTGCATAAAACCGAAAATTTATAATGGCGTTACATAAGCAGAGGTAATCCCTCCATCAACCAAAAAGTCAGTTCCTGTTACAAAAGAAGACTCATCTGATGCAAGGAATAAAACGGCAGAAGCCATTTCTTTTGCTTCACCAAAACGACCCATGGGAATATGTACCAAACGGCGTTGTTTCTTTTCTTCTGTATTTAAAAATTTCATTAGCAATTCTGTACGAAGAGGGCCCGGGCACAAGGCATTTACACGGATATTTTCACGTGCATGGATAATGGCCAATTCTCTTGTCAAAGCTAAAACAGCTCCTTTACTCGCTGTATAAGCAACTTGCGGTGTTGCAGCTCCCAAAATTGCCACAAAAGATGCGGTATTGATAATGGATCCTCCACCTGCCCGCTGCAAGGCTGGAATACCATATTTACAACCAAGGAACACTCCCTTTGCATTGATATTCATCGTCAGATCCCAAATGGATTCTTCGGTCGTTACCGCATTATCGTCATCGCTGTGCATGATACCGGCGTTGTTAAACATGATGTTTAACTTTCCAAATTTTTCTTCAGTGAAGGCAACCATTGCTTCACAATCGGCTGCTTTTGATACGTCGGCATGTAGATAAAAAGCTTCGCCGCCTTCTGCGGTTATCATATCCGCCGTTTCCTGCCCGGCTTTATCATTGACATCGGTAATAACAATCTTCGCTCCTTCTTTTGCAAACAAAAGAGCAGTTTCCCGGCCGATTCCACCGCTTCCACCTGTGATAAGGGCGACTTTGTTTTCTAAACGCATTGGATGGTATTGTTTAAAATTATAGTAATTGAGTTTATTATCGTTTTAAAATTTTCTGGTATTTCAAGGAGGCTCCTACGGAGCCAAACACTGGCCAGGATTAGTCCCATCACTATAAACAGGAAGCCGCGCTGCGGCTGGCTCCAAATTTTTAGAACTAATTTCTCTTCAGCAACTCTCCGGCTTATTACTCAGCTCCACCGGAGCATCCTGTTTATAGCCCATTGCTTATGTGAGCCTGATCGTGACTCCTTCGGAGTCTCCCAATTTTTATTAAATACAGCTGCAATCAAATCCAGGAGGCTCCTACGGAGCCAAACCTTGCGCTTTATAATTCATTTCTATAAACAGGAAGCCGCTAAGCGGCTGGATAATTCCTGATTCTGAGATATTAATTCTTATTCGAGAAATTTCCCTCTTTACACCCCCGCTCCATCAGAGGATCCTGTCTATAGCAATTGCTTCTTCTGATTCGGAATCCAGGCTCCTTCGGAGCCTCCTAACTATTTATCAAAGAACTCAAACAAATATTGATCATCAAACGGCACTTCAAATTTTTTCAGAAAATCACGATACTCTTCTTCAAATGTTTTTTTTCGATGATGTTCTTCTTGATTCAAAACATAATTCATGACCGAACCAATATGAGAATGTGAATAAGAAAACACACCATATCCTTCCTGCCATCCAAATCTATAATTCGTCCACTTCTTGCTATTGACAAATTCATTACTCTCAACCTTAATCTCTTTGATAAAATCAGGGATGGACAAAACAGGTTTAAATCCGACAAAAATATGCGTATGATCCGGCATACAATTTACGGCCAACATTTTTGATTTTCTGTTTTGAACCAGAGCAGTGAAATATTTATGCAATTCTTCTTTGTGATTTTGAGGTATTAAACTTTGTCGGTTTTTAACCGCAAAAACAAATTGCAAATAAATTTGAGAATAGGTGTTTGCCATCTCTATTATTTTTTAGTGTGTGGTAATATATCAATTCATAGATAGTTGTGGTTTCCAGGAGGCTCTTACGGAGCCAAACACCGGCTAGGATTAGTGCCGTTTCTATAAACAGGAAGCCGCTCTGCGGCTGGCTAATTCCAAATTTCAGGAATAAATTGTCGCTTCAAAAATCCACTTTTCGGACTTTCGCTCCGTAGGAGCATCCTGTTTATAGAAATTGTTGTAAGGTAAAATTCCCGGCTCCAGCGGAGCCTCCTGCCTAACTCGTAAATTTCCCTTAAATCCGTTCAATAACATCGATTCCATTCCCAATCCGTAACCAATATATAATATGCACGCTATTCTGTTTTAAAGAAATGTAATGTTTTACCACATCTTCGTCAAAGGTTTCCTTTGCGAACACTGGCCAGGATTAGTCCCATCACTATAAACAGGAAGTCGCGCTGCGGCTGGATAATTCTAAATTTCAGGAATAAATTGTCGCTTCAAAAATCCACTTTCCTGGCTTTCGCTCCGTAGGAGCATCCTGTTTATAGAAATTGTTGCAAGGTAAAATTTTACCGGCTCCGTAGGAGCCTCCTGCCTAACTCGCAAATCTCCCTTAAATGCGTTCAAAATACCGCTTCCGTTCCCAATCCGTAACCGACATATCATATGCCCGCTGTTCTGTTTTAAAGAAATGGGTATAATGTTTCACTACATCTTCTCCAAAAGTCTCCTTGGCAAATGTGCTTTGTTCAAAAAGAGCTGTTGCTTCGGCAAGTGTGTACGGGACTCTTGGCAAATGCGCGGCTGCATAAATATCTCCTTCAAAACATTCCGGCGGTTCAACTTTATTTTTTATTCCTGCCAATCCTGATGCAAGCGAAGCTGCAAAAGTCAGATAAGGATTACAGTCAGCGCCAGGAATTCGGCATTCGATCCGCAGACTTGAACCATGTCCCACCACGCGAAAACCAGCTGTGCGATTGTCATAACTCCATGCAAGGCGCGTCGGAGCCCAGGAGCCGTCGACAAAACGTTTATAGGAATTCACTGTCGGCGCGTAAAACGGCATCACATCCGGCACATGTTTTATCCATCCGCCCAGAAACCAGCGAAAAATATCTGACCCTTTTACCGGCCCAAACTGCTGATCTCCTGCAAAAGCATTTTTACCATCTTTCCACAAACTCATGTGGATATGACTGCTTGAACCGGCTTGTCCTGTTGCAAACTTTGCCATAAAAGTTACCGAAAAACCCATGGCATCGGCCACCTCTTTCATGCATTGTTTATAAACAACATGGTTATCCGCCATGGGTAAAGCCTCAGCATATTTCACATTCAGTTCATGTTGCCCTAACCCCCACTCGCCTTTGGACGTTTCGATGGCAATGCCGGAGTTTTTCAAATGCCTTCTGACTGCAGAAGTGAATTTTTCATTTCTCGTCCCTTGAAGTATATGGTAATCTTCAAGATAATATCCGGCCGGGGTTAAATCCTGGTAATGCTTTTGAAAAGCATCTTTGTAAGTATTTTCTAAAAGGTAATATTCCAATTCCGACGCTGCAAAACATTTTAACCCGTCAAAGTCTGCGGCATTTTCAAGCTGCTTATTCAAGATTGAGCGCGGTGCGACAGGAACAGGAGCATGGTTTTTTTCATCAAAAATATCACAGATAATCAGCGCTGTTTTTTCCAGCCAGTCCGCCATACGCAAAGTGGATAGATCGGGAACCATGTGAAAATCGCCGTAACCAAGCTCCCAGTTCGCATAAGTATATCCCGGAACCGGCTCCATTTCCATATCCGTTGTCAAAAGATAATCACAGCCGTGCGTTCCCGATTTCAGTACGCTATCAATGAAATATTCAGCGTCCACCCGCTTTCCAAGTAAGCGCCCGTAATGGTCTGTAAACCCTACGATTACAGTTTCAATTTCTTCAAGCTCAACTTTTTTTTCAAAATCTTCCTGTGTGAGAAATCCTTTAACGGGCATAAGAAAGTGGTTGTTAGCGTAATTTATCTATTTTAGTACTCATTGGAAATTTTAACATAACCTTTTTACCTGACGCTTTTTCAAGCATGGGCGTCAATATTTTGGTTGCATTTTCCTTTGTCTGTTCCAGAATCCCCATATCCAGGGCCGACTTCTGGATTTGCTTTTCCGCTTGTAAAAATGCCTCATTCACAAGTTTCCCCTCTTCCATAAAAGCATATTCCGTATTATAAACTTTGGAATGTTCATGATCAATTTTGAAAACACATAACTCCGGTTCAGGCATGTTCACTACTAAAATCTCCTGTTCAGAGGTAATATCAGCAATCTCAATTTTGGTTAAATCCACACAACCAATTGCTTCTCCCTGTACAATGATAACCGCTTTTGCATTGGGAAGCCAGGTCTTAACAACTTCCTGTTCCACGACATCTTTAAAATTATATTTTACCAGTTCCAGCTTGCCCATAGCCGTCATTTCTTCAAGCACCAAAGTATGAACTGTCTCTGTCTTGCCTTTTCCCGAAACCCAGTCCGGAATCCAGTTTCCGGTACTGAAATTATCCCACATTGATTTTAATCCGACCAGAATAAGTACGAATAAAAAAAATCGGATCAGGAATGGAATTAAACGCATAAAATTATTTTAAGTGACTTATCTCTTTATCAACCTATTAAAGCTATTCAGAATCTGTAATTTTCAAATTTTCACGGGCCATTCGCTGTGCTATAACACTAGCCGCGATAAGCTGTAACGCATGATAGAGCATAATGGGCAACAACATTACTCCGGCATAAGCAGCGCCTGAAAATAAAACTTTGGACATTACAGCGCCCTGAATCAGAGATTTTTTCGAACCACAAAATACTGCAGTTATTTCATCTTCTCGACTAAAATGCAGCAGTCGACTAAAAAAGGTTAATACTGTGTAAATTAGAAAAAACAAGGACAACATTCCTATTCCTAAAAGTACAATATCTTTAATTTCAAATCCACTAAATAAATGCTCGCCAAATGATTCACAGAATGAAGTGTAAACGATCAATAGAATGGTAGACTGGTCGAAATACCGGATTTTGGTTTTATTTCTTTCTGCAAAATTTCCCCATTTTTTATTCAGCAATAACCCCAGCGCCACTGGTAACATCACTTGTAAAGACAGTTTTCCGACTACGCCTATCAAATCAAAATCACCGGAAGCATCATCCAGTACCAGCCCCATCCAAAGCGGTGTGATAAAAACACCCATTAAGCTGGAAATACTGGCATTAAAAATTGCAGCCGGGATATTACCGTTTGCTATGGAAACCATAACAACAGCAGAGGAAACAGTTGAAGGAAGTGTAGTCAGAAAAAAGATAGATAACCAAAGCATTTCATTCTCATGCCCAACAAAAAGCGGACGGCAAGCCAGCGCGATTAATGGAAATAACACAAAAGTTGAAAAATGGATCATTGCGTGCAATCGCCAGTTGGACAAGCCCGCCTTTAATTTCTCCGGACTTAGCCTTAATCCGTAAAAGAAAAAAACTACTGAAACACCGTACGTCGCAATCTCCCCCAATGGCACAGGGCTTGTCTTCATTCCGGGATATGGCCATAAATACGCCAATCCGATCATGCTGATCAGCAACAATAAAAATCCGTCCAAACCAGCCTTTTGCGCCACATTTGCAATTTTATTCATTTCATTTTCACTACATCCGAAGTTAATCAGATCAATGCGTTACAGTTTATCAATAATTTTTTCTGAATTCTAACTAATGAACAAAAGGTTAGAATGATGCGATCTCGTCGTGGAATATAACGTAATTAAATCCTTTTGACCTATTTGTTTGGCCAGGAATAATCTGTTATCATCGTTGAAAAGTCAAACTCCTGATCAATAAACGCCTTAAAATGAAAATCAGTTACCTAATTTTAATTTTCTCAGTATTTTCTAATATTTCTGCCAAAGCGCAGTGGAAGCTGGTTTGGTCTGATGAGTTTAATATTGACGGAAAACCGGATCCAAAAAACTGGAAAGCTGAAAAAGGATTTGTCAGGAATCATGAAGATCAATGGTATCAGGCAGAAAATGCTTTTTGTAAAGATGGAATGCTCATTATTGAAGCGCGCCGGGAAGAGGTGAAAAATCCAAATTATATTTCCGGAAGTAAGAACTGGAAGGAGGAAAGAAGTTCAGCTCATTATACTTCGGCGAGCCTGGTCACGCAAGGCATGCAAAGTTTCAAATATGGCCGATTTGAAATGCGTGCTAAAATTGATACAAGATCCGGTATGTGGCCAGCTTTCTGGACGCTAGGAAATGAAGGCGAGTGGCCCGAAAACGGTGAAATTGATATAATGGAATATTACCGCGGAACGATCCTGGCCAACGCTGTCTGGGGTTCTAGGGAAAAATGGAAAGGTATCTGGAGCACTGTGAAAAAGCCAATTTCAGAATTTAATGATCCGGAATGGTCTAACAAATTTCACATGTGGAGAATGGATTGGGATGAAAAAAGCATCAAACTTTATGTTGATGATTTTTTGATGAATTCCATTGATCTTGAAAAAACATACAACGCAAAAGAACCACACAAAAACCCTTTCCGTCAGCCACATTACATTTTAGTCGGAATGGCGATTGGTGGTGATAATGGAGAAGATCCTGCTAAAACGGATTTTCCGGCGCGTTATGAGATTGATTATGTGAGGGTTTATCAGAAATGACGAGGTTTCAAGATTGTAACTAACTCTGTTAGATTTTTGACATAGGTATTTCTTATGACCATAGTAAAAATAAGGGTTTGAAATAGTGGAATAAATACTCATTGTCAGAGTAATGTAATCTCATTTCCTACCAAAAGCTCAGCATTAAACTTATCCAGAAAATCAACAACCGCATTAAGTGATTCAGCTCTGGCCACAGGATAAGAATTATTACCGACTATACATATTATGGCTTTGAGTTGAAGCCGATGAAAAGAAATATTTGCCTTAATAAACTCATAAATTGTATTTTGTAGCTGCTTTTGAGCAGTTTCCCGTGCCCTCTTTCTCTGACCAAGTTTTTTTGAGAATTTAATCTCCAAAAAGCAAAAATCACTTTCTGTAAAGACTGCACAATCACAACGAGATGGCCCCAAATCAGTAAAAATACATTTATCAATAGCCAGAAAATGTATTTCAATATTCCTGGGATTTTTTACAGCAAAATGAACTTGTTCGTTTAAATTTTTACGAACATAGCAACGCCGCGGATCACTATCATTATCAAATATTTCAAACGAAGTGGTCAATCTTTCCAAGCACGTACCACCAACAATTTGCGGAAAGGAATTTTCAATGGCTTGTTGCATTTTCTGTTCTATAAATTTCCATCAAGGCGTTAAATTCATCCATTATATCCTCAGAAACACCATCCAGTTCATTTTCGGCAATAAGTCCTGTTGTCGAACTAGTAATTGAACGTATAGTGCCTTCTGCAACAAAGTATGCAATAAAATCATCAGGATTTAACCACGATTCCTTTGGGATAACTTTCGCTATTTCTTCTGCTCGTTCAGGATGTTTCTGAGCAACTTTGTAGGCAAAAAGTAAAGTATTTAATGATGAAAGGACATACGGGCTATGAGTTGTCATCAATAAATGACCTCCCTTTCTAGTGCATTTATCTGTTAAATCATATATTAGACTTTTTTGGGTCGACGGATACAGATTCAACTCAGGTTCTTCAATTATAAAAAAGTTCCCAACGTTATTAATGTTATTTTCAATCACCAATTTCATTGGAAAAATTGATTGATAACCACTTGCACTTTCACTTAGCAACACATCTCCAGACTCACTACTAAATATATAATCATTCCCATTTTCATTTTTATAAGAAACATCTAAATATTCCACAGGCAAAGTAGTTATTTTACTTTTTGCAATAAAATAGACTCTTGCAAATTCTGAAATAAATTTAGGAATTGAAGTCTCTTGTGTGATGAGCTCAAATATTGAATCTATAAAGAGTGGTAAAAATGTTCTCTCAGCCGGAATATAAAAGTTTTTAAAATCTTCAAAATCTCTTGCCTTAACTCCTATTTGCGAAGTATTAAAGTCAAAATTCAATTTTAAGCTTTCAAATATTATTTTGCGTGTAAAAGAGTCTACTTCTTTACTTTTTTCTAAAATAGTTCCGCCTGTGATATACTTACGACTTAAACTATATCTCGAAAGTAATGCAATTAAGTCTTCTTCCCCATTTTGTAGTGAGTTGAATATCGCCACCAACTTCGCCAGCGTACTCTTCCCACTCCCCTGCGGACCAATCAATACAGTTGTTTTCTTAATATCAAGTTCAGCATTCTTGATAGGCCCAAAATCCCTTATGATTAGTTTATCTGCCATTTCTATTGTCCCTTTTTTACAATATTACAAAATCTAACCTGTATTCATTAGCACACCTCCTTCCCTTTCACCCAAAAAATCCGTAAATTTGCGGTCTGAAATTTAGGAAGAGCCAAATAACGAAGCTTAAAGCGACACGGCTTACAGCTAACTGCCAATATGAACTACAAAGAGTATAAAAACCTCAGTTATCCACAGATTGGTGATGATATACTGAAATTTTGGAAAGACAATAAAATTTTTGAAGCGTCGATCGATACGCGCGAAGGTTCGCCTTCCTTTACTTTTTATGAAGGTCCGCCTTCGGCAAATGGAACGCCGGGTATTCACCACGTGATGGCGCGCTCAATTAAAGATATTTTTTGCCGTTACAAAACCCTTCAAGGCTTTCAGGTGAAGCGTAAAGGAGGCTGGGATACCCATGGACTTCCGGTCGAGTTGCAGGTTGAAAAGGAACTTGGGATCACGAAAGATGATATTGGGAAAACAATTTCAGTAGAAGAATATAACGAAAGATGTCGCCAGACGGTCATGAAATTCACAGACCAATGGAATGATCTTACGGAAAAAATGGGCTACTGGGTGGATCTTGAAAATCCATACGTAACCTACGAAAACGAATACATCGAAAGTCTTTGGAGCTTGCTTAAAAAGCTTTACGACAAAGGTTTACTATATAAAGGTTATACGATCCAGCCTTATTCTCCGGCAGCAGGAACCGGACTTTCGTCACATGAGTTGAACATGCCCGGCACATACAAAGATGTGAAGGACACAACGATTGTGGCGATGTTTAAGGTGAAAGCGTTGGAAACTTATCCTGTTTTTGCTGATGTTGAAGGTTTGGTTGATCTGCGCATTTTGGCATGGACGACAACGCCATGGACTTTGCCTGCAAACTCAGCTTTGACGGTGGGGGCTAACATCAATTATGTGTTGGTAAAAACATTCAATCCTTATACCTACGAACCCGTTGAAGTGGTTTTGGCAAAGGATTTGATTGGAAAATATTTTACAGAAAAAGGAAAAGACGGAGATTTTGAGGGATATGCGGCGAGCGATAAAAAATTATTGCCCTGGACTGTCCTGAAAGAATTTAAAGGTAAAGATCTGGAAGGTGTTGAATACGAGCAGTTGATGCCATACGTCCAACCGGACAAGCCTGCCTTCCGTGTGATTATCGGTGATTTCGTTACAACAGAAGATGGTACCGGCGTTGTGCATACTTCGCCTACTTTCGGTGCGGACGATTTCCGGGTTTCTAACGCCAACGGTATTCCTGCCATTATGGTGAAAGATGAAACCGGAAAAGAGGTGCCGATAGTAGATCGTCGCGGACGTTTTGTTAAAGAAATTACAGATTATGCAGGCCGTTTTGTGAAGCCTGAATATTATTCGGCAGAAGAACAGGCTGATCCTGAATTCCGTGCAACGGACGTTTTGATCGCGATCAAACTGAAAGAAGAAGGAAAGGCGTTCAAAGTCGAAAAATACGAACATACGTATCCGCATTGCTGGCGTACGGACAAACCGGTTTTGTATTATCCATTGGATAGCTGGTTTATCAAAACAACGGCGATGAAAGATAAGCTCGTTGAATTGAACAAAACCATCAATTGGAAACCGGAAAGCACAGGAACAGGCCGTTTTGGAAACTGGCTGGAAAATCTGGTTGACTGGAATTTATCGCGTTCACGTTACTGGGGAACGCCGCTTCCGATCTGGCGCAGTGAAGATGGAGAAGAAGTTTGTGTTGGTGCGATCAGTGAACTGAAAGAATTACTTGAAAAGGCTAATACTTCGGGTAAATTATCGGCAGAGCAGGCGGAAAGCAATTCGGTTTATCTTGCCAAATTAGGCGAAGGAGATTTCGATCTTCACCGTCCCTATGTTGACAATATTTATTTTGTTTCATCCCAGGGGAAAATCATGTTCCGGGAGCCGGATCTGATTGATGTTTGGTTTGATTCAGGTGCGATGCCATATGCACAATGGCATTATCCATTTGAAAATAACGAAACATTCAACGAAAGTTACCCAGCCGATTTCATCTCGGAAGGCGTGGACCAAACGCGTGGATGGTTCTTCACTTTGCATGCGATTGCTGGAATGCTGTTTGATTCGGTTGCGTTTAAAAATGTTGTTTCAACAGGTTTGGTATTGGATAAAAATGGCAACAAGATGTCCAAACGTCTTGGAAATGCTGTTGATCCATTCGAAACACTTGGAAAATATGGTCCTGATGCAACGCGCTGGTATATGATCACCAATGCGGAACCTTGGGATAACCTTAAATTCAATATCGACGGAATCCAGGAAGTACAGCGCAAGTTTTTTGGAACGCTGCTTAATACTTACAATTTCTTCGCTTTGTATGCGAATCTGGACGGTTATAATTTCCATGAAGCCACGTCTGTTCCTGTGGAAAGCAGAACGGAACTGGATCGCTGGATTTTGTCAAAACTGAATACGTTAATCAAAGAAGTTGGCGAACAGTTTGATGATTATAACCCGACAAAAGCGGGACGCCTGGTTCAGGATTTTGTGACGGATCAGCTTTCAAACTGGTATATCCGTTTGAACCGCCGACGTTTCTGGAATCCTTCAAGCGAAAATTCGGGATTGACGGAAGACAAAAAAGCGGCTTATGAAACCTTGCAGCATTGTCTGGTAACAGTTTCTCAACTGATGTCGCCCATTGCTCCGTTTTTTGCAGAGTGGTTATACAAAAGTTTGACGGATGGAATCAGAGAAGAATTGATCAAAGCGGATTCTCATTTGAAATACGACTCGGTTCATTTGTCACACTGGCCGGTTGTTGAGTATAACGACATAGACCTGGATCTGGAAGAAGCGATGGAAATGGCCCAGTCGATCAGTTCGCTGGTTCACTCGATCCGTAAAAAACATAAACTAAAAGTACGTCAGCCACTTTCAAAAGTTCTGATCCCGGCTTTGACAGAAAAAACAAGTCGCCAGATCCATCAGGTTGCTTCGATTATTTTGTCTGAGGTTAACGTGAAAGATGTTGACGCGATCAATGATAACGACGGATTTTTCCATAAAAGAGCCAAACCAAATTTCAAGGTTTTAGGTAAGAAATTTGGAAAGGATATGCAGGCTGTTGCGGAGAAAATTAAACTTTGGGACAACACTGAAATCAAACAACTGGAAAAGGACGGTCAGTTTTTGATCACCGATTTTCATCCGGTAGCTGCGATTTTAATTGACGAAGTTGAAATCTATACTGAAGACGTTCCGGGCTGGTTGGTTGCAAGTGAAAATGGCCTGACTGTTGCACTTGATATCACCGTTACTGACGAACTCCGTCTGGAAGGTATCGCACGCGACTTCGTAAACCGTGTTCAAAATCTTCGTAAAGACAGCGGATTTGAAGTAACAGATAAGATCAAGATCACGCTGCAAAACAATGACGAATTATTGGCAAGTGCAATAACTGCTAACCGGGAATATATTTGTCAGGAAGTTCAGGCATTGGATCTTAGTTTGGTAAGCGACCTTAATGGTTCTGCCAGCGAGATTGAAATGGATGAGTTTTTGTTGAAAGTAAAAATTGAAGTTGTTTCTTAGGTTTAAGGAAACGCAGAGTTAGAGGAGTTTAAAAAGGGAGGTTCACAGAGATTCTTTGTCTTTGTGAAACTCCTTTTTCTTTTGGTTTTGTAACTTATTTTGATGTGTCACGTCTTAAACAAGAATTTGATTGCCATGTTATAGAATATGAGTTACAAGCCATACACTTTACACATTAATGAAGATAATACTCGTTATGAATTTCAAAGCATTGGGAAGAGAGGTATTTTTGAAAAAGTCATAATTATCTCATTATTGGATAATCCATGCAATTTGGCTTTATTAGACTACGATCCGGTTACCGATGAATATACTGATTTATCCGTTACCGATAATGGCGATATGAGAGAGGTACTCGCGACCGTGATTCAGGCCATAAAATTATTTTTAAACATAAGACCAAGCAAGCTGATCCAGTTTACAGGTAGCTCACAATCCCGAACGCGTCTATATCAAATTGCTATAAATAAAGTTTATTTCGATCTCAAAAACGACTTTGAAATTTACGGCTGGATTAATGAGAAATGGGTTCCATTTGAACCTAACTTATCCTTCGAAAGTTTTTTAATTGGTAAAAGTATAATATCTTAGAGTTAGCTAAATAATTTTGTCATGAAAACATTGCGACCAAAACAGGTAAAAACAGAGCCAAAATATGGTGCTGTAATTATTGATAAATCATTAAATGACTTACCAATACCAGCTGCGGCACAAAGAAAAAACGATGAAGCCCGCGCATTTTTAGAAAAACATCCAATTCCAGAGCATATATTGAATCGACATAGAAGTGACAAGTGATTAACAGTAATTAGCCTTCACACTTCATGCAACTACAAAACTCCACAGCACTCATCACAGGCGGCGCATCCGGACTTGGTGAAGCCACAGCTCGGTTATTTCTTTCAGAAGGAGCGAACGTAGTTATTCTTGACCTCAACGAAACTTCCGGAAAAGCACTTGAACTGGAATTTCCTACTAAACTGAAATTTGTCAAAACAGATGTATCGGATGAAGTTGATGTAAAACTGGCAGTGAATGCTGCTATTGAATTATTTGGTTCAATTCAGATTGTTGTGAATTGCGCAGGTATTGCGATTGCCCGGAAAACGATCGGAAAAGTGGATGGCGTTTATGGCCCGCATGCTCTGGATGCTTTTGAAAAAACAATTAGTATTAATCTGATTGGAACGTTTAATGTGATTCGTTTGGCTGGTTTTGCCATGGAGAAAAATGAACCTAATTCAGAAGGTGAGCGCGGCGTAATTATCAATACAGCCTCCGTTGCCGCTTATGACGGACAAATTGGACAAGCGGCTTATGCAGCCAGCAAAGGTGGTATTGTTAGTATGACTTTGCCAATAGCACGCGAATTTGCAAAAGCTGGTATTCGGGTTGTGACGATTGCACCAGGTTTGTTTGAAACACCGTTATTAATGGATTTACCCGAAGAAGCCAGGGTTTCTCTCGGACAACAAGTTCCATTTCCATCACGTTTAGGCAAGCCTTCGGAATATGCTTTGCTGGCAAAATCCATAGTCGAAAATCCAATGTTAAATGGCGAGGTGATACGGTTGGATGGTGCGATACGAATGGGGGCGAAATAATGAAATCGAATATGAAAAATAAACAACTTAACGGACTCAAAATTCCAATTTTCAGTTGGCTGTTATTTCTGTTTTTATCGTCCGGAATATCATCATATCACGACAATCTTCAATTTGGGAAAACTGTTCAAATTGAACGGGTTGATCAGTTTATCTTCAATTCCCGGAAGAAAAGAAGTTTTGCCAGCTTTTCAATTTGCACTGAAAAAAGCGGCTACTTTCAAAAATTCAATTTTCAATTTCTTCGAATAAAATCATTATCCAGAATGTCGGATAATCGTGTCCATATCTTTTTGAACAAACAATTCTCTCTTTCCAAATTAGTACTTCGCAATATTATTCTTCATTTCAGAAGCCGCAATCTGACTTCTGATTCCTCTGTTGATTTCCTGATTTTGTTTGCTAAAAACAGATTCTAACTGTTTCAAACTTATAATTTTTGTCGGAATGCTTAGCAATTAATTGCGAAGTTAATGTCAGTTCCTGCCTATTCTGGAATCTGGTTTCGGCTATTTTATTACTTCCAATCAGAAATCATGAAAATCAATAAAATAATTCTCGGAGCCATAAAATGGCTCAGGTATATCACCATTGCCTATATGCTGGGATTTGCCAATGTTTTAAATCAGGAAACAAAAACGATTGATGATACGCTTAATAAGATTGAACAAACTTCGGAAGATGAAGACTAAACCATGTTGATGCCCATCGATTTGTAAATTTCAAATGCATCCAGATTGTCCGGCTGATCGGTTATTATTGTAGTTAACTGATTGGTCGGACAAACATAATATGCCTCAGCGGTTCCGAGTTTTTCCATCGTAGAGAGCGCTATAATTTCTCTGGAAGACTCAACCATGGCTCTTTTCACCTCGCTTTCTTCATAATCCGGCCCCGTGACACCAAAATCCGGATGAATACTGCATATTCCTAAAAAGCATATATCCGCTCTGAATTTTCTGAAAAATTGAATGGTCTCATTTCCGATCGTCACAAAAGAGTTTTTTAAAAGTCGCCCGCCGGCAAATAACACTTCCACTTTTTCATGTTCTTCCAAAATACTGGCGATTGGAAAACTGTTTGTTACAACTGTCAAATGAATATCTTTTGGCAAAGCCTGAGCAATTAACAAAGCGGAAGTTCCTCCATCGAAAATGGCAACTTGCCCGTCTTTCAAAAAGCTTAATGCTTTACCAGCAATAATTTGCTTTTGTTCACTTCCATACTCAACGCGATCTTTAAAACGATGCGGACCAGGCGAGTGAGGCACAGCGCCTCCTCTTACAGATTTCAGCAACCCCTGATCTGCCAATTCTTTAATATCACGACGAACAGTATCTTCTGAAACGTTGAGTATACCGCTCAACCCCGCCAAATGCACCTTTTGATCCTGCCCCAACTGATCCAGTATTATCCGAAATCGTTCTTCCTTTAACATAATCAATTCAACTTTTTGCAAATATATCAATTAATTAAAATTTATATTGCAAAATATTGCAGATTGTTTTTACATTTGATGCACAATATAGCAAACCAGACTTAATCTTTTTATGAAAAAAACAGTGGCCATCGACATGGATAATGTCATTGCAGATATTGAAACCAACTGGATAAATTTATACGAACAGGAGTTTGGCGTTCGGGTAGATAAAAAGGATCTCTTGGGAAAACCGGAAGATTTTGCATTTCCCGATCCGGATAAGGCAAGAAGCCTCCTATACAAGCCGGGATTTTTCAGAAATGCACCTATTATTGAAGGTGCCGTTGAAGCATTGAAAGAAATACAGAAAGATTTTGAAATCTATATCGTGTCAGCGGCGATGGAATTTCCAAATTCATTACTTGAAAAACATGACTGGCTGGCTGAGCACTTCTCGTTTATTTCCTGGAAAAATATTATTTTTTGTGGAGATAAAAGTGTGATCGGTACTGACTTCTTAATTGATGATCATCTAAAAAATCTTGATTTTCATAAGGGCATGCCAATCCTGTTCACGGCCGGACATAACATCAATGTTACAAAACATACCAGGGTTAATAACTGGATTGAGGCAGTAAAGTTGTTGAGAGAGAATATTGAGGTGGTTTAAGAACACCCTCGGCCTGTAAACAAGACATTATATTCAAACCAATATTTGTATATTGTACTATAAACTGATGATTTTTAGCAAAATGTAGTGATATGGTATCTGTAAATCTTTCAATCGATCAACTTATTGAGACTATTAAAGGCTTGAATGAGGAAGAAATAATACAAATCAAGCTTGCCCTTGACCATGATTTTTATGTTTCTGATGAAAAAATGGCAGATCTTGTTAAGCGGAAACAAGATTTGATCGAAGGTAAAATAGGATCCAGATCCTGGGAAGAAATAAAAAAAGAATATGAATCAGTATAGCGTAGAGCTCATTGCTGATGCTGAAATTGAATTATCAGATGCATTTGATTGGTACAATGAAAAACAATCCGAATTAGGAAATAGATTTTTCAACGAGGTTTCCAGTTCTTTGAAACGAATCAGTGATAATCCATTCAAATTTGCAGTTAAATATGAAAATGAATTACGTTTTGCACCTTTAACGATTTTTCCGTATCTGATTTGTTATTGGATTGACGAGAAATTAAAAACAATTTTTGTTATTTCTATTTTCCACACAAGTCAAAATCCGGATAAATTTAAATAATTATTTATCCGGATTTACACTTACGCTAAACCTTCTCCTTAGCCCGCTCTTTCAACTGCAACAACTCATCACGCAGCCTTGCAGCTTCCAAAAAGTCCATATCTTTTGCAGCACTTTCCATTTTCTTCTGAGTCTCGATGATCAGTTTTTGCAGATCATTTTTACCCATATACTGAACAACGGGATCTGCCGCAATCCGGATTTCACTAGGCTCAACATAAATTTTTCTTGGTTTCGAATCAGCAACCGAAGTTTGCGACATAATCGCTTCTTTTGATTTCAGGATTGTTTTTGGTGTAATTCCATGCTCTTCGTTATAAGCAAGCTGAATTGCTCTACGCCTGTTCGTTTCGCCAATTGCCTCTTCCATCGATCCGGTCATCACATCCGCATACATCAAAACTTTTCCGTTTTCATTCCTCGCAGCGCGACCGATTGTTTGAATTAATGAGCGAATATCTCTCAAAAAACCTTCCTTATCAGCATCCATGATGGCAACCAATGAAACTTCCGGTAAATCCAGACCTTCACGCAAAAGATTGACACCTACCAAAACATCAAAAACCCCCAAGCGCAATTCACGAAGAATCTCAACCCGATCCAGTGCCTTTACTTCGGAGTGAATGTAGCGGCATTTGATACCAACACGATCCAGATATTTGCTCAGCTCCTCGGCCATTCTTTTGGTCAGCGTTGTGATCAAAACGCGGTCGCCTTGTTTGATACGAATGTTTATTTCTTCTAATAAATCATCAATCTGATTCAAACTTGGACGCACTTCAATTTCCGGATCCAGCAAACCCGTAGGACGAATAATCTGTTCAACCACAACTCCATCCGAGCGGCGCAATTCATATTCTGCCGGCGTTGCGCTTACAAAAATCGTCTGAGGCGTAAGGTCTTCAAATTCCTGAAAAGTCAATGGACGGTTATCCATCGCCGAAGGCAAACGGAAACCATATTCCACCAAAGCTTCTTTTCTGGACCGGTCGCCGCCCCACATGGCTTTTAGCTGCGGCATGGTTGCATGACTTTCATCCACAACCATCAGAAAATCTTCCGGGAAATAATCAAGCAAACAGAAAGGCCGCTGACCGGGAATTCGCCTGTCAAAATATCTTGAATAGTTTTCGATACCCGAGCAATACCCAAGCTCCCGCATCATTTCCATATCAAATTCTGTACGCTCTTTTACGCGCTCAGCCTCTGCTACCCTTCCATTATTGGTGAAATAATTAATCTGTTTTACCAGGTCATCCTGAATTTCCTTGATTGATTGAGAAAGCACATCACGGCCAGTCACGAATAGATTAGCAGGAAAAATAGAAACTGCTTTTTCACTTGAAACCTTCTTTCCGCTCTCAGGTTCAATGCGCTGGATTTCTTCGATTTCATCTCCAAAAAAGATAAAACGATAAGCAAAATCCGCATATCCAGGATAAATATCAACGGTATCACCTTTTACCCGAAATGTCCCGCGCCCGAATTCAACTTCGGTACGGCTGTAAAGAATTTCTACCAGTCTGTATAAAAACTGATTACGACTAACAATATCTCCAAGTTTTGCCTTTACAATACTCTTTTTGTACTCATTCGGATTTCCTGCGCCATAAATACATGATACAGAAGCAACTACTAAAACATCACGGCGTCCGCTCATGAGCGAGGAAACCGTATGTAACCGTAATTTATCAATTTCCTGATTGATCATCAGGTCCTTTTCTATGTAAGTATTGGTGCTTGAAATAAAGGCTTCGGGCTGATAATAGTCGTAGTAGCTAATAAAATATTCAACCGCGTTATTCGGGAAAAACTGCTTAAACTCGCCGTAAAGCTGGGCAGCCAGGGTTTTGTTATGGCTTAATACCAACGTAGGGCGATTGATTTCGGCTACGACGTTAGCGACTGTAAAAGTCTTTCCGGAACCCGTTACCCCAAGCAAAGTCTGGGCAGGCTCGCCGGCTGCAATTCCCTCTAAAAGTTGTCTGATTGCCTCGGGCTGATCTCCCGTAGG
Source organism: Dyadobacter sp. CY345 (assembly GCF_021502725.1). Lineage (GTDB taxonomy): Bacteria > Bacteroidota > Bacteroidia > Cytophagales > Spirosomataceae > Dyadobacter. The sequence continues at coordinate 153,327 of NZ_JAKFFS010000001.1, read as the reverse complement.
CTGGTATTCGGAAGTGAGTTCAAAATTCATATCAAAACATAAAAGGAATACAAGTCATAACGCATTCCAAAGATAAAATAGTTTCTTCGGAATGCGTCAGAATTCCTCTATGCTTCCTGAGCGATCAGCTGCTGTGCTTTTTCAACTGCTTTTTTCTCTTTCCAATGCTGCCATTCGAGACCCAAAAGAGAAGCCATACCTTTGTCCACGAAGGTGTGACGAACAAGATTCATACCACCACGAACCGCAGTGAAAACTGAATTATTTGCTCTCAACGCAAGGCTGAAACCTCCGTCGATATATCGGATATAGTGCCACCAAAGTGATGGAATAAATATTGTTTCGCCGTGGTACAAAGTCGTTTCAAAACCTGTTGCACCTTTCATTGCCGGAAAGCGCTCGTAGTCCGGATTGATCGGATCCACTTTGCTCATTACCGTAAACGGATGCTGATAAAGTCTTGTACTTTCTTCCGGTGAAAATAAAATAACCTGCTTGCGGGTGTGGAATTGCGTCAAAAATACATTTGAACAATCCATATCGTAGTGAAGGTTTGTAATAGACCCTTCACCACCAAAAAATACAAATTTATAGTATTTCAAAAACCCGTCCATAATGGTTGGAAACCGGATATCTTCTGTCAGAGAAGGAGCTTTTTTGAAAATATCAAAAAGGAAAAGCCGAAGGTCTGTCGGGCCTTTTTCGATCAGGGACAAATACTCACCAAACTTCATTGTTTTTGCGATCTGGAAATATTTGTCAGCGTCGTGCATGTGGTTGTCCACCAATGGAATTTCAATTTGTCCGTGGTTTTCACGAAGCCATTCGAATGTCCATTTTTGCATGGCCGGCCAGTCTTTTGCCAAATCTGTGAAAACAACAGGACGACTTGGTTTAAGATAATTTTCAATAAATTCTTCCCGGGTAAGTCCGGTACGCTTTTCTATGGGCACTAATTTCATGACAGAAACTGAGTATAATTAGTAATCGACTGAGTAAAGAGATTGTTATGAGCTCGCAGCCGTTTTGTAACTGCTACCTATAACAATTCCAATTTGGGTATTAGTTCTAAAAGATTTGAATTTCATATTATTCATCAAAACGACGATAATATTAGATGCAGACCTCTAGTATTTGAATCAATATTGCCAATTTTTCTTCAAATGTATTAAAGGAAATCGGAAATATACCTATTGTATTTTGAGTTAACATTTAGTTGACTGATTTCATAATGTGTACTTTACAACTAATTATTTCCAAATAGTGCCGCTAAATTAGATGATTGCACAACGAAAAAATATGACCGGAATCAACCTCAAAATTATACATTAAACGTATCTTCACTTTTGATTATTGAAAGGTTTTTTAATAATAAACAGCCTGATCTATGGAATACCGGACCATTGCCCCGCCGCCTAAAATTGCAAAATTTGTTAGATTTTTTTGGGTTTTAGAAAATGAAGTCGGTTCTGAAAAACCTTATATCCATCGGGTCATGGCTGACGGCTGCGCAGAGATGATTTTTCATTATCAAGCTCCCTTTGACGAAATCCTGTCAAACGATACTATTGAAACTTCTTTCCATTCAGGTGTTCACGGTCAGTCTCAAAATTTCCGCCGTTTTATCGTTCGTCAAAATTTTGGAATTTTTGGTGTTTATCTCTACCCTTTTGCTATCCCGATACTTTTTTCAATGCCGTCCGACGAACTGAGTAACCAAATGCCGGATCTTCCAACATTGATGGGAAATGAAGGCAAAGTTTTGGAAGAAAAAATAATGCTGGCGAAAACAAATGAGCAAAGAGTTGAGATCATTACCGCTTTTCTGGAAAAAAAGATTGCCGATAATTACAGATATGAGCCGGCTGTCTTTTCAACAATCTGTGATATCATTCAAACGAAGGGCATTGCTAATGTCCAGCAACTGGCAGAACAAAGTTTTTTATCAACCCGGCAATTTGAAAGAAAATTTAAAACCTTTTCAGGTTTCAGTCCCAAGTTATATACCCGGATTATCCGCTTTCAATCCGCAGTAAATATGTATGGGGATTCTGAAAAATCACTTACGGAAATCGCGTATGAATGCGGGTATTATGACCAGTCTCATTTCATTCACGACTTTAAAGAATTTTCCGGACAACACACAAAATTTTTCTTTTCAGGAAAAGGAGAAGGTGCAGAATACCGTGATGTTTAATGTCGTGTTTCTCCAATTTTGGCCATTTCCGGCCAGTTACATTTGCTTAAACATAAAATAAAAAAAAATGAGCACTATGAAAATTCCAAACGGACACCAGACGATAATGCCTTATTTAATGCTGGAATCATCTGAGAAATTTATTGATTTTACGACAAAGGTTTTTGATGCGGAAGTAATGTTTAAGAAAATGCGCGATGATACGGACGTTGTCATGCATTCTGAAATTCAGATCGGTGGCAGTACGATTATGTTTTGTGACAGTACTGAAAAATGGAAAACAGAAACTGCCAATCTTTTTGTTTATGTTGATAATGCCGATGAAACTTATCAAAAAGCACTTTCAGAAGGAGCAATAACGATTATGGAACCGGCAGATCAGGATTATGGAAGGGGCTGCGGCGTGACAGATCCGAGCGGGAACGTTTGGTGGATTACTTCCGTGAAATAATTTGCAAGCCATCTTTAATTCGTACTTTTAAAACAAATTACCCGAATTAAAGATGGCCGAAATTTTTGATAAAGTTGACGATATTCTCGCCAACCAAAACGAGCAGATTAAAAAATTACATGATATTGTCACAAAAGCTTTTCAGGAAGAAGAACTGATCGTTGACAATCTGGCACATCCGCCTCAGGAAATTCTTACGCAGGGACAACGTGTTTCTGATAAAGTGGCAAGATTTGGCGGCAGCTGGACGTTCATTATTATCTTCAGCGTAATTCTTATCCTTTGGATTATTTACAATTCAACGCTCCCAAAAGCAGAGCAGTTCGATCCTTACCCGTTTATTTTGATGAATCTGATACTTTCCTGTGTAGCAGCGATGCAGGCACCTATCATCATGATGAGCCAAAACCGGCAGGAAGAAAAAGACAGGATACGGGCAGAAAATGATTATCTGATCAATATGAAAGCAGAGCTGGAAGTGCGCAGTCTGCATCAGAAAATGGATTTACTTTTGGAAGAACAAATCAAAACCTTATTTGATGTGCAGGCAAAACAGCTCGACTTATTGAAAAAGTTGACAGAGCGCGTGGATAGTTTGTGCAGTAAAAATGATGTCTAAATACCGGTAACAGCAACTTTTTTATAAAATGATTAATTACGACGGCAAAACATTTATTCCTCTTTCGAATTCAGAAAATGGTGAAGTTGATTTAAAAATGCAGTTTCATTATAAACAATCAGGCAACCTTCTGACCTGCGATTACGTAGGCGCTAATATCCGTATGGGACATTTAATTGCGCTTGTCGATGAAAACGGATGCCTTGATATGCGGTATCATCAGATTAATGACAAGGGTGAAATTACGACGGGCATATGCAAGTCGACGCCAGAAATATTACCAAACGGAAAAATTCGTTTACATGAAAAATGGCAATGGACTTCGGGAGATCTGTCGGAAGGCAATTCACTTCTGGAAGAACTTTGAGAATGTTCGGTTCGTTAATAACTTATTCTAAATTTATGAAATCAACATTTTTTGTTTTTGTATTTACATTACTCGCTTATTTACAAGCACCGGCACAGACTTCAAAAGTAATTTCAGGCTCGACCGATTTTAGCGTAAAGTTTATCCTTGGCACTTGTAACGGCACCTTCGATGCGCCAAAAGGAACTGCCAATTTTGACCCGAATAATTTGAATGCCTCCGCCTTTAATCTCACTGTTGCTACAAATTCTTTCAAAACGAATAGTAATGGCCGTGATAAGGATATGAAAAGCGATAGCTATTTTGACGTTGCAAAATATCCGGAAATCCGTTTCAAATCTTCCAAAATTGAGAAGAAGGGTGATAAATATCAGGCAATCGGTTCGCTGACAATTAAAGATGTTACTAAACCCGTAACCTTACCATTCCAAGCAAAGAAAAATGCTGACGGCAGTTATTCACTCAATAGCACATTTGAGATTAACAGGCTGGATTATAAAGTGGGAGAAAGCAACTGGAAATTGAAAGATGTGGTGACTGTGACGATGAAGGCGGTTATTAAATAAAAGATCCAACAGAGATATAGAATGCATCTAAATCGGCACAGGCTGATTTAGATGCATTTTTCAGTTTTAGCTTCCACCAATTTCCGTTTAAACACCCGGATTCATACCTGATAAAAAATAAATCGCTCTCCATTACTTTGTAATTAGTCTAATTAACCTTTTATTTGCAAAATATAATTGGTCTAAATAGATATAATTCCCCAATGAAACATTTTTTTACCCTTATATGCATTCTTTGTTTGTCCTGCGCACCAGAGGTTTTTGCTCAATACGGAGAAATCAGAGGAAAGATTTTAATACAAAACGGTAAGTCATTTGAGGGTGTAACTATATCGTTGAAGAATACTAAATATGGCAGCACAACCAATAGCGATGGGAATTTTCGCCTGAAAGCCCCTTCCGGAAATTACACACTGGTCGCCAGCCTTCTTGGTAATGAAAAACGTGAACTGCCAGTTGTGGTGACAAATTCAGTGACGATACTGGACGATATACAGCTCTCGGAATCAGGCATTTCACTGGATGATGCTGTGATAACAGGGCAATTTGGCAAGCAATCGTTACGTAATTCAGTATATCAGGTCCGCACAATTGATAGCGAACGGATTCGGGCGCGGGGTGCTACAAATGTACAAACCATACTTAATACAGAACTCGGTATCCGATTTTCAAATGATCCGACACTCGGCACGTCGGATATACAATTAATGGGAATGTCCGGCCAAAGTGTAAAGATTTTGTTGGACGGAATTCCGATGGTTGACCGTGGTGCAACACGCGAAAGTCTTGGCCAAATTGATATCAATACCATCGAACGTATAGAGATCGTCGAAGGGCCGATGTCTGTTATTTATGGAACAGACGCCTTGGCCGGTGTTATCAATTTAATTACTAAAAAAGGAGATGGAAGTGACAATCTCTCCATTTCGGCGCGCTTACAGGAAGAAACGGTAAGTGACGAGTATAACGCTTTTACGCATAAGGGAACGCATAACCAGAATTTGGGAATTAACTGGCAAAAGAACGGCTTTCAGTTATCCGGAAGCCTCACCAGAAATAACTTCGGCGGCTGGCAAGGTGATTCCACGGGCCGCCTGAAAGCCTGGATGCCGAAGGAACAAATGCTGTATAATGCCGGAATCGGGTATTCGAGAGAAAAATGGAACGTCTGGTATCGTTTCAATGGAACGGACGAAACCATAAAATATTTTGGGAAAATAAGTGCCGAAAATAAAGCTGCGGACAAGGATTATATCACGAAACGATGGTTTCATCAGGCGCAGGGAGAGTATAAATCGAGTGACAAATTAGGTTTCACGGGAGCACTTTCCTACACCGATTACAGCCGAAGAACCCTGAGTACAGTGCTGGATCTTAACACTGGCCGCAGGACACTTTCACTTGACGCGGCGGCTCAGGATAAATCCATTTTCACGACAGTGTTTTTCAGAGGAACCGCTTTATATAAAATTAACCCCAATGTTACGATTCTTCCTGGTATCGAAATTAATAACAATAACAGCAGCGGGCAACGGATTCTGGGCTCTCCAACCATAAATGAATATGCCTTTTTCGTTTCTTCTGAACTGAAAATAACGCCTGCGATAAAGTTTAGTCCGGGAGTTCGTTTCATTAAAAACTCTGTTTATGATGCCCCGCCGGTTATTCCTGCGCTGAATGCGAAAATAATACTGAATAAGGTGTTGGACCTCCGCATGGGTTATGCACGCGGTTTCCGTTCACCTGCGCTACGTGAATTGTATTTTGATTTTCACGATGCTTCGCACTCGATCAATGGCAATGTTAATCTGAAAGCAGAATATTCTAACAGCTTTAATTCCTTTCTGACCTGGCGCGCAGTTGAAAAAACAGCGCTCCGCTTAACCTCGACGCTTGGCGGATTTTATAATGTTTTCCACGACCGGATCGATACCGGATTTGACCCCAACAATCCTACTCAGACAACTTATCTGAATATCAGTTTGTACAAAACCACTGGCCTGACGTTCGACAATAAACTTTATTGGAAAAATATTCAGGCGTCATTGGGCGGAACCTACATTGGAACTTACAACGAAATTAGCGACGACGCGGAATTGAATGAGAACCTTCCTGAATTTGTCTGGTCTCCGGAAATTAATGCAAACCTTCTATACAATTTCCCAAAACTGGGAGCCAGTGTAAATCTTTTCTATAAGTATACTGGCAAAAAACCTGCCTATGCACTGATGAGCACAACGCCGGTTTCGGCCAGTCTCAGACAAATTAGCGGATACAATATGGCCGATATCACTGTCACGAAAACCATCGGAAAATATGTCAATCTGATCGGTGGAGCCAAAAACCTCTTCGATCTGACTTCTATAAAAAATACAACCATCGGTACCGGCCATGACGCAACCGGACCGGGATTCAGTGGTCGCTCTTATTTTGTGGGACTGAATGTCCAATGGTCAAAAAGATAATACACCTACCCATTTTTAATAAAACAAACAATTATGAAACGATTGATCAAATCTCTGCTTATCATTACACTTTTAGGGATATTTAACGCGTGCAGCGACGATGAACCACCACTTCCGGACAATCTCGCTTCTTTCGAATCAACAGCGCAAGGATTTGAAGGAGAAAGTGTTGATCTAAAAATCAATCTGGGAAGAGCAGCGGAAACTGCGGTTTCAATTTCAGTTGCACTTACGCCAAGCCTTTTGACTTATGGTACGCAATTTACAACGGAGCCGGCAGCTACAAATAATACCATTGCTTTAACAGTTCCGGCTGGGCAAACTACCGCAAATATTAAGGTGCTAAAAAAAACAGGCGTACTTTTAAATGGTGACGAAAGTATAACATTTAAAATCGCGTCGGTTTCGTCTCCTGTTGTTGTTGGCACAAACACTGAATTGAAGCTTAGCTTTAAGGCGATCGTTTCGGATGGAACACAGTTGCAACTAAACGGGATTGCTGGATCTGAGGCTGGTTCGAGCGCCGGAAATTCCGTTTATCTGGATTTGAGTGCCAACACTCAGACACCTGTGCTGCGCGATAGCTGGGATCTGGGTTTCAACAGCGGCACAGATTTTCGTGTGGTTCTTAACAATACCAACGGTGCGACGGCCATTGAGATTAACAAATCGGATATCAACACTGTTTCCGATAAAGATCTTGACATCAACACACTAGCTGTCGGACAAGGTGCCGGCACCTTCGCACTGTATGACGGTGTCACCGGCGATCTTACTAAAACCGTTATCAAGGAAATTTCTGCCACGGATGCTGAAAATAAGGTGTATGTAGTTAATCGTGCAGGAGGTTCGGGTTCAGTTTTAACAGTTGATAAAATTTACAAAGTTCGAGTACTTCGAAAAGGAACGGGTTATACACTTCAATATGCAAAATTGAATGAGACCACTTTCAAAACACTTGATGTAACAAAAGATCCGACTTATAATTTTCAGTTCGCATCTCTTGAAAAAGGCGCCGCTGTAAGTGTGGAACCTGCAAAAGCACGCTGGGATATAGTCTGGGGATATAGTCTGTATTTCACAGGAACAACTCCTTATTCTTTCTCAGACCTTGTTTTCATCAATCATCATGCAGGCGTAACTGCGGCGGAGGTGTTGACTTCGACTACAACTTATGACACATTTGCTGAAAGTAATATAGCAGCAGTGACTTTCGTTGCGGATCGTGACGTGATCGGTTCAAAATGGAGAGTTACCTCAGGTGGAACGGTCGGCGTAAAAACAGATCGTTTTTATGTCATCAAAGATGCTGCCGGAAATGTTTACAAACTCAGGTTCCTGAGCTTCCACGCCAGTGACGGTGGCGAAAGAGGTAAGCCAAAACTTGAATACAAACTGGTTAAAAAAGGAGCTTAATTATTTAACTTATTCCAAAAAATCAGAGAGAACAGCTTGTGCCTTTCTCTCTGATTTTAAAAGAAAATCAATACAAAAATGTTTAAGTCAATCATTTTTTCGGTCTCATTATTTATTAATACGGATGTTCCAAAAACATCCTTTGACAGTGATTTTGAGGCTAATTTCGAAATTATTTCCAGTCTGGCAACACCAGAAGTCAGGGTTATCAAGGATTTTATCGCTGCCGCAAAACCAAACACGTATCATTATTTCAGTCTGGTCGCAGGAACAGAAATATTATCAGAGGATGCGAAAACAACCAAATGGGATCTTGCTTTCAGCGGTACCACAATTCTTGTCAACGGCGGTACGAGCGGATCGGGAAAAGGTGCCGCACTAATTTTAGAAAAACCATTTGATACTGTTACAGAAGCCCCGAAAGACGGATATAAAACTGACGATGGTTCAGGAAACGCAATTGCAAGCGGCAGTGGAAATTCCTGGTACAAATATGATATGAACGTTCATGCGATTTTACCAATAACCGGCAGAACCATTGTAGTTAAAACGGCTGAGGGCAAATTCGCAAAAATTGAATTTATCAGTTATTACAAAGGCGCGCCGGAAGATGTACCGACGGAAGAATCAAAATACTATACTTTCAGATATGTTTTAGCTGACGAAAATGGTAAGTTCTAACCTTCGCAGATCAACTTTTTCTCGCCACGGATACACGAATTTTCACGAATATCGATTCAAACATTCGTGAAAATTAATGTATTCGTGGCAAAATTTTATTTTTCCAGAATCTTTTTCAGATTTTTTAATCCGTCAGAAAAATCTTTTCCAACTGAGTCTTCCATGCCCATAAAAGGCAGGAATACATTCATCGGAATCGGCATGGCACCTGTAAAACCCCATTTCACGCGGGTCTGTTCCGGACCAACGGTTTCCGTGATCATATATGCATCATTCGTCGATTCAAACGGTTTGATAAACCGAAGTTCGGTATCGATCCTCTCACCTTCTGTAATCTTTTTAATTTCCTGTTCTTCAACCCCAACCTCCTCATTTCCCTCCCACCGGAACGTAAAACCAACCGTCTCATCTGTGCCTTTGTATGTTTTTTTCACATCCGGATCCTTAGCCATCCACACACTCCAATTGTCCTGATTTTTCAACGGTTTCAGATATGCAAACACTTCGGCCTTTGGCTTATTAACAATTATTTCTCTTTCAACGGCATACTCTTTGGGCATAAGTGTCGCCGCAAGAATAAAAATGGCAACGATTCCAAGAAGAATGTAGAGCGCTTTTTTCATAAGAGGATTTGTTTGAGGTGTGAAACTGAACTTATATTTAATTTCGTCAAGATCTTCAATGCGCTCTAAATTGCTCAACCCCGCCTTTTCCAAAACTCGTATGGAAGCGGCATTTTCCACATTTACAAAAGCGATTACGGCAGGTGGCTGAAATTTCCGGATAGAAAAAACCAGCAAAGCTTTGGCAATTTCGGTTGCGACACCTTTCCCCCAATATTCTTCCAAAATCCGGTAACCTATTTCAACTTCGGCACCAAATGCTTCCAATTTCGCAGCCCCGACCAGTTTTCCGGTTTTTTTCTCTTCAATTAAATATCTTCCAAAATAAGTATCCGATTTATTTTCCTCCACAATCCTGCCAAGCATTTCATCCGACTCCTGACGATTCAACGCGTGGCCGGTCACATATTTCATTACTTTCTCGTTGTTGCTCAATCTAAAATATTTGTCGCCATCAGAGGCTGTCATTTTTGTTAAAATAAAACGATTGGTCTTGATGGAAAATATTTTCATAATAGATACCACCTTGCATAGTTTGCAAGTAACGGTCACAAATTCAAATGATTAAATAAACTAATTGATGATTTTTTAAATATACGTTTTGAAAGATAAATTTAGAATAGATGTATCTCTTTTATTTTTTGGTGACATCAGGGTTAAATCTGAGATTTTCCGTTGAAACAGGCAGGATATTTGTAACGATCCTCCCGAATATATTTCTATTTTGCGTACTCCTCTGTAATATGATCCTTTTCCATATGCCAAAATTAAGATGAAACGATATTTCCCCTTCATAACAAAATACAAGACAGCAATCATACTAGGGCCGCTGCTGGCGATTATCGACGTTTTTGGCGAAATCGTACAACCGATGCTCATGTCTGATATAGTCGATATCGGAATAAAAAATCAGGATACGAATTATATTCTGAAAATGGGTGCACTTATGATTGCGCTATCACTTGTCGCAATTGTTGGAGGCGTTGGAAATGTGTATTATTCTTCTAAATCTTCCGTGGGTTTTGCGAGTGAATTACGTCAGGGCCTGTTCAACAAAATTCAGGAATTTTCATTTTCCAATATTGATACGTTCAGCAGCGCCTCGTTGGTGACAAGACTTACAAACGATATCAATACACTTCAGCAAGTGGTGATGATGTCCTTGCGTCTCTTGATCCGGGCTCCGTTGATGCTGGTTTGCGCAGTAATTTTCGCATTACAAATCAATAAGGAACTGACCATTATTATAGCTGTTGCCATTCCCGTATTAAGTTTCGCCATTTTTTTCATCATGAAGAAAGGCATTCCATACTTCACAAAAATGCAGCAAAAACTGGATCGTGTAAACGCAGCGATCCAGGAAAATCTTACCAATATCCGTGTTGTAAAATCATTTGTACGGAGTGATTTTGAAGAAGAAAAATTTTCAGTAGCCAACCGGGATTTAATGGATATGTCGGTAAAAGCGTCTACGATCGTGGTTTTGATCATGCCTGTGATGATGCTGATCATGAATGTGTCCATTGTTGCTGTGGTTTGGTTTGGAGGAAATAAAGTGATGACCGGCGACTTGCAGGTTGGCCAGCTGATGTCGTTTATCAGTTATATCACACAAATTCTGATCGCGTTAATGTTGCTTTCCATGACCATTATGATGTTTTCCAGAGCAAGCGCTTCTTCGAAAAGGATTTTGGAAGTACTGGATACCGAAATCGATATTAAAGATACCGAAGCTGCTAATGGTGGGAATTTTCAAGTACAGAAAGGCGAAATCGAATTTCGGGAGGTGTGTTTTAAATACAATTTAGAAAGCGATTTGTTTGTTTTGAAGGATATCAATTTTAAAGTTGCTCCGGGAGAACTGATCGCTATCATCGGCGCAACAGGTTCCGCAAAAACAAGTCTCGTTCAACTTATTCCAAGATTATACGACGTAACCGAAGGACAAATCCTGATTGATGGCGTTGACGTCAGAAATTATTCCTTGCAACATCTTCGCGAAGCAACTGCGACCGTTTTGCAAAAAAATGTATTGTTTTCAGGTACCATCAAAAGCAATTTGAAATGGGGTAAACCCGATGCGACGGACGACGAAATAATTGCGGCTGCAAAAGATGCCCAGGCACACGATTTTATCATGTCCTTTCCTGAACAATATGAAACAGTGCTGGGACAGGGCGGCGTCAATCTTTCCGGGGGACAGCAGCAGCGATTATGTATCGCCAGGGCTCTTCTAAAACAACCGATCATTCTTATTCTGGACGATAGCACCAGTGCAGTGGACACGGCGACAGAGGCGAAAATCAGGACTGCATTACAGGAAAACCATCATCAGACAACTACATTCATAATTGCCCAAAGAATCAGCTCCATTGAATCGGTCGACAGGATTGTCATTCTGGATGACGGCAGAATTATCGGAATCGGCACCCATGAAGAGCTTATGAAAACGAATGCAGTTTACCAGGAAATTTATCAGTCACAACAGCAAAATGAAGCCATAGCCTCATGAGCGATAAAAATACAACCACCTCAGCAGCACCGGACGGCATGCCCGGATCAAGTTCCGGACGTCGCTTTTCCGTAGAAAAACCTAAAAATATGGGTCTGACGATGCGAAGACTTTGGGGCTATCTACAAAAAAACAAATTCGGATTATCCACTGTTGTCCTGTTTATTCTGATCAATACGTCCGCTTCGCTGACGGGTTCCTACCTGCTTCGTCCGCTCATCAACGATTACATAATCCCAAAAGATGTTGACGGTCTGTTTCGTATGCTGGGCATTATGCTGATCATTTATCTCGCAGGCGCTACTACTGCTTATTTGCAAAGCAGATTTATGATCATTATTTCTCAGAAAACTGTGAATGAAATAAGGAATGATCTGTTCGAAAAACTACAATCACTGCCTCTGCATTTCTTTGATACGAATAGTCACGGAGAATTGATGAGCCGGTTTACAAACGATGTTGACCTGATCAGCGAATCTTTAAACAATAGCCTGACCCAGATTTTCACAAGCATCATAACCCTGACCGGAACATTTCTGCTCATGTTATATATCAGTCCTTTGCTGACTTTGGTGACATTGGTGATGGTCCCGCTTATGCTCTTTTTGGCTTCGCAAGTGATTAAACGAAGTAAAAATTATTTTATGGCTCAGCAAAAAGCAGTCGGAGTTACAAATGGTTATATCGAAGAAATCATCACCGGGATCAAGTCGTTAAAGTTTTTGGATATGAGAAAAAAGCAGAAATTGATTTTGAAAAACTGAATTCTGACCTGCGGGAAAAAGCGACAAAAGCGCAGATGTTTTCTGGTATGATGATGCCGATTATGATCAATATGAGCACCATCAATTATGCGCTTACGGCAACAATCGGTGGAATTCTTGCAGTAACACGTGGACTGGACATTGGCGGTCTGGCATCCTTTCTACAATATTCGAGACAATTTGGAAGGCCAATAAATGAATTATCCAGCCAGGTTAACAGCTTACAAGCTGCGCTGGCAGGAGCTGAACGGGTTTTCGAAATGATGGATCAATTGCCTGAACCAACTGACGAAGAAAATGCAATTACACTTTCCAAAGTAAACGGCGATGTTCGTTTTGAAAATGTGACATTTGGATATGGACCGGAAAAGGTGATTTTACATGACATTAATTTGAGTGTGAAACCAGGTAACAAAATCGCGTTTGTTGGCTCAACTGGTGCTGGTAAAACAACGATTATTAACCTGCTTCCACGTTTTTACGATATCCAGTCAGGGAAAATAACGATTGACGGCATTGACATAAAAGATGTTTCCAGAGAAAGCCTTCGAAAATCGATGGCGATTGTTTTGCAGGACACACATTTATTTACCGGAACTGTGATGGAAAATATTCGATATGGACGATTAACAGCAACAGACGCCGAAGTTGTTAATGCAGCAGAACTTGCTAACGCTCATTCATTTATTACCCGAATGCCGAAAGGATATCAGACGGTACTCGATGGCGACGGAAGTAACCTGAGCCAGGGACAGCGACAATTGCTTAACATCGCCCGCGCCACGGTTGCCGAAGCACCAATTCTGATTCTGGATGAAGCTACAAGTTCAATTGATACCCGAACTGAAAAGCTCATTGAACAAGGTATGGACACGCTGATGCAGGGTAAAACTACATTCGTCATTGCTCACAGATTATCTACGGTGCAAAATGCAAATGAGATTATCGTACTGGAATTTGGCAACATTATTGAGCGAGGAAGTCATACCGATCTTATGTCTAAAAAAGGTAAATACTATCAATTATACACTGGACAATTCTCGTAAACAATACAGAAATAATTTTCTTTTAAAAGTATAAAATTAGATTATCCCAAGTTCAATATGTGAAAACAAGATACGTTTCGGAATAAAAGTGCAGTTAAAAAGTTATTTTAAAAAAAATCGTTGATACCGAAAATTACATTTCGGTAAAACCAATCCAGGGTGACCGAGATGTAAAAGATGAGAGAAATCGTTCAACCGCGTATGTCGATCTAAATAAAGCAACTTAAAAATCAATTAGTTAACGACCAAATTAGAAAAAAATTAGATTTAATTAACAGATGTTAACAATCAGGAAAATTTGGTTATCAAGTTTGAATTGTTATATTTGAATTATTAGATTACGGTCTTGTATTCCCATTCCAATAATTCCAATATTTCTTGAATTCATTATAAGAATATGAATTTTTGGTGTTTTGAAATTTGATAAGTACTATGTTTAAAAAAACTTTCTTACTGTTTTTTTGCATTGGGCAAATTTTTGCTTCGGCACTGTTCTCTGGACAGGCAGAGGCGTCGTGCAGATCTAATTTTGGAATTAAATTTTTATCTCCTTTCAATAATGCTTACTACGAGGAAGTAGAGGAGGAGGAGGATTTGATTGAAATTGATTATTCAATTTGTAAGCGCCAGGCAATTGTGAAGGCAGATGAATTTGAATGGAAAGAAAGTCTGACCCATCTGTTACGCCACAGGACATCCAGTTATCGCTTTTCGAGTTTCGAAACTGTCCTCTCTGATTACTTCTATTGCTGTTTAAAATCAGTTGTAAAACATTATACAAAGCAAGTTATCGGCTCCATTGAGGGGTTACTTACCTTGCCGGATTATTATAGTTTCCTTCACAGGCTTTGTCCGTTTTAACGGATTCATTCCGGCATTTCTGCCAAATTATTTTTCAGCCGCACAGATTTATTGAAGTATTACAGACACTCGAAATGCCTGCTCATAAAAGCATGTGTTTTGTATTCTGCTGATACATTATCCGTATGCCAAATTCAACATGTTGGCTGTAAAACTGTGTGCTAAAATCCCATTCCTATTCTTCCAAATATTAAATTAAAATCATTACCTACTCATCATGAAAAATTATAACTGGTCTTTTTTATTGGGAGTCAGCCTGTTTGCCACGGCTTGTTCAACGCAAAGTAAAGACTCCTCAGAAATCAAAGATTCGATTCTGACCATCCCGGTTACCGAATTAAAATCCCAGAAAACAGATCTTCACAGAGAATATGTGGGATCAATCCACGCTGTCAGGAATGTAGAAATATACGCACGGGTTAAAGGTTATCTTGAGCAGGTTTATGTTGATGAAGGCAAAGAAGTAAAAAAGGGGCAGACATTGTTTCGCATCAACAGCGCAGAATATGAATCCGGCCTTGCAAAAGCAAAAGCGAATTTACAGAGTGCCGATGCGGATGCAAAAGGGGCGGAACTTGAACTGAAACGCGTCAAATTACTGGTTGAAAAGAATGTTATTTCAAAGACGGAGCTGGAGGTTGCACAGGCAAAACTTGCAGCTGCGAATGCTAAAATCGAAGAGGCAAAATCCGAAAGATCAACAGCCGCATTGCACCTTGCACAAACCGTGATCAAAGCACCGTTCGATGGCGTTATCGACAGGCTTCCTTACAAAACAGGCAGTCTGATAAATGAAGGCACTCTGCTTACTACGCTTTCTGATACTAAAAATGTATTTGCTTATTTCAATGTCTCAGAAAATGAATACCTCGAATACACAAGAGCGCGGGGGGCAAAATCCAATGACAACACGGTCGTAGAGCTTGAATTGGCAGATGGTTCTTTTTTTAAACATAAAGGAATTATTGAAACAATGGAAGGCGCTTTCGATGAAGGTACCGGATCTATTGCTTTCAGAGCACGTTTTAAAAATCCTGAAAAATTATTAAAACATGGATCAACCGGTACGATCCGACTGACCAATACCGTTGAAAATGCCATTTTAATTCCACAAAAAGCTGCTTTTGAAATTCAGGATAAGAGCTTCGTTTACGTTCTGGGTAAAGACAATAAGATTAAGACCAGGAGCTTCGTACCGAAATCGAGACTCTCGGGATATTACATTGTAAAATCAGGATTAGAGCCGGGAGAAACGATCGTTTGCGAAGGACTTCAGGGATTGAAGGATGGCGTTACGATTAATCCAAAAACCATCCTTCTGGATTCGGTAAAAACAGAAACGAACAAGATCGAGCTTACAGCGCGATAAAATCAAACGCTCACCTGAATTTTAAACCATGTTTCAAAAATTTATAGAGCGACCGGTTCTGTCGCTGGTAATTTCTATTTTCATAACCCTCCTGGGTATTCTGGCTTTTACAGGACTACCGGTTTCCCAATTTCCTGATATCGTCCCTCCTTCGGTTGTCGTAACGGCCACTTATACAGGGGCTAACTCAGAAGTTTGTGTCGATGCCGTTGCAGTTCCGCTGGAAAAAGCCATCAATGGTGTTCCTGGGATGACTTATATGACAAGCGTATCCGGCAACGATGGTGTTACGACAATCACCATTTCATTTAACGTAGGAGTAGACCCTGACCTGGCCGCGGTAAACGTACAAAATCGTGTACAAACAGTAATTGACGAACTTCCGGAAGAAGTAATTAAGGCTGGTGTTACCACTGAAAAAGAGGTAAACAGTATGCTCATGTATCTGGATATTATGAGCACCGACACCACTGTTGGCGAGGACTTTGTGTACAACTTCGCTGATATAAACATCTTAAAAGAGCTAAAAAGAATTGACGGCGTGGGTCGCGCGCAAATCATGGGAAGTAAGGATTACTCTATGCGTGTGTGGCTGAAACCCGACCGGATGAATAATTACAACGTATCGGCAGATGAAGTTGTGCTGGCGATACGCGACCAGAATGTGGTTGCTGCACCCGGAAAAACGGGCGTCGCTTCCGGCCGCGAAACACAAGTTTTGCAATATGTTTTAAAATATACCGGAAAGTTATTTGAACCGGTTCAATATGAAAATATTGTTCTGAGATCCAATCCGGATGGATCTATGCTGAAATTAAAAGACGTTGCTGATATCGAATTTGGAACATTGGAATATGACATGGCTTCCAAATCCAACGGAAAACCGTCGGCATCCATTATGATCAAACAGCGTCCGGGTTCCAATGCGCAGGATGTTATCAAGAATATCAAAAGTAAAGTAGCTGAGCTGAAAACTACAAGTTTCCCGCCGGGAATGGACTACTTTGTTTCTTATGACGTATCTCGTTTCCTAGACGCCTCTATCCATGAAGTGGTTCGCACATTGATCGAGGCATTTATTCTCGTTATCATTATTGTTTACCTTTTCTTACAGGATTTCCGTTCAACCCTGATTCCTGCATTAGCCGTTCCGGTAGCTTTGATCGGTACATTTGCTTTCATGCAGCTTTTCGGATTTTCGATTAATTTGCTTACCCTTTTTGCCTTGGTATTGGCGATTGGTATTGTGGTCGATAATGCCATTGTCGTCGTCGAGGCCGTCCATGCAAAAATGGCTGAAAAACATCTCGATGCCAGAGAAGCAACGCTCGAATCGATGAAAGAAATGAGCGGGGCAATTATTGCCATTACGCTCGTGATGTCAGCTGTGTTTGTTCCGGTCGCATTTATGTCTGGTCCGGTCGGAATATTTTACCGGCAGTTTTCGATTACGCTGGCCATTTCAATTGTAATTTCAGGTATCAACGCATTGACCCTGACACCCGCACTTTGTGCAATAATGCTTAAAAATACACATGGTCAACCTTCAAAAAACACCCCGCTTGACCGGTTTTTCAGAGGATTTAATAATGGATATAATGGTATTTCCAACAAATACCAAAAACTGCTTTCTGTCATTATTGGCCGTAGAATGATTACGATTGGTTTGCTGATCGCGTTTTGTATCGGCACATATGGTATCAGTTCGATCCTTCCGAGTGGATTCATTCCAACTGAGGATCAGGGTGTGATTAATGTGAACGTCACAACGCCGGTCGCTGCTACGGTTGAAAGAACGGAAGCTGTACTCGATGAAATACAGAAAGTAGCAGCATCCCTGGAACCTGTCGAATCTGTATCCTCCCTTTCAGGATATAGCTTGATTACAGAATCTGCCGGATCTTCATACGGTATGGCGATGATTAACCTTAAAGCCTGGGATCAGCGCAAAGAATCGGTGAAAGATATTATTGCACTAATGGAGCAAAAAACGAAGCATATCACAGATGCCAAGATTGAGTTTTTCCCTCCTCCGACAGTTCCCGGATTTGGTAATTCAAGTGGATTTGAGCTGCGTATTCAGGATAAGACAGGTAGTGATGATCTTCAAAAAACCGCCAGTGTTACGAATCAATTTGTAAAGGAATTAATGGCGACTCCGGAAATTTCCAGCGCATTCAGCAGTTTTGATGCAAGCTTTCCGCAGTATATGATTCATGTTGATGCGGATATCGCTTCCAAAAAAGGAGTTTCTGTTGATGCCGCCATGAGCACACTTCAGACTTTGATCGGTAGTTTGTATGCTTCCAACTTCATCCGGTTTGGGCAGATGTATAAGGTTATGGTTCAGGCAGGCCCAAGTTTCCGAAGAAGCCCGGAAGATATTTTAAAATTGTATGTTAAGAATAACCGTGGCGAAATGGTTCCTTTTTCAACTTTCATACGTCTTGAACGGGTTTACGGACCAGAATTATTGACGCGCTACAACATGTTTACGTCCGCGATGATCAACGGCGATGCTGCTCCCGGATTTAGTAGTGGAGATGCTATTAAGGCCGTAGAACGTGTGGCAAAAGAGAAGCTTCCCAAAGGATTTTCGTATGAATGGTCAGGGATGACCCGGGAGGAAATCCTGTCGGGCGATCAGGCGATGTATATTTTTGGGATATGTCTGCTCTTTGTTTATCTGCTTTTGGCTGCGCAATATGAAAGCTTCTTGCTTCCGCTTCCGGTAATTTTGTCATTACCTACCGGGATTTTTGGAGCATTCCTGGCCTTAAAATTAATGGGACTGGAAAATAATATTTATGCACAGGTTTCCCTGGTCATGCTTATTGGTCTTCTCGGGAAAAATGCCATTCTGATTGTGGAGTATGCTATTCTTCGTCAGAAAGAGGGCCGGACAGTTTTTGAGGCGGCGCTGGAAGGAGCCACAGAAAGGTTACGTCCTATTTTAATGACATCCTTCGCCTTCATTGCAGGACTTATTCCACTTTGTATTGCATCCGGTGCTGGTGCTTTGGGTAACCGGTCAATCGGAACGGCAGCTGCCGGTGGTATGCTTGTCGGAACACTTTTCGGGGTCATTATCATTCCGGGCCTTTACGTTTTATTCGCAACACTGGCACTCCCGAAAAAACCTTCTGCGCCAAAAGTGGAAGAAAAAGAAGTTCTGGTCCATTAAGAATCAGCCAATATCAGGGCAGCCACGAAGAAATTCTGGCTGCCCGCTTTTTACTAACTGCATTGAATTAATGAAAACATATAAAACAATTTATAAAACCCTTCCCGTTGCTGCTTTGATATTCATGAGTGGATGTAAGATGATGCAGCCGGTAACAAAATCGGCGTCTATCCGAACGCCGGAAACTTTTGAAAATCAAACTGACTCAACTGGAATTGGCTCGATGCAATGGAAGTCTTTCTTCAAAGATCCTAACTTGATCGCTCTGATTGATACCGCTTTGCTAAATAATCCTGACTTGAAAATTGCTGTGCAGCGCATTGAAATGGCCAGGTCCAATGTCTTGCTAGCGAAAGGTGCTTTGTTGCCTGCCGTAAATGCAGAAGTGTCTGGCGGCGGACGGAAATTCGGAGATTACACTATGGATGGTGTCGGAAACTATGATACCAACTTTTCGGATAATATTGATGCCGACAGAAGGCTACCTGCTCCTTTCCTACCTGACTATTTTGTTGGATTTCGTAGCACGTGGGAAGTAGATATCTGGGGAAAATTAAGAACACAGCGTAAGGCAGCATATACCCGTTTTCTTGCTTCTGAACAAGGAAAACATCTGGTGACAACAAGTTTGATCGCACAGGTATCACGCCTGTATTATGAGTTACTGGGAATGGACGCTGAGCAGGAGATTATTAAGAAAAACATTATTCTGCAGCAATCTGCCGTAGAAAATATTAAAATACAAAAAGAGGGAGGCCGTGCGAATGAACTGGGTGTTCAACAATTTACGGCGCAATTATTAAATACGCAAAGCCTTGAAATACAGATCAACCAGCGTATCGTTGAGGCAGAGAATAATCTAAATTTTTTGCTAGGGCGGTTTCCACAAAAAATCACGAGAAGCGGAACATTAAACGAAAATTTACCTGAACGCGTACAGGCTGGTATTCCTTCAAGAATGCTCATCAGACGCCCGGATATTCAACAGGCTGAATTGGAATTACTGGCAAATAATGCAGATTTGCAAGCTGCCAGACTAGCGTTTCTGCCTTCCCTCAATATAACTGGATTATTAGGTTTTAACGCTTTTAAAAGTTCCTTATTATTCAATCCGGGCTCCATTGCTTACAGTGCATTAGGCGGTTTGGCGGCTCCGATATTTAATAGAAAGGCACTTTTAGCTGGACAAAAAAGGTTTGAGGCGGCGAATATCGAGGCTTTATACTCTTATAATAAAGCAATTTTGACCGGGTTTCAGGAAGTAAGTACCAGTCTAAAGAAAATTGAAAACACCAAAAAATTTGCGGATTTCAAAAGGCAGGAAGTCGAAGTTTTGCAACAGGCTGTGGGTGTTTCCCGCGATCTTTTTCTTACCGGCTACGCAACGTACCTGGAAATAATAACGGCGCAAAAAAATGTACTGGAGGCTGAATTGTCATTAATGGAAGTTCAGAAAGATCAACATCTGGCTTTGATAGAATTGTATCGTTCGCTTGGCGGCGGTTGGGAATAAGACTGGCGAAAAAATTATCAATATTTTAATACAAAAAATGGACAGCCGGTTTGCACCAACTGTCCATTTTTTGTATTAAAATCTATCTTACTTTTTCTTCGCTCCGGCCAAGCTTGGCTCTTTCGACGCAACGATCAAATCTGCAAGTATGCGGCCAGTCTCCGTAATGTAGATATCCTTTTTCTTTTTGACATCTTTCGGTGCTTCGGTCGCTACTTTCGGATCAGCATCCTCGTCTTCCTCCTCTGCATCCTCACCAAGCTGTTTCATGGCAGCGCGTTTCTTTTCAGCTTCGTCGCGTTCTACTTTACGTTTCGTTTCCTGCAATGAAACCATTTTATTTTCACGTGCTTTTTTAAAGTCATCTAGTGTTTTCACCAACGTTTTCAATTCTTCATCAGATTTCAAACGTTGTTTGTACTTATCACGAAGCTGACCAACGATTTTTTCATTGATATTATTAGCGCTCTCGTATTTCGAAGAAGCAATTTGATCCCAAGGCAATGCACTTGGCTGCGATCCTTCTCCATATTCATTGACTTTAAATGCGGACGGTAATTCCATATCAGGCACAACACCTTTCAGCTGCGTGCTGCTTCCATTGATACGATAGAATTTCGCAACTGTCAATTTTACCTGCCCAAGCTGATCCGTTTCTTTCGGAGCCCACTGGTTTAGATCAATCAAAGTCTGCACTGTTCCTTTACCGTAAGTTTGTTCTCCAACAATAATTCCACGTTTGTAATCCTGAATAGCAGCAGCAAAAATTTCCGATGCAGAAGCACTGAAACGATTCACCATAACCGCCATTGGACCATTGTAAGCGATCATTGGGTCATTATCAGTCTCAACCTGAATTTCTCCCTGACCTTCTTTAACCTGAACTACCGGACCTTTGTTGATAAATAAACCTGTCAATGAAACAGCCTCGGTTAAAGAACCTCCCCCATTATTACGCAAATCAATTACAATTCCGTCAACACTTTCAGCTTGCAGTTCGGCGATCAACTTTTGAACATCACGCGTTGTGCTTGAGAATTCTTTTTCTTTCTGCTGCGCACCTTCGAAGTCGCGATAGAACAACGGAATATCAATCACGCCAATTTTGTAGTCTTTATTTCCTGTATTTACGGAAACAATTTCCTTCTTAGCGCGAGAATCTTCCAGTTTGATTTTTTCACGAACCAATCGGATCTCTTTCGGAGGAGTGCTTGATAAAGCGTCTGCCGATAAAATTTGCAAACGAACTACTGTACCCTTAGTACCCTTAATCAGCTTAACGGCATCATCCACAAACCAACCTACCAGGTCCACAAATTTACCGTCGTCACCTTGCGCAACACCAATAATTTTATCTTCCTTCTTAAGCTGTTTGCCTTTGAAAGCCGGGCCGCCCGGTATTACTTCAACAATTTTAATGTAGTTGTCTTCCTCACGAAGCAGTGCCCCAATACCTTCAACCGACTGGCTCATTTCCTGTTTGAAACGGTCAGCAGAAGTCGGCGCCATGTAACTTGTATGCGGATCCATCGATTCGGCATACGCATTCATAAACATCTGGAAAACCTGTTCTGTTCTGATACGGCTCAAACCACGGTCACGATTTTTATAACGATCGCTCATCGTTTTAACCACTGATGAGTCGGCTTTTCCGGCGAGTTTCAAATCAAGCGCTTCGCTTTTCAAATACTTCCTCCAGGTATCATTTAACTCGTCATTTGATTTAGCCCAGGCTACTTTCTCACGGTCTGTGTTTAATGATTCGTCTACGGTATAATCAAACGGCTTTGGCGTTTTCAAAAGCGTCTGGATATACTCGCTTCTTTCCTGATAACGCTTTCTGAAAAGGTTATACATGTTGAAAGGGACATCCAGTTCTCTCTTTTGTAAAAAGTCATCAAAAGAATACCTGTACTTTTCGAATTCTGCCATATCAGAAGCCAGAAAGTACAAGCGACCATGGTCAATACCATCAATGTATTTATCGAAAATAGCTGACGACAAAGAGTCATTCAGTTTTATTTTACGATAGTGATAATTTGATAGAATTCGCGTCGAAAGTTCTTCGGCCTTATACTGCGCAACTGTCGGCTTTATATCTTCCGCCAGTGAAGTTTCCGTAGTAACGATTGCATTTTGCTGTACGGGACCTCGCTGCCAGCCAAGTAATACAACAGGAATAAGAGTGATCAGGTATTTTTTCATTCGTCGAATTTTTGTTAACTATTTAACAATTTCTAATAATTCAACTTCAAATACTAAAGCTGAATAAGCTGGAATCTGAGGACCTGCCGCGCGTTCACCGTAAGCCAGAGAATAAGGAATAAATAATTTCCATTTCGAACCAACCGGCATAAGCTGTAGCGCTTCTGTCCACCCTTTAATCACACCATTTACCGGAAACTCAACCGGCTCACCGCGATCAACAGAACTATCAAAAACTGTTCCATTGGTCAAAGTGCCGTGATAATGTGTTTTTACTTTGTCAGTGGCTGTTGGTTTAGGACCATCTCCCATTTTAATAACAGAATACTGCAATCCACTCTCAGTTGTGGTTATTCCTGTCTTTTTCTTGTTTTCTTCCAAAAACTTTTCTCCTTCAATTTTTACCACGGCTCCTTTTTCTTCAGTTAATTTTTGAAAATACTCACCAATAAATTTGTTTGCTTCCTCAGAGCTAAAAGTTGTTTTTTCTCCTTTAAGTGACGCTGAGATCGTTTTATTGAGAATTGCCGTATTGATACCAGTAATTCCCTGAGACGCTAATGAATTGGAAAAACTTACTCCGATCGCCGCAGATAATGAATCCATCTGATTCTTGAGTACATTTGATGCAGGTACTGCCTTTGTTACTGTGGCTGTGGACTTCTTAACTGTCGCTGCTGGTTTGGTTACTTTTTTAGGTGCTTGTGCGAACCCTTGTGATGCAGCTAAACCGATACATAATACAGAGGTTAAAATGGTTTTTTCTAATTTGTACATTCTACTTAAGGATCGTCAGAAAATTAAATTTTTGATAAGTATTAGTTATTAACGAACTCAATTACAACAAAAACACAATTAGTACCTAAAAAAGTTTTAAAAACCTTTTAAATGCCTGAAATTCTATATTTTTACGCCTCTGTAATAGCACAGAGTAGTAAACTTGGAAAAATCTAATTTTTGTAGCCACTTTTTTAAGTGAAGTATTCTTTATTTAAAGAATTAAGCCTACCTTTGCGGCTGATTTCAAAAACTTACTACTATACTCTAAATAAGTCAATTATACTATGGTATCTGTTAGACCGGACGAAGTTTCGGCCATCCTGCGGGAACAACTTGCAGGCGCTAAATCGGTAGCGGAACTCGAAGAAGTAGGAACAGTCCTTCAAGTTGGTGACGGTGTTGCCCGCATTTATGGCCTTTCTGAAGTACAGGCGGGTGAGCTGCTTGTTTTCGAAAATGGCTTAAAGGCCCTCGCACTAAACCTCGAGGAAGATAATGTTGGAGCCGTTTTACTTGGTGATTCAAGTGAAATCAAAGAAGGCGACACAGTGAAGCGTACGAAGGAAATCGCTTCAGTAAGAGTTGGTGATGGGATTGTAGGCCGTGTTGTTAACACTTTGGCTGAACCAATCGACGGTATGGGTCCTCTTCAGGGAGAGCTTTTTGAAATGCCACTTGAGCGTAAAGCGCCGGGTGTTATTTTCCGTCAGCCAGTAACTGAGCCTCTTCAGACTGGTATCAAGGCAATTGATGCAATGATTCCAATCGGACGTGGACAACGTGAGTTGATTATCGGTGACCGCCAGACTGGAAAAACAGCTGTTGCTATTGATACAATCATCAATCAAAGAGAATATTACGATAAAGGCGAGCCTGTATTTTGTATCTATGTAGCTTGCGGCCAGAAGGCTTCAACAATCAAAGGTATCGAAGCGACACTTCGCCGTTATGGTGCAATGGACTATACGGTAATCGTAGCAGCTGGTGCATCGGATCCTTCACCAATGCAATTTTATGCTCCGTTTACAGGTGCTGCAATCGGTGAATACTTCCGTGATACTGGTCGTCCTGCACTTATTGTTTACGATGACCTTTCAAAACAAGCAGTTTCATATCGTGAAGTTTCCTTGTTGCTTCGTCGCCCTCCGGGACGTGAGGCTTATCCAGGTGACGTATTTTATCTTCACAGCCGTTTGTTGGAAAGAGCTGCAAAAATCATCAATGATGATGCGATCGCTGCAAACATGAATGACCTTCCTCCTTCCCTGATCGGAAAAGTTAAAGGTGGTGGTTCATTAACTGCACTTCCAATTATTGAAACACAGGCTGGTGACGTTTCTGCTTATATCCCAACGAACGTAATTTCTATTACTGACGGACAGATATTCCTTGAATCAAACTTGTTCAACTCGGGTATTCGTCCTGCGATCAACGTAGGTATTTCGGTATCACGTGTGGGTGGTAATGCTCAGATCAAGTCAATGAAAAAAGTATCAGGTACGTTAAAACTTGATCAGGCTCAGTTCCGTGAATTGGAAGCTTTTGCAAAATTCGGTTCGGATCTTGATGCTTCTACAAAACTTGCGATTGACCGTGGACGCCGTAACCAGGAAGTATTGAAACAACCTCAATATGCTCCGGTACCAGTTGAACATCAGGTGGCTACTGTTTATGCATCTACAAAAGGATTGTTAGACAGAGTTCCAGTTGATAAGGTTAAGCAGTTTGACAAAGAATACCTAACTATTCTTTCTGCTCAATACAGCGAAACCCTTGCCGCTTTGCGTGCAGGTAAGCTTGACAGCAACATCACAGATGTTCTAGACAAAGTAGCGAAAGAAATTTCAGCTAAATATTAAAAGAGAAGCTTTAAGTGAAAAATTAGAAGCAGTGACATGTTTTTGATTTTTCACTTATTGATTACCTCAGGCGGACCGCATTTAATTTCCCTAAGATGGCAAGCTTAAAAGAAGTACGTAACCGGATCGTTTCGGTTAACTCCACCCAGCAGATCACCAAAGCCATGAAGATGGTTGCGGCTGCTAAATTGCGCAGAGCTCAGGACAATATCCTGCAAATGCGTCCCTATGCCCAAAAGCTAGGTCAAATGCTTTCGACAGTGTCGGCAGGTTCTGAAAATTCTGTTGACAGCCCGCTGAAAGACGTTCGTGCAATAGAAAAAGTATTGATCATTGTCGTTACGTCCGATCGTGGATTATGCGGAGCTTTCAATACTAATATTATCAAAGCAACCTTGCAACTGATCAATGAAAAATATTCAGTGCAGGCGAGCAAAGGAAATGTTGAGATTTTTGCAATTGGTAAAAAAGGTGCAGAAGCTTTCGTTCGCAGAGGATTTAAAGTGAACACAGGTTTTACTGATCTTTTTACAAGACTTAAATTTGTTAACGTTAAAGAAGCAGCAGAAAACATCATGAAGGGCTTTTCAGAAGGTCGTTATGATGTTGTTGATCTTGTTTTTAATGAATTTAAAAATGTTGCAACTCAAATAATTCATACAGATCCGTTTTTACCGATCGTTGCTGATACCACTGCACAGCAAGTTAAAGCACCGGAGGTTAATTATATATTTGAACCAAACGAGGAAGAAATTCTTGCTGAATTAATTCCAAAATCGTTGAAGATCAAGTTATACCGCGCAGTTCTTGAATCGAATGCTTCGGAACAAGGCGCGCGTATGACAGCAATGGACAAGGCAACTGAAAATGCTCAGGATCTTTTGAAAGCGTTGAAACTGGTTTATAACCGTACGCGTCAGGCAGCAATTACAACAGAAATCCTTGAAATTGTTGGTGGTGCGGAAGCATTAAAAAATTCATAGTTAGTTTAAGAACTTATATATTTTGGCGAGCGGATCATTTTTGGTTCGTTCGTTTTTTTTATTCAAAGTTCGAATAAAACGGCTGTGGCTTGCGCAGTTTTTTTACCGGTCGGACGGCAGAAAAAGCCATCCGACCGGTACGAGCGACCCGTCCGATGGCTTTTTCCGCCATCGGACGGGTAAAAAAAAATTTCAACGCTCAACAGATTAGATGTCCGTCCAACATTTGGCGAGAACGTCATTCGTCTGTTCGTTTTTTTTATTCAAAGTTCGAATAAAACGGCTGTGGCTTGCGCAGTTTTTTTACCGGTCGGACGGCAGAAAAAGCCGTCCGACCGGTACGAGCGACCCGTCCGATGGCTTTTTCCGCCATCGGACGGGTAAACAAAAATTTCAACGCTCAACAGACTAGTTGTCCGTCCAACCTTAACCATCTTCGGTTTTAAACTAATATTCCCTAGATTTACACTTTATCAAAACAAGCTCAAATGCAAAATAAGACATTTTTAAAGTCGGTGATCTTTTTGATCATAGCCGGGATAAGCACATCCACCTTTGCGCAAACCGTTGACGAGATTATAGCAAAGCACCTTACCGCGATGGGTGGTGCTGATAAACTGTCAAAGTTGAAAAGTGTAAAAATAACCGGAGAAATGAAGGTAATGAACATGGAAATTCCGGTCATTACCACAATCGTTCAGGACCGTGGGTTCCGTAGTGAGACAACAGTACAAGGACAGACAATCATTCAGGTTATTGATAAAGACAAAGGTTGGTCTGTTAATCCGATGGCTGGCCAAACCAAAGCAACACCGTTACCAGAGGAAGTAGTTAAGTCTCTCTCCGCAGAAACCGATCTAACCGGACTTTACAATTACAAAGAAAAAGGACAAACCCTGACACTGGACGGCGAGGACGACCTTGCAGGCGCAAAAATTTACAAAGTGACTGTAAATTTGAAAAATGGAGGCAAACGTACCAACTACATTTCCAAAGACACGTATTATGTTTTGAAAGTTGTTGCCTTCATGAACGTAAATGGGCAGGATGTCCAGTCGACAAATAACCAATCAGATTTCAGACAAGTGGATGGCATAACCTATCCCTTCACTTCGGAAGTTGAAACTTCTGCGATGCCGGGAGCATCGATGGCCATGACAATCAAATCGTTGCAGGTAAATCCCAAGATCGACGAAACCATTTTCGTTATGCCAAAAGAATAATTTAAAATAAATAAAAGTAAACATTTCATTATCAGTACTTTAATTCTCAGTCTAAAAAGATTGAGAATTTTTTTTGTCATTTTTAAAACTTTTTCTGACATTTACATGTATATACATTAAATGTAGAAACATATTAATCAAAACATTAGATATCATGTCAACTAAAACATCATGGGTTATTGACCCAACGCATTCAGAGATTCAGTTCAAAGTGAAACACCTTGTAATCTCAACTGTTACAGGCGCATTCAAAACTTTTGAAGGAACGGCCGAAACTGACGGAGACGATTTGACAACAGCAAGTATTAATTTCTCTGCTGATGTTGCCAGCATCGACACAAATCAGGCTCAACGTGACGAACACCTTCGTTCAGGCGACTTTTTTGATGCAGAAAATTACCCAAAATTAACTTTCGCTTCGACAGGTCTGGAAAAAACGGGTGAAGACACTTATAAACTTAAAGGTGATTTAACCATTAAAGGTGTAACGAATCCAGTTGTTTTAGATGCTGAATATGGCGGAGCGATGACAGACTTTTATGGTCAAAGCAAAGCGGGTTTCGAGGTTACAGGTAAAATCAGCCGTAAGGAATTTGGTTTAACATGGAACGCCACAACCGAAGCAGGTGGTGTTGTAGTTGGCGACGAAATCAAATTGGTGATCAATATCCAGTTGATTAAACAAGCTTAATTTTAGGCAGAAATATTGGCGGACAGATCGGGTCGAATACGTACCTGGTCTGTCCTTTTTTTATTAATTGGCAGAGAAAATATTTTAATTAAGCATTATTTTTTGATAAATTTTACGTTATTGAGCGTCAGATTCTATTAAGGGACAAAGCTGTAAAGCTTCGTCAACAGGTTACTACTTTGACGTTAAAAAATATTTACATTGATTATTGAAACACGCGCATATGCCCGGGCCGGGCTGCTGGGAAATCCTTCTGACGGTTTTTTTGGAAAAACAATATCAATATCTGTCCGGAATTTCGGAGCATCTATTTCTTTATACGAATCCCCAGAGCTGCACATAGAGCCAGAACCGCAGGATGGCAGTACATTCCGCAGCGTTTTTCATCTGCGCGATTCTGTCAGTATGCTGGGTTACAATGGCGGAATTCCATTAATAAAAGCAGGCATCAAAAAATTTGCTGATTATTGTGAAGATAACAATATCAAATTACCCAACCGGAATTTTACTGTAAGATACCGATCCTCAATACCCCGTCAGGTAGGAATGTCTGGTTCCAGCGCAATTGTTGTCGCGCTTTTCAGGGCTTTGATGCAATTTTACAAGGTAGAAATCCCTATCGAAATTCTGCCACAGCTGGTGATGGTTTCAGAAACGGAAGAATTGGGGATTGCTGCTGGTTTGCAGGACCGTGTTATCCAGTGTTATGAAGGTTGTGTGTATATGGATTTTGACAAATCGCTGATTCAAACCCAGGGATACGGACTTTACGAAAGAATAGACCCGGCACTTTTGCCCAAGCTTTATGTCGCTTACAATACCAATCTTAGCAAAGTTTCGGGGAAAGTTCACAGTGACGTCCGCGCCAGATTTGATCGCGGCGAACAGGATGTGATCGACGTCCTGGGACAAATCGCACAGAAAGCAAAAGAAGCGCATACTGCTTTGAAAGAGGGCCGGCCTGACGACCTCCACGAACTAATGAACCAGAATTTCGATCTTCGCTGTCAGATATATAACGTCCCGGAATCTAATAAAAAACTGATCAACGAAGCGCGATCCTGCGGAGCGTCAGCCAAATTTGCCGGTTCCGGCGGAACCATTATCGGAATCTATAAAGACGATGATATGCTAAACCAGCTTTTTGTAAAACTCAAAAAATACAATGCAAGGGTAATTAAGCCGTTTGTAATTTAGCAATCGGCTGTCGGCCAGTAACAGTCGGCGACTAGTCGATACAAATTTTCCTAATAATTAGAGTAATATAAAATATATCTAAAAAATTTAACCAACAGGCATTTATCTGCCAGCCGATTGCTGATAGCCGACTGCCGAAAGCCAAAATCATGATTCGTAAAGCTGTAATTCCTGCTGCCGGACTAGGAACCCGTTTTTTGCCAGCGACCAAATCGATGCCGAAGGAAATGTTGCCTATCATCGACATTCCCACAATTCAATATGTTGTGCAGGAAGCTGTTGATTCAGGGATTGAAGATATTTTGATTATTTCAGGAAAAGGGAAACGTGCGATTGAAGATCATTTCGACAGAAATGTTGAGCTTGAATCCCGTCTTGAAGAAAAAGAAGACATGATCTGGTTTAATGAAATGCGCCGTCTGGCTGATATGGCCAATGTCCATTTCGTACGTCAGAAAGAAGCAAACGGACTGGGCGATGCCATTTATTACGCACGGCATCATGTTGGTAATGAACCATTTGCAGTTTTACTGGGTGACACGATCATGGATTCAGTAATCCCGGTTACGCAGCAATTGATGGATACCTATGAGCAGTATGGCGGATCGGTGATCGCGGTTGAACAGGTTCCGGCAAATAAGGTTAATCGTTATGGCATTGTTGGTGGCACATCGCTAAGCGATACCATTTTAGAATTGAGCACATTGGTTGAAAAACCAGCCATTGAACTTGCGCCTTCCAATCTTGCAATTGCAGGTCGTTACATTTTGACCCCGGAAATTTTTAATACGATAGAACAAACACCAAAAGGAAAAAATAATGAAATCCAGTTGACGGATTCCCTGTTGCTTCTTCTGAAACGCGAGAATATTTACGCGCATCACATCGAAGGGAAACGTCATGATATCGGTGATAAGCTGGATTATCTTAAAACAACCGTTGAGTTCGCACTGAAAAGGAAAGAATTTGCAGAACCATTCAGAAAGTTTCTGATTGACCTTTTGAATAAATAAAGCAAAAAGCTGAGGTTCCAGGTAGGTCCTGACCGAAAAAGAGAAGTCGACGCGTTTTAGCCGGCTTCTCTTTTTTATTTATCCAAACCGCACACTTTTCCTACTACTTCCTTATTTTAGCAATCACATCAGCCAATAATAGAAATGTCTAAAAATATCATCATTAGTGGAGCATCAGGAGGACTGGGAAAGGACGTAGTAAAAAAACTCAGTGAAGGCGGCAATAACTTATATGTAACATTTGGGTCAACAAAATCGGAAGCTTTTAACGACCTCGAAAATGTAATAAGCCAGGTTGTTGACCTGTCAGATCAGGAAGCAGCTATGGATTTTGTCACTACAACACTTGAAAAAGCGTCGACAATTCAGGCTGGAATTTTTCTGGTAGGCGGATATACGCCCGGAGATCTTCATGCTACCGATGATGCGCTACTTGAAAAAATGTTCAGTATTAATTTTTTCACAGCTTTCCATCTGGTCAAACCACTCATGAAACATTTCGAGAGCAGCGGCGGCGGGCAATTTATTTTTATCGGAGCCAGACCTGCACTTGAAGCTGATCAGGGAAAAGATAACTTCGCATATGCACTTTCCAAATCACTTGTTTTCAAAATGGCTGAGTTCATTAACGCGGAAGGAAAATCAAAAAATATTACTGCAACAGTCATTGTACCTGGGATCATTGATACACCCACGAATCGCAAAGCCATGCCCGATGCTGATTTTTCTAAATGGGTTGCTGCATCAGATATTGCCGAAAACATCGCGTTTGTACTGAGCGAGCCAGGGATGAAACTTCGTGAAACCGTTTTGAAAATTTACAGTAAAGACTAATCTGTTAACCAAGAAACACAACGCCCGATTTTATTTATGTAACTATTTTTTAATTACCTTTTTTACCGGACCTGGCAAGTCTTTTTGCCTTTTAATCTTCATTACATCAGGCGTTGTAGCAGGAACAATAATTTCTCCGGTCCGATTGACTTTTATGGAACCATCTGCATTCAATTGATTCGAAGCTGGGGCCTTTCCTGACGGCAACTCTTGAATCCCATCTACAACAGGACTAATATAATCAGTCATTTCTGAAAACTTCGGCATAATCTGCGCATAAGGAGGAAGAGAATCTTTTGGCACTTTGGTCTGTGCAAATAGAAAACCTCCTGCCCATATTTGAAGAATAACCCCAGCCACCAATTTTGAATAATACTTCATGGCAATAATATTTTGCAAGTGTGTCCATTTAAAAATGGGTAGAATAGTAATGAGAAAATCTTAATTTAACCAGGAAAGAGTTACATAATTTTCAATCTACGTTGACAATATGCGAAATAGATACTTTTACACGTTGCTTATCTGGATCCAGGTTGTCTCATTCACTTCATACGCCCAACATAAATTATACGTTTCTCCATCCGGAAACGATGCAAATGCAGGTTCAATCACCTCTCCTTTGAAAACACCATCAGGTGCTATTAATAAAATAAATCAGTTAAAACATAGCCAAATTACCATACTTATTCGCCAAGGAACTTATTACCTTGACCAAACTATAATGCTCAATGAGAACGTATTAAATGGAAAAACAGTATCCATCGAAGCGTTCAAAAATGAAAAAGTCGCTTTTAGTGCTGGCTTGAAATTATCTCCTGACTGGGAAAAATACAACGAAAATATCTCGAAGGCAAAAATTGAAAATACCGGCTTTGAGGCATTGTTTGTAAACGGAATACCACAGATTCTTGCACGATATCCTAATTTCGACTCGACCGCCCGGGTGTTTAACGGAACTGCGGAAGATGCAATTTCACAGGAACGGATGACCAAATGGAAAAATCCGGCGGGCGGTTATTTTCATGCACTACATCAGGGCGAATGGGGAAGTTTTCACTACCGGATTACGGGAATTGCAAACGGGAAAGCTGATATGGAAGGAGGCTGGCAAAACAACCGTCCTGCGCCGCTTCATCCGAAGTACCGTTTTGTTGAAAACGTTTTTGAAGAGTTGGATGCGCCCGGCGAATGGTATTATGATAAAAAATCGGAAACATTATATCTGTATCCTCAGCCAGGAAGTGACCTCAAAACAGCAACGATTGAGGTTTCCAATCTTAAACATATTCTTGAAATTAAGGGCACTCCGGACAAACCAGTTCGTAATGTGACTGTGAAAGGAATCAGGTTTACGCATACTGAAAGAACCTTCATGGAACATTATGAGCCTCTTTTGAGAAGTGACTGGATGATTTATCGTGGCGGTGCCATTCTGATGGAAAATACGGAAGACTGTGTTGTTGAAGATTCGGAATTCGCTTTTTTAGGCGGAAACGCAGTTTTGTTCAGCGGATATAATCATGCTTCCGGGGTTTCAGGCTCTCATTTTCATGACATCGGTGCCAGCGCGATCTGTTTTGTCGGAGATAGTTCAGCCGTCCGCTCTCCGGCTTTTGGTTATGATAATTTTGTTCCCTATACTAAACTGGATAAAACTCCTGGCCCGAAAAATAATCGGTTTCCTTCCGGTTGCTTTGCCGAAAATAATCTGATACATGATATTGGAAAAATTGAAAAACAGTCAACCGCGGTGCAGATTGAGATGGCCTCAGAGATTTTGGTACGTCATAATACCATTTATCGCGTCCCGCGTGCCGGAATAAATATCGGAGATGGTTGCTGGGGTGGACATTTAATTGAAAACAATGACGTTTTTGAGACCGTCATGGAGACAGGCGATCACGGTGCTTTTAACTCCTGGGGACGGGATCGATTCTGGCATCCGAATAGAAAAACCATGGATAGCCTTGTTTCAAAACATCCGGAATTGATATTTCTTGATGCTCAAAAAACGATCGTGATAAGAAATAACCGGTTCCGGTGCGATCATGGCTGGGATATCGACCTTGACGACGGAAGCAGCAATTACCATATCTATAACAACGTTTTGCTAAGCGGCGGACTTAAATTCCGGGAAGGATTCAGTCGCATGGCCGAAAATAATATCCTGATCAATAACTCTTTTCATCCGCACGTCTGGTTTAAAAACAGCGGTGATGTTTTTAGAAAAAATATTGTTATGCGTCCTTATTTTCCGATTTTGGTCAACGACTGGGGTAAGGAGGTAAACAATAATCTTTTCCCCGACGAAACTGCGCTGGCAAGTGCGCAAATCCTGAACATCGACAAAAACAGTAAGGCTGGTGATGCTGTTTTTACAGATGCCAAAAGTGGAAATTATCACGTTAAGTCATCCAGTTTTGCTTTGAGAACCGGCTTTAAGAATTTCCCGATGAACAATTTTGGCGTAACAAAAGCTCGTCTTCGAAAAATGGCTGTTAAAGTTGAGCTTCCTGTTTTGCTTAATGCAGCGCTGGAAAAAGAGTTGCAGGAAGCTGTCTGGCTGGGTGCCAAAATCAGAAATGTAAATGGCCTGGGCGATCGTTCCGCCTTTGGACTGCCGGATGAAAAAGGTGTTATTCTTGTCGAAATCCCTGCTTCGAGTATCCTTTCAAAAAGCAAACTTCAAGCCGGCGATGTGATCAGGACGGCCAATAACGAGGAAGCGGGAAACGTAGTAAGATTGGAAGCAATTCGCCAGCAATATAATTGGACCGGCAAACTGGACCTTGAAATCATGCGAAATCAACAGGTTTTAAAAATCGATCTTTCCCTGAAATAGAAAATTTGTTATTCTTCCAAGGCTGTGATCTGCACAAGCGTTATCATACTACGCTGCTTTTTCATGACCATATATTCATAATCCTTCGTACGGATCTTTTCACCTATCGATGGAATACGGTTAAATTTTGAGATAAGAAAACCTGCCAGCGTCTCATAATCACCTTCCCTGAAAATATCTGTCGGCAAGTGTTCATTGATATCACTCAGCGAGGCCGAACCTAAAACCAGATAATTCCCGTTTTCATTTTTAACAATTGGCGTTTCGTTATCGTATTCATCCTGAATTTCTCCAACCAGTTCTTCCAGAATGTCTTCCATCGTCACAATTCCTTCCACACCGCCATATTCATTGACGATAACAGCCATTTGCTGACGACTCAGCTGAAAATCACGCAGAATGGCTCCGATCGGTTTTGATTCAGGAACCATGGAAATTGGCCTGACAAGATCAGAAAGAACAATTTCATTTCCCTTTCTCATCTTCATCAACAAATCCTTTAAATGCAAAACACCAATGATCTGATCCATGGAGTCCTCATAAACCGGTATTCTGGAATATCCTTCTTCAATGATTTTTTCGAGATCCGTTTCTGTAAAATCATTGATATCAACACCGACCATTTTTGTTCGCGGGATCATTACCTGCCTGGCAATTCGCTCAGAGAAATTGAAGGCATTTTTGATCAGATCATAATCCGCAGCCTCTATCATCCCGCTTTCCTTTTGCTGCTGGACCAGATACCGCAACTCATCGCTGCTGTGAACCTCACTGCCATGCGTCGGCTTTATTCCGATTGCACCTAAAATAAAATTAGCAATCCCATTTAAAATCCAGACGATCGGGCGGAAGACAATGAAAAATATATGAAGGGGATATGACAAAAACAAGGTTGTAGCTTCCGGCCGCTGAATGGCAATCGATTTAGGAGCTAATTCCCCAAAAACAATATGTAGAACGGTAATGATCGCAAAGGCGGCAGGTAATGCAATCTGATGAGCCAGAACCGGATCAAGTGTGATGCCGATCAGCTCCATTCCTCCGATCAGTATCTTCGAAACAACAGGTTCTCCAATCCAACCCAACCCCAGACTTGCGAGTGTGATACCAAACTGCGTCGCAGCGAGATAACCATCGAGGTTTGCCACAATCTTTTTTGACAAAATGGCCATCTTGTTCCCATCCTGTGCCTTTTGTTCGAGTTGCGATGCTCTGATTTTTACAATAGCAAATTCGGCAGCAACGAAAAAACCATTTAGAAGTACAAGGACCAGGGTAATAATAACCTGAATGACCATTTTTTGTTTTTTAAGTGATTGTAGTGTTAAGCGTAAAAAAATTAACCGGATTGATTAGCGTAAATCATATCCGGTACAATCAAAGATATAAAAAATGAAATGATCAAAGCGTTTTTGTTTGTCAAATGAACACTTTTAACTGATAGCCAGGCTACTCTTCATCACGAATTTTCCCATCAGGCGCAGGTCCGCGCATGTGAATAATTAATCCATTCAAAAAATTCCGCAATAACTGATCGCCGCATGGTTTGTAATTTTCATGTCCTTCCTTGCGGAATAATGCGCCTAATTCACTGGCAGTTACTTTAAAATCAACTAACGCGAGAATTTGAATAATTTCATCATTTCTTAAATGAAGTGCTACACGTAACTTTTTTAGAATATCGTTGTTGGTCATATCTTCTTATTTATTACCCAAAAAATTTTTTTTACAAATATCGCCCTTGTTTTGCTCTTGTCTTTCTTAAAATTAAAAAAACTGATTTATAAGGAGACTCAGGATATAAGACAACGTCTCCGAGCTTTCCGATTCGAGCGATTTTGATTAACTTTCATGTATGAAAAGTGGACATGCGGATTTGCCTTTACATTATGGAAAAGTTCCGGAATGGCTTGCCCAGCGAATGAGTTTGCTGGGAGGAGCAATCGTGGAATCCGTTGTGATTGAGTACGGGCGTGATGTTTTGCTGCAAAAATTGAGTGATCCTTTCTGGTTTCAATCGTTGGGATGTGTTTTGGGTATGGACTGGCACTCATCAGGAATTACGACTTCGGTCATGGGGGCCTTGAAACGATCTGTTAATAAAAGATCAGCCGATTTAGGGATTTACATTTGCGGCGGACGAGGAAAACAATCGCTGCAGACACCCGCTGAATTACTGGCCATTGCAAATAAAACCGGGCTTGATGGAAATCTTCTCGTACATAATAGTCGTCTTTCTGCAAAAGTTGATAACACGGCCATTCAGGATGGCTTTCAGCTTTATCTCCATTCTTTCATCGTTTCAAAAGAGGGGAATTGGGCGGTTGTGCAACAAGGAATGAATACGAATGAAAAAATGGCGCGGCGATATCACTGGCACTCGCCAAGTATCAAGTCTTTTATCGAAGAACCTCATACTTTTATTTATGGTCAAAATCAGGGAAAAATATTAAACCTGACAGACAAAGCTGCCGCTCCTACCCGATCCGGAATTCTGGAACTTACTTCGGAGAATCCTGATAAAATCATGCGGGAAATCAGAAAATTAATTATGCCCGAACATCACGATGTCCGGGCTGACGATGTGAATTTAAAAAGACTTGGTGCTGTGCTGGCGCTCGCGCAAGACAATCCGGTGGGCAATATGGAATCGCTGCTTTTGCTGGAAGGCGTTGGTCCGAGGACGATCCAGTCGCTGACGCTTGTCAGTGAAATTATTCACGGAACGCCTTCCCGTTTCTCTGATCCTGCCCGGTTTTCGTTTGCGCATGGAGGAAAAGACGGACATCCTTTTCCTGTCCCGATAACAATTTACGACGAATCAATTCAAATTCTGGACAAGGCTGTTCAGAAGGCCAGACTTGGTGAACATGATAAATCGGACGCGTTGAAAAATTTGTCGAAAGTAGCCGCCCAGCTTGAAAAAGACTTTCAACCGAATAACCGTTTTGAAGATGTTATTCAAAATGAACGGGAAAATTCCTGGAAATATGAAGGCCGGACAGTAATGGGTAAGGCAAAAAAACCAAAGGGAAACAGAGGCCAGCTGGAATTGTTTTGAGCGTAGGGTGTTTATTTTTTATCTTATTAATAACCCTTGCAGCACATTCTTGATTTCCATCAGTAAAAACCGGACAATTGCGCCTCTTTATATTTTGCAAGTTACATTTAGTCACCGACGACTAAAACGATATTCCATACCAAACAGTAATTGAACCTGATGATCCCCAGAAACTTTTTACGAAAACCACTCCCTGTACTAGCACTTACGGCTATTGTAGTTGTTTCCTGTATGAAAATGGCTCCAACAACTTCCAAAACTTCCAGCAAAGCTTTGGTGATCCGTGAAGATGCAGCTACCGGAAAGGCAAGAGCAAAAGAAATTCGTGACAATACGGTTATTAAACTTGCCGACGGATTAAAGCTTGATTTGTGGGCTTCTGATTCCCTGGCGCCGGACCCGGTTGCCATTGCAATCGATGATAAAGGACGCGTTTACCTTAACCGTACAAACAGGCAGAAAAATTCTGAGTTTGATATCCGCGGACACCGGAACTGGATGACGCCTTCGATCGCACTTCAAACAGTGGAAGATCGCCGGGCGTTTTTACGCAGCACATTTGATCCGTCAAAAAGCAAGGAAAATGCCTGGCTGAAAGATTTGAACGGTGACGGCTCCCATGACTGGAAAGATCTTGCCGTTGAAAAAGATGAAGTATGGCGGCTTGAAGATACCGACAATGACGGTATCGCCGATGTCTCTATGCGCATTCTCAGCGATTTTTTTGAAGAAGTTTCTGATGTCGCAGGCGGTTTGCTGGTTCGGGCGAATGATGTTTTCGTTGCAATCGCTCCGGATGTTTGGCGTTTGAAAGATACGAACGGAGACGGCCTTCTGGACGAAAAAACATCGATCAGCCATGGTTATGGTGTCCATATTGGTTTTGGCGGCCATGGTATGTCCAATCCGATTGAAGGGCCCGATGGAAAAATTTACTGGAACATCGGCGATATTGGAGCGAATATTACTACAAAAGAAGGTGTCAATTTTAAACGTTCGAACGAAGGGATTATAGCAAGATCAAATCCCGACGGTACTGATTTCGAAATTTTTGCAGGCGGGTTGAGAAATACGCATGAATTTGTTTTCGACGAATACGGAAACCTGATTAGCTCTGATAACGACGGTGACCATCCCGGCGAAAGCGAACGTTTGGTTCACGTTGTAGAAGGCTCTGACGCAGGCTGGCGTTCAAACTGGCAGTATGGTAAATATACTGATCCAAAAAACAACAGCTATAAAGTCTGGATGGATGAGAAACTTTATGTTCCGCGCTGGGATGGCCAGGCGGCTTATATCATTCCTCCGATCCAGAATTTCCATAATGGTCCAACGGGTATGCAATACAATCCGGGAACAGCTTTGGGATCGGAGTGGAAAAATAAGTTTTTCCTTGTCGAATTTGTCGGAAACCCAGCCCGTTCACCAATCTGGTCATTTGGATTAAAACCAAAAGGCGCATCTTTTGTTTTGAATGGTGAAAAAAATATTCTCAACGGAATCTTGCCAACGGGTATCCGCTTCGGTCCGGATGGCGCGCTGTATGTTGCTGACTGGATTAATGGCTGGGATACTAAAAACTATGGCCGTGTCTGGAAACTTGATGTTACCGATGCAAAAAATGATTTAAAAGCAATAAGAGTTGAAACAAAACGCCTGATGCAGCTGGATTATACCAAACAATCCGAATCGATGCTGTACACGCTTTTGTCAAATCAGGATATGCGTATAAGGCTTAAAGCGCAGTTTGAACTTGCATCGCGTGGTGCGAAAGGCGCAGTTGAACTGAACAAAGCCATTACCGCGACCGGAAGCCAGCTGGCCCGGATCCACGGTATTTGGGGTGTTGGACAATTGGCAAGACAGGACAAAGCGTATGCAAATACTTTAATGACACTTTTGAAAGATGCCGATCCTGAAATTATCGCACAAGCGGCAAAGGTTTTGGGTGATGCAAAAATCGCTGAGGCAGGTCCGCTTCTGATTCCTCTTTTAACGAATAAAAATCCCCGCGTGAAATTCTTTGGCGCGCAGGCGTTGGGTCGTATCCAGGAAAAACAGTCAGTTACCGCGCTTCTTGATATGATCAAAGCGAATAACGATGAAGATCTGTATTTAAGACACGCAGCAGTTTTAGCTCTGTCACGGATTGGAGATGTGGAGCCGATCGTGGCTTTGTCAAACAACCCGAACAAATCACTTCGTACCGCGGCGGTTCTGGTATTGCGCAGACTGAGCAGTGAAAAAGTTAGTCTGTTCCTGAATGACAAAGACGAATATATCGCTACCGAAGCGGCTCGCGCGATCAATGACGATTTGTCGATTGAACCAGCATTACCTGCGTTAGCTGCTACTTTAAATGAAAAAAGATTTACTTCTGAACCCTTATTGCGCCGCGCAATTAACGCTTCTTTAAGGGTCGGCGGGAATGAGCAGCTGGATAATCTGATCGCCTTTGCAAAGAGAAAAGATGTTAGCAAAGAGTTAAGAGCAGAAGCTTTGGCAACTTTGGGAAGCTGGGCAAATCCATCGGTTTTAGATCGCGTTGATGGTCGTTACCGTGGTGTAATTACCCGAAATGCTGATGTCGTAAAAGCGAAAATCAAACCTGAGATCAGCACTTTATTGCAAGATGACGACGTCAGTATTCTGATCGCAACCGGACAAATGGTGAGCGAACTTGGAATTTCGGACAACAATGCGACACTCGCCAAAATTCTTAACGATCATAAAGATCCGAAAGTAAGAGCTGCTATGCTGACTGCTTTGCACGACCTGAAATATCCGGATATGGAAGCGGCGATGAAGAAGGGAATGAGCGATTCGGATGCAGACGTTCGCACATCGGCATTGGCCCTTATGAGCAGTGTCAATATGTCAAAAGAAACACTTGCTGATATTTCAAAAGTGATTTTTGAAAAGGGGAGCGTGAAAGAACAACAGCAAATGTTGCGTGTTCTGGGAGGACTGCCCGTGGCGAAAACAGAAACAATTTTTGATGGATTAATCAGCAAAATGGCTTCCAAAGAATTACCAAATAATCTGGCGCTGGATCTAGGAGAAGCTATCGATTCTACAAAATCGAGTGCTCTTATTGCTAAACTTGCGCCAATGCGTAAAACCGGCGATACCGCTGCTGACTATCAGGAAGCACTTTATGGCGGTAATGCAATGCTTGGCCGGAGATATTTCATGACCAGTTCGCAGGGAGAATGTACGCGTTGCCATTCGGTAGGTGGCCAGGGCGGTGCTGTTGGGCCATCTTTAACAAAAATCGGAAGCACATTGACACGAGAACAAATTCTTCAGGCGCTTGTAGAACCAAGTGCGAGATTGTCTCCAGGCTTTGGTATGGTTGTCCTGACGTTAAAAGACGGTCAAACGGCGGCGGGTATTCTAACTGCTGAAAATGATCATGAACTTGTTCTGAAAACGTCGGAAGCTGAGCCTTTGAAAATCCCTGTGGCAAGAATTGCGAAACGCGATAATGTTCCGTCCAGTATGCCTCCGATGGGTTCAATTATGTCAAAGAGAGAGATTCGTGATGTCGTTGAATTTTTATCTGGTTTGAAATAATTATCACCCGTTAGAAATATTGAAATAAAAAATAAGCCAACCAGGAACCTCCTGAGTTGGCTTATTTTTTAAAATAACCAGATTTCCATACCGGCATGATATTGATGATGAAATGGTAAAAAAGGTATATTTGAAAAAAATTAGCCGTGACACACTTTTAAGAAAACGCATCATCAACGAATGGAACTGGATAAAAAAGACGCTGCTGTCATCAATAACGCAATTCAATTCTGGCAGGAATCCGGAAAAGTGACTCCCGAACTTGCTAATGAACTGCGGGGCAGCTATTCGCTACGTAATTCGAATGTCGATACCATAACCTGGTATGCGTTCATTTCAGCCGTGTCCTGCGGATTACTGGCATTTGGCGCGTTAGTAATTGATGAAAAATGGATAGAATTATTACGTACTAAATGGGGCTTTTCTGAAACCGTTGTCGGGATCGGATTTTCCCTGGTTGCCGTTGTTTTTGTAATTCTGGCAAAACGAAGAAGAATCAAATACCCGACCGCCAGAGCGAGCAACGAAACATATACCATAACCATTATTTTGAGTGTTGCTATCGCTATCGCCTACTGGACCAGAAGTTTCGCTTATTTTGACGGCAATTATGCGCGACCGTTATTGATAGCCGCCATCGCCTATTTTATTACAGCTGCCTACCTGAATTCCCAGCTTCTCTGGACGGTGATGTTACTAACTATCGCAGGTTGGTGGGGTGCTCAAACATATTTTTGGACGGGTGGTTCTTATCGTTTTGCAGGTATGAATTATCCTTTGAATATGACCATTTTTGGACTTGTGATCTGGTCGCTTTCCTGGGTTGTTGATAAAATTAATTCGTTGAAGTCGTTCACTCCGGTAACTTATTCGATCGGTTTATTTCTCTTCCTTCTAGCTGCATGGACACTCTCTATTTTTGGAAATTATGATGATCTCGATCGGTGGACGGCTATTCGCCAGGGAACTTTGTGGTATTGGGCGGTTGGATATACCATTGTTTTAGGCGCACTTACGGCAT
Organism: Dyadobacter sp. CY345; assembly: GCF_021502725.1. Lineage (GTDB taxonomy): Bacteria > Bacteroidota > Bacteroidia > Cytophagales > Spirosomataceae > Dyadobacter. Next base: position 111,408 of record NZ_JAKFFS010000001.1, on the reverse strand, counting down.
ACGCATTCCAGACCAAAAATGATGTTTTGAGAGATATGTGTCTCGTATTTTTCTTGTTGAATATCTACACGCGCTACTTCGAATATTTCTGGGACAGGACCAACAAAGGAATTTTCTTTGCTATTCTTGCTATCTCTTTTTGGTTTGTTGGTAAAAAAGCAGAAGAGTGGAGAAACCGGGAGAAGAAACTTGCCTGATATTGTGATTTAAAATGAGAGAAAAAAGATTAATCCGCCAGAACGAAAAGGATTTAATTGAGTTTCTACTGAAACAACTAAATCTTGATCCGAAAGATTACCCTGTTGATGAATATGTCGATGAATACGAAGACGGAAAAATGGGCAGCATAAGTCTCGGCGGCGACGTATCCGCTTACGCTGGTGATTTAATTCAGGTAGAATATGTGGATTCAGATGAAACGCCGGTTGTGATCACCCTGACCAGAGATGACAAAAATCACCTTTTAGACCTTGATTTCTGGAAAGTTGATTTTACTAAACTGCTGGAATATCCTACGCCGGATAAAATTATTCTGAGACGGGAAATATAACCTCTCAGAATAAAGTATTGAATTTTGTCACAATATGCGCCTTGGCTTCATTCTGGAATTGTTCGGGAGATAAGCCGGTATGCTGTTTAAAAAATCTGCTAAAATAGGGTCTGTCCGTAAAACCCAGATCATAAGCAATTTCCTTGATTGTACTTTCGCTATGAATAATCTGCCTCTTGGCCTCAAGTACGATCCGATCGTGAATCAGCTGCATTCCTGTTTTATCCAGTTTTTCTTTTAAAATCTGATTCAGCCGCTTTGAGCTGATCCCTAACTTTCCTGCATAAAAATCAGTATTTCTGACGTGCTGATAATTCATTTCAAGCAAGACCATAAACTCGTAAACTCGCTTCTGATTTATATCCTGAACAGTAAAACTGTGCTCCTTTATTCGTACCAATTGCAGCAAAAAAACCTTTAAAAGTGCCTTGATGATAACCAGGCTGTTGTTTTCCCGCTGATATTCCTCTTCAAGCAATTGATAAACTTTACCTAATTGTTCGGCTGTTTCATCATTAATTTGTAAACAAGAAAACTCTCCCTGGATATTGAAAATCTTAAAGACGTCGAGCAAAAACTCCTTTACATCATCATCCAGAATATCTTTTTTGAAGGATAATAAAATTCCTTTCTTCCCAGCTTTATTCAGTTGATGAACACGATATGGCGGAATCAGGTATATCCAGTCACCCTTCAATAATTCATCTCCTTTCACAGTATGTAAGGCATTTTCATTTTTCAGCCAGACAATCTCAAAAAACTCTTTCCTGCTTGGATCGTTCAGGTAACTGGGTGGACAATTATCCAGGTTCCTTATATAGATGAGCGTCTTATTTAATTCAACACTTAGCTTATTTTCTTCCATTTTCCTTCAATAACATTATTACTTAAATCTTCACCCCCAGTGATATATTCCGAATCAGGCACCAAAATTAGCAAATAATGCAATCGATTTTGAAATTATTAGCAAATAGTCCAACATGTCGCGCTGATTGTATAATGTCTCGTCTGCAACTCCCAAGTACCTTTGTGATCTTGATTTACAGGATTTTCTTGATTAAGAGGATTATTAATGATTTGAATAAATGGGAAGTGAAATAATTAGTTCAGTAGCAAATATTGATTTATCAACTGATATACGAGCGAATCTGGAAATGATTCTTTTAGAAAACCAGAAACTGGCAAGTCAAATTGAATTCAGCCAGATCGCAGAAATAATACCTTTTATCCAAAATGCAGATCGCATCTTTATAGTTGGTGCGGGAAGAACCGGCTTAGCTTTGAAAGCGGCTGCCATGCGCCTTATGCATCTCGGATTTACAGTTTTCGTTGTTGGAGAAACAACAACGCCAGCAATAAGAAAAGGTGATTTGTTAATTGCTGGATCCGGTTCGGGGACAACCAGCAGTATCGTCAAAGCCGCTGAAAAATCTGTATCCGCAGAAGCAAAAGTAATCTCGATCTCTACGACAAAAGATTCTCCATTGGCGGCATTATCCAACCATGTTGCGATACTTCCCGCCGCACAGAAGCAGGACCACGGTGCCACAATTTCAAAACAATACGCAGGAAGTTTATTTGAACAATCGGTTTTGCTGCTTACCGATGCAATCGTCCAGACATTATGGAAACTGGATGGAACGCCGGCAGAAGAACTTTGGAAAAGACATGCGAACCTAGAATAGAATTAATTGAATACCAGTATTTTATATAATAAATAATCATAATCATGGCTAAATTACAAGTCGCAATAGACTTATTGACAACAGAAGACGCAATTGCATTGGCAACAAAAGTTGCTCCTTATGTTGATATCATTGAATTGGGAACTCCTCTTATTAAAAGTGAAGGACTGGCTGTAATCACGGCAATGAAAAAAGCCTTTCCGGATAAACTTGTTTTTGCAGATTTCAAAACAGCTGATGCCGGCGAACTGGAAGCAGATATGGCATTTGGTGCAGGCGCAGATTTGATTACTATTTTAGGAGCAACAGGAGATGCAACCATTATTGGTGCTGTAAAATCAGCTAAAAAACATGGAAAAGGAGTTGTTGTTGATACGATCGGTGTAACGGATCGGGTGAAACGTGCGCAGGAAGTCATTGCATTAGGAGTAGAATTCGTTGAATTACACGCCGGTCTTGACGAGCAGGCGCAACCTGGTTATTCTATTCAAGTTTTGATAGACGAAGCATCCCGCGCTGGTGTTCCGGTATCAATTGCCGGTGGTGTGAAATTAAGTAACATTGCCGCCGTGAAAGCGTCGGGTGCAAAAGTTGCCGTAGCAGGTGCTGCCATTTATGGCGCCGCAGATCCGGCAGCAGCGGCGAGAGCGCTTCGTGAGGCGTTGGACGCTTAGTCAGATTCTAAGTAAGAGACTTTATTTGTTGGCTGTTCTCAGAGATGGGGACAGCTTTTTTTATGTTTGATAATATGACTTTCGTCAGTTTTCGTTAACCTCAAATCGCTTATCCAATCATTTTTAACCCTTTTTCCTACCTTTACAACAGATTGAAAAAATTAAAATAGTAAATAAACAATTCATGGAAGTTAAAGATGGTAATGGAACGCTTCTCTCGGAAGGAGATTCGGTAAAACTGATAAAGGATCTAAAAGTCAAAGGTTCCTCAACAACTTTAAAGAGAGGAACCGTCGTAAAAAATATTCGTCTCACTGATGATGCTGAGGAAATTGAAGGCAAAGTTGACAGAACGGTTATGGTTCTGAAAACGATGTTTATTCAAAAGATGTAACCAAAGAAGTTAACTTTTTGGGAATGGATTCCTAAAAAGTCATAACTTTTCAGGAATTCATTCCCAAAAAGTCATATATTTGGACTAGAATAGTCCTGATATGATTCAAAGATCTCTCGAACAAACAATTCAGTCTAAGCTTCGTGATGGCAAGGCCATTATACTTTTAGGCGCAAGACAAGTTGGCAAAACTACCCTTTTGCATAAAATATTTGATCGTGCAGAAGACACGATGTGGTTAAACGGCGATGAACCGGATGTGCAGGCACTATTTGAAAATATAACTTCTTCACGTCTCAAAAATATTTTAGGCAACAAAAAAAATATTATTATCGATGAAGCCCAACGAATATCAGACATTGGACTGAAATTGAAATTGATTACTGACAATATTAAAAATGTTCAACTTGTCGCTACCGGAAGCTCTGCTTTTGAACTTGCAAATAAAATAAACGAGCCTCTTACCGGCCGCAAATGGGAATACAAAATGTTCCCTATTTCTTTTGAAGAGATGGTCCATCACCATGGGCTTATTGAAGAAAAACGCCTTCTACCTGAAAGGCTTATTTATGGATATTACCCTGATATTGTGAATAATCCAGGTTCTGAAAAAGATATCCTCAAACAACTGACTGACAGCTATTTGTATAAAGATATTTTGACATGGGAAAATATACAAAAGCCTGATAAATTGTTGAGATTGCTGAAAGCACTGGCTTTTCAAGTTGGATCACAAGTCTCCTTTAATGAATTGGGCCAAATTTGTGGACTTGACAATAAGACTATTGAAAAATATGTAAACTTACTCGAACAAGTTTTCGTAATATTTAGACTTGGCACTTTTAACAGAAATTTGCGTAACGAATTAAAAAACAGCCGAAAAATCTACTTCTATGATAACGGAATCAGAAATGCGCTAATTGCTAATTTTAGCCCACCTGAAATCAGAGATGATATTGGCGCCTTATGGGAGAATTTCATCATATCTGAACGTGTTAAATTTATCAATTATCACGGAATCTGGACCAACAACTATTATTGGAGAACCAAGCAGCAAACTGAGATAGATTATCTTGAAGATACTGATGGTAGACTATATGCATACGAGTTCAAATGGAATCCTAATGCAAAAGTTTCCATTTCAAAAACATTCACGGACGCATACCCTCAAAGTGCGTTTAAGGTTATTCATCGGGACAATTTCGAAGAATTTATTTTATAACGCTAAATTCTACTTTTTCCCAAAAGAAAAATTCATCGTCGTTCCAATCCGGAAGACGGTATTTTTATACTTAAATCCTTCAAAGCTGTTTGCTACTTCTACACGAAAAGGAAATCGGATTCCTACGTCAAGGGCATAACCAAGCTCTCCGTAATTATTTGAATCTGGTGTTGCAAGATAGTGCGCGAAGAAGTTTTCCTTAATTCCCATAATCCGGAACCAGGTAATTTGCGTCAACAAAAATTTACGAAGTTCAGCCAACGCATGTGCCTCGACGAACCTTTTGGCAGTGCTGTAACGGTAATAATCTAGCATCCTGAAAGTCCCGACCGGATCGCCGTACTGGAAGAAAAACTGATTTCCTGCAAAATGCTGATAGTCCGGAAATTGAACAGCATTATCATTCAAAAAGGCTCCCGCGGCTATTTTATAACTTAATTTACTTCGAATTCCGGTATCAAATCCATGAGATATTCCTACTTGGACAAAGTCAAAATCAACTTCGCTTCCGAACGCATTGTTAATTCCCTTACGATAGGCAGCAGATATTTTTGGCGAATCATCTTCATAAAATGTCGTCTTGCCTTTTTTGGTTCTATATTTCTGCCATGGCTTATAATAAGCCGACAACCCGATGGTCAGTGCCTGATGCGGCTGCATTTCGAAAGAGGTTACTCCTGATTCTTCAGACAATTCTTCATTAAAAGGAATGTTGGAAGTAAAAGTCCTTTTCTTCCAATCAATCCAGCGGTAAGGATTGGTATTATTCCTGTTTTGAAGAGCACTTCGGTCAGCGTACTCAATATTTGCTCTCAACTCAAAATGTTCATTTTTTTGATCCGTTTTAAAGTCCAGCCGAACAAAGTTTTTTTCATATATTTTTATAAAATTCTGTTCTAGAAATAATGTAGTCAAACTGTTCAGTATCGGGTGCATCGGATTTTCCGGGTTAAACTGGGATACTGTTTTACCGCCTGAAAAATTGATAACATTTCGTTTCCAGTTATAGTCAATTCCCCCGGTGGCAAACAATTTTTCTCTGGCAAAAGAATAACGCGTTAACCCGCTGAAAGTCCAGCTGCCCTGGTCCCGATAAGTTGTTCTTTTGATACCATTATTAGAAATTTCCAGCTGATCTAAATTCTTCTTTTGGACACCTTTGATATATTTTAATTTAAAACCTCCGCCATTCAGTACCCAACCTTCAACCGTATTCACCTGCAAGCCATAAAGCGGACTCACATATTCCAGTTGCCAGGGACTTTTCTTTCCCAACCGGAATGTGTGCCCCGTTAATAAATCGCCAAGAAAACCCGGGCCTCCGTTTTTATTTTTAGTGGTATCGGATTTCGAAATTTTCAGGCTGTCGCGTTGCGTCTGCGTACCTTCATTGATAATGACCAGACTATCCAGGCGTGTATAACTTTTAACTTCTGCCACGGTCAGCGGAACCGTGCGAATAGAATCCCAAAATGCCATACTACGCAGGTTGGCCAGCGAATCCACGGAAGTCGAATCATTCCTGGAAAAGTTCAAATCAATATCTTCTCCTTTTTCCTCCTTCTTTTTAAGGTCTTGTTTCTCATATTCTTTCATCAGTTTTTTCAGGTTCTTCGCAGAAAACTCCTTCTGCTTGCTTACCAACTCATCCAGCTGCTGACTTTTTATCTCACGGTTCGACAAGCCAATTTTCTTAGCTTCCTCCTTTTCCTTTTTACCATCGACAACGGTTATATCAGCCTGAAAAGCCGGATTGATTTTTAATTTTGAAAAAGTTTGCGAGATCACCAGATCACCTTTTCCTTTAATGCCATAAATACCGCCATTGATGTGAAACTGCTGATTAATGGGCATCCAGACGCCCTGGATAGGGCTGTAAACTTGTTTTATATCAATGTTAAAACCCGTATTTACCGTTTGAAGATTCAGGCTGTAAATACTCCATAGATTTTCGGTAATGTAAATCGTTCCTTTGTAAACACCTTCTCCATAAGACCTTGGCGTAACTTTTATTTTATTTATCTCAACACCATTTTCAATAAAACTGCCCTGATACTCAAATTTGTAATAAGTGAAGGCACGCGGCGACAAAGGCGAAACGGCTTTTACCACTTCAGGCTGATAAAAACTGGTCAGAAAATACTGATTTGCACTGGCAAAATTTTTGTCCTGGCTATTGCGTGCTGCGATCACCCGCTGTTTGTAAGTATTCGGTTGGCGAAAAGTTACTTCCGAGACACTTTCATTCAAAATCGGCACACCCTTCTTGAAATTGGTTTCCTTCTCAATTTCTTTTAACTCCTTTTTGTATAAAAACTCCAAAGGAAGATCCGTAATAACAAACGACGATTTTGAATAAGCTTTGGCCGTATAACTTTCAACCTGCAAAAAATGATATCGGCTCTTTGCAATTGCTCTCCGCATAATTGTATACGCCGGATCTTCACCTTTGTTTCCAATTCTGACCTCACCCAGATTATAAGCCTGCTCTTCCATGGTCAGATCAAAAGTTTCCATTTTGTTTTCAATGGTAATCGACTTCAAGCCTGTTTTAAATCCCAGATACTGGAAAATCACTTCATAATATCCCGGTTTCAGGTCAAGCTGGTACTTCCCCTCTTCGTTCGATATGGTTCCGATCTCAGTCCCTTTTACTACAATTGCTGTAAATGGAAGTGGATCTCCTTTTTGGGTTTTAATAGTTCCCTTTAATCCCGTCGAAATATTCCCGGTTTGCGCAATGTTTTTTGCAGAGAACACAATGATAAGAAGAAACGTCAAAATGGAACGGTAATGCATATATGTTTAAGATTTCATGGCTATATCCGAGATGACATTTTCGGAAGAATGGTTGCTTGCAGTGAAAATAACTATAAAATTACCCGCTCCAAAACTTCAACCAAATCATTTTCAGTGAACGGCTTGTCAAGCAAATCATTCATACCATAATCCAGATATTTAGAACGTTCTTCGGGAGATGTGCTGGCGGTATACCCAATTACCGGAATGCGGGCTTTAATTCTATTAACTTCATTTCTGACGCATCTGGTCAATTCCAACCCATCCATTTTTGGCATCTGGACATCGGTGATGATCAGGTCGTAAGATGTCGATTGAAATAATTTGAAGGCCTCTTCGCCATCGGAAGCAAGATCATAACAAACTCCGTTTTTATCCAAAATCCGACTCAGAAGCAGCAAATTTATTTTTATATCATCAACCATTAAAACCCTCTTATCTTTCATAATACTGCCAATTCCTTTGACAGTATTCGGTTCTTGCGACATAACAATATTTCCTTCGACACTAACCATTGGTACTTCCACACTAAAAACGGCTCCCTTGCCAAGTTCACTTGTGACATTAATTTTTCCGCCAAATAAATCGACAATCCTCCTCGCGATCGGAAGCCCAAGGCCGGTACCCGTTTGACGAGGCACCTCCGAAGGTGTTTCGATTTGCGTAAAATCGTCGAAAATCTTTTCAATATTTTCCTGAGCAATACCGATCCCGGAGTCTTTTACGACAATTTTCAAGACGCCATTCGACGGTTGATCCGTTTTACGATATTCAGCGAGAATGCTTATTCTTCCGCCGTTAGGTGTAAACTTTATAGCATTTGTCAACAGATTAAGCGCAACCTGTTTTAAACGGTAATCGTCGCCAAGTAAGATTAATCCTGGTGCGAGTTCAAAATGTCTGGTAAGCGAAATTTCTTTATTGAAAGCCAATACGGAAAGCATATCAACAACATCGTCAAGCATCCCAAGCGGCTTGAACTGGCGATTGACCAGTTTTATCTTACCACTTTCAAACCTGGAAAAATCAAGCATTTCGTTTATCAGCATCATCAGTACGTCGGAAGCGTTTTTAATCGCGCCAACTTTCATACGTAAATCATCACCCGTTTTACTTTCTTCAATCTGTCTGGAAAAACCGATGATAGCATTCAGCGGCGTTCTTATTTCGTGAGAAATATGAGATAAAAATTCACCCTTTTTCTTCGCAGAAATAACCGTCTGATTACTGTATTTAATGATGGTAACTTCATTTCGGTATAATTGAAGTATATTCCGGATAATTATAATCGTCAAAATAATAACGACTGCAATATTACCCCACGATAACTGGTGCCAGTCCGAAAGCTTGTCGGAAGTCTGCGATAACAGTGACATTCGTAAAGTTTCCAGATTATTAATTTCCTCATTTCTCAATGCCTTTAAAGCGGATTGAAGATTTGAAAAAATCCGAGCGTTCGCCGTTAGCAATTCCAGTTCCGCCTTTTTGAGTCTACTTCTTGCCTGACCCAGATTCCTAATATTACTGACATGCTCATGGTCGTTTCTTTGCCGTAAGCTTGTTACAGAATCTTCAATAGTGGTGACCGTCCGTATTGTTTTTTTCTGAACATTTCCAGAATCAGTGGATTTATTCGAAACCGCTTCCACTATTCTTTTCCAAAACTTCTTATTCCTGTTTTTCGGCTCAATCAGTACTGATTCTGTCCGGGCAAATTTTTTAATATTTGTAAAAGAATGGGGCTTTAAATCAATAGTTGGAGCGTTGACCTTTTTTCCAGTTGTGTAAAATAAAAGCAAACTGTCGACCATATTCCGTAACCGAATAAACTCGTCAGTTTTGACCTGTTTGTCTAAAAGAAGCTTTGGAAGGTATAAATTGAAAAAGAGAGTCTGTTTTTTCTTCTCTTCCTGAAATTCTCTCAGAATTGATGAAACTGTTTCCATCTGCCTTGTGTACTTATCAAGGTATGCCGAATCAGCCGTTACCGCAAACAACCGGCTATTATTTTCCGCTGTGTACAAAACAGAAATACAAGTATCAATCCTGGCATAGTTGTTATTACCAGTTTGAAGAATCCGGATATTATTTTTTACAGCATCTGATTTTGAATTTGTGATCAGCGTGATAAAAACGAAAGCGGTCAGTATTAAAATCAATACGATCGTCCACGCAAAAAACTTATAAGAAACCGTATTAATATCGTTTTTCATAGCTGCAAGCTATTTTCGGTAAATCAAAGTGAACGCATAGTTGAACTTCTATAACTTAGTCATACTTATTACCTTCGTCATTATAGTTACTTCTACATCACTAGTACGAATAATCATTCATTTGGTAACACAAAGTTTGACCAAACCATATAAAACATTACGACACTTATTTTTATTATAAATATTCAACCTAACAGAATGACCAACAGAACTTACTTCTTTTTGATTTTAATACTCGGCAGTCTTACCGCACTTGGCCCGTTTTCCATCGATATGTACCTTCCCGGATTCCCGGCCATTGCGAATGATTTGCATACGACTGCTTCCAAGGTATCGCTTTCATTGTCCGGCTTTTTCATTGGAATTTCTGCCGGACAACTTTTATATGGACCTCTGTTAGATCGTTTTGGTAGAAAAAAGCCCCTTTTTATCGGGTTAACGGTTTACATTTTGGCTTCTTTGGGCTGCGCTGTTTCAACCAGTATTGATATGTTGATTGTCATGCGGTTTGTCCAGGCAATCGGAAGTTGTGCGGCTGCCGTCGCATCGGTTGCGATGGTGCGTGATTTATTTCCGGTTAAAGACAGCGCCAAAGTTTTTTCTTTACTAATGCTTGTCGTCGGCGCATCACCCATGATCGCCCCAACGGTTGGTGGTTACGTAACGGCAGCTTTTGGTTGGCAAACTGTATTTTTGATATTAACCGGAATGGGCGTGGCTATTCTCGCTGCGACGGTATTATGGCTTCCTGATAGTTTTAAACCTGACACTACACTATCGTTAAAACCAAAACCAATCATCCTGAATTTTTTATCTGTGATCCGCGAACCACAATTTTACACCTATTCGTTGACTGGCGCCATCGCCTTTTCTGGTTTATTCGCTTACGTTTCCGGATCTCCGCTGGTTTTCATGGAAGTTTTTCATATCGATGAAAAAGTTTACGGCTGGATTTTTGCATTTTTATCGGTTGGATTTATCGGATCAAGTCAATTAAACACCTTATTGCTGAGAAAATATAAGAGTGAACAGATCATCAATACTGCGCTGATTTTCCAGTTGTTAATAAGTTTCACATTGGCTTTTGCATCGTTTAATGGACTGCTAACTTTAACTTCAACCATCATTTTATTATTCTTTTTCCTTTGCTGCATCGGATTAATAAATCCCAACGCAGCGGCATTGTCGCTTGCGCCTTTCTCGAAAAATGCAGGCAGCGCTTCTGCATTAATGGGGGCGATCCAGATGGGTATGGGTGCTTTAATTTCCGTTGTGATCAGCCTTTTCGAAGAACCTTCCACATTTCCGATGGCTTCCGCCATGGCAGGTTCGTCGTTGCTCGCACTTGGCGTATTTCTGGTGGGCAAACGTACCATCTCTCAGCAAGTGGAAGTTGAAGCAGGCGCAGAAAGCGGGATTGTTCATTAATGACAAACTTTTCAAAACAGATATAAAAGCTTTTTTTGTAACTTATATTTAAAGTAAAAATATATAACCACTTAACTGACAGCTCCAATGTTCAAAATAACTGTTGTTTACCCGCGCGCTGCTGAAGATGATTTTAATATTGGCTATTACATCGATTCTCATACGCCGTTGGTGAAAGAATTACTGGGGCCTTATGGGCTTGTGAAAGTGGATATTGAAGTTGGAATTGCCGGCGCAGCTCCCGGTTCAGAACCACCTTATGAACTGATTTGCGGAATCTTTTTCAGCGATCTCGTTTCATTGCAGACTGGTATGGATGCCCAAGGACCGATTCTGATAGCCGATATACCCAACTTCACCTCGGTTACTCCCATTATGCAAATCAGTCGTGTTGAATAAATTTTATGTTATAAATAAAAAGGACTTGGTACGATTCGCACTAAGTCCTTTCTGTTTGTGAAAATCTCAATAATTAATTTACGCAGGCAGATAATTGTGCACCGGAAAAACAGCTGCCGTCATCATTTTTTTACCAGTTCCTTTTTGGAAAAAATAATCCAGCCTCCCCAGATTGATACCGGCAAAACCGACCTGATTAATCGTCGTAATCTTGCCATCCAGATTTTTAATATCTTCCGGCGCTTTCATGAAAGTATGCGTATGCCCTCCGATCACCAGATCAATATTCCGTGTTGAACTGGCCAAAATCTGATCAGATACCTTGTTTTCCTTATATCTGTAACCTAAATGGGAAAGGCAGATCACAAGATCGCAATGCATATCATTTTTCAGGATTGCCGCCGTTTCATTCGCCTTGGTTATAGGATCCTGATAAACAATATCGCCATAATTTTTCTTATCAACCAGACCAGCCAGTTCTATTCCCAAACCGAAAACACCTATTTTCAAACCTTGTTTTTTGAAAATTTTATAGGATTGAGTTTTCCCTTTCAGGTCGGTATTATTAAAATCGTAGTTACTTACAAGAAATGGAAAATTGGCGTGAGGAAGCTGTTTTATAAATCCTGCAATTCCATTGTCAAAATCGTGGTTTCCCATTGTTCCTGCATCATAACCCATGTCACTCATCAGCTTCATTTCCAGTTCCCCACCGAACATGTTGAAGTAGGGAGTTCCCTGAAAAACATCTCCTGCATCCAGCAGCAGCACGTTCTCTTGCTCTGCTCTGATCTGTTTGATCAAAGCTGCGCGACGGGCAACTCCGCCTAATCCCTGATTTCTGGATCCGTCCATCGGGAAAGGTTCGATACGGCTATGCACATCATTGGTATGCAAAATGGTCAGCTGCACCGTTTCATCCTTCGCAAAAGCCGCAAACGGAGATGCACTTAATGCGAAGAAAGCAGCAGCAGCGCTGCCGCTTTTCAGAAAATCCCGGCGACTAGTCGTTGACAACAGTAATTCTTCCATCTAATTGCGTATTTATAGTTTTTCCTGCACTTGTCAAATCACTGATGTAGTCAATAATGGCATCGCGCACTTTTTTATTAATGATCTTACTTTCAATCGGGTTTGCCAGACAGCTCAGATCTTCCGCGCCATTGGCCAGATAATCGTAGGTCAGCAGATTATAAGTTTGATTGATATCAAAAGGTTTTCCTGCAATAAACACATCGTAGGCTTTTTTATCTTTAATTTTCATCCGGATTCCTGCCACGGGCTGTCCATCCGACTTCACAATAAAATCGATCACTTTTTGAATATTGGCGCCGGTCAGTTTCAACACAACGAGCTCATTTTCAAAAGGCATTAATTCAAAAGCGTGTGAAACTGTAATATTTCCTTTTGGAAAAGTTGTTCTTAAACCTCCTTTTGTCGCCAGTGTCAGTTGAATCGTAGGATCTTTTTTTAATCCTTCCGTTAAAATAGCGTCTGAAAAGAAATCACCCATAAGCGTTTCAGGATCCGAAGGCTTAGTAAGTTCTCTTTCCGTTTTCCCGATCACACGGCTCATTTCGGAGTCCATCTGTTTTTTGTAGGGCAGATAATAATTTACGACTGATGAATCAACGCCAGCATCCTGCGTAACTGCATATTGCTTGTATTGATTGCCGGAAACAGTAAAATGACGATTACAGGAAGTCAGAAATAATGCGCCAAAAATCAGGCTGTACGTGATATTACTGTATTTTTTTGAAGAAAGCATAACGAAACGTTCGAATTGAATTACAAAAGTAACAGCAATTATTCCAGGTTTCGTCAGTAACGGAAAATTTGATGAAAAATTAAAATAACAAAAAATCCGGCACTTATGTAAAGCACCGGAACATTTGATATTATTTTGATTTGCTTTTAATCAGAAGGTAATCGACATTATCTTTTTTTGCAAATGCTGCAATTTCTGTATACTTCTCATAGTTATCCCAGCGCATTACATCATCGTTTTCAAATGTTGGAGCGATATCCCGTTTTAAATTCAGCATGCCCAGAACCACATTCGGCTTGAACGAAAAATCTGAAAGATTCGTGATTGTAATCCTGTCTGCGATTTCATTGATATAGATTATCTCAACTTTGCCCTCTCTGTAAATCATTTTCGGACATTTATCACAACCAGCCTTTGCGTCGCGCCAGTAACTGTCCAGCGTTCCTTTGCCCAATACTGCTTCCACTTCCTTTTCGCTTCTGAAGGCAACTTTGCTCAGGTCAACCAGAACAATTGGGGCAAGTGTTTCATCTTCCTCATCCTTCATTACAAAAAACTTAATGAAAATAGCCAGGGCGACGATAGCCAGACCAATAAATCTCCATTTGTACCACTTCCTTTTGGTAGGCGTAATTTCATTTTCCATTGAATAACGGTTATAGTTCGATTTGTAAATTCAACTATAACGTATAGTAATATCATGCCAGAAAGGTACGGCGGCATGACATTAAATTGGAAATTAAAATGACCGGGCCATAGTCTAGACAATCAGCTCACCGTAATAAATCTCGATCAGCTCAAGAATATTTTTCACGCCTAATTTTTCGAAAACGATAGACTTATGTGTTCCAACCGTGGAAACCTTAATATCCAGATGATTGGCAATCGCAGATAACGACTCGCCTTTGATAAGATAATCAACAATTTCCTTCTGACGCCTTGACAACTTATCGTTCAAAGCATGGTGCGTGGTTTCCTTGCTTTTATGCGGCGAATTTTTTCTTCTGTGAACATTGCTCAGAAAAGTCTCCTGCGCCATGGCCTCCAGCAACTCCATACATAGATAACGTTCCTGATTCAAAACTTTACCAACAGCAGCCGCAATCTCCTCTCCGGAAGCCGACTGTGTAAGAAATCCATTTGCACCAGCGATAAGGTAGCTCATAGCATGCGGATAATGCATAGTTTTGGCAAAAACCAGGATTCTTGTATGGCTGTTATTTTCCTTGATCTCATTAATCAGATCTTCAACTTCCTCAGAAATTGTTCCGATAATAACGATATCAAATTTAATTTTTTGTTGAAAAATATCAATAACGCCCTGCGACGAACTCTCCTCAGACAATATCTCGCAATTGAAATTCTCCTTGATTACCTGACTTAGTCCAACCCTCACGATTGTACTGTTGTCAACAATTAAGATTTTGCACTTATTCATAGTATTACTCATTGATAGACCGGGGAATCTATCCTAATTTAGTAGGTGGCAAGGTTAAATTTAGTACTTATTCACTATAATTTTCGAAGAGCAGCTAACGAAATTTCAACTATGTGTGCAGACCAGAATACAAACATGCGCAAAAAGATGAAAATATCTGTATTAAAATTTCATTAGCGACTGTTTTTCCTAAAAAATTTTAATAATTATGGTGAATACTCCATAATTGGCGGACTTTCAAGCATTTGAAATTTCGATTGGAACCATTTCTAATCCAAGTGATGTTAGTTAAACTCGCAGATACAAAAAGAGAAGGGGCGCCGGAACACAAGTTTTTTTCTCTAATTACGTTGACATTAATAGTTTACACCCGGTCCTCTTTACTGAATCTTATTTAAAAACCTTAAGCATTCAAGATGACAAAAGCACACGTTGTAGTTTTATTAATGGTTGTTGCGCTTAGCGTTTCCTTTGGCTTTCAAAAAATCACTCCACTTTTTCATACCAACACTCTTTCAGTTGATACTTTAACTGCCAGTCAGGATTCTGTTTCTACACCAGAATGGATGGCGGTTTATGATTCCTTAGACTTGAAAAACAAGGGGTTATCAGAAGCTGCCTTTCAATATGCGTGGTATGGTTATAAAAAAATGAATCTTGGAAAACATATTCTGGCTATTGCTGATTTCAGCCAGTCTTCCTGCAAAAAGCGGTTATATGTAATTGATTTCCTGGAAAAGAAATTGGTGCTGAACACCTTCGTTGCACATGGAAGAAACTCGGGTCAGGAGTATGCGAAGAATTTCTCAAACGATAATTCATCATTTCAGTCGAGTTTAGGATTTTATAAAACGCTCGGTACTTATCAGGGCAAACATGGCCTTTCATTAAGACTGGAAGGTGTCGAAAAAGGTATTAATGACCGTGCGTTTGAACGTGCAATCGTTATGCACGGTGCTGACTACGTAAGCGAGGATTTTATTAAAAATACAGGTCGTTTGGGAAGAAGTCAAGGTTGCCCCGCTGTATCAATCGCTGATCACAAAAAATTGATTCAGCTTATGTACAACGGAGCGGGACTATTTATATACTCTCAAAACCAGAATTATTTCAAAAAATCATCCTTGTTGGCAGGCCTTAATCTTATGAAAGAAAAAGGTCAGGCGCTTGGTGCATCTCTTTTATACACATCTGCAAAATAAAGCAGATCGCCGTTTTCATTGCAATCAGCTCCCAGGTATAATAAAAATACCGGAATTCGCTTTTTCAATTTGTGCCATTTTGGAGGAATTGAAACGGTGTCAGGTTCGGCCAAAGAATCGTTTTCAAGTAATTGTTCTCCTGCCATGAAATTGGCAAGCTCAGTCGGACGCTGAACTCTCACACATCCGTGACTTCTCCAACGCTGATCGCTGGCGAACAAATATCTTGCATTGGTATCATGCAGGTAAATAGCCAGCGGGTTTTTAATCTCAACTTTCAGCAATCCGAGTGAATTATCTCCGCCTGTTTCCTGGCGAAAACGATAAGGAAATTCTGCCGCAGTCATTGTTTCCCAATCGATATCAGCCGGGTCAACTACTTCCCCTTTTCCTTTAATTATCTCAATTTTGTTTCTTACAAGATATTCAGCATCCTTCGCTGCTTTTGGAAAAATCTCTTTTATCGCAATACTTTTTGGAACGTTCCAATAGGGATTGGTCACGATACTGGTAGCATAAGTATCAATTGTCGGTGTTGGCGTATCCCTTTTTCCGGCAATGGTTCTCATCGTGATCAGGTCCTTTCCCGTTGCATCCATACCTGTCAGATATGCGCCACGGATATTTACCATCACAATACGTGGAGCGCCATTCGCCTGGCGGTGAATCCAGCGATATGCATTAAGAGATTCAGCGACAATGGCGGCACTGTCCTTTTTGTTTTCTGCAATCAGACGTGTGTAATGTTTTTTGAGATTACTATAAACAGGATATTCCGGTTCCAGAGACTCCATCACCATTGCAACGTCAGTACCATTTAGCATATCCTCCGCTGCTTTTCTTAAAATGGTAGTATCTGCGGCAACTTTTTTATTAATATATCGGATAGCAGGCTTATGCCCAAAACCGACTTCTTCAAGTAGTGCAAAAACACGGGCAGATTCCTCAGAAGAAAATTTGTCTGTTTTGATACCTGCACTGGAAGCATATTCCAGCATCTTGCTATAATACTTTTCCTTACTCAATTCCTGCGAAAGTTCTTCCCGGCTCATCTCCCCGGCATCTTTTTTACATGATTGAAAAATAGAAAAAGAGAGAAGAACGATCAGAGAAAAATATTTGGCTCGGGTTACGCCTGAAAATAATTGCATGTTCGATAATCTAAGATTTGTACAGTTTACAATAATAAAATTGTGTGCTAGGCATCCACAACGGCTCAACCTGTAATTAAATTATTATTTATTAGCAAGTTAACACATATTACCATTTCACACGAACGTGCTTATCCTTAAAAAAATGGGGAAATAAATAAACACGACCTTCACGGATTCATACAATTTTCCGCAAGTATCAAAATACCTTTCCAAAATCAATGAACGATCCGGAACTTATTAGCCCGTCAGGCTCTTTTATTTTTTCTATGTATCAATGAATCATGACTAATGAATCTGTCAAAATATTACGTTTCAGCGCTATCTTCTTTTACAATCTGGGGATTTTTCAGTCTCGCCCTGAAAGCTTTGCATGGTTATGCTTCTCTTGATATACTCTTTTACCGTGTCTTCTTTTGCGCAGTTATCATGCTGATCATAGGTTTAGTTTTTCGGACAAAAGTATTGAAGCAAAATATCGGGATCTTCAAAAAATTGACCAGAAAACAGAAACAGCATGCCATTATCCTGGCCTTGTCCGGCGGACTATTGCTTACGGCAAACTGGTTCTTTTTCATATATGCAGTCAACCATATCAGTGTGAAAGCAGGCGCACTGGCCTATCTGGTCTGTCCTATCCTAACGACAGTTTTGGCTTACTTCATTTTGCAGGAAAAACTCAGTCGCTGGCAGTGGATTGCCGTTGCGATCAGCGCTTTCAGCTGTATGTTATTGTCAATAAACCATGTGGCAGACTTGCTTTACAGTTTGATCATCGCCTCAACTTATGCCTTATATCTGGTCAGTCAGCGTAAAAACTTCGGTTTTGATAAATTCATTTTACTGACTTTGCAAATCCTGTTCTCTGCTTTGATTCTCCTTCCTTTTTACCCAGTATACAGCGCCGCCGTTCCAACGGGGTCTTTCTTTTACATGATGATTGCCATGATTGCTGTGGTTTTTACGATCATGCCTTTGTTCATGAATTTGTATGCCCTGCAAGGCGTAAATTCTTCAACAATGGGTATTTTGCTTTATATCAATCCTTTAATCGGATTCCTGTTTGCGGTTTTTTATTTTAAAGAAGAAATCACTGCGCTGCAATTTATGGCTTATGGACTGATTTTACTGGCCATTATTTTGTTCAATAAACATCATCTGTTCAAAACAAGAAATATTGAAACAGCTTAATAGCCATTCCATGTCCACTCAGCAAATAAAAATCCCGGCATCCAGCCTTGACTTTCTCAAATCTTTAAAAGAAAATAATAACCGCGATTGGTTTAACGCCCGCAAAGATGAATTTTTGGAAGAACAGAAGCATATCGAAATTTTCGCTGATGCGCTGTTAGATGAACTTAACAAAACTGACCTGATAGAAACACTGTCAGGCAAAAAAAGCCTGCACCGAATTTATAGAGATACGCGCTTTTCAAAGGAAAAAATCCCGTATAAAATTAATTGGAGCGGAAGCTTTTCCCGTGCGACGAAACAGTTAAGAGGTGGATATTATTTCCATATTCAGCCAGGAAATAGTTTTGTTGCGGGAGGTTTCCAGGCACCTAATCCGGAAGATTTAAAACGTATCCGTGAAGATTTCAGTTTTGACCCAGCACCGATAAGAAAAATTTTAAACAGTAAATCTTTCGTTGATACGTTTGGAAGCCTGAAAGGCGAACAAATTAAAACCACCCCAAAAGGTTTTGATAAAAATGACGAGGCCATGGATCTGCTTCGTTACAAACAATTTCTGTTGATCAAAAACTTTTCTGACGAAGAAGTGCTCAGCTCGTCATTCCTGAAAGCAGCAAGCGAAGCATTTAAGAACATGCGACCGTTTTTTAATTACATGAGTGAAGTATTATCGACTGACCAGGACGGGCTGGCACTTTGAATTCCTGAGGATATCAACTTGTATTTTGGCAATCATTTAGAAGACAATCTTGATTTACTGCTTTTGATCTGTCCTGGAAATGCATCCG
Source organism: Dyadobacter sp. CY345 (assembly GCF_021502725.1). Classification (GTDB taxonomy): domain Bacteria; phylum Bacteroidota; class Bacteroidia; order Cytophagales; family Spirosomataceae; genus Dyadobacter. The sequence goes on along the minus strand of NZ_JAKFFS010000001.1, from coordinate 92,503 downwards.
GGAGTATTTGCTGTCATGCGCGTTGAAACCGGCGTTGAGGATTCGGATGTTGGGGTACTCGAAGCAGTGCCAACAGAATTTCAAAAATGACAAAATATTTTTGAGAAAAAGTGAATGAGCCGTATTACTACGCGGCTCATTCACTTTTTAAACGCAGTGCGTTTTATTCCAGTTGGTTAACTACGAAAGTAAATTTCCCCATTAAATAAGTTGCGAAGATTTGAATTCGACGCTTGTGTTTTCGAAAAAATTCAGGTATTATTGATACCAGATTAGTAAATTAAATTGATACTAAAAATATCATAATATTTATTAACTGCTTATTGTCAATAATATAGAAATATTATTTTACTAAACGGAAAATTTAATCGACATGATCAGCATTGAAACCATTAAAATTATCCCAAACAAAGAAAATATAATTGTCAGAGTTTGTACGAATAGCAGCGAGGAAGTAAGTTTTAATAATTTCCGTTTCGAACTGCATACCATGTGCGATGTACCGATTCTGGCTTTCAAGTTTGACAAACCGGAAGATATCATTCTTGCACCCATCAATTTCCGTTCACTTGCCGCGTGGCCAAAAGCAGCATTGCTCAGGATTCATTTCCAGATTTTTGATCTACATAACGACGTCATTTCTTATGATAGAGAACTCGAATTGAGCGAAGACGATTCAGTAGTTATTCTGTTTTCTAAATTGCAGCAAAAAAATATGTACAAACGTCAGATTGAGGCAATCATTGATTTTGTCAAATCGGATTATATTGAATTTGCAGGTCTGGCGGAAGTTTTTTAACGATCGCCGGCAAATTCCCATTCAGGATTTTAATAATTAAAAACGATTTCTTTTCCATTTTACAGAAACCGGAGAGCCGTCGGCGATCATGATCGAGTCAGGTTTTTTATTTTTTAGAAACGCAAAGTCGCTGCCATACATCGTCTCGAAATTGCAGGTAATCTCGTAATTTATTATTTCGCTCACATTCCAGCGCCCATGCCGGATGTTATATTCCTCCGCAGAATTTGTATCAATTTTGGTATATCCGTAATAATGTTCAAAAATAAATTCCTCGATCGTGTCGGGTTTCATTGGAGAACTCACCGGCGACGCTTCTACATAAATCCGGTTCCACTCCTGATTGATCTTCCACTCGTACTCAATTTTCTTAATTTCCCTGCTGATTTCCCAGTGATGTCTTGTGGGAATAGAAACGTAATGCTCTTTGTATAAATAGTTCGCCACCAACGCCACGACTTTGCTGGGAACCGTTTCATTGATAAATACGACGCCCCGTTTGATCTCATTTCCTTCCTTTCGAACGACATAAAAACGTAGGTTCACTTCCTCAAAAGTGCCGAAGAACGGAATCGGGACTTTGAAAATACGCGTGTCTTTAAAGAGGAATCCTACCAGACTGACAAATGTTTCGCCTTGAAAATAATCCAGCTCAACGCCTTTTGGCAGGTAAGGTAATAACAGCTCAGGCGGAACACTGTAATTGGCCATCACAAGATTTTCCCACTTCGCTTTTAAAAAATCAGTCATAACGTTATGGAATTCGTAACCTGAAATTACTTTGGAGTAAATGAATAATACAAAAAGCAAGATATGAAAATAATACTATATCAGTGGAGAATATGTTTTACTCAGCAATTCGTTGAATATTAAAATCATCATTGATATATTTGTCTAAGTGATAAAATCTCAGAACAAAATACAACTCAACAGAATGGAAGCCATAGATTATTTAAGAGAAGAGATAAAATCACATTTTACGGAATCTTACGAACTGCAACTTTCGAGCTATTTTGCTCTGCACCGGCGTTTTAACTTTTATTTCAAAATCACTGACCATTACCCATATCTGCTTTACCTCAACTGGGATGGCGAAGGCAACCATTTCACACTAAAATGCCTGGAATTTGACGGCGCTGAAATACTCGACACGCTGATTGGCGAATATCCCGACAAAGGCGCTAAATCTTTTAACATCGGAAAACCAAAACTGATGGTTGACTTTATTTATCGAGATCTGGAAAAATTATACGTTACGGATTGTAAAGGAATTCAGGAAGAAATTCGATCGAAAGAAATCACTAGAAAAAAGTTAATGGAGTGCGTAGATCCGGGTAAATAATTTTACTAATTCACGAAATATTCATAACTTAGTAACTACTTAAAACGCTCCTGGTTATGTATACTTTCCTGTTCGCTCTCAGCCTTACTTACCTTTGCTACAACTTTTACCATGTAATTAAAGGCACTGTTCCAGCATGGCTTGGAAAAAAATTACGTGCCGTAGAACAGAGTCCACCTCTTGAAGGTCTTGACAACAAACGCTGGGACACGCCCATTGGAGCACTTTCAAAAGCCTTCGCCTGTTCCGTTCTTTTCACGAGTTTCATCGTTTTGACTTATTTGCTGGGTTACGAAACGTTGGTGCAAAATAGTGTTTTGTACTTTGTTGTGCTGTTTGCATCTGGGGGAGCTTGTCTGACGCATTGGAATTTGAGGAGGTGGTTGAGGGGGATTCATGTTGTAATAAAAAAATAAAGATTCAAGCTTCCGCAACCTAATAACTCCCCATATAGACACCCATCTTATTTATCGGAAGATTGTACATAAATCGTAAAGTAATTGTCTTTTTTACCCTGCCGGGAGGACTTCTTTTTATTCCAATGGTCAAGTTTGGACTCACGGTTAAAAAGTCAAACTCAAATTCCTTTTCAATTGCCAGGGGAGCATCTTTTATGCCCTTTACCAGATGAAACTTATTATTAAAAGTTTTTTCCAGATTTAGGCGCAAAGAATCATAAACTCCCGCTCGCTCTTCGAAAATAAAAATGTACGAGTGGAGCTTCCTGGGAAATAAAATTTCCTTCGGTTGGTACTCATTATAAAAATCTCCCGGTTTATAATGGAAATCTAAAACCACTTCTAAATCATCAGTTTTCTTTTGATAATAATAACCCGGAGGCTTATAATTTAATTTATGCTTTTTTACCGCTTCCTGAACTGTCGAAGGAAAATACCACTGTTGCCCAGCAAAACTGAAATTTGTTGGATTTGGCTCCGAAATTTGAAATCCAGTTCCAATTATGAGCAGTGTCAGACTAAAAATAACTAGGTATTTGATCATGGGTTTCGGGTTGGTTTCGAACGAAAAATAGCATTCTGTTCATAAGTTGTCAATGTAGAAAGCAATTTTAGCTCACAAATTATATACAACTTTTCGCCCAAATTATATATTGATGCATGTAACCTAAAATACGGTATATGTGTAAACCAAATAGTTATAATTCCACACCGCGAAAATTGTGGTTTGACGATAAAATCGTCACCATAAAATTAGGTATCCCTGATAATCAACCGTTAATCCCCAACGTCACTGAGTAAATCTTGTTTTCCGATTTTAAGTTGTGCCCAAAATGACCGTTATTAGCGAAAGTTTAATCTTTGTACTTTACAAACAAAACATAGCAAAGGCTTAAAAAAAGATGTGAAGGATATTTTTTTCGTAAATAGGCCGGTTTGCTAGACAAATAGGCATTACCGACACCAGCCAACTCCCTTCATATTTATCTTGAAACTCTTAGCGAAATCCAACACTTGCTTTCTAGATCCCATACTTCAATTATTGAAGAATATTTAAACTTTTGGAATGCGCTTTATGAGTTGCCTCAGAATTGTATCAGGAATCATGTTCCAAAACGAATCTGGCATTAAGGTAATCTTGATCCCAGTCAAGCCATTATTTAGATATACTTGCTCTCTTGGCTTCTGTTCATTTAAATGGATCATTATTAAATAGAAGCCGGTTAGAATAATTACTGGGTTAGTATTAGAATTTACATTAACTCGCGCGGCAGAAACGCTTTCACTCCAATTAAGTGGCGTTCCGAGCATGAATGTCCTGTACTCAAAATCTGAATTTTGATTTAAGGTCGTAAAAATTTCATTTGTATTATTTCCTTTGAACCGAAGAAGTTGCAATCTGATTTTTTCAAGTAAATTTTTATCAATAAGAAACCTTTCAAATGGAAAAATAGAAGCGATATGACATCGGAATAAAATCGAATCGATCAAAAGGTAAACAAGCCTAGGTTCAACCAATTTTGTTTTAAGGAATTGGCTACCAACGTTATCAAATAAAGACTCAAAATAAACTGGGCCACGATTACTCTTAATTAAGTTATGGATTTGTTGGGCGAAATATCCCTCTAGTACCGAGAGATAAGATTCACAAGATGGACAAAAAATATAATCTTCCTTCGCAGTGTCTTGGTAAATAAATGGTTTGTCAATGTTTTTAGCAGTTACTCCAAAAATCTGACGCTTATCATTATTCTCAAAAAGAACTTTCCCCATAAATTTGGGAATAATGTGAGAATTTTTCTTTGTAGAGCGCTCGTTTTGGCATAAACAACAATTGTCACTTAACTTCCTCTTATCAGCTCGTTTTATCATTTCTCATCAATCTATTCCAAAGACAATACAACATTTTACATATCTCTTACTTCCACCCTATCCCATTCCTTAGTCTGTGTCTCCACAGACCTCGAATTTATGAATTAAAACAAACCCCAAAACTTAATGATTTTCACAAAAAAAAATGGATGTAAATCAAATATTTACATCCATCAACTTAACTAAGTGACCGCGACGGGAATCGAACCCATATCTAGAGTTTAGGAAACTCCTATTCTATCCGTTGAACTACGCAGTCAAAATAAATTGGTATCCATATTCCTATGAATACCAATCGGGGTGCAAAATTGAAAAAATTCCGGTTCAATTACAAGTGCTTATTCTTCGGATTGTACCGGAGAATAACCCAGGTCCAGCCAGTTTGGATAGATCGCAAAGTGTTTTGCCTTCACAAGCGAGAATAATGTATTCCGCAACTCTTCCATATTTTCCTTTTTCTCAGCTGAAATAAAGACAACCTGATCCGCTTTGTGCGAAAGATAACTTTTCTTCAACTGGCTCAAAGTGCTTTCCGGAGTAACTTCCTCCATCTCTGGCTCATCCTCACCTTCCCACGTTTCTTCCTGTGGCGCAGGCTTGTAAACATCAATTTTATTAAATACCAGGATCGTCGGCTTGTCGGCCGCGCCGATATCCACCAACGTTTTGTTTACAACTTCAATATGCTCTTCAAAAGATTCATGCGAAATATCAACAACATGAACCAGAATATCCGCTTCGCGAACCTCATCCAAAGTAGACTTAAAAGATTCAATCAGTGTCGTTGGCAATTTTCTGATAAACCCTACCGTATCGGTCAGCAAGAACGGAACATTTTCCATATTCACTTTTCGAACAGTTGAATCCACGGTTGCAAACAACTTGTTTTCTGCAAAAACATCCGATTTCGAAAGGCTCTGCATCAAAGTCGATTTTCCTACGTTGGTATAACCCACAATGGCAACACGTACCAGACGGTCACGTTCTTTGCGGCGCGTCATGCTCTGGCGGTCCACTTTTTCAAGCTTTTCCTGCAAAAACGCAATCCTGTCTTTTACAATACGTCTATCCGTTTCAAGTTCGGTTTCACCCGGACCGCGCATACCGACACCAGCACCAGACTGGCGGCTTAAGTGAGTCCAAAGTCTTGTAAGCCGTGGATACATATATTGGTATTGTGCAAGCTCCACCTGTAATTTGGACTGTGCCGTTTTCGCACGCATCGCGAAAATATCAAGGATCAGGAGACTTCTGTCCAGTACCTTAATATCTTTAAAAATGACTTCAAGGTTACGTACCTGTGAAGGCGAAAGATCATCATCAAAAATGACCATATCAACCGGATTCGCAGTAATGAATATATTTATTTCTTCAAGTTTACCTTTTCCTACATAAGTCTTTATATCAGCCCGTTCCAGATTCTGAGTGAATTTCTGAATGGTTTCAACACCCAAAGTCGTCGCCAGAAAAGCGAGCTCGTCCAGATATTCTTTGGTTTTTGCACTGGTTTGTTTTTGCGTACTCACCGCTACGAGTACTGCAGTTTCAGGTCTTACAGCGGTTGAGAATAATTTACTTTTATCGATCATTCAATAATATGTTATTGTTCAGGTTTCTCTTTTTAGTAAGAAACAAGCCTTTTTCTATACAAAAAGGGTAGTTAGAAAACGGAATACTGCCGTCAAAAGTTCAGGCACATCCGGGATGAAGTTACAACTTACCTGTTGGTATTCCATTTTTTTATTTGAATATTAAAAAACAGTTTTTATTTTTGTCGAAATATTCAAAGCCTATGTTGGTGCTCGTCTCCGGCTTACTTTAAGCCAATCCGTCTTTTCCAGTCCCAGATTCCGGGATATTCGTTACGCATTTCGATAAAATGCGTTCACTAAATTATTATACTCTGACTTTATTTTTTACCAATGAAAAAGTGGTTTCAACTACTTCGTCAGGCCCTGCGCGGTTCTGAAGAAAGTTTTACCGACGGAAGTATCAACCGGGCAATTTTTCTTTTATCCGTACCGATGATCATGGAAATGGTCATGGAATCGCTATTTGCCGTTGTAGATATTTTCTTTGTTTCCAAAATAAGTATTGAAGCAGTCGCTACCGTCGGACTTACCGAATCCGTAATTACGCTCGTTTATTCTATCGCGATCGGATTAAGTACTGCCGCCACTGCGACTGTCGCCAGGCGAATTGGTGAAGGAAATTCGGCCCAGGCACGCCGCGCAATCGGACAGGTGGTATTGATTTCACTGGCCATCTCGTTCCCTATTGCCGTACTTGGTTTTGTATTTGCCGGCGACGTTCTAGCCATCATGGGCGCCGATCCCAAAGTAATCGAAACGGGGACAATTTTTGCAAAGATCCAGTTTCTGAGCGCGCCGGTTGTCATATTGCTTTATTCGTTAAGCGGTGCATTGCGCGGGGCCGGTGCTGCGGCTACTGCGATGCGTTCGCTCATCGTCGCAAATTGTTTTAATATGGTTTTAGGGCCGCTACTAATTTTTGGATTAGGTCCTATTCCGGCACTTGGCGTGGCAGGTGCAGCCATTGCCACGGCACTTGGTCGTTCCATCGGTGTAAGTTATCAGCTTTATTCACTTACAAGGGTCAATACTGCATTGGCATTCGTCTTACGGGATTTGAGGCCGCACCGGGAAACGATTCAGGCCATGATCAAGGTTGCCACGGGCGGTACGGTCCAATTTCTGATATCTTCCGCGAGCTGGATTTTCCTGACCAGGATTCTTGCTGAATTTGGTAGTGATGTCGTTGCCGGATATACCATTGCGATCCGTGTGATCATGTTCACCCTTTTACCGGCGTGGGGACTTGCCAACGCCGCTGCGACTTTGGTTGGACAAAATCTGGGTGCACAAAAACCAGACCGCGCCGAGCTTTCAGTATGGAAATGCGCTTCGTATAATCTCTATTTTCTCGTTGGACTTTCTGTTTTTATGTTCATTGGCGCAGAACATATCATCGGCTGGTTCAGCCCGAATGTTGAAGCGATCCACACCGGAAAATTAGCTTTGCGGGTTTTATGTCTGGGTTATGGATTTTACGCTTACGGTATGGTGGTGATTCAATCGCTGAACGGTGCCGGCGATACCAAAACTCCGACAGTACTGAACCTGATCTGTTTCTGGGCGATCGAAATTCCGCTGGCCTATGTGCTAGCGATTGTATTTAATCTCGGACCAATTGGCGTATTTATCTCCGTCCCGGTTGCAGAATCCTTTCTAGCTTTGTTAGGTATATGGCAGTTCAGAAAGGGAAACTGGAAAACTGTGAAGGTTTAAAAACAGCCACGAATGCACGAATTTTTCACTAATATCTGATTTCAGATTCATGAAAATTCGTGTATTTGTGGCTGAATAATTAGAGGCTGGCGTTAAATTTTAAGAAGGTTATTCTTTCAAAACCTTAAAAACCTGTTTCTGTGGCCCGGATGTTATTTCAAGAAAATATATACCCGATTTCACAGCAGCTCCCGAAATATTGACTTGCTGCGTTTGTAGAGAACCGGAGGAAGGTACCGTCCGTTTTTCCAGAACTCTCCCGCTGATATCGATCACAGTAACATTCACCGGATTATTTTTGTCTGCCTGAAAATCTACATTAAATACTCCGTTTGATGGGTTAGGATATACTTTCCATGCCGCTTGATCTGAAAACGTCACAGAACGAATGGCCGAGTAAGTAAATGTCTCATCCGTATCAACCATTTTCAACCGATAATAACGCGTCGCAAAACCTGAGATCTGCTGGTCTGCAAACTGATATCTCGTCGTTGAAGAAGAATTTACCTTACCGTCAACCTCGCCGATTTTTGCAAATAAATTCTTATGCAGGTCCGTTTCACCGGAAGCCATTTCAATTTCAAAATGACTGAAATTTTTCTCCGAGGCTGTTGCCCATTCCAGCAAAACGCTGTTATAACCGTCTGTGGGATCTATTTTTTTAGCCGTAAACCTGGTTAATTCGACAGGCAAAGGAATTGAAGATTGAAGACCACCTTTTGAAAACCAGAATTCTGACAAACTTTTTGTTTTAAATTCGAGATAATATCCGTCGTCGTAGGGCACTTTTACGATATCCGTCGCAGCCAATAACGACCAGCTGCCAGTGGCATTATTAGAAATATTGCCGTCTTCCAGTTCTTTCTGAAAGTCGCTGTATTTCGAGATTGCCAGCTCATAAGCGGATGCAGGTTTTGCACACCCCGCACATCCCGTCGCAGCAATCAATCTTTCTGTTTCCGTATCAGAAAAATAAAGCCGGATTACTGCAAATTCTGAAAAAGAAGAACTCTCGGATTTAATCGTAAAATTTCGATCATGGTAATATTGACCATTGTTATTCCGCACGGTTCCTTGATTCAGATAAGTCTGCACAACCGTTTTTCCCAGATCCTGGTTAGGCTGAATGGAAGCAATTATCTTGTTATTTTCCGTAAAATTGATCCAGTTCGTTCCACTTACCTCCGTTTTTGAAACCGATGAAGATTGTGGTCCGGAAGAATAAATTTGATTAACCAGATCGTATACATGCACATCGTCAATAGCTATTCCTTCTCTGTTATCATTTTCGTCGCTGCGTAAAGCAAAACGGAAACGAACATTTTTCAGGCCAGTCGGAATTGCTGCGGTGCTCACGTGCCATCTTGTATAATCCTCCACACTCCACAGATCTGAATCGGACTTGACGTTATACCAATTTGTGCCAGTACCAGATGATCCTAATTTAGTCCAGATATTTCCGTCGGTTGAATATTCTACATACGCAAAATCACAAAGTTTATCGGGACATTTTTTCAAATCAATAGCAAGACTAAAACTTAGCGTCGGCTGAGCCATGCCTTCAACTGCGAAGCCAGGTGAATACAAAAAGGATTTTTCCGAAGAGTTATACGACCCCGTTAAATTCGTTTTCCAGGCTTTCGTTCCACTTGCTGCTTTGTTGATCTTTTCGGACTGAGGATTTCCATAGGCCCAGGAACTGTTTTCACCCACACTTTGCCAGTTTCCAGCTTCTGTTTCAAAGTTTTGTAAATATGGAAAAGAAGATATGACGGGTGAGCTGACAATATCGAATTGCGCCAAATTATTTTCCGGTTTTGAATCCCAATCTTTTTCCGTCCAAACTTTGATAGAGTAAATGCCAGTGGATGCAAAATTAATGATATCCGGGAATTGATAGGTTGTAGACGATTCACCTCTGATATACGAAATATTTTGTCTGACCACTACCCCATTGTTAATCTGCATCTTCACAGGAATATCATAAACATCACCAACAGAATTATTTCTAACAATTACACTTACTCTCTGATTATTATAAACCAGATTATTAGAAACAGGAGGTATGATCCTCGTTAATTCAATATCGTTTGATTCTCTTGTTATCTGAATATCATCAAAACTATAACCTGCTCCACCATACTGATTTGCCGTCACCCTTTCACCATATTGACCCCAACGGATCTGGAAACTTTCAGAAAAACTTTTGTTATTCGTAGTAAGAATTTTACTCAATTGAATAATCGCACGTTTGTATCCTTCGCCTGGTGAACTATGATAAACGTAAAGGTTGTCAGCTTCAATCCAGGGATCAGTATCTTTTCCCCGAATCCAAACCTTATCATTTTCATTGTGATACTGTCCGTGATTATTAAACCAGAAAGACAAGCGCAAATCGTCAGTTGCGGGATTATATTGTGCCAGATTAAAGGTCCCAACCAGATAATTCACGTTCCCAACAGTCACGTTTTTAAGTACATCCAATGTCAGAGCTCGGTTTCCTGAGTAAGCCATATCAGAACCGACATAGGTGCGAAGTCGTCCGAAATTGGTTGAAGCAGTCAGGTCAAAACGGTCACCGCCATCCAAACCGACCTGCCGGGCAGTTGCTTGTTGGACAGGATAATTTTCAAATTGTTCTAAAAACGGAAGACTTAGCGGTGTGTTATCAAGTTGTTTGAAAACCTGTGTGATCGAATTATTTCCTTCAACAGGATCACCTGCTTTTTTAACAAAAACCCGAAAACGGTATGAACCAACATTTGCCAGATTTGCAGTAGTCGCGAAAGTATGATCATAGGAAGCGCCTGCCTGGATGGAAGGTTTGATCGTTTCCCAAAGAATAACGCTATTGTCATCTCCGATAGAATATCCAACCTGAATATCCTGATCTGAAACCTGGTCGTCAAGATTTTTTATACGAATCGTAACTGGATGTGAGGATGATAGCTCCAAAGAAGTATGCACTCGGCCAGACTGAGCCGGGGAGATTATGGTTTCAATTTCCAGATCGTTGTCGGAGATATTTGCAGCACAATTTCCCTGATTTGGCGTCCTTATGATCGCAGTACTACGTCTGCCGGGATGACCGTTAATGATCGCTCTGACAGACACATAATAAGTGGAATCTTTTGACAAACCGGATAATGTATAACTGGTGTTCCTCATGGTAGCCAGACGCGACATTTCCTGACCTTGAAGCGTCATCACCTCATATTCTGAAGCCCCATCAACAGCTGGCCATTGAATGGCGATATATCCTTCACACTGTGACGGAGATAAGGATACGGCCGGCAAGCCCAAAATGGTAAACGGAGCACTTTCACTTACAATTGCAGTATCATTTTGTTTAATCCTAATTTTCGCTTCACCCGTAGCGGCTGCGGGCAAAGTCCATTTCAACTGTCGCAGATCGGCACTTACAGCATCATTAATAGAAGTCCACGAGCTTCCGTTATTTAAGGAATATTCTATTTTAAAAGTCTTGGTATTGTTTCCATATGCATCCCAGCTGATATAAAGATCTTCTCCTTTTACCAAACGTTCCTGTCCAACGGGATAAGTCAGGGTGGTGGAAACGGGAATATTATCATAAACAACGACATATTTCTGGTTACCCTGAGTGACGGTCGTCCCATTAATAAAAATGTTATAATCGCCAGCGCCCGGATTGTCGATAACAATTTGCTCCATATTATTTGTATCGTCAGCTCCATTTCCAGCCGGCGATAAAATGTTTTTAGGGTCTGATAATTGTGGAAGCAACTCAGGTGATTCTGGTGAAACCACGCGCAGATCCAGATTATTTACCAAAGCCTTACCGCTTAAAACCGAAGGAGCCGGATCGTTCCAGTACAGCATAATCTTCAGCTGCGCAGTATTTGCCGGTACTTTTATAGCATGCTGGTTTACTGCACCATTAGAAATCTGGCTTTCCAGGTAACTATTCTGGTTAAGCATTTGCAACGAACGCAGCAAATTCAACCCACCAAAACCATTTCCATAATCCGGCCCTGCCAAACCCTGGTCAATCGCTCCGTTGCATAAAAGTGCCTTCATGAGTGCATTCTGAGGATTATCTCCATTATGCAGCTGGCGGTATCTCTGATACATTAATACAAGTCCGCCGGATACAGATGCAGTGGCCATACTCGTTCCGCTTCCAATTCCATATTGATCTGTCGGCGTGGTGGATGTGACCGCAGAACCGGTAGCTGTCAAGTCAGGTTTGATCCTGCCATCTTTTGTTGGGCCTTTACTTGAAGAACTGTTTAGAATTCCGGTATCATAAGTATTACCGACCGTGATCACATTTTTTGCGGCAGTATATCCTCCTAACACATTACCAAAACCGGAAGGCATTCCAACACACATACTTACCTGCCCGCTGTTTCCTGCTGCGAAAACATGCTGGAGATAAGGAAAATCGAAAGCCTGCTGATCCAAAACCTTGGACGTTAAATTATAATCGCCAAAATCACTGCAAGACCCAGCGTCAACGCCATAGGAATTGTTGGTAATTACCATCCCATAATCCCTCACGTACATGGCCGCGTTGGCCCAGATATTGCTGTTGATCTGTGAGATAATTCTGGATTTTGGTGCGTATCCCTTATATCTTTCATCAACAATTCCGGCACCCGCTACGGTACCCATAATGTGTAAGCCGTGCGAATTTCCTTTGATACCGGAATGATTGATCAGCCGACCTTTAAAATCAATGTGCTGCTGGGGATCTGCATTATCACCAATCCCGATCGTTACCCCCTCACCATGTAAATTGAAACCAACAGGTGACGCAGTTTGAAGAATATTTGCACGCGAGTTTGTTATACTTCTAAAATTAGAAGGTTTTTCTTCTCCCGGAATTGCCTGTATATATTGTACGAATGGCAAACTGGCAAGTTCTTTTAAAAAGCTTTTTGCAACACGAACTTCGATAATCTGATAGGCTTTAAGATTATCAGAGATGATTTGGATCTTACTTTTGTCCAATTCTTTTTTTACCTCGTCGAACGAATAAGACTTTGGAAAATTCATCCAGACATCCAGCTGACCGGAAACTTTTTCTGCATGTTTTGGAAAGTTACCATTGGCTAAGGCCGCCTGCATCTTCTGCTCTGGGCTCAAAGATAAGATTGATATTGCCCGAACTCTTGAAAGTAAAGCATAGTCGACCCCATCTTTAACGGTAGCCATATACGCATTATCAGGTATATAGTCGAGCAGCTCAATGCCTGCCTGCCTAAGTTCAGCGCGCTGAAACTCATCCGGCAGTTTTTCAAATTGTAATATAACGAGCGACTTCTGGCCCTGGCCGGAGACTTTTAATCCTGATTTACCAACATTTTTTGTAACGTTCTTATCTGGAACAATTGTACCTGTTTTGAGGTATAATTTATAGTCGGGACTGTTCTGACCAATGGCATCCGGCCCGATAATAAAAATGAAAAGTAGAAGAAAATATGCGTAAAATTTATTATCATACATGACTTGCGAGAAGGATAGCTTGGGATGGTATTATTTTAGGTTTATGAATTTTTTTCGGTGTCAAATTGAATCTTGAATTATTTGTTAGGAAAGTAAAATAGTGTCTCATGACGCGCTTTTTAGGCGTCAAAAATTTTCTATTTGTTAATTTTCCTACTTTACGAAATTAGTACAAAATCAAGCGAGAGGACCTAGAATCACTTCGACACGACACTAGAAAGATTTGTAGACATTTATCGCATTGAGAGCAAAACAGCGTGCATTCTCTGCAATCCATACTTTCCGTCAGGAAACTAAATGCGCGACTAAAACAGTTATCTTTGAATAATGACAACGAATTTATTATACGGTAAAAAAAACCGTAAAAAAGCCCAAAATCGGCAATCTATTCGATAAACGGATTGCGAACAAACTACAACTAGTTCCATATGAAAATCGAACAAATTTATACTGGCTGCCTGGCGCAAGGAGCATATTTTATTACATCCGGTAATGAAGCTGCTGTTATTGACCCTCTTCGGGAAGTCGCACCCTATATTGAAAAAGCGAAAAAACTGAATGTCAGCATCAAGTATGTTTTTGAAACACATTTCCACGCAGACTTCGTATCCGGGCATATTGATCTCGCCGAAAAAACCGGAGCAAAAATCGTTTATGGCCCCAAGGCGAATACCGGCTTCGAGGCGCACATTGCCGAAGACGGCGAGATATTTAAACTGGGAGAAATTACAATTAAAGTTTTACATACGCCTGGGCACACGATGGAATCTTCGTGTTATTTACTTTCAGATCATACCGGAAAAGAAATAGCTATTTTTAGTGGCGATACGCTTTTCATCGGCGATGTTGGCCGGCCAGATTTAGCTCAGAATGGAGACGTGACGCAAGACGATCTTGCCGGAATATTGTTTGACAGTCTTCGGTCGAAAATTATGATTTTGCCAGATGATATCATCGTTTATCCTGCCCACGGCGCGGGGTCGGCCTGCGGAAAAAGCATGAGCAAAGAAACAAGTGACTCGCTGGGTAACCAGAAAAAATTCAATTATGCACTGCGCGCGGATATGACTAAAGACGAATTTATAAAAGAGGTAACCGCCGGCTTGACTGAACCACCTCAATATTTCCCTGAAAATGTTAAAATGAACCGTGATGGATACGAAAGTATCGATGATGTTTTAGAACGTGGCGACCAGGCTTTATCTGCGAATGCGTTCGAATCGAAAGCAAATCTTTTGGGTGCCCTGATATTGGACACCAGAAAACCGGAAGATTTTGCAAAGGGATTTATTCCAAACTCAATTAATATCGGAATCGATGGCGGTTTTGCACCCTGGGTTGGCGCCCTCATACCGGATTTAAAGCAAAATATTTTACTAATCACTGAGCCTGGCCGTGAAGAAGAAGTTGTGACCAGACTAGCCAGAGTTGGATATGATTTCGCGATCGGATACCTGGACGGTGGTTTTGAAGCCTGGAAAAAGACCGGAAAAGAAATTGATTCAATCATTTCTCTTCCAGCCAAAGATTTTGCAGAACGTTATAGTGAAGTTGATATAAAAGTTGTTGATGTCAGAAAGGCTGACGAATTTGAATCCGGACATGTGGAAGGAGCAGAAAACATACCGCTGGACTCGATCAATGACAACATGTCTTCTTTATCAAAAAACGAGACATTGTATGTACACTGCGCTGGCGGATACCGCTCCATGATCGCTGCTTCAATTTTAAAAGCAAGAGGATTCGACGATGTAATCAACATTGAAGGCGGTTTCGGAGAAATTCAAAAAACAGAGGTACCTCTTGGCCGATTAGTATAGGAGCGACGTTAAAGCTTTTAGATCAGGAATAGATGTTTAAATCAAGATCATGGACAGACCTTAATAAATTATTTCAATATGGACTTATTTGAGATGATCCGCAAACCTTGGCCCTGGTATGTTGCCGGGCCTATTATCGGAATGACAGTGCCGGTCCTGCTGTTGCTTGGAAACAAATCTTTTGGGATTTCGTCTTCTCTGCGACACATATGCGCGGCGGTTATTCCGGCTAATATTTCATTTTTCAAATACGATTGGAAAAAGGAAATTTGGAATTTATTCTTTGTAGCTGGTATCACGATAGGCGGATTTATCGCTACCTATTTACTAACCAATCCGGAATCTTTCATGATCGCGGAGAAGACACAAACCAGCCTTTCACAGCTTGGCATTACAGATTTCTCCGGCCTGATGCCCGCTGAGATCTTTGCTGTTGAAAACATATTTTCTTTAAAAGGATTGATATTTTTCGTGCTTGGCGGTTTTCTTGTTGGTTTTGGAACCCGTTATGCCGGCGGATGCACATCCGGCCATGCGATCATGGGGCTTTCCAATCTGCAATGGCCATCGTTGGTTGCAACCATATTTTTCATGATCGGCGGCTTTTTCTCGACCTGGATTCTTCTTCCCTGGCTATTTCAGCTAGTTAACTAACTTTTAAAAAACTCGCATTTCTCTGATTATGGCTACTACTAAATTCAAGACCGTTTCCGGAATTAATTTGAAAGATCAATTAGATCAGGATGCGGATAGTTACGACGGAACAAATCAGCAATCTCAAAAAGAAGGTTTTGGCGCAAATCTCAAATATCTGCTTGTCGGTTTATTCTTCGGAATCGTTTTTGTGAAAGCAGAAATCGTTTCCTGGTTTAGAATTCAGGAAATGTTCAGGCTGGATTCGTTTCACATGTATGGCGTTATCGGGTCAGCAGTGGTCACCGGCCTGATTTCCTTACAGATCATTAAGCGTTTTAATATCAAAACAAGAAGTGGGGAAGAAATTAATATACCTTCAAAGACATTTAACAAAGGACAAATTTATGGCGGATTCTTATTCGGTTTAGGTTGGGCGATAACGGGCGCTTGTCCCGGACCATTATTCGCACAAATCGGCAGCGGCTTTTTTGTCGTTATCATCACACTGCTCAGCGCAATTGCGGGAACCTGGACTTATGGATTACTCCGTTCCAAACTCCCGCATTGATTATATTTTCTTTGCGACAAGATATAATTGTTCGTCTCCCAGCATGAACGGATCAGCTTCCAAATTCCCAAAAGCACCGATAACCTGAAAGCCTGCTGATTTAAACATAAAATTTAATTCGCCCAAGGTGTAAATATGTTGTCGAACACTGTGCGTAACTTTCTCGGTGCCAGATATGAAAGTTTGTTCAGCTTCAATATATCCTTCCTCAGGATTGTAATCATTTTCGGCCAGATAGATCATGTCGTTCCCCACAGGCATCCAGTTTCTCGTCTGAAAATTAGGAAAAATACTTTCCGCCAAATTTTCTGTATGAATACTGAAAAATCCGCCGTCGACAAGCAGGTCAGAAATCTTCTGCAAAAATTTCTGCATATCCTCGCGGGGAAAAAAACTAAAACTGTTACCAAAACAATAGGCAGCGTCGAACGATTTTTCTTCGAAAGTAAGTGTCAGTATATCATCACAGATGACAGTAAGCGGTAAATTTTCCTGAGCCGAAATTTTCTGCAATTCTTCACAATACTCGGATGACAGATCAACACAGGTAAGTTGAGAACCAAGATCAGCAAGTGGCAAAGCATGACGGCCGTAACCCGCCATGATGTCCAAAACCTTACTTCCGTTTTTCAGCTCCAATGTGTCACGAAGAAAATCGACTTCGTATTCCGTATACGTTTCGTCCTGATTTAATTTCCAGGCGATTTGAGGCAAACCATTAAAATATGTATGATACCAGGCCAATGTGGGGAAGATTTAATTTCCACAAAAGTAGTTTAAAAAAATTTAAACGGTCGCCTGGTGTTTTTTATCCGTTTTTGAATAGTTGGATTTTGCTCAAAGTTACATGCGCATAAGCCCCGGCGTGAGCCTAAGATACACCTGACCGGAAACCGGGATTTTTCCATAAGCAGCCCGCAGGTCGTCACCAATCGAGAAGACACTTGCCTGAATTCCTGCCTGTAACAATGTTTTTGAAAACGAGAAGAGCTGACGGTTTAATCCAAGTGTAAAAGCCGAAACCGGAAATTTCTGATCATGTGAAGCATTAATCAAAGTCAAATCCAGCTCTTCCTGGCTTTTTTCCACCCATTCATATCGCCCATAAACGGACCATTTATTCAGCTGAAGATTTGACTCGGCCAACAACGAACTTTCTTTGTGCCCCTCTCCCGAATCGTTCAGACCATATACAATTGATGAAGAAATCCAGTGGTTTTCCGAATTCAAATTCTTACTATGCCGGACAGAAGCCGTTGTTCTGTTCACGTTTTCATCTGCATGATTCAGCTCCGGACTTTTTATAAAACCACGGGATGCCTGTATTGCCCAGTTTGCAGAAGGATTAAACAACAGACGATAACTATAAGAATCAAAACGTGGTTTGTCAAAGTTGAAACGATTCTCATTCGGCTCACGGCCCGTGAAACCGGAAGCTTCCGCTTTAAATTTCCCATAACGAACGCCAGCTGTAACAACGCCAAAAGTAATATGTGTCGCATCCTGCCAGTGATGACCGAGTACGGCGTCCGGATTGTTGAAAGCAGACATGCGATGCATAAATGCGGTCGGACCCAATGCTGGTTCGCCAGGGTAACCTGCATAAATGCTGACGTCCATTTTTTTGTTGATCCTATGCGTATACCCAACGGCTAACTCTGATATCAGGTCATGCGGGTGCTGACGGTCAATCAGCGGCTTGCCCTTCCAGGTTTCTCCGGATTGAAAAAGTAAAGGATATCCGGAGCCGCCATCAAAAATACGGTCGAGCGAAATCATGGAACGCACTGTCAACAATCCATTTTTTCCAACTTGTCTCTGCGCCATTCCCATAACATAATTCGGTGCGCTGACTTTGGCAGAAGCGCCTCGTTTGCCATCATTATTTAAGTTTTGGCTCGTATACCTCAGAAACAAACTTCCGTGCAGCATGTAATTCCATTTACTGCCATGCTTCATATATGCATACATCGGCGTTGCATCCGGCTGCCATCCAGTCCCTGAACCGTTCCGGTTCATTGGCAGACTTAGTGAAAATGCATGACTCATATGCATTTTCATTTGAGGCATGGAGTCTGGTTTTTGTTTGGAATCCATGTCATGCGCGGCATGATCATGCATTTCATGTTTAGCCGTATCCTTTTTTGCAGGCATATCCATGTGGTTATGCTGGGCAAAAGCAGATACCGTCGTAACGAGCAAACTACCCGCAACGAAAAATATTGTTTGTTTTAAAAACATCAGTTAAAATTTAGTGTCAGTGTGCCGCAGCAGTTTTTCGGCAGCAGCTTGGCAGTTTATCATGCGCTTTTTGGTCGGCAGGCGACAAATCTGCATCGTATCCGGTTTTGTTGATCGTAGCCTTAATTGCAGCTTCTGTCGTTTTATCCGGATTATATTTTACCGTAACCACTTTGTCAGTAAGATTAAGATTTGACTCTTTCACTCCTTTGGACAATCCCAGGTTGCGTTCAATTCGTGCCTTACACATTTCGCAGATCGCCGAAGTTTTAAATTTCACTTCTTTATCTTTTCCGTCAGCATGGACAAAATTTACGGATAGAAACAGGGCTGTTATGAATAAAATGATCGTCTTTTTCATGATTGTGTTTTTGATTGTTTTGGTTAATAATTAATGATTATGTGCGGTAGAATCCGTTTCAGCCAGTGCTATTTCCTGTAAGTCCATTTTACAAACCGGGCATTTCCCCGCCTGTGCGTAGGTTTTATCACCTTCACACTGCATCGGACAAGCATATTTTTTAGCATCTGCTGTTGATACCGTCTCAGTTTTGGCGTCTGAATCTTTGGTCTTATCCTGGTTTCCTGAGCAAGCGAAAAGCAATGTTAATGGTAGTGCAAAAAGAATCTTTCTCATCGTTTATTTTGATTAGTACTAGTGTTTCAAATTTTAGTTTCCCCTACCCGATCAAGGGTTTTTCTTGGCAGCGTATTCGTTTTTTTAAATTCGCCTGGCGTCATTCCTGTTACTTTTTTAAACTGGTTACTTAAATGTGCCGCACTACTGTAAGATAACCTCCAAGCCATTTCACTCAGACTTAACTCGTTGTAGGAAAGCCATTCTTTCACTTTTTCAACTTTCTGGGCGATGATATATTGCTCAATGGTTTGTCCGGTTTCAGAAGAAAACAGGTTGCTCAGATAAGAATACTCATACCCTGTTTTTTGGGAAAGATAATCTGAGAAGTTCAGCGACGCAGCCTTATGTCCCTTCAGATACTGAACTTCTTCAATGATCAGCGTTCTTATATTTTCAACCAGCGTTGCCCTTTTATCATCCAACAATTCAAATCCATTCGTTTCCAGAATATGTTTCACCTCCGAAATTTTTGCCTCGTTCAGCTCAGATTCCGTGTCCACCTCTCCCAGTTCAATATGTTTCAAACTGATATCAATTTTGCCCAGCTCTTCTTTGACAACCTTGATACAGCGATCACAAACCATATTTTTGATATATAACCTCATTTTAATTGTTAATGGTTAATGATGAATTGTTAATTTCCCTGGCTTAAGTATTCAACAATTATCTGATGATTTTGAATCTCACACCTGCATAAATCATTCTTCCCACAACCGGTCCCCAGGCCATACCTGCATCAAATTCTTTTCCGAAAGGATTGTTAGCCGCATAAATCGGATTTTTCTGGCGGAAGTTATTCAAATTTTCTCCTCCGAGATAAATATCCCACTTAGGAAAAGTACGGGTAATCTGGGCATTCAGATTATAAAAAGAAGGTGCTTCCGTCGAAACTTCGGACGTCATATCACCATGTCCTAACATGCCATACATAGGGTCCATACTAGGCAACCGGCGTTTTCCATTCCACTGTACCGTGACATCAAATTTCCATTTATCGTAAGGCAAAGCATAACCCGCGTTGAAAAGAATTCTGTCCCGGCTCACCAACATTTTCGGTAGCAAAACATTTTCATCAGCAAGTCCGTAAACAGTCTGTTTTACATCAAACAAACGGTAAGCCATTTTCAGATCAAAACGTTTGATTGGCGTAAGGTTTACCTCAGCCTGAAAACTGTTCGCATAGGCTTTTCCATTCAGGTTATAAAAACGGATGTACTTCGGGTTTTCCAAATCGGCAACGAGCTGATTTTCAAAGTTTGTCCGATAGAAATCAGTAACAAAAGTACCGTTCATTTCACCTATTTTGAATTCCTGCGTCAGACTTACTCCATAGTTCCAGGAAACTTCCGGGCGAAGTTTTTCCAGAAATAATACCTGACGCGAGCTTACCAGGTTACCATAATATTCTGCGAGCGGATTTGCCACCCGAAAACCTCTTCCTGCCGAGGCACGTAATGTGGTGTTATTGGAAAGACTATATTTCAAATGCAGACGCGGCGTAAACTGTGTTCCATACAAGTTGTGAAAATCGACACGGGAACCAGCGACAAGCACAAATTTGTCGAGATTATTGTAAGTATATTCCACAAAAACACCAGGAACAGATTCTCTTCTCAGCAGGGTTGTGTCTTTGTATTTTTCGTTATAATTGTCCAGCATATAACTTACGCCAGCCTTATAGGAATGATTTGTATTTCCCAGAATCGATTGATAGATCAGATTTCCGTACAAAGTTTCCTGCCGGCCGTTATAATTTGTTAGTCCAAAATATGACTTTGAATCATGAACAGATGCATTCACAATCAGCCCCAAACCTTTGTAAGGTTTATCAGGATAAAGTCTGGCGATTTTTGAGAAAAACTCATAGCGATTGACTTTCGCCCCGAACCCATAAGCCTTGGTTGTCCCTTTCATTTCTTCACGAAAATCAGCTTGTCCGCCTAAACGATCTTCATGCAAAGCTTTTACACCAAACTGCGCCATCATTCGATTGCTCTGATATTTCCAGCGATTGATCACATTGTACTGGGTATATAAGGGAAGGTCCAGAAACCCGTCGCCGTTTTTATCAATTCTGTTTCGGAGCGTACTCGCATGAGTCAATAAACCGGTGCTCCATTTTTCATTTAATTGGTGGGCCAAATTTAGATTCACTTCGGCCCGGCCGAAATTATTTACATAGGTATTGAAATAAAGTTTTTCCTGCGTATCCGGTTTTTGAAGTTCCACGTTAATCTGGCCAGTCATCGACTCATATCCATTCACCACAGAACCTGCACCTTTCCCAACATCAATAGACTGAATCCAGGTCCCGGGCACAAAATTCATCCCGAAAGTTGAAGCCAAGCCACGGATTGTTGGAATATTTTCAATGTTTGTCTGGATATAGGTGCCATTCAAACCCAACATCTGGATTTGTTTTGCGCCGGTTACGGCATCGCTGTAAGAAACGGAAACTGAGGCATTTGTTTCGAAACTTTCCGATAGATTACAGCAGGCTGCTTTTGCAAGTGCTCGTGTAGTTATAATTTCTGTTTGATGCGGAGATAACCGGTCGATCGAGTTCGCGTTTGCTTTTACCACAACTTCATTCAAAGTCTGGTCGCTTTTCAAAATCACTTCCAGCTCGCTTTCGGCACCAATCTTGATGGTATCGTTTTTAAATCCGACAAAACTGATAACCAGTTGATTTGACTGCGTAATTCGGGGAATTGAAAACCGGCCACTGGAATCCGTTGAAGATGCCTGCGTGGAGCCTGTCCAATAAACATTGGCGCCGGTTAGTGGTTTGAGTGTTTTATCGTTTACCAGTTGTTCATAAACTTTTCCGGTAATACGTTGCGCAAAGATAGATTGCGTGCAGAGAAGCAAGATTGCTCCGATTAAATATCTTTTCATTAGTGTTAAGTCATGATTTGATAAATACCAATGCGTCGGGAGAATAACCCCACAAACACATTAAAAATTTAACAATCAGCGACTTATATCAGAAAAGTTTGTACGAAAGAGAGCATACTCCTCCCATGAAAAAGAGAAGAGAATGATATGGTATCGGAAGATGAATGGGCAGGCGGATAAACCCATTCCTGAGAAAGAAATACAAAAGACTGAACAGACCAAAGATCACCGTCAGCAATCATTTTCATTGCTTTGGCATGCAATTGTGCCAGTGAAGAAACAACATCAACCTTTTCAAATTTCTGTTGATCCTTGCAGCAATCTGTCTTTTTGAAAAAGGTTTTGCCTGATTCCTTCAACGCTTTACTTTTCGCACAGCAGGAAGAAACCACTTTTTTCTCACAGGAATCTGCTTTTTTCTCAGAAACAAATTTCATAGTCATCCCCCGCATCATGCACTGATGCTCTATCAGCCCAAATCCTGTGCTGCTAACGAGCACAAGCGTGGCCATGAAGATGGTGATGAATTTATGAAATTTGTTTTCCATGTGTACAAAAGTAAAACCTTATTGAAGCAATAACAAACGGATTGATTCAACAAGTTATTCTTATTTTAACCTGTCTATCAGAATGCAACCGGCTCTGCGACATATCCCGCTTTTTTTACAACCTCAGCCACTTCTCCGGCCGACTTATCAGTTTCCACAGACAAAATCCGGTCAGGATTTTGAAGATCGACTTCCCATTTATCAATACCGTTTTCAGCAGTTAAAAAGGGAGTCACGGCGGCTATGCAACCTCCGCATTTAATATTGGTTTTGAATTTTAAAGTTTCCATTTGATCTAACGATTTTTTAATTGAGACAATCCTTAATAGTTATCTCTTTGCAAAGGTCGGCAGGAAACCCGGGATGATCATTACAGAATTAGGGAGCGGCGTTACAGAGTTTTTGGTTTTTAGAAATTCAATGACAATTTTCAGTTCAAAAACCAATGGTTTTTAAATCCGGCAGATCAACTTTATTGTAAATTTTATCCAGAGCAATAGAACATTCACCGATCATTACATATTCATCCTTTTCAGTGTAAGTATGACTTAACCATTCGGCTTCATTTATTTTTTTGATCACCTCAATCTTTTTCTTTTTTGAGGAAACCAATACGTATTCTCTGAAAGATGGAATTGTTTTGTAGCAATCAAATTTTTCTGACCGGTCATACGCTTCGGTAGAATCCGACAATACCTCTACTATTATTTCAGGATTCATCAATGCTTCTAAACCTCTGCCCGATTTTTCGTAGAGCGGCTGTTTACAAATAATCACCAAATCCGGAAAAGTGTATTTGTCGCATCCTTCAACTTTAATAAGTTGATCATTACTAAGAATGAGGCAATCGCCTGTGCCTAAACAATTCTCCAAAGCGAAAGATAATGTGACACAAATCCTGTTATGAGCAGGCTGTGCACCGGCCATGGCAGTTACTTCTCCGGAATTATATTCCAGTTTTAGATCAGATTTTGCTAAAAGGTCAAAGTATTCTTCGTGCGTCACAAGTGTTGCTGTTTGCATAAAAAGCTTTTATCAAGTGCGTGGGTATTATCAAATTTAAACTATTAAAAACTTGATCACAACACAAATAGTGCTTTATTCCGAATTTGAATAATTCCCGAACTCAAATATCACTCAAACCAAATAATCGGATTTCTCACAGGCAAATTCCGAAGTACTTCTTCCTCTTTGGGATTATGATCCAGTTTCCGCCAGGTTCTAAACCAGTCATCTTTTTTGAAAGCCTGAGCACCAAAAACCAGGAAAGGCTGAGCAACAGGCCAGTTTTCCCAATACATAACATCCGGCTTCAATGGCCATTTTTTCTTATCTGCAATGAAGGGATAGAGGTAGGAAATACCTTTTTTAATATTCCGTCCATCTATCGTCTGATACGTCCATAGATTATTTTCTTTATCAGACAAAATATGGCATAACATCACCATTGCATCCAGATTAAAAATAGAATAACCATAAGGTTTTGTTCTTTTTAGCTCCTGAGGAAAACTTCCATTTGCGTTCATTTGATACGGCAGAAAGACTGTTTTATACCGGTTTCTACAAAAATCGAGGACTTCTTTGTTTTCAGTTAATTTGGCGAAAGATGCCACCTGCATAGCCCAGCACGTTCCATGATTGTTTTTGGCTTCCATTTCGTCTTTGCCGTACTGATGCGTCATCAGCCAGTTAATATATTCAGCAAACCAGTTTTTCGTTTGCGCAAGATCTTGCTTATTCACAGATTTTGCTTGCTGCATCACAATTATTCCCTGCGCCACTTCCATTAAATGAATTGTATCAATAATCCCAATTCCTCGTCCCGCAGCCCGCCCTTTAATAGCCTGGGCAAAAAGCAATGAGGGATTCATTTTTGTTTCGCTGTCGACGAACCATGCGTTAATATGCCGAAATGCCTGGGTTGCATATTTATCTTCACGTGTTAGTTTGTATGCCGAGGCCAGTGCGCCAACAATTCTACTGAATCGTATCATGGCCAACCGATGTGCAGTAAAAATATTCGGATTTGTCAGGCCATCGCGCTGAATATACGGACCGTCAGGATTCAGTGAATCAGGCCACCAGTAATCGCCTTCTGAATAAAAATCATGTTTCCCGCCCTTACTTCTTGGACTTGTTTCTGCGGTCACGGTGATAGGCTCCTGCATCATCGCCCAGCCTGCTTCGGTCATAATATGGGTTCGCAGTGTCCAGATCACTTCTGACTCGACCGAATTTTTCTGTCCAAAACTTAAATTAACAAAGAGTATAAAGCAAAAAACCAAAGACGCGCCCATTCGGTTACGTCTTTGGTTTCGATATAATTGCGAAAGAAATAATTCGGTCATTGTTAATCTGGCTAATGGATTGAACTGCTTCTACTAAAAGACAACCGACAGCCTGTTCTCCCCCTACTGATCAACTACAATTTTGCACTGCGCAGTCTCAAACTATTGGTCACGACAGATACAGAACTCAGCGCCATGGCTGCTCCTGCAATCATCGGATTTAATAGAAACCCGTTGAAGGGATACAAAATTCCGGCTGCGACAGGTATTCCGATTAAATTATAAATAAATGCCCAAAAGAGATTCTGTCTGATCGTGGCTACTGTTTTTTTAGAAAGTTTCAAAGCTTTCGGCAGCACCATCAGATCGGAAGTTATCAATGTCATTTTCGCTACGTCCATTGCTATATCAGACCCTTTTCCCATAGCTATACTAACATCGGCCTGAGCGAGGGCCTGTGAGTCATTGACGCCATCTCCGACCATTGCTACAATTTTACCTTCTGCTTGCAATTTTTTGACAAACTGCATTTTATCATCCGGTTTCACTTCGGACATATAATTTTTGATACCAAGCTGGCGTGCAACCGCAGCGGCTGTCTGCGAATTATCTCCTGTCAGCATATATACCTCAATTCCCTGCTCCTGCAATTTCCGAACTGCCTCAGCAGAAGTTGTTTTCAACTGATCCGCGATTGATATCAAAGCGATCTGAACTTTATTCAAACTCACACCAATAACAGTCTGCGCCGCTTCTCTTTGCACATCTGCCAGTTTTTCCAGATCCGCATCAAGTTTTACATTTTCTTTTTGCATAAACGACAAAGTACCAATCAGATATTCATTGCCGTCAACGATTCCATTAATCCCATTTCCGGTAACAGATTCGAAATGCTCAATTTTCGAATTACCATTTTCCTGCACATAATTTACAACTGCCAAAGCCAATGGATGTTCAGATCGCGATTCTAAAAGCTTAACAGCAACGGCGTGTTTTGCCTGATCTGATAAATTTACGCTCCATTTCCAGTTAGTAACCTGTGGGTGTCCCTGCGTTAATGTTCCGGTTTTATCCAAAATGACAACATTTACCTCGTGCGCTTTTTCAAGACTTTCTGCATCCCGGATCAAAATATTATTCTCGGCACCTTTTCCAACACCTACCATAATCGCAGTCGGGGTTGCCAAACCGAGCGCACACGGACAAGCAATGACCAAAACAGAAACCGCGGCCAAGAGTGCTTGCGTTAAAGCATTTTCGCCTCCGAAAAACATCCAGACAACAAATGTCAAAACGGATATACCAATCACCACGGGAACAAAAATTCCAGCTATTTTATCCACCAACCTCTGAACCGGTGCCTTGCTTCCCTGCGCCGCCTGAACGGTTTTAATGATCTGCGCGAGTACTGTATTTTTGCCTATTTTTTCCGCAACAAAAGTAAAACTTCCCTGCTGATTTATTGTTCCTGCAAATACCTGAGTTCCGGCAGTTTTTTCGGAAGGTATCGGCTCGCCTGTCATCAGGCTCTCATCCACAAAAGAACTTCCACTGATTACTTTCCCATCCACAGGAATTTTTTCACCGGACCGAATTACTATCTCTTCGAGCAGCAAAACCTCCTTAACAGAAATTTCAATTTCAGCATTATTCCGGATTACTTTCACGGTTTTGGGCTGTAAACCGATCAGCTTTTTCAATGCATCCGATGTATTGGTTTTAGCCTTTTCTTCCAGTAATTTTCCAAGTAAAATAAAAAATACGATCACCGCCGCCGCTTCAAAGTAAACGTGCGGATGCATTCCTTTTTCATGCCAGAACTGAGGATAAAAAGTGTTAAAAGTGCTGAATAAAAAAGCAATACCGGTACTTAAAGCTACCAGCGTATCCATATTTGATTTTCCATGTCTGGCCTGATTCCAGGCATTTACATAGAAATCTTTCCCAAAAATAAATAACACCGGCGCGGTCAGTGCCAGCATAATATAATTGCCGTTGGGCATATCCATGAAAAACATTCCGATTATGACAACCGGAATAGCCAGAATTCCTGTCCAGATTGTTTTTCTTTTCAGGTCGTGATAATGTTCCAGTTTTAATTTTTCCTGCTCGGCAATGCCTTCGTCTTCATCATCATTGATAATAAATCCGTAGCCGATACTTTGCAAAACCTTATCCAAAGCTGGCAAATCCGTCGCTTTGGGATCGAAATCAACCCAGGCTGATTGATTTGCATAATTAACACCGGCGTCGGCGACTCCGGACGTACTTTTCAGCATGGATTCCACGCTTACTGCACAGGCCGCACAAGACATTCCTGTGACAGGCAATGTGACTTTTTTAGTATTCAATACTTTATGATCCGCTTCCATGAGATTTCTATATTCTATTTGTCAAAGGTACGGATTACCAAGGCCGAAAATTTTACACAATTATAGCCCGGACTTACATGATTATGAAAGGTTTAGGCAAGCTTTATTCTATTCGAAAAATTGGTCCGCTACCGCCAGAATCACCTCTCCGTCAGGTAATTTCCTCCATTATTTTTCACTTAACTGAATAATATTTTCTTTTCTGATTTATAAAACTGATTTCTACATTAAAAACGAAGCCCGTTTCCCTTTTGCTGAATATTCCACATAATCAATTCGATACTTTATGAGAAAATTATTCTGCCTGGCACTGACCCTTGTGACGGGTCTTTCCGCTTTCTCGTTTAAAGATAAAACGGTACTTTTTTATATTGGTTCACAAGACAAATCTGAAAATGCTGCCGTTTCACTGGCTGAACTCGATTTG
This sequence comes from Dyadobacter sp. CY345, assembly GCF_021502725.1. GTDB lineage: Bacteria > Bacteroidota > Bacteroidia > Cytophagales > Spirosomataceae > Dyadobacter. The sequence goes on along the minus strand of NZ_JAKFFS010000001.1, from coordinate 64,796 downwards.
GCAACGGGACAAATTACGCTGAAAGAAGCTTTCAAGACTGGTCCTGCGCCGGGATATGTCAGTATTTCTCCCAACAAGAAAAATCTGTATGCGGTCACTGGTGATAATAAAATCTCTGCTTTTGCCATCGGTGCAGATCACAAATTAACCTACCAAAATAGCCAAACTTCAGAAGGAATGAATCCATGTCATGTCTCAGTCGATCCGTCCGGGAAGATGGCTTTTGTCTCCAACTATACCGGCGGAAGTTTTACGGCTTATATGCTGGCGGCCGACGGGAAAGTAAATCCACCCACTTTTACGCAACAATTCACCGGAAAAGGCCCGAACGAAAAACGTCAGGAAAAAGCACATGCGCATTTCTCCGCTGCTTCACCAAACAGAAAATATGTTTATACGGTGGATTTGGGGACAGATCATGTGATGAATTACATTGTTAATACGCAAACAGGTGAGTTGAAACCTAATCCGGCCCAGGCAGCTTTTGAAGCAAAACCAGGCTCCGGGCCAAGACATTTTGTAATCACACAGTCAGGAAAAAATATGTTTATCCTGAACGAACTGGACCTGACCGTGACAGCCTGTTCGCTGAACAGTGCCGGCGTGATCACAGCGATCGCAAGTTATCCAACAATTCCGGCAGATTTTAAAGATCCGAGCACGAGTGCAGCAATTAGGCTCCATCCCAATGGGAAATTTGTTTACACTTCAAACCGCGGCCATAATAGCATAAGTGCGTTCCAGATAAAAGGGGATGGAACACTTCAAAAAGTCGATGAACAAACACAGTCGATTAAAACGCCGCGGGATTTTAATATTGATCCGTCGGGAAAATATATGATTGTAGCGAATCAGGACAAGGATAATCTTGTGGTCTATGAGATCAATCCTAAAACAGGAAAGCTAACTTTCAAACATGAAAGCATATCAGTGAAACTGCCTATTTGTATCGCATTTTTATAAAAAGAGTTGGTAAAAATCTGATTCGACCAAAAACAAAGAAACTCCGCAAAACCAGATTTTGCGGAGTTTCTTTGTTTTCAAAAGTTATATTATTTGGTAGAAGCCAGTTGTTTTTTCTTATAATAATTTAAGAAATCGTCCAGCTGCTCCACGGGCATTTTACGGGCAATGATCTTTTTATTTTTATCTAAAACATAAATCGTCGGCGTCGTTACCACATCATATTTTTTGTTAAAATCAACTTGGTTAAGCGGATCAAAACCATTGATGAGCTCTTCCAGATGATATGTTTTTACAAATGATTTCCATTCGTCCTGGTTATGTTCGGTATCGATGGCTATGACTTTCACACCGTCTGCTTTATTTTTGTCATAAAAAGATTTCAATACCGGAGAAGCCTCCTTGCAATGTCCGCATGTAGCCGCGTAAAAAAACAAAACCGTATAACTCGCATCGATTGCCTGTAAATTGATCTTTTTTCCTGTTGCATCCGTGATCGGCAAAGGCGGGAAAGTTTTGTTTACCAATACATCTTTTAGCGTATTGACCTTATCGGAGATACGTTTTTTAGCATCGTCAGAAATTCCCATATCACCTGACAGATAATATTTATTCGCCATATGAACCCAGAGTGCCTCAGTTCCTACCGTCTTAGGATTTTCATATTGGTTAATTATGTAAAATACAACATACGATTTCACATCCTTATTCGCAGATGCTTTTGCCACCAGCCAGTCGGTATCTTTGATTAAAGAATCAGGCGTTTGTACAACCAGGTTTTTGATGTAGCGATCAATTTTTGCTTCCAGAAAGGGAGTACGTAAAATTCTATCATCCGCAAAATCGATCTCGTCCCAATAATGCTTTTTATAATAATTAAAAACCCAGAGGGAATCCGTTTTTCCATTTGCCAGTTTTGGCGCAGCAGGAACCTCCGGCTCGCTCGACATTTTGAACAATTTGATAGTAAAAGAATCGGAGTTTTCTTTAAAAAATTTATCCCGATACGCCTTAAAATTATCCTGTGCCGCTTTCATTTTTGCAGGTCCATAAGCGGAACTATTTTTATTCAGCGCCTCCATTTGCTGAACTCCTTTTTTCAACTCTCTCTGATACGCATAAAAAAGCTGATTATCTTTTGAGCCTTTAACAACCATGCTTTCAACCAAACTCGCGGTATCCGTTTCCATGGAAAAGCTTGTCTCTTTTCCTGAATAAACAATCTCGATCCACTTCTGATTTCCAGGAAAAAGCAAAAGATAAAGACCGCCAGGCAGGTTTGTTTTACCTTCAAAGACCATGTGGCCGTTGGCATCAGCCTTCGCGGTATCTTTCGCAACAAATTGCTTGTTGCTGTAACTATAATGGCCTAAAACAAAAGAGCTATCCTTAACACCTTTCAAAGTCGCCTCGATGCGGTATCCCTGACCAAAAGAGTATATGACTGAACTTATAATAAATAACAAAGTAAAAACTGCTGTGTGCGTTATTTTTTTCATTTGAAAATGAGGGATCATTATGAACTGTTTAATTATTAAGCTAAATCGTGACCTGAACACAAAATTAAAATCAAAACGCTTACTTCTACCAGCTTCGTACCCAAATGTTTTTTTTTCTATCCAAGACAATCGATTTCCTGTTGATGCCGCTAAGCATCAGTCTTATACTTTTACTTTATGCGCTTAGAACAAACAAACCTAAACATAAAAAAAATGCACTCATTCTTTCTTTTGTAATTCTGTTTTTAATATCCAATTCTTTTCTGATCAATAAGGCATTTGTCTGGTGGGAATATAAACCTGTCAAGGTAAACGCAGTAAGTAAAACCTATGACGTCGGTATTTTGCTCACCGGCGGATTGATAAACATTCCTGAGCTATCTTCTGATGCTGGCTTAGGACTTCATGCCGACCGGATTTTGCAAACTTACGAGTTATACAAAGCAGGAAAAATCAAAAAAATAATTATAACCGGAGCCAGCGGAAAACAATTTACTGATATCGGAAAAGGAGAAGCCCAGCAAACAGCAAAGTTTCTAGTGCAATGGGGAGTGGATCCGCAGGACATTATTTTGGAACAGGAAGCAAGAAACACGAGAGAAAACGCGTTGTTTACGGCTCAAATACTAAACCGGAAATTCCCAGGAAAAGATTATTTACTGATCACATCAGCTTTCCATATGCGCCGTTCTGTGGGGTGTTTTGAAAAAGCAGGCATTAAAACAGATCAATTCCCTGCCGATTTTTATGGCAACAGTTATGATACACAGATCAAGGAATATTTTATTCCAAGCCCGGAAGTACTCGGATATTCTCAGCTTTTGTTCAGAGAGCTGGTAGGCATCGTGATTTATAAAATCATGGGCTACTGTTAAAAGTCGCTCCTGACGCAAGCCAGGTAATCGTCATTTATTGTTACCATCATCAATGTATAACAACAAGTGACTATTCCTGACTACAAATATCCTTTTTTTTAAACGCTCAATATTTTAACCATTCTCAACAAATCGTCGCTGATTGGTTTCGGAAGACGGATGGTATCCTCGAACGGTGTATAGACAAGGTCATTGTTTATGATCCCCGCCATTACATTCTTCTGTCCGCCAATTAGTCCTTCCAAAGCTCCTAAACCTAAGCGGCTGGCCAAAATACGGTCATAAGCAGAAGGAGAACCTCCACGCTGGGTATGTCCCAAAGTTGTTACCCGGATATCCGCGTTTTCATCAACCTGAGATTTGATTTTTTCTGCAACTTCTACTGCACTTCCGGCTTCATCACCCTCCGCAACAACAATAATCGAAGAAGATTTTGAGCGACTCCATCCTTGTTTCAAAGTTTCAACAACTTCGGATAATGGCGTAAGAACTTCCGGCACCATAACTAGTTCTGCGCCACCGGCAATACCCGATTGTACCGCAATATAACCTGAATCACGACCCATTACTTCAATAAAAAAGATCCGGTCGTGTGAACTTGCAGTATCACGGATGCGGTCAATTGCGTCCAATGCCGTATTTACTGCGGTATCAAAACCAATTGTGTAATCTGTTCCGTATAAGTCGTTATCAATTGTTCCGGGCGCACCAACGGTAGGAATTCCATATTCGTTACCAAAAATCATTGCACCGGTAAACGTCCCGTTTCCTCCGATAGCAACTAAACCTTCAATACCATGTTCGTTGAGTTGATCGTAAGCTTTTTTACGTCCTTCCGGCGTCATGAATTCTTTACTCCGAGCAGATTTAAGTATTGTTCCGCCTCGTTGCACGATATTACTCACCGAGTGCGATTCCATTTTATAAACATCACCAGCAATCATTCCACTATATCCTCTGCGGATTCCGTACACTTCGATTCCATGGTACACAGCACCGCGCACAACAGCACGGATACAAGCGTTCATTCCGGGTGCATCTCCTCCTGAGGTAAAAACTCCAATTCTTTTCATTTATATATCGGGTTACTACTAATCAATCCTATTTCAGTTGTGATTTAACTTGAAGGCACAATTTCTGCAAATTTATCGGGTATTTTCTGAAATTTTACGTCCTATTTCGGATTTCTATCAAAAAAATACCAAAAACAGAATCAAATTTTACATCCCAAACATATATCAATACTTTTATATTTGCGCTTGTTAACAAAAAATTAACGTGCAAGGTTAAATGATCTTTGGGAGTATTGTGAAAGAAAAGTCACATTTGTACGTATTATTGATATTATAACATCACCATTTTTAATACCCTTTCGGTTTACTATTATCAAAATGAAAAATTTATTCTCCTGGCAACGAATCTGGCCGCATCTGGTTGCAGTCGTAGGTTTCATGTTTTTGTCACTGATGTACGCCTTTCCGGTTTTGGAAGGCAAAAAACTGAACCAACATGACGATGTACAAGCAAAAGCTGCTGCGCGTGAGGTAGTTACCTATCACGAAAAAACAGGTGAATGGTCAAACTGGACCAATAGCATGTTTGCCGGAATGCCAGCCTATATGATTGCCGGAGATTACCCAACAAGTATTTCGACAAAAATCGGGCAGGCGGTGAATAAAATTTTGCCTGCTCCTGCCAATTATTTTCTGATCGGCTGCGTAAGTGCCTATATCCTTTTTCTTGTCGCAGGTGCGGGAATCTGGCTCTCTGCATTGGGAGCGATTTCCTTTGGTTTCGCAGCCTGGAATCTGGTCAGCCTCGAAGCTGGCCACGTTTCCAAAATGCTGGCTATTTATTATGCGCCGGGTGTTTTGGCTGGCGTAATTTTAGCTTTCCGGAAAAACTGGCTTGCCGGAGCGGCAGTTACAGCCATTTTCCTGTCACTTGAACTGTATGCAAACCACGTCCAGATCACGTATTATTTAGGAATCGGAATTATAATTTTAGTAATTATTGAAAGTTTGCCTTTGATAAAAAGTGGTGAAATCAAAAAGCTTTCGTTTATCATCATCGGGCTGGCTTTCTCAGCTGCCGTTGCCGTCGGGACTCATACAACACGTTTGTGGAACGGATATGATTACAGCAACGAAACGATACGCGGAAAACCGGAACTGAGCGTTTCGAATGGTGTCAAAACGGATGAAAAACAAAGTGGTTTAGACAAGGAATATGCCTTTTCTTACAGTTATGGAATTGGAGAAACACTTACGTTGCTGATACCAAACGCTTACGGCGGTTCGAATCCTGGCGCACTTTCTATTACTTCTGAAACTTATAAAACACTTGTCAATCGTGGTATTGATGCAGCAAACGCAAGCAGCATTGTTCAGCAGCTACCTTTATATTGGGGAGATCAGCCTATTGTAAGCGGACCGGTTTATGCTGGATCTATCATCCTTTTCCTTTTTATTTTAGGTTTATTTATTGTTAGAAGCCAACTTAAAAATTGGGCAGCGGGTATAATTGTGCTTTATGTTTTCTGGGCTTGGGGAAAAAACTTTGCCTTATTTAATTACTTATTCTACGATTATTTCCCAATGTTCAATAAGTTCAGAGCTATCACGATGGTACTCGCACTTGTACAGCTTTTGATGGTCTTCATTGCTGTTCTGGCATTAAATACAATAGCTAAAAAACAGATTTCCTGGAAAGATCTACAACGTCCTTTCTTGATAAGTCTGGGTATAACGGGTGGATTGTCCTTAATTCTGGCTTTGATGCCTACAGTCTTTTTTAGCTTTCAGGGCTTAAATGATCAGGCAATTGCTGCCAATTATTCTCAGCAAACACAAGATCCGGCTTTTGGTCAGCAAATTTTAAATTCCATCGTTCAGGACCGTGCAGGCCTGATGCGTACCGATGCTTTCCGAAGTTTATTTTTTATTGTGGTAACAGCGGGTTTGATCTGGATGTGGATGAAAGACAAGATTAAAACTGCTCTGCTCTATCCGATCTTACTTTTATTAATGATTTTTGATATGTTCGGTATTGACAAAAGGTACCTGAACAACGCCGATTTTATCAGCAAAAGTGCCACGCAGGCAGCGCTTGCACCAAGTCCGGCAGATGAACAGATCATGGCTGACCCCGATCCTGATTATAAAGTTCTGGATGTTTCAAGAAGTACTTTTAACAGTGCGGATGCATCTTATTACCACAAGTCTCTGGGGGGATACCATGGAGCGAAACTGAGACGTTACCAGGAATTATTTGAGCACCAGATTGCAAAACAAAATGCGAATCCGGGAATCCTAAATATGCTTAACACTAAATATATTTTGAGTGTTGATCAGCAGGGACAACAAATAGCGCAGGCAAATCCTGACGCATTCGGGCATGCCTGGTTTGTCAGCGAATATAAAATTGTACCCAATGCAGACGCAGAAATGGCTGCACTTGATTCTTTAAAACCGAGAGAAACTGCCGTAATTGATCAGCGTTTTGCAGATAAATTAACAGGATTAAAACCGGCGCCAGATTCGACAGATAAGATCAGTCTGATCACTTACAAACCGAATGAATTGATTTATGAAAGCAATGCAAAAAATGAAGGTTTGGCAGTGTTTTCGGAAATTTATTACAACGTTCGTAACGAATGGAAAGTGACGATTGATGGCAAACCTGCTGACATGATCCGGGCGAATTATGTGCTTCGTGCGCTGCGTATTCCAGCCGGAAAGCATACCATCAAATTCCGTTTCGAGCCAGTTTCGATCGTCGTTGGAAGTAAAATTGATCTGGTAAGTTCGCTGCTTTTGATTGCTTTGGTGATCGGCGCAGTGGTTGTTGAAGTGAGGAAGAAGAGTTAAAAAATAGATTTATATAAACAAAAACGTCCGGCAAACCGAAATTTGCCGGACGTTTTTGTTTATAGCTCAGATCATAAGTTTATCTCCACATTCAATCCGGGAAGTAATTCCTCTCCACTTAATATAGCAGGGATATCTTTTGTTTCATTAACGCCATTCTCCCGATAGATATAAATTTTCTTTCCAATCTGATCGATAAGCCATCCCAGCTTGCTTCCATTGTCACGATATTCTTCCATTTTTTCTTTCAGATCAACTAAATTATCGCTCAGAGAGCGAACCTCAACAACCAGATCAGGACAAACAGGGGCAAATTTCTTGCGGTCGCTGGCACTTAACGCTTCATATCGGGACTTGACAATCCAGGAAACATCAGGAGATCTGACCGCACCGTTTGGCAATGTAAAACCGGTTGACGAATCAAAAACAAACCCGGTTTTGGTCAGACGATTCCATGACCAAATCTGTCCGTTAATATCTGAATTGTAAAATCCGGTATCAGATTCCGTCGGTGCCATGACTATAATATTTCCATCTTTATCGCGCTCCATCAAAAGCTGTTCATTCGCCTGACAAAGATCGAAGAACATATCCTCAGTAAGACCGGCCATCGGACGTATGATTAACGGTAATTCCATGCGATTACATGACTAGTGATTACGAAATGTAACAAATTTAGGGCAACGGATAATTTACTTTTTTTCGATACCACTCAAAATTCTCCCAATATCGTTTGCCTTTGACATAAAATCAAGACTAGTTGTTAAATCCTCACTGTCAATGGCTTCTTTGAATTTTTTCAAAAACTCGATGTAATCACCAAGTGCTTTTGAAACATTCCGCTTATTCTGATCAAAAATTGGTGCCCACATTTGCGGAGAACTTTTTGCCAAACGAACAGTCGAAGAAAATCCGGTACTAGCCATATCAAAAATTGCCTTTTCATCCCGTTCCTTTTCAAGCACGGTAAGCCCCAAAGCAAATGAGCTAATATGACTTAAATGCGAAACATAAGCTAAATGAAGGTCATGTTCAACAGGGGTCATGTAATGAATTTTCATCCCGATATCACGCAGGAATGTATCTGCCAATGTCAGACAGTCGGTATTACTTTTTTCCTTATCACAAATGATGACGTTTTTCCCTGGCAACAATTCTTTAAAAGCAGCACCCGGGCCTGAGTTTTCGGTACCAGCCATCGGATGAACTGCCACAAATTGCGCACGTTTTGGATGCTCATCGGCCACTTTACAAATTAATTCTTTTGTGGAACCGAAATCCATTAATGTTCTGCCTTCCGGAAGCTGATCAAGTATTTTTGGCAAAAGTGATGTGATCGCGTCAACCGGTGTCGCTAAAATATTTAATTCTGCCACCTGCAACGCTTCTTCCAGTGTCATAATCTCATCGACAATTCCTTTCGCGAGCGCGATTTTCTGGTTGACAATGGATTGGTCAACACCAACAAATTTCATATTCGGGTATTTTTCCCGAAGCGATAATGCGAATGAGCCGCCAAGCAGGCCAACTCCTATAATGCTGATTATCATGTATATTGAAAATTTTCCTGCAAGAAATTGTCTTGCAGGATATGAGATTTTAGTAGAATAAAATTAACTTTTAAGGCGCTCAACAGCTTCCCAGATTCTTTCTTTTGGCATACAAAGAGAGAGTCGAATATAACGTTGTCCTTTGGGACCAAAAATAAATCCAGGCGCAATGAAAACATGTTTTTCAGTCAACAGGTTATTTACCAGCATTTCAGCTGACTCCACTGAATCCGGTAATTTTCCCCACAAAAACATACCTTCCTGTTTTTTATCCCAGGTACAACCAACCGCGTTTAAAAATGCCTCAGATGCTTCTAAACGGCCTTGATATACAGCATTTCTATCGTTATGCCATTGCTGAGAGTTTCCAAGCGCCGCAACCGCCGCCTCTTGCAAAGCCCAAAACATTCCGGAATCAACGTTACTTTTTATTGTCAGAACGGCATCAATATAGGGCTTCACGCCAGCCAGCCAGCCTAAACGCCAGCCTGCCATATTATGCGATTTACTCATCGAATTTAGCTCAATCGCAACGTCTTTTGCACCTTCAATTGACAATAAACTGATGGGATCCTTTTTGTTCAGAACCAGGCTGTAAGGATTGTCATGGCAAAGCAGAATCTTATGCTTTGTCGCAAAGGCTACTGCTGCCTGAAATAATTCTATGGTTGCAGGAGCTCCCGTTGGCATATGCGGATAATTCAGCCACAATATTTTTGTCCTTGGTGTTACCAATTCTTCCATTACTTCCCAGTCGGGTTGCCAACCGAATTCCTCACGCAACGGATATTCCTTAACAAATGCTCCAACCATTTGACTGACAGCACGGTAAGCGGGATAACCTAATTCTGGAACAAGCACTTCATCTCCCGGATCTAAAAAAGTAAGGGAGATATGTGTGATCCCTTCTTTCGATCCGATTAACGGAAGAACTTCTGTGCCAGGATTTAGCGTTACATGATAGGTTCTTTGATAATATTCTGCAATTGCATTCCGAAAAGAAACAGTCCCGACATAAGGTTGATAACCATGTGCCTGAGGCTTTAAAGCCGCCTCTGAAAGTGCTGTTAGCGTTTGCTCAGAAGGCATCATGTCCGGATTTCCAATTCCAAGATTGATCACGTCGTGTCCTTCGGCTACTAAGTTTCTTACTTCGGCCAGCTTCACTGAAAAGTAATACTCCGACGTTTGCCGGGTACGCTGGGCAGTTTCTATTATCATTGTTTAATGCATTAATTATTATTTTCGGCTATGCCGATCAAAATGGGACGCAATTTACGATAATTAAACGCAACGAACGCAATTGACATAAAACGATCCAAAACTTTCCACGCCCGAAGCCAAAGGGTGATGCCCTATGCTAAGATATGGCGCCCATTCAGGGCTAGATGGTTAATGCGTTTGGATTTTTTGTGTGTATCCGGTCTAATACGTTAAATTAGCAAAATGAACATGAAAAGTATTTTTCTTCCAATTCTGATTCTTCTGAGTGGCTGCACAAAACCATCAGAAAAAATTATCGTTGCCACAGCTGCCAACGTGCAGTATGTGATGAAAGAATTAAAGGCCGAATTCGAGAAAGAATCCGGCAAGGAAATTGAAGTTGTTGTCAGTTCATCTGGAAAATTAACTGCACAAATCCGGGAAGGTGCTCCATTTGACGTGTTCGTTTCAGCAGATACAAAATATCCCGAAGAAATTTTTAAAAACGGCGGTTCTGATATCGAACCTAAAATCTATGCTTATGGAACGTTAGCCTTATGGTCTCTTACGATTCCTGAAAATGAATTAAATCTAAATGTTTTAAATTCTGATAAGGTTAAAAAAATAGCTTTACCAAATCCGAAGGTCGCACCTTATGGAGAAGCAGCAATTCAGGCTTTGACAAAACAAGGTTTATTGGAGCCAATAAAAAGCAAAATCGTTTATGGCGAGAGTATTGCGCAGGCAGCTCAGTATATCACGACTGGAAATGTAGAGGCCGGATTCACCGCCTTATCGGTAATACTGGCGCCAGAAATGAAAGGAAAAGGACATTACACCGTTATCGACTCAACATTGTATAATCCTATTGCGCAGGCTGCGTTGCTGCTTCGCCACAGTGAAAATTCGCCAAAAAGAGAAACAAGCCAAAAATTTTACGACTTCCTGTTTTCACCAAAAGCAAAAGCGATTTTCAAAAAATACGGATACAAATAGCCAAACCCGAACCCTACGACACATTCCATCATTCACTCATTCTATCATTCAAAATTAAAATGGATTGGCAACCACTTTGGCTCACATTCAGGCTGGCAATCATCACGTCGATTATCCTATTTATCGTTGCGCTGCCACTTGCCTATTGGCTGGCTTTCGCAAAGTTTAAATGGCGCGGTTTAGTAGAGGCCATTATTGGCATGCCACTAGTGCTTCCCCCATCTGTTCTGGGATTTTATTTGTTACTCGCATTTAGCCCGTCTTACTGGTTTGGTGCCTGGATTGAAAATATTTTTGGCTTACGGCTCGTATTTTCTTTTCCCGGCTTAGTCATCGGCTCGATCATTTACAGCTTACCTTTTATGGTTTATCCATTGCGGGCCGGTTTGCAATCCCTTCCGGCATCCCTCCGCGAAGCTTCCTATACTTTGGGAAAAAGTCGTTTTGAAACGTTTTACAAAATACTTTTGCCCAATTGTAAATCTGCAATTCTGACTGCTATTGTCTTAACATTTGCACATACTGTCGGCGAATTTGGCGTTGTTCTGATGATCGGAGGAAATATTCCTGGCGTTACCAAAGTCGCGTCCGTGGCTATCTACAATGAAGTGGAAGCGCTGAATTATTCCGGTGCAAACCAATATGCGCTGATACTTTTTGCGATCACTTTTATTATCTTAGTTTTGGTATATACTATCAACAATCGCTTATTAAGTGTCCGACAAACTTCTTGATATTTCCATCAGACATTCTTTACAAACAGCCAGCGGAATACTTCCGATGGATATTGTTTTTTCTGCACAGAAGGGAAGTATCACTGCGGTTACAGGGCCTTCCGGTGCAGGAAAGACTACTCTCTTGCGGCAGATCGCGGGACTAGTCCATCCGGACCACGGCAATATCCAGTTTGGAGAAAATCTTTGGCTGAACACATCCGCTAAATTTTCCCTCGCACCTCAAAATCGGAGTTTGGGTTTTGTCTTTCAGGATTATGCATTGTTTCCACATCTTACCGTAAAAGAGAATCTCCTGTTTGCGCTTGATAAAAGTGCTGATAAAAAAATTGTGGATGACTTGCTAAATGCAGTTGAGCTTATTCAACTCTCTGAGCGAAAACCGCATCAGCTTTCCGGCGGACAACAGCAACGTGTTGCCCTGGCACGCGCATTGGTAAGGAAACCTGATTTACTGTTACTGGATGAACCGCTTGCTGCGCTGGATCATAACATGCGGCGACGTTTGCAGGAATATTTGTTGAAACTACAAGAGCTACACGGTTTTACAATGATTATCGTAACCCATGACTTCGGCGAGATTTTTCGAATGGCTCAACAGGTTATCGTTATTGAAAATGGACAGATTATCACTCAGGGAACGCCGTCAGAGGTATATTTACCAAAACAGAAAACGGATGAACAATTGGTTTTGTTTGGAGAAGTCTTAACCTGTATTGTTTTTGATGATCACTTACTCGTAACTGCGCTGATCCAGCAAACAGTCCGCACTTTAAAATTACCATTGCTGTGGCTTCCGGATATGTCACCCGGACGCGCTTTTGCCCTGCGTTATTCACTCGATACTCCTGAAATCGAATTGATAAAATAACCATAGTTTTTCCAATAAAACCACCCTGGCATTTTTAAGGGTAATTTTTATATCTCCATGTCTTTCTTTTAAAAACTAATCTTTTCAATCACATGCGAATTATTTTTCGACTATTACAAATTGCACTTGTCGCATTTCCATTGCTTGCCATGAAGCAGGACAAACCATTACGGGTTATATTTTTTGGTGATTCTATTACGCAGGCTGGTGTGGGACCAAAAGGTTATATCACGATGATGACCGAAATGCTTAAAACCAATAACCAAAGTGGGCAGTTTGAATTGATGGGCGCAGGCATAGGAGGAAATAAAGTGTATGATCTGTATTTGCGTCTGGAAGATGATGTGCTTTCTAAAAAACCGGATGTCGTTTTTATTTATGTTGGTATAAATGATGTGTGGCACAAAAGTTCAATGGGAACAGGAACTGATCCCGACAAATATGTGAAGTTTTATGAAGCACTTATCAAAAAAATGAAAGCACAAAATATCCGTGTGATCCTTTGTACACCGACTGTAATTGGCGAAAGAAACGACAATTCAAATATGCAGGATGGCGATCTGAATTATTATTCAAAACTGATAAGAGATATCGCGACCAAAAATAATCTTCAGCTTTGCGATCTGAGAAAGTATTTCCAGGAATATGAATTGAAAAACAATCCTGAAAACAAAGAAAAAGAAATTCTGACAACGGATCGCGTCCATTTAAATGAAACCGGAAACAAATTCCTGGCTGAGAAAATGATGGAAGCGTTGTTGAAAAAATAGGTTACGATTTTTTTATTTACAAAAGCAAAAAGTCAGGTTTTCGAAACCTGACTTTTTGCTTTTGTAAATACATATTCTAGTCCCAAAGCCTAGCAGGATAATCTCCTGATTCGTGCAAAGCAGATAGGGATGCCTGAACTTTCGGTTTATCTTCCGGGTAAGTAACCCCAAACCAGTCAGACGAGCTGCGGAAAACCCGGCAATCGCCCAGACCGTTTTCAATGATATAGGACATCACCGTTGGAATATAAAATTCTGCTTTTGGCGTGTTCGAATTAACGCGGGCATATTCTTCAAACAACTCTTTTGTGATCGGAAACATAGATGGTTTAAAACCCCAGAAATTCATTGAAACCGGTGTTTCAGGCGCTAATTCTGTTTTTTCACCGTCTTCTTCAAAATAAATAGTTCCGTTTTCCTCAAAAATCTTGGTACGTTCTACGACGGAAGCCAGGTTCTGATCTTCTCTTTCAATACAAACCCCTCTTGAAACAGTTCCGTTTTCTGACAAGGTTCTTTTAATTTCATAACCAATCATCGCATGCTGCTTGTCATTGGTATCCGTGCTTAAAAACTTTGACATTGTTTCGAATGCGCCCAACCCATAAAAATCGTCAGCATTGATCACAGCGAAAGGAGTATCGGTTTGTTCCCAGGCACATAGTGTTGCATGGCCCGTTCCCCAGGGTTTCACGCGCTCAACCGTTCCAAGGTCTTCCGGCACGTAAGACTGCACGCCTTGTATCGCAAAATCATAGTCAATTTTTCCCTTTAATTTTGGAGCAAACAAAGCTTCCGACTCATCCTTGATTTCCTTCCGGACTATAAATACCACCTTGCCAAAACCACTTCGAATTGCATCATATAAAGAATAATCAATAATGGTTTCACCATTGGGACCGAATTGGTCAAGTTGCTTAATACCTCCATAACGACTTCCTATTCCGGCAGCCAAGATTAAAAGAGTTGGTTTCATTTACTAGGTTGAAAAGTGAAAGTGAAAGTGAAAAATTGAAAACGACCTGCCATTTATTTGGAATAACTATTATGCCACTTCCAACAAGAATCGAAACATACGGATATCTGACAAACGTTTCCTTGCACAAAAAAACAATAAAATAAGGAAAATATACTGCTTCCGGCATTTTAGCTACAAATAAAAAAAGCGCTGTGATAAGTCACAACGCTTTTACTATTATCCACAAAATCTAAAATTTATACGGCAAAACTTTCGCCACAGCCACAAGTACGCGTGGCGTTTGGATTCACAAATTGAAATCCTTTTCCATTCAGGCCATCAGAAAAATCTAATGTAGTGCCTGCCAGGTAAAGAATGCTTTTTTTATCTACAATAATTTTAACGCCTTTATCTTCAAAAACCATGTCGTTAGGGTTGGTATCAGAATTAAATTCAAGATTATAGGTCAAACCTGAACATCCTCCTCCTAAAACACCAACACGGATCTGATAATCATCCTCGTGTCCGTCAGCCTTACGTAATTCTATGATTTTATTCTTCGCAGTATCACTTACAGTAACCATGATCTTTTTATTTAATTCTTATGGACTATGTAACGTATAAAATAACGCAGAAAGTTCAGGAAAAGATAAGTTTGAATGCTGCCATTTCGCCAATTATTTGTGAACTAGCAGTCTATCGCTTATCCATAATCAACGGACCTAACTGATTTATCAGCGAAACATGCGTACTTGATTCAATCCCGGCTTCAGCGAATGTCATTTTCATAACCTCCCCTACTTTTTTTGCATTCTCGATTCCACGGCTCAATGCAAACATGGATGGGCCTGAACCTGAAATGCTGCACCCCAAAGCACCATTCTCCAGAGCGGCCTGTTTTACTTTATCGAAATCAGGAATAAGTATAGAACGAACCGGTTCGATGATCACGTCAACCATTGAGCGGCTGATCAGATCGTAATCTTCCTTCATAAGTCCGGCAACTAAACCAGCTACATTCCCCATCTGAGAAATAGTATTTTTAAGCGAAACCTCATCCCGAAGGATATACCTGGCATCTTTGGTATTGATCTCAATATCCGGATGCACCAAGGTGCAGTACAAATCTTTTGGAACCGGAATTGAAAAAACATCCAGCGGATTATAACTCCTTATAATTACAAAACCACCCAAAAGCGCAGGCCCAACATTATCTGCATGAGCAGAACCCGAGGCAATACGCTCTCCTTCCATCGCGAAAGGAAGAAGTTCCGTTCTTGTCAAAGGACAATCCAGAAGCTCATTCATAGCCACAACACCTGCAACGGCACTGGCAGCACTTGACCCCATACCACTGCCCAGCGGCATGTTTTTATGTAACGTTACCTCGCAGCCAAAATCTTTTATACCAAGATGTTTCAGCAAATGAATCATCACGCCGGTTACTGCATTTTTTTCAGGATTTCGAGGTAATCTTCCTTCGTCACCAAAAATATCTTTTATAATAATTCCGGGTTCATCGCGACGCTGAATTTCAACCACATCGCCTGGCTCTTCAATTGCAAAACCGAAAATGTCAAATCCACAAGAAACGTTGGCAACTGTGGCCGGGGCAAATGCTTTTATATAATTCACTTTAAAAAATTATTTTCCTTTAAATATTGGATAGTTGCTTCAAAAAAATATCTGGCATCTTCCACGGATTCTTCCGCATCTTCAAATAAAACTTCATCGTAATCATAATCTCCGAACTGTCGCTTCTCAAAAGTCCTTTTGAGTGCCAGACCTAAATCACGCGGGAGTTTTTGACTTAAGATAAAATGCTTATGAAAAGCATTATGTGCTCCCGAATGAGATTTTGCCGCAAAATTTATTGCAAACAGCAGGGCTTGAATACTATGAAACATCGCATAATATGACCTATTCAACGCCGCATCATAACTTTTCTCAGCTAGCAACAACATCGAATCATCCAAACAATCAGAAGCCTTTGATATGATATTGACAATCGAATGCTCACTCATAGCACAATTCCGTCAGTACGAACATTGTGGTATAATGGCGACCATTCCTCTGTAAACCTGGACTTAGAAACTGGAATAGCAGATACCGAAACCAAATATTGAAGCGATAATTCAAAAGTTACAGTAGACAAATTACTTATCTCTTTAAAAGTCCGGATTTCATCATCGTTCAAAATAACCAGATAATCCACATCTGAATCAACCCTTTCTTCTCCTCTGGCATAAGATCCGTATAAGATTACCTTATCCAATCTTTTGCCGTATAACTTTTCAACATGAGTTTTAAAATCCTCAGTTAATCTGGCTACCGATTCTGGAATCATTCTGTTGCTCATGCTGTTGCTCATGATTGAAATGGCTGTTTAGAAATCTCCACCAATTTAAAACCTTCTACCCCAAATAACTACTAATGCTCATGATATCCGCAAAGACTCCCGAGGCAGTAACTTCCGCACCAGCGCCCGGGCCTTTAATTACCAACGGGCGATCCTTATATCTTTCTGTTGTAAAAGAAATGATATTGTCACTTCCTGACAAGGTATAAAAAGGATGCTGTTGATTTACAGTTCTGAGCTCTACAACCGCTTTTCCATTTTCCAAAGTTGCAATAAACCGGAGCACTTCTCCATTTGATTCTGCATTGGCCTGAAGTGTAGCGAAATAATCATTCGAGATAATCAATTCATCAAAAAATGACTCCACTGTCGGTGCCTGTAAGCAATTTTCAGGTAAAAGCTGAGTAACTTTTACATCTTCTGATTCCAGCGGAACACCTACCTCACGTGCTAGAATTAATATTTTTCGCGCCACATCCGCACCGCTCAAATCATCGCGCGGGTCTGGCTCGGTAAAACCTTTCGCTTTTGCCTCCTTAACAACATCCACAAACCGAATTCCCGGCCCGAACGAATTAAAAATATAGGATAATGTTCCGGAGAGAATTGCTTCTATTTTCAGAAATTTATCCCCACTCGACATAAGGCCTTGTATGGTGTTGATAATTGGCAAACCAGCTCCAACATTGGTTTCATATAAAAACTTCACGCCTCTCTTCAATGCAGTTCTCTGCAATGAAATATACTCGGCATAGGTTCCGGAATTTGCTACTTTGTTAGGCGTAACAACCGATATACTTGCATCCAGCAACATGTTGTAATATTGCACTATATCTTTATCAGAAGTACAATCCACAAAAACACTGTTTGGCAGGTTGAGCTCAATCATACGCTGAACAAAAGCTGGCAAACTTGTTTTTACACCTTCACCTTCTATTCTTTCTTTCCATTGTTCCGACCCTATTCCATCCGGATCGAGCAGCATTTTTTTCGTATTGGAAAGTCCGGCAATGTTCAGATTCAGGAATTTTTCCTCGCGCAAATATTTCGTCTGATTTTTTATTTGCTCCAAAAGCGTTTTCCCAATAAGTCCGACACCAACCACAAATAAATTTAGGGAACGGGTTTCGGAATGGAAGAAAACGCCGTGAATGGCATTCAGCGCCTTCGATAAGTCACTTTTTGAAATGACAACAGAAATATTAAGCTCGGAACTGCCTTGGGCCGTAGCTACAACATTGATACCATTTTTACCTAAAACAGAAAAAAGCTTACCGGACACACCCGTACTTTTTTTCATGCCTTCTCCAACGATGGCAATGATGGAAAGGTTTTTTTCTATCGTAATGCTATCAATATATCCGTGATCAATTTCCGAAGCAAATTCCTGATTAAGCACTTCGTTTGCTTTAAGGGAATCTTTCGGATCTATTGAGAAACAGATAGAATGTTCCGAAGATGCCTGGGAAATTAGAATAACACTGATTGCATTATTGGATAAAGCCGTGAAAAGCCGACCGGAAATACCGGCAACACCGATCATCCCACTTCCCTGAATATTGACCAGCGCAATTTCATCTATGGACGAAATCCCGGTAATCGGAAACTCTTTTTTATTAGCAACTTTTTGAACAAACGTCCCTTCAAAGCCTATATTAAAAGTGTTGAGAACTTTCAACGTTATATTTTTTGCAAATGCTGGCTGCAAACTTGGCGGATAAATCACCTTCGCTCCGAAATGCGAAAGCTCCATCGCTTCCGAATAAGAAATAGACGGAATTGTAAAGGCATTGGTAACCTTGCGCGGATCGGCCGTCATCATACCATCAACGTCTGTCCAGATTTCTATGGAATTTGCATCCAAAGCTGCTGCGATAATCGAAGCGGTGTAATCAGAGCCTCCGCGGCCAAGAGTAGTTGTGATACCTTCTTTTGTTGAAGAAATAAATCCGGTTACACATTGCAAGGCATTAACCTTTGCAAAATATTCAAGAATCAGCTGGTTGGTAATTTCAAAGTTGACATCGCCCATACCGTATGTATCATTGGTACGGATTATTTGGCGGGCATCACAAAACTCCGCGGCAACACCTCTGCTCTTCAAAACTTCCGTGATAACAAGTGTGGAAAGCCGTTCTCCGAAGCTCATGATCAGATCCATGGTGCGGGTCGACAACTCGCGAATCCAGGAAACTCCTTTAAGAATATCACCCAATTCATTAAAAAGTCCACGCACAGCAGCAAACGTACTGCTCTGATTTTTGACATTGATTAGTCCGCGCACGATCACAAAATGACGTTCCTCAACGACTTTCAGAAATTCCGTATACTCGCTGTTTCCGGATGCTGCCATTTTCCCGATTTCAATGAGGCGGTTTGTAACACCTCCCATTGCAGAAAAAACGACGGCGATCTTTTCGCCAGTTGCCAGATTATTTTCAAGAATACCGATTACCTGCTTGATACTATCGACCGAACCGACCGATGTGCCACCAAATTTAAGAACCTTCATTTAAAGCTATTACGAATTAATCAAATTGATATGTGCACTAAGCCGACACCTGCGGACGCCGGGTTGCAAATATAGTAATTCAAATGCCTTGAAGGTTGATTTTAAGAATGAAAAGCAGTTTGAGGATATAATTTTCAAGATTCTAAAATAGTCTACATGAGCAAAGTTCAAAACTAAAACGAATTAGCAATGCAAATGATAAATCTTCTAAACATCATATGAATTATTTATTGCCAGCCTTCTGATGAGCTCTAAATATCTGTATTCACTCCACTAATTACAATTGGTAAAATACAATTATAAACACACAAGCTATAAAACTTATACAATTCCAAGATTTATTAAAATTTAATTTTAAAATTATAGTATTCAGTTAATTTAAATTGCCAGTTAATCACATTTTACAGGTTTTAATTTTAAAATATTTTATTTTTAAAGAATATTATTCTGAAATAAATTACTTTACTTTGAATATTGAATTCTTAATAATTAGCTAATCTTATTTTAATAACTACCGAAAAACAACCTGAATATTTGATTTAAATATGATTTACTACTTAAAAGACCGATTTTTAATACTGTATTACTTATAATTTTCACTCTTATTTTATTTAAATATTACAATTTAACCACTCTTAAAAATCTAACTGATGAAAAAACTTTTTACACTGAGTTTCATGTCGCTTCTAACGCTGCTGAGCTTAGCAAGTTTTGGACAGGAGCTAGCCATTAAAGGTAAGGTCACATCAAAAGGTGACGGCGGAGCTTTGCCGGGTGCAAGTGTTTTAATTAAAGGCACAAGCCGCGGAAGTACGACCAATGCAGACGGAGAATTCACAATTAACGCTGCTTCTGATGCAGTTCTGGTTGTTTCCTTTATAGGATTTAAGTCGCTTGAAGTTCCTGTTGGAGCTAAAACGACCATCGGTATATCACTGGAAGAAGACGCAACACAATTTAATGAGGTTGTAGTAACCGCACTTGGTATCGCCCGTGAGAAAAAAGCGTTGGGTTATTCAGTGCAGGAAGTGAGCGGAAAGGCTTTGACTCAGGCTCGCGAAACTAACTTAATCAATTCACTTTCAGGAAGATTAGCAGGGGTTCAGGTTACCAATTCAAACGGAGCTCCGGGTGCTTCTTCACGTATGATCATTCGTGGTGCGAGCTCAATTGGAAGCAACAACCAGCCACTTTTCGTTGTTGATGGTGTACCGATCGACAATAGCAATTTCGGTTCTGGAACCGGTGTAGATTATGGTAACGCCGCTGCTTCCATTAACCCGGACGATGTTGAGTCTATCAACGTTTTGAAAGGACCGAGTGCTGCCGCACTTTACGGTTCACGTGGAGCCAACGGTGTTGTTTTGATCACTACTAAAAGCGGAAAGGGTTCAAAAGGAGTAGGTGTTTCTTTTAATACCAATACTTCCTTTGAATCAGTTTTCCGTCAGCCGGAATGGCAAAATGAATACGGACAAGGTGCAAAAGGTCTTTTTTCATATAAAGACGGACAAGGCGGCGGCGTGAATGACGGCGTGGATGAAAGTTGGGGCCCTAGATTAGACGGAAGATTATTGCCACAGTTTGACTCACCGATTGCAGCTGACGGCACAAGAACACCTACTCCCTGGGTTGCAAATCCTGATAACGTAAACCAATTTTATC
This sequence comes from Dyadobacter sp. CY345, assembly GCF_021502725.1. Taxonomy (GTDB): domain Bacteria; phylum Bacteroidota; class Bacteroidia; order Cytophagales; family Spirosomataceae; genus Dyadobacter. The sequence continues at coordinate 43,972 of NZ_JAKFFS010000001.1, read as the reverse complement.
AGACTGGTAAAACATATACCAACAACATTGGCGTAACCGGTGGAAACGACAAAGCGGATTTCCGTCTGTCTTTCACTAACCTGAAACAAAACGGTATTTTACCAAACACAGATTACAAACGCCAGACGGTTTCATTAAACGCCGGCTGGAACCTTACGCCAAAACTAAACGTAAGAGCGACTGTCAATTATGTAAAAGATGGTAGCGACAACCGTAACAATTTCGGACTTTATTTTATCTGGTTCGGCCGTCAGGTTAACATGAATAACCTTACGAATTATACGAAACCAGGAAGCATTTACCAGAACAACTGGAATGATAACTATTGGACAAACCCTTATTACCTCCTAAACAACAGCACAAGAGAAAACCAGCGTGATCGTTTGTATGGAAATATTTCTGCTACTTACAAACTGACTGACTGGCTTACTTTAACAGGTCGCTCGGGTACTGACTTTTATGAAGATCGTCGTAAAACAAGAACAGCTGCACGTCAGGCAAGACTTGGAACTACGCAACTTTACGATGCATATAACGAAGAGCAGGTTTTTGTTCGGGAATCCAACTCTGATTTCTTATTGAATGCGACAAAGAAATTTGGTGAGTTTGATATTACGGCCAACATCGGCGGCAACCACCGCTCAAACTTTGCACAAAGAAATTACATGGGAGCGACCGAACTTGCGATCCCAAGAGTTTGGAACATGGGTAACTCTCGCCAGCGCCCGGTTGTAGAAAACTCTTATATCGAGAAAACGGTAAACAGTTTATATGCCTCGGCGAACTTAGGTTTCCGTAATTATTTGTTTGTTGATCTTACCGCCCGTAATGACTGGTCAAGCTCTTTGCCTGCAAACAACAGATCTTATTTCTACCCGTCAGCTGCTGTAAGTGCGATCATTTCGGATATGTTTGACATAAAATCAAGCGTTTTATCGTTCGCAAAACTGAGAGCTGGTCTTGCGCAGGTTGGTAATGATACTGATCCATATCGTTTGGCCAGTACATACAAATATGAAAACCCTTGGGGAAGCACACCAAGTTTGTCTGAAAATAATGCGCTGTTAAATGCTGAGTTAAAGCCAGAAATCACGACTTCTTATGAAATCGGTGCAGATATCAGACTTTGGCAAAACCGTGTTGGACTAGACGTTACTTATTACAGCAAATCTTCAACAGATCAGATCCTTGACGTAAACGTTTCAAATGCATCAGGATATTTATCTAAACTTTTGAACGCTGGAAAGATCACAAACAAAGGAATCGAAATCCAGTTGACGACAACGCCTGTTAAAGTTGGAAACTTCCAGTGGGATATTAATTTGAACTGGGCTCGTAACAAAAACAAAGTGGTTTCACTTGCCGACAACCTGACGACTTACCAGCTAAACACAAGCTACAACCCATTGACTCAGACGACCTCGACAAACAGTTTCCGTGGATTATCCGTTGAAGCACGCGTTGGTCAGCCATACGGTACTTTCTTCGGAAAAGGTTTCTTACGCGCTCCTGATGGACAAATTGTTTACGATGCACAAGGATATCCAATGCTTGATCCGGTTAGCCGAGTATTAGGAAACTTCACACCAGACTGGATTGGCGGTATTTCTAATATTTTTAAATACAAAAACTTCTCGCTAAGTACTTTGATCGATATCAAACATGGTGGCGATATCTTCTCGCAATCAATTAACGTTGGACGTTACACAGGTGTTTTGAAAGAAACGACGCTTGGTCGCGAAACTGGTATTGTCGGTCAGGGTGTGGTTAACACAGGTACTGCTGATGCTCCAAACTATGTTCCTAATGCGAAAAGTATTTCTTCTGAGGAATACCACCACAAATATTACTTGCTGACAAACAACGAAAACACCATTTTCGATGCGAGTTATGTAAAACTTCGCGAAGTGAAATTTACGTATATGATCTCAGGAAAAGCGATCAAAAAACTTCCATTCCGCGATATCGCAGTATCGGTTGTAGGCAGAAACCTGGCTCTTCTAAAAAGCAATCTTCCTCACATCGATCCTGAAACAAGTTATTACAACGATGGCAATTTACAAGGTATAGAAAATGGTCAGATTCCGACAACCAGATCAATCGGTTTTAACATCAGCTTCAATCTTTAAGTAATTTTCTTTAATTGATCTTATATGAAAAGTTTTAAATATTCATTCCGCTCCAAAATATTACTAGCAGCCACTTTCTTGTGTGCTTCCGCTTGCACCGGAGATTTTGATGAACTTAATACCAACCCAAACAGTGCGTCTTCCGGAACTGCTGATCTATTTATGCCACATGGAATCCAGAGTGCCGTTGATATTCAGTCGGGTGGCACATTGGGTATGGATATCGGTGAGGGATTTTCGCAGCACTGGGCTCGTATTCAATATACCGATATTGATCAGTATACAGTTTCTGCCGATGTTTACAACGCAGGATGGCAGGGACTTTACATCGAAGCGCTCGCTGACTATAACCGTATTTATAAACTTGGAGAAGAAAGCGGAAATACCAATTATCAGGCTGTTGCCGTTATTCTGCGCTCGTGGGTGTTTTCACTATTGACAGATATTTACGGAGATATTCCTTATAAAACTGCAATTCAAGGACTGGAAGGAACTTTGCTTCCAACATACGACGCTCAGAAAAATGTTTATGCAGGATTGGTAGCAGAGCTGAAAGCGGCAGGTGAATCTATCAATACAGCGAACACTTCCATGCCTGTTGGCGGCGATATTCTTTTCAACGGCGATATGGCCAAATGGAAGAAATTTGCAAACACGCTTAGCCTTCGCATTTTGAGCAGAATGATTGATAAGGCAGATGCACCGATCGATGTAAAATCTGAGATTGCCAGAATTCTGGGCGATCCTGCAAAATATCCGGTTATTACTTCTGTTTCTGAAAATATTCAGCTTAACTATCTGGACGCAACAAACAACCAGAACCCGGTTTTCGTAAATCGCAGAACACGTGATGACCACCGTGTAAGTGCCACTTTGGTGAATAAACTGGCAGCCATGAATGATGACAGACTTGCAATTTATGCGAATTTGCCAGCAGACGGCGGAACTTATAAAGGAGTGCCGAATGGCCTGGCTTCTTCTGATGCTAATGCTTTGGGTTTAACAAAAACTTCAAAAGTTGGGACTTACTTTACATCCGCTACGGCTCCTGGTGTTATTATGACTTATGCTGAATTGTTATTTCTGAAAGCTGAATTTGCCTACAAAGGCGTAACTTCGGCAGGTGATGCAGCTACGAATTATGCGGCTGGGATAACTGCTTCATTCGCACAATACAAGTTGCCGGCGCCGACTGCATACCTTGCAGCAAATGCATTGAAAAGCGGAGCAGATGGATTTACGCAGATCATGGAACAAAAGTGGATTGCTTTGTACGGCCAGGGTTTGGAAGCCTGGACAGAATATCGTCGCACTGGAATTCCGGCACTTGTAACGCCTACAAATAACACAAACCAAAATGTTCTTCCAACGCGTCTTCCTTATCCAGGTTCAGAAGAATCATTGAACTTCGCGAACTACGACGCTGCTTTGAAAAACCAGGGTGGAAAAAATGATATGAAACTTAAACTCTGGTTTGCAAAATAAACAACTGACCGAAGTACATGAACGAAAAGAGGATACCTGCCAAATGCGGGTATCCTCTTTTTTATGAAATAAAATTTAAGTTAACGTCTTAAAAGGCAATTCCCAGACCTGCTCCTAAATTTACAACACCAATAAATCTGCTTTCATTGATCCGATCACTATGATCAAAACCTTCACCTACGGCTTTTATAGCCAGATCCTTTACCTCCGCTTTTGCACCGATCACATCGCCACTAACATGAAAGAACAATGCACCTGCGATAGGAAGACGCAAACTTGCCCCTGCTCCAAAACCAATAGGATTAACAATCTTCCGATCTAAACTTACCTGAATTTCGCTGGATCCCTCCATAATTTGCCCATCGGAATTAAGCCGGCGACCTGTCAATAATACGGACGGCGTTGTAGCTTTCACAATGCCACCCTGAACGTGTGCCTCAAATTGTACCCGATTAAAATTAAGGTAAATAGCAGGACCTATTAAAGCCGCACCCAACTTCCACTTTGAAACATTGCTGTCCCAGGCGTAAGTTCTTCCCAATGCTTCAACATACGAATTGGCTTTGTCAATGATAGGGCCGGAGTTGGTCGTGTTTTGATTATAACTGCCAGATAATTTGATACCGAACCATCGCGCAATTCTGTGATCATAACTAACCTGTCCAAAATAACCCGAACCGGGCAGACCAGCAAGCGGATCATTTAACTTTTCCGTTGCAAGCTCGCCCACCGGCAAGCTGTAGCCGCCGGTTACGGAGAAAAAGTTTTTGGTATCCTGCGCCTTAACACGCTCCGTTTGAAGTATTAAGAATAGCGATGTTAACGAAACAAAGTAAAAAAGAGGCTTTATCATACGGGAGTGAATTTTATAAAAAAACTTATAATTGTGGATTTCCAATAATTCTATGAAGCTAAACATTGAACCAACGTATTTTAGTATACCATTCGTTCGATTTAGCGCATTTTAGGGTAATTTTTTCAACACAATTTAACGTCAACCTTATTAAATGGTAACATTTTGATATGGTACAAAAATGGTATTGTGTCGGCCAAACTAAATCACTACTATCATGGACAGAGGAGAAACAGACAAAGAAGCGAAAGCAACTAAAAATACCAAGAACGTTTGGAAATGGATCTTGGGAGTAGGTATTGTACTGATGTTAATTGCATTTTGGGGAGGTTTTCTGAATCACGATGAAAATTTCAGTGAAGCAGAAACACCATCTGAAAATGCCACTATGAATGCAGACACAGTAGCATCCGACACAACAATGGAAGTTCACCCGGATACCATTATGAAAAGTGTAAGAGGCACTGAATAATTAGTTCAGCGCCTCCCATAAAATCTCAATAGGGTGTTTAGCCTTACGACCGGTGCCATCTTTAATCTGGTGCCGGCAACTGGTTCCAGGTGCGGCAATAATTACATTTTCGGGTTGTTGGCGCACCGTCGGGAAAAGAACTAATTCTCCTATCTGCATTGAAACATCATAATGCTCCTCTTCATATCCAAAAGAACCAGCCATGCCGCAGCAACCGGATGGAATAAGTTGTACTTTATAATTTTCTGGAAGCGACAATGCTTTCTTCGAGGTTGTTAGTGACGATAATGCTTTCTGATGGCAATGTCCGTGAAGTTTAATCAACTGCTCATTAGTATTGAACGCTTCCTTCGTTATTCTTTTTGCATCAATCTCCCTTGATATAAATTCCTCAAACAGTAGTGCGTGTGACGCAATATTCTGTGCTTCAATTTTCAAATTTTCTGGAACGAGGTCAATATATTCGTCACGGAAAGAAAGAATTGCTGACGGCTCAATACCGATCAAAGGCGTTTTTTGAGAAATGATGTCTTTCAACAACTCAACATTTCGAATCGCTAACTTTTGCGCTTCTTTCACCAGACCTTTAGATAGATAGGACCTTCCTGACTCTTCATGTTTGGGTATGATCACTTCATATCCTAACTTTTCCAGCAGCATTACTGCCTTCTTCCCAATTTCAACATCGTTATAATTAGTGAATTCATCACAAAAAAGATAAACTTTTGAATGTGAGCCTTTACTCGAATTCTTCCTGTTATGCTTTTCCCACCAATGTTTCAGCGTGGTGTTATGAAGCAAAGGCATAGTACGATCAGGGTGAAAACCAACCATTTTGTTCGCAACTTTCCTTAAAGTAGAAGTTCCGAAAACAGCATTAAAAGCCCAGGGGGCTATCGAAGCCAGTTTCATCTGTTTGCCAAAATTAGCGATCAGATTTGTTCGCAGAGGAATAGCGTGCGTTTCGTAATATTGCTGGGTAAATTCCGCTTTCATCTTCCCAACATCAACGCTCGAAGGGCATTCAGATTTACAACCTTTGCATGAAAGACAAAGATCCAATACTTCTTTAACCATTTCCGGTGTGGTTGCACTTTCAACCTGTGCCGCTCCCGGCGTCAGATATTGTCGTAAAATATTGGCTCTCGCCCGGGTGGTATCGCGTTCACGGCGCGTTGCCATATAACTCGGGCACATTGTTCCGCCAGTCAGTTCAGTTTTGCGGCAGTCACCGGATCCACTACATTTTTCTGCCAGGCGCAACATGCTTTCATGTTTTGAAAAATCAAAGGTGGTTGCGATAGCGGGCTTTTCCTTATCCTGTTCAAACCGCAGAAATTCATTCATTGGTGGCGTATCGACGATCTTGTTCGCATTAAAAATGCCATTCGGATCCCAGATTCTTTTCACCTGCCTGAAAATCTCGTAGACTTCTTCCCCCATCATAAAGGGAATAAATTCGCCACGAAGACGGCCGTCTCCATGTTCTCCGGAAAGCGCACCCTTATATTTTTTCACAAGAACCGCAGTATCCGCCAGCACCTGCCTGAATTTCTGTTTTCCCTCGGAAGTTTTGAGATTAATCATCGGCTCGACGTGCAGCTCCCCCGCACCAGCGTGTGCATAATAAGACGCGTGCAAACCATGGCTTTCAAGTAACTGTTCAAGGTCATCAATATAAGCCGGCAAGTCCTCAACCGCAACAGCGCAATCCTCAATCAGGTTGACAGGTTGGGTATCACCAGGCAAATTTCGAATTAATCCTAAACCAGCTTTCCTGATTTCCCATGCCTTATTTGCTTCGTCACCAAATAACAGCGGATAAGCATATCCCAACTGTTCTTCAAGCAAATCCTTGACCAATGCATCCGCCTGTACTTTTACTTCATCGTCCGAATTCCCCCAAAATTCAACCATTAGCAAAGCCGCTGGATCACCTTCGAGAAAAAATCTGTTTTTGGAATAAATATGATGGCCTTTGGTAAAATCCATAATGTATCGGTCCACCAATTCTGATGCTTTCGGATTGTGTTTCATAGCGACGCGGTTTGCATGAAGCGATTCAGCAAGCGAATTGGCATGAACACAAACAACACCGACCGAAGCCGGAGGCACATCAACCAAAGCGATTTTTGCTTCGGTCACAAAACATAGAGTACCTTCCGAGCCAGCAATCAGATTACAGAGATTTACCTGGTTTTTTTCAAAATTTTCAACCAATGCATCCAGCGCATAACCCGAATTCCTGCGCGTCACTGTTGGCTTTGCAAATTGTTTTTTAATCAAATCCTGATCAACCGGATTCGAAAGTATTCCCCACATACCAGCGTAAATTGCCTGCTCACGCTTTCCCGAACCGGATTTAGCAACTTTTTTAACATAGTCATCCGTTGAAGAATTATTAAAAACGGTTTCTGTTCCATCAGACAGTAAGGCTTTCACTTCCAGCAAATGATCCCGAGTCGCTCCCCACGTTATGGAATGCAAGCCACAAGAATTATTTCCGATCATTCCGCCAATCATAGCACGACTGGCTGTTGAAGTTTCCGGACCAAAAAGTAATCCGTAAGGAGCAAGATGTTTATTTAAATCATCGCGGATCACACCAGGCTGAACCCTCACCCATTTCTCTTTTGCATTCACTTCGAGAATTGCGCCAAAGTGTTTGGAAATGTCTACAACGATACCTTTTCCAACAACCTGTCCGGCCAATGACGTACCAGCTGCCCTAGGAATCAGCGTCAGTTTTTGTTCTCCTGCAAATTTTATAAGCTTCCGGATATCCTCTACCGTTCGCGGCAAAGCAACGGCAACCGGCATTTCCTGGTATACCGAGGCATCTGTTGCATAAATGTGTCTTTGGGCGGTATGGACAGTAGAGTCGTCGTAATAAAGCTCTCCTTCAAATCCGTTTTTAAGAGAATTAAAATCTAATAAGGCAATGCGGTTCATCATTATGCAGCACTTGCAGATGCAAGTATTTTCTATTCGTTCAGAAATCCGGTTTTCTCGTTCAAAGATAACCTTACCGTATGAAAAACAGAACGATCATCCGCAGATCAAACGTATTCACGGAAAGAAATCCGATATTGGCATAATTATTTAATTATCACCTCAATAAATCTAAGCTATAATCCTTTGAATATTAATTCATTATTCGTCGAACGACTTACAAAATCATCACTGTTTACTATGAAAAAAATTACCACACTTATTTTTCTCCTTTCCAGTCTGTTATCTTTTGCACAAAAGACTTCTACCATCACGCTAACGACGGCAAAGCCCGAACAAGCCATTGTTTCGCTCGTTCTTGAAGATGTCCACTTTCACCCCAACCTGGGCATTGGCCTGGCAGACACCAAACTGGAACCTTTGGCAATGATTAATTTCCAGGAAAAAACTACTGAAAAAGTTAATGCACCTATAAGCGAACCGAAAATTCTGCGTTTACAGTATAGCGGCGGCGGAGTGAACAAAACCTGGATGTTGTTCGTGCAGCCCGGCGACGATCTGACAGCTACTTTTTCAGGAGGAGCAAACGTTGCGTTTTCAGGAAAAAATGCTAATTATCAGGACTTTTTGAGAACCTATTTTCTGGAAAACCAATATCAGTACCTGCCGGTTTTTGGTTACAAGCCATCGCAAATTGATAATAAAAGTGTCGCTCAGCAAAGTGATAGTTTACAGAAAATTCGCCAGAATGCTTATGCAACTTTTAAAACTGCAAATGCTCCGATTCCAGCCTTCGACGCTTATGTAAACGCAACGACAACGACTGAGCCTTTCGTTATTCACAGGTTATTGCAGGAAAAGATAATGCGGAAAAACAGAGCGAAAAAGCTTGAACCAGCACAGCAAAAAGAATTAGAAGATTTGACTTTGAGCAATTTCAAAATTTTACCGGACGAAGCACTATTAAGTCAGTCTTATCGTGACGAACTGAGAAACTGGGCGTTGATACCAACAACAAGAAAATTTCCTTTGGATTCAGCGACACGTTATGAATTGAGTCCGCAGGCCATAACTGACGTTTATAATTTCAGTAAAGAAAAAATGCAAAGTCATCCAAAACAACAGGAATACCTGCTGACCTATTGGCTCAATTATGCAGCAACCGCAATTCCTACCATTGAAACAAGTCAGACTTTATTGGCAGATTATAAAACTACATATCCAAAATCGGAGTATACGGATTATTTTACGAAGCTTATGGCGGCTAAGTCAAAATTGACAACCGGCTCAGCTGCTCCTGATTTCACTTTGCTAGACCGCGATAGCGCTGCCGTTTTTCTGAAACAATTGGCAGGAAAACCAACCGTAATGGTTTTTGCATTCAACATTGGCGCACACGAACCTACCATGAAAGCAATGGAAGCTAAATATGCTGATAAAGTAAATTTTGCCTATATCACGATGATTTCGGGGATGCCTTTTCAAAGCTGGAAGCCTTACACGCAGGCTAGAAATGGTGTAAAACATTTATGGGCGTCAGACGAAAGCACCGAGTTACTGAAACAAAATTACGCAGTTGATATCCGTTATCCTTTTGTAGTATTGGATGCCTCCGGAAAAATTGTTGATCGATGGATACCTCAGGAATTTCCCAATAATAAAACTTTGGAGAAAGATATTATAAAGGCAATAGGTAAGTAACTGACTGAATCTTTCCGTATTCCTTATTCCAATCATTGAAAAAATCTGCAAAGTAAATTGTCAAAATTCACCTTGCAGATTTTTTTATTACCGGATGTTTCCAGAATTCAAATATAGTTTTGCAGAGAATATGATTAAATGAATATTCTACAGCTAACTATTAAGATTTATGAAATTTATAAAGTATTACTTAACACTATTTTCTTTTCTACACGCTTCTCTAATCTTCGCTCAGATATCTCCTCCCGGAATGGATGGAACCAAGGCAGTTTCCTGGGGAGTTGTTGGTTTTAGCCAGGTCCTCAATAAAAAGCTAAACCTGACAGTTTACGGCGGCGCAGCCAGAATGAGCAATCCTGATAGCTGGTCTCTTGCCGAAAAACAGGGTATTGCAGTTTACAACCAGGAATTACTTTACAAATTCAGTAAAAAATGGCAGGTCTCTTTTGCAAACAGCTTCCGTTTGCAGAACCTATATTCGGAAGAGTCTCCTTATGAAGCAAAAGATCCTTCTTACCGTTATGAATTGAGATATTATGGACGGCTTTATTACCGGCAGCAATTTAGAAAAGTAGCACTTAATTATGCATTTCGGCCGGAAGCAAGAACTTTTTATTCTTCTGACTGGGATCCGTCTTCCCACCCGTTTGAACTTCGTATCCGCTTGAAAGCCACGGCAAGTATTCCTTTAAATCAGGACAAGACGAATATCATTATTGGAGGAAACGAAATTTTGACTGCTGTGGACGAATATCAATCGAGCATTCCCTCTGACCGCCATCATACGTGGTCAAATTATCATTTTACGGAAGATCGGTTTACTGCCTATTTTCGTCACGTTTTCAAGAAAGCGGATATGATCGTAAATTTAGGTATAATGGAACAATTCAAAGCTGGCGGTCATATGGATCCTGTTTCCTATGCCTGTTTTGATGTAATATTCCAGAATCCATTTTCCAGACATATTAATTAGATCAGTAAATAAAAAGAAGTCACAGCGAATGGTGCTGTAACTTCTTCATGCATACTTATCAACCTAAAAACTACTGCTTTCTGCTATAAGTGTCAAGCGTCGCTTCCGGGAAAGTTCTCAAAATATCTGCCATGGTGTTTTTTACCATCGTTTCGCGATCATCCTTTTTAGAAGGTGCTTTTACCTTACCGGATGCCCATCCCTGCCAGATCATTCTGTCGCTGTTTCTTTGGTAGATATTCAGAATAAATCTGCTTTCCTGGTAGTTGTAAGTAGAGATATTGTTTCCACCTCCATACCACCACATATATGGCGAATACATATTATTAGAGCGCACTTGCTGGCGTTCTTTCACGTCAGTCATAAACCGAACAACGATTTCAGGATTATTATCCAGTTTATAACCTTTCGCCTGCATCACTTCAACTACCGCATCTTTCAATCTTCTTTTATTCAGCTCACTTCCCAACAATGGATCCTGTTCGTTTTTGCTTTCAGGTTCTACGTTAAAGGTTTTGAACTGTTTTAAATTTACGGATGAGTCATAATCATAACTCGTTTGAAGTGCCTGACTACATGCTATCATTAACGCCCCCGCCACAACCATCATCACGATGGATTTTGTCACTTTCACTATCCTTTTCATACTGTTGATAAATTTTTAGTTTACGGTATATCTGACAACATTTATAAGGGAAGGTTTAATTCCTGCTTTCAGATATCTATTAAACTAAAAAATGCCTTCAATTAATATATTGGGATAAAAATTTCATTTGTTATAACTTCGAGCCGGCATTGAGATGGCTGGTATTATGAATAATATCGTCATCCATACTTCAACAAAAAAGCCCTGAAAGGGCGGCATATCTTTGCGCCCTACTGACTTGACCAACCTAACTGAGTTGACTATCATTCCCAGACATAACGCTCATCGTATTCAACATTATATTTTTTCAAAAATCCGAGATACTCCGTCTGAAAGGTATTATTTTCATGATGCATCTTTTGATTTTCAATGTACTTGATCACAACATCCAGCTCATAAGGATTAACTGAAAATATTCCGTACCCATCCTGCCAGTAAAAATTAGCATAGTCGGGGCCTTGTGTCTTGATCCATTTCGAAGAAGATTTCTTAACTTCTTCAAGCAGTTTCATCACTGCAATCTTTCTGGATAAAACGCAGAGAATATGGACATGATCAACATAACCTCCCACCTTGATAGGTAGACAGTCGAATTTCTTGCAAATCCCGCCCAGGTAGCGGTGAAGTTCAGCCTCGATTTTATCGTCAATCAGCGGCTGACGGTATTTGGTACTGAACACGATGTGTGTACAGATTTTTGATAATGATTGCGGCATTTTTGTTTTTGCCCGGAGGCTTATAGTGTGTGTAAAAAATAGGGTGATACCCTATCTTGAAATATTATGCCCTTTCAGGGCGTCGCACAAAACACCACCCTGAAAGGGTTATTATCTTAGCATAGGGCACCGCCCTATGTTTTCGATAACGACGCCGAATGTTTCACGAAATCATCCCTCCCATTGAACCCCGGTATCCTTCCAGCTCTTCGAATTAGCCGAATCCAGCACAGCCTCACAAACCTTCTGCGTTTCCAAAGCATCTTTAAAAGTCGGACTGCAATCCTTTCCGGTTTGCAAACTTTCAAAGAAATCAGCTGCCTGATGGATAAATGAATGCTCGTAACCAATACTGGTTCCTGGAATCCACCATCTTTTCATATAAGGCTGATCAGAGTCCGTAACAAGAATAGATCTCCAACCACGAACTACCGAATCATCCGAATGATCGAAATATTCCAGACGGTTCAGATCGTGTAAATCCCAGCGGATGGACGCATGTTCGCCATTAATCTCAAAAGTGTATAGCGCTTTGTGTCCACGGGCATAACGCGTAGATTCAAAAAGCCCCAAAGAGCCATTATCAAAATGACAATGAAAAATACAAGCATCATCAATTCCAACTTTTTGAACCTGTCCGCTCTCCTGATGCACACGCTCTTTGATAAAAGTCTCTGTGACAGCAGAAACGTCTTTTATTCCACCATTAATCCACATGGCTGTATCAATACAATGGGCCAGCAAATCGCCAGTAACACCCGAACCGGCAGCTTCGGCATCAAGCCTCCATGTCGCAGCGCCACCTTGTGGCACATCCGGATTAATCGTCCAGTCCTGCAAGAAATTTGCCCGGTAATGAAAAATCCGTCCCAGTTTACCAGAATCAACGATCTGTTTCGCCAGAGTCACAGCAGGTACGCGGCGGTAGTTATACCAGACCGTATTTTTTACCCCGGCTTTTTCGATGGCATCCACCATTGTTTGTGCCTCAGCCAAAGTTCTTGCCAAAGGTTTTTCACATAGAATCATCTTACCTGCTGCCGCAGCGGCGATAGCGATTTCGGCATGCGTATCGTTTGGCGTACAAATGTCGATTGCATCGATATCTTCCCGAGCGACTAAAACTTTCCAATCTGTTTCAATGGATTCATACCCCCATTGATCAGCGAACTCCTGCACTTTTTGCGCATTCCGGGAACAAACTGCTTTTAAGACCGGGGTATATTCCAGCTCAGGAAAAAAGTTATCAATTCTGTTATATCCATTAGAATGCGTGCGGCCCATCAAACCGGTACCGATCAATCCAATTCTAAGTTCTTTCTTTCTTGACATAATGTAAAATGCTTTTGGTTCAATTTGACTTTACAACTCCTAAGCCTCATACCAGCCATGCGCCTGACGCACCCGTACCATTGCAGCGAGGATATCATTCCAGGTTTGCTGATCTGTCATGACCGAATTTGGGAACATACATCCATCCCAGCAGATATGGCGGAACGCTTTGGTTAGTTCCCCATTTTCATGACGAAGCCAGTAACCAGCATCATGCGTAATATCAAGTTTTCCGTTCGGATCGGTTGCCAAACAATGACGGCCTGTTTTATCATGGGAACCAGTTCCATGAACTGTTCCATCATTTTGAGCTACATGGAAATCGATTGTCCAGGGACGCAGAGCACTTGTCATTTTTTTCAAACCTTCTTCCAAAGCAGCACGATCGTCCCATTCAAAATCGACCGGGAGAACGCGGTCTTCGGGTCGGTTATATCCTAACAAATAAAGAAATGTGTGAGACATGTCTGCCTGAAAACCAATATTCGGACGATTCACCTGTTCCAACGTATCGATCATTGTTTTCCAACTTTGCATACCTCCCCAGCATATTTCTCCTTCTGCTGCAAGTTTTTCGTCATATTCTGCCGCCACATCACAGGCTCTTCTGAAAGTTTCAGCGATCAGTTTTGTATTATTAACAGGATCCAAAGCCCAATCCTCGGGCTTGCTTGACGAGTCGATACGAATAATTCCATTTGGACGAATACCTAACTTTCTAAGTTTCTGACCAAAAATGGAGGCCTTTTTTACCTGATTGACAAACTCATCACGGGCATCTTTGCTTCCCATCGCAGAACCACTCCAGATCGGAGCAACCAGACTGCCAATTTCGAGATTCAGCCCGCCAATTTTATCGACCAGTTTTTTGATACCCTCATCGCTCATATCCAAATCAATATGAGGATCGAACAGGCCTAAATCAACGCCGTCAAACTTAATGCCGTTCACCTCCGCTGCGGCAGTTTTTTCGAGCATTGTATCAAAAGAAATAACCGGCTCTGAATCAGAACCTTTTCCTACAATACCAGGCCATGTGGCATTGTGGAGTTTGGGATAATTATTTTCTGGCATGGTTTAGTAGCATTTAGCTGTTAGCTGTAAGCTATCAGCTTTGTTTGGTTAGGAAAACAACTAGATACATAAAACTTGATATTGCTTATGTAAACATTGACTTTCGGCAGCGGTGAAAAGCCGATAGCTGACTGCCGATGGCCGACAGCTTACAATACCAGATCCGGGTTCATCGGACCAAAATGTTTCAAAATTACAATCGGATCATTAGCCGAAGGATTGCTAATTAAAACACCTTCCTGTGCCGCTTTTTCACTTACGAAAAATTCGTCGTAAGTCAATTGCCCGTAGCGGATCAAAGCGGGCGTTTCGATATCCCACGTACCTAATTTTCCATGGCCCTGCATCACGATCAGTCCATAAGCGGCTGCATCTTTGATGGTTACGGTTTGTCCTGGAAAAACGGTAAGCTCCTTGGCACTATAAGCCTCGTTTTTATAACAAATCCAGTTTTCGCTATATCCTTCTGCTGCCATCTCGTCGACATTTTTTACCGGTTTAGGACGCATGAAGTGCTTTTCCATTAAGTTAGGATTCACATTCAAATCCCAGTCGATCACTTCCATTAACAAGTCGTAATCACCAATTCTGTCTTTCGGAGTTCCCTTCCAAAGCAATTCCTCCGGAATAACCGCCTCATTGACAAGCGATTGATACATTGCAAAAATATCCGATGCTTTTTGAGGCTCATAAGTACACAAACTGCCGGGCGCATGCAGCATTCCAGGAGGAACATCCCACCCTGTTCCAGGCTCCAGACGAAACGCCTGCGAGTAGTTGGTAATCTTATTATCACCCTTGGTAAAGTTCATCAGACACTCCTTTATCTGTTCCTTCGAGGTGCCGGGAGCTATACCAATGAATGTGTATGGAAAATCGCCGCCGTGGTTATTAAGTTGCGGAGGGAAATAATATGCTTCCGGCTTTCCGTTCTGACCAACCATAGCAGCGTGCTCATCTCTGTGGTGAATATGGTGAGGCAATGGACCCATATTATCAAAAAACTTGGAATACATTGGCCAGCTTTTGTATTCATCCCAAAGTCTGTCACCGATAATTTCACCTTTCAGCTCATTTACCGCGTCCTTCAGTGTGACTTTTTGAACACCTGACTCATCTTCAAAAACGATTTGACTCAAACCCTCATTTTCGCCGGTAAGCGGACCGTTTTCTGCCGGAGTAGTCGAAGACAGCCAGCGTTCATCAATCCCGCCGCGCTCTCCGCCTAGAACATAATAATCATCCGGATGCAATTTTATTCTGCGGCCGGGTACACAAAATGACCTCGGCACCCATGTCGGAGCCAAACGCAATATTCCTTTTCCCTGCTCTAATGCTTTTTCAGCTATACTTGAAAGTCCCATTGTTTGATATTGAAAATTTGGTTTAGTTATAATCTATTAAAAACTCTTTAATCGTTTCTATATCGTGTAAAACATCCAGTTCGAGCTCATAAATTCTACTTTCTCCCGGTTCAATAAAGATAAGCGTTCCATCTTCCCTGGCTTTTGCCTGCCCTGTCAACGGATGTGTACTTGGCTCCAGACCTGTTACATATTCGCCTTTTCCCCAATGCTGCCAGTTGGCAAACCAGGGCAATTGGTCCTTATTAAATTTTAATGTAACAGCCAGACCAATCTTTGGATTGGAGATCCCGCATACACTTTGTCCGAAAA
This sequence comes from Dyadobacter sp. CY345, assembly GCF_021502725.1. GTDB lineage: Bacteria > Bacteroidota > Bacteroidia > Cytophagales > Spirosomataceae > Dyadobacter. Next base: position 27,963 of record NZ_JAKFFS010000001.1, on the reverse strand, counting down.
TGTCCGCTTCAATATCAACCAGCACAACCTCTTCGCCTCCACCTGAATGCTCATCCAACGGTGCCTGACATTTCTTAAAATCGTTACCTTCCTTAAATATTTTTGCATTTTCCTCACCATTTCTCGGCGACCATTTTCCTTTCCATAAAATATCAGCTCCTTCATCAGCAAGCGGCCAGCCGAAATTGAAATGATATAACAGAAGATGGGGAGATGGTGTGTTACTTTTATTAATTACCTCATCGTGAATATGTATTGTAGCCTTACCAAGCGTAGCAGATATTGTCCGCCTAAGTTCCAGGCTTGGGCCAAATGGTTTTGTTTCCCGGATTATGCCGGTAATACTCATTTCCAAATTTCCTCTCTTGGGATCCGGCTGAATGATGGATACAATTTCTGCTGGTGAATTACTAATCTGCCCGTGTAGACCTCTGTCGCCAAATTCATCAGATTCCGGTCCGCCCACATGTGTTAAGCCACAGGTTGTAAGCAATCCGCCTCCAAAAGTTCTGAGCCAGTCAATTCCTTTGTCAGAAAACGGCTGTGGATAGGTTATACCTCCGTGACTTATCCAGGCAAGACTGTGCTGATTAAAAAACGCGTCGGCAATATCCATAGCACGGTCAATCACAACTTTAAAGCGCAGGCCAGTTCCTGTATTAATCCATGCAATCCTCGTTCCCCGCCCGGCACCGTTATCGATCACAGAAGTTTCAATTCCACCCAATTGTGTGTGATTAGATATCTTATCCTTCCAGTCTTGGTTTACATTAACGGAATCCTTCATTTCTTTTTATTAATTAAAAATATTATCCTAATTAAAATAGGCAATATCACGCCTGATTTAATCTGACTTACTATTTAGAAACAACCTTAATGAGCCAGCAACCAGTTTCTGATTCTTGGATTAAAGTCTGCTGTATCTTCAAAATGAAATGCATGACCCAGGTTATCGTATAAATAAAGTTCTGATCCTGGAATTCCGTTTGCGACTTCCTCGGCCATCCAGACGGGTGTAAAAATGTCCTGTCTGCCGCCAATGACTAATGTTGGTTTTTCAATTTTATGAAGATCGGCCAGGGCATTGTGCGAAATGCAAGCCGCAGCCTGACCTTCCAGTCCATGAAGTGGTTGTGGGAAAGGATTGGCACCATCCTGTTTCCTTCCAGTCGCAAGTTCTTCATGTTTTTCAGCATCGTCCCAGCTTGATTTAGAGAAAATAAGCAGCTGAATGTATAAGCTGAACTCCTCCGGCCGGAACCGTGCCTTACAGTTCATGATATGCTGAAACAGTGATTTTGCATAATGATCACATCTCGCCCAGGGACACATTAGTACCAACGAATGCACCTTATCCGGATGCCGGATTGCTAATTGCTGAGCGATTGTGCTCCCCATGGAACAACCTACAACCCTGACTTTATCAATTTGAATTGCATCTAGTAATCCTGCATAATCGTCCGCCATTTGTTCAGATGAATAAGTCCCGGCCGGTTTATCAGATAAACCTACACCGCGATTATCGCCGATGATACATCTGAAATGATACTGCCAGTCTGCCAAATGAACATTCCACACAGAGCCGGGAGCCGTTATTCCCATGATCAACAACAATGGCACGTCATCAGGAGTAGCTCCGGATCCGCGCTCTTCATAATGCAGATGAATTCCATTGGTTTTTACTGTTGGCATTTTTTTGGCTGTTAGCGTTTAGTTGTTGGCTGTTAGCGATTGAAAATTGATACTACTTAAATGTATTTTGTACGCTTTGTTGCAAACGGAAATCACAAACTTGTGCGATATAGAAAGGCTAAAAGCTAATCCCTCATAGCCTGAAAGCTTATCTCTACCGAAGTCCTTGTATCAACTCTTCCTGTATCCACTTACCATCGTGTAATGTTACAAAGTCAGGATCTTCCAATGCTTCCGCCCCTTCGTCCTCACAGATTATCCATCCATTATAATTTATATCTTTCAGCCACTGTGTTACACCCACAAGATCTACTTTTCCTTTTCCCATCAAAGTAAATTCCGGGTTTCCATCCCAATCTTTAAAATGCACGTGGTTGATAAGCGACTGATATTCTTTCATTTTTTCCAGCGGGTCCATACCGCCGTTTATAATATGCCCAACATCCGGCGTCCATCCTGTAACGGACGAATCCAAAGATTCCAGTACAATTTTGTAATCCTCAGCTGTTCGGATGATGGAGGTATGCGGTGAGTTTGGGTGATAGCTGCAAGGCACTCCTTTCTCAGCCGCTCTCGCTGAAACCCGATTGACTATGTTGATTAAGTTTTGTTGCCTCTCCGAAAGATTATGCCTGCCGGTGGGTATTTGCACTGTATTCAAAACCGCTCCCGGAAATTTTTGCAATACGCTTATGGCATGATCCGCTACTTCTCTTTCACGCTCTGTTTCTTCTGCTTCATTCCAGTCTAAGGCAAGTGCCAGTGCAGCTAATTCGATTCCTTGTTCTTTTAATTTTGCTTCCAGAAGGCTTGGGTCAATCAAATCTCCCATCCAGGTAAATATGGGTTGGATTCCTGTAAAACCAGCTTTTGATATAACTTCAATCATATGTCCAAGACGCCCCTGATGGGTTTGTCCGTTGTTACTCATAAACCAGGTGTAGACTTCTGAACCGAAACGGAATGGGAGTTTTTCTGACATTGTTTCTAATCTTTTGATGATGTGGTTTAGGTATTCCCGTTACCATAAGCCCCAGGGCGTTGCCCTGGGCTAAGATAGTAAGTCCTTCGGACTGGGTTTTCGCATTATAAGTTGTGTTTTTCGCTCATTTCTTTAATGAAATTGTAACCTTTTTCAGCGATATCCCATGGGTCTGAAAATTCACGCCAGACGCCAATTGCGTTCGCAAAATCGGGATCGTTTCTTGAAAAAGCTTCGATTGTGAGCCAGCCTTGATAATTTATTTTTGCAAGAGAGGAAAACGCGTCATCCCATAAAACCTGTCCTTCTCCCGGCGTCCCCCGATCATTTTCGCTGATATGCACATGAGCCAGAAAAGGAGCAATCGTATCCAGTGCCGACGCATATTTCTTTTCCTCAATATTAGAATGATGGGTGTCAAACATTGCTCTGACGTTTGGATGATCCGCTGCCTTAACGAGTTTCACTAGTTGCTCCATCGTGTTGCATAAATAACATTCAAAACGATTGAGCGCTTCCAATGCAAAAACGATGTTGGCTTGCGCCGCATATTCTGCACCAGCATTCAGTACTTCGCCTGCCAACGCATATTCCCTATCAATAGCCGGCCGGTTTACAAAAACCGTATGAGCCGAGTGAAAAGGGCCGCAAATAATTTTAGCATTCAAATCGTGCGCGCGATCAACTCCCCATTTAATTTTATCCAGTGCCTTTTCGCGGACCGCAACCGACTCGCTAACAGGATTATCATCAACGCCCACAGTCATCACAGCTGTCGTTTCCAGACCAAGATCGCGGGTATAATCACCCATTCTTTTGTAAGCTTCCGTATCAGGTGCACCAAGATAAAATTCCACTCCGTCGTAACCGATCTTCTTCAATCTGTCAATGACCGGAAATAAATCGTCAGACACCGCTGCCGTCCAGGCAAGCACATTAAATCCTATTTTATTCATAAATTTTTAGCTATTGGCAACTAGCAGAGAATAAATAGTCACCTGCTATTTAAATCTAGACCATTATTGCTTGATTCGAATGTCCTTATATTCAACTCTCATCGGCGGACCAACGTGTACCTGCACGCCCAAAAGTCCTTTTGATTTGCCATTCACAGTATCTTTATCCGTTACATCGCTCATCAAAACGCCGTTTATATAATGCTGCAAACGGTTCCCTTTTACTACCAGATGAAATTCATTCCATTCTTCGCCTTTAATTTTGGTTTTTAACTCATCGGAAGTTCCCAGAGAACCTGTTACAGTTCTGCCAAGCCAGGCGTTATTTTTAAGATTTGCCTTAAATGCTTCCGGAGATTTATCCGTCGGCTCGTTTATGGTAACAATTTCACCCCGATATGCTAACGTCGTTCTTTTTCTCTCCTCATAATTCTGTCCTGTATAACGGTTTGCTCCGTCGATATCTGCCTGGTAACCTCTCAACGCATTAGGAACGTCCGTTAACTGATCGCTGCGGTAATTAATTCCGGAATTCCCTTTTTCTGTTATCTTAAATGATCCTTTCAATTCAAAATCACCAGGTTCGCCGCCTTTCCAGATAATAAATGAATTTGTTTTCAACAGAGTTTCCGGAGTAATCTCCCCTACCAGATTTCCATTTTCCACCCGCCAGTACTTCGTATCGCCTTCCCAGCCTTTCAAAGACTTACCATCAAAAATCTGCACGAATCCTTTTTCTTTCTTTTGGGCAAGGCATGAACTCTGGCCTGAAAGCAGGGTTATTACAAGGATCGCAGCTGCGGCGATATTCAATTTGGAACTCATTTTAGACAACATTTTATACGTTTTTAGACTTCTGAATGAATTAATACCCTTACGCCTTCTTTCTTACAAGACGTATTTTAACGATAATACTCTTTAAAAAGAAGAAAATAATATCCAAAAATTCCTAAAATTATTGACCACACTATCCTGTACTAGCCTGCTTTGTTATATTTAAAACTTATCAAAGTGTTTATTAAGATACTTTGTGTGAAGTATACTTCCACTTAAAACGTATTTTTCAGTTGTATTTTAACGGTTACATCCATTTTAAGACTGATTTCAACGTTTTATAATGATCATTTATAAAAAAATCAGCCCCTTTTGCGATCCGGAAATTTTTCCATCTGCAAAAGAGGCTGAAAATCAACACTCACCACTTATTCATCCAACACTGATACTATGGCATTAATACTTTGTCAATCACGTGGATGACACCATTTGACTGCAATACATCGGCAGTTGTTACTTTCGCCATGTTACCTTTTGAATCAGTAACAATAACATTTTTACCTTGCAAAGAGAATGTCAATTCTTCTCCCTGAACCGTTTTTGCCATTGCCTTTCCACCGCCATCTTTGATCATTTTCATCACAGATTTAGCATCCACTTTTCCAGGAACTACGTGATAAGTAAGGATAGAAGTTAACGTAGCTTTGTTTTCTGGTTTTAAAAGATTGTCAACTGTTCCTGCCGGCAACGCTGCAAAAGCAGAATTTACAGGAGCAAAAACCGTAAATGGACCAGCTCCTGACAAAGTTTCAACTAATCCTGCTGCTTTCACTGCTGCAACAAGTGTTGTGTGATCTTTTGAGTTTACTGCGTTTTCAATAATGTTTTTCGAAGGATACATTTCAGCACCACCCACCATTACTGTTTTTTCTTTTTGAGCAAACGCCCCAAACGTAGTTAACAAAGCAACCGCAAGCAATCCTGTGAATTTGATTTTTAAAGATTTCATAATGATCATATTTTGTTTAAGGTTTATGAACATACGTTAAACAAAATGATTTAGATCGATCGGATGAAAGTATTTTTTAAATATTTATGTGACAGATAAGTTTAAATGTTCTCAAAGTGATATTATTCTTATAAGACTTTATTTTATTTAACAGGTATTGAATCTGCAAGTCTCTTATCTTTTGGATCATACACTGCAACACCAACCCGTGAGTCGGCACAGCCGTAATATAACATCCATTTTTTCTTATAATAGACAAGCCCTTCAATAAACACAGTTCCGGCTACATATTGACCACTTTTCTCAAACGGCTCCATGGGTCTGAAAAAAGGAACATCAAGACGACTTATAAGTTTCGAAGGATCATTTTTGTCAAAAAGCACCTGACCGGCGCAATACGAATTAGGTGTATACCGCAAATCGCCATTTGCTCCTGCGTCATTTTTTCCATTGTATAATAGTACAATTCCCTTATCCGTAACAATTGCCGGCGGCCCGCATTCTGTCAGGTTGCTATCAAAAAAACCTTTTCTTGGTGAAATCAAATTGATCAGGTTTTCTTTTTCGTCTACCAGCGGAGTCCAGTTTATCAGATCGGTTGATGTGGCTACATTGACATTCGCTTCGCCAAAATATAACCAGTACTTTCCATTGATTTTGGCAATAACCTGTTTGTCATTCACCAGTTTGGTAACGATCGAGCCCGATTTCGACCAGATATTATTGAATTTTCCGTTGTATGCCTTGACAAAAGCTGGTCCGTGTTTCTCCCATTTTATAAGATCTTTGGAAGTTGCTATTCCCAATCGGGCTTTATCACGATTCCATTGGGTATAAATTAAAACATACGTCCCGTCTTCCGTCACAGCAACTCTCGGGTCTTCACAACCTCCGGGCCATTCATTCGCCTTCTGGCCGTCCTCATCAGGATAAAAAACCGGCGTTTTTTTGCGCTTAAAAGTAATCCCGTCTGTGCTTTCAGCATAACCCAATCTGGAAGTCCTGTAACCAATTTCTTTCCCGGCTTTATCTTCCGCGCGATACAGGACTACAATTTTCCCATCTTTAATAGTCGCGGCAGGATTGAAAGTATCGTTCGATTCCCAATCCACCATTCTTTTATTCATCGGACAGAAAAACCTGGAACTGGTGTCCGGCGAAATAACCGGATTTACACCTGCCGGTCTTTTGAATCCTCCAAAAGCCCAATCGGGAAGTTTATTTTCAGTCTGCGCATTTGCCTGAAATCCTATAAAAAGTAATCCCAGTAATAATCCCTTCATTGAATTTTTCATTTCTGTTTTTTGATGATAGCCTAAATAAGTAAAGAAAGTTACAAACTTTCCTTACCCTTCTGCCCGGGCTAAAAATTAAATTTTAGGTCAGATAGTGCAAATTTAGATTTCACATCATACTCGCCCTAATACAAAAAACAAAATCCTGCCTGATGCATTTCAGGCAGGATTTCTTCAAACGTTAAGTAAAAAAAGTTTTTTTGACTTAAACTGGATTTTATTATTTATTAGCTACAAGGTTAACATCAAGTGTAAAATCATTAGAAATTGCTTTGTCCCCAAGGTTTTCAAAGAAGTTAGTTGAGCGGAATTTGATATCATATTTCGTTCTGTCGACAACGATTTTAGCGTCAGCAACAACTTTTTTGCCGTCGGTTTTTACAGTCGCAGGAAACTTTACCTCGTCAGTAATTCCTTTAATTGTCAATTTCCCGGCAACATCATAAATATCTCCACCTTTTGGTGTCACGGAAGTAATCACAAATTTCGCTTGCGGATGAGATTCAACAGCAAAAAAATCAGGACTTTTAAGATGGCCCGTCAACTTGCCATTCATTTCTGCATCTTTAATATCAGTAACAGTCAGGTTTTTTACATCAAATACAAAACTGCCTCCTTTTAATTTCGCGCCATCGACAACCAGGGAACCGCTTTCAAGTGGAATTTCGCCCGCGTGCGTACCTGTGACTTTTTTAGCTCCCCAGGTAATTTTGCTTGTTTTTGCATCAACTGCCAAAGTTTTATCCGCAGTTTTTGTTTTATCCGGACCGGCGATTACAGCAGAATTTACAAACAGACCGACCAATGCAAATAGAATAATTTTTCTCATGATTTCGTTCGACGTTAAATGGATTAAAGAATTGTATAAATATATGAAATCGTATGCTTAAAAGGTAAACGGGCACGTAAATTCATGCCCGATACACTGTACTAGCCCAATTACTACTTAAATAAAAACTCCGGAACCTTAACTATCCAATATTAAAAACCTGCAAGTTCTGAACTTACCAGACTTTTCAATATTGCTTTGCCTTCCGGCCAATCTCCAAGACCTGATACAGCATTGATATGGCCTTTTTTTCCGAGATTTATAAATTCGCTACCCCAGGAATCAGCAAAAAACTTTGAGCGTTTAATCGTTGCATATATGTCATTTGTGCTTGCAACGACAATACTTTTAAACGGAAAAGGCAATATTGGGATTGGCGTAAATCCTTCAACAAAATTTAATCTTTTTGATAATTCAGCATCTGCCGGGGCAACCAGCAACGCACCTTCAATCCATGGTGACGAGAACTGGGCAGCCCAATGCGCGACGGTCATGCAGCCCAGACTATGCGCAATCAAAATTGTTGGCTCTGTTAGCTGGCCTATGATTTCCTGCAACCTGGCAACCCATTGATCGCGATTCGGCCAGTCCCAATTATCCTGTTCAATCCTTTTGAAAGAATCAGGATGCTGCGTTTCCCAAATTGTTTGCCAATGTTGTGGACCTGAACCTGCCAAGCCCGGAACTGTCAGAAAGCTAGTGCTCATGTTTTTAATAACTTACGATCAATTGCTATCTCACAAAGTAATGTTTTAAAATTGAATTAAACAATAGTACACAAAGTCTATTTATTTAATAGATTAATAAAATCAAGTTAATCTTTTCAGCATCAAGTTCTAATCTTTTTTTTTGTTACGCAATTATCTTACTATTAAATAACTAACAAAACCACTATTTAAAGGATTTTACACAACGAAACCCGAGATTATTGCTTCCACTGGAAGTCTCACCTTTCCCACGACTCCCTGCCTTATACCGGATACAATATTCATCACTGCATAGGAAGGATCCACCGCGCTGCACATGTTTTACCGCTCCTGGTTCATCAGGATCGTAGCTGTCCGAAGGGCCGGTCGGATTTTTGGCGGGACTTTTTTGATAATAATCCGGACGATACAAGTCTTCGCACCACTCCCAAACATTTCCGTCCATATCATATAAACCATAGGGATTGGCTGGAAAAGTTTTTACCGGAGCCGCGCCGGAATATCCATCTTCTTTCAGATTGTTGTCCGGAAAACTTCCCTGATAAATATTGGCAACCCATTTTCCGTTCGGCTTTAACTGGTCTCCCCAATAGTAAGTATGATTTCCTCTGCCGCCCTGAGCAGCAAATTCCCATTCTGCCTCTGTTGGAAGACGTTTGCCAGCCCATTTTGCATAAGCGGCAGCATCTTCGTAAGATACATGGATGACAGGAAAATTTTCGCGTCCTTTTATCGAACTGCCTTTTCCTTCCGGATGGTCCCAGCTGGCACCAGGAACATAATTCCACCATTGCAACGGATTCTCGAATGATACTTTTTGAACTGTCGGTGTAAAAACCGCCGATCCAGGGACCAGTTTATCAGCAGGAACTCCCGGATAGTCTGCCGGATTCAAGGGACGTTCAGCAACCGTTTTATAATTTGTCGCTGCAACAAAGCGCATATATTCTTCATTCGTAACCTCATGCGAATCCATCCAGAAACCGTCAACAGTTACCTGATGCATAGGACGGGAGTCAGGAAAATCATCAGAGCCCATCAGAAATTTACCACCGCTGATCCATACCATATCCGTGGTATCTCCTTTTCCTTTCATGATTTCGTTCTGACTAGCCAGAATTGCAGAAGCTCTGGACGGCATACCGTCTGCAATACAATGGGCCAAACTATCCGCAGTTTTTTCCGCCGCTGTTTGTTTTTTCTTGCAATTAAAACTTACTGCCGCAAGCAAAAACAGAATAAAAAAATTAAGAAAAAGCCTCATTCAACAATGTCTTGCTATGAATTTTTTATTTCAATTTAATTTTAAAAACATCACTAAGCGCTTGTTTTGCAGCATGATATCCGCTCATTCCATGAACCCCACCACCCGGAGGCGTTGATGACGAACAAATATAAATGCCATCTGCGGAAGTTCTGTAAGGAGATGCGCTTAAAACAGGACGGGTATATAATTGGTAAATATCCTGGGTTCCTCCATTAATATCACCACCGATATAATTGGGATTATACGCTTCGATTTGAGCGGTATTCATCGTACTCCTGCCAATGATGAGATCTTTAAATCCTGGAGCAAAACGCTCTACCTGATTTTCAATCGCCTGCGTCATATCCTCGGTTGAGCCGTTAGGAACATGGCAGTATGCCCAGACTGTATGTTTTCCCTCAGGCGCACGCGTTTTGTCAAATATACTGGGCTGTGATAATAACACATAAGGGTTTTGCGACTGTTTTCCCTGGGATGTCGATTTTTCGGTCGCAGCGATTTCTTCAATGGTATTTCCCAAATGTACTGTCCCGGCACTGCGGCAGGCTTCTGCGGTGAAAGGAATAGGCTCACTTAAAGCCCAGTCAATTTTAAAAGCACCCATTCCATACCGGTATTTACTCAACTTGTTAATGTAAGAAGAGCTTAGTTTATTGCCTGCAATGGCCACCAATTGCTTAGGTGTTGTATCAAATAAAACGACTTTCGATGAAGGTAACTGATCGATAGATTTTACCATAAAATCTGTTTGAATTTCTCCGCCCAAACCTACAAATACGGCTGCCAAAGCATTGGCAAGAGATTGGGAACCACCTTTGGGAATTGGCCAGCCGGCCACATGTCCTCCTGCCATAAGCATCAATCCGATTGCCGCAGTAGTCAGATTTTCAAGAGGCTGAATGGCATGTGCAGCCATTCCACCCCATAATCCACGGGCTTGTTTTGTTTTAAATCTTTTGGCTATCCAAGTCGCCGAGGGCAGTGCTTTTAGGCCAAACTCAGCCAAAGCGAACGGATATTTCGGTATCGGAAATGGCCCCAGCACGTCAGGTAAGAGTTTGGGCAAGTCACGAACAACCGGCCCCATAAATTTCAGGTATGTCTCTTTATCTTCGCCAAGTCCATTGGCAGTATCCTCCACAGAACCATGCAAAATGCCAGCCGTTCCATCATCAAAAGGATGCGCCGCGGCATATTTTGGCTGAATTAATTCCAGACCAAACTTTTCCAGCGACAAACTATTCAGGAACGGCGATAAGACAGCCATTGGATGAACGGCCGAACAAACGTCATGGATAAACCCGGGTAAAGTCAGGGCCTTGGTCCGCATTCCGCCACCAATATCTTTTTTACCTTCTATCAGCAAGACCGAAAGTCCCTGTTGCTGTAATGTAATAGCAGCCGCGAATCCGTTTGGACCTGAACCTATTACAATGGCGTCATATTCCGTTTTTCGCACAATTACATCAATTCAAATGTCAAGCATGTTATGACAAAACCAGGCATAACAATACTCTATAAAAGTAGTAGACAAATTAAATTGATATGCCTTCAAAAAACAAATTTTATTTTGTGTAAAACTCCTGACTGACGCATAAACACAAAAAAGAGGAACAGTTTTTCAACCGTCCCTCTTTTCCAATTTGAAGCTATCTATCTATTACTTCAATTTATCTTTCAAGGCCTGAACCGTTTCAAGATGTTGGTTAAGCGTTGGCAATTTACCAGCTGCCCAAGCTTTCACTTCCGCATCTTTTGCGTCTTTCGAAGCTTCTTCAAATTCTTTAATATCTTCTTTATGGTCGTCTACCATTAGAGAAACATATGCCTTATCAAAATCTGAGCCTTTTTTCTCAGCCAGATCATTATATTTTTTCTGTTTGTCTTCGCTAAGCGAATCTGGTAATGTTATATTTTTTTGTGAAGCCAAAGCCTTTAACTCATCATTGGCTTTCGAATGATCTTTCGCCATCATAGCGCCGAAATCTTTTACATCCTTAGAAACTGCGTTTTTCTCAGCAAGTTTTCCCAATTCTACTTCGAACATTCCACCGTCAGCCGCAGCAACTGCGAATTCAGTATCGTCTTCTAGCTTTGAATCATCGAATTTAGCCTCATTTGAATCCTCAGCAACTTCTGTACTATCCTTTTTCTCTGTACTGTTACAAGATGAAAAAGTGATTATACTCGCAAGAAATAGGGCACTTAATGTTATCTTTTTCATAATTATTTTCATTTTAGGTGATATTATGTTAAGATATAGACAAAAGTTGTGCCAAACCCTCAAATATGACCATACTCCAAAATCAAGCAGTCATACACTTTTCATGATTTACCTAAATGAATATTCCGTGTCCCACAGTGTTGATATATCTCAGCATTAAAATGAACAAGAACTTCACGCAAATCTTGATTAACTTAGTACAGCATTCTATTGTTAAGGCCGCATAAAGTCAAGCCTGGAATATTTTATTGAGAAAAGTTGTATTAATTTTAACTCATACTTGACAAGAAAGACGATCCAATACGTAAACCATGAACTTGAACGAGACCTGCAATATTTTTTTGGCAGATGATGACGAAGATGATACTTTTCTTTTCAAAGAAGCACTTGGACAACTCCCTGTACCGACCGAACTGATAATTGCTGAAAATGGGATGGAGCTGATGAGAAAGCTGGGATCTTCAGCACTTGTGCCAGATCTCATTTTTCTTGATATGAACATGCCTGTTAAAAATGGTCTGGAATGTCTACTGGAATTACGCAGCTCAACTTCATACGACGCAACGCCGGTTGTTATTCTTTCCACATCGATAGCGGGTTATCTGCTTGAAGAAGCTTACAATGCAGGAGCAAACCTCTACATTCAAAAACCCACAAGTTTTTCTAATCTCGTGACAATTTTAAAAAAATGTCTGCTAAAAAAAAGCTGCTTGATCAACAGACCGGAATTGTCGGAATTTCTAATCTCAAATGAATAGAAGTTTGACTTTCTAAAATCCCCACTTTTAAATATTGAGTAGATACTTCCGCAAGCGCAACACATTACCGAAGATTATTTAGAATTAAAAATTCTGATTTTATATATAATATGTTGATAAACTGGAACTTACTATAATAAAAACGCTTACTCATTTTAAATTATTCATTTGGTATTGATTTGGTACATATTAGTAATTCAAATAAATGTACCGAAATCATGTCTGTATCCGCATCCGTAGGAACATTGACAGAAATGCCAGTCATTTCTCCAAGACAATTTAAAAAGTTAAAAAAAGATCCTGCACTCACTGCTGCTGCTGCGGGCCTCAACTATATATCTGGCAGTGATGCTCCGGGATATTTGAGAAAAGGAAAAGCACCCAAATTTTATTATACCGACAAAGACGGAAGCAGGTGTAAGGATAAAGATGTAATTAAAAGAATAAAATCTCTGGTATTGCCTCCGGCATGGCAGGAAGTCTGGATCAGCAAAGATATAAACGGTCATTTGCAGGCGACAGGCATTGATGAAGCTGGGCGCAAACAATATCGGTATCATCCACACTGGAATCTCGTGAGAAACCAGGCTAAATATTTCCGTTTGCTTACTTTCTCTGACTCTCTTCCCCAACTTCGTGAACGAGTGGAAGCCGATTTGCGAAGACATACTTTTGATATGGACAAGGCAATAGCTTTGGTCATTAAGTTGATGGACAAAACCTGTATCCGTGTTGGAAATCAGCGTTATAAAATTAAGCATGGATCTTCGGGAATCACGACTTTGGATGCACGGCATGCTACAATTAAAGGCAAAACGATCCGGTTTATGTTCACAGGCAAAAAGGGAATCAAGCAGGATATTACCTTAAAGGATGTTCAGCTAGCTCGTTTGGTGAAACAGTGTAAGGAAATGCCGGGCCGCAGACTTTTTCAATATGTCAATGATAATGGTGAAAAATGTGCTTTATCGGCAAGTCACGTTAATGAATATATCAGGATTCATACGGGCGCGAGTTTTTCTGCGAAAGATTTCAGAACCTGGATGGGCACAGTAACCGCTTTCGAATTTCTGAGCGAGCGTTTGGAATATAAAACGAAACGGGAATATACCAAAACAGTAAATACATGTCTGGATGCTGTGGCTGCTCACTTGGGGAATACGCGGACAGTTTGCAAAAAATATTATGTCCATCCCGCTGTTTTTCTGGCCTATGAAAAAGGGAAATTAAAACGAATTCTGAACAAAGAGGTGAGCGACCTTCCTTATCTGTCAGGAAATGAGCAACATGTAAAATCCCTACTTGCCCACCCGACATTATAATTAACCTAAAAAGTTAGATAACAATCCGCAGTGATCCTGAAATCGTATATCAAATATGCGAAAACTCATTTCAGGATTGCTGCTATTTTTATTTCCACTGCTGTCGTCAGGGCAGAGAATAGACAATCTTGTCTCTTTCAGGAATATCAGCGGAGAAAAATATATCAGACTCCATTATGATAACGATTTCTGGGGGAAATCTGACTATTATTATACACAGGGATATAATCTGGAATTTGTAAACCCGGCCTTAAAAAACAATCCGCTTGCTCATAACTTGTTAAAGCTTAAAAACAGCAGGGTAAAATATGGTATTGCACTTGAACATTACGGATTTACCCCAACCATTATAGCAAGCAGCTCGATTTTGTATAAAGATCGTCCGTATGCAGGTGTTATATTGTTAAAAAGTTTCTCCATTTCTGTTGATACAATTCATCGTTCCCGATTATCCTCTGTGCTGAGCACTGGTATGATCGGGCCCGTCGCTTTTGCCGGACCAATGCAAAAGAAAATCCACAGCTGGACGGGTGACAATGAACCAATGGGCTGGCAATTCCAGATTAAAAATGATGCTGCAATTAACTATGAGGTTAATTATGAAAAAGAATTATTTAACGTTCCCAACATCATTTCGCTAAATACAAATTCCCAGATTCGCCTAGGAACGCTCTCTGATAAACTACAAGCCGGTGCAACGCTAACACTGGGAAAATTTGATTCTCCATTTGAAGCAAGAGAGAAGCTAACAAAACAGAATTTCCAACTATATCTTTATTTTCAGCCGCTGATCAATCTGGTAGGTTACGATGCTACAATGCAGGGCGGCGTATTCAATCGGGATAGCCCATACACTTTAAAAGCGAACGAGATTAACAGATTGGTCTACCAAAATTCGATTGGAGCTGTACTTAATTTCAGAAATATTTATCTGGAATTTAATCATGTTTTCCTTAGCAAAGAATTCAAGGAAGGTATGCCACACCAGTGGGGTGGCGTGAGAATTGGCCTGGCATTCTAAAAAAGAATAAGTGATAATTCTTCCCCGGGAATGACTTACACGAGAAGCGCACGGATTACGCATCATCGGGAAAAATCAGCAACACTTTGAATCCGATAACTCTAAAAAATGGCACTTTTTCGCTTATCATAATATGGCATAGAGTTTTTAAGTATCTGATTATTATTCATTTAAATTACACATATCATGTCAACGAACGAAAATCTTATAGAAACATTAAATGACCTTATCCGTATTAACAATGACCGTATTGACGGTTATGAAAAAGCGATTAAGGAGACTGATGATATTGATGTAGACCTTCAAGGTTTATTTCAGAAAATGGCAAATGAAAGCCGCGAATACGTGTCTGAATTAACAAGTGAAGTTGCTGGTCTTGGAGGAGATGTAGCGACTGGTACTACAAATTCTGGTAAAATCTACCGCGTATGGATGGATATCAAAGCGACATTCTCAGGTCACGACAGACAATCGGTTCTTGAGAGTTGTGAATATGGAGAAGATGCTGCACAGGAAGCATACGATGACGCACTAGCGACTGATGCAGATCTGCCAGTTTCGATCAGACAAATGATCACTGATCAGAAAGCATCATTGCTTACATCACACAATCTTATTAAAAAATACCGTGATGCACATAAGGCTGTAAATAGCTTGTAACAATAAATAAGTAAAAGCGCCTGGCTGAATTTATCAGCCAGGCGCTTTTTTTATAACTATTATTCTAACACTTATAAAAACAGACAGACTATTCTGTTCTTATAACCTAGCAAGTAGCTCTGATTTTTTCGTTTTATATTCCTCTTCTGTAATATGACCTTTTTCATATAAGCCAGAAAGTTTTTCGATCTTCGCAAAAATATCATCTTCTGAAATTGGCGCAGATTGTCTAGTGTTATCCTCCTTCGCTCCCGAAGATTTCACCACATCATATTGCAATTCCGGCGTTGGCTGCTCCAAGGTTCCTGGTTCCGAAATTAGGGTCAAACTCGAAATGTCTACCGGTCCATCATGGCTTGACAAAACAAATGATTGCCCGGAACCTTGTTGTTGCGAAACCCCTGAGATCTGATGATGTTTCGTATCATAAATTGAACGAGTTCCGTCTTTCTCAATAATTAAGCGATGAACCTGTGCAAAATACGCGTATCGAAAATTATTCTGTGAACCGCTGGTTGTTGGCGTCCCAAATACAGATGGCCAAGGCTTAGCCGATTTAATTTCAGTCTTATCTAAACTATCCAACTTTTCCGATTTTTCAAACAGAATTTCCGTCGTTACCAAAGTTGCAAGTTCAGTACAAAGAGCATCAACCGTGATTTTCAGTGACCGATTAGACATGTCTCCAACCATTGTCATTCCACCTTTCATCCATTGACCGTGACCGCCAAGTTCGGGGATATTAAACTGAGCCATAGAAGCATTTCCCTGAATGATCGCGTCTAACAATGACTTTACGCTGTCTTGACTCAATTCATACCGGGCCGCTATATCTTCTATTTTTTTCTCGCCTTCTTTTGTGAGTGATTTCATATTCATTTTTATCTAACTTAAACAATACTATTAGTTTAGTTCATCAAAAATGGTGCCATTTGAATAAGTTGCTTAACATTTTAATAGACAAACACTAAAATTCGACTTTGTGGGAATGATTTCAATCTACCATAAATGATTGCCTTATTAGGTGGTAAAACTTTAATTTTCTTTACATTTCCAGGTTGAACCTAAAACAAATACTCAAATAAAATTTTTATACTTTCATTATCCCTAATCAATACATTTAAAATGAAAAGACTGATTGCATTCGTATTCCTCTTATCCGGTTTCATTTCCGCCAACGCATCCAAAGTTGATACCGTGATGACATATAGCAATTCTATGAAGAAAAGTATTAAGGCTGTCGTCATTACACCAGACGTTTCAAATTCGGGCGAAAAACTACCGGTTCTATATCTTCTTCATGGTTACAGCGGCAATCAGTCCGACTGGATCAGTAAAGTAAAAACCGTAGCAGATTATGCCGATCAATATAAAATGATCATTGTTTGCCCGGATGGGAATTTTTCAAGCTGGTATTTTGACAGTCCGGTTGACAAAAGCTGGAAGTATGAAACTTATGTCAGCACTGAACTTCCGGCGTGGATTGATTCACATTATAAAACGAATAATACGCCTTCCGGACGCGCAATCACAGGTTTGAGCATGGGCGGCCACGGTGCATTGTATCTGGCATTTAAACATCAGGATATTTTTGGAGCAGCAGGAAGTATGAGCGGAGGTGTAGATCTGAGGCCGTTTCCATTAAATTGGGAACTTTCAAAAAGACTGGGATCTTATTCAGAATTTCCTGAGCGATGGGATAATAATAGCGTCATTAATCTCACGCATTTACTGACTGCTAAAACATTGCCATTAATTATTGACTGCGGCTCGGAAGATTTCTTTTATCCTGTCAATGTGAAATTGCACAGCAAACTTCTGGAAACAAATATTCCACATGATTTCATTAGCCGCAAAGGGGCTCACAACTGGGAATATTGGAGCAACGCGATTGGTTACCAGGTTTTATTCTTTTCGAAGTTTTTTAAAGCTTCCTAATCAGACATATACCAGCTCTTGTAGAACCTTACAGGAGCTGGTTCCTCAGTATTATCGTAATCAATTCTGATTGAAAACACTACCTCAACCAACCTTCAATACTATCTAAAAACGTCATTTGTTGATCAGCGTAAAGGTAATGGGAGCAATTATTCAAGAATTTGAAATTTTTATCTCCAACCAGATTTTTTATACCTATCATTTGTGACGGCGAAAAAATACCGTCCTGTTTGCCATACAATGCATAAATACCCATACCTTTTTTCCTTAGGTGTTCTAAAACAGGTTTTACATTAATGTTATTCTTCGGTTCATTTTTGTAGAAAAGCCCAGGTGCGTTTTTATTTCTAATATTGCTTTTATATAAGTCTCCCGTTTCATAGTCATTATAAATTTTTACTGCTTCTTTATCAGGGTTTACAACTTTAAAATATCCATTTTCCGAAGCCAAGGCAAAACATTCTCCACGGTACTTAGCCGAATTTTTATCCAAATTTTCTACTTCGGCAACTTTTTTAAGCTTTTCAGTTTCACCTTTTTCCGTATATATTTTTCTGACTGAACTTAAAATGTGGTCGTAAGATTCTTGTTGATTAAACAACGCACTAACCAGAATGATCGAATTAATTTTCTCCGGATATTTTTCTGCATAGAGCGTGGTTACCAAACCCCCAAAACTGAATCCTATCAGATTTGCCTTTTTGAGTCCATACTTTTTGTAAAGATTATTTAAATCATCAAAAGCCTCCTGATAGTTGATTTTAGCATTTTCATCAACCGAGCGCCCTTCTCCTCTTCGATCATAAACAATCACATAAAAGCCTCTTTCACCTAGTTTTTTAGCAGTTGTAGCTTCAAATTGCACGGCGTTTCCACTGGGGCCGCCGTGAATAAATATGATAGGTTTATTATTCTTATCGCCAAAAGTCTTGATGTATATTTTCTGTCCTGAAACAGAATAAACGGTAAAAAGCAGCGTCACGAATAGCAGCATTTTCTTCATTCTCAGGCTGATTTGCATTACGTTAATGTGGAATTTTTATTTTGGCGATATTCGATCTGTATCATTGATTCTCCTCAACGATAAAATTTCATACAATTAGGATATAAACTGAATCACGTCAATCGCATTGCAAACAAATCTTTCGACTTTAAATACACATAGGTAACAACCAGAAGTGTTATCGCCCCGCCTGCAAAAACAGTGGGAATCGGACCGGCAATTTTCGTAGCTAATCCGGATTCAAAAGCACCCAGCTCATTAGAAGAGCTTACGAAAATTCCACTCACTGAGGCAACTCGCCCGCGCATTTCATCGGGAGGAAAAATCTGCATGATTGTTTGGCGAATCACTACGCTGATGCTGTCACAGACACCGGTCGCGAAAAGCGCGACGCAAGACAGCCAGAAATTTGTCGATAAGGAGAAAATGATTGTGAAAACACCAAAACCTGCCACAGCGATCAGCATATTGCGCCATGCCTGATGGGTTGGTGGAAAATGCGCCATGGCAAACATGGTGATCAAAGCACCAACCGACGGAGCGGCTCTCAATAATCCCAAACCTTCTGGCCCAACGTGAAGAATATCTTCAGCAAAAACCGGTAGAATAGCAATTACCCCGCCAAATAATACCGAAAACATATCGAGCGAAAGCGCATACAAAATGATTTTGGTCCTGAAAACAAACCTCAGACCATCACGAAGACTTTCCCAGATCGAAATTCCTGCATTACGAATATTGACCGGATTCGTTTTTATAAGTGTGATTAATACCAGACAAAACACCATGGTCAGCATAATGCCCAAAAGCGTTTCCGTTAAGCCGAGATACACATATAGAAATCCGGCAATACCTGGCCCTAACACTGCGCCTGCCTGCGAAAAAGTACTGCTCCAGGTAGATGAATTCGAATAAAATTCCCGCGGAACGAGAAACGGTTTTAAAGAAGAGGAAGCAGGAGAATAAAATCCTTTTGCCAGTCCGATCAGAAAAAATGCGGCATAAACGGACCATAAATGCTGGTTTTTATTGAGCGCTGCAAGCCATTCAGGTTGGAATAAAAAATACAGAATAGCAGAACCGGCGATAATCACGCACAAACTGATACGAAGAATAATCCTCCTGTCATAACGGTCAGCCACATGACCTCCAAAAAGCGAAACTGTAATAAACGGTACGACTTCTGCCAGACCAATCATTCCCAGAGCCAGCGGATCATGGGTTAATCGGTAAAGTTCATAGCCAATTATAACTTCCTGAATAAGAAGTGCAGAACGGTATAAAAAACTATTGGCAAGAAAATAACGGAATTCGGGAAAACGAAGTGCGGAGTATGCGTCGTGTTTTTCGGGTAATTTCAACGTGTCGTTCAAATTGTTTAAATAAAAGCAAACCTGAATATAAATTGGTTAACCTATATTTAAACAACAATAATAATCAATCTGAGTTCTTGATTTTCGCTTTGTTTTTGTTTGTCAAACAGTTTTCAGGAATTATATTTTTATAGTTCAAAAAATCAATAAAAAAATATAATAATCAGGAATACATGATTAACACGTCTAATTGCTGCTGAACAAGGCGATAATTTTCTTCGTCGAAACAGGCAAAAATTACTTTTTCAATTTCACCATTTTTTGATAGAAAACCAGAAACAGTACTAACAGCAATCTGTGCGGCCTGTGCCTTGGGATATCCATAAACTCCGGTACTAATGTTGGGAAAAGCGATTGACTTGCAATCGTTTATGACCGCCAGTTGTAGTGAATTGATATAACAGGAAGCCAGCTTATCATGTTCGCCATTTTTTCCTCCATGCCACACGGGCCCCACGGTATGGATAACAAACTTTGATAGCAGGTTTCCGGCTGAGGTAATAACCGCTTCACCAGTCTGGCAGCCGCCCTGTTCGGAGACAATTTTCTTACAAGCCTCCAAAATTTCTGAGCCGCCTGCCCTATGAATGGCTCCATCCACGCCTCCTCCACCCAGGAGCGACGAGTTGGCCGCATTAACAATTGCGTCCACATCAAGCTTTGTGATGTCGCCTTGGATAATTTCAATTCTGGAACTTAATGTTTTCATAGTGCGCTGATTGATTAACATTCGTCTGGTCGGATACAAACTTTCCAGTAATCTACAATGATTTGTATTGTCTTCTCAAAATCCTGAAAAGAAGCCGGCTTTTGGAAAAAACCCTGCACCGAAGAACAGTATGCATCAACTACTATTTTATGATTTGGGGAAGTTGTAAAAAACAAATAAGGTATACACTTCACATCAATTTGATCGTTTTGCTTCACCTGATCCCGCACTTCCATACCATTAATCCTCGGCAGATTAATATCCGACAAAATCAATAACGGCTTTGCATCAGTTTCATTTAAATAATTAAGTGCCTTCACACCATCCTCAAAAAACAAAACCGGATTCGTGTATGCTAAATTCTTAAATGTTTCTCCTATTAAAAACTGGTCTTCCAAATCATCCTCAATGACTATTATCGGTCCGTCATTATTCATACCCTGACATGTTTAATTAAGTTATCAGAACCATTTATGATTTGATACTTAAAATAACCATTCCAAATTAAAATCAGATTAAAAGAAACTCAATTACGTTTATTCATATAAATGTAAAAAGCCGAACAAAATCCGGCTTCACAATTATTGGCTTATTAATCTCAAATATTCTTCACCTCTTGGCGACAATGTGTAACCAGGCTCATGACTAATCGTGAGTCCAAGTCCTTTTAGTTTCCTGATGTTTAATTTGAGCCATTCTTTTTCTTTCTTCGCTTTAACGGCAAGATCAGCTGCCTTCATCTTTGGATTTTCCTGAATGACCTGCAACGTTTTGGTGGTCCATTTACCCACTTTGCTGAATTTGTCCAGATTCTCAAGCGTCGCTTTAAGCGTTTCAAATTCTTCCTCTTCCAGTGTTACATTTTCTCTAAGTTCAATTCGAGGGTCTTCAGAATCAAATGCAACTTCAATTTTATAAATCAATCCTTCCTTCTGACTTTCTAAAAGATTTATCAGAGCTTGCGCGGTAGCAAAGCCAGCTTTTTTTGCCTCAGTATCAGTGATTTCATTTAAAGATATATCCTTAACTGAAATAATTTTAATCACACCAACGCTGGTTTTTATCAGGCTTCCAGCGTTTGCAGTCAGCTTTTTCCACTTACGGAACGCTACTGAAATAGTGCCTGCCTTAATTCCTTCGAGGTGTTTTTGTTTAAATAGCATAGTTAATTCAATTTCAAAATTTTTTACAAAGATAACCTTTCTGCGGCAAAAATTATGGCTGTAAATTCCTATACATTTGATCCGCATACGGACATATAATAGCGTCAAATACTGGTAATAAAGACTGCCAATTATTTGCAAACGCTTGTCTGAAAATAATAAAATCTCAGGTTTTGATCTCCAAGTATAAATCCTAAAAGCGTCTGGTTTCGTCACATGCCGTTTGATGAATTAAATCATGCATTTATTTTACTCGACATAGCGAATTCTTTCTACAAATACGTAATATTGTCTACAAAAATTCAAAAATAAGAGTCTCTTAGAAAAAAAATTAAACAGATCATCTATGAAAAAACTTCTGCTCTGCGTAATACTTATTTTTGCTGCATCTCTGAGTTTTGCTCAGACAATCTCCTCATTCCCAGGCAGGCTGGAAGCAGAGAGCTTTACACAAATGAATGGAGTGGTAGTTGAAACATCCGGAGATACCGGCGGCGGACAAAACGTTGGTTATATCGAAGACGGCGACTGGATGGATTATCAAGTTGACGTTACCAGAGCTGGCGCATATACCTTCAATTTCCGTGTTGCCAACAGTTATGGATACGGAATTTTAGAACTTAGGAATGTCGCTGGCGAAGTGCTTGGACAGGTAAATATTCCACAAACAGGCGGCTGGCAAAACTACATTACCATCAGCACACAAGCGGTACTGCCTGTTGGTGTTCAAACCATCAGAGTTTTTGCTAAAAGTGGTCTATTTAATTTTAACTGGTTTGAAGCTATTCAGGAAAACCTCATTCCGGGAAAAATTGAGGCCGAAGCCTATTCTGAAATATATAACGCGAATACAGAAAATACTGAAGATGCCGGCGGTGGACTGGATATCGGCTGGATCGGTGATAATAGCTGGATGGATTATGAAGTAAAAGTATTAACAGCCGGAATTTATACTTTCAAGTTTCGTGTTGCAAACGGATTCAGTGACGACGCTTCGCTTTCTTTGAAATCATCAGATGGAACAGTATTAGGCGAAATAAACAATCTTCCAAGAACAGGCGGTATGCAAGGTTGGGGACAAGCCAGCCTGACTGCATTGTTACCAGCAGGCACGCAAACGTTACGTGTTTTTGCAAAAAAAGGAGTTTTCAGCTTAAATTGGTTTGAAGCAAAAGGCTCTAAATCTATACCGGGCAGGATTGAGGCAGAGGATTTTGACGTGTCTAGCGACGTAAGAACAGAAGATACCGGAGATGCGGACGGCGCAAAAAATGTCAGCTATATCGATGATGCCGATTACATGGATTACAATGTCAACGTGACTTCTGCCGGAAATTACACCTTCAATTTTCGAGTTGCCAACAGCTGGGGAGATGGCAACATCCAGATAAAAAATGCTACCGAAGCTGTCCTTGGCAGTGTCGACATACCTCGCACCGGTGGATGGCAAACGTATATTAATGTAAGCACAACGGCTTCCTTGACAGAAGGAAGTCAGGTTATTCGGATTTATGCAAATCGTGGATCCTTCAATTTTAATTGGCTGGATATTAAAAAGGCCAATCTTATTCCAGGAAAAATCGAAGCAGAAGATTTTTCTGCAACAAGTGGAGCAGGAACAGAACAAACTGCTGATGCAGACGGAGGACTGGATGTTGGCTGGATCAGCGACAATGGCTGGGTGGATTATAATGTAAAAGTAGCAACAGCTGGGATTTACTCTTTCAAATTCCGGATTGCAAATGGATTTAGTGATGATGCGTCACTTGAACTTCGCGCCGCTGATGGAACTGTTTTAGGAACTATCAATAACCTTCCGCGTACGGGAGGGATGCAAGGCTGGGGCACGTCCTATTTAACCGCATCTTTGCCAGCGGGAGATCAGGTAATCCGCGTATATGCAAAAAAGGGAATTTTTAGCCTGAACTGGTTTGAATCGGTAAGTTCAAAACCTCTGCCTGGAAAAATCGAAGCAGAAAATTATGACCTATCCAGCGATATCAGAACAGATGATACCGGGGATATCGGCGGTGGAAAAAATGTGAGTTATATTGACGATGGAGATTTTATGGATTATAATGTCAACGTAACTTCTTCTGGCACTTATGCTTTCAACTTTCGGGTTGCGAATAGTTACGGCGATGGGCTAATCGAAATAAAAAATTCTCTAGGAAGTGTATTAGGTCACGTAAATGTGCCGCGTACCGGCGGATGGGAATCTTATATTACGCTTAGTACAACTGCAAACTTAAATGCCGGAAGCCAGATCCTGAGAATTTATGCAAATAAAGGTGCTTTTAATTTCAACTGGTTTGAAGTTTCAACAGATGAATCTGCGCCGGAAAAAACACAGTCTGTAATCACATTCGCAGAACTTCCTCCAAGAAATGCTGGATCAGGGGTCTTCGATCTTGTGGCAAATAGTACAAATAACGAAACACCGATCATTTTCACTTCTTCAAATCCGGCAATCGTTTCAGTATCTAATGAATCAGGGAGTTGGAAAGCCACCATTCATACGGAAGGCACGGTAACTATTTCAGCTTCACAGGCTGAAAGCACCAACTTTCTGGCTGCTGGAAATGTGACAAGAAACCAGGTAATTCAACCTGCTTCTGCACCTGATGTACCTTTAAAAGGAGAAAAGATTACTTTGGATCCAAAACGTTGGTATCAGTTGAATAATACTGCCAGAGGTATGGACGGCCTTTTTGACGGCGATACCCAAACAGAGGTTCAGCTTGGATGGGGTTTGGCATTAAGTTCATGGGATGCCTACTATCCCTTGTTGGATGGAGAGCAAATAACGTTGGAAAGTCTGAAATTTTTCGACTTCACAGGCAATTTCCAGGAAAATCCAATGACCTTGTCTGTGATTACAGATCAATGGGAACGTATTCCTGTTGCTACTTTCACAGGGCAGGTTTACAATGGCTGGGTAGGGCCGTATCCGGATAGAAATCTCTCTGGGAATGCCCAGTTTAATTTGGATCATCCTGTTTCCAATATCCGTTACCTGGTTATCAACATTAAAAGCGGATTACCAACTGAAATTGAATTGTATGGATCTCATTCGGGCGGAACAAAACCTGTTACGCCAATCCCAGCAAAAAATATCAGACTTCGGGATATGTTCGGTGTAAATGCCTATGAATGGAATTTTGAAGATGGCAATAGTCCATGGCAGATTAACGAGGACAAAATGAATGTCGCCAAAAGTTTTACCGGCATAAGACATTACATGGACTGGGAAAAACTTGAACCATCGGAAGGAGTGTTTTCATATAATCCTACGCTTAGCGGTGGTTGGAATTACGACGCCATTTACGAACGTTGTAAAGCTGCCAACATCGAAGTTTTGGCTGATTTGAAAACGATTCCGGGATGGATGAAAGAAACATATCCTGCTGACCAGCAAGACAACGAAAACGTACCAGTTAGATTTGGGAAAGATTTTGCAGACCCTTTATCCTATATCGAACAGGCAAAAATTGCATTTCAATACGCAGCGCGATATGGAAGCAATACGAACGTGGATCCTGCTTTGCTGAGTGTTCACACAACGCCTCGTTGGTTTGGAGATACGCCTAATTCTGTCAAAATAGGTTTGAACCTGATTAAATATATCGAGTGTGACAACGAGCGGGATAAATGGTGGAAGGGTCGTAAAGGATATCAAACTGCGAGAGAATATGCCGCAAACCTATCGGCATTTTATGATGGGCACAAAAATACGATGGGTACGGCTGTTGGTGTAAAAAATGCTGATCCAAATATGAAAGTCGTTATTGCAGGGCTGGTAACAGGTTCAGATTATGTAAAAGGAATGGTAGACTGGTGTAAACAATTCCGCGGATACAAGGCGGATGGATCGGTCAACTTATGCTGGGATATTGTAAACTTCCATTTATATACTGACGACGCGTCATCTTCCCAAAGTGGAACTTCCACACGTGGCGCGGCGCCGGAAGTAACCAATGCCAACACGATCCTTGATAAATTTGTAGAGGTTTCCCATGACGTCTCGCAAGATATGCCTGTTTGGATCACAGAGGCAGGTTATGACGTGCATCAGAGTAGCCCGTTAAAAGCAATTCCGATTGGGAATAAAACAGCTATGGAAACGCAAGGTGACTGGATCTTGAGAACTTCTTTATTTTCAGCTCGTCATGGTATTTCTAAGGTATTCTTTTATCAAATGTATGATGACAATAACTCAGGAGGAATGTTTGGCACTTCCGGACTTATCAATGGAGATCTGTCCCGCCGGCCCGCTGCTGATTATTTTCATCAGGTGAACAAACTGTTCGGCGAGTATGCTTATAGAGAAACAACGAATCAGGACCCCATTGTTGACCGTTATGAACTAAATGGAAAATCGCTCTACATTTTGACGGTTCCTGATGAAAAAGGCAGAACTGCGAATTATACATTAAATATTGGTGATTTTAATGGTGCCAAAGTTTACCGTCCAAAAGCTGGAAGCGATAATATGGATATGGAAGAAGTCGAAGCCTTAGGTGGAAATTTATCCATTTCTGCTACGGAAACGCCAACTTTTATTATGCCATCATCGGTCTCAAATGCCAGACAAGCCGCTGTTGATTCCGCCTTGTCGGTAAATCCCCTTGCTACGGAAAAAAAGCCTTTCAGTTTACACAATTCTGTGACCGTTTATCCAAATCCAACGGTAAACCATATTACAGTGAATATGAAAAATAAGAACAACGTTCCGATCGAAATCAATTTATTTGATGCCGGAGTTGGGAGGCTTCATAAGAAAGTACATATTCAGACTGGAAGTGCCTCTGAGTTAGAGAAAATCGACATTTCAACCTTACCAACAGGCATTTATATTCTTGAAATCAAACAAGGAAATGATCGTGCTTTCAGGAAGATTGTGAAGGGTATATAATATTTTTTTATATCAAAAACGGGATTTCGGAAATTAAAATCTGGAATCCCGTTTTGTGTTATAAAAAGTTAGATTATATCACTGTGCTTCTAACAACTTTACTAAATTGCCCTGCTTAAAGCAATGGTGATCGAACATGGATAAATGAAACACAAATAAAATTACTGTATCAATTATTTAGGCCTGCTTTGATTAAATTGAGATCGGGACACGTTAAGGATACCTCAGTAATTATAAAATTTTAATTTCAGGTACAAAAAGTAGCAAAGAGACTTACTCTTTTGTAAATGACCTGTAATCGTAATTAAAGAATTACTTAACAATAAAGTTGCAAGCATCAGAAGGTATGAAAATGTTCCAGGAGATTATTGCTTTAAAAGAGAAAAGAAGAGGTTTTCATTTGATTACGAGGGAAATTATTCAGGCAATGCCGGGGATCAATGAAATAAAAATGGGCATGCTTCAGGTTTTTATTCAGCACACCTCTGCTTCACTGACTATCAACGAAAACGCAGATCCTACGGTTAGAGAAGACTTTGAAATGTTCTTCAATAAAACCGTTAAGGAAAATGATACGGATTACCAGCACGATTATGAAGGTTCTGACGATATGCCAGCTCATTTAAAAGCTTCTCTTCTGGGCAGCTCAGTCATAATTCCAATTCAAAATGGACGGTTAGCGTTGGGAACATGGCAGGGGATATATCTGTGCGAGCATCGGGATTTTGGTGGCTCACGAAGTATAGTTGTTTCGGCTTGGGGTATTTAAATTACCATGAATATTTAATAAGATGGATGTTTCAAAACCAGCTGTACCATTCCTACTAAACTCAGAGTCGCAAAAGAGGTAAAATCAGAGTGGAATCCCGGCGCTTAGGCAATGAACGTAGCCAGTCCGCGAAGCCTGTGACTGCGCGTCCCTTAGGCGGTGGCGATAAACGAAAAATCCCATCTCTTGTGAAGATGGGATTAGTTTTAATAGTATTGTGGCGACTACCTACTTTACCAGGTTTGACCCAAGTATCATCGGCGGTTCCGGGCTTAACTTCTCTGTTCGGGATGGGAAGAGGTGAACACCAGGCCAATAGTCACCAACAAGATCTTTGTGAGTGTACAATGGTTGAATTTTGAATGAGTGAATTTTGAATGTATTCTATCATTCACTCATTATATCATTCGACATTGAATTTCATGTCATATTGGAAGCAAAAGAGAATGAGAAAAAAGTTGTGCAAGCTGTTGGGTAATTAGTACTGCTCAGCTGAATGTATTTCTACACGTACACCTGCAGCCTATCAACGTCGTAGTCTACAACGACCCTTGTGTGGAAGATTCATCTTCGGGCTAGTTTCGCACTTAGATGCTT
>NZ_JAKFFS010000013.1 GCF_021502725.1 Dyadobacter sp. CY345 | reverse complement strand
CTTATCGCAGCTTATCACGTCCTTCATCGCCTCTGAGAGCCTAGGTATCCTCCATGCGCCCTTAATTCGCTTGCGCGTTTATTATCTTATTCTCTTTTGCTTCTCAATATGTCAATGAACTCGTTACCGCACCGATGTGTGGTAATGTGGAGAATAACGGATTCGAACCGTTGACCCCCTGCGTGCAAGGCAGGTGCTCTAGCCAGCTGAGCTAATCCCCCAAGTATTTTTTGTTTTTTTCGGAGTGCAAAAGTAGAGTAATTAAATTACTTATCCTAATACAAATCCAATGTTTTTTAAATTTAGTGGGCCTGCGTGGACTCGAACCACGGACCTCTACATTATCAGTGTAGCGCTCTAACCACCTGAGCTACAAGCCCCTACATTTAAAAATATATGATAAAGATAAACTAAAAGCAGAGTTTCTCGTCTCCAGAAAGGAGGTGTTCCAGCCGCACCTTCCGGTACGGCTACCTTGTTACGACTTAGCCCCAGTCGCCGATTTTACCCTAACGGTGTCTTTAACCTACCGCTTCAGGTCTCCCCGACTCCC
>NZ_JAKFFS010000012.1 GCF_021502725.1 Dyadobacter sp. CY345 | reverse complement strand
TAACTCGTTGGGTGAAATTATGTAATCTGAATTTTAATATTGTTGATATTTCTTTGATACACGAATTTGTTGATGTATTGAATCGAGGTTAGAGCTGTTATTTTAGCCAAAATTCTCGTTTTAAAACCATCAAAGCTTTTTGCGTAGTTTCGTCTAATCATAAACTGGTCGCAAAGTTGTGAAAAAAGTGTTTCTATGCGTTTTCTGGTTTTTCTAAAAACAAAAGCTTGCTTTTTGTAGTTTTTTTGATTAGACCTCATTGGCGTCTCCAATCGAATATTTACGGATTCAAAAAGGTCCAGTTGTTGTTGATTTGATATATATCCACGATCTCCAAGTAAAACAATATCAGTTAGTTGAGATTTTACTTCCTTTAAATACGCGATATCATGAACATTGGCCTTAGTAATTTCGATAGGGCCAAAAACACCAGTCATTGAGCATATCCCGTGCAATTTATATCCATAGAACCAGATATTTTGAGATGCGCAGTAACCTTTCTCCGGCGCTGTTTCAAAAGTCTCTTTACATATTTTAGCTCTTTTATGTCTAGCCATTTTACATATTTCCAAAGGCATAGAATCAACGACAAAATAGTCTTCAAATTCCAAGAAACTATGGCTCAATGCAGTCCTGATACGTTCGGTCAAAGAAAATAATTTTCGCCTGCGTTTGTTAAACTGGCTTCTTTCGAGAAGATTAGTAATCGAATCTCTGGGGATCATCTGAAATAACAAGTTTTCACTATCCAAAGACATATACTCCGCTGTTAAACTCAAAGCAACTACCTGAAAGTCAGTCATTTTAGGTTTCCTTCCTGCCTTTTTTATATCTACCGAAATGTTTAGCGACTCAATAGTTCTAAGGATTTTTGTATAATTTTTTACTATTTTTGACATGCATATTGGGATTGGTTTGGCGACTTTAATATACTGAAATTCAGTATATTAACCCAATATGCATCCTTCTATTTTCGCTAATTCATTTCACCCAACGGGT
>NZ_JAKFFS010000011.1 GCF_021502725.1 Dyadobacter sp. CY345 | reverse complement strand
TTGGGTAATTAGTACTGCTCAGCTGAATGTATTTCTACACGTACACCTGCAGCCTATCAACGTCGTAGTCTACAACGACCCTTGTGTGGAAGATTCATCTTCGGGCTAGTTTCGCACTTAGATGCTTTCAGCGCTTATCTATTCCCCACATAGCTACTCGGCCATGCCCCTGGCGGGACAACCGATTCACCAGCGGTGGGTCCACCCCGGTCCTCTCGTACTAAGGGCAGCCCCCGTCAATCTTCCTACGCCCACCACAGATAGGGACCGAACTGTCTCACGACGTTCTGAACCCAGCTCGCGTGCCACTTTAATGAGCGAACAGCTCAACCCTTGGGACCTTCTCCAGCCCCAGGATGTGACGAGCCGACATCGAGGTGCCAAACCTCCCCGTCGATGTGAGCTCTTGGGGGAGATCAGCCTGTTATCCCCGGCGTACCTTTTATCCTTTGAGCGATGGCCCTTCCATACAGAACCACCGGATCACTATACCCTGGTTTCCCACCTGCTCGACCCGTCGGTCTCACAGTCAAGCCTGCTTGTACTATTGCACTCCACACACGGTTACCAAGCGTGTTGAGCAGACCTTTGGAAGCCTCCGTTACACTTTTGGAGGCGACCACCCCAGTCAAACTACCCACCATGCACGGTCCTGCTCTTTGAGCAGTTAGATCCCAGGCCAGCGAAGGGTGGTATTTCAACGTTGGCTCCACGATGCCTGGCGACACCGCTTCAAAGCCTCCCACCTATCCTACACATCCCTGACCCGAAAACAATGCAAAGCTATAGTAAAGGTGCACGGGGTCTTTCCGTCCCGTGGCGGGTAAGCGGCATCTTCACCGCTACTACAATTTCACCGAGCTCACGGCCGAGACAGTGCCCAGATCGTTACACCATTCGTGCAGGTCGGAACTTACCCGACAAGGAATTTCGCTACCTTAGGACCGTTATAGTTACGGCCGCCGTTTACTGGGGCTTCGATTCAATGCTTTACCTTGCGGCTGACATCCCCTCTTAACCTTCCAGCACCGGGCAGGTGTCAGGCCCTATACGTCAACTTGCGTTTTGGCAGAGCCCTGTGTTTTTGCTAAACAGTCGCCTGGGCCATTTCTCTGCGGCCTCTCTTGCGAGGAGGCTCCCCTTCTCCCGAAGTTACAGGGTTAATTTGCCGAGTTCCTTAGCCGTGATTCACTCGAGCACCTTAGAATATTCTTCTCGACTACCTGTGTCGGTTTACGGTACGGGCTGCATTCAGCTGATGTTTCAGAAACTTTTCTTGGAAGCTGTTTCGCATGTTCGCTTCGCCCGTAGGCTCTGCTCAACGCACTATTCCGTCAGTACGTACATACCACACTGCTCCGTCATTTCTTCACACTGAACGCAGGGGCAGGAATATTAACCTGCTGTCCATCGGTAATCGCCCTTCGGCTATACCTTAGGCCCCGCCTAACCCTCCGTTGATTAGCATAGCGGAGGAATCCTTAGTCTTTCGGTGTGCGGATTTCTCATCCGCATTATCGTTACTTATGCCTACATTTGCTTTTCTCACCAGTCCAGCCCGGCTTACGCCAAACCTTCACCCCTGTGAGAATGCTCCCCTACCGATCGTAATAAATTACTATCGCATAGCTTCGGTAATATGCTTGATGCCCGTTTATTATCGATGCCCGCCCCGCTCGACCAGTGAGCTGTTACGCACTCTTTAAATGTATAGCTGCTTCCAAGCTAACATCCTGGCTGTCTCTGCAGTCGGACCCCCTTAGTTCAACTTAGCATATATTTTGGGACCTTAGCTGATGCTCTGGGTTGTTCCCCTCTCGGACTGGGACCTTAGCACCCCAGCCCTCACTGCCGTGTATATCATAGCCCATTCGGAGTTTGTCAGAGTTTGGTAGGATTTGACTCCCCCTAGCCCTATCAGTAGCTCTACCTGACCATGACTCAACCACGACGCTGTTCCTAAAAACATTTCGGGGAGTACGAGCTATTTCTCAGTTTGATTGGCCTTTCACCCCTACCCTCAGTTCATCCGAAAACTTTTCAACGTTTACCGGTTCGGTCCTCCACGATGTGTTACCAGCGCTTCAACCTGACCAAGGGTAGATCACCAAGTTTCGCGTCTACAGCCACTGACTAATCGCCCATTTCAGACTCGCTTTCGCTTCGGCTCCTTCATTTCAATGAATTAACCTCGCCAGTGACCGTAACTCGTAGGCTCATTATGCAAAAGGCACGACGTCACCCGAAGGCTCCGTCCGCTTGTAAGCGCATGGTTTCAAGTTCTATTTCACCCCGCTGCTCGCGGTACTTTTCACCTTTCCCTCACGGTACTCGTTCACTATCGGTCTCTCAGGAGTATTTAGCCTTGGCGGATGGTGCCGCCGGATTCGAAGGGGATTTCTCCGGTCCCCACCTACTCAGGATACTCACTCAGACATCTCTCTTACCTGTACAGGACTCTCACCTTCTACGGTTGGCTTTCCCACGCCATTCCAGTTCAATCAATGCCCACTTGGTGAGTCCTACAACCCCGGTCTGGCCGTAACCAGGCCGGTTTGGGCTCCTGCGCGTTCGCTCGCCACTACTTGCGCAATCATTATTATTTTCTTCTCCTGCGGGTACTTAGATGTTTCAGTTCCCCGCGTTCGCCCCCCGTAGGGTAATACCACTTCATGGTACTGGGTTGCCCCATTCGGAAATCTACGGATCAAATCATATGTGCTGATCCCCGTAGCTTATCGCAGCTTATCACGTCCTTCATCGCCTCTGAGAGCCTAGGTATCCTCCATGCGCCCTTAATTCGCTTGCGCGTTTATTATCTTATTCTCTTTTGCTTCTCAATATGTCAATGAACTCGTTAC